>NZ_CP178731.1:0-5819572 GCF_047324165.1 Sodalis sp. RH22
ATCAGGTACTATTTGGTCAATACTTGATAATACAGCCGCTCAAGCAATAACTTTTGTCATTTTTCTGATACTTGCGCGAATTTTGACACCCTCGATTTATGGCATGCTAAGTATTAGCGTACTGGTCACTCAACTTTTTAAAACAGTTATTTTCGATAGTATTGCTACTTCAATTGTTAGAAAATCTTCACCATCGATAGTCGATTATAATTCTGCGTTACTTCTATCAGTACTTCTATCTATACCAGCTTTTTTGATCGTCTTTTTTTCTGCCCCAATTATTATGCATGTAATGAAAATTCCGGGTTTAGATGATGTGATTAGAGGCACAAGTATTATAATTTTAGTGAGTGGCTTAAGTAGAACCCATGAGGCTTGGTTAACCCACAATTTAATGTTTAGGCCTCTTGCTATTAGGTCAGTGTTTTCAATTACAATTGGGGGTGTTATAGGCATCATCCTCGCATATAAGGGATATGGAGTGGCGAGTTTAGTTACTCAGCAAGTCATAACTTCTTTAATTGCTGCAGTTACACTTTGGATAGCGACACCTTGGAAACCATCTTTTAAATTCTCAAAATCATCTGTTAAAGAAATTGCAAACTATTCAAAACATGTTTCTTTAGGTGCGGTTACCAACTTTACTAATCAGTATAGCGATATATTTTTTGTAAGCTTTTTCCTTGGTGCTGCGCAAACAGGTGTTTATTCAACAGGAAAACGTATTGTTAATACGTTAAATACTGTGCTATCCTCTGCATTGATGCGCGTTTCACTACCGGCTTTTTCGCGCGTTAAAAATGATAAACCAAAATTTAAAGTTCATTATCTCAACGCGACATTTTTAACTATACTAATTACAGCTCCTGCTTTCCTGGGGCTATGTTATCTTTCGGAAGATATCGTTCGTTTATTGTTAGGCGTTAAATGGATTGAGTCTGTCCCGGTCATGCAAATTGTAAGCTTAGTTGGTTTTGTAACCTCGATTGGGTATTATAATCATTCTGTGATGTTTGCCTGTGATAAGCCTGACTGGCAAGCCAAACTTACATTATTATATGCGATTTCTAATGTTATCGTTTTCTATATATTTGTGAGATATGGCTTAGTCGTGACCGCTTGGGCCTTTTCGATACGTACTGTTGCGCTTTATCCGGTTTCTGCATGGTGCGCACTAACTCTATTAGATGTCACTTGGTCAGAATATGTAAAGCAACTTTATATCCCTATTCTATCATCATCAGCGATGTGTTTGGTGATGTGGTTTTTTGATCATCAAATAGCTCACTTCACTGGTTGGCTTAAAGTGAGCGTTGATATTTTTATTGGCTGTTTGGCCTATATAATTTTTACGAAGTATTGTATGCCTAAAACGCAAAAAGAAGTTTTATCTAGTGTTTATAAATCTATCCGAAATAAGGATTAACTGATTGTTATGAGAATCGTTTAGGTTATTCTTTTGCATAACAATTTTTTGTTCTTGGAACTCTTCTTTCTTGTGGTAATTTATGTATGGGTCGTTCTATTTAATAGGTACTTTTTAAAAAAATAGCAAAGGATCTTAGTTTAGATTCTTTTGTAAAATCTATTGCTTTGCTCCTTTGCTCCTTTGCTCCTTTGCTCCTTTGCTTCTTTGCTTCTTTGCTTCTTTGCTTCTTTGCTTCTTTGCTCTTATAATTTTTCTCTTAATTAGGCTTCAGTTTTTTTTAATAACAACGGAATGATTCTTGATTTTCTTCGGATAAAACTGTTCCTTTATTTTATTTTGAAGAGGGATTTCAACTTTCAAAAAAAGCGCAATTGATATCGCAAGTACAAATAGGATCGTTATGAATACTGTGAGTAATCCATATTCTATATGCATCTTTATGAAAGCCTTACCAGCTGTCTCATGAATTAAATATATTATATAACTTGATCCTGCTAAATAATTAATAAGCTTACGATTCATTTTGTCACCTCTAGATGGATGAAGCGTAATAAAAAACATATACATATAAAATAGCGTTATCAATATAGAAACTGTAATCCATGAAAAATGGAAATATTGGAATTGCTCTGAGAGTTTTTGTGAGTGTTTAATAGAGTAGTAAATAGAGACGGGCAAACTTAAAAAAGCATAAAATAAATATTTTGTGGCTTTCGTTTTCATGTAAAGATAAAAGCCTGCTCCACCAACAAATAATGGACAATATTTTAATATTAATAACTTTTCAAAAATCCCTAGAGATATAAAGATATTGATAATGGAAAGTGTCAGCCAAAAAAGAATAACAATCATTATTTTTTTTGTATTATTTATAAAAAATAAAGAGCAGAATACTATAAAATAAAAAATAACTTCAACTGCCAATGACCAATATGCAGGGTTGATTGAAGAAGAGCCAATGCTATCTGCGAACATTGTTAAATTGGCGGCTATTTCTTTTAGTGAGAATTTAAATGTTCCTTGTATTGCAAACATGGCAATGCAAGTTAGCAATATGCTTAAAACATATGATGGATAAAGCCGTATAGCTCTGGCTATAAAAAAAGCTAAGGGAGTGTTTTTTTTATCAACGGTCATGAATATAACGAAACCGCTAATCATAAAAAACAAGTGTACACCTAGATATCCGTACTTGACGGTCTCAGATATAAATATATTGTTCTCTCTGATTGCATCGATCATGAAAATATAATGAAATAGAACCACAAAAACCGCAGCAACCCACCTGGTTAGGTCAAGTAATGGCATTCTATTCATAACGTCTCCTGTTTCTATTGGCCTACTTTTATATAAAGTTACATAGTTTTCCCCAAAAAGAAAGTAAAATTTTATTTGAACAATGTTAAAATTTAAGTTTCTTTTTTAATCTTATAGAGTTTTGCGTTTCATATTTATCGTTTAACTGGACATGTATCAATTTATCTGATTGGGTTTGTTTCTATGTGCATGTTGCCTGTTATAATAAAACTACACTTGTGAAACTTTTTCAGACAAATTTATTAAATGAATGTTTATTAGATGGTTTTTTACAATTCAAGTTTTACTGCAGATATTTGTTGCTTTTTTTATGTGCTTTTATGGAGGCATATATTATAAAATTTTTCTTTTTTATTTTTTTAATATGAACTGCTAATAATTACAATTTATAGACTATACTCTTGATTGTGTTGTATATTTTAGAAAACTGTTTATAACTTATTTATCGCTAACATGGTGTATATAAAATGAAAACATTGAAAGCCGTTATCCCCGTCGCCGGTCTGGGTATGCATATGCTACCGGCAACCAAGGCCATTCCTAAAGAGATGCTGCCTATCGTCGACAAACCGATGATCCAGTACTTGGTGGAAGAGTGCGCGGCGGCAGGCATTAAAGAAATTGTGTTAGTAACCCATGCCTCAAAAAATGCTATCGAGAATCACTTTGATACCTCCTACGAGTTGGAAGCGTTACTGGAAGCGCGGGTAAAAAACACTTTGTTAGCCGAAGTACAGGCAATCTGTCCTAAAGGCCTGACCATCATGAACGTACGCCAGGGTGAACCGCTGGGGTTAGGGCATGCCATCCTGTCTGCCAAACCGATGCTGGGTGACTCGCCGTTTGTGGTAGTGTTGCCGGATATCCTGCTGGATGACTCGACTTATAATAATCGTACTGAAAACCTGGCCTCAATGGTTAAACGCTTCCATGAAAACGGCCATAGCCAGGTGTTAGTGCAGTCCATGCCGCGCGAACATCTGCCCGAGTATTCCGTTATCAGTTGTAATGAGGATGTCTCTAAACCGGGCGACCATGCGCTTATTCAGTCCTTCATTGAAAAGCCTCAAGACTTGAGCACAATAGATTCGGATTTGGCGGCGGTGGGGCGCTATGTGCTATCAGCGGATATCTGGCCATTGCTGGAAAAAACCGAGCCGGGCGCCTGGGGCCGCATTCAGCTGACAGATGCTATCGCCTCCCTGGTGAATCATCAGCCGGTAGATGCGCTTTACCTGACCGGTAAAAGCTTTAACTGTGGCCGTAAGCTGGGCTATATGCAGGCGTTTGTTACCTATGGCTTGCGTAACGAGAAATGGGGCAAAGATTTCCGCGAGAAGATCAAAAGCCTGCTGTAGAATTTAGTGTTTAGCTGCACTTAAAGTTATCCAAGGAGATTGTATGGCGATTCTTGTCACGGGGGGAGCCGGATACATCGGCTCTCACACGGTATTGTCGTTACTCGAGCGTGGGGACGACGTGGTGGTGCTGGATAATCTCTGCAACGCCTCCGAGATATCTCTGGATCGCGTGTCAGAACTGGCAAATAAAGATATTATTTTCTACCAGGGAGACGTGCGCGATCCCGATTGCCTGCAGCGTGTATTTGATGATCACGACATTAGCGCGGTGATCCATTTTGCAGGTCTCAAGGCGGTAGGGGAATCATCCCGCATGCCGCTGGAGTATTATCAGAATAATGTCTCCGGTACGCTAGTATTGTTGGAAGAGATGCGACGTGCCGGCGTGCATAATTTTATCTTCAGCTCTTCCGCCACTGTTTACGGTGAAAATGCGGCGGTGCCTTATATCGAAACTACTCCGATTGGTGGCACTACCAGTCCATATGGTACGTCAAAAGTGATGGTGGAACAGGTACTGGCAGATTTTTCCAAGGCTGAACCGCAGTTTTCCATCATTGCTTTGCGCTATTTTAACCCGGTGGGCGCCCACGAGTCCGGGCGAATTGGTGAGGATCCAAACGGCATTCCCAATAATTTGTTGCCCTTTATCGCCCAGGTTGCAGTAGGGCGCCAGGAAAAGCTCAAGATTTTTGGCAATGACTATCCCACCGAAGACGGCACCTGTTTGCGTGACTATATCCATGTTATGGATTTGGCCGACGGGCACCTTAAGGCGTTAGATCACCTTTCTGAGATTAAAGGATACAAGGCCTATAATCTCGGAGGAGGCGTGGGATCATCGGTGTTACAGATGGTGCATGCCTTTGAGAATGCCTCTGGCAAGACTATCCCTTATGATATCGTGCCTAGGCGCGATGGTGATTTAGCCGCGTTCTGGGCGGATGCCTCGCTGGCAAAAAAAGATCTGGGCTGGGCTGTTACCAGAGATCTAGATTGCATGATGCGGGATACATGGAACTGGCAGAAAAAAAATCCCAACGGTTACAAAGCCTAACTTCATCTATTGGCCTGACATTTCTCAGGCCCACTTTTCGCTATAATCATTAAGGTCTATTCTGAATTTTTTACTATAGGTCTTTTCTCATATCGGGGATAGTTCCTTTACCCGATAATGAGCACTGATTAGATGTAATGGATTTCTTAGATTTTGTAGTGGCATAAACGTTAAAGAAGTCGATGAAATCCATTCATAGAGAATTAAATAAAAAAATTTGGTGGGGTCTAAATTAATTGTTAAAAAGAGCTTATATGAAAAAAAATAATTTTTACTTCCAAAGTGTGGTATCAAAAATAGCTTTAGCTTTTTCAGACTTGCTTTTTTTTAACCTGTCTTTGATTGCTGCTTTTGTCATACTTGATATGATGTCCGATAATCTCTATACATTTATTCCTAAAAGTGAAATTCATGCCAGATATTATTCTCACATTATCTTATCTATAGTCTGTGTAACGTGGTTTTGGACAAGATTAAGACATTATACATATCGTAAACCTTTTTGGTTTGAGTTGAAGGAAGTACTCCGCACACTACTTATATTTTCAGTGATCGATTTGGCTATTGTTGCATTTTCTAAATGGGAATTGTCGCGTTATGTATGGTTCCTAACGTGGGTATTTGCCTGTGTAAGTATTCCTCTTGCCCGTGCTTTGGTTAAGCGTATTTTAAATTACTTGGGGTTATGGAAAAAGCAGACTATAATTATCGGCTCGAATAAAAATGCTTGTGATGCTTATCATGCTCTGCAAAGCGAAGAAATTCTTGGATTTGATGTTATCGCTTTCTATGCTGTAGGAAACGATGAAATTACTACGTTGCTAGATAAGCCAGTATTACATTCAGAGTCCGAATTATGGTCTAAGGTTGATGTTAACAACACTCAATTTATCGTGGCTGTTGAATTTGAACAACATGCGTACCGGGATTATTGGCTAAAGAATCTGGCAAAGCATGATTGTCGTTCTGTCTCAGTCATCCCGACTCTACGTGGTGTACCTTTATACGGTACTGATATGTCGTTTATTTTTAGCCATGAAGTAATGATACTTAGAGTCAGTAATAATCTAGCAAAACGCTCGTCGCGGATTTTAAAACGCGGGTTTGATATATTTGGTTCAGCAATGATTATGCTATTTCTAGCGCCCGTTATTCTTTTTATTCTTTATCAAGTATCGCGTGATGGCGGTAAACCCATTTATGGACATGAACGGGTGGGCTTGAATGGTAAGAAATTCAGTTGCCTTAAATTTCGCTCAATGGTGCTAAACTCACAAGAAGTTTTGGCTGACTTGCTTGCTAACAGCCCAGAAGCCAGGGCAGAGTGGGATAAAGATTTTAAGCTGAAAAATGATCCTAGAATCACCAAAGTCGGTCAATTTATACGTAAAACCAGCTTGGATGAATTGCCACAGCTTTGGAACGTATTCCGCGGTGAGATGAGTCTTGTTGGTCCACGGCCTGTTATTGAGAAGGAGCTTGAACGTTATGCCGGTGATGCTGATTATTATTTGATGGCTAAGCCTGGTATGACGGGATTATGGCAAGTGAGCGGTAGAAATGATGTGGATTACGATGTCCGTGTATATTTTGATGCCTGGTATGTTAAGAACTGGTCGCTTTGGAATGATATTGCAATATTGTTCAAAACTATCAATGTTGTTCTCAAGCGCGATGGTGCTTATTAAAATATTATGCTATAAATTTTTACTAAAAATGCTTTTAAAAATATATTTTATAGATTTGCATATGCAATTTTTATGTGTGAAAGGTTATTGAGGTATTTATTTTGTGCTCAACCTGTAATACTTTTTCCAAAAATAAAAATGAGGTTTTTGATAAATAACTTAACTATTATTTTAGTAATTAGGTTAATAGTTATAATAAACTCGTATGTCATGTGGAGTGGAAGAGTGTTAAACAATAATGATTATATAAATACAGAATATTCATGGAATATTTTTTTTCACTTTAAATTCATGCTAGGATTTTTTAGGTAAGCAAAAGAAATTAATTCTGACTAATCGTTAATATAAATTGACAATCGAAGACCATTTAGATTTGGGTAACAAAAGTACTGGCGATTGCACATTTATCGTGTTCATATCCTATTAATTGATATATCGTAATATATTCTTAATATAAGCTCTATCTAATTATTATTGTTCAATGTACTGGTTTTTAATAAGCAAATTTTCTTTTCTACCTTAGAATATCGATTGGATTTTCTCTTTATTGCTGGTTATATATACGGCTTATTCATGTTCTCTAGCTCCAAAGATTTTGAAGGAAGATCAAATATGGCTAATAACAAAAATGAAGTGCTAATGCCGTTATCTCCAAACATAAATGATAACACTCATCATTATCGCGTGGGGTATGGTATGTTCCCAATCGGGGTAAACTACCCGCTACGCCAGCAAGTAACGTGGGGAACGCTGGCTCGCGGATTATAACTGGAAGGCACATTATAGTGGCTGTAAGTCGTGGACTTTTATTAATCAAAGCTTCTTGACTATATTATATAGCATATGTTGCATGTTGTCGCATTATTTGCCTTTAAACGTCTGGTCCAACTGCGCCATCAATGTCTCAAGCCGGCTGACGCTGCTGGTCGTCTGCTGATTGATCGCCGCAATCAGAATGCCATACCCATCGGGAGCATTGGTGACGTGGACCACGTAGCTTTTATCATGATCGTCGGTGCTGGTGGCGATACCAGTCCAGTTTGGCAGGCCGCCCGTATGGCCGTAAGTGCCCTGATTGATAAAGCGTAAAGCTGATTCATTAGTCTTAAGATAATTAACCAGGGTATTTAAAGTTTGATTTTTGGCTTCGGCAACACTGAAATTGACCACCGCATTCTCGCTGATAAACGAGCTGGCGACGCTGCCTTTTCCGGAGGACAGGGGCCTGACCGTCCATCCCGCTAAATCGGCTTTTTTTAAAGTGACGGGGTTTTGCCATTGGGTCTCTTCCGTGGCCGCATCTGCAAACCCGGGTGTTTTGGCGGACGACGGGCCGTTGAGGGATGAGGTAAAGGTTTTGGCCCCAAGCATTATTTGGGTCATGCGCGGCAGCGGGAAAAAGGAGTATGCCGCAAGTGCTAAACAGCAGGCTGGCAGCGCCCAACTTAGCCAATGTCTGCGCTGACGTGTGCTGGGCGTAAGGGAAACATTGGACCGACCTGCTTGAGACCATGTTTTGACAGCGAGCGCCGTATTGTTTACCCGGGGCAGAGGCGGCGGAGTCGCCTTAAGCAAAGGTTTTAACTCAGGCGTGGCGTCCAACCGAGTCCAATGATTAAATCCCTCGCGCCAGACAATACTTTGCGCGCAAAGCACGTGGCGTTTTAACAGCCGTTTTAGCGTCGGTAAGGTTACCGGACCGTGCTGGATATCGTTTGCAATGTACCACCACCTGGTCATAACGATGTCCATGTAAAAAACGGTAGGGTATTTTATCACCAATCCAGACTGTTAAAAGTAAGAATCATATGGGGAATGATGTATTAAGGCTTACTTTTCAACATTTCAGAATTTCTGTATAGGTGAAGACGCAATGCATGATCGCTTTTCCGCATGCAGCTCCCTGGGAAACGCCATGGCGTAACATTAACCTGACTTCGGTGGGTATGATAATATTACGCATCCCGTTGCCGGGCTTTATGGAATGTTGCGACATGAAAATTTTAATTACCGGCGGAGCCGGTTTTATCGGTTCCGCCGTCGTACGGCAGATTATACGTCATACTCATGATCAGGTCGTTGTAGTGGACTGCCTTACCTATGCCGGCAATCTTGATTCCCTGGCACCTGTCAGCAATGACTCGCGCTATGCATTTGAACGGGTAAACATCTGCGATCGCGCGGGCCTGGACCGGGTTTTTGCGCAACATCAGCCGGATGTGGTGATGCATTTGGCGGCGGAAAGCCATGTGGATAGGTCCATTGACGGGCCAGCTGCGTTCATACAAACCAATATTATCGGCACCTACACCCTGCTGGAGTCCGCCCGACAGTACTGGCTGGGATTGAGTGTTGCCCGCCAATCCGCTTTTCGCTTCCATCATATCTCTACCGATGAAGTCTACGGTGATTTGCCCGGCGGCGATGAGCCGTTTACCGAAACCACGCCTTATGCCCCCAGCAGTCCCTATTCCGCCTCCAAGGCCTCCAGCGATCATTTGGTGCGGGCGTGGCATCGCACCTATGGCCTGCCGGCTTTGATCACTAACTGTTCAAATAACTACGGTCCTTATCACTTCCCGGAAAAACTGATCCCGCTGACCATTCTTAACGCTATTGCCGGCAAGCCTCTGCCGGTCTATGGCAACGGCGCGCAAATCCGCGACTGGTTATATGTGGAGGATCATGCCCGGGCACTGTATCTTGTGGTTACTCAAGGCGTGGTGGGCGAGACGTATAATATCGGTGGGCATAATGAGCGCAGGAATATTGATGTGGTGCGTACCATCTGCCGTTTACTGGATGAGTTAATGCCCGATAAACCGGCGGGGATAGGTCATTATGAAGAGCTGATTGCTTTTGTTGCCGATCGCCCCGGCCATGATCTGCGCTACGCCATAGATGGCGCCAAAATCATGCGCGAATTGGGCTGGCGCCCGCAGGAGACCTTTGAGAGCGGCATCCGCAAAACCGTTGCCTGGTATTTGCATAACCAAACCTGGTGGCAGCATGTGCTGGACGGGTCGTATCGCGGTGAACGGCTGGGATTAAGCAGATAGATAAGGAAAGGTGAGCTGATGAAAGGAATAGTGCTGGCCGGCGGTACGGGGACCCGGCTGTATCCCATTACCCGCGGCGTATCGAAGCAATTATTGCCGTTGTATGATAAGCCGATGATTTATCATCCTATCTCGGTATTAATGCTGGCGGGCATTCGCGATATTTTGATTATCACCACGCCTGAGGATATGCATTCATTTCAGCGGTTGCTGGGGGACGGCGGCCGGTTCGGTCTTAATTTTTCCTACGCTGAGCAGCCAAGCCCCGACGGACTGGCCCAGGCCTTTATCATCGGCGAAAAGTTTATCGCCGGTGGGCGGTGCGCCATGGTGCTGGGTGATAATGTGTTTTTCGGCCAGAACTTTGTCGCCAAGCTGGAGCATGCCAAGGCGCAGGTGACCGGCGCCACGGTATTTGGTTATCATGTCGCCGATCCGGAGCGTTTTGGCGTGCTTGAGTTCGATGACCAGTACAAGGTGTTGTCGCTTGAGGAAAAACCCCTTAAGCCAAAGTCCAATTGGGCCATAACCGGGCTGTATTTTTATGATGAGCAGGTGGTGGAACTGGCTAAGCGGGTCACTCCATCGGTACGCGGCGAACTGGAGATTACCGCGCTGAATGAGTTTTACCTGCAAAAAGGACAGTTGAATATTGAATTGCTCGGCCGTGGTTATGCCTGGCTGGATACCGGTACGCATGAAAGCCTGATCGAAGCCTCGGCGTTTATCCATACCATTGAGAAACGCCAGGGGTTTAAAGTCGCCTGCCTGGAGGAGATTGCTTTTAATAAAGGCTGGCTGGATAAGCAACAGGTACTGGAGGAGGCGCGGTTAATGAGTAAAACCGAGTATGGGCAGTATTTGATTCAGATAGTCGGCGAACGAGGGGAGTGATGATACCCGTGCCTTGTAACACGCCTGGCGGGCAAAACCAAAATCACTGTGAGCCTGAATATTTTACCTTGTTTATTGGTATTGTTATTAAGTAGTACTAATCATTATGATATTATTTATTATGAAAATATACTAACTTCCGGTGGGTGAATCCCATGGCGGCTGGTATGTCGGCACCAACTTTTGGCTTTCAATAAAGAATGACGTTGCCGCGGTTCTGTTACGGTAACTTATTGCATACTCTAGGGAAAAAAATGTTACTTCCAATTATTATGGCTGGCGGCACCGGCAGCCGTTTATGGCCAATGTCCAGAGAGCTGTATCCAAAGCAGTTCCTGACATTGCACGGTAAACAGTCAATGCTGCAAAGCACTGTGTCCCGACTGGCTGGCATCAATGCCCGCGAGCCGTTGGTTATTTGTAATGAAGAACACCGGTTTTTAGTGGCGGAGCAACTGCGCCAGATTAATCAGTTAGCGCGCAATATTATTCTTGAGCCCGTGGGCCGCAACACCGCGCCGGCGATAGCGTTGGCGGCCCTGAGCGCCGTGGCGAGCGGCGACGATCCCTTGTTACTGGTTCTGGCGGCCGACCATGTTATCGAGAATGTTCCGGCCTTTCATCAGGCGATAAAGAGCGCTATGCCCTTCGCCATCGCGGGGAAACTCGTCACTTTCGGTATTGTCCCCACCGGCCCTGAGACCGGTTACGGTTATATTCACCGGGGTGAAAAAATCGGTAGCGAAAGCGACAAGGTGTTCAACGTCCATCGTTTTGTTGAAAAACCCGATTTGGCTACCGCCGAGGAATACATTGGCACTGGCGAATATTATTGGAACAGCGGCATGTTTATGTTCCGGGCCCGGCAATATTTAGCTGAATTGGGTAAATTCCGTCCGGATATTCTGGCTGCCTGTCAAAAAGCATTTGCCGCGCCGGAACAGGATTCTGAGCAGGAATTTATCCGTGTTGATAAAGATGCTTTTTTTGCCTGCCCGGATGATTCGGTGGATTATGCGGTGATGGAAAAAACCAGTGAAGCTATCGTCGTGCCGCTGGATGCCGGCTGGAGTGATGTGGGCTCATGGTCGGCGTTGTGGGAAGTTAACGACAAGGACGAAAATAGCAATGTCCTGACCGGGGACATTTTCTTGCATAACGTTAACAACTGTTATATCAATACCGATGAAAAACTGGTCGCGGCCATAGGCGTCGAAAACCTGGTGATTGTCAATACCAAGGATGCGGTGCTGATTGTGGATAAATCGAAAGTGCAGGACGTGAAAAAAGCCGTCGATTATCTTAAAACACATGCTCGCAGTGAATATCGTCGCCACCGGGAGTCATACCATCCGTGGGGGCGTAATGACAATGTGGTCAGCCAGCCGCGTTATAAGGTCAATCGTTTGACAGTCAAGCCAGGCGGCGTGTTTTCGCAGCAGATGCATCATCATCGGGCCGAGCATTGGGTGATCTTAGCGGGCACCGCCAAGGTTACCCTTGATGATAAGACTTACCTGATAACTGAAAACCAGTCGACCTTTATTCCCATCGGCGCCACGCACATGCTGGAAAACCCCGGCAAAATTCCCTTGGAATTACTGGAAATCCAATCCGGCGCCTATTTGGGTGAGGATGATATTATTCGTATTAAAGACCTGTATGGCCGTTGCTGAAGTTTGTTTCGGTAACATTATGAGATTGCCAGGCCGTTAAGGCAAACGTCACTGCGCGATCCATTAGGGTCGCGCAGTGCGTATCTGAGACAAATCAATGTGCGGGCAAGGGCATCAAAAGCTTTTTTGTAAACCCGCAACCGGTTTCCCCGCCAAGATTTCGCTACTACGACAAGAAATAACGCCGCCTTTGCCGGTTAAAACCCATCGGTCCGTGCAGGTTAACCAGCGTTTATGGCTATAATTTAATCATTCGTGCTTATTCTCCGGAGGAAATGCGATATCACTTCCTGTTATCATAGGCCGCTGAATTACGGCCGGGCATTTTCATAAGGATTTCGCAGCCCGGGATACTTCTTCGGAACTATCCGAAGTTAGCTTTGATAAGCGAGGTAAGGTTAGCCCGATTTGACGACTGATGTATAATTTGCCCCCTGAACTGTGTCCGCGTCGCCTGGACCGGCCTATGAGCCGCAGACCGCCGTTGGTTGCCTGGGGGCGAGAGGGTGCTCATCCCACAAGTTTATTTAACTAAATCAAGACCATAATCAATGGCCGATCTGGAAATTTGAGGAAAACATGTCTGCTCTATCTTGTTTTAAAGCTTATGACATCCGCGGGAAACTGGGTGCTGAGCTTAACGACGACATCGCTTATCGTATCGGCCGCGCTTATGGCGAGTTTTTGCACCCCCGCACCATGGTTCTGGGCGGCGATGTACGCCTGACCAGCGAATCACTTAAACATGCGTTGGCCGAAGGGCTGCGGGACGCTGGTACGGCAGTGCTGGATATTGGTGTGAGCGGTACGGAAGAAATCTATTTTGCGACCTTCCACCTTGGCGTAGACGGCGGTATCGAAGTGACAGCCAGTCATAATCCCATGGATTATAATGGCATGAAGCTGGTGCGCGACAAGGCTAAACCGATTAGTGGCGATACCGGTCTGCATGATATCCAGCGGCTGGCCCAGGAGAATAAATTTCCGCCGGTGGATGCGGCAAAAAGGGGCGGCTATAAAAAAATCGATATCCTTAATGATTATATATCGCATCTAATGGGTTATATCGATCCGAAAAATTTTGTTCGTCCTATGAAGCTGGTTGTTAACTCAGGCAATGGCGCAGCAGGGCGCGTTATCGACGGTATCGAAAACCGCTTCCGCCTCGCGGGTGTCCCTGTGGAATTTATTAAAGTTCATCATCAGGCGGATGGCAATTTCCCTAATGGGATCCCCAACCCGCTTTTACCCGAATGCCGTCAGGATACAACCGATGCGGTCAAACTTTCTGGTGCTGATTTTGGCATAGCGTTCGACGGTGATTTCGATCGCTGTTTCATGTTTGACGGCGATGGACGTTTCATAGAGGGCTATTATATTGTCGGCCTTCTGGCTGAAGCTTTCTTGAAAAAACAGCCTGGGGCGAAGATCATTCACGATCCGCGTCTCACCTGGAACACTATTGATATTGTTACCGGAGCCGGTGGCAAGCCGGTCATGTCCAAGACCGGCCACGCGTTCATTAAAGAGCGCATGCGCAAGGAAGACGCTATTTATGGCGGAGAAATGAGCGCCCATCATTATTTTCGCGACTTCTCATATTGCGACAGTGGTATGATCCCCTGGCTACTGGTGGCGGAGCTGGTGGCGGTAAAAGGCCAGTCGCTGAGCGAACTGGTGAGTGATCGGATGCGGGCCTATCCGGCTTCCGGTGAGATCAATTTGAAATTGAATAATTCTCAGGCGGTTATTGCCGGCATTGAACAAAAATACGCTCCGACCGCGTTGCATATTGATAAAACCGATGGCCTGAGCCTGGAGTTTGCCCAGTGGCGTTTCAATCTAAGAACATCTAATACTGAACCCGTGGTGCGTTTGAATGTGGAAGCCAGAGGTGATGCGGCATTGATGGAAGCGAAGACCACTGAAATCATGACGTTGCTCAATGGTGACAGCCAATGCTGAACGGTCTGATCGGTGGCGTCGCCCGCTATCGAGGGTTCATTATAGACAGTATCAAGCGCGACTTTCAGTCCCGTTATCAGCGCAGCTTTTTGGGCGCGCTATGGCTCATTTTACAGCCGGTAGCGATGATTTCTGTTTATACCCTGATCTTTTCCGAATTGATGAAAGCAAAACTGCCGGATATCAGCGGTCCTTTTGCCTACAGTATTTATTTATGCTCAGGGGTGTTGACTTGGGGTTTATTTACCGAAACCCTGAATGGGCTGGTTAACATATTTCTTACTAATGCTAATATTTTAAAGAAGCTTAGCTTTCCACGTATTTGCTTACCGATAATTGTCTCGGCATCCGCTTTTATTAACTTTTTGATTATTTTCGGTTTATTTATTATTTTCTTGGTTTGTACAGGTAATTTTCCTGGCCTGGTATTTTTTAATGTTATCCCCATATTACTATTGCAGATGGTGTTTGCCGTCGGGCTTGGTGTTATCTTGGGGGTCATGAATGTTTTTGTGCGCGATGTCGGTCAGTTTGTTAACATTATTTTGCAATTCTGGTTTTGGTTTACCCCTATCGTTTATGTTAGTAAAACCCTACCGGATTGGGTTAGAGAAGCATTGGTGTATAACCCTATGGCGGTGATTATCGGGTCTTATCAAAATATACTGCTCTATCATAAAAGCCCTGAATGGTTGACGTTGCTACCGGTAACGATTGTGTCTTTAGTGCTGTTTTTTATCGGTTGGCGTATGTTTAAGAAGCATTCGGCCGATATTGTGGATGAGTTATAATGACCATTATTTCCGTACATAATGTAGGCAAGGCCTACAAATATTACTCTTCCAAATGGTTGCGGCTGATAGAGAAACTTGATCCGGCAGCTAAGGAACGCCACCAAAAAAAATGGGTGCTCAAGGATATTTCTTTTTCTATTGAAGCCGGAGAGGCTGTAGGTATCGTTGGGGTTAACGGCGCCGGCAAAAGCACGCTGCTAAAATTACTAACCGGCACAACGCAGCCGACCTGCGGAGAAATTAACATCAATGGCAGAGTTGCGGCCTTGCTTGAATTAGGCATGGGCTTTCATCCAGACTTCACCGGACGCCAAAATGTCTATATGTCAGGTCTTATGATGGGGTATAACCGCAACGATATCAATAATCTGATGCCGGAAATCGAGAAATTCGCCGATATTGGCGAATATATCGATCAGCCGGTACGCATCTACTCAAGCGGCATGCAAATGCGATTGGCCTTTGCCGTAGCCACCGCATCCCGTCCGGATATTTTGATCGTTGATGAAGCGCTCTCTGTCGGCGACTCGCGTTTCCAGGCGAAATGTTATGAACGTATTGCCGGTTACAAAAAACAAGGTACCACGTTGCTGTTGGTCTCCCATAGCGCGGGGGATATCGTTAAACATTGCGACCGCGCTATTTTTCTCAAAAATGGCTCCATTGAAATGGATGGACCTTCCCGCGATGTCACCAATCGTTATTTCGACGAATTGTTCGGCAAATCTGTTGCCAAAAATGGTGTCCCTGAGACTGCAGATAGCCCCGAGACGCTGTTTAGCCTCAATACGCCCACTGGCGATAACTTAGCCGATCTGTTTTCATCCCGTCACGGTTACCGCGCGGAAGAATACCGCTGGGGGCAGGGTGGTGCCAAAATTATAGATTACGATATTCGCGCGGGGGGTATTAGTTATCCCTCTAGTATTGAAAGCAATACTCAAACAGACTTTTATTTCAAAGTCGCTTTTGAGCAAGATTTTGATAATGTGGTTTTAGGTATTCTAATCAAAAGTCTCGAGGGGTTGTTTTTATATGGTAGCAATTCATATTTGAGTTCCCGCGGGCGCGTAACTACGATTTCAGTCAAAGCCGGCGATGTCAGGGTTTATAAATTCAGCTTTCCGATGAACCTGAATCAAGGTGATTATCTCTTATCCTGCGGCGTATCGTCCGGTCATCCTCAAGGGGAAGTCGTTCCCCTTGACCGTCGTTATGATTCGATAATACTGCATGTTGGACGGAATATTGAATTTTGGGGCGTAATTGACCTTGAATCAACATTCGAAATTTGTTAATTGGATCGAACCAGATGACAACGACAGATAAACGCATACAGCTACTTGTGTCTGAGCTCCCCGAAGTATATCAGGCAATTTATGGTCACCCGGAATGTGCTCAGGAAGCGTCCAGGAATTGTTTTGATCGTTTAAAGGTTATCGACGAGGTGTATGAACACTTATCGGCAAAACTGGGGCGTCCGCTGCGGGTACTGGATTTAGGCTGTGCCCAGGGATTTTTCTGCTTAAGCCTGGCCGCCAAAGGCGCCAGTGTGAAGGGGATTGATTTCCAGCAGCAAAATATCGACTTGTGCCGCGCCCTGGCCGCGGAAAACCCTCAACTCAAGGTGTCGTTCGAGGTAGGGCGTATCGAGGATGTTATTGATGCGCTCTCGCCCGGAGATTATGACCTCGTTACCGGACTGAGCGTCTTTCATCATATCGTACATTTACACGGTGTGGATAAGGTCAAGGCCTGGTTGAAACGGCTGGCGGATTGCTCCGAGGCCCTTATACTGGAGTTGGCGCTGCGCGATGAACCGTTGTACTGGGGTCCCTCTCAGCCTGAAGATGCACGCGAACTCATCGCGGATTGCGCTTTTTATCATCAGTTGACAAGTTTCGATACTCATCTTTCGAGCATCACCCGTCCTTTATATGTTGTAAGTAATAAATATATCATCCTGGATGATATTTTTGCCCTCTTTACTGAGTGGCGCGACTGGCCCTATAAAGCGGCGCAGGGGGCCCATAAAGGAAGCCGGCGTTATTATTTTGGGCATGATTTTGTTTGTAAGGTTTTTAACTTTGATATTAAAGGCAGCAAACTTTCCGCTATGGAAAGCCAACGCAATCGTGATGAGATAGCCAGCGAAAGCGCTTTTTTAAAGCAACCGCCGGCGGGTTTTCCCGCACCGGAATTTCTTGGCGGTGGCATCAGCGAATACGATGGCTGGCTTATGATGGAGCGATTGTCTGGAGAGCTGTTGCTGGATTTATTGAGCCGCCGTGCGCCCCTCAATCATGAGACGCTGCTCAATTCTCTTTTGGTTCAACTTACCGCCCTCGAACAGGCCGGTTTGTATCATGATGATGTGCGTAGTTGGAATATACTGGTTAACGATAACAGTGAAGCGCGTCTGATCGATTTGGGTTCAGTCGCGACTGAAAAGACCGATTGCGTCTGGCCCCATGATCCTTTTCTGGCGTTTTTTATTCTGGTTAATGAAATATTTAACCCGCCGGAAATTAAAATTAATTTTTCCCGGCCCTTTGCGCTAAGCCCTTTTAACCTGCCGGAGCCGTATGATAATTGGCTGTACGCAGTGTGGCAGTTGCCTAAAGCACAATGGTCCTTCGAGACTATGCTGGCATTACTGCAATCACGCGTGTCTTTGCCTGCACCCACAACGGATAATTACGGTTTTAATCAATGGATTGCTGCGGTTGAAAGAGGGATGCAAATGTATCAAATACATTTACACGATATGGAACTATCGTTAGCGGAGCGCATTGATCAACAGGATGTCCGCGTCGAATTGCTGGCACAGGAAATGCGCAAGGGGATCGCCGAGTGTAAAACGGCTTTGGATGAACGGATCCCATTTGTTGATGAAATACTTGCTACGCTTCACAGTAATGGTGAAATGTCGGAGCAGAAAATTTTCGATTTGAGTCAAGAATATGCTTATATCCAACAGAAACTGGCCGAGAAAGAAAGCCTCAACGCTGCGCAAAGCGGCAAAGCCAGCGACAGTCTGCGCGATTTATTGACTGAAACACAAAATATCAACATGCGCTTTGCTGAGATGCTTACTGCTGCAGGGGAACGCAACGACAAACTAAGTGATATCATTGCTGGCGAAGAACAGCAAATCAAACAGTTATCGGCGATCAATCAGGATTTGGCCCATCGCCTTGAAGCGATAACCCAAAGTAACTCCTGGCGTTTCACATTCCCTTATCGCTACGCCGGCAACCAGTATCATTTGTTGCGCCAGTATGGCGCTAAGCAACGTAGCAAGCATGCCATCAGACGAATACTGAAAGCGGCATTTTACC
Source organism: Sodalis sp. RH22 (assembly GCF_047324165.1). Classification (NCBI taxonomy): domain Bacteria; kingdom Pseudomonadati; phylum Pseudomonadota; class Gammaproteobacteria; order Enterobacterales; family Bruguierivoracaceae; genus Sodalis; species Sodalis sp. RH22. The sequence goes on from NZ_CP178731.1 coordinate 18,582, forward strand.
GTATTCAACAGCGGCCGGTCATGAAATCCCGCTTGAGAATAATGCTTAATAAAATAGGAGCATATAATGCAGCGCTCCGTCTTTATCGCCGTATCTACCCCGAAGCTATCGAGCCGGTGATCGTTGAGCAGGCAATTAATAATGAAATCGTTAAAACGCAACTACAATCGCAGTTAATCGATCTAAAAAACGTGCCGCGGCAGGTACAAATTATATTCAATAAATTAAAAAACGATAATAAAGAAGGTTGATTAAATGCATATTCTTATTGACGTGCAGGGATTGCAAACACAAAGCAAATTTCGGGGTATAGGACGCAGTACTTTAGCCATGAGCCGGGCAATCATACGCAATGCCGGTGAAAATCGAGTAAGTATACTGGTTAACGGTATTTTTCCTATTGATAACATTGAAGAAACACGGCATCTTTATCAAGATATATTACCTGCCGAGGAAATATTTACTTTTTCAGCCCATGGACCAGTGGTCGCTTGCCATGCTGAAAATCAATGGCGTCATCAAACGGCGGAAGAGTGCCGTAATATTGCGATTGCCAACATTAATCCTGATATTGTTTTTGTTATCAGTTTCTTTGAAGGCCATGTTGATGACTATATTGTCTCTATTCCTGACTTTCCGGTAAAATGGCGTACCATTTGCGTATGCCATGATTTAATACCATACCTTAATAAAGAAGTGTATCTTGCTGACGCTAATTTCAGAGGCTTTTACCTTGAACGTTTGCATGAATATGAATATGCGGATGCGATTTTTGCGATTTCTAATTCTGCAGCTGATGAGGTTAAACGCTTCACGTCCATCGATCATAAACGAATTTTTAATATTTCATCAGCGGTTGAACCTGAATTTTGCCGCCTGGAGTTAGATAGCCAAGCCAGGGCCCGATTAAAAGAACGTTATAATTTACCCGATGAATATCTGCTTACGCTCGCTATGATCGAGCCGCGTAAAAACATTAATGCATTACTTCAGGCATTTGGCATGTTGTCCGAGGAATTGCGAGATCGTTATCCCTTGGTGATGGCGTGTAAGATCCGCCCCTACGATTTAGAACGTACGCTTGAGATGGTGGAAAAATATGGTATCAAGCCTAACCAAATTGTATTTACCGGCTATTTGCCTGATAGTGATTTGATAGCCTTATATAACACCTGTAAATTGTTTGTTTTCCCGTCGCTGCACGAAGGATTTGGGTTACCTCCCCTGGAGGCCATGAGTTGCGGTGCGGCCACGCTGAGCTCTAACGCTACCAGTTTGCCGGAAGTGATCGGCTGGTCAGAGGCGATGTTTGATCCAAATGATGTCAATGCCATTAAGGCAGTAATGGAACGCGCTCTGACGGATGAGGATTTTTTCTTGGCGCTTAAAAAGCATGCCCTGACCCAGTCTGGCTTGTTTTCATGGGATCGTACCGCCCATATTGCCTGGGATAGTTTTGCGCACATAATGAATACGCCAAAAATGTTTCGAGTCTTTGACGGCACGCCTGAGCAATCGACGGATGATATCCTTAATCGCATGATGTCGAAAACGCATCACCTCAGTGATACGGATAAACTCGGCACGGCATGGGCTATTGCACGCAATAATTTCAGCCAGCACCAGCGGCAATTAGCGATAGATGTATCACGCTTTTTGCAACCGCTTACCACAGCTGCAGCGCCGGCGCCGTTAGAAGCGCTGACGGCAAGCCTGCTGGCCGGCAATGTCCCTGGTTATCAGGTCAGGGCCATCAGTTGCAATGAGGCGGGATACTATCATTATGCAAATCGCTACCAGGCTGCTCATCAGGGGCATGATTGGGGGGATGATGAGCCCATTTTATTAAAAAAAGACGATATTGTGCTGGTCAACGTGCCGGCCAACGGCGTTTTTCCCCTGAATACTCAACAGTGGGATACGTTGAGGCGCGTCGGCACAACGGTTTATTGCCTTCTTCAGGAACAGGAGATTTTTATCAACGCTGCGGATGCCGATGCCGATGCCGACCGGCAGACGAACAACCGCCCTGTATTGAGCGCCCTGGCGAGGCATACCGACGGTATCATTTGTGCTTCTGATCATCAGGCCGATCAACTGCGGTTGTGGTTAAAGGAATGTGCTGAAGAGGTGATGGCAAACCCTTACCTTAACGTTTGCGCGTTGAATGCTGCCGGGCTTAACCTTCCGCAGGACACACGGCTGTTATTAAATAAACTGCCATTATTACGACCGGCTGGAAAATAAACAGCCACTGTACTGTCCCGCCAGTGGCTTAGGGCGCAGGCGGGAGTACGTTTAAATTCTATAGGGTGCGGGTATAAAGCGTATCGCATCGGTTTTGTATCCATAGATGAGAATGGAAATAATCATAGTGAAAATTATGTTTTCCACCGATGCCATCAAGTATCCCCTTACCGGGGTGTGCCGTTACGCGTTGGAATTACTGAAACAATTGCAACAAAGCAGTGCTATCAGTGAATTGAAATATTTCAACAACCTGAAGGTGGTCGATGCATTGCCCGATCATGCCGATAAAGCGCTGCCGTCGAGTCCGCTGAAAGAATGGCTAAAAAAACGTGTAACATTGATTGAAGTCTACCAGCATCTTTACCCTTTGATGCAAAAGAGAGCGTTGCGCGATTACCGCGATTATATTTATCATAGCCCGAATTACTATCTGCCCGCCGGCCTTGACCGCGCAGTAACCACGTTCCACGACATTTCGATTTTTACCTGCCCGCAATACCATCCCCGCGAGCGGGTTCGTTACATGCATAAAGCTATGCAGGCCAGCCTAAAGCGCGCCAGTCGCGTCATCACTGTGTCTGATTTTTCCAAACATGAACTAGCCAACTATTTTAATTACCCCAGTGAAAAAATCGATACGACCTATTTGGCCTGTAGCGCGGAATTTTATCCCAGGGAAAGCGCGCAGTTGCAGCCGCTGCTGACAAGGCTTGGCCTGACCGAGCAGGGATATACCCTGTTTACCGGCACCATCGAGCCGAGGAAGAATATCGCCACGCTGCTTACCGCCTATGAACGGTTGCCGCAAGAGGTAAGGATGCGCTATCCGTTGGTGCTTTGCGGCTACCAGGGCTGGGGCAGCGAGGAGGTGCATCGGCGCTTTGAACGTGGCCAGCGCCAGGGGTGGCTGCATTATTTAGGTTATCTCCCTAACCACGACCTGCCCTTATTATTTGCGGCGGCGCGGGTGTTTGCCTTTCCGTCACTATACGAAGGTTTCGGCCTGCCGGTGCTTGAGGCAATGGCCTCCGGGGTTCCCGTGGTCTGCTCCAACGCCGCCTCTTTGCCGGAAGTGGCCGGCGACGCCGCCAGTATGTTTGACCCGCTGGATGTGGACGCATTGACTCTGGCTCTTGGCACCAGCCTTGAAGATGAACATCAACGCGCGAGTGCGATAGCCGCCGGCCTGGCGCGCGCGCGGCAATTTTCATGGCAGCGTTGTGCTGCGGAAACGATTGAAGCCTACCGGAAGGTCTGAATCCTGTTATGTTGAAAATACTTCACCTTTATAAAACCTATTATCCCGATTCTTACGGGGGAATTGAACAGGTGATCTTCCAATTAAGTGAAGGGGCGTTTGCCAGCGGCATATCATCAACCGTTCTGGCGCTTAGTCCAAACGGGTCCAGTGATAGCAAGCCGTTTTACCGCCACCATGTCGCCTATAGCGCCATCAGCTGGCAGTTCGCTTCCACGCCTTTTTCCTATAAAGCGATTGGTCATTTTAAGGCCCTTGCCGCCGGGGCGGATATTATTCATTACCATTTTCCCTTTCCATTTATGGATATAATGCATTTTGTCGCCGGAATTAAAAAGCCGACTGTCGTGACCTACCATTCCGATATCGTCAAACAAAAGGCGATGCTGCAGCTTTACCGGCCGTTAATGAACCGTTTTCTGACCAGCGTTGACCGTATCGTGGCGTCATCGCCAAACTATGTGGACAGTAGCCCTGTTTTGCAGCGCTTTTTGCCTAAAATAAGCGTTATCCCCTTTGGTTTGGATCCGGCGTCGTATCCGCCGGCCAGGGATGAGCTGCTTGAGGCATGGCGATCCCGTATCGGCGGGCCTTTCTTTTTGTTCATCGGTGCGTTTCGTTATTACAAGGGCCTGCAAACTTTGTTGGTCGCGGCTAAAATCAGCGGTTATCCGGTGGTGCTGGTCGGCGTCGGTCCCATGGAAGGCGAGTTGAAGCAACAAGCGGCGCAACTGGGGCTGAGAAATATTCATTTTCTCGGTGCGCTGCCGGATAAGGATAAGATTGCTTTGCTTACGTTATGCTACGGTATCGTCTTTCCATCCCATCTGCGCTCAGAAGCCTTCGGTATTACTCTGCTGGAGGGGGCAATGTTTGCCAAGCCTATGATTACGTGCGAGATTGGTACCGGCACCACGTTTGTTAATATTCACCATGAGACCGGCTTGGCGGTTCGTCCTACCGATCCCGAGGAGTTGGCCGATGCCATGCGGCAGCTCTGGCATAATCCTGTACTGGCGCGGCGTTATGGCGACAACGCCCGGGAGCGTTTCGATGCGATGTTTACCTCGGCGAAAATGGTCGAGAGTTATATCAGTTTGTATCGTTCTTTACTGTAGACGTTTTCTGGCATGTCATACACGCTCGCGGCGGCAAGCCAGCCGCACCGTTATGTTGGCATGGAATGCGTAACGAACAGTGACTATCGCACCAATAACTACCCGTCGCCCGTAAAGCTGGGTTAACATATCATCCACATTTTATAACCTGCCGGCCAACGTGCGGCCGCAGGTGGTTCATACTTAAGACACATACTTCAGACAGGAGTTGCTTAATGTCCACACAACAGATCGGCGTAGTCGGTATGGCGGTAATGGGGCGCAATCTGGCGCTGAACATTGAAAGCCGCGGTTATAGCGTTTCCATCTTCAACCGTTCGCGCGAAAAGACGGAAGAAGTGATCGCCGAGAATGCCGATAAGAATCTGGTGCCTTACTACAGCCTGGAAGAATTTGTCAATTCACTGGAAAAACCGCGGCGCATCCTGCTGATGGTCAAAGCCGGCGAAGGCACCGATAAAACCATCGACTCGCTGAAACCCTACCTGGAAAAAGGCGATATCCTGATTGACGGCGGCAACACTTTCTATCGCGATACCATTCGCCGTAACCGCGAGCTGTCCGCGGAAGGGTTCAATTTTATCGGCACCGGCGTTTCCGGTGGTGAGGAGGGCGCCCTGAAAGGCCCTTCCATCATGCCCGGCGGGCAAAAAGCCGCTTACGACCTGGTGGCCCCAATACTGGAGAAAATCGCCGCGCGCGCCGAAGGCGAAGCCTGCGTGGCCTATATCGGTCCGGACGGCGCCGGTCATTATGTTAAAATGGTGCATAACGGCATCGAATATGGCGATATGCAGCTGATCGCGGAGGCGTATGCGCTGCTTAAGAATGCCCTGGGCCTGAGCAATGACGAGTTGGCCGCCACCTTCAGCGAATGGAACAAGGGCGAGCTGAATAGCTATCTGATCGACATCACCAAAGATATCTTCACCAAGAAAGATGAAGAGGGTAACTACCTGGTCGATGTTATCCTTGATGAGGCCGCCAATAAAGGGACCGGCAAATGGACCAGCCAGAGTTCGCTGGATCTGGGCGAACCGTTAAGCCTGATTACCGAGTCCGTGTTCGCCCGCTATCTGTCGTCGCTAAAAGATCAGCGCGTCGCCGCCGCGAAAGTATTGTCCGGTCCCGCGCCGCAAGCCTTTAGCGGTGATAAAAAAGAATTTACCGAGAAAGTCCGCCGGGCGCTCTATCTGGGTAAAATCGTCTCTTATGCCCAAGGGTTTTCCCAGTTGAAAGCCGCGTCGCAAGAAAATAACTGGAACCTGAACTACGGCGAGATCGCCAAGATCTTCCGTGCCGGTTGCATTATCCGCGCGCAGTTCCTGCAGAAAATCACCGACGCCTATGCCGAAAACGCCGACATCGCCAATCTGCTGCTGGCGCCTTACTTTAAAAAGGTGGCCGACGATTATCAGCAGGCGTTGCGCGACGTGGTGGCCTATGCGGTACAGCACGGCATTCCGACCCCGACCCTTTCGGCCGCCATCGCCTATTACGACAGCTATCGCTCGGCGGTATTGCCCGCTAACCTTATCCAGGCGCAGCGCGACTATTTCGGCGCGCATACCTATAAGCGCACCGACAAGGACGGCGTGTTCCATACCGAATGGCTGGAATAAGACTGCCCGGCAAACCCCTGTGCTGGGTGCCGGTATAAGCCGTCTGTAACCCGGCGGTGTAGGGCATAGGCACCGTCGTGATGTCATCGTAAACCGTCCGCGAAACCGGGCGGTTTTTTTATGTTTGCTTCCTGAAGAATCGAGGGGGGTTCAAGAATTAACTTCTGTCGCGCAGGCCGGATGCAAAGCGCCGCCGCATAGCGTAAATATACCTGCCGCTACCATAAAAAACGGGCTAACCTTGCCAATCATAAAGAGGAACATGCCATGCTGCGTTCGCTATTATGCTGTCATTCCCCAAGTGAGCCTGAATCTGTTGCCCCGCCGGGCGTTGCCAACGCGTTCTCATCCGGGAGCTGCATTCCCGGCGCGCTGGCACGGGGAATCAATGCCGTTGCCAACCGATGCTCCCAGGCGCTGCGCATGGCGCCGTCGCTTGAGGCCGCAGGCGAGGCGCGCCCGCAGGGCCTGGATACCTTATCCATGGAGCTTTTAACGCGTATCGGCCATTCTCTCTCGCCTGGGGATTTACTCAGATTATCCTGCGTTAATAAAACATTATATGAGCGGCTGAAAACGCAGCGGGATAGCATTATTCTAACCCGCAGCCTGGCGCGCCGGTGCGGTTATCCGCGTGTGAAAATGCTGATGGGCAGTGACGACACCCCGGGTGTCCTGGCCGCGTTTCCTCCTCACTGCCAGCTGGCGCCGGTTTTGCGTATCATTGAAAGGGTGAGCCCGCCGGACGAGGCGGCGGCGGAATGGCTATATCAGCGTCTTAGCCAGATTATCGACGCCTGGCCGGATTCACTACAAAACCAGGGCTGGACGGCGCTCAGTTATTACCGCCTGCGGGGATTATCCGCCTGCGCCCTGGCCGATGCCTGCAAAGACCTGTTACGTAAGGGGCCGGCGCTGTCGACGGTATGCCGTGAGCATGTCGGCGAAAATATCCTTTACCATTTCAGGCTATTGCGGCAGCGGGATCGAGGTGAGATTATGCTGGGGTTGCTGGCGCTGACGGTAAGCTATCGCCGGCGGACCCGGGAAGCCATACTGGCAGAGCTGTCGCTTGACGTTCTTCATCTCTGCCCGGGGCATATATTACCGGCATTGGATGCATTGCTTGCGGCGGTATTAACCCTGCCCCTGGACGGAAGATTGAGGATCTTCCGTGAACTTAAGTATCAACTGCCCCATATTCTTTTGCCCAGGCTTAATCATCAGGTGGCAATCCGATTGATTAACGCATGGCGGTGTACTTAGGTATAAATGAATAATTAACCTATTCTACCATTTTTATGTCAAGAATACGCGAAAAGGTTGCCCCTTAATAAAGCCCTAAATGCAGTATCAACAGGTCGTGATAATGAAGTGAAAATACCTTAATCATTTTTCAACAAATTCATTAAACTGGATGAAAAAGAAGTGAATATTCAGGATAATTTTACTGCTTCCTGATAATTCGGAGTTATATTGCCACGGACTAATGAATAATAAAATTAATCGCAATAATCTGCGGTTTTTTGACGAAATAGCTTGTAAATATAATCCAAAAATGACGGAAGCATTACCCGTGGCGGCGGCCCGGTATCATAAATTCAAACCGATCGCGGTCGTTGTGCTCGGTGGAAAATAACACATCCGTAATGTTCTTAGACTGTGTTTTTTTGTGTCTCAATCATCAGGAGTATCAGATGCCAAGTTGGTTATACTGTTGCGGTTTTGGCCCCATCACGCGAAAGACGGATAATACCCCGATAGCCGGGCCGGCGCCAACGTCAGGGGGGTTCAGCGCGCTGTCGTTCGCGTCGAACCGCCATGGGCCGCCGCTCAGTTTAGTTCCTTATTATCCACCCCCTTTGGATGCGGGATTCCCGGCCGTTCCTGAACTCAAGAACATTAAGGGCGATTCACCGCCTCCCAGCTACACACCGCCTCCCAGCTACAAAAAACTGTTCCCAGCCTCGCCTTCGCTGCGCGGCAGTTCAGGATCGGGCAGCGCCGCGCCATGAAGGCTAACGCCGCAGCCTTAACCATCGTAGCCGGCGCTGAAAGTGAATCTAGCCCGGTCACGACGGCGATGTTATCCATGCAGCAATGGCGCCGCCAAGGGATAAAGAGGCGTTTCATATTTGATTCAGATTTACCTGTCATATTGACGATTTGTTTAAAGTTAGCGCCGGATAATCATGCTGATAATGATTCAATTAACGAACGTATTTGCTCTAAGCATGCCAGGTAAACTTATCAGCAATATTTTTAGTTTAATATATTATAAATAAGGAGTTTACAATGATTTATGATAGTTTAGTTCCTAAAAGTAATGATGCACCTATTCAGCACAGTGTATCAACGAATTCAGACAATAATGCATTTTTTTCATCTCTGCGCGATAAGCTGACCGGGGTCGCCAATGCTTCCCAGCGGCCGTTGCCCGAGGGTCTGCTTGCGCGTATAGATAATAGCCGGGGAGGCGAAGATATCGATGAAGCATTATTTAATGATATTGGCGCTTATTTGCAAAGGGTAAGGAACGAATACCCGGATGACGCCACCCGTCCTGAAGCGGCCGCAGCTAATGATGCCGGCAATAAACCGGCCGGATCAGCGACCTCTTTTTCTTTGGGGCAAAAGGTATTGCGGGAAGCCTCGCGTATTCATGGTCAAATAAAATCGCTGGATAAAGAGAAGTTAAAACATGAAGCTAACCGTATTTTAGAGCAGATAGGGGATGAAGCTGCGCGTATTGATCCACAGAAGATAGGACATGAATTTAACCGTGTTGCAGAGCAGACAAAGAATGAAACTAAGCGGGCTGTGGAAAAGGTTCGCAATTTTTTTAAATAGTGATGACGAATCACCGCGGTTTTACATACCCCCGATCAATGAGCGGGGGCACATAATACGCCTTATCTGCCGCCGGGCGGCTTGCTGGAGCGGTTATTGATGCCGCTCGCGCAGCCGGCCGATAACCCGGCTTAAATCCAGATCCTGATCCTGCAGCAGCACCAGCAGGTGATAAACCAGGTCCGCCGCCTCGTTGGTCAGTTCTTCACGGTCGTGCACCGTGGCCGCCAGGGCGGTTTCCACGCCTTCCTCTCCCACCTTCTGGGCGATGCGTTTGGTGCCGCTGGCATACAGCCGGGCGGTGTAGGAGCTTTCCGGGTCGGCGGTTTTCCTTTGCGCCAGCAGGGTTTCCAGGTTATGCAGGAAACCCCAGTCGGTGGCGGCCGGATAAAAGCAGCTGCTGGCGCCGGTATGGCAGGTGGGGCCGTCGGGGTTGGCCAGGATCAGCAGGGTATCCCGATCGCAGTCGGGATAGATGCCCACCACATGCAGGACGTTGCCGGAGCTTTCGCCCTTGGTCCACAGGCGCTGCTTGCTGCGGGAAAAAAAAGTCACCTTGCCGGTGTCCTCGGTTACCTGCAGGGCCTGGGGGTTCATATACCCCATCATCAATACCTCACCGGAAATGGCGTGCTGGACAATGGCGGGCATCATTTGATTTGTTTTATCCCAATCCAGCTGGTCGCGCTGTTGCGTGGTTAACATCTGATCTCTACTCCCTGTTGTGCGAGAAAGGTTTTTAACTCGCCAATATTAATTATCTGCTTATGGAATACCGAGGCCGCCAGCGCGCCGTCCACGTCGGCGTCGCGAAACGCCTCAAGGAAGTGTTCGGGCGCGCCCGCGCCGCCGGAAGCGATCAGCGGCACGTGGCACAGCCCGCGGATCAGCCGGAGCTGTTTCAGGTCATACCCGTTGCGCACGCCGTCCTGGTTCATCATATTGAGCACAATTTCGCCGGCGCCGCGTTTTTGCGCTTCCGTCACCCAGTCGGGCGTTTCCCATGTTGTCACCCGGGTGCGGGTTTCGTCACCGGTATATTGATTGACCAGGTAACGATCGGTGCCGCCGTCATGCCAGGTGTCGACGCCGACCACGATGCACTGTACGCCGAACCGGTCCGCCAGGCGGCTTATCAGGTCGGGATCCGCCAGCGCCGGCGAGTTAATGGAAATCTTATCGGCGCCGAACGACAGGATACGGCCCGCCTGCTCCAGGGTTTTAATGCCGCCGGCGACGCAAAACGGGATATCAATCACTTCCGCTACCCGTTCCACCCAGCTCTGGTCCACCACACGATCGTCCGCGGAGGCGGTGATATCGTAAAATACCAGCTCGTCCGCGCCTTCCTCGGCATAACGCCGGGCCAGGGGCACGATATCGCCGATAATTTCATGATTACGGAACTGTACCCCTTTCACCACCTGGCCGGCGCGCACGTCCAGGCAGGGAATTATACGTTTTGCCAGCATGCGATAGCCTCCTCAACGGTAAATTTGTCTTCCAGCAGCGCGCGGCCGACGATCACGCCCTGGACGCCGGTGCCGCGCAGCCGGGCGATATCCTCCAGGCAGCCGATGCCGCCGGAGGATTGGAAGGCGATAGCGGGCCAGGCGCGGCAGATATCCTGGTAAAGCGCCACGTTCGAGCCGCCCAGGGTGCCATCGCGGGAAATATCGGTACAAAGTACGTGCTTGAGGCCAAAGGGCTGATACTCGCCAATCGCCTGCTCCAGGGTCATGCCGGAATTTTCCTGCCAGCCGCTGACCGCCACCTCGCGCTGTCCGTCACGGTCGATGCGTACGTCCAGGGCCAATACCAGGGCATCGGGACCAAAACGCTCAAACCAGCGCTGTACCTCGCGCGGCTGGCGGATGGCGGTGGAGCCCACCACCACGCGGGTGGCGCCGGCATCCAGCAATGCCGCCACATCTTCCGCCGTGCGGATGCCGCCGCCAATCTGCACCGGCGTGGGCCGAACGCCGGCCAGCAGGGTTTTCAGCAACGGGATCTGGCGGGCCGCGGGGTCTTTGGCGCCGGTAAGGTCCACCAGATGCAAAAGCTGCGCGCCCTGCCCGACATACTGCTGCAGACGGGCGAGGGGATCGCCGCCGTATTGGCGCTGGCGGCCGTAATCGCCCTGATGCAGCCGCACCACTTCACCATTTATTAAATCCAACGCGGGAATAATCACCGTTTACATCTCCAGAAAATTCTTCAGCAGTTGAGCGCCCGCGGCGCCGGAGCGTTCAGGATGGAACTGCACGCCGAAAAAATTATCCTGCTCCACCGCCGCGGTAAACGGCTCGCCGTAATGGGTCTGCGCTATGGTGGCGGCGCACAGGGGCATGGCGTAGCTATGGACAAAATAGAAGTAGCTGCCGTCGCCGATGCCGCGAAACAGCCGGTTGTCATGATGGGGATGCACCTGGTTCCAGCCCATATGGGGCAGGGGCAGGCCAAAATCGGTCATTTTGTCGATCGGAGCGTCGATAATGCCAAGCGTCGTGATGCCGCCGTTCTCGGCGCTTTCGCGGCCCAGCAACTGCATGCCGAGGCAGATGCCCAATACCGGCTGGGTGCAGGCCTTGATAAGCTCAATCAGGCCGCGCTCACGCAATTGATCCATCGCCGCCCGGGCGGTGCCGACGCCGGGCAGGAACAGCTTGTCCGCATGCAGCACGATATCGGTATCGCGGCTGACCACGGGCTGGTAGCCGAGCCGGCGCACCGCGGCGGTAACCGAGAACAGATTGGCGCAACCGGTATCAAGTATCACGACCTTCATCACAGCACTCCTTTCGAACTGGGCAGGGTGTTGCCTTGCACGCGGATAGCCTGGCGCAGCGTGCGGCCAAAGACCTTGAACAGGCTTTCGACGCGGTGATGATCGTTTTTGCCTTTGGTTTTCAGGTGTAGGGTGCAGGCCATGGCATAAGACAGCGAGCGGAAAAAGTGCTCGACCATTTCAGTGCTTAAATCACCGACGCGCTGATAAGTATACTCCGCTTTATATTCCAGGTGCGGGCGCCCGGAAATATCCAGCGCGCAGCGCGCCAGGCATTCGTCCATCGGCAGCATATAACCGAACCGGCCGATGCCGCGTTTATCCCCCAGCGCCTGGTTAATCGCCTCGCCGAGCGCCAGGGCGGTATCTTCCACCGTATGGTGATCGTCGATATACAAATCGCCCTTGACCGCGATATTCATGCGAAAACCGCCGTGGGTGGCGATCTGATCCAGCATGTGGTCGAAAAAGCCGACGCCGGTATTGATCTTGCTGCCCCCCTCGCGATCCAGCCAGACCTGCACATCGATATCCGTCTCCTTGGTGACGCGCTTGACGTGGGCATGGCGATCGCGGCGGGTGAGCAGGTCGGCAATCGCCTGCCAGCCCAGGGTCTCGGGGTGATAGCGCAGCCCATTGATACCCATATTATGCGCCAGCGCGATATCGCTTTCGCGATCGCCAATCACGTAGCTATTGGCGGTATCGATGCGGCCGTCCTCCAGGTAGCCGGTTACCAGGCCGGTGAGCGGCTTGCGGCAGTCGCAGCCGTCAGACGGCAGGTGGGGGCAAATCAGCACGTCGTCAAACACGATGCCCTGGGAGCGGAAAATCTGCATCATCAGGTTATGCGGCGCATCGAAATCCGCCTGGGGAAAGCTGGCGGTGCCCAGGCCGTCCTGGTTGGTGATCATGACCAGGCGAAAGCCGGCCTTTTGCAGATCCAGCAGCGCGGGAATAACGTTGGGTTCCAGGGCCAGCTTATCCAGGCGATCCACCTGGAAATCTTCCGGCGGCTCACTTATCAGGGTGCCGTCGCGATCGATAAACAGCAGTTTCTGGCTCACATGGCCTCCTTGCGGGAAACGTCGACGTCGCTGCGCAGCGCGCGCAGGGCGTTAACCACCCGCTCGCATTCGCCGCGGGTGCCGATGGTAATGCGCAGACAGTCCCGCAGGCCGGGCTGGGCGCTCTGGTTGCGCAGGATAATGCCCTGATCCCACAATGCCTTGAAGGCGCCGCTTGCCGGGTCAAAGCGCGCCAGCAGGTAGTTGCTGGCGCTGGGATAGACGTCCAGCACGCAAGCGCATTCCAGCAGGGCCGCGGCCAGCCATTGGCGGGTGGCGGCGATCTCCGCCACCCGGGCGCGCATCAGCGCCAGTCCGTCGGCGCTGAGAGCCTGTTCGGCGATATCCGCCACCGGCAGCGGCAAAGGGTAGGGGGCAATCACTTTTAATAGCAGCTGGATCACGTCCGCGCCGGCCAGGGTGAAGCCGCAGCGCAGCCCGGCCAGGGCAAACGCCTTGGACAAGGTGCGCAGGATAACCAGATGCGGGTAGTCGGCCAGCCAGCCGGCCAGCGTCGCCTGCGGGCAAAACTCGATATAGGCCTCATCGGCCACCACCAGCGCGCGTCCCCGGGCCGCTTCCAGCAGGCGCTTGATATCGTCCGGGCGGATAATATTGCCGGTGGGATTATTGGGGCTGCAGATATAAACCAGCTTGACGCCATCCATCTGCGCCTCGATGGCCGGCAGATCCAACTGCCAGTCGTCGCGCGCCGGCACGGTGCGCCGGGCTACGCCGAAGGTTTCGGCGCTGACGCTGTACATGCCGTAGGTGGGCGGACAAAACAGAATGGCATCCCGGCCCGGCTCGCAAAACGCGCGGATCAGCAGTTCGATGGCTTCATCGGCGCCGCGGCAGGCCAATACCTGATCCGGCTGCAGCCCCGCATAGGCGGCGTAACTGTTAATGACCCCCGCCGGCTGGCAGTCGGGATAGCGGTTGAGGTTGCCGGGACGCGGTTCAATCGTCGGGGGCAGCGGATATTCATTGGCGTTAAGCCAGACATCCCCTTTGCCGCCGAGGCGGCGCGCCGATTGGTAAGGCTCGAGCGCCAGTACATTGGCGCGCGCCAGTTGGCTGATGGACATTATTGCTCCTTATCGGCCGTTAACGGCGCAGGGGTGGATGAGGCGGCCTGGGCCTGGTTGAGCGCGGCGACACGCAGCGTAACGGCGTTTTTATGTGCGGTGAGCTGCTCCGCCTGCGCGAGGATCTCAATGGTGGGGGCCAGCCCCAGCAGGCCCTGCGGCGTCAGCGCCTGTACCGTCATGCGTTTTTGGAAGTCCGCCAGGCCCAGGCTGGAATAGGTGTTGGTATAGCCATAGGTCGGCAGGACATGATTGGTGCCGGAGGCATAGTCGCCGGCGGATTCCGGCGACCAGTCGCCCAGGAACACCGAGCCGGCATTGGTGATGTCGGCCACCAGGCTTTCGGCGTCCCGGGTCTGGATAATCAGATGCTCCGGCCCGTAGCGGTTGCTGATGGCCACGCATTGGGTCAGGTCGCGGGCTATGATCAAGCGGCTGGCGCTGAGCGCCTGACGGGCGATGGCGGCGCGGGAAAGCAGGGCAAGCTGTGCGTCCGTTTCCAGCGCCACGGCTTCGGCGATGGCCGCATCGGGGGTCAGCAGGATCACCTGCGAGTCCGGGCCGTGCTCCGCCTGCGAGAGCAGGTCGGCGGCGATAAACGCCGGCGTGGCGCCGCTGTCGGCGATAACCAGCACTTCGGACGGACCGGCGGGCATATCGATGGCGGCCCCGCCCGCGCGCTGGCTTATCTGGCGCTTGGCCTCGGTCACCCAGGCGTTGCCGGGACCGAAGATTTTATCCACTTTCGGAATCGATTCGCTGCCGAACCCCATGGCGGCGATGGCCTGGGCGCCGCCCACCTGGAAGACGTCCTGCACGCCGCACAGTTGCGCCGCATAGAGGATTTCATCGGCAATCGGCGGCGGCGAACAGAGGATCACCCGGCGGCAGCCGGCGATGCGCGCGGGCGTGGCCAGCATCAATACCGTCGAGGGCAGCGGCGCGGAGCCGCCGGGAATATAGAGACCCACCGACGCCACGGGACGGGTGAGCTGGCGGCAGCGCACGCCGGGCTGCGTTTCCACATCCACCGGCGGCAGCTGCTGGGCGCGGTGGAAGCAGTCGATATTGGCCACCGCCGTCGCCATGGCCTGTTTTACCGCGGGCGACAGGCGATCGGCGGCCTGGCGGATGGCCAGATCGCTGACGCGTAATTCCGCCGTGGCGATATGGTCGAACCGCAGGTTAAACGCTTTGATGGCCTGGTCGCCGCCCTGGCGGACGCTATCGATAATCTCGCCGACGGCGCTGCTGATGCGATCGGACTCCGCCACCGCGGGACGGGCCAGCAACGCGGCCTGTTGGCCGGCCGAGCAGTCGTCCCAGCGTACCGGCGTGGAAAAAGGGGAGGTGGTCATCGGCCGCTTACTCCATCATCTTTTCAATCGGCAGCACCAGGATTGAGCTGGCGCCGAGGGCTTTCAGGTTTTCCATGGTTTCCCAGAACAGGGTTTCACTGCTGACCATATGCATGGCGACGCGGTGTTTATCGCCGGCCAGGGGCAAAATGGTGGGGCGTTCCGCGCCCGGCAGCAGGGCCACGATCTCGTCCAGGCGTTCGGCCGGGGCGTGCAGCATAATATATTTGGATTCGCGCGCCTGGATAACCCCCTGGATGCGGATCATCAGCTTATCGATCAGCGCCTGTTTGGCCGGCGGCAGCTCGACGTCGCTTTGAATCAGGCAGGCCTTGGAGCGGTAGATCACTTCCACTTCCCGCAGGCCGTTGGCCTCAAGGGTTGCGCCGGTGGAGACCAAATCGCAAATGGCGTCCGCCAGGCCGGCGCGCGGCGCGACTTCCACGGAACCGTTGAGCAGACATGACTTAAAGTTGATGCCGAGTTTGTCCAGGTATTGCTTAAGCAGGTGCGGATAGGAGGTGGCGATGCGTTTGCCCTGCAGGCATTGGGGACCCGTAAAGGGTTCATCCAGCGGCAGGGCCAGCGACAGGCGGCAGCCGCCGAAATCCAGGCGCCGCAGCATGTAATAATGCGGATCCTCGCCCTGGGCGCGGCGATTAAGCAGCTCTTCCTCCAGCACGTTTTCACCGATGATGCCCAGATCCACCACGCCGTCCATCACCAGGCCGGGGATATCGTCGTCGCGCACCCGCATAATATCTATGGGCATATTTTCCGCAAAGGCCAGCAGGCGTTGTTGCTGCAGATTGATTTTAATGCCGCAATGTTCAAGCAGCTGCTGCGTATCCGTGCTCAGCCTGCCTGATTTTTGCATCGCTATCCGTAACCGTGATTTGTCCAAGATACTGTCCTCTGCCTGAAATAAAATGTGTTAAGCCCAAAAAAAAACCCTCGGAAGATATCTTCCGAGGGCTCTCTCTTACATTCTGCGCCACTGGAAGATATTATGTCTTCCAGCACCAAACGCCTGAAAGACTAGTCAGGGTGATGGTGATGATGGTGGTTAAACAGAACGTTGTTCATCATAATTTCCGTTGTACTGGGTTGAGCAGTCTAGGTTGTACTGTCGCGCTGAAAATTACATACGTAGTATTACATTTGTAGCGAGTACAGTAGTAGCATGGCCAGGGTAGGCCGTCTTTAAATCAAAACTAACGATCTTTAGTGGCAAATGCAACTATTTTCTTTCTGTGGGGCGCGGGCCCGCGCGGTCGGTTTTGCAGAAGATCACGCCTTAACGTACCAGACGCCTGAGGGAGAAGCATATATGAAAAAAATCGCCATAGTGGGTTTAGGCTGGCTGGGAATGCCGCTGGCGTTATCGCTGCTTGCCAGGGGATATCGGGTGGCCGGCACTAAAACCACGCCGGACGGCGTCGAGGCGGCCAGGATGTGCGGCGTGGAGTGCTATCCGCTGGTCGTGACGCCGGAAATCAACGCTGAGCAGGACGACCTGGCGGCGCTGTTCCAGGTGGACGCCTTGATTATTACCCTGCCGGCGGGCCGCACTATGGAACGCGCCGACGACTATTTGCTGGCGGTGCAGCAGGTGGTGGACAGCGCCCTGGCGTTTGCCGTGCCGCGCATTATCTTCACCAGCTCCACCGCCGTGTATGGCGAGACGGCGGGCCTGCTGCGCGAAGACAGCCCGCTGGCGCCGGTAACGCCCGCGGGCGCGTGCCTGGTGGAGCTGGAGCGCTGGCTGCATCGCCTGCCCAATACGTCGGTGGATATCCTGCGCCTTGCCGGGCTGGTGGGACCGAGCCGCCATCCCGGCCGGTTCCTGGCGGGCAAGACTGGGTTGCCGGGCGGGTCGCACGGCGTTAATCTGGTGCATCAGTCGGATGTCATCGCCGCCATTGAGCTGCTGCTCAAGCTGCCTAAGGGCGGGCATATCTATAATATCTGCGCGCCGCGCCATCCGGCAAAGCGCGATTATTATCCGGCCAGGGCGCGGGAACTGGCATTGACCCCGCCGGAATACCTGGCCGACGAGGCCGGCGATGGCCGGGCGCAGGATAGCGGTAAAACCATCGACGGCAGCCGGATTTGCCGCGAGCTGGGGTTTGAATACCTGTATCCGGATCCGGCCCTGATGCCGATGCGCCTGTCGTGAGCCGGGCGGGGGCGTCAGGGCCTGATTGGCTAAAGACTGGATGTGGTCAAAAGCCGGATTTGCCAAAAAACGGCCTTGGCGCTATGTTTTTAGAGCAGGCGCAATATCGCGCCTGCCGGTTTGCTGTCCGCCAATGTTATGCAAAAGGGATGTTTCAGCGGGTAAACTATGCACAACCACCTAGCAATAGATGTTCTCAGGACGCGGCCCGCGCAGCAGATGGATACGCAGGCGCGGCGCGCAATGCTCGCCGACGGGCAGCGAACCAGCGCGTTCCAGCGTGAGATCGCCGCTTACCTGGCACGCCACCCCCGAACGCAGCAAGTCGATATTTTTCTCACCGATCTTAACGGCGGTTTCCGCGGTAAACGTATCCCGCTGACCGAACTTTCCACGATTGAAAACGGATGCTATTTCCCCGCGTCGCTGTTTGCCATCAACCTTTACGGCCATACGGTGGAGGATGCCGGGCTGGGGCAGGAAAAAGGCGAGCCCGATCATGTCTGCGTGCCGGTCGCCGGTACCCTGGCGCCATCCGCCGCCGATCCCGATTCAACCGCCCAACTGCTGCTGACCATGCTTGATGAGGACGGCGCGCCTTTTGACGTCGAGCCGCGCAATGTTCTCAATCGGGTGTGGCAGCAGTTGCGCGCGCGCGGCTTTAGCCCAGTGGCGGCGGTGGAACTGGAATTCTACCTGGTGGATCGCGCGCGCGACGCGGCGGGCCGGCTGCAGCCGCCCTGCGCGCCGGGAACCGGCGATCGCCATACCCACAGCCAGGTGTATTCGCTGGATAATCTCGACCTTTTCGCCGCGGTGCTCAACGATATCGACCGGCTTGCCGGCCTGCAGGGCTTGCCCGCCGCCGGCGCCGTGGCGGAGTCCAGCCCCGGCCAGTTCGAGATTAACCTTCACCATGGCGATAACCCGCTTACCGTCTGCGACCAGGCCCTGCAGTTAAAGCGGCTGGTGCGGCTGGTGGCGGAAAACCATGGCATGCAGGCCACGTTTATGGCCAAACCCTACGAGGCGTTTGCGGGCAGCGGATTGCATATCCATCTGAGCCTGCGCGACGGGCAGGGTAACAATGTGCTGTCCGACGGCTGCGGCCGCCATGCCGGCCTGATGTGCGACGCCCTGGCCGGCATGCTCGATTTAATGCCGGCTTCCATGGCGCTGCTGGCGCCCAACGTTAACGCATTCCGGCGCTTTCAGCACGGCATGTATGTGCCTGTGCGGGCCAATTGGGGCTATAACAATCGTACCGTGGCGCTGCGCATTCCCTGTAGCGATGGCGATAACCACCGGGTGGAATACCGGGTGCCGGGCGCGGACGTCAATCCTTACCTGGCGCTGGCCGCGGCGCTGGCGGGCATGCTGCACGGCCTGGATAACCAGCCGCCGCTGCCGGAGGAAATTACCGGCAACGGCGGCGATGAACACCAGGGCGCGCCGCTGCCGCTGCGGCAAAGCGAGGCACTGCGGGCGTTTCGGGAGAGCACGCGCCTGCAGGAATTACTGGGCGCGCGTTTTTGCCGGGTTTATCATGCCTGCAAGCACGCCGAACTCAGCCATTTCGAGCAGTTGGTGACGCCAACGGAAATCGACTGGATGCTGAAGAACGCCTGATTGTTAATCAAACTGATAACTTATCCTGTTAACGGCCAGACCCAGTTTTTCCCGTTCCCGCCCGGTACCCAGGTCGCGTGGACTTTTCAGCGCATCGAATGCGATTTTAATAGCGATATTGCCGTCATCGCTGTCAATATTATCAATGGCAAACTGAATGCGCTGATCCCCTGGCGGTAAATCGAGGTCTTTGATTTTTTTATCACGGTAGTAAATTGCCCCTTTGACCGGTTGATTGGTTGATGCCGCTAGGGTAAAAACGCCTCGCCGCCAGGGTGCCGCTTTATGAAAGGCCATCCGCGCCGTTAGTCCTTCGGTCCAGCGATAGTCCGGCTCCGAGGATTTTCTCCAGCCTTGCCAAATATAATCACTGTGTTTCCAGCCGAAACGAAGTTCGCCGGCGGAGGCAAGCTCCGGCGCGGAGTAGGTGATGATAGGGCGGTTGTACACATAAAATAACAGGTTGTTAAAGCTGAGTTTTTCCTCAGGCTCACCGAATTGCCTGACAATGCCGTCAAGACATAGCTGCAAATCCGGACATTCCTCGCCGCCTTTGGCCACGGCGATAAACTGTCTTTGCGGCTTATCGTTGGTTTCAGGTATATACCAATAGTTAAACGTTTGCGACCGGCCGCCGCGCAGCATCAGTCCGGTGGCCTTATCAAAGCTGACAGGGCGTATCAGTATTTTCCACTGGGTATCCCAAGCGAGCGCCAGCGTTTTGGCGTCCCAATAGGGGCCGAAACCGTAAGATAGATCGTTTTTTTCCAGAAAAGCGCGCAATTCGCTCATGGACCGATCCTGTCCATTAGCGGCAACCTGCCAATGGGAGTAGATACCAGACAAAAACAGAATGCCTAGGAAGCCCAACAGCGGTTTGTGCATGCGATACACCGCGCTGGTGAAGATAGCGATAATGGCCAGATAGACAATGTTGACAAAAAAACGCGCGCTATAGGAGGCCCCGGGGACACTGCTTAAAATAAAAGCCGAGGTAATGCCAGCCAGGGAAAGAAAGATAACCCTATCTAGACTATCATGCTTGGCCATAGTGATAAGGGTATAAAAGTAGAGGAGAATAAGGATAATGGCCGAAATTATCTTTAGATTATCTGTCTGGATAAAAAAGACATTCAGGCTGCCCCCCACGCCCACCAGAAACCAATAGGCATTTGCCAGCATCTGTTCAGGCGCGCCCAGCGTGAAACGGGCCACCGGTAAATGAAGAAGTCGTTCAATAATATGTGTAAAAAGGATAATGCCGGTAATAAATAACGGAATAACATATTTTTTGGGCTGCGTCCTGGCGATAAAACCAGAATAGAGACTGGTCAAAAATAATGGCAGAAAATAGGCCGCCTGAAACCAGGGATCCGAAACAGAGGCTATAATTATCAGCGCACAGAGTCCAATCTCATAAGGAAAACTAAATTGTTGCGGTTTAACAATATACAGATAAACGCATGCCAGCCCATACAAATTAGTCAGGTTATGGGAAAAAGGATGTGAAATATAGGCTACACTGTAAGCAAATACGGATAAACCGCAGAAGAATGGAATCAACAAAAAGGCGTAACGGCTGCGGGTTTTGTGAAAACAGATTAAGGATGATATCACCGCGGCTAAAAAAACTTGGGAAATTTCAATAAATTTAATAATGGATATTGAAGTGGATCCTGTAAGTTTAAACAGCAGGAAATGAATAGGGTAGGTGGATAAGTACCAGTTATCCACCGTGGGCCGCCACTGGGATAACACCGAAAAACCATGAAGCTGGATTTCATGCCAAACGATAATTGAATTGGCGACATCATTGTCCGCACTGAAGTTAATCATCACAAAATGATAACTTAATATCATACCCAATATAATATTTATTGCAAAAAAGGAAGGGTGCAGCCAAATGCTGTAACCCCGTTGCCCACTTTTTTTCATTCCTAATCTCTCTGGTGTTTATACTTCAGGCTAGGGTGAAACATAGCCGGTTATAAAGTTAATGTCAGTTTATTAAAGCTGTTGCATATAATCAAACAGCGCCTTCAGGAGGCGGGTTTTTTGCTCATCGCCGGCATGTTCGGCATAGAGCCGTTCCTGGTTTTCCACATAGGCTTGCAGCGTTTCCGGGGTAAATAATCCTTTGCGGTATGCCAGCCAGCGTTGCTGTTCACCGTCATCGAGGGTGTGGGGAAAGTTACGCGCCCGATAGCGAAACAGCAGCGGGGCAAGGCGCGGGTCGACAAAACTGATATCCAGCGCCGGCAGGTTAACGGGATCGGTTGCCAGGATAATATCCATGGCCGCGCGGTCGGCATCGCTGAAAAAACCATCGTACAGCTGGGCGTCGACGTTATCGGATCCGGCAAAGGGCTCGGCTTCGGCATACAGCGCCACCACTTTTTCCCGCACGCCGGCGTGCCGGCGCAGCACCTGCAGGTTTTGCAGGCAGCGCTCGCGGTCAATCCCCAGGCGTTCCGCATCCTCCGGGCGCAGGGTACTGGCGGGCGCCAGCACCGGGCATTTATTGATATGCACCAGTTTAATCGGCACCGCGGACAGTTCGCCGAGCTTATCGCGCCGCGTATAAAGGCGGGTACGCAATTCATCGGCGCTGAGATCCAGAAGTACCTCCATATCGCCGGCCAGGTCGCAGACGATCAGGGCGTTTTGGTTCTCCGGGTGCCAGGCCAACGGCGCAATCCAGCTGGTATTGCCGCGCCCGGCGCCAAACATGCCCGAAACATGGACCAGCGGTTTCATGGCGGCGATATCCACCAGGCTTTTCAGCTTTTGCTTGCCGCGATGCTGGTAGAGATACTCGAACAGCTTCGGCTGCGCCTGTCGGGCCAGCTTCGCCATGGCAAGCGTGGCGTGGACATCGGCCATGGCGTCATGGGCGTTGGCGTGTTCAACGCCGTTGGCGCGGGTAAGGTGCTCCAGGCGAAAGCTCGGCAAACCGTCATCATTAAGCGGCCAGTTGATGCCCCCGGGACGCAGCGCGTAGCAGGCGCGCATCACGTCCAGCAGGTCCCAGCGCGTATTGCCCTGGCGCCAGCTGTAGGCGTAGGGATCGTAGAAATTGCGGTAAAAAATATTGCGCGTCACTTCGTCATCGAAACGGATATTGTTGTAACCGAGAATGCAGGTATCCGGCACGCTGAACAACCCATGGATCCGCCTGGCGAATTCCGCTTCGCAGACGCCCTCGCGGGCGGCCTGCTGCGGCGTGATGCCGGTAATCAGCACCGCCTCGGGATCGGGCAGGTAGTCGTCGGCCGGTTTGCAGAAAAATACCTGGGGCTCTTCCAGCGGTTCGAAGTCCAGCCCGGCGCGGATCCCCGCGAACTGGGCGGGCCGATCCAGCGCCGGATGTTTGCCGAAGGTTTCGTAATCATGCACCAGAAAGCTCGGTTGCTTGGGAGTAATAGCCACGATGGTCAAAAGTCCGGTTGGGTGGATAGCGCCGATCGTTATCATCGGCTTTATCGGCGTATTATGTCATGATTAACCGCTAAACCCTACCGGGATGACCGGCGAATCACCGCGTTTGGCACTGGAAACCGCTGTGGCAGCCGGGATGGTGCGGCTCGGTTAACGGCGCAAGGGCGATACAGTATGGGGTCACCGGCACTATTGTACCCAAGGTGTTTTAATAGCGAAACTTCACGTAATTGTGGTGCCGGGGAAATCAATAGTAGGGCTTGTCCCGCCAACCCAAGACACGGCAATCACTTATGAGGCCGTGGTAACACCTGTAGTCCCCCTGAATTTAGCCTTCCCGCGTAATGGCGTTCTCTGGTTAAAATACAATTAACGGAAGGCTCCTCATGAAAAAACGCGTTTCACCGAATCTCAGATCCTGCGGGTCTTGGAAGAGTTTGTCAGTATGCTTCATGTACCTCTGCTGTACTGTTACGCTTATACCACGGTCCGGAACTGATATTGCTTACGCTGGCGCACTGGACGGCAGAGCATAGCGTGATACTGGAATTTATCAGGCCGGGCAAGCCGACACAGAATGCGTTTATCGAACCGTTTAACCGGACGTACCGGACAGAAATACTGGATTTTTATTTGTTCAGGACACTGAATTAAATACTGAATATAACAGCGAGCGGCCTCATGAATCCCTGAACAACCTGGCGCCGGAAGAGTACCGGCTGATGGCTGAAGATCCTGAAATCTCAAAAAATGCGTGAAACTAAAAACGATCTACTTACACTACAATTCAGTGGCTTATCAGAACAGCTTGCGGAAAGTCTGCATGTCACATCAGAGAAAAGTAAAGATAGGCGGCCCTCCGCAAAGGAGAACCCGCCTGATTCGTAATTATTTAAGGCTAATTACATGATTCCATACCATTATTTTACAGTCTCTGACTTCAATCACGCGATCGGGCATGCCAAATTTTTGCCGGGCAATTTGTTCTATATGATTATTTTCAGCTATGACGAAGTTATTCCCGGCGTCATACCATGAATTTTTTGTCAGCCATAGATAGGGATCAATATTATCATTTACCGGCGCAATGATAATATCACCTAGCGCCGCCGTTTCAGAAGCATACCAGAAAGTCGCAAAACCACGGGTTAGGCCATTCTTCTGAAGCGTTTCACGTATTTCGACTTGTACTGTACGGGCAGCATGTTGGTGCCTGTATCCATGTAGGGTGTTTATCGCCAAAACGATGGTGATAAAAATAAACAGCGCTTGCCATCGTTTAGTCAGGACGATGTTTCGCCCGACCAGTATCGACATAAACACATAGACAGGGAATAAATAGCGGCCTGAGGCTAAATCAATAGGCATATTGCTTGCGAGAAAGGCAACACTAAGCGTTACTCCCGCCACCATAAGTGAACAATCGACAAAAGACAATGTTTTGATATTCTTTGCAACTTTTACAACGCCTACTAATAATGCTAAAAATAATAAAAAATGCAGTAAGTTAAAAATTGCGCTTGTGTCTTGTATGGGTTTGCCGAAAAACATCGCATCAAAAAAGTGAAGCGAGCATAATACAAATAAATAAATATTATTAAAAATTTTATCAAATTCAACAAACGCAGGCAGTGTCGTGCCGGGAAGATGAAATCCATTCATTAGCAGGAATAACTTTGCTATTACCTTGCTAAATAAGTAGCCAATCACGGCGAAAATTAGAATATCTGCATTACGCCATTTCTCTCCCTTAAGTACATCTATAAAAAATGAAATAAAGATAGGTATAAATAAAAGATAAAGGGAAATTCTGTCACTGAATAATATCAGTGCAAATGCAAAAGGCAGGATGATTTTCAGCGTAATGCTTTTTTTGCCGGGGCGCTGATAATGATCAATTAACAAATATGTGATTAATATGGCTACATAAGTGCCGATATGTATACAAGGTCTTACTGCTATTGTGGCGATAAAGCCACCGGGAACAGCGAATACTGCAAAGGGCAACCAAATATTTGATTTCGCTTTTACCTTTATCAAATTTATTGCGGCGATACTTGTTGCAGCGTACAGAATACCGGGTATAACATACCATTGCCAAATGTGATAACCAAAAATCTTAGTGAAAATACCATAAAAAATAACATCAGTAAAAAAATAGGTTTCGGTAGAAAGATGCCAGTCTTGTAAAAAGAAATTACCCTGGCCTAAATCTTTACCTTCCAGAAGAATAGAAGCTCCATCAGAATTTAAAGGGATTATTTTTGCAATATATGCATAGATGACTGATAATATAATAAATGCTAATAGGTTCAGTATTAAACATTTCGTTTTATTATTTAACATCGTTATAACCTTTTTCCTCAGAAATAAAGAACTTTGGCCTGCGTTTGGTCTCGACGTATATTTTTCCTATATATTCCCCAATAACGCCAAGAGATAGCATCTGTACGCCGCCAAGAAAAAATACCCCTATCATTACTGACGCCCAGCCATCAACTGTACGACCTAATAATTTTTCAGTGATAGCATAGATACCTGCCAGGGTTGAAAGGGCCGCTATAAATAATCCAAACACTGCAATCATTCTTAAGGGCGTTATAGTTAATGAAGTAATGCCCTCAACAGCAAGAGATAGCATTTTTTTCAATGGATACTTAGACTCGCCCGCAACTCTACTACTTCGTGAATAAAAAACTTGTGTCGAAGGAAAACCAAGCATTGGGATTAAACCCCGGATATAAATATTTTCTTCGCGGTAATCCAGTAAGGCGTTAAGGGCCACTCTGGATAATAGCCTAAAATCAGCATGATTTTGAATTTGATTAACACCCATGAATGACATGAGCTTATAAAATAGTAACGCAGTATTTTTTTTAAGAAAAGTATCTGATTGTCGATTGTTTCTGACACCGTAGACTACATCGAATCCTTCATGGTACTTAACTACCATATCCTCAATAGCATTAGTATCATCTTGCAGGTCGGCATCGATACTGACAACAATGTCTGCCTCAGATTTTCCCAAACCTGCGATAAGGGCAACCTGATGTCCTTTATTGCGGGATAATTTTATACCTTTTACGTTATCATGACCTTGGCAAGACTCAGAGATAAGACGCCAAGTATCATCTTTACTGCCATCATCGACAAATAAAATGCCACTTTGTGATGAAATTAACTCTTTGTCTTTTAACCGATTGATGATATTTCTTAATTCAGCCAGACAAAAAGGGAATGCCTCGGTTTCATTATAGCAAGGCACGACTATATCTAGTGAGGGACATTTTCTAAAGGTCTTCATTTCATAACCCAAATTTTGTTAATGATAAAACCAGTAATAGTATATGCAATCATCCCAAATAGTTGTACAACATAAATAGAATCCGGAATGATGAAAAGTACAAGTTTGATGATAACAACATTGACGATATACGATAACAAACAACCGAGGGCGAATTTTAGCATCCTGTAGCCAGTTATTTGTTGACTGAAAGTGAATATGCTATTGATAAAATAACTGAAGAGAATACCCACAACATAGCCAGAAAAATTGGCCAGGTACATATTTGTGCCTATTGCCATTAGGGCAAATATGACAACAGCAGTGACTGCAGTATTTATTAATCCTACCAAGCAATATTTATAAAATTGAACTGATGAAGGTTCAAAAAAAAGCTTAGCCATCTCATCGATACCGTTACGCTTGATTAAATTAACATGTAACAATTATGGTATCACTTTATTATCAATAAATCATCAAAATGAAGAAGAAGAATGATGATTGATTTTTTATTTCAACAATATGAATGATAAGGATTTTGTTGGACAATGGTGTTTTTTTAACCATTGAAGGCGGCGTGTTAATTAGCGGCTATAACTTTGTTATCAATGCTGCATAAGTCTGGCAATGATCATTGGCTAGACCCTGACTGAAGCGTATGTAATAATGCGCCGGTGTTGATATTCTCTGGGCGTGCGGTAACTAACGCGCTATCCAGCGGGTTCTCTTTCGAGTCTTCCAGCATCCTTTCCAGAGTCAATACCGTTGCCCGGTTACCCGGGGTTGGCATTTTGCTGATATCATTATGCTCCATCATATTTATGGCGCTTTCCGCTCAAGCACACCCTGTTATTACGCAAATATCGCTACGCCCGTTTTGCATTCATCGGGGTGAGGCCTTCAGCCTCTGACTGGGGAGACTGGAGGACACATGCCCGGCGATAGCCGTAAATCGCATAGACCAACGCTTGCTGAATATGCGCCACTAGCATGCGCTTACCGATTGGATGAAGCCGTCGCCCAACCTGAAAGTTGGGATTATGGTGAACATGAACGGATAATTGCGCACGCGAGATGTCCTGCGATTGTCCCGCCTGCCGGGCGTCGTCCCAGGTCACCAAGCGCGCGCCATTCGTACCGGGATAGCCAGTATCATGGCGGTTTGCACCGGGAACCGAAGCGGTAGCCGCGATGGTGATTAAACAGTGCTTATGGACCTTTTATGGATAATACCGCATGCATACATTAATTATCGTGGTGGTTGGCCTGGCATTGCTCGGCCTGTTTACCTATAGCGCGCATTTTGTCGGCCGCCCGGCCATAGCGACGGCGGTAAAGGCTTTTATGGTGCTGTGGCTGGTCATCTCCCTGGCCAACCTGGGCGTGGGTGTGTTCCGCGCCGGTTATACGCTGCTGGAAGAACTGCCGGTGCTGGCGCTGGTGTTCGGCGTTCCGGCTATTGCCGCGTTATTGGTGCACAAGCGTTTAAACAATAAAAAATAGTCTGCCTGGGATAACGGCACGCCGGAGTGGGAATAGATTACCCCGCCATCGCTGCCGGCTGGGTGGCGCCTGGACTTTTCACGGCCCTTGCGTACGGTTTAACCGCCGAGACATATCTTAATTACGTCATGCCGCCATGCCGCCATCAGCCCCCCGAGTAGGTTTATCACCAGCGCCGCCACGGTGCGCCGTGCCGCCGGTGGCGGGGGCCGGGTAATATCTGGGCGCGCACAATTATAGCCGATGTCTGATTTTCAGTAAGAGATAGTTCAAGCTTTCCTGGCGGATCACATTTATGAAAATTGCGTCTGTCAAAACGGTTTAAGCAATGTTATGAGAAATAGTAATAAAACATTTCAGTCATTCCTGCACAGCGTTTTATTCAGTTAGCTAATACATTATCAAGGAGCGGGTGTATGCGAAACATTGCTTCCCATCTGGTTTGGGTGTTGGTTGCCGTTGCGGGCGCTTTTGGGATGGGCGTTATCGCCTTGCATAACGGCGAAAAAATTAACGCGTTGTGGATCCTGGTGGTGGCGGTGGCGGTTTATCTGATTGCCTATCGCTATTACAGCCGCTTTATCGCCAGCCGCGTGCTGCGGCTGGACGCGACGCGCATGACGCCGGCCTATCGCCATAACGACGGACTGGATTACGTCCCCACGAATAAATATGTGCTGTTTGGGCATCACTTTGCCGCCATTGCCGGCGCCGGTCCCCTGGTCGGTCCGGTTCTGGCGGCGCAGATGGGGTATCTCCCCGGCATGATCTGGATCCTGGCGGGCGTGGTGCTGGCGGGCGCGGTGCAGGATTTCATGGTGCTGTTTGTGTCGACGCGGCGGGACGGACGATCGCTTGGCGACTTAATCAAACAGGAACTGGGCGCGGTTCCCGGGGTGATTGCGTTATTCGGCACTTTTATGATCATGATAATTATCCTGGCGGTATTGGCGCTTATCGTGGTTAAAGCCCTGACCAACAGTCCGTGGGGCGCGTTTACCGTGGGCTGTACCATCCCGCTGGCGATTTTCATGGGCATCTACCTGCGTTTTATCCGGCCGGGTAAAATTGGCGAGATCTCGATCATCGGCTTTATCGTGCTGATGGCCGCCATTATCTACGGCGGCGATATCTCCCGCAGCCCCACGCTGGCGCCTTTCTTTACCCTGGACGGTAAACAGCTGACCTGGACCTTGATTATCTACGGCGGCGTGGCGTCCATCCTGCCGGTCTGGCTGCTGCTGGCCCCGCGGGATTATTTGTCCACGTTCCTGAAAATCGGCACCATCGTCGGGCTGGCGATCGGCATCGTGTTTATCGCCCCGACGCTGGAAATGCCGTCCATGACCCGTTTTATCGACGGCACCGGGCCGGTATGGTCGGGTACGCTGTTTCCTTTCCTGTTTATTACCATCGCCTGCGGCGCGGTGTCGGGCTTCCATGCGCTGATTGCCTCGGGCACCACGCCCAAGATGCTGGAAAACGAGACCCAGGCGGCTTTTATCGGCTATGGCGGCATGTTGATGGAATCCTTCGTCGCCATCATGGCGCTGATTGCCGCGTCGGTTATCGATCCGGGCATTTATTTTGCCATGAACAGTCCGGCGGCGGCGCTGGGCGGCACGACGGTGGAAGCGGCGGCGGCGGCGGTCAGCGGCTGGGGATTTGAGATCACCCCGCAGATGCTGACCGAGTACGCGCAATCGGTGGGCGAAACCAGCATCGTGTCCCGGGCGGGCGGCGCGCCTACCCTGGCGGTCGGCATGGCGCATATCCTCAGCCAGGCCGTGAGCAGTATCAGCATGGCGTTCTGGTATCATTTCGCCATTCTGTTCGAAGCGCTGTTTATTCTCACCGCGGTGGATGCCGGCACCCGCGCCGGACGGTTTATGCTGCAGGATCTGCTGGGCGTGGCGGTGCCGTCGCTCAGGCGCACCGATTCGCTGGCGGCCAATATCATCGCCACCGCGCTGTGCGTGGCCGCCTGGGGGTATTTCCTTTACCAGGGCGTTGTGGATCCGCTGGGGGGCATCAATACCCTGTGGCCGCTGTTCGGCATCGCCAACCAGATGCTGGCGGCCATGGCGCTGACCCTGTGTTTTGTCGTGCTGTTCAAGATGAAACGCCATGTCTACGCCTGGGTGGCCGGCGTGCCGATGGCGTTCTTATTGGTGTGCACCACCACCGCCGGGCTGATGAAAATCCTGTCCGGCGACCCGCGGGTGGGGTTCCTGGCACTGGCGCGTAAATACCAGGCGGGCATCGACCAGAATCAGATAATCGCACCGGCCAAAACCATGGAGGAAATGGGACGGCTGGTATTCAATAATCAGCTGAACGCCGGGCTGACCGCGCTGTTTATCTTTGTGATGATCAGCATTTTGTTATTCGGCTTACGTTCGGCCTACCAGGCCTACCGGCTGGATAAACGCAGCGATACGGAAGTGCCTTATCAGGCCTTGCCGCTGATGAAATAACGGGGCCGGCCCACGCCGATCGCCGGCGCGGGTGGTTTCGTCCGCTATTTAAATCCAGGCGAACAGGCCGATAACACAGAGCCAGAATAAACCACTTAGCAGGAAAACTAATCTCCAGGCTAACGAACGTGAGATGTTTATCATATATCCAGGTATATCATTTAAGAGGTATAAATAAAGGCGACAAAACCTATTTCGTGAAAAATGGGCCAGATAATCGGCTTTACCAAGAACTATTCGTTATCTTAGCCCATAAATAAAAACTATCACAGTGGGGTCTGAAAAAAAGGATCTATTTTATCGTTAACCTATTAATTAATATGAAATTAAAATAGCGTTAAAATTATTTTATTTATAATTTAATATTAATATGAATTTATACGGATAAGAGTTATCAGTAAATAAGTTGTTTTTTGACAAAATAAACCTGGCACATTAGTTTGTTATTCAATTAATGCAAATATGAATAAAGAATTAAGTAATTAAATAAGATTAACAAGCATTGCCATGAAATGGGCGAAGCCGGCGCTGCGGCCGGCTCTGCCCGTACGATGAAGGGCGCCGCGCCTCAGGGCCGCAGCGTTTTGCGCATCTCCTTGACGTCGTCGGCGTTGACCGGCGCCGCGGCGTTGCCCCAGCTGTTGCGGATATAGGTCAGGACATTCGCCACCTGGGCGTCATCCAGGTTCCAGGCGAAGCTGGGCATGGCGGGCGCGGTGGGACGGCTGTCGGTGGCGCCCGCGCGGCTGCCGGCCAGCACCACGTTTATCAGCGAAGCGGCGTTGGGCGCGCGGATGAGCGGATTGTCGGCCAGGCGCGGGAAAATATTGGCCTCGCCGGTGCCGGAGGAGTTATGGCAGGCCGAGCAGCGATCGAAATAAATGGCCTTGCCCGCCACCATCCGGCTGTCATCGGCGGCCAGGGCCGCGGGCGCCTTGTCCGTTGAGGCCTTGCCCGCCTTCAGGTAGACCGCCACCGCCTTGAGGTCCGCGTCATGCCAATGCTGGGAAGAGTGTTCCACCTCTTCCGCCATCGGGCCGGAGGCGATATCGAAACGGTTGACGCCGGTGCGCAGGTAGGCTATCAGATCCTCTTCGCTCCATGCGCCGATGCCGGTATGCGCGTTATTGGTAATATCGGGGGCCCACCATGCCCCCAGGCTGTTGCCCTGCAGAAAATTGTCGTTCTTGTCGCCGCCCAGCAGGTTCTTGGGCGTATGGCAGGTGCCGCAGTGACCGGGGCCTTCCACCATATAGGCGCCGCGATTCCATGCGGCGGATTGGGTCGGGTCGGGGGTGTAGACGCCCTTAGTGAAATTCAGCCAGTTCCAGGCAATCAGGCTGGTGCGAATGTTAAACGGAAACGGCAGCTGATTGGTTTCCACGGGGTGGTAAATGGGCTGGAGGGTTTGCAGGTAGGCCCACAGCGCCTGATTGTCCTCGCGGCTCATTTTGGTATAGGCGGTAAACGGCATCGCGCCGTAGAGACGTTTGCCGCCATGGCCTATCCCTTCCGACATTGCCCGCTGGAAATCATCAAACGTCCATTTGCCGATGCCGGTTTCCACATCCGGCGTGATATTGGCGCCCAGCAGGGCGCCGAATGGCGTGTCGATACGGAACCCGCCGGCAAAGGGTTTGGCGGCATCCGTGGTATGGCAGGCGGTACAATCGCCCACCACCGCAAGGTAGCGGCCCTTTTCCACCTGATCATACTCCGGCTGCGCCTGGGCATGTCCCGTCCAGGCGGCCAGCGCCAGCAGGCCGGCGTAAAATGAAATCAGCTTTTTCATGCGGTGATCATCTCCCCGGGGCGTTGCAGGTAGTAGTGGCGAATGGCGTAGGCGGCCTTGAAGGCCAGCGCCCCCACGGTGCCGGTGGGGTTATAGCCGGGATTCTGCGG
The DNA here is from genome assembly GCF_047324165.1 of Sodalis sp. RH22. Taxonomy (NCBI): domain Bacteria; kingdom Pseudomonadati; phylum Pseudomonadota; class Gammaproteobacteria; order Enterobacterales; family Bruguierivoracaceae; genus Sodalis; species Sodalis sp. RH22. The sequence continues at coordinate 50,392 of NZ_CP178731.1, forward strand.
GAAGGCGGAAGCGCCGACCACAAACAGGTTGGGCACATCCCAGACCTGCAGGTGTTTGTTTACCGAGCTGTTGGCGGGATCGCTTCCCATAACAAAGCCGCCGACGATATGGGATGACTGATAGGGCGCCGAATTCCAGTGGCCCTTCATTGGGCGCATATAGTATTCCCGTGGATTCATCGCCTTGGCGATCTCGCCGACTTTGCCGGTGCAATACGCGGCCATCTTCAGATCGTTGGGGGAGAAATCGAAAGTCACGCGCAGCAAGGGCCGGCCCAGAGGATCTTTATAATTGGGATCCAGGGACAGGTAATTGGTGCGCGTGCTGTAGCTGCTGGCCTCGCAGCCAATGCTCATGCTGCTCAGGTAGTTTTTCTTGACCTGGCGCTTGAACTCGCTGCCCCAGGTCGGCGCGCTGGGCGGGGTGGGGTGATAGGCGATCGGCGCGGCGCCGATGGGCGTGACGCGGATGCTGCCGCCGCCGAAAAAGCCCAGGCCGGTATGATCGAAATTGTCGTTATTGAAATCATCGATGCCCATGCCGACCGCCCCGGCGCCGATAAACGGATTAAAGTTTTTATTATCAAAAAACAGCTGTACCGAATTGGCGGTTTGGTAGGCGTAGTTGCGGCCGGTGGTGCCGGTATTGGTCACCGGATCGTAGGGTTTTCCCACGCCGGATAACAACATCAGGCGCACGTTTTCAAAGGTAAATGCCGTGACGATGACCAGGTCGGCGGGTTGTTCCCATTCATCGCCGGAGGAATCAATATAGACCACGCCGGTGGCACGTTTGCCCGTGGAGTCGAGGGTGACTTTCATGACTTCGCTGTTGGTCAGGGCGGAGAAATTGTCCTTGCGCACCAGTACCGGCAGCACGGTGGTTATGGCGCTGGCCTTGGAATAGTTGGCGCAGCCGTAGTTGGTGCAAAAACCGCAGTAGGTGCAGGGGCCCATGGTCACGCCCAGGGGGTTGGTATACGCCTGCGATACCAGGGAGGAGGGAACCGGAAAGGCTTTATAGCCCAGGTTTCGGGCGGCTTCGGCAAACAGCGTCGGGCCGTAGGGCTGCTTCATCGGCGGCGTGGGATACTCGCCGGAGCGCATGCCCTCATAGGGGTTGCCGCCGTCGCGCCGGGTGCCATTGACATTGGACGCATAGCCCGAGGTGCCCGCCAGCCGCTCGAATTGCATATAAAACGGCTCCATCTCCTGCCAATCGGTGCCCCAGTCCTGCAGGGTCAGTTCTTTTGGCATGGCGTCGGCGCCGTAGCGTTCCAGCAGATGGCTTTTCAGGCGGAATTCTTCCGGCTGGAAGCGGAATGTGATGCCCGCCCAATGGTTGCCTGCGCCGCCGGTGCCGTTACCAGGATGAAACGATCCCCAACTGCGCATGGGCAGGGCGGTTTGCGACGGATCGTTGCGTACGGTAATGGTATTTTGTTTGGTGCGCAGCATCAGTTCCTGGCTGCGGTTATAGCGCAGCTCGTCGGTCACCGAGGCGACGTTAAAATCCCGCGCGGTATCGCGCCACGGGCCGCGTTCGATGGCAATGACTTCCAGGCCGGCGTCGGTCAGTTCATTGGCGATAATCGCCCCCGCCCAGCCCAGACCAATCACCACCACATCGGTTTTGGGGAGTTTCTTTGCCATAATGGTGTTATCCCTTGGTTTTCCATTGCTCACTGCCGCCAATGCTTACCGGCGTTAAATGAAGATCCTGATTATGCTGTTCGATAAGATCGCGGTAGTCGTACCGCGCGCCCGGAAAACCAATCATTTTCCATGACACCATATCGCGGTTGCCGCCGTACATCGGGTCGGCGAAAAAGCCTTCCATGGTGTTGTCCAGCACCTGTTTGAAAAACAGTTTGGCGTCGATATTGGCCAGTTTGATATCCCCTTTTTCCAGACCGGTCAGAATGTTATCGCGCTGTTCGGGCGGAAGTTCGTGAAAGGCTTTCTGAAAGGTGCTGCGGCAATACTCATCCAAATCGGCCAGGCCGATGCGGTAACGCTGCTGGGGCACCAGGGGGGATTGGTCGCCCTGCTCGGGGGTGCCCTCCTGAAAAGGGCCTTCACGGTAAAGCCGGGAGAAGGTGCCGTAAAACCCTTTCATCTGACGGTCGATGAATACCACGCATCCGGCGTCTTTGCCGCTGACGCTGAGCTCATCGGCGGGGATAAACCGCTCGACCATGGCTTCAAGCGTCGCCACTTCCTTATCGTTAAAAAACAGCCAGCCCTGGTCGGCAAAGGTTTCCGTCGGGTTGTGCGCGAAGGGCTGCCAGCCCGGCGCGCCGGCGAGGGTGGCCGCCTTGGCGCTTACGCCCGCGCCGATAGCCAAGGTCGCGGCGGAATAGGAAAGAAGCTGCCTGCGGGTTACCCCCGGCAGCGTTTTTTTTCTTTTGCGCATATGTGCTTCCCGTTTCTTATTGTGGCGTGCCTGTGCAGGCTCCGCACTGTTATCTGCGGTAAACGACCGGCTAAGCCGGGGTCGTAAACCCCATAACTATAAAGGATTCTTCCTACTAGCAAATTATGAATATGTTGCTAACAATTACGTAACTTTGCAATGGTACCGGTTCCTACCGCTCCGGCAACACAGGCCGGCTGCGGAGCAGCAATGTGAGCATTAGATTTATCTGCTTGAATTAACGCATCAAAATCCGACGGGATGCGTTTAGCCCCCCGGTAAAAAGATGTAAGTGAATTAGACAGGCTCCTTGACGCCGCGGGTTTTGCCTGGCGGCCTGACCGGATGCCGGGGGCGTCTGCAAAACCGCTCGCCACACGGCGTGCGTCGAGACGAACCTTATGATTAATAATATTTTTATGTTATGTAGCATTATAGCGGGATAACCCTGCCCTTAGAGAAAAGAGTTGTTTATAGCGCCATGGTTACAATTTGAAATATGGAAGACTAATTATTGATGTGAAAAGTAGTTAATTTCATTAAACTACCTATCCCGCTTCGTTTTTGCCAGGTCGATTTCCCGTGCGTTTGGACAGACAGATTTCCTCACTAGAACATACCATTTACCAGCATTACCGCATTGCCCACGGCCTGCGCATCGGCCTGGCTTTTGTGCTGACCTTTATGATTATCCGTCTGCTGGATATTCCGGAGGGCACCTGGCCGCTGATCACGCTGGTGGTGGTAATGGGGCCGATTTCCTTTTGGGGCAATGTCCTGCAGCGGGCGGTTCAGCGCATTATCGGCACCGTTTTTGGCGCCGCGTCGGGGCTTATCGGCCTGCGGCTGGAGCTGTATTCCCTGCCGCTGATGCTGATATGGTGCGGCCTGGTGATGTTTATCTGCGGTTACCTGACGCTTGGCAAGCGTCCCTACCTGGCGTTGCTTATCGGCATCACCCTGGCGGTGGTATGCGGCGCCGGGGCGGGGGATATGCAAACCGCCTTGTGGCGCAGCGGGGATGTGATTATCGGTTCGCTGCTGGCGCTGTTGTTTACCAGCATCTACCCGCAGCGGGCGTTTATTCACTGGCGCATGAAGATGAGTTTCGGCCTGATTGCCCTCAGCAAAATCTACGCCGCCTACCTTTCGCCCAATATCATCGAACGCCCCCGCCTGGACGGGCGCCTGAAAAAACTGCTGGCCGATGTCAGCAAAACGGGCACCCTGGTGACGCCGGCCAGCAAGGAAAGCGCGGTAGCCAAAGAGGTGTTCGACGCCATCCAGGATCTCAGCCGTAATATCGTCTGCGTACTGGAACTGCAAATCGACGCCTGGTGGGCCTCGCGCGAGAGCCACTTTATCCTGCTCAACGCCACCACCCTGCGCAGTACGCAAAGGGTAACCCTGCGCGCGCTGGTGACCCTCGCCGACGCGCTGCGCCAGGGCAATCCGGCGCCGATTGTCGCCAATAGCGGCGAACTGGCGGTCATCGCCGCCGAGCTCAAATTATTAATGGAGCAGGCCAGCCAGCGTAACGAGGTGGAGGCGCCGATATTCGGCTACGTCTGGCTGAGCCTGAAGCTGACGCAACAGCTGGAGCAGTTGGCGCGGCTGCTGTGTCAGGCGTTGCGTAAGCCATTGCCGCAACAGGAAGAATGAATTATGGCCCGGCGGTAAAAACGGGTAACATAGTGAAATGCCATTGCACCGGATAGCTGCTACTCTGTAAGGTAATGACTATGCGTTTGCGCACCGTTTTCAACCTATGACTTCAGCAAGGAAATTGACATGGATCACATCAAGCCTTCATTCCAGGATGTCCTGGAGTTTGTGCGAATGTTTCGCCGTAAAAACAAGTTGCAGCGTGAAATAGCCGATAACGAGAAAAAAATCCGCGATAATCAGAAGCGTGTCCTGCTGCTGGACAATCTGAGCGACTATCTCAAGCCGGGCATGACCATCGAGGAAGTGCAGGCCATCATCGCCAGCATGCGCACCGACTATGAGGATCGCGTGGATGATTACATCATCAAAAACGCCGAGCTGTCGAAAGAGCGTCGCGAACTGTCCAAAAAATTAAAAGCCATCGGCGAAGTCAAGGCTATGGCCGCAGGCGCCCCTGAGGCGGGTAAACACATCTGATCGTTCTGATGCCGGTCCACCAGTGGCAACCTGAATCGCCGCCGGCGGACCGGCTTTTTTTACCGCCGGCAATAAAAAATTGAAATAACGTATTCATTCAATAAAAAATAATAATCCTCGTTCAATAAATAAAATTCCTAAGAATAAAAAATATAATGATAACATACGCTCAATTTTATGATTGTCGCTGAGGAAATGCGCCGCTTCACCATTGCAAGGTTCCCCTAGCCTGAATAATATTGTAGATTAACGGGATAATAGTATAACAGATTAAACATAATCATATATACAATGGTTATGGTGTGTATGATTGACCTTGTTTTATTATAAAGGCCGTATGCTTAATGATAGTTACTTAATGATGGTTACTTAATGATAGTTAATTATGATCCATTAACAGTGGCGAGCTATTTACCAGCAAAGGATGGAAGAAGCATCTCCCGCAATCAGAGCCTGTTTCTGACGGAAAGGGAGCCGACAACGGCATACGCAAAACGCAGGTAAGTTATTTCATGACTATCAGGAAATATCAAATCGGTATTATTATTCGCCCGATTTTATTATTATTTACAATAATAATATTATTTCAATCCATGGAGAATGCCAGGAAATCAGCACCGCTGATCCAACCCGTTTTACCTGTTTATTACCAAGGGCCATGGTCCCCGGCGGCGCAGACGGCAAATCCGTTTTGCCCGGTCCCGGATTGCGCCACGAGCGGTTTAGCCGTGCAATGTCCCTGTGCGTATCATCAGCACGCTTTTGGCGCCGGCAATATCAGGGCGGTAAACAAGGATAAACTGTGCCAACGTCAGGAGCCGGGCGATCGCAGCGTTTACCGCTTTATCAAGAGCGATATAAAACAACGGGTAAAGCGGGCAATCAGGCGCTTGCTGCGCCTGGGCCAAAAATAAACGCCGCGCCCAAAGCCGCGTTGCAAGGCAAGCGCACGGGGCGCGCCCGCCATCGCCAGGTTTTAGGCCGGCGTGTGGCAGGGCGCGCCCCGTCAATGGTGCACCACCGCCAGCCGCTGGATATTCTTTTTGATCGCCGCCGCCGAATCATCAAACTGACGCTGCTCCACTTCATTTAAATCCAGCTCGATAATCTGCGCCACGCCGCGCTGCGCCAATACCGCCGGTACGCCGATCGCCAGGCCCTGCTTGCCATATTCGCCGTCGAGCACGCAGGAAACCGTCAGGGCGCGATGGCTGCTGGTGAATACGTTGCGGCAAATTTCGGTAATGGTGCCGGCGACGCCATATTCGGTGCAGCCCTTTTGGGCATAGATTTCAAAACCCAACTGACGCGTCCGCGCGCCGAGCGCCGGGAAATCCAGCTCATGACCGGTTTTCAACCGGCTGTATTCATTAAGCGGCATGCCGTATACCGAGCAGTGCGACCACACCGGGAATTGCGTATCGCCATGCTCGCCAAGGATAAAGGCGTCCACGCTTTGCGCGGCGATATCCAGCTGTTCCGCCAGGATGCGCCGTAAACGCGTGGTGTCCAGCCAAACGCCGGTGCCCAGCACCTGGTGCCGCGGCAAGCCGGACAGCTTCCACACCTGATAGGTAATGATATCGCACGGGTTGGTGGCGATGAGGAAAATTCCCTTAAAACCGTTGCGCATCATCTCCGGCACGATATTGCCGACGATGCGCGCGGTGCCGTCCAGCTCGTCCAGCCGCGTTTGCCCCGGTTTCAGACCGCCGCCGGACACGGTAATCACCGCGATATCGACATCCGCGCAGTCGGTTGCCGGCCGGGTGCTGATAACGATACGGCTGGGCATATACGCCGCCGCATCCGCCAGATCCTTGCGATGGCCCTCAACCAGCTGTTGGTTTAAATCCACCAGGATGATCTCCTCGCAAAACTGCTGGTTGAGCAGGGCATACGCGGCGGAAGAGCCGACATTGCCCGCGCCGATGATCATCACCTTACGTGGTTTCATGCATTTTACCTCGAGAAAAAGGGTTACGTGACCCGGCACACGCCGTCGATGCCGCCGCAGTTTAACAATTTTAAATGAATTATGGCCTGATTAACAAAATGGTATTCTTATACGCGACCCTGTTTTCCTCATCCAGACCTATTGAGCGACGTTATGGCTAAATTTGAATACGGCACCAAAGAGCTGTCCTGGCTGGCAAAAAGGGATAAACGCATGGCGCAGGCCATCGAGCGCATCGGGATGATTGAGCGGCCCCTGATGCCGGACCTGTTCGCGGCCCTGGTCAGGAATATTGTCGACCAGCAGATTTCCACCAAGGCCGGCCTGACGGTAAACGCCCGCCTGGCGCTGCTGGCGGGCGCCATTACCCCCGCCGCCATGGAAAGCCTGACCGCGGAACAAATCCAGTCCTGCGGCATGACCATGAAAAAAGCGCTCTATATCAAGGGCGCCGCCACCGCCGCCATGAGCGGCGAGCTGGATCTGGCGGCGCTGCCGTCCCGCCCGGACCCGGAAGTGATCGCCACCCTGTCGCGCCTGCCGGGCATCGGGGTCTGGACGGCGGAAATGCTGATGATTTTTGCGCTCGGCAGGCCCGATATCCTGAGCTGGGGCGATCTGGCCATTCGTCGCGGCATGATGAATCTGTACCGCCATAAGGAACTGCCCCGCGAGCGCTTCGAACGCTATCGCCGCCGCTATTCGCCATACGGCACCACCGCATCGCTGTATCTGTGGGCCTGTTCGGCGCCCGGGTTCAGCATACACGCCCCAATTATCCCTGGCGATGCGCGCAGAGCCGAACCGGCAACGGCGGCGAAATAATGCCCTGGCGGGCCGAATCACGGCAAAAAAATACCCCGCGGGCGGGCGCCGGCGGGGCAGAGAGGGAAGACGATAATCAGGCGCTGAGCCAGCCCAGCTTAATCACAAACAGAATCGACAGCACGATCAGCGCCGCGTTCAGGTCGCGGGTGCGTCCGGCCAGCAGTTTTACCACCGTCCAGGTGATAAAGCCGAAGGCGATGCCGTTGGCGATAGAGTAGGTCAGAGGCATGGTCAGCGCGGTGACGGTGACGGGCGCCGCGACGGTGATGTCCTTCCAGTCGATTTCCGCCAGGCCCGAGGTCATCAGCACCGCGATAAACAGCAGGGCGGGCGCGGTGGCGAATGCCGGCACGCTGGAGGCCAGCGGCGCGAAGAACAGGCTGAGCAGAAACAGGATGCCCACCACGATCGCGGTCAGGCCGGTACGGCCGCCGGCGCTGACGCCCGCTGCCGACTCGATATAACTGGTGGTGGTGGAGGTGCCGAGCAGCGAACCGAACAGCGCGGCGGCGCTGTCGGCGATGAGCGCTTTGCCCATGCGCGGGATATTGCCCGCCTCGTCGGTCAGGCCGGCGCGTTTGGTTACGCCTATCAGGGTGCCGGAGTTATCGAACACGTCCACGAACAGGAACGCGAACACCACGCTTACCAGGGAAATATTCAGCGCGCCGCGAATATCAAGCTGCAAAAAGGTCGGCGCAATGGACGGCGGCATGGAGATCACGCCGAAAAATTGGCTGTAACCCATGGCGATGGACAGGAACGTCACCGCCAGGATGCCGATCAGTACCGCGCCGGGCACCCGGCGGGCTTCCAGCACCACAATCAGCACGAATCCCAACATGGCGAACAGCGGACCCGCTTTGCCTAAATCGCCCAGGCCCACCAGGGTGGCCGGATTGGCGACCACGATGCCGGCGCCTTCAAGGGCGATAATGGCCAGGAATAACCCAATCCCGGCGGCAATGCCCGAGCGCAGCGGCAACGGAATGCTGGTGATGATCCACTCGCGGATCTTGAAAATCGACAGCGCGAAGAAAATCAGCGCCGATAAAAACACCGCTCCCAGCGCAATCTGCCAGGTATAACCCATATGTAAAACCACGGTATAGGTAAAGAACGCGTTTAGCCCCATGCCCGGCGCCAGCGCGATCGGGTAGTTGGCGATAAAGCCCATCAGCGCCGAACCGATGGCGGCGGCCAGACAGGTGGCGACAAACACCGAGCCTTTATCCATACCGGTGGCGCTCAGGATCGACGGGTTAACAAACAGAATATATGCCATTGCCAAAAAGGTGGTCAGCCCGGCCAGAATTTCGGTTCGTACGTTGGTACGATGGGCCTTTAATTGAAATAGTTTTTCTAACATGGGAGTTTTCTCATTGAAGTTGTCTGCACAGCCAAAGCAATCGCTATGCCACTATTGCAACCGCATGCCAAAGGCGGCAATGGGTGAAGCAGGCGCATTATATAGGTAATTCTAAATTTGCCGCAGCAAAAACGTAATCGGTTGCGCGGACGGCGGCACCATAAGCGTGCCGTCGCCTCACCATTAAGGTGCGTGGGCGCCTTTATGGTGCGCGGCGCGGCCGCTCCGGTGTGGCGCCAGGGTCGCGGCCACCCTCGGCAGACTTGCGTGACATCACATTTCCGCACGTCTTTTTGACCTCTCTCACGCTTCACGCATCAGAAATCAACCCTTTCTTGAACATTTTTTTCACATTATCTATACATAGCGGTGTAATTTATTTCTTTATTATGAAATAAATTACAGCGATTCCCGGGCTCGTGGTTCCGTTGTTGTTTCGCCGTCGCGGCTGAGCCAGGCCAACCCATCGTTTTCCGGGGAAATACCATGATAAAACACCTGCTTGCGTTGACCCTTTTTCTTGCCGCCCTGGTCGGCGGCGCCCAGGCTGCGGCCGACGACGGCCCCCAGTTTCGCTGCAAGCCGGGCGAAACCTATTATATGAATGTGATGGTCACCGGCGTGGAGTATTGGTTTCCGGTGTATGAGATGTTCAAACAGGCGGCGCACCAGCTGGGCTGTAAAACGGTGTATGGCGGCACGCCGGCGTATGACGTCAACCAGCAGTTGGCCAGCTTTGAACAGGTACTGGCGCAAAAACCGGCCGGCATTTTTTTGCATCCGATGAACCCCGATCCCTTTATCGAGCCGATTAACCGGGCGGCGGAGGCCGGCATCCCGGTGGTGACCTTTGCCGCCGATTCGCCCAACAGCAAACGCGTCGCGTATATTACCTCCGATAACTTTCGCGAAGGCCGCGCCGCCGCCGACCTGATGGGCAAAGCCATTAACGGCAAAGGGGAGTACGCGGTGCTGGAAAATCCCGGCCAGGACAATCACGACCGGCGGGTCAGCGCCTTTATCGACGAAATGAAAACCCATTACCCGGATATCAAACTGGTGGGCCGCGCGGCGACCAATCAGGATCCATCGAAAGCCTACAACGCCGTACTGTCTATCCTGCAGGCGCATCCCAACCTGTCGGTGCTGTTTATGCCGGAAGCCAGTTCCGCCATCGGCGCCGCCCAGGCGGTGGTGGAAAACGGCGGTAAGGTTAAGGTGATAACGGTGGACGTGAACGCCAAGGTGCTGGATATGATCAAGGCGGGCCAGGTGTTCGCCGCCATCGATCCCAACCAGGGGGTGCAGGGCTATATGGGATTTATGACGCTGTTCCTGGCGGCGCATCCTGACCTGATCGATCCGATGAATGATGCCAAACGCACCGGCGCCAACCCCTTTTCCTTCCCCTTGCTGGATAACGGCTATGCCGTGGTCACCAAAGATAACGCCGATGATTTCCGCTGGGACGGCTATTTGAAACGCCGGGGCACCAAAGGAATTAATGAGTAGGGTACCCGCCACGCCGGCGCGTGGCGCGCCGGTTGTCTGCGACGCGTTCACGCGCGGGAAGTTCGCCATGTCATTACATTTAACCCTGAGGGAGAGGCCATGTCAGCACCCCTAGCTTTACGGCTTAGCGGCATCAGCAAATCCTTTGGCCCCGTCAAGGCATTGGATAACGTCGAGTTTGCCCTGGCGGCCGGGGAAATCCACGCCCTGGCGGGAGAAAACGGCGCGGGAAAATCCACCCTGATGAATATCATCGACGGCATCATCAAACCCGATGCCGGTCGCATCTGGGTGAATGAGCGGCCGGTTGCGATCCACTCTCCCGCCGACGCCCAGCGGCTGGGCATCGGTCTGGTTCACCAGGAAATCGCCCTGTGCCCTGATATTTCCATTTATGAAAATATTTATATGGCCCATATCAACGGGTCGGGAAAGTCCTGGATCAATCATGGCGCATTGCGCCGCCAGGCCCAGGCGGTGATGGACAGGCTGGCGCCGATCCCGGTAACCGCCCGTGTCGGTAGCCTGCCCTTATCGCAGCAGCAGCTGGTGGAAATCGCCAAGGCGCTGACGCTTGACTGCCGCATTCTGATTCTGGACGAACCGACCGCGGCGCTGACCGAGCCCGAGGCGCAGCGGCTGTTCGCCATCGTTCGCCAACTGCGCACGCAGGGCATGGCGGTGATTTACATCAGCCACCGCATGGCCGAAATCTTCTCGCTGTGCCAGCGGGTCACCATTATGCGCGACGGCCGGACTGTGGGCTGTGAAAACCTCGACGCGCTGACGCCGGACCAGGTGATTACCCGGCTGGTGGGGCGCGAACTGACCCGCCTGTACCCGCCCAAGCGCGCGGACTGCCGGCATCTGGCGCCGGTGCTGGCGGTCGAGGGGCTCTCCGACGATCGGCGGTTCTTTGATATTTCCTTCCAGCTGCGGCCAGGGGAAATCCTGGGCATCGGCGGCCTGATGGGGTCCGGGCGCACCGAAATCGCCCAGGCTATTTGCGCCATCGATGCCCTCAAGCGCGGCACGGTGTCGGTAAACGGCGGGGCGGTTCGGCTGCGCCATTATGCCGATGCCGTGCGCCTGGGCATGGCTTATCTGTCGGAAGACCGCAAGGCGGCGGGATTGTTTGTCGATATGCCTATCGATTGGAATATTTCATCGCTGGATATCGCCGCCGTCTGCGGCCGCTATGGCCTGCTCAGCCGGGACGCCGAACGGCGGCAGGCAGAGAGGCTGGGGCGGGAGGTGTGGCTGAAAAAAGGCCGGCCCGGCGATCCGGTGTCCTCGCTTTCAGGCGGCAACCAGCAAAAGGTGGCGCTGGCCAAAGTGCTGTCGGTCAAGCCCGCCATTCTGTTTCTCGATGAACCGACGCGCGGGGTGGATATCAGCGCCAAGGCGGAAATTTACCAGATTTTGCATCTGCTGGCGGAAAGCGGGGTGGCGCTGGTGGTGATTTCATCCGAACTGCCGGAATTAATCGGGCTGTGCGATCGGGTGCTGGTGGTGCATGAGGGCCGTATCGGCGGCGAGGTCGCGGGCAATATGCTGACGGAAGAGAATATCATGCGTCTCGCCGCCGGCGCGGCGGCTTAACGACAGGGTAGCGCAGTAACGTAAGAGGTAACGCCATGACCATTAACACGTTTTTATTATCGGCAAAAGGCGTCAAAGCGCCCCTGCGCTGGTTCGGCGCGGTTTTCCGGCAGCGGGAAGTGGGCCTGACGGTAATCATCATGCTGATTTTCATGATTATGAGCTTCACGTCGCCCTATTTTCTGACCTGGGCCAATATGAAGGCGATGCTGCTGTCGTTTTCCATCGAGGGTATCGTGGTGGTGGGCATGACCATCCTGCTGATTGTCGGCGGCATCGATTTGTCCGTGGGGTCGGTGGTTTGCCTGTCGATGGTGGTGGCGGGGCAGTTGTTCCTGTCGGGGCTGGACCCCTGGACGGCAAGCCTGGCCGGCATCGCCGCGGCGGCGCTGGTGGGCCTGCTGATGGGACTGACCGTCACGCGGATCGGGCTGAGCCATTTTATCGCCTCGCTGGCTGCCATGGTTATCGTGCGCGGGCTGTGCATGATTATCACCCAGGGCACGCCGCTGTCGCTGTTTACCCTGCCCGCCACGTTTAAGTTTGTCGGCCAGGGCACGGTATCGGGCGTTCCGTTTGTGATTATCCTGTTCTTTATCCTGGTGGTGGCGTTCGATTTCCTGCTGCGCAAGGCCGCGGCGTTCCGCAAGGTGTTTTATACCGGCAGCAATGAGCGGGCCGCGGCGTATTCCGGTATCCGCGTGAATAAAATCAAGCTGCTGGTGACGGTGCTGACCTCCACCCTGGCGGGTCTTGCCGGCATTATCTATATGGCGCGCCTGGGTTCCGCGACCCCGACCTTTGGCGTGGGCATGGAGCTGAACGTGATAGCAGCGGCGGTGATCGGCGGCGCCAGCCTGAAGGGCGGCACCGGCTCTATCCTCGGCGCGGTGTTGGGCGTGGCCCTGCTGTCCATCGTCACCAGTTCGTTAATCCTGATCAATGTCTCGGTTTACTGGCAGGATTTGATTAAAGGCCTGATATTGCTGGCGGCGGTGTCAATGGATCATATTATGAATAAATACCGCAGCGCCTGATCGTTTCTCTACTTCGCGATTCCGGGAGTGATGTTAATGGATAATTTTATCGAGCCGCCGTCGTTTACCCTGACGCGCCAGATCTACCGGGTACTGGTGATGTATTACCTGGACGGTAAAAAGCAGTCGGAGATAGCGGAACACACCCATTTATCGGTGGCCACCGTTAACCGGATGATCCGCCAGGGCAGGGACACAGGCATGGTGGAGATTACCATCCGCTCGCCGTTTCTTTCCGCCCATCAGCTGGAGCGGGATCTGGCGCGCATCGGCGGGTTGCAGGATGTGGTGGTGGCGCCCAACGTGACAGGCGGCGACGACGCCGATTTGCACGTGGTGGGCGCGGCGGCGGCGGATTTCCTGCTCAGCCGCGTCAAGGACGGCGATACCATTGCCCTCACCGGCGGCAAGGGCGTCAGCGCCATGGTGGACGCCCTGTCCACGCCGCGCCGGTTTCGCGTCGACGTGGTGCCCGCCCTGGGCTGCGTGCAGGGCAAACACTATACCGACGTCAACCATGTGGCGTCCGAACTGGCGGCCAAACTTGGCGGCAAGGCGTATCAAATCCACGCGCCGCTCTTTGCCGATACGCCCGCGCAGCGGCAAATGCTGATGGAGGTCAGCCAGGTGCATCAGGTGTTGCAGCAGGCGCGCGAAGCCGATATCGCCATCGTCGGCCTGGGATCGATCCATGCCTCCAGCTCCAGTTATTATGATTTAAACCCATCGGTGCGGCATGCTCAAGCCAGCGTCGAGACCAGCGGGGCGCGCAGCGAGGTGCTGGCGCATCTGCTGGACGCGCAGGGACAGCCCGCCTGTTTTGCCGATAACCAGCGGCTGGTGAGCCTGACCCTGGAAGAACTGCGGCATATTCCCTTTTCGTTTGCCGTGGCGGCGGGCAGCGATAAAATCGAACCGGCCAGCAGCGTGCTGCGCGGACGCTATCTCAAGGGCATCGTCACCGATGAATCCACCGCCGCGGGCATTATCGAACTGTCGTCGCCGGATCCTCAACAGGAGGCAGCATGTTAAACAGCACGAATTCCACGGAAGACCCGCAGGCGGCGACCCTGTCCGACCGCGCCGGGCGCCTGGCCGAGCTGCGCCGCCGCCGCGCGACGCCGGTGCTGATCGTCGGCGGCGGCATTAACGGCATCAGTACCTTCCGCGAACTGGCGCTGCAGGGCATTCCCGCCATTCTGGTGGAGCAGGGGGACTGGTGCCAGGCGGCCAGCGGAGCGCTGTCGCGCATGATCCACGGTGGGCTGCGTTATCTTGAGACCGGTGAGTTTGCCCTGGTCAAGGAATCGGTGGTCGAGCGCGACCGGCTGCTGAAAAACGCCCCGCACTATGTAATGCCGCTGCGCACCACTGTGCCCATTGATTCCTACTGTTCCGGATTGGTGAACGCCGGCAAGCGCTTTGTCGGCCTGACCGAGCGGCCGTCGCGCCGGGGGGCCATGGTGATCAAGGCCGGCCTTTCGCTCTACGATCTGTATACGCGCGCGCAGGGCGCCATGCCACGCCATCGGCTGACGGGCGGCGGCGAAACCCGTCGCCAATGGCCGGAATTCAACGATTGGGTCAAATGCAGCGCCACCTATTATGACGCCTGGATCAACTATCCGGAGCGGCTGGGGATCGAACTTATCGAGGACAGCGAACGGGCCAATCCGCAGGCGCTGGCGATCAATTATCTTAGCCTGGCGGGCATGGACGACGGCGTGGTGACCCTGCGCGACGGCCAGAGCGGCGAAACCTTTACCCTGGCGCCGGAACTGGTGATCAACGCCACCGGCGCCTGGATTGACCGGCTTAACGGGGTGCTGAGCCCCGCGGCCGCGGCGCCGCGGCTTATCGGCGGCACCAAGGGGTCGCATCTTATCGTGCGCAACGCCCGGCTGCTGGCGGCGTTAAACGGCGGCATGGTGTATTACGAAAACCAGGAGGGGCGGGTATGCATTCTGTTTCCCTACTTCGGCAATGTGCTGGTCGGGTCTACGGATATCCGCACCGACGATCCGGACGACGTGATTTGCGCGGAGGATGAAAAGCGCTATATCCTCGACTCGCTGCGCTTTGTCTTTCCGCGTATCGCCATCGCCGACGAGGAGATCCTGTATACCTTTTGCGGCATCCGTCCCCTGCCGGTGAGCGATACCACCGTGAACGGCCGCATTTCCCGCAATCACTCGCTTAAGGTCATTCCCCCTGCGCCCGGGCGGCCGTTTACCACCCTGTGCCTGGTGGGCGGGAAGTGGACCACTTTCCGCGCCTTCGGCGCCCAGGCGGCGGATCTGGCGCTGCGCCACCTGGGCGAGCGGCGCCGGGTGACGACGGAAGACCTGGCCATCGGCGGCGGCCGGGATTTACCCGGCCAGGCGGAGCGACCGGCCTGGATCGGGGAACTGGCGGCGCATTATCATAGCGATGCGGCGCGGGTGGCCCAATGGGTATCCCGTTACGGCGGCCGCGTGACCGCGCTGCTGGATTTCGTCACCCGAACGCCCGATCGCCCGCTGCGCCATCATCCCGGCTATACGGTCAATGAGCTGCGCTTCCTGATCGCCCGCGAGCAGGTGGTGAGGCCGGAAGATGTGCTGGTGCGCCGCACCGCCATGGCCATCGCCGGCGAACTGACTCCTGAGCTTGTCGCCGAAGTCACGGAAATCGTGGCGCAGGCGCTGGGCTTAAGCGACGATGAACGGCGCGCCAGCCTTGCCGCCGCCCTGGAGAGCCTTGCCGGGCGTCACGGCCTGGCGCGGCTGGCAGCGCCCGCGCCGCAACCCATCCCCCATCCATCCGCCCAAGGAGCGCACGATGTCATTCAATCCTAAAGCCCGCATGAGCCGTCTGTTCCGCCAGGGGCGTTGCCTGGACGTGGCCATCGATCACGGTATCGCCAACGAGCCGGATTTCCTCGTCGGCCTGGAGGATATGCCCGCCGTGATGGCCAGCCTGGTCGCCGCCGGGCCGGACGCCATCCAGGTTAATTACGGCCAGGCCGATCTGCTGGCCGGGGTCGACCAGCCCGGCAAGCCGGCGCTGGTGATGCGCGCCGACGTGGGCAACGCCTATAACAGCGCGCGCCATCGCGAGATGTGGGCGGTGCTGCACAACCCGGAGGAGCCGATCCTGGCCGCGCTGCGACTGGACGCGGCGGCGGTGGTGGTTAACCTGTATATGATCCCCGACGAGCCGGGCATCTTCCGCCAGTGCGTGGAAAATATCGGCCGCCTGCGCCATGCGTGCGATAAATACGCCATGCCGCTGATGATAGAGCCGCTGGTGATGGCCCCGGCCGGGCAGGGCGCCGCCTACGCCTCGATTGGCGATGTGGAGAAAATCGTGCCCCTGGTGCGCCTGGCCCGGGAACTGGGGGCCGATATCGTCAAGGCCGATCCCACCGACCGGGTGGAGGATTTCCACCGCGTGGTGCAGGCCGCCCGCTGCCCGACGCTGGTTCGCGGCGGCGGCAAGGGCCGGCTGGAGACGGTGCTGGAAAAAACCGCCGGCCTGATGGCCCAGGGCGCCAGCGGCATGGTCTATGGCCGCAACGTGTACCAGCACAGTAATCCCGCCCAGGTGGTCAGGGCCCTGATGGCCATTATCCACCAGGGCGCCGACGGTCCCACCGCGTTTGAGATCTACCGGCGCGGCCAGGCCGGTTCCGGCGCTTAAGCCGTGCGCCATCGTACCCTTCTCTGTGGAGACGTTATATGGACGCATGTCTGTTAGGTATAGATGCCGGTAATACCATGATCAAAGCCGTGCTGTTCGACCTGCGCGGCCGGGTGCTGGCGGTGGCGGAGCGCGGCGGCGCCACACATCAACCCCGCCCCGGCTACGCCGAACGTCCGCTGGCGGATATCTACCAGGGCGCAACGCAGGCGATCCGCGATTGCCTGGCGCGCGCAGCCGTTGACCCGCGTAAGGTTATCGCCGTGGGCGCGGCGGGTCACGGCAACGGCCTGTATGCGCTCGATCAGGCAGGGGAGCCGCTTATCGGCATTCAGTCCATCGACAGCCGGGCCGCCGGCCTGGTGCGGGAACTGGAACAGGCGGGCCTTGCCGGGGCCATTTATCAATGCTGCCTGCAAAAGCCCTGGGCCGCGGCCACGCCGGTGCTGCTCAGCTGGCTGAAGCGCCATGCCCCGGATCTGTACCGGCGCATCGGCACGGTGCTGTTTGCCAAAGACGTGATCGGCCATTTCTTAAGCGGCGTCGCGTCGGGCGAGGTCTCGGACGCGGCGGGATCGGGCCTGCTCAATTACCGCACCCGCCAATATGATGCCGAACTGATGGCGCTTTATGATCTGGCCGATGCGCTGCCGCTGCTGCCGGCGCTGCGTGAATCCTGCGATATCAGGGGACATGTCACCGCGCGGGCGGCGCGGCTTACCGGCCTGCCGCGCGGCATCCCGGTGGTGGCGGGCATTTTCGACGTGGTGGCCAGCGCCATCGGCTCTGGGGTGGTGCATACCGGCGAGGCGTCCATAGTCGCCGGCACCTGGAGCATCAACCAGGTGGTCGTGGACGCGCCAAATTACCGGCGCCCGGTATTTATGAATTCCATTATTGAGCGGGACCGCTATATGGCCATCGAAGCCAGCGCCACCTCCGCCGCCAACCTGGACTGGTTTATCCGCGAGTTCGACGACGGCCGCGACGGCGGCGGCGCGGCGCGCTGCAGCGCCAGCGTCGCGGCGGTCAAGCCCAGCGTCCAGTTGCCGTTATACCATCCCTATCTCTACTCCGGGCGCAAGGACGGCCCGGCGAAAGCCGGTTTTTACGGCCTGAACGGCTGGCATACCCGCGCCGATATGCTGTTTGCGCTGTTTGAAGGCGTCACCTTCGCCCATCGCGCCCATATCGACCGGCTGCGCGCCGCGGGTATCCCCTTTACGCGGGCGACCCTCTCGGGCGGCGCGGCGCGCAGCTGCATCTGGCCGCAAATGTTCGCCAATGTGCTGGGCATCCCGATTCGGGTGGCGGACTGTAGCGAAACCGGCGCGCTGGGCGCAGCGATTTGCGCCGGGGTCGGGGTGGGAGTCTATGCCGATATGTCGGCGGGCGTGGCCCACGCGGTCACCCTTACCCCGACCGGCTACCTGCCGGACGAGGCTTTGCACGCTTTCCATTCCACCCGCTACCGGTTGTTTAAACGCCTGGAGCTGGCCATGGGCGATCTGTGGGACGAGGAAGCCGACGGGCGGGAAACGCCGTCCGCGGCCGCCACCGCCGCGCCATCCTGACGCGGACGCGTCCGGATCGGGCGGAGCTGTTTGTCGCCGGGGCGCGCTCAGGCCGGGAGCGCCGCCCGCTTTCCTGGCGGCGACACCGCGCGTCCGATCATATCGTCTCGTGAGCGCGGGGACACCGGCGGTAAACTTGTGCGCAGGCAGGGACAAATCTGCTAATCTTGGGGTACCGATTCATACGGGATGCCCATGCCATGTTTAATAATCTTGCAGTCTGCCAGGCGGTATTGAACGCGCTGCCTGACGCCACATTCCTGAAAGATGAACAGCAGCGGGTGGTGTTCCTGAATCGCAAAGCCTGCGAATTATTCGGTAAATCGCCGGGGGAGATGCTGGGGCATTCTCCGCTGGCCGGCCTTGACGATAAGCTGGTGGACATCATTACCGAGCGGGATCGTTACGTTCTGGAAACCGGTGAAGATGTGGAATACGAGCATCAGATGCTGAACCGGAACAATGGGCAGACGTCGATGATGGTGCGCTGCTCGCGCATTATCTTTCATGACGTGCCCTATGTGCTGGTCTCGCTCAATGATATTACCATCCTGCGCGAATCCGAGGCCCAGACCCGTTACCTGGCCTACCATGATATCCTGACCGGACTGCACAACCGCACCGCGCTTTATGAACAGCTCAACCAGGTGGTGGTGCCCGGGGTTGGCAAGCATGCCGGCGGCCTGCTGCTGCTGATGGATCTCGACGGTTTTAAAAATATTAACGATACCTACGGCCACCAGGCCGGGGACTTTGTGCTGTGCGAATTTGCCCGCCGGCTGCAGGGCGTGGCGCCGCAGGCAAGCCTGGTCGCCAGGATGGGTGGCGACGAGTTTTCCCTGCTCACCGATAACCCCCTCGCGAGCGCCCAGGCGGAAGAATTGTGCCGCCGGATCGTCAACCTGACGCAAACGCCGTTTACGCTGACCGGCGCGTCGCCTTTTGTCACGGTATCGGTGGGCGTGACGGTGATTACCGAGGCGGTTATCACCGCCGGCGAACTGCTGCGCAAGGCGGACGCCGCCCTGTATGAGGCGAAACGGCAGGGTAAAAACGTGCACTGTTTCTATTCCGAGTCGCTCGACGCCAGCCTGAGCAGCAAGCGGCGCATGGAAAAGGCGCTGGCCAACGCCCTGTCGTCGGGCCGGGATATTACCTGCGCCTACCAACCGCTGATTCGCGCCGCCGACAACCATATTATCGGCGTAGAGGCGCTGGCGCGGTGGCATGACGAGGAGCTGGGCGAAATTTCCCCGGTGCAGTTCGTGCCCCTGGCCGAGGAAACCGGGCTGATTATTCCCCTGGGCAAGTTTATTCTGCGCCAGGCGTGCCGCGAGATGCTGCGCTGGGGCGATTTATCGCTGTCGGTCAACGTGTCGCCTATTCAGCTGCGCGACGGCGGATTCGCCCGTATGGTGCTGGCGCTGCTGGCCGAGCTGCGTTTCCCGCCGGAACGCCTGGAGCTGGAACTTACCGAAACGGCCATCATGAATTCCGATGCCAACAGCAAACATCAACTGGTCCTGCTGCGCGAGGCGGGGGTGCGGATTTCCCTGGATGATTTCGGCACCGGTTATTCCAGCCTCAGCCTGCTGAAAGATATCGTCGTCGACAGCGTAAAAATCGATCGTTCCTTCGTGCAGTTCGTCACCCAGTTAAAGGACACCGCCGCCATCGTCACCGCCGTCTCCCACCTGGGGGTAAAACTGAACCTCGAGGTGATTGCCGAAGGGGTGGAGACGCCCGAGCAGCAGCAATTTCTGGTGGACGCCGGCTGTACCCAGCTGCAGGGGTTCTTATTTTCCAAACCGCTGTCGGAGGAAAAACTGGAGCAACTGCTTGGCGATATCTCCCGCAGCGGCCAATTGGACGGGGACAACGAGCGGGAAATCAAAGGCTAGGATGCGCCCTCGCCGAAATTGCCACAATACGCGAGTACCTGGGGCACGGCGCGCTTCACCCGCGTAATGACGGCGACCTGCATTTTATTCGCGCCAGGCGCGGTATTGGCCGGCGAAAACCAGGCTTATGGCCAGCTTTTGCCAGTTATCCGCCGCCATGCCCGCGCGGACGCAAACCCTCCGCCGGGAGAGAATAATTATTGGGCGGGCGGAAAAAAAACGGCCCGCAGCGATGCGGGCCGTCGATAATGCGATACCTGAATCAGAACTGATAAACCAGGCCCAGGGCCACAACGTCGCCGCTGTTGACGCCAAGGGAGTTATCATCGTCGATGCGGTTGATAATGTAATCAACATAGGTCGACATGTTCTTGTTGAAGTAATAGGTGGCGCCGACTTCGTAGTATTTAATCAAGTCAACGTCTCCGATGCCTTCAACGTCCTTAGCCTTGGACTGGGTATAGCCGATGGACGGACGCAGACCGAAGTCGAACTGATATTGCGCCACCAGCAGGAAATCCTGGGTTTTGTTGGCAAAGCCCACCACATCGACGCCGGCCGGGGTCGTGCCGTCGATATAGGTGGCGTTACGGGTTTCGCCATAAGTGGCGGCCAGATAAAGGTTGTTGGCGTCATATTTCAGTGAGGTCGCCCACTGTTCGGCACGGTCGCCCTGGCCAACGGTGGCCAGGTTCTGGCTATCGGTGCGATCCGAGGAAGAGTAAGCGCCGACAACGCCGACACCGATGGGCGAAATATACGAAATTGAACCGCCGTAGCCGTCGCCGTTCGAGCGGGCGATATCCGACCGATCGTTTTTACCCTGGTACTGCAGGGCAAAACCCAGGCCGTCGACCAGGCCGAAGAAATTGGTATTACGGTAGGTGGCAACACCCGTGGTACGGCCGACCATAAAGTTATCGGTGTAGGCGGTTTCACCACCGAACTCCGGCAGCATATCCGTCCAGCCCAGGGCATCGTATACCACGCCGTAATTACGGCCGTAGTCAAATGAACCGTAATCGGCAAATTTCAAGCCGGCAAAACCCAAACGGGTTTTGGTGCCGTCGGTGGCATCGTCGCCGCCTTCGGTTTTGTTAGCCTGGATGTTATATTCCCATTGGCCATAGCCGGTCAGCTGATCGTTGATTTGTGTCTCGCCTTTGAAGCCGAAACGCACATAAGACTGATCGCCGTCGGACGCGTAGCCATCATCATCAGCAAAGTAATGCAGACCGTCCACTTTGCCGTACAAATCCAGTTTATTGCCGTCTTTATTATACACCTCAGCCGCGCTGGCTACTCCCGACGCTAACAAAGCCGGGATCATCACTGCAAGGATGCTATATTTCATCGAAATGATACCTTATAAAGTATTTTTATTTAATACGGGCCTGTGCCCGCGCCACTGCCTGAACACTGGAGATAAGGATTTGTTGCCTTGGCCTTTTTCATCCCGTGGCCAAGGCGGAAGCGCATCGAGTAGACACAGGAAGCACCAATGGGAGAAGAAATATTAACGCTATTTATTTAAAAAGCGAAACGCAAAATATGAAATTTTGTGATCGGTGTTTAACTATTGTAATCAAAGACGTTGGTTTGCAATTAATATATAAAAGTTATATGACACTAAATGTCAAAAATAACACTTACGGCTAAAAATGACATTTTTATACAGGATGGTTTTTCAATATATTATTAAAAGTAACTATTTGTTATTATGTGGATAATAGCATCAAACGTTAAAAAAGGCACCAGAGGATAATTTTGGCACAATATGTTAAAAAGATTCCTAATAGTATGGCAATTGCCATTTAAGGTCAAAAATAGCATTTATAGTTCACGCGGAAGATTTAACACTGCTTATATCTCAGGCGAGAATTGTCATTTTATGTAAAGTCGCTGCATGTCGCGTCAAAAAAAGCATTAACTGTCATAACAGCATGATTAATGAATAAAATAATAGATAGAATCTTGGGATTAAACAGGGAATAATCGCTTTAGTTATTTCTCTTTTATCGGGGATTCTACCGCGATATAAAGATTTTGAGGCATAAGGTTTTTTATGAACCGATCCGGGATTATTGGCGATTTGCTGGCCTGGCTGGAAGAGCAGTTGGACAAACCCCTATCGCTGGACGACGTAGCCGCCAGGTCGGGTTATTCCAAATGGCATTTGCAGCGAAAATTCAAAGAGACGACGGGCCAGGTGCTCGGCGCGTATATCCGCGCCCGGCGCCTGTCCCATGCCGCCATGGCGCTGCGTCTCACCAGCCGGTCGCTGGCGGACATTGCGCTGCAATATCATTTTGAATCACAGCAAACCTTTACCCGCGCGTTTAAAAAGCAGTTCCAGCAAACGCCGGCCTTTTACCGGCGTTCGTTGCGCTGGGATTTTTTCGGCATCCAGCCGCCGATAGGCCGCGCCTCCTGCGCCTATGCCCCGGCTGAAATCGTTATGCTGCCGGCGCTGAGGCTGGAAGGCATTACCCGCAGCTACACCTGCACGCTGGAGCAGTTAAGCCGTCACCGTGCCGAGCTGCGCGCGCAGTTCTGGCGCACTTTCCTGGAAGAGGCGCAAAGCAGCCCGCCGGTGGTTTACGGCCTGTGCTACTCGCGTCCCGCCGTTGATAAGAACGGTGAAAACGAAGTGTTTTATACCACCGCCGCCGAACCGGCGTTTTTGCCGGTCAAAAGTGAGAATCTGCAGGAACTTTCATTGAACGCCGGCGATTATGCCTTGTTTACCTACCTGGGGCCGGCCGGGGGGCTGCAGGGATTTATTATGGATCTCTACAGTGTCTGCCTGCCGCTGATGCGCATGGTGCGGCGCGACGGCTATGATATCGAACGTTTCCACCGCTGGCCGTCATCCAGTAACGATGACGGCAGCGGCGAAATCCACTGTGATTACCTGATCCCCATTCTGCAGACTGCCGCCGCCGACGTCATGCCAGTACAGGGACCGGCGGCGTAACCGGATGTGCGTGTCTTACGGGCCGGCTAGAACTGATATACCAGGCCCAGCGCCACGACGTTGCCGCGGTTACGGCTTAGCTGGTTGTCCTCGTAAATACGGTTAATGATATAATCGACATAGGTCGACATGTTCTTGTTGAAGTAATAGGTGGCGCCGACTTCATAGTATTTAATCAAGTCAACATTGCCGATGCCTTCGACGTCCTTCGCTTTGGACTTGGTATAGCCGATGGACGGACGCAGACCGAAGTCGAACTGATATTGCGCCACCAGCAGGATATCCTGAGTCTGGTTGGCAAAACCCGTCACCCCGACGCCGGCCGGGGTTGTGCCGTTGATATAGGTGGCCCTGCGCGTTTCGCCATAGGTGGCGGCAAGATAGATATTATTGGCGTCATATTTCAGCGACGTCGCCCACTGTTCCGCGCGCTTGCCCTGGCCGTAGGGAGCAAGATTCTGGCTATTGGTGCGATCCGAGGAGGAGTAGGCGCCGACAATGCCGACACCGATGGGCGACATATACGAAATTGAACCGCCGTAGCCGTCGCCGTTCGCGCGGGCGATATCCGACCGATCGTTTTTACCCTGGTACTGCAGGGCAAAACCCAGGCCGTCGACCAGGCCGAAGAAATTGGTATTACGGTAGGTGGCAACACCCGTGGTACGGCCGACCATGAAGTTATCGGAGTAAGCGGTTTCGCCGCCGAACTCCGGCAGCATATCCGTCCAGCCCAGGGCATCGTACACCACGCCGTAATTACGGCCATAGTCAAATGAACCGTAATCGGCAAATTTCAAGCCGGCAAAACCCAAACGGGTTTTGGTGCCGTCGGTGGCATCATTGCCGCCCTCGGTTTTGTTAGCTTGTATATTATATTCCCATTGGCCAAAGCCGGTGACCTGATCATTGATTTGGGTTTCGCCTTTAAAACCGAAACGCACATAGGACTGATCGCCATCGGATGCATAGCCGTCATCACCAGCGAAATAATGCAGGCCGTCGACTTTACCGTACATATCCAGTTTATTGCCGTCTTTGTTAAATACTTCGGCCGCGCTTGCGGCCCCCGACGCGAGCAGGGCCGGGATCATCACTGCTAGTAGGGTATATTTCATCGGAGGGATACCTTATAAAATATTTTTATTTAATACGGACGTGAGCCCGCGCCACTGCCTGCATACCGGAGATAAGGGTGTGTTGCCCTGGCCTTTTTCATCCCGCGGCCAGGGCGGAAGCGCATCAAGCAGACACAGGAAGCACCATTGGGAGATAAAATAATAACGCCTTTTTTTTAATAAACGGAACGTTAAATATTAGGTTTTGTGATCTCGTCATAAATATTATAATTCACTGCTTTAAAGGAAATTAATAAAAAAAACTTAAGCGGCATTCAGCAAGGTATTGGATATTACGGCAATAATCAGATTTTTTCACTGAATAGGTGGTTACTGGTATCCATAGGGTAATCAATTGTAATTGCGCTATTAATGATATTAAAACTTTACGGCGGGCATGCCGATATAGGCTGCCTGGTCCGGGGGGGATAATTTTAACGCATTTATTCATGGGTATCTTAAGCCGAAACAAGCAATGAATTTTAAATAACAATTTTTTTTAATGAATATATTCTTGTGTTATCAAATCATGGGATGCAAAGCCGGCGGTAATCGGCCGGCGGTGACATTGTCAGCAACCGGGTGCGGGAATATATGCGCCTGGCCCAGAGGCGGGAAGGCGCCGCCCGCAACCGCCCGGCATGCGGCGATCGGTTGGGGCGGCCATCGGTAACCCCCCGATCCCCGGCGCGGCCGGGGAGGTCAGGCCAGAGCGCGGGCCAGCAGCGTTATCGGATGCTCGCAGGGCTTGCCGGTGGACATCTCGATTTGCCACTTGCAGGTTTCGCAGTCGGTCACCACCAGGTCGACGCCGCTGCGTTCGATCTGCTGGAACAACGGGGCGCCGATATCCTGCGCGGTGGCATAATTCTCCGATTTGAAACCGTAGGTGCCGGCGATGCCGCAGCACTGCGAGTCCAGCACCACCAGGTCGAGGCCGGGGATGCGCCTGAGCAGTTCCAGGGTATACAGCGCCCAGCCCATTTTTTCCATATGGCAGGGGGTGTGGTAGGCCACCCGCAGCCGCAGCGGCTTCAGGTCCAGCGTTTTGCCCGCCTCGAGCCGGCGGTAGATATAGCGGGTGGCCAGCTCGACACGCTCGCGCACCGCCGACGTATCCACGTCCAGCAGATGGGGATACTCCTCGCGCAGGGCATGGATGCAGCTGGACGAGGTGCCCACCACCGCCATGCCGTGCTCCAGCACCGCGTGTTCAAGCGAGGCGGCGTTGACCCGCGCCTGTTTTTGCGCCTGGGCGATAAAGCCGTTGGCGATAAGCGGCACGCCGCAGCATTTCTCGCGTTTTAACAACTGCACCCCGATATCCATGGCGTTCAGCACCCTGATCAAATCCTTGCCCAGCTGCGGGTGGTTGTAATTGACGAAACAGCCGTGGAAAAAAGCCACCCGTTCGGCATACTGCCGCTGGATATCGGCCTCCTGGCGGTACCAGCGGCGGAAGGTGCCGAATGAGTATGTCGGCAACTGGCGGCGATGGTCGATTTTTAACGTTTTATCCAGCAGCCGCCGCACCGGTTTCAGTCCGGTGGCCATATTCACCACCGGCGCCAGGGGGGTGGAAAGGGACCCCATGATGTCGGTATGGCTGAGGATGGCGTCGCGCAGGCTGGGTTTGCGCGCGCTGTAGCGGGCCTTGGCCCGCTGGATAATATCGCCGATGCGTACTTCGGACGGACAGGCCACCTCGCAGCGCTTGCAGTTGGAGCAATATTTCAGCGCGTCGTCGTACAGCGCCGGATCCTTCAGGCGCAGCCGTTCGCCGTCCGGCCCCGCCTGCTTCGGCCCGGGATACAGCGGATTGACCCGTGATACCGGGCAATAGGTGGTGCAAACGGTACATTTCAGGCAGCTCTCAAAGCTGTTATCAAAGGGCAGGCTCATGATTTTCCTCAAGCGTAACGGCGATCCTTCCCGCGGCGTGCAGCGCGCTTACCAAAGAAACCCCCGCGCCGCAGCCCTGGCTTAACGGATCATAGCCGCCAAGCACCGCGCCGACGGCATACAGGTTTTCCAGCGGTTCACCGCCAAGCAGCGCCCGCAGGCGGTCATCGGTTTTAACCCCGAACTGCAGATAGGGCTGGGGGGCGAAAAAATCGGCGCGGCTCCAGGTATCCCGCTCCCCGTCGCCAAACATGTCCAGACCAAACACCGGTTCATAGACCCGCTCATGGGTGGACGCCAGTCCATTGCTGAAAAAACTGCCGCTGGCCAGCACCACCTGGCGCGCGCGCACCGGGATATCGGCGTGGTTGCGGGTGGAAACGCTGATGATGCGCCGGCCCGCGAACCGCGCCTTCAATACCTTGTCGCCCGGCATAAAGACGCCGCCCAGCCGGTTAAGGCGCCGGCGCAGCGCCTGGAACAACCGGATGCCCAACAGCGAGGGCGGCAGGGTCGGCAGCAGGTAGATTGGCCGATTGACGAGGCCGCGCAGCCGTTCAAGCGGCTGCGGCGAGTCCAGTCCGATACAGGCCGGCAGAATAAGGCATTGCGCGTCCCCCGCCAGGCGTTCAAGCTCGGCGGCCAGGGCCGGGATATTCTCAGGCAAATCCAGTACCCTGGCGATATTAACCGCGCGAAATTCACTGGGATTGGCGCGCAGCCGGTCGAGCGCGGGCAGGCGCAGGCAGGCCACAACGGCATGGATGCCTTGCTCCGCCGCGAGGGAGGCGGCGGCGATGCTGGCCTCGAAATCCAGAAAACCCTCGATGTCTATCACCGCCACCCTTTGCCAGGGCAGGATGCCGTCCCAGGGCGTTACCGGCACCTCTTCGGGACTGAGCCAGCTTGCCTTGCGGGTGCCCAGCGGCGTAATGCGCTGATGGTTATGCTGCGCCCGGCCCGTCAGCGCAATGTCGCAACGGGCCAGCAGCGCCTGCGCGTCCGCGGCCCTGGCCATGACCTCGCGCGCGCCCAGCAGGCTATAGGGATGCTGCGGCGCCTGTTCCGCCAGCGCCGCCAGCGCGTCGGGGGGGGACGCCACCGGCGTGCCGTCCGGCAGGCGCGACAGCAGATCCAGCGAGCCGGAAGAGAAATACAGTGCGCTTTGCCCGGCGCTGACCACCGCCGTACGGTGGCCTTGTTCCGCCAGACTGACGGCGCAGCTAAGCCCGGCCAGGCCGCCGCCAATTACCACGGCATCAAATTCCATCATCGGCCTCCGTGTTCTTTTGGGCATCGTCCCGGGCGGCGTGACGGGCATCGCCGTCCAAACCGCACAGGCCACGATAGACCCAACTGGTAAATTCGCTTTCGCGCAGCGCGTCTCCCCAGGCCACCGGCCTGATGCCTTTCCAGCGCTCATTCAGGAACGCCGACAGTTGGCCGATGGACTGGCGCGGGGTGGCGACGTTAAAACGGGTTAACAGCCCGGCGGCGCGGCAGGCGCACAGCTCGCCCTGGCAGGTGCCCATGCCGACGCGCGTGCGGCGGCGCAGGTCGGTGAGGTTATTGACGTTCAGGGCCTCCACCGCGTAGCGGACTTCTCCCGCCGTGACCGCCTCGCATTCGCAGACCAGGCTGTTGGCCTGGCGGTCGCCCCACAGTACCTGGTTGGCGCGATCGCCGTGGCGATAAACGGCGGAGCCGGAGATGCTGGCGGACAGCGGTCCGGCGGCGCGCCCGGCCTCTTGCGCCGGTTTCCTGGATCCGGGCAGGGCGTGCTGCGCCGTGGTGCAGGGCACTGTTATGCCCAGCTTGGCGCAGACTGTATCCGTGGCCCATTCGGCCATCAGGCGATAGGTCATCAGCTTGCCGCCGGTAATGGTGATAAAACCCTCCAAGCCGTCGCGTTTGGCATGGTCCAGCAGGACAATGCCGCGGCTGACGTTGCGCCCGGAAGGATCGTCGTCGCTGGCCACCAGCGGCCGCACGCCGGCGTAGGCGCGCAGTACGCGCGTGTGCGCCAGGCGCGGCGCCAGCAGCGCGCCTTCGCGCAGCAACAGGTCAACCTCGTCGGGGGTGACCGTCAGCCGGTCGATATCGCCGTAATCGACGCGGGTGGAGGTGGTGCCGATGAGGGAAATGGTATCGCCCGGCACCAGGATATCGGCATCGGCCGGGGCGCGGCAGCGGTTAATGACCAGGTTGTTGATGCGGTGTCCGAGAATCAGCAGCGCGCCCTTGGCCGGGAACATGCGGATGCGCAGGTCGGCGTATTCGGCGATATGCTGTCCCCAGATCCCCGCGGCGTTGACGACCACCGGCGCGTAAATATCATGTGTCTGGCCGCAGGCATGGTCGAACGCGCGCACGCCGCGCACCCGATCGCCCTGGCGGATAAGCCCCGTGACGCTGTGGTAGGTTAAAAAACGCGCGCCATGCTCGCGCGCGTCGATCATATTGGCGGTGGTCAGGCGAAACGGATCGACGGTGCCGTCCGGCACCCGCACCGCGCCGATAAGCGCCGGATTGACCGCCGGTTCCTGCCTGAGGGCCAGCTGCGGATCGATGGCCTGCGCCTCGATGCCGGCATCCAGGCAGGCGGCGATAAATCGTTGCTGATACGCCAGCGAATCCTGCGGTAGGGTGATAAACAGGCCGTCGGTGGCCTCGACGCAGTGATGGGCGATACGTTTGAGGATGCGGTTTTCTTCGATGCATTCGCGGGCGGATTCGCTGTCTGTGACGGCGTAACGCGCGCCGCTGTGCAGCAGGCCGTGGTTGTGGCCGGTGGCGCCGGCGGCGATATCGTCGCGCTCGAGCAACAGGCACCGCAGCCCGCGCAGGGCGCAGTCGCGTGCGATCCCCGCCCCGGTGGCGCCGCCGCCGATGATAATGACGTCCGTCTCCTCATGGGAATAACGGTTGCTCATATTCTCTCCCATAGATTAATCCCCTAGTGAGCGGATGGTTATAGTAGGATTAACGCATAAAATGGACAGGATTTGTGTGATAAAGAACAATAACGAACAATAAACGAAAATAAAAAGCGCGATTACTTACTTTATTGGCTCGTTGGCTCGCGGCAATGTCGGCGGCCGTTTAGCGCGGACCGGAAGCAGGGACGCGGGGCAATGCGGCGGGGGTTTCGCTTGTGGCTGGCGGGGCAGTTTATGTGGCTACGGCGTGGGGTTCGTTTGTGGCTTATGGGGCGGTTTATGCTGCCGTGGCGTGGGTTTCGCGTGCCGTGCGTTAGGGTGCGCTAGGGCATATGTCGCCTCGGCGAAGGTTTCGCTTGCCGTACGTGAGGTGTTCATATGTAGTGCCGGGCGCCGGCAAACGACAAGGAGGCCGTACCGCGACGGCCTCCTTGACCTCCGCGCGTCCGGCAGATCGTGCGCCGCTGCGCGGTTCCCGGCATCACCCATCCCGGCTTTTGGACCGCACGGGACGCGCTCCCGGCGCGGCCCTTAGCTTTCGCCGCTCCCGGCGGCTCATCCAGCCGCGATGTGCGCCGCCGGCGCACTCTATGCCGGCACCAGGTCAACACCATCGCCTGTGAGTAAAATAGCGTTTTTGGGTTTCTTGCGGCATGCACTTACCGGGAAAGGTATCAGTATTCATTTTGCGCTAACGTTTACAGCCTGATGGCTGATGGCTGATGGTTGAAAGCGTAATGCTTACTGTTAAAACTTAAGCTTAAAGTTGAATGATGAATGATGATGGCCTTACTGCATGACTGCATGACTGCATGACTGCATGACTGCCTTACTGCATGACTGTATGACTATATGTCCAACTTTTCGTTGTGTCAGATACATTCCATACCCGGTGTATTTCATAACGGTCAATCGCATTCCGACGCCAGACCTTATCCAAAACAACAGCGCCGCTATTGCTACATAATATGCCGTGCGAACAGCGACATGTGGACCGGCATAAAGCGCGCTGACGGCGCCTGTGCCCCCGGCATGAGCCGCTGGGAGCGGCGAAAGGCCCGTTGCGCCGGGAGCACATAACGGGCCGGTGCATAACGGGGGAACTGGCGTCGGAAGGTATCGCGCAGCGACGCGCGATCTGCCGGGCGCGCGGAGGTCAAGGAGGCCGTCGCGGTACGGCCTCTTTGTCGCTTGCCGGCGCCCGGCAATACATATAAGCGCCGAACGCACGGCAAGCGAAACCTTCGCCGAGGCGACATAAATCTCCCCGCAAGCAGGTTAACCGTATCCCGACGCCAGATTCTATCCAAAACAACAGCGCCGCTATTGCTTCCATAACATGCCGTGCGAACAGCGACATGTGGACCGGCATAAAGCGCGCTGACGGCGCCTGTGCCCCCGGCATGAGCCGCTGGGAGCGGCGAAAGGCCCGTTGCGCCGGGAGCGCATAACGGGCCGGTGCATAAGGGGGAACGGGCGTCGGAAGGTATCGCGCAGCGACGCGCGATCTGCCGGGCGCGCGGAGGTCAAGGAGGCCGTCGCGGTACGGCCTCTTTGTCGCTTGCCGGTGCCCGGCAATACATATAAGCGCCGAACGCACGGCAAGCGAAACCTTCACCGAGGCGACATAAATCTCCCCGCAAGCAGGTTAACCGTATCCCGACGCCAGATTCTATCCAAAACAACAGCGCCGTTATTGCTACATAATATGCCGTGCGAACAGCGACATGTGGACCGGCATAAAGCGCGCTGACGGCGCCTGAGCCCCCGGCATGAGCCGCTGGGAGCGGCGAAAGGCCCGTTGCGCCGGGAGCGCATAACGGGCCGGTGCATAAGGGGGAACGGGCGTCGGAAGGTATCGCGCAGCGACGCGCGATCTGCCGGGCGCGCGGAGGTCAAGGAGGCCGTCGCGGTACGGCCTCTTTGTCGCTTGCCGGCGCCCGGCATTCCATAAAACAACTGAACGCACGGCAAGCGAAACCTTCGCCGAGGCGGCATATGCCCTGGCGCGCCCTAACGCATGGCACCCTCAAGCACGGCAAGCGAAACCTTCGCCGAGGCGACATATGCCCTGGCGCACCCTAACGCATGGCCCCCAACGTACGGCAAACGAAACCCCGCCCCACAGCATAAGCCGCAAGCGCAACCCTCCGCGGGTTTAATCATTATCAGGGGAAAAATCCGCCACCCGGACGCCGGGCGGCGGGAACATCAGTTTAAACGCTTTACAGGGAAAGCGCCGCGCGGGCCTATTTAACGGAGCTGCCGATCATCGCCTCGGGCCGTACCCATTGGTCGAACTCCGTCTCTGAGACATAGCCCAGTTTCAGCGCCGACGCTTTTAGCGTCAGCCCCTCTTTATGGGCTTTTTTGGCAATCTCGGCCGCTTTGTCATACCCGATATGGGTATTGAGCGCGGTGACCAGCATCAGCGATTCATTCAGCAGTTGGCTGATGCGTGCCCGATTGGGTTCGATGCCGCCGGCGCAGTGCCGGGTAAAGCTGCTGATGCCGTCGGCCAGCAGGCGGATGGATTGCAGCATATTATGCGAGATAAGCGGCCGGAAGACGTTCAGTTCAAAATTGCCCGACGCGCCGCCAAAGTTCACCGCCACATCATTGGCCATAACCTGGGCGCACAGCATGGTCATGGCCTCGCATTGGGTGGGGTTGACCTTGCCGGGCATAATCGAGCTGCCGGGCTCGTTTTCCGGGATGGCGATTTCGCCGATGCCGCAGCGCGGCCCGGAGGCGAGCCAGCGCACGTCGTTGGCGATTTTGAACAGCGACGCGGCCAGTCCTTTGAGCGCCCCGTGTCCTTGTACCAGGGCGTCGCAAGAGCCGAGCGCCTCGAACTTATTCGGTGCGGTGACAAACGGCTGCCCGGTCAGCTCCGCCAGGGCCTTCGCCACCCGTACGGCATATTCCGGATGGGTGTTAAGGCCGGTGCCCACCGCCGTGCCGCCCAGCGCCAGTTCGCTCAGATGCGGTACCGTCGCCTCGATATGCCGCGCGCTGTGGCCGAGCATTGCCGCCCATCCGGAAATTTCCTGTCCCAGGGTCAGCGGGGTGGCGTCCTGCAAATGGGTGCGCCCGATTTTCACCACGTCGCTGAACGCCTCGGCCTTTTGTTCCAGGCACGCCCGCAGCGTAGCCAGCTGCGGCAATAATTGAGTGCGCAGGGCAATCACCGCCGCCACATGCTGCGCGG
The DNA here is from genome assembly GCF_047324165.1 of Sodalis sp. RH22. Taxonomy (NCBI): domain Bacteria; kingdom Pseudomonadati; phylum Pseudomonadota; class Gammaproteobacteria; order Enterobacterales; family Bruguierivoracaceae; genus Sodalis; species Sodalis sp. RH22. The sequence continues at coordinate 82,561 of NZ_CP178731.1, forward strand.
TGGGGAACACGTCGTTCGAGCTCTGGCTTTTATTGACATCGTCATTGGGATGCACCAGGCGCGTATCGCCGCGCTCCCCGCCCAGCAGTTCGCTGGCGCGGTTGGCCAGCACCTCGTTCATATTCATATTGGTCTGGGTCCCCGAGCCGGTTTGCCAGATGGACAGCGGAAACTCCTGTGGATGCTTTCCCGCCAGCACTTCGTCGGCGGCGGTGATAATGGCCTGCGCCTTGTCGCGGGCCAGCAGGCCCAGGTCCAGGTTCACCTGGGCGGCGGCGCGTTTGGTCATGGCCAGCGCAGCGATAAGCTCCGCCGGCATCTTTTCCTGCGAAATGCGGAAATGCTCCAGCGAGCGCTGGGTCTGCGCCCCCCATAGCCGGTCGGCGGGCACTTCGACGGCGCCCATGGAGTCTTTTTCAGTGCGGATATTTTCCATAATGTGATCCTTATGCGATAAACAAAAATAAATCGCGCGGCGGGTGTTCCATCCGCCGCGCCGCGCGATGCGAGTCGTGTTTATAAAAAGCCGTAGGCGGCGGCCAGGATCCAGCCGACAAGGCTTGAGACGCCCACGCCAAGCAGGCCCACCAGGATAAAGCTGTGGTTGATGACATACTTGCCGATATGGGTGGTGCCGGAACGGTCAAACTGGATAGCCGCCAGGTCGCTGGGATAGGTCGGCAGGATATAATAGCCGTAGCAGGCGGGCGCCGAGGCGACGATATAGGCCGGGTCGACGCCGATGGCCAGGGCCAGGGGCACAATCGCCGCCAGCGCCGCGGCCTGGGAGTTGACGAACTTCGAGACCACCAGCAGCGCCAGCGCGTAGGCCCAGGGATGGACCTTGATAATGGCGCCGAGGCTGGCTTCGATTTCGGCCAGGTGCGCGCCGAAGATGGTTTCCGCCATCCAGGCGATGCCGTAGACCGCCACGATGGCAATCATGCCGGAGCGGAAGACTTCGTTTTTCGAGATGGCCGCCGGGTTGGTCTTGGTGGCGATGATAATCAGGGCGCCGGAAAATAGCATGCACATCTGGATAACCAATACCATCGACAGCCGTTTGCCGCCGAACACCGGCAGCAGCTGCGGCATCGCGCCCAGCAGCGCGACGACGGCGATGGTGGCGAGGAAAATCCACATCGCCACCCAGTTGCTGCGCGGCAGCTTCTGGTTGAGCAGGGTGGCGGTATCGCCGTAGACATAGTGGCGGTTTTCGGGGTCGGCGATAAATTTCTGGAACACCTCGTCCTTATCCAGGTCCTTGCCGCGAAACCAGCTGAAGATACCGATGGCCAGGATGCCGCACAGGGTGGAGGGAACGGTGATGGCCAGCAGGTCGAGGAAGTCGAGGTGGCGGCCGTTAAAAGACACATTGCCGAGCATGGCCACCAGGGAGACCACCGCGACCGACACGGGGCTGGCGATAATGCCCATCTGGGCGCCGACGGAGCTGGCGGCCATGGGACGTTCTGGGCGGATATTATTTTTAATCGCCACGTCGTAGATGATGGGCAAAATGGTGTAGACCACATGGCCGGTGCCGCAGAGGATGGTCAGGCAGCAGGTGACGAAGGGGGCGACGATGGAGACGTATTTGGGGTTGCGCCGCAGGAGTCGCTCGGCGATTTGCAGCATGACGTCCAGGCCGCCGGAGGCTTGCAGGGTGGCGGAGGCGGCGACCACGGCGATAATCACCAGCATGACGTCGACCGGGGGTTTACCGGGTTCGAGATGGAAGACGAAGACCAGGATAACCAGCCCGATACCGCCCAGGAGGCCGAGGGCGATACCGCCCTTTCTGGCGCCGTATAACAGACAGGCCAGAATAACGGCCAGTTGAATAAAAAATGCCATTTGTACTTTTCCTTTGTTTAATAACTTTATTTAAATTCACTGCTTAACAAATAACTCCGTTTAAAACCACAATGATTGTGCTGAATCACATACCGACGCTTTTTTTAGTTAATAATATGATTTAATATTTTTATGTTATAGCCAATCTTATTTAGGCAAATCATATTGTTGTTTAGATGTTAATGCTTATGATGTGAAATAATTAATTTGATTTAAGGGCGGGAATTAAACACTATTGCTGGCGAAACCCGCCGCCGCCGCACCGGTATGATGCGGCGGGCGGCATTTACTGGAAACACTGGCGCAGCGCCTCCAGTTTTTCCGGCAATAAGCGATAAAAATAGACCGGGCGCCCCATGGAGCCGTAAAAAATGGTGGTGGTAAGAATATCCGCCTCCGCCAAATATATCAGGTATTTGCGGCAGGAGACCTTGGAAATGTTGATGGCGTTGGCCAGCATCTCGGTGGAAAATTCCCGATCCTTGCTTTGCTCAATCCACTCGCCGATGGTGCGCAGGGTAATAACGGTCAGGCCTTTGGGCAATTTTTTATGGCCGTGATCGGCGTCGGCGGTTTTATGGTGAATTAAATGGTCGATATCGGACTGCGCGCAGTTTTCGCGCAGGTCGAGTAAATTGACCTCCTCGCGGTAGCTGACCAGCGCCTGTTCAAAACGGGCGAACTGAAAGGGCTTGATAAGATAATCCACCACGCCGTATTTGAACGCTTTTTTCACCGTGCCGACATCGGTGGCCGAGGAAATAATCAAGACATCGGTTTGCTCGCTGATTTCACGGATGATGGGCAGCAGATCCAAGCCGTTATCCTGCTGCATATAAATATCCAGCAGCACCAAATCAATTTTATCCCCGGCCGCCATCAGCAGCGACCGCGCCTGCTGCAGGGTGGAGGCGGTGGCGTGGTATTGAAACCCGCTGACCTGGCTCAGGTAGCATTTGTTCAATTCGGCCACCATGGCGTCATCGTCGACAATCAGAGTATTTATCATAGGGTTACCCCGTTTTTATCCGATATGGCAAAGTGATGTCGAAGCGGGTGCTCACCCCCGGTTCAGACGTAAATTCCATCCATCCGCCCAGCCGTTCCACGCCTTCCCGGGCAAGATAAAGGCCGATGCCGCGGCCGGTGCCTTTGGTGGAAAAACCGCGCTGGTAGACCGTGTTCCCCACGGCCGGGTCGATACCGGGGCCGTCGTCGCTCACCGTGCACTGCAGCAGCATATCATCCCGATAGAGGAAACTGACGGTGATCGTGCCTTTTTCGCTCTCGGACAGGGCATCCATGGCATTTTCAATCACATTGCCCAATACGGTGATAAGGCAGGCGGTGGTGTCGTTATCATCGGTATCGGGCAGCCAGCTGTCCTCGGTAATCACCAGGCCGATGTCAAGGTCGCGGGCGCGGTTAATCTTACCGAGCAGGAAACCGGCGATCACCGGCGATTTGACGATACGAATCAGGGTGCCGATTTCATTTTGATAATTATTGGCCGTTTTCAGGATATAGGATTCCAGCGCCTGGTAGCTTTTTAAATGCAGCATGCCGAGAATCACATGCAGCTTGTTCATAAATTCGTGGGATTGCACCCGCAGGGTATCGGCATAGGCCGACATGCCGTCCAGACGCTCGAGCAGGCGCGCCACCTCGGTTTTATCGCGAAACGTGGCAATAGCGCCGACGATGTCCTCGCCCACGATCACCGGCACGGTATTGGTCAGCAGCACGCTGCCGTTGATATGGCTTTCCCGGTCGCGCTGGGGCTTGCCGGTTTGCAGCACGTTGCGTAAATAGAGCTGCGCCGGCCAATTCTTGCTTGCCGCGTCCAGCAGCAGGTTTTCCCAGGGGCCGTGCTGTTTGAACAGCCGTTTGGCCTCGTCGTTGATAAGCGTAATCTGGCCGTCGGCGTTGACGGCAATCACCCCTTCCTTGACCGATTGCAGCATGGCGTTGCGCTCCTCGAACAGTTGCGCGATTTCATGGGGTTCGAATCCCAGCATGATACGCTTGAGCGCCTTGACCAGCAGCCAGGTGCCGATACCGCCCACGGCGGCGCCGATAAGCGCGGTCCACAGCAGGTTCCAGCGGTTGCCGTTGACGATGGTCTGTACCGTATCCAGTGAAATGCCAATCGCCACCACGCCGATTTGCCGCTGCGCGGCGTTATAGACCGGGGTATAGATACGCAGCGCCCGCCCCAGCGTGCCCTGGTTAATCGCCTGGTGTTCCCGCGCCTGGAGCGCCGGCAGTATATCGTCGCCGACATAGAGTTTACCCAGCAGTTCGGCATTCGGATGCGAATAACGTATCCGGTTCATATCGGTGACCACGACAAAAAACAGGTCGTTGCGTATCCGCGCGGCTTCGGCCACCTGCTGAATGGCGCCCGGATTGCCCTGGCCGCCCAGGCCCTGCACCACCTCGGGATCCTGCGCCAGGGTGCGGGCGATGGCGAAGGCTTTATCCCGCACGTTGTTCTCGGCCAGTTCGCTTATCTGGCTGAAAAACAGCATATGGACCACCACCAGCACGGAAACGATGACACCCGATACCATGAGAATGACGGAGGTGCTCAATGTCAGCGGCGCTTTGCGGGTGTCTCTGGCCATGTGTTCTCCGTGTTCGCCAATCGTCTTGCCCGGGATGATACGACAAAATAAGGCTGAAGGAGGGGTATTTTGCTGCCGCTATCATTACGCCGCGCCATGAATAAGATGGTAAAGACTCTGCTTGCTTCTGACGCGGGTCTGCTTCACACTCCCGGCAAAAATAGTGGCGGGCGCGCATAAAACCAGCGCCTGATTATGCCGTGGCTGAAAATAATCTCCGGTAGAGGATTATTTTACTTAATAAAATAACAGAATAGTTATTTAATGGCGTGCGTCGTGGAAATATAATGCATAGAGGTCCAGCCTAACAAAAAACAAATAAAGTAAAATTTCAGAGTAAACATTTTGAAATAATATTGGTTAAAAATGTTCTTGGTCACAAATAATAAAAATATAAATTGTCATTTGGCCCTAAATTGATAGAGATCAATTTAACCCTCTCATAATAATTTCAGGGTCTCAATGACGCAGCCGTGCTTGAGCAGCGTTGCCATGTAAGAGGCCCAAAACCACTATGAATACCCGCATTACTCCCCCGGGGGTTGATCGCCGTACCTTTTTAAAACTGTGCGCCGCCCTGGCCGCCACCATGGGCCTGAGCAGCCGCGCGGCCGGCGAAATGGCCCGCTCCCTGGCGCAGCCGACGCGGCCGCCGGTTATCTGGATCGGCGCCCAGGAATGCACCGGCTGCACCGAGTCCCTGCTGCGCGCGACGCATCCGACGCTGGAACACCTGCTGCTTAACGATATTTCCCTGGAATACCATGAGGTGCTCTCCGCCGCCTTCGGCGCCCAGGCCGAGGACAATAAGCAGCGCGCGGTGGAGCGGTACCGCGGCAAATATGTGCTGGTGGTGGACGGTTCCATCCCGCTCAAGGACGGCGGCGTGTACTGCATGGTGGCCGGCAAACCTATTGTCGAGCATATCCGTGAATGCGCCGAGGGCGCCGCCGCCATTATCGCCATCGGGTCCTGTTCCGCCTGGGGCGGCGTGCCGGCCTCGGGCAGCAATCCCACCGGGGCGGTCAGCCTGCAGCAGGCCCTGCCGGGCAAAACCATTATCAATATCCCGGGCTGCCCGCCCAATCCACATAATTTCCTGGCGACGGTGGCCCATATCATTACCTGGGGGCGCGCGCCGGCGCTTGACGCCGCCGGGCGGCCCACCTTTGCCTATGGCCGTCTGATTCATGAAAACTGTGAGCGGCGGCCGCATTTCGACGCGGGGCGTTTTGCCCGGGAATTCGGCGACGAGGGGCATCGCCAGGGGTGGTGTCTGTACCATCTGGGCTGTAAAGGACCGGAGACCTACGGCAACTGCCCGACCCTGGAGTTTTGCGATGTGGGCGGCGGTATCTGGCCGGTGGGCATCGGCCATCCCTGTTATGGCTGCAATGAGCAGGGCATCGGCTTTACCAAGGGGATTTTCCAATTGGCGAATGTGGAAAACCCCACCCCCAGGGCGGAAAAACCTTCCGTCCATCAGCCGGAAGGGGCGCCGCGCTCCGCCACCGCCACCGGCCTTATCGGCGGCGTGCTGGGGGTGGTGGCGGGCGTCGGCCTGATGACGGTGCGTGAACTGGGCCGGGCGCAGAATAAACAGCGCCGGGATCGGACCGACGCTTCGTCCCGGGAGGAGTGAGCCGTGAACCGACGTCATTTTTTTAAACTGACCTGCGCCGGGGCCTTGCTGGCGGGCGTACCCGCCGCCGCGCTGGCGCAGGCGCAGAATAAACCGCCCATTCCGGGCGCGCTGGGCATGCTGTACGATTCCACGCTCTGCGTGGGCTGCCAGGCCTGCGTGACAAAATGCCAGCAGGTCAATCATTCTCCCAGGCCAGCCGCGGGGAAAACCTATGCCGGCGGCGCGGCCACCTGGTCGGATAATGACAAGCTCAGCCCGTATACCAACAATATTATCCAGGTGTGGACCTCCGGCACCGGCAAAAATAAGGATCAGGCCCAGGACGGCTACGCCTATATCAAAAAGCAATGCATGCACTGCGTAGATCCGAACTGCGTATCGGTCTGTCCGGTGTCCGCGCTGAAAAAACACCCCACGACCGGCGTGGTGCACTACAACGCCGATATTTGCACCGGCTGCCGTTATTGCATGGTGGCCTGTCCGTTTAACGTGCCGAAATACGATTATGACAATCCGCTGGGCCAAATCCATAAATGCGAGCTGTGCAACCAGCCCGGCGTCGCCCGGCTGGATAACGGCGGCTTGCCCGGATGCGTCGAGGTCTGTCCCACCGGCGCGGTGATTTTCGGCACCAGGGAAGCGCTGCTGGCCGAAGCCCGCCAGCGTCTGGCGCTGACCCCGGGCGTTGAATATCTGTATCCCCGCCAGACCCTTGGGGATGGGGATCGCTATGCGCGCGCCCTGCCGCGGTATGAACCGCATATCTACGGCGAGAAAGAAGGCGGCGGCACCCAGGTGCTGGTGCTGGCCGGGGTGCCATACCAAAACCTCGACCTGCCGGCGCTGGCGGAGTTGTCCACCGGCGCGCGCTCGGAGCATATCCAGCATTCGCTGTATAAAGGCATGGTATTGCCGCTGGCGGTATTTGCCGGGCTGGCGCTGCTGGTACGGCGCAATACCCGCGACGGACACGACGGCGACGATAAGGCCGCCGGGCCTGATCTATCCGGCGCGGCCGGCGACGATGCGCCGGGCGGGCGGGAGGCGTCAGGCGCCAAAACGACGCGCGTAGCGCCACCAGGAGAGAATAATCATGACGATGCATAAGGCCAGCCCGCTGGGCGGACGTCTGTTCGCCAGGCCCATTATGTACCTGGCGCCGCTGGTGATACTGTGCGCGGGGCTTATCCTCAGGCGACTGCTGTTCGGCATCGGCTCGGTGGCCAACCTGAACGGCGGTTATCCCTGGGGCCTGTGGATTGCCTTCGACCTGCTGGTGGGCACCGGCCTGGCCTGCGGCGGGTGGGCGCTGGCCTGGGCGGTCTACGTCTTCAACCGCGGCGAATTCCACCCGCTGATGCGTCCGGCGCTGCTGGCCAGCCTGTTCGGCTATTCGCTGGGCGGGTTGTCCATCACCATCGACGTCGGCCGCTACTGGAACCTGCCGTACTTTTATCTTCCCGGCTATTTCAATACCTCGTCGGTATTGTTTGAAACCGCGGTATGCATGACCATCTACATCGGCATCATGGCGCTCGAGTTCGCGCCGGTACTGTGTGAAAAGTGGGGATGGCACGCCCCGCGCAAATGGCTCGATAAAGGGATGTTCCTGATCCTGTCGCTGGGCGTTCTGCTGCCCACCATGCATCAATCCTCCATGGGGTCGCTGATGATTGCCGCCGGCATCAAGGTGCATCCCCTGTGGCAAAGCTACGAAATGCTGCCGCTGTTTTCGCTGCTGACCGCCTTTATCATGGGGTTTTCGATGGTGGTGTTTGAAGGTTCGCTGGTGCGGGCGGGGCTTGCGGGCCGCGGAGCGGACGAAACGCCGCTGTTCACGCGCCTGACGCGCATTATCGCCGTTTTCCTGACGATCTTCATCCTGCTGCGCTTTGCGGAAGTGATCTGGCGCGGCAAGACCGGCTATTTATGGGCGGGCGATCGCTATGCCGCGCTGTTCTGGGCGGAAATCGGCCTGATGCTGGCGCCGTTGCTGATGCTCTGCCTGCGACGCTGCCGCCGGGACGCCCGCGCGCTGTTTATCGGCGGGCTGTGCATGCTGTCGGGCGCGGCGCTGTGGCGCCTGGATTATTCCCTGATCGCCTTCAATCCCGGCGGCGGTTACCGCTATTTCCCCGCCGTGGGTGAAATCCTGATTTCAGTGGGCTTCGTCGCTATCGAAGTCTGTGCTTACATAATGTTGATTCGCCTGTTGCCGGTCCTGTCCGGGACGGCGGACCGCCATCACGATCGTCCGATTGAGGTAGAGCATGAGCCAACGCATCACCATTGATCCTGTTACCCGTATCGAGGGCCACCTGCGTATTGATTGCGAAATTGAACAGGGAAAAGTGGTCAAGGCCTGGTCGTCGGGCACCATGTGGCGCGGCATGGAAGAAATTCTCCAGGGCCGCGATCCGCGCGACGCCTGGATGATTGTCCAGCGTATCTGCGGGGTGTGCACCACGGTGCACGCCATCGCCTCGGTTCGCGCGGTGGAACACGCCCTGGGCATGAGCGTGCCGGTGAACGCCCAGTATATCCGCAACCTGATCCTGGCGGCCCACAGCATCCACGATCATATCGTGCATTTTTACCAGCTGTCGGCCCTGGACTGGGTGGATATTACCTCGGCGCTCAAGGCGGATCCGGTGAAAGCCGAAACGCTGCTCAAAGGCCTGTCCACCTGGTCGCTGAACAGCGCGGCGGAGTTCGCCAGGGTACAGCAAAAGATCAAGGATCTGGTGGCCAGCGGTCAACTGGGCATTTTCGCCAACGGTTATTGGGGGCATCCGGCCATGGCGCTGCCGCCGGAAGTCAACCTGATTGCGGTGGCCCATTACCTGCAGGCGCTGGAATGCCAGCGCGACGCCAACCGCATCGTCGCCATGCTGGGCGGCAAAACGCCGCATATCCAGAACCTGGCCGTCGGCGGCGTCGCCAACGCCATCAACCCGGATATGCCCAGCGTGCTGAACCTGGAACGGCTGATGTATGTCAAAACCTTTATCGACCGGCTGGGCGACTTTATCGAGCAGGTGTATAAAGTCGACTGCGTGGTGATCGCCGCCCACTATCCACAGTGGCTGACGCTGGGGCGCGGGGCGCGGCATTACCTGAGCGTGCCGGAGCTGCCGCTGGATGGCAAGGGCGAGACCTTTTGGCTGACGGGCGGTTATCTGGAGGACGGCGACGCCGCCCGTTTCCGCCCCATCGCCAGCCATACCGACCCGTTCCTGATGGACGGCATCCAGGAAAGCGCCAAACATGCCTGGTACCAGGATGACGAGCCGCTGGCCCCCTGGGAGGGCCGTACCCGGCCGCAGTACACCGGCTGGCAGGAGGACGGTAAATATTCCTGGGTAAAATCACCGATATTCTACGGCCAGACGGTGGAGGTCGGTCCGCTGGCCTGGCTGCTGTGCGGGCTGGCGGCGGGCCACGAGGGCGCGCAAACCCACTTTTCGCAGCTTGGCGCCGCCTATCGCCATCTTACCGGCAACACGTTGCGCGAGGCCGATCTGCATTCCACCCTGGGGCGGGTCATCGGCCGCACCGTGCACTGCTGCGTGCTGAAAGACTCGCTGAGCGTGATGTGGCAACTGCTGGTGGACAATATCGGCCGGGGCGATCACCAGACCTTTATCAAGCCGGACATTCCGCTGGATAAGGAACTGCGCGGCGTAGGCTTCGGCGAAATGCCGCGCGGCATGCTGTCGCACTGGGTGGTTATCAGGGACGGCAAGATTGCCAATTACCAGGCGGTGGTCCCCTCCACCTGGAACGCCGGCCCGCGCAACGGGCAGGACGTGCCGGGGCCTTACGAGCAGTCGCTGGTGGGCACGCCGGTGGCCGACGCCGCCCGGCCGCTGGAAGTGGTGCGCACCATCCATTCCTTCGACCCCTGCATGTCATGCGCCGTGCACCTGGTGGACGCGACCGGCCGGGAAGTGAACCGGGTAAAGGTGCTGTGATGCGTATTCTGGTGCTGGGTATCGGCAACCTGCTGCTGAGCGATGAAGCGGTGGGGGTGCGCATCGTTGAAGCGTTGGCGCGCCGTTACCGGTTCACGCCCGCCATCGACATCCTGGACGGCGGCACCTCGGGCATGGAGCTGCTGGAAACCCTGTCCGGCCGCGATCATCTGATCGTGGCCGACGCGGTGCTCGCCGGCCATGCCCCCGGCGCGGTGGTGGTGCTGCGCGACGATGAGGTGCCCGCGTTCCTGACGCAAAAGCTGTCGCCGCATCAGCTGGGACTGGCCGATGCGCTGATGGCGCTGCGCCTGCTGGACGCGTTTCCGCGCCGCCTGACCCTGGTGGGCGTGGAGCCGCAAGCGCTGACCATGCGCATCGGCCTGACCGATTGCGTGGCGCGGGCGGTGGAACCGGCGCTGGGGCAGGTGATTGCCGCGCTGGAGCAAAGCGGCGTGACCGTGTCGGCGCGGGATGCCAGCGACGCGCCCCCCGACCCTGACGCCGGCCCCTTTTCCCGGCCCGACGACAATGACCCTTTTGATAAGGGAGATACCCATGCCGCGGTATGAAGATCCTCCCGCCCGGACAAGGGCTAATGAGGCCGCGGCTGCCGTCGGCGACGCGCCCGCGTCGTGGCTGGAGCCGCTGTTCCGGCGCATCGCCGATGAGCGCATGCGCGATTTGCCGTTTTTCCGTCCGGCGGTGCCGGTGCGCGCCTGCGGTTTCACCCTGTTTGAACAGCAGTGGCTGGGATGCCTGCTGACCCCCTGGATGCTGAGCCTGTGGGTATTGCCGGGGCCGGGCCAGGAATGGCCGCCGATGGAAAACGGCGCGCGGCGGGCGCTGGCGTTGCCGTGCGGCAATGTCACCTTTATCAGCGGCGAGCTGGCGGGCCGGAGGCCCTATCTCTCCTGTTCCCTGATGTCGCCGCTGGATGCCGGGCTGACCGGCGCCGGGGCGGTCGCCCTGGCGGAACACTGCGTGAAAATGGCGTTGTCGTTGCCGGTGCGTGACGGCGACAGCCCGCCGGACGCCGATCGCCGCGCCTGGCTCACCCGCGGCCGGGGCGGCGCCCCGGATGCATGAGCTTTCCCTGTGCTACGAGGCGCTGGCGCTGATTGACCAGCAGGCCCGCTCGCACGGGGCGCGGCGGGTGACCGGGGTCTGGCTGGAACTGGGCGCGCTGTCGTGCATCGAGGAAAGCGCCCTGCGTTTTTCGTTCGGCACGGCGTGCCGCGGCACGCTGGCCGAAGGCAGCGCGCTGCACCTTGACGTGCGGCCGGCGCCGGCCTGGTGCTGGTCATGCGGCGCCGCCGTCGAGATAACGCACCATGGCGCGGGCTGCCCGCGCTGCGGCGGTCACGCGTTGCAGGTTAACGGCGGCGACAGCCTGCGCGTCAGGCAGCTGGAGCTGGAGTAATATCCCTTGGAGAGAGTATGTGCATAGGCATTCCCGGTAAGATCGTGGCCGTCGGGGCCGATATTCACCAGCCGGCCTGTATCGAGGTCTGCGGCGTGCAGCGCGCGGTAAATATCGCCCTGGTATGCGAAGGCGAACCCGCCGCGCTGGTCGGCCAGTGGGTATTGGTCCATGTGGGATTCGCCATGAGCCTGCTCGATGAGCAGGAGGCGCGCGAGACGCTGGCGGCATTGCAGTCCATGCAAATGGTCGGCCTGGAGCTCGACGAAATGAGACAGGATGGGAAGCGGCGGGTAGTGGGCTAAAAACAACGCCCGATAACGGCAACGCCCCGCCACCCGGGATACGGGTGGCGGGGCGTTGCTGATTAACGTGCGGATAGGGGGTAGGTTAACTTGCCCTGGTTAAAAAATGCCCACCAGAGTCACCACGGTCAGGATGGCGGCCAGTCCGTAAAACACCCATTTGCCGGCCGGCACATGAATTTTCAGGTCATGCGTGCAGTGATAAATGCGATGCAGCCCGCACCACAGCGGCAGGACAATCATCAGCAGCCAGAACAGGCGGCCTATCAGGGTATGGCTGAACGCGAGCACCCGCGGATAGCTGAGCGCCTCGCCCGGATACCAGCCCAGCGGCAGCAAAAAGGCCACCAGCAGGATTATCACCGGCGCGACGATGGCGCTCCACATGCCGCCGGCGCCGAACAGGCTCCAGAAAACCGGTTCATCGGCGCGTTTCGGATTTTGATTCATAGCGTTCTCCTGATTAAACGACAAGGGCCACGGCCAGTATCACCACCGTCACCACCAGCGTAACGCCCCAAAGCGTGGCGATAAACGGCGCCGGACCGACCTTTTCATCCTTGACGACCAGCACAGTGGCCTTGGGCGCCAGCTCAAACCAGGTTTTGGTATGCAGCAGCGCCGCCAGCAGCGTCAGCAGGTTAAGCGCCAGCACCACCGGGTTTTGCAGGAAATGCACAAACCCGTCCCAGTTCGCCTCGCCGGCCTTCAGCGCATACAGTCCGTAGATCAGTTCCAGGCTGAACCATACCGCCGGTACGGCGGTGCCTTCGCGCAGCATATAAAAACGGTAGAACCCCAGCTTCTGCCACCAGTTGGCCGGCATGCTGCGAACGTAGGGCTTGCGTTTGGTTGTTATCATGTTAATCACTCCCTTAGCGAGGTTTCAGCATGGCGATCATAAAGTCCTGGGTGCTCGCCACTTTGCCCTGCTGAATGGCGGCGGCGGGATCCACATGTTTGGGACACACCTCCGAGCAGTAGCCGACGAACGTGCAGCTCCAGACGCCGTTTTCGCCGTTCAGCTGCGCCATCCGCTCCTTTTTGCCGTGGTCGCGGTTATCCAGATTGTACCGGTGCGCAAGCGTAATGGCCGCCGGGCCGATAAACTCCGGATTCAGCCCGAACTGCGGACAGGCGGCATAACATAAGCCGCAGTTGATGCAGCCGCTGAACTGATGGTATTTGGCCATCTGCGCCGGGGTCTGCAGGTTGGTGCCTTCCGACGGCTGGCGGTTATTGCCGATGATATAGGGCTTAATCGCCTCCAGGCTCTCGATAAAATGGGTCATGTCCACCACTAGATCGCGCTCGATGGGGAAGTGGCCCAGGGCCTTAACCTTCATGCCGTGGGGATATTCGCGCAAAAAGGTTTTACAGGCCAGCTTCGGCACATCGTCCACCATCATGCCGCAGGACCCGCAAATGGCCATCCGGCACGACCAGCGGAAGGACAGGTCCGGCTCCAGGTTATCCTTGATATAACCCAGCGCGTCCAGCAGCGAGGTTTGCGCGTCATAAGGCACGTCGTACACCACGGGATGGGGGGCCTGATCCTGCTCGGGGTTATAACGCATTACCTCAAGCTTCAGCGTGTTCATCTCAGCCATTGGCCTGCTCCTTATCCTTTTTATCCTGTACCGCGGCCGCGGCGCCCTCGCCGCCGTACATCCGTTTGGCCGGCGGCAGGGTGGTGATCTTCACGTCGCTGTATTCCAGACGCGGCGCGCCGTCGGGATTATAAAACGCCAGGGTATGCTTGAGGAAATTCACGTCGTCGCGCTCGGTACAGCCCTCATCGAGCCGCTGGTGGGCGCCGCGCGATTCCCGGCGGTGGAACGCCGAATGCGCCATGCAGTCGGCCACCTCCAGTCCGTTGCCCAACTCAATGGTGTAGAGCAGATCGGTATTAAACACGCTGGAGGTATCGGTAATGGTAACCCGTTTAAACCGCTCTTTCAGCTCGGCCAGCTTATCCATGGTTTTTTGCATCAGCTCCGGCGTACGGTAGATGCCGCAGCCTTCTTCCATCGACAGGCCCATCTCGTCGCGGATGGCCGACCATTTTTCATTGCCCCGCTGGTCCATCAGGCGTTGCAGGGTGGTTTCCACGTCCCGCGCCTGGGCGTCGAGGACGGCGTTATTGGCGGCCGGCGCGGCCGCCGCGCTGGCCGCGGCCTGTTCGCCCGCCAGGCGGCCGAACACCACCAGCTCGGCCAGGGAATTGGAGCCGAGACGGTTGGCGCCGTGCAGGCCCACCGAGGAGCATTCGCCGACGGCAAACAGACCGCGGATGCGCGTTTCGCATTGCTGATCGGTTTCAATGCCGCCCATGGTGTAATGGGCGGTGGGGCGTACCGGGATGGGATCCTTCACCGGATCGACGCCGACATAGGCTTTCGACAGTTCACAGATAAACGGCAGCCGTTCCAACAGCTTTTTCTCGCCCAAATGGCGCAGGTCGAGATAGACCACGTCGCCGCGCGGCGTGGCGATGGTGCGCCCGGCGCGCCATTCGTGCCAGAACGCCTGGGACAGCTTATCGCGCGGACCCAGTTCCATATATTTGTTTTCCGGATGGCCCAGCGGCGTTTCAGGCCCCATGCCGTAGTCCTGCAAATAGCGATAGCCGTCTTTATTGACCATGATGCCGCCTTCGCCGCGGCAGCCTTCGGTTATCAGGATGCCGGAGCCGGGCAGGCCGGTGGGGTGGTACTGAACAAACTCCATATCGCGCAGCGGCACGCCGTGACGCAGGGCGATGCCCATACCGTCGCCGGTGACGATGCCGCCGTTGGTGTTATAGCGATAAACGCGGCCGGCGCCGCCGGTGGCCATGACCACGGCGTTGGCGCGGATGCAGATGCGCGTGCCTTCCATCATATTGATGGCCACCAGTCCGCGCGCCTGGCCGTCGTCCACCAGGATATCCAGCACGAAGTGCTCGTCGAAGCGCTTGATCTGCGGATATTTCAGCGAGGTCTGGAACAGCGTATGCAGAATATGGAAACCGGTTTTATCGGCGGCGAACCAGGTACGTTCGATTTTCATCCCGCCGAAACGCCTGACGTTCACCCGGCCGTCGGGCTTGCGGCTCCAGGGGCAGCCCCACAGTTCAAGCTGGGTCATCTCCTCCGGGCAGTGGCGGACAAAATGATCGACCACGTCCTGCTCGCACAGCCAGTCGCCGCCGGAGACGGTATCGTGGAAATGGGAGTCAAAAGAGTCATGATCCTGGGTGACGGCGGCGGACCCGCCCTCGGCGGCCACGGTATGGCTGCGCATGGGGTATACTTTCGATACCAGGGCGATAGTCAGGTTGGGATGGGCCTGCGCGGCGGCAATGGCGGCGCGTAAACCCGCGCCCCCCGCCCCTACGATGACGATATCGGCATTAAAGGTTTGCACTTTATTCTCCTGCTCATCGGACATTGCATTAAAATCAACAAAACGCAGCGGGATATTTAATTGACTTTAATAATTAAAATAACTGAAAATTTTTAATTAACTAAATTAAGCACACTAATTAATTTGATTCTTCTAATGATGCCATACATTCAGATAATAATAATATATTCCGTATGGGCAATAATGCGAGTGTGGATGAATACAGGTATGATGTAGATCAACAAAAAAAAGAGAAGTGAAATCATTTTGTTAAATTGACGGCAAAGCGGAATAATTGGCATTCAGCTATTGATGTCGCGCGCGGACAGGGAACGGCAACTGCCCGCCGGGACGCGCCGCCGTCCCGGCAGGGTTATTTTGACGTCAGGGCCGCCGGCGGTTAAAAACCATAACGGATGGCGTCCTTGCTTTGCTGCATCAGCGCATCGATTTTCTGGGAAAACGCCTCGATGCCCGCGCTGTCGCCGCGCTCCGAGCACTGGCGCCGTTTCAGGTTGTAGGCTTTCATCAGATGCGCCTGGGCGGGGCCGGGCTTGCCGTAGCACGCGACGCTCTTTTCCCAGCAGGCGATGGCGGCGTCCGTGTCCTGCCGCTCAAACAGCGTCTTGCCCAGTTCGTTAAGCGCTTTGGCGCATTCTTTCGGCGCCAGCCCCTGCGCCAGGATAGTATCAATAGACGAGACCATGGATCCTCCGCGTACGGTTAATGGAAAAAGTTAAGAATATGACCGAACACCAGTCCGACGCTGATGACATCCGAATCACTGAACGTGACGTTGGAAAACCCATACTGGCCGAGCAGGGGCAATAGCAACGCGGGCAGCAGGGTAATAAACAACCCATGGAACACGCCGCCGATGATGGCGCCGCGCCGTCCGCCGACGGCATTGCCGAAAATACCCGCGGTGCCGCCGGCAAAAAAATTGGTCAGCATGCCCGGCAGGATCATCGCCAGTCCCATGCTTGGGAACAGGAACATGCCGATAACCGAGCCGATGGTGGTGGAAATAAAACCGATAATCACCGCGTTGGGGGCATAGGGGAACAGCACCGGGCAGTCCAGCGCCGGAATGGCGTTGGGCACGATGCGCAGCGCGATGCCGCGAAACGCCGGTACGATTTCCGCCAGCAGCAGCCTGACGCCCGCCAGCAGGACATAAACCCCGACCACGAACTGTACCGATTGCAGGAAGGCATAGACCAGGTAGTTAACGCCGTGGGCATAAGGGGCGATCACCAAGGGGCCCGCGGCGATGGACGGAATCAGGTAGATCGGGATCATCACCACCATCATGGAGAGATACGTGTCCTGGAGAAAGGAAAACGACTGGGGCAGCTCCAGATCCTCGGTACTTTTGCCGACATCGCCGGTAAGCTTCGCCACGCCCGCCTGCACGATATAACCAATAGTGCAGAAATGGCCCAGCGCAATATCGTCCGACCCCGTTATCTTGCGCACAATGGGCTGCGCCAGCACCGGCATGCCGACCGCCATGACGCCGGCGATAACGCCGCCGATAAGGATTAATTCCGTCCCCCGCAGCCCGCCCATGTAACCGATAACCGAGCATACCGTGGCCATCCAGAGCGAGGCCTGGCCGGTGAGGAAAATATATTTATAGCGAGTGAAACGGGCGATAAGAATATTAATTACAAACGCCAGAACCATGATCAGGGCGGTTTCCCGTCCCAGGGTTTGTTGGGCGATGCCGGCAATGGAACCCACGTCGGTGACCACCCCGCGCATATGGAATCCTTTCTGGAAAACATCGCCGAGGAAGTTTAACGCAGTGACGATAATATTGGCGCCGGACAGCAGGACTAAAAATCCTAATAGCGTTTTAAGCGTGCCGGTAATAACCTGTCCGGGGCTCTTTTTTTGCGCGATAAGCCCAATCATGGCGATCAATGATATCAGTATCGACGCCTGGCCGAGCACATCGTTGACAATAAAATGGAGGAAAGACATAATAAGTCCCCTGTAGGGTTTGCAACAATCGGATTATCAATCAATCAATATCAAGCCAGGTAGCCTTTTTCCTGTAATACTGGCGTTAGTTTTTCTTTTATTTCGTTTTTATCAACCAATCTTTTAAGGTAAATAATAGTGGCATTTATCGTATAATGCTGGAACTGTGATCGGAAGTTTTCGCCGGTCATTATTATATCCGCCCTGCTTGACGTGGCGCTGGAAATATCACAATGAGACAAATCGGCATCCACGCCCAGATCTTTCAACGCGGCCTCAATACTCATTTCGCACGCAAAACTGCTGCCCAGTCCCGCCCCGCATACCGCCAGAATTGATAATTTTTTCATAATACAGGTTCCTTAAGTGATTCATCTGTAGGGTAACCGCCGCCATCGGGCCGGCATGACGCCGATGACGATAGCTCAATACCGCTTCCGGCGGACAGCCTGCGGCCTGCCCATCCTGAATAGCCATTAACCGGCCATGCGCCTGGCCCACCGGCGTTGATGGCCGCCTGGGTTGATGGTTATCGCCCCTTAGGGTGATACGTTAAAAATGGCGCAGTATGGCCAAAATCTCTTGTTCATCCCGCGCATGTTTTAAGGTATTTACCGCCTCCTCATCGCAAAATAATTTTGACAGGCTCGCAATCATTTCAATATGTGAATGGCTGTCGACGGCCGCCAGGGCAAAAATAACGTACACCGGATCGTTATCTTCGCTGCCGAAGGTCACGCCTTGCGAAACGATAACCAAGGACAAGGCGGTTTTAATTACCCCTTCCTCCGGCCGGGCATGGGGCATGGCAATGCCTTCGCCCAAGACATAGTAAGGGCCTATTTGTTCATGCATGGCGTAAATAGCCTGGAGATAACGGCTCTCAACCGCATGCTGATCGATAAGCGGCTGCACCGATAACGCCACTGCGCTTTGCCAGTCTTTCGCCTGATTAATTAAGCGAACGTTACTTTCGTTAATCCAGTCCGTTAACATAAAGACCCTTTTTAGCTAGGTATAGATATATACTAGTATGTTTCTGTTTCCTTATAAAAACTGTGATCCATCTTTATCTATTTCTACAATATTGTAAATAATAATAAAGAGTTGTTTTGAAAAATAATGCCAAATACTATTACGGGCTTTCTTTATATATGAAGAAGGCCTTTTTAAGCAGCAATGTTCTATTATATTCGGTCAGGTGTGAGTTATCTCCTTACAGTTTGTGGTTATATCACCGCGGCGCGCGGCAATGTTTGCATTATCCAGTCGTAAATAACGCGCGTATCCTGCGGTTGGTCCTGGTCGACGCTAAAGACCGGCCCTAATGCCATCGGTCCGGCGCGTTCCGCCAGCGCCCGCAGTTCGGGTAGATATTCCGCGCCGGGATGGCCGGGCAATCTGTCCGCCAGGCGCGCGGCATACCGGGCGGCCGCCAGTTGCGCGGAAATCCGGCACCACACTTCGACCAGGCGCGTCACGCCGGCGTGCGCCAGATAATGCGCTAATAGCTCCCGGGGCTGGAAGCCAAACCAGGCGTCTATGATAAAGGTGCTTCCCGCCGGGGCCTGCGCCACGATGGACCAGATGACCTGGTAACTGGCTTTGCCAAGGGTACGGTTCATCGTGCGGTCGACACCGCCCAGATGCTGCAGAAACGGGTTTTTGATCCCGTCCAGGGATAACGAAAGCCAGCCGGACTGCCGGGAGAGGCCTGCGGCGAGGGTGCTTTTACCGGAGGCGGGGATACCGTTGATCATGATAATCCGCTTGCCGTTGTCACTTTCCGGCCGGTCCTGATGCGACGCCTGGGCGCCATTAGCAGGAGAAAACCGGATGCTGTCGGTCGCCGCGCCCTTGTCAGACATGTTTTACCTGCTCCGTTAACGCGTCTCTCGTCGGCCGGGTCGCGTGAAAATATTGTTTAATCACGGCCTGAATTTCGTTCAGCCGGGGAATAGCCAGCGTTTCCAGTTTTTGCCGGGTGGCCTCACGGTCCAGGGAAATACAATCTTTCCATAACGAACGGCCCGCAATGACGCCGGAGGCGCCCTCGCTCATGGCGTCCGCCACCTGGGTCAGGAAGGTGGCGTGATCGACGCCCGCCGAGAGCACGGCCCAGGGCACGTCGCCGGCAAGCCGGGTGATGTCCGCACAGGCCTGCGGCGAACCGGGATAGGGTAATTTCAGCACCTTGGCCCCGCATTCCAGGCAGATTTTCGTGCCGCCATAGATAAGCTCCGGGATTTTCTGCTTATATTCCTCGTCCGTTTCATCATCGAGTTTATACGTCAGGAACTCAACCACCAACAATAAATCCTCGCGGGTGAAATCCTCGATGCATCGGCGCAGTATAGCGATATTGTGCTGGTTCGCCCCGGCGCGATCCGAGCGCAGATACACCATGATTTTGCCGCCGGTGGCGCCGAGCTCGCGCACCCGCCGGGCGTTGATATGGTCAACCAGCCGCGACAGCCGGTAGCCTTCGGGCGTGGTGTCGAACCCGGAGGCGTCGAGGCCTATCAGCAGCGCCGTGTCGCGCGCAATGATGCCGTCGTCCACCAGTTGCGGCACGGCGCAGACCGGATCGACCAGCACGCATGACGCCTTGCTTGCCAGGTAACGGGTGATATCGGCCTTGATCAGTCCCAGTTCGTGTTCGGAAATCTGCGCCTGCCGGGCGGGATCGTTGGATAGCAGGCTGCGCATGGCACCTCGCTGATCGCAGGCGATAACCAACATGGCGCCGTTGCTGCCACAGATTTGTTGATAGCTGCGTAATTCTGAGGTGGACATTTTTGACATGAATTTCTCCTTTACCTGAAATTTATTACAGACAAAAAACGCGGTGATACGTTGTTACCCTTTGTCATCATCGTCCTTGATTAAATGGGAGAAAATGGTCCCAATGCTGCGGTTTATAAGGGGTTTCTCCCTGGGGAACGATTGCAATTTCCCGCATATTGCGCAATAATTCCCCATCGACAGAGATGAGTGTAATACATTACAGAAAGGAATTTCAAGCTGAAAGAGCCAATTTTGCAAGATCTTGCAGCTACTCGCGCCATGATGCATATGGTGGCGAAGCTGCATTACGAGTCCGACATGCCCCAGGTGGAAATTGCGCGCAAGTTCAATGTCTCCACCGCCACCATTTCACGGCTGCTGAACAAGGCGCGCGCCGCCGGCATCGTGCGCATCGAGGTGGTGGCGCTCTCTTCGCCCGAGAATATGACGGCGGACCTGATTAAGCGCCTGGGATTAAAAAAGGCCTTTGTCGTCGACGCGCCGCCGGCCAATGTCCTGGGCTCGCTGGCCGCGCCGCTGGCGTCGCTGCTGGAACAGGCGGGGCTGGGCGCCGGATCGGTGCTGGGCATCGGCTGGGGCAGGGCGGTGCGGGAGGTGACCCTGACGGGCATGCCGCGGTTGCCGGGCATCCTGACCGTGGCGCTGAACGGCGGTATGCAACAGGCCGCCCCCCATTTCCAGATCACCGAGTTCGTCCGGCGCGCCGCCGAGCAGATGGAGGGCAAGCCCTATTTCCTGCATGCGCCCTATATATCGTCCGCCGAGCTGCGCGACGCGTTTCTCGCCGATCGCAGCGTGCAGGATATTATCTCGTTATGGGATCGGCTGGATGTGGCGATTGTCGGCATCGGTCTGACCCATGCGCCCAAACCCGGCGAATCCACCACCGCCATCGCCGATGAAAAGACGCTGAGCCGGGCCGCCGGCGACGTGCTGCGCCATTACGTGACCGAGACCGGCGAGGTGCTGCACTGGGAAGGGGAGGCGCGCATGATCGCCGCTTCGCCGGAACAGCTCAGGCGCACGCCGCTGACCATCGGCGTGGCCGCCACGCCGGAAAAGGCCGCCGGCATTATCGGCGCGGTGCGATCGGGCATGATCAATTCCCTGGTGACCGATGTGAACACCGCCCAGGCGATACTGGACCGGCTGCCGGCGGGTTAACCGGCCTTTGCCGGGACGGGGACGGGGGATAAAAGCCAGCGCCCGGCGCAACGGGGCGCTGGCAAGGAGGACGACGCGCCGAGTCTTCAGCGTAAGGCGCGGCACGCGCGGGTAATGCGTTCGCAGGCCTCGCTCAGGCGGCTATCGTCGATGGCGTAGGCGATGCGCAGGTAAGGCGACGCGCCGAAGGCCGAGCCTTGCAGGGTAGCGACATGGCCGGCGTCCAGGAGATAGGCGGCAAAATCGCTGTCGCTGGCGAGGGTGGCGCCCGCCGGTGTTTTTTTGCCGATCATGCCGGCGCAGTTGGCGAACACATAGAATGCCCCCGGCGGTACCGCCGCCGCCAGGCCGTCGATGGCATTGACGCAGGCCATGATGACGGCGCGGCGCCTGGCCAGGGTCGCCATCCAGGCGTCCATAAATCCCAGGCCCTGCTCCAGCGCCGCCACCGTCGCGGCCTGTGAAATGGAGCTGGGATTGGAGGTGCTTTGCGATTGCAATATCTGCATGGCCGCCACCAGCCAGTCCGGGCCGCCGGCATAGCCCAGCCGCCAGCCGGTCATCGAATAGCCTTTCGATACGCCGTTTACCGTCAGCACCCGATCTTTCAGCCGGGGCTCTACCTGCGCCAGGGTAACGAATTCGCCCGCCGCATGGCAGATATGCTCGTAGATATCATCGGCCATGATCAGCACCTGCGGATTGTCGAGCAGCACCGCGGCCAGCGCCTTCAGCTCGGCGCGCGAGTAGACCGCGCCGGTGGGGTTGTTGGGGGAGTTCAGTATCAGCCAGCGGGTCCTGGCCGTAATGGTGGCGGCGAGATCGGCCGGGCGCAGTTTCCAGCCGTGGGCCTCGGCGCAGGGTACGATGCGGGCTTCGCCTTCGGCCAGCGCCACCATATCCGGATAGGATACCCAATAAGGGGCGGGGATGATCACTTCGTCGCCGGCCGAGACCGTCGCCAGCAGGGCATTGAAGATCAGCTGCTTGGCGCCGCTGCCCGCGATGACCTCCTGGGGCGCGTAGTCGACGCCGTTTTCGCGGCTGAATTTGGCGATGATGGCTTTTTTCAGGGCCGCCGTGCCGGGAACGGCTGTGTATTTTGTTTCACCTTGTACAATCGCATCTATGCCTGCCTGTTTGATGTGCGCCGGTGTATCGAAGTCGAGCTCGCCTTCACCGAGGTTAATCACATCCACGCCGGCGGCGGTTAGCGCGCGGACCTGATCGGAAATCGCCGCGGTCGGCGATGGTCTCACCCGGCGTAAGCGAGGCGCAAGTAATTCAGCTGACATCATTTCCCCTATCTATGAAATAATAAAATTGTATTATGTGATACAATAAAATCAATTTAAGCTATCACGTCTCCAGGCGGATTGCCCAGACTTTTTTTGCCGTGTTCCGACCATTAAGGACTTATCGCCATGACATTGCTCTTTGTTGCGCACGACACGCCGGAACCGGCGCTCTATGGGGCCATGGCCGCCATCCTGGCGCGTCGGCTGCGCCTGCCGCTGGCGCACCTGGCCATTGCATGGGATACCGCCCTCTATCCCGACGCCTGCCAGCACGCGATAGCCGCCGGCGCGCTGGTCACCAGCGGACTGATATGGCACGAACGCCTGAGCGGCGACACCATAGATACGCCGAAGCGCTGGTCTGAACTGGCCGCCCTGCCGGCCGGACGGGACTGGGTGATCCCGCTCGGTCCGGCGCAGCTGGCCGGGTTGCCCGGCCGGCTGCGGGCGCTAAGCCGTCTTGCCGTGGACTATCAGCTGATCCGGGTGGATATGTCGCCCCAGGGCCTGGTTTTTCGCCGCAACGGCGCCATCGAAAGCGCCTGGGGGCAATGGCGCCGCGACGGCTTTGGCCGCTGGCGGGAAACTTCCCCTGACGACGCTATCGAGATCGTGCCTGGCGTGGCCCCGACCGGGGCGTTACCCGCCGTCGACCCCGGCCTGGGCAACGGGCGGGATGCTCCCGCCGCCGCGCCCCACAGCCTGGCCGGGGCCGCCGCTTCGCCGCTGGCCATCGTTTTGCTCGGCACGCGGCGGGATCAGCTGGAGGCCTATCCCGCCGCCGTCGCCGCGCTCGGCGATGCCGCCGACGCCCTGGCGCTGCGGCTTAATATCCTGTTTGCCTCGCCGCAGGAGCCTTGCGGCGATATCCTCAAACGCGCGCACGGCGTCCTGTTGCCCGGCGGCGCCGCCATGGCCAACGTGGCCGGGCAGATAACCGCGGCGCGTTATACCCTGGATAACGCTGTTCCCACCCTGGGCTTATGCCTGGGCATGCAAACCATGGCGACGGCGGTGGCCCAGCGCATGCTGGGCTCCACCGGGGTGAATCTGGCCGAGGCCGATCCCCTGGCGCCGGTAAAATCCTTTGTTCCGCTGGCGGAAACGGCCGGTCTTCCCCGGCACCGCCTGGGCGACCATATGATGCTGAGCGAGCCCGGCAGCCGTATGCACCAGTTGCTCGGCGACCGGTCAACCCTGCGCTATAACCACCGTTTCCACCTTAACCCGGCGCTGAAGCGGGATCTGGACATCGCCGGCCTGCGCCTCAGCGCCACCGATGCCAGCGGCGCCATTACCGACGGTATAGAATTTACCCGCCATGTATTTTATCTGGGGGTACAGGGCCACCCCGAGCTCTCGTCTTCCCGCCGCCGGCCGCATCCGCTGCTGATGGCGTTTTTAACCGCGGCGGCGCGGCGGCGGGAGGCGGGGCTATAACGCCGGCGATACGCCGGCGCGCGGGTCGGCGGCCAGGCGCGCCAGTTCAGCCGCCACCTGGGCGATGACGTCCGCTTCCAGATCGAGAAGCGGCGCGCGCACATGGCCGCCGTCGAAGCCGCG
Organism: Sodalis sp. RH22; assembly: GCF_047324165.1. NCBI lineage: Bacteria > Pseudomonadati > Pseudomonadota > Gammaproteobacteria > Enterobacterales > Bruguierivoracaceae > Sodalis > Sodalis sp. RH22. Next base: position 106,601 of record NZ_CP178731.1, read on the forward strand.
CAGGTTCATGGCGGCCTTGACCAGTTGCGGCTGGCCGTGGCGGCGGGCCAGGGCGCGGTAGGGATACCACAGGCTATGCAGATCGCGGGCGGTGGCGGCGTCGCCGCGCTCAAGCGCGCGATAGGCGGCCAGAATGATTTCCGGCAGCGCGCAGCTGTTGGTGCTGCTGATGCCGTCGAAGCCGCACATCATCGGCCCGAGGAACGCCAGATCGGAGGCGCAGAACAGCCGCAGGCGGCCGGAGAGGCGGTTGGCGATCTGGTCGATGGCGGTCGGATTCAGATCGCCTTGCTTAATGCCCACCACGCCCCCGATATCCGCCAGCTGTTCCAGTACCGCCGGCGGCAGCGTGATGCCAATGCCCGGCGCGTTATACACCAGGATGCCGGTGCGTGAAAGCGGGGCCATTTGTTTAAAAAAACTCACGATCTGCGCGTCGGTCACTTCGGAGACAAACGGCGGCGTCACCATCGGCAGGCCGCCCAGTTCGCCGGCAAGCGCCGTTAAATCGCGCACCGTGCGCGCGTCGGAACCGGCGCTGCACAGCATCACCGGCACCCGGTCGCCCACCACGTCCATGACGTGGCGAAATAACCGGGCGCGCTCATCGGCGCTCATCGCCGGGAATTCACCGTAGGTGCCGCCGATCAGCACGCCGTCGTAGCCCAGCCCGATGACCCGCTCGATATTGCGCGCCAGTCCCGCGAAATCAAATGCGCCGTCGGCGGTAAACGGGGTAACGGTGATATTAAAAATACCGCGCAGGCGTGCCTGGCTTTCACTGATGTCTTTCATAACTATGCTTTCCTGTCTGACCTGATAACGAAGAACCGATACCGCAGCCCGGCCATGGGGCCGGGCGCGTGGGAGAGGTTGCGCCGCCGGGGCGGAGCATTGCCGGCGCTGCCTGGCCGCCTTGGCGGGCGCCGGCCAGGCAGGCGCATACAGCGCCCGGCTAAAGCCGGTATAACGGCCGGTCCACCGCCCCGAGGGCCCGGCAGCCGGTTTCCGTCACCACGATGGTTTCGCTGACGCCGACGGTGAATTCACCATAGATTCTCAGCGCGGGCGGAATATGGAAGGTCATGCCCGGTTGCAGTTCGGTGGTGATGCCGCTGTAAAGACTGAGGATTGCGCCTTCGCCCCAGTCCGGCGCGAACGACACGCCGATGGAATAGCCGGTGCGTTTTTTAAAGTTATCGGTATACCCGGCGCGGTCGATCACTTTCTGGCAGGCGAGATGCGGGGCCTCGCAGGTGGCGCCGGGGCGGATGGCGTCAAGGGCCGCCTGCAGGGCTTCCTGACAGGTTTTTTCCATTTCCAGCGCCACGGCGGGCGGTTTGCCCAGCCACGCCGAGCGCATCAGCGCCGCGTGATAGCGATCGTGGGTGGCGGCCATTTCCAGGAAGATAGGATCGCCGTCCTGGATTTTGCGCCGGCGCCAGGTGCCGTGCGGCACGCCGGTACGCGGGCCGGAGGAGACCAGCGGTTCCATGCCCATATATTCGGATCCGGCGGCGATGGCCGCGCCCATCATGGCGGCGACCAGGTCGTTCTCGGTGGCGCCGGCCCGGATGGCCGCGCGCCCGGCCAGCATGCCCGCGTCGACATAGCGGGCGGCGTGGGCCATTTTTTCCAGCTCGGCGGCGGATTTCACCGCGCGCAGCTGTTCAATCACGCCCGCCGCGTCGTGGATAACGCCCAGCTCGGCTTGCAACGCTTCGTAAACGGCAATCGGCAGAAACCAGCCGCGTTTATCAATGCCGATGCGGCGCCGGGTCCAGCCGCGGTCCTTCAGCACGCCCAGCAGAAAATTCACCGGATTATCGCCGTCGGTATAAATGGCGGCGTCGCGGATAAAGGTGTTGGAAATAAAGTTAAAATATTCCAACTGGCGGATAACGAATACCGGATCGCCCTCCACCGGCAGCACCAGGGCCTGAAAGGTGTAATATCCCGGCGTCTGCTGGCCGGTGAGATAGAAAATATTTTCCGGACCGGTGATGACCATGACGTCCAGCCCGGCCTGGGTGAGCAGGGCGCGCGCGCGCTCGACGCGTCCGCGGTATTCCTCTTCGCCAAAGGCGGATTCGCCGCCCGGCGTCACGCGGCCCAGATCGGGCAACGGGGTCTTGTTTACTGCGCTTGGGTTTGTCATTTACAGAACTCCTGGATGAATTCCGCCCGGGCGGGGTCAAAACCGACCCCCAACCCGGACGCGCTTGGGCTGCAGACCAGCCCTTGCTGATAGATAAGTCCGGCGACCGGATCGTTGCCCAGCCCGTCGGCGCCATACAGTTCGGCATAGGCCGGGCGGGAGGCGCAGGCGACATGCAGCGCGGCGGCGGTGGCCGCCGCGCCTTCATTCATTTGGCCTATCATAAAAGGCACGCCGGCGGCGTTAAGCCGCCGCGCGGCGGCAAGGGCCGGGCCGATGCCGCCCATTTTCACCAGCTTCAGGTGCGCCCAAACCTTGCCGCCCAGGCCGATGACGCGGGCCAGATCCGCCTCGCTGCTCATGCTTTCGTCGAGCATCAGCGGGATCGGGCTGGCGGCGGCCAGCGCCGCGTAGCCGTGTTCCGGGTCGTCGGCCGCGCCATCGGCAATCGGCTGCTCCATATAACGTAAATCGTAGGCGGCCAGGGCCCGCAGGCGCGCCAGGGCCTCGCGCGCCGGCCACTGGCCGTTGGCGTCCGCCGCCAGGCTGATGCCGGCGCCAAAACGGCGGCGCAGGGCGGCGACGCGGTCCAGGTCCTGGTCAAATCCGGCCACGCCGACCCGCAGTTTCAACTCGGTGAAACCCCGGTCCACATACGCCTCGGCCTGTTGCAGCATTTGCTCGCGCGAGGACCAGAACAGCGTCTGGTTAGTGCGATAGCTCACCACCGGCGAAGACGCGCCGTCCTGCGCCGGCGCAATGGCCACGGGGTGCCGCTCCCGCGCCGTTTCCCCGCCTGGCGGCACGGCGCCGCCCGCGTCCCGGGGACGCGCCAGCAACCCGGCGACGCTGATGCCTTGGCGCCGGGCAAGCAGGTCATGCAGCGCCACATCAAGCAGCATGCGCGTCGGCGCCAGAATTCCTGCCGCCCAGGTATCCAGCCCGGCCAGCAGTTGCGCGGGGTCCAGGGCAAGATCCAGCCGGCGCAGGCAGCGGAGGACGTCGTCCAGCACCTGCTGCGGGCTGTAGCCGTTCAGGTAGGCGATATTCACCCGCACCTCGCCCAGGCCCTGGAAGGCCTGATCCTCCAGCAGCAGGTAAAGCTCGTCCAGCGCCGCCACGCTGCCCGAGGAGGCGGTATACAGCCGCAGATGCGGGTAGCGCAGCGCGGCGCGATACAAAGTGGCTTTCACCCGGGCTCCTTAGCGGCTCATCATCGCCAGCGCCACGTCGCGATAGATCTCGCTGGCGGCAATAAATTCATCGATGGGCACGAACTCATCGGGTTTGTGCGCGTCGGCAAGGGATCCCGGGCCGATAACGATGCCCTTGGTGCCGAGACTGCGAAAATGCACCAGATCGCAGCCGCCCTGGAAGCCGAACGGCCCCGGCTCCGCATTACCGTGGGCGCGACAAGCATCCAAGCCCGCCAGTACGATGGGATCGCCGGAGTCGGTTTCCGTCGCGCCGCCGGTGGTCGGTTTAAAGGTGACGATGTCGCTGCGCACGCCGAACTTTTCCCGCGCCAGCGTAAGCAGATCGCGGATCTCTTGTTTAACCTGTTCTTCGTCTTCCCCCGGCACCATGCGCCGGTCCAGCAGCAGCTCGCAGCTGTCCGGCAGCACGTTATCCGCATGGCCGCCGTTGATGCGCGTCACCGTCAGGCTGGCGGATCCCACCAGCGGGTGGCAATGGCAGCGCACGCTGTGTTCGTGGGCATGTTCCACCAGACCCAGCAGCTGCGCCGCGCGGAAGATGGCGTTTTCGCCCAGCTCCGGCGTGCCGGAGTGCGCGGTAACGCCGTGCACCCGCACCAGCGGACGCAGGCTGCCTTTATGGGCGGAATAAGTGCTGTTAGAGGTCGGTTCGCCAATCACCGCGTAGTCGATTTTCGCCGGCGCCTCGCGCACGTAGAATTTGGCGCCTTCGCTGGCCACCTCCTCGTCGGCGACGAAAATCCCCATCAGGGTGCCGCGCCAGCCGTCGCGATGCGCCGCCAGCATGCGCATCGCCTCAAGCATCGCCACCAGCGGCCCTTTGGCGTCGCAGGAGCCGCGGCCATACAATTTGCCGTCGCGCTCGGTAAGCGTAAACGGATCCTGGCTCCAGCCGTCGCCCGCCGGCACCACATCGATATGGGTGTTAAAGGCGAAGCAGGGACCGGCGCCATTTTCCAGGCGCGCAATGACATTGGTGCGGCCAGGGAGGTATTCGCTAAGCGTCAGGTCAAAACCGGCATCGGCCAGCAGCCGGCTGATATGTTCCGCCGCTTCGCGCTCGCGCCCCGGCGGGTTTTCGGTATTGATTGCGACCAGCGCGGCAAGATCGCGTTTCATCCTGCCGATATCGGGCGATGAAAGACTCATCGACATCTCCTGAGGTGAATAAACGCCCTGACGAGGGCATGCATGATTAGCACTATCAGTGCAATATCTGGTCGAGGAAGCGCTGCGCCCGCTCGCTCACATCGCCGCCGAAAAACTTCTCGCTCGGGGCGTTTTCAATGATTTCGCCGTTTTCCATAAAAACGATATGGTTGGCGGCGCGCCGGGCAAACCCCATCTCGTGGGTGACCACGATACTGGTCATGCCCTCGGCGCTCAGATCGGCCATGACGTCGAGCACCTCGCGGATCATTTCCGGATCCAGCGCCGAGGTCGGCTCGTCGAACAGCATCAGCTTGGGTTTCATCGCCAGGGCGCGGGCAATGGCCACCCGCTGCTGCTGGCCGCCGGACAGCTCGTCGGGAAACGCGTCGGCCTTGTCCGGTATGCGCACCTTGCCCAGCAGTTCCAGCGCCTGGGCCTGGGCCTCGGCGCGGCTGACGCCGCGCACCGTCATCGGCGCGAGCATAATGTTTTCCGCGGCGGTGAGATGGGAAAACAGCTCATAGCTTTGAAACACCATGCCGATGTCCTGGCGCAGCCGGTGCGGCTTGATATCGGCATGGGTAATATCCTGGTTGCGGAAAAAAATGGCGCCGCCTTCGATGGGTTCCAGCAGATTGACGCAGCGCAGCAGGGTGGATTTGCCCGAGCCGGAGGGGCCTATCAGCACCACGGTGTCGCCCTCGGCCACGTTGAGCGAACAGTTTTTCAGCACATGCTGCGCGCCGAAATGTTTATCGACGCCGATAATCTCCAGAACCGGTTTTGTGCTTTTCATCATTTTTCCCTCAGTGTGTCGTGCCGGTGCTGCCGCGCAACAGGCGTTCGGTGAATGACAACGCCGGCTTTCTGCGTTTTTTCGGGTCGAGGTAACGCTCCAGCCAGGCCTGGCCCAACATAAAGAGGGTGGTCAGCACCAGATAATAGATACCGGCGGCGCACAGGGCCTCGAAATAGCGGAAGCTGGCGCTGGCGGTCTGGTTGGCGATAAGAAGCAGTTCCTGCACCGCAATCACCGAGACCAGGGCGCTGGACTTGAGCATGCTGATCATCTGGTTGCCCATCGGCGGCAGCACAATCCGCGCCGCCTGCGGCAGCACGATCTTGCGCATGATCTGCCCGCCGGTCATGCCCAGCGCCATGCCCGCGGTGCGCTGTCCGCTGCGCACCGCCTGCAATCCGGAGCGCAGGATTTCGGCCATATAGGCGCCCTCGTTCAGCGACAGCGCCAGGATCGCGCAGGTAAACGCCGAGAACCGCACGCCGAAACCGGGCAGGACGTTATAGACAAAAATGATTTGGAACAGCACCGGCGTGCCGCGAAACAGCCAGAGATAAAAGAAGGCCAGCCCCGTGCAGATACGTAACCGGGATTCCTGTAACAGGGCCAGCACCAATCCCATGATGATGCCGAAAAACAACGAGCACACCGTCAACAGCAGGGTCATTAACGCGCCCTGGAAGAACGCCGGGGAGAGCAGGTACTGCCAAACAAGATCAAGGGACATGGACTTTCCTTAAACGCCGGGACCGGTCGGAAAACGTGGTGATGATCAAAAAATAGCCACCGACGCGGGGAACTGCCATTTCGCGATCAATTTCTGGTAGGTGTCGTCGGCAACAAGTTCTTTCAGGCCGGTTTCAATCAGGGTTTTCATCTGCGCGTCGCCTTTGCGCAGCGCAATGCCGATATGGGTATCGGCCTCGAATTCATCGCCGGTGGTTTCGAAGGTATCGCCTTTTTCGCTCAGCAGCGCCACGGCGCCCGGGGTGGAAAGAAATTCAGCATCGGCCCGCTTTTGCGCCACCGCCACCGCCGAGTCGGTGGCCGCCGGGAAGGTCATGACGTTAATGGCCGCCTTGCCGCCGTCCTGGCACGCTTTGCTGCTCACGCGCGCCTGGCTTTCCTCAATGCCGCCGAGGGTCACGGCGATGCTCTTGCCGCACAGCGACAGGTCGCGGCCGGTAATCTTCTCCGGATTGCCCTTGGCGACCACCACCCGGCTGCCGATTTTCAGGTAAGGCACAAATTCCACCTGCTCGGAACGCACCGGGTTGATATACATCGCCGAGTTGATGATATCCAGACGCTTACCCTGCAATGCCGGGATCAATCCCTTGAACTCCATGGACATCGGCTGCGGTTTCAGCGCCAGCTTGGCCGACAGGGCGTTGATCAGGTCGATATCAAAGCCGGTCAGCTTGCCGTCCTTCATGTATTCAAACGGCATAAAGGTGGCGGCGGTGCCATAGGTCAGCTCGCCCTTACTGACCAGCTCAGGCGCCGCCTGGCTCATCAGGGGGGCGCCCAGACATAACGCGGCCAGGGTAACGACGGCATAGCGACGCAAAAACAGGTTTTTAGACATGTCAGGCTCCGGGGGTGATGAGCGTAATTGCTCTTTGTGTATCATTAAATACAATTGAAAGGGGTTGTCAAGGCTCTTTTTTGGTGCACATTCTGCACTATATAAGGGCTTGCACGCTATTTGAAGGTGTTATTGTTTAATGGGTTATTGTATAATAGTATGCAACAAATACTTTTTGGATGCGGCACTCCATGACTCAAACGGCGACGGCCAGCGGACGGCGACTGGCAAATCAAATCCTGGATCTGATACGCGAGGCGAAATTCGAGCCGGGGCATCACCTGCGCGAACAGCAACTGGCGGATATGGCGGGCGTCTCCCGCACCCCGGTGCGCGCGGCCATGAAACTGCTGTGCGAACTGGGCATCATCGAAACGCGGCGCAACCAGGGATTTTTCCTGGTTAAGCCCTATGATGAAATCCAGCGCATCAGCATTGATGTACCCGCCAGCAGCGATCAAGACCTGTATGAACAGCTGGTCCGGGACCGTATCGCCGGCAAACTGCCGGAATCCCTGACCCAAACCGAGATCTCGCAGCGCTATGACGTCGATCGCAATGTCCTGGCGCGCACGCTGCTGCGCTTGTCCGAGGACGGACTGATTGCGCGCAATAAAGGCCACGGCTGGTCGTTCCTGCCGACGCTCAATACCGACGTGGCGTTCAGCAACGGTTACCGGTTCCGGCTGATGATTGAGCCGGGCGCGCTGCTGTCCCCCGGCTTCCAGGCGGATAAAAACACGCTCAGGCGCCTGCGCCAGCAGCATATGTTCCTGATTTCACACCCGGATATCTTAAGCGTCGACGGGCGGCAGATTTTCGACACCGACGCCAGCTTCCATGAAACGCTGGCGGAATTAAGCGGCAATATTTTTATCCTGCAGGCCATCGTACAGCAGAACCGCCTGCGTCGTCTGCTGGAATTCGGCAGCTATACCAATAAGCAGCGGGTGCGCGAATGGTGTGGCGAACATGTGGCGATCATCGACGCCGTCCTGGAAGGACACATGGCCGAAGCCGCGGAAATCATGCGCCGTCATCTGCAATCCGCCTACGAAAACGGACGCACTAAGGTCAGTAAAAGCAGTAAGCCGGATTAAGGCGGCCCGCCAACACCGGGCTCAAAGCAGACGTGTTCAAGGGAGAGCGTGCCAATGGGGTCGAATCGGGCGTGGTGTTCCCGCCAAACCGAGCCCCATGGCACGGTAGGCCCGCCAACACCGGGTTCAAAGCAGACGTGTTCAAGGGAGAGCGTGCCAATGGGGTCGAATCGGGCGTGGTGTTCCCGCCCGACCGAGCACCCCATGGCATGGTAGGCCCGCCAACACCGGGCTCAAAGCAGACGTGTTCAAGGGAGACCGTGCCAATGGGGTCGAATCGGGCGTGGTGTTCCCGCCCGACCGAGCACCCCATGGCACGGTAGGCCCGCCAACACCGGGCTCAAAGCAGACGTGTTCAAGGGAGAGCGTGCCAATGGGGTCGAATCGGGCGTGCTTTTCCCGCCCGACCGAGGCCCCATGGCGCGGTAGGCCCGCCAACACCGGGCTCAAAGCAGGCGTGTTCAAGGGAGACCGTGCCAATGGGGTCGAATCGGGCGTGGTATTCCCGCCCGACCAAGCGCCCCATGGCACGCCAACATTGCGCTAACACCAGGCGGAATACACCGCTGTTAAATCATTATTTCAATCAAACAGGAGTCGGTAATGGATTTTGGCATTCAGGGGCGCGTAGCGCTGGTCAGCGGCGCGGGCGGCGGCCTCGGGCGCGCCATCGCGCTGGCATTGGCGGCGGAAGGCGCCAAGGTGGCGGTCTGCGGACGCACGCAAAACACGCTTGATGAAACCGTGGCGCTGATTAACGCGCAGGGCGGCAGCGCCCGCGCCTGGACACTGGATCTCACCCGCCAGGACGCCTTTGACGCCATCCTGGCCGATATCCGCGCCGCCCTCGGGCCGGTAGCCATCCTGGTCAATAACTCCGGCGGCCCACAGCCCAGCGGGGCCGCGGGCGTGGCGCCGGAACTCTGGAACGCCCAGTTTTCCGCCATGGTCGGATCGCTCATCCTGCTGACCGACAAAGTGTTGCCGGACATGCGCGCGGCGGGCTGGGGCCGCATTATCACCAGCACCTCGTCCGGCATCGTGGCGCCCATTGCCAATCTCGGCATCTCCAACACCCTACGCCTCGCGCTGGCCGGCTGGTCGAAAACCCTCGCCGCTGAAGTGGCCCGCGACGGCATCACGGTAAACGTCATGGTGCCGGGCCGCATCGCCACCCGACGGGTAGGGCAGCTGGACGCCGCCCGCGCCGCACGGGAAGACCTCAGCGTCGAACAGATAGCGGCTAAAAGCGCGGCGACGATCCCGGCCGGTCGCTACGGCAAACCCGAAGAATACGGCGCGGTGGCGGCATTCCTCGCCAGCCGCCAGGCCTCTTATATGACCGGCGGCGTAATCCGCGTCGACGGCGGCATGATCCCCGCCCTCTAAGCCACGCTTCCCGCCGGCCCGCACCTGGCCGGCGGTCTCCTCCGTCCGCGATCTACGCCCCGCCGGCGCGCCTCAAAATGGTGCAGTCCCCCCTCACCGCCGCGCAATTTTTTTATATGCGCCTACTCACAAATTAAGAAGATAACGAAAAGGCGCTATTGCGCCGGTGGATTCTTTAACTATATGTTAATTTTTCTTACAATAATTGTTATGGGACATAACGCATGTCGACGAAATTCAGTATTCCTATGGTCGGTATGGCTGTTTTACTGGGCGCAGCCGCCCCGGCACTGGCGCTGCCGGCGGGCTACCCGGCCGGCTACCAGCAAGTGGTGGACGGCGCGAAAAAGGAAGGCAAGGTTGTTATCTATTCCACAACCGATACCCAGGCCGCGGGGCCCCTGATCCAGGGATTCGAGGCGGCGTATCCCGGAATAAAAGTGGAATATAACGATATGAACAGCACCGAACTGTATAACCGGTATATCAGCGAGCAGGCGGCGGGCGGCAACAGCGGCGACGTTATCTGGAGCTCGTCCATGGATACCGCGCTCAAACTGGCCACCGACTATGCGCTGCAATACGCCTCGCCGGAAGTGAAAAACCTGCCCAAATGGTCGGTATGGAAGGAAAAGGCCTATGGCACCACCTTCGAACCGCTGGTATTTATCTACAACAAACGGCTGATTGCGGCCAATGAAGTTCCCGCGTCCCATGCCGCGCTGGCCAAATTAATCCAAAGCCAGCCGGATCGATTCAAAAACAAGGTCACCACCTACGACATCGAAAAATCCGCCCTCGGATTCATGCTGTCGGTACAGGATATGAAGGCCGACCCGCATTACTTCGACACCCTGGCCCAGACGGCCAAAGGAGGATTGTCGGTACAGTCGTCCACCGGCACCATGCTGGAACGGGTCTCCTCCGGGGAAAACCTGATCGGCTATAACATCCTCGGATCCTATGCCGACGCCCGCATCAAGACCGACCCCTCCATGGGCGTTTCTTATCCCAACGACTATATCCTGGTGCTCTCGCGGGTCATGTTCATCAGCAGCGAGGCGCAAAATAAAAATGCCGCCAAACTCTGGCTGGATTATGTCCTGTCGCCGCAAGGGCAGGACGTACTGGCCAATAAGGCCGATATCACCTCGCTGCGCAATGATATCGCCGGCGACAACGATCTTGACGGCATGACCAAAAAATTGGGCGGCGCGCTCAAGCCGATCCCGGTAGATGAAACCCTGCTGGAATACCTGGAACAAAATAAACGGCTGGAGTTCATCAAACAATTCCGCGCCGCGGTGAACAAATAACCGGCCGTCAGGGATCATTATGAAGACATTGCGCACTACCTGGCGGCGTTTGCCGAGAGGCGTGGTCGTGCTGTTAACCGCGCTGGTTATCTATGTACCGCTGTCATTTATCATTATCCAAAGCTTCTTGTCCGCCCCGTTCTTTTCACCCTCAAAGGTGTTCAGCCTGGGGGCGTTCCGCTTTATCTTCACCGATCCCGACTTCTATAAAGCCCTGCGCAACGGCTTTATCTTGGCCTTCGGCCTGGTGGCCATCGCCATCCCGCTCGGCGGCATCCTAGCGTTCCTGATGATCAGGACCGACCTGCCGGGCCGCCGGTTTATCGAGCCGCTGATCCTGGTGCCGGTGTTTGTCTCGCCGATGGTGCTGGCGTTCGGATACGTGGTGGCGGCGGGGCCGGTAGGCTTTTTCTCGCTCTGGGCGCAAAGCCTGGTGGGCTTTATTCCGTGGGATATCTACGCCATGAGCAGCATCGTGGTCATTGCCGGTCTGACCCACGTGCCGCACGCCTATCTGTACATTTCCTCGGCGCTCAGGAGCGTGGGATCGGATGTGGAGGAGGCGGCGCGCACGGTGGGCGCCACCCCGCTGCAGGTGATGCTCTCGGTCAGCCTGCCGATGGTGCGCCCGGCGATCCTCTACGCCTGCGTGCTGCTGTTTTTCCTCGGGCTGGAAGTGTTCGGCCTGATGCTGGTGCTCGGCGATCCCGAAGGCAACCTGGTGCTGGCCACCTATCTGTTCCAACTGACCAATAAGCTCGGCACGCCGTCCTATCATCTGATGGCGGCGGTGGCGGTAGTGCTGATTTGCCTCACCGTGCCCCTGGTCATGCTGCAGCGGCGGCTGATGCGCACCGCGAACCGCTTTGTCACCGTCAAAGGCAAAGCCGCGCAGGCCAGGCTGCTGCCGTTGGGTAAATGGCGCTGGGTGGCGGGCGTGGTGGTGGTGGCGTGGCTGACGGTCACCATCGGCGTACCGCTGGCGGGCGTCATGCTGCGCGCGTTTATCACCAACTGGGGGGTGGGGGTGGATATTTGGGCGCAGCTGTCGCTCAAGACATTCCGCCTCATCCTCGGGCAGACCAATCTGATGCGCGCCATTGTCAATTCCATCAGCATCGGCGTGATTGGCGGCGCCATCGCGGTAATGTGTTATCTGTTTATCGGCCTGGCGCTGCATCGCAAACCGGACGGTGTCACCCGTTTTATGGATTACAGCGTGCTGGTGCCCAGGGCCGTGCCCGGCCTGCTCGCGGGGCTGGCGTTTTTATGGGTGTTCCTGTTTATTCCCATGTGGCTGGATCGCTCCCTGAAAGACGGATTATTGTCGGCGCTGCCGTTTGCCGACGGGCTGCGCGAGCATTTTATCGTCTGGCTGCGATCCTTGCGCAACACCATTTTCAGCGTATGGCTGGCATACACGGTGGTTTGGATGGCGTACGGGCTGCGGCTGATATCCTCGACGCTGCTGCAGGTGGGGCCGGAGCTGGAAGAAGCCGCGCGCAGCACCGGCGCGAGCCAGGGCCAGGTCACCCGCCATGTCACCATTCCGTTATCCCGCTACGGCCTGATCGGCTCCTGGCTGCTGATGTTCCTGATCTTCGAGCGTGAATATTCCACCGGCGTATACCTGCTCTCCCCCGGCACCGAAACCATCGGTTCGATGCTGGTGTCGTTGTGGGCGGCGGGGGCCATCGACATCGTGGCGGCGCTGTCGTTTATCAATATTTTGATTGTCGTGCTCGGACTGGGCGTCGCCTTACGTTTTGGAGTGAAAATGTATGATTGAGCTGTCGGTGGAGAACCTGCACCTGAAGTACGGCGATAATTCGGTTTTGCGCGGGGTATCGATGCAGCTGGCGCAGGGGGAGGTGGTGTCGCTGCTGGGGCCTTCAGGCAGCGGCAAGACCACCCTGCTGCGGGCGGTGGCCGGGCTGGAAAAACCCACCGAGGGCCGCATCGCCATCGGCGATACCTTACTGTACGACGGCGCCGCCGGCGTCGAGCTGCCGGCGGAGGAACGCAACCTGGGGCTGGTATTCCAGTCCTACGCGCTCTGGCCGCACAAAACGGTATTCGACAACGTCGCTTACCCCCTTAAACTGCGTAAGGTGCCGTCCGCGGAGCTGACCCGCCGCGTGCAGGCGGTACTCGATCAGCTGGGCCTGGGGCATCTGGGCCAACGCCACCCCCACCAGCTCTCGGGTGGACAGCAACAGCGGGTGGCCATCGGCCGGGCGCTGGTCTATAACCCGCCCATTATCCTGCTCGACGAACCGCTCTCCAACCTGGACGCCAAACTGCGCGAGGAGGCGCGGGTGTTCCTGCGCGAGCTGATTATCCGGCTCGGCCTGTCGGCGCTGATGGTCACCCATGACCAGCACGAGGCGATGGCCATTTCAGACCGGATTTTATTGCTCAATAACGGCAGGATAGAGCAGCAGGGCACCCCGCAGGAAATGTACGGCGCGCCGGCGACTCTGTTTACCGCCGAGTTTATGGGCAGCAACAACCGCCTGAACGGCCGCGTGATGGAACTGCGCGAGGGGCGGGCGCGCATCGACGGCCAGGACTGGTCGCTGTGGGGCGGCGCCGGCGCGGGGCTGGCGGTCGGGCAGGAGGCGGCGGCCGTTATCCGGGTGGAACAGGTACGCTTTGCCGACGGGGCCGCCGATGCCGGGGATAATACGCTTTCACTGCCGCTGCTGACCCGCATGTACCTTGGCAACCGCTGGGAATACCTGTTCCGCACCGCCGCCGAGGGCATACCGGTGCGCGCCTATGGCGATACCGCCGCGCGCGACGGGCTGTGCCGGCTGTCATTGCCCGCCGGGCAGGTCTGGATCTTTCCTTTATAGACGTTGAACGCCGGTCGGCCCCGGACCGGATTAAAAAGTGACACCCTGTCACGTCAATATCGCCCGCCAGCGTTCCCGCTGGCCTTTCTCGTTACCACCCTTCGCAGGCCATTGACCCGGCGCTTACCCCGCCGGCGACAAAATGATTGTTTGTGATTATATAAAATCATAATTGATTAAATGTGAGCATGATCAAGGTAATCATGGCGCATATAACCTATAAAATAGCCAAGACAGGCAAGAGTAATGCGGTCAAAATGACAAAATATAATCAATATAACGACATCAGAACAGGGCGTCGGAGGCGAGGCGGGATTAATGAATATCAATAGCACCGTTATCAGCGGTTACCAGGCGCTTAGCGACATCGGCTACATTATTAAGGATAAGCGGCGCGTGCTGCTGGTGACGGATAAAAATATCGCCGCCATACCCGCGGTGCGCGCGGTGATGGCACAGGCGCGCAGCCCGGACCGCCGGGTGGATATTATCGACAGCGTGCCGCCGGAGCCGAGCCAGCATGACGTCGCGCGCATCCTGGCGTCGCTGGAGGTGCGGGACGTCGATATGGTTATCGGCATCGGCGGCGGCAGCGTGCTGGATGTGGCGAAACTGTTGTCGGTGCTGTGCGTGCCCGGCGCGCCGACGCTTGACGCGCTGCTGGCCGGCGAAAAACCGCGCGCCCGCGTCGCCTCGATGCTGATCCCCACCACCGCCGGCACCGGCTCGGAAGCCACGCCCAACGCCATACTGGCCATTCCGGAACAAGAGACCAAAGTCGGCATCATTTCGCCGATCATGCTGCCCGATATCGTGGCGCTGGCGCCGGAACTCACCACCAGCATGCCCGCGCATATCGCCGCCTCCACCGGCATCGATGCGTTATGCCACTTAATCGAATGTTTTACCGCCACCGTCGCCAACCCGGTCAGCGATAACTATGCCCTGATCGGCCTGAAAAAACTGTTCGCCAGCCTGGAAACCGCGGTGGCCGAGCCCGCCAACCTGGGAGCGCGTCTGGATATGCTGTGGGCATCCTATTACGGCGGCGCGGCGATTGCCCACGCCGGCACCCATTTGGTCCACGCCATGTCCTACCCGTTGGGCGGCAAGTACCATATTCCGCACGGCGTGGCCAACGCTATCCTGCTCGCTCCCTGCATGCGCTTCGTACGGCCGGCGGCGGTAAAGAAATTCGCCCGGGCCTACGATCTGCTGCCCACGGCCGATACGTCGCTTGACGAGGAAGAGAAATCACACGCGCTGGTGGACTATTTCGCCGCGCTGGTAAAACGTCTGCGGCTTCCCGCCAGCCTGGATGAGCTGGGGATCGCCGCCGATAATCTCTCTTATCTGGTGACGGCGGCGCTGGATGTACAGCGGCTGATGAAAAATGTCCCCGCGCCCGTGAGCGCGGCGGATGTCCGCGGCATCTACCTGGCGTTATTTCCGCAAAAGAATTATTGATTAATCAAGAGGATATTATGAGCCATACTATTCAAGGCGTACTGACCGCCATCGTCACCACATTCGACCCTCAGGGCGAATACCATCCCAAGGCGATGCGCGCGCAGATCCGGCGCCAGCTGGACGCCGGCAACGGGATTTTCTGCGGCGGCACCAACGGCGAGTTCTTCGTGCTTAACGAGCGTGAAAAGCTGGCGGTTACCGAAACCTGCGTCGATGAAACGGCGGGCCAGGCGGCGGTGGTGGCCCATATCGGTGAAATATCCACGCGCGATACCATTCGCCTTGGCCGGCAGGTGGCCAAACTGGGGGTCGACGCGGTTTCGGTGATCACGCCGTATTTTGTGCCGCTGAAACAGGATGAATTAATGTCTCACTACCGGGCGGTGGCGGACGCCCTCGAGGTGCCGGTATTCCTCTACAATATTCCGGCGCGCACCGGCAATACGTTACAGCCGGATACCGTGCGCGCCCTGGCGCAGCACCCCAATATTATCGGTATCAAGGACAGCGCGGGCAGCTACGAAAGCCTGAGCGGTTTCCTGGCAGTCGCCGCGGACATCGACGGTTTTAACGTGCTGAACGGCCCTGACTCCCTGATTCATCAAGGTTTTGTCGACGGCTGCACCGCCTGCATTTCCGGGCTGGCCAACGTCGCGCCCCGTGAAATCAACGCCATCTGGTCATTGTTCCATACCGGCGATATCGCGGGTTCGCGCCGGGCGCAGGAAAACGTGACAGGGTTGCGCACCGATCTTTACAGCGTGGCCTTTTCTCCGGCGGCGGTGAAAAAAGCGGTGGCGCTGATGGGCCATGACGTGGGCGAAAGCCGTTACGCCGTCCGGTTCAGCGCGGAACAGGAGCAGAAGATTCGCCAGATCGTGAATCAATATCTGCAGTGATGGCGGCGCGGCACCCGGGTGCCGCCTTGTGACCTACCAGGACGCTACGATGAAAGTGATCTGCACCTCGCCCTCGTTTGCCAAATACGATGCTTCCCCCATCGACCGGCTGCAAGCACAGGGTTTTGAACTGATAATGTTACCCGCGGACGCGCCCCTTGCCGCCCTTGAGCCGCATCTGGTGGACACGGTGGCGATGATCGTCGCCTTTACCGAGGTCAACGCCACGTTGCTCGACGCGGCGCCCGGCCTGAAGATCGTCTGCAAACATGGCGTCGGCGTCGATAATATCGATCTGGACGCCACGCGCGCGCGCGGCATTTACGTCACCAATGTACCCGACGCCAATAAGCATGCCGTCGCCGACTTTGCCTTTTCCCTGATGCTGAGCGGCGCGCGCCAGGTGACGCAGGCGGTGGCCGGCACGCGCGCGGGCGATTGGCCGCGTATTTTTGCCACCGACGTCTACGGCAAGACCTTAGGCATTGTCGGCCTGGGCAATATCGGCAAGCAGGTGGCCCTGCGGGCGCGGGGATTCGCTATGCGCGTGCTGGCGTTTGATTTTTACCCGGACGAACGTTTTGCCGCCGAACACGGCGTCGAATTCGTCACGCTGGACAGGCTGACCGCCGAAAGCGATTTTATTACCCTGCATACGCCGCTGACCGATGAGACGCGCAATTTATTCGACGCGGCGCGCATCAAGCGCATGAAGTCCTCGGCGTTCCTGATCAACGTGGCGCGCGGCGGCGTGGTTAACGAACAGGACTTGTATGCGGCGCTCAGCGACGGGGTCATCGCCGGCGCGGCCGCCGATGTGTTTACCCAGGAGCCGCTGGCCGCCCATCCGCTGTTTACGCTGGCTAATTTCCTGCCGACATCCCATATCGCCGGCTATACCGACGGCGCCATCAGCGCCATCGGCGAACGCTGCGTACAGCAGATTATCCAGTGCGTCTGCCAGCATGAGCGGCCGGTGAATATCATGAACGCGCTATAACGGCGTCGAAAATAACGGGCGCGGCCGCCGCCTGGTATGCAATGCCGGATAATACGTTATCCGGCGACTTAAACCTCTCCTCTACAGGCTCGTTGACGATGAATACAATAGCTGCTAAATCGCGCATTCGCTGGTGGGTCGCCGGACTGATGTGGCTGGCCATTGCCATTAACTATATTGATCGCACCGTACTCTCCGCCGCCGCACCGCACCTGATCAAAGAACTCAGCCTGAACGCGGAAATGATGGGCTTTATCATGGCCGCGTTTTTCTGGTCCTATTCGCTGCTGCAAATTCCGGCCGGCTGGTTTGCCGACCGTTTCGGCCAGAAAAAGGGGCTCGGCCTGGCGGTGGCCTGGTGGTCCATCGCCACCTCGGTCATGGGGCTGGCCACCGGGTTTAAATCCCTGCTGGCGCTGCGCCTGGCATTGGGCGTCGGCGAGGCCGCGGCGTATCCCAGCAACGCCGGCATTACCGCGCGCTGGTTCCCCGACACGGAACGCGCCACCGTCTCCGGCCTGTTCGACAGCGCCTCGAAGTTCGGC
Organism: Sodalis sp. RH22; assembly: GCF_047324165.1. Classification (NCBI taxonomy): domain Bacteria; kingdom Pseudomonadati; phylum Pseudomonadota; class Gammaproteobacteria; order Enterobacterales; family Bruguierivoracaceae; genus Sodalis; species Sodalis sp. RH22. The sequence goes on from NZ_CP178731.1 coordinate 124,092, forward strand.
GGCGCCGTGGCCATGCCGCTTATCGTATGGATGATTTATATGGTGGACTGGCGGCTGACGTTTATGATCATCGGCGGCATCGGCATACTGTGGGTGATCGCCTGGTATTTCATCTATACCGAAAACCCGGCGGATCATAAACGCATCAGCGCGCAGGAAGTCAGCTATATCCTGGACGGACAGGTGCAGAAACACGGCGACAGATCCGTGCTGCCGATGCGGTGGTACAAGCTGCTGCGCTATCGCAATATCTGGGCCATGTGCCTGGGCTTTTTCACCATAAACTATACCTCCTATTTCTTTATCACCTGGCTGCCGACCTATCTGGTGCAGGAAAAGGGCATGGATTTTATCAAGATGGGCATGGTGGCCGCGCTGCCGCTGATCTGCGGCATGGTGATTGAAGTGGTCGCCGGCTGGGCCTCGGATCGCGTGGTGGAGAGCGGGCGCCTGTCATTGACCGCCACGCGCAAGCTGTTCCTGACAGTCGGCCTGCTGATGGCGCTGTGCATCGGTTTCGCCCCGTTTACGGATTCCATTTTCATGACCGTGCTGCTGCTGTGCGTGGCGAAATCCGGCACCACCGTCGCGGCTTCGCAGGTCTGGGCGCTGCCCGGCGATGTGGCGCCGAAAAACAGCGTCTCCATCGTCGCCGGCCTGCAAAATACCGTCTCCAACCTCGGGGGCGCCATCGGTCCCATCGTGACCGGCGCCATCGTGGCGGCCACCGGCTCGTTTACCTTTGCGCTGGTGTTCTCCGCCGGGCTGGTGGTGCTCGGCATTATCAACTACCTGTTCCTGATGGGGAAGGTGGAGCCCATCGTCGAGGACGCCCCGGCGGGCAAACGGCCGGTGTCCCTGCGCAGCCGTGCCTAGCCTGCCGCACATCATCGCCCGGCCGCCGCCGGCGCGATGATGTGTGTTCGGATACCTGCCGTTAACCATCATGTTATGGAGGCTTTATGTCGCTTGATTCCAATAACAGCGCGGCTATGCCCGAGACCGTCGTTAACGCGAGGGCTATGGGAAAAATGCGCTTTCTTATTCTCACCGTACTGTCCGTCGGCATCGCGATCAATTATATCGATCGCGCCGCCATGAGCGTGGCGATGCCGTTTATGTCGGAGGAATTGCATTTATCCAGCACCGACAGCGGCCTGCTGTTGTCCGCCTTTTTCTGGAGCTATGTGTTATTTCAACTGCCCGGCGGCTGGCTGGTGGATAAGTGGGGACCGCGGGTAACCTTCGCCATCAGCAGCCTGGGCTGGGGCCTGGCTACCGCCGCCTGCGGCCTGGCGCACGGCATCGGCGCCCTGGTGGGGTTCCGTTTTGTGCTCGGCGCCGTCGAGGCCCCCAGCTATCCCGCCAGCGCGGCGACCGTCACCCGCTGGTTTCCGCGCCAGGAGCGCAGTTTTGCCGCCGCCACCTTTAATAACGGCAGCAAAATCGGCGGCACCCTGGCTATCCCGTTGATCTCGTTCCTGATAGCCGGGGTGGGCTGGCGCATGACCTTTGTCATTTCCGGCCTGGTGGCCGTCATCTGGGCGGCAGGCTGGTACCTGTGGTATCGCGACCCCCGCCAGCACGGCACGGTGTCGCGGGAGGAGGTGGCGTTTATCGAGGCCAACCAGGAGCAGGCCACCGGCGCGCCGATGAGCGTGCGCCAGCTCATGGCGCAGCGTACCGTGCAGGCCATGATGGCCGGCTTTTTCTGTATCAACTTTGTTTCCTATTTCTTTTTTACCTGGTTTCCCACCTATCTGGTGGAAACCTTCCATCTTTCGCTGATGAAGTTTGGCCTGCTGGGCATGTTGCCCGGTATCGCCGCCATTGTCGGCGGCTGGTGCGGGGGGCTGCTATCGGACAGCCTGGTAAGGCGCGGCGTTTCGCTGTCGGTGGCGCGTAAAATTCCGCTGGTGGGCGGTATGCTGGGCAGCTCGGTGATTGGCCTGGCCGCTTTTTCACCTACCGTCACTCTGGCGCTGTCCGCGCTCTGCTTCGCCAACTTTGCCGCGACCTTCGCCTCGGCGGCGCTATGGGCGCTGCCCTCGGACGTGGCCCCCAACCGCGCCAATGTCGCCACCATCGGCGGCATCCAGAATATGGCGGCCAATCTCGCCGGCATTATTTCACCGATACTGATAGGCGTGCTGATGCAGTTTACCCATTCTTTTGTGATTCCCCTGGTGCTGGCGGGGATCGTGGGGCTGTTCGGCGCGTTGATTTATGCCGTGTGGCTGCCCAGGGTCGAGCCGATGCGCTTAACCCCGCAGGCGTAAGGAGAGGACGATGAGCGAACAAACGCGTTGGACCCGGCGTCCGGAATACGCCACCTGGGGCGATTTTGGCCCCGACGATCAATTGGGCCGGCTTAATTTGCTGACGCCTGAGAAAGTGCGCGAGGGCGTGGCCGAGGTAAAAACCGGTCGCACCTTTTGCCTTAGCCTGCCGCTGGATCTGCCCGGCGGCACGGCGATGAATCCCAGGCGGCCGCCGCCCAGGCTTAACGCCACGCGGCGCGGCGAGCATCCCAACATGACCTATCCACTGTCGCGCGATGACGCCCGCCTGACCGATATCATCTGCGACGACAGCGTGACGCTGGCGCTGCAATATTCCACGCAGTGGGACAGCCTGGCGCATATGGGCCAATGGTTCGACGTGCGCGGCGACGGCACGCCCGAAATGGTGTTCTATAACGGCTACCGCGCCGGTGTGGATATCATCGGCGAGCGTGATTTCCGGCCCGGCTGCGGCTGCGGCCAGGGCGGCCACCAGGGCGCAAAGCGGCTGGGTATTGAAAATATGGCGCGGCATGGCGTCCAGGGCCGGGCGGTGATGATCGACATCAAAAAGCATTTCGGCATCCGGCGCTTTGCCTTTGGCTATGCGCAGCTGCAACAGATCCTGGCGGCGGACAATATCGTCATCCGGCCCGGGGATATGGTGTGTTTCCGTACCGGTATGGATGAGGCTATATTTGCCATGGGCGGCGCCCCGGACGCGGATTATCTCGCACATCATTTTGCCGGCCTGGACGGCGGTGATCCGGCGCTGCGCCAATGGGTTGCAGAATGCGGCGTGGTAGCGTTAATCGCCGACAATCCGGCCGTGGAAATATTGCCGGCGCGCCCGTTGCACCAGGATTTTTATCCCTCGCATCCCCTGCACGATCTGTGCCTGTTCCGGCTGGGCGTTTACCTGGGCGAGCTGTGGCATTTAAGCGAACTCGCCGATTGGCTTTGCGCCCATCAACGCCACGCGTTCTTGCTGACCGCGCCGCCATTGCGGCTGCCGGGCGCGGTAGGCTCGCCCGTCACGCCGGTTGCCACGGTGTAAGCCGTGATAAAAAGAGATCCCCGTACCGACGTCCCGGCGCCGCAGCCGGGAGGTCAGCGAAAAGGGGCCCGGACGTCACAGCGGCACCAGATAGGCGGGAATTTGCACCTTGGGCAGCCCGAAAGCGCTGCTGAACCGCTGCAGCCAGCGTTCATCCGCACGCTGGAGATGGCGGCACAGGGTATCCGCCGCCCCCTGATGGTCATGGGCCAGCAGCAGATCGTAGATGTGCAGGTGCTCGTGCAGGGCATCCTCGATTAACGATAGCGGGATTTGCAGCACCGGATCAAATAAATAGCGGGTGGGAACAAATAAAATCCGTGTGCGCGCCAGCGTCTGCAGGATTTCTTTATTGGGGCAATACGACAATAAAATGTCGTGCAAATCGTTTTCGACCACATCCATGTTAAACCCGTCGCGCGGAAAGCCGCCCAGCGATTGTTTTACCCGGTTGCGCGCCTGCTCCATATGAAGCCTTGGCGCCCGGGGCGCGGCCTGCAGCAGGGCCGGCGGCTCGAGCAGCCAGCGGATTTCGTAGAGATGATGCGTTCGTTCCGGCGTCACCTGGGGCGCAATCCAGCGGCCGGGCGCGTCTTTGCTGACCAGCCCGACGCTGTGCATCCGGGCCAGCACATCCCTTACCACCGTGCGGCTAACGTTAAAATGTTCCGCCACGCGTTCTTCGATAATACGCACGGACGTGAAAATAATACTGGCGCACAGCGCCTGTTCCAGCTGGCCGTACATGCTTTCCCAGCGCGCTACGGCCGGGATTTTGATCATATCCAGATTGGCATGGTGCGCCACGCCGTCCGTCGCGCGCGCGCCGGCCACTTCATAACCGCGTCCCTCGACTTCCTGGATAAGCTGTTGCTCGCAGAGTCTTTTCAGCGCATGGCGCGCCGGGGAACGGCTGATGCCGAACGCCTTGGCCACATGCACCTCCAGCAGTCTTTCGCCCGGAGAGAGCCGGCCGTCGTCGATCATGGATTTCAACAGCTGATAGGCGCGATGCTGAATAGAGTGTTTATCCGTAGATTCCGACATATCTTAATCATTTCAATGAGTACCTGTTTATCAGCATATCACAATCAAATCGCCGCCATCGGCTAGCGGCATCGTTTTTCATTATGCCGTCCCAACGCATCAAACTCCTTACGTGATCGCTCTCACATCCAGGGCATAAAAAGTGATGGATTTATCATTTCGTTTACTTTTTTTTGACATGTTGATGCATTTCGCCTTAAGTAAATGTGTTTTGTATGCAAAGTACATATTAATGCCTGCGCCGTCGCCAGCCGGTGATGGCCGGGCAAGGGGAAGACGGATGAAGATATTTCGGTGGGGAGACGCCGGGCGGGAACGGCCCGGCATGATTGACTGTCAGGGAGAGCGGCGCGATCTGGGCGGCGTAATCGACGACTGGCGCGGGGCCGCGCTTTCCTCCGGCCAGCTGCGGCGGCTGCACGGCCTGGATGCGCGCACATTGCCGCGGGTTCCGGCGCAGGCGCGTTTGGGGCCCTGTATCGCCGGGGTGGGTAAAATCATTTGCGTCGGACTGAATTATCGCGACCACGCCCGGGAGGCCGGGATGGCGTTGCCCACCGAGCCTATCCTGTTTTTAAAAGCGGCCAGCGCCATCACCGGTCCTTTTGACGCGATCGAAATTCCTCCCGGGGCGGCCAAGGTCGACTGGGAAGTGGAGCTGGGGATTGTTATCGGCCAGGACGGACGTTACTTGGAGCCGGGGCGGGTGATGGAACACGTGGCGGGCTACTGCCTGTTCAACGATGTGTCGGAGCGCGCCTATCAGCTGGAGCGCGGCGGCCAGTGGGATAAAGGCAAATGCGCCGATACTTTTGCGCCCCTCGGGCCGTATCTGGTGACGCCGGATGAGATTACCGACGTGCAGGATCTCCCGCTGTGGATGGAGGTGGACGGCGTGCGCCGCCAAGACGGCTCCACCCGCGATATGATTTTCGGCGTGGCGGAACTGCTGGCCTATGTCAGCCGGTTTATGAGCCTGCAGGCGGGGGATATTATCGCCACCGGCACCCCGGCGGGCGTGGGCATGGGATTACGGCCGCCGGTCTATCTGGCGCCCGGCCAGCGGGTAAGGGCGGGCATCGGCGGGCTGGGCGAGCAGGATAATCCCGTCGTCGCGGCCGGGGCGGGCTTATGAAGCCGGTCATCACCTGCGTGGACGATCTCCGCCGCCTGGCACGGCGGCGCGTGCCGGGATTATTTTACGATTATGTCGACAGCGGATCCTGGACCGAGTCCACCTACCGCGCCAATAGCCTCGATCTGGCGCGGCTGCATTTCCGCCAGCAGGTCGGGCGCAATGTCGCCGATATCAGTACCCGCGCCACTATTTTGGGTCAGCCGGCCGCGCTGCCGCTGGCGCTGGCGCCCGCCGGCCTGACCGGCATGATCTGGCCGGATGGCGAAATTCTGGCCGCCCGCGCGGCGGCGGCGGCCGGCGTGCCCTACACCCTGTCCACCGTCAGCATCTGCAGCATCGAGGACCTGGCCGCCCGGCTCGCGCAGCCGTTCTGGCTACAGCTGTATATGATGAAGGATCGGGGGTTTATCGCCGATCTGATCGCCCGCGCCCGCGCGGCAAGCTGTTCCGCCCTGGTGCTGACGCTGGATTTGCCGATCCAGGGGCAGCGCCATAAGGATATCCGCAACGGCCTGTCGGTGCCGCCGGCGCTGACCGCGTCCGGCATCCTGTCCATGCTGTCGCGCCCGCGCTGGTGCGCCGCCATGCTCAGAACGCCGCGCCGGACGTTCGGCAATATCGTCGGCCATGCGCGGGGAGTCACCGATACCCTGGGTTTTGCCGAGTGGGTCAGCCGTCAGTTCGACCGTACCGTTACCTGGGACGATATCGACTGGGTGAAGCAGCGCTGGGGCGGCAGGCTGATTGTTAAAGGCATCATGGACGCCGGCGACGCCCGCCGGGCGTTCGGCGCCGGCGCCGACGCCATTGTCGTTTCCAACCACGGCGGCAGGCAACTGGACGGCGCGCCGTCCAGCATCAGCGCGCTGCGGGCGATTGCCGACAGCGTCGGGGATGCCGGCGAAATCATCATGGACGGCGGCATCCGCAGCGGCCAGGACATGCTGCGCGCCCTGGCATTGGGGGCGGACAGCGTGATGATCGGACGCGCTTTTCTGTACGGTCTCGGCGCCCTGGGCGAGCAGGGCGTGGCCCTGTGCCTTGACATACTGCGCAAGGAGCTGGAAGCGACCATGGCGCTGTGCGGCGTCACCGCCCTCGGGCAGCTTGGTCCGGACGCCATTGTCGATTATCCCTGGCCTGCCGTCGCCTCGGCGCCGGCGCCGCGTACCCCCGCGCTTCGGTCCATCGCCGAGGCGCCCTGAACATCAACCCTGGATCCTGGAAAGGAGTGTTATATGTTTGGCGATTACAAAATGCATCCCGACAGCGGCGTCAATCCTCCCTACGCGCCGGCTTACCCCGTGGAATGGGAATGTCCGCTGCGCACGCTGGAAGTGGTGACCCGGGTCGAACGGCGCAAGGTAGAGGCGTTGCTGCGCGATACCCCTTTCGAACTGGTCAACGACCGGGTGGCGTTCCGTTTTATGCTTTCGCCCGGCCATACCCTGGCACTACACAGCGGGGAAATGTTTGATTTGATGGTCACGGTGCCGGTGCGTTACCAGTCGTTGTTTACCCAAACCCATATCTTCATGTATTGCAGCGACCCGATGGGCATCTGCGCCGGCCGCGAGCTGTTCGGCTACACCAAAAAGGATACCCACTACGCCTTCCGTGAAACCGACGACGGCCGAATCAGCGGCTGGGTGCGGCGGCGCAACGTGCCGCTGGCGGATTTCCATTTTACTCCCGACGCCGCGGCGCCGCTGGTGCTGCTCACCGACGAGGCGGAACAGCCGGCGGGCGAAATCCATGTGCGCCGCCTGCCCGATCCGGAAAAACCGGCCACCGCCTATGCCGATGTGGTCTATCGCCGCACGCCGCTGCGCTATTCGGCGCCGGTACGCGGCCATATCGACTGGACATTGCACGCCAGCCCGTTTGATCCCATCGCGGCGCTGGAGCCTGAGGTGCTGAGCGCGCATTTCATGACCTCGGATGTGTATGGCGGCGGGTTCGCCGTGGAAGATCGCCGCCTGCTGGCGCGTCTTTATCCCTGATCGCGGAGAGCACCATGATGACAGATCCGGTGGCGATTATTACCGGCGCGGGCGGCGGCATCGGCCGCGCGGTGGCGTTAACCCTGGCGCGGCAGGGATGGCGCCTGGTGCTGGCGGAACAGGAGGCGCAGGCGCTTGAGGCGTGCCGGCGCGCGTGCGCGTCGCTCGGCGCCGAAACGACGGCTGTGGCCGGCGATATCGGCAGCGAGCGCGATGTGGCGGCGCTGGCCGGCGCCGCCGCCCGTCTCTACGGCGGATGCCAGGGGTTTGTCAGCTGCGCGGGCATGGCGGGCGCCGTGCGGGAGATAAGCGACTACCCCGGCGACATGTTTCGCCAGGTGCTGGCGGTAAATACCTGCGGCACCTTTTATTGCCTGAAGTACGCGTTGCCGCTGCTGCGCCGGCAGGGCGGCAGTTTCGTGGCCATCGCCTCCACGTCGGCGATACGCGGCCGTGCCAATATGGCCGGTTATGTCGCCAGTAAACACGCGGTGCTGGGCCTGGTCAGGAGCAGCGCGCTGGAATGCGTCGGCAGCCAAGTGCGGGTCAACGCCGTACTGCCCGGTCCCACGCAAACCGCCATGATCGAGGCCATCGATCGCATGGCGGCCGAACAGGCGCCGGGCGGCGGCATCAAACGGGCGACGACGGCGCCGTACGGCACCCCCGACGATGTGGCGCAGATGGTGTCGTTTTTACTGTCACCGGCGTCCAGTCATATTAACGGCGCGTCGCTGGTCGTAGACGGCGGCGGCACCGTGGCCTGATCCCATCCCCCTGGAGGAGATGCACCATGAGTTCAAAAATTATCACGGCGCAGTATGCGCCGCGGGTGACCGCGCAGCATAAACGGGCGCTGGTCGCCGCCTGCATCGGTAATTTCATCGAGTATTTTGACTTTGTGATTTACGGCTATTTCGCCTCGGTGATCGCCCGGCTGTTTTTCCCGGCGGAAAACCAGGCCGCCAGCCTGCTGCTCACCTTTGCGGTGTTTGCCATCAGCTACGCCTCCCGTCCCCTGGGCGGTATTATCTTCGGCCATCTGGGCGATCGCTACGGCCGCAAAATACCGCTGTCGATTGCGATTATGCTGATAGCCGGCTCCACCACGGTCATCGGTTTAATGCCGACCTACGACACCATCGGCCTGGCCGCGCCGGTGATCCTGACGCTGGCCCGCTTGATCCAGGGAATCTCGGTGGGCGGCGAATACGGCGGCGCCACGTCGTTTATTTCCGAATACGCGCCGCCGCACCGGCGGGGGTTATATACCGGCTGGCAAACCTTCACCATCGGCCTGGCGCTGCTGGCCGGCGGCGGGGTGGCGACGGCGCTGACCGCCCTGCTGTCCGCCGAAGACCTGCATGCCTGGGGCTGGCGCCTGCCGTTCCTGGCGGGGCTGCCCCTGGGGTTCGTCGGGCTTTATCTGCGCCTGAAGCTGGAGGAAACGCCGCATTTCGCCAAGGTGAAAAAATCCGCCGGGGTGGAAAAAGCCCCGCTGCTGACGGGATTACGCCAGGAATGGCGCGCCATCCTGATCGGCATGGGGCTGATCGCGGCGCCTTCCGCCTGTATTTATATCTATTATATTTATTCGCCCACCTATCTGTCGGTGGTGCTGGGGTTCTCCCTGGCGCAGGCGCAGCGCGCCAATCTGTACAGTCTGGCGTTCTATTGCTGCCTGCTGCCCGGGTTCGCCTGGCTGAGCGATATCATCGGCCGGCGCCCGCTGATGATCGCCAGTTCGCTGGCCATTGCGCTGGTCACTTATCCGGCGTTTCATCTGCTTAACGCCGGCAATTTTAACCAGACGGTGCTGGGGCTGTGCCTGATGAGCCTGGCGTTTGCCCCGCATTCGGCCACCGCGCTCTGCGCCATGGCGGAAATCATGCCTACCCGCATCCGCTATACCGGGCTGTCCGTCAGCCTGAATATTCCCGTCACTCTGCTGGGGGGTACCGCGCCTTTTATCGCCACCTGGCTGGTGAGCGCCACCGGGGATTTGCAGTCGCCCGCCTGGTTTGTCATCGCCGCCGCCGGCGCGTCGCTCATCGCCGCGCTGGCCTATGGCGAAACCCTGCGCAGCGGCCTGCGCCATCATTAGCCCTGGAGAAGAGGACGATAAAACCCAGCGGCAAAGCCGTACGGGTCAGCGGCGGCGGTCTTGGCCATGCCGTCGCCGCCATCGCGCGGGCGCTTGCGCCGTTCTCACTCACACCGGTATGGAAATGTGATGCAGAGTACGTTATAGATATCCGTCATCACCCACCCGCTCTCCCGGACAGGAAACCGACCCATGCCAACTCCCTATGACTACCTGCAACGACACGCTTGCGAACTCCTTGGCGATATCAAGCGCCTGGTACAGGCGCAGTCGCCGTCGTTAAATAAAATCGCGGTGGACCGGTGCGGCGCGGTGCTGCAAAGCATGGCGGTCGAGCGCCTGGGCGCGGACGCGCAGGTATACCGGCAGGAGACGCTGGGCGATCACCTGTCCTTTTCCGTCGGCGAGGGGCCCGGGCTGACCTGCATTCTCGGCCACTTCGATACCGTGTGGGAACTCGACGAACTGGAGATGGCTGAACGGGACGGCAAGCTTTTCGGTCCCGGCGTGCTGGATATGAAAGCGGGACTGGTCCAGGCGATCTGGGCGGTGCGCGCCTTGCAACAATGCGGGTTGCTGCACGGCCAACGGGTCGTCTTTATATGCCCGTCGGATGAGGAGCTGGGCAGCCCCAGCTCGCGTCAATGGATAGAGCGGCAGGCGGCCGGCGCCGATCGCGTGCTGGTGGCGGAACCAGCCGTCGCCCATACCCATGAGGCGAAAATCGCCCGCAAGGGCGTGGGCCGCTTTGATATCAGAATTACCGGACGCGCCGCCCATGCCGGCAATAATCCGGAGGAGGGCGTCAGCGCCATCCAGGAAATGGCGCATCAAATCCTGTATCTGCACAGCCTGAACGCGCCGCAGATGGGCACCACGGTTAACGTCGGGGCGGCGCAGGGCGGCGGCAAAATCAATGTGGTGGCCGACCAGGCTTACCTTGGCGTGGATTTGCGCGTCACGCATATGGCGGAGGCGGAACGCCTGCTGGCGGCGATTCACGGCATCTGCGCGACACTGCCGGGGATCAGCATCGAGATAACCGGCGGCATGTCCCGGCCGCCGATGGAACAAACGCCGCAAAACATGGCCTTGTTTAGCCAGGCGCAACGCGCCGCGCAACGGCTGGGCGTCGCGCTGGCGGGCAAGGCGGTGGGCGGCGGCAGCGACGGCAATTTCACCTCCGCGCTGGGCATCGCCACCCTTGACGGCCTGGGCGCCACCGGGGCCGGCATCCATGCCCGCCATGAACATATCATTATCGCCGATATCCCGCTGCGGGCCGCGCTGCTGGCCGAAATTATCCGCGGAGAAATCGACTGAGGCGCGGCCGGCATGGCGCCGGTAGCGCCTCAGGGGCTAGGGCTAGCGGCCGAGCAGCTCGACGAATTTTGCCAGCCATTGCGGGTGGGCGGGCCAGGCCGGCGCGGTGACCAGGTTATCGTCCACCCAGGCCTGATCGACGCCGATATCGGCATACTGGCCGCCCCCCAGGCGAATCTCGGGCGCGCAGGCCGGGTAGGCGCTGCAGGTGCGGCCCTTCAGCACGCCGGCCGCCGCCAGGATCTGCGGTCCGTGGCATACGGCGGCAATGGGTTTATCGGCGGCGTCAAATTCCTGCACCAAGGCGATCACCGCGGGATTGAGCCGCAGATATTCCGGCGCCCGGCCGCCCGGGATCACCAGGGCGTCATAGTCCTGCGCCCGCGCGGCGGCAAAATCGGCGTTAAGCACAAAGCGATGGCCCGGTTTCTCGCTATAGGTCTGCGCGCCGTCAAAATCATGGATCGCGGTCAGCACGTATTCGTCCTTGCCTTTATCGGGGCAGACGGCGTCCACGCGATGGCCCAGCATCTGCAATGCCTGGAACGGCACCATGGCTTCATAATCTTCGACGTAATCGCCGACCAGCAGCAAAATCTTTTTTGTGGTCATGATGAAAACTCCCTGGAGAGGTGGAGGAGAAAGGCACAAGATTCAGCCCATGTCAGCGCAGGGCCAGCCGGGCATTCACTGCCCTGATGACGCTATTTTAGCTTAAAAAGCGCCTGAATAATGGCATTTGGCTAACAAAACAGCCCCGGGACGGCCTGCGCCGCTGCGCCGGTGGGGGCTTATCGTAATGCGCGCGCTAAGAGAGGTTTCGTCATAACCGGCGCCGCGATAGGGATATTTTGCCGCCTGCCCAAGAAGTGTGACTGCGTTCAAAACACCGTGTTGAACCATCTAGTATGGTAGTGCGCATTGTTTATCATCAGCAGGTGTGAAATGGCATTTATCGACCGGGATTTTTTGTTAAAGAGCGATTGCGCGCGCGAGCTTTATCATCAGGTCGCCGCGCTTGCGCCTATTATCGACTACCACTGCCATCTTGATCCCCGGGTTATCGCCGAGGATCGTCCTTTTGCCAACCTGACCGAACTCTGGCTGGCCGGGGATCATTATAAATGGCGCGCCATGCGCGCCAACGGCATACCCGAGGAATTCATTACCGGCAACGCCTGTGCGATGGAAAAATTCCAGGCCTGGGCGCAGACCGTCGAGGCTTGTGTCGGCAATCCGCTCTACCACTGGACCCATCTGGAGCTTAAATTCTATTTCGGTATCACCGAGCCCCTGAACGGTCAAAACTGGCGGGGCGTTTGGGATCGGGTCAATCCGCTATTGCAACAGCCATCGTTTTCACCGCGCGGATTGATACGTCAATCCAATGTCGAGGTCATTTGTACCACCGATGCCCCGACCGATTCCCTGGAATACCATCAGGCGTTGCGCGATGACGCGGATTTTGCCACCCGGGTGCTGCCGACGTTCAGGCCCGACGAGGCGCTGGAGGCCGACGGCGACGTCTTCCGGCGCTTTATCGCCCGTCTTGAGCAACTCAACGGCGCCGCCATTCACCGTTTTGACGACTACCTGGCGGCGCTGGATGCCCGCGTCGGCTATTTCCACCAGCATGGCAGCAGGCTTTCCGATCACGGCCTGACGCGTATTGCCTATTTACCGTCCACGCCAATGGAACAGGAAGCGCTGTTCCAGCGGAAAAGGGCGGGCGACGCGCTCGCGGGCGACGACCAGGTCCGTTACCAATCCGCGGTGCTGCTGGCGCTGGCCGGCTTTTACGCCAAACGCGGCTGGACCATGCAGATCCATTTTGGCGCGCTGCGTAACGCCAATACCCGGATGTTTCAGCAGCTCGGCGCGAATGTCGGTTACGATTCCATTTGCGATCAGTCCGACATCGCGCCGCATCTTAACCGGCTGTTCGACGCCATGGCGCTACGGGACGCCCTGCCGAAAATCATCGTTTATAACCTGGATCCGTCGCTCAATGACGTGGTGGCCTCCACGCTGGCCAATTTCCAAACCGGGGGCGGGGTTAAATCGAACATGCAGTTCGGCGCCGGCTGGTGGTTTAACGATACCCGGCGCGGCATGATCCGCCAACTGACCACGCTGGCCGACCACGGACTGTTAATGAATTTTGTCGGTATGCTTACCGACTCGCGCAGCTTTATTTCCTACACCCGGCATGATTATTTTCGCCGCATTTTATGTGATCTGATTGGCGAGTGGGTCACGGCGGGACATATTCCCGCCGACCAGGCCTTGCTGGAAAAACTTATCGGTAATATTTGTTATCAGAATGCCAAGGTTTATTTTGATTTTTAGCGATCGCTGTTATTGCATGAGTCAGATTTAATATTTGAGACATAATATTATTTTTGACTTTATCGTCATTTTTTAAATGCAGCGAATAATTATCTATTGTCTCGCCGCATAAAATTTAAAATAGAGGCTTAACGTTATGTCGAGGAAAGTCACAATACCTATCGGTATCGGCTATGGCCTTACCGATATCATGGGCGGGGGGGCGTTTACCGTTATCGGCGCCTGGCTATTGTTCTACTATACGACCTTTGTCGGCCTGTCGCCGATACAGGCGGCGTCGATTGTGGGTATCGCGCGTATTGTCGATGCTATCGTCAGCCTGTTTATGGGAAGTTTTACCGACCATTTTTACAAAAACTATTTTGGTAAAAAATTTGGCCGCCGGCGCTTCTTTTTATTAATCGGTTCGCCGCTCATGCTGGTCTATGCCTTATTGTGGCTTAACGGCATGAATTATTGGTTTTATCTGTCGGTATATTTATTATTTGAAATCATTGCCGCGATGGTGCTGATCCCCTGGGAAACCCTGCCGTCGGAAATGACCAAGGACTTTAACCAGCGGACCAAATTATCGACCTGCCGCATTTTCCTCTCGGCGATGGGCACGTTCCTGGCAACCTTCATTCCGGGATTGCTGATTGGCCATTTCGGGGAAAACAACCCTACGGCCTATTTGGTTAACGGCCTGTTTTTTGCCGTGCTGTTCGCGGTATGCATCATGGTCTCGTATAGCGTGACCTGGGAGCGGGCGTTGACGCCGGCCATGCTGGCGGATCTGGATCGCGCCAAATCCACCGATAAACACAGCGTTGGCGAGCAATTAAAGCGCTTTGGCCGGCTATGGATAGAGTATGGCTCGACGCTGAAAATACGCGCTTTTCGTAAACATATCGCCATTTACCTGCTGTCTTTTACCGCCAAGGATATCTTTAATACCGTCTTTGTCTTTTTCTGCGTGTATTGCCTGAGCGTCTCCGCGTCATTTGCCGCGGGCCTGCTTTCCCTCAGTATTATCGGCCTGCCGGTGACGTTATTGGCGGGCATGGCGATTATTAAATACGGTCCCTCCCGCCTGTATATTTGCGGCTATACCATTATGCTGGTTTGCCTGGGGGCGCTGCTTGCGGTGTACCTGAATAATCCGCCGGCCAAGGTCCTGATGCTTTACGCTATCGCCATCACCTACCAGATAGGACGCTGCCTGTTGGAATTTACCCCCTGGAACGTCTTTCCGTTTATTCCCGATATCGACGAGATGGTGACCAAAAAACGCCGCGAAGGGCTGTTTGCCGCGGTGATGACCTTTTCCCGCAAGACAAGTGTTGCCATCGCCACCTTTTTTGTCGGCGTGATTTTGCAGGAAGGGGGGTTTATTACCGGCAGCGCCGTGCAGTCCCCGCAGGCGGTAACGACCATCGCCATGCTGCTGTTTATCGGTACCGGCGGCCTGCTGGTGCTGGCGCTGTGCGTCGCGCTGACGTTCAGACTGAATAAACGCACCCATACCATTCTGGTGCAGGACATCGAGCGGCTTAAGAACAACGGCGATAAACGCCAGGTCGACCCGCGCACCCGGGCTGTCGTCGAAGACCTGACCGGCTATAGTTATGATAGGGTCTGGCCTGATACCGTGCCGGAAGTGGCGCCGGCGGCCGCGCCGGAGACGGCGTAAAGGTATTGCGCCGCGGCGGCCGGGCTGATTCCCGGCGCCGCGCGCCGCTGTTTCTCATCCCGCCATCCCCGCGGCCGGTAGCGCCGGCCGCGTTCCGTACGCCCATGACGCGCTATTCAGTCATCCTCAAACCATTCGCCGTTGCGCTCGCTAATAGGCGTAATGGAGAAAATCATTTCCTGCAAATGGAGGCGCATCGCCTGTTCGGCGGCGTCGGCGTCTTTGGCTTTAATGGCGCGGAGAATATGATGATGCTGTTCGATAAGCCGGTCCGGCGGCGAGACTTCGCTTAAGGTCAGAAAACGCACCCGGTCCATCGCCGCCTTGATATTTTCCACCGTTTCCCAGGCCAGGGCGCAATCAATGCTGCCGGCGATAAGCCGGTGAAAATCATCATCAAGCCGCAGGAACTCAAAGCTATCGTTTTTTTGCGCCGAGCGCGATTGCAGCTCCAGATTATATTCCAGCCGCTCAAGATACTCCGGGCGGGCCTGCCTGGCGGCGCGGCGTACCACGGCGCTTTCCAGCGATTCACGGATAAAACGCCCGTCCTCAACCAGCCTGGCGGAGATTTTACGCACAAAGGTGCCGCGCTGGGGCAATACCTGGACCAGCCCGGTTTCCGCCAGTTTAATAAAAGCTTCGCGCACGGGTTGGCGCGAGACATTAAACCGCGCGGAGATTTCTTTTTCGGAAAGCAGCGAACCCGGCGGGATTATGCAGGTGACAATCTCCTGGCGCAGGAAACGGTAAATCTGCTGATTTACCGGCTGACCGGCATGGAGGATATGGGTGAGCGACATAGGATATTGACCGTTTTATCAAATAGCTTAGCTGAATATATTACAATTGCCGGTAAGTCTAAAGGGATGATGCACCCGCTATTGCCGTTATGTCGGCTGGCGCCGGCTTATAGTAATACGATAAGCTATATGCGGTAATAACGGCGGGCAAACAGTAGGGGGGATCGTGGGATGCAAAAACGGCTCGACCTGGGTATCGGCGGTCAATCTCTATCACCAGGCTACGCCGGGGCCTGCCGCGCCTTGCGGCGTGCGCCGTCTATCGCGCCCGGGCGGTATCCCGGCCAGGCGGGCTGACGATGGCGCCGTTATCCCGCCGCCGGCTCTTGCGCCTCGGCGCCGGATGGGCGGCCTGGAGCACCCTGGGCGCAAGGGTTTCATTCGGCGCGCCGCCGGTATCCCCGCGGCCGCCTTCGCCAGGAGCATCGCCTATGCCGACCCGTCCTATCCCTTCCTCGCGCGAAGCGCTGCCGGTTATCGGCCTTGGCACCTATCGCGGCTTTGATGTCGCGCCCGGCGACAGTCAGTATGCGCGGCTTCCCGCGGTGCTGGATGCGTTGTTTGCCGCCGGCGGCACGGTTATCGACAGTTCGCCCATGTACGGCCGGGCGGAGCGCACCACCGGCGAACTGCTGGGGGCGCGGCGGCTGCGGCCCCGGGCCTTTCTCGCCACCAAGGTATGGACCTCCGGACGCGAGGCCGGCATCCGGCAAATGGAGGCGTCGTTCCGTTTACTGCAAACCGATCGCATCGATCTGATGCAAATCCATAATCTGCTGGACTGGCAAACGCACCTGCCCACCCTGCGCGCGATGAAAGCGGCGGGACGCATCCGCTATATCGGCGTCACGCACTATACCCCTGCGGCGTACGATGCGCTGGAGAGCCTCATCAACGCCACGCCGCTGGATTTTCTGCAGATTAACTATGCCCTGGACGATCGCGCGGCCGAACAACGGCTGCTCCCCCTGGCGCGTGACAAAGGGGTGGCCGTTATCTGCAACACGCCGTTTGGCGGCGGGGGGCTGCTCAGGCGCCTGGGGGCGACGCCGCTGCCCGGCTGGGCCGCAGACGCCGGCGCCGCGTCCTGGGCGCAGCTGGCGCTGAAGTTCGTGCTCGCCAATTCCGCCGTCACCTGCGCCATACCGGGCACGGGCAATCCCAGGTACATGGCGGAAAACGCGGCGGCGGCGACCGGACCGGCGCTGACGCCGCGGCAGCGGCGCGAACTGATCGCCCTGGTCTGATGGCGGCGGGCAAACCGGCGTGACGTCCACCCGCGGCAGTCCAGCCGCGCGCCGCAGCCCCCTTGCCGCGAAAATCGCGGCGAACTCCCGCGCGCGCGGTTGATCCTCACTCAGCCAGGCTGTGGCCGGCAATCGGCGCCGGCCGCCTTCAGCACGCTGGCGATATTATGCCGGTGTACCGCCTCATAGGGTTCGAACCAGGCCACCGCGCCGGTCGCCAGCGAGGCGGCGGCAAACTCCACCAGCGGCAAAGCGGCTAATTCCGGGTGTGCCGGCAGCCGGAGTAGCTGTTCCACATACCGCTGCGTGGCGGCGATCAGGTCGCGCGGGTAGCCGCCGGCGGCAATCATCTCTAAGCGGCCGTGGTTCGGCAGGATCCGCTGGAAATCCCACTGGCCGAGGCGGGCCAGCTCGCGCAGGTGTATCGCGAGCCGTCCGGGTTCGGCGACATAGGTCAGGGTGTCCTCCAGCGTGTCGCCGGCCAACAGCAGCCCCAGCGAAGGGATGCGCACCACCAGGCCGTCCGCGCTGTGGATATCGTACTGGCGCAGCTCCAGGGAGAGGGCGCCGACGGTCAGGTCCAGGCTATCGGTAAAGGTGGTGGTGGGCAGGACCAGCGGCGTAATGGGCGGGGCGCCGTTTTCCAGCTCTTCGCGGTGTTCGATCAGCAATTGCCGGGTCAGGTCGCAGGCGATGATTTCGCAATCGGCGAACGCCGCGTTGCCCGCGACATGATCGGTATGCCAATGGCTCATGATCACCCTGATGGCGGTGACGCCCTCTTCTTCCAGGATGGCGCGGATCGCCGCGGCGTGATCGAGCGTCATGTGGGTATCGTACACCACCGCCTCGTGGCCCGCGATGATGGCGTAGGTGGCGGTGCCGAGAGAGAAGGCGCCGTCATCGAGCCAGTTATCTTGCGCGCCGTAAAGTCTCTTATGGGGGATGCGCCCGTCGTAAAAAGCCATGATCCCGGGCCAGGGGCGGCAGACGCGCAGGGTGGCGGCTTGGGAAACGCTATGCTGATGATCTGACATGCAACACCTGCCTTGATTGAGAATGCCGCGCCGGCGGCCGGTCAAAAGCCCTACGCGCGGCATGCGGCGCGAGAGTGCCCGCTTTGACTATACCCTATGCGCCTTTTTTTAGGCATACACTTGCATAATGATAGTCACTGGCGGTATGCTACTTTCAACTTGATAGTTACCAGCCGGAGCGCCCGCCCATGACCAAGACCGATTTCAGCGCCATGCCCTGTCCCATCGCCCGCAGCCTGGGACGGGTAGGGGAATGGTGGAGCATGCTGATCCTGCGCGACGCCTTCTACGGCCTGACGCGGTTTTATGAATTCGAGGCCAGTCTGAAGATCGCCCCCAATATGCTGACGCGCCGGTTAACCGAACTGGTGGAAAACGGCCTGCTGGAGCGCAGGCAGTACAGCGATAAGCCTCCCCGCCACGAATATCACCTGACTGAGGCCGGACGCGATTTCCGGCCGGTATTATGGGCGTTGCTGGCCTGGGGCAACGCCCATTTCGCCCCCGAGGGCATCGCGACACAGCTGATCAACCGGGAAACCAACGTGCCGGCGCAGCCGATACTGGTGGATGCCGTGACCGGTGAAAAAATGACCGAGGCGGCCTATCGGGTAGGCCCGGGACCGGTGGCCAGCGAGCAAATGCGCTACCGCATGGAATTTTCGCAGCTAAAAGAAACGACCGGGGATGACAACCTGCGTTTTAACCCGCCCGCTAAAAAATTTGCTTAACAGGATAGTCCGATGAATACGCCTCTCAGCGCAAGCGACGCGCCGCCGCGCGGCATGAAAAAAAGCCGCGTCCTGATGCTTATGGCCTTGACGGCCGGCGCGGCGATACTTACCGGTTACGGCTATTTTTGGTGGACCCAAAGCCGCTTTATGCAGACTACCGACGATGCGTATATCGGCGGCGACATCACCACCATCAGCGCCAAAGTGGCGGGATATGTCGCAAGCGTCGAGGTCACCGATAACCAGGCGGTGCATGCCGGCGATGTGCTGGTGCGGCTTGACGATCGGGATTACCGGGCCGAACTGGCGAAAACGGAAAGCGAAATCGCCGCGCAGCAGGCCGCGCTGGTCAATCTGGCCTCGACGCGCAGTTTAAAGGAAGCGCTGATCGAGCAGGCCAAGGCCGCCATCGCCGGTTATGACGCGCAAACGGAACGCACCCGCCATGACCTGGATCGCTACCAAAAACTGCAGATGTCCGCCGCCGTCTCCGTGCAAAGCCTGCAAAAAGCCGAGGCCGACTACCGGCAGGCGGTGGCCGATGGCCAGCAGGCCCGCGCGGCGCTCCTGGCGGCACAGCGTCAGCTGGCGGTCACCGATAGCGAAAAAGGCCAGATCAAGGCCGCGCTGGATCAGGCCGTTGCCGGGCGCGATCTCGCGCGGCTTAATGTGGAGTACAGCCAGATCCGCGCGCCGATAAACGGCGTGGTGGGCAACCGGCGGGCCAGGTTGGGCGCCTGGGCCGGCGCCGGCAGCCAGCTGTTGGTCATTATCCCGGCCACGGGCTTGTGGGTGGACGCCAATTTTAAAGAAGATCAGCTGGCGGATATGCGGCCGGGACAGCGCGCCACGGTGCGGGCCGATATCCAGCCCGGGCGGGTGTTCCACGGTACGGTCAGCAGCCTGGCGCCGGCGACCGGCGCGCAGTTCAGCGTGCTGCCGACGGAAAACGCCACCGGCAATTTCACCAAAATCGTCCAGCGCGTCCCGGTGCGCATCAATCTTGACCGCGACGACGGCACGCTGGGCCTGCTGCGCCCGGGGCTGTCGGTAACCGCCGCCATCGACAGCCGCGAAGCGGAACGCCCGTGAGCGCCGCCGCCGCGCCGGCCGCGCATTCATCGGTGGCGGCCCTGCCGGCCGGCATGACGCTGCCCACCCGTATCTTCGCCTTTGCCACCATGTGCGTCGGCATGTTCATCGCCTTGCTGGATATACAAATTGTCTCGGCGTCGTTAAAGGATATCGGCGGCGGCCTGTCGGCGGGCACCGATGAAACCGTCTGGGTCCAGACCGCCTATCTGATCGCCGAGATCATCGTCATACCGCTTTCTGGCTGGCTGGCGCATGTGATGTCGACCCGCTGGCTGTTCTGCGTTTCCGCCATTGGCTTTACCTTATCGAGCCTGCTGTGCGGCTGGGCGTGGAATATCCAGAGCATGATCCTGTTCCGGGCGATGCAGGGATTTCTCGGCGGTTCGATGATCCCGCTGGTGTTTACCACCGCCTTTATCTTTTTTGCCGGGCCGCAGCGGGTGTTCGCCGCCGCCACCGTCGGCGGCATCGCGTCGCTGGCGCCGACGCTTGGGCCGACGGTGGGCGGCTGGATTACCGAAAACTATTCCTGGCACTGGCTCTTTTTTATCAATTTAGTGCCGGGGATTTTTGTTGCCGTCGCCGTGCCGCTTATGGTCAGGATTGACCGCGCCAACCTGGCGCTGCTGCGCGGCGCCGATTACCTTGGCATTGTGCTGCTGGCGCTCTGCCTGGGCTGCCTTGAGTACACCTTGGAGGAGGGGCCGCGCTGGGATTGGTTTAGTGATGGCGTTATCCTGGCCACCGCCTGGATTTCCGCCGTGGCGGGCGTATTGTTTCTCTGGCGCTCGCTAACCTTTGCCCGGCCGATTGTCGATCTGCGCGCGTTAAAAGAGCGCAACTTCGCCCTTGGCTGTTTTTTCTCCTTTATCACCGGCGTCGGCCTCTTCGCCACTATCTACCTGACGCCGCTGTTCCTCGGCCAGGTCCGGGGATTCAGCGCGCTGCAGATCGGTATGGCGGTATTTTCCACCGGCATCTTCCAGGTCCTGTCCATTCCGGTTTATTCCTTTTTAGCCAACCGTATCGATCTGCGCTGGCTGCTGATGTTCGGCCTTGCCTGCTTTGCTTTCTCCATGTGGAATTTTATGCCGATTACCCATGACTGGGGGGCGCGGGAACTGCTGATACCCCAGGCGTTCCGCGGCATGGCGCAGCAGTTTTCCGTCGCCCCGGTCGTCACGCTGACCCTGGGCAGCCTGGCGCCGGAACGACTGAAAATGGCCTCGGGGCTCTTCAACCTGATGCGCAACCTGGGCGGCGCCATCGGCATTGCCTGGTGCGCGACGTTGCTCAACGATCGCACCAACCTGCATTATTCCCGCCTGGCGGAATCCCTGACGGCGTCCAACGAGGCGATGAACGCCATGCTGGATACGCTGGCCGGGCAATTTACCCGGCTCGGCTACGATCCGTCCTCCGCCGCCGCCGCCGCGTTGCGCCAGCTGTGGTCGCTGGCTTACCGCGAGGCGCGCACGTTAACCTTCAGCGATACGTTTATGGCGATCATGTGGTGCTTTATCATCGCCACCGCCATGGTGCCGCTGATGAAGAAAATAACCAAGCCGGCGGCGGCGCCCCCGGCGCATTGACCGCGGCAAAGGCTGGGGGCGCGGCCACGTTATTGCGCGCTCACGTCCGTGCGCTGGATTTTGGTATAAAGATAGACGGCCAGCCCGCCCAGGATGGCTACCGCGCCGATAACGCTGAATCCCGCCAGATAGGAGCCGGTGTTGCTGTACAGTACGCCGACGACAAAACCGGCGGTGGTGCCGCCGCCGCCCGCGCCGATGCCGTTAATCACCCCGGCCGCCGGGCCTACCGCTTCGGGCTGGACGCTTGAGGTGATAATCGACCAGATATTGGTGGTGTAGCTGCTGGTGAAATAAGCGATGGCCAGGGTAATCAACGCCATTTTCGCCACCGGATTATCAATAACGGGCAACATGACCAGCAGTATGCCGGCGACGGCCAGTCCCGAGGCGGCGATCAGCCCGCGTTTCTGGGTACGATCGCTGATATAGGCCATCGGAATGGCGAACACAATCGCCAGCATATAGGGCAGGGAACTGGCAAACCCCTGCCACAGGCCGGTAAAGCCCAGCGAATGAACCAGCATCGGAATAAACAGCGTAATGCCCCAAAACAGCATGCCGTTGGCGAAATAACTGAATATCAATAACAGGAAGGGATAACCGCCGAGCGCCTGGAAAGTCAGTTTCCCGGCGGGACGCGCCTCTTCGGCCGCCGCCCCGCTGCCGCCCTCCGGTGCGTTTTTCAGGAAAAGCAAAAATAACGGCACCACGATCGCCAGGCCCAGCCCGCCGGTGATATAAAAAATCCATTCCCAGCCCAGGGCGTCGTAAATGGGCGTCAGGATCAGGAACCCCAGCGCCAGCGCCAGGAACTGGCCGTAAAACTGGATAAGATTGGTGCCGCGCGTGATTTCATCTTTGGTAAACCAGGCGCGGGCGAAACGGAATTGCTGCGGCCAGTAAATGCCTTCCGCGATGCCGAGAATAATGCGGTAGATAATCAACAGCGTGGGCGAGGTGACCCAGGCGGTCATCACCTGGGCCAGCGACCAGATCAGCACCATGCTGACGATGGTGGTTTTGGGGTTCAGTTTGTAGGTAAGGAAGCCGCCGAAAAAATTCGCCACCGCATAGCCGATAAGAAAGCCGGTTAATGCCAGGCTTTTGGTCGCCGCGCCGGAAAAACCCAGGTCGCGTTCCATGCCGGGCAGCGCAATGGAGAGGTTTGAACGATCGAGATAAGCGACAAATAGCCCAATCATCAATGTGCCGCCGATCCGGTACCATTTTGCATGACTCATATCCTGTCCCATTCTGTGTTTATTTTAATGATTCCATCGTAGGGTGACGTGGCCTGGCGAACGTGCCGGCCGTGTTATTGCGCGTAGCGCCGGATAAGGCCCCGGTCGATTTCAATGCCCAGTCCCGGTTTATCCGGCACCGGCATCGACGGCCCGATGACTAAGTCGGAAAGCTGTTCGCGAAAGACGTTGGGCGCCCGATCCAGCTCCAGCAGCGGCCCCGCCTTTACCATCGATGGCACCGCCACCGGAATGGCGGAGATTAAATGCAGCGTGGCGGCCAAGGAGATGGCGGAACCCCATAGATGGGGATAACAATCAACGCCGAAGGCGGTGGCCATCACGGCGATATGCCACGCTTCGCCCAGGCCGCCGCAGGCGGCGACATCCGGCTGGGCGATGTCCACGCAGCGTTGTTCCAGGAACGGCCGGAAACCAAAACGGGTAAATTCCGATTCGCCGCCGGCGATGCGCATATGCAACGCGCTTCTCACCTCGCGATAGCCGGTGAAATCATCCGGCAGCACCGGCTCCTCAAACCAGGAGATGTCCTGTTCCTCAATCATCCTGCCCAACTGGATGGCCTCGCGCGCGGTATAGGCGCGATTGGCATCCACCGCCAGGCCGGCATCGGGGCCGATCAACTGCCGCACCCGCGCCACCCGTTGCGCATCCTGGCGAAGCCCCAGGCCGCCCACTTTCATTTTAAAGGCCCGGTATCCCTGGTTCAGCGCCTCGTCGGCGTCTTTCTCCAGCGTATAGCGCGCGTCGCTGGAATAATAAAAAGACGACGCATAGGCGGTGACCGGCACCGCGGCGGCGGCGCCCAGCAATGCCGCGATAGGCTGCCCCATGATTTTGCCGGCGATATCCCATAGGGCGATATCGATACCGGACAGCGCGGAAACCGCGATGCCTTTGCGGCCGAATTCTCGGGTGCGGTTGTAGAGGGTTTCCCACAACGGCGCGCGCTGCAGCGGATCCTGCCCGATCAGCAGCGGGGCGAATAATTCATTGATCAGCGCGGCGTTGGCCCTGGCCGGGCCAAAACACTCGCCCCAGCCGATCACGCCCTCGTCGGTGATGATTTCCAACAGGCAGCTGGCCCGGCTATCCCATAACCACTGGGACATGCCGAACTGCGTATCCAGTTTTTGTACCACCACGTAAGTCTTGATATCTTGAATGTGCATTGCTGCCTCCGGTCCAGCAGGGTAATCGATTACCCTGGCGGTAAAAATTAAGTCAGGGTTGAGTCTCGAGGGATCAGTTTCACCGGTAATTCAATGGCGTCCGGTCCATTTTGCGGTTCTTTTTTAATCAAATGGGCGATCAGTCTTTTCGCCGCGGCGGCGCCGACCTCGTAGGTCGGTTGCGCGACCACCGTCAGGCTGGGATAACTGACCGAGGCCCATTCGGTATCGTCAAAACCGATAAACAGGAAATCGGCGGGAATGGCATATCCCAGGACCTTGGCGGCCTTGAGCACCGCCAGCGCCAGCATGCCGTTGGTGGCGATAATGCCCAGCCGTTGCCGCGGGTCGCGCCGCGCCATGATATGTTGCAGGGCGTCGGCGACCGGCTCGACCTGGACACGGCCGATAATCTGGATAGCGCTGATGATGCCGTCGGCCCCGGCGCGGGCGGCGTGCGTGCGGAAAGCCTCAACGCGTTCCATGCGCGGGCTGATCCCGGTGGTGGGCGGGCTGAGCAATGCCAGGGAACGGCAGCCCTGCGCCCGCAAATGGTCCACCGCCAGGGCCATGCCCTGCGCGTTATTCACGGTAATGGCCTGCACCGCCCCCTGGCTGATTTTACGTCCAACCAGCACCACGGGGGTCCGCTCGGCCAGGCTGGCGATAAGACCATCGTTGCCGCCGGTGGTATTTATCACAAAACCATCGACCCGTTTCGCCAGCATCATCTCGATAAATTCTTTCTCCTTTACCGGCAGTTCCCTGGAATTGCAGACGAATATGGTATAGCCGAACGCCGCGCAGGCTTCCTCGATCCCTTGCAGGATGGCGATGGAATAGGGATTGAGGATATCGGACACGATCACCGCGATGGTGTTGCTTTTGGTGCTGCGAAGCGTGCGCGCCACATCGTTCGGTTTATAGCCCATAGCGTCAATCACGCTTTCAATGCGCAATCGGGTGTCCGCGCTCATCGCATGAAACTTGCCGTTCATATAACGTGATACCGTGGCGGTGGAGACGCCCGCCGCCTGGGCGACATCACGGATAGCTATGGGTTTTTGCATGTTTATTCGCATTAGGTAATCGATTACCTAATGTTAGATTCTCACTGCGAAACCATACTGTGATCCAAGGCGCAAAAATGATTTTCAGTCGGGAAAGGAATGAGCAGGCACCGGCGAGGCGGGCGTGGCAGCTACGCCCGGCAAGAGGCTGGGAACGGCCCGAAGGCCGGTGTTAAGAAATTAGGGTAGTCAGCTGGGAAGTCTTCGGTTGGGAAACATGTAGCGCCGCCGCATGGTTTGCCGCCTCCACAGCGTCTCTTAGCGACGCGCCGCGGTTAAATGCATGACAGAAGTTGCCCAAAAAACAGTCGCCAGCGCCATGGGTGCTCACCAGTGTGACTTTTTCCGCCGGCAGGTAGTCGTAGGCATCATCGGTGGCGGAAAACGCTACCCCATGTTCACCCGCGGTGACCAATACCACGGAAAACCGTTGTTTTAAGGCTACTACCGCGGCGCCCGCGGAGTCGGCATCGTTTACGGCCACGCCCGACATATCGCGCGCCTCGATGGCATTGACCACCAACATGTCGATGTACCGCTGGAAATCGGCGGACAACGTTTTTGCCGGCGCGGCATTTAAACAGACGGTAATATTGCGCCTGCGGGCTTCCCGCGCGGCGGATAAATTCACGCTTTCCGGCACTTCATTTTGCAATACCAGCAGGCCGACGCCTGACCAGACATCATCATGGCTAAGTCTGGCGATATCAATGGCATTATTAGCGCCGGATATCACAATGGCCCCATAATCACCGTCGGCATCCGTGATGGCCAAACTCATTCCCGAGGCAAGCGTGGCGACGGTTTCAACCGGGGTGGTATCTATTCCGTACGCTTGCAGCGTCGAGAGAAGAAAGCGGCCTTTATCGTCCGCGCCCACGGCACCGAGGAACACAACGTTAGCCCCCGCTTTGGCCGCCGCTACGGCCTGGTTGCCTCCCTTGCCGCCGAACTTAAATGAGGCGGAGTCGCCGATCACCGTTTCGCCTTTTTCGGGAAGGTGAGGGGCATCGACCATCATGTCGTAATGCAGGCTGCCGACCACTAAAATTTTATTTACACGCATCAATCTACCCTCATGCTGCGCACCGCCATTTGAGTTTTATTCAGATTAGCCTGTGCAATCTTGAGATTTTTCTTCGCTATGGCGACGAATAACGCGTCCAGTATATTGAGCTGCGCTATTCGCGATGCCGCATTTTCACCCAACAAGGGTGAGCCCTGCGACGTTGAATGCAGTTCCACATCGGCGTACTTCACTATGGGCGAGTTAACATAGTTTGAGATAGCGATAACTTTCGCGCCATTTTTAGCGGCGAGCTTTATGGGTTCAATCACCGCTTTGGTGGTGCCGGAGTGGCTTATCGCGATCACCGCATCATCATCATTCAATACCGATGCCGACATCATCATCATGTGGGAATCATCATGCACCATGCCCCGTATGCCGATTTTTAACAGTTTGTGCGACATATCCCGAGCTACCTGCGCCGATCCCCCCACGCCGTATAAATCAATATTTCTCGCGCGGTATATTATTTCCGCTGCTCGCTCAAATGCTGCAATATCAATAATGGCCATGGTTTCCTCAATCGCTTGTATCGAGGTTTTGAAAACCTTTTCCAATAATTGCGCGGATGAGTCGTCCGGCGATATTTCTTTATGAAGATTAGCCACGTCGGAATGATTATAATGTATTAAACTGGTCCTGAAATCCCGGAAACCGGTAAAATCCAGTTTTTTGGCTAATTTAACAATCATGGCTTCTGAAACGCTATTTTCTGTGGCAATTTCCTTGAGTGACGTGCTTTCAGAAAGGCTTTCTTTAGAGGTAATTGACTCCACTACCTTTATTTCCAGCGGCGTTAATTGTGGTAATCGCATACGAATTTGCGCGCCAATGGCTCTTGGATCATATTTCATCGCTACTTACCTCTGGTGGCCCTGTCAATCAGCATGGCGATTATAATGATTAGGCCGGTGGCAAGCAATTGATAGAAGGCCTGGATGTTCATCAACGTCAGGCCATTTCGCAAGGCGCCAAGGATTATGGTACCGATAATGGTGCCGATGATACTGCCCTTGCCGCCCATCAGGGAGGCGCCGCCAATGGCCGCGGCGGCGATGGCATCCAGCTCCCACAGGTTGCCCAGGGTGGGTTCGGCCGCGCCCAGCCGGCCAATTAAAATCAGGGAAGAAATAGCAGCAAGCAGCCCGGAAATAATAAAGACAATGACTTTGGTTTTTTCCACCGGCACCCCGGCTACCCTGGCCGCTTCCTGGTTGCCGCCCACGGCGAGAATATATTCGCCCAACGGCGTTTTGTTCATAATAACCCATAATATTATCGCTATAATTGCTACGATCACTATCGGGCAGGGGATGCCGAAGAAATAGCCGTTGATAAAGCTCCTGAATTCTTGCGGAATACCAAAGATGGGATTGCCGCCGGTATAGATTAATGCCACGGCGCGAAACAGCGACAGACCGCCCAGCGTGACGATAAACGGCTGCAGCCCGGCGTAGGCCACCAGCACGCCGCTGAAGGTGCCGCATAACACGCCGACCGCCAGCGCGCCGATGATGGAGAGTGAAATAGGCACGCCGGCCACCATCAGAGACGCCGCGACCACGGCGGAAAGCGCGGCCACGGGACCGACCGACAGGTCGATGCTGCCGGAGATTATGACCAGCGTCATGCCGAGGGCAATGGCGGCGTTGAGGGAAGACTGCTGGAGGATATTCAGCAGGTTGGGTACGGTAAGGAATACGGGCGACAACACCGAAAATACGCCTACGATGATGATAAGGCCTATTAATGTTCCCGCGTCACGCAAATTAAATTTAAGCAGGGAAGAGTAGTATTTACTCCGCAAAGTACTCTCTTGGGCATTCATGGTTTAACCTCATGATATTAATCTGTGAAAAAGTAGAATAAAAATCAATTTACAGTGCTGCTGAGAGCGTATTGAGCAATTTTTTCTTCGCTGATATCGCCGCCGGTCAATTGGGCGGCAACTTTGCCGTCCTTTATCACCAGCACGCGATCTGAAATTCGCATTATTTCCGGCATTTCCGATGACACCACAATTATGGCTTTACCGTCATGCGCCAGTTTTTCAATAAGGTTATAGATTTCTGATTTGGCGCCGACGTCAATACCCCGGGTCGGCTCATCGAATAAAAAGACTTCATTTTTGGCTGCGACCCATCTGCCGATAATGACTTTCTGCTGGTTGCCGCCGCTTAATGTGCCGATGTGTCGCTGAATATCCAAGGGTCTGAGCCTTAAACTGGACATCACCTCAACGGCCACGCTTTTAAGTTTTTTACTGTTAACCAGCCCCTGGCGGGTAAACTGCTTCATGGAAGGCAGCGCCATATTGACCGCTACGGACCTTTCCTTGATTATTCCCTCTTTTTTCCGGTCTTCCGGCACCAGTCCGATGCCGGCCTGGATAGCAGACCTGACGTTGTGGGATGTGATTTCCCGGCCATTGATAAAAATCCGGCCGCTGGTTTTTTTGTCCAGGCCGGCGATAAGGCGCAGCAGTTCCGTGCGTCCTGAGCCGACCAGACCGGCAATGCCCAGCACCTCGCCCGCATATACCGAAAAACTGGCGGGCTTGACGGCATTGTTCCGGCCCAGGTTTTCCACCTTTAATATTTCCCGATCGGTGGCGAAGGTATTGTGTTTTATCTTATCAATCTTACGGCCGACCATGCGGGTGACCAGGGTCTCTTCGGTTTCCTCAGCAAGATTAACCACGCCGACCTGTTTGCCGTCGCGCAAAATAGTGGCCCGATCGCAGACCTTGAAAATTTCATCCATTTTGTGTGATACATAGATAATGGACACGCCCATCATTTTCAGGTCATGGATCAATTGCGCCAGCCGCTCGAACTCCGTCGGCGTCAGGCTGGACGTCGGTTCGTCCATGGCGATGATCCTGGCCTCCTCTAGCAAGGCCCGGCCAATTTCGACAATTTGCTGTTGCGCCACTTTCAGCGTCTTGATCTGCGCATCGGGGTCGATGGCGGGATCCAGTTGCCGGAGGATAAGCTTGGCTTTGGCATACTGGGCTTTTTTATCCACGAACAGGCCGTTGTGCTTCGTTAGCGGGCGTCCGAGAAACATATTTTGCGCGACGGAGAGTTCGGGAACATGCTGTAATTCCTGATGAATCATGGCGATCCCCGCGTTGCGGGCGGCGAGGGGGTTTTTAATCTTGACCGCAGCGCCTTCAAGCATAATATCGCCGGAATTGGCTTCTTTTACTCCGGACAATAGATTCAGCAGCGTGGATTTACCCGCGCCGTTCTCACCGATCAGGGCATGAACCTCGCCGGCTTTTACGGCGAAATTCACCTCATCAAGTACCGTAACGGCGCCATATATCTTGGTCATGTTACGCATTTCCAAACGATAATTGTCCATAACCTCTCCATGCGCGCATGGCTTAAGCGCTTATTGTTGCTGCAGTAGGGTTTTGAGTTGCTCTTTGGTGGCGGTGCGGAATTGATTGGCGTTGTCTTTGGTAATCAGCGCCTGGGGTGTTGACACCACACGCGGCAGGGGCTGGCCCGCAATCAATCGAACAGCCACTTCCATCCCCACCTCACCTGTGAGTTCAGGAAAACTGTCCACCGTGCCGGTCAATTCGCCACGCATAATGGAATTGTATGCATCCGAGATGCCGTCGGTGCCGAATACCGCTACCTGTTTAGACATGCCCGCGGCATGAACCGCCTCCACCACGCCCAGCGCCATGCCGTCATTGTTGGCATAGAAGCCGATCAGGTCGGGATGCTGCTGTAAAATAGTGGCGGAGGCGTTGTAGGCGGTTTCACGGCTCCAGTTTGCCGGGACGCTGGCGACCACCTGGAATTTACCGTTGGCGGTGAGTGTTTCACGCAAACCCTGGGTGCGCTGGCGTGCCGCGTAAACGCCCGGCTGCCCTTCAATTATCGCCACTTTCCCACCCTGCGGATGATGTTTGATGAACCATTCGGCAACACGTACGCCATTGTCCTTTTGCACATTGCCGACATAGTGGGCGGCGCCGGGCATAACCGCGTCGTTAACGTTTATCACCGCGACGCCGCGCGTCTTGGCGGTTTCCACCGCGGGCTCAAGATTAGCGTCGGTCTGCGGCGAAACCAGCAGACCGTTAAAACCCTGGGCTATCAGCGTCTCAGCGATGGATAACTGCCCCATCTGATCGTCCTCGTTGGCCGCGGCTTGGTAAACAAAGGTAATGCCATGCTGTTTGGCGAAATTTTCATACCCCTTTCCCAGGGTTCGCCAGTACTCGTTGGTTAAGGTTTTGGATACGCCGCCGATTTTCAATCCGGGTTTTACCGCCGGCAGCGGGCCAAATTTTTGTTCCAGCTGGGTCCAGTTTATGCGATCGGGCTCGGTGTCGGATTGCAGCGGCGGTAAATCGGCCGCGTGAAGCACCGCGGAACCGAATACGGATGCGGCAATAAGGGTAGAGAGGAGTTTATTCATAATCTGATTCCTTCTTTATTTAATTATTTTGCAAGCAGGATATCATTCACGATTTGCTGTGTTGACACTGCATCTTGACTGTCGATGCCGGTCTGCAAACCCGGGTGTCCGAGCAGCTTGCCTGACATTGCCAACAGCCGTTGTACCGTCGAAATATTGACTTCGCATTCACGCACCGGATCGAGACCGCTGGCATCCGGAAAAGTATCGAAATAATACGCCCCGCTAAAACCGTCTCGTTGCAACTGCCATAATAATTCCAGCGTGGCGCGTGGATTCACCGAGGCCACCATCAGCCCGTCGTCGCGTTTGCCATAACCGTCATTCAGATGCAGGCCCAGAATGCGGGAACGACGCGTCACCATACTGGCGGCAAAGGCCGGTATTTCATCGGCATACAGCACATGCGCGAAGTCTAGGGTAATGCCCAGATTACTGTTGCCGGCCTCTTCTACCGCCAGCAAGCAGGTGGCGACGTTGGGAAAGATGCTGAATGAACGGGGTTCATTGGGTTTATATTCAATGCTGATATCGCAATCGGGAGCATATTCGGCAACTTCCTGCACCGCCTTTACCGCATCGCTCCACATTTTTTTATAGTCAGCCTGGAAGCTGTAATCAAAACCGTCCTGTCCCAGCCAGATGGTCATTAATTTCGTGCCTAATTCACGGCCGGCATCAATGCCGCGTTTGGTGAGTTCGATGGCATCGCGCCTCACTTGCGCGTCAGGATTCGTGAAGGCGCCAATCCTAAACGCGGGTTTGTCATACCGCATGGCCATGCCGTTGACGGTTAATCCGTGATCCGCAATATGCTGTCCAAGCGTTTTCAGATCAGCGCCGACATGCTGTGGATAATTTAAATCCAGATGCGTCAATCCCTTGACTCTAGATGCTCTTTCGATCATTTGCATTACGGATGGCTTACCCTGCAAGTCCGGCCAGTACGCGTGCGCCCCCGAAGCGAAGGAGTTTAATCGTGTCGCAAACTTCAGTCCCGTCATGGTGAACCCTCATCAATTATAATTCGTGTTGTACTTATCTATTTCACAATAATTAGTGAAGTTGATAAGTAAGCTAACATCGGAATTATCACCCGGCAAGGGTATGGAAGGGAATTGTTCACAAATCAGAGGTAATTCACAAAATCAACCGGCGCAACCGTGAGGCGGCCATAGGGGGGATCGTGGGTTCGGCTTGCCATTAAACCGGGCGGCGGGGATGTCTTCCCGCCGCGCCGGCAAGGTCTTTACCGGGACGGCGGGGAGGGATTAGAAGATGGCCTGATATAACGCCTTGATATCCTCCAGGCTGGTTTGCCGGGGGTTGCCGCCGGTACAGACGTCGTCAAGCGCCGCCTGCGCCAGCGCCGGGATGTCCTGTTCCCTCAGGCCGACTTCGCGCAGCCGCGCGGGAATGCCCACCTCGCGGCAAAGCGCCTTCACCGCGTCGATGGCCGCCGTCCTCGCCTGCTCAAGCGGCATGGCGGCCGCGTTTTCAACGCCCATCGCCACGGCGATCGCCCGGAATTTTTCACCGGTTTGCGCCGCGTTGTATACCATAATATGCGGCAGAAGAATGGCATTGGCGACGCCGTGCGGAGTGTTGTAATACGCCCCCAGCGGATGCGCCATGCCGTGCACCAGCCCCAGGCCGACGTTGGAAAATCCCATGCCGGCGATATATTGCCCCAACGCCATGTCGTCCACGCCCCTGGCATCGCCCTGAACCGACGCGCGCAGCGAGCGGGCGATGATTTCAATGGCCTTCAGGTGAAACATATCGGTGAGTTCCCAGGCCGCCCGGGTGGTGTAGCCCTCAATGGCGTGCGTCAAGGCGTCTACGCCCGTGGCGGCTTTCAGGGACGCGGGCATGCTGGACATCATGTCCGGGTCGATAATCGCCACCAGCGGAATATCGTGGGGATCGACACAGACGAATTTACGCCGTTTGTCCTCATCGGTAATCACGTAGTTAATCGTCACTTCGGCCGCGGTGCCGGCCGTGGTGGGTATGGCGATCACCGGTACGCTGGCCGCGGTGGTGGCGGCCACGCCTTCCAGGCTAAGCACATCGGCGAAGCCGGGATTAGTGATGATAATGCCGATGGCCTTGCTGGTATCCTGCGGCGAACCGCCGCCGATGGCGATAAGAAAATCCGCCTGGGCCTCTTTAAAGGCGCTTACGCCGCGTTTGACGACGGAGACCGTGGGGTTTGGCATCACTTCATCAAAAACGTCGAAGGCAAAACCCGCCTGATCAAGTAACGCGAATACCCGGGTGGCCACCTTAACGCGGATTAACTCCTGGTCGGTAACAATCAGCGCCTTTTTATAACCGTGGGCCTTTGCTTCATCGATAATATGCGAAATAGCGCCCCGGCCAAAATAGGCGGTTTGATTTAAGATCATACGATTAGTCATAATGATAACCTTCGGTTGATTTCAGAATTGTTAGTAAGAAGTAACACGTCTTGTTTTATGCGCATGGCGTAATAACAGGCGAAATATCGCCTGTGGATTGATCTTTGCCGGTATCGTAACGCAAGCGCCGCCCCAGGACCTTCCGCCCATTGCCAGTACCGGACAAAAGATGGCAATCATGTAAAGATGCCGCGGGAGTGGTAAAAATCGGTTATAGGTGTGAAAAATTTAGCCTTAAAAAAGAACGCTTTTATTATTTTTAGATTTAAAAACAACACATTAATTTAAATGAGCATGGCATAAATTATGTACTTTATTTTACGATAATTAAGATTGTTGTCGATAAATGAGCGCGAATAATAAAAAAAATGAAACGTCGTGCCGATTTTTTTATTAATAATACATTGTTTTTTGAGCGATAAAAAATAAGCTTATGAGAACCTGCCGCAAATAAATCAATTATGTTTTTGTGATACTCATCACATCCCTCTTTATATGCGTGCCAGGGTAACGATCTGAATGGCGTAGATATGAAGGTAAGGCTTATTCCGATGCTTAGAATACAAAATTACATTGGCATTCATTTTCCGGCATGTGTCCCTATCACTTTATGCAAATTATTTTCTAAGGAATTGTAAATGGGCAGCTCAATTTTCCTCGGTATATTATGGCATTTCGTCGGCGCCGCTTCCGCCGCCTGTTTTTACGCGCCGTTCAAGCAGGTCCGGCGCTGGAGCTGGGAGACCATGTGGTCGCTGGGCGGGTTCTTTTCCTGGGTGGTGTTGCCCTGGACCGTCAGCGCCATCCTGCTCCCCGATTTCTGGGGCTATTTCGGCGCGTTTTCCTGGTCGACATTGCTGCCGGTATTTCTGTTTGGCGCCATGTGGGGCGTGGGAAATGTTAATTACGGCCTGACGATGCGTTATCTCGGCATGTCCATGGGGATCGGCATTGCCATCGGTATCACCCTGATTGTCGGTACGCTGATGACCCCTATCCTGCAAGGGAAGTTCGGCGCCATGGCCAGCTCGACCGGCGGCCAGATCACCTTGCTGGGCGTGTTCGTCGCTCTGATAGGCGTCGGCATCGTCAGCTATGCCGGGGTAATGAAGGAAAAAGCGCTCGGCGTCAGCGCCCAGGAGTTCAGTCTTAAGAAGGGCCTGATCCTGGCCGTGCTGTGCGGGATCTTCTCCGCCGGCATGTCCTTTGCCATGGATGCCGCGGTGCCGATGCATATCGCCGCCAAAAATATCGGCATCAGCCCGCTGTACGTGGCGCTGCCCAGCTATGTGATCATCATGGGCGGCGGAGCTATCGTCAATCTGGCCTACTGTTTTTTCCGGCTGGCCACCAGGCCCGAACTGTCGATAAAAGCGGATTTATCCGTGGGGAAATCCCTGCTGATAGCCAATGCGCTGTTCGCCATCCTCGGTGGCGTCATGTGGTATCTGCAATTTTTCTTCTATGCCTGGGGACACGCCAATATTCCGGAACAATACCGTTATGTCAGCTGGATGCTGCATATGAGCTTTTATGTGCTGTGCGGCGGCATCGTCGGCCTGCTGCTCAAAGAGTGGCTGGCCGTGGGCAAAAAACCGGTGCGGGTGCTGAGCCTTGGCGCGATGGTGATTATCCTGGCGGCCAATATCGTCGGCCTGGGCATCGCCTCCTGAACGGGGCGGGCCGCCGGTGATACGGCACCCGGCCCGCCATTTACCGCCTGAGCGCCGTGCCCAGCCCCGCAAGCGTGGGCGTCACGCTGGCCCCGTTCGCCGGGCGCGGGAAATCGGGGGCCGCCAGGCGCCAGAAGGCCGGCGTTTCATCAAATTGATGCTCCAACTGCTCAATGTCCTCGCTGATGGCGCAGGCCACCAGGCTGGCGGCATGCGCAATCGGTCCGCTGGGGTTATGCGGCGCGCAGCCGGCGCCGTGGGCGGCCGCAAGCGTTGCCACCTCCAGCACGCCGGTGATGCCGCGCGCATATTTGACATCCGGCATCACCACATCGTAAGCGCCGGCGGCGAGCCAGGGAAGAAACGCGGCGGGATGCGTCAGCTCCTCCAGGCCGGCCAGGCGCATGCCCAGGGTATTGGCCGCGCCGCGCAGCTGTTTCAGGGCGGGGATATTTTCCGGCGTTTCCGCCAGCGGGCACTCGAACCAGCTGACGCCAAGCGCCGCCAGTTCCGGTAATACCGCCGACGCGCCCGGCGGGTCGAAGCGCCAGTGGCAATCCACATACAGCTCGGCGGCGGGTCCGATGGCCGCGCGGGTGGCCGCCACGCGCGCCAGCCCATCCTCCAGCCGCCGCCGGCCCAGCGGCGTCAGGCGGATATCGGGGGTCAGGCCGTCGAAAGGCGCTATCTTGATACGGTTAAATCCCGCCGCGCGCGCACGTTGCGCCGCCCGGGCGAAACCCGCCCCGTCGCGCTGGACGATGCTGCGATTGATATTGGCATACAACGGGATGCGGGTGCGGTAGCCGCCGCCCGCCAGCGATGCCGCGTAGTCGCCCCTATCTTTGCCCCGGATATCCCACATCGCCTGTTCCAGGGCGCTGGCCATCGCCGCCTGGGGTACGCCGCGGGTTTCCCGGGCAATATAGGCGGCAAGCGCCTCCCAGGGCTGTCCCAGCAGATATCGCCGGGCGGCGTCATGGCAGGCGTCGAGCGCCCCCGGCTCGCGCACCCAGCTGGCCTCGCCCCAGCCGCATGCGCCGTCCGCCCGCGCCAGGCGGATAAATGACCAGGTGGTTTTGGTCGTGACCGGACAATGCACCAGTTCCAGCGCGGCGATGCGCGAATTATTCATGGGGTTCCTTCGTGGCGGCGTCAAAGGTTTGCGACCCGTCCGCATGCGGGGCATGCTCACGCATCCGGTTGAGCAGCACCAGCTTTGCGCGCGCGGTATGGGCGGCGGTTACGGCCGCCGCCGCTTCACCGTCGCCGGCGGCGAAGGCCGCCAGCAAGAGCCGGTGATCGGCCACCACGCCGGCAAAACGGTCGGCTTGATAACCGTAGCGTTTCCACAGGGCGCGGATCAGCCGCCAATGCCGCTCGAGAATCAGGCTGGCGTCGCGGTTGGCGGCAATGTGGTGAATGGCGGCGTGAAAATCGCGGTTGGCGGTAAGCGCCTCGGCGGCGTCGCCGCGGGCAACCGCCTCTTCGTGCCGCGCCCGCAGCGTTTCCAATTGTTCCAGCCACTGCGGCGTCATGCGCCCGGCGGCGCGGCGCGCCAGGTAGCTTTCAATCAACATGCGCACATCCAGCAATTCGGCCACGAAGGTCTCATCCACCGCCGCCACCCGCGCGCCCTTATTGGGCTGGGCGACGATCAGCCCTTCGCTTTCCAGCCGCTGCAGCGCCGCCCGTATCGGCATATGGGACACGCCGAAACGCGTGGCCAGCGCGTCGATGCGCAGCGGCGCCCCGGCGTCGAACTCCTGCCGGTTGATGATGGCGTCCCGAAGCCGGTCGGTAATGTCCGGTTCGCCGTCGTGGATGGGCTTATCTATTTTTCGCATAACGATATTTGATCAAATCATATGAGATGTGGAGTTATTTTCTGTTATAAATCGGCTTTATTCAATAGTATTCGGACAACAACAGACAATAATTTGATCAAATAACGCATTGCCGTTGGTTGGTCCATCGTTGAAGCGAGTATGAGGGATAGTATGACGTTAAAGATGTTCAGCGGCCGTGCCCGCGCCGGCGGCCTGCTGCTGGCGCTGCTGTTAAGCTTGGCATTGGCGGGCGGCAAGGCCCTGGCGGCGGCGCGCGATACCCTGGTGATTGGACAAAGCGCCGATATCACCTCCTTTGATCCGACGGAACTGCGCATGGGCACCTTTGTGCTGACGCACCTGCTGTATAACACGCTGATCCGCCTGGATGCCGACGGCCGTCCGCAGCCGGAGCTGGCGCGGTCCTGGACCCGCTCCGACGACGGCAAAACGCTGACGCTTAAACTGGCGGACGGCGTGACGTTCCATGACGGCCGGCCGTTTACCGCCAGGGATGTGGCGTTCAGCCTGAACTATGCCCGCGATCCGGTTAACGGCGCCAATATCCTGCCGCTGGCCAAAATGATCGGCAGTATCGATACGCCCGACGATCGCACCGTGATACTGCATTTTGCCGGCGCCTCGGACGCAATCTTCGATTTACTGGATCTGGCGTTTATTATCGACGGCAGCGCGCCTAAAAAAATCAAAACCGGCGGCAACGGCACCGGTCCGTTTAAACTGAGCCGCTACCTGCCGGGCGAGGACGCGGTGTTTGTGCGTAACGAGGCCTACTGGGGGCCGCGTCCGGCGCTAAAGAAAATCACCCTGAAAGTGATTCCCGATCAGCAGTCCGGGGTGATGCAGCTGCGCGCCGGCACGGTGGATTTTTTGCCGTCTCTGGACCGGGAAGCCGCCGAACAGCTGGCCGCGGCCGGTTTCGCCACCGGCGCCGCCACCGTGGAGGGACGGGTGCTGGATATTACGCTGAATACCCGAACCCCGCCGCTGGATAAGCCCGAAGTGCGGCGCGCCATCGGCCTGGCGCTGGATCGCGCGCGTATCGCCCATGATATCGCCGGCCCGGACGCCCGGGTGAAATGCCTGCCCTGGCCGCATTTTAGCCAGCGCGAGGCGGCGGGGCATGAAAACGCCTGTACCTTCGACCTGGCCCAGGCTAAACAGCTGATCCAGCAGGCGGGCGCCGCCGGGGCGGAAATATCGCTGATGTCGCGCAGCCAGTCCGAGCCGCAGATTGGCGCCATGGCGCAGATGCTGCAAAGCGCGCTGCGCGACATCGGCCTGAAGGTGAATATCGTCGAAATGTCCGAGGCCGCCTATATATCGCGCCTGCGCAAAGGGGATTTCCAAATGGCGGCCCATGTCTACGCCCGCGCCGGCCGCGGTCCGTCCACCATCCTGATGTCGGCGGTGATTTTCCGCGCCACCGATAACCTGGCGGGCGTCAAATCCCAGCAGTACCAGGACGATGTGGCCCTGGTGACCTCGCGGCCGCCGGATGAACAAACCGATCGCGCCTGGCAGCGCATCGACAGCTTTATGCTGGAGCAAAACTGGGTATTGCCGGTGGCGACGCTGCCGGTGCTGTGGGCCTCCGCCAAGGGGCTGACGGGCGTGCGTTTTAATCTGGACGGCATGCCGATCCTGAGCGCGGCTTCCTTCCAGCCATGAGCCGGACCAGGAGAAACAGACGATGACCGCCTATCTGCTACGCCGGCTGATGCAGTGGATCCCGGTGCTGCTGGTCTCAAGCATTATCGTGTTCGCGGTGGTGCGCGCCATGCCGGGCGATCCGGCCGAACTGATTGCCGGGCCGGACGCAAGCCGGGAGGATGTGCAGCGCATCCGGGTGGAATATGGCCTCGACCGGCCGTTGCCGGTACAGTATGCCGCCTGGCTGGGGCATATGGCGCGCGGCGATTTCGGCGTCTCCTATATCTATCATCGCGATAACAGCGAGCTGATTTTCAGCCGCCTGCCGTATTCCCTGCTGCTGGCCGCCACGGCCCTGTTCAGCGCGCTGGCGGTGGGGGTGCCGTTGGGCCTGGCCGCCGGCCTGTGGCAGGGCAAAGCCGTCGACTGGCTGGCGTCGGTCTTTTCCTCCGTGGCGGTGGCCACGCCTAATTTCTGGTTCGGCATGCTCGCCATCCTGCTGTTCGCCGTCACCCTGGGCTGGCTGCCGCCGGGGGGATTTGTCAGCCTTGATGAATCGTTCGCCGGTTTCGCCCAGGCGCTGGTGCTGCCTACCCTGACGCTTGGGCTGCACGGCGCGGCGGTGCTGGTGCGCTCGACCCGCGGCGCGGTGGTTGACACGCTGGGAGAGGGATACATCCGTACCGCGCGGGCCAAGGGACTGAGCCGCGGGCATATCATTTATTGGCATGTGCTGCGTAATTCACTGCTGCCGATTGTCACCATGACCGGCATTCTGCTGGGCCGCATGCTGGGCGGGGCGGTGGTTATCGAGTCGGTGTTCGCCTGGCCGGGCATCGGGCGCCTGCTGGTACAGTCCATTATCAATCGCGATTACGGCATGGTG
This sequence comes from Sodalis sp. RH22, assembly GCF_047324165.1. Taxonomy (NCBI): domain Bacteria; kingdom Pseudomonadati; phylum Pseudomonadota; class Gammaproteobacteria; order Enterobacterales; family Bruguierivoracaceae; genus Sodalis; species Sodalis sp. RH22. The sequence goes on from NZ_CP178731.1 coordinate 163,079, forward strand.
CAAGGGATCCTGATCGTGCTGGTGCTGTTTTTCCTGCTGCTGAACCTGGCGGTCGATGTATTGTATGGCGCCGTTGACCCGCGCATCCGCCTGGTCAAGGGGGCGGCGTGATGAGCGCAGACGCTGTGGAAACGAGCGGCGCGGCGGCGGCCGGACCCGGCCGGCTGCGGTTGCTAAGGGCGCTGCTCGCCACGCCCTCCGGCCTGTTCGGCCTGTGCGGCGTGGCGATGATTACGCTTGCGGCATTGCTGGCCCCCTGGCTGGCGCCTTGCGATCCGGATGTCCAGTTTGCCGGGCTGCGGCTGGTGCCGGCCGGTACCGGCGGCCATTGGCTGGGCACCGACGAGCTGTCGCGGGATCTGCTCAGCCGGGCGCTGTTCGGATCGCGCATCTCCCTGCTGGTGGGGTTTATCAGCGTGAGCGCGGGCGCGGGACTGGGCATCGTGGCGGGACTGGTTGCCGGCATGGGGCCGCGCTGGCTGGACGCGCTGCTGATGCGGGGCTGCGATATCCTGCTGGCCTATCCCGGCATTTTGCTGGCGGTCATGACGGTGGCCATCCTGGGCGCCGGGCTGGCGCAAATCTGTATCGCGGTGGCGCTGGTGAACATCCCTATTTTTGCGCGCCTGATGCGCGCGTCGGTGCTGCGCGAGCGCGAGCTTGACTATGTGAAGGCGGCGGTGGTGCAGGGCAGCGGCCCGTGGCGCATCATGCTGCGTCATGTGCTGCCCAACAGCATCGGCGTGGTGATAACGCAGCTGGCGTCGGCGGCAGGCCACGCCATTTTGCTGGAGGCGTCCTTATCTTTTATCGGCCTGGGCATCAAGCCCCCGGCCGCCTCGTGGGGAACGATGCTCAGCAGCAGCCGCGATTACCTGGCGACGGCGCCGCTGTATGCCGTGGTACCCGGCCTGCTGTTACTGGTGCTGGTACTGGCGCTGAATCAACTGGGCGACGCGCTGCATAAGGCGCTCGACCCGCTGGGAAGGTCCTTATGACAAGCCATGAACTCCCGGCGCCGCTGCTGGAGGTGACGGGGCTAAGCGTTGATCTCGCCACCGGCCGGGAACGTTGCCGGGCGATCGATAATATCTCCTTTAGCGTCGAACGCGGCGAAACCCTGTGCATCGTCGGTGAATCCGGCTCGGGCAAGACGCTGACGGCGCTGGCGCTGATGTCGCTGTTGCCGGCGGGCATCGAGGTGGCCGCCGGCAGGATGCGCTTTGACGGCCGGGATTTACCGGCGCCGGAGGCGGGGCGGGGCGCCGGGCCGTACGGCGATGAGATCGCCATGATATTCCAGGATCCGATGTCCTCGCTTAACCCGGTGCTGACCATCGGGCGGCAGATTACCGAAAGCATCCGCCGCCACCAGCCCTCGCTTACCCGCCGGCAGCGCGCCGCCCGGGCGGAAGAGGTGCTGGCGCTGGTGGGTATCCGCGACGCCGCCGACAAAATGAAACGTTATCCCCACGAAATGTCGGGCGGGCTGTGCCAGCGCATCCTGATCGCCATCGCGCTGGTAAACCATCCGCGGCTGATTATCGCCGACGAGCCGACCACCGCCCTGGATGTTACCGTGCAGGCCCAGGTCATGGCGAGCATGCGCGCCGCCTGCCGGCTGACCGGCGCGGCGCTGTTGCTTATCACCCACGATATGGGCCTGGTGGCGCAGTACGCCGATCGGGTGCTGGTGATGTATGCCGGCCGTATCGTCGAACAAGGGCGGGTGGGGCGGATATTCCGCGCGCCGCGCCATCCCTATACCCGGGCGCTGCTGGAGAGCATTCCGCGCCTGGACGACGACGTGGACCGGATACTTGCGGCCATCAAGGGCGAGCCGCCGCTGATATCCCGCCTGCCCGCGGGCTGCGCCTTCCGCCCGCGCTGCCAGCTGTGCCGGCAGCGCCCGATCTGCGCCGGCCAGATACCGCCGCTGCGCGCGGACGGGGCCGATCCCGCGCATGCCAGCGCCTGTCATTTTGCCCATGAACTGGCCGCGCCGGTCCTCATGGAGAGGAACTAATCGCCTATGTCAAGCGCAGGTATACCGCTCGCAAGCCCCACCGCGCCACCGCCGCTGCTGCGGGTGGAGGGCATCGAAAAACATTACCCGCCGTCAGGCGGCGGTTTGCGCCGCGCCGCCGCCGTCATGGCGGTGAGTGGGGTGGATTTGACGCTGAACGCCGGTGAAACCCTGGGCCTGGTGGGCGAGTCTGGCTGCGGCAAATCCACCCTGAGCGCGGTGCTGGTGGGGCTGACGCGTCCGACCGCCGGGCGCGTCTGGTTCGACGGCGAGGATATTACCGCCCTGCCCAGGCGGCGCAACGCCAGGCTGTGCCGGGAATTTCAAATCGTCTTCCAGGACCCTTACGCATCCCTCAACCGGCGCATGACCGCTTTTGATATTATCGGCGAGCCGCTTACCGTGCATCGCATCGGCAACGCCGCCGAGCGGCAAAAACGGATTTATGCGCTGATGCGCCAGGTGGGGCTGGATCCGGCGCTGGCGCAGCGTTATCCGGCGGAGTTTTCCGGCGGCCAGCGCCAGCGCATCGGCATCGCCCGCGCGCTGGCGCTGAGACCGCGGCTGCTGATTCTGGACGAGCCGGTCTCGGCCCTGGACGTGTCGATACAGGCGCAGATCCTTAATTTACTGAAGCAGTTGCAGCGGGAGCATGGGCTGGCCTACCTGTTTATCTCCCATGATTTGCGCGTGGTGCGCTATATGGCGCCGCGTATCGCCGTGATGTACCAGGGGCGCATAGTCGAAACCGGCGGGCGGGAGCAGATTTTCTCCGCCCCGGCCCATCCCTATACCCGGGCGCTGCTGGCGGCGGTGCCGCCGGCCGAACCGCAGTGATGCGGGTAGCGCCGCAACACCGGCGGGTTGCAGTGAAACCTGCGCCCGGCGCGGGGCTTCCCCAGCGCCGGGATGACGGTACGGCCGCAGGATCACAGCGGCGGCAGTATCCCCTGGTCCCCCACGCTGTCAATCAACGCGCCGGAGGCCACCAGCTGCGCCGCGGCGGCGATATCGCCGGCCATATACCGATCCACCGTCAACGGCGCAATCTGCTCCCTGACGCGGCGCGCCGCCATCGCCAATGGCGCGCTGGTCCGCAGCGGCAGCCTGAATTCAAGGCCCTGTACGGCGGCCATCACCTCAATGCCGAGGATGGCGTACAGATTATCCAGCATCCTGCCCAGCCGCATGGCGCCGTGGCAGGCCATGGAAACATGATCTTCCTGATTGGCTGACGTCGGGGTGGAGTCTACCGATGCCGGATGCGTCATCTGCTTGTTTTCGCTCATCAGGGCGGCGGAGGTGACCTCGGCTATCATCATGCCGGAGTTCAGTCCGGGCGCGGCCACCAGAAAGGCGGGCAACCCAAAGCTCATGGCCGGGTCGACCAGCAGGGCGATGCGCCGCTGGGCGATAGCGCCTATCTCGGAAATGGCCAGCGCCAGGATATCGGCGGCGAAAGCCACCGGCTCCGCGTGGAAATTACCGCCGGACACCACGCTGTTATCGGATAACAGCAGCGGGTTGTCGGTAACGGCGTTCGCTTCGCGCGCGAGCGTGACGGCGACCTGGCGGATCAGGTCCAGGGCCGCGCCGGCCACCTGCGGCTGGCAGCGGATACAATAAGGATCCTGCACCCGCTCGTCGTTTGCCAGATGGCTTAAGCGGATTTCCGACCCGCGCAGCAGCCAATTGAGGGCCCGCGCCGTATCAATCTGACCGGGATGGCCGCGCAGCTGGTGAATCTCGTCATGGAACGGCGCGGTGGAGCCCATGACCGCATCGGTGACCAGCGCGCCGGAAATCAGCGCCGACTGTAGCGCCCGGTGCGCCCCGAACAGCCCTTTCAACGCCAGCGCGGTGGACGCTTGGGTGCCGTTGATCAAGGCCAGTCCTTCTTTGGCCGCCAGGATGATAGGCCGCAGGCCCGCCTGCTCCAGCGCCTGCGCCGCCGGCATGCGCTGACCGCGCAGCTCCGCGTCGCCTTCGCCCATCATGGCGGCCACCATATGCGCCAGCGGCGCCAGATCCCCGGACGCGCCAACCGATCCCTGGCTTGGGATCACGGGCATGATATCGTGGGCCAGCAGGGCTTCAATCAGGCCGATAACCTCATAACGCACGCCCGAGGCGCCCCGGCCCAGCGAAATCAGTTTCAGCGCCATGATCAGACGCACCACCGGTTTGGCCAGCGCGTCGCCCACGCCGCAGCAGTGCGACAAAATCAGGTTGCGCTGCAGTTTTACCACATCGTCAGCGTGGATACGCACCGAGGCCAATTTGCCAAAGCCGGTATTGATGCCGTAGACCGCCGCTTCGCCCTGCACGATTTCCGCTACGCGCGCCGCGCTCTTGCGAATGGCCGGCTCCATCGCGGGATCCAGCCGTACGGGCTCGTCGGTCCGGTAAATACACTCAAGTTCAGCCAGCGTGACGGCGCCGGGTTTTAACATAATCGTCATGGTTTTTTCCTGCCAATAAAAACATCAACCGCGCCGCGGCCAAAGCGCGGCGGCCTGGTCAGCCGGCAAACGCCGGCGCAAGCCGCCCTGTTGCCCCTTGCTCAGACCAGCTCGACGGTCAGCCAGATGGGGGTTTTGGTGTCAAAGGTGCTTTTCCATACCTCGGCGCCGACCTTATCCAGGCGATCGGCATGCTCGGGAATGACCTCTCCCAATACCGGTTGGGCCAGGTCCTCGGTGGTCGGTCCGTACTGCACGATAAATTTCTGGCCGGTGGATTGGGAAAAACGCAGCCGCCCCTTGGGCGCGTCGCAGATCCGCTCGCGCACCTGTATCGGCGCGGTGGATACCAGCGGGCACCAGGCGTACATGGATTCGCCGGTGACCACGGCGTGATCTTGCAGGACGGTAAAAGGCAGGGCCGCCATCAGGTCCTGGCATAACTCCGGATTTTCATGGACCGCCAGATAGGCATCCACGGTAATATCCAGCGGTTGCCAGGTCAGGCGGATCTTGCGGCCCGGCTTGATATGCACTCGCCGGGATGCATCGGCAATGGCGGGCGCGGCCACCTCGGGGTTGGCGTAGGTAAACTGCTTGCCCAGTCCCCACGGGAAATAATGGAACGACCAGGCGGCAAACGTATCGGTATAGATGCAAAACGCCCGGATCGCCTCTATCGCCTGCTGGCGCGATGTCGCCCGCGGCAGCCATTCGCGCAGGGACAGCGCCAGTTTGCCCAGCTGCGGGAATCCGCTGTAGCGCAGGTAGTTGCTGTACGGGTGATCGAAACTGTCGAGGATAAAGCAGAACTGCGGCAGCGTGATATCCGGGTTTTCAATGATTTGCAGCAAGGGATAATAGGTATACATGGAATAATCGCGCATCATACCGGCCGCGATATCCCAGGTACCGAAATACTGGCCGTAGCTGCCCGCCTGGTTCTCCAGGGTTCCGGTGCGAAAGGCGTAAATCTCCGCGGGCTCCTCGCGGGCCATGGCCGCGGTTTGGCTGCGAACGTGATCGATCACATCCCCCAGGCTGGTATAGCTCATTACGTTCTCCTGTCATGGTTTTCGCTAAAACGTGCGCTGGCGGCCCTTATGGCGCGGCGGCGCGGACAGGTTTATTGTATATACAATTAATATTTATGTATATACAATTAATAATAAGCACGAGGCTTTTCTTCAGCGGGCGTGGCCATACTCCCTGACAAAGTGGCCCGGGGTCACCTCTTTCATAAAACCGGGAGCCCTGCCGTCAAGCTGGCCGGCGTCGAAAAACAGACGCGCTTTACTCCGTTCCCGCGCGGGGTCGGCTTCCAGGGTGGCGCTCAGCAGCGCCTGGGTATAAGGGTGGCGGGCATCGTGAAAAATGGCCTCGGCGGGGCCGGTTTCCACGATCAGACCGCGCAGCATGACGGCCACCCGATGGCAGATATGGCGCACCATGCCCAGGTCGTGCGAAATAAACAGATACGCCAGCCCCTGTTCATCCTGCAGCTGTTGCAGCAGGTTTATGATTTGGGCCTGGATGGAGACGTCCAGGGCGGTTATCGGCTCATCGGCCACGATCAACTGCGGCGACATGGCCAGCGCCCGTGCAATGCAGACGCGCTGGCGCTGGCCGCCGGAAAATTCATGGGGATAGCGGCCGAGATGACGGGCGTCCAGGCCGACTTTGGCAAACAGGGCCCGCACGCGCTGCATAAGCGCCTCACGGGGTATTTTGCCCTCATGGATCACTATGGGATCCGCGACAAAACGGCCGACCGTCATCCGTGGATTGAGGGAAGAATAGGGATCCTGGAAAATAATCTGCATCACCTTGCGCAATGGCCGCAGCGCGGACTGGCTCATACCGACCAGGTCGCGGCCGTTAAGCAATACCTGGCCGCCGGTCGGCCGTTCCAGCTGCATCACGCAGCGCGCCACCGTGCTTTTGCCCGAGCCGGACTCGCCCACCAGCCCGAGGGTTTCCCCCCGCGCCAGGGTAAAGCTGACGCCGTCAACCGCCCTGAGCACGGCGCGCGCGCCCAGTAAAGACGCGCCGGCGGGATAGTCTTTGCATAATCCTTCCACCTGCAGCAGCGGCGGGGCGCTCGGGGGCATGCCGTTCATGTCGCGTTATCCTTATCAAGATCCGCCAGGCAGCGGGGCAAATCGTACCAGGCCGCCACCCGATGGCGCGGTTCATCGGGCGAGACGGGACGCAGCGGCGGCGCGTCAAGAAAACACCGCGCGGTGGCGAACGGATTGCGCGGCGCAAAAGGGTCGCCGGGCGGTCGCCGCGCCGGATCCACCGGCTGGCCGGCAATCTGGAACAGCGGTTGCCGGGGTCGCTGTCCCCGGCCGGGGATCGATTGCAACAGCGACCAGGTATAGGCGCTGTGGGGTTGGCTGAACACCCGTTCCACCGGTCCCGTCTCCATGATCTTGCCGGCATACAGCACCTGCATGCTGTCCGCCATCGCGGCCACCACGCCCATGTCATGGGTAATCCAAATGATGGACATCTTCATTTCGTCGCGCAGATCGCGGATAAGCGCAATAATCTGCGCCTGGATAGTCACGTCCAGGGCGGTGGTCGGCTCATCGCCAATCAGCAGTTTGGGTTTGCAGGCAATCGCCATGGCGATCATGACCCGCTGGCGCATGCCGCCGGAAAACTGAAAGGGATACTGCCTGACGCGCCGCGCGGGGTCGGCGATGCCCACCAGGCCGAGCAGGTCGACGGCGCGCCGGCGCGCCTTGGCATGGCTCATCCCCAGGTGATGCACCAGGGGTTCCGCCAGTTGCCGGCCAATGGTCAGCACCGGATTAAGCGAGGTCATCGGCTCCTGGAAAATCATGCCGATCTGCGCGCCGCGGATGGCGCGCAGCGCTTTATCCGACAGGCTCAGCAGGTTGTGCCCCTGGAACATGACCTCGCCGTGGACCAGGGCGCGGCTGCGCGGCGGCAATAATCCCAGCATCGCCAGCGCCTGCATGCTCTTGCCGCTGCCGCTTTCGCCGACGATGCCCAGCGTCTGGTTATCCTCCAGGCTATAGCTGATATCGTCGATAATCCTGACCGGCGGCGCGCCGCGTCCGGCCGGAACAGCCACGGTTAAATTACGCACGTCGAGCAAAGGCTGCATGGCGCTACTCCCCGGCGGACTTCAGTTTGGGATCGAAATAATCGCGCAGCCAGTCGCCGGTAAAGTTGGCGCCCATCACCGTCACGACTATCGCCAGTCCCGGAAAGGTGGTGACCCACCAGGCGGTGGCGATATACGCGCGCCCCTCCGCCAGCATCCGGCCCCAGCTCGGCCAGGGCGGCTGCACGCCCAGCCCGAGGAAACTCAGGCTGGCCTCCAGGAGAATCACGCGCGAAAACTCCAGAGTGGCGATCACCAGAATGGGCGTCAGGATATTCGGCAAAATGTAATAGCGCAGGATATGCCAGGGCCGGGCGCCGACGGCCACCGCCGACAGGACGAATTCCCTCTGCCGCAGGGCCAGCACCTGCCCGCGCACCATGCGGGCATAACGGATCCAACTGGTCAGGGCCAGGACGATAATCAGGTTGCCCAGGCTGGGACCGGTGGCGGCGATAATAATCAGCGCCAGCAGAATCAGCGGTATCGAGAGCTGCATATCGACAATACGCATCAGCAGGCGATCGATGAGGCCGCCGGCGTACCCCGAAATCATCCCCACCGCCACGCCGACGAGGCCGCCAATCAACACCGCGTTAAACCCCACCATTATCGAGACCCTGCTGCCGTACAGCAGCCGGCTCAACATATCCCGGCCCAACTGATCGGTGCCCAGCGGATGGGCGTCCGGCGCAAAAAAGCGGTACGTGGGCGGCGCCAGCCGCAGGGCCAGATTGCCGTGTACCGGGCTGGGCAGGGGGATCACGAAGGTGGCCAACACGCCCAGCAGCAATAACGCCATGATAAGCCAGCCGACAGCGCCGATGGCGCTCGACCCAATACGCCGTCCCACGGCGCGCATCACGTTCATTCGGTTCATCGCGTTTGCCTCACGCGCGGGTCCAGCAGGCTATAGAGCAAATCCACCCCCAGGCTGACCAGCAGGAACAGGCATGACACCACCATGACTCCCGCCTGGATCACGGGAAAATCACGGTTCGCCACCGCCTCGACAATCAGCCTGCCGACCCCCGGCCAGGAAAAAATGGTTTCGACCACCACCGAGCCGCCGAGCATTTCGCCCACCAATAGCCCGCTCATGGTGACCACCGGCAGCATGGCGTTACGCGCCATATGCCAGGTCATGATCACCCGCGGGGGCAGGCCCTTGGCGTGCGCCGTGCGGATATAATCCTCGCTCATGACGTCGAGCAGGCTGGAACGGAACAGGCGGGTGATATTGGCGGCGACGAAAATAGACATCACGGCGGTGGGTAAAATCAAATGCAGCGGGCTGCCGGTGCCGCCGGTGGGCAGCCAGCCAAGATCGACGCAGAACACCAGGATTAGCATAATCGCCAGCCAGAACGCCGGCGTGGCCTGTCCGAGCATCGCCAGGGTCAGCACCAGGAACTCCCATACCGAGTTACGGCAAAGCGCGGCAATCAAACCGGCCAGGCAGCCCGCCAGGATGCCGGTCACCGCGGAAAGCGCCGCCAGCAGCAGCGTGGCCGGCATCCGTTCCAGCACAATCCCCAGCGCCGAATGCTGGTAAAAAAAGGATTGGCCGAAATCGCCGGCCAGCGCATGGCCGAGAAAACGCAGATATTGCTCCAGCAAGGGACGCTGCAGGCCGAGCTGCTCGCGCAGGGCCTGCAGGTCGGCGGCGCTGGCGCCCTGGGGAAGCAATAAAGAAACCGGATCCCCCAGTAACCGCGACACCAGGAAAATAAGGGTCACCAGGCCGAATACCGCCGCCAGGGCTTCCAGCAGTCGGGACAGGATGTATTTCGCCACGCGCCACCGCCTGTTTATTTCGCCACTAAATCGAAAACCCGCACCCAGTCGTCGCCGCGCGTTTGCCAGGTGAATCGCTTCGACGTGGCATAGGTCAGCGGCTGGTTAAATAAAAACACCAGCGGCGCCTGTTCACGCATCCGTTCGGTTGCCTGCTGGTACCAGGCGGCGCGTTTTTGCTTATCAACCGTTGAGCGGCCTTTCATCACCAGGCCGGCAAAAACGTCATCCTTCCAGTAAGCGCCGGGGTCGGTGGGCAGGTACAGACCCAGCAGGCCGTCGGCGTCCAGGGTCGGCCAGGCCTGGCCTAAAAACGCTGCCTGCCCCATATCGCCGCGGGTATAGGCGTTGGACCAGTTGGCGTATTCCATTTCCTTGATGCTGACGTTCAGACCCACTTCCTGCAGCTGGGCGGCGATCACCTGGCCGATTTCCTGGCTTAACAGATAACGTCCCAGCGGCACCTGCAGTTCAAAGGAAATGGGCTGCGGCAATCCCGACTCGGCGATAAGCTGGCGCGCCTTGTCCGGATCGTAGGGGTAGGGCTGCAGTTTATCGTTGTAGCCGAAATACATGGGCGACAGCAGCTGGCCTTTGCTGATGGCGCCGTGACCGTTATAAATGGCGTCGATAATGCCCTGGCGATCGATGGCGTAGTTCATCGCCTGGCGCAGCTTGAGGTTGTTGGCGAAGGGCGGCTTGAGGTTATTCATTTTAATGATCATCGCGCGGCTGCTTTCTCCCCAGCCGGCATGGGCGATGCCGCTGCTGTTGATGCGCGCGATATCCGTGGGCGGAATATCCAGCGCCAGATCCAGCTCGCCGGCCAGCAACGCCGACACCCGTACCGCCGGTTCGCTTATCATGCGCAGCACGACTTTGTCATGCGGCGCCGGCGTGCCGAAAACCTGGGTGCCGAAATACGTGGGGTTGGGCGTCAGCACCACCCGTTCGCCCGGCACGTATTCCGCCAGCTGATACGGGCCGCTGCCCATGGCCTCGCGGCTGGGATCGTGCGTCGCGGTCCAAGACGGCTCCATCATGAACAGCATGCTCAGCTGCGCCACCAGCCCGGGGAAGGGCATGCGCGTAATGATTTTCACCTCGTCGGGCGCCACGACGTCGACATGATCGATCAGGCTGTACCATTCCTTGACGCGGGTTTTATGCGCGGGATCGAGTAAATGATCGAAATTCCACTTTACCACCGCGGCATCCAGCGGCTTGCCATTGGCAAAGGTAATGCCCGGGCGCAGCTTGAAGTCCCAGGTGTTGTCGTCGATAGCCTGCCATGATTCCGCCACGATGCCGGTAATGCCGAGGTCGGGATTGCGTATCACCAGCGGCGAGTAGATATGGCTGATGACGCTTAAATCCGTCTGCACCACGGTGGCCTGCTGCGGATCAAGCGTCGTCACCGCGGCGGAAAAGGCAATATTGACGGTATCCGCCAGCGCGACCGCCGGCAGGCTGCCGGCAACGGATAATAACGCGGCGCAGCCCAGCAGTCGTAATTGGCGCGCTTTGCCTGACAAGGCAAGCCTGAGAACATGACACATGGTTGATCTCCAGTATGAGAGAACGGAGCGATGGGGAAAATCAGTGCATCCTGAGGTACTGCAATTCTTCCGCGATAACCGCGGCCATCATCGTCAGGCTGACCGGCCGGTTTTCCGCCGTCAGGCGTTTAATGACCGCCAGGCGCAGGGACTGGCGCAGGCGGCGCTCCTCACGCATCAGGCTCATGGCCAGCGCCGCCCGGATTTCGCGCGGCCAGACCCGATCCAGGCGATCGCGCGCGCTCCCAAGCGTAAACAGGCCGTGCGCGACGCTGCTGTGCCCGGCGCGCAGCCGCGCGGTGGCATCGGGGTCGAGCCGGCCGCTGTCGTCCACCGCCACGCCGTAACTGGCCCGGGCGTTGTAGACGGACACCAGGCCGCGCCGCACATCGCGGGCAACCTGGCGCGGATCGCGCAGGAAAGGGTCGCCAAAGCCGCCGCCCGAGGGCGAGGTCAGGCGCACCACGTCGTGGCGTTGCATCTTCAGGACATCAATCTTGCCCAGATTGCGCTCATCATCGGTGCCGGGATTGAGCAATACGGATCCCAAATGGCCGCATTGCCCACCCCGCGCGCCCCAAGACTGAAAATAGAAACGATTCATGCCGCGCACCGTCATCACCGCCTCGGGACCCGTATTTTCCAGCTCCAGGGCAATGGCGGCGCCGCTCTGCCAGCGGCCGGGCGCCTGGCTGTCGGTCACCAGGCCATACCGTTTCACCCGCATCACCGTTTCGGCCTCGATGGTTTCGGCGGGCACCGTGCGCAGATAACCGGAGCGGGAGTCCACCCCGTCGGTGCCGTCGAGGCCGAAACGTCCGCCGCCGCCGCCGCACAAGGGATTGATCACGCTGACGCGATTGCCCTCGCCATGGGGATCTTTGGCGGAAACCACGATCACTCCCGACATGCCGGGACCCGCCGCCGTGAGACCGTCGGCCAGGGCGGCGTTCAGACAGCCCAGGATGACGTCGTAAACGCGGGTGCTGGTGGTGACCCGCGAACCGCCGGCCGCCGGAAACTCGGCGTTCATCACCGTGCCGCGCGGGGCGATGACCTCAAGGGCGCGCAGCAGGCCCGCGTTACGCGGCGCTTCCGGCTCCCGGGTCAGGATATAATAGATAAACGCCTGCAGCGTATAGGGGTGGGCGCGCGCGCCGGTGACGTAGTTAAAGGCCGCCGCCACCTGCGGGTCGGTGCCGCTGAAGTCGAATACGATGCGCTCGTCGCGCACGCGCATCACGGCGTGGATATGGATAAAATCTCCTTCGCTCATGCCTTCGACATAATCGGCGAAGGGATAATCCCCGTCGGGGATGCGGCGTATAACCTGGCGGGCCTTGGCATCGGCCAGGGCCATGGACGCTTCCATGCCCGCGCGCACCGCCGCCACGCCATAGCGCTGGCACAGTTGATTCAGCCGCTTATCCATACTGGCCAGCGCCGATATCATGGCCTGGAAGTCGCCCCACAGCTCATCGGCGATGCGGCTGTTATCGATAAAGATATTGCGGATGGCGGTATCGAGCTGTCCGCGTTTGTAGAGTTTGGTCGGCCTGACGCGCAGGCCTTCCTGGAACACCTCGGTAAACGCCGGCGAAATACTGCCCGGCACCGCGCCGCCGATATCGGAGGCATGCACGAACGACCAGGCCAGGGCCACCAGCTCATTGCCGACAAAGACCGGCCGCACCATGGATACATCCATGATATGCGTCACCATCCCGTCGGTACTGAAGGGATCGTTGGTGATAATGCAATCCCCGGGCTCAAGATGTTCTACGCCGATGCCGTGCAGGCCGCCGGCTATCGGCAGGCCAATGAATGCGTTAACGCCGTTGTGGCTGGGATAGGCGAACATTTCGCCTGCCGGCGTGGCCAGCCCGCATTGAAAATCCTGTACCAGTTTGACGAAGGTGGTATGGGCGGTGCGATACAGGGTGACGGAGGCTTCTTCGACAATGGCGTTAAAGCGATTATTCATGATGACCGTTTGGATGGGATCCACAATCAATGCTCCTGCGTCAGGATAATGTCGCCGCCGGCATGCACCCTGGCGGTAAAAAAGGGCGGGACCAGCACGGTGGCGTCGCTCTGGCTGATAATGCACGGCCCCGGTACCTGGGCATCCACTCCCAATACGGTGCGGTCATAAACCGGGCAATCCTCCAGCAACGCCGCGCCGATATGCAGCCGCCGAAAGCCGCGGGGGCGGGGTCGGCCGCCGCCCGCCGGCCGCGTCGCCGCATTGCCTTCCGGCGCGGCCAGCGCGCCGCGCACCCGCACCCGCAGTTCGATAAATTCAACGGACGCCTCCGTATCGGCATGGGTATGCAAGCGTAAATGCTCCGCGTGAAACGCGGCGACGGCGAGCGTGGTGCTGATGCCGTCTGGGGCGGCCGCCTCAATGCGCACCGGGATCTGGAACGACTGGCCGCGATAGCGCATATCCGCCCAGTACTCCAGGGCGATCGCGACCACGTTGCCGGGGTCGGTCTGCCGCGCCAGCCAGGCCCTGGCCGCGTCCGCCAGCCCGGCAAAGGTCTGTTGCAAGCGCGCCGTATCCATCGCGCCCTGCTGTACGATGGCGATGGTGTCATGGGTCAGTTCGGCGACCACGCCGCCCACGGCGCAGAACACCGACGGATTGTTGGGCACGATAACCCGTGGGATGCCGATTTCCGCCGCCAGCAGCGGACCGTGGATGGCGCCGTTGCCGCCGAACGCCACCAGGGTCACGTCCTGCGGATCGACACCGTGGCGGGCCAGATAAGGCAATACGCTGGCGACCATATTGGAGGTGGCGATGGCGATGGCGGCGCCGGCCGCGTCCGTCTCCGTCGCGGCCATGCGCGCGGCCAGGGGAGCGAAGGCGGCGCGGGCCGCAGCGGTGTCCAGGGGCATCTCGCCGCCGAGAAAAGTGGCGGCGTCCAGATAACCGCATAATAAGTAGGCGTCGGTCACGGTAGGCTCGGTGCCGCCGCGCGCAAAACAGGCGGGGCCGGGCCAGGCGCCGGCGCTTTTGGGGCCGACGCGGAACACCGGCCCGTCGAAACGGCCGATGGAACCGCCGCCGGCGCCTATCGCCTCGATGCCGGTAACCGGCATGGTCAGAGGGAACTCGCCGACCTCGGTTTGCTCCACCACCGTCGGCATGCCGGCGCGGATCAGGGAAATATCGGTGCTGGTGCCGCCCATATCCATCGTCAGATAATGCTGCTCCGGCGCCGCGCGGGTAATCAGCTGCGCCGCCGTTACCCCGGAAGCGGGGCCGGACAGGAGCGTATGCACCGGGAAATGGCGCGCCTCGCGCGCGGACATGGCCCCGCCGTTGGAGCGGGTGATAAACAGCTGGACGTGGCGCAGACGGCTGGTCAGGTAGTGTTCAATCTGCCCCAGGTATGAGGACATCCGGGGCTTAACATAGACATTAAGCAACGCATTGACCGCCCGCTCGTATTCGCCGGGGCGCGGCCACACCTCGCTGGACAGGCAGACATCCAGGGACGGCGCGAGCCGCCGGATCACTGCGCGCGTTTCCCGCTCATGGCGGGGATCCTGATAGCTGTTGATATAGGCGACGGCGATGCTGTCGAGCCCGGCGGCCACCACCTGCGCCACCGCGCCGGCCACCGATTCCGCCGACAGCGCGTCGATAACGCCGCCGTCAGCCGCCATGCGTTCGCGTATTTCAAAAACCTGGTGCCGCTCGATCAACGGCAGGCCGCGCGTGCCGCGCAGATTGGTGGGATCGAGCAGACGCAGGCGCTGCAGTTCCAGGATATCGCGAAATCCCTGGGTGACGAACAGGGCGACCGGCGGCTGTGAACGCTCGATCACGGCGTTGGTGCTCACAGTGGTGCCGTGCATGACCACCACCGGTTCTTCCGGCCCCACGGCCAATGCCGACAATAACCGCTCGAAGCCCTGTTTAAAACCCTCGGCAAAATGGGGCGGAGTGGAGGGCACTTTAAAACAATATAACGGCGCCTGCCGCGCGTCGCTGCGCCAGACGACAAAGTCGGTGAACGTGCCGCCGATATCAACTCCCACTCTTATCATGCGATTAGCCCTTGTGCCGCCGACGCCGCGTCCCGGCGAAAATGGCGCCCTGATGAAGTCTATTGGTATATACAATATAATAAAGAACTGGGATGTAAATATCATTATGATGAAAAACAGAGCAATATTCATACGAATATCCTATGATAAAGCAGCGTTAAAACAGTAAATTAATGTGTTTATCGGGGTGGAAACGCCGTGTTCATATAGGCTTATTTTATGTATATACATAAAACGAAGATAAAAATGAATAAGAAAAAATGATAGCGCGAATTTGCTTTTTGTTTTGTATATACTTAATCGCTGATACTTTGGGAAAACCTCCATTATGAGCAAAAACGAGTCACCGCTACACCAAGCCCCGCCCGCTCACGCCGAGCCAAGTCCGCTCATCCCTAAGCGTTCGCGGGTCAAACCCCTGCCCATCCATCAGGGCATCCAGAACGATATTAAAAACAAAATCCTCAGCAACGAGTGGCATCCCGGCGATCGGGTGCCCACCGAACAGGAATTGATGGCGGTCTATCAATGCTCGCGAATGACGGTAAATAAAGCGCTGTCGACGCTGGTGGCCGCCGGGATGATTGTGCGCAAGCGCCGGAAAGGGTCTTTCGTCGCCATGCCGCGTGTCGAGGAGCCGTTGCTGGCCATTCAGGATATTCGCGCCGAAGTCCTGGCCAGCGACAGCATGTACAGTTTTTCGCTGCTGTCGCGCGGCATCCGCACTATTACCGACGCGGTCGAAGCGGAACATATCGGCATACCCGTTAACGCACGCATGCTATGTATCGATGTCATGCATTACGCCGATAACCTGCCTTTCGCCCTGGAGGCGCGCCAAATCAATCTGGCGGTAGTGCCGGAAGCGGCGCAGGAGGAGTTTATCGAGATGCCGCCCGGCAGCTGGTTGTTAAGCAATATCCCCTGGTCGGAAGGCGAGCACTCCCTGCGCGCTATTTCCGCCGACGATGTGCTGGCGCGGCAATTATCGGTATCGCCCGGCACGGCGTGCATTTCCATTGCCAGGCGCACCTGGCTGTCGGGGGAGCTGATCACCTTTGTGCGCTTGATTTATCCGGGGGAACGCCACCGCTTTTTAGTGCGTTTCGGGCCCAGCCCGGCGAATTTGCAGCGGGATACGCCCAACCCGGGCTGAAACCCTCCCGGTGTTTTTGGCCGACATCCTGTGAGCCACTGGATTGTGATAAACACGTCTGCGTGCTTCGAATACTGGTGGATTGCGCTAAAGGGTTTCGACGCTATAGTCGCTTTATGGATGAGTTCGCGCCGGAGCCGGCGGAGAGGCTTGGGGCAAGGATTAGGTTGTGCCGGTGGGGGTTTGGTTTGCGGTTGGCGGTAAGCTTTATGTTGCCGTGGCGCGGGTTTCGCTTGCCGTGCGTTAAGGTACCCTGCGTCAGGGTGCGCTAGGGCATATATCGCCTCGGCGAAGGTTCCGTTTGCCGTGCGTTAAGGTACCCTGCGTCAGGGTGCGCTAGGGCATATATCGCCTCGGCGAAGGTTTCGTTTGCCGTGCGTTAAGGTACTCTGCGTCAGGGTGCGCTAGGGCATATATCGCCTCGGCGAAGGTTTCGCTTGCCGTGCGTTAGGGTGCCATGCGTCAGGGTGCGCTAGGGCATATGTCGCCTCGCGAAGGTTTCGCTTGCCGTGCGTGAGGTGTTCGTATGTGTTGCCGGGTACCGGCAAGCGACAAAGAGGCCGTACCGCGACGGCCTCCTTGACCTCCGCGCGTCCGGCAGGTCGTGCGCCGCTGCGCGGTTCCCGGCATCACCCATCCCGGCTTTTGGACCGCACGGGACGCGCTCCCGGCGCGGCCCTTAGCTTTCGCCGCTCCCGGCGGCTCATCCAGCCGCGATGTGCGCCGCCGGCGCACTCTATGCCGGCACCAGGTCAACACCATCGCCTGTGAGTAAAATAGCGTTTTTGGGTTTCTTGCGGCATGCACTTACCGGGAAGGTATCAGTATTCATTTTGCGATAAAGTTTACAGCCTGATGGTTAATGGCTAATGGCTAATGCCAAACGATAAATGCTCAAAGCCAAATGGCTAATGCTAAACGTTAAATGCCCAAAGCCCAAAGCCCAAAGCCCAAAGCCCAAAGCCCAAAGCCCAAAGCCCAAAGCCCAAAGCCCTATGTCTAATGTCTAATGCCATATGCTCGCTTCCGGCTTTAAATTAAAAGCGCCAGGTGCGATGTATCTAATACGCTTACAGATTCGGGGGACTAGGGCATAGGCCGGGTTTGGCGGGCTGTAATTTCATGCTGCGGCTGTTTACCTCAATGATTGTCAGCTTCCCGGCTCACTCTTCCTTCTCCTTATCAACAGCGGCGCTATTGTTTCTTACTATTTATTACTGACAGCGATAGTCGGGCCGGCATAGAGCGCGCTGACGGCGCCTGTGACCCCGGCATGAGCCGCCGGGAGCGGCGAAAGGCCCGGTTGCGCCGGGAGCGCTAACCGGGCCGGTGCATAACGGGGGAACTGGCGGCGGAAGGCATCGCGCAGCGACGCGCGACCTGCCGGACGCGCGGAGGTCAAGGAGGCCGTCGCGGTACGGCCTCTTTGTCGCTTGCCGGCACCCGGCACTACATAAAACAACCAAACGCACGGCAAGCGAAACCTTCACCGGCGCAACATAGTCCTTACCACCAGCCGTAAACCAAACCCCCACCGGCGCGGCAGATCCCCCCGCAAACGATATAAATCTATCCGTCCTGAAGTCAATCCGGTCAAAAGCCACTACATTTGATATCTTATGTATATACTCTAATAATAATATAATATTTATAAAAATCAAATATTTAACTTAAATCTATCTAAAATAGCGCAAAAATCATCCATATAATTATCTTATTTGTATATACATAACTTGACGCCCCGTTTTGCTGGCGGTATGTTCAATTTCATCGGGTTAAACAGATGTTAACGGCCTGGATATCATTCTCGTGTGACGACGTTATCAACAGCAACCAAGGTGTCGGGAGAGCAGGGTGAATAAAAAACAATTGATTATCGGTACCGTGTTAAGCCTGTCGTTCGGCATCGCGCCGGGGTGGGCAAACGCCGCCGTCGCCGCACCGGCGGATATCAAGGCGAAAGGGCAACTGACCTTTTGCTCCGACCTGGAAAACCCCCCGGCGGAAGGCATGGCCGAGGACGGCAAAACACCCAGCGGCGCCGCGGTGGATATTATGAATGCGCTGGGCAAGACCCTGGGAGTGAAAACCCAGATCGATAATTATCAATTTTCCGGTATTTTTGCCGCGCTGGATACCGGCAAGTGCGACCTGGTCATGGCCAGCCTGGGGAAAACCCCGGAACGCGCGGAGCGCTATGGGCTGGTGGATTACTGGCGGGTAAAGTCCGGCCTGCTGGTGGTCAAGGGAAATCCCCTGCATCTGGCGTCGTTTGCGGATCTCTCGGGCCGCCGGGTGGCGGCGTTGATGGGCAGCCGCAATGAGTCGGTGGTCAAGCAGGAAAGCGACAAACTGGTGAGCGAAGGTAAACCGGCGATTACCCTGGTGTCGTTGGGCACCAACGTCGCCGCGTTCCATGATTTGCTGCTGGGCCGCGCCGATGCCATGGTCGGCGATACGGTGGTGATTAATTTTTACATGTCGAAGGCCAAAAATAAATTCCAGACTGTCGATATGCCGGTGCCCGCCAAAACGTGGGTGGTGGCCATGGTGAAAAACAATACCGACCTGCGCCAGGCGATCCAGGCGGCAATGGATGAACTGAATACATCCGGCGCCATGACGAAAATCGTCCAGAAATGGGGTATTGAACATGGCGTAGCCCTGTGCGACAGCGAACACCCCTGCGATTGACGGGGCGGCCATGCTGTGAGGAGCGTACCGTGCTAAATCAAATTCATATGCAATTTAATCTGCCATTTTTCCTGAATTTTGTGTTTCATCCGCAAGCCGTTTTATTTCAGGGGCTGATATTAACGATTGTTTCCGCTGTACTGTCCCAGCTTATTGGCACGGTATTAGGTATTACATTGGCAATGGCGGGAATAAGCCGCTTATGGATATTAAAGGCGTTTAACCAGCTTTATATTTGGTTTTTTCGCGGCACGCCGGTATTGGTACAATTGGTACTGATTTATTTTGGCCTGCCCTATTTACTGGGTTTTGATATTTTCCCCGCCGTGATGCCGTTGGGGCCGTTCATGATTTCCGGGGCGGTGGTCGCGGGCATTGTGTCTTTCGCCCTGCACGAGGCGGCGTATATGAGCGAAATTACGCGCGCCGGCATTATATCCATCGACAGCGGCCAGGCCGAGGCCGCCAAAGCGCTGGGCATGCCGCCGCGGTTGCTGATGCGGCGCATTATTCTGCCGCAGACCATCCCGGTGAT
Source organism: Sodalis sp. RH22 (assembly GCF_047324165.1). Lineage (NCBI taxonomy): Bacteria > Pseudomonadati > Pseudomonadota > Gammaproteobacteria > Enterobacterales > Bruguierivoracaceae > Sodalis > Sodalis sp. RH22. The sequence continues at coordinate 182,509 of NZ_CP178731.1, forward strand.
TGTCCCCGCGCTAGGCAATCAATTTAATAATATGCTCAAGACCACGGCGTTGCTCAGTATTATCGGTGTTTCAGAAATGTTTCGTGTCGCGGAGCAATTACAGGCCGCCACCTTTATGACGTTTGAGGTTTATCTCGGCATCTCTATTTATTATTTGCTGCTGACCGCGTGCTGGACCGCCATCCAAATGCTGTTGGAAAAAAATCTCAACCGGCATTTAAAAGGGGCGAGCATAAAGCGGCGTGCCAAAAAATCCTCATCTCTTTTAGCGGAGCTTGCCGATGAGCGTTAATCAATCAGATAGCCTACCGGATGCGGTCGTCTGCCGTGACGTAATGAAATTCTATGGCGAACTGCCGGTACTGCGTAATGTGTCGTTGACGGTGAAAACCGGCGAAACTACGGTGATTATCGGCCCGTCCGGTTCGGGAAAAACCACGCTTATCCGCTGTATCAACCGGTTGGAGAAAATTCAGCAGGGCACCATCCACGTCGGCGGCGCCCTGATGGGATACCGCATGAAAAACGGCCTGATGCAGGAAGACAGCGAGAAAAATATCGCCAAGCTGCGCCAGCGCATCGGCATGGTTTTTCAGCGCTTTAATTTGTTTTCACATATGACCGCGTTGCAAAACGTCATGGAAGCGCCGGTAAGCGTCCTGCGAATGAATAAAAAACAGGCGCGCGACAACGCCGCGGAATTATTGGCCCGGGTGGGCCTGGCGGATAAATTAGCCTATTACCCCACGCAATTATCCGGCGGGCAGCAGCAGCGCGTAGCGATTGCGCGCGCGCTGGCGATGAACCCGGAGGTCATGCTGTTTGACGAACCCACCAGCGCCCTTGATCCCGAAATGATTGGCGAAGTGTTAAGCGTAATGCAGGACCTGGCGCGCCAGGGCATGACCATGATCGTGGTGACCCATGAGATGGAATTTGCCAGGAATGTCGCCGACCGGGTGGTCATCATGGACGGCGGCGAAATTATCGAGCAGGGACCGCCGCAAAAAATATTTATTGCGCCGGAGAATCCAAGAACAAGGACCTTTCTGAATAAGGTATTACACAAAATATAAACATCGCCCGGCGGTGGATTATAAGACAACGTATTTTTACCAACGAGGAATAAAGATGGGACGTTTAATTGATATAAGCTGGCCCGACCTGGGCGTTACCGTGGTCGCTGAATTAAATGATGAAAAGAACCCCGAGCTGTGCGAAGAGTTCTGGCAGCACCTGCCGTTTAAAGTGCTGCAGGCGCATCCGGTTGTGTCCGGCGCATCCATGTATGCCTGGACGCCCATCGTCAGCAGCGCGCCGGTGCACCATCGCGAAATGATTACCGATTGCCCGGTGGGCCGGCTGCGTTATTCCCAGTCAACGGGCAATAAAATGTCGATTCAATATGGCGTCGGCCTGGAGCCTTTGGCCCAGCCGGTATTGGGACAGGTGCTGGCGGAATATTGTCATTTACTGCCCGATGTGGGCAAGGCGGTGTGGAATAATCTCTTCTGGCAAAAGGATAAGATTTTTGTCGAGGTTTCCGCTCATGATAAGCAGGCCCACCCGGGCGTACCGCGCCAGCCCGCGGCCACCACGGACGCGGCCAAACGCTTCCTGGCGGAAGCCGACAGGATCCAGTTGACGGAGCCCGAAGACCTGCGCGCCATCCGTTTGGGACAGGTGGAGTCCACCGGCACCTACGGCCAGTATTTTACCGCCTGGGATTTCGCCAACGGCATGCTGCGTGATTATATTATGTATACCATGTACCCGTTACTGACGCTGACCAATACGCTTTCGGTGCAGGATTTTAATAAAACGCTGCGGGAATTCGACGTGCCTTACTCCAGCTATTTAGGCGTCAGCGGGTTATATCAGTTGGAAGAATACGCCGGTATCTTGCGCGAGGCGGTAGCCGCGGCGCAAACCAAAGAAGAACTTCAGGAATTGCTGCGCGCTTTTCTGAAATATGGCAATCGCCTGTGCGCCTGGTCTTATCACTATTTCCCATGGTATCTGGGCATGTTCTATAACCGCCAGCTCGGCGGCCAGGAATTTCCGGGCCGTTGGAATCCTGAAAAAGTCTGAGAATAATGGCCACGCGCCCGCGTTAAGCCCGCCGGAACGCTTTTGCCGGCGCAAACGGCCTGCGGCGGGTTGCGCGCCGCATTCAGCCGGGAGGCAATATGTTGACTATCACACCCCAGGATAAAGCGGCGTTTCAGCGCGATGGCGCCGTTATTATCCGCCAGGCCTTTTCCCGCCAATGGCTGGAGAAAGTGGAGCAGGGCATCATGGCTAATATCGCCGCGCCCAGCGATCACGGCCGCTATACCGACCCCGAAACTAAACTGTTTTTCCAGGACAGCGATAACTGGCGGCGCATTGCGGCCATCAAACAATTTGTTTATGAATCGCCCGCCAAGGAAATCGCCGCCGGCCTTCTAGGGTCCGGCAAAATCAATTTCCTGCATGATCATGTGCTGGCTAAAATGCCCGGCGCCTCCCAGCGCACCCTGTGGCATCAGGATCAGCCGTATAGCCCGGTGGACGGCAATGACTTTTGCACCCTTTGGCTGCCTACCGGCGCCGTGACGCGCGCCACGGCGCTGGAATTTGTCGCCGGCTCGCACCGCTGGGGTAAATGGTTCCGTCCCCAGTGGTTCGCCACCGGCCAACTGCGCGAGGGCGACGACGACAGCTGGGACATCCTGCCGGATATTGAAGCGCGGCGGCAAGACTACCGGATTATCAGCTGGGCGCTGGAACCCGGCGACTGCCTGGTGTTCCATGGCCTGACCCTGCACGGCGCCGCCGGCAATTTCCAGGACGCGCCGCGGCGGGTGTTATCCACCCGCTGGACCGGCGATGACGCGGTTTTCCGCTACCGCAGCGGGAAAATGTCGCCCCCGGCGCCGCTACAGGACGCCCCGCAAGACGGCGGGGCGCTGGATTGTCCCTCCTTTCCGGTCGTCTGGCGGGCGCCGCACCGTGGAGGGCATTAACCTCGCCATCGCACCGGGCGAGCGGCTGGTGCCCAGCGGCTGCGGTAAAACCACCACGCTGCGCATGGTGGTAGGGTTTATCCAGCCTGGCGGCGAGTTCCTGTTAAACGGCCGCCAGGTCGCCGACGCCCGTTTTTATGCTGCCGCAGTAATATTAAGTATTTCCCCCCGTCGGCCGATAACATTATACGTTGAATTATTCTTTATTTTCCGAATCAGTCAAACCGCCTTGTTTCCACGCATCAATCGCTATTTTTATTGGGGAAAGTATGGATAATTTTCAACAAGAGGTAGAGGAGAGAACCAATCTCACCTCATCGAACCGATTTGAACTGCTGTTATTCCGCCTGGGGTCGCCCCCCGATGAAGAACACGCCGAATTGTACGGCATCAACGTGTTTAAGCTGCGTGAAATAGTGCCGATGCCGAAGCTGACCAAAGCCGCCGGCATGACGTCGCCGCTGATGGGCATGGCGAATATCCGCGGCGAGATTATGCCCGTTATCGATTTGCCGGCCATCGTCGGCTGCGTGCCGAAGACCGGGTTGAATATCTTGCTGGTAACGGAATATGCCCGCAGCACCCAGGCTTTCGCGGTGGAATCCGTCGACGATATCGTCCGTCTTGAGTGGAGCCAGGTCCTGGCGGCCGAGGCGGGCGTCAGAAGCCGCAATATCACCAGCATCGCGCGCCTGAACAATGATAAAACCGACACCCCGCTGGCGCTGGTGCTGGATGTTGAGCAGATTTTGTATGACATCATTCCCGCCAATCGCACGGCGCACCTGGAAAGCGAAAAGAAGCAGACCTTTACCCTGAAACCAGGGGCGGTGGCCATTGTGGCGGAGGACTCCAAAGTCGCCCGTTCGATGCTGGAACAGGGCCTGACGATGATGAACATCCCCTTCCTGACGCACGTCACCGGCCTGGAAGCCTGGAAAAAAATCAATAAAATGGCGGAAGAAGCGCGGGCGGAAGGCATACCTGTCACGGATAAAATCGCGTTTGTGTTAACCGATCTGGAAATGCCCGAGATGGACGGTTTTACCCTAACGCTGAATATCAAACGCGATGAGTTCCTGAAACACATTCCCGTTATTATCCATTCGTCCTTGTCGGGCAGCGCCAATGAGGACCATGTGCGCAAGGTCGGGGCGGATGCGTATGTGGCAAAATTCGATATCAACGACTTGGAGTCCGCCATCAAGCGGGTGCTGCCGTAAAGACGGCCGCGGTTCCCTGAGCCGTCATGGCGCGGCCGGAATCCTGCCCCCGACCGCGCCGTTGCTGTCGTTCTTAGTTCAGCCTGGCCTTGGAAAAATCACTGCCGTTAAGGCTGACGCTGTAGCCGGTGACATTGGCGCGCGTGGCATAAAAGGTATTACCGTTTGCCAGCGGCACCCACGGGGCCTGTTGATGGAACACGTCCTGCGCTTGTTTATACAGCGCGGCGCGCTGGGCCGGATCGCTGATGACCTTGGCCTGTTTTATCAGCGCGTCATACTGTTTGTCACACCAGAACGCCGCGTTGGACCCGCTGTTGATACTGTCGCATCCCAGCAGTACATTGGCGAAATTATCCGGATCGCCGTTATCCGACATCCAGCCGAACAGCGCGGAGGCGTGTTCGCCCTTGCGGATGCCGGCAAGGTATTCACCCCATTCGAAAGTGATGATTTTTACCGTCACGCCCACCTTGGCCCAATCGCTCTGGATCATTTCCGCGATGCGGCGGGAGTTGGGATTATACGGGCGCTGCACCGGCATCGACCATAAATCCGTGGTAAAGCCCTGGGCAAAACCCGCCTGCTTCAGCAAGGCCTTGGCCTTGGCCGGGTCATAAGGATAATCGGCGAGATCCTTATCGTAACCGAGCATATTGGGCGGAATGGGCGATTTCGCCACCGTGCCGGAACCGAGAAATACCGCGTTGACAATCGCTTTTTTATCCACCGCATAGTTTAACGCCTGGCGCACCAGAACATTATCGAACGGCTTTTTCGCGGTATTAAAGGCCAGGTAGCCCACGTTCATGCCGTCCACGCTGTGCAGCACCAGATCTTTATTGCTTTTGATTTGGTCAAAATTGACCGGGTTCGGCGCGGGGATAATCTGGCATTCGTTTTTCTCAAGCTTGGCCAGACGCGTGCTGACGTTGGGGGTAATAGAGAAAATCAGGCGTTTGGTGGGCACGTCGCCCTGCCAGTAATGCGGATTGGCCTCGTAGCGGATCAGGGAGTCGACTTTATAGTCTTTCAGGTTATACGGGCCGGTGCCGATGGGATCGGTGTCCACCCGCTCCGGCGTGCCGGCCTTCAGCATGGCGTCGGCATATTCCGCGGAGAGGATGGAGGTAAAGTCCATGCCCCAGTCGGCCAGGAACGTGGCGTCGGGTTTGCTCAGGGTAAACTGGACATGCCGATCGTCCAGTTTTTTCACTTCCTGGATAAGGGTACCCAGGCCGACGTCGTTAAAGTACTCATAGGCGGCGTGGGACACGTTATGATAAGGATGATTGTCGTCTTTTTGCCGCAGTACGGAGAAAATAACGTCGTCGGCGTTAAAGTCGCGGGTCGGGGTGAAATATTTATTGCTGTTGAACTTAACGCCCTGGCGCAGGGTAAACGTATAGGTTTTGCCGTCGGGACTGATGGTCCACGCCTCGGCCAGGGAAGGGATGGGCAGATTATCGCTTTCCCGGAAAGTGATCAGCCGGTTATACAGCACCTGCGAGCTGGCGACAAATGACGGGCCGGAGCTGGCAATCTGCGGGTTGAACGATTCAGGCGAGGCTTCTGAGCAATAGACCAGCACATCGTTGGCCGCCGCCAGCGCGCCGCCCGCCGGCAGCATCGCGGCGATCAGCAGTGCGAGAGAGGTTTTACGTAAATCCATTTTTATTGCCTTAATAAGGTGATTAATAGGAAATGAATCCGTGATTGTTCGTCTTGCCATTATAAGCGGCGGCAGGCGAAATGGAAAAAATCCTCTGCTTATAAATGCCCGGCTTTTAGGTATAAGCGCTGCCCTTTGGCAGTATTGCCTGGCGATCTGCCGGCGGAATTTGCCAGCCGGGAGACATTCTTCTTGTAAAGAAGGTGTGATCTCTGCGGGAGGGCGGGCATTGGCAACGCCGGGTAGCGATACCCGCAACCGAATGCGGATTTATCCGCGGCCAGGCGCCGGTTACACTTTCCCCTCGCGACCCTTCCCGGCAAGGCGGCCTATCGGCGGCAGGGAGAGGAGAGGGTGGGGAAGGATCCTTTCAGCCGCGCGGATATCAACTACTCCATTGGAAAACTTATGTTATATGAGCTAACGACACTGTCCGTGCCGGCGCTGGAACTTGATACGGCGTCAGCCCGGGCCTGGGCATGGGTGACGGCGCCCGGTGCCGGGGGAAGAGTGGTGGGTTTCTGGCGTACCGAGCTTGGCGAGCTGTTCCAGTTACTCCTGCTGCGCGAGTTTCACTCAGAAGAGGCATTGTGGCGGGAGCGACGGCGGGCGCAGCTGGACAGCACGCCGTTTAATATCGTAAATGCGCAAACCGCCCTCAGCATGGAAAGTTATCAGCCTTTTCCTTTCCTGCCGCCCGCGCCGTCCCAACTGGCGCAGCCGGGGGCCTGTTATGAATTCCGCACTTATTGGCTGAAGCCCGGGGGATTATCTCCCACGCTTGCGGGATGGGCGCAGGCGCTTGCGCCGGCGCAGGCTTACACCTCGCATCTGATCATCAATATGTACGCGCTGGACGGGCCGCCGCGCATCACGCATATCTGGACCTTCGCCAGCCTGGAGGAGCGCGCCCGTTTACGCGCGGAACACTATGCCGCGGGACTGTGGCCGCCAAAGGGCGGGCCGCAGCAGATTATCCGGGCTGCCTCGTTTATCTGCCTGGCGGAAAACCGCCGCGCCGGGGATGCCTGACGCCGGATTTGCCGGCGTCTGGCGCCGTGCCTGGCTGTCAGGCCCGGCGGCGAAAAGCGTTGTTTTGCCCGGCGGCGCTGGATTATGCTGTGGTTCTAGCCCCCCGCCAAGGAGACTCTATGACCACCAGCCTGATGATCGCCAACCGGCAAACCTGGTTCGGCGCCGGCAGTATCAGCCAACTGCTTCCCCTGCTGCAAGCCGACCCGCAGCCGACGCTGTTGTTCAGCTGCCGCTCGTTCCTTGGCGGGGCGATCTATGCCGGGATGGCGGATGCGCTGGCGCCCCTGCTGGCCGGCACCGAGATCGTCGGCCATGAGGCGTCGCCGCAGGATATTGACGGGTGGGTGGCGCGCTGGCGCGGCAAAGCGCGGCGCATCGTCGCCATCGGCGGCGGCAGTGTGCTGGATGCCGCCAAGGCGTTCGCCGCCCTGGCGGAGCATCCTTTGCCGGCGCTGCGCTATATGGAAAAGGTGGGCGACGCCAAGGTGAGCGGCGCTACGCTGCCCTTAATCGCCATTCCCACCACCGCCGGCACCGGCAGCGAAGCGACGCAAAACGCCGTGATCACCGATACCCGCACCCATAAAGTCAAGGCGTCGCTGCGCCACCCGAACTTTGTGCCGCAGGTGGCCATCCTGGACCCGCAACTGCTGGCCGGCGCGCCGGATGCGGTGCTGGCCTGCTGCGCCATCGACGCGTTCACCCATCTGTTCGAGGCGTATCTGTCCAAAACGGCAAGCAGCCTGTCGCGCGAAATGTCGCTTACCGGTATCCGTCTTTTCCTGCGGGCCTGGCCGGCGTTAAACCGCAGCGCCGATGCCCGCGAGGCTATCATGCAGGCCTCCTACCTGGGCGGGCTGACGCTGAGCATGGCGGGACTGGGCGTGATCCACGGCATCGCCGGTGAAGTCGGCGCCTTGCGCAGCTACCATCATGGCCAGGTCTGCGGCCGGCTGCTGCTGCCGTTTCTGCAACTGCTGGCGGACAGCGACCACCCCCGGCAACGGGCACTGATGGCCGCATTGGCCGTCAGCGTCCTTCCCGCAGGGCGGGACGACCCGGAACGTTATCTGCTGGAATTTATCACCCGCAACGCCATTGTCCCTTTCTGGCGGGACGACCTGCCGCTCAGCCCGGAAGAACTGGCGGTGTGCCTGGAAAAATCCACCAGCAAAAATGCGCTGCTGGACTACCCGCCGGCACAGCTCCGGCACATGATTGTCACGGCGTTTCGCATCGAATAGCGCCATCAGCCCGGCGGTGACCGCCGGCATCATACGTCACGCGCTCTCCCGAAGCCCGCGCGGGGAAACATAAGAAGGATTTTCTATTCTGCTTATCCTCGCCGCTCAACCTTCCTGTCGCCAAAATCAAGATTACCGGTTTTGCCAATAGCACGTTTTGGTAATAACCCATGACGCACAGCAATACCTGGGAAAAATAAGTATTTATATCAATCTGTTAATTTTGCAAAAAGTAAAAGTGTTACCGGTAACTGTGTTTGAAGTTTACATAAGTTAACATTTTTATAACTTGTGCTGACAAAAATTCCGCTTATTCTGGCGATAAAATTATCATACAAATAATTATTAGCGCCCTATGTTACCGGGCTGGTGACGGTGGCGCTCAGCACATTGATTAACACCCTTAATGGAAGATCTATGAGCAAGCAAAACGATGAGGACATCCCCTCACGGCGGCGTTTTTTGCAACAAACGCTGTCGATTATTCCCCTGGCCGCGGCGGGGGGCGGCCTTGTCTCCTTCGCCGGCCAGGCAACCACCGCCACATCCGCTGGCGTTTCCGCCCACTACGTTCCCACCTTTTTTAATAATGATGAATGGCGCTTTATCCTGGCCGCCGTCGACCGGCTGATTCCCACCGATGAATATGGGCCGGGCGCGGTAAGTGAAGGCGTTCCGGTTTATATCGATAAGCAAATGGAGTTGCCCTACGGTTACGGCCATCTCTGGTATATGCAGCCTCCTTTTGCCGACGCCGCGCCCGAATTGGGTTATCAGTCCCCGCTGGCGCCGCGCGATACCTATCGCCGCGGCATCAAGGCCGTCAACGATCATTGCCGGCAGTTCTTTGCCAAAGAATTCGCCGCCCTGAGCCAACAACAGCAGGAATCCGTGCTGCGCGAATTGGAAAGCGGCAAGCTGACGTTTGCTAATGTGCCGGGCGCGCTGTTTTTTGCCCAGTTGCTGGACAACGCCAAAGAAGGTTACCTGGCCGATCCCATGCACGGCGGCAATCAAACGCTGGCGTCGTGGCGGCTGATTGGGTTCCCGGGCGCGCGCGCCGATTACCAGCAGACGATGGACAACCCCAATAAGCCCTATCCATTGGGACCGGTCAGTATTTCAGGGAAAAGGAGCGTCTGACGTGGCGATAAAACAAGACCCGGTCGATATCGTTATCGTCGGTTTCGGCTGGACCGGTTCGCTGATGGCGATGGAACTAGCGGAAACCGGCCTGAATATCCTGGCCCTGGAGCGCGGCGAGCAGCGCGATACCTATCCCGATTTCGCCTACCCGCGCATAATGGATGAATTGACCTACGGTATCCGGTTAAAGCTCTTTCAGAATGCGTCAAAAGAGACGGTAACCGTGCGGCATACCACCAGCGAAACCGCGCTGCCTTACCGGCGTTTTGGCTCCTTCCTGCCGGGTGACGGCGTCGGCGGCGCCGGTGTGCATTGGAACGGCATGCTGTGGCGCCCCCTGGAGGCTGATCTGCGCATGCGCAGCACCGTGATTGAGCGGTACGGCGCGGATTTTATCCCCCAGGATATGACGGTGCAGGACTATCCCTTTACCTACGCGGAGATGGAGCCGTTTTTCGATAAGTTCGAAAAAATTTGCGGCACCGCCGGACAGGCCGGCAATCTCAAGGGCGAAAAAATCGCCGGCGGCAACCCCTTCGAGGCGCCGCGCCAGAACCCGTATCCGACCAAGCCGCTCAAGCAACAGTATTCCGGCATGCTGTTTAGCAAAGCGACGACCGAACTGGGCTATCATCCGTTTCCGCTGCCGGCGGCGCTGTGCAGCGAACCTTATACCAATCCCTATGGCGTTCAGTTGGGGGTGTGCAACTACTGCGGTTTTTGCGAGCGCTTCGGCTGCTTTAATTACGCTAAGGCGTCGCCGCAAAGCACCGTGCTGCCGGCGCTTTATCAACATAAAAACGTTGAGCTGCGCACCCAGTGCCATGTGCTGCGCGTCAATACCGATGCCGCCGGCACCCGGGCGACCGGGGTCACCTATATCGACGCTAACGGCCAGGAAGTTGAACAGCCCGCCAGCCTGGTGGTGCTGAGCGCGTTCCAATTGCACAACGTACGTTTGCTGCTGTTGTCGAAAATCGGCAAGCCTTACAATCCCGCCACTGGCGAAGGCGTGGTCGGGCGTAACTATGCCTACCAGATGAACGGCGGCGTCGCGTTGTTCTTCGACCCGGACACCCATTTCAATCCCTTTGCCGCCACCGGCGCCACCGGTACGTTTATCGATGATTTCAACGCGGAAAACTTTGACCACGGCGGGCTGGGATTCATCGGCGGCGCCACGCTTTCCGCCACCATTACCGGCGGGCGCCCCATCCAGCAGATGAGCATTTCCAACCAGGCGCCAAAATGGGGAACCGGCTGGAAGAAGGCGATCAAAGATAATTACCTGCACACCATGAGCGTCGGTTCGTCCGGATCGGTGATGCCGTATAAACAGTGTTACCTCGATCTCGACCCTACCTATAAAGATCATCACGGCCAGCCGCTGCTGCGCATGACCTTTGACTGGCAGCACAACGAGCTGAAAATGACCCATTTTATCGGCGGCAAGGCGGAGGAAATCGCCAAGGCCATCGGGCCTGAGCATTACGAAATGGGTTTTAAAGGCATGAACGCCCACTACGATGTACGGCCCTACCAGTCCACTCATACCACCGGCGGCGCGGTGATGGGCGATAATCCCGCCACCAGCGTGGTGAACAAGTACCTGCAAAGCTGGGATGTCCCCAACCTGTTTGTGCTGGGCGCCTGCTGTTTCCCGCAGAACCTGTCGTATAACCCCACCGGTATTGTCGGCGCCACCGCGCTATTTGCCGCCAATGCGATTCGCACGCAGTATTTGGCCAACCCCGGACCGCTGGTCCAGGCTTAACAGGGAAGGGACTGAGATGAGCACTCTATGGAATGCAGCGCTTCCCTTGCTGGCGCTGGCGCTGTTGCCGGCCGCGGTCAACGCGGCAGTTAGCCCGCCGGCCGGCAAAGGACAATATCTGGCCACCGCCGGCGACTGCGTGGCCTGCCACACCGCCGCCGGCGGCAAGCCGTTTACCGGCGGGCTGAAAATGTCCACGCCGCTGGGGGCGATTTACTCCACGAATATTACGCCGGACAAAGACACCGGTATAGGCGACTACCGCTATGAGGATTTTGCCAAAGCGGTGCGCGAAGGCGTGGCGAAGGACGGCCATCACCTCTACCCGGCCATGCCTTATACCGCGTTCGCCAGGATTAATGATGAAGATATGCACGCGCTGTATGATTTTTTTATGCAGCAGGTGCCGGCGGTGAAGCAGGCCAATCGCGACAGCGATATTCCCTGGCCGCTGAATATGCGCTGGCCGCTGGCGGCCTGGAACTGGGTATTTCATGATGATGATGCGTTCAAGCCGGACCGCGGCCAAAGCGAAGAGTGGAACCGGGGCGCCTATCTGGTGCAGGGGCTGGAGCATTGCGGCACCTGCCATACGCCGCGCGGCATCGCGTTCCAGGAGAAGGCGCTGGATCAGTCCGACGACGCCTACCTGACCGGCGGCACGCTGGAGGGCTGGCATGCGCCCAATCTTACCGGTACGGGCAAAGACGGCCTGGGGCGCTGGTCGGCGGATGAGCTGGCGATGTTCCTGAAAACCGGCCATACCGATACCAGCGCGGCCTTCGGCTCCATGACGGATGTGGTGGAACACAGTACGCAATACCTGAATGACGCGGATTTGCGGGCGATGGCGGTCTATCTTAAATCGTTGCGGCCGTCCGCCGCGGCGCCTGCGCCGTACGCGGATGATGTCACTTCCGCGGCGCTTATCCGGGGCGATATGAGCAAACCGGGGGCGCAGGAATATATGGACAACTGCGCCGCCTGCCACCGTATCGACGGCCGGGGTTATGCCAAAACTTTCCCGGCGCTGGCGCGCAATCCGGTCGTGTTGAGCGACGATCCGTCGTCGTTAATCAGCATCGTTTTGCATGGCGGTAAAATGGCGGTCACCAGGGACGCCGTGACGGGCCTGACCATGCCGGACTTCGGCTGGCGCCTGGACGACAAACAGGCAGCGGATCTGCTCAGCTTTATCCGCGGCGCCTGGGGCAATGACGCGCCGGCGGTGAGTGCCAACGCGGTGGCAAAACTGCGCCACGCGACGTCGACGGTGGAGCGCAAGGACCCCAATAAGGCCAATGAGCCGAATACCGGACAGGCGCATCAGTAACGCGTTTAGCCTCCGCGCCAGGCGTACGCGGGTGCCGCGTACGCCCGTCCCTCCCTCCCGGCCGGCGGCGCGCCGTCAGACCCAGAAAATAAGCGCCAGCAGCTGCGGCGACAGAATGCGCAGGAACATCACCATCGGGTAAACCGTGGCATAGGAAAGCGCCGCCGCGCCGCTGGTGCCATGCAGGGCGTTGGCGAAAGCCAGCGCCGGCGGGTCGGTCATGGAGCCGGCAAGCATGCCGCAAAGGGTGAGATAGTTCATCCCGAACACCACGCGCGCCAGCAGGCCGACGCCTAGCAGCGGAACGGCGGTGATGATGATCCCGTAGCCCAGCCACGACAGGCCGTCGCCCTGGATCAGCGTGTACACGAAACCGCCGCCGGATTTAAGGCCCACCACCGAGAGAAATAGCACGATGCCCAGCTCGCGCAGCGCCAGGTTAGCGCTGGGCGGCATAAACCAATAGAGTTTGCCGATACTGCCGATGCGTCCCAGAATAATCGCCACCACCAGCGGTCCCCCGGCCAGGCCGAGGCGCAGCGCGGCGGGAAAGCCCGGTACGTACAGCGGCAGCGAGCCCAGCAATACGCCCAAACCGATGCCGATAAACACCGGTAGCATCTGCACCTGCTGCAATTTTTGCCGTGCGTTGCCCACCAGCGCGGCCACGGCATTGATTGCTTCCGCCCGGCCCACCAGGTTGAGGATATCGCCGAACTGCAGACTGGCATGGCTGCCGGCCACCAGTTCCACCCCGGCGCGGTTCAGGCGGGAAACCACCACGTCGTATTTCTGTTTAAAATTCAGGTCGCGGATCTTTTTGCCCAGGACTTTTTCGTTGGTGACCACCACCCGCTCCATGCGCAGGTCGGTGCCCTGCATGGACAGCGACGTATCCACCTGCTGGCCGATCACCAGGCGCGCTTTTTCCAAATCGCTTTTCAACCCCACCAGGTGCAGCAAATCATCCTGTTGAATCAGGGTGGTCGGCAGCGGAACAATCAAGCTCTCGCCGCGCTTTAAGCGCGAACAGACGATTTCGCTGCTGTTGAGCACCGGCACCTCTTGCATCGCCAGCCCCTCGAGATTGGCGTTGACGACACGGATATTCATGGTCTGCAACTGGGCGTGGCCGGCGCCGCTGGCGCTATCGAATTGTTCCGCCTCGCGCTCGACATTGATGCGCAATGCAAAGCGAATAAACCACATGGTCAGCAGGATGCCGCAGATGCCGAAGGGGTAGGCCATGGCGTAGCCCATGCCCATCTGGTTAATCTGGGCGGGACCGGTGCCGAGATCGGTGAGAATTTGCTGACCGGCGCCGAGGGCCGGCGTATTGGTTATCGCGCCGGCAAACACGCCGAGCACCACGGGCAGGGGAACGTTAAACGCTTTATGGATCAGGGCCGCGAGCAGCATCCCCAACACCACCACCAGCATGGCGAAAAGATTGAGCCGCAGGCCGGAGACGCGTAATGAGGAGAAAAATCCCGGCCCGACCTGGATGCCGATGGTATACACAAACAGGATAAGCCCGAATTCCTGGATAAAATTCAGCATATCGCCGTTCAGGCTCAGTCCCGCCGTATGGGCGAAATGGCCGACGATAATGCCGCCGAACAGCACGCCGCCGATACCCAAACCCACGCCGTATATACGCCAGTTACCTATCCATAACCCTATCACCGCCACCAGTGCCAGCATGCTGACCGTCAGTGCTATATCGCTCATTGCCGCATCCCTGGAAAATCATGAGGTTGTTGTCGGGTATTCTGGCAGAGGCGTGGCGAAGGAAATGAGGTAAAGAGCACAAAACATCAAGCTATATGAACCACGGGTGATAGTTGCGTCTATTGATTATCGAGCTCATCTTCCAGCCTGCGGCAGCCTGGTTCATGACCTGATCGCATAGCGGTTCGTCTTATAAATTTGATTGCCCCGGATTGAGAAGATACATTAAGAGAAAAATGTTCAGCGCTTGTCGGCCGCAGCATAGACATCATCGTTATCGCGCTTGCCTATAGCGATGACAGCAACAGGATTTCCTTATCATTAACTTCATAAACCAGCCGGTAGCCGCTGGCCCGGAGTTTAATTTTATAACGGTTGCTGCTGCAATGCAGCTGAGCTGAAGGTACATGCGGCTGCATAAGGCGCTCGGCAAGTTTCTTTTTAAACTGATCCCGCACGGTATTACCCAGTTTATGCCACTCCTTTAGCGCCCGCTTTTCAAATTTTAATTCATAATTCATCGAGTTTTACGCTGATAAACGCAGGGTCAACCAAACGCTCATCAGCAATCCGGTTTAACTCGTCATCTTCCGCCAGTTCCCGATAATAAGCGTAAAGCTCGGGGGGGACGCAGTAAAACGCGGGCTCATTACGGTTTAGGATAGCCACTGCGTTGCCTCCGCCGTCGGCGACCGTCCCCATCGGGTTACGTTTTAGCTCAGTAATACTGGCGGCGGTAGAGGTCAAAATTGTAAAGGTCATTTTTAGTCTCCTGTTAGCTTCGCTTGTTTTAAGTCTTTTAAAGGTGCTTTTCAAGGCGCCTCTAAACACACTTCTAAGAGCGACCCTACCTGTTTAAATAAGGGTGGTTTGCATCAATTTCAATCTCATCCGCTTATGCCGTCTTTGGGACTGGTGATATTGAAAACCCTGCGGGACAGTGGCGTGGTCCCGCGCATACGGACGTTCGTCGAGCGGGAATCGGCACAGGTATCTGGACGCGTGATAGTGGTCTTTACCTGTACACGGCAGGTCTTATCGCGTCAATTTGCTTGATTGATAACACCGAAGGGGATATGCACGGAGGGAACAACCGCGCTGGCGGTCAGAAGATAGGGAGACCGATCATCGAAAAAAATGTGTGGTTTCAGTACCCCCTCATACATTGACTTTTTCAATACCGCCGAGAAAGAATGCGTCATTTGCCATCACGCCCCAGCTCTTCTACGTGTTTAAGGCGCGTTCATGTGATGGCGCATTCCTGGCGGTGACTATGGAAATTCTCAGGCGATTTTCATAACCCGGATGTAGAATCTTATACTTTTCTTCCACGGATTGAATTTTCGCCATCCTGACAAGAAATTCCTTTAAGGGGCCAGGATTGTGCGGCTGCATGACGTTTTTGACTTTGGAACTCGTGAAATTTCCGGTATTCTTCCTCTCCCTGGCTTTTGAATACCGCGTCGGACCCTGTCAAATCAAAAACAGCGCTCGAGCAGACGCCAATAACATGACGATGCCCAAGATCGTAGGCCATTCAATTTTCCTCAGTTTTATTCTCCCCTGAGACTGCCTTTAAGCTTGCCGCCCGGCGCATCAGGATCTCGCGCCGGCGGTTTGCGCCACCAGTACCTGGATGCCCAAGGCCTCGAATGCGGCTTTTGCGTCGGAGGTAATGCCGCTGTCGGTAATCAGATAATGAATCTTGCGCCATTCACAGGGCAGGGCGAACATCGAGACCTTATCGATCTTGGTGGAGTCCGCCACCACAAATACCGTATTGGCCGAATTGATCATCGCCGTTTTCACCTTGATGTCCGTTTCGCTGGGATAGCTCAGCCCGGCGCGCGGTGAAATACAGGCGGTGGCCAGGAACAGTTTTTCCGCCAGCATATTTTCGAAAAAGCTGGCGGCTTTCTCGCCGGAGGTCGACAGGGTGGGAAATTTAAAGGTACCGCCGGTCAACAGGATATTCACCCCCGGCTCGCCGCCTAATTGCAGGGCGATATTGACGGCGGTGGTGATGACCGACAGCTTTTTGATATGGTTCAGATGATTGGCGATAGCCGTGGTGGTGGTGCCCGCATCCAGGATAATGGTGTCGCCCGGCTCGATAAAACTGGCCGCCAATTGCCCGATGGCGTCTTTTTCGCCAAGCTGGGTCTGGCGCGCCAGCAGCAGCGCGTGGGTATTCTGCTTGCCGTCCAGCAGCGTCGCGCCGCCGTGGTAGCGTTGGATATAGCCTTGCTGCTGCAGCACGCGTAAGTCTGAACGGATCGTCGCTTCGGTCAGGTCAAAGGTATCGGTAAGCATTTTCACCGACACGGTGCCGTCTTCTTTTATCATTTCCAGTATTTTGCTGCGGCGATGCTGCATATCAGCCCACTGCTCATTTTTGCTTTTCAATCATGATACTCCTATCGGTATTCCATCCCCCGAGGCTTACCGGCAAATAGTAACGTCGCGCGCAGGCGAAAGCGAGTTGCGTCGGTTGTCTTTTTTTTGATTTTCATTCGAAAATGAACAGGAAAAAGATAGCTAAAAAATCCTACATTTCAGCAGGTTAATCAGGGTCAATTTTGCCATCAAATTTATAACCCGCTGAAAAACAAGCTTATGTCATCATATTCAGTTTTTGTTTGAAACCTGATCCTGGCCTCATAAATGATCAAAATGACAATATATAGTTTTATTCGAAAATGAATTAAACCACCCCCGCGCGCGAAAATCGCCATCATTTACCGGCTGTGACGACGGCCTTTCACCCATGGAGACCCGTGATGAACGATAATCAGTATGACGTCAATCTGCGCTATGGCGTGGACCCAGCGCAATCGCTGGCCGGCAAGGTGGCGGTGGTCGCCGGCGGCCTGGGCGGCATCGCCATGGCCGCCAATCGCATGATGCTGGCGAAAGGCGCGACGCTGGCGCTGCTTTATCCGGCTTTCGACAGCGCGGGCAAAGCCGCGGCGGCGGCGGAATTGGGCGAGGACCGGGTCAGCTATATCGAATGCGATGTCAGCGACCCGGCGCAGGTCACGCAGGCGTTTAACCAGGTGGAGCAGCGCCAGGGCCAGATCGATATCCTGGTGAACTGCGCCGGTTACGTACAGCTGGAGCCGGCAATCGACACCGCCTTCGACCAATGGCAAAAACATCTGGCGGTAAACCTGACCGGTCCGTTCCTGTGCGCGCAGGCCGCCGCCCGCAGCATGATAGCCCGCGGCCGCGGCGGGAAGATCATCAATATCGCCTCCCAGGCCGCCTCCATCGCCATCGATAATCATTGCGCCTATACCTCGGCCAAAGCCGGCCTGCTGGGCATGACCAAGGTGATGGCGAAAGAGTGGGCGCCGCACCGCATTAACGTCAATACTCTGTCGCCCACCGTCGTATTGACGCCCATGGGCGAGAAAGCCTGGCGCGGAGAGAAAGGGGAGCAGATGAAAAAATTAATTCCGCTGGGACGCTTTGCCTATACCGACGAAATCGCCGCCGCCATCGTGTTTTTCGCCAGCAACGGCAGCGACATGATTACCGGCGCGGATCTGATGATTGACGGCGGGTTTACCATCTGGTAACCGGCGCGCCGGAGGACGAATTCAGGCAAACCACGTTGTGCACCCGTTGTACCCACGGTAAAAAAAACAATGACCACGAGAGACCTTATCATGAAAAAATATCTTACCCTGTTCGCCCTCATGGCGGGTTGTTATCTGCCGCACGCCCTCGCCGCCGAGAAAGGCACCATCGCCATCTTGGTCAATTCCCTTGATAACCCCTATTACTCCGCCGAAGCCAAAGGCGCCGAAGCCAAAGCGCAGGCGATGGGCTACAAAACCCTGGTGCTGTCCCACGGCGAGGATGTGAAACGCCAGGGGGAACTGATAAGCCTGGTTATCGGGCGTAAAGTGCAGGGCATCATTCTGGATAACGCCGACTCGCAGGCAAGCGTAGCGGCGGTAAAACAGGCTAAGGACGCTGGCGTGCCGGTGGTGCTTATCAACCGGGAAATCCCGGTGGACGGCGTGGCGCTGGCGCAGATCACCCACAATAACTTCCAGGCCGGCTCCGATGTGGCCAATGAATTCGTCGAAAAAATGGGAGAAAAAGGCAGTTATGCCGAATTGACCTGCAACCTGGCCGACAACAATTGCGTGACGCGTTCAAAATCTTTTCACAATGTCATCGACCAGTATCCCGAGATGAAAATGATTGCCCGCCAGGACGCCAAAGGCAACCTGCTTGAAGGGAAACGTATCATGGACAGTATCTTACAGGCCCACCCCGATATCAAAGGCGTGATATCCGGCAACGGTCCGGTGGCGCTGGGGGCGATAGCGGCGCTCAAAGCCGCGGGCCGTAAAGATGTCACCGTGGTCGGCATTGACGGCAGCAACGATGAACGCGACGCCATCAAGGCCGGTGATCTTTATGCCAGCGTCATGCTCCAGGCACAGGCCATCGCCTCCCAGGGCGTGGAAATCCTTGACCAGTATCTGCAAAAAGGCAGCTATAGCGGTAAGGAACGCATCATGTTCCGCGGCATTCTGATTAAACAGAACAACGCCGATAAAGTGAACGGTTTTAATTATCAGCAATAACGACGGCGATCGTCACCGATGTGTATCGCGCCCCGTGGCTGCGCGGGGCGCGTAAGGAGATAAAACGGATGTCAACGCGCATGCTATGGGCGGTGCTGGTTGCCGTGGCGTTATCCGGCTGCCGCATCGTGTCGGAGCGGCAGCTGGCGGAGCTGAAAAACCCGCCGAACGCCAATGTAGCCAAGGCGGCACAGTTATTCGACCAGAAAATCGCGCCCCAGGTGATCGCCTCCGCCAGGCCGTTGGGCAGCCTGCTGACGCAAATCGGCCATGCCAAGGATTTTGACGCCGCCTGCCAGCAGTTCGGCTACCGCAGCCAGGAGGAAAATCCCTGTGTGTTTGCCGTCTCGGTGACCGGCGCCATCAGCGAGGTGAATACCGCCTCCCGCAACGGTCAGATAGTGATAAAGAGCGACGACGCGGCCGGGGAAGTCAATGTGCAGATTGGCCCGACCTTTCGCGGCACCGATTTGCGCGACAGCTATCGCGGGCTGAGTTATGCCGACTTTAACGATCAGAATCTGTTTGGTGATTTCAGCAAGGCCATTAACCAACAGGCCATCAACACCGTGGCGAAACAGACCTTTGCCGTCGGCGGCAAAGTAACGGTGTACGGGGTGTTCAGCGCCTTTGATACGCCGCAACCGCCGCTGCTCATCACGCCGGTTAAGATTACGCAATAAGGAGAGCGCCATGGCAAACCCCCGCACCGCCGCCGCCGAACCCCGGTCCCATTATGTCAACGATCGGGTTACGCCGCGCGCCTCCCTGCGCCAGGGCGCGCCGGTCATTATCGAAACCCGCGGCGTATCGCGGCTCTATCCGGGCGTGGTGGCGCTCGATAATGTTGATTATCGGGTCTACCGCAACCAGGTTAACGTGCTGATCGGTGAAAACGGCGCCGGTAAATCCACCATGATGAAAATGCTGGCCGGCGTCGAAACCCCCACCAGCGGTCAAATCCTGCTCGACGGCCAGCCGGTGGCGCTCGGCTCCACCCATCAGGCGGAAAAACTGGGCATCAGCATTATTTTCCAGGAACTGAATCTGTTTCCCAACATGACGGTCATGGACAATATTTTTATCGGCAACGAGTTTTTCCAGCGCGGCCGCATCAATGTGGCTTACCAGTATCAACTGGCGAAGGCGCTGCTCGAACGCCTGGAGCTGGATGTCGATCCGCTCACGCCGCTGGAGGAGCTGGCGATCGGCCACCAGCAGTTGGTGGAGATCGCCCGCGCGCTGTCAAAAGACACACGGGTGCTTATCATGGACGAACCGACGTCGGCGCTGAGCCAGTCCGAGGTAAAGGTGCTGTTCAATGTTATCGAACAGCTTAAGCGCCGCGGCGTCACCATTATCTATATCTCCCATCGGCTGGAGGAACTGATGGCCATCGGCGATCGCATTACGGTCTTGCGCGACGGCAAATTCGTCGCCGAGCGTGCAATCGCCCAGGCGAGCATCCCCTGGATCATCGCCAGCATGGTGGGGGAAAAAGCCAAGCATTTTGATTACAGCCCGGCGGTGAAAGGGGAGGAGGTCCTGGCGGCCCGCGGCCTGACGCTGCTGCATCAAAACGGCGGCTACGCCCTTAACGGCGTCGGTTTGACCCTGCACCGGGGGGAAGTGGTGGGCGTGTATGGGCTGCTGGGCGCCGGGCGCACTGAGCTGTTCAAGACGCTGCTCGGCGTGTTTAAACCCGATGCCGGCGAGATAACCCTCGGCGGCCGGCGCATCGAACACCTTTCGTTCCGCCGGCGCCTGGCGCTGGGCATGGCGCTGGTGCCCGAGGACCGGCAGGCGGAAGGATTGGTCCAGTTGCTGTCGATCAAAGCCAATATGACCCTCTCCAGTTTGCGCAGCAAACGCTTTTGGCAAACGCTGCTGCCGATACGCAATGACAAGGAGTCCGGTGCGGTGCGGCGGATGATCGATACGCTGGCCATCAAAGTCAGCGATGTCGATCTGTCGGTCACCTCCCTGAGCGGGGGCAACCAGCAAAAGGTGGTGCTGGGCAAAGCCTTGCTGACCCAGCCGCGGGTGGTATTCCTCGACGAACCCACCCGCGGCATCGACGTGGGGGCGAAAACCGATGTGTATCATTTGATCGGCGCCATGGCGCAGCAGGGACTGGCCGTGATGTTCTCCTCGTCCGAACTGGACGAAGTGATGCAACTGGCGGACCGGGTCATTGTCATGGCCGACGGTAAAATCACCGCCGACCTGCCACGCGCCGGGGTAGACCGGGAAACGCTTATCCGCGCTTCGACGCCTCATGATTAAGGACAGGTTATGCAAAGCCGAAAATATCTCGTTTATATGTATTTGCTCAAGGCGCGCACCTTTATCGCCCTGCTAATCGTCATCGGCTTTTTCAGCGCCATGGTGCCGAACTTTATCACCACGTCGAACCTGCTGATTATGACGCAGCATGTCGCCATCACCGGCCTGCTGGCGGTGGGCATGACGCTTGTGATCCTCACCGGCGGCATCGATCTGTCGGTCGGCGCGGTGGCCGGGATGTGCGGCATGATCGGCGGCGCGCTGCTCACCCTCGGCATCCCGCTATGGGGCGACAACCTGTTGTTTTTAAACGTGGTGGAGACAATTATCGTGGTGGCGCTCGCCGGTACGGTCATCGGCGCGATCAACGGCGTGGTGATCACCCGGCTGGGGGTGGCGCCCTTTATCTGCACCCTGGGCATGATGTATGTGGCGCGCGGCGCGGCGCTGCTCACCACCGACGGCAAAACCTTTCCCAATCTCTCGGGCCTGGCGGCCCTGGGCAATACCGGCTTCGCCACGCTGGGTTCCGGCACCCTGCTGGGTGTGTATAACCCGATCTGGCTGATGGCCGCCATCGTATTGCTGGGCATGTACCTGACTAAAAAAACGCCGCTGGGACGTTATATCTACGCCATCGGCGGCAACGAGCCGGCGGCGCGCCTGGCCGGCGTGCCCATCGTGAAAGTGAAGATTTTCGTCTATGCCTTCTCCGGCCTGTGCGCCGCGCTGGTCGGACTGGTGGTGGCCTCGCAATTGCAAACCGCCCATCCGATGACCGGCAACATGTTCGAGATGGACGCCATCGGCGCCACGGTGCTCGGCGGCACGGCGCTATCCGGCGGACGCGGGCGGGTGTTCGGTTCCATTATCGGCGCTTTTGTCATCGTGTTTCTTGCCGACGGCCTGGTGATGATGGGCGTCAGCGAATTCTGGCAAATGGTGATCAAGGGCCTGGTGATCGTCACCGCCGTGGTAATCGATCAGTTCCAGCAGCGGCTGCAAAGCAAGGTCACGCTGATGCGCCGCCACGAAAAAAAGCAGCAGGCGGCGCAGCAGGCGATGTCTGAGGCGAGCCATGGCTAAGCGCCGCGCCGGCTGAACGCGCGGATCCATTCCGGCGCGCGGCGGATGTCGTCGCCAACAACGTGGAGATAACATGATGAAACGAGATTTCAGTGGTAAAACCGTGGTGATTACCGGCGCCTGTCGCGGCATCGGCGCCGGCATCGCCGAACGTTTCGCCCGCGACGGCGCCAATCTGGTGATGGTCTCGGACGCCGAACGGATATTCGCCACCGCCGATCGGCTGCGGCAACAGTACGGCGCGGACATTTTACCGTTGCGGGTCGACGTGACCGACGAGGCGCAGGTGCGGGATCTGTACCGGCAGGCGCTGGAGAAATTCGGCGCGGTGGAGGTGTCCATCCAGAACGCGGGCGTCATCACCATCGATTATTTTGATTCGATGCCGAAAAGCGATTTTGAGCGCATATTGGCAGTAAATACCACCGGCGTATGGTTATGCTGCCGCGAGGCGGCGAAAATCATGGTGAAACAGCGGTACGGCAGCCTGATCAATACCTCCTCCGGCCAGGGACGGCAGGGGTTTATCTACACGCCGCACTATGCCGCCAGCAAAATGGGGGTCATCGGCATCACCCAAAGCCTGGCCCATGAACTGGCGCCGCATAATATTACGGTCAATGCGTTTTGCCCCGGCATTATTGAAAGCGAAATGTGGGAGTATAACGACCGGGTCTGGGGCGAAATCCTCAGCACCGACCAAAAGCGCTACGGTAAAGGCGAACTGATGGCGGAGTGGGTACGCGGCATTCCATTGAAACGGGCCGGGCAGCCGGCGGACGTCGCCGGATTGGTGGCGTTTTTAGCCTCCGACGACGCCCGCTACCTGACCGGGCAAACCATTAATATCGACGGCGGTCTGATCATGTCCTGACCGCGGCGGCGGCAGGGACAAAAATGTTCATGAGGTGAATTGATTGCATCACCAGACGGCGGCATGATGCTAAAGCCCGGCACCGGTGTTAACCGGGCGGTCTTTCAGCACAGGTGTCCATGCGCATGGCGAAAATCAACACAGCAATGATTGAACAGATACTGGCCCTGGTCGGCGGCCGTAATAATATCGCGGTTTGCGGCCACTGCATGACGCGGCTGCGGCTCACGTTGAAAGACAGCGCGCGCGTTGATGGCGCGGCGCTGAAAAAAATCGCCGGCGTGCTGGGGGTGATCGAGGGGGATGATCAGCTACAGATCGTGCTCGGCCCCGGCAAGGCGCAAACCGCGGCGGATATCATGAATGCTGCGCTAAGCCGCGTGGAGCCGCAGGCCGACGAGGGCGCAGGCGATCTCGCCACTATCGCCGCGCAGAATAAAAGGCAGCTTAAATCGCGCCAGAGCGGCGCCCTGCATCACTTTTTCACCCGCTTCGCCACCATCTTCACGCCGCTTATCCCAGGATTCATCGCCGCCGGATTACTGCTGGGGATCGCCACCCTGCTGGAGCAAAGCCTGGTTATCGGGGTTGCGTCGCCCAATGCCTGGCTTATCGGCATCATCGGTTATATGAAAGTGTTCAGTAAAGGCCTGTTCGCTTTTTTGAGCATCCTGATAGGCCATAACGCCCAAAAGGCGTTCGGCGGCACGGGAGTGAACGGCGCCATTATCGCCTCGCTGTTTGTCCTGGGCTACGTCCCGGACGCCAGGGTCGGGTATTATTCCGGTATCGACAGCTTCTTTGGCCTGCCCATCGATCCCAGGGGCAGCATTATCGGCGTGCTGATCGCCACCATCATGGGCGCCTGGGTCGAGCGCAGGGTGCGCAGGGTGATGCCCGATAATCTGGATATGATTCTGACCCCCGTCATCACCCTGCTGATCATGGGGGCGGTGACCTTTGTGGTGATCATGCCGGCCGGCGGGGCGCTGTATAAGGGCATGTCATGGCTGTTTCTGCACCTGAACGGCAACCCGTTCGGCAGCGCCGTCCTGGCGGGCCTGTTCCTGCTTGCGGTGATGTTCGGCATTCACCAGGGTTTTGTCCCGGTTTATTTCGCCCTGATGGATGCCCAGGGGTTTAATTCGCTGTTTCCAATCCTGGCCATGGCCGGCGGGGGACAGGTGGGGGCGGCAATGGCGCTGTACGTCAGGGCGAAAACGGGTTCGCTGCTGCGCACCCAGATCAAGGGCGCCATTATCCCGGGCATCCTCGGCGTTGGCGAGCCCCTGATCTACGGCGTCACGCTGCCCAGGGTAAAACCTTTTGTCACCGCCTGTCTTGGCGGCGCCGTCGGCGGGTTCTTCCTGGGCGCCGTCGCCTATCTGGGATTACCGGTCGGCCTCAATACCGTTTTTGGTCCTTCCGGTATCCTGACCATCCCGCTGATGACGTCCGCGCAGGGCATCTATGCCGGGATGATGGTCTATAGCGCCGGGCTGCTGGTGTCCTATGCCGCCGGCTTTATCATCACCTGGCTCTGCGGCAGCAAAAACGTTGATTCAAGTTAATTCCCCCGCCGCGGCGTCCCGCCGATGTTGCGCTTTGTGACGAAACATTTGTCGGCAGGTGGGGGGAATGCGCGCATAACGCCCAGCATCGATAAATAATGTGGCATAATGGCGTCAATCTGGGCATAAAGAGATAATGGATAATGCTACTAATCAGTGCGGCAAAAGGTGTCGGGCTGCGCAAGAATATTGCGCCGGTCATTCCCTCAAGCGCTGAAATAGGGTACAAGGCTGCATGAAAATTCCAAATAGAATCCAACCGCTGGTGGATGACGGTCTGATAGACTCTGTGGTCCGTCGCCTGCGCAGCGGCAAAGAGGCCGACGTTTACACCGTGTTATGCGGTGAAGAGATTCGTTGCGCCAAAGTTTACAAAGAAGCCACGCAACGCAGCTTTAAACAGGCCGTGCAATATCAGGAAGGGCGCAAAGTCCGTAACAGCCGCAACGCGCGCGCGATGCAAAAAGGCTCGAAGTTCGGACGCAAACAGCAGGAAGACTCCTGGCAGACGGCGGAAGTCAATGCGCTGTTCCGCCTGGCGCAAGCCGGCGTGCGCGTACCTCAGCCCTATATTTGCCTGGACGGCGTACTGCTGATGGAGCTTATCACCGACGCCGAGGGCGTGGTCGCGCCGCGTTTGAGCGACGTGATCCTGACGGAAGAAGAGGCGGTGGCCGATTTCGCCGTCATGATCCGCAATATCGTGCGGATGCTGTGCGCGGGTATCGTCCACGGGGATTTATCCGAATTTAACGTGCTGATGGATGCCGACGGGCCGGTGATTATCGATCTGCCCCAGGCCGTCGATGCCGCGGCGAACAATCTTGCCGCCGCGATGTTCGGGCGCGATGTAAATAATATGACCGAATACTACGGACGGTTCGCGCCGCGGTTGCTGGAAACCCGCTATGCGAAGGAAATCTGGGCATTATATGAAGACGGTAAATTGACCCCGGAAACCCTCCTGACCGGGCAGTTCGCCGAAGATACCCATAAAGCCGACGTCGATTCGTTGCTTGATGAAATCATCGCCGCCGAATATGAATATTATGACCGGCAGCGGGCACAAAAAGAGCGCGATTTGTAGAAACAACGTGAACGGCCGCCAAAATACTCTGCGTAAATCACTTTTTACCCCTGTCTTTAGTTAAAGTATCAGTAACACTGATAGGGATGGGGAGTATCGCTACAAATGGATGTACTCAGATTCTTGCTGCGCCTGCCTTTTATACTGATAAAGGGCCTGTTGCGCGCGCTGACTTTTCTCCTGGGTCTGCTCGGCCGCATCATGAAACCGTTAGTCGGCAATATCCACTGGCGCGCCCCTGCCTGGTGGACGGCGCTGTCCCGTGGGCTCAAGCGCGGCGTCGGGCATATGGAACGCGGGGCGGATAGACACCCGCTCGCCGTCAGCCTGTCGATTCTGGTCTTGCTGTGCGCCGCGGGCGCGGCCGTTTACGGCTGGCACTGGTGGCTGAACCGGCCGCAACTCATCGAATCGGCGCCGATGGTGCCTGAGCAAACCAGCGTCAGCGTCAGCGGCCCGGAAGCGGTGAATTACACGGCGCAAAAAGCCGCGCCGCAGCAGGCTATCTTCAATTTCAGCAACGCCGCCGCGCCGCTGAGCGATGTCGGCAAGGTCGTCGCAAAAGGCATTGCGCTCAAACCGGCCGTCGCCGGCGAGTGGCGATGGGTGAACGACCATAGGTTAGTCTTCACGCCGAAAAATCCGCTGCCGATGGGCGCCGGATATGAAGTGAATTTCACCCCGGACGTCCTGCTCGCGCCGCAAACCACGCTGGCGACCAGGCGGTACGCCTTCAGCGCGCCGGCGTTCGGCTATCAGCTTGGCGAAGCCGAGTATTTTCAGGACCCGCAGGATGCGCAAAAACGCAGCGCGATTTTTAACGTTCAGTTCAACGCGCCGGTGGATGCCGCCAGTTTCGAAACACGGATTGCCCTGGATCTGCTCGAAGGTAACGCCAAGTCCGGGTCGAAACTGCGTTATTCCGTGGTCTATGACCAGAAAAAGCTCAACGCCTGGGTGCACTCCGAACCGCTGCAACCCCTGGATCACGGCGGTTCGGTGCGTATCGCCATCGGCGCGGGCGTGAAAGCCGCGGTGCCGTCCAATGCCACCGCGCAGCCCGGCGGCGCGACGGTTTCCGTGCCGACGCTCTACAGCCTGGCGGTTAAAGAGGCCAGCGCGCAGGTTGTTGATGCCGATGGCGCCGGCAGCCAGCGCGCGTTGATCTTAGCCTTCAGCGATGCGGTAAAAGATAAAGACCTGCGCCGCGCGGTGAAAGTCTGGCTGCTGCCGCAGCACAATCCAAACGATCGGGATGCCGCCGCCGGCCCGGATGACTACGCCAACTGGGAGGTCGGGAACGTTGAAAATAACGTGCTCGCGCAGTCCTCGCCCGTGGATGTCCAGCTTAATGACGCCGAAAACGAGTTCCAGCCGCAGTTCAGCTTTCGTTTCGATGCCCCGGCGCACCGCGCCATGCTGGTGGAAATCGACAACGTTCTGGTTTCTGCCGGCGGCTATAAAATGCCGGAAAAAGTCTACCGTGTCGTACCGGTGCCGGAGTATCCCAAATCCCTGCAATTTGTGTCGCAAGGCTCGCTGCTGTCGGTGAACGGCGACAGGCAAATCAGCTTAGCCGCGCGTAACGTGCCGGGATTGCGTCTCGATATCAAACGGGTGATTCCAAGCCAGCTACAGCACATTGTGTCGTTTAAGAGCCGGCAGTATTCATCGGCGGATTTCAACCGCCTGAATGATGAGTATTTTACCGAGCGCTTTACCTATCAGGCGGCGGTGAACAGCGGCCATCCGGGGGAGGTAAATTATCAGGGGGTTGATCTCTCCCGTTATCTTTCCACCGATCCGCGCTCGCATCGCGGCGTCTTCCTGCTGACGCTTACGGAGTGGGATCCCAATAAAAAGCAGGCGACGCCGGCCGCTGACGACGACAACCCGTACCAGGACGATGACCAGCACGAAGAAGAGGCCGCGGCGGGGGATTCGCGCTTTGTGGTCGTCACCGATCTGGGCATTATCGCCAAGCGCGCGCAGGATAAAACCCGCGACGTATTTGTGCAGTCGATTCATAGCGGTACGCCGGTCGCCAACGCCAAGGTGTCGGTTATCGCCAAAAACGGCGTCACGCTGCTGAGCCGGACCACCGGCGCCGACGGCCACGTGCGTTTTCCCGCGCTGGATGTCTACACCAGCGAGCGCGCGCCGGTCATGTTTCTGGTGGAAAAAGAGGGCGATGTGTCCTTCCTGCCGGCCGATAGCAACAATGATCGCGGTCTCGACTTCTCGCGCTTTGACGTCGACGGGGAAGAAACCCCGACCGATCCGCGTACGCTGAACAGCTATCTGTTCTCCGATCGCGGCGTTTATCGCCCGGGGGAGACCTTTCATATCGGCCTGATTACCCGTGCCGCCGACTGGGGCATCGGCTTGGCCGGCGTGCCGGTGCGCGCTGAAATCCACGATCCGCGCGACAAGCTGATGAGCACTATTCCGCTGACGCTGGGCGCCGGCGGTTTCAACGAGCTGAGTTATACCACCGACGATAATTCCCCCACCGGCGAATGGAACGTCTATCTGTATCTGGTCGGCAAAGACGACGCGTCGTCGACGCTGCTGGGGCATACCGCGGTAAACGTGAAAGCGTTCGAGCCGGATCAGTTGCAAGTGAAACTGCAGCTGACGCCGGATCGCCGGCAGGGCTGGGTCAAACCCTCGGAACTGCGGGCCAATATCGATGTGCAGAACCTGTTCGGGACGCCGGCGCAGGATCGGCGCGTCACGTCGAAACTGACGCTGCGCCCGATGTATCCGAGCTTTGATCAATACCCGGACTACGCGTTCTACGAAGATCGCCAGAACAGCGATGGGTTTGAGACCGCGCTGGAGGACCGCCAGACCGACGCAAACGGCGCGGCGGCTATTCCGCTGGATCTGACGTCATACGCCGACGCGACCTATCAATTGCAGCTGCTAGCGGAAGCCTTTGTGGCCGGCGGCGGCCGTTCCGTCGCGGCCACGGCGCGCGTTCTGGTGTCGCCGTACGATTACCTGGTCGGGGTGAAGGCGGACGGCGATTTGGGCTACATCAATCGTGACGCCGTCCGTCACCTGAATATCATCGCCGTCGACCCTTCGCTCCGGCGGATCGCGCCGCCGGCGTTGAAAGCCGCGCTGATCGAGCAGAAATACATTTCCGTGCTGACCCGGCAGGATTCCGGCGTCTATAAATATCAATCGAAAATGAAGGAAGTGCGGCTGTCTGAACAGCCGCTGGCGCTGACCGAGCAGGGCGCCGATCTCAAACTTGCCACCGGCCGGCCGGGCGACTTTGTGCTGGTGATTGAAGACGCGCGGGGCAAGGCGCTGAACCGCATCGCCTATAGCGTCGCCGGCAACGCCAACCTTAGCCGCGCCCTGGATCGCAACGCGGAACTGACGCTGAAGCTGAACCAGGCGGAGTACGCGGCGGGGGAGGACATCGAGGTGTCGATTAACGCGCCGTACACCGGCAGCGGGCTGATAACCATTGAAAAAGACAAAGTCTACAGCTGGCAGTGGTTCCATACCGATACCACCAGTTCGGTGCAGAAAATCCGCGTTCCGGCGGGCATGGAGGGTAACGGCTACATCAACGTGCAGTTTGTGCGCGATGTGAATTCCAATGAAATCTTTATGAGCCCGCTGAGCTACGGCGTCATGCCGTTTAAAATCAGCACCAAGGCGCGTCAGAACAGCCTCGGTGTCGCGGTGCCGGCAGTGATTAAACCGGGCGAAAACCTGGCGATGACGGTGTCTACCGACGGCCCGCAGCAGGTTGCGCTGTTCGCCGTCGACGAGGGCATTTTGCAGGTGGCGCGTTATCGCCTGAAGGATCCGCTCGAGTATTTCTTCAGCAAACGTGAGCTGGGCGTTAAGAGCGCGCAAATCCTCGACCTGATCCTGCCGGAGTTCAGCAAGCTGATGCAACTGGCGGCCGCGCCGGGCGGTGACGGCGGCGAAGGACTGGATCTTAACGTCAATCCGTTCAAACGTCAGCGCGACAAGCCGGTGGCGTATTGGTCCGGCATTACCGACGTGAACGGCGAGAAGCGATTTGATTATCAGGTGCCGGATTACTTCAACGGCAAAATCCGCGTAATGGCGATTTCCGTAACGCCGGACAAAATCGGTAAAGCGCAAACCTCGGCCGTCGTGCGCGACAACGTCATCATGACGCCGAATGTCCCGGCGATGGTGGCTCCGGGCGATGAATTTGATGTCAGCGTCGGCGTCAGCAATAACCTCGAAGGACTGAATGGCAAAACTGCGGCGATTGCGGTGCATCTCACGGTTCCGCCGCAGCTGAGCGTGGTCGGCGGCGCGGATCGCGACCTCCAGCTTGCCGAAAAACACGAAGGCGCCATCAGCTTCCGCCTGCGCGCCAATGCCGTTCCGGGCGATGCGCCGCTGGTGTTTGACGCCCAGGTGCGGGATGACGCCGGTACCGGCAAAGCCAGCCGCCGCACGCTCAGTATCTCGGTGCGTCCGGCCATGCCATTTCGCACCCAGTCCATCATGGGACGCATGAGCGGCCGTAGCCAGGATATCGCCGGTTTGCGCCGGATGTTCGATGCTTACGCGATGCGTAAAGCGGCGGTCTCCAATTCGCCGCTGGTGCTGGCCAGCGGGTTGTCGCAATATCTGGCGGATTATCCGTATTATTGTTCCGAGCAGATCGTCAGCCGCTCGATTCCGCTGATTCTCGCGGGCGCGCACCCGGAAATCAACGGCAATCAAAGCCAGGCGGAAAACGGTAAGCAGTTGAAAAACATGCTGGCGGTGCTGCGTTCGCGCCAAAACGGCAGCGGCGCGATCGGCATGTGGCGCTCGTCGCCGGAAACCGATCCGTTCGTAACCCCGTATGTGGTGCAAGCCCTGCTGGAAGCGAGAGACGCGGGATATGCCTTGCCGGACGGTATGCTGGACGAGGCGAACGCGGCGCTGCGCGCGCTGGCCGCCAACCAGCATGACGACTTGTATACTCTGCGCCTGCGCGCGTGGGCGTCCTATCTGCTGACCCGGCAGGGGGAAATCACCACCAGTTCGCTGGCGTCGGTACAGGACGCTTTACAGCAGCGGTACCCCGACAGCTGGAAAACCGACCTCGGCGCGCTGTATCTGGCGTCGGCTTATCGCCTGCTGAAAATGGACGATGAAGCCAATGCGCTGTTGCAGCCGACCTGGACGCAACTGGGCAACGCATATGGAAAAGCCTGGTGGACCCAGGCTTATTTCGACCCGTTGGTACAGGACGCGACGCGACTGTATCTCATCACCCGTCACTTCCCGGAAAAAGTGTCCTCGATTCCGCCGCAGGTGCTGGAAAATATGATCAGGGCGCTGAAGGAGGAGCGCTACACCACCTATTCATCGGCGATGAGTATTCTGGCGCTGGAGAGTTACTCCGCGCAGGCGGCGGCACAGGCCACGGCACCGGGCGCGCTGAAAATCACGCAAATCAGCGCGGATAAACAGGTCGGGCCCAAGCTGATTTCCAGCATGCAGGGGTGGCTGGCCAAAGGCGATTTTACCGCCGATGCGCAAGCGATTCGCGTTGAAAATGGTCATGACGCGCCGGCCTGGTATGTGGTGACGCAGGCCGGCTACGATCTGGCCGCGCCGGAAAAAGCCATAGCGCGCGGCCTGGAAATCACCCGCAGTTACACCGATGACCAGGGCAAGCCGGTAACCCGGGTAACGCTGGGACAGACGGTAAGCGTGCATCTGAACATACGCGCCAACGCCAAAGAAGGGCAAAGCAATCTGGCGATTGTCGATTTGCTGCCGGGCGGGTTTGAAGTGGTGCAGCAAACGCCGCCGGAACCGGCGTCCGGCCAGGGCGATGGGGACACCGACGAGAACAGCGAGGCCAACGCGCCGCCGTCCTGGCAATCGCCGCTGGCGGCCTCCGGGTCCACCTGGGCGCCGGATTACAGCGATATCCGCGAAGATCGTGTCGTTATCTACGGCAGCGCCGGCCCCGTTGCGCAGGAGTTTGTCTATCAGATCAAAGCCACCAACACCGGCAGCTTTGTCATCCCGCCGGCTTATGGCGAGGCCATGTATGATCGTGACGTCCAGGCGCTGTCCGTCGGCGGCCAAAAACTGCTGGTCGGCGCGGCGGCTAAACAATAATATGCGCGGTCAGCGCCCCGCCAGGGAGAGCCGGGGCGTAAACCGCCCTGGGTAGTGAGATGAACCTCTTTCCCGTGTTATCCGCCGCCCTGCAACGCCGGCTGCAAAACATTGCCATGGCGGTTTTTTTACTGGCGCTGCTGGTATTGGCATGCCGGATGTGGCCTCATCCGCCGCTTTCCCGGGGGCAACCTTTATCGTCGGTCTACTATGACCGGCAGGGTACGCTGATGCGTATCGCCCTCGCCAGCGACGACCGCTACCGTTTATGGACCCCGCTGGAGCGGGTTTCCCCGCTGGCGGTCAAAGGCCTGCTGCTGCATGAGGACCGCTGGTTTTACCTCCACCCCGGCTTCAACCCGTTCAGCCTGGCGCGGGGGTTCTGGCGCAGTTATGTCGCGGGCGGTAAAATGCAGGGCGGCTCGACCATCACCATGCAGCTGGCGCGCATGCGCTGGCATCTCAATACCCGCGCGCCGTCGGGCAAAATCATGCAGGTCCTGCGCGCGGCGCAGCTGGAACTGAGTTACTCCAAACACGATATTCTCGAAGCCTACCTGAACAGCGCCCCCTATGGCCGCAATATAGAGAGCATCGGGGCGGCCAGCCTGATTTATTTCGACAAGGCGCCGCAAGATCTGACCTTGCCGGAAGCGCTGACGCTGGCGGTGCTGCCGCAGTCGCCGCGTTATCGCATCGATGCCGGCGCCGGCGTGCTGGGCGCCTTGCTCTCGCAGGCGCGCAACCGGCTGTTCCAGCGCTGGCAGCGGCACTACGGCGTCGACGCCAGCCAGGGCGCGCTGTTCAGGCTGCCGCTGGCGCTGCGCCAGCCCGAGCGGCTGCCGTTTATCGCGCCGCATTTTATCGAGCAGCTGCGCCAGCAAAACCAGCGCTATATCGGCACCGATACCCGTATCGACACCACGCTTGACGCCGGCTTGCAGCGGCTCGTCGAGCGGCAGGTAACCGCGTTTATCACCCGCAACGAGCGCCGGGGCATCCATAATGCCGCCGTGCTGCTGGTGGATACCCGCGATATGGGAATACGCGCGCTGGCCGGGTCGGCGGATTATTACAACCGCGGCATTCAGGGACAGGTGAATGGCACCAACGCCAAACGCTCGCCGGGGTCGGCGCTCAAACCCTTTATTTATGCGCTGGGCTTGGAGCAGGGCGTGCTGCATCCGATGACTATCCTCAAGGATGTGCCCTCGGCGTTTGGCGCCTATGCCCCTGAGAATTTCGACCGCCGCTTTCTCGGCCCGGTCACCGCGACGGATGCCCTGAACTTCAGCCGCAATATTCCCGCCGTGTTCGTCGCTTCGCAGCTCCGGCAGCCGTCGTTTTATCAGTTCCTGCGGCTCTCCGGCATTGCCGATATGTCCAGTGAGAACCACTATGGCCTCGCGCTGGTATTGGGCGGGGGCGAGGTGACGATGCAGGAACTGGCAAAACTGTATGCGCTACTGGCGAATCGCGGCGAGCTGCAAGCGTTGCGGATGCAAAAAACCGATCCGCGTCCCGCGCCGGTCAGGTTACTCAGCGCGCAAGCCAGCTTCATCACCCTCGACATGCTGCGCCAACACCGCCGTCCCGGCGATACGCTGGCTCAACAACCCGCATCGTTACCGGTGTACTGGAAAACCGGCACCTCTTGGGGCTTTCGCGATGCGTGGAGCGTCGGGATTTTCGGCCCTTACGTCCTGGTGGTATGGGAAGGGAATTTCGACGGCGCCGGCAATAATGTCTTTGTCGGCGCGCAAGCGGCCGCGCCGCTGTTCTTCAACATAATCGACGGCATTAACGCCAGTTATCCCTCATTACAGGAACCGAAGCAGCCTTTTCCAAAGCAGCTGAAACGGGTCGATATCTGCCTCGCCAGCGGGGATTTACCGACGCCGTGGTGCCGGCAAACAGGCAAAACCTGGTTTATTCCCGGCAAGTCGCCAATCAAGGTCGATACGGTGTATCGTCCGGTGCGGCTGGATAAACTGACCGGCGACGTGGCCTGCCCGCCTTACGATGAAGATAAGACCCGCACCGAGGTGTTTGAATTCTGGCCGTCGGATCTGGCGAACGTCTTTGCCCAGGCCGGCCTGCCCAAGCGCAAACCGCCGGCGAATCACTGCCAGGATGGCGGCGTGGACGTCAGCGGTAATCCGCCGCGGATTACGTCGCCGTTAAAGAACACGACCTATACCCTGAGGCAATCACAGCCGGGGCGCGACCGGATTTCG
The DNA here is from genome assembly GCF_047324165.1 of Sodalis sp. RH22. Classification (NCBI taxonomy): domain Bacteria; kingdom Pseudomonadati; phylum Pseudomonadota; class Gammaproteobacteria; order Enterobacterales; family Bruguierivoracaceae; genus Sodalis; species Sodalis sp. RH22. The sequence goes on from NZ_CP178731.1 coordinate 216,552, forward strand.
TTTAATGCGGTGACGGATGCCGACAGCAACCGGGTGTACTGGTTTGCCGATGATATCTATCTCGGCAGCTCCGCCAGCAAAACGGCCCTTGATTGGCGGCCCATCAACAGCGGGCGCTACCGCATACGGGCGATCGACGATCGCGGGCGCGCCGACAGCCGGTTGGTGAATATTGAGATTGTCGATTAAGGCGGCAAAACGCGCGGCGGGTGAGCATACGGCCTGGCTGTTGACATGGGCGCGCCGGGCCGCGCGATGCCGCAAGGCCCGGAATACCGGCCTGGGCCGGCGTCAATGGAACGCGCACAGATAGCCCCTTTTGCCAAAATACTTGCCATAATAATCTTTTGGATTGGGATGATAACCGATGGCTTTGCCATTTCCCTGCGCGGCACATTCTTTATCGCCCTCATTCTGGTATCTTTCCGGAACAGGGCCGAACAGTTTAGCATTATTCCAAAACTGCTTTTGCCCCGGGGGGCTTACCAGCTTTGGCGGCGTCACGGAAGGCTTGGTGCCGGGCGAATTAGCAATATAGGCGCACCCGGAAGCGAGCAGCATAAAACCGGCCAACATTATGGAAAGGGTGGTTTTTGTCATAACAGATACCTGAATAAGCTGTGTATTAAATGTCGCGTAATAGCGATATGTCCAGATGCAACGTGCGATGTCAATTTTATTGCATTGCGTTAATGTGTAAATAAAAAATAATAATCCATTCTTACAATAAATTCAGCGCTGAATAAACACGCGTAATTGAGTGTTGAGATATATTTTCCCGATTAATTCATTATTAATACACTTACAAATTACCGTTCATAATGGGCAGGTGCAATTGCCACTTTTATCATATCCGGTTATTTTTTTGCTTTGAGAAAACTCTCAGTAAAGAGTAATAAAAACCCCATAAAATTCAAGCGGTAAAAAGAATTAATATATTAACCGATTTAAAATTATCCCGGCGTGATATCCGTTGCGAATATCGGCAATTGCGTTTGTTATCATTTATGTCCCCAGGGTCAGGCGCTATAACAACACCGCGGTAAACCTGAAACGGCGCGTTTACCGGCCAAGGGCGGCCAGGGGTGCGACGGCCGCTAGCGCTCGAATGGCGGCCCTCGGCGCCAAAACGGCCATTTATGAATCTGACTCATAGCCACATTATATTTTCATCAGGTTACCCGGGAAGGGTTCAAGGCTAAGATGAGGTTTCTGCCACCTCCCGTATACGCTAAAAAGAACATTATGAAGAAAACAGAAAGACGAGTGCTTATCGCCACAAGTCACAATACCGGGCTGTTATTTATCGTCATCCTGAGTGCTTTAATGGCATTCACCTCGTTGTCGACAGATATTTATTTACCCGCGATGCCGGCCATGTCAGCCGATCTCCGGGGGAGCGCGGAATTGACCATCACCGGTTTTTTAATTGGCTTTACCATAGCACAGCTTATTTGGGGGCCAATAAGCGATCGCCTGGGGCGCCGGGTGCCGTTATTTATCGGGATGGTGCTGTTTACCCTCGGGTCCATAGGCTGCGCCATGTCGCGTGATATTACTCAAATCGTCTTCTGGCGGGTATTCCAGGCGATGGGCGCCTGTATTGGACCGATGCTGGCGCGCGCGATGATCCGGGATTTATTTACCCGCACCCGCGCAGCGCAAATGTTGTCGACGCTGATGATGATTATGGCCATCGCGCCCATAGCAGGTCCGCTGCTCGGCGGACAGATGATCAGGGTGGCGTCCTGGCACGCCATTTTCTGGTTATTGGCCATTATAGGAACGCTGATGTTTATCTCCTTATGGTGGCTGCCGGAAACGCTGCCGCAGGCGCGGCGGATCAACGCCTCACTCGCTGGCGCTTTCGCTAATTATGTTTCTTTGCTGAAGAACAGGACATTCATGCGCTATACGCTGTGCGTGACCTTCTATTATGTTGCCGCGTATGCCTTTATTACCGGTTCGCCGTTTGTCTATATCAGTTATTACCAGGTTGATCCCCAGCATTATGGCTGGCTGTTCGCCATAAACGTGATTGGCCTGATGGCCATCAGCGCCGTCAACCGTAAGCTGGTGCAGCGCCACAAACTGGACACGCTGCTGAAAATAGCCACCTCGATTGCCGCCGCCGCCGCGGTGATATTGGCGCTGGCGACAAAAATGCAGGTGGGCGGTATCGTGCTCATTGTCATCAGCGTGTTTATCTTTTTTTCCATGAACGGGGTTATTGCCGCCACGTCTACCGCCGCGGCAATGGATGACGTGCCGGGAATGGCGGGATCCGCCTCGGCATTAATGGGTTCATTACAGTACGGGAGCGGGATTATTTCATCCCTGTTGCTGGCGTGGCTGAGCGACGGCACGCCCTGGACGATGGCCTGGATCATTGCGCTGTTCACCTCGGCCAGCGCCCTGATGGTGATACGGAAAAGCCCGGGAAGCGCACTATCGTGATAGCGCGCAGCAGAATCGCAAGGCAGGCGTGGGGCGCGTATTGCCATGGCGCGCCGGGAGGCGAGCCATAGTATGGCGGGGCTTACTGCTGATACTGCTCGTCGGTGACTTTTTCCAGCCAGTCGACGGCTTTGCCGTCCAGGGACTCGGCAATGGCGAGATGCGACATGGCGGAGGTGGCCGACGCACCGTGCCAGTGCTTAACGCCGGGCCGTATCCAGATGATATCGCCCTTATTCATGACCTGGGCCGGCTTCCCCCATTCCTGCACCCACCCCTGGCCTGCGGTGACAATCAGCGTCTGGCCCAGCGGATGCGTATGCCAGGCCGTGCGGGCCCCGGGCTGGAACGTGACGGTCGCGCCCCCCACGCGCGCGGGCGGCGTGGCCTGGAATGGCGCGTCGATACGTACCGTGCCGGTAAAATAGCTCTCCGGACCGCTGGCGGCGGGCGTGGAGCCGTGTCTGGTAATATCAATCATGGATGTTTCCTCAGCAAAAGTGGCCGACGGAGGTAGCGCCAACGGTAAGGCGGATATCATCAGTCGATTTATGACTATTTTCTCCAGCATAGATGCCCGACGATAATGACCAGCCTGCTGGTCATTATGATGTGAATAAGGCTGGGAAAAGCGAGAATCCTTTTTCGAGGATGCCACCGCCAGCATAAGGCAAAGATGATTAATGACAATGGGACCATTATTCATAGGACTTATTCATCATGCTCATAAGTGATATCAGTCCTACATTCCCTTTCCTCGCCAGCCCCCCGTCCTTGCATCATAGGTGTCGCCGCTGTGGCGACACCTATTCGCCAATATATCGCGTAAGCTCCATGGCATTATTTTATGCGGCAGCGCCGCCGTTAAGGCACGCTGAAATCATCAATGAGGTTTATTTGAACACTAACCAGACTTCAGGCGGCGCGTTGCGCAAGGCCTGCGTACTCCTGTCTGCCTGCCTTATCGCGGTGGCGAACCCGCTCGCCTTCACCGGGCCGGCCGTGGCCATTCCGACGCTCGGCCGGGCGCTGGAAGGCAGTTCGCTGGAACTCGCCTGGATCTCCAATGCCTTCATGCTCGCCTTCGGCAGCTGCCTGATGGCTGCCGGAGCGCTCGCCGACACCTTTGGACGAAAGAAGATCTTCCTTTGCGGGTCCTGCGCCCTGTGCATCGTTTCGGCCGCGCTTGCCTTCTCGCCAAACCTGTTCACCGCCGATTTGCTGCGCGCCGCCCAGGGCGTCGCGTCGGCGTTAGCGTTCTCCGGCGTGATGGCGGCGCTGGCGCAAGAATTCACCGGCCCCGGCGCCATCAGGGCTTTCAGCGTGGTCGGCACGAGTTTCGGCATCGGCCTGGCCTTCGGGCCGATAAGTTCAGGGCTTATGATTGCTATCTTCGGCTGGCGCTCAATCTTTTTCCTGGCGGCGGTCCTTGCCGGCGCGGCGTTCCTTCTTGGCACCGGCGTGGTGCGCGAATCGCGCGATCCCGACGCCGCAGGCCTCGACTGGAAAGGCGCCGTCAGCTTCACCGCCGCGCTGGCTTTCCTTACCAACGGCATTTTGGTCGCGCCGGCGGCCGGCTGGCTGGCTATGCCGGTCATTGTGTCTTTGGCCGGCGCATTGCTCCTCGGCGCCGTTTTTGTCCTGGTAGAAACCTCCGCGCGGCGGCCGATGCTCGACCTGTCGCTGTTCCGTATTCCGCGTTTCGTCGCTGTACAACTGCTGGCCGCGGCGCCGGCTTACGCTTTTGTGGTCCTGCTGGTGCTGCTTCCCATCCGGCTCGTCGGCATCAATGGCATGAGTGAACTGAAGGTCGGATGGATCATGATGGCGCTTTGCGGTCCGCTCCTGGTCCTGCCGCTCATCGCGGGCCTGCTCACGCGATGGTTATCCTCCGCTGCGCTGTGCGGAACAGGGCTGATGCTGTCGGCCTGCGGTCTCTTATGGCTGGGCCGCTGGGCGGGCGGCGAGGCCGGCCCGGCGCTGATTGCTCCGCTCCTGCTGATCGGCATCGGCATCAGTCTTCCCTGGGGGCTGATGGACGGGCTCGCCCTCAGCGTCGTGCCGCGCGAACGCGCCGGCATGGCGACGGGCATCTTCAACACCACCCGCGTGGCGGGTGAAGGCATCGCGCTCGCGATGGTAAACGCGCTGCTTGTGGCGTTGCTTATCCCCCGGTTTGATTCTTTACTGCCGGAGGCGCCATCATCGGCCAGCGCAGCCGCGCAGCGCCTGGCAGGCGGCGATTTGGCAGGGGCGAATGCCGCCCTCAACGCGTCTTCCCCTGAGGCCCTGACCGCAATTTACCAGAGCGTGTTCAGCCTCCTGCTCGACGTGCTTTCGGCAATCGCGGCAATAACCGCCATCGTCATCTTTATCGCATTGCGGGGCGCGGGACGCACGGCGGAATTGACGCGGTCATCGAACCCGTGACACCGGCGGTATTTTTACCCGTGCTTACGGATGGAGCCGGGCGCCTTTGATTGCCTTATCGACATCCTTGCGCGGGCCACGCACGGCAAGCCCCACTAAATCCGGCCTGTGCGCGTGCTCGGCGCGAAAAACCCTGCGCCCTTCCTCGCCATGGGATTGATCAAACATAGCGTTCACATAGGCGGAACACGTCAGGCCCCTCTCCTGACCAACCCGCAGCGCGCGTAACAGCGTATCCTGCGAAGCCGAAAATACGACTATAGGTTGCCCGAACAGTCGGGTATATTGCCGCTCATCCGCATCGATATATATCTCGCTCATGGCCTCGGGGGAGGCATCGCCAATGCCTGTCGCCAGAAAAGCCGTGACGTTCAGTTTTTTCCAGAGCGGGAGGGGATCCAAAAGTATTATCGCGGTCTTGGTCAGAGGTACCATATCGTCATTCACTATCGCTGGTTGAACATTATTCTGCGGTAATATAATTTTCTCACATAATATTCGGCGCTAGGAAGTGTATAAGGCGAGAGGCGCGAAAATACGAACGCGGTTCGCGGCACATCTGTTTAAGTGTCTTGCCGGACCATGAAATCCTGAATATTCTTCAGCCCTGATAGCCTGTATGTACCTTGGGAACACGCCTGAAAAAAAACGCAGGGAAATGCGGCGGCCATTTTTTCAATCCGCGTCGTCGCCATCCATTAACGGGCTCGGGCCGCGTTCCAGGTAGGTAGAGAGGGCGATATGGCTATGCGTGGAAGACACGCCCTCTATTTCATGAATCTTGCCAAGCAATGCCTCCAGGGACTGAGTGTCTTGCGTGCGGACCTTGAGCAGGATAGCGCTTTCCCCGGTGACCGTGTGGATTTCCTCGACTTCATTAAAGGCGCGAAATTCTAGAATCCGGCGGGTACTTGTCCAGTTTTTGGTGTCAACGTGCACGAAAGCAAGCAAGGGGCGGCCTAGCTTTTTGCCGTCCAAGAGGGCGACCGTGCCTTTGATGACGCCATCCTGTCTTAGACGCTTGGCCCGCTCGTGGATGGCGGGCGGCGATAAATGCATTAACTGGCCCAGCTCGGCGTAACTTCTCGTTGCGTCCTCCGACAGCAGGGCGAGGAGCTTGCGATCCGCCGCGTCAAGGCGGGAAAAGGCGCTTCTTGCGGTCTGTTTGCTTTTACTCACGTGTTTCCACCCCCGAAAGTATTGACGCTGGTTCGGCATCATAAAACAGCCGGGGAATGAGATAAAGTCATTGGAAGTGACCCCGTCTCATATGAATGCCACATCCCGCGTGTTATCGGTATTGGCCGTTTTGTTACGTTATGCCGGCTGCTTTATTCTTGTTGATCGTTAATACAGCCGGCGGCAGATTTTGCCTCGATGAGTGCGCTTGAATATTCCCCAAGGCAAACAGCGAAAATAAACGTCTCCTTGCCATGATATTAATCCTCCTGGCATACCATAACGGCAAAAAAGGTGTTTTTGCGATTCAATTTGACATTATTGTTAACGCAATCCTTACGTTATCGCGGCCGGCGTTAGGGTAATATCCACTCTTTCTGAGAATGATTGTTCTCAAAACATAACGATTGAAAGAGTGAACCGATGACGCATCCAAAATTACTGATTATCAGTATGTTTTTGTTGATTGCCGGCTGTGATGACTCGACCTCGCCAACGGCCGGACAACCAGCCGCCATACCGCAAGTCAGTATTGTCACGCTACATACCCAGCCGGTAACACTTACCACCCAATTACCCGGCAGGACCACGGCGGTAAAGGGCGCGGAGGTCCGGCCGCAGGTCGACGGCATTATCCTGAAGCGGCTTTTCACCGAGGGTGCCGAGGTGAAGGCCGGCCAGCCGTTATATCAGATCGACCCCGCCACGTATCAGGCCGCCTATGATAAGGCGCAGGCGACGTTCACCAACGCCGCTGCGCTGGCCAAACGCTACAAGCCGCTGTCGGAAGCCCACGCCGTCAGCGGCCAGGTTTACGACGATGCGGTCGCCGCCGCCAAAGAAGCGGCCGCTGATGTGGAAACCGCGCGGGTCAATCTGAATTACACCCAGGTCAAGGCACCGATTTCCGGCCATATCGGCCGGTCGATATACACCGAGGGCGCTTTGGTGACCAGCGGGCAGACGAGCTATCTGACCACCATCCAACAGCTGGATCCGATGTACGTCGATATCAGCGAATCCTCTCAGGATCTTTTGCGTTTGCGCCGGGCGCTGGCGCAGGGCCATCTGAAATCGGCCGGCGATAACGCCGCGGCGGTACAACTGACCCTTGAGGACGGCAGCATCTATCAACAGGAGGGCAAGCTGGAGTTTTCTGAAGTGACGGTGGATGAGGGGACGGGATCGGTAACCCTGCGGGCATCGTTCCCCAACCCGCATAACGAACTGCTGCCGGGGATGTTTGTGCATGCGGTCCTGCGCCAGGGCGTGCAGGAGCAGGGCATTCTTATTCCCCAGGAAGCGGTCGGCCATGACGTCAAAGGTAAACCTTACGTCTATGTGGTGAAAACCGATGACACCATCGAACAACGCACTGTCGCCACCGGCGAAATGATCGACGGGGAGTGGCTGGTGGTGCAGGGGCTGCAGGCCGGTGAAAGAGTCGTTACCGACGGGCTCCAGAATATCCGCGCCGGTATCAAGGTTAACGCCAGCGAACGTCGGAACGCCGTCGCCTCAACGGGCAGCAACAACTCTTCGATGACCGATCCGTCGGCACAATAGGGGAAACAAGATGTCGAAGTTTTTTATCGAACGTCCCATTTTTGCCTGGGTTATCGCCATCGTCATTATGCTGGCGGGCGGCTTGTCCATCTTGTCTTTATCGATCAACCAATACCCTAATATCGCGCCTCCGGCTATTTCGGTTTCCGTGACCTATCCTGGCGCAAGCGCGGAAACCACGCAAAAAACCGTGGTTCAGGTTATCGAACAGCAAATGAACGGCCTGGACAATCTCCGTTATCTTGAATCGCAAAGTAACAGCGACGGCAGCGCCACCATTATCGCGACCTTCGATCAAGGCACCGATCCGGATACCGCGCAGGTACAGGTACAAAACAAGGTTTCGCTGGCGGAGTCGCAATTGCCCACCGAGGTGACCACCCAAGGGCTGAGGGTCGCCAAATATCAGGCCAATTTCATGATGGTGGTGAGCCTGATTTCGCAAGACGGCAAATTGAGCGATTCCGATCTGGCCAATCTCCTGGTGTCCAAACTGGAAGACCCCATCGCCCGTACCAAAGGGGTGGGCGACTTTATGGTGATGGGTTCCGAATACGCCATGCGTATCTGGCTGGACCCGGCCAAATTGTATCAATATTCCTTGATCCCAAGCGACGTCAGTACCGCCATTACCCGGCAAAACGTGCAAATTTCTTCCGGTAAACTGGGGGGGCTGCCTTCGGTAAAGAATGCCAAATTCAGCGCCACGATTATCGGTAAAACCCGCCTGGAAAGCGTGAAACAGTTTGAAGATATCCTGCTTAAGGTGAATACCGATGGCTCGCAGGTGCGCTTACGCGATGTCGCCAATATTGATTTGGGGCCGGAAGATTACAGCATTTCGTCAACTTTTAACGGCCAGCCTTCATCCGGGATGGCGTTAAGGCTGGCCAGCGGCGCCAATGTGCTGGATACCGCCAAAGCGGTCAAAGCCACCATCGCCGGTCTGCAGTCTTCCCTACCGGACAACGTCAGGATCGAATACCCATACGAAACCTCGCCGGTGGTCAGCGCCTCGATAGAAGAGGTGGTCAAAACCTTGTTTGAAGCCATTGTGCTGGTGTTCTGCGTCATGCTGCTGTTTTTACAAAATCTGCGTGCCACGCTCATCACCACCATGGTGGTGCCCGTGGTCCTGCTTGGTACGTTTGGCATACTGGCGGCCTTTGGGTACTCGATCAATACGCTGACCATGTTCGGTATGGTGCTGGCGATAGGCTTGCTGGTGGATGACGCCATCGTGGTGGTGGAAAACGTCGAGCGGGTCATGTCCGAAGAAAAGCTCGGGCCGAAAGACGCCACCATCAAATCCATGGCGCAAATTCAGGGCGCGTTGTTTGGCATCGCCCTGGTGCTGGCGGCGGTGCTGGTCCCGATGGCTTTTTTCAGCGGCTCCACCGGGATTATTTATCGCCAGTTCTCCATCACCATTGTTTCGGCCATGGCGTTGTCGGTGCTGATGGCGCTGATTTTCACGCCGGCATTATGCGCCACCCTGCTCAGGGCCTCGGCGGGAGAGCGATCGCAGCGTGGTTTCTCCGGCTGGTTCAACCGCAAATTCGATTCGGGCACCGTGCATTACACCCGCTATGTCGGCGGCGTTATTTCACGGCGCAGGGTATTTATGCTGGTTTACCTGCTTATCGTGGCGGCCACCGGTTATTTGTTTACCCGTGTTCCCGGGTCCTTTCTGCCGGACGAAGACCAGGGCGTGATGATGATGCAGGTGACCCTGCCGGCCAACGCCTCGGCGCTGCGCACCCAGCAGGTCCTGATGGATATGGAAAACTATCTGCTGGACAAGGAATCCGCCTCGGTGAGCTCGGTATTCGCCGCCAACGGCTTCAGCTTTTCCGGCCGCGGGCAGAACAGCGCCATGGCGTTTGTCAAACTCAAGGACTGGAGCGAGCGCGGCGGCGGCAACCTGTCGGTGCAGGCGCTGGCCGGCCGCGCCATGCAGCACTTCGCCACGTTAAAAGACGGTAAGGCCTTTGCGCTGATCCCACCGGCGGTGATGGAGCTGGGCAACGCGACCGGTTTTGACTTCTACCTGCAGGATAACGCCGGCAAAGGCCATGACGCCTTGATGGCGGCGCGTAATCAGTTCCTGCAACTGGCCGCGCAGGATAAACGCCTGACGGCGGTACGTCCCAACGGGATGGAGGACGAACCGCAGTACCAACTGCTTATTGATGACGAGCGCGCCAGCGCGCTGGGCCTGAACCTGGACGATATCAACGATACGCTGTCCGCCGCCTGGGGTTCCACCTATGTAAACCAGTTTATGTATGAGGACCGCGTCAAGCAGGTCTACATCCAGGGCAACGCCTCATCGCGCGTGACCCCGGAAGATCTGGATAAATGGTATTTCCGCAACGGCAGCGGCCAGATGGTACCGTTCTCGGCTTTCGGCAGCGGTAAATGGATCTATGGCTCACCCCGCTATGAACGTTTCAACGGCGTCTCGGCGGTGGAGATTATGGGATCGCCGGCAAGCGGGTTGAGTTCGGGCGCCGCGGTTAAGGCGGTCAATGACATCGCCGCCAAATTGCCGCAGGGCTTCAGCGTGCAGTGGCACGGACTGTCTTATGAAGAACAATTGTCCGGCTCGCAGACGCCGGCCCTGTACAGCCTTTCGGTGCTGGTGGTATTCCTTTGCCTCGCCGCCTTGTATGAGAGCTGGTCCATACCTTTTTCGGTGCTGCTGGTGGTACCGCTTGGCGTGTTGGGCACCATCGGCGCGGTATTGCTGCGCGGATTACAAAACGATGTCTTTTTCCAGGTCGGGCTGCTGACCACGGTCGGGCTGGCGGCGAAGAACGCCATCCTGATTGTGGAGTTCGCCAAAGAGCTGCATGAAAAGCAGGGCAAAGATCTGGTCGAGTCTGCCATTGACGCGGCCAGGCTGCGGATCCGCCCCATTATCATGACCTCGATGGCGTTTATCCTCGGCGTCTTGCCATTGACGATTTCCCATGGCGCCGGATCGGGCAGTCAACATTCCATTGGCACCGCCGTGGTGGGCGGCATGCTTACCGCTACCTTCCTGGCCATCTTTTTTGTGCCGATGTTTTATGTCGTCGTGGTCAACCTGTTCACCCGTAAAAACAAAAAAACATCGCAGTCCGAGGCGACCTCTCATGAATAAACGTTATCTGGTTCCGGCTCTTGTGCCTGTTATGATTTCCCTGGCGCTGGCCGGCTGTACCTTGCAGCCGGCGTACCACCGGCCGGCAATGCCGGTGGCCGCGGACTGGGACGCCGCCGGCCAGCGCGGCAAGGCGGCGGACGGCGCGGATATCCGCTGGCAAACATTCTTTACCGACCCGGCCATGCATCAGCTGATCGGCCTGGCGTTAGCCAATAACCGCGATTTGCGAGTGGCGGCGCTGAATGTCGAGACGGCGCGCGCGCAATTCCATATCGACCGGGCCGCGCTGCTGCCCACGGTAGATTTGTCCGCCAGTCAAACGGCGGAACATTTGCCGGGGAACCTGTATTCGACCCAAAGCTCCGGGCCGGTAACCTACCATCAATACGATGCCAGCCTGGGCGTCACTTCCTGGGAGATGGATTTTTTCGGCCGGGTGCGCAGTCTGCGCGACAAAAGTCTGGAAAGCTATCTGTCGACCGAGGCGACGCAGCAGGCGACGCAAATCAGCCTGATTGCCGAAGTGGCGACGGGATATTTGACATTGTGTTCGGACAATGAATTATTACTGTTGGCGCAACAGACCGCCGCCAGCCAGCAACAATCCTATGATTTGACCAAACGCAGCTATGATGCCGGCGTCAGCACCTCGCAGGATTTGGCGCAAGCGGAAACCACGGTGCGCAGCGCCCAGGCCGATGTGGCGCAATATACCCGCCAGGTACGGCAGGATATCAATGCGCTGCGCCTGCTGGCCGGAACCGGGCTGCCCGCCGGTCTGGCCGAGCATGCCCGCCTGAATAAAGAGTGGCGTTTCCCGGCGACACCGGCCGGCCTGCCGTCCGATTTGCTGACGCGGCGGCCGGATATTATTGCCGCCGAACATACCCTGAAAGCGGCTAACGCCAATATCGGCGCAGCGCGGGCGGCATTTTTCCCAAGCATCAGCCTGACGGCGGCGGGCGGATCCTCAAGCAGCAGCCTGGGACATTTGCTGGAGGGAGGGACCGCGGCCTGGTCGTTTGTGCCGACAATCACCCTGCCGATTTTTGATGGCGGCGTGAACCGGGCCAATCTGGATATCGCTAAAACCTCGCAAAAAATCGAGGTGGCGAATTATGAAAAATCCATCCAAACCGCGTTTAAAGAAGTCTCGGACGCCCTGGCCGGCCAGTCGACCTATCAGGACGAACTGGCCGCCCGTTCGCTGAACACCGCGGCCAACCAGCGAAACTATGATGCGTCGAATATGCGTTATCGCCAGGGTGTGGATAATTATCTGTCTGTGCTGGTGGCTCAGCGTTCGCTTTATAGCGCGCAACAGTCGCAAATCACGACGCAGCTGGATTTACTGCAGCAACAGATTACCCTGTACAAAGTTCTGGGCGGCGGGTGGCGACAGTAGCCCTGGCGCTTACCGCCCCCGGTCCGCTATCATCGGCGCCTGGCGATTGCCTTTTAGACCGGCTTACCGCTAGATTTATTGCTGGCCCCGGTAAAGGATTAAGATCTGATGGCAACTAAAAACAAACCCCTGGTGCCCGACAGGCAACAGAAAATTGCGGATCGGCGCGATCAGATTATTGCCGCTGCCCGCCTATGCTTTCGTAAACACGGTTTCCATGGCGCCGGTATGGCTGAAATCGCGGCGCAATCCCAGTTGAGCGTCGGCCAGATATACCGCTATTTCACCAATAAAGAGGCGATTATCGAAGAAATCGCGCATCGTATCGTCAAGCATCGGGTGCAACTCATGCTTGATAACGATAACAACCTGGAACATATGGCTTCAGCGCTGGCGGATCACCGGCTTTTGGATGGCGATGAGACGGAAATCAACCAGGCGCTGATGCTGGAGGTCTCGGCGGAAGCGACGCGCAATCCGCGTATTGCCCGCATTCTGCTGGATGTTGATGCCGTACTCTTCCGGGAGGGCTGCAAGATGCTAATGCAGGCCTATCCGGAGATGAGCCATGACGCCGCCGCCAGTCTGGCGGAGCTGATGGCGGTGCTCACCGAGGGAACCATGCTGCGTATCTTGACACAGCAGCGGCAAACCACGCATAAGGGTTTGCAGCAAATCTATCTGAACCTCTTCTCGGCGGTGTTTCCCGCCAGGCCCGAAACCGCTCCCGAGTAATGCATTTGCAAGCAACAGGGCCTGGGAGGCCCGTAGGCGAATGCGCAGGGATAACCCGCGCACGCGCTGACGTGGTCAATCTCCCGACGCGCGGGAGTTGCGCGCAGCCACGGCGGTATTGGCGCGATAGAGATAAAGCGCGATGAAAAAGCCCATCGCCGCCGCAATCCCGCCGACCAGAAATAGGCTGCCGTAGCCGGCGCGGTCCGCCAGAAATCCCGCCACAGGCCCCGTCAAGCCATAGGCGAGATCCTGGAAGGCCGCGTACCCGCCCATGGCGCTGCCGCGCAGATGCGGCTCCACGAGATGAACCACTTCACGCCCCATGGCCGGAAAGACCAATGAGCACCCGAGTCCGGTAAGGAATGCGCCGGCAAGGGCGAGGGAGGGATCGTGCGCGCTCCAGATAAGAATCTGGCCGATGGCTTCGATTGCCAGCGATCCAAGCGCCACGGGAAGGCCGCCCATGCGATCGGGCAGATGGCCAAATAGCACGCGGACCAGGACGAATCCGCAGCCGAAAGCCGTCAGGCCCAGCCCGGCGTAATGCCATTCCTGATGCAGGAAATAGAGGGCGAAGAACGCGCCGATAGCGGCAAATCCAATGCCTTGAAGGCAAACGACCACCCCATGCAGCCAGATTCTGCCGAGCACGTTCGTAAAGGCGGGGCGTTTGCCGTGCGCAGACGGGGCGACGCCGGCCACGCGCCAGATCGCCAGCAGGCCCAGGGCGCAGAGCAGCGCGCTCACAGCCATGGTGCTGGAAAAGCCAAACCATTTCAGCAGCGCCAGTCCCACCGGGCCGCCGACGGCCAGGGCGCCGTAAATGGCGGCGCCGACCAGGGCCAGTACCTGGCCTGAACGCGCGGGCCCCACCAAACCCACCCCCCATAGGATAATGCCGACGCCGACCAGGCTTTCGCCCAGGCCGACCAGCAACCGGCCCGCGATAAGAACCAGATACGCAAGCCAGGGGGCGTAGGGCAAAAATCCCGCCCCCGACGAAATGAGCGCCCCGCACGTATAAAAGCCCAGCCCCATCCTGACCGCATACCTGGCGCCACGGCGGTCGGCCAGGTTGCCGGCATAGCCGCGGGTCAATACCGTCGACAGGAAGGCGACGCCAACGCCGAGACCTGCGTAAACATTGCCGAACCCCAGTTTCCCGGTCACGAATACGGGAATGACAGGGAGAGGAATGGCCACGCACAAATAGGAAACAAACAAGATCGCCATCAGCAGCATGAGGCGTTTCTGCGCGGGATCCCGCTTAAGCGTATCAGTCATAATGCATTAATCCCCGCAAAGCGCCACCCCGTGGCGCCGGTAATGAATATTGGCGTAATGGCATCGCCTGAATGAAAAACATGGGAAGTCATGCTCAACCGAGTTTGATGGACAATTCCACGTCTTGGGCGAATGGCGTGGACAGGTAGCCCCCGGCGGGCGAGCGCACGCGCGCCAGATAATCGGGGCTGTAGTCGGTATTGTCGGCGACGATGAGCGCCCCCGGCCGCAGCCGCTTTTCGACCAGGTTAAGGATGTCGCTATAGAGCGACTTGGCGCCATCCAGCAACAGCAGGTCGATGGACGGGGGCAGATCGGCGGCCAGCGTTTTGAGCGCGTCGCCGGCCCTGATCTCCACCAGGTCGATCAGCCCGCCGGCGGTCAGATTCGCGCGCGCCTGCGCCAGCTTGGACGGTTCAAACTCGCTGGTGATAAGCCGGCCGCCGCCGTTGTCGCGCAGCGCCGCCGCCAGGTATAAAGTCGAGATGCCGAACGACGTACCGAACTCCACGATGGTGCGTGCATTGGCGCTGCGCGCCAGCATATAAAGAAGCGTGCCGGTTTCGCGCGAGACCGGCAGCCAGAGGTCTTTCAGGTGCCCATAGAGCGCGAGATAGTCAGTCTTGCTGTGCATAAAGCGTTCGCGTTCTTCGTGCGCCATTGCCGCCCAGGCCGGACTGCGCGCCTCGTCCGCCTGTTTGAACAGGCGATCCAGCAGGGGAGCCAGCGGAGCGGTGGAGAGTGTGGTGATCATAAAAGTGTCCGATAGTGTAGGGCTGATGTTGACCGCCTTGCGGCGGCCGGATAATATGAGTAATTACTCGCGTTTTAGAATACGACTAATTCGTCATGTTTCCTATTCGCATTCACCTTCACGTTGCCAGGGCCCCCATGACCCATCGCCGAAACCCGCAGATTTCCTCACGAAAAATACCCCAGCAGGCGCGTTCGGCAGAGCTTGTGGCCGCGATTCTCGAAGCGGCTACTCAGGTTTTAAAGGAAGAGGGCGCGCCGCGGTTCACCACCGCGCGGGTTGCCGAAAGGGCCGGTGTGAGCATTGGATCGGTGTATCAGTATTTCCCGAATAAGGCGTCGATCCTTTTTCGTCTCCAAAGCGATGAATGGCGGCAAACTACGGAATTACTGCGGCGCATCCTTGACGATGGCGGGACACCGCCGCTGGAGCGTTTGCGCATATTAGCGCACGCCTTTATTCGCTCCGAATGCGAGGAGGCCGAGATGCGCGTGGCGCTCAATGATGCCGCACCCCTCTATCGGGATGTCCCCGAGGCGCAGGAGGCCCAGGCGGCGATCGACCAGACTGTGCAAGCCTTTATGCGGGAGGTGCTGCCCAACGCGTCGCTAACAACCCGGGCATTGGCAAGCGACCTGATCATGACGACCCTCAGTACCGTGGGGAAACATTTTTCCGCGGGTCCCCGTACCGCCGCCGAGATCACCGCCTATTCCGACGCCATGGCGGATATGTTCTGCGCCTATCTCGAAGGGATTGGCCATCGTTGAACCGGGCGTTTTTAACCGGGTTTTAGCGTGATTCAAATCGCAATTTTGTTATAAAGAGCGGGAAAATTAATTTGTAATCGATTACTTTTGTGTAAACACGTTTTGTAATCGATTACTTTTTAAGGCGAGGCAACTCATGATGTCAACACTGGAAAGCAGTGAAGTCAGCCAAGTACAGCATCGGTTCCTGATACCGCGGCTGTCCCTGATGATGTTTTTACAATTTTTTATCTGGGGAAGTTGGTCGGTTACCCTGGGGCTGGTGATGGCGCATCACAATATGTCATTGCTGATTGGCGACGCGTTCTCGGCGGGGCCCATCGCTTCGATTTTGTCCCCGTTTGTGCTGGGCATGCTGGTCGATCGCTTTTTTGCTTCCCAGAAAGTCATGGCGGTGATGAATCTGGCCGGCGCGGCGATCCTCTGGTTCGTGCCGCAGGCATTGATCGATGGCAACGGCACGCTGCTTATTGCCCTGCTGTTCGGCTATACGCTCTGTTTTATGCCGACGCTGGCGTTGGGCAACAATATTGCCTTCCACAGCCTGAAAAATGTCGATAAAAGCTTCCCGGTGGTGCGCGTATTCGGCACCATCGGTTGGATAGTCGCGGGCATATTCATTGGTGTTACCGGCGTGTCGGCCAGCGTGAATATTTTCTGGGTGGCGGGCATCTGCTCGGTATTGCTGGCGGTTTACAGCCTGACGTTGCCCCATACGCCGGCACCGGCCAAAGGGCAGCCGCTGGCGCTGCGCGATCTGTTCTGCGCCGATGCGTTCGCGCTGCTGAAAATCCGCCATTTCTTTGTTTTCTCGCTCTGCGCCATGCTGATTTCCGTACCGCTGGGCACCTACTATGCCTATACGGCGTCATATCTTGCCGATGTCGGCATCAGCGATGTCAGCACCGCCATGTCCTTCGGCCAGATGTCTGAAATCTTTTTTATGCTGGTCATCCCCCTGCTGTTCCGCCGGCTGGGCGTCAAATACATGCTGCTGATCGGCATGCTGGCCTGGTTCGTCCGCTACGCCTTTTTCGCGC
The DNA here is from genome assembly GCF_047324165.1 of Sodalis sp. RH22. Classification (NCBI taxonomy): domain Bacteria; kingdom Pseudomonadati; phylum Pseudomonadota; class Gammaproteobacteria; order Enterobacterales; family Bruguierivoracaceae; genus Sodalis; species Sodalis sp. RH22. The sequence continues at coordinate 233,326 of NZ_CP178731.1, forward strand.
TGGGCGTCAGTGAGGAAGGCCGGTTCCTGCTGTATCTCGGCATTTTGCTGCACGGCGTGTGTTACGACTTTTTCTTTGTCGTCGGTTTTATCTATACCGACCGCGTCGCCGGCGCAAAGGTCAAAGGGCAGGCGCAGAGCATGATCGTCATGTTTACCTATGGCATCGGCATGCTGCTGGGTTCGCAGATTTCCGGCGCGCTTTACAACCGCCTGGTGGCGGGACAGACAGTGCCGCAGGCGTGGGTCACCTTTTGGTGGATCCCGGCGGTGTCCGCCGCCGTTATCGCGGTAATTTTCTTCTTTTACTTTAAATATAAAGAGCCAGAGCATGTTTGAGTTTGGGAGATGTAATGAAAACGATTAAAGGTCCGGGCATTTTTTTGTCCCAGTTTATCGGGAAGCAACCCCCGTTTAATACGCTTGACGGGCTGGCGCAGTGGGCCGCCTCGCTGGGATATACCGCCTTGCAGATCCCTTGTAATCACAAGGCGATATTTGACCTGGAAAAAGCCGCCGCCAGCCAGATCTATTGCGATGAAATCCTGGAAACACTGGCTGGCCACGGACTGACCATTAGCGAGCTTTCCACCCACCTCGAGGGGCAGCTTATCGCCGTCCACCCCGCCTATGACCTGGCGTTCGATGGCTTTGCTCCTGTTACCGTCAGGGGAAACCCGGGGGCGCGCCGGGCATGGGCGACCCAGGCGTTGGAACAGGCGGCCGCCGCGTCCGCAAAGCTGGGATTAACGGCGCACGCCACCTTTTCCGGCTCGCTGGCCTGGCCGTATTTCTATCCCTGGCCGCCGCATAACCAGACGCTGCTGGACGAGGCGTTTAATGAACTGGCGCTGCGCTGGCGGCCGATACTGGACTGTTTTGACCAGAACGGGGTTGATGTATGTTTTGAGATCCATCCGGGCGAGGACCTGCACGACGGCGCCACGTTCGAACGTTTCCTGGCGCTGGTGGATAACCATCCGCGCTGTAATATCCTGTTCGATCCCAGCCATCTGCATCTGCAGCATATGGACTATCTGGCATTTATCGATCGGTATCACTCGCGCATCAAAGCCTTCCATGTCAAGGATGCGGAATTTGCGGCCAGCGGGCGCAGCGGTGTTTACGGCGGCTATCAGAACTGGATGGACAGGCCGGGGCGTTTCCGCTCTCCGGGCGACGGTCAGATTGATTTTAAAGCAATATTCAGCAAGCTGTCCCAGTATGACTTCGACGGCTGGGCGGTGTTGGAATGGGAATGCTGCCTGAAGGACGGCGAAACCGGCGCCCGTGAAGGCGGCGACTTTATCCGCCGCCATATTATTCCGGTCGCCGCCCGGGCTTTTGATGATTTTGCCGCCGGCAATGAGGACCGCGCAGACGCGCGCCGTATGCTGGGGCTGGGGGAGGATGCTACTCATGATTAAAGTCGGTATCGCCGGCACGGGTTTTATCGGCCCTGCCCATATTGAAGCCATCCGCCGGCTGGGATTTGTCGAGGTGGTGGCGCTGTGCGATACGCCGCTGGCCGACGCCAAGGCTAAAGCGGCGCAGTTGAATGTTCCTTATGCTTACGGCGACATTGATGACTTGCTGGCCCATCCCGGACTCGATGTGGTGCATAACTGTACGCCCAACCATTTGCATGCCGACATCAACCGCAAAATCCTGCGCGCCGGCAAACATGTTTTTTCGGAAAAACCCTTGTGCCTGACCGCCCTTGAGGCGGGCGAACTGGTCGCCATGGCCGAGCAGGCAGGGGTGGTGCACGGCGTCAGTTTCGTCTACCGGCAGTTCGCCATGGTGCAGCAGGCCGCCAGTATGCTGCGCCACGGGCGCTTGGGCCGGTTGTTTTCGGCGCACGGCAGCTACCTGCAGGACTGGATGCTGCTGGAGACCGATTACAACTGGCGCGTGGACGCCGCCCTTGGGGGCAGCTCCCGCGCCGTGGCGGATATTGGCTCGCACTGGTGCGACACGGTGCAGTTTGTCACTGGCCGGCGGATTACCGCGGTCATGGCGGATTTATCCACCGTCTGGCCAACGCGTAAAGCCAATATGCGGGGCAATTCGACGTTTTCCGCCGGGCAACAGGACGCGCGTTACGAAGACCGCCCGGTTACCACGGAAGATATGGGGTTTGTCCTGTTCCGCTTTGACGACGGTAGCAAAGGCTGTTTCAGTGTGTCCCAGGTCAGCGCGGGCAGAAAAAACCGGCTGAGTTTTGAGGTGAACGGCAGCGATGCTTCCGTCGCCTGGGATCAGGAAACGCCGCAGCAATTGTGGATAGGGCATCGAACGGCGGCCAACCAGTTGCTCTGCGACGATCCGGGGCTGATGAACGCCGACGTGGCGCACAGTGCGCACTTCCCCGGAGGGCACATTGAAGGCTGGCCGGATGCGTTCAAGAACATGATGCTGCAATTTTATACCGCCGTGCGCGACGGCCGGGCGCCGGCGAAGGGCTGCAGCCCGTTCGCCACCTTTTATGAGGGTGCCGGCGTGATGCGCGTTATTGATGCCATCGTGCAAAGCCACCGGCAGCAGGGCTGGGTTACCGTCGCCGATTGAGAACGGACGCCCGGCGCGCAGACAGAAACGCCGGGCTTTGATTCATGCCGCAAGTAAACTGTGGTAGCCTCTGGTAATAGGGTGATGACCGCAGGATGTGTTGTCGTAATGTCGATTCAAAAAATAGCTAAACTGGCGGGAGTCTCGGTGGCAACGGTGTCCCGGGTGCTGAATAACAGTGATACCGTGAAAGTCCATAACCGCGAGCGCGTTTTGGCGGCTATCCGCGCCAGCAACTACCAGCCCAACCTGCTGGCCCGTCAACTGAGAACCGCCAGAAGCTCCATGATCCTGGTGATGGTCTCGAATATCGCCAATCCCTTCTGTGCCGTGGTGGTGAAAGGGATTGAGGAAGAAGCGGAAAAAAACGGCTACCGTATCCTGCTATGCAACTCGAATTCGGACATCGAACGGTCAAAATCAAGCCTGGGATTGCTCTCGGGCAAAATGGTCGATGGCATTATTACCATGGATGCGTTTTCAACCTTGCCCGAGCTCAGCGCCATGATTGGCCAGACGCCGTGGGTACAGTGCGCGGAATATGCCGATGCCGGCAACGTTTCCTGCGTCGGTATCAATGATACCGACGCGGCGGAGCATGCCGTCCGGCATTTGCTGAAACGCGGATGCCGCCGTATTGCGCTTATCAATCACGATCTCAGCTACAAATATGCCCAGCTCAGGGAGCGGGGCTATAAAACGATACTGCGCCGGCAGGCCCCCGGTTATGAAGCCATTGCGTATGCCAGCGACCTGAGCAGCAGGGCGGGCAAGGCGGCCATGGAAACATTGCTGGATGCGGATCCGCGCCCGGATGCGGTGTTTGCCGTATCCGATACGCTGGCGGCGGGCGCCATGCGCGCCATTGAAGCCGCCGGACTGTCCATTCCGCGCGATATCGCGGTAGTCGGTTTCGACGGTTCTGAACTGGCCGAGATGGTGTCGCCCCAGCTCACCACCATTGAGCAGCCGTCGCGGGAAATAGGCCGCCAGGCCGTTTCCCTGCTGCTTAAAAAAATTGATAACCCGGACGCGCCGGCGGAACGCGTCATGCTGAACTGGCATTTTATTGCACGGGCCAGCGCTTAAGCCTGCTCCCGATAACCCGCTAAGGTAGGGCGGCAGGATAGGCTATGACTGCGAGGCATAAAAAGAGAGATGCCGGGCCAGCGCGTTGATCTCGTTATCAAAAACCTTGCTGTTTTCGTCAATAACCAGATAAAGGGCGGTTGAGCGTGTCTGGCCATACATCAGCGGTAAGGGGACAAGTTCACCGGACTGAAGCTGTTTTTTAATATGCTCAACGGGTAACCAGCCATAGCCGATGCCATGGACTACCGCGTCTATGGCGGATTCAATGGTGGTGAATGTCCAACTGTCCGTCACGGAAACGGCTTCTTTTGGCGGCGCATCCTGACTGATATGGGTCAGTTCAATACGCGGCCATGAGGCCAGGGCGTTGTCCATGATCGGGTAGGGCTGCGACAGTAACGGATGGGACGCATTGGCCACCGCCATAAAGGTGAGTTCAATAAGTTTGTTACCTGTGGCCGTCAGATCGTCACGCCAGGTCACCAGGTAGAGATCCGCCTGGCGGGCTATCAGCTGCTCGGTGGTCTCGCTGCGAAGCACTTCCATCAGGTCGATGCAAATAGCCGGGTACTGGCGCTGAAAGGCGCGCATTGCCCCGAAGAGATGATGTTTGGGGAAAATACTGTCAACAGCCATGCGCACGCGCATCTTGTCGCCTTGTTTTAGCATTAAGGCGCGTTTTTCCAGCGCGTAAAACGACCGCAACAAGGGTTTCGCCTGCTCAAGCAGGCAGAAGCCTTCCTTGGTCAGCTCCGCTTTACGCCCGTTGAGGGTCAACAGGGGAAGCCCCAGGCGTTCCTGCAATAAACCGACTTTATAACTTATGGCCGACTGGCTGCGGTTGAATTTTTCGGCCGCCTTGGCAAAGCTGCCTTCTTGCACAATGGATTGTAATAATTCCCATTGCTCCAGGGTGGTTTTTAATGCCATAACCAATCCAAAATTTCGTTTAATATGTTCTGATAATACGTTTTTTAATCTAACAATAAAATGTTTATAGTATAAAAAAACGGATGAGGAAAAGGGTATGAATACCTTTGATAAGAACGATTTAAGCGGTTTTGTCGGCAAACATTTAGTGTATACCTATGATAATGGCTGGAATTATGAAATTTATGTCAAAAACGCCGCTACTCTTGACTATCGCATCCATAGCGGGATTGTAGGGAATCGCTGGGTGAGGGATCAGCAAGCGTTTATCGTTCGCGTCGCCAATAAAGTCTATAAAATATCCTGGACAGAGCCCACCGGCACGGATGTCAGCCTGATCGCCAATCTGGAAGATAACATCTTTCACGGCACCATATTTTTCCCGCGCTGGGTCATTGATCATCCCGAAAAAACGGTTTGTTTTCAGAATGATCATCTCCAGGAAATGGCATTGCTACGCGAACAAGGCCCAGCCTATCCCACGGAGGTGATAGACGAATTTGCGACGATAACCTTTATTCGCGATTGCGGCGCGGATAACGAAACGGTAATAAATTGCGCGGCAGATGAACTGCCGGCTCATTTTCCTGAAAATCTAAAGTAATAGCGACGCTATAAGACCCTGCGGAAAGGACGCAGAAATAGCGTCCTTATTCCTCGCTATCCGGCTGGCGAAATAACGAAATACTACCTGCATAGTAGGCCCAAGCGCTGGATTCGGGCTAAACGCCGATACCGTCGCATTAAGGTGTGTATACGTCCAAAGCAGCTAAAAAGCGTTGCCTTAAATGCGAGCTTTAAATGAGGTTATAGTATGGTTATCTTGTCTATGTGGAAATGATGAGTCATTTCCCTGATAAAGACAAAATACGTAAGGCTGGGGACTTTTTCCGGGGGGATAGCAATGGCAGAATAGGACAACCTATCCGCCAGCGTGTTGAACGCTGCTTCAATCTCTGATGGTAAAATGACGTTAGACCCATCGAGGTAAATACTACTCACCTCTTTCATTAATTCATCTTGGCACAACGCGCCGCCGTTAACGGGAAATAGGTCTTTATCGGATTCAATCATCTCTTCAATGCGATAAATCAACATTTCCAGGTCATACGCAGTGAGCGTTCCTGATTTAAAAAGGTTTTTGGCGGCATGAGCATAACCTGCCGGGATTTTTATCGCGCGATCCCCTCCTTGCCAGAGAAAGCTTATCGATTCGGATTTAATGGAAAACTCAAAAGTATTCATCCCCTGGGCCCTTAAGTGAGCATAGCGCGAAAACAGTATCAAATGTTGTGTTGTTCATGGCAAACAAGTCTAAGCGTTTTCATCAAACTCGTTAGTCTCTGATAAAGCTATTTACCGGAATTTTCATTAAAGATTTCTTACCTGTAACTCAATATTCCCTGAAAATATTGCCAAACTACACTGCGTTTTCTGACAGGCTTCTTATCAGAAAAGAGCGGGTCCGGCACGTTTTCAGACATACTGGGGGAATACAAATCACCCGTTTAAATTGAAGCGCCGGGCGATATACTCAGCCGCTTTTTTTATACCCGATGCAGAAATGGTATGTGATATCCCGGGTTCGAAAAGCGTTTCGACCTCGATACCCGCATCTCTCAGCCGGACGCAGGCATTTTCGCTTTCCCGCCAGGGTATTACGGCATCCGACGTACCATGGATAAGAAGCGCTTTTGCGTGTATTTGCCCGCTCCAGGGCTCAGGGGAAGATAAGCGTCCGGAAAAAGCCACAACCGCAATCAGTGGCAGCCGGTTTGTGACCAATGCGTCCAGGGCCATAATAGCGCCCTGGAAAAAACCGAGGAGAATAAGCTGGTCCTCGCCCGGCACGAAGTCATGCTGCCTGAATATCTCCCTTAAAACCCCGTCAAACGCGCTGCGCGCCTCCGCGATACGACGTGGCCGGGAATTTTCTGTAATGTCTTGCACGCTAAACCATTGATAACCGGCGTTACCACCGGCAAAGGAAGATGTGCCATCGGGCGTGGAAAAAATAACGTCAGGCAGTAATTGGCGTAAAAGCTGTGCCACTCCCTCCATACCCGCCCCCGAGCTGCCGACACCATGTAGCAGAACAACTAATTTTTTCATTTCAGCTTGTCCTCGTTAAAACCATAATCGCGCAAGTCTGGCCCCATCGGCACGATGCCATTGGGATTCAGTGCTTTGATGGAATAATATCCCTGTTTGATATGATCCATGTTAACGGTTTCGTTTATGCCCGGTACCTGCAATAGGCGTCGGGTAAACGCGAAAAGAAATTGATATTGCCTAAGCTGGCGGATATTACATTTAAATAAACCGTGGTAAGCGGCGTCGAATCGAATCAGTGTCACGAACAGACGGATATCCGCCTCGGTCATCCTATCTCCCGTGAGATAAACACGCCCGTCGCTCAGGCGTTTCTCCAATGCGTCAAGCATACCGAAAACATCATTGCAGGCTTCCTGATAGCTGATTTGCGAGGTGGCAAATCCAGCCCGGTAAACGCCATTATTCAGCGCCGGATAGATTTCCGCATTTAATAAATCGATCTCCGCCTGAAATTCAGGCGGATAGAGATCGATATCGGAACCAGCCAGCGTCCCGAAGCCGCTGTTAAACATACGCACGATATCAGCGGATTCATTACTGACAATGGTTCGGCTCTTTTTATCCCACAGCACCGGCACGGTGGCGCGGCCAGTATAGTGAGCATCGGCACGCGTATAGAGTTGATGCAGCCATTCCACCTGATTGAGATCATCGCGGTTCGCTCCCGGATAATCACCAAAGTGCCAGCCCTCGTCAAGAAGCCAGGGTTCAACGACTGATAGGCTAACCACATCCTCCAGTCCTTTCAATTTTCTGGCTATTAAGGTACGTGACGCCCACGGACAAATCAGCGCCACGTACAGATGGTAGCGCCCCGGCTCGGCCTTGAAACCGCCGTCACCTGTCATGCCCGGCAACCCCTCGGGGGTGACCCAATGACGAAAACTGGAAGCCTGGCGAACAAATCCGCCTTTCTCATCTTTTGCCTGTACGGGATGCCATTCGGCGGTCCATTTTCCATTAACAAGCATGCGGGTTCCCCTTAACGCTGACTCAAGGTTGGTTTAAGCGCATATTTACCATCGCCGGTGAGCGCCAGAACGATCAGCCCGATAATCCAGAAGGCGGGAAACTCCCACCCGCCATTAGGGTTGGTGAAGAAAAAGCCGGCGGGTCCGTGAACGGTAAAAATCGCGCCCAGTAGTATAGGGATTAGGATCACCGCCACTACGCGGGTATACACGCCCAGAATCAGTGCGATGGCCCCCACCAGTTCCACCGCCATGGTAATATAGGCAAGGCCGCCGGGCAGGCCGAGCGAGGCGAAAAATTTGGCCGTACCCGCGGGCGTAAACACAAAAAATTTCAGGCTAAAATGGGCCAGAAACAAGATACCCAGCGCCAGGCGCATGATTAGGGCGGCATAAGGTGCGGTACGCGTGTCGGTCATGGTTATTTCCTCTCAGTCGGTTGATGCGAGGAAGATACCTTATTTCCATTATGGATATTATCCCATTATTCAGAGCAAGTTTTGTTCCGAAATGGAATTTATCAGATCATCAGCGCGTTTATCCATTGCGTTGACTCAGGCTGCTTTTTCATGTTCGACGGATATGAGACGCGGAGATAAAGCAGGCGGGGCAGGTTTATCCCCGCCTGATGACCTGAACCGACGGCCTGGATAAAGCACTTTATATCATCATCATTTTATCTGTTCTTATCCCCTCATGGGCCTTTGTTTGCTATGGTGACGCACCGATAGCCTTATTGCCGGAATCAAAATGGAAAGACTGGACTGTGATCGTATGTTTATCGCGGTGATCGAGACGGGCAGTTTTACGGCCGCGGCACAGCGGCTGTCTACCAGCCATGGGCAGGCCTCTAAATTGATTTCCCGGCTTGAGCGGGCGCTTGCGGTCACTCTGTTCAGGCGCAGCACCCGCTCGCTGCAGCCTACTGAATTAGGACTGGCGTATTACGAGCGGATCCGCCCTTTGCTGGCGGAATATGATGCGCTGAATGAAGATTTACTTAACGCATCTAAAGGTCTCTCCGGCCAGCTGAAGCTGTCGGCCCCCGTCACTTTTGGCTCCACTCAGCTTACCGCTCCGCTGATCGCTTTTGCCCGCCGTTACCCCGACATAGAGCTTGATGTCAGTTTTTCTGACCGGCTGGTGAATGTTGTCAATGAGGGCTTCGATCTGACTTTACGTATAGGCAACCTTGATGACAGCAGTCTCATCGCCCGTAAGCTCTGTGATATCCGTATCGTCATGGTGGCATCAAAAGACTACCTTAAAGATCACGGAACCCCCTCGCATTGGGGTGAACTAGCCGATCATAACTGTATTCTGGACACCAATTTTCGCGATCCGTTTCTCTGGCCTTTTCTGGATGATAACCAACAGTTACATGTTCATTCGGTCAGAGGGAAAATGAAGTTCTCAAATGCGGAAGTTTGCCTGCGCGCGGCCACCGAAGGAATGGGCATTGCCCGTCTGCCCGCTTTCGTGGCGGGCGAGGCGCTACAAAACGGGCAGGTCATGCCCGTACTTGGACATTATGAAGCGCCACCCCTGGGCCTTTACGCTGTTTATCCCCCGGCAAAATATTTGGCTCAGAAGTCCCGGGCGCTGATAGATTTTCTTGCCGACCGCTTTTCCGGCCAACCGGAATGGGAAAAAAACTGGCTATAAAATCCCTTAAAGCAGGCGGGGGGCGTACTTAACAGGGTTAACGCGTGGCTGCGGAATCCAGGAAATAATGCCCATAGCGCTAAATGGGCATGACGGCGGCACTTATAACGGCGCGGTTATCTGCGCTTTCCAAGCGCCCGGCGGCCTAGCGGTGGCTAATGCGAAACGACACCCGCTGTGGATGATTCACCGACACCAGATATTCCACCGGCTGCTGAAAACGGTCGGCGATCACGCCCCGGTATACCAGCGCCGGGCTGTCCGGCGGCGCGTTCAGTAACGCCTGCTCTTCTTCATTCATGATGCCGACCCGGATAGTGCCCTCGTCGGACACGCCGAAAATGTGATACCGCTCCGCCAGCAACCGGTACAGCGAACCATTCTGCTCCAGCATCTCCGCCGTCAGATCCGGGATTATGGCGCGGGGCAGGTAGCTGGTTTCCAGGCAGAACGGCTCGCTATCGGCCAGCCGCAGGCGTTTAATCATCACCAGCGGATCGCCGGCGCTGATTTTCAGCAGCGCGGCGAGGCGGGAACTGGCCTGGGTATCCTGGAAATAAATCAGCCTGCTTCCCGGCACCGCGCCATTAAGCTCGGTGATCTTGCTGATACCCTGTTCAATCGCCTGGGTCAACGGGCGCTCTATGGTGGTATGGGTCAGCCAGGTGCCCTGGTTGCCGCGCCGCTCCAGCACGCCGCTCGCGACCAGTTCATCAATGATTTTGCGCAGCGTCATTCTGCTGATGCCCAACTGGGCCGCAAGATCCCGTTCCGCCGGGATCTGATCGCCATCGTTGAACTCAGGGGTGCTCAATAAATTCAGCAATGCCTGCCTGGCCTGCAGATAGGCCCGGCGTGGACGGCGCTTACCTTCGCTCGGCTCGCTCATGGTCTGTTTTTTAGTCCGGATTACACTTGGGCAATGGGGCCAGTATAGCCGCTCAGCCGTTGTTCCGTCATCGAAAATTCATCGGCGCCGCGCGATAAAGGGCCGGCATTAAGCAGACCATCACGCCATCACGACCTGCCAGGCCGGCATAAAACAGAAAAATGAATTGCGTATCTCACGGCGCAGGCGTATATCTTGTATGGTCTATTTTATGGTATATTTATCAGGAGTAAATGATGAAAAAAACGCTTGCCCTGTTATCCCTCGGCCTGGCTTTGGCGGGGCTCACTTGCCAGGCATCAGCCCAGCAACAAATCCGGTTCGGCACCGATGCCACCTTTCCGCCGTTTGAGTCGAAAGCCGCGGATGGCAGTCTGCAGGGCTTTGACATTGATTTGGGCAATGCGATCTGCGCTCATCTCCAGGCTAAGTGCGTGTGGGTGGAAAACAGCTTTGATGGCCTGATCCCGGCGCTGCATGCCCGCAAGTTCGACGCCATCCTTTCTTCGCTGTCGATCACCGATGAGCGTAAAAAAGCCATCGACTTCTCCGATAAATTATTCAATACCCCGGCGTATCTGATCGCCGCGAAAGACAGCGGCCTCAAGCCGACCGCCGAATCCCTGCGCGGCAAGCGCCTGGGCGTGCAGCAGGGGTCGGTATTCGAGGCCTATGCCAAGAAACATTGGCAGGATCAGGGGGTCGAGCTGGTTTCCTACCCCAGCGCGGAAGCGGTCTATGCCGATTTGGTGGTCGGACGTTTGGACGCGACCCTGGATGATGCGACGGTGGTGACCGACGCGCTGTTGAACAAACCCCAGGGCAAGAATTTCAGCCTGGTTGATCCGCAGGTAAAAGACGATGTCATTTTTGGCCCCGGCACCGGTATAGGCGTGCGTAAGCAGGACGACAAGCTGCTGGCGCAGCTCAACGGCGCCATTGCGGCGATCCGCAGCGACGGCACCTATGATCAGCTGGCGAAAAAATATTTTAATTTCAATGTGTATGGCGACTAATTTATGAATACTGCAGCAATTATTTCTTCCCTTATTGAACAGCGTTTCCGCCCGCAGGGTGGGCTGCGCCAGGTGTTCCTGGTGGCCTGCGGCGGTTCGCTGGTGGATATGTACCCGGCTAATTATTTTCTTAATAGCGAATCCACCACCCTGCACAGCTATATGATGACCGCCAATGAGTTTGTCCATGCCGCGCCGAAGACGCTGGGCAGGCAATCGCTGACGATTGTTTGCTCCCACGGCGGCGATACCCCCGAGTCGGTGGCGGCGGCGGAGCTGGCCCAGCGCCGGGGCAGCGCCACCGTCACCCTGACCCATAACGAGCGGGCAGGCCTGATCGATTTCTCCGACAGCAATCTGCTGTATGCCTGGGGCGATGACAGCCAGGTTATCAATAATCCGATGGCGCTGATTCTGAGCCTGTGCGTCGAGGCGTTGCAGCAGACCGAAGGCTTCGACGGCTATGCCGATTTCCTGGCCGGCATGGAGCAGATCGACGGGGTTATCGCCCGGGCCCGTCGTCAGGTCCAGGCGCGCAGCGCAGCGTTTGCCAAACGCTATGCGCAGGAGTCGCTTTTTTATATTCTTTCCAGCGGAGCGTCCTACGGCCATGCCTATGGCTTTGCCATCTGCTCGCTGATGGAAATGCAGTGGCTTAACGCGGCGTCCATCCACAGCGGCGAGTATTTCCACGGTCCGTTTGAAGTGACGGATGCCAATACGCCTTGGATTTTGATGATGAACGAAGGCCGCACCCGGGCGCTGGACGAACGGGCGCATGCCTTCCTGGGCCGGTATGGCGATAAGGTGGAAATTATCGATGCCCGGGAACTGGGCCTGAGCGTGATGCCGGTAAGCGTGGTGGACTATTTTAACCCGATACTGTTTTACAGCGTGATGTGCGAATACCGTGCCGCGTTGGCCAATGAGCGGCGGCATCCGTTGGAGGCGCGGCGGTATATGGGACAGGTGCCCTACTGAGGGACGACATGATGAAAGTACTCGGACTTGGCGATAACGTTATCGACCGCTATACCCATACCGGCATCGGTTATCCCGGGGGGAACGCGCTTAACTTCAGCGTATACGCCCGGCTGCTGTCGGCCGAGGCCGCCTATCTGGGCGTCTTTGGCGACGATCGGGCGGCGGAGCATATCCGCCGCGTGCTGGCGGCGAGGGGAGTGGACATTTCCCGCTGCCTGGTGGCGGCCGGCGAAAATGGCCATGCCAGCCTGACCATCGAACAGGGGGAGCGCCGCTTTCTCGGCTCCAACGCCGGCGGCATTCGTCAAAAAATAGCCATGGATTTTGCCCTGGAGGATATGCCCTGGCTAGGCCAGTTCACACTGGTGCATACCAGCGCCTACAGCTATGCCGACGCCCTGTTGCCGGCGCTTGGCATGCTCCCTGGCCGTTTATCCTATGATTTTTCAGATGATTTTGAAATTGAGCGGGCGTTGCCGCTGTGTCGCTGGCTGGATTACGGCTTTTTCTCCTGCGCGGACCGCAGCCTGGAGGAAACCCGGGAAGTGCTTGCCGCGGCCCGGCATGCGGGCTGCCGCCTGCCGATCGCCACCCGCGGAGCCGAGGGCGCTTTGCTGTTCGACGGCAGCCGCTGGTTCAGCCAGGCGCCGGAGATGATCACGCCGGTGGATACCCTTGGCGCCGGAGACGCTTTTATCACCGCGTTCCTGCTGGCCCATGCCGCGGGTGACACGCTGGCGGAAAGCCTGCGCCGGGGCGCCGGTTTCGCCGCGCGGATATGTATGGTGGAAGGGGCATTCGGCGAGGGCATGATCTACTGATTTCCCACGCCGCGCAATACGCGACAAGATTGCCGGTGTCGGCAGGATTCAATGGCTTCAGGTAAAGCGGCGCCGGCTGATGAAATAGCGACATTCCCCCCATCGCTGCCGGCGCAGCCTGTTTTACCGCGGCAAATCTTCGCCTGATTGCGGGGGATGCGCGGACGCCGCGCCGTATTTTTGCCGGCATTGGCGGCGAAACTGGGTCGGCGAAATCGTTTCATGCAGCCTGAACTGATGGCGAAACGTGGCCTCCGAGCTGTGGCCGGAGACTTCGGCTATGCGCGCGATGGACAGCGACCCGCTGCTCAACAGCTCCCTGGCATAATCCAACCGGCACTGCGCCAGCCATTGCATCACGGGCAGTCCCATGGCTTCCTGGAAATGGCGTTGCAGCGTCCGCTCGGACATCATGGCGCGTTTTGCCAGCGAGGAAACCGTATGGGTCAGTATCAGGTTGCCCCGCAGCCAGTCAACCAGGGAGGCAATGCGGTTTTCCCCTTTTTCCACCACTTTGGTTTTGATTAACTGCTGTTGGCTCCCTTCCCGGTGAAAAGGGATCACCAGACGCTGCGCCACCATATTGGCGACACGGTGGCCGTAGTCGTTCTTGACCAGATGCATCAGCATATCCAGCCCGGCCGCCGATCCGGCCGAGGTCATGATTTGCCCCTGATCAACATACAGCGCCGAGGGCAAGACGATGGTATCGGGATAACGTTGCGCCAGCAGCCTGGCGTGATGCCAATGGGTGGTGACGCTTTTGCCGTGCAGCAGGCCGGCCGCCGCCAGCACAAATACCCCGGTACAGATGCTGCAAATGCGCGCGCCGCGCCGGTAGGCGTCACGCAGGCTTTGCAACAGGCGTTCCGAAGGGGTTTCATTGATATCCCGCCAGGCCGGTATGATGATCGTATCCGCCGTGGCCAGCACATCGAGATCGGCTTCTATCTCCATGCGGATACCGCCGACGGCATGGATCAGGTGCTTATCAGCGGTACAAACCGTAAAGCGGTACCAGTCGACGTTCAGTTCCGGGCGCGCCACGGCAAAAAATTCCACCACGCAGCCAAACTCGAAGGTTCGCAGCCTGTCGTAGGCTACCGCCACGACATGGTGGCCTTTTTTGGCATGATTTATACGCATCTTGTCCCTTCCTGTCCTATCAAGCCCGGTAAATATCATTACATAATATCCCTATTAGTGAGCCGTATAGAAGAGTAATGCGTTTGCGCGGGTATGGCTTGATGGCATTTTATTGCTGTTCCATAGGGGAGGTGGCATGAGGATCGCTCTGATCAATCCGCAGACGGAAACCGTGGGGATGCGCGAACTGTATGATCAATATGAAAACCTGGCGCTGGCGCTGATTGCCGCCCAGCTACGGCCGAGCGGGCATAGCGTGGAGCTGTACGATTTGCGGGTGGACGGTTTAACGGAAAGCGCTATGGCCCAGCTGATCGCCCAGGAAAAATTTGCCCTGATCGGCTTTAGCGTGAATTACGCCACCCTGCATTCGGCGTTGAGGATAAGCCAGCGGCTGGCGCTGTTTGCCGATCCCAAACCTTTTATCGTCCTGGGCGGCGAGCATGTTTCGTATGAGGATGTCGGCATTCTGTCGGCCTATCCGTCCATCGACGCCATTTGCCGGGGAGAAGGGGAGATTACCTTCCACCGCATGGTCGACGCCCTCAGCAACGGCTTTCCGCTTAACGATGTCGCCGGCATAACCTGGCGGGACCGGGCGACCGGCGAGTGCCGTATTAACGCCAACCGGGCGGCGAATAATCATCTCGATGGCCTGTGTTTCGCGGCCCATGATATTGCGCTGAAAAGCGTGCGTACCGCCAGGCCGGTCAAAACCGGCATTTTAATGAAACGCGGCTGTCCTTACCCGTGCGTATTTTGCAACGCGCAGCGTTTCCTGGGCAATGAGTCTACGGGCATCCGGGCGCGCTCGCCCGCCAATGTCGTCAAAGAAATGGCGGCAATGCAACCGCTGGTCAAGCAAACCCGGGGATACCTGCATATCTTTGATGCCACCTTTGTGACGCCGGCCAGAGAAAACCGCGCCTGGATCGAGGAATTTTGCGACGAGATGGAGCGGCGATCGTTAACCTTGCCGTTGGACGCCTTTATCCGCGCCGACAGCGTTGACATCAACAAACCCAGGGATCGGGATCTGCTGCTGCGTCTAAGAAGCGTCGGTCTTATCAGCACCTATTTGGGCCTGGAGGCCGGTGATAATGAACAGCTTGATTTGTATAATAAAAAAATCGTTCCCTCCGAATCAAGTAAGGTTTACCACTACCTCAAATCCCTTGGCATGACCGGGTCTACCAACGGTTGCATTACCTTTTTCCAGGACGTGACGCTGCGGCAAATACAAAATAGCGTGCTGTTTTTGTACGGCGTCGGGCTGGCGTCGTTATGGAATATTGCCTCGCGCGCCGAAACGCTGCCCGGTATTCGTCTTAATCACCAGACGCGGGTACACGAACGGCACGTGCCCTGGGATGTGGAGAATTATCATTTCAAGGATGACAAAGTGGCCACGCTCTACGCTTTCATCCGCCGGATAATCGACCGCTATGAGATTATCCGCCTCGAAGACCGTATGCTGCGCGAGATTCGCGATGCAATAAAAGTGACGCAATTTTACTGCGGCATCACCGGTTACTCCCATCTGGAGAAGGCCTTCGATCAGCACGTCAGCACGATTCAGGGCGATACGGTGGAGTTTGTCATGGGCCTGATTAGCGAATTATCCTGCCAGGACACCCTCTCCGATCGTTTGTTGCGGGCTGAATATAACTATATTGCACGGCTGGAAGAGAACATGAAGAAGCTGTTCATGTTTTATGGGACCAAATAACATGCGCATGAAAGTCTATATTACATTATCCCTTTCCGCCTTTTTTTGGGGTGGTTCGGCAATAGCGGGTAAATATGCCCTGGCGGTATTTATTCCTTCGTTCGTCACCTTTGTCCGTTTTTTCCTGGCCGCGGCGATCATCTTTATTTTAATTGATAATAAAAAACAGCTGCTGCATATCAACTGGGTGACCCATCTGCGCATGCTGGTCACGGCTGTTTTTGGCGTGACCTTATGTTA
Organism: Sodalis sp. RH22; assembly: GCF_047324165.1. Lineage (NCBI taxonomy): Bacteria > Pseudomonadati > Pseudomonadota > Gammaproteobacteria > Enterobacterales > Bruguierivoracaceae > Sodalis > Sodalis sp. RH22. The sequence continues at coordinate 249,494 of NZ_CP178731.1, forward strand.
TTACTTTTACTTTAACGGCCTGAATATCAGCAGCGCATTCAATGCCGGCATTATCGAGGCGACCATCCCGCTGATTACGCTGCTGATGGCGTCTTTATCCGGCATGGAGCGCGTTAAACCCTGGCAACTGCTGGGATTGATTGTTGCCTACCTGGGGGTGGCGATTACCATCAGCGGCGGCAATTGGCATAGTGTGCAGGATTCATCCTACAATTATGGCGATATTATGCTGTTAATCAGTACCTTATGTTTTGGCGTTTATAATGTGTTAATCAAAAAATGGCACATTCCCATCCCGGGCATGGTGCGGATGTTTTTCCTGTTCTTCTACGGCAGCCTGGCTTTTTTACCTTGGGTATTCATTGATGCGTATCATCAGGTGGCATTTTGTTATCCCGGGCGGGGGATCACCCTTATCAGTATTGCCTCGATAATTTTTATGTCGATCGGCGGCTCGGTGCTGGCTTATTTATTCTTTAATCAAGGTATCGACGAAATCGGGGCGACCAAAGCGGCTTCTTTTATCAATTTAGTCCCCTTTATTACAGTATTCCTGTCGGTATTTGTGCTGAAGGAACCGGCCGGCCTGGCGCAGTGGGTCGGCGCTGTGGTGATCATTTCCGGCGTCATGCTATCGAACCGGGTGAAGACGGATAAAGCCGCTATCCCGCCGGAATTACCGATCCGCTAGTGGCCGTCTTCAGCGGGATTAGGGTGTTATTCTCCGCGCAGCGCCCGGGGAAACAGCAGATTATTTTCCAGGTTAACATGTTCCATTAAATCATCGGTAAATTCATTAATGCCTGCATAAAGCGCACGCCAGGTCGTACAAGCCATGGCCGGCGCCGTCCCGTTATGGGTCAATTCACTGATGATTTCAAGCTGCCGCCCGGCATCGTCATGCTCAAGCTCCATGACGGAAATCGGCCCGGCCGCATGGACGCCCATTCCCTGCTTAATCATCGGGAACAGCACCTGCTCCTCTTTCATCATATGATCCCCCAAATCCCGGCAGAGTAGGGTCAATTGTCGGGCCAGCCCACGCGGGCATGCCGGTTTATCCTGATGTACCCGTTCTACTTTTTCCGCCATCAAAATCAGTTCCGGCAATTGTTCCCGGTGGCGCTGATGATAGCGCGCCAGGATATGATCAATCAGTTCAGTCAAGGCGCTGTCCTGCCAGGGTCGGGTTTCACCGGGCTGCTCCATCAACGCCGCCAGTTGCGTTTCAATCAGTTCAATGTCCAGGAGTTGTTTTTCGGCGGCCCGCAACAGGGTCTGTTTGCCCCCACAGCAAAAATCCAAACCGTACTCACGGAATAGCCGGGTGGCGCGCGGAATGGTTATAGCAAGAGAGCCAAGGGCCTGATCGCGATATTGCATGGTAACACCTTAGAGAGAGGGAAAATTTATGATGCATTATACATGCATCTTTTAGCGTGTTGCCATAATCCCTAGTAGGTAGACGCATTGACGCTGTTTGGGCAATGCCTGCGGACGGGCTGATCTTGGGGCGCGACGGGCCGTGCGATCGCCGTCCGGGTGCGGTCCTGGCGGCAAAGCGCAACCAGACGACAATAAGGTCAAGGTATTATCCCCTATTGTCACTGTACGGTATTGTTTCTGTTGTATGCTTTTGTTTTGCTTAAGTGTCGCAGGGGAGGAAGGAAATGCACCATATCGTTTTGCTTTTATCATCATTTTTCATGGCCGGGGCGGTATTCGCCAGCTCGGTGTCGACTGTGACGGTTCCTCATCTGTCGTCCGCCATAAACCAGCGCCTGTTGGTGATGAAAGATGTCGCCGGTTACAAGGCGGAGCATCACTTGCCCGTAGAAGACCTGGCGCGGGAACGGAAGGTGGTGGCTTCGGCTCAGGAAGATGCCCTGGCCCAGGGCCTGGATCCGCAGTCTGTGCTGCCCTTTATCCAGGCTCAGATGGATGTGGCCAAGGCTATTCAATACCGTTATCTGGCTGACTGGTTATCCAGCCCTGAACCGTCATGGCAACCGAGAAGCCTTGATGAGGTCAGAGGGGCGATCGCCGACCAGGACAAGGTGATACTCAATTCGATCGGCCAGCGGTTGCTCGCCGGTGGTTTCAGTGAAGCGGATAAGGCGGAAATGTATAATTTGCTGCATGCGCCCCATCTTAGCGACGCGGATAGGCACCGCCTGGTTGACGCGCTGGTTAAAATTAAACGCCGGCTGTAGACTCGGCCGGGTTTGGCCCCGCCATCCCCCAGCGTGATGGCGGACGGCAAGGGCCGCTGCCGCAAATGCGCAAGCTTTGCCACCTCCGCGCCTCGCTGGTTCGGTGTGTTCAATGTCACGCGGGCAGTGCTGCCCTTAATGCGGGCACAACGTTCCGGCCATGTTATTACCGTCTCTTCGACCTGCGGCATCACCGGATTCGACGGCGCATCTATTTACTGCGCGACGAAGTTTGCCGTCGCGGGCTGGTCCGAATCCCTGAGCATCGAACTTGAACCTTTCGGGATCAGGGCAACCTGCATCCATCCGGGTCCTTTTCGCACTGATTTTCTCGAGTCAACCTCGGTCAGGTTCGGCGATCGCGTGGTTGATGATTATCAACAGTCGAGTCAAGCCAAGCGCGGGGCCCTCGCCAATACGAACCATAACCAGGACGGAGATCCGGTTAAATTTGGCCAGGCCGTGGTCAGGCTTGCCGAAGATAAAACGCCGCCGGTGCGATGGGCTGCGGGGACGAACGCCTTCGAGACGCTGATGGCGCGCGCAGACGAGCTTCGCCGCAGCGCACGAATGGCAGGCGCTGTCGCAGTCAACCGATATCGGCTAAGGGAAATAACTTGTCCTTAATGGCGGCGGATGCGCGGCCCGGGTCGGCGTCTGCGCACGCCAGCAAATAACGGCGTAGGTGGTCAATCGCCATTGGACGTTCCTCTATATGCCGGCGGTGCTTGATATGGAACGCGCCATAAAGTCCGTCAGGTTGCGGCGTGGAGGTGCTTCCACACCGCGCCGTAAGTGCCCAGTTCGCTGAAGCCGCCATCGGCGGCGAGATCGATGCCGGTGATAAAGCTGGCGGCATCGCTGGCGAGAAACAGAACCACTTCTGCCATCTCCTCGGGACGGCCCGCGCGGCCCAGCGGTGTCAGCTCGACCAGCGCGCGAAATAGCGGACCGGCCGGGTCCATCATCGGCGTGGCTATGACGCCGGGATGGAGCGCGTTAACACGGATGTTGGCGGGGGCGAGCTCGATCGCCGCCGATTTGGTCAGGCCGCGCACGCCCCACTTTGACGTGGAATAGCCAGCGACCGGATGGCCCATAATGCCGGCGGTGGATCCCAGGTTGACAATACTGCCGCCGCCGCCGTGCTTCATCAGGGGTGCGCACGCCTGTATGCCGAGAAACTGCCCGGTAAGGTTGACGTTCAACATGCGCTCCCATTCCTCCCGCGTCGTATGGGTGAGGGCATGGCGAACATTGGCGCCGGCGTTGTTAATAAGAATGTCGAGCCGGCCTGTCCGTGCCTCGATCTCGGCCACCACCCGCTGCCAGGCGCCGGCATCAGTCACGTCAAGGCGCGCAAAGCTGGCACCCGCCCCCATCTCTGCGGCGCGCGCCTGGCCTTCCTCCTCCAGCACGTCGCAAAGGAATACGCGCGCGCCCTCCTGAACAAATAAACGCGCTTCCGCCTCGCCTTGTCCGCGCGCGCCGCCCGTGATCAACGCCACCTTATGCTCAAGCCTGCCCATGTCATTTCTCCTTGCGCTGTCTTACTCATATGATTTATCGGCGCAACCGCGCCGGAATCCCCAGACAAGAACTATAATTGGGCACTTTCATTTGGATAATCCGCTTAATTCTGCGAACAGACCCAACCAGGAGTGTGAAATGGACCGACTTGAGAGCATGGCCGTGTTTGTCCGCGTGGCGCAAAAGGGCAGCTTTAGCGCGGCAGCCAAGGTCTGCGGGTTGTCCCCCACCATGGTGGCGAATCATATTCAGGATTTGGAACGCCGGCTCGGAACCAGGCTTATCCAGCGCACCACCCGCCGGCAAAACCTGACGGAGGTGGGACAGGCCTTCCTCGCCGACTGTTTAGACGTGCTCGCCCGCGTCGAGACGGCGGAAGATGCGGCGCGGGAACGCCATGGCAGCCCCACCGGGCGCTTGCGGGTTAGCGCCACTGTGTCGTTCGGCACCCATGTCGTCACGCCGCTCATTCACGATTACCTTAGGCTCTACCCGGACGTGGAGGTCGACCTGCGGCTAACCGACCGGATCGTTGACCTGACCGAGGAGGGCATAGAGGCCGCATTCCGATTCGGCGACCTGCCGGATAGCGGGTTGATTGCGCGGTCACTGCGCCCTTGCTTCAGGCAGGTTTGTGCCGCGCCCGATTATCTGGCGAAGCATGGCGTACCGCTAACCCCCGCTGACCTGGCACAACATGCGTGTCTGCTGTTCCGGGAGGGCGCGCCGCGCAACCGCTGGCAATTCGCCGGCATGCCGCCAGTCCAGGTATCGGGCCGCTTGGTCGCCGATAACGGCGCCGCATTGTTGTCGGCGGCGCGGGAGGGTTTAGGCGTGGCGCTGCTGGCGGATTTCGAAATAGCCGCTGACCTGGCCGCGGGGCGTCTGGTCAGGCTGCTGCGCGATACCGCCACGCCGGCATGGCCGCTGGCTCTCGTTCATCTGGCCGACCGGCGCATGACGGCCAAGCTGCGCCGGTTTGTGGAACTCGCGCTTCAACGGCTGGGGTGATCGGTCAGTGGCCGATGGATTCCAGCGGCGCCCAGGGAGTTCAATGGCGGCACTATGCCCGGCACTATGCCGCTGGCTAATAAGTATGAATACGGCGCCGTGAGGCGCCGTAATGAAGAGACCCGGATGTGAATTTTTTTTCAATGCCGGGCCTGCTCATAGCGCGCGTCCACGGCGTGGACTTCATTATCTGGCGCATGGCTTCCACTATCGGTAAATTCAGTGAGATCCAATTTATGCGTTTCAGGCGCACAGGCCACGGCGACAACGGTAACCAAACTCATGGCAACGGCCAGGCAGGCGACAGGCCAGGACGCGCCACCCGCCATGCTGGACAGGACGACGGCGGCTAAAGGCGCAATGCCGCCTGACAAGGATGCGCTGATTTCGCGACCAAGGGACAATCCGCTAAAGCGCACTTTCGATGGGAAAACTTCCGAGAAAAACGATCCCTGGGTGCCGAGCATGGCGGCAACGCCGACACCGACACCGAGCGTCATAGCGATGATGACTCCCCAGGTGGTCCCGGTATTCACCAGCCAGAAAAAGGGGAAGGCGAAGACAGCTGAAAAAACGGCGCCGAACATGTAGATGGCGCGGCGCCCAAACCGGTCAGACATCGCGCCGAACATCGGCGTGGTGCACATGGCTACGCCTGCCGCGATGGCAACCGCTATCGGCCCCACGGACGATGCCATATGCAGGGTGCCGACGATATAGGTAATGACAAAAGTCTGATAGACATAACTTACGCCGCTCTGCGCCACCTGGGAGCCGGCGACCACAAGCAGGCTCCTGCGCTCAGTGCGGACAAGATCACGCAGCGGGCTCTTGCTGACGGCCTCGGTTGTCGACAGTTTCTCAAACGCTGATGTTTCGGAAACCTTCATACGAATTAACAGTGCAATGACCACCAGCACAGAGCTGAACAAAAACGGCACCCGCCATGCCCAGGCTAAAAATATCTCTTTTGGCAGTTGGGTGAGTACAGCAAACGTACCTGCCGATAGCAACAGACCGATATATACGCCCACTCCCGGGAAAGACGAATAAAATCCCCGGCGATGCGGTGGTGCGCTTTCCGCGCTGAGGATAGCCGCGCCGCCAAACTCCGCTCCCGCGCCAAAACCCTGAATCAGCCGCAAGGTCACGAGCATCGCCGGAGCCCAAAGGCCCACGGAATCATAGGTCGGCACAAAACCAATCAGCGTGGTCGCAATCCCCATTATTAATAATGTAATCACCAGCACTTTTTTCCGGCCGATTTTATCCCCCAATTGGCCAAAATAGACGGCGCCAAAGGGGCGGACGAAAAATCCGAGGGCAAGTGTGGAGAAGGCCAATAACGTAGACACAACTGCATGCCCCTTGGGGAACATGATTTCATTAAAAACCAGCGCTGCCGCCGTGCCGTAAAGGAAATAATCAAACCATTCCAGCGCAGAGCCGACCAGGGAGGCGGCTGCTACCCCTTTCATAGATGGATGTTTTGCGTGACTCATAGGGTTTTCCCCTGTTCTGTGGCTATAGTTATTCCTCATCACCAAAGATGATTAGGGTGTTTGATAATAAGATGTTCAGCTGTAAAGGGGGTCCGCTAAACACGGACACCGGATAGTGAGGCGTTATTCCCCTTTGAAATGCGGCGTGCGTTTTTCTTTAAACGCGGCTTTACCTTCCCGTGCATCGTCGGTGTAAAAGCATAGGGTACGCAGGTCGCGCTCGTAGCGAACAGCCTGGTCGAGCGGCATATTGACCGCGGCGCGCATGTTCAGCTTCGCCGTCTGGGCCGCAATCGGCGGGCGTGACGCAATAGTGGAGGCCAGCGCTTTCACCGACGCCATCATCGCTTCGGCCGATTCAAACAATTCATCAACGATGCCCCATGCCAGCCCGGTGGCGGCGTCAACCGGATCGCCGGTGTAAAGCATGCGCGACGCGCGGGACGCGCCGATGGTTTTATTCAGGTACACCGCCATACCGCCGCCGCCGACCCAGCCCAACTTGATTTCCGGCGCGCCAAAAAGGGCATTACGGGTGCTGACGCGGATATCACAGCACAAAGCCAGCTCCAGGCCGCCCCCGAGGGCGTAACCGTTAATCGCGCAGATCGTGGGTTTGGTGATTTCCGCCATCGCGTCGCAGTGATCGTGTTTCATACGGTGGATCCACGGAGACGGGTAAGAATCCAGCTCTTTGATATCGCTGCCGCAGCAGAAGGCTTTAGGGCCGTTTGCCGTCAGTACCACCACGCGGACGTCAGGCGCTTCGTTACACCATGAAGCAAGTTTCGTGATGGCGACCGACATGGCGGGGGTGACGGCGTTCAGTTTTTCCGGGCGATTCAGCGCGATAATGGCGACGCTGTCCGCCAACGTAAACTGCACGTTGGGATCAATTTCAAAGTCGAACTCAGCCATCGATTTTCTCTCCATTGGTGCGGATGACCGTGCCGGTTTCCTTCAGGGCGGCGATTTGCTGCTCAGTGAAGCCCAGTTCGGCCAGGATTTCATCCGTATGCTGGCCGACAAACGGCGTCGGGCGATAGATGGAAGAGGGGGTTTTGCTGAATTTAATGGCGAAGCCCGGCGTCTTCACTTTCCCTTCGCTCGGATGGTCGTATTCGACGAAGGTTTCGTTGTGAATGACCTGCGGATCTTGCACCACGTCTTCATAACCGTAGACCTCACTGCTCCACAGTCCTTCCGCATCAAAAGCGGCCCGCCATTCTTTGGTGGTGCGCTCCCGCAGTTTTTCGCGGGTCACCCGGAAAATGAAATCGCGCTGAGGCAATGTATGCCCGTCGACTTCATCTTCCATGGTGTCGAATTCAGGCACGTCGAGGATTTTGCCGAGCGTGGGCAGGTGCGGCGTCACCAGGGTGATATAGCTGTCGGCCGTTTTAAACACACCATACGGCGCGCGGATATAACAGTGCCCGTGCGGTTCTTCGCTGCGGCGCTGCGGTTTGCGGCCCTGCGTGAATACGGTCATTTCCTGCATCTGGTTGGCGATGATCGCATCCAGCATGTTGACCTGGACCAACTGGCCTTCGCCGGTACGTTCACGGTGAAGGAGCGCCGCCAGCGCCCCTTCAAATGCGGTATACGCGGTAATGGCGTCGACCACGTACTGGCCGGAAGGTTGGGGCGGGGTACCGGCCGCACCGGTACTGAGCATGGCGCCGCTGAGCGACTGCAACAGTAAATCCTGGCCCGGGCGTTTTGAATAGGGACCGGTTTCCCCGTAGCCGGACATTGAAACATACACTAAATCCGGTTTTATTTTTTTCAGGGTTTCATAGTCCACGCCCAGACGCGCAGCGACACCCGGGCGATAGTTTTGAATAAAGACATCCGCTGTTTTAACCAGCTTATACAACAGCGCCTTGCCCTCTTCATCTTTCAGGTTCACGGCCAGGCTGCGCTTGTTACGGTTCAGGGACAGAAACGACGTGTTGATGACGTTTCCAAATGCGGCGCCGGCCGACGTGTGGCGTTGCCATTCGCCGGAGGTCGGCTCGACTTTAATCACATCGGCGCCCATATCCCCCATGCGCAGCGCCGCAAACGGCCCGGCCATCGCAATTGAACAGTCAAGTACCCGATACCCTTTAAGAATTGACATAAAACGACCTCTTGCTCTCAGAAACGCCGCCATCCGGGGCGGGGATGATTGATGGAAATAATTTAGGCGAAATTTATTAGATATTATATATAATATTTAAAAAAGTGTGATGATGATCGAAATTTCTATGCGTGCTAACCGATAGAATCAGGGTCAGTGTTTGGTATCTTATTAATTAATAAAGGAATTATAATGAAAACATTCAAAGGGTTAACCTGGGATCATCCGCGCGGCTACCGGCCTCTTCAGGCGTGGGCGCGAGAAGACGGTGCGGTAAAGGTGGACTGGGCTGTCCAGAAACTGGAAGGTTTTGAGTCCCATCCCATTGATGAGCTCGCCGAGAGATATGATTTCCTGATTGTCGATAATCCCGGCATCGGTGAAGCGGCGGAGAAAGGCTGTTTACGTCCCCTGGAGGCGTTTCTAAGCGAGGCGCAGTTATCCTTCCTGCGTAACAGCAGCGTAGGTCCCTCCTTTGACAGTTACCAGTATTACGGCCGGCACTGGGCCATTCCCATTGATGCCGCCGCCCAGGTTTGCGCGCTGGCCGGGCAGGCCGCCTCGGCCCAGCCGGACACCTGGCAGGAAGTCCTACGTTTGAGCCGGTTAAACCCGGGACGGGTGGCGCTGTCGTTGGGCGGACCTCATGCGCTTTTGACATTTTATGCCATTAGCCTGTCGCTGGGGGGCACGCTTTTTTTGGGCAATGATTTTGTCCTGGATAAGGCGGTGGCGGCCCAGGCGCTGACATTTATGAGGGAGATTTATTCCTCTCAGCAGCCCGGGCTGGTTGATCTTAACCCCATCGGGTTGCTGGATGAAATGGCTCAGGGACGTGTTGACCTGTGTCCCGCCATTTTCGGTTATGTCAATTACGCCACGCCTGACGACGGCAGGCCCGTCAGCTTCGTTGACATTCCCCACTGCGGCGAACCGGCTATGCGTGGATCCATTTTGGGCGGGACCGGGCTGGCGATTTCCGTGCATTGCGGGCTAACGCCTGGTCTTATCGACCACATCATGCGGTATGTGTCAGAACGCGTACAGTCCACGCTGGTGGTTGAAAACGGCGGACAGCCCGCCAATGTCCGGGCATGGCATGATCACCATGCCAACGAACTGACGGGCAACTTTTTCCGCAACACGTTTTCAACCGTTGCCAATGCCTATGTCCGGCCAAAGTATCACGGCTACATCCCGTTCCAAGACAGTTCATCCGCCATCGTCCGCGATGGCCTGGTTAGCGGAAAACAGGCCGGGGATATCTTCGACGCCATCCGGGAAAACCACGGGCGCTACCTGCCCTGAGGAATATGCGGATTTATCCCTACGCCCGCCCGGCGGCGTTAGGGAAACTAAAGGGCGCGTTTTATCGGGCTGTGCTGTATGAGATTTGGCGGTCAAAGCCCAGGATGATGTGGTCCGCTGATTTACTGCGATACATTTCCGCGTCCCGCCGCTCTATGGCATCGATAATCTCATCATGCTCATCGCACAACAGTTGCAGGTCAGGCACGCCGCGCTCCTCGTGAAAGCGGCCCACCTGCGGTCCATAGTTCAGGGTGGCGTACATCTCGATAATTAAATCATTACGTGACGCAATGACAATGTGCTTATGAAATTCGGCATTAAGATTAATGAAATAACTGTACTGTTCATACCGGGGGCCATAATGGTGGGTACGCATGGAATCATTGAGCTGGCGAAGATAAGCGATTTCATCCGGCGTAATATTCGTAAGGACCATGTCGGCTATGGCAGGCTCAATCAGCAGGCGCGCCTGCTGCCACTGGGCAATATCCCGGGCGTCGGGTTTATCCGCCACCCGGAATCCTTTGTTATGCTCCAGTAAAATGAGTTTTTCTGCGGCGAGACGAAACAGCGCTTCCCTCACGGGTATGCCGCTGACGCCAAACCGTACGCTCAGATTTTTAACGATAAGCCGCTCACCGGATTTAAGCTGATTGGAAATGATCTCCTGCTTTAGCAGCTCATAAACTTTATGGCTGATGCTCTCGTGCTGCAGCATAGGGCCTCTACGGATTATACAAAATATATAATATCCTAACACTTATACTACTTACTGGCAATTTAACATATTGGCAACAAGCCGCCCTGATCAATATTTATCAATCCGCCTGGGCTTTTCTTATTTTGCGTCTCTGGCAGGGAATCCCTTTGCCATTAACTGGCAATATAGGCGCAGGGAAAGAACGCTTGCATGATTAACACCAAAGAATGAACGCTGTAATCCTATGGAGAGGTCTATCAAATACATAGGGTAATACAGGTGTGACTGGGTTAAGTCCGCGTATAGAGTAGCAATGAGAATACATAAAAGGAGTATGGTCATGAGCAATTCGATTGATGAAGAAGCAAAAGACGCAAAGCCGATTGTTGAAGCAGAAAGAGAAGCATCAGAGAGTAAATGCCCTTTTCATGAAGGAAATTCCAATAAGGCATCCGGCGGAGGGACACATAATCGGGACTGGTGGCCTAACCAGCTCAGAGTCGACCTCCTGAATCAGCACTCAACCCGCTCTAACCCGTTGGACGAATCCTTTGATTACCGCCAGGAATTCGCCAAATTAGATTACTCCGCGCTCAAAGCCGACCTGAAAGCGCTGCTCACTGAGTCGCAACCCTGGTGGCCCGCCGACTGGGGCAGTTATATCGGTCTTTTCATCCGCTTGGCGTGGCATAGCGCCGGGACTTATCGCGCCGTCGACGGGCGCGGCGGCTCGGGACGCGGCCAGCAGCGCTTCGCACCGTTGAACTCCTGGCCAGATAATGTCAGCCTCGACAAGGCGCGCCGTTTGCTGTGGCCGGTGAAGCAAAAATACGGGCAAAAAATTTCCTGGGCCGACCTCTATATCCTTGCGGGCAACGTCGCTCTGGAAAACTCCGGTTTCCGTACCTTTGGCTTTGGTGCCGGGCGCGAAGACGTATGGGAACCCGATCTGGACGTGAACTGGGGCGGCGAGACAACCTGGCTTGAACACCGCCATCCTGAATCGCTGGCGCAATCGCCGCTGGGCGCAACGGAAATGGGGCTGATTTACGTCAATCCCGAAGGCCCCAACCACAGTGGTGATCCCGCCTCGGCCGCCCCGGCTATCCGCGCCACCTTCGGCAATATGGGGATGAACGATGAAGAGACCGTTGCGTTAATCGCCGGCGGCCATACGCTGGGCAAAACGCATGGCGCAGGTCCCGCCAGCCATGTCGGCGTTGACCCTGAAACCGCGGCTATTGAAGCGCAAGGCCTGGGCTGGGCGAGCAGTTTTGGCTCGGGTGCCGGGGCTGATGCCATCACCTCCGGTCTGGAAGTGATCTGGTCGCAGACGCCAACGCAGTGGAGCCATAACTTCTTCGAAAATCTGTTTAAATATGAGTGGGTACAGACGCGCAGTCCGGCGGGCGCTATCCAGTTTGAAGCGGTCAATGCGCCGCAGAGTATTCCTGATGCCTTTGATGCCGAAAAAAAACGCAAACCCACCATGCTGGTCACCGATCTGACGCTTCGTTTCGATCCGGAGTTTGAAAAGATAGCGCGTCGTTTCCATGACGATCCCCAGGCTTTCAACGAAGCCTTTGCCCGGGCGTGGTACAAGCTGACTCACAGGGATATGGGACCCAAGGCGCGTTATATCGGGCCCGAGGTGCCAAAAGAAGACTTAATCTGGCAGGATCCGCTGCCGCTGCCGGTATATCACCCGACTAGCGCCGATATCGCACTGCTGAAAGAAAAAATTGCCGCATCCGGCCTGAGCGCCGGTGAACTGGCCTCGGTGGCATGGGCTTCGGCATCAACCTTCCGCGGCGGCGACAAACGGGGCGGCGCAAACGGGGCGCGGCTGGCGCTGCTGCCGCAAAGAGAATGGGACGTGAACGTCATTGCCGCCCGCGTCCTGCCCACGCTGGAAGCCATTCAGCAGTCATTGCAGAAAGCTTCCCTGGCGGATGTGATCGTGCTGGCCGGCGTGGTCGGTGTAGAACGGGCGGCGAAAGCGGCCGGCGTTGAGATTGATGTGCCTTTCACGCCAGGTCGTGTGGATGCCCGCCAGGATCAGACTGATATCGCCATGTTCGAATTGCTTAAACCAAAAGCGGATGGTTTCCGTAACTATCGCGGTGTTTTCGACAGTACATCGACTGAGGATCTCCTGATCGACAAGGCACAGCAGCTTACCCTCACCGTGCCGGAATTAACGGTGCTCATCGGGGGTTTACGGGCGCTTGGAACAAACTACGATGGCAGCCAGCTTGGCGTGTTTACAAATAACCTGGGTGAACTTAATACTGACTTCTTTGTAAATCTACTGGATATGGCCATTGAATGGAGAGCCATCGACTCCTCAGGTGAACGATTCGAGGGGCGCTATCGCGCCAGTGGCGAGGTCAAATACAGTGCAACGCGCGCCGACCTGGTATTTGGCTCTAATGCCGTATTACGTGCATCAGCAGAGGTTTACGCCAGCAGTGATGCCAAAGAAAAGTTTGTTAAAGACTTTGTCGCGGCCTGGACGAAGGTGATGAATCTGGATCGATTCGACTTATAAAAATTGTTGACCGGCAGCAACGATAGAGATCGCCTGGTAAAAAGCCCGTTTCAGGGAACTGACGCGGGCTTTTCTATGTCTGGTGATGCGAAAAGAGCCTGTGCCCGTAAGCGGGCCGGAAGACGGGTGAGTGCCTATCATGCGCCTGAAGAATAACCGGCTTATGCTGGCTGACAAGACCTGCGGCCTGGCGCTGCGTTTATCGGCTGACCAGAAATGGCACCTTGTTTTTCCGCATTGCCGATAAACCTCACAGAAGTTCCTGTGCCTACAAGGCTTACGGCTGGCGAATCAAAGCCCGATTCGTCAGCCGGCACAAAAGGGCGCCTGACAGGGGAAAACGGCGCCGGGCTTCCCAGTCTTTGCGCCCGTTAGTTTTCCCGGGAGGAGAAACACCTGTGCGTCAGTTTCAGCCTAAACCATCCCTGACCCGCTTTTGGTTAACGCCTCGTCATTTCTACCCGGCGCACACGTCCGGGCCACATCAGTAATAATTTAGCTGAAACGATAAAGCAAATGTTGTTGTATAACGCAAATATAAAGTAATGCATCGATGTTATTTCATTATTATTGCGATATGAACCCCATTTTTATCGCATTTTTAGTTCACTTTTCTATCAGGTGAAGCTCATCACATTTCTTTAACCTGCTTGCCAGTAGATTTTCTTAGGCAAAACAATAATCGATTCAGCAAAAGGGAAGAGAAATGAAAACTAAACTGGCTTTAACGGTACTTGCAGTCATGATTTCGGGTCATGCCGCGGCTAAAACCTGGGTGCTGACAAGTGCTGAAGTGGGCGCTGAAAAGGGAAACTGGAAGATTTCAAGCACAGAGCTGAAGGTAAAGGATAAGACGTTCAGCATTGAACAGAAAGTGCTGCACGGCGGTAAACAAGAAGGCAGCAAAGTGATTGTCATCAGCAGCAAAGATGGCCTCACCATTACCCTGAGTCCAACCCGCGGGATGAACCTGCTGCGGGTTGAAGGCTTCGGTTCGAAAATGGGCTGGGATTCCCCCGTCAAAGAGGTGGTCAACCCGGCGTTTATCAATCTGGAAAGCCGCAATGGGGTGGGCTGGCTGGAAGGTTTTAATGAAATGATAGTCCGCTGTGGCTATGAATGGACCGGTCATCCGGTTACCGCAGACGGTCAAATCTACACGCTGCATGGTAAAGCGGGCAACACCCCGGCCTCACAGGTGGAAGTGGAGGTGGCGGATACGGCGCCCTATGAAATTCACATTCGTGGCCTGATCAAAGAAAGCACCTTCAAGAAAGCCGATTTGCAGACCATGACCGAACTGCGCTATGTGCCTGGTAGCAACAGTTTCAGCCTGCATGACGTCTTAACCAACCATGCGGATTATCCCCACGATTACCAGATTATCTATCACAGCAATTTCGGCGCGCCGATTCTGGAAAACGGCGCGCGCTTCCTGGCGCCGATGGCCAGTATCAGTCCGTTTAACGATTATGCCAAAGACGGACTGAAGACATGGCAAACCTTTGCCGGTCCGACCAAAGGGTTTGATGAAATGGTCTTTAACATCAGGCCGCTATCCGACCAGAACCACCAATCACTGGCGGCAGTCGTGAACAAAGAGGGAGATCAGGGCGCATCCATCCAGTTCGATACCCGTCAGTTACCCGTGCTGACGTTATGGAAGAATACCGATACGGTAAAACAGGGGTATGTAACGGGTATCGAACCAGGCACCAGCTATGCTTACCCGGTCACCATCGAGCGTGAGCAAAAACGCGTTAAGCAACTGCAGCCGGGAGCCAGCACCCAGTTTGATCTGACCTATACATTACTGCACGGCAAAGAGCAGGTCGCAGACGTTGAGAAGAAGATTGCGGCTATTCAGGGCGAGACCAAAATCGATGAAAACGCCGTGCCGATAGCGAAGGAGTAAATCGCCAGGCTAATGCTCCCGGAAGTCCAAATCCGGGAGCACAATGACAGGGATTGCGGTATCAGCGTTTGCGGAGCAAGCATATCAGGGGGCCGGGCATGATTTTTTCGTGCCATGCCAGCATGCTAAGTCGGTTAAACGAAGATGAGGCATTTTCCTGCCAGCGCCACGATGCGTCCCGCACGCTGGGCCATTCCCCGTGGCGCCGTCTCACCACGCGACAACTTCATCAGCCCAAGGCGGATTCGCCCCCGCGCGCGACACGGTAATCGCGGCCGCGCCAACCCCGAGCGCCAGCGCGGCGCGCATCTGCTCCTCGTTCAGTCCGGCAATGGCCGCCTTGGTCAGCAACCCCTGGGCGTGCAGGCTGGCCAGTATCCCGGCATTTACCGTATCTCCGGCTCCCACCGTATCCACCACGGGCACCTTGACCCCCGGAATATGCACCCTGGCGGCGGCCGAATAGGCGTCGGCGCCGGCAGCGCCGCGGGTGATGACCATCAGGCTTGGACCGCGCGCCAGCCAGCGGCCGGCAATCTCCTCGTCGCTGCCGCTTTCCCCGAACCAGGCTAAATCCTCGTCGGAGAGTTTGACGATATCCGCCAGGGCCATCATGCGTTGCAGGCGGGCAAGATAGGTCTCCCGGTCGGCGATGAAGTTGGCGCGGATATTCGGGTCGAGGAACATCACCCGTTGCGGCGCGTCACGCGCCATCAGGGCTTCATAGACGCTGCCGCAAGGCTCGGCGATCAGGCTAATGCCACCGAACAGCAGGGCGGTCGCCTCTTGCGTGGCCGGCAGATCGCTTTCCGTCAGCATGCGGCCCGCGGTATTCTCGTCATAGAAGGTATAGCGCGCCTGGCCCTCAACCAATTGCGCAAACGCCAGCGTGGTCGGGAGCGCGGAGCAGGCCGCATGCGTGCCATCGACATTGGCGCGCGACAGGGCGTCGCGCAGTATCCCGCCCATAAAATCGGATGACAGACCGGAGAACAACCCCGTCGGCACCCCGAGCCGCCCAAGGGCTATCGCGGTATTGAACGCCGCGCCGCCGGGGCAGGGAAGAAAGGCGGCTTCCCCGCCCGCGGTAACGCGGGGCAACATATCTATCAGCGCTTCGCCGCAACATAAAATCATCAGCGTTCTCCTTCACCCACCGTGACCACCGGCGGTGTTTCAAGCTGGTCGGCAACTTGCATCCAGCATGCGGCGAAATGACCGTAAGCGGTTTTGATCGCCACCCCGGTCGGCAGTTCCGGGCATTCATTCTCGCCGTTGCTGCCCCAGTTCACCCAGCCGGACTGGCGGCGCTGCACAATTTGAAAGGCGCCGGAGGGGCGTGAAGTCCACCAGACCATGGCGCGGCCCGCGTCCTGGTGGTATTCCACCGTTTTGCTGGCCGGTCCCGGGAAAATCGTTTCATGCGCCATGGCGGAGACATCCACCGCCTGGTCCGTCAAGACCCAGGGGCGGTCATTCAGATCGGCGCTGACGTGCGCGCGGGCTCTTACCCGGGCCAGCCTGTCCCGCAGTTCGTCTTCGTCGAGCACGTTTTCCCAGGCGCAGAACAGGCGCCAGTAGAGATCCCAGTGGGCCGACGCCATATCCGCCAGCCGGGCGCGGAACTCTTCAAATTTCGGGCTGTGATTCGCTGAGTTGGCCACCGTATCGGCCACCATCGCCACCAGTTCCCCGGCGTAGGGATCGCCGGCGCGATAGCGCGTTCCACCGTAGGCGGCGAAGCGATCAAATACCAGCTGTCCCGGGCCGCCTTCAAACTCATCGCCGACAGTGATTTTATCGGTTACCGAGCGGCCGTTGATCTCGGTCTGGAAGCTATCGACCCGGTAGCGGCGCTGAAAGAAGGGTGTTTTATAAAAAAATTGCCAGTCGATGCTAAAGCGCTTGCCGCGTAATTCCGGCAGCAGACCGTCGGGGATCACCCCATGCATGCGGTAATGATGCAGTACCGGTCCGCATTCCACGGTTTCAATGGCCACCGTGGTATGTTCGGGGGGGTTGATCAGCCCGTTTTCCGGAGTGAAAAAGGGGCCATAGAATCCGCCGATGGCGTTATTCCCGGACGGCAGCAGCTCAAAACCATCCCCGGCGGCGCGGAAATGGCGGATGCCCCACTTCGATGAACCCGCCCCCTGGGCGGTGCCGCGGCACAGTTCAAGATCGAAGGCGCCGGTATCGAGGCGCGCGAAGCAGTCGATTTCTTTGCCGGGCAGTGGCTGAATACCGCCGAACCGCGCGGCTTCCACCACCGTACAGGGCCGCTCGAGGGTGAAACGAAGCCGGCCGGTAAAGCTGACGGTAGCGATAAAGCGGGTGCGGCCATGGCCTGAACCGGCGGCGAGCCGCTGGCAGAGCACCGGCTCGCCACTGTCGGTGGCGGCCAGCCACAGGTCGCCGGCAACATCCCGTTCGATGGCGAATATCACGGGTTCATGCACCCGCTGCCCGGAAAGCGGATCCGTGACGGTAATGGTATCTGACATGCAGGGTCTCCATAACAAGAGGCATAGGGTCCGCTGCCGCGACAGCGGACTGAGTAAGGGAACATCCAGGCGGCGTTATGACGGCGGGGTTTTTTGCCGGCGCCAGAAGGTGAACAGCTCCGGGCGCTGTTTAAGCCCGTCGATGGCCACCGCCAGGATAATAACGATTCCTTTGATCAGCAGTTGGGTGAAGAAGGGGACGCTGAGGAGGATAAGCCCGGTGCTCAGCACGCCAAGAATAATGGAGCCGATCAGCGTGCCGATAATTCGTCCGCGTCCGCCCGACAGGCTGGTGCCCCCCAGCACCACCGCGGCGATGGCGTCCAGTTCATAACCGGTGCCCGCCGTGGGCTGGGCCGAGATAACCCGCGCCGCAAAGATAATGCCCGCCAGGCCCGAGCAGATGCCGGCAATAACATACACGGAGGTGGTAATGCGATTGACTCGCACCCCGGCCAGGCGGGCCGCCTGGGCATTGCCGCCCACCGCGTACAGGTGGCGCCCGTAGCGGGTGCGCTCCAGGATAAACCACGCCAGCACATACACCACGGCCATGATGATCACCGGGATCGGGATGCCGGCCAGGTAGCCGTTGCCAAGTTCGCGAAAGCTCAGGCTGCTTGACACAATGGGCTGGCCTTCGGTGATGGTGTAGGCCAGTCCGCGTAAAAATGTCATGGTGCCCAGGGTAACAATAAACGGCGCCAGCGACAGGTAGGCCGTCAGCGTGCCGTTGATAAGCCCGCAGGCGGCTCCGGCGAGGGTGCCGGCGAGAATCGCCACCGGCGCCGGCCAGCCGGCCATGGCCGCCACCACGGACACTACGCCTGAGACGGCGACAATAGAGCCGACGGACAAATCAATCCCGCCGGTCAGGATCACAAAAGTCAGTCCCGCCGCCAGGATCGCGTTCACGGATATGGAGCGGGCGATATTCAGCAGATTGTCCACCCGATTGAAATTCGGGGCGAACAGCGACATCAGTAGCACCAGCGCCAGCAACACCATCAGAATTCCCACCCGATCCCACCAGCGGGCAAAATCAAACGGCGCCCGGGCGGCCGGCGTTGCGGAAACAGGATTCTCTTTGTTCATATTACCCACCTTCACTTTCTTCCGGCTGACCGGCAAACGTCCCCGTGGCGTGAAGCATCACGATCTCTTCCGTCGCCGTTGCCGAGGACATTTCATGGACGATGCGTCCGTTACGCATCACGAGAAGCCGATCGCTGATACCGATGGCTTCGGGTAAATCTGATGAAATCACCAGCACCGCTTTTCCGGCCCGGGCCAGCTGATCGATAAGCTCATAAATTTCCCGCTTGGCCCCGATGTCGACCCCGCGGGTGGGCTCGTCAAGGATCAGCAGCCGGGAATCGCGCAGCAGCCAGCGCGCCAGCGCCGCCTTTTGCTGGTTGCCGCCGGATAAGTCCTTTACCGGCAGGTCGAGTGCGTTGAGCCGCAGCCGCAGCCGGGTCATCTGTTGGGTAACGGCGGCGCGCACGGCGCCCTGCCTGATCACGCCGGCGGTGACGTAGCGGTCAAGCGAGCTGAGCGCGATATTGCGCTCAACGGAATGGTCCAGAAACAGCCCCTGCGCCTTGCGATCCTCGGATACCATGCCGATCCCATCAGCAATCGCGGCGGTTGGATCGGCGGGGGCGCTTTCCTGTCCCGCCAGACGCACCGTACCCGCCGTGCGCGGGTCGGCGCCGAACAGCAGTCGGCCGATTTCGGTCCGCCCCGAGCCGATAAGCCCGGCCATGCACACCACCTCACCGGCCCGTACCTGAAAAGTCACCGGACCGACCTTATCTCCCGCCAGGCCGGTCACACCCAGCAGGACTTTCCCGGGCACGCGGGCGTCATGTTGATAAAGATCAATGATTTGCCGCCCCACCATCATGCGCACCACCTCGGCGGGAGAGATATCGCGCATGTCCCGGGTGCCCACCCAGCCGCCGTCGCGAAACACCGTGACGCGATGCGCCAACTGCCAGACTTCCTCCATACGATGCGAGATGTAAATCATGCCCACGCCCGCGCGGCTCATTTGGTTAATGATACCGTAGAGCGCCTGCGCTTCAGTGCGGGACAGGGCGGCCGTCGGCTCGTCAAGCACCAGGACGCGCGCATCCTCGCTGACGGCGCGGGCAATCTCCACCATCTGCTGCCGGCCGATGCTCAGCGCACCGAGCGGCTGGCGGGGATCAATATCCGCCTGGATGCGCTCCAGTTTTTGCCGTGCCTCCCGGTACATCCGTTCCCGATCCAGCCACCCCAGGCGGGTCAGTGGCTCCTGGCCCAGCGCCAGGTTTTCGGCCACCGTCATATCCGGCACCGTGTTAAGCTCCTGGTGGATGATGGCGATGCCGTTGCTGCGCGCATCGCGCGGCGATCGGATAGCGATAGCATTACCGTCGATCAGGATGCGACCGCTATCGCGCGCCACATTGCCGGCCAGGATCTTCATCAGCGTCGACTTGCCCGCGCCGTTCTCGCCCATCAGGGCGTGGACTTCCCCGGCCCGCAATTCGAAGCGGACATCATTTAGCGCCAGCGTGGCGCCATAGCGTTTCGAGATCCCCTCAAGCTGTAAAAGGGGGTGTGCCGTTCTGTCAGCCATCGTCCTCACCCTGCGGAATAGGCCGCGTCGCCCATCCCGCCCGTGTTGATTTTTCGCCGCTTACCAGCCCGGGTAGCCGGCCACGTTGTCGCGCGTGACCAGCACGCTGGGAATAAGAACGGTGCGCGCGGCAACCGGTTTGCCAGCCGCGATATCCTGGGCAATCTTAATGGCCTGGTGCACCATTTCCCCCGGATTCTGCGTGGCGGTGCCGATAAAGGGCGAGCCTGATCGCTTGAGCTCGTCCACTGCCTCCGGGCTGCCGTCGACGCCTGTGACCTTAATACCTCCCGCCTTGCCCGCCTGTTCCACCGCCAGCACGGCGCCCAGGGCTGAGGGGTCGTTCATGCCGAAAATACCGGTGACGTCGGGGTGGGCGGTCAGCATATCGGTGGTCACCGCCAGTCCGGAGGCCCGGTCGTTGCGGGAAGACTGTTGCCCGACAATCTTGATGCCGGGGTATTTTTGGGCGACGTTTTTACAGCCCTTAATGCGATCTATAATGGTCTGGATAGGCGTACCGTCCACCAGCAGGACTTCCCCCTTGCCGCCCATTTGGGTAAATAAGTAGTCACAGGACTTTTCCCCGGCCTGCACGGCGTTGGTCATAACGGCGGCGTCCGCCCCTTTGGCCGGGGTATCCACTGCAATCACAATGATGCCGGCGGCTTTGGCCCGTTCGATAGCCGGCTCGATACCGGATTCATCCACAGCGGAAATCACGATCAGATCCACCCCCTGCTGAATAAAAGCGTCGATCTGGGTATTCTGGTTGGACAAATCCAGCTGGGCGTCCTGGACGTTCAGCGTCGCGCCGATCTCGCCGGCCATTTTTTTGCCGCCTTTGGTCATGGCGGAAAAAAATGGATTCGACATGTCCTGGACCATTAACCCGATGCGGGCGATCTTTTTCGGCGCGGCCTGCGCCTGGACCGCGGGCGCCAGGCTGAGCGTGGCGGCGACCACGGCGGCGACGGCCACGGACAGACATGTTTTATGGATTATTTTCATTCGATTCCCCTTCACTTCACGTATTGTTGGATAGCACAGGTGTAGGTACAGCGCGCCGGGACATCCTGCAAAGGCGTTGCCCGGTTACGACTCTTCTTTCTTTTTGGACGCGGCGGGAAAACCGCAGCCGCAGGACTGGCGGACGATAAGCTCCGCCGGTACCTGCTGTTGATACTCGCGCCGGAATACGGGCAAGGGCGTCGCGTTTTGCGGCCCGGTTTGCTCACCGATCAGCGCCACCAGCATTTCGGCCGCGCGCCGGCCGATCTCTTCGCTGTGTTCGTTCAGGGTGGTAAGCGGTGGGTTAAGCAGCGGCGCCCAGTCGAATTCGTCATAGCCGACCAGCGCCATGTCGGCGGGAATGGCGATCCGGCGGTCCTGCAGGAGTTTTAACGCCCCCAGCAGCAAGGGGTTGTTGCCGGCAATCAGCACGTCCGGCAGCCGCGCGGTTTGTTCCAGGTACTGTCCGAGCATGGCATATGCCGAGTGCGTGTCGTTATCGGTTTCCAGCACCACCAGCCGGGCGTCATGGCGGCGGGCCGCTTCGCGTATGCCGCGTTCGCGCTCAAAGCGCGTGGTCCATTTTTCCGGATAGATCAGGAACAGCCATTCGCGATAGCCGTGCCCGGCCAGATGGTCTCCCACCAGCAGGCTGGCGTTATAGTTATCGGTGGTGACGCTGGGATGGCTGTTTTCACCCAGGGGGGCCGAGTCAACAAAAACGATGGGGATCCCCCATGTTTCCAGCAGCCTGATGTTGTCGGGGCTCAGCGTCAGCGTGGCAATCACGCCGGCCATGCGCGACTCGATAAGCCGCTTGATCATCCGGTCTTCAAGGCAGGGATCGTACACGCCGTCCACCGCGACATCGCCCACCACCACCGTCCAGTTCGAGGGCCGCAGCGTTTGCTGGATGCCGGACATCAGGTTGAGGTAATAAGAGTTTGACGCGTGGGCGGTGATCACCGCCACCGAATCCCGGCTGGACCGGCGCAATTCCTGCGCCGCCCGATTGGGAACATAACCCAGTTCCCGCGCCGTCCGCAGGATCATGTTGCGGCTCTCCTCCGACACGCCTTCACCGCCGTTAAGCGCCTTGGATACCGTAAACATGGATAAACCCGTGGCTTGGCTGATGTCCCGCATAGTGACTTTTCGCATGGGCATTTTCTGGTCTCAATGGCCGTTTTCACACCGACCTAAACGTTTATGTTGTTAAGCTAAACGTTTAGTTAGCCGTTTTCAGTGAGCAAAATCTCGTTTTCGGCGCTTTTTTACCCAGGGTAACGCGATGTGACGGCCACGACTGCCTGAGGATACTGTGGTCCAGGCGCGTATCCGCGCCGCGAGCGGTGAGCTACCCACCGCAACGCTAAGGAAATGGTGTTATTTGAAAAAGTTAAAAATAAAATTAACCAAAAGCGGCGCTATTTAAGTGCAGGTGCGCACATATTAAGTGCAGGCGGTCGTGGAGGTGATTTTTATAATAAAATTCTTTTATAGTAAAAAGAAATCAGTAATAAAAAGATTTTATTCATCGTAACATTGGTTGCATGGAAAATTTAATTTATTAATTTAAATCAATGATAATTCATAGGGTTAAGTAAGCGTTTTTGTTTAATTTTATAAAATAAAAAAGCTGGCATAGTGATTGCAATATTTAACCGTGCTCGAAGCGCATGGTAAATTAAATTATATGCTGTTTTTTATTACTCATTAAATATAAAGGTTGAGGCATTATGAATTTTTCGGGTAAGAAACACACAGGCGCTTTACTAGTATTAATGTGTTCGCTGTTGAGCGCCTCTGTCTGGGCGCAAGATAATAATATCCTGAGATTCGGCACGGCATTAGGCTACGCGCCCTTTGAGTATCGCGGCAGCGACGGTCAGATGACCGGTTTCGAAATAGAGCTGGGCAATGCCATCTGCGCCAAATTGCAAAAAAAGTGCCAGTGGGTGGAAACGGAAATATCTACCATGATCCCGGCCTTAAAATCGCGAAAATTTGACGCAATTCTCGCTTCTATCGGCGTTACCGAAGCGCGTAAAAAGCAGCTTTTATTCACCAATAAAGTCCATGTCGGGCATTCGCGTCTTATTGCCAGGGACGATGCCGGATTCAGTTCGGATACCGCGAGTCTGGCCGGTAAAAGCGTCGGTGTCGAGCAGGGCACCAACGTAGAATCTTTTGCTAAAAAAGTGTGGGCGCCGGCGGGAGTAAAAGTGATCTCTTATAGCAATCAGGATCTGGCCTATAGCGACCTTCGTTCCGGCCGGCTGGATGCCGTGCTTACCGGTGAAGTGCAGGGGGAACTGGGCTTCTTGTCCACGGATAAGGGAAAAGGCTATCGCTTTGCCGGCAACGCCATCGAGGATCCGCTGCTGGGCACCGGTGAATCGGCTATCGCCGTCGACAAAAATAACCAACAGCTGGCCGACAATATTAACCAGGCGTTAAAGGAACTGCATGCCGACGGCACCTATCAGAAAATAGCCCGCAAATACTTTCCGCCCAGCATCGATATTTACGGCCAATAACATTACCGGCGAAACGAGGTATTTATGATCCCACAGGGCTATAGCGATATGTTGCTCGCCGGTATCGGCATGACCGTCCGTCTATCCCTGGCTTCACTGGCGGTGGCAATGCTGCTCGGACTGGCGGGCGCGGTAGCCAAGTTATCCGGTAGCCTGGTCTTGCGCGGTATTGCCACTCTCTACACCACGGTCATTCGTAGTATCCCTGATTTGGCCATTATGCTGCTGGTATTTTACAGCCTGCAAATGGGGCTTAATAACGCCACCGACGCCTTAGGCTGGCAACAGATCGATATTAATCCCTTTGGCGCCGGCGTGATTACCCTGGGTTTTATCTATGGCGCCTATTTCACCGAGACCTTTCGCGGTTCCATTATGGCGGTGCCTGCCGGCCAAATGGAGGCGGCCAGGGCATTCGGCATGGGTGGCTGGCAGAGTTTTCGTTTGATTATGTTTCCCCAGATGATGCGTTTTGCCCTGCCCGGGTTAAGCAATAACTGGCTTATTCTGGTCAAGGCCACCGCATTGGTATCGATAATCGGCCTGTCGGATATTACCAAAGCGGCCCAGGAGGTCGGTAAAGGATCCGGGCAACTCTTTTTCTATCTGGTGATTGCCGCGTTGTTCTATTTACTGGTCACCAGCATATCCGGCGTGGTGATTGCGCTCTTGAGTAAACGTTATGAGCTTGGCGTGAGGGAGGCGGGATTATGATTGAAATTCTGCAAACTTATTGGAAAGCCTATATCTGGCATGATGGCTACCAATATTCCGGTTTGGTAATAACCCTCTGGTTATTGGTTGCCTCGCTGCTGATGGGGTTTTCATTTTCGCTACCATTATCTATTATGCGTGCCTCAAAAATAAAATTTTTCTCAGTGCCGGTATGGTGTTTTACCTATGTTTTTCGCGGCACGCCGCTGTATATTCAACTGTTGATTATTTACACCGGCGTCTACAGTTTGCAATGGGTGCACGATCAACCGCTGTTAAATGACTTTTTCCGCAATGGTTTTTATTGCGCCATACTGGCGCTGGGCTTAAATACCACGGCATTTACCACAGAAGTATTTGCCGGCGCCATCCGCTCTATCTCCCCAGGTGAGATTGAAGCGGCGCGGGCATTCGGCATGAGCCGGCATATGCTGTACCGAACCATTATTCTACCCTCCGCGCTGCGGCGCGCTTTACCTTACTACAGTAATGAAGTCATCCTGATGTTACACGCGACGGCCATAGCCTTTACGGCCACGGTGCCTGATGTGCTGAAAGTGGCGGGGGATGTCAATGCTGAGACGTATATGTCCTTTCAGGCTTATGGCATTGCGGCACTGATTTATTTAATGGTTTCATGCGCCCTGATTACATTATTCCGCCTGGGTGAGCGTCGCTGGCTGGCATTTATGCGCCCGATGAATACATAAAACATTTTTATTTTGACAGGACAAGGCATTGGAAAAGCTCTTTGTTGATAATTTTAGTAAAAGTTATGGCGATAATCTGGTATTGCGTGGCGTATCACTGCGCGCCAAGGCCGGTGATGTCGTCAGTCTGATCGGCGCCAGCGGTTCGGGCAAAAGTACGCTACTGCGTTGTATTAATTTTTTAGAGCGGCCGGATGACGGTGCGATATTTTTTGACGGTAAATTGATAAAAACAATTAAAGACCGTCAAGGCCGGATGCAAGTCGCCGACGGCAAAATACTGCAAAAGATCCGTACTCGCCTGAGCATGGTGTTCCAGCATTTTAATTTATGGAACCATCTTACCGCGCTGGAAAATATTATGCTCGCCCCCGTCAATGTTCTGGGTATGCAAAAAAAGGATGCCTATGAACGGGCTAAACTTTATCTGGATAAAGTGGGCTTACCGATGCAAATGGCCAACAAATATCCTTCGCATTTATCCGGCGGCCAACAGCAGCGCGTGGCCATTGCCCGGGCGCTGGCCATGGAACCCGACATTATGCTGTTTGACGAGCCAACCTCCGCCCTGGACCCAGAATTGGTGGGTGAGGTGCTCAAGGTCATGCAACTGTTGGCGGAGGAAGGCCGCACCATGATCGTCGTCACCCATGAGATGGGCTTTGCCCGGCATGTCTCAAACCAGGTGTTGTTCCTGCACCAGGGAAAAATTGAAGAGCAGGGACGGCCACAGGAAGTGCTGACCCATCCCCAAAGCGAACGGCTGCAATGTTTTCTCAGCGGTAATTTGAAATAACGCGTCACCCACGGGGCGTGTAAACATCTGTTTGGCGTAGGGCTGGCGACACCCCTGCGTCGGTATATCCCGAAAGAGGCTGTTATGAACCAGGAAAAATTGACACAACTGATCGAAAAATTTGGCAATCATATTGAAGACGGCAAAATTTATAATCCGGATTTCGCCGCCGCGGGAAAAGTGCTGGAGGCCAGTCGCGCTCCCGGCCACAGCCGGTGGCCGCTGGCCGACCCGGCGACCTTCCTCAACCTGGCCTATGACGCAGGCGCTTACCAGCAACAGTTCGCCGGCCTGGATGTCGCTATCATCGGCGTTCCCATGGATCTGGGCGCCGGCGACCGTCCCGGCTGCCGTTTTGGTCCGCAGGCGGTGCGCTCGGTCAGCCGCGTAGGGCCTTACGATCGCATTCTGAATATTGCCCCGGCCGGCGTACTCAAGGTGATGGACGTTGGGGATGTGGCCTTCACCAATCCGCGCAGCCTGGAACAATGTCACCAGGATATTGAAAACTATTATCTGCGCGTGATGGATGCGGGAGTGGTTCCGCTTACCGTCGGCGGCGATCATTCCATTACCTATTCCATTCTGCGTGCGGTAGGTAAAAAGCAGCCGGTAGCCTGTGTGCATTTTGATGCCCACTGCGATACGTCCGGTGCTTACGGCACGAAATACCACCACGGCGGACCGTTCCGCCAGGCGGTGCTGGACGGCGTGCTGGACCCGGAGCGATGCGTGCAAATCGGTATCCGCGGCGGCGGCACCTACCACGGCGAGTTTTCCCTCGAGTCCGGCATGACCGTAATTTATGGTGAAGATATCCTGGAAAAAGGCACCGCCTATGCCATCGAGAAAATCAAAGGAGTGATAGGCGATCGTCCGGTGTATATCTCCTTTGATATTGATTCGGTTGACCCCGGTTACGCCCCGGGCACAGGGACGCCCGAAGTTGGCGGCCTGACGCCGCGCGAGGTACAACAAATCCTGCGTTCGATGGCCGGCATGAATATCGTCGGCGCAGACGTCGTGGAAGTGGCGCCTCAGTACGATGCCACCTCGAACACCGCACAAATCACAGCTCAGGTGCTGTTCACCGAGCTTTGTCTTATCGCGCTGGCCAAACGCTGAGAATAATGAGGCTGGTTCCCGCACGCTAAGGCGCGGTTACCGGCTGTTATAGGGATGATTTTTTCATACGGGCACTTTATGCTTCCAGTTACCGCGCGGGCACGTCGTGCAGGAAAGCGCTTTTTACTCCTTGATAATATGCTGCTGGAACTGGGCTTTTCGGCGGTTTTTCCCCTGTTATCGGTGCATTTTGTCGAACAATTGGGCTGGCCGGCGGTTATAGTCGGGGTGTCGCTGGGTATTTGGCAGTTTATCCAGTCGGGCACCAGTATTCTCGGCGGCGCCATTGCCGACTATTTTGGCGCTAAACCGATGCTGGTGATCGGCATGTTGCTGCGCGCCGCCGGCATGGGCCTGATGGGTTTTGCCGATCGTGGCTGGATTTTGATGATGGCCTGTACGCTTGCGGCCATTGGCGGCATGCTGTTCTCTCCTTGCCGATCGGCGCTGGTGATAAAACTGGTACGCCCCAACGAGCGCGGGCGCTTTTACTCGATCCTGATGGTTGAAGACAGCGCTTTCCGGGTGCTGGGCGCGCTGTTGGGCAGCTGGTTATTAATGGCCTATGACTTCCAAAGCGTTTGTTTCGCGGGTATGGTCATGTTTATCCTGGCTGCCGGCTGGAATGCCTGGAAGCTACCTGATTACAAGCTTTCCAGCGTCCGTGCGCCCATTCTGTCGGGCATGGCGCGGGCATTTAACGACAAGCCGTTTCGCCGTTATGTCATGATCCTGACCGGTTATTACACGCTCAACGTGCAGGTGATGCTGATGTTGCCCATCGCAGTACAGGCGGTGGCCGGTTCGCCGGCGGCGGTGGGCTGGATGTATTCCATTGACGCGGTGATGGCCCTCCTGCTGCTTTATCCATTGGCGCGCTGGAGCGAACGCCGTTTCCGTCTGGAGCAACGGCTGATCTTCGGCCTGGCATTAATGGCCGCCAGCCTGGTATTGGTCGGGTATGTGGACCGGCTTATGGTGTTGTTCAGCCTGGTCATCTTGTTTTATCTTGGCTCGCTTATCGCCGAACCGGCGCGCGAAACGCTGGGCGCGGAGCTGTCTGATTATCGCGCCAGAGGCAGCTACATGGGCTTTAGCCGCATGGGCGCGGCGGTCGGCGGGGCCCTTGGCTATAGCGGCGGCGGCTGGCTGTATGATTTCGGCACGCGTACCGCCACGCCTGCGTTGCCCTGGCTGATACTGGGCGCTATCGGTCTGGTCACTCTGGTTGCGCTTTATATGCAGTTCAGGAACCATCCGACGCAAATTGCCAGGTTGCGCAGCCTGTAGCCGCGGGCGCCGGGGCGGACAGCAGCTGGATAAAGCGCGCCAGGCGCGGCGTGTGCAGGGCATGATGTCGGTACAGCAGCCAGGTGTGATTGGTGATCGGCTTATTATCTTCGTCGAATATGGGGCAGGGGTGCAGCGCGGCATCGAAGGGAAGGTAGTTGGATAAAATGGCATAACCCAGTCCGTGTTTGACCATTTCCAGGCAGACTTCCAGTTTGTCCACCGTCATGGCCACCCGCGGCGGGGCAGAGAAACTGGCGTTCCACCAGCGATCGAGCAGGGTACTGATATAGGGACCGTGGCTGATGCGGATCTGCGGCAGATGAGGCAGATCCGCCAGGTCGACCGGGCGATGGTAAACGATAAAAAAATAATTTTCATCCACCATGTGTTTGCCCTCTTTCCAGTTGAGATCGTCTTTAACCAGCGCCAGATGCACGTCATTGCGCTGAAGCTGGTGGAAAATTTCCAGACTCAGGCCGGTGGTGACATTCACCGCCACCTGGGGATGCTGGGCGATGAAGTATTGCAGCAGCTTTGGCAGCCGGTAGGCGGCATAATTGCTGGAAGCGCCAATGCGTATTTCTCCGCGCAGCCGGTCACCGCATTGCTGCAAATTTTCTTTCATATCCCGGTAGTCCTGCAATACCTTAACCGCATAGTGCGCGATTTGTTCTCCTTGCAGAGTAAACGTGAGGCTTTTGTGGCTCATGTCGAAAAGCTGCACATCCAGTTTTTTCTCAATCTGCTTGAGACGGTAACTGAGCGCCGGCTGGGACGTATTAAGTAATTGGGCGGCGCGGGTAACGTTTTTTAATTCATAAACGGTACGAATAATCAGCCAGTCTTTATCATCCATCACGGTACTCCTTAGCCCGGAACAGGTAACCGTTCCGGGCACGTTGCCATTCGGCCCGTTCTCCCGGCGCCTATGCCTGTCAGGCGCCTTATGAGTCTCAACGCAGTGGCCTGGCCAGGCCAATGGCGGACCGCACCGCGCACATCACCAGCCGCAGGCCGATATCCTGGGTTAGCGAAATACCGGCTCCGGCGCACGCGACCACTGTTATAGCCCAGACTGAACAGCCGGGGGATAAGAATAGCATAAAAATCCAAGGTCTCTTCCCCCTTGCCCAAGGTAGAAACGCCAACGGTAATCAGGAACATGACGAAGGTAATCCGCCACGCCCCGCGCCGTTTAAAACGGTGCGCCACCCGGCTGATGCCGGCAGCAATTCACCAAAAGAATGCGGCTTATCAATGTGCTGGCAGGCGCCGGGACCGGGCATTTATTCGCCACTGCGTTTGATGCGGAAAATCATCGCCTGTACCTGGGTAATACGCAGGAAGCTCGGTTAGCCAACAGCTCAGCGTTCTGCGTCGCGGGGATTTTGGGTTGAACCCCGAACCCTGGACATCATTTTCAACAACTTGACGGGTAATCAACAGACGGCGCTGGGCGTACGTATAGGGTCTTCCCCCGTATTGCAAGACGGCAGTCATAATGATAGTGACAGGTTTGCTTTCGTAAACCTTTTACTTTTTCTTCTGATTGAAGTTTATTCATCATGGCGGAAATGGATGCTGTCGTGAAGAAGGGGGAAGACCATCTCATCGCTTACGATGAAAAGTCCTGCTATACCGGAGAACAGATTGCGGTTTCATGACAATTTAATTAATTTTTTATTTTATAAATACTGTTTTAAAAAATAGTAACCCTAGGTTACTATTTAGGATTATTCCAAATGTAGAAATTATTTTTTGCTGTTTTAATGGCTGCCATGGCATAAAGACCTTGCCATGATCGCTAACCATAAATAATAGAAATCCAGTTACGGATTATATTATCGATGGACGTTTCTGAAACGAATAACATAGGAATTACATCATGAATATGAAACATTTTTTTTTGAGTTTTATCCTAGTTACGGGTTGTGTCAGCACCGCAATGGCGCATGATGCCAGCTCGGCCAGAGCCGCTGCGGACTCTGCCCGTAATTCGGCTCGCAGTGCAGCGGACTCCGCCCGCAGCAATGCCGCAGAACGCGCCTCAAAGGCTGAGTCCTCATTCGGCAGTCAGCGTTCGCAGGCCCAGGCCGCAGCGGACTCCGCCCGCAGCAATGCATCAGAACGCGCCTCAAAGGCTGAGTCCTCATTGAGCAACCAGCGTTCGCAGGCCCAGGTCGCAGCGGACTCCGCCCGCAGCAATGCATCAGAACGCGCCTCAAAGGCTGAGTCCTCATTCGGCAGTCAGCGTTCGCAGGCCCAGGCCGCAGCGGACTCCGCCCGCAGCAATGCATCAGAGCGCGCCTCAAAGGCTGAATCCTCATTGATCACCCAGCGTTCGCAAGTCCAGGCCGCAGCGGATTCCGCCCGCAACATGGTGGCGCGATCTGAGTTGCAGGACGGGGCAGAAAAGTAGGCGCGGGATAGTGCATTCGCAAACAATCACTGTCAATTGAATGATGATAGTTAAATGCTGAGATAAAATCCTGTTTGAATACGTTCGGTGGCGTACAGCATAATCGATCTCTCGGTATGTTCAGGGCCTGAGTAAGTATTATTTTTTTAGTATTCACGCCAGTACATATCGGGATTTTTAAAATATCAGACTGCTATATTTTCTTCCTTTATAACATGGTCATTACTGAATAATTTTTTTTGTGACAATATTTGAAATGTTTTTATATTTAATTTTAATCGTTAATTTTTTATTGCACACCAAAATGCCTGCATTCCGATTTATTCAACAGTGTCTCGCTGATAATGACAGGCCCGTGGTACACAGCGACAGAAGCGCTCATTACCGTTGGCCGGGTTGCTAACCGTCCTGGTTGGTGAACTGACGTAAGGTCCGCAATCATGATGGGCTTACCGGCAGGAACCTGTTCTGGCCCGTCGTTGGCCAAACCAATAGGCGCAATGGCTTGCGGGTGCGGAATGGGCTGTTCCGCAATGGCTATAACGGCGCGGCGCTTGCATGTTGCTCAAAGTCCAGTTTATCGGTAAGGCAAATGGACAGAATGGACGCATCTTGTTCTCCCTGCGTCACAAAGGCGTGCGGCATCGAACTATCAATGTAGGCGCTGTCGCCGGGCAATAAGCAAAGCGGGGCATACCAGGCGGTATGCAAAATGGTTGTCCCGCTGATCGCGTAGATAAATTCTTCGCCTTCATGGCAGGACCATTGGTCCTGCGGCGGCGCTTCGCGTGCGGTAATCTGCATGACTATCGGGATCATGCCCTTATGGGTCAGTTCCTCGGCGTGCACATTGTAGATGTAATGCGCGTTGGTAAATACCAATCCTTCTCCCGCGCGGGTGACGGTCCGGCGGCCCGCCACCGGCGGACGGGCATTTGCTGCGGACGACGCGTTCTGCCTGAACAAATCGCTGAAGGACAAATCGAAGGCGTTGGCAATTTTGGTGATGGTGTCGAAGGAGGCCGATACCTGGCCATTTTCTATCTTTGACAGCGTCGAGATGGACACTCCGCAGTTTTTCGCCACCTGTTCCAGCGTCCAGCGCCGTTCCACCCGCATGGCCTTAATCCGTTTGCCGAAATCCTGCTCGGTGGTCAACGCGGTCCTTATACCTGCCGTTTTACTGTAGCTATTATTCTCCATCGCCCGCTCCGGAATACTGAGTACCTACTTAGCGCTGAAGTGTACGTTATTTTCTCATGGATCGCTTATTTTTTACTATAAGAAAAACATTTTGGTGTAAATGAAAAATAGGCGGCATGATGTGAAAACCAGCGCAACCCGCGGGTCCGCGAAAACGGGCGGCGGTTGATTCATTAAGCTACGGGAGAAGGACGTGAGCGA
Organism: Sodalis sp. RH22; assembly: GCF_047324165.1. NCBI lineage: Bacteria > Pseudomonadati > Pseudomonadota > Gammaproteobacteria > Enterobacterales > Bruguierivoracaceae > Sodalis > Sodalis sp. RH22. The sequence continues at coordinate 281,494 of NZ_CP178731.1, forward strand.
AACCATTATTGCTACCGTTTCCATGCAGGCGTTTTATGACAAGCCGCGTAATGTCGGCAATATCCTCGCGCTACTGGCGCAGGCCGTTGCCGCCGGCGCCAGGCTGGTGGTGTTTCCCGAGCAAATTTTGCAAGGCTACCTGACCGATACCCTGAGTCTGGATTTCGATAACGTGGCCTGGCAATTCGCCAACGCCGAAGTGATCGAAAGCGGGGAGGGCATCGGCCAGATCCGCGAGGCGGTGATCCGGCATCAGGTCTATGCGGTAGTGGGCATGACCGAGCGCCATCCCCGTTACCCGGAAGTCCTGTTCAACACCGTGGTGCTGCTGGGACCGGGCGGGGAGGTGGGCCGCTATCGCAAAGTGCACCAGCCGGGGGACGAGAAGCATGTTTATTATCCCGGCGAGGGTTTCCCGGTGTTCGATACGGCGCTCGGCCGCATCGGCATGCTGATTTGCTATGACAAGGTGTTTCCTGAAAGTACCCGCGAACTGGCCCTCAACGGGGCGGATATCATGATCATGCCCACCGCCTGGGGGCTGGCGGGCGACAGCCGGGACCCGGAGCAGGATTCCATGGTCGACAGCTATACCCTGTTCGGCCGGGTGCGCGCGATGGAAAATCAATGCTGGATGGTGGAATCCAATTTGCACGGTCCCCATGGCAACCTGCTGTATCACGGCCACAGCCGCATCATCGATCCGCGTGGCAATATTATTGCCGATACCGGCAATGCTGCGGGCATCGCCCTGGCGAGCGTCAACATCCGGCAGGATATCACCCGCGCGCGCAGCGTAGGGTATATGGGGTACTTTTTCCTCAAAGATTATGTGCCGGTGCGGGCATCCGATCCGCCGTTAACCGTCCGCCATTACCATGCCAGACAGGTGGGGGAATAACGCCATGCCGCATACCCTGGAAGCAGTTAACATCTCCAAAAGCTATGTCTCGGCCGCGGGGCCGGTGGCGGTGCTCAATGCCCTGGATTTTCATGCCGATGAAAATGAGTTTATCTCCTTTGTCGGCCCCAGCGGCTGCGGTAAATCCACGCTGTTTAATATTATCACCGGCCTGCTGGCGCCGGACGACGGCCACATCATTATCAAAAACCGCGAGACCACCGGCAGCCCCTCGCCGGATCTGGGCTATGTCCTGCAAAAAGACCTGCTGTTCCCCTGGCGAACCGTGCTGGAGAACATCATCCTGGGCCTGGAGGTGCGGGGAATAAATAAAAAAATCGCCCGTGAACGCGCCGCCGACTTATTGCGTACTTACCACATGGAAGGGTACGAGGATAAATATCCCGCCCAGCTGTCCGGCGGCATGAAACAACGGGTGGCGTTAATGCGCACCATGGTTACCGAGCCCGAAATCATCCTGATGGATGAAGCGTATAAGGCGCTGGATTATCCGCTGAAAGTCTCGCTGGAGTCGGAACTGCTGACGGTGGTGAAACAGCAGAAAAAGACGGTGATATTTATCACCCACGATATCGAGGAGGCGGTCACGCTCTCGGATCGGGTCTATGTCATGAAAGCCAGGCCGGGCGAAATCGTACACGAGATAAGGGTCGATTTGGAAACCGACAGCATGATCATTCCCGAGCGCCGGCTTTCGCCGCGCTTCAATGAGTATTACGAAATGATTTGGCGCAGCATCGGCGCCGCCCCGGTCAATATATGAATGTTTTTCGCGAGGCGCAATCATGAGCAGTATTCCGCAACCTACCCGGGTGAACACGTCCCGCAAGAGCGAACGGCTGGAGTCCTTTTTCCGTACCCCGGCCGTCAGGAGCTATACGTTGCTGCTGTTGCAGATACTGATAGTGGCCGGCCTGCTGGCCGGCTGGGAAATCGGCGTACGCAACGGCAGCATCAGCAAGTTCCTGTTCGCCAGTCCCAGCATGGTGTGGGAGGTGCTGGTGCAGCGCTTCCAGTCCGGCGAACTGCTGGCCGACATTCAAATCACCACCTACGAGACGCTGATAGGCTTTGTCGTCGGCGCGATAGGCGGGTCTATCCTGGGATTGTTGCTGTGGTACTCCAAATTTATTTCCGATCTGGCCGCGCCCTTTATCGCCGCCATCGGCGCCATTCCGGTATTGGCCATCGCGCCTATCACTATCATCTGGTTTGGCACGGAAATGCTGTCCAAAGTGGTTATCGTCGCCTTCTCCTGCGTGGTGGTTTCGCTGACCACCTCCTATAAGGGCGCCCTGCGCACCGACCCCGACCTGATAAACCTGCTGCGGTCCTTCGATGCCTCGCGCACGGTGATTTTCGTCAAGCTGGTAGTGCCGTCCGCCATGCTGTGGGTCGTGTCCGGCCTGCGCCTGAACGTCGGTTTCGCCCTGGTGGGCGCCATCGTCGGGGAATACATCTCCTCCGACGCCGGCGTCGGCCATATGATCCTGCTGGGCAGTTCCAATTTCGGTATGAATATCGTCCTGGCGGGTATTGTGCTGGTGATGGTTATGATGCTGATTTTCAACGGGTTAGTTGCTTTACTCGAACGTATGATTCTCTCATGGGAAAGGGCCTGAAAAATGAATACAAGCAAGCGTATACGTAGTTTTACCCTGGCTGCGGTACTGTGCGGCGCGGTGTGGGGGTCGGCGTCGGCGGCGCAAACGCCGGTGCGCATCAACCAGGCTTTTCAATCATTGCTCTACCTGCCGCTGTATGTCGCGCAGGAACAGGGCTTTTTTAAACAGCAGGGCCTTGAGGTCAAGATCAGCACCGGCGGAGGCGGCTCCCAATCCTGGGCGGCGGTGATCGGCGGTTCGGCGGATTTTTCCATCCAGGACCCGGTGTTTGTGCCGAAATCCCATGAAAATGGCGGCGGCGGAGTCGTGGTGGCCGGCGTGCAAAACGCGCCGACGGTGTTTATCTTCGGCAAGGACGCCACGCCGCTGCAAAATAACCTGAGCTTTTTGTCCAATAAGCGGGTGGTGACCAGTCCGCAGCCCGACACCACCTGGGCATTTATGAGCTATCTGATCAAGCAGCAAAAATTAAGCAATGTGAAGCTGGTGCATGTGGCGATAGGCAATGAAATCCCGGCGGTGGTGGCCGATCGTGCCGACTATGCGCTGGCGGTGGAGCCGCAGACCTCGATGGCGGAAAAGCAGAACGGCCTGCATGTGGTGTATTCATTTTCCGCCAACCAGGACTGGTTTCCCTTTGCGTTCTCCAGCCTGACCACGACCCAGGACTACATCGACAAGAACCCCGCGCAGGCGCAGGGCGTGGTGACCGCCTTTGAAATGGCGTCGCGCTTTATTTACAGCAATACCGACCGGGCGGTGGAGATTGCCGCCAAATACTTCCCCAATGTGCCCAAGGATCTGGTGCGCACCGCGGTGCTGCGCGAAATCGACGCCAAGGGCTATCCGGAGAATGTGCTGGTCTCGCAAAAAGCGTGGGACAACAATATGAACATTGCCCTGTATGCCAAAAACATCAAGGCCTATCCCTCGGCCGCCACGTCCTACGACAGCAATGTGAATACCGAACTGGCCGGCAAAGCCAAGCAGGCGGTAGATGCCATGGGTAAACAGTAGGAGCGGGGCCATGAATGATGAAATCGCCGCGCGTTTGGCGCTGATTAACCTTTATACCCCGGCGGATGCCGCGCTATTACTCCCATTGCTTGGCGACTGCGCGCAGCGGGCCGCCGGCGTGGCCGCCTACGGCGCGCGCCATTTCCCGCCGGCCCTGTTGCCGGCCACCGCCTGGGTCTCGCCGCTGCATCCGCCGACGGCGATGGCCGTGGAGGAGGGCTGATGGACGACCTGTTAGCGTTTTCCATGGGCGAAGCCGGACGCCGGGTGCGAGCCCGGCAGTTCAGCTTCCCGGAGCTGCTGGAGGCCTGCCTGGCACGCGAAGCCGCCACCCGCGATCTGAATGCGTTTAACGCGCTTTATCGCGATCAGGCACGCAACGTGGCGCAGGCCAGCCAGACGCTGCTGGAGCAGGGCTACGATCTCGGTCCCCTCCAGGGGATGCCGATCGCCATTAAAGCCAATATCGCCCTGGCGGGGCAGGAGATGCACGCCGGCAGCCGGATACTGGCCGGATCGCTGGCGCAGCGCGATGCCGGGGTCGTGCGGCGGTTAAAACGGGCCGGCGCGATTATCATCGGCAGCACCAATATGCATGAATTCGCCTGGGGCGGCACGACGGATAATCCCCATTACGGCCCCAGCGGCAACGCCTGGGATGGCAACCGCATACCAGCCGGCTCAAGCGGAGGATCGGGCGTGGCGGCGGCGGTGCGCAGCGCGCTGGGCGCGCTGGGCACCGATACCGGCGGGTCCATCCGGCTGCCCGCCGCCATGAATGGCGTAACCGGGTTGCGCCCGGGCGTGGGACGGATCGCCACCGACGGTATTTTCCCGCTGGCCGCCAGTCTCGACACCGTCGGGCCGCTGGCCGGCTATGCCGAAGACTGCGCGTTGATGTTCAGTGCGCTGACCGGCGATACCGTACCCGCCGCCTTACCCGATCTGCACGGCCTGCGCATTGGCCTGCTGGGGGAGTATAGCGAGAAAGTACAGCCGGACGTGGCGCGCGCCTATCATGATTTGACGGACTGGTTCCGCGCCGCCGGGGGCCGCTGCGAAACCCTGTCGTTCAGCGGACTGGAGCAGGCGGTTAATGCCCTGGTGTTAATCAATCTGGCCGAGCCGGCCGCGCTGCATGCACCGTGGCTGGCGGACCGGGCCGGGGAGTACGGGGAAGATGTCCGCTTGCTGTTGCAGGCCGGCCTGGGCATCAGCGCGGTGGAGTATTTGCAGGCGCAGCGCTATCGCACCGCATTACGGCAGCAAATGATGGAAAAATTCAACCAAGTGGACGTGATACTGGCACCCACGCTGCCGTTTACCGCGCCGTTGAAAGGCCAGACGCAGGTACGCATCGGCGATGATGAGGAGAGCGTGCTCACCGGCAATATGCGCTTTAACGCGCTTGCCAGCCTGGCCGCGCTGCCCGCCCTGAACCTTCCCGCCGGTTTTGACAGTGCGGGTTTACCCATCGGCATGCAGCTGATTGGCCCGGATGGCGGCGAACAGCGACTGATGGGCATCGCCGCCTGTTTCCAGCGGGAAAGCGACTACCACCGGCGCACGCCGGTTATGGTCAACCGTTGAAAAAACTGCTGTTCCAGGATGTGCTGATTCTGCTGGTGGTAGCATCGGGCTGGGCGTTCAACGTGATCGCCATGAAATTCGGCCTGATGGAACTGCCGCCTCTGCTGATGTTGTTGGTTCGCTTTATGATTGTGGCGGCAGTACTGGTGCCGTTCAATCCAATACGGTGGCAACAGGTCCCGCTACTGTGTTTATTGGCTTTTACCTTTGGTTTTGTTCACTTTTCCCTGCTGCTGCTCGGTATGCGCTATACCGATGCCGGCAGCGCGGCCGTGCTGGTACAGATGGGGACCCCGATGGCGATGGCGCTGGCGGCGGTATGGCTGAAGGAAAGGCTCACATTGCGGCAGATAATCGGTGTCTGCGGCGCTGTGGCGGGCGTGGTGGTGCTCTCCGGCAGCCCCGCGCTGAATTCATGGCATGGGCCGGCTTTGCTGCTGTTAAGCGCCGGCGGGTGGGCCGTGACCACTATTGTGATTAAGCGATCGCCGCCGATCCCGCCGCTGGCGATGACCGGCTGGCTGTCGCTGTTTGCCATACCCCTGGTTTCACTTTGTTCCTTCCTAACGGAGCATCACCAATTGACGCTGTTCCTGGCGGCGGGCTGGCGGGGTTGGCTTGGGATAATCTACAGCGCGCTGGGTTCGTCGCTGATATCCTATTCGCTCTGGTACTGGTTATTGAAAAAGTATCCGGTAAACCAAATCCTTCCCTGGTCGCTACTCAGCCCGGCGCTGGCGGTGTTGTTGGGGGCGGCGATACTGGGCGAAAAACTGGATCAGGGCAAGCTGCTGGGCGCCGTACTGGTTGTCGGCAGCATTTTCATCGCGGTGATGAATCCGGGACGATACGGCCGAGGAATCCCCATATCCGCGGAACGTCGACGGCGTTAAAAAAAGTCTCCGGCTGAATACCGCCGAACCGCGCGGCTTCCACCGCCGTACAGGGCCGCCCGACGGTGAAATGAAGCCGGCCGCTAAAGCAGACGGTAGCGATAAAAGGGGTGCGGCCACGGCCCGGTTTAGCGTCGGGTGGCATTCATTTGCGGTGTCAGGAATGCGTTACGAAACACCTGATTGGGTTGGTAAAATCATTGTGCTTTTCAAAAAATAATGATTATTATTCTCATATAAAGATCGGGACGCCATGACGTCCCGGCTCTTGCTGCTTATTGATGCAATGTGAAACCCCTTTTAGCTGCCTGGCGCTGGCCCGGCGGCAACCTCAATTCATTGAAATGGAGATAGTATGGACGTGATAACGACCACCGGCGGACGGCCGGGGCCACGCGCGGCGTATGCGCTGCTGCTGGCTGGCGCGCTGTTGTTTACCCTGGCCCAGGAGGCCTGGGCGGCACAGGAGCCGCTGCGCAAACCCGTCGGCAAAGGCGCTTACGAGATGGCGTACAGCACGCAAGGCGACGCGCTTTACCTGGCCACCTCGCAAAGCCGCAAGCTGGACAAAGGCGGGGTGGTATATCGCCTCGACCCCGCCACGCTTGATATCACCCAGATTATCCACAACGATATCAAACCCTTCGGCGCCGCCATCAATACCAAGACCGATACCCTATACTTCGGCAACACCGTCGACGGCGCCGTCACCGCCATCGACGCCAAAACCGGCGCGGTAACAGGCCGGCTGGTGCTGGATGGGCGCCAGCGTTCTGACACCGTCAAACCGCTGGCGCCGCGTGAGCTGGTGGTGGACCAGGAGACCAATACCCTTTATATCGCCGGACTGGGTGAGTCCAGCGTGATATGGGTGGTGGACGGTGCTACCCTGACCCTGCGCGCCACCCTGGACGATATCGGCAAAATGGGCACCGGGCTGGCGCTGGACGCGGCGGCAAAACGCCTGTACGTGACCAATGCCGACAACGAACTGCTGTCCATCGACACCGTCACCAACAACGTGGTGCTGCGCAAAAAGCTCGATGAAACCGCGACGGAACACTTTTTCCTCAACCTCAGCCTGGACCCGGCGACGCACCGCGCGTTTATCACCGATTCCAAACAGCCGCAGGTGCTGGTGGCGGATACCCGCAACGGTAATATCCTGGCGAAAATCGGCGTGCCGGCATCGCTGGCGGTGCTGTTTAACCCGACGCGCAACGAAGTCTATGTGACCCACCGCCAGGCGGGGCAGGTGAGCGTGATCGACGCCAAGACCTATAACGTGCTGCGCACCATCGCTACCCCGGTGCACCCGAATAGCCTGGCCCTGTCGCCCGACGGCCAAACGCTGTATGTCAGCGTAAAGCAGGCCTCCAGCCGCCAGCAGGAAGCCACCAGCCCGGATGACGTGATGCGTATCGCGCTGCAGTAATACCCGGCAGGGCGCGACGGCGTCCTGCCTGACCCTTTCCGATATGCCGCCCGCCCCGGAACTGGACGTGCCGGGGGCACGGCGCAAGCGGGTTGCCCAACGGCGGTGGCAGGCTCTGGGCGCTTACCCGATTACTGCTGATATTCTCCAACAACCGGCTTTGCATTCCCCATTCAAGACGTCGCAGAAAGCGCGCCTGGCTCACGCACTGGTATGCTCAGAAAACCACCGTTCTTCACATTAAGGAGAAAATGTGAAGAATTCCCGCATTCATATACAATGATAACGATTCTTATTACTATTCGTATTCTCTTGGGAAAATATAAATTGCAATAGGATCATAATAAATGTGTGTAACTAAAAATTTCACTATGGGACCGCTCGCCATTTTATTCACCGCCATTTTCAGCAGCGGCGCCGGCGCCGAAACGACGGGGGAAACCGACAGCGAGGACGTGATGGTCGTCAAGGCCACGGCCGAAGAGGAGCTGAAACAGCAGCCCGGCGTATCCATTATTACCGCGGACGACATTAAAAAAGAACCGCCGGTAAATGACCTGTCGGATATCATCCGCAAAATGCCCGGCGTCAACTTGACCGGCAACAGCGCCTCGGGCAGCCGCGGCAACAACCGCCAAATCGATATCCGCGGCATGGGGCCGGAAAATACGCTGATCCTGATAGACGGCAAACCGGTCACGTCGCGTAATGCGGTGCGCTACAGCTGGCGCGGGGAGCGCGATACCCGCGGCGATACTAACTGGGTGCCGGTGGAGATGGTCGAGCGGATCGAAGTGTTGAGAGGGCCTGCGGCCGCGCGCTACGGTTCCGGCGCTGCGGGCGGCGTGGTGAATATTATCACCAAGCGGCCGACCAACGATTGGCACGGGTCGTTATCCCTGTATACCAACCAGCCGGAGGATGATAAGGAAGGCGCCACCAAACGGGCCAATTTCAGCCTGAGCGGTCCGCTGATCGACGATGTGCTGACCATGCGATTGTACGGCAATATCAATAAAACCGACGCCGACAGCCCCGATATCAATACCCAGCAAAATGGCTCCTATGCCGCCGGCCGCGAAGGGGTGCGCAACAAGGACATCAACACGCTGCTATCATGGAAAATCGATCCCCGGCAAAGCATGGACTTCGAATACGGCTACAGCCGCCAGGGCAATATCTACACCGGCGATACCCAGTACAGCAATGGTAACGTCAGCAGCCTGGTGCCGACGCTGTATGGCGAGGAAACCAACCGCATGTACCGCCAGAATTATGGCGTGACCCATAACGGCGTCTGGGACTGGGGCCAGTCCCGCACCGGCTTCTATTATGAAAAAACCAATAATACGCGCCTGATGGAGGGGTCGACGGGACGCGTAGAAGGCATGATCAATAGCGACACCTTCTCCACCAGCCGGCTGGAGAACTACAAAGCCAATACGGAGCTGAATATCCCGCTGAAGTTATTGGTGGATCAAACCGCTACCCTTGGCGCCGAATGGAACCGCGAAGAGCTGAACGACCCGGCATCGATGCATGCCACCAGCCAGACCAATGCGAACATCGGCGGTGTATCGGGCAATCCCGCGCTGCGCAGCAGTAAAAATAGCGCGGAATTAAGCGCGCTCTATTTTGAAGATAATATCGAAGCCCTGCCAGGCACCGACCTTATCCCCGGACTGCGTTTCGATTATCACAGCAAGTTCGGCGCCAATTGGAGCCCCAGCCTGAATATGTCCCAGGAGCTCGGCGATTTTTTCAAGCTCAAGGCGGGCATCGCCCGGGTGTTTAAGGCGCCTAATCTGTATCAATCAAGCGAAGGGTATTTATTGCGCACCAATGGCAACGGCTGCCCGGCGGGGGTCGCCACCGGCGCCTGCTACCTGCTCGGCAACGATGACTTAAACCCGGAAATCAGTATCAACAAAGAGATCGGCCTGGAATTTACTGCCAACGGCTATGACGCCGGCATCACTTATTTCCGTAACGATTACCGTAATAAAATCGTGGCCGGCACCGATGTTATCGGCACCGCGTCGGACGGCGGCAATATCCTGCGCTGGGAAAATGGCGGCAAGGCGCTGGTGGAAGGGCTGGAGGCTAATCTGGCGATACCGGTGCTGCCCGATACGCTGAACTGGCGTACCAATGCCACTTATATGATCACCTCCGAGAATAAGGAAACCGGCAATCCGCTATCGGTGATTCCCAAATACACCATCAATACCCTGCTGGACTGGCAGGTTAACGATAAATTGTCCGCCAATGCGGCCTGGACCATGTACGGCCGGCAGAAACCGCGTGAATACGCGGACATACGCAACGAAGTCGGCTCGCTGTCCAGCAAAGAACTGGGTGCTTATTCCGTGCTGGGCGTCGGCCTGAATTACGATGTGACAAAAAATGTCCGGGTCAATGTCGGTATCAGCAATCTGCTGGATAAACGCATTTATCGTGAAAACGAAGGCGCATTAACATATAACGAACCAGGACGAGCCTATTATGCCGGCTTAACCACGTCGTTCTGACGGATATTGCGCCGCCGGAAAGCAGAGAACCCTGGCGGCGGTGAAAAAACGGGGATGGCCGGCAGGTCACTGCCTGATCCCTTCAACTGAAATAAGCACGTCCACCTGCTGCGAGGCCGGACCCAGATCCGTGGTGATATTAAAATCTTTTAGCGCCAGGGTTCCTTCAGCTTCGAAACCCGCGCGATAGCCGCCCCAGGGATCGTTGCCCTGGCCGACCAATTTGGCTTCCAGGGTAATGGGTTTGGTCACGCCGTTTAACGTCAGGTTGCCGGTGATATCCCATTCATCGCCGTCTTTTTTCACCTGCGTGGAGGCGAAGGTGGCCTGGGGATGTTGTGCTACGTTGAGGAACTCCGCGCTCCTGAGATGTTTATCGCGTTCCGCATGATTGGTATCGACGCTTGCGGTGTTAATCACCACGTTCACCTTGCTGGCGGCGGGATTATCAGCGTCGAATGTGAAGCCGCCGTCAAAATCCCTAAAACCGCCGTAGAGCCAGCTGTAGCCAAGATGTTTGATCTTGAATTGAATAAAAGCATGCTGGCCCTGTTTATCAATTTTATACTCCGCCGCAACGGCTATGCCCGAGGCGAAAAATAACGCGACCGTCGCCAGGCCCAGGCTAGTCTTTTTCAGCATGGTGTTTTTCCTTATATTGCGCAGGTTGATGAAGGTGATACCCAAGCATCCGCTTAAGCGTGATGTCGCCATCGATAAAATGATGTTTTAACGCGGCCAGGCCGTGCAATACCGACAGGATCACCACGCACCACGCCAGGTACAAATGGATGTCGCCCGCTAAATCGGCTTGCCCCGCCAGGCCGCTAAGGGTGGCCGGAACGGAAAACCAGCCGAATACATTTATCGGCTGCCCGTCCGCGGTGGAAATCAAATACCCGCTGGTAAGCAGGGCGAAGAGCAGGATATATAAAGTCCAATGCGCCAGCACCGCGCCGGCGCGGGTCAGCGGCGAGTAATGGCTGAGGGGTTTGGGCGGCGGGGAAATAAAACGCCAGATCAGGCGTAAGATCATCATGGCGAACAGGAGACAGCCGATGCTTTTGTGCAGTTCGGGCGCGCGATGATACCAGGTCGCATAATAGCCAAGCGTCACCATCCACAGGCCTAGCGCAAACATACCGTAAACGGCCAACGCCACCAGCCAGTGGATAGCAATGCTGATATGGCCGAAACTGTCGACTGAGTTGCGCCAGCGCATAAGGCATCGTCCTCGTGGGTTGCGTTACCCTTGGTCAACAAATAAAACAGATTGAAATAAAAAAGCAATTTAAGTCGTGTCAAATACGTTAAAGTTTTGTAAATAGAAACAACGAGTCCTGCCTTGGAAATGTTGGCATCAGACGTGGGCAAGGTTATTTTTAAGCCCGCGGAGAACGGCGTTGGCATAGGCCCGGTAGCGGATGCTAGATCAGCCATCCAAGGAGTAATGTGGCGCCGATGACCGTCGATGCTCCGCCGATCCGGGTGGATATCTGGGCGAACGGCATCAATGACATGCGGTTCGACGCTGATAGAATGGCAACGTCGCCGGTCCCGCCCAGTCCGCTGTGGCAGCATGTGACGATGGCGGCCTCGATCGGGTACATATTGAGATAAGGCGCAATCAGAAAACTCACGACGCCCATGGAAATGACCACCGAGGCACAGACGATCACATAGCCGAGGGAGAACACCGCGACGACGCTTTCCAGCGGGACATACAGCATGCCCAGTCCAATCATAAGCGGCCATACCAGTGTGGTGGATACAAATTTATAAAAACTATGGGCTCCTTCCTCCATCTTTGCCGGGATCACCCGCGCGTATTTACACAGTACGGCAATCAGAATCATCAATACCGGTCCGGGAATATGAACCCATTTTTCGACTAAACCCCCAACGATGAAAAAGGTGCAAATCATCAATAAACCGCCGCCCATCAGCGCGAAATCCACCGGACGTTCTTCTTCTTTTCGGGCAAACAAGGCATTTTCCGCCGCCGACCTGATTAATGTGCCATCGCCACTCCAGTGAGTGCGGCGGGTGCCCAAACGGGCCAGCACGCCGGCGCAGACGATAGCGAAAATATTGCCCACGACGGCGGCGGGAGCCAACTGCGCCACGTAAACATCCGGCGAGGCGCCCAGGATGGCGGAATAAGCCAGGGAAAGGGGTAAAATACCTTCGCCGATCCCGCCGCCCAGGATGGGGACGATAATAAAGAAAAAAGTATGGTAAACGCTATACCCGAATAATTTACCCACCACCAATCCGCTTATCGCCGCCGTTGCGGTTCCCGCCAGCAAGGGTATAAACATACGGATCATGCCTTGCACCAGGACAATACGGTTCATGCCGAGGATACTGCCGACCACCAGGCTGGCGATAACAAAATACAGCAGGTTGGCCTCCTTCATTAACAGGTGTACCGTCTCCAGGGTATTAATTTTAAAAACGCCAAAAAAAACCATTACCGACGGTACCATTAGACAAAGAATGGCTGGGCCGCCAATATCGCGCAGCACGGGAATCCGTCGGCCAATATGCGACAGCAAAAATCCCAGGGTCATAATGACGGCCAAACCACCAATCATATTTTTAGGCAGGTAGCTGGAATAGGCGGAAATAAACACGATGCTGGCGATGGTAATGAAAAGAATCAACGGCACCGAACTGATATCAGCGCCGTTGCATTGCCTGAAGAATGTCGATGAGGGCGACGTTGCTGTTTTTTCATAATTCTCAATCGGTTTGTCGATTTTTTCCATTATAATCACCTTGCTGTTTTGGCGGTGCGCTGATAAGAGGTTAATGGGTTTTATTGATTAAATAGCTGACGTTAAATACATATTATAAAATTATGATGTTTTATTTTATACTCAGACGTATAATTTGTGTGCGCTACTCATCACACAATCTTTTTGGTAATTTAATTAATCTTTGTTTAATTAAAAAACTTTAAATAGTTAAAAATGCATATTAATAATTAAATTTAACTGAGAGTTGCAACCTGACATGCTATAACAGTCACCACTGATGGGTTTTTTAGCCGGGTGCGGACAACTGCTTTATGCCAAGCTGCTCGCCGGCTGTGAGTGGAAAAATATAAATACAAGCGTATTTATTGATGTTATCTGCGAGGGTTGTGAAATGGCATCGTGCAAAACGTTGTACACACATTATACCGGGTCATTGCTGCTGGATAATCCCTTGCTGAATAAGGGATCGGCTTTCACCGAACAAGAGCGTCGCGCCCTCAATCTCTGCGGACTGTTACCGAATCAGGTCGAAACCATCGGCGAGCAAACGGAGCGCGCTTATTCTCAATACTGCCAATTTAAACGGGATATTTCGAAACATATCTATTTGCGTAATATCCAGGATACCAACGAGACATTGTTTTATAATTTGTTGCGTTATCATCTTGACGAAATGCTGCCGATTATTTACACCCCAACGGTTGGCGAGGCCTGCGAGCGATTTTCGGCGATCTATCGCCGCGCCAGAGGGTTGTTTATTGCCTATCCGGACCGGGATCGTATTGACGACATGCTGCAGAATTTCTCTAAACATGATATCAGAATCATTGTGGTTACCGACGGGGAGCGCATTCTCGGGTTGGGCGATCAGGGCATTGGCGGCATGGGCATTCCTATCGGCAAGCTCTCTTTATATACCGCCTGCGGCGGCATTAATCCGGCACAAACGTTACCGATCATGCTGGACGTCGGAACCAACAATATGCAGTGCCTGGACGACCCGCTGTATATGGGCTGGCGGCACCCGCGCATAAACGATGACGAATATATGGCCTTCATCGACGCCTTTATCGTGGCGGTCAATACCCGCTGGCCCCGCGTCTTGTTGCAGTTCGAGGATTTCGCCCAAAAGAACGCCATGCCCCTGCTTGAACGTTATCGCCATACGCTGTGCTGTTTTAACGATGATATCCAGGGTACCGCCGCGGTAACGCTGGGAACCCTGATCGCCGCCAGCCATGCCGCGGGCGGCCGGTTACGCGATCACCGGGTCGTATTCCTCGGGGCGGGTTCCGCCGGCTGCGGCATTGCTGAAAATATCATCGCGCAAATGATGGCGGAAGGGGCCGGAGAAAAAGAAGCCCGTGCCCAGGTCTTTATGGTCGATAGATTTGGTCTGTTGACCGACGATATGCCCAACCTGCTTGATTTCCAGCGCCGGCTGGTGACCGCCCGCACCTCGCTCGCCGGCTGGGGCCTGACTACACCCAGCGTCTCGCTGCTGGACGTGGTGCGTCACGCCAAGCCGAGCGTGCTTATCGGCGTCTCCGGCCAGACAGGGCTGTTTACTGAGGAAGTCGTGCACGAAATGCTGCGCCACTGCCCGCGGCCGATTATTATGCCGCTGTCCAATCCGACATCGCGCGCGGAGGCCCGGCCGCAGGACGTGCTCGCCTGGACCGAAGGCGCGGCAATGATGGCGACGGGCAGCCCGTTTGCGCCGGTGATTTACCAGGATCGACGCTATGATATTCCCCAATGCAATAATGCGTATATTTTCCCTGGCCTGGGGCTGGGCATTCTTGCATCGGGCGCCAGCCGCGTCACCGATGGCATGCTGATGGCGGCCAGCCAGGCATTGGCGGCCACTTCGCCTTTGGCGATGACCGGCGCGGGGCCGCTACTGCCGCCGGTGAATGATATTCAGCAAATATCGCGCGCGATCGCCGTTAAGGTGGCCAAAACCGCCCAGGAAGAAGGCGTGGCGTCGGTCATGTCGGAAAAGGACCTTGCCCGGTCATTGGAGCAGAATTATTGGCAGGGTGGTTATAGCCATTATAAACACTCATCTTTTTAAATCGTTTATGCGCCACCTGGGGGTTGGGGCTATCGGTCCGACACACGGTTTGTGTTTTTTTATGCCCATGAGTGTTATGAGGAATGCCGATGGATCCCTCCCACATCATTTTTGCCCTGCTGGGCTGGTTGGAAAATAACTTGGATCAGCCATTAATAATGGATCGGATTGCGAGTAAATCAGGTTATTCAAAATGGCATTTACAACGTATGTTTTCCAGAATAACCGGTACGACGCTGGGTTCATATACCCGGGCGCGCAGATTGTCCCGGGCAGCGGTGGCGTTATGCGTCACCGATTTACCCATTATTGATATTGCCATCAGATATCATTTTGACTCCCGGCAGAGCTTCACCCGGGCGTTTAAAAAACAGTTTGGCCAAACGCCCGCCTTTTACCGCGATACGACGGAGTGGCCGTCGTTTGGCATTTGTCCTCCGATACGACCAGGCGCCGCGACTATGCCGCCGCTCACCTATGTCACCTTACAGGATGTGCAGTTATACGGCGTCACCAGCAGCTATACCGGGTCGCTTGGGCGGGATAGCACTTTTTTTCGCGCCGATTTGCATACGGATTTTTGGTTTCACTATTTGGAGCAAGCGCGGATCTTACCGTCCGTCTTGTTTGGTCTAAATCATGTACTGCCGAATAAAAGCCCTGAAATGGGACAGGAAGTCATATTCCGTTACACCACTGCGCTTCAGCCAAAGTATGCCCCCACAGGTCAACCGGTAATACTGGCGGGCGGTGAATACGCGCTATTTACCTATAACGGAGATACGGGCGGCCTGCAGAATTTTATTTTGATGCTGTATGACACTTATTTGCCAAAGCTGAAATTAACGCGCCGTCAGGGGCCGGATATAGAGTGCTTTTATCCGCAAGGCAAAGAGGAGATAGCAACGCTGCATCAATCGAATTGCCAATACCTGATACCGGTATACCGCTGAAGACATCGTTGTCCTTGCCTGGCAGTATCCCAATGCGTTGTGCGGGTGATATTTGTATCCGGGGGCGTCCGGCCGGGTAACGAAGGCAGGGGTGCGAAGCACGATCCCGATCGTTACTGATAGGGCCTTTACCACGCTGTCGCGCCAGGCCGATACGGCGAAGGCGTCCAACTATCTGATGAATCACTGGCAGGTGTTGTGCTACTACGCCGGCGATGGCTGGGCGGAGATCGATAACAATATCGCCGCAAACGCGCTGCGGGTAGTGAGCCCGGGCCGCAAAAATTGCCTGTTCTTCGGTTCGGACCGCGGCGGTGAACGAGCGTTGCAAGCTAAACGGGGTGGAACCGGAAGCGTATCTGCGTCATGTGCTGGCAGTTATCGCGGAACATCCCATCAACAAGATCAAAGATCTCCTGCCGTGGCACCTCGACATCCCTGCTGAGTAAGGGGCAATACGGCGCTAGACGGTCGCCTACTATGATGCCGCGGCAATTTTTTATAGTGGCAAAAAAAATGGCACGACAGAGAATTTTTTTTCAAGCTGTCATCAGTGCCCTCCATACAAAAGAAAGTGGCACAACAAACAATAGCGCTGGTAAAAAATTCACCACGGAAAAAATTTTAATCTGTGCGATGCGAAGTCCCACGGCAATCATAATTATACCACCGCAGGCCGAGAAATCGGCGAAAGCCGCCTTATCCATATATGGCATAATCCACACCGCTAGTCCAAATAAAGCGCTCTGGATTAACAGCTGGGGTATGGCCACCATCACTAAGGTAATCCCAAGTGACATCGAAAAGATCATCGCGGTAAAAAAGTCCATAATCGATTTAACCAGCAGCAGCTGATAATTACCTTCGAATCCTTCGGTCAATGCGCCGACTATGCCTAGTCCACTGGCACAAAACAGGACAATCATAGCGGTAAAACTTTGGGCGAATTCTTTTGCTGGCATAGTGCTACGGGTTTTGATGACTCGGGATAGCCAGTATTGAAGCTTTCCTGCCCCCCATTTAACGCCATGCTCCAGGGAAAACAATTCACCTAATGTGGTTCCAAGGATCAATGCGAAAATTACCGCCGGCATATTCTGTACTTTTATCACCATCACAATACCGATCGATATCGATGCCAGCGCAAAAGTTGCGGGTAATCCTTCACGTAGCCGCTCTGGTACATGTTTGGCGAATGAAATGCCTAGCAGTCCCCCAGAGATAATTGCCGCACTATTAAGCCATGGTCCTAACATGATATCCTCATGATTATCCTATATAGATTTGTTATCTTGTTTTTCGTCGTTTTCAGGCATAGGAATTAAGGTAAACCAGACTACCCCTTCCCATCGTGCACTGGCTGAGCGTCAGCGGTGTACATACAGCTGAAGTCACGCACATAAAAAGCTGGAAAAATCGCCAGGAAGAAGAACTGGCCGCGTGAATCGCCAATTTTATCTGCGCCGGGGGGCAATTCCCAGCGCCTAGGATAATATTAATGTGCCAATCCAATTTGCTGCATAAACGAGGCGTTGTCCCAGAACAAATACTCTTCATCCATCACGCCGCTTTTAGTCCAATGGCCAAGGGTGGCCATCGTCAGCTTAAATGGCTTGCCTGTGGGTGCCGCCATTTTGCCGTTTCCCAAAGGCATCGGTTTGGTGAAGGTTCCCTCCATCATGCCGATGACCCCGGTCCATTCGCCCGAACCAAAGCGCACCGGATGCACATTGATATGCGTATCCGGCGCAAACACGAATGTTTGCTTTAATTCAACAATATGGGCCGCCAATCCTTTGGTCGTATGGCCGTCAGGATAATGCACCAGGATATCCTGGGCATGGCTTTCATGCAGGCGATCCCATTTCTGATGGGTATATACGTCGAAATCGAGAGTATCAAACGTTTTAAGATTGTTATTAACGTTTTTTTCAGCGCTCTGATATTTCGACAGTTCCTGCATCAAGGGTGGTATGGCGTCATTCGCGCTTTTGGCTTTATCAGCGGCAAATGCGGAGGAAACGGCCAGCCCAAGCGCCAGTGCGGCAGTCACGACATGAGATGATAATTGCATGATAATACTCTCCTTATTAGATAGCGTGTCTGGACGCCGGTTATTTGTTGATAAGCCAGGTCGGCGCAATGGTGGTGCCAAGTCCGGCGCCATAGCCAAAGTAGATATTCAACCCGCCCAGCGGCTCAAGATAACGGGCATTTTTTAATCCGCCGGCATCAATCGCGCTAAAGCCCAGCGAGTGAACCACCGTGGATACCGTTTCTTTTGCCGATGCATCGTCAGCGGCGATAAACACCGGCACCGTGCTGCCCGCCAACTCGGGACCGGCGGCCAGTACCTGGGCAAATATCGTGTTGAAGGCTTTCACCAGACGGACGCCGGGGAAGGCGTTGGCGATTTCCTCGGCCGCGGACGTGACGTGTCCAAGGGTGAGCGACATATAATCGGCGCTCAACGGGTTGGTGATATCAATAATCACCTTGCCGTCCAGATTGCCAAGGGCGCGCAGCGCGTTCACCGCGTCACCGTAGGCGGTGGCGAGAATAATCACGTCCGCCCCGGCGGCCTTGGCGGGTTCCGTGGTTTTGGCTCCGAATTGCTTAGCCAGCGCTTTGGACTTGCCGGCGTCGCGCCCGACGATGTACACCAGATGTCCGGCTTTGGTCAGTTGTTTGACGAAACCTGCGGCCATATTGCCTGCGCCGATAACGGTTATTTTCATAGCAATTTCCTTTTGGTATAGGGGGTGATGGCGATGACTGAACAAGCGAATTGATACAATAAGCGTTTTTAATGGTGGGAAAAATGGCGCTATGAGAATATGACTATTACGTAAAACGTAATAATAAGAGAAATGAAGTGGATATCGTCAAAGCTATGCAGGTCTTTGCCACAGTGGTAGAGGAAGGCGGTTTTTCCAGGGCGGCGGATAAACTGGCGACATCGGGAGCGGCGGTGTCACGCCAGATTGCGGCATTGGAGAATCATCTCGGCGCGCTCTTGCTGCAGCGCACCACGCGGCGGCTATCGCTAACCGAACCAGGCGAGGCGCTCTATGAGCGTGCCCAACAGATACTTGCCAGTATCGCCGAAACCGAGGCTGTGGTGGGGCAATACGCGCTGCGGCTGTCCGGATCGTTTCGCATCAGTGCGCCGCTGTCGTTCGGTATCCATCAATTAGCGCCGGTATTGCCTGAGTTTCATCGGCGGCATCCGGACTTGCAGTTTGATATCGATCTCTCTGATCGGGTGGTTGATTTAGTACATGAAGGGTTTGATCTCGCCATCCGCATTACCCGAGCCCCGAGCCCCAATTTGATTGCCCGCAAGATAGCGCGCATCAATATGATCGTTTGCGCCGCGCCAGGTTACCTGGCCGAGCGCGGCGTACCCATGACTCCCGCCGATCTCGCCGGCCACGATACGCTGGGCTATTCTTATCTCAGCTCAAGTGATAACTGGGAGTTTTATGATGCGGCGGGAACAGCAATCCAGGTACGTATCCAGCCTACGGTGCATGCCACCAATGGCGATCTGCTGCGTCACCTGGCGTTGGCCGACGGGGGCATTATGGCGCAGCCGGATTTTATCGTAAGTGAGGATATCGCCAGCGGGAAGTTACAGCGGATCCTGACTGAATGGAGTTTTGGGGAATTCAATCTGTATGTGGTTTATGTCAGCCGCCGGTTCCTACCGGCAAAAATGCGGGTTTTCATTGATTATCTGGTGGAAGTCTGGGGCGAATTCCCGCATCGGTAAGCCTTATCTATTCCTGATTCCCAGGATCGACTGGCACTCTGTTTGCACCGCGCTCAGCGCCAACTCCAGGGCGGGAGAATGGGATAGAATGGCTTTGCCATTGGCCATAGCATAGAGAGGCTTAGGCCTATCGATCGTGGGCACGACCCTGACCAGTTGATCAGAGGCAATCCTGTCAAGGAAATAGACTTCCCTGCCGCGCAGCGTTGATATATCAATCGTTTCATAAGTCGCGGCAAACAGGGTTTCGAAAGGATGACGAATCTTGGCTGCAATATGGCAGTAGCTCATCTTAGCCAGTTCGTTCAAACCCCAGCCCAGCCTGACACCGGTTCCCCGGCATCGACCAGATTCCGCTCTCATGGGTATTTTCCGCGTGAGTTAGGGTATTCCCTATCGTTTAACCTGGCTGGCGGGGCGGGGAAGTCATGGCCGTTGTCCAGCATCTCGGGCAGGCCCAGAATAAAACGCTGCTCGCGTGCGCACAGCGTTTGCGGGAGTTAACAGGCATGCTTGCCGTCCTGCTCACCCGTTGCCATCGGGGAATATGCATCCGCCATTGCGAACCTGTGCCTTCACCTCTTCGCTTACTTGCACGGGATGCTGACTGATTCTCGCAATGAACTCCTTTTGTCCCCGCACGTATGACTTCGCATCGTGCTGCGCGCTCCACAGGACAATGCTCAGCATGATGGGAATGAGGTCCAGGCCTTTCTCGGTCAGCGTATAGAAGTCCTTGCGCCCGTCATCGGGGCTGGGCGCCCGCGAGAGAATGCCTTGCGCCTCAAGAAAGGCAAGGCGGGAAGCAAGGACATTGGTCGCGATCCCCTCTTCCGATTTCAGGAACTCGCCGTAGGTCTTCTTACCGGCAAAAACGATGTCGCGAATGATCAAGAGCGACCACCGGTCGCCGAAGATCTCCACGCCGTAGTTCACCGCGCAGTGGGACCTGATTTCTTTATCTGTCGTTTTCATGGCGAAATATTAACATTGCTTGCATATAGCAAGCAAATGCTATGATTACTTTCTTTTTACAAGTAACAATGCTTGCTTATTGCAAGTGATGTGGCTAGCATGGTTTGTATGTTGAGCGCGGTCACCGGATCGCCGCCGGCAAGCCATGAATGATTAGCCTCCTATCACTAAGGAAACTGCACATGAGCACTATCAGCATCATCGGCTCAGGCGGCATGGCCGCAGCGATCGGCGGCCTGGCCGCCAAGGCCGGACACACCGTCGAGGTGATGAGCCGCGACGCCGCCAAGGCGCGGGCGCTGGCCGGGCAGATTGGCGCCGGCGCGATCATAGGCACGTTCGGCGCCGCCCCGGCCGGGGATATCGTCATCCTGGCGGTTCCGTACTCCGCCGTTCTGGACGTCGTGAAGCAATACGGTGACAAGCTGGCAGGCAAGCTCCTGGTCGACATCACCAACCCCGTCGCCGCCGACCTCACGAGTTTTGTGACACCTGGCGACAGCTTCGGCGCGCGGGAGATCATGAAGGCCGCGCCTTCGGACGCCGTTGTCGTCAAGGCATTCAACACCCTGTTTTCCCAGGTCCTGGCTGCCGGCTCCTTCCAGGGGCGCTCGCTAGACGTCTTCATCGCGGGCGACGACGCGCGGGCGAAGGGGCATGTCGCGGTATTCATTGAAAGCCTCGGGCTGCGCCCGATGGATATCGGACTGCTGCCCATGGCGCGGACGCTGGAACACGTCTGCCTGCTGTCGCTGGGCCTGCTCGCCCACGCCATCAAGCACACCCACTTTTCAATCGGGGTCAGCCTTCCCGGCTGAGCTCACCCGTAGCGCTATTTTTTCATCTCACTGACAAGGAACAGCACCATGCACGTTTTAGTTACTGGAGGAACCGGCCATATCGGTTCGTACATCATCCCTGAACTGATCGCGGCCGGACACGACGTTACCGGCCTGGCCCGCTCGGATAAAGCCGCAGAGGCGGTGGCCGCACTTGGCGCCAAGGTGCGGCGCGGAGATATTTCCGACCTCGAGGGACTCAAGGCGGCGGCGGCGGACGCCGACGGCGTCATTCACGTCGCCCACAGGCAAGACCTGCTTCCCTCCGGCGGGATCGACGCCGTGGCCGCCGCGGAACGCCAGATCATGCTCGCGTACGGGGAGGCGCTGGCGGGAAGCGGCAAGCCGCTGGTCGTGTCGGGGAGCATCGGCGCGCCCGGATGGGAAAAACTGGGCCGGCCAGCCACCGAGGAGGACCCGTCACTTCCCGGCGGCGATGCGTACAAGGGGACCCTGCGGGTGCGTAACGTCGTCGATCTCGCCGTCATCGGCCTCGCCGAGCGGGGCGTGCGGTCGTCGATCGTGCGGATCCCGACCATCGCGCACAGCACGACCGACGTCGCCTTCCTGCCATTGTTGATCGGGCTGGCGAAGGAGAAGGGCGTCATCGGTTATCCGGGAGAAGGCGCGAACCTGTGGCCGGCCGTACACGCCCGTGACCTCGCCATCTTGTTCCGCCTGGCGCTGGAGAAGGGTGAGGCGGGCAAATATTGGCATGGGGTCGAGAGTGAGGGCATCCCGTTCCGCGCCATCGCCGAGGCCATTGGCAGCCGCCTGAACGTGCCGGCCGTGAGCATTCCCGCGGACGTGCTGATGTTGCCGGGCTACTTTGGCTTCCTGGCAAATCTGGTCACGCTCGATCTCCCGGCATCAAGCCTTATCACCCGGCAGGCCCTGGGCTGGGAACCCACTCAGCCCGACCTGTTCGCCGATATGGATAACGGCCACTATTTCCCGACCGCCTGACGCGCGCTGTATTACCGGGGCGATGTCCCGGTAATACATGACGAGCAACCTGTTAACTGACGAGGAAACAATATGAGCACTCCCATCAGCACTATCAGCATCATCGGCGCCGGCGGCATGGCCACGGCAATCGCGGGCCGTACCATCAAGGCTGGGCACACCGTCGAGGTGATCGGCCGCGACCCGTCCAAGGCGCAGGCGTTTGCCGACAAGCTTGGCGCTGGCGCGACCACCGGGACGTACGGCGCCGCACCCAAGGGCGACATCGTCATCCTCGCCGTGCCATACGGCAGTGCTGCGTCGGTGGTGGCCGATTTCGGGGCGGCGCTGGGCGGCAAGGTGATCATCGACATCACCAACCCTATCGCACCCGACCTCTCGGGCCTCGTGTCCCCCAACGGCAGTTCCGGCGCGCAGGAGACGGCCAAAGGCCTCCCCGCCGGTGCGCATGTCGTGAAAGCGTTCAACACTCTCTTCGGCCCTGTGCTTGCCAAAGGTGGTCGGCTCGACGCGTTCATCGCAGGCGACGATGGGCAAGCCAAGGCCCGCGTTGCGACTTTCCTCGGGAGTCTCGGCCTGCGGCCTTTGGACATTGGTGCCCTGCATATGGCCCAGACGCTCGAATCGCTTGGCCTCTTGATGATCGGCCTGGCAAAAAACGGCGCCGGCACGTTCGATATTGCCATGCACGTCGATATCGGATTGGCGCGATGAGCACGCAAGGGAACGTGCAGATCGTGAAGGCACTCTTTGCAGCACTGGGCCGCGGCGATCTGCAAGGTGTGCTGGCGTTGACGGACGACGATGTCGAGTGGGTCATTCCGGGCGAGTGGCCGCTGGCCGGCACGTACTGCGGGCATACGGGGTTGGCTGATTTTTTTCACAAGGCCGCTGACAGGGTGGAAACGTCCATTTCTGCGCCCCTCGAATTTATCGCGCAGGCCGACCGCGTCCTGATCGTGGGTTTGAGCACGGGAAAAATAAAGGCCACGAACAAGGCGTTCGTGGACCATTTTGTCTTCGCCATGACGGTGCAAGATGGCAAGGTGACGCACATCCGGGAGTATATCGACACGCTGGCACTGGCACGGGCGGCCGGGATGGCGGCTGCA
The DNA here is from genome assembly GCF_047324165.1 of Sodalis sp. RH22. Classification (NCBI taxonomy): domain Bacteria; kingdom Pseudomonadati; phylum Pseudomonadota; class Gammaproteobacteria; order Enterobacterales; family Bruguierivoracaceae; genus Sodalis; species Sodalis sp. RH22. Next base: position 304,966 of record NZ_CP178731.1, read on the forward strand.
AACCTTGGCTGACCCGGGCATAACGGCCAGCGCGGTCGCCGTCGACGGCGGCCTGGCTTAGATCTAACAAACAAGGAGCACTGATGACGTATGCAATTATCGGCTTCGGCAAACTTGGCCAGGCGCTGGCCAAAGCCTTCGCCCGCAGCGGCATCGACGTATTGGTTGCTACCACGCGCGATCCGGAACGTTTTGCTGCCGATGCTGCCGCAATCGGACCCACGGTCATTCCCACCACACTGGCGCAAGCCATCAAGGCAGACATCATCTTTTTGGCCGTCCGTTACGAATCGCACCCGGATGTCGCGAAAACATTGTCGACCTGGCAGGGAAAGACCATCGTCGATGTGACCAACGCCTACGGCGTGCTCGCCGAGGAACTGAAAGGACAGGCTTCGGCCGCGGTCGTCGCGCAGGCTTTCATGGGTGGAAAAGTCGTCAAGGGTTTCAACCATCTGGGCGCTTCCGTTCTTGGGCAGGATCCGGCCGTCCATGGTGGCAAGAGGGCCGTGTTCCTCGCGAGCGACGACGACAGCGCAGCAGCAGAGATAGCGGCACTGGCGGAGAAGCTCGGTTTTGCTCCGATCTCACTTGGCGCCCTGGCGAAAGGTGGCCTGCTGGTGCAGGCGCGGGAAAAAGGCTGGGGTCAACTGATCTTAAAGGACCTGGTCAAGTTCGACTGATGAAACGGGAAGCACATGTCGATGCGATCCTGCCACTTTTCGCTAATCTTGAAGCGCTTAAACGACTATCCGGAATGAGCAGCAATATGCTTTTTCTAGCCAGATATTGCGATGACGGAAAGTGAAGCCTCTCTTTCCCGGTGCTGGATAAACAGCAGATTAACGCTGATGCCGGGTGACAAAATTGTCATCATCCCGTCACGCGTTAAACAGAACCAGATCTTTATACTCAATCGTAAATCAGGATAACAGTGGAATGAGACGTTTCGCTTAAGACCTGGACTGAAATAAAAACTGGGGTTGCGAGTCATAAATAAACTGCGGGTAGACATCCCGGATTCCGATCATGAAACGCTAACCATCTACTGTTTGTTACTGGAGAGTATGAACTATGAAAAAAAATCTTATTACCCTCGCTGTTGCCATGATCTTCGCTTCTTCTGCATGGGCAGCTGAAACCGTGGATGTGCATGACCAGATAAATAATGCCCAGGCACCGGCACATCAGATGATGTCATCAAAGCAGGATGCCGCAATCCAGGGAACTGATCCGAAAACGATGGATATGGATGAACATGGTAAAGCCGCGTTGTCACATGAAAATCTAAAAAATAGTAATTCCCCTGCCCATCAGAGTATGGCGGAAATGCACAAAAAGCAGATAAAAAACAAGGCGCCGGGTGACACTGCCACGTCAAAAACCTTTACTGACATGAGCGAGCATGAAAAGGCCGCCGTCGCTCATGAAAAATCCAATAATGGTCAATCATCGATTATTCATGAGCAGCAGGCCGAGCAGCATCGCGGCCAGGATAAAACCAACTGATCGCAAACTGCAAATCTGAGCACCCTCATTTAAATGTTTTTTCATGATGGCAAGAGCCTCTGATTCAGAGGCTCTTTTAACATGGTCCCCTGCTGAAGAGGGTTTTTAAAAAACGTGTTACCCCATGAGTGATCTCTCACTTTTTTTTTCTTGGCGCAGCTAGGGGTGGGGGAGTGATGCTGTTAGCATAAAGAAAGAGTGCGCTTGCATGCAAAGTAAGCCGGCGCGCGCCCGGGTCATTAAAAATTGCCAGGTTCGATAGTCATCCCTCAACCACCGATCCCCGTCACGCAGCAGACTAAGCTGCTGGCGTTCACGCTGACTAGCGGGCCATCGCCATTAAGCTCTCTTTCATTTTCGCTGAGTCGCCGTGTTATGCCACGCGCTGGCACGTTGCGGGATCTGCCACGCGGGAAACGCTATCCGTTGTATATTCATGAATTCAGTTCAATAGGGCATGCGGGATTATGGCCTTAACGAGGGGGCCAAGTGCTTGTAGGCTTTTCAGTGACGGAGCCACCGCGTCCAGCGCTGTCGTGCTACTTGCGCAGCATTGCATTCAAAGCTTCGTCTCTTACGCCAGGCCGCCGGCTTTTTTAAAGCTGAGGGGCACATGAGGCGCGTTTTTACGACCCCCGAATTGATGGAAACTTATTGTGTGTATTCAATGTAACGAAGCCAACCGGGGGTCTCTGCCCGCCGAGTCTGGCCGTCCAACGCTATTGAAAATGGCGGGCATGGGATGGGGGGGCGCTCCATTGTGTGGGAGTAAGGCCTCCGTCGCCGGGGGGAAGACGGGTCCTGCATGGCAAGCATGACAGGCCAGGGGCACCGCGCCGCCGCGCTGGACCCGCTATGGACGTCCCGGTTTGTCCTGCTGCTGGTCAGCGCGGTGTTCATGTATATGATGACGTTCATGCTCACCCCGACGCTGCCCCTGTTCGTGCAGGACATCGGCGCCGGCACCACCGCGGCGGGCGGCGTCATCGTCGCCGGATATACCGTCGGATCGCTCCTGCCCCGGCTTATGTGGGGCAGCCTTGCCGACAGCTGGGGTCGACGACCCGTCTACCTGCTGGGCGTGGCGATCATGGCCGTCATCTCCCCATTGTTCACCGTCGCCGGCATACTCCCGGTGATCATCAGCCTGCGCCTGGTCCAGGGGGTCGGGTTCAGCGCCTCCTCAACCGGAGCCGCGACGGTCGCCGCCGACCTCGTTCCAGCCTCTCGCCGCAGCGAGGGCATCGGCTACTATGCGCTTGCCAATACCATCGGCATGGCCGCCGGCCCAAATCTTGGACTGATGATCCACCAGCAGTGGGGCGCCAACTGGCTGTTTATCGCCAGCGTCGCCTCCGGCCTGGTCGCCATCATCACCGGCCTATGGGTCGGGGATCGACGCCGGTGCCGCCAACCCAAGGTTTCCCTCCCGACGTCGGTCCCTAATCCCGTAGTGTCGCCGCGGGGCTGGGAGCGTTTGCTCGAGAAGAGCGTGCTGCGCGTGTGTGCGGTCCTCCTGTTCGTCGTCATGCCCTACGGGGCGATCATGGCCTACGTCGCCGCCTATGGCATCCACCAGGGCGTCACGCAGATCGGCCTTTATTTCACCGTCTTCGCCCTCGCCCTTCTCGTCGTACGCCTTGGCGTCGGACGGATAACCGACCGCTTCGGCGCGACAATCGTGTTCGTTCCCGGCGTCGCCGCGATGCTTGCCGGACTTCTCGTCCTCGGCTGGGCAGACGGTCTCACCGTCTTCTTGACCTCGGCCGCGCTGTTCGGCCTCGGCTACGGGGTGGCACTGCCGCTCCTGCAGTCCATCACATATGCCATTGCACCCGAGGACCGCCGCGGGGTTGCCAGCGCGACATTTTTTGCCACCGCCGACATCGGCTACGGACTCGGCGCCGTGCTGCTCGGCGTGTCGATTAGCCTCCTTGGCTATCGTATTGCGTTCGCCGGGCTTGCTCTCCTGGTCGCGATCGCCCTGATGCTGTTCCTGATACTTCTGCATCCGCAGCGACGACGCCGACAAGACGGTTGATCGCTGACGAAGGCTGCCACGAAGGCCTGGCATGACGGCCGCAGCGGCGTCATATCAGAAGGCAATAGCTCTTTAGTGGCGCGGCAGCGCATTAAGCCGGATGATGCCGGGCCTGGCTGTGGCCATACGGGTGGGGGTTCCGCTGGGCTTATGGATTGGCCAGCTTTTCAGCTGGCATATCGTGTTTGCCTTGGCGGGCGCGGTCGGATTAGTGACATGCCTGCTCATTGCCCGTTTTGTGCCATGTCGTGCAGGAGATGACGGCGCACATCAACCAGGCAGGATGCCCTTTGTTTCACACCTTGTTCCGCGTTGGATACGTATTTGGCCGGGGCGCCCCGCTAATAAGCATGCACTCTTAGCAGATTTAAGTCGGAAAATTTCTGTTCTGAGTTCGGCTTAGACATCCAGCTTGCGCGTAGCCAGCCATTCCACCATTGCCGGGTCACGATGCGAAAAGAAAGCGCTGGTCGCGGTGTCCATTGCTGCGACATGAGTCATTTCATCGGTGTTCAGTTCGAAATCAAGTACATTAATATTTTCTGCCATACGTTCTTTTCTAACTGTTTTTGCCAGAGAAACAATGCCGCGCTGATAAAGCCATTGCAATATCACCTGTCCGACACTTTTACCGTATTTCGCCCCTATTTTCGTTAATACTGGATTTTGAAAAAGTCCGTTGCGTCCTTCCGCAAATGGCGCCCAGGCTTCTGGCTGGATGCCACGACTTTTCATCCAGGGGACCGCCTGAAGTTGCTGATTGAACGGATTGACCTCGACCTGATTGACTGCCGGGGGGATTTTATTGAATGCCATTAAGTCCGCCAGGCGATCGGGATGAAAGTTGCTTACGCCTATGGCGCGAATTTTTCCAGTCTGATTCAGTTCTTCCATCGCCCGCCATGCACCGTGGACATCACCATAGGGCTGATGGATTAAATATAAATCGACATAATCAAGCTGGAGTCGATTAAGTGAACGCTCAAACTGCGCCTTGGCGCCGTCATAACTGGTGTCCTGCAACCAAAGTTTGGTGGTGATAAATAGCTCGTTGCGCGCAATGCCACTTTGTTTTAATGCGTTACCGACCTGGGTTTCATTCTGATAAGAGGCTGCTGTATCGATTAGACGATAACCGGTTTCAATGGCGGAAATGACAGCACGCTCGCACTCCGCTGCGTCAGTCATCTGGAAAACACCAAACCCAATCAAGGGCATCTCAATTCCGTTATTCAATGTTAGAGTTTGCATAGCGTTATCCTCTGTGAAAATATGAATCTGTGAAAATGTGAAAATCTTCGTCTATCTATTTTATAAGGATAGCGTAGATGTCGTTATGAGATTAGTGGTTGTAATCCGCATGGCTTTATTAGCTGGATTAATAAATAGCAGTGATAATAACCATTTCTCGCGGCGTACCTTCTGGGGGGCCAGGGGCAGAGCTTTAATCGGCCAGCGATTGGAATTTGAATGAATGTTCGCCAATCAAGGAGAAGTGCATGTTAAAGTAAACAGCGTTTAACCGCGTAATATGCACTATGTCATTAATGCCCGGCCTGGCACGGACGCGAGGCAGATCAACACGGCTTCGCCGCCCGAATGGACTGGACCCTTAAAGATTATTATGGACAGACATAAAATGGCCTAATCTGATTAACGCATGACAAAACGATGACAATGCTGTCATTTTAGTGATCGTCTATTGATATCGGCTATCGGCTCACTAGAATGATGTAACAACGTCGTTGTGTCGGAGGATGCGTGAAATTATTGGTTGTTGAAGATGAGGTGAAGACAGGAGAATATCTCTGCAAGGGATTAACAGAGGCTGGTTTTATTGTTGATTTAGCGGATAACGGTATGACAGGCTATCACCTTGCAATGACAGCGGAGTATGATTTAGTGATCCTTGATATCATGCTGCCTGATGTTAATGGATGGGATATTGTCAAAATGCTGCGTTCAGCGGAAAAGGGCATGCCGATTTTACTTTTGACCGCATTGGGCACAGTGGAGCATCGGGTAAAAGGACTTGAATTGGGGGCCGACGATTATTTGATTAAACCCTTTGCGTTTGCTGAACTCTTGGCGCGGGTACGCACTTTGTTGCGACGGGGTACCACCGTTATTGCTGAAAGCCAGTTTCGCGTTGCGGATTTGACGTTGGATTTGGTCACACGGCGGGTAACCCGGGGCGGTGTGAAAATTATACTGACCAGTAAAGAGTTTACACTTTTAGAGTTTTTTATCCGTCATACTGGGGAAGTATTGCCTCGTTCCTTGATTGCTTCCCAGGTTTGGGATATGAACTTTGATAGCGATACAAACGCAATTGATGTTGCTGTTAAACGCCTGCGGGCGAAAATAGATAATGATTTTACGCCAAAACTTATCCAGACAGTACGCGGCGTAGGTTATGTACTAGAGGTGCCGGATGCTGATTAAGCCGATGCAACGCCCTTTCTCTCTGGCCTTCCGGTTAACCTTCTTTATCAGCTTGACAACCATTGCCGCTTTTTTCGTCTTCACCTGGATTATGATCAATTCTGTCGAAAGGCATTTTGGCGAGCAGGATATAGCCGATTTAAAACAAATCAGCGCGACCTTGGCTAATATACTCAGCGAGAAAGAAGAATCTGAAAACATACGCTTAGATAAAATCATTAACGCAATTGTTAATCATAAAAATATCTTCGTCAATCTCGCAAATGATAAAAATCAGGTTATTTATCAATCCACGGACGGCCCTGATTTTACCAAGATAAGAGCATTACTTCCTGCTTTCGATAAAATTAATGCCAATAATATTATCATGTGGCAAGATGAAACCACAGGGGAAGCCGTTATCAATAACAGCAAAATGGAAGCGGCCAGTTATCGCGTTGTGGCACTACCTGTCAGTACCTTCGTTAACGGTAAAACGACAAGATATACACTTCTTATTGCACTTTCCATCGACTTCCATTTGCACTACATCCAAGAGCTGAAATATAAACTGATAATCACCGCGCTCTTGTTCAGTATGATTATTGTACTGGTTGTATTATTTGCTGTTTATCAAGGGCATGCGCCGCTTAGACGTGTAAGCAGAAAGATAAAAAGCATCACTTCAGAAAATTTGCATGTGAGATTATTGTCAACGAAAGTACCCATTGAACTAGAACAACTCATTGTGTCATTTAATCACATGATTGGCAGAATTGAAGATGTTTTCACTCGCCAGTCAAATTTTTCCGCGGATATTGCCCATGAGATACGGACCCCGATTACTAACTTGGTGACGCAAACGGAGATTACACTTAGCCAAACTCGTTCATCAAAGGAGTATCAGGATATTCTTTATTCAAATCTGGAAGAATTTTCTCGAATGGCAAATATGGTGAATGACATGTTATTCCTTGCTCAGGCCGATAATAACTTACTTATCCCTGAATGTGTTTCTATTGATCTCAAAAAAGAAATTATCAAAGTATTCGATTTTTTTGAAGCGTTAGCTGAAGAACGCGGGGTAAGCTTGCACTTCATTGGCAGTCCATTATTGGTAAAAGGCGACCCTCTGATGCTACGCCGCGTTATCAGTAACCTGCTGTCAAATGCCGTACGTTATACGTCCCCAGGCCATTCAGTCACAGTGAGCGTGACGGATACTATCGATGATGTACAGCTAGTTGTTGAAAACCCAGGTACCCCCATACCCGCCGAGCATCTGCCGCGGCTTTTCGACCGTTTTTACCGTGTCGATCCTTCGAGACAAAGAAGCAGCGATGGTAGTGGTATCGGTTTAGCCATTGTGAAATCTATTATTGGCGCACATCAAGGTAAGATATCCGTTACCTCCGATGTTATATCAACAAAGTTTATAATAAGCTTGCCAAAATAGCCATATTCAGCAAATCTTTAATGACACTCGAAATAATAAACTTGTGTCCATATTGATTATTTTCTTTACTCTGATCTATTGTGATTTAGTTTAGGTGTGTCGTTGGTGAAGGGAATGAATGCGTTTTATTAAAGTTACCGGTTAATTAATCATTCAACACCGAGTGACTGACTCCGGCGATGCGCCGGAGTCATCGGCTCCCTTGAGCAAGATAAAATGCTGTAAATTCCATGCGCAACGCAGTAACTCAGCGCACCCTCGTTTGTTTTTGGCGGATTAAGGATAAGTCTGTAACACTATAATTATAACATATTGAATTGTATATATGTTTTAACTATCAAGAATGACAAAAATGTCATCATGCAGTCACGTGTTAAACAGAATTCGCGTTATATAATTAGTCTTAACTTGCAAGCATCCTGAGATAATATATGAGTTGATGGTTAATTCTTTTGGCGGCACAGCGTGCTGAATAATTTATCCTTAGCCCTGATTATTGAGCTATAACAATTTTTTTAACAAATGAGTCAGCTTCTGGAAATAAAACTTCGGATACTAGGTCTCTACCCATCTGAACGCTGAAGTATCCATAATTGGAGAATTTAAGATGAAAAAAATTATTTTGACTACCGCAATGGCCTTAGTTTTTGCTACGAGTGCTTATGCTGCGAGTGATGGCAATGTGCATGAGTCTGTTAATAACAGTAGCGCGCAGGCCCATCAATTGATGGTGAAAAAATCCCCAGAACAAAATAAGATTGCTGCTGGCAAGCTGCAGCAGGACCAACATGAGGAAGCAGCTAATATTCATGAATCCACGAAAAATGGACAATCCCAAGCCCATCAGTATATGGCTGAGCAGCACAAAAAAATGATGGGTAATAACCAGGAAGTGAAAAAACCGGTGACGGCCCAGCCCTTCAAGGATATGAATGAGCATGAAAAAGCAGCTGTCATACACGAGAACGGTAAAAATGGATTTTCAGAAGTCCATCAGCAAATGGCTGATGAACATTTGAAGAAAATGAATTGAGTTTCATTATAGGACCACAATTGTTCGTATGCCATTGTGGTCTTTCAAAAAAATAAATATCGTTAATATTTATAATGTTAATAATACCTAACATAATGAGGTAACTAAATGAACAAGAAATTATTAGTTGTGGTGGTAGCGTTGATGTCTCCAGTGGCAGTGTTCGCCGCCGGCCAAGGTATGAACATGGATAATCAGTCCTCAATGTCGCCAGCAGCACAAGAGTACATGTCTGGAATGCAAAGTATGCATGACAACATGATGGCGGGAATGATGTCGTCCAACCCGGATGTAGCCTTTGCAAAAGGTATGACCGCGCATCATCAAGGCGCCATTGAAATGGCTAAAACTGAACTCAAATATGGTAAAGATCCTGAAATGAGGAAATTAGCGCAAGATATCATCAACGCTCAGCAGCCGGAAATCGATCAGATGCAAACCTGGGTGAAAAATAATAATAAATAATAACAATAAATAATAACAAGTTAATTAATAGAGTTGTTAGCAGACGATAAAGCTGAGTTCCACTCCCGGTATACATCAGGAGATGAAATGCAGGCTTACGGGCTGCCCCGCTATAAATACCAGGTCTGCCGTCCAGGACGGGGCTTGGGCGTCCGGTGACTGGCGCTGAGGTTTACGGGTGGGTATATCAAAAGGGCTCGCAGCCGGGCCCATGGTATCTCGCGTTCCGTGCGATGTTGGCTTAGCGATGTCAGCACCGCCATGGTTTTCGGCCAAACGGCTGAAATCTTTTTTATGCTGTGCATCCTTTTACTGTTCCGCCGCCTGGGCGTTAAGTACATGCTGCTGATCGGCATGCTGGACAGGTTCGTTCGCTACGCTTTTTTCGCCCTGGGCGTCAGTGAGAAAGGGCGGTTCCTGCTGTATCTCGGCGTCCTGCTGCACGGCGTGTGCCACGACTTGTTTCTGTCGTCGGTTTTATCTATACCGACCGCGCTGCCGGCGCAAAGGTGAAAGGGCTGGCGCAAATAAATGAGGTCCTGTAAACCTGGCTTGTACCGGTATACAACCGCGGGTTGTATCAGCCGGGTCAACCTGATTTGGCTGCCTGTTTCTTGATTTGTTCCAGAGCGGCATTAAAGCCCTCCGGCGTGCCGCTTGAGCCGGCAAGACGGTCCACTTTGACCTGCTCAATAGGCTTGCCGACCACGACCGCAGGGACCGCGTCGGCGAACCGCCGCTGATAATCCAGTGAAATGGGATTGGTAGCATGGGTTTTGATGTTTGCGGATGTAATGAGACCAGCATGCAGGGTAACGGTAACCGTGATAAACGAGGGCGCATTCCCGTATTGCCCCGTAGCGGTATAGGTGCCGTCCGCGTAGGCGGTGCGTATGTTTGCCACTTTCCATACTTCAGTGCTGGCGGTTACGGATGTGGATTGGCGTTCGGCCGCGTTACCGACCGGCCATCCAGCTGTCATGACGATAGAGGTGGCCATCCACGCCACTGTCGTTACTTTTGCTTTTACGTTCATCTCATTCTCTGGCTATATATGTAACAAGCGAGTCAGCGCGATACCGTGGGAAGATCGCATTAATACAGCCTATCCGGCTGAGGGCACATTGCTGTAGTGCTGTGCTAAGCGGTCGCGGCGTAACGAATCTCCATGAGGTGCCGATAGCAGGGATAAGGATCATTTGCCGAAGCGAATTGCTTGATTAGGGCGCAACCTGCTTTACAGGCCGAACAAGGATTTCCTGCACCAGTACGCGGGGCGGTTGAGCAAAGGCATAAACAACCGCCTGGGCGACATTTTCGGCGTGCAGGGCATCCAAAGCTGCGCGCCGCTCGCGTAGCGCCTGCTCAGGCAGGTTGTGGCCAAATTCCGTCCAGACCGCGCCGGGTTCAATAACAGAAACGCGAATACCTACCGCGCCCAGTTCCTTACGCAGCGTTTCGTGGAAGCCGACCACGGCGTACTTGGTCGCGCAGTAGACCGACCAGCCTTCTACGCCATAGCGGCCGCCAGTGCTGGATATCGAGGCGATCATCGCGCCAGGGCGACCCTGCAGCAGCGGAATGGCGGCATGGGTGCAATTAAGCAGCCCAATCAGATTGGTATCGATCATGCCGCGCCATTGTTCCGGCGCACTCTCGGCAAAGGGGGCATGGATACCAAGGCCGGCATTGTTCAGCAGCAGGTCGAGCCCGCCGAAAGTCTCTTTTACCTGTGCAAACAGCCATTCGACCTGGCTATTGTCAGTAACGTCGGTCACTATAGCGGTCGCCTTGTTGCCAAGCTCTTCAACCAGTGCTTCGATTCGATCGCGCCGCCGCGCCGCCAATACGATATGGACGCCCTCAGCGACCAGCAGACGTGCCGTGGCTTCGCCGATGCCACTTGAGGCGCCGGTAATGACCGCGACTTTACCTTTCAGATTCTGCATTTGCATATGTTCATCTCCAACGTTATTTCTCACAAAATTAACACCCGACGCGGGCCTGTAGAGCGGCGGGATAGCGAGCGACTGAAATCTTGCCCTCATTATCAGTCATTGTCGGCAGCAGCATCACACGGCATCACAAGGAGGATTATGTACCAGCCACAACCGAAGTGGCGTCGTCTATGCCATTGGCGATAAAGATTTACTACTCCTGAAATTTAGCTTTTACCCGGGTAGGTGACTAGATGGCAAAATCAGCAAAGACTTTTGAATCCATTTCATCAATGGCGAAATCAAACGACCATCAGGCGCGGATTTATACGCTATAGCAATATTTAGCAACCTATAGCAATACTCATTAATGAATCTCATTCAACAAGACATGCGTAATAGTGCTCTTAATCAAAAGAGAGTTTGCCCGTAGTATCCGGGTAGAAAACCACTCGGATTGAAGAGGAAGTTACTGTCATGAAACTTCTCAGCACGCTGATTCCCATTCTCTTGGTTAGCCTGCCGGCGCAGGCAACCGCCCAGGATGTTGTACCCGATACCCCAGCTGCGCGCGAGGCCAGAGAAACCGCGCCACAGCTCTTTGCCTATACCCAGAACGTGCTGTTTGGCGATTTGTGGAAGCGCACCGAGCTCATTCCACGCGACCGCAGCCTGGTGACCTTGTCCGCATTGCTCGCCAATGGGCAAGCGGCGCAGATGACCTCGCACATCAATCTGGCGCTGGATAATGGCGTTAAGCCCAGTGAAATCATCGGGCTGATCACTCATCTTGCTTTCTACACGGGGTGGCCGAATGCCATGTCGGCTGTAGGCGTCGCGAAGAGCGTTTTCAAACAACGTGGGATCACACCCGACACATCACGTCCCGAGTCGTCGGCACTGTTGCCGGTCGATAAGGCCGCCGAGGCTGAGCGGGCGGCGCTTGTAAAGGAAAATATCGCACCGGTTGCGCCCGAATTGGCGCGTTATACCGACGATGTTCTGTTTGCGGACTTATGGCGCCAACCCGATCTGGCAGCCCGTGATCGCAGTTTGGTTACGGTCGCTGCACTTATCGCCCGAGGGCAGCTCGAGCAGCTTTCCTTCCACCTGAACAAGGCCCGTGAAAGTGGATTGACGAAGACCCAGGCGGCGGAGGTTGCCACTCAACTCGCATTTTATGCAGGGTGGCCACGTGCAATGTCGTCCTTACCCATTATCAAAGCCGTATATGCGCAACCTGATAAGTAACGTGAAGAGGAAATAATAATATGATAGTAAGACGCTGGAAACGACTCTGGGCTATTACGTGGGTGGTAGCTTCTATGGCCGCTGGTTTTAATGCGGCCGCCGCTGACACAAACTCGCAAAAGCCGCTGGTCATTCAAGCGCAGGGAAGTTTTACCGTCGGCGGGAATGTGAACACCGCGCCGGGCACATTTGACCCCAAAAAGCCCATGGAGCCAGCAGGGCAAACCTATCACGGCGACCATCTCTACGCCTTCTATCAGATCCCAGTCCATCCCCGGAAGTATCCCATCGTCATGTGGCATGGCGCCGGTCAATTCTCCAAAACCTGGGAAACCACGGCGGATGGCCGCGAGGGTTTTCAAAACATTTTTCTACGACGCGGTTTCTCCACGTATCTGATTGACCAGCCTCGTCGGGGAAATGCCGGCCGCAGTATGGTCGAAACCCTGGTCAAGCCTACGCCGGACGAACAAAAGTGGTTCAACCAATTTCGCGTGGGAGTCTGGCCTGAGTATTTCAAAGGCGTGCAATTTGACCGCAGCGCCGGGACGCTCGATCAGTTCTTCCGGTCGATGACCCCCAATACCGGACCGTTTGACATGAATGTCGTCTCCGACGGTGCTTCCGCGCTCTTTGACAAGATAGGCCCAGGTATCCTGTTCACTCATTCGCAAGGCGGCGGGCCGGGCTGGCTGACGGCCATCAAGAACAAGAATGTCAAAGCTATCGTGGCATTTGAGCCGGGCAGCAGCTTTATCTTTCCTGATGGCGAGGTACCGGCGCCGATCACCAGTTCCTTTGATATTGTGCGGGGCGAGACTGTTCCCCTGGACAGATTCATGGCGCTGACGCGCATCCCCATAGTCATTTATTACGGCGACAATATCCCTGACAAACCGACTGACATGCCGGCCCAGGATAGCTGGCGCGCGCGTCTTGAAATGGCGCGCAAGTGGCGTGATGTCGTTAACAAGCACGGCGGTGATGTCACGGTCGTACATCTGCCCGAGATCGGTATTAAAGGCAACACCCATTTTCCGTTTGCAGACTTAAATAATGTCCAGATTGCGGATCTCGTGTCGACGTTCCTTACCGAGAAAAAACTGGACTGACAAAACAACAGGTCAACCGCGGCGAGTAGCCCGGGCGCCGCGCAGGCAAAGACCGGTGGTCGCGATGATGGCGGAACATCTTGCCGGCGCGCGACGTTTTCACCTTTAGGAGTATTAATATGAAAAACAAAATGATCAAGGCCATGCTCTTGGCCGCCATGGTCAGCCTCTCGGCAGGCAATGCCGGGGCGGCGGACTATCGGAATAACCCGTTTACCCTGGTCTACGATGGCGCCATTACCCAAAATGAGCCCGGTAAGGTCAATATCCATCCGGTCACCTATAAGCTCAATGGCCTGGATATTGCCGCCAACGTCTATACCCCTGCCAACTATGATCCGAAGAAGTCCTATCCGACGGTGGTGGTAGCGCATCCGAACGGCGGGGTGAAAGAGCAGGTGGCCGGTCTGTATGCGCAGCGACTGGCTGAGCATGGCTACATTACCATCACCGCCGATGCGGCGTATCAGGGAGCCAGCGGTGGCGAACCGCGCAGCGTGGACAAACCGATGTACCGCATTGAGGATATCCACGGTATGGCGGACTACATCACTCAATATGCCGGCGTCGATGGGAAACGCCTGGGTCTGCTCGGCATCTGCGGCGGCGGGGGATACTCGCTGGCCGCGGCGCAAACCGACAAGCGATTCAAGTCGCTGGCGACGGTGAGCATGTTCAATTCGGGACGGGTTCGCCGCAATGGCTACAACGATTCGCAAATGGACACTATCCAGCAGCGCCTGCAGCAGGCTTCCGCCGCCCGCGCCCAGGAAGCGGCCGGCGGTAAAGTACTCTATTCGGGTGATGCCAATCTCACCGATGCGCAGATTGCCAAATTGCCGTTTGAACTGTATCGCCAGGGCTACGAGTACTACTGGAAGACGTATGCGCACCCCGGCTCAACCTTCAAGTACACCACCAGCAGCCTGCTGGACCTGATGCGCTTCGACGCCACCGACCATATTGATCTTATCCAACAGCCGTTGCTGATGATCGCGGGCAGCAAGGCCGACAGCCTGTACATGACCAAAGATGCGTTCCCCAAGGCCACCGGCACCAAGGACAAGGAATTGTTTATTATTGATGGCGCCACGCATATCGAAACCTACTGGGTTCCCAAGTATGTGAACGCCGCCATCGGCAAGCTGACCGCCTTCTATGGAAGAACGCTGTAATTCAGGGACGTAGATGGTTTCGGGTGGATCGGCTACTTATCGCCGTTCACAACCATCAGCAAGCTGCGCCGTGCGGGTATTGCCGTCTTGCCATTATTCTTGGGGAAAAACACTACGGTTTCCCTATTCGTGGCAGAGATTGGCTGGCGGCAGCTTATAAAATTATAGAGGACTAATATTATGAAAGCTTACCGGTTGCTTGATTTTAGAAGCTTAGATGATCTTCAACAGTGTGAAGAAGAGACGCCGCGACCGCAACGAGGCGAAGTATTAATCCGGGTTCGGGCCGTTTCACTGAATTATCGCGATATTGCCATGCTGGGCAATCGCTATCCCCTTAGTCATCGTAAGGGCTTGGTGCCGACCAGCGATGGCGCGGGGGAGGTTGTCGACGTCGGGCCGGATGTGCACGATTTTAAAATAGGCGATCGGGTGGTGGGTCTATTCCATGCCCGCTGGTTTGGCGGGCGTATGCCGATGTATTCGAATCAGCGCGGTTATGGCAGTGAGAACGATGGCTGGCTTTGCGAATTCAAAGTGGTTAGCCAGGAAGCTGTCGTTCATATGCCCGACAATCTTTCCTTTGAGGAGGCGGCGACCCTGCCTTGCGCAGCGGTTACGGCATGGAACGCATTGAGCGGCACCGCGCAAATACGCGCTGGACACACCGTACTTATCCAAGGAACCGGCGGCGTCTCTATCTTCGCTTTGCAATTTGCCCGGGTTCTTGGCGCGTCGGTCATTGCAACAACCTCAAGTGCCGCCAAGGCGGAACGATTACGCCAGTTTGGCGCCAGCGAGGTTATCAATTACCAGGAAGAACCCCATTGGGGCGAGCGGGTGCGTGAATTGACGCAGGGCAAGGGCGTTGATCGTATTGTGGAAGTCGGTGGACCGGGAACTATCGCCGAGTCGCTGCGCGCGATTGCTCCTGGCGGCGAAATCGCATCCATTGGCTTTTTAAGCGCCCAGGGAGCAGGCATCGATTTTTTAGCGTTATTTGGCAGCCTGGCAACCTTCAGGCCGTTTTCAGTGGGCAGTCGTGAAACGCTGGAAGATGTTTGTGCAATAATGGCGATGTCCAATATCAAACCAGTGATTGACCGCATTTTTGAGTTTAACGATGCCAGGGCAGCTTATGCCCACCTCGACAGCGGTTCGCATTTTGGCAAGGTGGTCGTCCGTTGCTGAATGAATCGGACCGCCAACCGTGGTGAAACATAACGCCGCGCAAGCCGGCCTGGTCGATAGCGGTAAAGCCGTAAGATAAAGCGCTGCCCTCTAGCAGTAGGCTTACTCCGCCACGGGCCAAAGCATGGGGTTTCGCTAGTCTTTCGGCGGCGCTTCAACGTCTGACAACGCGAGCACGCCTTTTGAAAGCCGATCGCCTTGGATCTTGACTGACGCCACGGCCGCGTTGAGTTCGCGCAGTTCATTGGGAGTGAACCTTATCGCGGTGGCGCCAAGGTTTTCTTCCATATGGGCAATTTTCGTGGTGCCGGGGATCGGCACAATCCAGGGTTTTTGCGCCAGCAGCCACGCCAGCGCCAGTTGGGCCGGCGTCGCGTTCTTACGTTCGGCCCAGGTCCTGACCACGTCCACCAGCGCCATGTTGGCGCGCAGGGCATCGGGGGCGAAGCGGGGCACTGTAGCGCGAAACTCCCGCGGACCGTCGGCAACGAAGCGCGTATCGGCGGTGATCTTGCCGGTCAGAAAGCCCATGCCAAGCGGGCTCCAGCAGACAAAACCAATGCCCAGCTCCTCGCAGACCGGCAGGACCGCCGCCTGCGGTCCACGCCAAAGCATTGAGTACTCGTTCTGGATAGCCGTCAGCGGATGCACCGCATGCGCACGGCGGATGGTCTGGATGCCGGGTTCGGAAAGGCCGTAGTGCAGCACTTTGCCCTCTGCGATCAGATCCTTGAGCGCCCCGGCCACGTCTTCGATCGGCACGGCCGGGTCGACGCGGTGTTGGTAGAGCAGGTCGATGCGATCGGTGCGCAGACGCCGCAGCATGCCTTCGACCACGAGCTTGATGTGTTCCGGCCGGCTGTTGAGGCCGCCGAGCGGCTTGCCTGTCTTTTGATCGAAATTCCAGCCGTATTTGGTCTCAATGACCACTTTTCCGCGTATGCCCTGCAGTGCCTCGCCGACAATTTCTTCGGAGATGAAGGGACCGTAGGCTTCAGCGGTGTCGATAAGCGTAATTCCACGCTCGACTGCCGTCCTGATGAGTGTTATCGCCGCTTTCCGGTCGAGGGGGCTATGATAGAAGTCGGATACCGAATCCCTGGTCGTACCCGGTACCCACTGGCAGCCCAGGCCAATGGAGGAGACTTCAAGGGTGCCCAGTTTGCGCCGCTGGCTGGCCGGCAGTGAACCGGCGATGGAAGAGGTCTGGATATCGGCCGCGAAAGCTGCGGACGTCATACAGGCAGAGAGCACCCATGGCGCAATGCCCAGGATTGCGGCTGAAGCCAGCAAATAACGGCGCTGCAGGTTTATTGTTTCGCGGCCACTTGGCTCGCGTTGTAAATCAATACCAGACATGGGCAGTTCCTTTGATTTGTCTAACTTAGGCAGCGTTGCCAGCGCGTCGGATTTGACTTTCAACAGTGTTACCGTCCGTCGTTCCCGGTTCGCCACCGCGCGATGCCAAAAAGCTAAATCCTTGACAAGGCGGTGTCGCTACTTCGTCGCTGCGTGCGACGTCGCGGTTTGATACTGGTCGTTCGATACCTTTTCCAGCCAATCGACCGATTTTCCGTCAAGCGCTTCGGCGATGGCCATGTGGGTCATACCGGTGGTGGCGGCGGCGCCATGCCAGTGTTTGGCACCTGGTGGGATCTGGACGATATCACCCGGTCGGATTTCTTGCGGTGATTTTCCCCATTGCTGAACCCAGCCCACGCCGGCTGTGACGATCAAGATTTGCCCCAGTGGATGGGTATGCCAGGCGGTGCGAGCACCAGGCTCGAACGTGACTATACCGCCGCCGGCCCTGCCCAGCGAGATCGCCTGAAAACGGGAATCCACACGAACCGGCCCCGTAAAATTCTTCTCGGGACCTGCGCTGGACGCCTGCGAGCCGGCACGGGTGACCATCACCTCTGGAATCTGCCGGGCTGATACATTCGCAGCAAGAAGCAGCAAAACGGCGGTATTCAATGCAAGTGACTTCATCGGCGGTCCTTATCGTCCTGCTTAATTGAATGGATTCTTCCTTGAGCGGTTCGATAGGCTCAAGCGAGCTTTTGGTCAGTCGTTTATCACTACTGCTTTCAGCCATTCCGTCATACTTTCCATAGTGCGTCTTTGCTGATCCGCCTCCATCTCGAAACCCCATATCAACCGCACATTCGAGGCGCGGCAATGAAGAGGCGAGGGACCTGTGCGACGCTGTTGTGACGCATTCTTACTATGAGCCTTACTATAGATAATGGATCTGGCGGCGACTAGATGGTAAAGTTGGGAAACACTTGTGAGTCATTTTCATGAATAATATCTATAGGGACAATGGCAATGCCGAGAGATAACTACAGTGATCTGTTGGTCTTCATTGCGGTGGCACGCGAAAAAAGTTTTACGCGCGCTGCCGCGCAACTCGGAATGTCCCAGTCGGCACTGAGCCACACCATGCGTTCCCTTGAAGAAAGAATGGGGGTCCGTCTGCTGACCCGAACCACCCGCAGCGTATCGCCGACAGAGGTCGGTCAACGCTTGATAGATCGCATTGCGCCCCGGTTCGAGGAAATCGAGGAGGAAATGACAGCCGTCGGCGAATTGCGCGACAAGCCCGCAGGCACCATTCGTATTTCAGCTACTGAAAATGCGGCCGAAACCGTATTGTGGCCCAGGCTGGTCAAACTGCTGCCCAAGTATCCCGATATCAAGGTCGAACTCATTGTGGAGTCCCGTTTTACCGATATTGTCGCTGAACGATATGACATGGGGATACGCCTGGGCAGTGAAGTGGCTCGTGATATGACGGCTATAAGGATCGCACCGGACATGCGTGTGGCGATTGTTGCTTCGCCAGACTACCTGGCAAGGCGTCCTGCTCCCGGAACGCCGCACGATCTCACGGAGCATGAGTGTATCAATTTATATCTGATGAGCCACGGCGAAATCTACGCCTGGGAGTTCAAAAAGGGCCCGCAGCAATTGAATGTGCGGGTCGACGGTCAACTGGTTTTTAATAGCACCAGGCAGATTCTGCATGCCGCGCTGGCAGGTTTCGGTCTGGGATATGTGCCGGAGGAAATGGCGCAGCCCTATATTAACCGTGGCGAGCTAATACAGGTTTTGAAAGAGTGGAGCCCAATATTTCCGGGGTATCACCTCTGTTATCCGATACGCCGTCAATCTTCTTCGCGAGCCATGGCCGTGCTGATTGAAGCGCTACGCTATCCGTCCGATCTGGCGGAGGTGTCCTAGAATGGCCCGCAAAAACTTCAGCCAGGTCCTCGCCTTTATCAACGTCGTGCGCGAAGGAAGCTTTACCCGGGCGGCTGCCTTGCTTGGCGTAACCCCTTCCGCATTAAGCCATGCCATCAGTGGACTCGAAGCTCAGGTGGGCGTCCAATTGCTGACCCGCACCACCCGGAATATTTCCACTACCGAAGCCGGGGAACGGCTATTCCTTAACGTTTCGACTCGTCTTGAGGAGATCGATGCTGAACTGGGCGTCGTGGATGCGCTGCGTGACAAGCCCGCAGGAACGGTTCGTATTACATCGGCTGAGCACGCTGCAAACAGTGTGCTGTGGCCCAAACTATCCAAAGTCCTCGGCGAATATCCCGATATCAATGTCGAGATCACTATTGATTACACCATGGCGGACATCGTGTCCCAGCGCTACGACGCCGGTGTTCGCCTGGGCAATCAGGTGGCTAAGGACATGATCGCCGTGCGTATCGGTCCCGATATGCGCATCGCTGTCGTCGGCTCACCTGCCTATTTGGCAAAGCGGCCTCTGCCCGGGACGCCAAATGATTTGGCTCAGCACAATTGCATCAATCTTCGGCTTCCAACCCATGGCGGCTTATTGCCGTGGGATTTTGATAAGGATGGACAGCAGGTCAAGCTCCGTGTGTCGGGACAATGGGTATTTAACAACAGTTCGTCCATCGTCAGGGCGGCACTGGCTGGACACGGCCTGGCCTTTGTCCCCGAAGACATGGTGCTTGAGCACATCGCCGAGGGAAGGTTGATTCGTATGCTTAATGATTGGTGCGATCCCTATCCCGGCTATCATCTCTACTATCCGAACCGGCGGCAATTTTCTCCTGCCTTATCCGTCATCGTCGATGCGCTGCGCTACCCGGAGTGATGACGCTTGTGATGCCGATATTGAATACTGGGAAAGCACCGGGCTGGCGCATTAACGGGAATCTACTGGCCCGCGTTCACTTTATCACTCGGGGATTGTGTTCATTTTAAGTCATGCTTTTTTTTATTTAGCTGGAGTAATTCATTGGCCCGAATCAAGGATTTCGACATGTCTTCGATCGACATTCTTTCATTCATGGCCATCTCGCGAATGATCGCGTAGGCTTCAAGTTCATCAACGCCCCGGATGGTGGAAATAATCACCTTTGCCTGACTGATGACATCGGCAATACGTAATTTGGTGGAAAGTTTTTCCATGCGACGGTTTAAGTCCTTCCAGTCGTAATGATTTTTAAATGCCATCACCAGGCTGGAAAGTACCCCGATTGGACGGATGGGACTGCTCATCAATGTCTTAGCCCCTACATGCAGCGCGGCGTCGATAACGGTGGGATTTTCATAATTGATAATGGCAATGACCGGGATATCCGTATGCTGCATCAGGTATTCATCAGCGAGGTATTCCATGCGCACGGCCCAGAATATCGCGTCGATATCGTCGGGCACCTCTTTTACTGGCGGCCATATAGTCAGGCTTTGGCAGCCAATACGGTGCAGTTGCTGCGTGAGAATTTTGAGGTCATCATCATCAGGATGAAATATAACGACTTTACAGCTCCTGATACGTCTGAAAAAACGCAGGCTGGCGCTTTTGTTTTTTGCCCGGTTGAAAATTTTATGCGTTATCATTATCAACCCCAGGCGGAGAATAGTTAACAAAGTAGGGATCTGCGTCCACCCCTTGAGTGACTTCTTTGATAATGGAAAATTGCCCCTGTTTATTCACTTTGCCAATTTTAGGATACAATAATGTGTGATTATTGTGCGGATTGATTTTCACCCTTCCTTGCGGGGCGTCATATTCGCTGTTCAGCAGATACGGAAACAGCTGGCTTATGTCATCGGTATCGGATTTTGCCATTGCATTAGCGAAAAGATGCACCTGAAAATAGGCGGCCTCCCAACACATATTCGGCTCAACGGTATAAAACGGGCTAGATTTAAATCGGCTGAGAACGTCTTTATTGCGTTTAGAATCAATTGATTGAAAATAGGGCGCTGAAGTGATATGTCCTGCTGACACCCCCGTGCGCATTTCTGAAATTTCCGCTTCGCTGGTGGTCAGGCTGGCTATTGGAATTTTATCTGGATGAAGTCCTGCATCATGGCAGGCTAAATAAAATTCCTGGGTACTTCTACCAACCACTGTGGAAAATATAAAATCGGGGTGGGTTAATTTAATGTCCTGTACAATAGAGTGAAAATCTTCCCGGCCGGCATTCAGATCCACATAACGCTCGCTCACCACCGCCCCTCCCGGAAAGTTGGTCATGAAATCGCTCATGATGCGATTTGACTCATAAGGGTAAATATAATTACTGCCAACCATATAAACACGGGTACCATAATTGCTTGCCATATAATCAGCCAAAAAAAAGCTATTTTGATTGGGTGACGCACCGGTGTAGATGATATTGTTTGAAAATTCAAAACCTTCATAAGGTGTTGGGTAAAAGAGTAATTTTTGCCATTTTTCTATAATAGGCATCACGGCTTTTCGCGTGCTGGACATATAACAGCCGAAAACCACGTTGACCAGATCTTCTTTTATCAGTTTTTCCGCATAAACAGCGAAACGGTAAGGCGAACTGGCGGGATCGTAGTAAATAGGAATAATTTCCCTGCCATTGATTCCTCCATTATTGTTGATTTCTTCAATGGCAAAAAATGTTCCCTCCATTTGCGATCTTTCGATTTTTGAGGTGAATCCCGTCGAGGAGAATAAGACGCCAACCCTGACGGCATCACTATGCTTGTTTAATATCATTGGTTAATTTCCTTTTCCAGTTTTCGCCAGGATTTTTGTTGAATATGATATTTGGATTATATGTCATCCGCGATATCCAGTAGTTAAAAGCAGAATAAAAATAAAGCAACCGGATTGAAAATCATATTTACTTATACGATGTGATAATTGAATTACGTCGCTGGTAACGATTTACTTAGTCGGATGTGTCATAAGATGTTTTCTATCCAGCATATTAACCATGTACTAATATGTATAGCGATATTAAAATCTTTCAATAAATGCGCTGATGTATAAGAAAAACATCTTCAAGGGAATGATTTATGTAACCATCTTAATCCTAAGGAAAATTTGTAAAAAGATAAATTCGATATGCCTAATATCAATAGGTTAAAAAAAATAATCTCATGTTGCCGGGGTGTTGACTTTAGGCACCCTGATGTTTAAGGTTTAACCATGTTATCGCCCAGATGGCCGATATCACTCCAGGCAAGAGAGCCTCTAAAAATGCGTTCAACCACGCATTTTTGGGGCTCTTTTTTTTTGCCTTGATGAGCTATAAAGCCCGCCGGCTTGCCGCCAGCCAGAATGTTGACTCTCTGGTTCGCGAAGACGGGCCAATGTATCGCCGGGCTGAAATGTTAAACACAGACGAGGTAGGATGTATGCCATCAGCGATTGGGATAGATTTACTACGCGGCAGGCCGGTTCCGGCCATCGGCAGTACCGATGCCAAACTGCGCCAGCGCAAACTTGACGCCTTAACCCGAGGTATACACCGTATCAGCGATGACGAGGCGGTGCCTTACAATGTTCATCTGGTATGTATCGGCATGGCGGCCAATGCTTTCTTGCGTCAATTTGTCAGCCAAATGCCGGACACTCTGCTGGATCATGAACGGTCACGGCTGAGCATCCTTTCGGTGGATATGGCCGGAGAGGCCGACGCTGGTCTCCCAGTATTGCCCGCGGCCCTGGACGGTAATAAATACTTTTATGAATCATTGGCAATCGAGCAAGGTAAACCCGATGCGCTTGGCGATTTTTTCAGCCAGCACGCCGCGCACCTCCAACTGGAATATCCCTTGATACCTAATCCGGATACCTTTGCTCCCTGGCTAACGGAATCGGAGCGGAACGCGCCGGACCGGGATAGCCTCAGCCGGGCCTATGTCAAGGCCATGTATAGCCTGGCCTATTATCACGGTGAACGGCCCGCCTGGCATGCCCTGAAAAGATTCGCCCAAAGCGTCGGCCAAACAGAAACCGAATCCGTGGTCTGCATTGTGTTTTCCCTGGCTGATGCGGTCGGAAGCGCTATTGCGATGGATCTCAGCCGGCATTTATCCACCGTGCGGTTCGGTCGCCGGATCCTGGTTACTGGCATAGGTCTGGCACCGGCTTCGGCGGCGAATGACACTATCGCGCCGGCGAATGTCTATACCACGTTAAATGAATTGGAATGTCTGTGTAATGATCAATTGAATCAGCGTATTACGCCATCGTGCGGTGATTTGTTCAAAAATCCCTTTACCGCAGGTTTCCTGATGGTGCCGGACCTGGAGCCGACCCCATCAGAACAAGGGAAGTTGTATCAGGCGTTATCTTCATTGCTGCAGGATCGCGCCGGAGCAGGGTTGTGGGAAATACTACGCCAGCTTAACTGGCTGGCGGCGCCATTGACGCAACATTCAGCCGCGCGTACCCCGTGGGGCAATCGCTGGCTGCACGTGTTGGTCATGATGGCGGTAAAAGAGCCATCGGCATTTGCCGCGTTGAAAAACCAGCTAGGCATTTCCGACGGCTATGAGCCGGCTTTTGTCGAAGTGGTTTGCGCGCGTTTGAGTAAAAAAACGGCCGAACAACTGACCTGCGCGATCCACCAGTCTTTCGGGCAGAACATCATGGTGAATCATTACGCCGCCGGCTCCGCTCAAGAGATGCGTTTTATCCTGCCGTCCCTGGCGAAAAGCGATCTGCGGCTGTTCGCGCAGGCGAAAGCGCGTTATGACGCAAGTAGCCAAAATGAAAAAAGGCTATCCCATGCCTTATTACTCGAACAGGGTTTGCTGCTTTGCGAGCCTTCCGACGCGCAGACAGGCGTGGCCGGCCGCAATATCATAACCGGCAAACGATGGATAAATCTGCCATACCCGGCTATTCGGGGAGAAATATAAAGGAGTCCACCATGCCGCTTAACTGGAACGATGTGATCATAAAATACGGTGACGGCTACCAGGTCCCCACTGTAGTAGGCGATAAATTTCTGCATATTGAGAAAGTCGATAATGAGGCTATTACCATCTCATCACCTATTTGGCGAACACAATTGCACAGGGAAAACCTGGAAAAAGGCGTCAGGTTAATAGAGGAAGGCATAATATCCTCCGACCCGGGATTATTTGTCGAAGACTATATCTTATATGTCGCCAATGAGCGGGCAACCTCCGTTGCGCATATCTTAAGAGATCTCGGATTTTTGGATAAAATCGAAACTTTCAGTGTTCGCTGTTGAATTCAGTGTGATTAAGTTGTGGCTTTGTACCGCATATTCAACCGAATATGCGCAATGTTAATCATGTACTCCAGGAGAATATAAAATGACAGCTTCTTTATATAACAGCGCTACCGGTGTCCAGGCTCCGCACTGCTTGCATGCCATCGGTATTGGCAGGACCGGCATTGCGTATGTGGAAGCTTTGCTGCGCACCGGCGAAGTCGAGGACTTATTGGAGGATCCGCGTGCCCGCTTTGCCGCCATGGTGGTTGATATCGGCGATCAGGATATGCAAATCGCCAAGGATTATGCCGGCGCCTTGGTAAAACGTCTTGAGGAGCGCGGCATTCCCGCTTCGCGTTTCAAATTCCAGGCTATTGTTCTGGATATGAAGGATACGGACAGCTACTTTTCAGGGATGAACCGCACGCGTGAATATCTGAAACTGGAATATCCCCGTTATTATTGGAATCCCAATTACGAGTCCTATGTGCCCCATGATACTAAATTCCCCAAGGCGGGAGAGCATTTCCCACGCTCCATTGCCAAGGGTTTATACGCCAATGCCTATTATGACGGCAACCGCCCGATGCATAACGCGTTGGAGCAATTCGTCAGCCATATTGAAGAGGCAACCTTACCCTCTATGATTACGGTGTCCTTCAGCCTGGCGGGGGGAACCGGCAGCGGGATCGTGATGGATTTGGCGCGCCACCTGGCGACGGTAAAACTGGGGCGCCGCATGCCTGTGATAGGCGTCGGCCAGTTGCCCCATAGCGGCGATCCGGATATCTACAAAGAAAGTCCAGGGCTTTACACCACGCTTAATGAGCTCGATTGCATGCTTGATGACGATAAAAATGCTGGCGTGACCACAGTTTGGGGCGATCTGTACCGTAGCCCCTTTACCGGCGGGTTCTTTGTCGTAAATCCAGAGCAAAGCTGGCAACGGCTGTCATCCTATACCGATACCGGCAATCAAAAAGTACGCCATGAATTTAAACAACTGGTGACTAATCGCTTCGTCGCCGATTCTTTTATGCGGTTCGCCGTGCTTGACAAGAGCCGGGTATTATTTCGTTCTTTACGTCCGACCGGCTTCACCGGCGCACCGCACGAAACCATCAGTTCCAAATCCCGCAACTGGACGCTGTTCAACGTTGCCAAGCTGACCCATCCCGGGGTACAGGTGCTCCCAGGACAAAGCGGCGATGTCTGGGATGAAACCCTGGCGCAGTGGACTAAGTTTATTGCGACTTTCGACGGTTTGACCGACAGTTTCGAAACCGATTTTGCCGAACTGCATATCCATTGCTCTCGCGAAATGAACCTGGAAAAACTGACGCACAATGTTAAGGAAGCCATTACCGGCAGCTATCTGATGGAAACCGGCTCGTCGCTGCAAGTCTATCATTACGAATTTTTTGATGCCCTGACGTCTTACTGCAACGTGATTTTACCCGGGGTGGCAAAAACCGATTTGGCCGCGTTCTGGAATAGCCAGAAGAATTACGATGCGCTCAACTGGAAAGCGAAGCTGGCTGAACATGCCTGGCTTATCGATCTCGGACCGATGATTTCCGAACCCGCCATTCGTTTTAAAGGCATGGCCGGTGAATGTATCTGGGGATGCGCCTGCTGGGTGGTGGTGCCTTACGATCAACTGCGCGGTGATGTATTGCCGCCGGCCAACCGTAAAGTGATTCGCGAGGAGGCGATTCGAAAAATGACGGAAACGGTGGTTGCCACACCGCAGTAATCACCCACCCTCCCAGGCTCGATTATTTCATCTTTAGGGTAGCTGACATAAAGGTCAACTGCTACAGGGGCTATTATGATTAACAAACGGCATATCGCCATCACAGTGATTACCGGCTATTTAGGTTCCGGAAAAACGACTTTATTAAATCATATGCTTTTGCAAAATGAAGGCGCCAAAATCGCGGTTATTGTCAATGAATTCGGTGAAATGAGCATTGACGCAAAACTGTTAGTCACACACAGCGATGAGCAGCTGATTGAATTTAATAACGGCTGTTTATGCTGCACGGTGCGCGGTGATCTTATAGAAACGATTGATCAGCTGATGCAGCGCTCGGATGATATTGAATATATATTTATTGAAACAACCGGCCTTGCCGACCCGGCGCCGGTGGCGTCCACTTTTTTTGTTTCCGATGAGATAAGCCGCCGCGCCCAGTTGGACGCGTTTATCTCGGTGGTGGATGCGGTTAATATTGATAAAAATCTTGCAGGTAGCCTGGAGGCAAAAGAGCAAATTGCTTTTGCCGATATTATCATCCTGAACAAAGCCGATCTGGTTACGCCCGAAAGGCTCCATCAGGTCAAACAACGGATACAATCTCTCAATCCCATTGCGCATATCCACGTCAGTGAATATGGCCGCGTGGATATCACCGAACTCATGAATACCCATGGCTTTAGTTTGACGGAAAAATTGAAAATTGAGCCTGATTTATTAACCGATCATACCCATGAGCATGACCCATCCATTTCTACCCTGGTGCTGCGGGAACGCTCGCCGCTGGATATTAACCGTTTCATGGCATGGATGACCGCACTGCTCGCTGTGGATGGCGATAAAATGATTCGGACGAAAGGTCTGCTAAATGCCAAGGGTTTTACGGAACCGGTGGTATTTCAGAGCGTGCGCATGCTCACCACGCTAAATCATCTCGATGAATGGATGGGGGATGCCGTACATGAAAGCGAGTTGGTGGTAATTGGTAAAGATCTTGATCCCGAGATGCTGAAAGCTGAATTTTCCCATTGCGTTTTTACCCCCCGGAACGGAGTGACTATATTATGACTGAATTAAACCTACAGCTATCAAGTTTACTGATCATGTTTGCCCTAGGATTGAGGCATGGCCTCGATCCCGATCATATCGCCTGTATCGACGGCCTGACCTGGCATGCTATCAGGCATAAGCATGGCCATGCCAAGTGGGTGGGGACATTGTTTGCCATTGGCCACGGCGGCCTGGTGACAGGCATTGCCATATTCGTAAGCTATTTTACGCAAACCCTTACCTTGCCCCCCCCGGTGCGGTTTTCCCTTGATTGGCTGCCGACGTTAATGCTCTTGGCCATTGGGGTGACAAATCTGTGGACACTAATGAACAGCGCCAACTACCGCCCGGTAGGTTGGAAAATGAAATTGTTCCCGACCCGATTATTAAAACAGTCCAATCCGTTGTCTATTATTCTGGTCGGGGTCATATTCGCCGCGGTGTTCGATACGGCGACGCAGGCGGCGGCGTGGGGTTATGTTGCCAGCAATAGCAATCAAAATTGGCAGGCGATGTATGCGGCCATCATGGGATGCGTATTTACCGCCGGCATGATGATAACCGATACCATGGATGGCAGGATTGTTAACCGGCTAAGCCAGCAGACGGAGTCAAGACAGACAAAAAACGTCTGGCGCAACAGCCTGGGCTACCTGATTGTATTTATGTCTTTTTTCGTGGCTGTTTATAACATTACAGTCGAGTTTAATCCTGAAATTGCTTTTAACGAGCTTGTCTTCACTATGGTCGGGGCAGGGTTTGTCATTTTAATGCTGCTACTTTTAGCCTTTCATTATTTCCGTAATAAAAAATATAGCCATAAAAAATCCATGGATACGCTGGCCTAGATTATTGCCAGTGGAGTAAATGGCGATAAGTGTGTTATGCGTCACGCACCCTTATAAAGCAGGCCTGGGGTTATTCTTGTAATTGTTAAATTTCACATCGCAATGATGTGCCGATACCCTTTTTCTTAAAAACATGTAAGGAGTTAATATGCGTCATGGTGATATTTCCAGTAGCCCGACCAGTGTCGGGGTCGCGGTTGTAAACTATAAAATCCCGCGTTTGCATACCCGGCAGGAAGTTATGGAGAATGCGCGAAAAATAGCGGAAGTGGTTAAAGGTGTTAAATCAGGCCTGCCGGGGATGGACTTAATTATTTTCCCTGAGTATAGCACCATGGGCATTATGTACGATCCGGACGAAATGATGACCACAGCGTCGACCATTCCTGGTGATGAAACGGCGGTTTTTTCGGCTGCATGCCGTGAAGCTAATGTGTGGGGCGTGTTTTCCATTACCGGCGAACGGCATGAGGAACATCCGGCCAAAGTCCCGTATAACACCCTTATCCTGATTGACAATCAAGGCGATATTATTCAAAAATATCGCAAAATCCTGCCGTGGGTCCCGGTGGAGGGGTGGTATCCTGGCGATACCACTCATGTGGTCGCGGGACCGAAAGGGATCAATATTAGTCTTATCATCTGTGATGATGGTAATTACCCGGAAATATGGCGCGATTGCGCCATGAAGGGCGCCGAGTTGATTGTCAGGTGCCAGGGGTATATGTATCCGGCGAAAGACCAGCAGGTGCTTATTTCCAAAGCCATGGCCTGGGCCAATAACTGCTATGTCGCGGTGGCGAACTGCACCGGCTTTGATGGCGTTTATACCTATTTCGGCCATTCCGCCATTATCGGGTTTGACGGCCATACGCTGGGTGAATGCGGGGAAGAGGAGATGGGTATTCAGTATGCCCAGTTGTCGATACCTGAAATTCGCGATGCGCGTAAATACGATCAGTCACAGAACCATCTTTTTAAATTGCTCCATCGAGGCTATACCGGCGTCTATCATTCGGGCGATGGTGAAAAGGGCATTGCCGAATGTCCGTTTGATTTCTACCGGACCTGGGTGCTGGATGCGAAAAAAGCGCAGGAAAACGTGGAGCGCATCACCCGCGGCACCATCGGCGTGGCGCAATGTCCTTATGGCGATTTGCCGCATGATGCCGTCGGCAGCGAAAGCTGAGCCGCCATTGCTCTATCCCGTTAAAGATCAACCCGCAACCCGCTTAAGGAACCTTAAGCGGGTTGTTTATGCGTTTTAATCTCACTTTATTACACCGCAATATTCTTATTTCAAGCTGCAATTTTCATACGCAGATATCATACGCTGACGCCCGCCAGGCTTTGGAAGAGCGGTCGCGTTGGCCGGACGGTGTGTTCCTGCACAAGCTTGGCCGCCCTGTATCACGGCATCGCGCCCGGTTGTTGAATGCGCCCGAAAAGGTGATGGGTCCGGGACTGAGGGACCCTATTGTCGCCTCAGGCGGTGTTAATGCGTGGTGGCGCCATCTGTACAGGGTTATTGGTGAATACGATTCATTGGTGCAATCTGAAATTCACCTCTAATCGTCAATTGTAATCCTTGATAACCTTATAAAGGTTAATTATTTAATATCTCATTAATTCGCTTTTAGAGCCTAATCTCTATAATTCGTAACGCAAAACAGGCGATTCCGGAGAAAAGTATGACGATGAATGTACGTGGTTACGCCGCACTGGCCGTGAAAGAAGATTTGGTGCCGCACAATTTTGTGCGCCGCGATCCCCGGGCTAACGATGTGGTGATTGAAATTTTGTACAGTGGCGTGTGCCATTCAGATATTCATAATGCTTACAATGATTGGGGCAATGCGACCTTCCCAATGGTGCCCGGGCATGAAATCATTGGCCGCGTCACCCGGGTGGGGGCGGAAGTTACGCGTTTTAAAGCCGGTGATCATGTTGGCGTCGGTTGCATGGTGGATTCCTGCCAGCACTGCGATCCTTGTAAGCAGGGGCTTGAGCAGTATTGCGAAGAAGGCAATACGCTGACCTACAACGATATCGATCGTCACGATAAAATGCCGACCTATGGCGGCTACTCCGAAACCATCGTGGTATCGGATAAGTTCGTGGTCAAAGTGCCGGATGGCCTGGATCTGAAGGGCGCGGCGCCGCTATTGTGCGCCGGTATCACTACCTGGTCGCCATTGCGCCACTGGAAAGTAGGCAAAGGGACCAAAGTGGCGGTGGTCGGCCTTGGCGGCTTGGGCCATATGGGGCTGAAATTCGCCAAAGCGTTAGGCGCCGAGGTCACACTCTTTAGCCGTTCTCCCGGTAAAGAGCAGGATGCGCGCCGGCTTGGTGCCGATCACATAGTGATCTCCACCGATGACGACCAAATGGCGGCAGTAAAAGGAGAATTTGACCTTATCGTCGATACGGTGCCTTATGTTCACGACCTTAAGCCTTATGTCACGACGCTCGCCCTTAACGGTACTTTGGTGCTGGTGGGCTATTTGGGCGAACTGGACCCGGTGCTGAACTCCGCACCGCTGGTCCTGGGACGTAAATCAGTCGCCGGTTCGGTGATTGGCGGCATTACAGAAACCCAGGAAATGCTGGATTTTTGTGGTGAGCACGGCATCACTGCTGATGTTGAAATGATTAATATCCAGGATATCAATGATGCCTGGAAACGCATGCTGAAAAGTGATGTGAAATATCGCTTTGTTATAGATATTTCTTCTTTAACTGCATGATTAAAAAGATGAAAAGGCGACAGTACGTCGCCTTTTTCAAATAATTTTTTCAACTGATGATTAGTATTTATCGACTGCTAAAATTCTAACTCCTAATTATCTCGTGTTTTGCACAAAAAATCACCATGACTCAACTTGTATTGTAATGATAAAAGTAGCTAATTAACTAATATCCATACAGTATCAAGCCGATAGAGAGGCCATGTCTATCACAAAACGATAGTGTACGTCCGCCTGTTCCATCCGCGTAAAAGCCTCGTTTATCTGATCCATACGGATCATCTCGCAGTCGGGCAGGATGTTTTTCTTTGCGCAGAAGTCGAGCATTTCCTGGGTTTCTCGAATGCCCCCGATGGGCGAGCCGGCGATCCGGCGACGGCCCAGGATCAGAGGCACGGTGCTCGGTTCGGCAAGGGGACCGACCTGGCCCACCAGTACTAATGTGCCGTCGATATCCAGCAGCGGCATATAAGGATTGAGATCGTGCTTGACCGGCACGGTGTCGATAATCAAATCGAACCCGGAGGCGGCTTTCGCCATGGCCTCCTCATCCGTGGAAATCAGCAGGCAGTCGGCGCCCAGGGCAAGGGCATCGGCTTCCTTGTTGGCGGTGCGGCTCAGGACAGTCACGTCCGCGCCCAGGCCAACCGCCAGCTTGACCGCCATATGGCCCAACCCGCCAAGGCCAATCACGCCGACCCGGCTGCCCGGACCGACGTTCCAGGTGCGCAGCGGTGAATAGGTGGTGATGCCGGCGCACAGTAGCGGTGCGGTCCGTGAAAGATCCAGCCCGTCCGGCACGCGCAGCACAAACTCTTCGCGCACCACTAAATGCTTGGAGTAACCGCCTTGTGTCGGTTCATGGGTAATGCGGTCCAGACCACAGTAGGTGCCGGTATTGCCTTCCCGGCACAGCTGCTCCTCTCCGTTATGGCACTGGTCACATTCCATACAACTGTCCACCATGCAGCCTACGGCCACCGCATCACCCACCTTATAGCGGGTGACGTCGGGGCCGACGTCGGTGACGCGGCCGACAATTTCATGACCGGGGACAATAGGGTAGGTTGTCCAGCCCCAGTCGTTATGCGCCGTATGGAGATCCGAATGGCAGACTCCACAAAAGAGTATCTCCATGGCGACATCGTTAGGGCGCAGCGCGCGCCGTTCGAATACAAACGGCGCCAATGGGGTAGTAGTACTGAAGGCGGCATAGCCGGTGGTTTTCATCTGTTGACTCCCTTGTTCTGGATAATGATAATTCAGGAACAGAACTCTTGAAGGTCCTGAATTGTCTGCTATTTATTAAAGCAGTCGTATCCGGCATTGTGAATATATCGCGTTGTGCTGTAAAAAGAGTAATACTTTGGCGGCTAAACAATAGGCGTATTCATGGATGATTCTTGCCTTATCCTCTTGGTTGATACCCGCAAGCCACTGCCAGAATATTAACAATGCCATTATCGCCGCCCTGACTGGGGAAATAAGTAAGCCGCGGCGGCGGAGATCTCAACTGGGGAAATCGGTGGTGACACTGATTTTTTCCCAGGCATTCACTTCTGTTAGCTGGGTTTCCAATTGGGAGCGGACATACTTAACGGCATCGCTGCCCAATAGCAGCCTGAAGGGCGCGTCAGCCGCCTCGACGGCTTTAATGATTACCTGGGCACCGCGCGCGCAATCGCCGGGCTGCTTACCATGGCTATTATCCTTTTCTTTCCGGCGCAGTCCGGCGGTATTGGCGTAATCAGCGATAACAGTCTTTGATTGCTGCAATGAACGGCCGGCAAAATCGGTACGAAACGCACCGGGTTCCACCACCAGCACCTTGATACCAAGCGGACTGATCTCTTTTCGCAGCGCGTCCGACATACCCTCTAGTGCGAATTTGGTCGCCGCGTAATATCCGGACCCTGGCTCGGCGCCGCGACCGGCGATGGATGAAACGTTGACGATGGCGCCGCTGCGCCGGGACCGCATGCCGGGCAGTATCGCCTTGATCATCTTTATTGGGCCAAAAAAATTGGTGGCGAACAGTTCGTCGACATCTGCCTCGTCGCCTTCCTCCACCGCAGCGCGGTAGCCGTGGCCGGCGTTGTTCACCAGCACGTCCACCCCGCCGAAGCGAGCTTCAGCCTGGCGCACCACCTCGGCAATCAGAGTATTGTCGGTCACATCCAGCGCGACGGCCAGCGCGGTGTCGGGATAGGATGTTACGATATCCTGAACCTTTGCCGGATCCCGCGCGGTAACCACCGCGTTCCATCCGCGCGCCAGAACCGCCTGCGCAAGATGGCGACCAAGTCCGGTAGAACAACCGGTAATTAACCATGTAGACATAGAGAAAGTACCTCAGATAAATGTGTTATCGTTTGGGACGAAGAAAGCGTTTTCTTTCGCATAAGCTACAGTTTTTAACAATGATGAAGCATCCGATAAGCAGATTCTTGAGTGATAGCTGATAAATATTCCTCATCAGTACTGAAAGGGGGAATGTCATTTTTACTCACACGAACCTGATCAAAATCCATTCATTTCCGCAAAAGAATAATCAATTGCTTATATAAGGGACTATAGAAGAAATAGTGATGAAAAATTACTCTTATGTTTTACTTGCCGTTATGAGTGATATTCATGAGTCTTCGTGCTGGGATTACTTTACTTTCCGAGAGCCAGGGCCATCCCTTCATATTCATTAGGAACAGTCATAGGTGATATAGCGTGGAAAAGGCGACATCGCCGAGGAGGAGCAAATTACCATTAATGCACCATTTTCATAAGTCTATGCGGATTTGCGGACTGTTTTATACAGTGTGCGCCTGTTAAGTTTAATGTTGGAATAATCGCTGCGTTGGTTCTGGAAACTCTGGATACGGCCCATTAACGCTCAATAGACCCGAAAACGACGGAATAGTCATGCCATGCCCACAAAATTGATCAATGGCAAAAAAAGAGTTATCACCACACTCACCGGTTCGTTACGACGGATCGTTAATATCCAACCTGAAGAGATCCCGGCGCTGGCATGGTCCTGGCTGTATGTGTTTGCCCTTTTCCTGGCTTATTATGTGTTGCGGCCGATTCGGGATGAGTTGGGCGTGGCGGGCGGCGTGCGCAATTTGCCCTGGCTTTTTACCGGCACGCTGCTGGCGATGCTGGCGGTGAATCCCCTGTTTGCCGCCGCGGTGCGGCGATGGCCGCGCGAGCGTTTTATTGCAGTAACCTATCGTTTTTTTATCGTCAACCTGCTTATCTTCATGCTGCTGATGACGGTGGCCACACCCGGCCAATCGGTGTGGGTCGGCAGGGCGTTCTTTATTTGGGTTTCCGTCTTTAATCTGTTTGTGGTGTCGGTATTCTGGTCGTTTATCGTCGATGTGTTCGACCGTGAACAAGGCAAGCGGCTGTTTGGTTTCCTGGCCGCCGGGGCGACGCTCGGCGGTTTGGTGGGGTCGAGCCTGACGGCGGGTTTTGTTGAAATGGTGGGGCAGAACGGTTTGCTTATCATTGCCATGATCCTGCTTGAGATGGCCGTGTTTGCTTCGCGCCGGCTGTCCAGGGTCAGCGATGTCTTCCAACGCCCTCTGCGGGGGGACGAATCCAATAAGGCCCTGGGCGGGGGACTGTTCGCCGGCATGACGCATACCTTTCGCTCCCCCTATTTATTGGGCATTGCGTTTTTCATGTTGTTTTATAGCGTCACCTCCACCTTTTTGTATTTTCAGCAGGCCAGTATTGCCGAGGGTAATTTTGTGGACAGCGCGGCCAGGACGGTATTTTTTGCCCGTATAGATTTCTGGGTGAATGCCATCACCCTGGTTTTACAGCTTTTCCTGACCGGACGTCTTATCGGCTGGCTGGGTGTGGTGGTTACTCTGTGCGCGCTGCCGCTGTTTAGCCTGGTGGGATTTGCCGGCATTGCCGCCTATCCGGCGATCGGTTTATTCGTCGTGGTACAGGTGATGCGCCGGGTGACGAATTTCAGCCTGGCAAGGCCCACGCGCGAGGTCCTGTTCACCTCGGTGGCACGCGAGGATCGCTATAAAGCAAAAAATTTCATCGATACCGTGGTGTACCGCGTCGGCGATCAGATCGCCGGCTGGACCTATGCCGGACTGGTGGGGCTGGGGTTGAGCATGACGGGTATTTCCATCGTCGCCGTGCCGCTTTCCGCGCTTTGGCTCGGCTTAAGTGTCTGGCTTGGGACCCGCAGCCAGCTAACGCTATCCAGAACTGTTAACAGAGAGACTGATTGAGATGAAGCTTTCGCGCCATACGGCTGTGATCGCCCGATATTTGGCGGAAAAGTCATATGCTAAATTGTTTCAGATTGATTCGCAATAATATCCCTAGGGCATTCAGATGCTCACTGAAATAGATACCGAATGGCCGATGAAAAATAATAGATGAATATTTATTTCATGTAATTTTACTAAAATAGCCAGTTGAATTAATGAAAAAAACTCACAGGCCTTATCAATATATCGGTATAGTCAATTTTATTTTATTAGCTATACTAAAGTATTCTTGTTCTTCGCTGATTTTATTAAAGAAAGTTATATTTACTGCGGTGTCACTCTATTAGCAATCAATGTTTCTAAAAGAATAGGGTGTTTGGATTCTTTAAGGGTTTCGCGATACGGCAAATTGATATTTCGTTTGTTGAAGCTAAGTTCATGCTTTTCTATATTTTAACTGAGCTTGCGCGAAAATTTAATACCTAAATTTTCAGGGACTCTAAGAATGCAAAATCTCGATATCATGGTCATTGAACACGCAATTAATTGGATTAAAACACAACCGGTGTGGCTTTGCACCGTATTGAACACGTTTGGCTCTTCCCCCCGCCCACCCGGCACCATGATGTCTATCAATATGGCAGGTCAATTCTGCGGTTCATTGTCAGGAGGGTGTATCGAAGAAGATTTTATCCGCAGGATACAGGAAGGTGAGTTCCGGCATGCAAGCCAGGTTGTCCGTTATGGCGAGGGCGGGTTGCCCCCTGATCGCACATTGCCCTGCGGCGGTGTGCTTGATATTCTTATTGAGTATTTACCCGTGGCATCGCACTATACAAACCGTCTTGTGGAATTGCACCAGGCGCTCCTCGGGCGATTTTCTTTGCGAAAAGTCGTTGCGCCGCCGTTTAGTTGCGAATCTCTTGAAAAAGCGGAATGGCGTAGCAGTACGGTGGTAGAACGTCATGATGAAAAAATCGTTCTGACTATTGCGGCAGCGCCGCGCGTCATCATCGCCGGCTTGTCAGAAGTGGCCATTTGTTGCATGGAATTTGCCGTTGGGCTGGGTTTCGAAACCATCATATGTGAGACTCGGGACGATATCCTTGATAACTTCAGACATCGCATTCACCGCCAGGCCATCCTGAAAAATGTATTTCCCGCCAAGTACCTGGAGCTCAATGGTTGCCATGCCAATACTGCAATAGTGGCATTGACGCATGATCCGCGTATTGATGATTTGACCTTAATGGAAGCGGTCAATACCCCGGCGTTTTATCTGGGTGTGATGGGGTCGGAGCGTAATAGCAATACCCGGTTACGCCGGCTGGCTGAAATAGGGGGGTTAACCTCTCAGCAACTGGAACGGGTGCATGCACCTATCGGCATCAATATTGGCAGTAAAACCCCGGCGGAAATTGCCTTGTCGGTTATGTGCCATATTGTTAAAGAAAAAAATCATATCCCGTAGCAAGGATTATAGGGGCTTATTGGTGATAAGCCCCTTCCTTATTAAATCAATTTATCCATGGTGATAGGCAGTTCCCTGATACGCTTGCCGGTCGCGTGAAACACCGCATTGCTTATCGCCGCGGCAACCCCGACAATACCCAATTCTCCCACGGCTTTACCGCCCATGGTTGTCGCCTTGTAGTCAGGCTGGCCCACATCAATGGTGACAATCTCAGGAACGTCGGCATTGACCGGCACCAGATAGTCAGCCAAATTATTATTGATCACCCGACCGTTATTAGGGTCGATAATGCCTTCCTCGAGCAATGATTGGCCCAGCCCCATAATCATACCGCCAATCCATTGGCTCCGTGCGAGCGTGGGATTAAAAATACGGCCACTATCAAAGGCGCCTACCATGCGTTTGACGCGTACGGTGCCAAAATCCTGATCAACCCTGACTTCGACGAATTGAGCGCTCCAGCTGTGGGCGGAAACATCCTGCGGCCGGGTCATGGTATTCAGTGCTCCCACAATTTTATCCCGCTCCTCAGACGATGCATCCTGCGAAAATGTGCCGCCTGTCACCTCCAGACGGTCCATATTCGCCACCTGAAGCAATCGTGATAGGGTGATGGTCTTACTGGGGCGCAGCGCCATACGGATTTCGCCATTAGCCAGCACTAAACGCCCGCGGTCAACCCCATGCAGCGGCGAATCCGGCGTCTCGACAGCCAAGGTCAACAAACGCTCCCTCATCAAAGAAGAGGTTTTATTCACTGCGGCCGCCAGATTGCCAGCGAGCTGGGAGCCACCGGCAACACCAGCCCTGGGCAAAAAGGTATCGCCAAGCTGCACGGTTATCTTTTCTGAGGGGATTTGCAGTACTTCCGCGGCCGTTTGCGCCAGTATGGTATAGGTCCCGGTTCCTATATCCGCCCCGGCGCTCTGCAAAATAAACTTGCCGTCGGGTTGCAAAATGAGTTTTGCTTCAGCGGGCTGAAGGTTTACCGGATAGGTTCCCGAGGCCATACCCCAGCCGATGAGCTCACGACCTTCGCGCATTGACCGCGGCGCCATGCTGCGCTTATCCCAGCCAAAGGCTTTCGCGCCTTCAAGGTAAGCTTCGCGCAACCGGCGCAGGCTCCAGGGTTTGTTGAGCTGATAGTCATGATCAGCCCAATTACGCAACCTGAGTTCAAGCGGATCGATATTAAGCGCATAAGCCATTTCATCCATCGCCACTTCCAAACCGAAGGCGCTGGGGTTTTCTCCCGGCGCGCGCATCCAGCCCGGAGTCACGGTATTGATAGGCACGACACGATGGCGGGACTGCACATTGGGAATGCCATACAGCCGCGCCGTCACACGATTGCAGTTCTCAGCGTAAACGTCGTCTAAGGATGTTTCACTAAAACTGTCGTGAATAATGGCCGTTATCTTGCCGTCACGCGTCGCGCCCATCTCTAAATGTTGTGAGGTCGCCGCTCGTCCGCCAAAACCGGTGAACGTCTGCGGCCGGGTTAACGACACTTTCACCGGACGTTTTAACTCCCGTGCCGCGGCACAGGCCAGCGCAACATGACTGTAGGGCACCGGTTTGGAGCCAAATCCCCCGCCGACATAAGGAGAAATAATGTGGACATCGCTCCTGTCGATGCCCATCCATTCGGCGATCTCCACCTGGGCGCCCGCCACCCACTGGCTTGGCTCCCATACCGTCAGCTTGTTATCTTGCCATTGGGCGATACAGGCATGGGGTTCCATCGGCATATTGTATTCGCGTGGCGTGATGTAATGGCCGCTTATTCTAACGTCGGCGCTGGCCATAGCCTGCTGTGCATTGCCGATATTGATGCTAAGCGCATCCATGTTTTTAGGCTTGGCGTTGGGATCGGTCGCCGCGATCAGGGCCTGCGTCTCCTGATACTCAACTTTGACCAGCGAGGCCGCATAGGTGGCTTGCTCAAAAGTCTCGGCAATCACAATACCGATATTTTGCCCGTTGTGGATAATCCGGTCATCCTGAAGCGGAGTATAGGTTGATTGCGCCGCTCCCCCCTGGGATATCGGCGTGGGTCTGTGTATCTTCAACGTATTTAAATGGGTGTAAACGGCGACGACCCCTTGCGCACCCAGGGCGGCGTCCGTCTGCATACCGATAATTCGGCCGCTGGAAATGGTGGATTGAATGACGACGCCATAAAGTACATTGGCTACCTGGTGTTCAACAGCATAGGTGGCTGCTCCACTGACTTTCACCGCGCCGTCGCCCCTCGGGCGGGCGGCCCCCAGGGCCTCATATTTCCCGGTTTCGGGCGGCGTGGCGGTCCCGGTTTGTTGCGCCGCCTGCGCCGAACCAAAACCAATACCGCTTCCATTGACGACGGAAGCAATGGCTGTCGCTTTAAGCAAGCCGCGGCGTACCTTATCGGTTTCTTGCTTCATGATAATCCTCCTGCGGTGAGCAATGCGCGGGTAATAACCTTCGGCGCGAGCACCATTTTAAAATGATTGTGCTCCAATGGCCGGGCATCCGCGATGACCAACTGTGCCGCTTCACTGATGTTTTCTTCACTGAATGTCTTGCCGCGCAAGGCGTTTTCAACCTGGACTGCACGCCAGGGTTTGGTGGCCACGCCGCCGAGCGCAATATGCACATCACGGATCATTCGACCATCCAGTTCGATACCCACCGCCGCGCTGGCCGCGGCGAACTCATAGGACGCGCGATCGCGCACTTTCAAATAATAGGAGTGTTCCAACGCGGGAACACGTGGTATTTCGACAGCGATAATGATCTCATCTGGCGCAATGTCGTGTTCCTTGTCAGGCGTGGTTCCAGGTAATTGATAAAATTGTCCAATAGGGACACTGCGTTCACGCTGGGCGGTATTGCGTAATATCACTCTGGCGTCGAAGGCCGTGAGCGCGACCGCCAAATCTCCCGGATACACCGCGACACAGCTGGCGCTTGCGCCAAGTATCGCGTGATTACGGTTAATGCCCTTAAGAGCGGCGCACCCGGATCCGGGGTGACGCTTATTGCACGCGGAAAATGTTTCCGGATCGCGAAAATAAACGCAGCGGGTACGCTGGCGCAGGTTGCCGCCAATAGTCGCCATATTTCTGATCTGGGGAGAGGCGGCCTGCCAAAGACTGCCGTAAACAACCGGAGCGAGATTGCGGCAATCCGGATGAGCTGCCAATTCACTCATCCGTACCAGCGCCCCGAACCGGATGGACTGCGCCGAGAAAAAAATGTCGCTCAAACCGGGCAGGCGGGTGATATCGATAAGCCGCTGCGGTTTTTCAACATTACACTTCATCAAATCCAGTTGGGTTGTGCCGCCGGCCAGAATACGCCCGCCTTCAGGGGTGACCTGCGACAATGCATCATCTAAAGTT
This sequence comes from Sodalis sp. RH22, assembly GCF_047324165.1. Classification (NCBI taxonomy): domain Bacteria; kingdom Pseudomonadati; phylum Pseudomonadota; class Gammaproteobacteria; order Enterobacterales; family Bruguierivoracaceae; genus Sodalis; species Sodalis sp. RH22. The sequence continues at coordinate 344,569 of NZ_CP178731.1, forward strand.
TGTGCCCGATGGTAAGAGAATTCATTCATGCCGACTCCTTATTCAGCGCAAGGGCCGCCTGTTTGATGGCATCGACGATATGCGGATAGGCGCCGCAGCGGCAGATATTGCCACTCATGTATTCGCGGATCTCTTGTTCGGATCCGGCATGTCCCTCCCTGATGCACGCCACCGCCGACATAATTTGTCCCGGTGTGCAATAACCGCACTGAAAAGCGTCATGTTGCAAAAAACACGCCTGTACAGGATGTAAAGTACCATCGCGTTTGACCAATCCCTCGATGGTTGTTATCTGTTTTTCGTCTGCTTGCGCCGCCAGGGTCAGGCAACTCAGCACGCGTTTTCCATCAATATGTACGGTACAGGCACCACATTGGCCTTGGTCACAGCCTTTTTTAGTGCCTGTCAGCGCCAGGTGCTCGCGCAGCACGTCCAGAAGGGTAACCCGGGGATCAACAGAAAGCTCATGAGGCTCACCATTGACAATGATGTTTAACGGTATGTTTTCAGCCATATTTGTATTCCAGTAATAAGTAGGATTCATCTTGAATGCAACAAGGTTGCGCTCTCGTTATAATGGCGAATGCAAATATCCCTTTGACAAGGTGTTACTATAAGATTTAGCTATGTAAGCATTAAATGATAAATATCGGATCGTTTACTCTTGGCATGGACATAACCCAATTTTGAGTCTAAAAATACCAATCTGAATAGAGAGTCGTAATCAGTATTTATTATAATAACGATTAACTGCTATATCTCAGCCACCGGTGCAGATTTCTAATCGCGCATCTACTTTTTTAATATTTAAAATCCCTTCTATTATCATCGCTAAAAACGCTTTATTTTCTAATGATATAAACGTTTTTTAACTTAAATCATGACAATATGAAACCGCGATAGCGTCATAAATAACGTAGGGTCATGTTGTCTCTATCCTATGCCGTAAAATTCAAAACGCTGACATTCAGTAAACATTTTCACCGTGTAAGTTTAACAGGTGGGCAGCAATTGATTATTGTTGAAACTTGCTAGGCTTAGTGAAAATTATTCATAACTGTTCATCATATGATCTGGGTTTGTCGCCATTAAACCATGAATAAAAGGCGATAGATTTAGTGATTAAATCTCTTTAACGCATTGATTAATAGCATTTAATACATAAATTTATACCTGGGTCATTCCGAGTTTGGAAAACACGCCTCGATTCGCCACACGATCTTTGGCAACACAATATTTCATACATAATGAAGATAGCCGCGTTTTGGCGAGAGGATGCAATGTGTCATGGGTTCATTGATCAGGTATAGCATAAGGTTAACAAGATCTTGATTATCAGTCACAAAATGCCTAAACCACAATAAAGTTAACCTTCCAGATGTGAGATGTATAATTATAATGGTTAATCATGATATCGACGGTTGTACGTTATGGGGCGATTCATCGAATGTGTTGCGAGAGGGCAAGGGCAATGCTTCCTGTTGGTATACTGATTGCCGCCGCCGGTCACGGGCTTCGATATCGAACAGCCGGCGGTATAGGACTCAAACTCGAGCATCTGCTTGATAATGGCGTCACTGTGTTCCAGCAGACCTTGCTCAATGCGAGTCGTTCTGGACTACCGATTCACGTTGTGACTCGTTCCTCTTACACGTCAATTCATCAGATATGCCGGACTTTCCACGTGACTTTTAGCTGTGCTGATACCGATGGGCTTGGAGAAACGATTGCCGCGGGGGTAAATACGTGTCGGGGCTGGAAAGGGTGGTTGGTACAATTAGCTGATATGCCTTTTGTCAGCCACGCTATTTATCAGCAAGTTGCACTTGCGCTTGACCAGCATGTGACTGTCAGGCCGGTATATCGTCATCAACCAGGGCATCCGGTAGGTTTTTCCGCGCAGGCGATTGATTTGCTTTTGCAATTGCGGGGCGATTGTGGGGCAAAAGAGGTGCTGAGAAGGTATCCCCCCTTGCTAATAGATGTTAACGATAGCGGGGTGATTACCGATATCGACCTGCCGCCCATGCCTGATGCACAAGTAATCTGATGTAACTATTGTTAATTTCAAGATGGATAGGGTGTCACGGCGTGGAAATAGCCATCGGGACGCTTCGGCCCTTGACCTCGGCTGCGTGTGATTAATTCATGGTTATGCCGCGGAAATAAACCATGCGGTAAGGTGAAAGGCATACCGCGGCGCATAAGGTAGTTTGAGGGTATTGAAAAGGCGGTATATGGGAAAATTTTCATTTGAGGCCATTGGAACCCGATGGGAAATCGAGACGCTTATCCCATTGGGGACCGGTGTGCGTCAATCCATCCTTGATAGGATCGCGCTATTTGAGGCGGTTTATTCGCGCTTTCGAGCAGATTCTCTGGTGTCTCGAATCGCCGCGGCGCCCAATGGAGGATGTTTTGATTTTCCTGAGGATGCGCACGCATTATTCTCTCTCTATGACCGGCTGCACGCCATAACCGGCGGTGCCGTGGATCCCTTGGTGGGGCGTGCCCTCGAATTGCTCGGTTATGACAGAAATTATACGCTTAAACCCGCGCCTGACCTGGTCAGGAACGCAGTAATAGAGAGTGACACAGCGGTCTGGTCGAAGGACATTATGCGTCAGGGAACTTCGCTTAACACACGCAGGGCTGTTGTGATCGATGTTGGCGCTGTGGGAAAAGGTTACCTGGTGGACATGGTTTCTGAAATTCTCCGAGATGCAGGTTTTGACCAGTTTGTCGTCGATGGCAGTGGTGATATCCGTCACTTTGGGAGATCCACCCTCCGGATTGGGCTGGAGCATCCGTTCAATCCCACAATGGCGATCGGGGTTGCCGCTTTACAGGGACGCGCGCTGTGTGCATCCGCAGTTAACCGACGGGCATGGGGTGATGGACTCCATCATGTGCTTGATGCCCGCACAGGACTACCGGTTCGAGATGTCGTTGCAACCTGGGCTGTTGCCGACGATGCCGCCACCGCGGATGGCCTGGCGACGGCGCTGTTTTTTGTCGGACAGGAACAACTGGTGGATTATTTCGATTTCGAATTTGTAAGGATGTTTGCCGATGGACACGCAGAAGCTTCCGGGAATTTTAAAGGTGAACTCTATTTCTGAGGTTTGCGAAACGCTAACGGTTGCACAGAACATTGCTTACCGCCAGAGCCGTTAATCCGGCGCTGACGTGAAGTTATTTATTAATTTCATTCAACATTGAATGCGTTATAACCCTCTTAATTAAAGTCAGCTTCCTACGTAAGATGGGTCGTGCTGAAAAAGAATTCAATGTGAGGACATAAATGTCATCCCGGCTTGGCGCTATGCCCTGTTTGCACCTTATAGCTTTAATGAGGACCGTTTGTCGCATTTGAATTCATCGATGCTGGATTTAGACAAACACAGACCACTGGCAATGCCGCTTCCGTTCGGGTTCTCAATGTGCTTCATATTCGGGCGTCGCCGACTGCCGCACCGCCCGCTTACGTCGATCCCTGGGGTGATGGTTTGTCTCGACAAAGAGGCAAAGCAATGCAGCAATTCACTCGATGGCGGAGCCGTGCGATATAACATCTTATTGATATCACTCAGGGAGTGTGCGACATGAATTGTTTCGCCTGCAAAATATTTCTGACGCTCATGCTTGCTCATTTACTGTTAGCCGGCACTGCCATCGCCGCTTCGAAGCAGCCGCAGGCGGCTTTACAATCAACTGATAGTGATCCCGGACCGGAGAAGCTAATGAGTACAAATAAACCTGTTGTCCTGGTTGTCGGTGCAAGCGGTAGCATCGGCAGACCGGTCGTCGCGGAAGCATTCAGGAAGGGATATGAGACCAGGGCTCTGGTGCGTGATCCGGGCCAGGCGAAATTGTTCCCCGCTGGCGTCCAGGTCGTCGTGGGTGACCTGACCCGGGCCGAGACACTGCACGACGCGGTCGCAGGCGTTACAGGCATCATCTTCACACATGGCATCAGCGGGAACGATCCGCAAGGAGCCGAGCAGGTGAACTACGGCGCGGTGCGCAACATTTTGAGCGTTTTGCAAGCCCCGGCGCGGATCGCTCTGATGACCACGGTCGGCGTCACGAAACCCACTATCGGACACGACTGGAAGCGGCGTGGGGAGCGGCTTGTGCGCGCCAGTGGTCTGCCTTACACCATCGTTCGTCCCGGATGGTTTGACTACAATACGCCCGAACAGCACCGTCTCGTGATGCGACAAGGAGACACGCACTGGGCCGGATCGCCTTCCGACGGTGTAGTTGCCCGTGCCCAGATCGCCCAGGTCCTCGTCGCTTCGCTGACCTCGCCTGCCGCCAATCGCAAAACCTTTGAGCTGGTCGCCGAACAAGGCGCTGCCCAGTCCGATCTGGAGCCGCTTTTCTCGGCACTGCCGGTCGATCCTATCGACGGCTACGACGCCATTCGGGACCGGGACAGTTTACCCCTCGCCAAGGAACCCCCCACGTTTATCCGCGAACTTAATGCTGTTCGTGGGCGGTTCAAAGACTGAGTTCCATCGGGGAAGTGCTGATGGATCCCTCTGACTGTGCTCTCGGGGGCTTTATATCAGTGATCTCTTCCCATTAAACATTACTAGCCTGGCGATGGATTAACCAGAGGGGAGTTGGTCATAGTATGGCATACGTCACTGGTTTATGAATATCTTAATATAACTATATTTCAGCAATACTTCTTTTATAGAAGTTGATTATTAGCCCTACTGTTTTTTAGTATAAAGCTATGTTTTTGCGGTAAGTTATTTTTTATCAAACAACTGTCACTCAATTTTAGTTACGACTTTTCAAAAAGTGCATTCATGATGATCGAATCATAATACCCCCAGATTTTTACAATTTGTTTATCCTTTATGCGCAGTACCCAGCAGTATTGCATATTGAAGTTCACTCCGTTTTTACCTTTACCGCCTGTAGCATGGAAACGCAGGCAGGCATAATCTCCGTCAACTATCATTGCATCGATGATTGGCACAGGCCATGATTCCAGTTTGTCATCAAGGCGGTTAAGAAGATTATTCCTGTAGTTTATCTTCCCCCGATAGCATCCTGAAACTGGCGAAGTTCCCAGTGCATTAAATTCCAGATCCTCGTGTAATGCGGCCATAAAATTCTCTCCCCATCCTTGGTTGGCTACCGACTGGAAAAGCGACGATAAGAACTGGCGATTTTCTTCACTCATTATGTATCTCCTGGCTGTTTATGAATTCTGACGTGTGCTTTTAAGAATATCAGAGAGACCGCGGGCTAACAGTTGACGCGGCGCATCGGTTCCGTCGACAGGAAGAAGCGTTCTGCTGCGTATTTTCCAGCGATTATCGTGACGTTCCAGCTCCCAACGATTAACCACTACCCGATGGATACGATACCCGGTAGAATATCCATGGTTGGCCATCTCACGTGGTTCTCCCTGTTGATCCAACTGTAATAGCTGTAAATAGGAGGTGACAATAGCCGTATCGCCTCGTAAGTCGATAAGCGGCAGCCCGGCAAAATGTGCCAGTCCGCTTTTAATTGCCTTTTCATGTGCTGGTCTGAGTATAAATGCTGCGATCGCGTTCACGCCTTTAGCACCATCTAACCCTTCACCTCGATTAAACACACCATCCTCCATATAAACAGAGGCCGTATATTCAGCGAGCCCGCTGTCGGCACTGGGGGGATGAGAGGCAATAAGCTCATAAATGGCCAGCTTATCTTCCGTTATCTGCAGTCGTTGTTCTAAGGTAAGTCGGTTTCTGTCAACCATTAGCCCCTTCTCCTAGTTTGCTGGTTTGTCTGGATTGCCGCTATTATAATTGTTCTTTTTAATTAATTAATACAGCCATAACTGGATGCAGTTATTAGAGCAATTTAATAATAGAGAGGTAGAAATGATTAGCCGTTCGGATTTTTTGGCGCTTAAGACTTTTATCATGGTGGCGGAGAAACTGAACTTCAGGGCTGTGGCGGACAAACTCGGTATATCCGCCTCTGCGGTCAGCCAACAAATCCAGGGACTTGAAGAGCGCTTGGGATTGAGACTTTTAAATCGCACCACACGCTCAGTGTGTCTCACTGAGGAGGGGCGAGTGCTGTATCTTCAAACTGCGCCATTACTGGAAAATCTTGCCGATGCGTTCATGCAAGCGCATTCGCGAAGCAGTATCGTTAAAGGAAATATTCGAATTCATGCCTTTCGTTCGGCTGCTGAAATGTTTCTGGATTGTAAGGTAGCGGGTTTTCTTGCCTCTTTCCCCGATGTGCATATTGATCTCACGATAAATGACTGCCCCGCGGATCTTATGGCGGGACGATTCGATCTCTCTCTACGGCTTGGTGAAGTACTTGACCCAGGATTAGTTGCGGTTCCCATTGGTGAGCGGTTACATCAAATAGTGGTGGCCGCGCCATCCTATCTTGAAGCACGTGGAAACATTAAACAGCCGGAAGATTTAAGCCAGCATAATTGCATTGGCTGGCGTTGGCCGGGCAAGGTGACCCCAGAGCCCTGGCAGTTTTCTTTTAATGGACAGTTAAAAAATATTTCCGTTACAGGAAATCTGGTAGTGGATGACCGGGAACGTCAATATCGGGCTGCCATCGCGGGGATCGGCGTTGCTCAGGTCACAGCGGAAAGAGTGAGTGTTCATCTCGACTCTGGCGCGCTTCATCGCGTTCTCGAGGCATGGGAGAGTCAGTTTGATGGATATTACCTTTGCTGGATCGTGGGTAAAGCTATATCGCCAGCGATGAGGGCATTTATTGACTGGTTGCGAAACGGATAATTTAGCCGGGGTTGTATCAATACCAGCAAGTCCTGGTTTTTCACTGATTTCACTGCTGGATCAGGCTACTTTGTTTCCATGAACCATTCCGGCCTGCCGTTGGTGCTTGAGTCGGTAGTTTTCGCCGGCAATCGGCACGATATGGGCATGATGCAGCAGCCGATCCAGTAGTGCCGCCGTCAGGGTGGCGTCATGCGCGAACGTTGCATCCCACTGCCCGAACGGCAGGTTACTGGTCACGATTAAACTGCCCTTTTCGTAGAGCGCCGCGATCACCTGGAAGAACAGGTTGGCCTGCTCGCGGTTCATCGGTAGATAGCCTATTTCATCGATGATAAGCAGGCGGTAAGCCTTGATGGCCCGGCGCATCACCGTTTTGCGCGTGTGCCGTGCTCAACGCCAGCAGCAAGTCCGATGCTGTCGTAAAACGCGTTTTGATGCCGGCCTGCGTTGCCTTGTAACCCAGCGCCATCGCCAAATGGGTTTTGCCCACGCCGCTGGGGCCGACCAACACCACGTTCTCGTTGCGTTCGATAAATCCCAGTCCGGCCAGTTCTTCAATCTGGCTGCGCTTAACGCCTTTGGCGAAGTCATAGTTGAACTGTTCCAGCGTCTTGATCGCCGGGAAGCCCGCCATGCGTGTCATCATGCTTTGTTTTCGCACGTTCCGTCCCGCGACCTCTTTGCGCAGCAACGCCTCCAGGAAGTCGCTGTAAGCCGTCTCATCCTTGGCCGCCTGCTGAGCCGCCGCGCCGTAGCCTTGTGCCATGAAGGAGAGCTTCAGCGTCTCGCACAACCGGGCTATCCGTTCATGTTGTAAGTTCATACCGCCATCCCTTGCCGGACGTTGAACAGCAGTTGCTCATAGACGGCCAGGGGTGCTGCTCAGGCGTCGTTTCTGCCAGCCGCTCAGGCACGATTGCCGGCCGACGTGGCGGGGCGGGCTCCTTTGCGGCTTGCACTTGTGGCCGCGCAGCAGCGATATTCCCGCGCCAGGGCACAGCCAGCGCCTGTAGACAGGGCACTTCCTTTGCCAGCCGTGCCGCCGGCCTTTCCTGTGTCGTGCCGTGCACCCGGTCGTTGGCAACTTCTCGCAGCCAACGCGCCACTTCGGCATTGGCGGTGACGACATCGAGCTGCAAGCCGCTCTGGCTCAGACGACTTGCCGGCGGCACATAAAACGAACGCCACAAGTAACCGTTGAAGCGCTCGACCTTGCCCTTTGTCTGCGCGCGGTAGGGTTGGCACATTTCGGGAAGATGTGATTGTTCATGCTGGCAAGCAGACGTACGGAGTGGTTCTGTGACCAGGTTCGATTGCTTTTATGCCAGGTTAATGCAACGTGTTTAAAGGATTTTTCAGGGGAGCTGGCAGCTATCTCTGCGATACGTTGCTGTGCTGGATTGATATTCTGCGCCAGCGGCTTGCGTATGCCATCACGTTGCTGCCGGGTGTAAGCCAGAGAAACATCGGGATAAGCCCCTAAGCCAAGCCGGGATTCCTTACCATTGATGCGATATTTGATATAGCAGAGACGTGAACCGCCGGGATTGATCAAAAGGTACAGGCCATGAGAATCGGAAACTTTGAAGGGTTTAGCGGATGGTTTTGAGCTGCGGATTTTTGTGTCGTTAAGAGACATTTGGGGGTCACTCCGTCATCGAACCAACTTGACCCCAAATCTGACCACCAAATTCTCCCGATGCGGAGGGAAAAACAAAAATGCATCGGGAAGGTTTTTCACGCTAACTTTTTGAATCTAGTTCAGATAAGGATTCGCGGAGCGGCATGAAAACAAGAATTTGGCTCCTCTGACTGGACCTGAATCCATGCGCTAACCAATTGTAGATTAAACAATTTTATATATTCATCAAATAGAACTGGACTCAATTTTGGACTTACTTAAATAAGGTGGCAAGAGATTTCTTTTTGGTCAGTACTATTATGGGGTGTGGCGATCAAATATGACGCCAGCTTCAAATGATAGTGCTGGTCAAGGTTACTACTGTAACTTAGTAACTAAGTGCTCGCTAAGGGAGGCCAGTCAGTATTTCATCAGTGCAACGTTATATGCGCTAATGGCTCAAAATTTGATGCCTGTCATTTGCAAGCGAAGCCCACATCGGGTGATTTGGCCTATCCCCGAAGCAGGGCGCCGCGGAACGATATAATATGCGCCTCTGCCGCAAGCGCGGCCGCCTCGCCGTCCTGTGCGGCCAGCGCGACAATGATCGCCTGATGTTCTTCGATAACCTCCAGCATATGGCCCTCTTTCGACAGCGAACTGGCCCAGAATCGTTGCGCCTTGGCATGCAGCACCCGCAAAATGTCCGCCAACATTGCATTACCGGCGATTTGCGCCAGCAATTGATGGAACTGATAATCCAGGGCCATCATCCGATCCCGCTCTCGGGAATGGCATGCGTCTGCAATCCATTCGTTTATTTCCCGTAGGTTGGCAACGTCCGCAGCGGAAATTCGCTTGCTGGCCAATTTCACACATAAGATCTCATTCGCCAGCCGAACCTCAATCAGCTCCAGCGCATCGTCAATAGAGAGCGGCGATACCATCACACCCTTACGTGGGATAATTTGCAGCATGCCCTCATTGGCCAGGCGGTGGATTGCCTGGTTGATCGGCGTTCTGCCCATCGCCAGCTCATTCATCACCTGCGCCGTATTGAGAAAATCACCCGGCTTATAGCTCAACGTTACCAGCGCCTGTTTAAAACGGCGGTAGGCCAGTTCATTGAGCGACAAATCGGACTCATCGTCCATCGGCAAATCTTGGCTCACGGTATCAGAAGATTTCACGCGTAATGTCCTGTTTAAAACATTTTAGACATTCTACACAAAAGGTGGCATGAAAATCGCTTATTTCATTTCTGAAAATAGAGTGAAATTTCACGATGTTTTCTTTAATCACTTAAATACAGCGAGCTGGCAACTATGGAATTGACCTTTGAGCTACCCGGATCCACTGGCGCCGGGCACCTACAGACCGACATTAATCAATTAATCGTTGCCGGCTGGACCGGTCGCGATCCCGAAGCGATCCTGCACCATATCAGTGAACTTGAAGCGCTGGGCGTGCCCCGGCCAAGTGCAACACCGTTGTTTTATCGCGTGGCCGCCAACCAGTTAAGCCAGCAAGAGGTTATCGAAGTGATGGGCGGCGCGACGTCGGGCGAAGTTGAACCCCTGGTCTTCTCCCATCAGGGCTGTCTTTACGTCTCGTTGGCGTCCGACCATACCGATCGTCGGTTGGAAACTCACAGCGTCGCGCTATCAAAGCAAATCTGTGCCAAACCGGTAGCCCGTACCGCCTGGCCGCTGCATGAGGTGGCGGGGCACTGGGACCAACTCATCTTGCGCTCTTGGATCAAAGAGGAAGGCGAGCTTCGTTTGTATCAGCAAGGAACGTTGGCCAGCCTGCGTAAACCGGCCGAACTGCTGGAGTGCTATTTCTCTAGCCAAGAAATGTTGGCAAGGGGACTAACTCCGTCGTCCGGGCCGATCGACGGCCTGGCCATAGTCTGCGGCACGGTGGCCGCCATCGGTGGCATCCGACCGTCCACGGAATTCCGAATGGCGCTGGTAGATGACGTCCTGGGCCGGACCATCACTCACCGCTATTACTGCACCGAATTACCGGTTGTTGCGTAAAGGGGGGACCGATGATGAAAAAGAGCGAGATGGCCTTATCACAGGCAGCGGAGCGGCTTAATGTCGGCACTGTCAGCGCCCGGGAGTTAACAGAGGCGGCCTTGGCGGCAATGGATGATCCCCGGGGTGAAGGCGTGCGCGTCTTTACCCGCATTTATCGCCGGCAGGCGCGGCTACGGGCGGCGGCCTCCGATGAGCGCCGGAGGGCAGGGAGGCTGCTTTCCTCCCTGGATGGCATGCCGATATCCATCAAGGATTTATTCGACGTGGCCGGCGAAAGCACCACCGGCGGCTCGGTGGTATTGGCCGATGCGCCCGTCGCCGCGCGTCATGCCGTCATTGTCGACAAACTGCTGCGCGCGGGCGCGGTGATCGTCGGCAAAACCAATATGACCGAGTTTGCCTATTCCGGCTTGGGGATCAACCCGCATTATGGCACGCCGGCCAATCCCTATGACCGGGCCACGCGCCGCATTCCCGGCGGGTCGTCCTCCGGCGGCGCCGTTGCCGTCAGCGATGGCATGTGCCTGGGGTCGATTGGCAGCGATACCGGCGGGTCGGTGCGTATTCCCGCGGCCTTTTGCGGGCTGACCGGCTATAAACCCACCGCACGCCGTATCGATCTCGCCGGTGTATTGCCATTGTCTCCCGCGCTGGACTCGGTGGGGGTGATGGCCCATGACGTGTCCAGCTGCCTGGCGCTCGATAATATCATCAGTGACCGGCCGTTGGCGCTGGTCCACAAACCGCTGGCGCAGGCGCATTTTGCCGTGCCGCAAACGCTGGTGCTCGACGATCTCGACGACGACGTAGCGGCGGCGTTTTCCGCCGCTTTGGCGCATCTGCGGCGGGCCGGCGCGCATATCACAGAGATCCCCTGCGTTGAATTTGCCGAACTGTCCCGCATCAACGCCGCCGGCGGATTTACCGCGCTGGAGTCCTGGTTATGGCACCGGCCCTTGATTGAACAAAACAGCGCGCAGTACGACCCCCGGGTTATTTCACGCATCCGCCGCGGCGAGGCGCTCGACGAAAACGACCGACGGCAACTGCTGCGACAGCGCGCCGACTGGCAGCACCGGGTAGCTGCCGCCATCGGCTCGTATGACGCGTTGCTGATGCCGACGGTGCCGCTGATTGCGCCGCCCATTGCCGCGTTGGACGCGGATGAAAATGCCTATTTCCGTGTCAACGGCGCGGTGCTGCGCAATCCGGCGATGATCAATTTTCTCGACGGTTGCGCCGTATCACTGCCTTGCCAACCGGTGGACGCCGCGCCGGTGGGGCTGATGGTCGCGTCCCTGCCGATGCGGGACGGTGCATTGCTGAATTGGGCGCTGCAAATTGAACGCTGCCTGAGCGCAGCACGGTTCCCTGCGGGAAAATAATTTCCTATCGACGTTAACCTTGAGGAGAGTACCCATGGAACACAGATCGAACGCTATGCTGTTGGTCGCAACCGGCATCGCGCCGGCGGATGAAGAGGATTTTAACCGGTGGTATGACCGGGAACACGTGGAGGAGCGGGTACGCATTGCCGGATTTCTGTCGGGCACCCGCTATCAGTCCTTGCAGGGCGGGCGTAAGTATCTGGGGCTCTATCTGACCGAATCATTGGCGAGTTTCACCTCGCAAGCCTACCATGCGGCCTTTACCCGCCAAACGCCCTGGTCGGTGGCTAACCTGGCGAAAATGCAGGATCCGATGCGTCGGGTTTGCGCTGTCGAGTCGGTGACCGGGATCGGCACGGGGAGTTACCTGGCTATCCTGGTCCTGGCCTCCCGGTCGCCGGGGACCAAACTTAACGCCGAGGTCGCCGCCCTTGGCGCGTTGTTGCGCGAACAAAACGGATTTGTCCGTTGTTCGCTATTGACGCCCGACGAAACCCTCAGTTCACCGTTGCCCAATGAGTCGCGCGACAACAGAGAACTGTTGCCCATGATATTGCTTGAAAGCAGCAGCGCCGAGGCCAGCCGGACATTTGCGGCGAGCGCCTGCCAGACGTTGCAACACCCTCACGGCGAGGTGCAGTACTACGGCCTGAGCTGGCAGCTTAGCGCACAGGAGCTCAAATCATGAACCTTTCCAGCGAGAATAACGTTATTCCAAAGGACGTCGACGCGTTGGACGGTATTGTGCGCCTGCCGCCCAATACCGGTCGGCTGGCCGCGGCCAGTTCGATCGGCACTGCCCTGGAATGGTACGATTTCACCGTTTACAACATCATGGCGGCGCTGATTTTCAATCATGTCTTTTTCCCTTCATTCGATCCGTTGGTGGGTACTATCCTGGCCTTTTCCACCTACGCCGTCGGTTATGTGTCGCGGCCCATCGGCGGCATTCTGTTTGGCCACCTGGGCGATGTGATGGGGCGTCGCTTCGTGCTGGTGGCGACGCTTATCATCATGGGCGTCACCACCGCGCTGATGGGGCTGTTACCCGGTTACGCGTCTTTAGGTGTCTGGAGTCCGCTGCTGCTGGTTACGCTGCGTTTTATCCAGGGTATCGCGCTCGGCGGCGAATGGGCGGGGGCGGTATTGCTGTCAATGGAACATGGCGACGCCGGACAGCGCGGGCGCAACGCCTCCTTCGCCCAGGTCGGCCCTTCCTGTGGCACCCTGATTGGGACCGGGTTTATCACGCTGGTCACGGTGATGATGCCCGCGGAAGATTTCCAGCTATGGGGCTGGCGCGTGCCGTTTTTGCTGAGTCTGCTACTGGTAATCTTCGGCTTATGGCTGCGTAGCGGCGTGGGCGAAACGCCGGCGTTCCTCAAATTGGAACAGGCCAAAAACACTACCCACACCCCGGTAAAAGAAGTGTTTAGTCAACATTTGCGACCGCTGCTTATCGCCGGCGGGTCACGCATCGGGTCGGATGTATTGTATGCGCTGGTGGTGGTATTCACGCTGACCTACGTCACCACCGTATTGCATCTGCCGCGTCCGCTGGCGCTGACCGCCACTATGCTCGGCGCGCTGGGCAATGCGATTACGGTACCGGTGTTCGGCGCGCTATCCGACCGCTTCGGCCGCCGTCCGGTCTATATTGTCGGCGCACTGCTGGCGATCGTCTGGGCCTATGCCTTTTTCGTGTTGCTCGACAGTACCCAGCCGGTGCTTATCTGCCTGGCGGTAATTATCGGATTATTGATTCATGCGATGATGTACGGCCCGCAGGCGGCGTTCGTGACCGAACAGTTTCCGACGCGCGTACGGTATGCCGGTTCGTCCCTGGCCTATACATTGGCAGGTATTGTCGGCGGCGGCTTTGCCCCGTTGATTATCACCACACTCTATAAAGAGTATAACAGTACGCTGGCCATTTCCGCCTATGTGACACTGGCACTGCTGATCACGTTGGTAGCGGTTTTCGCCGCCAAAGAGACAGCGCATAAACCTTTATAATCCACATCGTGCGCCGGCGCGATAAGCCATTTTCCTAGCCCATCTGCATATTCTGGTGGGCGACTGGCCACGCTCGTTGCCAAGGCGGGCATTCACTTGTGCCATGAATCCCATGGGGCGCGCACAACGTTAGATGAAATGGGGGGGGTAACTCTGGATGAACCCTTACGGGTATGGCTAAATCGTTTGAAACCTTCTATGTCGTAATAAGTGCCGGTGTTTGACAGTGAGAGGAAAATAGAAGCGTAGAAAACTCTGCCATCAGGCAGAAGACCAAAAAGCCCGCTAACTAACGGGCTTCAGACTGCTGACGAACCCCATGTTTTTTTGTGGGGTTCATCTTTTTCAGCGACCGAAGATCGCGATCGCGTTATTTTGTTTAAACTGCACTATCCTAATTTTCAACTTGCTCATATGACCTATCCAATATTGTTATCACTGAAATGTAAAATAATTTTGTTTCGCAATGGTGCTAATGTTTATATAGTTACCAGGAAGGGTGATACATCTTTCCATATGATCATGTGAACACAGGATTAAAGGTGACTGGATTATGATCTGCTTTGAATATTTTGGATGATAAAATCTCTTTATGTTGAGTGCCGTTTATCATGGTATCTCAAGCGCATGAAGGTTAACCTATAGAAAATTTTGCATTTCATAAAACGAGAAAAATGATATATCAATACGTTGCGAAATATTTTTAAAATTTTGAAACATAGGAAAAAATAGGAATGAACGAGCGTTTCAATAAAATAGAATTCATAAAATCATCCCCAAACCTATTGGGACCGAATGAACCACCTTCCTCCATTGTTCCAGCTATTTCTGAATATGATTCAAATATGCTAGAGCTTGGTGCTGTCCAGGCGGTGACTGCCATGCAAAAAGGTTTTTTTACAGCAGAGACGTACGCGAAGGCACTTCTCGCGCAAGCAGAACGTTGGTCTCTCCTAAATGTATTTTGTACGATGGATAATGAGAATTTGCTTACAGCTTCCCGTGCTCTTGACAATGCCCGCAATCAAGGGAAGGCGCTGGGCCTGCTTCATGGTCTGCCAATTCCGGTAAAAGATAGCGTCAATACATCTTCTTTCCCAACCTCGAATGGGACGATGTCTCTGAAGAATTTCAGACCGGCTGTCGACGCAGGCATTATCAAACTCATTAAAGATGAGGGTGCCATCATTATGGGCAAAACCAATCTACACGAGATTTCCTTCGGATGGACGAGCAATAACGAAAACTTCGGGCCAGTTCGCAATCCCTACGACATGGAATGTAGTACCGGTGGCAGTAGCGGAGGTTCAGCTGCAGCCGTTTCTTCCAAGATAGCACCATTAGCGGTAGCTGAAGATACGTGGGGATCTATTCGTTTGCCCGCCTCTTTTTGCGGGCTGGTAGGTTTTCGACCAAGTCGTGGACGCTATCCTGATGACGGTGTCATGCCACTAACCAAATCGTTTGATCAAGTTGGATCACTCGCCCGGTTTGTAGAAGACGTTATCTTGTTCGATCAAGTAGCCGCAAGCGACTACCGTGTGGTAAAGCCACTTCCTTTGAACCAGATTGTCATAGCTATCCCTGTGGCATTCTGGGAAGGATTAGACCCAGAAGTTGAGCGCGTTTCTTTCAATGCAATTACCCGTTTGAGAGACGCTGGTGCATCAATTATTGATGTTTCATTCCCAATAAAAGATATTGAAAAATCCTCCGACATAGTTGGGACTATCGTATCTTATGAGTTAAAAGGCTGCATTTCAGCATTTCTTAAACAGCAAAAAACCGGAGTATCCTTTGATAACCTTTACGCAAATCTCGGAGCTAATACAAAAAACTTGGTAGATTCTATGGTTCTTAGCCCCAATACTCCGTCGCGGGAAGCCTATGAAAATGCAATAGTTCGAAAAACGGCGCTAACTTCAGCCCTTACCTCCTATATGCGAAATCAAGGTGTCCATGCGCTTGCCTATCCTGCTGCGATGGTTCGAGCGCCAAAAATTGGAGAGGAAGACGAAGTTATGATTGAAGAAGGCCGGAAAATTAGTGCATTTGATGCCTTCGGTCGAAACGTAGCACTAGGAAGCTGTGCCGGCATGACAAGTCTCGTGCTTTCCGCCGGACTTGCACGTAACGGTATGCCTATTGGGATAGAATTCGCTAATTTAAAAGGACATGACAGAGAGTTACTTGCTCTGGGACTGTCTTTAGAAAAAGCTCTTGGCTCCGCACCATTGCCCGAGTTTTAAAAATCCTGTTAGAAAAATTCAATTGAAACTATGGTGTCAGTTGATAGGGTAATCACCTGTTTGAACCGTAAAGTTGATCACGGTTGCGGAGGTTTTCACGACTGCTTTATTTAAGTTATGTTTGATTTTATTTATTTAATATTGCTGTTTCTGGTATGTTAAATAATAAGCTCGTGTGAAGCTAACCTTATTTGTGTGATTTTCTTACAATACTAAATTCATTATATTATTGGCGTGTGGGATAACATTTCAAGCGTGTTGGCGAGCAAGGCCGTTTGAGATAATGACTCAGAAAGAGAGAGTATTGAATACAGTGCTGTTATATATATGATCAATTATGAAAATTAATAATTTCTCCTCGAAAACTTCGCGTTTTATAAAATGTAAATAGGAAACATATTTATTCGCTGCGAAATAATATTAATGGCATAAAACATAAGAGAGAAATAAAATGGCCAACAATCTCAATAAAAAAAAATTTATGAAATTTTCTACGCTCGGTTTGAAACTACCCATTGAATCATCACTGATTGTACACACTGTGACGCTTACGGCTTATCTTGCCGCATCGACTGCCCCAACACCTCTCTATCGATTGTATCAAGCACAATGGCATTTTTCATCGGTAATGTTGACATTAATATTCGGTATTTATGCACTTGCCTTACTATCAGCATTGCTTGTGGCTGGCAGTATCTCCGATTATATCGGTCGACGCCCTATCATCAGTATTGCACTGGCGCTGGAACTCGCCGCTATGGGGTTGTTCCTTACCGCTGGTGGACCCAGTTGGTTGATTACCGCAAGAGCACTTCAAGGTGTGGCAACAGGGCTTGCTACGGCAGCATTGGGCGCGGCCCTCATCGACCTCGATCGGGAACGCGGCGCTTTGACCAATGGCCTTTCAACGATGGGTGGCATGGCTATTGGCGCCTTAGGCACGACCGCTTTGGTACAACTCGCGCCAGCACCGCTTCACCTCGTCTTCATATTATTGCTGCTTTTTTTCTTCGTGCAGTTATTGCAAACTTGGCGTACTCCCGAAACATCAGAGAGCCGCCCAGGCGTGTTAGGTTCGTTGCGTCCAAGTGTTGCGATACCCAAACGAGCAAGGGCGACATTACTAGCGATTACACCCATTAACGTGGCGGTATGGGCGCTCGGTGGATTTTATCTGTCGCTCATGCCCTCATTGATAGCCATGACTACTAAATCGACTTCTGTCTGGCTCGGTGGTCTGAATGTCGCCACCCTGACCTTATGTGGTGGCTTGGCCATTTTTTTGGTACGGCGTAGCAATGCATTCTGGGCACTCGTCATTGGTGCTGTAATGTTGATGATTGGAATGTCCATCATCCTTGCCGGCGCTAATCTAGGATTGACGGTGGTTTTGCTAACCGGATCAGCTATCGCTGGGGTCGGATTCGGTTCAGGGTTTCTTGGTGCAATCAGAAGCATAGTACCACTTGCTGAGCCAACTGAACGAGCAGGGCTAATGGCCGCTTTTTACGTAGAAAGTTATTTGGCTAATAGCATTCCAGCGATCCTTGCAGGATACATGGCCCAACATCTTGACCTTTTATCTGTCGCGAATCTATATGGTAGTAGCCTGATTCTGCTGTCTTTTATAGGGTTCGTGCTCGCGCTCTTTCGTGCTCGTGGTACGCATAGGAGAGCATCTACGATTGCGTAGGCATTTATTTTTTATAGTTACTGTAGTTGCCAAAGTGGCAGTAACTATTGACGACATCGCCATTTAGGCGATGTAAAGGATAAATCAATTGTATTGGACATTAGTGCTAGCCCAAATAATATAGCGATGTTTGATCGAACTGGTGAGGACAGCTTCTTCCTTTGGCAACAGTGTTTAGGTTGTATTATTTCTTAACATTGATGTCAGTCGGTTTACTCTATACTAAGTCGAAATAAGTATTGATGGAATGCCGTTTTTCTCGTATATAGTAGCATTCGCTTGACCACATCATAATCGTATGTTTAAGTGTTTCCATGACAACAAAATGGAATGATCCATATGATTAGCCTTGATGTCGACTCGGTAAGAGCCTTCGTTGTGATCTCTGATTTAAAGAGCTTCACTCGTGCAGCTGAGGAGCTAGGTACAACGCAAGGGGCACTTAGCGTCAAGCTGAAACGTCTCGAAGACCGGCTGGGGCAACGGTTGGTTGAACGGACGCCACGTCACGTGCGGCTCTCATCACCCGGCGAGTTATTCATTGAGTCCGCCCGGAATTTTCTTGAGGCGCATGAACGCGCAATTACCAGTCTAGCTGCTACCAGGAGACAGTTTAAACTTGGCATTGCATGTTATGTGATGGGCCCAGAAGTACCAAAAATCCTCTCCAGGTTGAAATCATTGGACCCCTCATTTTTAATTGAAGTCAAACTTGACAGTTCGCGAGTATTACTCGACGATTTTAGTAACGGATTACTTGATGCTGTAATAATACGTAGCGATGATGCTAGACGGGATGGCACTGTCTTATGCCCAGAGCACTTCGGTTGGTTTGCCGCACCTGACTTCGAATATCGTTCAGATGAGCCTTTACGTTTGGCTAGCCTCACCCCTGATTGTGGAGTGCGCGATCTAGCGGCCAAGGCGTTGAAACAGGCCTCAATCCGCTGGACAGAAGTGTTCGTCGGTGGAGGATTATCGGTAGTCATTGCCGCGATATCGGCGGGACTCGCAATTGGAGCATTTTCACGTAGACTAGCTTCTCCTGAACTCGTTGAGGTTGGTCCCAAGTTTGGTCTTCCTGTTCTCCCTTCATTTTCAATCGTCCTTCATTCCTCTTTATCTGACAAGAGAACAAGAGGAGCCTTACGTGCTATTGCCAGCGCTTTTCGAGAAGTTTAAAAAACTGTTTCAATCAACTCATCTTGGTAAGTTTTCACAATAATTCCGTTAAAACAAAATAAAAAAGATAAAAGCTTTCATAAAGTAAAAAAACAGATCCCCCTGAAAGGGATCCGCTTTTTGCTAGCTAATTGTCATTCGCTGCTTTATGTTGCCGCGCATAAATATATGGCGCGACATACCCCTTCCGATTTACGTCCAGTTAATCCGACCACCATTGCATCATCTCCATGCGGGCTTCCAGATGCTCCGCTTTGTGGACATAGGCGGCCCGCACGCCGTTGCGCTCTTTATGGCTCATCTGACGTTCGATGGCCTTGACCACAACCCGGACTCGTTTAGGGCGCTACAGGCCATCGTTCTGAATCCGTGGCCGCAAACCTCGATTTTGGTGTCATAACCAATCACACGTAGCGCTTTATTAATGGTGTTTTCGCTCATCGGTTTGTCCAGACCACGCGCACCCGGAAAAACGAAGACCGACTCACAGGTAAGCGCCTTGATCTGTTTTAGCAGGGCAACTGCCTGATTGGATAGTGGCACTAGATGTTCGTCCTTCATCTTTGCGCCACGCTCTGAAAATCTCACGCCTTTTACGGCTGCGCGCTGCGCGGGCACCGTCCAGATATGGGCTTTCAGGTCGAACTCTTCCCAGCGGGCGAAGCGCAACTCGCTTGAGCGCAAAAAGACGTGCAAATTCAGTTCCAGCGCCAAACGGGTCAGTACACGGCCTTGGTAGTTTTCTATGTTCACCAACAGTTCAGGCAAGCGTCGCAGTGGCAACGCGGGAAGATGTTGGGCCACAATCGGCGTCACGACGCCGCCCAGGTCGAACACGGGGTTGTATTTGATTAGGCCCTGTTGCAGCACGGCGTGACGCATGATTTTGGTCAGATACTGGCGCATCCTCCCGGCCACGTCATGCACGCCTTTGTCGTCGATGGCTTTGATGAGCTGCGCCAGATGCCGTGTTTCGATCTCCGCGATATCCATTTCGCCCATGTCAGGGAAGGCATAGCGCCTCAGGCAGGTAAGAATTTTATCCGCGTGGCTTGCCGACCAGAGCCGGAGGCTGCTGGTGTGCCACGAGATTGCGATGTGTTTAAAGGTGCGGGTTTTGTCTACAGCGGTTTTTTCGGATTCACGGGGCAGGGAAGGGCAGATGCCGGAGGCCAGCAGCTTGCGGGCAGCGTCGCGCTTTTCGCGAGCCTCCGCCAGCGTGACCTGCGGATAGGCGCCTAAAGCCAGGCGGGATTCTTTGCCACCGAAGCTGTAGCGGAAATACCACAGACGTGAGCCGCTGGTTGATACCAGTAGATACAGACCGTGGGCATCGGAGAGTTTGTAGGATTTTACGAAGGTTTTTGCAGCGCGGATTTTGCTGTCAGTCAGAGCCATGTGAGGGTCACTCCATTC
Organism: Sodalis sp. RH22; assembly: GCF_047324165.1. Taxonomy (NCBI): domain Bacteria; kingdom Pseudomonadati; phylum Pseudomonadota; class Gammaproteobacteria; order Enterobacterales; family Bruguierivoracaceae; genus Sodalis; species Sodalis sp. RH22. Next base: position 364,970 of record NZ_CP178731.1, read on the forward strand.
ATCGAACTGAATGACCCGCAATTTGACCCCACATTTTCCGGATACCTAGGGATAAATTAAAACGTATCGGAAAGGGTTTTTACGCTAACCTATTGAATTTAAGATATATAGGGATTCATAAGAAAGCATAAAAAAGAAATGGTGGTGCCCGGACTCGGGAACATTCAGTTATCTATTAAGTTGAATTTCATCATAAATTCTATCCCCGCCGGTTGACCCGTATTTTTGCTTGTAGATCAAACGGTGGGAGAAATCAAAGCTTCAATTTCAGCCTTACATTGCTTGAGAGAGGCAACCAGGAAATCAAAATTTTCATCGAATCGCGATGCTGGCACTGCCACAGAAATGGCATAATTTTCGTTCAGGGAATAGGGGATGCTTACGCCCAGACCACAAACGCCTTTTGCGTGTTCTTCACGATCACTAGCAAACCCTTCTGAGCGTATTTTTTCAACTTCATCAAGAATTCCGGCCACTGTTCTCAGAGAAAGTGCCGTTCTTGTTTCAGGTTTTTGTGTGTATATCAAAGATATCTGCTCGTCTTGTAAACCGGCAAGCAGAGCCTTACCAGTCGCAGTGCAGTGGCAGGGAAAAGCAGTGCCAACGGGCGAAACGACCCGCAGTTCCTGATCAGATGCGTATTGGCTAACCAAAAGTGCATGCGACCCGCGATACACGCAAAGATCGACCGTTTCCCGTGTTCGCCGGCCAAGTGTCTCAATCGACGGACGCGACAGTGAAATGACATCCGTATGAGCGGAGGCTGCAAGACGTGCAAGCGCCGGACCAAGTCGGATCATGCCTGAGCTGTTGAGTAATAACTGTTCGGCTTCGAGAGAGGCAACCAGTCTGTGAACGGTTGTCCGCGGCAGTCCCGTACTTCGTGAGAGTGCGGAGATAGTCAAACCCTGAGGTTGTTCTTCAACCGCTTTGAACAATTTTGCGGCTCGGGCAATTACCTGGGAACCCGTGCTATCTGTATCAGTTTCCATAGATCCTCTTTACAGTTGTTATAGATTTAGAAACATTTATCTTACATTTTGCGCATTGACATAATCCGACAATACCATGAAAATTATATCCTAATAATGGTTAACATATCCATATAGTGGACAGTTGGAGTTTGTATGCAACAGATAAACAAGGCAGGAGGATTTACGCTACTTGCTGTAGCCTGCCTAACCATCATGGTGGGATGCGTGATTGTACCAGGCCTGACCACTATCTCCACGGCACTTGATGTTAAGGGTGCAGAGAGCTGGCTTGTTACCTTGCCGTCTTTGGGGGTGGTGGTGCTCGGGCCATTAGTGGGGAAACTTGTTGAAAAGGCTGGTCTTTATAAAACCCTCTGTCTCGGGCTTTTCCTTTACGGGCTGTTGGGTGGTGCCGGTGCATTTTTGTCGGGTTATTCATTTGTTTTTGCGGATCGGTTTTTGCTCGGTGGTGCAACGGCGCTGGTTATGTCGGCTGGTACCGGCTTAATCTCCGTTTTTTATGACGGCGCGAAACGGATGAAGATGATTGCTCGCCAAGGGATGTCGATTGAGCTTGGTGGTGTAATATTCCTGTTTATTGGCGGGTTGCTGGCAGCCGTCGGCTGGCGCTGGCCATTCATGCTTTACCTTTTCGCCTGGCTTATGCTGCTCATGGTGTTGGCGTATGTACCCCGACCGGGCAAGTTGGTAATATCTGATGAAAGCACTCATGAGATTCATCTCGGAGGACCGTCTTCAGCAATGGTACTGACGTGGGTGGCGGCACTTTTTTCCATGATCGTTTTCTTTACCGCTATTGTCCTGCTGCCGCTACATTTGCATGACAATGACGTTACTGAGTTGCAGATCGGCTACTTCCTTTCATTTGTCTCGCTTGTGGCGGTATTTGGCGCATGGCTGATGCCGAAACTGGTCAGTCGCTTTGGTGATTTTCCAACATTATCCATCGCGTTTGGCTTTTACACCGTTGCTCATCTTATTTTTGCGGTAGCTCCTTCCATGCCCGTCTTTGTGATTGGCGGGATTGCCCTCGGGCTGGGGTTCGGTTTTTCCGTTCCTCTCGTGAACCATCTTATTGTGGATCTGAGCAGCACGACATTTCGGGGACGGAATCTTGCTCGGCTTTCAATGGCAATATTTCTGGGACAGTTTCTATCGTCTTTTATGGGATATTTCCCGGGTACCCTGCAGTCTGTTTTTCTTTTTGCTGCGGGGATTGCACTGGTTTTTACTTTATTTGTTAGGGTACGTAGCCGTGCGCTAACGATGTTTAAAGTCTGAATAAATCCTTAGCTCAGTCCTCTTCGCTGGGGTCATTAGCAGTCAAGTTTTTCAATTTTTCACTATTCCTTTGCCGGGAAAGATGGATTGGCTACATACGCAATGTGGGTGGCCTTTGTGAATTTTAGAGAAAACACGAAATGAGCAAAAAAATCTTTGAAATGACCAGAGGCCGTGGCGTTGGTCACGTAGTAGATATTGGCGGGCCGGGTACGCTTCATCAGCTTATGGACGCTGTGCGCATTGGCGGGGAAACCGCTTTAATTGACGATTTCCGGCATCGCAGATGATGTACCTACGGGCGCAATCATGGGCAAACAGCCCACCCTGCGGGGAATTACCTTAAGTAGCGAAGAGCATCAACAACAAATAATCCAGTCATTTGAAAAGTCAAGGGTCCGTGCAGTCATTGATTCCGTCTGGTCGCTGAACGAAATAAAGGATGCATTCCGACATCTACGCATTGGTAAAAATATAGGGAAATGAGGGTGAAGATTTGACGTGAACGCGGACTTTTGTCGGCGTTTATTGAGTAAAAATGCGCAATGCTTCCAAATCATCAACACTCTGTTGACTAAGTCGGTTTTCGCCTTAAAATTAAATCATCAAGTGATGATTTAAAAGGATGCGTTATGAAAATCACAGATCTGAATGGCTCCTATCTGTCGCGTCGTTCGCTATTAGCGGGCGCTGTCAGTATGGCAGTCACTAACATGATAATGCCTAGGCTCTCTTTTGCCGGGGCCGTCAGTCAAAATGGGGAAAAGATTATGCTCAAAACACGAATTTATGGTGATGCAGCATACCCCGTCTGGTACCGCCGTCCGCTTCCACTGAATGCACCGCGAGCGCGGTACCCTGGATTTGCACCGGGTATCACCGTTCTGAAGAAAGGTACGGTGCGCCGAGAAGGTGCGAGACCACTGCCCTGCGACATCTTGTTTGAGCGTGACGTTGCTCTTAAAATGCGCGATGGAATAACTATTTACACAGATGTTTTCCGCCCGATAAAAGAGGGGAAATACCCCGCCTTGGTGGCATGGAGTCCTTATGGCAAGGAGATTGGCGGGCAGTGGCTGGACGATATCCAGGAACGTTCCGGTGTACCGCTGGATTGGGTGTCAGAACTGCAAAAGTTCGAGGGACCAGACCCGGCATTTTGGGTTAATGAAGGATATGTTATTCTCAATCCCGACCCTCGAGGCGCCTATAAGTCTGAGGGGAATATCTCTTATTGGGGACGTCAACTGGCTGAAGACGGCTACGACTTCATTGAGTGGGCGGCCCAACAGTCCTGGAGCAGCGGAAAAGTCGGTATGGCGGGCAACTCCTGGCTTGCCGTATCTCAGTGGTTCATCGCGGCAGAGCAGCCGCCGCATCTTACTGCCATAGCTCCCTGGGAAGGTTTTGTCGATCACTTCCGCGAAACCGGTAACCGGGGAGGCATACCTGCACCAGCATTCCCGGAAGTTATCCTGAAATCATTTGCCGGGGGAAATCTGGTTGAAGATCAACCCAGAATGATCATGGAGACACAACTGATGGATCCTTACTGGGAGGATAAAAAAGCACGGCTTGAGCGCATTAAAATTCCCACTTATGTCGTGGCCAGTTATACAAACCATGCACACACTCACGGATCATTTGCCGGCTATCGTCAGATAGCCTCGGAGGAAAAATGGCTCCGAGTGAACAATACCAATGAATGGCTGGATTTTTACACGCCAAAATATGCACATGAGCTGCTGGCATTTTTCGATCATTACCTTAAAGGCGCTAATAACGGCTGGGAGCAAACGCCTCGCGTCCGTATATGCGTACTGGATGCTGGCGGAACCGATATCGTTGACCGGATTGAAGACAGCTGGCCACTGCCTAAGGTGCAGATGAAGCGAATGTTTATTAGTGGCAATGGCCAGCTTGACACATTCGGTCAGAGCTTGTCTGCATCCCTGTCTTATGAGGTGTCAGGCGAAGGAAAAACTGAGCTGCATTACACCTTTACTCAGGAAACTGAGATCATCGGCTATATGAAGCTGAAACTCTGGGTGGAAGCGCGGGGATCGGAAGATATGGAACTGGAGGTTGGCGTTGAGAAGCGCGATAAAAACGGGAAACCCTACGAGCGTCTTCTTGGTGAGGGGGTAAAAGGTCCTGTTGTTGCCTCGGGTTTACTAAGGGTTTCCCAGCGAGCCCTTGATCCTGAGCGGACAACGAACGAAGAACCCTTACTGCTCCACACACATGAAGAAAAACTCAAACCCGGCGAGATTGTACCCGTGGAAATTGGCATCTGGCCAATGGCCATGCGTTATCATCCCGGTGAAGAATTAGTGCTGACCATTGCTGCACAGCGTCCTATCCCAACCAGTATCGATATGGGTTTTGGCTCAGCTATTATCACCTTACCGGCGTCGGGGGGGACGTTTACGCCCGGTAACAAAGTGAAGCGTCTAGCGCTTGGCGGGGATCGCTCAACCCTGCTATCGTTTGTTAGTGAGCAGCAGGTCCAGGCGCCCATGAGCCGTAATGCTGGGACTCATGTCATTCATTTTGGCGGTAAATATGACAGCTATCTACAAGTCCCTTTTATGCCAAAAGATGATATGGTGTCTTGACAACAGACACGTCAGCACCGGCTAGTCCCGGTGCTCTCAATAGCGTAGCATAATGAGTTCAGTAGAAATCAAATCTCCCATGCGAGGCCGCCGGCCCGGCGGTAGAGTATCTGGTCGTGAAGCGTTGCTTCCGGTTGCTACCCGATTTTTTTCACGATATGGCTATGAGGGTGCGTCATTGCGCAAAATAGCCAGCGAGGCAGGTGTCGATATGGCACTGGTGGCACGCCTTTTTGGGTCGAAATCGGCTCTCTGGGAGGCCGTACTCGAATATCTTCTTGAAAAACAGCGCATTCATCTTGCTGAAATAAGGGATATTGATGAGCACTTCAGCACCAATCCAGAAAATTCATTCAGGCGTTTCATTCGCCAACTTATCACCATTAGTATAGACATTCCTGAATTTCCGTCACTGCTGCTTAATGAAGCGGCCAGGGGCGAAGTGCGTCTGGATCATCTCCTTCGGTATCTGGTGTCGCCTTTTCGTGAAAGTTGCCTTCCGGTGATAAAGCAGGCAATCGCCCATGACATCATTAATGGGAAACAACCGGAAATAATTTTTGCACTACTGATTTCGGCCATTTCATTGCCAATTATCACGCCCGGCCTGATAAGCCAGGGTGCGGAGCAATCGTCTTCATTTCTTGATGACATGGCGGACGAAGCTATCCGTCTATTCGCCGGCTCGCAGATCATCTTCTGATACATGTGGAAAAGACTTCAGTATTTCGCAGGTGAACTCCGCAGCTTACCTGTCTGGCGCGCTTAACGTCCGGGTTGTCAAAGCAAAATATACGCTTTGGAACGGTTACCACCAATCCGGCGCTTTCTGCTTTTTCTGCCCAATAAAGCAATGGCAATATGCGGGACAGGGATGTAGGTTCGCAATGGCTGTGTTTCAGCAGCCCAGACTGATTATGTCGGGGTAATCTCTTCTGTTCAACGGCTTCTTCACTCAGTACGCTGCAGGGCCTCGGCGGAGGTCGGCGACGGATACCTCATAGGGATATCATGGATCTTACGCCGAGCGTGGGCCCCATTGCAGCCGACCTCGCGGATACGGTCTTCTTTATACAGCGGGTTGAAGCCCGCATCCGCCTTCGCCTGCAACAGCCCGCTGAACCCTACTGGGATAACGCTTACGTAAATAAAATGGAAACGACGATAGAGTTAAAGGAATATATCATCTGATGATGATATATTTGCCACATGAATTTATGCTGGTTCACCTTTTTGAAAAACAGAGTGACCGGAATGTGATTTTAACGAGCTATTGATGTTAACTAGGGGAAAATGATGATAAGAGGAGTACTGGCGTTAGGCCTGACCGCCGCAATGAATGTTGTGTGGGCTGCCGATGTGCCTGACAATTTTCTGTGGGGTGCAGCATCAGCCGCTTACCAGGTTGAAGGCGCAAACAATGCAGACGGGAAAGGCCGGTCCGTATGGGACTATTATCTTGATGAAAAACATCTTGCAGGGCCAGGCATTTCAGGAAATGTAGCCATTAATTTTTATGATCGTGCCCAATATTTGAAAGATATTGAGCTATTCAAATCGCTCGGTCTGAACAGCTATCGCTTCTCTATTGCCTGGACCCGCATTATCCCAGATGGTCAGGGACCAGTGAACTTGCAGGCCATCGCCCATTATCGCCAGTTCATTGCGGACCTTAAGGCGGCCGGTATTGTACCGCTTGTGACCCTGTATCACTGGGACATGCCAGAGTCGCTGGCTGCGGCCGGAGGGTGGGAAAATCGTGAATCTGTAGAGTGGTTTCGTCGCTATGCAGAGGTCATCTTTGCCAACTTCTCAGACCAGGTCGACCAATTCGTTCTGATTAATGAGCCGACCGTTGAGGTCGCAACAAAAATCATGGCCGAGAAACGGATAAAGGGTGAAGAGATTAAGTTTCCTCCCATCGTGCCAACGCTGCCTTACCTTGAGACTTCGCTCAAGTCATACAATCACATCCTGCTGGCATCTGCCGCCGCAGCGGAAAGTTTTAAAGCGAAACAGTATAAAGGCCGTCTGGGCATTGCGCTGCCTTTCTTTCCTGTGCTGACGGGAAAAAAAGCGTCAAAAGAGGATAAAGACAACGCCCGGCTCGTTGACGGTATTTTGAACCGCTGGTTCCTTGATGCAATGTACAAAGGAACCTATCCGGCTGATGTCCTACAACTGGTGTCAGCATATCATCTGGATATAGATGTTCAGCCTGATGATGCCAGACGAATTCACGACGCTGGTTTGGGCTTCCTTGGTATTAATTATTACGCCCCTTTTTTCATTCGCCATCAGCAAAGCAGTAACGAAAGCTACGCCCCTGAACTTTTCTTCCCGCCTGATGAAAAACTTGCTTTTAATGGCGCGGTCAGACCCGATCAATTTTCCGCTCTGCTTGAGCGCGTGAGGGATGAATATGGTAACCCACCTGTCATCATCACCGAAAATGGTGCAGGTTTTGAGGGGGAGGACAAGTTAATCAATGGTAAAGTTACCGACGTAAATCGCTGTCTCTACCTGGTCGCTCACATCGCTGCCATGAAACGATCAATTGCGAAGGGCGCTAATGTCCAGGGTTACCACGTCTGGTCCAGTCATGACAATCTTGAATGGCTGAGCGGGTATAAAAGCCGTTTCGGCATGATCTATGTGGATTACGACACGCAGAAGAGAACGCCAAAATTAAGCGCGGAGGTCTACAGCAAAATCATTCATGGCGAAAGAGTCAGCGAAACTGACTGTAAAGGGAGTTAATGCCGGCAGGCAGTAAAACTACATTCAGCAGCTGTGACGGATGTACAGGCACATAGTTACCCCGCGCAATCCGTTATGACTGCTCCGACACCATCAGAATTAACGAGGAGGTCCGTATTACCCCAGGCATTGCGGATATTCTGTTTAGTAGTACATTCTTTTTTTTCTAAACAAATAAACAAACCTAGGAATATTATCTGTTATATCAACACTGCTTTATGTAATTATGCTGGTAATGTCCGTATCAGGTTCATTAAAGCACATGGAGATCTACAGAAGTTTACATTTAATGAAGTAATGGTAATGTCTAAAGAAATAATCATCTTTTTAGTATCGAAAATAAACTATTTAAATAAAATATTGCCATATTGATGAAGCATCTTCGAAAAAATATCAATTGGTTCACAAATGTCCCTTGATACTTTGTTTTTTTTCAACACTAGTTGATAATCATCTATCTTATTTAATAAATGATCAAAATAATAAGTGCGTTTTACGGGATTTTTTGTTTTTATTAGATTAGATGCGGTCTTTCTTATTTGTTTATGTAAATGCAAAAATTCTTTATTGTCTGGGACCTCTGTCCGTAAAAATCTTTGATGTGCAATTATTAATAAAATGGCCAGACGATACTTCTGTATATCGTTTGGAAATGACATCATCATATTATTTAGCCGTGAGTATAAATAAGGTAGGCGATTCTCGCTTCGCTTGGCGGTTCGTGTTGTTAATGCCGTTACAGCACTAGTAACAAAACTATCAAGTAACCTCTGTCCAACCTTTTTATGAGCAAGATTAGGGATAAGAGTAAACACTACCAAAGCGACACAACCGCCAATGAGCTGGCCGGCTGCACTATCAATAAAAGTGATCATATCAAATTTCATGGGATTTGATAGTACTAATATATTTACGGATCCCAATAGCATGCCAAGCATACCCATACGTCTTTTCTGGATTTCAATGCCCGAGAAAAATGTGAGTACACCCAGACTCAGACATAATAGTAGAAGGCTTTGTTGAGTTGAGGGAATTATAAACAAAAAATAGAATGATGCTACCGGAACTGCTAGGGCAAATCCTACAACAAAATCCAACGCTACCAAACGTGGATTATTGGTGCGCATTGCTAATGTTGTCACTACCGCAATTGCCAACATAAAACCACTTCCTGAAGACCAACCGGTCCATAACCACAACAAGCAGCCAAAAGAGGTCGCCAACCAGGTACGTATGCCATTGACTATGGACTGATGCCAGTCTCCCGAATTTTTTTTAATCAACCGCTCACGGCTTAAGACATCTTCTTCAATAATACTAATTGAGCTATTGGTTTGAATACCTTTACCTATTAATAAATAACGTGTAGCAACACCAGTCCAATCAACCACCGGTTGTAATACCTCCTGAATACCATGATTAGCCAGCTCTAGCCGCAAGACCTTTAGGCGAGAATGCACATCTTGCCGGGTTTCCACCGGTGCGCTAAATAAATCTTTAATATTACTTGATAGCTGACTGGAATTATTGAGCAGTACAAAGTAAGTTTCACAAGCATGAGTAATCATCGCCAGTGATAAACTATGAAGGGCTTCGATACGACGTGTTACTCGATGCCAGGCAGAAGATTCAAGTAAAAGATTAGTACGCATTCCCGTAAGACTATTACTTTCATGGACTAGCCTATTCCAGCGTCTGTCAAGTTCACTTTCTTCCATGCTATCCCCGCTTACGCAGAGCTGCATTAAACGGAACTGATCCACTATTAGTTTATCTGCCAAACGGTCGATATCTTTTTTTATCGACCGAGGAGAGAACAGCACATCTGCTAATATAGCACTTAGAATGCCCAGTACGATTTCAGAACAGCGTTCTACCGCGAACTGCGGGGCCAGTAAAAGGTTGGACGTGCTGCTAGCGCAGGTTACGATAAGAATGAGGGAAGTATAACCGGCAAGCGCCCAGGCATAAGAATTTTCTAGAGAAATACGTGAAGAGAAGTAGGAGCAGATGCCTGCCCAAATACAACACACTAGTAGCATGACCATTGGTGCACGAGCGCTTGCAATAATAATCGCCAGACCGAAGGCCGTACCAATAAAGGTTCCTACTATTCTGAGCCAACCTCGATGCCGAATGGCACCAGAGAAGGGTTCTCCCCCCGCGCTAAGAGCGGAACCGCCAGCGACGATTATTGCGGTCATTGCTGACCAGCGTGGGGTTTGTAAATTTAATTCAAATCCAACTACCAACGCGAAAAGCACGGCAAAACTTAACTTAAAAGCAAAACGCATTCTGATCAGAGCTGAAATTAATGACATCAAATACCCTTATATATCAGTGATAACTTTAACAGTGAGGTTGCTATGTTCAGCATCAAAAACAAGTGATGAGATAAAAAGACTATGTGCATGAGACTTTTCCTTATAGTGAATAATTTAAGGAATAAATCACTTGTGCTTTGCTAAATATTGCCAGGTATCATGTTATAAAGTAATGAAGTTAAGAAATATGACGAATCATTCTTTTTGATAATTTATCTCGGAAAGGATTATATGATAGTTTTAATTATAATCATAATATATTATTTTTATCAATCAATCAGTATTAATGATGACTACTGGAATGCGATACTCAAAAAGACGAATTCTATCAAGTAACGATGAATTGATAACTAGGTTTTCTTAATATACTTAAATATGATAAAGCGGTATTGCTTATAAAAAATAATCAAAGAAAGTAGAATTTTACTTACTGTCATTATTGATGTGGCAATATGTTAATTTGTTGAAGTAAATGGCTAAGCCGAATGAAAAAACCATTAAGTTAAAAAAGTATTGTAATAGTACATGAATAAATATTTTAAACCACAAAGAGGTAAGGCTTTATATACTTTCTCTGCGTTTACCCAAGTTCGGCGACGAGGTAACAGGCCTAGAATTTAAGTATGCTTGTCAGAAATTAATATTTACTTGTCGTGCTGGAACCTGTCACGGTAACATTAAGAGTGAAGGCGTCGACTCCATGAATTGTTAAAAATTCTCATGGAAAGGTATCGCAAAAAAACTTATTTAATGAAATTATATGGCCTTAAATAAATTTTATGAATTTTCTATCCCCATCATTCTTAATATTAGAAGATATTTACTTATAACAATAATCTGTTTAGTCAAATGAGAAATAACAGAAAGTTGAATGCATCTTGTATTATATTATACAGTAACACTTAAGCGTTAAAGATATAAAAATTTATATGTTATTCTGGTTATAAGTGAAAATTATTGTTATAATTAAATCATTCATCCAAAGTTAAGATAGCTAATCATGCTTATTAAATCCCCCGAAAATTTAGAGCTACGCCATTTGCGATATTTTTTAGCTGTAGCGAGTGAGTTACATTTTGGAAGAGCCGCTCAGTTGTTAAATATTGTTCAACCGGCCCTTAGTATGCAAATTAAAGCATTGGAAGGTGTTCTCGGGGTTCGTTTGTTTAACCGTACTAATCGACATGTCGAGTTAACGGAAGCCGGCCGGATTTTCTTCCATGAAGCTAAGATGATTCTTGAAAAGGTGGATCACGCTGCACTGTTAGCTAGTCGTGCCGGTGCAGGTGAGATAGGACAACTCAACATTGGATTTTCAGGCAATTCTGCTTATTCTGGTGTTTTATCTTCAACTGTACGTTCTTTTAGACAGCAATATCCTCAGGTGGACATTAGTTTGAATGAAATGTCAATTCGATCACAATTGCAAGGATTACAAAAAAGTCAACTCGATATTGGTTACGTTACATTGTATTCAGTTAGCATCCCCGAGTCTATCAAAATTGCACAAGTCGGTGCATGGCCTTGGATGATTGCATTACCGTCCGACCATGCCATGGCCAACCAAGAAATTATAGATTTAGCGCTATTAGCCGATGAAACATTTTTTGTGTTTACAGATTCGGAATCCAATTTTGAACTCCTTCCTATATTGCAAAAAATATGTGGTTTTATCCCCGAAAAAATCAAACCTGTGAGGAATGCCATGGCCATTATGACGATGATCGCGGGAGGACTCGGTGTTTCTATCTTACCTGAAACATTAAGTAGGATAAAGCTTGAAAATATCATCTATCGTAAGTTACCAAAAAATGATCAAACTGCAAAATTGGCGGTGGCTTGCCGTATCGATGAAGACAATCCAATCATAGAAAATTTTCTCCGTCTAGCCATGAAAAAAACCAATAATTAATAGTTTGCGCCATACTTCGTGTTAATTTTGGCACTATAAAAACAGTTAGTTTAATCGGTTTTATTATCATGTTCGGGTATTATTGTGTTGAAATTCGGTCCCTAGTAAAATTAATTTTTGATACAAAGCATGATAGTGTCCTTATGAGAAAGAAGTTTATTAAAGATGGTGTATGACATTCACTACGCATATTTTACTGGCCTTGATTATTAGGCCGTTACATTAGCTGTTTATCTATAATTACGTGTAATAAGAAGATATTCCCAATATCTCATTGAAAACTCATTTTCTTTCTGTGACCAGTCCCTTGTACTAAGCCATTCTGGCCAACACCTCACGCTAGCGCAACCAGTGATCAGCCTATCTTGTTGGCTTGATTCGAGAAACACTCGCGCAAGCCGTTGGCAAACCGCTGAAATTCCGGCCAGTTCAGTTGCGAACGAGTGGCCTTGGATTCGAATGCGCCATTTCACGTTCATCTCGGTGGCGCGCGGGTTCACTAAAAGGAAAAAAATGTTATCAATACCGTGGTGGAACCGGTGCTGTATCCTTCGCCGCTTCCACTAACGCATCGACGAAGGCGCGCACCTTCGCAGGCAGGTAACGCTTCGAAGGATACATAACCGAGATTGGCACCTCTTCCGTACGGCACTCGGGCAGGACCTGTATGAGTCGTTTCGCTTCAAGATGCTGTTCGAACAGAAATGCGGGCAGATATGCGATGCCCATACCAGACAGGGCGGCCACCAGTAGCGCCTCGCCCCGGTCCGACACGAAACGTTGCCTGCCGGATATCGAACGCCACGATCCGTTGGGACACCTTGTCAGCATCCTGCTCGTTGTGCTCGCGACCGTAACGGCACTAACCGCCATTGTCATCTTTATTGCGTTACGGGGGACCGGACGCGCAGAGGAACTATCGCATTCATCTGACCCCTGACGACATCTTTACTGTCAACTGAAGAGTTCGAGGGGGAATAAGTCTGGAGTATCCGTCGCCTTGTGTCGTGCCACAATGACATGTGCTCACGATCCCAAGGGCAGTCCAATTTCGTTGTTGCCGGTCTTATACCGACGAAACAGCAGGGTACGGGCCGAAGGCCAGTTTCTTTTCTTTGCTCGCGTAACTCCATCCGTCCGTTCAGTGTCTGGGAAAAGCTTGATGCTCACTTTTGCTGATCCAAATAATCAGCTATCCAGTCGGTGAGATTTTCAATATGGACAGCTGCTTCCTTTCCAGATTTTGTTAACTCATATTCCGTATGAGGGGGCATAATCTGATAAACCTGTCGGACGATCATTGAATCTTTTTCTAGCTCATGTAGTGTTTTAATCAGCATCCTGTCTGTAATACCACCCATTTTTCGCTTCAGTGCACCGAAGCGGTGTGGACCATCTATCATAGTAATCAGTGCCAATGTCCCCCAACGACTCGTGATATGGCTGAGCAGCCGCCTGTGAGGACAGTTGGCATCAAACGTTTCACGGCGGCGGAGACGTTCTGCCAGCACATTTTTCATTTAGCAGCATCCTTTATAGATACAGACATTTTTGTAGGTACTTACCTGAATTGCTTAATAGCGCTAAAGTCAGCCGGTCAATATAACTGAAATAGGGAGAAAAACACGACATGAAAGCTGCTCAACGAGGTCAGACAGCCGGTATTGATAGCCTCTCGATTATCGATATCCCGGATCCGGGCAAGCCAGGAAAAGGCGAGATCAGGGTCAGAATTCATAATGTTTCACTTAATTTTCATGATTATAACGTGGTTGCAGGTATTCTTCCCGCCGCTCCCGGACGGGTGCTTATGTCTGACGGCGCCGGCGTTGTCGAGAGCACCGGAGAAGGCGTTTCCGCGTTTAAGCCGGGGGACTCGGTGATATCGACATTTTTTCCGGACTGGGAGAATGGGGAATGTCCTGTTAGCGGATTCAGTCGTACACCGGGCGATGGGCTCGACGGTTATGCAACAACCTTTGTCGTTAGACCAGCACATTATTTCACGCTTGCGCCTGAAGGTTGGTCCCATGCCGAAGCTTCAACACTTCCGACTGCTGCAGTGACGGCGTGGCGTGCACTGGTGGTTGAGGGACGTATCAAGCCGGGTGAGGATGTGCTAATACTCGGTTCAGGCGGTGTGTCTGTTTTTGCTCTTCAGATTGCCAAGATGGCAGGAGCAAGAGTTTGGGCAACATCTTCCTCACCGGATAAAATGATCTGGTTGCGAGACCAGGGCGCTGCGGGCGTTGTGAATTACCAACAAGAACCGGAATGGGGTGAACGAATCTTTGAAATGACAGGAGGCCGAGGTGTCGATCATGTGGTTGAGATTGGAGGTCCGGGCACTCTTGCACAATCTATTAAGGCTTCGCGCATCGGAGGGAAAATCACCTTGATTGGTGTCTTTACCGGTATCGCCGGTGACGTGCCAACCGGAGCAATTATGGGTAAGCAACTGACCGTCAAGGGCATCACAGTGGGTTGCCGCACGCATCAACAGGACATGATTCGGGCCTTAGAAAAAACTGACGTCCGCCCGATGATTGATTCTGTTTGGCCGCTGGACAAAATTGTTGACGCTTTCCAATATCAGCTCAAGGGTAAACATACCGGAAAAATTGTTGTGGAGATTTAATGAAAACGTAGGTGGTGATCTGCGCCCCAATTGTTGGACATCGGACCAGTTTATTTGATGGAGGGGCACAAATGCCGAAGTTTGCATTAGAGTTCAAACAGAAAGTGGCGGAGTAGTATTGGATCATCAAGGGGCAAATACAAGTATCTCCAAGGGAAGCTCAGCCTTGTGTCAGTTGCTGAACTTCATGTTATCAGTCCTAGCACCGTGAGGAAGTGGGTCTATATATATCGAGAGCAGGGCATCGGAACCCTGACGGGGAAGAAGGGCCGCTATATAGCCACAGCCGATTTCAAACTTATCGTCATCAGCGAAATTTTACACAATAAACTCTCGATTCGAGAAGCTGCTGTAAAGTATGGTATTCCTACATTCTATACTGTATCGCTCTGGCTAAAAAATATAATAAGTCAGGAGAAAACGCCTTCACCCGAAAAAAAGGAAAAGCCAGAAGCTTGCCTGAAACGCTGCAATCATTACCATCATCACAGCCATCATTGTTGACCGGCACAGAGCGGGAAGAACTTGAACAGTTGCGGGCTAAGAATGCTAACTTAAAAAAGTTGCAGGCCTTGGTTCCGCAAAAAATCACGTTCATTACCAGGGGAAAAGTAAAGATCGTGAATGAGCTAAGGCATAGGTGGTGGTCACTGCCCCGGCTGTTAAAGGCAGCAGGGCTGCCGCGTAGTACATTCTACTATCATCAGAAAATAATGATCCTCCCGGATCGCTATGAAACCGTAAAGGCGCTGATCCTGAGACTGTATCATCAGAATAAAGGGCGATACGGATACCGACCCCTGAGACTTGCGTGACAAAATGAAGAAATATTGCTTAATGGCAAAACGGTCCGTAGACTGATGCCCGGACCGCAAGGGGGTTCACCCGCAAACGCATCTGGCCGGGTTCAGCGGACTGTTGCAGGGGAAGGAGGATGCGGATGCGGGCTTCAACCCGCTGTATAAAGAAGACCGTATCCGCGAGGTCGGCTGTATGGCCCACGCCCGGCGTAAGATCCATGATATCCCTATGCGGCATCCATCACCGACCACTACCGTAGCCCTGCAGTGGATCGGTGAACTGTATGCGATCGAAGCCGACATCCGGGGGCGTCCGGCCGAAGAACGAAGGCAGGTGCGCGAAGCGCGATCCTGGCCGTTACTGATGAGCCTGGAGAGCTGGATCCGGGAAAAACTCACCACGCTGTCGCGCCTGGCCGATACGGCGAAGGCGTTCAACTACCTGATGAACCACTGGCAGGCACTGTGTTATTACAGTACCGATGGCTGGGCGGAGATCGACAACAATATCGCCGAAAACGCGCTGCGGGTGGTGAGCCTGGGGTCGCAAGAACTCTTATGACCTTTGTCAAGGATTTCGCCCGTACTTATCCCGCACAGCCTGGATCAGCTACGCTGTAGACAGTAACTGGCGTCATGGTGCCTGAAGCGACCGGGCTGTATCCTGAATTTAACAGACTCTTATTTGGGGATGGTTTGCCCCACGATGGTTTTCGTCATGAGCTGGCCTCTTTCTACCTGCTGGTATCGGATTACTGTTTACCGACCTAAATTCTTGACGAGGATCACTCATTCCGTGCCCGGCGCGCTTCAGGGTTTAACGCTGTACCGTTAACTGGATTGTCGGGCTGTCAGGTCAATGTCCCATATAAATCCTGTCAGCTCTCGAGCGACGGCGGTAATGGCAACCTGTGATTTTTTTCCTTTCTGGAGCAATTTTTTATATCGGGAGCAAAGCCGCTGCTGAGCTTTCCAGGCGATATCCTTTGAGTCCTGGGTGACCGAATCAGGCCGGTAGGTTATCAGCCATGCACCCACCTTGGCGGGAGCCCGGTAAGACCAGGCGGATTCATAAAGCAATCTGCGCAGTTCGCTGTTGCCGGTTTTGGTTATTCCCCTGGGCCGGGTTGTATTACCGCTGGAATGCTCACCAGGAATTAACCCCAGATAGGCCATGATTTGTTTGGGATTGGCAAACCGGGAGAAATCACCCAGTTCGGATACCAGGGAAACCGCGATGATTTTCCCCACGCCTTTCAGTGCCTGTAACTGACAGACCACATTGTACAGAGACCACTCTGGCAGCAACCGTTCAATTTCTTTATCCAGTTGCTCAATCCTATTTTCAATTTGTTCCAGGCTCTGGCAATAGTGCTGAAAAGCAATCTGTTGCTATGGAAGGGGGAAAGACTGATCCGCCAGCCACACCCGGTGATTATATCCCCAGGGCTTTTTATCGTAGCGCCTATCGGTACGAAGCAGCATGCTCTGAATACGTTGCCGGGCGATCCTATTATCTAATTTGGCAGCGGTTCTCGCCCGAACCAGATCCCGCATGGCTTCATGAGTCAGATCAGGTATCCAGACCGGAGTGAGTTCGCCGGCACGCAACAGCCGGGCAAGACCGACCGCGTCACGATGGTCATTTTTAATTTTGTCGGTGGGTGATTTGGGAATACGGGAGGGAGCAACAACGATGCATTCGACATTCATCTCAGTAAGTTGGTGATAAATGCCAAATCCACATGGGCCCGCCTCATAACAAGCCGTGATATACGGATGTTGTTTTTGTAGCTTCAGAAATAAATGATGAATGCTCTGCTGCTGATTTGGAATATTCCCGTAGAAGCGGATTTCGCCAAGCCTTTCAGGGTTGGCGATGGCTACAGCCAGCGACTCTTTATGAACATCCAGACCTACATAAACTGATGGAGTACTCGATGCCATGATGACCTCCGAATAATGCACCAATACCAAAGCGATTATATCAAGGTCATACCATCTATCTGTTCTTCGGTTCGGAGAGCGGGCGGCGCGGATGTACACGCTGATCGGCAGTTGCAAACTGAACGGCGTGGAGCGGGAAGCGTATCTGCGCCATGTGCTTGCCACTATCGCGGATCACCCGATCAACAAAATCACAGATCTCCTGCCGTGGAACCTCAACATCCCTGCTGAATAAGCGTCAATACGGCCCTGAGTTGACGCTTATTTCTTAAGCGTAGGCAAGAGATTTTAATTTGATTGAATGGTACTTGGCATGCGTGGTATGCGAAGTGTGACTTGATGGTATCTCCATCTGGCCTGAGTGATACCCTCCTTCATAACCCCGAGTACTGTCGCTTCCCTGTACGAGTTCCGCTAAGCTTGAAACTTGAAATTCGTAAAAAAGATCGGAATGATGCTAGGTGGACGCCAGCAAAATGTTGGCGACAAGTTCTCAATATGAGGTGTGCAATTGGCACATCATGCAAGACTGGCGAGGTAATTTTTCCAGCCCCCGAAAGCAGTAATATCCAGGGCATCCGCCAGCGCATAATTTTCACAGATAAAACCTTTGACCGCACGCCCATCTGCAAGTATCAGCGTACCGATACCAAGGGGGGCAGGGATTTTGTCGACAAACTCGCCGAAGCGCGCCAAAGGAATATCCCAAAGTTCGATTTCGATACTTCGCCCATTTTCCGCCTTCGTCAGGCCCGGTTTAGGCGGTAGTGTCGCGGCCAGCGCGTAGAGACGATACTGCGGAGCGGTGCTGCCTGTCTCGACAAAAACCGCACCACGAGAGGTCAATTGTTCATTAAGCGGCATACCGCGCAGATGGGCGCCGACCACCGCTACCCTGACATGCAAAAGTGAAGGTTCTCTGAGAACCGGCCGTTGCGCCGGTATGGCGCGGCCGGTCGCACCGAGCGGCAGGTTCAGCCCTTGTTGCCAGCGCATGCCGAAATCGGCCAGCGCCCGGTCATGCCAGGCGGGTGCGATAAGCGTAATACCTGCCGGTAAACCGTCGTCGCGCAGTGATGAAGGCAACGCCAAAGCGCACAAATCCGCCAAATTGGTAAAATTGGTATAAATACCGAACTGTGAATTGTAATGCACCGGTTCCTGTTTCATCTCATCAATAGTACGAATGGTGGGGGAGGTAGGCACTAATAGCGCGTCAAAGAGGCGCAGTGTCTCATTGATACTCCTGGACAACTCCGCTCGCAGATACTCGGCCCGCCAGGCATCGCAAGCGCTATAGTCCAGCCCTTTAGCGATAATGCTTCTTACCACCGGATCCAGGCTGGCGGGATCATCTTGCAATCGGGAACCAATGATGACCGTACGTTCTGCCACCCATGCGGCCTCATAAAGCTGCTCGGCCAAGCTGCTGAATGGAGTATAATCAATGACCTCCAAAATTGCGCCGCTGTCTTGCAGCTTTTGCAGCGCCTGCCGAAAAGCTTGCTCGCTGGCTCGATCGCCAAAAAACTCCACCTTGTCCGGCACGGCTAAGCGCGGCGCGGCCGGCATCAGCGCCGGCGTGGTGCCCGGATGATGCCGGGAATAGGCGTCGTTAACGCTATAGCCGCCGGCAATTTCGGCAATAGTCCAAGCATCGGCAGCGGTCAGGGCAAAGACCGAAACACAGTCATTCAGCCGACAGGCGGGCACCACACCGTGAGTGGAAAGCCAGCCTTTGGTGGGTTTTAGACCGACGATATTATTAAAACCGGCCGGAACACGCCCCGAACCGGCAGTATCGGTGCCCAGGGCAAAGGGTACCAGACCGCGAGCCACCACCGATGCCGAACCTGAACTGGATCCGCCGCTGACATAGTCTGGGTTAAAGCTATTGGTCACCGCTCCGTACGGCGAGCGGGTTCCCACCAGTCCGGTGGCGAATTGATCCAAATTGGTCTTACCGATAACGATAGCGCCCGCCGCGCGTAAGCGAGCAACGACTTGCGCATCACGGGATGCCTCATAGATAAATTCCGGACATGCGGCGCTGGTCGGCCAGCCGCCGACATCAATATTATCTTTGACCGCAAAAGGGATACCGTACAGCGGAAGGGCAGAACGATTGCCTTTGATACTGGCAACGCGTTTTGCAAGCTGGTCGCATTGAAGGGCCAATTGCTCTGGCGTTGCAAGATAGATCCATGCGGTATCCGGTCCACCGAGTCTGGCAAGTAAGGATGTCAAGGTATCCCTTACCGTCTCAGGTTTGCTCTGATAATGCGTTTGCCATTCTTGCACGGTCGCGCAGGTGATATGTCGCATACATAAGTTCCTATTGGGATGTGAGGATTAACGCTCCCGGCCTCTAATGGAAGCCGAGCCGTCATCGTTATGACCAGATATTGACTTCGATGGGCGTAGGCTGGTAGCCGTTGCAGGGATTGTTAAGCTGCGGGCAATTGGAAATCAGCACTAGCACATTCATTCTGGCCACAAGCTCAACATATTTACCGGGCGCTGAAATGCCATCTGCAAAGGTGAGACCTCCTTGAGCGGTTACCGGTACGTTCATGAAAAAATTGATATTATGGGTTATGTCGCGTTTAGTCAGACCATATTCGGGATGTTCGGCCAGCGCCAGCATCCAACTGTCGCGACAGGCATGCATGTGGCGTTTTTCCAGGGAGTAACGCACCGTATTGCTTTCGGTGGCGCAGGCCCCGCCTAAAGTGTCATGACGGCCGCAGGTATCGGCGACAATCTCCAGCATGGGGTTATCGTCGTTAGAACGCAGCACGCTGCCGGCGGTAAGAAAAACATTGCGTTGTCCACGCAGGGTATCCATCATACTGTAGCGTTCGGCAATATCATCGGCGTTAAAAAATAAGGTATCAACCGCCTGGTTACCTTCACTGTCGCTTATGCGCAGCGTATGACCCGACTCCAGGCGGTACAGCCAGTAGTCTCCTGCGTCAATCCTGCGGTGATAACGGGAATCCTGCATCTCTAAGTCGCTGGTCTTGATCATGTGACTTTCCTCAACGAATAACGGGGCTGATGCCTGCCTTGGCAGTCGGCGCCCGGTTGTCTTGCCTATCGCCGAAAGGGGCTGGCGAAGCCGCATAATACAATTGATTATTGGTAAGTCCGCGGCGGTTCTCATCGCGGTTCAGGCAGGCTTCGGGCAACGGCGCGGTGTCGGCCAGCAGGGCGATTTCCACGGGGGCGCGGGGGTAGCTGACAGCTTGTGTCAAGGGATGGGGGCACGTATGCAGTATTACCAGCGAATCCATGGCGAATCGCAACGTAACCGAACTGCCGGGCTGTGAATGCGCCACTAACCGGATTGCGCCCTCATCATTAACCTCCACCCTGGAAAACAGATTGAGGCAGGCTGCCATATCCCGTTTGCCGAGGCCGTATTTCTTAAGTTCGACCAAAAAACTATCATAGCCGTTCTGATGGCGTTCGTTGAGCGCCTGCTGATAATTAGCTAGACCGAAACGCTGTTCGGTCAGCGCGGCGTTCATGGTGCCGCAGACCGTATCGTGCCAACCGAAACTGTCTTTTTCGATACCGCAGAATATCCGGCCCATATCGGAATAGAGACAGTGGCCGGTAGTCAGGCGGAACGTGTGCTGGCATTTCAGCGTATCGGGGGCGTTATAGCGCTCCAGCAAATTTTCCGGGTTATAAAACAGCATCCCGACGTTGGCACCGCCCTGGCTGTCGTTGAGGCGCAGGGCGGTACCGCGCCGCAGACGAAACGACCAGTGGGAACCGGCCGGTAGTAGGGTGCTGTAAAATTCCCCGGTGTTTTCAGCTGTCATGTTTTCTACCCTTTTCTGGTTACGCATTGCTGCGGATGAAGCGTGCCGACGACCGGTTATCACAATCCGGAAATCTTGGCGAGGCGCAGGCCCAATAAGCTAGGTCTCCATGACGCTATTAACGCAACGTAAAAACGCCTGGAGCGGCAGGGATAATGGCGTCTTTTTATCGCGGTAGATAAGTTTGAAGAGTGAATGGCGGCTGATGCTATCCGGCCGCAAGGAGACCAGTTCACCCGAATCCAGCCAGCGCTGGATATAATGTTGAGGAAAAAAACCGATATATAGGCCGGTGAGCACCAGTATCGCCGATGCCTCCAGATTGCTGACGCTGGCTGATACCGTATCCTTGACAACCTGCAACGGGAACTCGTTATTGGTCAGAAAGGTGCGGATCACCCGCGGTGTGCCGGGCAGGGCACTGATGATATGCTGGGGATTATCCACCTCGACCAAGGGATGATCTTTGCGGCATACCAGAATATCCTGTTCGTCATAGAGCGCTTGGTAACAGAGACCGGGCAGGCGTCCGGGGAAGATACTGATCGCCGCATCGAGACTATGGTCCAGTACTTTTTTTTCCAGTTCAGGGGGCGAGAGCGTTTCCAATTCCAGATGAAGCGTATTTTGCGGTAACTGCATCAGCATCTCTATTGCCTGGCAGAGCGGATTTTTCGGGTCAGTAACTACATTATCCAGAAAACCGATACGCAGTGTACCGGTCAGGCCGCCCTTAAGCGCAGTGCTGCGCTCCTGAAATTCGTGTAGCGATTGCAGAAATTGCAGCGTGTATTGATAGAACGCTTCCCCTTTAGCGGTCAGTAGAAAACCGGCACGCCCGCGCTGGCATAACCTGAATCCCAGCCTGACCTCTAACTGCGACATCTGTGCGCTGATGGTGGATGGCGCGACATTCAGCAGGGTCTGGGCATTGGAAAAGCCGTTGGATTCCACCACAGTTTTGAATACCTTCAACAGTTTTAAATCAATATTGCTGATAACCATCCCAGCCCCCTGTTAACAAAAATCGCCATCACGCATTGTCCCCGTGCTTGTCCGGAAGGCAACACGCGGAACTCCGCCATTCACTTCTGCAGCGGCGCGGGGGTGGTTCGTGGCGTCAATGAGGCGATAAAGTGTCGCGCCGTTGATACGGTGGCCATATAGCCGCCCTCGATTTTAAGCAATCCGATTGCCATCGCATGGTTAAGCGGATCGGGCTCGGCGCAGCAATCGCTGAGCACCAGAACGCTGTAGCCGCGATCGCTGGCTTCACGTGCGGTGGACGATACGCATACGCCGGTAGTCACGCCGGTCAGTATCAGGTTACGGATGCCTTCGTTGACCAGGATATGGTGCAGATCGGTGCCGTGGAAAGCGCCGGTACCAGGCTTATCGATTACCGCTTCCTCGCCGCGCGGTTGTAATTCCGGCACCAGTTCCCACCCCGGTTCTCCGCGGATCAACAGCCGTCCCAACGGGCCGCGCGCGCCGATTTCAGCCCCCGCCCTGGCGGTCTTGAGCCGTTTGCTTAACGGTAAATCGGACAGGTCGGGGCGGTGGCCCTCCCGGGTATAAATAATTTTGATCCCGGCACGGGTGGCGGCGTCGCGCACGCGTTCGATGACGGGGATGATCGCCCTCGCAGCGGAAATATCATCGCCACGATGGTTCATGTATCCCCGCGGATCGCAAAAGTCGCGTTGCATATCGATAATCAATAACGCACTGTCCGTCGTTGCCATATCACCGGAAATCGGAAAATCGTACGGCTCGCCGGCGATAATCATCGGCCCTCCTGAATTACCAATGGACGGGGCGGGTAATGAGGCGGCTGATGCTGATGCAACTGCCGCGTATAATCCCGTATCCGCAGTTCTTCGGATTGTAATCTGTCCGGCGTCAGCAATCGTTTTTGCTTGAGTAATCGGCTCAACGCTTCTATCCAGCAACTGTAATACTGTTCTTCGCCGGTGATGGCCTGTCCTTGTGCTTCCAATTCGCCAATGCTGCCGATCAGGCATTGCTGAAACTCTGTCAGGGTAAACAAACGTTGTTCGGCGGCGGCCAGGGTCAATCCAAAAGCTCTGGCCGCCCAAGGATTGGGAAAAGCGACGGATTGCAAAAATTGCCGGTCCGTCAGCGATTGAGTTAAGAAATCGGTCGGGTTCATCAGTTGCCGTCCTGGTTAATGGGTGCCTGTCGGGCTGCGCCGAGTGTTGCCGGCGCGGCTGGCGCGGCTGGCGGGGCCACGCGGGCTACGCCAATCATGGCGTCCCGGGTCACCAAAGCGGCCAGGGCCGCCATATCCAGCCGTTCGGTTCCCGGAGGCCGCTGGGGCAGCACTAGATAACGGATTTCCGAAACGCTATCCCAGACGCGTACAGTGACCTCAGGCGGTAACTCCAACCCCATCTCCGCCAGTACCCGGCGAGGTTCCCGCACTATCCTTGAACGATAGGCGCTGGATTTATACCAGGCCGGCGGCAGTCCGAGAATCGGCCAGGGGTAGCAGGAGCACAAGGTGCAGACAATAACGTTATGGAGATCGGCGGTGTTTTCCACCACGGTCAGGTATTCGGTCTCTGGACCACCGATGCCGAGTTCAGCGCAGGCTGCCAGGCCGTCGTGGAGCAGGCGTTGTTTAAAAGCGGCATCCACCCAAGCGCGGGCCACCACGCGCGCGCCGGTCTGCGGACCGACCTTTTCCTCGTAGTGCCGGACTATCCTGTCGACACTGTCTGTTTGAATGACCCCGATTTCGGCCAGCAGGCTCTCCATCGCTTCAGTGCGGACCGCTTGCCAGGGCTTTTCGTGGTTGTGATTATCACTCATGCTTATCTCCTGCTATGGGTTCCAGATGATCTTCGCTCAGATCAACATGGTTAAATACGTCTGCTTCCGCCTGTGGACCCCATAGGGTTTTGGCGCAGAACTTTACGCTGTAAACGGGCTGTAGCTTCTCGCCCAGGTAGTGGGCCCGGGTATCGGGAAAAACCCATGCCTGCTCGTGAACATTGACGATAATGCCTTCCTTGCCGCGGATATAATTGGCTACCCGTGTATGCCCCGCCGGGTGGATGTTCCGTACCTTGACCTGCTGGTCCAACTGATAGCGGGGCGTCACGGTCGCCTCCTTGCGCCAGGCGCCCCAGCGGACTTCGGCCGACGCCGGCAACGGCCAATTGCGCTGTCTGGCAGCGGATTGGCTGTAGTGGCGGACATCGGCCCAGTACTCGGCAATCCGGTTTTCAAGTTCATCGTTGAATACGATGCCTTTACAGTGCAGCAGTCTTTCCATGGCAAACAGCCATCGGCCGTAATAGCCGGCGTCCAGATAATCCGCCGGCCGCATCAGTTCAATTTCATGGCGGTGTTCGTCCAGATTCCATATCCCCAGCGTATCGATGAGCTGGGTGATGCAAAAAACGCGGCTCTCCCATTCGCTGTGGAACACCGGTTCATCCGCTTCAACCTTGACCGGGCCGAAACCATGTAATCCGCCCATGTCATGAATACCGTTCATCGCCACTCCTTAATCGATAATGGATTCGATTTCCCGTTGCAGATCGAGAAACACCGTCGAGTAGCGATCGCCGAAGGCCCCGGCGCGGGTCTCGCGTTCAAGCAGAATCCGTGCCGGCTGCCCGCCCAGCACAATCACCCGATGACCGAGCGTAATGGCCTCTTCAACGTTATGGGTGACCATGACCATCGATATTCGCCGTTCCTCCCCCAATTGCTTGAGAAACAGCTGCATCCGCCGGCGCAGGCTGATGTCCAACGCGCTGAAAGGCTCATCAAGCAGCACCACTCTGGGGTTGGAAACCAGCGCACGCGCGATGGCGGTGCGTTGGCGCATGCCGCCCGAGAGCTGGAACGGGTAGCGGTGGGCCGCGTCGAGCAGGCCGACGGTGCCCAGCATCGCTTCGATGCGCAGTTGGCGTTCCCGGCGTGATAAAACATTCCCGGAGAACCGTAGGCCGAACTCTACGTTGCGTCTGACCGTTAGCCAGGGGAATAGATTGTTTTCCTGAAAAATCATTACGCTATCGGGGTTAGGGCCTTGCAGCGTTTTTCCCTGGAAAGTAATGGTTCCCTGGGTATGGCCGACCGCAAAGCCGCCCAGGGCTTTAAGCAGCGTGGTTTTGCCGCAGCCGGATTTGCCCAAGATGCAGGTAATGTCCCCCCGATTCAGCGTCAAGGATAATTCTTTCAGCGGTGAGGCCCCGGCGTAGGCAACGCTGAAGCGATCGACATGGAACAAGGCGTTATCGGCGTCGGCGGCCATGGTTTACACCCTCCACCAGAGCAGATATTTGCCAATGTAAGCCAGCAAACGATCGACGATAAAACCGGACAGGCCAATGACTACCATGCCGAACATGATCAGATCATTATTGAACAGATTCCGCCCCATCATAATGATAGCACCCAGGCCGTCGTGTAATCCCACCATTTCCGCCACCAGCACCGCCATCCAGGCCGCGATAAAATTGGTGCGCAATAGCGTGAACGCGCCCGGCAATACTGCCGGCAGCACTACCCAAAGCCAGCGTTGCAATGCGTTTGCGCCCAAATCCTGGGCCACAATCAGGAACTCTTCCGGCAGCCGGCGGATTTCGGCCAACGTCCCGATGGTCAGGATAAAATAGACCCCCATAAAAACAATAAATATTGCCGTATCGTTGCCAATGCCAAACAAAGTAATGGCGGCGGGGATCCAGGCAATGGGCGCGATAGGGGACAAGAGATAGATAACCGGGCTGATAATCCAGGTGGCCGCCTGCGATAGGCTAAGCAGCGCCGCGCTCAATATCGCGGCGGCAAACGCGAGAGCCAGACCGCAGAAAACCCGGGCGAACGTTGCCAAAACAGAATCAATTATTGGCGAGGATTGGCTGCCCAGTCCGATCCGGAAATCGCTCTCAGCAATGGTGCGTAAAAAATGGCTGGGCGGCGGCAATACCGCCGCCAGGGACGAGCCCCCATCCGCGCCGGCAAGCTCCCAGACCATCACCAGCGTACCGACGGACGCAGTACCGACCAGTACCGGCAGGCAGGCTTGCAGGCGCGTTATAAACCGGCTCATTGCTTCTCCAGGCCGCGGATGGTATCCAGTCGGAAAATATCTTCGGCGCGTACGCCGGTTTTGATATAGCCGAGACGGCTCATATCGTCCACCACGCTTTGTATGGATTTTAGATCCGGGGTAAAACTGATTGGCGCCGATGCGGATTTCAGCGCCTGTGAGAGTACCGCGGACGAAACCCGGAAATAATGTCCTTTATCTAAATAGCTCACCGCTTGATCCGGGTGTTCATTGATGATTTTTGCGCCGCAGATCAGACCGCTGAGGAATTCCTTAACCACCGGGCCGCGCTCGGTCAGGGTTTTATCCAATACGCTGACTACCGTATTGGGTGAATTTAATGACCAGGTTGAGGCATTATTGGCTAGTAGCGATGCGTTTTTATTTACTACCATATCAGTGGTATAGGGTTTTATATGGCTTAGAATATCAACTTGACCGCCGCGGAAGGCTTCAACCATTGCCAGCAGATCGTTGAAATACACCAATTCCACACTTTTGGGATCAATGCCGCTTTTGGCGAATTGCCGATCCAGAATTAATTCCAGCGTGTCGCCTTGCAAGGTGGCTATTTTCAGCGGATGGCCGGGATGTTGTTGAATATACCTTTTCAGCTCAGCCATATCATGTAAACCCAATTTGCCTTGCGCCACAACCTCCATGACGCCCCAGCCGCCGCCGGCGGAAATCACTCGGATCGGCACGCCGCTGTTAGCGGCGAAAAACGGCAGGGTGAAGGGCAGAAAGCTGAAATCAATCGCGCCGCCCGATAATGCCGCGTTATTGTCGCCGGGATTGGCGAAAAACATTGTTTCCACATCCAGTCCCTGCTGTGTAAAACAATCGCTTTCCTTCGCCACGAAAAGCGGCGCCATATCCAGCGCCACCATATGGCCGACTCGGATATGGGTCAATTTTTCCTGGGCCCGTAAAGGCGAAATTCCGAGACCCAACAGGGTGGCTGCGACAATACATCCGCTGGCATATTTCATATTCTCTCCTTTTAAGAATAACATCTCTTTGCCACAGTGAAGAGTCACCGGGCGTTTCTCATTTCATTATTATTAGCTTGTCTTGCGTCATTGGATAAATAGCGGTGACTCCATGTTTACATCACTTTTTTATAAAGTAATTAATGGGGCATTAATGGCTTTTCAAACAGATGCTGCTTGATAATATAATAAAAACATGTGCCGCCCGGTGAACATACACTACGTCATGAATTAATCAGTACTGAATAACTGCCTGTCTGGCGGTTGCGCACCATATCCACACCAGGAATCATTTCCTTTTGTCTCGTCAGCGCGCGGTGAGCATACAGTGGCGTAACGGCCCCCCACCGGATATCAGGTGGTATTAGGAAAGAGAGGTTCCAGTTGGTAAAACCGGTGGGCGGGATAACCAGGGAACCGCCTGGAAAGGGCGAATCGGTTCGATTGGCGCAGACTATATAGACACGGTTATCTTCGGCTTTGGTCACCGCCAGTAGATTACGCTGGTTCGGGTGTTCCCAGGCGCAACTCCATAAGATGATATCGGCGCCAAGGAGGGTCAGCACCCGGCTCGATTCAGGGAACATGCCGTCGTAATCGTTCAGTAACCCTATCCTGCCGTAGCGGGTATCAAACACCGTGAAGCCTGCTTCGGCGCCGGAGGCCCACTGAGCGGCGCGCGGTCCGTTATGCACCTGGGGCTGGCGTCCCATAATACCGTCCGGGCCGATTAACAGCAGCTCATGCCGCAGTTGGCCGTTCTTTCCCGTGGTCGAGGGCAGGGCAACCAATGCCTGGTGGCGTTTGCAAATGCCGGTAACGGCATTCATAACGGTCTCAGCCTCCCGTGCCAGCCGCCGCGCCTCATCCTGGTCCGGGCACCAGACGGGAGAGGCGAAGCAGGCCGGCAGCGCCATGACCTTGACGCCCAGCTGCGCCGCGTGCTCTATCATTTCCAGGGCATCGTCAAGGGTATGGGCGGCTGAAACATGGGCTTGCACCGCGGCGACTTTGCTGCTGCTCAGTGCCGCCACCAGCGGTTCGCGTAATAAAACTGACAGTGGCGTAGTCTCGAATGGCTGCGCGATAATACCGTAGGCCGGCGGACGCCGGTCCGCCATCTTGTCTCCGCCGAACGACCATGGACTGGCCGCGTTGCCAGCTAGCTCCACCCGGGCGGTCACCACGCCATGGGTATCGTAAGGTATTCGGGCCTGCACCCGGCCCTGCGGATCAACAATCATACTGCCGCCGGGATAATAGATACTGCGCTCCACGCCGGACTTGGTGGCGGCGATAATCCAACAGCCATTTTCGTAAGCGCGGGCCGGCACCCACAATTCGGCCTGATCCATGGCGAAAAAATTAGCCATATCAATGACCACATCGACGTTTTGCGCCGCGAGACAACGGGCGATTTCAGGGATACGTCCGTCAAAACAAATTAATAATCCCAACCGTCCCAGTTCGGTATCTACCCAGGGATTGCCTTTAATGCCCACTTCAAACCAGTTCTGATCATGGGTTGCCAAAAATTGCTTCTGATAATGGCAAATCAGCACCCCTGTTGGGTCGAACAAGACTCCCGAATTATAGATTTTGCCGTCGTCGCCCAGTTCAGTCATGCCGGAAGCGATAAATACGTTATATTCGATACAGAGTGACGCCAGCGCCCGGCAATATTTGCCATCGACCGGTTCGGCCAATGCCCGGCAATGCTGCGCCGAGTCGAACAAATAGCCGGTGTTCATGCATTCCGGCAAAACAATCAGTTTTGCGCCCTGTCGTACGGCTTCTTTCACACCGTCGGTAGCGAGAGCGATATTGGCTTTGAGATCGCCGAGCACCGCAAGGGTCTGTACCACGGCGGCATTAAACGTTATTGGCATGGGGTTCTCACTTTGCAAAGTCTGAGTTACGCAGGATCATTGTGCTGACGTCCATCGGGGTCTTCAGCACGCCTTCTTTTTCAAATACATTCACCAGCGCCTGATAAGAGTGAATATCCTCGGGACCAATGTCTTTCCAGGCGCGTAGGTAGGGTTGCGCCACCAGCGCAATCTGATCTTTTTTAATCGGCGTATAATTGGCAATGACCGGACGATAAGCGGCGAAACGTTCATTGGCCAAACGGGTCGCCTCGTCAAGCACCGCCACGACTTTTTTGGCGGTTTCAGGGCGCTCTTTGAGGAACTTGGTGGTGAGTAGCGAGACGCCGGAATAAAACGGGTCGGCTATCAGCGTTTCGGCGGGATTAGTCAATGCCCGCTGTGCGTCGCCGTTCGCCACCGCGATAGAGCCGACCGGTTCAAGAGATAATGTGGCATCGACGCTCCCTGATACCACCGAGGGCACCTGTAAGCCGGTAGCTATATCCTGCATGTGGATATCTTTATCCGGATCAAGCCCGGCCTGGCGGACCATATAACGGGCGATGGTTCGCCACTGTACACCAGGTAATTGCCCCAGGGATTTGCCTTTGAGATCGGCAAAGCTGTTAATCGTCGAGTCATTGGCGACAATCAGCGCATCATTGATCCGGTGGTATTTGATGCTGCCGCCCTGCAGTCCGAATACTTTGAACGTGCCGGGAAAACGTGATTCCGCCAACACCGCTATACCGGCGGCGGAGCCGGGCGCGCCGACATCGGCCTGACCGGAAACCAGTGAATCAATTATTTGATTAGGATTTTCAAATTTAACGGCGGTTATATCAATACCCGCTTTCTCAAATAATTTATCATGCATGGCAATATAAAAGGCCGTGGTTTGCATAATGGGTAGCCAAGCGACGGTTACTTTTTCATTGGCCTGTGCAGAAAGCGAAGAAAACAGGACTGCGGCCGTAGCTATCGACAATAAAATAACGCGTTTCATAATATTTCCTTCAGCGATAATAATATTATTTTCCAGACCATTTAATGAAATGGCGTTCAATGAGCAGGAAAAGTAAGTTGATGAGATAACCGATACAGCCGGTGACAATAATGGAGCTGTACATTTCAGCCAGGTTATAAACCTGTTGCGCATCAATAATCCGGTGGCCCATGCCAACGGAGGAGCCGATAAACATTTCCGCGACGATAATCACCACCAGTGCATAAGAGACGCCTAGCCTTAAGCCAATAAAAGTTTGCGGCAATGATTCATACAAAAGCACGTCGCGAAGAATGCGCCAGTTTGAGGCACCCATGACCCTGGCGGCCAGGATGCGCGTCTGGCGCGCATTCATCACGCCGTACGCTACGTTAAAAAGAATAACCAGGCAGGCGGAAAACGCCGCGATAGCGATCTTCGATTCCTCGCCGATACCGAATATCAGCAAGAACAGCGGGAATAACGCGGTCGCGGGTGTGGATCGAAAAAAATCGATAATGAATTCCACGCAGCGATAAATGCCGGTATTCGCTCCTATGGTAATACCGACCGGAATACCGATGGCGGCGGCGATCAGAAAAGAGTAAACCGTCCTTAATACCGTGCGGATGAAGTCCGCCCACAAACCGCCGTCTACGACGCTTTGCGTAAAAGCATAAAACGTCTCCAACGGGCCGGGCAGAAGCCGCGGGGTCACCCAGTGGGCGGAGTGGGCCAGACTCCAGAACGCGATTAATACTATCGGACCGATAATCCCCGGCCGTAGCAGTCGTAAAAAGAGCGAGGAAAAATTTGGCTTGTAGGTTCGCGCCGACTTTGCGGCAATAAAAAAAGACTGTTTCATGGCCGGCGAACCTCCTGTTGGAAAATTTCGAGGCTATGCCGTTTGGCTTCAATAAAATCGGGATGCAGCAAAGTCAGATCATTTCTCGGATAAGGCAAATTAACCGGGATCATTTCAACCAGACGGGTCGGGCGTTTACTTAACATCATCACCTGTTCAGCTAAAAATACCGCATCTTCTAGATCGTGCGAAACCAACACCATGGCAATCTTGCTTTGTGCAAATATCAGTTGCAGCTTTTCCCGGATGAATAGAGTCATTTCATAATCCAGAGCGGAAAAGGGCTCGTCGAGAAAGATGATTTCTGGTCGGGGCGCCAGGGCTCTTAAAATGGATAGCAATTGCTGCTGCCCGCCCGAGAACTCGTAAGGGTAACGCTCCAGGTCAAATTTGATATCAAATTGTACTATCAATTCATCGACGCGCCGACGGCGTTCAGCGGCCTTCATGCCTTTTATCTTCAACGGATATTCAATATTTTCCCTGGCTTTCCACCAGGGAAACAACGCCTCGCGATAATTTTGAAAAACGTAGCCGATAGTGGTTTTGCTGACATCCTTGCCATTATAAAGTATTTGGCCCGCGTCATAAGGGGTGAGCCCGGCCATCATATTGATTAATGTCGATTTGCCACAGCCATTCGGACCAAAAATGGCGGTAAACGTACCGGGTTTGAACTCATAATTGAAATTATCGTAAATAACGTCTGCACCAAAACATTTGCGGAGATTTGTTATCGTGACCACCGGAGGACGTATCCCTGTGGAATAGGAATTAGCCGAGTCATATACCATCGCGCGCATTTCTGTCCCCTACCATTAACGTGAATACGGTTTTGTTTAACCAGTGGATTATGGTTTTTGTCCTTTGGTTCCGTCAGCCTTAACTGTTATAGATTTATAAAGCAAACTATGGGCCAAACGGTGATGAATGGAGTAAATAAATATATAATTTTATAAAAATCATAAGGTTGTTGATATATAACCGCGTAAATACAGGAGTCAATCCTTGTTGGGGAGGTCGATTTATTACTCAAATTTTATTGACAAATTAATAAATTATTAATAATTTTTAAATTTTCACTTATTCACCGCGCCGCTGAGAAACTCACACTTAACGTCGCGCCCACCAACATCGCTCCCCGGATCATTTTCTCAAAAAGAGAGGATAAGACCATGCAACAACCCCATATCGCGCAGGTACCCTCCGCGCGAGCAGAACTGACTACGGAAGTGCATGTCAATGTCGACTGGGCTCAGCACGAACTGTTTTTTCGCCGGGAGATGGCGAAAATTCTCATCCGCTATACCGATACCGACGAAAATCTTCGCGAGGTTTTCCATTTGCTGTCGGAGATCCTGGGGCTTAATCGAGGTCGGTTGTTTATCTATGACGATAAAAGCGGCTTGCTCTCCATCCGCTGCGCTTATGGATTGACACTGCGGGAAAAAGCGCGAGGCCTATTGCAGCCAGATGAAGGCGTCACCGGCAAGGTATTCTTGTCGGGTCAGATGACCATTGTTCAGGATATCGATTCAGAACCTAATTATTTATGGCGTTCAGTGACCAGGGATGCGTTACCCAGCGGCGTCACGTCGATGTTTTTCTTCCCCATCCTGCTCAACGGCAGAGCCCGAGGAGTATTTTGCGCCAATCGCTTTCGCGGTATCTCGCGTAACCTGACCGCGGATATTGAGATTTTGCGCGAAGTGGTGGGTCATATCGCTCAAATGCTGCGCATGGAAGATCTTATTGCCGAGCGGGTCCAAATGCATACCGTGGCGCTGGAACATGAAAACCGTACGCTACGACAGGCCCTGAAGCATGACATGCTGGAATATGGCATTTATGGCGATTCGGATAAAATTCGCGCCGCCATCCGCCAAATTGAACAGGTGGCAGGCAGTGATGTCACGGTACTCCTGATCGGCGAATCGGGCACCGGCAAAGAGCTGTTTGCCAGGGCGGTGCATATCGCCAGCAAACGCAGTGGACAATATATCAAAATGAACTGTGCGGCCGTGCCGGAAAACCTGTTTGAATCAGAGCTGTTCGGCCATGAAAAAGGCGCGTTTACAGGAGCGGACAAAACCAAGCAAGGGCATTTTGAAAAGGCGGACAACGGTACATTATTCCTCGATGAAATCGGTGAATTGCCGTTGAATCTGCAAGCTAAATTATTACGGGCATTGCAAGAAAAAACGATTCAGCGAGTCGGCGGCGGGGAGGAGCGGTCGATCAATGTCCGTATAGTCGCCGCGACGAATCTGGACCTTCGCCAGCAGGTCGCCGAGGGGAGATTCAGGCTGGATTTGTTCTATCGGCTCTACGTGGTGCCGATATTTTTACCCTCGCTGCGGGAGCGTCCGGAGGATCTGTCTACGCTGATTCAGCATTTCATTGAAGAGAGCGGCGCGCGTTTCCAGCGCCGGGTGCAATGCTCCGCGGAGGCGCTGGCCGCGCTGATCCGTTATACCTGGCCGGGGAATGTCCGCCAACTGCAAAATGTGGTTAACCGATTGGTCTTACTGTCGGAATTACCCATCATCGATGCCCAGCACGTTGCCGCTTTGTTGGAACATGAACAAGCCGCTGCGACGCACCAGCCTGCGGACGATCCTCTTGACGCCGCAGGGAGCTCCCAGGCGCACCTTTTTTCGTCCCGTATCGAACCCAGCGATGCCAACTCCATCCAACTGGCACTTTCCCACTGCGGTGGTAACAAGTCACGAGCCGCGCAGCGGCTGGGAATAACTTTGAGCCAACTCATTTATAGGATGCGCAAGCTTGGGCTGACTGCCACCTGACGCATGCCAGGCTTTATTGAACGGTCATGGTGTTGAGCGAGGACAAAATGATGGGTCTTGGTGCTGCCGGCATGGGTGATAGCGCTGGAAAATGTAACGCGCAGGCCTTGCGTTGAGCAGGGGAGCTCATCGGCCGGCTCCGGAATGTTACCGTTGACGCTGGCTCGCCAAGCGAGTTTGTGCGTTCACAGTGCGAAGTATCGCGTAAAATGAACTTTTTTTGTGCAAAGAATGTTAAACGTAACTAAGGTTGTAGCGCAGGGGCAAGTTCATTTTCTCTGCGTTTCCGCATTTCCTTCGGAATTTTAACCAGGTAATTCTTTGATAACACAATCATCTTGTTTGAATAATTTTTAATTAGACGAGGGGGTAACCCTGAAGGTGTCGAATGCCCAGTCGGTTGGCATGTTGTTTGCTTATTAATTACTTACTGACAGCAAATAATACAAATGTCTCTTGAATTGAGATTGCAGACCTCTCATAAGGGTAATATTTATATTAATCAATTAGTTATAAGAAAGATCAAAAGGAAAGCCAAATGCAATTAATCGATTTGAGCAGAGAGATAAGCCACAAAATGCAGCGGTTACCCAATCATCCCACCGTAAGCATTACCCCATTTACCACCCATGAGGAGAAGAGGGCAGCGGAGGGCTATCTATTTTCAACGGCAGTGAATCTGCTGGTCATGGGAGAGCACAGCGGAACACATGTCGATGCCCCTCACCATTTTGATGATTCATCACAGGCGAAATCTATCGACGAAATGCCCCTGGAGAACTTTTATACCGAGGCGGTTTGCCTGGATTTATCTCACAAGCCGCTGAACAGTGATATCAGTGTGAAGGATTTACAAGATGCCATCGTGAAGGCCGGCGTGGAAATAAAAGCGAAAGATACCGTACTGCTCTATATGGCCTTCAATCAACGAACCCTGGGCACGCCCGGGCACATTACCGATTTTCCGGGATTGACCAAAGATTCCGCAACCTGGCTGGGGCAGCAGGGCATAGCTATGTTCGGGGTCGAAGCCATGAGCCCCGGGCGGACGGGACGGAATAATTTCGAAGTTCATCATGTATGCCGGGATATGGGATTCACGCATATGGAAGGGCTGGAACATTTAGAGTTATTGGTCGGTAAAGGCCGGTTTAAATTTATCGGTTTCCCGTTGAAAATAAAAGGCGGTACGGGAAGCCCCATCAGAGCGGTGGCGGTGCTGGACTGATGATGAACGAACAAGGAAAAGGCCGTAATACGGTGAATATCAGAGAGTATAACCGCAGCCTGATCATTCATGCTCTGAGCCGGCATGGAAGGATGTCACGTTCGGATATTGCTAAAACCCTCAGTTTATCCGAGGCGGCAATCTCCCGTATTGTCAGGGAATTGATCGAGGATGATTTAATCAGTGAAGCTGCGCCGCAGGGACAGGCGCAAGGACCCGGCCGCCGGCAGGTGCCCCTGGCGCTCAGCGTCACCTCAAAGTTTATTATTTCGGTGTGCCTTACCGCGTTTGAGCATTGCGTATCGATAATAAACCTGCGCGGCCAGCAACTTGCCCGCAGCGATCTTACCGATACTCTTAAAGGCTCCGGCAATACCGTGGTTGAGGACCTGATAGATAAAATTGACGGGGTATTGTCTGAAAATAATATCAGTAAAAATAAAATCATTGGTATCGGAGTAGTGACCATCGGTGCGGTTGATAAAAGACAGGGTAAAATTTGTATTTCTTCGATCCATGTTCTTAATAATCAATTAATTACCCATAAGCTGGGGGAGTTCTTTAAGGTTCCTGTTTATCTGGGAACCATTGGCGAAGCGCTGAGCATAGGGGAAAAGGTGTTCTCTGAAAAGCGGCCTCTGGAATTCAACTCCGTTGCGCCGGATCCTTATAAGAGCAAGGACGCGACGCTTCTGATCTATATCGCCTTCGGTATCGGGGCGTATGTACTGATTAACGGCATTGCCCATGGAAATATCAACGATGATCGGCTGATTGCGCACATTCCTGTTCTCGGTGCCGACGATCTCTGTCTATGCGGTGCTAGGGGATGTTTATTGACGAAAGCGTCCGGTTATTCACTGGTCAAGCAAAGCAGCGGCGATGAGTACCGATTTGCACCGATATTACTGGATGAAATCGAACCCGGAAAATTATTGAATTTAATTTCCCGGCTGAATGCCGGTGATAAAAAAATCGAAGACAGTTTTTTTGCGGCGGGTGTTGTGCTCGGCGAAGCCATATTTTCCCTTTCAGTTTGCTTCACGCTTAAAACTATTGTGCTGTCCGGCGTAGTGGGACAAGTACAGGCGTATCAAAGGGGGGTAAGCGAGGGGGTGAAAAATATGTGGCGGCGATTAAATATTGAACCGCCTTTCGTCAGAATCAACGATCTGGGCTATGGCGCCATCGCGGAATTATATAGCCTTGAACAGGTATTATTTGGTGAGGGCGATCCTATAAAAACGTCAATTGGGATAACGTCGGTATGAGTAAAATCAAGTCAATAGAAATATATCCGGTCCGTTTGCCGCTTAAGCAGGCGATGAAGCTTGCCAGTGAGAAAATTGAATCCACTGTGAACGTCTTCATCAGGGTGCTTTCATCGGATAATCACCATGGCTGGGGGGAGGCGAGCATTGCTGCGACCATGACTGGGGAATATTTGGTTGATGTATTATTTGCACTAGATTATTCCCTTATTCCGCATTTAATTGGCGAGGATACCGATAATTTTACCGCAATTGAATATAAGATCGACCGGCTTATCGCTGGAGCAACAACCGCCAAGTCCGCACTGTGCATGGCGATTGCCGACCTGGTCGCTCGTCAGAAAGATATCCCGCTGTGGCAACTGCTTGGGAATAAGAGAAGGGATAGTATTCCAGCGTTAAAGATATTAAGTGGTTCCGGCCAATCGCAGGATGACGCAACGTTAACCGACGCAATCAGAGCAGGATATCGCTATTTTAAAATAAAGGTTGGTATCGACGATCCGCTAGAAGATGCTGAACGGATTTGCGCCATCCGCGCGACCCATGGCGATAAAATTGCATTATCGGCCGACGCCAATATGGCCTGGGACGTGGATAAGGCTCTTCAGTTTATGCGTCACGCTTCCCCAGCGGGCCTGCAATATCTTGAGCAACCGTTGAAACCTGCGGATGACGATGGACTGAAAATGTTATTGGCTCACTCCTCGCTGATGGACATCGCGGCGGATGAAAGCCTGCATACCGACGCCGATATTTTGCGGGAACGTCATCTCGGCGTGATGTGGTTCA
Organism: Sodalis sp. RH22; assembly: GCF_047324165.1. NCBI lineage: Bacteria > Pseudomonadati > Pseudomonadota > Gammaproteobacteria > Enterobacterales > Bruguierivoracaceae > Sodalis > Sodalis sp. RH22. Next base: position 401,981 of record NZ_CP178731.1, read on the forward strand.
ATCTTAAATTATTGAAGTTTGGTACTTATAACCACATTTTAGCCGGCGTTCTGAATTGTGACAGTACTAACGGCAATGTGGTGCTGGCGTGCAAAATAGCGGAGTCCAGCGTGGCTTCCAGCGCGATGGCTCATTTAGCCGCCACCGTGTCGCGGTTAAATACTGGTGTAAGTTTTACTCAGGATTATTTAAGCCAGGACGTGACTTCTGCTCCGCTTTCCGTTAGAGGCGGCATGGTAAACATTTCAGACACTCCGGGCCACGGGGTCGAAGTCAATCTGGATATTATTAAATCATTGCAGTTGAAAATATAATCTTCGGCTTATCTCATCATTTCCATTAATTAAGCGTAAAAGTTGGGAGAAACACACATGTTGACCAGAAGAACCTTTCTTAGTGCCATCGCCGTTTCGCCGTTACTCGTAAAAACGGCGAATAGCGCCGAGATAAGCGGTAAAAATGAATTGACTGAATTTGAATTATTGGGAGTGCGGGATCCGCAATTAGGCATGCAATTGGCCTTGGCTGATTATTTTAAATTATTTCAGGCTCAGGGCATTGATGTCACTATCCGCTGGCAACAGTCTAGTGGCGACATGCTGACCATTATGGGCGGCGGATTTCCCATCGGCGTCGGCAATCCGCTTAGCCAGATTATTTTGGCCTCCCGTAACATACCGGCAAAAATACTCTGCGCCTTCGCTGATATATCCGGTGGACAAGGGCTGGTATTGGCGCCAGGTTTTCATCCGGAGTCACCGTCTGTGCTTGAGGGCAAACGATGCGCTTTCACCGAAGGCGCGAATAACCCATTAATTTTATCTCATCTGGCTGAAAAGTATCATTTTGACGTCAGGAAAATCCGGATGATGAATATGGAACCGAGCGAAGGCGTAGTCGCGGCCAGTCGCGGAGACGTTGATATGCTATTGTCTTGGCAACCCTTCTTATATCGATTACAGCAATTAAACGGCACGCTCTATGCAACGGGCAATACCCTCTATTTTACACAGCCGCCGACAAAATTATCAGAACGCGACAAGCTATTATATCAGCATTCGACTCTTATTGCGCGTCAGGACTGGGTAAAGCAGTATCCCCGCACCACGGCGTCGCTGCTGAGGGCATTGATTAATGCCGAAAACTATTTTTATTCCCATAAAGAAGAATCGTTGGCCGCCCTTGAGAGCGTGCTGAAGGTACCTGCCGGTCCGCTGAGGGTGATGGTCGACAACAGCGTTTATAAACTCTCGCTATCCGATGAATTGGCGGATACCTTTAGATCAACCGCACAGTGGGCGCTGGCCAATAAACGGGTTTCCTCATTGCCGGACATGGCGAAGGCCATCGATCCCATGCCTCTGGGTGGTGTGGATCCCATCAGAGTGCACTGGGGCCCAAGCCATGCATAACGCCCACGCTCATCGATCACATCTGCTCAGGACCGGGATTGCCGTTTGCGTTTTTTTATTGATTTGGATAGCGGTAACCTGGGCGAATAAAGCCGGTCTGAACTTTGTCAATCCACTGCTGCTGCCTTCACCGATGGACGTTATCGATGCCGCTGTCGACTCGATCCGTTCCGGTGAGCTTCAGGTGGATATTGGGGCCAGTCTGTTCCGCATCCTTGCTGGCTTTGTTATTGCGGCGTTCGCCGGTATTGGGCTCTCACTGCTGGTGTGTATGAGCAAATCGGCTGGCTTCTTTATCGAACCCTTGTTTGAAATATTGCGCCCGATACCTCCACTGGCATTCTTACCGATGCTGGTGCTGTGGTTTGGCATCGGCGAGCTGTCGAAGGTGACATTTATTGCCTATTCAGCTTTTTTTCCCATATTCACCGCCTCGGTAGATGGCGTTAAACATGTGGATAAATTGTTGTTGCGGGCAGGTGCAAGCTTAGGCGCCAATAAAAAGCAGATGTTTCGCTATGTGGTATTACCGGCAGCAACACCATTCATCTTCACCGGCCTGAAGCTTGGGCTTTCTTTGTCTTTCTTTGTTATTGTCGCGGCGGAATTTCTTGGCGCCGACTCCGGGCTGGGTTATTACATCAATAACGCCAGAACCTATTTTTCCGTCTCTCAAATGCTGCTTGGGGCTGCAATCATTGGTTTTTTTGGCTATATGGTCAATTTATTCCTAACCATGATTGAGACCAGGCTGCTGGGTTGGAGAGACTAACAAGGATTTTAAATGCTTAGCCTACAAGACACTATTAGTGTACCGGATGATGCGGAAAACCATCACAGGATTTTTATTAAAGGCGTCACTAAAAAATATGCAGATCATCTCGCGCTTGATCGGGTGGATTTGGAATTAAAACAAAACAGCTTTACCTGTCTGTTGGGGCCATCAGGCTGCGGTAAATCTACGTTATTAAATATGATTGCCGGGTTTATCACGCCAACCAGCGGTGAAATTTGGGTAGATGGCACGCGGGTTACCGGTCCAGGGCCCGATCGGGGGGTGGTCTTTCAGGAATATGCATTATTTCCCTGGCGAACAGTGATGGAAAACGTTGCGTTTGGTCCCATGTTGAAAGGGCACTCCCGGTTGCAACAAAGAGACATTGCGCTAACGGTGCTGGAAAGAGTGGGGTTGCTACCGTACCAGGACCGCCTGCCCCGGGACTTATCGGGTGGCATGAAGCAACGGGTGGCCATCGCCCGCGCGCTGGCGAATAACCCGACAGTATTATTAATGGACGAACCATTCGGGGCGTTGGATGCGCAAACCCGCGAGTCGTTGCAGGAAGAGATGAAGCGGATCTGGCAACAAGAACGCAAGACGGTGATTTTTGTCACCCACAGTATTTCAGAAGCTATTTTTTTAGCGGATAAGATCGTGGTGATGGGAACCCAACCTGGCCATATCAAAAAAGTGATAGACGTTAATCTTATTGATTCCGGCAACCCGTTGAGTCAGGACTTTGTGGCATTAGCGGCAGAACTCAGAAAGCTGATAAAACATGAAGCAGCTAAAAATGCTGATGCATAGTTTACGATGATTATTGAGTTAACCCGAGTCTGGCCGGGGATATTATTTTTCTAGCCGATGTGTAGGCGGCGGCTTTGGAGTATTTATTTAAATAATCAATATATATTGCTACAATGGGGAATGTCTGCCCGTGGATAAAAATAGATTATGGGAGCTTGATGCTTGTCAGTTGGCTGGCGGATATCAACAGGGTCTTTTTACGCCGGAAGATACTTTGGCGGCTATTGAGAAAAGAATTTCACACATCAATCCCATTCTTAATGCTATTGTCACTCAGGATACCGGACTATCCTGGCGCGCTGCCAGGGCGTCTTCTCTGCGCTGGCAATCAGGCCGACCGTTAAGCCAATTAGACGGCGTTCCTTTTACGGTAAAGGACAATCTTTATTTTGGCGGCCTCAAGGCCACGTGGGGGAGTGAATTATTCAGGGATTTTATCGCGCCGCGCAGCGATATTGCCATCGAACGGTTAATCGCGGCGGGCTGCGTTTTTGTCGGTAAAACCAACACTCCGGAATTGGCGATGGCGGGATATACCGGTAACCGTTTGTTCGGCATCACCAAAAATCCCTGGGATACAACAAAAACCCCCGGCGGTTCCAGCGGCGGAGCGGCGGCTGCCGTTGCCTCGGGCATGTGTACCTTCGCTATCGGCACTGATGCTGGCGGGTCGATCAGGAAGCCGGCAGCCCATACTGGTATCGTCGGGTTTAAGCCGTCAATCGGAACAGTGGAACGGCGACACGGTTTTCCGCCGTTGGCCAACGATCTCCAGGTGATTGGCACGCTAACCCGCAATGTCGCGGATCTTAACACCGTAATGTCGGTACTCAGCGATACTATCGGATTGGCGACCTCTAGCAGGGGACTTAATATCGCCTGTTTCGATGTCGTAACGGACAGCCGCGCCGGCTGGTATATCGATAAGAGTGTGCTGACCGCAGCCACGTTGGCCAAACAGGTGTTGCGCACGCTGGGCCATACTGTCCATGAAGTCAGGCCCTTATGGAATCCGGACGAGGCTTATCGCCTCTATTCCACCTTAGTAAATGCCGGCATCGCCAGGGTGATGTCAGGGCAACAGGATTGGCGAAGCAAGGTGAGCGACGCGGTAATGACCATGGCGGAGAAAGGGCGGCAAATCACAGCGGGCCAATATGTGGAAGGCCTGGATGCCGTTACTGCGCTGCGCTGGGCTTTCAGGGATATATTCAACCGCTATGATCTGATCATGACTCCGGTAACCCCTACCGCCGGCTGGGACTGCGCCGCCGCCAATCCGGCTGTTATCGGCGGCCGTCCCGCCGTTGCTGGGGCGGTGGGGATGTTTACCGCCGCGGTCAGTCTTGCCGGTTGTCCCGCGATAGCCCTGCCTGCGCCGGAACATGCCGACGGGCTGCCGACCGGTATCCAACTGGTGGCCCCCCAGGGGAACGAACGGCGGTTGATAGATACCGCCGCGCAGTATGAGAATGCTGCGCCCTGGCAAAAAATTTCACCTTTTAGCCGGCCGGGTTCATAACCAAGTGGATTGGCATTACCGATGCCGTACGTCCAGCGGCTAAAAGCCGCTCGCATGGCCAAATCATGTTATGCGGATACAAGGCGGGTAAGCGGCGAGTGGGGTGGACATCGCCGGCCCGCTCATTATCCCACGGGGTTTTAGTTCTCCTTTGTCGCGAATGCAGTAAGTACAGCGCATAAAGGCCCCCTACAATTGAGCGGTGGCATTATCCTTGCACGAGAGCATTTTTTAATAGCCAGGATGCAGGATACGCTGTTGCACCAATAGCGCCGCCTGCTGTTGAACAATCCTCAGATAGCTGTCAGCTTGCGTCAACCTCTGCAGCATAGCGTTGTTGATAACATTATACATTGGGATGTGTTGACGTAGCCGGGTATCAATACCTAACCGACAATAAATTGGCTACGTTATTGGCTGAAAAGGCATACAATTGATAGATAGCTTGCGCAAGGTTCACATAAAAAAGCGTGATATGGCATCTTGATTACCTGGGAAAGGCGTGGCGGGCGCCTTTCCACACTACGATCAGCGCACCAAGTACCGCAAGCAGTGAGAACACCGCAAGACTGTCGACTCCAAATACGCTGATAAGAAAACCTCCAATTGCGCTGCCGCCAAAAATTCCGATGTTGTAGATTGTTGTCAACATTGCCGTAGCGAGTTCGGCATCATTTCCTGAGACTTGAGCAGTTGCGGACTGAAAGATCGTTGGAAGTCCACCAAACGATAAACCCCATGAAAAATAAGGCGACAACTGACATAGGGGGGATGCCCTTACGCTGCAAATAATCTGGCGCTCCGCAGATCAAACGCCGATTCTCGCCAATGGGGCGGGCTATCAGCGTGTTGTCGGCAAATGTGCCGTATCGGACTGCGAAATCAATTCCCTGGCTCACCAGATCCACGAAGCTGTCGGTCAAACTGAGGTCGATGGTGACATGGGGATGTTCTTCGAGAAAGCGGTCGAGAATGGGCACGATACGAGTCTGTCCCAGATCGACGGGCGCGGTCAGTCTAACGTGGCCTGATAGTTTTTGCGTCCCTGATTTGATTCGGCTCTCCAGTTCCTCCGCCTCGGCGAGCAGACGCCGTGCGCCTTCGGCTAGGACTCTTCCTTCATCGGTAAGACTGAAAGAACGGGTCGTTCGTGTGAGCAAGGTCGCACCGTAGTATGACTCCAATATGGCAAGGCGCTCTGAAACTGAAGCTGGCGAAAGTCCGAATTCCCGGCCCGCCGCCGACAGGCCGCCCTTTTCAATAATCATCAGGTAAAGCTGCAGGTTCGCTAATGTTCTTCGGAATTCCTGAAATATATTTTCGTTATTTAACCAATTATCAATATATTCCGCAAGGTTTATACTGTTTGCTGTGATGGGAAGGGCGGTAATGCATCCTCAGACGCGCGCGTAGTTACCACGCATGCATGGGGCAATTGTGCCGTCGAACTTCGGTGAGCCTCTCGGGAACAACTCTATGGACTTCACTGATAGTACGTTTTCAGTCGTAGTGGGAGGCAAATAAGCAGATAATGACGACTCGACCTAACCTGCTACCTGCCGCCGTGCAGACAAAGCAGCTATCAAAAGCCACGGTCTTACTATTCGCCCTTGCCTGCGGTGCCACAACGGCTAATGTTTATTACTCTCAATCGATTGCGGGGCCCATCGCAGCCAGCCTACAGTTGCCCGCGAGCCTGGCCGGGCTGATTGTCACCACGACTCAACTCGGTTACGGGATCGGGCTCTTCTTTCTAGTCTGTGTGGCCGATCTGGTGGAAAACCGCCGGCTCGTTTTGATCACTACAACCGGCACTATACTTAGCCTTTTCGGCGTGGCCAGCAGCAGTGCTCCTGGCCTCCTCATCACATCCCTTGCGCTTGGCATGTGCACCGTGGGCAGCCAGATCCTGGTTCCACTTGCCGTGCAACTTTCGCCGGCGACGAAGCGCGGCCAGGTCATTGGCAACATAATGGGCGGTTTGGTGGTGGGCATCATGCTGTCCCGCCCATTAGCAAGTTTTCTTACGGCCCATTGGGGATGGAGAGCAATATTTATCTTTTCAGCCGTCGTGATGCTCGGCACGTTATTACTTTTGGCTCGGGCCTTGCCACGATGGCGGCCCCGACCCAGCCGAGGCTATGTTGCAACGCTCCGATCCATGCTAGGCCTTCTAACCACGTCGCGTCCTCTGCAGCGCCGCGCAGCCTATCAGGGTACGCTGTTCGCGGTTTTCAACATGTTCTGGACCGCCGGTCCGCTGATGCTGCATGTCCGCTTTGGCATGGGACAGATGGGTATTTCCGCCTTCGCGCTGGCGGGAGCGGCCGGCGCGCTTTCGACACCGCTGGCTGGCATGGTGGCCGATCGTGGCGGTTCAAGATCCGGTACTGGGCTGGTATTGTTGTGCGCCGCCATTGCGCTGCTCATCAGTGGGTGGGGACAAGCTGCAGGATCACTGCTGATTCTGGTGGTCGCCGCGATTATACTCGATGCGTCAACGCAGGCGAATCAGGTGTTCGGCCAGCGCACCATCCAGAGCCTCGATTCAGAGGCGCGCGGTCGCCTGAACGCAGCATACATGACTGTCATATTCCTTTGCGGTGCAATGGGATCAGCATTGGGATCAGCTACCTATTATCTCGGTGGCTGGTTGGCTACCTCCCTCGTAGGAACCACTATGGTAGTGGTCATATTGGGCGTCTTCGCAACCGAATTCCGCACACCACGCATGCCATAGATGCTTCATATTCGCACATTACAAATACCAAGTTTCTGAAAAACAACCTAAGGTCAGAGGGATTTCGACAGTACTAACGCAGCCGTTTTTCAGGCTCAGACGCATAGCGCTGAACCCAGAGGTAAATCGTGGTGTGATCTACGTAGACACCGTGATTGGCCAGCATCCCCTGCAGTTCGCGGTGGCTGATGCCGTATTTGCAATACCGGTTAGGCCATGCCTCCTCACCGCGACGAGGCCCATTGGTGTGCGTTTCCTCGATATTTCCGAGCCCGAGACGCCTATTCCGTATGACGTCTCTATACTGTCGATAAAGTCCCCGAACCCAATGCGCGACACATTCGTGGAAATCGCTAAATCTGATTTTTTTTGCCTGAGTGGTCATACTGCAGCGCCTAAGTTAGGAAGTAAAAACGGGAATATGTACTCCGGTTGGACGATCTCGAAAAGCCGGCCCGCAAACTGTTGGATGGGGTCAAGGCTTATCGTCTTTCTACGAGTTGTGCCACCATGAATTTGTTGACTGGCTCCAGAAGGCTGATAAAGGAGCAGATAATCTCCTTGCCCTCATCTCTCAGCAGAGCGATTACCATAAGGAGCATGAGTCAGTACAGCTTCTTCGTGAGTTCCGTACGTCACTTAAGTTCAGTAAGTTCAGTCGAGACCATGGGGGCAATGAGGCGAACCTGCATTCTGGAAGATCAAAACGACGCTTTTAAATCCCCAGAATTGAGCAACAGGACTCAGCCCTCTATTTACCGCTATTGTTACCCCAGTGATGAAAGTGGCTTCGTAAGAAGCCAGATACGAAACTGTTGCTGCAATTTCATCAGGTTCTCCAGCACGACCTAATGAAGTTTCTTCGGCAATGCTGCGCATCCGCTCTGGCGGAAGTGGGTCACAGAAAAATCTTGTGTCCGCGATTAGTCCCGGAGCTATCCCATTCACGGTTATCCTTTGTTATCTCTTTCCCTCCCAGCTCGCGGTACGCGGTATAAGCTGCGGACGCTAGCCAGCGGGGAAGCGATACTTAAACATCTTGAGAATACCGGTGATGCTAATCGTAAAGCATATCGCTCAGGGTAACTTAAGGTCTTTTTATCGCTGTCATCAGCGAGGCTGTGCATGATGTCGGGATACGACATGCCTCAATGAAGGCATTCTCCGATATTGCCGGCTATAAGAAGCTGTCAATTATTCTACGGAGAAGCAGGTGAGGTTCTGTCTATCCAACGAGTACCGGTTTTAAACTGCGGCAGCTTTTCATTAGAATTCGCCATTATTGATGCTGACAGCAGTCGGGAACACCCTTCGGGCTTAGCTGCGAATTTTCATCTTCCTGACCCCCGGAACCAACGGAAAATCGCGGGGGAAAAATAGGAAGCGGCATTGAGCTCAGGCAGCGCTCCCAGTGAAGCATTGCTGTTCATCGTCGAGACTATCCTGTCGCCGCAGCGTGCGCTTTCTGACCAATCGAGAGCCATTGGCCACCGCATCGTGCACGATGGGGAACAGTTTACCCAATCTGGGTAATAAATGATGAGGTTTTGCACGGCATCAAGGCGGCGTCGCGATTTTTTTCGCCATTGGCCTATAAAAATATTGTCGTTTTTTGATACCGTATTTCATCAGACCATACCTGAAGCGTCTTATCTTTATGCCTTGCCATACCACTTTTAAATGATATGCAGGGTCGTTTGCTGCCCCCCATACGGCTTCCGCCACGTCCAGCGCCCGACGATTGCGACCATTCGGCGAAAACACTCTGCGCCAGGCCGGCATAAGCGTCAGGGAAACCGTTCTGCATCCGTAGCGGTGCGTTTGCAGTAGGAAAAAAACTTAGGGATCTGCTAGTTCCACCGCACCACCCGCAAACTGAACCAGACCCAGGCAGGTTAGCGTTATCTTGATGCTGTTAAACCCCGCATGGCATCCCTTGCCGAAGCATTTCCCGCCGCACACGGTGTGCTGGATATGATCGAAGGACCGCTGAAATTAGCGCGCCCTGCGCGTTAGGGATATCACCCCTATTAATCTCAAGCCGGTTGTGTTCGCCCTATTAGGTCACATGTTCGCCGCCGCCCGCGACCCCGATGTTTCACCCAGGGCGCGCCGCAGGAAAATCCGGGTACGTTCGTTACGAGGCTGCCTGAAAATCCGTTCGGGATTGCCGGATTCGATGATGTGCCCCGCTTCGGTAAAATAGAGGATATCGCTGACCTCCTCGGCAAACCGCATTTCGTGCGTCACCAGCACGCAGGTTATGCCGTCCCGGACCAGATTGCGGATCACGTTCAGAACTTCTCCGACCATTTCCGGGTCGAGCGCGGAGGTCACTTCGTCGAATAAAATCAGTTCAGGCTGCATGGCGAGCGCACGGGCAATCGCCACCCGCTGCTGCTGGCCGCCGGAGAGTTCCCCCGGATAGGCGGTCTCCTTATGCTCCATATGGACTTTGCGCAATAGCCCGAACGCCCGTTCCGTCGCTTCCTGGCGCGATACGCCCAGCACTTTGATGGGGGAGATCACCAGATTCTCCAGTACGCTCAGGTGAGGAAACAGGTTGTACTGTTGAAAAACAAAACCTACACGCTGACGCAGCTCGACAAATTCCTTTTCCGACCGCAGGGTATGAACCGGAATGCCGCAGACCTCTATCTCGCCCTTTTGTGGCCGCAATAGCCCGGTAATGCTGCGCAGAATGGTCGATTTCCCCGATCCCGAGGGGCCGATGATCGATACCGACTGGCCTTTACGGACGGAAACATCGATGCCTTTGAGTACCTCATTATCATCGAATGAAAGATGGACATTATTAAGCCGCACCAGAGGTTTGTCCGCACCGCTGCGTATAAGTGAGGAGCGGGTATCAGGATCGCGCATGTCGTTTTTCCTTTAGCCTCGTCAAACGGGCAATAGGGTAGCAATAGATGAAAAAGAACAGTAACAGGGTGAAATAGACCAAAACGGTGAAGTTAGTTCGCGCTACGGTATTACTGGCGATGCTGGCCATGTCGACCAGGTCGTGGACCCCCACCAGAGAGGCCAGGGATGTGCTCATGGTGATGCCGGCATACAGGTTCATCCAGGGCGGCAACATGCGTCGCACGCACTGGGGCAGTATGACATAACGAAAAATTTGCCCGCGCCGGAAGGCCAGCGACTGCGCAGCCTCCCACTGTGCGCTGGGAATGGACTGTATGGCGCCGCGGAAAATTTCGGCAATGATGGCGCTGGCGGATAATCCCAGCCCGATAACGACTTTTAACCAGTCCGGAAAGGGCAGGTACCAGTGAAATAAAGTAAATTCAAAAGGAAAAACGTAGGTGGTGAAATAGATCAATACCAGCACCGGCGCGTTGCGGAATACCTGTACATATCCCCGCACCAGGCGGCACAGCAGCCGCGAAGGCGACAAAGACAGCGCGCCGAATATCAGGCCGGCCGCAGTGCCAAGCCCCATGGAAACAATACTGATTTCAATATTGGTCCACATTCCGCTCAACAGCGCCGGCAGCCAGTGCCATAGCAACCTGATGCTTGGCGGCGCAGTGCCGCTAAGCAGCCAAAACAGATTCAGCGCCAACAGCATCAGCAAGGCGATAAACCAGGGGTCGGAACAGACCGCCGAGACAATTTCGCGGCGGCCGGAATTCGCAGCATGCAATTTCAGGGAGACGTCATTGTCCATATCCGGGCATCCTCAGGCGATGTTCCAGCCAGTGACCGACGGCGCTGACCATCCAGGTCAACAATCCGAACCAGATAAGAATCAGCAACAGCAGCTCAAGTACGTTGTCGCGCTGGGACCAAATCATAATTGACGCATAGGTGACATCGCCCACCGCGATAGCCGATGCAATCGCGGTCATTTTTACCAGATCGACCAGATTATTGATAAGCGAGGGCAGGGCGAAACGCGCCGCCAGCGGCAACTGGACATACCAGAAGGTCTGGCGGGGGGTGAACGCCAGTGAACGCGACGCTTCCAGGGTAATCGGCGAAACCGCTTCGATGCCGGCGCGCAGGGCTTCAGCATGGAATACCGCTTTGTGAACCGCCACCACCAGCACCACCCACATCAGCGGGGTGATGGGGCTGGCGCCGCCCGCTATTTTTTGGCCGATCAGCATATTCAGCACCAGAAATGCGCAGTAAAGTTGCACCAGCGCAGGGGTATTGCGGGTAAATTCCACGAAGGCGCTGACCGGAGCGACAATCCAGCGGGATTTGCGCGTCATGGCCGCCGCGATCAGGACGCCGATAAGCAAACTGATCGGAATGGTCAACAGGCATAATTTAAGCGAGACCCATGTACCGGCGATAAAAGCCTGCCGGTCGATGGGATCGAGCACAAAAGCATAATTCAGGCCCAATGGTCTGAAACAAGCCACCAGCCAGGCAAGAAACGACTGGATCACCGCAGACACCCCCGCTGCGCCGATAACCGCTGTCTCGCCCATATTATTTATCCGCCGGTTCAGCCGGTGCTGCGTCGAATTCTCCGCGCAGGGCTTTTTGGTGGGCATCGGTAAAATACTCGTCTGGGACACCGTATTTGTGGGCGAAATCCACTAATAAGCCGGTCTTGTGCCAGTCACGGATCACGCTGTCCACAAAGTTGCGGGTGTCTTTTTCTCCGCGCCGGGTCCAGATAACCGTAGGGGAAGGGATCAATTGATCTTTCGTCGCGATCTGGTAATCGGCCCATTCCGCCGCGCTATCGCCCACCAGTACCTGATGCATGGCCGGTGAGATATGTACCGAGGCGACACAGGTGCCACCTTTCAGCGCCAGCAGCGATTCGGGAATGCCGCGCAGCCCTTTGACAATGGCGCCGTATTCCTCCAGTGGCTTGGCAAAGTTACTGCCCTGGGAGACACAGGCCACTTTGCCTTTAAGATCTTCCCACTTGGAAATACCGCTTTCTTTACGCACCAGCGCCGCGCCGCCGACCAGATTATAGGGTGTAGGGGCATAACTTAGCGACTCGCTGCGCTCCTGGGTCCACTGGATATTGGCAATCAGCAGGTCGACTTTGCCGGACTGCAGGAATTGAACTCGCGTAGAGGCGGTAACCGGCACCACCTCCAGCTCGACTCCCAAGCGGTTGGCAATATTGCGGCTAAGCTCGGTTTGAAAACCGCCGGTCTGGTTGGTCGCGGGATCCAGAAAGCCGAACGGCGGGCTGGCGCCGTCCACCCCCACCACTATTTTCCCACGATCCTTGATTTTACCCAGCGTCGCGTCCGCGCTGGCCACCGGGGAAATAAACGGCAGCAGAACGGCCGCCAACAGCAGGTGAAGCGGAAAAAGTGTTTTCATAACATCCCACTAAGCCAATTTTCGTTTGGTTAAAAAGTTAACTGCCCTGGAATTTTTTGTGCAATTCCTGTAATAACGGTTGCGGCGGGGTAATCCCCAGTCTTTTTTCCGTTTCGATTAACCAGCCGGTCCGGTGCCAGGACTGAATTACCCGATCAACGGCGGTAATGGTGTCCGTTTCGCCTTTGCGCGTCCATACCACCGAATCGGCGGGCAGGATTTCATCGGCAATCGGCGCGTGATAGTCCGCCCATTCCCCGCCTTTGCGCACCAGGGGCTGCAGCAATGTGGAGTCGTGAACGGCCGCCACGCATTGCCCGCCTTTCAGCGCCAGTAGCGAATCGGCGGAACTCTTGAAGCCCTTGGTCACGGCACCGTATTCCGTTTCCAGCGGCCTGGCGAAACTGCTGCCCTGGGACACGCAAACAGTTTTTCCGCGCAGGTCCTCCCATTTGGCGATGCCGCTGTTTTTCAGCGTCAGGGCGGTTCCGCCTACCCGATAAAAAGGCGTGGGGGCATAGCCCATACTTTCCGCTCGCTCCGGATTAAGCTCCATGGAAGCAATCAGCAAGTCGACCTTGCCGGCAATTAAAAATTGCGTACGCGTGGCGGTTTGCACCGGCACCAATTCGACCCCGACCCCCAGATCCTTCGCCAGTTTGCGTGCCAGCTCCGGATTCCAGCCAATCAACTGTCGGGTTTGCGGATCCACTGAGCCAAAATCGCCGCCATTCACCAAAACGCCAATCGCCACGTTGCCGCGCGACTTTATTTTATCCAGGGTAGCGTCAGCCCTGGCGGTAACAGGTAATAATGCCGCCAATGTCATAGCCGCCATCAACTTTAACCACGTGCTGGCCGGATGGGTTATTTCCTTATTCATATTTTTGCATCTTCCTCATTTAATTTCACACCATCCAGCAGGCGCTTATAATACGAATGACCGGTATTTAGAGCACCGATGGGATTGTGGGCCAGGACACGATCCTTCACTATCAGATAAGTTACCGGCGCGTCGGAATTCTTGATAAATAATGAATCATGCCCGACACACAGGCCGCTGATAACATTAAGATCCGTTTGTTCCAGATTGCATAATTTAGCCTGCATAACAGGGTTGCACATGGCCTCGTAATTGCCTGGTTTGATTTTATCCTGCTCGGCAATACCGACGTCGCACTTGTCTTGCGCACCCACTTTACATAAAACGCCGAACACGTCCAAACCATTGGCGCGCAGTATATTGGCAAAGATGCGGTTTTCCTTGATTAATCCGGCACAGGATGCCACACCGATTTTTTTAGCGCCGATTTTTTTGGCAAATACAATAATTTCTTCTACTCGGGTTAATTGGCCGTAATATTGACCTTCAACCTGTGCGGATGCCAGCATTATCCTCGATATCATCGGATCGTCGTGATACAAGTCCAGGCTTGCACGCAAAACGGCTTCATTATCCGCCGACGTGGTCAAACATTTTCTGGGGAATTCTTTATCCCGAGTTTGGCAGTTAAGAAAGTTACACTCGGTGCACGTAAATTTATTCGCCATAACGGTTTTCTACTTTCCCAGAGAATCACTATATTAAATATAAGGAATTTCTCAGCGAAACCAACCAATCTTTCCGCATATCGATATGAAAATAATGAGCATCATGCGTGGGTAACATATTGTTCTATCACCACTAAAATTTAACAATGAGTGAAATTAATTAACCTGAATATAGCGATGTCAACTCATAAAGTCCGGTGGGGCATAACTGTATGATGCGAAAAAAAAGAAAATATTTCAATCGGGTGATAATATGCTATCTAATAACATTAAGGTTTCTCGTTATTATCTATTGAGAAAATAGCATTTCATTATTTAAAATTGTTCTTTGACACGTATTAAAGTCCATGAAAAGGTGAAGTCCTACTAGTTACCCTATAAAATGATTAACTACGGAATGATAAGGATAAGATGTGACACAGATAGGCATCGGCGAGAAGGCACATAATTTTGTGTTTGCATCTCCTTGGGACGGTAAAAAAGATTTTTTCACCGAGACCAAAAACCAACGGTCGCTGTTGTTATTCCTGCGTTATTTTGGCTGCACAACCTGCCAATTGGAAATACATAATCTTATTCTGGATTACCCGAAGTTCAAGCAGGCCGGCGTGGAAGTGTATGTGGTATTGCAAAGCAGCGCCGCAACCATTACCAGCGAGCTCAAGCAGGAAGATATCCCCTTCGTGCTGGTATTGGACCCGGAACAGACCTTATATAAAGCTTACGGGATTGGATCGCGGGATCCCGACAACGGCAGGACATTGGAACATCAAGCCAGGGTACAAACGGCCAAAACGCTGGGTTTTACCCATGGAAAATATGAAGGCAATGAGCTGCAGTTGCCGGCAACCTTTATTATCGGACCGGAGCATATTGTCGAGTATGCTTATTACGGCAAAGAAAGCTCCGATATCCCCGAGCATAATGTCCTGATAAAAAAGATTGGGGATGCATTAGCATAGATGCACCTGCTGAAGGTTTATTTTATGGGGTACGATAAGCATTATGATGCAGGTAAATAATATCACCAAGCATTTTGGTAAACAAAAGGTTATAAATAATATCAGTTTCGCGATTAAAAAAGGAGAGGTGGTGGTGATTCTTGGCCCCAGCGGGTCGGGCAAAACGACGCTGTTACGCTGCCTGAATTTTCTTGAGCGCGCTGACACTGGAAAGATGCGCATCGGCGATGCGGAGGTCGATATCGGGTCTTCAGGTAAAAAAGACATCCTGCGGTTCCGTCGTAAAATCGCCATGGTCTTTCAATCTTATAACTTATTTAATAATAAAACCGCCTTACAAAATGTGATTGAAGGTCCGCTTGTTGTACAAAGACGCGGACGGGAAGAATGCATCGCGCAGGGGAAAAGCCTGCTGGATAGCGTGGGCCTGTCAGCCAAATACGACAGCTATCCGTCAAAGCTGTCGGGCGGCCAGCAGCAGCGGGTCGGTATCGCCAGGGCAATGGCGTTAAATCCGGATGTCATTTTATTTGATGAACCGACCAGCGCGTTGGATCCAGAGTTAGTCGGCGAAGTATTATTCGTTATGGCCAGGCTGGCGAAACAGGGCGTCACCATGATTGTAGTGACCCATGAAATGCAATTCGCCAGGGAGATCGCCACCCGCATCCTGGTAATGGATCACGGCCACATTATAGAACAAGGGCCACCGGCGGAAATTTTTAATGCGCCGAAAGAGGAGCGCACCAAAAAATTTCTCAAACGTACTGCCCCATTGCTTACCTATGAGATCTGACGCCGGCTTTGCCGCCAGCCATTATATTGATGACAGCCAGGGTAAAATAAATGAATAATTTCATAAAGAAAATAGCGCCTGTAGCGCTATGCGCTATAGCGTTTTCCGCTCTGTTGGCTAATGCCGCCCCTGCCCCCCGGGACATTATCGTCGGCGCCCGCAATGGCTTCCAGGGGGTGGCGTATGTGGATGAAAACGGCAATTACACCGGCCTGGAAGCGGAAGTGTTAAAACGTGTCTTCAAGGAGCTGCCGCAATATAAATTTGAAATCCGTTATCTCGAGCAACGCTCGCTGTTTCCCAGCCTGCTGACCAATAAGGTGGATATGGTGCAAGGCAATCTGCGACGCAATGAAGTACGCGAAAAAAATGCTATCCGCACCCGCGTTGCCCACAACTGGACGCCTTATGTAATTACGGTGCCGCAAGCCAATACCCAGATTCATTCTTTGGCGGATTTAGAAGGTAAACGCATCGCCCAGAATAAAAACTCAGGCCAGGCGGGCATAATGGAACAGTATATTAAATCCCATAATGCCAATATCGAGATTGTCTATAGTCCGGAAATGCTGACGTTGCTTGCCGACGGACAGGTCGATGCCGTTATTTCACCGGTATTTAATGTGCCGCAGTTTAATGCGGTCCATAAAAATTATAAATTAAAGTACGTTGGCGAGCCGGTGGGGGGTGTGGCAGGCACGCCGGATAATGATCCAAACGCATATTTTTGGTTCAGGCCGGATGATAAGCAATTAAGGGATGATGTCAGTGCGGTCATTGCTCAACTACGGGCGGACGGTACGCTGAGCCGGCTGTCGCGGCAGTTTTTAAGCGAAGATTATCCGGCCAGGATCGACCTGCAGGCGGAAAAAAACCTGACGCAATAATCTATGGGATAATTCGATGATCGGCCTATAAATCCTTCAGCCAAAAACAATATCGGCATCAAATAAACCGATAAGAGAGCCGTTATATGGGACAGCTATTTGAAATACATTATGTTTTTGCCGCTTTTCCACGGCTGATCCCCTTTATACCCGAAACTCTTTTCTTATTGTTTATTTGCATTGCCGCCAGTCTGGTGCTGGGCGTCTTATTCGCCTTACTGCAAATCTTCCCGTTTCCAGTATTGTCCAGGCTGGTAACGCTAATAGTGTCATTTGTCCTTGGCATGCCGCTGCTCACCTTGCTGTTTCTGTTTTATTTTGGCTTGCCGGAAATATTCCTGCCGCTAGGTATCGATTTCACCAGAACCAACGGGATTTATTTTGTGGTTCTGGCCTTTGGTTTGCATTACGCGGTTATGGTGTCCGAGTATATCCGCGGCGCGGTTAACAGCGTAGGCAAAGGCCAGTTTGAGGCAGCCTTTGCCATCGGGCTTACCACCTTGACGGCATTAAGGCAAATTATTATGCCGCAAGCCATGCGGGTGCTTTTGCCCAATTTGGCGAACACGTATTTGCGCGCCATCAAAAGTACCTCGATTGCTTTTTCCGTGGGCGTCGTGGACCTGATGAGCCAGGCGCAGGTTATCGGACAATCTACCGGACATAATTTTGAAAGCTATCTGGCGGTAACGGTTATCTATTATCTCTTTTATCTCATCCTGAGTTCATTTTTTAAAGTGATGGAAAAGTGGTCGCTGCGGCTGAGTTATCAATAGCGGTATAAGACGTCGTCAATCAGATGTGTGGATTACCTGGAGTTAAGCAATGCGTTTTGACCTGGATTTTATGTTATTGGTGATGAAAGAAGTTATTTACAAGCTGCCGGTCAATATCATGTTGGCAACCAACGCTTTTGCGCTGGGATTACTCCTGGCCGTGGTGATTACGGTGATCCGGTTTTATCGGCTTCGTTTTCTGATTAAGGTAATTGATTTTTATATTTCCCTGGCGCGGGGAATTCCCCTTTATCTGCAAATCGTATTGTGCTTTTTTGGCCTGCCGATATTGCTGAAAACCTTGGCCGATGCGCTGGGCATGGAATTCAGCGTCCGCCATTTTTCACCGGCGGTGTCGGTGGTGGTTGCGCTGACCTTTAATGTCACCGCTTCGCTGTCGGAGTCGCTGCGTGGCGGTGTTGCCGGCATCAGGCGGGGGGAAATCGAAGCCGGCCATTCCGTCGGCATGACGATATGGCAAATTTTACGCCGGGTAGTGGTCCCCCAGTCCGCCGTGCTCTGCCTGCCCAATTTCTGCGTCTTGTTTATCGGCCTGGTCCACAGCACCACCCTGGCGTTTGGGGCAACTATTATTGAAATGAACGGGCAGGCGAGCCTGCTGGCCGATGACAACGGCCGCTATTTTGAAGCTTTTCTCGCCGCCGGGATGTTTTTTTGGGCCATAACTCTTTTTATCCAGAAAATTTTCAAGCTATTGGAAAATCATTTTATTGCCAAGACAAGGTTGAATTATGCCAAAGCGCATTGAATTCCATCAAGCGTAACCGCGAATGCTTTTTAGCGACAGGTATTTTATACGGCATTGTAAACCCTGAAATCCCGCCTGTTATCCAGCGGATAAATACTATTATGACATTAGAGGTCCCTGTTATGAAAATTACGCAAGTTGAAGTATTGCATATCCACGAAATTGCCACCGATGGCCACAAGGGGCAGCGTCCCGTGCTGGTGCGCATCGATACCGATGCGGGCATTTACGGTTTGGGGGAAGTGGGCCTGGCATACGGTTCGGCGGGCAGGGCGGCGTTCGGCATTATTCAGGATTTAGCCAGGCACATTATTGGCAAAGATCCATTTAATATCGAAGCCATTTGGGAAACGTTATTTAAAGAAACCTTCTGGGGGCAGGGCGGGGGCGCGGTCATTTTTGGCGGCATCAGCGGCATAGATATCGCCTTATGGGATATCAAAGGCAAAGCTCTCGGGGTGCCGGTATATCAATTGTTGGGCGGTAAAACCCGCGATAAAATCCGCAGTTACGCCTCGCAAATACAATTGGGATGGTCATCCCAGCGCGTGCCAGCCGTACATCCGGAAGAGTATGCCGCCAACGCCAGAACCGCGCTAAATGCGGGTTTTGATGCGGTAAAGGTGGACGTAATCATGTTTGATCAGCAGGGGAAAAACGCCGGCAGGCTGGAAGGGCCATTGCCGAACGCCACCCTGCGCCTGGCGCGGGACAGAGTAAAGGCTATCAGGGAAGAAGTCGGTCCCGACGTGGATATCATTATTGAAAACCACGCCCGTACCGATATCACCAGCAGCATCCAGCTGGCTAAGGCCATCGAGGAATTTTCTATTTTTTATTATGAGGAAATTAATACGCCGCTGAATCCTAAACTGCATAAACTGGCCAAAGAAAAAATCAATATCCCCATCGCCTCCGGCGAGCGTATTTATTCCCGCTGGGGGTTCCTGCCTTTTCTTACCGACCGGTCATTGGACGTTGTCCAGCCTGATTTAGGCACCAGCGGCGGGCTGAGCGAGGTAAAAAAAATCAGCGAACTGGCGCATATCTACGAAAGCACGGTGCAGGTCCATATCGCGGGTTCGGGGGTTATCGCCGCCGCCGCGCTGCATTTAGAAGCGGCAATCCCCAATTTTATTATTCATGAACATCATCAAAAAACCTTAATCCCCGGTTATATTGAGTTATGCGAGCATAATTATCAACCGGTTAACGGACATTTTGCCGTACCTGAACTACCCGGTATCGGCCAGGAATTAACCAAAACCGCATATCAAAAAGCGGACCGCATCACCATTAAGTAAGGGCCATGCCGGCCTGACAGATCATCTTATTTCCCGAACCAGGAGGAAACCGCTATGCTTGCGTCTCAAACCCGCCCGATACGTCCCGATCGTCTGACGCCGCCGCAGCTGCGCGATGAACTGTCCCGCGCCGGAGAGATCGCGCTGCTCGACGTGCGCGAATACGGCTTGTTTACCCACGGGCATCTGCTGCTGGCGGCGTGCGCGCCGCTTTGGCGGCTGGAACTGCTTATCGATCGCCTGGTGCCCCGCTCCACCACCCGGGTGGTATTGACCGACGAGGACGGCTCGCTGCTCGACGCGGCGGCCGACAAACTCCATTATCTGGGTTATAGCGATATGGCGGTGCTGGATGGCGGCACGTCCGCGTGGCGTGCGGCGGGATTTGAAGTCTTTATCGATGAAAATGTGCCCGGCAAGGCGCTGGGCGAGGTCGTTGAAGCGGTAGCGGGAACCCCGCATATTGATGTCGGCGAGCTGCGCCGGCGCCAAGCCGCGGGGGAGAAGCTGGTGGTGGTCGACGGGCGCACGCCTGAGGAATTTTATCATTTCAGCCTGCCTGGGGCGCACAGCCTGCCGAACGGCGAGCTGGCCTATCGTATCCGTGAACTGGCGCCGGACCCGCAAACGCTGGTGGTGGTGAACTGCGCCGGCCGCACGCGCAGCATTATCGGCGCCCAGACGTTGATTAACGCCGGTATTCCCAATCCGGTGGTGGCGCTTAAAAACGGCACTATGGACTGGCTGCTCGCCGGCCATCAGCTGGAACACGCACGGCGAACGGAGCTTCCCGAGCCGACCGCGCAACATATCAACGCGGCGCGCGCGGGGGCCGCGCGCCTGGCGAGGCGGGCGGGCGTCGCGACCATTGACGCGGCAGGCCTGGCTGATTTCGTCGCCGATGCGGAACGAACGTTATACCGGTTCGATATCCGCACCCGCGAGGAATATGAGGCGGGGCATCTACCGGGTTTCCGCTGGGCGCCGGGCGGACAGCTGGTTCAGGCCACCGATGGTTTCCTGGCCACCCGGGGCGCCCGGATCGTGATTGCCGATTGGGACGGCGTGCGCGCCCAGGGCACGGCGGCTTGGCTGCTGCAGCTTGGCGGTTATGACATTTATCTTTATGCGCCCGCCGCGGATAGCATAGTGGAAGCGGGCAGCGAGCCGGTGCGCGTGCGGCGCGATCCCCGCGCGCCGGAGGTAGCCCTGCTTACCCCGCAGCGGGCCGACAGTCTGTTGGCCGACGGATCGGCGGTGTTGATTGATGTCGATAACAGCCTGAGCTTTGCCAGGCAACATAGCGCGGGAGCTAAATTTATCGCGCCGCAGCGGTTACTGGAGTGGCTGCCGCGCTTCGCGCCGCGGCGGGTGATTCTGACCTCCCGCGACGGCGTTTTGGCCCGGCAGATTGCCGGCGAGCTGCGGCGGCGCAATCTGCCGGCCGCGGCGCTGCTGGGAGGCGCCAACGCCTGGGTCGCGGCCGGCTTACCCACGGAGCAAGGCGGGCAAGACGTGCTTACCGGCGAAGACGACGCGCGTTATGGCGGTTATAACGTCAGCGATCCCGAGCGCCGGGAAAGGTTGTTTCGTGATTATCTCGCCTGGGAAATAGGCTTGGTGGAGCAGCTTGGCCGTCCGGGCGCCGAGCTGCAATTCCAGGTTATCAGCGCCACGGCGCCCTAATGGCGCATCGTCGCCGGGCGCCGGGACCATTATTCCCCCGCACCCGCGGCGATAGCCAGTGCGCGATCGATATCCCGCGTCAAATCCTGCGGGTTTTCCAACCCGATATGCAGGCGTATCAGCGCCGTGTTGCCTTGCCAACTGCTATGCTTGCGCAGCGCCGACGAGTCGGCGATGGTCGCCAGGCTTTCGTAGCCGCCCCAGGAGGCGCCGATGGCAAACAGCGTCAGCGCGTCCACGAACGCCGCGGCAAAGTCCGGCGCCGTTTGGCGCACGGCCAATGAAACCAGCCCGCTGGCACCGGTAAAATCGCGTCGCCATAACGCATGGCCCGGATCCGACGGCAGGGCGGGATAAAAAACCCGCGCCACCCCGGGATGAAGTTCCAAATGCTGCGCCACCTCGGTGGCATTGATCTGGTGGCGCGGCATGCGTACCGCCAAGGTACGGATACCGCGCAGCGTGAGATACGCATCGTCCGCGCCCACCGTCAATCACAGCGCGTCGTAGGCGGCGCCTATTCGCGCCGCCAGTTCGGGACTGTCGACCACCACGACGCCCTGCATCACGTCCGAATGTCCCGCCAGATACTTGGTGGCCGCCTGTAGCGAAATATTGGCGCCCAGCGCCAGGGGTTTAAAAAAATAGCCTCCGCTCCAGGTATTATCCGTCGCCATCAGAATCCCGCGCCGGCGGGCCAGCGCGACAATTGCTGGTAAATCCAGCACTTCATATAATAGCGACCCGGGGGATTCCAGGTAAACCAGCCGGGTATTCGGCCGGATTAATGCCGCGAGATCGTCCCCGGACGGTGAAAAATATTGCAATTTAATACCATACCGCGACAGCAGCGCCCGGTTGATACGATGTACCGGCGAATAGACGCCGTCCGCCACCAGGATATGGTCGCCCGGTGACGCCAGCGCGATAAAGAGCAGGGATATCGCCGACAGGCCGGAAGGCGTCAGGAACGCGCGATAGCCGCCCTCAAGCGCGGTGACCGCTTCCTCCAGCGTCTGGTGGGTGTCCAGTCCGTGACGGCCATAGCTGGCGACGCGTTCCCCCGCCTCGCGCCGGCGATGATAGTCGGCCATGGTGGCGACCGATCCGAAACGCACCGTACTGGCGCGCACCACCGGAACATTGACCGGCCCGGCGCCGGCGGGATCCGGCACGGGCGCGCCGCTATGGATCAATAACGTTTCCGCCCGCAGGGGCGGCTGTGGCTGCAGCGGTTTTCCGGTCATGCCTTGCCCCCGTCGGGCGCCATCTGGGTAGCGTTATAATTGGCGATCGCGCCGGTGGCCGGATCGAACGCCACCCGTCGCACCAGCGTTTCCAGCGGGCGTCCGTACAAATGCAAATGCCGAGTCGTATGATTACCGGTGACATGAATGCTATGGATATCGTCCGGCAGGAAGGCGATGGGCGTACCCGGCTCGACCACTATTTCGCGCAGCAAGTGCAGCTCGGCGCGGTCCGGCCGGCTACGATCATCCCGGCGTTCGTAGATACGGTTCAGTTCCTGTCCTTCGACGGCGGCGATGGCGGCCCAGGTGGTATGGTTATGCGGCACCGAGTTTTTATCCGGCAATAGCACGTTCAAGTAGAGCGCGATGTCGTTGTCCCCGTCATCCGCGTTGAGACGGTAGCGCGCGGAGGATTCGCCCCCGGCCGCCGGCGCGGGAAAATCGCGCGCGCTGAACAGGCCTTCATTTTGTGCCAGTCGTTCCAGGCGCCGGGTCACGTATTCCAGCAGCGATCGGGATAACGCCTGCCCGCCGAGAATGCCGCGGATGTCCCGCAATGTTTCATTTACCGCTTCCTGGCGGCGCGAGCCCGATATGTCCAGCGTAGTCATGGTTCTACCCCCGTGAGTGAGTGAAAGGTTTGGCGCTTGAAAGCGGGAAAACCGCGTTTATTCCCGAAACGCCTCCCGCCGGGTGCGGCGTATGGCCGGCAGCGCGACCAGCAGGATCAGCCCGGCGGCGGCAGCCAGCAGGGACGCCGACAGCGGGCGGGTGACAAATGTGCTCAAATCGCCATGGGACAATAGCAGGGCGCGCCTGAAATACTCTTCCAGCAGCGGACCCAGGACGAATCCCATCAACAGCGGAGCGGGTTCACAGTCCAGTTTTAACAATACGTATCCCAGCAGGCCGAAACCGACCGCCTGCAGTACGTCAAACACCGCGTTTTGCACCGAATACACGCCGATACAGCAAAACACCAGGATCGCCGGGTAGAGGTAGCGGTAGGGGATACGCAGCAGGCTGGCCCAAAGGCCTACCAGCGGCAGGTTCAGGATCACCAGCATTAGGTTGCCGATCCACATCGAGGCCAGCAGCCCCCAGAATAACGCGGGATTATTGGTCATCACCTGAGGCCCCGGCTGGATATCATGGATCATCATCGCGCCCACCATCAGCGCCATCACGGCGTTGGAGGGAATACCCAGCGTCAGCAGGGGGATAAACGAGGTTTGCGCCGCCGCGTTATTGGCGGCTTCCGGTCCCGCTACGCCCTCGATGGCGCCATGGCCGAATTCGGCGCTGTATTTACTGATTTTTTTCTCCAACGCATAAGCCGAGAAGGATGCCAGCGTCGCGCCGCCGCCGGGTAATAATCCCAGTATCGAGCCGAGCAGCGTGCCGCGATAAATAGCCGGTCGCATACGTTTAAAATCGGTTTTATCCGGCCATAGAGTGGAAATTTTGCTGACGTTGACCGCTTTGCCGTCGTTATCCTCCAGATTGCGGATGATTTCCGCAAAACCGAAGATGCCCATCGCCAGCGCGACAAAACTCAGCCCGTCGGATAGTTCCGGAATATCCAGGGTAAAGCGTTGGGCGCCGGAATTGATATCGGTGCCCACCAATCCCAGCAGCAGCCCCAGGACAATCATGGCCAGCGCTTTCAGCAGCGAGCCGGACGACAGCACCACCGCGCCGATAAGTCCGAGAAACATCAGCGAGAAGTACTCGGCCGGGCCGAAGCGAAAAGCGACTTCCGTCAAGGGTATGGCAAAGGCCGCCAGCACCAGCGTGGCGACGCTGCCAGCAAAGAACGACCCGATGGCCGAGGTGGCCAGCGCTACGCCGGCCCGGCCTTGCCGCGCCATTTGATGGCCGTCGATGGTGGTGACCACCGAGGCGGATTCGCCGGGAATATTCAGCAGGATGGCGGTGGTGGATCCGCCGTATTGCGCGCCATAATAAATGCCGGCCAGCATAATCAACGCGGCTTCCGGCGGCAGGGCATAGGTGGCGGGCAGCAGCATGGCGATAGCCGCCACTGGCCCCAGTCCGGGCAGCACGCCGATCAGGGTGCCGAGCGTACAGCCGACAAAGCAATAGAGCAGGTTTTCCCAAGACAACGCGGTACTGAAACCCAGCATCAGATGCGCTAATAACGCCATAACCAAACCCTAGTGGGTAATAAACGCAGGCCAGACCGGGATTAATTGGTCCAGTCCCCAGATAAACAGCGCCACATTCAACGTCACCAGTACGGCCGCATTGGCTAGCGTGCCGCTAAGGGTGAACTGGTTGCTGGCTTTACTGGCAATCATCACCAGCAGCGATAGCGAAATCACCAGCCCTGCAGGTTCAAGCAACAGCGCGAACACCGTGGTCCCGCCCAATATCCAGGCCAATTTTCCTGCCCGCCACGACGGCGCGGCGGACGCGCGATCGCGGCGGGGCGACGACCATGACAATGATGAAAAAATCGCCAGCAGACCGAATGCCGCCAATAAGATGCCCAGGCGGAGCGGGAAAAACCCCGCGCCCATCCGGGAAGCGGCGCCAATCGGGTATTGCGCCGCCAGCGCGCTAAAACCGCCGCCGACCGCGAAAAAAAAACAGCCGGACCAGAAATTCTGCTGATGGCGTATGGCCGGTACGCCGCCACGGCGCGCCGCGGCGCTGGTCTGAGAAGAGATACTCACATCCTGCCACCTTAAGTCTTATATTCGTGGAATCGCGATCATTGAATACTGATGCCCGCGTCGCGGACGATTTTGCCATAACGCGTCGCATCGCCAGACAGCGTTTCGGCCAGCTCTTGCGGCGTACTGGCCTTCACGCCGTAACCCAGGTTTTCCAATTCCTGCTTAACCCCGGGAGAACGCAGCACCTCGGCGAAATCGTGGTTCAACCGATCGATAATCGCGGTGGGCGTGCCGGCCGGCGCCAGATAACCCTGCCAGCTTTCGACGCTAAAACCCGGCTGGCCTGATTCGGCCATGGTCGGCACCTCGGGCAACGCCGGCGACCGGTACGCCGTGGTCACCGCGAGCGCTTTTAACCGTCCGCTTTTAACATATTCGGTCACCGCAGCCAGGGTAATCAGCGTGGCGTTGGTATGGCCGGCGATAACATCCACCGCCGCCGGTCCGCCGCCGGGATAAGGAATATAGGTCACCTTGCCGCCGGTCCGCTGATTGAGCATTTCATGGGCGATTTGAGCAATGCCGCCGTTGGTGGGCAGCCCAAGGCTGATGGTGCCGGGTTTGTCCCGGGTAACGGCAACATATTGCGCAAACGTATCGATGCCGAGATCGGGATTAACCACCAGGATTTGTGGATTGACCACGGCTTTGATCACCGGCGCAAAGGCGGTGGCGGAATCGTAGGGTAATTTTTTGAATAATAGCGCGTTCAGCGTTAATGCTTCGCCGGTTTGCAGCAGGGTATAGCCGTCGGCGGGCGCCTTTGCCACCTTGGCGCTGCCGATAGTGCCGCTGGCGCCGGTGACGTTTTCCACAATAACCGACTGGCCCCATTTCTCACTGAGTTTTTCCGCCAGCACGCGCGTGAGTTTATCGGCGCTGCCGCCAGCCGCCACCGGTACAATGATTTTGACCGGTTTCTGGGGAAATGTGGCGCTCTCGTCGGCGTTGGCCACCCCCAGCGTCGAGATAAGCAGGCCCATAACCAGGGTTTTGTATGGTATCATGGAGCGTTTCTCCGGTAATAAAAGGATACATAAAGTTATCTTACCGGCGAGGCGGGCGTTAATTAACTGATTAAACTGGCTATGGTTAGCAACTATTAGCCTAAATCAGCGGCATTTCAATCCGCTGAAATCTATTTTCCTTCATTCTGGCATATGTGGATTTGTCCCTCGTCACTTCTGATTGCCCTGCCTGAAGCCACGCTGTCTAGCAGCATCGGAAAACAAAACATTACTAATCTGACGATGGCTTAACCAGTGGGAGCAGGTCAAAACTAGGTACCGATAATTGTCCAATTTCACTGTGTTGTTTTTTCGAAACGTTTAGGGCAAAATTTTTGAGCGAATCGAGGAACTAAACATGAACCTGTCGCCTTAATGGAAGGGCCAATTAAAATCAAAGTCTATGAATGGTGATAAAACAGGTAATAACCTAAGCACCTTAGTCAATGAAAGCATCCATACATTGA
The DNA here is from genome assembly GCF_047324165.1 of Sodalis sp. RH22. Lineage (NCBI taxonomy): Bacteria > Pseudomonadati > Pseudomonadota > Gammaproteobacteria > Enterobacterales > Bruguierivoracaceae > Sodalis > Sodalis sp. RH22. The sequence continues at coordinate 428,725 of NZ_CP178731.1, forward strand.
CAGGACATTCATGCTGAACATGAATAGATATGCGCATCGCCTGTTCTATTCCGGTCTTTTGACTTGGTTGTTTATGGCCAAGCTTGGCGTAAGTGTAAGGGCGGCGAAGCTTCGATGAAAATCCGTTTATTTACTGAGGAGGTGCGTAACTTATGTCATATGATCAAGAAACAAAAAAAGATGAAAAACCTTCTATTCCACGTTTTGGTGTCATTGAAAAGGCTTGGGAATGGCAATGGGCGTTGAAATTTTCTTGTGTCGTGCTGTTTGTTGACATCGCCTTACTCTTGCGTGAACACCATGGTTTATTATTTTGGACAGATGAGTCCTTGAATCTGTGGCGGGATTTTGGATTTCGTGTCGCAGCCGCGATGTCATTTTGCTTGCTGGCATCTATTGGCTTTCCCACTATATTTGCTGTGTTCCAAGGGATCGCCTGGAAGTTGATTTCCTCATTTCCCAAGACTTTCGGCTACGAGTTTCGCGAACCTTTCTATGGAGAGGTACCAGCAGAACGCGTCAGAAAACTCGCCTTACGTCAGCACGATGAGTTTCTCATGCGTCGTTACGAGGAACATCAGAGAAATCGGCAGCAGGTGAACGAAGAACGACGAACAATTGGCGGATTGGTTGCGTCAGTGATGTTTCTGTCCATAGTTGATTTTTATCTGTCTTCCCCCAATGGGCAAGGGGTTTCTTTAATGTGGGAACTCCTATCGTTCACAGGTATATGGGGAAAAAGCTTGTCAATGATCGCATTAATATGCGCATTTTGTGTGGTGTGTTTAGCTTGGTTTTCCCAACCAATCTCGGACTATATTTATTATCCGCCGCTTTATGATGAGTTGCACAAGGATGACCCCATTCATTACGGCAGGGATTAATCAAACTATTAATCAGAATGGATGTCTACAGAAACCCAAAAGGTCCTGGTTGCAGCCAATAATGGCAAAGATTTAATAGTGGTCATACTTTTTTGTCTGAACTAACTAGAAGGATGAAATGCCAATATTGCCAGAAAAAGACACTCAAGCGACTGTTTATCGGGAAGAATGCAACAACTCTCCTCGAATGGTGGCTAACGTCTATTTTCTTAATACCTGAGGCACCGCTTTTATTGATGATATTTTACCGCCTCGCGTGTGCCAAATGACCCTGGCACTACGAGGCAGGGAGTGATACTTGTGAGTTTGATGCCAACGTACTACTGCTGAACGGCCGGAGCTTTCTCTGGCTTTTTTGATTAGCACTGTGAAATGAAAGTTAAAAGTCAGCCTGTTGTTCATTATCGTAAAAGATCGCTCGCTTATCCATGTTTCCGCTATGTCTGAATTGGCAAATTTTTCTAGAAGAAATCGGCAGTTTTGCATTGTCTTGCTTTGAAACGGCGCCAGGATAATCTGAGATTATGACATGCAACGGTAAAGAAATACTCATGTTAAAATAACATTAATTTCACCGAAGAATGGGGATAAGATAATCACATCGCACAATGCTTTCCGGAAATGCCTTTACCTGTTGGCCTAGAGAGAAACGCTCAATGTCCTGTCCTTGGCGGCGGGTTAATCCCAATAGCGGCACGGCGGTATCGTAGATCAGGATAATAAAATCCTGAAATCCTTCAATGGCCCCTTCATAGGTAAACTGCGCATAATCTCCACCTTCTATCATCACCGGTCCAGCCATCGGCATACATGTTATATACTCTTTTGCTGGTACGGCTGTGGTGTAATGCAACGTGATATCCTGTTCTATATCATTGGCCGCTCCCGCCACTAAGCGATGCAATCCATAGAGGAATGGTGGCACAGTATTGACTTTGTCCAGGAACTGCTGCCAGAAATACAAACGCAGGTCAGAATGCAGAAAGCGACTGAGGTGTTCAAGTGATGTGTGATAAATCTGGGGCGCCCCCATCAATGACATATCTGGGAGCTTGATAAAATCCGGTTGTGGCCATGTGGCCGCCTCCATGCGAATGGGGGGACAAAGGCCTTTTGACGGCCAATCGGCGGACTGACGATAAACGGCCGGCGTGATCCCGAATTGTTTTTTGAACGCACGGGTAAATGTTTGCTGGGAATCAAAATGGTATTGTAAAGCAATATCTAAAATGGAACGACTGCTAACACGTAGCGCCACGGCTGATCGGGATAACCGGCGCGCCCGGATATAGGCGCCCAGCGTTTGGCCAGTCACATAACGAAACATGCGCTGCAGGTGCCATTTTGAATAACCCGATTTTGCTGCGACATTGTCGAGCTTAAGCGGCAGGTCAAGGTGGTTATCTAGCCAGTACAGCAGACTGTAGATGGTATCGGCTTCAGCCATGGCTTTTCCCTTGTGGTACAGCATGGGTGTCTGGTTACGCTAGGTTATCCATGATAAATCGCACAGAATAGTGGGCGACATGATGGGTATTATTCACGTCTTCCTGCGCAGAGAGTGTTTCTTTTTTACGCATCAGTTCCATGACTGACAAACCGATAATTAGGGCAATTTCTTCTTGCAGCAATTGATTTGAAATGTTTTCCGCTGGCATGGGCATATACGACCTTTTCATAAAAAATACCGAAAGTTGACGGGCAGGTGTGGTATGGATCGCTTGCCCGATCTCGTAAAATTCTCCGGAATGACTGGGTTCCGAGGGTAGTTTTTTTAAAATTCAAAAGGCTATAGATTAACGGGCCAAGATCTCACCTTTTCGTTAATGGATGCTTACAGACAGATATATTGCACTAATCCTTAAAAAACGATATCGTTTTTTAAATAAATAAAAACGGAATCGTTTCTTAATGTCAAGCACCGGATTAGCCAAAATACCTGGGGGCCAAGTCAAAGCCAAACTTGGACGCCCTCAGGTTTGTACTGCTGAGGAACGTTGTAGACGTATTCTGGCGGCGGCTGAACGAATTTTCATGACTGAGGGTTATGGTGCCGCCACGATGGAGGGGATATCCCGCGCTGCCGGTATGTCGAAACGGACGGTTTATGGGTTCTTCCCCGATAAGGAACATATGCTGGTGGCGCTATTCAGCGATACAATAGCCTTCCCCCTTAACCACGATAAAATGTGCGAGGCGGCAGCCTGTCCCAGGGAGGCGTTTCGAACCGATTTGTTGGCGATGATGCAGTACATATTGCTGCCAAGACAAATTCTTCTGGCACGCTTGTTGATTTCAGAAGCCGGGCGGTCGCCGAGTCTGGCCGAAGATTTTCATGAGCGAATTATGCGAACAAGCCAAGCTTATTTAGCCACAGGACTGGTTCGCTTGAAGGCATCTGAACCTGGATTGATAATCGGCGACCCTGAATATTTGTCCATGACAATTTTCAGTGCTGCAATGGGAGATCTGCATTTCCGTGCCTTATTAGGTAAAACAGTGGTAGTAAGCAACGAACTGCTCTTAGACCGGATTAACTCTGCTTTGCGTCTTATACTGCCTGGGTTGAATGACAATGATGTCCACAGCGTCAATGACAGGGCAAGGCACACTGATTGAAAGTGTCTCTGCTATGTATCGTCGAGTTACCATTACACTGCCGTTAACGTAACCTGATGACAAATTGAGCAATGCCATTACCAGAACTCTCGTTATCATAAATATCAGTAATAAAAGATACCATCACATCGCCGCCGTCAATAGCATATATTTTTGTAAATACTCGTATATATCTTCTTGATGATAAAGCGCTTTTTTGCCGTCGTTACGTGAACGAGGGATAGTACTCCATACCTCTGATTGCGCGTACGTTGCCTACCGTGACCGTTTTTGGTGCAGGGCGCTGGCACACAACATACCGTCAATCCGAAACGGTTGGGAATTTGAAACAAATCCGGGTCTGCTAAGATGTCGCGTACACTTCTGAGTCGGACTCGATAAGATTGCATACCTACGGCAGTCTCATTATTTGCCGGCTTATATCGCCTTGATCAGCATCGGCAAAATTCTTGTAGTCAGAACTTTTTAACTTACTGAAGCAATATACTTACAGGTTAGAGGGTGTGGAGGGTGTGGCCGAAGTGACACGGGCAAGGGCAGAAGTATGGCGTGGAATGGAAGGTAAAATGGGCGAAATTGAAGGAAAAGATTTGCAGCCACAGGGGTCGCAGGGGCAAACGATAAAACGCAGGGATAAAAAAATTTATGGTAAGCAATAAAAGAGGAGGCCGGCACAACTGCCGGTCTCAAAGGGCGAACATAGGAAAAATGCCCGCATAACGGAAGGGGTGGTATCGCACTACAACTAAAACATCACCATTCAAACTTTTCGAAGTGCGTCCATACTGCTGGATGTAACGCAGGCTTTAGCCTTGAGAGGGACAAAACCGTGAGAGCGGTCTGTCTAGTCTTTTAGCCCCGAGCTGTCTGGAGGTGTAGTTCACAACAACTTGCATAAAATTTATACAACGATTTTGGCATCGATGCAAGTGCTGGTAAAGATCAGATAATAGTCAAACGCACAGCGCACGTTTCGCCTGGTTTTTCTCATGACATCTGGATTTTCATGGGAAAAACAGGGCATCAAAACCTATAATATATCCGTTTTAATATGAAGAAATTGATTCGTCAATTGATTGTTATGGTTATTTTTCTTTCGTCAGGTAGCGCGTGTGAATTTCTTTTGCCACGAATCGACTATTTATTATTGCCGGAATCCGCATAATCAGCCAACGTCATTAGCGGATTCAATGATGTTTTTCATTAAAGGCTTTACGGTTTTCATATGTTAATAATGCCAGGCAGCGTTGGCGCAGCGCCATAAAAACGAGATACGTCATGCTGTCGAACGCGTGGGGGCGGGGGCAGGTTGACCGACAGCTCTTCAAGGATGGTGCCGGGGGACGCGCTCATTACGGTAATCCGATTGCCGAAAAAAAATCGCTTCGTAGATATCGTGGGTGACGAACGGCACGGTGGCCTGTACTCTCCTGACATATATTCAGCAGATTTCCTGCATCAGGACTCTCGTTTGTGCATCCAGGGCACCAAAAGGTTCATCCATATTCATCCCAACAAGGCGGCGGGATAGCTGTGGGCGAATTTGGACAACCCGATCCTGGCGAGAAATTTGTCCTCGACGGCCAGCTGATTAATACCCACGTATGATTTTATCCCAGTCCGCTCAGGTCCAGGGCATTCGCTGCGGGCTGCCAGGTATTGCCATAATCCTCTCCCAGGGTCATCTCGATGCTTGGCGTCTGTGATGCCAGCGCATCATAAACCGTCCGATAATTGCGGGCGGCTATTTCCTCAATGGTGCTCACCTTGACTGGGGAGGAGCCTTCGGTCTGAGCTCGGGGAATGTCTATGGTGTTAACGCACTACCAGTACGGAGGTTTTAGCGTGACGGACTATAGCGGCGGCGTTAGATCCCAGCAAATAAGTTGACATACTGGGGCGCCGGGATCCGATAATAATGAGCTCAGCATTAATTTCATCAGCCTCTTTTAATATTTCATCATAAATAGCGCCTTGGCGTACGTTAGATGTGAGCCTGTCCGCGGGCAGAGTCAATGATTTCGCATAGATATCCAACTGCTGTTTAATATCTTCCGTCACTGTATCCTCGTACTGCAGTGTCAATGCACTGAAGTGGCTTAAAAAGTAGTCCGGCATCGTGGATATCACATACAGAAGACGCAGACTGGCCTGCGATTTTTCCATCAGGTAGGCCGCCTCTTTTAACGCGTTCACTGTTAGCTCATGTTCACTGATATCAACAGGTAATAAAATTGACTGATACATTATGTTCTCCTGATATGAATAAATGAAGAAGTTATCACTTTACTCCCTTCGGATAAAAAATTGCAAAGACGGACTCCTGATGCAGCAGTGAGCTTCATGTTAAACGGAGCTTCAATACAATGGAGTTGCCCCTGCCAAAACACCATGACTTAGCTTAATAGTCGATCAGCATCGACAGATAGTGCTTCAGTGACCGTGATCATTCGAATCCATCAATTAATTCGAATAATTACTTTATGTCCATAATTAATTTTAACGCTGCGTAAGGTGTATAGATATATCTCCTATATTTGCATCAACTTATTGAGCTCAATTTTTACTCCACTTCATCGCTCATCATTTGCGATCCAGTTGGCGAAACATCTCGAACAAAGCTGCGCTTCGGTGGGCACGAATTCTCAAGTTTCAAATGCACTTGACAAGCCTCGGCGCCTGAATCTGAGCGGCTACCCGGTGATGCTGACGCACCTGCAATGCTGCTGCTGCGTCTGGACGCTGCCCGAAACCTATGCCGACTTGGGTGAGAATAACCAAATGCTGTTGGCACCGTCGCTCGACGACAAGGCGTGAGCAACGGAAACGAGCCGGCTTTCGCGCGGAATACGCGGCGGACAGCCCGAATTTTTAGGTTTAAAGCACGAGAAATTATCTTGCGGTGGTGATATTGCCGTTATCGATATTGCCCGATTTCAGCTTTATAGTGTTCACTATAACCCTCCTGATCCCAGATTTTAATAGCATATTTCTTCCACTCCTGCGCCAGTTCATCCAGTTCATGACTAAATTTGAAATAGCTGTCGCTACCCTCATGCTGTGGTTTGGCTCCGTGCTTCAGAATGTGTTCCCGGAATTTTCCCGGGTTATCAATAATTGGGCACGGCTGCATCAGGTTGGTGTTAAACGGGATTTGCTGCTTGAACCCTTCGAAGAACGGCGAATGCAGCACGTCTATCACACTCTTCTCCCGAATATTATCCACTGCGTACTGCTGGAACACGCAGGGTTCGACGCCACCTTTGGCGTTGATATGCAAATAATTGGCGCCGCCCGACATACAGCCATTCACCAGGAAACCGTGGTTCCAGAAGTCGGCAATGAAAGCGAACTGACCGGACAGTCGCAGCTGTTCAATCTTATGGAATCGCTCGTAACGCTGCTGCGGTGTCGGCACCAGATCGAAGGTGGCGTCGCGTCCGATGGGCATATACTGGAATACCCACACGTATTCCACACCCAGTTCGCTGATGAAGCGCCAGTAGTCGTCATTCATCAGTTGATCGTGGTTTTTACGCGTAGCCATTATAGAAGCGCCGCACATCAGACCCTCGTCATGCAGACGATGGTAGGATTCGACGATTTTTTTGAACACCCCCTCGCCGCGCCGCCAGTCGGTCATCTCCTCCCAGCCTTCAATGGAAATAGTGGTTGCGACGTTGCCTAGTTTGGCCAGTTTTTTGACCCGCGACTCCGTCAACAGCGTGCCATTGGTGTACACCATGAAATAGCAGTCGTTGAATTTTTCAAAGATCCGCATGATAGAGGGATAAACGAAGGGTTCCCCGCCGGTGAGGGTAAAGAAGCGGACCCCCAAATCATAGAATTGTTGAAGAATATCTATCATTTCGCTTTCTTCGAAATGATAGCGGTCACCGTACAGGGCGGAGTAGCAGCCCTTACAGCGCAGATTGCAGGCATAGGTAGGAGAAATCAACACTAAAAATGGGATGTGTGTGGAATAGTGCTTTCCTTGTTGGTCGCGAATGTTCGCGCCGTAGAGCATATGGTTGAACAACAGGTTTTTGATTAACTTAGCGCGGGCATGTTTGTTCAATCCTCGTAGCGCCCTGATCCAACTGCTTAGCATCGGATCCCGATCATGACAAAGTTTGGCGAGGGCCAGTAAATCGTCTTTATTGGAGCCGGCAAATTTGGCGCCGACGGAGAAAATTCTTTCAAAGCTATTTTCATCAACCTTATTAATCAAGGTTGAGACAACCGGTGACATGGATGTGATGATGAAATTATTCATCTTATCGCCTAACCTTTCCATATATTTACTCACCCCTCAAATAAAATAATGACACATGCAATTGATAAACACATCGATTGCATATAAATGACGCTTCATAGAGAGATTGATATTCACCTAATAAAGACAATAAGCGTCTCAATCTCTCGTGGAAATAAAATCTATTAAGGTTGTTAATAAGGCGTTATCTCTTTGTGGTATAACGGAGTATCATTAATCTTTTCCCCATTCAAGTATCCTTGTTATGATTAAAAAGAATGTTCATCTATCGATGGAAATTGAGAACTCTTTATGATCAGGCAAACCGAATAGCCCTGTGTTATTATCAAAGAATGATTCATGTCGAATAACGGTCATACTATGTTGCAGATTTCTCGAACCCCACTTCACGAAGATGCGACAAATCAACTTGTTGCGGTGCCTGAACGTTTGTCGCTGCCGCGCCCGGTCTATTTTCGAACCTGTCTGTTGCAAAAAGGGACGTTCATCCGTCAGCATCAGCACCCGTTCATCGAATTCCTGTATTCGCGCGAAGGTGGTATGCGGGTGGAAATTGAAAGCAAGACGCTGATTGTGCCGGTGTTCTATGGCGTGTGGATCCCGGAAAACATGCCGCATCGGCTGCTGACCACCGGCGATGTCCAGCTGGAAAGCTTGTATATCAAGCCCGATTTCGTGGCGGTCAACCACAACAATTGCCGGGTGGTGGTAATCAGCGATTTCATTCGCGAATTCATTCACCATGCCACGGAAAGCGTGCCGGAACAGTATGACAGCGAAGGGCACGACGGCATGCTGGTTAAAGTTTTGATCGCACAGTTGCAAAAGCTGCCGGATGCCGGTTTCTCGCTGTCGTGGCCGTCGTCTCCCACGCTGATGAGAGTGTGCCGGGAGATCCAGTCGACACCGGACGCCGCGCACGGCATTATTCAATGGGCCGCCAAAACCGGCATGTCTGTGCGGACTTTTTCGCGCCGTTTCAAAAAAGAGACCGGCGTAACTTTCGGCGAATGGAAAAAACACATGCGTCTGCTGGAATCCGTCGTCATGCTGAAGAATAACCGCAGCGTAACCCAGGTCGCACTCGACCTGGGGTATTCCAGCACAGCTGCTTTTACATTCGCCTTTGGGCAAATGTTCGGCGTATCGCCGACCCACTATTGAACGTCGTGCGCCGGTCGTCATGAGCGGCGCTGCTTTTTGCGGCATTCGTCGACAAACGAACGGGATCGACCAGTCAGCGAACGCACCTGCACCGGGGTATATCCCTTGGCGAACAGCTCGAAGATACGCAAGCGGTCCCGCTCCAGCCGGGATTTTTTTTCCTCGATTTCTTCATGTTTTTTCCTGGCAGCGGCTTTCTGCATTTGGGCATCCCCAGCTTGCATTTCCGCTATCTGCCGCCAGGCGAGATCGCGCCGCGCTGCGCTGGCGTTCGGATGGGCGGCAATATCGCACCGTAATTGCATGGCCCGTCGGTGAAAACCGGCGCGGGTTAGCGCTTGCGCCTGTTCGATTCCTGTAATTAATGTGCAAAACATCGTCGAATTCTCATCAATTAACCCACTGGTATTTTTCCCGGTGCTACCTTGGTGTCGCTCGGGAACAGGTCAGAATAAGGCCAACATCAACGGGAACAGCAAAGGCGCCATTAGCGAGGTGATGATCCCGCAGATAACCAGAGCCAGCGAACTGAACGCTCCCTCTACGTAATCCAGCTCGGCACAGCGGGCGGTGCCGAGCGCGTGCGATGCAGACCCTATCGCCATGCCGCGTGCCGCTCGGTTGTGGATACACATCGCGTCCATCAGTGTGTGCCCGAAGACGGCGCCGAGGATGCCGACGAAAATCACGCACACCGCGCTAATGGCGGGGATACCGCCAATGCTGCCGCTGACCGCCATGGCGATCGGCGTGGTAACGGATTTCGGCATGATCGAGGCGGCAATGGCCGGCGTCGCGCCCAGCTTCAACGCCAACCAAGTGCCGGTGAGCATCGCCACGATACTGCCGAGGAAACAGATAGAGATAATTGATTTCCAACGCATCCTGATTTGGTGTAATTGTTCGTATAGCGGAAAGGCTAGCGCCACCACGGCAGGCTGCAGTAGGCTGTTCAGCACCTCGCTGCCCTTAAAGTAGCGCGGGTAGGGAATTCCGGTGAGGACGAGAAGCGCGATCAGCACCACCATTGAAATCAGCAATGGATTGAACAACGGGTTGCGCAGACGTATCGCCAACTGACGAACCAGATAGAACACTCCCAACGTCAGTGGCAGAGACCACCAGATGTCATGCAACATGGTTGACTCCTTTGTTTTTTTTAGGGTGATTGTTTTTCCGGAAATGATCGTTTCTCTTTAGGCGCCGTCGGATAACATTCTGTTTGTGCAAAATGTGCGAGCACCAGCTCACAGTAATAAGCACGATCAGCGTGCTGGCGGTACAAGAGATCACCACCGTGTCGAATTGTGCCCGCAGCAAATCAAAATACTGCATGACGCCAACGCCGATCGGTACAAACAGCATGGCCATATGGTGGATCAATAAATGACAGCCGGGTTTGACCCAGTCGGCCGGGATGATCTGCGATGACAATAGCGCGAACAGGATCAGCATGCCGAGAATGCTGCCTGGCAAAGCGATGGGAAGGAGCGCAGCGATGCCGATGCCAAGATACAGGCAGGCGTAAATCAACACACATGCCCGCGCCAAATGCCAAATGCTGATTATGTGAGCCCGCATGAAATTTTTCCAAACCATAAAAACAAATGACAGGTTATGGGGACGGCTGGCGGCATTCCCCGACGATTGTGCTGTTGGCCCTCGATTTCTGAATGACCAGGAATAATTATCAACCAATTTCTTTGACGCTTATTGTTAAATAAAGACAACTTTTATCGAAAAGGAGACAAAGTGCATAAAATCAGGGCTTATACTTGATAGCCTATAACAGTAATTAATTTCATATGTTTGACGCTGTTAGCCATTAACACGTTATTTAAAATCATCCTTACACAGCCGTCCTGGTACGATAATTAATGATGGAACCGTTGCTTTCATCTCCTACACTTCGTCAACTGACATTGTTAATGACCATCTTCGAGGCCTCTCCAGCAGCGGCGCTCTTGCCTGCACCGTATTATCTGAAAACGCATGGACAGCTTATGGCGGTGGGGGGCAACGTGCTGGATTACGATCTGCTCTGGACCGAACCGGCTAAATCTCGTTTTCACTGGGCGTTGTTCGCCACGCTCCGTGCCGCAGATTTCCGTCATGTGCGCGTCAACCTTTTGGCCTTCGCCCCTATGGACACAACGGACAAACTGGACCCGAAGAACTGGATTGCCATGCTCGACAGCGTGGAACGTGAAGCCAGCGCTGCCTATCTTGATGTGATTCGGAACAAACATGACTTCCTTCCCTGTGGGGCTGATGCTGGCATGTGTCGCCGGACACTTCTTGCCTTCTGGGCTAGGTGGCGCCGCACTATCGTGCCGCACCGGCCGGCGTAATGTTCGAGATCCCCGATGAACCAAATCGCTCGCTCGATGCCGGGTACTGGAATGCCCTGCTCGCGGATGCGCTCGTCGTCATCCGCGCCAGTAATCCTACTCACACCGTCATCGTCGGGCCGGCAAGCTACAACAGCCTCAAGGCGCTACCGTGCATTTGCTTGCTATTGGATATTATGATTTTGTCCTTTGTACCTCCAAGACGACTACGCCTGGCATTGCGCGGGATGCCCTGGATTCATTCCGTGATACGGCCATCTCAAAAGTTTCGCTCGGTGGCCGTACCTGTTTGAAAAAAGCCATACGGTTCATGAAAAACCGGGTATGCGTACTCCTTACTTCTATTATTTTCTCGACTTCTTATGGAAAATACTGCAAATTTTGCAATGAAAGATAATAAGGGAAGCTATTATCTTAGCGCTTTGATCCCGTTATCCGCAGCGAAAACTAAAAAAAGCCGATACGTTTTTATTCCCGCTTAAAATGGAGCGTTATTTTAACTTAAAAAATAAATAATATATACAAATTGAAGAAGTTCATGCCGATATGAAAGCTGGTAATTTCGTCCAATCGCTAACACGCAGCAGTGACAAACTAAGGTATATCATTTTCATAGGGGAAGACTATCAAGAAATTTTAAATATTGCTGTTATCCAGAAAAATTATATCCTATTGAATCCGTAATTCATAAATGGGAGTTGTAATGCGTGACGCATTGGAATGATGATTGAATAGAATACATCCATTAGCTATTAATATTTAACCATTAGGAAAAATTTTACACGTGGTGGTTATTTCTTGACGTTACCTAACTTGACTGTATTCCGAATCATCAGCTACAATTAACTGAATTACTCTCAAGGAACTTAGGGTTTTTTCTAGAATATCTGTTTATCCTGAGCCAGTGATAATCGAGATTATCTGCAGGGACCCTTGAAATTTATAGCGAAAAAGAGAAAATATAATATGAGCGCAAATACCACAGTTTCTGCTGCTAGCGATATATTCGGTGAACTACCACGTGGTATTCACCACTTGGGGATTACTGTGCCTGATATTGATGTGGCTACTGAGTTCTTGCGCGCCGCGCTCGGTGCGCGCTGGTGTTACGACGGCCTAACGCGCGAAGATACTCCGCGCCAAGGTCCGGATATTGAGCACCAACTCGGGCTCCCCAAAGGCGCGCGCATTGTGCGCCAGCGTATGCTGCGCATCGGCAACGGCCCGGGATTGGAAATGTTTGAGATAGAATCGCCGCACCAACAGTCGGCCGCTGCGCTTTGCGATTTTGGACTTAATCATCTGGCCGTTTACTGCGACGATATGAATGCTGCGGTTGCGCGATTGCAAGCCGCCGGGGGGCAATTTCTGTCAAAAAAGCACGGCAACTCGCGCCATGAGGATACCTCTGGCAACGCGAGTGTCTATGCACGTGCACCGTGGGGGATGCTGATCGAACTGCAGTCCATCCCTGGCGGCTACTATTATGACGATGATAGCGAGGCCACGGCCTGGTTACCGGCACGCCGTTGAATGCCATGCGCGTAATGCATACTGCGTCCTTGACATCCTCTCCGGCCTAAACGTCGGGGAGGATATCATAACTGCCTGTTGGCCTTGCAAATAATTGCTTTTAAAACCACCGACATCGCCTATTGCCGTGAATAGGCAGCGGCTTTTTGAAATAACGCCGGGTCAGGCCGAATGCCGGTGTAAAGTGCAAATTGCTCCACCGCCTGGATAGCAAAGACTTCAGAGCCGGTGATAACGGTTTTGTCTTTATCGCGGGCATAACGGATAAGCGGCGTTTGCGCCGGTAAAGCCACCACATCAAATATGACGCTGGCCGCATCGACCTCCTCGGGCGTAAAGGACAATTTATCGGCGTCATCACCGCCGGACATGCCAATCGGCGTCGCGTTGATAAGGAGTTCGGGTTGCAGACCCTTTATATCCGCACGCCATTCATAACCACATAAATTGGCCAGTTCACGACCGCTGGTTTCATCAATGGCGATTATATAACCTCGGCTGAACCCAGCATCTTTTAACGCACAGGCCACCGCTTTGGCCATACCGCCGCTACCACGTAGCGCGAAAGTCAGCGAAGTAGGTACCTGGTATTGCTTTAGCAGGGTGGCGATAGCGATATAATCGGTATTGTAGGCTTTCAGATAGCCGTCAGTGTTGACAATAGTATTAACCGAATTGATGGCCTTGGCTGACACGTCCAACTCATCGACCAGGGCGATGCAATCCTGTTTAAACGGCATTGATATCGCACAGCCGCGGATACCCAGGGCACGAACACCCCCGATGGCGGCGGGCAGATCGGTGGTGGTAAAGGCTTTGTATAAATAATCGAGTCCCAGCGCGTTATAGAGATAATTATGAAAACGCGTCCCGAAATTACTCGGACGTGCCGCCAGAGACATACATATTTTCGTGTCTTTATTCAGATTCTGGGTCATTGCCTGTGTCCTGATATATATAAAAGTTACTGATATCAATCCTGAAATAAAAGTAAGGATATGTACCCGGCCAAGCAGACTCTGCATGGTGCGGCTCTGCGACACTGCCGGCATCTCCTCCGTTATCCCTTGCCATCAAAAAAATAATGGACTAAAAAGGTGCTATTAAAAACTGCTGAGTTTTTTTATTCAGGATTCCTCTTTTATGAATGGCCTACGACGTGAACATCAATACCTGCGCCTGCTGGCGTTATTTCCCTCGCGGGATGTCACCACCACGATCCAGGCGCTGGCAGATGGGCTGTGCTGCAGTAAACGTCATATGCGCGCACTCTTGTCGCAAATGCAGGCGGCGGGCTGGCTACAGTGGCAAGCCAGCCCGGGACGTGGGCATAAAGCCCGGCTGCGGCTGCTTCGTAGTGAACACCAATTACTGGTGGCAAAAGCGGATCATCTACTTGATGCCGGCGATTATGGCGCGGCCATCGATTTGCTGGGCGATGAAAAACACCTGATTGCGTCGTTGCTGAGGACTAAATTGGGTTACCGCATTCATGATGATTACCAGTCGCTGCGGATACCCTATTATCGCACCATGCCCAACCTCTATCCCGGCACGCCTCTGCGCCGCTCGGAAATCCACCTGGTACGACAAATATTTAATGGACTGACCCGAATCAATGAAGAAAGCGGGGCGGTTGAAACAGACCTGGCTCACCACTGGCGCATGATCGATCCTTTGCATTGGCGATTTTTCTTACGCCCAGGGGTCCACTTTCACGACGGCCGGGTACTTGCCAGCCAAGATGTCGTGGTCTCATTAAGACGGTGTGCTCACCTCCCGTTGTTTTCGCACATTAAACGCATTGATGAACTGGGCATCTTAAGCGTCATTATCGAACTGACCCAGCCAGACCCGTTATTGCCGCAATTACTGACCGAGCCGGCCGCTATGATTTTACCTGCCGATCACGCCGCCCGCGCGGATTTTGCCGCTCACCCCGTGGGTACGGGACCTTATCTGGTCAGTGAGAATGACGCTTGGCATTTGCTGATGCGCGCATTTGATCATTATTTTGGCTTGCGCGGCTTGCTTGATGAAATAGAGGTCATTGTCTGGCCTGATCTGTCGCACTCCGCCGACCAGGACCGGATGACGCGGGGGAATGCCCCGCCGCGCCCGGCAGTCGAAAATATCGCGGTGTCTGGCCAACACACACTGTCGGTGTATTCCGCCGCCTGGTTAAGCTCAAGTATTAGCGATCTTGACTATGCTTCCGGGCTGGCGGTCGGTTTAACCGGAAAACCGTCCGATCTTTCACAGGAAATGTTTCTAGAACGGGGCGGCTATTTTTTACTGTGCGACAGCCGCTCGCCGCATTGGCGCACCATCGAGCGGCGGCGCTGGATTAGGGAAAAGCTGAATCCCTATTTGCTAGCCCAGCAGTTAGTCGAATCCATTCGCCCGTTCTGGGTGCCGACCGGTAGCCTGTTACCCACTTGGTTCCACTGCATGGACGATGGGCCGACTCAGGCACCTTTTGCCCCTTTGACAGGGGGAAGCCGCACCCCCGTCTCCGTACTCACATTGGCTTACCACTGCCAGCATCCCGAATATCCGATGCTGGCGGCGGAAATGCAAAAAATGCTGGCCACTGAGGGCATCCGTCTGGATATCATGCAACTGGATTACGCGCGCTGGGCCAAGGGGGAAGGCTTTGCCGACCTCTGGCTAGGTACGGTGAATTTCGCCGTGCCGGAGGCATGGAGCGTCGGCGCGTGGCTACTGGGCATGCCGCTGCTGAAACACTCTATTTTCGGAGGTGATGCGCAGATATTCAGCGCGTGGCAGCAGCAGTGGCGCGACGGGTCGCTCAGTTCAAAGCAGTTGGTACAGCATGTGGTCGGTGAAGGATGGCTTCAGCCGTTGTTCCATCACTGGATGCGGCTGAAGGGGCCGGATCAGGCCCAGGGAATCCATCTAAACAACCTGGGCTGGTTTGATTTCAAGACCACCTGGATGGAACCGAAATAACAGTTACTCGCGCCGAATTTAGGACAATTAGAAATGACGAAGGTGACCGACTCCCTTCGTCTAGCCGGTCTCTGGCGGGTGAATGCTACAACTCAATTTGCTTGGTTTCTTTACCCAACGTCACGATTGCCAGTACCGCTAGCAGGATCGCCATGCTGAACAGCGTAAAGATGCTGCCGATGGATACCCCGGCCGAAACCAGATATCCCACAGTCAACGGACCAAAGATCCCCCCCACTCGCCCAATAGCGGCGGCAACGCCGGCTCCGGTGGCTCTTATCTGAGTGGCGTATTGCTCAGGCGTGTAGGCATACAAAGCACCCCAGGCGCCTAAATTAAAGAAAGAAAGCAATGAACCGAAAAGCAGCAACTGAGCGCTTGAATCGGCGATACCGAAGAAATAGGCGCTGATTAGCGTTCCCAACAGATAAGTGGCCAGCACCCACCGTCGTCCCACACGTTCAATCAGCCAGGCCACTGAGAAATATCCGGGCAATTGGGCAACCGTCATGATCAAAACAAAGCCGAAACTTTTGACCAGACCAAAACCCTTCATCATCATGACACTGGGCAACCACAAGAACATTCCGTAATAGGAAAAGACCACGCAAAACCACACAATCCACAGCATGAGGCTGCGACGGCGATACTCCGTGGTCAACAATGCTGTTATTTTTCTGAGGAACGATGTTTTCCTCTCCTGCTGGCTCAATTGGATAAAGTAGGGCGAATCCGGTAATCTCAAACGCAGATAGAGCGTGTAAAATGCCGGCAGCGCGCACAAGATCATTGCGCCGCGCCAGCCGATGCTAGGCAATGGAATAAGGAAATAGGCGATCAACGCCGCCAGCAGCCAGCCCACGGCCCAGAAGCTTTCTAGTAGCACAATGACGCGCCCACGCACCTCGGGCGGGACACTCTCGCTCACCAGCGTCGAAGCTACCGGCAATTCGCCACCCAGTCCCATGCCGACAAAAAAACGTAACACCAGCAGGCTACCCAGCCCCCAGGAGAAAGCGCTCAGTCCGCTGGCAATGCTAAACATCAGCAGCGTAAGCATGAAGGCCGATTTGCGCCCCTTTCTGTCAGCATAGAGACCAAAGATAAAGGCCCCAACTGCCATGCCGACCGAGTTAACGCTACCGATCACCCCCAGTTGTGCGGCGGTCAGCCCCCAGTCTTGTCTCAGAGCGGCCAGAATGAAGGATAAAAGTCCTACGTCCATCGCATCGAACAACCACCCGGTTCCACATATCAAAAGTAATTTGTTGTCTGAGAAACCGTCTTGCCGAATCTGAGGTAAAATCATGATGTTCTTTATCATGTTAGGATGAAGGTTCCGGTATTATAGCGCGTTCTGATGGTCTATGGTGATGTCTGTTTGTGGCCTTCAAGTTCCGCGTCTAAGTAGGTCTTTACCCCTTGACGGCACCCCTGCTGCTGAAGAGGGATTCACACTTCACAGCAACCTACCTGAACTGCACTAAGCCGTTTCAGGATTTACAGGCGCTCCTTGGGCTAATCTCCCCCGACCTGAAAGGCGAAGGTTTCCCGAGGGGACTCGATGAGATACGCCGACAACTAAAAAACAGCAGGCATAGCGGGGAGGTCTGGTGTTAGTGCCTGCTTGAACCAACCAACGATGCGTTTGCTATGGGCCCACACAGCCAAAAAAACCTGTCCCAATGCTGCTTGGTATGGGCCGTGTGGCACTATGGCGAAACGCCGATATCAACAATGCTCTTAATAATTTTAGCGGTGGGAGATGCCGTGATAGCCTGTGGTGAGGGCGCTGTCAGGCCGCTCGCTGAAGCAGGAACAAACCGAGACGAATCAGGCTGCGCTCTGAACACGGTGGGGATACTGGTCGTTACAGCGAGAAGGATGTCAATGAAACGCACTATATTTATAATGCTTTATAATGCATCCCAATGGTTAAATTTTGCCCAAAAAATGGCTTGAGCAGTAAGCCTGCTTTCGGAATGGACTACTGACACCAGAGGCTTTTCAGAATGTGATAAAGGATGCAGAAGTCGTACACCTCTTTGGTTTATAATTCTTTTTAACAGGTTACTCTTCGCTATTTTTTAATGCTAAATAGGTCAGTAATCATGAATTTGAAAAGAGAATATATCGAAAAAAAGACAAATGGATCCTCTTTTTCTTATCTTGTCCATGGTGCCAATTACCCTTACTGTCTATGGCACTATCATCCTGAATATGAACTTCATATGATACTTGATGGTGAAGGCGATGCCATTATCGGGAATTCAATAAGACAGTATGGGAATATTTATTCTGCGCTTGTTGGAAGCAATATACCTCATAATTGGATTGTGTCTGGGAATATCGACCCAAGACATCAGACTGATTACGTAATTCAATTTAGCATGGATGAATTCAAAGTGCTTTTCAGTAACTTCCCGGAATTTTGGGAAATAAATAAATTACTCTCTGATGCTGGCCAAGGAATTGAGTTTTTAATAGAGGACACCTTAGTGGTTAAAAACCACATTGTCAGCATGGAAAACGACAGCCCTCCCATTAAATTAATTAAACTTTTCGAAATATTATTACATTTGGCAAAAAGCAATAATTATCAGATCCTTAATTCGGCTTATGATAAATCTCTTGAGCTACAAATCGGGCATAGAATTGATAAGGCCATCGAATATATAAAAATAAATTTCAAAAAAAATCCCAGCCTTCACGACGTTTCAAATAGCATCAATATGAATTCCAATGCATTTTGCCGTAAATTTAAAGCTGAAACAGGATTAAGTTATAAAAATTTTCTGAATAAACTCAAAATATCATATGCCTCAGATCTGTTGATAAACACCGAGCATTCTATAACAAAGATTAGTTTTGAGAGTGGGTTTAGTAATATATCAAATTTTAACCGCCGATTTATGGATATTAACCAAATATCACCATCAGAATTCCGCAGGAAGAGACGAGAAGCATAACACCAAACAACCGTAGCATCAGACTACGGTTGTTTAGCAAAAGCCGTTTAATGTACTTCACTGATCCAACGGTCACCTGCACCAGAGATGAGGATCACATTACCGAAAGCTGTAAAATCCCCCGTCCTAATGACACATTTCACCGTTGTTGCCTTTTTCTTCAATTCGGCATGTGAGATGATGTCGGCCTTAAGCAAAAAAAGGGATTGTATCTTCGAGCTATGGCCAGGATTAATGTCCATCGTTTCCTGCGCGATAAATAATCCTTCTACTGAAAAATATTTGTTTATTTCCTGCAGTACGTCATAAACCGTTGGTAGGTTCTCTTTCAAAGATAAATCAATCACGTTAATTCCATTGGGTGTTGCAAACCCCGCATCTGTCACCAACAGCAAATCACCATGACCAAGTGTCGCCAGCGAAGCAGCGAGCTGGCGGTTAAGTATTCCGATCTCTAACATATCAAGCTCCGTAATAGGCTTCTTTAATTAACGCGATCATTTCTTCAGATGTAGCAATACGCGGGTTTCCTTTATAATCCGGTAACAACATGGACGCCACAGCCAGTTCAGGTATTTCTTTTTCTGTCATGCCCACATCCCGCAACGTTTTGTTTAGCCCGATTTCAGACAAGAAGGCCTTCATCAATTGTGCTGAATGTTCAGCGGCTTCATTATCCGGACATTTAGTTAAGGTAGGATCGAGTTCGCGTGCCAGGACGGCAAAAGCGGGAATGGCAGACTGCCAGGTAAAACGTATGAACGCAGGATAAACAATAGCCAACGCTTCACCATGGGCAACATGACTGAACAATCCGCTTATCGCCATACCCTGCCCATGAGGAAGAGTGACGCCGGCTGACTTAATGCACAAACCGGCAAGCGTATCGGCCCATGCCATTTTTTCACGCAGCTCAAGATCCTGATGATTGCGTAAGACTAGGGGTAACGTATTGATTACAATGTGAATGACCTCCTTTGCCATCATTTCTATAAACGGAGAGGTGGCGGGATGGATCATCGATTCAAAAGCATGGGTGAATGCATCAAAACCGGTCATCGCCGTGACCGATTTTGGTAGGGTTAACATAAGCGAGGGATCAACAATGGCAACTTTTGGTAGAATGATGTCGTTATAAATCGCCGACTTTGTTTTTGTATCATTTTCTGATAATACAGCAACTTGAGTGACATGCGAACCTGTCCCGGAAGTGGTTGTAATAGCAATGATGGGCAAGGTAGTTGCGGAAGGTGGTTGTTTAAAAAACAAGTAATCCCATGCGGTACCCGGATGAGTTGCTTCAACCGCAATAGCTTTGGCCGTGTCCATACTCGAGCCTCCGCCAAATCCAATGACGACATCGGCCTTAAACTCCCGTGCTCGCCGCGCGCCGGCGGTAATGCTTTCAGTGGTTGGATTTGGCACCACGCCGTCGAAAAAAGCAACGTTTACGCCGCTGTCAGTCAGGCGCGCTGTAATTTTATCAATTAGGGGCTGCATATATGCCACAACCGGCGTAGTGACAAGCAACGCCCGCTGACCATACCGGCGGGTGATCTCACCAACTTGATGCAGCGCCCCAGAACCAAAGACAATTTCTGTACCGTTAACATATTTAAAACTTTTCATTGTTCACCTCTGCAATTCTCGGCCATGACGTAGGGAACTTCAGGCATC
This sequence comes from Sodalis sp. RH22, assembly GCF_047324165.1. Classification (NCBI taxonomy): domain Bacteria; kingdom Pseudomonadati; phylum Pseudomonadota; class Gammaproteobacteria; order Enterobacterales; family Bruguierivoracaceae; genus Sodalis; species Sodalis sp. RH22. The sequence goes on from NZ_CP178731.1 coordinate 449,171, forward strand.
GCGCCCTGTTGTGTACAGACGAACGCAGCTAAACTGTTTGCAAAATGATTAATCATCGCCAAAGGTTTTTTCTGCAGGGCCAATACGGCCACCGTTGCGGAAAAGGCGTCGCCGGCACCCACTGTATCGACGGGTTTAATATTGACGCCTAAATGCACATTTTTTTGTTCTTGCCAATACAGCGTACTTCCCCGGCCACCGCAGGTATAAACCATCAGCTCTATTGCAAACCGCTTACGAATCTCGTTATAAAAAGCATCCATCTCACTCGGTAAATCGAGTAGTCCGGCAATAACCTTCAACTCATCTTCACTCACCTTGATAAAGTCGGCCTTCTGCATCAAATAGGTCAGCATCTGCGCATTGAAAAAAGATTGGCGCAAATTAACATCGACCAGGACTTTGCAGTCCGCCTTAGCGTACGCCAAAAGCCGATTAATCAGTTGCTGATTATTTGCGCCTCTGAGAAAAAGGGAGCCGAAATAAATCAAGTCAGCGTTGGCCACCAATGCGCACAACTCGGGCGTTTGTGTAACCTCATCCCATGCGGCGGGACTGTGGATGGTGTAACCAGGAATACCATCATTATTCAAAATCACATCTACCACACCGGTTGGATAGTGGTTGGACTGCAGATAACAGGGAATGCTAAACATCTTCAGCTCATGTTCTAACTGTCGTCCGTCCTCGTCGGTACCGATGGCGGAAACCAAAGTGGCATGGACGCCCAACTGCGTGGCGTGATAGATAAAATTAGCGGCCGCGCCGCCGAGTTTTCGCTGAGAACCAAAACAATCCCAGAGGACTTCACCAATAGCCAATATATTCATAGCGTGCCGTCACTGTTGACTTTCACGATGAGTTTCATGGTTTCCATACCGTGCGAGTCGTGGTATTGATAAGACGTTAGATAGTCATCAAACTCAAACTCGCGTGAAATCAGCTCCTTTACTTTGACTTTTCCACTTGAAAGCAAGTTGATGGCATCAAAAAAATCCTGATGCTTATACATCAATGTTCCCAGGAGCGAAATTTCACGATCACCGAGAATCGACATATCTACTCGGGGCTTGCCTTCATAAACGGCGACGGCAACAATAATGCCCCCTTTAGCAATGGTATTTACGACTTGATCCAATGCCTTTTCCACGCCGGAAACTTCAAACCCGACACTAAAGCGATTTGGACCCAATAAAACCTCAATGCACTCAGGCAAGTTTTCTTTAGCCGTATTAACGACGTGTGCGACCCCACAGGCTTTTGCTTTTTCCAGACGGAAGTCATTAATATCAGTAATCATAACCTCCGCCCCATAAGCGGTGGCTACTTGTGCCACCAGGTTGCCAATAGTCCCCGCGCCGGTCACCAGAACTTTCGCACCAGCCAGTAATTTCTTTACATGAGAGACTGCATGAACGGCAACGGCTACTGGCTCGACAAAGGCGGCGATTTTCATATCTATATCGTCAGGAAGTAGAATTAAGCGGTCTACCGGCACGGTAAAATAGTCTTGGGCGCAACCCGGCGCTTGAAAACCACGCACCCTGAGTTGGTCGCAAATATTAAATTCTCCCCGTAAACATGGCGCACATTTTCCACAGGTGATTTGCGGTAAAGCAGTGGCTTTCATACCGATTTTGATATGAGTTGGAATATCTTTCCCACATTTGATGATCGTTCCACTAAATTCGTGTCCTTGAATGACGGGATAAGAAGTAAACGGATGTTTACCATGCCAAACATGAATATCAGAACCACAAACGCCGATATAATTAACTTTAAGCAGCACCTCATTATCTTTAATGACAGGGATAGGAACATCAGCAGAAAATACAATTTCCCCGGGGGCAGTCATAACAGCTTGTTTCATGATTTACTCCTCTCGATAAAAGGGATAATCCCAATATTTTCAATTAATGGAAGGAACTTTTCGAATAGACTCGAGATCTTTCTTATAGATAAGACGAACGCCAGTATCAATGGTTTTTGGCACCCAGCCAAAGTTGGCATTATCAGCACCCACACGCGTTGGATGACGCGCAGCATAGGCCTGAAGCAGACCCTGGAAGCCCATGAGGTAAGGATTCTGGCCGACTATCGCCTGGACCTCGCCATTATCAATCAGGGCAACGGTGGCCTCGTCAAAGTCAAATCCCATAATGACAATTTTTCCTCTAAGGTTAAGATCGCGGATAGCTTGCGCCGCACCGGTAGTCGGATTGCCATGGGCTGCAAAAATCGCCTTGATATCGCTGTGCGCCTGTATCAAAGCGGTAATTTTTGATGCGGCCCCTTCAATACTGCCCTGATCGTCAACCTCATAAATTTTGGTGTTCGGAGAGGCTTTATTCAGTGCATCAGTGAAACCCTGCACACGAGCGGCCAAATGGGCTGGGCCCTTCATATAGGAAACACCAACTGCACCCCCTCCTTTTACCCATTGCGCCATCTCCTGTCCGGCAGCATAACCGGCCTGGTAGTTATTCGTCCCAACGAATGTCAGTCGATTGGACGTGGGAGAATCAGAATCAAAGGTAATAACCGGAATCTTATATTCAATGGCGCGATTAATGGCCGGCTCCAGCGTTTTTGCTTCTCCAGCCGTCAATACGATGCCATCCACTTTTCGCGCCGTCAGTTGAGTCACGGTACGTGCCTCAACTGACGCATCCCATTCGGCGGGCCCCTGTAATTCAACTTTCACGTTATCACCAAGCATTTTTGCCGCGTCCTGCATCCCGGCATATGCCCAGTTGAAAAACTCCGAACCTTTCAAAAAGACAACCATGGAATATGTCTCCACTTTCTTATCTGCCGCATGAGCGGATGATACAAGAAATAAAGACAAGGAAAGTAATACTGTGGAACATATTTTCCAGAAAGTTTTCATCAGTGACTCCGATTATAATAAAGGGTTAAATTCTATAAAAAATCAATTTTTTAATACTACTTTTATATTGGTTCTTCTCTTGGTTACTTCACCAATAAATACCGCGCTCACCAGCATGCCGCCAATCAAGATTTCTTGATAATACGTATTTATACCAGTCCAGGTAAAACCGTTATAAAGTATTGCGAGGAAAAATACGCCTAATATTGTCCCCATGAAAGTTCCGACCCCACCAAACATACTTGCACCACCAATAAAAACAGCTGCAATAACACGCAATTCAATGTTCTGTCCATATGCCATATTTGCAGCACCGAATTGTGAAGCATAAATAATGCCCGCGATACCCGCCATTAAGGCGGAAAATGCGAAGGCAAATATTTTAAATAAATCTACATTGATGCCATTCAATTTTGCTGCTTCTTCATTACCACCGATAAAATAGACTTGCTGGAAATATCGATGATTTGCCAGTGCATAACCAAAGCCAATGGCAACAATGATAAACAGCCAAAGCATTAAAGGCAATCCGAACAAGTAGTCCTGACCAAATGCAGTAAATTTTGCTGGCAAACCAGAAATTGTACTGCCATTGGTAATTACCAGATTGATACCACGTAATGTCATTGCCATTGCCAGTGTGACAATAAATGCATGTACCTTGAGCCTATTCACTAAAAGGCCATTTATCACACCGACACATATGCACAATATTAGGGTGATAATTACTGAGATAAAAATTGAGAAATAAATACTGCCCGTCAATCCAGTAAAAAATTGCAGTAGTTGGCTGACAATAATCGCTGAAAAAGGGAGTGTCGATGCAACCGATAAATCTATACCGCGCAAAATAATCACTAATAACATGCCTAGCGCAATAAAACATTCGCCGATAAAACCCGTCGTTATTGATTCCATATTCAATATACTAATAAAACCAGGAAATGCTACGTTCATTGATATCATGATAACCAGGACAATCAATGCGAGAATGCTATTGTATCCTGATAAAATATTTTTGATCATATTCATGTTTGGCCTCATACTGCCGCATATTGCATAATTTGTTCTTGCGTGCTTTCATCGGTAACGATTTTTTCCAAGCGCCCCTCCCTGAATATGGCAATCCGATCGCTCAGACCTACAACCTCCGGTAGCTCTGAGGAAATGACCAAAACAGCAACGCCTTCATTGGCCAGTTTTCTTAAATAGCCATGAATAGCTGATTTCGCCCCCACATCTACACCACGTGTGGGCTCATCTACAATCAGCAGTTTGGGTTTAACTTCCAGACACTTCGCCAGAAGAACTTTTTGCTGATTTCCACCACTGAGATTTCCTACTAACTGTTCAATTGATGAGGTTCTTATTTGCAAGCCGGTGATGTATTTCTGTGCAGTTTCCTGCATTCTTCGACGAAAAATCAATCCACAGACATTGGTATAGTTATCGAGAGTGCTGGAAACAATATTTTCGACAATATTTTTTTCCAGAAATAACCCCAAATGCTTTCGGTCTTCGGTGAGGTAAACAATACCTGCATTGATGGCATCTGAAGGTTGGTGAATGACGAGTTTTTTGCCATCAAGCGTTAATGTTCCTGATGTTAACTTATCAGCGCCAAAAATAGCACGGGCGATTTCTGTCCTACCGGCACCCACTAGACCGGCACAACCCAATATTTCTCCCCGGCGGATATCGAAGCTGACATCGCTAAACACTGAAGTTCTTTCCAGCTTTTCACACTTGAATATCACATCACCAAAACAGCTCCCCTTCGGTGGATAGAGTTGGGTTAATTCTCTACCGACCATCTCAGAAATAATCCTCGCCTTATTGGTTTTCGATGTGTCAGATGTACTAACCAAATTTCCATCACGAAGTACACTGCATCTTTCTGCGATCGCAAAAATTTCATCCAGCTTGTGGGAGATAAAAATCATTGCAACGCCTTTTTTCTTCAGATCACGTACTACTCTATATAAAATGTCCACATCTTGTTCAGAAAGCGAAGAACTGGGTTCATCCATGATCAGTACCTTTGCATTCAATGAAATCGCCTTGGCAATTTCCACCAATTGCTGCATACCAACCGTCAGTTTTTTTACCTGAATATCTGCTCGCAAATTGATCCCTAACTGAATAAATAAAGCCTGTGTTTGTTGATTAAGCTTCTTCCAGTTTATGAATCCTAACCTGTTAGCGGGTGCACGATTGCCATAAATATTTTGTGCGACCGTTAACTCAGGGATCAACGAAAGTTCTTGGTGTACTACTCCTATACCGATATTTTGTGCATCAAGTGAGTTTGTTGGGGTAATTTTATTCCCGTTAAAGTAAATATCACCGGACGAGGGGGGATAAATACCGCATATAATTTTCATTAAGGTTGATTTTCCCGCACCATTTTCACCGATTAGTGCATGAACTTCTCCGGCTCTGGCGGAGAAACAGATTTTTTTTAAAACCTGATTTGAACCGAATGATTTTTCAATATCTCGTAATTCGATAACAGTGTCAAAAATCATGATCTCTTCCTCCTAATTATTGTTTTTTTGCCGTGGCCGCATTGATCACCAGGAAGAGAATTAAAATCACGCCGTTGATAAACCACTGCCAATTGGGGTTTATACCCGCAAGAATAAAACCGTTATTCACCATTGCAAGAAATATCACACCGAGACAGGCGCCAAAAACCGATCCTCGTCCACCATTGAGATTTGCCCCACCGATAACGGCGGCGGTAATTGCATTTAGTTCTGAACCAAGTCCATATCCGGCATAACCCATGCCAGATTTTGCGCTGATAAGAATTGCGGCAATGCCCGAAAATAAGCCTGAAAACGCATACACGGCGATGAGCGTCCTGGCCACTTTCATCCCGCTTAAGCGGCTCGCCTCTTCATTTAATCCTATGTAATAAATAATATGCAGCGGTTTCCAATAACGAAGTAACAGATCGATAAACGCAATAAATAAAATAATGATCAGAATATACAGAGGTATATTAAGGACTGATGCAGAGCCTATTTCCAGAAAAGAAGTGGGTAGATTAGTGATCTGATATCCTGAAGTCCACACTGTAGCCACCCCTCTTGCTACGGAAAACATGGCCAGCGTGACAATAAAGGATGGTATTTTCAACCAGGCAACACCCAGACCGTTTATCCCACCCAATATGACAGAAAAAAACAATCCTGCAGGAACCGCTACCAGCGTAGGTATACCTGAACTCAGTAGTGTACAAGTAAAGACGCTGGTGAGAGACAGCATCGCTCCGACAGAAAGATCGATACCTGCAGTGATGATAACCAACGCCAATCCACTGGCAAGTAGTAGCGCAAAAGTGGAACCTGCAAAAATTGAGCGGATATTATCAAATGAGAAAAAGTTATTGAGTGAAATGGAAAATAAAATAAATGTTATCATAACAATGATAAACAGGCTGACTTCCCTGTTTTCCATTATGTTTTTAACAAAATTTGCCTTTTTTGTCTGCCCTAAGTTAAATGTCAAATGAGTCATCGACTTTCGCCTTTTCCACTTATTCATTGAGAAACATGCTATCTGTATTCGCGGAGATCGGCTAATACTCAACTCGCCACAATTGATACTTTTTTAGCATTCATCTACAGATGTGACTAATATCACAGATGACGTCATTGAAGCGAAAATTTTCTAACAACATCTTTTATTAAAATATTTATCATATTTATTCAAAGTAAGGATATTTATTTAATAATATGTAGTGATGTTTTAAGTTAATGATTTTGATGATTTTTTTCAGTTATTATATATAACCTTTTTGTAAGGCTGGGTTAGGAAGTTTATATCAACCTTTAATTCCCCTCACATTGTTGTCTTATGGAAATACCGCCATGGAGGCAGTATCGCATATTTAAAAATTGGGCCATTGGTCAATCAAAATCATTCATCATAGGCTGTGTCCCTCAATTGAATAATCCCTTAAAAAATAGTTTGATACGGCCCAACTTCACCATCGAGAGATAATTCCTCGTCATTTTTTCGTTGCGCGTGGCAATGCGACGGTTCTTTTTTAAAATGCCGAAACGCCTTTAACAACGTTCCGTTTGCGCTCCGTTTCTCTGTCAAATCGGGTCCGCCCATCCCTGCTGGCTCTCTCATGCGATTTATGCGGGATTACGACCTTTATCCCATTATCTTTTAAATAGTTACGGAATTGCTTGAGTAACCCTTTATCAGCAAGTACCGCTTTTCCAAGGTGTTTCATGAACCCATTTTTCCTTTGAACGCCCATGCCATCCAACATAATATGTAATGCATATTGGCTTTCGTGAGGCTGCCCACCGTTCAGAACGACATTTAGCGGCGGCCGTTTACTCTTGACAATATCGATGGCGGTCCTGTCAGCGCCAGTCCGGTCGCGGAAATGTTGTCCGCAGTCGGCTTTTGGCGCGTGACCAATGAGTACACCTGGTATGAATGGGCAGGTCATCCCGCATCCTCCAAACGGGAAGGATACACCAGATACCGGCCGATTTTGCCCTTCATTGACAGATGTGCCGACAACAATCGCCCGGCTAATCCCTGGCGCATCGCTGATTGGGATAGGCCGGTGACGGTAATGACGTTTTGATCGCAAGGCAGTGTTTGCTGGGGAAAGTGTTTTTCGGCTCTACTGAGAGTCTACCCGAACCTGAACCCCGAAAAAGGCTTCTCGGCGATACGGTCATGATACACGCAGTCGCCTGTCTTTCCCTCGGCAGCACCAGCGGCGACCAGCAGCGGCAGAAGATGTTCTGGCTCGGGATGGGCGGACTTTCCAGCCGGAGCTGTTTGCCAACCGGGCAAATTCATCTCCCGTAACGCTGGATTGATGACCGCTTCACCCAACCATGAATCGAATGACTCGGTCATATCATCTCCGCGTCCGATAAAAAAATGTGGCAGGTTGTGATGACTTATGCCGCTGCTGATAATCAGGGTATCATTATTGCGCAACGGCGCCAGGGCACGTCCCATCGCCAGATGCCGGGTCGGATTATAGGATTCCATCATTGAAAGTTGAAGGACAGGAATGTCGGCGTCTGGATCGATAAGCTTAAAGGAAATGAACACATCGTGATCATAACCGCGCCGATCATCCGTACCGGCGGTGAAGCCGGCATCCTCCAGCCTTTGACACACCTTCACCGCGACCTATCGGCTCAACGGGCGTAGGCCAGGTGAGCCGATAGGTCGCGGTGGAGGGAAAACCGAATAGTCGAAAAGCAATGGCGGGTGCGCGCCCGTATTGACCGTCGGATTCCCGGCCTGCCAATGGCCGGATAAGGTAATGACCGCGCGCGGACGCTGCCCGATAAACATATCGAGTCCGCGCAAGGACGCAGCCATACGATCCCAAGTATCGTGCGGTCATACAGGGGTCGGGTCCGATAAAAAAGCACGGGCCGCGGCCATGGAGAATGAAGAAGGTAGGAAACATGCTCATATCGGCCTACTGAATCTGGATACAGGAAATCGCCGCTTCGGCAGCGGCAATCGCGCCTGCACGGCTTTCGGGGCCAAAGGCGGTGCCTTCCGCGACCACAATCGTGGGTTTGATGCCGATAAAGCCAAAGATCGCATTCAGATAGGTTCCGGCATGTTCGAACTGCGCCCACGATGCCCCAGGCTGATAGACCGCACCCCGCGACAGCAGAACAATTACCCGCTTATCTCCCGCCTGACCGGCCGAATTGCCTTGCTCATCCAGACTAAAGGTAACGCCGGCGATGATAATCCTATCTATTCACGCCTTAAGCTGGCTCGAAATGGTAAAGTTGTAGAGCGGTGCACCGATAATCATGGTGTCGGCCATAAGAAATTCATCAAGGATGGTTTTACTGGCAGCAGACTCTTTTGTCCCTTTCGTCGGTTTGTCAGTCATCAGGTAATGATCGATTGGCGCGGCAACCAGATCGCGATAGATAACCTGTTGATTAGGGTGAGTGGCCAACACTTGTGCGAGGGCAGTGGCAGAAAGTTGGCGGCTAACAGAATTTTCGCCGCTGATGCTCGAGTCAATATGCAAGATAGTTATGATGTTATGCTCCAGATGATCAGGTTGGATGTGTGTGATGATTCAGCGAGGGTGAATAGGGGCCTTTCGCGTCCGCCCCCACAGAGCAAAAACTGCCAATGGCAACAGCACCAGATTAAGTGGCAACACCATGTATTCGCCGCGAGAAATGTGGAAAACGATTGCCAACACTTGTAGCACCGTAATGCCGCTCGCGGCCAGTATCCCTAATTGCGGCAGGATGCGCGTCAAGGCCGGCAACAGGATACCGAGACCGCCCGCCAGGTCGACTAGACCGATAAAACGCACGAATATCTCGGAAAACTCGCCCGTCCAAGGCATCATCGCGGACAATTGCGCTATTGGGGACGCCAACTTGAGGTAACCCGACATGACAAAAGTGACAAAAAGCGCACTCTGCACTATCCAAAGTCCAATCCGCAACAGCTTGTTTGCCGAAGATCCTTCTGTTGAATTTACGTCCTCTATGCTCATACGTTTTCTCTCCTATGCAGTCAAGGTTTGAGCATAAAGCGATCACTCCATCAAAGATACCCGGATTGTTTTCATAAACAACTTCAATTATTCTTATGGTTATGAATTGTCTAACCGCGGAGTAGGGATATGAATGCCTTAACGCTCGATCAGCTATTGGTTTTTATCACCACCGTCGACCAAAGCAGTTTCTCAAGTGCGTCACGTGTACTCAATCGAACCCAATCCGCCGTGACTTACACCATACAGAAGCTGGAGGATCAGGTAGGAATAGCACTCTTTGATCGCAGCGCCTACCGTCCTTCGCTTACCCCTACAGGGAAGGCATTGCTGCCGCGAGCGCGGCGTATTCTTGCAGACGTTAACGCACTGCATAATCATGCGAAGGCGATGGCTCAAGGGATGGAGGCTGAAGTACGTTTCGGCGTATCGGAAATGGTGCCCATTACGCAACTTGCGCCGATATTGGCTGCGTTTCGCGTTGAATTTCCCACGGTCGTTCTTCGCATCTCCCGGGCATCGTTCGGTTTGGAGGAATTGCTGGTCGCGGGGAAGTTAGACCTTGCCGTTCTGCTGGAGATCGATTTGCCCGCCACGCTCGACCGAAACCGCTTGTCGAGCATGGATTTGGTCGCCGTCGCGGCCCCGGGACATCCGCTCGTCCTGCATCAAAGTCCTGTTACCGTGGATATGCTGCGCAAAGAATTACAAATCGTGCTGACCGATCCGCGCGACGCGGCCCGAAGTCGCGAACATGGCGTTGCAGCGCTGGACAGCTGGCGGGTGACTGATTTGACGACCAAACATGGGCTGCTTTATGAAGGGCTGGGTTGGGGCAGTATGCCCGAACCGCTTGTTGCTGCTGATATTGCCGCGGGGCGTCTAGTTGTGCTGGAGGTCGAGCGCTGGGACGGCGGTGATTATTTGCCACGCATCAACATCGTTGCCGCTCAGTCAGTTGAACGAGCGGCGGGACCGGCACGCGCGGCACTATTTGCTGCATTAATCGATAAATATCCTGACGATGGCCTGGCCCGTTCAAATCATAGATAGGCATGTCTACGCATCTGGCCGCCTACTTGGATGGTGTCCGGTTTGCAGAACGAGTTATTCCAGTGCCAATTGAATGAACGTGGTGGGCCAGATGTTCGTTTCCTCATCCTTCGGCGTATGCCAGCGCGCAGCCACTTGTCGCTGGGTGAAACTGCCGCAATTAATTGTGATCCACAACACATATACTCACAAAAGCGCACGGTCGACCGTCTTGCAATTTTGTCCCATCAATAAAATAAGAATCAATGTGTTAACTACTAATGCACAAATGTGCTTATTTATAAACTACATAGAAACATTTGTGCAGTATAATAATTCAATTATTCAGATTAAATACCATAAAAAGCCTTTGAAACTCCCCGCGAAACTTGTTATATCAAAGTAATCAAGTCATAACGGAGTTTGCACATATGTGCAAGTGAGCGGGAATGGAAAACAGCGATGATGTCCGTCTAATCGTGAAAATTGCCCAGCTTTATTATGGGCAGGACATGACACAGGTACAGATTGCCCGTGAACTTGGTATTTATCGCACCACCATTAGTCGTTTATTAAAGCGTGGCCGCGAGCAAGGCATTATCACGATCGCCATTAATTACGACCATAACGAGAATTTATGGCTGGAACAACAGCTTAAGCAAAAATTCGGCCTGAGGGAGGCGGTGGTCGCGTCCAGTGACGCGGACCAGGAAGAAGACAAGCTTGCCGTGATGGGGTTGCACGGCGCTCAGTTGGTTGACCGGTTGTTGAAGCCGGGTGATATCATCGGTTTTTCGTGGGGGCGCGCCGTGCGGGCGCTGGTCGAAAATCTGCCTCAGGCCAGTCAGTCGCGCCAGGTGATTTGTGTGCCAATTATCGGCGGCCCCTCCGGTAAGCTTGAGAGCCGTTACCATGTGAATACGCTTACCTATGGCGCGGCCGCGAAACTGAAGGCGGAGTCACATCTGGCCGATTTTCCCGCCTTGCTGGATAACCCGTTTATCAGAAACGGCATTATGCAATCCCAGCATTTTAAAACCATCTCTGCTTTTTGGGATAACCTGGATATTGCACTGGTAGGGATCGGCTCACCGGCGATCCGTGATGGCGTCAACTGGCATGCTTTTTACGGCAGCGAAGAGAACGACGATCTGAACTCCCACCCGATTGCAGGGGATATCTGTTCACGGTTTTTTGATATTAACGGCAACGCTGTTGAAACCACTATGAGTGAAAAAACGCTGGCCATTGAAATGCCGCGTATTAAAAAGGCGCGGTATTCCATCGGCATTGCGATAGGTGAAGAAAAATATTCAGGCATTCTTGGCGCCTTGCATGGAAATTATATCAATTGTCTGGTAACTAATCGGGAAACGGCTGAGTTATTACTTAAGTAACAAAAAGAAATAAAAATTAACGCGGAATTTATCTGCGGCGGGACCATTTTATCCGAGAAACGGGAGTCTATTATGCAAACGTGGTTAAAACTGGCCAGTAACGTTTTTATTGTTATCGGCGGCGCATCCGGCAGCGGTATGAATAAGGGTGTCGGGCAGCTATCGGCACCGGGTGTCAAGGGCAGATGGCGCACAAAAATGACGGCGACACAAGACGAGAGGGAAGCATGATGGCTAATGCAATCTTTTGTGCTCACGGCAAGCTCGCCAGCGCGATGCTTGAATCCGTTCAGATGGTGTATGGCGACACCAATGTGACCGCGGTGGAATTTGTTCCTGGTGAAAACGCGGCGGATATTGTCGCCAAATTGACGGCTATCATCGCTCCTCACCCGGATGAAGAGTGGCTGGTTGCCGTCGATTTACAGTGCGGCAGCCCCTGGAACGCGGCGGCCTCCCTGGCGATGAAAAATGCGAAATTGCATCTCATCAGCGGCCTGTCATTGCCGCTGGCGCTGGAGTTGGTCGATAACCAGCAGAATATGGCCGCCGATGCGCTTTGCGCACACCTGACGGCTGTCGCAAGCCAATGTTGCGTGGTCTGGCAACAGGTAAAAACCCTAGAGGAAGATTTCTGATGAAGATAACTCTTGCCCGTATCGATGACCGTTTAATCCACGGCCAGGTCACGACCGTCTGGTCAAAAGTGGCTAACGCACAGCGTATTATTATCTGCAATGACGATGTTTATAACGATGAGGTCCGCCGCACTTTATTACGCCAGGCCGCACCACCTGGAATGAAAGTCAATGTGGTCAATATCGAAAAGGCCGTCGCCGTATATCATAATCCGCAATATAAAGATGAAACCGTTTTTTACCTTTTCACCAATCCGCAGGATGTATTAAGCATGATCAAGCAAGGTGTAAATATCGGAACTGTGAATATTGGCGGCATGGCTTGGAGACCCGGGAAAAGACAGTTAACCAAAGCTGTTTCTCTGGATGAACAGGATATTGAAGCGTTTCGTGAGCTGGATAAATCCGGAGTGAAACTGGATCTGCGTATAGTCGCTTCAGACCCGTCCGTTAATATTCTAGAAAAAATAAAAGAACAGTCTTTCGTCTAGTAATACAGTCGCCTGTTTTATGCCGTAACAGGCAGGGATGACTATACCTGAAAGGTGATATTATGGAAATCAGTACCCTACAAATTATAGCAATATTTATATTTTCGTGTATTGCCGGCATGGGCAGCGTGCTGGATGAATTTCAGACCCACCGTCCGCTGATTGCCTGTACCGTTATCGGGCTTATTCTCGGCGATGTGAAAACCGGCATTATGCTGGGCGGCACACTTGAACTGATTGCGCTCGGGTGGATGAATGTCGGCGCGGCGCAATCACCGGATTCCGCACTCGCCAGTATCATCTCCGCCATTCTGGTGATCGTCGGCCATCAAAGTATTGCTACGGGGATTGCCATAGCACTGCCTGTGGCCGCCGCGGGACAGGTGTTGACGGTATTCGCCCGCACGCTCACCGTCGTCTTTCAACATGCCGCCGATAAGGCCGCCGAACAGGCGCGCTTTCGCACCATTGACATCCTCCACGTTTCAGCTCTAGGCGTACAGGCGCTGCGTGTCGCCATTCCAGCACTAGTCGTGTCGCTGTTCGTCAGCGCCGATATGGTCAGCAATATGTTGAACTCAATCCCGGACTTCGTCACGCGTGGGCTGCAGATTGCCGGCGGTTTTATCGTGGTGGTTGGCTACGCTATGGTGCTGCGCATGATGAGCGTGAAATACCTGATGCCCTTTTTCTTCCTCGGCTTCCTGGCCGGCGGTTATCTCAACTTCAGCCTGCTGGCCTTCGGTGGTGTGGGCGTGATCATTGCGCTGGTCTATATCCAGCTTAACCCTCAATGGCGTAAAGCCGAACCGCAATCCGCCCCTGCCGAATCGGGTGCGCTTGACCAACTGGATGACTAACGGAGCCCGCCATGGAACCCAAAAAACTTACTCGCGCTGACTTGTTCAACATGTTTTTACGCTCAAATTTGCAACAGGCGTCATTCAATTTTGAACGCATTCATGGACTGGGCTTCTGCTATGACATGATCCCGGCGATCAAACGTCTCTATCCCCGCAAGGAAGACCAGGTAGCAGCACTTAAACGACATTTGGTGTTCTTTAACACCACGCCTGCGGTCTGCGGCCCGGTGTTAGGGGTAACCGCAGCGATGGAAGAAGCGCGCGCCAATGGCGCGCAGATTGACGATGGCGCCATCAACGGCATCAAAGTCGGCATGATGGGGCCTCTGGCCGGCGTCGGGGATCCCCTGGTCTGGGGAACTCTGCGACCGATTACCGCCGCGCTGGGCGCGTCTTTGGCGCTCAGCGGCAATATTATCGGGCCGCTCTTGTTTTTCTTTATTTTCAATGCGGTGCGCCTGGCGATGAAGTGGTACGGCCTGCAGTACGGCTTTCGTAAAGGAGTCAATATCGTCAGCGATATGGGCGGCAATCTACTGCAAAAACTGACCGAAGGCGCCTCCATTCTCGGTCTGTTCGTGATGGGCGTGCTGGTGACGAAATGGACCAGCATCAATGTGCCATTGGTGGTATCGAAAACGCCCGGGCCGGATGGCGCGACCATCACCATGACGGTGCAGAATATCCTCGACCAGCTGTGTCCCGGCCTGCTGGCATTAGGACTGACATTGCTGATGGTGCGGTTGCTCAACAAAAAAATCAATCCGGTATGGCTGATTTTCGCTCTGTTCGGCCTGGGGATACTGGGTAACGCGCTGGGCTTTTTGTCCTAATTTTATACCCCGGCGATGCCGGGAAAACCTTAACAACGAGGTGGTTTATGAAAACGACGGCTTTACGCCTGTACGGCAAACGCGACCTGCGTTTGGAAACTTTTGAGCTTCCTGATATGCAAGATGATGAAGTCCTAGCGGCGGTAGTCACCGACAGCCTGTGCCTCTCCTCCTGGAAAGAGGCCAATCAAGGCGAAAACCATAAAAAGGTGCCCGATGATGTGGCAACAAACCCCATTATTATCGGCCATGAATTTTGCGGCGATATCATCGCGGTGGGCAAAAAATGGCAACATAAATTCAAGCCAGGCCAGCGCTATGTCATTCAGGCTAATTTACAATTACCTGATCGTCCGGATTGCCCCGGATATTCTTTCCGGTGGGTGGGTGGCGACGCCACTCATGTGGTGATCCCCAATGAAGTAATGGAGCAGGATTGTCTGTTGGTATATGAGGGGGAAACCTATTTTGAAGGGTCGCTGGTCGAGCCGCTGTCCTGCGTTATCGGTGCGTTCAACGCCAACTATCATCTGCAGGAGGGCACCTACAATCACAAAATGGGTATTCGTCCGCAAGGACGAACGCTTATCCTCGGCGGTACCGGGCCGATGGGATTACTGGCGATTGATTACGCGCTGCATGGCCCAGTAAACCCCTCCTTACTGGTGGTGACAGGCACGCGTGAAGACAAATTGAACTACGCCTGTAAACATTATCCCTCAGAGCCGCAAACACAAATCCACTGTTTGAATGCGCGGGAGGCGACGTACGATGCGTTGCTAGCACTGAGCGACGGGCACGGCTTTGATGATATTTTTGTTTTCGTGCCTGAAGAGGAGCTTGTCACTAAGGCGTCCTCGCTGCTGGCTCCGGATGGCTGTCTGAACTTCTTCGCCGGGCCGCAGGATAAACAGTTTACCGCGCCGGTTAACTTTTATGATGTGCACTATGCCTTTACCCATTATGTGGGCACTTCCGGCGGCAATACCGACGATATGCGTACTGCGGTAAAACTGATAGAAGAGAAAAAAGTACAGGCGGCAAAAGTTGTTACGCATATCCTTGGGCTGAATGCGGCAGGGGAGACGACGCTGGATTTGCCGGCTGTCGGTGGCGGAAAAAAACTGGTCTATACTGGGAAATACTTGGCATTGACTGCCCTCACTCAGATCCAAGATCCGGAGCTGGTGGCAATTTTGGATCGTCATAAAGGTATCTGGTCCGGCGAAGCGGAGCAGTATCTACTAGCTCATGAACAGGAAATCAACCAAGATTAACCTGATACCCCGCGCTGCATATCGCAGGCGGGGTGCATTGATCATTTCTCTTCGGACGCGTCGATGATATGGCTGATTCCTCCGATGCCTGACAGGAAGGAACATTATATTTTCGACGAAGGTGAAAAATCATAACTGAGAAATTGTGATCAATATCACTTAAGCGAATTGTCCAAGTGAATAACATACCCATAAATGACAACGTTGTCATTTTGAGGTAGTTAAATAACAATATTAATTTATTGATTCTATTAAATAAATTATTGTTTGTTTTGTGAACCAACTATAAAAATAAAAATGATTTCATTCTAAAAATTTTTGGAACTTACCGTGAGGCCAATGTTGGCCTTTGTTGGTTATGCAATCTCCATTCATTTGATTAGAGGGTGATCTTTACCACTACTGCCTGGCATTTTTCTTCTTTTTCATAGCCAAGTAAATGTGACTGAACTGAAGCTTTGTGGATGCAACAGCAGAACAGAGAGAGAGGGAGTCAAGCTGGGTTATGTTGTCGTTCACGAGTGATAACACTATAAGAGGGTATATTGGATGAAAATTTATGTCGATACCGCTAATTTGAATGAAATTAAAAATCTTGAAGCCAGTTTACCTCTTGCCGGAGTAACGATGAATCCAAGTATAGCGGCTAAATCAGCGGTTAAAATGTCAGTGTTAATTCCCCAGATTCGCGCCATTTTGGGACCCAATAAGCTGATTTTTGCTCAAGTCATTGCCTCAGATAGGGATGGCATAATTGAAGAAGCTAAACGTCTTAGTCGTTTGGACGATGCAATCGTCGTCAAAATCCCTGTGACGGTAGAAGGTATACAAGCAATTAAAAAAATGAAAGAGGCGAATATTAAAACGTTGGGAACCGCCGTCTATAACGCCACCCAAGGCTTGCTGGCAGCCCTAGCGGGCGCTGAATATGTCGCCCCGTATTTTAATCGTATTGAGGCAATTTCTGGCAACGGCATCGAGACGGTCACTTCATTGGTCAAACTTTTGGAAATGCATGCTCCGCATTGCAAGGTTTTTGGTGCCAGCTTCAAAAATAACCGACAGTTTCTTGAATGTTTGTTAGCAGGTTGCGAATGTGTTACTTTGCCGGCGGATCTTGCGGGCAAATTATTGGACAATGCCCTTGTGGAAGCTGCTGTTCTTCAGTTCCAAAATGATTGGAAAAATGCGTATGGGAACCTTGAAGTACACTGAAGAATTTATGCGGTTTTTATAAAGGAAGTGTCATGGATACTTCCTTTTTCATATCCTCTGCAAATAAATATCTGAGTGAATGTTACAATATTTATCACTGATTGCCTGACTATTAAATCGGCGCTCAATCTCTTTATAATTTTCTCAGTACGATTTTTTTTCACTATCTTGTCTATCAACATGCTCGCCGCTGTTAATCCCATCTGATAGGCAGGTTGTTTAATAACAGTTAATGGTGTGGGGAAGAAACTTGCCCATTTGGGATCATCAAACATAAGAAAAGATAAATCATCTGGCAGGGAAAGGCCACATTTATAGATAGCAGATACAACACCTTCTCCTATGAAATCATTAGCAGCAATAATGGCTGTGGGAATTGGTTTTCTGGTCAGGTAATTCATGACTTCACTGCATGCTCTTTCCTGTAATTTGTCAGTTTCCATTATCAAAATAATATTATTTTTTATTACTGACGCACTCTCCATGATGGCATTTTTGAAACCATCGAGTCTTTCCTTGAATGTGGTAATCGCAAGTTGCCCGTACAATATAATATATTTCTATGCCCTAGATTGAGCATATAATTTGTTGCAAGTTTCATACTTTCATGATTATTAATTAATACCTGGTCGCTGGATGGGAATCCTGATAATCGATCTACTTCAACAATAGGCAAATGGTTTAATTTTTCTATATTATTAATTGAGTTAGCAGTCGGAACAATAATCAAGCCTTGCAGCATATTGCTTTTCAGAAGATGAATAATTTGGCGCTCAATCGCTTCATTTTCGGAGGACGTTCCAAAGATCACGGTATAGCCTTTATCTATTGCAATTTTCTGGATTGCGGTAATAATCTCGCCGTGAAATATGTTAATTATATCAGAAACTATTACACCGATAGTTTTCGATTCCCACTGCGAAGTTTTCTGGCGATGGTATTGACTTCATATCCAATTCCTTGCGCCGCAAGCAGAACTTCATCGCGGGTTTTTCTCGTCACCAGGTCTGAATCTCTTAATGCCCTTGATACTGTAGAGTTCGACAGCTTTAGTTTTTTAGCTATGTCTGCGATGCTTGCCATTTGTGTCTCTTTGTCAAATTAAGCTGAAAAATCCCGCTTACGGTTTGCGGTAGTCTTATAACGCATCTGGGTAACCCCTTTCAGTCCGCTCAGGTTTACAAGAAAAGCGGTCTTGACGTAGTGCCCCAGCTTCTGTTAATTGATGTGATAGCTGCGCGGCCATTAAACAACAAAATACGCAATCCAAAACCAGTCTGTAATGTTCATTTCATTTAGTTACATTTTTATGCTATGGTAATTGAACTATAGATATTGACATTATCAAGCAGACACTATTTGTCAAAGGTTAAGATTTGCATAAAAGAAAAGAAAAAATTTCAAAATGGGTAAGTGTTAGTGTTGATGCTGGCGCTGGCGCTCTACAGCGTTCATGCACGAGTTCATTCAACTCTGAAGGACACCATCGCGGGATATCCCGCTTCCTTAAGATCCGCAACCCCCCGTATTGCACGCGTATTTACAATATTTCGTCACCTTAATGTTTCGCTTCAAACAAAAAATCTTCTCTCCCGCAGGCCAACTCCAACATCGATCTATTCGCCGCATGGGTAAGGTGAGCATTCATGAAAAAATAGAGAAGGGTAGTGGCGAAAAATTCGTATAAGAGAGGGGTTGTCTTTTGTATGGCAAGTAGGGCTTGCACTGACATCAGGATGCTATGTAGCTGAGAAAGCCACTGAATTGCATTTTCGGGCTCATATGACCCGTTGTTCCCCCTTTCCTCCTTAGGCAACACAATGTTATTTGTAAAGTTAAGGCATTATTAAATAAGGATATAGCAGAGTCGCAGAGGTAGCTAAGACCAGTTTATCACAACGAAGATACGAGGTATGATATGAAGAATCTGATGATTGTCGCAGCGACTATAATTTTGGCGCTGCTGTCGTTTGTGCTCCTGTCGCCGTGGCCAATTTGGCAGGGAACGCTTGCGGCGTGGGTAACCACTGGTTCGTTTTTCCTGCAGGTTATGCATATCATCAAAAACAAAGACACCAGCAGCCTCTCATTGGGAATGTGGGCAGTGCTATTCCTGGGCGTTTCCTGTTGGGCTGGTTATGGTTTTCGCATGGGGGACTTCCCCATTATGATATCGAACGGAATCACCGCTATGTTGGCACTTACGGTGATCTCACTCAAGTTATGGAATGAGCGCCCGATTAGTAAGAGTAATCGTTCCTGACCGGGACGCATCCTGGGAAGTAAGTAGGGCGCTTGAGCTGGTTAAAACAGCGTTTTGGCAGTTTTGAACAAATCGCTTTTAAAAGGGCGCTTCATATTTTCAATAGCATCGATAATATCGTGATGGACAAGCTTTTCGTTTTGCACGCCAACGCAGCGTCCACCATAGCCTTTTAATAACAATTCTATTGAAAAAGCACCCATGCGGGAGGCCAGAATTCGATCATAGGCAACCGGGCTGCCACCGCGCTGGATATGTCCTAAAACCGTGGCGCGGGTTTCTCGACCGACCGCTTTTTCGATATATCGCGCCAAATCGCTGACATTGCAAACATGCTCTGTAATAGCGACGATGGCGTGTTTTTTGCCTTTGGCAATGCCAGCTTGGATTTCGGCAACCAAATCTCCCGGATTAAATTTTACCTCAGGCAATACCATAAACTCACAACCACCGGCTATGGCCGCCGCCAGGGTCAAGTCACCGCAATAACGCCCCATCACTTCAACGATAGAAATACGTTGATGGGAAGAAGACGTGTCACGTAGTCGGTCAATCGCTTCTACCACGGTCTCCAGTGCGGTAAAATAACCGATAGTGTAATCGGTACCGGCAACGTCATTATCAATGGTGCCGGGTAGGCCGATGCAGGGAAATCCCGTTTCAGTTAACCGTTTTGCACCCATATAGGATCCATCGCCACCGATAACCACTAATGCATCAATTCTGCGTTTGTTCATATTTTCAATGGCAATGGCGCGGGTTCCTTCTTCTCTGAATTCAGGAAAGCGGGCAGAACCCAAAAAGGTACCACCACGGTTAATCATATCTGAAACGCTATAACGGTCCAGTTTACTTATTCGATCTTGAAACAAGCCGAGGAAGCCGTCATGGACGCCATAGACTTCTAGCCCTTGGGAAAGACCGGCACGGACCACTCCCCGGATTGCCGCATTCATACCTGGTGAATCACCACCGCTTGTCAGCACACCTATTTTTTTAATCATAACGACCTCTGAATATTAGATATGTTCATAGTTCACATTACGCTCATTTGATTTATGGCCTCTAAAAACTTCGATTATACATACAGCATAGAACGGCCATGTTCAAAAACAGGTGCGGTATCAGCGCTAACATGAATGTCTGATAGCGGATAATATCGCCGAATTTGCGAAAAAAATTAATATTAAAATAACATTTATACATACAAGTAATTATAAACAGCCATAAGGATGCTTGGAAAAAACACAGAGAAGGCGTAATTAGGTGTTTGGTTACTTTACAGTTTCATTTTTGATAAGGAGAAAACAATGGCAAATAGAAACCCTCTCAATCCCGAAAAATCCATCCCTAAGTCCGAAGGTAGCACACAACACAATAGTCGGAACGACGACGGGACTATAAGGAAAAAACGGGATAATGCAGGTAAATTTTGCAAATAATTTGTATAAGTCCGCAGGGAAAAGGTTGCCACTTGGCAACCTTAATTCCTCGGAGCCATCATGCATGGAGTCTTCACCACAAAAATCCACTCAGGGCAGCGTTTTTTCGGTTCCCATAGTTTTCAAGCTCTTGGGTCTTCGTCCCCAAGCCAATTTCTTTCAGTTTGCTATCTCCCCCGTCCAATCTTAACTTTTGGCGAGGTCAAAGCTGTCAAAGCTAAAGTAAAAGATAAAATCTTTCATTTAGATCTGTTATTTTAATCATAATGATCATTTTTGTGATGAAAGACGCTTTTTTGTGCACTATTTAGATCTATATTTCTTTCGAAATAAACGATATTACAAGGTGTGCCCACGCAAAGGAGTTTCAGAATGATTGAAATTATTACCCATGGAGCCGAATGGTTTATCGGGCTCTTTCAGGAAGGCGGGAAGACTTTTGTCGGCATGGTGACCGGTATTCTTCCTTTACTTATCAGTCTGTTGGTTGTAATGAATGCGTTAATCGTTTTTGTTGGACAAAAGCGGATAGAAGCACTGGCGCAACGTTGTGCTGGCAACCCTGTTTCACGCTATCTGTTATTGCCTGTTATCGGAACGTTTGTTTTCTGTAATCCGATGACGCTGAGCCTGGGTAGATTCATGCCCGAGAAGTACAAACCCAGCTATTACGCTGCGGCGTCCTACAGCTGTCATTCCATGAACGGGTTGTTCCCCCATATTAACCCGGGTGAGTTGTTCGTTTATCTGGGTATCGCTAACGGGCTCACCACGCTTCACCTTCCACTGGGACCGCTCGCCGTCAGCTATCTGTTGGTCGGCATGGCGACGAATTTTGTTCGGGGCTGGGTAACGGACCTTACCACGGCTATTTTCGAAAGAAAAATGCACATACAGCTTGATAGTCAGGTTCGTTTAACGGGCGGAGTCCAAAATGTCTAAGATAATAGAAGTTCATAAAGGTGAAAGTGGCTGGGGTGGGCCGCTGTTTTTGACAGCCACGGCAGGCAAAAAAATTGTTTATATTACCGCAGGCACCCGCCCGGCAATTGTTGACCGGCTAAAAGAGCTGACCGGCTGGGAAGCGGTTGATGGCTTTAAAGAGGGTGAACCGCCGGCAGACGAGATTGGTGTTGCTGTCATCGACTGTGGCGGAACCCTGCGTTGTGGGTTATATCCTAAGCGCCAAATCCCCACCATCAATATCCATGCCACCGGTAAATCCGGTCCATTGGCGCAGTTCATTACGGAAGATATTTACGTCTCCGGTGTCAGAGTGGGTGACATTCGTGCCGCCAATGATAATGAAGCACTTTCAATACCTTCAGCACTTAAGCCACAAAACGATAAACAAACTGGCGCAACCGCCGGGGCTGGCGCTAAAGGTCGTGATTACGATACCAGCAAAAAAATCACCGAACAAAGCGACGGCTTATTAGCAAAAGTGGGGATGGGAATGGGCTCAGTAGTCGCCGTCTTCTTTCAGGCCGGCCGGGAAACCATTGACACTGTACTCAAGACCATCCTGCCATTTATGGCTTTTGTCTCCGCGCTTATTGGCATCATCATCGCTTCCGGCCTGGGGGATTTTATCGCACACGGTCTGACGCCGCTGGCAAACAGTCCCATTGGTTTAGTGACATTAGCATTGATCTGCTCCTTTCCGCTCCTGTCGCCTTTTCTTGGCCCAGGTGCGGTCATCGCGCAGGTCATCGGTGTCCTGGTCGGCGTGCAAATTGGTCAGGGCCTTATCCCCCCCCATCTGGCGTTGCCAGCGTTATTTGCCATTAATGCGCAGGCCTCTGCCGATTTTATCCCGGTCGGCCTGTCGCTGGCTGAGGCCAAGCAAGACACCGTGCGGGTGGGTGTGCCGTCGGTACTGGTTGGCCGCTTCCTGACCGGTGCGCCGACTGTTCTCTTGGCCTGGGCTGCGTCCGGTTTTATTTACCAGTAAGCAATGGAAAGGGTTATGAAAACTATTTATGAATCTACGTTCGTTTCAGCTGGCGCAAATGCCACGGAATCCTTCGAGGATAATTTCATTATCACTTTTGCAGAAGGTGCACCGGCTGAAGTAGCCGAATACTGCTTTATTCATCGTCCGAATATTAATCTGGAGGCCCCCTTCAACCCGGGCTCCTTGATAACAATTGGTGAGCAAAGCTGGCTGGTCACGGCTGTTGGGGAAGTGGCAGAAACCAACCTACGTGAATTAGGCCATATCACTGTGAGATTTGACGGAGCCATAAAGGCTGAGTTTCCGGGAACGGTTCATGTCGAAGGCCCAACGCCTACATCAATCGAACCCGGTCAGAAGTTTCGTGTATTAAATGAGTAAACAGGAGAATAAAATGGATCAGGTTGCTGTAGTTATCGGTGGTGGTCAGACACTGGGCGCTTACCTGTGTAAGGGACTCGCCGAGGCGGGTTATAAAGTTGCTGTAGCCGACCTCAATGCCGGCAACGCCGACGCGGTGGCGGCGGAGATTAACCAATCTCATGGGGAGGGGCAGGCGTCCGGATTTCAGGTGGACGCCACCAATGAAGAAAGCGTTATCGCGCTGGCTAAGGCTATTGATGAGACATTTTTAGGTGCTGCAAATTTGCTTGTTTACAGCGCGGGTATCGCAAAAGCCGCACCTATCACCCAATTTGCTCTCAACGATTTTGACCTGTCGCTTCAGGTTAACTTGGTGGGATATTTCTTGTGCGCCCGGGAATTTTCAAAACTGATGATCCGCGATACTATTCCAGGAAGGATTATCCAAATTAACTCAAAATCCGGCAAAGTGGGTAGTAAACATAATTCTGGTTACAGTGCGGCCAAATTCGGTGGTGTGGGGCTGACTCAGTCGCTGGCACTCGATTTAGCGGAGTACGGTATCACTGTTCATTCCCTGATGCTGGGTAATCTGCTCAAGTCACCCATGTTCCAGTCACTCCTCCCCCAATATGCCAAAAAGCTGGGTATCCGGGCAGATGAGGTGGAGCAGTTCTATATTGACAAGGTGCCGCTCAAACGGGGGTGCGACTATCAGGACGTCCTCGATGTGCTAATTTTTTATGCAAGTGACAAAGCATCCTATTGTACGGGCCAGTCTATCAACATTACCGGCGGACAGGTCATGTTCTGACATAAGGCCGGCAGCCTGCGCTGCCGGCTTTTACCGGGAGGTTTCAGAATGAACTCAGTTAATATGCTGATATGTTTGGCGGGACTTGCTTGGGCCGGACAGATAGTGCTCGGCTGGCTGCAGATGCGGAAATTTAATGAAGCTCTGGCGCAACTGCCGGCAGAAAATCGGGTCGGGATCGGACGCTCGGGGGGCCGTTTTATGCCGCGGCTGGTCCTGGTTCTTAGTGTGGACAGCAATAATATTGTAACCCAATCCTTTATTATGAAGGGGATAACGGTTTTTTCCCGCCCGGTGGCGGAAGATAAACTTCAAGGTATGCGGCTCGAGCATATTAATCCAGAGCAACTCTATCCGCAAAGTAAAGCCATGCGAGCTGCACTGGGATTAGCTATCTCAAATAAAAGGTGATATCTTTTAAATCGAAAGATATCCCTTCCCATCACGAATATGGTTGTGCGAATGTGAATGGAATCAATAGGGGCTCAGACAGGGAAACCAGGATGAAACCAAAACAACGGCAAACTCAGATAATCGAATACCTTCACGGTAAAGGGCATACCACGGTCGAAGAGTTGATAGCGCGCTTCACTACGACTGGGACCACCATTCGCAAAGACCTTACTCACTTACAGCAACAAGGTGCGGTTATCCGGACTTACGGTGGCGTAATGCTTACCCGTGATGAGGGAGACCAGCCCATTGACAGAAAAACGTTTATCAATATTGAAAAGAAAAAGCAGATTGCTGCGTGTGCCGCGAGACTTATCTCTGAAGGCGACTCGCTGGTTTTCGATGCCGGTAGCACGGTATTACAGATGGTGCCGCACCTGGCAAAATTTAACAATATCACTGTCATGACCAACAGTCTGAGCATCGTGAATGAATTGGTCGAATTGAATAATGATCAAGTCATCCTGATGCCCGGCGGGACATACCGCAGTACTTCCGCCTCTTTTCATGGAAGTCTTGCTGAATCGGCTTTCAGCCACTTTAGCTTCGATAAATTGTTTATCGGCGCGGATGGCGTTGACCTGAATGCGGGTGTCACTACCTTTAATGAGGTGTTTGCCGTCAGCCAGGCTATGTGCCGCGCTGCCCAAAAGATCATTCTCCTTGTGGACTCCTCAAAATTCGGCCGTAGAAGTCCGAATGTAGTTTGCTCCCTTGAGTCGGTGAATGTACTGATCACAGACAGCGGCATCTCAGACGATATTACTGCGCAACTGCGTGCACGGGGTATAAAGGTCATCATTGCCGGAAAAGAAGAGTAAAGCCATGCGCGAAATCTTGATGAACGCCGCCAGAGAAACGCTGCAAACTGAGATTAATGAAATCATTTGCCTGTCTGAACGAGTTGATGATCCCTTCGTTGATGCCTGTAAACTGATACTGACGTGTCGTGGAAAAGTGATCGTCAGTGGGATCGGTAAATCAGGCCATATCGGCAAAAAAATTGCGGCCACGCTGGCCAGCACCGGTACGCCCGCTTTTTATGTTCATCCGGCTGAGGCGCTGCATGGCGATCTGGGTATGATAGCGGCGGGCGACGTGGTGATACTGATATCCTATTCAGGACATGCGGCTGAATTCCGTCGAATGATGCCGCTGTTACGTGCATTGCCTGTCGGCGTTATCGCTTTTACCGGTAATCCTGATTCACCCCTGGCCTGCAGTGCAGATCACGTTATCACAACATACGTCACGCAAGAAGCCTGCCCGCTAGGCCTTGCCCCCACTTCTTCCGCAGTCTGTACCCTCATGATGGGTGATGCCATGGCGATTGCGCTAATGAAGGCACGAAATTTCAGTGAACTGGATTTTGCGCGCACCCACCCCGCTGGTAGCCTGGGCACGCGTCTTCTCAGCCGTGTAGGCGACATCATGCGGACCAATGATAAAATTCCTCAGGTCAAGGACAATGCCACGGTTACTGATGCCTTGTTTGAGCTGACCCGAACCGGGCTAGGGCTGGTAGCTGTGATCAACAGTGATGAGGCGCTTTGCGGCGTTTTTACTGATGGCGATTTGCGCCGCTGGCTGTTAAAAGGCGGTCAACTCAACGAGGCGGTGTCGTATGCGATGACGGCAGGAGGAGTCAGTCTGAGCGCAACGCAGCTGGCGTCTGAAGCGTTGGCTTTGTTTCACGAAAAGAAAATATCAGCTGCCCCCGTTCTCTCTGTTGACTCTCGGCTTATCGGCTCCATCAGTATGCATGATATCCACGAAGCCGGCCTTTGATAACTAAGTATTTGATAGAATGGATTGGTGCTGGCAAGCCCTTATCGGCATTCACGCGCGTGATGCTGGCGCAGCTGTCACGGATTTGAGGTTCGATATTACGGTATCAGGAGCGATAATTCCAATGCCTTATGGCGGTTCAATAGTGTAGGTGCAGATTCGACATGAATTCATTTGAGCCGCAGTTAATAGGTTTTTCCGTGCGGGACGTTACCGCTACGCTCGGCAGCCCATAATCTAGGGTCCAATGGTCGCCAGAAAAAAATGGGTGAGCTCGAATATACATGTAGTTAAAAAGTACTCCTTCGTCCCTTGCTCAACTCGGTCTGTTACCCGTTAAAGTAGCCAACGGCAGTACCATTTATCTTCGGGGTGTGACAGACGTGCACGATGGTGTCGCTCCGCAAAACAAGATCGTTTACGTTGATGACTCGTCTGATGATGATCTTACGTCCGCTTGAGCAGGGGGAATGTCCAAGGCGGCGTCGAGCGATATTGAACGACAGGCCTGACGCAGTCCGTCAATCAGGCCGCCGGCCCTGCCGCGTACATGGATCATGCCGAAGGCAGGGCTCCAGTAATCCGATACAAGTGGGATACGCACAATATCTGCGGGGGGTAGTCCACCCTTAGTCGGGAGCGGATAAAGGTTAAAGACAGAATAACCGAGACCGGCGGCGACCATGTTGTACGCCATTTCGCGCGAACCGACCGTATAGCCGACACGCGGCCTGACGCCATGATGATCGAAAAGGCCGGCGTAATAACGCCGGGCGCCATCGAAATCGAGCAGGATATACGGCTCTTCCTTCAGTTCTGATAAATGAACTTCCTTCTTTCCCGCAAGATGATGAGTGGGATGCAAGCCGATGTGGAGAGGTGACTTGAACAGTTCAATAAACTCCAGCGAGGGATGAATATCGTCATTGAATGTGAATGCCGCCGACAGTTTTCCGGCGCGGACCGCTGCCGACAGCCCCTGCGAGCTCTCTTCAACGAGCTGGATATGCCCGTTCAGCATGGATTGGGACAACCGCGCTATCAGAGACGGCATAATGAGCGCGCCCGCGCTGGCAAGCACACCCAGCGAAATGTCGCGCGCCCAATCCAAGGGAATATGTGCCGCTGCTTGTTCAAAGCCGCGGTAGGCCCCGAGAAACTCTTCGGTAAGCGCCGTAAAACGCTCACCGTCCCGAGTTAGTTTCATGCCCTTGGCCGGTTCGCCGACAAACAGGCTGATATGGAGCCGGTCCTCAATAAGGCGAATGGCCTCCCGTATCGAGGAGACCGAGACCGACATGCGCTCGGACGCTTTAGCGAGCGAGCCAGTCTGTTTTACCGCCACAACGTAGCGCAGCTGCTTGATCGAATAGGACACGCATTTCCCGGATTTATCACGGTGACAGGCAATGGATAGAATACATTTTTTGTACGTATTGCGCATTATTAATGCATTTTCTCCAACGAGGTAATTTCGCTACGCTGGTCCCGTAATCAACAAACCAATCGGCACCAGGGGGGGAGGGAAATGGCAAGAAGCACGACGGCAGTATCCGCCGGCGAACAGGATGAAGCTAAGACCGGCACGCCAGGGAAAGCGGCAAGTATTGCGGCAGTAACGCTCGGCAATGCGCTTGAATTTTATGATTTCACCCTCTACAGCATTTTTGCCGCTATCATCGCCCGGCAATTTTTTCCGGCAGATACGCTGCTGGGTAGCCTGATGCTGTCGGTGGGGGTGTTCGGTGTCGGTTTCCTGACGCGTCCACTGGGAGGGATACTGATTGGAGCTTATGCCGACCGCAAGGGAAGGAAAGCCGCAATGACCCTGACCATCGCCCTGATGGCGCTGAGTACGGGTCTGCTCGCCGTTATTCCACCCTATGCGGCTATTGGCATCGCCGCGCCCTGTCTGGTGGTACTGGCCCGCCTCATCCAGGGCTTTTCCGCCGGCGGCGAAATGGGACCGGCCACCACCTATCTGCTGGAACGGGCGCCTGCCGACCGGCGGGGGCTATATACCAGCTGGCAGTCAGCCAGTCAGGGTCTGTCATTCCTGCTAGCCGGCATCATCGGTTATCTGATGACGCAAATCCTGCCGAAAGAGAGCCTGGAGGCCTGGGGATGGCGGCTGCCGTTCCTGCTGGGCGTCCTGATCGCCCCGGTCGGCATGTATATCCGTAATCGCCTTCCCGAAACATTGGAAAGCGGGCGGACGTACGGTTCGACCAGGGAAGTTCTTACCGACTTGCTCGCCGGCCATGGCCGTACAGTGATATTGGCGGGCCTCGCCATCGCGGGCGGCGCCGTCACCATGTACATTTCGAGCTATATGACCACCTATGCGATGACAACGCTCAGGCTTCCTGCCGGGGTCTCGATGCTTGCGACACTGGTGACCGGCGCGACCATGGCGATAATGAGCCTGCTGGGAGGATGGCTGTCGGATCGGTTTGGCCGCAAAGCGGTCATGATCATCCCGCGCATGCTGCTGGTCCTAGCGGCCTATCCCGCCTTCATGCTGATTACGCGGGAACAAACGGGGACCATGCTGCTCCTGATGGTCGCGCTGCTCGTGACGTTGCATTCCCTCAATGCCGGCGTGATGCTTGGCATGATCCCGGAATCCTTTCCGAGCCGGGTGCGCAGCATCGGCCTGTCTTTTTCCTATGCCGTCGCCGTCACGATCTTCGGCGGAACGGCGCAGTTTGTGGTCACCTGGCTTATCGCCGTCACCGGCAATCCGATGACGCCGGCCTGGTACCTGGTCGGCGCCAATGCCGTCGCCGTGGTTGCCATGCTGATGATGCGTGAAACGCGGCATACAGCGCTCAATGATTAAACAAGATTTGGAATATACGGTAATGAAGAACACCCTATTTAAAAAGATCGGCGAGTACCTTCCCCAATTGATCGCCATCCGGCGGGATATTCACCAGCACCCTGAAACGGCGTTCGAAGAGCGGCGAACCTCAGCGCTGGTCGCCAAAACGCTTGAAGGCTGGGGGATCGCCGTGACGCGCGGGATCGCCGGTACGGGCCTGGTTGGCACAATCCGTGGGCGTCGGCCCGGGATACGCAGTATAGGACTCAGGGCGGATATGGATGCCCTCAATATTGAGGAAGCGACCGGCCTGGCCTATTCCTCAGGATACCCAGGCAAGATGCACGCCTGCGGCCATGACGGTCATACGGCCATGCTATTGGGCGCAGCCCGTTATCTTGCCGGGGATCCCGACTTTGCGGGTACGGTCCACCTCATCTTTCAACCGGCGGAGGAGGAGGGAGGGGGAGGGCGCAAGATGATCGAAGAAGGCCTGTTCGAGCGCTTTCCTTGCGACGCCGTTTATGGCTTGCATAACGAGCCGGGACTGCCGGCCGGCCGGTTTGGCATCCGGCCGGGTCCAATGCTGGCCAATGTCGATACCTGGGCTGTCAGGTTCGCAGGCACCGGAGGGCACGGCGCGGTGCCACATCGCGCCGTGGATCCCAGCCTACCGCTGGCGCATTTTCTGCTTGGCCTGCAGACCATCATCGGCCGTAACGTTCCTGCCCGCGAGACCGCGGTTATCAGTACCGGTTATATCGCGGCGGGTCATGTACGCTCCACGAATGTCATCCCCAGTGAGATAGTGGTACGAGGCACCGCGCGCTCCTATGAGCCATCGGTCAGAAATATACTGGAACGGCGTCTCTCCGAACTGGCGGTCAATCTGGCGGCCGCGCATGAATGCACGGCTGTGGTCAGCTATGAGCGGGGATATCCCGCTCTAATCAATGCCACGGAGCAAACGCAACTCGCCGCCGCCGCCGCCGTACGCACGGTGGGTGAGGAGCGGGTCGAAGCGCTTTATCCGGCCATCACCGCAGGAGAGGACTTCGCCTACATGCTGGAGGAGCGGCCGGGAGCGTTTATGCTGATAGGCAATGGCGTAGAGGCCGACGGCACGTTTCATCACGTCCACACGCCGCGCTTCGATTTTAATGACGATATCCTGTCGTTCGGGATCGGCTATTGGATCAATATCGTAAAACTGGAATTGGTTACTGAATGAATGCTTGCTGTAATTTGGCGCGCACGCGTACGATAAGGCGTTCTGAGCAGTGATTTATATCATTATCTAACCAGTGTATAAATTAAAAGTATTCAAATTTAAGACGAGAAATCCGCAATGCCGTGTGTCTGAACATCTGCCGATCCTGCTCAGCGCTTAAAATAGGCGGTAATGGCATCAAATGCCCCAGACAGTTGAGGTAAAGTAATTTTTAGCGAAATTAATGGCGATCCTAATGCGTTAATTACCAAATAAGCAATTGATCAATGCGAATTCACGCATTTGGTGATTGATATTTTTGCTAAAATCAGCGTTACAATCGAAAAAATGGGGCGGAATTGTCTTTGACCTACTCACTGGATCTCATAAGTTTCCTCTTTCAGTCATGGATGAATTCGGCCGGAAATAACATGAAATGAATCATTAAATTATTTTTCTGCCATTGGGCTATCTGTTGTTTAAACACCCTGTAGCCAACATTTGGAATATGTCTTCGACACGGAATATATGCTGGCCCGCTTCCAGGAATCGCCCGGTACGAAGAATGATGTTACATACCTTCGTCATTGCCGCATGGGCCGCCCTTATCTGGTGGTTATCATCGATGACATCTGTGATCCCGGCCAGCCCCAGTTCGTCTTCCGTCAGGTGCGGGTAGGCGGTCGGAATGGCATATAACGGTTTCAAGATCCCAGATGAAGCGCTAAGCTCGCTGTAATGCGCTGCGAATTCAAGCACCTCCTGCCCGGAAGACATTTTCGAATGTACCAAAATGGCATCGGATTCAGAGTGCAAGTAACGTTAGGCTCGTCTCACTGCTTCCGCCATTCCCGCGCCGGCGATCAGCGCCTCAGTTCGTGCAATTATCATGAAATCGGGGCTTTGAATCGCTCGTTTAGTGGCAGCAATTTTCGCAACGAACACCTCAAGATCTTCCAGATTATGGCTGACACTGGCGGCAAGGCTTGAACGCTTGGGAAAAACCTTATCTTCGATGACGACCGCCGACACCCCTAACGCTTCCAACCGGGCACAAAAATGCTGGCAGGCAACAGGCTCTCCGCCCGTATCAACATCAACGATCAAAGGTAACATTGTCGCCGATGCTATTTCCTCAACCGTTTCAAGACGCTTTTCCAACTGACCCAGTTCAATGTCGGGAAGCGCCCGGGAAGTCGCAATGCTGAATCCCGAAATCTATAGTCCGTCGAAACGCGCAGTCTTGCCGGAGGCTATTTCCACTGCTGCTTCCGATGCCACCAGCGCGGAGAGCGGGTTATGGCATTCCATGAAGCGCAGCGTATGACCGGAAGTAAGACTGTGCTTTAATCGTGGCCGGCGTTCCTCCGGCAAGAGATGCATATCAAGTAGCGTCATTTGACAGCCTCATCGATAGCGGCTGGTGAAGTGAACGGCCCATCATAAGCAAAAGGAAAACGGATCCGCATGGGTTTCTCGCGCGTCAATTCCTCACGTACATGGGCGGCAACCCCGGCGCAACGGCCGATGATAAAGATCAGCCTGCCGATCAATGGCTCAAAGCCCATGCCCAACAGTATCGCCGCGATAGCACCGTCAACATTGACCGGAAATTTGCGGCCATGCTCGGCTTCCAGCGCCCGTTTAAGCGCACGCATCATGGCGATCTCCTGGCCGCAAATACCCAGCGTCTCCGCCTGACGCCAAAGCTCACGCGTTCTGGGATCTTCGGTATGAAAGCGATGTCCAAGACCGGGAAGCCGGCGTTTTTCCCGCTTTGATTGCGCGACCAGCCCGGCGGCCCGCTTTGCCATATCGTCCGGCGATGTCACGTCTTTGAAGGTGTCCGCCAGCATCACCATGGACGCTTCCCCTGCTCCGCCGTGAGCGTCACCTATAGCGAGCAAACCGCCCCCCACCGCCGCCTCCGGCGCACGGCGATTGCCGCTCGCAATGACGCGGGCGGTCAACATTGATGGCGATGTGGGACCATGGTCGCAGGTGGATATAATAATGGCATTGAACAGCGCGGCTTCCGCCGGGGACGGACGATGTCCGGTGAAAAGGAGATAGACAACCTCGCCAAAAGAACCCCATTGCATCAACGTTTCTATAGGCACGCCGCGAACAGCCAGGCGGCCATTGCCAAAATCCGTGATCCCCGTACGCCAGGCGGTGTGTTGCAGTTCTTCCGCTTTTTTCATCAGGCCCTCCGCTCAATTTTCGTCGATTGTGATAAAGCAGTTTCAGCCGCAATCTCGCCAAGTATATCGTCACGATCCTGATCCGCACGCGGCCCAATACGCCGTATACGACCGGGCGTACGGGAAAAACGCGGGACGACGGCATGCATCGGATAAGTGCCGAGTTCCGGGTCCTCCACACTTTCCATCACGCCACGCCCGGTTACGTGCGGATCGGTGAGCAGTTGGGCGATGTCATAGACCGGCGCGCCGGCAATCCCCTCGGTCTCGAAGGTGCCCATAAGTTCAGCTAAAGTGAATGAAACGAGTTTGTCGGCCACAATGGCGTCAATCGCATCGCCGTTTTCCACACGCGCTTCATGGCTGGCGAACCGATCGTCTTCAAGAAGATGCCCGAGCCCGAAGATACGGAAAAATTTTTCGGCCATCACGGGCGTGGACACTGAAATGACGACCCATCGATCATCCCGTGTCAGGTAGATGTTGCGCGGCGCATTGTTCGGCGAGCGGTTGCCACGCCGTTCGGGAACATGGCCAGTTAGACGATAGGCGGCGGCAACCGGTCCCAGTACGGAAACAATTGGCTCCTTTCTCATAGAACAGGTGGGGTTGTGGTGGATTGTTATCATCGATTTTTTGCAGTACGGTAAAAGATGTGATGATCACCATCCGTGTCTCACTCCGGGATGCGTTGTAAACAGCGTGACATCCGCTGGGGTTACCCTTTGTTTCTTCGCGTTTCTGGTTCGGTTGGCCGTAATAAAAGGCTCTGAGTGAGGAAAAATTAATGAAAATGCCTGATCGGCTGGTGATTGTTCATGGATTCCTGTCAACGCCTCGCCATCACTGGTTTCGCTGGCTGAAAGCGCAATTCGAAAACCAGGGAACCCAGGTTATCCTGCCTCGAATGCCTGCTCCCCGGACACCCAAGCCAGAACAATGGTTGTCCCATTTAACACACAGTGTCCCTACACCCACATGCCATACCTGGTTTATCGCCCATAGCCTGGGGTGTATTCCCTTGATGCATTATCTTGCTTCTTTAAACGAAGGGAGAGTCGTTGGGGGAGCCATCCTGGTGGCGGGGTTTGCCGAACCGGTTCCTTTATTGCCTGAACTGAATGATTTTACCCGGCAAAGAATTGATTATAGGCAACTCAAAGAGAACGTTCACCATCTTATTACGTTGCGGTCGATGAATGATGATATGGTCCCGCCTGACTTCACACTGTCACTGAGCCGCGAACTCTCTGCCGAGCTTTATAGCTTTCCTGCGGCGGGACATTTCAGGGATCGGGATGGTTTTTGCCAGTTTCCCGCTTTGTTGAAGGTCTTGCATAAGTACCTGTAATTCCTTTATATCAAGCTTTTAGCAAGCCAACAGTATCAAATCAAAATGAATTGGCCAACGCTAGCGCAGTCCCCGATTTAGCGCACAGCCAATGAGATTTCCGGCCAGTCGACCTTCAGCCTGGTTCCTGTTGAATTCAATGTTCATATGCAGCAATGACAGCGTCAGCTGCTTCGATATAACCGGCGCCTCCAGGCCCCTCAGTGATCCGGTGCTGGGCGTGGGGATCTCATGCAGGTATTGGCGCACGGTGCTGATGCCCACCGAATGTGGGAAGAAACTGAACATGAGGGCGTCGTTGGTGGAATCTTCCGTGTAGAGAACCGTCTCCGGCCGGGAGTCGATGTCCACGCCGGACATGTCGGCCAGTATGCGTCGTGTCATGGCCAGCTTGTCATAGTCACCCAGCCAGCCCAGTATCCACAGATTGTTGATCGTGGTATGCGTACCTACGGCCCGCAAGCGATCGGCCAGACGGTGGGCAGTAGCCTTGTCACCCGGCCGCGCAAACGCCAGGCCGGTCAACCGAAATAGCTGATCGTCGGCGAAAGTGACATCCGGTATTGCATCCTTCACCTTTAAGGCTATGTCGTCCAGCCGGGTGCGTATGCCCGGCAGGTCTTCCGCTGCGTGCCAGAATTCGCGCATTACGCCATGGCCATTCGATGCGCGCTGGGAAAATAGGCTACCGTTCTCACCGATCACGCAATCGACCGACCACATCCTGGCCATCTGATCGCACTAGCCCGCAGGCGCCGTGGTGACGGGTATAACTTTTACCCCCATCGCCTGTAATCGTTCGAGCGCCGCATAGGGCGTTGCGGCTAGCCTGCCCCGGTAAATCAACGTTTCATCCATATCAGTCAGGATGAAACGTACCGAGCGAAATGCATCGGCTGGGGCGGTAGAGAGGGGTAGTAGCATTGTTGCCTCGCTTGTTTCAGGTGTCGTTTTATGGCGGATAACGGAATCATGGCGCCATGTCACGGCCTTTAGGCTTCCGGGCTTTGCAGACAACTGAATATGAGTTGCTTGCAAAACTAAGGCCGTACAGCTTATAAGCCTGCCTATTCAACTCACGGCGCCGGTGGCACCTCATGAGTCGCCTACTGCGTTTCCCTTGCACCGGCCGCGTGTCCCGGCGTTAAGAATAACCAGCGGAAAACATGAAACAGCACCGGCCCGGGTAGCGCCAGCCGATACGAAGATATCTGTGGGTTTTGTTTTATTGGAAAAAATCGATGCTTTCCGGCCATATCGACAAGGTGACATCAAAACACATTATCATAACTGAGGCATATTGATATTCATGATCTGTATCCTGCAGGCAATCTGACACGGGACATGCACTGTAAACAAGCGGTTTTCGCCTGAACCCAACCAGATTATCTCATTGCGGCGATCGGTCGTTGATGATTACTCATTTCATTATGGCCCAAGGTTTCCAGTTGCCGCTGCGGGAGTATGCGGGGTAGTCACAGGCCCAGTCGGCGAGAATAAATCGTTAACTAATGCTTTCTTTATAGATGCAATATCAAAAGGGAGTATTGACAGCGATAATCTGGGTGCGTTATTTTTTACCCCCATCATATGATGTGTGAAGTAAAGAACAATGCCTCAACCGTAGGGTCCGAAAGGAGGGTAACTCCCACTATGTTATATAAGACAACAAATAAAAATAATGAGTATTAATTTCCTCAGAAAAAATCAGTATTATAAGGAGTCGATAAATGAAGGTCACACTCCACCATGAAATTCCTGGCGCAGATGAATACAATGCCTTGCGGATAGCTCTGGGGTGGGGAAGTTCAGCGCCAGATATAACCATCTTAGCTTTACAACGTTCGCTTTTCTCGGTCACTTTGCGGCAGTCCGGGCAACTGGTCGGTATGGCACGTGTGATCGGTGACGGTGGCCTAGCCTTTTATATCCAGGATGTGATAGTTACTGAACGTCTGCGCGGACAAGGATACGGAAAACGATTAATGGATGAAGTCATGGTGTTCTTACATGGCACGGCGCAGTCAGGCTCCGTGATAGGGTTAATGGCGGCGCTGGGGAAAGATGCGTTTTATACTCGATATGGATTCAACCGTCGCCCTAATGAATTTCAGGGGTCCGGTATGACGCAATTTCCAAGTGAATGGTAGCTTCAACCTTTTATGAATGCGCGAGCTCAGGTGTTTATTGAGCTTTAGGTATTGATTGGTTATATGGCTGTGATACCTTGGCTTATCTATTGTTATAGCCGTTTTTGGCATTCGCTCGATTCTCAAAACAGGCAATTTTTATTTGATTAACATTGCATAGCGATAAAACGACCTAATTGCTTCACGCTGTCTTTGCTACTACTCCAGACGGTAATAGTTTCCAGATGGTAATAGTTGAAATTTTTGTGGTTCTGAGGTGGCACATAATATCAATGAAGCATCAGCAAAAGCAGCGGTGGCTGCAGTATCGTCACCAAAAATCAAAAACTCCAGTGATGATTTAAGAACACCATTTTCATTGAACGCCGATTCAATCGCCAAGCGTTCGGCCAGGATGGCATTGATGCCTGCATGAACAATATCCGTCGGAATACCCTGGCGCCACTCCACTAGGCTGAGTAATTCATTGTGCCAGCCGGTTTTTTTAATTGCGCAATGGCCGCATTCAGACGGGCTACATCGCTGAGTTCCGGTCCAAAGTCAGAACAAATTTCCCATAAGTTTTGCAATTTTTTAGGCAGATTGGACATCGGGCCATTTTTTTTGCCTAAATTTTGCAGCAACAGTATTTCGGCGGCGACCCCCTGGGGAAGCGTTTTTGTCGCTGCGCGCCGTCAAGCCAGCGCATCAAAAAAAGATGGTCCGTGAGGGCATTACCCGCGCGCCCATCCTGCCGTGCTAAATTCAGCGCCACCAGGGCAAAAATGAAAAATGAGCTAAAAAACCGGCAACCTCTTCAGTTAGTTCCTGGTTCTGTGAAGGTGGCATATTTTTCCTTAACTCAACTCATCATAAATTGATTCTCTCTAATAAGGTAGTGTACGGTGACGTAAGGCAAGGATAAACCACCAATCTGAATATTCTTCCCTGGATGGAAAAAATTGTGCATATCAAAGCCCTTTTCTTGAGGAATTTGTTAGATATATTGTGTTCAGGCGGTTGGGCAATACTGTCCTTCTGAAAGCCTGAAGTTGACCTGAGTAACCTGATACCGGTGTCGTGATAAAGAAAAAGGGTTCAGATGAAATCATGGTGCGAGTTATTTAACCCAGTAATGGCGCTGGATATAGGGTCGCAAAACACATCTAATCTGTACTTGTATCACCTGGGGCCTCTATAAAGATGATCTGGACACTCATCTGGCTCATCCAGCGATGAGACGGACGGCAGCCACGCTTGTCTCTGTCGCCATCCCTTGAAGAAGGAATCCAGAGTAGCGCGGTCCGCGAACGTGGGAACATACAGATTCGCTTTGTCTTTTTTTCTGTACTCATCTTTTCTGGAATATTCAGAAGAAAATGAGCAAGGAAGTCGTACGGTATCTTTTAGTGCTATACGGGTAATATGGAACCAATGTTGATGGCACTTGGTAAATACTGGCTGATAAAAATAGGCCTGCCCCGGTATCACAGATAGGAATTATTGCAGAGTTAGATAACATAGCAGGTTAAGAAAATACAAAAGAATGATTGAATGAATTATGTCCCTGGTGGAATAGCACAGACGGTTGTCAAAGCGGGAGAATTCGTATTTGTCGTCGCTGCATTAGTATACGGACATGTTTACGGTATGAGAAATGGCTTAATTGAGGCGAGCTCGGCCCTCAAATATGTTTACAATCCTGGTGCGGAGAAAGTAAAAAAATTGTGAGGCATTATCCGCAGATCGAGGCCGCTGAATTGCTGGCGCAGATCTTTGCCGATGAAAAATTAAGCTTGTTGCCGCTGCGGTAATTCCGTTATAGAGATATGAGCTGGGTCTGAAAGTCATGGCGATAGGCAAGGATTACGATAGGCAGGGATTACTTTACGGATAAAGCACCAGTGACCACGCTTGAACAATTCGAACATGCAAAAGCCATGGTCAGCAAGACCGGCAAAAAATATGTGGTGTACTATAGCGAGCGATTACATGGAGAAAGCGCGGTTTTTGCGTTCAGATCATCAAAGTCGGGGCAATAAGCAACGTCATCCAGACGCTGGGCACCGGGTCGCATCGGGACGGTCACCTGGGACGGCCAGATTGGATTTATGAGCGCCGCTATTTTTTTTGCGGTATACTCTGCGATATTGCATGAGAGGTGGTCCCGGAATTGATGGTGATGTTAAAATATTGTTTAATATGGAAATTTATTCATCAGGTTTTGTATTAATCCCCGATTAAAGCCCCCAGGTCAAATGATTTTAGTTTTGCGATATTTATAAAAAAAAGTACAATATTTTTAAATCAATCTTTTTCTCTGTAGGCAATTCGTCGAATTATTGGTAACTTAGTAGAAAAATTTAGAAGAAAAATGGCTTTTCATCCGAAAAGCAAAAATCATTATTACAGTCATTTATGGCAAGTTTAATACAGCTTCGACTTTACTGATGTTTTCAAAAAAACGAGGCATATGGTTAGTAGAATGGTCATCAGTAATAAATTTATTTATTTTGTTAAAAGAATCAGTGATTGCCGTTTGCACATCAGGAAGGCTAACCAAAGGAATGATTATTGCTCAATCTAAAGTAAATCACCGTTCTTTTTGTAAACTTTCGCAATGTAGATATTTCGGCCATGAAGAATTATCTTTTTATCTTGTCCCATCTAATACGTTGCTTCCATTCTTCTTAGGCAATTTAAACATAACTGATACAAATTAACACTATTTATCAATAAAACATTTTTTTAAGGATTCCGTCATCGATTGCACGGGATCTTTAGGACTTTTAATCACTCCTGAGTAGCAGCGCGAGCACAAACACCGCGCCGACGCCGGCGGTAATAATACCGATAGGCAGCTCTTGGGGCGCTAACAGACAGCGGCTGAGCAAATCGCCCGCCGACATCAGCACCGCGCCCAGCACTGCCACCAGGGGCAATAGACACCGGTGGCGCACGCCCGCCAGCGGCCTTGCCAGGTGGGGCACCATCAGGCCGATAAACCCGATGACGCCGGTCAGGGCGACAAACAGGGCCGTGGCGAACGCGCAGCATAGAAATACTTCGATGCGCAATACGGTGACGTTGATGCCCATCGACACCGCGCTTTGTTCCCCGGCCAGCAGGGCGTCCAGCGAGCGCCAGCGCAGGGCGGCCAGCGCGCCCAGCAGGCATAACCCCGCCAGCGCAAAACCGATATTGTCCCAGCGGGCCAGCCCCAGCCCGCCCAGGGACCAGAACAGGATGGAACTGGCCGCCCGCTGGTCGCCTGAGAACACCAGGAAGTTGGTGAGGGCGCCGAACAGGAACGAGACCGCCAGGCCGGAGAGCACCAGCCGCGCCGCGCCGCGCGACTTCTGCTGTAAAAACAACAAGATGACGGCCAACGCCGACACGATGCCGCCAACAAAGGCCGCCACCGGCAATGCCCAGTCTCCCAGCCGATCGCCCAGGCGGGTCATTACCGCCACCGCGCCGGCGGAGGCGCCGGAGGAGAGGCCGAACAAAAAGGGATCGGCCAGATCGTTGCGGGTGGTGGTTTGCAATAACGCGCCGACCATGGCGAGGCCGGCGCCGGTTAACATCGCCAGCAGGCTCCTGGGCAGGCGGATTTCCAGCACGATCCGCGACACCATCGGCTCGGCCCGTCCCGTTCCCGCTCCCAGCGCCGACAGTATTTCATCCGGCGTGAGCGAAGTACTACCAAACACCACGTTGGCCATGCCCATGATGACCAAGGTCAGCAATGCCGCCGTCATGATTAGCGCAAATCCGCGGCTCCGTTGCTTCATGAACGGCTATCCTTCATCAAATACTGTCTCTCATTAAATACTGTCTCGCATAAAACGCCATTTCTCACTGAAAACGGTCGGGATACAGCGCCCGGGCCAATTGGCTGATGGCTTCGATGTTGGCCGGTCCCGGCGTCAGCTGCGCATATTGCAACTTCAGGTAGCGGTGGTTCATCACCGCCGGGGTGTGCTTCATCAGGGGGTGGCGCTCGAGGAAGTCCCGCAGCGTCTGCGCGCCGCCGCCCGTTTGGTAATCCAGCAGAACGATCAGGTCCGGCTCGGCGGTGGCCACGCTTTCCCAGGAGGTGGTGCCCCAGTTGGTGTCCAGGGTATCCATCACATTACGTCCGCCCGCGGCCTCGATCAGCGCGGTAGGCATGGCATAACGACCGCTGGTAAACGGTTTATCCTCGCCGGAATCATACACGAACACCTTTAACGGCGGGCGCTGGCCGATAGTTTGCCGCAGCGCGGCGAGCTGCGCTTTCCAGCCGTCGACCAGCGTTTGCGCGCGCTCCGCCTGGCCAAAAATCTTGCCCAGGTTCAGTATATCGCCGTACAACAGATCCATCGTGGCTTTCTGTTTTTGCCGGCCGATATGCACGCAGCTTTCGGTCAACACCAGCGTCGGCACGCCGAAACGGGCCAGCGATTGCGGCGTCACCTCGCCGCCTACCTTCATACCATAATTCCAGCCGGCAAAAAAGAAGTCGGGATTGACCGCCAGCAGGTTTTCCAGGGTAGGGTATTTGGGCGCCAGCTCCGGAATGCCGCCCAGCTGGCGGGTGAATTCCGGCGTCGCCTTATACCAGCCGGTAATCCCCGTCACGCCGCGGATGTGCGGTTGCAATTCCAGGGCAAACGCCATTTCCGTCATATTCAAATCATGAATGACCGCACGCTGCGGGGCCTGCGTAAAGGTCAGCGGTTGTCCGCAGCTGGAGACCGTGACCGGGAAACCCGAGGCCTGCGCCGCCGCCGTCACCAGCAGGCTCAACGCGGCCGAAAGCAGAGACTTGTTCGGATACTTCTTCATACAGAGTTGTCCTCAGGTTAACCAGGCGGTTACGCGCGTAATGATGCTTCGAAAATTTTTAACGGCTGTCCGGTGGCGGGGTGCGCCACCGTAAAACTGCGCATGCCGAACACCGGTTCGATACAAGACGATACCAGCGCCCGTTCCGGCGTATCGCAGCACACCAGGCGTCCGTGCTGCAGCACCGCCACCCGCTCGGCAAAGGATTCAATCAGCGTAAGATCGTGCAGCACGGCGATGGTGGCGATGCCCCGTGCGCGCACCAGGCCGAGCAGCTGGGCCCGGGCCAGCGGATCGAGATGATTGGTCGGCTCATCAAGCAGCAGCACCCGGGGCGTTTGCGCGAACGCGCGCGCCAGTCCGGCCCGCTGAAGCTCCCCGCCCGACAGGGTGCCCAGCAGCCGGCGGCGCAGCGTGGGTAAACCGGTGTCTTCTATGGCCTGGTTAACGATCTCCTCATGTTGCCGCGCGCTAAAATCCGCATAGTGCGGCAATCGCCCCAGCCCGACGTATTCGGCCACCGTTAGCCGCAGGTCGGGCGTATCGTTTTGCGCCAGCAGCGCGATGCTGCGTGCGCGCGCCTGCCTGGACAAGCTGCCCAGCGGCCGACCATCGAGCAGGATCTGCCCGGACGCCAACCCGATTTCGCCGATAATGGCGCGCAGCAGCGTGGATTTGCCGCTGCCGTTGGGGCCGATCACCGCCAGGCAGTGATGATGGTTAAGCGTCAGGCTCACGCCCCGCAGCGCCGCCGGGCAGCCGTGGGCTCCGGCGGTAACGTCCTGCAGCTCAAGCAGCGGAGTGCCCAGGTTTAATTGTGATGTTATATCATTACTCATGGGCGTATTATGCATGAATATTTTTCTTCTGGTTAAAAAAATAACGCGACCCTGGCGACGTCGCGGGTTTTCAGCCCATCGGACCGGCATAGCGCCGGTTTATCCGGCGGCGTTGCCCGTCATCAGCCCGACCATCTCGCCTTCATCCAGCTGGTCGCGCGGCAAATCCGCCACGATACGGCCACGATACATAACCAGGCTCCGATCGACCAGCGTTTGCAGCTCGGCCAGATCCGTGGAGTAGATCAGGATTGCGCCGCCTTGGTCCGCGAACGCCTTAATGGCCTGGTAGATCACCTCTTTGGTACCCACGTCCACCCCGCGCGTGGGATCAAACAGCAGCAGCGTGCTGGCGCCGGTCAGCAGGGCGCGGGCAATCAAGGCTTTTTGCTGGTTTCCGCCGGAGAGCGCGCTGATTTTAAAGGATAAATACCGCTCGTCCAGTTCCACCTGCGGCGCCACGCGCCCGACCGCCTGGCGCTCCTGGTCCCGGCGGATAAGCCCCAGCCGGCTAAAACGGTGCAGCACGGATTGGGTGATATTGGCGCCGGCCGACAGGGTAGGAAAAATGCCTTCGCTTTTGCGATCCTCCGGCACAAAGGCAATGCCGCCGTATTTACGCAGCGCATCGCGTGGGCTGCGCAATATCACCTCGCGGTCGCGCAGCAGCATTTGTCCCGCACTGTGGCGCATTAGGCCCGCCAGGGTGCGGAACAGTTCCCTCTGTCCCTGGCCTTCCAGGCCCGCCACGCCGAGAATTTCCCCTCGCCGCAGTTCAAAAGAAATATCGCTGAAATTCTGCCCGCCCAAATCGTTGGCCGTAAGCGCCGCGCTCTGCGGGTGCGACGGCGCGGCGCGCCCGCGCGCGCGCTCGTGCGTCGCCCGGCGCCCCACCATCATCTCGAAAATATCGGCGTTGGTCACCTGTTTCAGATCCACCGTCGAGATGGTTTTACCGCTGCGCAGTACCATGGCATGGCTGGCGATTTCCCGGATTTCCGCCAGCCGGTGCGAAATATAGAGTACGGCGGTGCCCATGGCGGTGAGCCGGCGCACCAGGCGAAACAGCCAGTCTACGTCGGCCAGGGCGCCGGTGGGCTCGTCCAGCAGCAGCAGCCGGGGGCGATAGTGCATGGCGCGAACGATTTCCACCCGCTGGCGCGCGGCCAGGGAGAGCGTTTCAACGTTGGCATGCGGCGAAATATCCTGTACGTCGTGATCGGCCAAAATGGCTTCGGCGCGGCGCGCCATCAGTTTTGACGAAGTGAGAAAAAACCGTTGTTTCAGGGAGCTCGGCAGGAAAAAATTCTGGGCGACGCTGAGATTAGGCAACAGGCTGAGCTCTTGGAACGCGGTGCTGACGCCGATATGACGGGCCTGGAGCAGTGAACTCGGCGCATAGTCCCGTCCCTCCAGGCTCATGGTGCCGGTATTGGGCGTCACCACCCCCGAGAGGATTTTTACCAGCGTTGATTTCCCGGCGCCGTTTTCCCCCAGGATGGCCTGTACCTGCCCGGGTTCGATAGTCAATGAGACGCTCTCCAGCGCCACGGTGGCGCCATAGGATTTTGATACCGAGGACAGGCGCATGCCTTGCGCGCCTGCTGCCGGTTGAGTGAGGGATGGTTGCATGGATTGCGGTCTCCTGTCCCGATGGCGCGCGGCCACCGGTAAAATGGTATGAAGGTGCTGGCCAATCTTGCCGCCACCCGGGCGCAACACGCCGTGTTTACGCGAGGAGCCGGTGCGGACTCCCGTTGACACGCCGGGGTTACGCCCGGGACGTCTTAGGGCTTGACCGTGGGCTGGACCTTGGTCAGCTTGTACTGGTCCGGCGCCGCCTGGCAGCGTTCGCAGTTGATGCCGGGTTCATCCGCGGCCCTGATTATTTCCGCCGGCAAAGGCTGGATGGTCGTTCCCGGCGTGGGCACGCCCTTGAGCGCCGAATCCAGGGTGATTTCCGGCAGGAATTCCGGGTGATAGATCTCGGTTGAGAAACCCTCCGGCACCAGATTGGCCGCGAACACATTACAGCCGTCGGCAATGACGCCGCCCTGGCACAGTTTCATCTGGTCGGCGGTGACCCAGGGGAGCGGATATTCGATATTGGTCGGTTCCAGTTGGCGTTTACCGGTCAAGACCTCCATCATCAGCTTAAATGCGTAGCCGGCGGTGGCGGGTGGCGAGCCGGCGGAGACGCCGCTCAGGCCGCGCTTGCGGTAATCGGCATCCAGGAAACCAAGACGAAAGCCGTTCATGTTTTCCCCCATGATGGGCATCATCCGGCCTTTACGGTCGGCTACGGCGTTTAACACGCCGGCTTCGCCCAGCTCGGACCAGATGCCGTCCACATCCGGATGGGCCGCCAGGGCCTTGGCGGTTTCCCGTTGGCTGATGCGGTCGTCCCAATAGCCATAATATTCCGAGACCACCGAAATCCCCGGATACTGTTTGAATATATGCATGGCGCCGTCGAAATGGCGTTTATCCACCGAGGTGCCGGGCACGCCGCGATTCATAAATATTTTTCCTTTGCCGCCCAGTTCATTCACTAATTGCTGGGCCATGTTTTCCCCCGCGCCGGCTGAAATATAACTGATGTTGTAGGCGCATTTTTCCGTTACCGTGGAATCAAACATGAAAAATTTCACGCCCTGGCTGCAGCCGCGCCGGATCACCCGGTTCAAGGCGGTGGGCGATATCGGGAAACTGATGATTCCGTCCGCTTTGGCGGCAATCATACTTTCATAAGCCGATATCTGCGCCTGCGGATCGGTACCGGAAATCACCTCTTGCAAATCCACCATTTTGTCATAGGGCGGCGTTTTCGCCAGCGACTTGATAATATTCGCCGTCTCGCTCATCCAGTTATTTCCGCTATAACTCAGGCTCAGGAATATTTTATATTTTTTCGGTGCGTCTTCCGCCTGCGCCGCTGAAAAATAACCTGATAACCCCATTAAAATGACGGCTGCGGCCGCACATCTTTTAAGACGTGTTTGCATTAACATAGTCACTCCCGATCGAT
This sequence comes from Sodalis sp. RH22, assembly GCF_047324165.1. Lineage (NCBI taxonomy): Bacteria > Pseudomonadati > Pseudomonadota > Gammaproteobacteria > Enterobacterales > Bruguierivoracaceae > Sodalis > Sodalis sp. RH22. Next base: position 493,840 of record NZ_CP178731.1, read on the forward strand.
TTGTTAAGTTGATTTCACATGTTTGGCGTTAATTAACGTTTAAATAAAGCCCTGGTCTTTCCTGATAATAAAATAAGTGAATTCGCCGAGCCGGACTGGCATAACAGGGCGACGGTAATAATCGCCCCGGAGACAATCAGCCGCCAGCCCTGGCCGAGGCTGGTGGCGGCAATCACCGAGTCCACGGTGGTTAAAAACAGCGACCCGGCGATGGTGCCGATAAACGTGCCTTTGCCGCCCAGTATCGAGGAGCCGCCTACCACCACCGCGGCAATGGAGGGCAGCATGTAGGGGTCGCCCATGCGCAGGGTGGCGCCGTCGGAATAGCCGGTGAGCAGCGCGCCGCCCAGGGCCGCGCACAGCCCGCTCAGGGCATAGGCGGCAACGGTGGCCGCGCCGACCGGGATGCCGCCGACCTTGGCCGCGCCCGGGCTGCATCCCAGCGCGTACAGGTTGCGTCCAAACACCGTGCGCGTCTGGATCACGATCCCCAGCACGCTGAAAACCAGGGTGAACAGAACGATGCAGGGGATGCCGAATACGCTGCCCTTGACGATGTCAGCCAACAGCTGGGGCGACGCGCCGAGCGTGCTGCCGCCGGTGGCGCCGAGCGCCAGCGACGCGACGATGATGCCGGTGCCCATGGTCATGATAAACGGCGGGATGCGCAGCAGGGTGATTCCCAGACCGCTGAACGCGCCGATGGCCGCGGCGGACAGCAGGATCAACGGCAGCATATAGGCAATATTGTCGCCGCCGGCACCTATCATGCCCGCCGACATCACGCCGCCGTACATAAACAGCGAGGCCACTGACAGATCCATGCCGCCGGACAGAACCACCAGCCCCTGGCCGAACGCCACCACCAGCAGGAATGAGCCCAGGGTCACGATCATCAGCACCTGCGACCAGGACCCCAGGGACGGGCTTATCAGGCGGGAGGCCAGGATCATTATCACCGTCAGGCCCAGTAATAATACCGGCGCGACCGCCTCGGGACTCATCCGGCCGTTGGCGCGCCGGTCGATACGTCCGGCTTCCGGCGCCGCCAGGGAGATTTTGTTCATGAATGTGCTCCTGTGCGTGGCGAACGGTTAAGCACCTTCTCGCATACGATGGACAGCACCAGCAGTACGCCCTGGAAAAAGCCGATATAGAACGAGGAGACGCCAATGGCGAACAGCATTTTTTGCATTAACAGCAGCACCGCCGCGCCCACCATCGAGCCGAACGCGCCGCCGCGCCCGCCGCTGAGGCTGGTGCCGCCCAGCGCCACCGAGGCAAAGGAGAGCAGCAGAAACGGCAGGCCCGAGTTGGGATCGCCGGTGGCGGTTTGGGCGCTAAGCATAAATCCCGCCGCGCCGTAGAAACAGCCGGCCAGGATAAACGCCTGGCAGCGCTTCCACTTGACGGAGATGCCGGACAGCCCGGCGGCGGTTTCATCGGCGCCCACCGCATAAAAAGCGACGCCGGTGTCGGTACGTTTGATCAGCAGCCAGATCAGGGCAAAAAACGCCAGCACCAGGGCGGACACTGGCAGGATTTGCCACAGCATGCCCGTCAGGCCGTCGCTGATAAACTCCGATACCGAGCCGCCGGGCACCGGCAGCAGGAGCAGGGCGATACCCTGGCCGATAATCATGGTGCCAAGCGTCGCGGCGATGCTCTGGATGCCCCTATAGGCCACCAGATAGCCGTTGAGCAGGCCGATCAGCGCGCCGGCCCCCACGCAGAGCAGCAGGCTGAACAGCGCGCCGCCCGGCCCGTCGAACGGGGCAATGGCGGTGAGTACGTTGGCAATGGAAATGACGCCCACCAGGGATAAATCGAATCCCCTGGTCAGCACCACCAGCGTTTGCCCGGCGGCGGCCAGCGCCAGCGGGGCGGCGTTATTGATCAGGTCAGCGACGGCGTAGGCGCTGAACGCACCGGGCTCCGACCAGCCATACAGCAGATACATGATCATATACACCACCATCGCCAGCGCCGCGCCGCGCAGCGCCGGGAGTTGACCTTTTCCGGGCCGAGGGGAGCCCGGGGGCTTCCGGGGAAGACCCTGCGATACATCACTCATAGTCGAGCGTCCTGTGTGTGTTGGGGCCGGATGGTCAGCCGGGACGGCCGGCAGGAGCATCGTGCCCGCGCCAAGGTGTCCTCTGTGCCATCGTGTTTTCCATGCGGTTTACGCCGTTCCCTGGCGTTATGTCCTGGTCAGCCTGCTCCCGGGACCACCGTAATCGGCGTGGGGATCGGGCGGCCCCCATGCGCGTGGCTGTGATGGTGATGCGCCGCATGCGGGTCGGCGACCCGATCCAGGGCGGCGCACGGATCGATGATATGCGCTACGCGCTGCAGCGATACCGGCTGCCCGTGCGGCGTATGCAAGTAGGCCAGGTGCCACAATGCCTGGCGCGCGTCGACATCCTCGCCGGACAGCAGCGATTTGCCTTGCAGCAGCGTTTCCAGCGCGCCCAGCCACTGGCGATAATAGGCTTCCCCCGGGTTTTCGTCCGGCCGCTGCGGCTGTTCCCTGATGATGCGCGCAAACACCTCTACCCATTCGCTCCAGCGGTAGAGTCCGTTGCGCGACAGCTGCAGCGCGGTGGCGAAAGCTTCGGCCTGCCAGGGCTCGCCGAACGCCATTTCCGGCTCGTCCCCGGCCGTCGTGGCGGGGGAGGATGTGGTTATCGTCGTCATGCTGCGCTCCCCTCAGGTGGCCGGAATAATATAGTCATCCCAAAGATCGAGATAGACGGCGGAATGCCCCCCGGCCTCCTCGCCCCACAGTTCCCGCGCCTCGAAGCGCACGCTGTAGACGTGCTGCGGTTTTTCTCCCTTGCCGTGGGCAAAGGTATCGGGGAACACAAACGAGCCGTGGTGGCGCACCACCGTACCCGTCTTGCCGCGAACATAGCGCGGCAGGCGGGTATGGCCCAGGGGATGAATGTTTTTTGCCTGAACCCGATCGCCGGCGGCGAAACGGATCGGCAGATCGGTAGGACGCACATAGACCGGGTTGGTTGTCACCGCGGCGTAAACCTGCTCTTTTTCCAGGATCTTCATGATGCTTTCTCCTGCTGCGCTAACTGCCGTACCTTGTCTTCCAGTTCTTCCTGGGTAAATAAACCGTTTTCGATGCCCAACGTTTCCATCGCGTGATACCAGTGCACGTAGTAGGGCGTGCTGAGGTATTCAGCGGGATCCATCACCTCGATGGCGTGACGGAATTCGTCGATGGGACACAGGCCGCCGGCAAAATACAGGCCGATGGTGGAAAAGACCTGCTTTTCCCATTCGGCTTTGAAGACCGGTTCGCCGGGGTTGATCGCCACCGGGCCGAGGTTATGCATGCCGCCTACATCATGAATTGAATTCATCGTTCTCTCCTGTTCGTGCTTGGGTTATCAGGCCTGGCCTACGGGGGGCAGCACCGCGGTGCCGATCATCGAGTCGCGGCTGACCAGGGCGGCCAACTGGTCCTCGCTCATGCCTTCGCTGCCGGCCGGCCGCAGCGGCAGGATCATATAGCGGATCTCGGCGTTGCTGTCCCACACCCGGATTTCAACGCTATCCGGCAGCCGCACGTTAAACTCCTCCAGCACCGCGCGGGGCTCCATGACCGCCCGCGAGCGATACTGCGGCGCTTTGTACCACGTGGGCGGCAGGCCCAGGGTAGGCCAGGGATAGCAGGAGCACAGCGTGCACACCACCATGTTGTGGACCGTCGCGGTATTTTCGGCCACGAACATATGGGCGCCTTCCAGGCCGGTAAAACCCAGTTCGGCAATGGCCGCGGTGGCATCATCCAGCAGGCGTTGCTTATAGGACGGATCGCTCCAGGCTTTGGCTACCACCCTGGCGCCGTTCTTCGGACCGAAGCGATGTTCAAAGATATCGATGATTTCATCCACCGCTTCCGCCTTGAGGTAGCCTTTTTCAATCAATAAGGACTGAATGGCTTTAATCCGTAACGTTGGAATATTGGGTGGCGCGGTTGGCTCCAAAATATCGCTCATTGTCTTTCCTCTTGCTTTGTTTTGCGGCCCTTACGCCTGGTAACGCGCGTGGGCCGCGGGAAATACCGCGCAAAAAAAAAAGCCCCTGCAACTCTTGCGAGCTGCGGGGGCATCTTTGCCGGCGTTATGTTTACTCTACTACACTAACAATAATGAATATCAACGGGCCTGGACGGCGGAAAAATAACATTCACATGATAATCTTGTTAAGCAATATAGATGCCAATGTGTGACTTGTGTTTTTACTGTTATAAAACAGCCTATTGAATTTTACCTTTGTTACCGGTGCCTCCGCTCGTCCCGAGCTTATTACCTTCTTGTGCTGTTTAAGTGCAGTCCGGTCACCAACGTGGTGCGCGTTGTCTTAATCGGCCCCGGGCTGATGTATGCCGGGAGGGCCGCGTAATGCATCTATTGCATATGGCGCGTTTTCAACATGTGTAACCATTCCTGCTGGCGCGATAAAAAAACGATACAGAATTCCTCCACCGTTTGCTGTTGTTCCGTCGCCAGCCGCCGCAATAATTCATAGGATTGCTGCTCGCTGTAGTTGAATTCCTGGATCAATAATAGCTGCGCCGACAACAGGAAACGACGCGAACGAATGCGAATGTCCTGTTGCCTGAGCGCCGCCAGATGCGCCTGATGGCGTTCAAAATGATGCCGGGCCAGGATGATGGTGGATAAAATGCCGTCGGTCTTTACCGGCTTGCGCAGGCAGCCGTCCACTTCCTGATCGATGACCCAGGACAAGCGGGACGGGGTCTCCAGTCCCATCAGGGCAATTTTAGGCAAAGACGGCCAGGTGCCCTGGCTGATTTGTTTGATCAGGACGCTGTTGTCGGAATCAAAAATCACGCTGTCATAACGATCGCGGAATACGTCATCATGAAAATCCACAAAGCTGTGGCCCTGGACGCCGAGACGCAGAAACTGCAGCAGCAGGTTCTTTTCGTCACGAGGCGCACAGCCGAACAGCGCAATTTTCATCCCTCGCACCATCAGTCGTTTTTTAGCCTCTTGCACTTAACACCTCGCACGGCTCGCTATAACGAAAAATCGGACCAGGTTAACCAGGGGTCTGGGATTACCGGGCCGGGGGACTGCCAAAGGAGATGAAAGCGCCCATCCTCGCCGAGTCGCGCCAGGCGCGGCGTCAGGCTGGCATGGTTATTTTCCCGGTTGATGCGGGTGATGCCGTTCGGCGCCGACAGGCTTTCGGCGTACACCGCCTCCCGCACCGCCGACGTCTCGTCGCTGCCGCACCGATTAATTCCCTTGGCTAAAAAGTGTCCGCACATCCAGGCGGCCTCGGCGTCCACCGTGGTGGTGGCGTTTTCGCCGAAGCGGCTGCGGTAGCGCTGGATAAACCGCCGATTCTGCTCGTTGTCGATATTTTGGAAATACACGGCGGAAACCAGATATCCCTCCAGCGCGTCCGCGCCCACCATCGCCACCTCCGACTCGCACAGGGTCAGGCTAAGCCGCACGACAGATGACGAACGCAGGAATTCATGCTCTTGCTCCATGGTTTTCCAGACGCGGTAAAAACGGTATGCCGAAATGCCGACCAGCGTGACCATGACCACCGGCGGGCGGCGGCGGATGATATCCAGTATGACCTGTTCCACGCCGGTGTCGCCGAGCGCCAGGAACCGGCTTTGTACCAGGGTGCCGCCCCGGGCGTCCAGCGCGTCGCGGATAATGCGATCGATCTCTTCCGACCAGATATAGTTAGAGCCGACATGGTATATCTCGGCCGGATAGTGATTGATGACATAGTCGAGCATCGGCAGCACATGCTGGTTGGGCGCGGCGCCCAGGTACATGACGTTATTGCTGCTTTCAAAGCCCTCGTAGCGCGCGCTATGCCAGAGCAGGGCGTTGGCGCCCTCGACCAGCGGCAAAATCAGCTTGCGCGAGGCGGAGGTATAACAGCCGACGATATGTTTTACCCCGTGCTGGTACAGCAGGTCATGGCAATGGCGATAATAATTATCCAGGTTGCAGCCGGGATCGTAGATAACCGGCGCCAGGGTAAAGTTAAAACTTTTGCTGGCATTTACTTCCTCGATGGCCAGCATAATGCCGTTGAGCATTTCCCGCCCGATGCCGCCATAATGACCGGATACCGAATACAGCACGCCCACCGGAATGATGGCCTTGGAGCGGCTCCCGCCCGGGATCAGGCGGTTATCTGCTGAAAACATATTCACCTCGTGTTACCTCATTCGCCGCCGGCAACCTGGATCAACGGCTGGTAATAATGGGGCTGGCGCATGGCGACCAGATCTTTGCGCCGCACCACATTGGTGGGATAGGCGCAGTCCAGGTTGCTGGTATCGATGTCCAGCACGGCCAGGCCCTGGACCTCGGTGACCAGCGCCTCGCGCCTGGGCCAGACAAAGGTATCCGGCCCGAAAATACCGCTTAGCCCCGAAAGATTGGCATTGGCATAACTCAGGTAGACATTGTTTTCCCCGGCCCGTACCCGGGTTAACAGCCAGTGGTGGCGGGATGCTCCGGTGGCAATAGGGTAGTCGTGGGGCACGGCGGTGCCGGGATGATCGATCGGCCCCGGCAGATCCAGCGCCGCCGGACAGGCGATAATATCGCAGCCGCGCATTGCGAGGATCCGTCCCGCCTCGGGAAATTCAAGGTCATGGCCGATCAGCAGGCCGATGCGCCCGCAGGGAATATCAACGGTGGTCCAGGCGCTGCCGGGCGTCGCCCAGGTCTTGTCTTCCGCGGTTAAATGAATTTTGCGATACATCCCCTGCAGGCCGTCCGGGCCGATCAATACCGCCGAGTTATAGCGGTTGCCGTCGCCGCCGTCCTCCACCATGCCCGCCACCAGGTAGAGCCGCAGGCGGGCGCACAGATCCATCAGGGCGCTGACGGCGGCGTGCCGCGGGGTGATGGCGCCGGCGGGGGCCCGGTATTTGCCGGTGAGGCAAAGCTCGGGCAGCGTCAGCAGCTCCGCGCCCTGCGCTTTTGCCCTGGCGGCCAGTTGTCCGATATGCCTGAGATTGACGTTGATATCATCGTCGGGTTCGAATTGCCCGACGGCAATATGCGAGCGTTTGCCCTCCGGCAGGGGTTTGGTGGCGTACAGGCCGAAGAAATCCAGCGGATTCCACATAAAGGTATTTGTCATCAATTCCTTGTACAGCTCCGGCCTGCGCTCTGCCAGCACGCGGCGGCGGGCGCCGGTATGCAAAACCCCGGAAACGATGCCGTCGCCGGTATCGCGCCAGGCCTGGATATGGCCGTTGGGTTCGATAATGCAACTGCCGCCGCTGAACTGGACGCCGCGTTCCCGCCCCCAGCGATTGCTTTCAATCAGGTAGCAGTCGTTTTCATAGGCGCGATTAATCCAGTAAGGCGCGGGAGTGCGCTCGGCCAGCCAGTTGCTGATATGGCAAATGACGTCCGCGCCCTGTAAGCCGGCCAGGCGGGCGGTTTCGATAAAATGGATATCCATGCAAATCAGCAGCGCAATATTGCCAAGCGGGGTAGGGAATACCTGATGCCCCAAATCGCCGTTCGCCGCCCATTTTGGCTCCGAGATATACGGATGGGTTTTACGGTGTTTGCCGATCACGCCGTCGGGGCCGATCAGCACCGCGCTGTTGTAATATAGCCCGCTGCGCGCATCCACTTCAGGCAAACCGACCACCAGGTAACATTGATAGCGCGCCGCCAGCAGGACGAAACGATCGGTGGTGGCGCCGGGCACCGTCTCGACGTAATCGGCGACCTCTTCACGATCCATCCAGCAATAGCCGGTGGTGCCCATCTCGGGCATGACGATCAGGCGCGCGCCGCCGGCCGCGGCCTCCCCGGCCAGGGCTAGCAGCCTGAGGATATTGTCTTCTTTACGGAATTGTGTAGGTTCAAACTGAATTGCCGCGACGCAAACCGGTTGATTGATCATTCTCACTCTCTCATTGGGTAAAAAAAAGCCCCATCAACCATTACAACAGTTGATAGGGCATCTTTGCCAGATTCATGTGTTATGACGTCCTGCCTTCCACTTCAGAGGGTCTACAAAACGCCGAACCATACTTAGGATTAGGCAATAAACATGCCTGAATAACAATTTTTCTTAAAAGTTGTTAAATATCAATTTATTATATTTTTTTCACAAGCCTGCTAATCCGTCATCAACGATAAAGTTTTAACGCAGTCGGTGCGTTTGCGTCTCTATTGCACTTTTTTGGCGTGCCGACGGGCGACAGGAAACTCTAGTTTAGCTTGGTCTTGCTTAATGGGAAGAGATCAGTTGGAACCCGATTTGAGCTGATTTTTCTCATACCCCAAATGGTGGGTCAGTTCAGCTTTAAGGGCAGCCTCAACACTTAATTTTTTTTAAAACCGATCAAATTGGCTCAGATCCTCAGGGGTTTTGAGACTTTTAGCCAGCTCAGTTGCGAGAGCCTGTAGCAATTTTTCGTCCATAAATTCACCTAATTCTAATGATGGATTGAACATATCAAAATCAGGCGATTACACAATCTTATGTACAGACTCGCAAGGTCTGCAATTTTTCAGCCGCGGCCCACCGATCTGGCTGACGACGCGTGAGACGCCTGCGGGGGCGTCGTCGTTGTACTCGCCTCAGCCCGGGCGTCGAAATCGTGCCTGGCTTGATCGATAACATCGAGATGAGCGAGTGCCCACTTTCCGAGCGCCTCGACCGGCTCACGCAACTCATGGCCGAGTCGCGTGAGCTCGTAGTCCACACGCGGAGGTGTTGTGGGATACACGGTGCGGACCACCAGGCCATCGCGCTCGAGGCCACGGAGCGTCAGCGTGAGCATGCGCTGCGAGATGCCGCCAATCTCGCGCTTGAGTTCGCTGAATCGCCGTGGACCTTCTCGCAGGAGCATCACCACCAGCACGGTCCACTTGTCGCCAATACGCGAGAGCAGTGTACTGACCCGCGGGCAGTCCAGCGCCATCGAGCGCTCCGGTTCGTTCAGTAGCGACATAGCAGCCATGGTTCCCTCTTTGTTCCTATGCAACAAAATTGTGCCGTCTTGACGAGTCATCTCAGTTACTAAAGAATAGCTGGTACCTACTTTATACCAACAGGAAGATGACGTCCATGAAACTACTTCACCTTGATTCAAGCATCCTTGGCGCGAATTCGGTCAGCCGCGAGCTTTCCGCTTCCGTTGTCGCCCGTCTCACAGAGACCAATCCTGCAATACAGGTCACTTATCGCGACCTGGCCGCCGTACCGATCCCGCATTTGTCCGGCGCCTACCTGGCGGCCGGCCAGGTGGGCGAAATACAGCACGATACCGCGCTGCAAGCCGATCTCGCGCTGGGGAGTGAGGTGCTCGAGGAGTTCCTGGGGGCCGACACCGTTGTGTTGGGCGTTGGTTTCTACAACTTCGGCATTCCAAGCCAGCTTAAGGCGTGGGTCGATCGGCTGGCAATTGCCGGCAAGACCTTCCGGTATACCGAGCAAGGGCCAGTCGGGCTTGCCGGTGGGAAGCGCGTGGTCATTGCCATTGCACGCGGTGGTTTTTATGGTCCGGGTACGGCCATTGCGTCGTTTGAGCATGCCGAGAGCTACCTACGGGGCATCTTTGCTTTCTTCGGTATCGACAACATCGATGTAGTGGCAGTTGAAGGTATCGCGGTTGGACCCGAGGCACGAGAGGTTGCCATCACACAAGCTGAAGAGAAGATCGCGGCTCTCCATGCGTGATGCCAGTAGTCGGTTCATCCTCATTTTGTGGTGACCGGCAGTCGCCGAGCAGAAGCGGTACTGAGGCAGTCCAGGAAATCTCATCTGTGCTGCCTTAGCTCCGCAATTTCAACCATGTTTTCCTTAGGCGCTTCATAGTGCAACAAAAACACAACGCTGACCGTGGTGTGATGGCGACTTCACGACCAGCATGACGGTATTCAATGGGGCATCAACCCTAACCTCGCGTAATAGATTCCATTATTGATCTTGGTTGAGGTTATCGGGCAGTAATTCGGTCGCGCAACGCGCAGACCAACGTTTAATCAGCAATGAGGAAACCATCATGACAAGTGTCCTTCCCAATCCCACGGCGAGTCGCTCCCTGCGGGTCGGCGTATGGGTGGCTAAGGGTCTTCTGGCCGTACTTTTCTTCTTTTCTGCCTACATGAAGCTCCTCACGCCCATCCCCGAACTGGCGAAGATGATGCCGTGGACAGGGGTTCTCCCGGAGACGTTCGTGCGCATCATGGGCTTCATAGATCTGGCGGGCGGGCTTGGCCTATTGCTCCCTTCTCTGACCCGGATATTGCCGCGGCTTACCGTGCTGGCGGCGCTATGCTGCTCAGTGCTTCAGGTGTTCGCGATGGTCTTCCATGTTTCGCGCGGCGAGGCGTCAGTGATCCCCCGGAACGTCGTCATGCTGTCGCTTTCACTGTTCGTGCTGTGGGGGCGTGCCCGCAAGGCCCCCATTTTGCCGCGCTGATGTCTACGTTTGGAGGCAATTAAAATGAAACGCATGCCCACTTTTTACCTGTCTCACGGAGGCGGTCCATGGCCGTGGATGAAAGATCGCTTCGGGCCGATGTTTGACCGGCTCGAGAAGTCGCTTCAGGAGTTGGCGTCAAGTCTGCCGGAACGTCCAAAGGCAATCTTGATGATTTCCGGGCATTGGGAAAATCCCGAATTCACCCTGTCCTCAAGCCCCAATCCCCCCATGTACTATGACTACGAAGGTTTTCCGGAACACACCTATCGCGTAAAGTACCCGGCACCGGGTTCCCCCGAACTGGCGGAGCGCGTGTGTGCATTACTGACCGCGGGTGGCATCGCCGCGAAGCTTGATCCGAACCGTGGCTTTGACCACGGCACCTTTACGGTCGCCGCTGTTGCTTTCCCGGAAGCCGACATCCCTGTCGTGCAGTTGTCGCTGCGACACGGCTACGACCCTGCGGCGCACATTGCCCTCGGCCGACTGCTCGCACCGTTGCGTGACGAGGGTATCCTCATCATTGGCAGCGGTGTCAGCTTCCACAACTTCGGAAAACTCAGTCCCGAGGGAACGATTCCATCACGTCTGTTCGATGCCTGGCTGCAAAAGACATTGACCGCCAGTTCCCCCGCCGAGCGCGAAAAGCAACTGACACACTGGGCCGACGCGCCGGCTGCCCGTATCGCACATCCATGTGAAGACCACCTTGTGCCACTGATGGTTGCCGTCGGTGCCGGGCTCGATGAGCCCGGGACGTGCGTTTATAACGACGACACCATGTTTGGCAGCATTACGGTATCGAGCTTCCGTTTTGGTCTTGCCGATAATTCGAGTGGAGCACCCGCGAACGCATAACCCAGCTCGTTAGCCGCAGCAGGCGAACACGCATGGCGTTAATGCACGGCCATAGCTTATGTTGGACTGTCTTTAGGATCGTGGACACTCCTGGCCTATTATCTGCTGTCTGCTGTCTGCTGTCTGCTGTCTGCAGATTCAGCTAAAGCTAAAGCTGACAATGCTGAAGCATTGTTGAAAACCAATCCAGTGATCAGTGTACAGGTCCTTAATGAGGTGACGAGCGTGTGTCGTTGCAAGCTTGCGATGAGCTGGGAAGATATTGGACCTTTTCTGGTGCTGGTACGTAGCTTCTGCAATGTCGTACCGCTGACGGTGGATGTTCATGGCCGCGCACAACAGATTGCGGAACGGCACCAGATCTCGTTTAATGATGCTTGTATCTTCGCAGCCGCGGCGACGGCTGGTTGCCAGATCTTGTACACCGAGGACCTGAGCCACGGGCGGATCCTGGAGGACAGCCTTACGATCAGGAATCCTTCGCGCAGGGTTAATGAGTCGGCTGGAAAAGGTGGAACCGCCTGAACCGTGAGGCGGTAGTTCTTTCGATGGAGCCATGAAACCGCAGTTGTGGACGTCCACTGGCATCATTGGCATAATCTGCCAATGATGATATCCTGAGAACAGACTGTTATTTGGGGAGTTGAAGCCATGCACACACGCAATGTGGTACTGACTGACCATCAGCACGAGATGGTCGAAAGGCTTGTTAATTCAGGCCGTTATCAGAATGCGAGCGAAGTGTTGCGTGACGGGTTACGCCTGCTCGAGCAACGAGAGGACGTTGAGGAGGCCAAACTTGATGCCCTGAAAGCGGCCGCGCAAGTAGGCTGGAGAGAAATCGATGATGGCCGTTTTACAGATGTCCAGAATGACAAGCTCGAAGATTTCATCGGTGAGTTAGGCGTTCGCGCCGCTGGCAGTGAGCAGAATCAACATCGCAAATGATGCGCTATCGCCTATCGGCCGTCGCCCAATCGGATATAATTAATATACTTAAATGGACTCATATTCAGTTCGGTGAGGCTGCAGGTAGGCGTTATGAGCTAAAGCGTTGCGGGACGTAGCTTCGGACCCTGGTCGGCTCGGTAGTGTGGCGCGAAAAGAACTCGGCAAAGGCGCGAGGTAATGGCATCTTAAGTTAAGTGCTGAGCGCGCCAAATCGAAGGATGGGGTTGTTCATCGGCCGCGTCATTTTCTCATTTATCGGATAGACGCTGAGGATTTGATGGCCGTTGGCCGTGTTCTGCATGATGCGATGGAACTCGAACAACATTAATTGCAGGACACACCTTGGGAGCAGCTATCCATTTAATGGAGAATTGAGGCACGAGGTATGGCTATGATTACACACGCACACACGAAACGATGGACTTACCGACTTGGCCGGAGCATGGGACGGACCTGGCGTGGGTATGTGTCTCGCGAGCGTCATGTAGCTGACTGGATCATTTCACGGGGGGTTCCTGCGGTGGGCGCCAGTGTGTTGATTTGGCTCATCAAACTCGTACTGCTTGGGTTGCTTCTGTATGCTGCGTTCTGGTTGGCTTTGCTACTGGTGTTTGCGGTAGCCGCAGCTTGGGTGGCCGAACATTCAATGGGGCAAGATGAATCCGACTTCTTGGGGCGTAAGGCAGAAGAACTGGATCATCGCGATAGCCTCTCTTATAATCCGTACAACTACAACGATGACCCCGACCCTCGGTTCGAGGACGACTGAAACCAAGGCTACTTCTTTGCTGTGCTGATCAGTATACCTGAGCCTTTGCTCCCGGCTTGTCCCACGTCCCGGGAGCCATTCGTCAAGCCTTGTAGCATGTTTCCTGCCCGAACACCGGCCCATCCTAATGCTGTAACCCAAAATGTTGGCAACACAAGAAACATCGTCGCCATAACGAAGTTCAGTAGCATATCGCCGAAGGCGTTGTTGAGCCCCAGCAACGGATCGAAGTTCACCTGTGGCCGATCCGCACCCAGCCCCCAGCCGTAAAGCGCATCCAAGATCGTAGAGTCCAGCCAGCGGGCCAATTGGAACCAGAATTCCACAAAATACAGCGCGAAGAACACGCAGCTGACCGTCACGAAAGCCTTCAGATCGTAGGTCGCCAGCATCAATACCAGGGGGATGCAGATGATCAGTGCCATCTTCAGCAGTGACAGTACCATTGGGAGGGCCTGTCGCACCGCATCCATCGCCGGGAAATAGGCAAGGGCACCCACGGTCACGCCGGCGTCCGCCACGGCGCGGGTGACGACGTTGGGCAACGTCATATCGACCTGCCCGCCGTAGTCCGCATAGACGGCCCCTTGGTTCATCTTCTGCTGGCGCGGCGCGGCAATCGCGCGGATCACCGAATCGTCCAGTTCAGTACGTGAGATGAATCCTGCCCACTTTGCTATCCGGGTCATCAGGTCTAGATTGACCACGGCCAGCAGTCGGGCGCGCAGTCCAGTGTCCGCATCTGACCACCATTGTCGACACGTTGGGTAGCCGCCTCCGCTGTCCACTTGCGCCAGGCCCGCGTCGCGTGTGGCATCATAGGGCCAGGCTGTGCGCGGTGTTTTTGAGTGATAACTGTCATAGTAACCGCTGGTATTGAGAAAGAAATTTGAGCCTATCCAGGTGACGTCATACATCTGAGCCTCGCTGAGCTCTGGGCGTCCCATAAACAGTTTTGCCCGCGCCGGGCCGTAGCAATCGTGTGTGAAATCGGCAACCTCCTGTGCTAGGACCGGGTCGTCGATACGCGTGCTGTCTATTTCCATGCGCATTTGCCGCAGGTCAGTACCGCAGGGGATGGCGGCTACCGCCGCGCTGGTTACGGCTTTGGAGATGGCATGCATGAAAAACCACCAGAGGGGGATTTTCGCGCTCTGGTTATTGAGCGAGGTAAATGATTTTTCCCAACCGGTCTCCGTGGGCAGTGGTACGCTGACCTGGCATTGCGTAGAGCGTGTAGTGTCAAATTTGATGGTGGACAGGTCGACGTCGATATACGGCACACAACCAAACAGGATGGCCACTATCGCCATCCAGATACGGTTCTCGATACGCATCGAGGACAACACGCCTTTATTGCCCTCGTCGGCCCCCTCAGTTCGCGCCCGCAGCCATTCCTGAATGAAAATCCCGGCAAAGGGCAGGGCGAACAGGCCGCTGGCAACGAGGATGTTCCAGACGCCGTTGTTAACGAGCCAGGCGACCAGCGTCAGGTAGTATTCCAGATAGTCGGTGGTCTGCAAGGTCATCACCGTCTCCTATACTACGCGCAGCCACTGGCAGGCTTCGGAGAACACGATGGCTCCCACGCTCAGGGCTTCGAGGATGTGGAGCGCCCGGGCTGAATTTGGGTCGCGCTGGAGCCTGCGCCGCCGCGCCCAGGGCCAGACGGCCAGCAAGGTCAGATACAGGCACAGGCGCCAGACGAGGAAATGGACGCTATGGGCATTGAGCCACTGCTGCCAATCGGCGATACCGCCGCACAGGTAAATGCCCAGCAGGTTGGCAACCAGTGCGGCAAAGAACAGTAGAACCAATATCCCCAGCAACAGCAGTAAAGGCCTTTGCCTGGTGCGTATTTCAGAACTAAAGGAGAGCATAGACGTTTCTCCACGCCAGATTAACATCGTTCGAGTTCATCTCAGCAACGATGAAAAGGCGATGAACAATGCGAAACGGATGCGCCCCATATAGTTTTTCTCGGCTGCCTCTGGTCATCCAGGCTGCTATAAACAAAACCATTTCTAAGAAAAACGGTATCAAAATTGTGCTGATGTGTTGCTTTGATGCGTGAATTGATGTTAAATAGAATCAATTTAGATGCGTCACCGCAAAGAGGTCATAAAATGCGTACCACCGTCACCATTGATGACAATTTGTATGAGCAGGCGCTGGAACTGGCTGGTCCGGACATGGACAAAGCAGACCTTTTCCGCGAGGCCATCCACACCTTTGTCCGTGTTCAGGCCGCCAAACGTCTTGCCGCCCTCGGCGGTAGCGCGCCGACTATGTCAAATGTGCCGCGCCGTCGTCAAGATTCGAGCCGCTGATGCCCGTTGTTCAGGACGTGTTGGTCGATACCAGTGTCTGGATTGAGCATTTTCGCCAAAATAAAACCGAATTGGTTGATTTGATGATGCAGGATAGAGTGCTTATCCACCCGTTTGTACTGACGGAATTAGCGTGCGGCACCCCCCCTGCGCCCCGCGGGAGAACGCTGGGCGATTTAGCTCTGCTACGTACCTGTCATTCTGCCAACCAGACCGAGGTCAGGAACTTGATTGAGCAGGAGGGCCTTTATGGCCAAGGTTGCGGTCTGGTTGATATGACCCTACTGGCCTCCACCCTGATCACTCCCAACGCTCGGTTGTGGACGTTGGACAGACGTTTGGCCATCCTGGCCGTACGCCTGGGCATAAACTGGCCCACGGGCGCACGCTAAGCACCCACATTTCAGGGAAAATTTTAAGTTTATAGGGTATTACCCCATGACATGCTACCGACCTCATTTCATTACAGCTAAACCTGACCGCACAAAAGCTGCCTATCTAACCGCGCACTAGATATCCTCTCTCATTACACCAGCAATGCGATGAATATCTTGTTGCGTTTGCTCACTAATCCGGCCCTTACTGAGGTCCCACGGGACATCGGAAGCGTGGCGGACGCTTTTCGATATCAAGCCTCGTGTTCTATGAGAACCACCATGGAATATCAACCTCCTCATAAATAATTATTGATGCGGTGGTGGGACATGATTTTGTAAAAACGAGTCTACTTCACCGTCCATGCTTCAGAAAAGTGACTATCTGCAAATAATTCCGTTAATCCGGTGATCTGCTTGAGCCTAAGCACTTCATCCGCATCCATACCCAATTCCTTGGCTATTTTCTCGTCCTTCCAGCCTAATCGCGCCAGGTCCCTCACGATATCTGACATGGCCATGATTTGATGTTTCCCACGGGCGCGGTTATGGCGAATAGTGGCCGCGATGCGATCGGTTTTTCCTGACTGGCTGTTTCTAATACAGGTAACAGGAAGATAATTTTTTAAACGGCTGCGAAGGATCTTTTTTTCTTTCCCCAACAGGCTTCGGTGAAACCCATCTACCACAATATAGCGCTCCTTTTCTTGGCACACCACCACAGGTTGGGTATAGCCATCCTTATCCAGGGAGGTAAGCAGTAATCTTTTTTCGGCGGGCGCCATATTATTGGGGTTATAATCATTTGCCAGCACGTTTTCAGCTTTTATCCAGAGGACACAGTCCACCGGCTCTTCTCGGAAAGGGCTTTGCTCATGTAAAAACTTTTTTAGTGAATTGATGGCTGCGATCTGTTCGTCGAAGGTCATAGCGCTGAGCGCTTCAGAAATGGGCTTAAATAATTCCTCGATATTCATAAAATCCTCCATTCTTTACGTTTCTCCTGCATACGATGCAGGTATTTTTTGTAATGGTGAGCCTTATTGGGGCTGAATGATAACGTATGACACCAGAAATCATTACGAATTAGTGTCTTGCAGATACGGCGCCAGGAAGGAATATCTCTTGCGCCTAAATCCTTGTCCTGTTCGTCGGGGATATCTACAGGGAAACCCCGGCTTTGGTACCATTTTAAATAAATGGCAATCTTATTGCGGTAATGTTCCGCTGTTTTCAATGGCATGCTGTCCAATAAGAACAAAGCGTAGCTTTTCCAGTTATGCTGAACCGGTTTGGTTATTTTCCGATTGGCGTAAAAATTCCCGGTTTGGTCGGCATACAGTGCGCCGGAATTCGCTCCCGCCACTCGTCGGCAAGCTTTCTCCCATGTTTCCGGCTCAAGCACGTGGTAAAGCCATAATCCCTTGCGTTGTTCGGGGCCGAAGGGTTCGCAAATGCGCATCGAGCTCAACGGCACGCCGGCCTGGTACATAAGATCATAAAGTGGATTATAAATACGCTTAAATTTGGCAAAAAAAAGCCAAATGTCATTCACTTTCCAGTCGTAAATAGGATAGGCATTATAAACAAAACCTTCTGATGATGCCGTTGTCCAGGGTTTATCATCTGCGTAGCGAAGTTTAGAATAAGAACTGATCGCGGCAAAGCGATTAAGCGATTCATCGGTACGGATGCCGATTAAAATCGCTGCACTCTTTTTTTGCGCAAACCAACTGGCAAAAGCGGGTACAAATTCTTCAAAGGTCATGGCGTGCCGGTAAAAAGGGAAAAACGCAGGGTCGGTGATCGCATCGGGAGGGGGTTGGCGCACCCAGTCAGTGTCCGGTTGCCATGCCACCCATTCGGGTTGATATTGAGAGACCCCATTCACGGTAGTCATGGGAAGGGCCACCCAGTAAAAGCGATCGATACAATCATCATACAGGGCTTTCATTTTCTCTATATGATTGATAGTAAGAGTAAACTGCACCTCCCAGTCAATAAATAGCACACTAAATGACCGTTTTTTTCGACGCGCGATTTCAGCCACCAGATGCAGTAAGACCGTTGAATCTTTACCCCCAGAGAAGGACACGCTAATGCGCTGAAATGTATCGAAAACCCAAGTTATCCTCTCTTGGGCAGCCTCAAGGACGCTTTTCCCTAATCCTATTTTTTTGACCAAAGCTATCACCTGTTGTTATCATAAATTAAATGCAATTTTGATTGTTTTAAACCCTTTTTAGGGGTTATTAATTAGCATTGCGTGCTTAAAATGGTTAAATTTTGTAATGTATCAGAACTTATATGCTGGAATAAATTAATTTTATTCCATCGGGGAATTAAAAAAAGTAATAGATAAATATTAAATTATTTTTTTAGGCCGGTGATGGTCTAAATATTTTTTTCAAAAATCAAGTGGATAAAGCGAATTTGCTATTATGTTGGTTTACTCAAATTTATTAAAATAAATAAAGGTAACACTATTCTAAAAAATAAACAATAATGAGTGTTAATGTTGATAAAATATACGTGTTAATCACTCAGGTGATAATTTGAAATTTATTGATTATCCAGGTTGCCTGGAATATGCTATATCATCTTTTTGATAGGCTATTAAGCTTACCTTTGCTGGAAAATGTTCGCGTTGTTATTCCAATCGGGCCGAATACGAGTCAGAAAATACTGTACAGAGTGATGCACAATAAATAATACCAAGATTGATCGTGTTTATATCCTTCAATTCTGAAATAAATCTAACATTCCCCGTGTGTAATCACCTTCCCGCAGCCTGCCCATGCTAGGTCAGCGCCAGGCTTAGCGTGATTTGTCATCATCACTCTGATAATGAAAGCGAAAACTAAATAAGTATAACTAAATCGACAGGCCACCAGTGCTTCGCCGTTGAGTCAAAAGATGTTGGTTAGCCCGCCATTTCATTGGTCACGGGTGAGCGTGAGGTAAGGGTTGTTGAGCGGTTTATCGGCGAACACTGTAAAAGGATCCTGAAGTAGGTAACCGTGCAAACGCCGGGATTTGCGTGGTCCAATTACCTCACAGGTCCAGATGTTCAGGCCATTGTCTTGCTTACGGTGCAGTTGCAGCTTTTCGAAGCGCTTTTGCACCCATTGCCAGGCGGCCAGATGATCCTGCTTGGCAAAGGTTGCGATCTGGGGATACTCCTGCACATAGCGCTGGAATATCCCCGGGCTGACAAGGTAGACCGTATCGTTCACGGTATGCACCAGCGCCTTGGCATCGTTGATAATCAGTTTATGCGACTGGATGGCCTGCTGTAACCATGCGACGAAATGCTGACCGGAGGGCGCAAGGGACATGTCGTAAGCGCCTTTTTCTGATGCTATTTCAGCAAGCGGTGGCGCGTCCTGGTGATGTACTGAAGCCACAGGGACAATGGCTTCCTCAGTCGGCGCGATAATGTCGGGCTTAGGCGTGCCAAGCAGATCGAGGAGATTGTCTATCGTCTCGCTGGAGGGTTGGGGAGCCGTAGTTATTGCGCTGTCGGCCACTGGCGTTTCGCTTGCCAAAATCGTCTGGGGGGCGTTTTCAACCACCGGTTCAGTCTCGACCGAGCCCTCGAACGGTGCGGGTAGGTTTGCCGGCTCCCAGATGAGCGAAGGTGACATTTTGAGAAAGGTGAAGGGATTCGACCAGCCGCTGTTGCTGGAAACCGTCGCCCGCCAGATGGCCTTGCCATCGGGCGTCGCTTGGACGATACCGTGGTCCTGAAGCACGTCGAATACCGCCGTATTGTTGCTGGGTATGCCCTCGATGCCCTGGGACAGGAGATGGGCGCGTAGCTTGTCGGCAACGGTTTTGCTCACTAACCAAAGGGCATCAGCGGTTAACCAGCCATCCGAGGGACCGGGTTGATTTAGTTTAAACTCTTCCTTAAGCAGATAGCGCAAACCCTCCAGGAGTTTGCGTTGCAACGCGTGTTTCGGTACTGCCAGTGCCTTGGCCGGATCGCCTCCCATCGCCTGTGATACGGACGCGCGGTCAGCTTGAATTACCAGCTCACCGAGTACGCCAGCATGCTCATATTGCCCTGCCAGAACGTAGATGAGCGCCGACCAAAGCGCAGGAAAGTTGCTGAGCCAGTCAAGGGCCGAGTTATCAATCAGGCGGTTGTAGAGCAGGCCGGAGGCCGCGCTATGCAACCGGTACTCGCGCTCTGGCCGGTAGCGAAAGCGATAATGCTGCTGCAACGAGCCATGCCAGGGATGCCAGATGCTGCCGTCGGCCTGCTCAACGAGCAGGTCCACGGCCACTTTGCCGATATCGTGCAACAGCGCGGCGTAGGCCGTGGCGGCCGTCCACGCTTCGGCTTGTGCGACTTGGTCTTCTGGCGTTGCGCCGGAAGGTAACAGATGGGACTGCCTCAGTTTGAGCGCGTAGGCAATCGTTTCCAGACCGTGGTCAAGCATACCGCCCGGATAGGCATGGTGGTGGCTTTCCGAGGCCGGGAAAAGCTGGACCAGTTCGGCATAGCGTTCCAACGGGACCAAATACAGTGCCGCGAACTGCTTGCGCGAGAGTGACGTGCGTTGCCAGATATGCTCCAGTAACTTCTTCCGGCGAGGGGATGCCAGCAGCGTGTCGGCTGGCTCCGGCCGCATCAGCCCTTTGCTGTTTGCCGCCGTGGATGCTGTGACCCGTGTGGCGGATTTTCGGTGGAACAGAGCAAGCATAACCCCCCCTGAAAGTACGATTAGCGGTGAGCCTTTTCCTTTTTCTTTTGGAGAAAATCAATTATTTCCAGGTAGGCCCGTTCCCCTTGAACCCTATTCCCTTGCCCTTTCCAGGCCCTTTGTGCATCTCCTTTTGGCAGCAGGCAGCGAGTACTACCGTTTAGAAAGTATTCGCGTTAAGAAAGCGAATACCGGCTTTCCAGTAAAATAATCGTCATCACTGTGAAAATTTCAATTCTCCCTATGCGTTGGGAGAATTCCTTTGAAGGGTCCTGCTGTCGCAGGCATGTACGTAACCGTCGCCAGCCTGTGGCTATAACCATATAGAGAAGCAGGCGCCAGACGAAAAAATAACCGGAATAAGCCCACAACCAGCGCTCGCCATCAGCAATGTTATCTACGATGCGGCCACCGGAAAAGTGGATGGACAGGGCGGTACCGATAACGAGCAGCAAACCCACCAGCGCCAGAATGATCCGGTGGCTGAACAGCCGCAAAATCCATGTCCTTGCTGGGACGCTCATTGTGTCTCGCTGCGCGATTTCTGAACTTCATCGAGGCGGTTACGCAAGGTGTCGTCTTCGAAGATGCCGCGTGAGCCCGCGGCCCTCGAACCATGACGCTGGATA
The DNA here is from genome assembly GCF_047324165.1 of Sodalis sp. RH22. Lineage (NCBI taxonomy): Bacteria > Pseudomonadati > Pseudomonadota > Gammaproteobacteria > Enterobacterales > Bruguierivoracaceae > Sodalis > Sodalis sp. RH22. Next base: position 514,949 of record NZ_CP178731.1, read on the forward strand.
ATGGCCATGGCTGAGTTGTTGGCCAGTGTTTGCCGCAGTTCCAGCTCGGTCTTGAGGTTGTTTATCTCCTGCTCCAGTGTGTTGTTTTCCTGCTCTACCGCCTTGACCGCCAGTTCATTGGCCGCGATGTTGGGTTCTTGCCTGCCGGTCAGCAGAGTGCGTTGCAGCAGCAGGGCTTTTTCCAGCACGCTTGACAGCGCCGCTTCCGAGGCCAGGCGCTTACCCAGCAGGTCCTGATCGGGTTCGTCGCGCAGTGCCTCGATCACGCCGCGGGTGATCGGCAGCGAGTTGCTGCCGGCGGCGTCCAGGTTCTCGGCGGTCGTGGGTTTGGCGCCCGAGACCAACTCTTGCAGGGCTTGCAGCTTGGTCTCGAATTCTTCTTGAATAAGCGGTGTCAGGCCCACGCCGGGCGTGGTCTGGGTCTTGGTGCAGGATTCGCAGGTTTGTTGTTCGCGCTCGCCCAGCACCCGGTTGGCCCAGTCGGCGGCGGCTTGCGGGGAGGTCCAGGCCTGGCAGGTGAGCCGTTCGCCGCAGTCGTCCTGGCTGATGGACGCGGTGTCGGTGACGCTGCGGCCATTGAGCAGGTTGTAGCCGGCGCGGGTAACGTCGCTGGCCACCTTGATGGCGTTCTGGCCGGAGCCGCCGGCGTTGCTGCCGCCCACCCAGGGCACGCCGCTGTTGCCCTTGCTGGATTCGGCCTGCTCGATGGCCGAGACCGCATCGGTACTGCCTACGGCGCTTTTGAGGGCCACCCCTTCGGCTAGCTGATCCCAGCCGGCCTGGCCGCCGGCCGTGTCCGCCAGACGGTTGGCGATGGCCCGGCAAGTCATCTTGGAACGGTCGAAATCCATCCGGGCCTGCAGGATCCCGTTGGTCAGCAGGTTGTACAGGCCAGGATCGGCGCGCTGGACGATCAACGCCGGTAGTGAAGCCACCGCGCTGGTGGCGTTCTGGATGACGTTACTCATGATGGACTGGAAACCGTTGGTGACGCCGTTGAGCTGGTTCTGTAGCGTGGTGGTGAGACTCATGTCACCGCAGATCAGATTGCTGTTCCAGCCGGCACCGACGCCGATGCTTTGCATGTTACCGGCACTGCCCATGGACACGGCACGGCCGCCGCCGATGCTGTAGAGCACGTCGTCACCGATGACGTTCCCGCTGGCATTGATGCCGGTGCTGTCAATGCGGATTTGTGCCTGGGTGGTCCCAATTGCGGCGAGTGCGACAGCCAGGACGATGGCGTGCAAAAACGGCCAGAGGCAGGAATGATGGGCGCTAGGTGCTTTCATGGGGCGTCCTTACTGAAAATCAGTACTGCCGAGGAAAGTCTGTCCCCGGCGCTGGCAGCAGGCATAGGGGCGCCACAGGGCCCAGGCGTAGTCACCCTGTTGAGCCTGTACCTGAGCATTGTTGTGGGGGAAGACCGCGCAGTTGCTGGAGAGCGTGGGCGTCAGTTCCTGCCACTTGCCGGTAGATGCATCACCTTCGAGCAATTCGCCCGCCGGCCAGTAGCCGTCGTGAGCGTTGGCGAGTAGTGGCTGGTAGACGTGGATTTGACCGCGGCGGGTCACGATGTCGCCGGCACGCTGTGCAACGACGGCGCCGGCTTTGTAATCGTCGCTCTGGTGCAGGAATCCGCCGCGGGGATACACGCTGCCCCATAAGTTGAGCGTGCTGCGCCCGCCGATTTCGCGCATGCCCGGCGTCAGGGCTTCAGGATAGGCCATCTCGGGCAGGTTGAAGCGCCAGGCCACGGTATCGAGGGTACTGAGCAAGTACGGCATAAAGGCCATTCCCGCGCCGGTGCAGGTATAACCGGAGGCGCTTGCGAAGCGGCTGAATACATCGCCGGCCGGGTGCCCGATGACGTCAGTGTTTTTGAACCGGGCAAGGTTGTTCTCGCCGTCGTGGTTGGTCGTGCCATCACCGCCGGCCTGTGCCGTGGTGTTATGCGGACTCATGACGCGGACTTCGACCCACGGATTTTCGCCGGTATTCGCGTAGCTGGAGACCACCGCATCGGGGACGTAGTGGCGGACCTTGACCGAAGTGCGCACGGTACAGCCAAACGGCGCGCAGTACAGCCAGTAGCATATTCCTGCGACACGATACTCCAGGCAGGGCGGTGATAGCACGGAAGAAACTATTGTTGCGGTATTCAAGGCAAATACCTGCGTGCTGCTACCGAAAAATAAGGCAGCGATATACAGACGCATCGACAGGGCAGAACTATTCATGGTCATAGTTGGCGGCTCCTGTAAGCCTGTATCCGGGCAACGGCGTGATCAATATCACTTTCACCATAAATGACATAGCGGCTATCAACTACTACGGCTGGAATTTTTTTGATGCCCACACTCCAGGCATTAGTAACGTCCTGCCAGGCAGCCGAGAACTGGAGTTGTAAATCGTTACCGCCGTCGTTCAGTCTTTTTTTTAATAGCTTTTCAGCATCATTCGGGCTGGCAGGAAGCTGGGAAGACAAGTTGTTTTCCAGCAGTGCAGGTGCGTCTAATTCAATGATACGGTCGGCTTTACCCGTTACAGGGTGCCGGCTATCAGTAACTACCAACACCTGCATCGCATGTGCAGCTCCTGTCATCAACAGGACCTCAGCCGCTGCTGTAAACAGGCTCAGTTGCAAAAAAGACAAAGATACAAAATTGGGTCTCATTACATTGGCTACCGGGTGAGCATTTAGTCAGTTCAGTTAACCTCTCTTGAATAATCAAAACGAGAAACAAAGTGAACCATGCTCTTACCGGTTTTATTTGCAGTTGCGGGATAAAAAAAAACTGTGTTTGATTTATCTTTTTTGCTTTGCAAACTAGACCCATAGGGACCTATGAAAGCATATACCCCTTGGCAGGGATATGATAATAACTACTAAGGGTGCATTCAAGTATCTGTTTTACCATGGAAATGGCTATTGGAAACAGGGAGAAACCATTATGTGATTGTCTTAAAAAATTTATAATTTGAAAATTTTTTACTGTAATTATAGACAGTTGATTCTGCACATTGGATAGCTGATTTCGTATTTCAAGACGGAAATTAGCTTTTAATTTATATACTCTTAAGACAAAATGTGAAAACACTATTGCCTAAGGGGTAGAAATGCGTTTCATTGCCGATGGGCCTTCTGTACCTAATGATCTCATTACTGCTCGTGATGATGGGGATGTCATTTTGTTTTGTGGCGCAGGAGTATCTCAAGCTAATGCAGGTCTTCCAGATTTTGAAACCTTGGGCAAAAATGTCATTGAAATACTCGGATCCGCCCAAAATGGCCCCGCACGTAGACTATTAGAAAAGGCAAGGGAATTGGGACGAATGGCAGGTGTTGGAGGTTTGGTCGCTACCGATCGCATATTCAGCCTTCTTGAGCGAGAATTTGAGGTGCGTGACGTCAGAACTGCAATTGCTCAGGCCATAAAGCCGAATCAAGATCATGATCTTCTGGCCCATCGAATATTGCTTGATATAGCCACTGCTCCGAATGGAATTACTCGTCTGGTAACGACCAATTTCGATTTATTATTCGAAGAATGTGCTCCAGTTCTTTTATCTTCAGGGCCACCACATTTACCCGACCCGAAAAATGATCGCGATTTCCGTGGAGTTATTCATTTACACGGTCGAGTTAATGAACAATACGATTACGTTCAAGATGATGAATTTGTTGCTTCAAGTGCCGATTTTGGTCGTGCATACTTATCGGATGGTTGGGCAACAAGGTTTATCCAGGCCTTACTTACCCGTTATCAAATTGTGTTTATTGGCTACAGCGCCGATGATCCACCCATTCAATACTTGCTTGAAGCACTTAATCTTCATGCAGGACACCGCAGTCGATTATATGCTTTCCAGGAAGGTGACAGCGGCGCTGCCGCTGCTTTATGGGAACATAAAGGTGTTCAAGCGATATCCTTTGATAGTAGTGATAAATATAGAGCCCTTTGGGCTACTCTGTCAGCGTGGGGAGAGCGTGCCCGAGATATTGACGGTTGGTATGCGAATTTATTTTCAAAAGTCATCAAAGGTCCAGCCGAACTCGGCGCCCATCTTCGTGGGCAGATAGCCAATATCATTTCAACCCCGGATGGTGCTCATCGCATAGCTAATGCTGATGAACCACTCGACGCGATGTGGCTTTTAGTGTTCGATTCCCACCAGCGTTACGGGAAGCCTGAAAGGGTCGAACCTTACGACAAATTTTGTGAAAATTTTGATCCATTCACTATGCTTTGCCTTGATTTTGATGTTCAACCGGATCCCGGAAACCATGATAATATATTAGGCAAACGTAATATTCCTGCTGATACATGGGATGGATTTTCAATAAATATCAATGATTTAGGTGAGCAGGGTGAGAAGTCATTAGGCATTCGAGATAGAGATTTAAAATCTAATTCGACGCTTTCTAAACGTTTGATCAGCATTAGCATTTGGCTGCAACGCATTGCCCATCAACCGGTTGCACTCTGGTGGGCCAGCCACCAGAATGGACTTCATCCGATTATTGTCAAATCTATACAGTATTCGTTGAGAAGAGAGGCTCACCGTTTTTCTGCAAATATGTTACGCGGATGGAGGCAGCTTCTTGCTTCATGGTCTGATGTGCGCGAATCTGCTGAAATGTTCATATACGAGATTGAAGAGCGATCAATACAAGAGGGGTGGACTCCAGCACTTATCCGCATGCTGGCTGCCGTCTATCGTCCACAGATAATAGTGAAACCTGCATTTGGAAAGCATCCTTTGTTATGGGGTAAAGACGTGCCAGATGGGCTCATTCGAATTGATATCGACTACCCCCAGGCACATAAGAGCCTTATTGTTCCCGACGAGTTACTCGATTATACGATTGCCCAGTTTAGAGAGAATCTTATACTGTCAAAATCGTTAGAGCAGGAAATTTCGGGGAATGACTCTCTTTATTTCAGTACTACCTGCGTAGGTGATGATGGTCCAGATTTACTAGATGATAGTTACGGTCTTACTGGACCAATTATTATCTATCAAAAGTTGATGGGAAGGCTCGTGAAATTAGATCCATTGTTGGCACGTGCCGAAACGAAACGTTGGCCGATAAAGGATGACTATATTTTCGCGCGGTTGCGTATATGGGCGGCAGGAATTCCCAATTTTCTTGACCCGACGGAAGTTGCATTGATTTTTAGAGATTTTTCCGAAACTGTTTTTTGGGGATCATTTCACGAGCGAGATTTGCTTTATGCACTCAGGGATCGGTGGGCAGAATTTTCTGCAGATGACAAGGAATTTATTGAACACCGATTACTCATAGGCGCTTTTCCCTGGAGCGGTGATAACCTTAAAGGAAGAGAAGAGAATATTGCCCTTGACCGGTTGAATCGTTTGTATTGGCTATTTCAACATGGTGTTATCTTCAGTTTTGATGTGGCAAAAAAAATCGAAGAACTACATAAAATTGTACCTGAATGGACAACGCATGCGGGTGACCAAGTCGGCAATTCCAATGCGCTAACGGTACAAAGCATCAATGTAGATAATAATCCCGATCTTATCCTTAGCACTCCTATTTCCCAAGTACTTACTTTGGCTCATGAAGCGAGAAAAGAATTTACATACGATAGAGTACGGAAAGAACCGTTTAAAGGACTTGTAATGCAGCGTCCGTACCGGGCATTGGCAGTATTGACTTATGCTGCACGTTATGGAGAAGCTCCCTTATGGGCTTGGTCTGATTTTCTTTATGCTGATACTCGTCCCACAGATCGTTTGAGAATGATAAATGTTATTGCTGAGCGACTAAATAAACTGTCTCCCGAGGCGTTACAAGGGATTATTAATCCAGTAACGGAATGGATGGAGCATTTAGCTCCGCGGCTATATACCGATGCAGCACCAATATTTGGCGGTCTTTGGAATAAAATTTTAGAAGCCATAATGAATTATAAGACCGAAAAACCACATGACCTTAATAAGGGTTGGGCAGATGATGCAATCAATGCTCCAGTAGGTAAGTTGGCTAATTTGCTAATGAAAGACCCTATCAAAAACGACCTTGCTCATGCAGAAGGTTTTCCATCTTATTGGACGGGTAGATTCGAACAACTTCTGGCCCTGCCCGGGGATATGAGGCAATATGCAATTGTGATGGTCTGTTATCAGTTATGCTGGCTTTTTGTTATCGATCCCGTATGGACCGAGCGGCATTTAATTTCTTTGGCTGAAAGAAAAGATGTGGATGGTGATGCGTTCTGGGAGGGTTTACTTTGGTCTGCAAGGATACCGAACTGTGAACTATTTCTGCTTCTTAAATCATTTATTCTTGCTCGAGCAGTGCAACCCCAAGTCCTACGACATAAAAGTAATATTTTCGCAGGGTTTATCCTTGATGGTTGGGGTGGCCTTGATAATGCGGATCAGCCTAAGAAATTGGTTACTGATATCGAATTGCGCGAAGTATTGATCCAAGCTGATGACACATTTCGTGGACAAATCCTCAGATATCTTGAAAATTGGTCTACAAAAACACCTAAGCCTTGGAGAGAACATATATTATACTTTTTAAAGAATGTCTGGCCAAAACAAAGGGCACTCCATACACCATTGATTTCAGCTATGTTGACTGATTTAGCGTTTGCAAGTGGTGAGCTAATGCCAGCTATCGTCCAGATTATTTTACCGATGCTCGTTCCCATTCGTGGGTCTTTATTGCGCATGATGTATTTAAAGGATGGTGATGACAGTCATCCGGTCCGTTGTTATCCAATAGTAACGCTTAATATTTTTTATGTCATACTTGCGGAAGACCCGTCATTGTGGCCTTATAAAACTGATGAAGTGCTTGATTATCTTTCCCAATGCTCAGAAACAAAGGATGATCCAAGGATTTCAGAAATTAGACGACGTCGTAATAAATAACGTTAAATACTCTTTTGGCCGGAAAAGGAAAAAAGTTTCATTAAACAAATTTGGCTTCCTTGACTGGTAAATAATTAATTTTATCCAAAAATAATATTGTGAAATTCAACATATAAATAATAATTTATCGGAAGATTTTATTAAAATTTCATATCATTGAGTTGTACTAAATACTTTTTTTATTTTCGAAATAATCGGAAAAGATGTGTTTGAAATTGATAGAGGCTCAGTGGTTAAGTTAGATGTGAGATTACTGTGTCTCTGCCAATTTTATTTTAGTGATTGTTAATCATGGCCATTAGAAAATAAATGGTTGTACTTTTTTATTTGATCTGTTTTTTTTCTGTGACCGCTTGGTATAACAGTCCGGAAAGAATTGCATTCCTTGTGGTTTCAGGAATAACACAGGGTCTCAATATTCCATGAGACTGAGGATAATCTCCCCAATGTACTCCAAGTGCTTTTTCTCCTCTGGTAAATTGATTTTTATGATCATATGATCCAAAAATTAACGTTATTCCCTCATCTTTATAAATCTCTTGGGGATCTTTACAAGATGAAATCATTTGCATGACATCGCTCCGAGGTTTTATATTGCAACATTGTGCCATAATAACTGAGGTGTTTAAAAAAACAAATATACACTAATGCAACTGTGCTTAGTATACATAACATATATTATTGATTATTATGGAATAGTCTCCTTTCTCAAAAGTTGAATTTCGGAATATTTTTAGTAAAGTCCTTATGGCATATCGCCGACATTGTCGGGAGGTTTTGGGGTCGCTGATGGTGTTGCGGTGACTGCCTGGTTGATGGACAGCAGATCAATCGCAGACAATAGTGCATCGCCTTCGGCCGGTCCATTGAGCAGTATTGTCTTGCCGGTTGTGTTGTCTCTTAGAAGTAAGGTGGGCGCTGCAGAAATCCCCTGGTTCTCTGCCTCCATGACTTGCGCGCGGATCACCGTGCCGTGCCGCTCGCTGTCCAGGCATCGCTGGACGAGCGAGGTGATACCGGGGTACTGCGCATTTTCCGGCAGGCCCTGCCCATCGCTTCGAGTGTTCTGGTAAATCCAGGCGACAGCACTCCAGAAAGCGGGAGGCCCACCAGCCTCACCGGCACATTCGGCCAATCGTGCTTCGCGGGTTGCTGCTGGTTCGTGCATCTGCAAAGGCAGGTGATGCCATTGCCAGTTCACGTCCGGATTGGCATCGATCCATTGTCGTAATACCGGAAAGTATTCCCGACAGAATGGGCACTCTAGGTCGGCATACTCAATCAGTGTGTAGCGCGCGTCGGCATTTCCGTAGTGCCAGGGTGGCCTGTGCCGGGTCGGGCTAGCTCTAGACGAGAGCGCCTGCACGGGTGTGTGGGAACTGCCTTGGTTCGTCCATGCTACAAGGCCAGCAACCAAGGTTGCCGCCAGGATAAGCAGGAAGGAGAAGCTAACCGAGCGAATGTTAAAGCGACTGGATGGATGCATTGGTCTTTCCTTTATGTCAGCGCATCGAATTTGAGCGATTCGATGCCGCGCGCCTGGTCAATTTTTTCGGCGACTTTGAACGCCGCATCCAGTTCGCTAATGCCGTTTTGCTGCATCAAGGCGAATCGCTCGGCCTTCTCTTCGGGCTCGGTTTGGGCAAGAGCGAGATACAGGCTGGGCGGCACCGCCCGGAACAGGATTTCCATCGATCGCGTCAGGATCACTCCTTCGGTGTATTTGCCGGCTTCTTTCCGGGCCGAAAGCATCAATGCCTTCTGTGCCGGCGTGAGTTCGCGAAAGCGGGCGATCTTCTCGACTTCGTCTGGCGGCATGGACAGGCAGATCCACCATTCGATCATGTTCAGCATGGGCTCTGCCGCTTTGGGCAGATCGTCGATGTTCTGCGTGGCCAGCCAGTACCAGGCCCCCAATTTCCGCCACATCTTGGTGATCTTGACGACGTAGGGGGAGAGCAGCGGATTCTTAGTGATGATGTGGCCTTCATCGGTCACGTTGACGATGGGCCTGCCAAGGAACTGGTCGCGTTCGGCGAGGTTGTTGACGGTGTTGATGAGGCTGATATAGGCAATGGCGAGCTGGGCGCCATAGCCCTCACGGGCAAAGGTGGCCAGTTCCACGATGGTGATATCGGCTTCGGGCCAGGGTGTGCCCGGCCGATCGAACATTTCGCCGTCGGTACCCTGGCAGAAGATGTCCATGGCGTCGGTCATCTCCAGCAGCCGTGCGCGGCGCGTCTCCGGTAGCGTGGTGTCGTCGCCACGGGCGCGCAGCGCATCGCGTACGTCGCGGGTCAGTACCGTGCGCGCTTCGGCCACGCAACGCCGGGCGGCATCGAGGATGCACTGGCGGATGAGGCTGCGATCGGCGCGGGTCATGCGCGCTTCTTCCTTGTCCTCGCCACCGGTGATCATCAGTCGGGCGGTGATTTCCAGCTCGCCCAGCACGTCGCGCTGTTCGTCACCCTCGGTAGCGTCGACCGAGGGTGGCTGGTCCGCATCCAGCGCGTCGGCATCCAGGGTTTGGACCTGATCGGGCGTATCCACCAGCCGCCAGGCATCGACGAAGGGCGCCAGGCTGACGCCTGAGCCCGGCGCGAGCCTGACCCGGTGGACGCTCACGCCCAGGCGTGCGGCGAAATCACCCAGCAGGCCAAAGCTGTTGCCGGCCTCGACGATGAACAACCGAGGACGGTAGATGGCCGTCATCTGGATGAGCAGGTTGTTGAGGGTGGCACTTTTGCCCGAACCGGTCGGGCCAAACAGGAACAGATGAGCGTTCATCTGCCGGTCCAGGCGGTTCAGGGGATCGACCGTGATCGGCTCGCCGCCGCGGTTGAACTGGGTCATGCCCGGATGCCCGGAGCCGCGGTTGCGCCCCCAGACTGGGGCGATGTTGGCCGCGTGCTGGGCGAACATGAGCTGGGTGTGCCATTGGTGTTTATCGGTGGCCGGGTCGAACACGCATGGCAACCACCGCAGGTAGCTGTTGAGCGGGGCAACCTCGTCCTCTTCCCGTACAGGTTGCAGACCGGCGTTGAGCATCACGTTGATCAGTTGCAGGCCGCGCGCGTCGAGTTGTTCGCGATCGTTGCCGCGCAGATAGAACGCCAGCGCGCCGCGGTAGAGTTTGTGTGAGCTGCCGATAAGGCTACGCGCCTGCTGCACGTCCTGGCGGGTCTGCTCGGAGGCCAGCGTCTCGCCTACGGCTTTTTTCGACAAATGATTCAGATGCGCTTCAAGCACGTCTTGCGGCGTGGCGACCAGGGTCAGGCACATGACGGTGTCTTCCGGCATCTGGTCGAACAGGGCGTTGAACGCATCGCCGCCCTTGTGCGTTTCACCGGTCACATGCCCGGTGTGCGGCGCTGTGCGCAGGCGGTCGAGCACGATGACTCTGTGCGGCATGGTGTCGAAAGACCAGGTGCCTTCCTCCACGTCAGAGCGTGGTTGGGAAAAAAACAGGCGCTGGGCGAAGTCGCCGCTGGCCAGTTCAAGCTCGCCCGGCGTGGGCTCGTCGGGATAGCGCGTCAGGGCGTAGAAGCGCTCCCGGTCATCCGCAGAGTCGCCCAGCAGCGTGGGGCGCGGGTTGAACCAACGCAGCAGCCAGTCGTGGATATCCGCCGCGTCCATGCGTCGCGATGTCACACCGGCATTGGACAACCCGCCGGTGAGCCGGTCACAGATGGTGGTTAGCGCCTGCTTGGGCGACTGGCCGCGACGCGATGGGGCGGCGGCGGGGACGCGCCGGTAGACCACCATCCGTACACGCCGCAACTGGCCGCGCCAGGGGAGCCGGCTCACGGTGGTGTCTTCGAACAGCCCGCCGGGTTTGGCGATGGCACGCAAATGGTGTGCGAAAAATTTCAGGTAAAAGTCGGTGAAGGCGCTGCCTAAAGCGCGCGGCTGGATGTACTCGGCCAGGGTGCGCAGATAGCGGTCCCAGTTCGCTTCGTCTTGCGCGTAGAGCTGGACCACCCAGGGGTGGTCGTCGTGTTCGTCGAAGGAGTCCTGCAACGCGTTTTCCAACGCGTCGCGCGCCTGCCACAGCCATTCGAGTTCGCGTCCCTCGGTGCCGACCGGCGTCAGTTCAAAGAAGGCCGCGACAGAATGCCCGTCCTCAAGCAGCATGCTTTGCGACTCGGGCAGGTATTCGACCCAGGGCAGCAGATCGGCGAACGATGGGGCCAGGTCATAGAGCGCCTGGGCCTCGGCCTCGGTGGCCGGCCGGCGACGCTCCAGGGCGCTGCCGGGCTCGGGGATGCCGTGTGCGGCCAGGGCCGAGACGTGGCGTTCCCAGGCATCCTCGGCGTCGGACTGAGGCGGGGCGGTCCGGCGCATCCAGGGGAGCGACCAGGCCATCAGTACGCCTCTGTGCGTTCGCCAGGCATGGCGTACTGCACTCGCTGGTATAAAGGAAAGACCGTCGTATAGCCGGGCACCGGGGCAGGGTCGGTCCCGGCCAGGTGCGGAAACACGTACAGCACCAGATCGGGGTTGGGCAGCCGGTGGAACTGGCTCTGGATTTCATTGGCGGCTGTGCGCGTGTAGGTCGCGTTGACCGTGGGTGCGTTCTGCACGTCGGTGTCGGTCAGCGGCCGGCGCAGGTCCTGCCGCGCATCGAGCAGTTGCCGTGCGGCCTGACCGCCGCCCGCGCCGCCTCCGGTCTCCTGGTTCCACATGTCGAGCATGGTGTGCTCGCCGTGCGGCAGCAGTTTTTCCTTGCTGGTCGCGCAGCCGCCCAGCAGCAGGGCCGTCAATACCGCCACGGTGGTTTTAATCCAGATCCGACGCATGGGAGCCTCCGGTGTGGTGATTGACCCGGCGCCCCTTGGCGTCGTAGTCGATGTTGAGCGGCTGCTCCAGGTGGATGGCGACTTTCGCCCCGGGCTGCACGTAGACCGCGGCGAACGCCTGGCCATAGAGCTTGTTGACCCACTGCGACATCTCCTGCACGCCGCCGGCCAGGATGCGGCCCATGGCTTCGTTGCCCGTGATACCGACCGTGCCCAGCGAGCCATTGCTGTTGCTGATGTAGGAGACGTTGCCGCTGTCGGACTTGATGAGCGAGGCCGCGCCGGCGCCGGCCGCGGTGATCAGCGCTTGGGAGCCGAGGTATTGCTGGGCGTTGCTGCGCCGTTCGCCGGCAACACAGGGGATGCCGTAGGGATCGCTGATCCAGCCCAGGCCACCTTGGGTCGCGCTGTTGCTGTTGGCGTTGCCAGTGTTGTTGCTGGCGCTGGTCGTGTCGCTGCCTGGGTTGCCATGACCTTGCGGGACGGTGCGGATGGTCCCGTCCTGAAAGACGAAGGTGACGCTGCGGATCTGCCCGCGCACGCATGAGAGCGTCCAGTCGCCCGACGCCGTGCCGCTGACCACCGCGCCGGTCACCTCGGGGATGTCGATGCCGTTGGCGGTGAGGTTATCCGGGCCGATGAGCACTTTGAACGGGTACGGATCGTTGACCGTGCCGTCGATCGGCACCCGGCCGATGAGGGCGGTCATGGCCACCGAGCCCATCAGCGTCGCATTCGTCGGCACGGTGTAGACCGGTGTCGTGGAGGTGCTGACGGCATCCATCGTTTTGCCGCCGGCATCGGCCACCGAATCGGCCGCGTTCGACAGGGTTTTCTGCGCCGGACCGAAGCTGACCGGGAATGTCGCGGCTTGGCCGGCACCCCTGGTCTTGTCGTCCGTCCTGGCGTCTTGCGGTTCGACCCAGTGCAGGCCCTCACCGCTGGCGAAGCCCTTGCCGTCGCCGGCTTCCAGGCCCAGGCCGACCGGAAGATCCGCCTGGTTGCCCTTGCCGCTGAGTCCGTCCAGGCGCTGCTGCAGGTCTTGCAGCAGGCCCTGCGTCTGTTGCTTGTCGCTGGCCACCTGATCGCGCTCCTGTTGCAGGCGGCGGCGCTCGCCATCCAGCGCGCTCTGGATACGCTGGTCGATAGCGCTTTCGCGCCCACGCAGGCGTTCGTTCTCGGTCTTCTGGTTCTTGTTGTCGGTCAGCGCCGTTCCTAGCTCGTTGCGCAGTTGCTTGACCTGGGCGACGAGGGTGGCGACGGTATCGCGGGGGGTGTCGCCCTCGATGCCCAGGGCCTTCATCTCTTCGGGAGTGAGTTGGCTGGCGGTGCTCTGCGGCGCCGACGGCTTCGTTCCGCCGCCAGGGAACAAGCGGATGCCGACGAACACCAGCAGCAGCACGACGGGGATCAGCAGCCATTTGAGCAGCGGATTACTTTTCATGCGGCGTGCCTCCCGAAGCCTGGCCTGCCACCGCCGCGGGCGGCAGGTTCACCGTGGCATCGATGGTCGACACTGTGGGGAGCAGCGATTCGGCCAGGCCGTGGCCGCGGGTAATGAGGTACACCACGGTGGTGTCGGTCGACGCGCCGGCGGGGCCGATCGTGGGATGCTGGAAGGTCGCGGCCACGAAATCGCCCTGGAGCGCACGTGGGTCCAGGGCGAGCCAGCGTACCGTGGTGTTGCTGAGCCGGACTGCCGTGACCCACATATCCTCAAGCCGCCAGGCGGCCAGCGCCTGGGCGCGTACCGGCAGTGTCGGCAGCAGCGTGTCCAGGGTGAGGTCGCGGCGCAGGTTCACCCGGGCGATGCCGGCGACGGGCTCAACCGTGCGTAACGGGGCATAGAGGCTTTGCGCCGCATAGCGGGTGAGCACGACGGGGATGGGGGTTTCGCGCGGGGCGATGGGCTGCTTCAGTGCGCCCTGGGGCTGTGGGTCCGTGCCGGTGTCTGCGCTGACCCCGTAGCGGATGGCCGGTGCGTCGCCCTCAACGATGCGCACCGGCTCCAGCGGCGCCTGGCCGTCTTTGGCCGGCTCGGCGGCGACATCCAGCAGGATCAGCGCGCCAGACGCCACGTCCTGCAACTGCAAGCGCGTCGGCGGCAAGGGCGCGCTGGCACTCAGGTAGACCGCGCCACCGGCGCTTTGGACGCGCAGCTGATCGCCGACGCCGGCCGGGATACCGATGCGCACATTGCGATCGACGAATACCACGCGCTCCTGGCCGACGACCAGGGGCACGGCCAATGGCAGGCGCTCCCAGCGCAGGATTTCAACCGCATGGCTGGCGGGCAGCAGGCCCAGGCACAGCGCAAGGCCTGTCAGCACGCAAAGAACATGTCGCTTCATGGGGTTTCTCCCTGCAGGGGGCCAGTACGGGCGGGCGTACCGGATGAAGGCGGTGCCGGGGGCGCCTCGATGCGCTGCGGTGCACCGGCATAGCAATCCAGCGCCAGGCCGAACGGATTGCGCTCCGGGTCGATATCCATCCGGGTGACCTTGATGGGGTAGCGCACCAGGGCACGCTTGACCTGTTCGGCGCCGAAATACTCGTCGGCGCTGACGTCGAGAGTCACGATCCAGTCGTGGTCGGAGACGGCCCGTACGCGGGCGGGCGGGTCGTCTCCGTAGCCGCGCCCGGGGATCTCGTAGAGGCCGCGCACGCGCTGGCGCAGTTCGCCGTTGCTGCGCCGGTATTCGTAGTCCTGTTGCAGGTAGGCCCGGCACTCGGGGGTGAGGTAGGCCGACAGGGCGTGCAGGTTGCGCGGGTAGTCTTCCTCGCCGTTGGCCGGCCAACGGTTGAGTTGCTGGAAGACATAGAAGGTGAAGGTGTACACGCTTTCCGGCGGTACATCCCACCACTTGCGGGTGCTGCCTGAACGCAGGTCGGGCGGCACGTGGATGGTGAGGTCCCGGGGTGCACTCCACCAGCCAAAACCGAGCAGCAGTGCAACCAGCAGGAGTGCGCCACTGCCCAGGCGCAGCGTTTTGACATGCGCCTGCAGGTGTTGAACTTCGTTGCGAAAGCGGCTCATGCGTTCCTCCGCCGGTGGGCAAGGCGTCGCGTAGTCCAGATGCCGGTGCGGGTAATCAGATCGCCTCCGCCCACCTGCGCGGCCAGCCCGGGATGACGCCGGGCCAGCCGCCATTGCAACTGCCGGTACAGCCAGGTATCCGGGCGGCCGCGTTTTTGCCGGCGCAGTAAACCGCCGCCGACAAAAACGCCGAGCGCGATGCCGGCGACGATAAGCGTCGGCACCATGGCGATACTGCGGGTCAGCCAGGCCAGCAGCAGGCCGGGGACGAGCCCGGCCGCTGCCGAGAGTCCGGCGCAGATCCACAGCTCGTCAGCCGTCAGCCCGCGCACCACCACCGGCTGGCGATTGAGCCGGTGCGGCAGGAAGATGACGAGCCCATCACGTACGGGCTGCGAAGCGTTCGCCATGCGATCGTCCTTACAGCACGCCGGTGGCTTTGGTCAGCAGCCAAATGCCCACCACCAGCAGCACGGCGCCGACGGCGACGGTCAGGCCAAACTGGCCCCAGGTTGCCCGCCCAGTATGGATTTCGGAGTAGCGTGTGTACGCGTGGTAGCAAACGCCGACGAACATGGACGCGACGACAAGCAAGGCGACCAGCATGACGATGTCATAGCCGTAGTTCTGCAGCGTGTCCATGATGCCGCTGCCGGCGCCGCGGGAGGGATCTTCCATGGTCGGCAGGCCAGCGGGGAAGGCCGACAGTGGCAGGGAAGCCACCAGCAGCGGAATGAGCGAGCCCAGGCGGCGGGCGGTATAGGGGAAGGGAGTCGTGGTTTTCATGGCGATGGTCTCTTGAGTAACATCAGGACAGGAGGAAAAAACCCAGCACCAGGTACATCGCGAGGGATCGCACGATGACCGCAAGTAACTGGCGTTGGTTGAGACGGTGTTCGGCCCAGCCCACATAGGCGGCGCGCATGGCCCATGCACCCCACAGCAGCAGCACGGCAAAAACAATGCCGAGTACCACGGTGGACACCGTCGCGGGCGTGAAGCCGCCATTGGCCTGAAAGGCGGCCACTTGCGCTGCAGATGCGGTCATGGCGATGCCTTCTCTGCCTGGGTGGATTCGCTCACGTAGTTGCCGATCAGTGGAACGGGGTCTCGGGGCTGGGCACGCTGCGGGACAAGGTAGTCCTGAACGCCGCTATGAATGCGTTCCAGGTCAGCATGAAGGCGCGCATAGTCGAAGTGGTAGCGGGCCCGCTCGTTCGGTCTGTTTGTGGCGGCCTGGCCGGCCAGGCGATCGACGAGGTCAAGTTGACGAGCGAGTGCTGCGAGCTGTTCGCGCTCGCCAACAACGCCGGCGGCCATGGCGGGCTGCTGGACGTTCAATGCCAATGACAATGCGATGATTGCGATGCGCCAGGGCGCCACTGGTAAAGGGGTAGATGCCATCGTATTTTCCCCGTGAATAGGAATGGCACGATGGTGCGACAACGACCGCACGAAAGCCGCAAACAATGAGGATTTGGTCACCACCGCTTTTTGGGGGAAATGTTCTATTGGTTGATGTATTTACTGCCGATCGCCAGGAAGCGGTCAGGTGGATCAACACTTGGGGGCTGACTTAAGGCTATGGTTGAGGATTACTTTTCAGTAGAGACAGATAGGATTGAAGGGATGTTACACGGATAAACAGTTTCCGCCGTTGTAACCAGTTCGTTGAGATCCCACCAGTGGTAGTTGCTGATCACGGCTTTCTCATTAGCACTCCAACCATCGGTGCTGATTTCCTGGCTGTTAACTCGCACGATAAAAAAATGCTCACGTGCATGCACTTTCTCCCCATTTGGAAGCATCATTTCAAATGCTCTTTGCGCAACACAATTCCCTACATGTTCTCTTATTAGTCCTGTTTCTTCACGAAGTTCCCGAATGGCTGCCTGCTCAAAAGATTCACCTTGTTCTACGCCGCCTCCCGGCGTTGCCCAGTAAGACTTACCTGATAGTGCATCAGAGTTGTGCGTAAAACGGAAAAGCAATATGCGATTGTTGGAATTAATTATTAACAACCGGGCTGAGGCTCGTGTGCGCATGCTATGTTTCCTGAGCTGTTAAACAATTCTGCTACTCTTTTTTTTTGTACAAAATAACCTAAACCCGTTTCTTATTAGAGTATAATAATCAACTATTTCTTGGCACTAAAACAGACAAATGTTCTTACATTGTCCCGTGCCCATTTCTTGTTCGGATTTGCAGCGGTAAGAGTTTGACAAGATGGTTGGCTCCCGGACTAGCTACGACTGATATTTATCGTGGCCTCAAAACTTTGTGCTGCTCGTGCTTTAGCCGCTGACAACTCAGACTGCCTGGCAGGGGGAATACCATTTCATCGCCTATGGTACACTACTACATCATTACGGCAGGTAAGGCAGGATCTGCACCCCATTCGGCCCACGAACCATCATACAGTTTAAGATTATGATAACCTGCAAGTTGGGCTGCAAAGAGTACGATACATGCGGTGACACCTGAACCACAGGTGAATGTCAGTGGCTTATCATTCTTTAAACCTCTTTTTTTAAACAAACGAACCAGTTCTGATTTTTCTTTGAACTGTCCGTTCAGCACAACCTCAGTGAAAGGGATATTCAGCGAGTCTGGAACGTGGCCGCAGCGTAACCCGGGTCTTGGTTCAAGCTGACACCCGTTGAAGCGTTCCATTGGTCTTGCATCAATTAATGTAAAAGAAGGGTTTCTCAAGTTATCAAACACCATTTTTTTTGTGATAACCCGGTCAGATTGAAAATTAAACTCCTTTTTAACAACGGGAGCGGGTTTTGTATACGAGCGAGTCACGGGGTAACCATACCCTTTCCAAGCATTAAGGCCGCCGGCAAGGATAAATACCTCACTGATGCCAGATATTTTCAGCATCCACCATACTCTTGGTGCGGAGTAAGCACCTTGCTGATCGTATACCACTATTGTGGAGTCGCGTTTTATCCCAAGCATAGCCAACTCTTGGGCAAGATCATCAGGATGGGGAAGGGTATGGGGTAAGCCTGAGGCGGTGTCAGAAAAGTGGTTATCCAGATCAAACCAAATTGCACCTGGTATAATATCCTCTGAAATTGCCATAACACCATTCATTGATGTTTTCAAAGTCGCATCCAGCAGCAGGATATCATTATTTATCTGATGTGCAGCAACCCACTCGGGAGAAACAAGATTTTTCATAGGGTATTCTTCTTCAATGGCGACCTTATAGACGGTATTTTTAATGAAGCAGTTATTATCATTCTATAATACCAGCATATTCCTTCTTACAAATAAAGCTGATAATGCTAAGTTTTAAGACTTTCATGCGAACAAAATCTATTTCTGCCGATCCCATGCAAAAAAAGTACCGAAGTAATCCTTAAAACTGACCAAACATGCATCTTGATCAATTTATTCCAAAATGTACATTTTCGTACATTCCATCAAGGAAGAGTGCGAACATTTATGCAAAAAAACGCTCACCACGAGTAATGATTAAAAATGATTGTTATCAATTTAAAACAATTTTCCTATCAGTAAATACAGCTCATTAAATAAGGTTTATCTTAATTCCGCAAGAATAAAATGAAATTAATACATATCATTTAACAAAAAAAGCAGGCGTTTATTCTGTATAAAATAAATATACGGGTTATTAAATCTAAATGATAGGTTTTGGCAAGCTACAACATTTTATAACTTTAATTTAAGGCTTTATTTCCACAATAAAAGTAATAGTATTGGTATTACAAATGTAGCTAAGCATTTTCAAATCATAACGAAGACAGTTTAAAACAGGGATAATTATTACCTCCCTGGTAAGCTTTGTATTCCCTTATGGTTTTTAACTGAACAAAGGACTTATACATGCTAAATAATATCCCGCTTGCTTATGATTTTCACGGCACACAACCCATTGATTTTCCATTTGCATTGCTGCGGCCCGAAGAAATTGACATTTACATGGATGTTGATACATACATTAGTAACAATACCTGCGGTCAAAATTGCAAGAACTGTTGGTTTGTCAATAATGATAAAGTAAAAAGAAAAAGATTTGATGTTCCCGAAGGTCAATTGATCGTTAAGGGATTACGGGAAATTGGTTATAAAATCTATCCTCGATATACTGATACGTTTGCTTATAAAGGCGAGTTTATTTTGGCTTATGGCGCATCAACCGCCAGGGTTTATGCTGAAAAAAGTTCGCCGCAACCTACGGAAACAATGCAAAAAGGAGAAGCATGGACCAGCGGACGCCCCTTACTTGGCCATGATGCAGAATATCTTCTGAATTTGGCAAGAGAATATAATTATGGCACGATCAGCATAAGTTTTCATGGCATACTAGATGAAAACTTAACCATCGAAAAAGAAGAAGATTATCCGATTAAAGGCGTTTTTCATGCGAGTAGTTTCGAAAAAGTAGTGAGTGTAATAAAGGATTATAATGATCGGAAACAGGATGTGAATTTTACGGGATTCAGAATAAATGTCGGATTAACCTTGGGGAGGCATAATTTTGCAACGGAAAGATTGCAGCGTTATATTGGTTATTTCAATCAGTTAGGTGTATCAACGGTGAGATTTAACCGTTTTTTTGACCATGGACACAAACATCCCCACCTCGAAATATCAGAAGAAGAAATATGTGATATTTATAAAACCATCAAGGACATCCATGAAAAGATACCGCTTGATTTCCAAATTAACATGAGTGGCGATCTGGGTACAAGTGGAGTTGAAATCATGAATTTCCCAGAAAATGTTAATATGTGTAAGGGGGGTAGACAATTATTTGCCTTGATACCATGTGAAAAAAAGATCCTAGACATCACAGAAAAAGATCGACTGATTTACAAAGTTGGTGAATTAACGGGATGTGTCAATATTTTCGAACCAACATTGGGTAATGTTCTACAGGAAGTTAAAGACTCACAAACGAGATATTATATAGAATGGAATACCGAAGGCATTGATAAGCTTTTCCAGTTCCGGCAAAGCAAACTGAGCAACAATGGCTGTTTCTCAAGAGATCTTCTCCCTCTGATAGAAAACAATCTTTACTAAAAATAAACTGGTTGATAAAATGAAAAAATTGTTGATCATTGAAAAAAGTCCATCGGGTGCAATTGGTCTAAAGAAAGCTAAAGATTACGGTTGTTTTGTGATATTTATAGGCTCCGATAAATATCATAATAGGCTTAAGGATAGCGAGAAAAAATATATAGATGAAATACATACGGTTGATACTAATGACTACGATGCCGTTATCAAAACGGTTGATGCCATTTCTAAAGAACACAGCATCGATGGTGTGTTTACGTTTATGGAATTTTATGTTGAATTGGCTGCGATTGTTGCTGAGCACTTAAAACTAAATGGCATTAGCCCCCTAAGCGCGTCAAATGCGCGTAATAAATTTAAAATGAGAGAGATATTTAAGCAAAATAACATCTCTCAACCATCATTTGCTTTGGTAACTACGCTGGATGAGCTTAATTCTGTAAAGAAATATTTTGATTATCCAAATATAATAAAACCCATAAATATGTCAGGTAGTAGGGGCGTCGCAAAAAACAATACGCCACAAGAACTGCTCAATAATTTTAATGAACTAAGTACAATTTCACCATTATTTGGTGTGGAAAAAGAAGATAGTTATTTAATTGAAAGTTTTTTAGTTGGTGAAGAATTCAGTGTAGAGTCAGTAACGTTTCATGGTATCACTCATATAGTTTCTATCACTAAAAAAATCGTTTGCGATGGAAAATATTTTGTTGAAATAGGCCATGTATCTCCTGCAATGATCCCCGATGATATGTATCAAAAAGTCATTGATGTAACTTCCAGAGGCCTAGAAGCCTTAGGTATTGATAATGCTGTTTCTCATACTGAAGTAAAAATAAATGATTCCACCGTGTCTATAGTTGAAATCGCGGCTCGGCTAGGCGGAGATCATATTCCAGAACTCGTCATGAAATCATCTGGAGTAGACCTCTGGCATTGTGCAATTTCAATTTCATTAAATGAAAAACCTGAATTTTTCTGTACGCGAAACACGTATGCTGGAATAGCTTTTATTACTGCTAATGAGGGGATTTTTTCGTCATTTGAACTTCAGGAAATAAATAAAAATATATGTATTGAAGAGGTCCATGCTGATATGAAACCCGGTGATTTAGTCCATTCATTAACGTGCAGTAGTGACAGACTTGGGTATGTTATCCTCACAGGAGAAAATTACCAAGAGATTTATGACTATTGCAGTCGTCCTAAAAAATTATATCATGTTGAATCCGTTAATCCCTAAAAAGGAGTGATAATGCGTTACGCCTTAGAAAGAGGATTAATAAATAATTTGGTGTTTCCACTAGATGTCAATATTTTGCTGTTGGGGACATTTTTAACACGCGTTGGTTATTTCATGGTATGGCCTTACTTGGCCGTAATATTGTATGAAAAATTTACCTTATCGGCGTCGGAAATAGGATTTATATTTTTCTTTGCAACTTTTCTATCAACGTTGCTAAGCGTATATGTTTCGCATAAATCTGATGATTATGGGCGTAAACCCATTATTATAGCTGGACTCATCACCAGCGTATTCAGTTTCATATATCTAGCCTTTTGTTCCAACATTTTGGGATTCGCTGTCTGTGTCACCGGTATCGCTTTAGGCAGAGCCTTTATAGAATCTTGCAGTAAAGCTTATATTGGAGATCGCCTTAAAAATCAGAGAACTAAGGAGCTTTGTCAGTATTTCCGGTATCTTATTGCAAATATGGGGGTCGCTCTTGGACCCTTTATCGGTGTAAAATTTGGTATTGCTAATAGCACATTAACTTTTTTTGTGACTGCCTTGCTATATTTTTTGTATATTTTGCTAGTCCTTCTATTTATGGTTGGCGGCCATGAGATTCGGAATCACAATACAGGAAAAAATGAGCCACTCTTTCTTAAGAGTTTGGGCGCTATTATCAAAAATAAAGAATTTTCAGTTTTTTTATTTTGTAACACCACGCTCATGATAATATATGCTACTTTTGATTCTTCATTGATACAGTATTTGGCACGTTCTAAAATTAATAATCTCAACGATGTCATTGCACTTTTAGTCATCATTAATTCGTTAACCGTTATTTTTTTACAGTTACCTGTATTTTATATTATTAGAAATATTGTGCCATCTAAACGGATATTACTAGGAATATTATTAATAACAATCGCTCAGTTGGCATTTGGTTACGCAAACGTACATATAAAGTGGCAATTAGTGATTGCTACACTTTGCTTAAGTATTGGCGAAATTATTGTTATGCCAACGATAAACGTTGAGGTAGATCGACTGGCGCCTGAAGGGCAGAGGGGGATCGCCTATGGGATCACCAATTTCACTAACTTTGGTACCTCCGCTTCACCACTGATAGGTGGATTAATTTTGCAATTCTTCGGTGGTCGCACACTTTTTATGGTCATGTTTTTATCAGGTTTGGTTACTATTTATGTTTATTACAAATACATTATTTTAATCACCACAAAGGTCAATTAATCATGACAAATGCGATCATTTACCCAGTTTTAGAGGTCAATGGAACGATTAAATTGCCTTCTTCAAAACCTCATATGCAACGATGCTTGCTTCTCGCCTTCTTTAATAACCATAAGACGGAAATAACAAACGTTTCTTGGTGCTCTGAAACTTCATTACTACTTAAAAATCTCACAACTTTGGGATTAAAGATATTGAATGAGAGTGAAGATAGAATTACATTACAAGGTATTATTCCTGAGCAGATTACCCCTAATGCTGACGTAAATGCTGAAGGTTCTGGGTTTGTTTTTCGCGCCATGGTAGCTATTTCCGCACTCACTGAAACATTAGTTATCAGATGTAATGCTTCACTTTATTCAAGAGATTCTGTATTAGATAAGGACTTCTTATCCTATCTTGGCGTTAATGTGACTAAAAGTGATAGTGAACTAAAATTCACTACCACCTGTGTTCCAATGACTTCGAATAAAATCTCAACGGAGAAAAGCTCACAATTTCTGTCCATGGCTATGATGCTTGCCAATCATATGCCGCAACATGAAATTATGGTAAATAGTATTAATCTGGGCGAGGGATATATCACAATTACTGAAGATATGCTCAGCCTATTTGGTTATCAGTGCAAAAAAAAGGATAACGTTTATTTTATTAATAAAAAGGGTAACAGCGTAGTCCACGTCAGGATCCCAACAGATTTCACTTCTATTGGCTATATAATGTCTACACTATGTGTTATGAAAAAACCTTCGATGATTAAAATAGAAAACTATGTTGCAGGGAATCGGTGTTTGTCAAAGATGTTGAGATAAAATTGCGATTTATGCAGCCTGTAAATTCTCGGCGTTTTCTTGTGTCAACGGCCGATCTGGATTGAGTTGAACTTCCTTGTCCCAACCCCAATTTCTTGTCTCACCTCGCCACCGTTCCGGGCACGCAGCGCGGGCGGCTTGATAGACTTGGTGACGCTTTAACAGCAAGGCTTTATCCCCCTGTGTCAGAGTAGTTGAGAAGATCCCTTTTTCGGGATTTCATTCTCAATCCAGGGGGCCGGAGCATCACCATGTCGCGTTTACCTCAGGCTCGCAAGGACGCCATTTTAAGTAAAATGCTTGCCCCTCATCCGCCGACCATCCGTGAATTGGCACAAAGAGAAGGGATTTCAGAAGCTACACTGTACAATTGGCGTAATCAGCTTCGCAAAGAAGGTCGCCCTGTGCCCGAACATGATCGCAGCAGTGAGAATTGGTCTGCGCAAACTAAATTCGCCGTCGTCGTCGAAACCTCGTCGATGTCGGAGATCGAGTTGAGCGAGTATTGCCGAGCCAAAGGTCTTTTCCCAGAGCAGGTTAAGCAGTGGCGCGAAATATCGATCCAGGCCCATGCAGAGCCAGGCGGTTTTAATGATGCGGCCAGCGCACAGCAGAATAAGGCCCAGCGTAAGCAAATTAAACGTCTTGAGCGCGAAGTCCTGCGTAAAGATAAAGCACTGGCGGAGGCAGCGGCATTACTGATCCTGCAAAAAAAAGTTCGCGCCCTTTGGGGCGACAACGAGGACGATTAACTCCTCTGGCGTACCGGGAACAGATCACCGCCTGGGTTCAGCAGGCGTGCAATGATGGCGCATCGTTGTACCGTTCTTGCGAGGGGGTAGGGATCTCTGTTCACAGTTGGTATCGGTGGCAACAGGATGGTGCTGTTATTGCGGATCAGCGTCCATTGATTGACCGCCCTGAGCCGGCCAACAAACTGAGCTCAACGGAACGCCAGTCGGTGTTGGCGGTATGCAATAGCGCGCGTTTCGACAGCGTTCCGCCGAGTCAGATCGTACCGATTCTGGCAGACGAGGGTTGCTACATGGCCTCTGAATCGACGATGTATCGGGTATTAAGAGAGGCGGGTCAAGTGCAGCATCGTGGACGTGCCGCCAAGGCTGTGCGCGTGGCAAAACCGACCAGCTTTACCGCCACCGCCCCTAACCAGGTCTGGATGTGGGACGTGACCTGGTTGCCGAGTAGTGTTAAGGGGCTGTATTATAAGCTGTATTTATTTGAAGACCTATTCAGTCGCTACCCGGTGGGTTGGGAAGTCCATGATGAAGAGACCGGCGAGCTGGCGGCAGATCTGCTACAACGATGTGTCCTGGGGCAGCGCTGTGCTATGCAACCCTTGGTACTGCACTCGGATAACGGTGCGCCGATGAAAAGTTATACGCTGAAGGCCAAGATGGAAGCCCTGGGTATAACGTCATCCTTTAGTCGGCCGCGGGTATCCAATGACAATCCGTACGCAGAATCAATCTTTCGTACATTGAAATATTGGCCGTCCTGGCCGCGCAAAGGATTTACCTCGATTGATGCTGCACGGCAGTGGGTGAAGCGCTTCATTGATTGGTATTGCCACGTCCACCGCCACAGCGGGATCAAATTCGTGACGCCGGCGCAGCGCCATCAGGGCAAGGATAAAGCCTTGCTGTTAAAGCGTCACCAAGTCTATCAAGCCGCCCGCGCTGCGTGCCCGGAACGGTGGCGAGGTGAGACAAGAAATTGGGGTTGGGACAAGGAAGTTCAACTCAATCCAGATCGGCCGTTGACACAAGAAAACGCCGAGAATTTACAGGCTGCATAAATCGCAATTTTATCTCAACATCTTTGACAAACACCGTTATCCTTGCCCTGATGGCGCTGCGCCGGCGTCACGAATTTGATCCCGCTGTGGCGGTGGACGTGGCAATACCAATCAATGAAGCGCTTCACCCACTGCCGTGCAGCATCAATCGAGGTAAATCCTTTGCGCGGCCAGGACGGCCAATATTTCAATGTACGAAAGATTGATTCTGCGTACGGATTGTCATTGGATACCCGCGGCCGACTAAAGGATGACGTTATACCCAGGGCTTCCATCTTGGCCTTCAGCGTATAACTTTTCATCGGCGCACCGTTATCCGAGTGCAGTACCAAGGGTTGCATAGCACAGCGCTGCCCCAGGACACATCGTTGTAGCAGATCTGCCGCCAGCTCGCCGGTCTCTTCATCATGGACTTCCCAACCCACCGGGTAGCGACTGAATAGGTCTTCAAATAAATACAGCTTATAATACAGCCCCTTAACACTACTCGGCAACCAGGTCACGTCCCACATCCAGACCTGGTTAGGGGCGGTGGCGGTAAAGCTGGTCGGTTTTGCCACGCGCACAGCCTTGGCGGCACGTCCACGATGCTGCACTTGACCCGCCTCTCTTAATACCCGATACATCGTCGATTCAGAGGCCATGTAGCAACCCTCGTCTGCCAGAATCGGTACGATCTGACTCGGCGGAACGCTGTCGAAACGCGCGCTATTGCATACCGCCAACACCGACTGGCGTTCCGTTGAGCTCAGTTTGTTGGCCGGCTCAGGGCGGTCAATCAATGGACGCTGATCCGCAATAACAGCACCATCCTGTTGCCACCGATACCAACTGTGAACAGAGATCCCTACCCCCTCGCAAGAACGGTACAACGATGCGCCATCATTGCACGCCTGCTGAACCCAGGCGGTGATCTGTTCCCGGTACGCCAGAGGAGTTAATCGTCCTCGTTGTCGCCCCAAAGGGCGCGAACTTTTTTTTGCAGGATCAGTAATGCCGCTGCCTCCGCCAGTGCTTTATCTTTACGCAGGACTTCGCGCTCAAGACGTTTAATTTGCTTACGCTGGGCCTTATTCTGCTGTGCGCTGGCCGCATCATTAAAACCGCCTGGCTCTGCATGGGCCTGGATCGATATTTCGCGCCACTGCTTAACCTGCTCTGGGAAAAGACCTTTGGCTCGGCAATACTCGCTCAACTCGATCTCCGACATCGACGAGGTTTCGACGACGACGGCGAATTTAGTTTGCGCAGACCAATTCTCACTGCTGCGATCATGTTCGGGCACAGGGCGACCTTCTTTGCGAAGCTGATTACGCCAATTGTACAGTGTAGCTTCTGAAATCCCTTCTCTTTGTGCCAATTCACGGATGGTCGGCGGATGAGGGGCAAGCATTTTACTTAAAATGGCGTCCTTGCGAGCCTGAGGTAAACGCGACATGGTGATGCTCCGGCCCCCTGGATTGAGAATGAAATCCCGAAAAAGGGATCTTCTCAACTACTCTGACACAGGGGGTGCCGTCCCTATCGCGCGAAGACCAAGGGTAAAGTTGAGCGATTTAACCACTATTTGAAGACCAGTTTTGTCGTTCCCCTGGCGACCACCTTTAAGCAGGCCGGTTTAGTCCTTGACGTGGATTCTGCCAACAGCCGTATCGGGCCATGGCTTACCACCGTCGCCAACGCCCGCAAGCATGGCACCACCGGCATTCCCCCCGAGCAGCGGCTACAGCAGGAGATTGACGTGCTGCTCCCGTTGCCGCGCGAAGGCACAGAGGTACCGTTATCGGTTGATAACCGCCGGGTTTTGCCCCGTGAGAGTTTTCAACATCCGCTGTCGGTCTATCAGTCGCTGCTGGAGGTGAGGTCATGAGCCTTCAGCATCAGCGGATCAGCGAACTGTGCGAGTACTTTAAGCTTGACCGCATCGCCGCCGAGTGGCCTGGATTGGCACAGAAGACGCTGGATGATACCGGAACGTTCGGCGATTTTCTGGAGCAGTTGCTTCGACTGGAGAATGACAGCCGCAACGAGCGTCGGCGTCAGACGCTGCTGCGCCTGTCGGGTTTGCCGGCGGTTAAAACGCTGGAGCAGTTTGACTTCAAGTTTGCCAGCGGCGCACCGCGAGCACAGCTGCAGGAACTGGCGGGATTGGCGTTTATCGAAAGACAGGAGAACATCGTATTACTCGGGCCTTCCGGCGTTGGCAAGAGCCATTTGGCCTGCGCGTTGGCACATAAAGTCGCGATGGCCGGACTCAGCGTACGCTTCATTACGGCGGCGGATATGATGTTGCAACTGGTCGCCGCTCACCGTCAGGGCGATTTAAAAGGCTATTTAGGCCGGTGTGTCACCAAGCCCCGATTATTGGTGATCGACGAAGTGGGTTATCTGCCGTTCGGTAAAGAAGAAGCCAATTTATTCTTCCAGGTCGTGGCCCGCCGTTATGAAACAGGCAGCGTGATATTGACGAGTAACCTGCCATTTACGCAGTGGTCTGGGACGTTTGGCGATGATGAGACGCTGACGGCGGCGATGTTGGATCGACTGCTGCACCATGCGCATATCGTCCAAATAACAGGCCAAAGCTATCGATTAAAAGACAAGCTCAAAAGTGGTCAGTTAAGGAAATCAACGCCGACTGAATCACAACAATAATTCGTGGGGGGTGGGTAACTTTTACTTTGGCATGGTGGGTCACAATTCGATCGGTATTGACACATAGGGTTATAAATAGAGATGCTACCAGCAATTACCGCTAGATCCGCCCATTAAGCGGGTCAACGTGTATGGATCATCAGAGGACTAATGCAGTGGCAAGATAAGCAGATTCAAAATTATTAAAGCCTGCCTTATCTCACGTTGTGACTGCCATCATCTGTAGAAATTTATCTCGCAGCACATCCTGTATCGCCGGGTTCCAAGCAATCCCTACCTGCCATCTAGTATATTCCCCTTGGGTTTGTACAAGTTTAAGGCCAGCAGGCAAAATATGGCTGACTCCGGCAGGCAGTAATGCCACACCATTTCCAGTAGAAACTAATGCTAATAAGGTTTGAATATCGTCTGCAGCAGACACTATTTTTGCGCTGAGTTTATTCTCGCTAAGAAAATTGGCCGTCTGCACCACTAGGCCATTCCCACGGTGTGGTGGGATCTGCAGGAGCTGATGCGACTCAAGTATAGACCGGATATCCGCAGGGTTTGTACGTAGGCCAGAAGGGGTGACAAGGACCAGACTTTCTTCCATCAACACCTTGACCTGAAGAGGAGTAGTCACCGGCAGACGGATAAATCCGGCCTGAAGTTGCCCTTCCAGTAACATCTGACACTGCACGCTGGAAGGCATGTCGTTCAGGGATACTTCCACATCGGGGAATTGTTCACGAAAAATATTCACCCATGCAGGTGCAAGCTGAAATGATGATATGCCGAATCCAAGCGCCAGCTTACCCACATTCCCTTTCTGTATCCTATGCGCATATTCTAGATATTCGTCGTAATGTTTCATCAATTTGCAGGTCTTGGAATAAAGCAACTTACCAGTGACTGTCAGCGTCGCACCATGGCGGCCGCGGTGAAAAAGGCTCACTCCAATCAAATGTTCCAATGTCTGGATTTGTTTAGTCAATGCACTTTGCGTCAAGTACAGGATATCTGCTGCCGCATGATAACTCCCTCGCTCAGCCAATGTAACGAATGCCCTCAACAGTTTTATATCCATTCCAGCAGCTAATCAAATCCGGATAAATAGGAATTATACAGTTTGCTCTCTACGTGTGAAATTGTCATTAGTTTCTGAAATTGTCTTTAATTTCACATTGAGGAGAAATGTTATGGGAAAAAACTTAACCCTACATAGCAATCCTGAAGATTCAATTCCTTGAGAGAAAGGGGAAGAGGGTAACAAAAAATTAATATTACTTTGAAGTTTGTTAACGAGCCATCAACATGAGCTTTGAACTTAGGAATAATACAGCTTGCAGTGGGGCATCATCATTTCCATAGCTTCCAGCACCGGCTGTACCTAGGAGACACTCGGCATGTAGGTATATTAATACGAAAGTTAGTCATCATTTATGATAAGTATATAACATAAGAGAATATAAAAATGCCAAATGTCGCTGTGCTCACTAATGACCTGCAGTATGAATTTACTCATAAAATAACAACTGACCCGCAGGAGTTAGAAAATAAACTAAAAAAAAATTTGATACGTTCCTTGATGGGATTCGAGCTGTAGATCAGGCCGTCATTCACCTACAACTTATCCATGATCCCAGCGATCCAGCCGTGCAACGTCGCTACCGCAATCGCGCGGCTGGCATTCCGGCGATCGCTGGTACCCCTGGCAACAGATTGATCGATACCATTTACCATCAGTCAGACCTGGTAGTTATAAAAGGACGGGACAGCGGTTTTTTCGACACTAAGTTGGACGAGACACTCCAGAAGCTCGGCATTAAAACGGTAGTGGTCACTGGGCTGCAAACTCATGTTTGCGTGCAAACTACGGCCGCTGATGCATTCTTTCGGGGCTACAACGTCTGGGTCCCCGATGACTGCGTCTTTGCACCTTCGGCCGAGGACACCGATCGGGCGCTACAATGGCTGGCCGGCTACTGTGCGACGGTAGCACCTTCTGCGGAAATCCTGTCGTTACTGAGCAAGAGCGACGATCTCCCTGAGCGCGGCGAATGGAGGTCGGCATGAATATGGCTTATACACAGACCGGCAGCAATGGCCCGGCCACTGAATCACATGGTTCACCGATCGAAACCGTGATTCTGGATCATGGCACCGGCGCCAAGCTAAGCCGGGAGCTCGTGGAGCGGATCTCCGAGACATTAGGAGATACCTATCTAGGCACCATGGAGGACAGCGCATTTCTGGAACTGCCAACTACCCGTATCGCCTTTACCACAGACTCTTTCGTGGTGACACCACTATTCTTTGGGAATGGCGATATCGGCAAAATCGCGGTGTGCGGCACCGTGAACGACCTGGCGGTGAGTGGCGCGCGTCCTCTCTATATAACGCTTAGCCTCATCATCGAAGATGGCATAGTAATGGCTGATCTGATGAAGATCATAGCGTCCGTGCGCGATACAGCACGCTCGGCGGACGTCAAGATCGTCGCCGGTGATACCAAGGTAGTAGGCAAGGGCGAGGCCGACAAGCTTTTCATCAACACCGCCGGCGTCGGCGTCATGGAGCGTCCTCCAGTCTCCGTTCGTAACGTCCGACCTGGGCAAAAAATCATCCTCAGCGGCTATATCGGAAATCACTCCATCCACCTGCTTTCGATCCGGGAAGGTCTAGGCTTTGAGCGCAACGTACTGAGCGATTGTGCACCGCTAAATCATATGATCGATTCAGTATTGAGCAACGTGCCGACAGGTAAAGTTGCCTCAATGCGCGACGTTACCCGCGGCGGTCTATCAGCAGTGCTGCACGAGCACGCACGTGCGGCCAACTGTGCGATCCACTTCGACAAGCAAGCGCTGCCGGTACTTCCAGAAGCCGCTATGGCTGCCGATATGCTGGGGGTCAACGTGATCAATCTCGCCAACGAGGGGTGCTTGTGTCTTTTTGTCGAGCCCGACGTGGCGGATAGAGTTTTGGCTCTTTTGCACGAAGATCCCTGTGGCAAGAAGGCGGCCATCATTGGCGAGGTTGTGGCATCTTCCTTACCGGAGGTGCGCATGATGGAATCAGATGGTACCCAGACAATTATTGAGGAACTCTATGGTGCAGAACTTCCCAGACTCTGTTGAGCCAATCGAAGCGCTCGAGACCCATCGTTACCGGGTCTGCGGGATCGTGCAAGGGGTTGGCTTCCGCCCCTTCGTCCATCGGCTGGCGCGCACCCATGGAGCAACCGGCTGGGTGCTCAACGACTCCGAAGGTGTTTTACTTGAGTTGCAGGCATCGGCAAAAGCTATCAAGGACTTTATCGATGATATGTTATCGCGGCCACCACCTCTCGCGCGGATCAACGATTTGGTTGAGGTGCTGCTGGACGAGCCCGCACCGCGTTACCAGGGTTTTGATATCCGTAAGAGCCGCGACTTAGCACACATGAATACCATCATTCCGCCAGACTCGAACGTTTGCGGCGACTGCTTAAGGGAGATGCGCGATCCAAGCAACCATCGTTATCGGTACGCTTTTATTAATTGCACTAACTGCGGTCCGCGCTATTCGATCATCCTTGGCATGCCATACGACCGCGCGCAGAGCACTATGAGTGCGTTCACCATGTGCCCACAATGTGAGCACGAGTATTTAGACATTGAGGATCGCCGCTATCACGCCCAACCGAATGCCTGCCCGACCTGCGGACCAAGTCTTCAGCTCACGGACCGTAGCGGTGCCCTGATCGAGACTGATGATGTGGTGCGCTACGCAATTTCCAAGCTGCGCGAGGGCGCTATCATCGCGATCAAAAGCCTTGGCGGCTTCCACTTGGCGGTGGATGCCAGCAATGTAGCGGCGGTTCGCGAGCTGCGTCACCGCAAGCGGCGCGATGCCAAGCCTTTCGCAGTGATGGTTGCCGACAGCGAGAGCGCCGCCCGTTGGGCCTTTATCAACTCGCATGAAAGGATGCTTCTCGAGAGCGTGCAGCGACCCATCGTCCTGTTGCGTAAGCGTCAGAAGACCCTGCCGGAAGAGATCGCTCCCCATAATCCCCATCTGGGCGTAATGCTCCCGTCAGCGCCGCTGCACCACCTGCTGCTTGAGGATCCCACACTGCCGGTATTGATCATGACCAGCGGTAACCTTTCCGGGCATCCTATCGTGTTCGACAACCATACGGCAATCGAGCAATTGGGCGAAATTGCGGACTATTTTGTTCTGAACGATCGCGATATCCGTACCCGGGTGGACGACTCAGTCGTGCGTATGATCGTACGCGAGGGTAGGGATGAGCCTCAGATATCCTTCCTACGCCGCTCTCGCGGCTATGCTCCGTATCCCATCCATCTGCCTTACTCGGTGGGTTCGGTCGTGGCACTCGGCGCCGAGTTGAAGACTACCGTCAGCATCAGCAAGGGCAAGCAAGTCTTCATCAGCCAGCACATTGGCGATCTGAAAAATGAAACCACCTTTCAGTCCCACATTGATTGCGCCAAGCATATGCAAGACCTTCTGGCTGTGCGGGCTGACACACTTGCCTGTGACCTGCACCCTGCCTTCCGCTCAACCCGAAATGCCATCGAGCAATCCGAAATACGTGTCGTCCAGGTTCAGCACCACCACGCCCACATGGCCTCGTGCATGGCGGAACACGGACTTTCGGGTAAAACCATCGGGGTGATATTCGACGGTACCGGCTACGGTACCGATGGTACCATCTGGGGTGGTGAGTTCTTGCTCGGCGATTTCGAGGGGTTCGAAAGGGTTGGCCATATACGCCCAATGTTGCTACTGGGAGGGGATCAGGCCGTGAAAGAGCCGATCCGAGTCGCCATGTCGCTGCTTGTTGAGACCTTCGGCGAACGGGTCACCGAAATAGACGTTCCGGCCATACGCGACCTGTCTGAACAGCGGCGCGAGGTTTTTACCAAAATGGCCCTCAGGAAAATCAACGCGACCACTACCACTAGCATAGGTCGTCTGTTCGATGGTATCTCGGCGCTGATGGGTATTTGCGCAAAGGTTGAATACGAGGCGCAGGCGGCAATCGAAATGGAAGCGCTATTGCAGCGCGATTTCTGCATGGCCAAGCCATTTGAGTATGACATTGAGGCGCGAGACGATTGCCTGGAAGTGGACTATCGTCCCCTCGTCAATGAATTGGTCCATCTGCTGCGTGTGCCCGTCAGCGATGTAAGCCAGCTAAGTCGGCGTTTTCACTCCACGATCGTGGATATCATCGGAGAGGTATGCCAACGCCTTGTTAAGCGTTTTGGGGTTAATCAGATCGTATTGAGTGGGGGTGTTTTTTGCAATGAGTTTCTCGTGATAAATACGCTGAGCTGCCTTGAGTCGCATGGATTCAAGCCGTATTGCCATCAATTGGTGCCGACGAATGACGGTAGCATTTCCCTGGGTCAGGTGGTTGTCGCCGCCGCCCGTATCAAGCGCGAAGCGCTATTGTGTGACGGAGAAGAAAGAAATGAGTGAATCTGTAGAGAGAGTAGCAGCAGTTTTGTTTGACATGGACGGTGTTCTAATCGATTCCAGGGCCGTGATTGAACAAGCATGGCGCGAGGCTGCCCAGATGTACGAGCGCCAGATCACCGAGGAAGAGATCCTCAAGCACATTCACGGTCAGCCCGGGCCGCATACCATCCGTGCTCTATTCCATGATCTGCCGCTTTCCGATCAGGCCAAAGTTCAGGCGCACATCATCCATGTTGAAAATACCGCCGACTGCGAGCCCATTCCTGGCGTGGCACAGCTTATCGCCTCACTTGGTGCGGCCGGAATTTCAATCGGCGTCGTGACCAGTGGCTGGCGCTTGAAGATCGATCGCGTCATAGCACTACTCCATGCACAGTCGTACGTCTCGGTCATTGTCGAACGGGATGATGTGGCTCACGGCAAACCGTACCCCGATCCCTATCTGCTCGCGGCTGAGCGTCTGGGCATTCCTGCGAGCAAAACCATCGTTTTTGAGGACGCCAAGAGCGGGGTAACCTCCGCTGTTGCTGCCGGAGCATATTGCGTTGGCATCGGCGATGAGGACCTGATGCCATGCGGCGCAAAATTTATCATCCCCGACTTCCGAGGGGTGAAAGTGCTGACCAACGGCGTGGACGGTTCGATCCTTTCGTTTGGCCCGGGGCAAAAGGTAATAGTGGAACGATCACCTGTGCGCAATGACGTGCCGCCCGTGTCACGAGACCACCAATAATGAAACAGGAACAAAAGGGGCGGTGGGCCGTCGCCTTGCTGTTTTTCGTCAATGGCTTTGTGACCGGAGGCTGGGCTGTGCATATTGCGCAGTTCGTTCCGCGATTCGAGGCGTCAGATAGAATGATAGGCCGTCTTATTTTAACGTTTGGACTGGGCGCGCTGATCATGATGCCAGTGTCGGGCATGCTGATGGCGAAGTTTGGTTCGCAACGCATAGTGCGTATATTTGCCATCGCAACTTCTGTGGCGCTTCTTCCGCTCGGGCTGGCTCCGAACATTCCGCTGTTGGTGGTTGCTCTCTTTCCCCCTGTGTCAGAGTAGTTGAGAAGATCCCTTTTTCGGGATTTCATTCTCAATCCAGGGGGCCGGAGCATCACCATGTCGCGTTTACCTCAGGCTCGCAAGGACGCCATTTTAAGTAAAATGCTTGCCCCTCATCCGCCGACCATCCGTGAATTGGCACAAAGAGAAGGGATTTCAGAAGCTACACTGTACAATTGGCGTAATCAGCTTCGCAAAGAAGGTCGCCCTGTGCCCGAACATGATCGCAGCAGTGAGAATTGGTCTGCGCAAACTAAATTCGCCGTCGTCGTCGAAACCTCGTCGATGTCGGAGATCGAGTTGAGCGAGTATTGCCGAGCCAAAGGTCTTTTCCCAGAGCAGGTTAAGCAGTGGCGCGAAATATCGATCCAGGCCCATGCAGAGCCAGGCGGTTTTAATGATGCGGCCAGCGCACAGCAGAATAAGGCCCAGCGTAAGCAAATTAAACGTCTTGAGCGCGAAGTCCTGCGTAAAGATAAAGCACTGGCGGAGGCAGCGGCATTACTGATCCTGCAAAAAAAAGTTCGCGCCCTTTGGGGCGACAACGAGGACGATTAACTCCTCTGGCGTACCGGGAACAGATCACCGCCTGGGTTCAGCAGGCGTGCAATGATGGCGCATCGTTGTACCGTTCTTGCGAGGGGGTAGGGATCTCTGTTCACAGTTGGTATCGGTGGCAACAGGATGGTGCTGTTATTGCGGATCAGCGTCCATTGATTGACCGCCCTGAGCCGGCCAACAAACTGAGCTCAACGGAACGCCAGTCGGTGTTGGCGGTATGCAATAGCGCGCGTTTCGACAGCGTTCCGCCGAGTCAGATCGTACCGATTCTGGCAGACGAGGGTTGCTACATGGCCTCTGAATCGACGATGTATCGGGTATTAAGAGAGGCGGGTCAAGTGCAGCATCGTGGACGTGCCGCCAAGGCTGTGCGCGTGGCAAAACCGACCAGCTTTACCGCCACCGCCCCTAACCAGGTCTGGATGTGGGACGTGACCTGGTTGCCGAGTAGTGTTAAGGGGCTGTATTATAAGCTGTATTTATTTGAAGACCTATTCAGTCGCTACCCGGTGGGTTGGGAAGTCCATGATGAAGAGACCGGCGAGCTGGCGGCAGATCTGCTACAACGATGTGTCCTGGGGCAGCGCTGTGCTATGCAACCCTTGGTACTGCACTCGGATAACGGTGCGCCGATGAAAAGTTATACGCTGAAGGCCAAGATGGAAGCCCTGGGTATAACGTCATCCTTTAGTCGGCCGCGGGTATCCAATGACAATCCGTACGCAGAATCAATCTTTCGTACATTGAAATATTGGCCGTCCTGGCCGCGCAAAGGATTTACCTCGATTGATGCTGCACGGCAGTGGGTGAAGCGCTTCATTGATTGGTATTGCCACGTCCACCGCCACAGCGGGATCAAATTCGTGACGCCGGCGCAGCGCCATCAGGGCAAGGATAAAGCCTTGCTGTTAAAGCGTCACCAAGTCTATCAAGCCGCCCGCGCTGCGTGCCCGGAACGGTGGCGAGGTGAGACAAGAAATTGGGGTTGGGACAAGGAAGTTCAACTCAATCCAGATCGGCCGTTGACACAAGAAAACGCCGAGAATTTACAGGCTGCATAAATCGCAATTTTATCTCAACATCTTTGACAAACACCGCTTTGTCCTCGGTGCCATGATCGGTTCAATGAATGTCGCTATGAACTCCAACGCAGTAGCGGTGGAGAAAGCCCTGTCCAAGGCGGTGTTATCCTTCTCACACTGTTCCTGGAGCATAGGTTTGTTCGTTGCCGGTTCGATCGGAGGCTATGCTATCAAGCATTTCGGATTCCTCGCGCATATCTTCTTGGTGAGCGCAACTGCAGTAGCGCTCATCGCTGTCACCTTTCCATTCGTTCTCAAGGATGATCCGGCGCCAAAAAAAGATGTCAAACAGCCGATGCGCCTGCCGCGTTCCCCCGCCGTTTACCTCATTGGCCTCATAGCGCTGTTCGGCATGATCCCTGAGTGTGCGGTCGTCGATTGGTCCTCGCGTTATCTGTTAAAGGATCTAAACGCTAACATAGAGACTGCCAGTCTCGCCTTTGCGTTCTTTGGCGGAACGATGGCAGTCCTTCGCTTTATGGGCGACGCCGTGCGTAACCGCTTCGGCGCTGTTCGTACTATACGTATATCAAGCCTGTTATCGGCGACTGGCCTTTTGATCGCTGCGTTGGCGACCAATCCTTGGCAAGCGATCATCGCCTTTGCAGTAGCTGGGATCGGGATAGCCAATATTGTCCCGATCGCTTTTTCAGCCGCTGGTAACCAGCGAGGCATCGCTACTAGTACTGGCATGAGTGTTGCCACGACTATAGGCTACTTAGGAACATTGATGGCGCCAGCGCCTATAGGTTTTTTTGCCCAGTTCGCCGGTTTTTCCAATGTGTACATGGTAATGGCGCTAATGCTGGGCGTGATATTCTTGCTTGCGCCATTGGTACGCAGCGCGGAAATTAATCCAAGGGGAATAAACTCTCAGCAATCAGGGCCGGTCGCAGTAAAACATTGAGAGCGATAGAAGCTATTTTATCTGGTCGGGCTCAATGTAAAACAAGGGCTCGTCTGTGTATTTATCTTACCAAGCGACATCTGGCCGTGATGTCAGATATCCGGTTAGACGTGCACCGGTCTTGTAAAAAAGAAAGGGGGCGAGATCGCCGCGTTTTAATCAGCCGGCATTCTTTAATTAAGAAAGCCTAAACTCATTGTCCATATCCAAATAAATATCAATTTCGTGACTGTCATCGAATTCCCCTATAGCTATTTTTAGGCTGTGAATTAGGCATGCCATTGTAATGATTCTTTTTTAATAAAATATAGAGATTGGTGTCTGCGAGTTTTATTGTGCGCCTGCCACAGGCAATGATCGGTATCGCTACCATGTTGGTGCAGCAGCGTGGTATTTAATGGCTGGAGGGCGCTGTCGTAGCCACTTTAACATTATCGAACGCGCTTATCAGCGTGGAAGTGTCGAAAATTTGTTGACCAGAGCGGTCAGCGACGGGCAGGCGGGCGGAGCCGGTTACCCTGAAGAAAGATGAGAACAATATGAAATCAAATGGGCGGTGGGCCGCATCCAGGTTCGGGACATACACGAATAAAGAAACGCGCCGGACTGAGCCGGCGCGGAAAAGAAGATCAGATTCGAAAAGGTATTATTACAGAAAACCTTTTTGCTTAAAGGTGACACGTGTAGCCTCATTCAGGTCAAGAGCATGGAGCCCGGCCGGGCTGATCCAGGCAATATCCTGAAATTCCTCATTAAAAGTGACCTGACGGTTTGCGCTGGCACAGTCAAAAATGAGATAAATCATGTAGATCTCTTCTTTAGTGCCGTCCTGATAGGTCTTCACCCGGACATCGTCCCTAAATGTCCATGGCGTGATACGGGTTATCTGTAGCGCTTCACCCAGTTCTTCTCTGATCTCCCGCCGTAGTGCTTCCTCCATCGTTTCGCCTGGCTCCATACCTCCACCGGACAGCGCCCACTGACCGGGGAATACGCCCCGGTCAGCGGCCATTTTACAAAGTAAATACTCGCCATTATTTTCAATAAGTGGACAGACTATGATCCTCTGACGCATGTAACCTCCGGATGTCATGAATTTTTTCGATAACTTTATCAGATAAACTTTCTACCGTCCCGGGTGACGTGCAGGTGAACACCCATTCCTGTAGAAAAGGGGGGGAAGATTCTGAGAAAATGTCTGATATTCAGAATGCCGCCAAGTATACATTCTGGCTTTACTTTATATTTCCGTGATCGTTTGCACGGCGCTTCGGTGCTGGCCCGAAGTGCAGTCTCCTGGGTGAATAATGCTGTAGCGGAGCGTACCACGGTATTATCCAGTTCATCTGGTCCCCGGATTCCGTTCGCTGAAATAGCTATCACTACCGTTACTGCAGATAACGAAGATATGAAAATCTATGAAGTGGTACCAATTGCTGCTGTTATCGCTAGTACCATAACCGCTAGCGGTCATAAAAGAACGCAGAACGCTACCTTATTCTTGGGGCTAACTCATCGATCAAGTTACTAGGAAAATAATTGTTGCTGTTGTACGTAAAGGAAATGGGAAGACTATTAGCAATGACTAAACGCCCATCACTGTTGAATACGTTATATCAGTGATTGATGATATGGTGACGGAAATTTTGATTTTTCCTAAGGATTAGTTTAATTTTTTCATACGGGGGGTACGCATTCCCCATATTTTATCTTATGACGTAACTCTGCATTAAACAGTGACGAAATATAATATTTTTTGAATGTTATGATTTATTTTTTTAGCAGGCTTTTTTTGCGTAAATCTTATTATCGATACATAACATTTTTGTATAGTTAAAACCCAAGACCAAAAGCATTTCCGTCTTCTTCTGAATGTAAGACCATCAAAAACTTTAATGGAATAAATAACTACTATAGCACGACGCTAACTTGAAGTAAGATTTAGGATTACTAATTGAACGTTACTTATTTGTCGCATTTGCAATGCGTTCATACTCAGTCCTCAGGTGTTCCAGTTTCCGAGGCAACTCTATATGATAGAAATTTTCAGGTAAATTAAAATCATTCGGCTTTAACTTAATTTCATCTAGCATCTTTTCAATAATTCTGTAAAGCGGTAGTTTATGCTCTATCTGATAACGCCTGTAATTGCGTTGCCAGATCATAGAACAAAAATAATCCAGATAAACCCTTCCTTGACGGAAGGGCAAACATTCAAATTTTTCAAGTAGGAAATTATATGCCGGTATGGCCAGTGCTCTGATGCGGGCTGCTTCGGTCAGCGGATCCTTCTGCATCGGTGGTACGGTGGCATTTGACAACCTTGAACGTATGCAAGCGATCGGGTTAAGCACCCTGACTTTATCATTACAGGTTACGTCACCATAATGCTCTGGCAATACTTGAAATAACTCGGTGTTAAGCGCCAATTTTTTACCTATAAAATCATCCGACTCAAAACCAGATGGCCTATCAATAATATCCACAATATTGGGTTCATTGACTTCTGGGTTGAGAAACAGACCGTGCTCATCCTCTTTAACTTTACCGGTGCCTGCATCGATTAGGGCCAGTACAGCCAGAGATGGAGGAGTAAAGGTAGTCTGTATTTCAGCGTTCACATTAAAGATTTGAGCGATGGCTGCGATTCCCTCATTTCGTGCAACATAATCAATATCAATCGAATTGATGAAGGTCATATCCGGCTTCTCTGTGTAAGCATCCATATAAACGGCGAGCCAATACATGACAGCCTGACCACCTACAGTTATGACAGGTGAAGGCAGCTTTTCAGCGTTGCG
The DNA here is from genome assembly GCF_047324165.1 of Sodalis sp. RH22. Taxonomy (NCBI): domain Bacteria; kingdom Pseudomonadati; phylum Pseudomonadota; class Gammaproteobacteria; order Enterobacterales; family Bruguierivoracaceae; genus Sodalis; species Sodalis sp. RH22. The sequence continues at coordinate 554,405 of NZ_CP178731.1, forward strand.
GATTAAATAGCGATTAAGTTTCACCATCTGTTCATCGGGCGGGATAGCAAGTTTAGACATAAAAAAGCCCATCGTATCAACAATGAGCCTATTATAACTCTCGTACCGTCATGAGATACAATCTATCGGTCAGTAAGTTAAAAGAAGGCCGCCTGGCGCGGATTACGGGCCGCTACAATGCCCTCCGGGCGTTTCTCCATCACGCGTCCTTGAGCTTTACCGCTACGAACAGCTTCAACACGTTCTTGGTAAACCTGCTGATGTCTGATTTTTGCGTCTTTGGCTGACATGATGCTTCTCTCTCAAAACGTATAGGCCATATGCCGTATAGACTAAATATACGCCAATCTACTCTGTCAGACAATGATTATGCAAACAAGAATCGCGGCCACGCTCTCCAATCCGCAATTTGTTTTTACGAGATATTTAGCATTTACGCCAGTTACTTCATCGCCGGTTCGAGCAACCTTGTGCCGAAGCCTAACCTGCACACCCCAGAGTATCCCCCTTCAGCAAGCAACGGGGTATTCCATAAACATACTTATCAGTTTAGCAAAATCACGGGATATTGTCCGTCTTTATCTTGTCAGTTCCCGTCTCGACGAAAAAAAACATTGGTAGAATATGCTAAGTGCAAAATCCTATGAACTTCATTGATGCTAAAGATAATGAAATGAGCGCCTCCCACCTTCCTCAGTTCAGGGCGAGAGCGGTAGCTTATCTTCCGCCATAGTTGTTCAGTAACCACTACCTTTCTGATTGAAAAATAACAGATTCTAAAATGAATAATATGTTGAATTTATCTGGCAGGTTACACTATGCATCTCGTTTAAAACGTAAGGATTGCCCAGATGGCATTGAATATACGGAAGGCCCATTTAGCGGATTCTGTCTTACTTCATAAACTAGGTTTTGAAATCTACAGCACCCACTTCAAGCATCTGTGGGTATCGCATTCTGAAATGAATGATTATCTGGAGCGCGAGTACTCAACCCCTTCACTGGAGTCAAGCCTGTCAGATCCCAAGGTGTGCTGGTACCTGGCAGAAACCGATCAGCCAGTTGGTTTTGCCAAAGTCACATGGGCAGATAAAATTCCGGATACAGAAATGTCAGGCGTGCTACTGAACAAGTTATATCTGGCTTCGAGTGCTACAGGTAAAAATTATGGGAAACAGATATTCGAACATATTGTCAGTCTGGCCCGGCGACGCGGTGAAGGATTTTTGTGGTTAGAAGTTCTTGAGGGCAATGATCGTGCCCGTAAATTTTATGAAAATCTGGGATTCGGTCATATCAAAGATACAAAATTACAAACAGCTTCACAGCAGAGCCTTCTCCACATACTGGGTATTAATATCTGAATCCCTGACAGCTGACTGAAATTCCGCGGAATCTGTAGCAGCCCAGCCTGATGCCTTTTTATAAGCAACTTACAGAGTGTGGAGGTAGCAGATAATGAAGCCCATGCCAGTCAGTGTCGACATTGCCAAGAACGTGATGCAGGTCCATTACGTGGATAAAAATACGGGGAAGGTGTTTAACAAGGCCATTAAGCGCGCGAAATTTATCGAGTTCTTCACCAATCGTCCGCCCTGCCTTATTGGAATGGAGGCCTGCGGCGGCGCACATCACTGGGCCAGACAACTGAGCCGGCTGGGCCATCAGATCAAACTGATGCCGGGCGAATTCGTCAAGGCCTTCAATATCCGTAACAAGAATGATACGGCCGACGCACAGGCTATCTGGCGTGCGGTTCAGCAACCGTGCAAGGCTATAACGGTGAAAAACGAACAGCAACAGGCTATGCTTGCCCTGCACCGGATACGTTCCCAACTGATGAAATTCTGGCTGATGCAGACCAATGCACTTCACGGATTACTCGCGGAATACGGTGAAGTGATGCGTAAGGGGCACGCCAGCCTCGTCAGAAACGTCCCCGAAATATTTGCTCGCCTGTCCAGACGTTTACCGGGCGTGCTCATAGACAGCCCGCGAGCCGGGGCCCTGGGTTACTGACATGCTGAAACGGCGACCGATCAATGTTGTCTCCGTGGCGCTGGCCAACAAAATGGCAAAAATGATATGGGCCATACTGGCTCACGGCAGACCCTATCAAAAGGATCATGCCCTTAATTGAGCCAAAACAGAAGGATGCCAGAGAAGAACGTCAACAGGTTGCGCAGGCAGTGTAAGTAATGACAGAACAAGTCAGACCGTAACTCATCAAGCCTGAAAAAAATATCGAACTCCGGGTTCGCAAAGGTAATTGAGGCGTGAGTCAGCGGATTTCATTAGGGCCAGCAGCCGCTTTCGCAGTTGCGTTAAGACCGGATATATAGCCGCAATCGTCCTGTACGTCACGAAGTACAAAGCCTGGCAAACGGGAGGCGCTCATATATATTTTTTAAAACTGCCAACGGTGATATCGGTGGACAGACCGAGTAGTAACGCGAACGGCAGAAGTATTATCAGAGGGTAAATGCTGACCGGTAAGGCCAGGTATATGATCCATGGTAATACCGTCAAAGGTAGCAGGCTGGCTCTGGCCCGATGATAGACAAACCCGGATTCCCGCCCCGCACCAAAGCGGCGGATATCGCGGCGGACCAGCCCATCCACCAAGCCGACAAACGCCGCCATCGCAAATAATGGTAGGGTCAGGCAGAGCACCAGTACACGCACCATGAACACAAGCACGGTGTAAGCGGCAGCAATCAAATAACTCTCCAGATGGACATAGACCAGACCTAGGTAGTAGCGGAAGTCATGCGTCAGGCTAAGCGCTCCGCTGCTGGCCTGGATTGAGGCATCCCTTATCCACGCTTTTAGCCCATTATTGACAAATAACCAATTGTAGACGCTTTCGATAAGCTCCTGAGCCGTGTGGCCTGGCTCCTTTATCAGTATGCTGCGTGTGAAATGCTCAGAGAATTGAGCCAGTTCGAAGTGCAACATTCTCTGCGCGTGATGCCAGCCCTGCTCCGGCCAGAAGAAATGCATGCCCACGCATTCGATGACGATGCAGAGCAGCAGCGAACCGCTTAGCACGCCGATAAAACGAAAGGGCAGCGTTAGCAGACTTACGACAAGACCCTGCTGTCGCATTTGCTGCTGTTGTGCTGTGATGGCCGGATCTCTCATTACTCCTTATCCTCATCTGCATTCGTCATTTGCAGGAACCCATCAATCAGGTCTGCCGGCAGTTCTGTATTCTGAAGCTGGGGTCCCGCTTGGTGGTCCCACCAGTCGCCGGCTTCGACGTAGCGCTGGCGCATGTAACCGGCCAGTTCCTGTAAATCCTTTGGCATGTCCTCATCGGGATCAGGGGCCGGCAGCGGCATACGCACTTTCCAGAGATTGCCACCCTCAATCAGCGCGAAGCATTGTCCTTTGGGTAGTCCGACGACATGCGCCGGCTCAATCAGCGGTACACTAGTGCTGCTGATGCGGTCCTGGGTGTTGGAGGTAAACGCGGTATTGCCGTGGGGATCTGAACTGTCGGTTGCGCCACTCATCAGTGACGTGGCGTAAACCTCAACTTTTGGCAACTGGCGTGTCAGCAGTTCGGCAGTTGCCGTTTCGCGCACGCGTAACATGAAGAGGTTATTGAAGTTGCCGACCACCTGACCAGCCTTGGCGCGGTTGCCGATGCGTGCTTCGATATCCGAGAGCGTTTGGGTATAAGCCGTGACCTGTATACCGGCGCCGCCACCTTTATTGACCATGGGGATGAACTCATCGCCCATCAGCTCATTGAATTCGTCCGCGTGGACGTTGATGGGTGCTTTGGCGTTGGCCGAGGCATCGGGCAGACCGTCATCAATGCCGAACTTGTAGATGTGGCCGGCTACCGAAACCAGATCGCTGAACATGGAGTTGCCCACGGCTGCGGCGACTTCGGCATCGGACAATGCATCAAGGCCCACGTAGACCACCGCGCGTTTGCGGATAATTTGCATCCAGTCAAAGATCGGGCGTGGGTCATTCAAATCGGCGTAGTCCGGTGCCAGCAACTGCGCGATCTTGCCGGTGGTGAGTTTCTCTAGCAGCGGCAGCAGGCTTGCCACAATCTTGTCGAAATAGGTGCGGTCATAGCGGACAGCAGACCTCAAACCATCCAGCACCGGGTCGTATACACGCACCTGGGACAAATACTGTTCAATGGCGATGATGCGCTTTTCACGCCCGATCATATTACGTGGGATATTCTTGTCGTTGAGCTTGGCTTCGAGTTGGACAATGATGTCCCAGGCCTTAGACTCAGTCTTGGCAAAAAATTGTGCGGCATACTCCATGAAAAGGGCATCAATGTTGATGACGTGACGTTGGATCAGCAGATAGTCGGGGCGCTGCCCCAGTTCGACCAGCGCACGAGCGATGATGTTGACAAAACGCCAGGCAAATTCCCGAAAGGCTGCGCTGTTCCCCTCCCCGGAAAGTTGTCCGGCGATGCGCGTGGCGACCTCCGAGATGCGGCCAAAACGCCCCACCGCGTTATAGCGTGCGGAAATATCCGGCCACCCTAAGTGAAAAACATAAAATTCACCTTCGCGCCCGGCGCGTCTGGCTTCTACGTACATCCTTTTCAGCAAATCAGCGTCGCCTTTGGGATCGAAGACGATGACCACCTCGTGCTCGCCTTGGGCATTTTTGCGCAGGATATCCTGGGTAATGAACAACTCGGCCAGCCGCGTTTTCCCCACGCGCGTCGTGCCCAGCACCAGGCTATGCCCGACGCGCTCGCCCAGGGGTAATGTGACGTCAATCTCATTGGGTTCAATGCCGTGTAGTCGAGGCATACCCCCGACCGGGGGCAGCGGTCGTACAGGGTTAAAGGGTGTATCCCAGGACGTCAGTCGCGCGAGCCGGGAAAGTGGGAAGGGGGCAAACTCCAGTCGTTCCTCAAGGCGCCGGGCCAGGCGGTAGGGTGTCGTGGGTTCCACGTAACGGCGAAACTCTGGCCGATAGGTCTGCATCAGCCGGTGGGTGTGCCGCTGGTCCCAGCGAAAGCCCCGTCCGACGAACAGCCTTTGCTGGCTTACCGGCACGTCGCGGCTGGTCATCATGTAGCGAGGCAAGCGGCGGATATTGCGGCGGTAACGCAGGATGGTCCAGGCATCACGAAAGCGGATGATACCGAAGGTCAGGAAAGCCAGTGCGGAGCCGTGGCCGAGTAGCGGGCTCAGCGCGAGCGACCACGGTGCCACCAGGCACAGCGTCGCGGCGGCGGCGCAGATCGCCACGGTATACAACTCCACCGCGGGGCGTAGCAAAACTTCAACGGAATGGGCCATAGCACGTACTTCACGTCAGGGTTCGATGCCGGTGGCGGTGATGAGCACCGGGTAGTGGCGAATGCCGAGCCGCTGGGCCAGGTCGTCGGCGGAAACGGGCGAAAGCGTAAGATCTTGTGCCATATGCCTTAGTACGGCCAGTGCCTCGGGGGTGTCCACGTTGACGACCAGGCCTATAGCATTGAGTTCGTTCAGCGCTTCACGATGCTGTTGCAACCAGGTGCGCGAGCGTTCGTCATCGCCGATAAGGAAAAGCGGCGACAGGCCGGGTGCGCGAATAATACGTTGCGATTCTACACCAGGTGAAAGCAACTTAGAGCGTACCGGCAGCATGGATGCCTCGGCATCGGCCTGGCCACCCCTGTGTGGGGCCGGTTCATGATTTTCTGATGGTGCTAGTTCCTGAGGGGCGAGCGCCCGGTAATAGGGGAGCGCTGAGACACCTCCGCGATCTTCCACGACGTTTAGGTGTGTAGAGGGGGATTGGGCAAAGGCGGTCATGGATGACAGCAGCCAGGTGAGCAGCAGGCACAATATTTTCTTCATGGTGTAATACTCCGCGCAGAAGTCAGGGATATTCCGGGGCCAAGGACACGCGCAAGATGCTGGTTGACGCTACGACGGTAGCGCGCAGCGGGGGCGCCGCCAGCGGGGCGGTGATAACGTCCGATAGCAAGTAACCAGTCCTCACCGGGGGTATGCTGCTCGCGCAGGATTTGTGCGGCGATCGCGAGATTTCGGTAGGGATTGAGTATATCGCAGGGGCCGTTGTAGCGATGGGCCTGGTAACCCAGGTTGACTTGTGCAAGACCGGCGTCAATACGGTTGGCAGGAACCCGGGATAACGCCCGGCGAATGCCGGCACAAGCATCGGCATGGGTGGCATAAAGCTCGGCGCGGCCAGCGACATTGAGTGTCCACGGCCAAGGCACAATCTTTCCGCGAAGCCGGGTACCGCTTTCCTGCAGGGCAACGGCGTAGAGAACCGGAGACGGCACGCCCATCTGCTGTGCGGCGAGCTGGTATGCCGGTGGTGGTATCTCCAGGGCGCGGCCGGTTCCGGTGCCAAGCGTCAGCAGCAAAGCCGCTGTTGCCGCCCGGAGTCGGTATGTGGTGCTTACTGCCGCTGCCATTGGCCGTTCACCTCGCGCACTACCGCAGGCAGGTTGCCGGGCAGGCTAAGCGAGAGCCAGCGGCCGCCATCGTGGTTGAGCGTGATAGTACGATCACGCACTTTCACCGGGTCGATACCGGCCTGCGTCGCCCACGTGCGGATGCGCTCATCGTCCTGCCGGCTGCCGACCATGTAAATATCCATAGTCGTCCCTGCGGCCTGTAATTGCTGTACGCGCTGTTGGCAGGCTGGACAGTTCGCTTTGATAAACACCGCCAGCCGGTCAGAGCCCGTGTTGCCGGTATCGGGCGATGGAGCGCCAGGCAAGTTCACGCGCTGCTGGCCGGGGAACAGCCTTAACCAGGCAGCATCATAGGCACGCTGATAGGCCAGGATCTTCTCCACGCGGCGGGCTTCTGCTCGCGCCTGCAGCTCGGCGTAATGGTCCCGCTCTTCATCGCTGCGCGCTTCTATGCCGAGTGCGGTCAGCGGATCGAGGTTGGGCGACCAGATACCGAGCGGTCCCTTCATCAGTTCCCGGTAACGTGTCCATTCTTCTGGGCGCAGCCCCCAGTCCTGCGCTTGGCGTTCGTCAGAGACGGTATCCATACTCGGACGAAGTTGGCTAGGGATCAGGCGAGAAGGGATGGTCGCCATAGGTTGTGCCGTAGTCTGGCCAGCGCCAAAAAACATGAGACTGGCAACGAGCGCGGCAGCGGAAAACAGTCGCGGAGCCATGGGTTACTCCCGGGACAGCGGCACGCGCCGCGCCTGTCCGCCGGCGCGGAACAGCGCGGCGTCGGCCTCAATGGATTGCAATATCCAGCCACTCTCGGCGTCGCCCTGGCGCAGGAGGCGCACATCGTTAAGTGTTGTCGATGTCAATGGAGCGACCGACAGCAGGCGCTCGCCGCCGCGGAGCTCCATCTCGACCACGCGAAACGGTAGATTCGGCACCGTAGGTTTCGAGGCCTTCGCTACCGGGCGGCGCACTGCTGCGACCGGGGCGGGTTTCTGGAAAGCACCGGCGAAGCGCGCGAGTGATTCAACGCGGTCCTGGAGCGCTTTAAGGTCACTGACCTGCACAATGGCGGCATGCGCCTGCTCAAACTGGTCAATACGCGCCTGAAACGCCTGACGCGTTCTGGTGAACTCGGCGCGGGTGACCGGCTTCGGCTGGCGTTTATCTGCGTCGACCTGTCGCTCGATATCTGCCAGCCGTTTGGCCATATCCTCGGCTTTGGCGTCCAGGGCCGCGGTCTGTTGCTGATGATCCTGGCGCGTGACGCCGACGGTATTGATGATCGTAAGAAAACTGATGGTGAACAGCCAGACGACAGCTGCGATCTTCAGCCAACGTGAGTGGCGATCCTGTCCGGCCTCGTTTTGTTGAATGTTCATGGTTGCTGCTTCCTGGGCGGCGATCCATTCCCCGATACCGACTGTGCGTCTTTAAACGGGGAGAGTACATCGGCTCCTGCTCGACCGGCGATGTCACCATTTATGTGCTCTGTTGCAACATGCCGATCGAAACAGACCTTCCGGTTCGCGTTGTCTACAGAAAGGTCCCAGGCCGGACCGACCAGCATCAGCAGTGCGTCGCGCAGTTGTAAGGGGCCGAAGCGAAAATGAGCGGCAGGCAGTGGCAGTGCATACAACGATGCGGTTTCGGGCGTGTGGCAAAGCTGGTAACCGGTGCGCATCAGCACATGTCGCAGGGCATAGCCTACGTTGGCATCAAATGTGGACGGCACCGAAACGGCGACGACCTGCAACAGCAAATCACGCTGGGCAGGTTGGGGCACGAGTTCAACAAGGGTATAGCGCCCGTAGCGGACGACAGGTACGAATTCCGGGCCGGATCGGGCTACCACTTTTGGTGTGTCCCGTGGCGGAGTGGGAGAGATGGCGGACGTTGGCGCAGTCGTACATCCCGCCAGTAACCCGGCCGTGAGCGTCAGGCCAACCAGACAGGCGTTCTTTGCGTCGCTGGGGGAGAAAAAAACTGGTGGCATAGTGTGATTCCCTTGGTCTTTTATCCCACTTTCGCAGGCGGGTGCGGCGATGGCAGCAGACAATGGGAAACCCGCCTTGCCCGCTTTTAGTCGGGAAAAAACGGCCTCCGTAGAGGCCGCCATTCACAGCATCCGGCTCAGGCTGTGACGAGTTGTCGAGCGAACGCCACTTCCACCGAATCACCTTACTGGTTGGGGGCGTCCAACCCGGACTCAGGTACGACTCCTGACGTACTTGCGGGCAAGCCGGGGGAACATGATAGCCATGGATATCTCCTGAAAGGCTTGGGATAAGTCGAGGGCATGCACGGTGCGCATGCCCGTAGAAGTAGCTTCAACTGACACGCCGAATCTGCTTGCCTGAAGTCAGTTCGTGATCAACTGCACTACGTGTGTCGTTGCGGATCAAATCGGCGAGTAACTTGGTGATAACCGGGATATCAAGCACAAGTCGATGGCCTTTCAACGGCCCTAGGGCTACGGGAAGCCGTACCAGCATTTTTTGCTGCTGCAAAAGCCCCAGCACTGTGGCGCGCCAGTGGTCGAGTAAGGGCAAGGGGCAGGTGTCCTGCACCAGCGTCCACAGCCTGCCGGGCCGGTGAGCGGACTCGCCGGGCAGCAGCGCCTGCGCCTTGTCATTGGCCTTGTCGGGCTTCACGCAGCGGCTATCTAACAGCCACAGGTTGACCATGGAACCGAACAGCGTACGCCGGCCCATCCTCGTCGCTGCCCAGGATGGGCCGGGCGAGGAACTGCTGGAGCGCGGTATCCCGCGCCCAGACGGACAGGAAAACAAGGTTGCCACGCTTGTCGCCGACTCAGCCGTCGGCCATCAGGTCGGGGCATTCGTAGATTCGGTAGAGCGATTGGGAAGGAGTGGTTGCAGGCATGGTAGTGTCCTTTGGATGAAAGCAAGGGACAGCACCGCCGCCGGGGCAGACGCTGTCCCGTGGGATGAAAAAATTGAGTCCAGATCGAACGGGGGATCAGGTCCGCATCGTCTTGGCAGGTGCAATCTGTGTACGCCGACGCGCATGGTAGGCACGCACGCCTTTACGCCACTCGCGCGATTGCTCCGGCGCCATGGACAGGTAGCCTTGTGGGCACGAGTAGTAGAACGGGTGCATCGACTCATCCATCGACTTGTAACCCCAGCCTGAGCCGGAGCCCTGCAGCAGGTAGCAGGCGATGAACATAATGGACTGCCCGATATCGAGACCAAGCGCGTCCGGCTGCTTGGCCGTGATCCGAACGACCGACCACAGCACGTTGCCGCGCAGGGTATGGGCGATCGTTTCGTAACGCACGGCTTCGCTCTCATCCGGTTGCGTCAGCTTGTGGATCAGCTCGCTGCGGGTCCAGTGTGAAAAAGTCCAGCTCATGAGGGGTCTCCTTGAAAAAAAGCTGGAGTCCCTCCCCGTCGGGGAAGAACCCCGCGGGTGATGAAATGCCGCATGTGCGCGGCGATGGAGCCAAGTGCAGTCTTCAATACGAACCGCAACCGGCCGGGCAGCAACCCAATTCGATCCCGTGCGTGCAATAGCTGTTTTCTGCATTCCAGTCATGGGTTTCCTGCCTCTCGGCAGGTGTCGCGTAGCTCCATTCCTCTTTTGCGATTTGCAGGGCCTGCGCGCGCTGGTATTCGGGCAAATGACCAATTCGCACATCAATCATCGAACTGAAGCGGTCAACGTAGTAGTCGTAAGACAGACCGCAACCATGATTGGCTTGCGCGCCTGTGGATTTACAGACAGCTCGCCACGCTGGTTCATCGAGCGCGGAACGGTTCTCTTCGATAGGCTGCGAAGATGTGTTGCATGCGATTGTTGACATGATGAAGACCTCCAGAATGAAACCAGAGTCCTCCCCCGCGCGTGGGGTAAGGAACCCCGGCGGGTGGATGAATAATACCGCGAATGCGGCGTCGAAGATCACGCAGGTTGCCGTTCGGCCTCGCGGCTCCACGCTTGCGTCTTGAAGTCCAGCGCGTAGCCCAGCGCATCCAGTCGCGCAATCTGCGCGCGCAAGGTGCGCCGGTCGATGGTCGAGCCGAGTTTCACCGACTCACCCAGCGGCCAGAGCGTGCCGGACAACGTGGCATCGTCGCTGCCGGGGCTGCCAGAAGTGGCAACTGCTGAAGACGGTGCGCCCACGCCGACGGGTGTGGTATCGATCAGTGGATCCATCGTTCCCAACAGGGGAGCAGGTTCGGACTGGAGGGAGGCAGCATGCGTTATCCACGAGGTGCCCTGTTCCTCGTCAAGCGGATCGACTTCCTGGGAAGTGAAGTTTTCAACTTCGTCCCGGCTCAGCGCATCGAGCACCGGAAGGGTCATTCCGACCAGGTAAACGCAGATCTCAAACCCAACCCAGCGGCCAGCCGTGAACACATGCGGGGACATGTAACCGATGACGAAATCCCCTTCGTGTTTATCTTCCGGGTATTGTTCAAGTTCCGCATCTTTGACCTCGAACTTTCCAACCGGAGTGATGAGCTTGCCAACGATGAAAGGACCATTGCGGCCATGGATGGTGCGGACCATGAGTTGGCCTGGGTCGGTGATCGGTGAATCAGCCAGCTTGGGGGGTGAATCTGGTCGTCATAACGGCTCTCCTTTGGATGTTGGAAGTGGTGCGGGTAAGGCACCTGAAGGAAAAAGTGGACCCTGCCCGCAACGGGCAAGGTTCGTGTTGCATTCAGGCTTTCAGTTGGCGCATGCCTTCGGCCAACATCCACAAAGCTCGGTTGAGCCGCAGGTTCTGGTCGATACCCTGCACCCGCCGTGTCCGCTGTCGATGGCCATTGGCCGATCGACCAGGCAGACCGCCTTTGATGAGGTTCTCCTGGATTCTGTTGAAGATTGACCAGAGATCGGAGTTCCGATCACCGAAACGCCGCGGGCTTAGCAACTGGTTTTCCGCGATGGGTGCGGGCTTGTCGGGGTCGTCGTATCTGAGTGCCAGCGCAGAACGCGCGAACACTTCCGACTCACCCTCGTCGAGCGCGATGGAACGCATTGCATCACGCGACTCCCCCACACGCTCGAAGTCCTGCAGCACCGTATAGGCGCCTTCGATCACCTGGTCGGCCACGTTGCCTTTGTGGGGTACGCGTACCTCTGCGAACATATCGCCGCAGACCAGACCATTCTGGCAAACGAACCTCAGCATCCCAGCGAGCATCTGGTACGAACTCGTACCATCGTGGGAATTGAGCAAAATCACCTCGTTGGCCTCAGAGGTATTGATCTGGCTGGCGTGGCGAAGACGAATCATGTGCTTGGTGTATTCGCGGCGGTCTTCATGACGTACGCGGGTCTGGCAGACCATGAAGGGTTCGAATCCTTCACTGCGTAGTTCCGTCAGGACGGCGGAGGTCGGTATGTAGCTGTACCGCTCGGAACGGCTTTCATGCGGGTTCTCCGCAAAGATGGAAGGAGCTACTGCGCGGATCTGGTCATCCGATAGAGGATGATCGGCACGCAGTATTGGGGTACGTGAGGCGAAGCGAGATGCGAGTTGCATGGCTAACTCCTTGAGGATTGATCAAGCGATATCGACTGGCGTAGGACCAGGCGAGTACGCTTACGGGGAACAAACCTGCAATGCAGGACCAACCAAGGACTGGTTAAGGGATTAAAACATCCGAGTTTCAGCAGTATCGATAAGGATGAATACCGATGGTCGTAATAGGTACGATAGCGCGGTGATGATTGAAAACTGCGGTCTACTCCGGCTCAAAGACGCCGGCGTGAGATGAGTAAGCAGCACTGTATCGCATGGTGATTGCGATAAAGGAGCGGAGGATAAAGGATAAGGCCCCTGGGTGGGGGCCTTCGATCAGAATGATTCTGCTACGGTCGATACGGAGGTATCAGCGGCAGCTTCGGTAGTAGCTTCCCCAGCAGGAGTGGTGGGTTCGAGCTCTTCCTGAGATATCGGTGCAACGGAAGTCGCAGGGGTTTGCGTTTCCTGCTCGTCGGTATAGATCGACTTTGTCTCGGCTTTATAGACCTGCTTGCCATCGACCTTGATCCAATTGATGAAAAGCAAGCGGGCTTTGAGACTTACGCCTTGTTCGCCGGCACGCTTCCCCTTGGAATAAGTGAAGGTGTCGGTCCATAGGTCGCCGAGGCGGAACCCGATCATCACTTTCTTCTCCGCCTCAACGGCGTCGATGCAGCGACGAACCAGGTGCTGCGCTTCCGAACCCGATACACGCGTATCGAAACGTACATATGAGACGTCATCGCTGGGACCATTTAGCGCGGCAATGTCGCAGGCCAGAAAGGTATCGCCTTTCTTGGGTTTCACTTCGCGGACACGATTGAGATATCCGAGACCGGTGATGTGCAGATCGAAGAAAGATTTTTCGTTGGGTGAGATAGTCATGGTGATCTCCAGGCTTGGGGACAAATAAGCGGGCACACTTGCCCCTGACGGGAAGGGCGTAACACCGCGGTGGGTTTCAGGTAATAAGGCAAGCATCGCCACCTACAAGCCGGTGGTCGTTCGCGCAAGGATGCGGTGCGAACTGGTTCGGTCACACGGTGAACCGTGGGCAACTTCAAAGACCGAAAGCTGCCTGGCATGTCGCTGACATCATCAGCGGAACATGGTTGAAGCGTGCCGTATGTTTCGCTTGGGAACGACCAAGAATCGGCACTACCCGGTGTCCGTATTCATGGTGGAATACGCCCATCTTGAGCAGAAAAAAGCCCCCTGCTGTTGGGGGCTTTATGACGAGTAAACGTCAACTGTGGGGGACAATACGAGTTGACTTGCGATTGCCAGAAATAACTTCTACTTTGATATGCTTCCAGGTACCGTCATCGATCAGCCGTTCCAGCGTTTCTCCTAGCAGGTCGAAGTAAATTTCATCTACCCGCTCGACCAGTTTTTCACCGCGACGCAATTCAAGCGCGTAGAGGTCATCTGTACGCTCGTATAGCACGGTGATACGGCCCTCAAACTTCGCCGTGGAAACGGTAAAACTGATGGCCGGCGGTGTTGCGATGATATCTTTAGGCAACGGATCGACCCAGGCGAAGTCCCGGGCACCGGCATCGACCAGCAGGTGCGTAATGCGACGATAATGATCGGGTGCCGGCAACTCTTCCAGTTGCTGAATGAGAGCCTGTAACTCCGGACAACGCGGCTCGGGGACTGGCAACTTCGCGGGTGCGGACCCAAGCATGAACGTCTTCATGGTGTAAGGCTGGCCGTTCGCCGCGAACTCGGTGCGTTCTTCGGGCGTGTCTGCCCGCAGGCCATCGAAGCGGCGCCTGGCATAGGGTTCGACCCGTACCTTAACGCCCTGGGCTGGCACCTCGGTGACGAGCGCCCGGTCGAGCACCGCGAATTCGGCCCGGCCCGTCTTGATGACGATAGCCTCGTCGGTCCTGGCAATGACCTTGCCTTCGAACGGCTTGGGGTCGATGTAAAAACCCAGTGTCGACACCTTGGGCTGGCCGTCGAAGATGTTGAATCTGAAGCTGCGGACATTGGATGGTATATGACCGTCAACCAGCGTCGGCATCTGTGCGCGAATGGTTGAATGATCCATAGGGACTCCTTGTGGAAACCAAGGGGCACCCGTCCTGCAAGGGAGGATGCCCTTGAGGGGTGAGTAACAAGACGCGAAATGCGTCGAAGAGGATTAAGGTCGGCGCGACAAATCGCGTCGTAGTCTTGAAGACCGGGACTACCTGGGCATGCTGCCGGCAACGCCAGCGGACATAAGATGAGGATTCGTCATACTCTGGCTGCGGTCATCGGAAAAATGGAACGGCAGTGACACCGGATTCCTGAAAAGAAAGAGCCCCGTTTGGGGATCATGGATCACTCATCTTCATACAGCGTCAGACCGTCCAGTAGCGGGGCGTCGGCATCAAACACCAGCATGCGAACGTCGGCCATGGCGGCCAGGTGGAGTACCTCGATGAGGCATTCCGGTACGCCTTTCTTCCGCTGCTTTAGCCGCAACCACTCGGCGGTTATGCCGTCGACCTTCTGCAGGTTTTCATTCGTCCAGGGTGTGGCAATCAGTTTGACACCGATCACAGGGCTGTACGGAATGCGAAAAGCAACGAACATGAAGTTGCTCGGTGTGCCGTAGTCAGCCAGCTCGGTCAGGTAACGGTCAGCTTCTTCGGTGAGGTGAGCGGAACTGATTTCCCAACAGCGGCTGTAGACTCCCGTCTCAAACCGCAGGTGCCGCACCACTTCACGGGCGTTTTCCTCCGAGTAAGTGTCGCCTACATGCACTTGTTGACCACCGATATTATCCGCGGTGACGGCGTAGACCGCCGTTCTGACAATACCTTCGATTTGGCACTGGGCCTCCAGCTCTTCGCGCACGTCCTGGCCTTCGGTGATGAGTGCGAAATCCTTGCCGAACAGGCAGGGGAACAGTGCGACTTGGTCATCGCGAAGATGTGCCTGGCTGAGATGCAACGGGCGCCAGACCGGTGGGCAGTCATCTGCGTAAGTAATGAGCAGTGTTCGTTCAATACGCGGGCGCTGATAGCCGCGGTTGAAGGGGTTGACGATTTGTGACATGGGATTTCTCCAGCAGAGTATGGCCGGGGCAATTCCCTGTTAGGGATTGGATCCCCCTGCCGTTGGGTGAGTGAAAGTTGTTGTTTGCAAGGGTGTGGCTTCAGGTGCGCAAGGCGAAGCCAGCCCATGCGAACATGGTATCTGTATGAGAAAATCAGACGCCAGATGGCATCGGACAGGTGGAAGAGAACCCGGCTATGCACCGAAGTCAGCTGGATCGCCCAGTGCTTTAAGCACATCGATCAAACCGTCGTTTGCGAGGACGAATAATTCGTTGTACTCGTCCCCAGTAGGCGGTTTCTCCAATTGGTTGAGATGTGCATCAAGGTCGAGAATTCTTTGTCGAACGCCAAGGGCAACAGCCAGCGGCGATTCGATGTCTTCGTTATCGAAGGTCTCCCCTAACGCAGTGAGCACCTTTCGGGGGGACAACGTGATGGCGAAGCATTCGTAAACCTCCGGCACCGGGCAGTGACAGACGGCTTCGGCGGGCTTGTCACCGATTGAGAAATGCGTGATCTCGTCGTCGGTGGCGCCTTCGGTGTCAAAGTTAACCACCGCGATCTGCGGCAGCGGCATGTGAGACGGCCAGTCCTTGACGATAATGGATTGGACTAGGCCGCCTTCGAGGACGATGGCAAAGGATGGATTTCGGGACATGTATGTTGCTCCTGTAGAGAAGACGGAGGGACATACCATCCCGGAGGGACGTATGCCCCTCGCGGACGTTGAGAAGATAAGAAGCATCGGCGCTTTGGGAGCGCGCGTCCGCAGAATGATGCTGGGGCGGACTGGCAGGTCATTTGGGATTCCCCCAAGCGCAACCTGAAGACCCTGGCTGCGGGCAATCTGCCGACAATGTCAGCGACTATGCGACTCAGCTTCGGTCTTTCGGCCGTAGCTGTCGTGGTGAAAAGGGAAACTGGTGGTTCCGGATTCAGCATGCACCTATTCCATGGGTTGCCTTGCGTGGTAGAACCGTGGAAATTTCACATGAACAGAATCGTTTGTGCGCTGTACCTGTTCGGTGAACTCGGTTATATCCACAGATTGGGCATGTCTGGTGCGAGGTGTGCAAGTACAACGCATGGTTTGATTTTGATTAACCCTCCCGCGAGGCTGGGTGGTTCGGGAAAGCAAAAGAAAAAGAGCCTGAAGACCGTCTGGTTTGTTACCCCCAACAGGTCATGGTGGATACTCACTTAATACCATTAGCTTTAATTGCCGATACTGGCAGTAGTTGAAACTTTTGTGGGTCTGACGTAGGACTCAAGATCAATGAAACACCGATGAACGCATTGATGGCAGCGGAGTTATCGCCGAAAATCAAAAACTCCAGTGATGATTTAAGAACACCATTTTTATTGAACGCTGATTCAATCGCTAGGCGTTCGGCCAGGATGGCATTAATGCCTGAATGAAGAATATCCGTGGGAATACCCTGGTGCCATTCCGCTTGGCTGAGTAATTCATTGTGCCAGCCGGTTTTTTTTAATTGTGCGATGGCAGCATTCAGACGGGCTACATCGCTGAGAGCCGGACCAAAACCCGAACATGCCTCCCATAGATATTGCAATTTGTTAGCCAGATGAGACTGTGGTCCGTTCTTTTTCCCTAAATTTTGCAGCAACAATATTTCGGCGGCGACTTCTCTGGGGAAACGTTTTTGCCGCTGTGCGCCTTCAAGCCAGCGCATCAAAAACATATGGTCGGAGACTGCATTGCCCGCGCGCCCATCCTGCCGTGCTAAATTCAGCGCCACCAGGGCACAAAATGAAAAATGAGCTAAAAAACCAGCAATCTCTTCTGTTAGATCCTGATTTTGTTGTGACGACATACTTTTTCCTTACATTAACTCAGCATGAGATGTTTTTATCTGAAGCCGGTATTGTACGGAGACTCAAGGCAGGTATAAACCACCAATCTGGGCATTCTCCTCTCGGGAGGATATTTAACAGTATATAGAAAATCTCATGAAAGAGATTAAATGTCACACTTAAGGGGCGATGAAACATCCTGCCTTGTCGCCAGAACAGTCCAAAAATAATCACACAGTCCTTTATTTTGATGCTGCTTGTAGGTCGCAGATGGCATTTAACTGAAGATTTGGTTGGAAAATAATTGGCCATAGAACCGCGAACCTTGTGCGGCGACGTGAAAAGTAAGAGATAATCGGAACAGGATGCTGGGGGCTAGAGCCCCCAGCGGAAGAACAAGACACCACCCGTGGGCTGTGGCAGGCGCTGGGCCGTCGGTAGAGCCTGGCGCTGCGTCAGCGTTCGCACCCGACCCGTTTCGTGGTTGGGGTCGGTATCGTTCGGCGCACATCCGCGCACAAAAGGAGCCCATTTTTTCACCGGCGGGCACCGGCAATGAACACCATCGTCCCCGAAGGGTCTCTTGGTCTCTCGCGTGCAAGCGACCAGGAGACCCTTCGGTTCAGACGTGGAATACGCAGATCAACAAGCCGCGTGCGTGCGGCAGGACTGAAACAAACCTTCATCCACCCGGCGGCATGAGGCGCCGGAAGGGACATGCCATTGCAGAAGGCGGGGACATGCTTGGTATGCCCCGTGGGATGCGGGGCAAGCCGCGGGACATCGCGGGCGTGGCGGTCATCTGGCGTAGTCAGGACGTCTTGGCCGTGCGCCGCCGCTTTCGTGCGGCGGCGGGGCGCTGGCCATCGACGGCGATGGTGCCCTGGCAGTCGGGGTAACGGCTGCAGGACCAGAACGGCCCGCTCTTGCCGGTGCGCTGGCGCGTGGCGGCGCCGCACTGCGGGCAGGCAGGCCCTTGAGGGAGCTTGATCGACAAGGTAGTGTTGCGGTACTGCGAGATCAATTGCGAGATCCACGTGGACTGCTTTTCGAGGAAGACATCGAGCGTGAATTGGCCGGCTTCAATCATGTCCAATGCCTGCTCCCACACAGCGGTGGTGCCGGGGTCGGCGATCGCGGCGGGTACCGTGTCGATCAGGGTGAAGGCGGCATCCGATGCACGGATGGCGCGACCCTTCTTCAACAAATAGCCGCGACCCAGCAGGCCGCTGATGATGTTCGCACGCGTCGCTTCGGTGCCGATACCGACCGTGTCCTTGAGCTTCTGCTTCAATCGCGGGTCGGACACCAGTTTGGCGACTCCCTTCATGGCCTTGACCAATTCGCCCTGCGTATACGGGCGGGGCGGCAGTGTCTTGAGCGCCTTCAGATCGACGCCGGTCACGTGGCAGGACAGTCCCTGGTGCAGCGCGGGCAGCACTTGGCTGCGGGGCGCCGCTTCTTCGCCGATGTCCTCCGGCTGCGGCTCGGCCAGCACCAGGCGCCAACCCGGCACGACAATCTGCTTGCCGACCGCTTGCAGTGCCTGATCGGCGCATGAGAGACGCGCCGTCGTGCGATCGAATTCGTGATGCGGCAGGAACTGCGCCAGGTAGTGGGCACGGATCAGCCGATAGACGGCCCGCTTCTTGTCGCTCATAGCCGACAGGTTCGCCGGTTCGAGCGTGGGAATGATGCCGTGGTGCGCGGTGACTTTGCCATCGTTCCAGGCGCGCGAGCGCTGGGTCCGGTCGAGCTGGTCGATCACTGGCCGAAGGGACGGGTCGGTCTTGAGCAGACTGTCGAGGACCGTGGGCACGTCGGCCCGCATGCTCTCCGGCAGATATCCCGAGTCCGAGCGCGGATAGGTGGTCGCTTTGTGCGTCTCATAGAGCGCCTGGGCGATGTCCAGCGTCTCCTGCACGTCCAGGCCCAGTTGCCTGGAACAGACCTCCTGCAATGTGCCCAGGTCGAATGGCAGCGGCGGCGCTTCGCGGACACGTTCAGTTTCGACGTCATCCACCTGAGCGCTGCCGGCAGTGCGGAGTTGCTGTGCGGCCTGTTGTGCAATGGATTCCTGCAGACACCGGCCGGCCTGGTCGGAACATGCCTCGGGAGCCAGCCACTGTGCGGTAAAGGACTGCCCGGCGGCGGAAAGCGTAACGCCGATAGACCAGTACGGCACGCAGACGAAACGGGCGATTTCGCGATCGCGATCGACGACCAGCTTCAGCGCCGGTGTCTGCACGCGGCCGACCGACAGCACGCCATCATAGCCGGCCCGACGACCCAACAGGGTGAACAGCCGGCTGAGGTTCATGCCGACCAGCCAGTCCGCGCGCGAGCGGGCGAGGGCGGAGTGGTACATCGGCAACGTTTCGGCTGAAGGTCTCAGCGCACTGAGTGCCTTGCGGATGGAGGCATCGTTGAGCGCCGATAGCCACAGGCGCTGGATTGATCCGCGATAACTGCACAGGTCTATGAGTTCTCGGGCGATCAGCTCACCCTCGCGGTCGGCGTCGGTTGCGATCACTAACTCGGTAGCCTTGGCCAACAACGCCTTGACGGCCTTGAATTGCGTGGCGGTCTTGGGTTTGACCTCGACCTGCCACCGCTCGGGAATAATGGGAAGCTGTTCGATAGTCCAGTGTTTGTACTGTTCACCATAAACTTCCGGGGGTGCGGCTTCGATCAGATGGCCGATGCACCAGGTCACGACGATACCAGGACCGTTGTAGCAACCGGCCCCGCGTTGTTTCGCGCCCAACACCCGTGCGATGTCTTTGGCCTGTGACGGTTTTTCGCACAGATAAATTCGCATTTGAACTCCGGTATACAGGTGAGTGACACGATGCGTTCTACTTTGTGCGATAAAAGTTACCGGCGCAGCAATAAACGGGGATCTGACAATCACCATATTTTCTTTGACCTTTGGACGTCCGCTCGCGTTTGAAGCCCATGCCAAGGATGAATCCAGATAGATTTATTCAATTGTGGGCCAAATTGAATATTCTGAAGTATCAGTCTCCCTGAAAAAAAACGGTACGAAACGACTTGATAATTTTAGGGTTTAGATATTACTGTAAATATATACAGTTTTTAGTAGATCTTAACGTGAAAATTATAAAGACGACGGAATGACTTGCAGCAGTGAAGCGACTTTTTAATTGAGCGTGTTCAGTGCGGATTTCCCAGCCCGGCTCAGGACCAGGTGGAGGAGCGGATCGATTTAAATAATCGGATTATTCGGCATCCCAGCGCGACGTATTTTATTGAGATCAGTGGGGATTGCATGGTGGACGCGGGTAACGCTATATATTAATCGGCTTATATCGTCAATCACCAACTCACTAGTTAAACCATCGGCAAGGAGACATTTCATGAGCCTACTCACCAAAGCAATGGTATTTCAAGCCCTCCACTCCAGAAGTGAACCTTTGATCCTACCCAACGCCTGGGATGCTGGTAACGCACGACTGCTGACGTCACTAGGATTTGAAGCCCTCGCCACAACCAGTGCTGGTTTTGCATTTAGCCTCGGCGTACGTGATTCAGAGGGGTTACTTTCGCGCAGTCAGATAATAGAGAATGCCAAAAATATTGTCGAGGCGACCGATTTGCCTGTAAGTGCTGATTTAGAAAACGGATTCGGAGATTCTGCCGAAGAGGTTGCCCACACCATTCGTATAGCTGGCGAAGCCGGTCTGGTTGGCGGGTCAATCGAGGACGGAACAGGAAAAATAGATCGCCCTGTCTACGAGTTCAATCATGCGGTTGAGCGTATCAGTGCTGCGGTTGAGGCAGTTAAAGCTCTGCCGTTCCCTTTCATGCTAGTGGCTCGAGCTGAAAACTTTAGCGTTGGCATAAACGATCTGGATGACACAATCCTCAGACTTCAAGCTTTCGAACAAGCCGGCGCCGATGTGCTTTATGCTCCAGGTCTGCCTGACCTAGAATCGATAAAAACGCTGTGCGGAGCCCTCCATAAACCGGTCAATGTAGTGATGGGACTTTCCGGCTCCAATTTCAATGTGGCTGAGCTTGCCGATGTCGGCGTGCGACGGATAAGCGTCGGCAGCTCATTCGCTAGAGCAGCGCTCGGCGGCCTATTACGCGCGGCACAAGAGGTGAAAGATAAGGGCACTTTCACCTTTGCAAATGAAGCCATTCCTTTCACGGCTATCAATAATCTGATGAAGTCTCTTGACTGAGGTCGCACGCATACCCCACATCGACTTCAAGGGCATCAACATATGGACAGCTAATCGGTAATCAAGTTGCCGAAATTACTCCCTGACTAACAGGATGAATATCGAGCCTCCGAGATATTTCTTGTCGATTTTCTATTCCACATAAATGCGGTTATGTCCAACCGAGTGATGACTCTTCTTGAAGAGATGGCGCCTGTGCTGGAAATCTATTCTATCAACGAGGCTTTTTTGAACCTCACCGGGGTATGTGATTGCCTGCGGTTGTAGAATTTTGGCCGGGACGTACGGGCACGTATTTTAAAAGAGACCGGGTTAATCGTCGGGGTGGGGGTTGCACAAACCAAACCCTTGGCCAAACTGGCCAACTACGTCGCAAAAAAATGAGTAAAGACCGAAGGCGTTGTGGATCTCACCGATCCGGTGCGGCAGCAAAAGCTGCTGGCACGGGTCCCTGTGAAGGCAGTCAGGAGGTGGGCCGGCGGATCAGCAAAAAGCTTGGGGCGATGGGCATCGCGAATATGCTTTAACTGGCGGAATGCGCGCCAGGCTTCATCCGCAAGAATGTCAACGAATATTGGAACAGACCCTAAGGGAACTGCGGGTAAGCCATGTTTAGCTCTGGTGGAGTTTGCGCTCACCAAGTAGCAAATCGTCTGTAGCCGTTCCTTCGGTACGTGCATTACCGGTTATGACGATATGCGCCAGGCGATTTTTGGCTATGCAGAGCGTGCCGCAGAAATCTCCGGGGCGAGCGCCCATACTGCCGGCACATATCGGTATTCCTGCGCACCAGTCCGTGTGCGGTCAGCGAGGAATTATATGTTTATCAGACGTCAGGACGGCTGATGGTGCCATCGAATGATACCCGCGACATCATCAGGATCGCCGTTGAGGAGCTTGGGCAGGCGGGAAAACCACACCTGCATAGACCCCATCAGTTTCCCTTTAATACGCTCGCTTCACCCCTGGGTGATAGCGGGCTTATCGTGCTGTGGGACCCTTGAAATGGCATGTATTCAGCATTTCTCTGAATCAGAATCCGGCGCGTCCAGCATCAGTTTTTCCCTCAGGAGAGGCTCTGCCCAGGCTATAAAAGTCTGTAGCGGACGGGAAAGGTGTTTACGGTGTGGATAGAGTAGCTGGACCGGAAGTGGGCGGGGGCGGTAGGCGGGCATGACCTCAATCAGGTCACCTGATTCCAGGTGTTTTTGTACGTCATATCGGGGTATCTGAATCATTCCCAGACCGGCCAGGCAGCAGGCAATGTAGGCTTCGGCGTTATTGACCGTTATCCGGCCGCGCAGGACAGCGGACCGGTAGCTGTCGTTTTCCGGCCATTCCCAGCTCTCGACCCGGCCCGTGGTTGGCGATGCATAGTTGACGGCCAGATGGCGGGGCAGATTTGAAGGCGTAGCGGGTTGGCCATGCAGGGCGATATAGGCCGGCGCCGCGGCATTGATGAATTTCAGGAACCCGAGTTTACGGGCCACCAGACTTGAGTCGGTCAGTTTTCCCACACGCAAGGCACAGTCTATTCCCTCTTCCGCCAGACTGACATTGCGGTCAGATGCTCCCATTTCCAGCATCATGTGCGGATAGCGGGTAAAGAATTCAGGCAGTGAAGGCGCGATGATCAGCCTGCCAATGCGTCCCGGCACATCAAATCTGATTTTCCCCACAGGCTGGCTATCGTTTTGTCTGAACAGATTTTCCGTTTCTTCCACGTCCGGTATCACTCTCAGGCAGCGTTCATAAAAAGCCCGGCCATCGGAGGTGAGGGAAACGCTGCGGGTGGTGCGGTGAAGCAGGCGCGTTCCTACCCGTGATTCAAGCTCCGCAACCGCAGCGGAAACGGTGGATCTGGGCATGTTCATTACGTCGGCCGCGCGGGTGAAACTGCCGCAGTCCACCACCCGTATAAAAATGCGAAAGAGGTCAATTCTGTCCATAAAAATTACATTGTTCGTGTTTTATGGACAGTATAATCAGAATTGCGGCCTTTATACAGAAAATGCAGGAGCTATTCTCAGGGGGCACCATCTTTGGCTGTTATACCCATAGAGAAGAGGACTGACGTCATGACAGAGCACAGTATCAAAGGCAAATCCGTCATTATTGCCGGCGGCGCGAAAAATCTGGGCGGGCTGATTGCGCGTGATTTTGCCGCGCACGGCGCGAAAGCCATCGCCATACATTACAACAGAGCGGGAAGTAAAGATGACGCGGAGGCCACCGTGGCGGCGATCATGGCCGCCGGAGCGCAGGCTGTGGCCTTTCAGGCCGACCTGACCACGGCCGGCGCCGTGGAAAAGCTCTTCGCGGACGTGACGGCGGCCATCGGCAGGCCGGACATTGCCGTCAATACCGTGGGCAAGGTGCTGAAAAAGCCCCTGTTCGATATCTCGGAAGCGGAGTATGACGAGATGAGCGCGGTGAACGCCAAGTCGGCCTTTTTCTTTCTTAAAGAGGCCGGGAAGCACCTCAATGACAATGGGAAAATCTGTACCCTGGTGACTTCCCTGCTTGGAGCGTTTACGCCTTTTTATGCCGCTTACGCCGGCACCAAGGCGCCGGTGGAGCATTTTACCCGCGCGGCGGCGAAGGAGTTGGGCGAGCGGGGGATTTCCGTCACCGCCATCGGTCCGGGTCCTATGGATACGCCGTTCTTTTATCCGGCTGAAAGCGCCGAGGCGCGGGATTACCATAAGACGGCGGCCGCGCTCTCACCTTTCAGCAAAACCGGCCTGACGGATATCGCCGATATCGTTCCCTGGATACGTTTTCTGGTGACGGAGGGATGGTGGATGACCGGCCAGACCATTCTGGTGAATGGCGGCTATACCACAAAATAACCTCACTATAATGGTTATAGCGCCACCGTGATCTTCACGCACCGCTGCCACTACAGCGCCACCGTGGACAGCCAGGCGGGGTATTCCAGCATGTCCGCCACGTTTTTCAGCATTCCCTCGCACTGCTCGCGGCTGTTGGGCCCTCCCAGGCACAGGCGCAGCGCATCGGGGGGATTATTGTCGGTACAGAAGGCGGCGCTGGAGACCGCGCTGACCCCCTGATGGCGCAGTTTCACCGCCACATCCGACGGATTCCAGCCCTGGCGGTGCGGCAGCCGCAGCCAGAGATGGAAACCTTCGGCATCCGCCTGCAGACTGTAATGGCGCAGCAGTCGGGCGGCCATCCGCTGGCGCAGCACCGCTTCTTCCCGCACCGCCAGCAGCATTCTTTCCGCCGTACCGTCGTTAATCCACTGGGCCGCCAGCGCATTGGTGAACGGGCTGGACATCACCGTCAGCGCCCGCATGGCGCCGGCCAGATGCTGCCCCTGGCGCACCGTGGGGGCGTGCACCCAGGCAATACGCAAACCGGCGCCGAAACATTTCGACAGGCCGGTAATATACCAGGTCAGTTCCGGCACCAGCTCCGCCATGGCGGGCAGGGACGCCGAGGGCAGCATGGCATAGGCGTCGTCTTCGATAATCGGCACGCTGTAGCGCAGGGCTACGTCCGCCAGCTTCTCACGCCGGCGCAGCGGCATGGTCAGGGTAGTGGGATTATTGATGGTGGGATTGAGATACAGGGCGCGGATTTGGCCGGTCTGGCAGGCGTTTTCAAACGAGCGCGGCATAGGGCCGTCTCCATCGCATTCCAGTGCGTGCAGGGTGATATCCAACTGGGCGGCGATGGCCTTCAGCCCCGGATACACCAGGCTGCCGACGCAGATTTCTCCGCCCCGGCGCGCCAGCAGGGTCAGCAATCCCACCAGCACGCTGTGAATGCCGGGACACACCAGCAACCGCTCCGGGGCCACCGCCGGTAAACGGCGCCCTAGCCAGCGGCATCCCGCCTCTTTGTCGTCATGGTTGCCGCCGAAATCGTGATAGCGCAGCAGGGGGAACAGATCTTTGTGGGCAAACAGATTCAGGGCGCCCTGACGGATTTGCGCCACGAGATCCGGCGAATCCGGCTCCACCGGCAGATTCATGGTCATCTCATAGCTGCTGCCGTTGCGGGGCGGGATCGACGGCACCTTGCCGCGGATAAAACTGCCGGTGCCCGGACGGGAATCAATGAGTCCGCGCTTGCGCGCTTCGGCGTAGCCGCGGGTCACCGTGGTGTAATTCAGTGAGAGTTTTACCGCCAGATCCCGCAGAGGCGGCAGGCGATCCCGCGGCTGGAAATCACCGCTTTCAATGGCGTCATGGATCAAATCGGCAATCAGCAGATAGGCCGGACGCTCCGGTCGTTCATGCATATAGTGCGTCCAACGATCGAATCGTTTCATTCCTGTTTCTCTCTGGGTGGCGGACTTCCACTCTAGCGGATTCATCCGTGCCCATGCAATCATTGATGTAATGATTGTGTTTAATGATTGCATCAGATTGTTTGTTATGCGTTAGCATGGTGCAATCATGGGTTACGCCTGCGTTGTCATTGTGCAGCAAATTGGTTAATTGCTGCGCGTTGATTGCCAAATAAACTCAAATGCAGGCCGTTAAAAATTTTTTTTGCTCAGAAGTTGAGCGATTGATTGGCCGATGATTGCATGGTCCCTTTCCGCCCCTGGCATAACCCTTGCTCCATGGATAATGACGCGTCCGTTAGCCGGCGCGATACATCATCCGCCGCGGCTGTCGGCGATGCCAGTAAACCTGCGAAGAGACTAAGATTATGCCAACGGTAACAATGCCCGCACATCAATCCGGCGATTTCCTGGTGGATTACGAAGAAAAGGTGTTTGAAGACGTGAAGGCCGAGCCGGGCCAGAAAGCGCTGGTGACCTTCCATACCGTCGCGTTCGAAGGATCCATCGGTTTTGTGAATATGCTGCAGGCCACCCGGCTGCAGCGCAAAGGCTTTGAAACCTCGATTCTGTTATACGGACCGGGGGTGACCCTCGGCGTACAGCGCGGCTTTCCCAAGCTGGGAGACGAAGCCTTCCCCGGCCATATGAACTTCAATAACCAGCTGCAAAAATTCATGGCCGAAGGCGGCAAGGTCTTTGCCTGCCGTTTTGCCCTGCAGGCGTTGTACGGCCACGGCGAACCCTCGCTCATTGAGGGCATCCGCGCCATCAATCCGCTGGACGTGCTGGATCTGAAGCTGCTGCACATCCGCGACAACGCGGTGATTCTTGATACCTGGACCGTGTAAGGAGCCGACGTTATGGCACAGGACCGTATCATCCGTGCCGCCGCCGTGCAGATTGCGCCTGACCTCGGCCAGGCGCAAAAAACGCTGTCGCGCGTGCTGGATGCCATTGATGAAGCCGCGGGCAAGGGGGCCGAGATTGTGGTATTTCCCGAAACCCTGGTGCCCTGGTATCCCTATTTTTCCTTTATCGCGCCGCCCATGACCGCCGGCGCCGAGCACCTGCGGCTTTACCAGCAGGCGGTGGAAGTACCCGGCCCCATTACCCGCGCGGTGGCCGACAGCGCCCGTCGCCACGGCATGGTGGTGGTGCTGGGGGTGACCGAACGGGATCACGGCAGCCTGTTCAACACCCAGCTGGTATTCGACGCCGACGGCGAGCTGGTGCTGAAGCGGCGTAAAATCACCCCAACCTATCACGAACGCATGATCTGGGGGCAGGGGGACGCCTCGGGGCTGAAGGCGGTGGATACCGCCGTCGGCCGGGTCGCGGCCCTGGCCTGCTGGGAACACTACAATCCCCTGGCCCGCTATGCGCTGATGGTCCAGCACGAGGAGATCCACTGCAGCCAGTTTCCCGGCTCGCTGGTGGGCCAGATCTTCGCCGATCAGATGGAGGTCACCATCCGCCATCACGCCCTGGAGTCCGGCTGTTTTGTTATTAACGCCACCGGCTGGCTGCGGGAAGATCAGATTGAATCCATTACCTCGGATGCCGATTTGCAGCGCGGGCTGCGCGGCGGGTGCCATACCGCCATTATCTCGCCGGAAGGACGGCATCTGGCGCCTCCCATCACCGAGGGGGAAGGCATTCTTATCGCCGATCTGGATATGAAGCTTATCGCCAAGCGTAAACGCATGATGGATTCCGTGGGGCACTATGCCCGGCCGGAACTGTTAAGCCTGCTGATCAATGACCGGCCCGCGGACTACTGCCATCCGCAAGCGTCCTATGAGCAGGCCGTTCATCATCAGCACATTTCCTTCGCGTCTTCGCAAACCGCCCCAGAGTCCTTTACTTCCGACCTCACAGGAGGGCGCCATGAGCCTGAGCAACCAGCGACTGATTACTGAACTGCAAACCCACGGCCTGAAGGTGGTCAATCCCCAGACGGCCCATGTCAATCGCCAGGGCGGCGCCGGTCCGTCGGATCACCAGGCGGTGACTATCGACGGCATGACGGTCATGGTGCCGGTGTATACCCAGCAGGCGCACCAGTCCCCCTGGAGCGTGACCCATGACGGGGCCGGCGTCAGCCATTTGCTGAAAGACGCCATTCCGGTGCGGGATATCAGCTTTGTCTCCCAGCCGAATTTCTACCGGCTGAGCACCGCCGACGGTGTCCCGTACTCCCATATCGCCACCCTGCACGGCGCCGATGTGCTGGCCACCACCGTTTTGCAAACCTGCATCCGCTATGAAAACCGGCGCAAGGCCTGCCAGTTTTGCGCCATCGGCCAGTCCCTGGCGGCGGGCAAGACCATCGCCCGTAAAACGCCGCAGCAGCTGGCGGAAGTGGCCAAGGCCGCGGTGGAACTGGACGGCGTGCGGCATATGGTGATGACCACCGGCACCCCCTCCGGCAGCGATCGCGGGGCGCGGGTACTGTGCGAAAGCGCCGAGGCCATTCGGGCGGCGGTGGATCTGCCGTTGCAGGGGCAATGCGAACCGCCGGGGGATGCGCTGTGGTTTACCCGCATGAAGGAGGCGGGCATCGATGCGTTGGGCATGCATTTGGAGGCGGTAACCCCGGCGGTGCGGGCGCGCATTATGCCGGGCAAAGCCGTCGTCACCGTGGAGCAATATATGGCGGCGTTCCAGGACGCGGTGCGGGTGTTCGGCCACGGCCAGGTGAGCACCTATATCCTGGCGGGACTGGGGGATACCCGTGAGGCGATATTGTCTACGGCGCGGGAGCTGATTGATATCGGCGTGTATCCCTTTGTGGTGCCGTTCGTGCCCATCCGCGGTACGCCGCTTGAGGATCATGCGCCGCCGGCAGCGGATTTCATGGAGTCCATTTTGCAGCCCCTGGGCAGCATGCTGCGCGGCGGCGGCCTGCGTTCCGCCGATATCAAGGCCGGCTGCGGCCGTTGCGGCGCCTGTTCGCCGTTGTCCAGCTACGAGCGGGCCTCGGCCTGAGGGGAGTGACAGCATGTTCTATCCCGAATACCGCATCAAATGGGTGACCTTGCCCTGGGAGCGCGAGCAGGCCTATCTGCTGCGCCAGCGGGTTTTTTGCCACGAGCAGGGGCTGTTTGAAGAGCATGACCGGGATGCTATCGATGAACGCGCCCGGCTGCTGGTGGCTATCGGCAGTACGGCGGGCTGGCCGGAGCAAATCGTCGGCACGGTGCGCATCCACCGGGAAGAGGGGGATATTTGGTACGGTTCGCGGCTGGCGGTGGACCGGCATTTCCGCCGGCAGGGGCAACTGGGGCCGACCCTTATCCGCCTGGCGGTATCCAGCGCCTGTGCCCTGGGCTGCGAGGCGTTTTATGCCCGGGTGCAGCAGCAAAACGTGCCGCTGTTCCGGCGCATGCACTGGTCATCCCTGTCCACCGAACGGCTGCGGGGTATCGATCATGCGGTTATGCAGGCGGATCTGGCGTTTTATCCGCCCTGTTTCGACCCCAACAGCGGCATGGTGCTGAGCGGGCCTTCGCCGCGGCCGGCGCGGGAGCTGGCGCCGCTGCTGATGAGCCTGGAGGGCGGCTGATGGATGATTTACACGTGCTGCTGGCGGAGGTGCGCCGGTACGGCGGCATCGATCAGAAGCGGGACATCCAGGGGATTGCCGGAGAACTGCGTGAAGCCTGGCCTCTGGCCGGCTGCGACAACGGCGATGACTGCGCCGCCATTCCGCAGGAAGAGGGCTATAGCCTGCTGGCCATGGAGGGGTTTATCAACCGGTTCGTGGCGGACGATCCCTGGTTCGCCGGCTGGTGCGGACTGATGGTTAATCTGAGCGACATCGCCGCCATGGGCGGCACGGCGGTGGCGGTGGTGAATGCCCTGTGGAGCGCCGGTCCGGAACAGGCGCGCCGTTTGATGCAGGGCATGGCCGCCGCGTCCCGGGCCTATCGGGTGCCCATCGTCGGCGGCCATACCAATTTACGCAGCGAATCGCCGCAGCTGGCGGTGGCGGTGCTGGGCAAAGCGAAACGGGTGCTGCGGGCCTCCGGGGCGAAGCCGGGACACACCTTAATCGCCGCCATAGATTTGCGCGGCGCCCGACGCGGGCCCTGGCTGAACTGGGACGCCGCGACCCGCGCCGATCCGGCGGCGCTGCGCGACGCCATGGCGCTGTTGCCGACGCTGGCGGAACAGGGGCTGGTACAGGCGGCCAAGGACATCAGCCAGGCCGGCCTGCTCGGCACCCTGGTCATGCTGTTGGAAAGCGCCCGGGCCGGCGCGGACATTGATTTAACGGCCATACCCCGTCCGGCGGAGATCCGCTGGCAAGAGTGGCTGTGCATGTTTCCCAGCTACGGCTATCTGTTGACGGTCCATTCCCAGCAGGCAGACGAGGTGCTGGCGCACTTTCATCGGCTCGGTATCGGCGCGGCGGCCATCGGCGGCATTACCGCCGACCCGAGGCTTTGGGTCGGCGATGGTTCACACCGCCACTGTTTCTGGGATCTCGACACAACGCCGCTTACCGGCATCAACCCCTGACTTTTTTATTCTGGAGGCGCTTATGCCCGCAATGCATTTTACCGTCCGCTGGCCGGACAGCTCCGTGGACGTGTGTTATTCACCGTCCACCGTGATTGAACAGCATCTGGAGGTGGGCAAAGAGTACAGCGTGGAGGAGTTTACCGGACTGGCGCGCCGGGCGCTGCAGGAAGCCAGCGACCGGGTCGCGCTGAAGTTCGGTTATGCCTGTTCAAGCGCCATGGATCAGTCCGGCGCCATCGAACTCAAGGCCGGGGGTTTTTTGCCCGATGCCCGCCCGGTGCGCGTCGAGAAAATCGAAGCGCTGCCCGTTAATCATTAATTCAGGAACGGTACCATGGAACAAACACATTATCCGGTGATTATCATCGGCGGCGGGCAGGCGGGACTGTCTATGAGCTACTGCCTGACTCAGCGGGGCATCGGGCATGTGATATTTGAGCGCCATCAGCTCGGCTGGGCCTGGCGGGCGCAGCGCTGGGACAGTTTTTGTCTGGTGACCCCTAACTGGCAGTGCAAATTGCCCGGTTTTCCCTATGACGGCGATGACCCGGACGGTTTTATGGTCAATGACCAGATCATCAATTACCTGGAGCGCTATGCCGAGCGTTTCGGGCCGCCGCTGCTCACCGGCATCAACGTGGAGCGGGTCAGCCGCCACGGCGGCGGGGGCTTTGTTCTGCACACCAGCCGCGGAACCTTCACTGCCGATAACGTGGTTGCCGCGGTGGGCAACTATCACCGGCGGCGTTTCCCCGCCCTGGCGGCCCGTTTACCGGGGACGATCCACCAGCTGCATTCGGCGGACTACCGTTGCCCCGCCGCCTTGCCCGAGGGCGAGGTCCTTGTGGTGGGGTCGGCCCAGTCCGGGGCGCAAATCGCCGAAGATCTGCATCTCGCCGGACGCCGGGTACATCTGTGCGTCGGCAGCGCGCCGCGGGTGAATCGTTTTTACCGCGGCCGCGACGTGGTGGCCTGGCTGGAGGACATGGGGCATTACCGGCTGACAGTGGACCACCATCCCCAGGGGGAAGATGCCCGACGTAAAACCAACCATTATGTCACCGGCCGCGACGGTGGCCGGGATATCGATTTGCGGCTGTTCGCCGGGCAGGGCATGCAACTGCACGGGCGGTTGCTGGACATTGATGAGGCGCGGGGGGGGCTGGTCACCGCAGACGATCTGGCGGCCAATCTTGATAATGCCGATGATACCGCCCGGCGCATCAGGGAGAATATCGATGAGTGGATTGCCGCCCGGGGCATCGACGCCCCCACGGAGCCGCCCTATCAGCCGATGTGGTTCCCGCCGCCGGGCCGGGGCGCTATCCCTTTGGGCAATCTCGCGGCCATTATCTGGGCGGTGGGATTCCATACCGATTTTAGCTGGATTGACCTGCCGGCGTTTGATGACAAGGGATACCCCCGCCATCGGCGCGGCGTGTCAGTGGAAGAAGGACTCCATTTCCTCGGTCTGCCCTGGCTGTGGACCTGGGGCTCGGGACGGTTCGAGGGAGTGGGGGAAGATGCGGAATACCTGGCGGAACACATCGCCGCCCGCCTGACGGCGCCGGCGCCGCAGGAGGTCCGTTATGCCGTTCGCTAACCGGACTGACAGTTCACTGCTGGATTGGTCGGCCGTCATCCCAGCGGATTTGCCAGTGCCTTCCCCGTCAGATTTAGCGCTGGATTCACCGGCCTCTTCCCCGCTGGATGAGGCTTTCTGGCGGCGTGAAGCGCAGCGCATCCACTGGCAGCGGCCGTTTCGCCAGGTGATGGCTTTAGAGCACGGTGGGCCGCACTGCCGCTGGTTTGCGGGCGGCGCCACCAACCTGTGTTATAACGCCGTGGATCGGCATTTGCCCCTGCGCGGCGGCCAAACGGCGCTCGTGTGCTGCGACCGGCAGGGCGCGGAGCAGCGATTCAGCTATGCCGAACTGCACCGGGAAGTGGTGGCCATGGCCTGGATCCTGCAACGGCAGGGGGTGGCGGCGGGAGATCGCGTGCTGCTCTGCCTGCCGGTCATGCCGCCGGCCCTGTTCGCCATGCTGGCCTGCGCCCGGCTGGGGGCTATCCATGTGGTGGTCTCGGCGCAGCTGAGCGCGGCGGCGCTGGCGGAGCGCATTCACCTGAGCCGGCCCCGTTTGCTGATCCTGGAGGATAAAATCAACCGCGCATTGCGGGAAGAGGGACTTGCGCCGCCCGCCGTTAACCGGATCATTGTCGGCGACAGCGGATCGGAAGCCATGCGCAATCCTGACGGCACCGACGATAGGGCGGCGGGTGAATACCCCGGTGACGGTGAACTCAGTTACCGGCGGCTGCGGGCGGCTTATCACAATGAGCCGATACCTTGTCGCTGGCTGCCCGCCGAGGCGCCGTCACAGCTGCTGTTCACCTCCGGCACCACCGGCACGCCCAAAGGCGTCGTGCGGGATACCGGCGGCTACGCCGTGGCGCTGTGCGCCTCGCTGCCGCATATTTTCAATACCGGCGAGAATGAAGTTTTTTTCACCACCGCCGATATCGGCTGGGTGACCGGACACAGCTATCTGGTCTGGGCGCCCCTGCTGGCCGGTTTCACCACCCTGGTGGTCACCGGCGGCGGCATGAATACCCCGGGGCGGCGCTGGTGGCAACTGATTGCCCGCCACGGCGTCACGCGTCTGCTTACCGTACCCGGCGCCATGCGTCTGGCCCGCATGCAAAGTGAAACCCTTGACCCGTCGCTGCCCTCCCTGCGCGCCGTCTATCTGGCCGGCGAGCCGCTGGACGCCAAAACCCGTCAATGGCTGGAGCAGGGCGCCGGCGTGCCGGTGTACGATCACTACTGGCAAACCGAAAGCGGCTGGCCGATCCTGGCCGGGCAGAGAGGCGCCCTGCGTCCGGTGATGGATCGCCGGGTAAGCATTGTGGATGAGCAAACCGGCCGCCCGGCGGCAACGGGCATGCTGGTGCTGCATGACCATCTGGGACCAGGGGGCATGCAAACCCTGTGGGGCCATGACGATGAGTTCGTGGCGCGCTATTGGCAGCATGACGGCGAGGGCTGGCGCTATCTGACGCAGGATCGCGCCCGCCGTGATGAACACGGCGCCATAACCATTCAGGGACGCATGGACGACACCATGAATATCGGCGGCAAGCGGCTGTCCACGGCGGAAGTAGAGCACGCGGCGCTGACGGTGCCCGGCATCGCCGAAGCGGCGGCGGTGGGTCTAGCGCATCCGCTACTGGGCCAGATGGTGCAGCTGTTCGTCGTCACGGCGCCGGAGGTGCCGGTAGCGCGGCATGCCGACATGCGCCGGTCGCTGGCGGCGGTTATCGTGGCCCGCTGCGGCCGCCATGGCCGGCCCCGGAACGTGATATTCCTCGAGTGCCTGCCCAAAACCTTCTCCGGAAAAATCATCCGGCGCTTTCTGCGGCGCCCGTAACCTTCTAACTCCTGGTAAAGCGCCAGCGTGGCCAACGCCGCGGCGCAGGCTACCGGATGCGCGCTCCAGGTATAACCGTGGAAAAACTCGATCTCCCCCTCGCCGGCAGCATTGATAATGCCGTCATGAATATCCCGGCTCACCGCCACGGCGCCCATAGGCAACGCACCGTTGGTGAGGGCTTTGGCCAGGGTGATGATATCCGGCCGGATATTAAAGGACTGGCTGGCGAATGCCCGGCCGGTCCGGCCGAAGCCGCAGATCACCTCGTCCATGATCAGCAGAATGTCATGCCGGTCGCAGATCTGGCGCAGCCGTTCCAGATAACCCACCGGCGGCACCAGCACGCCGGTGGATCCGGCGATGGGTTCCACCACGCAGGCGGCAATATTTTCCGCCCCGTGTAGCGTAATCAGGCGTAAAAGATCGTCCGCCAGGAAGTCGCCGTGCCCGGGTTGCCCGCGACTGTAGCGGTTCTCCGCCAGCCAGGTATGGCGCATATGCACTACCCGCGGCCCGACGCCGTCGAAATTCCGCCGGTTGTTGGGCAGCCCCGACAGGGCGACGCCGCCGAAATTGACGCCGTGATAAGCGCGTTCCCGCGACACGAAGATATTCCGGCTACCCCGGCCCTTGGCGCGGTGATACGCCAGGGCGATTTTCAGCGCGGTATCTACCGCTTCCGAGCCGGAACCGACAAAAAAAATCCTGTCAAGGCCGGGGGGCAGCAGCGCCGATAAGGCCTTGGCGGCGGCGAAGGCTCCCGGATGGCCGCGATAAAAGCTGGCGGTAAAATCCAGGGTCAGCATTTGCCGGTGAACCGCCTCGGCAAGCTCTTTACGCCCGTGGCCCAAGGCCGAGGCGAATAAACCCGACACCCCGTCCAGTATCGCCCGTCCGTCCGGATCATAATAATAATCTCCCTCCGCCCGGGCGAATAATTTGGGATCGTTACGGAAATCTTTATTTGGCGTAAACGGCAGCCAAAAATTATCGTTGAGAATATCCTGGTAATGGGCAGTCATGATTGTCACCAACGTCATCTTCAGGCTCGCCCCATGCCGGGCTGAAAATATGCCCGCTGGGGACTTTAGTCAGCATTTAATGGATTTTGTCCGGCGCGAAATCATTGGCGACCACTTCCCCCTGCGGCCGGATGGCATCGCTTGCGGCGGCAGGGCTGTTCGTCGCCACGTCCAGATGGGGGAAGACCAGTTCCGACACGCGATAGGCTTCCTCCAGATGCGGATAGCCGGACAGGATAAAGGTATCGATACCTAAATCCGCATACTCGGCGATGCGCCGGGCGACGGTGGGGCCGTCCCCCACCAGAGCGGTGCCGGCGCCGGCCCGCACCAGCCCGACCCCGGCCCACAGATTGGGACTTATTTCCAAATGATCCCGGCTGCCGTCGTGCAGTGCCGCCATGCGCTGCTGTCCCACCGAATCAAACCGGGCGAACGATGCCCGGGCGCGGGCGATGGTTTCATCGTCCACATGGACAATCAGCCGCCGGGCATCCTGCCAGGCCTCTTCCGTGGTTTCACGCACAATCACGTGCAGGCGAATGCCGAAGCGGATTTGCCGTCCCAGCGCGGCGGCCTTTTCCCGTACCTGGGCGATTTTTTCCGCCAGCTGCGCCGGCGGCTCGCCCCAGGTCAGATAA
The DNA here is from genome assembly GCF_047324165.1 of Sodalis sp. RH22. NCBI lineage: Bacteria > Pseudomonadati > Pseudomonadota > Gammaproteobacteria > Enterobacterales > Bruguierivoracaceae > Sodalis > Sodalis sp. RH22. Next base: position 589,365 of record NZ_CP178731.1, read on the forward strand.
AGCTCCACCTGCTCTGCCGCCAGATCCTGCGCGGCATCGGACGAACCGCCGAAATAAAGCGGCGGCCGAGGTTGTTGCACCGGCGGGAACATCAGGCGCGCCCCCTCCACCTGCACATGTTTGCCCTGGAAATTCACCGTCTCGCCCTCCAGCACCCGCCGCCAGACATGGGTAAATTCCGCCGCGGCTTCATAACGTTCGGCGTGATCGAGAAATACCCCTTCCGCCGCCAGTTCGTCGGGATCGCCGCCGGTCACCAGGTTGAAGAGCGCCCGGCCTTGGGACAGACGATCCAGCGTCGCCGCCTGACGGGCCGCCAGGGTAGGGGAAATCACTCCCGGCCGCAGCGCCACCAGGAACTTTAGCCGCTGGGTGACGGGGATCAGCGACGCCGCCACCAGCCAAGAGTCTTCACAAGAGCGGCCGGTGGGGATCAGCACGCCGCCGAAACCCACCCGTTCCGCCGCCTGGGCAATCTGCTGCAGATAAGCGTGGTCCACCGTGCGCGCGCCGCGTGGCGTGCCGAGATAGCGCCCGTCGCCATGGGTAGGGAGAAACCAGAAAAGATTGAGGCTCATGGACGGCTCCTGCTGAATAAAACGACGAGTAACGGTTATGATGGACAGCCGGAGCCGGTGCTCCAACTGATATATATGGCATTCCAAATGCGTAAAACAGCTATACCCGTCATCATTCACGCTGCAGGTGCGTTGGCAACACTCGGCCTCGTTCCTTCGGGGCCGTAGCGGCGGCCGAGACGCTGGCGGGCCCGGCTGATGATCTCCTCGACGGTGTCCGCCGGCAGTCGGATGTCCCCCGGCAGGTATGGCCGTCCCAGCAGCCGGTATTTGTCGCTGCCCAGCCGGTGATAGGGCAGGATTTCATAGCTGACGTCCGCCAGGGGCAGAATAAAATCAATGATGCGGGCGATAGCGTCCCAGCTATCGTTAAACGCGGGGATCAGCGGCGTGCGCACATGGATCGGCAAACGGGGAAACTGCCGGCGCAACGCCAGCAGGTTGGCCAGTATCCGGCGGTTGGAACGCCCGGTAAACCCGCGGTGAGCGGCGTCGTTCAGGTTTTTGATATCAAAATAGACGCCGTCGCAATAGCCCGCCAGCGCCCGTAATGCCGGCCAGGGGCCGTAACCGCAGGTTTCCAGCAGGGTATCGATATGCCGTTTTTGGGCTTCCCGCAGCAGGGCCAGGGCGAAATCCGCCTGCATCAGGGGTTCACCGCCGCTGAGGGTAACCCCGCCCCGTGAGCGCGCATAAAACAGGCTGTCCGCCTCGGCAATATCCATCACGCGCGCCGCCGTTATCCGCTGACCGAAGGCGTGCAGGGCATGGCTGGAACAGGCGGGCAGGCATTGCAGGCACTGCCGGCAGGTATCCGTGTTCAGCCGGACAACTCCGTCGGCCCCATACGCCAGGCTGTGGGAAAGGCATTGTCCGATGCACAGGCCGCAGTCCCGTCCGAGGCATTTTTTTTCGTCCAGCGTGATTTCCGGCAATACACCCTGGGATTCCGGATTGCTGCACCAGACGCAGCGCAGCGGGCAGCCTTTCAGAAAGACCAGCGTGCGGATACCGTCACCGTCATGCAGGGAGTAACGCTGTATATTGAAAATCCAGCCCGTCTCTGCCCCATCGGTCCGGCGCGTCGACGGAGCCGGCAAAGCCGTGGCGGGGATTCGCAACGACAAAGCCTCCGGATCAGAAGATTTCATGGCCGGTCCTGGCAATCAAATCATCCTGCAGGTCCGGCGAGAGGTCAGTGAAATAGGCGCTGTAGCCGGCAATCCTGACAATCAGGCCGCGAAAGCGCTCCGGGTCGGCTTTGGCCGCCAGCAGGGTCTCCCGGTTGATGACGTTGAACTGGATATGCCACAGCTTCAGGTCGCACCAGACCTTGATAAAATCGCACAGCTTGCGGGTGCCCGCCTCGCCGGCCAGTACCGAGGGGGTGAATTTGACGTTAAGCAAGCGGGCGGCGCGCTCGCGAAACCGGTAATTCTTGGTGTGGTAATTGGACAGCAGCACCGCGGTGGGGCCTTGGCTGTCGCAGCCCTGGGAGGCCGACGAACCGTCCGATAGCGGACTGTAGGCCTTGCGGCCGTTGGGGGTGGCGTGCACCACCTTGCCGAACGGCACATGCGAGGTAAAAGGCACCAGCCGCAGATCCATATGCACGCCCAGAGAGCGGGAATAGCGCTGGGTAAATTCCAGACAGATTTTATCCAGGGCCTTGCCGATATCGTCGGCGTAGGGATCGTTATTGCCGTATTTGGGCGCGTCCCGCAGCAGGGCGCGGACAGTGGGATGGCCGTTGAAATCGTCGGCCAGCGCCGCCAGCAATTGTCCCATGGAAAGACGTTTTTCTTCATAGACCCATTTTTTTATTGCCGCCAGGGAATCAATGACCGTGCCGTACCCCATAAACTCGAAATAACCCAAATCGATACCGCCGTTGATGTCCGGCTGGTGGATATCCATGCCGGCGTCCATCGCCAGGTCGTGCAGGGCGGAACCCAGCGGCCAGGCAAAATGCCGGGCGCGTAAATCAATGATGATTTTTTGCTGGATAAACGCATGGCGAAGGAAATTCAGATGCTGTTTTACATAAGCCTGCCAGAATGCCTCCCAGTCCGCGAATTCCCCCGGATCGCCGGTTTCGATACCCAGCAATTCCCCGCCGTAGCGTTTCATCCGGCCGTTGTACAAGGTCATCTCCAGCGCCGCCGGAAAGTTGATATAGGCGCAGGGGCTGGTATAGGTATCGCGGTTCGGCATCCGGCACTCGGCGCAGCCGGACACCGCGAAATCATAGGCTTCGCTGAACGCGGCCCCCTTCGCCAGCAGCAGCGGCACCACTTCTTCATCGTTGATGAGTTTTGGAAATCCGGCGCCGTCTTTAATGGTTTGCGCCACTTCATAGAGAAAACGCGGCGGAGTACGGCTATGGATGCGGGCCGCCAGGTCCGGATAGTGCAACGGAAATTCCCGCTTCGATCGCAGGAACAGATAGGATAGCGCATTGACGGCGTCCAAACCTTCCGGCGTCTGGCCGCCGATGGTGACCGCTTCCCAATGGGCGTAGCCTTCGTTAAAGGCGCCGCCGGTGGGGGAGATGTACAAATCCACGAACTGCGCCATGGCGATCCACATGCAGGCCAGCCATTCCAGGGCCTGCTCTTCGGTCAGCAGGCCGCGATCGAGATCCCGCCGGTAATAAGGGTAAAGGTACTGATCCATGCGGCCGTTGGAGATAATGGTGCCGGTTTTCTGCTCCAGGCGGGAAAACATCTGGGTGAACCACTGCGCCTGCAGCGCATCGCGAAAATCCCGCGCCGGGTGTTCCGGCACCCGGGCACAGCGCTCGGCGATGGCCTCCAGCTCCTGCCGCCGTACGGGATCGGGCTCCCGTTCCGCCAAATCCCGCGCCAGCGCGGCATGGCGTCCGGCCCACAGAATCACCGCCTCGGCGCTGAGGATAATGGCCTGCAGGAACGGTGCCTTTTCAACATTGTCCGACGGATCGAAGGGATCCAGCGCCGCCAGCCGGCGCTGTGCATCCTCCTTTATCCCCTTAAACCCCAGCCGCAGCACTTTGTCGTAGTCATGTACCCACTGAATGGAAGACCGGAACGACGAGGTCTCGTTGACGATAAAACGGGACGTCAGGGCGTCGGCGGGATCGTAGGTAAGGCGCAGCGTCTCATCGGGCAGGGCGCGGGCCAGGTCTTCATGGTAGGTTTTGCCCCGCCAGTAGGGGGATACCACCCGTTTGATGATATCCACCTCCGCCGGTTCGACGGTAAACGGCGATTCCACCCGCCGGGGCAGCTGTTCCAGCGCCCGCTCCAGAAAATCGCCGTCCAGTTCCGGATAAAGAATGCCGTAGCGGCCGGGTTTGCCGCCCCGGCCGACAATCAACTGATCTTCATCGATATACACCTGGATATGCCCGGCGATGTGATACATCGCCTTCGCCCAGCGCAGGATCAGTAATTCCCCTTCCGTTTGCGCCATGGACTCGGTGAAATAGCGCGCCCGTTCCACATCGACTGCCGGTTTGGCGTGCTGGATACGGGCCAGCAGGCGATGGGTCCGATCCGTGGCGACGGGCTTGCCGTCGGGATGCAGCAGCCGCGCTTCCTGCGGCGAGAGTACCAGGGCTTGCTTCACGTTATTGCCTGCCTTAAGTCGTCAATAATAAAATTATATTCTCTCAATAATCCGAAACGCCGCTTGCAGCGGCCCCAAAGGGCGAGGCTTACGGAGTAGCCGAGTCACACAGCCAACACACCTGCAGCTTGAATTATGGCGGGTCTATTGATTAACGCTCCCGGAGCGCAACGTGCCGTCTCCCTGCGCGCCCTGAACGCCGCTGGAAAAGATGCGTTCCAGGATTTCGCTTTCCAATGCCGCCTGCCGGGCCTGCCCATGGCCGCGGGGACGTGGCAAATCGATGGCGATATCCAGGCCGATATGCCCCTGCTCCAGCAGGATGACCCGATCCGCCAGGGTCACCGCTTCATGCACATCGTGCGTCACCAGCAGCAGGGTAAAACCCTGTTCTCGCCACAGGGTCTCAATCAGGCGCTGCATCTCGATACGGGTTAACGCATCAAGGGCCCCCAGGGGTTCATCCAGCAGCAGTAGGCGCGGACGATGAATCAAAGCCCGCGCCAGCGCCACCCGCTGCTTCTGCCCGCCGGACAGGGTGGAAGGCCAGTCGCCGGCCCGCCCGGCCAATCCGACGGTGTCAAGAGCGGCCAGGGCGCGCTCCCTGGCGTCCTTGCCCAGGCCGAGGCCCACGTTATCCACGACCTTTTTCCAGGGTAATAACCGGTCGTCCTGGAACATCAGCCGTATATCGTTTTGCCTGGCGCGCAGCGGAGCATTGCCGGAGGAGAGATCGCCGCGGTCCGGCCGGTCAAGACCGGCCAGCAGGCGCAACAGGGTGCTTTTGCCGCAGCCGCTGCGCCCGACGATGGCCACGCACTGTCCGGCGGGGATGGCGAGATCCACATTGCCCAGCACCCGGTGGCCATGGAAAGACTTCTCCAATTGGCGCAATGCCAGGGGGATGCCGCGATTAACCGGGTAGACGTTAACGCTCATGCCGTTGCCCTCGTCTTCTGGTAAGCCGGATGCCAGCGCAGCCAGACGCGTTCCAGCGCCCGGGCGGCGCTGTCCGCCGCCTTGCCGAGGATGGCGTATAAAATAATGGCTACCACTACCACGTCGGTTTGCAAAAATTCACGGGCATTCATGGCCAGATAGCCAATGCCCGAATTGGCGGAGATGGTTTCCGCCACAATCAGCGTCAACCACATGAAACCCAGCGCGAAACGGACTCCCACCAGTATGGAAGGCAGGGCGCCGGGCAAAATAACCTGATAAAACAGCGAAAAACCCGACAGTCCGTAATTTCGGGCCATTTCCACCAGGCCGGCGTCCACATTGCGCACGCCGTGGTAGGTATTAAGATAAATGGGGAACAGCGTGCCGAGGGCCACCAGGAAAATCTTTGCCGATTCATCAATGCCGAACCACAAAATCACCAGCGGGATCAGCGCCAGATGCGGCACGTTGCGAATCATCTGCACCGTGCTGTCCAGCAGCAGCGCCCCCCAGCGGGACAGGCCGGTGATAAAGCCCAGCAGCAGACCGATGGAGCCGCCGATGGCGAATCCCACCGCGGCGCGCCAACTGCTGATGGCCAAATGCTGCCATAGCTCGCCGCTGTACATTAACCGCCAGGCCGCGGTGACCACCGCGCTCGGCGCCGGCAGGATCCGGCTGGACAGCCAGCCGGCGCTCACCGCCGCTTGCCAGGATACCATTAACAGCACCGGCAGCAGCCAGGGCGCAAGACGTTCGGAAAGCTCGAGGGTAATGCGTTTCATCCCGTGCTCCTGTAAGGTGCGCATCGGACGGTCCGCCGCTACTGTGCGGGCGGCGTCCAGACGGCTTGTGAGACATTCAGGCTTTGCGGAATCAATTTCAATTGGGTGAACGTATCCGCAATCCGTTGCTGGCCGGCGGTCACCGCCGGGGTAATAAACGCAGCCTGATAATTTTGCCGTTCCACCGCAATGCGGGTGATATTCTCCGGCAGCCCCAGCAGGGGAGCCACCTGGCGGGTTACCGCCGCGGGGTCTTCAACGGCCTTCTTATCCACCAGCCGGATTTGCCTGACCAGCTCGGTAATCACCCGGGGATGGGCCGTGGCGAAGTCCCGGGTGGCGAGATAAAACTGATAGTTATCCACGATGCCCTGGCCGTTTCGCAGGGTCCGCGCCTGCAGCTGTTGTTCGGCGGCGGCGGCGAACGGATCCCAAATCACCCAGGCATCCACGCTGCCCTGGATAAAGGCCGCGCGCGCATCGGCGGGGGAGAGATAGACCGGGGTGATATCGCCATAGCTCAGGCCGGCTTCCTGCAGCGCCCGCACCAGTAGGTAATGCACATTCGACCCTTTATTCAGCGCGACTTTTTTACCTTTCAAATCCCCCACCTTGCGCAGGGCGGACTCTTTCGGCACCAGAATGGCTTCCGCGGTGGGCGAGGCCGGTTCATTGGCGATATAAACCAGATTGGCCCCGGCGGCCTGAGCGAATACCGGTGGCGTTTCGCCGGTAAATCCAAAATCAATGGAGCCGACGTTCAATCCTTCCAGCAGTTGCGGACCGCCGGGGAACTCCGTCCATTTCACCCTTATGCCCTGCGAGGCCAGGCTTTTTTCCAGCGAGCCTTCCCCTTTCAGCAAAACCAGGGTGGTGCCGGATTTCTGATAGCCGATACGCAGGGTATCGGCGCCATAGGCACCGGCCGAGACGGCCAATGAAAGCAATAATGCAATACCGCCGCGCAGATTCATCATTTCTTTCCATCTTTATGAGTGAAAAGAAAATCCTAACAGCGCGGGAAATTGTTCGGTAAATGTTATTTTCAGCTTTGGATAGATATTCTTTTGCTAAAAGAAAAATCATATTCATAAATATAGGGCCGCTGTTAATAGCCGGTATGAAAATATTCTAATAAAGTAATGTTGTTATATGGATGTTTATCTTAAAGGGCTTTTGTGTTTCTAAAATGCCGGATCCAAGGCGGCGTTGAGCGTTTTCCCTCCTGGCGAAAGCCTGCCGGCAAGGCCGGGAACCGGACCGGATATTAAGGGATAAAATAGACTATCTAAAGTTGATTATATACTTTGACAGTACAGGGCAACTCTTGGAGCTTACTATTACCTATTCTTGTCGGATACCGTTATGTCTCGCTTTACGTTTACCTTGCGCCGTCTTATTTTTATCGCCGTTCCTTTATTGGCTTTATTGATTCAATTCAATGCGCGGGCGGAAACCGTTCTGCGTATCGGTTATCAAAAATCCTCCACCTTGCTGACCCTGGTGAAATTGCAGGGCACGCTGGAAAAAGAACTGGCTCCCCGGGGAATTAAGGTCAGCTGGTATGAATTTTCCAGCGGCCTGCCGCTGTTGGAGGCCCTGAATATCGGTAATGTGGATGTCTCCGCCGACGTGGCGGATACCGTGCCGGTCTTCGCCCAGGCGGCCGGCGCCGATTTGACCTATTTTGCCCGTGAAGAGCCCTCGCCGGATGCCCAGGCAATCCTGGTGCCGCAAAATTCACCGCTGAAATCCCTGGAAGATTTGAAAGGCAAACGCATCGCGGTCACCAAAGCGGCGGGCAGCCATTATTTGCTCATCGTTGCCCTGGCGAAGGCCCACCTGACATTCCATGATATCACCCCGGCTTACCTGACCCCGGCGGACGGCCTGGCGGCGTTTGAAACCGGGCAGGTGGACGCCTGGGTAACCTGGGAACCCTTTGTCGCCGCCGCCGAACGCCGGCAGCATGCCCGCGTGCTGGCGCCGGGGCAGGGGCTGGCCAGCTATCAGCGCTATTATCTGGCGTCCAGTTCCTATGCGCGGCAGCATCCCGAGATCCTGGAGCTGATTTACCGGCAGTTGGAACACACCGGCGCCTGGGTCAAGTCCCATCCGGCCGCTGCGGCGAAATTGCTGGGACCGTTATGGGGCAATCTGGACGTGGCCACCGTGGAACAGGCCAATGCCCATCGCACCTATCAGGTAAAACCGGTGACCCTTGAGAGCCTCGGCGAACAGCAGCGCATCGCCGACGCGTTTTTTGCCGCGGGATTATTGCCTAAACACATTAATGCCCAGGCGGTGCCGGTCTGGCAGCCGGCCGCCGCGAAATGAGCCCGGCGACACCCTCGCCGGCCTCCCTCTCCCCGGCCGGGGAGGAAACGGCGCCGGCCCGGCTGATTCACTCCCTGGTGGCGCGGGCGCGGGAGGCGCAGCGGCGGATAGACGGTTACAGCCAGGAGCAAATCGATTTGGTGGTGAGCGCCCTGGGCTGGGCGGTGATCAATCCCGCCAATAACCGGGCCTTGGCAACCCTGGCGGTAGAGGATACCGGTCTGGGCAATGTCGAAGATAAGGTCATCAAAAATCATCGCAAGACGCTGGGGCTGCTGCGGGATCTGCACGGTAAAAAAACCGTCGGCGTGATTGGCGAAGATCCGCAGCGCGGGATCGTCGACATTGCGCGGCCGGTGGGGGTCGTGGCCGCCGTGACGCCCTCTACCAACCCGGTGGCCACGGTAATCAATAACATTATCAATGCCGTGAAATGCCGCAACGCCGTTATCGTGGCGCCGTCGCCGAAAGGGGCCGCCAGCTGCGCCCGATTGCTGGCGCTAATCTACCCGGAGCTGGATGTCCTGCGGGTTCCCCGCGATCTGGTGCAAATGCTGCCCGCCCCCGTCCGCCGCGAGCACACGCAGTTGCTGATGGGCGCGGCGGACCTGGTTATCGTCACCGGTTCCCAGGCCAATGTCCGGGCCGCGACGCAAAGCGGTACGCCCACCTTCGGCGTCGGTGTCGGCAACGTGGCCACGATTATCAGCGAATCGGCGGATTTGACCGCGGCCGCCCGCAAGATAGCGGATTCGAAAACCTTTGATAACGCCACCAGCTGTTCCGCGGAAAACAGCATCATCATCCCGTCCGGCCGCTACCGGCCGATGCTGGACGCCCTGGCGGCACAGGGCGGCGTGGTATTGACGGCACGGGAAAAGGCCCGGCTGCAACGGGTCCTTTGGCCCGACGGCGGCGGCAAGCTGGCGCGGGATCGGGTGGGCCGATCCGCGTTGTTGCTGGCTGAAGCGGCCGGATTAACGCGATCCGCCTGCCGGAGTGCCCGTTTTTTCATCGTCGAGGAAGAGGGGGTGGGCGAACGCTTTCCCTTTTCCGGTGAAAAACTTTCGCCGGTGTTAACCGCCTATCGGGCGGATGATTTTCACCAGGCATGCGACCGGGTCAGGGCGCTTTATGCCTGGCAAGGGGCCGGCCACTCCGTCGGCCTGCACGGCACCGATCCGGCGGAGGCGCTGACGGCGGGACTCACCCTGCCGGTGAGCCGCGTTATCGTCAATCAAGCCCACAGTTTTGCCGCCGGCGGCAATTTTGATAACGGATTGCCCTTTACCCTGACCCTGGGCTGCGGCACCTGGGGCAAAAATCACTTCTCCGACAATCTCAATTACCGGCATTTTTATAATAAGGTCCGCATCTCGCGCCCCATAGAGGAAAATATCCCTTCGCTGGATAGGCTGTTCGGCGATTATCTGCGCAGGAAGGGATCGTGAAGGGCAGCGGCGAAGCAACGGTGAACGGCGCCGAAGCCGAAGAAGCGGCCTTGGGCAACACCGGCGCCGAAGCAGAGAGAGCAGCGCGGGGCGACACAGGCACCGAAGAGGAGGACGCGGCGCCAGACGCCGCCGACTCGCTGCCGGCGGTGCTGGCCCGGCATCTGCGTGAGGGCGCCGATCGGGTTTTCCTGATTTGTCCGGAGACCGAACGCACCCTCACCTTCGCACAGCTGGCCCTGGCCGCCCGGCGCCAGGACGAGCGGTTAATGGCCACCGGCCACCGGCCCGGTGATCATATCGCGCTGCTGCTGCCCGGCGGCTTTGACACCGTGGCGCTTTGCCTATCATGCATGCTGACGGGTTACGTGCCGGTGCCCCTGAGTTTGCTGGCCGCCGACACGGCCCTGGCGTGGATTATCACCCATTGCGGCACTAAAACCGTCATCACCAGCCGGGAGTCTGCCCCTCGCCTGCGGAGGGTGCTGGACAGCCTGCCGCCGGCAGGCCGTCCCTTGATGGTGATCCGCGAACGGGACCTGCCGATGGACGATGCGGTCATCTGCAAGCCGCACCCCGCCGACGATCCGGCCGCCTGTCCGCGGCAGTTGTCCGCCCGGAGCCCGGCGCTGTTGATGTATACCTCGGGCACCACCGGCCTGCCCAAAGGGGTTGTTATGACCCACGGCAATATGCTGGCCGCGGCGGAACGCATCGCACGTTGGCATCGGCTTACGCCGCAGGATCGTCTGCTGTGCGCGTTGCCGCTTTACCACATCAACGGCCAGGTCATCGGGACGCTGGTTCCCTTTGTCAGCGGCGGCAGTCTGGTGGCGCCGCGGCGTTTTTCCGTCTCCCGCTGGTGGGGCATGGTGGCGCGTTATCACTGCACCTGGCTCAACCTGGTGCCCACCATGATAGCCTTCCTTTTGCACGGCGCTTCCGACGGCGATGCCCGCTATCCCTGGGTCAAATTCGCCCGCTCCGCCTCCGCGCCGCTGCCGCCCGCCCGGCACCGGCAATTCGAGCAGCGGTTCGGCATAACGGTCATCGAGGGCATGGGTATGACGGAGTCGGGTTCGCTGGCATTCTGCAATCCCCATACCGGCCGGGTATATGGCAGCGTCGGCTTGCCCTGCGGCATTGAGACCGCCGTTGCCGGTCCCGGCGGGGAGCGGCTGGCGGATAATCGCTGCGGCGAAATCCTCCTGCGGGGCCCAAACATCATGGCCGGCTATCATCTGGACAGCGCACAAACCGCGGCGGCCATTGACGCCGGCGGCTGGCTGCATACCGGCGATCTTGGCTATCGCGACGCGCGCGGATTCTATTTCATTACCGGGCGGATGAAAGAGATCATCATCAAGGGCGGAGAAAACATCGCCCCGCGGGAAATCGACGAGGCGCTGGCGGATTTCCCCGGCCTGAGTGACGCGGCCGCTTTTGCGATACCCGATGCCGATTACGGTCAAAATATCGCGGCGGCGCTGGTATTGCGGGCCGGCATGGTTCTGGATGAGGCCGGATTGCGGGCATGGTGCCTGGAGCGGTTGGGGAGTTTCAAAGCGCCGGTGTGTTTTTATATCGTTACGGCATTACCTCGGGGTGGCTCGGGTAAAGTGCAGCGATTGGCGCTCTGCGCCAGATTCCCCCATGGCTGATGTAGCCATATCGCTACTCGATTGATCTGATTCAGGAGTATTTTTACATGACCAACCCCCTTTTCCCCCGCAGGCAGGCGGACGAAATTCGCCAGGCCTTGTTGAACCGGCAGGAAGTGGCGCTGGTGGACGTACGCGAGGAAGCTTCTTATGCCGAAGGGCATCCCTTGTTCGCCGCCAATATCCCCTTGTCCCGGCTGGAGGCTGATGTCATGGCGCGCATTCCCCGGCGCTCCGTTCCTGTGACCCTATATGATAACGGCGAGGGACTGGCAGCCGTCGCCGCGCGCCGGCTGCAGGCGCTGGGTTACCTGGATGTGGCTTTGCTGGCGGACGGACTGGCCGGCTGGGCGGCGGCGGGCGGCGAACTGTTTATCGACGTCAACTCGCCCAGCAAAGCGTTTGGCGAACTGGTGGCGCACCGCCGCCAGACGCCGTCTTTGGCGGCGGAAGAGCTGAAACGGCTGCTGGACGCCGCCGAGGATGTGGCGGTGCTGGATGTTCGGCGTTTCGATGAATACCAGACCATGAACATCCCCGGCGGTATCAGCGTACCGGGGGCGGAGCTGGTATTGCGGGTCCGGGATCTCGTACCATCCCCCACCACCCGCATTATCGTCAACTGCGCCGGACGCACCCGCGGTATTATCGGCGCCCAGTCGCTGATTAATGCCGGTATTGCCAACCCGGTGGCGGCATTGCGCAACGGCACCATCGGCTGGATGCTGGCCGGGCTACCGCTGGAGCACCATCAACGGCGCCGTTACCCCGCTGTGAGCGAAACGGCGGGCCGGGTTGCCGCCGTCGCCGCAAGGCGGGTGGCGGATCGGGCCGGAGTGAAACGTCTGGGTGCCGGCGAACTGCAGCGCTGGCTGACACAGCCGGATCGCACCACCTATGTCTTTGACGTGAGACAGCCGGAAGAGTATGCCGCCGGTCATTTTCCGGCGGCCCGTCCGGTCCCCGGCGGACAGCTGGTGCAGGAGACCGATCACTACGCCAGCGTACGCGGGGCGCGTATAGTCCTGACGGATGGCCGGGGCGGGACGCGTGCCGATATGACCGCTTCCTGGCTGGCGCAAATGGGCTGGCAGGTTTGGGTGCTTGACGGGGAGGATGCCGGTTTTACCGTATCCGGCCCCTGGACCGCGCCACTGCCGGAACTGTCGCCGGACGAAGCGGCATTCCAATCGCCGCGTCCTTTGCCCCGGCGCTACCGCCGTCCCTATGAAGGCACCGGTAATTCCCCCCGGGCCATGCAGGACTATATCTCCTGGGAGCTGGGACTGGTGGCACAGCTGGAGCGGGACGGTAGCCATGGATTTTTTGTGCTGACATTTTAAGAATAAAATTTTGGTTATTTCTTTTAGTAGACGATATAATTTTACCCCCCAGGCGGGGGGTAAAATCATCTGGTACTCCCCAGACCGTGACCTCCCGCCTGGATTCGGGATATAGCGATTTTTTTTATTGTCCGGCATAGGATCAAAAACCAGCATATTACTGCCTATGCTCTCCATCAGGGCCATGAACACGTTGGGTCTGTGATCCGCCGGCCAGGGATTGGCGGGGGTACGCGCATCAAGGGAGTTCAAGCCGGACTGCTGCAATCGAGCATGAGGGCCAGGGCCAAGCTTTATATATCAGTTGCAACGCTCATGTGAAAGTGCTCTATGAGCGACTGCTGCTGAAAGGAAAGGCCAAGATGTCGGCGCTGGACGCGGCGGTGAGAAAACTGATTTATCTATGTTATGGAGTGCTGCATACGCAGCAGCCCTATGATAAAAATTATCTGATAAAAACCAGTTAGCTCTGTTTAAGTGCAAGACGGTTTCCCCGACCGGGCATCCTGTGAGCGTAAGTGCTTTATAAGCGGCCGCCAAAGGAGAAAAATTATCGAGCGAAACGCTGTCAAAGTTGTTGACTTGGAAGACGGCTCGATCGGATTTGGAACGCAGGGCACCGTTACTTGAAGGCCGGCGTGATGCTGGCTGGCTTCTACAGCTAGGTGTCGCGCAGTTCAACCTGTTCGACGAGCATCAACCTCAAAAGAACAGTGCCGCGCTGACGCATATGGTGGACGGGCTGAAACAGATCAGAAAGGGCAAGGTCTGGTTCGCCGGTCAGGGTGTGCAGAAAAAATCATGGGTGATGAAACGGGCATGCTCTCACCGACTTATACAACCCGCTACGCTGATTTGCCTGTTGCCAGATAAGGTTGCGTGCTGTTTGTATAACAATGTGCCGGGCAGACGGCGCGAAAGAGAGTGATTACGGCGCGTCCGGTCAGTTAGGAGAAGCGCAAGCTATCCCCAGGGGATAGCTTGCGGGTAAACGGAAGGCCGTATCACAATGACCGTCCTGCGCACCCAGCCTATTCGGTTGGCGCTGGCTCCGCCGGTGGGGGGTAATGCTGATGAGGACGCCGACTTCGGGGCGAGCTTGACCGACTCGATGCGGTAGGGCTGGATCCCCACGCTGCGTGCGTTGATGCGATAGGTCGTGCGGGCATTGTTGTTTTCATCGGTCCAGTCGTCGCGCTCCTCACGCCCCTGAACCACGATGCGCATGCCCTTCTGGAACAGCGTGGCATAGTGCTCGGCATCGCGATGCCACCAATCGACCGGCCGCCAGAAACCGCCGCGGTCCTCGTAACTGCCGTCCTTGGTGGGCACAGGATTGTCGAAGTAGACGTTGAGGCGCAGTACCCGCCGTGGCTCCTCGTTGCCGTTCGGGTATTCGTTGAACTCAGGCGGCGAGCCGATATTGCCCTCGTTGATAAAATAGGTGCTCATGGTTGCGATCTCCGTGGTGGTTGAAAGGCCCGCACCGTCACAGCCTGCGCGGGTGTGCTGCAGCGAGGCGGATCAGGGCTGTGGCCGGTAATACGAGTGTGCTGCGTCGGTGAGCGCGTTCATCCGGCGCAGGTAGACCTCTTCAGCCTGGGCCATCTTGCTGGCGCATTCCTGGGCCTGGCGGCTGAGGGTATGCAGCAGGCTGATTTGCATGTTCAGGGCGATGCGTTGCTGTTCAATAGCGAGCAGATCGTCCAACAAGGCGACGAGTGAAGTGCGGTCCATCAGTTCTTCCCACAGCGCCACGCCCATACGCGAGCGGTCGAGGTTGCGCCAGCGCAGAAAGGTGGTCCCTGCGCCAGTGGCCTGCTGGGCCAGGGCAATGGACAGCAGGTTGAACGGGGGACGGTGTGTCTGCGACAAAACGCGCCGCTGCGCCAGGCCAATCAGACTGTCGCGCAGTGAATGGCACTGGCTGGCCCAGTCCTCCAGACCCCCCTTACCCTTAAAGGGTCTTAAAAGGCCTTTTAGATAGGCTGCGTGTTCCAGACCGCGGAAGTCCGCCTGTTCCAGACTGACAAAACGGTTCGGGCCACTCATTCAGATCGTTCCTCATCATCGGAATCATCAGGCGCAGCTGTGTCATTGGATACCTCAGCCAAGACGCTGGCCCCCTCGGTTGCGAGAACGGCCCCCTCATCCTTAGCCGTTGCTGAGCTGTCTGAGCGTGTGGTCATGGCCGACGGCGGCGGACGACGCAGCAGCGGTGGGGCGAAGCGTGAGCGTCGGGTGCCTTCGAGCACGGCCTGCGGCAGCGGCCCATATTTCTCAAGCGCGGCGCGGGCTGCGGCATTGTTCGCGGCGAAATCGTCGCGCGTGGTGCCTGAGTAGCGAAACTGCTGGGCCAATGAAAACAGACTGCGCAAGGCATGTGCGCCATCGTTGAGCCAGCGCTCCAGTGTGCTGCGGTCGATGAGCGCGGTGTGATGTGCCAGGATGAGCTTGCGGGCGATATCGTCGAAATCCGCCAGCAGGTAGACCGCCATGAAACCCAATTGCGAATTGACGAACAGCGGCAGCTTGACCGGCTGAACGTTCAAATTCTCACCTAGGCTCAGGGCTGCGGGAACATCGGCCAGTGCCAGATCCACCTGTTCGCGCAGGGTATGCAGCGTGGCGCGAGTCTGCTCAAGCTTCTCCTCGATGCGTAGCATCCATTCGTCACTGTAGGGATCGTCCTGTTCCGAGCCGCGTTTGAGCTTGTTCATGACCGAGACGTAGCCGGCCAGGCCAACGATGCTGGGCCGGCCATCGCTGGCAGCGCGGCCGTGCCAGATACGGGATGCGTGGTGCGTATGCAGCGTCAGTGTCATCGCACTGCGCAATGACCCGAGGTTGAGTTGCAGAGGTTCGTTGTTTGCCATGGAGACGCCTCGCAGTTGAAGAACGAGTCGCCAGCATCGCGATAGCATGGAAGGCTGTCAGTCGGAAAACCGCACTTGGCGCTATCCCGATTCTTGCGATGGCATGGCAGGTATCACACCTATCCCCAGGGGATAGGTGGTCCTCGCACGCCGGCTTCTTCCTTGATGCCGGACGACGCAGGGGTCGGACCTACCCCCCTGGGGATAGTTTGGGATAGTGAGAATTGGCTGAATCGGCGGCCGCCATCCCTCGGTGGTGTGGCATCAATCAGCTATCCCCTGGGGATAGCACCGAAGCCGGCCGACTTCGCGTGCCGGTCATCTTCCTCGATGCCAGATATGCCATGGGAGCCGGACTTATCCCCCGGGGATAGCCTGCAGTCCTTGTCGCCGGCAATCTCCGTTAGCATACCGGACGCGAGCGGATATGCAGCAGGGCACGCAGCCGGGCAATATGCTGCAAGGCCGCCTCGCGGGAAGCCGGCGGCGCCGCTGTGTTGGCCGAGGGCGATGCCGGAGACGGTGTCGCAAGCGGACACGTCTCGGCCTGGGCGACGACCCATGATTTGAACTCGCCGCGGATGGCTTTCTGAATGATGCCGAACAGGTAGCCGGCCGGGTTGCGCACCGCGGCGCCGCGGCGACAACGCACCGCCCATTCGTCAAGCACGGCTTGCCGTTGGCCTGAGTCGACCTGTTGCAGGGCAACCAGCGCGCCAGCCTGTTGTTCCTCCTTCAGTGCAAGAAAACGTTCAGGCAGTTTCAGGTTCGGCAACCCACGCGCACGCGGTACAGTACGTACTTCTTTTTCTTTTTCTGTAATACGTACTGTACGGACCGTCTTCGGATCCCGAAGACGGGCGTCAGGCGGCACTTCCGGCCCGGCTTCGGATTCCGAAGTGAGGGGAGCACGAATCCGAAGAAGGTCGTCATCCCCGTCTTCGGATTCGTGGACGGCCTGCGCCTCGTGTGCGCGTGTGACGTTCCCCTCCTGTCGGGCCATACGTTGCGCCAGCACCTGTAGACGAGTGGGTAGGGTTCGTCCGCTGAGCAGTGGGTCCGCGGCGATTTCCCTGAGCGTGTTGCGGCCGGTGACCTGAACGGCCTTGGCCGCATGCGTCAGCGACTGGCTGACCAGGCCGAGGTAATCCGGATCGAGTTGCATAGCCTCGAACGGGGTCACGGGCTCGTCGTGCAGCACATAAACATTCCCCTGGATGCGGCCGGACCTGCGGTCACGGCGACGTCGCACCAGGCTGAGCCAGCGGGTCAGCCGCAGGAGCGTGAGGGCACGTGCCACGGTTTCATGCGAAGCCTGCGGCCCACAGGGCATGGACGCAAGCCAGGGGCGCAACTGGTCATAGGTGGGGAACGCGGTGAGGCCATCGCCATTGAGTTGCAGGCGGAACACTTGCCAGGCATTGCGCTCCAGCGGCGTCAGGCGCGCATCAAGAAATAACGCGCGGGGAACGCTTTCGTGCCGGTTGCCGCTGTAAAGCATGCCATCTTTGAAGGATGAAGACGCAGATGACTCAGGTGGCGGAGTCACTTTGCGCAGGGCGTCATCGAAGAGTTCGGACAAATCGACGGATCCGTGGTGCTGGGAGGTGCCATCCAGCCTCATGGTCTACACCAGCCCCTGGTCGACCCATTGTCGTACCGCGGCCCAGACAACCGACATGGGCAGCACCATGTTCTCGGCAAGCTCCATGGCCAGGGGCAGCATCGCCATCTCGTCTGCGGGCGAGATGGCGTGTTGCTGCAGGCCATCCTTCCATTGCTGCCACAATGCTGCATCCTGGGCTTCATCCAGGACGGGATGGCGACCCTTGCGCCGGGGCAGGCCGAGAATATCCCGGCGTAGCGCCACTTCCTGGTGTGTGAGGCCAAAATAGCGGCTGACCATCTCCGTGCTGGCCCCCAGGCGCAGCATGCGGTCAATGGTTTCAACCTCTTTGCCGATGTCCTGTGCCTGATCCAACAGCCGGAGCAGTGCCTCACGATTGATGGATACCGTGCACCAGGACACCGAGGCGTTGACCAGCAGGCTGACCAGTGCCGGATGCTTGAGGGCATCGAGCTCTTTCTCGCCGAATCCCATTGCTTTGCAACGGCGCAGCTGTCCGTTGCGCAGGTCATGCAGGGCCTGCGCGATGACGGCCTGGTTCAGGGGATGGGGTGACGACATGTTGGCCTCCCATCCTCAACCGTCGTCGTGCGCAGAACCTGCTTCGAGATCCAGCAGGCGGCGCGCCAGACGCAGTAGTCGGAAGAGCTTCACCAACGCCTCGTCACTGAGCCGCGCGATAGTATCACCATGCCCATACAGAAGGGCGGCCAGTGCGTCAGGCGGCACAGGGTGATCAAGCCTCTCGGGCAGCGCGGAGGGGTTAGCCAAGGCAGCCAGCAGAGTCAGTACCGCCTGCGGGAATGCAGGGAATGAGGCAGCATCGCGAGGCGGTGAAGGTGAGGTACATACGAAACCGATACCGTCATCGCAGAGCGTGATCCAGTCGGTCGCCGAGGCTTCCCCAGCGATCTCGCGGGCGAACTGCGCGATATGGACGCGCAGGCGCTCCGGTGTCTCCAGCCCTGGCTCTATGTACCAGACATCGGTGATGGGATAGAGCCCGCCGACCTGGATCGGGATGGCCTGTAGCACATTGTCGGCAAAATCAGTAACCTGGTCGCCCAACTGATCGGCGACCAGACGCTGGATGGATTGCAGACGATCGGTAGTGGGCGCCGGCGAGATGATATGTCCCAGCAGGCGTTCTTCCTGCTCTTCCTGCTGCGCGTACCCCGCCGGAAGTGTTTCTTCCGACGATTGGATGTCCGGTCCGGGCGTGGAGGGTTCCTTCTCGCCCGCAGGTGGCATGAAGGTCGTCTCCGGAGCAGTGGTGGACGCACTGCCGGGACGGAGTCGGGGTGTTGCAGCGGGAGCCTCGGATGGGGCCGGGGAGCGGGTTGCCGGAAGGGACGGTTTAGTGCGTGGCTCCGCCGCAGGCGGCGTGTTCGGCGCGGGCGGACTGGTCAACACCTGCTGGCGATGTTCGCTCTCGATGACTTCCAGATTGAGCGTGTCGTAGTTCAACTCCAGCAATTCAGCCATCTGCCCGATCAACTCGTCCTGGACACGCTGCAGCGAGAAGGTGTCGGAACCTGCGTCGAACGGCGCCAGCACGTCTTGGAAAAAAGAGGCGAAATCCATAGGAAGTCGTTTGGCTGCAGAATGTGCTTCCCAGGCGCGCTCACAGGCCCGGCGCAACACGCCAAGGCGTTCGACCTGATGGCGGCCAAGCCCGCCGTAGAGCACCGTCGGAATGACGGGCAGCAGGTAGCGGACGGCGTCCTGCATGCGGCTGATGTGCGACTGTTGAATCGGGTAGCCGTCCGCCGAAAGACGCCTGGCCAGCTCGGACTGCGACAGGGAACGTCCATCTTCCTGCTCGTAGAATTCGCGGGCTTCTTCAACACCGAGCGCCCGCTCGATAAAAGATAGCCTGCCATGAAGTTCGTCTTCAGCGAGGTGGCCGGTCAGCACGATGATTTCGCCACGTTCCGGCCAAGGGCGAAACAGGCAGGAAATACGAAAAAAACGCTCTTCCTTAGTTTCGGCCCATAACTCGCGCAGGATGGCCAGTCGCGTATTGCCGCCGTTGCGAATGATGAAATGTTCGGCGCCCGGCCGGCGGGTAATCGGGGGCGGGGCATCGAGTCCTCGTTCGCGGACAGAGGCCTTGATCTCCTCGTAGAGGGGATTGCGCGTCCGGCGCGGGTCGAGTTCATAGGGGCGCAGTTCGTCAAGCGTGACCACCATCGGGGTATCGGCAATCGGGTCGCTGAGCGCTGCGGCGGAAGGTCCGCTGCGTTCGAAACCTGCCGATAGCAGTTTGTCGGCCATGCCTTGTGAAGTCAGTTCAGCCATGGCCGTCCTCCCGCAGGGAAGACCGGCTAGCAAGCTCCGACGCTTGACGTTTGGCGCGGCGCAGTCGCGCGCGGGCGTTACGTCCGACCCGGTGGTCGCTTGGCGTCGAGCCGGTGTAAATGGTGGCATAGCCGGGCCGGATGAATTTCAGATGGCCGCCGTGCGTACGCACCACGCGCCAGCCTTCAGCCAGTGCGAACTCAATGACCGCGCGCAGTTGCTTGTGCCCCCGGATCAACTCATGGATGTTCGACATGGACAGGTCCTCCCGTCGTCATGCGCGTTCTGACGCGACCGGTGACGAGGGCGAACCTGTCATGCCAGTGCGGGAACAGTTCGCATGCCAGCGCACGCATCGTCTCCAGTGCGGCGGGCGCGATGCGGTCGATAGGCTGCCGGTACTCCACCCGGTGAACAGGAAGTCCCCGCGTTGAGGCGCGGGGGTAGGCTTCAAGGGCGGGAACGCCGGTGTTAAGCACGCGTACCGCAGCCTGCTCCTGGAACATCATCCTCAGGGCCTGCTGGATCAACCGGGCGTTGGACGAGACCGGATGCATGCGGTTGATGAGCAGGCTCAATGGTGGCGGAACGATGCCCACACGGCGATAGGGCGCCAGATCCTTGATCAACTGCAGGGTGCCACGACGTAACTCGCGGGCGGCCAGGATCTCCAGCGTGACCGGGGACAACACCATATCCGATGCCAATACGGCCATTTCAAGCAACACGCTGCGCGCCCCCTGGGTATCGATCAGCAGCAGGTCGTAGCGCGGCGCCAGGGCGGGTAGCAGATGTCGCAAGCGCAGGCGTCCATCGGGTGCGTGCAGCAGCAGCGTGTTGAGTTCGCTGCGATCGTCGTTGGAAATGACCAGGTCCAGTCCGGTGATAGCGGTATGCGAGACCAGTTGCTCAATGCGTTGTTCGTTGAACGCCAGCAACTCGTAGATGCCGGCGGGTGCCCGCGCCGCGAGCGAAAAATAGCTCGACAGGGTCGGCTGCACGTCCAGGTCCAGCAACAGCACACGCAGGCCGGCGTCCGCGGCGAAGCCGCCGAGATTGGCCGCGGTCGTCGTCTTACCCACACCGCCTTTGGTCGAGATAATGGAGACAACCTGCATGATCGCACTCCTCGCTGAATGGAAGGAAATGGTCCTCGTTGGAAGACGTTCAGATGCGATCTTTCAGTCGCTCGATGATCCACTGATCGATTTCAGCGGAGTCCCAGCCCACCGCGCGTACGCCGAGGCGCAAGGCTTTGGGAAACTTGCCTTCTTTCATCAGGTTGTAGATATGGGCGCGCTTGAACCCCGTTTTTATTTCGACTTCGGCGCGCCGCAGAATGCGGTGCTCCTGGGCCGGGTCGTTATCTTGATTTGACATACAGGCCACTCCTTAATGCCGTGTGGCATTCCTGGGACTGACCCGTATTAGAGGAAAACCAACACAAAAACGCAGCAAACAAAAGGTTCAAGCGTCTCACCGTATTGTTGTGTCCTGCATGCCTGACTCAGACGTTGAGTTAGGCTGACACCAGTGGAGAGACGGCACGAATTAGGAATGAACAGTTTTGTTGAAGAAAATAATTGATTAAAATTTGAACGACCTTGTCGTCAATAATTTTTAACAGGCGAGGGGTGTAATGAGAAAAACAAGGTGGTGAGGCCAAAAAATTTAGCGGATGCGCGCAGGTGGAAATGGGAATAATTGTTACATTTTTTGTTTAAATTAATTTATCAATATGAAAAAAGTGATATGCGTCAAAGATTGCAACTTGAAAAATTTCTTGGGCTGATGATAAAAAAGGCATGGTCAATTGACTTTTGCCATGCCTTACCACTGTGAACGAGTTTGCATCATTGGCTTTGAGAGAAGTGGTTCATTTCACCGGCTCGGTGCAGGAATCGCGCAATGGCGGGCTCAGGATCGCGTTCCAGCAGGACAAAAAAAGTCGAGGTGTCGGGAACATCGTCTTGCATCGGTCTGACAATGACGTCTGGATGCGCATAGAGGGCCAGTTGAGATGCCAGCCCTATGCCGATACCGTAACCCGCGGCCACCAGCATGATCATTTGCTCATGCCCGGATACATATTCAGCGATGTCTGGAAGAGGCAGGTTTTTGCTTGAAAACCAGCGAGATATGACTTTGTAGCCGCCCGAGCATTTTTCGGGGTGGCAGAGTATGAGGCGATTTTGAATAGCGTTTTGCAGGGCCACCGTTCTGACGCTGAGCAGGGGATGATGCGTCGGGATAACGACTGCCGGACGTTCACTCCAGACCTTATACTTGATGTATCCATTCTGGCGTTCATCATCGAGGGTGATGCCAATATCAATCTGATCATGATGCAGGGCACGGAGCATTTCGCTGGTCGTCATCTCCATGATGCGGATCTCGGTGCCGGGGTCTTCCTCACGGCTTCTCGCCAGCAGTCTTGTCAATGGGGGTTGAGCAAGACTATCGGCCAGGCCAAGGCGGATCCGTCCGCACAGACCCTGAGAGGCCGCCTGTACACGGGATTGTGCGTTTTCGAAAAAAGAGAGCATGCGGCGAGTTTCCTCAAGTAGTACTTCGCCAGGCCACGTCAGTTGTAAACTCCCTTGGGTCCGATTAATCAGCCTGACGCCAAGTTGTGACTCCATCTCATGGACGGCGTGGGACAGGGAGGACGGTTCAATATGCACGCGTACCGACGCACGTGTGAAGTTAAGCTCTTCTGCGACAGCCATAAAATATCTAAGGTGACGAATTCTCATAATATATTTCCTTTAGTGAAAGTGGGTAGTTCCGGTGAGCGATGGGGGTCTTTTTTTTTTTAGTTGCTTATGATCTCACGCTGGAATGCGTTTGATCTGGTAGCAGGCAATAGGTGAGTTTGGTCAAGAGATAGACATTCGTCCTGCTCTAAGTCGATGTCAGATTGGTAGCGTATCCCACGTACCGAGATCCTAAGCCTTAGCAACAGAAATGGTGGTCTATGCGCACAGTTGCGAAAAATCGTCGCATTCTACCTTGGCGAGCGATTACGGCAGTTGTTGTATAGGTGTGGTGGTGGGCAGCGTCGCTACTGGGGGATTAGGCAAAAAGCTGCTAATACGAAGACTCGGTAAAGAAAGAGCGTCTAAATTGGGCAGAGGATTCCATTATATTGATGATCGCATTTTCCGGGGAAAAGATCGGCAGGGTCGGGAACGTGTCGCCATCGTTGCAAAAGTGATCTCCCGTGGGTACGGACCAAAACTTGGACTACTTTGGAGGTAGTTCATGTATTCTTACGAGAAGAAACGCGTACCTCGTTAAAATCATTTGTAGGCTAAAAAATGGCAGATTGAATATGAAGGAAAACCGATTTTTTGGATGGTACGTGGTTTACGCCACACATATTTTACTGGCACTGATTTTTGGCGCGGCTTATTCTTTTGGCGCATTTTTTTCGCATATTCAGTCAAGTTTTTCGGCAGGGAGTTTTTCCGTCGCGTCCATCTTTTCACTAACAGCATTGCTTTATTATATTGTCGGTGTTTTCTCCGGCACCCTTGCCGATAGACTGTCACCCCGTGCGGTGGTGATAACCGGTATTGCATTGTTATCCATGGGTTTTTTTGCCAGCAGCTTTTTGTCGTTTTCTCTGCACTGGTTTATTCTCTGCTTTGGTTTGTTGGTTGGCCTGGGCGTTGGTCTGGTCTATGTCCCGGCGATAACGACGACACAGCGGTGGTTTATAACCAGGCGCAGCCAGGCGTCCGGAATAGCCCTTGCGGGAACCGGCGTGGGGACGTTCATTGGGCCGACTGCGGCGGGATGGTTAATGCAAAGTCTGTCCTGGGAAGCCACCCTACGCATTTTTGCTGTTTTCATTTTGATTTCCGGTGTGCTTGCGGGTTGCCTGATGAGAAGTAAACCGGAAGCTTATGGTTTGTTGCCGGATGGCGAGAAAAAAAATGAGAATAGCCCGCCGGGCAGCGGGAAGGCATCAGCGGGCTCGGGATTTAGAGAGGCCGTCACCGCGGCGCCTTTTTGGTGGTATTTCAGCGCCATATTCCTGGGGTCTGTCGGACTTTTTTTAGCTCTGGTACATATCAATCCTTATGCGCGGCAGTTCAGCCTTTCCGCCAGTGAGGCGAATTTGCTGATAGGATTGATCGGGGTCGGCAACGTGGCAGGACGTTTGTTTTTGGGCCGGGCAGGGGATCGTATGGGACCTCGCCGGCTGTTGCAGTATTTGACCTTTTCATTGGCACTGCTAAATCTTTTTTGGCTTGAGGCCCATAGTTTTTGGTCACTTGCGATTTTTGCCTTGTTGTTCGGTGTAGCGAATGGCGGGTGTATCGCACTTTATCCGGCAGTGGCGGCAGGATGGTATGGTACGACAAATTTGGGCGCCATTCTGGGCGCGCTCTATATTTCTGTTGGCGTAGCGGCAGTCGCCGGCGGCAGTCTAGGAGGACTTCTTTTTGACCTGAGCCATACCTACTCGGCTTCTATCCTGTTTAGTACATTTTGTGCATTACTGTCAGTTTTGTGCATTATCATGGCTCGCAGAGCAGTGAACAAAGGCACTAACATTTCCGCTATAGATTGAAGCGGAGAGATAATAATGTATCCTGTAAAATGATTTGCGTACGGCAATTCAGGAAATTTAATCGGCAGGACATGATTATACCTAAAAATTTATTTGAGCTTTAGCAAATATCTAACCACTATTATGGTTCAAAGGGCTCAGATGCAACACCGGCTAATAACTGTTCTACCGCGGCGAGGACCTGAGCACGTATTTTCCCTTTCCGTGTCACCATATACACATCGATATTCAGTTTTTGTCCAGTCTGAGCGTCCAGACATCTATAGCATAAGCCTTTGCGCGACGACAGGCACATAGACTTTGGCATCAGCGCCATACCTTCCCCCCGAGAGACATGGGCTAGCGTCAACAATGAGTCATCCGGTTTACGTTTAAGTGTAAACGGCAGGCCTTGAAATACAGTCTCGCACTTATCATAGAAACTCGGATTGGCACTACGGTTAAACCAATAAAGAGATAAATCAGCAACATCCTGGAGCGACACACGCTCTTGAATACTGGCAGGGTGAGCAGATGGCATCGCCAACATCAGGGGTTCTTGATGCAGCCAATGGAAGACGAAATCATTGAGATTACCTGCGGGTTTTTCGCCCGTCAGGACAATATCGAGATTGCCGAGCTCAAGGATATGTAATAGTTGTTTTGACGTCAGCTGGTAAGAGAAAATATCATCAGCATCGATCAGCTTTTGCAAATGTGTATTAATGGTTGGGATCAATGTGAAATCCAGCGTTCGTGTCATCCCAATTTTGACCCTGTCACTAACGACTTTCAGCCCTTTCATAACCTGTGAAAGCTGGTCGATCAGTTGCCTGGCCTGCTTATCAAGCTTGAGCCCGACCTCCGTTAAATGAACCTGATGTGTATCTCGGGTGAACAAATGGCTGCCAATAACATCTTCCAAACACTGGATCTGACGGGTAAGCGGCGGCTGCGTCATGCTCATACGCTCCGCTGCGCGCCGGAAATTCAGCTCGTCGGCCACCGCAATAAAACATTGTAATTGTTTGATTGTAGGAAGTTTTTCTTCTGGGTGAATCATATTGGATCTCCAGCGTCTTTTCTACCATCTTCCAGGGAAAAGAGAATAATAGATACAATAAGATAACCCTTTTCAGTTGGCAGAAACGTAAGGACTTTATTTTTGGTAGACACCCCAAACAAAAATCCGTGATACTTAAATTATATTACAAAAGTAGCAATTCTCATCAATGAGTAAAAGGATAGTGTGAAGTCTCTCACACAAAACATAATATAGGCTTTACTATGTCATCCAAATATGTACTCATTTCGCGCTTTCCGCTGAAAGCTAATGCAGACAAACAGGTTCTCACCTCACTGGTTAACAGCAGTAACAAAAGGTATTTTATTTCAGATGAACCGGGTTTAAATGAACTGCTGGAACTGCGCGCGTTCACTACCCTTGCGGAAATTGCCACCCAGGAAGCGGAATTAGAGAGCGCATTTACTCTTTTTGCCAGCGACCTGGTAGGCGATATTCGCCGTGAATTGGTAAAATATGTCGAAGCGCCCATTGAATCGCAGACTGATTTACCTGAGACAGAATATGTGCAATTAAGGCATGTTGAAGTCCCTGCCGAAAATTACAAACAATACCGTCAATGGCGTGAAAAAACCATCTTCAACGTGGTTCGCGATAATAAAGATAAAATTGTTAGTTTCGGAGCTTATCACTCTTTGATCAGCGGGCAGCCAGGTGTGATGTTTATCTCGGCATTTGATGGCAATAAAGAGGCTTACAAGAAAGCTTTCACCAACGAGCGTTATAAGACCATTATTCAGCAAGCTGGTGATAATTACATCACCGGTGGCAATGACGGTCTTTATACCCGATTTTATCGCTCTATCGTAGGTTTATAAAACTTCATCCTATTATGAGAATTTGTCATGACTAAAAAAATAATTGTTGTTGGTGATAAATTCAGCGAATTTTCTAACGGCAGGGATATCATTACTATCAGCCAACTGGATTTAATCACTCAGATCCCGGCAAATATTATTGATACGGCCAGCCAATTCATTGTAGGACAAGGTGTCCGAGAAGATTATGCCGGGAAGGTATTAGATAACCAGGAACGAAATAAACATCATGAAAATAAACTGGATCTGACCGAATTGCAACAACTGGCCACCACGGGTAAAAATGTACATTCTCACAAAGAATTGTACCATAATATTTTGATTGGCACCGCGGGCAGAGTGAGTGAAGATCTTTATGTTATGCCACTTTCGATTGATGAGCGCTGTGAACTCATGGCCGATCATCAAACAGGCAAACATATTCAGGGCATGATATTGGTTGAAGCGAGTCGCCAAGCCTTTATTGCCATTACCGATGAGTTTTATATGGCTGATAACACTGTCAGCACATATTACGTCATTAATGAAATGAATATGAAGTTTGATAATTTCCTTTTCCCATTGCCGGCATTGATATATTACGAACTGTTGGAAAAAGACATTAATGAACGGCGTTCACGCTTTAAAGCGATCGTTCGTATTTCTCAACATACGACCCTGTGCTCATCCATGGACGTTTCTTTTACGGTTTATCCCTCTGTCGTTATCAGTGAACGGGAAGAAATATTGGCAACCGGTATGACGCATTCTGTCTTGCAATCGAAAATTGACCCCTCCATGGCTATCAAAGGAAGCACACATGTCTGAATTACACGGCCAGCGCTATACCCTGGCCGGGACCACGCAGGGGCCGCTTTATCCCCCGGCAGAGGTCATGGACGCGCAGGGTAATTTTGTCGTCATCGGTCAGATCTCGAAAGACACCGGTATGAGTTGGGGGGCGGCCATTGTTGATAAAGAGAGTCCGCTGCCGCCGTTCGGTAAAATATTGCCTTATAAAATAAAGCAAGATATCGATACATTGACTGAGGCGAAGCTGGCAGAAATAACGCTGTTTGCGCTGCCATTACCTTTGCCACTGAATAACTATCCCATGCTTTTTTCTCCAGAACAAAGACCGCTAGCAGCGCTGGACGTCAGGCCGTCGATGCCGCTGCATGAAGGGCATATTGCCGATTATCGCTCCATGGATGGGAGACGCAAATTACCGGCCATTACATTAGCGGATTGGGTTAAGGCACAGGGAGAGTTAATCGTCTCTGTCAGTGAAGATAAACGCTCTGCACGGTTTGATTTCACCTTTAAAGGACTGGTTCCCGACAGTGTGTACACCGTGATGAGCCAGCGAGAAAGAGATCTCGACCCTATTTTACCCAGTCGCCCCGGACCGTTAGGCATTCCTAATGTCTTTATGACTGACGCCAGCGGGGATGCACAATACTGGGCGCAGTTGCCGAATCCATTCCCTGCTGATGGAGAAAACCGTAATCGGATTATCAATGTGGTGGTGTTATTTATGAGCTGTCAGCAAAGCTACGGCGGAGCCATCGGATTATACGGTTTAGGCGGTGATATTCATGCCCATCTGAAACTTCCGACACTCTCATTCAGTGAGTTCACGACCTTTGATTAAGGAATAGAACAATGCCATTTGTCCAAATAACCACCTGGAAAATGAATGACGAGGCTAAAGTAAAAAATTTAGTCGATGAAATCACTCGCTCCGTTCATATACATTGCGGTGCGCCGCTGGATAAAATTTCAGTGGTGATTGTTGAATTGCCTCCTTCCCGTTGGTCCGATGCCGGCGTATTAGGCAACGACCCCACTTTCCCCCTCCAAAGTCGTAGAAAAGACTACGGGGAGGAAAAGTGAAATTAACGGCCGCCTTCTTCGATGTCGATGAAACATTGATAAAAATGAAAAGCATGTTTCATTTTTATCAATATTGGAGTGAGAGCCGACAATGGACATCAAAACATCAACAATTTACTGCCAATTTTAAAAATGCGGTTGCACAGGGTGTGACCAGAGAAGAACTTAACAAAATGTATTATCGTGAATTCGCTGGCGTTGATATTGAAGATCTCTATCATATGGGTGAAGCATGGTTCAATAAATATTTATCCCATAATGAGACCTATATTGCTTGTGCCGTGGAAGCACTTCAACAACATAAAATTAATGGACAGGTTGTTGTTTTTATTTCAGGGTCAATGTTGCCTTTACTTAAACCGTTAGGTCGACGCCTGGGCGCTGACGCTATCCTTTGCACTCCATTACTGTTGAATGATAAAGGCCTGTTGACCGGGGAAATTGGTGAGCCACAAACTATAGGCATGGGAAAACAGCGAGCGTTGTTAGCATTCAGTCATGGAAAAAACATTAACCTCATGACGAGTTATGCCTATGGTGACGATCTTTCAGATATTCCTATGCTAGAAACCATCGGTCATCCTGTCTGTGTCGGGGAATATTCAAATCTTGCTGAATATGCTGAAAAGAATCAATGGAAAATTCTCAAAGAGAATATTCCCTCACATTAAGGAATAGTATGAAAAATACATTAAATGATAATCAGCCGCTCACTCTGCAAACATGGCTATCGTTGATTATTTTGGCACTGTCCACGTTCACCATTGTCACCACTGAACTTGCGCCGATTGGCCTGTTAACACCTATGGCCCAGGGGTTGCACCAGTCAGAATCGATGATTGGGCTGACCGTGACCTTGTATGCCTGGGTCGGAGCGATCAGCGCGCTGCTCTCGTCGCTTTTGTTGGGGAACTTGCCTAAAAAAATGCTGCTGTTGGTACTGACGTTAATCATTCTAGTTTCCAATAGCTTATGCGCTTCGGTAAACAATTATCAATGGCTATTGGCAGCCCGCGTTATCGGTGCATTGGCTCATGGGGCATTTTGGGCAATGATCGGCGCCACGGCGGTTTCATTAGTCCCCGCACGTTTTATTGGCGTGGCGACGTCCATCGTGTTTGGGGGTGTTTCAGCCGCCAGCGTTTTTGGCGTGCCCCTGTCAAACTATATAGGCCTGAACCTCGGGTGGCGGCCGGCCTTCTGGATGATGTCGCTGCTCAGCGTGATAACGTTTCTGGGCATCGCGTTTATCGTGCCCAAAGTCAAAAGCAGTAGCACGCTGGGCCTGGCCGCTTTAGGTCGCGTTATGCGCTCGGGTCCACTGTGGAAAATCTACGCCGCTACCCTGCTCGCCATCACTGCGCATTTCGCCGCCTTCACTTTTATTGAACCTTGGCTGCAAAGCGTCCATTCCCTGTCCTCCCGCATGATCCCGGTGATGTTATTCGTGTTTGGTATCGCCGGTTTAGCCGGTAATTTCCTCACCGGAATGCTGATCGATAAATGGCTGAAACCCATGGTTTCGCTGTCCATCCTGCTGATTGCCGCTGTTCTGATAACCCTTGGGCAATGGGGGCAGACATTAGCTATCGGTCAAATTCTGGCGCTGATCGTTGTCTGGGGCCTGGCGGTGTCCGGCATTTTCGTGGGTTTCCAGACATGGGTATTAAGGCTGGCCGGTGACAATGCCTTTCCCGCCTCAGCGATTTACGTTTCCTTTTTTAACGCCGCGATAGGCTGTGGCGCTCTGGCGGGTGCATGGCTGGTTGCCAGCCTGAGTATTCCGGTATTGATGAGCATTGCCGGCGTGGCGATTGTCTTGTCATTGTTATTGGTCGCCATTATTCCGGTGAGAACCGAGCAAGCGGCGGTATTGACTGGGGGCACAGCATGAAATCAGGCAAAGATTTAACCGAATACGGTCGCTCGATAATGAACCAAATTGAGTCGGGTTTGGCAGATAAAGTCAGCAACCGTTTAGCCGAGCTTGACGCCGACTTACCGCAATTGATCACCGATTACGCTTTTGGCGCCGTCGTCGGGCGTGACGGATTGGACCTTAAAACCCGGGAAATGATCACCGTGGCTTCATTAATCACGTTGGGCACTGCACAGCCGCAACTGGAGCTGCATATGCGCGGAGCGATGAACGTCGGCGTGACACCGAAAGAATTGCTCGAAATTGTCATCCAAATGGCGATCTATGCAGGCGTTCCCGCCTGCATGAACGGACTGACCGCTTATCGTCTGGCTATTGCTCAGACTACACAGAAAAACGGGTGATAAAGGAAACGCAACATGAGAGACGTCGTGATAGTCGCAGCAAAACGGACGGCCACTGGCAATTTTCAGGGTGCTCTGGCCGAGCAAGCCGCCGTCACATTGGGTAGTGCCGTGGTCCAGGCTCTGTTAAAAGAAACCGGCGTCGCCGCCCATGAGATAGATCAGGTTATCATGGGGCAAGTCCTGACCGCGGGATGTGGCCAGAACCCCGCGCGCCAAACCGCCTTAAAGGCCGGCTTACCGGTGAAAATTCATGCGCTGACCATCAACAAGGTTTGCGGCTCAGGCCTGAAAGCCGTTCATCTAGCGATGCAGGCGATCCAGTGCGGTGACGCGGAATGTGTGATTGCCGGGGGCCAGGAAAATATGTCGCTGGCGCCGCATATCCTTAACGCGGCGCGTAAAGGATTGCGCCTCGGGCATGCCGATCTGAAAGATACCCTTATTCAGGATGGTCTGTGGGATGCTTTTCATGATTTTCATATAGGGGTCACGGCGGAAAATGTCGCCAGACAATTCGGTATTTCACGTTTACGGCAGGATGAATACTCGGCGGTTTCCCATCAGAGGGCGTTAAAAGCGCAGCGGGATGGGCATTTTCTCGATGAGATCGTAGCTTTCGAATTCGCCAACAGAAAAGGCGAAACCATCCGTTTCGACCAGGATGAAGGGCCGCGCGAAACCAGCTACGATAAATTGTCGTTGTTGAAACCGGTGTTCCAGGCAGCAGGAACGGTCACTGCCGGCAACGCCTCATCACTGAATGACGGTGCGGCTGCGGTCATGTTATGCAGCCGGGAAAAAGCCGGCAGTCTGGGCTTAACGCCCCTGGTGACCGTGGGGCACTTTACGAATTCCGGTATTGAGCCTGAAATAATGGGTGCCGCACCGATCGAAGCCATTCGTCGCTGTTTGAAAGAGCAGATGTGGGAAATAGCTGAACTTGACGTATTGGAGTCTAACGAGGCGTTTGCCGCACAAGCGCTGGCGGTTTTGTCAGAACTGCACATTTCCCTGGATCGCGTAAACCCCAATGGGGGTGCCATTGCCTTGGGCCACGCGATCGGCGCCTCGGGTTGTCGAATACTGGTGACACTGATTCACCACATGCGGCGTAACAACTTGCATAAAGGCATGGCCGCGTTGTGCATAGGGGGCGGAGAAGGTGTCGCCTTGGCGGTAGAGCGCGGTTAATGACGTGCTGACGTAAATCACAAAACGGCTGAGTAAAGTTTTCAGCCTTTTTGCGTTTTCACTCTTCGGTTGCCTGGATAATAACGTTACGCATTGACACCTTTCATGCCTTCCTGACTATAACGTTCGCCTTTTATCTCGATCTGGTCTTTCAGTTTGGTGATAAAAACCACATCGTCTTCACTTAACTCAATGTCTGCTGCTGCGGCATTTTCCCGTGCATAACGGCTATTTTTCGTGCCAGGGATAGGAACTATCTGGTCATATTGCGCCAGCAGCCAGGCAAGTGATAGCTGGCCGAGCGTACATTGATATTTCGTAGCCAACGGCTCGATGGCATTAAGGATCTTGGCATTAGAGTGTAAATTTTCATCACTGAAACGGGGATTGTTTTTGCGGAAATCGTCATCGGAAAAATCGGCGTTGTTTAAATATTTCCCCGTCAGAAAACCGCGTCCCAAGGGCGAATAAGGGACCACACCGATACCTAGGCGGATGGCCGTAGGCAAAATATTCTGTTCGATATCACGAGTCCACAAGGAATATTCAGTTTGTAACGCCGTGACCGGATGAACCCGATGGGCTTTTTCAAGCGTTGTGGCGGAGACTTCGCACAACCCAACATGCGCAATTTTGCCTTCCTTCACCAACTCGCTCAAGCAGGACATACTTTCTTCAATCGACGCCTGCGGGTTAATGCGGTGCAGATAATAGAGGTCAATACGCTCGATGCCTAACCGTTGTAATGAATCATGGCAGCAGCGGCGTATATAGTCCGGTTCGTTGTTAATGCTGCGTGCATACGCCGCTTCAACCGGTCGGTAAATACCACACTTGGTGGCGATGTTAATCTGTTCACGCTGACGACCTTTCAGCGTGCCAAGAAAGTGACCGATCAGGCGTTCATTGTGTCCTCGCCCATAGATATCAGCGGTGTCGAGTAAATTAACGCCACTTTCGATGACCGTTTTTAATACCTCAAGAGAATCAGTATCCTTGGCCTCTCCGTAGAATTCGCTCAAGCCCATGGCGCCATAACCCATAGCCGAAACGGTAAAATCTTTACCTAGTATTCTCATTCGCATCGTCATTTCTCCTCGTGATTGAAAAGCAAGTATGAATCAAGACATGCTGCAGGAGAATTTCAAAGAAATTAATATAATAAAAGTATTACCACGCAAACCTTAGCTTTGCTTTTCCCAGCATCTTGATCGTGCAGTGGCCAAGCTGAAAGAGAGGCGGCCGGAGCAGAGCAGGGGGCTACAACCGGCAACAAGGAGAATGGCTGGACACGGTGAAAGAAATCGACATGCAGCCAACCGGGCTGAATGGGTTCGGCGCCTGATGCTGTTTGCTCAGGGGCGCTATGCGATCAGTTTAGATGGTGATGGCGACGTGGAAGATCCCGCAGAACAGCATTGGATAAGAACACCTACATAGTTAGTGGATAATACTTGCCAAGTAAATGCATGAGTGATACATGTATAACAAGCTAAGTATTCATAACCCAATGGGGTGTGCTGATGAATCAGTCCGAACTACGCCTACTTAACATCATGGGGGCTTTTTGCCTCTCAGTTTCCGATCGTATCTCTGCCGCAACGAGCGAAGCCTTGGGAATGAATGCCTCTTATCCTTCTGCGCTGGTTCAAATTGGCCTTTTCTCTAATCAGCTAAGCAATTTGCAGTCCGCATTGTCGTTGGGGCAGTCAGCTGCCACGCGCCTGGTTCAGAAACTGGAAGAGCAGAGTTTGGTTTATAAAGAGCGCGCGGTCACAGATAGTCGTTCAGCTACGTTGCATTTAACCAGTAAAGGCATGGAAGAAATGCAAAAAATCCTCAAAGAGCGATATAGCGTGTTGGAGCAGCTTATTTCTCCGTTAAAAGGGGAAGAAAAAGACATTTTTTTGGTGCTTATTTCAAAAATATTAGAAAATACCGTGACCGACCGCCAGACGTCAGATTCTGTGTGTCGGCTTTGCGATTTGAATGCTTGTCCGCAGGAGTGTTGTCCAGCAGAACCGTCAAAATAGTTATTATTTTATTTAAACCACACCAGGTGGACTATGATACCAAACGTTCATATTAAGGGCGCTGCGTTTGCTATTCTGGCAGCTTTTTGCTGGGGTATGGCCTTAGTCATGTCTAAGGGGGCTTTGCAAAGCTTTCCGCCGATAATGCTCTTATTAATACAACTTCGGCGGCTGTCAAGGATGTTGGCACCCTTAGTCATTTTTTATGCTGCATTTTCCAGCGCTGTTTCCGGCTTATCCGGATTCAACATCACCACTTCGACACGTTGCCATTGGCGACAGTGTTTTGACCATCGTTCCGGGTTGGCCCTTTGGGCTGATTCATACAAGGCTTTTCGGTTTGCCAACAGGGCAATGTCATGCCCCTGATGGCGTTGTTCCGGCGTCACATAACCGATAGCGCTATGCCGGTGCTCTTCGTTGTACCATCGGCTAAAACACTCAACCCACTGTCTTGCCTCATTTAGGTCCAGGAAGCCCGATGACGGCCACGCTGGAACATATTTCAGCGTTCTGAACAGCGACTCTACATACGGATTGTCGTTGCTGACCCGCGGCCGGCTGTGCGAACCGGTGATCTGCAGTTCTTCCAGCTTTGCTTTCAGCGTTTGGGATTTCATCGGCGCCCCATTATCGGCGTGCAGCACCAAAGGTTGCCGGTAGCACTGTTCACGCAGCACGGTACGCTGCAGCAGGGCGGCGGCCTGGTCACCATTTTCTTCTTCGTGAACCTCGTAACCGACGATTTTCCGGCTAAAGATATCTTCTATCAGATACAGATAAAAATACCGGCCACGGACTCGTGACGCGAGTAGAGTAAGAGACAAGGCGTAGTCGAACTATTTCCTTGCCTCTCCTCTCCGAACCGGACATGCACCTTTCAGCGCATCCGGCTCTCCATTTATACACGGCTCATGGCCATGGCAACGTCGCGATAGCGTGAGGTAAACGTATTGCGTTCTTCCTTCCTGAGGTAAGGATTGCTTTCAGGAAGTCGCCAGCGGAATTGCCGTTTACCTCGCCCAACTAAACGTATCAGTTCCACCCGGCATCGACTGCTTTGGCGATTGGTACCAAACAGAACCCAGGTCTTTGCTGACCCGTTGAGCGGGAGCTTAAACCAGCGTCGCATCAGCGGCTTGATTGCTGTCCGGTATTTCCGCGACAGCCAGTGTGTCAGTTTCCAGAACACCACACCGTCGATATGGCTGAACACTTTGGCTTTGAAGTCGACAAATTGGTAGAAATTCGCCCAGCCTTGAAGCTTCTTGTTCAGTGTGTCGACCATATCGATCTTGTTGGCGTCGAAGTTTCCCGACAATAACTGAGTCAGCGATGCGGCGAAGTTTCTTGCCTTTTCTCGTGGGATCGTGCTGACTACCCGCATTATGCCGTCGCGACTTCGTTTCCGAATAAGCCGATGACCGAGAAACGTGAAGCCGTCGTTTACATGGGTGACCCGGGTCTTTTCCATGTTCAGCGCCAGCTTCAACTTTCCTTCAAGCACATCGCGACATTCGTTCCGAATGGCTTCAGCATGCGCTTTGGTACCCTTTACGATAATGATAAAATCATCAGCATAACGGCAGTAAGCTACAGCGGGTTGCCATTGCCACTTCCCTTGGATCGCCGACCGACGACCGACCTTGATGCTATGGTTGTTATACCATCGGTCTTGACGCGGCTTTGTACCAAGATAATGGCGCTCAAGATACTGATCGAATTCATGCAGCATAATGTTCGCCAGTAGGGGCGAGATAACCCCGCCTTGCGGAACCCCCTCGCTGGCCGCACGAAACAGTCCGGCATCAACATGGCCGGCTTTGATGATTTTCCAGAGCAACGACAAGAACCGCTGATCGCAGATCCGTCGCCGTACCGCCTTCATCAACAGCCGGTGATGTACTGTGTCGAAGTAACTGGAAAGGTCACCTTCGATGACCCACCGTCCACTGGTGTCACGTTTATCTGTCAGTTGAAGTTTCACTGTGCGGATAGCGTGATGCACACTGCGTTCCGGACGAAATCCATAGGAAAGACGGTGGAAATCACTTTCCCAGATGGGCTCCATTGCCATCAACATGGCCCGCTGGATAATACGATCCCGTAATGTAGGTATCCCCAGTGGGCGCAGTTTCCCGTTCGCTTTTGGAATGTACACACGCCGGGCGGGGGCCGGTTGATAGTCACCCGACAGTAGTTCCTGACGGAGCTGAGCCAGAGTTTCCAACAACCGGTTTTCCAGATGCAGTTTGGTTATGCCGTCTATCCCAGGCGTGTAACTACCTCGGGATGCCAGCGTTTTCCGTGCTGCTTCTGCCAGCCATATCGGGTGTGCAATCAGGCGCAATAACCGATCCATTTTACGATCCGGCTCGGTATCCGCCCACGTTGCCAGTTTGCATTGCATTTCGCTGATTATCAAAGGTCTTCACCTCACTTCAGTCAGGTAGTTTGTTCTACAAACATATATAAACTGCTCCCCTTCGCCATGTAATGGGCTTTCCCCATCGCGGACTACTACGGGAGCTCCGCCAGCCTGTTTGTCATCGGGGTCATGCTCCCTTAACAGCCAAACAGACCTTCCCCGGTTTACTGACCTGAACTCAAACATAGTGGGGTGGATGCCGATCGCAGTCTTTACCCTCATCATTCTGTGAGGCGATAACGCTCTGACACAGAATTGTGGTATTGCGTCAGTCCATGGCCATATTCGTGGCTGTAAAGTGGCCAATCGACACGCTCCATCCTACATGTAAAGAACGTCTAACGTTGTACCCCCTGTTAACCCGTGTAGGGGGTGGTGACATTTCAACCCATAGACGCGGATTAATCGGTTCATGTTCTTCATCCGTCCACTACTCAGCCTGGAGGAGCATCTTGGCTTAACGAGTTCGCCTCACCCCCCGTTGTCAGCGGGCTTCATCACCTCACCAGCATACAATGAGACACTGCCGCTCGGGCTCATGTGTCTGCACAACCAGACACTGCCGCCGCTTGTCAGACTCCTGTCGACAAGCGGCGGATTTCAGATCAGTTCGTGGCTCATATTTAGCTTCCTTGCCAGCCCTGAGCTCCGGGCGCACGCCAGGTGATGTCCCATGTCCACACGTGGCGGGGCGCAAGCGCCTGATAGCTGGTCGGTTTATTGACCTTCAGCGGTGCCCGGCTACGCCCTCGATGATGCACCTGACCGTGGCGCCGCAGGATCCGGTAAAACGTCGATTCGCTGGCTAGATAGACCCCTGTGTCCGCCAGACGTGGCACGATTTGCGCCGGCGGCAAACTGGCATACTCCGGCTCGTGACACACGGCCAGTATTTGATGTTCTTCGGCGAGTGTCAGCTTATTGGCCGGTCGTGGGCGCACCGCCGAAGGCCGGCGGTCTTCGGCCTGCCCGTTCCAGCGCCGCCAGGTGCGCAGGCTGATGCCCACTTCTCGGCAGGCGGGGAGCAAGCGCGCACCGGCGCTCGTCGCCTCGCCTATCCACCGGATAAATTGCACTCGCTCGTTCGCTGGCGTCAGTCGTCCTCGTCTGCTATCCCGTAATAACCATTGAGCTTTTTTCGCAACACCAGCAACGCGGCCGCCTCCGCCAGGGCTTTTTCCTTTCGGGCCAGTTCTCGCTTCAGCCCTTTGATTTCTTTTTGGGCCTGTTTTTGCGACTGCCGGGTATCGGGTTGTGGCGTTTGAAGGAAGTCTTGTTTCCACTGGGCTATTTGTTCTGGATAAAGCCCTTTACGACGGCAATATTCGCCTAACTCGGCTTGACTGAGTGTGGCAGTTTCCACGATCACGGCAAAACGGGCTTCGGTCGACCATTGTTCGGTAGTTTTATTCGCTCCGGGCACGGGCTTTCCCTCCAATTTGGCCTGAATACGCCAGTTGTAAAGGGTAGCTTCCGATATTCCTTCTTGCTGTGCAAGTGCGCTAACAGTCATGTTGTGAGGAGGTAATAATTTGTCCAAAACAGCAGCTTTACGTTCAGGTGAATAACGTTTCATGTCAGGCTCCACTACCCCCAATTAGATTTTCAGTAGGGGATGCCATCTATCCTGACAGGGGGGGACTTACAGCCAGCGTTGTTTTTATATGGTGTATTGTTCTTATAAAGAAAATAAAAATTCCAGATATACGATCATTAAAAAAGGTGAGTTTTCTCGGTCTTTTTGAGCCATTTTTGACCTATATCCTGGTGTTGATTGGCCTCACGTTCGCCAGAGCAACGGATGCGGCACTATTACAGTCGTTAGAATCAATATTTATAGTGATCATTGCCGCGTTGTTTTTTAAAGAAAAATTAAGTAAATTGTTCATTATGTTATCGTCTTTCATTCTGATTGGCCTCTACTTTTCAATAGGAAGTAGTCTGTCAGAATTGATACATAATGGTATGATAGGGAATCTTCTTATTATTTCCGGTATGCTTGCCGCTGCCGTATATGTTATGATGACATCGCGCTCGATAGCGGTTGCAGATGCCATTATCATTGTTGCTTTTCAACAAGTCACTGCACTTCTTGCAACAACATTAGCTTTTATTATCGAGTATATCGTTACCGATTATACATTCTCTATTCCATCGATAGGCATTGTGTTACTGGCGATAGCATCCGGTATCCTTCAATATGCTCTCGCATTCACATTTTATTTAATTTCATTAAAAAATATCAGTGCAGGATTAGCAGGAATGTTTCTAAACTTGGTCCCTATTTTTGGGATCTTCGGCGCATACCTGTTTCTAAGAGAAAAGATGGAAAGCATTCAGATAGTGGGAAGTATTATTACTATCTGTGCGTTGCTTATGATAAGTATGTTATCAAGTAAGACAGGTGAACATTAATGTAACTCTGAAAATTCCAGTAAGGAGAAAGGTATGGAAATTCAACAATTACTCGGTAAAATTCCGAGGAGCCATCTTGACTCTTTCGGTAAAGATATAGACAAAACCAATGAACTTCTTTTCAATGAACCCGATAAAGAAAAAAAGAAAGAGATCCTTTTTCATTGGGTCAAGCGATTTCAACCTTGCAGGGTAACGCCGCGGTCAAGCGCGTGGCGGATGACGGCGATCGAGCCGGTCTCGTCGCTGTGGTCGCCGTAGAACGCACTCATGCCCATGCAGCCGAGGCCCAGGGCGGACACGGTGGGGCCGTTACGGCCAAGAGTACGGATCCTCATAAAAATACTCCTGTTATCACCTGATTATCGATCCGGGGGCGGACCCTCCGTCTCCGGTCCTGTCTTCATGTTCAGACGATTCTATACCTGCCGGCCGTTGCGCTCCAGCGGCGTGAGGCGGGTACTGAGAGATGGTGTGGCAGTAGTACGCAAGACAGAATGGTGCCCTTTAGGATTGGCGTGTGGTCTGTCCAGCAGATATCCTTGGGGTATCCATTCGTTGCAGCATTAGGACGAACGCAACCGACCAGCGGATATCCTCGTTTCAGCCTGACATAATACTATAGGCATATACGTCCCCGAACGTTGTCGGAAAATCAGCCAACGTGGTTGTTGCTATCAAATAGACTTTTTACCTACTTTTCTTTGGTGTCGGTAGCACAGTGAGAGTTCTCTGCCTGATAAAGCGCTAATACTTTATCAGCAAAATCATCACTTTTGATGTAAAAGTAGCATTCCGGTACGTGCAAGATTTCCGCCATCAGGCAGGCGAGCGAATATTTTGGCGTATGAGTCCCCAATTCATATTGTGAAATGCGTTGTCGGGCGGTAGCTTCCTCAATGCCAATCATTACCCCCAGCTTCTCTTGCGT
This sequence comes from Sodalis sp. RH22, assembly GCF_047324165.1. Lineage (NCBI taxonomy): Bacteria > Pseudomonadati > Pseudomonadota > Gammaproteobacteria > Enterobacterales > Bruguierivoracaceae > Sodalis > Sodalis sp. RH22. The sequence goes on from NZ_CP178731.1 coordinate 628,497, forward strand.
CATGTCACATAATCTTCGCGCTTCTTTGAGTCTTTTTCCTATCATCGGTCGCCCAGACAATCAATTATCCTTGACGCCTGTCTAGCATTCCTTTACATTTTATGTGTAAAGTAAAACCTTTACATCGCTACACGACAACACCAGGGAACCGGTCACGTTCTTGGGTTACACTGGGTTCGTGACCCTTTTCATTGGCTCCGGCCATGATGTCCGGGCGTTGTCGTGTACGCCTTCCGTTGAAGTCCGTGATTAAAGGGTTTTACAAGCCGGGCCAGAGCGCGTAATTTTTCATCAGCCAAAAAAACACCGGCATCCAGTGCCCCTGGGGAAACACCTGAATCGGTTTACTGATCGCGTTATACAGCAGCCAGGGGGGCATGTATGATGGAAAATTTTATCCCGCTTACCTCAATGGGGCAGCAGCGCATCTTAGCCGATATGGCGGCTTTTCATGCTATGCGCCTCAAGCGTGATGGGGCATCAGCACTTAAAATCAGTGAGCTTGAGTTGGCGCAGCCACCCGCCATGCGGATGTATTTTCGGTGCCGCTTAAAATATTGGCAGAAGCTTTACAGTGTCGTTTTTTCTCTCTGAATAATCACAGGAAGGCAACACTCATGTCATCCCAGAATGATGTCACGCTTATCCGAAACATGGTGTTAAACCTCATCAAGCGCGAGAATGCGCAGCGTATCCCCAAGATAGTCGTCCATATGCCCCGACTATGGCTGGCCCTACTGATTTGGGCCGGAAGTACGCTGATGGCGGGTATGGTACTGTACCGATTCTGGCCTGGTCTAGGGCAACTGATAGTGCTGGGTGCTCTTTTCGGGGGGCTCGTTTGGACCGCGTTTACGCTCGCTGGCTCGCCTCTCGTAAGGCGTAGCGGGCTGTATCATCTGCCCGATAATATTCCTGCCCTACCCATCACCGGCTCAGATCTGATTGCCCTGAGTCAGACCAGCGACGCATTGCAGAGCGCGGTTAAAGTGTTTGTCGTGGAGCATAAGGACATTGGCTATGGTGAGTTGTATCGACTGGCCAGGGATATTCATCACCAGGCACAGTACCGTAAAGCCTTACGGCGCCGTCTGATAGCCCGCTATCAATCGCCGAGTTTCCCAGTACGCAACGAGACGTTCGGCCAGCTGGCTCGTCCAGCGGCCAGCACGGATACGCTTATCTTGTCTCGTTCATCCGTCCCAAAGTCCAGACCTGCGCGTTCATCCACTATATCCCGTAAGATCTGAGGTATTTATGTACCCACAAATTGCCCATTTCGCTTGGTGTGGACTCGTCGCGATAGAGCTGGCGTGGCAGGACGGTCGTATCGTTGCGGATGCGGGAGAGCAGCCGTTTATTATTCGTGCGCCAGGCATGGCGCGTAGCGCCCTGACGGGTGCTGTCCCCTGGCCGTGGTGGCCAAGGGGCGACTTGGAGGTGAAAGTCCTCTACACACCCGGCAAGGGGAAGTGTTAGCTGAAGGCAAGGGTGTCGCGGGCGATCGCGGATCTGAAGGAAGCTGAAAGCAAAATGCCGGCCTGACGTACAGGAAGCGGATCAGGCGGCGCAGCGGGGTAAGACGGCGAAAATCGTTAAAGCCCAGTACTTGCACGGAACGCTGTGACGTATATCCGACAGGCATAAGCAGGAAGGTCGCGCGAATTACCCTGGGAGATCTGCACGTTTGCCATAGTGCTACCGCGCGTCGAGAGGCGACGGGATGAGCGTGCAGAAGTCAGCCGAGGCCGTAGTAAGTGACGATTAACCCCGTCACCAAGGGCTGAACAGGTTATACCGCCAGTAGGCGTTGGAGTCTCGTCGAATGCTGAAACACCGAATATTCTCCCCGAGAAAACTGTTTCCCCGAGTCCCGGACGGTATCCGAGGATGATGGCCGACAGTGTGCAAGCATCGGCGACGTCTGCGACGTGGACGAACGCGGAGCCGGACACGCTGATGGAGCGGGTGCTCGCACCGGCGAATCTCAAGCGTGCGTATCAACGCGTAGTCGGCAATAAAGGCGCACCGGGTGCCGATGGCATGACGGTGGCTGAATTGGCCGGCTACGTGAAACAGTATTGGCCGATCTTAAAGGCCCGGTTGTTGACAGGGGAATATCATCCGCAAGCGGTACGCGCGGTTGAGATCCCCAAGCCCAAAGGTGGAACCCGCCATTTAGGTATCCCCAGTGTGGTGGATCGCCTGATTCAACAAGCCTTGCTACAACAGCTCACGCCAATCTTCGACCCGCTGTTCTCGGACTACAGCTATGGCTTCCGTCCGGGGAAAAGCGCCCATCAGGCAGTCGAAACGGCCCGCGCCCACGTAGCTGCCGGGCATCACTGGTGCGTGGAACTCGATCTGGAAAAGTTCTTTGATCGCGTTAACCACGATATCCTGATGGCCCGCGTACAGCGCCGGGTTGAAGACAAACGCGTGCTTACGCTTATCAGTCGCTATCTTGAGTCCGGGGTGATGGCGGGTGGGATACTGAGCCGACGGCAGGAAGGGACGCCGCAAGGGGGCCCGCTCTCGCCGTTGTTGTCGAATATCCTGCTCAACGAACTCGATATCGAACTGACAAAGCGGGGTCATCGCTTCGTGCGTTATGCCGATGATGCGAACATCTATGTGCGCAGTCAACGGGCTGGCGAACGGGTAATGGTAAGCGTGGAGCGCTTCCTGAACCAGCGGTTAAAACTGACGCTGAACGGGGAAAAGAGCCGTGTAGCCGAAGCCTGGAAATGTGACTACCTCGGCTATGGGATAAGCAGGCATCGACAGCAACCGAGACTGAGAGTAAGCATGGCAAGCCAAGGCCGACTGCGCGACAGGCTGGGGGAGATGTTGCGGGGTGCGCGGGGACGCAAGATGGCAAATGTCATCGAGCGAATAAACCCGATACTGCGCGGCTGGGCCGGTTACTTTAAGTTAAGTCAGAGCAAAAGGCCTCTCGAAAAGCTTGATGGCTGGGTGCGGCATAAACTGCGATGTGCCCTATGGCGCCAATGGAAGAATCCCTCGACAAGGGCACGGAACTTGACGCGCTTGGGGCTGAATGCAGAACGCGCCTGGAAATCGACGAGCAATGGACGAGGTCCCTGGTGGAACTCGGGAGCGTCGCATATGAATCAGGCGTTGCCGAAGAAATGGTGGGACCGGCTTGGACTGGTCTCGATACTGGATACGATAAACCGGCTAAACCGTATAGCCTGAACCGCCGTATACGGAACCGTACGTACGGTGGTGTGAGAGGACGGCGGGAGCAATCCCGCCTCCTACTCGATGCTGGCTTCAGCAGGCCCAGCAGCAAAAACGCTTCTCACGCGATATTGCGCCGGTGTTGCTGTCGTTGCTCAGACTTGGCCAAATAAACCCGGCCTCGACTCGGTTGAAACACTGTTTGTTGTATTACTGGGAGTTAGGCGCAGACCAACTGTCGCAACACAGTGACATGTATCGTTTGCACTGCGCATTGACGCTTTTGCAATTGGACGGTTGGCAGAATGCGTTTACCTCGTCGCAGCGAAGTCGCGAAGGGCACAGAACATTTTTTCCCAAGGGAAGGGGAATATTAGTGGACCCCCAGGCTTTGGCAAGCGTGTTTGATGAACAGGGGCGCCAACAGAGTCCGTTATTACTGGACGTCGAGGGCACGCCGGCCGCCATTCGGGCGATATTGCGATGTTGTGGATTTTGCGCTACACCCGCAGACAGTTCCCCCCGAAGACTTATTATCACGCCCAGTCAGTAACCCCACTGATGTATTTTTTTTCGGGAAATTGCAGATTGGCGACGCCAATGAAGATTGCTGTTGAGTGCAATTTTTAGTCGACATCAGCACCTTTCTTTCAATAGAAGATTTCTCATACAGCTCAACGGCCCATTGTCGCGGGCTAGTAATGGTGGTGGCCCTGCTTATCGGTCTGCTCGCACCAGTCGTAGATCAATGAATTCATTCATACCCAAAAGGTATCACAAAAATGATATTGGATTAATACGAAGGCGAAACATACAGTGCAAGTATCAAAACCCTTCAGGAGTGAATATGAATAACGAACGCTATGAACGAGGCCTGGCGAAGCTTAAGGAAGTTGATGGTCAGGCAGGAGAGAACGTTATTGAGAGCCTGAAGGACATTGCACCAGATTTTGCCCGCCTGCTCATTGAGTTTCCGTTCGGCGATATCTATTCGAGGCCGGGACTCGACCTCAAGAGCCGAGAACTCGCTGTGGTAGCCGCGCTAACCGCCACGGGAAACGCTTTGCCGCAACTCAAGGTACATATCCACGGCGCTCGCATTGTCGGCTGCTCTCAACAAGAAATCGTTGAGATCATCATGCAGATGGCGGTTTATGCCGGCTTTCCCGCAGCACTTAACGGACTGTTCGCCGCCAAAGAAATTTTCTCACAGGAGGTAACAATATGAGGCACATATTCTACTCAGTGTGGTTGGCGTTTATTATGGCAGTCTCGCTGAACCTGCCTGCCTCGGCCCAAGCGCAATCAGTAGTCAATTGGACGTTGGATCGGACCGCAGTCCATGAGGGACTCAGTTCACCGGTCGGTATGGCCTACGACATGCGCGGCAACCTTTATGTGGCGAATTGGTCGGCCGGCACTGTGTTGCGCTTCACGCCTAATGGCGAACGTGTGGTCTTTGCCAGTGGCCTCAGTGGCCCGTCTGGATTGGCTGTTTCATCCACGGGAGATGTGTACGTCGCCTCCTACAACGAAGACCTGGTGTGGCGTTTCACACCCAACGGCGATAAGACTGTTTTCGTACAGGGGCTGGCAACGCCGGCGGGTCTCTCTTTTGATATGCGAGGTCGCTTGCTGATCGCGAATCGGAAGACCAACCAAATTCTTGCTGCCCATCCAGACGGAAGAATAGAGATCGTAGCCGAAGGTTTGCAAACACCGGTAGGTGCTGTAGAACTGCCCAATGGTGATTTACTGGTCAGTAATATTGCGGGCGGAATATCCCTCGTATCCAATGGGATGAAGGCAAAAACAATCAATACCGAATTCACCAGCCCAGGCCCCGGCATCGTCCCAGCAGGTACAGATGCAGCCTATGTTGTTGACTATGGCGGGACGACTGTCAGCCGCGTCGACCGAGAAGGTACTCGCACGGTGATCGCTGATGGACTGATCAGCCCGGTAGGGTTGGCACGTGCACCTGATGGAAGTCTACTCGTGGCTACGTGGGGGGCAAACGCCGCGTTTCGAATCCGTTAACGCTGCCGTCCTAATATTACAGCCCGAGGGAATTCTTAATGTTCGAACTCATTAGATCACTGCTTGCCAGAAGAACCATGGCCCTTTCACTTCACAGTCTCTCGCTGATCCCCGTTCATGCTGCTGCAGCGACTGATTTTTTAAAAATGTAAATAGAATGATCCATATCACCATAGGCTTTAAATTTTCACGGCTGACTTTAATCAGGAAAATATAAGTGTAAATAGCATTTTCAGTTATTTATGCAAAAAATCTGAAGCCGCAGTTAAGAAATCGTTCATTACGACAGTGTTTTTACCTTGCTTTTTGGCTTTATAAAGGGCCAGATCGGCCTGATGTATACTCTTCATAAGATCTTTATCGGCATAATGCATGCTCACCCCGATAGAAACAGTGATATTGAATGGCTGTTGTGAATTTCCCAGAAACAGCGTTTTTGAAACTGCTTGCCTGATACGCTGGCAAACCAACAGCACCGCAGCGGGATCCTGATTTTGGATGAACATGATAAACTCCTCACCCCCGTAACGGCCGACAAAATCCTTAGCTCGCGTTGTACCTCTAAAAACATCAGCTATTTCATAGAGTAATTGATCGCCGACAAGATGCCCATAACGATCATTGACAAGCTTGAAATCATCCAGATCAATCAATACCACCCCGAATGAGTTTTTCTTTAGAGCGAGTCGGACAATTTCTTGATCAACCCGTTTGCGGTTATTTAAATTAGTGACGCTGTCAATCATGGCGAAATCCTTAATCATTATATTGTCTTTAATATAGGATTTCTGAGCCATCAGTGCATAATATATGATCAGAAAACAAAAACACTCCAAAAGTGTAGAAACTATCAGAGAGTTTATATCATGCGGTGAGTTATTAATAAAATGAAACGTAATAGTGTTGTAGAGTAGAATGATAAACACAATAAACAGAGGTATTCTCGATGATGTGCTACGCCATATTTTAAAGGGAAAAAGGGTTAGTGGGACGAGGCCCATAATCATCTTTTCATAAAGGTCTCCATCAATATTAATGATACCTATTGCCAGGGATATTAAACCACTGACCCAGCCGCCAATTATTATTGTTAAAATTACGGGTAAACCAGTGAAACTAAAAACGGGGAAACCTGTTGTCAAAACCCCATGTTGTTGTTGAATGCTCAAGGTAATAAGTCCGCCGACAACACCAAATATAACACGCTTGCTGTAGGATGCATCAAATGAAAAGGCTTCATTGCGGCTAAGTAAAAAAATGCTTGCAGAAAAAGTTGCAAAAATGATGCAAATGTTAACATAAACACTCAGACTCAATGCAACAATTCCCATAACTGTGCACCCTAGCTTAAATAATAACAATCTTGCAATATTTTATATATTGCATCAAATGAAGCTCACCAGTTATATATTTTATTCTAAATCTTAATACTTCGTCGATATTCCTTTATGAACGACTTAACCTTACCAAGGCGACACAAAGCCTAACTTCAAATTAAACGCCCTTAGCATTTATTATTCTAATCGTTTATATCGATCGTAAAAACCTTATTGATAGATAAAACCTATCAATATTTGAGTAACTATTGTTATTAACGATCGATTCCTCTATTATGATGAATTAATGATCAGCAGTTGATTGATAATTAATCTATAGATGAATTATCATGAAAGTTTCAATTTATATCGTCAGAAGTATTTCATGAAGGCATTAGTAAACTATTCTGCAATGTAATAGAAAATAGTTTATGGGAAATAAAAACAAACCTGAAATTGAAAATTAACGGCTGATCTATTTAAAAAAAGGCATAAATGATGAAGTGAAAATGTTACTTTGTGCAAATTTTTATTTATCACATCGAAATGATGATTTCTATTTCATTACGTATCACAAAAATGATTTATATTTATTGCTCTCCTGGGAAATATCTACATAAGAAAACCTTATCATCATAAGCGAGAATGGGTGTATAGATCTATGCGGTCAACACCGCATGTGAGACCATAAAAACGGCATTAAATAATCACCCTCTTTTTCCTACAAACATTCTGTTAATTATTTTATGTCAAACGTTATTTGAAATTTTTTTTTTAGAAAAGCGAAGCCTAAATCGATATAAGTCAGTGATAGCGCGGCGCTGCGGCTCGAATGCGTCTTTTGCAGCAAGCATGTTCAAGAAATGCATTAGTCAATCACAGGAAAGGATTGTTTTATAGCGACTTGTTTTCTTGGATTAAACAGGTTGTTATGGCACAACTGCTGATCTTGAAACGGCGACTGTTACCGTCGGCAATGCGGCATATAGATCTGTGGCACTTGCTGCTTCCTGCAGCGCTTTATTCCCTTAGGCAACTAACAGCATTGTACAAGTGGATGCTAGCGCAGATCCTGCCGGAGCCGCGCGTTATGCTGGCGACGGCACAGGCGCTCTGGCAGGACGACTTGCTCGACCGGTGGTGGTCTTTCTGCGGCCGCCAGCCTTGGTGCAACCTGCTTCAACCCCTTCGGGCGCCGGCGTTTTGTTACCCCGCGTTACGCCCGGCGGATTACAGCAGGCTATCAACCCACATCCACAGCGGCAGGGTGACGGCCGATAAGAGTGTTGAAAGACAAATGGCCGAGCTGGTTACCTGGGTGTCTTCCAGCGAGCGCGAAAACCCCAGCACATTGACGCCGGAGGGATTGGCGGCCATCAGTACCAGCACCCGGCGCGGCATACCGCCGATATCCAGCAGCATGCACGTCAGCAAAACCAGCAGCGGCATGGCGACAAGCTTGGCGGCGGTAATGCCGAGGGCAGACCCGCCGGGGCGCAGGCGAAAGCCCGCCAAATTGGCGCCCAGCGCGATCAGCGCGCAGGGTAACGCCGCCTGGGCCAGCCAGGTCGTTAATTGCGTGGTCCAGACCGGCAGCGCCACATTCGACAGATTGACCGCCGTGCCCAGCAGCAGGCCGACAATCATCGGATTGGCGAGGCTGCTTACCAGCGGGCCGGGTTTGAACGGCTCGCTGCCGGCGAAACTGTCATACAGGCTTTGGAAGCTGAACAGCAGCAGGCTGTGCACGGCGAGTACGGTGAACAGCAGCACTAGCCCGTCGTTGCCGAACAGGCCCGAGACCATCGCCACGCCGATCAGGGCGTTATTGGAAAAGGAGGCGGTCAGTCCAAAGGGCGTTGGGTGGCCGAGGCGGCGATGGGCGAACAGGTTGACCAGGGCGAAAACCATCAGTGCCGGAACAAAATACGCCGCCAGGATCGTGGTGTTCAGGCCGTCGTGCAGCGGTGCGTTGACCATGCCGGTAAACAACACCATCGGCATGAACAGCTTGAAGGCCAGGCCGCCCAATGCCTTGATGGCGTGGGACTCGAGAACGCCCCGGCGCGCCTGGACATACCCCAGGATGATCAACAGCGAGATGGGCAGTATGGTTTGTGGAACGGCCACGGGTAAGGCTCCTGTAACAATGGGTGAAGGCTATTTTTACTGGCTAATCCCTTCGCTGTCAGCGCGATTTTCAGGCAATTGGGTGTATTGGCATACTAATTGCTATCTTCCTATAACCTGATGTTATGCGTTGTCCCCGGCGCGAACGCTAAAATTCCACAGAGGTACGTTGCATGCAGCCGCTCAACTTGCGCCAGATCGAAGTCTTTCGCGCTGTCATGATCACCGGTTCCATCAATGGCGCCGCGCAACTGCTGTTTGTTTCCCAGCCGGCGGTTAGCCGGATGCTCTCGCACACCGAGGCGCGTATCGGCTTCCAGCTGTTCGAGCGCGTCAAGGGACGGCTATATCCCTCGCCGGAGGCGCGTAGCCTGTTCAACGATGTTGAATCGGTGTATCGCGATATCCTGCGGGTCAATACCACGCTGCACAATCTGGTCCAGCAGCGTCACGGCGTGCTGCGCGTCGCCAGCAGCCCCAGCCTGGGGCATCAACTGGTGCCGGACGCCATTGCTGCTTTCCGGCAGTGCAACGAGGATATTCGCATCAGCCTGGAATGCCTGCGACATGTCCTGCTGCGCGACCGGCTGCTTGACCGGCAGGCGGATCTGGGTATTTCCCTGTTCCCCATCGATCATCCCAACCTGCGCGCGGTGCCGCTGAGCTATATCCGGGTTATGGTGGTGTGCCCGCAGGATCATCCGCTGACCCGGGTTCAGGCCGACGAGTTGCCCCAGGCGCTGGCGGATGCGGCGTTCATCGGCTATACCGCCGATACGCCGTTCTACAGCTTCATGAAGATGGCCTTCGAACATGTGGGCTTGCCATACCGGCCAAGCATCGATGTCGACTCGCCCCACCACGCGTGCGCGCTGGTCAAAAACGGCAGTGGTTTTTCCGTGGTCGATGAAATTTCCTTCCGCGCCTCGGGAGAGGGGCGGATGGCGGTATTGCCCATCCTCAGCGAAGAACGCCTGACCATCAGCCTGGTGCACCTGCGGCGCGAGCCTTTGGCGCAGTTTGCCCAGGTGTTTGTCGAGCAATTGCGCAACACGCTCGGCGGCAGCGGTTTTCACCTGTTCAATATGGATTAACCTCAGGTTAACCAAGGCCGACATATTGGCATACGACATCCTTACCTGAAGTTCCCACAATGACCCTAAGTAACGCAAAAGGTTTGCCGGCATCGGGTCGGTCTTGTGGGAGGAAAACGGCATGCGCGAAATCGTCATCGGCGGCGCCCAGTTGGGGGCTATTCAAAAAAGCGATTTAAGGGAAACGGTGGTCCGGCGTATGCTGGCGCTATTGGAACAGGCCCGGCAGCAGGGATGTGAACTGGTGGTCTTCCCGGAGCTGGCCCTGACCACGTTCTTTCCCCGCTGGTATATGGAAGATCAGCGCGAGGTGGATACCTGGTTCGAACGGGAGATGCCCAACGAGGCGACCCGCCCGCTGTTCGATTTCGCGCGTGAGCACGGCATCGCCATCACCTTCGGCTACGCCGAGTTGACCCCTGAGGGGCATCATTACAACACCTCCATCTTAACCGACCGCCAGGGCAGCATCATCGGCAAATACCGCAAGATACATCTGCCCGGACACGTCGAGTTCGATACCGGCCGCGACTTCCAGCACCTGGAGAAACGCTACTTCGAACCCGGCGACCTGGGTTTCCCCACATGGGAGGATCGGGAAACCGTGATTGGCATGTGCATTTGCAACGACCGCCGCTGGCCGGAAACCTATCGTGTCATGGGACTGCAGGGCGTGGAACTGGTCACGCTGGGCTATAACACGCCGTCAATCAACTCGCAAAAACCCGGTGAAGGCGAACAGCAGCGGCTGTTCCATTCCGAATTGTGCATGCAGGCCGGCGCTTATCAAAACGCCACCTGGGTGGTCGGCGTGGCCAAGGCCGGGGTCGAGGACGGCTTCCCGCTGATGGGCGGCAGCGTAATCATCGATCCCAACGGTTTTGTGGTCGCCAGGGCTAAAGGGCAGGACGACGAGCTTATCGTCCACCGCTGCGATATGGATTTGTGCAATTTCGGCAAGACCACCATTTTCGATTTCGCCCGCCACCGGCGTATCGAGCATTACGGCATCATTACCCGCCAAACCGGCGTCCAGCGCCCCTGACCAGGAGACGACAGTCCATGCGCACCGTTTATCTCAACGGAGAGTTTATTGCCGAGAATGATGCGAAGATTTCCATCTTCGATCGCGGCTTTATGTTCGCCGACGGCATTTACGAGGTGACCGCCGTATTGGGCGGCAAGCTGGTGGATGCCAAGGCGCATTTGGCCCGCCTGCGCCGCTCGCTGGCGGAGCTGGCTCTGGTCCTGCCGCTTGACGACGATAAGCTGCTGGCGGTCCACCGGCAGCTTATCGCGCGCAATGCGCTGTGCGAAGGCTTGATGTATATGCAGGTCAGCCGTGGCGCCGCAGACCGCGACTTTTTGTATCCGCCCGCGGACACGCCGTTGACGGTGGCGCTTTTCACCCAGGCCAAGGCGGTGCTCGACAGTCCGCTGGCAAAACGCGGCATGAATATCATCGGTCTGCCGGATATGCGCTGGGGGCGCAGCGATGTCAAAACCACGCAACTTCTCTACGCCTGCATGGCCAAGGAACAGGCAAAAGCCCAGGGCGCCGACGACGCCTGGCTGGTGAAGGATGGACGGGTGACCGAAGGTACCTCCAATAATGCGTTTATCATAACCCGCGACGGCGCGGTGGTGACCCGCGAGCTTTCCCGCGCGCTGTTGCCCGGCATCACGCGCGGCGCGCTGCTCGTCCTGGTGAAAGAACACGGCCTGCAACGCGAAGAGCGCGCCTTCAGCCTGGAGGAAGCAAAGAATGCCGCTGAAGCCTTCGTGACCTCCTCCACATCGTTTATTTATCCGGTGGTGACCCTGGACGGCCAGCCCATCGGCGACGGCACGCCGGGGCCGTTAACCCGCCGACTGCGCCAGCTATATATCGGCCATGCGCTGGCGGGGAGCGTCTGAGCGCCGGGAATGGCGTCGCCGGGCGCGCCAAAGTGCCCGGTCTGGTCTAACTACGTCGCGCCGCAGGGCAAGAGCGCCGACACCGAACGTTGCCATTTTTGAGGAGTATTGAGAATGAAAGTACGTCCGTCCCGTTCCCTGGTTACCCGCCTGTTGCTGCCTATCGGCCTGATTGCCGCCATGAACACGCCGTACGCCCTGGGCGCGGAGAAAACCCTGCACGCGGTAATGTCGTCATCCCTGCGTGTTTTGGATCCTATCGCAACCACCGCGCAGATCACCCGCAACCATGGCTTCATGATTTACGATACCCTGATTGGCATGGACGAAAACTTTGTGCCCAAGCCGCAAATGGCCGACTGGAGCGTCTCGCCCGACGGCCTGACCTACACCTTTACCCTGCGCGACGGCCTGCTGTGGCATGACGGCAAACCGGTGACCGCCGCCGATTGCGTCGCTTCCCTCAAGCGCTGGGCACGGTTCGATGTCGGCGGTCAACTGATGATGAAGTACACCGCGGGTATCACCGCCACCAACGACAAAACCATTACCCTGACGCTGGCCAAACCCTTCGGCTACGTCCTGCAACTGCTGGCCAAGCCTTCATCGGTGGCGGCATTCATGATGCCGGAGCGGGTCGCCGATACGCCTGACGGCAAGACTATCACCGACTATACCGGTTCCGGCCCCTATAAATTCGTCGCCGGCGAATTCGACCCCGGCAACCGGGTGGTCTACGAAAAATTCAAAGAATACATTGCGCGCAAGGAGCCTGCCAGCGGCACTGCCGGCGGCAAGGTGGTTAAGGTTGATCGCGTCGAATGGATCAATATGCCCGACCGCATGACCGCGATCAACGCACTGTCTTCCGGTGACATCGACTTTATCGAGCAGGTGCCCATTGACCTGTTGCCGATGATCCAGGCCGACGATCATCTCAAGTCCGGCGTCCTGAGCAAACTGGGATTGATGACCGGCGGGCGGATGAACTTCCTTTATCCTCCGTTCAACAATCCCGACATTCGCCGCGCCGCGCTGCTGGCGATGAACCAGAAGGATGTACTTGATGCATTGGTTGGCAACCCGAAGTACTTCAGACTGTGCGCGTCGGTCTTCGGCTGCGGCACGGCGCTGGACAGTCAGGCGGGCGGCGAGTCGCTGACCCGCGGCGGCGACCTGAACGCCGCCAGGGCGCTGTTGAAAAAAGCCGGCTATGACGGCACGCCGGTGGTTATCATGCAGCCGACCGACGTCCCGAGCCAGGCGCCACAACCGGTAGTGGCGGCTCAGGCCCTGCGCAATGCGGGGTTCAACGTAGAGCTGCAACCGATGGACTGGCAGACCCTGGTATCGCGCCGCGCCAACCAGAACCCGCCGGCGCAGGGCGGCTGGAATCTGTTCTTTACCTATTGGAACGCGGAAACCATCTGGAACCCGGTGGTCAACCCCATGCTCGATGGCGGTGGCCGGCAGGGAGCCTGGTTCGGCTGGCCGACCGACCCGCAGATGAATGAACTGCGGGTGAATTTCGCCACCGCCACCGATCCCGCCAAGCAGAAAGAGATTGCGGTCGAAATCCAAAGGCGTGCGATGGACCAGGTCAGCTATATCCCGCTGGGTCAGTATTACGACGTGGCGGCCTGGAACAGCCATATCAGCCACTTGATGACCGGGCCGTCCACCGTGTTCTGGAACGTCGAGAAAAGCGACTGATTAGCGGATAATTATTGCCTTCGGAGGCTTCGATGATGGGTTACTTCATTCGCCGCGTACTGGCGGCTATCCCGGTGATGCTGGTGGTGGCGCTGTTTGTCTTCCTGCTGCTGCGGCTGTCGCCGGGCGATCCGGCGGCGATTATTGCCGGCGATATGGCAACTCCGCAGCAACTGGCGGCCATCCGCGAAAGCCTGGGCCTGAACGAGCCGCTGTACCGGCAGTTTTTCGTCTGGGTCTGGCAACTGCTGCAGGGAGATTTCAGCACCTCCCTGATGGCCCACACGCCGGTACTGGGCATGATCGGCCAGCGCCTGGAGCCGACCCTGAGCCTGGCGCTGACGGCGATTGCCTTCACTATCCTTATCTCGGTACCGCTGGGGGTACTGGCGGCCTGGAAACACGGTAGCTGGATAGACAATCTGGTGATGTCGACGTCGGTACTGGGATTCTCGATACCGGTGTTCGTCATAGGTTATGTGCTGATTACCGTATTCGGCATCGAACTGAAGTGGTTGCCGGTACAGGGTTTTCGCAGCATCACCGGGGGAGTCTGGCCGTTTGCCCAGCGTATTGTATTACCGGCATTGACCTTATCGTCGGTCTACATCGCGCTGGTGGCGCGGATGACGCGGGCCAGCGTGCTTGAAGTGTTGGGCGAAGACTACATCCGTACCGCCCGCGCCAAGGGCCTGGCCGAAATCCACGTGCTGTTTAGGCATGCGCTGCGCAATGCCTCCATCCCGATCCTGACGGTGATTGGCGCCGGTTTCGCGCTGATGATTTCCGGGGTGGTGGTCACCGAAAGCGTATTCAACATCCCGGGTCTGGGGCGCTTGATTGTCGACGCCGTGCTGGCCCGGGACTATCCGGTTATTCAGGGCATGATCCTGTTGACCAGCGGGGTATATGTCATCATCAATTTGCTGATCGACTTGTCGTACGCGCTCAGCGATCCGCGCATTCGCTACTGAGGGCATTGCCATGAGTAAACCGGATCTCCTGACCTTGCCGGCCCCCCGGTATCGTTGGTTAACACTGCCGCGTCTGCCGCTGACATCGATTATCGCATTGATCTGCCTGATGCTGATTGTATCCATGGCGGTGTTCGCGCCCTGGATTGCCAATCACGATCCCATTGCCCTATCTCCGGCGCTTCGGCTCAGGCCAGCCGGCGCCGAATTCTGGCTCGGTACCGATGCTTATGGCCGCGATCTGTTTTCGCGTATTGTCTATGGCGCGCGCATCTCGCTGATGGTGGGACTGGGCGTGACCGTGCTGAGCGTGCTGATTGGCTTGCCGCTGGGTCTGCTGGCCGGTTATTTCCGGCGCCTGGACGCCGTGCTGATGCGGGTGATGGACGGTCTGATGGCGATCCCCGGCATCCTGCTGGCCATTGCTATCGTCTCGCTAAGCAGCGCCGGCATATGGACGGTGATGATAGCCATCATGGTGCCGGAGATCCCGCAGGTGGTGCGCCTGGTGCGCTCGCGGGTGCTGTCGATCCGTGAGGAGCCGTATGTGGAGGCCGCGGTGCTGATGGGCACGCCGGCCTTCAGGATCCTGATCCGGCACCTGATGCCCGGCACTCTGGCGCCGCTGATTGTGCAGGGCACCTATATATGCGCGTCGGCGATCCTGACCGAAGCGATCCTGTCGTTTCTCGGCGCCGGCATCGGCACCGAGACGCCGACCTGGGGGAACATTATTTCCGAAGGCCGCCTGTACTTCCAGCTCAAGCCTTCGCTGGTGCTGTGGGCGGGCCTGGCGCTGTCGCTGTGTATTTTATCGATCAACTTGTTGGGCGACACGGTGAGCGATGCCCTCGACCCACGCATGAACAAAAGGGGCGGCGCATGAGTGAACGGCAAAACGACACCCTGCGGGTAGAGCATTTGTGTGTTGATACCGCGCAGGGCATTCCTGTGCTGCAGGATATCTCATTCGGTATCCGTGCCGGGGAGACGCTGTGCCTGGTGGGTGAAAGCGGTTCGGGCAAGTCGGTAACGTCGCTGGCCACCCTGGGTCTGCTGCCCCAAGGCGCGCTCAGGGTGATGGGCGGGCAAGTGCTGCTGGACGGCGAAGATGTCCTGCGGGTCGGCAACCGGCGGCTTAAGGCGCTGCGCGGCAGCCGCATGGCGATGATTTTCCAGGAGCCCATGACCGCGCTCAACCCGGTGCTTACGGTGGGACGCCAGATCGACGAAGTGCTGCAGACCCATACTGATTTAAGCGCCTCGCAGCGCCGTACGCAGGTTATCAGCGCGCTGGCGCAGGTGCATCTGCCGGATATCGAACGGGTTTATGATGCTTATCCGCATCAACTCAGCGGCGGCCAGCGCCAACGCATCATGATAGCGATGGCGCTGGTGCTCGAGCCGCGCCTGCTGATCGCCGATGAGCCGACCACCGCGCTGGACGTGACGACCCAACAACAGATTCTTAAACTGATCCGCGAGCTGCAGCAAAAACACGGTACCGCGGTGCTGTTTATCACCCACGATATGGGGGTGGTGGTGGATATCGCCGACCGCGTCTGCGTCATGCGCCAGGGACGTATCGTGGAATCCGGCACGGTAGAGCAGGTACTGTCGCAACCGCGCGAGGATTACACCAAAGCCCTGCTGGCGGCGGTCCCAGGCTTGGTGCCGCGGCCCGCGCGCGGTGAGCTGCACAGGACGCAGGTGGTGCTTGACGTCATTGAACTGGGCAAAATCTATCCGGCCGCCGGCACGGCGCTAAGCTGGTTCGGTAATCGGCGCGAGGGTACGCGCGCGCTGGACGATGTGACCTTCACCCTTAAGCGCGGCCGGACGCTTGGGATCGTCGGCGAAAGCGGTTCCGGCAAGTCGACGATGGCGCGTTGCGTGATGCGTTTGCTGACGCCTACCAGCGGTGCGGTCCGGGTTACCGGCAATGATATTTCCGAACTCTCGACCGCCGGACTCAAACCTCACCGCAAAAGGATACAGATGATCTTCCAGGACCCCAATCGTTCGCTCAATCCGCGTATGAACATTGGCAAGAGCCTGGTGGAAGGACCGATGAATCACGGCGTGTCGTTCGCCCAGGCCTGGGCGAACGGCCAGCAGTTGCTTGAACTGGTTGGGCTGCCCGCCGACGCCATCGACCGTTATCCACATCAGTTTTCCGGCGGACAGCGGCAACGCATCGCCATCGCCCGCGCGCTGGCGATGGAGCCGGACGTGATCGTCGCCGACGAGGCGGTGTCCGCTCTGGATGTTTCGGTTCAGGCGCAGGTGCTGCAATTGCTTGGCGATATTCAACACCGTATGGGCGTCGCCATTTTGTTTATCACCCACGATTTGCGCGTGGCGGCGCAGTTATGCGACGACGTGCTGGTGATGCAACACGGCAAGGTTATCGAGTACGGACCGGCCTGCGATGTTCTGACCCGCCCGCGGCATCCCTATACTCAACAATTGATGGACGCGGTTCCCGGCAAGGGCTGGGATTTCGCCGCGGGCCGGAGGATCTCACATGGCGTTTGATTTATTGTTCCGTGCGGTCACCGTGGTTGATGGCACCGGCGCCGATCCGTATATCGCCGACGTCGCGACCCGTAGCGATCGGATAGCCGTTATCGGCAATCTTGCCGGACAGACTGCGCGACGGGTGATTGACGGTGCCGGGCGCTGCCTGATGCCGGGTTTTATCGACGTGCATACCCACGACGACATCCAGGTTATCCGCAGTCCGGACATGCTTGCCAAAATCTCCCAGGGCGTTACCACGGTGATCGTCGGCAACTGCGGCATCAGCGGCTCGCCGGTGACCTTGCCCGGCGCGCCGCCGGACCCGATGAACCTGCTGGGCGCGCAGGAGGTATTTGTTTACCCGACCTTCGGGGATTATGCCAACGCGGTTGAGCGCGCCGGCCCGAGCGTCAACGTGGCGGCGCTGATCGGCCACACCGCGCTGCGGGCCAACGTCATGGAGCAATTCGATCGACCGGCGACGGAGTGCGAATTGGAACACATGTGCGCGGCGCTGAAAGGCGCCCTCGACGATGGCGCCATCGGCCTCAGCTCCGGTCTGGCCTACACCAACGCCAAACAGGCGCCGGCGGCGGAAATGCAGCGCCTGGTAGACATTGTCGGCGCTTACGGCGCGCTGTACACCACGCATATGCGTAATGAACACGACGGTTTGCTGGACTCGCTGCAAGAGTCGTTCAGCACCGCCCGTAATGCCGGGGCGGACTTGGTGATATCACACCTCAAGTGCGCCGGCGCGGGCAACTGGGGCCGTGCGCCGCAGGCCCTGGCCGCGCTGGAAAAAGCCGCCGGCCAGCAGCCCTGCAACTGCGATTGCTATCCGTATGCGGCCAGCTCCACCACGCTTGACGCCTGGCGCGTCGACGGACAGATGGAGATCTATATCACCTGGTCGGAGCCGCACCCGGAAATGGCCAGGCAGCGGCTTGCAGAGATTGCCGCGTTGTGGGGTGTCGACCAATGGCAAGCCACAGAACGCCTGCGCCCGGCCGGGGCGATCTACAGCATGATGAGCGAAGACGACGTGCGCAAGATCCTGGCGCATCCGCTGTCAATGATTGGTTCCGACGGCTTGCCGAACGACCCTAATCCTCATCCGCGCCTCTGGGGCACCTTTCCCAGGGTGCTGGCACACTATTGCCGCGATCTGCGGCTGTTCGATGTGGCCGAGGCGGTGCGCAAGATGACGGGGCTGCCGGCCGCGCGCTTTCGCCTGCGGGATCGCGGCGTGGTGCGCGAAGGGGCGTTCGCCGATATAACCCTGGTGGACATGGAGCGGATCCAGGACGTCGCCACCTACGGTGACCCATGCCGGCAAGCGCCCGGGATCGATCTGGTGGTAGTCAATGGCGTGGCGGGTTACGAGGACGGGCAGGTACAAGAACGGCGGGGGCGGTTGTTGAAACGTCAGCCGGATAATGCATAGCGGCCATAGTTGAACGAAACTTGTCAATAAATCAAATCGGCATCTTTACCTTGGTTTTGATAAGACCGGCTGTTACGGTATTTCGAGGGAGTCATTCCCGTTTGTTGATTAAAAATAAAATAAAAATATTGGATGGTATTATAACTGCATAATTTGCAGATTTCGCTAATCGGGATTGCGGTGGTGGTGAGAAGTTCCTTGGCTTTCCTCAACCGCTCTTCCTGGATCACTTTGTGGATTGTCATGCCCAATTCGGTAATAAATTTCTTTTCAATATTTGATCTGGATGCTTGCAGTGAATCGAGTACATTTTCTACTTGACGGTAACGTACGTCTGGTCATCTCGCGGCGGGAATTATCCAAACCGCATTATTAAAATCATTTTCATGCCAATGGCAAAATACATAATCGCGATCGGTTTTTGCTGCAGGTGCATCGCCACTTCAGGAAATATTTTCCTCTCGACAGCCTGTGCCAACTGAACAGATCAACAGTTTCAGTGATACTGATAGGACGTTTGCCCCAAATAAGGAAATAAAGGTTCCCAGGCCACGAGAGGTCGGCGTTTGGCTGCTCCGCAGATAATGGCCGAAGCTGCGGTCTCCCACGCTAGCCTGCAGCCGTGGGGGAAAACCGGCCAGCGGCATTGGGATGCATTGCGCCACTGGCCGTATGGCCTGATGTCGAGCGTAAAGCGAGTTACCTCCCGGCTCGTATCCGCATACGATTATCGGCTGTCCGTTCCAACAGCGCGGCCAGGCGTTGCGCGATGCGGGCAAACCCGGTCTCATCAAGCTCCAGGGTGGTCATGAACTGGGTGCCGACGCGCAGGGCGAAATGACCGGCGGCGGCCGGATCGGCGCAGGTGCCCACCAGTATCCCCTGCTGTTCAAGCGCGGCAAGGGTCTGTTTGGCCGACAGCGCCGGGCTCATGGGGATCAGCAACTGATGGGTCGCGGTTTCATGGGGCTGCGCCGCCATCACCACGACGCCTGCCGCCCTGAGCGCCGCGGCCATGGCGGCGGTATTGCGGCAAATGCGGCGCGCGTAGTTCGCGCCGTTCTGTTTTGCCTGCTCCAGAGTCACCAGCAGGGACGGTAAACAGCCGGCATCGCCGTTGGCGATCATGCGATTTTCGATGACGCTGGCCAACAAAGCCCGATCGGCCAAATTGCCGCCGGCAATAATACTGTGCGGTCGGCCCGGCAGCGTCTTATACGTCGAACTGGTCATGATATCCACCCCCAGCGACAGGGGATTGGGAAACATCCCGCCGGCGATCAGCCCCAGTACATGGGACGCGTCAAAAATGGTTTTGGCGCCGACCCGCTGCGCGCTGTTTATCACCGGCGTTATATCGTCCGCCTTAAGCATGACCGAGCGTCCCAGCATCACCAGACGTGGTTTTCGGCGCAGGATCATCGCCGCCGCCGCCGCCGGGTCAAGACAAAGGTGATGTTCATCGTAGGGCAGATCCTCAACGTTAAGGCCCGCCAATTCGGGCGTTCCGCCTTTGCGCTGGCTTAAATGCCCGCCATGGGCGGCTGCGGGAGCCAGCAACAGATCGCCCGGTCTGGCGAACGCGTGGAAAACGGCGAGGTTGGCGGTAGTGCAGTTCGGCAGGCGCGTGTCCGCCCAGAGTGAACCGAACAGCCGGCTAATCTGATCGGCAACGGCCACTTCAAGCGCGGAGACCAGGCCGGTATCGGGCTGCTCCTTATCAAAACTGGGTCCCATGGCCGGATAGGCGCTTAATCCCGGGGAATAAGCCGCCATTGCCTCGGGACTGGGCAGGTTTGCGCCGGCATAGAGCACCACGCGCTCATGTTGCAGAACATTGAGGCGCTGGCCTGCAAGGGCTAACAGCGCTGCGTTGTTTCCCGCAGCGGACGGAACCGAAACAGTTGGTAATGGGGACATGTAAGCACCATGGTATAAGGAGAAAATAGCGCGCATGCTAACCGCGCGATCGGCCGGATAAAAGGTTGCCATTGATCTCCGGTTGGCCTGGGCGCAGCTCAGGCTACGGCAGATAAACCCGAGACGCATCAGTTCTAGCGAATAATGGCCACCCGTTTTTGCAGCATCCGCACCGAGTACGAGGCGGCAAACGACATCAGGAAATAGACCGCCGCGGCAAACAGATACATCTCCAGCAGGCGTCCGTCGCGCTGGGCAATCTTGGCCGCGGCGCCCAGGAAATCAGTAATCGACAGTACATAGACCAGCGAGGTGTCCTGGAATAAAATAATGGTCTGGGTCAGGAACAGCGGCAGCATATTGCGCATGGCCTGCGGCAGGATCACGTACAGCATGGTCTGCCGGCCGGTCATACCCAGCGCCTGCGAGGCGGAAGACTGCCCGCTGGGCAGCGACTGTATGCCCGAGCGGACAATCTCACAAAAATAGCTGGCTTCGAACAGGCTGAAGGTAATCACCGATGACCAGAACGGGTCCACCCGCACCGGCGAGGCGGCGCCGGTGACCGATTGCAGGAGATAGGGCACCAGAAAATAGAACCAGAAGATCACCAAAACCAGCGGCAGCGAGCGCATCAGGTTGACATAACAGGTCGCCAGAATAGACAAAAAACGCATGCCGGACAGCCTCATCAGCGCCAGCAAGGTGCCGAACACCAGACCGGCAAGGGTTGCGCACAGCGTCAGGCGCAGGGTAAAGCTCATCCCGGTCATAAACAGATACGGCAGGGTGCGGATAATAGTGTGATAGTCAAATCCCGTCAGCATCAATCAGCCCTTTTCCCGGCCGACGCCGGTTGCAAATCCGGGTAGCGCGGCTTTTTTCTCCACGCCGCGCATGAAAAAAACCACCGCCAGGTTGAGCAGCAGATAGAGCAGGGTCGCGCCGCTGAAGGCTTCAAACACCTGGAAGGTGTTTTCCTGCATGGCGCGGGCGCCGCCGGTCAATTCAATCAGCCCTATCGCCAGCGCCACCGAGGTGTTTTTGGTGCAGCTTAACAATTCGGACGTTACCGCCGGGGTCACCATGCGCATTGCCACCGGCAGCAGCACATAAGCATAGGTTTGCGCCAGGGTCAGCCCCAACGCCTGTCCCGCCATGCGCTGGCCTTTGGACAGGCTTTCCAGGCCGGCCCTGACCACTTCCGCCATACGGGCACCGTGATAGCATCCCAAACAGAGCGCCGCTGTATAAAACTGCGCGTTCGGTAATTGCTTCAACTGGTCGCCGAGCGCCGCCGGCAGCATTTCCGGAAAGACGAAATACCAAAGGAACATTTGCATCAGCAGGGGAATATTGCGGAATACCTCGACAAATGCGCTGCCGCAGCTATTTAACCACCGGTTCGGCGTATTGCGCGCCACGCCGGCAAGCGCCCCCAGGACCAGCGCGATAAAAAAGGCGCAGGCGGCGGTGGCCACCGTCCAGCCGAGGCCGATGACCAGCGTCTGCCACCAGGTATGGGCGCCGTCGGATGCGGTATCGAAAAAGACGGCCCAGTTCCAGTTATAGTTCATTTTGCCACTTGTCCTGCCGCAGCCAAGACCTGCGGTCGAGGCTGCGCGCCATGCCGACCAACGCGCCCGGGATGATCATCCGCCAGGGTTACTTGCGCCGGCATTAGCGATAGACCTCGGGATTGGCGTCATCCGTTGGATGGGCAATCGCCTTTTGCAACTGGGCGGACATCGGGAATTGCATATTGATGCCCCGCGGCGGGATGGGTTGGGTAAACCACTTGTTATAGATGCCGTTAATGGCCCCGCTTTGGTACAGGCCGGCGATGGTGTCGTTGACCAACTGCTTAAACTGTTCGTCATTCCTGCGCAGCATAATGCCGTAAGGCTCGACGGATAGCGGCCGATCGGAGATCTGGAACGCGTCAGGCGACTTGGACGTGGCCCGCGCGCCGGCCAGTGAGACATCATCAAAAATCAGCGCGGCCGCCCGTCCGGTCTCCAGGGTCAGCATGCCCTCCGCCAGGTCCTTGGCCGTCAGGATGGTCATGCCCAGATGCTGGGAATTATTGGCGTCATTGACGATTTTGACGCTGGTGGTACCGGACAGGGTGACGATGGTTTTACCCTTAAGCTCCGCCATTGAGGCAACCGGTGCGCTCTTTTTGGACATGATGCGCACGGCTGCGACAAAATAGGTGGTCGAAAAAGCCACCTGTTTTTGTCGTTCCGCGTTATTGGTGGTGGTGCCGCATTCCATATCGATGGTGCCGTTAGCCAGTAGCGGAATACGCGTAGTGCCGGTGACCGGCAGGGTATTCACCGCCAGTTCTGGTTTATGGACGCGGGCTTTGACTGCCGCCACTACCGCGTTGCAGATATCCATCGCATAACCGATCGGCCGCTGATTATCGTCGTAGTAGGAAAATGGGACCGCGCCATCACGGTGGCCCACGGTGATCTGGCCGCTGTCGGCGATTTTTTTAAGCGTTCCATCAAGTTCCGCGGCGCTGGCGGCGGTGCCCGCCAGGGCCAGAAGGCAAAAAAAGTTAACCAAAAAATGTCTGTTCATTGTAGCTCCGTGGAAAGGTGATTAACTGTTGCCTGAACGCATCAACGCCGACGGCCGGCGAGCTCGGGATCGCCGCCGCCCTGGGAAAGCAAACCCTGGGTGCGCGACCGGGAACCGTGCAAGAATTGATCGGCTGGAGCGAGGGGTCAATAAAAATAAATAATGAATAATGAATTCATTTCACAGGAGGTAAAAACCAGATTACTGATAAGAAAAACCTATGACGTCAGGGAGCTGGCGACGCCGCGGGACGCGCCTGATAGCGGACGCTATAACGGTCCCGGCGCCATGGCCGACAGGATATTATAGCTTGGCATCCATGGCATTTTTGACGGCGTTGGCGGTGCTCATGATATGCTTGCGCATGGTCTTTGCCAGTTTCGCGGCGTTTTTTACGCGCAGGCAGGCCATGATTTCCTCATGCTCGTTCACCGCCCGCTGCCAGTCTTTCGGCAACTGGCGCACGGTATGGCGGATATTCCTGATGCGCAGCTCAAGGGTTTTATAGAGTGCCAGCAGCGACTGGTTTCTGGCCGCGCTGAACAGGGCAAGGTGAATTTCCCGATTCAGGCGGGCATAGTCGAGTTTGTCTTGCCGCTGGTAAGCCAGCAGCATCTGCGCGTGGAGTTGTTCGATAGCGGCTAATTCGTCGCGGGTGATATGCTGGCAAGCCAACTCGCTGGCCAGGCCCTCAAGACTGGCGATTATCGGGAAGATTTCGTACAGCTCTTCATTAGTCAACGCCGCCACGCGGGCGCCGCGCTGCGGGAGCAAGATGATCATGCCTTCGGTAGCCAGAACCTTCAGCGCTTCGCGCAGGGGTGTTCTGGATATATCAAAACGTGCGCACAGATCTTTTTCGGGGATCCTGCTGCCCGGCTCCAGCTCTCCCCGGACGATCATGTCACGAATGAAATCGGCTATCTCACTGTGGAGCGTTCGGCGTGAGATTGGCATGCCTGCGATCATAATACACCCTATGCAAAGTAGACGACGGGACGGGCGGTTAAGGCCGCCCGCTATAAAGCTAACATCTATAACGATAACATAATGCACAGCGGTTTTTGCTATAAGCCGAGGATAACCCGGGCTGGACTGCCGGCGGATGACGTGGCGCGGCAAAAAAGCCTGAGCTTGGGATGGCCCCCCAGGATAACTGCTCGTTTAATGTCTCCCGGCACATCTTGTCGAGCGCCGGCGCTAGGTACGACCAACCGCGTTTATCCGCCAGGGCGGCCAAGCTGTCGCGGTGCCAGCGGCGGAAAATCCCGTCGAGCTTGCGCCCGATATCCTGTTCGCCCTTTTGGATCCAGATGACGCAGGCTCGTGGCAAAAGGGAAGAATGCAAATATTCCCATTGTGGCCGTCGCCCGGGAGCTGGCCGGTTTTATCTGGGATATTGGCCGGCTGGCGATGTCGCTCACGCGGGAACCGCACGACACACGGATGGCATAAGAGAACAAGAAACCAGAGAACCAGCATTATCGAAGAGCGTTTCCTGAAGGCGGCGTAGCCCGGAACAAGAGCAACCCATGGCGACGCTTCACGACGGCAGCGCAACGCTAGTTCGCGTCGTAAGTAAGTGGCGGGATCAGATGACGGATCTCTGTAATGCGGTATCCAACCCGCGAATATCCGCGTGATCCACCATCTTATTTACCGCTACGTCGCCCTGGCCCCCGGTATCCCCATGGGGTCGACGGCAGCACCCGCCAGGGCGCGATCTAACTTGGATTGCCGGCAGGGCGAGCAGTCATTTCATTAACAAGGCGCAAGCGGCGGCGATACGCCGGCCCGCTTCGGCCACGGTGGCATCATCGGTGGCGATGGAAAGGCGGAAATAGGGCGACAAGCCATAAGCGCTGCCGCCGATGCCCGATACGCCGCGTTCCAGCAGGTAATCGAGCACATCCACCTCGTTTTCCAGCCGGCGGCCGTCCGGCCGCCGTTGCCCCAGCAGTCCCGCGCAGCGGCAGAATACAAAAAAACTGCCCTGGGGAGGGAGTAGCTCCAGCCCGTCCACAGCGCTAAGATGTTCCACCAGCGTATCACGGCGCCGCTGATAGCTGGCCACCTGGGGCGGCAGGAAATCCAGGCCGCCTTC
Organism: Sodalis sp. RH22; assembly: GCF_047324165.1. NCBI lineage: Bacteria > Pseudomonadati > Pseudomonadota > Gammaproteobacteria > Enterobacterales > Bruguierivoracaceae > Sodalis > Sodalis sp. RH22. The sequence goes on from NZ_CP178731.1 coordinate 653,468, forward strand.
AAACGCCGCCAGGGCCGCCGCCTGGCTCACCGAGCTGGCGCCCGAGGAGATCTGCAACTGGGTGACCACCATGGCCTGCGTCAACGTGGCCGGACCGGCGCCGTAGCCGATGCGCCAGCCGGTCATGGCATAGGTTTTCGACACGCCGCCCACCAGCAGCGCGCGGTCTCGCAAATCCGGCGCGACGTTCAGCAGCCCGATATGCTGGCGGCCGTCGAACAGGATATGTTCGTACAGTTCATCCAGCATCACCAGTACCTGGGGGTGGCGACGCAGCACCGCCGCCAGTTTTTCCAGCTCCTGGCGGGCATAGACCGCGCCGCTGGGATTGCCTGGGGTATTAAGGACCAGCCAGCGGGTACGCGGCCCGATGGCCTGTTCCAGCTGCGCCGGCAGCAGCTTATAGCCCTGCTCCAAAGGGCAGGGCAGGAAACGCGGCTCGCCTCCGTTAAAACGCACGCTGTCGGGGAAGGTGGGCCAGTACGGCGTCGGCACCAGCACGTCATCCCCGTCATCCAGGGTAGCGGCGAATGCGTTGAAAATGATCTGTTTGGCGCCGTTGGCGATAACCACTTCCGCCAGGGGATAGGCCAGCCGGTTTTCCCGCGACAGCTTGCGCACCACGGCTTCCCGCAGCGCGCGCACGCCGGGGGTGGCGGTGTATTTCGTTTCACCCTGGGCGATGGCCCGGTAGGCCGCCTGCTTGACGGCTTCGGGGGTGTCGAAATCCGGTTCGCCGGTGGTCAGGTCAAGAATATCCACCCCGGCGCTTTTTAATTCATTGGTGCGTTGCTTGGCGGCGGCGTTGGCGGAGAGCGTCACACGCTGGACACGTCGCGATAGTCGAATACTCATTGCGGTTCCTCTAAAAACGTTCTTCAGGCGCGGGAGGTCTGGGGCGGGCGTGCTCAGCTCGCCGCCGGTAGCCCCAGGTTCTCGCGCAGCGTGGCGAAAGGGTATGAGGTGCGGAATAACCCTCGGCGCTGGAGCTCTGGGGTCACCAGCTCGATAAACAGATCCAGCTGTTCCGGCATAATCGCGGGCATCACGTTAAAGCCGTCCGCCGCGCCTGCCTCCAGCCACTGCTGGAAGTCATCGGCGATATCGTCAGCGCTGCCTACCACCACCCGGTGTCCACGGGATCCGGCGGCCACCGCCGCCAGCTCGCGCAGGGTCAAGCCATCGCGCGCCGCCAGATCGGTCAACAGTTTGATGCGACTTTGATTTCCCTCGCCGTCCGGCACCGGCGGTACCGGCCCGTCCAGCGGGTAGGCGCGCAGATCCAGACCAAAGCGGGCGGAGAGCTGGTCAAGCCCGTTGTCGATATCCACCAGCGCGTTAAGCTGACGCCAGGTTTCCCGGGCCTCCTCACGGCTGCGGCCGACGATCGGCATCACCCCCGGCAAGATCAGCACTGCTTTGGGATCGCGTCCGGCGGCCGCCACCGCCTGTTTCTGGCTGCGATAAAACGCCCGTCCTTCCTCCAGGGAGGCGCTGGCGGTGAACACTACCTCGGCAGTCTGCGCCGCCAGCGTCTGGCCATCGGCCGAGGACCCGGCTTCAATAATCACCGGCCGCCCCTGGGGGAGCGGGAAATGTTCAGCGGTCCCTGCACCGAAAAATGTTCGCCGTGATGGTTGATCGGCTGGATCTTGTCGTCGTCGAAATAGCGGCCGCTGGTCCGATCGGCCACCACCGCCCATCCCGCCAGCCGTTCCACAGCTTAAATGCTACCTCGAGGAATTCGCGCGCCCGGGCATAGCGCGCCGCGTGGTCGGGCATATCCTCCCGGCTGAAGTTGCGTGCCACATTGGTAGAATACGAGGTCACCACGTTCCAGGCGACCCGGCCCCGGCTGATATGATCCAGGGATGAAAACGCGCGGGCCAGCGTAAAGGGATCGCTGAAGGTGGGGGAGGCGGTGGCCGCCAGGCCGATATGACGGGTGGAGACCGCCAGGGTGGCCAACAGCGTGAGCGGCTCGAGCCGCGCCATAGTGGACGGCAGGCGGTGTACGCTGGTGGCCAGCGCGTCGCCGACAAAAAAAAGGTCAAATTTGGCGTCTTTACCAATTTTGACCATGTCCGCATAGTTATCCGTCCCGCTTATATCTGGAGCGACACTCACCAGACAGGCATTGGATTAGGCTGGTTTGATCAGAAAAATAAAACTGGTGGCGTGGAATATCACGAGAAAGGATATAAAACCACGCTGCTCCAGACTTTTAAATTGGGTACCAGTATGCGCACCTCACGTTCGGAAATTCGTTGTTACGGCGCCTACCTGAAAGTGCTGGGGAATGGCATTAGTCAGTTTGAGTTTGCCGACAGTAAGAGCGATCAATTTACCGTTGGTGCCCAAGCTGAAGTCTGGTGGTAACCATAGGATATCGGGATAAGGTGCGGTATTGATGGCCGCACCGCTAATGATGGTAAAGATCATTAAATGTCTTGGTACATAAACCGCAGTGGTTTTCTAAAAGCTTACGAGGAACGCTATGTTTTCATTGCCATTCTTGATGTGACCGGTAAGAGGGATGACGGTATCCATGAGGTCGGCGCAGCGACCAGCAGCGTAGCGGTTGCGGCAGATAAAACTGGATATTGATTCTTTTAGCGCGCGCGGAATAAGACTTAGTATTTAAGGCAACTAGCATCGTAAGCCCGGTAACTGTCAACTTCGTAGATAGTTACCGCTGGGCTTGATTCCTCGTTTAAATCCTGAATGTGAAATTTTAAATGCGAAACACAATCTAAATGCCATTGATAATTATTTCCATTTGCAATAATGTGTAAAAGTTCCATCAAGGGTCGTTTTATTTGTCAAGGGAGTGACTGAACGATGGGATAACGTAATGTTAACAGTGATTTAACATTACATTTTCGCTGCCGGGCAGTTACTGAAAAAACTGCTTATTTTATCAATTTTATAACATATCAGGCCGTTCATACTGCCGGATTTCGCTTGGGCAGTCTCAAGATCGGCTGCAGTTCAGGGAACTTATGAATACTACATTATCAGGTTACTCCCTAGCGACCCTAATCAGTCTGGGCCTGGGGACATTGGCATTTCCTTTGGCCGCGCCCGCGGCCGACAGTACTACCACCGCGCCGGCATCATCCCCCGCGACGGTGGGCGACGCCAAGGCAAGCGACGGTGCGTCAGCGCTTGCCGATAACGACAGCGCCGCGGCAACGGCGGGCGATACCATCGTAGTGACCGCGGCGAAGCAAAACCTGCAGGCGCCTGGTGTGTCGATAATTAACAGCGAGGCCATCAAAAAACACCCCATTCAGCGTGATGTTTCCGAAATTATCCGCACCATGCCGGGTGTGAATCTGACCGGCAACTCCAGCAGTGGCCAGCGCGGCAACAACCGCCAGATCGATATCCGCGGTATGGGGCCGGAAAATACCCTGATCCTGGTTGACGGCATGCCGGTGAGCAGCCGCAATTCCGTACGTTATGGCTGGCGTGGCGAACGTGATACCCGTGGTGACAGCAACTGGGTGCCCGCCGAGATGATTGAGCGTATCGAGGTCATTCGCGGCCCGGCTGCGGCCATGTACGGCAATGCCGCCATGGGAGGGGTGGTGAATATCATTACCAAACCGGCAGCCCGTGAGTGGCACGGCAGTTTCAATAGCTATTTCAGCGTACCAGAGCACAAATCTGAAGGTGCTACCAAACGCTATAACGCCAACCTGAGCGGGGAGCTGGCTGATAACCTGACCATGCGCCTCTATGGAAACTGGAGCAAAACCCAGGCAGATGCACAGGACATCAACAGCGGTCATGAGGCTGAACGTACCGGGAGATATGCCGGTATGGTGCCGGCTGGCCGTGAGGGTGTCATTAATAAAAATATTAATACCGCCCTGCGCTGGGAATTTATGCCGATGCAGGCGCTGGAGCTGGATGCCGGTTTCAGCCGTCAGGGTAATCTCTATGCGGGGGATACCCAAAACACCAACACCAGCACGCTGGTGAAAAAGTATTACGGCAAAGAGACAAACATCATCTATCGTCAGGATCTGAGTCTGAAATACACCGGTGCCTGGGATAACGGGATAACTACCAGTAACTACATTCAGTTTGAAAAAACACGTAATTCCCGCCTGAAGGAAGGGCTGTCTGGTGGCGTTGAAGGTATGTTCAGCAGCGCGGATCAAGGGTTCTCCACCATCTATCTGAACGATACCAACCTGCATTCCGATATTAATATCCCTTTCGAGATGTGGGTTAACCAGACCGTCACCTTTGGTGCGGAGATGAATCATCAGACGATGAAAGATCCCACCTCGAATACGCTGACCACAACATCCGGCGGCGCGGTAAGCGGTGTGTCCAGCTCCGGCCGTAGTGCCTACAGCTCGGCGGATATTTACGGCCTTTATACCGAGGACAATATTGATCTAACCGACTCCACCCGTCTGACACCGGGGCTGAGGTTTAATCATCAGACCATCACCGGCAGCAACCTCAGCCCGGCATTAAATCTGTCTCAGGAACTGGGCGATGATTTCACTTTGAAGATGGGTATTGCCCGGGCCTGGAAAGCGCCGAACCTGTATCAGACCAACCCTAACTACCTGTTATACAGCAGCGGCAATGGATGCTATGCCAGCGCCGGCAGCTGCTATCTGCAGGGGAATAAGGATCTGGAGGCCGAAACCAGCGTCAATAAAGAGGTCGGGATTGAATATCATCACGATAATGTGCAGGCTGGTCTGACCTGGTATCGCAATGACTACCGCGACAAGATTGAGGCGGGCGAAGCAGCGGAATACTCCAACAGTACATCAGACATCTACAAGTGGGAGAATGTCCCTAAAGCGGTAGTCCAGGGCCTGGAAGGTACGCTTAACTTCCCGCTGAGTGAAACGGTGATGATGAAGAACAACTTCACTTATATCATCGAAAATAAAAACAAAACCACCGGTGATTACCTGACTATCATCCCGAAATACACGATTAATTCGACGCTGGACTGGCAGGCCAGGAACGACCTGTCCGTGCAGGGTACGATGACATGGTATGGCAAGCAAAAACCCAAGAAATATAACGCCAAAGGAGAAACCACCACCGGCAGCGAAACCTGGCAGGTGTCCCCTTACGCTCTGTTTGGTATGAGCGCGACGTATAACATTAACAAATCCGTGGATTTGACCGGAGGGATTGATAACCTCCTGGACAAACGACACTTCCGGGAGGGCAACTCGACTACCTCCGGGAATTCCGGTACCTATGCCTATGGCGCAGGCGCGCGGACGTACAACGAATCGGGTCGAACCTACTATATGCAACTAGGTTTGCATTTCTGATGCCAACCAATAACACATACTGACGTATGAGGGCTGCGGGTAGGGCAATCCCTCTCGCGGCCCGATGCAGAAAACTATCCATAAAATCCGGGACAAAAACCATGCCCGCAAATTCACTGTCATGCTGATATTGCACTCTGGCGACCGCGTCAGTGACGTTGGCAGAACACTTTGCTGCGTGCGCTCAACATAAAGCAGGGGTCGTGCTGTCGGGTCCGCGAAGCAGACACGCTCACGCCGTAGGCGTGCTACCGTCCTTACACGCTTTCCCAGCTTCACTGATGGGTCAGATAATACTTGCAAATACTAATGATATTGGTAATTATTATCATTAGTATTTGCAAATTATGATTTTATCTGACTGATGCCCTATTGGGGCATCTGACGGTGGAAAAGCAATAGTTACGTTGTTGGGTCGCCGATTAAGCGCCCCATAGGAATTCAAAGGGATCTCAGCTTCGATTAGCTGATTGGTGGCTTGACTGGAAAAACAGAGCCGCTTCAGCGGGCTGGGTGTTTGCGTTAACTTCCAGATTTCAGTTCGTCAAGCGGAGAGGGATTTTCTCATGCGTATTCTCTTTGTTGGTCCACCTTTGTATGGCCTGTTGTATCCAGTGTTCTCTCTTGCTCAGGCTTTTCGTGTGAATGGGCATGAAGTTGTGATCGCGAGCACGGGAAAATTTGCGCAAAAGGCGGCTGAGGCCGGCCTGGTGGCGTTCGATGCCGCGCCCGGATTCGATTCGGAGGCCGACTATCGGCGTCGGGAGGATATGAGGAAGAAGAGCAACATAGGCACCAGAATGGGGAACTTCTCTTTCTTTAGTGAAGAGATGGCCGACCGCTTGGTTGAATTCGCAGGGCAATGGCGGCCCGACCTGATCGTGTATCCGCCGCTGGGCGTCGTAGGGCCATTAATTGCGGCTAAGTATGGTATCCCCGTGGTCATGCAAACCGTCGGATTCGGCCACACCCCATGGCATATAAAAGGGGTGACGCGATCGTTGGCCGATGCCTACGCCCGCCATGGTGTCGATGCGCCGCCGCGCGATCTGGCATGGATCGATGTCACGCCGCCGAGTATGAGTATTCTGCAGAATGAAGGTGAACCCATCATTTCAATGCAGTATGTACCCTACAACGGAGGGGCAGTCTGGGAGGAATGGTGGGAGAGGGCGCCAGACCGGAAACGTTTGTTGGTCAGTCTTGGCACCGTCAAGCCCATGGTCGATGGGCTGGATCTGATTTCGTGGGTTATGGACTCGGCCGACGAAGTGGATGCCGACATCATCTTACAGCTATCAGCTAATGCGCGTTCTGATTTGCGCAAGCTGCCGCCAAACGTACGGCTTGTCGACTGGATTCCGCTGGGCGTGTTTCTCAACGGCGCCGATGGATTTATTCATCATGGGGGGGCGGGTAACACCCTTACGGCTTTACACGCAGGGATACCGCAGATCGTGTTTGGCCAAGGGGCGGATCGTCCTGTCAATGCCAAGGCTGTCGTGGAGCGGGGATGCGGGATCATCCCCGGCGAGGATGGATTGACCAGCGATTTGATCAATACATTCCTGAGTAATACCTCACTGCGTGCAGCTTCAGCACAGGTCGCTGCCGAAATGGCTACGCAAGCTAGCCCATGCGAAGTTGCTGACAGCCTTGTTGCAAAACTGAAGCATGGCTGACTAGAGCCGTCCTACGATTATGTTACGCCATTGTGATGGTGCTGCCTTTACCCGCAAAGGATTCCCACGGGGCGTGCGCTGACGCAATTTTTAACTGGATCTGTCTGGGTGCGGTTTGCCCATTGCACCCATGGATCTCTTCTATCGCAGATGAAGGAGGCTTGATGCTCACCGCCCATTCTCCAATGCCGGCTGGCTCCTGGATAGTTCGCCTTGCCAGCGTGTGCTGGGAACGTAAGACGTTAAGCATCATTGTGGTACTTGCCTCGGTGACGACTATTATCCTGGCCGCGTTGACGCCTTTACTTACCCGCCAGGCGGTTAACGATGCACTGGCTGGCGATCCCACAGGGTTGCCATGGCTCGCCGCTGGACTGCTGTTCATTGCGCTGTTCGATTTCGTCGGCAACTATGTGCGCCGCGGCTATGCCGGGGAACTTTCGTTGTGGGTTCAGCACACTTTGCGGGGAAGGGCTTTCGACAGTATCCAAAAACTTGATGGGGCCGGTCAAGACGCCCTGCGTACGGGGCAGGTTATTTCGCGCACCAATAGCGATCTTCAGCAGATGCATACTCTGTTGCAGATGTGTCCTGTGCCTCTGGCCGTCCTTACCTATTACGTTGCGGGTCTCGCGGTGATGTTGTGGATGTCGCCGACCATGACGCTTATCGTCGTCGCCGTGCTGGCCGGTTTAGCCGTGACGGCGCTGCGCGCGCGCCGTCGTGTTTTTGCGCAGACGGGCCTGGCTTCGGACAGGCTCGCTCATCTGACAGAGCACATGCGCGAGGTTCTCACGCAGATCTCCATCGTCAAGTCTTGTGTGGGGGAGTTGCGTGAGATGCAATGGCTGGACCGCCAGTCGCGGCATATGGTACGCGTGCGTATTGGTTCGGCGATCGCCCAGGCCATGCCGGGCGCCACCATGCTGGCACTCCCGGTGCTTGGTCAAATCGTGTTGCTGTGTTTCGGCGGCTGGTCCGTGATGGCCGGACGGATCGACCTGGGAACGTTCGTGGCTTTTGCCAGTTTCCTCGCCATGCTGACCGGCCCTACCCGGGTGTTTGCCTCGTTCCTGGTGATTGCTCAGCGTACCCAGGCTTCGGTCGAGCGCGTTTTCTCCCTCATCGACACCCGGCCGCAAATGCAAGATGGGTCTCAGTCCGTTGCCGGAAAAGTTGTTGGATTGGCATTGGAGGGTGTCGGATTCAACTACGGCGGCGGCGCTGGCGTACTGCGCGACGTGTCGTTTTCTATCAGTGCGGGAGAGACTATCGCGGTAGTGGGGGCGTCTGGCTCGGGTAAATCGACCTTGTTGATGCTGCTCGCACGGTTCTACGATACGACCGCCGGGCACCTGTGGCTCAACACTGAGCGGGGTAGGCAGAATATTGCCGATCTCAGACTGGAAGAGCTGCGTCGCGCGGTTGGCGTGGTGTTCGAAGATACCTTTCTTTTTGCCGGCACCGTCGCCGAGAATATCGCCTATGGCCATCCGGATGCCACGGAAGAGGACATTAGCCATGCAGCTGACGCGGCCGGAGCCACTGCCTTCATTTTAGCGCTACCGAAGGGGTTCAAGACCCGGCTTACCGAGCGCGCGACAAACCTCTCCGGTGGGCAAAGACAGCGTATTGCGCTCGCACGTGCGTTGCTTACAGCGCCAAGTGTACTGATCCTGGACGACACCACTTCAGCAGTTGATGCCGGTACCGAGGCAGAGATCAACGCCGCGCTTGGCCGATATTCCGACCATGGGCACATGCTTCTGGTTATAGCACGTCGGCGTTCGACGTTGCAGTTGGCCAGCAGGATTGTGGTACTAGAGCAAGGGCGCGTTGCCGATATCGGCACGCAGGCTGAGCTTGAGGCGCGCTGTCCGGCATTCGTTTCCCTCATGTCAAGCGCAGGCGATTTCCTGGAGAAACCCCCCGTTTCGACCGCGATACTCTGGCCCGAGCCAATCTCCTCTCTGGGGGCCCCTGGTGGTGAGGGCGATGAAGACACCACGGCCATGGCTGGCGAAGGTTTCCGTGAACGCATGAGTCGCGTGCCCGAACGGGCGGTGCGGTTGGCACAGGCAGGTGAGGGGCGGCGGGTGGCGTCGCTGTTAGTCCCCGTGGCGTGGATGTTTGTGGCCGCGGCCATGCTGATCGCGGTTGACTCGGCAGCGAGCGTCGGCGTGCTCGTGCTCTTGCAGCGTGGTATCGACACGGGCGTAGCTGCGGGCAACCTGGCCATGATCGGAATGTGTGCGGCGCTCGCCCTGTGCCTGGTTGCCATCAGTTGGTGTTGCTATTCATTGCAGACAGTGGTCTCGGCGCGCGCGGCGGAAACCGTGCAGCACACGGTTCGGTTAAGAAGCTTCGGGCATTTGTTGCGGCTAGGCCTACCTTACCATGAGCAGAACGTCGATACCCGGCTCACCCGAATGACGGTAGACGTGGATGCACTAGCACGGTTTCTGCAAAACGGTCTCGCCGGCGCCGCGACCAGCCTGGTCACCATGGTAGCCATTGCGATAGCCATGTTCTGGCTCGACCCGGTCCTGGCCCTGGTTGCGCTAGGCGGTGTCCCGGTGGTCATACTGGCCACATGGATTTACCGCCGTTTGAGTTCACCCGCCTATGCCCAGGCGCGCATAGAGATCGGCAAAGTCAATAGCACCCTGCAAGAGAAAGTGTCAGGGCTTCGCGTGGTGCAATCGCATGGGCAGCAGGATCTGGAGGCTACCAAGCTGCGTGCGCTGTCGGACCGCTTCCGCGCCACCCGCGTGCGTGCTCAGAAATATCTTGCCGTCTACTTTCCATTCCTTACCTTCTGTACCGAGGCATCTTACGCCGCCGTGCTGTTGGTGGGTGCATCCCGCGTCGCCGAAGGTGAATTGACCGCAGGCGTGCTGGCGGGATTCTTCTTGTTACTGGGGCAGTTCTACGGGCCGGTGCAACAATTGTCCGGCATTGTCGATGCCTACCAGCAAGCTTCCGCCAGCGGGAAGCATATTGACGCACTGCTGGCCACCGAGGGAGCGGAGGAAATGGAACCTTCGGATCCGTCTGCGGTAGTTGCCATGAAGGGAGAGCTTCGGCTTGAAGACGTAACATTTTGTTATCCCGGCGGCAGCGAGCCTGCGCTGGATAGGCTAAGCCTGTCCATACCGGAGGGTTCGGTAGTGGCGGTGGTGGGTCGCAGCGGTGCCGGAAAATCTACCCTGGTCAAGCTGATCGCCGGGCTCTATTCCCCCTCGAGCGGCAAGATTCGCATCGGGGGACGTGCCGTCGAGGAGATGTCACTTGCCGACTATCGTTCCCAAGTGGGCTTAGTAGAGCAGGATGTGGCGTTGTTCAGCGGCGATATCGCTGAGAACATCCGCTATTCGCGTCCATGGAGCATGGATGCGGAGGTGGAAAGCGCGGCGTTGCAGGTTGGGCTGCTCGATACGATGCGTGCCTTGCCGCGAGGGTTTCGGACGCCGGTGAACAACGGCGGGATGGATTTATCGGCTGGGCAGCGCCAGCTCATTGCGTTGGCCCGTGCGCAGCTTGCCGATGCGCATGTCCTGCTGCTCGACGAGGCCACTTCCCGCCTGGATCGTTCTTCAGAGGAGACGTTGATGACGTCTCTGTCCGATGGCGCTCGTGCTTATAGCCGAACGGTACTGGTGGTTGCCCATCGACTCACCACCGCCTGTCGATGCGATGCGATCGCCGTGCTGGAGGGCGGCAGTATCGCCGAGTACGGTACGCATGCGGAGCTGCTTGCGTTGGATGGCCTCTACGCGCGACTGTGGCATGATAGCGCCGGTGCCGCCGTTTCCTCCGCTGTGGCGCTATAGGATGACGCAGAGCATAAATCGGCGGGGGAACTGCTGGGCTAACAATCCGATGCAACGGTTTTTCAGGAGTCTTATGACGGAATGGTGCCGACGACCGGCTGCCAAAGCTCACCGGGGTCAAGTCTGCCATAATTCGCTATATCACAGGATTTGTGCAGTGCCATCAGATCCCACGGGTATAATGGCGGCCTAACATCAAATGAATCAGCGCGTCTGTTCCATGAACAGTCTAATGTAATGGCCAATTTTTATTGGTCGCTACACTACCCACCACCTTTATATTTCATGGAATGCCAAAAATGAGGAATATACCGCCCTTATCGCCCGATGATGTCGGTGCCGCAGCACGCATACGCACACCGCTGGCAACACGCACACCGCCGGACATCACGTCGTTCTGGCGAGACGTTGAATCTGTCGATATTCCTCTAGTCACTGAGGTTAACGATAAAAGTGATGACCGCGATGTCACCTTTCTATGGCGCTCGGGAACGCCGCTGCAGGGTGTTTATGTCCGCTTGAACCGTGTGACCGACAAAAGCAATGTCGTCAAAGGGCTAATGACCCACGTAGCGTCTAGCGACATCTGGATGCTGACTCTACGGTTGCCGGCCACGTACCGCGGATCATACACGATCATCGAAATTCCAAAGGGAACCTCACCCGAACTTATCTCGCAGCTTGGTGGCCGCCGACCGCCATTTGTCGGTCGACCCGACCCGTTTAACAAGGCGCCTGGCATCAACGTACGAGGGGACGCACAGGAGTCTATCCTGGCCCTGGATCTGGCTCCAGAGCAAAGAGAGTGGGCTGAAAGAGAGTGGGCTGGAGTACCCCGCGCCCATCGCGGCGTGCTCGCCACGTTGTATCCATTTATCGCTGGCCACAAGCGCCGCGTGCGCCTCTATCTTCCCGACGTCCCCAGGTCAGAGCCTTTAGGATTACTGGTATTGCTCGACGCCGAGACCTGGTTCGACCACATAGGAATCCTTGGGGCCATCGACGTCGCCATCAATAATGGCCGTATCGGCCCCTTGGCCGTGCTAGGAATCGACAACCTTGATGAAACCGACCGCTGTGCGATCCTGGGTGGCTATAGCGGGCTCGTATTCGACATTGCCGAGCGCTTGGTGCCTCAGGTACGTGCGGAATATCCTGATAGAACATGGGCTGGCCGTTCAAAGACTGTACTGTCCGGGCAAAGTCTTGGCGGCGTTACCGCACTCATGGCAGCTTTGCATGCACCTGGCATATTCGGCTGCGTACTTTGCCACTCACCCTCCCTGTGGTGGACCCCGGATGGGAACCGGCGTCCCGTCATGTTCACCGAGAATGATACGTCCTGGGTGAGCGAACACGTGCTGGCCACGCCGCCGAAGGAGGTGCGGATCCGGCTATGCGTGGGCGCTTTGGAAGGCGCGATGGTGCCTCATGTCCAACAATTGCACCAACGGCTGCTCGCGGCAGGCGTAGATAGCGATCTTTCAATCTATACCGGCGGCCACGATTTTGCATGGTGGCGTGGAGCCCTTATCGACGGACTCACCGTACTGTAACAGTCGACTAAAACCGGACACCTTTTCAGGCATATTTCTTTAAAAGGTGTTCAGATGCAGTTATCAATAGGCAAATACGGAGAAGACATAAATGAATGGCCGAAAATATCGAAATAGTCATCAATGCATGACGATGTTTTCAGCCGTGTTTTTCATAATACTCCTGTATGCCGGGAACAGTTATGGCAAACCGGATATGAAACCACTGGGGTCGAATATTGCCGACCGGGGATCCTCTTTTTATCATTTCAGTGTAAGGAGATTCGACTCCGCGGACGGGAAAAGACATTACAAGATATGGACGGGCATCCCAGACAAATCTCCCCCGACATCAGGTTTTCCCATCCTTTATCTGCTTGATGGAAACGCCGTCATGGACAGGTTGTCGGACACCCTTCTGAGGAAGCTTTCAGAAAAAACACCGCCTGTAATTGTAGCCATTGGATATCAGACAGAATTCCCCTTCGAACCGAACGCGCGGGCGTATGATTATACGCCACCGGGCAAACAGAATAGTAAGGAACACGGTGATTCTGAACGTTATGGCCGGAAAGGCGGCGGCAGCGCGATGTTTCGTCAACTGCTTGAAGACAGAATTTCTCTTGCAGTAGAAAAAAATATTAAAATAAACCCCGATAAACGAGGGATTTGGGGGCATTCCTATGGAGGATTATTTGTTATGGAATCTTATTTATCATCATCCTTTTTTAAATTTTATTACGCCGCCAGTCCGTCTCTGGAAAGAGATGATTTCGCACTGCTGAGAAGGCTGGAGTCTATAAATAAACGAAATTTCCATGACAAGCAGCTATATCTTATGGAAGGTGCTGACGCTCCTGGAAAAATTGTACAAGGTGAGGTCGGGGATGCCCTGGGCAAAGTCCGCAGAACGCTGGCCAGCCTTCGTGCGAATGGGCTGCCAGCGGCATACTGGCCGTATCCCGGACTCACTCATGGCGAAATGTTTAACGTCTCTTTTCAAAGCGCTTTGTTACATATAGGGGCTCTAAGGGAGGACCGTCCTAAATTCTGTCACGTACATCACTTTTCTGATTAAAGGCGCGTAATGTTCGGTTAGGGGTAAGCGATTATCTGAATCGCTTACTTTTCGAATCCCGGTGGGGCGGGACTATAACCGAATTCATGACTTGCCCAAGCGCCGAAAGATGGTGCATGCGTGGGTCAACCCAGTTAAATTCCCTATTGACACTTATCACCTGAGAGGGTTCACAAGTTATGTCCGAATCCATGCCGGACATTGTTTGGATCCCCGCGATTTGAATAACCAACCGGCTATTGGCGGCTTCCATATGCCCTTGTTCTAACATATCAAGACGGTCCGCCCAGTCCTGCATCATGATCCGCCGCTGTTCAACGTAGGCCGCATGGTTGTAGGCTGCGCTCACTTTGTTCGGGTCGGTATGAGATAACTGTGCTTCTATCCATGCCTTTGGATAACCAATTTCATGCAGTGCCGTTGAAATTGTGCCGCGGACACCGTGGCCAGTCAGACGATCTTTATATCCCATTCGTTTGAGGGCTTGGTTGAGTGTGTTTTCACTCATGCGCTTTTTCAGGTCAGAATTGTGGGGAAATAGGAATCGCTGTGCAGGTCTACTATTTCCGAGCAAGTGGTAGATGATTTCAATAGCCTGTACAGATAAAGGGACAGTGTAGGGCGGGATATCTTGCGAGTGTCTTCCATTCTTGCGCAAAAGCTTTTTTAGCTGTTTTACGTTATCCGGTGGAATAAACCATAACCCGCGCTCCAGATCAAACTGCTCTGGTGTCGCCAGGCGTAGCTCGCCGGTGCGAACACCGGTCAGCAGCAACAGGCGAAGCCCCATCTGGGTGTTCGGTTGGCCAGGATAACGACGTAGGTTTTGTAAAAAAGCCGGGATTTCATGCATCCATAAAAAGGGATTATGGACAGAAGGGGGTTTAGGCAGTGCGACCACCTTCAGGTCGGTAGCAGGGTTATTCTCCAATCCTTCCACTTTTACTAAAGCAAAGCGGAATATCTGATTCAACCAGCCGCGGACTTTTTCGGCAACGGTGAATGCGCCGCGGTGTTCAATTCTGCTCATGATTTGTAACAGGTCGGTCCGGCGGACATCATAAATAGATGTTTTGCCAATTCTCGGCAGGACATCATTCTTGAAAACGCGCTGGCACTGGGAAAGAGGCGACTTTCTGCCTTCTTTCGACGTGAGTGCCCGGTATTCAGTCCATTCCTTGAATACGGTTTCAAAGCTGTTCTCAGAGGCGAGAAAGGTGGCATAGCGCTGCTGCTCACGGGCAGTCCGTGGATTAATGCCTTTTGCCAACAGAGCAGAAGCATGATCTCTTAACTGTCTTGCTTCACGGAGTGTGACGCTTGGATAGCAACCGAGAGAAATGCGCTTTTGTTTTCCGCCCCAGTAATAGCGGAAGTGCCAGGTTTTTCCACCTTTGGGTGAAACAGCAAGCGAAAGGCCGGCATCATCGGAGAGGGTATAGGCTTTGCCGGTAATTTTGGCCCGGCGGACTGCGGTATCGGAAAGTGCCATGATCGTAGCTCCTGATTGTTGGTCAGAGCTGGATTCTGGTTTCCAATCGAACAATCATAAAGCAACAATCCGGAACCAAACTCACCCGCATTTCCGATGGACTTAAACATGGACTTAAAAGTATCGGATACAGGTGGATTTCAGTGGACGTCGCTGGAGCATAGAAGGATGGTTTTCATCCTTCTATCAATGACCTATGGACATCGGTAGACATCCACAGAACAGAATTTGGCTCCTCTGACTGGACTCGAACCAGTGACATACGGATTAACAGTCCGCCGTTCTACCGACTGAACTACAGAGGAATCGCTGGGTTCGCATAATAGCGATGGTGGTGGGCGATGTCAAAGGGGGAAGGGACGTAAAGGGTCTGTTTGCTCAGAGATTGCGCATTCGCCCGCATCCCGCCGCAATGCGGCGGGATTTTCTAGCGGATTATTATAAAAAGCCGTAGGCGGCGGCCAGGATCCAGCCGACAAGGCTGGAGACGCCCACGCCAAGCAGGCCCACCAGGATAAAGCTGTGGTTGATGACATACTTGCCGATATGGGTGGTGCCGGAACGGTCAAACTGGATAGCCGCCAGGTCGCTGGGATAGGTCGGCAGGATATAATAGCCGTAGCAGGCGGGCGCCGAGGCGACGATATAGGCCGGGTCGACGCCGATGGCCAGGGCCAGGGGCACAATCGCCGCCAGCGCCGCGGCCTGGGAGTTGACGAACTTCGAGACCACCAGCAGCGCCAGCGCGTAGGCCCAGGGATGGACCTTGATAATGGCGCCGAGGCTGGCTTCGATTTCGGCCAGGTGCGCGCCGAAGATGGTTTCCGCCATCCAGGCGATGCCGTAGACCGCCACGATGGCAATCATGCCGGAGCGGAAGACTTCGTTTTTCGAGATGGCCGCCGGGTTGGTCTTGGTGGCGATGATAATCAGGGCGCCGGAAAATAGCATGCACATCTGGATAACCAATACCATCGACAGCCGTTTGCCGCCGAACACCGGCAGCAGCTGCGGCATCGCGCCCAGCAGCGCGACGACGGCGATGGTGGCGAGGAAAATCCACATCGCCACCCAGTTGCTGCGCGGCAGCTTCTGGTTGAGCAGGGTGGCGGTATCGCCGTAGACATAGTGGCGGTTTTCGGGGTCGGCGATAAATTTCTGGAACACCTCGTCCTTATCCAGGTCCTTGCCGCGGAACCAGCTGAAGATACCGATGGCCAGGATGCCGCACAGGGTGGAGGGAACGGTGATGGCCAGCAGGTCGAGGAAATCGAGGTGGCGGCCGTTAAAAGACACATTGCCGAGCATGGCCACCAGGGAGACCACCGCGACCGACACGGGGCTGGCGATAATGCCCATCTGGGCGCCGACGGAGCTGGCGGCCATGGGACGTTCGGGGCGGATATTATTTTTAATCGCCACGTCGTAGATGATGGGCAAAATGGTGTAGACCACATGGCCGGTGCCGCAGAGGATGGTCAGGCAGCAGGTGACGAAGGGGGCGACGATGGAGACGTATTTGGGGTTGCGCCGCAGGAGTCGCTCGGCGATTTGCAGCATGACGTCCAGGCCGCCGGAGGCTTGCAGGGTGGCGGAGGCGGCGACCACGGCGATAATCACCAGCATGACGTCGACCGGGGGTTTACCGGGTTCGAGATGGAAGACGAAGACCAGGATAACCAGCCCGATACCGCCCAGGAGGCCGAGGGCGATACCGCCCTTTCTGGCGCCGTATAACAGACAGGCCAGAATAACGGCCAGTTGAATAAAGAAGTCCATACATTCCTCAAAGAAAGTTAACGTTTTTTGTTAACCGCTAATATCGGCCTGTTGACCACACAATTCGTTGCGTCAAATCTAAGATAGGGGTGTTATTACGAGAAAATTGATTAATAGGCGAGATGAGTCACAAGATATAATACCCTGAGTTATAATTGCATTGTCTTGTAATTAATGGATGATTATTGTTTTTGGTCAAAAAGAATAGCCGTTGAGGTTATTTCATTAACATAACTTCAACGCTATTCGGTTAATTCGCGCGGCAATCAGGCCGCGCCGAATTGGGCCTGATGCAGGCGGGCATAAGTGCCGTGCCGCAACAGCAGTTCCTTATGGCTGCCTTGTTCAATAATGCCCTGCGTATCCACCACCACGATGCGATCGGCATGCTGGATAGTGGCCAGGCGATGGGCTATCACCAGCGTGGTACGTCCCCGTGACAGGTCGGACAGCGAGTGCTGGATGGCCTGCTCGGTGGCGGTATCCAGCGCCGAGGTGGCTTCGTCGAGGATCAGGATTGGCGGGTTCTTCAGGAAAATACGCGCAATGGACAGACGCTGCTTCTGGCCGCCGGACAACTTTACCCCGCGCTCGCCCACCAGGGTATCCAGTCCTTCCGGCAGGGCGGCGATCAGCTCGTCAAGGCGCGCCCGCCGCGCCGCCTGCCAGATTTCCTCATCAGTGGCGTCCAGTTTGCCATAGGCGATATTTTCGCGGATCGATCCGCCGAACAGGAATACGTCCTGTTGCACAATGCCGATATTGCCGCGCAGCGAAGCCTGGGTCATATCGCGGATATCGATGCCGTCCACGCTGATGCTTCCGGCATCCACGTCATAAAAGCGCGGCAGCAAAGAGCACAGCGTGGTTTTACCCGCGCCGGACGGGCCGACAAAGGCTACGGTTTCGCCGGCGCGGATGGTCAGGTTCAGATGGCTGAAGATCGGTTTATCGGCCCGGTAGCCGAAGCTGACGTCGCGATAGACGATATCGCCGCGCAGGCTGTCCACCGCCAGGGCGGCGGGGCGGTCGGTGATATCGGCCACGGTATCCATCAGCCCGGTAAAACGCTTAAAGCCGGCAATGCCCTTGGGATAGCTCTCCAGCACCGCCGAAATCTTGGCAACCGGGCGGAAAAAGACTTCCACCAGCAGCAGGAAACCGACAAAACCGCCGTAGCTTAGCTCGCCCTTGATCACATACCAGGTGCCGGCAACCATCACGATCAGCTGGACCAGGCGGGTGCTGAGATAACTTAGGGTCAGGCTGGCGGTCATGATGCGGTAGGCGCGCAGCTTGGTGGCGCGGTAGCTGTCGTTATCACGGGCAAACAGGGCTTCTTCCTGGCGTTCGTTGGCAAAGGCCTTGACCACGCGGATGCCGCCGATGCTCTCCTCGATGCGGGCGTTGAAATTACCCACCTGGCGGAACAGCTTGCGCCAGGTGTCCGTCATCTGCGCGCCCTGGCTGCTGACCAGCCAGGTCATGGCGGGGACAATGATAACGGTCAGCATCGCCAGCGGCACATGGACGGTGGCCATCAGGATAAACGCGCCGATAAACGTCATCAGGGCGATAAACAGATCTTCCGGGCCGTGATGGGCGATTTCGCCGACCTCCTCCAGATCCTTGGTGACGTGGGTGATGATGTGGCCGGTCTTGGTATTGTCGTAATAACGGAACGAGAGCTTCTGCAGATGATTAAACGCCTCGCGGCGCATATCGGTTTCTATGCCCACGCCCAGGGCGTGGCCCCAATAGTTAACCACCGCCATCAGCCCGGTATTGAGCAAATAAATCAGCAGCAGGCCGGCGGCGGAGACGCATACCAGCACCCAGTCCTGGGCGGGCAGTAATTTGTCGATAAAGAGTTTTACCGCCATGGGAAAACCCAGCTCAAGCAGGCCGGCGAGAATGGCGCAGCCGAAATCGAGCGCAAACAAGCGCTTATAAGGAAGGTAGTAGCTAAAAAAACGGCGGAGCATCAATGCGTCCTCTGACAAAATCGCAGTGCGGGATCACTTTTACGATGATTATGAATATGTTGACCAAATGATAATGCCTCGTAATCGCCAGTAAGGTCAATGGGGCAGGGGGAATGGCGTGTCGCGCCGGTAAAGTCTTGACAATATATAGGTACAGGGAGTTATTATTTATATATCAACTAATGTGTTGGAATCTATTCCTTATGTCATCAACTCCTACCTCGTCTTTAACCGATTCAACGCTGCCCGCTCCGTCGCCCAAGCGCCATTTCGCCAACCTGATTGCCCAGACCGCGCGGCAATGGCGGCGGGTCATCGATCGCAAGCTCCAGCCCTATGGCCTGACGGAAGCCACCTGGGTGCCGCTGTTATACCTGGCGCGCGCGGACAAGCCGATGCTGCAAAAAGACCTGGCCGAAGCCATTTATCTGGATGCGTCCTCGGTGGTGCGCCTGTTGGATAACCTGCAAAACCAGGGGTTTATCGAGCGGCGCGAAGGCAGCGATCGCCGCGCCAAAGAGATCCATCTGACCGAATCCGGCATGCAGCGGGTCCAGCAGGTGGAGGGGATGGCCCAGCAGGTGCGCGATCGGGCGCTGGCCGGCGTGGACGATAACGATATCGAACAAATGAACCGTTTGCTGGAACAGGTGCTGGTCAGTTTGGCCGTCGTCGACAGGGAACCCGTATGAATAGTGGTGTACACGAGCGGCGATTTCTGTCCCTCACCCGGTTTAAACGTCTTAACAATCGGCAGAAAACCTGGGTTATCGCCGGGCTGGTGGTGGTGATAGCGCTGGCTATCTGGTTTATCACCTGGCTTGACTGGCGTTTTGCCCATGTGGCCGAGAATGATGCCCATATTAGCGGCGAGGTGGTGACCCTGGCCAGCCGGGTGGACGGCTGGCTGGTGGCGCGTCCGGTGATGGATGGCGATCATGTTAAAAAAGGCCAGGTCCTGGCGCAGATCGACGACCGCGACGCCCGGCTGCGGCTGGCGGCGGTGCAAGGCGACCTGGCATCCGCCAATGCGCAAATCCGCTATACCGAGGCGCAGCGCCAGACCGCCGATTTAACCACCCAGGCCACCCTTGAGCAGGCGCAGGCGCAGCTGACCGTGGCGGAGTCGACGCTGTCCGACGCCGGGCATCAGCTGGCGCTGGCGCAAGCCAATTTCCAGCGTGACGATAGTTTGGTGAAAAGCGGACTGACGCCGCGCAAGACCTGGGATGAAAGCCATACCGCCCTGCTGCAGCGTCAGGATCAGCAGCGGGAGGCCGAGGCGCAGCTGCTGTCGCAGCGGGCGGCGCTGGCCAATGCCCGGGCGCAGCGCGGGCAGCTGCAGGTGCTGGACCGGCAGATCGATATGCAGCGCCAGCAGTTGGTGGCGCTGACGGCGCAGGCGCAGCAGATTACCCAGGAAATCGCCGATCGTACCCTGCGCTCGCCGGTGGATGGGGTGGTGGATCGTACGCTGGGCGATGTGGGGGATTATGTGCAGGCAGGACAGTGGGTGATGATGGTCCACGATCCGCACAACGTCTGGGTGGAGGCGAACATTAAGGAAACGGCGCTGAATAAGGTGGCGGTGGGCCAGCCGGTGGATATCGGCATCGACGCCTATCCCGATCTGGTTTCCCATGGGCACGTGATCCGGGTCGGCAATACCGCCACCAATCAATTCGCCCTGCTGCCCAGTCCCAATCCGTCCGGCAACTTTACCAAAATCACCCAGCGGGTGCCGGTGCGTATTGCCTTTGACCAGGCCGACGCGCGGCTGAAACCCGGCCTGATGGTTGAGGTGGCCATCAATGTCGCCCATTGAGACCCAGGCGCAGCGTTTTGGTCCCGCGTATCGCTGGCTGGCCACCGGCACGGTGATGCTGGGCACCATCGCCACCACCGCCACCGCCACCATCGTTAACGTGGCCATGCGCGATATCATGGGGGCGTTTGGCCTGGGGCAGGATCAGGTGCAATGGCTCTCCACCGCTTTTTTAGCCTCGATGACCGCCACCATGCTGATGACCGCCTGGGTATTGGAGCGGTTCGGCTACCGGCGGGCGTTTGTCGGCGCGCTGGCGGTGTTTATCGCCGGCAGCCTGCTGGGCTTTGCCAGCGCCAGCGGCGCCGAAGTGATTTTGGCCCGGGTGCTGCAGGGTTGCGCGTCGGGCATTATCCAGCCGATGGCGATGGTGGTGCTCTCGCAGGTATTTCCTCCCGCGCAGCGCGGCAAGGCCATGGGCATCTATGGGGTGGGCGTGGTGCTGGCCCCGGCGCTGGGGCCGACGGTCGGCGGCCTGATGGTCGATCAGTACGACTGGCGTTTTGTCTTTCTGGTGGTGGTGCCATTCTGCGTTGCCGGCATGGCGGCGGCGATGGTTATCCTGCCGGGGCTGGATAAGCAGGCCGCCGCGCCGCGCCGCAGGTTCGACGGCCTCGGGTTTTTGCTGTTGGTCTGCGCGCTGATCACGCTGCTCACCGGTTTGTCCAACGGCCAGCGCGAGGGATGGGATTCTTTTTTTATTATCGGCATGTTTGCCGCCGCCCTGATAACCGCCGCCGCGTTTATCCTGTGGGAACTGGTGGCGCCGCAGCCGTTGCTTAGCCTGCGGGTATTCAATAACCTGCGTTTTTCCGCCGGGTGCGTGGTGGCCTTCGCGCTGGGGGCCGGCATTTACGGTTCCACCTATATCATCCCGCTGTTTGTCCAAACCGTGCAGGGGTATACGCCCACCCGCTCCGGATTATTGCTGATGCCCTCCGGGCTGGTGCTGGGATTGATATTTCCCATTGCCGGACAACTGAGCGATCGCCTGCCGCCGCATCTGCCGGTGATGGCCGGGCTGGCGATTTTCGGCCTGTCCTGCTGGCTGTCCGGCGGCGTCGATGTCGATACCCCTTTCTGGACCATGGCCCTGTGGGTCGTGCTGGGTCGTATCGGGTTGGGCGTTATGCTGCCGGCGCTGAACGCCGGGGCGCTGCGGGCGCTGCCGGCGGATAAGCTGGCCCAGGGATCCGGCAGCCTTAATTTTGTCCGCCAGCTGGGCGGCGCCTTTGGCGTTAACCTGCTGTCGGTGATTATCGACCGGCGTACCATTTTTCACGGCGACGCCCTGGCGCAGGCGCTGACGGCCGCCAACGCCACGGCGGCGGAATCCATCTCCCGCCTGGCGCTGCTCTATTCCCACTGGGGCAATCCGTTCGGCAGCCGCTTACCGCAAGGCGTGAATCCCGGCTCAATGGCCTACCTGGAAACCATGCTGGTGCCGAAGGCGCAGCTGTTCGCCTATCAGGACGGGTTTTATATCGTGGCGGTGTTTTTCTTCCTGGCGATTATCCCGGCGTGGTTTATGCGCGGCCGGAACCGGCCGGCGACGCAATTGCAGGCGGAGCCGGCGCCTGCCGCGGTCACCGCGCATGACTGATTCCTCCGGGTAACGCTGCCCGCGACGTTCGCCAGGCCGGTTGGCCTGGCGTTTGCCGGATCATGATCCGGCGCAATAAACCGCGCGGTGGAACAGGTTACACTCGATTTTTATAGACGATCGGTCTATATTATTACCATGAATGAAAAAACTGTTGCCGCGCGGCGCGGGCGTCCGCCGAAAATCGCCCGGGACCAGCCGGATACCCGTGAAAATCTGATTCGCTGCGGTACCGCTATCCTGACCGAGCAGGGGTTCAGCGCCTCGGGTATCGACGGCATCCTGAAGCAGGTGGGCGTGCCGAAAGGCTCGTTTTACTACTACTTCGAGAGCAAGGAAGCGTTCGGGCAGGCGATTATCGACTACTACGGCCGCTATTTTCTGCGCAAGCTGGACCATTGGCTGCTGGACGAAACCCTGCCGCCGCTGGAGCGCCTGCGGGCGCTGGTGTCCGACCTCAGCCTGGGCATGGCGAAATACGATTTCAGACGCGGTTGCCTGGTGGGCAATCTCGGGCAGGAAATCAACGTGCTGCCGGCAAGCTACCGCCGCCAGCTCAGCGACATTTTGCAGCAATGGCAACAGCGGGTCGCCTGCTGCCTGCGGCTGGCGCGCGCCGCCGGGCAATTACCGCCGGACGCGGACTGCGAAGGCCTGGCGGAATTTTTCTGGATCGGCTGGGAAGGGGCGGTAATGCGCGCCCGGCTGGCCGGCGGCCCCCAACCTTTACAGCGGTTCGCCGACGGGTTTTTCGCCGGTCTGCCGCGCTGAACCCTTGCCGGGCTCACGATATTTAAAGACCATTTGAGGAATCAGCATGTTTAACGCAATCTTGGTTGAGAAAGACGAACAAGGCTATCGTGCCCGCCATACCCGCCTGGACGAGGCGCAGCTGCCCGCGGGCGATGTGCAGATAGATGTTGCGTATTCCACGCTCAACTATAAAGACGGGCTGGCCATTACCGGTAAAGGCCCGGTGGTACGCACGTTCCCCCTGGTGCCGGGCATTGATCTGGCCGGTATCGTCACGCATAGCGATCATAGCGCTTTTAAAGCGGGCGACGCGGTGCTGCTTAACGGCTGGGGCGTGGGGGAAAAACACTGGGGCGGGCTGGCGCAAAAAGCGCGGCTGAACGGCGACTGGCTGATCCCGCTGCCCGCGGGGCTGACCGCCCGGCAGGCCATGGCGATAGGCACCGCCGGTTATACCGCCATGCTGGCGTTGCTGGCGCTGGAGAAAAACGGCGTGACGCCGGCGGGGGGCAAGGTACTGGTTACCGGCGCCAACGGCGGCGTCGGCAGCTTTGCCATCGCGTTCCTCTCCCGCCTGGGCTATGAGGTAACGGCGTCCACCGGGCGTCAGGAGGAGGCGGAACATCTGCGGCAACTGGGCGCAGCCGAGGTTATCGACCGGGCGCAGCTTTCCGCGCCGGGGCGTCCGCTGGGTAAGGAACAATGGGCCGCCGCCATCGACAGCGTCGGCAGCCATACGCTGGCCAATGTCTGCGCCGGTTTACGCTACCAGGGTACCGTGGCCGCCTGCGGCCTGGCCCAGGGCATGGATTTGCCGGCAAGCGTGGCGCCGTTTATCCTGCGCGGCGTGACCCTGGCCGGGGTGGATAGCGTGATGCGCCCGGTGGCCGATCGCCTGATCGCCTGGCAGCGAATCGCCGCCCTGGTGGACGACGGCCTGTTAAACAGCATCAGCCGGGAAATCGGCCTGGGCGAGGTCATCGCCACCGCGGGCGCGCTGCTGGACGGCAAAGTCCGTGGCCGGATTGTCGTCGACGTTAATCGTTAACCGCCAGGCATCATGCCCCGCCGCCGAGCGGGGCATGATGTTGTACCCGCAAGGTCGTATTGCGCCGGTCACTGTTCATCAATACTGATTAATTAGCCTTTATTCAGCGCCTTATGCCACAGGTCATCTCACTCTAACGCACGTCCCGCCTCGATTGTTATCCTTATCCGCCGCGATATTTTGTGTAAAAAAACTCATCATTAATAGCGCCCCGGCGGCTTTTGGTCTATCCGTTAAGCATGCGGATAGAAACCATTTTGCCCCCAATCACAGTGACATGTTCCGGAGGAAATCATGAAAGCAGTCGTTTATAACGGTCCACGCGATGTGGCGGTGAAGGATATGCCGGACGCGAAAATCATCAAGCCAACCGACGTACTGGTGCGCATCACCACCACCAATATCTGCGGTTCGGATTTGCATATGTATGAAGGCCGCACCAGCTTTGAAACGGGCCGTATTTTCGGACATGAAAACCTGGGCCGGGTTATTGAAACCGGGGCGGGGGTGGAGCGCATCAAGGTCGGGGATTATGTTTGCCTGCCGTTTAACATCGGCTGCGGGTTTTGTGAAAACTGCGAACGCGGGCTGACCGGGTTCTGCCTGACCGCCAACCCCGGTTCGGCGGGGGCCGCCTACGGCTTTGCCGAAATGGGACCTTATGAGGGCGGTCAGGCGGAGTTGCTGCGCGTGCCCTTCGGCGATTTCAACTGTCTGGTGCTGCCGCGCGACGCGCAGGAGAAAGAGGACGATTACGTGATGCTATCCGATATTTTCCCCACCGGCTGGCACGCCACGGAACTGGCGGGATTGCGTCCGGGTGATAGCGTCGCCATCTACGGCGCCGGCCCGGTGGGGCTGATGGCCGCCCATTCGGCCATCATCAAGGGCGCGTCGCAGGTGTTTGTGGTGGATACCCACCCAAGCCGTCTGGCCTTGGCCGAGAAACTCGGCGCCACGGCCATTAACGGCGTCGGCGACGCGGCGGTGGAGAAAATTTTAAACCTGACCGACGGGCGCGGCACCGACTGCGGCTGCGAATGCGTCGGCTACCAGTGTTGCGATAAACACGGCCATGAGGATATCTCCGTTACCATGAACAGCCTGGTGGCCTCCACCAAAGCCACCGGCGGCATCGGCGTGGTGGGGGTATTTGTTCCGCAGGATCCGGGTGCGCGCCAGGAGCTAGCCAAAGAGGGTAAAATGCCGTTCGATTTCGGCAGCTTTTGGTTTAAAGGCCAGCAAATCCGCACCGGCCAGGCCAACGTCAAGGCCTATAACCGTCAGCTGGCGCGCCTGATTCACCAGGGCAAGGCGAAACCGTCACAAATTATTTCCCATCGCCTGCAATTGGCGCAGGCGCCGGAGGCATACCAGCATTTTGACGATCGCGACGAGGGCTGGACCAAAGTCATCCTCAAACCCTGAATGATACGGCGTTGGCCCACAGGGAGGTGAGCCATACCACGACACCCGGGAGCGCTTTAGCACAACGCCGCAGGCGTTGGCCCGCGGGATGGCCCACAGGATGTGAGCCATGCATCGCGCCCTGGTCACGCGCTTTTAATCGTCTTGCCGCCATGCCCTGCCGCCGCTTTATTCTGTCTGCGCCAGGCCTTGATGCCGTTCATGCTGAAATATCTTTCAACATCTTCCCGCCGCGAAAGCGTTTTTTGCCCAAGCCAAATGTCAAAAACGCGCGTAATGTTATAAAGTCGTATAAAAAATGTTATATCCGGCGCGCCACAGGCCGCAAAACTGGAACAGGAGACGTTCATGGCTCGTTATACCCTTTTATCCGGCATGCTGCTGGGCATGCTTACGCTGTGCGCCCCCGCCGTCATGGCGGCGGACGCCCCCGCCAGACCGATGGCGGTGCGGGGCACGGTGACGCAGTTCAGCGGCGACCAGCTGCAGTTCACCGATCGCAAGGGCGCGGCGGTCACCGCCACCCTGAATGACAAAACCACCATTTCCGCGGTGGCGCAGGGTAAAATCAGCGATATTAAACCGAATAGCTTTATCGGCACCGCCGCGGCGCCGCAGCCGGACGGCACCTTAAAAGCCCTTGAAGTCCATGTGTTCGACCCGTCGCTGCGCGGTTCCGGCGAAGGGTTCCGGCCCTGGCAGGGATCCGACGGCCAGGTCGGCACCATGACCAACGGCACCGTGGGCACGCTGGTAAATGCCAACGGACGCACCATGACGGTGAAGTACCAGAACGGCGAAAAAAAGGTTGTGGTGCCGGATGACGTGCCTGTTGTGACACTGTCACCCGGTGATCGCTCGCTGTTGAAACCCGGCGCGCATATTATCCTGTTCCCGGCGCCGGGCAGCGCGGATCATGTCGTGGCGGCGCGTATTGTGGCCGGTGTTAACGGCACCGTGCCTCCCATGTAATATCCGATGCGTGTTTCAGGCCGGGCGGCGTGGCCGCCCGGCCTGTTAACCGGCCGATCCTGGAGCGCCAGTGAACCCATCTTCTTCCCCGTCGTTAACCAAAATACGCCGGCACCGCGCCCCGGTGCGCATCATGCACTGGCTGAATGTGCCGATACTGTGCGCCATGCTGATGAGCGGCTGGGGCATTTACAATGCCTCGCCGATTTTTCCCGCCTTTACCTTTCCCAGCGTCCTCACCCTGGGCGGGTGGCTGGGCGGCGCCATCGCCTGGCATTTGGCGGTGATGTGGGCGCTGGCGGCAAACGGCCTGCTGTATATTCTGTGGGGTATCGGCAGCGGGCATTTTCGCCGCGACTTCCTGCCGCTGACGCCGCGCACGCTGGCGCGCGACGTTAAGCTGGCGCTGACCTTGCGCCTGGCGCACCGGCTTGGGCGTTATAACGCCATTCAGAAGGCCTTTTACTGGTTTGCCCTGGCATGCGGGCTGCTGCTGGTCCTTTCCGGGCTGTCCATGTGGAAGCCGGTACAGCTTTACCGGCTGGCGGCGCTGTTTGGCGGCTTCGACCGGGCGCGGTATGTGCATTTTTTCGCCATGAGCGGCATAGTGTTATTCGCCGTGGTTCATGTCGCGATGGTGATCGCCGTGCCGTCCACCTTTTGGCCCATGATCACCGGCGTTATACGCCGTTCACCCCGGGATGCGCAGGATGAATAACAGATCAAACAGCGGATTAAAGCTCGAACCGGCGCAGCAGAAGGCGCTTTATCGTTTGCAGCGGCGTCTGTTGCTGCGCTCCGGCCTGACCCTGGGCGCGCTGACCCTGCTTACCGGCTGTAACCTGCAGGACGGCGACGAGGTGGATAAGGTGCTTTGGGCCATGTCGCGCTGGAACGACCGGGTCCAGGGCTGGCTGTTCAGCGGGCAGCGCCTGGCGCAAACCTATCGCGCGGATCAGGTTGCCAACCCGTTCCCCTTCAATGCTTTTTATCCCGAATATAATGTGCCGGAAATCGATCTCTCCACTTATCGGCTGGAGGTGTCGGGGCGGGTGGCCGATAAGCGGCCCTGGACGCTGGATACACTGCGGGCGCTGCCGCGGCAAAGCCAGATTACCCGGCTTATCTGCATTGAGGGATGGAGCGCCATCGGCCAGTGGAGCGGGGTGCCGCTTCGTACCTTTCTTGAACGGGTCGGGGCGGACCTGCGCGCCGGCTTCGTCGGCTTCCGCTGCGCCGATCGCTATTATTCCAGTATCGACATGGCCACCGCCTTGCATCCGCAAACCACCCTGGCGCTGGATTTTGCCGGCAAGGCACTCCCGGACGCCTATGGATTCCCGCTCAGGCTCAGGGTACCGACCAAGCTGGGCTTTAAAAACGCCAAGCATATCGTTTCCCTGTCGGTGGACAACACCAACCCCGGCGGTTATTGGGAAGATCAGGGGTATAACTGGTTCAGCGGCATCTGACGCCTGGATCATCAGGCCTGGCAAATCTGGTTGCGTCCCTGGCGTTTTGCCTGGTACAGGGCCGAATCCGCCTTGACCACCAGCCGGCTGGGCGTGTCCTGCCCAGCCTCCGGCAGGCCGACAAAAACGCCCAGGCTGGACGTCAGGATACCGGCCGGGCTGCCCTGGTGGGGAATATTCAACGCCACGATCCCTTGCTGGATGCGCCGCGCCACCGCCAGGGCGCCGTCCCGGTCGGTGGCGGGCAGCAGGACGATAAATTCTTCCCCGCCGTAGCGCGCCACCACGTCGCGGTGGCGCAGCGGCAGGTTTTTCAGGGTGTGCCCGATACGCTTGAGGCAATTATCACCGGCCACATGGCCGTACAGATCGTTAAATTGTTTAAAATAATCCACGTCCAGCAGAATGATGCCCAATACCTGCTGCGTGCGCAGCGCGCGCTGGAATTCATTGTCCAGCGACAGATCAAAATGCCGCCGGTTGTAAAGCCCGGTCAGTCCGTCCGAACGCGCCAGCCGCTCCAGCGACCGGTTTAACTTGCGCAGCTCCTGCTGGGCGTGGATGAGCTGTTGCTCGGCGCGCATCCGCGCGCGCGCCTGACGCATCAGCACCAGGCAGACCACGGTAATCATCGCGATAAAAATAAGCGTCATCACCACATGGTTGAACGCGTCCTGGCGCCAGTCCGCCATGGTCTGATCCAGCGACAGGCCGGTAGTGACGATCACCGGGAACTGCTTGAGATGCGTATAGCTATAGAGTTTTTGCGCCGGATCGGCTCCCAGGGCGCTGTTGACGATACCCGAGCTGTGCTGGCGGATATTATCCCGGTATAGCGGCGAACCGGCGATGGTGGTGCCGATGACTTTTTCATTATACGGGTGACGGTAAAGCACGGTACCGTTGTCGAGCAGCATCATTAACGTTGAATCATCGCTTATCATAAACCGGGTATAAAAGCTGCGAAAATGATCGATCATAATGCTTTCCAGCAGTACGCCGGCAAAACTGCCGTCGGGATGGTTGAGCCGGCGTGAAATGGGCACGATCAGCGCATTGGTCATGCGGCTGCGGATAACCTTGCCGATGCGAGGGGTCAGTTCGGGATGGTCGCGGTGATAGATAAAATAATCCCGGTCGGCGTAGCCGTTGACGGCGGGCAACCGCTCAGCCGCCGTGACGATCATCTGGCCCGTGGCGTCAAACAGCGACAGCGCGCTGATTTGCTTTAACCCGGCGGTTTTTTGCTGGAAAAGCTGATGCAGCCTGGGCAACTGCGCCGCGCCGCTGCCCAGGGCGGCGATCTGTTGCGCCAGTTCATCAAGCGTGGCTTCGGCCTGGGCGAAGGTGTCGCTGGCATGCTGCGACAGCGCCTGGGTCAGGTTCATGGTGGCGGTCTGGGATTTGGCCAGCGCCGACTGGTAGGTTTGCCAGAGATGCCAGACGTTAATGGCTATCAGGGCGACGATCAGCAGCGCGGCGGATGCGCCCAATTCAAACAGCAGGGTAAAGCGGGGGCGTTCAGGCGATGGCGCCGTCTGTTTATCTGGCCGGGGAAAACCGAAATATCTGCTTTTTCTCATAAGGTTATATCAATGGCATACCTGGACTCTCGGTAACGGGACGGGACAACCGGCCGCCGCGGCAATGGCGCGTCACGCGGCCGGATTGCATTAGAAGTATTTATCTTCCGGGCCGGTTAGTCAAAGATAGGGCGGCGTTAATTCGCCGCCGCCGCGGCGCGGGCGGATTGTGGCGCCGCAGGCGGCAATCCAGGCCGGGTAAATTGATAATGATGCTTAATCACTCGCACAGATAAAAAATGGCGAATACAGCAGGCTGACCAGGATGGCGTTTTTATCGATACGCCTAAAGCTGGGCAACAGGGATGCGCCTACCGGCAGGAGCACCGGGCTGGCGATACCGTTGGGGGCGTTATCCAGCGTGGAGACAATTTCGCGGGTAATGGTTATTTCATATAAACCCTGCTGGTTTTGCTGCCGGTAACTAAAAAAGCGGCTCCGGTGCAGGTTATAGAGGCGATCGTCATGGGCCAGGGTGCCGTTAAGGGCATAAAAACCCTGGCTCGGACTGGTAAAAAACATTTTGGCTTCCACCGTGTAGGTTAACGATCCGGCGGGAATGGCTGAACGATAAACCATCAGGGCGGAACACTGGTAGCCGGAAATACCGCCGCGGTAATGACTGCGGTAAAACAGCGTAAGCGATAACAGGAGCAACGCCAGGATAAGCCAGATTCTTTTCATCAGACGTCCCAGTTATAAAAGTAGAAATTGAGGCAACCGGTGAGTTTACCGCCGGCCTCCTGTTCACATTTCGCCAGGAAAGTACGGCGGTTGATGCCGTCCTTTATCGTGGCGGCGGTACGGGAGAACAGCACCTTGTCATGGGCGTCGCAGCGTGCAATATTTCCCGCCATGGCCCGCTGGATATGCGCGGCCAGATCCGGGCGCTCCCGGTCGTTTATCGGACGCAAGGTATAAATGTTGCATGAATCAATATTGTTAAAGAAATAGAGAGGCTGCCTGTCGTCTTGCCTGAAATAGACATAGGTAGTCGACGCGGTGATAATAATCGACAGCGCTAAAAATAAATTTATCATAAGTTCTTTAGTGAAATGATCTGTCTTCGGGGCTACGGTCTCCATACCGCCGCCGTTATCATCGGCAATGGGTGTGTCCAATGCGGGATCCGGCGATTGATCATATACGGCGATAGCCAAACGATCGTTTAGCTTAAGTCCGCGTTTAGGCAGGGTGACGATGGCCGAGGCCTCCAGCCCAAGCGCGATCAGCGCTTTCCTGATCAGGCTGACCTGTTGATTTAAATTACCGTTGGAGGGGGATAAACCATGTTTTTCCCAGACGTTGGCAAATAAATCTTCCCGGCTGACGGTATCGCCGTTGCCATGGGAAATAATAAGCGCTTCTAATACGCGCCCGGCTGTATTGGAGAGATTGACCGCTGTTTCATCATCCGCTAATAAGGATAAACGATATTCCAGCGTATTAAATACAATGCGATCGTTGATCAGATACTTCATTGCCTTCTCCATGCCGATGGACAGTGCGCCAATACTTATAGCCGCTATCAATATATGCACTGAAATAAAATAAATAAAAGCGCAGCCAGTAATAGGCCGGGTCGATAAAAAAAACTTATATATTCCCTGCGGCAAATTAATTTAATCATGGTGGCTATCTGTGCGGAATTATAGCTATTGCGATAAAAGGAAAGGTTAATACCGCTGGAAAACAACACAAACAGGGTTAATCGCCAAAAATGGCGTAAACATGCGCATAAAAAGCTGCCGGCGGCGCGACGCGGCGGCGCAAACCAATGACCCGCACTGATCGGACTTGTTCAGCGTACACTTGTACGCTAGAGTGACTTCCCCGAAGGCTACAATTATGGTAGTCACCTGCGCAAAACGGGCCGGCTTGGGGCACCAGGAGCGTTCAGCCATGCAAAAAACCAATATCGGCGCGATGGATTGCCCCATCGCGCAATCGCTTGAGCTGGTGGGGGAATGGTGGAGCATGTTGATTTTACGCGACGCCTTCCAGGGACTCAGCAAGTTTGATGAATTTCAGCGCAGCCTGGGTCTGTCGCCGACCATGCTTACCCGCCGGCTGAAAACCCTGGTGCGCAACGGCATTTTATACAAACAGGCCTACAGCACGCGTCCGGCGCGGTTTGAATATTTACTGACCGAACGGGGCGAGGCGTTTTTTCCGGTACTGCTGACCCTGCTGCAATGGGGCAACCAGGCCCTGGCGCAGGAGGATATCGCCATCGTGCCTGTTAACCGCCGGCATGCCGGGAAAGTCGCGCCGGTGCTCGTCGACCGGGATACCGGCGAGACGCTCACCCATCTAAACGTCACAATTGCCGCCGGGCCGCGTGCTGGTGAAAGCATAAAGCGTCGGCTGGAAACAAGACAGGAAAAGCAAAACCATCATGATGCATATCCGCACAAGGAATTTTTATGAGTAACCGTCGAATCGTTATTACCGGTATGGGCGCGGTATCGCCTTTAGGCTGCGGTACAGAAACCGTATGGCGGCGCCTGCTGGCGGGCCAGTCCGGCATCCGCCCCTTGCCGGAGGCGATGGTTGCACAACTGCCGGTGAAAATCGGCGGCCAGGTTCCCGACCCGGAACAAGACCCGGAAGGCGGCCTGTATCCGGACCGTTTTGTGCCGCCGAAAGACCAGAAGAAAATGGACCGGTTTATCCTGTTCGCCATGGCGGCTGCCGATGAAGCGCTGCGCCAGGCGGGCTGGACGGCAAGCACGGATGAGCAGAAAGAACGCACCGCGACCATTATCGCCACCGGCATCGGCGGTTTCCCGGCCATCGCCAACGCGGTGCGCACCTCGGATAATCGCGGTCCGGGCCGGCTGTCGCCCTTTACGGTGCCGTCGTTTCTCGCCAACCTGGCCGCCGGCCATGTTTCCATTAAACACCAGTTCAAAGGGCCGATCGGCGCGCCGGTTACCGCCTGCGCGGCGGGTGTGCAGGCTATTGGCGACGCGGTGCGCCTGATCCGCAACGACGAGGCGGATATTGCCTTGTGCGGCGGCGCCGAGGCCGCCATCGATACCGTCAGCCTGGGAGGGTTTGCCGCCGCCAGGGCCATTTCCACGCATTTCAACGCCGCTCCCGCCACCGCCTCGCGTCCGTTCGATCGCGACCGCGATGGTTTTGTCATGGGGGAAGGCGCCGGACTGCTGGTGGTTGAAGAACTCGAGCACGCGCTGGCGCGCGGGGCCACGCCGCTGGCGGAAATCATCGGCTACGGCACCAGCGCCGATGCCTACCATATGACGTCGGGTGCGGAAGACGGCGACGGCGCCTACCGGGCGATGAAGATCGCCCTGCGCCAGGGCGGTATCACCCCCGCGCAGGTACGGCATTTGAATGCCCATGCCACCTCGACGCCGGTGGGGGATCTGGGCGAGATCAACGCCGTCAAACACCTGTTCGGCGACAACAGCGAACTGGCCATTACCTCCACTAAATCGGCCACCGGACATTTGCTCGGCGCCGCCGGCGGCCTGGAAGCCATCTTTACCGTGCTGGCGCTGCGCGACCAAATCGTGCCCGCCACCCTTAACCTGGACAATATCGATCCGGCGGCGGCGGGTTTGCATCTGGTGCGCGGCGAGCCGGAACCGGTGGCCATGACCTATGCGCTGTCCAATGGTTTTGGTTTTGGCGGCGTGAACGCCAGCATCCTGTTAAAACGCTGGGAATGATTGCGTCGCTTTCCCGTCCGGCAGGGCGGGAAAGCGTTGTTTCCCGCCATCAGGGGCGCCGCGTTGACGCGCTTGATATCGTCTCCGATGGCACGCCGGGAGCATAAGTTTCCGGCGTGGCGCCGCTCTTAGGTCCTTGTGCAACCGGGGCACTCGTTATATATTTCATTACACACCGAATTCCTCCTCCCATAGCGATTATTATGTCTCACTTTGCAGCACGTTTACGCGTTTTCCTCACGTTTGTCCTCCTTTCCCTGGCGATGGCGGCCAGCGCCGGCGCTGCCGCGGCGCGGACCCTCACCGATCAGCTGGGGCGCAGCGTTACGCTACCCGACCGCGTGGACCGGGTGGTGGTATTGCAACATCAAACCCTGAACCTGCTGGTGCAACTGGACGCGGCGGACGACGTGGTCGGCGTGCTGTCGAGCTGGAAAAAGCAGCTTGGACCGGATTTTGCCCGCTTCGCTCCGCGCCTGGCGACCCTGCCGATGCCCGGCGATCTTAACCAGGTGAATATCGAAAGCCTGCTGGCGCTGCATCCCCAGGTGGTGTTTGTCGCCAATTACGCGCCGCCGGAAATGATCAGGCAAATAGAATCCGCCGGGATCCCGGTGATCGCGGTGTCGTTACGCCAGGATCAGCCGGGGGAACAGGGCAAGCTCAATCCCGCCATGGCGGATGAGGAAGAGGCATACAACCAGGGCTTGCGCCAGGGTATCCGGCTGATAGCCGAGGTGGTAAACCGCCGGGATCAGGGCGAGGCGCTGATTAACTATACCTTTAGCGCGCGGGCGCGTACCGACGACCGGCTCAAGGACATTCCCGCCGATAAGCGTATCCGCGTTTATATGGCCAACCCGGAGTTAACCACTTACGGCGCGGGCAAGTATACCGGCCTGATGATGCGCCACGCCGGCGCGCTGAACGTGGCCGCCGCCAGCATCAGCGGCTTTAAGCAGGTGTCGATGGAACAGGTGCTGGCCTGGGATCCGCAGGTGATTTTTGTCCAGGACCGCTATCCTGAGGTGGTGCAACAGATTAACGGCGATCCGGCCTGGCAATCCGTCGACGCGGTTAAACATCACCGGGTCTATCTGATGCCGGAATATGCCAAGGCCTGGGGATATCCGATGCCGGAGGCGCTGGCCGTCGGCGAGCTCTGGATGGCGAAAAAGCTCTATCCGCAGCGTTTTGCCGATGTGGATATCGATAAGCAGGCCGATGCCTATTATCGCCATTTCTACCGCATGGCGTGGCGGCCGCGTCCCGATGCCGGCTAGGGCGAAGCCAGAGCTTAGCGCCGCGGCCCCCTGGCTGCTGGCGGTGCTGACGATCGCCATGGTTTTCCTGTCCCTGGGCATCGGGCAGTTCAGCCTGTCGCCCCTGCGCGTCATGCAGCAACTGGCCCATCCCCTGCAGCCGGGAACATTGGACTACCAGGTTATCTGGACCATCCGTATGCCGCGCATCCTTACCGCCTGCCTGGCGGGCGGGGCGCTGGCGCTGTGCGGCGCCGCGTTGCAGGGGGTATTCCATAATCCGCTGGTGGATCCCCATATTATCGGCGTCAGCGCGGGCGCCGCGTTTGGCGGCACCCTGGCTATCCTGCTTGGCCTCGCGCCGCTGCTGCTGATGGCCTCCACCTTTTTCTTCGGCCTGCTGGCGCTGCTGCTGGTGTATATGATTGCCGCCACCCTGGGGCGCGAAAACCGGCTGATGCTGATCCTGGCGGGCATTATCCTGGGCGGCTTTTTTGCCGCGCTGGTCAGCCTGCTGCAATATCTGGCCGATACCGAGGAAAAGCTGCCGAGTATCGTATTTTGGCTGTTGGGCAGCTTCGCCACCGCCAGCTGGCATAAGTTGCTGATGCTGTTCGCGCCGGTACTGGGCGCGGGTACGCTGCTGTATCGCCTGCGCTGGCGCATCAATATTCTTTCCCTGGGCGACGACGATGCGCGCGCGCTGGGCATGGCGGTGGTTAACCTGCGGCGCCTGGTCTTGGTGCTGTGCGCGCTGCTGACGGCGGCGCAGGTGGCGGTCAGCGGCAGTATAGGCTGGATTGGGCTGGTGATCCCGCACCTTGCGCGCATGCTGGTGGGCGCCGATCACCGGCGCCTGTTGCCCACGGCGTTCTGGCTCGGCGGCGCCTTTATGGTGCTGGTGGACGATGTGGCGCGTACGCTAAGCCAGGCCGAAATCCCTCTGGGCATTATTACCGCGCTGCTCGGCGCGCCGCTGTTTGCCTGGCTGCTGATCCGCGACAGCCGCGGGAGAACGCAATGATCGGCGCTACGCTCAATGCCCGGGGCCTGGCATTCGGTCATGGGGAGCCGTTATTCCGGCCGCTGGACTTTGCCTGCGCGCCCGGCGAGATCTGCGCCGTCCTTGGCGCCAACGGGCGCGGCAAGAGCACGTTGCTGCATACCCTGGTCGGTATTCTGCCCGCGCTGAGCGGCGATATCCGCTGCCACGGCGGTATTGGTTTTGTCCCGCAGCGTTTTACGCCGGCCTTTTCCTACCGGGTGTTTGATATCGTGCTGATGGGACGGGCGGGCCACGTCGGGCTGTTGCAGATGCCCTCGCGCCGGGACGAAGCCATGGCCCGTGAGGCGCTGGAGATGCTGGGAATCGCGGCGCTGGCGCCGCGCGCCTACCTGTCGCTGTCGGGCGGACAGCAGCAACTGGTGCTGATCGCCAGGGCGTTGGCGACCCACAGCGATTTGCTGGTGCTGGATGAACCCATGGCGGCGCTGGATTTGTTTAACCAGCAGGCGGTGATGCGCCTGATCCGCCGGCTGGCCCGCCGCCATGGCGTCAGCGTGCTGTTTACCACCCACGATCCCTGCCATGCGTCGCTGCTGGCCGATAATACCGTGCTACTGTTGCCGGAGCGGGAGTGGCTGCACGGCGCCTCGCGTACGGTATTAAGCGAAGAAAACCTGAAACGCGCCTACGATATCGTGGTCAAGGGGATAGATATTGATGACCGGGGCCGGCAACATCGGGTCCTGGCTCCGCTGTTTGACCTGCGCGGGCCGGATGCGGCGTCATAAGATTGCGCCAAGCGGGCGCTATGGCGATTGTCTCGCCTGCGTCGCGCTCAGGACAAGGGGGCGCAGGGGGACAGGAATCCGGCTTGGCGCAAAAAAAACTGCCCCGGCGCCGAAAGAATAAAGTCCGCGAGCGCGCGGGCCGGCGCCGAACGCAGCGCCAGGGCATAGGTGGCGAAGACATTATGGCAGTCCGGGATAACGACCACCCGCAGCGTCGGATCCTGTTCAAGCCTTGGCGCGTAATGCGCGTAGCCGATAAAGATATCGGCCAGCCCACGGCGGATAATCCACCCGGCGGCCAGCTCGCCCGCGGGAATGGGCGCGGTATCCGCGCCGCCCACCAGCGGCCGGGCGCGCTGTTTCAGAGGGGCCGCGCCGGTATGCAACAGGGCGGCGGCGGTATCGAACAATTGCCAGGCGTAGTCGCCGGAAGGATCGCAGCCCGGCGTGGAGGTGCCGATAACCAACCCGGGATCGCTCAACAGCGCCAGCCAGTCGGCGCCGTCGGTGCGCGGTCCGCGTTTTACCGTCAGGCACAACCGGTTGCGGGCAAAGGGCCGGACCTCCAGCGCCAATCCCTTTTCCCGCAGCCGGGCGGGATGGCCGGTATTGGCCGAGGCGAACAGATCGCAGTGCTCGCCCGCCTCGATGCGCCGGGACAGCAGGCCGGCGGGGCCGAAGTCCACCGTCACCTGTTGGCCGGCAATAGTGCGGTAACGGGCCAGCAGCGGCGTTAGCGCCGGGCGCAGGCTGCCGGCGGCCAATACAATCAATGGTGACATGGTTTTCCCGTTAATAGGCTTGCTTTATGTAGCATCTGGATAGCTATTATATATGCTATTCATGGCCATTCTGTAAATAAAAGAAACCATATCGTCTAACCTTATATTATCTGGCATCAGCGCAGCCGCCCTTTTGTTTTTTGGTTTGATATAATCATAATCAAAAGGCTTATTCTCAGCTATATCAGTAAGAAATCTTGCTATAAAATCGGCATTATCCATGACAGCATTTGCTTTCAACATCGGATCCCTAAGCAGCAGTTCACGAATCTGCTGCTTACCCAGGGCCATGTTGCCGCGATCGTAATTGAATGCCCTGGCAAAATCATCCTCAATATTAACGTAGTTTGTACAGCGGTTGTTTAGCGCATCATCAAAACTCTCCATAAACTCACTGGCATCTCCCACTCTGCTGGTAGAGGGTGATATCAAGAAATCTAATGAACCGGAATGGTGTGAAACTTCATGCAGCACGGTGTGGCGGGGCAGGGTGCTCAGGGGCTGCGCGGCATAAAAATTATCAACCATAATGATTACCCTGCTTTTTATATCGTCCGCATAAGTAAATCCCATGGGACTTTGGGCGCGATATGCGTAGGGGCGCGCCGATGTGGAGCAGGTGGCGAAAATGATGCTTTGTTTGGTGGTTTCGAAGTACTTTACAATCTGTTCGGTGTGATACCTCAGCCTGGTCATGGCCTGGAAAATAATGGACGGATCATCGGTTTTCAAAACCTTTGATAAATAACATTTTATTGGATTTTTTTCAGGATATTGCATAATGCCTTCCGGCAGTGTCATCGTTGTCCTATGGAACTTGTCCTTAACAAACGCCGCATGGCTATGGGCTCGATCCACTTCCTGAATAAATTGATTGATATGGTTTCTCAGCAAAGAAAATTCCGCTGGAATTTTTAAGATATCTTCTCCATAACCAAACTGGTAAGTTGTCGGCGAAGCATAATGCTGCTTAATAGCATCGGCAATATCGCGGGTATGGTCGAATTTATACGGATAAAGTTCAGCATAGAATCGGTTCATCGGCGCCATAAACGTGGAACGGTCGGGTATGCCAGCCAGATCAACCAATGGGTTGTCGGCCCATGCGGGCTGAGGTGGGTGCCCGTGGTTATTATTAAACATAAATTGAAGCTTTTGCTGTTCTTGTCCCCCGCCAGCCAGGATTCCCGATTTAGATTGCGCGGTGTGCTCTCTTACCGGCGACGATAGCGGTTTTCCCTCATTGAGCCTGACAGGTGGTGGTATGCTCTTTTTCATTTCCGAGAATTTCAGTTTATCAACGAGTTTATCAAACTGGTTTTTTTTGCCATATTGTTCAAAATGTTTAATTAATTTTCTTAGGGAATGGCTGCTTATGGCGGACAATATGTCAACGCCAGGATCAGCGGCCTTGAGGGTGCCTATTAGCAGAGAAGTGCTTTCTTTACCGGTTGGCAGCCTGATGTGATGGATAACTTGAGCGCCCGCCGACTTCAGGGTGTTTTTAGTCAGCGCATTACCAGCAAACACCATTTGGCTTTTACTCAACCCTTTGATAATACTGGCGCCAAATTTTTGGCTCACATCGGCTATTTTCGCAGTCACGGTAAAAAACGCCACAGCGTCCAGCAAACAGGCGGGAACGGCTTTTTCAAGATCGTGCTTCAAAGCACCATCAACACAGTCATAAAAGGGGATGATATTTTTTGCCACAGCCCATATTTTTTGCAGGTCAGAGAGCGTATATCCCGACTGATAAAGGGCATTATAGAATGTCTCCCGGTGGCTGTTTGTCATAAAAACAGTCAAGCCGTCGTTGGTTTGGTCCTCATTTTTGATGACGCTTTTTTCAGCCTCTCCGTTAAAATAGGCAATAAGCGGATGTAAATTACTGTATTCTTTTCTGCCATCATGAGGCAGATGCTGGTCAAACCGCATAATGTGATAACCAATGCCGATTTTCCCCTTCATGGCATAATAGCGTTTTTCACCGCTGAGGCTCACTGAAAAAACATCCGCTTCTTTGATATTATCAAAATCATAGTGGCCAGCGCCATTATCCCGCATGGCGGGAATAAGTGCGTTAGCCTTTAAGAAGGGTATTATCCGCAGGCGATGAATAATGGCATGGTCTGATAAAATGAAGTCACGATCTTTTTTTTCTACCGAGCCAAGCGCATTTTTGATCAGGATTTCATCCCACTCGGAATAACGGTCTGCGACAATATTGGTGTGCTTTTCATACTCATTATCAAGGCTTTCCGGCGCTGTTTTACAGGGAACAAAGACGTTGTTTAAATAGGCTTCTTTGGCGTGCTTTTTGCCTTCACTGTTTCTCTGTTCAAGGGTCATCGCCGGATTGACCATGATGGTCATAGGAAAAACAGTGTCGCGCGGGCAACGGTCAATGATACTGTCGGCAAGCTGCCCCCGCGTTAGCCATTGTTCTACGGCTTTCTTAAAGCGGTTGATTTTGTTGTCGAGGTCCTCGAGCGCGTTCCTTACCTGGACTCTGTGCGCCCGGTATTCGTCCAGCGCCCTGGCCCGCAGTAGCAACGGATTTGACTCCTCTTCGGCAATGAATTTCCCAGGATGGTTAACGGCCTGGAAGAGCAGGGCGGGCAGCGAGTAGTATTTAAGCATATCCGCGCTGACGCCGTCGCGCAGCGCAATATCCCATAATAGCGCGCCGGTTTTTACCACCTCGCGCCAATGGGTTTCCCCCAGGTTTATGCCGTTTTCATATAAAAATAATGAGCCGGAGAACAGCGAGGCGAATTCAAAATCATCCAGGGATAAGTGTTTTACCTGTGGGTCACGACCATAATAAGTCAATAGGGGGATGTGTTTGCATACCTCGCTGTCCCATTTGTTTTTTAATATCGCCTGGTCCGTTTCAGTCAAGATATTAAAATCCACTTTCCCTTCCGCTTGTAAGCCCTCAGAGGAAAGCAAGTACCTTATGCTGTCGATGGTAAACATAAAAGGGTAGCTGGCGTTAGCGACACTTATCGCCATTGCCATATCGGGTGATGTTCCCAGTATATTGTCGAAAAGCCACTGCCCGATGACTGAGCCGGCTTGTTCCGATGATAATGTGTCGTTCTTATGGGCGTCATAAAAATTGGCGGCGTTCAGCAGCAGCCGGGCGATAGATTTTTTATCCTTCGGCTCCGCGAAAGATAGGTATTTGGCAACCGCGGCGGTTATCTCCACCTTACTGAATTCATGCGGTTTCTTACCTTTATCCAGATAATGGGTTTTCTTGAGAAATCGAATAATTTGTTTGTTCTTATTGTGCAATTCGGCTGCGAAAGTCCCGTCCCCGCGCGTCGTAACATGGCCGCGATAGGGGTTAAGTCCGCGTGATGACGATGCTGTATCCTCAGGCAACGTTGCAAGCGGCATAAGCCTATTCAGGTCTGTACTGTTTAGCGCACCCAACGCTAACGGGTAAGGAAGAAGGTTGTCCCGCACGCCGGCGCCTGCCAGGCCGCCGTCGATATTTCCCGACCGCCAGCGAAGAAAAGAGCCGTAAGCACAGGTCGCGCCGCCCAGAACGGCAACGCCCGCGAGCCAGATCTTCCAGTAAGCCCTGGTTTGGCCGGCCGGCCGGCGGGTATCCGACGGTAATTTCAGGGCAACCTGTTCAGAGGAACAGGAGGCAACGTCAAGACGGTGTGAAAATGCCGTTTTCCCAGGCACAGGGCTTTTCTGTGCCTGATCCGCTTGGGGAACGGACTGATAAGGACCAGAACAGGGAGGTGAGGTGAGCGAAAGTCCTTTTTGCATGGGTGTATTCCTCAAGGCGAAACATGAAGAGGTATCCATAGTAGTTGTCCCGGGTAAAACAGTACGGCAACGGGATATCGCCGGACGGGTTAGGGGACCAGACGGACAGGTGGAATTGCGCGCCGGGGTGTTGATCATGCCTTTCCGCCAATATGTTTTGGCTGCGCTACCCTGAAGGGAAATAGATAATGAAAAAGTGTTTTATTTTCTGGACGTGATACGTGTCTCATAATGTTATGCAGACTATGCCTTGCTTCATAGTTTGACTGTGCGCGCTCTTTATACTAGAGGGGATCTAACGTCGAACCATTCCTTTACAAGTCTTAAGAGAATACAAGGGATCCTACAATGGACGAACAGCTAAAACAAAGCGCTTTGGATTTTCATCAGTTCCCGCAGCCCGGCAAGATCCAGGTTTCCCCGACCAAACCCTTGGCCACCCAGCACGATCTGGCGCTGGCCTATTCGCCGGGCGTCGCGGCGCCATGCCTGGAGATCGCCCGGGATCCGCTGGCCGCGTTTAAATATACCGCGCGCGGCAACCTGGTGGCGGTTATCTCCAACGGCACCGCGGTGCTGGGCTTGGGGAATATCGGCGCCCTGGCGGGCAAACCGGTGATGGAAGGCAAGGGCGTTTTGTTTAAGAAGTTTTCCGGCATCGATGTGTTTGATATCGAGGTGGATGAGCTGGATCCCGATAAGCTTATCGAGGTGATCGCCGCCCTGGAGCCGACCTTCGGCGGCATCAACCTGGAGGATATCAAGGCGCCGGAATGTTTTTATATCGAGAAAAAACTGCGTGAACGCATGAAAATCCCGGTATTCCACGACGATCAGCATGGCACCGCCATCATCTGCACCGCCGCGGTATTGAACGGCCTGCGGGTGGTGGAAAAGAATATGAGCGACGTCAAGCTGGTGGTCTCCGGCGCCGGCGCCGCCTCCATCGCCTGCCTGAACCTGCTGGTGGCGCTGGGGCTGCAGCGTCATAATATCGTCGTTTGCGATTCGCGCGGCGTAATCTTCGAGGGCCGGGAAGAGAACATGGCGGAAACCAAGGCCGCCTACGCCATCAAGGATAACGGCATGCGCAGCCTGGCGGACGCCATCCCCGGCGCCGATATCTTTTTGGGCTGCTCAGGCCCCGGCGTGCTGACCCAGGCTATGGTGAAGACCATGGGGCCGCGGCCGCTGATTCTGGCGCTGGCCAATCCCGAGCCGGAAATTCTGCCGCCGCTGGCGAAGGCGGTGCGCCCCGATGCCATTATCTGTACCGGCCGCTCCGACTATCCCAATCAGGTCAATAACGTACTTTGCTTCCCGTTTATTTTTCGCGGCGCGCTGGACGTGGGCGCCACCACCATCAATGAGGAAATGAAGCTGGCCTGCGTGCGCGCCATCGCCGATCTGGCGCTGGCCGAGCAAAGCGATGTGGTGGCTTCCGCTTACGGCGACCAGGACGTGTCGTTCGGGCCGGAATACATCATTCCCAAACCCTTCGACCCGCGGCTGATTGTCAAGATTGCGCCGGCGGTGGCGCGCGCGGCGATGGACTCCGGCGTGGCGACCCGTCCCATCAAGGATTTCGACGCTTATACCGAAAAACTGACCGAATTCGTCTATAAAACCAATCTGTTTATGCGGCCGATTTTCGCCCAGGCGCGCAAACAGCTGAAACGCGTGGTGCTGGCGGAAGGGGAGGAGGAACGCGTACTGCGCGCCACCCAGGAAATGGTCACCATGAAGCTGGCGCTGCCGATCCTGATCGGCCGCCCGAGCGTTATCGAGATGCGCTTGCAAAAGCTGGGCCTGCAGATTATCGCCGGCAAGGATTTTGAAGTGGTGAACAATGAATCCGACCCGCGTTTTAAGGAGTACTGGGGCGAATATTACCAGATCATGAAACGCCAGGGCGTCTCGCCCGAGCAGGCGCAGCGGGCGCTGATCGGCAATCCGTCGCTGATAGCCGCCATTATGGTGCGGCGCGGCGAGGCCGACGCGATGATCTGCGGCACCGTCGGCAGTTATCAAGAGCACTTTGCGGTGGTGGAATCGGTCTTCGGCTATCGCGAGGGCGTGCATGTGGCCGGCGCGATGAACGCGCTGCTGCTGCCCAGCGGCAATACCTTTATCGCCGATACCTATGTCAATGACGACCCGACGCCGGAGCAACTGGCGGAAATTACCCTGATGGCGGCCGAGACGGTGCGGCGGTTCGGCATCGAGCCCAAGGTGGCGTTGCTGTCGCACTCCAGTTTCGGCAGTTCGGATTGCCCGGCGGCGCGCAAGATGCGCAAGACCCTGCAATTGGTCAACCAGATGGCGCCCGATTTGGAAATTGACGGCGAGATGCACGGCGACGCGGCGCTGGTGGAAAGCATTCGCCGCGACCTGATGCCGGACAGCCCGCTCAAGGGCGCGGCCAACATCCTGATCATGCCCAATATGGAGGCCGCGCGCATCAGCTATAACCTGCTGCGGGTGTCCTCTTCCGAAGGCGTTACCGTCGGGCCGGTGCTGATGGGGGTGGCGAAACCGGTGCATATCCTCACGCCGGTGGCCTCGGTGCGGCGTATCGTCAATATGGTGGCGCTGGCGGTGGTGGAGGCGCAGACGGAACCATTGTAACCCCGCGGTATCGACGGGCCCGGCGCGCCATGGCTATGCTACTGCGCGCCGGGTTGCGCGTCCGGCGGCGCGCGGCGATATAAGCGCCGCGGATGACCGATATTGCCATAGCGCATTTCCACGCCGAGGAACCCGGTGTCAACGCAATATTCCAGATAGCGGCGAGCGGTGGTTTTGCTCAGCCCGGTGCGGCCGACGATATCGTCAACCGAAAGTAAATCACTGTCACCGGCGCTGAATATCTGCTTTACCAGACCGAGGGTATTTTCCTCGATGCCTTTGCTGCCGGCCTCCTGACTGAAGGTTTTCGACTGGAGCTGGTAGAGGATATCGACATTTTGCTGATCCACCACCTTAAACGCCCGCTGAGTCAAAGCAAACTGGATAAAACGCTCCAGGGAATGACGCAGGCGCTTCCAGGATACCGGTT
Organism: Sodalis sp. RH22; assembly: GCF_047324165.1. NCBI lineage: Bacteria > Pseudomonadati > Pseudomonadota > Gammaproteobacteria > Enterobacterales > Bruguierivoracaceae > Sodalis > Sodalis sp. RH22. The sequence goes on from NZ_CP178731.1 coordinate 697,246, forward strand.
TCAGAATATAGTCGAACGCGCCGCAGCGGATGGCCTGGCTGCAGGTGTTCATGTCGCTGGCGGCGGTAATGAAAATCACCGAGCACTCAAGCCCGCGCAGCAGTTCGCTGTCGATAAGCGAGATACCCTGGCCGTCGGGGAGATAATTATCCAGCAATATCAGCCGGGGACGTTTTTGCAGCAGCTGTTCGCGCGCTTCTTTCAACGTACCGGCAACGCCCACCAGCCGGAGCTTGTCGTGGTTATCGATAAAATCGGCATGCAGCCGCGCCAGTGAGCTTTCATCTTCAACAATAAGCACGTCAAAAATTTCAGGTTGCATAATAAGGTTCATCCGGGGTGAGGGGGCCCACCGTGGTCGCAAGGCTGGTTACGGGTATAAATACGGAAAATACCGTCCCGTAGGGTTGGTTGGCGGAGACTTCTATCGCGCCGCCGGCGTGGTGGACGTAGCTGGCGACCAGATGCAGACCCAGGCCATGGTCGCCATGAAGTTTGGTGGTCACGCCAAACGTAAAGATGCGTTCGACGTTGTCCTGCGCGATGCCGATACCCTGATCGGCGATTTCAATCACCAGTTCCCGGTCGCCGCCAACGATATAGACTTCGATCGGGTAATGCTCGCCCTCGCGCTGCAGGGTCGCTTCAATGGCGTTGTCGAGGATATTGCCGACCACCGACATTAATTCGGTGTCGCGCAGGCGGGGAGGAATGCGGGTTAAATGACAGGCCGGGTCGAACAGCAACTGCACGCCTTTTTCGCGGGCGCCGGCATATTTTCCCAGCAGCAGGCCGCACAGCGCCGGCGAGCAGAACCGCGCGGAGATGAAATCGAGTATTTCCTGGGCGCTTTCCGATTGTGCTTCAATATAATGGATGGCTTCGTCGTAACGTTTCATATGCAGCAAACCGGCAAGCGTGGCGGTCCAGTTCAGCTGTTCATGCCGCAGGATGCGCAGGTTGTCGGCATAACGTTTCACCTGGCTGAGTTGAATGCTCAGGCTATCGATATCCTTTTGGTCGCGGAAACTGATCACCCACCCCTGCAACTTGCCTTCCAGCATGATCCTTACCCGGCTGGCGATAACCGTGACGTCGTTGAACAGGCATATTTCGTCATGGGTGTCGCCGGCCAGCATGGTGTGTTCAGCGAGGAAAGCGATGGGTTTAATTACCGCCGACAAAGGGCGGCCGCGCAGTTCGCGCGAGGTGGCCGACAGGGATAATAATAATTTTGCCGCCCGGTTAATTTGCGCAATCCTGTATTCTTTATCAATGGCTATCACCCCTTCGAAGATCGATTCCAGCAGCGCCTTTTGCTGGCGCACCAATAAACCGATTTCCCGCGGCTCCAGTGAGAACATTTGCTTTTTCATGGTATTGGAAAACCACCATGAAAAGATAAACAACGCCAGCAGCAACAGTAATGCCACCAGCAGTATGTTAACCAATTTTCCGGTGCTGAGGGTGTCGATATGCGTTTTCAAATAGCCAATGGAGACGATGCCGATAATATTATTATGCTTGTCGAAAATAGGCGCTTTGCTGCGCAGGGATATGCCCAGACCGCCTTTACGAATGGAGATAATATTTTTCCCCGCCAGCACTTCGCTATTATCCCCGCCGATCATCGACTTGCCCACCTGCTCCGGATAACGCGAATGATACAAATGCAGCCCCTGCTGGTCGCCGATAACGATATAACTGGCGTCGCTGCGCTGGGCCAAGGTGTCCATCAGGGCGGCGATTGCGGCTATATCCTTGATTTTGACCGCGTCTATCAGCGATGGGATCATGGCGATTTCCCGCGCCTGCACCTGGGCCCGCGCACCGATTTCCGCATACAGTTGTTTATCGAGATCGTAGTAATAATAAATACCTATCAGCGTAAGCAGCAGCGAGAAAAAAACGATAAGGCTTATAAAAAGCTTTATATGGAATGAGATTCTCGCGCGCATAATATACTTCGGCCATAGGAAGAATGATTACCTGATAATTCAGCTTATCATGATTGAAAAAGGCTGTAAGGGGCTGCCCCGCAAAATGTGATCGCAAACACAGCCTGGCAATGCTTTAGCCTTCCTCGTCCCGCGATTAAAAATAGCATCAGGTAAATATAATACATTCCCATCACCTTTCATTAACATATACCCTTGCCGGGAATTAAAACCATTAAAACACTAAAAACCATTAACGCCATAGACGCCATTAAAACTTCATGGCGTTAAATTGAATCTATTGATTGTACATGAAATAATTAAAACCATTAAAATCTTAAATGCCTTTAAAATAGCGGTTTTAATTTGAATGCAATCACATATTTCATGCGTACTGGTCTTTATTATGCCTGCACTAATTGATAAAGGGGCAGATAATGAGCACGACAGATGATTCATATATTGTTGTCGCGGATACAACACACGCAAAAAAAATTTCCGCAAAGGAAAAATGGTGGCATATCCTGGATACCTGGAAAGTAGGTATTATTCCCCTGCCGCTATTTTTATTGGCCGGGGCGCTGATCGGCATTGATTGCCTGAGCGGGAAATTACCCAGCGATATCGTGGTAATGGTGGCCACGCTGGCATTTTTTGGCTTCGCCTGCGGTGAATTCGGCAAACGACTGCCGATTATCGGTAAAATGGGGGCCGCCGCCATCTGTGCCACCTTTATTCCTTCGGCGCTGGTGCATTACGGGTTATTACCCGATGTCGTGGTCGCTTCCACCACCGCGTTTTTTAAAACCACCAATATTCTTTATCTCTATATTTGCTGCATTATTGTCGGCAGCATCATGAGCATGAACCGGCGCACGCTGATCCAGGGATTCCTGCGCATTTTTTTCCCGATGCTGTGCGGCGAAGTGGCAGGCATGCTGGTGGGGATGGGCGTCGGGCTGATGCTCGGCCTGCCGCCGTTCCAGATTTTCTTTTTCCTGATCCTGCCCATCATGGCCGGCGGCGTCGGCGAGGGCGCCATTCCGCTCTCCATCGGCTACGCCGCGCTGTTGCACATGGAGCAGGGGGTGGCACTTGGCCGCATCCTGCCGATTGTGATGCTCGGCGGCCTAACCGCCATTGTGATTGCCGGCTGCCTTAACCGCGTGGGCAAGCGTTATCCCCACCTCACCGGCGAAGGCAACCTGATGCCCACCAGGCCCGGCGCGCAAGACGCCGCCGACGCGGAACCGGCCCAGGCCGCCGCCGGTAAAACCGACGTGACCACCATTGCCGCCGGCGCGCTGCTGGCCGTGCTGCTCTATATGGTGGGCATGCTGGGCTATAAGCTTATCGGCCTGCCGGCGCCGGTGGGCATGCTGTTTATCGCGGTGCTGATCAAACTGGCCCACGGGGTATCGCCGCGCATGCTGGAAGGCTCGCAGGTGGTATATAAATTCTTCCAGACATCGGTGACCTACCCGATCCTGTTTGCCGTGGGCGTGGCCATCACCCCCTGGCAAGAGCTGGTCAACGCCTTCACCCTGACCAACCTGCTGGTGATAGTCAGCACCGTCGGCACCCTGGTCGGCACCGGTTTCCTGGTGGGCAAAAAAATCGGCATGCACCCCATCGACGTGGCCATCGTCTCCTGTTGCCAGAGCGGGCAGGGCGGCACCGGCGACGTGGCCATCCTCACCGCCGGCAACCGCATGGCGCTGATGCCGTTCGCCCAGATTGCCACCCGCATCGGCGGCGCCATCAATGTCTCGGTCGCGTTGCTGGTCTTGGGCAATTTTATTCTCTGAACCGGCGCCGGCGCCGGTAGTTAACACAGGAATGTTTATGAAACTCGCAAGTTATCTTCATCAGGGCACCAAAAGCTACGGCATCGTCACGCCCGGCGGCATCGTGGACCTGGGCCGTCGTTTCGGCCAGCGTTATCCGGATTTAAAGGCCCTGCTGGCGGGCAACGCGCTGCCCCTGGCCCGCGAACTGGCCGGCGCGCCGGCGGATATTGCCCTCGCCGGGCTGACGTTCCTGCCGGTAATCGAACATCCGGACAAAATTTTATGCGTCGGCATGAACTATGCCGCCAAACGCCGGGAGTTCAATGAAATGAATCCGGCGCCCACCCTCTTCGTGCGTTTTGCCGATTCACAGACCGGGCACGGCACGCCGGTCGAAAAACCCAGCCATTCGGCGGAGTTTGATTACGAGGGGGAACTGGCGGTGATTATCGGCCGGGGCGGCGAGGATATCCCCGCCGATCGCGCCTTATCCCATGTCGCCGGCTACAGCTGTTATATGGACGGCTCCGCCCGCGACTGGCAGCACACCTGGTTCACCGCCGGCAAGAACTGGCGGCGGACCGGCGCGTTCGGACCCTACCTGACCACTGCCGACGAAATCCCCGATCCCCATGCGCTCAGCATCCGGACCTGGCTTAACGGCCTGATGGTGCAGGACGACAATACCCGCAGCATGATTCATAGCATCGCCGAGCTGATTGAATATATCAGCACCTTTACCCGGCTGAATTCCGGCGATGTGATTATTACCGGGTCGCCGGGCGGCGTCGGTAAAAAACGCACGCCGCCGCTGTTTATGAAGGCCGGCGACTGCATCGAGGTCGAAATAGAAAATATCGGCCATTTGCGCAATATGGTCATCGACGCGCAGCGGCCCACGGCCGCCGCGGCGTCCCATATCGCCGCGTAGCGCCGCGCCTGCGCCGCCGGCTTTTTACTCCATGATAGGAAAAACTGTATGTACGATCGGGACCCCCTGGACTTTTCCGTGCTGACCGTTAACCACCCGCGCGATAACCTGGCGGACGTGCGCGCGTTGCTGGAGGCAAGTCTTCTGGGCATGGACGCGGATATCGCCAGATTCGTGGTGGCCCGCAGCGGCGGGCGGCTGGTGGGATGCGCCGGCATCGCGGGAAATGTGATCAAATGCGTCGCGGTGGCGGCGGATTACCGGGGCGATAACCTGAGCGCACGGCTGGTGGGCGAGGTGGAGCAACTGGCCATACGCCAGGGCCATTTCCATCTGTTCCTGTATACCCGGCCGGCGAACATCGGCGTATTTCGCGGCTGCGGTTTTTACCCCCTGGCGCAGACGGGCCAGGTGGCGGTGCTGATGGAAAATACGCCGGTGGGCGTGCGGCGCTACAGCCATTCGCTTGCGCAATATTACCGGCCGGGCGCGCCCATCGGCGCGGTGGTGATGAACGCCAACCCCTTCACCCTCGGCCACCGCTATCTGGCGGAACAGGCCGCCGCCGCCTGCGCCTGGGTGCATATCTTTGTGGTGCGCGAAGACGTGTCGCTGTTTCCGTATGCCGCACGCCTGGACATGGTGCGCCAGGGCGTGGCGCATCTGGCCAACGTGACGGTGCATGACGGGTCCGACTACCTGATCTCGCGCGCCACCTTTCCCGGCTATTTCCTGCGTGACGCCGGGCTGGTGGGCAAAACCTACAGCGCCATGGATTTACTGATTTTCCGTCATTATATCGCGCCGCCGCTGGGCATTACCCACCGTTATGTCGGCACCGAGCCCTATTGCCCGGTGACCCATCAATATAACCACGATATGCACGAGTGGCTCGAAGACCCGGATCGCGCGGCGCAGCCGCCGTTGCGGGTAGTGGAGATCGCGCGCGCATGCCATGCGCCGGGCCGGGCGATATCAGCTTCCGAGGTGCGGGCGCTGCTTTCGCAACGGCAAATGGCGCGCATCCGCGACCTCGTCCCGCCGAGCACCTTTGCTTATCTTTGCCGGCGCGAGACGAGGCCGCTGGCCGGGATCTGCGCAACGGGCGCGTAATGTGGCCCGGGACCTTTTATTTAGCCGTGTTTTTTAATCAGGAACGCATTATGAAAATCATACAAGAGGCCCTGGCGGGCACCTTTGAGTCCAGCGATTTGCTGGTCAAGGTCGCGCCTAACAGCGGCGAATTAAGCGTGGTGATCAACAGCGAGGTGATAAAGCAGTTCGGCGCGCAGATCCGCCGGGTGATCGACGCGACGCTGGCGGCCATGGATGTCAAAGAAGGACTGATCATTATCGACGATAAAGGGGCGCTGGACTGCGTGATCCGCGCCCGCGTGCAGACGGCGGTGCTCCGCGCCGCCGGGGCCGATAGCATCCAATGGGAACACCTGTCATGAAAAAGCTTCGCCGCAGTATGCTGTTTATCCCCGGCGCCAACGCCGCCATGTTGTCCACCGCCTTTATCTACCGCCCTGACTCCATCATGTTCGATCTGGAAGACGCGGTGTCCCTGCGCGAGAAGGACAGTGCGCGCATCCTGGTATTCCATGCGCTGCAGCACCCGATGTACCGCGATATCGAAACCGTGGTGCGCATCAATCCGCTGAATACGCCCTTCGGCCTGAAGGATCTGGCGGCGGTGGTTCGCGCCGGCGCCGACGTGGTGCGACTGCCTAAAACCGACAGTCCGGAGGATATCCACGAGCTGGAAACCCATATCGAGCGCATCGAGCGCGAATGCGGGCGCGAGGTTGGATCCACCCGCATTATGGCGGCTATCGAATCCGCCATCGGCGTTATTAATGCGGTGGCGATAGCCCGCTGCTCGCCCCGGCTTATCGGCATCGCGCTGGCGGCGTTCGATTATGTCATGGATATGCAAACGGAGCGCGGCGACGGCACGGAACTGTTCTATGCCCGCTGCGCGGTGCTGCACGCCGCCCGCGCCGCCGGGATCGACGCCTTTGACGTGGTCTATGCCGATATCAACGACGATGCCGGTTTCCTGCGCGAGGTCGATCTGGTGCGCAAAATGGGTTTTAACGGCAAATCGCTGATTAACCCGCGCCAGATTGAACTGCTGCACAACGCCTACGCGCCCACCCAGGAAGCGGTGGATTACGCCGAGCGCGTCATCCAGGCGGCCGAAGAAGGCGAGCGCAACGGGCTGGGGGTGATTTCACTTAACGGCAAGATGATTGACGGCCCCATTATCAACCATGCCCAGGTGGTATTGGAGCGCGCCCGGGCTTCCGGTGTGCGGCGGTAAGTGTTTTCACGTTAACAGAATGACAGGAATACCTAATGAGTGACGTAACAGACGATTTACAGGCGCAGTACCGCCATTTGCCGCCGCTGGCGCCGTTCAGCCATGCCAACAGCCTTACGCCGTGGCTGGCCGACGGCCAGGCCAAACACCAGCGTAAACTGTGCGCCAGCCTGGAGCAGGCCATCGAGCGCAGCGGCCTGCGGGACGGCATGACCATCTCTTTTCACCATGCCTTCCGTGAGGGCGATATGGTGATCAACCGGGTGGTCGAGACGCTGGCCCGGCTGGGATTTAAAAACCTGACGCTGGCCTCCAGCTCGCTGATGACCTGCAACGATGCACTGATCGAGCCGATCCGCGCCGGCGTCATCAGCAAAATTTATACCTCCGGCATGCGCGGCAAGCTGGCGGACGCTATTTCCCACGGCCTGATGGAAGAACCGGTGCAAATCCATTCCCACGGCGGCCGGGTGAAACTGCTGCAGGACGGTGAGCTGAAGATAGATGTGGCCTTTCTGGGCGTGCCCTGCAGCGACGAGTTCGGCAATGCCAACGGCACCCAAGGCAAATCCCGCTGCGGTTCGCTGGGATACGCCATGGTGGACGCGCAGTTTGCCCGCAAAGTGGTGCTGCTTACCGAGGCGCTGGTGCCGTTTCCCAATATGCCGGCCAGCCTGGGGCAGGATCAGGTGGATTATATCGTGACGGTGGATCAGGTGGGCGACCCGGCCAAGATAAGCGTGGGGGCGGCGCGCGTGACCAGTAATCCGCGCGAGCTGATGATTGCCCGCACCGCCGCCGATGTCATCGAACACTCCGGCTATTTTGTCGAGGGTTTTTCCCTCCAGACCGGCTCCGGCGCATCCTCCACCGCCTGCACCCGCTTCCTGGCGCAGAAAATGGAACGCCTGGGCATCGCGGCGCGCTTTGCGCTGGGCGGCATTACCGGCAGCATCGTCGATCTGTTTGAGCAGGGCCTGATCGCCAGGCTGCTGGATACGCAATCCTTCGACGGCCAGGCGGCGGCCTCCCTTGAGCACAACGCCAATCATATCGAGATCTCCACCAACGTCTATGCCAATCCCGGCGCCAAGGCCGCCTGCTGCGACCAGCTGGATATCGTGATTTTAAGCGCCCTGGAAATCGACCTGGCGTTTAACGTCAATGTGATAACCGGCTCCGACGGGGTGATGCGCGGCGCGTCCGGCGGGCACTGCGACGTGGCCGCCGCCGCCAACCTGACCATCGTGGTGGCGCCGCTGACGCGCAGCCGGATCCCAACCGTAGTGCGCCGGGTCACCACCCTGGTGACGCCCGGCGAGAGCATCGACGTTCTGGTGACCGATCAGGGAATTGCCGTCAATCCGGCGCGGCCGGAAGTGCGCCAGCGTCTGGTGGATGCCGGTCTGGATGTCGTGGATATCGAACAGCTTTATCAACGGGCGGTGGGGTTGACCGGCGAGCCGAAGGCCATCGCGTTTACCCGGCGCATTGTCGGCGTTATCCGCTATCGCGACGGCAGCGTCATTGACGTGGTGCGCCAGGTTCAAGAGGACAGCTAAATGACGATCGCCGATTCACTGCAGTTCGCCGTTTCGCTGGAGGAATTGCTGACGGCCCGGGATCTGCGCGCCGCGCGCCAAACGGAATGGCTCACGCGCCACCGGCGCCCGCTTATTTCATTGACCCTGGTGTCGCCTGGCCCGGTGAAGGATTCGGCCCGCTACCGGCGCTCGATGCGCGCCGCGCTGGCGGCCTGCGACGCGCTGCTGGCCCAGCGCGGCTGGCCGGTGCTGGCGCGCGCGGTGTGGTGGCCGGACACCGGTCCGGAGGCGTTTTGGGCGGTTGATCATGCCGCCGTGGAAATCAAGGCCGCCACGGTGGCGCTGGAGCAGGAGCATCCCCTGGGGCGGCTGTGGGATATTGATGTGCTTTCCCCGGCCGGCGGCGTTATCGGCCGCCGCTCCCTTGATCAGGCGGGGCGGCCGTGTTTGTTGTGCGACCAGCCCGCCCATGCCTGCGCGCGGTCGCGCCGCCATCCTCAGGAAGAGGTTATTGCTAAAATAGAGGGGCTGCTGGATGCCTATTTTGCCCGCTGATAACGGCGCCCGGACGGCCGGCGCCGGCTACCCGGCATGGGCCGCGCCATCCGCGTCGCCAATGATACGGGATGACGCCGGCCGTCAGGCCGCGCCGCCCGCGCTTGATCTGCTGGCCGCCGCCGCGTTGCGCGAGGAAGTGATGCTGACGCCAAAACCCGGGCTGGTGGACGGCCGCAACAACGGCGCGCACCGCGATATGGATTTGCCGCTGTTTATGCAAAGCATAACGGCCATCGCGCCCTGGTTCGGCTGGTTTATCGCGTTGGGCGAGCGGTGCGCCGGAATGCCGGCGCAGCGGGTACTGGCTGAAATCCGCCCCACCGGCCTGGCCTGCGAGCACGCCATGTTTGCCGCTACCGGCGGCGTCAATACCCATAAAGGGGGGATTTTTTCCCTGGGGTTGCTGTGCGTCGCCGCCGGGCGCCTGAGCGGGCGGGGGCAGGCGTTGACCCGCAGCGGGTTATGCGCCGACGTGGCGGCGATCTGCGCCCGGCTGGTGGCGACGGAACTGGCCGGCTGCCGCCGGGCGGCTACCGTGGGCGAGCATATTTACCTGCGCCATGGCCTGACCGGCGCGCGGGGCGAGGCTGCATGCGGATTCGCCACCGTGCGCGATCATGCCCTGCCGGCCTGGGATCGGCTGCTGGCGGTGGGGACGAAAAGAGAAAGCGCGCTGCTGCACTGCCTGCTGGTGCTGATGGCCCATAATCCCGATACCAATCTGGTGGCGCGCGGCGGCCTCGGCGGGCTGCGGTTTGTGCGCGGCTATGCCCGGCGGCTGCTGGCGGACGGCTGGCGCGAGCAGGATCTGGAGGTCATGGATCGCGCGCTGACGCGGCGCAATCTCAGCCCCGGGGGCAGCGCCGATCTGCTGGCGGTCATGTCCGTGCTGGCGCGGTTCCCGGTATGAACCTGCGCCGGCCGGCGCGGCAACGGGCCGTGAACGGGCAGCCTGGGCCAGAGCGCGCCGCGCCCGGCGATCCGGCGCGCTCTGGTCCGGGCGTTTATCCGCCGCGGCCCGCCGACGCCCAATCGCCCGCCGCCGACGTTTATGCGCCGCTGCGCGTGATACTGGTGCCAGGCATCAACGACAGCGGCCCGCAGCATTGGCAAACCTGCTGGCAGCGGGCGTTTCCCACCTGGCGGCGTATTGCCCAGCGCGACTGGCTGCAGCCGGATCTCGACGGCTGGCAAACGGCCATCAGGCGCGCGCTGGACGCACCGGCGCCGCCGGCATTGCTGATAGGCCATAGCTTTGGCGCCTTGTCGTCCTGGTATTATGCCAGCCGCTGCGCCGGCCAAATAGCCGGGGTCGTCCTGGTGGCGCCCGCCGAGCCGGTGCGCTTTGAAATCGAGGATCGCATCCTGCCGGTACGGCTGCCGGTGCCCAGCCTGATGTTCGCCAGCCATAACGATCCGCTGCTGGCGTTCCCGCGCGCGCAATACTGGGCCGACGCCTGGGGCAGCGAACTGGTGGATGTGGGGGAGGCCGGCCATATCAACGCCCAGTCCGGTTTTGGCGCCTGGCCGCACGGCCTGGATTGCGTGGCCCGGTTCGCCCGCCGGCTGGCGGCGCGATACTAGGGGCGTCGCCGCGCGGATCGGGCAAAAAAATCAACGCCCGAAAAATGTCGTCGGCAAAAATACATTCCTTTAAGATGGCGCTTATGTTGGGTTACAGGGTGCCGATCGCGATGTTTTTTGAGCTGCCTGATGTGGATACGCTATACGCCGCGCTGCTGGCGCGCGACCCGGTCTATGATGGTTTTGCGTTCGTGGGGGTCAAAAGCACCGGCGTGTTTTGCCGCCTGACCTGCCCGGCGCGCAAGCCCAAAAAAGAACATGCCGTTTTTTACGCCACCGTGGTCGAGGCCATGGAGGCGGGTTTCAGGCCGTGCAAACGGTGCCAGCCCCTGTCGTTGTTCGGCGCGCGGGATAAAACCCTGGGCATGCTGCTGGCCCGCCTGGAAAGCGACCCGGAAAAAAAATGGTCGGAAGACGACCTGACCGCGGCGGGTTTGGATCCCTCCACCGTAAGGCGGGCGTTTAAACGCCAGTTTGGCGTCACCTTTCTTGAGATGGCGCGGCTGCGCCGGCTGGGCAAGGGCATTCACCAACTGACGATGGGGGCGGACGTCATAGAGGCCCAGCTGGAGGCCAGCTTTGAATCGGGCAGCGGTTTTCGCGCCGCCATTACCCGGCACCTGGGCATGAATCCCAGCCAGGCCCGGCGGCATCGGTTTCTGAAAAGCCGCTGGCTGGACACCCCGCTCGGCTCCATGCTGGCGGTGGCGGACCAGCAGGCGCTGCACCTGCTGGAGTTTGCCGATCGCCCGGCGTTGCCCGCGGAACTCACCCGGCTCAGGAACCTCACCGCCTCGGAGATCGTTATGGATAGCACGCCGGTCACCGACCAGTTGGAGCGCGAGCTGAACGACTATTTCGCCGGCGCATCCTGCCGCTTCGCCACGCCGCTGGCCGAGCATGGATCGCTATTTACCCGCCGGGTCTGGGATGCCTTGCGCGCCATCCCCGCGGGCCAGGTAAGAAGCTATTCGGCGGTGGCCGCCGCCATCGCGCGTCCCACCGCGACCAGGGCGGTGGCCCGGGCCAACGGCGCCAACCAGATTGCCATTTTGATACCTTGCCACCGGGTCATCGGCGCCGACGGCACCCTTACCGGCTACGGCGGCGGCTTATGGCGCAAGCAGTGGCTGATCGAACACGAAAAACGGCGGTTCTCAGGCGAAGGGCGGGGCGGGCAGCAAAATGTCGTCGATAATGCCTAATACGCCGGCCTCATTATTCGAGGCGGCGAGGTAACGGGCCGCCGCTTTGATAGTGTCCGGCGCGTTGGCCATGGCGTAGCCGTAGCCCGCCTGTTGCAGCATTTCGAGGTCGTTGCCGCCGTCGCCGAAGGCCGCCACCTCATCATCCAAGATATGCCATAGCCGCTGAAGTATCCGCAGCCCGTTGGCCTTATGCAGGCCGGGAATAATCAGATCGACCGACCCATGGCCGCTGGATACCGGGGTGACGATGCCCTCCAGTTCAGCGGCGATAAAACGGATAAACCCGGGTAATTTTTCATCGGGCAGCGAGAGCGCAAATTTAAATATCGTGCCGGTGACGGCGGAAAAATTATCTACCCCCGCCAGGCGATGATAATAACGGTTGATCCGCCGGTAGAGGTGCGGTGCGACGCTGTTAAGCAGATAGGCGCTTTCCCTGGCGCAGACGACGGTGTGCAGATAAGGTATCTCCGCCAGCACGGCCAAGATCCTTTCATAGTGTTCCCGGCTGAACTCGCCGCAGAACACTTCCTGGCCGCCGTTGACGACGTAGGCGCCATTCTCGGCGACAAAGGCGATTTCACCGGCAATGTCGGGAAAAAAGGAGATCAGCTGGTAGTACTGATTACCGCTGGCCACCACAAACTTTACGCCCCGCCGGCGCAGGCTGGCGTATTGCCGGCTGAATCGCTGCCGGTCATAATTTTTGCCGTCGTCCAGGAACGTGCCGTCCATATCCACCGCAATCATTTTGATGCTCATCCGCGCTCCAGAGTCTGTCGCCGCGCTATTGTGTGCCGGGGCGGCGGGCAGGGCGACTTTATAAAAGTATTTTATAAAGTGGGAAATTATCGGGAATTCCAGCGGCTGTCAAGGACGACATCGTACTGGCCGCGTTAACGCCCGGAAGGGTCGTCTGCCGCGTTTTTGCCGGGATCATAGTCGCCAGCGCGCAGCGTGAACAGCAGGCTGGGTACGTGGCCCGGCACATCGTCAATGCTGCCGGCCCGTACGAGTCCCGCTTTGATCAGCACCCGCTGCGACGACAGATGGTTTTCCCGGACAGTGGCGGAGATCTCCGCGAGCCCCAGCGCGCCGAAGCCGGCGGCGACCGCCGCCCGCGCAAATTCGGTGGCAAGGCCCATTCCCCAGGCATCGGCCGCGAACCGGTAACCCAGGTTATTGATGACCCGGTCGCCCAAGGGGCGCACGCTCAGGCCGCCAAAGCCGATAATCGCCTCTGGCCCGCGGTTGAGCTTAATCGCCCAGGTGCCGAAACCGAAAGCCTGCCAATGGGTCAGCCAGCCGGCCAGCACCCGCTTGGCATAGGCAAGATCGGGATAGGGACCGGCGGGATTAAAGGCCTGGGTTTCCGGGTCGCCGTAGATGCGGTACAGGCTGTCGCCGTCGCTTACCCGTACGGGGCGCAAATCCATTCTCTCGGTGTACAGTTCCAATGGTATCACCCGGTTATTGTTCCAGCAGTAACGCCATCATAACGCTTGCGCTTGATAGTTCTGTATAAAAAACATTAAAACCCGCCATCCTCACGCAACGGCCAATTGAATGCCATACTCAGGGCTGAAATCAGGAATCTCATCCATCGGGAGTAACAATGAGCAAAAAAAAGCACCATAACGACGACCAGGAATCACCCTCCGCGCAGATCCCGTCCGGCAAGGAGTACGATCAGGTCCTGCATTTACTGCAGGTAGAGCTGGTCAAGCTGCAGCGCGAAATCATCAGCGCCAACGATAAAATCGTGGTGATCTTCGAGGGCCGCGACGCGGCGGGCAAAGACGGCATTATCAAAACCATTTCCGAACACCTGAGCGCGCGTGAAATCCGGGTAGTCGCCCTTGGCAAACCCTCGGAGCGGGATCAGGCCGAATGGTATTTCCAACGCTACGTGGCGCAGCTGCCGGCGGCGCAGGAAATGGTGCTGTTCAACCGCAGCTGGTACAACCGCGCCGGCGTCGAGCGCGTGATGAAGTTTTGCACCGACGAGCAGTACGAAGAATTTATGAACACCGTGACGGATTTTGAACAGCTGCTGGTGCGCTCGGGCATTAAGCTTATCAAATATTATCTGGATATCAGCAAGCGCGAACAAAAGGAGCGGCTGGAATCCCGTCTCACCGATCCCCTGAAACAGTGGAAAATCAGCCCCATCGACCAGCAGGCCACCAAGCTGTGGAAGCCGTACAGCGAGGCGCGCAACCTCATGCTGACCCGCACCCATACCCCGACCACGCCGTGGATAGTGGTGCATACCGACGATAAACATACGGCGCGCGTCAATATCCTGCGCGACTTGCTTGGGCGCCTACCATACCAGGGCAAGGATAAAAATCTGGCTCTGCCGGACCCGGAGGTGCTGTATGCCTTCGATACCGTTTGCATTGAAAACGGCCGGCTTGCGCCCTGACGGCCGGCGCGGGCCCCGGCGATCCCCGGTTGACCGCCGGCGCGCCTTGCCTTGCGCCTGCGGCCCGGGCGCGCTATTGTCATAGGTCGTTTGCGCGGCATGACCGGCGGCGCCCGGCGTTCCCCTGGCGGGGCGGGGCGTGCCGCCGATGAAACCTGGCCCTCTATCATTTGAAAAGGATAAAACATGACCGAGTCTCTTTACGACATACCGCTTAAACACATTGACGGTACTCCCGGCAGCCTGGCGGCGTACCGCGGCAAGGTGCTGCTGGTGGTCAACGTGGCGTCCAAATGTGGGCTGACGCCGCAGTATGAAGGGCTGGAAAAACTTTACCAGGAACGGCGCGCCGGCGGGCTGGAAGTGCTGGGTTTTCCCGCCAATAACTTCAAGGGCCAGGAACCGGGCAGCGACGCGGAAATCAGCGACTTCTGCGCCGTCAACTATGACGTGCACTTCCCGATGTTTTCCAAATTATCGGTGCTTGGCGAGGATCAGCATCCTTTATACGCCCAGCTGACCGCGGCGCAACCGGTGGCTACCGGCGACGGCCCGTTTCGCGAGCGCCTGAAGGGCTATGGGGTCGACCCCACCAATCGCCAGGACGTATTATGGAATTTTGAAAAGTTCCTTATCAACCGGCAGGGCAAGGTTATCGCGCGGTTTGCGCCCGATGTCACCGCTGACGATCCGCGGCTGCTGCGCGCCATCGACGCCGCGCTCGGCTAACCCCCCCTGCGGCCCGGACTGGCGCGGGCGGGGCCGGCGCCGGCGCTTAATCCGGGGCGCTATTCCTCTCATCCCACCGCCGCGGCAAAAGCGCCGTAAACAGCGCGGATATCTTATCCCGGCAAGGCCGGTATGCTAAAATCAGCGCCAGGCGATTTTCTCCCCAGTCATGGGATGAATAGGGTTTTGCAATGATTACCATGCAGGATGTTGCGATCAAGGCGGGCGTCTCCAAATCCACGGTGTCCCGTGTCCTGTCGGGCGATAATTATGTCAAGGAAACAACGCGCCAACGGGTATTCAAGGCTATTGAAGAATCCGGCTACCGTCCCAACCTGCTGGCCAGGAGCCTGGCGACCAAAAATTCGCAAAGTATCGGCCTGATCGTCACCAACACCCTGTTTAACGGTCCTTATTTCAGCGAACTGTTGTACCAGACCGCCAAAATGACCGAAAACTACGGCCGGCAGCTTATCCTGGTGGACGGGAAACACAGCGTCGACAGCGAGCTTGAAGCGATCCAGTTCCTGCTGGATCGCCGCTGCGACGCCATTATTATCTATCCGAGCTTCCTGGGTGAAGCGGAGTTGATGGGCCTGATCGCCCGGCACGATATCCCGTTCCTGGTGATCAACCGCGATTTGCCGCATGCCCGCGAGCATTGCGTATTCGCCGATCATCAGCGCGACGCCTGCGAGGCGGTGGCGTATCTCATCGCGCAGGGACACCGGGACATCGCCTTTATCACCGGCGCGGCCGGGTCGCCCACCGCCGCCGCGCGCGCGGCGGGATACCGCCAGGCCCTGGACGCCGCGGGCATACCTGTGAATGAATCGCTGCTCGCCGCCGGTCAATGGTCGTTAAACAGCGGGTTTAACGCTTGCCTGGCGCTGCTGGACGGCGCGGCCGCCTTCAGCGCGCTGGTGTGCGCCAACGACGATATGGCCATCGGCGCCGCCAGGGCGCTGCGTGAGCGCGGCCGGGCGGTGCCCGGCGAGATCTCGTTGCTCAGTTTTGACGATATTCCCGTGGCGTCGTATCTTAATCCGCCGCTGACCACCGTGCATGTGCCGGTGGCGCAGATGATTAAAAGCGCGCTGGAGCAGGTGGTCAACGTACTTGACGGCAAGGGGGTATCGCCGCTCAAGCCCTTTAGCGGCCGGCTGATGGTGCGCGACTCCGTTATTCCCGGTCCCTTCGCCGGGCGGTAAATGCCCGCCCGGCGAAGGGGTGCTGGCTTAATACCCGATATCCGTCTCCAGGCGCTGTCCGTTGCTTTTAATCACCCGCTGGTACCAGAAAAAACTCTTTTTCCGCAAGCGGGCCAAATCCTTCAGGTCGTGCTCGTCGCGATTGACATACACGAAGCCGTAGCGTTTGCCGATGCCCTGATGGGTGCTGACCAAGTCAATCGCCGACCAGGGGCAATACCCGAACAGCGCCACGCCGTCGGCAAGGGCTAACCGCAGCTGGCGTATATGGTCGCTGAGATACCGGATACGGTCATCGTCATACACCTTGTTGCCCGCCGCCAGCGTATCAAACGCGCCCAGGCCGTTTTCGGTCACGATCAGCGGCAGGTGGTAACGCTCATAAATTTCCCGGCAGGTCACGCGCAATCCCACCGGGTCGATATACCAGCCGAACTGATTATGTTCCAGATGCGGATTATCGGCGCCGATATACACCGCGCGATCCATGCCGGGCAATTGTTGATCCTCGATGTCGCGTGCGTTGTCCGGGGCGGCGTTTTCCCGCGGCACGTCCGCCGCCACCGTGGTGGAGGCATAATAATTAAAGGCGATAAAATCGGGACGCCCCTGCGCAAGCAGGTTCATGTCCTCGTCGGCGATGCGCGGCAGATAGCCTTTTTCCGCCATAAAACGCCAGGCCAGCGCGTTATACCGGCCGTGGCAGGCCAGATCCAGGTAAAGCCAGTTGCGGATGGACGAATAATTATTGGCGGCGATCGCATCCTCCGGGCGCGGGCTGGCCGGATAGACGCAGGAAATATTCGGCGCCGGGCCGATTTTGGCGGCCGGCAGCAGCTCATGGCAGGCGATCATCGCCCTGGCCTGCGCCAGCATCATATGGTGGTTTTGCTGGTAGAGGGTCTTTTGCGGATCGGGGGTGCCGGGGGGCAGGGTACCGATGACGTCGCCTTTCAGGATCATCATGTTCTGTTCGTTGATCGTCAGCCAGTAGTGGACACGATCGCCGAAGAGGGCAAAGGCGGTGCGGGCAAAGCGTTCAAAGGCCGCGATGGTGCGCGGGTTCGACCAGCCGCCCTGAAGCTGCAGCGCCCAGGGCAAATCGAAATGGTACAGCGTCACCAGCGGTTCGATGCCGTGGCGGCGAATGTCATCAATCAGCCGCTGGTAAAAGGCCACACCCAGCGGATTGAGCTCGCCGTCGCCCTCGGGATACAGCCGGCTCCAGGCAATGGAAAAGCGGTAGGTCTTCAGCCCCAGTTCGGCGAACAGGGCGATGTCCCCGGCAAAGCGGTGATAGTGATCGCTTGCGACGGTGAAATCGCTCAGCGCCGGCGGGAATTGCGCCCGATCGATCACCGTCGGGCCTTTGCCGTCCTCGTTCCAGGCGCCCTCCACCTGATACGCCGAGGTGGAGGCGCCCCAGAGAAAGTCCGCTGGAAAAGGGGGCAACGTCTGATAATGCATATCCATCTTCCTCAGTGAGTATTGTGATGACCTTTGCGCGGCTTATGCCGCCTGCGGCCGGGTCTGCGGCAGCGGGCGATCCTGCGCCAGCAGCTGGCGTTCATAGATTTTGAAAAAGGGGTAATACACCAGGGTCGACACGACCAGCAGCACCACCACCAGCAGCGCCGCGCGGAGATCCCAGCCGGTGGACCAGGCCGCGCCGATGGGGGCCGGGGTCGTCCAGGGCGCCATGGAAATCACCCGGCCAACCAGTTCGGTGCGGGTGGCGATATACGCAAGCGTGGCGTTAATCAGCGGCGCGGTGATAAAGGGAATAAACAGCGTCGGATTCATCACCACCGGCGAGCCGAAAATCACCGGCTCGTTGATATTGAACAGGCAGGGCACCAGGCTGAGTTTGCCGATGGACCGCAGGTGGGCGGAACGGCTGCGCAGATAAAGCAACACCAGTCCCATGGTGGAGCCGGAGCCGCCGATGACGATAAAAAACTGCCAGAAGGGTTCGATAAAGATATGGGTCAGCGGCTGGCCGGCGGTCAGTTCCTGCTGGTTGATGCCAAGATTAGTCAGCCAGAAGGCCTGCAGCATGCCGCCGACGATAACCGCGCCGTGGATGCCGGCAAACCATAATAAATGGCAGATCAAGACCGCGATCAAAATTGCCGGCAGCGTATCGGCGGCGGAAATAATCGGGCCGAACAGCGCCATGATGGCTTGAGGCAGCAACATGCCGAACTGCGATTGGATAAACAGGCTCAGGGGATAGAGGGTAAAAAATATGGCCAGCACCGGAATCAGTAAATCAAAGGATTGCTGTATTTTCGGCGGCACCTGCTCCGGCAGATGGAAGCCAATATTCCTGACCTGCAGGAAATGCATTAATTCGGTGGCGAAAATCGCCACCAGCAGGGCGGTAAATATCCCGGTGCCGCCCAGCGAGGAGACCGGCAGCATTTTATCGGTTTGCGGGGCGGCCACCACCATGAACGCCATCAGCGATAACATGGCGGCCATAAACCCGTTCATTTTATAACTGAGGGCCAGGTTATAAGCGATGGCGGCGGCAATAAACAGCGACATAATGCCCATGGTCATATTGTACGGCATGAGGATAACCGACTCATATTGCGCCGCCATGCGCAGCCACCATTGCGCAAATGCCCAATCGCTGGTGGCGGAAAAAGGCGGGTGCGCGAACACCAGCATAAAGGAGCCGACGATCAGGAACGGCATGGCGGAAATAAAACCATCCCTGATCGCCATTACGTGGCGCTGGCTGGATAATCTGCCCGCAATGGGACTGATGGTGTTTTCAATGACGCCAAATACCGATGCGCTAATTCCGGACATAGTTTCTCCTAGGCGTTAAGCAGCGCCAGCGTGTCGTTTAATATCTTTTCGCCGTTCATCATGCCGTAATCCATACTGTTAATAACCACGATGGGTTTATGCTGCTCATCGGCGATGATTTTGAAATCGCCGAGCTTATATTTGATCTGCGGCCCCAGCAGGCAGCAATCGTAATGGGGTAATTGCTCGGCAAACTCTTCCAGCCCCACCGCTTTTATTTCGACGTCCAGTCCTTTTATTTCAGCGGCTTTCTGCATTTTTTTCACCACCATGCTGGTGGACATTCCGGCGGCGCAACACAATAGGATCTTTGGCATACAGCGGCCCTCTTATGACATGGTGTAGGGAGTAATACCTGATGGACTTTTTTTCTGCAACCGGTTTCAGAAACCGGTTGCGGTTTTGTGATGACGGTCAATGGCCGGTCCGCGGCGGGGCGGGGCAATCGGTGACATGAGACGGCTTATGCCGACAACTGTCGGCGGCCTCACGGCATAACTCACACAAAATAGGAGAAAATAGCGTTCCAGAATATTGCCGGGGGTTGCGCCGTGCCACGTACTATTATGTTGATCCCAACCGACCTTAGCGTCGGATTAACCAGCGTCACCCTGGGCGTGATCCGGGCCATTGAGCGCAAAGGCATACGCCTGAGCGTATTCAAGCCGGTTGCCCAGCCGCGCGACGGCAGCAGCCGGCCGGACCAGACCACCGCCATCATCCGGGCCAACTCCGCGATTGCCGTCGCGCCGCCCCTGGAGATGGGCTATGTCGAGATGTTGTTGGGATCCAATGCGCGCGACGTCCTGATGGAAGACATCGTCGCGCGTTATCACAGCGCCCTGGGACAGGCGGACGTGGTGCTGATCGAGGGGCTGATGCTGACGCGGCGCCACCAGTTCGCCAACCAGCTGAACCACGACATCGCCAAGGCGCTGGGCGCGGAAATCGTGCTGGTCACCGCGCTGGGAACCGGTACACCGGCGCAGTTGCGGGAGCGGCTGGAGCTGGCGTGCGCGGGCATCGGCAAACACAGCGGCGTGGCGGGCGTCATCATCAATAAAATCAACGCGCCGCTGGACGAACAGGGCCGCACCCGTCCCGACCTGTCGGAAATCTTCGACCAGGCCAGCCAGGACGGCGCCGCCGATGCGGCGTTGCCGCCGTTCAGTCATTTTCCCATGCCGATCCTGGGCGCTATCCCCTGGAGCATGGCGCTTATCGCCACGCGCGTCATCGATATGGCGCATCACCTTAACGCCCGTATCGTCAACGCCGGCGATATCCAGACCCGGCGGGTGCGTTCGGTGACCTTTTGCGCGCGCGGGCTCACCGGCATGGTCGACCTGTTTCGTCCCGGCTCGCTGCTGGTGACCTGCGCGGACCGCCCGGAAGTGCTGGTGTCGGCCTGCCTGGCGGCCATGAACGGCGTGGACATCGGCGCCATCCTGCTGACCGGCGGCTATGATATCGCGCCGTCGATAGGCCGGCTGTGCGCGCGCGCGTTCCAGACCGGCCTGCCGGTATTGATGGTGGACACCAATACCTGGCAAACCTCGCTTAACCTGCAAAACTTCAACCTGGAGGTGCCGGCCGAAGATCATCAGCGCGTTGAAAATCTGCAGGACTATATCGCCGGCTATATCGATGCCGGGTGGGTAGCCTCCCTGACCGCCGTCTCTGAACGCCCGCGCCGCCAGTCGCCGCCGGCCTTCCGTTATCAACTGACCGAAATGGCCCGGCGGGCCGCCAAACGCATCGTCTTGCCTGAAGGCGATGAACCCCGCACCATCAAGGCCGCGGCGATCTGCGCCGAGCGTGGTATCGCGCGCTGCGTGCTGCTGGGCAACCCCGATGAAATACGCCGTATCGCCGCGGCGCAGGGCGTGACGCTGGGCGCGGGAATCGATTTGATCGATCCGGCCGCCGCCCGGGGACATTACCTGGCGCGGCTGGTGGCGCTGCGCCAGGGCAAGGGCATGACGGAGCTGATTGCGCGGGAACAGCTGGAGGATAACGTCGTGCTGGGTACCCTGATGCTGGAACAGGGGCACGTGGACGGCCTGGTCTCCGGCGCGGTGCATACCACCGCCAATACCATCCGCCCGGCGCTGCAGCTGATCAAAACCGCGCCGGGCAGTTCGCTGGTGTCATCGGTGTTCTTTATGCTGTTGCCTGAACAGGTACTGGTGTATGGCGATTGCGCCATCAATCCCGATCCCGACGCCGGGCAATTGGCCGATATCGCCGTCCAGTCGGCCGACTCGGCCGCGGCCTTCGGCATCGAACCGCGCGTGGCCATGATCTCCTACTCCACCGGCACGTCAGGCACCGGCAGCGACGTGGATAAAGTGCGCGAAGCCACCCGGCTGGCGCGCGAAAAACGCCCCGATCTGGCGATCGACGGTCCTTTGCAATACGACGCCGCCATTATGGCCGATGTGGCCAAAACCAAAGCGCCCGATTCGCCGGTGGCCGGCCAGGCCACGGTGTTTATTTTCCCGGACCTGAATACCGGCAATACCACCTACAAAGCGGTTCAGCGCTCAGCGGCGCTGGTTTCCATCGGGCCCATGCTGCAAGGCCTGCGCAAGCCGGTCAACGACCTTTCGCGCGGGGCGCTGGTGGACGATATCGTCTATACCATCGCCCTGACAGCCATTCAGTCCATGCAGCAATCGCCACCCGTTGAAATTTAGCCGGGGCAAACGCGAAAAGATGTCTATACTCATTACGTTATCTCTGACTGAGCTCATTTCTTTCATAAGACGTAAACTCTGTTTAGAACGAGGCAAATGCGCTGGAAACAGCAAGTCAATAAACAAAGGAGTTTTCCATGGGCATCGGAACAATCGTCTTAATCGTATTAATACTTCTGCTAATTGGTGCTTTCCCGAGTTGGCCCCACAGCCGCAGCTGGGGTTATTACCCAAGCGGCCTGCTCGGCGTAGTGGTCGTCATTCTGCTGATCTTGGTCTTATTGGGCAGGATTTAACAATTAATCCGATGCTTTAATCATTATCGGATGTATACGGGGACCTGCTTTGCGCAGGTCCCCGTTTTATTTTCGCGGGGCAGTGGAGGCGGGAGCTAGTGTTTAACCACGTACAGGTCCCGGGCGTAGACATATCCCAGTGGGCTTTCATGGAAGCCGCCGATATAGGGTTTGACCAGTTTTACCGAGACATATTGATAAACGGGAATGGCCGGTGATTCTCTGGTCAAAATATCCTCGGCCTGCTGGTAATACCGCGCCCGATCCTCTTTTGTCGACGCGGCGGCGGCATTATTTACCGCCCGGTCGTAATCCGCGTTACTGTATTTTGCCGTATTATTGCTGTCGTTGGTGACGTAGTTATTGAGGAAGGTGGACGGTTCGTTATAGTCGGCTATCCAGGCGTAGCGCACCACGTCGAAATTAGGCCCGTGTAGGGTGTCAAGCATGCTCTTCCATTCCTGGCTGTTAAGCGTGGCCTCCACCCCCAGGTTTTTTTTCCACATGGAGCTGGCGGCGATGGCGATGCGCTGGTGCGATTCGGAGGTGTTATACAACAGCGAGAATTTCAGCGGCCGCGCCGGGGTAAATCCGGCCTGCGCCAGCAATGTCCTGGCCTCGGCCACCCGCTGCTGCTGGGTCCAGCCGGCGTAAACAGGGGGGGTGAGCGCAAAGCCGCCGGTGTTGTCCGGGCTGAACAGATAGGCCGGTCGTTGGCCTTGCCCCAGCACTTTTTCGGCGATAATGGTTTTATCCAGCCCCAGGTTAAGCGCCAGCCGCACCCGCGGATCGTTAAACGGCGGCTTTTGCGTATTAAATTCATAATAATAGACCGCCAGCTTGGGCGAAATATGCACCTGCGCGCCCAGGTCCGTTTGCAGCGACCGGAATAACGTTTGCGGTACGCTCGCGGTAATATCAATTTCACCCGCCTTATAACGATTGATATCGGCGGTTTCCGACGCGATGGGCAAATAGGTGATGCGGTTGATCACGGTATGCTGGTTATCCCAGTAGCGGCTGTTCCTGACACCCACCACTTTTTCATTCACTACCCATTGCGCCAGGGTGAAGGCGCCGCTGCCGACAAAATTCTGCGGCTGGGTCCATTTATCGCCGAACTGCGCGACGGCCCGGGGATTAATCGCCACCAGGGACGGATGCGCCAGCATGCTGAGAAAGGCGCTTACCGGCTGGGTGAGGTCGATTTGCAGCGTGGCGTCGTCCAGCGCCCGCACGCCCAGGCTGTCCGCCGGCTTTTGGCCCGCGGCGATCTCGGCGGCGTTCAGCACACGCATGCTTACCAGATAACTTTCGTAAGGCGAGGTGGTGGCGGGATCGATTAAGCGTCGCCAGCTGTAGACCAGATCGCCGGCGGTAATCGGCTGGCCGTTCGACCAGGTAATGCCGGGGCGCAGGTGAAAAATCCACACCCCGGGACGGGGATTATCCCAGCCGGCGGCAAGGCGCGGCGCCACGGCGCCGTGGTTGTCGATGCTGACCAGTCCGTCGAAGAAGTCGCTGATGATATTAAATTCCACATCGCTCTCGACCCGGTGGGGATCGAGGGAAGCCGGCTCGCTGCCGTTATTGCGCACGATGTCCTGCCGGGCCGCCAGTTCGACTCCGGCGGGCACCTCGGCGCCCAGGGCCGTGGCGGCCGGCAACAGCGCGGCCATCGCGCCCAGGGTAAATCCCGCCAGTGTAATGCCCGGCAGTCTGGTTGTCTTCATGCCTCCCCCTCCTTATTGTCGCGGATAAATAATGTCTGTCCGGCAGTCTCCACCATTCCTACCATCAACATGGCGCGCCGTCCAGGCCTGGTCCCCGTGACGCTTAACGCCGGATAAATACGCCGCCGCCGGTGCCGGGCCGGGGCATGGCGCGATGCCGGGCGGTGCGCATGGCATGACCGACATCAAGAATAGCGCCGCTAATCAGGACAATATGCGTCTCACTGTCTACGCTTATCTACATTGACCGACATTGCACTTCCGCAGTCGGCAGGTTCTGCTACAGGAGTTTATTATGCGGCGTATTGTGTTTTTCATCGCCACGGCCTTAACCGCCAATATGGCGTTGGCCCAGCCCCAGCCGGCGGTGCATACCGCAAGCCTGGTGGGCGCCGACGGCAAGGATATGGGTAAGATTACCCTTTCGGACGCGCCTAAAGGGGTGATTATGCGCGTGGAGGCCACGGGGCTTGCTCCCGGCTGGCACGGTATTCATTTCCATGAAAAGGGGGTTTGCGATGCCAAAGATAAGTTCAAGGACGCCGGCGGGCATGTCCACTCCGCGATGCCGGTGGTGCATGGTTTGTTGAACGCCAATGCCAACGATCAGGGCGACCTGACCAATATCTACGCCGGCGCCGACGGCAAGGCCTTTGCGGAAATCTATTCGACGCTGGTGTCGGTGACGCCCGGCACCCCGCGCCCCGCGCTGCTGGACGGCGACGGTTCCTCGGTGGTTATCCACGCCAATCCTGATGATTACCAAAGCCAGCCCATCGGCGGCGCCGGCGACCGTGTCGCCTGCGCGGTGATAAAATAACCCACCGGCAAGCCCGCGCGGGAACGTGCGGCGGGTATGATGGGCAAGCAGAACTTATGGCGAGGTTGACGTCTTGCCCATTATGCCGGTTTGTTCCCCAAACACCTCTTCATCACCTGAGCAATCTCGAATGGCTATATAAGGCTGTTTTTGCCATAATGGCTAAATCATACCGCTCGCGGAGATTACACCATGATCACGGAACTGCTTAATTTCGATGAATTGCCGCAGGCAAACGCCTCGCAAGTGAAAAACAAATGGGGGGAGGTGGTGCGGAGGGTGCATCAGGGCGGAACCCTGGCCATTACCAATCATTCCACCGTGGAAATGGTGCTGCTGGATGTCGCCACCTATCGTGAATTGACTCACTCTTTGCTGCTGCTTAAAGCACGCGAGCAATCGGTACTGGATGACCTGACCGACAGGTTCAATGCACGGCTGGCGGTGCTAGAAAATCCGGACGCCGCCGTGAATGTAGCTTCTGTGCTGGCGCGGCGGGGGGCGCTGAAACGGCGGCCCAAGGCGGGCGAGGGCTTCTAATGGCGCGGCCGTTTATTTTTGTTCTGGCGGGCGTTAACGGCGGCGGCAAAAGTTCGGTGGGCGGCAGCCTGCTGGCAGAGCACGGCCTGGCATGGTTTAATCCGGATGCCTATGCCCGTGAGCTTATGACCCAACTGGGGCTGGAGCCTGACGAGGCGAACGGCCGGGCATGGACCTTTGGACGTTCGCGGCTGGAAGCCGCCATCGCCGGGGGCGCCAACTATGCCTTTGAAACCACGCTGGGCGGCAATACCATGCCACGGCTGTTGAGCCAGGCCTGCGAAACGCATGAGGTGATCATGCTGTTCTGCGGGCTATCATCACCGGAGCAGCATATCAGGCGCGTACAGCTGCGCGTGAGTCATGGCGGCCATGCCATACCCTCCCAGAAAATACGGGAACGGTGGGTCACGTCGCGGGCTAATCTGATAAAGCTGCTGCCGTTGCTTGCCCATGTGCAGGTTTTCGATAACAGTCTGGATGCCAGGCCCGGCGACGCAATTCCGGACCCGACTCTGGTGCTTGAAACGGTGCGGGGGAAAATGGTATTTCCCCCGGCCGATGATGCCCGGGCGTTGAGCGCCACTCCGGCTTGGGCGCGGCCGCTCCTGGAGGCGGCTATGGAACTGGCGGAGTGAAGGGGCTATTGCTTGACGTCCACCTGATAAAAAATATGCTTGCCGAAGGGGTCGATTTCGTAGCCGGTGACGTCCTTGCGCACCGGTTCAAAAATGGTTGAATGGGCAATCATCACCGCCGGCATCTGCTCGTGCATCATGTCCTGCGCCTGCTGGTAAAGCGCGATGCGCCGGTTATGGTCGCTGCTGGCGCGCGCTTCGGTAATCAATTTATCAAACGGCGCGTAACACCATCTGGCCGAATTGGAACCGCCGTTGGCCGAAGTGCAGGAAAACAGCGGGCCGAAAAAGTTATCCGGATCGCCGGTGGCGGTGGTCCAGCCCATCAGCGCCGCCTGATGCTCGCCGCTCCTGACCCGCTTCAGGTACTCGCCCCACTCATAGGTGACGATATTGGCCTTGACGCCGATTTTCGCCCAATCGGATTGGATCATTTCCGCCATGCGCCGGGCGTTGGGGTTATACGGCCGCTGTACCGGCATCGCCCACAGATCGATGGTCAGGCCGTCGGGGAACCCCGCGTCCTTGAGCAGGGCGCGGGCCTGGTCCGGGTTAAAATCATAATCGCGCAGATCTTCTTTGGCGCTCCAGACCCCCGGCGGCAGGATATTTTTCGCGGCGGTGCCGGTGCCCTGGAAGATGGCCGCGATAATCGCCGGTTTGTTAATGGCCATGGCCAGCGCCTGGCGTACCTTCACGTTGTCAAGCGGCGGCTTTTGCGTATTAAAGGCCAGAAAACCGGTGTTAAGCCCGGCTTTTTGCATAAGCGTAATATCTTTATTGTCGCGCATGCGCGGCAGATCGGCCGGATTGGGAAACGGCATGACCTGGCACTCGCCTTTTTCCAGCTTGGCGAAGCGCACCGAGGCGTCGGGGGTAATGGCATAGACCAGACGGTCAAGCTTGGCCTTGCCCTGCCAATAGTCGGGGAAGGCGCTGAACAGAATGCGCGAATCCTTTTGATACTGGGTCAGCTGGAACGGTCCCGTGCCGACGGGATCCCTATCCACCCGTTCCGGCGTGCCGGCCTTTAACATGGCGTCGGCGTATTCGCTTGACAGTATCGAAGCGAAATACCAGGCCAGATCGGCCAGGAACGGCGCCTCGGCATGGGCAAGGGTAAAGCGCACGGTGTGATCGTCCACCTTGTCGATGGCGGTCAGCAGCGTGCCGAACTCCAGGCTGTCAAAATTGGCATAGGTGCCGTTGGACACATTGTGGTAAGGATGCTGCTTATCCTTTTGCCGCATAAACGAAAAAATCACGTCGTCGGCGTTGAAATCACGGGTGGGCTTAAAGTATTTGTTACCCTGGAATTTTACGCCCTGGCGCAGATGGAAAGTATAGATCTTGCCGTCGGCGCTGATATCCCAGCTTTCGGCCAGGCTGGGCTGCAGCTCGGTGGTGCCGGTCTTGAAATCCACCAGCCGGTTATAAACCGGCACCGCGCTGGCATCCACGCTGGTGCCCGAGGTATACAGCTGCGGGTTAAAGTTTTCCGGCGAGCCTTCCGAGCAGAACACCAGGGTTTTGGCCGACGCCGCGCCGCTGACGGCCAGCGCCAATGCCGCCAGCGTCAATATCGCCGGCGACGGACGTCCCGTATTGGTCTTTGTTCCTTTACCTGATAGATGATCTAATCCCGGCTTCATATCATATCCCCGAATAATGGCTGTCCGCCAAAAGCACAAGCCTCATTCTTATCAGTATGCGGTTCATAAATAAAGCCATTTTGCTGCTAAAATCCGACCGCCTGGCCGTCGCGCCGGCTGTCGCTGGCGGCGACATAACCGTGGTCGCGATCCGCCGACAGCCGCCAGATAAACTGGCCCGAGCCGAAATCCATATAAGGATCGTTCACCGATTTCAACCGGTGGCCCATGGCGCGCAGCTGTTCCGCCACCAGGGGATTGACGGTGGCTTCCAGGTCCAGGGTAAAATCACGGTTGACCTTCCAGCGCGGCGCGTCGCAGGCGGCCTGGGGCTGCTGGTGGAAATCCAGCATGCGCACCAGCGTCTGCATATGGCCCTGCGGCTGCATATCGCCGCCCATGACGCCAAAGCTCATCTGCGCCTGGCCGTCTTTGGTCAAAAAGGCCGGAATAATGGTCTGGAACGGGCGCTTGCCGGGCGCCACCACGTTAACCGAACGCGGGTCGCTGGAGAACCCGGCGCCCCGGTTTTGCAGGCTGATGCCGTAATCCGGCACCACCACTCCCGACCCGAAGCCCATATAATTGGATTGGATAAACGAGACCATCATGCCGCTTTCATCGGCGGTGGCCAGGTAAACGGTGCCGCCGCTGGCGGGCAGGCCGGCCTGCGGATCCGCCGCCCGGCCCGGGTCGATCAGGCGCGCCCGGCCGGCCAGATAGGCTTTATCCAGCATTTGTGACGGCGTCACATCCATGCTGGCCGGATCGGCAACGTAGCGGTAGACATCGGCGAAGGCCAGCTTCATGGCCTCGATTTGCAGATGCTGGGCCGCGGCGCCGTCAAGGGCGAGCCCGGCCAGATCAAAGTGCTCCAGGATGCCGAGGGCGATAAGCGCGGCGATGCCCTGGCCGTTGGGCGGCATTTCATGCAGGGTATAACCGCGGTAGTCCTGGCTGATGGGCGTTACCCATTCCGGCTGGTAGGCGGCCAGATCGCCGCGTGTCAGGCTGCCGCCGCTGGCCTGTGACCAGGCGACGATTTTTTCGGCGATTTCGCCTTCATAAAAAGCGCGGCCTCCCTGCCGCGCCAGCAGCCGCAAGCTGCGCGCGGCGGCTGGAAAGACAAATTTTTCGCCGATATCGGGGGCGCGCCCCCCGGGCATAAAGGCGTCGGCAAAACCAGGCTGCCCGGCCAATATGGTCACCGCCGCCCGCCATTTCGCCGCGACAATCGGCGCAATGGTCACGCCGCGTTCGGCCACGTCGATGGCGGTCTGCATCAGCCGTTCGAACGGCAGCCGGCCGAAGCGCTGGTGCAGCGCCGTCCAGCCCGCGACGGCGCCCGGTACGGTGACCGAGTCCCAGCCCCGTTCCGGGCGTTTGGCCAGGCCGTTGCCGTCCTCGCCGTGACGCCGGCGGAAGTGGGCCAGATCCCAGCTGGCCGGCGCCGTGCCGGAAGCGTTGAGGCCGTGCAGCCGCGCGCCGTCCCAGACCATGGCGAAGGCATCGCTGCCCAGACCATTGGAGCAGGGTTCCACCACCGTTAACGTCGCGGCGGCGGCAATGGCCGCATCCACCGCGTTGCCGCCGTCCAGCAGGACACTGTTGCCGGCCTGGGCGGCAATGGGATGGGACGTCGCCACCACATTGCGGGCAAATAACGGCGCGCGTACGGTGGGATAGGGGTTATGCCAGTTAAATGTCATGCTGTGCTCCCGGCGTGGCCTGGGGGGATGGGTCATCCTGGTGAAGGCGCCGCTCCGCCTCGAGCAGCAGCGCGCGGCGGTCGATCTTATTGGTGCCGGCCAGGGGAAAACTGTCCACCAGCCAGATATGGCGCGGATGCAGGTAGGCCGCGCCGTGGCGCAGGGTAAACGCCTTCAGTTCCCCGGCGCTGGCCTGCCGGCCGGGGCGCAGGATCACCCAGGCCACCGGCTTGGTGCCTTTTATCTCGTCCGCCACCGGCACCACGCAGGCCTGTTGTACCGCGGGATGCCGTTCGATAAGGTGCTCCACTTCGCTCGGGTAGATATTCTCGGCGCCGCTGACGAACATATCGTCCAGCCGGCCGATAAAGGTATAAAACCCCTGGTCGTCGCGGGCGAACACATCGCCGGTGATATAATAACCGTCATCGGTAAACGGCGGCCGCAGGTCCGGACGCTGATGATAGCCCTGCATCAGGCCCGGGCTTTTCAGCTCCAGAATGCCGCGCGCGGCCTCCCGGCCCTGGGGATCGCGCAAACGCAGGCTAACCTGGGGATGGGCGGCGCCGGCGCTCAGCCGCGGTGTGGGGATGCCCCGCGGATGCGGGCCGAATACCACCGGTCCGCCTTCGGTGGTGCCGTAGGCGTTAATGATGCGCGCCTGCGGCAACAGCTGGCCGATTTGCTGGAACAGGCTGTCGGTTACCGGCGCCGATCCCATGCGCACCACCCTGACGCTGGTTAAATCACTGCGCGCCAGTAAATCCTTTTCCTGCAGCATCATGGCGATCATCGGCGGCACCGCCGTCAGCCAGCTGCAGCGGTAGCGGCTAATGGCGTTGATATAGTCGCGGGCGCTGAACTGCGGCAGCAGCACGGTGGTGACATGGCTGGCAAGCGTTAACAGCGCCAGCGCCAGCGCGTTCATATGGTAAAGCGGGGCGGCGATCAGCACCCGCTCGCCCTCCAGCTCATGGTTCTCAAGGCGGGTACGCACCACCCAGGCATGGCTGGCATGGGTTAAGCGCACGCCTTTGGGCATGCCGGTGGAACCCGAGGTATACAGCAGCAGCGCCAGGTCGTCCGGCCCGGCGGGGAAGGGCGTCAGCTCTCCGGGGTCGATAAAGGCCGCCAGCCCGTCCGCGCCCGCGCCGTCAAACACCACGCGCGGCAGGTCGATCGCCGGCCGGGACAGCTGATCGGCATCGCCCAGCAGCACACGGGCGCCGCTATCGCGCAGGATATTCTCCAGCGTCTCGACCGGAAATTTGAAATTAATCGGGACGGCCACCAGCCCGGCGCGCAGGATGCCCAACAGGCTGGCAATATAATCTATGGAGTTGCGCCCCAGGATGGCGACGCGTTCCCCGGCGCGGTAGCCCCGCGCCAGCAGCGCGCGTCCGATGCCGTCGGCGCGCGCGCCGAGTTCGTCAAAGGTGATTTCCTGCGCGGTGTCGTCCGCCAGCGGGGCGATAAAAGCAATCTGCCCGCCCGGCTGCCGGGTATCGATCATGGCGCCCAGGTTGGTTGTCTGCATCATGGTAAAAACTCGAGTAGGGTGGATAATTCGGGCAGCGCCACCTGTAACCGTCCCGCGCGCCAGCATAGCGGCAGTCCCTGCGCCTCGGCGCCCCGGGCGATGCGCGCCAGATCGCCGCCCAGAAAATGCACGGCGGCAAACATCTCCCGGCCCGCGGCGGGCAACGGCAGTCCGTCGAACCGGCGGGCAAAGGCCGCGTAATCGGTGATATGCAAGGCAAAATCACGCCCGGTATCGCCCAGGCGCCGGTATTGACGCCCGCAGTTCTCCACATCGCCGCTGATCACGGTCAGGCCGGTAATGCTTTGGACCTGGTTTTCATGGCTAAGCCATTCGGGACGCCAAACCCATTCGGGGGTGTGGTGCTGGCAAAAGTACACCCGCCCGGCGGGAAAGGTTCCGGCGGCCAGGCGCACCGTGGTGAACCTGGCCAGCCCATGCTCATCGCCGCTGGCCACCTCGCGGGAAAAATCCTGGATCGGCTGCAGGGCAAAACCGGCCTCCGCCAGCGCGCGCGCGGTGCCCCCGGCGTCCCGGGTGGCGAACACCAGGCCGTCGATACCCGCCGGACTGTCCAGCAGCTCCTGGCGCAGGCGCCCGCCGTCGGTGGGCAGGCCGACGATTTCAAGATAGCGATCGGCAAACATCATCAGGTAATTAATCGACCCCAATGAATGGTAGCCGCGCGGCGTCAGGGTAAAACCCAGCGCCCGGAACCACTGCGCCGCCCGCTCGGTGGCGAAGTGGGTATTGATAACCAGATGGTCCAACGGGAGGGTCATGATGGTTTCCTAGGCGGTTGCCGTGGCGTACAGTCCGCGCCCGCTGGCCACCAGCCGGCCCTCGCTGTCGAACACCCGCGCCTCGGCGCTGGAAAACTGCTTGCCCACTTTGATCACGGTGCCGACGGCGGTTAAATCCCCTTTTGCCGGACGGTGGTAGTCGACACGCAAATCCAGGGTCGGCACGCCTTTGCCGGTAAACGCCACCAGCGCCCAGTCGGCGGTCAAATCCACCAGGGCGGCCAGGATGCCGCCGTGGGTATAGCCGCCGGCGGGGTTAACCACCCATTCCTCGCGCCAGCGCGCCTTCAGGGTAATTTCGCCCTCGCCGACGGTCAGGACTTCCAGCCCGAGCCATTGATGATACGGGCCTTTTAACAACCGCTCCTGGACTTCGGCGGCGGTGGGGACGGTAATATCGGTCATAATCTGTTCCTTAATAGCATGCAGTCTGCAAACAAAACGGCCGGACGGCGCGGGGCCATAAACTTACCCCGGCCGGCCGGGTCGCGCGCGGCGTTACGGCGCGACGATCACTTTGCCCAGCACCTCGCGATCGCGAATCAGGCGCAGGCCTTCCGCCGCCTGTTCCAGGGGCAAGACCCGGTCGATAACCGGATCGATACGGCCGTCGGCGATCATCGACAGCAGGTCTTCGAGGTTGTCGCGATAGAAGCTGTTGGAACCCTTGATGGTCAGCTCGAAGCTCCAGACATAACGCAGGTCTTCCTGCGGGTCGTAGCCGGCGGTGGCGCCGCACACCAGCAGGATGCCCCCGCGTTTCAGACACTTCAGGGAGGGGCGCCAGGTATCGCCGCCGGTAAAGTTGATCACCACATCGACGCCGCCTTCCGTGGTGCGGCGCTGTGGCTTGCCGTACTGGCCGATGGCCCATTTTGAAAAATCCGTTTCACGGTAATTGACCACATGATCGGCGCCGAGGGCTTTCAGCGCCTGGGCTTTTTCCTCGCTGCCGGCACAGGCGATGACCTCGGCGCCCAGATGCTTGGCCAGGATCACGCAGGCGGTGCCCACGCCGCCGCTGGCGCCCAGGATCAGCACCCGGTCGCCCTTTTTGACGGTATTATGGGTTATCAGCATGCGGTGGGCGGTGCCGTAGGCCACCGGCAGCGCGGCGGCCTGTGCAAAGTCGACGCCGGCCGGAAGCCTGATAAGCTGCAGCGCGTCCACCGCGGCATATTCGGCCATGCCGCCGTCGGTCATTTCACCCATCAGGCCGACGCCGGGCTTTAACGGATTGACCAGCACCCGATCGCCAACGGACCAGCCCTCGACGCCCGCGCCCAGTTCGGTAATGGTGCCCGCCAGATCCAAGCCGATCACCACCGGCAGCGGCACCTTGATGCCGGGCATGCCCTTGACGGTAAACACATCGTGGTAATTAAAGGACGACGCGCCGACGCGCACCACCACATGGCCGGCCGCGGCGACGGGACGCGGCTTGTCGTTCACCACCCGCAGTTGGTCGAGGTCGCCGTGCTGCTCCAGAATTAAGGCTTTCATAACGTTACTCACAGATTGCTCCTGATTACTTGATGGATTTGGCGGCCAGGTAAGGGCGGTTATCGAACAGGCTGTCGTCCAGGTCGCCCTTGATGGCGCCGCTGGCGACAAAGACCTGATGTTCGCGCTTCAGGGTGTCGATATCCGCCGGCTCGAACTCGATACGGTTCATGCTGTCCCAGCGGCTCATGTAGACCTGCGCGTCTTTTTGCGGCAGGTTGGCCTGTTTTTGCAAAATGGCCACCACGGCGTCGGGATTCGCCTTGCCCCAGGCCAGGGTATCGCGCAGCGCGGCAATGACCCGCGCCACGGTGTCGGGATGCTGGTTAATCAGATCGGCGCGCACCGCGCCGACGCCGATATAGGGCAGGGCATCGGTATGGGTCAGCTTTTTCCATTCGCCGGCAAAGCTGCCGATGGAGGTCACCTTCAGTTCGTCAAGCTGGCTGATGGTCAGCGAGCGCAGGGCCGCGGCGTCCACCTGCTTTTGCGCCAGGAACTGCGCCAGGCGCGATTCATTGCCGCCAATCAGCGAGAAATCCGCCGGCTTGATAGCGTAGTTCTGCTGCAAAATGGTGCTGGCGATAACCGCCACTGACGATCCGGCCGGCGACATGCCGACTTTTTTACCCTGTAGCTGCGCCAGGCTGGTTATCGGCGAACCGGCCGGCACCACAAACTGCACGTCGGCCGGCTGGGTGGCGGCGAAGATTTTGATCGGCACGCCTTCTGACGCGGTACTGAACACGCCCGCCAGCGGCGCGCCGAAGGCCAGGTCTATCGATCCCGAGGCCAGCGCCTTGATGGGGGCGTTCACATCGGGAAAATGGATAAATTCGGCGTCGATACCGCGTTTAGCCAGGAAATCCCGGCTTTCCAGCACCGCGCCGTACCCCAGGCTGACGCCGCTGGTCCAGTAGCCGATGCGGACTTTTTCCGCCGCCTGGGAACCCATGGCCAGCAGCGTGCCGGCGGCCAGCGCAGCCGCCATCAATATCTTTTTCATAACGATTATTCCTGTGTGCGTTGTTTCCAGCGGAAAAGATGACGTTCCAGCGGCTTGAGCAGCCCTCCTTCGAGCAACAGCATCATGGCCACCAGCAGTAAGGTCCAGGCGAACACCTGATCGGTTTGCACCAGATCCCCGGCCTGGCGCAGACGGTAGCCGATACCGTCCGAGGCGCCGAGGGTTTCGGCCACCAGCGACACCCGCCAGCCAAAGCCGAAGGCCAGCCGGGCGCCGGAGAAAAAATAGGGCAGGATGGTCGGCAGGTAGATCTTGAAGAGCGTTTGCCAGCGGCCCATGCGAAAACTGCGCGCCAGCTCCACATACTGCGCATCCACGGTTTGCGCGCCCTGCCAGACGTTGGTCAGGATCAGCGGCATGGCGGTCATGAACACCACAAAGATGGTGGTGGCGCCGGAAATGCCGAACCAGATAATGGCGAATATCGCCCAAATGGCCGACGAGACGGTATTGAACACCGCCAGCAGGGGTTCGAAGAACTGCGCCAGCAGCCGGCTGGCGCCGAGCGCCAGGCCGAATACCGTGCCCACTAGCGTCGCCAGCAGAAACCCGGACAAGACGCGGGAGAAGGTGATGCCGATATCGTGCAGCAGGGAATCGCCATGCCACAAGGCTTCCAGCGCCTGCCAGGTCTTCAGCGGTCCCGGCAGCACGAACGACGGCATGCGCTGGGACGCCAGCCACCAGATAACCAGGAACAGGGCAAGCAGCACCAGGCGCTGGCCGATAAGCGTAATCCAGGATGCGGATGATTTCATGTTCACACCTCCAGCCTTAACAGGCGCGACTGTTCCGCAACCGCGCGCTCGGTGGGCACGCGGGGATGGGGCAGCGACATCTCGATGATTTTATGAATACGGCCGGGGTTGGGTTTGAGCAGCACTACCCGATCGGCCAGCACCACCGCCTCTTCCACGTCATGGGTGACCATCACCACGGTAACGCCTTTCAACTGCTGGATACGCAGCAGTTCGTTATGCATCACGCCGCGGGTTTGCGGATCGAGCTTGGAAAAGGGCTCGTCCATCAATAAAATTTCCGGCTCCACCACCAGGCTGCGCGCCAGGGCCACCCGGCTGCGCATGCCGCCGGAGAGCTGATGCGGCCAGGCGTGGCGAAAATCATGCAGCCCCACCAGCCGCAGCGCGTCGTCGACCTTTGCCGCGCGCTCGGCGCGCGTCAGCCGGGTATTCTCCAGCCCGAAATTAACGTTTTGCTGCACGCTGCGCCAGGGCAGCAAGCGGTCCTCCTGGAACAAATAGGCCACTTTCTCCCAATGGTCGAAGCGGGCGGCGGACTGGCCCTGGATAAAAACATCGCCCTCGTCGGGGGTCAGCAATCCGGAGAGGATATTGAGCAGGGTGCTTTTGCCGCATCCCGAGGCGCCGAGCAGGGCGAGGATTTCCCCCTCGCGTACCGCCAGGGAAATATTGTCCAATACCCGCAGCTGGCCGAAACGCTTGCCGATGCCTTCGGCGCGGATAATTTCCCCCGCCGCGGCATCCTGGGACCGCGCCGCCAACGTCATCAATGGCGGGTTCATAAGGACATGCTCCGCTCGAGGATCGGCAGGATCGCGCCGCCTTTGCTGAGCGTGGCGTAGACCTTTTCCATCGTCATCACCTGGAAGGTCTCGATATGGCGGCGTGCGATGGTCTCCACCCGCCGGGCATCGCCATCGATAAACGCCTGAATCATGGCGTTATGATCGTGCTTGATCTCGGGTTTGGTTTTCTGCACGTTAAAGCCCAGCGCCACCAGCCGCGACATTTCGTCCATAAGGCTCGACAGGGTGCGGATCAGGTGGTTATTGCCCGACGCCCGGGCGATGGCCAGGTGAAAGCGCTTGTTGGCGTTCATAAAAACATCGATCTGTTCCGGCAACGGCGCATGCAGCTCCACACGGCAGGCCGCCTCCAGCTCGCGCAGTTCCTGGATATCGACACGGCCTACCGCCAGCCGCGCCGCCAGCGGTTCCAGCTGGACGCGCAGGGTGAAAATCTCCTCGACGTCCTGCACGGTAATCGGCGCGATGCGGTACCCTTTGCGCGGACGCGATTCAACCAGATGCTCATGGCACAGCCTCGCCAGCGCCACGCGGCAACTGCTTTTGCCGATGGCATAATTTTCCATCAGCTCCGGTTCGGTAATCATGGAGCCCGGCAGCAGGCGGCAGCAAAGAATGTCGTGCCTGATGCGGTTATAGGCGACATCACCCAGGGGTAAATCCGCTGTCTTGCTTAATAATGGCATGTGACCGTCTCTTCCTTTGCTTGTGAGCTGCTCACTGATTAACTCTGGGGCGCTTAATAAACCGCAGTGTAGGATGAGTTAAGCGCGGTGATCCAATATGAAAAAGTGATATCTTATGCCGAAAATAAGCTAATCTGAGCAGCTCACAATATCGCGCCGACCCATGGCGGGACTTCAGATAAATATCGGCTATCGTCAGCAATGAATGTTATTTGACGGCCCGGGCCGCCTGCCGCTTTAGTATTAAGACGCAAGCTAAAGGGGTATTAAAATGACGCATTATGTTGACCTGCCCGGCGCCGGCCGGAACCGAAGCCGAAGCCGTAAAGTGGCGTTTGCCGCGTTTATCGGCACCACCGTGGAATGGTATGATTTTTATATTTACAGTACCGCCGCGGCGCTGATTTTCAGCCATACCTTTTTTCCGCCTTCATCCAATCCACTGTCCGGTTTGTTGGGATCGTTCGCCGCTTATGGCGTGGGCTTTTTTGCGCGCCCGCTGGGCGGTATCATTGCCGGCCATTTCGGCGATCGGGTCGGGCGCAAACGGGTGCTGGTCTCCTCCCTGGTTTTAATGGGCGTCGCGACGCTGCTGACCGGGTTATTGCCTACTTATGCCGTCGCCGGACTGTGGGCCACCGTCCTGCTGGTCTTGCTGCGGTTGCTGCAGGGTATCGCGACGGGGGCGGAATGGGGCGGCGCCTCGCTGCTGTCGGTCGAGCACGCCACGCCGAAAAACCGGGGATTTTTAGGCTCTTTCACGCAAATCGGCTCGGCGGCCGGCATGCTGCTGGCGTCGGGCACGTTTCTTATCGTCAGGGCGTCGATCAGCGCGGACGCCTTTGCCGCCTGGGGTTGGCGGCTGCCTTTTTTGTTCAGCATCGTGCTTATCGGCATCGGTATTTTCGTCCGCCTGCGTATTGACGAACCCGAGGCTTTTTTGCGCGCCAAGGCCGCCGGGAAAACACAGCGCTTTCCCGTGGCGCAGGCGATCCGCCGGCATCCGCGCGGGTTGCTGGTCACCATCGGATTACGCCTGGCGCAGCCGGCGATGTATGCCATCCTAACCACGTACGCGCTGAGCTACCTGGTATTAAAACGCGGCGACGCCACCATGGCGCTGACCGCCGTTCTGGTCGGTTCCGCGGCGGCGATTATCGCCACGCCTTTCTGGGCGCTGCTCTCCGACAAAATCGGCCGCCGCGCGCCGGCGGTCTTCGGCATCCTGGGCATCGGCATTCTGGTCTGGCCGTTCTTTTGGTTTTTGGACCACGGCAATCTGACGTTTCTGCCGCTGGTGGTGGCCGTGGCGCTGGCGGTGTTCGACGCCGCGATATATGGACCGGGCGCGGCCTGGTTTTCGGAGCAATTTCCCATCGAGGTGCGCTACAGCGGCGTCTCCATCGGTTATCAGGTAGGGACGCTTATCTCCGGCGGCCTGACGCCATTTATCGCCACCTATCTGTTTTCGGTGGGTGACGGTTCGCCCTGGCTTATCAGCGCCTATATCTCGTTTTACGCCCTGTTAAGCCTGATTGCCGCCTTCGCCGCGCAAGATCCGGTGCGGGATGGCCGTAACGCGGCACGCGCCGCGCCGGCGGGCGCCGTCTCGTTAGATGCCGAGGATCTCGCATGAGCCATCAACATGATGCCGATATTTTGGCGACGCTTGAGGCCGCCAGTCCGCATGCCGCGGCGTTCAGAAACCTGTCCCGCAGGCATTGGAACAATGGGGCGCTAAGCAGCAGGGATAAACATCTGGTGGCGGTGGCGGTCGCGCAGGTGACGCGCTGTGCTTATTGTATTGAACACCATGCGCGGTTGGCGCGCCGGCTGGGCGCCGTCAGGAACGACGTCTTGGCCGCCGCCTATATCACCGCGGCGCTGGAAACACTGCCGGGCGGCGATATCGATATTAGCGCGGACGGCGCTATTAGTGTGCGATCATCGCCGTTGAGCGGACTGCCGGTGGAGAACGACCGCACTATTTTCGTTAATACCCTGCTGAGGGAACCGACGCTGCCGCTGCCGCTGCGTTATGTGACCGCCGCCGCGGTGGCCCTGGCCAAAGAGCGGGAAGGGCTGCGGCTGGCGTTTCACCAGGCGGCGCTGCGGGCCGGGGCGCTGCCGCAGGCGCTGGAAGAGGGGTATGCGGTGGCGTTGGTGCTCCGGGCCGGAGCGGTATACGCGCATACGCTGGGCATTGCGAAAGCGTTCGAATAAACCCGCGCGCAGCCCGGGTCAGGCGCCGGCTTCGGCCCCCAGCAGCGCCAAGGCCCGGGTGCGCAAGGCGATAAGCGTGGGATGATTACGCCTGCGCGGATAGGGCAGTGCGACCGGGATGGTTTCCAGGATACGCGCGGGACGCGGTCCGAACACCACGACCCGGTTGGCCATCAGCAGCGCTTCCTCCACGTCGTGGGTGACCATCAGCACGCTGTAGCGCTTTTCCCGCCACAGGCCGACCAGTTCCCCCTGCATACGGATGCGCGTCAGCGAGTCCAGCTTGCCCAGCGGTTCGTCCAGGATCAACAGACGCGGGTCGTTGACCAGCGCGCGGGCCAACGCCGCGCGCTGCGCCATGCCGCCCGAAAGCTGCCGGGGATAGGCCTGGGCAAACTGCGCCAGCCCCACGCGTTCCAGCACCCCATCGACCCGCCGCCGGCCCCGTTCGTTAAGTAATCCCTGCGCCTGCAGGCCCAGCGCCACGTTTTGCCAGACGGTGCGCCAGGGAAACAGCGTGGGATCCTGGAATACCACCACCCGCGCCGGATCGGGCCGCCGAATAGGCTCGCCGTCTTCCAGCAGTTGGCCGGAAAGCGGATTTTCCAGGCCGGCCACCAGCCTGAGCAGGGTGGATTTGCCGCAGCCCGACGGTCCCAGCAGCGCGATAAACTCGCCGGGCGCCACGCTGATTGAGACCTGCTCCAATACCGGCAATAGCCCGCCGCCAAGATCAAAACCATGGCTGACCCGGTTTATATCCAGTCGCAGACCGGCGCCGGCGCCTGACGGCGTAAAGGTGGACGGAGCGTCGGGCTTATTGATGATCAGGGTCATATGCTGTTTCCTTAAATAAATAGCGAAAGCTTATTGCCGCATAACGATAATTACTTTATGCATATATATCCGGCACTTTTTTCTTCCCCTAACGTAACGCGGTAAAAATTCCATCACAAGCGCACCTATGGTCTAATTAATTATATTTAATTCCAGAATGATATTTACTTATTGAGAATTGCGGCGTAGTTATATTGTCACTTCATCTGCTGAATTAAACGTTTTAGCCGGCAAAGGTAAACGTTAATAATATGCTAAATATCGCCAAACAATGTTAATTGATAATAACATTTATCCCCTGTCAGGCAGCTTAAATGAGAATGGGTTTGATTAATATACTTTATGGCTACACACATTTGAGTATATTCATTGGGAACGCATTTATAAAGAATAAAAACGCATATACCCGCAGCGGATAATGTCGCCGTCATTTTTTGGCTTCTTTATCGGCCAGGCTATATCGCCAAAAATTACCGGGAGGTTATATGACATCCGAGGCATGGGAGCCGGCGGCCTCGTCCGCCGCGGCAGTCTCTGCGCGAGGGCAAGGGCAGGACTTGGGGTTCTGGACCATGGGCTTTTGCGCCGCCGTCGCCTGGGGCGCGGTGGCGGCGCTGATGATTCTCTGGCCGGATAAACCGGTCGGTTTTGCCCGCCCGCTTTATATTGCGCAAACGCACGCCCTGGCGGCGGGCATCGCCCTGTTATTATTATTGTTTTCCCTGGGAGAACGCCTGCCGCTGCTGCGCTTGATTATCGCCCCGCTAACGCGCCATGTCCGGTCCGGCGGTAAATGGTTTTTTGCCCTGGCGCTGTTTGTCGCGGCCTGGGAGGTGTCGACCGCCAAGCTGGCATGGCTGCCGGCGCCGTTTTTCGCGCCGCCGCATGCGCTGGTGGAAGCCTACGCCACCGATTGGCTCCGGCTGGGCGACAGTCTGCTGCACTCCCTGCGTTTGCTGTTCTTCGGTTTTTTATTCGGCAGCCTGAGCGGATTTTTAACCGGCGTCGCCATCGGCTGTTCAAAAAGTCTGGGATATTGGCTGCACCCGATATTACGGTTTCTTGGGCCGGTGCCGTCAACGGCGTTATTACCGCTGACGCTTTATTTCTTTCCTTCCAGCTTTTCGGCGGCGATATTCCTGATTGCCCTGGCCACCTGGTTTCCGGTGACGGTATTAACCTGGTCCGGCGTGGCGAGCGTCGATAAAAGTTATTTTGACGTGGCCCGCACCCTGGGCGCCAAACCCCTGTTTCTTATTACCCGGGTGGTTATTCCAGCGGCGCTGCCGCATGTGTTCGTCGGCCTGTTCATGGGGCTGGGCGCCTCTTTTTCGGTACTGGTGGCCGCCGAAATGATGGGGGTGAAATCAGGCCTGGGCTGGTATTTGCAATGGGCGCAGGGTTGGGCCGCTTATTCCAATATGTACGGCGCGCTGATTGTAATGGCGTTATTATTTTCCACCTTGATAACGGTGCTGTTCGCCGTGCGCGATCGTTTGCTGGCCTGGCAGAGCGGGGCGGTGAAATGGTAATTATTGCGGGTTTCGGCACCCATAAATAACGCCGCAAATCGTATTTTTTATATTTTCTTTCGGGAGTCATGATGGCGAATATTAAGGTTACAAGACGGCATTTTTTGCAATCGGCGGGCGTATTGGGCGGCGTGGCCCTGGGCGGAGGGCTATTCTCCGGCTTACCCCTGGCCCGGGCCGTGGGCGCACCCGTCGCCGCGCCGCTGAAAACCGTGCGCATCGCCTGGCATCAGGCCGGCATTTGCCAGGCGCCGATTTCAGTGGCCTATAAAAAGGGGTTTTTCACCAAGTACGGCTTGCAGGTGGAAACGGTCAACTTTACCGACGGCGATACCCCGCTGGTCGCGCTGTCAACCGGCCAGGCCGAGGCCGGCATCGGCATGGCGCTGCGCTGGCTAAAACCCCTGGAGCAGGGGTTTGACGTCGCCCTGACCGTGGGTACCCACGGCGGCTGCATGCGGCTTATCACCGCCAAAAACAGCGGCATTACCCAGGTGCGGGATCTGGTGGGGAAGGCGGTGGCGGTAAGCGACCAGGCAAGCCCGGTAAAAAACTTTTTCGCCATCCAGCTGGCTAAACAGGGATTCCATCCCGACAGCGATGTCAATTGGGTACAATATCCCGAACAGTTGTCCGGCGAGGCGCTGCGCAAGGGCGAGGTACAGGCGATTGCCGCCACCGACCCGCAGGGCTGGCTGATCCGTGAACGCGACGATCTGTTCGAGGTGGCCACCAACCTCAGCGGCGCTTACCATGATCGCACCTGCTGTGTACTGGCGCTAAGCGGCGCGCTGGTGCGCAACGACCCCGGGACCGCCCGGGCGATAACCCAGGCGGTGGTCGACGCCCAGCAGTGGGCGGTGGATAATCCTGAAGAAACCGCCGAGATCTTCGCGCCTTTTCTGCCCAGCACCATCAGCGCGGCGCAGGTCAAGGCCATCCTCGCCGAGCATACCCACGGCCACCACACCACCGGCCATCATCTGCGCGCCGAGCTGGCGGCCTACGTGGATGAACTGAAAACCATTAACGTCATCCGGGCCGATACCGATACCCGTACGTTTATCAATAAAACGGTGCCCGATATTTTAAGCGCGTGACGCCGTCAACCGGCGGTGAGTAAAAATTCCGCCAGCACCATGGCGTGGTTGCGCAGCGTATCCCGCGAGGCATAAAGTAACGTGACATCCCCCGTGGCGGCGCGCGTAGCCAGGGGGCGCCACGCCGCCTCATTGTCCCGCAGCTCCTGGCGGTAAGCGGCGCGGAAACCGTCATAGTCCAGCAAAGAGGCATGAAACGCCTGCCGCAACGCCTGCGACGGCGCGACCTCTTTGCACCATAAATCCATCGGCAGGGCGTTTTTTTTCACCCCGCGCGGCCACAATCGATCAACCAATACCCGGTAGCCGTCGCCGGGTTCAACCGGTTCATAAACGCGTTTGCAATAAATCATCCCGCCTCCGTCGCGACCAGCGCGGTATCGCCTTGGGTGCCGTACCGCGCATGCCTTATTATGCGCAGCGTTCCCGCCGCCCCGCCATCATGCAGCAGCGCCGGCGGCGAAAGCAATATCACCGCGCCGGTTAAACAGCGGCGCGCGCGATGCCGTTATCCCTGAACAAGGTTTTTCAGCCTGCCCGGGTCCTGGCCGGCGCTTTTGCTTTACCCCGCCGGCGGCCGACAGGAAGGCGCTGACCAGCATGGCGTGCGTCAGGCGCGCCGGCCGGCTTCCAGGGTCTGCGCGGTCCAGGCCGCCACCTGTTCACTCAGCGTCAAGCCAAGACCGGGACGGGTGGGCACCAGCATGCGGCCGTCCTTGATCGCCAGGCGTTCATTAAACAGCGGTTCCAGCCATTCAAAATGCTCCACCCAGGGTTCGGTCGGATAAGCCGCCGCGAGGTGCACATGCAGCTCCATGGCGAAATGCGGGGCAATCATCAGGCCGGCATGCTCGGCCAGCGCGGCCACCTTCAGGTATGGCGTAATGCCGCCGACTCTCGGGGCATCGGGCATCAGGTAATCCGCCGCGCGGTTTTTGATAAATTCCCAATGCTCGGCGACGCTGGTCAGCATCTCGCCGGTGGCGATGGGCGTGTCAAACTGCGCCGCCAGGGCCGCGTGGCCTTCCGCGTCGTAACAATCAAGCGGCTCCTCGATCCAGATAAGGTTCAGCGCTTCGAAATGGCGGCACATACGCTGCGCGGTGGGGCGGTCCCACTGCTGGTTGGCGTCCACCATCAGCGGGAAGCTGTCGCCAAGATGCTTGCGGATGGCGCTGACCCGCTGAATATCCAGCGCGCAATCGGGCTGGCCGACTTTCAGCTTGATGCCGCCGATGCCCTTTTCCCGCGAAATATCGGTGTTTTTCATCAGCTGATCGAGGGGAGTGTGCAAGAAGCCGCCCGAGGTGTTATAGCAGCGCACCGAATCGCGCTGCGCGCCCAGTAGACGCGCCAGCGACAGGTTGGCCCGTTTGGCCTTCAGGTCCCATAGCGCCACGTCAAAGGCGCCGATGGCCTGGGTGGCCAGCCCGCTGCGCCCGACCGACGCGCCGGCCCAGCACAGCTTGTCCCACAGTTTGGCGATATCGCTGGGGTTCTCGCCGATAAGCACCGGCGCAATTTCGCCGGCGTGGGCGAACTGGCCGGGTCCGCCGGCCCGTTTTGAATAACTGAAACCCAGTCCTTGATGGCCGTCGCGGGTTTCGATTTCGGCAAATAAAATGGCGATTTCGGTCATGGGTTTTTGCCGGCCGGTAAGCACCTTGGCATCGCTTATCGGATTGGCCAGAGGCAGGAATACCGAGGAAACGCGTACCCAGCTGATGGTATCGTTATCCGCGCATTGAGCAGTGGATGGGGTAATGGACATCATACATTCTCCTGTGAAAGGGATAAAAGTTAGGATTGTTTTGCACCGGCGGCGAAATGTCCGGCGCCGGGCGTCGCCGCGTCCTCGCTGTCGAGGCGGCGCAGCCGGCCGACGATAACCAGATAGGCGAAGGCGCCGAGCAGGCCCATGGCGGCGACATACACCAGCGCCCAATCAAATGAACCGAATTGCTTGATCATCACGCCGATGGCGATGGGGGTAACGATGCTGGCCAGGTTGCCGCACAGGTTAAACATGCCGCCGCTGATGCCCAGGGCGTGCCGGGGGGAGACATCGCCGACGATGCACCAGCCGAGGTTGCCCACGCCTTTGGCGAAAAACGCCAGCGACATCACGGCGATGATCAACGGAACGGATTGCACATAGTTGGCGATAACGATGCTGCTGGATAATAACAGGCCGCAGATAATGGGGGTCTTCCGCGCCGCGGTCAGGCTGAAACCGCGGCGCAGCATCCAGTCGGACCAGGCGCCGCCGACGATACCGCCAAGACAGCCGGCCACCGCCGGGATGGCCGCCGCCAGTCCCACCTTGAGGATGGTCATGCCTTTGGCCTCGATAAGATAGGTGGGAAACCAGGTCAGGAAGAACCAGGTGATGGAGGTCAGGCAAAACTGCCCCAGGTAGATGCCGAGCATCATGCGATTAGCGCCGATGGTCCTGATCTGGCGCCAGCTGAACGGCGTCGGCGCCTCGCCGATGGACGCCAGGCCGCCGCCGGCTTCGATATAATCCAGCTCCGCCTGATTGACCCGTTTATGTCTGGCCGGGTCCCGCACCACATAAAACCACAGCAGGCCGATCAGGATGCCGGTACCGCCGGTAAAGAAAAACACATGCTGCCAGCCCCAGGTACTGAGCAGCCATAGCATGACAGGGGTGAAAATCGCCAGCGCGGCGTACTGCGCGGACTGGAATACCGCGGTGGCCATGCCGCGCTCGTGCCCGGGGAACCACATCACCGTCAGCCGGTTGTTGGCGGGGAAGGCCGGTGATTCCGCAATGCCCATCAAAAAGCGCAGGACAAACAACGCCAGCAGCGCGGAGCTGAACAGATCGACAAAACCCTGCAGAAAGGTCAGCACCGACCAGGCGATCAGGCTGATGCCCAGCACCAGGCGCGAGCCGAAACGATCGAG
The DNA here is from genome assembly GCF_047324165.1 of Sodalis sp. RH22. Taxonomy (NCBI): domain Bacteria; kingdom Pseudomonadati; phylum Pseudomonadota; class Gammaproteobacteria; order Enterobacterales; family Bruguierivoracaceae; genus Sodalis; species Sodalis sp. RH22. The sequence goes on from NZ_CP178731.1 coordinate 742,151, forward strand.
GATGATGCCGCCTGGAATCTGCATGCCGGTGTAAGCCCAGCCAAAGGCGGAGAAGGCGATGCCCATCGACACGGCGTCGAACCCCAAATCTTTGCGCAACATGGGCGCGGCGATGGACAGGGTGGCACGATCAACATAATTAAAAATGGTCACGAGAAAAATCATCGCGAGTATCAAATAGCGAACATTCGTCTTCGCCGGGACGGTGTTATTGTTCACGTTATTTCCTTTTTGTAGGGTACCAGGCGGCGCTGGGTAGATAAAAAGGAGATGGGGTTCTATATGATTGCGCAATCATTTACGATCGCGGGAACACCAGGTCCGATGACTGACACCGATCATGCTAATATGATTGCGCAATCATTCAATAAAAAGACCTGTTATTTGTGAGCCAATTCATATTAATTTTGTGGTGCCGCGTTCGATCAGGCTAAAACCGGTGTCGATGCGCAACGGGGCGGGCTCCTGGTTTTTAGCGTTAAAACGCACCAGCAGCGCCTGGGCGACCAGCAGGCCGATCCTGGCGCCGTCCACCCTGACGGTGGAAAGGGCGGGAAAAACCTGCGCGGCGCTGGACAGATCGCCAAAACCCATGACCGACAGCTCATCCGGCACCCGGATTCCCCGGCTGGCCGCCTCGGCGAGCACCCCCTCGGCGATGGTGTCAGAGCTGCACACGATAACTTCGGGTAAGCCGTGCTGCGCCAGAATGCGCGTTAACCCTTCGCGCCCGGAGGCCAGCGTGGCGGGAGCCGGCATAATCTCGATGGAAACGTCATGCACGCCGCAGGACGCCAGTTCGGCTATCACGCTGCGGCTGCGGCGTAAGCCGCGCGCGTCCTCGAGGGTGAGCAGCGAGAAGCGCCGGTAGCCGCGCTGGAATAAATGATTCGCCACCTCGATACCCACCTGCTCATGGGAAAAACCGATCTGCATATCGATGGGCGCGTCGCTTAAGTCCCAAATCTCCACCACCGGTATGCCCGCTTTGCGCAGCTTCTCGCGGCTTTCATCGGTATGCAGCGTGCCCGCCAGCACGATACCGTCGGGGCGGCGGCCCAGAATGGCGTCGAGCAGTTGCTCCTCCCGCTCGCTGGAATAGCCCGTCAGGCCCAGCAGGGTTTGGTAACCCTCGGCGGTCAGGCTGTCCATCAGCGCCTGCACGGTATCGGCGAAAATGGAGTTGGCGATGGTGGGGACAAAAATGGCAATCAGCCGGCTTTTGCTGGTGGCAAGCCCTCCCGCCAGCATATTCGGCACATATCCGGTGGCGCGCACCGCGGCGAAGACTTTTTCCTGGGCCGCGGGGGAGACCAGCTCCGGGCGGTTCAGGGCGCGCGACACAGTGATGGGGGAAACGCCGGCTATCCTGGCGACATCGATAAGGGTGGGACTTTGCGCCGACGCGCTGGCGGCGTTTTTAGTGGATTTTTTTACCATAATTACCGTCTTGTTTAACTGCCGTTTCCGCCAAAATACTGCCTTTACCCAACCCCTGATCCTGGCATGCCGCCATGGCAAGGCCATCATTGGGCAATAAAAGGCGTCTTGGACATTACCGGTAAAAGAGTAACACATTGCCATGGGAGTATCAGCGGCGGGGGCTATTTATGCGGCTTGCTTCTGAAGAATATCAGCCTCTTGCATTCCCTTGAATCATTTTGGAATAGCGCACTGAAGCACCGTCGGCGGCCTGCCGCTTAAAGATAAAAGCATCGCCATGGTTGAGACGGGCCGGCGCCACCGGTGTTACCGGACTGCTGACTGCGTTCCCCGCCCTTATTCTGCTCAATCTGCGGGCCGTTGGGGAACATGCCGCTTATTATGGGTGCCTGTGCTGGGCGCCGTTATCGACGGAAGTGTCAACGTTTGCTTTACGGCTAAGGTATGCGAAGCCGCTGCGCATCTTTACCGCGAGCGCTTTTTTGGCAATGAGATATGGCGCCAATATCATAAAATGAGGATGAGCGGGGCGCTATGTCCTTATCAAATTAATCGGGTTGAGTAACTGTTTATATATTTCATCAATACATATTGACATTAACCAGAAAAATGTACCAGAGTGGAGTGGCTGACGCTGATGATTTTTTATCAGCGCGCCGCGTAGGCTGTTATAGATATATTATTTAATGCTTTTAGATGCGTCATTAAAATATTCCACATGAATTATTCCACATGTGTTTAATTTGAACATGGTTTCCAATAATAATAAATAAAACTATTAAGCGTTCTTTGATGCGCAGCAACGAGCGTAATAAGAATGTATCAAATAATGCAATAAGAATGTAATAACAAGTGCGCTAAAGGATGCGATTATGGCATGGAGCAGACCTATGGATAACACTGACTCTAATGGGCGTATTATTTATCGCTCTAACAATCCAACCCGGCTTTGGTGCTATACCCCTTCAATAGTAAAAACGACCAGCGGCAGGCTGGTTGTGACCATGGATCTCGGTGGCCCCGGCCTGGATAACCAGGAAGCCAGCAACGGAAGCCGTACAAAACGCCGCGGCATAGGTAAAATATTTATTTCCAACGATCAGGGCCGGCACTGGGCTGAGCAGGGATCCTTTCCCTTCTGGCACGCGCGGCTGTTCGAATGCCAGGGCTGCCTTTACATTATCGGCAACGCTGGCGATCTCTATATCATCAGATCGCAGGACGACGGCTTGACGTGGTCGGCGCCGGCGGCACTGACCCGCAATCAATTGTGGCATGGTTCTGCGACGAATATATTGCAGGAAAACGGCGCTATCTATATGTGCATGGATTTAAGAACCGATTTGGGCATATCCGGCTGGAACGTCGCGGGGCTGACGCCGGTCGTACTGCGGGGCAATGGGCGTGATAATCTGCTGGACAGGTCGGCCTGGACATTTTCCACCGGTTTTTCCTTTAACGAAAAATTCAACTATTGCGCGGCGAGCTTCGGGGAGAATTTTGGTATTCCCTTTTATCCTTCCGAAACCGCCGGTCCACGATCCCTGATGCCGACCATCAACGCCTCCCCGCCAGGCTGGCTTGAGGGGAATGTGGTCCGAATAACGGATCCTAAACATATCTGGCACGATCCCGCGAATGCAACGCTTTACATCATCATGCGCACCAATACCAACGGCAGCGGTTATGCCGCGGTGCTTAAAGCGGTGGAGCAGCGGGACGGCGGTATCGCCCTGCAGGTCGTTACCGCGCCGTCGGGCAAGTTATTATCGTTTATCCCGTTTCCCGGCGGCAGCCTGAAATTTTTTATCACATACGACACCCTCACCCACTTGTATTGGATGGCATCTTCAATAATCACAGACTCAATGTGTAAATTATCCGCCACGCCGCAGGGAAGGTATAATTTACCGTCGAACCAAAGAAATATTTTAGGGCTTTATTATTCATCCAATTGCATTGATTGGGTGCAGGCGAGCGTTATCAGCAAAGGTGAAACAGAATATCACGCCAGGAATTACCCCTCTTTTGTCATTTCAGGACAGGACATATTTTTGGTGGCGCGATCCGGCGATTGCTTTGCAAAAAATGGGCAATATACCAACCTAATCACATTTCACATTATCAAAGACTTTCGGTCACTGGTGATTTAGCAAAAGGAGGATGAATGAGCATGAATTATGCCATTTCCGACGCGCTGTATAAAAAAGCGTCGAATGTTATTCCCGGAGGCGTGTCCAGTAATAATCGGGCCAACTGGCAACCGCACCCCCTGTTCTATCAAAAAGCGCGAGGGGCATATGTATGGGATGTCGATGAAAATAAATACATAGATTATGTCCTGGGCCGGGGGCCGTTAATTACCGGTCATTCCCATCCCCGTATCCTTGACGCCATTGCGCAGCAATATCAGGCGGGCCAATTTTTCGCCGGGCAAACCGAACTGGAGATTGTCCTGGCGGAAAAAATAAAAGCCTTGGTGCCCGGCGCGGAGATGGTCCGCTTTTGCAATTCCGGCTCGGAGGCGGTGCATGTCGCGCTGCGCCTGGCCAGATCCGCCACCGGCCGTGAAAAAATCATCCGTTTCGAGGGGCATTACCACGGCTGGCTCGACAATATCGCCTGGGGATTCAGTACCCCGGAAGACACCGCCCAAGATACCGGCGCCCTGTTAGCCATGTCGCGTGGGCAACCCGCCGGCGACGCCGGTAATATCCTCGCGTTACGCTGGAACGATACCGACGCGCTGGAGCGCGTGTTAGCCAGCCAGGCCGGGGATATCGCCGCGGTGGTGACCGAGCCCATCATGTTTAACAGCTTCTGGAGCAATATCCTGCCGGAAAAAAACTATCTCGCCAGAATGCGGGAGCTGTGCGACCACTACCGTATTCCGCTGATATTCGACGAAATCCAAACGGGTTTCAGGACAGCTATAGGCGGCGCCCAGGCCAGGTATGGCGTAATCCCCGATATCGCCACTTTCGCCAAGGCGCTGGGCGGTCCGGTTTGCCTGGCGGCTGTCGGCGGTAAAGAACAGTATATGCGATTGCTTGCCGGCGCCCAAACCTTGCATACCGGTACCTATAATGCGTTCCCGCCTTTCCTTGCCGGCGCAATAACTAACCTGGAAATACTCGCCGATAACGGCGGCGCGGAGCTGGCTAGGATTCATCTGCTGAGTGAGTCGCTGCGGGCGGGATTACAAGACATTGCCGACGGCACGGCGTTGCCCCTGCAAGTCAGGGCAAGTCCCGGCGCGGTGACCACCACTTTTCGGGCAGCGCCGGCGGTTGCCCGCGATTATCGTACAGCTCGGCGTGAACTCAGCCATCCGCTGCTCGTCATGTGGCATGCGGCATTGCAGGCGAGGGGCGTCAGGATTACCCCCGAGGGACTATGGTATGTCTCCACGGCCCATTGCGCCGCTGATATCGACTACACCCTTGAGCAAGCCGCCGCCGCGGTTGCGGCGCTGGAACAGACGGGGGGGCTCGCATGAGCGGAGCGTGCGTAAATACCGTAGCGATACTACTGGAGCCGGGGCGGTTTTCTTTTGCCAGCCGTCAGCTTGAGGAAGAGGTCGCCCCTGGTTATGTCAGGATAAAAATAAATTATTGCGGCGTTTGCGGTACGGATAAATCATTTTATCTGGGCCACAGGAACGAAGGCTATCCCGTATCGTTAGGGCATGAACATTGCGGTGTGATCAAAGCCGCCGGCGCCGGCGTAATCAACTTGCAGCCAGGCAGCCAGGTGGTTATCGACCCCAACTTTCGCTGCGGTCAATGCCATTATTGCCGGCAAAAAAAAGGCCATCTTTGCGTCAGGGGCGGTGAGCAACATTATACCAACCGTGGGTATGCCGGGTACATAGACATCCATTATTCGTACGTCCATAAATTACCCGCTTACCGGAAAGATCATATCGGCGCGCTTGTAGAGCCCCTCTCGGTGGCGCTTCATGCCGTGGCGTTAAGCAATGTATCGGGCCGTAAAGGCGAAATATTGGTGCTGGGCTGCGGCGGGTTGGGGAGCTTGCTTATTTTCGCGCTGCTCGAAATCACCGGGGCCGATGTTTATATCCATGATCATAATGATTATAAAGTCGACCAATTACGAAGCCTGTATCCGGACCGAATCAAGGCCCCCATGGCCGGGCAACGCTTTCAACTTATATTCGAAGCGACCGGCGCTTCCCGTGGCTTTCGCCAGGCTTGTGATCTACTGGATAAATGTTCCAGGCTGGTGGTGCTCAGCAGATACCATGCCGATGAGCCGTTTATTCCAGAACGATTACCCTGGAAACAGCCTGAAATCATATTGTGTCATCTGAATGGCGATAGTATCCATATGGCCGACGCCGCGGCGCTGCTGGCGGATAATTGGAGTACGCAGCATGATAATTTACTGAGTTTTCATTCGCTTGAGGATATTAATAATGTTTTTGCTAATTATGGGAAAATTAAATCCAATAAAAAAATCATCACGCATGAGCAGCTTTAAAGCGCGATTCAACCGAGGATAATATGAATATCGTCACGATTATTCCCAGCCGGTTGGCCTCAACCCGGCTACCGAACAAGGCGCTGGCCGATATTAACGGCCTCCCTATGATTGTTCACGTTTGGCGGCGCGGCATAGAAGCCGATCTTGGGCCGGTCATTGTCGCCTGCGGCGATAAAGCGATTGCCGGGGCCATCCGCGACGTGGGAGGTGAGGCGGTCATGACCGATCCACGGCTTAACAGCGGGTCTGACCGGGTATTTGCCGCACTGGAAGCTGTCGACCCGGCAGGCAAATATGAGGTGATCGTGAACCTGCAGGGAGATATGCCCACGGCCAATCCCACGATGCTGACAACGCTGGTGGCGCCGCTGCGCCGCCCCGGCGCCGAAGTGGCGACGCTGGCATCGGTTATCGCCGCCCCGAACGAGCGGCTTTCCGATAGCGTGGTTAAGGTGGCCGTCTCTATGCCGCCGGGAAGCAAGGCCGGACGGGCCATCTATTTTAGCCGCAACACTATTCCCTGGGGCGGCGGCGAGCATTATCACCATATAGGTCTGTATGCGTACAGGCGCGATGCTTTGACCCGCTTTTCCCAACTGCCGCCCAGTCCGCTGGAACAGCGGGAAAAACTGGAGCAACTGCGGGCATTGGAGCACGGCATGCGCATCGATATTTCCATTGTGGATGTCAATCCCCTGGGCGTTGACACCCTGGATGACCTTAATATAGCGCGCAGTCTCCTGGTCTGAGCCCGCGCCATCATGTTATCAGGAGGAGAAATATATGGATAAGCAAGCGATACTGCATATTGGCGGCAGGGTTATGGTTAAAGAAGCCGATGCGTTATATGCGATAGCCTCGTCACTCGGCAACTCCGGCTTTTATGAGGCGGTTAATTTAATTCATGCGTCCACCGGCCATGTCATTATCCTGGGCGTAGGGAAGAGCGGGCATGTCGGGCGTAAAATTTGTTCCAGCCTGTCATCCATAGGCACACCAAGTTTTTTTATCCATCCGGTTGAAGCGAAACATGGTGACTTGGGCATGATTACCGCTGATGACATTATTCTCTTAATTTCATATAGCGGCAGAACCGATGAAATCATGCAGCTTGTCCCTATTTTACATGAACGCGGCGTACCGATAATAGCGATAACGGGGAATAGACTTTCACCCCTGGCGGAAAGTGTGGATATTACCATTGCCTTTGATATCAAGGGCGAGGCCTGTTCCTATGATATCGTGCCCACGGTGAGCGCGAGCGCCACGCTTGCTATCGGGGACGCCATGGCCATTGCGCTTATGGAATTGAGAGGATTTTCCGCGCAGGATTTTTCCAAAAACCATCCGGCGGGCCATTTGGGCGCGCTGTTGGCTGCAAGGTAATCCTCCCTTTTACCCCTTCGCCCTGCATCAGAGATAGCGTGGTGCTGGTGGTTGAAGCACGCCTTCCGGCGTGCTCCCGGCAGTTAATGCGCCGGCTGCGCCGCCGCTGCCGGATCGTGTTTTTTGCAGTCCGTGAGCGCGCCGCAATAGGCATCCAGCAGTTTCAGCGTGACGCCGTTGGTCCAGCCGAAGCCGTCCTGCAGCGCATATTCGCCGCCGCCGCCGCCGCCCAGTCCTTTGCCTTCGACCACATATTTTTCCACCAGCTTGTGCTGCGCGTCATACAGATTTTGCACATTTTTAAGAAAACGGGTGCCGATGGACTGCGCCAGGGCGTCCTGGCCGTAATTTTGCAGCCCTTGTACCGCGACCCACTGCAGGGGCGCCCAGCCGTTGGGCGCATCCCATTGCTGGCCGTTATTGACGGTGGTGGTGGTTAATCCGCCTTCTTTCAGCAACTGGTCGCGCACCGCCTGCGCGGTGCTGACCGCACGCTCGCGCGGCGCGATACGCACAAACAGCGGGAATACCGTGGCGGCGGTGATCGGGCGGGTGATTTTTTTCTGCCGCCAGTCATAATCGGTGTAATAACCGTCCTGCTGGTTCCACAGCACGCGGTTGATGGCGTGGCTGCGCGCGTCGGCCAGCCGGGTATAGCGCAGTTCGTCCCCGGACGCGCCGGCGGCCTTGCTGGCGCGGGACAGCGTCTGTTCCAGATGGAACAGCAGGGCGTTCAGATCCACCGGGATAATGTCGGTGGTATGGATAGTGGCGAGATCATGGGGATCGGTCAGCCAGCGCGAGCTGAAGTCCCAGCCGGAGGCGGCGCCGGCGCGCAGGTCGCGGTAGACTTCCGCCGCCGGCCGGTTTTTCGCCCTGGCGGCGGTGGCGATATCCTCCATCCAGGACTCGGTGCGCGGCACGTCGCGATCGTCCCAATACCGGTTAAGCAGGCTGCCGTCGTCCAGGCGCACCACGCGTTCGGCGGCGGCGCCCTTGGCGAGGCCGTCGGCGCCGCGCATCCAGTAGTCGTATTCCTTTTTCAGCTGCGGCAGGTAGCGCGCATACACCGCGTCGCCTTCCTGCGCGGCGAGCAGTTCCACCATAAACGAGAAAAACGGCGGCTGGGAGCGGCTCAGGTAATAACTGCGGTTGCCGTTGGGGATATGACCGTAGGTATCGATTTCATGCGCGAAATTATCGGTCATGTTTTTGACCCGTTCCCAGTTGCCGCTTTCGGCCAGGCCCAGCATGGTAAAATAACTGTCCCAATAATACACTTCCCGAAAGCGGCCGCCGGGCACCACATAGCTTTCCGGCAGCGGCAGCAGTGAATCAAAGGGCGGCACGCTATCGGTTTTACGGGTCAGCACCGGCCAAAGCCCGTCGATATGCGCCCGCAGGGTCTGTCCCGCAGGCGGCTGGTAGGGTTTGCCTTCGCTGGGCAGGATAAAATGGGTCGCGACAAAACGCTTGAGATCGAACCCGGCCTGGGCGTGCTGATCCTGATACTGCGCCAGGATGGCGGCGGGGTTCTCCCGCGGCACCGCGTCGGCAAAGGTTTTCTGATCGGGGAAAATTCTGGCCTGCTGCACCGCCTCGAACAACGGCCCAAAAAGAATATCGGGCGGCAGCACCGCCGCCGCGGGGGCCAGGGGACCGGACTCGACCGGCTGGGGCGCGGCCATGGCGGTAACGGCGGGGCCGGCACCGGCCGCCAGAACTATCGCCAACAGTATGTTCCTTAATCCAACTGAATAAGGCGCCAGCATGGGTATCTCCTTTTGAATAGGGCGCCGCCCGCCATTGAACCGGCCGCGGCGCGGGGAGGGCATTGTTATGCCTTTGAATAGACAAGATTTAGCAATTTTAGCCGGATTTAACGCCGGCGATGGGATATTTGACCAAAAATGGGGGCTGGTTCAAAGTATTGGCGGGATAATTCTATTTCCAGCACTCTATATCTTTTATCGTTGAGTTATTTTTTCCTGCGGTATCCGCTTATTGTTGCGTATGTTTCATCAGATCGGCGGCGCGGGTATAATAATGATAAGAGTATTTATTTTGCGAACATGTTATTGTAATTTACTGGAAAATAATTTCTTATTAATATTAAATATAATGAATATTTCTCAGCGTTTGCAGGTCATAAATCGCTTAACGTCTTAACGGATAATTCCGCACTATTCATGGCGAATATTCCCTGACCACAGGATAAGCGTTAAGCCGGTCCGGAGGGTGTCCAGCCGGCAGGGGCAACCCTGCCCGGCTCCAGCCCGCGGGGCCGGTAATGGACAACCGCACCGGCGACTATCGCGTTATGGCAAGGTCAAGCGGGGCGGCGCCCGGTTTCAGCGTCTGCGGCTCCCTGCCGGCGCGGAACAACACCGCGTCGTAAGGCCCCGCCAGCCGCGTCTCGCCGTCGGCGACCGTCAGCCAGTCGCCCTCCGGCAGGCCGATCACGGTCATCTCCGGCCGGGCACGCAGCAGCTCGGCCAGACGCTGGTTGCGCGTTTCCCCCTGATGTCCGGCGGGCAACTGATTGGTATAGTGGGGATTGATCTGGTAGTCCACCAGTCCCAGGGACGCAAAACCGCCCGGATCGACGATCGGCATATCATTGGTGGTGCACAGCGTGGGGCAGGCCAGGTTGGCCCCGGCGCTCCAGCCGATATAGGCCGCGCCCTGGCGCACGCGCTCGGTGATGGCCCCCAGCAGCCCGCGCTCGCGGCAGCATTTCAGCAGATGAAAGGTATTGCCGCCGCCGACGATAATCACCTCGGCGCGGGCGACCGCCGCCGCCGCGTCATCCAGCGTGTGTACGCTTGTCAGCTCGATGCCCAGCGGCGCCATGGCCTGGCGTACCTTGGCGGTATAATCGTCCCATGCGACGGTGACGCCGGCAAAAGGTACAAACAGCGCCTTGCGGCGGTTCTTTAACAGCGCGCGCATCGGATCGACGGCATGGGCCAGATAGCCGTGGCCGGGCAGCACCGAATTACTCAGTAACAGCAGTTCCATACATCCACTCCTTAATGAATTACCATGGCGGCTTTGCCGGTCGCGGCGCCATGGCTTCCATGGCTACAGTAGGGCGGCCAGCAGGCGGGCCAACAGGGCGTTCGATAATATCACCGGCAGGCCGGTGGCTTCACGCACTATCCGGCGATGCTGTTCGGTATAGCCCATGCAGTCCATGACAATCACGTCCGCGGCCTGGGTCTTCAGCGCCAGGGCGGCGGCGGTCAACTGCTGCGGCGTACTGTTGTACGGCGACGCGGCGGCATACACCGGCGGACGCGCCAGGGCGCGCCATTTTGCGCCTTCGCTCGCCATCTGCTCGGGCAACGGCACCAGGATGCCGGCCTGGCGCCCGTTCGTCAGCGCCGTTACCACCGGCGGCACCAGCAAATCGGGTTCCAGCAGCCAGGCCTGCCCACAGCCCAGACCGTGGAATTCACCGGTGCATAACAGCGCGATGGTGCGGCAGCCCACATGTTCAAGTTCATTGAGTTTTGCCTGGACCGCCTCGCGAACCGCGCTTTTACCCAGGATCACGGCGCTGCCGTCCAGCAGCCGGGTCGTCAGCACCGCCTCGCCGGGCCGGACGGGAAAGCGCCGGGCGATAGTGGCGTGATCCAGGCCGTCGAGCACGCCCAGATGGATGCATTCCACCCCCGCGGGCAGGTGCTCGGTCAGGATAGGGGTAATATCGGCGCGCGGCGCCTGGCCGATGGTCAGGGTACCCAGTAAGGTTGCGGACATAACGACCTCGCTTATTGACGTTGCTGTAAATGGGCCAGGGAACCATACAGTTCCAACAGGCGGGCGTATTCGGCGCTATCGTAAAAACTGCAGGTGCCGCGGGTAAACTCCTTGGCGACTTCCACCACGAATTTGGCGGCGGCGGCGATATCGGTTTCCTGGCTGGCGCCGGTGCCGCAGCCGGGTACCGCGCTTTGCGCGCAAATGGCCACGCCCACCACCGGCGCCGCCGTAGCGATGGACGGCTGCAGGATACTGTTGAGATGGAAAACGCCGTTGCCGTAGGGAGTAATATCCTGCGTGGTAATGGGAAAGGTCACCGGCAGCCGTCCGCTGGTCATTTCCATAATGCGCAGCAGATCTTCCGCCACGCGCAGGATGTAGCCCTGTTTCACCGTGGGCGACAGGGCAAACCCATTATGGTTGATGATACGATTACCCTTGGTGGTGTCGATGGACAGCACCGCGTCCATTTCCGGCAGCACTTCCTGCGCGTTCATCTCTTCGGTTTCCACCGGCGAATCCATAAAATCCACCGGCTCATGCGGCCGGGTCGGCGCGTCGGGGCAAATATGGGTGGTGATGATCACATCGCCGGGCAGGCTATCGCCCTGGGTTTGCATATGCGCAAGCTTAACGGCGGCGGCGATGGCGGCTACGGCGCCGTCGGCGTCGGATACCAGGCCGATGCGGGTAGGGCGCGCGCCGATGCCGCCCAAACGCCCGACAATACCCAGCGTGGGAGCCGCGCCGCCGCCGCGTTTCCCCTGGGTGCCGGGGATAACGACTTTGACGAAATCGGTTTTGCCCTTGGGGCCGCTGATTTCGGTAATGCTGACCTGGGCCGCGGGATAGCCGGCCAGCAGTTGCGCCACCGTCTGCCCGCTGGCAAAGGCGGAGTCGAATGCTTCAAATACGTGCAGGGTCTGTAATAAAGTCATAAATATCTCTCAACGAAGGGTCAGGATAGCCCGGGTTGCAAAAACGCCATGGCCCGCGGATACCGCGTTATTTACCGCTCTTGCCGGAAAAAACCGAATTAAAGAAGCTGAACAGGGCATCGCCGGCAATCAGTCCGGCGGCAAAGACCTCCAGCTGATGACGGCGCTGCTCACCGCCAAGGCGCAGCACCACCAGGCGTATGGCGATACCGATCAATACCGCCCACCCGGCCAGCGGATTGGCAATCAGCAGGCCGGTGGCCAGCAGTACGCCCAACTGGCGCGAAGACCCGCCTATCCATTGGATCAGGGCGCCCGGCACCGCCCAGATCAGCAGTGATTTGGCAATGTCCGTGGACACGCCGGCCTGGATGGTGGCGGCATACACTTTAGCCACCGGCGGCACCAGCCCCTTGGCGAAGTAGCCCTGGTAGCTGAGGTAGACCACCGGCATGGCGATAACAAAGGCGATCAGGGCGGCGAACAGCTGCTGGCGGCGTCCTTCCAGCTCAAAAGCGATATCGGCGTTATTGCCGCGCAGGATAAACCCGGCTTTCAGATCGTATCCCATATCGGCGAACGCCGGCCCGGTGGCCACCGAGAAACCGCACAGCATGACCAGCGCCACCGGCGGAAACCCAATCATGATGCCGATAATCAGGGTAATAAGCGCCACGGCAAAAGCCGGGAACCAGCCGGAATGCATGGCCGCCAGGCCGACGATCAGTTCATGGATAAACGCGGCGAAAGCGGCATAGACGATAAAGGCCAATAACATGCCCATCGGCATTGCGGTATACAGCCCGCCGCCCAGCGCAATCAGCGCGGCAATAAGGATATACCCTGCCGCGCCAAGCCCGAGGGAGCCGAGAATATGGCGGCGGTCGGCGTCCGCCGCGCTCAGCGCATCGGCGGTGGCGGTGGCACGATCGAGTTTCTTACCGCGGATCATGGCGATCACCTGGCACAGCGCCACCAGGCCGGCGCCGATCATCATGCCGTGGGGAATATAGTTTTTATTAATATCGAACCCGGTTAACGGCAGGCTGTAACCGCGGATCAGCAGGCCGACGCCGAACATCGACAACGCCCAGATATTACCGATAAACGCCGTGCCCAGCGCCGCCATGGGGAACTTAAACCAGGAACCGACGGCGCCTATCAGCAAGCCGGCGCCGAGAATGCCCGCCTGTTGCCCACCCTGATCGCCGGCCTTGATGGATTCCGCCGCGGCGACGCCCGGCGGCCAGGCGCCGGCGGCCGGAAATACCGTGGTGTTGAACATGCGGTAGAGCAGATAACCGTCCAGCAGCATGGCCAGCGAAACGCCGATAAACATCGGCAGCACGAGATCCGGCCGGCCGAAAATATAAGGAATGCCGATGGGCAGCAGCAAGCTGTTGGCCGCGCCGAAGGTGGCGGATGAAATGGCGCTTTGCGCCAGGTTCTGGATATGTATGGAGCGGAAACGTTTGAACAGCTGCAGCGGCACCCGGGCGATGATCATCGCCACCAGCGCGCCGATAATCGAGGTATTGGGCGTGACGCCAAGCGTAGTCAGCAGCTGGATGCCGATGACCGCGCCAAAGATGCTGAGCACCGTGAGAAACAGCAAGGTGCCCGGGTTAAAGCTGCTGGGATGCTGACGATGTGACATAAACCACTCCTGAAAATAAAGCAAAATAACGGCGAAATGCGGCCACGGGACCCTGCGTCCGGCGGTTAGCGAAACCAGTAGGGGTCGCCGACCTTTTTGCCGATTTGCATCGCCGCCGCGCACAACAGCCGGGAAAGACGCTGGATTTCCGTGTCATCCGCCATCGAGGCCGGAAAGGTCAGGCAAAACGCCACGGTTTCGCCGCTGTGGGGGTCGCCCACCGCGCAGCTGACCGACGCCGCGCCGGCCACCGCTTCGTTAACCGCCGACGCCCAATGGCAGCGGCGCACGACCGCCAGCCGATCCATCAGCTGAGTGAAATGCATCGGCAGGTCGTTGGCGGGCGAGAGCACGGCGCGGAACTGGGCGTTCAGCTGGGTATCCGGCAGCCGGGCCAGCAGCGCGCGGCCGGTGGAGGTGCCCCAGGCCGGCGAGCGGGATCCCGCGTTGCGGATCACCCGCAGCGCGTGCACGCCTGGGATAACGCGCAGTACCAGCACATCGTTGCCGTCAAGCACCGACAGGTAACCGGTATGCCCGGTTAATCCGCACAGTTCGCGCAGCGCCTGTTCGATAAGATCCGTTAATGAGGAATTGCGCCGCACCAGATGGGTCACTTCCAGCAGCATCAGCCCGGGCTGATAGGCGAGCGAGCTGGCGTCCCGGTCCAAAAAGCCCGCTTCGGCCAGTTGCTTGAGCACGCGGGAGGCGGTGCTTTTGGGGAATTGCAAATGTTCGACCAAATCGGTCACCGTCACGCCGCGTTTCAGGGTGCTCATCAGGCGCAAAATCGCGGCGGTACTGTTCAGTATGCTCATGCTTATCTCATAAAATGGAACTCGGTCCCGTTATATAAGATAAGCAAAGGGCGTGCCAGTAGCGTTGAAATTATATCTAATTGATAAATATTGGATATTTTTAGAGGCCTGCTTCTTGGCGATATTCCATGTAAAAGGCTATGCACTAATTAGGTGCTTTTGCACCATCATGAGGCGCCGGCTCCCCGCTAAGCCGGGCATCGGTGCGGCGTGCCCAAGCGATGCCGCCGTCGCGCCACCCGCGGCAAAAATTAATTTGGCGCGAAAATGAATCAAAGTAATCATTTTGTCGCATCGTCTTCCCGACGGCGCCCTGCGCCAGCCGTACCTGCCGCCGCGAAAATGAATCAATTGAATCATTAGTAATCATTTTTGGCATACCTGTTGCAATCATGCTTAAGACGATAGGCATTACGGACCCCTTTTATGGATCAGCTCACGCTCACTCAGGCTATTAATGCCCAGTACGAGTCCCTGCCGAAACAGGTGCGGCTGGCGGCCAGATTTGTCCTGGATCACCCGCAGGAAGTGGCGGTGATGTCCATGCGTGAACAGGCGCGGCTGGCAGGGATCCCGCCCTCCACCATGACACGGCTGGCCAAGCGCCTTGGACTCAAAGGGTATGACGATATCCGCGCTGTTTTTGTCAACGCGGTGCGCGCGAAAGGCTATGAATACGGCTCAAGGGTGCCGGCGCTGGTGGAAATGAAACAGAAGGTGGGCGAGTCTTCCCTGCTGCTGGAGCTGGCCAACACCACTGCCGGGCATATCCAGGCATCCTGCCGGGACGACAACCTTGCCGCCATGGTGCGCGCCGCCGCCATCCTAGCGCAGGCGCGGGATATTTATTGTCTTGGCCTGCGCTCGTCTTTCCCGGTGGCGTTTCATTTTTGCCATGTGGCGTCCTACTTCAAGGATAACGTCCATTTGGTGGAAGGGGCCGGGGAGAGCGGCGTCATGGCGCTGATGCGCACTCTCGGACCAAAAGACGCCCTGCTGGTCTCCTGCCTGTCGCCTTATTCGCGGCGCACGGTGGCCCTGACCCGCTACCTGTCCCAGCAAAAGGTGAAAATCGTCGCCATCAGCGATAACGCCAGCTCGCCGGTGGCGCGTCTGGCCGGTGAGACCATCCTGGTGAAAAAAAAGACCGCCTCTTTTTTCGACACCATAACGCCTGCCTTTATGGTGAGCGAATTACTGGTGGCGCTGATGGCCGCCACCTCGAAAGTGGATGTACGCGCCCTGGTCAGCGAGACCGAGGAAACGCTATGGGCAATGGGGGAGTGGTGGAGCGTGGATTGACCCGCCGCCGCTACCCACGTTTTTAGACAACCAGTACAGGACATGACTATGACCCGCTA
This sequence comes from Sodalis sp. RH22, assembly GCF_047324165.1. Lineage (NCBI taxonomy): Bacteria > Pseudomonadati > Pseudomonadota > Gammaproteobacteria > Enterobacterales > Bruguierivoracaceae > Sodalis > Sodalis sp. RH22. Next base: position 758,028 of record NZ_CP178731.1, read on the forward strand.
TAAACCGGAACTGACCACCGCGCCGAAACACGGCCATAAAAGCCTGCTGTATTCGGAAGTGGTTACCGACCTCAATACCCTGGAGTCGGTGGATATCGCCGTGCTGGGTATCCCCTACGGTTCGCCTTACTCCATCGATGAGGTGACCAACGACCAGACCAATGCGCCCACCGCCGTGCGCCAGGCCACCGATCGCGCCGTGCGCAGCATCGAGCGCTATGATTTCGACATCGGCGGCCCGCTGATGGACAACCAGCCAATCCGGATGGTGGACTGCGGCGATATCGCCGGCGACGCGCGTGAACTGGGCGGCCATTATGACGCCGCCGAAGCGGTGGTGCGCAAAATCATTTCCCTGGGCGGCATGCCGCTGGTGATAGGCGGCGACCATGGCATACCCATTCCGGTATTGCGCGCGCTTGACACCCTGGGCCCCATTACCCTGGTCCATATTGATGCGCATCTGGACTGGCGCCAGGAGGTTAACGGCGTGACCGACGGTTACTCCAGCCCGATACGCCGCGCCTCGGAAATGGCGCATATCGGCGAAATTTTCCAGATCGGCCTGCGCGCCAACGGCTCGGCCCGCCAGGAGGAAGTGGACGCCGCGCTGGCGTATGGCGCGCATCTTATTACCGCCCACGAACTGCACGATGAGGGCGCGCAGTCGGTGCTCGATCGTATACCCGACGGCGGAAACTACTACATTACCCTCGATGCGGACGGTATCGATCCTACTATTATGCCTGCCGTCAACGGCCCGGCCCTGGGCGGCGTCACCTATTGCGAGGCGCGGAAAATCATCCACGGCCTGGTGAAAAAGGGCCGGGTGGTGGGCATGGATATCGTTGAGATCACGCCGAAAAAAGACCTTAACGGCATTACCGCCATTACCGCCTGCCGTTTTTTTGTCAACCTGATCGGCATGGCGGTGAGGGCGGGGTATTTCAGGAAATAACACTTAAGTCGTTACCGCCGGCGCCGGCGCGGATGCGGCGCCGGACCTGGTTCCTTTTTTCGTCTACACAGGATAATCGTTATGAAAAGACACTTCGTGATAGCGCTGCTGATGGGCGCGCTGGCCGCTTTTACCCTGACGGCGGCCAACGCCGCTGATGTGCTCGATAACATCATGAGCCAGAAAACGCTGCGTGTGGCGGTGCCGGTGGATTACCCGCCCTATGGGTACGTAGGCGGCGATATGGCGCCGCAGGGGCTGGATATCGACGTGGCCAATCTGCTCGGGCAAAAGCTGGGCGCCAAGGTGATCTTGGTGCCGGTTACCGGACCGAACCGGGTGCCCTACCTGCAAACCGGTAAAGCGGACATGACCATCTCGTCGCTGGGCAAAACCGCCGAGCGGGCCAAGGTTATCGACTACAGCATCGCCTACGCGCCGTTTTTTGACGCGGTCTTCGGCGCCGACAAGACCCAGGCGGCCAACTTCGGCGAACTGGCCGGTAAAACCGTCGCCGTGACCCGCGGCTCAATGCAGGACGAAGAGCTAAGCCGGCTGGCGCCGGACGCGCAGGTAAAACGCTTTGAGGATAATAACAGCACCATCTCCGCTTTCCTGTCGGGCCAGACGCAACTGGTGGCCATCGGCACCACGGTTGCCGCCGCGATGAAGCAAAAGCATCCGCAGTTGGACCTGCACCTGAAGGTAATTTTATCCAATTCGCCTTGTTACGTCGGGTTGCCAAAAGACCAACCCGCCCTGCTGGCCAAGGTCAACGAAATCCTGCGCGCCGCCAAGGCCGACGGCACCCTGGATAAGATTTCGCAAAAATGGCTGGGCGCCCCGGCGGGCGACCTGCCGGAATAAAACGGGATGCCGGCGCGCGGCATGACGATGACCACGGAGCGCGCACCGGCGCAGGGTCTGATGAACACCAGCGGATCCTGGCGGGCCCGGCTGGTTGACGACGCCAACAGGCCACGGCAGGAGCGGACATTATGACAACGACAGGTAATCCGATTTGGCCAGAGCGGGGTGATAAACCCGGCGGGGCGGCCGTAGAAGTTGCCGCGCCGGGCGACACCCGGCCGCTGGCGCAGTGGGTGGCGGCCCTGGTTCCCGGGGAGATTCCGCAAGCGGTGAGCCGGGTGGCGCTGCGCTGCCTGGTGGACACCCTGGGCGTGATGCTGGCGGGTTCGGTTACCCCCGTCGCCGGCCGCGCCCGGCGGTTAACGGCGCAGACCTCGGCCGACGGCCACGCGGCGGTGGCGGGCGCCTCCCGGCGTCTTGCGGCGCCGGCGGCGGCGTTTGCCAATGGCGTCGCCGCCCACGCCCTCGATTTTGACGATAACTGTTATGCCGGATTTGTCCATGGCTCGGCGGTGATCGCGCCGGCGGCGCTGGCGGTGGCGCAGGCGCGCCATGCCGACGGCGCGGCGTTGCTGACCGCGCTGGTGGCCGGGGCGGAGTGCCAGTACCGCGTCGGCATGGCCCTTGGCCGCACCCTTTACGATCGCGGCTGGTGGACCACCGGCCTGCTTGGGGGCATCGGCGCGTGCGCGGCGGCCGCCAAACTGCTGGCGCTGGATGTGGACGCCACCGCGCATGCGTTAGGATTGGCGATTGCCGGCGCCGGCGGCATGAAATGCGCGTTTGGCAGCGACGCCAAACCACTGTTGGCGGGGCGCGCCGCCGAGGGCGGCGTGACGGCGGCGCTGCTGGCGCAACAGGGCGCGAACGGTCCCGCCGGCGCGCTGTCCCATGGCTACGGACTGGCGGCCCTGTGCAACAACGGCGAACTTGACGCCGGATGGCTGGCGCCGGGGGACGGACGCTGGTGCCTGCTGGCGCCGGGAGTGGATGTTAAACGCATCCCGGTCTGCCTCTCCTCACACGCGGCGGTGGACGGCGTGCTGGATCTGGCGAGGCGCCACCGGCTGGAACCGGACCAGATAGCCGGCATCGCCTGCGACGTGCCGCCGGTAGTCATGGCGAACCTGATCTACCCGCAGCCGCGCACCGCCCAGCAAGCGCAGTTTAGCCTGCCCTTCGCCATCGCGGCGTCGTTACTGTTCGGCGAACTGACCCTGGACCATCTGGACGACGGACTGATGACGGATAAGACCCTCATTGACCTGATGAGCCGGGTGAGCATGACCAGCGGCGCGCGCTGGGCCGACCCTGCGCTGTTCACCGACGCCCCGGAAGGCGCGGACGTGACGATAACCCTGCGCGACGGCGCTAAATTGCAGTGTTTTGTCGCCAAGGCCGCCGGCAGCGCCGCCCGCCCGCTGGAAGACCGGGCCCTGGGCGATAAATTTCTGCGCTGCGCCGCCCGCTGCCTGGCGCCGCAGGCGGCCGGACAACTGCTGGCGAGCCTGTGGCGGCTGCCCGTTATGACTGACGTGGCGACGCTGGCCCTGGCGGAACCGACACCAAAGGAGCATGGGTAATGGTTTTTGATTTTTCCCCGATTCTGCAGCAATGGCCGCTATTGCTTGGCGGTACGCTGGTCACCCTGGCCATGACGCTTGTGTCCACGCTGCTTGGACTGCTGCTTGGCATCGCCTGCGGCTGGGCGCGGGCCCACGGCGGCGTTTGGCTGCGTTTCGCGGTGGGGTGCTATGTCGAACTGGTGCGCAATACGCCGTATATCGTGCAGCTGTTTTTTATCTTTTTCGGCCTGCCCGCCCTGGGATTGCATATGTCGGCCGTGACCGCAAGCGTACTGTCGCTGGTGCTGAACCTCGGCGCCTACGCGGCCGAGATCACCCGCGCCGGCATTGAGGCCACGGCGCGCAGCCAGGTCGAAGCCGCCCAGAGCCTGGCGCTGGACCGCTGGCAGATTTTTACCCGCGTGGTGCTGCCGCCCGCGCTGTCGCGCGTCTGGCCGTCACTGATAAGCCAGGTGATTATCATCATGCTGGGATCGGCGGTTTGCAGCCAGATATCCACCGAGGAACTGTCGTTCAGCGCCAACCTGATCGCCAGTCGCTCTTTCCGCAATTTCGAAGCCTTTATCGTCGCCGCGGTGATTTACCTGGCGCTGGCGGTGATGGTGCGCCAGTTCCTCGGCTGGCTGGGGCCGCGGTTTATCTTCGGACCGTCGCTTGGGAAAAAATCATGAGTGATTTCTCTTTATGGGACATATACCGCAACCTGCTGCTGGCGCTGCGCTGGACCGTCGGCCTGTCGGCCATCGCCTTTGCCGGCGGCGGCATCGTCGGCGCCATCCTGTTGGTGCTCAGGCTGTCGCACCGGCGCTGGCTGCAGGTGCTGGTGATCCTCTATGTCAATCTGTTCCAGGGCACGCCTTTGCTGCTGCAACTGTTTTTGACTTATTTCGGCCTGGCGCTGCTGGGCGTCGACACCTCGCCGCTGTTCGCCGCCAGTCTGTGCCTGACCTTGTATGCCAGCGCCTATCTTACCGAAATCTGGCGCGGCAGCGTGGAGAGTATTCCCCGCCAGCAATGGGAGGCATCCGCCAGCCTGGCGTTAACCTTTGGCGAACAGCTGCGCTACGTCATCCTGCCCCAGGCGCTGCGGGTAGCGGTGGCGCCGACGGTGGGGTTTTTGGTCCAGGCGGTGAAGGCCACCGCCCTGGCGTCGGTGATAGGCTTCGTCGAGCTGACCCGCTCGGGACAAATTATTTCCAACGCCACCTTTGCCCCGTTCCTGGTCTACGGCAGCGTCGCGGCGCTTTATTTTATCCTGTGCTTTCCGCTGTCTTGGTGGAGCCGGCATTTAGAAAAACAACTCATCCAGGGAGCCGACGGACATGACTGATAGTACTCCTGCGGACACCGCCTTCGCGGTGGTCGATATTCGCGGCCTGCACAAGCGCTTTGGCGACAATGAGGTGCTCAAGGGCATCGATTTACAGATTAAACGCCAGGAAGTGGTCTGCATCCTGGGCAAGAGCGGCTCGGGTAAAAGCACGCTGCTGCGCTGCATCAACGGCCTGGAAAGTTTTGAGGAGGGCGAGCTGACGGTGGATGGACAGGCCATCCGGCAGCATGACCCGGCCGCCATGCGCGAGCTGCGCCAAAACGTCGGCATGATTTTCCAGAGCTTTAACCTGTTTCCGCACCTGACGGTGGGTAAAAACGTCATGCTGGCGCCGACGCTGGTGAAAAAAATGCCGCGCGAACAGGCGGAGCGCACGGCGCGCGTTTTGCTAAAACGCGTCGGCCTGGAAGAGAAATTCGCCACCTGGCCCGGCAATCTTTCCGGCGGCCAGCAGCAGCGGGTGGCGATTGCGCGCTCGCTGGCGATGAACCCCGAAGTGCTGCTGTGCGACGAAATCACCTCCGCCCTCGACCCCGAACTGGTGGGCGAAGTGCTGCAGGTGATCGAGGGGCTCGCCGCCGACGGCATGACCATCATCATGGTCACCCACGAAATGGGCTTTGCGCGCAAGGTCGCCGATCGCATCGTGTTTATGCACCAGGGGCGCGTCCATGAAATGGGAACCCCCGAGGACATTTTCGATCATCCGCGCACCGCGGAGTTAAAACAGTTCCTGGCGTGAAACGCCGGGCGAATGCCATTCCCGGCCGGGGGCTTTCCGGCCACAAACCTAAAATCGCAACAATGGAGAACGCATCATGAGTCACACCCGTATCCGCCCCTTCAATACCAAGAAAACCTATCCCGAGCAGAATCTGGATAACGATTTGTGCCAGGCCGTGGTGGCCGGCAATATGGTATTCCTGCGCGGCCAGATAGGCCAGGACCTGGATACCCGCGAATCGGTGGGCAAGGGTGATGTGGCCGCGCAAACCGAGCAGGCCATGTACAATATCAACATGCTGCTGGAAGAAGCGGGCAGCAAGCTTGAGGATATCTGTAAGATTACGGTCTATCTGACCGATGTGCGCTACCGCGAGACGGTCTACAACATTATGGGCCGCTGGCTGAAAGGCGTGTTCCCGGTATCCACCGGGCTGATGATCACCTCGCTGGCGCGCCCGGAGTGGTGGGTGGAGATCGATGTTATCGCCGTAAAATCATAACCTGCCCCGCGGCCTGGCCGGTTGCCGCGCAGCAAAAGGCGGGGCGCCCCGTCATCATAAGCACGCCGCGCGCGGGGTAGAACGCCTTGATAGCAGCGGCGTTAACGCCGGCCCGAGGCCGTGAAACCAAAGGAGCCGTAATTGAGCGATGTCATAGAACTACTGTCGACGCTGGTGGGTTATCCGACGCTAAGCCGCCGCTCCAACCTGGCGCTGATTGATTTTGTCGAATCCTATCTGGCCGGTTACGGTATTGCCAGCCGCCGGGTTTACAGCGCCGACGGCGAGCGCGCCAATCTGTACGCCACCATCGGCCCCGTTGATCGGGGCGGTATCTGCCTGTCCGGCCATTCGGACGTGGTGCCGGCGCAGGGTCAGCCATGGAGCAGCGATCCCTTTGTCCTTACCCGGCGCGGCCAGCGTCTGTATGGCCGGGGCAGCGCCGATATGAAGGGCTACCTGGCCTGCGTACTGGCGATGGTGCCCCGCTTTATCCAGGCCGCCCGGGCCGCCGATGCCAGGCCGGTGCATATCGCCATCAGCTATGACGAGGAGATCGGCTGCGTCGGGGTGCGCGGGTTGCTTGCCGAGCTGGCGCGCGATCGGGCACGGCCCACCGGGTGTATTATCGGCGAGCCGACCCTGATGCGCGTCGCCACCGCCCATAAGGGGAAAAGCGCCTGGCGCTGCACGGTGCAGGGGCAGGCGGCGCACTCCTCGCAAAATCATCTGGGCGTGAATGCCATTGACTACGCCGCCGAACTGGTTCTGTTCCTGCGCAACCAGGGACGGCTGTGGCGCGACGGCGATACCGACGCCCGCTACGAACCGCCCTGGTCAACGGTACAGGTGGGCACCATCCACGGCGGCAGCGCGGTCAACGTGGTGCCCGATCGGTGCGAGTTCGATTTTGAAATCCGCCCGCTGCCGCACACCCGCCACCACCTGCTGGCAAACGCGCTGGATAACGTGGCCCGGGAGCTGCTGCCCGCGATGCGCGAGGTGGCTGAAGGCGCGGATATCCGGCTGGAGCTACAGTCGGAATATCCCGGGCTGCGCGACGACGGCTCCACCGATGAGCTCAAACAACGCTGTGCCGGCGCGCTGGAACAGGCGTCTTTTGACTCGCTGTCATTCGGCACCGAGGCGGGACTGTTCCAGCAGGCGGGTATTCCGACGGTGGTGTGCGGACCGGGGTCCATCGCCCAGGCGCATAAAGCCGATGAATATGTCACCCTCGAACAGCTGGAACTTTGTCAGGCGTTCCTGGGCAAGGTGGTGGGCTGCTAAGCAGGCAGCGGGAGAGCGGCTATTGCGCCTTGATCTGAGACATTAATTAGGCTGTGCGCGGCGCGGCGATAAACAGGCATTGCCGCGCCGGCGCCGTCACACCAGGGCCACGGCCCGGATGGGCGAGGCCGAACCCCCCTTGATGCGCAGTGGCAGGGCGAGGAATAAAAAGGTCTGCGGCAGGGCGTCAAGATTGGCCAGGTTTTCGATAATCAAGGCGCCGGCGCCCAGCACGATGTGATGGGAGGGATAATCGGCGTTGGTATAGGCATCCAACGACATGGCGTCCGTGCCAATGGCGTTGACGCCTTTATCGATCAGATAGCGGGCGCCGTCGGCGGACAGTCCGGGCCAATCGGCGATAAACGCCTGGTGGTGCGGTCTGTTGCGCCATTTTTTATCATAGCCGGTGCGAAATATCACGATATCCCCGGCGTTGATAGCGCCGTTCTGCGCCTCCCAGGCCGTAATCGCGGACAGGGCGATTTCCTGGCTTGGCTGCAGAAAAGAAACATCAATCTTGATGCCCCGGCCGATTAACCGCCGTGCCGCCACGGTCTCGATGGTGGCGCCGCCGGCGATAAAATGGGCGGGCGCATCCACATGGGTGCCGCAATGATCGCCCATATGCAGCAGGGTATTATAATTGCCATCGCCGCCGGCGATGGTCTCCTCGCTGCTTGTATGGAATTTGGGATGGGTCGGCCAGACCGGCATCAATTCTTCATAGAGATGGTTCAGCTCGATAATATCTTTCTTCAGCAACAGCTCGGCCAGTTCAGTATTCATATCACATTTTCCTCACGTTGACCGTTTCTTTGATCAGGAACAGCGGGATACAGGAGAGGGCCAGCACGCCGACGATCACCATATAATGCACGTCGAAGCCAAAGTGATGGATAATCCATCCGGCCGTCGGCGCCACCAGGATGCCCGCGATGCCCACCGCCAGGCCGATCATCAAACCCATGCTCGAGGCCGCCGCCTGGGGCGCCGAATCGATCAGCAGCGCGTAGGCCACCGGATAGGGGGAATTGCGAAACAGCCCCCAGAAAATCAGGATGATCCAGCCGACGGTGGCGGAGGTAATAAACATGCACAGCGCCGCCGCCAGGATCCATCCCAGGATAATGACGCACAGTGAAATCCTGCGGCCTTTGATATCGGAATAACCGCCCCACAAAATTTGCCCAATCCAGCCGGTAATGCCGGAGGCGCCGGAAATAATCGCCGCGGTGGAGAGGTCCAGCCCCACCTCACGCGTCAGCTGCAGTGTAAGGAAATTGGCGATGCCCATCTCCGCCCAGGTAAAACCGAAAATCAGGGCGATGGCCAGCAGGCAGTTGCGGTTCTTCAGGCAGGAAAAGGATTCCTTCAGGGTATGTCTGAGGTTGCTGGGCCGGCTTTGCCGGTGGTCCTCAATCGGCACCGTCAGGTTATTGTCTTTGATCCAGGTATAGACCTTATCCTGGTTTTTCCGCGTGCCGACAAAAAACTGCAGCACGACGATGCTCAGGCCAATCAGCGGGATAAACAGGAAGGCCTGCCGCCAGGTGCCGAAGGCCAGGATCAGCGCAATCAGCGCCGGCCCGATAAACTGCCCGAGCGGGAAGCCGGTATGATGCACGCCGATGGCGAACCCGCGGTTTTCCTTGTGCCACCACTCACCGAGCAGGGCGACGTTGATGGGCTCGGAGCCGCCGGTGCCCATGCCCATCATCACCCGCAGGAACTGGAAGGCGCCGAGGGTTTTGCAAAAGGCGGTGGCGACGCCGGCGACCACTTCGAACAATACCGCCACGGTCCAGCTATAGCAGCGTTTGTAGCCGGTGCCGATATAATCGGAAAATATCCCGAAAATCACCGCGCCCAGCAGCGTGCCGATAAAACTCAGGGAATTGAGCCAGCCGGCCTGCATTTCGCTAAGATTGAAATCCTTCATGATAGCCGGCAGCAGCGTGGGCAAGATGATCCGGTCGATGGAGTTCATCAGGATGGCCAGGGTGGTAATGACCAGCATCCACCAGGATATCGGATGCGCCTTCGGCAGGAACCGGCGAAAACCGCCGCCGTTATCGGGTTGCTGCCCTGAGGGGGACTGATGACCGCCGGGGGCGGTGGTATCGCTGTCTTGATGGTGCATTCTGAATTTTCCTCACGATGATTTTTATTATATTGCAGGGTCAAACTTCACTTCGGGGACTGCGGTGACTGCCTGGGACGTTTTGGGTTATGCAAAAAACGGGGACTCTCACTATAGGCAGAACAGAAATAAATATTGTGTCAACGACGATACGTAATAAGCCGCGAACCCGCCCGCGCGGGTTGGCGTGCCGGTGCGATGTTATCCGCCGCGGGATAGCCGCGCGCGTTCAGGTGCGATAACGGCCGGGGCGCAACGCCCCGGCCGGCGTTGCCGGCAGAAAACTTGGGCCGGTCAGCCCGCCGTGGGCCACTGCGCCACGGTTTCGCGGGCGCCGTGGGTCAGCAGCGTTTGATAGGCCTGCTGCACCCGTTCGATAAACCGCGGGTTGGCGGGTAAATCATCGCCGAATACCGCCTGCAGGGAGAGCAGGGCATGCACCCGTTCCGCGCCTTGTTCGCTTTGCGCTACCAGGCCTTGTAGCTGGTCAAGCAGCGGATCGCTGACCTCGATGGGCTGGCCCTGCTCGTCGACGCCGCCGACAAACCGCATCCAGCCGGCAACGCCCAGCGCCAGGTAGTCAAAGCTGTCGCCCTGGCGCAAATGCCAGCGAATCGCATCCAGCCAGCGCTGCGGCAGTTTTTGCGTGCCGTCCATGGCGATCTGCCAGGTGCGGTGTTTCAGGGCGGTATTACGGTAGCGCGCTATCAGGGAATCGGCGTAGGCCGCGAGATCCACATCCACGGTGCGCAGCGTCGGCGCCTGCTCGTTTATCATCAGCTTCCTGGCCGCCGCGACGTAGTGCGGATCCTGCATGCAGTCGCTGATGTGCTGGTAACCGGCCAGGTAGCCCAGGTAAGCCAGGAAGGAGTGGCTGCCGTTAAGCATGCGCAGCTTCATTTCCTCGTAGGGCAGGACATCCTTGACCAGCTCCGCGCCGACCTTTTCCCAGGCGGGGCGGCCCTGGACAAAATTATCCTCGATAACCCACTGGCAAAAAGGCTCGCAGGCCACGCCGGCCGGGTCGTTGACGCCCAGCAGCTGTTGTATTTTCGCCAGGGTTTCATCCGTTACCGCCGGCACGATGCGATCTACCATGGTGGACGGAAAGGTGGCGTTGCCCTCAATCCAGCGGGCAAGGCCGTCATCCTCCAGCGCGGCCAGTTCAAGCACCACATTGCGCGTGACATGGCCGTTCTCCGGCATGTTGTCGCACGACATGACGCTAAACGCCGGTAAGCCGCGCTGCCGGCGCAGCTTGAGCGCGGCGACGATCACGCCGGCCACCGACTGCGGCTCATCCGGGTGGGCAAGGTCATGCTGGATAAGCGGATGCTGCTGGTTGAGCTTGCCGCTGGCGGGGTGGTGGCAGTAACCTTTCTCGGTGACGGTAATGGAGACGATGGCGATGTCCGGGTGCGCCATGGCGTCAAGTATGGCCTGGATGCCGTCGACGCTTTGGTGCATGGCGCGTTTTACCGTGCCCACCACGCGGCAGCTCCAGCCCGTGTCGGCCATTTCCGAAACCGAATACAGCAGATCCTGGCGCTGGATATCGGCTATCTGCTTCTCGCCGCCAATCAGGTTCACCTCGCAATAGCCCCAGTCGCTGCCATGCTCCGCCGCCAGCCGGTCGGCGTATACCCCTTGGTGCGCGCGATGGAACGCGCCGAATCCGAGATGGACGATACGTGTCTTGATGCGGTCGCGATCGTATTTCGGCGTGCTGACGCCCTCGGCCACGGGACTTGTTGCTGATAATGTCATCATAATCATAGGCTCGGTGTTGAAATGAAAAAGGGACAGCGCGGCGATGGCCGGGGGCCATCGCCTGGATCACCACATCAGAATTTCAAGATGACCTTGCAGCAATGGCGCTGATCTTTCTCGAATATCGTCAATGCGGCTTCCACTTCCGCTGCGTCCATATAATGGGTAATCAATTTGGCCACATCGATCTTGCCCTGCACCATCCACTCGATAACCTGGGGAAAACGGTGGCTGTTCAGGCGCGAGGTGAAAATAGAGATTTCCTTACTGGTGATGCTCTGCTGCGTCACGCTGCTCGCCTCGCCGGAAAATCCCAGCAGGCCGATGCGCGCCGCCGGCGAGGCGAGATTGACCGCCTCCTGCAGGATGGCGGGGTGACAGGCGGCATCAATCACCAGCGTCGGCCGGATGCCCTGTTGCGCCAGCGCGTCCTGCAAGGACAGGCCGGTATTGTTGATCACCTGGTCGGCGCCGCTGTCCAGCGCCATCTCAAGACGTTCCGCGATGCGGTCGGCGACGATTACCCGGCTGACACCATACACCCCTTTCAGCACCTGTACAGCGGTCAGGCCCATCGGTCCGGCGCCATACACCAGCGCCACGTCGCGCGGCGTGGGCTGCAAAAAGGCGGTAATATTGGCGGCGATGGTAAACGGCTCCACCATGCTGGCCACCTGGTCCGGTATTTCCGCCGGGATGACGTAGGCATTTTCAGCCGGCGCGCAGGCGTATTCGCTAAAGCCGCCGTCGCGGTGCACGCCGATAACCGACAGTTCGGTACACACATTCGGCCGTCCCACCGAGCAGGGATAGCAATGGCCGCAGCTGACGACCGGATCGACCGCCACCCTTTCGCCGATACGGCCCGCGTCCACGCCCGCGCCCACCGCGTCGATTTCGCCGAAAAACTCATGGCCGATAACCCGGGGATATTTGGCGAAAGGGTTGTGTCCATGGTAAATGTGCACATCGGAGCCGCAGATGCCGGCATATTTTACCCGCACGCGCACTTCACCGGCGGCGGGTTGCGGGATCGCGCGCTGCTGGATAGCCAGTTTGCCGGGTTGTTCGATAACTACGCTGTTCATCGCCGCTTCTCCTGTTACCAGTTCCACAAGGTGCCGTCTTCCAGACGCGCCACCGGTAAATGGGCCGGTTCATAGGGGTATTTCGCCGCCAGTTTTTCATCGAATTCGATGCCCAGCCCCGGCTTGTCGCCCGGATGCATATAACCGTCGTCAAACGTCCAGTTATGCGGGAACACTTCCAGCATCTGTTCGCTATACCCCATATATTCCTGTACGCCGAAGTTAGGCACCCACAGGTCAAAATGCAGCGCCGCCGCCATGCAGACCGGCGAAAGGTCGGATGGGCCGTGCGAGCCGGTGCGCACCTGGTAAAGCGAGGCGAAATCCGCAATCCGGCGCATGCCGGTAATGCCGCCCGCATGGGTAATGGTGGTGCGGATATAGTCGATCAGCTGCTCTTCGATAAGCTGTTTACAATCCCAGATACTGTTGAAGACTTCGCCCACCGCAATCGGCGTCACGGTGTGCTGGCGGATCAGGCGGAAACTGGACTGGTTCTCCGCCGGCGTAGGATCTTCCATCCAGAACAGGCGGTAGGGCTCGACGCTTTTACCGAAGCGGGCGGCTTCGATGGGCGTCAGGCGATGGTGCATATCGTGCAGCAGGTGTTCATTAAAGCCGAATTTCTCACGCACCGCCGCGAACAGCTGCGGGGTAAAATCGAGGTATTTTTCCGTCGACCACAGCTGCTCTTCCGGCCAGCTGCCCTTGGTGGCCGGTTCGTAGGCCAGGCCTTTGCCCTTGGCCATGCCGTAGGTGGTTTTCATGCCGGGCACGCCGCACTGCACGCGAATGGCCTTGAAGCCCATTTCCTGATGTTTGGCGTAATCGTCCAGCACTTCGTCTATAGTATGGCCGGTGGTATGGCAGTAAACCATGACGCCGGTACGCGACGCGCCGCCCAACAGCTGGTATAGCGGCATATTCGCGGCCTTGGCCTTAATGTCCCACAGCGCCATATCCACGGCGGAAATGGCGGACATGGTGACCGGCCCGCGCCGCCAGTAGGCGCCTTTATAAAAGAATTGCCAGATATCCTCGATTTGATGGGCGTCGCGGCCGATCAACTGCGGACAGACATGGTCCTTAAGATAGGAGGCTACCGGCAGTTCGCGGCCATTAAGCGTGGCGTCGCCCAGCCCCGTGAGGCCGTCGTCGGTGGTGATTTTCAACGTCACAAAATTTCTGCCGGGGCAGGTGACAAAGACTTCCGCTTTTACAATTTTCATCAATATGACCCTTAGCAACAAACAGGTTGACCACTAATCAATGTATACTACCATACAAGTTACGTTAAGGTATTTTTGCTACATTGATCACATTTTTACGTTTATCTCGCCCTATCCCTCCATCGCCGGGGCGCTATGCCCGCCAACGCCGTGCTACAACACGCACGTGCTAACGCGGGCCCCCGCTTAATGCCTGGTCCAGTCCTGGTATTCTTGCTTGCGCCGCAGCGGCGCCGTCTCCGGCATCAGCGCCAGGCCTATTACCGACGCCACCCCCAGCACCGTGACATACATCGCCAGACCGTAATAATGCCCGCCGGTGACCTGCAATATTTTTACCGCCACCAGGCCGAGCACGCCGCTGCCGATCAACGAGCCGATTTGCCAAATAAGGGCGATGCCGCTGCAGCGGATATGGGTTGGGAACAGTTCGGGGAAAAAAGACGCCTGCGGCGCGTAGCACATGCTATGCCCAAGGGTCAGCACCAGTATCATCACCAACTGCGTCAGCCAGAAACTGTCCTGGTTAATGGCCAGGAAAAACGGCACGATCATAATCACTTGCAGCAGCGCGCCCGCCATATAAACGGGCTTGCGCCCCAGGCGATCCGACAGATGCCCCATCAGCGGGATGGCGGGGATCTCCAGCGCCACGGCGATAATCATGGTTTCCATCAGCAGGTTGGTACTGAGATTATTGGCCTTGACGTAGGCCAGCACAATCACGGTAAACATGGCGAAGACGCAGGCTTCAATCAGCTTCGCGCACACCCCCTTGACGACGATGCCGGGAAAGTCGCGGATCACTTCCATGACCGGACGCGACTCCACGGCTTTGGTGGCGCGGATTTTAGCGAACACCGGCGACTCGTCGATACGCAGGCGGATAAACAGCCCCACCACCACCAGCAGCAGGCTGAGCAGGAACGGAATGCGCCAGCCGAAGCTCATCATCTGCTCGGGGGACAGGGCGGCGTTCAGCGCGGCAAACAACGCCAGCGGCAATAAAAAGCCCAGCGGCGCGCCGATTTGCACCCAGCTGGCAAAAAAGCCGCGCCGGGCGGGCTGTGAATACTCGGCGGTCATCAGCACCGCTCCCGCCTGTTCGCCGCCGACGCCGAACCCCTGCAATATACGGATTAGGATCAGCAGCACCGGCGCCCAAACGCCGATTTTCTCATAGGTGGGCAGCAGGCCGATGCAAAAGGTACCGAGACCGACGATCAAAATGGTGATCACCAGCGCTTTCTTGCGCCCGACTTTATCGCCGATATGGCCGAAGACGATGCCGCCGACGGGGCGCGCCAAAAAGCCCACCGCATAGGTGGCGAAGGCCGCCAGGGTGCTGACCAGCGGGTCGCTGCTGGGAAAAAACAGATGACCGAAAAACAGCACCGCGGCGGTGCCGTAGGCAAAAAAATCATAATATTCCGCCGCCGTGCCGATGGCCGACGCGCTGGCAACGCGGCGTATCAACGACCGTGAGTCTTTTTCGCTGAGCGTTTCTGTCTGAGTCGCCATGTTTTCACCTTTCAGTAGGGGGAGGTCATGCCGGAGGGAATGCAACAGGAAAAATAGTTCTGAACCAACTACCATACAAGTAATAAATGGTCATTTTTCAGCGGCGATCACATTTTTAGCCAAAACCGCCGCCATGGCGTGCACTCATCAGCAGGAAAGGGAAAGCGGCCCCATGCCGGGGCCGGGGGGGGTTAAAGAATAAGGCTGCCGAGCAGGAAACCGAACACCACCGAGAAGGTGACGCCCAGCGTGCCGGGAATAAAGAACGGATGGTTAAAGACAAACCGGCCAATACGGGTGGTGCCGGTATCGTCCATCTGTACCGCCGCCACCAGGGTAGGATAGGTCGGCAGGATAAACAGCCCCGAGACAGCGGCAAACGACGCCACCACGGTCAGGGGCGAGACGTTCAGCGCCAGCGCCATCGGCATCAGCGCCTTGGCGGTGGCGGCCTGCGAATACAGCAGTGCGGAGCAGAAAAAGAAAATCACCGCCAGCAGCCAGGGATGGCCCTGGATAACGCCGCCCGCCGTCGTTTTGATCCAATCCAAATTGGCCTGGACAAACGTATCGCCCAGCCAGGCCACGCCCAGGATACAGATACAGGCGCTCATTCCCGCCTTAAAGGTGCTGGAATTGATCACCGCTTCGGTGGCGACGGCGCAGGTGAGGGTAATCAGGGTGGCGACGCTGAGCATAATGATAAGGATGGCGCTGGTGGTGGTCATGACCGGGGTTGCCACCAGGCCGAGGCCGGGACTGTTGATAATGGCGTAGGCGACGACGCCCAGCACGCCGGCAAGGAACAGCAGCACCGATATTTTCGCCCGCGGCTTGATCTGCGTCACCTGGTTGCCGCGCAGGGCGACCAGGCCGTCCTCAAGCCGTTTCAGATAAACCGGGTCATCGGACAGCCTGGCGTTAAACAGTCTCCCGACCAGCAGCGACATCAGCACCACGCCGCAAAAGGTGGAGGGAATGACCACCGACAACAGATGGATATAGCTCACGCCATGGCTTTCCATCACGGACGACATATACACCACCGCCGCGGATATCGGCGAGGCGGTAATGGCGATTTGCGCGGAGACCACCGCGGTGGAGAGGGGACGGCAGGGTTTAATGCCCTGTTCCTTGGCCACTTCCGCAATCACCGGCAGGGCGGAAAGCGAAATATTGCCGGTGCCGGCAAACAGGGTCAGGAAATAGGTCACCACCGGCGCCAGCAGCGTAATGTGCCGGGGGTTTTTACGCAGTATTTTTTCCGTTTGCTGTACCAGGTAATCCATGCCGCCGGCGACCTGCATGGCGGCGATGGCGGCGATAACCGCCATGATGATGGAGATGACGTCGAACGGGATGCTGCCGGGTTTAACCCCGATCATCGCCAGGACCAGCACGCCGAGGCCGCCGGCAAAGCCGATGCCGATACCGCCCAGGCGGGCGCCGAGGAAAATAGCCAGTAAGACAATGATAAGTTCGACCGCTAGCATAACCGGCCTCCCCGTGGCAGGGGCCTGATCCCTATCGCCGCCGGTCTTATCCCGCCAGGAGAAGAGAGACTATCATGGAAAAATACCGGAAAGACCTGAAGTGTGAAGCAAATAGGGCCGCTGGGACGAGCGTTTAACATGCAAATCTCCTTTTAAGCATCGTATTGACGAGCAGATCGGTAAAAATAGGGCTATTGGCTGTATTTCCAAACGGATCAACCAAGATTATTATTTCTGGCCCAATCATATGCTGTTTTCCCGGCAATACATGTCGCCAGATCACTATCCACGGTCGCGAAAACGACAGAATGCGATATCTGCGATTATTCTCACAAATTCTTCAGAATTATCGCGCCAGCCTAGGGTAAGTTCAGGCATTGCCGGCAACGGATAGCGGCTGGCGGGTGTGATGGCGGTGTGCGGTATAGGGCGGAAAAAATCCCAACGGTGCGCCGGCGTTACCGGACGGGGGGACGCTGTAGGTGACCGTGCAACAGTATGGCGCTAAGCCGGATACGGCCAGCTACCTGGAGAGTAGGGTCCGCATTTCGCTGAAAGGGTTTTCCGCGCGGGCTTGGGCCGGCAGGAAGGGCGGTGCGGGTTATGTCAAATCGTGCAGGTCTTTCGCCTGCGGCTTGCCGAGGCGGATATCGTCGAAGGCGACCGTCAGCCCCGCGCGTTCCGGCGTGCAGCACATCACGCCGGCGAACCAGGGCGGCGCGGACGGAAACGGGCAAAGGCGCAGCAGCGGCCAGTATTTCCCGTCGGCGGAATATTGCAGCCGCACGCAGCCGTCGGCGAGCGTCAGACGCAGCCAAAAACAGCCGGCGTCGCCCGCGAACGGCATGCTTGACCAGTCGGAGTCCGGCGCGGTCAGCACGCTGCCCATCATCGGCTGGTCGTCGGTATATTCGATCCCCGCTTTCAGCCAATGCCTCTGGTCCTTAAGCACCATCAGGCCGGCCTGATCGTATAACCGGCGATAATCGCCGCGCACGCGCGCCTGCAATGTGAAATCCGCGCGCATATCGCAGCCGAACACATGGCCGGAATGACGCTGGAATCCGTACCAGGTCCGTTGCCAGAAATCCGTCTTGCCGTTGGTCGCCACCCGCAGCACCGACCCGTTCAGGGCCCATTGATCCGGCTCGTTAAACCAGCGCCAGCCTGAAAAATCCATCACCGCCTCTCCCTGGGTTATTATCCGCAGAAAAGAGTAGCTGACGTCCTTGATACGCGCAAATTAAGCCTAGGTCACCACGGTTTCGACGCTGCCGCGCGCGGTGATGGCGCTGCCCATGCCCGCCGTAATGGAAAATACGACGGCGATAATCTGGGTCGGCGTCAAGGTTTCCGACAGCATGACAAAGGCCACCAGCGCCGCGACGGCCGGCTCCATGCTGACCAGGATACCGAAGGCCTTATGCGGCAGCCGCTTTAAAGCGGCCATTTCCAGCGTCATCGGCAGGGAACTGGAGAGCAGGGCGATAAGCAGCCCCATGGCCAGCAGGTCGGGACGGGTAAGGATGGCGCCGGCATCCATCATGCCCACCGGCAAGGTGACCATCGAGGCGAACACCAGGCCGACGGCCACGGTTTGGCCCGAGTGCAGGTGGCTGACGGTCTTGCCGAACACAATATACAGCGCCCAGCATAACGCGGCGGCCAGCGCAAACAGCACGCCGGACAGCGGCAGCCCGCTGTCGTTGCCGCGCAGCGGCAACAGCAGCAGAACGCCGGTAACGGCCAGGGCTATCCAGATAAAATCGCTGAGTTTGCGTGAATACAGTACGGTAACGGCCAGGGGGCCGACAAATTCAATCGCCACCGCCAGGCCGAACGGGATGCTTTCGAGGGCGAGATAAAAGCACAAGTTCATCATCCCAAGCGTCAGGCCGTAAAGGGCGATGGATTGATATTCGCGCAAGGTGATTGACGCCCGCCAGGGACGCCACAGCAACATCAGGACGATGGCGGAAAACCCCGTCCTGAGCGCGGTGGTGCCGGTGGCGCCGATCAGGGGAAACAGCAGCGCCTTGGCAAGCGAGGAACCGATGCTGAGCGACAATATGGAACCCAATACCAACAGAAAGGGAATCAGTCTGGCGGCGGCGGAGGATGACATGAGACGTTCCCTTTAATGTGATGATTTAACCCGGTGACAGACGCCGGTTATCTTCCGTGCGCGGCGGTTCAGAGATCTTCCAGCGGCACCTGTTTGAGGGTTTCCACGCGCATCAGCAGCGCGTACAGCGGCTGCAGGCGGGTAAAATCCCGCATCAGCCGCGCAGCCAGCGCCGGTGAAAACAGGGAGGCGATATTATTATCCGTCGTCATCACGGCAAAGGATTTGCGATTGTACCAGCTCGCCAGCGCCGGATCCTGGTCTTTGATAAGCGGGCGTTTATAGCTTTCGCCGGCCAGCGCAAACGGCGCGCGCGCAGGCGGCGGCGCGGGCAAACTCTTCCGGCTGGCGCAGCATCAGGTGGCGAAAACGGTCCATGGTGGCTTTGCTGGCGGAGTAATAGCCCAGGCCATAATGAAAAAAATCGGGGGTGATTTCGAAAAAAAACACCGGCGCGTCGGTCCATTCCTTTGAATGGCGTTTAAAGGTCAGCCACATCCGATTGCGAAACAGCGATTTATCGCGGGAAAACCGGGTATCGCGATACATGCGCGACAGCGTTTTGCCCACCGCCGGGCGCGTTTCGACCTGGTCGTCGATGGCCAGCATCGCCGGGGCAAGATCCTCCACCAGGGCGCGAAACGGGGCCAGCAGATGACGCTGATACTCCCCGCGATGAGACTCGAACCACTCCTTGCTGTTTTCCTTGACCACCTGTTGCAGAAATTCCAGCCCGGTGGGCGTAAAACCCTGGAAAGAAGACGACGGCACTGTGACGACCTTAATGTGATTGGGACGGTTTCCCGCGGTTGCTATAGCCATTGTGGCGAGTCGGTCCTGACCTTTCAACCGGATTTTCGCCTGACGGCGTCCGCGGGGATAACGCGATTGGCGCCATGGCCGGCGGATAAATGCCATGGACGGGAAATAATGCGTTAAACATTGTTACAATAAAAAATGAAATTTCCCTGACGATAGGCAAAATCAGGCGCATCACCCAAAAAGGGTTGATATAGATCAACCTAACCTGCGCGCCGTTTTTTTCTCTTTTTAATTAAAATAAGATTGCATTACTATGTTTGGCAACGTCCTGAAAGGCCTCAGCATGAACAGGCCACGGCAGTATTCAGGAAACAATTTAATAAACCGGATTGACGCATTTTATCAATAACATTTTCTACCCTGTTCAATGAACGATTTAAGGGTGGGTCGTGTTCCGTCCAAATAAGAATTATTCACAATGAAATCATTTTTTAAAATTGATTTCACTCTCGTCAACCTAACGCAAATATAGGAAGAGTTCCGGTGAAGATAAAAACGTCTTATGGCCTGAGCTGGCTGCCCCTGGTGGTGATTGTCGCCATCGCGCTGGCGCTGTGGCCGCTTACGCCGCCAACCGGCCTCAGCGCGGCCGCCTGGCATTCCGCGGTGATTTTTGTCGCCACCATCGTCGCCATCGTCGCTAACGTCCTGCCCATCGGCGCCATTGGCATTATCAGCATCACTATTTTTGCCCTGACGTATGCGGCGGGTGATAAAACCGCCAGCGGCGCCATCGTGACGGCCCTCAGCGAGCTGAACAGTTCGCTTATCTGGCTTATCGTGGTCGCGTTCATGATTGCGCGCGGGTTTATCAAGACCGGGCTTGGGCGGCGCGTGGCGTTGATGCTGATTCGCCTGTTGGGCAAGCGCACCCTCGGCCTGGCCTACGGGCTGGCGTTTGCCGACCTGCTGCTGGCGCCGGCCATGCCCAGCAACACCGCGCGCTGCGGCGGGGTGATCTATCCCATCGCCGATTCCCTGGCGCGCAGTTTTAATTCGCATCCGGACGATGCCTCGCGCAGCAAGATCGGCACCTTTCTCATCGTGTGCATCGGCAATGTCAACGATATTACCTCGGCGCTGTTTATGACCGCGTATACCGGCAATCTGCTGGCGGTCAAACTGGCGGCGAACGCCGGCATCCATATCACCTGGTTCGGCTGGTTTATGGCCGCGCTGCTGCCCTGCGTGGTGTCGCTGCTTATCGTCCCGCCCTGCATTTATTATCTGGTTCGCCCGGAGATCAAAAAAACCCCGGACGCGCCGGTATTCGCCGCCGCCGAGCTGGAAAAAATGGGGCCGCTGGGCAAGGGCGAATGGTTAATGCTGGCAACGGTGCTGCTGCTGCTGGTGCTGTGGATTTTTGGCACCTGGCTTGGCATCGACCCCACCACCGCGTCCTTTGTCGGCCTGTCCTTTTTGCTGTTGACCGGTGTCCTGACCTGGGAAGAGATTAAAAGCGAGAAGGGCGCCTGGGATACGCTGGTGTGGTTCGCCGCGCTGCTGATGATGGCCAACCAGCTGAAAAATCTGGGGTTCACCACTTGGTTCGGCGATCTGATCGGCACCAATATCGGCCACCTTATGGCCGGGACCAGCTGGGTCTGGGTACTGCTGCTGCTGAACGCCGCCTATCTTTATACGCATTATTTTTTCGCCAGCGGCAACGCGCAGATTGCGGCGCTGTACGCGGTATTCCTGGCCGTCGGCATGACGCTCGGCATTCCGGTGCTGCCCATGGCCTTTATGCTGGCGTTTACCAGCAGCCTGTATTGTTCCCTAACCCAGTATACCCATGCGCGCGGTCCCATCCTGTTTGGCGCCGGCTATGTGCCGACCCGTGTCTGGTGGCGCACCGGTTTTGTGGTCAGCGTGATCAACCAGATTATTTTTATGGGCGTGGGCCTGACCTGGTGGCGGGTGCTGGGGCTGTATTAATCCGCATCCAGGGCTTATCCCGGCATTGCCCTGGGGGCGCCGGGATAGTATTTTCCCGGCGCAAACCCCACCGGGCGCGCGTCAGGAGGTCGAGCGGAGTTTAGGGTATTTTTTCAGCCAGCGGCCGCTGGCCAGGCGCCAGTAGAAAAACAGGCCGCGCACAATCCAGTCCAGGAACATTCCCAGCCAAATGCCCACCACGCCGAAACCCAGCACGATCCCAAGCGTATATCCCGCCACGATGCGGCATCCCCACATGCCAAGCATGGATATCCACATGGTGAAACGCGCGTCGCGCGCGCCCTTCAGCCCCGCAGGCAAGACCCATGACGCGGCCCAGAACGGCATAAACGCGGCGTTAAGCCAGACCAGTATTTTCACCACGTGGATAACATCCTCCTCGCGGGTATAAAACGCGGCCAGCAGGCCGGCGAACGGCACCGAGAGGAAGGCGATCAGCGATAATCCCAGGGTGGACAGCCAGAAGATATGCTTCAACTGGCGTTCCGCCTGGCCGCGCTGGCGTTTTCCCAAACGCGTGCCGACAATAATGGTCGCGGCGGACCCCAACGCATTGCCGGGCAAATTGATCAGGGAAGCGATGGAAAAAGCGATGAAATTGCCGGCAATCACATCGGTGCCCATACCCGCCACGAACACCTGGGTCAGCAGCTTGCCGCCGTTAAACAGCACTGATTCAATACTGGCGGGAATACCGATGCCCAGCACTTCCTTCAGGATGCTGGTATCCAGCCGGTAAAAATAGCTCTTCAGCGAAATTTTCAGCGCCGGGTTAAACCCGATCATCAGTACGTAAATTACCGCCGCAGCGCCGATATAGCGGGTGATGGTCAGTCCCAGGCCGGCGCCGATAAACCCCAGTCCCGGCCATGAAAACACGCCGTAAATCAGGATAGTGCTGATAATAATATTGAGGATATTCATCCCGCCGTTGATAAGCATCGGGATCTTGGTATTGCCCGCGCCGCGCAGCGCGCCGCTGCCGATAAGCGCGATGGCGGCGGCCGGGTAGCTCCAGGCGGTAATTTTCAGGTAGCTTAACGCCAGGGCTTTCACCTGCGGCGCGGCGCTGCCGGCGATCACATCGATAATCGCCTGGCCGTAGAATTCGATTCCCAGCGCCAGCAGCACGGCGATCACCGTCATCAGCGCCAGCGATTGCCTGGTGGCGGCGCGTGCCCGCTGGGGATTGAGTTTCCCCAGGCTGAACGCCACCACCACCGTGGTGCCCAGATCCACGGCGGCGAAAAACGCGATGATCACCATGTTAAAACTGTCGGCCAGGCCCACGCCGGCCATGGCTTCCTTGCCCAGCCAACTGACCAGGAACGTGCTCAACACCCCCATTAGCAGTACGCACATGTTTTCGAACAGGATCGGCACCGCGAGCGGGGTGATTTCTCGCCAGAACAGCACCCGATAGGAATGCCGTTTGGGATACCACGCCGTACGCTCGATGGCGTGCCGCAACGCTACTGTGATGTTTTGCAAGATAGTTCCAGCTGTAGAAAAAGACGGGCGCTTTACTTGATGATGGTAAAAGACCTGTGAATTTGCAAAGTCTTTTTAATCAGCAGATGTGACGGGCGCTGACGCCCGGGCTAGATGAGGGATTCGTGCACGAGGGATTGCAACACGCTTAACGGTGCCCGCCTGGGATCGCGCATGGCGGACAACGGCAGCATAAAAGTCTGTTCAAGCAGGAATTGTCCGTCCATCGCCGCGTGGGGCGTTTGATCGGAAAAACAGATCCAGGTGCTGCCCGGCGGGAATGCCATCACCAACTGCGGGCCGTCGCGCTGATAGTCCGTATCGGCTTTCATGGCGTCATGCAGTTGCAGCATCAGATGATCGTAACGGCTGCGGCGTGTTTGGGTGATGCCAACGGCGTTTAGCCACCAGCTTGCCAAAGGGGAATAGCGCCTGAGCCGCGGCAGAAAACGCTGCGCCAGCGGGGGGAAGGGCTCGCCGATGCGCCAGGTACGGCTTATGCCATAAGGATTGATATTGGTGAAAATGCGCAGTATGCGCTCGCCGCGGTTGGGTCGTGAAGGAAAGGCGTCCACGTGCAGGCGGCTATCATCCTTGCGCCAGGAGGCCCTGGCGCGCCAGTCGGCGACCTGATGCAGCCGCAGGGTACCGGCCGGGCTGTGGCAGGCGTCAAGGTAGGCCGGCAGCAATGACGCCATCAGGGCGCGGCAGTCCTGATAATAACGCTGCAGCAGTTGCCGCGCCGCCGGACGCTGCTCCGGCGCCGCCACGCCGTCCAGCCGGTCGCGATCGGGCCGATAGCTGATATTTTTGCGTTCCGGCTCCAGCAGGACGGGATCGAGCAAGGCCTCTTCTTGCGGGGTTAATATAAAAGACAAGCGGGGTAAATACAGAATTTTGCCCTCTTCCAGCGCCGCGACGACGGCGGACGCGTCTGGCCGGTCAAGGTGCCATTGCTGGTAAGGCAGCGTCATCACGGCAAGCTCATAGGCTATTGGGTTCGGCATAATAATTCCTGGTATAAACGGACGATCCGGTTATTTTTTTCGGCGGTCATTGCGACTGGATAATACTTTTATCCAACATTACTATTATTTAGAGATATATTTCGGGAGCCGGAGCAATAATTTGCCAAGTTATTAATTGAATAATTATAATCGTAAATGAGACAAGGAAATAAACAGTCGCCAAATAAGCACCAGATAAATTTATGTTTTACCGCGGTCGCCATCACGCCACGCGGCGTGGAATGACAGGGTAACCAGACCAGTGAAAAATCGCTATGATGGTTACGGTCACCCTTATTAATGTATAACTTCCCGGCGATATATCATTTTAATTAATGCCGTATCCGTCATGCAATAAACCGCGCCGTTACAGGTTCAGTAAATCCACGATGGCGTCCACTACGGCCTGCGGCGCTTCCTGGGGAATATTATGCCCGATGCCCGCTAACAGGCGCCGTTGATAATAGGCGGAAAATTTATCGCGATCGGGATCGGCGGCGCCCGGCGCGCCGGTGTCGAGACCCGCGCCCACGCCGTCGTCAAGACCGCATAGCGAAATGGTGGGCACCGCGATAACCGGCAGGCGTTGTAACCGATCCTCGATCGGCTGCAGTAGGGGATCTCCCGCCATATAGCCGTACCGGTGGCGGTAGGAATGGATCACCACCTCGACAAAATCCGGGTTGTCGAATGAGGCGGCGGTGCGCGCGTAGGCGGCGTCGGTAAAATGCCAGGAAGGCGACCATAACCGCCACAGCAGGCGGCAAAATGCCGCCCGGTTGGCCGTCAGTCCGGCGCGGCCGCGCGGGGTATGGAAATAATATTGGTACCAGTACCGGTGCTCCGCCTCGGGATCCTGCGGCGCGGCTGAAGCGGCGATATCCTGGATATTGTAACCGCCCGCGCTGACCAGGGCCGTCACCCTGGCGGGCCAAAGAGCGGCGAGGATACAGGCCGCGCGCCCGCCCCAGTCATAGCCCGCCAGGACGGCCTTCTCCAGCGACAGCGCGTCCATCATATCCAGCAGATCACGGGCCAGGGCGGCCTGCTGCCCCGAGCGCATGACGCCGTCGTTGATAAACCGGGTGGGGCCGTAGCCGCGCAGATAAGGCACCATCACCCGGTAGCCCCGCGCGACCAGCCCAGGCGCCACGTCATCATAGGCGCGCGGATCGTAGGGAAAGCCATGCAGTAAAATCACCGCCGCGCCGTCCCGCGGACCATATTCCTCATAAGCCAGGTCGAGCATGGGGGTGCGCACGTGCCTTGTCGCGGGAAGTTTCATCAGGGCGCTCCTGTGGTGTATGCCGCAAGGTGATAAGTCAGTATAGAACGGTTGGCAACCGGCGATGATCATCCGTCGTGCTTCGTAATGCGAAATAACATGCGAGTGATTAGTATTTATATTTTATCGCCAGGGGGGGGCGTTATACCCATAACGGACTTGTTTTTTTAAAAATCTGGCGGGTTGTTTTATTCTTTATTTCGCTTATGGCGGGCCGGGTGCGCCGGCGATATTTTTCGCCATGGGGAGAAAGAACGTCTTTATTCTCCCCGTTGTACGGTCAATAGGGCGAAAATCTGTGCGCAAACTCATATTTTAATTCTTTAATGAATCAATATTATTTAAATGCAAAGAGGGATTTAATAAATAACTAATTGAATTTTAAGTATTAATTAATTCAAGAAGTGTTATATAAAATTATATATATCGGTTTTATTGATGCCGGACAATACCCCTGTCTATCCTAAGGGTAATCTCATTGCGAGGATGATTATGCCGCAATGAATTTCCGCCGCGCTTTCTGTGTTCGGTGGCATTTTATGCGTGGCGAGACTGTTCCGGATTGATGTCATCGTTAAACAGGGATTTGAGATCTTCAGGGTGAATTATCATGAAAAGCGAAAATAATAATACTTTACTAAATATCCCCCTAACCCGGCGAAATCTGGTGAAAGATAGCGCAGTGTGCGGACTGGCGCTGGCTGCCGGCGGCGTGGCGCTGCCGTTCAGCCGCCAGGCCCGGGCCGACGGAGATCCGGCAACCCTACCCCCGTCCCCCGCCGCTGAAAAAATCGTCTGGAGCGCCTGTACGGTAAACTGCGGCAGCCGTTGTCCGCTGCGCATGCATGTGGCCGATGGCGAAATCACATATGTGGAAACCGATAATACCGGCAATGACGTGTATGGGGATCTGCACCAGGTACGCGCCTGCCTGCGCGGGCGGTCGATGCGACGCCGGGTCTATAATCCCGATCGGCTGAAATACCCGATGCTGCGGATAGGGCAACGTGGCGAAGGCAAATTCAAACGCATCAGCTGGGACGAGGCGTTCGGTTTAATCAGCGCTAACCTTAAGCGCATTATTCAGGATTATGGCAACGAGGCCATTTACCTGAATTACGGCACCGGCACGCTCGGCGGCACCATGACCCGCTCCTGGCCGCCGGGGAAAACGCTGATTGCCCGCCTGATGAACTGCTGCGGCGGCTATCTGAACCATTATGGCGACTACAGTTCGGCGCAAATCGCGGCGGGATTGAACTATACCTACGGCGGCTGGGCGGAAGGCAACAGCCCGACCGATATCGTTAATAGCAAGCTGGTGGTGATGTTCGGCAATAATCCCGGTGAAACCCGTATGAGCGGCGGCGGGGTGACCTATTTGCTGGAGCAGGCGCGCGAACAGTCCAATACCCGCATGGTGGTTATCGATCCCCGGTATACCGATACCGCCGCCGGCCGCGAAGACGAGTGGCTGCCCATCCGGCCGGGCACGGACGCCGCGCTGGCTTCTGCGCTGGCTTATGTGCTTATTAGCGAAAATCTGGTGGACCAGCCCTTCCTGGATACATACTGCGTCGGTTATGACGAAAAAACACTGCCTGCCGGCGCGCCGGCCAACGGCCATTATAAAGCTTATATCCTGGGCCAAGGCCAGGACGGGACGGCGAAGACCCCGGCCTGGGGCGCCGCCATCACCGGCATCCCCGCCGCGCGCATCATCCAGCTGGCACGGGAAATCGGCAGCGCCAAGCCGGCCTATATCTGCCAGGGGTGGGGGCCGCAGCGCCACGCCAACGGCGAGACGACCACCCGCGCCATCGCAATGCTGGCCATCCTGACCGGCAACGTCGGCATCAGCGGCGGCAACAGCGGCGCCCGCGAAGGGTCCTATGAAATCCCCTTTGTCCGTATGCCGACGCTGGAAAACCCGGTAAAAACCAGTATTTCCATGTTCTTATGGACCGATGCCATCGTGCGCGCCACCGAGATGACCGCGACCCGCGACGGGGTACGCGGCAAGGACAAGCTTGACGTCCCGATTAAATTTATCTGGAATTACGCCGGCAACTGCCTGATCAATCAACACTCCGACATCAACCGTACCCATGACATCCTGCAGGATGACAAGAAATGCGAGATGATTGTGGTGATCGATAACCATATGACCTCGTCGGCCCAATATGCCGATCTGGTGCTGCCGGATTGTACGGCGTCGGAGCAAATGGATTTTTGTCTGGACGCGTCAAGCGGTGATATGGGGTACGTGATTTTTGCCAGCCAGGCTATCAAGCCGCGGTTCGAATGCAAGAATATCTACGATATGACCAGCGAAATCGCCCGCCGCATGGGGGTCGAGCAGCAGTTTACCGAAGGGCGCACGCAGGAAGAGTGGCTGCGTTATCTTTATCAGCAGTCGCGGCTGGCCGTTCCGGCGCTGCCGGAATTTGAACAGCTCCAGGCCCAGGGCATATTCAAGCAGCGCGATCCGGACGGCCATTTCGTGGCTTATAAAGCCTTTCGCGCCGATCCGGCGGCCAATCCGCTCACCACGCCCTCTGGTAAAATTGAAATCTATTCCGCCGCGCTGGCAACGCTGGCGGCTACCTGGCAGCTGTCACCCGGCGATGAAATCAACCCGCTGCCCGTCTATAGCCCGGGTTTTGAAAACTACGATGATGCGCTGAATAAAAAATACCCCTTGCAGCTGACCGGGTTTCACTACAAGGCGCGCACCCATTCAACCTACGGCAATATCGCTATTTTAAAGGCCGCGAACCCGCAGGAAATCTGGATAAATCCCCTTGATGCGCAAGCGCGCGGGATCAAAGACGGCGACATTATCCGCATATTCAACGACCGGGGGGAGGTGAGGATCAATGCCAGAGTCACGCCGCGAATGATGCCCGGGGTAGTGGGTTTGGGCGAGGGCGCCTGGTATGCGCCGGACGGGAATCGTATCGACCATGCCGGCAGCATTAACGTGCTGACCACGCAGCGCCCTTCTCCGCTGGCCAAGGGTAATCCTTCGCATACCAATTTGGTGGAAGTTGTCCGACTTTAAGGAGTAGTCCATGTCGACACAATATGGATTTTATATTGATTCAAGTCGTTGCACTGGCTGCAAGACCTGCGAAATGGCCTGCAAAGACTATAAAAATCTGGCGCCGGACGTCAGTTTTCGCCGCATTTATGAATATGCCGGCGGCACATGGCGGCAGGAAGCGGACGGCAGCTGGCAGCAGAACGTCTTTAGCTATTATCTCTCCATTGCCTGTAATCATTGCGAGGATCCGGCCTGCGTCAAGGTCTGCCCGAGCGGGGCCATGCATAAGCGCGATGACGGCCTGGTGGTGGTTAACGAGGATGTCTGCATCGGCTGCCGCTACTGCGCCATGGCCTGTCCCTACGGCGCGCCGCAGTATAATGAGGCGAAAGGGCATATGACCAAGTGCGATGGCTGCCAGGAGCGTTTGGCCGTCGGTCTGAAACCGGTCTGTGTCGAATCCTGTCCCTTGCGGGCGCTCGACTTCGGTCCCATTGAGGATCTGCGCCGGCAACACGGTACGCTGGCCCAGCTGGCGCCGTTGCCGCAGGCTCGCTACACCAAGCCTAACATTGTGCTTAAGCCTAACGCCAATAGCCGTCCTTGCGACGATACCACCGGCTATCTGGCTAATCCGAGGGAGGTGTAATATGGGTACGGGATGGCAGGAATGGCCCCTGATTTGGTTTACGGTGCTGGGGCAGTGTGTGGTGGGCGGGTTTATCGTCATGGGGCTGGCGCGGATGGCCGGCCATTACGATGCCGGGCAGCATCTGCGGCTGCATCGCTGGATGAGCGTTCTCTGGCTGCTGATGGGCCTGGCGTTTCTGGCGTCGGTGCTGCACCTGGGCACGCCGCTGCGGGCGCTTAATTCGCTCAATCGGCTGGGTTCGTCGGGACTCAGTAATGAAATCGCCGCCGGGTCGCTGTTTTTCGCCGCGGGCGGCCTCTACTGGCTGCTGACGGTGACCGGCAGGATGCCGCGCGCGCTGGGCAAGGCGTGGCTGGGTCTTGCCATGGCGCTGGGCCTGGTATTTGTCTATGCCATGACCCGGGTTTACCGGATTGATACCGTACCCACCTGGAATAACGGCTATACCGCGCTGAATTTCTTTCTGACGGTGCTCATCGGCGGGCCGCTGCTGGGCGCGCTATTGCTGCGGGCCGCCGGGATCGAGATCCGCCGCCGCCGGATGCTGGTTACGCTTAGCATCGCGGCGTTGCTTGTCAGTATGGGGGCTGCCGTCATGCAGGCGGCCGGACTGGCGGCAATACAGAGTTCAGTGCAGCAGTCCGCCGCGCTGGTGCCCTGGTACGGCGAACTGATGGCGCTGCGGCTGGCGCTGGTCGTCCTTGGCCTGGGCTGCTGGGTCTGGCCGATGCTGCGGCGCGTCAACAGCGGCGTCGCCGGTCTGGCGCTGGGTTTTGCCTTGGTGGTGGCGGGAGAACTGGTGGCCCGCGGGGTATTTTATGGATTGCATATGACCGTCGGCATGGCTGTTGCCGGTTAGCGTGCAAAACGGCTTATTCGGCCGGGGTGCTGCATTCCCGCCAGGCGAATGCGCACGCTACCCTGAGGCCGTCATCGCCGATACCCGTTTCATGAGCTGGGCGTGCCGCGCTGGCGCCCATCGCCTCAGGACTGATCAATAAGCGCCAGCAATTGCCGATAAACGGCCGGATTGGCCATCAGCACCGCATTACCGTTCATCAACCCCTGGTTATGCATAAAATCATTCGTCACGCCGCCGGCCTCGCGCACCATAACGATGCCCGGCAGGCTGTCCCAGGCGTTCATATGGGGTTCGTAATAGCCGATCAGCCGGCCGGCCGCCACATAGGACGTCATCAACGCGCCGGACCCGTTGCGGATAAACATGCCGCCGGCGCGCAGCAGGTTGCCGATAAAAGGCGTAAACACCCCGGGGGCGACCCGGCCCGAGGTCCCCACGCCCACCAGGCCGTCGCGCACCGCTTGGCCGCCGTGTACCCGCAGCGGCGTATCGTTGACAAAGGCGCCTTTGCCGGCGCAGGCGTGGAAGATTTCATCGTGGTTGGGATCGCAGACCACGCCGATGATGGGTTCGCCCTGGATAACCACCCCGATGGCAACGCACCAGGTATGCAGTCCGTTGAGAAAAGCGCTGGTGCCGTCTATCGGATCGACCACCCAGGTACAAGACGCGGTTTGGCCGCCGCCGGTTTCCTCGCCGAGAAAGCCATCCTGCGGGAACCTGGCGGTGATGGCCTGGTGGATAAGGGCCTCCACGGCGCGGTCGGCAATGCTGACCACATCCTGCAAATCCCCGCCCTTATGCTCCACGTCCAGCCGGTGGCGCTGCTGATAAAAGGCAAACGCGCGGCGGGCGCCGGTTTTCGCCAGTTCACAGGCAAAACGGTAGCGTTCGTCAATATCCTGCTGAGTGACTATGTCCATTTCCGCCTCAATATTATTATCTCGTCTCTCGTCGTCTACCGGCCCTTGCCGGGCGGCGGGGCTGGCAGCAATGATGATATACGCAGGCGCATCACATCACATCTAGATGACGGCAATATGACCCGCGGGACGTCCTGACCCTTTACCGGCCGGCGCATTTGCCCGATGATGTCATCCCCGGTTGCGATTCGCCGGTGCTTACCCGCTACCGCCGCCGGGGAAACCCCTCTAACGGAGAAAATACATGATTGTTGAGATGCGTGTTTATCATTGCCTTCCCGGCCGCCTGCCGGCACTTCAGGACCGCTTCCGGAATACCACGCTGGCTTTATTTGCCCAGTACGGTATCGAGCCGATAGGTTTCTGGACCACCCTCATCGGCCCCAGCAACCATAGCCTGACCTATTTGCTGAAGTGGGACAGCCTGGCCGATCGCGAGGTCCGCTGGAGCGCCTTCCAGGCGGATACGGCGTGGATAGCCAAGCGTACGGCCAGCGAGGCGGATAAACCTATTGTCGAACGTATTGAAAATTCCTTTTTAACGCCGACGGACTTTTCCGCTCTTCGCTGACAAGACGACACTCCGGTCCGGTGCGGATTAACATGCGCAGTTTATGCGGTCCGTGCCGGGCTGGCCGCGGAAATGATTGCCGGCGGCGGTGAGCGCTATAAAGAATCAGGGAATAAGAGAATTTTTGGCGGTATTCAGTGTGACGATAGCGGGTTGATAGATTTGGATATCCTGGATGATGTCGAAGGAGAAATACTGTCCGTCCCGGCTGGGTACAAACTCTGAATCAGGTATAAACGCCGCGCCCTCCAGACCCGCATTGAGCAGATCCAGAATCAGCCGCGGCTCGGACACCTTCATCAGGATATTCACTTCCTCAATCTCCGCGTAGAGTTTATTCAGCAAGAATTCATAGGTTCCCTCGCCGTCGATACGGTGATGCAATATCAGCGGCAGCTTGCCGATGTCGGATAAATTAACGCGCTTGCCGGCGAACGGGCGGGAAAATGAGGCTGATAATACGGCGATAAGTTTTACCGGCGCCAGTTCGCGCACATAAAAAGAGCTGCATTCCCTGGGGCTTTGGATCAGCGCGATATCCAGCGCCTTTTGCGCCAATAACGCTTCAAGATGGCTAGAATCTGAGACCAGTACGTTAATATCCCAGTCAGGCTGCCGCTGGTAAAAATCCAGCAGGGTTTGGTTAAAATAACGCAAATACAAATAGGATACGCCGATTTTGACCACTCTTTTTTGCCGGGTGGCGATAGCGATGGTCTGTTTTTTCAGCGCGTTAACCTGGCTTAACACCTCGCAGGAATGGCGGTAAAGAAAGGCGCCCGCCTCGGTGAGCAGCATTTTTTTCGGGGTGCGGATAAACAGCGGCGAACCGATTTCCGCCTCCAGCTCGTGCAGCCTTTTGCCCAGCGGCGGTTGGGCGATATTCAGCAGCTTGGCCGCCTTGCTGATAGATCCCTGCTCGGCGATAGCGCAAAAATACCGCAGCCTTTTCAGGTCCATTCCACTCTCCCGGTGCCCCCTGACGTGAGCACAGCATAACAGTAAATCCCGGTACCGCTAAGATGGGCCGCGGTATTTGCGTCAGGGGGATGGCCTGGCGATCAGTGAATAAACAGGGTCCAGAAATGGGAAATGGGCAGCACCAGCACCAGCGCCGGTAAGAGATTTCCCACCGGGAACGATTTAATGCCGGCAATACGAAACCCGGTGGCCAGCATGATAAATCCGCCGGCGGCGGTAAAGTCGCCCATCATTTCAGGGGTGGTGTGCGGCATAATCAGCACGGCGGCCGAGGCGATGCACAGCTGGATAACTAACTGCGGCACGGCAATCAGGGCGACGGCGTAACCCAGCACGGTGGCGAAAATCGCCGCGGTGAATATATCCATGATGGATTTAACGAACAGGATATTGGCGTCGTGGGTCATGCCTTCGGTCATGGCGCCGATAATACCGGTGCCGCTGGCGCAAAACAGCACCAGGATCGCCACGAATTTTTCGGTGAATACCGCCGGATCCAGCTTGCCGTCATCCGCTGAAAAACGATTGGCAATGCCTTTGGCGATATTACCCATCATGCCGATACGTCTTTCCAGATAAACCAGCTCGCCGATGGCCGCGCCCACGATAAGCGATAATATCACCACCGGCAGGCTGTGGATTTTGACAATAAGCGCGATACCCAGCCCCATTGAGGAGAGACCGAAGGTCAGCGGTAAGGCAATGCGCAGCCGCTCGGGGATTTTGTCGCCAAAAAATGCGCCGACAATACCGCCCGCCAAAACGGCGCAGCCGTTGACGAATGGACCAATTAACATCAATTATTCCTTAGAATGAAGACTATTTCCGCATCAGTCGCGCGGGATTTCGCCCCAGCGTTTAAGATTGCCGACGTCCAGACCGAATAAATCCAGCGCGCGGGCGGCGCTGTGACGGACGATATCGTCCACGCTTTGCGGGGCCTGGTAAAAGGCGGGAACGGGAGGGAATATTATCCCGCCCATTTCCGTTACCGATTGCATGTTTTTCAGATGGGTAAGATGCAGGGGGGTTTCCCTGACCATCAGCACCAGCCTGCGCCGCTCTTTTAAAATCACATCGGCGGCCCGGGTCAGAAGATTGCCGGCCAGTCCATGGGCAATCGCGGCGAGACTGTTCATTGAACAGGGCGCGATTATCATGCCGAGCGTTGTAAACGAGCCGCTGGCTATCGCGGCGCCCAGATTGGTTACGCTGTGCACTTCATCCGCCAGTTTCACCACCTCCTGGCGCTCATAGGTCGTTTCGAGCGCCCTGGTGGCTTCCGCTCCTTTGCTGATGACCAGATGCACTTCAATATCCTGTTCATGTAGCAGCTCCAGCACTTTCATGCCGTACTGGAACCCGGAAGCCCCGCTGATGCCTACGATAATGCGCCGCTTAATCATCTTAACAACTCGGTTTATTTAAAATCAGGCAGAAATTTCCGCACGTCGACTTTTTTGAATTTGGAACGGACAAAGTGCGATTTCAGATGAAAGGGTACCGTGCAGTCAAAAATGGTTTTACAGGATACGCCCTGCTGCGAAATGCTCGGGCTGTATTCCGGCACCTGCGACGGGTCCAGGGGGTGGCAACGCACGCCGGGGATAAAGATGGTATCGACGTCGCCCTGGTAGCGGGTCTGCATCGCCCACAGGATATCGTCGGTATCAAAGATATCGACATCCTCATCCACCAGGATGACATGCTTGAGCTCCGAAAACGCGGCGAAGGCCAGCAGCGCCGCCTGTCGTTGCCGGCCTTCGTCAACCGGCGAGGCTTTTTTGCATTGCAGCACCGCCAGCAGCTTGCCGCCGCCGGACGTATGGGCATGCACGTTCAGCACCCGCCCCGGCATGGCCCTTTCAATCATATCCAGGATACTGGCCTCGGTGGGAATGCCCGCCATGCTGACATGCTCGCCGCTGGGGCCGAGGGTGGTTTGCAGGATCGGGTGTTTTCGGTAGGTGACCGCCTTGACCTTGATAACCGGCAGCGCCGCCTTGGCTTCGCCGGTATAACCGGGGAATTCGGGCATGGCTTTACCGGTATGGGTGTTCTGGTCTTCCCGCACGCGTACGTTGGGCAACAGTTCGCCTTCGATAACAATTTCGGCGTGCGCGATGGCGCGCTCGTCGATGGTCAGGCAATTCACCAGCTCGACGGCTTTGCCGCGCAGCGCGCCGGCGATACTGAGTTCGTTAAAGCCAAGCGGGGTGGTGGGCGGCTCGAAGCAGGCGGCGATTTCGATAGCGGGATCGACGCCGATGCTGATGGAAATCGGCAGCGCCTGTCCCAGCCGTTCGGCTTTTTCACGGAAGGCGTCGATATGCCGGCCCGGCGTCAGCCACATGGACAGTTCATCGCGGCTTTGAATGCAAAGACGATGAATGGTGATATCGGATTGTTTGGTTTCCGGGTCGGAGGCGTAGCATAAGCCCATGGTGAAATACGGGCCGGCATCCTCTTCGGTATTGGTCGGCGCCGGTAATAATGTCCGCAGGTCAAACGCCGGATCCGAGGCGAGATGGACCACTTCCTGGCATACCGCCTTTTCCTTGCCGACCACGACCGGCGCTATGGCGTTGGCTACCGATTCCTTTAACAGGAAACCCAATCTTTCCGGTGCGCAGTTAAGCAGATGGCCCACGCGTTCGCGGGTAGACATCAGGCCGGTCACCACGCGCACGCCGGGGAATCCCTTAATGGTATTGAACATCATCGCCGGCCCTTTGCGTGTCGGGCGCTGGCAGGTGCCGCCCGCGCCGACGTAGCGATAGACGCCGGATAATTCAGCCTCGGGATCGACCTCGACATCGGTGCTGACGAATTCACCGGCAATCGTTTCCAGCAGGGCGATGGCCGACCGGAGATCCTGTACGGGTTGCCGATCGGTGTTAGGGTTCTGTTCTGACATTTTTCCTCCGAAAAGACAGTGATATACATCCTGCGAAGACTATATCCCCGGCCACGTAATGGATAAAGTACCGTTTATATTCAGCCGGTAAACCTTTTTGGTTTAGATAAGCTCATGAAAAAACACGCCGCAGCGTATTTCCCGCTCTCCCGCCATGACCGCGGAAACCCGTTTCGTTTGCGGTTGCGGATCTGCTAGATTAATTCGTGTCCAGGATGAAAGGAGCGATATCATGACCCGTCTTACCGCTAACGATTTTGATCCGCAGCTGCTTGAGCTGTATGACTATTACGTCCATGGCAAGATCACCAAGCGTCAATTCCTGGTCAAGGCGGCGCACTTCGCCGTCGGCGGTTTGACCGCCGCCGGCATACTGTCCTTGCTCAGCCCCAATTATGCCCTTGCCCAGCAGGTTGAATTTACCGACCCGGATATCGCCGCGGAATATATTACCTACCCGTCGCCCAACGGCCACGGCCAGGTGCGCGCTTACCGGGTGCGTCCCGCGGCGGCCAGGGAGCCGGTGGCGGGGGTGGTGGTGGTACATGAGAACCGCGGGCTCAATCCGTATATCGAGGATGTGGCCAGGCGCGTCGCCAAGGCGGGATTCGTGGCCCTCGCCCCCGATGGACTCAGCTCCGTCGGCGGTTATCCCGGCAATGACGACAAAGGCCGCGAACTGCAGCAGCAGGTGGATCCCACCAAACTGATGAATGATTTTTTCGCCGCCATTGAGTATCTGATGGGGCGCGGGCAAACCAACGGCAAGGTGGGCATCACCGGTTTTTGCTACGGCGGCGGGGTGGCCAACGCGGCGGCCGTGGCCTATCCCGAGCTTGGCGCCGCCGTGCCTTTTTACGGCCGGCAGCCGAAACCGGAGGACGTGCCGCGCATCAAGGCGCCGCTGCTCTTGCATTATGCCGGGCTCGATACCCCCATTACCTCGGGCTGGCCCGCTTATGAGACGGCGCTGAAAGCCGCCGGCAAGACCTATGAGGCCTATATTTACCCCGGCGTGAACCACGGATTCCATAACGATTCCACGCCGAGCTATGACCAGGCGGCCGCCGATCTCGCCTGGCAACGCACCATCGCCTGGTTCCGGCGTTATCTGGCGTAACCGCGGCGGGCCTGATGCCGCGCCAGCGGCCTCTTATACTCCGGGGGCGTCGAGGTGGGTGCTTTTCAGCTGGTTATCCTGCTGATGGCGTTCGAGCGCCAGCGTGATCAACCGGGTGATAAGCTCGGCATAGCCGATGCCGCTCGCCTGCCATAATTTCGGGTACATGCTGATATTGGTAAAGCCGGGCAGGGTATTGACTTCGTTGACAATGGCGTCGCCGGCGGCGGTGAGGAACAGGTCCACCCGGGCCATGCCCTGGCACTCCAGCGCCTGGTAGGCCTTGACGGCCATGGCGCGGATGCGCTCGTTGACCAGGGCGGGGATATCGGCGGGGATCGCCACCGTCGCGCCCTGTTCGTTGATATATTTGGTTTCGTAACTGTAAAACGCGTCGCTGAGAATAATTTCTCCGCAGCCGCTGGCCTGCGGCTGGTCATTGCCCAATACCGCGCATTCGATCTCGCGCCCGGTAATGGCCGCCTCCACCACCACCTTATGGTCATAGCGGAATGCCAGTTGCACCGCGTGGTTGAATCCGGCTTCGTCGGCCACTTTGCTGACGCCGATGGAGGATCCCTGGTTGGCCGGCTTGATAAACAGCGGCAGCCCGAGCCGGGCGCTGACCGAGGCGAAATCATGGCTGGCGCTATTGGCCCGGGTCAGGGTCACAAATGGCGCCACCGGCAGGCCGGCATCGCGCAGCAGACGTTTGGCGATGTCTTTATCCATGCAGAGCGCCGATCCCAGCACGCCGCTGCCGACAAACGGAATATTGGCCATGCGCAGCAGGCCTTGTAACGAGCCGTCCTCGCCGAGCGTGCCGTGAACAATGGGAAAAATCACGTCCATCTGCGCCAGCGCGCTGGCGTTACGGCTTTCGATAAGCTGATGGCTCGCCTGTCCGGGCACCAGCGCCACGCCGGTATGGGACGGGTTCAGGGCGATACGGGCCGGATTGTCCTGATGAAGCAGGTAATCCGAGGCATCGTTAACGTGCCAGATGCCCTGTTTATCGATGCCCAACAGGGTCACATCAAATTTTTCACGGTCGATATTGTCAACAATGTTTTTCGCCGATTGCAAAGAGACCTCATGCTCGGCCGATTTCCCGCCAAAAATGACGCCTACCCGAATCTTTTTCATCTGTTGATCCTTATGGTTGCCTGCTTTTATTGGCAGGCCACTGTCGTCTGGCTGGCGTGCGCCGGCAAACCCATGGGTGTTGCCGTCCCGTCCGACCACATTATCACCGATGCCGCACCTTGCGCCAGATGCCGGCGCCGGGGCCGCCGGGCAACCGCTGACGGCGCCCTGGCCTCAGGCCGCATTTTTGCCGCGCAGCCGCCAGCCGGCGGCGAGAAGAATAAACCACAGCGGCGTGACCATCAGCGCCGCGCGGGTATCCTCCTGCAGCGTCAGCAACACCAGCACAAACAGGAAGAAGGCCATGCAGACCCAGCACATCACCTTGCCCAGCGGCATTTTAAAGCGCGACTGCCGGTGGCGCTCGGGATAGCGTTTCCGATAGGCCAGGTAAGAGCAGAGAATAATGGTCCAGACAAACATAAACAGAATGGCGGATACCGTGGTTACCAGGGTAAATACCGTCATCACGTTCGGGATCAGGTAGATCAGCGCCACGCCGATAAGCAGGCACAGGCAGGAGAACACCAGGCCGTTGGTCGGCACGGCGCGACGCGATAGCAGCGCGAAACGCCGGTGGGCCACGCCCTGTTCCGCCAGGCCGTACAGCATGCGGCTGGTGGAAAACATGCCGCTGTTGGCCGAGGAGGCCGCGGAGGTGAGCACCACAAAATTCACCACGCTGGCGGCGGCGGGCAGGCCGGTCATCATAAACATCGACACAAACGGGCTGTGGTCCGGCGCCACGCTGTCCCAGGGCGTTACCGCCATAATGGCCATCAGCGCCAGCACGTAAAACATAATCACCCGCAGGGGGATGGCGTTGATGGCGCGCGGCAATACGGTGTGGGGGTCGCGGGTTTCCGCCGCGGTGGTGCCGACCAGTTCAATCCCGACAAAGGCGAATACCGCAATTTGGAACCCGGCGAAAAAACCGTCGAGACCTTTGGGAAACAGGCCGCCGTGCTGCCAGAGATTCGCAATGGATGCCGTGCCGCCGGCGGGCGAGTGGTAGTGCATCGCCGCCAGCAGCGCGCCGGCCGCGATCAGGGCGACGATGGCGATGATCTTGACCAGGGCGAACCAGAATTCCAGCTCGCCGAACAGCCGCACGGTGGCGATATTCAGCGAAAAGAACACCGCGACGCACAGCAGGGCGCTCATCCAGATGGAGAAGCCGGGAAACCACAGCTGAAAATAGGCGCTGATGGCCACCACGTCGGCAATGCCGGTCACCACCCAGCAGAACCAGTAGGTCCAGCCGGTAAAGTAACCCGCCCAGGGGCCGAGCAGGTCGGCGGCGAAATCGCTGAAAGATTTATAGGCCAGGTTGGAGAGCAGCAGCTCGCCCATCGCGCGCATCACGAAAAACAGCATAAAACCGATAATCAGATAAACGAAAATGATCGAGGGCCCGGCCAGGCTGATGGTTTTGCCGGAACCCATAAACAGGCCGGTGCCAATGGCGCCGCCGATGGCGATCAGCTGGATATGGCGGTTATTCAGGCTGCGTTGCAGCGTATCCGCAGGCGCTTGCGTTGCCGGGCTCTGTGTAGAATGTTCAACCATATAGACCTATTCCTGTCAGTGATGTTGTGTCGGCTCTGCCGGCCGATAGCTGTGAAAGGGGAACCGTTTCGCGGGGCATAAGATAAAGTAATAATGAGGCGGGGGGGTAATGGTTTTTTATTGCGGCGCCGGGGGCTTTTGACCGGCTCAGCGCTTCGCACCCATCATAAAGGCCAGTTTACGGCCGCCGCGGGTCTGTTCCAGCGCCAGTTTAACCGACAGGGTCAGCGGCACCGCCAGCAGCACGCCGGTCATGCCCAGCAGTCCGTCCCATACCACCAGGGAGATGATCACGGTGCTGGTGGTCATATCCAGCTTACGTCCGATGATGTAGGGCTCCAGCATGCATCCCAACAGCAGGTTCAGCGCCAGGAACACCATCAGCACCGCCGCGCCCGCGCCGGCGCCGTTAAAGATAAACGCCTGGATGACCGGCGGTATCGCGGCCAGCACCGAGCCGATGACCGGGATAAAATTCAGCAGGCAGGCCAGCGCGCCCCAGATAAAGGCGAACTTGACCTGCAGCAGCAGGAGGGCGCCCCAGATAATCAGGCCGCTGACCAGGCTGGAGAGCGTTTTTATCGCCAGGTAATGACTGACGAAGCCGATGCCCTGGCGCATGGCCGCCATGCCCGGCGATGAGGCGTGCAGCAGGCGCTGGCTTTTCGCCACCAGGGCGGGCACTTCGATAAGCATAAACAGCACCATCAGGAACACCACCAGTACCGTCGACAGAATGTCCGAAATCCGGCCGAGGGTA
This sequence comes from Sodalis sp. RH22, assembly GCF_047324165.1. Classification (NCBI taxonomy): domain Bacteria; kingdom Pseudomonadati; phylum Pseudomonadota; class Gammaproteobacteria; order Enterobacterales; family Bruguierivoracaceae; genus Sodalis; species Sodalis sp. RH22. Next base: position 797,771 of record NZ_CP178731.1, read on the forward strand.
CGGGTGGCCATCCGCAGCAGCTGGCCCGGGTCGAGATAGGTCATGACGTCGTCCGGCGTCAGCGTGACCCCGGCGCGCGCCAGCGGGGCCAGTCCGGCGGACAGGGGACCGGACAGCAGGCCGCCCGCCTGGCTGCTCATCTGGTTGAGTTCCGGCAGGGCGTCCATGATGTTGAGCAACGTGAACAGCAGCGCGATGAGCAGGCCGCCGCTCAGCAGCGCCACCCCCGCCAGCCGCGGCAGGCCCAGGCGTGTCATCAGGCCGATCAGCGGCTCCAGGACAATCGCCAGAAACAGCGCCAGCAGCAGCGGTACGATAACCGGGGCGGCCAGATGCACGCCCGCCAGCACAATCACCACGCAGGCCAGCAGGCGCAACACGTCAGTCAGGGCTATTTGCTGTTTATCATGAAGGGTCATGCGGTGTGCTCCCGGAGTGCGCCATCGTTGCCGCCGCGCCATGTCGCCGGCATGGAATCCGGCCAATATAGCGCGGGAAACCGGCATTTGCCGTGACGGCCGTCCACCGGTTTTCACTTCATATTGAAAGGGAATGCGGCTGAAGGTTAATCATACAAACCGTCGCGTTGCACGGCGGAATGGTTTTTATTGTCGCGGATGCGGCGCACGGAATCCCTGATCATCAATGTGCCGTTCAGCAGCAGATTGCCCACCGGCGCGTCGGGACACAACAGCCGCTGCTGCAGCGTCCTGACGGCCTCCACGCCCAGTTCGTCGCGCGGCACGTGCACCGACGTCAGCGGGATATCATGGATCGCCGCCAGGTTAAAACCGTCCATGCTCATCACCGACACATCCTGCGGCACGCGCAGGCCGGCCTGGCGCAGGGCGTTGACGGCGCCCACCGCCATAAAATCCCCGCCGGCCAGAATGGCGCTCGGGCGCTGCGCCGGCGGGCAGCGGCGGATAAAATCCCCCAGCGCCCGTTCCGACTCCGCGGTACCGAACCCTTGCACCACCAGCTGATGGCGCTCTTCGTCAAAGGGCAGGTTATGGGCATGCCAGGCTTCGCGTATCCCGTTCATACGCAGTTCCATGGTGTAACGCCGCAGGCATTGCAGGGTCAGGATATTACGGTGTCCCTGCTCAAAGAGGTATTGGGCGGAAAATTCGCCAATCAGCTGGTGATGCGGCGATACCGAGGGCAGGCGCATGCGGCGATCGTAACAGTTAATCAGTACGCAGGGTTTATGCAGTTCGGCCGCCAGGGTATGGATGCGGTCATCATCAATGCCGACCAGCAGCGCCGCTTCCGTCTGCGGCTGGTTCATCCTGGCGAGGAACAGGGCGGCGTCGCTGTCGTTCTCGTCCAACGCGCAGTAGCGCAGCCGCACCTCATGCTGCTCCAGCGCCCGGCTTATTCCCTGGATCACCTTGTAATAAAAAATATCGGTACGCACGTCGAACGCCCGCGGCGGGGCAAACACCAGCAAACTGTTCAACAGCAACCGGCCGGTGGACAAATTATTCATGACCCCCTCCAGCCGGGCGGCCTGTAGTACGCGGGACCGGGCCGCGGGACTGGTATTGGCTTTGCCCGCCAGCACCCGGGAAACGGTACTGATGGACAGTCCCGTTTCCCGGGCGATATCGGTGATTTTCAACTTTCCTTTCATTTTGTGATCGCCTTCAAATTAGCAAATGAAAAAATTTTCATAACGCCTTCGGCAGCGTCCCCGGGCCTCCCGGCGCAGAGAGGCGCCGGATTCACTATCTCATGAAAATCTTTGCAAAAAATGGCCTCGACCCGCGTTTTGGGCTCTTTTACTGTCGGGCGATGGTCACGTTTTACGTCTGGACGCGGGCGGTGTGAATGAGGGTAATCCGATGGACGGCAAGCCGGCGGAACGCGCAGCGTCTCCCGCCTCGCGCCCGCCGTTCGCAACCTGGGGTAAATCATGAATCTTGAAGGCCATACCAAAGCGCTTTCCCTGGCGGGTAAACGGGTAGTGCGAAATTTACGCTGGTGGATGCTGGCCCTGTTCCTGCTTGGGGTCACCGTTAACTACATCACGCGCAACGCGCTGGGGATCCTGGCGCCCGAGCTAAAAGCCAGTCTGCATATGACCACCGAACAGTATTCGTGGATCATCGCCGCCTTCCAACTGGCCTATACGGTGTTCCAACCGTTTTGCGGCTGGCTGATTGATGTGATTGGTTTAAAAATGGGGTTTTTCGTTTGCGCCCTGATCTGGTCGGTCATGTGCCTGCTGCACGCCGGGGCGGGGAGTTGGGTGCAATTGGCCATCCTGCGCTTTTTTATGGGCGCGTCGGAAGCGGCGGCCACACCCGCCAACGCCAAGGCGATTGGCGACTGGTTTCCTAAAAAAGAACGTCCCGTGGCGGCGGGTTGGGCCGGCGTCGGGTTTTCCATCGGCGCCATGCTGGCGCCGCCGATCATTTATCTGGCGCACGCCAGCTTCGGCTGGCACGGCGCCTTTTTTCTCTCCGGCGGCCTTGGCCTGCTATGGGCGGGCATATGGTGGTGGCTTTACCACTCGCCCGCGACCCATCCCAATCTGGGCGAGGATGAGCGCGGGTTTATCGGCCAGGACCATGATCCCGACCCGGTCCGGCAGCCGTTCTGGCAAGCGCTGAAAACCATTGCCCGGCTCAAGCGTTTCTACGGTATCGCCATTCCGGCCTTCCTGGCCGAACCGGCCTGGGGCGTGCTGAGTTTTTGGGTGCCGCTCTACCTGGCCAACGAACGCGGCATGGAACTGAAACAGATTGTGCTGTTCGCCTGGCTGCCGTTTCTCGCCGCCGATTTAGGCAGTATCGCCAGCGGTTATCTTACCCGCCTGTATATTCGCTGGTTTGGCTGCACGCGCATCAATTCGATCGTCGCCAGTTCCATCACCGGCGCTTTTCTGATGCTGTCGCTGGCGTTGATGACGCTGGTGCAAACCCCCTGGCTGGCCATCCTGCTGATTTCCATTGGCGGTTTCGGCCATCAGGTGATCTCCTGCATGCTCAGCGCCCTGGTGGTGGAATCTTTCGATAAGGGCCAGATGGCGACGGTGAACGGCATACGCGGTTCCTGCGCGTGGATCGCCAGTTTTCTTTTTTCATTAATTATCGGCGTCACCGCCGATACCATCGGCTTTAACCCGCTCTTTGTCGCCATGGGTTTTTTTGACCTGATCGGCGCTATTTTCCTGGTGATGTTTATTGCCGAACGGCGCGTTGGCGCGCCGGTATGACGTAGAGGAAGCAACAAATTATGAAGACGTTGAAACAGTGGCAACTGAACCGGCAAACCGACCACTTTATTGAGCTTAGCGTGGACGGCGCGCATCTTTTCCGCCTGTATGTGCTGGAAAACGGCCTGTTCCGCGTGCTGATCAAAAAGGGCGGGGAGCTGGCGCTCGATCGCACCTGGAGCATCGCGCCGCAGCGGGATGTCCCCTGGGAAGGGCGGGATCGCGAATATATCGATGATTTTGCCTTGCCCGCCTTCGAGCTTGAGCATTGCGACAAGTCCCTGCGCCTGAGCACCGACCGGGTGAGGGTAACGGTGCACCAGCCGCTGTGGCTGGAATGGGAATACCGGATAGCGCCGGGCGGCTGGCTGCCGCTGGCCTGCGATCGTCCCACCGGCGCGTATTTGCTTAACGCCCATGGCGACGGCGCGGAGCATTATCAGCGCCGGTATGGGCAGGACCGTTATTACGGCCTGGGCGAAAAGGCGGGCGATCTTAATCGCCTCGGCAAGCGCTATGAAATGCGCAATCTCGACGCCATGGGGTATAACGCGGCGTCCACCGACCCGCTGTATAAGCATATCCCGTTCACCATCACGCAGCGTGGCGACGCCAGCTTCGGCCTGTTCTACGATAATCTCAGCAACAGCTGGTTTGATTTAGGCAACGAGCTGGATAATTACCATCCGGCCTATCGGCGCTATCGCGCCGAGGCGGGGGATCTGGACTATTATCTGTTTCTGGGCCCGCGCGTGCTGGACGTCACCAAGGCTTTGGTGCGGCTGACGGGCAAAACGGCGTTCGGCCCCAAATGGAGCCTTGGCTACAGCGGGTCGACCATGCATTACACCGACGCCCCGGACGCCCAGCAGCAACTGCTGGCTTTTATCGCCTTATGCCGCGAACATGCCATTCCCTGCGATTCGTTCCAGCTGTCGTCCGGCTATACCTCCATTCACGACAAACGCTATGTTTTCAACTGGAACCGGGAAAAGTTTCCGCGCCCGCGGGAGATGACGCAGGCGTTTCACCAGGCGGGGATCAAGCTGGCCGCCAATATCAAACCCTGCCTGCTGCGGGATCATCCCCAGTATGCCGCGGCGGCGGAGCAGGGTCTGTTTATCCGCGATTCTCAGCATGACGGCCCGGCGAACTCGCTATTTTGGGACGACGAGGGCGCCAATCTCGATTTTACCAACCCGCGTACCCTGGCCTGGTGGCAGGAAAATGTCACCCGGCAACTGCTGGAGGTCGGCATCGACGCCACCTGGAACGACAATAACGAATATGAACTGTGGGACGGCGAGGCGCGCTGCCAGGGGTTTGGCCGTGAAATCGCCATTAAACATATCCGCCCGGTCATGCCGCTGCTGATGATGCGCGCCTCTCTGGCCGCCCAGCAGCGGTTCGCGCCGCAAAAGCGGCCGTATCTGATTTCCCGCTCGGGCTGCGCCGGCATGCAGCGTTATGTCCAGACCTGGAGCGGCGATAACCGCACCAGCTGGCAAACGCTGCGGTTTAATACCCGTATGGGGCTGGGCATGAGCCTGTCCGGGCTTTATAACATCGGCCATGATGTCGGCGGTTTCGCCGGCGACAAGCCGGATGCGGAGCTGTTTGTGCGCTGGGTGCAAAACGGCGTGATGCATCCGCGTTTTACCATCCACTCCTGGAATGATGACGGCACGGTCAACGAACCCTGGATGTACCTGTCGTCGACGGCCATGGTGCGCTCGGCCATCCGCCTGCGCTATCGCCTGATGCCCTATCTGTATACCCTGTTCTGGCAGGCGTGCAGCGAGGACGAACCTATGCTGCGCCCGACGTTTCTCGATCATGAGCACGATGAGCGCGCCTTTGCCGAAACCGATGATTTTATGCTGGGGCGCGATCTCCTGGTCGCGAGCGTCGTGGAGCCGGGCGCGCGTAAAAGGCGGGTCTACCTGCCGGACAACACCGCCGGCTGGTATGACTGGCACAGCGGACAATGGTTTGCCGGCGGCCAGGATATCGTCCTCGACGCGCCGCTGGAGCGCCTGCCGATGCTGGTGCGGGCCGGGGCCGCCATTGCGCTTTCCGGCTGTTATCAGTGCCAGGATCCCACCCTGGATGATGAACGCCGCCTGGCGCTGTTTCCCCTGCCGGGGACAGAGGAAAGTTCGGGAATGCTGTACGAGGATGACGGCGAAAGTTTCGCCTGGCGGGACGGGCACGCGCTCTGGCTGGAATGGGATATGCAGGCTGGTCCCGGCCGGGTGGATATCCGGTTCCGGCGGCGCGGCGATTACCGGCCGGCCTGGCGCGAGCTGGTCCTGCAACTGCCCGCAGGCGATACGCGCGCGCTGTATATCGACGGCGCGCGCACCACCCGATACCTGCTGGCCTAGGCCGGCGACGCCTGCAGGTTGGGACGGCGCGTTCGCCCCGTGTCCGCCGCCCGGCAGGTCCCGGCTTTTTATCCGCTGAACGGGCCAGGCCGCATGGCGACGGCGCCGCGGGCCTGGCGCGCATCAGCGCCATGCGGCCTGGCCGCCTGCTCTTATGCCGCTTTTCGCCGTTCGCGCGGGTGTCACTGGTATGTAAATTAAATGTGATGGAGATCGGTAAACGAACAAAAAATACTTGTATGGTAGTAAGCATCTGCATATCTTTTCACCACATTCATTCGGCGGGCGCCATTGCGCGCCGCTGATGGCATGTATAACGGAGATATCCCCTCTCTGTACCTGAAACTGTGCCTGAGACAATTTGCAGAGAATAACCCTATGAGTATAAAAACAGAGTCAACACGCCATCAGCCGGTACGAAGCACCGCTGATCTGGTCAAGGTTTCCGTATCCGGCTGGCTGGGCACCGCCCTGGAGTTTATGGATTTCCAGCTGTATTCGCTGGGCGCGGCATTGGTTTTTCATGAGGTGTTTTTTCCGGAACAATCCGCCGCCATGGCATTGATCCTGGCCATGGGCACCTACGGCGCGGGGTATATCGCCCGTATCGTCGGCGCGTTTATCTTCGGCCGGATGGGCGATACCATCGGGCGCAAACGGGTGCTGTTCATCACCATCGCCATGATGGGTATCTGTACCACGTTAATCGGCGTGTTGCCTACCTACGCCCAGATCGGCATCTACGCGCCGTTACTGTTGATCATTCTGCGTATTATCCAGGGGCTGGGCGCGGGCGCCGAAATCTCCGGCGCCGGCACCATGCTGGCCGAATATGCGCCCAAGGGAAAACGGGGGCTTATCTCCTCCCTGGTCGCCATGGGGACCAACTGCGGCACCCTGTCGGCCACCGCGATTTGGGCCGTGATGTTTTTTGTGCTGGATAAAGAGCAGTTGGTGGCCTGGGGCTGGCGTATTCCTTTTTTATCCAGCATCGTGGTGATGATTTTTGCCATCTGGCTGCGCCTGAACCTGAAAGAAAGCCCGGTTTTTGAAGAGGTGAAGGACAGCGGCGAAGGCAAGGTCGCGGTTACCGACGCGGTGCTTGATACCCATTCCCTGGCGGCGATGTTCGGCAGCAAGGCCTTCTGGCTGGCGACCGGGCTGCGTTTTGGCCAGGCCGGCAATTCAGGATTGATCCAGACCTTCCTGGCCGGCTATCTGGTGCAGACGCTGTTGTTTGAAAAAAAGATCCCCACCGACGCGCTGATGATAAGTTCGGTGATAGGCTTTCTCAGTATTCCCCTGATTGGCTGGCTGTCCGATAAAATCGGCCGGCGGTTGCCTTATATCCTGCTGAATATTTCGGCGATTATCCTGGCGTATCCTATGCTGTCGATGATTGTCGACAAGAGCAACGACGTTAACACCATTATGGCCTGTATTATCATTATCCATAATTTCGCCGTGCTGGGGCTGTTCGCGCTGGAAAATATTACCATGGCGGAAATGTTCGGCTCGCGTAATCGTTTCACCCGGATGGCGATTTCCAAGGAGCTGGGGGGATTGGTCGCCGTTGGGTTCGGTCCCGTCCTGGCCGGTATTTTTTGCAGTATGACCGGTTCCTGGTGGCCGATTACCGCGATGATCGTCGTATATTCCTGTATTGGGCTATTCTCCGCCGCCTGTATGCCGGAAGTGAGGGATCGCGAGCTGAGCACCCTGGAGGATGCGGCGTAATTCGCCTGCGGCGGAGCTTATGTTGCCGTGGCGGCTGGCGGGGAGATTTATGTTTGCGGTAAGGGTTTCGTTTGTAGTGCGCGGTGAGGCTTATGGTGCCGCGGCGGTAAGGCTTATGTTGCTGCGGTGGTAAGGTTTATGTTGCCGCGGTGAGGGTTTCGCTTGCCCTGCGTTTGGGGGTTTATGTAGTGCCGGGTGCCGGCAAGCGACAAAGAGGCCGTACCGCGACGGCCTCCTTGACCTCCGCGCGTCCGGCAGATCGTGCGCCGCTGCGCGGTCCCCGGCATCACCCATCCCGGCTTGTGGACCGCCCGGTATGCGCTCCCGGCGCAAACCGGGCTTTCGCCGCTCCCGGCGGCTCATCCAGCCAAGATGCGCGCTGCCGGCGCACTCTATGCCGGCACCACGTCAACACCATCGCCTGTGAGTAAAATAGCGTTTTGGGGGCCATCGCGGTATGTGATTACCGGGAAAAATATCAGTATTTATTTTGGGCTGATGGCTGAAAGCGTAAGGTTTAAGTTGCATGAATGATGAAGAGCCTGTTTAGGAATCTGTGTAAACGCCTTTTTATAAATGACCACCTAAACGATCTCCAAATTCTATACTAAAACGATTCAATGCCATCTTCCACTCCCTCACCGGCATCGACCATTTTTTTGACGCCGCCTGGATGGCCAGCCACACCACTTTTTTTACCGATTCGTCTGACGGGAATACCTTGCGTTTTTTAATAGCGTGTCGGATCACGCTGTTTAGCGACTCGATGGCGTTTGTGGTGTAGATCGCTTTGCGAATGTCTTCCGGATAGGCGAAGAATGTCGCAAGGTTAGTCCAGTTAGCCTGCCAGCTCCGGCTTACTTGCGGATAACGGGAGTTCCATACGCTGGCGAACGTCTCCAGCGCCCGCTGTCCCGCTTCCTCCGTCGGTGCCTGGTACACTGCCTTCAAGTCTCGCATGACGGCTCTGGCGTCTTTCCAGGAGACAAAGCGCAGGCTGTTACGCACCATGTGTACGATACAAAGCTGAATGCAGGTCCTCGGGTAGACCGTATTGATAGCGTCAGGAAAGCCTTTCAGGCCATCGACGCAGGCGATAAAAATATCCTGTAATCCCCGGTTTTTAAGCTCGGTCAACACGCTTAGCCAGAACTTCGCGCCTTCGTTCTCTGCCATCCACATGCCCAGCAGTTCCTTTTGGCCTTCAATGTTAATTCCCAACGCCAGATACACGGATTTATTGATGACGCGACCGTCGTGGCGAACTTTTACCACGATGCAGTCCAGGTAAATGATGGGATAGAGCGTATCGAGTGGGCGATTCTGCCATTCAGTGACCTGCTCCAGAACCGCCTCAGTGACTTTCGATATCAGTGCTGGCGAGACATCCGCATCGTACATTTCCTTAAACATCGCCGATATCTCACGGGTGGTCATGCCTTTGGCATAAAGCGCCAGGATCTGGTCATCCATTCCGGTAATACGGGTCTGATTTTTCTTCACTAGTTGGGGCTCGAAGGTCCCTTCGCGATCACGAGGTGTCCTCAGCTCCAGCGGGCCATCACCTGTGGTAACCGTTTTAGAGGAATAACCGTTACGGGCGTTGGGACCCGATTTGAGCTGATTTTTTTCATACCCCAAATGGTGAGTCAGTTCAGCTTTAAGGGCAGCCTCAACACTTAATTTTTTTAAAAACCGATCAAATTGGCTCAGATCCTCAGAGGTTTTGAGACTTTTAGCCAGCTCAGTTGCGAGAGCCTGTAGCAATTTTTCGTCCATAAATTCACCTAATTCTAATGATGGATTGAACATATCAAAATCAGGCGATTACACAATCTTATGTACAGGCTCATGATGAACGCCTTATTGCATGACTGCATGACTGCATGACTGCATGACTGCATGGCTGCATGGCTGCATGGCTGCATGACTGCATGACTGCATGACTGCATGTCCAACTTTTCGCTGTGCCAGCTGCATTCCGTACCCGTTGTATTCCAGAACCGTCAATCGCATTCCGACGCCAGACCCTATCCAAAACTACAGCGCCGCTGTTGTTTCATAATATGCATCGCCAACAGCGACATGTGGACCGGCATAAAGCGCGCTGACGGCGCCTGTGCCCCCGGCATGAGCCGCCGGGAGCGGCGAAAGGCCCGGTGGCGCCGGGAGCGCATACCGGGCCGGTGCATCACGGGGGCATGGGCGACGGAAGGCATCGCGCAGCGACGCGCGACCTGCCGGGCGCGCGGAGGTCAAGGAGGCCGTCGCGGTACGGCCTCTTTGTCGCTTGCCGGCGCCCGGCAATACATATGAACACCTCACGCACGGCAAGCGAAACCCTCACCGCGGCCACATAAACCTCACCGCCGCGGCCACATAAACCTCACCGCCGCGGCCACATAAACCTCACCGCCGCGGCCACATAAACCTCACCGCCGCGGCCACATAAACCTCACCGCCGCGGCCACATAAACCTCACCGCCGCGGCCACATAAACCTCACCGCCGCGGCCACATAAACTTCACCGCCGCGGCCACATAAACCTCACCACCGCGGCCACATAAGCCTCACCGCCGCGGCCACATAAACCTCACCGCCGCGGCCACATAAACCTCACCGCCGCGGCAACATAAGCCTCCCCGCTAGCGAAACCCCCGCCGGGTGTCCAATGGCGCTAAATCAAATCACATACCGTGCCATGGGGCGCTACACCGGCTTTAACGCTCCCTGGTGCCGGGCTTTAAGACGCGCCGCGTTTGTCTGCGGTATTGTGCTCGAAATCAGCCGCGTCGTGGCGTTCATGCAACTGCTCGGCGGGATCGCCCCAGGTACGGTTGACCTTGCGTCCGCGCTGCACGGCGGGGCGCCGGCTGATGTCCTCGGCCCAGCGCGTGAAATGCCGGTAGGAGGTAATATCCAGGAACTCGCCGGCGTCATACAGCCCACCCTGCACCAGGCTGCCGTACCATGGCCAGATGGCGATATCCGCAATCGAATAATCCTCGCCGGCGATAAAACGGTGTTCGGCCAGTTGCCGGTCCAGCACGTCGAGCTGGCGTTTGGCTTCCATGGTGAAACGATCGATGGCGTATTCAATTTTTACCGGTGCGTAATTATAGAAGTGGCCGAAGCCGCCGCCCAGATAAGGCGCGGAGCCCTGCAACCAGAAAAGCCAGTTCAGCACTTCGGTGCGCGCGGCGCGCTCCTGAGGCAGGAAACGCCCGAATTTTTCCGCCAGATAAAGCAGGATGGAACCGGATTCAAATACGCGGATAGCCGGCGACGCCGAACGATCGAGCAGCGCGGGTATTTTGGAATTGGGATTGACGGCCACGAAACCGCTGGAAAACTGATCGCCTTCGCTGATGCGGATAAGGAACGCATCATACTCCGCGCCGCTTTCGCCCAGCGCCAGCAGCTCCTCTAGCAGGATGGTGATTTTCTGCCCGTTAGGCGTGCCCATGGAGTAAAGCTGCAGCGGATGTTTACCGACCGGCAGCGTCGCCTCGTGGGTCGGGCCGGCGATGGGGCGGTTGATATTGGCGAACGCGCCGCCTTGTTTCGGCTGCCAGGTCCAGACTTTGGGCGGTTGATAGTTATTTTCCGACATAGTGCGGGTTAGCCTTCAGGTAAAAAACGTGAGTTAAGTGTAGCAGCCCGGCGGAAGCAGGTTTAACCCTCTGTGGGATCGCCTGGCAAAAAAGCAGCGGGCGCAGGCCATTCTTGTGCCATGCCGCGAGGCGTTAACCGTTGCGCGCCATAACGCGGCGGGTGAGGATCGGCAGCGAGATCACCGCTATCAGCATCAGGCCGACGATAATGGACATCACGATGCCGGGCACGTTCAGCAAGCTCAGGCCAAAGGTCACCAGCCCCATCAGAAAGGCGGCGATGATGACCCCGGTCATGCTGCCCGATCCGCCCAGTACGTTGACGCCGCCCAGCACCACCATGGTGATGACGCTCAGCTCCCAGCCCAGCGCCAGGGTAGGGCGCGTGCTGCCCAGGCGCGAGGTGAGCAGCACCGCCGCCAGGCCGGATAGCAGTCCCACCAGGACAAAAAGCGTCAGGTTATGGCGTTTGACGTTAATGCCGGAATAATAGGCCGCGACGGGATTATTGCCGATGGCGAAGGTGCGGCGCCCGAAGTTGGTCCGGTGCAGCAGGAAGTAGAACAGCAGGGCCAGCAGGATAAATAACGCGAACTCGAACGACAGCGCGCCGAACACATACCCCTGGCCGAAAAAAGCGAAGCCGGCGGGGTAATGGTTGATGGACTGGTCGCCCAACAGCACATAGGTGATGCCGCGAAATAGGCTCATGGTGCCGATGGTGATCACGATGGAGGACAGATTCAGGCGCGTTACCAGCAGGCCGTTGATCAGGCCGCACAGCAGCCCGACCGCCAGGCCGACGCAGACCAGGCCCGGCGTCGCCAGCCCGGCCTGCGCGCAAAATCCCATCAGGGTGGAGCTGAGCGCCATAATGGATGCGACCGACAGATCGATTTCCCGGGCGATAATCAGCATGGCCATCGGCAGGACGATAATGGCTTTTTCGGTGAAATTAAACGTAGCGTCCGACAGGTTCCAGAGATTGAGGAAATAAGGGGATGCGGCGGCGTTGACGGCGAAAACCAGCAGCGTCACGACCAGCAGAAACCCCTCCCAGCTCAGCAGGCGGCGGACCAACGGATGCTGGCGCAGGGGGACCGGCTCGGGCTGCGGATGGGAGGATAAGGTCTTGTTCATATACTGCCCTCTTTTTTCAGCCCCGGCTGCGGCGCCAGCGCGGCGTCATGCAGGATCAGGCGTCCCTTACGCCGGTTGGCGCGTTCATTCATCATCACGGCGATAACAATCACGCCGCCGGAAATCGCCATCTGCCAGAATGGCGATACGCCGATAACCGGCAGGGCATTATTGATAACCCCCAGGAACAATGCGCCCAACAGGCAACCCGCCACGGTGCCGATGCCGCCCATGGTGCTGATGCCGCCGATAACGCAGGCGGCGACGATCTGCAGTTCAAAACCGTTGGCGACATCCACGTAGGCCACCGCGAACCGGGTGATCCAGAGATAGCCGCTGAAGCCGGCCAGCGCGCCGGAGATGCAGAAGCTGATAAACTGCATTTTGCCGGCGTTGATGCCGGCATAGTACGCCGCGGTGGCGTTACCGCCGGCGGTATACATGGCGCGCCCCGTGCGGCTGTAGCGCATGAAATAGCCCACCGCGGCCAGGACGGCGAGCGCGCACCACCCAAGGATCGGCAAATGCAGGAACAGGGTGCGGGGCAGGCTCAGGAAACCGGGGCTCATCTGGTGGGCGTTGATCCAGCCGCCGCCGGACAGTAAAAAGATAATGCCGCGGTAAATACTCATGGTGCCGAGCGTCACGACAATCGAGGGAATGCCGAGTTTCCACACCAGCAGGCCGTTAATGGCGCCCATCGCTAAACCACCGGCCGTGGCGATAACCACCAGCAGCCCGATCGGCAGCGCCGGGTAATGAAAGTTCAGCAGCGCCACGATCATGCCGGTCAGCGCCAGGTTGGCGGCCATCGATAAATCGATGCCCCTGGTCAGCAGCACCATCATCTGCCCCAGGGCCAGGATAATCAGGATCGCGGTATCGTTGAACATTTCCAGCAGGTTGCCGGGCTGCAGAAATTCCGGCGCGCGGCCGCCCACCCCCAGGATCATCAGCAGGATCACCACGGCCAGGAACAGTTCGCGGTGTTTAAGTAATGTTTTCATCGTTTATGCCACCTCAAGGCCGGCGCCGCTGGCGACACTGACTATCGTTTCCGCCGTGACGTCGGCGGCGTTGAATTCGCCCACCATCAATCCCTCGTGCATCACGATAATGCGGTTCGCCATGCCCATGATTTCAGGCAGCTCGGACGAGACCATAATCACCGCCAGCCCCTGGCCGACCAGTTCGGCCATAAACTGATGCACCGCCGCTTTCGAACCGATATCGATCCCCTTGGTGGGTTCATCGAGGATCACGATGCGCGGCCGCGTCGCCAGCCATTTGCCGATAACCACTTTTTGCTGATTGCCGCCCGAGAGGGTTTCCACCGATTGCCGCCAGCTGAACGCCTTGACCTGCAGGCGCCGGGCGTAGTCGTCGGCCAGGGCCATTTCTTTGCTTTCATTGAGGATGCCGTGCGGATTCAACCGGCTCAACTGCGGCAGGCTGATGTTTTGATAGATGGGCAAGGCGATTACCGCCCCCTGCTGCTGGCGCTCCTCGGGCACGTAAACGATCCCGGCGTCGATAGCCTCGGCGGGGTTGGCGAAGCGCCGCGCTTTGCCGCCGATAATGATGTCCCCCCGGCTGGGCTGGGTGACGCCGAACAGCGCTTTCATTAACTCCGTGCGCCCGGCGCCGACCAGGCCGTAAAACCCCAGGATTTCGCCCTGGCGCAGCTTGAAGGAGATGGCGGAAAACTCGGTCGGATGACTCAGATCGCGGACCTCCAGCACGGTGTCGCCGGGCTGGTGCGCGGGCGCGGGATAGGCCTGGCTGATTTCGCGCCCGACCATCATGGTGACCATTTTCGCCTCGGTCATCGCGCTGATATGTCCCGAACCGATATAACTGCCGTCGCGCAGGACGGTGTAATAGTCCGAGATGGCAAAAATCTCATCGAATTTATGCGAAATAAACAGGATCGCTTTGCGCTCCTGTTTTAACCGCGCCACGATGCGGTAAAATTCGCTGATTTCATGTTGCGACAGCGCCGCGGTCGGTTCGTCGAGGATCACCACCTGGGCGTCGAAGGAGAGCGCGCGGGCAATGGCCACCATATGGCGCTGAGCGATGCTCAGCTCTTTCAACACCGCGCGCGGATCGATCTGCACGTCCAGCCGGCTGAGGATCGCGCGGGTTTGCCGGTGCATCCGCGGCCAGTCGAGACGTTTAAATACCCCGCTGACCAGGTAGTGGCCGGCAAAAATATTCTCCGTCACCGACAGCTCGTCAAACAGCACGGTTTCCTGATGGATGGCGGTAATGCCCAGCTTATGGGCGGCGTCCGGGGTGGCCAGTTTTACCGGGATGTCTTTATAGAGTATCTCGCCTTCCTCCGGCTGGTAAATCCCGGTCATCACCTTCACCAGCGTCGATTTGCCCGCGCCGTTTTCGCCAATCAGCGCCGTCACTTTGCCGGGATAGAGGTCGACCCGCACATTTTCCAGCGCGCGCACGCCCGGAAAGATTTTCGTGATCCCCTTTAACGCTAACAATGGTGTGGCATCGGCCATGACGTCCTCCGCATTACCCTGCCGCCAGCATAAACGCCGGCTTATCCCGCCCGGGGATAAGCCGGGGCCCACATCAGAATATTTTGGAAAATTTATCGATATTGCCGGCATCATAGACAAAGGGCTTCGACATGGCGCCGTTGCCGTCGGCATCCAGCTGCACGTTGCCCAACCGGCCCATGCCGGCCTGGGTGGCGGTGGTTTTGCCTTTCACCAGATCATAGGCGAGATACGTGGCCGCATAACCCAGATCGATCGGGTTCCAGATGGCGAAACTCTTGGTGGCGCCGGATTTGACCGCGCCGGCCATTTCCGAAGGCAGGCCCAGGCCGGTCACGTAGACCTGGCCGATCTTGCCCTGGTCCTTTACCGCCTGCGCCGCGGCGACGATGCCCACGGACGACGGGGAAATGATCACCTTCAGGTTGGGGTAGGTCTTCAGCAGGCCGACGGTTTCACGGTAACTTTTATCCGACAGGTCATCCCCATAAGCCACGGTCACCAGGTTGACCGACGGATAGTGCGGCAGCACTTTTTTCATTTCCGCAATCCACAGGTTCTGGTTGGTGGAGGTGGGCGTGGCGCTTAAGATCGCCGTATCCCCCTTTTGCAGGCCCAGGGCGGTGATGGCGTCGGCCGCCAACTGTACGTTCATCTGGCCAATCAGGTCGTTGCTGGACGGATTGAGATGGATCTGGCGACCCTCCTTGGCCACGCCGGAATCCCAGGACACCACTTTGATGCCGCGCTGCATGGCTTTTTTCAATACCGGCACCAGGGCGTCCGGGTCGTTGGCCGAGACGGCGATGGCGTCCACGCCTTGCGCAATCAGGCCGTTAAGCACTTCAATCTGCGCTTCCGCGGTGGTGGTGGTGGGCCCGGTATAAATCACCTTCACGTCGCCCAGTTCCTTGGCGGCCTGCTGGGCGCCGACGTTCGCCGCCTCGAAGAAGCCGTTGCCCAGGGATTTTGCCACCAGCGCGATTTTGATTTCGGCGGACGCCGTGCCGGCCAACGCCAGGCAAGACGCCATCAGGGCACAACTGAGTATTTTTTTTAATGTCATCGTATGTACTCCAGCTGATAATACTGCGTGGGAAATACAGGGTAATAAAAAGGACGCGGCATGGTCGTGACGCCCGGCGCAATTGCGGTTCCGGATTGAGGCTGCGGCAAAGCCGCTGTAGGGTCGTGGCCGGCAATCATAAGCATGAACCTTCCTGGAAGGTAGTGTTATGACTCTAGAACCTGGCGCCGCGCGCCGCCTTTACGCCATTGCCATCTCTTGCCACACAGTGGCAATGACAGAAAGATGCGGATGAGCGGTATCACAAATTAATAACATTTATTCCCGGGCGTAAAACCGGGACAGGATGGCGACGCCGTCACGCGCCTGGCGGCGCCGGCACGCTATCCTGGCGCGGTTAATACCATCCCCCGGCGCATCCCGTTTCCGTGCGGCCGAACCGCCTGCGCCGCGCTTTTCAACGTCATTTCAAGTTGTTAGCTGATAAATATATAAGATATGCTGCGATGATATTTTGCAAATTCCGTCCATTCTGTATGGTGAGGTCATGACAGTCACTCCCTTATCCCGGCAGGAAAAATTATGCAGCGCTTGTTAACCGCCCTGACGTTTTTAACGCTTTTTTCACTCACCGCCGCTTCCGCGGCCTATGCCGGCGCCACCCTGGACCGGGTTAACCAGACCAAGGTGCTGCGCGACGTACTGGTGAACGATTATCCGCCGTTTGGTTTTATCGATGACAATAACCAGCTGGCCGGGTTTGATGTCGATGTGGCCAGGGCCGTGGCGCAAAAACTGGGCGTAAAGCTCGAGCTGGCCACGCCGGGATGGGAGGCCATCGTCGGCGGCAAATGGCGGGGGCGCTGGGATATATGCATCTGCTCCATGACCCCCAATACCGAACGGGCGAAAGTCCTTAATTTTCCGGTGCCATATTACAGTTCGCCGGCGGTGCTGGTGGTGAATAAAGATGAGAAAAATATTAAGGGCGCCGCCGACCTCACCAATAAAAAAGTCGGTGTCGGTATTGGCTCCAGTTATGAAAGTTACCTCAATAAAAGCCTGGTGATCCCCGGCGCCCGTCCCATTGTTTTCCCGTTTGATCATGTGCAGGTGGTGCCGACGGATGAAACCGTCGCGTTCCAGAACCTGGCCCTGGGCGCCGGCGCCCGCCTGGACGCGGTAGTGTCCGACCTGGCCACCGCCAATGCGCGTATCGCCAAAAGCGATCGTTTCCGCATCGCCGGCGAGCTGTATGCCGAGCCAAACTGGGTCGCCACCGATAAAGGGGACGCGCAATGGGATCAGACCGTGGCGGATACGGTAAACGCCCTGCGCGCCGACGGAACGCTGGCGCAGATTTCGCGCCGCTGGCTGGGAGAAGATATTACCCGGGCGCCGCAGTAATGCCGCCGTCGTCCGTCGCCGGCACGGAAAAACCGGCTCCCGCCGGCGCCGCGTTCGCGCGGCAGGGCCGCGCCGGGTTCCGGCTGCGCGCCACCCTGACCTGGGCGCTGTTGCTGGCGCTGCTGCTGGGGCTGTTTTCCCGCCTGGATCTG
Organism: Sodalis sp. RH22; assembly: GCF_047324165.1. NCBI lineage: Bacteria > Pseudomonadati > Pseudomonadota > Gammaproteobacteria > Enterobacterales > Bruguierivoracaceae > Sodalis > Sodalis sp. RH22. The sequence continues at coordinate 814,980 of NZ_CP178731.1, forward strand.
GATTTTGCGCTGATAGGGCAAAAACTGCCGTTTATGCTCGGCCTGCGCCTGTCCCCGGACGGCTTTATCCAGGGCGCGGCCTTAACCCTGGTGATTACCGCGCTGTCGATGCTGTTTTGCACGCTGCTGGGCATAGCGACCGCCGCCGGCCGCTTGTCGTCCAGCGCCGTCGCCTTCGGCTGCGCGACGTTTTATACCTCGCTGTTTCGCGGCACGCCGCTGCTGGTGCAGGTATTGATTATCTATCTGGCGCTGCCGCAGGCGGGCATTGTGCTCGGCGCCTTCAGCTCCGGCATCATAGCCCTCTCGCTTAACTATGGCGCCTACCTGGCCGAAACCATTCGCGGCGGCGTCATTGCCGTGCCCCGGGGCCAGACCGAGGCCGCCATGGCGCTGGGATTGCCGCGCGGGGTGATTATCTTCCATATTATCGCGCCGCAGGCGCTGCGGATTATCGTGCCGCCGGTGGGGTCGCTGTTTATTTCCATGCTGAAAGACTCGTCGCTGGTGTCGTTGATGGGGCTATGGGAGCTGAATTTCCTGGCGCAATCCTATGGCCGCAGCACCTATCATTATATGGAAATGCTGACGACCGCGGCGGCCATTTACTGGCTGATGTCCATGGTGCTCGAACTGTTCCAGGGGCGGCTGGAACGCCGTTTCGGCCGGGGTTACCCGCAGCGCGGCACGCCCCGGTGAGCCTGCGCGGGCAGCATCACTTCACTTTATTCAGGAGTCGCAAATCATGAGCAACGCCGAGCAAAAAAACACCCGCCGCGGCATCACTGTTCTGGATGGCGGCATGGGCCGCCTGCTGGAACAGCTGGGCGCGCCGTTCCGCCTGCCCGAATGGTCGGCGCTGGCGCTGATCGAGGCGCCGGAGTATGTCACGCGCGCCCATCAAATCTACGCCGACAGCGGCGCCCAGGTGCTGACCACCAATACCTTCGGGCTGGTGCCGCATATGCTGGGGGAGGCGCGTTTTCACCGCCGGGCCAGGTCGCTGGCCGGGCTGGCGGGACAACTGGCGCGCAGCGTGGCCGACCAGGCCGGCGCCGCCCGTCCGCCGTCCGCCATATTGGTGGCCGGCTCGCTGCCGCCGCTGTTTGAAAGCTATCGGCCGGATAAATTCATCCCCGCCCGCGCGGATGAAATACTGACGCCGCTGATCGCGGGATTGGCCCCCTGGATCGACTTTTGGCTGATTGAGACCCAGAGTTCGACGCGCGAGGCGCTGACGGCGCTGAACGCGGTCAGGCGTGTCAGCCCTCTGCCGGTGTATGTCGCGTATACCCTTAAGGACGAGGCCGGGCGCACCGGTCCGCCGGAGCTGCGCTCGGGGGAACCGGTGGCGGACGCCGCGGCCGCGACGCTGCGGGCGGGCGCCGCCGGAATATTGTTTAACTGCAGCCAGCCCGAGGCGATGGGCGAGGCGATCGTCGCGGCCCGGCGCGTCATTGACGCATCGGCAACCCCCACGGCGGCGCTTGGGGTCTACGCCAACGCCTTTATGCCGGAGCCTCCTTCCGATGAACCCTATGCCGGCATTTCGCGTCTCAGGGACGATCTCAGTCCGGAAAACTACCTGAAGTGGATCCGCCGCTGGGTCGGCCAGGGCGCCACCATGGTCGGCGGCTGCTGCGGCATCGGCCCCGCGCATATCGCCGCCATACGCAATGCCGGGAAAGATATTTTTCCCGGCGGGGTTGATGAATCTTAGCGGACATGGGATGCAGACCAGCAGATGTTTGCCAAGGAGGGGGGGCGGAGAAACGGCCGGGCTTCATCAGCCCGGCCGCGCCGTTTACTCTACCGAGACGATTTCAAAATGATGTTTGCGATCGACGATATAGCCCTTCACCTCCTTGCGGATTGGCTCGTAGACCGTGGAATGGGCAATCAGCAGCGCGGGCGCCTGGTCGTGCATGATCACCTGGGCCTGCCGGTACAGGGCGGCGCGTTTTTGCGGGTCCGACTCGATCCGGGCGGCCTGGATCACCGTCTCAAAAGGCGGGTAGCACCATTTGGAGTAATTGGAACCATTGTGCGCGGCGTCGCAGCCGAATAACGTGGCGAAAAAATTGTCCGGATCGCCGTTATCGCCGGTCCAGCCCGCCATCATCGTCTGATGCTCGCCGTTTTTTGCCCGTTTCAGGTACTCCCCCCATTCATAGGTGACAATCCTGGCGGTGACGCCGATTTTTGCCCAGTCCGACTGGATCATCTCAGCCATGCGGCGCGCATTCGGATTATAAGGACGCTGTACCGGCATGGCCCACAGGTCGATGGCGAACCCGTCCGCCAGCCCCGCCTCCTTGAGTAATTGCCGGGCCTTGGCCGGATCGTAGGGATAGTCCTGCACGGCGTCGTTATAGCCCCACAGGATCGGGGGGATGAGATTTTTCGCCGCCTGTCCGCCGCCGAGATAGACCGCGTCAAGGATGGATTGCTTGTCCACCGCCTGGATTAGCGCCTGGCGGACCTTAAGCTGGTCCAGCGGTTTTTTTTCCACGTTAAAGGAAAGATAGCCGACGTTCAGGCCCGCCTGTTCCTTTACCACGATGTCTTTATTGTCTTTCATTTTGGCGATATCGGCGGGGTTGGGGAATGACATGACCTGACATTCATTTTTTTGCAGTTTCGCGTAGCGTATGGACGCATCGGGCGTAATGGAAAAAATCAAACGGTCTATTTTGGGTTTCTCGCCCCAATAGCCGGCAAACGCGTTGTAAACAATTTTGGAATCCTTCTGGTATTGCACTAATTGGAAAGGTCCGGTGCCGATGGGCTGCAGATCGATTTTTTCCGGGGTGCCCGCCTTCAGCATCTTCGCGGCATATTCGGCGGAGGTAATGGAGGCGAAATCCATTGCCAGGTCGGCAAGGAACGGCGATTCGGGCCGGTTCAGGACAAAACGGACGGTATCATCATCGACCTTCTCTATCCTGGCGATAAGCTTGTCCAGACCCATGCCGGAAAAGTATTGATAGTTGCCGCCGGAGACATTGTGATAGGGGTTATCGGCGTCTTTCTGGCGATTAAAGGTAAACAGGATGTCGTCGGCGTTAAAATCGCGCGTGGGGGTAAAATCGGCATTACTCTGCCATTTCACGCCATGGCGCAAATGAAAGGTGTAGGTTTTTTTATCGTCGCTGATATCCCATCTCTCCGCTAATCCCGGCTGTGTTTCCGTGGTGCCTATTTTGAACTGCACGATGCGGTTGTATATCGGTATCGAGCTGGCATCGTATGTGGTGCCCGCGGTAAAGAGCTGCGGGTTGAATCCTTCGGGGGAGCCTTCCGAACAATACACCAGCGTTTGCGCGGCAAGCGTTGATGAAAAAAGGAGGATGCCTAAGGGCAATCCGGTCGTTAACAGGCGTGGTTTCACGTCATACCTCGGTGGCTTCAGAGTAGCGTTATCAGTGTGGCGGCAAATGCCGCGCAGTGGTCGTCCGGCGAAACCAGCCTGTCGTGATGCAGGCACAGGCGGGAGTCCCCCAGGCTGGCGCCGAAGGCCGACCCCAGCGCCGACAGCCCGGGCACCTTACGTTCCATCTCGGCCCGGTCGCGCCGGCAAAAACGACAGTGCGCACAGCGGACAGCGTGGTTTTGCCGTGGCATTACAGATTACCCAGCTGGTTCCAAAAGTCCGCAAAGACATGGGCGGAAAGGAAATAACCGAGGATGACATTGACCACGACCCCGAGGGTAAATGCCCAAAACGGCCGCAGGCCGGTGCTGGTCAGGCGGGAGAAGCGGGTGCTTAGGCCAATGCTTAAAAAGCAGAAAATAAACGCCCAGGTGCGCAGCGCCGTGATCGGGGCGATAAAGGCCGGCGTCAGGGTGGTGCGGTATTCCGCCAGAGTGTAGTGGCTGCTTAGCCAGGTAACGAACAGCGAGGCCAGCACAAAACCCAACACGAATTTGGGGAAGCGCTGCCAGATTTCCGCCGCCCCGGTCCTGGCGTCGATGTCATTATCCGCGTTGCGCCAGCGGGTGGTGGCGACGATAGCCAATGCAAATGCCCAGATGCCGATCCAGATATCGCGGCCAATCACTTTCATCAGGGTAAACGCCTGCACCGCGGCATCCGGTTTGCCGGCGATGGCGCCGGCCGAATGGGCGGCAAAATCACTGTAGGTTTGCGCCGCCGCGATGCCGGCCGCGTCGGCAAATTCCGACGTGCCTATCCAGGCGCCGGCGACGCCGGTGGAAAGCCCCAGCGCGCGCGCCGCAAACGGCAGCACCAGCAACGACACGATAGCCCAGATAATCACCAGCGAAATGGCCACCGAGGCCTGCTCGCGTTTGGCGCGCACCGCGCCCGCCACGGCGATGGCCGCCGACACGCCGCAAACGGCGCCGCCGACGCCCAGCACCGCGGCGAAACGCTGCTCAAGCCCCAGCAGGCGGGCGGCGTAATAGATGACAAAAAAGGTGACCAGCGACACGATAGCCGCCTGTCCGATCGCCACCGGACCGGCCCAGAGGATAAGCGTCAGCGGCAGCGTGGCGCCCAGCAGCACGATGCCGATTTTAATAAAGTATTCCACGCGCAGGCTTTGCGCCAGCCAGTCCGGTATCCGCCAGAGATTGGACACCGCCAGCCCCAGCACCAGGGCCAGCAGCGGCGGTTCCAGATTATAACGCGAGGCGCTGGCCCAGGCGCCGAGCTGGAAAATAAATACCGCCACAATAAACAGCACGGTAAAACCGGCCAGGAACGTGCCGGGCCGGTGGCCGATAATGGCGCCGCTGACGGTAAGCAGCACCGCCCAGACCAGGTACAGCCCCGCCAGCGCGGGCAGGCGGCTGACCAGATCCCGGCCCGCCTCATCCAGGGTGGTCCATTTCGCCGGCGCGGTAGCCAGCCATTTGATACTGCCGCCCTGTGAAAACAGGATAAACGCGGTCCCGATTAACGCGAGCGCCAGGATGATCGACCACCAGTCCTCCTGTTGCCACCAGCGGGACGCCCGCGGCTCTTCAGGCGGGACGATTGCCGCGCCGTTATGTTCGCTTATGCTCATTATTCCTGCCCTAATGGAGAAGTGATTATTAGAATAATCAGCGGGTAAAAAGCCGCTGTTCCCCGAAAAATAGCGGAAATGCCACGGACTGGGTATTACTATTAAGTTATGGTTAATAACTAATGATTATATATTAGGACGTGAGGCTAAATGGCGCCGAAAATAAACAACCCAGGGCCGGCTATTGCCGTAATGTACTTTATAAACCTGAAATCAAGATATAGGCGCCGCGCCGCTAGGCGTTAATTTTTTTCAGCAGCAGGTATTGACGGCCGCGATACAGTATTAACGCCAGCAAAATCAGGCAACAGCCCACGGCCTTTTGCGCCGGCATATTTTCTCCATACCATAGGGTCGCGAGCAGAACGGTCCATACCGGTTCCAATACCATGATAATGGCGGCATTGGCCACGCTGGTTTTTTTCTGCCCCGCCATTTGCAATAAAAATCGTAACGAGGTGGCAATAATCGCGCTGGCCGCGAACCATAGCCAAATATCGGCGCCGATCGCGGCGGGCCATGTCTCGTAGTACCATGAAAGCGCCACGCCGCAGAGGCCGGTGCAAAACAACTGGATACAGGTTAAGGGCAATACCGGCATTAAACGGGCAAAACGGCTGTTCACACAAAAATATACCGCCTGGGCCAGCGCGGCGCAGAGAAACCAGAACTGGCTAACGGAAAGTTGCCAGCCGTGGGTCAGGGTAAGCAGGGCCAGACCCGCCAGCGCCAGCGGCAACGATTCCCAAAACGGGCGCGACGGCGGCATCCTGAATAGAATCCACGCCGCCAACGGCACAAACAGCATGGACAGGCTCATGATAAACGCGCCTTCTCCCAGGGCATGACTGAGCGATACCGCATAGATCCACAGCAATAGCGATACCGCCTGCAGGCAACCCACGCCGATAATGCCGGGGATCGCCGCCGGGATGATGTGGTTTCGCCGGCCGAAGCAAAAGGGCAGCAGGAACGCGGCGGCAAGTAAAAACCGCGCGCCGATAAAACCGAACGTCGGCATTCCCTGTAACGATTCCTTGGAGAAGATCCATCCAAAACCCGCAATTAACGTTGTTGCCACTAATAACAAATCCGCGCGCCGTTGTTGGCTTATCATTATCCGCTTACCAGCCTGTGCTTATATGAATATTTCGCCGTTGTACCCGCCGGAAAAGAACCATCGCCGGCCGTGGTCATTATCTCTTTTACCATAATGACTTAACCCATCCATAAATCAATATCTACGCTTATGGTGTTTGGCGGCGGCCAGCACAGGGCGGACACCCGCCGGCCTGTGAGACCTGGGCATGCCGCTGGATATAAACAGACCTGAGAATTCTTCAGTGCCACATTTTCGACGCACTTCAATGAGGAAATATATGGATATCCCCGCAATCTCATCCGCCGGTCTCTCTCCGGGAATTGTAAATGGATTTGACCACGCTGATACACAACAAAATAACGCTCTATTGGCCGAGTGGGACAACTGGGCTAAGCTGGCGCCGGACGGCGAGGCTGAATATCGCAACAAAGCCGTGCTTATGCTAAAAGATTGTCTGGAACGCGGCGCGACCTATCTGAACCTGAACTGCCTGAATATTTCAAGCTTGCCGGCAAGCTTGCCGCCGACGCTGACGTCGCTTTACCTTGATAATACGCACCTGGCGAAGTTATCGGATACTCTGCCGGAGGGATTACAGACACTGAGCGTCAGCAACACGCCGCTGGAAAGCATTTCAGCCGGTCTGCCCCAGGGGTTGCAGACGCTTTCCGCCAACCGCACAAACTTGACCGCTTTGCCCGAACTGCCTTCGACGCTCACCAGCCTCGACGTCAGTAACACGATGCTAACTGAGCTGCCCACGTTACCCGAGGGTTTGGCGATCATCCATGCCTCCGATACCCAGTTGGCACGCTTACCCGCCAATCTGTCGGGGACATTAAAGCTGTATATCGCCAATACCCCGCTGGCATCGTTAATCGATAAGATGCTGCCCGGCATCCTGCTGTCCGGTGGGCTGTTCAGCGCCGGCGCATTGCTGGGGGGAGTACTGCCTGGATGGTTAACCGGGGGCTTGCACGGCGATGGCATAATTGGCGACCCCGTCCCAGATTTGCCCGGCGTTGGAATCATTGACGGCCCCGCCGGCGGCTTACCCGGCAATGGGATTATCGAGGGCGCCACCGGCGGCGTGCCCGGCGGCGCGATGGTTGGCGCAATAGCCGGGGAATCCCCGCTTGGCGCGGCAAACGCGGCGATGGCCGGTGCGATATCGGACAAGGGTATTCTCGATCTCAGCAAGGTCCCCCGCAGCCGTTTGGCCAGCAGCGAGGCGACCGTGCCTGCGCAGCCCGACACGGAGGCGCTAACCTCATAAAGCGCACCGGGTCGTGATGTTATCCTGAGAAGGCCGCCTGGCGGTCTTCTTTTTTTAGGGCGTCCCGCTATCAGCCGGCATGGTCCGGGCGGCTATCGTGGCGCGTGAATGCCGTTGCCGCGGCGACAGTGCGGCCCGGCAAACAGCCCAGCTCCAGCGAAATTTTGTGGGCGGTCTCCATCACCAGCCCGGCCAGTCCCTCCAGGCGGGGGAGGGGCAACCGTTCCGCCGGCCCGGACACACTGAGCGCGGCGAAAACCTGGCCATTGGCGCCGCGTATGGGCGCGCCGACGCAGTGCACGCCAAGTTCATTTTCCTGCAAATCATAAGCGCAGCCTCGTTCATGAATCAGCCGCAGTTCCGCCAGCAGCAGATCGCCGTCGGTAATGGTGTGCGGCGTGCGTTCCGGCAGGGAATCGCTAATGATTTTATGTATAAGGCCGGCGGATTGCCAGGCGAGAAACGCCTTGCCGACGCTGGTACAGTGCACCGGCGCCGCCTCGATGCGGGTTATCATGGTATTGCCGCTGCTGTTCATGGCCTGCCGTTCCACAAAGGCCATCTGCGCGCCGTCAAAAATGCACAGATGCGTATTTTCGCCGGTGATCAGCTGCAGCCGGGTAGCATAAGGACGGGCATGGCTGTCCAGATCGAGGTTTTGCAATACCAGGCTCCCCAGCTGAAATAATTTCATGCCCAGCTTGTAGGTATCCCGTTTGCCGTTTTGTTCCAGCAAACCGATATCCCGCAGCGACGACACCAGGCGATGGGTGGTGGCGCGCGGCAATCCCGTGCGCGCGGCAATATCCGCCGGCGTCAGATCGGCGTCGCGTTGGGAGAAGCATTCCAGGATTTGCATAACCTTGATCAGGCTTTTGATCGATGCCTGCTGGGCGACCTCAGCGTCGGCGCGTGTTTTCATACCTACTCCCTGCATCAGATAACGGACCACCGCGATGGCTTACCTACCGTCGCTTAGCTTACCATGCCCGGGCCAGGTCCGGGCGTGGCCGCCCTTTGCCAGCGCGCATGCGCCGTTTTTGCTTAAAAAAAACCTTCATCGCCATTATATCCCGAATTGCGGGATGTTCACGCGCTGAGTCAATCACGCCCGGCGCGCCGCCTTATACCGGCGCGGCGCCATGCGGCCGCAGTTCCGGGGGCAGCAGCGCGGCGGGGAAATCCTGGTAACAGACCGGACGCAGGAAGCGGCTAATGGCGCCGGCGCCCACTGACGTGGTGCGCGCATCGCTGGTGGCGGGGAAGGGACCGCCGTGCACCATGGCGTAACCCACGTCCACTCCTGTGGGGAAGCCGTTGACCAGCAGCCGTCCGGCGCGGCGCTCCAGGGTGGGCAGCAGCGCCCGCGCATCGTCGTGATCGGCATCGTCCAGATGCAGGCTGACGGTCAGCTGGCCTTCCAGCGCCTGTACCGCCGCCAGCAATTGCCGGTTATCCCGGCAGCGCACCACCAGTGAAGTGGGTCCGAACACTTCCTGGCTCAGCGACGGCTGGGCGAGGAAATCGCCGGCATCCGTCACCAGCACCGCCGCCTGCGCCTGGTTGGGCGCCCGCGCCGGTTGTCCCGCGGCAAGCCGGCCGACGCCGCCGGCAGCGCCGAGCGCCGCGGTGTTTTCCCGCCATGCCCGCCAGATGGCGCCGGTCAGCATGGTGGCGGCGGGCTTCTCTCGCAGCGCCAGTGTTACCTGCCGGCAGAAATGCCGCAGCGGTTCGCCGTCGATGGCCAACACCAGTCCGGGGCAGGTGCAGAACTGGCCGGCGCCCAAGGTCAGCGACTCCACATAGCCGCCGGCGATGGCTGCGCCCCGGTGAGCCAACGCGGCCGGCAACAGGATCTGGGGATTAACGCTGCTCATTTCGGCATACACCGGTATCGGCACGGCGCGTTGCCGCGCCTGGGCCACCAGCGCCAGGCCGCCCGCCCGCGAGCCGGTAAAGCCTACCGCCTGGATCAGCGGATGCGCCACCAGCCGTTCGCCCACGCTGTGTTCGGCGCCATGCAGCAGCGAAAACACGCCGGGCGGCAGCCGCAGTTGCTCCGCCGCCTGCTGGATGGCCCGTCCCACCAGCTCGCTGGTACCGGGATGCGCCGGATGCGCCTTGACCACAATCGGGCAACCGGCCGCCAGCGCCGAGGCGCTATCGCCGCCGGCAACCGAAAACGCCAGCGGAAAATTACTGGCGCCGAATACGGCCACCGGCCCGAGCGCGATATGACGCTGGCGTAAGTCCGGGCGCGGCAGCGGCTTGCGCGCGGGCAGCGCTTGTTCAATGATGACCTGCAAAAATTCCCCGCGCCGCACCACCTCGGCAAACAGCGCCAGCTGTCCAAGGGTACGGGCCCGCTCGCCCTCGATACGCCCGCGCGGCAGCCCGGTTTCCTGTACGGCGCGCGCAATCAGCGCATCGCCCAACGCCTGAATATTGTCGCCGATGCGCGTCAGGAAATCGGCGCGCAGCGTCAGCGGCAGCGCGCGGTAAACATCAAAGGCCTGTTCCGCCAGTTGGCAGGCGCGATCGATCTGCGCGGGCGCGGCATCATAAAAATCAGGTGCCAGCGGCCTGTCGCCGGCGGGATCGGCGGCGTGGAACCGCGTGCCGCCCCCTTGTTGCATTTCGCTGCCAATAATCAGGTTGCCTGTAAGCTCCATCGCCTGCCTCCTCATGAAAACGCGGCGCGTATCTTCTGACCCGGCGCCATAATTATCGCGTAAATCCCATAATGTGGGATATGAATAAATAATTTTACGGTTATATACCGTGATGTAAATAGAACCCGCTGTGATTTTACTGCGGATACGCTTGGGTTTTCATTCGTTATTTGATTAAATAGCTATTAATCATAAAGTTGAATGTAATTATTTTATAATAGTGGTTATTTTTTTGGATTTTATTGCTATTAAATGTGATTTAAATCCCATATTGATGGATTTAGTATTGATCAAAGAAAAATTATCTCACACTAATAGATGTATATCGTATTCGCAACATCCCCATAACAGGAGTGTAAAATGAGTCAGAATAACCATGCTGATCTAAAGGCTAAACTGCGCGGGGTGCTGCCGCCTATCGCCATGCCGTTCGATGCCCGGGGTGAACTGGTGACCGGCGGGCTGAAACCGCAGATTGATTTTATTATCAACAGCGGCGCCGGCGCGATTGTGGTCGGCGGCAGCACCGGCGAAGGCCATACGCTCTCCGACAGTGAATTTAAACAGGCGATGACCGAGGCATATGAAGCCAATAACGGCCGCGTGCCCTTCGTCGCGGGACTTATCGTTAACAGCACCCGCCAGGCGATTGCCCGCGTCAAAATGCTGGCCGGCATGAAACTCGATGCGCTGCAGGTCACGCCGGTGCACTATCTGTTCAAGCCGGATGCCGAGGCCACGGTGCGGCATTTTCGTGAAATCTACGATGCCACCGGCGTTCCTATCCTTATCTATAACGTTATCCCCTGGAACTACCTCAGCCTGGAGCTGATGGGCCGCATTATGGATGAAGTGCCCGGCGTGGTGGGCATGAAGCAAAGCTCCGGCGACCTGAAAGCCGTGTCCGATCTGCTGCTCAGCTGCCCGGATAAAATTATCCTCAGCGGCGTTGATGCGCTGCTGTATCCCGCTTTTGCCCTGGGCTGCCAGGGCGCGATTTCGGCGCTGACCAGCGCGGTGCCCTCAGTGGTGCATGACCTGTTTACCGCCGTGGAAAACAACGATCACGCCACCGCGCGCGCCCTGCATTTCGGCCTGGCCGGGCTGTGGAATACGCTGCCCCACGATAATTTGCCCGCCTGCGTAAAATATATCCAGTCGCTGCAAGGGGTGCCGCTGTTCCAGCCGCGTCCGCCGATGCAGCCGGTCAGCGAAGCGCTGAAACACCAGATCAAACAGGCTTTTGATCACCTGATGGGGTAAAGCCACTCCGGCCTGTGTCCACGCTGGGACGCAGGCCCATAATCATAGCCCAGCGCCCCCGTACCCGGCGCGATGGAGGCGAACGGCGATGAAATCTTATCACTCTGCATTCGCGGCCGATGCGCATGAAAATACCGCGCCGGCATACCTGAACCTGACCAGGCCTAAACACCATAATCTGCGATGGCTCATTATTGGCATCATTGCACTACTCACTATTACCAATTATCTGGATCGCGGCAATCTCTCCGTGGCGGCGCCGCAGATTATGCGGGATTTGCATATCAGCAACGCCATGATGGGGGTGATCCTCTCGGCCTTTGTCTGGCCTTACGCCATCATGAATTTGCCCGCCGGCTGGGCGGTGGACCGTTTTGGCGTCAGGCTGTTGCTCGCGCTGGCGGCGGGGCTGTGGTCGATTGTCGCCATTCTTACCGGCTTTGCCCGCGGCGTCGGCGCGTTTATCGGCCTGCGCGTCGCGCTGGGCATCAGCGAGGCGCCGTTATTTCCCGCCGCGCTGAAAGCGGCCGACACCTGGTTTCCCGAACGGGAAAAAGCGGCGGCCACCAGCGCCTATATCGCGGCCACCCAAGTGGGGCTGGCGCTGGCGCCGCCCATTTCGACACTGCTGATGGCGCAATTCGGCTGGCCGGTAATGTTTATCATCATGGGGATGCTGGGTTTTATCGCCCTCATCGGCTGGCTGGTTATCTACCGCGAACCGGAGCGGCATCCCCGGCTGCACCGGGACGAGCTGCGCTATATCAGCGCCGGCCAGCAGCAGCGCCGCGACGCCGTGCTTGCCGGCCGGGGCCGGGTTTCGCTGCGCGAATGGAGCGGCCTGTTCACCTACGCCACCACCTGGTACATGGTAATCGGCGGCTTTTGCCTGCAATACGTCTTCTGGTTCTACATCACCTGGCTGCCGACCTACCTCCAGCAGGCGCAGGGCTTTACCCTTAACCGCGCGGGCCTGCTCTCGGCGCTGCCTTATATTGCCGGCGGCGTGGCGGTGCTGATCGGCGGCCGATTCTCCGATCGGCTGGTGAGCCGCGGCGTGGATCCGTTCAAGGCCCGCCGCTGCACCATCGCCGGGGCCGCGGTAATGACCGCGCTGGCGATGTTTGTCACCGCCGCGTCCAACGGGCCGGCGCTGGCGGTGGCGCTGCTGACGCTTGGCATGTTTACCTACAGCCTTTCCTCCGGCAACTACTGGACATTGGCCGCCGAAGCCGTCACCTCCAGACGCCTGGTCGCCTCGGTGGGCAGTATCCAGAATTTCGGCGGCTTCCTCGGCGGCGCCTGTTCGCCCATCGTCACCGGCGTGGTGGTCGACAGGTTCGGCGGTTTTGTCCCCGCGCTGGTGGTGGCCGGCGCCATGGCGCTTGTTTCGGCCGTCATGTATGGCATTGCGTTGCGCCGGCGCCTGCCGGTATAACCGGTGGAAACCTCCGCGCGCCGCCAGGAGTCGCGGGGCGCGCTTTTCTCAGGATGGCCTGAACGGCCGGCGTTGTAATTCTTAGCAGTATTGTGTATTTATTTAACCTCATTGCTAAGGTTTATGGTGACCATGCCGGCCAGCCACTCTGAAGAGAAGGACAATACGCCATGAAGAAGATTGGATTTTTGTCGTTTGGCCACTGGACGCCTTCCCCGCAGTCGGGGACCCGCTCCGCCGCCGATGCGCTGCTGCAATCCATCGAGCTGGCCGTCGCCGCCGAGGAACTGGGCGCGGACGGCGCCTATTTCCGCGTGCACCACTTCGCCCGCCAGCTCAGCTCTCCGTTCCCGCTGCTGGCAGCGGTCGGCGCCAGGACCCGCCGTATCGAGATCGGCACCGGCGTTATCGATATGCGTTATGAAAACCCTCATTATATGGCCGAGGACGCCGGCGCGGCCGACCTTATCGCCGGCGGGCGCCTGCAGCTCGGCATCAGCCGGGGTTCGCCCGAGCAGGTCATCGAGGGCTGGCGCCACTTCGGCTACCGGCCCGCCGAAGGCGAGACGGATGCCGATATGGCCCGGCGCCATACCGAAACCCTGCTTGAGGTGCTGCGCGGAGAAGGATTCGCCCAGCCCAATCCGCAGCCGATGTTTCCCAACCCGCCGGGACTGCTGCGTCTCGAACCTTACTCCGCCGGCCTGCGCGAGCGTATCTGGTGGGGGGCCGGCTCAAATGCCACCGCGGTCTGGGCGGCAAAGCTTGGGATGAACCTGCAAAGCTCCACGCTAAAGGATGACGAGACCGGCGAGCCGTTCCATGTGCAGCAGGCCGCGCAGATCCGCGCCTACCGCGCGGCCTGGCAGGAAGCCGGGCATACGCGCGCGCCCCGGGTATCGGTGAGCCGCAGCATCTTCGCCCTGATGGACGAGCGCGATCGCGCCTATTTCGGCAACAGCAGCCGCGACGGCGACCAGATCGGTTTCCTCGACGAAAAGACCCGCGCCATCTTCGGCCGCAGCTACGCCGCCGAACCGGATGTGCTGATAAAGGAACTGGCGCAGGATGAAGCGATTGCCGAGGCCGATACGCTGCTGCTAACCGTACCGAACCAGTTAGGCGTCGACTATAACGCGCACGTGATCGAGGCGATATTGCACCATGTCGCGCCCGGCCTGGGCTGGCGCTGACCGTACCGGCGCCTGCGCGCCGCATTAGCGGCGCGGCGGTCATGGCGGCATGGATCATTGCCCGCCGGTATTTTTACTTATTTGCGCCACGCCAGCGCTTAAATTAAATTTATCATTACCCTGTTCCGGACGGGAATCACTATTTCGCCGCCGTTAACATTCGTTAAGATATAACCTATTTACAGGAGATGCTTATAACAGCAGTCAGCCAATATTGTCCCTGCCGCGCCATGCCAGGGTAATTTTTTCATGCTAAGCTATGCGCCGTCTGTTCCTGTGATTGTTTGAGGTACGCCCCATGTTAGGACTTTCCCAATTGTTGCAAGCGGTAACCTTGGGTTTGGTATTGCTGTTGCCGCTGGTGAATCCGTTAACATCGGTTGCGCTGTTATTAAGCCTTTCCGGCAACATGAGCTATAAAGAAGTCAAACATCAGGCGTTTCTGGCCTCGGTGTACGTCTTTTTCATCATGATCGTCGCTTTTTATGCCGGCCAGCTGGTGATGAACACCTTTGGCATTTCCATCCCGGGACTCAGGATTGCCGGCGGGCTGATTGTCGCGTTTATCGGTTTTCGCATGCTTTTTCCCCATCCCCGCCATGAAAAATCCTCTATCGTGGATGCCAAACATCAAGAGATGCTGAACGAGGGTTCGGAAAGCATCGCCTTTGTGCCGTTGGCCATGCCGGGCAGCGCCGGGCCCGGCACCATCGCCATGATCATCAGTTCGGTTTCCACGTTAAAAGATAATTCTCTGGGGTTTGAAAGCTGGGTATTGCTGGTCAGTCCAGCGCTGACCTTTGCCACCATCTCTTTTATCCTTTGGATTTGCCTGAACGGCTCCGGCGTTATTATGCGCCTGATTGGCAAAAGCGGTATCGATGCCATATCCCGATTAATGGGTTTTCTGCTGGTATGCGTAGGGGTGCAGTTTATAATAAATGGCGTTTTAGAAATCATCGCGGTGCATTAATACATTACTTAATTAAAAGATTAAGCCGGCTATTAAAATACCGGTCTTAATCTTTAATCATCATACGTCGCCAGAAAAAAAGCACCGCCGATTTTTATTCGTCAAAGCTTGGTAATATGCCAGTAACAACTCTATAGTATGGTTTCTACCGCAGAATATCGGCGCGAAATAGCGTATTGGTAAATGGCGAACAACAATGATGCCGGGAGGGACTATGCCGCAATGGATATCGACCGCCATTGCCAACTACGGATACGCCGCCCTGTTTATCGCCGTTCTGGTGGAAGGCCCGATGGCGACAGTCTTTGGCGCGATCCTGGCATCCCAGGGCCTGCTGCATATCAGCGGCGTTTATGCCGTCAGCGTGGCGGGCGACCTGACCGGGGACGTGATTCTCTATGGGCTGGGCCGGAGTGGGCGCATCACCACGTTGTTGCTGCGGCGCCGTTTCGACCTCCAGGGCGGCCGGCAACTGGAGCCGCTGATGGCGCGGTTTCGCCGCCATCCCGGGCGCGTGCTGGTCACGGCGAAGCTGACGCATGCGGCGGGGTTCGTGGTGTTGTTAAGCGCCGGCGCGGCAAAAATTCCGCTCGGGCTGTTTCTTGGTTTCAATCTCCTGGCGACGCTGCCCAAGTCCGGCTTATTGCTCTTGCTGGGCTGGTTTGCCGGCGCCGCATGGGAGCGTATCAATGTATGGCTGTGGCTGTTTTCCTGTGCGTTGCTGGTGTCGCTCGCCATCGCGGTGGTCGTCTACCGGCGCCGGAATAACGGAGTTGAGCTGCCAGGGGGGTAATTCCATGCGTATTGCTGTATTTACCGACAGTTTTTATCCGGAGCTGGGCGGTATCCAGGATTCGGTATTGTCCGGATGCCGGGAATTGGGCAAACGCGGTCATCAGGTGGTGATTCTTGCGCCACGCGCCACCGGACATGACTTTGCCGTGGCCGGCGTACCCGCACGGGAAGTCGACGCGGGGAAAAATGTTTCCGTCCGCCGGCTGTTTTCGCTGCCGGTGCCCAGTTCGACCGGGCAATCCCGCCTGGTGGTGCCCACCGGGCGGCGCTGGCGCCAGTTGTTGTCTTTCGCGCCGGATATTATCCATACCCATACTTTTCTCGGCGCCGGTCTGGAAGCGCTGAGCGCCGCGCGCCAACTGGATATTCCGCTGGTAGGCACCAATCACTGGGCCATCGGGGAGTTTGCCGGCTATACGCCGTTTTCGGCGCAATTTTTCCGCAACGTCAGCCTGCGGGCGGTCAACCGCTATTACAACCACTGCGCATTAGTGACCGGTCCTTCCCATTCCGTGATTGACGAAATGCGCGCGTTTGGCCTGCGCAGTCCCCACTGCGTGCTGTCCAATCCGGTGGATCCCGCCCAGTTCCATCCGGTCCCGGACGAACGCCGCGCCATGCTTAAACGGGCGCACGGTTTCAGCGACGCAACCATTGTCTATGCCGGCCGGCTGGCGGACGAAAAAAAAATCGATGTGCTGATTCGCGCCCTGGCGCTTATCGCCGCGGAGGTGCCCGAAGCGATGCTGGTATTGGCGGGGCACGGCTCCGCCCGCCATCGCCTGGAGCACCTGGCGCGGGCGCTGGGGGTCAGCGATCGCGTCAGGTTTACCGGCACGCTGGATAAAGCCACGCTGGCGGATGTGTTTCACGCGGCGGACATCTTTGCCATCGCCAGCACGTCTGAAACACAAAGCATGGTATTGATCCAGGCAATGAGCGCGGGCCTGCCCGTGGTCGGGGCGCGCTGGCGCGCGCTGCCGGAATATATCGACGCGCAATCGGGGTTCCTGGCGCAGCCGGGGGACCCTGAGGATTTTGCCCGCAGGCTGACCCACTTGCTGCGCGCGAAAGCGCTGCGCCAGAAAATGGGCGAGCATGCCGCGCGGCAAACCAGGCATTTTTCCATCACTACCGTGACAAGCCGCTGGGAAGAGATTTATGCCCGGATCGGTCTGGCAGTACCCGAGGGCATGTCGCGTATCTCAGGAGCGTAATGATGAAACTCAGTTTAATAATCCCAGCGTATAACGAAGAGTTGTATCTTGCGACCTGCCTGCAATACGCCCTGCGGGAGCTGACGGCGCACGCACATCCCGGTGAGTACGAAATTATTGTCGTTAATAACGCCAGTACCGACCGGACGTCGGACATCGCCGCCGGCTTCAGTGGGGTTCGCGTCGTATACGAACCGATAAAAGGCCTCACCCGCGCCCGCCAGAAAGGGCTGGAATCGGCCTGCGGCGATATTCTGGCCTTTATCGACGCCGACACGCGTATGCCGTCCGGCTGGCTGGATAAAGTGCTGCATGCCTATGCGCAGCGCGGCGATCTGGTCTGTATCAGCGGCCCATACCGTTATTTCGACCTGCCGGGAATAAAAAGCGTCCTGGTGAAATTCTACTGGCTGGCGCTGGCGAAACCCACTTACTGGTGCACCGGCTATATGGCGGTGGGCGGTAATTTCGCCGCCAGTAAACGGGCCTTGCTGCGTATCGGCGGCTTTGATACGTCTATCGCGTTTTATGGCGAAGATACCAATATCGCCCGTCGGCTGGCGGGCGAGGGGCGGGTACAGTTTGACCTGGATATGGTGATGGAAACGTCGGCACGCCGCCTGAAAGAGGAAGGCTTCGCCACCACGGCGCTACGCTACGTCCTGAACTTTATGTCCGAGGCCATCCGCAATAAGCCCGCCACCTCCGAATATCGGGATATCCGCTAAGGGCCGCCGGCGTAGTGCGCCACGCGCCGAGCCACGCACGCGGTGCCGCTTCCGCCTTCAGGCCGTTATTGATCGACAATAAAACCATCCAGGTGCGGGCGCATGGAAATGGGTTTGCTTAACGGCGGACGGATACGCTGCGCGTCGGGCAGTAATTTCATTCCCAGGCCTGGCCCGTCGGGAATATCCACAAAACCGTCCAGCGGCAGGGGAACTTTATCCACGATATTGCTCCCCAAATGCTCGGGGCGGGATGCGAAAATGCCCGCTTCAAAGCCGGTGGCATATTCCTGAATGGCGAAATTAGGAATAGCGGCCGCCAATTGCAGACAGGCGGCCAGGCCGATGGGTGAGAGCGGATTATGGGGAACCACCTGGACATGATGCGCTTCGGCCATCGCCGCGACTTTTTTGCCGCCGGTAATTCCACCGCATAGGCACAAATCCACGCGGGCGAACTCCATCGCGTTGCGGCTCAGCAGGGCCTGGAATTCATAGAGGGTGGAAAAGCGCTCCCCGGTGGCGATGGGAACATGGATTTTATCCGCCACCCGCGCCATGGCATCGGCATTTTCCGGCCGGATGGGGTCTTCCACAAACATAGGATGATATTCTTCTATGCCGCGGGTAAAGGTCACCGCTTCCGGCGGCGTCAGGCGCCGGTGCAACTCAATCAACAAATCGACCCGATCGCCGACCACTTCCCGCATACGCCTGACGTTATTGATGGCATCACGCATTTTGCGGATATGAGTTTTAAAATAAACCTTGTCATTACCTTCATCCAGGAAAGGATTGAGATGACCGAATGCCGTAAATCCCGCATCCATTTTAGCCTGGCATTCTTCCAGTATTTTCTCAATGGTCTGTTCATAAATATGGCCATATATCCGCGCTTTTTTGCGCACCGGTCCTCCCAATAATTGATAAATCGGCACATTCAGGGCCTGGCCTTTAATATCCCAAAGCGCGATATCTATCGCCGAAATGGCCGCATTGATGGCCAGTCCCTGGAAATAGCTGAACCGATGCATTACATTCCAGTGGTGTTCGATATCAAACGCTGATCTTCCCTCCAGATATTCAGCGAAACGCTGGATAGCGGCGCCCGAGGCCTCAATATGGCCCCAGGCACCGGCTTCGCCATAGCCAACCAATCCGCTGTCGGTTTCCACGCGGGCAAACATGAACTGACCAATATGCAATGGCTCAACTCGGGTTATTTTCATAGGCTCCTCACTGACTGTTTATATCGCGAAATTTTTTTACCGGTTTGGATGTGACGAATAGGCGCCGTGCTCATGCGCCTGCTTGCCGCCTTCGGCCTCGACATCACGTAAATCACGACCACGGGTTTCCGGCCCGAGAAATACCGATACGGCCGTCAGGACCGACAGCACGATGACGTAGGCGCAAACCAGTTTGGGATCCCCGTCGCCCACGGCTAATAAACTGAGGGCGATGATGGGGGCTATCCCTCCGGAAATGGGCGAGGTGACTTCCCTCGCCAGTGAAAAACCGGTATAGCGCACCCGTGAAGGGAACATCTCCGCCAGCCATGGACTTTGCGCCGAGGTCATCATGGTCTTGGCAATGGAAGAGACCAGAAACAGGCCGGCGTAAATCCATACCAGCTCCCGGGTTTGCAGCAGATGGAAAAAGGGAATAATCGCCAGGCCGGAAAGAATCGCGCCCCCCATGTAAACGGGTTTACGCCCCACTTTATCGGAGACCCAGCCAAATAAGGGCACGGTAATGAATTGCAAGGCGGTGCTGAACATTAGCGCGGTGACAATTTCGTCCCTGGCGATATGTAATTGCTGGGTGACATACACAATGACAAATGATTCGTAGATATACGCCAGGGAATTATCGCCTAACCGGGCGCCCCAGGCGCAAAACAGCTGGCGTTTCGACGTTTTGAATACTTCACGCACCGGGTTTTTGATAACGGCGTTCTTGCGTTTTAATTCTTCAAAGATGGGCGACTCTTTTAACTTCATGCGTATAATAACGCCAAACGCAATGACCACGGTGCTTAATAAAAACGGTATGCGCCATCCCCATACCTCAAATGCTTCTTTAGATAAATGCGAAGAGAAGTTGAAGGTGGCCAGCGATAACAACAGGCCCAGGGCCACTCCCATATAAGGCATCGCGCCATAAAGACCGCGCCGTTCAGCCGGCGCATTTTCAACAACGATCAATACCGCGCCGGCATATTCAGCGCCTGAGCCAAGCCCCTGCAGGGCGCGAAGCAGGGTCAGCAGGATAGGCGCCGCTATACCCGCCTGGGCATAGGTCGGCAACAGCCCCATCAGGGTGGTTGAACTTCCCATTAAGAGTAAGGTGATCACCAGCACTTTTTTACGGCCGATGCGATCGCCGAGATAGCCA
Source organism: Sodalis sp. RH22 (assembly GCF_047324165.1). Lineage (NCBI taxonomy): Bacteria > Pseudomonadati > Pseudomonadota > Gammaproteobacteria > Enterobacterales > Bruguierivoracaceae > Sodalis > Sodalis sp. RH22. The sequence goes on from NZ_CP178731.1 coordinate 835,067, forward strand.
AACAGCACGCTGCCGAACGGGCGGACGAAAAAGCCGATGCTAAAGCTGGCAAAAGCCAGAATAGTACCGGTCAAGTGGTCGAAAGACGGGAAAAATAAGGTATTGAATAACGTTGCCGCAGCGGTGGCATACAGATAATAATCATACCATTCAACCGTCGTGCCGATGATGGCGCTGAGAATGGTATTACGGATGACTTGCCGGGTTGCCGGCGTTTGCGCGATTGCTTGTTCCACGACGAGCCCCTTATAGGTAGGTGTACAGGTTTGGCCAACGTTGGAATAAAAAACCACATACGAGTTATGCTTACCTTCGCATCCAGCGAGCGAGGCGGTGATAATAACCCTAAAATAATCGGCGATATGTTGTTATATGATGTTTGGAAACGTTTCCGGAAACGTTTCCAGTGATTAAAAAGCGGTTGCCACAGACTGTCAAGTTTCTTTGGCGCGAGGATGTATATGAGTTCAAAAAATGAGACACCGGTCAATGAACGGGCCGGAATCCGTCAAGTTGCTGAACTGGCCGGCGTGGGGATCGCCTCCGTTTCCCGCGTGCTGTCAGGGCAACCGGGCGTCAGTAAAGAAATGACGGAACGGGTACTGGCTGCGGCGGAGAAGTTACGTTATACCCCCAATGTCCTGGCGCAAAGCCTGCGTCGCCGTTCAACCAAATCTATCGGTTTTGTCTGTTCGGATATCACCAATCCGTTGCTGGCCTCAATCGTCAGCGGCGCGGAAAGTGTCCTGACGGCCTCGGGGTTTTCCCTGCTGCTGACCAATTCCGGCGGGGTGCCGGCAATGGATGCGGAACATATTGACGTATTGCAACAACGCCAGGTGGACGGGCTGATTTTGCTGCCGTCGCTGGAAAATGATGAAGCGACCCTGAGCGTGCTGCGTAAAAGCACCATTCCCATGGTGGTGATTGACCGTACGTTGCCGGATGATGTCAACGCCAATACGGTATTATCCGATCATTTTACCGGCGTAGGCGCCGCCGCCAGGGCGCTATTGCAGTTGGGCCACCGGCGTATCGGCCTGATCGTCGGACGAGATGTGCGCCCGACCCGGGAGCGTATCCGTGCCGTGCGGGAGGCCTATCAGGCATGCCAGGCGGCGCCTGATTTTATGATAGAGGCAGGTATCCTGTCGGTCGCCCACGGCGAGCGGGCTATGGCGCGCTTACTGGCATTGTCCCACCCGCCGACCGCGGTGATTTTGGGCGGTAACCAATTACTGGAGGGTGCGCTGAAAGCGGTGGGGCAGCGCAACCTGGTCCTCGGCCGCGATCTGTCGCTGGTGTGTTGTGACGATGTCGCCATCGGCCGCCTGTTTTCGCCGCCGATTGCCACCGTGATGCGCGATAACGGCTTATTGGGCAAACGTGCCGCGGAGCTGTTACTGGGACAGCTGCGGCATCCTCATGATAAAGAACATATTCTCTTGCCAACCTGGTTTGAAAACCGCGCCAGCTGCGGCCCGGTACCGCCCACGCCGGGTCAGGCAGACGTATAAGGCATGCAACCTGCCACGGCCGACGCGTTGGCGGCTGTTGGCCAACGATATCCGGCGTTGTTTGACCGCGGTTAGTCTCATTGCGCGATTTCAATCATAATATGTCATAAACTACTGCCATGTGGCATGTATCAGCGTTAAGTCTCCGTTTGGATAATTTGATCTTGCTCACGGTTAATCAAATATGATTAAATATAATCATTATAACTCGTGACCACCGATAATAACCTAAGGAATGTCTATGCCGGCCGGGCAAAACAACGCGCAGATAGGGGTGATCGCCGACGATTTTACCGGGGCCAATGATGCGGGCGTGGGGCTGACCCGCCACGGCGCCCGGGTCAATGTGCTGTTCGGCGGCGCGGACGCGATCACCGACGGCGGTCGCGCCGACGCCTGGGTTATCAGTACCGACAGCCGCGCCCTGCCGGCCGGGGAGGCGGCGCGGAGGGTGGGCAGGGCGGTAGGGCAATTACGCGCCGTCGCGCCGGACGGCTGGCTGTATAAAAAGATCGATTCCACGCTGCGCGGCAACCTGGGCGCCGAAATCGAGGCGGCCCTCAACGGCGCGCAGGCGCCGCTGGCGATTATCGCCGCGGCCGCGCCCGCCATGGGCCGGTGCATCCGCAACGGCCACTGCGAAGTCAACGGCCGCAGGTTAACCGATACCGAATTTGCCAGCGATCCCAATACGCCGGTCGCCACCTCCTCCATAGCCGGACGGATCAACGAGCAAAGCGCGCTGCCGCTGGCGGAGCTGGATGTAGCGGCGGTGCGCGACGCTTCCCTGGCAATGCGGATTACCGCCCTGGCGGAACAGGGTTGCCGGCTGGTGGTGCTCGACAGCCTGCTGGACGACGATTTACAGCGTATCGTCGCGGCGCTGCGGCAGTTGCCGTTCAAGCCGCTGCTGGTGGGATCGGCGGGCTTGATTGACCCGTTGGCGCGCAGCCTGCCGTTCGCGCCGGCGCCGCCCCTGCTGGCGGTTATCGGCTCCATGAGCGCCGCGGCCCGGCGGCAAATCGACCACGCGCGGGATAACGCGGCGGTCAGGCTGGTGGATATTGATGTGCTGCGTCTGTTCAGCGCAAACCCGGCGAGCTTGATCGATCAATGGGTCGGTGACGTGAGCGCGGCATTGCGCGCGGGCAGGCACTGCGTGGTTCGTACCTGCCAGGATGAAGATCAGCGACGGCATATCGAAGCGGTCTGTCGACAACACGGCATCAGCCGCCAGCGGTTGGGCGAGGATATCTGCCTGGCGCTCGGCCGCCTGACGCGCCGGGTGGTCGACGCCCAACCCATCGGCGGGCTGTATCTGACCGGCGGCGACGTTGCCGTCGCGGTCGCCTCCGCGCTGGATGCGACCGGCTTCCACATCCGGGGACAGATTGCCGCCTGCGTCCCTTACGGCCGCTTGCTGGGCGGCGTGGCGCAAAACATACCGGTAATGACCAAAGCGGGCGGTTTCGGCGGTGAAACCACGCTATCAGAAGTTATTCGCTTTATTGAGGAGATGTCGCGTGACTAAGACAATTGCGGTAACCATGGGAGATCCGGCGGGCATTGGTCCGGAAATTATCATTAAAGCGTTGGCTGAAGGTGAATTTTCCGGTGCGCCGGTGGTGGTGGTGGGCTGTGTTTCCACCCTGCGCCGTATCCTGTCGCTGCGGATCACACCGCCCGCCGAATTGAAAATCATTGCCCGTCCCGCCGACGCGCGGTTTGCGCCCGGGGTTATCAATGTCATCGATGAGCCGCTGCAACAGCCCGCGGCATTGGTTCCCGGCCAGGTGCAGCCGCAGGCGGGCGACCTGGCCTATCGCTGCGTAAAACACGCCACCGGACTGGCGCTGGCCGGCGAGGTCCACGCCATCGCCACCGCGCCGCTGAACAAGGAGGCGCTGCATGCCGCCGGCCATATTTACCCCGGCCATACCGAATTGCTGGCCAAGCTGACGCAGAGCCGGGATTACGCCATGGTACTGTACACCGACCGGCTGAAGGTGATTCATGTCACCACGCATATCGCGCTGCGTAAATTTCTCAACACGCTGAGCCGCGAGCGGGTGGAAACGGTCATTCAAATGGCGGATACCTTTCTCAGGCGGGTCGGTTTCCCCCACCCGCGCATCGCGGTAGCCGGCGTCAACCCGCACGCGGGTGAGCACGGCCTGTTCGGCGACGAGGAAATTACCGTCGTTAATCCCGCGGTGGCCGCCATGCGCGACAAAGGGCTGGACGTCACCGGCGCGTGCCCGCCCGATACCGTCTTTCTGCAAACCTATGAAGGCCATTATGATATGGTGGTGGCGATGTACCACGATCAGGGGCATATCCCGTTGAAATTGCTAGGGTTTTATGACGGTGTCAACATTACCGCCGGCCTGCCGTTCATCCGCACCTCAGCCGATCACGGCACGGCGTTTGATATTGCCTGGACCGGCAAGGCCAAGGCCGACAGCATGGCGATAGCGATAAAACTGGCCATGCAGCTGGCCTGAGGGACGCCGCACCCTGTCGCGCCGCGCCGTCTCAAGCGGATGATGGTCTTTTTTCCTCGCCATCATCCGAATCCTGACATGAGGACGCCGCTTTCCTTTATTCCCCGCTGGATTCCAACTGCTGGATATGTTGCGCAATCAGGCGCGCCAGCTTTGGCGCATCCCGATCGCGGATCGCCGCCACCATGGCGAAATGTTCGCCGGACGATTTTTCTATCCGGGCATGGGAGCTCCATTGCCCCAGCGGGGCGGAGGGCACCCGGCTGCGCAGATCGAAAATCAGCTCCACCATATCCTGGTTCAGGCAGGGCGCCAGCAGCGCCCGGTGAAAAGCCATATTGGCCTCATACTGCCCAAGCAACGTGCCGTGCCAGGTGGCGTCGGCGAACGCCTGCGCGCAGTCCGTCAGGCGCGCGATGCCCTGTTCGCCGATATTCTCGACAATATCCGGCGCGGCCGCGCACTCCAGGATACAACGGATAGCCGAAATATTCCGGCGCTGCTGCAAATTGGGCGCGTAGACGTGGTACCCCTTGTTGGGCACGTGCTGCACCAGCCGTTCAATCACCAGTTGGTCAAGGGCGCGGCGCACATCGGCGCGGGTGCAGCCATAGCGTTCCTCCAGCTCGGCCTGTTTCAGCCACATGCCGGCGGTGAATTCACCGGTATTAATATCCTTGGCGATATCGTTGGCGACATTGGCGGATGCGCCGGGCTTTTTTTGCTTCATGTTTAGCGTCCTTCATTAACCTGGCGGTCGTCGATTCAAAGCATTATAAGGCGTTTTGCGCCGCCTGAAATACCGCCGCCATAATAAAACCCTATGGAGAAATGGGCGGGACGGCGCGCGGCTTCTTATCGTAAATCATCGTGTTACTGGGTTATTGCCGCAGAGGATACTTTTATATTACCGGGAAATGTGATGGGGGCGATAGTTTTTGCGCATATTTATCCAATTAAATTGGCGCCAATTTTGGTTTTATGTTTGAATGAAAATCACTCATCACCCTGTCATTTCTACAGGAAAAAAATGGCCCTCGACGAAACCCAACTGGCGGAAACCCGCGGACGCGCGCTTTATCAGCGCGGCCATACCACCATTTTCGCCAGCAGGCAGGACCCCCGTTTTGCCTATTGCATGTACGTTCCGCCCGATTTTGATGCCGATCCCGCCGGACATTGCCTGGCGGTGGTCATGCACGGCACCGGGCGCAGCATGACCGCCTACCGCGACGCTTTCGCCGAATTCGGCCGCTATAACCGCTGCGTGATCCTGGCGCCGCTGTTCCCGGTGGGACCGTTGCAAGACGGCAACTCCCATGGTTTTAAGTACATCATCGAGCAGGGCATCCGCTATGATCGGGTACTGCTGTCGATGGTGGATGAAGTCGCCGCATCCCTCGGCACGCCGTTCGACCGGTTTTTACTGTTCGGGTATTCCGGCGGCGGCCATTTTGTGCACCGCTTCCTGTATATCCATCCCGAACGCCTGCTGGGCGTCTCCATCGGCGCGCCGGGCTCCGTTACCCTGCTGGATGAACACCAGGACTGGTGGGTGGGCGTGCGCAATTTTGAGCAGATGTTCGGCAAACCGCTGAATTATGCCGCCCTGCGGCAGGTGCCGGTGCAACTGGTGGTGGGCAAGGTCGATGTGGAAACCTGGGAAATTACCCACCGGCCGGGAGGCAAATATTATATGCCGGGCTGTAACGACGCCGGCGCGACCCGCATCGAGCGCAATACCGCGCTTTACCAGAGCCTGCTCGGGCACGGCGTCGACGCGCGCCAGGACATCGTGCCCAATGTCGGCCATGACGGCATGAAAGTGCTGGATACCGTAAAGGATTTTTTCCTGCGCGTGCTGCGCAGCCACCGTTGCGCGCCACCCCCCCGTTAAGGAGACACGATGTCGCAGATTACCCCCTTTCCGCTGGTTACCGTATCCGGCAGCGCCCATGAACGCGGGTTGCAATACGGCGAAATCGCCCGCGATCGCATCCGCCTGAGCGTCGGCCTTTACGGCGATCAGCTGCGCGAGCTGGGATTAAGCCAAGCTCAGCGCGAGGAACTCATTACCGCCTTCAGCGCCATCATCCGCGATTTCGATGCCGACTACCTGACGGAAATGACCGGCATCGCGACCGGGGCGGCCGTACCGCTGGAAGGCATCGTGATGATCAACGCCCGCACCGAGGTGATCGCCAAGGCCCGGCTGCTGAAAGAGCAGCGCGACGCCCATGACGATACTATCAAGGACGGCTGCAGCGGCGCGGTGATTTTGCCGCAGCGCAGCGCCAGCGGACGGCTGATCCACGGGCAGAATTGGGACTGGCGCGCCGAATGCGCCGACAGTTCCATCGTACTGAAAGTGCACCGCGACGACGGCCCCGATTACCTGACCTTTGTGGAGGCCGGCGGCCTGGCGCGCAGCGGCGTAAACCAGGCCGGCCTGGCCATCACCGCCAACTATCTGCGCTGCGAGCGCGACTACCGCCAGATAGGCGTGCCGATTTCCCTGATCCGCCGCAAGGTGCTGGAGCAGCAGCATATGGCGCTGGCGATGCGGGTGGTGGCGGTCACGCCGAAGTCCTGCTCCAACAATATGATGCTCAGCACCCGCGAGGGGTTCGCCATTGATTTTGAATGCGCGCCGGATGAGTCTTTTACCCTGTACCCCACCGACGGCATCCTGGTGCACGCCAACCATTGGGAAAGCGACGCGGCAAAAAGCAAAATCCGCGAAATGGGCATTGGCACGTCGCCCGATACCCTGTACCGCGCCTGGCGGGTGAATCAATTGCTGCGCGCTAAGCCCAAGCTCAGCGCAGACGATTTGAAAAATGCCTTTTTTGACGACTTCGGCGCGCCGTATTCGGTATGCCGGCCGCCGCGTCCCGGTTTTCAAAGCGATTTGTCGGCCACCGTGGCGATGATCGTTATGGACTCCACCGCGGGCACGATGGAGGTGGCGCCGCTGCCGGCGATTAACCGCGAATTTACCCGATATTCCCTGGCCCTGTCCTGACAGCCGCCGTCCGAACGAAACAACGACCCATTGAGGATACTATGAAGCAGATAATCGCGTGTATCGTTATGCTCCTGCCGGGAATGATGGCGGCCCGGGCCGGCGCGGCCGACAACAGCATCATCCGTTTTGCCTTAAACCAGGACATCCGCAGCAGCCAGCCGGGCGTGAACCGCGACGGCAATACCGACGACGTGCTGATGCACGTGGTGGAAGGGCTGGTGGGCTATCGGGAGGACGGCACCGTCGGGCCGATGCTGGCCGACACCTGGGAGGTGCAGGACGGCGGCAAAAAATATGTGTTCCATCTGCGCAAAAATATCAAATTCCACAACGGCGATACCCTGGGCGCGCAGGATGTGCTGTGGAGCTGGAAGCACTGGACCGATCCGAAAACCCAGTGGCGCTGCCTGCGGGAATTCGACGGCAGCAGCCAGATCAACGTCACGTCGGTAAGCGCGCCGGACGACAGTACGGTGGTGATGACGCTGGCGCAGCCGGTGGCGCTGTTTCTCGATACGCTGGCCCGCACCGACTGCGGCGCCGCGGCGGTCGTCAGTCCCAAATCCGTGGACGGGCAGGGCAACTGGATCAAGCCTATCGCCACCGGTCCTTTTACCTTCGATAACTGGAAGCACGGTGAATACGTTTCGCTGAAACGTTTTGACGGCTACAGCTCCCGCGCCGGCGCGCCGGATGGTTTTGTCGGCGGCAAGAAAGCGCTGGTGGACGAAGTGCGGTTTATGGCCGTGCCGGACGCCGCCACGGTGAAAGCGGGGCTGCGCTCCGGTGCGGTGGATGTTGCCCAGGTCAGCCCCATCGACGCGTCGGACCTGAAAACCGACCCCAATGTGGCCATCGCGGTGGCGCCCAACGCCCAGCGCCATGCGCTGCTTATCCAAACGGCGGATCCGCTGCTGAAAAACCTCAAGCTGCGCCAGGCGATCGCCGCGGCGCTGGATACCGAACAAATCGCCATGGGCACCAGCGAGGGGCTGGCCACGCCGAGCAATTCCAATATTTCCGTGGCCTCCGGTTACTATAAAGAAGTGGAAAAGCAGGGCTATAAATATGATCCCGCCCGTACCAAACAGCTGCTAGAGGAAGCCGGATATAAAGGCGAGACGATTGAAATCATCGCCAATAAACGCTCCACCGTGCCCAGCTTCGATATGGCGGTTATCGTGCAGGCGATGCTGCAGGCCGCCGGCATCAACGCCAAAATCACCACCATGGAATGGGCCACCCAGCTTGAACGCTACCAGGCCGGCCGCTACCAGATGATGACCTTTACCTTCTCGGCGCGCTTTGAACCGGCGCTGGCGTTTGAGCAAATCAACGGCGATAAAGCCAAGCAGCCGCGCAAGGTTTGGGACGATCCCCAGGCCAACAAACTGGTGGACAGCCTGGCCTATGTCAGCGACAGCAAACAGCGGCAGGATATCGTCGACCAGCTGCACCGCATGATGATCGAACAGGTGCCGCTGATTATTTTCTATCCGGGGCTGGATATTATCGCGCACCGCAAGGTTATCGTAGGCTATAAACCCTGGCTGGCCGCCGCCGCCCGCCTGTGGAACGTATCCGTTAAGTCATAGCGGCAAGGAGTCGTCATGCTGAGTTTTATCTTCAGGCGGGTGGCGTCGGCGATCCCGACGCTGCTGCTGGTGACGGTGATCGTCTTCCTGCTGACCAGGCTGGTGCCCGGCGATCCGGCGCTGCTGATGCTTGGCGATCTGGCGACCGAGAGCAGCCTGGCGGATTTGCGCCATAACATGGGCCTGGATCAGTCGCTGTTGACGCAGTTTTTTATCTGGTTCGGCCAGGTGCTGCACGGCGACTTCGGTCACTCCATCCAGAGCGGACAAGCGATACTGCCGCTGATCCTCGAACGGTTTTCCGTCACCATGAGCGTGGTGCTGGCGGCGGTGGTCGTGGCCGCGCTGGTCGCCGTGCCTTTCGGCATGCTGGCGGCATGGAAACAGAACACCCGTCTTGATGTCGGCCTGGTGATGTTCTCGACGTTTCTGCTGTCGATACCGAGTTTTTGGATGGGGCTGCTGATCCTGATGTTTTTCGGCCTGAAGCTCGGCTGGCTGCCGGTGGTGGGGTATGTCTCGATTCGGGACAACGCCTGGCAGGGCGTGCTCTATCTGCTGATGCCGGTGCTGACGCTGGTGCTGGTGGAAGTGGGCGCGCTGGTGCGCATGATGCGCGCCAGCACCCTGGAGGTGCTGCGCCTGGATTATGTCACCCACGCCCGCGCCAAGGGGCTGCGCGAGCGTACCGTACTGTCGCGCCATGTGTTTCCCAATGCCTTCGGGCCGACCTGGACGCTGATAGGCCTTACGCTCGGCAACCTGCTGAGCGGCGTGGCGGTAACCGAAACGGTGTTTAGCCTGCCGGGCCTCGGCAGGCTGCTGGTGGACGGTATCTATGCCCGTGATTATCCGGTTATCCAGGGGTGCATGCTGTTTATCGCCGGTATCTATGTCCTGACCAATCTGGTGATAGATGCCCTTTATCCGCTGTTTGATCCCAGGGTGGCCGCATCATGAAACGCTCAATATTTTTGGCGCCCAACGCCCTGCTGGGCGGGCTAATGATCGGGATTATCGTCTGCGCCAGCCTGGTGGGGTTCTTCTGGACGCCGTTCGACCCCAGCCGGATCAATATTCTGGCCCGGCTGCAAAGTCCCGGCGCCGCGCACTGGTTCGGCACCGACGAATACGGCCGCGACGTATTGAGCCGCATTATGCTCGGCGCCAGCGCCAGCATCAGCATTTCGGTGCTGACGGTGGCCTTCGCGCTGCTGACGGGGATTGTGCTGGGCTTGCTGAGCGGCTATCTGCGCGGCGTGACCGACCGGGTCATCATGATGGTGACCGATACGCTGCTGGCGTTTCCGGGCATCCTGCTGGCACTCGGCCTGCTGAGCATCCTGGGCAGTAACCGCTACGGCATTATTCTCGCCCTGGGCCTGGCCTATACCCCCTCGGTGGTGCGGGTGGTGCGCGGAACGGTGCTGGGGCTGCGCGAGACGGATTTTGTCCACGCCTCCCGGGTGATGGGACATCGCGAAGGATTTATCCTGCTGCATCATATCCTGCCCAACTGCATCGCGCCGCTTATGGTGCTGGCCACGTCCATGCTGGGCTGGGTGCTGATTTCGGAAAGCGCCCTGTCATTCCTCGGGCTCGGGGTACCGCCGCCGGAACCCACCTGGGGCAATATGCTGGCGGCAAGCCGTACCTATCTTTCCCAGGCGCCCTACCTGGCCCTGCTGCCGGGGTGCTGTATTTCCCTTGCGCTGCTGGGCGTCAACCTGCTGGGGGACGCGCTGCGCGATTATCTTGACCCGAGGATGCAATAATGAATAACACCGCGCAGCCTCTGCTGGACGTCGGTAACCTGACCATTAGCGTGCAGGATCGCACGGTGGTGAACGGCATTTCCTTTTGTCTGCAGCCGCGCGAAGTGCTGGCGGTGGTCGGCGAATCGGGCAGCGGCAAAACCCTGGCGATGCGAGCGCTGATGGGGCTGCTGCCGTCCAATGTCGCGCGCCGGGCCGATCGGCTGCGGTTCGCCGGCCAGGATTTGTTGGCGCTGGATAACGAGCAGCTGCGCCAGGTGCGCGGCGCCGGTATCGGCATGGTGTTCCAGGAACCCATGACCTCGCTAAATCCGGCCATGACCATCGGTCGCCAGCTGGATGAAGGGCTGGCGCTGCACACCACACTGACGCCGCAGGAGCGCAAACAGAAAATCGTCGCCATGCTGCGCCGCGTCGGGCTGGACGGCGGCGAAACGTTGCTGGCCAGCTTTCCGCACCAATTTTCCGGCGGGATGCGCCAGCGGGTGATGATTGCCGCGGTGATGCTGCTGGAACCGAAACTGATTATCGCCGATGAACCCACCACGGCGCTGGATGTGCTGGTGCAGCACGAAGTGATGAGCCTGATGCTGTCCCTGACCGCCGAGCAGGGCAGCGCGGTGATCCTGATAAGCCACGATCTGTCGATGGTGGCCAACTACGCCTCGCGCATCATGGTGATGGAGCAGGGCGCGCTGGTGGAGCAGGGTGAAAGCCGGCTGCTGCTGGCCGAACCCCGGCATCCCTATACCCGCCGGCTGCTGGACGCGATGCCCGTCAGAAAAGCGCCCGCCGATCGCCGCTCGCTACTGTCGGCATCGGCGGTACTGACGCTGAGCGACGTGAGTATCGATTATCCGGGGCAGAAAACATGGTTGCAACCGGCGCGCGTCACCCGGGCGGTGAACAGCGTCAGTTTTAACGTGCGCCGGGGCGAAACGGTGGCGCTGGTCGGCGCCAGCGGCTCGGGAAAAACCACCATCGGCAAGGCGATTGCCGGTATGTTGCCGGTGAGCGCCGGCTCGCTGTTGTTCGAGGGCCGGGATGTCAACGACCGGGACCCGGCGTTAAAACGCCGGTGGCGCCTGGCCTGCCAGATCATCCAGCAGGATCCCTATTCCTCCCTCAATCCGCGCATGAAAATCGGCCAGATCCTGGAGGAGCCGCTGCGGGTCTTCAATGATACCGGGCGCGCGCACCGCCTGGCGCGCGTCAAAGAGGTATTGAACGAAGTCGGCCTGGCGGAATTTTTCATCGACCGCTATCCGCACCAGCTTTCCGGCGGCCAGCGCCAGCGCGTGGCCATCGCCCGCGCCGTGATCCGCAAACCGGCCTTTATCGTCGCCGACGAGCCGACCTCGGCGCTGGATATGACCGTGCAAAAGCAGATTTTGACGCTGCTGCGCCGCCTGCAGGACAGCTACGGTTTCGCCTGCCTGTTTATCACCCACGACCTGGGCGCGGTGGAGCAGGTCGCCGATCGCATCATGGTCATGGAAAAAGGCCGGCTGGTGGAAAACGGCTGGAGCGACGATGTGCTGGATCGGCCGCAGCACGACTATACCCGGCGGCTGCTTTCCTGCCTGCCGCAGCTTAAGCTGCTGGAGAATGGCGGCTATCAGCTGGAGGCGCCGGTCCAGGCGCCGTAGCCGGGAGACTTCCCATCCGCCTGTGGCCGTAGTAAGTTATTTTCTCACCTATTTTGACATCAGATGAAGGGTAATAATGTCCACACTGCAAGGCTCTGATCGTATTTTAACCACCCATGTCGGCAGTCTCCCACGGCCCGTGAAATTGCTGGATCTGATGAAGGCGAATATTGACGGCGCGGATAATCAGGCGGAGCTGGACCGCTGCATTAAAGACGCGGTGATCGAGTCGGTTCAGCAACAGGTCGATGACGGCATTGATATCGTTACCGACGGTGAACAATCCAAAGTCGGTTTCTTTGCCTATGTCCGCGATCGCATGAGCGGCTTCTCTGCGCGCCCCGGGCAACGCTATACGGCTTTTGACGCGGAGATCGAGGCGTTTCCCGATTATTATCAGCACTATTTCGGCGAAGCGATGCTCGGCGGCAACCTGGTGCCATTCGTCCCGGTGGCCTGCACCGGACCTATCGCCTATCACGGCACGGCGCAATTGCAGCGCGACCTGGCCAACCTGGCGGCCGCATTGGGTAAAGTGAGCGCCCATTCGGCGTTTGTCCCGTCGGTGGCGCCGACCGGCGTGGGCAGCAATGCGTTTTATGCCAGCGAAGGCGAGTATCTCTCGGCGGTGGCCGAGGCGCTGCGCGTCGAGTATAAAGCGGTGATTGACGCGGGATTCAGCCTGCAAATCGACGATCCGTTCCTGCCCGATCTGTTTGCCGATCGCGCCCTGGACAATGCGGCGATTCACCGCAAAGCGGGTGAGTATGTCGAGATCCTGAATCATGCGCTGCGGGGCCTGCCGCAGGAAAGAATTCGCTACCATACCTGCTACAGCATTAACGAAGGTCCGCGCATTCACGATGTGCCCTTCGTGGAGTTTGTGCGCTATATGCTCAATATTAACGCATCGGATTATTCCTTCGAGGCGGGCAATGTACGCCACGAACATGAATACCACCTCTGGGAAGAGATTACGCTGCCGGCGGGCAAGCGGTTGATCCCGGGCGTGATATGCCATGCCAGCAACACCGTGGAACATCCGGAACTGATTGCCGAACGCCTGGTCCGCTTTGCCGAACGGGTAGGTCGCGACAATGTTATTGCCGGCGCCGACTGCGGTTTCTCTTCGCAGGCCACCTATCGCACGGAAGTGCATCCCACGGTGGTGCGGGAAAAATTCCGCGCCCTGCGCGCGGGCGCCGACCTCGCCAGTAAAAAACTGTGGAAAAAATAAGCGGACGCCAGTCGTCCAGCGGCCAGCAACCTGCCCACTGAGCGTGACGGGGGCCGCCCGGCGGCCTGATAGCCGCTGTGCCGCGTCGCGTAGGTGAAAACGCCGCACCACCGATGCGGCGTTGCGGGCTTACGGATTGCCTGGCGCGGCGGGGAGGGCATCGTCCAAAAACCTCACCGCATTACGCAGCGCCTGGTCGGCTTCGGGGAGAACCCCGGAGAACAAATGCCAGACATGGAACATGCCGGGCCAGACCTCAAGTGATGTCCGTACCCGGCTTTCCCCGAGATGGGCCGCAAGGCGGAGGGCCCCGCTCAGCATGACCTCATTTTCGCCAATTTGGATCAGGGTGGGCGCAATCCCCCGGACATCGGCGAAGATCGGCGAGGCATCAGGGTGAGTCGGCAATTCTCCGGCCAGGAATATACGGGCCAGTTGGTTAAGAAACGCCGTGCTGCACAGCGGATCGATACCGTCCCTGACGGTTGCCGAATTTCCGCTGTGCGTGAGATCCGCCCAGGGTGAAAGGGCGACGGCGGCGGCGGGTAGGGGCACGCCGGCGTCCCTGGCTTTTCTCATAATGGTCACCACCATCGCTCCGCCGGCCGAATCACCGGATATCGCCAGGGAACGCGGGTCGACGCCGTTATCAAGCAGCGCGCGATAGGCGGTAAAAGTATCTTCAATCGGTACCGGGAACGGGTGCTCCGGGGCTTGCCGGTAATCGGGCACATAGACGCTGGCGCGCAGCAGCGCGGCATATTTTCCGGCCAGGCCGCGGTAGGCGTTTATCCCGCCATGGACATAGCCGCCCCCGTGTATATAGAACAGCACGCGGTCCTCCAGCACATTTTCCGGCGTGACCCGCAGCGCGGCGACGCCGCCCAAATCAACAGGGGTAAACGACACCCCGCCAGGCGCCGGGAATAACCTTTCCAGTCCAGCCGTATAGGCCGCGCGCGCCTCGGGCCATCCGGCCTCGCTCTGGCCATTCATTTTCTGGACCACAGGCAGTGCCGCTTGTATCCAGCCATCCAGCGTTTTTCTGGCATTTACAGGTAACATTGCATATCCTTCTGGGTGAATAAGTTTCTACACAATCACTCTATCGCAACCATTCGGGAAAAGGATTCTACAGTGAGTGTCCGTCACGTCGCGGCCGGCCAGCATGGCGGCGGGGGAATTGAACTCAACACCATGCGTGCCTTTGTGGCCATCGCCGAGTCAGGCAGCTTTGTCGCCGGCGGCAAAATCATGGGATTGACCCGCTCCGCGGCCGGAAAGTCGCTGGCACGGCTGGAAGCCTACCTGGGTACGCGCTTGCTGCACCGCACCACCCGCAGGGTGTCGCTGACAACCGATGGGCAAAATTTTTACGAGCGCTGCGTGCAGATACTGTCCGATCTGGACGAGGCCGAGCACAGCGTCAGGCAGGGCCGCCTGCAACCCAGGGGTACGCTGCGCCTCACCGTGACCGCGGCCTTCGGAAGGATAGTTATCCTGCCGTTGCTGAATCAATTCCTGAAAACATGGCCGGAGCTGGAAGTCGAGGTCAGCTTTACGGACAGGGTCGTCGACCTGGTGGAAGAGGGGTTCGATCTCGGTATCCGCATGGGCGATATGCCCGTCGACTCGCTGATGGTCGCCCGGCTGATTGCGAAATACCGTCCCTGTCTTTATGCCGCGCCGGCCTATCTGCAAGGCTATGGCACGCCAGAAAACATAGCGGACCTCAGCGGCCATCAGCGGCTTATCTACGGCCTTCATTCCGCATCGGGCGCCTGGCCTCTGGCCGGGCCCGATGGGACGCCGGTCCTTATCGACGGCCGCCGCCGCCTGCGTTTTGACAGCGGCGAGGCCATCAAGGACGCCGCGGTAGAAGGCATGGGCATTGCCTACCTGCCGTCCTTTCTGGCTGAGGATGACGCGAGGAAAAACCGGCTGGTAAAATTATTCCCGCAATACCAGGGCAGCGAGATACCCATCCATGCCATTTATCCCGACAGGAGACATCTGGCGGCGAAGGTACGCCTGTTCATCGATATGCTGGTGCAGCATTTTCATAAGGAAGGGCAACCGGGCTAAAAGGCTCCGGCCGGGCAGCCGTCATGGATATAGCCGGCCGCCCCTGCGTGATCGATCTCTTGACAGCCAGGCTACCAACTAGTAGGGTGATTGCACGCGATGGCGTTCTGGCTTTCCTGTGTCGGGCCCCGCCCGCATTATTGCGGGGGCCGCAATGCCGGTAAAGCAGCATTCGCCGCACCCCCTTTGTTTGGTCGATGGACTTTTATCATGAACGCAGAGCTTTCTCCCAAGGCCGCGGAAATCGCCGCCCATGCGCGGTTACTGCTGGCCGCCGGCGGCTATAACAGCTTCAGCTATGCTGATATTTCCGCCCGGGTACACATCAGCAAGGCCAGCATCCATCATCATTTCCCCAGCAAGGAAGAACTGGTCAGAACCGTGGTCGCCCTGTATCGGGAAGAGGCGCGGGCAGGCATGGCGGCCCTTGATAGCCAGCTCGCCGACCCGCTGGCGGAGCTTAACGCCTATGCCGATTACTGGATCACCTGCATTCGCGATGGTACGTCTTCTTTTTGCATTTGCGCGATGCTGGCCGCCGAACTGCTGACGATCCCGGTCCGGGTGGCGGATGAAGTCCGCGGGCATTTTCAGGATCAGTCTGACTGGCTCGCGTCGCTGCTCCAGAACGGCGCGGCCCAGGGGCAATTCCACCTGCGCGCCAGTGCGGCCGTCGAGGCCGGCGCTTTCATGGCCACGGTCCACGGCGCGATGCTGGCCGCCCGGGCCTATGGCAATCCGCAAACTTTTCAGTCCATTATCCAGCCTACGATCCATCATTTGACCGCGTCAGCCTGATCCGCTCCAGCGGAACGGGGTGGCCGGGGGTTTTTTGCGCTGCAGTAAGCCTACCAACTAGTAGGTTGATTACGCTGTCGCGGGTGCATACCCGCCAACCGGGGTTTGTTATCACGTCGCAGGCTTTCCAGGCGCCGCCTGCGACGGTTTTTCTTTTTAATGCGCCATATCAATCTATCGCGGTGCCCGCATCGCTCAGGAGATTCAACATGACTGTTCCAAGAATAACCCGCTTCCTGGCCCTCGGCCTGACCGGCGCGCTCCTTATGTCCAGCGCTCTGACGCCGGCTGCCGCCGCCGATAACAGCGTCAGGGTACGGGGTACCGTCGCCGCCCTGACGGGTGACCGGCTCCAGGTGACGTCGCGCGAGGGCCAAGCCGTCATGGTCACCCTGAAACCCGGCTGGAGGGTCTCGGCGGTAGCCAAGGCCGGTATCGCCGACATTAAGCCGGGCGACTACGTCGGCATCGCGTCGCTCCCCACATCGGCGGGAGGCGACGGGGCGCTGGAAGTGCTGATCTTCCCGCCCCAGCTGAAAGGCGCGGCGGAAGGCAGTTTCGGCTGGGATCTGAAGCCCAACAGCACGATGACCAATGCCACCGTGGCCGATGCGGTCAAGTCGGTGGGCAGCAGCGACGTTACGGTCAGCTATCACGGCCGGGAAAAAAAGATTTCCATTGCGCAAGGCACGCCGGTCGTCACGCTGGCGCCGGCCACACCTGAGGATGTGAAGCCCGGCTCGGTGGTTTTCGTCAGCGCAGAGAAGGGCGCGGACGGCGAGCTTTCCGCCGGTAATCTTATCGTCGGCAAAAACGGCGTTGTTCCCCCGATGTAATCAATCACCCCCGCCGGCTGGCGGTGTCGGCCAGCCGGTCAAGGAGCCTGTCATGAACAAACCTGATACATCAAGCGCGCCGACCCCATCAGCCCCGCCTGGGCGCCGCCGGCTCGTTAAGCGGCACTCATTGCCTGTACGCATTACGCATTGGGTGAACGTCCTCTGCCTGTCGATTCTGTTACTGAGCGGATTGCAGATTTTTAATGCCCATCCCCGGCTCTACTGGGGGCAATACGGCGCCGACGCGGATCGGGCGTTTATCGCCATTGGCGCCAGGCAACTGGGCGATACATCGCGCGGCTATATCCAAATCGGCCCGCTGGGCATCGAAACCACCGGCTTTCTCGGCGTTTCCAGCGAAGACGGCGCCGCGGCCGCACGCGCATTCCCGCCCTGGCTTACCCTACCGTCCTATCACGATCTGGGCGCCGGACGGCATTGGCATTTTTTCTTCGCCTGGCTGCTGGTCATTAATGGCCTGGTCTACCTGGCGCATGGGCTATGGCGCGGCCACCTACGGCGGGACCTGTTGCCTACCAGGGCTCAGCTGTCATTACGCCATTTGTGGCGGGAAGTGATCGACCACGCGCGCCTGCGCTTCGCCAGGGGGGAAGCGGCGCGGCGCTACAACGCATTGCAAAAGCTGGCCTATCTGACGGTCGTCGGCGGCGCGATCCCGCTTATGGTGTTGACCGGACTGGCGATGTCGCCGGGTCTCAACGCCGTGTTTCCATTCCTGCCGGATCTGTTCGGCGGACGTCCTTCGGCGCGCACGCTGCACTTCCTCACCGCGTCTTTCCTGGTGCTGTTCGTCATCGTGCATGTGGCGATGGTGGTCGCCTCGGGCCTTTGGAACAATCTGCGCTCGATGATTAGCGGCCGATACGCCATTGACGAAACAGGAGACAAGCCATGAAACCTCAGTTTTCACGCCGGCGTCTCCTGGCCGGCCTGCTCGCCGGGGCGGGGGGGACATTGCTCACCGGGTGCGATGGCCTGACGCAGAACGCGCAAGTGACCGCGTGGCTGGATAAGGTGGAAAAGCTGACCATGGGCAGCCAACGCATGCTGCTCGGGCGTCAATCGCTGGCACGGGAATACACTGAGGCCGACCTGTCGCCGGTCTTTCGCGCCAATGGAACGCAGATGCCGGACTCGGAGGACTATGCCCGCTTGCTGGAGCGCGGCTTTGCCGACTGGCGTCTGCAGGTGGATGGGCTGGTGCGGCAACCGCTGAGCCTGTCGCTGTCCGACCTGAAACGGTTTCCGGCCCGTACCCAGATCACCCGGCACGATTGCGTCGAGGGATGGAGCGCCATCGGCAAATGGCAAGGCGTTCCGCTGGGGCGGGTGCTGGATGCGGCGGGAGTGAAACCGGGCGCCCGCTACGTGGTGTTCCATTGCGCGGACGAGCTGGAGAGGACGCTGGATGGCAGCGGCCGCTATTATGAAAGTATCGATTTGCTCGATGCCTACCACCCCCAGACTCTCCTGGCCTATGGCATGAACGGCGGGGATCTGCCCGTGGCCCATGGCGCGCCGCTGCGTCTGCGGGTTGAAAGACAGCTCGGCTATAAGCATGCGAAGTATCTGATGCGCATCGAAGTCGTTACCGCGTTTGATGCTCTGGGCAGCGGAAAAGGCGGCTACTGGGAAGATCGCGGCTATGAGTGGTATGCGGGCATATAATGTCGTGCAATAGGGATTTTGACACTATCCCGTTATGCCGGCCATAAAAAACGCCCTGGCGTTCAACGGGATGCCAGGGCCTGTTATTGCGCCGCTTTTGGCGGAAAGTCATCCAGGGTAAAAAGGCAATGAGACCACCTGGAATAGGTTCTTGCTGGTTAACTTTGGCGGTGCTTAGCTTTAATCCATGGGATATTTACGCTTGTTCTTTTTTTGGATAGATGATTATTTTAAAATCCTGGATTCATTACGACCGGGTTTTCTTTACATCACATCAAAAAGCGGTGAACACCCTGATTTTCGTTGTTTGTTTTATCTTGGTCAGGATTTTTTTTTGCTTATTTCGGTTAAGTGAATAACAGGAGGGTATGGCAGCTAAAATTGCGGATAGGGAATTTAAATTTATTTATTTTCCATGCTGAAAAACCTCATTAAAGGCACAATTGCTGCGTTTTTTTGGCTTTAAGGTAAATAAAAAATATTTATTTCATGCAAATCATGTGGTTATTATTTATACTCTGTTTATTAATTTAATCTTAAGAAAAGCCCTTTCGGTGCCGATAAGCTTTTTAGCGTGAAAATATTATCATTTTGGAATACTTAAATATTATTCTAAAAAGCATATCCATATGTTAACAAAGGCTTACACATGATTAGCGGCAGATTGATGTTTCGGGATTTTTCCATAGGCAAGAAACTTTTTACTGGGTTTATAGCGTTAATTGTCATTATCATTGGCATGTCGTTCTACAGTATTTACTCTTTAGATGTGATTCAACGTAATGCGGTCAGGACAAACCACACCAACAAAATTGGCGATTTGCTTGAGTTGGCCCGAAGGAATCGCCTGTTGTATATGCAAACGGGGGATGAGCAGATGATCAAAGCCAATGGCGAAGCGTTAAGCAGTATGCAAGCCTTAATCGAAAAAGAAGACGTCTCTCATTGGCAGGGCAATGCAAAAAATAAATTTGAAATCTTAACTGAAAAGATAAAGCTTTATAAGCAGTTACGTGATGTGTTTTTCGCTAATATTGTTCACAGTAATGCACTTGCCAAAGAAATCACGCAGGATAATGGACAGAGCTTTTTGATTGAGCTGCAGAGAAAAATGCAGGATCCCGCCGTTGACCTTGGTATCCGGGCAACGCTCTTTAACATTTCGCTGTCGCTCGACGACCTGCGTGATGCCGCGAATACACTGATAACCCAGCATACCGATAACGCATTTGCGGCTTTTAATAAGTCGTACCATGATGCCGAAACCCTGTATTCCGCCAGCATTACGCAGCTTCCCGACACGGAAAAAGCGGTAGTCATTCCCGTGTGGGCCTATTTCCAAAAAATCAAGTCCAGTACCGACACTTACTTTTCGGCAGCGCTGGCAAGTCAAAAATCCTCCGACAGCATGAGCAGTGTTGCCGATGAACTTAACAGTGCGACAAGCGATCTCATTGAAGCACAGGATTATGATAATGAAAAAGTCATTACGGACGCCATCGTCCTCATCTCCGCGCTCGCGGTAGCCGCGGTCTTCGTCGGATTATTGGCGGCCTGGTTCATTACCCGCCATATCACACGGCCCATCATCGCAAACCTGGCGATGGCGGAATGCATCGCCCGCGGGGATCTGACCTCGGAGATCGCATCCCACTCCAATGATGAACTTGGCCAGCTTACGCGCGCCATGGGCGCAATGAACACCAGGCTGAGCGAAATGATTACCGGCATACGTGAAAGCGTCGGTCATCTTGCCAGCGCGTCTTCGCAAATCGCGGCCGGGAATACGGATCTGGCCTCGAGGACTGAACAGCAGTCGGCGGCCGTAGTGGAAACCGCGTCCAGTATGGAAGAGCTGACCTCGACCGTCAGGCTGAATGCGGATAATGCCCTGCAGGCAAATAAACTGGCCGCCAGCGCCACCCTCGACGCGCGCAAAGGCGGTGAAATCGTCGACAATGTGGTGCTGACCATGAACGGCATTGCCGACAGTTCAAATAAAATCACCGACATTATCGGTGTCATCAACAGTATCGCTTTCCAAACCAACATCCTGGCCTTGAATGCCGCGGTCGAAGCGGCGCGGGCAGGCGAGCAGGGACGGGGATTCGCCGTCGTGGCCGGCGAGGTAAGAACGCTGGCGCAACGAAGCGCTACCGCCGCCAAAGAAATTGAATCCCTGATTAACGAGTCGGTGCTGCGCATTAGCTCAGGTACGGAATTGGTCAATCATGCGGGATCCAGCATGGGGGATATCGTGCAGTCGGTGACGCATGTCAGCCAAATCATCGATGAAATCGCCACGTCATCAACCGAACAAAGCCACGGCATTGATCAGATCAGTAAAGCCATGGTGGAGATGGATTCCACCACGCAGCAAAACGCGGCGCTGGTTCAGGAATCCTCGGCCGCCGCCATTTCCCTGGAACAGCAGGCAAGAAATCTCAATGATATGGTCGCTATCTTTAAGGTCAGAGCGGGTCGCGCGCAGGAAAGCGCCGCTGGTGAATCCTTGGGGATGGCGAAAAGAAAAAGCCCGTCCAAGCCTGGCACAATGAATAAAGCGCTTAATGAAGAATGGACTTCATTTTAAACGTTAATCTTCTATTCATATCCTCCAGCAGGGTGGCTTTCGAAGGCGTCATCCTGCTAATACGGACTTTACCGGCTTATAAAGGGTAGACCACCGGCTATAATCGTATCCTGACGGCGTTTATTTTTGCCGCGGCGTATTTCCGAATCCCCTTATACGTATGCTTCCTGCCAGGGAGAGTATGGCCGGGCTTTTGTGCTCATCCGGCGCTGTATTTCACCTGACTGAAGCGGTATTCACCATGGCACCTTGCGCATTCTTTGCGGCGTGGATCCAAGGCAGCGTAAAAAGGCCTTTCGCATTAATGCAGTATCACTAAAACCCGCCTCCAGCGCGATGGCCGCCAGCGTCTGGTTGCTGTTTTCCACCCGGCTGCGGGCAAACTCCACCCGCAAGCGCTCCACGGCCCGCGCCGGGGAAAGACCGGTATTGGCGACAAATTCCCGGGAAAACTGGCGCGGTGAGAGATGCGCCTCTTCCGCCATCATGGTAACGGAGAGGTCACCCCGAAGATTGCGGTTGATAAACGCCAGCACCCGCTGGATCCGTGGCGAAGGCGGGGTAATATCCCGCATGCGCATAAACTGCAACTGGCCATGGGTACGACGGCGGGGGATCAGCAACTCCCGGGCAATAAGATGCGCCAGCGGCTCGCCGTGTTCCGCCGCGACCAGCGCGAGCGCCATATCCATTCCGGCAGTGGCTCCGGCCGACGTCCAGATATCATCATCCTGCACCACGATACTGTCGGCCAGCAGCCGGGCGTCAGGGACCAGACGCTGCAGTTCCGCCACCCGGCGCCAGTGGGTGGTCACCTTTCTTCCTGCCAACCTGCCCGCCGCCGCCAGCACAAAAGCGCCGGTGCAGACGGAGACATAGCGGTGGGCAATATCCTCCCGCAGCAACGCCAATAGCGCGGGATCGCAGCTTGCCCGGCCGACGCCGCTGCCCCCCACCACCACCAGGGTATCGAATCGTTTGCCTCCGCCAGCGCTGGCGTGTACCGCCAGGCCATTGGAACTGGCGAACATCCCGGCCCGCACGGCGCACACATCCAGCTGGAATTGTTCCTTTGGCGGCAGGTGGAGATTAGCGGTCTCGAACACGCTGAGCGGCCCGCTGAGGTCAAGCAGATTGAAACCGGGAAAAATCAGAAAACCAATGCGACGCGTCATGTCCTAAAAAGCCCTTTTTATGTCATTTCAGACAAAAGTATGGTGTGGAATACTGACCGGCGTCAATCAACGGTTTCAGGAGAAATGTGATGCCTTATGTCATGGACAGTGAACTTGCGGCACGTTTAGCACAATTGCAGCCCGAGCTTGCACGTTTTCCCGCCTTTCAACCCGGCGATGTTCTGAGCTGGCGGGACAAGAGCAACGCCTTTTACGCATTGCTTAACGACCATTTTCCCGAGGCGACCGGCATAGAGACCCGGGAATTTTTCATTCCCATGGGTAATGAAAAACGCCTGGCGCGCTGGTATCAGAACGCGGGCGAGCCCTCGCGCGGCACGGTGCTCTTTGTGCATGGCGGTGGCGGCGTCTCCGCCGATATCGCCGCCTATCATAAAATAGTGGCGAACTATGTGGCACAAAGCGGCGTCAGTTTTCTGGCGCTGGATTATCACCTTGCCCCAGAGATAGCGGGGGATAGCCAGGCGGAACAAATTATTAGCGGTCTGGCTTGGCTACAGGAAAACAGCGCGCAGTTGTCCATCGAACCGGATCGTATTGTGCTGATGGGTGACAGCGGCGGCGGGGGTATCGCGGCGTCCGCGGCCATTCTCGCCCGGGATCGACACATTGCCTTAGCCGGGCAGATCCTCGTTTACCCCATGCTGGATGACCGGACGACGGATGCGACAGCGGAAATATCGCCCTTTCTTACCATCACCGCCAGCGAAATACAGACCGCATGGCGCGCCAGGATACCGGACGGAGCGGATGACGGACAACTGAACCGCATTATCCCGGCCAGGCTGGACGATTTTACAGGACTTGCCCCCACGTATATTGACGTGGGCGAGCTGGATCTCTTTTGCGCGGAGAACCTGGCCTGGGCGGGAAATCTGGCCGCCGCCGGCGTGCCGGTGGAATTTCATCTCTACCCCGGCGTCAATCACGGTTTTGAGTTGCTGGCCCCGCATTCAGCCATCGCCCAACAGGCCATGCGGCTGCGTTGTTCGG
This sequence comes from Sodalis sp. RH22, assembly GCF_047324165.1. Classification (NCBI taxonomy): domain Bacteria; kingdom Pseudomonadati; phylum Pseudomonadota; class Gammaproteobacteria; order Enterobacterales; family Bruguierivoracaceae; genus Sodalis; species Sodalis sp. RH22. The sequence goes on from NZ_CP178731.1 coordinate 858,565, forward strand.
CCATTCGCCGTCTGACGGCGTAAGCAGGGTACTTCCAGCCAGGGCCGCGAACCGCCGGTGTATCCTGCTTCGGCGTCGCGGCCGCGCGTTGCGCTGAAAGTTACACGGCCAGCGTGTAGCCGTGTAGCCATGAAAAATGCCGGCCAAGACTGTTGAGCACGGCATCACGCTCCGCCCGGGCAGGTCCCTGCGCAAGATGCAGACAGTCATTCACCCGGCGCGACGATGCCTGAATTCTTTCACCACGGGCTTTACGTTCGCGTTGGTAGCTCTCGAGCTTTGATTCGATGGAATCCAGGGCATCATTATTCATGATGTGTGCGAGGGCGACGGCATCTTCGAACGATGAAATCGCGCCCTGGCCGTGATGGGGCATCATGCCGTGCGCGGCATCGCCGATGAGCACGGCGCGCCCGCGATACCAGGCCGCCATCGGGCTGACCTGGAACATCCCCCAGCGCTCGGACAGGTTAACGTGTTCAAGAAGCTGCCCGACGGCGGGATGCCAGCCGTTAAACATCCCGGCGATGGCGCCGGCGTCGGCGGGGACCCGCCAGGCTTCCTGCCGCCATATTTCCGGACCATCCATAAAAACCACGATCGTCTGATATGCAAAGTTTTTCCCGATGGGAAAATTCAGTACGTGCTTGCCATCGCCCATCCAGTCGGTAAAGGAATGCGGTTCGGGAAGGAGGTCGAGATCGGCGGTTTTGGCCAGTCCGCGAAACGCGCTGTTGCCGGTGAATACCGGCGTGGCGGAGGCACTGATCGCATTGCGGACGACGGATTTAATGCCGTCGGCGCCCACCACCAGGTCCGCCGTCGCCACCGAACCATCAGCCCAGTAAAGTTTCGCTTCGCTGCCTGCATCCTCCAGACGGGTAAGCTGTTTGCCCAGCCGGATATGTTCTTTGCCGATAACGTCAAGCAAGGCCGCCTGCAGGTCGGTACGGAAGGCGCCGTAGTAGGGGTGCCCGTATTCATTCCTGTACCAGTTATCGCGGGCGAGCAACTGCGAGGCCGCCACGCTGCCGTCTTCATTGCGAAAAAACGCGGCTTCCGTTTCACAGGAACATTCCGCCATGCGCGCCGCAATGCCCAGCTCGGCAAACAGGCGCGTGCCGTTCGCCCACAGCGAGATGCCCGCACCAAGCTCAACCAGTTCTCTGGCCTGCTCATACACAATAACCTCATGTTTGCTGTTTTTCATGGCGCTGGCAAAGGCCAGCCCGCCCATGCCAGCGCCAACTACTGCAATTCGTGCCATGGCAGTTCTTCTCCACTCATGTTGGTAAACATCGTCTTACAACTTTCAGATGAAGTACGCATTTATCTTTAAATAAAACAATAATCGGCAGTATTTAAAATAAGGCTTGGCCGCAGGCTGAATAAAATATTCCCATGGCCTTATGACCAGATTAATTAATTTAAATGTAGCTTACGCAGGAAATTCCTTTTCCCGATGATAAATGTGTATGAAATAAGTTTATTGTTGACCGGGGTAAGTTAAATAACTCATTCCCGTTATCCATTCCGGTACGGATTCATATGCAACGTAGTCAGGGCGCGCGCCTTTCATCGCCCCCATCAGCGCCACCCAGTTGAGCGCCTCATGGCCGCCGTGTCCGCCGCGCTCCTCCACTTCCTCATAGGTCAGCGCGCGCATATATTCCACATCACCCGCGGCAAAGCGCTCCAGCATTTCCCTATCCCATTCTTCATTGACCAGCGGATGGCTATTACCGAGCGGCCATTCCATTTTGCTCATCATATCTATTTCATATTGGGCGAAATCGGTATACAGCGTCGGGTCGTCAATCAGCGCTTCCTTACCGATGGTCTGATACACCTTCATGCGCTGCAGCAGCTTATCATCTTCCGGCGCGCCTTCAGTCCATACCGGCGGCCAGTGCGAAAGCCCGCCTGTCGCCAGAAAATGAATACGATAGTCATCAGGCAATGTGTCGATGATTTCGCGGACTTTTAACCCCAGATCGTAGGCCCGTGAATACGGCATAAGCGGCGGAGAGAAGACGTTAATATAGACTGGCACCACCGGAATATTGAATTCCGGGTTGATGAAGACCAGGGGCATCATCAGATTATTGCCATATTCAATCGCGCCCATGCGTGTTGCGTCAAACCCGCCATGAATCAATTTTTCAAGCAACGTTTGCGCAATGCCGGCATTACTGGCAATGCTGTGCTGAGTAGTGAATTTCAGCGCTTCCATCATATATTCCGCCGGCCCGATATTCGCGTCACTGACTGGAACGCCCAGGGTCGGCATTAAGTTGCGGAAATTGTTTTCAAAATGATCGTCTAAAAACGCAATAATCAGATTTGGTTTGGTATCGTCGATACAGTGTTTCAACCGCGCATGTATGGCGGCCAGGCGTTTTCGCTGCTCGGGGGAGGGCGCGTCTGCCCAGCCAAGCGCACCGGGAACATGGGACATACTGATGGCACTGACAATCTTAGCCATATCATAACCTCGTTATCTGAATAGGTGATTTTTCAACGTGAACGCCTGAGAAAATGTATTATCTGCAAATCAAATAATCGTATTGGTTAATTCGCCGATCTCCTTCATTGCCACCGTCACTTTATCTCCCTTTTTTAAATATCTAGGCGGCGTAAAACCTATTCCAACACCAGCAGGCGTACCGGTGGCGATAATATCGCCGGGCAGCAGCGTAATGTTTTGTCCAATGGTCTTGATTAGGGTCGCAACGTCAAAGATAAGATCCGCAATGGCGGCCTCCTGGCGTTTTTCGCCGTTGACGGTACAGGCTATTGTCTGGGAACCGGGTTCGCCAAACTCATCGGCAGTCACCAGGACCGGGCCCATCGGGCAGAATCCGTCAATGCCCTTGCCGAGCAGCCACTGGCTATGCTGTTTTTGCAGATGACGCGAGGTGAGGTCGTTGACCAGCGTGTAGCCGAAGACATAAGACATGGGATCGTCGCTCTGCGTCACGCGTCCTTTTTTGCCCAGCACCACGGCTAACTCGGCTTCGTAATCGAGGGTATGGAAGGGATCGAGCGTACTGTCTACCTCGTCGCCGGGGCCACTGACCGAGGTGGAGGGTTTGCTGAAGATAATAGGATGCGCGGGGACATTTCCCGCCGCGGCGCTCGAATCAAACCCGCTGTTTGCAAACTCTTGCGCATGGGCCGAGTAATTTTTGCCGACGCAAAAAATATTGCGCCGGGTACAGGGAATCGGCGCCAGTAAACGCACGTCTTCCTGCGCCAGACCATCCTCATCGGGACGTTCACTGTAGCGTTGCAGCCTGTCGGCAAATGTCGCATAGCTGTCAATCAGCACATTCATATCATTGGTAGCAACAATATCAGTGACATCGACTACTTTTCCGGCAGTGTTAATTACGCCGATTTTTTTCTCGCCGGAAAGCAGATACGTAACCAGTTTCATATTTTACCTTACAATAAAAACGCTATATTAATTAATCGCGCGCGCGGGCCACGGCTTCCACTTCAATGAGGAATTCTTCTTTAACCAGCCGGTCCACTACCAGCAGCGTATTCGGCGCATAATCCGGCGTGGCGAAAAGTGTTGGAAACAGTTCTTTCCGGTTTTTCATAAAAGCGTCAATATGCTGGGATGCCACCAGATAGGTATTAAATTTCACCACATCGTTGTAATCGCAGCCTACCGCTGCCAGCACCGCGCCTAAATTGTCAAACACCTGCGCAAACTGCGCGTCAAAATCGTTTTTACCTACCACGCCGCCATCGGAACCTACTGAAAGTTGACCGGAGATATAATAAAGGTCTCCCGCGCTCACTTTGGTCAGGTTAGAATAGAGTCCTTGCGCGGGGCTGGCGTTTTCCGGATTGATGTATTGCACCTTATCGGACACGGTAATACTCCTCGATGATAATAGGGATGAAGCCAATATAATGTTAATGCGAATCATGGCGGCGGAAACGATCGAGAATAACGGCGAAAATAATGACGACACCCACGGCGAGCGTCTGGTAATAGGCGGATACGCCTACCATGTTCATCACGTTTGACAGCAGCGTTAATACCACCACACCGGTAATCACCTGCCGAAGATTGCCTACGCCGCCGGTCAGCGCCACGCCCCCGAGAACGACCGCCGCCAGGGACTGCAGCGTCAGGTTCGCCGCCGCGATGGGCTGGGCGGAGCTGGTCCAGGCGGTTAAGATGATGGCCCCCGTTCCGGCGCAGAAACCGCTGACCATATAGACCAGGACCGTATTCCATTTTACGTTGATTCCCGATTTGGACGCCGCGGACACATTGGAGCCCATGGCATAGACATAGCGGCCGAACAGCGTGTATTTGAGCAATACGCCAATCATGATGGTCAAGGCGATGGCAATCCATACCATGACGGGAAGCCCTAATAATGTGCCATAGCCCACGGCTTCGATATATGAGGCGGGAACGTCGTAAATGGGCACGCCGCCCGACAATATTAAAGCGAATGCCTGAGCGACGGACAGCATCCCCAGGGTAATCACCAGGGGGGAGGTATTAAAAACCGCGATAAGGATGCCTGACGCGGCGCCGGTTAACGTGCCGACCAGCAGCATGGCGACCAGGCCCGCGGGGACGCCGAACTGATTCATGATCATCACGCCCGCGACGCCTGCGAGGGACATGGCAGAAGAAAGCGACAGATCCAGTCCCCCCCTTATTACGGCCACGGCCTGGCCAAGTGAGATAATAAGCAGAGGGGCCAGTTGGCAGGCCAGATTTATCCCGTTACTGACGGACATAAATCTCGGCTGGATAAAGCCCGCGATGACGGCGGTTAACACAATCAACAGGGGAAGCATCCAGTCCGAAAGCGAAAATCGTCTGGTTTTCACGCCTTTTCCCGACGCCAGGAGCCCCGCTTCTCTGCTTGTACTCATGATGCAAACTCCTGCTTCATCATTACGTAAGGGTTAATGATCTGGCTGGTCCTGACCGGCCTGGCCGACAACGTCTGCGATAATCGACGCTTTGTCATGTTCGTCAGGGTTGCGGTATGCCGTGACGATACTGCCGTGGAACATTGTCCACACCGTGTCGCACAGCGCCATCGTTTCGGCCAGATCGCTTGATAACATCAGCACCGATACCCCGGTCGAGGCCAGCGCGCGAATGCGCTGATGGATTTCATGTTTGGCCGCGATATCGACGCCGGCGGTGGGTTCTTCCAGTACCAGCACTTTTCCGGCGCTGGCCATGGCCCGGGCGAGCAGAACCTTCTGCTGGTTGCCGCCGCTGAGGCTGGTAAGCGGGTCATGCTTATCAGCGTATTTCACGCCGCAGGCTTGCAGCAGTTGGTCCGCCATGGATTCTGCCCGGCCAATACGGATAAATCCGCTGCGAGCGAACCGTTTTAACTGGGTCATCATCAAGTTTTCCGCGATGGACAGGGACGGATACACGCCATTGGCCGCCCTGCCGGCAGGCAGCCAGGAAACCCCTTTTTTCAGCGCCTCGGACACGTTTGCGGGCCGCCATGCATAACCCTCTAATTTGAAGCTGAGAGGGGTGTCGCCTGGTATGGGCAGGAAGCCGACCAGGTTATGCAGCAAGGCCTCGCCTCCGCAGCCGACCACCCCATAGATGCCAACCACTTCGCCGCGACCGACAGAAAAAACCCGGGTTCCGCCGCTGCTGACCGGCAGGTTTTCCACGTCGAGCAAGGGCGGGAAGCGCAGGTTGCCTTTGTCATTAATGTCGTGGCTGCCGGGCGCCTTGCCCGTAAGGCGCGAGACAATGACATCAGCATCCACATCGCCGCCGACGGGGAATGAGTCCACGACTTGTCCATTGCGCATAATAGTGACCCTGTCACTGACCGCGATCACATCATCAATATGATGAGTCACTAAAACCGAGGCCAGGCCCGCTGCCCGCAGTTTTTCCAGCACCCGGAAAAAGCGTTCCTTCTCGACGGCGCCCAGCATGGCCGTCGGCTCGTCGAAGATAATCACCCGCGGCTGGGACAGTAACGATTTCCCGATTTCGATAAGCTGCTGTATGGCTACCGGGAAAGCGCTTACCGACCGTTCCATATCAATGTCGGCCAGCCCAAGCTGGGCCAGGACTTCCTGCACCCGGGCGACTTCCCGGGCTTTGCGGATAAACGAAAACACCGTTTTGCCTTTCTCCGCGCCCAGCCACAGGTTGGCGCGGACCGACAGGCTCGGCGCCAGGGACAGTTCCTGATACACCATCACTATGCCGGCATGGCGCGCTTCACGGGAACTGCTGAACGAGACCTGCCGTTCGCCATACCAGATCGCGCCTTCGTCTGCTGGATATAATCCGCTGATGATCTTGCCGATAGTTGACTTGCCGGCCCCGTTCTCGCCCAGCACGCAGTGGATCTCCCCGGCCTGGAACTGGATGGAAACCTGGTTCAGCGCCTGCGTGGCGCCAAACCGCTTGGACAAGCCGCTGATCCGCAGCAGCGGCGAGCTTCCCTGACTTAGCGCCTTACCCGTTACCTGTTCTGTCGACATCGTTGTTACCTCGTACCAGGCTTACTGCATTGCAGGCACTTTCCATTCAGCCGGCGCGATTTCATAGGTTTCAAAGGGATGTGTCGCCACGTTGCTCTTGTCCAGCACCTTATTCGGCACATTGTAATGGGCGTAATTCAGTCCATCGGTACCTGCCGGCGCCAGGTTAGGCAGCGGTTTTCCCGCCATGGCGCGGATGGCGTACTGAACAATCAGGCGTCCCATGATGATGCCCGGCTCGGATACCACGGCCAGCATTTTCCCGTCTTCTATCATCGGCACGGCCCTTTTAACCATGGCCGAGCTCACGACGGACGCCTGCCGGTGCTGCTGGCGGATAGCCTGGACCGCCCCCATGCCCAGCGTAATCTGCGGGGTATAGATAAAATTGACCTCAGGGTTGCGTAGCATCAGGTCGGAGGCCTTGGCCAGACCTTCCTGCAGATCGATGCCGCCGCCAAATCCCGTTTCAACCACGGAAACGGGCGTTGCGCATTTACCTGCCTGCGCCTTGAAACCTTCATAACGAAGGCGTACCCATTCGGCCCCGGCGGGTCCTGGGATCATGGCGACATTTTTCGGCGTGACCGGGGATTTACAGACGGCGTCCGCCATAAGTTTGCCGATATAGGTATCATCCTGCAGAACGCCGAAGTCGATATTTTTACTGTCCACGGGGATGCCGACCGATGCGACCTTCATGCCGCCCGCTTTGAGGGATTTAATGATGGGGTCAAAACCGTTGAAGGCGGCCGGGGCCAACACCGCCACGTCGGCGCCGATGCTTTTCAACGCCTCTAGCTGGGCAAACTGTTCACGCACATTGCCGTATGCGCCGGCCACCGACACCTGGACCACGTCCACGCCGGAGCGTTTGGCTTCATCGGTAATGCCGTAAATAATGCCTTTATAAAAATCATCGTTCAGATGGACTACGGTCACCCCCAGCTTGAACGGCTTTTCCGCTTTAAGCGCGGGAATCAACCCGACTAATCTGTCTTCCTCTGCTTTTACCGGGGTAGTCATAAAGGCTGATAGCGCCGTTGATGCCAGAATATAGGAAAAGAATAAAGGGGACGTGCGTTTTTTAAAGTGAGACAGCCAATTCATTATAATTTCCTCGTTGTAATACCGCGACAGGACAGAAAACATCATTCCCTGTGAAAGGGTGTTTTGTAGTGAAAAGCCGACTTATTATCGGACCGTCATTAAGCATTGCGGCGATGCGTTACCGCCACGCACATCGCTTTATTCTTGTCATCTCGGGCTCAGCGATGGAATTACTGAAACAGTTGATGCGCTGCCGCCATAAAGGCTCTGGTTCTTTCAAATGCCACAGAGTGAGAGCATTCACTCAGGATATGTAAATCGGCATATTTAATCTTTGCTGATAAATATTCAGAGGTACTTTTGGGAAAAGGAATATCATCGCGCCCGTGCAGCATGACGACCGGGCAGTTAATCGCGGACAACACCTCATCACCCAGGGTGGTCATTTCGACATAACGCTGCGGTTCGCCGGTAAACATGGCATTGAAATATTCGGCATAACCGGGCGCAAACACGACCGGCTCTCTTGCCTTGATATAGTTGTCATCAATGATCGATTGATCATGAATAAGCGTACCCAGCGTGGCGATCAGTTCGTCCCGGTTTTGCGGACAGCGCCAGATGCGCTGAGTCGCGGCCGTGGCAAGGAAGGGCGCGCCGATAGCGCCGGTGGTCAGCACTGCCGACACCCGCTTGTCGGAAGACGCCAGTGACAGTGCGATGGCGGCGGACAGCGAATGGCCGATGATGCCGATCTCGGCCGCGCCGATATAATCCAGCATCGCTTTAGCCTGGCGAATCCACAGGGGGAAATCAAAGTAGGGTGGTTCCGCCTTGCGATCGCTGATGCCAAAACCGATAAGATCCATGGCGAAGATGTGATAGTCATGGCCCAGCGGCTCCAGCACGCGGCTCCAGTTGCCTAAACTGGAGGCGCCAGGGCCGGAACCATGAATCAGCATCAGCGGCTTGCCTTTCCCTGCGTGGTAATAGCCTGCCTGCATGCCTTCAAATTCAATGGACGCCTTATTCAGTGGAACATTCATGCTGACTCCTGGCTGACACCGGTGGGGGTGAAATTGATAATACGCGGCAAAAAACTTTTTTAAAGCAAAAAATGGATTTTTTGGCATATTATAAGTTTTATGTATGAATATCCTTTTAATTTTGGCTATGTTATTATGGGAATTAATTAGCAGAGCAAGCTTTTAACTATTTGAAAAATAAGAATCCACTGGAGAAGGAAAATGAAGGTTCTCAAAGAGGGAAGGTCGCTAAATGAGACGATTTATTCTCATGTCCGGGGCTTGATTCTTACCGGACAGCTTCTGCCGGGGAATAAACTTAAGATTTCCGAACTTGCCCAGCGGTTTGATGTGAGCATGAATGTCATACGCGAGGCCCTGAGCCGCCTGGCGGGCGAATTGCTGGTGGACGTTGCGCCGCAGCAAGGATTCAGCGTGCGCGGGCTGAATGCGGGCGAGCTTATCGATTTAACGGAACAGCGGATTACGTTGGAAGGGATTGCCTTGCGCAAGTCGATCGCCAGCGGGGATATTGAGTGGCAGGCGCGCCTTATCGCCGCTAATCACCGCCTGGTCCATACTCCCCAGACCTTACCGGAGTCGCCGGACAAATTTAATCCTGAATGGCATACGCGCCATGAGGTGTTCAATTTTATCATGATGGAAAACTGCGGCAGCAAATGGCTATTTTTGATGGTCAAACAGCTTGCCGAGGCGTTTTCAATTTATCAGCGGGTGCTTTTACCGGTTTCAACAGAGCAGGGGGAACGCAACAGCGATCACAATGAACTGTTGCAGGCAATATTAGACGGCAACGCGGACCGTGCCGTGTCTATTTTGTCTGAACATCTGAACCATACCCGCGATGTGATGCTAAGCGCGCTGGGCACCGCCGTTCGTGCCGAGCGCAGTACCTCTGCTTCCCACTGACAGGCGGCGGGATTATGCGGGTCCCGGCTGTTCGCCGGGGTCGGGAGCATCGTTGCGGGACGCGAGCAGCGCCCGCACGGCGAGCAGGATGCGTTCAACCCGCGCGCCGGGCCTGATTCGACCTGAACGCTCGAGTTCGGCGAGGCCATGCAGGGTCGCCCAAAACGTCTCGGTCATGACCTCTGCGTCGGCGCAAAACGGCGTGACCACCGTCGCGATGGCGTCGAAAGCAGCCCGCAGTTCCGGCCTAGTATCCGCCTCGGCGAACCGCAGAGGGGTCGGGAGGACAAACATGGCCTCGTAGAGCGCGGGCCAGCGGAAGGCAAAGCCGAGATAAGCCATGGCGACATTCTCCAGGGCGTTCCGCTGTCCGTCCGATTCACGCGCCGCGGCACGAAGCGCCGCGGTGATCTCTTGGAAACCCTCGATCGCCACAGCGGCAACAATCGCATCCCGGTTCTCGAAATGTGAATAAAGCACGGGCTGGCTGTATTCTATCTCTTGTGCCAGGCGGCGGATGGTCACCGCATTCCATCCTTCGCGCTCTGCGATCGCGCGCGCTGCCGCGATAATGCGGGATTCGCGTTCCGCCCGCTGCCTGCCTTTCCGCTCGGCGATACTCATGCTTTTATCTCCCGGACCACCTTAGCCGTCATTGCCGGTTATTATACGATGGCTTGATAATATAGCAATGATAGATTATATTCTATTGCTATATTACCACCCTGGGACACTCAAATGCATTGGCTAACGTTCGGACTGGCGCTGTTCCTGGCACTCGCGATTATCGCGATTGGCAGCCTCTATATGGTGAACCCCACCGCCGCGACCCGCAGTTTCGGCCTGCCGCTGCCGGAAAGCGGCGTCAACATTCCATGGTGGCTGCGCCTGAAGGGCGTGCGCGACCTGACGACGGGATTCATGGTACTGGCGTTCATGGCGTGGGATACCCCGCGCGGCGTCGGCCTTATCCTGTTGGTGGGCGCCCTTATTCCGGTCGGCGACATGCTGCTTATTCTCGCCGCGAAAGGCTCCGCCAAAAGCGCCTTCGGCATCCATCTGCCTACTGCCGCGCTTATGGTCTTAACGGCCATGCTGATGCTGCCGGGGGGACGCTGAGAGGGTTCATTCGCTTTCCGGCCATCCCTATGGGCTTTAATCGATATACTTTAACCCGGCCTGCTCCAGCATATCGCGCATATGATACATATCCAGGCCCAGCTCGCCCTTAGCGAAGCGCTCGCGCTTCGCCTGTTCGTTATCTTCGCGTTGCTGCGCCGCGTCGGCCGTTTGCCGGGCGAGGTCGCGCGGCACCACCACCACGCCGTCGTCATCGGCGACGATCACATCGCCGGGATTGACCAGCGCGCCGGCGCAAATCACCGGCACATTGACTGAGCCCAGGGTGGCGCGGGCGGTGCCTTTGGCGCTGATGACGCGGGAGAATACCGGGAACCCCATGTCGCGCAGGGCGCCGACATCGCGTACGCCCGCCTCGCTCACCAGGCCGGCGGCGCCGCGGGCGCGGTAAGAGGTGGCCAGCAGTTCGCCGAACATGCCGTCGCCGTTTTCCACGGTACAGGCCACCACCACGATATCGCCTTGCCGGATCTGCTCTGCGGCGACATGCAGCATCAGGTTATCGCCGGGCTGGGCCAGCACGGTCACCGCGTTGCCGTATAACCGGGCGCCGGCAAAGGCCGGGCGGATGTGGGGTCGCATAAGGCCGGTGCGGCCCATGGCCTCATGCAGCGTGGCCACGCCAAAATCCCCCAGCCGTCTGACCAGGGCCGGATCGGTCCGCTCGATGTTGCGTTTGACTATACCTAATGCATTGATTCGGGTATGCATACTGCCTCCTTAACGGCCCTGGGCCTTAAGTCGTTGATCGAGAAGGGGATAGACGCGGCGTGCATTGCCCTCGAATATCAGTTGGCGTTCAGCGTCGTCAAGCCGGGCGCATTCAATATAACGGCGGGTATCGTCAAACGCGAACCCGGTTTGCGGGTCGATACCCCTGACCGCGCCGATCATTTCCGAGGCGAACAGCACATTCCTGACGGGGATCACGCTGGTAAGCAGGTCGATGCCCGGCTGATGGTAGACGCAGGTATCGAAGAAAATATTGTTCAGCAGCTTTTCCTCGATATCGTCGATGCGCATCGCCTGCGCCAGTCCACGGAAGCGGCCCCAGTGGTAGGGCACGGCGCCGCCGCCGTGGGGAATAATAAAGCGCAGCCGGGGGAAATCGGTAAACAGATCCGAGGCCAGGCACTGCATAAAGGCCGTGGTGTCGGCGTTCAGGTAATGGGCGCCGGTGGTGTGAAACGCCGGGTTGCAGCTGGTGCTGACGTGGATCATCGCCGGCAGATCATATTCCTGCATTTTTTCGTAAATCGGATACCAATATCGATCGGACAAGGGCGGCGACGTCCAGTGGCCGCCGGAGGGGTCCGGATTAAGATTGATGGCGACGAAACCGTACTCCCGCACGCAGCGATCCATTTCCGCCAGGCATGAGCGGGTGTCGACGCCCGGCGACTGCGGCAGCATGGCGGCGCCGGCGAAAAAGGCCGGATACAGCGCGCTGACCCGATAGCATAATTCATTGCAGATCCCGGCCCACGCCGCGCTGGTGGCGGCGTTGCCGATATGGTGGGCCATAAAGCTGGCGCGCGGCGAAAAAAGGGTTACGTCGATACCGCGCTCGCGCATTTTTTGCAGTTGGTTCTGCTCGATGCTTGCCCTGATTTGCTCATCGGTGATACGCAAATCGGCGGCGCTGATGTCGGAAGCGGGGTCGGTCAGGGCGGCCACCTGGCGTTTGCGCCAGTCCTCAAGGGCATCCGGCGCGGTAGTGTAGTGCCCGTGGATATCGATAATCATTGCATTTTTGCCCTCTCGGCGGTGTGGTTTTCAGCCATGACGATATGACCCAGATCGCGCCCCCGGGTTTCCGGCAGCATCATGGCGGCAAGCACCACGATGACATAGGACGCGCAGGCGCATATGCCCATGGCCGGTCCCAAATCCATATTGATGCTCAGTAATCCCACCATGGTCGGCATCACCGCGCCCAGGGCGCGGCCGGCGTTACCGCACAGGCCCTGCGCCGAACCGCGCACCCGGGTGGGGAACAGTTCGGCGATAAAGGCGCCGGTACCTGCGGCGGTGCCCGATTGCAGCGTGCCGAGCACAAATCCCAGCAGCAGGGTGATGGTCAGGTTGATCGGCGCCAGCGTATAGACCCCTACCGCCACGGCCTGGCAGCAGGCGATGATCATAAAGGTTTTACGCCTGCCGAACGCATCGGCCATCCAGCCATTAAGGAAGGCGCCGGCGAACGACCCGAGGATATTAATGGCCAGATAGCCGCCGACGTTGTTAATCGACAGATGCAGCACCAGTTTCAGGTAAGCCGGCAGCCAGGTAATCATCACGTAATTGCCGCCGTAAATACCAAAGGTCAGCAGAATGGCCTTCAGGGTGGTGGCGCGATAAGGGGAGGAAAAAACATCCCAAATACTGTTGGACTGATCCTGGACGTCGGCATGTTCTTTTTTATACAGCGGCGCTTCCTGGATATTGCGCCGGATCCACAATACCAGCAGCGCGGGCAGCAGTCCCAGGGCAAACAGGATGCGCCAGGCGGTATCTGCGGGAAAAGAATTAAAGATAATGGTCGAAATAATAACGGTAATACCGTAGCCGATGGCCCAGCCCGCCTGCAGCGCGCCGACCACGCGCCCGCGCACCCGGGCGTTGATGGTCTCACTGATAAGCACCGCCCCGACCGCCCACTCGCCGCCAAAACCGATGCCCTGCAGGCCGCGGGTGATCATCAGCTGCCAAAAGGAATCGGTAAATGCCGACAGGAACGTAAAGAGGGAAAACCAGGCGATGGTCACCTGCAGGATCCGCACCCGGCCATAGCGATCGGATAAAATACCGGCAATCCAGCCGCCCAGCGCCGCCATGATCAGCACGGTGGTGCCCAGGATGCCCGCCTGTCCTTTGGTCATGCCCCACAGGGCGATAAGCGTCGGGATGGACAGGGCATACATCTGCGTATCCATGGCGTCCAGCCCCCAGCCGCTGAAGCAGGCCCAGAAGGTGCGTTTTTCGATTTTGTTAAGCGATGTGAACCATTGAAACATCATCATGTCCCCTTTATGCCTTCGCCACCGGCGTTATAAACCGTCTCCCCGGTATTGAAAGGGCTTTTACAGGCAATATCGTTTCACTTATCGACAGCATGGGATTCGTTTTGCGCCGAACTCCAAACGATGAGCACGTATTAAACAGCTATCTCTTTTGCACGTAGCAGCGGTAGCGCGTCGCCGCCCAGCCGTTCCGTCGCGCGGGCGGCAATCTCCAGCAGGATGGGGCGATACCGCGCCATCAACGCCATGTCCAGCCGGCTGATGGGCGCCACGATGCCCAGCGCGCCGATAAGCCGCTGGCCGGGGCCGAATACCGGCGCGGAAATGCCGGCGGTTTCCTCGTCGCGCTCGCCGTGCGACGCGTAGGTATGGGCCCGGCGCACCTGTTCGTAGATGTCGCCGGGCTCCCCGGAAAAGGCCAGCAGGATCCTGCCGCCGGCACCGCGCTCCAGGGATTGCACATCGCCCTGCTGTACGTTTACGCGCACGGCAAATTGCGAATTAATCCGAAACAGGCACAAGCGGTGATCCCCTTCCCGGATATGAAAAGACACGGTTTCGCCAAGTTGTTCATTAAGCTCACGCATTAACGGCAGCAGCACATCGCTGAGATTCAGGTGGGCTAAGTAATGGTTTCCCAGGCTGAAGGTGGCGGAGCCGAGGCTGTAACGGCCATCCTCCAGGCGGATCATCATCCGGTGATGGCAAAGCGCCGCCGCCAGCCTGAGCACCGTGCTTTTATACAAGCCGGTGCGCCTGGCGAGTTCGGTCAAGGTTAACGACCGATCTTCTTGCCTGAAGGCGAACAGCAGCGCCATCGCCCGATCGATCACATCGACGCCGCTGGGGGTTACGCCCAGGGGTTGGGGATTTGTCCCCTCTGTTCGCGCCATAATATTGCCTCGTGTTCTGTCTGATAGAACTAGATATCATCTAATAGAACAACTATAGACAGCGCAGGGGATAATTTCTGTGTGTTTCATCACAGGTTAATAAGGGGAGGGAGGCGGGGTGTGCCGGCAAGAGGCCACTTAGCCAGGCTGCAGCAAAGCGGATAATCCTGGCGCAGATCATGGCGACGGGGAAAGGGATTGACACAAAATCGTAACATGCTATCGTCTATCGGTAATATATAACACCTTACAGATAACAACTGACTGAGGAGAAGGGTAATGCGCTTTCGAAAAACTATCGGCGTGGCATGGGTCGGTTCCGCGCTGATGCTGTGTGCCGCCTCAACATATGCATATGCGGCGCCCGCCAACAGCATGCCCACCGGTGAGGAGGGCGGCATTGCGGCTGTGCCCGAGATTGTCGCGCTGGTGCCCGAGGCGATAAAAAAACGCGGGGTGCTCCGCGTCGCCACCATGACAAAATACCAGCCTTTTTCTTTTGTCGCCAACGGGAAAACTGTCGGCATGATCCCGGAGATGGTTAGCGCTGTCGCCCAAACGATGGGGCTGAAAGCGGAGATCCAGGGTATGGATTTCCCCGCGATTCTGTTAGGGCTGCAGGCACAGAAATACGATATCGGCATGGGCGAGTTTTTCGTGCGCAAAGACCGTGTCGAAGTTGCCGACTTTGTCACCGAATGGAGTAATTTCGATGCGTTCGTGGTGAATAAAGGCAGCAAATATATGCCTGAAAGCATCGCGGATGTCTGCGGGCATAAGATAGCGATCCTGGGGGGGTCTTCCGGCGTTCCCGCCATGGAAACCGGCAAGGCGCGCTGTGCGGATGAAGGCAAACCGGCGCCTCAGGTCAGCGTCTTTCCGCAAATGGCGGATGCCGTGCTTGCGCTCGCCAGCAAACGCGTCGAGGCGGTGCTGACCGGCCGCGAAGTGGGGTTAACCCTGGTGGCGTCGGGACAGCCTTTTGTGCCTACAGGCCGTGTGGGCGGTGGTCCCTGCGCCACGGCCGTGGCGCGCAATGAGTCAAGCGCGGGGTTGCTGCAAGCCCTGCAGGCCGCCTATGTGCACCTGATCGCGTCGGGAAAATATGCGCAAATCCATAAGCGGTGGGGCACGGATTACGGCATGATCACTGATCCCACTATCTATAAACAAGGCGACGCCCTGCCGGCTTATACCATCGAGTAAAGGTTATCCAACGCTCTGATAGGTAGATATTATCGCTTCTTTTATTCCCCAGGAGACCTGATGCATTCAAGATCTCACTATTCTGTTGTTGATATGCACGCCGCCGGAGCGCAAGCGCGGGTTGTGATCGGCGGCGTCCCGCAAGCCAAGGGCAATACCATGAATGAAAAGCGGCTGTACTTGGCTGCTCACTATGATCATGTGCGCAAGCTGCTGATGTATGAACCCCGCGGCGGTTCACAGATGAGCGGAAGCCTGATTATGGCGCCCTGCGATCCGCGCGCCGATGTGGGTATTGTGTTTATCGAAAGCGGCGGCTGGCTGACCATGTGCGGCGCAGGCACCATCGGCGCGGCGACCGCGTTGATCGAGACCGGCATGTTTAAAGCGGCCGGCGCACGCGCGCAGATCGTATTTGACACGCCGGCCGGTCTGGTGACGGCGCATATTGCTCTTAAAGACGGCGCGGTCCAGGGCGTCTCGCTCTCTAATGTGCCGTCATACCTCGCGGTCAAGGACCACCAGATCGATGTGCCCGGACAGGGTCGTGTCGATGTCGATATTGCCTATGGCGGCAATTTTTACGTCATTGTCCCCGCTGACCGCTTCGATCTGGCGTTGGTCCCGGCCTGTGCGGAACGGCTGGTGTTGATTGGCCGGCAAGTACGGGAAAGCACTAACGCCACCCTCGCCGTCAGGCATCCATTGGAAACGGGGGCGACGCCGATCCCCAACGTGATTTTCACCGGGCCTGGCTCGCATCCCGGCACCCATCGAAATCTGGTGTTGTTTGGTGAAGCCGGTGTCGATCGTTCTCCCGGCGGGACGGGGACATCGGCGCGCATGGCGCAGCTGTATGCGCGGGGTGCGTTGGCATTGGATGAAACCTTTGTCCATGAAAGCATTATCGGCTCCCGTTTCACCGGCAAGCTGACCGGCGTACACATCGTGGCTGGAAAAGAAATGGTGCTACCTCTTATCACAGGGCGGGCGTTTGTTATTGGCCTGCGCAACTTTTTTGTCGATCCGGAGGATCCGTTCCAGGAGGGATTTGGGGTCGGCTATGCGGCGGATGCGAAGCGTCCCGTTTTTTCAGACGGTAAGGATCACATATGAAGTCAAGCGTCCAGTATTCCGTGATTGATGCCCATAGCGCCGGCGCGCCCGCACGGGTGGTTATCGGCGGCGTCGCGCCCGTTCCCGGCGCGCGTATCAGCGAAAAGCGCGCCTATCTGATGGAGCATCACGACGCCATCAGGAAGCTACTCATGTATGAACCGCGCGGGAGTTCGGAAATGTGCGGCAGCATCTTGATGCAGCCCTGCGATCCACGGGCCGACATTGGCATCGTCTTTATCGAAACCGGCGGGTGGCCGTTAATGTGCGGCGCGGGAACCATCGGCGCCGCAACGGTGATGGTGGAAAACGGGTATGTCGAGGTGACCGAACCCCTTTCGCGCATCTCTTTTGATACCCCCGCCGGCCTGGTCACCGCGGAAGTCGAGGTCGCTAATGGCGTGGTGAAAGGGGTCACCATCCAAAACGTCGCCTCTTATATGGTGGCCCCAGACCAGGTGGTGGACTTGCCGGCGCGCGGTCCCGTTACCCTGGATATCGTCTTCGGCGGGAATTACTATGCGCTGGTCGCCGCATCAAGTTTGGGGCTGGCGGTGCAACCGGCGTATGCGGAGCAACTGGTGAGCGCGGGTCGCGCCATTCGCGATAGCGTCAATCGCGATCTGCATATCATCGATCCCGCCACCGGCAAGGCTTGCCACGTGCCGATGGTGATATTCACCGAAGAGCAAAACAGCGCCGGCAGCTACCGTAACCTGGTGTTTTTCGGCGAAGCAGGCGTTGACCGATCTCCCGGCGGCACGGGAACGTCGGCGCGCATGGCCCAGCGCTTTTATCGCCGCCAGCAGGGGCTAGGCGACAGGTTCCGGCACGAAAGCATTATCGGTTCAGTCTTTGAGGGTACTTTCGAGGAGACGACGAAGCTGACTCCCCATGTCGAAGCCATTATCCCGAAAATACGCGGCCGCGCCCATATTATTGCGCAATCGACCTTCCTGCTTGATCCCGAAGACCCTTTTGCCGAGGGTTTCGGCGTCGGCTACGGCAGCGATGCGTTGCCGCCGGCAAACCGGACCGCCTAGGAATGGATGTACAGGAATAGCGGTGCCCTGCCACGCGGCAAACGCACCCATGCCAGCGCCTGTTACGCCAAAGCGTATCGGTTATCAAAAAAAACGCCCCGAAGATCATTTGGCCTTCGGGGCGCAGCGCACCGTGATAAGCGTTATCTTTTCTTACGTCGCCACCTGATTACGCACGGATTTTTTCGCGCGTGTAAACGCCGTTGACCAAACGCGAAAGATTCAGCGGGTTGTCATCTTTTAGCGCATCGGGCAGTAATTCCTGCGGATAATCCTGATAGCAGACCGGGCGCAGGAAACGATCGATTGCCAGCGTGCCCACCGAGGTACCGCGGGCATCGGAGGTCGCCGGCCAGGGGCCGCCGTGTACCATGGCGTCACAGACTTCGACGCCGGTGGGATAAGCATTTAACAGCAGGCGGCCGGCTTTGCGTTCCAGTAAAGGAACCAGATGGGCAAAATGGCGCAAATCTTCCGTTTCCGCCACCAGCGTCGCGGTCAACTGCCCCCGCAGCCCCGTCAGGGCCCGCGTCAGCTCGGCCTGGTCCGCCACGGCGACGGCGATGGTCACCGGCCCGAAAACCTCTTCCTGCAACAGTGGATCGCCTGTGGTCAACAAACCGGATTGCGCCTGGAACAGCTGGGGCACCGCCTGCATACCCTGCTGCGGCTCCCCGGCGAGATGGGTGATGCCCTGGTGTTGATGTAATTGCGCGAGTCCGTGTTCATAGCTGGCGAGTACGCCGCGGTTGAGCATGGTTTGCGGCGGGCTGCGCCGGATATTTTGCCGCATCATCTGCAAAAAAGCGCTGAAGTCAGGCGAAGATATACCGATTATCAACCCTGGATTGGTGCAAAATTGCCCGCAGCCGGCGACCACGGAAGCCGTCAGCTCACGGGCGATCCCCTCGCCGCGCGCCGCCAGCGCGCCGGGCAGCAGGATCATCGGGTTAATGCTGCTCATTTCGGCAAACACGGGGATCGGATCGGGGCGCGCGGCGGCCAGATCATATAACGCGCGGCCGCCTTTCAGCGAACCGGTAAACCCCACCGCCTGAATAGCCGGATGCCGCACCAGGACTTGTCCGATATCGCCGCCATAAATCATATTGAACACTCCGGCAGGCATGCCGGTTTGCCGGGCGGCGAGCACGATGGCGTTAGCCACGCAATCGGCGGTGCCCATATGGCCATTATGCGCTTTCATGACTACCGGACAGCCCGCCGCCAGGGCGGAGGCGGTATCGCCGCCGGCGGTGGAGAATGCGAGGGGAAAGTTACTGGCGCCGAACACCGCCACCGGCCCGATGCCCCGTTTTATCTGACGCACATCGGGGCGCGGCAGCGGGGCGCGCTGCGGTAGCGCGGTATCGATACGGGCGCCAAAGCAATCCCCGCGCCGCAGCACGGAAGCAAACAGCCGCATTTGCCCGCTGGTACGCGCGCGCTCCCCGCGGATACGGCCTTCAGGCAGCGCTGTTTCCCGCATCGCCAGCTGGATAAACTCATCGCCCAGCGCATCCAGCCTATCGGCAATGGCATCGAGAAAAAGGGCGCGGTCACGCGCAGGCGCGCTGTGATAGGCTGGAAAAGCCTGTTCGGCGGCCAGGCAGGCCTGGACGGCTTCCTGCTCCGTGGCTTGATAAAAAGTGTAGGGCAGCGCCTCGCCGGTAAATGCATCATAACTGGCCAGCGTGACGCTGTTTTGCCGGCTGCGTTCACCGCGGATAAAGTTTTCACCCAGAATTTGCATAGCGGAACCTTGATACGTGTTGAAAATAAGATCAGCGCCGGCGGACGGTGCCGCGTTCAGCGTCAACTGAGGGTTACCCAGATGGTTTTCATTTGGGTGTATTGATCAAAGGCTTCGAATCCTTTGTCATAGCCGCCGAAACCCGAGGTTTTGAGGCCGCCAAACGGCGTGGTGATATCGCCTTCACCGTAACCGTTAACCGCCACGGTGCCGGCCTGTATTTGACGCGCCATGCGCACGGCAATGTTGATGTCATTGGAAAATACCGTAGCCGCCAGGCCATAAGCGGAGTCATTGGCGATTTTTACCGCCTGTTCCTCGCTGTCGAAAGTGAGGATCGCCACCACCGGACCGAAGATTTCGTCCCGGGCCAAGGCCATATCCGGCGTGACGCCATCAATAATCGTGGCTTCGACAAACCAGCCGCCGCTATCCTGCCGCACCTGGCTACCGCCGTGCAGCACAGTGGCGCCTTGCTGTTGGGCCTGCGCGATGGCGCTCAATACCCGCGCCAGCGCGTCAGGCTCGATCAGTGGCCCCAGCCTGGTGGCGCGGTCGGTGGGGTCGCCGGTTTTCCATACCTGCGCGGCCCGGATAAAAGCCTTCATAAAGGGTTCTTTAATGGCGGAGTGCACCAGGATGCGCGAACCGCAGGTGCAGTTTTGCCCCATATTCCAGAATGCCGCATTGGCCAGGTTTTCGGCGATGGCGTCCAGGTCTTCCGCCATATCCGCCATGACGATCTGCGGGCTTTTGCCGCCGCATTCCAGCACCACTTTCTTCAGGTTGCTGTCGGCGGCGTAGCGCAGGAACTGCCGGCCGATTTCTGTTGAGCCGGTGAAGGTCAGCGCATCGACATCGTTATGCAGCCCTAAGGCTTTACCGGCGATATGGCCTAAGCCGGGCACCACGTTGAATACGCCTGCGGGGATGCCCGCTTCCCGCGCCAGCCCGGCGATACGTATCGTCGACAGCGAG
Source organism: Sodalis sp. RH22 (assembly GCF_047324165.1). Taxonomy (NCBI): domain Bacteria; kingdom Pseudomonadati; phylum Pseudomonadota; class Gammaproteobacteria; order Enterobacterales; family Bruguierivoracaceae; genus Sodalis; species Sodalis sp. RH22. The sequence goes on from NZ_CP178731.1 coordinate 879,241, forward strand.
GCCAGTTCCGCCGGCTTGATCACCAGCGAGTTGCCAGCCGCCAGCGCCGGCGAAATTTTCCATGACAAGGTGGCGGCAGGGAAGTTCCACGGCAATACCATGCCGACCACGCCCACCGGTTCACGAATAATCAGGCCAAGGTTGCCCGCGCCGGTGGGCGATATCTTGCCGAAGACCTTATCGATGGCTTCGGCATACCAGCGAATGTTGTTGACCACATCGGGTAGGTCGAAATTTTCGCAATCCGCCAACGGCTTGCCGGCATCCAGCGAATCCAGCAGGGCTAACTCGGCGGCATGTTGTTCGATAAGATTGGCAAAAGTATGCAGGATGCGCTTACGCTCGCGCGGCTCCATGCGGCTCCATTCACCGCGCTCAAAGGCGGCGCGGGCGGCCTTAACCGCTTTATCAACGTCGGCGGCGGAGCAGGCGGCAATCTGGTTGAGCAGTTTACCGGTCGCGGGATTAAAGTTATCGAAGACCCGCTGGTGTTCAGCGTCGACATATTCGCCGTTGATAAAAGCGCGGGTCCGTACAGTGTCAGGTAAAGCAATCATATGCACTCCAGAAGGGATGTTATAGCACTTTGCCAAGAAAGGCTTTGGCGCGTTCATTTTTGGTATGGCTGAAAAATTCAGTCGGGTTGCCTTGCTCTACCACCACGCCGTTGTCCATGAAGACCACCTGGTCGGAAACTTCGCGGGCGAAACCAAGCTCATGGGTCACGACGATCATGGTCATGCCCTCGTCGGCCAGTTCGCGCATGACGCTCAGCACTTCGCCGACCAGTTCGGGATCGAGGGCGCTGGTCGGCTCGTCAAACAGCATCAATTTGGGCTTCATCGCCAGCGCGCGGGCAATGGCGACGCGCTGCTGCTGGCCGCCGGAGAGCGTACGGGGATAGGCATTGGCCTTACCGGTCAGCCCCACCTTGGACAGCATCACCATCGCCTGTTCGACGGCGTGTGATTTACGGATTTTTTTGACGTGCATCGGCGCTTCAATGATGTTTTCCATTACCGTCATATGGGGGAACAGGTTAAAGCTCTGGAAAACCATGCCGATATCGGCCCGTTGCCGGGCCACTTCGGACTTTTTCATCTCATAAAGCTTGCCGTTGTGTTCGCGATAGCCGACCGTTTCGCCGCCGACCTGCAATAACCCCTTTTCAATACGCTCAAGATGGTTCATGCAGCGTAGAAATGTGCTTTTACCCGATCCGGAAGGTCCGAGGATGCAGCATACGTTGCCGTATTCGACGGTCAGGTCAATGCCCTTGAGCACCGGCAGATGGCCATATGATTTCTCGACGCCGCGCGCCACTACCGCAAAGTGGTGTCCGTGCGGGGAAGATGGGGAAAAAGGCATAGTCAGGCATTCCTTACTGTGTGATCGTCAAGTTTCTCGTCCGCCGGCGCTGGCAGCGCCTGGGAATGATGATCGCTTTTGGAAAAATGCTTCTCGGTATAGTGCTGCAGCACACAAAGAACAGAGGTGAGCACCAGATACCATAGCGAGGCCACAATCAGCAGCGGGATGGTCTGGAAGTTCGCGGTATAGATGAGCTGCGCGGAGTAGAGCAATTCCTGCAGGGCGATCACGCTGACGAGGGAAGTGGTTTTGAGCATGCCGATCAGCTGGTTGCCGGTTGGCGGAATGATAATGCGCATCGCCTGCGGCAGGATGATTTTCACCATCACGCGAAAGCTTGACATGCCCAGCGCTTCCGCCGCTTCCCGTTGTCCGCCAGGCACTGAATTCAAGCCCGCCCGCACGATCTCGGACATATAGGCTCCTTCATTCAGCCCCAGGCCAAGCAGCGCCGCGGCATAGACCGTAATGTACTGATTGGCGTCAAAGGTGCCCAGATTGGGCCCGAACGGAAAACCAATGGTAATCTCCGGATAAAGCGCGGACAGGTTGTACCAAAATATCAGTTGCACCAGCAGCGGCGTGCCGCGAAACATCCATAAATAAATAAAGGAGATACTGTTGAGCACCGGATTTTTTGACATGCGCATCAGGGCGAGCAGCGTACCTAATACCACGCCGATGCTCATGGCGGCGAGTGTCAGCCAGACGGTTGCCATCAGGCCAGAGAGAATCGAAGCATCGAAAAGGTATTGGGAAACCACCTGCCATTGATAACGCGGATTGGTGATAAGTGAAACGATCAACCCCGCCGCCACAATGATAAGAAGTCCCGCCGCAATCCAACGCCCATGATATTTCAACGGCACCACGGGCATGCTCTGATGTTCTCCGATGTCTCCCACTACCTGCCGATTTAACAATTGTGTCTGTGTCACTTTCGTTCCCCTAAACATACTTGAAACTCGCTATGGATGTATGTGAGACTTTACGGTAATCGATAACCGGTAGCCGTTTACATAATGTTAGTTTAGTTTTTATCCGTCAAGTTCAATCGCGCAAAAATGGGAGTGATGACGATGTCTCAATTCAAATGGACCAACTGGGGTGGCAATCAAACCTTCACCGTGGACAACTGTTTCCGGCCGGCAAGCGAAGAGGAGGCAATCGCAGGCATTCGCCAGGCGGTAAGCCAAGGACAGCCTGTGCGGGTTGCCGGCAGCGGCCACTCATTTACGCCTATCGTTCGCACGGGTGGTTTATTGCTCGATCTCAGCGCGCTGAGCGGCGTCATCGCCATCGATAAGGGGCATCAACAGGCGCAGGTCGCGGCGGGTTCCTCCATTGCCGCCCTCGGCGAACCGCTGTGGTCCGCGGGACTGTCGCTTGAAAACCAGGGGGATATCGACGTGCAATCCATCGCCGGCGCCGTCGCCACCGGCACCAAAGGTTCGGGCACCGCTTTTGGGTCGCTGTCATCAAAGGTGGTCAGCCTGCGTATCGTCAATGGGCTCGGGGAGGTGGTGGATATCGATGGTGAAACCGCGGATTATCTGCGCGCAGGCCAGGTTTCGCTCGGTTTGCTCGGGCCGGTGGTGCGCGTTGGTTTACAACTGGTCCCAGCCTACCGGCTAAAAGAGGAAAATATCATTCTGCCCATGTCGGAGGTGCTGCGCCAGTGGGATTACCTGCTCGGCGCATACCGGCATTTTTCTTTTTGGTGGATGCCCAGCGCGCATTCCGCCCAGATGTACCAACTGGGCGAGGTGCCGGCCGATCACTGCTTTGTCAAACTGCTGCGGGAAGTGTCCGCCGATGGACCCGACCTCCCTCAGGGCGCAATGAATCGGCGCACGGATCGGGCGTATCGCATCTATCCCGATGGCACTACCGATGCGCAATTCCATGAACTGGAGTACATGGTGGACGCCGCCGATGCGCGGGAGGCGGTCGAACGCATGCAATATCTGATGCGCAGCGGATTTCCCCATGAGATCTCGCCGCTGCAGGTCCGCTGGCAGAAAGCCGATACCGGCTATATTTCGCCGCAGAGCGGCCGTGACAGCACGTCCATCTCCGTTTCAGGCGCCATAGGCAGCAATTATTTTCCCTTCTTGCAGGCGGTGGATCAGACTTTGCGACCGCTTTCGGCCCGGCCGCACTGGGGCAAGCTGCACTTTCTCGACCGCCGGCGGGTGAGCGAACTTTACCCCGATTACTCGCGTTTTATACAAATTCGCCGGCAGATGGACCCGCTCGATCTGTTTTTGAATCCGCATTTTGCCGAGCTGTTTGCATAACGCCGTGTTTGAAAAAGCGCATTGACAGACTTAACGTTGAATGTAATATATTACCCATAACCAATCACTATAAGTGAGAGCACAATGAAGATCGCGGCAATTGAAGTTTACGGCTATCAACTGACCTACGCCCATGGCGAATACGTGATGTCCCAAGGCCGCGCCGCTCAGCGACAGGCATCCACGCTGGTGCGGATTATTACCAATGAGGGGCTGGAAGGCTGGGGGGAAAGCTGCACCCTCGGCGGCACCTATCTGCCGGATTTCGCCGAAGGGACGCGCGCGGGAATTTGCCTTATGGCGCCCGCGCTGCTGGGGCTGGACCCCACCAACCTGGCGGTCATCCATCAACGCATGAATGCCTGCCTGCTGGGTCAAAACAGCGCCAAAAGCGCCATCGATATAGCCTGTTGGGATGTGTTGGGCAAAATGGCGAACCTGCCGATCGCCACGCTGCTGGGCGGCGTGACCCAGCCGGATTTTCCTTTATATGAAGCGGTGCCCCTGTCATCCCCCGGCGACATGGCCGCCTTTGTGCGCATGCGCGGGGAGGCGGGCATCAGCCGTTTTCAACTGAAAGTGGGCAACGATCCTTTCGATGATGCCGCGCGGACCCGCAGCGTCGTGGAAGCCTGTCGCGATGATGTGACGATCGTCGCCGACGCCAACGGCGGCTGGAATCTGCAGTCGGCGGCGATCGCGGTGCGGGAACTGGCCGGCCTGAATATTTTTATCGAGCAACCCTGCCGCGATACCGCCGATTGCGCGCTGGTGCAGCGCATGAGTTCGCTGCCGCTGGTGATGGACGAGTCGGTGATCAATGCCGCGGAGCTGTACCGGGCGAAATACGACGCGGGCGCAGTCTCGGTCAATATCAAGCTGGCGCGGGTAGGCGGCATCACCGGCGCGGTGCGTATGCGTGACCAGGCGCAGGATTTAGGCATGACGGTTTGTATTGAGGATGTCTGGGGCGGCGATGTGACCACCGCCGCAGTAGCGCACGTTGCCGCCAGTACCCGCGCGGATGCGCTGATGCACGCCTCCTTTTTCAACGACTGGACGCTTGAGCATGTCGCCGGTTATGCCCCGCGCTCCGTGCGGGGACGGGGCAAAGCGCCCACCGCGCCCGGACTAGGGATCGCCGTTGATGCCCGTTCATTAGGCGCGCCGCTGTTCCGGGTGGAAAACCATGGCCGATAACCGCGCCTTGCCGCAAAGCGCCATCGATTGGCTTAGCCGCCGGGATCGGCAGGTGATATTCGCGGTGGATTCGCACACCGGCGGCAATCCGACGCGCATCGTGCTCTCGGGTATTGATTTGCCCGCGCAGGCGGCAACCGTTGACGGCGCGCGGCGCTGGCTGCGCGACCGGGCCGACCACTGGCGGCGCCGTCTAGTGCACGAGCCGCGCGGCGGCGGGCTCACCTGCGCCGTAGTGCCGATTATGTCGCAGGAAGATGGCTGCGATATCGGGGCGGTGATCCTGGAACCCGGTTCGTACCCGCCGATGTGCGGACACTGCATGATTGGCTTCGCCTCGGTGATAGTCGAGCTGAATCTTTTGCCCAATCTGTGGCGCGAGCGCGCGGACAGCACGTCATTTCGCATTCGCACGCCAGCGGGGCCGGTTGGCGTGACGGCCAGGCGTGAGGGCGAAAAATTCACGACCGTAACGCTTACCAACGTTGAATCTTTTGTGGTCGGCCGGGGGGAATGCCGGCTGGAAGGCCGTCTGGTTCAGGTCGAGCTGCTTTATGGCGGCGATTATTATATTTCTGTGGCCGCCGAGAGCATCGGCCTGTCGCTCGATCGCGACAACGCCACTGAAATTGTCCGCCTGGCCCGGCTGCTGCGCGAGGCCTATACCAGGGAAGGCGTCACCGATCCGCTTACCAGCGCGGCGCTGGATGTCTATCAGGTATTGTTTTACCGCTGCGATCCCGCGCAACACCTGCGGGCGAAAATCGTGGTGGTGGCGCCGCCGGGCGTTATAGACCGTTCTCCTTGCGGTACCGGGACCAGCGCGCTGTTCGCCAAACTGGTCACCGAAGGCAAGGTCCGGCCGCAGGATACCGTCACCACGCAGAGCATTATCGGTTCTACTTTTACGGTAACGGCTGCGCAGGTGCGCGGCGCCGGCCCGCGTACGTTTATTACGCCGGCGCTGACCGGGCGTGCCTATATCAACGGCTTTCTGACTATTGCGGCGGACTCGGAAGACGAGCTCGCCGATGGTTTTCCGCCCCTCTGACTTTTATCAATGGAGATTCAGCTTATGATCCTTAAGGGAGTACTGTCCGCTATTGTTACGCCGTTCACCGCTGACGGTGAAGGTATCGATGAAGCGGCGCTACGCAAACTCGTAGACCAAAATATCGCTGACGGCGTCGATGGTTTTGTTCCTGCCGGCGGTACCGGCGAGTTTTCTGTCCTTTCCCACCAGGAGAGATTACGTTTAGTCGCGATCGTGGCCGAGCAGGCGGCTGGCAAGGCCACGGTACTGGCCCATACCGGCGCAACCTCGTCCCGGGAAGCCATTGCATTTTCCAGGCACGCCGAAAGCGTGGGCGCCACCGCCATCATGCTGGCGACCCCCTACTATGAGCCCATCGGTTTTGATGAGGCGTTCGCGTATTACGCCGAAGTCGCCGCGGCCACCAGCCTGCCCATTTGCGCTTACAACTTTCCCCCGGCCACCGGTCTGCATCTCGACGTGGATTTCCTGCTAAAACTGGCCAGGGAGATACCGCAGGTCAAATACGTCAAGGATTCGTCGGCTAACATCATGCAAATGAGCGCGCTGCTGATGGATCATGCCGGTGAAATCACTTTTTTCAACGGCGAAGACGTGCTGATGCTGCCCGCGCTGATGCTGAAAGCGCCCGGCATGGTGATGGGCACCGGCAATTTTATGGCGCCGGGGCTGGTGAAATTACAGCGCGCGAGCGAAAGCGGCGACGACCAGGCGGTTGCGGATCTCTGGCGGCAAGTGTATCCGCTGATCCGCCTGCTAGGCGCGGGCCGCTACAACAGCGGCATCAAGGCCGCCTGTGAAATCCTGGGGCTGAGCGTCGGGCCGGTGCGCGCGCCGATTCCGCCTTATTCCACCGTGCAGAAAGCGGCGCTCAGGCAGGCCATTTCCGCCATAGATCCGGCATTGCTGACCGGCGCGGCGCGCCGGTAACCCAACGGCACCGGCAATCCCGTTACGCCGTCCGTTAAGAACCATCATTGGAGAGGTAGTATGAAAGCAGATATATTTTCCGGGGTGATCCCGGCGTTGATGACGCCTTGCACACAGGCCAGGCAGCCCGATTTTGATGCCCTGGTGCGTAAAGCGCAGGAATTGATCGGCGCGGGTATGTCGGCGGTGGTCTATTGCGGTTCGATGGGCGACTGGCCATTGCTGACCGACGCGCAGCGCATGGAAGGGGTGGAGCGCCTGACCCAGGCCGGCATTCCGGTCATCGTCGGCACCGGCGCGGTGAATACCGCCGCTGCGGTGGCCCATGCCGCCCACGCGCAGAGCGTTGGGGCCAAAGGCCTGATGGTTATTCCGCGGGTGCTATCGCGCGGTTCGGTGATCGCGGCGCAAAAAGAACACTTTAAAGCCATCCTTGCCGCCGCGCCGGAGCTGCCGGCGGTTATCTATAACAGTCCCTATTATGGTTTCGCCACCCGCGCCGATCTGTTTTTCGCCTTGCGCGGCGAACATGCCAACCTGGTCGGTTTTAAAGAGTTCGGGGGCATGGATGACCTGCGTTACGCCGCGGAGAATATCACCAGCCGCGACGATGACGTCACGCTGATGATTGGCGTCGATACCGCCGTAGTGCATGGCTTCGTCAACTGTGGCGCCACCGGCGCCATCACCGGCATTGGCAACGTGCTGCCCGAAGAAGTGCTGCATCTGTGTCATCTTTCTCAGGCGGCGGCGGCCGGTGATAGCGACGCGCGCCAACGGGCGCAGGAGCTTGAACAGGCGCTGGCGATTCTGTCGTCATTCGATGCCGGTCCGGATCTGGTGCTGTTCTTCAAATATATGATGGTGCTGAAGGGGAATAAGGAGTACGCGCTGCATTTCAATCGGACCGATGCGCTTACCGACAGTCAGCGCGGCTACGTGGAGGCGCAATTCCGCTTGTTCAATCAATGGTATACCGAATGGAGCCAATTGCCGGGCGCGGTACAGCGCTATAAAAACGGCATGGAACGAGCCGCTTAGGTTGGGTTCAATCGCTCTATTCAAGCGTGGTTGGCAGTAAAAACCACGCTTTTTTTTGCGCGCCACGGGATTATTTACGCTGACGTGGGGCCGGCTTTAGGGGAAACCGGGAGCCGGCATGCGGGGCGCTATAGTGCTTGCGGCAGACGGCGCGTGGCGGCCGGGCGGTGAAGCGCATCCACCACCTTGACCGTGGCCTGCGCCCGATCGGCCTCACTGAGGGCAGGGCCCCGCGTCCAGGCGGTGACAGGCCTGCGGTATTGAAAAAGCGGCCGCCAAGGCCGCCCCTTTGTCCATGTCACGGCAGAAAACGGCGCAGACGACCGCACCTTCGACCCGCGTTAACTCGCGGGCAGGGGGTTCTGCCGCCACGCCCGCCCCAATAATGCCGATGCGAAACGGGAGCGCGGCTTTATTCAGACATTTTCCTTCACCTGCCCGGCGGTGGCGATACGGTCCCGTTCGACGATGCTCGGCTGCGTCTTTTTTTGCGCCTGGCTCATCAGGTGCACGCGGGCGCGCCGCGCCGCTTCGTGGCCGGAGCCGGTGGCGATCTCCATATTGCCGATTTCGGCAAAGTAGTCACCCGCAAAATGGATATTGACGTCGTTGCGTTCGCAGTAGGCGAGCATGGGGGCAAAATTGAACCCGGCCGGGCGATACGTATTGCCGGGCACCCAGCGTTGCACAATGGTTTCCTTCACATGCCCCTGCAATTGCGGGAACATTTTGTAGATATCGGCAAGATAACGATCACGAATCTCATCATCGGTCAGCTTAAGCATTTCGCGCGCCGGGGTACCGCCGGAATAAACCATCAGGCTGCCGCCCGGTTTGCGCGGGCCTGTTCTCAGCGGATTAGCATGATTAAAAAACATGTCAAACGAGGCATCCGGCGTGGTGATGGCATAGATATCGTCATAGGGCATCGGGCCCGGCTCGTCGGTGATGATTCCCATGGTGGGGAACGGACCGTACTGAACGCTTATAAGGGTCTGGCGAACATCATCGGGTATATCGCGGACCATGTCAGATGCCTGGTAAGCCGGCACCGCCACCACCACTTCCGCGGCGGTTACGCTATGTTCACGCCCGTCGGTTTCATAGACCACGGTAACCAGGTCGCCGGTTTTACTCACTGATTTCACGGTAGCGTCATAGCGCACGCGATCGCCCAGCAGTTCCATCATTACCTCGCCGAAACGGCCCGAACCCCCGTCAAGATTCAGCGCCATGGCATCGCCTTTACCGGCCCATACGGCGCCAAAAAGCGAAACGCCGACTCCCGCGTGCTGGTCTTCCATTTCCGCCGCCGCGCGCCGGGCCGCGGATTGAAAAAGCGCTTCAAGCCGTTTGGGCAGCGGTCCCATAAATTCGCGAAAGGATTTATCCGACAGATAGCTGGCGACCCGCGCCCGGCGGCGCTGGTTACTTTCGCCATATACCGGCGCCATCGCTTTTTGCCAGCCTTTCACCGCCTTTAGGATCCGCATGCCTTTGGTCGCCAGGGCGAAACGCTCACGCAGGGTCATCGGCATGGTCAGCGGCAGGGCGGAAACCATTTTGGGCTTATACACTTTACCGCCCCAATAAATCGCGAATTTATTGCCGGGGATCTTGATGATATCCAGGCCTATGGAATGAAGGATGTTGCGCATATGCGATCCCGGCGGTGGAAACAAGTGACCGCCGAGATTCAGCCAATAGTCTCCCCGTGATACCGAGTAGAGACGTCCGCCAAGACGATGCGATTTTTCCAGGACCAGAATATTCTTGTCCCTTAGCTCCCAGGCCGCCGACAAGCCCGATGGGCCGCCGCCGATAATCACAACATCAAATTCCGGTTTAACCATTTTTATTTCACCTCAATCGCTTACGTGTTGAATTGACTTGCCTCGCCTCGCAGAGGATGTTCCTGGAGGACCCTGGCCCGGACGGTGGGATAAACATCGCGCTTGCAGCAGCTAAGTGTTACGGGTAATATATTACGTGTAACACGCTATTGTCAACGTTCAGTGAGTGTTCAAGCCCGCGTCGCGCCCTTAATTCATCCCAGGAGAGTTATATGAAATTCAATTATTCACGACTTTTGTGCCTGATTGCCGCGCTGGCGGCAGGCGCGCTTCCCGCCGCCGGCGCCTGGTCTCAGGAGGCGATTGGCAAGGCCGATGACGTGGCTGCGCAGCTGCCGCAATCGATAAAGGACGCCGGCGAACTGCGCATCGCCGTTCCGGACACCGGAAAACCCTTGGCTTATAAAGAAGGCGGCGTGCTTAAGGGGATGGATGTCGATCTCGCGCAATCGGTTGCCGCCATACTGGGTCTGAAGGCCGATATTCGCCTGATCCCTTTCGCCACCGCGCTGGCCGGCTTGCAATCGAATAAATACGATATCTCCTATGGCGAGTTCTATGTCACGACGGAACGATTAAAAGTCGCCGATTTTGTGACTAACTGGCAGGATTACAGCACTTTCCTGGTGAAAAAAGGCCATCCCTTCCAGGCCAAGGCGCTGGCTGATATTTGCGGCCATAAAGTCGGCGCCATGGCCGGTTCCGCTGAGCTGGCCACGCTCAACTCCGCCGCGCTGAAATGTACGGACAAGGCGTCTGTGGTCAGCGCATTTCCATCCATTAATAATGCCGTGCTGGCCCTTAACAGCGGCCGGGTCGACGGCGTGTTGATTAACCGCGGCGGGGCGCAGGAATCGATACGCGTCGATGCGGGACTTAGCGCCTCGGGCGAAATCGGCGGGGGACCGACCGCGACGGCGGTGGCGCGTAACGCGAATTCGGCTCAATTGCTGCAAGCATTGAAAGCCGCCTACGATCGTTTGATTCAGAACGGCGAATACGCCAAGATCCTAGAAAAGAACGATACCGCCTTCGGCGCCGTCAAAAGCGCGGAAATTTACCAGGAAGGGTCAACGCCGCCGAAATACAGTTTCTGATGAGGCTCCCAGGGATGGGAAGTTTAACGATTAGGCAGATAACTATTACTTATTATAATAAGGAAATGTTATGTCATCGCCCTGGTACCGCCACGGTGAGCAACAATTTAGCGGCCGGGTCATAAGAAAATAGAATCTATATTGAGTAGAACCTTCATTCGGGCTAAAATGTAGCATGTTATCGACTACTAAGATGTCAGTCTGAGGTTTATATGGAACAGGAACATCCTATACTGCGGCAAGCCAATCTGCGCGATCAGGCGCTGTCCATTTTGAAATTGCGTCTGGTTTCCGGCGATCTGGCGCCGGGCCAAATTTATTCCGCCTCGGCCTTGGCCGAAGAATTAGGCGTTTCCAATAGCCCGGTTCGTGAGGCCATGCTGACGCTGGTTAACCAGGGATTGATGGAAACGGTGCGTAATCGCGGTTTTCGCGTGGTGCATTTCAGCGATAAAGAGCGTCATAACGTCTATGAGCTGCGGTTATTGCTTGAAGTGCCGTCGATGGCCAAACTTGCTAGGCTCAGGCCGCGGGTGGAAGCGCGCCGGGAGGAGTTTTCACATATTGCCTCCGACATGGTGGGGTATGCCAAGGAAGGGAATATTGCGGGTTATCTGGAAATGGATCGCCAGTTCCATCTTGGCCTGCTGTCGCTGCTCGAAAATGAACCCTTGGTGACCATTGTTGAAAACCTGCGCGATCAGTCCCGTCAGTATGGTCTCAAGGCGCTGCGTGAAAGTGGCGGGCTGGTAAAATCCGCGCAAGAGCATCAACCTATCCTTGATGCCATGTTATCCGGGGATGGTGAATTAACCACTCAATTGATGACTGATCATCTGAGCCATTTAATGAGTGACTGGGCGGGCTGATTTCCGCCGCCGCCCTGGTTATCTTTCCTCGTAATTCGCCGGCGCGCCGTGCCGTGCTCGTGGCCCGCCGGCCGGCGCGAATATAAGGGTTACGCCGTGCCTGGACCACGGCGAAGTGAGCCCGCTTGCCTTATTCCGCCGGTGCGGTCAGCGCGGCGCGGTGCGCGTTGACAAGGCGTTTCTCGTCGCTGAGCGCCTTTTGCACCGATGGCCGTGCGTCCATCCGATCTTTCCAGCTCGCCACGTTTTTAAGGTGGCTGATGTCGACCCCCGAGCGATCGCCCCAGAATGTGGCCCAGAGATAGGCATCCGCCACCGTCATTGTCTCGCCGGTCAGAAAAGCGCGGCCGTCGGCAAGACGGTCATCAAGGATGCTGTAGGCCGCGGCGATTTTGCCGCTGGTCCAGGCAATGCCTTGTTCCGTCATCAGTTTGCGCATCAGAGGGATATGTTTCTGGGCGATTTCGGTGGCGATAAACACCAGGAGCTGGTCGTACCTGACGCGCTCAAGCGTGCCGCGCAATGGGATCAGTCCGGTCGCGGGATACTGGTCGGCGAGGTAGGAAATAATCACGATTGTCTCGGAAATCGGATGATGTTCTTTTTCATCGATAACCAGCAGAGGAACGTATTGCATGGGGTTGAGCTGCGTAAAGTCATCGCCGTTCGAGGTGGATTTGCCGAACACGTCGAAGTGAATAAGCTCAGGCTCGAGGCCGAGTTCGTTGGCGATAATCTGGACGGCTTCAGAGCAGGTTTTATCAGCGATATACAGTTTCATTGGGTGATCCTAGGATAGTTGCGGCGTTATGGGATGTATAGGGTTGCCCGCGTGCCGGATAAACGGGCCGTGAGGCAAAACCCGGTCTTGCTCAGCGGGGCGCGTGCGCCGGGCGCAGGCTGCGAAAGGCCGCGCGTATTTCATCCGCGAAGATCCGCGGCTGTTCGAATGCCGCGAAATGGCCGCCGCGCGTCGTTTTATTCCAATAGATAAGGTTCGGATAGGTTTGCTGCGCCCAGGATTGCGGCGCGGTCCAGATCTCGCGCGGGAATACCGATACGCCGACCGGGATCCGCACCGGCAGCGAGTAGAAATCCAGGTGCGGATGTTCGGCATACATGCGCGCAGAAGAAGCGCCCGAGTTGGTTACCCAGTACCAGGTCACATCGTCGAGGATTTTATCGTAACCAAAGGCGCTTACCGGGTCGCCGTCGCAGTCCGACCAAGACTCGAATTTTTCGTAAATCCAGCTTAACTGTCCGGCGGGGGAATCCGCCAGGGCATAGCCGATAGTCTGGGGACGCGTGACCATTTCCCAATAATAGCCGGAGCCATCCCGAGCGAACGCGTCAAGCTGATCAAACACTCGCTGTTCATCAGGCGTCGGGTTCGCCGGTTTTTCTTTCGGCGCCACCAGCGGCAGGTTGGTATGGATGGCGCGCAAGCCGGGGAGTTCAAGCCGGGCCATTGCAATGGTGATATGACTGCCCCAATCGCCGCCCTGGGCCACATATTCGGCGTAGCCCAGCCTGTGCATCAGTTCATGCCAGGCTTTGGCGATACGGTCCCGGTTCCAGCCGGTCTCGGCCGGCTTGTCTGAAAAGCCATAGCCGGGGAGGGAGGGAATAACGAGATGGAAGGCATCTTCCGCCCGGCCGCCGTGCGCGGTGGGATCGACCAGCAAGTCGATGGTATCCAGGAATTCCAGCACCGAACCCGGCCAGCCGTGGGTTATGATCAGCGGTATCGCATGCGGATGACGGGATCGGACGTGCAGGAAATGAATGCCGAGCCCATCGATTTTCGTTTTGAACTGGGGATACCGGTTCAGGCGTTGCTCCACGCGGCGCCAGTCATACCGCGTGCGCCAGTATTCGATGAGTTCCCTGACCCGCGCCAGCTGCGGCCCCTGGGAAGCATCGGGTACGGTTTCCCGCTCGGGAAACCGGGTCGCGTCCAGGCGGCGCTTTAAGTCGTCCAGCACTGGCTGGGGGATGTTGATAACGAAAGGCGAAAGGGTAGTGTTCAGCTCGCTTTCAGTGATGTTTTGCATAACAGGGCTCCGTTAAGGCGATCGCCGGCAGACGCGCGGCGTTTCGATGACGGAAAACATAACCGGCCGCGCCGGGGAAATAAACGCCGGTAAAAGCGACGCTCTGTAGCTCCTGGAGCGACAATGCCGTTGGGATAACCATTTACTAAACGACGGCGATACCCTAATTTAGGACGTTATTGTTTGCGGAAGATCAATCATGACCCAATCATCTCCCTCACTGCAGGATATCGCCGCCTTTGTGGCCGTGGCCCAGCATGCAAGCTTTACCCGGGCGGCCGAACAGCTGGGAACCAGCAAGGCAAACGTGGGTAAAGCGGTGCAGCGCCTGGAGGCGCGCCTCGGGACCAAGCTTTTTCAGCGTACCACCCGATCGGTAACCTTGACCGAAGATGGCAATACCTATCTTGACGCGGCCCGTGCGGCATTAGGCGGTTTACACGAAGCGGAAACGGCATTGGCCGCCCGCCGCGACCATCCCGCCGGCCGGGTCAGACTGGACATTCCCGTGGGGTTCGGCGGATTTATTCTTCCCTCGCTTCCCGCGCTTCGTGCGCGTTATCCCCTGGTGACCCTGGATATTTCACTCACCGATAAGGCCACTGATGCCGTGGGCGAAGGATGGGATATCGTGGTGCGGGTGGGAGAACTGCCGGCGGACGGTGAAATGACCGTAAGAAAACTTTGTGGCCTGCGCCTGTGCCTGTATGCCGCGCCGGCCTATCTCGACGGCCGGCCCTCAATCCGTTCCGTCAGCGAGCTGATGCGCCACGAAGCGGTTATTTTCCGTTCTGCCTCCGGCAAGCTCAGACAATGGCATATCTTTGACGAGGGCCGCGTGCGGGAATTTTCCCCCAATATCAGCACCATTGTGTCCGACGGCCGGTCGCTGGTGGATGCCGCCAGGGGCGGGCTTGGCATTGCGCAGGTTTTTGACCGCGTCGGCGACCCCTATGTCGCCTGCGGCGAACTGCGGCGGGTGCTGCCGGCGGCATCCGTTGCGGGACCCCCGGTGCATGCGCTTCTCCCCCTTGGCCGGCGAATGCCGCTGAAAACGCGCGTGGTACTCGATCACCTGGCCGATCTTATGCGTTCAGCGACCGCGGAATAAGCGCGTGATTGTCTCCTCACCGGAGACACAGCTGCGCCGCTGCCGGTATTTATCCCCGCATCAACAACGCCTATCGTCGCGGTGAAGGACAATATCGTCCCTTTCATACGAGGTGTTTATCATGTCATCAAGCCCGGCGTCTTCGTACGCCCGCAGCGGCCCGCTGGTGCTGTTTGCCGTTTGCCTGGCGGCATTGGCCCTGCCGCTCAGCTTTACCGGCGCGGCGCTGGCCACGCATACCATCGGGATTGAGTTCTCGGCAAGCGCCGCCCAACTTAACTGGATCACCAATAGTTTTATGCTCACCTTCGGCAGCTTTATGCTCCCCGCAGGCGCACTGGCGGATGTTTACGGCAGGAAGCGCGTTTTTATGGGCGGGGCCGCGCTGTTCGCCATGGGCTCCCTTGCGCTCGATTTTGCACCTGATATCACTACGCTGAACCTGCTGCGCGCGCTACAGGGGGCGGGAGCCGCCGCGGCCCTGGCCGGCGGCTCGGCCGCGCTGGCGCAGGAGTTTACCGGCCATGCGCAGACCCGGGCGTTCAGTATGATCGGTACCACGTTTGGCATCGGTCTTGCCCTGGGGCCGATCGTTTCCGGCAGCCTGATAGAACATTTCGGCTGGCGCTCAATCTTCCTGACGGGCACGATCCTGGACGTGATTGCCCTGGTTATCGCCCAAGGCGTGATGAAAGAAACGCGCAATCCGGGCAGTTCCCGCTTCGACAGCGCCGGCGCCGTGGCTTTTATCGCCGCGCTCGGTTTCCTGACGCTCGGGCTGAACGAAGCGCCCGATCGCGGCTGGTCCGCGGCGATCGTGCTCGGCGCGTTTGCCCTGTCCATCGCTGCGTTTGTCCTCTTCGCAACGATAGAGACCCGCATTAAACAACCGCTGCTCGAACTCTCCCTGTTCCGCTACGGAAGATTCGTCGGCGTTCAGATCCTGCCCATCGCAACCTGCTATGCGTATGTCGTCCTGCTTATCGTGCTCCCCATGCGTTTCATCGGCGTGGAGGGTTACAGCGAAATACAAACCGGTCTGCTGATGCTTGCGCTTTCCGCGCCCATGCTTATCGTTCCCGCCGGCGCCGCCATCCTTGCCCGGACGATACCCGCAAGCTGGCTGGCAAGCGCAGGCCTGTTCGTCGCCGCCGGCGGGTTGTTCTGGCTGAGCCGGGTCGGATCCGGCGGCTCAATGCTGGCGTTGACCGGCCCGCTGCTGGTGATCGGCCTCGGGACCGGCATTCCCTGGGGCCTGATGGACGGCTTGTCGGTGACCGTCGTGCCGCGGGACCAGGCCGGTATGGCCAGTGGCATCTTCAACACCACCAAGGTGGCCAGTGAAGGTATCGCCTTGGCCATGGTGAATGCGCTGCTATCGGCTTTTGTGTTCTTGGCGGTGACACGGGCGGGCGCCGGCGATGGCGCACATCAGCCTCTCGTCGAGGCGTCGCGCCAGCTCGCTACCGGCAACCTCGATCAGGCAACGCGCATGCTCGCCCCTCTGGGACGCGATGCCCTGACCATGGCCTATGACACCGCATTCACCATGCTGCTCTATGTATTGATGACCGTCACCCTGGCCGCCGCGGTCTCGGTATTTATCCTGCTTTCACCCCGGGACGCGGGAACGCCGTGCCCGGATCGGACGCTGACGGAATAACGGCCCGCCGCGGGTTGCAGGGTCTTAGCCCCCGGTTTCCGCTCCCGCGGGGGCTTCCCGCAGTTAATCATCATGCCATCGCAGCCCCCCGGTATTCCCGCTGTGGCGCTGCTTCCTATCAATCAAACAAGCCTGCGTTCTTCCCACGCTTTGCCCATTAATAGTGTGATCACGCGCGTGTTTACATCTTAATAAATCAACGCGTTAATTACCTGGTCGAAAATATATCATTAATTATTAGACAATTAATTCGCTTATAGCAAAAAACTAACATATTGAGCCTCTATATCACTTTTAACGATTAATTTGTTTTTTTTTATTTCCGATAAACATATGAAGGCGCAGTCCGACTTCCGGGGCACGATGCGATGCCAGCCATATAAAACCACAGGGAATCATGCCATGAAATTATCACTTGCCCATAAACTATGGCTCCCGCTCGTTGTCGCGCTGGTGTGCCTGGCCGGAACGTTATTTTTTGGCTCGGTGACGATTAAACAAGACCAACTGACACTGCGGAAAAATGCGATACAGGATGTCTCGCAACTGGCCCAGAGCGTAGTGAAAATGCAGGCTGATCTTGCTGACAAAGGATTGATTTCACAAGCGGAAGCGCAACAGCGCGCACTCCAGACCATCAAGAATCTGCGTTATGGTAAAACGGGGTATTTCACGATTTTGAATACCCAGGCGCAGGTCATCATGCACCCCATCAATGCAATGCTGATTGGCAAAGGGTCTGACATCGCTGATGCCAACGGGGCCTATATTTTCAGAGACATGGTGGCCGTCACCAGGGACAATAATGCCGGTTATACCGCCTATGTTTTCCCCCGTCCGGGCGAGACGAAACCTCAGCCGAAAATCGCCTACAGCATTCCGTGGTCGCCCTGGGGCTGGATCATCACGACCGGCCTGTATGTTGATGATATTAACGAGGCATTTCTGGTTTCTCTTTATCAGAATATCGTTGAATTCGTTACCATCAGCATTTTGCTCTCGCTGCTCGTCTATGTGATCAACCGGGGTATATTGCGAACCCTGGGCGGCGAGCCGCGCTATGCCGTTGAAGTCGCCGCCCGGATTGCTTCAGGCGATCTTTCCCACGCGGTGGATAAAAAAACCAGTGACAGCTCAAGCCTGATATATGAAATGGGTGTTATGCGCAAACAACTCACCACGGTCATTGAAGAGATCCGCGATGGCGCTGATATCATCAACGCCAGCACCCATGATATCGTCGCCGGAAATCAGGAGATAGTCGCTCATTCCGAGCAGCAGGCTATATCGCTGGAAAGAACCTCCTCCAGCATGGAAGAGATTACCGCCGCCGTAAAACAAAATGCGGAGAATTCGGGGCAAGCGCGCGAACTGGCGCGCGGCGCGGTGGATATTGCTTCTCGCGGCGGCGTGATGATGCAGAGCGTGAATGACACCATGACCGGTATTTCTGAAAGCGCCATCAAAATAGCCAGTATTATTGAAGTGGTAAACGGTATCGCTTTTCAGACCAATATCCTTGCCCTGAATGCGGCGGTGGAAGCGGCCAGGGCCGGTGAGCAAGGCAGGGGTTTCGCCGTGGTCGCCGGCGAGGTGCGCAGCCTGGCGTTACGCTGCTCTCAGGCGGCGCAGGAGATAAAAGGGCTGGTGGAAGAGTCCATGGCTCGCGTCAACAGCGGCTCCTCACAGATCAAAAAGGCCGGGAGCAATATCGACGACATGATAGAGGCCGTGCAGCGGGTTTCGGATATTATGTCGCAAATTTCCTACGCCACGGATGAACAAAGCAAAGCCATTAGCCATGTTAACGAAGCCGTAGTGCAAATCGATGCGGTGACGCACCAGAACTCCGTGCTTGTGCAGCAGGCGGTGGTGGCGGCAAGTGGCCTGGAAGAGCAAACCCGTAGGCTGACCGAAACCGTGGCCTTTTTTAATACTGGCAGGTAATTTCCGTAACAGACGACAATGCCCGGTCTCGATGCGAGCCGGGCATCATGGTTATTGATTGAATTGTAGCGTGACTCCGTCGATGCCGTCTTGCTGTTGCAGGAAAGCGACGGTGCGGCCCGCTACCCGGCGGAATTCCAGCGATACCCTGCCTTCCCCAAGGGGCAAGTCATCC
This sequence comes from Sodalis sp. RH22, assembly GCF_047324165.1. Taxonomy (NCBI): domain Bacteria; kingdom Pseudomonadati; phylum Pseudomonadota; class Gammaproteobacteria; order Enterobacterales; family Bruguierivoracaceae; genus Sodalis; species Sodalis sp. RH22. The sequence goes on from NZ_CP178731.1 coordinate 897,906, forward strand.
ACCGTCAGGCGGTCCACGCCGTCCGGCAATGCGGGACGGTTGACGCGGATCCGGCGGCGGTCGGCGTCGATTTCCAGTCCCAACGTGGCTTGCAGCAGCATGAATACCGCACCTGAAGCCCATGACTGCGGCTGGCACGCCACCGGATAGACGATGGGCTGCTCGCTTGCCGCGCGGGAAAAGCCGCAAAACAGCTCGGGCAGACGCAGGGAAAACGCCAGGGCCGCTTCGAACAGATTGCTTAATAGCGCCGCCGTGCCCTGGCGTTCGCCGTAGCGCGCCAGGCCGGCCGCGCACAAACCGACATCATGGGGCCATACCGAGCCGTTGTGATATGACATCGGATTGAAGCGGGCCGCTTCGCCGGACAGCGTGCGAATGCCCCAGCCGGTGTTGAAGGCGGGCGACAGCAGCCGGCGGATCACCTGGGATGCGCGTTGCTGGTCCGGCAGGCCGACGTACAGCAGATGGCCGGCATTGGACGCCTCCACCTGGCAGGGCCGGCCGGCGCCGTCCAACGCCAAAGCATAAAAACGGCGCTCCTGCAGCCAGAACCGCTGCTCCACGGTCTGGCGCAACCGTTCCGCCCGTTCGCGCCAGCGCCCGGCGGGTTCCGCCTCGCCCCGTCTGGCCGCCATGCTCGCCATGTCCAGCAGCGCGCGCCAGGCATAGCCCTGCACCTCCACCAGCGCGATAGGGCCTTCGGCCAGCCGTCCGTCGGCATGGGACACCGAATCATGGCTGTCTTTCCAGCCCTGGTTCGCCAGCCCGCTGCGCTCCCCGCGCTGGTAGTCGAGCAGCCCGAGCGGGCTGGCATCCAGCCTGGATTCTATCCAGGCGATGGCGGCGGTCAGCTGCGGCCAGATCCGGCTGATAAACGCCTCGTCCCCGGTGCGCTTATACCAGGCGCCGGCCAGCATGATAAACAGCGGCGTGGTATCCACTCCGCCATAATAAAACCCGAACGGCAGCTCATTGGTGGCGGTCATCTCGCCCTTGCGGGTCTCGTGCATGATCTTGCCCGGTTGGGCATCCCGGAAGGTGGACGCTTCCGCCGCCTGATGGCCGGCCAGATAGGCCAGCACGCCTTTGGCCAGGGCCGGATCGATCCAAAGCGTTTGCAGGGCGGTGATGATGGCATCGCGTCCGAACGGCGTGGAAAACCAGGGAATACCGGCATAAGGATACGGGCCGGTGGGCAAATCGCTGGTCAGCAATGCCAAATCGGCGCGCGCTTTGTCGAGCCAGGCCTGGAACAGCGGCTGGGAGCACGTCAGTTGCGCCCCCCGGCGCCGGCGCTGGCGCATCTTGCGTCTCGCCTCCACCGCGCCGCGCCGGAAACGGCCGGCGGTCGGGATATTGGCTTGCCGGCCGGCTTCCATCAGCAATTGCCAGTGGCCATGGGGCGGCAAGGGTGCCTGAAAGCGCGCCAGGCCGTCGCCCAAAGCCTCCGGCTGCGGTGAAAACGTCAGCGCGGTTTGCCGGCGAACCGCGTCCAGTCCCTGATAGGCCAGGGCGACGCCCTGTTCAATGGGCTGTTGCGCCAGCGTGCTGCCGCGCAACGGCCGCCGGGCTCCGCGAATCTCAAAGATGTCGCGAAAATCGGTAGCGAAACGCAGGCCGACCGGCAACCTCAGCGCGTATTCGCTGTAATTGCGGATGGCGATGCGCAGATACAAGCGGTTTTGCCACAAAAAGCAGGTGCGTTCGATATGCAGCGCGTTGGCGGGCAAGGTTTGGCCGTCTACCGTCAGCGGCGGGTTGGTCAGATGCGCGGTAAAGAATACGTTGTCGCGGCTGACGGTCGAGGAGAGAAACGCCGGCTGCACATTGTCGCCAATAGTCAGCCCTAGTCCGGACAAGAGGCGGGTATCATCGGTAAAGAGTCCGTCGCTCCGGCCGGTGATATCGCCGAAATCATCGGTCACCAGAAAGCTGTCGCCTTCCTTAAGGACATACAGCGAGGGACGTTTCGCTTCCGTGTGCGGGGATTGCTCCTGCACGTCGCATGATAAGCGGGGCTGATTTTCCATGGCGCTTACCCCGCCTTTTCCACATGCAGCAGGGCATCGCTGTTGGCGGCCGGTTGCCGCAAACGGCGGTACAGTTGTACATAGCGATCGGCCATGACGTCGGCCGAAAAGCGTTGCTCGAACTCTGTCCGTACCCGGCAGCGGTCCAGCGTGTCCACGGCGCGGCAGGCGGCCACCGCCTGCGTTTCGTCTTCTACGATAAAGCCGGTGACACCCGGTTCGATCACTTCCGGCACCGAACCGCAGCGCCAGGCCACGACCGGCGTGCCGCAGGCCATCGCTTCAATCATGACCAGCCCGAACGGCTCCGGCCAGTCGATGGGGAACAGCAACGCCCGCGCCTGGCCGAGGAAATCCGCTTTCTGCCGGTCGTTGATTTCACCGATAAACTCCACGCCGCCGCCCTGCAGCAGCGGTTCAATCACCTGGCGGAAATAGTTTTTATCGGCATCATCCACCTTGGCGGCAATCTTGAGCGGAATCCCGGCCTGACGGGCGATGGCGATAGCCCGATCCGGGCGTTTTTCCGGCGAGATGCGGCCGAGGAAAGCCAGGTAGTCCCCCCGGGGAGCGGCGGTGAACCTATAGCGTTCGGGATCCAGCCCATGCCATACCGTGCCGGCCCAGTTGGCGAACGGCAGCGGCTGGCGCTGCGAATCGGAAATGGATACCAGGGGATATTGCCGCCAGCGATGGAAAGCCGTGGGCAGATCGGTCATATCCAACCGGCCGTGCAACGTGGTCAGGGTCTTGGCGGCCATGGGCTCGAAAAACGGGAAATGCAGCAGATCGGTATGGAAATGCAGCACATCGAACTCGCCGGCGCGCTCGCGCAGCTCATCGAACATCACATAATGGGCGGCCAGATCCGATTTCAGCGGAGCGGGATCAAGACGCAGCGCCCGATCGCGGCCGGCATGCAATGGCGCCAGGGTTTGGCTGTCGCCGGAAGCAAACAGCGTGACATCGTGTCCTTTTTTGATCAATGCGTCGGTAAGATTGGCGACGATCCGTTCGGTGCCGCCATAGAGTTTGGGGGGAACCGCTTCGTACAGCGGCGCAATTTGAGCAATTTTCATTAGCTTATCTCCATACCAACAATAAGTGATGAAAGGCGCGTCAAACGCAGCGATAGCAAAAAAGAAAATAGGGTGCGTGCGCAAAATTTTCAAGTCCGCGACAGGATTTTGCCGGCCGCGGATAAAACCCTAACGCGGCCAGAGGGTTGGGATAGGATAGTGGGCGAACTGCGCGCATCCTAGCCCGGTAGCGAAAGCCCTTGGCAACATCAGGCCGGCCAATAATTCCCCCACTTTCTCTACGCCTATTTTCTGCGCCGCGCTCATTTCCCCTCTCTTTCGTGAAGCTGTTCACATATCCCTATGCGGATGCCCAAACTTACGGTGAAATTTTCGGCGTCTGGCAGAGGAAATATGAAAACAAACTGACTAACTTCGATAATGAAATGCCATTTTATTATTTGTGATTGTAAGTTTCATAAAATTGTGAGTGCGCTCACATTACTCGATGTGGCCGTAACTCCGGCGCGCCCAGGCGGGCGTTAACTCTCCCAGAAATGGTAGGTATCGCTGTGAAAATAACGTCAGTTGAGGTCTCTGTTTTTACGTATCCGACACGTCGCGTTTCTGATAGCGCGGGCCATTCGCATCCGGGTGAAGAAAGTCAGGCAAAAATGGCGTTGTTGACGCTGACCACTGACGAGGGTGACTGCGGATATTCATTCGCGCCGCCGGAAGTGGTGCGGCCACACGTGGTCAACGCTTTCTTTAGAAAAGTATTGGTGGGGCAGAATCCGTTTGACCGCGAACGGCTGTGGCAGGATCTGGCGCACTGGCAGCGCGGCAGCGCAAACCAGCTGACCGAGCGCGCGCTGTCGTTTGTTGAGCAGGCGCTCTGGGATTTAATCGGCCGTAAACTGAACATGCCGGTGCACAAACTGCTGGGCGGATTCCGGGAAAAAGTGCCGGCATACGGCAGCACCATGTGCGGTGATGAGCTGAAGGGCGGCCTTTCCACGCCGGATGAGTTCGCCCGGTTTGCCGAGAAGCTGGTGGCGCGCGGTTATCAGGCCATCAAGCTGCATACCTGGATGCCGCCGGTGGCGTTCGCGCCGGACCCGAAAATGGACATCAAAGCCTGCGCCGCCGTGCGCGAAGCCGTCGGGCCGGACATTGAACTGATGCTCGACGGCTATCACTGGTACAGCCGCAGCCAGGCGTTGACCATCGGCAAGGCGCTGGAAAAACTCAACTTTGCCTGGTTCGAAGAGCCGATGGAAGAAGAAAGCATGGCCTCCTATGCCTGGCTGGCGGAAAACCTCGCTATCGATGTGATCGGCCCGGAAAGCCTGGGCGGCAAACACCACAGCCGCGCCGACTGGGTGAAGGCGGGCGCCTGCGACATCCTACGCGCCGGAGCCAACGGCGTCGGCGGGATCTCGCCGTGCATGAAAGTCGCCGGTCTGGCTGAAGCGTTCGGCATGGACTGCGAAGTGCACGGCAACGGCGCGGCCAGCCTGGCCGTGGTCGGCGCGATCCGCAATTGCCGGTGGTACGAACGCGGCCTGTTGCATCCGTTCCTCGAATACGACGAACCCGCCGCCTACCTGAACAGTATTGTCGACCCGATGGATAAGCAGGGTTTTGTCCATCTTTCCAATCGCCCCGGCCTCGGAGAGGACATTAATTTTGACTACATAGAAACGCATACCGTCAGCCGCGACTGACCTGCGGGCAGAAAAAATACTAAACCTCTGACTCTACCCGGAAGGTACATCATGAACACTGGCACACCCCCCGGGGCGTGGTTATTCGCGCTCCTGCTGATGATGAGCTGCTGGACGGCGCAGGCGAAAACGCCGCCCGACCAGCTGATCGTCGGCATGAATATGAACAACCTGCTGACGCTCGATCCGGCAGCGATGACCGGTAATGATATCGTCGGTATCGTGGTCAACCTTTATGACCCGCTCATTGAGCTCGATCCGCAACAGCTGACGCATGTGCGTCCTGCGCTGGCGACCTCGTGGCAGGTCAACGATGCCGGCAATCTTCTGACGTTCCATCTGCGCGCAGGCGTGACATTCCACTCCGGCAATCCGGTCACCGCAGACGATGTGGTGTGGTCGATGCGCCGCATTTTGCATTTGAACCTGGCGCAGGCATCGGTATGGAAATCCTATGGATTCAGCAAAGATAACGTCGATGAAATGGTACGCGCGCCGTCGCCTGATACCGTTGAAATCCAACTGCCGAAACCGAATGACCCGAAACTGGTGATCTATTCGCTGGCCGCGCTCGGCAGCGTGGTGGCGTTGGATCGCAAAACGGTGCAGGCCCACGAGGTGAACGGCGATTGGGGCAACCGCTGGCTAACCACCAATGAAGCGGGTTCCGGCCCGTTTCGCCTCGACGGGTGGCAGGCCAAAGACGTGCTGAATATGAGCCGCAACCCGCAGTACTGGCGCGGAAATCCACGGCTATCCCGCGTGGTGTTCCGCCATTTTCAGGAATCGCAAACACTGCGTTTGATGATTGAAAAGGGCGACCTGGATATCGCCAATAACATGGCGGTTGCCGATGTCAACGCGCTCAGCCACGACCCGGCGCTGGTTGTCGAGCAGGTAAAGAAAGGCACGATTTATTACGTGGCGATGAGCATGAAAGATCCGCATTTCGCCAACGCGAAAGTACGCGAAGCGGTGCGCTATCTCATCGATTATCAGGGCATCGGTAAAGCGCTGATGACCGGTTACGGCATTGTGCACCAGCGGCCGATCCAGGTGGGCATGCCGGCAACCCTGCCGGATCCGGGCTACAAACTGGATATCCCGCGCGCCAAAGCGTTGCTGGCCGATGCCGGTTATCCCGACGGCTTTGATACCACGCTGCGGGTGCTGGCCGATCAGCCGTTTCTCAATATCGCGATTGCCGTACAGTCCACGCTGATGCAGGCGGGGATACGCGCCAAAATAGTCACCGGCACCGGCAACCAGATCTACGGCGCCATGCGTGAACGCAAGTTCGCCATGCTGGTCGGGCGCGGCGGCAGCGGTGTGGAACCGCATCCGCATTCCAGCCTGCGCGCGCTGGTCTATAACCCGGATAACAGCGACGCGGCGCGTCTCACCAATTTCCAGGGCTGGCGCACGGGTTTTTACGATAAACAGCTCAATACAGACATCGACCGGGCGCTGCTGGAACGTGATCCTGAAAAACAAAAGCAGGAGTACTTTGCCATTCAGGAACGCTACGACGCCCTGATCCCGGCGCTGGTGCCGGTTTCGCAAATGATCGATTCCATCGTGGTGCGCAGGGACGTCAAAAACTATCTGCCGCATCCGTCGGCCACCACCTTTTTGCGCGATGTCTATAAAGACGAGAGCCGGCAGCCTGTGTCGCCGGGTGCGCAGCCAGCCGGAGGGAAGGGATTATGACCATGCCCATTCCGGCGCCGGTTACAAAGCAAACCGCGCGCGCGCCTTTCCCCGCGGGGCGGATCGGCAAACGCCTGCTCCAGGTCTTGGTGACGTTGTTCGGCCTGCTGCTGCTGACGTTTTTTATTGGCCGCGTAATGCCGGTGGATCCGGTGCTGGCGATTGTCGGCCCCGACGCCGACCACAGCACTTATCAACAGGTTTACCATCAGCTCGGTTTTGATAAACCGCTGTGGACACAATTCGGCATTTACCTTTCCGGCCTGGCGCACGGTGATTTGGGCAATGCGCTGCTGACCGGCAAGCCGGTGACGCGGGACATTTTGCGCGTGTTCCCGGCCACCATGGAACTGGCGACGCTGGCGATCATTCTCGGTGCCGGCGTCGGCATTCCTCTGGGCGTGCTGGCAGCGGCAAAACGCAACAGCATTGCGGATTACGTCGTGCGGATTATCAGCCTGGCCGGCTATTCCACGCCGATATTCTGGGTCGGGATGATGGGGCTGCTGGTGTTTTACGCCTGGCTCGGTTGGGTGGGCGGTGCGGGCCGGCTGGATTTCAGCCTCGACGGACAGGTCACGCGCCACAGCGGTTTTATGCTGATCGACGCGCTGATTGCCGGCAACGGGACGGTATTTCGCGACGCGCTGAATCACCTGATCCTGCCTGCGTCGTTACTCGGCTTTCACTCGCTGGCCTATATCAGCCGCATGACGCGTAGCTTTATGCTGGCGCAGCTATCGCAGGAATTCATTATCACCGCCCGGGTGAAAGGCCTGAGCGAATGGCATGTGCTGTGGAATCACGCGTTCCGCAATATTCTGGTCCAGTTGCTGACCGTGGTTGCGCTGGCTTACGGCTCGCTGCTCGAAGGCGCGGTGCTGATTGAAACGGTTTTCTCCTGGCCGGGCTTCGGTTCGTATCTCACCAGCAGCCTGATGCTTGGCGACATGAACGCGGTGATGGGCTGCGTGCTGGTGGTCGGTTTAATTTTCGTGATGCTGAATCTGCTCTCTGACCTGCTGTACCAGGTTTTTGACCCGAGGACAAAAGTATGACGATATCCCTTGATTCTGCGGCGCTCAGCGCCGGTGATGAAAAACGCCGGCGCGTGAAGCAGGCGTTGGGCCGCATCGGCAATTTTTTGTGGCGGATGGCGAGCAACCCGCTGACGGCTATCGGCGGCGCCATTGTTCTGCTGCTGATGGTTGTGGCGCTCTTCGCACCCTGGATCGCGCCCTTCCATCCGCTGGTGCAGGACCTGAATAACGCGCTCAGCCCGCCGTCGGCGGCGCATTGGTTTGGCACCGATGAGTTTGGCCGCGATATCTTCAGCCGGCTGGTTTACGGCTCGCGCATCACGCTGTATATCGTGCTGCTGGTCTCCGTCACCGTCGGGCCGCTCGGGTTGCTGCTCGGCGTCACCGCGGGTTATTTCGGCGGTAAAACGGATATGGTGCTGATGCGGGTGACGGATATTTTCATCTCCTTTCCGAGCCTGGTGCTGGCGCTGGCGTTTGTCGCCGCGCTCGGCCCGGGGCTGGAACATGTGGTGATCGCCATTACGCTCACCGCCTGGCCGCCGATTGCGCGCCTGGCCCGCGCTGAAACGCTCTCGCTGCGCCAGGCCGATTTTATCTCGGCGGTGCGTTTGCTGGGCGCATCCCCGGCGCGGGTGTTGTGGCGCCACATTGTGCCGCTGTGTCTGCCGTCGGTCATTATCCGTATCACCATGAACATGGCGGGAATTATTCTCACCGCCGCGGGCCTGGGGTTCCTCGGCCTGGGCGCGCAGCCGCCCGATCCCGAGTGGGGCGCAATGATTTCCAGTGGCCGGACGTACATGATGGAGTGTTGGTGGGTTGCGACCTTTCCCGGTCTGGCGATCATGATTAACAGCCTGGCGTTCAACTTTTTAGGAGATGGCCTGCGTGACATCCTCGATCCCCGTAGTGAATGACGCCCCGGCGTTACTCGATGTGCGCGATCTGCACGTCAGCTTTGTCAATGGACGTCAGGAAACGCAGGCGGTGCGCGGCGTTTCCTTCCAACTCGGGCGGGAAAAACTGGCGATTGTCGGTGAATCCGGTTCGGGCAAATCCACCGTCGGACGGGCGCTGTTGCAGCTTCATCCGGCAAAAGCACGCATTACCGCTGAAAAAATGCAGTTCGGTGATATCGATTTGCTTAACGCCAGCCCGCGGCAGATGCGGCGGGTGCGCGGGAAACGCATATCGATGATTATGCAGGACCCGAAATACTCGCTCAATCCGGTACTGTGCGTCGGCGATCAAATTGCCGAAGCGTGGCGTTCGCATCACACCTGTTCCTATCGGGAGGCGAAAAGCAAAGTGCTCAATATGCTCGATGTGGTGCGCATCCGCGATCCGCAACGTGTTTATCATCTGTATCCGCATGAGATTTCAGGCGGGCAGGGGCAGCGCATCATGATCGCCATGATGCTTATCACTGACCCGGAAATGGTGATTGCCGATGAGCCGACCTCCGCGCTGGACGTCTCGGTGCGTTTACAGGTGCTGGCGCTGCTCGACGATCTGGTGAAAACCCGTGGACTGGGACTGATTTTTATCAGCCATGACATCAATCTGGTGCGCAGCTTCTGCGACCGCGTGCTGGTGATGTATGCCGGACGCATTGTGGAGTCGATTGCCGCCACCGATCTGGATAATGCGCGGCATCCCTATACGCGCGGTTTGCTTAGCGCGCTGCCGGACATGGATAACCGTCGTTATCCGCTGCCGGTGATGCACCGTCAGGCCAGTTGGCTTACCGATTAAGGAGCCGAAATGCAAACGAAAACCATGATCGACGTGCGCAATCTGAATCTTGCGTTCGGTGAAGGCGCGAAAACCACCCAGGTACTGACGGAGGTGAATATCGATGTCCGTGAAGGAGAAATCTTCGGGCTGGTGGGGGAGTCGGGCTCCGGGAAAACCACGGTGCTGAAATGTCTCGCCGGGCTGTTTACCCATTGGCGCGGTGAGCTGGAAATCGACGGTCAGCCGCTCCAGCACCGCATTGGCCGCGACCGCTGCCGTCTGGTGCAAATGGTGTTTCAGGATCCCTATGGCTCGCTGCATCCCCGTCACACGATCGGCGATATTGTTGAGGAGCCGTTGCAAATCCACCGTATCGATCAGCGTGATCGGCGGATTAACATTATCCTGGACAAAGTCGGTCTGAACCGCGCGTTCCGCCGGCGGTATCCGCATCAGCTTTCCGGTGGCCAGCGGCAGCGTGTCGCTATCGCCCGCGCGCTGATCCTCAAGCCGCGCGTACTGCTGCTTGACGAACCGACTTCGGCGCTGGATGTGTCGGTGCAGGCGGAAATCCTCAATTTGTTGTTCGACCTGCAGAAAGAGGAAGGGCTGACCTATTTGATGGTGACGCATGATCTGGGCGTCATCGCCCACCTCTGCCAGCGTGTTGCCGTCATGCAATACGGCAAAATCCTCGAAACGCTGGAAACCGACGCGCTGCTGCGCGGCGATATTCAGCAGGATTACACCCGCGTGCTGGTCGATGCCAGCCGCAATTACAGCAGGGAAATGGCGGCAAAAGTGATGTTATAGGGACCGCACCTTCCCTTCAGCGTTCAGCGGGGTTTGGCTTGCTGGATAACATTGTCGGATTGAGGCATGTGGGGCAATTCTCTATCGCGCCGGAATGGGTCCTGGATGGCCCTTAAAAAGCCGCTTAAAAGTAGGACCGGGATGTCTATCGGCGATACATTTGGGTTAATGCCGAGGCCAGTTCGCGCAAGCTTTTTTTGAGTTCATCATAATCACCGGGCACATGATCAAAATAGGGGCAGGTTATCACCGCCTCGGCCCGGTCGTCATGGCCCAAAACAGGAAACGAAACCGATGTCAGGCCGATTATCCGATCGTGTTTGATCTCGGAAAATCCTTGCTCGCCGATTTGCGCTAATTGTTGATGCAGGTTGGCCCGCAGTTCCGGTCCCAGCGGGGCATGACGAATAAGGCGCAGGGCGGCCTGGTCGGAGGCCATTGCCAGGAACAACAACGCCGAGCTGGATTTGACCGCATTCAGGGTAGCCCCTGCGCGGGCGCCAATGGCGGGGGAGAATTCAGGATAAGCATGCGCCAGCACCACAAAATCATCTTCCTTCAACGAGGCTAAGTGGCAGGGCTGATTGGTTTGCCAGCAGAAATCGCGCATCAGGCGCTGGCACTGCTCGGAAAGGGCGAATTGCTGGATTGGACTGACGGCGTATTTGACTTGCACCTTATCGGTCAGATGGTAAAGCCGGGCGGCATCTTGATACAAATAGCCTTCTGCCGACAGGCACTGCACGATGCGATAAATGTGATTGAATGACAGCCCTAGTTCAGCCGCCAATTGCCCCATACTTTTCGGCGCCCCGGTTTTGGCGAAGTATTCGATAATTTTAAGTCCGCGAGTGAGGGCCGGCGCTTTGTATTCCTGGCTGGGCGTATTCATGGTGGCTTTCGGTTATCAGGCGCAAAAGGATAAATCCTACCTTAGGTAACCCCGCTGGCGCTGTCAAAAATAACTGCTGCTATCCGCGCGGGCAAGAATCGCAGCAGTAGGGCGCCGCGCCTAGCGCGGGATGATATCCGCCCGTTCGGTGGCTTTTTGCGGCGTTTCGCTGCGGCGCAAATAGCGGATAACCAGCAAGGTGACCACGCCGCCGACGGCCATGCAAACGCCGAGGTAATACATAGGGGCGCTGCTGCTGCCGGTCATATCACGGATCGCCGGAACCGTATTCTGCGCAAAAAATCCGCCCAGGTTGGCCAGGGAATTGATGGCGGCCAGCCCGGCTGCCGCGGCGCTGCCGCTCAGAAAACGCGTCAGGTTCCAAAAGCACGGCTGGATGGAAAATATCGCCATTATCACCAGGGTAATCGAGAAAAAACTCAGTACGGGCGTGTTGATAAACCAGGCGCTGGCCACCAGGAACACCGCCGCGACGAACATCGGCAGCGCAATGTTGAGCACCGGGCTGGCGGTGCGACCCGGTTTCGCGGTTAACCACCACAGCAGCAGAATCGACATCAGCCAGGGCAGCATATTAATAAAGCCATTATGCAAGTCGGATACGCCGAATCCTTTGACGATAGTGGGCATCCAGTAGCTCAAGCCGTAGGCGCCAAAGGAAATAAACCCAAGCACCAACGCCAGCAGAAGGACGCGGCGGTCGATCAACGTCTGCAATACGCCGGTTATGCGATGATCCTGATGGGCCTCGCGCTCAAGGTCGAGACGGTTGACCAGCCAGCGCTTTTCCGTTTCGTCCAGGAAGTTGGCTTTTTCAGGGGTTTCGGCTAAAAACATCACGACCGGAATAATCAACAGCACCGCCGGCACGCCGGTGCCGATAAAAATCCACTGCCAGCCGTCAAGCCCCAGTACGCCGTGCATGCTGAGCAACATCCCGTTGAGCGGGGCGCCGACCAGATTGGCAAACAGGCTGGCCATAATGAGATAGCTGACGACTTTTGGCCGATATTCAAGCGGGAACCAGCGGGTCATATAATAAAGCAAACCGGGATACAGTCCTGCCTCGGCCGCGCCGATTAAAAACCGTAAGATATAAAACATGGTGGCGCTGGTGGTAAAAGCCAGCAGAATGGTAATGATACCCCACGTGATCATGATGCGGGCAAACCAAATACGCGGACCTATTTTATGCAAAAAGATATTGCTTGGAATTTCAAAAAATAAATAACCGATAAAAAATAGCGATGCGCCCAGGCCAAAGGCGGTTTCGCTTAAGCCCAGGCTATCAACCATATGTAATTTGGCAAAACCGATATTCTGCCGGTCGATATAAGCAATAATATACATTAATAACATTAGAGGGATAATTTTGACGCTTATTTTTTTCATCAGCGCCTTTTCTTCGAGGTGGATATGACTTTCCATTTTTCAGACTCCAGGCAATAAAAGGTGAGGGCACCCAGTGAACCGCTTATTGTCTCGCAGAAGGATAGGCTTACCGCAATAAGCGGCGGCTACATAATGCCGAATTTCGCAAAGGCATCGGTGGTGCGCATACCTTGCCGTAACGCCTCCAATACGTTATTTTCGCCTTTGGCTTTCTCGAATGCGCCGTGGAACGCATCGTCCACTGCGGCGGCAGGCACCACCAGTACGCCGTCGCGGTCCCCGTAAATGACGTCGCCGGGCATCACTTTGATGCCGTCCAATTCTATCGGTACCCGCCAGTCCACCACTTTGCCGCGCGGCCCTTGATCCTGCGCATAACTGCCGAAAGACGCTACCGGAAACCGTAATTTCAGAATTTCGTTGGTATCGCGGTGAAAACCGTGAACGACCGCGCCCGCGGCGCCGCAATAAAGGGCGCGGGTCGCCATTAATCCGCCAAATTGGGCATAGCGATGGGAACCGCCGGCGCAAATGTAAACCTCGTCCTTTTGCAGGTCGTCCAGGGCCTGGAACATCAGGCCGAATGGCTGGGCGCTCAGGGGATTATGACCCTCATATTGCGTATCGAAAAAATCCGCTTCCAGTACCGGCATGGCGCGACCGAGGATCACCGCGGCGGGATCGACGGGTTTCAAGTGCGGATGTAAATACTGGTGCTGCAAACCCATGGTATCCAGGATATCGCCCACCAACGCCACGAATAATTTTTCACGCGCCAGGGCAAACAGGGCGGCATCATCAGGCCAATGGTTTTTCATCGTTCTCTCCAGTCGATTCATCATCAAGTGCAAGGGTTGGAATGGTCGCCGTCATGGCGGCCTGGGCTGAGGGTAATACGCAGGCGCTACTCGGGGTGCGGTTCCCGGTCGATATGATCGCCGGAGTGACCTACCAGGAAGTCCAGATCGGCGCCGAGATGAGCCTGCTGCACGGTCGCGATATATAAACTGGCATAGCCGCGCGTGATGGCGGGCAGCGTCGGCGTCCAGCGCTGCCGGCGCCGGGCCAGCTCATCCTCGGACACGCGCAAATGCAGGATTTTTTCCCGGGCGTTCAGCTCGATAAAATCGCCGGTCTGCACCAGGGCCAGCGTGCCGCCAATCTCCGATTCCGGGCTGACGTGCAGGACAATAGTGCCGAAAGCGGTGCCGGACATGCGTCCGTCGGAGATGCGCACCATATCCCGCACACCTTCGAGCAAAAGTTTTTTCGGCAAGCCGAAATTGCCTACCTCGGGCATTCCCGGATAGCCGCGCGGGCCGGCGCCTTTCATCACCAGGATGTCGTCTTTTTCCACCGGCAGGGTCAAATCGTTAATCACCGCGTTATAGTGTTCGATATTCTCGAATACGAACGCCCGTCCGGTATGGCACAACAGATCAGGTGAAGCGGCGGAGGGCTTGATTATTGCGCCGTCGGGGGCGAGATTGCCGCGCAACACCACGGTGCCGGCGTCTTCTTGCACCGGGGCGGCGGCATCGGCGATCACCGCATTGTTATAACTGCGGCCGCCACGGTAGTTATCCGCCAGGCACAGGCCGTTGGCTTGTATCACCTCGCCGTGCAGCCGGTGCGCCAACTGGCCGATGACCGCCGGTACCCCGCCGGCGTAATAAAAATCTTCCATCAGGTAGTCGCCCGAGGGTTTCAGGTTAGCCAGCAGCGGCACGTGTTGGCTGAGGCGATCAAAGTCATCCAGCGTCAATTCCACCCCCAGCCGTCCGGCAATGGCCAGCAGGTGCAGGATAAAATTGGTCGAGCCGCCGATCGCCGCGTTGACCACGATGGCGTTTTCAAATGCTTGCCGCGTCAGGATCTGCGATAGCCGCTGGTCTTGCTTGACCATGGCCACCATGCGCCGGCCGGCGAGGCGCGACAGGCGCCGGCGGTTGGCATCCACCGCCGGAATGGCGGCGCCCCCCGGCAGCGTCAGGCCCAGGGCCTCCACCATGCAGGCGAGGGTGGAGGCGGTGCCCATGGTGTTGCAGGCGCCGGGGCTGCGGGACATGCTGTTTTCCGCCTGATTAAACTCTTCCTGGGTGATTTTTTGCGCGCGCAAATCTTCGCTGAATTTCCACAGATCGGTGCCGGAACCCAGATCTTTGCCATGGTGTTTGCCGTTAAGCATCGGGCCGCCGCTGACCACGATGGTGGGCAGATCGACGCTGGCGGCGCCCATCAGGCAGGCGGGCGTGGTTTTATCGCAATTGACCAGCAGCACCACCCCGTCTATGGGATTGGCGCGGATCGTTTCTTCCACGTCCATGCTGGCAAGATTGCGAAATAACATGGTGGTGGGCTTCATGAGCGCTTCGCCCAGGGACATCACCGGGAATTCGAACGCGATGCCGCCGGCTTCCAGCACGCCCTGTTTTACCTGGTCGGCCAGGTCGCGCAAATGCGCATTACATGGCGTGAGCTCCGACCACGTATTACAAATGCCGATAACCGGCCGGCCGTCAAACACATCGTTTGGCAAGCCTTGGTTTTTCAACCAGCTGCGGGCGATAAAACCGGATTTATCCGTTCGTCCAAACCATTCCTGGCTTCGTCTCTTGTTCGTCATCGTTTATGCACTCTGTTTCGCGCAATGGCGCCCGTGGTTATCCGCCTATCATGACTGGTCTTTATCACGTGCCGACCTGTTATCTTGGCTTCAATGTGTTGACATAATGACGGATTCTAGGAGGCTTGCCGATCAAGTCAACCTGGGGGCGGCATCACTCTTTTTTTCGGTTTTGCGATAAAAAAGGCATTTCAGTGCGAGGGCGCATCTCGGACTTTTATATATAAAAATCCGGTGATTGTCTGAGAGGCGTTGTGCGAATAAAGAGTATTTGATTCAGAGAGTTAATCGCGTAAAGATGCATAATGATTTTTATATATAAAAGTCAAAAAATTTTCTTCTTATATTGAATTTGCGACGGAAATCACGCTTATGTGATGAGTATGATACCTGATGTCTGGTCTCCACCCGCGATCAAAGTCCGCCTTATCCTAGCGTGCGCGCGGCGCAAATAACGTCAGTCCAGTGCGGCCAAAGCGCTTGCTTATGTAAGCCGATGCCGACTGGCGCCCGGCGGCTGGCCGATGACGCGCTTGAAGGCGCGACTGAATGCAGCTTGAGAGGTGTAGCCGAGACGCTGGGCGACGGCGTCGATGGACAATCTCTCGTGAAGCAGCCATTGACTGGCAAGACGCATCCTCAGCTCCGTGGCATAGCGCAGGGGCGGCATCCCGATGGTGGCGTGAAAGCGTTGCGCGAAGACAGAACGAGAGACATGCGACTCCGCGGCCAACGCTGTAACTGTCCATGCACGGCCAGGCTGGCGGTGCAACGCCAATATGGCGCGGGCCAGGCGCGGATCACGCAATGCCGCGACAAGACCAGAGGCGTTCTCACAACCGCATTCGATCCAGCCGCGCACGATCATGGCTCCTGCCACCTCAGCGAGCCGGGCCAGAATACCGGCGAAGCCGATGCGGCCTGCGCAGATTTCACGTTTCATTGCGTCAAGAATCGCCAGCAAACCAGGGTAGCGCTGCTCTTGTGTGTCAGCCACCATGACGCTTGGCATCATTTTGCCGAGTCCCTGCATGGCGCCGAGATCGAACTCCATGCAGCCGTAAAAGAGAACCGCACTGGGCGTAGCATGCGTACTGGGGCATGTGTTCACCCCGCTCACGGCCTCGCCGAGGGGCGCCGCGTCGAACATGCCGATGTCCTGAAATGAAACTTCGGCCGCGGACAGCAGTTGATGAGCCTCGCCTTGAGGCATGAACACGGCGCTACCCGCAGACAATGCATGCAATGTACCATCATCGGTGCGCAGTACGGCATTGCCGACGGCCAGGAAATGGAAGTAAGCATGTCCCGGCCTGGCATCGAAACCCAGGCCAAAGGTGGGGCCGGTCTGGATGCGACGGTACTGAACACCCTGCAGGCGCATGCCGGTCAGCAGTTCGCTGATGAGATCTGACGATAGGGCAAATTGTTCTTGTTCAGTCATTTTCGGCGTTTCGAGCAAAACATCAAGACTTAGCATCATAGATCATCCTGTGTTGCGCCGCTAGACTTGCGGCTACAACCAATAGCCAGGGATGTTCGAGATGAGTAATGACGTTTTTGATGGCCGACCCACCGCCAACACAGGCAGTGCGGCCGGCGTAGCGCCTGCGGCACCCGCGTGGATGGCCGTGTTTTCATTGGCGATGGGTGTGTTCGGGTTGCTGACGGCGGAGTATCTACCCGCCAGCCTGTTGACGCCAATGGCAGCCGATCTCGGCGTGTCGGAGGCGCTTGCCGGCCAAGCGGTGACGGTAACCGCCGTCATCGCCCTGTTTGCCGGGCTGCTGGTGCCCGGTCTGACGCGTAGGTTTGACCGGCGCGTCGTCTTGTTGGCTTTTACCGTGCTGATGATCGCCTCCAACTTGCTTGTGGCGTTGTCCTCCAGCCTGACAGTGTTACTGGTGATGCGTATTTTGCTGGGCATCGCGTTGGGCGGTTTTTGGAGCATGGCGGCAGCCGTGGCTATGCGGCTGGTGCCTGCGAAATCAGTGCCGCGGGCGCTATCCATCATCTTCAGCGGCATTGCGATCGGGACGGTGGTTTCTGTGCCGTTGGGAAGCTACCTGGGGGGACTCTATGGCTGGCGCAGTGCATTTGTGGCGGCGGCGGGTGTTGGCGGGTTAACACTTGTCTTCCAATTGTTCACGCTGCCCCGCATGACTGCGCGCAAGATGGCGCGCACCGCATCGGTTCTGGAATTGCTCCGCCGCCCAGGCATTGGGATCGGGATGATGGGCTGCGTGCTGGCTCATACGGGCCAGTATGCCTTGTTCACCTATATCCGCCCCGCGCTGGAAAGCGTGGCCCCTATTGATGCTGACGGTTTGTCTCTGATGCTTCTGGGGTTTGGTGTCGCTAACTTCGTCGGCACGCTGCTGGCCGGCTGGCTGATGGAACGTAGCCTGCGCGCTACGTTGGTATTGATGCCTGTGCTGGTGGGCGTGGCGGCGTTCGGCATGATCTGGCTCCCCGTCCACGAAACAGGCCTGATGCTGTTGGTGGCTTTGTGGGGGCTGGCCTTCGGCGGCGTGCCGGTGGCATGGTCTAACTGGGTGGCGCGTGCCGTTCCCGATCAAGCGGAGACCGCGGGCGGCATGGTCGTCGCGGCGGTGCAATCGTCAATAGCCGCCGGCGCCGCAGTGGGCGGCATAGTGTTCGGTTTTAGCGGCGTCACCGGCGTCTTTATCGCCGCAGGCGCTGTGATGCTGCTCGCTGCGCTCGTGATTGCCCTGGGTGTTCGGGTGGCGTTGCCACAGCACGGTGCGACAGCCGGCCAAGTACCGCACGTTTGACCAACATAGTCCCATGGGCGGGTCAATGATGGTATCCCGGCGCTGATCGTCACCGGTTGCGGAACATATTTAACACCCACCACCGGGTGCTGGTAAACCGACGGCGCAAAAAGGCCCCGTGCTATCGCTATCGCTAGCGCGACCGGGGCCGATTCAACTTTAACTATAATCCTGGCAAATGTCACAGCCCCGGGGTCGTGGCGGGAGATGGGGTCGACCCGGTGCCTGAATTGGACGCACAGCCTGACAACCCGCCAGTTATCAACGGGACATGAAGCGGCTTCACTCACCTTTGATAGCACAGGTGTCATGGAAATTGCTTTTTTTGACACAGGCCCATCAAAAATGGCAATTGATTTGCTTCCCTTCTCAGTTAATATGAATGTTATCTATGCGTTATCTGTCTTCTATATATAAAGATGTAAATCAGGCCGGCTTGATACCTTGATCAAAATGTTTATCAAAAAAATTTATGTTATTCATGAACATTATCATTGTCTCCACTGGTATTAAGTTTATAACATGTCGCTCTTCGGGTGAACCAGAAAAATGAATTCTGTTAAATCATATTATCTTGTCAATTAGAGATGCCTACTGTTTAAAAAAATGTAACACCCTTCTAGGGCTTTACGGAGGACAAATGAGTGATTCCAATTCTCAAGACAACAATATAGGCCAAGAGTCCGCGACCACTTTTGACCCCGCAACTTTTGATGAATATGCTGAACTTTATGATTCTTTTTCTCTTCAACCCTATCGGACACAATTGGAAACACCCACCATAAAGTTTCATTTAGGAAAATTAAGCGGCAAGCGAATTATGGATTTCGGCTGTGGTCCGGGGTTTTATGCGCGGTGGCTGATAGATAATGGCGCTAAAGAGGTATTTGGCTATGATATATCGAAAGGTATGCTTGATCATGCCATTTATCAAGAAAAAAAGGATGCCAAGGGTATCACATTTCTTTCCCATCTTGATGAATCATTAAATAACACTTTTGATATTGTACTATCGATCTATGTCATACCTTATATCAACAGCCTGGAAGATTTATCAACTTTGTTCATGTCTTTTGCATCCCTGCTTAAGCCCGGCGGAAAACTAATAACTCTGCCACTTCACCCTGATTTCAATACGGATCCGTTGTATTACCTCCCATTCGGCTTCAGTTTGACTGAAACAGAAGCCAGGGCTGATGGAAGCAAAGTTGGGTTGCACCTTCATAAACCGCCTTATGATATCGACCTGCAAACTTACTATTGGTCAGCTCATACTCTTGAAAGTACCTTGGCCGCGGCTGGATTTAACAATATACTATGGCGTCCGCTAATATGGGCGGAAAATACCTCCGCCGAGGATACGGCTTTTTTGCAACCTTATCAGCAGCAACCCCATGCAGCGATAATAGAATGCACGCGTGGGTAGAGAGATATAGGGGATGACAGGAAATGAAGCTATGTAATATCAAATCCAGCAAAGTGATGCGCCGCCATGGAACAGCTAACTGACCGACGATGATTTTTATAACTGCCATGGCTGGTTGAGCAGTCTTGACCATGCCATGGGAGCGGCGGAAATTCTGGCGCTTCATGATTAAGAAACTTTACTGCCCGCCCGCCCATTCTGGGCAGGCGAACATCAGCGCGGTGATAATGCGACGGTCGAGTCGTTCAACGGCAGACTCCGGCTGGGGTGCCTGAATGAGAAATGGTTCATGTCCTTGGCCGATGCGCGGTGCAAGATTGAAGCCTGGCGCGTACACTATAATCAATACCATCCCCATTCTGCCCTGGGCGGGATGACCCCGCCCGAGTTTGTTGAAGATGCGGCAGTAGTGGTAATCACATCAAGTTGAAGATTAAAATGACTAATCTTTTTCACCGAAGCCACGGGCAAATTCCGTTTTAAGTTCCTCCAAAAACTCATGCTCATCCTGACCGTCGCACAGCAAATCAATCGTGGTATTTCCTTTCACGCCGGCGCCTAATATACTCATCATTCCTTTAATTGGGATTTCCTTCCCGTTGTTTATCAGGGTAAGTGATGAATGATATTTTTTTACTATCTTGGCTAAACAAGCCGCCGGGCGGGCATGTAATCCCGTACTGTTTATTACTTTGACGCTTTGCCTGATCATACTATCCTCAGATGGTTTCGGTGAACCTTAAGATGCTTTACGAATATAGCGGTGACCTTTATTCATCATCAGGATTTTGGCGTAGACATCCTCTTCAACCGCATATTTTGCGCGCGCCATTACGCGGGCCAGGTTAGCCTCATTGTTATTATCAACATAGGCTTTGCCCACGGATGTAATAAACGCTTTTCGCAGGTCGCTGGCGATATTCACTTTGACAACATTGTAATTGACGAAGCTGCGCAGGATATCCTCATGAATACCTGAACCGCCATGAATAACCAGCGGCACCGGGGACACCGCGGCAATACGCTGGAGCAACGGAATATCGATACGCGGAATATCGTCCAAACCATGGACATTGCCCACCGAGACCGCGAGCAGGTCGCAGCCGGTTTGCTCGACGAACGCCTTTACTTTTTCCGGTTCGGTTTTACAGTCGGCTTCGCTGACATGATCGTCTTCTTTACCCAGAATGGCGCCGAGTTCCGCTTCAACAGGCACACCGAATAATTTGCAGAAATCAACCGCTTCACGCGTAAACGCAATATTTTCATCAAATGAAAACGCCGCGCCATCAATCATCACCGAGGTGAACCCAGCGCGCACCGCCTGTTTCACATCATCCAGCGATTTACCATGATCGAGATGCAAACTTACCGGGACATCCATTTTATCGGCATGCCGCTTAACAATTTCATAAATATAATCATAACCTGACAATTGGGCATTGGTCGGCGCGATCTGAATAAAATTAGGTAATCCCGATCGTTCAATGGCATTCAGAATAGAAATTGTGGTTTCCAGGTTCGTGGTATTAAAAGCACCCGCCAGCACTTTCTTTTCGCGAATTCGGTCGAGCAGGATCTTTCCATTAACTAATGGCATAGTATTTTCCTCATTTAGTGTTGCTAACATAGAGATAAATTTTAATTTACTAACCCAATTCCTCTCCTGGCTCATAAAATAATGCACTATTCAAGGCATTATTTTATTCAAGTTATTTGCTTAGGTACTTCGCGCCACCTAGGCTTATTCAGCAATAACACCTTCCTGTTGAAGCTTGTAGCGATAAAACTCCTGCCAGCGTAATTGATAACCTTGCAGCGCCCGGTATCGCCGCATATTGGGAAGATAGCGCGCGGCGACGGTCACCTCCGGCGGCGCCAGCGTCGGACAGGCGGTGAGCAGCGCCCCTACCGAGACGGCTTCATCAAATGCAATGGCGTCCACCGGGCGCTGCAAAATATCAGCTTTTAATTGCAACCAGAGCGGATTGCCTGTGGCCGGTCCAATCACCTTCAGCGTTTGCCCCGCAGGGACACCAAAGCAGGCAAAGCAGTTGGCGAATTCCATCGCCAGCCCCAGCGAAATACCAGCGACCAGCGTATCGATGGACAGACTGTCGCCCAGGCCATACAGCAGTCCCCGGGTATGACGGTTCTTATGCGGGGACCCCGAGCCGCGCAAATGGGGGATAAATACCGGCACATCCTCTAGTGTCCACATCTCGTCCAGATAATGCCGGTAGCCGCGCTCCAGGGCAGCTTCGATTTCGCCGAAGGTAAAACGAAAGGTGTTGCTCAGCCATTCCAGGGCAAAACCGCCGACCGGCAAAGAGGCGAACAGGGTATAAAGATCCGGCAACGAATAACGGCCATTGGCCAGTTTGTCCCGGCTTGCCTGTACGCTCAAGGCGGGGCGGGAGTTGAGCAGCAAAATGCCCTCTGTCGTCCCCGTTGAGTTCAATATTTCCCCCGTCTTCATTTGCAGGGCCCGGGCGCCCACCATGTGGTCGTGTCCGGCTAGCGTGACGCTGACGTGTTCGCAGAAACCCAGATCGCGGCCCAGTTCGGGAGCGACCCAGCCCGCAACTTCCCCCGGCGTCAGCAGCGGCGCAAAGGCGGCAAACGGCAGTTGCATAATATCGGCTGCTTCCCGCGACCAGGCGCCGTGGCTGACATCGAGGCAAAGTGTGCGGCTGGCGAGCGTGATCTCGGTGCGTCGTTGTCCGGTTAGCCGCCACAGCAGTAACTCGGGGGCATGCAGCCAGCAGATGTCTTCCCGTCCGTGTAAATGATAGCGATCCAGCAACCAGCGCATTTTGAAAGCGGAGTAGTTACTGTGCGGAGGTAACCCGGTGATGGCATACAGCCTTGCGCTTTCCACCTCGCTCAGCGCCGCCAGATATTCTTCGCCGCGGCGATCATACCAAGCCAGCATCGGCGTCAGTATTTCTCCCTTATCATCAATGAACACACCGGATTCGCCAAAGCTGGCAATGCTGATGCGTCCCACCGGCAGCGATGATTCCGCCGCCAGGCCGGACATTGCCGCCTTAATCTCCAGCCACAGCTGGTCGACGTCAAAATCAACCGCGCCCTGCGTCGATATCAGTTTGGGAGTAACAAATTTTCTGGCCCCCAGCCGCGTGGCATCCTGGCAGGAAAAACAGGTGACTTTACAATTGGTGGTACCGATATCAATGACGATAGCCGCGCTGGAATCAGGCATATACGGTTCTCCGCGTCATTCGGAACACCCCATATAGCACCAGGCCGATTACCGGCACCAAACCGATAGCGATAATGTTGCCGTTAAAGATTTCAAGCAGCCAGAAGCGGAATGGGTTGCCGCCATCCAAGAAACTGGAAACCTGCCCGCTAGAGCCATCAGCAAATTTAAAGTTGACATCTTTCGCCATAGTGGTGATAAACGGCGCGATTTTGGTGGCAATCCACAGGTCCGCGGCAATGACCGGAATCGCCCCCAGCAGGGTGCGGAAAATGTTGCCGCGGCAGGCCAGCGCAATCATTGACGCCATCACCGCCAGATTCGCCAAATCCCCGAGCGGCAGCACTTTATTTCCCGGCAGAACAAAAGCGATGAAAACCGAAATGGGCGTCAGCAACAGCGCCGTTGAGATAATTGCCGGGTTACCTACCGCCACCGCGATATCCAGCCCGATGTATAAATCATCGCGCCCCGGATATTTGGCGTTGAGGTATTTTTTGATGGCCTCTGACAGCGGCAACAGGCCTTCCATCAGGATGCGGACCATACGCGGCAGAATAAACATTACCCCGCCGATACTGATACCCAATAACAGGATATGTTTGAAATCATAACCGGCGATAACGCCCAGCAGCACGCCAAGGATGGTGCCCACCATCATCGGTTCACCGAAAATGCCGAGCTTCTTCTGCACAGTTTCCGGATCGATATGAATACGGTTAAGCCCCGGGATTTTTTCGATGATTTTGTCCACCAACAGCCCTATTGGGAAGAACACCACCGCGGATAGCGTCGGTAATGAAATACCCTCCAGACCGAAATACTTCTGCACCATCGGCGCAGACCAGTCCGCCAGTTTGAGTACCACCACCGCGGCGATGCCGGCGGCCAGCAGACCAAACACGAAACTGCCCGTACTGTAATAAACCAGGGTACCGGCCAAGGCGAAGTGCCAGTAATTCCACATATCCACATCGACGGTACGCGTCTTGTTAAGCGCCAGCATCGCCACGTTAATCAGGATGGTCAGCGGGATCACGAAAGGCGCGATCGGCGATCCCCAGGTAATGGCGGACAGCGGCGGCCAGCCAAGATCCACTACCGGCAGGTTGATACCGGTACGTTCCACCATGGCCTGGGCCGCGGGTCCCACGTTGCTGGTCAAAATATCAAAAATGGCATAGATTCCCACGAAGCCGATACCGACAGTGAGGGATGAACGCAGCGCTTTGGCCGGTCTTACTTTAAAGAACAAAGCAAGAATAAATAATACCAGCGGCAATAATACCGTCGGGCCAAAACCCAGGATATATTGCACGACCGTATATAGGGTATGGGCTATTTCATTCATGGCAAACCCCTGTTGCAGACGTAACGGGACCTCGCGTTAGCGCCTTTATAAATTAATCGGAATAGTTTAAATTAATTATTTTTGGTCTTTCAGGATCGATGCTATTTTCTCCAGCACCTTATCCTCGCCTATGCCCGTAATTATAGGTAGGCCATTAACTACCGGAATATCCAGTTCATAAGGCACTTTGGTGGTGGATACCACTAAAGTCGCCCCGTCGGTATTGCTCGGCAGGGACGCGACATTAGTTTGTGAATAATTGACATCCAGTCCTTGTTCCTTACAATACTCCATTACCTTTTCGGCCACCGCGGTGGAGGTCGCGATGCCGGTGGCGCATACAAATAAAATAGTCTGGCTCATATTTCACCTCGTTCATTGAGTTTATCTAAAATAGCCTGGTGAATTTGTTCATTACTCATGGCGAATAATTTCTGCATAAACCCGTCATCCTGAATCAGATCCATTATCCAGCCCAGCACATTGAGTTGCTTGTTGCTTTCACTCAGCGCCAGTAAGAAAACCACGCGCACCGGCACCGGGTCTGGCTCACCGCCCATATCCGCGAACGCCACCGGCTCCGGCAGGATACCAATGGCGAAGGCGTTGCGGCGCACATAACGATGATCGGTATGCGGTATTGCTACGCCAACCGGATCTGTAGGCAGGCCGGTAGGGAATTTCTTTTCACGCGCCAGGACATGGTCGGCAAAATCCCCGACCACCTGTCCATCGGCAATCAGCGGTTGCGCCAGTCGGCGGATGAGCGCATCAACACTCATTCCCGCAGGGATGCGTTGAACGTACTCGGATTTGAATTCAATGCCCTGCATAAATTCCTCATTAATCACGTTACTCGACAATGGCTTGGATTGATGACGATTGGATAATTATCAAAACCGCCTCAACTCACCTCCCGGCGCTGCAGGATGGTGCCCAGGTAGTATTTATTACCTTTCAGCCAGACATTGCCGAACTCTACGGGCAAAGTCCGGGAGAAAAAAACCAGCTGTTCCAGGTGTAATACCGGCGCTTCTTCGCTGATATCCAGGAAATGACCACGCTCATTACCAATCAACCGGGCGGCGTAACGGCTTTCTGAGTAGCGGATTTTTTGCTGAGAAAGGCGCTCGATCGTTGGAAACAAATTTTCCTTGTTAAAATCCACTTCGGTAATGCCCGGACAAAGCTCAATATTAATACGGTTCTCAATCAGCATGGCCTTTTCATCGCCAATAGAACGCAGACGTTCAAGGTATAAAATGTCCTGCCCCGGTTTTATTTGCAGCTTCTCAGCAACAAAACGATTTGCTGATTCAATTCGTGAAGTTACCACACAGGTGCTGAAGCTGATTTTTTGACTTTCCAGCGATTCGGCAAACGACAATAATCCTTCACCCAGCGGGTAGGCGATGTTCTCCTTTTTGACAAAAGTGCCTTTTCCCTGGACCTGAACCAGCGTCCCGGCTTTCACCAACTGGGCGACCGCCTTCTTTACGGTGCCCCGGCTGACTTCCAGCATGTCCATAATCTGGAATTCAGAGGGAATACGGTCGTCCTCGACCAACTCTCCGGTGTAGATACTTTCTCTTATCCACTCCGCCACCTGCTGGTAAAGTGGGATCTGGGAATTTTTACTTAAAGCTTTCATGGCGCGCACCTGAACATCCTGAGTTGTCTATAGACAATTATGTACAACTTCACGACTATAATATGAAAAACGGCGAATGATGTGATGGAGAGGGGTCACATTTTCAGGGACCGGATCAGGATCGAAAAAAGGTGATATAAGTCACATTTATTCAGAAAGGCAGCTGTCAGAAAAATACTCGGATCAGCATCCCCAATAACGCATGAATGATAGTGTCGCGCGCATTGCGCTGAAATAAATACGGCCGGGGGAGGCCTGGGCGCCTCCCGCGTATTTGTTCATGGGCTCGGACAGCGGTGGCGACCGGGCGGCGCTGATGTACACGCCGATAGGGCGTTGCAGACCCCTTTTTATCAGCCACGCCATCGCGGCGAACCAAGGCGACGACATTCCATTTAGTTTTTCGCTCCTGGCAGATCGCCATGCTCCCCCAATTGTTGCACGTCAACAAATACGCCGTCAGGGTCGTATTCAAGCCTGAGCCTTTGCAATCGTTCCCAATTTTCAGCGGCGAAGCACCTGCTGGTCTCGGCCGCCCTTGTCTCAAGATCGTACTCGTTGATATAACTGCTACGGGCAATCTCCTGAAGCTCGTCATACATCTGTTTTAACCAATATCGATTGATATTGTCATCTTTTGCATCGTTCCATTGGGCGTATGTAGATACAAAAAACTTGCCCTGTGCCGAAAATGCGGCTTGCGGATAGGTGGTCACACCCCGCCAGAGAATCGCTGTAAGGGTACTCCGAGAAGGCGCGCCTGATAAATACCGGGATAGGATGGAAACCAATTCCTGCGTGTTATCTGTAAGGATATTGTCGGCATAAAACCTTTTTGATAACACCATGCCGTTGAACTGCTCGTAAATGGCCTCGAAGTTTGAGGGCTGGTCGATGGCCAAGGCTGTGAGCGGCAGTTCCAGGCTGGCTTCAAAAGATTCGCGTAGCGCCTGCGCTTCTTGCGGGCTAGCGGCGAACGCCAAGATATTTAACTGCACTGCCGGTATGCCACCCGTCGTCGTGGGGCTGACAGACAGCGTCACCTGAAGATTTGCAGGGGGAGATGCGACGTCAAGCCCCGCCAATAAATCGTGCAAATGCGTGAAAGGTAGCGTGTATAAGCTGTTGGTTATTGCCCGAGGCAACGAGTAGCAACTGAGGTAAAAGCGGGTCACGACAAAAAACGAACAGGGCCCGGCGCCACGAGCGGCCCAGAACAAGTCTGGCTCCTGGGTTTCGGAAACATGTCGTAGACGACCGTCCGCGGTGACAATGTCCAGGGCTTGTACGTTGAACACGCTCATTCCTCCCCATTGGCTGCAGTTGATCCCAAGCCCTCCACCCAACAGGAATCCGCTGATACCCACTTCTTTTACATGCCCTGTGGGAAAAGCCAAACCTTTAGCCGCCAGTGCATGACTCAATTGGCCGCTACTGACCCCAGGTTCAACGATGGCGCGCTTGCGCCGGCTATCGATATCAAGTCCCTTCAAGCCGGAAACATCCAACATCAGCGAATCAAAGCGAAGAAAACAACCGGCGTAGTTATGCCCATTTCCACGCACGCTCACTTCCATGCCTCGCTCCTTGGCAAATGCAATCGCGCGAATCACATCGGCCTCAGTCGCGGCGCGTACTATTCCGGCAGGTCTACGCGTTGGGCCTCGACCGTTCCAGGTGCTGGTGAGGTACCACTCATCAAAGGCGGGATGCGAAGCAAGACGAACCTCGCCATCCAGTTGCGATGCCAGCTTCAGTCGAGACACAGAAGTCTGCGTAGCGGCGGGTATCCCCAAGTCCTGGCTGACGATGGAATACAGCCGTTTCGGTTTCAATCCTAAGCGAGTCTTGATGCGGGCATTCAAGCGGCCGCCCTCGATAAGATTAATTCCGCTTTCGAATGCATAGCGGTACAAGGCAGCGAAGGCCAGGGTATAAGGGCTGAATTCGGATTGCTCGTAATCCATGCCGGCCGACCAGGCATGGAGAGTTCCGTCTTCCTCGAAGCAGATAATGCCGCTGACAATTTGCCCGTTCTGTTCAACGACGCTAAGGCGAACCAGATCGCCGCAAAGACGGCAAAAAACAGCCAATTGTGCTTCTGGCCAATAATGCGGCGTCCCCAGCCGTTTGGTTGTCAAATAACACAACCGGGCCAGTTTCTCAATTTCATTATCAAAGGGAGGAGCCAGTATTCGAACTCGCGCACCGCCGCGTTTAAAGATACGAAGCTGGCGTACCATTTCATGACGCCCGTCCTTTGGCAAAGCCTGCACAAAACTGTCAAAATCCGCAAAAGCATCCAGTTCGAGTGTATATTTATCCACCATGTAATTTATATTCAGCCCATAACGTTGAGCTTCACGCAGAAGCACGCCATCCTGCACATTGAGAAAACAGAAATAGCGCGCCTTCTCAGCCAGTGCGATACTCGTAAGAGCATCGAATATTAGGGCATACAGACTAGGGGCATCGCCCAGCATCGGGATTGTGGTGTCCGTACAATGCATGATATGACTGAACAGTCCGCGCTCTTCAGGTATTATCGAGAGCTTAGCGGAGGAAACCAATAACCCTAACGGATCAACAGACTTAAAGTCTTGCAGATAAATCGGGACCAGCGCAACCAGCCGCCTTTCCTCCCGCGCCAGCACATAGAAGATTTTACTGACATTTAACAAGGGTGACTGCTCAGCCGCGATAAGAAATCGCAGATCGTAAAACATGGGCGCCTTGCTTTGAAGAAAAAACGCGCGATACTCAGCCGGATCCAGGTCTTTAACGGTATTGATAATATCAAGGGTAATGGTCATCGCAACCTCCGTTGGCTTATCGGACTGGCAAATAATTTTTCTGACAAACAGAGCCGTAACGACTCTGTCCTTAAGTAGACCAATTCAAAATAACCTTGCCGGCTGTCCCTGCTTGCATCGCCTGGAAACCTGCGTGGAAGTCATCGACAGGCAAGCGGTGAGTGATGATATCCCTAACGTTCAAACCGCTTTGTAGCATGTTGAGGGTCTTGCGCCAGGTCTCGAACATTTCTCGCCCATAAACCCCTTTGATACGCAGGCTCTTGCAAACTACTGTATTCCAATCCAATGTCACTTTACGCGTAGGCAATCCCAGACAGGCTATCTGGCCACCGGAAGTCATGGCACCGATTAATGATTCCAGCGCTTCATTACTACCACTCATTTCAAAACCGATAGGGAATCCATCAGACAAACCGTAACGCTGAGCAACTTCTGTTAACGACGTGTTGTCCGGATCCAGGGTAATCGCGTCGACTATCCGGTTCGCAAGCGCTAGGCGCTCGGCATTGATATCGGCGATGAATATACGATGCGCGCCGACAAATCGCGCAACCGCGGCCGCCATTATCCCAATAGGCCCCGCACCCATGATCAATACATCGTTGCCCACCAAATCAAATGACAGAGCGACATGAACCGCATTACCAAGCGGGTCGAGAATAGCCCCCAGTTCATCGTCAATCTCATCGGGGAGAGCAATAACATTGAATGCAGGCAGCGCCAGATACTCCGCAAAGGCACCGGGGTGGTTTACTCCTACTGACAAGCTATGAGGATCCAGATGAAAATTTCCTGCCCTGGCTGCGGTGCAACCGAGATCGACAAGATGTCCCTCACCGCTGACGCGCTGGCCAATGCTTATTTGCGTGACATTACGGCCTACTTCTACAACTTCTCCGGCATATTCATGGCCTGTTACCAGAGGAACGGGTACCGTTTTTTGGGCCCATTCGTCCCAGTTCCATATATGCAGATCCGTTCCGCAAATACCGGTCTTGCGGATCTTGATCAGCACCTCATCATCGCGAACTTGTGGGATCGGTACGTCCTGTAACCAGAGCCCAGCGCGAGGATTTGCTTTAACTAACGCTCGCATATACTGTCTCCTACAGTCATTGTGATACAAGGGACATATTTTTTTGAAACTACCGCTGTCGAATATCGCAACATTATGTTGCTTTAAATAGGCTGGTGGATTTTGTGATGCAATGGATATGTTTTGTAGCAAATATATGTCATGTGGTTCTTGATCAGCATCGCCAATTCTAAAAACTAGAACGTCATTTTCTATTATCAACTTCTTCCTCTTGCCTTGCGCTGTAATGGGTCCTTTCCATTTATCTCAGTATATAATACTAATTATGTATATTTACAGGTGGTTTCTTCATGGTAGAGCTCAATAGGAAGATTGGTTTAATCCATTGAAATATATTGCTATATAAAATTAATTTAGCACTCAAGGCATGAAAATCCATATCTCCGACGGCGCGTTTGATAACTAAATAATTTTTTGACACCAATACGCTGCATTGTCAGGGATGAAATTAGCGATTTATAGATTTCTTTTTATGAAATCACCGAATTTCTTATATAAATCAGTTGAAAAATATTGTGTTAGGCGCATGGAGTGGGGGAAGTATTTTGCGGTTGGTCCCACTGCGGTAATTTTTATCCATAACATTGCCAGATATGAACCTAACAATAAAAATGACTGAATGTCATACCCTGCTGTTCACAATAAGGCTGTTTAGTTAATCCGCGGTGTTGCCAAGCATCAATATGCTGCTGCTGTTCAGTCCGGGTGTGCCGCTTTATCATGATTGAATTCACGCTGGTAAATGAGTGAAATGAATATTTCATAGCGACTATCTATCAGCGAGGCGATATGCCCGATCCCTTACGCGAAATCGCTACTAAATCAAAAACAAAAAGCCCGCGTCAGGTCATCCCTGACGCGGGCTTTTCTAAAATCTTGGCTCCTCTGACTAGGATCGCCGTTGTCAGTAAGTGTCTAATAAATAATATAAAGCAGGACACTGCTCTTATCAAGACCCCCAAAGTGACCACCACGTAGCGAAGATTGGAATAGGGTATGTGAAAGCACATAATCGTTCCCATAAAGACAGATCAAGGCAGTAAACATGACCGCTTCCGGTGGAACGCGCCATTTACAAGCTAGGCAGCGGCATGATGTTGCGCAACCCACTTAAATCAGTGGAAGATGCATGCTTCCCCAGGTGGATGCCTGAGGAAATTGTATTATAATGGGATATATTCTGGCTGAGATTAATTCAGTTGAGGGTCCAGAATATCAATAACTTTTGCCAAAACCTCGTCAACGATACTAGATTCGGCCGTTGCAGCATATTTTGCCTGACGCTCAATCAGGTCTAAGGATCGAACCTGATAACATAGCGCTACACCGGTAATCTTGCCGGTATCGGTACTTGCACCATCAAAATAAACGGTAACCGCTTCTGATCGAGCCAACCCGCCACCACCGGTGATAGGTACACAAATAGCCGTACCCAACTTTTTGTTAAGCGCCTGCTCAGTGATAATCAGGTAAAAATGCGGGCCTTTAAACTCTCTTCCGCTGACCGGATCGCCGCTCGCATGCCAAATTTCACCCTTCGCCGGGGCGCTTCTTCTGCGAACCATTAAATCACCTCTTTACCGACCGGATGAGAATTCAGCTCGTCATAAGATGCTTCGTTGAACGCACGTACTTCTTCCTCATCAATGCCCTGCAACAACGTTGCGAGCGATTTGCGACCGCGCGCTACCCTGCCTGCCGGTTTAATGCTGATCGTGTCCC
The DNA here is from genome assembly GCF_047324165.1 of Sodalis sp. RH22. NCBI lineage: Bacteria > Pseudomonadati > Pseudomonadota > Gammaproteobacteria > Enterobacterales > Bruguierivoracaceae > Sodalis > Sodalis sp. RH22. Next base: position 929,002 of record NZ_CP178731.1, read on the forward strand.
CGGAAGCTTTTACATCGAGTTTTATACCTACTTGCCATCCCATATCAGTGGCGATGTCGCTAGGGATTGTAAGAACCACGGCGCCCCCCTGCTGGCGTAAACGAGTAAGTGACATAGTTTTCTCCTAAGCTATCAGTGTAACTTTATCTCATATGCACTCTAGCATAAAATCTCATAAAGTCACACATTTCATCATCGGAAATTAGCTGATGATTAGGCTGATAATTTCCGGGTCCGCTGATTCGCATTCGAGCAAAAATGCTTTACGGGCATCGGCTGTATGGCTGGGGATAAAACCGTGTATGTTCTTTTTTACGATATGAAAGAAAGAGCGTTCAGCGGGATGACCTTGACTTCCTCCGCCGTTTCCCGTCGTTTTACCGTACATACATAAAACGACTTCACAGGCATCAGCGGCCATCACAGAAGATGACATTTCCGACAGGCGATATAGCGGCAAGTGCTCGGCGTATTTCGCCGTCATCACGCGCGCCAGCAGGCCCGGTCCGGCGATGCCGCGCTCGATGGGACGCGACGGCGCCGGCGCCTGGACGATGACATCGCAGCGGGCGCAGGCTTTCTTTTTACGCCGGGTTTTTATCACCTTGAAGGCGCTTTTGGCTTGCGTCAGGAAGACTTTACCCTCCTTGACCTGCGGCCAGACCAAGCGGCCGCGCTCAAGGCGTTTTGCCTGCAGGCACAGGCCGTCACCGGTTGACCACAGGACCTTTATCAGGTTGCCTCGTTTCCCCCGGAAGACAAAGACATGGCCGGACAATGGATCTTCCCGGAGGGCGGACACGACTTGGCCGGCCAGGTCCTGGAAGCCCTTTCGCATGTCAGTCTGGCCGGCGACCAGCCAGATACGGGTGCCCGCCGGTAAGCCGATCATGATTGCGGGCCTTGCATGAGTTCACGAACCAGGACGGTCAGCAACTCGGCCGAAGGTGACGTCAACATCATCCGTCCCCGGGGAAATGTGATTTCACAGGAACAGGGGTGCTCCAGCTGAGATCTCTGCGGGGCCGCAGGCGTCACGGGATTTTCGGTGATATGGACAGGTAAAAGCGTGGGGGCGGGCGGGGTGTGACCGGCTATGGATGCTGTCGGAAATCGGGCCAAGTAGCCCGATGGGCAACATCTCAGAACTCGCAAAGGTAAAACAGCCGACGGCTAGCGCAAGAATTGCCAGCTAGGTGCGCGCGGTAGCGCGGTCCGGCAAACTCTCTGCTACGGTCCGTTGTGCAGATAATGCAGTATTGTCGGAAGAAGGGGTCGACATAGTGTTCCTCAGCTTTAAAGTGTAATGAACTGCCAACGCCATTAATGGCGCTGATGACTCACCATTCCAGCGTTTTGCCCTGGTAATTAAGGAAAGCGATACCTCGCTGGTTAAAACGGGTCATCAGCATTTCTGTTACGCCGCGTGTACTGGTTTCGATATCCAGTAGCGCATCAGGACCACCCATTTCAGTACGTACCCAACCGGGCGCTACCGCCGTCAATGACCAAGGTGTCTGCGGGTTTTCTGCGATAAAACTGCGCAGTGACTGATTCAGCGCCGATTTACTGGAACGATAAGGTTCCCATCCACCCTGCGTATTCGCCGCAATACTTGCCAGTTCTGATGACATAACGGCGACCACACCGTCGGCCCGGACCGTCGGTGACAGAATGCGTAAGGCAGACATTGCACCTACGACATTGGTGCGCATTACTGTTAGTAGCCGCTGAGCGAAAGATTCATCAGGAGAGCCCACCGTTCCGGCGTTCACCATCAGCAGATCCAGCGTTTTTCCTGCCAGGCGAGTATACAATTCTTCAAGTGACTCATCGCTGTTCATATCAAGTGTTTCAACAGACAAATGTGAGTCGCGCGCGGCGAGCTGACGCAGTTCAGGGCGGGTTAAGCCCTCACGTTCAGTAGCAATGACTTGCCAGCCACGTTCCAGAAAGCGTTCAGTTAACCCCAGCCCCAGGCCACGACTGGCCCCAATAATTAATGCGGTAGGTTGATTTTCCGACGTACTCATAAAATCTCCGGTTGTTCAGAAAAATGTTTTTTAATCAATGTGCTCAATACGGCTTCCAATCCAAGTATCCCCACCCGCTGCTCGGTTTGACTGCCTGAAAATGTAATCCAGCCAGCATTGAAGCCATCAAGCATTTGTATTCTTGGTAACGGGTTTTGCATACCCTGAGCAAGAAACAGGGCATTCCAGTCGTAGCGAGGTACGGCATATGCTTTTACCTTCCGTCCCAATAGCCGTGTAAAGCTGGCGGCCAGTTGGTTTGGACTGATACTCTCTGGTCCGCGAAGCTCAATGATCCGCTTTCCGGACCATGTTTCCTGCAACAATGCAGCCGCAGTGCAGCCAACATCAGCAGTAGCCACCATAGGAATAGCCCGGTCCAGCGGTTGCAAAAAAGACGGGATCTCTCCCTGCTCCTGTGCTGAGGGGATATCCCATGCGGCATTTTCAATAAACCAGGCAGCTCTAATGAATGCGGTAGGCAGTGGTAATGTGCCTAATACGTCTTCCATGATTCCCAGTTGGGTTAGCAAGTTCGGCTGCGTGGCCTGTGCACCAATGGTGGATAAACACACCACCTTTTGAGGACGAGTTTCCTCCAGCGCGATACGTAAAGCAGTAATGATTTCACGACTTTCTGGAAAACCCGCAGACGGGTCAAAATTAGGCGGTAAAAGAATGAAAACACCCTCAACATTTGTGAATGCTTTGCTCAGGGCTACCGCATCATTCATTTCTGCAATCGCCACATCACAACCCTGGCTGGCCCAGTACTGACCCTTTTTCACAGAGCGAACAACAGCACGCACTTCATGGTTCTTTGAAAGTAATAAGCGAGCAATCACACCGCCAACCTGGCCAGTAATACCAGTAATAACGAACATAGGTGATCCTCTATGAGTGTATTAATAATGAATGGTGGAAAGTTTACGGTACAAAAATTAGTTAATCCATATCATCAATGTCACATTTGAAGTGACAAAAAGTCATTAATTATGGCGGTATATTGGTATTGATCTCACCGGATTATGTAACGCGAAAGGGTATGAATAACTGATAACTCATGACAAAATGTCATGGTTATATAGAGTTCGAGGCCTTTACCAGTCAGAATAAAGGGAGAAAAAATGGCATTCGACGAGCGCATGTTAAAGGGTATGGGCGTACTATCTGCTGTGGTAAATGGTGGGAGTTTTGCCGCTGCGGCTGAAGCATTGGATATGTCCCCATCAGGCGTAAGTCGTGCGATCGTCCGGCTGGAAGGTCGGCTTGGTATCCGTCTGTTTGAACGTACTACCCGAGCAATATCTTTAACTGATGAGGGGCACCGTTTCTATCAGCAAATCGCCCCGTTACTGGCCGGACTGGAAGAGGCCGCAGCTTGTGCGATCAATGGTCGTATTTCCGTACGCGGACGCCTGCGGGTCAATGTGCATCCGTTTTTTTCAAGACTGATACTTGGGCCTCGGTTAGGAAGTTTTCTAAAACAATATCCTGAATTGCAGGTTGAGCTTTCTACTCGTGAAGAGCTGGGCGATCTGGTTGCAGAGGGGTTTGACCTGGCAATTCGTTTTGGTGAACATAAATCCTCGACGTTAGTAGCGCGTAAACTACTAAACACCCGTATTCTCACGGTTGCTTCACCTGCATATATTAAGCAGCATGGAAAGCCAGTGACGCCTGATGATTTGGCTTTACCCGAACACTCATGCATTCAGTTTCGATCTCCCGAAACGGGCAAACTCTTTACCTGGGAATTTCAACGTGGTAAAGAGATAAAATCGCTGAATTTGAGTGGTCAGCTTATTGTGAATAATGTCGGTACTATGCATGGCGCCTGTCTTGCAGGATATGGAATTGCACAGGTCATGGAGTTGGGCGCTGAGCATCTACTAGCACAGGGTAAACTGGTTAATCTGTTCCCTGAATGGCCTGATGAACTTTTTCCACTTTACGCACTATATCCGTCACGCAATCATCTACCGGCGAAAACCCGTGCTTTCCTGGATTTTGTCTCTTCGGTGGTTGCTTGCCCTGTTACACAATCCTGACAAAGGACACCACATCTGTTGGGGAGTGCGGACGAAACTTGGACTGCTTTGGAGGTAGTCCATGTATTCGTTCGAAGAGCGTATCCGTGCTGTTGAACTCTATGTCAAATATGGCAGAAAAGCTTCGCGGGTGGCGGGAATGGTCCAGATTCGGTTTCTGAAATCAATCTCTGACCATCGGGCAAAACGCAGTTCACTGGAGCGGATAAACCGGTGAAGCGTCAGCAGAACGGCCAGATGGGTTAATTCCCGTCCCTGCTGATAGTCATCAATGCGTTCCAGCAGTTCCGGCAGACGCTCCAGTGGCAGGGCAGGGTAGTGGCGCGTAACGGGTGGGGCTGTCACGCCATCCAGATTCGCCGCCGGGTTATTTTCTATTAACCCCTGATGCACGGCATAGCGCATGACGTTACAGAGATGCTGCCTCGTGCGGGACGCGACTTCCAGCAGATCTTTCGCCTCGATATCTTTCAGCAGATCGATGAAATGACGGGGTTTCAGTTCTGTTACCGGCAGATGACCAATTACCGGAAAGATATGATTTCTCATGCTGGCAAGCAGGCGGTCTGCGGTATTCTGCGACCACTTCTTATTATTTTTATGCCAGCCCAGTGCCGCGGTCTCAAAGACTTTTTCCGGCGAGCGGGCGGCCCTTTCGGCGATACGTTGCTGAGCGGGGTTAATGTTTTGCGCCAGCAACTTGCGGATACCGTCGCGTTGCTGCCGTGCGCCAGACAGAGATACATCGGGATAAGCACCTAAACCAAGGCGGGATTCTTTACCGTTGATACGGTACTTGAGATACCAGAGACGTGAACCGCCTGGATTGATCAAAAGATACAAACCGTGTGAATCGGAGATTTTGAAAGGTTTATCAGAGGGCTTGAGACTGCGGATTTTCGTGTCGTTGAGAGACATTTGGGGGTCACTCCGTCATCGAACCAACATGACCCTAAATCTGACCACTAAATTCTCCCGATGCAGAGGGAAAACTGAAAACGCATCGGGAAGATTTTTCACGTTAACCTATCGCCTCAAAATTATATAGGAATTCGCGCCATTGCATGAAAAACAAAAAGCCCGCGTCAGGTCATCCCTGACGCGGGCTTTTCTAAAATCTTGGCTCCTCTGACTGGACTCGAACCAGTGACATACGGATTAACAGTCCGCCGTTCTACCGACTGAACTACAGAGGAATCGCGAGAACGGGGCGAATACTAAAGGCGCCGGCCCGTTTTGTCAAAGTTCTTTTCAGCATTTCCCGCCGGATGGCCAGGAGATCGCCAGTTTGCTGATAATCCGCACAATTTTCGCTGATTCGCGGCAGCTTATCCGCTCGTTTATCGCGTGGGCGGCAAGAGGTGGGGCGTGTTCGTTCCCTTTAATGGCGATGCCAATCTGACGCGCGGCCGACCGTTGTGCGCACCGGCTGTGTCTGCTTTATGACAAAAGGTTTGAACTTTGTTCATAACCCGGTGGCGATAAATCTTCTCATTAAAAAAATATTCTGCAATTTCATGGAGTTGAAATATGACGGCTTCTGGTACGTTCCCTGCTTAATAGAAAGGGTCAACCGACTAACAGGAGAATGCACATGGCTATCCGTCAATGCGCCATTTATGGCAAAGGTGGCATAGGTAAATCCACTACGACACAAAATCTCGTTGCCGCTCTGGCCGAGATTGGCAAAAAGGTGATGATTATCGGCTGCGATCCCAAAGCGGATTCCACCCGTCTGATCCTGCATGCCAAAGCACAGAACACCATTATGGAACTGGCCGCCGAAGTCGGCTCGGTAGAAGATCTGGAGCTGGAAGACGTTTTGCAAATCGGTTATCGCGGCGTGCGCTGCGCCGAATCAGGCGGCCCTGAGCCGGGCGTCGGCTGCGCCGGCCGCGGCGTTATCACCGCCATTAACTTCCTGGAGGAAGAGGGCGCGTACGAGGAAGATCTGGATTTTGTGTTTTACGATGTGCTGGGCGACGTGGTCTGCGGCGGGTTCGCCATGCCGATCCGCGAAAACAAGGCGCAGGAAATCTATATCGTCTGCTCCGGCGAAATGATGGCGATGTACGCCGCCAACAATATCTGCAAAGGCATCGTCAAATACGCCAAGTCCGGCAAGGTGCGCCTCGGCGGCCTGATCTGCAACTCGCGCCAGACCGATCGCGAAGACGAGCTGATCATGGCGCTGGCGGACAAGCTCGGTACGCAAATGATCCACTTCGTGCCGCGCCATAACATCGTGCAGCGGGCTGAAATCCGCCGTATGACGGTCATCGAATACGATCCAACCTGCGGCCAGGCCGAAGAGTACCGCACGCTTGCCCGCAAAATCGTCGACAACAAAAAAATGATAGTGCCCACCCCGGTCACCATGGACGAGCTGGAAGCACTGTTGATGGAATTTGGCATCATGGATGTGGAAGACGAAACCATCATCGGCAAAACCGCGGCGGAAGAAGCGCAGTCAGCCTGATCCGGCCGCGCGGGGCCCTGAGCCGGCAACGGCTGGCTTAGGTCACTATCCCATTTATTATGTAAGGACATCGCCATGACCGATATAACCGGCGAACAAACGCTGGCGCTGATTCAGGAAGTTCTGGAAGTCTTTCCTGAAAAAGCCCGCAAAGAGCGTGCCAAGCACTATATGCTGAGCGATCCGGAAATGGAAAGCGTTGGCAAATGCATTACTTCCAACCGTAAATCCCAGCCCGGCGTGATGACGGTGCGCGGCTGCGCCTACGCCGGCTCGAAAGGGGTGGTGTTCGGACCTATCAAGGACATGGCCCATATCTCCCATGGCCCCATCGGCTGCGGCCAGTATTCCCGCGCCGGCCGCCGCAACTACTATACCGGCGTCAGCGGCGTCAACGCCTTCGGCACCCTGAACTTTACCTCGGATTTCCAGGAAAAGGACATTGTGTTCGGCGGCGACAAAAAGCTGACCAAACTGATTGAAGAAATGGAAACCCTGTTCCCGTTGACCAAAGGCATCTCCATCCAGTCCGAGTGCCCGGTGGGCCTTATCGGCGACGATATCGAGGCGGTGGCGCGGGAAATGCAGAAAAAACTCGATAAACCGATCGTGCCGGTGCGGTGCGAAGGGTTCCGCGGGGTATCCCAGTCGCTGGGTCATCATATCGCCAACGACGTGGTGCGCGACTGGATTTTATCCAATCGCGATGACGAAGCGTTTGAAACCACCCCTTACGATATCGCCATTATCGGCGACTACAATATCGGCGGCGACGCCTGGGCCTCCAGGATCCTGCTGGAGGAAATCGGCCTGCGCGTGGTGGCGCAATGGTCCGGCGACGGCACCCTGGTGGAAATGGAAAATACCCCCAAGGTGAAGCTAAACCTGGTGCACTGCTATCGCTCCATGAACTACATCTCGCGCCATATGGAAGAAAAATACGGCATTCCCTGGATGGAATATAACTTCTTCGGCCCGACCAAAATTGCCGAGTCTTTGCGCAAAATCGCCGCGCTGTTCGACGAGACCATTCAGGCCAATACCGAGGCGGTTATCGCCAAATACCAGGCCCAGACCGACGCCATTATCGCTAAATTTCGCCCCAGGCTTACGGGCAAGCGCGTGCTGCTGTATCTCGGCGGTCTGCGCCCGCGCCATGTGATCGGCGCGTATGAGGATTTGGGGATGGAAATCATCGGCAGCGGCTATGAATTCGCCCATAACGATGACTATGACCGCACCTTGCCGGACCTGAAAAAAGGGACGCTATTGTTCGATGACGCCAGCAGTTACGAGCTGGAGGAAATCATCAAGGCGCTGAAACCGGATCTTATCGGCTCCGGCATCAAGGAAAAATACATCTTCCAGAAAATGGGTTTCCCGTTCCGCCAGATGCATTCCTGGGATTATTCCGGCCCTTATCACGGTTACGACGGTTTCGCCGTCTTCGCCCGCGATATGGACATGACCCTGAATAACCCGAGCTGGACCCAGTTGACCGCGCCCTGGCTGAAAACCGCCTGAGATTGTTTGCCTGAAGCCTGAACCCGTCAGTTCACAGATTTGTGGCGCGGGAGGAGAGAATCATGAGTCAGAGTGTAGAAAAAACCAAGGCCTGCTATCCGCTGTTCGAGCAAGCGGAATACCAGGCGCTGTTTACCAGCAAACGCGAGCTGGAAGAGGCCCACGGCGAAGCCCGGGTCAAGGAAGTCTTCGAGTGGACCACCACCCGGGAATACCAGGAGCTGAATTTTAAGCGCGAGGCGCTGACCATCGACCCCGCCAAGGCCTGCCAGCCGCTGGGTGCGGTGCTTTGTTCGCTCGGTTTCGCCAATACGCTGCCCTATGTGCACGGCTCGCAGGGCTGCGTGGCGTATTTCCGTACCTATTTCAACCGCCATTTTAAGGAACCCGTGGCCTGCGTGTCGGATTCGATGACCGAGGACGCGGCGGTGTTCGGCGGCAATAACAACCTGAATACCGGCCTGCAGAACGCCCATGCGCTGTATAAGCCGCAGGCTATCGCCGTCTCCACCACCTGTATGGCGGAGGTGATCGGCGACGACCTGAGCGCCTTTATCGCCAATGCCAAGAAAGACGGCTTTATCGACCCCGCGGTGCCGGTGCCTTATGCCCATACCCCGAGCTTTATCGGCAGCCATATCACCGGCTGGGATAATATGTTCGAGGGTTTCGCCCGCGAATACACCGATAAAACCGACGCCCGGGATTACCAGCCCGGCCGTAACGGCAAAATCAACCTGGTGACCGGTTTTGAAACCTATCTCGGCAATTTCCGGGTGCTGAAACGCATGATGGAGCAGATGGGCGTCGGCTACAGCCTGCTGTCCGATCCCTCCGAGGTGCTGGATACCCCGGCGGACGGCGAATACCGCATGTATGCCGGCGGCACCACCCAGGACGAAATGCGCGACGCGCCGAACGCCATCGATACCCTGCTGCTGCAACCCTGGCACCTGCTGAAAACCAAAAAAATGGTGCAGGAGAACTGGCAGCAGCCGGCCACGCCGGTGGATGTGCCGCTGGGACTGGAAGCCACCGACCGGCTGCTGATGACCGTAAGCCAACTGACCGGCAAACCGATTCCGGACGCCCTGACGCTTGAGCGCGGCCGGCTGGTGGATATGATGCTCGATTCCCATACCTGGATCCACGGTAAAAGCTACGGCCTGTACGGCGATCCGGATTTTGTCATGGGCATGACCAAGTTCCTGCTGGAGCTGGGTTGCGAACCGACGGTGATCCTGTGCCATAACGCCAATAAACGCTGGCAGAAAGAGCTGAAGAAGGTGCTGGCCGCGTCGCCTTACGGCCAGGAAAGCGAGGTGTATATCAACTGCGATCTGTGGCATTTCCGTTCGCTGATGTTTACCCGCAAACCGGATTTTATGATTGGCAATTCCTACGGCAAGTTTATCCAGCGCGATACCCTGGCGTTGGGGGAGCAGTTTGAAGTGCCGTTGATCCGCATCGGCTTCCCGATTTTCGACCGGCATCATCTGCATCGTATCGCCACCTGGGGCTACGAGGGCGCCATGACGGTATTGACCACCCTGGTCAACGCCACCCTGGAAAAACTGGACCGCGACACCATGAAAATCGGCAAGACCGATTATAACTTCGACCTGATCCGCTGACCGACCGGCCCAGGCGCGTCCTGGGCCGCCCTACGGGAGAAAGCCGCTATGCCGAGTGTGTTATTCAGTGAAAAAGGCGCCGACCTGTACTGCTATATCGCCAAACAGGATTTGGAGGCGCGGGTTGTGCGCATTGAATTTGACGATGCCGCCTGCTGGGGCGGCATGTTCGAGCTGGAGGGCGGCAAGTCGTATTACATCTTTCCACAGCCGGGGAAACCGCCGTTCCCGGTGCGTTTACGCGCCAGTAAAAATGCCGGATAACCCCATGGCCACAGGAGCCTACCGATGAATGTCGCAACCGACGATCCTTTATTCTGGCGTCTGTTCGCCCTGGCACAGACCCTGCCGCAGCTGCCGCCCCGGGAGATGATCCTCTGGCTGCAGAAGGCGTCCGGCCAGCCGTTGACGCCGGCGCGGCTGGCCCGGCTGAGCCTTGATCAACTGGCGCGGGCGTTTCCCGCCGGCGCCGGCCAGCCGACGGTGGCGCTGTGGCAACAGGTGATGTCCTGCCTGGCCGGAGAACTGCCGCAGCATCTGACCACCCAGCCGGAGCGGGCGGAGCCGTTGCAATTACGCGCCGCCTTCGCCTCCGGCGACGGCCTGGCGATCGACGGCCATTTCGGCCAGGCCAAGCTGTTTTTTATCTATGCTTTTGACGATCGGGGGCCTTACCTGCAACAGGTCAGGCGCTATCGCGACGATCCCGACGCGCTGGAGGAAGGCAACGAAGCGCGGGCGCGCATGTTAAGCGATTGTCATCTGCTGTTTTGCGAGGCGATAGGCGGCCCGGCCGCCGCTCGCGTGATCCGCAATAATATCCATCCCATCAAGATTAAGCCGCCGATGACCATTGAACAGCAATTACAGGCGTTGCGCGCCATGCTGGCGGGGCGTATCCCGCCCTGGCTGGCGAAACGCCTGGGAAAAACCCACCCTCTTGCGCAGCACCAGTTTTCGCTGTGACGTCCCGCGGGCTTGCCCCGGGGGTATAACAGGGGCGCGCGGGGCGCGGCGGCTCGCCGCCGCCCTGGCCAATCCCGTCGTCAGTCCGTTTAGGCGCCCCTGTGGGCGCCGTTTTTTTTATCCTGACGAAAGTAGGGTGAAAAGCGGCCATCCTTTAACGCGGCGGCTAATATAGTCAGGATGGGCGATTCAGCGCTGACGACGGTGATGGGCTGTTGTTCATAGTATCTGGCGATTAAGAGGCTAAGGGATGGTCGGTAAAAAAAGTAACGGCGCGTTTATCTGGCGGCGCGTCTGGCTGGCGTTGTTAGGGGGGATGCTGTGCGGCTGCATGGACATGCCGGGGAAAGTGCCCCAAATCGTCAACGATCCCGCCGCATCCGCAAGGATTGTTGCTACCGCGGACGGCCCGGTGCGGGGTGTCGTCTCGGCGCGCGGGCAAGCCTTCCTGGGGATTCCGTTCGCGGCGCCGCCCGTGGGGGAGCTGCGCTTCGCACCGCCGGCGCCGGCGATCCCCTGGCGCGGGGTGCGAAGCGCCGATCGCATCGGGCCGGCGTGTCCGCAGCCCGCCTTGCCGGTGGCCGGCAATAGCGCCGAGGATTGCCTGACGCTGAATATCTACGCGCCGCATAATGCCGGCAAGGGCGGGGTTTTCCCGGTGATGGTATGGATTTATGGCGGCGCGCTCGAACTGGGCTCCAACGGGCAATATGACCCCAGCGTACTGGCGGAACGGCAGGGCGTGATCGTCGTCGCGCCCAACTATCGCACCGGCGCGCTGGGCTTCCTGGCGCATCCGGCGCTGCGGGGCCCGGGGGAGGGAAATTATGGCGTGCTGGATCAGCAGGCCGCGCTGCGCTGGGTAAAGCGTAATATCGCCGCGTTCGGCGGCGATGCGGACAACGTCACTGTGTTCGGTGAATCCGCCGGGGCGCTCAGCACCTGCGTTCATCTCCTGTCGCCGGGATCGCGGGGGTTGTTCCAGCGGGCGATCCTGCAAAGCGACAGCTGCGCGCAGCCGGACACGTCATTACCGCGCGCGGAGGCGGAAGCCGGCGGGCTGATAATGGCGCGCGACCTCGGCTGCGGCGATGAGCGGACCGCGCTGGCGTGTTTGCGCCGCGTGCCGGCGAAAAAGCTTTACCAGGCGACCAGCCATCGGCGCGGCAATAGCGGCAGGGACGGCTGGGCGCCGATGACGGGAGGGGATGCGCTGCCTGAGCCGCCGTACCAGGCGTTTGCGGCGGGCAAGGGCGCACCGGTGCCGGTGCTGATGGGCAGCAACCGCGACGAAGGGCGGCTGTTCGCCAATTTCAAGGCGTTCACCTTTGCCATGAGTCACCGCCGGGGGTTTGAGGACGCCGTCGCGCGCGCCTTGCCCGGCGATACCGCCCCCGTGCTGAAGACGTATGCGGACGTCGCCGCCCGGTCGTACTATCAGGCTTTCGCCGATATTGTCACGGACTCGCACTTCGCCTGTCCGATCCTGACGATGCACCGGCTGCTGGGCGCACGGGCGGCCTTCTACGCCTACGAGTTCGACGATCCCCACGCGCCGATGTCATTGCCGCGCGCGCCGTTTACCCCGGCCATGGGATCCTATCATGCCGCGGAAATCGCCTATGTTTTCCAGCGGCCCTGGGCGCTGGCCGACCCGCGCGACTTCGACGCCCGGCAGCAGGATCTGGCCGCGCGTATTCAGCAGGCGTGGGGGACCTTCGCCCATACCGGCCAGCCCGCGGCTATGCCGGCCTGGCCGGTGTTCGACGGCGCGCGGCCCTATGCGCTTGCCGTACAGCATACCGGTTTTTTGGAGGACTTCGCCCTCAGGCATCGCTGCGCATTCTGGAACGCCAGGGGCTACTGAGGGCAGCTTATGTCGCCGGGCAGGTATTCCCCTGTCAGGCCGGTTGTCTGTTTTGTCGCGTTCACGACAATAAAAATTCTTTTCAAAACAGCGGGTAGCCGCTGGCCCGTGATTTGCAAACCAGAGTCATAGCAAGACTATTGCCGGTTACGGAGAGAACCTGATGAAAAATACTGATATCGCCGCCCTGTTCGTGGAGCCTGCCTGCGAGCATAACGGCAAGCATAAAACCGGGTGCAAACCGCCCAAGCCGGGATCCACCGCGGGCGGCTGCGCCTTTGACGGCGCGCAGATTACCCTGCTGCCGGTGGCGGACGTGGCGCATCTGGTGCACGGGCCGATTGGCTGCGCCGGCAGTTCCTGGGATAACCGGGGCAGCCGCAGCTCGGGACCGGCCCTTAACCGGCTGGGTTTCACCACCGATTTAAGCGAGCAGGATGTGATCATGGGACGCGGCGAGCGCCGGCTGTTCCACGCCGTGAAGCATATCGCCGAGCGCTACCACCCCGCGGCGGTCTTTATCTATAACACCTGCGTGCCGGCCATGGAGGGCGACGATATCGAGGCGGTGTGCCGCTCGGCCTCGGCGGCGGCCGGCATTCCGGTCGTGGCCGTCGACGCCGCCGGTTTTTACGGCAGCAAAAACCTGGGCAACCGCATCGCGGGCGATGTGATGCTGCGCCAGGTCGTAGGGCAACGCGAGCCCGCGCCCTGGCCGGCGGATTATCCGGTGCCCGCGGCGCGCGGCCATAACATCTGCCTTATCGGCGAATACAATATCGCCGGCGAGTTCTGGCAGGTGCTGCCGCTGCTTGATGAGCTGGGCGTGCGCGTCCTGTGCACGCTTTCCGGCGACGCGCGTTTCGCTGAAATCCAGACCATGCACCGCGCCGAGGCCAATATGCTGGTCTGCTCCCGCGCCCTGATTAACGTTGCGCGCAGGCTGGAGGAGCGGTACGACACGCCCTGGTTCGAGGGCAGCTTTTACGGCATGCGTGAAATGTCGGCCTCGCTGCGCCAGCTGGCGCAGCTGCTGGACGATGCGGATCTCACCGCGCGCACCGAGCGGCTTATCGCGCGCGAGGAGGCGGCGACCCAGCTGCGCCTTGAGCCCTGGCGCGACCGGCTGCGCGGCAAGCGGGTGTTGCTGTACACGGGCGGCGTTAAGTCCTGGTCGGTGGTCTCGGCATTGCAGGATTTGGGGCTGGACGTGGTGGCCACCGGCACGCGCAAATCCACCGAGGAGGACAAGGCGCGCATCCGCGCCCTGATGGGGGAGGACGCGCTGATGCTTGACGAGGGCAACCCGCGCCTGCTGCTGGATACCGCCTATCGTTTCCGCGCCGACATGATGATCGCCGGCGGCAGGAATATGTATACCGCCTATAAAGCCCGGCTGCCGTTCCTGGATATCAACCAGGAGCGCGAAGAGGCCTTCGCCGGCTACGGCGGCATGGTTAACCTGGCCGAGGCGGTGTGCCGCACGCTGGAAAGCCCGGTCTGGACGCAGGTTAACCAGCCGGCGCCCTGGCAGATAAAAGCCTGAGGAGAAGATCATGACGCACGTTGTCCGTTCGGTAAAACCGCTGGCCACCAGCCCGATCAAGAGCGGTCAGCCGCTGGGCGCCATCCTGGCCGCCATGGGGCTGGAAAGCTGTATCCCGCTGGTGCACGGCGCCCAGGGCTGCAGCGCTTTCGCCAAAGTGTTTTTTATCCAGCATTTCCACGAGCCGGTGCCGCTGCAATCCACCGCCATGGAGCCGATCACCACCATCATGGGCGCCGACGACAATATTTTTACCGCACTGGAGACCTTGTGCGAGCGCAATACGCCGCGCATCATCGTCCTGCTCAGCACCGGCCTGTCGGAAGCGCAGGGCAGTGATTTGGGGCGGGCGGTGGCGCTGTTCCGCGCAAGCCATCCCAAGCACCGGCAGGTCGGCATCCTGACCGTCAGCACGCCGGATTTTTACGGCTCGATGGAAAACGGCTATGCCGCGCTGCTGGAAAGCGTGGTGCAGCAGTGGGTGCCCGCTGAGCCCGCGGCCGGGATTCGCGGCAAACGGGTGAATATTTTTCTGAGCCATATGTTTACCCCGGGCGATCAGGAGCTGATCCGCAGCTATGTCGAGGCTTTCGGCCTGCAGCCGGTGATCCTGCCCGACCTGACGCAGTCCATGGACGGACATCTGGCGGCGGGCGATTACAGCTCGCTGACCCAGGGCGGCACACCGCTGCGCCTGATGGAACAGTTGGGACAAAGCGTCGCCACCTTTGTGATCGGCGTTTCGCTCACCCGCGTGGCCGCGCTGATTGAGCCGCGCGGACGCGGCATCTGCGTGCGTTTGCCGCATCTGATGACGCTTGCGCATATGGATGCGTTTATCGGACAACTGCACCAGATTTCCGGTCGCGAGGTGCCGGCCTGGATAGAGCGGCAGCGCGGGCAGATGCTGGACGCGATGATCGATTGCCACGGCGAGCTGCAGGGCGGGCGCATGGCGGTGGCCGCCGAGGCGGATTTGCTGCGCGGCTGGTGCGATTTCGCCGTCAGCCAGGGCATGAGCGTGGTGAACGCGGTGGCGCCGGTCAACCAGCCCGGGCTGGCCGCGCTGCCGGTGGAAAAAGTCATCATCGGCGATCTGGAGGATTTGGCGGATCTGCTGGCCGAGACCCCCGCCGACATGATTTTTGCCAACTCCCACGCCGCCTCCCTGGCTGAGCGCCTGGATATGCCGCTGGTGCGCACCGGTTTCCCCCTCTACGACCGTCTGGGCGAATTTCGCCGTACCCGGCAGGGGTATGCCGGCATCCGCGACACCCTGTTCGAACTGGGCAACCTGATGCGCCATCGCCATCATCATCAGCCGGTGTACCACTCGCCGCTGAAACAGCAATTTCCTGCCGTCTCACTTGCACAGGACGCCGGCGTATGAACAACTTCCAGCGCAATCTTACGGTGACCACCGCCTCCGACTGGGCGCTGCGGGTCGCGTTCGCCAGCACCGACCTGCACCAGGTCAACCAGCATTTCGGCTCGACGCCCCGGCTGGCGATTTACGGCGTCAAACCCGATCGGGTGACGCTGCTGCAGGTCACGGATTTTATCGTCCAGCCCGGACATGACCTGGATAAGCTGGGCTGTCGTATCGCGGCGCTGGAGGGTTGCCTCTCGCTGTACTGCGTGGCGGTGGGCGAAAGCGTGTTCCGGCAGCTGCTGCGCGTCGGGGTACGGGCGGTGAGCGTGCCCGCCGCCACCTCCATCGTCCATCTGCTGACGGAAATCCAGCAAAACTGGGATGCGCCGACGGTACAGCGCCATCAGGAAAAACGCGATCCCAGGCGCTTCGAGCGTTTCCGGCAGGAGAGCCGCTGGGAGGAAGAGTAGCGCGGGAACAGCGCTGATTTGTGTCAATTCCCTGACAAAACCGACAACCAACCCCGACATGTTCGGGGTTTTTAGTGCGCCGCGCGGCGCTATCTTATTGAAATAACGATAAAGATGTGACTGGCATCACATTTGCTCATGATTAAGTACCCCCCACGCGGAGCGACATCATGATTCAGATTGAAGCGGAAGCCCTGCAACAGCTGCTTTTATTGCGCCGGCAATTGACCGCGCCCTGTGCCGGCCTGCGCCTTTGGCTTGAGGGCGATGCCTGCCAGGGCTGGCGGGTTTCCCTGGAGTGGAGCGCGGCGCAGCGGGAGGAGGAGTATCGCGTCGAGTATCAGGGATTGGTGCTGCTGGCGGCCGTTACGCACTGGCCCTATCTGCAGGGCGCGACGCTCGCGGCGGGCGCCCGGGACGGCGAGCCGGGACTCTGGATAGATCTTCAGGCGTCGGCCTGCCAGTGCGACCACCAGACCTGCGCATCATAACCGGCATTCAGCTAAGGCATTCACCCGGGGTATCGCCAAGCATCGCCCCGTGAACTGGAGAAAAATGTATGTGGAATTATTCAGAAAAAGTTAAAGATCATTTTTTTCATCCGCGCAATGCCAAAGTCGTCGAGCAGGCGAACGCCATAGGCGACGTCGGTTCGCTGAGCTGCGGCGACGCCCTGCGCCTGATGCTTCGCGTCGACCCCGAGACGGAAATTATCGAGGAGGCGGGTTTCCAGACCTTCGGCTGCGGCAGCGCCATCGCCTCTTCCTCGGCCCTGACCGAACTGATTATCGGCCGCACCCTGACCGAGGCGGCGCAACTGACCAATAAGCAGATTGCCGATTACCTCGACGGCCTGCCGCCGGAAAAAATGCATTGCTCGGTGATGGGGCAGGAAGCGCTGCGCGCCGCCATCGCCCAGTTCAGGGGCGAGGCGCCGGACGCCGATCACGAAGAAGGCGCGCTTATCTGCAAGTGTTTCGGCGTCGACGAAGGCCATATCCGCCGCGCGGTGCTGGAAAACGGCCTCACCACCCTTGAGGATGTGATCAACTACACCAAGGCCGGCGGCGGCTGTACCTCCTGCCATGAAAAAATCGAGCAAACCCTCGAGCAGATATTGAGCGCCAGGCCGGCAGTGGCGCAGGCCGTAGGCAAGCCCGCGCCGCAGCCGCAGCCCCGCGATGAAAACTGGCTGGCGGTGGAAGAGGTCATCGCCGGCCTGCGTCCGCACATCCAGGCCGACGGCGGCGATATGCGCCTGCTGAGCGTGAACGATAAACAGGTGACCGTCTCGCTGTCCGGCAGTTGCAGCGGTTGCATGATGACCGATATGACCCTGGCCTGGCTGCAGCAGAAGCTTATCGAACGCCTGGGCCGGTTTATGCACGTGGTGGCCGACCCGGCCACGGTCTCCACCAGCGAAGTTGAATGAGGTAAGCCGATGAAAGCTGTTTATCTGGATAATAACGCCACGACACGTCTGGACCCGATGGTCCTGGAAGCGATGATGCCGTTTCTCAGCGAACACTACGGCAATCCATCGTCTATCCATGATTTCGGCCAGCCCGCTGGCATTGCGCTGGCCAAGGCGCGGGAACAGGTGGCGAGCCTTTTGGGCGCGCGCCACGACAGTGAAATCATTTTTACCTCCTGCGCCACCGAGGCCACGTCCACCGCCATCCTGTCGGCCGTGGCGGCCTACCCTGAACGGCGGGAAATCATTACCAGCATTGTGGAACATCCCGCGACGCTTGCGGTATGCGAATACCTGGAACGGCAGGGCTACCTGATCCACCGCCTGCCGGTGGACGGCGAGGGCGCGCTGGATATGGCCGCCTACCGGGCGGCGCTCAGCGACCGCGTGGCGCTGGTTACCCTGATGTGGGCCAATAACGAAACCGGCGTGGTGTATCCGGTGGCGGCCATGGCCGAGCTTGCACATGAACAAGGGATACTGTTCCATTGCGACGCGGTGCAGGCGGTGGGTAAATTGCCGGTGGCCGTCGGCGCGAGCGCCATTGATATGCTGTCCTGCTCCGGCCATAAATTTCATGGTCCCAAGGGGATCGGCTGCCTCTATCTGCGCCGCGGCACCCGGTTCCGGCCGTTGCTGCGCGGCGGCCACCAGGAGCGCGGGCGGCGCGCCGGCACCGAGAACATTGCCGGCATTGTCGGCATGGGCGCGGCGGCGGCGCTGGCGGATATCCATTTGCCGATGATGGACAGCGAGATTGCCCGCATGCGTGATCGTCTGCAGGACGGCATTCTCGGCGCCGTCGGCCATACCCTGGTGATGGGCGGCGGGCAGCCGCGCACGCCGAACACGGTCAATATCGCCTTCGAATATATCGAGGGCGAGGCCATCCTGCTGTTGCTAAACCATGTCGGCATCGCCGCCTCCAGCGGCAGCGCCTGTACGTCCGGTTCCCTGGAGCCGTCCCATGTGATGCGCGCCATGGGCATTCCGTATACCGCCGCCCACGGCACCATCCGTTTTTCGCTATCCCGCTATACCCGCGAAAAAGAGATTGAGTATGTCATTGAGCAATTGCCGCCGATCATAGCCCAATTGCGCGCCTTATCGCCGTACTGGCAGGGCGATCGTCCGCTGGCGGTGGAAAACGCCGCCTTTGCGCCGACCTATGGTTAACCCGGGGGAGCCAGGCCGATGACCGCTATCGTGATTAACGACACTACGCTGCGCGACGGCGAACAAAGCCCCGGCGTGGCGTTCAGCGCCGGGGAAAAGGTCGCCATCGCCCGCGCCCTGACCGGGGCCGGGGCGGGCGAGCTGGAGGTCGGCACGCCGGCGATGGGCGATGAAGAATGCCGGCGCATCGCGCTGGTGCGCCGGGCGCTGCCGCGGCAGACCTTGATGTCCTGGTGCCGGTTGAACCGCCATGATATCCGGCTGTCGGCGGACCTGGGGCTGGACTGGGTGGATATATCGCTGCCGGCGTCCGGGCCGATGCGCGCTTACAAGCTGCATATGGGCTGGCCGCAGCTGGCGCGGGAGCTGTCCGGCCATATTGCCTACGCGCGAACTTTGGGGCTGCGGGTCAGCGTCGGCTGCGAGGACGCCTCGCGCGCCAGCGACGAGGAACTGCGGCAGATAGCCCTGGTGGCCGGCGACGCCGGCGCGCTGCGGCTGCGCTTTGCCGACACGCTGGGCGTGCTCGATCCCTTCGTGACCTTTGAACGCATCACGGCGTTACGCTGTCACTGGCACGGCGAAACCGAAATGCACGCCCATAATGACCTGGGGCTGGCGACCGCCAACACCCTGGCGGCGGTGCGGGCCGGGGCGACCCATGTCAATACCACGGTCTCGGGGCTGGGCGAGCGCGCGGGCAACGCCGCGCTTGAAAGCGTGGCGATGGCGCTGGAGGCCTGCCTGCAGGTCGACACCGGTATCCGGCTCGACCATCTGCCCGGCTTATGCGCGCAGGTGGCGCAGGCGGCGCGGCGCCCGATCGACCCCCAGCAACCGCTGGTGGGGGAACAGGTGTTTACCCATGAATCGGGTATCCACGTGGCCGGGTTGCTGAAAAATCCCGCCTGCTATCAAAGCATCGATCCGGCCCGGCTGGGGCGCGGCCACCGCCTGGTGCTGGGCAAGCATTCAGGGCGGCACGCGGTCGAGCGTATCTACGGCGAGCTGGGATACCGGCTTACCGGCGGCCAGGTGGAGCAACTGCTGCACGCCTTGCGCGCGCGCGCCGAGGAGTGGAAGCAGATTCCAAGCGACGAGCGGCTGCGCGATCTTTACAGCGAATTATTCGCTTTGCCCGGACCGGACTTCGGTTTGGCCCGTTGCGCGGGAGGCTAGAATGGAGTGGTTTAGCACATTACCCGGCGTTGATGAGCTGGAATCCGCCGAGGCGTTTTTCGCTTATTTCGAGCTGCCCTGCGACCCGGCGGTGATCCGCGCGAAACGCCTGCATATCATGCATGATTTCCACCAGCGCCTGGCGGGGGTGATAAGCCTGCCGCTGGCCGATCTGCCGCCGGGGGACGCCGGAGAACTGCGCAGAAACAAGGCGTACTGGTCGCTGGCCAGGAGCCTGCTGAACGACAGCTACCGGCACTTTCTGCAAGGCGAGGTGGCGGCGCAGTCGGGGCTATCGGTGTATCAACGCCACAAACGCTGTTTTATCCCCTGGAGCGGATTAATGGAGGTGCATCCTTGAAACCGACCTATGACTTTGGCGATCGGGTACGGGTTATCCGATCGCTGCGCAATGACGGCACCTTT
Organism: Sodalis sp. RH22; assembly: GCF_047324165.1. Taxonomy (NCBI): domain Bacteria; kingdom Pseudomonadati; phylum Pseudomonadota; class Gammaproteobacteria; order Enterobacterales; family Bruguierivoracaceae; genus Sodalis; species Sodalis sp. RH22. Next base: position 949,199 of record NZ_CP178731.1, read on the forward strand.
CCCGGCAAGGCCCGGGGCGAGAAGCTGGTCCGCAAGGGCAGTATTGGCTACGTGCGGGAATGGGGCACGTTTTTACAGGATGAGATTATCTACCAGGTGCATTTCGTCGCGGAGGACTGCATCGTGGGCTGTCGCGAGCATGAGCTGATTTCAGGCTCGGCCCCCTGGATTGCCGGGCAATTCCAGTTTGGCGACTGGGTGAGCGCCGCGCTGCCGCTGGCGATTAACGGCGATCCGGTGGTGACGGAGGGCCAGGTGGGCCAGATTATGGATGAAATCCGCGATGTCCAGCCCATGGCCTATGTGGTGCTGTTCGAAGGCAGGTTGTTCCGGGTGCCGGAGGTGGCGCTGACCCCCCGGGTCTGCGAAAGCTGAGCCAGGCTCCTGGCGGCGCCACGGCGGCACAGGACGCGCCGCGGGCAAACGCATCAACCCACAGGAAACCCTAATGGAAAAATGGCAGGTATTTTCCCGCTTAAAACTGGCGCTGGCTTTGTATGAAACGCCGCCGTGGCTATTAACCGCCGAACAGCTGACGGAGTTCGAACCACGCTATGCCCGCCAGCTGCGGCTTGAAAGCCGGGTGGTGGACCAGGCCGAGGCGCTTGGGCTGCGCGCCACGGAAAACGATATCCGCGCGGCGGTGGCCGATCTCGATCGGCGCCTGCCGGATGCCGCGCTGCAGCCGCGGCAATTGGCGGCCATAGGGCTGGACGCCAGGGGCCTCTATGAGGCCATGACCCATGAAGTCCTGCTGGACAAGGTCCTTGAACACGTGGCGCAGCAGGCTCCGGCGCCCTCGGCGGCGGACGTGGCGCAGTGGTACGCTGCCCATCGGGACAACTTTATGCGTCCGGAGCAGCGCGCATGCAGTCATATACTGCTGACGGTGGATGAAGAGCAGCCGGGCTGCCAGCCGGACCAGGCGGCGCGGCGCATCGCTATCCTGCACCGGCGCCTGCGCCGCGACGCGCGCGACTTCGCCGTGCTGGCGCAGCGTCATTCGCAATGTCCCACCGCCCTTGACGGCGGCAACCTGGGCTGGGTCAGCCGCGGCCTGTTGTATGCTTCCCTTGATGAAACCCTGTTTGCCCTGCCGGCGCGGCATATCAGTGACGTTGTCACCAGTCCCATGGGGCTGCATATCCTTTACTGCCGGGATATCCGCCCGGCCGCGCCGATACCGCAGGACGAGGCCATGAATGCCGTTGAAACCCGGCTCCGCGCCAAAGCGCGTCAGGCTTACCAGCGCCAGTGGCTGGAAACGCTGGCGCGGGACGGCCGCCCGCCAGCGGCGGCGCGCTAAGCCGGCAGGCGGGCCGCCGCTGGCGGGCAACCAGAGCATCGCCGACAAGGCAGTATGCGCGGCACGGCGTTATGGCTGTGTCGCCTCCGGCGGTCTGGATCGCGCGCCTGCGACATACTCCCGCGCTGCGGTTTCCAGCCACCGGCAAAAAATGTCGGCCTTGCGGTTTTGCTTTTGGCGACGCAGGGCCACGTAGCCGAGACCGCTGTCGATAAAGCCGAAGGGGGCGATCAGTCGTCCCGCCGCCACATCTTCCGCCACCAGCGGCCAGGGGGATATCGATACGCCCAGCCCCGCGATAGCCGCTTCCAGCATAAAATAAAAATGCTCGAACTCGGCCGCGCCTTCACCGGCTGCGGCGATGCCCGAGCGCGCGCTCCAGTCAGACCAGGCGTTGCGCCGGGAAACCGTGTGCAACAGCGCCGCCGGCCATGGCTTTCCGGCGGCAAGCCGGATTGACGGCGCATGGACCGGGCCGAATTTCTCGCTGAACAAGGGGATGACGTCGACGCCCGGCGGCCAGGGCGCGCGGCCCACCCTGATCGCCACGTCGACATTATCCCCGATGGGATCCGCCGAGGTGCCCGCCGAGTTCAGGCGTACCTCGACCCGGGGGTGATGCGCGTTAAAGTGATGCAGGCGCGGTATCAGCCAGCGCATGGTAAAGGTGCCGGGACATGAAACATCAAGCGTGCCCTCATCGGTATCCGCAATCTGCTGCACGGCCAAATCCACCTGATCAAAGGCGCAGGTCAAGGCCGGCAACAGCCGGTATCCCGCCTCCGTCAGCGCCGGCGCATGTTTCGGGCCGGCGAACAGGGCGACGCCAAGCCAGTTTTCCAGTTGTTTAACCTGCCTGCTGACGGCGCCGTGCGTGACGCACAGCTCCTCAGCCGCCAATTTCATCAGTCCCAGCCGCCCGGCCGCTTCAAAGGCCTTGAGCGCGTTCAGTGAGGGGATGCGGCGTCTCATGGTGATTTTTTCTCACTTAGCTTGTCAGCAAAAGTCGATTAACAGCCATCTAATCAGGAAGTAGGGTGGTATGCAAAAGAAAGGTGCAATGACAACAGGAGGCCGTATGCAACAACAAATGTGCCAGGCAGTGGATGATTATCTTAACCGCCTGCTGGTCCCGGAAGATCCGATCCTGCGGCGGGTCGCGGCGGCAAACCGCCGGGCGGGCCTGCCGCCCCATGATGTCGCCCCTAACCAGGGCAAACTGCTGTTTATATTTGCCCGCATGGTCAGGGCGCGGCGGATTCTTGAAATCGGCACGCTGGGCGGGTACAGCACCCTTTGGCTGGCAAGGGCGCTGCCTGAGGACGGCGAGCTGATAACGCTGGAATGCCAGGAAAAACATGCGGCCGTCGCGCGCGACAATCTCAAGCGCGCCGGCCTTGGCGCACGGGTCAGCCTGCGGGTGGGGCCGGCGCTGGCGACGCTTGCGGCCTGGGATGACATGGCCCCTTTCGACCTGATTTTTATCGACGCCGATAAGGTGAATAATACGGCTTACCTGGATTGGTCGCTGCGTCTGTCCCATCCCGGCACGGTCATTATCGCCGATAATGTGATCCGCGGCGGCGCCATACTGGACAGCGCCAGCCAGGATGCGAGCGTGATCGGCGTGCGGCGCTTTTTTGCCGCCTTGTCTGCTAATATCAATCTGACGTCGACAGCCCTGCAAACCGTGGGATGCAAAGGATGGGACGGGTTTTCCCTCTCCATCGTCAATTAAGCCGTCAGGGTCCCGGGCCAGGTATGGATGACGCTTTTACCGCTGCGCCCGCATTATCCCGCAGGAGAAACCTATGCCACAAGATGACTTTCGCCTCACCACGGCTGCACAGCTGGAGGCGATATACGGCGCGGTAGCGCCCCCCTCGATTGTCAAGGAAACGGATTATCTTCATCCGGCCTACCGGCCGTTTATCGAAGCCGCGCCGTTCGCGGTGCTGGCAACGGCGGGCGGCAGCGGCCTGGATGCGTCGCCGCGCGGCGATCCGGCCGGATTTGTTCATATCGAGGACAGCCGCACGCTGCTCTTGCCCGACCGGCGCGGCAATAACCGCATCGATAGCCTCAGGAACATCGTCGAGGACCCGCGCGTCGCGTTATTATTCCTGATCCCGGGCATCGGCGAAACGCTGCGGGTCAACGGCACGGCCGACATCAGCGTTGAACCGGCGCTGCTGGCGCGTTTCGCCATGGCGGGTAACCCGCCGCGCACGGTGCTGCGCATCAGGGTGCAAAGCGTGTTCTTCCAATGCAGCCGCGCCGTCATCCGCGCGCGCCTGTGGGATCCCGCCACGCAAATCGCGCGCGACAGGCTGCCCAGCGCAGGGGCGGTGCTGAAAGCGATTTCCAACGCCGGCATTGATGGCGACGCCTACGACCAGGCCTTGCCGGACCGGCTGAAAAAGACGCTTTACTGAATCAGCCGCACACGGGACGTAGCGGCCGACACGCCGCACGGCGGGCGGTGGTCCGGGATTAACCCGAAGTGTAATTCGGGAGATGAGGCACAATTTTTCCCGGTCGCCGGTGCATACTAGGCTTAACCTCATAAAGATAAGGGTTAAGCATGAAAAAAATCCTCTTATGCTGCGTTTCCGGCACCTCCTCGTCGGTGCTGGCCCGCAGGATGCAGGCGCTGGCCGCGGCCAAGGGCCTTGCTGTCCAGGTCAGCTTTGTCGATCTGGAGCATATCGGCGATACCTGCGCCGACTACGATTGCCTGCTGCTGGGGCCGCATATTCAGTACAAACTGAATGAAATCGTCGGCATCTACAACTCGCCGTCCAAGCCCGTCGCCATTATCCGCAGCATTGACTACGGCATGATGGACGTGGAGAAAATCCTGCACGACGCCCTGGTGATGCTGGACGAGTCGACCCCGGCGTAGCCGGGATCCCGGCGGTCTAGAGCGCGGCTTTCACCAGGCTGACCCAGGTTGCCACCCGATCGGCGCTCAGGTCGGCCTGGTTATCCTGGTCCAGCGCCAGTCCGACGAATTCGTCGCCTTCCAGCGCCGCCGACGCGCTGAAGACATAGCCTTCCCGGGGCCAGGCGCCGACGACGTTGGCGCCCGCGTCCGAGACGATATCGTAAAGTTCACCCATGGCGCTGACGAAATTATCCGGATAGGCCTCCTGGTCGCCCAGGCCGAACAGCGCCACGGTTTTGCCGCTTAAATCCGCCTGCGCCAGGGTATCGGCGAATTCCGCCCAGGATTCGCTCTGGCATTCCGCGTCCAGGCCCGGCAACTGGCCGTCGGCCAGCGTCGGCGTGCCGAGGATCAGTACCGGGTAGGCGAGCAGATCCTCAAGGGTGGCGCGGTTGATGTTTTTCGGTTCGTCCGCCTCGCCGTCAAACTGCTGATGGATCAGCTTGGCGATCTTGCGGGTTTTGCCGGTGTCGGTACCAAAAAAAATGCCGATCTTAGCCATAAGAATGTTCCCCAATTGTTAACTTTGTCAAAAAAAGCCCTGGCCGGATAACCCGCGCCCCGACGCACCCCGCCGGGAGCGGGCGCCGGGCGGATAACGTGCCTTGCACCAGAGGATGATCCCGGCCGGCGTTAGTCCTGCTCATCTTCCTCATCTTCGGCGCGGCGCGTCGCCGGTAAATAAATCTCCACCCGATCGCCTTCGCCGACCTGCGTATCCGGCGGGCACAGCCGGCCGTAGATGCCGATGCGGTGCGTATCCGGGTCAAGATAAGGAAACAGCTGCGGCAGCGGCGAGGCCAGAATGGCCTGGCGCACCGTGACCGGCGCATCGAGTTTCATTTCAATACAGCGGCCCTGCGCGCCGTTGACGTGAGCCACGGAAAATTTCATCAGTGACAACCTCCGGTGGGTTGACGGGCAAGCTTAAGCGATGCGCTTTCCCGGCTGGTCAGGCGCTTTACCAGACGGATGCCGCTGAGCAGCATGCCCATCACCACAAACCCGCCGGGCGGCAGCAGCATCAGCAAAAAGCCGCGGTAGCCGGGCAGCAGATGCAGTTCGAGAAAATGAAAATGGGGACCGAGCAGCAGGGCGGCGCCGCTGAACAGCGTGCCGCTGCCGAGAATCTCACGTACCGCGCCGACGCTGGTCAGGCCCAGGGTAAACCCCAGTCCGGTGGCCAGGCCGTCCAGCGCCGCCGGTAGGATTTTATGGTGGGCGGCAAACGCCTCCGCCCGCCCAAGCAGGGCGCAGTTGGCGACGATCAGCGGAATAAACAGACCCATGACCTTATGCAAATCGTGCATCCAGGCATTCATGGTCAGATCGAGAATGGTCACCAGCGACGCGATAATGGAAATGTAGACCGGAATACGGATCTGGTTGGGCGTGACCTTGCGCAGCGCCGAGACGATAAAATTGGAGCAGGCCAATACCATGGCGGTCATCAGGCCCAGGCCCAGCCCGTTGGTGGCGGTGGTGGTGATGGCCATCAGCGGGCACAGCCCGAGGATTTGCACAAAGGTGACGTTATTGGTCCATATGCCAGAGGTCAAAATATCCCGCAGCTGCGGCTGGCTGTTTTCACTCATCATTCGTTCTCCCCGTTTTCCGGCGCGCCTTGGCCGCCCAAGAATTCCGTCTGTTTTTCACGATACAGCACCAGGTTTTCATGCACGCCCCTGACCACGGCGCGCGGCGTGATGGTGGCGCCGGTAAAGGCGTCAAACTGACCGCCGTCTTTTTTGACATGCCACTGCTGCTCGGTAAGATTAGTCAGCGACTTGCCGTCAAAGCTGCGGATCCACGGGCTATGGCCGAGCTCGATGGCGTCGCCCAAGCCCGGGGTTTCCTTATGGCTAATCACCCTGACGCCGGTGATGGCGCCCTTGGCGTCAATGCCGGTCAGCAGCTGGATCGGGCCGCCGTAGCCCTGGGTTTCGCTGGTCATGACGATGCCGCTGGGTTGCCCGTTGAGGCTGGCGCGGAAAAAGCTCACCGTCCGGCCGTCGATAACCAGGCTTCGCTGCGCGTCCGCCAATGCGTTGTCATAATGACTGGCGGGGAACACCTGCGACAGCATGGCCTGGGTATCCTCCTTTTTGCGCTGCACGATCTGTTCGTGGGTCAGCCACCAGCAGCCGGCCACCAGCAGACAAACGATCAGGGTAAAGGATCCGAGTAAAAACCCCTGGGTAAACGGGCTTTCCCGCGCCGGCAGGTAGTGCGCCGCCGCGCGGCCAGGCAGATTGCTCATGATGATTTCTCCTTGCCGCCCACGTAGCCGTAGGCCTTCGGCTGGGTATAGTTGTCAATCAGGGGCGTGACCGCATTCACCAGCAGCACGGCGAAAGCCATACCCTCGGGGAAATTGCCGAAGGCGCGGATGCAATAGGTGATAAACCCCGCCAGCAGGCCGTAGATCAGCCGGCCGCGCACGCTGCCCGGACCGGTGACCGGATCGGTAAGGATATAAAACGCCCCGAGCAGCAGCCCGCCGCTGGTGAGCTGGGCCAGGGGCGGCACGATGCCCGCCGGCGCGATCAGCCAGTGGATAAGGCCGGGGACCAGGCATCCCAGCAGGGTCGCCACCGGGATATGCCAGCTGAATACCCGCTGCTGAATAAGCCACAGCCCGCCGAGCAGCAGCAGCAGCGACGAGGTTTCGCCCAGGCTGCCGCTGCGGTTGCCCAGCAGGTTGGACAGCAGCTCCAGATGGGCGCGGCCGCTTTCCTTGAAGCCGCCCAGCAGGGTGGCGCCGGTCATGCCGTCCACGCCCAGGTGGTAAAAGGCGCCGTTGTAAAAGGCGGCGGGACTGACCCAACGGGTCATCTCCACCGGGAAGGCGATCAGCAATACCACCCGCGCCAGCATGGCGGGGTTAAACAGGTTTTGCCCCAGGCCGCCGTAGATATGTTTGCCGAAGATAATCGCCACCGCGCTGCCGAAAGCGCCCAGCCACAGCGGCGCATGGGGCGGCAGGCTCAGCGCCAGGATAAGCGCCGTGAGAATGGCGGCGCCGTCGAAGGTATGACCCTGGGCCGCCGGATTGAGTTTCAGGCACAGGGCCTCACAGATAAGCGCGGTCAGCAGGCAGCAAAAAATCAGCAGGACCGACTGGGCGCCAAATTGCAAAAAGGCCAGGATCACGACCGGGAACAGGGAAATATTGACCCGGTACATCAGCCGGTCGACGCTGAGTCCCTGATGGGCATGTGGCGCGGTTAACATGGTGTTTCCTCCGAGGGCGGTGCGGCGCGCCTGGCGCGCCTGGCGGGTTTCGCCGCCTGGGCGGCCGCTTTATCGGCGGCTTCCCGCGCCAGGCGTTCCTGACGTTTGGCGCTGTTGTGCCGGGTGCGCTCCAGTTTGTCTTCCTGGCGCTTGATAAGACGCAACTGCTGCTGACCCCAGTCGAAAAACTGCGTCAACGGCAGCGCCGCCGGGCAGACATACGCGCAGGATCCGCACAACAGGCAGGCATCCAGTCCTTGCTGCCGGGCCTTGGCGAAACCGTCGTTTTTCAGTTCGGCAAACATGGCCTGCGGCGCCAGGCTCATCGGGCAGGCATCCAGGCAACGGCCGCAGCGCAGGCAGGCGCTGGGGCGGGTTTGCGGCAATTCGTCGCCGTTAAGCAGCAGCAGCCCGCTGGTGCCTTTGGTGATGGGCGTATCCAGCGATTCCACCGCCCGGCCCATCATCGGTCCGCCGAGCACCATGCGCGCCGGCTGGGATTTCAGGCCGCCGCACTGGCTGATGATATCCTTAATCGTCGTGCCGATGGGCACCAGCAGATTGGCCGGCTGTTCAATGGCGCGGCCGCTGACGGTAATGACCCGGTGGGTAACCGGTTTGCCGAAACGGATGGCGTGGAAGATGGCGATACAGGTGCCGACATTTTGCACCAGCACGCCCATTTCGGTGGAACGGCGGTTTTGCGGAATCTGGCGCCCGGTCACCGCTTCTATCATTTGTTTGGCCGAACCGATGGGATAGAGCGAGGGCAGAATCACCACCTCGATATGCTCTTCCTGCCGGCACAGCGCGTCCAGTCGGGCGATGGCCTCGGTTTTATTATCCTCGATGCCGATATAAACCTGCCTGGCGTGGGTTATGGCCTGCAGGTAGCGGATGCCGCCGATGATAAATTCCGCCTGCTCACGCATTAAACGATCGTCGGTGGTGAGATAAGGCTCGCATTCGCCGCCGTTGACGATAAGGGTTTCAATGGGATAACGCAGGCTCATGCGTATTTTATCGGCGGCCGGGAACATGGCGCCCCCCATGCCGACAATGCCGGCCTGTTCAATCAGCGACAGCATGGCCTGCGCTTCGTCCAGGCCGGCGGCGGCCAGCAGGCGGGGCGCCGCCGGCTGGTGGGCGGACACGTTGACGGTAACCGCGCCTTGTTCGCCTTCAACGATGCGGGTGACCACGCCGGCCAGCGCGGTGTGCACCGGCGCGGACATTCTTTCGCGCGCCTCGGCGATCCGCTGGCCTGCGGTGACACTGTCACCCAAGGCGACCAGCGGCACCGCCGCCGGCCCGGTATGCTGGCGCAGCGGGATAATCAGCTGGCGCGGCATGACCAGCGGGCGAATGGCGATATCGCGGGTCAGGGATTTATGGCTATAGGGGCGGATGCCGCCGTGGGGTTTTAAGCGGGCGCTAAACATAGGATGCCTCCCGGACGTCAAAACGGGGTTTTGCGGCCGATGGGGTGAGCTGCGGGTCGGCCCGCAGCGCGATGGCCTGCCGCGGGCAGACGGCGAGACAGGCGGCGCAGCCGGTGCAATCATCGCCCAGGATGCCGTGCTGTTGCCGCGTCGCGCCGATAATAGCGTCGAAATTACACTTTTTCTGGCAGCGGCCGCAGCCGTCGCAGGCCTGGGCGTCGATCACCGCCACCTGCGGTACGCTTTCGGCGCCGTCGTCCGCCGGCCGATCCAACAGCAAGGCGATGCGTTTCGCCAGCGCCGCCCCGCCCGGCGTACAGGCGCCGACCGGCGCTTCGCCGCGCACCATGGCGCCGGCGGCCTGGGCGCAGCCGGGAAAACCGCACTGGCCGCACTGGCCGTTGGGCAGCAGGGCGATGACCGCTTCGATGCGCGGATCTTTTTCCACCTTAAAATAGATGGCGGCATATCCCAGCAGGTAACCGATCAGGGTGCCGATGGCGGGAACCGCCAGCACCGGTAAGATACTCTCCACGCTGTTCTCCTTATCCGGCCAGCCCGGCGAAGCCGGTAAACGCCAGCGCCAGTATGCCGGCGGTAATAAAGTTAATCGGCGCGCCGCGAAACACCAGCGGCGGCGACGCGTTGCCCTGGCGCTCGCGCAGGCCGGAGAAAATCACCATCACCAGCGAATACCCCAGCGACGAACTGAAGCCGAAGACCACGCTGTGCAGGAAGCTCAGATTGTCGTCCAGCACCAGCAGCGCCACGCCCAGCACCGCGCAGTTGGTGGTGATAAGCGGCAGGAAGATGCCCAGCGTGCGGTACAGCGCCGGGCTTTGTTTGGCGATAAACAGCTCCAGCAGCTGTACCAGCGAGGCAATCACCATAATCAGCGACAGCAGGCGCAAATATTCCATGCCCAGCGGCACCAGGATCCAGTGATAGATAACCCACCCCAGGCCGGCGGACAGGGTGATGACAAAGGTGGTGGCCATCGACATGCCCAACGCCGAATCCACTTTATTGGTGACGCCCATAAAGGAGCACAGGCCGAGAAAGCGCGCGAGCACGATGTTGTTCACCAGGCCGTTGGCCAGCACTATCAGCAATATTTCTTTCATTCGGATCCCCGACGACGCGATACCTGTTCATAGGGGGTATTGCGAAAGCTGTGCCAATGTGGGCTGGGCAAAAAATGGGCAAATACGGTGCAGTAAAGGGATCATAACGGCGCGCGCCGCCGCCGGCCGGGGCGCGGCAGGGGAATGATGATGGGCGCCGGCGGCCTTTTTTGGCCGCAAAACCCCTGTTCAGATCAAGGTTTTCGCCGGTTTTTCAACATGCGGTATTAATCTTGCACAATTTATCGGGTTACTGCGGTTCACATCATCCTGTCGGAAGATCAGACAAATTGTCGTGAATCGCACAGCCTGTTTTTATCCCGACCCGCAGGAGAGGTTATGCGTATTCCTTTATTTGATGATGCATCGTTGATAGCTACCCCCGTTTGTGCCCCGGCGTTGTCAACATTGCGTCCCGGGCTGTTTTATACGGCGGTGGAACAGTCGTCGGTGGCGATTTCGATAACCGATCCCAACGCGCGCATCGTTTATACCAATCTGGCGTTCCGGCAATTGACCGGTTATGACGAACCTGAGCTGACCGGGGTGAACCACAATATATTGGCCAGTCGCCAGACGCCGAAAAAACATTACCAGGAAATGTGGAGCACCCTCATCCAGGGTTTGCCCTGGGTCGGGCAGTTGATTAACCAGCGCAAGAACGGCAGCCTGTACCTGGCCGAGGTCAGCATATCGCCCATTTTCAGCCCCGACGGCCAGATCGAGCATTTCCTCGGCATGCATAAGGACATCTCCGACAGCTACGCCCTGATGCAGCGCCTGCGCAACCAGATGTCCCTGATCGCCGCGGTATTGAACAACGTGCCGGCGCCGGTGGTGGTGCTGGACGAACATGACGCCATCGTGATGGACAACCTGGCCTATAAAACACTGTGCGCCGACTACGGCGGCCGGGAACTGCTGGCGGAAATAGGGTATCCGGAAAATAAAGCGCGGCTGGCGTCCGGCGAGCGCGTTACCGTGCATATCGGCGGCGTGCCGCGGGTATTCGGGCTGAGTATCTGGCCGCTGTCGGAAGTCAATGAAGAGGTCAGCCGTTATTTTTCCGATATCGCGCCGCCGCGTACCCTGGTGACCCTGATTGATGACAGCGAACGGCAGCGACAGCGCGCGCAGCAACGGCTGGACCAGCTTAAGCAGAAATTGGTCTCCGGCAAACTGCTGGCGGCAATCCGCGAATCACTGGACGCGGCGATGGTACAGTTAAGCGGTCCGCTGAATATGCTGGCCGCCGCGCGCCGCCTGAGCCCCGCCGGCCTGGTGCATCCCGGGCTGGACGCCGCCTGGCAGGAAGGGCAGCAGGCGCTGGCGCGGCTGCAGGCTTGCCGGCCGTCCCTGGAACAAGAAGAAAGCGATTTCTGGTCGATAGGCGATCTGCTGCAGGATTTGACCGATCTGTACCTGCCGCGCATCCGCTCACTGGGCGAACTGCAATGGCGGTGCGAACCGGAAGTGCTGCTGGGCTACGGACAGCGCCACCAGATTCTGGCGTCGTTAAGCCTGTGGCTAGACCGCTGCCTGATCCTCGCCGGTGAACGTCCGGCCTCGCCGCTGCTCCTGACCCTGCATGCCTACACGCAGGATAATGCGTTCTTTTTTGCGCTTCAGGACAATCTGTCCCTGCATCCGGTGCAAAACGCCGTGCCGGCGCAAACCTTTACCCTGCCGGGGCACGGTATGGAGCTGCGGCTGATACAAACCCTGATCGGCAACCATCAGGGCATGATCGATCTTCATATCCACGCGGAGGGCGGGACCTTATTGACCCTGCGCCTGCCGCTGCCCGCTATGCCATTCCGGCGTCCGGTGATGACAGGAGAATCAAAATGAGCCAATTCCCCACTCCCACGCAGGCTTCACGGCGTTTTGATCTTTCCCAGCAGTTTACCGCGCTGCATAAAATAAGCGTGGCGCTCAGCCGTTCACTTGACCTGGGACAGACCCTGGAGGCCATGATCCAGGCCTTGTATGAACACGCCTATATGCAGTACGGCATGGTGTGCCTGTTTGACAAATCCCGCAGCGCCCTGTTTATCGAAGCGCTGTATGGCGCCGATACCGAGGTGGTGAAAGGATGCAAGAATGTCCGTTATCGCATCGGCGAAGGCATTCTGGGCACGGTGATGAGCCAGCAGCGTTCGCTGGTGCTGCCGCGCGTGTCCGACGACCCGCGCTTTCTCGACCGGCTGAACCTGTATGATTACGGGCTGCCGTTTATTTGCGTGCCGATACCGGGACCGGACGGGGTGCCGCTGGGCGTGCTGGCGGCGCAGCCGATGGAACTGCATGAGGATCGGCTGCCGGCCAGCACCCGCTTTCTGGAAATGGTGGCCAATCTGATTTGCCAGACCGTGCGCCTGGTCGGCCATATGAGCGTCGAGACCGAGGCCTTGCGCCAGGAACGCGACACCCTGCGCCGCAAGGTCAAGCATCAGTACGGCTTTGACAACATGGTAGGCAACAGCCAGCCGATGCGCCAGATTTTCGACGTGATCCGCCAGGTGGCGAAATGGGATACCACCGTGCTGGTGCGCGGCGAAAGCGGCACCGGCAAAGAGCTGATTGCCAACGCCATTCATTACAACTCGCCGCGCACCCTTGAGCCGTTCGTGAAGTTCAACTGCGCGGCGCTGCCGGACAACCTGCTGGAAAGCGAACTGTTCGGCCATGAAAAGGGCGCCTTTACCGGCGCGGTGCGCCAGCGCAAAGGTCGGTTCGAGCTGGCCGACGGCGGCACGCTGTTCCTGGATGAAATCGGCGAGAGTAGCGCGTCGTTCCAGGCCAAGCTGCTGCGCATTTTGCAGGAAGGCGAAATGGAGCGCGTGGGAGGCGATACCACCATTAAGGTCAACGTGCGTATCATCGCCGCCACCAACCGCAACCTGGAGGAAGAGGTGCGCGCGGGGCGTTTTCGCGAGGATCTGTACTATCGGCTTAACGTAATGCCGATCAACCTGCCGCCCCTGCGCGAGCGCCAGGACGATATCGTCGGTCTGGCCCAGTTCCTGATCGCCAAGCTGGCGGCAAAGCAGGGACGGGACCTGCGCATCAGCGACGGCGCGCTGCGCCTGCTGATGGGGTATGGCTGGCCGGGCAATGTGCGTGAACTGGAAAACTGTCTGGAGCGGGCGTCGGTAATGTCGGAAGAAGGGCTTATCGATCGCGACGTGATCCTGTTCAACCACAGCGAGGCGTCCGCCATGGCGCCGGCGGCGATACCACGCGGCATGGCGCCCGCGCCGCATGCGGAGGCGCCGGGGGATAGCGATATGGACGATCGGCAAAAGCTTATCGCGGCGCTGGAAAAATCAGGCTGGGTGCAGGCCAAGGCGGCGCGGTTGCTGGGCATGACTCCGCGCCAGGTCGCCTATCGCATCCAGATCCTCAATATCAATATGCACCGTTTGTAAGCGGTACGGAGACGTGTCGGCGGGCACAAAGGGGATGCTCACGGGCCAGGGCGGGCCGTTTGCCCGCAGGCCGGTACGACGACGGCATCAGTGCCAGCGTTCGGCGGCCCATTGCGCGCGCTGTTGCGCGTCATGGAAGGTCCAGGCGATAAAGCGGCTGATTTTCTGGCCCTGGGCCATTTCCACGGTGCGCACGTCGGCGGCCCCGGCCTGCTTTAGGGCCTCATAGAGCGGCGGCAGCGTCGTGTGCTTGGAAATCAGCGAGGTAAACCACAGGCAATTTTTGCTTTTGCCCACGCTCTCCGCCACCATTTTGCCGACAAACGCCAGTTCACCGCCTTCGCACCAGAGTTCGCTGCTTTTGCCGCCAAAGTTCTGCACCGGCTTGGCGGCCACCTCGCCTTTACCCAGCTTATGCAATTTACGCCGCGTGCTGGCGATCGCTTCTTCCTCCGAGGCATGGAACGGCGGGTTGCACAGGGTGACGTCAAAACGCTCGGCAATACCGATCATGCCGTCAAGGATGGCGTTACTGTCTTTTTGCTGGCGCAACCGCACGCTGTTTTTAAGCGTCGGGTTCATGCTGACGATCATTTTCGCCGCGTTCAGCGACAGGGGATCGTTTTCCGTACCGGTAAAGCGCCAGCCGTATTCGCGCTGGCCGATAATGGGATAAATGCAGTTGGCGCCGATGCCGATATCCAGCACGGCCACACCCTTGCCGGTGGGAATCTCCCCGCCGTTGCTTTCCGCCAGCAGATCCGCGAGATAATGCAGATAGTCGGCGCGCCCCGGGATCGGCGGACAGAGATAATTGGCGGGAATATCCCAATGCTCGATGCCGTAATAATGCTTAAGCAGCGCGCGATTAAGCATTTTTACCGCATTGGGATCGGCGAAATCCACTGAAATATCGTCCCAGGCGTTGGGTTTGACAAAGGGTTCCAGCGCCGGAAGGCTGGCTATCAACGCGGTGAAATCATAGCGTGAACGATGACGGTTGCGCGGATGCAGGTGATTTTTCTGCTGCGGGAAGGTCTTCTTTTTTTCCATCATAAATTCCACCACCTAGTGATCCATCCATAAGCCGTCATGTTCTGACGGGCTTTTCCGGCGCTTAAGATAACACATAGCGGGCTAAAAGGCCGCCAGGCGCCTTCGCCGGCCCGGGCTGCCAGCGTTGCCCCAGCCGGCCGCGCACCGCAGGGAAAATTGTGGTGGCACAGGCTTGGCATCGCGGCAGGAAAAAGGGATGATGGGCGGCCTCTGGCGAATAAAAGTGTATATATTCATATAGTTATGTGTAAAAGAATGCACATCGTAATTGTTAGGGATAGAAGATTAAATGTTGTTAAAGACCATAAAATGCCGTTTTTCCCGGGCTGACGCCACCGGCGACGGCGCGCACGGCCGGATCCTGCTGCGCCGGGGGGCCTACCTGCTGTTTGCCGCCTATTTTTTGCTGGGTACCTTCGGTCGTTTCCCCTGGAAGGCGGATGAGCCGTATTCGTTTAGCATTGTCTGGAATATGCTGACCCACGGGCATTGGCTGGTGCCGCATGTGGGCGGGGATCCCTTTCTGGAAAAACCGCCGCTGATGTTCTGGCTTGGGGCGCTGTGCGCCAGGCTGATTCCCTGGCTGCCGCCCCATGAGTCCTCCCGGCTGGCGGTGCCGGTATGCCTTGTCGCGACGTTCTGGGCCTGCTGCCGGGTGGCGCGGCGTTTATATGACGAGAGGCATGATACGCGGCGGGAAGAGGGCGTTATCACACGGCAAGACTGGCGTCTGACGGCGGTTTGTCTGCTGGCGGGCACCGCCGGGCTTACCGAACACGGGCATAAATTTACCGCCGACCTGGGACAGATGGCGGGCGCGGCGGTGGCGCTGGCCGGCTTGGCGTTGGCGGGTGCGCGGCCAGGTATCTCCGGCCCGGCGGGGTATGCCGCATCGCCGGGAAAGGGCGGTCGTTATGGCCTGCTGTTCGGGCTGGGCGCCGGCGTGGCCTTTTTGAGCAAAGGGCTGCTGGTGCCGGGTATTGCCGGCGTGACGCTGATGCTGTGCCTGGCGCTGATACCCGGCTTCCATCAGCGCGCGGGGCGGCGGTTTTGGCTTGGCGCGGCGACGGCAGCGCTGCCTTTCGCGCTGCCATGGCCATGGGCATTGTATCGCGCGGACCCGGATTTATTCGCCGAGTGGTTCTGGGTTAATAATATCGGCCGTTTCACCGGGAACACCCTGCTTGGCGGGCATGATAATCCATTCCAGGACAGGATCAGGGCGGTGCTGATCGGCGGCGCCCCCGCCTCCGTCATCGTACTGGCGGGCGTGTTTGCCGGCTTGATGCGGGCCGCACGCGGAGGGCTAGGCCGGCTGGCGACGGGACGCTTATGGCACAAGGCGGCCGGGCCGGAGATGCGCCCGGCCCGCGCCGTGAACGCCGTGCCGCCGGCGGGGCGGATTGGACTATCGGCCTGGCTGGCGCACCGGCCGGCTTATGGCGTGACGGCGCTCTTTTCCGCCGTGGGCGTGGCGGTGCTGTGCGCCTCGGGATCGGCGCGCGATATCTATTTGTTGCCGGTTTATCCCGCCCTGGCGTTGCTGGCCCTGCCGGCGGCAGCCGGGCTGGCGTGCCGGGACGGCAAGGGATGGGCCGTCGCGCGGCGGGCATTGGACGCTCTGTTCGGCATGGCGCTGATGGTGGTCGTCGCCACCTGGTCTGCGCTGGCCAACGGCATCGAACCGGTGTTGCTGCGCATCATATGGCCCGGGGTGGATCACGTTTTCCCGTTGCCTTTTACGCTGCGCCCCGATCCGCTGGCGGCGATGGCCGCCTGTGGGCTGGTGTCGCTATGGTGGCTGATATTGCGCGCCCGCCGCGGTGCCGGCTTGCTCCTGGCGTGGACTTCCGGTCTGTCGACCCTGTGGGGGGTGGCCTTTGTTCTGCTGATGCCCTGGTTTGACGCGGCGCGCAGCTATAAAGAAGCCTTCTCGCCCCTGGCCAATTGGGTGGGTGATGCCGGTTGCCTGGCCACCGATGGCATGGGCGAGTCGGAACTGGGTATGCTGCATTATGTCACCGGTATGGCGGGCCGGCGCCTTTATGCGGGTCATTCCGGTCAGGGTGACGGTGTCACAAAAAATTCGGCCGTCCGACTCTGCACGCTCCTGCTGGTGCAGGACAGCCTGACCCGCCCGGAGAAAAAACCAGGACCCCGGTGGTTACCGTTATGGCGCGGCGGCCGGCCGGCCGACGACAATAGCTTTACCCTTTACCGCCTGGCCAGCCAGGACGAACGGATGACGGACCAACGCTAAGCCCGGCGCCTTTGGCGTGTTGTCGGGTTTAAGACAATGTCGGCACGCCATGTTGTCATACGCCGGGGACGGTAAATGCTGCAGAGGCGTAATGGCTTGTAAAAAAAGAATTTTATTCTGCTTTTGTCTGGGCATGGCGATTGCAGCACTCCTGTCATGTCGTTTTGCATAAGGCGGTTCACATGGCATCTTGTCAGTCCTCATCCAGCGGCTGCGGCTCTTCCGGCCCCGGCGCTTCCCTGACTCCGCTTCAGGCGGATAAGGCGGCGCAGCATCCGTGCTATTCGCGCTTTGCCCATCACCGCTACGCCCGCATGCACCTGGCGGTGGCGCCGGCTTGCAATCTGCAATGCCATTACTGCAATCGCAAATACGACTGCAGCAACGAATCCCGCCCCGGCGTGGTATCTGAGGTCCTGTCCCCCGCCGAGGCCATCGCCAAGGCGCGCCATGTGGCGGCGGCGCTGCCGCAGCTGTCGGTGATTGGCATCGCCGGTCCCGGCGATCCGCTGGCGAATATTGCCCGTACCTTTAAAACCCTGGAAGGACTGCGGCTGGCGCTGCCGGACATGAAACTGTGCCTGTCCACCAATGGACTGGGGCTGCCGGACGTGGTCGACCGGCTGGTGGATATCGGCGTCGATCACGTTACCGTGACGGTGAATGCGCTGGATGCGGATATCGCGGCGCGGATCTATCCCTGGCTCTGGTTTGACGGCGAGCGCCTGGAGGGCCGGGAGGCGGCGGCCCTGCTGCTGGACCGCCAGCAGGAAGGCATCCGCCGTCTCACCGCGCGCGGCGTGCTGGTGAAAATCAATTCGGTGCTTATCCCCGGCATTAACGACCGGCATTTGCCGGCGGTCAGCGAAAAAGCGCGGGAGTGGGGCGCGTTTTTGCATAATGTCATGCCGCTGATTTCCCGTCCGGAGCATGGCACGGTATACGGCCTGCGCGGCCAGCCGGAACCTACCGCCGGGGAAGTCGAGGCGGTGCGCGGTTTATGCGGCGGATCCATGCCGCAAATGGCGCATTGCCAGCAGTGCCGCGCCGATGCCATCGGCATGCTCGGGGAGGATCGCAGCCAGAGCTTCCCGCTGTCGGCGATACCACAGAACGCCGGATCCTACCTGCCGGTGATGCGCCAGCGCGCGCAAATCCAGGCCGGCATCGCCTCGCAGGGCGAGTCTGAGTCCGCCGGCGCCTGCCTGGTGGCGGTGGCGACCGCCCATGGAACCGCCATCGACGAGCATTTCGGCCATGCGCGGCGCTTCCAGATTTACAGCGTATCCGCCGCCGGCGTGATTCCCATCGGCGAACGTTTTACCCCGCCGTTTTGCAGCGGTAAAACCGACTGCGACGACGAGGCGCTCCAGCCGGAGCTGCGCCTGGACGCCGTGGTGGATTTGCTGGCGGACATGGCGGCGGTGTTCTGCGCCCGTATCGGCATGGGACCCTGGGAGCGCCTGGAACAGGCCGGCATCGAGCCTTGTGTCGGCGGCGCCTGGCAGCCTGTCGCCGCCACGCTCGGCCAATGGTGGCGACAGCGCGGCCAAAAGACTGCCGCCGCCGTCAAGGGGGTCGCCTGATGGTCGCCTGTCCCGCGCATCAACCGCTTAGCGCGCCGCCGGACATTTGGCTGCGCCGGCTGCTGGCCAACCATCTGGCGGGAAGCGCGCGTTTTCCCGCCGCCATGGGACTGTCCCCCGAACAATACCAGGCACTGGCGCGGCGCGTACGGCTGGATCCCGGTTCCCGCGGCGCGGTATTGCAGCAACAGGATGCGCTGCTCGCCCTGCTCGCGCGCACCCGCCAGCAGGAATGCCAGGCGCTCGGCGACTGGCTGGCGCAATATATGTGCGCCGGCGCCGAACCGCTGAACCGGCTGCTTGCCGTCGCCGCGCTGGGATTTAACCATTTATGGCAGGATTTGGGCCTGGCGTCGCGCGGCGAACTGCGGGAACTGATGCAGGCCTGCTTTCCGGCGCTGGTGGCGATGAACGATCGCAATATGCGCTGGAAGAAGTTTTTTTATCGCCAGGTTTGCCTGGCGCAGACCGGCGAGTTAACCTGCCGATCGCCAAGCTGCGACGGCTGCTGCGAATATACCCTCTGTTTCGCCCCCGACGACTGAGCGGGCGACGGCCCGCCGTCCGCTCAGCCGTCCGCTCAGCAAAGGGCCGCGCCGTACAACGCCGTGCGCGCGCCTCGGTAACCGGCGCGACACAACGCTAGCGCGGTTGCTGGCCCCAGCTCAGCAGCGTGGCAACCAGCGAGCGCAGCGCCTGCTGCAGCTGGCCGGCGCGCTCCGGCAGGTAGTCGAACGGCTGTTCCTCGCGCATATAATTGCACTGCGCCAGTTCCAGTTGCACCGCATGCTGGCGGGCGTGGGGCTGACCGTAGGCGCGGGTAATATATCCCCCCTTGAAACGGCCGTTAATCACATGGGTAAACGGCTGTTGCCGGCAAAACGCGGCCAGCGCCTCGCCCAGCGACGGCGCGCAGCTCATGCCGTCGTTGGTGCCGAAATTCAAATCGGGCAGGGTGCCGTCGAACAGCCGCGGGATAACCGAGGCGATGGAATGGGCGTCCAGCAACAGCGCATATTCATGCTGCGCCTTGATGTCGCTCAGGCAATCCTGCAGTTTGCGATGGTAGGGATGCCAGATTTCATCAAGGTAACGCCGGCGTTCCGCCTTATCGGGCGTGGCGCCCGGTTTAAACACCGGCGTGCCGTCAAACAGCGTTTCGGGATACAGGCCGGTGGTGGCGGTGGTGTACAGAGGCTTATCGTCGGCGGGCCGGTTAAGATCGATAACCATCCGCGAGTAGGTGCCGATGAGGATATGCGCGCCGAGGGCGCGGGCGAAATCGTACAGCCTGGGGATATGCCAATCGGTATCCGGCAGCGGCCGGGCGGCGTCGCTCAGTCCGTCCGCCACCGCGGGCGTCAGCCGCGTGCCGGCATGGGGGATGCTCAATAACAACGGAATGGTGCCAGCTTCAAAAGTATAGGGTTCGGTAATGCTCATCGCGGATGCCCTCCTGGAAAACCCTGTTGAAAAGAAGGATTACGCGCGGCGTACGCCGCGGTAAATAACGCTGCCGGCCAGTTGCCCGCCCAGCCAGTAAGCTAATTCCGCCGGATGCGCCACCGGCCAGTGAACAAAATCGGCCAGCTTGCCGGCTTCAAGGGTGCCCTGCGATTCCGCCAGTCCCAGCGCCCGCGCCGCGTTAATCGTCACGCCGGCCAACGCCTCCTCCGGCGTCATGCGAAACAGGGTGCAGCCCATGTTCAGCATCAGACGCAGGGAGCAGGCGGGCGAGGTGCCTGGATTGATATCGCTGGCCAGCGCCATCGGCGTGCCATGCCGGCGAAACAGCGCCACCGGCGGCAGCTGGGTTTCCCGCAGCATATAACAGGCGCCCGGCAGCAGGACCGCCACGGTGCCGGACTGCGCCATGGCGCGGGCGTCGTCGTCGGTGGCATATTCCAGATGATCCGCCGACAGCGCGCCGAAACGCGCGGCCAGGCTGCTGCCGCCCAGGGATGAGAGCTGTTCGGCATGGAGTTTGACCGGCAGGCCCGCCTGCCGGGCGGCAGTAAATACCCGGGCTATCTGCGCGGGCGAGAAGGCCAGGTGTTCACAAAAACCGTCTACCGCGTCGGCCAGTCCCAGCGCCGCCACCTCGGGAATCCAGTGTTCACAGATAAGCGTAATATACTCGTCGGCGCGCCCCCGGTATTCCGGCGGCAGCGCGTGGGCCGCCAGCAGCGTGGTCCTGACCTGGACCGGATAGGCCTGCGCGATGCGCCGGGCGACGCGCAGCATTTTTATTTCGCTCTCAAGCGTCAGTCCGTAGCCGGATTTTATCTCGATACAGGTGACGCCGTCGGCCATCAGCATCGCCAGCCGGGGAACGGCCGCGGCCATCAGTTCATCCTCGGACGCGCCGCGGGTGGCGTTGACCGTGGACAGAATGCCGCCGCCGGCGGCCGCTATGTCCGCATAGCTGACGCCGTTAAGCCGCTGTTCGAATTCATGGCTGCGATTGCCGCCGAATACCAGGTGGGTATGACAGTCGATAAAGCCGGGGGTGACGATGCCGCCGCCGAAATCATGCCGGGCCGCCACGTCCGCCGCCGGCAGCTCGTCCCTGGGTCCGACCCAGGCGATGCGTTCGCCCCTGACGGCAATCGCGCCGTCCCTGATGATGTCATAGCGGCCGTTGCGCAGGGTCGCGACGTCGGCCCCCGACCAGACGGCGTCAAAATGTTCCGTTACCGGCATGGATTGATCTCCCGCTAGGTTGATAAAAAAGTCTATTGAAACCCCACAGCCGTTCAGGCAACGCGCCGCCCTGGACCGCGGCGCACCCCGCGCTAGGCGATAAAGCTGCCAAACAGCTGATAACGCGTGCCGGGATACAGCAGGCGCGCGGAAGTCACCACCAGTTTGCCGAACCAGGTGCGCCGGTGAATCAGCAAACAGGGTTCGTTATCCGCCAGCTGGAGCAGCTCGCGTTCGCGGCTGCTGGCGTTTACCGCCTCGACCCGATGCTCGCCGGCGGTAAGCGGCGCGGCCTGCGTCAGGTAGAAATAGGGCGTAATCAGGTTGAAATCCTGCCGCAGATAATCGGGCGCGGTCAAGGGATTGACGCAGCGGTCTTCCAGCTGTACGGCAATATCGTTTTCGTAATGCACGATCAGCGAATGGAACAGCTGCTCACCCGGCTGGATGCCCAGCGATAACGCTTCCTCGCCGGTCGCCTGGCGCGCTTCCAGGGTCAGCAGGGTGCTGCTGTGGCGATGGCCGCGCGCGGCGATTTCATCGGCGATATTGCGCACTTCCAGCATGGCGGTCTGGGGCTTGAGCTCGGCGACAAAGGTACCGACGCCCTGCATCCGCAGCAGATAACCTTCGCCGGTCAGCTCGCGCAGCGCCCGGTTAATGGTCATCCTGCTGACCCCCAGCTCCGCCACCAGTTCGCTTTCCGACGGGATGCGCCGATGAGGCTCCCAGGCCCCGGAACGTATCTGCTGCACGATCGCCTGTTTAACCCGTTGATAAATGGGCGCCGGCGTATCGCTCATGATGGCGGACAGTTGCGCCGCTGACAGTAGTTCAGACACGTTTCCGACCTCTGATGACAGGGATAATAACAAAACAGTTTACTGTTCAATTCAGCGTATGTATATGTATAGACAAGTGGATAAGCATTTCGTCTGGATAGACACTCCTATCACTCTCACTTTAACCGGAAACCGCCATGCCCGTTTATTTTGCCCCCCGTGCGCTGCTGGCGCAGGGATGGACCCACAATGTCCGACTGCAGATCGACGCCCAGGGAACGATCGTCGCTATTGAATCAGATGCCGGCGCACAGGACGCCGAGTCTCTCGCCGGGCCGGTATTGCCCGCCATGGCCAATTTGCATTCCCACGCCTTTCAGCGCGCCATGGCCGGACTGACGGAAGTCTTCGGCGATCCGAAGGACAGCTTCTGGACCTGGCGCGATGTGATGTACCGCATGGTGCAACGGCTGTCGCCGGAGCAGGTGGGCATTATCGCCCGCCAGCTGTATATCGAGATGCTAAAGGGCGGCTACAGCCAGGTGGCGGAATTCCATTACCTGCATCACGATCCCCAGGGCCATGCGTACGCCGATCCGGCGGAAATGGCGCTACGCGTCAGCCAGGCGGCGGCCGAGAGCGGTATCGGCCTGACGCTGCTGCCGGTGCTGTACTCCTACGGCGGTTTCGGCGAACAGGCGGCGGCCCCCGGGCAGCGGCGTTTTATCCAGGATACCGGCAGCTACCTGCGCCAGCAGCAGGCGCTGCAAGCCCATCTGGCCACGCAGCCGCATCAGCGCCTGGGCCTGTGTTTCCATTCCCTGCGCGCCGTCAGCGCGCGGCAAATCCACGAGGTCCTGCAGGCCTCGGCGGCGGAATTGCCGGTACATATCCACGTGGCCGAGCAGACAAAAGAGGTGGAGGATTGCCTGGCCTGGTCGGGAACCCGTCCGGTTCGCTGGCTGATGGATCAGGTTAAGGTGGATGAACGCTGGTGCCTGATCCATGCCACCCATCTCGATGAGGAAGAACTGGCCCGCCTGGCGCGCAGCGGCGCGGTAGCGGGGCTGTGTCCCACCACCGAGGCCAACCTGGGCGACGGTATCTTCCCGGCCGACGGCTATGTTCGGCAGGGCGGCCGCTGGGGCATCGGCTCCGACAGCCATGTTTCGCTCAACGTGGTGGAAGAGCTGCGCTGGCTGGAATACGGACAGCGCCTGCGCGACCGGCGGCGCAACCGTCTGGCCGACGCGCTGCACCCCACGCTCGGCGATAATCTTTACCGCGCGGCGCTGCGGGGCGGGGCGCAGGCCTGCGGCGTACCGCTGGGCGCGCTGGCGGTCGGTATGCGCGCCGACTGGCTGGTGCTGGACGGCGAAGATCCCTATATCGCCTCGGCCGACGACGGCGACCTGCTCAATCGCTGGCTGTTTGCCGGCGGCCCCGGCCAAATCCGCGATGTGTTCGTCGCCGGCCGCCGGGTAATCAGCGACGGGCACCATGCCCTGGAACGGGAAAGCGCCCAGTCTTTCGCCCGCGTGCTGCGCGACCTGCGCCGGGAGGCGCTGTGAGCCGGCCGGTCAGGTTTTCGTTCACCGGCCTGCCGGTGTCCCCCTGGCGCAACGGCGGCGGCGAAACGCGCGAAATTATCAGCTGCCCGCCTGATGCGCCCGCTGCGTTGCCGGCGGGCGGCGACCCGGCGGCGTTTGCCTGGCGCGCCAGCATCGCCACCATCGACCGCGACGGGGCCTTTTCCTCCTTCCCCGGCGTGGATCGGATTATCGCCCTGCTGGAGGGCGACGGCGTGACGCTGCATAACGCCGCCGGCGGATCCCATGCCCTGACCCGGCCCGGCGTGCCGCATGCCTTTGCCGGCGAGGACGCCATCAGCGCGCGGCTGGCGGGCGGCCCGAGCCGGGATTTCAATATCATGACCCGCCGCCAGGACCGGCGGGCGCGAGTAGAGCGCCTGACCGGCGAGCAGCGCCTGCCCGCGGGCGGCGACGGCGTAATCTATGTACTGGCGGGCCGCTGGCACCTTGAGGGCGAGACGCCGCTGACGCAACGCGAGGGCATCTGGTGGCGACAACTCGGCGCGCCGCTGCGCCTGTGGCCCGCCGACGGCGATGGCGTGGCGCTATGGGCGGATATCTCCCGTCGCTAGCCGCGCCAGGCGGCTCTTATGGCCGATAGAAGCATCGCCTGCATGATTTTGGTGCATGGCGCGCCATAATGATTCATCGGCCGCGCCACGGGGTGCGCGCTGCCAACGCGGCGCGTCCGTGATTGCGGGACTCGCCCGTTCAGGGCGACGCTTATCGTCAAATAACCGGCCACGGGCAAGATGGCACAAGCTTTGCTTAGTTCCTGCCTAGGTAAAGAGTCTTGTATAGACAAGCTTATACAGTTGTTAGCCAGGGCGGCAGGCGCCTTAGCCGGCCGCGAACACATTTTTGCCGGTTAATTTAGCCGGCGTTATTTCAGGAGTGGGATATGAGCAACGCCTGTGCCAGTACGTCATTGCAACGCCGCGTTCAACCGCTGAAGACCGCCCTTATTCTGGCGCTCGGCCTGGCCGGTGCCCTGCCGGCGATGGCGGCCGACACGCCGCTGGCCATCGGTATTTCCGGCTGGACCGGGTTTGCGCCGCTGACCCTGGCGGACAAGGCGGGGATATTTAAACGCCACGGCCTGGATGTCACCGTCAAAATGATCCCGCAAAAAGACCGCCACCTGGCTATTGCCTCCGGCGACGTGCAGTGCGCCGCCACCACGGTGGAAACCTATATTTCCTGGAACGCCAACGGCGTGCCCATCACCCAGATTGTCCAGCTGGATAAATCCTACGGCGCCGACGGCCTGGTGGTGCGCAACGGCATCGACAGCATCAAGGCGCTGAAGGGCAAAACCATCAGCGTCGACGCACCGGGCACCTCGCCGTATTTCGCCTTGGCCTGGATGTTGGATAAAAACGGCATGAGCCTTAAAGACGTCAAGACCACCACGCTCTCGCCCGAAGCCGCCGCCCATTCGTTTATCGCCGGCAGCAACGATGCCGCCATGACCTACGAGCCTTATCTTTCCTCGGTGCGGCAAAGCCCGGATAAAGGCAAGATCCTGGCCACCACCCTCGATTATCCGATGGTTATGGATACGCTGGGCTGTACGCCCGCCTTCCTCAAGCAAAATCCCCAGGCCGCCAAGGCGCTGGTCGCCAGCTACTTCGACGCGCTGGATATGATCAAGGCCCAGCCGGATAAAGCCAATGAAATCATGGGCGCGGCGGTTAAGGAATCGGGCAAGGAATTTGCCGAGTCGGCCAGCTACCTGCGCTGGCAGGACCGGGCGCAGAACCGCCAGTTCTTTAATGGCGAAATCGACAGCTTCAGCCGGGAGGCGGCGCAACTGCTGCTGCAAATGAAGGTGATCCGCAAGATCCCCGATATCAAGACACTGTATGACGCCAGCTACGTTAATCAATAAGGGGCGCGCAATGTCCGTTGACAAGGCCTCGCCGGCCGCCGGGCAACCGGCGCCGTTGCCGGCGGCGAAGAAAGTACGGCACAACCCGCTGATGGTGCCGCTGCGCGCGGTTTCAACCGGGCAGCGCTGGTTTCTCGGGCTGGGGTTTTTTATCCTGTTTTTCGGCTTTTGGGCCTGGGCCACGTTCGCCGGCTGGGTGTCGCCGACCTTTTTGGCCGACCCGCTGACCATGATGCACGAAGGCTACCTGCTGTTTACCGAGTACAATTTTTCGCTGGATATCGGCATGACGGTGATGCGCGTGCTGGGCGGATTTATCCTGGCGGCGGTACTGGCGGTGCCGCTCGGCATCATGATGGGGTCGTATAAACTGGTGGAGGCGTTTCTTGAACCTTGTGTCTCGTTTTGCCGCTACCTGCCCGCGTCGGCGTTTATTCCCCTGCTGATCCTGTGGGCCGGCATTGGCGAAATGCAAAAAATCCTGGTGATTTTTATCGGCTCGTTTTTTCAGATTGTGCTGATGATCGCGGTCACGGTGGGCGCGTCGCGGCGCGATCTGGTGGAAGCCGCCTATACCCTGGGCGCCTCGAACCGCAGTATCGTGCGCCGGGTGCTGATCCCAGGCGCGGCGCCCGAGATTGCCGAATTGCTGCGCCTGGTGCTGGGCTGGGCCTGGACCTATGTGATCGTGGCTGAGCTAATCGGCTCGTCCAGCGGTATCGGCCATATGATTGTCGACAGCCAGGCGCTGCTCAATACCGGGCAGATTATTTTCGGCATTATCGTTATCGGCTGTATCGGCCTGATTTCCGATTTCCTGTTCAAGGCGGTGAACCGTCGCCTGTTTGCCTGGAGCATTTCCTCATGACCCCCGGAAAACTCGCCATCCGCCAGGTGTCGCGCGTCTTTAACGGCCCCAAGGGCCAGCAGACCCAGGCGTTGCTGCCCATTGACTACCGGGTGGAGGAAAACGATTTTATTACCATCCTCGGCCCGTCGGGCTGCGGTAAATCCACCCTGCTGCGGATTGTCGCCGGTCTCGATCGGCCCACCACCGGGGAAGTGTGGCTGGACGGGGGACTGATAGACGGCCCGGGCGCCGATCGGGGCATGGTCTTCCAGAGCTATACGTTGTTTCCGTGGCTGACGGTGGCGCAGAACATCTGTTTTGGGCTGCGGGAACGGGGCCTGAGCCCGGGCGTGCAGCGCGAGCGCTGCGATTATTTTGTCGATCAGGTCGGCCTGCGCGGGTTTGAGCATCATTTCCCGCGCCAGCTGTCCGGCGGCATGCAGCAGCGCACCGCCATCGCCCGCGCGCTGGCCAACGATCCGAAAGTCCTGCTGATGGATGAACCCTTCGGCGCGCTGGACAATCAAACGCGGGTGCTGATGCAGGAATTATTGTTGAAAATATGGGAGTCGTCACGCAAGACGGTGCTGTTTGTCACGCATGATATCGACGAGGCCATTTTTATGGCCAATAAAGTCGCCATCTTCAGCGCCAGACCGGGACGGATTAAAACCGAGGTGGCGATAAACTTCCCCCATCCCCGTGACTACACCTTAAAGACCACGGCGGAATTTATGGCGCTCAAGGCGCGCGTTACCGAGGAAATACGCAGCGAAACGCTGCAAAGCATGGCGCTTTGACTTTGCAATCCGGACCGCAATGGTTCGCCAGGTTTCGCGGAGCAGGGCACAACAACGGGCCGCAACTGCGGCACCCGGGCGCAACCCAGTAATGCGCCCAAGTGCCGGTTTTACTTGTATAGACAGGAATAGATTATGTCATCTTCTGTAACATCTTTACGCCCATGCCGTCTGGTGCCGGGCGAGGTAGACCTGGCGACGCTGCGTGCCATCTATCATGGCGAGCTGGAACTGTCGCTTGATCCCGCCGCCTTCACCGCCATCAACGCCGCGCAGCAAACGGTGGAGGAGATCCTGGCCACCGGCGACGTGGTCTACGGCATCAACACCGGTTTCGGCAAACTGGCGCAAACCCGCATTCCCGCCGAACGGCTGGCGGAACTGCAGCGTAACCTGGTGCTGTCGCACAGCGTCGGCACCGGCGCGTTGCTCGAAGACAATGTGACGCGGCTTATCATGGCCTGCAAAGTGATAAGCCTGGCGCGCGGCCATTCCGGCATTCGGTTATCGGTGGTGGAGGCCCTGCTGTCCTTGTATAACGCCGGCGTCATGCCCTGTATCCCGGCCAAAGGCTCGGTGGGCGCCTCGGGCGACCTGGCCCCGCTGGCGCATTTGTCCCTGATGCTTATCGGCGAGGGGCAGGTGCGGGTCAAGGGAGCGCTGATAAGCGCGGTGGAAGGGCTGGCGCTGGCCGGCTTGCGTCCCATCGTGCTGGCGCCGAAAGAAGGGCTGGCATTGCTGAACGGCACCCAGGTTTCCACCTCGCTGGCGCTGGTCGGCCTGTTTGAAGCGGAACGATCCTTTGCCGCCGGGCTGGTGGCGGGCGCCCTGACGCTTGAGGCCATCAAAGGCTCGGTCAAGCCTTTCGACGCGCGTATCCACCAGGCGCGCGGCCAGGCCGGCCAGATAGCGGTGGCGCGGGCGGTATCTACGCTGCTTGACGGCAGCGAAATCGTGGTATCCCATGCCGACTGCGGCCGGGTACAAGATCCCTATTCCATCCGCTGCGTGCCGCAGGTGATGGGCGCCTGCCTGGATAACCTGACCTATGCGGCGCGCATCCTGCAAATCGAGGCCAACGCCGCGTCCGATAACCCGCTGGTGTTTACCGATAGCGGCGAAGTGATTTCCGGCGGCAATTTCCACGCCGAGCCGGTGGCGTTCGCCGCCGATATCCTCGCGCTGGCGATAGCCGAAATCGGCGCTATTTCAGAACGCCGCCTGGCGCTGCTGCTCGATACCGGCCTGTCGGGCCTGCCGCCGTTCCTGATCAATGAAGGCGGCGTGAACTCGGGCTTTATGATAGCCCAGGTCACCGCCGCGGCGCTGGCCTCGGAAAACAAGTCCCTGGCGCACCCGGCCAGCGTCGACAGCCTGCCGACCTCCGCCAACCAGGAGGACCATGTGTCGATGGCCACCTTTGCCGCCCGCCGGCTGGGGGATATGTGTTTCAACACCTCGGTGGTGGTGGGCATCGAAGCCATGGCCGCCGCCCAGGGCATTGATTTTAACCGGCCGCTGAACAGCTCGGCGGCGCTCGAACAACAGCTTGTGGCTATCCGTAACCGTGTCGCCTTCCTGGCAAGCGATCGGCTCCTGGCGCCGGATATCGAAGCGATGCGTCTTTGGGTCGCTGAATTCACCCTGCCCGCGGAAGTACAATCCTTGTTACCCAGCTATGCGTCAACGCGCTAAAGATAAAGGAACCCCTGATGAAATACGATTTTAGCAATGCCGTTTCACGTCCCGTCAGCGCGCCGCGCGGCACCACGCTGACCTGCAAAAACTGGCTGATTGAAGCGCCGTACCGCATGATCCAGAACAACCTCGATCCGGATGTCGCCGAGCGTCCCGACGATTTGGTGGTCTACGGCGGCATCGGCAAGGCGGCGCGTAACTGGCCCTGTTTCGAAACCATATTGCAAAGCCTGCGCGACCTGGAGGAAGACGAGACCCTGCTGGTGCAATCCGGTAAACCGGTCGGCGTGTTCCGCACCCATGTGGACGCGCCGCGCGTGATGATTGCCAATTCCAACCTGGTGCCGCATTGGGCCACCTGGGAACATTTCCATGAACTGGACCGGGCCGGGCTGATGATGTACGGGCAAATGACCGCCGGCTCCTGGATTTATATCGGCGCCCAAGGCATCGTGCAGGGCACCTTCGAAACCTTTGCCGAAGCGGGCCGCCAGCATTACGACAACGATCTCAAGGGGAAATGGATCCTTACCGCCGGCCTGGGCGGCATGGGCGGCGCCCAGCCGCTGGCCGGCGTGCTGGCCGGCGCCTGCGTGCTGGCCATTGAATGCCAGGAGTCGCGCATAGATTTTCGCCTGCGCACCCGCTACCTCGACCGCAAGGCGTTTACCATCGACGAAGCGCTGGCGCTAATTGAAGACGCCTGCGCCAAAGGCGAGGCAATTTCCGTCGGGCTACTGGGCAATGCGGCGCAGATCATGCCGGAGCTGGCCAAACGCGCCGCCGGCGGCGGCGCCCGTCCGCATATCGTCACCGACCAGACTTCCGCCCATGACCCGCTCAACGGCTACCTGCCGGCCGGCTGGAGCCTGGAACAATGGAACCAGGCCAAAAAAGACGATCCGCAAAGCGTTATCAGCGCGGCCAGGGCGTCGATGGCCGAACACGTCAAGGCGATGCTGGCGTTCCATGAAATGGGCGTGCCGACGGTGGATTACGGCAACAATATCCGCCAGGTGGCTCTGGAGGAGGGGGTGGCGAACGCCTTCGATTTCCCCGGTTTTGTACCCGCCTATATCCGTCCGCTGTTTTGCGAAGGTAAGGGGCCGTTCCGCTGGGTGGCGTTGTCGGGGGATGCGGAAGATATCTATAAGACCGATGCCAAGCTCAAGGAGCTGTTTCCGGACAACCGGCTGCTGCATAACTGGCTGGATATGGCGCAGGAGCGCATCGCCTTCCAGGGCCTGCCGGCGCGCATCTGCTGGCTGGGGCTGGGCGAACGTCACCTCGCCGGGCTGGCGTTTAACGAGATGGTGCGCACCGGCGAGCTGAAAGCGCCGATTGTTATCGGCCGTGATCATCTCGACTGCGGGTCGGTCGCCTCGCCCAACCGTGAAACCGAAGCGATGAAAGACGGCTCGGACGCCGTCTCCGACTGGCCGTTGCTGAACGCCCTGCTCAGCACCGCCGGGGGCGCCACCTGGGTCAGTCTGCATCACGGCGGCGGCGTGGGTATGGGGTTCTCCCAGCACGCGGGCATGGTTATCGTCTGCGACGGCAGCGAGAAGGCCGATGAGCGCCTGGCGCGGGTATTATGGAACGACCCGGCCACCGGCGTGATGCGCCATGCCGATGCCGGTTACCCCGAGGCCATCGCCTGCGCGGAAAAATACGGCCTTAAGCTGCCGATGATCCGCTAACCGCCTGGCACGGCAACCACCGGCGGGGAACCCCGTCCCTCGCCGGCAATCCCCGCGCTTTCCCCCGCGCCTTCGCCCGTCAGGCTTGCCGCTCAGACGGCGCTTTTTTATCGTGACGTGAAAACGCCGTTACTGAAAGAATAATCACCGCGGCGCCGGCAAACATGCCGGGGGTCGGCCGTTCGCCGAACAATGCCCAGGCAAAAAGAATGGCGTAGACCGGCTCCAGGGCGAAAAACACCGCCGCGGCGCGCGCCTTGACGAAACGTAAACTGGTGACCATCAGGCTGTGCGCCACGCCGGTACAGAATACCCCCAGCAGCATCAGGTAAAACCAGTCGCCGGCGGAGGCTTGCGGCAACGCGTGGAAAGCGAAGGGCAGCATCAGCAGGCAGATAACGGCGTTTTGACATAACGCCGCCTGTACCGGCCGGATACTGATGGCGGTAATGCGGTTGCAGATAATAAGCAACGCCAGCAGCGCGCCGGATAAAATTCCCCATAAAAACCCGCGCGTACTGCCGCTGCTGATATCAAACGACGGGCAGACCATCATCAGGCCAAGGCAAATCAGGACGATCAGCAGGATCTCGTTAAGCGAAATGCGCTCCCGGAAACCGATGCTTTCAAACAGGGTGGTAAAGGCCGGGAAACTGGCGAATCCAAGCGTGGCAATCGCCACGCCCGAGGCTTTGACCGAAATGAAGAAGGTGAGCCAGTGCCCGGCCAGGATAGCGCTGGCGCCAATGACCACCAGAGCGCTGCCGCCGCTGATGCGTTGCCAGCGAAAGCCGCGTACGCCGAGCATCAGCAGCGATAACGCCAGCACCGCGAACAGCGCGCGGCCAAATACTATGGCGGCGGGCGAGGTGGTAATGACTTTACCTAAAATGCCTGAAAGGCCAAAAAAGAAGGCCGCGATATTCAGCGAAACCAGGGCGTGGCGTTTATTCATACAGCATACCGGACAAAGGTGCAGACCTTCATGCTGCCCGTTATCAGGCTGTTTTAACAGCTTTTAATGACGTTTTATCATCGATTTCCCCCATGGCGAGATTATTGATGTCCGCGTGTCCCAGCCTGCTATGCTGTTAATGATGGCCTTGAGCTTATCGGGGGGGATGATGAATCAGATGATGCCGGAACAGATATACCGCAAAATCAACCCAGACGACTGGCGGCGTACCTTCGTGGTCGGGGATGTGCATGGCTGTTACGATTTGCTGCTGGCGAAACTGGCGCGCCAGCGGTTTGATCGCGCGCGCGATTTGCTGATCTCGGTCGGTGATCTGATCGATCGCGGCGCGCAAAACCTGCAATGCCTGGAACTGCTTGAACAACCCTGGTTCTGCGCGGTTCGCGGCAACCATGAGCAAATGGCCATCGACGCCCTTTCCCGCGGCGAAGAGAACCTGTGGCTGGCCAACGGCGGCCAATGGTTTTGGCGCCTGGATGAGGAACAGCGGCGGCGGGCGGCGGCATTGATTGAGCGCTGCGCTTATCTGCCGCTGATTATCGACCTTGAAATGGCGCAGCGTCATATTGTGATCGCGCACGCGGATTATCCCCTGGACAATTATCGCTACCAGCAGACCGTCGACCCCGAGCTGGTGGTGTGGAGCCGGCAGCGCATCAACCGCAACCAGCGCGGGCGCGGGGCGCCCATCAGCGGCGCGACGCACTTCTTTTTCGGCCATACGCCGCTCGAACGCGTCAGGCATTTTTATAATCAGTTCTATATTGATACCGGCGCGGTCTTCGGCGGGACGTTAACCTTGGTTGACATCACCAGCCTGCCGTTTTAGGCCTGGACATCGCGCCCGGTGTTTGCTATTCCGGTACTCGATGTTCTCTGTATTATTTCCAGCATAATCATGAGCATTGACTATAATAAAACAGGTTTCTGGTACTGCTCTTTCAGGCTAGGTATCCATCACGGATTTTTAAGTACAGGCAATCGCTATAAAGGAGTGTTGTTATGGGAATTTTATCTTGGATTATTTTTGGACTTATCGCCGGCATTATCGCTAAATTCATCATGCCGGGCAGGGACGGCGGCGGATTTATCATTACCATCATTCTCGGTATCATCGGCGCCGTGGTCGGCGGTTATATCAGCACGTTCTTTGGTTATGGACGCGTCGACGGCTTTAACTTCGGCAGTTTTGTCGTGGCGGTGATCGGCGCTATCGTGGTGCTGTGGATTTACCGGTTGGTACGCAGATAACCGGCGTTATGACCGCTCATACGCCGTAATCAATAATCAGGGTATTCCCTTTTCCTGCCTCAGTCGGCAGGGAATACCCGCTTCTCTCCCCCTTCACGCCTGCTGCTTTCCTGATTCATTCATATTATTTATTAAATAAATGAAGCTGCCTTAATGGCCCCTGTTAACCCGGATAAACCCGAGGTCCCAGCAAGGATACGTCATCTTCTTCATGAATATTATCCCTTTAAGCGCCGTTATCCCACGATGAATGCAGATTGCCAATTAATGCACGTAGTAGCATTAATACAGGCCATATTCAGGTATATCGGCCATAAAATATTATGAGTTATGTTTATTGAGTTTACAGGAAATTAAAGATTAATTAAAAAAATTAAATAGTGACCAAGTTAATGCAATTCAATGAATTTAAAGGATTTGTAATTTTTTATCTATTTAATGGTTCAAGTGAATATTTTTAATTTCATTTCTGGTATGGTCTGCAATATTATCGACTAAAGCTATTTTCTTCGATATTGCTGCCAGTTATGCTGGCCTGTAACACTATTTAAATGGGGTCTTGTTACGCCGGATAACCTTTGCCGACGGCGGATTAATATGGCCGGGAATTGAAGTTATTGACCAGTGGGATAAATTGATGCTTTTTAAGAATCTCTTTAGCTATTATCAAATGAAAAAAATCCAATCTACGCCGCCGCCGGTAATTCATCAACGTTGGCGTGCGGTGGCGTGGCTGAATATTGCTTTCCAGATAGTCTTTCCGCTTAGCCTGTCTTTTACGCCGGCCATGGCGAAAGCCGCGCCCGCAGCGTTGCCGTCAACGGCGGCGCCCTTAATGGCCATCGCCACGGTTCCTTATGTTTTGGGGCCGGGCGAGACGACATTGTCGGTGGCGACACGCTATAACCTGACGCTGGAAGAGCTAAAAACGCTCAATGGACTGCGCAATTTCGCCAAATCGTTTTCCGCGCTGGGCACCGGCGACGAGATCGACGTTCCCCGCAGCCACACGTCTTTGTTTAACTCAGCCATCCCGGTCCAGTCATCTTCGCAGGCAGAGGATAAGCTGGCGCGCGGCGCACAGACGGCCGGCTCCCTGTTCTCGGGCGGCAACACCGGCGGCGCCGCCGCCGATTTGGCGCGTTCAAGCGTGGTGGGCGGCGCCGGGCAGGCGGGCGAGCAATGGCTGAACCAGTTCGGCACCGCCCGCGTCCAGCTCAACGCCGACCGGAATTTCAGATTTACCGACAGCGCGGTGGATTTGCTGGTTCCCCTGCGGGATACCGAACGCTCGACGGTATTTTCGCAATTAGGGGTGCGTAACAGCGACCAGCGCAATACGGTGAATCTCGGCCTGGGCGTGCGCACCGAAAAGGACGGCTGGTTGTACGGCGCCAATACTTTTTATGATAACGATATTACCGGCAACAATCGCCGGCTCGGCGTCGGGGCCGAAGCCTGGACGGATTATTTGCGGCTGTCGGCCAATAGTTATTTCGGCCTGACGGATTGGCACCCGTCGCGGGATTTCGCCGACTATAACGAACGGCCGGCCAACGGGTTCGATCTGCGCGCCCAAGCCTGGCTGCCATCTTACCCACAGCTGGGCGGTTCGCTGATGTTTGAGCAATACCGCGGCGATGAGGTGGCGTTGTTCGGCAAGGATAGTCGGCAAAAAGATCCCTATGCCCTGACCGCCGGCATTAACTATACGCCCATCCCCTTGTTCACCGTCGGCGCGCAGCACCGGACCGGCAAAGGCGGCGCGAACGACAGCAGCCTGAATTTCCAGCTGAATTACCGGCTGGGCGAATCCTGGCAGTCGCATCTCGATTCCTCTAAAGTCGGACCGTCCAGAACCCTGGCCGGCAGCCGCTACGATCTGGTCGACCGCAACTATAATATCGTGCTCGATTATCAGCGGCGGGATCTGATCCGTTTGGCGCTACCGGCCCAAATCACCGGTGCGGCGGGCACGTCGGTTACCTTAACCGCCGACATCACCGCCGAACACGGGTTGGATCGCATTGATTGGGACAGCGCGCCGCTGCTGGCGAGCGGCGGGCGTATCACCCAGGTTTCTCCGCAGGCGATAACCGTTGTCATGCCGGCCTACCAGGGTACCCCGGGGGCGGATAATACCTATCGCATCAACGCGATAGCCCATGATAACCGGGGGAATCTCTCCAATCGGGCGGTGACCACGGTGAATGTGACCGCACCGGAAATCATTACCCTGGCAAGCCTGGCGGTAGAGAACAACAACGCGGTCGCCGATGGCCAAACCGCCATTCGCGTCCGGGCCAGGGTTATCGATGGCAACGGCAACCCTGTGCCC
The DNA here is from genome assembly GCF_047324165.1 of Sodalis sp. RH22. Taxonomy (NCBI): domain Bacteria; kingdom Pseudomonadati; phylum Pseudomonadota; class Gammaproteobacteria; order Enterobacterales; family Bruguierivoracaceae; genus Sodalis; species Sodalis sp. RH22. The sequence continues at coordinate 984,166 of NZ_CP178731.1, forward strand.
GGCGAGACGGTCGCTTTCAGCGCCGATAACGGCGCCACGGTATTATCCCCCACGGCGGTGAGCGATGACGACGGCTTTACCGAAACCGGTATTACCTCCCGCACCGTCGGTCCCGTTATGGCGCGGGCTAGCCTGGACGGCTCGTCGCAGCAGGCCGCCGTCGCCTTTGTGGCCGGCGGCGCCGACCAAACCCAGACACAGCTTGAAGTCCTGACCACGGGAAATAAGGCGGCGGATGGCATTGACGCGCATCGGGTCAGGCTGACGGTGCGCGATGCCCTTAATAATCCCATCGGCGGCCAGGCGGTGAGCTTTGGCGCCGACAACGACGCGCAGGTAACCCCCCTGGAGGGCGATGTTACCGGTGACGACGGCACCCTGATGGCGACCGTCGTGTCCTCCCGGGCGGGGCTGCAAACGGTTACCGCCACGGTGGGCGATTTTACCACCAGCGGCGTTGAGATGACGTTTATTGCCGGCAAAGCTTCCGAGGCTAATACCCTTATCCAGGTGCTGACCCAGGGAGATAAGATTGCGGGTTCACAAGCGCATCAGGTGCGGGTAACCGCGCGCGACGCCCAGGACAACCCGGTCGCCGGCGCGGTGGTGAAATGGGTGGCGGCGGGCGATGACGCGCATCTGTCCATCCCCGGCGGCGAAACCGGTGAGGATGGCACGCTGACGGTGGATGTGACCAGCAACCGGGCGGGGGTGGTCATTGTCTCCGCCGCGTTGCCGGGCTTTATCAAAGCCAGTGATGGCATGCGTTTTGTCGCCGGCGCCGTAGCGGAAACCCGCACCGTCGTCGAGGTGATCACCCGCGGCGACAAGATCGCCGGCGACAGCGACGGCCATCGGGTGAAGGTTACGGTGCGCGATGCCAATGACAATCCGGTTGGCGGACAGGCAGTGACCTTCGCCACCGCAAGCCCCGGCGCCACACTTTCCAGCCCCGGCGGCGATACGGCGGCCGATGGCACCCTCGAGGTCGGTGTCACCAGTAACCAGGCGGGCACGGTAGTGGTCAGCGCCACGGTGGCGGGCTTTACCCGGGACAGCGACGGCATGGGTTTTGTCGCCGGCGCCGCAGCGGAAACCCGCACCGCCGTCGAGGTGGTCACCACCGGCGATAAGGTGGCCGGCGACAGCGACGGCCATCGGGTGAAAATCACGGTGCGCGACGCCAATGATAATCCCATCAGGGGGCAGGCGGTCACCTTCGCCACCACCAGTCCCGGCGCCATGCTTTCCAGCCCCGGCGGCGATACGGCGGCCGACGGCACCCTCGAGGTCGGCGTCATCAATACCCTGGCGGGCACGGTAGTGGTCAGCGCTACGGTGGCGGGCTTTACCAAGTCCAGCGACGGCATGCAGTTTGTCGCCGGCCCCACGTCGGAGAGCCGCTCCACCATAGAGGTATTGACCACCGGTGATAAGGTGGCCGGCGACAGCGACGGCCATCGGGTGAAGGTCCAGGTGCGCGACGCCAACAGCAATCCCATTGCGGGGCAGGCGGTCAGCTTTGCCACCGTCACCCCTGGCGCCGCGCTGTCCAATCCCGGCGGCACGACAGCGGCCGACGGCACTATCGACGTGGGTGTCACCAGTACCCGCGCGGGCGCGGTAACGGTCTTCGCCACGGTGGCGGGCTTTACGTTAGCCAGCGACGGCATGACTTTTGTCGCCGGCGCGGCGGCGGAAAATACCACCTTGATAGAGGTCATCACCACCGGCGATAAAGAGGCCGGCCTTGAGGCCCATCAGGTCAAGGTCCGGGTGCGCGACGCCCACGATAACCCGGTTGCCGGGCAGGCGGTCACCTTTGCCTCCGCCAGCCCCGGCGTCACCTTTTCCCGGCAGGGCGGCGACACTGCCGCCGACGGTACGCTGGCCGTCGACGTCACCAGCGACCAGGCCGGTCTGGTCGTGGTTAACGCCGCGGTGGCGGGTTTCACCAAAGCCAGCGCGCCATTGAGTTTTATTGTCTCACCGGCCATCCTGACGCTTGATGTATTGCGTAACCGGTCGCTGGACAACGGCGCGGAATATAATGAAGTACAGCTGTTGGTGGAGAATGGCATGGGCGCCGGGATGGAGGGCAAGAGCGTCGTTTTCTCGGTGAACAATGGCGCGAGCCTGACGTCGCCGGCAAATGCCGTCACCGGCGCGGATGGAAAAGCCAAGGTTACCTTCACCAACACTCGTGGCGGTACCGCCACCGTGACGGCTCAGGTAGACGGCGTGGACGTCACGCAAGATACAATCTTCCTGTCTCCCCGGGCGATCAATTCCGTTTCGCCCGTCGCTAATCCTCACAGCTTTGGGCCAAACTCGGGTTTCCCCAACGTGGGTTTTGATGCGGGGCCGTATGCCGGCAGCAGCAAGCCAAGGTTCCAGATCAACCCTATGGGCAACATCGGCGACAATGGCAGTTTGACCTGGAGCAGTTCGAATGCGGTAAACGCGCCAATAGATGAGAACGGTATTGTTACCCTTAATGCCCGCCCCAGCAGTGAGGTCACCCTGATGGCGCGTGGTGATCAGTATTATTACACTTATAAATTTACTGTAAGAAAATGGCTTACCTATTATCGACCTAATTCCACCAACAGGTATTCGTGGGATGATACTCAAACATTGTGTACCTCCAATGGTAAATCAATGCTGGTGGCGGCAGATCTGACCTCCGGCGTCAATCAGCGGGCGGTGGGCAGTATGTTTGGGGAATGGGGCGCGCGTCCCGGCGGCTGGCCGGGTGAAGCAGTAACGGAAGCGAATTCAGAGGGTTTTTGGACTAAGGATGGAAGTTATAACGGGCGCCCGGTCGTGAGCTTGTTTAATGGAGACCAAGTGGTGGGCCGCACCGATGGCGCCAGGTACAGGGAAGCGGCATGTAAAATGTAGGCCGGCGCCTGGCGCATATCCAAAGTAATAAAGGCTGGCATTGCCAGCCTTTATTTATTGCAGGGTCACGGCGTCCAGCGCCCGCAGATGCCGCTCCTGCCAGGACAGGGTCACCGCGCCGCCCGGCACCCAGGCGGGGTCCAAATCGGCGGCGCTGAGTTTGACCATAAAATCGGGTTGTCCCGCCACCTCGGTTATCATGCGCACATGATCGCCCAAATAGATAAACTGCGTAATCCTGGCGCTAATTTGCTGCGACCCCGCCGGCAGTTGGCCGGCCGGCACATTGATTCTGACGCGCTCCGGCCGGATGCACAGCATGATCTTGCGCCCCGGCGAGCTGGGACGTACCTTCAGCGCGCGCAGCGAGGTGCCGTCATCCAGGACGGCGCGATAAAATTCATCCTCGCTGCCTGCCTGGGTAGCCAGCAGGCCGTTGTTCTCGCCGATAAACTGGGCCACGAAGCTGTTCTGCGGTTCCTCATACAGCGTGCTGGGGCTGTTGATCTGCTGGATAATGCCGTCGTTGAACACCGCCACCCGATCCGACATGGTCATCGCTTCGCTTTGATCGTGGGTGACATAGACGATGGTCAACTCCAGCGCCTGGTGCAGCGCCTTGATTTCCATCTGCATATGCTCGCGCAGCTGTTTATCCAGCGCCCCCAGCGGTTCATCCATTAATACCAGCTTGGGTTCAAACACCAGCGCCCGCGCCAGGGCCACGCGCTGCTGCTGGCCGCCGGACATCTGGGCGGGATAGCGGTCGGCGAGGGCGGTCAGCTTCACCCGATCCAATACCTTATCCACTTTTTCCTGGATATCGGCTTTATTCATGCGGCGAATCGACAACGGAAAGGCCAGGTTCTGCGCCACCGTCATATGGGGAAAAAGCGCGTAATTCTGGAACACCATGCCGATATCGCGCCGGTGCGGTGGAAGATGGTGCAGCGGCTGGCCGCGCAGGTAAATTTCGCCCTGGGTGGGCGTTTCAAACCCCGCCAGCATCATCAGGCTGGTGGTTTTACCGGAACCCGACGGGCCGAGCAGCGTCAGAAATTCGCCTTCGCCAATATCCAGGTTGAGATTTTTCACCACCAGCTTGTCGCCGTCGTAGGTCTTTTGAATATTTTTAAAACTCACGTAATTTTGCATAAGAAAATCCAACCTCGTAACTAGACCGGTTCGGAAACGACGTCTGTTAATGGGAGTTAAGCAGGCGCAGCGGTTTGCCGACGAGGTTATGGCACGAAATATGCTTATCCTAAGGCGGGCGGCATGTTTTTGTGCTTACGGTGAGTATATTTACCATCGCGCCCGCACCGCCACAAGCGATTTCCACGCTGAAAAGGCAAATATCCTGGGCAGGCTTAAGGTAAGCAAGCTCATGAATTTCTGCGCTTTTTATCCGTAAACAAGAGACCGCGCCGGCGTTCTTTGCCGTTCCCCCAGCAGGTCGGGCGCCTTGACGATTGCCGCGCTGATGTCGCCGGCATACCGCACCACAAAGCGGCAATCCGTTAATACTGCAACCCTTACCGTTCAGGCGCCGCGCGGGCGGCTTCGCCACTATCTGCGCCGTATCAACGCGGCGGCGCAACGGACACCGGTTGTCCCATGCAGCCCAGCAGGGTCATAAAGGCGCTTTCTATCCGCTCTTCGTCCACGCAGGCATATCCCAGCAATAACCCTTTTTTGCGCGCCGGGCCGAGGTAATAGGTCGACAGGGGCCTGACATAAACGCCTTGCCGTCCCGCCGCCTGCGACAGCTTGACATCATCGACATCGTCCGGCAGCGACATCACCAGATGCAGGCCGGCATTGCTGTCGTCGCGCAGCGCGTCCGCACCCAGATGCTGAAGGATCAAGCGGCTCAGGACGGCGCGGCGCTTACCGTACAGCAGGCGCATGCGGCGGATATGGGAGGCGTAATGTCCCTCGGCGATAAACTGCGCCAGGGCCAGTTGCGTTATCCAGTGACCGCCGCGATACAGTTCGGCGTGGGCCACGCGCATCTCCTGCGCCAGCGCCGGCGGCAGCACCATATAGCTGATGCGCAGGCCCGGATACAGTGTCTTGCTGAAGGTGCCGATATAGATAACCGGCGCCTGCGGCGCCAGACTTTGCAACGCGGGAATAGGGTTGCCCGAAAAACGGAACTCGCTATCGTAATCGTCCTCAATCACCCAGGCGTTATGTTCCTGGGCCAGCGCCAGCAGGCGCTGGCGCCGCTGCAGGCTCATTACCGCGCCGGTGGGGTACTGATGTGACGGCGTCACGCAAATCAGCCGCGGCGACGACGCAACGGCCGTGTCCGGCGGGTTTAAACCCTGATCATCCACCGGCACCGGCTGTACGTCGACGCCGTTGATGGTTAACACATTGCGCATGCCCCAGTAGCTGGGTTCCTCAATCCAGGCGCGATCGCCGGGATTGCACAGCATTTTGGCCAGCAGATCGACGGCCTGGTGAGTGCCCTCGGTAATAATAATCTGCTGCGCGCTACAGTTCACCGAACGCGCCACCCGCAGATAATCCACCAGCGCCTGCTGCAGTTCCGGGCTGCCGCCCATGCGCGAATAGGTGAGGTAATCGGGCTTGATGCGCCGGATAAGCCGGGAATGGATACGGCGCCACAGACCGTGCGGAAAGCCGGACACATCAGGCACCCCCGGCATAAACGCCCCCCATTGATGGGGCGAGGCGCCCGACCGGGCCAGCAAATTAGCGCCGCGCGCCGAAAATTCTTCCCCGGCCGGGCGCTCGCAGACGGGCTGCTGCTCGTTCACCGGCGCCATGGCCCCGTCGGGCATATGATCGGTCACAAAGGTGCCGCTGCCGGCGCGGGTAAATATATAGCCCTCGGCCAGCAGCTGTTCGTAGGCGGCGCTGACGGTATTGCGCGACAGCGCCAGTTCTTTCGCCAGGTCGCGCGTCGGCGGCAGGCGGCTGCCCGCGCGAATACCGCCGTCGAGGATCGCCAGGCGGATACAGTCATATAAACGCCGGTGCAGCGGCCCCCCGGTGCGGGCGGAGAGATGCTGCAGCAGCATATCGGTTAATAACGAACGCAATTGGCACCTGCAAAAAATTAAAACTGGCACTGGATTATAGAGCCACAAAGCGGATAAATAGAATCGGGAGTTAGGCTGGGATCTGTAATAGCGCACGTTTAGCCGCACCATTTTGGGAGAAGCAGCACCATGAACAACAGCGAACTGAACCAACGTCGTCTGGCCGCCACGCCGCGCGGCGTCGGCGTAATGTGTGATTTTTATGCCGCGCGGGCGGAAAACGCCACGCTGTGGGACGTCGAGGGTCGCGAGTATACCGACTTCGCCGCCGGCATCGCGGTATTAAACACCGGCCATCGCCATCCGAAAATCGTCGCGGCGATCAAAGGGCAGTTGGAGCTGTTTACCCATACCGCCTATCAGATAGTGCCTTACGGCAATTATGTCGAACTGGCTGAAAAGCTCAACGCCCGGGTACCGGTGGCCGGCCCGGCGAAAACCACGCTGTTCAGCACCGGCGCGGAAGCGGTGGAAAACGCGGTGAAAATAGCCCGCGCCTATACCCGACGCCCCGGCGTCATTACTTTCGGCGGCGCGTTCCATGGCCGTACGCTGCTGACGCTGGCGCTGACCGGTAAAGTCGCGCCCTATAAACTGGGATTCGGGCCGCTGCCCGGACAGGTTTTCCATGCGGCTTATCCCAATGCGCTGCACGGCGTGTCGGTCGACCAGGCCCTGGCCAGCATCGACAGCCTGTTCCATACCGATATCAGTCCTGATCAGGTGGCGGCCATTTTGTTCGAACCTGTGCAGGGGGAAGGCGGCTTTAACGTCGCGCCGCCCGAGTTTATCGTCGGCCTGCGCCAACTGTGCGACCAGCACGGCATTTTATTGATTGCCGACGAAGTGCAAAGCGGCTTTGCCCGTACCGGCAGGCTGTTCGCCATGGATCACTGCCCGCAGGTGAAAGTGGATCTGATTACCATGGCGAAAAGCCTGGGCGGCGGCATCCCCATTTCCGCCGTCGCCGGCCGCGCCGAGGTGATGGACGCTCCGGCGCCGGGCGGGCTGGGCGGTACCTACGCCGGCAACCCGCTGGCCGTGGCGTCCGCGCTGGCGGTGCTTGATGTAATTGATGAAGAACAGCTTTGCCAGCGCGCCCAGCGCCTTGGCGGCCATTTGGTGGAAGTGCTGCAACAGGCCCGGCAGACGTGTCCGTCCATTTCCGCCGTGCGCGGGCTGGGGTCCATGGTGGCGGTCGAATTTGCCGACCCGGCTACCGGCAAGCCTGACGCGCAGTACGCCAAGAGTATCCAAAAACAGGCGCTGGCACAGGGATTATTGCTGTTGACCTGTGGCGTGCACGGCAATGTGATTCGTTTTCTGTACCCGCTCACCATCCCCGATGATCAGTTCACCGCGGCGCTGGACCTGCTGAGCCGGTTGCTCAAGTCATAAATACGTAAGGATAGAAAGATGATGCAGCTTAATAACCCGCAATTGCTCCGTCACCAGGCGTTGATCGACGGTGAATGGTGCGACGGCGACAGCGGCGCGCGCGAAGCCGTCACCAATCCGGCGACCGGGGAAATACTGGCCGAGGTGGCGCAGGTGAGCGCCGCCCAAACGGCGCGCGCCATCGATGCCGCAGCGCTGGCGCTGGTGTCCTGGCGGGCGCTGACCGGTAAACAACGCGCCGTGCTGCTGCAAAAATGGGCTATGTTGATTGTCGCGCACCAGGAGGATTTGGCGCGGCTGTTGACCGCCGAACAGGGTAAATCGCTGGCCGAGGCGCGCGGCGAAATCGCCTATGCCAACAGCTTTATCGAATGGTTTGCCGAAGAGGGAAAACGGGTGGAGGGCAGCGTGCTGCAGTCGCCCCAGGCCCGGCAGCGGCTGCTGGTGCTGAAGCAGCCCATCGGCGTGACCGCGGCGATCACGCCCTGGAATTTTCCGGCGGCGATGATTACGCGCAAAGTGGCCCCGGCGTTGGCGGCAGGTTGCACCATGATTGTTAAACCCGCGGAACAAACGCCGCTTACCGCCCTGGCCCTGGCCGAGCTGGCGGTACAGGCGGGTATTCCGCGCGGCGTTTTGCAGGTGGTCACCGGCCCCGCCGCCGATGTGGGACAGGTGCTGTGCGCCAGTCCCGTGGTGCGCAAGCTGAGCTTCACCGGCTCGACCGAGGTGGGGCGTCTGCTGATGGCGCAATGCGCGCCAACTATCAAAAAACTTTCCCTGGAACTGGGCGGCAACGCGCCGGTACTCGTGTTTGACGACGCGGATCTGGACAGCGCCGTGGCCGGCATCATGGCCTCGAAATTCCGCAACAGCGGCCAGACCTGCGTTTGCGCCAACCGTATCTATGTGCAGCGGGGCATTTATCCCGCCCTGGTCGCCCGGCTGGTAGCCGAAGTGGCGCGGCTTAAGGTGGGCGACGGCATGGCGGAAGGCACCACGCAGGGGCCGCTCATCGATGCGGATGCCGTCGACAAAGTGCGCGCGCATATCGACGACGCGTTGTCCCAGGGCGCCACGCTGCTGGCCGGCGGTAAGCCCCACGCCTTGGGCGGCACCTTTTTTGAACCGACCCTGATAGGCGACGTCACCGGCAAGATGCGTTTTGCCCGCGAGGAGACTTTTGGACCCGTGGCGCCGCTGTTCCCCTTTAGCGACGAAGAAGAGGCCGTGGCTTTGGCCAATGCCACCGAATTCGGGCTTGCCGCCTATGTGTTTACCGGCGACGCCGCCCGGCAATGGCGCGTGCCCGAAGCGCTGGAGTACGGCATGGTAGGCGTGAATACCGGTCTTATCTCCAATGAAGTGGCGCCGTTTGGCGGCGTTAAGCAGTCAGGGCTCGGTCGTGAAGGATCGCGCTTCGGCATCGACGAATACCTGGAAATGAAATACCTGTGCGTGGCTATCGCCTCAGCGTGATAACCCGCTTTTCCCGGCCTGTCGCCGATACAGGCCGGGGAAGCAAACGCGGCTGCATCGCCAGGGTGCAACCTGTTGCAACTTTGCACGGCTTTAACGCATAACCCGGGTGCAACCCGGCATCCCTTCCACGCCAGACCCCCGTATTCACCGCGTGCGGACTCCCTGAAGAAAAAATGCCAGAGTGGCACGAAAGATGCTTGATGTATGATGCATCATTTAACTTTTCGTTGGCGCATTTTTTAGGGGACAGGATATGTTGAAACAATTAGCGGTATCCACATTGCTGGTCGGGCTGGCCTTCCAGGCCCAGGCGGAAACACTGACCGTGATTTCCTTCGGCGGCCAGAACAAAGTGGCGCAGGAAAAAGCCTTTTACCAGCCGTTTAAAGCATCGGGCAAAGGCGACATCGAGGCTGGGGAATACAACGGCGAAATGGCCAAGATCCGCTCCATGGTGGAAACCGGCCAGGTAGGCTGGGATCTGGTGGAGGTGGAAGGCCCGGAACTGCGTCGCGGCTGCGACGAAGGCCTGTTCGAAACCCTGGACTGGTCCAAACTGGGCGATAAAAGCGAGTATGTGCCGGGTTCGGCCACCGAGTGCGGCGCCGGTATTTTCCTGTGGTCCACCGTGCTGACCTATGATGCGCAGAAACTGAAAAAAGCGCCGACCAGCTGGGCCGACTTCTGGAATGTGAAGGATTTCCCCGGCAAGCGCGCGCTGCGCAAGAGCGCCAAGTTTACCCTCGAAATCGCCCTGCTGGCGGATGGCGTAAGGCGCGAGGATGTCTATTCGCAGCTGGCGACGCCGGTGGGGGTTGACCGGGCCTTTCGCAAACTTGATGAAATCAAATCGAATATTCAATGGTGGGAATCCGGCGCGCAGCCGCTGCAGTGGCTGGTTTCCGGCGATGTGGTCATGAGCTCCGCCTATAACGGCCGTGTGGCCGCCGCCGCCACCGAAGGGCATGATTTCAAAATGGTATGGGACAACAGCCTCTACGATCTGGATAGCTGGGCCATCGTCAAAGGATCCAAGCATAAGGCCCTGGCGGAACAGTTTATCGCCTTCGCCAACCAGCCGGAAAACCAAAAGGTCTTTGCGGAAAATATTCCCTACGGGCCAACCAATAAAAACGCCATCGGCCTGATCGCGCCGGCGATTGCCGCCAACCTGCCGACGTCGCCGGATAACCTGGCCAATGCCCTGGCGGTGGATACGCAGTTCTGGATCGAGCATGGCGAAGATCTTGAGCAGCGCTTTAACGCCTGGGCCGCCCAGTAAGGGTTGGCGGCATGGGATCGCCACGCATTCCGGAGACGAAACAATGACATCAAGTAGAGCCATGCCGGCGCGGGATGCCGACGACGGCACGTTAAATACCGCCACGCTGAAGCAGCAGTTGTCTCAGTCGCAAAGGATTTACAAGCGCCGCACCTGGCTGCTGGTGGCTCCGCTGTTGCTGTTTATCCTGATAAGTTTTGTGGTGCCCATCGCCTCTATCCTGATAAAAAGCGTGGCGAACCCCGAGGTTCGCGACGGGCTGCCCAACGTGACGGCGGCGCTGTCCCGGTGGGACGGCACCGCGCTGCCGGATGAGGCCGTTTTCCAGGCGCTGGTCAGCGATCTGCGCCGGGCGCGCGCCGACGGGCAGATTGCCACGGTGGCAAAACGCCTGAGCTACGAAAGCCCCGCTTACCGCGGGCTGATTATGCGTACGCTGCGCGCCGCGCCTGACGCGCCGGGCATGACCCGCGCCGCGCTGATCCAGGCCTTACCGCAATGGGGCGATATTACCGTCTGGCGCTCGGTGCAGCGGGCCAGCCGGCCTTTTACCGGTTATTATGTCCTGGCGGTGTTTGATCGCAAGGTGGATATCCAGACCGGGGAGATAACCCGTTTGCCCGAGGGGCAGGCGCTGTATATCGGGGTGCTGCTGCGTACGCTGCTGATGGCGGCGGTGGTGACGCTTATCTGCCTGGCGCTGGGCTACCCGCTGGCTTACTGGCTGTCGAAACAGCCGGCCGGCCGCGCCAACCTGCTGCTGATCATGGTGCTGCTGCCCTTCTGGACTTCGTTAATTGTTCGTACCGCCAGTTGGATTGTGCTGTTGCAATCGGGCGGCTTGATCAACGGCGCCCTGTTGTATGCCGGCATTATCGACAAGCCCCTGGTGCTGGTGTTTAACCGCGTCGGCGTGTATATCGCCATGACCCATATTTTGCTGCCCTTTATCGTCCTGCCGCTGTATGCCGTGATGAAAGGCATCTCGCCTAACTATATGCGCGCCGCCATTTCGCTGGGCGCGCATCCCTTTACCGCCTTCTGGCGGGTGTATGTGCCGCAAACCTATGCCGGCATTGCGGCGGGGGGACTGCTGGTGTTTATCATGGCCATCGGTTATTACATCACGCCCGCGCTGCTCGGTGGCCCCGGCGACCAGATGCTGAGCTATTTTGTGGCGTTCTTCACCAATACCACGATGAATTGGGGCATGGCGGCGGCTCTCGGCAGCCAATTGCTCATCATCGTGATCCTGCTCTATATCGTCTACATCCGGGTTACCCGGACGCAGGCGGAGCTGGCCGCGCATTAACCGGGAGAATGATGATGATAAGACAGGAAGGCCTGTTCCTGATGCGGTTGTGGCATACCGCCTTTAATTTTTACGGCGCGGCGATACTGCTGTTTTTGGTGGTGCCGGTGCTGATCATCGTGCCGCTGTCGTTTAACTCCGGCTCGTTTCTCAGCTATCCGCTAAACGGATTTTCACTGCGCTGGTATCAGGCGTTTTTTCATTCCCGCGAGTGGCTGGGGGCGCTGGGCAATAGTTTGCTGATAGCGCCGCTGGCCACGCTGCTGGCCACCATTCTCGGCGTCCTGGCCTCGGTGGGCCTGGTGCGCGGCGAGTTCCGCGGCAAGACCCTGGTGATGGCGATTATCGTCTCGCCGATGATAGCGCCGGTGGTGATCGTGGCGGTGGGCCTGTTTTTCTTTTTCGCCCGCATATCGCTGTTGAACAGCTATCTCGGCCTGGTGCTGGCGCACGCCATGCTGGGCGTGCCTTTTGTGGTCATCACCGTCACCGCGGTGCTGAAAAACTACGATCGTAACCTGTCCCGCGCCGCCGCCAGCCTTGGCGCGCCGCCGTGGCTGGTGTTTGCCAGGGTAACGCTGCCGCTGATTGCCCCCGGGGTGTTTTCCGGCGCCTTGTTTGCCTTTGCCGCCTCATTCGACGAGGTGGTGGTCACTTTGTTCCTGGCCAGTCCCGGACAGCGTACCCTGCCAATCCAAATGTTCGCCGGCATCCGCGAAAACCTGGATCCGACCATTGCCGCCGCCGCCTCGCTGATGGTGGGCGCCTCGCTGATATTATTATTGGTGATGGAAATGCTCCGCCGCCGTTCCGCACGCATCCGCGGCTCGGAAGGGCGCGGGAGATAAGATGGCGCAACGGTGATTAGGGGGCGGCGCCAAGCGGAAAAAAGCGGATGCCCCGGCAAGGGTTTTCAGGTAGATTTTGTTGCATCACGCATCACAGGGGAGTGAACGCCTTGGACCAGAAAACCTTATTGCTGACCGGCGCCAGCCGCGGGATCGGCCATGCCACCGTCAAGCATTTCCATGCGGCCGGCTGGCGGATTTTTACCGCCTCGCGCCAAAGCTGGGTGGAAGAATGTCCCTGGGCCGAAAAAATGCTCAATCACATCCATCTGGATCTGGAGGATATCGCGGGCGTCGAGTCCGCGCTGCCGCTTATCAAAGAAAAACTGGGCGGGCGGCTGGACGCGCTGGTCAATAACGCCGGCATCTCGCCCAAGGCCGCCGACGGCGGCAGGCTGGGGGTGCGCGAAACCGATTACGCCACCTGGATGCGGGTGTTCAATGTCAACCTGTTCTCCACCGCGCTGCTGGCCAACGGCCTGTTTGCGGAGCTGCGGCAGGCCCAGGGCGGGATCATTAACGTGACCTCCATTGCCGGCACCCGGGTGCATCCTTTCGCCGGTGTCGCCTATGCCACCTCCAAGGCGGCGCTGTCCGCGCTGACCCGCGAAATGGCCTATGATTTCGGCCGTTTCGGCATCCGCGTCAATGCCATTGCGCCGGGGGAAATCGATACCGCCATCCTCTCACCCGGCACCCAGGATATTATCGAACGGCAGGTACCCTTGCAGCGCCTGGGCCGGCCGGAGGAAGTGGCCTCGCTGATTTATTTTCTTTCCACCAACGGCGCCGCCTATGTCAACGGCGCGGAAATTCCGGTTAACGGCGGGCAGCACGTCTGACCGGGAGCGGGTTTACCGGTTTACCCCGGCGGCGCCGTCTGGCTGGCGGCGGTAAATCGGGCCAGCATCGCATCGCTGTCCAGGATATCCTGGCGCATGGCGTTGGCGGCCGCGTCACCGTCCCGCTGGCGCAACGCGGCCAGCAGCGTCTGGTGATGGCCGATGGTCATCTGTTGGGTGAGCTGGGCGTAGGCTTGGGCAATCAGCGGCCCGGTGCGCATCCACAACCGGTCGATAAAGCTGCTCAGCACCGGCATCATGGCGCTTTGCGCCACCAGTAAATGAAATTCGCTGTTAAGCCTGAGCGCGGACACCCAATCCTCTTCGGTAATGGCGCGAATATTGCGCCGGATATTGACGGTCAACAGCTGGACGGCGGCGGGGGTGACGCGCATGGCCGCGCGCTGCGCGCCCATGCCTTCCAGCTCCAGGCGCAGGGTTTTCAGCTCCAGGTATTGTTCTTGGTTAAGGGACGGCACGCGAATGTCTTTGGGCGTGCGCATCTCCAGCGCCTGTTCTTTGGCCAACTGCAATACCGCGTCCCTGACCGGGGTTACGCTGGTGCCGACCTGCGCCGCCAGTTCGCGGATGCGTAATCGATCGTTAGGTTTCAGCTGGCCGGTAATCAATGCCTGGCGCAGATTGGCGTATACGCTGGAACCGAGGTAAGAGTGTTCTATTGGGCCTGGTTGATAACTCACCGCTTTTCCCGCCTGAAGGCCGCCGCGGCGGCAAATAAACACAGTGCATCAAATATACAACATGATGCGTCAGAATAGCCATGCGCTTTCCGCCGCCGCTGATTTACACTTCTACAGAGTAGGTGTTAGTGCATTTTATGGGTAGGTGGCGGTAAAAAAAAAGTCTAGACTTTCAGAATGTTGATGAATCCGCATTGCGCCCGGCGCCGGCGTTGCGCCACGCTTGAACGCCAGATGGCCCGGGCCGCATTTTATTAAGACGATCTACGGGAGAAAAACTGATGAAAGCGATTGCCTATACCCGCCATGGACTGCCTATTGAGGATCCCCAGGCGCTGGTGGATATCGACCTGCCCAAACCGACACCGGGAGCGCGCGATTTGCTGGTGGCGGTCAAGGCGATTTCCGTCAATCCGGTCGACACCAAGGTGCGCGCCAAGGCGGAGGTCAGCGCACCGCGCGTGCTGGGCTGGGATGTCGCCGGCGTTGTCGAGGCGGTGGGCGCGGGCGTCACGCTGTTTAAACCCGGCGATGAGGTTTTTTATGCCGGTTCCATTACACGGCCGGGCTGCAACAGCGAATTTCACCTGGTGGATGAGCGCATCGCCGGGCACAAACCAGCCTCGCTGGACTTCGCCCATGCCGCCGCGCTGCCGCTGACCTCGGTCACCGCCTGGGAATTGTTGTTTGACCGGCTGGGCGTGGCCGAAAACGGCGGCGAAGGCGACGTGCTGCTGATTATCGGCGCCGGCGGCGGGGTGGGGTCGATACTCACCCAACTGGCGCGAAGGCTGACCCGAATGACGGTGGTCGGCACCGCCTCGCGTCAGGAAACCCGCGACTGGGTGCTGAAACTGGGCGCGCACCATGTGATCGATCATTCCCGTCCCCTGCTGGATCAGTTAACGCAGTTGGGTATCGCCAATGTCACCCACGTGGCGAGCCTGACGCATACCGACAGCTATTATCCGCAGCTGATCGAGGCTCTGGCGCCACAGGGACGCCTGGCCCTGATTGACGATCCGGCCGCGCTCGACGCATTGCCGCTTAAGGCCAAGTCCCTGTCCCTGCACTGGGAATTGATGTTCACCCGTTCCCGGTTTGAAACCGCGGATATGATTAACCAGCACCACCTGCTTGAACGCATTGCCGCGCTTATCGACCAGGGCGTGCTCCAGACCACGTTCGCCCAGCATTTCGGCGCCATCAACGCCGCCAATCTGCGCAAAGCGCACGCGCTGCTGGAAAGCGGCAAATCCCGGGGCAAGTTAGTGCTGGAAGGGTTCTGATCCTAAGGACTGATAGCCGCGCGTACGGTATTGCCGCCGGCCGGGCTTACGCCTTAGCGCCTGCGTAACAGAACGGCGGCGGCGGGGTCAAAACCTACCGCCGCCGTTTACAGCGCTTTTAATGTAATCAGCATACAAATTAGTGAGTACCATCAAAGACAACGCCGGCGTTTTTCGGTAAGTTAGCGCCACTGAGTCCCGCGCGCGCCGCGCATGACGGGCGTTATTTTACGAGCCGTTGTTTATGCATGAGTTCAATTTGGTTTTACTGTTGTTACAGCAGATGTGCGTCTATTTGGTTATTGCGTACCTGCTGAGTAAAACGCCGCTGTTTATCCCGCTGATGCAAGTTACCGTCCGACTGCCCCATAAGCTCTTGTGCTATGTCATGTTTTCCATGTTTTGCATTATGGGCACCTATTTCGGCCTGCATATTCAGGATTCCATCGCCAATACCCGCGCCATCGGCGCGGTGCTGGGCGGCCTGCTGGGCGGGCCGGTGGTCGGCGTGCTGGTCGGTTTGACCGGGGGGCTGCACCGTTATTCCCTGGGCGGCATGACCGCCGTCAGCTGCATGATTTCCACGGTGGTGGAAGGCCTGCTCGGCGGTCTGGCGCACCGGCTGCTGATCAGGCGCGGGCGTATCGATCGCCTGTTTAATCCGTTTACCGCCGCCGGCGTCACGCTGCTGGCGGAAATGCTGCAGATGATGATTATCCTGGCGGTGGCCCGTCCTTATGAAGAGGCGCTGCGGCTGGTCAGGAGCATCGCCTTGCCGATGATCGTCACCAACAGCGTCGGGGCGGCGATGTTTATGCGCATCCTGCTGGACCGGCGGGCGATGTTCGAGAAATATACCTCGGCCTTTTCCGCCCGCGCGCTGAAAATCGCCGTTTGTACCGAAGGTTTTCTGCGCCAGGGTTTTAACCAGGAAAACAGCATGAAGGTGGCGGAGGTCATCTACCAGGAGCTGGATATCGGCGCCGTCGCCATTACCGACCGGGAAAAGCTGCTGGCGTTTATCGGCATCGGCGACGATCACCACGTACCCGGCACGCCGATTTCCTCCGCGCATTCGCGCCGGGCCATTGATAATAATGAAGTGTTCTATGCCGACGGCAACGAGACGCCGTACCAGTGTTCGTTACAACGTCACTGCAAGCTGGGGTCGGCGCTGGTCATCCCGCTGCAAGGCGAAAACGGTGAGGTGATTGGCACAATCAAGCTGTACGAGGCCAAAAACCGGCTGTTCAGCTCCATCAACCGTACCCTGGGCGAAGGCATCGCCAGCCTGCTGTCCGCGCAGATCCTGGCCGGGCAGTACGAACGGCATAAACTGTTGCTGACGCAGTCGGAAATCAAGCTGCTGCATGCCCAGGTCAATCCGCATTTTTTATTTAACGCCCTGAATACGCTGGTGGCGGTGATCCGCCGCGACAGCGATCAGGCCAGCCAACTGGTGCAGAATCTCTCGACGTTTTTTCGCAAGAATCTGAAACGCTCGGAGGAAGTGGTCACGCTCGCCGACGAAATCGAGCATGTCAATGCCTACCTGCAAATTGAAAAGGCGCGTTTTCAGGACCGTCTGCAAATCCGCTTTGATCTGCCCGAGGCATTGCTCGGCATGCATCTGCCGGCCTTCTCCCTGCAGCCCCTGGTGGAAAACGCCATTAAGCACGGCACCTCGCAACTGCTGGGTCAGGGCATCGTGACCCTGAGCGCGCGGCAGCATGACCACCGCCTGCTGTTGTGCATCGAGGACAATGCCGGTCTGTATCGGTTGGTCGCCGGCAATACCGGGCTTGGCATGAATCTGGTGGATAAGCGCGTACGGGTGCGCTATGGCGAGGAGTACGGCATCAGCGTCGAATCCCGTCCCGAGCTGTTTACCCGTATTATCCTGAGCCTGCCGCTGGAGGAAGAGGTCCCATGCTGAGCGTGCTGATTGTCGATGACGAACCGCTGGCGCGGGAAAACCTGCGCTGCCTGCTCCAGCAGGATCCGCAAATTGCCATCGTCGGCGAGAGCGCCAATGCCCTGGAAGCGATAGGGGCGGTGCACCGGCTTCATCCGGACGTCATCTTTCTGGATATCCAGATGCCGCGCATCAGCGGGCTGGAAATGGTCGGCATGATCGATCCGGCCTGCATGCCGTATATCGTCTTCCTGACCGCCTTTGATGAGTACGCCGTCCGCGCGTTCGAGGAACACGCCTTTGATTATCTGCTAAAACCTATCGAGTCGCGGCGCCTGGCCAAGACGCTTGGCCGTCTGCACAATGAACGCCCGGAGCAGGATATCGGCCTGCTGGCGGTTCAGGAAAGCGCCCTGAAATACATTCCCTGCACCGGCCACAGCCGCATCTATCTCTTGAAAACCGAGGACGTGCTGTTCGCCAACTCCAGGCTGAGCGGGGTGTATGTCACAGGTATCGAGGGCGGGGAATGTTTCACCGAGCTGACGCTGAAACTGCTGGAAAGCCGCACCCCGCTGGTGCGGTGTCACCGGCAGTTCCTGGTCAATCTGGCGCATTTGCGCGAAATTCGCCTGGAAGATTCCGGCCAGGCGGAAATTGTACTGAGCAACGGCCAGACGGTGCCGGTCAGCCGGCGCTACCTTAAATCCCTCAAGCAAAGCCTGGGGCTAAAAGCGTAGCAGGGGGCCAATGCGCCGCCGCCCTGGCCTGGGCGTCTACTCCGGCATCGCCGGCGGTAGCGGCGCAGGCGCCTGGGTTGCCGCCAACAGCGCCCGGATGCCGGCCCGATCGCCGGGCGTTGCCGGATTATAGATAACCAGGCCCAGATCCGGCTTGCCGTCGACGGAGAACGCCGAATATTCGAGCGTGATCAGTCCCAGGGTCGAATGCCGGATGTACTTGGTTCCCTCGCCATAAATGCCGACGTCGTGGTCACGCCACAGGGCCGCGAACTCCGGGCTGGCCAGGCTTAATTCCTCTACCAGCGCCCTGGCATGCGCGCCTACGCCGGTCCTGGCCGTTTCGGTGCGAAAGGCGGTGACCACGAAACGCGCCACGCTTTCCCAATTGGGTATTTTTGTCCTGACGCCGGGATCGCAGAAAATGATGCGCAAAATATTGCGCCGGGATTCGGGCAGCGCCGGATAATTGGCCAGCACCACCGTGGCGGCGCGATTCCAGGCAATAATGTCCCATTCGGCGGTTTTGACATACGCGGGACAATATTCCAGCGAGTCAAGCATACGTTGCAACTGCGGCGTCACGCCGCGGCGCTTGGCATAAGCCACCTCCGGCGGCCGGTTCTGGGCCAGCAGGAATAAATGCTCGCGCTCGACATCCGTCAGGGCAAGCGCGCGGGCGAGGCGGTCGAGCACGTCGGCCGACGGCGCGCCGCCGCGGCCCTGCTCAAGCCAGGTATACCATGTGGTACTGACGTTGGCGAGCAGCGCCACCTCCTCGCGGCGCAGGCCGGGCGTACGCCTGCGTGTCATGGAATAGCCCAGGCTTGCCGCGTCGAGCCTGGTGCGGCGATACCTGAGATAGTTTCCCAGCAGATTGTCATCCTGCGCTGTCGTCATGCCGTTGCCTTTCCCCACGGGTGCTTTGCCGTATTATCGCCATATCGGGCCGGTTTGTCACAGACCGCCTTGAACAGGTGCGACATAAACAGTATAGCGCCATGCTTTTTCGCGCACCATCACGCGTTCAGGGCGCTTAAATAGCGTGGAAGCTTGCGCGACACATAAGTAAGTGCTAATGTATTTGCTATGATAGAAAACGACATCTTCAAGGCGTTAGCCGATCCGACGCGACGCGCCATCTTCGAAAAACTGGCGGACGGCAGTATGAACGCCAGCGCGCTGCGCGTGGGCATCGAAATTAGCCAATCCGCCATGTCGCAGCACCTGGCGGTACTGCGCAACGCCGGTCTGGTGCGCGAAGAGCGGCGGGGCCGTTTTGTCAACTACGACATTAATCCGCAGGGTTTGGCGCTTATCGCCCGCTGGCTGGCGAAGTATCGGGCCTACTGGCCCGCGCGGGTGGATGATTTGAAGGTTTTGCTGAAGGATATGGATCAATGACAAACCCTAAAACCGGGGATCGCGTCAACGAGCTGCGATTCGAATATGAACTTGATGCGCCTGCGGAAAAGGTCTGGCGGGCCATCAGTATTCCCGCGCTGCGTGAGAAATGGCTACCCGGCGTGGCCCTGGGGCAATGCGCACCCCTCTCATCAACCCGGGAAGGCAAAATACGTTATCGCCTGCGGGAAGCAGAACCGCCTTTCCTTGCAAGCCATGTCACATTGCATATCAGGCCGAATGACGCGGGCGGGACCATTCTGACTATTATCCACCGGCTGGCAGATGCGCGGCTGGGCAGCCCGGTGCCCCCTGCGGCCAACGACGACACGTCTTCTCTGATGCTTGCCGCCTGATCTGCCTGGCGGGCCACAGCGTATTTTTGCCATAACCATAAGGAGTCGCCCATGCGCGAAGCGCTGCAACTCATCCCGATGGTGGTCGAGCAATCCAGCCGGGGTGAACGATCTTTCGATATTTATTCACGGCTGTTGCGCGAACGCATTATCTTCCTCAATGGTGAAGTCGACGATACGATGTCGGCATTGGTCTGCGCGCAGCTTCTTTTCCTGGAAGCCGAGAATCCGGAAAAGCCCATCCATCTGTATATCAATTCGCCCGGCGGCGTAGTTACCAGCGGTTTCGCCATGTATGACACCATGCAGTTTATTCAGGCGCCGGTCTATACCCTTTGCATGGGAACCGCGCGCTCGATGGGATCATTTCTGTTGATGGCGGGCGCGCCCGGCCAGCGGGTGGCGCTGCCCAACGCCAGTTTACACGTGCATCAACCTTTGGGCGGTTATCAGGGACAGGCCTCGGACATCTTTATCCACGCCGAAGAAATGCGGCAAACGAAACGCCGGATTACGCGATTATATGCCGAGCATTGCGGGCGCAGCTATGAAGAGGTTGAGCGCACGCTCGATCGCGACCGTTTTATGACGGCGGAGGAAGCGCTTGAGTGGGGGCTGATCGATCGCGTTCTTATTAAGACGTAAGAGAATATTTTGAATGCGCACCGATCGCGCGCGTTCTTATAAAACGTAACAGGGCTTTTATGACGTCCGGCAACGCTCCACCACGGCAAGCCGTCCAGGCTACCCCTGAATTTTCTCTTGACCTTGACAGCACGGTCAGAGTTTAGCCTAAAGCCTCCTTTGATTACGGTGAGAGTTTATATCATGCCAATGGTTAAAATCGAGGGTACGACAGTGTCCTATCGGGTTGATGGCGAGGGTCCTGGTCTGGTATTGGTACATGGCACCGGCGGTGGCGGGGAAAGTAACTGGGCGCCAGGTGGAACTGGACCTGGTTCTGGTCGTAAGCGATCGGGTCGGGCGCATTACCCAACCCGCGCTGGTCATAGGCTGCACTCATGACTATATGGTGCCGCCCGCCCAAGGGCGGGCGCTGGCCGCGCAAATAGCCGGCGCCCGCTATGCCGAACTGGACGGCGGACACCTGGCGATGCTGTAACGCCCCGAAGAATTCACGCAGATGGTGACGGGCTTCCTGCGCGCCGCGGGACGTTAAAGGATCCTAAGCACCCGCGAGCACCGTTGGATCCCCCGTCCGCCAGACGTTGTCGACCGTGTTGCGCTGAATAAGCCATACCTGGTCACGCCTTACCAGCTCGACGTTATAGCGGTTTTTCATCAGGTAGTGGCGCGAGTTATCATTGCGCGCTACGTGCTGCGCCTCCACCAACGCCTCCAGATGCGCCTTATCGCCGTTAATGCAGACCCGCGGATTGCTCACGGAATGTGTCGTGTCGAGCTGGCTAAGTGCGTTCGACAGGGCCGTGACAATAGTGTCCCGGCCTTCCAGCACCGGGTATTCAAATCCGGCTTTTGCCGCGGCGGGCCGGAAATCGGACACCGCATCTTCCGCCAGCGCTGAGGCGAGCAGGTCGGTATGCGCAGATCGATGCCCGCGGCGAACCGGTACAACGCCTCGACCACGGCGAGCGTATCGGCGGTTTGCTCAGGATATAAAGATGACATGGGTAACTCCTTGTGGGTTATGAATCCATATGGTATATGACGTATACTAGGTGTCAATTAGGCACTAATATGTCATTAGGTATCCCGGAGGAAACCGCATGTTGAATCAGGCTGGGCAAACGGCGGCTCAAGACGAGCCGGCCATAGAGGCAGGGGGAGCCGGCGGTTCAAGCCGTTTACTGCTGGATCAGATCACGGATAAATGGTCGGTGCTGATCCTGGCGGCGCTGTGCCATAAGCCCTTGCGCTTCAATGAAATCAGGCGTTGCCTGGACGGCATTTCCCAAAAATCACTGACCCTTAGCCTAAGGCGCCTCGAGCGCAGCGGCATCCTTGCCCGCCGGGTTATTCCTGCTTCCCAGGTCGCGGTGGAGTACAGCGTCACGCCGCTGGGGCGCACGCTGGAGGTGCCGTTTCGGGCATTATTTGACTGGACGGTTACTCATTCAGCCCAGGTTCTGCAAGCCCAGATGGATTACGATAAGGGAACAATGAATCTGTAGTGGTCATCACGGCATTGCGGCACGGCCTTTCGTCGCTGTCTCTTTCTAATGCCGGCGCTGGCGATCGCCTTCGGTACTACGCGATGTAAACCAGATTAATTGCTTAACGGCTGGGGGAAATTTTAGCGCCGGGATTTTAAGCCAACCGCAACACTCCCGCGCCTATCGCTATGATGCAGGCCGCCACGACCCGTGATGGACTTATGCGTTCGCGCAGGACCAGGCCCGAGAGAATAAGCCCAAATAATATCGAGGTTTCCCGCAGCGCGGCAACCACGGCGACCGGCGCAACCGTCATGGCCCACAGCGCCAGCCCATAGGAGGCGACGGTGCCAAATCCGCCCGCCATGCCCAGATGCCAATTGGCGGCGAAATAGCCTTTTACCGCAGCGCGTCGCCTGCACATGGCCCAGGCAAGCAGGGGCACGCCGGTAAACAGGAAAATCAACAACGTATACGCGGCGGGGGCGCGGGATAACCGCACGCCTTGCCCGTCAATAAGGGTGTAACCGGCGATAACAGCGGCATTGAGCAACGCCAACACCACCCCTTTTTTGTCTTGCCCGTGCGCAAATATGGCCATGCTTATTATGCCTGCGCAAATTATGGCAATTCCCAGCCAGGCGGTCGGCGTTAATAGCACGCCAAAAAATAGCGCGCCCATGGCCGCGACGATAAGCGGGGCGCTGCCGCGCATTAAAGGATAGGTCTGACTCATATCGGCGATGCGATAGGTTCTCGCCACCAGGCAAAAATACAGAACTTGCAGCAGGGCCGACGCGCCGATAAAAGGCCAGCTTTCCTTGGCGGGGGCGGGCAAAAACGGCAGCGCCAGGGCGGCGATCAGCGCGGCGCACGCGGTGACCAGTATGGTCGTTAGTAGTTTATCGGCGCCGCCTTTGACCACGGCATTCCAGGTGGCGTGCAACACAGCGGCAAACAGCACTACGCTAAAGGCAAAAGCGGTCATGCGAACCAGCGTCGAGGGAAGCAAAATAGGGTCATAGATATACTGCGTTTTGCGAATGTTAAAAAAAAGCATGCCGCATGATGGGCACGGAAATCAAATACAAATGCTGTAGGCATATAAATTTTCGGGGACTTGGCCGCGTACGGGCGGCGCCTGAACGTCCCGGTCCGTCCCTGGGGTAGATTTTCGATGAATTCAGCACCGCAAGACCCCGGCATCTATTTTTCAGCCGGGGCATAGAATATATTACCATGAGCTTCTGTTCATATAAGCCGCTATGGCGTGTGTTCACCGAGGAAACAACATGATGAGGGATCTGCCTCCCACCGCCACGCTGCGCGCCTTTGAGGTGGCGACGCGGCATGCAACGTTCACCGCCGCTGCGGACGAATTGCATATTACCCAAAGCGCGGTAAGCCATCAGCTTAAACATCTCGAAGAGATCTGGGGCTTGTCGCTATTTCAGCGTGGCAAATCATTGAGCCTGACGCCTGCAGGCGCAGCGCTGGCGCCCATCGTGCGTGAATTCTTTATGCACCTGGAGGCGACGCTCAGCGATCTGAGAGAGCAAAAGGGCAGGGTCCGGCTCAGGCTTAGTACCACCTACTCCTTCGCCCTGAAATGGCTGCTGCCAAGATTGCCGGATTTGTCCCAGCGGCATCCGGAAATTCTGGTCACGCTGGAAACCACGGACAAAGCCATCAATTTTTCCAGCGCCGAGTCGGACGTGGCCATCCGTTTCGGCACCGGCAATTATCCAGGCCTGTACTCGGAATTCATGTTCAGGGAGCAGATCTTTCCGGTTGCCAGTCCCGATCTTTTGCATCGATTTGGCGCGCCCCATGAGCCTGCCGAATTATTGCGCTACCCGCTGCTGACAAGAGACGGCGCGGATCTGGTGCCGAAATGGGCGCTGTGGCTGCAACAGGCGGGGGTCGGCGTTTCCGCGCTCAGGGAAAGCGTCAGGTTCGCCGACACGAATATGACGGTCCAGGCGGCGCTGCTGGGCCAGGGTATCGCCCTGGCCCGCAGCGGACATGTCGAAACTGAACTACGCGACGGCAGCCTGGTCCGGCTGTTCGACATACCGTTCCCTTCGCCGGTCGCTTATTATTTTGTCTGTCCAAAAGCTGTCGAATCGCAGCCTCATATCGTCAGCTTTCGCCACTGGCTCATGGCGCAATCAGCCCAGGCCCAACAAGGCTATCTCTGATACCGATACATGAGGATATCTTCATGCAGCAATGAGGAGACTTTGCTTTCATCAAAGAGCGGGGCTGCTTACTATGGCGCATGCCCTTTCATATTATTTTACTGATACTGTGCGCCGCGCTCTTGCATGCCGGCTGGAATACGCTTTTGCGCGGCGGAGCCGACAGGCTGTGGTCGATGACGGTCATGTGCCTGGCGGTGGCGGTTGCCAGCGCCGCCATCGCCTTGTGCCTGGCGCCTCCAGCCAAAGCCAGCTGGATGTATGCGCTGCTGTCAGCGGGACTGCATGTGGGTTATAACCTGTTTCTCGTCAAGAGCTATCAAGCCGGAGACCTCGGGCAAACCTATCCGGTTTCACGCGGTTCCTCGCCTTTGTTAATCACCGTCGCGGCATCGGTGTTCGACGGCGAGCGGATAGGGATGGGCGCTCTGGTTGGCATTGCCCTGATATCGGGCGGTATTATTTCCCTGACCTTCACCGGGCGCCGGCTGGCGCCGGCAAGCCTGCCGTATGCCCTGGGAACCGGATGTTTCATTGCCGCTTACAGCGTAACGGACGGCATCGGCGTGCGCTTGTCCGGCGCGCCGATGGCATACACGGCATGGATGTGCGCCTTGTGGGGCATCTTGATGCCGGCGGTATACATCGGCCTGCGCGGCGTAACGAGTTTATTAACCCCCCGGCCCGGGTTCATCGCGGCTTTTATCGGCGGGCTGGTGTCTCTGCTGGCCTATGGCATCGTCATTTACGCCATGGCGGGCGCTCCGATGGGGGCGGTATCGGCATTGCGCGAAACCAGCATCCTGTTCGCGGCGGCGATGGGGTATTTTTTCCTGGGCGAGGCGCTGACGGTGCGCAAGATGCTGGCGTGCGCGGTGATCGCCGCCGGCGCCATCCTCATCGGCTGACGACCCATGGCGGGGTGGCGTGGCAGGCTATCAGACTGACGCGCCACAATAGTCCGCCACGCCCAGCCAACGGACAATCTCACGCAATGCGAACAGCCATGCGTTGCGCTCTGCTACGTTGCCTTGTTAATGGCGTTGCCCGGCTGATTTGTCAGGATGGCGCTCGTAATAAGATGAAAGAGATGATCCCGCCGCGGCGCGAATCCGGGCTGGGCGACGAGCCAGCCGAGCGCCGACATCAGGGCGAACAGGTCGTCCGCATCCATATCTGCGCGCGCCGTTCCCTCGGCCTGGGCACGGCGCAGCAGTCGCGCGCCCGCCGAGCGCACCGCGATGCATGGCGCGTAAAGCGCGGACTCCGGGTCCGCGTGGGCGCTGGCCATCAAGGCGACTACGCCGCTGTAGCTATCAACGAACGCCACCCCGGCGTGAAACCAGGACACGAGCGCCTCGTCAGGTGGCTTCGACGTCTCAACTTCGCCTGCCTTTTGCGTCAGAGCCTCCAGATTCGTGCGCAGCAACGCTTCGAACAAGGCTTCGCGCGTCGGGAAATGCCGGAGCAGTGTGGCCAGCCCGACGCCGGCCCGGCGTGCGATCTCGCGCATGGACGCATCGGCGCCCTGCTCGGTGACGACCTCACGCGCGACGGTAAGGAGATGGCTGTAATTTTTTCTGGCGTCGGCTCGCATAGGGTACCTTGACAAATGGATCAGTGATCCATATATTTGGATCAGTGGTCCAGATACTGGCGTGATGATCTGGACCGGTGATCCACAAGATACAGCGTCCTGATACCAATGGCAATACAGACGCTGTCCGACACAATGAAGGGGAAACGTCATGGGAAAGCTGGAAGGTAAGGTCGCAGTTATCACGGGTGGCTCAAGCGGCATGGCGCTGGCGAGCGCCAAGCGGTTCGTAGAAGAAGGCGCCTATGTTTTTATCACGGGCCGCAGGCAAGAGACGTTGGACGAGGCCGTTAAGCTCATCGGGCGCAACGTGACCGGCGTGCGCGGCGACGCGTCCAATCTCGACGACCTCGACCGCCTGTTCGCGACGGTCAAACGGGAAAAGGGCAAGATCGATGTCTTGTACGCGAGCGCTGGCACCGGGGAAGCCGTCCCGCTCGGCGAGATTACCGAGCAGCATTTCGATGCGACCTTCGGCCTGAATACGCGCGGCACGCTGTTTACGGTTCAGAAGGCGTTGCCGCTGTTTAACGATGGCGGATCGATCTTTATGACCGGGTCAATTGCGTCAATCAAAGGTTTTCCTGGTTTCAGCGTCTATGCGGCGAGCAAGGCGACGTTGCTTGCATTCGCCCGCGGGTGGCTCAACGAACTGAAGGGCCGCAAAATCCGGGTGAACGTGCTGAGCCCCGGGCAGATCGCCACCCCCATTCAAGAGCAACTCTTCGACGAAGAGACGAAGCGGTATTTCGAATCCCTGGTGCCGCGGGGAAAGATGGGGGGGCCTGAGGAAATCGCGGCGGTGGCGCTGTTTCTTGCTTCAGACGAATCGAGCTTCGTGAATGGGGTGGAATTGTATGTCGACGGCGGCACCTCGGCCATCTGACATCGCGCTGGAAAGCGGGTGGCGGCCCGCTAACGTGGCGAAGATGATCCGGGTTATGTCGATAAATGGCGCATCCCGTTCCATTAACGGGACTGATTTCGGTGATTGTCCAGCGGGTATTGCCATGTCTGCTTACGCTGCCGGTCACCCCTACTGAAGGGAGAGTTTGCATGAGTTATTCGATTATTGGCTTTGGCGCGGTAGGCCAGGCGCTCGCCCGGGCGTTTGCAAGAAAGAACATCAATGTGAGCGTCGCTAGCCGTCGCCCTCCCGAAGCGTTGATGCAGCGGGCACAAGCGATCGGCCCCACCGTTGTCCCCAGGACGCTGCAGGATGCCATTGCGTCCGACATCATCTTTTTGGCGGTGCCGTTTTGGGAACATCGGGACGTCGCGAAACAGAAAACCACCTGGCGCAGCAAGACCGTCATCGACATGACCAATGCTTTCGGCGTTGCCGTTGAAGACTTGCAAGATCAGCCGTCGTCCGCGGTTGTCGCCAAAGCCTTTACCGACGCCGGGTTCGTAAAGGGTTTTAACCATCTGGCCGCCGGCGTTCTGGCCACTGATCCGAGCGTGAATGGCGGCAGCCGCGTCGTGTTTTTGTCGAGCGATGACGAAAATGCGCTGGCGCCGGTCGCGGTTCTCGCGGAACAGCTCGGTTTCGCGCCGATTGCGCTAGGACCGCTCAAGGATGGCGGCCTGCTCGTCCAGGCCAGGGGCAATACCTGGGGTAAACTGATCTTCAAGGATCTCGTCAAGTTCACATAACGGCGCCTCAACGCTATGCTGCTTATGACAGTCAGCCAGCCACTCATCAAGAAGTGAGCATAACTGTGTTGAGACGGTTAAAAACGAAAAATCCACGCAACCGCGTGGATTTAGGATAATCATTTATTTGAAATGCCCTGTGACGCGTCGAAGTTGAGTGACCTATTTAATTAAACATTAAACAAGAAGTTCATCACATCGCCATCCTTGACGATATATTCCTTGCCTTCGGAGCGCATCTTGCCGGCTTCCTTGGCGCCTTGCTCGCCTTTATAGGCAATAAAATCTTCAAACGCGATGGTCTGGGCGCGGATAAAACCTTTTTCGAAATCAGTATGGATTTTACCGGCCGCCTGCGGGGCGGTGGCGCCGACCGGTATGGTCCAGGCGCGCACTTCCTTGACCCCGGCGGTAAAGTAGGTTTGCAGGTTCAGCAACTCGTAGCCGGCGCGGATCACCCGGTTCAGGCCCGGTTCTTCCAGCCCCAGTTCCGCCATGAATTCCGCGCGCTCCTCTTCTTCCAGTTCGGCGATATCGGATTCCACCGCGGCGCAAACCGCCACCACAACCGAGCCTTCCCCGGCGGCGATAGCCCGGACTTTATCCAGGTAGGGGTTGTTTTCGTAGCCGTCTTCATTGACGTTGGCGATATACATGGTCGGCTTAAGCGTCAGGAAGCTGAGATAACGGATAGCCGCTTTTTCTTCCTCATTGAGATCGAGCGTGCGCAGCATGCCGGCGTTGCCCAGGTGCGGCAGGCATTTTTCCAGCGCGGACAGCTCGATCTTGGCATCCTTATCGCCGCCCTTGGCGCGTTTTTGCACCCGGAAGATAGCGCGTTCGCAGGCTTCCAGATCGGACAGCGCCAGCTCGGTATTAATCACGTCGATATCATCCACCGGGTCGACTTTGCCGGCAACGTGGATGATATTATCGTTCTCGAAGCAGCGCACCACATGGCCGATGGCCTCGGTTTCGCGGATATTGGTCAGGAACTGGTTGCCCAGTCCTTCGCCCTTCGACGCGCCTTTGACCAGGCCGGCGATATCAACGAATTCCATGGTGGTCGGCACGATACGCTGCGGCTTGACGATGGCCGCCAGCTGGTCCAGGCGCGGATCAGGCATCGGCACCACGCCGGTATTCGGTTCAATCGTACAGAACGGAAAATTGGCCGCTTCAATTCCCGCTTTGGTCAATGCATTGAATAGCGTGGACTTACCCACGTTCGGCAGACCCACAATACCGCATTTGAAACCCATGGTTATATCACCTTAAATAGCTTTATTATCAGATGGTTAAATTAGTCTTACCGTACCATCAATACGTTAATGCCCCATTATACACATAAACCGCGCATAACTCGATTGGCGCCGGGGCGACCGGAGTCATAGCCTGGTATAGGTCCGCACGCGGCGGCAGGTCGTTTTTGCTCCGGATCGGAGAGCCATCAGGCGGCTTTGAAGGCGTGCAGGCGATTCATCGCTTTTACCGGGCCTTCCTGGATTAAGATCTCGGTGCATTTAACCGCCTCAGCCACGGCTTGATCGATTAAGGTCAGCTCGCTGGCCGGCGGCTTGCCCAGCACAAAACCCACCACTTTGCTTTTGTCGCCCGGATGGCCGATGCCGATGCGCAGACGATGGAAGTTGGGATTATTGCCCAACCGGCTGATGATATCCTTCAGGCCGTTATGGCCGCCATGGCCGCCGCCCAGCTTCAAGCGGGCGTTGCCCGGCAACAGATCCAGCTCATCGTGCGCCACCAGGATTTCTTCCGGCAGGATACGGTAAAACGTGGCAACAGAGGCGACCGCCTTGCCGCTCAGATTCATAAAGGTGGTCGGGACCAGCAGCCTGACGTCCTGTCCGGCAATCGCCAGGCGGGCGGTATACCCGTAGAATTTGCTCTCTTCCCTGAGGGACTGGCGAAACTGTTCCGCCAGCAGATCCACATACCAGGCGCCCGCGTTATGGCGGGTGGCGGCATATTCCGCGCCCGGATTCGCCAGGCCAACAATCAACTTGATAGTCATTACGGTTTCATTCTCAACTATTGCTCTCGATTAAACAGACCAACGCACAACGGGAAATCAGGCGGCCGTGGTCCTGCGCCGGTGATCCCGCGGTCATGTTAACAGATTTGCGCCGCAGCGGCTTAGCGAAGTGTCATCACCCCGTCGGGCAAGCCTCATGGCCTTGCGGGTGCCCTGGCGCGCGAAAACACGCTTTCGTTGCCGGCGGATTGATGGCAATAATGGGATGATGTGTAACGCATGAAAACGTCATGGGAGCATTATGGAACTGCGGCTGGCGCGCGCCCAGGAGGCGCAGGCATTATGGCTAATCCGCAATCAGGCCGTCCGGGCGGGCTGTGTGGGCGTCTATGATGCCGACACCATCATGGCTTTTACCCCGGACATCATGCCGGCGGGCTTTGTTGCCTGCATCACGCAAAATCCTTTTTTCGTCATTGCCGCGACAGCCGCCGGCGGGCCTGTGGCAACGGGGTTCCTGGATGTCACCAGGGCGTCGGTGGAGGCCATCTTTACCCTGCCGGCGTACCAGGGCAGGGGATATGCCGCGCGTATCCTGGCGCGGATTATCAGCGAGGCGAAAACCCGGGGGTTAACCCGTTTAACCTTGGCCTCGACGCCGAACGCCGTGCAATTTTATCGTCGCCGCGGTTTCAGCATCCTGGGCGAGGGGCAATATTATTCCGCCTCGGCGCAACGCTATCTGTCTTGCGTCGACATGAGCCTCGATTTGTAAACCCGCCCGTTACAGCAACGCGCAAAACAGAATGATAATCGTCAGTGCAAGTCCGAGGCTGGTTATCACTTCCAGATCGTCAGTGTACATAGTCACCTCCTCTCGTCTGATCCGATCATGAGGTAATCCCTGGCGCCAGGCTGTGACCGGCCGTTCAAAAAAGCTGCAATCCCGCGTGCCGGCACGCTATTGCGCGCCTCATTGATCGAGATCAATTTCTTTTAAAAACAGAATGACAGGGAATTATGATTTGTGTGACTTATTGTCAACTCTGTGATCGCGGGCACGATGCCTTTAGCAAGATATTGACTATACTTTACACAGATTGATAAGGACGACGAATGAACAATTCACGATTTCATTGAGTAACCCGGAGGTGAACGATGAAACGCAAATCAGCACTCTTATGTGGCAACAGCCTGATGGGCGTAGGTATGATAATGATGCTCGCAGGGCTTGCCTGTTCAGTATTAAATCAGCTTCCGCAATTGCACTTTACGCCATTGGTCGCGCATAGCGCCATCATGGGTATTTTTATCGGCGCCTTGTTATGGGTTGCAGGGGCGCGCATGGGCGGGCACGAACGCATCAGCGATCGTTACTGGTGGCATCGCAGGTTTGATTCCCGCTGCCGTCGTACCGGACATCATTAAGCGCCGGCACCTTGAGCCAGGTTTTTGACAAATGCACTGATCCGGCGGAGGTCTTTATTGGCGCCGCTGGTTGGCAACCGGTCATTTAACGCCGCCGTCGAAACAGCGGCTTGTGTCTCTCACTGTCCGTTAACGCGGGCGATAACAATTGAAAAAACAACGACATAGATTAATATCAACGATGACTGGTTTTATTTCCTGTCCTGAACCTGCTTACGGGTTCGGGATTTTTTTTGCATAAAAAGCGGGAAACAGTAATACGGGCGGGCCGGGCGGCCCGTATCCGGGGGCTAAACCACACGCCGGCCGATCGCCGTGGCGTGGAATGAGCAAGGCGCGCCGCCGGGGCGGCGACGTCGGCGGCTATTAATGCTCGAACATGGCGGAGATGGATTCTTCGTTGCTGATGCGACGAATGGCCTCGGCCAACATGCCCGACAGGGTCAGGGTACGGACGTTGGGCAGTGCTTTAATCTTGGGATCCAACGGAATGGTATCGCAAACAATGACCTCATCGATAACCGAATTCTTGATGTTGTCGAACGCATTACCGGAAAAAATCGGATGGGTGGCATAGGCAAAAACACGTTTTGCGCCCCGATCCTTCAGCGCCTCCGCCGCTTTGCACAGGGTGCCGCCGGTATCGATCATATCGTCCACCAACACACAGTCGCGGCCCGCCACATCACCGATGATGTGCATCACCTGGGAAACGTTTGCGCGCGGACGGCGTTTATCGATGATGGCCATATCGGTATCGTTCAGTAATTTGGCGATGGCGCGGGCACGTACCACGCCGCCGATATCCGGCGATACCACGATCGGATTTTCCAAATCCTGCTGCAGCATATCCTCCAGCAGAATCGGGCTGCCGAAAACGTTGTCGACCGGAACATCAAAGAAGCCTTGGATCTGTTCCGCGTGCAGGTCCACCGTCAGGACACGGTCAACCCCTACGCTGGATAAGAAGTCCGCCACCACTTTCGCGGTGATGGGCACACGTGCGGAACGCACGCGCCGATCCTGGCGGGCATAACCAAAATAGGGGATAACGGCGGTGATACGACCGGCGGATGCGCGGCGTAACGCGTCGACCATGACCACCAGTTCCATCAGGTTGTCATTGGTTGGCGCACAGGTGGACTGGATGATGAAAATATCACCACCGCGTACATTTTCATTGATTTGCACGCTGACTTCGCCGTCGCTAAAGCGACCTACAGCGGCGTCACCAAGACTGGTATATAAACGGTTGGCAATACGTTGTGCTAGTTCCGGGGTGGCGTTACCAGCAAAAAGCTTCATATCAGGCACGAGAAGAACCTCAGGCTTGCGTCCAGAGAAGGTATTGCACAGCATAACACTCGGGACCGGAGCGCCATACAGGGCAATGCCACACGGGTAAAGATAAATCGAGATAACCTGGCGGAACCGTCACCTAGCGGCGGCATAACGGTCCGGTTACCTTAATGCGCCCCGGTCAACACGCGGTGCAGCGGCGAAACGTTAACGCCTCGCGCCACAAAACCACGCATCCACGCCGGGGCATGCTCCAGCACCTGACGGGCGGCGGACTCGGTATCGAATTCGGCAAATACACAAGCGCCGGTGCCAGTCAGTCGCGACGGCGCGTATTCTAACAGCCATGAAAGATGCTGTTCAACCTCGTAAAAATGTTTTCTTGCGATTGGCTCACAATCATTATGAAAAGGCTGCGCTAATAACGCCTCCAGCGCGCGTACCGGCGAGTCTCTTTTTAACGCCGGATCGGCGAATATCGCCGGCGTCGATATGCTTACGCCGGGGAGGGTGACCAGGTACCATTTTTCCGGCGGATCGGCCGGGGTCAATATTTCGCCGATTCCCTCGGCAAAGGCCGCGTGGCCCCGCACGAACACCGGTACGTCGGCGCCAAGTTCGAGGCCCAGACGGGCCAGCGCTTCCTGCTCAAGGCCGCAGCGCCACAGATGATTAAGGGCCACCAGCACCGTGGCGGCGTCGGAGGATCCCCCGCCGAGCCCGCCGCCCATCGGCAGGCGTTTAACCAGGCGAATATCGGCGCCGGGCAGGGCGGAATTATTTTTAGCCCCCCACCGGCGACGCTGCAGCAACCGCGCCGCCCGGACGATAAGGTTATCATCGTCGCGTACGCCGGCAAGGGGCGTCAGCAGCCGGATATCCCCGCCTGCGACCGGCTCGATGGTCAGCGTATCGCCGTAGTCAAGAAACTGGAACAGCGTTTGCAACTGATGGTAGCCGTCGGGCCGCCGGCCGGTAATATATAAAAATAAATTGAGTTTAGCCGGCGCCGGCCATTGATGAATCATTGCAGGGTCCAGCTGTCCATTTTGAGTTTAATACGCTGCTCGCCCTGGCGCAGTTCCAGATTGGCCGGCAGCACCGGCCGGCTGTCGTCATGGTAGCCCAGGTAAACCACCGTCCATTGCTGGCCGTCCTGGCTGTAGTTGACCTGTTTGAGCAAGCCGCGCGAATCGAGGGTGAAATCGGTGGCGTCGCCCGGCAGCCCCAGCATCCATTTACGCAGGTTGTCGAGGGGAATATTCATGCCGGTCAGCTTTTGGATCATCTGCTGCGGATCGTTGCTGACATACTTCTTACCCTGGTTATTGGTAATCTGGGCCACGCCGGGCTGCACGTTCAAATCCATTTCGGTGCTGCCGAGCGGATTGGTCAGCAGCAGGCGGTAGCGATCGGCGCCGGTTTGCTGCCAGTTAAAGCGGGCATAAACTTTTTGCTGGCCGGAAATATAGGCGAAAGAGCCGCGCGTCTGGTAGCTGGACAGCTGCGACACCGAGCGTTGATGCTGTTGCCACTCGGGGGAGGTTTGGCTTTTAGCGGGGCCTGAGGGCGTGTGGACGCTACAGGCGGCCAATAGCAGGCCGGCCAGCGGCAATACGCGGTAGTAGGCGGGAATACGCTTCGGCATAGGGAACTGCTTCCTTAATTTTCTCGTGGGTAAGGCGTTTTGTCCGGTGTTTAACACCATGATAGCGTCAATTTTCACGCTAAGCGGCATTTATTTCATTACCGGCGCCACGCCCTGATAGGTCGAAAATGCGGTGTGACTTTTCTTGATCACGCGCATCAAGTAGAATGCACTCAAACCATAACCATACTAACACTCGTATTATTTAATAGCCGTATTCCATGACCCTGCTCGCATTAGGTATTAATCATAAAACGGCGCCGGTTGCGTTACGCGAGCGGATAGCGTTTTCGCCCGAAACCCTTGACCAGGCGCTGGTCAGCCTGCTCCAGCAACCGCTGGTGCGGGGCGGCGTCGTGCTGTCTACATGCAACCGGACCGAATTATACCTAAGCGTGGCGCAGCAGGAAAATTTCAAGGAATCGCTGGTAGGCTGGTTATGCGATTATCATCATTTGCAGCCGGACGAGGTGCGCCAAAGCCTCTACTGGCATCTGGACGACGGCGCGGTCAGCCACTTGATGCGGGTCGCCAGCGGGCTGGATTCCATGGTGCTGGGCGAGCCGCAGATCCTCGGGCAGGTAAAAAAAGCCTTTGCGGATTCCCAACGCGGGCATACCGTTTCCGGCGAGCTGGAACGCTTATTCCAGAAATCCTTTTCCGTCGCCAAGCGGGTGCGCACTGAAACCGAAATCGGGTCCAACGCGGTATCGGTGGCGTTTGCCGCCTGTACCCTGGCGCGGCAGATTTTTGAATCCCTGGCCGATGTCACGGTGCTGCTGGTCGGCGCCGGCGAAACCATCGAACTGGTGGCGCGTCATCTGCGTGAGCACCATGTCAAGCAGCTGATCATCGCCAACCGCACCCGCGAGCGCGCGCAACTGCTGGCCGACGAGGTCGGGGCGCAGGTCATCGACCTGGCCGGACTCGACGACCGCCTGGCCAGTGCCGATATCATTATCAGTTCCACCGCCAGCACGCTTCCCATTATCGGCAAGGGCATGGTCGAGCGGGCTATGAAGCAGCGCCGCAACCAGCCGATGTTGCTGGTGGATATCGCGGTGCCGCGCGATATCGAGCCGGACGTGGGCAAGGTCCCCAACGCCTATCTTTATACGGTGGATGATTTACAGGCCATTATTGAAAAAAACCTCGCCCAGCGACAGTCGGCGGCCGTCCAGGCCGAAACCATCGTCGCGCAGGAATGTCTGGATTTCATGGGCTGGCTGCGCGCGCAAAGCGCGGTGGAAACCATTCGCGATTTCCGTTCCCAGGCCGATAGCCTGCGTGCGGAAATAGAGGAGCGCGCCGTGGCGGCCATCAGGCTCGGCGCCGACCCCGAGGCGGTGATCCGCGACATGGCCCACCGCCTGACCAATCGTCTTATCCACGCTCCAACCAAATCACTGCAACAGGCCGCCCGTGACGGTGATGTCGAACGGCTGCAAATCCTGCGGGACAGTCTGGGACTGGACTAGCTCATTATACTAATAAGGTAAAACCATCACCTATGAAGCCTTCTATCGTTGCCAAACTGGAAGCGTTGCAAGAGCGCCAAGAAGAAGTCGAGGTGTTGCTTGGCGACGCCGGCATCATTAACGATCAGGATAGATTTCGCGCGCTGTCGAAAGAATATGCGCAGCTGACCGATGTTACCGCGTCCTTTAAGCGCTGGCAGCAGGTACAGGAGGATATCCACACCGCGGAAACGATGCTCGACGACCCGGAAATGCGCGATATGGCGCAAGAAGAACTGAAAGAGTTAAAAGCATTGCAGGAAGAGCTGGAGCAGCAGTTGCAGTTGCTGCTGCTGCCGCAAGACCCGGATGATGAACGCGGCTGTTTCCTGGAAGTGCGCGCCGGCACCGGCGGCGACGAAGCCGCCATCTTTGCCGGCGATCTGTTCAGGATGTACAGCCGCTTCGCCGAAACCCGGCGCTGGCGGGTAGAGATCGTCAGCGCCAGCGACGGCGAGCACGGCGGCTACAAGGAAGTGATCGCTAAAATAGACAACGACGGCGCCTATGGCCAGCTGAAGTTCGAGTCCGGCGGCCATCGCGTGCAGCGGGTGCCGGAAACCGAATCCCAGGGCCGCATCCACACTTCCGCCTGCACGGTGGCGGTCATGCCCGCAATCCCGGAAGAGGAATTGCCGGTGATCAATGCCGGGGATTTGCGTATCGATACCTTTCGGTCCTCCGGCGCGGGCGGCCAGCACGTCAATACCACCGATTCCGCCATCCGCATTACCCATCTTCCAACCGGCCTGGTGGTTGAATGCCAGGACGAACGGTCGCAGCACAAGAACAAAGCCAAGGCGCTGGCGGTGCTGGGCGCCAGGCTGCGCGCGGCCGAGGTGCGCCGGCGCCAGCTGGAGGAGGCGTCGACCCGCCGCAACCTGCTGGGCAGCGGCGATCGCTCCGATCGTATCCGGACCTATAATTTCCCCCAGGGGCGCGTGACCGATCACCGTATCGGCCTGACGCTTTATCGCCTGGATGAAGTGATTGAAGGCAAACTGGATATGCTGATCCAGCCGATCATGCAGGAGTACCAGGCGGATCAGCTGGCGGCGCTGGCAGAGCAATCCTGATGCAGTGCGGCCAGTGGCTTGATGGCGCCGCGCGCCGGCTCGCCGGCGGCGACAGCCCCAGACGGGATGCCGAAATCCTGCTCGGTTTTGTCACCGGACGTGCGCGTACCTGGCTGCTGGCCTTTGGCGAAACACCCCTGACGCCGGAGGAGCTTGCGCGGCTCGACGCCCTGCTGTTGCGGCGTGCGGCGGGGGAACCGATAGCCTACCTGACCGGCGAGCGTGAATTTTGGTCCCTGAAGCTTAAGGTTTCGTCCGCCACGCTTATCCCGCGTCCCGACACCGAATGTTTGGTGGAGCAGGCGCTGGCGCTGCTGCCCGACCAGCCGGCGCAGGTGCTGGATCTGGGCACCGGCACCGGCGCCATTGCCCTGGCATTGGCCAGCGAAAGGCCGTCATGGCGGGTGACCGGCGTGGACTTGCGGCCCGAGGCGGTGGCATTGGCGCGTGAGAACGCCCTGCAGCTGGGTATCGCCAATGCGCGCTTCGCGACGGGAAGTTGGTTTAAATCATTGCAGGGAATGCGCTATACCCTTATTGTGAGTAATCCGCCCTATATCGCCGTGGACGACCCGCATCTGCATCAGGGAGACGTGCGTTTCGAGCCGCAAAGCGCGCTGGTGGCGGACGATAACGGACTGGCCGATTTGACGGCCATCGTCGTGGGCGCCGCCGACCACCTGCATCCCGGTGGCTGGGTGGCGCTGGAGCATGGCTGGCATCAGGGCGAGGCGGTGCGCGGCCTGTTGGCGCGCGCCGGTTTCGTCCTGGTGGGTTCCCGGCGGGATTATGGCGGCAATGAACGCGTAACAATGGGACAATGGCCGGGTTAAGACCCGCCGGTTATAGGATGCTGGAGCAGTGATGAGTGCTTACATGACCATCAAGTACTTACATTTAACAACGGTATGGATCACCATTACGCTGTTTATCATCCGTTTTTATTGGCGCTGGCGCGGTTCCACCCTGCTGAGCAAAGGGTGGGTGCGCATTGTCCCGCATATCAACGATACCCTGTTATTGATATCCGGCGTCACGCTGATTATCCTCTCGGGCATTTCTCCCTTCACCGCCGACGGCCGCTGGCTGCTGGATAAACTGGTGTTGGTCGTTATTTATATCCTGCTCGGCTCTGTTGCGCTGGGCAACAATACGCGGCGCGAAAAAATCCGCTGGCTGGCATTTATCTGCGGGCTGGCGTGTCTGTACACTATTTACCGGCTGGCTAGCAGTAAGCTTCCCCTGCTGACAGGATTTCTATGAGTAATATTGCGGATTTTGAATATAATCTTTCACCGCTTAGCGAGGGTGTCATACGTATTTCCCTCGCCATCCGGGAGGATTTTCCCGCCGATAGCGTTCGCCAGCAGTTGCGTTTGCTGGCCGAGGACGCGCGGGAGCAGATCTCGGTGGAGCTGAACCAGGACGAACAGCTGGGGCTTTTGCTCAAGCTGTTTTATCGTACCTGGGGATTTGGCGGCGTCGGCGGCGTGTATCGCCTGTCGGACGCCCTGTGGCTTGATAATGTGCTGGAGCGCCGCCAGGGTCTGCCTGCGTCGTTGGGCATTATCCTGCTGCATGTGGCGCAGTCCATGGGCATTCCCCTGCTGCCGGTGATTTTCCCTACCCAGATGATACTGCGCGCGGGCTGGCTTGACGGCGAGATGTGGCTTATCAACCCGATTAACGGCGATACCCTTGATGAGCATACGCTGGATATTTGGCTGCGCGGCAATATCGGGACCGGTATCGAGCTGGCGGATGAAGATCTGGAAGAAGCGGATAACAATACCGTGGTGCGTAAATTGCTCGACACCTTAAAATCGGCGCTGATGGACGAAAAACAGATGGAGCTGGCCCTGGGCGCCAGCGAGGCGATGCTGGAATTTGATCCCGACGATCCTTATGAAATCCGCGATCGCGGTTTGATTTATGCCCAGCTGGAGTGTGATCACGTGGCGCTTTCGGACCTGAATTATTTTGTCGAGCAGTGTCCGGAAGATCCCATCAGTGAAATGATCAAGGTTCAGATACATTCCATCGAGCAGAAGTCGGTGACCCTACATTAACCCGATGCCGGACGGTATTACCCCGGCCGGCAGGTCGATAAAAAGTATAAGGTACAGGTATGAAACAACTTGTGGTGAATATCGGCGATATCCCGGTGGCGAACGATCGTCCTTTTGTGCTGTTCGGCGGCATGAATGTGCTTGAATCGCGCGATCTGGCCATGCGCATTTGTGAGCATTACGTGACCGTGACCCAAAAACTGGGTATTCCGTATGTGTTCAAAGCTTCGTTTGATAAAGCCAACCGTTCATCTATTCACTCTTATCGCGGTCCGGGCCTGGAAGAGGGCATGAAGATCTTTCAGGAGCTGAAAGCGCAGTTTGGCGTGAAGGTCATTACCGACGTGCATGAGGCGGCTCAGGCGCAGACGGTGGCCGGGGTGGTGGACGTGATACAGTTGCCGGCATTCCTGGCGCGCCAGACCGATCTGGTGGAGGCCATGGCCCGCACGGGTGCGGTGATAAACGTTAAAAAACCGCAGTTTATCAGCCCGTCGCAGGTGGGCAATATCGTTGATAAATTCCGTGAAGCCGGTAATGAGCAGGTTATCCTGTGCGATCGCGGCAGTAATTTCGGCTACGATAACCTGGTGGTGGATATATTGGGATTTAACGTGATGAACCGCGTTTCCGGCGGTTGTCCGGTGATTTTTGACGTGACCCATGCGCTGCAGACGCGAGATCCGTTCGGCGCCGCCTCGGGCGGTCGTCGCGCGCAGGTGGGCGAGCTGGCCCGCGCCGGTATGGCGGTGGGTATTGCCGGGCTGTTTATCGAGGCCCATCCCGATCCCGATCATGCCAAATGCGATGGCCCGTCGGCGCTGCCGCTGGATAAGCTCGAGCCGTTTCTGGTGCAGATGAAAGCCATTGACGATTTGGTGAAAAGCTTTCCGGCGCTGGATACGGGCAGTTAACGTTCTGTCTGCATCGACCCCCATCGGCACGGTCTCCCTTGAACACCGCTGCTTTAAGTCCGGTGTTGGCGGGCCTAGCGTGCCATGGGGCGCTCGGTCGGGCGGGAACACCACGCCCGATTCGACCCCATTGGCACGCTCTCCCTTGAACACGTCTGCGTTGAGTTCAGTGTTGGCGGGCATACCGCGCCATGGGGCCTCGGTCGGGCGGGAACACCACGCCCGATGCGACCCCATAGGCACGCTCTCCCTTGAACACGGCTGCTTTAAGCCCGGTGTTGGCGGGCCTAGCGTGCCATGGGGCGCTCGGTCGGGCGGGAACACCACGCCCGATTCGACCCCATAGGCACGGTCTCCCTTGAACACGGCTGCTTTAAGCCCGGTGTTGGCGGGCTTACCGTGCCATGGGGCGCTCGGTCGGGCGGGAACACCACGCCCGATTCGACA
Source organism: Sodalis sp. RH22 (assembly GCF_047324165.1). Taxonomy (NCBI): domain Bacteria; kingdom Pseudomonadati; phylum Pseudomonadota; class Gammaproteobacteria; order Enterobacterales; family Bruguierivoracaceae; genus Sodalis; species Sodalis sp. RH22. The sequence goes on from NZ_CP178731.1 coordinate 1,023,696, forward strand.
CCATAGGCACGCTCTCCCTTTAACACGGCTGCTTTAAGTCCGGTGTCGGCTTATTTGGCTTCCTCCGCCAGCGCCTGTTCCAACGTGCTGTAGAACGCCAGCCGGCCGGGAATAGGGTGGATATTGGCCCGCGCCAGCGTTTTCAGCGGCTGGAAGGGGATATCGGTTATCACCAGGCGTTTGCCCGCCGCCAGGTTTTCGCTGAAGTGCACAAACGCCTGCAGGCCGCCGGCATCCAGTACCGGCACCGCATCCCATTGCAGAATAATCACGTCATCCTGCGCCGTCAGCACGGCGATTTCCTCAAAAATGCGTTCGGCGGCGGCAAAGAACAGCGGACCGTTGACCCGCAGCGCCCTGAGCTTGCCGCTGGTGCTTTGCGGCAATTCGCTGATACGGGTCATGGCGGCGATACGGCGCATAAACAGCAGCGAGGCCAGGACGATGCCCACCGTAATGGCGATCACCATATCGAACAATACCGTCAGCGACATGCACAGCAGCATGACCACGATATCGTCCCTGGGCGCCCGGCGCAGCAGGTAAATGACCTTGCGCGCCTCGCTCATGTTCCAGGCTACCAGCAACAGCAGCGCGGCCATGGCCGACAGGGGCAGATAGGACAGGGCCGGCGCCAGCACCAGCAGCGCCAGCAGCACCAGCAGGGAATGTACCAGCGACGACACCGGCGAGGTGGCGCCGGCGCGCACGTTGGCCGCCGAACGCGCAATGGCGGCGGTGGCGGTAATGCCGCCGAAGAACGGCGCGATGATATTGCCCACTCCCTGTCCGATAAGTTCATTATTAGACTGATGCTTTTTGCCGGTCATGCCGTCAAGCACCACGGCGCACAGCAGCGACTCAATCGCGCCGAGCATCGCCATCGAGAATGCGGCGGGCAGCAGGGCGGAAACGGTATGCCAGTTTAAGCCCATCGGCACGCCGTGCACATCGGGCAGCGTCCACGGCAGCAGCCACTGCGGCAGGATCGGGGGAATACCCTGCCCATGGGTGCCGTCCGCCAGGATATAACCGAAACGGGTGCCGATGGTCGCCACCGGCATATCAAATAGCCACAGCACCGCCATGATGCCGGAGCCGGCTATCAGCGCCGGCAGGTGCGCCGGGAAACGGATGCCCAGGCGCGGCCAATAGACCAGCACCGCCATGGTGCCTATGCCAATCAGCGTATCTCCGGGATTGAACGTCGGCAACGCCGCGAAAAGCGCCGCTACCTTGCCGACATACTCCTCCGGCACCACGGGCAGGGTAAGACCAAAAAAGTCTTTGATTTGCATGGTGGCGATGGTGATGGCAATGCCCGAGGTAAAGCCCAGTGTGACCGAGAGCGGAATAAACTCGATAAGCTTGCCCAGCCGGGCAAAACCCATAATCACCAGGATCACGCCGGAAAGCAGGGTGGCAATCAGCAAACCGGCAAGCCCGAACTGTTGCGACACCGGATAAAGTATGACCACAAAGGCCGCGGTCGGACCCGACACGCTAAACCTGGAACCCCCGCACAGGGCGATGACAATACCCGCCACGGCGGAGGTATACAGGCCGTACTGGGGCGCCACGCCGCTGCCAATGGCCAGCGCCATGGCCAGGGGAATGGCGATGATGCCGACGGTAATACCGGCGATGATGTCTTTGATAAAGCGCTGGGTGGTGTAAGGTTCTTTCCAGCAGGCGTCAATAAGCGCGCTGAACGGGCGAAGACCGGTGAAGAGATGATTTTTCATTAAAACAACGAGCCAAAACGTGAGCAGGGCGGGCCGTGCGGTCCGTCGTAAAGAGACACTAAAATACCAGTTATGATGAACGGAACACCAGCGCTACATCATCAAATAGGTGAAAAAGAACCGATATGGCGAATATTTTGCTTAAAATTCTTTCTTATCAGCGGAAGAAAGGGTTTTATCGCGCCGGGTAAGGGAAATACCGGTTCGATTTTTTTATCTCGCCGGTAGACGAGTACGGGGCCCTGGAACGGCGGACGCCCGCTAACCCCTTCAATATGAGGGAGGAAATGCCGTCGGCCCTACAGCATGAGGGTCATCACATAAGCACCGAAAAGCGCCAGATGCGCGGTTCCGTTCAATACATTGGTACGGCCGGTTGAAAAGGAGATTTGGCACAGGATCATGGCGGTTAACAACACCACCACTTGCGGCATGCCCAGGCCGAACGCCAGCGGATGGCCTGTCAGGATGGCGATGATGGTGACGGTGGGCACCGTGAGGGAAATGGTGGCGAGCACTGAACCGAAAAACAAATTCATGGCGCGTTGCACCTGGTTTTTAAGCACCGCCCTGATGGCGCCCAGGCCCTCGGGCGACAGGATCAGCAGCGCGACCAGGAAGCCGGTGAATTGTTGGGGCGCATGCAAATCACCGAGCAGTTGTTCCAGCGGACCGGCGTTGAACTTGGTCACGGTTACCACCGCCAGCAGATGCAACAGTAGCCAAATGCCGTGCCATTTGGAGCTGTGTGCGGAGGGTTTGCCGTGGGAATCATCGTCGTCGCCGTCTTCATGCTCGTAGATAAAATAGCGTTGGTGCGTTTTAGTCTGTATCAACAGGAATACGCCGTACATGGCGGCGGAGATAGCGGCGGCAAACAGTGCCTGGGCGATGCTGAAATTGCCATCCGGCAGGGCCGTGGGCAGCACCAGCACAATCACCACCAGCGGGATGATGGCCATCAGGTATTGCTTGATGCCGGCCAGGTTCACCGACTGGGTGGCGAATTTACGCCCGCCCAGCAGCAGGGAAAAACCGACCAAGCCGGTAGTGACAATCATGATGACCGAAAACAGGGTATCGCGCATCAGGCCGGGCGAGGCATTGCCGGTGGCCATCAGCGCCGAAATCAGGCTCACCTCGAGGATCACCACCGACAGGCTGAGGATCAGCGAACCAAAGGGTTCTCCCAGCCGGTGCGCCAGCACGTCGGCATGGCGCACGACGTTAAACGCGCTGACAAGGATGGCGATGAGGGCGATAAGATTGATGATGACCGTCACGGCGAAAGTGGGCGTGGCGCCCCATACTATCAATACCGCCAGCGCTGCAATGGGAAACAGCAGGGTATATTCCTTGTGACGCGTTTTGATCCCCTGATCGGCGGATTTCATGATAGGTAATCTCCTTGCAAAGAGTCAGGCTTGCTACCGGTTATCATTATAACCAGGCGCCAACGATAAAATTTATGGAATAAGCCTACCAGAAAACGGCTGTATAAAATGTCAAGTTATGTATAAATATCCGTCTTGAAGAAAATAATCCGGAAGCGATGGGAAAAACAGGCTATAAGATGATTTTTATCGGGCAAGTCACATTATAAGCTAGTAAAATACAAAAAATATCCCCTTTAATCATCTTATGTTATTCATCTAATCGTCTTTATCCGCCTGTTTCGTGGCAGTGTGCCTATCAGATATCTATAAATAAATTTATGTGTCCCGTTTTTCCCCCGGCCGGCCTGGCGCGTGCCCGCAAAGTTTCTATACTTAAGTGACACTTAGCCATGTTCGCCAAGGAGACGCACCATGCCCTATAAAAGCAATTCAGACTTACCGGACAGCGTGACCAACGTTTTACCCAAGCATGCCCAGGATATTTATCGCGAGGCGTTCAACCACGCCTGGGATCAATATGCCGATAAGTCGGAGCGGCGCGGGGATGAATCCCGCGAGGAGACCGCGCACAAGGTCGCCTGGGCGGCGGTAAAGCACGGTTACCAGAAGGGCGATGACGATCGATGGCATCCCAAGAAATAACCGGACCTGACGGCCGTCATCCGTTCCCGCCACCTTCCTTCCCGACAGCGGCGGACGCCTAGCGCCGGATTTTAGCGCCGGGTAGGGCCGCTGCTTTTTTAAACGTGATAAAGATCAAACTTGCCAGCGTCCCGATAAACGAATAATGTCATAATGTTCACAATAAAATAATTGACTCTTACATAATTCTTATTGTTAGTGTCGGGTGAACGGCTTTACCTTAGTGTGTGGCGATCGTCAGCCGGGAGAAGAAAAACGAGTGTTAACACGTGACTTTTTACAGAAAGCCGATTGTAAAACCGCCTTCGGCATTATAGACGAGGCGCTGTTACTGTCCCCTGAACAACGTCATGCCTCATTGCAATGTACGCTTTCCCGCAGGCCGGATAATAGCCCGGTGTGGATCTTTGGTTACGGCTCCTTAATGTGGAACCCGATATTTGAAGCCGATAAAGTCAGTCCCGCTACGCTGATGGGGTGGCATCGCGCCTTTTGCCTGCGCCTTACCGCCGGGCGCGGCACCGCCACTCAGCCCGGCAGGATGCTGGCGCTCAAAGAAGGCGGCCAGACCACCGGCCTGGCCTTCAGGTTGCCGGAAGCCAAACTGCATGAGGAACTCGAACTGTTATGGAAGCGGGAAATGCTTACCGGCTGTTATATTCCCACCTGGACGGAGCTTCAACTTGAAGGGGATGAAAAAGTCACGGCGCTGGCGTTTGTGATGGATCCAAAGCATCCTTTTTTTGAAGCGGATACCCGTTCGCAGATTATCGCCCCGCTAATTGCCTGTGCCAGCGGTCCGCTCGGGACCAATGCGCAGTATTTGTTTGCGCTGGAACAAGAGCTGAATAACCACGGGATGCATGATGAATGTATGGTTGAATTAGTAAAACACGTCCGCCAACTGCTGCAGGCGCGCTCCGCTATAAACCGTCATCCCTTTGACGGCTCCCCGCTGGCGCTGTGACATCACCGCCCCCGGTGCGGGGCGCCGGTTACGCAACCGCTGCATATTAAAAACCGCGACTCCCGGCTACGGGGGCTTACCTTGACGACGTCCGGCTTACCTTTTCCCGGCCGGCATTGACCGGGAGGGCCTCGCCGTGCTCAGGAATGGGACCGGTCGGGGGAGCCGATACGCCCGACCCGCGCCTCTTTGGTCAGGTAGCGTGCCACCAGGCGTTTACGCATGCGCGCCACAAACTGTTCCTGGAACAGCACGCATAGCGCGATAGTCGTCAGCATATAAATAAGGTAGCCGCCCAGGGAGGGCTTTACGTCGCCGGCCGCCGCGATGCACCCGGGCCAATCGCTGAAACAGGCTTTGGGATCGCCGCGAAAAAATTGTTCCAGGGTGCGCGCGAGATTGAACAGCGGCACATGCAGCGCAAACATGGACAGCGACGCCGCTCCCAGGCGTGTAGACCAATGCCGCAGCCATTCGCTGTCAGGCGTGCGCGCCAGGGCGCAAAGATAAATCAGCGCGATTTGCGACGGCAGCAGCAGGCCGTTATGCAGCAGGAAATACCAGTACTTGGGGCCATGGGTAAACAGCGCGGCGGCAACCAGGAAGCAGACCAGGATGAAACAGGCCATGGCGCGACGCTGCCAGCGGCTGAGAACCTGTTCTTTTAACCGGGCGCGGCGGAACAAGGCATAACCGAGTATCCCGCCAAAAAACTCCGGCACGCGAAAAATCGGCACCCGCTGCAGCAGCCCGGTATAAGGAATGCCGTATAAATGTTGCCATACCACCCAGGCCGGCGGCAGCAGGTAGAGCGCCCAGATCACCGCCAGCCAGAGCCAGGTCCTGCGCGCGTTCATCAGCCGCGGCGCAAACCAGGGGAAAAGGATATAAAAGAAAAACAGCGTGGAAAGCGACCACAGCGGCGCGTTAAAGGTCAGGAAGTAGGGGTTCCAGGCCTGGAGCATCAGCAATTGTAAAACGCTGTTGAACGCCAGTTGAGCGTTATCCATATAATGGCGGAACAGCTCCGGATTGGTTTGCCCGAGTATGTCATTGGTATCGTAGACCACGAAGCGCACGCTGGCGCCGGGCCCGTCCGGCGGGATCGCCAGCCATTGCATCAGGGCGATGACCAGGATGGAGGACACCAGCGCCACGATATGAATCGGGTAAAGGTTAAAAAAACGTTTGGCCCAGAACGTGGTGGCCGGCTCGCGCAGCTGATTGCCGCGGACGTAGACATGCGCCAGCAGGAAACCGGACAAGACAAAAAAAGAACTGGTGGCGAAAAATCCCATGCTGGTCAGTTCGCCTATTCCCCTGATGCTTTGTAGCTGGGGATAGGTATGGGCGGTATGGTAAAGCATGACATAACAACCGAGCAAAAAGCGCAGCCATTCTAAGCCATTGAATCGTTCCTTTTCTAAGGGTTTCATATCGTTATCTCCGGGCCTTAGTCTTATATGACTTTTTTTGTGGCGGGCAGGTGCCGATTAAAGCATAGCAGCTTAATAATTGTAGTTTAAAATACTGAGCTGGATAGGAGGTTCATGACCGTCACGGGTTTATGGTATAGTGCCTTTCTCGGGTTACTTTATGAGCAGTCCGGCATTGAGCCGGTCATCAAAGCACCATGCCTTGTTTACCGGGTGTGAACTGAGAGGGATATTGTCCTTATGCCCTATGTGCGTCTGGATCAGGTATGCGCTTATTTTCTGCCGCTGGTGGTTGGATGCCTGGGGTGGCTCTCTTTAAGCGCAGCGGCATTGACCACGGATTCGTCCACCTCACAGAATAATTCCGTTGCAGTAAATTCCGAACACCAGAGCCTACCCGATTTAGGCGGCGGGAATTTAAACGAAAGTGAAACGGAAAAGAAACTCGCCACTTTGGCAAAACAGCTGGCCGAGGCGAACAATGACGCCAGCTATCGGTCGTGGCGTTCTTATCTGGTCGAACAGGCAAAAGAAAAAGTGTTGACGCAACTGCAGCAGCAAAGCGAAAGCATGCTGCAGCCGCTGGGGTATTCCAGCATCTCGCTCGATGTCTCGCCCCAGGGCGATCTGGCCGGCAGTTCAGGACAACTGCTGTTGCCGCTGTGGGATAATCCCAACCGGGCGCTGACGTTCAGCCAGGTCGGCGTGCAGGGGTCGGCGCAGGGCGCGGTGGCGAATATCGGCCTCGGGCAGCGCTGGAACGCCGGCCGCTGGCAGGTGGGCTATAACCTGTTTTACGACCAGTTTCTCGCCCATGACTCCCTGCGGCGCGGCGCCGTCGGCGCCGAGGCCAGCGGCGATTATCTCAGCCTGTCCACTAATTTCTATTATCCGTTGTCCGCCATGAAAGCCGAACAAAATTCCGCCAGGTTCCTGCGCCAAACGGCCGGCGGCTATGACCTGACGACGCGCGGTTACCTGCCCTTTTACCGGCAGCTGGGCGCCTCGGTCAAATATGAGCGCTACTACGGCGATAATGTGGATTTGTTTGATAGCGGCAATTATCGTAACGACCCCGCGGCGTTTGCATTTGGCGTTAATTATACCCCGGTGCCGCTGATGACCCTGACGGCCAGCCATACGCAGGGCGACAGCGGCGAATCGCAGGATAACTATGCCCTGACGGTCAATTACCGCCTGGGCGTGCCCCTGGAACAACAGCTTTCATCACGCAACGTTGCCCAGGCGCACACGCTGCGCGGCAGCCGCTATGATTTGGTGGCGCGCAACAATGCCCCGGTGCTGGCGTTCCGGCAACGAAAAACGCTGTCGGTTTTTCTCGCCACCCCGCCCTGGTCATTACACAGCGGTGAATCCCTTGAGCTTAAACCCGAGGTCGTCGCCCGCAATACCATTACCGCCGTCAGTTGGCAAGGCGATACCCACGCCCTGAGCCTGACGCCGCCCCCCCGCAGCAATCAGCCCGACGGCTGGACGATTATCATGCCGCAATGGCATGACGAGGCGGGAGCCAGCAACGAATATCATCTCTCGCTGACGGTGGAGGATGAAAAACAGCAGCGCGTCACCTCGAACTGGATTGTGCTGAAAGTCGACCCGCCGTTAGCGCTCGGAACCGCCGGCGCGGTCTTCGATTAGCCGGGCCTGGCTTACCGCCCGCGCATTATTGCGCGCCTGGAACACAGGGCCGGCGCCCTGCTATGGTGCGTTACTGCACTTTTTTAAAGCGCTGGCGCCAAGAGGGCGATGCCGCGCCGGCGTTTCGCACTTTTAATCCGTCTCTCCGGCCCCACTGTCACCCGCTGCGACGGGGTGCATAAATTATTCCCTTTAAGCGCGCAACCCCGCCGGCAATGCATAATATTCATTTTTTATTCATTAAAAATGAATAATGATGTCGTGTAACTTATTGTTTTTAAAGACACCAATAAATTTTATTCATTTATCTGGCTATAGCTGGCACGTTGTGTGCAATCTATACTCATTATCAGCTGGCGTGTTTGCCCGTGACTTGCAGGCAGGGAAAGGCCCGGCACGTTATTGGCAACCCGGCGCCCTTTTAGGTGCCCGTTTATCGTGCGATCGGTTGAAAACCGTTTTATGCCCCATGGCGTGGCGAGGAGTAGTAATTATGATGATCATCCGACCGGTAGAACACCGTGACCTGCTGGATATCCTGACGCTGGCGGGCAAGGCCGGCGCGGGACTGACCTCCCTGCCGGCGAATGAGGAGGTTTTGGCGGCCCGCATCGATCGATCGGTGCGCACCTGGCAGGGCGGCCTCGCGCGCGGCGAGCAGGGATATCTGTTCGCGCTGGAAGACAGCGACCGGGGCAAGGTGGTCGGGGTCAGCGCCATCGAGGTGGCGGTGGGCCTCAAGGAACCCTGGTATAATTTCCGCGTCGGCACCCTGGTGCATGCCTCCACGGCGTTAAATGTTTATAACGCCGTGCCGACCCTTTACCTGAGCAACGATCATACCGGCCTGAGCGAACTCTGTACGTTATTTCTCGATCCCGACTATCGCCATGGCGCCAACGGCCAGTTGCTGGTCAAGGCGCGGCTGATGTTTATGGCGGCCTTCCGCGATTATTTCGGCCAGCGCGTACTCGCCGAAATGCGCGGCTATTGCGATGAACAGGGCTATTCTCCTTTCTGGGCCAATCTGGGCCAGCGGTTTTTTTCCATTGACTTTGCCCGCGCCGATTATTTAAGCGGTACCGGCAACAAGGCGTTTATTGCCGAACTGATGCCCAAGCATCCGCTGTACGTGGATTTCCTGGCGCCGGAGGCCCGCGCAGTCATCGGCCGGGTACACCCGCAGACCGAGCCGGCCAGGGCGCTGCTGGAATCCGAGGGGCTGCGTTACCAGGGATATATCGATATTTTCGACGGCGGCCCGACGCTCGAGGCCGAAATTGATCAGATTCGCACGGTGCGCGACAGCCGCAGGGTGACGGCGCAAATCATGGCGGATGGCGACGCCGGGCGCCACAATCAAGACGCCGCCTGGTGCCTGTTGGCCAATGAGGACTACCAGGGTTTTCGCGCCGTGGCCTGCCGGTGTGAAATCGGCCGCGAATCACTGGAAATTGACCTTGCCACGGCCGCCGCGCTCGGCCTGGCGCCGGGGCAAGCGCTGCGGGCGGCGACGCTGTATGCGGACGGCCGCACGCGCGCGGGCTCAACCTCACCACAGCAAACAGGATGTGCCCATGCAGCATTGTGTTGAAGCGAACTTCGACGGCCTGGTCGGCCCCACCCATCATTATGCGGGCCTCTCCTTCGGCAACGAAGCCTCGACGCGCCACCGGCGCGAAGATGCCAATCCGCGGCTGGCCGCCCGGCAAGGGCTGGCCAAAATGAAAGCGTTGTCCGACGCGGGATTTATGCAGGGGGTATTGCCGCCCCATGAACGGCCGCATTTAGCGTATTTGCGGCGTCTGGGCTTCACCGGCAGCGACGCGCAGATCCTGGCGCAGGTGGCGCGCGACCACCGGCAATTGTTGTCGATACTCAGTTCCGCGTCGGCAATGTGGGTCGCCAACGCGGCCACCGTCAGCCCGTCGGCGGACAGCGCCGACGGCCGGGTGCACTTTACCCCCGCCAACCTGCATAATAAATTCCATCGCGCCATAGAGGCCGAAACCACAGGGGCTATCCTGCGGGCGGTGTTTCGAGACGCGCGCTTTTTCCGCCACCATGAGGCGTTGCCCCAGTCCGCGCTGTTCGGCGACGAGGGCGCGGCAAACCATAATCGCCTGGGACGTTATGATTCCCCGGGGGTACAAATGTTCGTGTATGGCAAAAGCGGCCTGGAGGCGGGCAGCGAACCGGGGCGTTATCCCGCCAGGCAGACGCGTGAGGCCAGCGAAGCCGTGGCGCGCCTGCACCTGCTGGCGCCGGAACGTTGTCTGATGGTCCAGCAGGATCCCGCCGTCATCGACCAGGGCGTATTCCATAATGACGTGATTTCCGTCAGCAATGAACAGGTGTTGTTTTATCATCAACAGGCGTTCGCCGGGGGAGAGGGGGTCCGTGAGCGGCTAAGCCGCGCGCTGGCGCAGCTCGGCCAGGAATTGACGGCGCTCGAAGTGCCGGCGCGGCGCGTGTCCGTGGCCGACGCGGTGGCGACCTATTTATTCAACAGCCAGTTATTAAGCCGCCGGGACGGCAAGATGACTATTGTGGTGCCGCAGGAGTGCCGCGAGCATGATGGCGTCTGGGCATATCTTAGTGAGCTGGCGGCCGAAGGCCGGGCGATAGACCGGGTGAGCGTCGTCGATTTGCGCGAGAGCATGCGTAACGGCGGCGGTCCGGCGTGCCTGCGTTTGCGCGTGATCCTTACCCCGCAGGAACAGGGCGCGGTGAATCCCGCCACGCTGATGACGCCGGCGCTGTTTGACCGCCTTAACCTCTGGGTCGACAGGCATTACCGCGACCGGCTGAATCAGGACGATCTGGCGGATCCCTCGCTGCTTAACGAGGTTCGCACCGCGCTGGACGAACTGACGCAGTTGCTGGACCTGGGCGCGATTTATCCATTCCAGCAATAAATCCATGGCTCAGGCAACCGCGCCATGGGGCGCGTTTGCCTAAGTAGCCTTGCACGGGCCCGCAACCGGTGGGCTTGATTTATAATATTTGCCATCGTTAAATACAGAAAATAATCATTGCGGCGTGGCGGCTAGAGAAATTACTGAATATTCGTTGGCGGTGAGTAAAGTAAGAGTTATCATATTGACGTGGCTAAAACCTCATTTTATTGCCACGAAAAATAACGCTTTCCACACATAAAATCCATATTTTCTCCATGATTGCCTTAAAAGTGAGTTTCAGGCTTTAAGTTATTTACTTTTACTCGCATTACTTGAAGATAACGCGAGTACACTTATATCTGTAACGAACCCTGCCGGCGAAATTATTTTGCGGCAGACAATAATCAGATATGAGGAAATTATGCGCAAATTAACTGCTTTATTTATGGCTACTACCCTGGTGTTAGGTTCAGCTCAGTTAGCCGTCGCCGCGGACAGCAGCGCTACCGCGGCGCCAGCCGGCGATACCGCGCAAGGCGAAATGCATCATAAAGGCGGTATGCAACATCAGCGCGGCCCTATGATGGACCATATGTTTAAGGATCTTAAACTCACGGAACAACAGCGCCAGAAAATGCATGACATTGCGCGCGATTCCATGAAAGATATGAAAAAGCCATCGGCCGCCGAGCATCAGCAGATGCATGACGTGATCGCCGCCGACAGCTTTGATTCCGCCAAGGCCCAGGCCCTGGTAAATAGCATGGCGCAGGAACAAAACCAAAGAATGCTTGCCAATCTGGAAATGCAAAACAAGATGTATAATGTGTTAACGCCGGAACAAAAAGCGGAATTTAATAAAAAATTCCAGGAACGCGCGCAAAAAATGCAGCAGCGCGACGCGACTAAATAAAAGATAGCCAGAAATCATCGTTAAAAAAGCGGCCCGCGGGCCGCTTTTTTTTATCGCCAGAAATCATCAAATACCGTGATTGGCGGATGCCGTTTATGCTCGGTGCGAGCATACCAGCCTTCAATGATCTTCGCCGCCTCGGGCGCGACGGTTTTCCCTTCCAGGTAATCATCAATCATTTCATAGGTGACGCCGAGCGCCGATTCATCCGGCAGCGCCGGGCGATCCTCCTCCAGATCGGCGGTCGGGGCTTTAAGATACAGGTGCTGCGGACAGCCCAGATAGGCCAATATGGCCCGACCCTGGCGTTTGTTCAGGCGATAGATGGGATTGATATCCGTGCCGCCGTCGCCATATTTGGTAAAAAAGCCGGTTACCGCCTCGGCCGCATGATCGGTGCCGACCACGATACCCGCGTTCATGCCGGCGATGCTGTACTGCGCTTTCATGCGTTCGCGGGCCTTTTCATTGCCCTTAATAAAATCGCTCAGGGTGATGCCAGCCTCCAGCAGCGCGGCCTCGCTGGCCAGGACGGCATTTTTGATATTTACCGTCAATACGCGATCGGGTTGGATAAAGGCGATGGCATCCCGGCAATCCGCCTCATCCTGCTGCGCGCCGTAGGGCAGGCGCACGGCGATGAATTGGTAGCGCTCATCGCCCGTTTCCCCGCGCAGTTCGCTGATGGCGGCCTGGCAAACCTTACCGGTAAGCGTCGAATCCTGCCCGCCGCTGATGCCCAGCACCAGCGTGTGGATAAAGGTATAGCGCTGCAGATAACGTTTCAGGAAATCGACGCTGACGCGAAATTCCGCGGCCGGATCGATAACGGGTTTTGCCCCTAGCGCTGCAATAATGTCTTGTTGCCGAGTCATGTGTCTATTTCCCTCGCAGGCGTCGCAACGAGTTCGACGCAAAAAAAAAGATTAATTTCCTGATTGTAAAACGAATTGGAATTTAGCGAAAGCATCAGCATGGCTAAAAACGGTTAACGGCCCCGCCGTGGGCGAACGAAAAAAAAGGTGACTTACCGTTGCGCTTAGATTTGTAAAAAAGCCTTTTGTCTTCTACACTTATCCATACATATCAAAATGAGGTGACACTTATGAATAAGAAAATTGTTATTGCCTTTACCGCCGCTACCGCGCTTACCATTCTTTCCGGTTGTACCGTTTACGATCGTGCCGACAGTTATATGAAAAAACCTGTAGTGAGTGATGTCAAAAAAGGCATGACTAAACAGCAGGCCCGTGCTATCGGGGGCATTCCGTCCACCTCCGCCACCATGATTAACGCCCGTGGTACCTGCGACTCCTATGTCCTGGGCACACGCGACGGCAAGCCGATTAACTATTTCGTCAGCTACGACCAAAATAATATTGTCCTGAATAAGGGCTTCCAGAGCTGCCAGGAATACGATACCAACCCGCAAAAATAATGCTGTAATGATCGCCGGGTAGGAAAAGTGATGGGCGATAAGTGAATTTTTTCACTTATCGCCCATTTCGTTTTTCACCGCCAGGCGCGCGCGATGGACGCCTGGCGGTGACCGCGCCCGCTAAGCCGGCACGCCGTCAATTTTGCTAATCCGCGACCATACCCGGTGCAGCTTCAGCTGATCCAGAAAATCCTGCATCAGCCGGCCTTGTGTGGCGGCGCCTTCACAAATGCCGTCCTCCGGCAGATCGGTCAGCCCCAGGGGCTGTTTAAACCGATTGGCGTCACCGCTAAGGCCGATGACTTTCAGATGCTTGTAGGCTTCCAGAATATAATGCCGCGCGGCGCCGCTGAGCAGCAAGGCGTCCAGGTTGCCGTCCGGCACGATAACCCCGTCGACCGTAATCGAGGGCGATCCGTCAAAGGTGGCGTCGATAGGCAGCGTAGAGCCGTCGTTCGCCACCACGTTGCCGCCGTGCGAGGCCAGTATTTTGGCATGCACGCCTTCCGCCTTCAGCGCCTGCAATGCCTCCAGCACGTCGGCGGCGTCGACGCCGTCGCTGACCAGCAGCGCCACCTGGCGGCCTTTCAGCGCGCCGCTGCCGGTGGCATACAGGCTGAGGGTCGGATCTTGCGCTACGCCATTGACCGGTTTGGGCGGCGGCGTGTTAAGCGCATCGTCGGAAAGCCGGATGCCGAGTTTGGCGGCGACCTGTTTGGCCAGCTCCACGTCGACGCGGGTCAGCAAATCCACGACTCGCTCGCGAATATAGGCGCGGCCGACCTTGCCCAGCTCAAAGCTGAAGGCATCGACGATATGCTGCTGTTCGGCCGGGGTCTGGCTGAGCCAGAACAGGCGGGGATGCGAGAAGTATTCCAGGAACGAGTCGCTGCGCTCGCGAATTTTATGGCCGTCCACCCGCTCCTGATAAGACGCGAAACCGCCGTTTTCCGCCGCCGGCGCGGTTTCCCGCGGCCAGTTGTCATTGATGGAGTTGGGTCCATGGGCGGCGGGATTGGTGTCTATATCCTGGCGGTGCATACCGTCGCGCTGGAAATTATGATAAGGACAGACCGGACGGTTTATCGGGATTTCATGGAAGTTCGGCCCGCCGAGCCGGCTGATTTGCGTATCGGTATAAGAGAATAACCGGCCCTGCAGCAGCGGATCGTTGGTAAAATCAATGCCGGGCACGATGTGGCCGGGGTGAAACGCCACCTGTTCGGTTTCCGCAAAAAAGTTATCCGGATTGCGGTTCAGCGTCATTTTACCCACGATTTCCACCGGCACCAGCGCCTCGGGGATCAGCTTGGTGGGATCGAGCAGATCGAAGTCGAACTTATGCTCGTCTGCTTCCGGTATCAGCTGCAGGCCCAGTTCGTATTCCGGATAGTCGCCGGCCTCGATGGCGTCCCACAGGTCGCGCCGGTGGAAATCAGCATCCTTACCGGCCAGTTTTTGCGCTTCATCCCAGACCAGCGATGCTTTACCCGCCAGGGGTTTCCAATGGAAACGCACAAAGGTGGCTTTGCCCTGGGCATTGATCAGGCGGAAGGTGTGGATGCCGAATCCTTCCATGGTGCGGTAGCTGCGTGGAATGCCGCGGTCGGACATGGCCCAGAAGACATTGTGCAGGGTTTCCGGCTGAAGGGAGACGTAATCCCAGAATGTGTCATGCGCGGAACCGCCCTGGGGCATTTCGTTATGCGGCTCGGGTTTGACCGCATGCACGAAATCCGGAAATTTAACCGCGTCCTGGATAAAAAATACCGGCGTATTATTGCCCACCAGATCGAAGTTGCCTTCCTGGGTATAAAATTTAGTGGCGAAACCGCGGATATCGCGCACGGTGTCCGCCGACCCGCGGGAACCCTGTACCGTGGAAAAACGTACGTATACCGGCGTTTTCACCGCCGGATCGCTGAGAAATCCGGCCTTGGTGATCTCGGTCAGCGGACGGTAGACCTCAAACACGCCGTGTGCGGCGGAGCCGCGGGCGTGGACGATACGTTCGGGGATGCGCTCATGGTCAAAATGGGTGATTTTTTCGCGCAAGATAAAATCTTCCAGCAGGGTCGGTCCGCGCTTGCCGGCGCGCAGCGAATTCTGGTCGTCGGATATTTTTACGCCCTGATCGGTGGTCAGGGGTTGCTGATACCCTGATTTACGATGCGGCTGCAGCGCGTCAAGCTTGGCATTGCTGTTTTGCGGGCTTTTAACCGAGCCCGAGACGGTGGGTTGTTTACCCGGCTCCGATGTGCCGGGCTGCGCCAGATGGCTGTTGTCGTCCGGCGCGAGATGGCCCAGCCCGGGCTGCGCCGAACTGCCGTCGGGGGCGGGGGCCTGATGGGTTAGGGGGGTTTTGCCTTGTGAAGGATCGGTGGGTTTTGACATAGTCGATTGCTCCTCTTACCAGTGTAATGGCAAACAGTGGCTGGTCCGCAGTTATGGTTATCTGAGCGGTAGATCAACTATAGAACAGTTTTTTCGGGGAATCGGCGCGCGGCGCGCAATTGCCCGGTATTTTCTGAAAAGATGATATTGTCTGCAAAACGGCTATTAGAAATTACCGCGCACCTTGGACCATAACGCCGCAACGGAATCCGGGATGGGCATGCGGGTGCCAAGCGGCGCGCCCTGCGGATGCTGCACGGCGAAAATCAGCACCGCCACGCACAGCACCCGCTCAAGCTGGTTGCCTTTTTGCGGATACAATACCGGCAGGCGGAACCGCCAGCGGCAGGGCCAGAGCAGCGGAACGCCGGCCGGCGTCAGCATATCGGCGAGGATATGGCTGAGATAACCAATGATCATGCCGTGGAACGCGTCCAGCGGGATAAGCATTCCCGGGTCGAGTTTCAGGGTAAAGAGCACGATGCCGGCGATGATGGCCAGCAGGCTATGGGTAAAACCGCGATGACCGAAGACGCGGGCGATGGGCAGCGAGATCCACTGCAGGCGTTGGCCGAGGAAGGAGCGGGGATGATCGATATCGGGCAGCAGGCAGGTTACCAGGCCGCCGGCCACGATATGCCACCAGTCGCCGTGGGCAAGCGCGGGCGAGAGCTCCATTTTTTTGGCTAAAATGGTGCTCGCCAGAGCGAAGATAAGATGCCCTTCAGCGGTCATAGCGGATGCGATCGGTTAAACTGGTCATTTGTCCAGTATAAAGGAATCCGTCGGCGGCGGGAATAGGTTACCTTGTAACAAATAAAAAACCCCGCGGCGCGGGGTCTTGCCACCGGGTTTATCCAGTGCGGGTGATAGCGGGCCTTTTGCGCCATGGTGCCTCGTTCGGGCGGGGAAACCCCACCCGATAAAACGCCATAGGGGCAGATTCCGTTTCATCCGCTGTGTGTCGATTTGGCGATCGCCGCCCTGGGGTGTTATGCGGCCGATAGGGTCTGGTGATATTGGACAGCCGTGCAGATGGCGGTCGCCGCGGTGAGGGTTTCGCTGGCGGTTTTCAGGGTGATGTCTGTGGCCGCGGTGAGGGTTTTGCTGGCGGTTTTCAGGGTGATGTCTGTGGCCGCAGCGTGAGTTTTGCTGGCGGTTTACGGGGTGGTGTATGTGGCCGCGGTGAGGGTTTCGCTTGCCGTGCGTGAGGTGTTCATATGTATTGCCGGGCGCCGGCAAGCGACAAAGAGGCCGTACCGCGACGGCCTCCTTGACCTCCGCGCGCCCGGCAGGTCGCGCGTCGCTGTGCGATGCCTTCCGTCGCCCATGCCCCCGTGATGCACCGGCCCGGTATGCGCTCCCGGCGCAACCGGGCCTTTCGCCGCTCCCGGCGGCTCATGCCGGGGTCACAGACGCCGTCAGCGCGCTTTATGCCGGTCCACATGTCGCTGTTGGCAATGCGTTTTATGAAACGACAGCGGCGCTGTTGCTTGGGATAGTGTCTGGTGTCGGGTATGTAACCGTTATGATTTCCCGGTAAATACATACCACTAAGGAACCCAAAACGCCATTTTACTCACAGACGATGGTGTTGACGTGGTGCCGGCATAGAGTGCGCCGGCAGCGCGCATCGCGGCTGGATGAGCCGCCGGGAGCGGCGAAAGCTAAGGGCCGCGCCGGGAGCGCGTCCCGTGCGGTCCACAAGCCGTGATGGGCGATGCCGGGAACCGCGCAGCGGCGCACGCACTGCCGGACGCGTGGAGGTCAAGGAGGCCGTCGCGGTACGGCCTTCTTGTCGCTTGCCGGTACCGGGCAGGACATAAAACACCCTCACGCACGGCAAGCGAAACCTTCCCGAGATGACATATGCCCTACCGCAAGCTACCGCAATACTGTGACCCGGGCGGACGGGAAAAACACGCCCTAAGGCGCGCCTTCCCTTTACCACGCCTTGGGGGCGGGTGGGCGCGGGCTTAACGCGCCAGCCAGCCGCCGTCCACGGCGATGGTATAGCCGTTGATATAATCGGACGCGGTGGAGGCCAGGAAAATGGCCGGTCCTTTCAGATCGTCCGGCAAACCCCAGCGACCGGCGGGGATGCGTTCCAGGATTTCTTTGCTGCGGCCTTCGTCGGCACGCAGTTGCTGGGTATTATTCGTGGCCATGTAACCCGGCGCGATGGCGTTGACATTGATGTTATGCTTAGCCCATTCGTTGGCCAGCAGGCGGGTAACGCCCATGACAGCGCTTTTCGACGCGGTGTAGGAAGGCACGCGGATCCCGCCCTGGAAGGACAGCATGGAGGCGATATTGATGATTTTGCCCCCTTTGCCCTGCTTGATAAACTGGCGCGCAACCGCCTGCGACATAAAGAACACGGTTTTGATATTGATGTTCATGACGTCGTCCCAGTTCTTTTCGCTGAACTCGATGGCGTCTTCGCGACGGATAATGCCCGCGTTGTTGACCAGGATATCGATATGGCCGTATTCAGCCACTGATTTCTCAATGATGCCCGGGATATCGTCGATTTTGGTTAAATCAGCGGTCAGGCTCAGGAAACGACGGCCAAGGGCGGTCACTTTGGCGATGGTTTCTTCAGGGTCGACGATGTTGACGCCAACGATATCACAGCCGGCTTCCGCCAGGCCGATAGCCATGCCCTGACCCAGGCCGGTGTCGCAACCGGTAATCAGCGCCACTTTACCCTGCAAATTGAATGAATCTAAAATCATACCAGAACCTCATTGCTGGCGGCGGTAGGACATCGCCAGCGTAGTGTGTTTAAAGGGCCGGAACACGCCGGCCGGGGATAATTAGCGGATTTCGCTGACTTTTACGTGGTCCATATCGTCGAAAACCTGATTTTCGCCGACCATGCCCCAGATAAAGGTATAGTTTTTCGTGCCCACGCCGGCATGGATCGACCAGCTCGGTGAAATCACCGCCTGTTCGTTATGCACCAGCAGGTGACGTGTTTGCTGCGGCTGGCCCATCATATGGAATACCGCGGTTTCTTCGTCCATATCAAAATAAAAATAGACTTCCATGCGGCGTTCATGGGTATGGCACGGCATGGTGTTCCACAAGTTGCCTTCAGCCAGCTTGGTCAAACCCATGGTCAGCTGGCAGGTCGGCAACACGTCGGGAACAATAAATTTATTGATGGTGCGCAGATTGCTGGTAGCGTTGTCGCCGATGGTCTGCGGCGAGGCTTCGGCCAGCGTGATTTTACGGCTTGGGTAAGTCATATGGGCCGGGGCGCTGTTATAGTAAAACTTCGCGGGTTTAGCGGCGTCGACGCTGGTGAACTGCACGTCTTTGGCGCCCATACCCACATACAGGGCTTCCTGGTGGCCGATCTCGTAGGTTTTGCCGTCGACGACAATCACCCCGGGGCCGCCGATATTAATGACACCCAGCTCGCGGCGTTCCAGGAAATAACTCACGCCCAGCTGTTTACCGACTTCGCCGCCGATGGTCACCGCTTTGGTGACCGGCTTGATGCCGCCGACGATGATGCGGTCGATATGGCTATAGGTCATGGTGTAGGCATCTTCTTCGAAGATCTTTTCGATCATGAACTGGCTGCGCAGGCCTTCGGTATCCAGTTGTTTAGCGTGATCGCTGTGAATGCTTTGGCGAACTTGCATAGTCGTAATGCCTCTCTTTCAGAATATGTACGTAGTATGGCTTTGACCCGGGGGAAAGCGTTGTCCTTTTATTGCTGAAATGATAGTGCTACCGGGATGTGAATTCAATAAAAATGAAATATTGTTTTATTTATTTTATGAGGAGCGTCATGCTTTTGATGTTTTTCGGTTTCATTCCAGAAGCCGGACCTTAAAATAAAGCGGTGGAAATACGTCGTATCCCGTCGCGTCCTTCGTCAGGATCGCGCCGGAATGGGTTGGTTAATGGAGAACAAAGCATGAAGACTTTTTATATTGACGAAGAAACGCCATGGGAAGCCGTGGGCGAGGGCGTTAAACGCAAAATCATGACCTGGAGCGACGACCTGATGATGGTCTGCGTGCATTTTGCCAAGGGCGCTATCGGCACGCCGCATCAGCATGACATCCACGATCAGATTGCCTATGTCGCCGCCGGCAGCTTCAAGGTGACCATCGAAGGCCATGAGCGGGTACTGAAAACCGGCGATGCCTACCGCGCGGTAAAGCATGAGATGCACGGCGTGGTGGCGCTGGAAGATAATAGCGTGCTGATTGATACCTTTACGCCCAAGCGCGACGATTTTCTCTGAAGCACGCCATCCCGCCGCGTGGCGCCCGCACGTGAATTTTCAGGCGGCCTCCCTGCGCGGCGGAAGTGACGGCGATGCCGGCGCCGGGTTAACGGAAATGTTCGGGTGTTATTTCCGCCAGCGACGCCAGCCTGACGTCCGCCAGCACCCAGCGGGGGTCGGCACGAAAGGCGATGTCGGGCACGACTATCGAGCGCATCCGCGCCGCTTTGGTGGCAATCATGCCGTTAAAGGAATCTTCCAGGGTGGTACAGCGCTCAGGCGCGACGCCCAGGCTTAACGCCGCCTGGATATAGACTTCAGGATGCGGTTTGCTGTAAGGCAGGTTCTGCGCCGATGCCAGATGGTCGAAATAATGGCGCAGGTCAAACATCTCCAGCACATGTTCCAGCATAAACAGCGGTGACGCCGAGGCCATGCCAATCTTCATGCCGCAATCCCTGGCGGTCTCCAGCGCATGGGCGACCCCGGGCAGCAGCGGACGGCGTTCATCCACCAACGCCAACGCGCGCTGAATGATGCTGTTGCTGACTTCCTCCAGAGAAGCCCCCTGCCACGGACTTAACTGATACCAGGCCTTCACCACCTGATCGATGCGCATACCCAATGTATCCGGAATCGCGTCATGCACCGACACGTCCATGCCCATGGCGGCGAAGACATCCAGCTCAGCCTGATGCCATAAGGGCTCGGAGTCGATAATCAGTCCATCCATATCAAATATTACAGCTTCCTTGGGTAGGGTTAACGCCATACCTTGGGCTCCTGTTTGCAAAAAAAGGGCGAGGAAAGAGGGTAGCACCAATAAAACACAGCAGAAAAGGTAAATTATAGATAAACTTAAGGGCTATGGTTGGCGTCGTTTAACAAGGGGAACGCATGACGTATCAACAAGCTGGCCGCCTGGCCGTGATCAAACGCCTCGCGGGATGGATTATTTTTATACCGGCTTTACTTTCTACCGTGATTTCTATCCTGAAATTTCTCTATCAGCATAGTGAGCAAAATAAGGGAATCAATGCGGTCATGGCTGATTTTTTCCATGTCATGATAGATATGCTGCGTTTTAACACCTCATTTCTGAATGTTTTCTGGTACAACTCGCCGCAACCGGTGTTCGATGGCCAGGGGTTTAGCGCTAACCTGATGTTCTGGCTCATTTATTTCCTGATTTTTGTCGGCCTGGCCCTGCAGGCTTCCGGCGCGCGCATGTCGCGCCAGGTCAGGCACGTGCGCGAAGGGGTCGAGGATCAGATGGTGCTGGAGCAGGCCCGCGGCAGCCAGGGGCTGAGTCGTACCCAGCTGGAGGAAAAGATCGTGATGCCGCGGCATACGATTTTGCTGCAATTTTTTCCTTTATACATCCTGCCCATTATCCTGGCGGTGGTGGGCTATTTTGTCCTCAAGCTTCTCGGCATGCTCTGAAGACGCGCGGGCAGCCGCAGGGCCGCCCGCATGGCTCCGCTTAATCACTGCTCAGTATTTTATCCAGAGCTTCGTTGGCGATGGCGATATGCTCGCCGCCAAACAGGTTGGCCCGGTTCAACAGGTAATAGAGCTGGTAAAGCGGCTGTCGTTCGATAAACCCCTTATCCAGCGGCCACACGCTCTGATAACCGTCGTAAATTTGCGGCAGCAGCCGATCGTAGAGCGGCAGCATGGCCAAATCACATTCGCGATCGCCCCAATAACACGCCGGATCGTATAAAAAACCACCCTGAGCGCTGTTGGCGCAATTATCCGGCCACAGATCGCCGTGCAGCAGTGAAGGCTGGGGCTGGCGATCGTGCAGGCGGTCCGCGACCTGGGCGATAATCTTATCAATATCGCCAAAATAGAGCCCTTTTTCCGCCGCCAACTGCAGTTGCCAGCCTATACGCTGTTCGGCGTAGAACACCGACCAGCGGCGCTGCCAGGCGTTGGGCTGCGTTACGGTGGAGAGGTCATTGTCAAAATCCAGGCCGAACTGCGGCTGCTCGCTCCATTGATGCAGCCGGGCAAGCTGCTGGCCGAGGCAATAGGCCCCGTGGGCGTCAAAAGGGCGCTCCACCAGGAATTCGAGCAGCAAAAAGCTTTCATCCTTGGCGCTGCCGACGCCGTACACCTCCGGTACCCGCACCGTATGGCTACGGGCCAGCATCGCCAGCTGATCGGCCTCGTTGGTGAATTTTTGCAGCAGCTCGCGCGTATCGGACTTTACAAACACCGCGTGTTCGCCGTAACGGAGATACCAGGCGGCGTGTAACTCCCCGCCGGGCAGTTCCCGCCGTTCGCTGATTTCATCCCTGTTAAATTTTTCTGCCAACATGGTGCTAATGGCGTGCCACATCGTCATATCCCCCTACAGTCGTTTTGCCGATAAGGTATGAATTTTTTGATGACAACTCGGTGACAACTTCGCAAAAACAAGCAGCGCGGCGCAACCGCCGGCGATGCGGCGACGATGAGCCTTGGAGCGAACCGGCAACTGCACGGCCTGAAACGGCGCGTACCGGGTTCAAAAGAAAGGGCTTAATATAAAAAGCCGGACGAGCGGCTAGCGCAGGGCGCCGTTCCGTCAAGCGTTGAGAGAGTGTTGTTGCGAACGCCGCCGATGTCAACTGCTAATTCTGCAACCGATATCCGGCGGCGTGGGCTTAGGGTCTTAGATCATACTTTCCCGACGCAGGTAATCATAGATACGTCCGGTATCTTCCAGGGTACATAAGCGGGTGCCTTTATGCAGCGTGGCCGCGCTGCCCGCCGCGACGCCGTAGCGCACCATATCCAGCAAATCCGCGCCGTCGGCCAGTTTCAGCGTCATGGCGCCCACCATGCTGTCGCCGGCGCCGACGGTGCTCATTTTTTTAACCGGCGGCGGCACCACCTGGAACACATTATCCTTATCCACCGCCAGCGCGCCCTGGGGACCGAGCGACACCACCACCCGCTGGGTTTTGCCCTGTCTGATGATTTCCAGGGCCGCCTGCCTTACCGCGTCGGGATCGTTCAGTTCACGGTTGACCAGTTCGGCCAGTTCTTTTTGATTCGGCTTGACCAGCGCCAGGCTGCCGACATCCAGGCAGGCTTTCAGCGCCGGACCCGAGCTGTCGACGATACACTGCAGTCCCAGGCGTTGCGCCTCGCGCAACAGATGCTGCAGGTTTTCCACGCTCACACCCGGCGGCAGGCTACCGCTTATCACCAGCAGCGAGCCTTGCGGCAGTCCCGACAGATGGCTTTCGAACCGCTGGAATTCATCCGCCGTCAATCGTGCGCCGGGCATGACAAAGCGATACTGCTCGCCGGTGCTCGCCACGTGGACATGCAGGTTCTGCCGCGTCCAGTCCTGGGTTTCCAGCGCGACGGCGGTGACGCCCTCCGCGGTCAACAGATCGGCCAGGTGCCGTCCCGTAGGGCCGCCGACGGGAAAAAGCGCCGTGGCCCGTCCCCCCAGATGCACGATCGCCCGCGCCACATTGATGCCGCCGCCGCCCGGCTCGAACTGGGGCGCGGAGCAGCGCAGCTTGCCTTCGGCATACATGCGGTCGGTGGTGGTGGCGCTATCCAGCGAAGGCGCCAGGGTCAGGGTCGTTATTTGGGTCATAACAATCTCCTTATAATGAAATGGCTCCCAGCATAGCACCAATCGCCACCCGTCCCAGGCGCGTAAAAAGCGGCGCCGTCATTATTTTTATTTTTTCGCTCAAGTTTCTGCCCCGCCGGACGATATAGGCATAGACGATTGAGGGGGAACGCGATGAATAGCAAATCAGAACAACGTTGGAAGTGGATTAGCCTGCTTTTACTGGTCGTTTTAGCCGGATTGTCAGGCGTCTTGATGCAGGTTAACGGCCAGATGTAACGCACTGACGCCCAGCGACCCGCAAGGCATGCTGAAAAGAGGGAAAAGGGTGTCCGTTACGTGATCCAGTAAGCGTTTTTGATAGATTAAATGTATTAAAGAATGATCCAGATCCTGTTTTTTATACAAGAATTGGCGTAGGATTATTCTTAAAAGATGTCAGGTAAATGTGAGGTGGTTATGGATCAGTTCTATCGTTTAACGTTGCCCAGCATAGTATTGATATGCATGGCTTTTTGGGTCGCTGTCGTTACTGCTTTGGTATAATTTACCTCATGATGACATGCTGATTCAAACAAACCCGCTTCGGCGGGTTTGCTGCTTTTTGGTGCAAAACCATTTTTTTTACTTGACACTTTATACGCCATGATAATGTTCTGTTGAGCCACGATTATAAAGATGTTTGCATTCTGTAGCAAAAACGCCGCCCGCCGTTTTCACCAGATAGCCCTCCGTTTCTGGCGTAGCGCCGGCATGATTGCCGGCATCTATCGGGCTGTGCTTATTTCTTTATTATATACCTTGGCCGGTTTTTAGTTTCCATATAGATACGGCCGATATATTCACCCAATACCCCTATGCCGATCAGCTGCACACCGCCTAAAAACAGAATGGCCGTCATCAGGGATGGATAACCGGGCACGTTATTGCCCCAGACCAATTTGTCGATGACCATCCAGATAGCGTAGAAAAAAGAGGACAGGGCGACGCTCAGTCCGATGTAGGACCACATGCGCAGGGGGAAAGTGGAAAAACTGGTGATGCCCTCGATAGCGAGGTTCCATAATTTCCAGCCGTTGAATTTGGATTCGCCGGCCACGCGGCTGGCGCGGGAGTATTCCACTACCGCGGTGCGTCCGCCCACCCAGGAAAGAATTCCCTTCATAAACAGGTTCCGCTCGGGCAAGGTGAGAATATTATCCACCACCTCGCGGGACATTAAGCGGAAATCACCGACGTTTTCCTCGATTTTGGGCGAACTGATTTTATTATGCAGTTTATAGAACCATTCGGCGGTTGTGCGTTTCATCCGGCTGTCGGTCATGCGGTCCGAGCGTTTTGCCAGGACGATATCCGCGCCGTCGCGCCATTTATCGATTAGCCGGGGGATGACGTCGATCGGGTCTTGTAAATCGACATCGATGGGAATGACCGCCTCGCCGCCGGCATAACGCAGCCCGGCGAACAGGGCGGGTTCCTTGCCGAAATTGCGGGTAAAGTCAACCTTTTTAACCAGGCTGTCGGCCAATGCCAGCGCGTCGATGATCTCAGCGGTATTGTCCCGGCTGCCGTCGTTGATAAACACTATTTCCACTTCAAATTGCCGCAGGGGCTCAAATTCCCGCACCGCTTTATAAAACAGCGGTATGGCTTCAGCTTCATTATAAACAGGGACAACCAGTGATATTTTCATGAATCATTTCCAACGAAACGGAGCATGTTGAAGAACAAACGTCGCCGCGCGGGAGCTTAGCACCACGGACGATACAAAGGGACACAATTGTTATGGATTTTTAGCGCTTATCACCCTTTTGTTTACGCCTATCACGGCAGGCGCTGGATTTTCGCACGCCGCCGGGCCCGGCGGCGTATCCCGGCGCTTAAAGCAGTGGGGGAGCCTGGGGACGGGGGCGCGGAACAAGGGAAATTTTTGTAGATGCCAATAAGTTCATGGTGTTACTATCAGGCCCTGGTTGCGGTGTCATACAGCGGCGCTAACAGAAATTGTGCGCGCCTTTGTGTCCATATTTCGTAAGGTATAACGAGATAGCACAATCAACCTTCTGATTTTACTATATAAATTAAATTTGTATGTGGTCTTGCGTATGGATCACCACTGCAAATTAAGGAAACCACCATGCCTGTTATTACTCTTCCTGATGGAAGCCAGCGTCAGTTCGATCATCCCGTATCACCCCTTGATGTGGCCCGCGATATCGGTCCCGGCCTGGCGAAAGCCTGTATTGCCGGACGCGTGAACGGCGAACTGGTCGACGCCGTCGATTTGATTACCGATGATGCCCAACTGGCCATTATCACCGCTAAAGACGAAGCCGGGCTGGAGATCATCCGCCACTCCTGCGCGCATTTGCTGGGACACGCCATCAAGCAGCTGTGGCCCGACACCAAGATGGCCATCGGCCCGGTAATCGACAAAGGTTTTTATTACGACGTGGATCTGGAGCGGACGCTGACCCAGGAAGATCTCGACCTGCTGGAAAAGCGTATGCACGAGCTGGCCGATAAAGACTATGACGTCATTAAGGAAAAAGTGAGCTGGCAGCAGGCGCGCGATACGTTTGTCGCCCGCGGCGAGCAGTATAAGGTGGCGATCCTGGATGAAAATATCAGCCATGACGACCGGCCAGGCCTGTATCACCATGAAGAATATGTTGATATGTGCCGCGGTCCGCACGTGCCCAATATGCGCTTTTGCCATCATTTCAAGCTGCAGAAGACGTCCGGCGCCTATTGGCGCGGCGACAGCAAAAATAAAATGCTGCAGCGCATCTACGGCACCGCCTGGGGCGATAAAAAACAGCTCAACACCTATCTGCAGCACCTGGAAGAGGCCGCCAAGCGCGACCACCGCAAAATAGGCAAGCAGCTCGATTTGTACCATATGCAGGAAGAAGCGCCGGGCATGGTGTTCTGGCACAATGACGGCTGGACCATTTTTCGCGAGCTGGAAGCCTTTGTGCGCATGAAGCTCAAGGCGTACCACTATCAGGAAGTAAAGGGTCCCTTTATGATGGACCGTGTCCTGTGGGAAAAAACGGGCCATTGGGAAAACTATGCCGAGCATATGTTCACCACGTCCTCGGAAAACCGCGAATACTGCATTAAGCCGATGAACTGCCCCGGCCATGTGCAGATTTTCAACCAGGGATTGAAATCCTACCGCGACCTGCCGCTGCGCATGGCCGAGTTCGGCAGTTGCCATCGCAACGAACCGTCCGGCTCGCTGCACGGCCTGATGCGCGTGCGGGGGTTTACCCAGGATGACGCCCATATCTTTTGTACCGAGGACCAGGTGCGGGATGAAGTAAACAATTGCATCAAAATGGTGTATGATATTTACAGCACGTTTGGCTTCGATAATATCCTGGTTAAACTTTCCACCCGGCCGGCTAAGCGTATCGGTACCGACGATACCTGGGATCGGGCGGAAAAAGACCTGGCCGCCGCGTTGACTGAAAACGGCATCGCGTTTGAATATCAGCCGGGTGAAGGGGCGTTTTACGGTCCTAAGATTGAATTTACCCTGCTTGATTGCCTGGATCGCGCCTGGCAGTGCGGCACGGTACAGTTGGACTTTTCCTTGCCGGGTCGCCTGAGCGCCTCTTATATAGGCGAGAACAACGAGCGTTTGGTACCGGTAATGATCCATCGCGCCATATTGGGTTCGATGGAGCGGTTTATCGGTATCCTGACCGAAGAATATGCGGGTTTTTATCCTACCTGGCTGGCGCCGACCCAGGTTGTGGTGATGAATATCACCGACAATCAGTCTGATTACGTCGCAAAAGTGACAGAAAGATTGTCCGCAGCCGGCATTCGTGTAAAAGCGGACTTGAGAAATGAGAAAATAGGCTTTAAAATCCGCGAGCATACTTTGCGTCGGGTGCCCTATATGCTGGTCTGCGGTGATAAAGAAACCGAAGCGGGCAAAGTTGCCGTGCGTACACGCCGCGGCATCGATTTGGGCAGCATCGACGTTAACGAGATTATTGAAAAGCTGCAGCAAGAGATACGCAGCCGTAATCTTCATCAACTGGAGGTATAAAGTATTAAAGGCGGAAAACGAGTTCAACCGGCGCGTCCGAATCGTATCAACCGAGAAATTCGCGCGGCAGAGGTTCGTCTGACGGGAATCGACGGCGAGCAAATCGGCATAGTCAGCCTCAACGAAGCGCTTGAGAAAGCCGAGGAGTCGGGTGTTGATTTAGTTGAAATCAGCCCTAATGCCGAGCCGCCGGTTTGCCGAATCATGGATTACGGCAAGTTCCTCTATGAGAAGAGCAAGTCCACCAAAGAGCAGAAAAAGAAACAAAAAGTTATTCAGGTTAAGGAAATCAAATTCCGGCCTGGTACCGACGAAGGCGACTATCAGGTAAAACTACGCAACCTGATTCGTTTTCTGGAAGACGGCGATAAAGCCAAAATCACCCTGCGGTTTCGTGGACGTGAAATGGCGCATCAGCAGATCGGTATCGAAGTGCTTAACCGCGTTCGTGACGATTTGAGTGAACTGGCGGTAGTTGAGTCTTTCCCGAGTAAAATCGAAGGACGCCAGATGATCATGGTGCTCGCACCCAAGAAGAAACAATAAGGCCTGACAAGTAGGGCAGCCTGGCGCCAAACGGCGGTAAGTTGCCTTCGCCTCATTGCTTCATTTTATCAACAATGCGCAGTAGAGAAATAGATAATGCCAAAAATCAAGACAGTACGCGGTGCTGCCAAGCGCTTTAAGAAAACCGCTTCCGGCGGCTTCAAGCGCAAGCATGCTAACCTGCGTCATATTCTGACCAAAAAAGCCACTAAGCGTAAACGTCACCTGCGTCCTAAATCCATGGTCTCCAAAGGCGATCTGGGTTTGGTCATCGCATGTCTGCCGTACGCATAAGCGTCATTTTAACTGGTTCGAATAAGACTTTAGGAGAGAGCATATGGCTCGCGTAAAACGTGGTGTGACAGCTCGTGCACGTCACAAAAAGATTCTGAAAAAAGCGAAAGGTTATTATGGCGCCCGTTCACGCGTCTACCGTGTTGCCTTTCAGGCGGTTATCAAAGCAGGCCAATATGCCTACCGTGACCGCCGTCAGAAGAAACGTCAGTTCCGTCAACTGTGGATCGCGCGTATTAACGCCGCTGCCCGCCAGAACGGCATATCATACAGTCGTTTCATTAACGGCCTGAAAAAAGCCTCTATTGAAATTGACCGTAAAATCCTGGCAGACATCGCTGTATTCGACAAAGTGGCGTTTACCGCCCTTGCCGAAAAAGCGAAAGGCGCGCTGGCGTGATATGAATGAGAGAGGGAGTTTAACTCCCTCTTTTATTTTTTGGATTTATTTATTACGCTAGTATCAATCACCTAACGGATACTTCCCCGACAACGTTTAAGGTAATGCAAGCATGAATGCTGCCATTTTCCGCTTCTTTTTTTACTTTAGCACCTGATCCCGGGGGCTTGCGCGTAAGAAAAGAAACGAAAAATAGCGCTAAAGCCTCCCGGTGTGGAGGTTTTTTTTTGCTCGCCATTAACGATTAAGCCATTAAGGCCGGAAAAAGAGGAAAGCAATGCCACATCTGAGAGATTTGGTTGTGCAAGCCAAAGCAGCCATCGCACAAGCCCAGGACAGCGCGGCGCTCGATAACGTGCGCGTCGAATATCTTGGCAAAAAAGGGCATTTAACCCTGCAAATGACCACCTTACGCGATTTGCCGGCGGAAGAGCGGCCGGCGGCGGGCGCGGTGATCAACCAGGTTAAGCTGGAGGTGCAGCAGGCGCTGAATGAACGTAAGGAAAGCCTGGAGTCGCAGGCGCTCAATGCCCGCCTGGCGCAGGAGACCCTGGATGTATCGTTACCCGGCAGACGTATGGAGAATGGCGGGCTGCATCCGGTGACCCGCACTATTTCCCGCATTGAGCACTTCTTCGGCGAACTGGGTTTTTCTGTGGCCACCGGCCCGGAGATTGAAGATGATTATCATAACTTCGACGCCCTGAATATCCCTGCCCACCATCCGGCCAGGGCGGATCATGATACCTTTTGGTTCGACGCCACGCGGTTGTTGCGCACCCAGACCTCCGGCGTGCAGATCCGCACCATGAAAAATCAACAGCCGCCGATCCGCATCATTGCCCCGGGACGCGTTTATCGTAACGACTACGATCAGACCCATACCCCGATGTTTCACCAGATGGAAGGGCTGATCATTGATACCAATATCAGTTTTACCAACCTGAAGGGAACCTTGCACGATTTCCTGCGCAATTTCTTTGAAGAAGACCTGCAGGTACGGTTCCGCCCGTCTTATTTCCCTTTTACCGAACCCTCCGCCGAAGTCGATGTGATGGGTAAAAATGGCAAATGGCTCGAAGTGTTGGGCTGCGGCATGGTGCATCCGAACGTATTACGCAATGTCGGTATTGACCCCGAAGTCTACTCCGGTTTTGCTTTCGGCATGGGCATGGAACGCTTGACGATGTTACGTTACGGTGTCACAGATTTGCGCGCATTCTTCGAAAACGATCTGCGTTTTCTTAAACAGTTTAAATAGGACGGGACGAGCACATGAAATTCAGTGAACTTTGGCTGCGTGAATGGGTGAATCCCGCTATCACCAGCGATGAGCTGGCGGAACAGATCACCATGGCCGGCCTGGAAGTCGACGGCGTCGCCGACGCCGCCCCCGCCTTCACCGGCGTGGTGGTGGGCCGGGTAGCGCAATGCCGCCAGCATCCCAACGCCGATAAACTGCGGGTGACCAAAATCGATATCGGCGGCGACGCGCTGCTGGATATCGTCTGCGGCGCGCCCAATTGCCGCGAAGGCTTGACGGTGGCGGTGGCGACCATCGGCGCCGTGCTGCCGGGTGATGTTAAGATAAAAGCCGCTAAACTGCGCGGCGAGCCGTCCGAAGGCATGCTGTGCTCCTTCACCGAACTGGGCCTGGCGGACGACCATAGCGGCATTATCGAACTGCCCGCGGATGCCCCGCTGGGCGTCGATATCCGCGATTATTTGCAGCTTGACGATCGTATTATCGATATCAGCGTTACGCCTAACCGGGCCGATTGCCTGGGACTTATCGGCATAGCCCGCGACGTGGCGTTAATCAACCGCCTGCCGCTGAACATACCGGCCATCGAGGTCGTGGCGCCGGTTATCGAGGACCGGTTGCCGATCCGCGTCGATGCCCCCGACGCCTGTCCGCGCTATCTTGGCCGCGTGATCAAGGGGATAAACGTCGCCGCGCCCACGCCGTTGTGGATGAAGGAAAAGCTGCGCCGCTGCGGCCTGCGTTCAGTGGACGCGGTGGTGGACATTACCAATTTTGTCCTGCTGGAACTAGGGCAGCCGATGCATGCGTTTGATCTGCAGCGCATTGACGGCGGCATCGTGGTGCGCATGGCGGAAGAAGGCGAAAGCCTGACGCTGCTGGACGGGACGCAAACCCGCCTGCGGGCCGATACGCTGGTCATTGCCGATCGGGAAAAGGCATTGGCGCTGGGCGGTATTTTCGGCGGCGAATTCTCCGGCATCAGCGCCGACACCCAGGATGTGGTATTGGAGTGCGCTTTTTTCAGCCCCTTAGCTATCGCCGGCCGCGCGCGCCGCTACGGCCTGCACACCGACGCATCGCATCGCTATGAGCGCGGTGTGGATCCCGCGTTGCAGCACCGGGCCATGGAGCGCGCCACCGGCCTGCTGCTGGCTATCTGCGGCGGCCGGCCTGGGCCGGTTGTGGACGTGAGCGCACCGTCCGCGCTGCCGCGCCAGGCCACCATCACCCTGCGCCGCGAAAAACTCGATCGCCTGATAGGCCACCGCGTTCCCGATGCCGATGTCGGTGATATCCTGTCACGGCTGGGATGTACCGTGACCGCAGGGCAAGACAACTGGCAAGCGGTGGCGCCGACCTGGCGTTTTGATATGGAGATCGAAGAAGATTTGGTGGAAGAAGTGGCCCGGGTGTTTGGCTACAACAACATTCCGAATGTGCCCGTGCGCGCCAATCTGGAAATGACCCGGCACCAGGAGGCGGCATTGCCGCTTAATCGCGTAAAAACGCTGCTGGTGGATCGGGGTTATCAGGAAGCGATCACTTACAGCTTTGTCGATCCGAAGATACAATCACTGCTGCATCCTGACCAGGAGCCGCTGCTGCTGCCCAGCCCCATCTCGGTGGAAATGTCCGCCATGCGGTTGTCCCTGTGGAGTGGACTTTTGGGCGCGGTGGTTTATAACCAGAACCGCCAGCAAAACCGGATTCGTTTATTCGAAAGTGGACTGCGCTTTGTTCCTGATAAAACAGCGGACCTCGGCATTCGTCAGGATCTTATGCTGGCGGGGGTCATTACCGGTCCGCGTTTTGACGAACATTGGGATCTTGCGCGCCAGCCGGTGGATTTTTACGATTTGAAAGGCGATCTTGAATCATTACTTGAACTTACCGGCAAACTTGCTGATATTGAATTCAAACCTGAGCATAATCCCGCTTTACACCCGGGCCAGAGCGCGGCATTGTATTTAGCAGGGGAACATATTGGATTTATTGGCGTTATACACCCTGAACTTGAAGCAAAGCTGGATTTAAATGGCCGTACCCTGGTCTTTGAACTACGCTGGGATAAGGTTGCAGCGCGTAAAGTTCCTGAAGCCAGTGACATTTCACGCTTCCCGGCCAACCGCCGCGACATCGCTATTGTGGTGGCTGAAAGTGTCCCTGCAGCAGATATTATGGCAGAGTGTAAGAAAGTTGGCGCAAATCAGGTAGTTGGCGTAAACTTGTTTGATGTGTACCGGGGGAAGGGCGTAGCGGAAGGTTTTAAGAGCCTGGCTATCAGCCTGATACTACAGGATACCGCTCGTACACTGGAAGAAGAGGCTATTGCCGCGACCGTAGCAAAATGTGTGGCGGCACTAAAACAGCGATTCCAAGCATCCTTGAGGGATTGAACCTATGGCGCTTACTAAAGCTGAAATGTCAGAATACCTGTTTGAAAAGCTCGGGCTGAGCAAACGGGATGCCAAAGAAATAGTGGAACTGTTTTTTGAGGAAGTCCGGCGAGCGCTGGAAAATGGCGAGCAGGTAAAATTATCCGGTTTTGGTAATTTTGATCTGCGCGACAAAAATCAACGTCCAGGGCGTAATCCGAAAACCGGTGAAGATATTCCTATCACTGCCCGGCGGGTGGTGACGTTTCGTCCGGGGCAAAAGTTGAAAAGCCGTGTCGAGAATGCCTCACCTAAAGAGTGATGTATTGTCCTCTCTCTGAAAAGGCCGCCCCGTGCGGCCTTTTTTTTCGTCAACATGGCGGGTGCCGGCGGGAAAGGGGCGGCATGCGTTACCCGTCAGGGCATTATCATCATGCCCGCTTCTTTTAGCACCCGGGGGAAATCCGTACCGGCGCCCCGCGGGATGGCGGATTGTCAGGTTTTGGTAAGGGGATCGCCTGTTTATCGTAAAGGCGACATTGTCTGATAGTGGCGGCCGTTGGCCGCTGCTATAACGGCGGCAAATCGTATCTGTATCACAGGTAGATATCATGAGAAAGACCACCTTATTATGTGCGCTGGCGCTGCTGATGCCCTGCGGCGCGCTGGCGGATGTATTTATCAGCACCAATAATCCCGGCATGGTGATTAACCTGGGCAGCCAGGATCAGCGCGGTTATTTCTGGGATGGCGACGAGTGGCGTCCGCCGCACTGGTGGTACGATCACCGCGGCCGGCATGTCGGCGAACGCAACGAGCGCGGGTGGTTTTGGGATGGTTACCAATGGCGTACGCCACAGTGGTGGTACGAACATGAGGATGATGATATCGGCGATCGTAATGATTTCGGCTGGTACTGGGACGGCGGGCGCTGGATAGAGGAAATGCCTGACGGCATGCGCAACGACCGGGGCCAGTATTGGTATAACGGTATCTGGACCATAGCGCCGCCGCCAGGCTATGGCCGGCGCGGGCGCAACTATCATGAACCGAGCCGGCGGCAGGAATTTTCCACCTGGGATCATAACGACAGGCACGATAGCCGGCCGCAGCAAAACGGCGGCGGACAGTGGCATCAGGGCGGCAATGATAACCGGCCGCAGCAAAACGGCGGCGGACAGTGGCATCAGGGCGGCAATGATAACCGGCCGCAGCAAAACGGCGGCGGACAGTGGCATCAGGGCGGCAATGACAACCGGCCGCAGCAGAACGGCGGCGGGCAGCCGCACCAGGGCGGCAATGATAACCGGCCGCAGCAGAACGGCGGCGGGCAGCCGCACCAGGGCGGCAATGATAACCGGCCGCAGCAGAACGGCGGCGGGCAGCCGCACCAGGGCGGCAATGACAACCGGCCGCAGCAGAACGGCGGCGGTCAGCCGCACCAGGGCGGCAATGATAACCGGCCGCAGCAGAACGGCGGCGGGCAGCCGCACCAGGGCGGCAATGACAACCGGCCGCAGCAGAACGGCGGCGGGCAGCCGCACCAGGGCGGCAATGATAACCGGCCGCAGCAGAACGGCGGCGGGCAGCCGCACCAGGGCGGCAATGACAACCGGCCGCAGCAGAACGGCGGCGTTCAGCCGCACCAGGGCGGCAATGATAACCGGCCGCAGCAGAACGGCGGCGGTCAGCCGCACCAGGGCGGCAATGAAATAATCAGGCCGAAGCCGCATTAAACCCGGCCAAAGCCCGTTTAGGGATGCGGGGCAGTGGGCGGCAGTTCGCCGTAAAGCATCGGGGCTCAGTGTGAGTATTTCGTCAGGTTAGCGTAAGAGTAATGCAAATCCGTGCTTGTCTGATAGTGGCATTTTGCCGCGGCTGTTATAACCACTGCAAATGGATTCAGGGACACAGAATATGAAACAAAAAGCAGTATTTTTGGCCATGGCTCTTTTGGCAACGCCTTGCGTCATCCCCACGGGCGCCATGGCGGGCATGCTGGTCCATACCTCTGCCCAGGGCGTCTCGGTGCAAATCGGCGCGCGTAACGATCGGGGCTATTACTGGGATGGCTATGACTGGCGTACTCCGACCTGGTGGCGTGGACACAAGGGCAAGCATGTAGGCGAACGCAACACCCGCGGCGAATATTGGGATGGCGGCCGCTGGTCGCCCAAGCCGCCCGCGGGACAAGGTAAAACCGCCAAGGCGCGCCAGCAGCCGGTGGCGCATAAAACAACGTCCCGCAATACCGGCGACGATCATAATACCCACGCCCAGCCCAATGGTGATAACGGCAAGCAGGGACAGGCACAGAGCGGCCATGAGAGCAAAAGTCAGGAAAACCAACACCAGGGAAGCGGCGGTGAACCGATAAAACAGCCGCAACAATAACAACAGAGTTAATATTGACCCTATGGGTCACCTTACCCGGCGCCATCTGATTCCCCACTTATGGCGCCGGTTTTTTTTCTTTCAGTACTTCCCGCCCCGCCGGTAAAACGCCGTTTATCCCGTCGATATCACAACCTTCATTTTCCCGCCATTGGCGCTACCGCTTTGCCGTTAATCCCGGTAGGATAAAAGCCCGTTTTCCGTGCCCAGATAACCTTGTATTACCGGACCTTAAGTGATGATGCCGTCAAACAGTCCACTTTTCAGCGATCTGAAATATCGGCAATCCCGTCGCGATGCCGCGCGCGTCCGCGTTTTGGCGCTGTTTGTGTTTATTGCCCTGCTGGTGAGCCTGTGCGCCGGCGATGTCTGGTACTGGCCGACCCAATGGCTTGACGACACGCCCCGCATGTTCATCTGGCAACTGAGGCTGCCCCGCGCCCTGGCGGTGATGGCCGTCGGCGCGGCGCTGGCGCTGGCCGGCGCCGCGATGCAGAATATTTTTGAAAATCCGCTGGCCGAGCCAGGATTGCTGGGCGTGGCCAACGGCGCAGGCGTAGCGCTTACCCTCGGCGTACTGCTTGGCCGGGGGACGATACCGGTGTGGGGCCTGGGTCTGTGCGCGGTGGCCGGCGCGCTGGCGATTACGCTGCTGCTGCTGTGGTTTGCCAGACGCCGCGCCTCCAACGCCCGGCTACTGCTGGTCGGGGTCGCGCTTGGCATTGTTTGCAGCGCCGTGATGACCTGGGCGGTCTATTTCAGTACCAGCCTGGATCTGCGCCAATTATTATATTGGATGATGGGGGGCTTTGGCGGCGTGGACTGGCGCGACAAATGGCTGGTATTGTCCCTGCTGCCCTTTATTCTCTGGCTGTGCCTGCAGGGCCGGGTGATGAACCTGCAGGCCTTGGGCGAACAGCAGGCGATGCAATTGGGCTTACCGGTGTTTGTCTGGCGCAATGTGTTTGTACTGGCCTTCGGCTGGATGGTGGGCATCAGCGTAGCCCTGGCCGGCGTGATTGGTTTTATCGGCCTGGTGGTCCCGCATATCTTGCGTTTATGGGGATTAACCGATCACCGACGGCTGCTTCCCGGCTGCGCCCTGGCCGGCGCGGGCATACTGCTGCTGGCGGATGTGATTGCCCGCATCGCGCTGTATGCCGCGGAACTGCCGATAGGCGTGGTAACCGCCACCCTTGGTTCGCCGATATTTATCTGGCTATTAATCCGGATAAGAGGATAAGCTGGTGTATGGCGTTAAGCTGCTGATTTTAACTGTAACCCGTAGGAGATTCAGATGAGTGATACCCTTTATACCCTGCCGCTGAAGACCATTACCGGGGAAGTTACCACCCTGGAAAATTACCGGGGCTCGGTACTGCTGATTGTCAACGTCGCCTCGAAATGCGGTCTGACCGATCAATACGAAGGACTGGAAGCGCTTTATAAAACCTGGCATGCCCAGGGGCTGGAGGTTTTAGGCTTTCCCTCCAATGAGTTTGCCGGCCAGGAACCCGGCAGCGATGAAGAGATACTGGCCTTTTGTCGCGGGACATTCGGCGTCGAATTTCCCATGTTCAGTAAAATTGAAGTCAACGGCGAGCAGCGCCACCCGCTTTACCGGGCGCTGATCGCCGCGAAACCCACGGCGATAAAACCGCAGGGCAGCGCATTTTATGAGCGCCTGGCGGGAAAAGGGCGCGCGCCTAAGCAGCCGCAGGATATTTTATGGAATTTTGAAAAATTCCTGGTAGGGCGCGACGGTACCGTCCTCGAACGCTTTGCCCCGGATATGACGCCTCAGGATCCCATTCTCCTCGATGCCGTCAAACGGGCCCTGGCGCAATAAACGGCGCACCGGCCATGCAGCCGCCGTTATTACTGGATCTGCGGCGCGTATCGGTGCCGCGGCGCCTGGCGAAGATATCGGTCCAAGTACCGACCGGCAGCCTGATCCATATCATCGGACCTAACGGCGCGGGGAAAAGCACGCTGCTGGCCTGTATCGCCGGCCTGATGGCGTCGGCGGGGGACGTCAGCCTGCTCGGCCGGCCGGTGGGACAGTGGCATGGCGCCGACCTGGCCCTGCGCCGGGGCTATTTATGCCAGCAGGCGCTGCCCTCCACCGCCATGCCGGTATTCCAGTATCTGATGCTGCATCAGCCGCGCAACGCCGACGAGGCCGCGATTGATCGGACCGTGGCATATCTGGCCGCGGCCTTGTCGCTGGCGGATAAACTCGACCGCCCGTTAAGCCAGCTATCCGGCGGCGAATGGCAACGGGTAAGGCTAGCGGCGGTATTTCTGCAGATCTGGCCGGACGTGAACCCCCTTGGCCGGCTGCTGCTGCTCGACGAACCCGCCGCCAGCCTGGATATCGCCCAGCGCGTGGCCCTGGATGCGCTGCTGGCGGAAGTCGCGGCCGCGGGGCTCGGCGTGCTGATCTGCGCCCATGATCTTAACCATACCCTGCATCATGCCGGCCGGGTGTGGCTTATGTCCTCCGGCGCCCTGGCGGCGCAGGGCAGCGCGGGGCAGGTTATGCGTCCCGAGATCCTTTCGCCGGTGTTCGGCGTGGATTTTACCCTGCTCCAGGCCGGCGAGCGCCCCTGGCTGGTGGCATCGGGCCCGTCTTTACCGTCGCAGCGGATGATTTCGGGCGCTTCTTAATCAGCATGGTCAATATAAAGAGTCATAAGTAGAAAATGAGACGGATGTCCTTTTGGCTGTTGGCAGTAACGTTATTGATTACCGGCTGTAGCCACCATGCGCCCAGTCCCGACCCGCGGCTGGCCAACGCCAGCGTGGTGCAATCCCGTCTCCATGCGCAGCTGCGCCAATGGCACGGCACGCCCTACCGCTATGGCGGTCTGAACCAGGACGGGGTGGACTGCTCCGGTTTTGTCTATCGCACCTTCAGGGACCGGTTTGACATCATATTACCGCGCTCCACAGAGGCGCAGACTAAAGTCGGCACGCGCATCTCTCGTGACGATCTATTGCCGGGGGATCTGGTGTTTTTCAAAACGGGCAGCGGCGCCAACGGACTGCATGTGGGTATCTATGATACCGACGATCTGTTTATCCATGCCTCGACCAGCCGCGGCGTCATACGCTCATCGCTGGACAATGTTTACTGGCGCAAAGCCTATTGGCAGGCGCGGCGTATTTAACCGGCTGATTTAACGTCGTCACGACGGGAGAAAGTATGTCATCCCTGCGGCTATTTTTGTCCGATTCCTACGATCCCTGGTTTAACCTGGCGGTGGAAGAGTGTATTTTCCGCCAGATGCCGGCCACCCAACGCGTGCTGTTTTTATGGCGCAATGCGGATACGGTGGTGATTGGCCGCGCGCAGAATCCCTGGAAAGAATGCAATACCCGGCGCATGGCGCAGGACCATATCAAACTGGCCCGGCGTAGCAGCGGAGGCGGCGCGGTATTTCACGATCTGGGTAATACGTGCTTCACTTTTATGGCCGGCAAGCCGGGCTATGATAAATCCATTTCCACCCAAATCATCCTCAATGGCCTGCGCAATATGGGTATCGCGGCGACCGCGTCGGGGCGCAACGACCTGGTGCTGGGCACCTCCGACGGCGAGCGTAAAATCTCCGGCTCCGCCTATCGCGAAACGGCTGATCGGGGATTTCACCACGGCACTCTGCTGCTCAACGCCGATCTGGACCGACTGGCGCTATACCTTAATCCCGATGTGAAAAAATTACAGGCAAAGGGTATTTCCTCGGTGCGCGCCAGGGTGGCCAATCTTGTCGAGGTGCTGCCCGCTATCGAGCATCACCTGTTATGCCGCTACCTGAGCGACGCGTTCAGCCAATGGTATGGCGAACCGGTGATGCCCGAAATCATTTCGCCGGACAAGGTGCCGGACCTGCCCGGGTTTGCCGCGCAATTTGCCAAACAAAGCAGTTGGGAATGGAATTTTGGCCAGGCGCCGGCCTTCAGCCATACGCTGGATGCGCGTTTTGCCTGGGGCGGGGTGGAATTGCATATGGACATGGAACACGGCGTGATAACCCGCTGCCAACTCTTTACCGACAGTTTGAATCCCAGTCCCCTGGAGGCATTGGCCAGGGCATTGCCCGGCGTAACCTATCGTCCCGCCGATATGGCATTGGCTTGCCGGCGGATAATGGCCGATTTTGCGCAGGACCGCGACGCGCTGGAAGACGTCAGCGCGTGGTTGAGCGACGCCGTGCGCTAAAAGGAAGTTTTCCCGGCGGCATGGCCGGCCATGGCTCATGCGGCGGCAAGCGGTGACGGGGAGACCGGTGGTCGCACTACAGGTATGTCGCCGGACGTTCTACACTTGAGTAAGGAGGCACCATGGCACAGACCCCGATATTCAAGAATAGCTATTTCCACCAGTTGCCCGGTTTTTATACCGCTCTTGCGCCCACCCCGCTGCGCGGCGCACGATTGCTTTACCATAGCGCGGCATTGGCCGGCGAGCTGGCTCTTGCCGATGAACTGTTCGACGAGCGGCATGCGGCGATATGGTCCGGCGAACAGCTGCTGCCCGGCATGCAGCCGCTGGCGCAGGTTTACAGTGGCCATCAGTTCGGCGCCTGGGCGGGCCAACTGGGCGACGGGCGCGGCATACTGCTCGGCGAACAGCAACTGGCGGACGGAAGGTCGATGGACTGGCATCTGAAAGGCGCCGGCCTCACGCCCTATTCGCGCATGGGGGACGGCCGCGCGGTGCTGCGTTCCGTGGTACGCGAGTTTCTGGCGTCCGAAGCGCTGCATTATCTTGGCATCGGCACGACGCGGGCACTGACCATCGTCACCAGCGACGAGCCGGTATGGCGCGAAAAAGCGGAGCCGGGCGCCATGCTGCTGCGGGTGGCGCCAAGCCATGTGCGCTTTGGGCATTTCGAGCATTTCTACTACCGGCGCGAACCCGATAAGGTACGCCAGTTGGCGGATTATGTTATCGGCCGCCACTGGCCGCAATGGCTGGGCCTGGAAGATCGCTACCGTTTATGGCTGACGGATGTGGTGGAAAGGACGGCGCGCATGATTGCCCAGTGGCAGGCGGTGGGATTTGCCCACGGCGTGATGAATACCGACAACATGTCGATTTTGGGCATTACCATAGATTATGGCCCCTTTGGTTTTCTTGATGCGTACCAGCCG
This sequence comes from Sodalis sp. RH22, assembly GCF_047324165.1. NCBI lineage: Bacteria > Pseudomonadati > Pseudomonadota > Gammaproteobacteria > Enterobacterales > Bruguierivoracaceae > Sodalis > Sodalis sp. RH22. The sequence goes on from NZ_CP178731.1 coordinate 1,063,521, forward strand.
GATTATATCTGCAACCATACCGACCATCAGGGCCGCTATGCGTTTGACAACCAGCCGGCGGTGGGTTTATGGAATTTGCATCGACTGGCGCAGGCGTTATCCGGCCTGATGCCGGTCGACTCTCTTGAGCGGGCGCTGGCTTGCTATGAACCGGCGCTGATGGACGCTTATGGCGAGGAGATGCGCGCCAAACTGGGCTTTACCACGCGCGATCGACAAGATAATGATATTCTCACCGGCCTGCTTGGACTCATGGCGCGTGAAGGCAGCGACTACACTCAGGTGTTTCGCTTGTTAAGTGAAAGCGAGGCTCGCAATCCGCGCTCGCCGCTACGCGATGAAATGAAAGACCTGGCGGGTTTTGACAGCTGGTATCAGTCTTACCGCCGCCGGCTACTGCAGGAAGACGTCGATAACGATCGGCGCAGGCAGGCCATGCTGGCTAAAAACCCCAACATCATCCTGCGCAACTATCTGGCCCAGCAGGCTATCGACGGCGCTGAACAAAACGACACCGCTTTTTTAGCCAGGCTTCACCAGGCCCTGCGCCGTCCGTTTGATGGCGATGCGGCGTTTAACGACCTGGCCGCGCCGCCGCCGGAGTGGGGCAGGCATTTGGAGATATCCTGTTCAAGTTGAGGTGATTGCCTGCGCGCGCGCCCTTTATCCGTCATCCGTCCGGTTATGCCATCAGTGCCGATCGCCCGGGTTGATTTCATTAGCAAACCAATCGGACAGATAACGATATTCGTCCAGCGAGAGTATGACATCCAGAAAAGCCTGCTCGACAATAAAGCGATCCTCCTCGCCGGTTAAGTGATATTCGGCGATAATGGCATCCAGTATATGTAAGGACTGCGGACTAAGGGATTGTATATGACGGGGGATATCCGCGTTGGGCGGGGCATAGCCATATAATTGCTGCAAAATATCCAGATAGATTAACGGCATTTGACCAGCATTTGGGGCTGATGCCGGGATAGGGCCCGTCGCCGTGGTGTTATTTGGCGCCGCCGCACGATCGCGCTTGTTGCGCTGGACTAAAATTCTTTTATGCATATTCAGTACGAAGCTTATCAAATCATGCAACCGGCGATGTATCCTCTGGCTTTGGCTGAAGCTTCCATCCTCGGAACCATGAGAGGAATCGACGCTGCCGCGGGCCGGGCTCATATGCTGCTTACCCGGTCGAAACCAGGTAAACCATTCCGGCCTGCGCTGGCGGATATCGTCGCTGATTTTATACGGGTAAGCCTTAATAGGCAGACCTAGCTCATTGGCAAGGATTTGCCCCGTCGAATAGCGGTGGCCATAGCCGCTGTAGCAGGAAAAAAGTTCAATGCTTTCCAAATCCTGAAACCTGAATTTGGCATTATCCAGATACGAAAGCCCGCGGACAATGTCTGAAAACTCAATGGCATCCATGTTATTCACATTAAAGGGCGCGCCATGCAGTTTTATCCTTAAGCGCGTCTTGGCATCACTGATCAGGTCGATATGACAATCTTTTCCCAACAGGATTTTTTCGCGCGAAACCTGCTGCTCCCTGTAGCCTCTTTGCTGGCCGTCACTCAGATAAATAGGCACTTTTTCACGAGGAAGTTCATCCATTAATGTGGGGATCTCAATCTTCGAGCCAAAGGCCTTGCCCGCCATGACGAAGAGGTTTTTGCCGTTGTGGCGCAGCGTCAGCAGCCCTTGCCCGAACGTGCCCATTTGTTCGGCGATAACGATGGAAACCCTTGCCGGCAGGTCGGGATCAAAAAAGTGATTTTCTATGCCGATAAATCGACCGTGGCCCTGACAAAGCAATAGATGCTCAAGTAAATTGGCCGTGCTGTAGAGCGCCAAAAGGTTGCCTTCGTTAATTTTGAGCATGTTCTCTATGGATGTTATCCTGAATTTGTCGGAAAGAATGGCGTGGCTATTAAAATTATCTATTTTTGCCTGGTTTATCATTCGGGTCAGTTTTATTGCGCTTTCATTATCCAATTTTTTGGTTTTGTATAAAACATGCAGGGGGAATTCTTCTTTAAACGTATAGGTATAAGTTGAATGGCGTAATGCCCGTGCGGCCAGACGAAAATCGGATGATTGCACATAACCGGTTGAATATTTTAGTTTGCCAGGAGCATTATTGCTTCTGATAATCAAAGGAAAATACCATGTTGGTTCTTTAAGCAAGAAACCGTTTTTAAGAATACTGGACGGCGACGTAGCCTCCCGGTATGTCAGATAATTAACATCCTCTAATGAGTCGATATCTTTATATTTAATGAGTTCGAATTCTAATGGCGATTTATTATACATGCTCAACCATTCATTTTCGGTGAAAACATCCATGGTATCCAGTAAAATGAATGAACCACGCATTTCTTTAAGATCAATAATAAATTTATAATTTTCAATATCAAGTGTTAATGCAAAATAGGTTTCAGGTACTGTTGAATGCTTGTTTTTCCAGCCGCAAATAGCACGGAAACGCATAATCCCTTCTTGTTTTTCAGTCAAGGCCCGTATAGCGGAAACCAGAAATTCTTCATCCTGGCTATAACCGTTAAACTTTAAAGAATCAATAATCTCCTGCCGAAAGAAAAAGCTGCGATGAAATCTGCCAATAAAATTTTCATGCTGTATGTTTTGATTAATGATATCACGCACATAATCATTTTTATAAAGATAAAATCGTATCACGCGCTTATAGAAATCTATGGTGCTGTTATCGATATCCGGTTTTTTTGACAAGGTGGGCGCAGCTTCACATTGTATTATCTCAATATGATTGCGGTTTTTTTTTGCTACTTCATAAAAATCGTAGGAGGCAATGAAATGACTGGAACGACTACCGACACTGGCTATCCAATTGCCGGTGCTGCTGCGTACTACCGGCACAGCAAAATCTTTTTCATTAGTCATTTTTTTATTGATAATCCTCCATCCTCCATAATGTTTATCCCAGAAAACCTTGAAATAGTCATTATCATTTACAACATAATATAATTTGTTTTGCGTGATTTTATCAACCAAAACACCCGTTGATTTTATTTCCAGTAGACGGGCATCAATATCTGTTTTCCATGCCTGCCGCAAATTTTTCTTGCGCCGTGATTCTGCTCTGATAGCTTCGTTGACGATTGAAACAATTTCGGTGATTTTATTTTTAATGTTCAAGGTAAGAAAAAACAGTAAGCTGCCGTAAGGCTGTAGCGGAAAAAGGAAAGAAGCAAATTCCTTAACCGACGCCGCGGCGAGTTTTTTTCCCACTTCAGGTGCGGATAGCACTAATTCATTAAGAATAAATCGTTGTAGCATCTCTCGCGGTGTATTGTTTTTTATGGCTTTGTATAATGCATGTTTTAATGTGTTTTCAGGGATTTTTTTAAATTGCCCCCCCATAAATACAATCGTGGTGATGAGATCAAATAGATCGAACATGATTTCATTGAATTTTATTTCATGCTCTTTATCATACCAGTGTTTGCAAAGCGTATCGAAAAAAGGAATAAACGAGGCTATATATTCAGGCCAACTATGGTTACGCAGCGTTTCTTTCAATCGATCGGCAATGGTAAGCAGTGTCGCATGAGACAAATAATCAATATTGGTAATCAGCGGCGTATCAAGACTTACCGGCGGTGACGAGTCAATCGGTTGTGAAATATAGGGTTTGATCAATGATATGATATCGCTACTATTGACTGCAACCAGCGTAAAGGGCGCCGCATGCATACCCATGGGCTCGTCTTCCGGAGGAGAAAGCACCAGGTCGATCATGGTGGTAAGATCGCCGCTGTTAGCGTCGATATCAGGAAACAGTCCCGCCAGGAAATCAGCCCCGCACCCCAGCGGCTCTGGGCGCCCCGATTGCTTATTCGCGTTATAGCCGCGCCAGTAAGCCATCATCTGTTGCACAAAAGGCTGGTTATCAAATTTATCAATGTCATGGATAAAGACATAACCGCTAAGGGTTGATAAAAGAAAAAGCTTGCCGCTTTGTAATCGCAAAAGTGAGAGGTAGCCAATATTTTTATGGGGGAAATAAACATAATTAAACGGGGATAGGCTGTTAGAAACATAGTTTCGCGAGAAAACTTCAAAGCAAAATATTTCTTTTGGCGGGTATATGGCGTCGACATAATCGATTGCGGACAAGTTAATCGCCGCCAGGCTGCTTTTACGGGCTTCATGACCGGCGTAAAAATGCTTATAATCATAAAATTGTTTATAATAATCTTCTAAAGAATCTTTTTTATCTGAAGGTGACAATTGATAAATGCTTAAATGGCCCACTTGTTCGCGCGTTTTATACTCAATGAAAAAATGCTGTTGTTCGCTGACAAAACTTCTTAGAATATACAATGCTTGTAATGAAGACAATAGGTCTTCATCAAAATTGTTTTTTGTGCTTAGATACCAAAATACGGAGGCTTTCATCATAAGTTCAACATCACCTTCCAAAACCCGTCGCTGATATGACAAAAGCATCTGATAATCTGTATGGTGGCCTTGCGTTTTTTTAGTTTCGGTTCTCATCGCCTCAATTTTTGCCGCAGCAATATATTGTTCAGCATTATCCGCTACAAGTGTTATATTTTTGCCCCTAAAATAATCAATGATGTTAATAAATATTCTTTGCAAATTCTTGAAGTAAGCAAGTAATATAAGCGTTGACTTATATGCATGTGAGTTTATTTTTAAGTCGTTATACCATTTCTGCTCTGTGTGGAATTTTTCTTGCTCTTGGTAATTTGCAATCAGTATTTCCGATAAAATAGCATATGCCTGGTCCCAGGGTGCAATGTTTTTTTCTTGCCAGGATGCCTCATCTTCAGGTTGAACTTCGTTCAGCCGAGATAACTCTACCATTTTAAGTATAAAATTTAGATGGGTATGATTATTATGTCTAAAATGGATGTAATTTTCCGCCTCATTTATAAAGAGTCTTTCCATATCCGCAATATCAATTATAGTTTCATCAGCGACGAAAGGGTATCCAAGATTGGTCATTTCTCCTGGCAATAAAAAGTTATTAGTATGAACGCTTATTTCATTAAAACGGGTATACTCAAATATATAATAAAACCTTAATTTCAGCAGGCTCTCGGTTAAGGCTTTTTTATTGTTATCAATCAGAGCGGTGTAAATGTCCTGATTGGTCGTGTAAGTGACCCGTTCCAAAGTGGTATGGTCGGCTTGGAAAAGCTGTGCGGTATATTCATCATGAGCTATTTTCATGACTTTGAGCGTGTTGTATATTTCGACATGAAAGGCATGATCATAAAATGAGGTATTTTTTATTTTTAATATCTGTTCATTTACGACTGAGGCGAAATCCCTGTTTTTCAGCAAAGCTACAGTATGACTAATGATATCGATATTGATATCTTCATAAGCCTCGACAAGCTTTCCTTCTATATCCGGAATATAGTCGTGCAGAGTTTTATAATCAGCCATATGCTGTTTGATCAGGCGATGACCGTCGGTGTCTGTTGCGCTTAAACCCAGCAACGACGTCAAGAGTTTTTCGGTTAACGTTTTAAGGATCAGTACGTGCAGTACATACGCTTTGTCTTTAAAATAAAGCCCATAATAAAATATATCTTCAGCCTTGGCGGCGATAAGCTTGTCTAACTCTATTAAAGTCTCGCGATTGCCGTTGGCAAGGTTAACGCCCGTCGCCTGCAATTCCCGCCCCAGCTCATGTAACACCGCCCGGCCGGCGGGATTGGCGGGTGTAAGGTTGAATTCCTGGTCATCAATGAAAAAGCGGCCAAGCTCAGGCGAGCCATCAGCGCGCGCACCGAGCGGATGGGGCATCACGGCGTCTGTTGGAAGCGCCGGAGCCGGCTTGACTTCTAATGGGCGTGGGCTATCGCCCGCGGGGGCCGGATGCGCTGATATCTCGGCAGCGGCTGAATAAAGGGTTTGGCGCCCTGCGGGCTCATGGAGCTGCAGGCCGCTCGTCTGGGGGAATATCAGCGGATCCCGCGCGTTGGCGAACCAGTTTAAAGCCGTATCCAGCCAAGCCGGGCGCGCCAGGATATACCCCGTGTTATATCCCTGAGCCAGGTGCGCCAGCAATTGGCCCAGCGCCGAGGTGACAGTGAGGGGCGCCTGCAGCAGATCTTCAATATAATAATTATTTTCGTGGACCACAACCAACCGGCTGTCCAAATATCCCGCTAGAATAGCCCGGCCGCTCGGCAAAGTAATATGCCTGACGGGGAGATTAATTGTTGTATCCATTAGCGTGATATTAATATAACGTACGCCGCCGGCCGTGAGTAAGCAGTCTTTGTTGCGAATTAATTCATTTGCACATTGATATAAATAATTAATTCTATCATCTGAGCCCGGCGTGGACCGCTGTTTGTCGCCGGCAATAACCGTCTGGTTTCCTTGATGGCGAATATCTGGCTCTTTTGGGTGATTAATATTTCTAGCTTTAATGATAACTTTTGAAAATGAATGCAAACTATTTATTGGTTTCAAATAAAAAGATGACGCCGATGGGGCATTGGATGTGCCGTAATTGATTAAATTAACCATATATTTCCTTAAGTTGTGCTGATGCTCACGAGGTTGAGGGCGAAATGAGTACGGGCCAGATAACGTCAATGATAAAGGGTGTATGACCTATTTCCGGCTGGTATTATTGGTTATGCAAGGAGTTAGTGACCTACCATAATATAAACGGGTAGCTTAATTAAGCTTTAATAAGATTTTGTTTAATTGATTGAGAGGTTAAGTCGGGGACACGCGGTGATAATCCGCCATAAAAAAGCCGCAGGGAAGGGCAACCTTTGATGCCGGCCCATAAAGGCTGGCTTAACTTGCTTTTTGCCGTCGGCTGCGCAAATCAACCGCACCGGCCAGCCGCTCAGGTGGCTATTCACTGTCAGCCCAGGTAGCCACCGCGTATAATGATATGGCCGCTACGGTTACCCGTCGTTTGGTAAATAGTCTTTCGCCTATGCTTATCCATGCATCGGACAGCTATGACGACATATGCAATGTCAACTGGCATAAAGCCGATAGGCGGGCGCGGCGTATTTAGCCTGTTGATTTGACGTCGTCGCCAGTAAAAAAATGCCGCCAGTCTTTCGACACTTGAACGTCTTAGCGCCGTGGCACAGACACCGGTATTACAGGGTTCTCCTTTCTCCATGGCAGCCCCCCGCTGCGTAGGGCGCGGGTTTCAGGCGTTTGAGACGCTGCATTTATTGGGTAGCGGCACGACATGGGCGTGACCTCTTAAAATCGCCACCTTATCCTGCGCCACTCTCTGGCCCAGCAAATAATCAGCTGGGCCGAACAAAACAACGCCACATTTGGCCGGGCCACACCAGACTCCGCGCCGTCCGTTTGACGACGGACCGGCGTTTAACGACTTTCCCGCGCCGCCGCCTGACTGAGACCGGCATTGAGTGATTCTGTGCTTGAGCTAAGACAGTGTGCTCGTGCGCTTAGTCTTGAAGAGAGGTAGTATTAAATTGATTGGATAAATATTTATACTCATCAATTGATAGGATAATATCCATAAAGGCTTGTTCGATAATGAAAACCTCGTTGCCGGCGACAATAGTATAATCCGCGATAATTTCTTTAAGCAATTTAAGAGAATCGGGACGCAATATTATATCCCCTACAATAAGAGGGTGGTGAGGGTTAGGTGGGTAGAATAACCGCAATATGTCGATGTAAATAAAAGGAACGTGTTGGGACACACCATGAAAGGGACTGTCTGTAATATTTTGCCCGCGTTGTATGAATTCCAATCGGCGAATAACGTCGCGCATGGCATACAAAATTTCGTGCATTGCGCGCTGCATATTTTGCACTTTGATATATTCCTGGTGGTGAGTCCAATGCGGCAGTTCGCTGGGAGTGCCCTTCGTGCTCATACTAACTTCTTCGGGATAATAGTCATGAAACCATTCAGGCCTTCTTAACCTTACAGTATCACTGATATAAGGTGGTACAGTATAAACCCTAATCCCCAGTTCATTAGCCAGGGCCTGCGCGGTAGAATAGCGGCTTCCATAGCCACTGAAGCAGGATGTCAACTCGATGCTGTTAATACTACGCAAATCAAATTTCTCACCATCTAAATATTTCAGTCCTTTAAGGATGTCGGAAAACTCGACAACGTCCATATGATTAACCATAAAAGGTGTGCCACGCAATTTTATAGATAAACGCGGCGTGGCTCCGTTAATGCGGGATATATGGCAATCTTTACCCAACAGTACCTGTTCCCGGGGAATATGTTGTTCCCGATATTTTTTTATGCGACCATCGATAAAATATTCAGGGATTTTCTCTCTGGGAACATCGTCCAGCATTACCGGGGCATCGTCTTTCGCGCCGAACGCATCACCGGCGAATACTGTAAAAGTTTGTTCCACATGATGAGGTTTTAACAGACCATGGATGAAGGTACCCATCTGCTCGGCGATAATTAACGTGGCTCTTGCCTGGGGTGCAAAACCAAAAAAATCATTGCCCAAACCTATGAAACGTCCATTACCCAAACATAGCAATAAATGCTCAAGCTGATCGAGATAATTAAAAACAGCAATCAGTTTACCTTTATTGATTTTTAATAAGGCGGAGGTAGAGGGTATTATTTGCTGATTACTTAAAATGGCTAGACTCATCACCCTGTTGGATTTGGCCTGGGTGATTAGATTTAATAATCTTGCGGCGCCCGCATTATCAATTATTGCAGATTTTAGTAACACATATAAAATAAATTCTTCATTAAAATTATAACTTTCGAAATGATTTCGCAATACTCTTGCTACTAAATGAATTTCAGGATTAACAATAGTTTCTTGAAAAACATTGAGGTTCTTTAAACTGGTATTTGTTTTTATAGTTAATGATCTATACCAAGAGGGCTCTTTTAGTAAAAACCCATTTTTTATATAAGTGTGCGGTGCTGTCGCCTCACGATAATTAAAATATTTGGCATCACCAATAAATTCAAAATCTTTAAATTTTATCAGTTCAAAGGGAGACGGTGAGTTATTCATCATCATGACCCATTCGTTTTCTGTGAAAACATCTCTTGTGTCATTGAAGCCAAAAATAGAACGGATTTCATTTAAATCAAGGATGTATTTCATCTCTCCTATCTTAATGGCCAAGGCGAAATATGTTTCTGCCATCATGTCGTTCTTGCTGCGCCAGCCGCATACTGCTCGGAATTGCACTTTGCTATCATCAATGCCACTTAACGTTTTTATCACAAGTTCGCTTGATTTTATATCATAAGTAAATCCATTAAATTCTTGTAAAGCCAGTATTTCTTGCTTGATGGAAAAAAAATGAAAAGAGTGATCCAGAAAAACATTAATGTCTATCTCGGCGCCAATTATCCTTTGTGAGTAATAATGCCTTTGTAGATAAAAATGTAATATTTTTTTATGGAAATCAATTAAATAATTATCTGAAATGTTTTGATAACTACTTGTTTTTATAGGCTCCATGAAGATTATTTTATTATCAAATTTCTTGTGATTCATTGGACTTATGCTGAAGGATGAAAATTTCAAGTCCACTAATTGCCCCGCGCTCGCAACCCAGTTGCCAGAATGGGTGCGGGCAACGGGAATAGCAAAGTTTTTATAATTGGGGCCATGTGAATTGATGATTCTCCATTCACCGTTATATTTATCCCAAAATACCGGGAAGTAGTCATTATTATTGATGACGTAAAATAATTCAGCCGATGTTGAATTTGTTGTGGCAACTCCTGTGTTTAATGTTTCTAATATATTATCACTTACATTTGCTCTCCAAGGTTGGCGGAGTTTTTTTTTAAATGCACTATCGGATTTTAAGGCGCGATTAGCGATCGCTATTGAATCTAGAATGTTAACTTGTATATTATCTACAAAGACCGATAAAGCCTTACCTGAAGGATGGATAACGTTAAAGTAAGAAAAGAATTCATTTAGAGCGGTTTTGGTAAACTTTATCCCTATTTCCGGGGATGCGTTGATTAACTCGTTGATGACAAATTTTTTAAAAAGATCATGCCGTATTTTCTGCTCGATGGCCTTATGTAAGGCATGTTTTAATGTGTTTTCAGATATTTTTTTAAACTGGCCGGTAAAAGAAGCTAATGTCAACATTAGATCATAAATATCAAAAATAACGTCTTCAAATTTTATTTCATGCTCTTCATCATGCCAGTGACGGCAAAGCGTGGTGAAAAATGGGATAAAAGCGGCAATGTATTCCAACCAAGTGGCTTCATATAACTTTTCTTTCAACTCATCAGCAATGGATATCAATGTTGCCTGATTCATATAGTCAAAATTTGTTAGTAAAGAGTGGTTGATGCTTAAGGGTTGGAATGTATTCTGTTGCTGAGGTGTATAAGGTGTGATGATTAAATTTATATCATTATCTTTTACGGCAACCAACCCATATGCCGGCGCGGCGATGTCGATTGATTCCTCCTCGGGAGGACGCAGCAGTATTTCAACCATGGACGTTAGTCTATTACTATTGGCGTCGATTTTGGGGAATAGCGACGCTAGTGTCGTTTCATTAATAGGAAACTGAGGCCGATTGCGTAACGAAAAAATACTATCGCAATTAGCCCAATATGATTTCATTTGAAGGATAATGTCGGTTTTTTCCGGTGTGTCGATATCGGCGATGAATGGGAAACCATTCAATGTGGATAATAATACCTGCCGGTTGCTATGTAATGTTGCAATGGATAGATAGCCAAGATTTTCCGCAGGGAGATATACCGTTGTAAAGGGGGATAAATGGTTAGTAACGTAATTGCGGGAAAATATCTTGAAGCAGATAATGTCTTTTGGTGGATAAATAACATCTAAATAATTCAAAGTTGAGTTATTTAAGGCAATCATGGTGAGTTTTTGTGCTTCAGAAAAAGAATCATGAATTTTGTAGTATCTGAATTGATTATAATATCCATCAGCCGAATCTATCTGTGATGAAGGTTTGAGCTGGAAAACACTGGTGAAAGGTTGTTGCTGCCGAATGTGATGCTCATGTGAGATTTTCTGTTGAGCCGAGATAAAGTGTTTGAGTATATAGAGTACATTGATAGCGCTTAAAAAACCATCATCGATATTATTTTGTTGTGACATATACCAGGCAACCGCGGCCTTGGTTAGAACTTCTAAGTGACCGTTTGATTCGAGATTATTATATTCCAGTATTAAGCTATAATCATCTTTTTCTTGCGTTTCCTTTAGGGATATATTTCGTGCCGCTTCAATTTTTGCAGCTGCGATACGTTGTTCTTGAGTTGTTGCAACTATATGTCTTTTATTGCTTCGAAAATTAACCACTTCATTAATAAATAACTTTTGCAAATTAATTAAATATGTCATCATAATGAATAGCGTTTTGTCATTGTGAAGCCTGCTGACGAAGTCATTATACCAAAAAATATTCTCAAGGAATTTTTCTTTTTCAAATTGGTTAGCTTCGATAATATTTGATAATATTTCCTGTGCACGATAAAAATAGCTTATGTTATTTTCCATCCAATTGCTTTTATCGTTTGTGTTTATTTCATCTAGGCGGGAAATTTCGATTAAATCCAAAGCTTGATCGAAATGCAGGTGCGACGTTTTGTGTTGATAAATGAAACTTATTAATTCCTCGGCAAATAATTTATTCATCCCCTCTTTGTCGAATTCAATTTCATCTTCAACAAAAATATGCCACAGGTTTGATATTTCTCCCGGTACGATAAAATTTGATGTAAATATACTGATGCCATTGGAACGTGTATATTCGAAGATATAAAGGAATTTTAGCTTTATTAAACTGTTTGTCAAATGTTCAGAGTTGCCGCTAATCAACGCACTGTAAATATCTTGGGAATTAATGTACAAAGCTTTTTCCAATGAAGGGAAATCGTCCAGGGTCATTTGGTGTCGGTATTCATCAAGGGCCTGAGTGAATAATATGAAATAATGCAGTAATCTTTTGTAATAAACACGCATCTCAAATGTAGATTGCTTAATATTATCGATTATTTCCTTTTTGGCTGTGGGGAAGTCTTTATTTCTTATGTGCGACACCAACTCTTTGATGATTTTAGTATCAACACGCCGAGTGGCATCCAGCACTCTTTGTTCTAAATCAGTAATGTAATCGCCAATTCTTATTTGATCTTCAGAATATTTGGCGATGTCATCGGCAGTGGGTGAGCCTTTTAACGCCAATATGTTCATGGTGGAAATAATGTTTTCGGAAATCATCTTGAAAATAATAATATTAAGCGAGTTGTTTTTTTCTTTAAGATATAAACCCTGATGAAACATAATCGCCATTTCGCGGCCGATATACGCGTCAAATTCAAGTAGCATGGTCAGGGGATTGGCCACCTGCGCTGCGTTTTGCTGAAAAAAATAATGTATAAGGCTTTGCAGCTGAGCCTTGGCTTCCAGATTCGCGGGTGCAATTTTGAACTCATGGCTATCGATAATAAATATTAACTGACTGGGAATAACGGCGGTCTTCACTGCCTTATCGGTCCCAGATGAAGAAGACAAGGCCTGCTTGACCGGCGGTGATAAGGTGGTGGTCTCAATGTCTTTTTCCTCGCGTGAAATCGTGTCTGCCGGGCCTAACTGCGCCGAAAAATCAGCCTGCGCGGCGTAAATAACATTACCGGAAGTGAAATTGGTAGGGACTAACGGCTTGCCGTCGGCCTGTGGGAAAATTAACGGGTCGCCCATGCTGCCAAGCCAGTTAAACGCTTTATGCATCCAGCCGGGCCGGTCCTTTGCGTTCGACCAACCGCTTGCGTAGGTAAGGTGAGCAAGCAAATTGGCAAAAGTTGCTTTCCAGGTTAATGGTGTGTGCCAGGAGTGTTCGATATGATAATTGCGGCCGTCCGAAACAATTAATCTTTCCTCAACATACCCAGCATAAATTGACCTGCCGCTGGGCAATGAGATGTTTTTTGCGGGTATGGATTTTTTGTTCCCCATTAATTCAATTGCGATATATTTTGTATTGCCGGGGCGCAATAAACAATCCAGGTTATTTCGGAGTTCATTGACGCAACAAAATAAATAGTCGATATTTTTCTCATGGTTCTTTTCTACTTGTGCATCACCATATCGGGCAGTGCTGTGTCCATTTATTTCAGTTTTATTGATTTTATCTTCTAAGTAAATATTTTTGACATTCATAACCGCTTCGGTATAAGGATGTCTTGAACTATGTGTCATCAATTTTTGATCGATGCACCGCATATTGCCATGAGAGTTAATATCTATTGCATTTGTCATGTTAGGCATGAATTCTTCCTTATTCATTATGATTGACAATGATTAATGGGGTTATTATGCGGGCAAGATTATGGTCGTGATCGGTGAATGATATATCGTGCGGGTGCAATGATGTTAATATTTGCCAGCATGGGTTTATCATATCACTGCGCGGGTGAATCAAAACTTAATACTTTGTGGCGGTTTAACAAAAAATGAGATTTTATTGCCGTCGTTTTTTGTGGGGATTATTATCTAAAAAGCCGCCTTCAGGCGGCCTTGGCGCGTTAACTAAGCTCGGCGCTATTTTGACGGGGTCCATGCGCTCAAAAGCGGGTATCCACCGCGTTGGCCAGCATGGCCAGCAGTCTTTCGGTATCTTCCCAGCCCAGGCAGCCGTCGGTAATGGATTGGCCATAGGTCAACGCCTGGCCGGGTAGCAGGGCCTGGCTGCCTTCCACCAGGAAACTTTCGGCCATCACGCCCGCCACCCGCCGTGAGCCGCCGCGTATCTGCGCGCATACCGATTCGGCCACGTCCAGCTGGCGGCGATACTGCTTCTGGCTGTTGCCATGGCTGAAATCCACCAGCAAATGCGGCGGTAGCCCGAACTCCTGCAAATGGGCGCAGGCCTGCTGCACATCCGCGGCGTGGTAATTAGGCGTGCGCCCGCCGCGCATGATGATATGGCCGTAGGGATTGCCGGACGTTTGGTAAATGGTCATTTGGCCCTGCTTATCCGGCGACAGGAACATATGGGAAGCGCGGGCGGCGCGAATGGCGTCAACGGCGATTTGTGTGTTGCCGTCGGTACCGTTTTTAAACCCGACCGGGCATGACAGCGCCGACGCCATTTCCCGGTGGATCTGGCTTTCAGTGGTGCGGGCGCCGATGGCGCCCCAGCTGATTAAATCGGCAATATACTGGCCGATCACCATATCAAGAAATTCCGTGGCGGTGGGCATCCCCATTTCATTCAGCGCCAGCAGCAGGCGGCGCGCGGCTGCCAGCCCGTCATTGACACGATAGCTGCCGTCCAGGCCAGGATCGGAAATCATGCCTTTCCATCCGACCACTGTGCGCGGTTTTTCAAAATAGGCGCGCATAACGATCTCCAGGCGATCCTGGTAGCGAACGCGCAGGGTATTCAACTGGCGCGCATAATCGATGGCGGCGTCGGTATCATGGATGGAGCAGGGGCCCACCACCACCAGCAGGCGCGGATCGTTGCCGTGAAGGATATTTTCAATGCGCCGGCGTGCGCCGTTGACATGATCCGTTATCTGCGGGGTGAGAGGCAAAAGTTCGGCAAGCTTCGCCGGCTCAATAAGACGACCAATGCGCCTGGTGCGCAATTCATCTGTGTTAAACATGGACAATCTCTAAAATGGCTTCTTCGCAACGGTGGAAATACCGGGAAGTGATGCCGATCACAATAAACCAAAAGCAGATGAATTCAAAAAAAATAATGCAATTTGCATTAGTACATGCGCCGGTTCAAGCCCAGTAAATCCATTATTTTGGTCGCCATTTCCTCTACTGAATGATTGGTGGAGTTGAGAAAAGGGATCTGATGGTTGCGAAACAGCGACTGGACTTCGTTAACTTCCAGCCGGCACTGGCGCAGCGAGGCGTACTGGCTGTTGTTCATGCGTTCATCGCGAATGGCCGCCAGACGCTCCGGATCGATGGTCAGGCCGAACAGTTTATCATGGTAGGGTTTCAGCGCCGCCGGCAGGCGCAGGTTATCCATGTCGTCGGCGATAAAGGGATAATTGGCGGCGCGGATACCGTACTGCATGGCGAGGTAAATGCTGGTGGGGGTTTTGCCGCAGCGCGACACGCCCAGCAGGATAATCTGCGCCTGATCCAGGTTGCGCAGCGAGATGCCGTCATCATGGGCCAAGGTGTAATCGATGGCGGCGATGCGGGCATCGTATTTGGTCAGGTTGGTGGCGGTCAGCCCATGGGTGCGATGCGCCACCGGATCCGGTGCCAATCCCAGTTCCTGCTGTAGCGGCGCCACCAGCGCCTGGACTACGTCCTGGCAAAATCCGGCGCTGTTTTCCACAATGGTGCGGATAACCGGCGATACGATGGAATAAAACACCAGGGGACGCACGCCGCTCTGTTTATAGAGCGCATTGATCTGCTCGCTCACCGCCATGGCCCGGGTCTCGGTTTCCACAAACGGCAGGGTATAGCTGGTGGTGGAGACGGGAAATTGGGACAGCACCGCGTGGCCGACCACTTCAGCGGTAATGGCCGTGCCGTCGGAAATAAAGAATACGCTGCGTTCCATGATGTTCTCCTGATGTAGTACGCATGTTGCTTTAAGGGTGTTTTTATCGATAAATCCATTGCGGCAAACTCTGATTTTTGGCGCTGGCACGATTCATCCTAGGCAGATGCAATAAAGTTTATGCTACGCTCTGTCAAATAATCGTTAACACCCGGCATTATCACTAGCAATACCCTATTTCATTATAAGTTATAAAAGGATGATCAGATGTCTCAGACTGACAATGATTCAGATAGCGTATTATGGTACAACCAGCTCGGAATGCATGACGTAGACCGCGTTGGTGGTAAGAATGCTTCTCTGGGGGAAATGATTACCCATTTATCCGCCCTGGGGGTTTCCGTGCCGAACGGTTTCGCCACCACGGCCAAAGCGTTTAATGATTTTCTCAATCAGAGCGGCATCAACCAGCGTATCTATGATCTGCTGGATCATACTGATATCGACGATATCGGCGCATTGTCCCAGGCCGGGAAGCAGATTCGGCAATGGATTATCGATACCCCTTTCCAGCCGGAACTCGCAAACGCCATCAGCGCCGCGTACGGGCAGCTGTCGGCGGATGACGACGAGGCGTCGTTTGCGGTGCGTTCCTCCGCCACCGCCGAGGATATGCCCGACGCCTCGTTCGCCGGCCAGCAGGAAACCTTTCTCAATGTCCAGGGCATTGATGCCGTCATGACGGCCATCAAGCACGTCTACGCCTCGCTGTTCAACGATCGCGCCATTTCCTACCGGGTACACCAGGGCTACGACCACCGCGGCGTGGCGCTTTCTGCCGGGGTACAGCGCATGGTCCGCTCCGATCTGGCGGCGGCCGGCGTGATGTTTACCATCGATACCGAATCCGGTTTTGACCAGGTGGTGTTTATTACCGCCGCCTACGGCCTGGGTGAAATGGTGGTGCAGGGCGCGGTCAATCCCGATGAATTCTATGTGCATAAACCCACGCTGGCGGCGGGCAAACCGGCGATTGTCCGGCGCAATATCGGCTCGAAAAAAATCCGCATGGTGTATGCCGATAGCCAGGAACACAGTAAACAGGTGCGCATCGAGGATGTTCCCGAACGCGAGCGTCGCCGTTTCGCCCTTACCGATGAGGAAGTGCAGGATCTGGCGCGTCAGGCGCTGCAAATCGAACAGCATTACCAGCGGCCGATGGATATCGAATGGGCCAAGGACGGCCATACCGGCCAGTTGTTTATTGTCCAGGCGCGGCCTGAAACCGTACGCTCGCGCGGCCAGGTGATGGAGCGCTACCAGCTTAAATCCCGCGGCGAGGTGCTGATTGAAGGGCGGGCCATCGGTCATCGCATCGGCGCCGGTCCGGTTAAGGTGATTCATGATATCAGCGAAATGGATCGGGTCGCGGCCGGGGATGTGCTGGTCACCGACATGACCGACCCGGATTGGGAACCGATCATGAAAAAAGCCTCCGCCATCGTGACCAATCGCGGCGGGCGCACGTGCCATGCGGCGATCATCGCCCGTGAACTGGGCATCCCGGCGGTGGTGGGCTGCGGCGACGCCACCGAGCGCCTTGCCGAGGGCCTGGAGGTTACCGTCTCCTGCGCCGAGGGCGATACCGGTTACGTCTACCAGGAACGGCTGGATTTCGCCGTTAACAGTTCCGCCATCGATAAGATGCCGGCGCTGCCGCTGAAGATCATGATGAACGTCGGCAATCCCGACCGGGCATTTGATTTTGCCGGGCTGCCCAACGACGGTGTGGGCCTGGCGCGACTGGAGTTTATCATCAATCGTATGATTGGGGTCCATCCCCGCGCGCTGCTGGAGTTCGATGATCAGACGCCGAAGCTGAAACAGGAAATCAACGATTTGATCCAGGGCTATGACAGCCCCAAGGAATACTACATTGCCCGCCTTACCGAAGGCGTTTCCACGCTTGCCGCGGCATTCTGGCCGAAACGGGTGATCGTGCGCCTGTCCGACTTCAAATCCAATGAATACGCCAACCTGGTGGGGGGCGAGCGCTACGAACCCGACGAGGAAAACCCGATGCTGGGCTTTCGCGGCGCGGGCCGTTACGTTTCCGAGAATTTCAAAGCCTGTTTTGCGCTGGAGTGCGACGCCATTAAACGCGTGCGCAACGACATGGGACTGACCAACGTGGAAATCATGGTGCCGTTCGTGCGTACCGTCGCCCAGGGCAAGGCGGTGGTGGATGAGCTGGCGCGCCAGGGATTGAAACGCGGCGAGCAGGGGCTGAAAATCATCATGATGTGCGAAATTCCCTCCAACGCCCTGCTGGCGGATCAGTTCCTGCAACACTTTGACGGATTTTCCATCGGGTCGAATGATATGACGCAGTTGGCGCTGGGCCTGGACCGCGACTCAGGATTAGTCTCCGAATTGTTCGACGAGCGGGACGAGGCGGTAAAAGCCCTGCTGTCGATGGCTATCAAAGCGGCCAAGGGGCAAGGTAAATACGTCGGTATCTGCGGGCAGGGTCCCTCGGATCATGAAGATTTCGCCGCCTGGCTGATGGAGCAGGGTATCGACAGCTTGTCCCTGAATCCGGATACCGTGGTAAAGACCTGGCTAAGCCTGGCCGAACTCTGATATTCCGTTCGCTGAAAAACACCGAAAAAAAAAGCCGGGGACGCCCCCGGCTTTTTTGTTTTAGCCAAAGATTTATAGCTCACCTTTTATGGCAACAATATCCAAGGCAATGATTTATCTGCGCGGGGAAAAAGGCGAAAAAAAAGCCCATCCTATGAGACGGGCAAAGACTACACACAGCAATTCGTTTAACTCAGGGGAAACCTTGATGTAAAATCAGTGAGTTGAGTTAATTGATGTGCTAATAATATTAATTACATGAGGCGGAGTCATTAAGAATCCTCCGAATAAGTAAATTAAAAGTTAAAGAAGCTAACAATTAATGATGTTGGTATATTAATTTCCAGATGAGTTTTATCTCATCTGGAAAAATTATATTGGCGAATTAAATTTAAGCTTAGAATTCCGACAAATCACTGAGGTGTTTCTCGGGGTCGTGCATTTCACTCGGCGAAGGCGCCTCGTGCACCCAGGCAAAGATCAGCCGGTAAGATACCGCCAGCACCACCGGCCCGATAAACAGGCCAATCATCCCGAACGCCAGCAGGCCGCCGATAACGCCGCACAGCACCAGCAGGATCGGTAAATCCGCGCCCATGCGGATAAAGATCGGCCGGAGAATATTGTCGAGCGTGGCGACCACGCAGCTCCATACCAGCAGCACCGTGCCCCAGGTGGTATCGCCGCTCCAGTACAGCCAGATCATGGCTGGGATCAGGATGGGCAGCGGACCCAACTGGGCTATGCAGGTGATAAACATGATGATGGTCAGAATGGTGGCGAAGGGGATGCCGGATACCGCCAGCCCGATGCCGCCCAATACCGCTTGCACGATGGCGGTCAATACCACGCCCAGCGCCACCGCCCGGATGGCTTGCGCAGCCAGCAGGACCGAGGCGTCGCCGCGTTCGGCGCCCAGGCGGATGGCAAAATGGCGCACCGCCAGAGCCACCCGTTCACCACGGATGTACAGCAGTACGCTGAACAGCAGCATCAGGGCGCAATGGATAAGAAAACTGCCCACCTGCGCCACCTGCGACAACAGCCAGGTCGCCGACTGGCCGATGTAAGGCTGTATCTTGGCCACCAGCGGGCCGCCGCCACCGGAAATCGTCGCCTGCCAGCCGGAATAAAGCTTATGGCCGACCAGCGGCACATCGCGCAGCCAGTGCAGCGCCGGCAGGGTGAGCCGGTTTGGCTCGGTCGCCCACGCCACCAGCGGCGCGCTGTTGTCAATGACGCTGCTGATAAGCACGGACAGCGGCAGGACGAACAACAATACCAGCAACAGGGTCATGACGAGCACCGCCAGCGAACGGCGTCCCCATAATAACGCCTGGATTTTGATCAGTAGCGGCCAGGTGGCGATGACCACCATGCTGGCCCAGGCAAAACCCAGGATAAAAGGCTGCACCACCCAGAAACAGGCTAATGTCATCAGCGCGATAAAAGTTACGCTAAAGAGCATCCTTGGCAGATCAAGCAGTTGACGCGGGTAATCCATGAAAAAGTTTTCACCTCAATAAACAGCGGGTAAATAGGGTAAGGCAACGATCGGAGAAAGGGGATCCGTTGTTCAGCAATAGTCTTAATGATGCGTTATTTCCCCGTTTTTTAACAGGCCATAACAACAATTTTAACGCCCGCCAGGGCCAACCGGCGTTGCCGGCAGCGCCGGGGTATCATCGCCTGGGGCAAAAAATTTCTCCGTCCACGCGCGCGTCCAAAAAAAATATGATAAAACAATCGGGTCGGACCTTCATAAAAATCCTTATGCCGGCCCCCTTTACACTTGAAAAGCAGGCTCAGAGTTAATGATCCCACAGATCTCCCAGGCGCCGGGAATTGCCCAACCGGTTCTCGAGTTTATTGCCCAATTGCAACGCAGCGGCTTTACCGGCGACAGCGCCACGTCCTACGCCGATCGCCTGACCATGGCGACCGATAACAGTATTTACCAGTTGTTGCCCGACGCCGTGCTGTTTCCGCGTTCAACCGATGATGTGCTGTTAATCAGCCGGCTGGCGCGGGAGCCGCGTTTTGCCTCGTTGGCCTTTACCCCGCGCGGCGGCGGCACCGGCACCAATGGCCAGGCGCTTAATAGCGGCGTAGTGGTGGATATGTCGCGACATATGAACCATATCCTCGAAGTTAATCCCGAACAGGGATGGGTCAGGGTCGAGGCGGGCGTCATCAAGGATCAGCTCAATGAATATCTGCGCCCGCTGGGCTATTTTTTTGCCCCCGAGCTGTCCACCAGTAATCGCGCCACGCTTGGCGGCATGATCAATACCGACGCGTCGGGCCAGGGGTCGCTGGTGTACGGCAAAACGTCCGATCATGTCCTGGGCCTGCGCGCGGTGCTGATGGCGGGCGAAGTGCTGGATACCTGCGCCATGCCTACCGCGCAGGCGGAAAAGATAGCCGGGGAAGCGGGCGCGGCAGGGCGGATTTACCGCACGGTGTTGGATCGCTGCCGCGAGCGGCGCCAGCTGATCCTGGACTCATTTCCCAAGTTAAATCGCTTCCTGACGGGTTACGATTTGCGCCATGTCTACAGCGACGACCTGCAAACGTTTGACCTGACGCGCATCCTGACCGGTTCGGAGGGAACGCTCGCCTTCATCACCGAAGCGCGGCTGGATATTACGCCTTTGCCGAAGGTGCGCCGCTTGGTGAATGTAAAATATGATTCATTCAACTCCGCCTTGCGCAACGCGCCGTTTATGCTGCAGGCCCATGCGTTGTCGGTGGAAACGGTGGACTCGACGGTACTGAACCTGGCCCGCGAGGATATTGTCTGGCATTCAGTCCGCGAGCTGATCCGGGATGTGCCAGCGCGGGAGATGCTGGGACTGAATATCGTTGAGTTCGCCGGAGACGACGCGTCCCTTGTCGCCGCCAGGGTGGCGGCGTTATGCCAGGGCCTTGATCGGCTGATGGCTGAAGGCGGCGGCGGTGTCATCGGCTACCAGATCTGCGATCGGCTGGCCGACATCGAACGCATCTACGCCATGCGCAAAAAGGCGGTGGGCCTGCTGGGCAATAGCAAGGGCGCGGCCAAACCCATACCTTTCGCCGAGGATACCTGCGTTCCGCCCGAGCATCTGGCCGATTATATCGCCGAGTTCCGCCAACTGCTGGACGAACATCACCTCAGCTACGGCATGTTCGGCCATGTGGATGCCGGCGTGTTGCACGTTCGTCCGGCGCTGGATATGTGCGATCCCGCCCAGGAAATATTAATGAAACAGTTGTCGGATCGCATAGTACAACTGACGGCAAAATATGGCGGCCTGCTGTGGGGGGAGCATGGCAAGGGGTTTCGCGCCGAATACAGCCCGGCGTTTTTCGGCGCGACGCTCTATCATGAGCTACGGTGTATAAAATCGGCTTTCGACCCCGGCAACCGCCTCAATCCCGGCAAGATATGCGCGCCGGTGGACAGCGACGCGCCGATGAAACAAATCGATGCCGTCAAACGCGGCACCTACGACCGGCAGATCCCGGTGGCGGTGCGCGGGTCATTTCGCGGCGCGCTGGAATGCAACGGCAATGGCCTGTGTTTCAATTTCGACGCGCGCAGCCCGATGTGCCCGTCCATGAAAATCACCGGCGACCGTATCCACTCGCCAAAAGGCCGCGCCACGCTGGTCAGGGAATGGCTCAGGCTGCTGGCCGTGCAGGGGGTCGACCCGCTGCTGCTGGAAAAAAACCTGCCCAGCGGTATCGCCACGCTGCGCGATTTGGCCGGCAGGGTGCGCAACAGCCGGCGGGCGAAACAGGGCGAGTATGATTTTTCCCATGAGGTCAAGGCGGCGATGGCCGGTTGCCTGGCCTGCAAAGCCTGCTCGACGCAATGCCCGATTAAAATCGATGTGCCGGGTTTCCGTTCCCGTTTTCTCCAGCTGTATCACAGCCGTTATCTCCGTCCGGCGCGCGATCACCTGGTGGCCGGCGTCGAAAGCTACGCGCCGCTGATGGCACGCGCGCCCAGGCTGTTTAACTTTTTCCTGCAGCAGCCCTGGCTGCGCGAACTGAGCCGGACGCGCATCGGCATGGTGGATTTACCCCTGCTGTCGACGCCCTCGCTGCGCACACGTCTTATGGGGCATCGCGCCGCCGGCATCACCCTGGAACAGCTGGAGGCGATGACGGCCGCGCAGCGCCGGGGCCATGTCCTGATTGTACAGGATCCCTTTACCAGCTATTACGATGCCGCCGTGGTGGCGGATTTTGTCCGTCTGGTGGAAAAACTGGGCGGGATTCCGGTATTGCTGCCGTTCTCACCCAACGGCAAGGCCCAGCATATCAAGGGTTTTTTACAGCGCTTCGCCAAAACCGCCGCCAGAACCGCCGATTTCCTTAACCGCACCGCGCGCCTGGGGCTGCCCATGGTGGGCGTGGATCCCGCGCTGGTGCTGTGTTACCGGGATGAGTATCGCGAGATCCTCGGCGACCGGCGCGGAGACTTCCAGGTACAGCTGGTACATGAATGGCTGATGACGCTGCCGCCGCCGGTATCAGTGACAACGTCACAAGATACCGCCGGGTTACCGGTACCCGCTGGCCGACCTGATGCCGGCGGCGCGCAGCCGGTTGCTCAGCCCCCGCAGGGGTGGTATTTATTCGGCCATTGCACCGAATCCACCGAGCTGCCGGTCAGCGGTCAGCAGTGGTCCGCTATTTTTGCCCGTTACGGCGCCAGTCTTGAAACCGTCGGCGTCGGATGCTGCGGCATGGCCGGCACCTATGGCCATGAAAGCGCCAACCTGGATAATTCACTGGGCATCTACGCCCTGTCCTGGCAGCAGGCCTTGCAGCGCTTGCCGCGCGCCCGCTGCCTGGCGACCGGCTATTCGTGTCGCAGCCAGGTGAAACGTATCGAAGGGGAAGGCATCCGCCACCCCCTGCAAGCCTTGCTGGAGATTATCTGATGATTTGGAAACGTCCCGCGTCCCTGGACGCGCTTAACCAGAAAAGCGCGGGCACCCTGGCCGCGCATCTGGGCATCGTCTTCACCCGTATTGGCGCGGATGAACTGGAGGCGGTGATGCCGGTGGACGAGCGCACCCGCCAGCCGTACGGCCTGCTGCACGGCGGCGCCTCGGTGGCGTTAGCCGAAACCCTGGGATCGGTGGCCGGCTATCTGTGCACGCAGGGCGAGGACATCGTGGTGGGCCTGGATATCAACGCCAACCACCTGCGCCCGGTTACCGACGGCCAGGTGCGCGCCGTGTGCCGGGCCATTCATCTGGGGAAAACGCATCAGGTATGGGAGATCCTGATATCCGATGGCCGCGGCAGGCTTAACTGTATTTCCCGCCTGACCACGGTGGTGCTCAGGGCCGGGGAAGAGTTGCCTAACCCGGTTGCCCGGGGCTAACCCGCGCTTTCAGCCTGAGCATCAATACCGCGGCCAGGGCGGCCATCGCCGCCGCGCACAGATAAATGCTCGACATGCCCAGGTGCGACATCACCAGTCCCGCCGCCGGTCCGGCCAGGCTGAGCCCAAGGTCCAGAAAGGCCGAGAAGGTGCCGAGGGCGGTGCCCTGGTTTTGCGGCGCGACCTGTTTGACCGCTTCTACGCCCAGGGCCGGGAAGACCAGCGAAAAGCCGGCGCCGGTCAGCAGGGCGCCCAGACCCGCCAGCACCGGGCCGGGGGCCGCCCATATCAACAAGAGTCCCAGCGCCTCGGCGGTAAACGACGCCAGCGCGACGTTCAGCCCGCCGTACTTATAGATGGCATTGCCGAGCACCAGGCGCACGCCGACAAAAGCGCCGCTCATCAGGGTCAGCGCGAAGGCGGCGCCGTCCCAGGCATATTCGGCGTAATAAAGCGTGATAAAACTGACGATGACGCCAAACCCCAGGGTACCCAATCCCAGTCCCACGCCATAAAGCCAGATCTTGCCGACCACGATGCCAAAGGCGATGCGTTTACCGGGAACAATCGCCACCGGGGTTTTACGCAGCGCCAGCACCCAGGCGAGCAGGGCGGCGACCAGGATAAACGCGCCGATGACGCCCAGGCCGCCGATGGCGTTTAGCCACACGCCCAGCGGCGCGCCTATGGCGATGGCGCCATAGGTGGCGACGCCGTTCCAGGATATCACCCGGGCGGTATGGCGCTGCCCGACGCTGGCAATACCCCATAAGATGGCGCCGGTACTGGCGAAACTTTCGCCCACGCCCAATATCAGGCGCCCGGCGAACAGCAGGCCGAGGCTGGCCCACGGCAGGCTCTCGGACCCACTGGCCAGCAGGCAAAACACCCCGCTCAGGCTGCAACATCCCAGTCCGAGCAGCACCCCTTTTTTTGGCCCCAGCAGGTCGGCGTAACGCCCGGCGTAAGGGCGGCTGAGCAGGGTTGCCGCATATTGGATGCTGATGGCAAAACCCGCGATCACCTGATTGTAGCCCAGGGTGTTATGGGTAAATCCGGGAATGATCGCCAGCGGTATGCCGATGGTCAGGTAGCAGATAAAGGTGAAAAAGATAATGGGAAATATCCGCCGGTTCAGCTGCGGCGAGGACAGGACCGGGGGAGAAACGGCTGGGGAGGGCATAAAGGACTATTCCGGAAAAAAACGTGAGCCTTAGCATACCGCCCGCCATGCCGGGAGGCGCGCGAAATGATGTAAAAAAATATCGCGGGTTGACCCGCCTGCGTCGGATCGACAGCGCCGGCGATATCTGGTTCTAACTGTGATATAATTGTATAATAAATGTGAATGGAACGATGCTGCCGCGTGTGACGTACCGCACGTATTGCTTGTGCCGCTACCCTTGCGCAGGGGTATGGTAAACCCGATTATCGTTGCGCGGGGCCGGCCTTTTTAGGCGTCAAAATTGCATTATTATGAATACCTATGCGCAATTAATGCTAATTAAAATCGAGATGGTTATCATTATCAATTGGGGCGGCGCTGTTTTCAGCAAATAGAGGCGCGTCCACCGGCGCTGGGCTATTAAAAAATGGGTAACAATTGCGCTAACCTGACGCGGTAATGATATTTTTGTTTAAACCTCTCGTAAAAATAGTTTTTTTCGATGATTATTTTTATATTCGCGCGCCGAAAAGTTCTGATATTTTTAATAGGGGTATTCGAGATAAAATGCCTTTTATTTCAGTGGATTATAAAAACAGCCTGCCGAGGGTGCGGCGGGCCGGGCAGTAATATAGCGACTATAATTAACTTAATGCCTGTTTTAACCGCCGTTTTTAGCTATTCCCATGCAAAGTGCAAGGTTGCAGTGAATATTCATATCACTAACATAGAGAGATTGCTGTTTATCGTCTTGAAACATTGAGAGGTAAGTTTTATGCAAATGGACACGGTTGAAACGTTTTCACTGGAAGAAAACATCTGGCAAGGCCTGACCCTCAGCGCCAGCGCCGCCAGGCAAATCCGTCATCTGATGGAACAAAATTCCGCCATGCAAGGGTTACGGCTTGGCGTGAAACAATCCGGCTGCGCCGGTTTCGGTTATGTGATGGACGTGGCGACCGCTGCGGCCGAAGAAAGCGAACTGGTTTATGAGCGTGACGGCGCGCGGCTTTTTGTCCCGCTGAAAGCCATGCCTTTTATCGACGGCACGGAAGTGGACTTCGTGCAGGAAGGCTTGAATCACGTATTTAAATTCAACAATCCCAAAGCTCAACATGCCTGCGGGTGTGGCGAAAGTTTTGGCCTTTGAGCGATGAACCATTATGGCACGAAGCACTATTGAAACTCCCGAGGCGATTGACGCCGCGCAGCCCTGGATAAAAAGCGAACGTTATAAAGAAGGCTTTTTTACCCAACTGGTCACCGACGAGCTGGCACATGGCATCAGTGAAGACGTGGTGCGGGCAATCTCGGCTAAACGTAATGAACCGGAATGGATGCTGGAGTTTCGCCTTAATGCCTACCGCGCCTGGCTGGAAATGGAAGAGCCGCACTGGTTGAAAGCGCATTATAAAAAACTGGATTATAACGATTACAGCTATTATTCCGCCCCTTCCTGCGGCAGCTGCGACGACAACTGCGGTTCCCAGCCCGGCGCCATGCAGCAGCCAGGCCAGGACGCGGCCAAGAATTACCTGACCGATGAAGTGGAAAAAGCGTTCAACCAACTGGGCGTACCGGTGCGTGAAGGCGCCGAGGTAGCGGTCGACGCCATTTTCGACTCGGTGTCGGTATCGACCACCTATCGCGACAAGCTGGCGAAGGAAGGCATTATCTTCTGTTCGTTTGGCGAAGCCATCCATGAACATCCGGATCTGGTGCGGCAGTACCTGGGCAGCGTGGTGCCGCCCAACGATAACTTTTTCGCGGCCCTGAATTCCGCCGTGGCTTCCGACGGCACCTTTGTCTACATCCCCAAAGGCGTGCGTTGCCCGATGGAGCTGTCCACCTACTTTCGCATTAACGCCGCGAAAACCGGGCAGTTCGAGCGCACCATCCTGATTGCCGACGAAGACAGTTACGTCAGTTATATCGAAGGCTGCTCGGCGCCGGTGCGCGACAGCTATCAACTGCACGCCGCGGTGGTGGAAGTTATCGCCCACAAAAACGCCGAGGTGAAATATTCCACGGTGCAGAACTGGTTCGCCGGCAGCGAATCCGAAGGCGGCATCCTGAACTTCGTTACCAAGCGGGCGCTGTGCGCCGGCGAAAACTCCAAGATGTCATGGACGCAGTCGGAAACCGGTTCGGCCATTACCTGGAAGTACCCCAGCGTTATTCTGCGCGGCGACAATTCGGTGGGCGAGTTCTTCTCGGTGGCCCTGACCAATGGACGCCAGCAGGCCGATACCGGCACCAAGATGATCCATATCGGCAAGAACACCCGTTCGACCATTATTTCCAAGGGTATCTCGGCGGGGAAAAGCGAGAACACTTACCGCGGGCTGGTGAAAATCATGCCCAGCGCCACCAATGCGCGTAATTTCACGCAATGCGACTCGATGCTGATCGGCGCGGACTGCGGTGCGCACACCTTCCCTTATGTGGAAGTGCGCAACAATACCGCCCAGTTGGAACATGAGGCGACGACCTCGCGCATCGGTGAAGATCAGCTGTTTTATTGCCGCCAGCGCGGGATCAGCGAGGATGACGCCATCTCGATGATCGTAAACGGGTTCTGTAAGGATGTGTTCTCGGAACTGCCGCTGGAATTCGCCGTCGAGGCGCAAAAACTTTTGGCTATCAGCCTGGAACACAGCGTGGGCTAATCCCGCTTTTTAGTTGCCGACTGCGCACCAGCATGTGCTGCCCGTACGGGCGCACCGAAAGTCGGGTAAAGGAAAAAATATGTTAACAGTTCGCAATTTAAACGTCAGTGTGGAAGATAACGTCATCCTCAAGGGAGTGAACCTGGAAGTCAGGCCCGGCGAGGTGCATGCGATCATGGGACCTAACGGGTCCGGCAAAAGTACCTTGTCGGCCACGCTTGCCGGGCGGGATGACTATCAGGTCACCGACGGCGAAGTGCTGTTCAAAGGCAAGGATCTGCTGGCGCTGGAGCCGGAAGAGCGGGCGGGCGAAGGTATTTTCATGGCCTTCCAGTATCCGGTGGAGATTCCCGGCGTCAGTAATCAGTTCTTTTTGCAGACCGCAGTGAACGCGGTGCGTAAATACCGGCAGCAAGAACCCCTGGACCGCTTTGATTTTGCCGATTTTATCGAAGAAAAAATCGCCTTGTTGAAAATGCCCCCCGATCTGCTGACCCGATCGGTAAACGTCGGCTTTTCCGGCGGTGAAAAAAAACGTAACGATATTCTGCAAATGGCGGCGCTGGAGCCGGACCTGTGCATCCTGGACGAGACCGATTCCGGGCTGGATATCGATGCGCTGAAAGTGGTGGCGCACGGCGTCAATACGCTGCGCAATGAACAGCGCTCTTTTATTATCGTCACCCATTACCAACGTATTCTGGATTATATAAAACCGGATCACGTGCACGTGCTTTACCAGGGCCGCATCGTAAAATCCGGCGATTTTTCCCTGGTGAAACAGCTTGAGGAGCAAGGCTATGGCTGGCTTACCGAACAACAATAATGCCCAGGCGTTGCAACAATGGCACCATCTGTTCGAAGGGCAGAGCCTGAGCCGCTCCGCCCAGGCTTATGAACACTGGCAAAGCGTCGAGCGCCTCGGCCTGCCGACGCGTAAACACGAACACTGGAAATACACGCCGCTGGACGGCCTGTTAGCGCACCGATTCGCCTTTGCGGCGGGCAAACGCCTTAGCCTGGATGAGCGCGACCGGCTGAGTCTGGATCTGGATGCCGTGCGCCTGGTGTTCGTCAACGGCCGTTTTGCGCCGCATCTGAGCGATAGCGACACCGGCTTCTGGCAGGTGACGGTCGAGCAGGGCGCCGAACGCCTGCCGTTGCCGGCGCCCATCCAGCCGGAAATCTTCCTGCACCTGACCGAGAGCCTGAGTTGCGAAACCACGCGCATTCGCCTTCCGGCGGGTAAAACGGCCGAAAAACCGCTGTATCTGCTGCACCTGAGCAGTGGCGGGGCGAACCCGGAAGAATTGAATACTCTCCACTATCGCCACCATATCGATGTGGGCGGCGGCGCGCAGGGACAGATTATCGAGCATTTCGCAAGCGTCGACGAAACCCTGGCCCATTTCACCGGGTCGCGGTTGACGCTGGCGGTAGGCGATAATGCCCGGTTGGCGCATATCAAGCTGGCGTTTGAAAACCGTGTGAGCTACCACTTCGCCCATAACGATATCCATATCGGCCGCGACGCGGTGGTGCGCAGCAGCAGCTTCCTGCTGGGGGCGGGGTTGGCCCGCCACCAGACCAGCGCCCGCCTCGACGGCGAAGGCGCCGATCTGGCTATCAACAGCCTGCTGTTGCCGTCGGGCAACGACGTGGCGGATACCCGTACCTATCTTGAACATAATAAAGGCTATTGCCTGAGCCGCCAGCTCCATAAGATCATCGCGCGCGAGCGTGGCAAAGGGGTCTTTAACGGCCTGATCAAAGTGGCCAAACACGCCATCAAGACCGACGGCCAGATGACCAATAACAATCTGCTGATGGATCGCCTCGCCGAGGTGGATACCAAACCGCAGCTGGAAATTTATGCCGACGACGTGAAATGCAGCCACGGCGCCACCGTGGGGCGCATCGACGAAGAGCAGATGTTCTACCTGCGATCCCGGGGCATTAAACGGGAGGATGCTGAAAAAATGATTATCCATGCCTTCGCCGCCGCCATTACCGAGGCGATTGATAACCAGACGGTGCGGGAAACGGTCTTGACGCGTATTGCCGATTCATTGCAGGGGGGAATAAATGTCGTATCCCATTGAACGTGTACGGTCGGATTTCCCGATTTTGGCGCGGCAGGTTAACGGACAACCGCTAACCTATCTCGACAGCGCCGCCAGCGCCCAGAAACCCAGTGTTGTCATCGATGCCGAAAGTGACTATTACCGCCAGGGATACGCCGCCGTGCATCGCGGCATCCACACCCTGAGCGCCGAAGCCACCGGCCGGATGGAAGATGTCCGCGCCCAGGCCGCGCGTTTTATCAACGCGGCCTCGACGGATGAAATCATTTTTGTCAAAGGCACCACCGAAGGCATCAACCTGGTGGCCAACAGCTACGGACGCCATTTTTTCAAGCCCGGCGACAACCTCGTCATCACCGAGATGGAGCATCATTCCAATATCGTTCCCTGGCAGATTATCGCCGAGGAAAAACAGGTGGAAATCCGGGTATTGCCGCTGCTGCCCGACGGCACGCTGGATGAATCGCGCCTGGATGCGCTGGTGGACGACCGTACCCGGCTGCTGGCGATCACCCAGGTTTCCAACGTGTTGGGCACGGTGAACCCGCTTGAGCGCCTGATCGCCCGGGCGCGGGCCGCCGCCGCCGATCTGGTGGTGCTGGTGGACGGCGCCCAGGGCATTATGCACCAGAAAGTGGATGTGCAGGTGCTGGGCTGCGATTTCTACGTCTTTTCCGGCCATAAGATCTACGGTCCCACCGGCATCGGCATACTGTATGGCAAAAAACAGCTGCTGGACCTGATGCCGCCATGGGAAGGGGGCGGTTCGATGATTCGCACCGTCAGCCTGAGCGAAGGCACCACCTTTCTGGAAGCGCCGTGGCGCTTTGAGGCGGGCTCCCCCAATACCGGCGGGATGATGGGGCTGGGCGCGGCGCTGAGCTATGTGGAGAGCCTGGGCATCGAGAATATCCACGTCTACGAGCGGGAACTGATGCGCTACGCGCTTGAGGCGCTGACGCAGGTGCCGGATCTGATCCTGTACGGTCCCGCCGACCGGGCCGGGGTGATCGCCTTTAATCTGGGCAAGCATCATGCCTACGACGTGGGCAGTTTCCTCGATCAGTATGGGATCGCCATCCGTACCGGGCACCATTGCGCAATGCCGCTGATGGCGTATTATCAGGTGCCTAGCATGTGCCGCGCCTCGCTGGCGCTCTATACCACCCGGGAAGATATCGACAGGCTGGTGGCCGGTTTGATCCGCGTGCGTCAATTGCTGGGTTAATACTGATAGCCAGGGAGAACCGTTGATGGCAAATTTGCCGGACAAAGAGAAACTGCTGCGTAACTTTTCCCGCTGCGGCAACTGGGAAGAGAAGTACATGTATATCATCGAGCTGGGCGCTCAGTTGCCGCCGCTCCCCGAGGGCGCGCGCAGCGCCGCAAACCTTATCGCCGGCTGCCAGAGCCAGGTATGGATTGTTATCGCCACCGACGACCGGGGCAATGTCCGGCTGCTGGGCGACAGCGACGCGGCCATTGTCAAAGGCCTGATCGCCACGGTGTTTATTCTTTACCAGGGATTGACGCCGCAGCAGGTCGTGGCGCTGGACGTGCGGCCATTTTTTAACGAACTGGCGCTCGGCCAGCATTTGACGCCGTCCCGCTCGCAGGGCCTGGAAGCCATGGTGCGCAGCATCAGGGCCAAGGCTGCCAACCTGTAATACCCATTGCCGCCGCCCCCTGCGCGTCCGCAACCCGCCGCCGGTCATAGCCTGCGGCGGGTTGCGCCGTCTCGTGAGCCAGAATCGCGCGCCTGGGGTTGCGCCATCTGCGCCATTACGCCCATCCCCGCCCGCGACACCGCATTGCCTGCCGCCCCTATTACCCCCGGGCGAAAGATGTCCTTGCCGCTGCGCTTAACCCGCCATCATTTTGTTCCTTTGCTAAACTCACATTATCAGCGTTATCTGATAGCGAGCGCGAGGTTTGGCTGTTAAACGTGGAGCCGGACCCCGGACTGTCGCCGCCGCGACAACGGAACAGGGTCTTCGGCTTACGATAAAAACAATGCGGGAAATCAATATGAACTATGCGCGGACCCTTAAATGCTTCGCTTTCGTTACCAGCCTCGCCGGGGGACTTCTGCTGGGGAGCTCCTCCGCCGGCGCCACCGAATATGCCCTGCCGGCGGAAAACAGCCGTTTAATCGGGGAAAATATTACCGCCACCGTCGCCAATGACGGCGGTTCGCTGGAAGCCATCGCCGCGGCGCACAAAATCGGCCTGCTTGCCATGCTGGAGGCCAATCCGGGCACGGACCCTTATCTGCCCCAGGCCGGGTCGGTCCTGACCATACCGACGCAAATGCTGCTGCCGGACACCCCGCGCAAAGGCATTGTCATCAACCTGGCCGAGCTGCGGCTTTATTATTATCCAAAAGACGAAAACAAGGTGATCGTTTATCCGATTGGCATCGGCCAGTTGGGACGCACCACGCCGGTGATGACCACCACCATTACCCAGAAAATCGCCAATCCTACCTGGACGCCGACGCCCAATATCCGCAAGCATTACCTGGAAGAGCAGGGCATCACCCTGCCGGCCGTCGTGCCGGCGGGGCCGGACAATCCCATGGGGCTGTTCGCCCTGCGCCTGGCGGCCGGCAAAGGGGTCTATCTCATCCATGGCACCAATGCTAATTTTGGTATCGGCATGCGCGTCAGCTCGGGGTGCATGCGGCTGCGGCCCGATGATATCCAGGCCTTATTCGACACGGTGCCGGTGGGAACCCGGGTACAGGTGGTCAACGATGCGATCAAGGTGGCCCAGGAACCGGATGGCAAACGGTATATTGAGGTCCATCAGCCGCTGTCGCGCAACGATCGCGACGATCCGCAGACGATGCGCATCGCCTACAGCGCCAAGGTGAAGAAATTCCTCGCCGATGGCGCTACCGACCGCGCCGTGGCCGACGAGGCCATCGCGCGCCGTTCCGGCATGCCGGTGCTGATTTCCAGCGGTGAGGCGCAAACCAGCCTGCCATCCGACGCGCCGGCGGTACAAAGCGCTAAAGCACCGGTTAAGGCCGCGCCTGTCGCCAGCATCACTCAAAATGGCGCTGGTGCGGGCGACAGCGCGCTGTCGACGCAATAAGGCCTCCGAGTCCACCGGCGGCATTAACGGCCCGTCGCCGGCGGTACAGAGATGATTTCAGCGGGTATGGGCGGGGGACCGCCGTCGTACGCCCGGTGTGCGGTGAAAACGGTCTGTGCGCCGCCCCAGGAGCATCCACTGGATGACGCAGAACCGGAAAGGTAGCGCCGGGCGCCAAGAAACGAATGGCATGGCTGGCGGAAGGCGGCGAGGGGAAGATACGGGGGCTGTGCGTACAGTTTCTCAGGCAAAAAAAATGGCGCACGTGAGTGCGCCATTTTCTAAACAAGTCTATGACTCTTATTTACGATAAGAGTGAGCTTGGTTATCTAAACGTTGGTTAGCACGGGCAGCGTCGTCTTTAGCGGCCTGAACGTCAGAACGAATAGCGGTGACATCGTTGCTGAGCTGGTCAACTTTCGCGTTCAGAGTTTGAACGTCAGAGGACAGCTGATCGATTTTAGCGTTGCTTGAACAGGCAGTCATACCCATAGATAAAACAAGAAGTGTCGCGCCCAGTACCAGTTTAGTACGATTCATTATTAATACCCTCTAGATTGAGTTAATCTCCATGTAGCATTACAAGTATTACACAAAGTATTTTCTAAGGAGAACAATTTTTAGCAATAAAGCGATTAAATTCGATTGAATGCTCAAAGAAACACCTTGTTTTACAGGGAGGTTAAAAAAAAAGGATAAACCATCACCTTCCATAAGAAAACTCCGATTAAGTCGGGGTAAAAACCAGGCCCTTTTTGTGCTATTGCGATAGAATTATTGCACGCCGTCGGAGCGGTACAACAGAATTACCGGGCGCGGCATTCTCTGCGGGCAAAAAAAAGCCTCCGGCAAGCCGGAGGCGCAGGTGGGTAAACCCGGATTTACAGCAGATGAACGGACGCGGTATTGGTCGTGCCGCTCGGTACCAGGGCACCGGACACCATGACGATGATCTCGCCTTTTTTAGCCAGGCCGGTTTCGATGGCCATGGCTTTGCCGATGCGGTAGAAATCATCGGTAGAGGCGATTTCATCCACCAATTGGCAGGTTACGCCTTTGGACAGCAGCAGCTGACGCGCGGTAATGGCATTGGTGGTCAGCGCCAGGATTTCCGCCTTAGGGAAGTATTTACGCACCGCTTTGGCGGATTTGCCGCCTTCGGTCGCCACGACAATCAGCGGGGCTTCCAGCTTTTCGGCTGTTTCCACCGCGCCGCGACATACGGCTTCGGTGATACGCAGTTTGCGGCTGTCGTTAATGCTGTCGATGCGGCTGGGCATGACGCGGTCGGTACGATCGCAGATGGTGGCCATGATGGTCACGGCTTCCAACGGATATTTCCCCTTGGCGCTTTCACCGGACAGCATTACGGCATCGGTGCCGTCGATGATGGCGTTGGCCACGTCGCCGGCTTCAGCGCGGGTCGGGCGGGGATTCTTGATCATGGAATCGAGCATTTGGGTGGCGGTAATGACCACTTTACGTGCGCGGTTACATTTTTCGATCATCATCTTCTGGGCAAAGATCACTTCTTCCACCGGTATTTCCACACCCAGGTCGCCACGGGCAACCATGATGCCGTCGGAGGCTTCCAGAATCTCGTCAAAATTGTTCAGGCCTTCCTGATTTTCAATCTTGGAGATGATCTGGATATGTTCGCCGCCATGCTGTTTCAGGTGTTCACGAATTTCCAGGACATCGGAGCGTTTACGGATGAACGAGGCGGCGATGAAGTCCACGCCCTGTTCGCAGCCGAAGATTAAATCGCCTTTGTCTTTTTCCGCCAGCGCCGGCAGGGCGATGGAAACGCCCGGCAGGTTAACGCCTTTGTTTTCGCCCAGGTCGCCGTTGTTTAACACCTTGCAGACCACGGTGGTATCGGTAACGTCGATAACTTCCATGCCCAGCAGGCCGTCATCCACCAGCACGGTATTGCCGACCGACAGGTCCTTGGCAAAGCCCGGGTAGGTGACCGCGACGCGTTCTTTGGTGCCGACTACCGTCTGGTCGGTGGTGAACGTAAAGGTCTGGCCGGCGGTAAGGGAAACATCGTTGCCGTTTTCCAGTTTCATGGTACGGATTTCCGGCCCTTTGGTATCGAGCAGGATGGCGGCTTTCTTGCCGGTTTCCTGCAGGATGGCGCGCAGGTTGGTAATGCGGTTGCCGTGTTCTTCAAAGTCGCCGTGGGAGAAATTAAGGCGCATGACGTTCATGCCCGCGTTCAGCAGCTTTGACAGCATTTCTTTCGATTCAGTTTTTGGACCGATGGTACAAACGATTTTTGTCTTTTTCATAACAATGATATCTGCAAGTTGTGTTGGATGATAAATCTGATATATCGCCGGTGAATATCGACGACGAAAAATTGTGCAGCCTTGCGAGCCTGTTCCCCATGTTCAAGGATAGGAGACAAAAGTGAGAAAATGATGAAAATATAGCTAAATTATCTGGCCGAACGTGCCGGCAAGCGGTAGTGGATAAGTCTGTTTTAATTAGTATTTGGCAAATCAACGGGGCTTAAGCCATTCAATTGAAATAACGTTTTGTATTATAGTTATTGGGCCGGCGGAAACAAGATAAAAACAGCACAAATAATGCGTAAGCCGTGAAAAAGAGTGCATTTGTGGTAAATATGCAAATTTTTAGTATCAAGTGTTGCGCAGATGCACAATAAAATCGGTAACCGGTGCGCAACAATGGACGTAAATACCAGCAACAGATAACAATAACGCCATGAGGGATTAACACCACGGGATCCCGGATGTTTGTTTTGCCGGCCGCTTTTAGGTTGACGTAACGGAGAGAAAAAAAGAAGAAAATGCAGGTAACTGCGTTCACCAGCGGGGTACAGACCAGGGAGGAAAATAATATGGTGCGTCCGAGTGGACTCGAACCACCGACCCCCACCATGTCAAGGTGGTGCTCTAACCAGCTGAGCTACGGACGCACAAGAAGTGGTGCGTTCTAATGGACTCGAACCATCGACCCCCACCATGTCAAGGTGGTGCTCTAACCAGCTGAGCTAAGAACGCATTTTACACATCGCCATCTGCCTGACAGCGGGACGAATATTAACGGGCAATATCACCGCATGCAAGAGGAAAAAGCGTTTTTTACCGCCCGCGACCGACAACTGCCCATCTAATACACAGCGTGCCGGTTTTTTAACCGCCAGGGCGCCGTCAGCGCGCCGCCCGATTGAGAATCAGCCGTGAGGGCTGGCGCTGCAGCCAAAGCATACGCAGCGTCATCAGCAGTGCCGCCGACGTCAGGCCGATGATAAAGCCTGTCCAGAAACCGCTCGGCCCCATGGCCGGCACGACATAATCCGTCAGCGCCAGCACATATCCGCACGGCAGGCCCAGCAACCAGTAGGCGGTAAACGTAATGAAAAAAATCGAACGGGTGTCTTTGTATCCGCGCAGTACGCCGTTGCCAATCACCTGGATCGAATCGGAGATCTGGTAGATGGCCGCCAGCGCCATCAGATGGGAGGCCATCGCCACCACCGCCGGCGTATCGTTATACAGCCGGGCGATTTCCACCCGGTACAGGAAAGTGCATACCGCGGTCACGCAGGCCAGCATAACGCCCATGCCCAGGCTGGTCCAGGCGGCGACCCGCGCTTGTTCCACATCATTTTGCCCCAGGCGGAATCCGACGCGGATCGTGGCAGCGACGCCCATCGACAGCGGCAGCACGAACATCAGGGAGCTGAAGTTCAAGGCTATTTGATGTCCCGCCACCGCGACGATGCCAAGCGGCGTCACCAACAGCGCAACCACGGCGAACAGGGTCACTTCAAAGAACAGCGACAGGGCGACGGGTAAACCCAGGCCGGCCAGCCGGCGCAGCGCCGTCCAGTCGGGCCGGGAAAACCCGCCCGGCAGATGCAAATCCTGAAAGCTGCCGGCCCGGCGCATATAAAGCCACATCACCACATACATGAGCCAGTAGACGGATGCGGTGGCGATGCCGCACCCCACGCCGCCCATGGCCGGGATGCCGAATTTGCCGTAGATGAAAATGTAATTGATAGGCACGTTGGCAAGCAGGCCGAGAAAACCTATCGCCATACCGGGCTTGGTTTTGGACAGACCGTCGCATTGGCAACGCAGCACCTGGAAAAACAAATAGCCGGGCGCGCCCCACAGCAGGTAATGCAGGTAGGCGACAGCTTTTTGCGCCAGCACGGGATCGACATGGCGCATTCTCTCGATGACCAGGCGGCAGTTATACAGCACCGCCATAACCAAAATCGCCGCGGCCGCCGCCAGCCAGAATCCCTGGCGTACCTGATGGGCGATACGTTCGCGCCGCCCGGACCCGTTCAACTGCGCGATAACCGGCGTGAGGGCCAGGATCAGACCGTGGCCGAACAGGATGGTGGGCAGCCAGATGGACGTGCCGACGGCAACCGCCGCCATATCCGTCGCGCTGACGGAGCCGGACATGATGGTATCGACCACGCCCATCGACGTTTGGGCTATTTGCGCGAAAATAACCGGTATGGCCAAGGACATTAATGTACGCGCTTCCAGGAAGTACTTCTGCACGTAGGCACCTATGGTTTTATGTGTATGGAATAAGCAGGCGAAAGTTAACATAAAGGTTAAAAATCTGCGGCATAGTGTAAAGCATTTGTCCGGTTATACCAGTGCGGGACGACACAAATCCGTGCGGCGGCGGATTTGGATTTCCTGGGGAAATCGTGCACACTAGCCTGACTGATTCCAGCGGTGGTTTACAGAGGCCAAGGTTATGTTTACGGGTATTGTTCAGGGCACCGCGCCCATTGTGGCAATTGAAGAAAAAGCGAATTTTCGCACGCATTTCGTTTCCCTGCCGGCGGCGATGTTGTCCGGTCTGGAGGAGGGCGCCTCCGTGGCGCACAACGGCTGTTGCCTGACGGTGAGCGGCATTAACGGCGACGTGGTGGCGTTTGATTTGATGAAAGAGACGCTGCGGGTGACCAATCTGGGCGATCTGCAGGTGGGGGATGAGGTGAACGTAGAACGCGCCGCCACCTTTAACGCCGAGATCGGCGGACATGTGATGTCCGGGCATATCATGTGCACTGCCGAGATTGTGAAAATCGTGACGTCGGAAAATAATCGGCAGATTTGGTTCAGAATGCCGGACAAAGCGCTGATGAAATATGTCCTGTATAAAGGATATATCGGCATCGACGGCATCAGCCTGACTATCGGCGAGGTGGCGGCCGATAAATTTTGCGTGCATTTAATACCGGAAACCCTGATGCGCACCACGTTGGGTAAAAAAAGGCTGGGGCAGCAAATCAATATTGAAATCGATCCCCAGACCCAGGCGGTGGTGGATACGGTGGAGCGTGTGCTGGCGCAGCGGGAGGCGGCGATTGCCGCGACGTTAAATACCCTTTAACACGCCTGCCTTGAGTGCGGTGTTGGCGAGCCAGGCGTGCCATGGGGCGCTCTGGCGGCCAGGAGATGGCCGCTTCGACCCCATCGGCGCGCTCTCCCTTTAACACGCCTGCCTTGAGTGCGGTGTTAAAGGGCCTGGCGTTCCATGGTATTAACGGGGTACGCGAATACCGCCATCCACGCCTTCCGGGCTGAACAATACCTGCCATAAATGGATATTGCGCGCGCGGAATGCCCCCGCGCAGGCATTCAGGTAATAACTGAACATTCGGTAAAAACGGTCGGAGTATTTGTTGGACAGCGCCGGCCAGGCGGCGACAAAACGTTCATACCAGGCCATGAGCGTTTTGTCGTAATCAGAGCCGAAGTTATGCCAGTCTTCCATAACAAAATGCTTTTCGCTGGCATGGGCAATCTGCTGTACCGACGGCAGGCAGCCGTTAGGAAAAATATACTTATTTATCCACGGGTCGACATTCATATCGGTGATATTCGAGCCGATGGTATGCAGCAGGAACAGGCCATCCCGTTTCAGGTTGCGATCGATAACGTTGAAATAGGTGGCGTAATTCTTGGGGCCTACGTGTTCGAACATGCCGACTGAAACAATACGGTCAAATTGCATATCCAGATCGCGATAGTCCTGCAGCAAAATGGTGACATCCAGTCCCTCGCAGCGCGTTTGCGCCAGCTTTTGCTGCTCGGCAGAGATAGTGACGCCCTGTACCGATACGCCATAATTCCTGGCCGCGTAGGCGGCAAGCCCGCCCCAGCCGCAGCCCACGTCCAGCAGCGTCAGGCCGGGTCGCAGCTGCAGTTTTTCGCAAATCATCTTCAGCTTATCCTGCTGGGCTTCCTCGAGGGTGGTCGCCTGTTTCCAGTAGCCGCAGGAATATTGCATATAGGGATCGAGCATCTTTTCAAACAGATCGTTACCCAAATCGTAATGTTCTTTGCCCACGATCCAGGCCCGCTTGCGCGACTGGAGGTTCATCAGCCGGGCGGCGGCAATGCGTAAGGTATCTTTTAAATGATGCGGAAGTTTATTCTCCAGACCCGCCCTGAGAACACGCTGGAAAAAAATGTCCAGCCGCTCACACTCCCACCAGCCATCCATGTAACTCTCGCCCAATCCCAAAGATCCATCCTGCAATACGCGCTTAAAAAATCCCGGATTCTTGATTCGGATATCAAATGGTCTTGAACCATTGAGTTCAATACCGGCTTCAGAGAGCAATTCATGGACGATACGGTACCAATCATTATCATGAAAGCTCAGGTCTTCAACGCACGAGGAACTCATAGCTTCTCCATCACCTTTCTTCTGCAGTGCCCCGTCAGGAAAAGCACTCACCATGCCTGCGGGCTTTATAAGAATCCACGGTTATCCGTGGTGTCTGAAGTATCACCATCAACAGAGGAATATAAAGTAAACCTTAGACTGCGACTTAGCCGGGCGCTTTATAAAAGGGTGATGTCATGTTGGAAAACACGACATACTTTTATACAAATTTATTAGACAACTCGTTATAATTGTTAACGATATTGAGTATAAGCCTGCATTTTAATTTAGACAATAGCTAACGCGCTAATGTATTTCCCATTATAACTTAATGATTTCTCGCTGAAACAATAACTCTTTGCACAGAGATCATTATATGAAAAATCTTGTGTCCGAGGCGGACGGCGCTTTACATAGCAACAGACCCTGGAGGCGCCAGCCCGTTGCCCGGGCCTGGCGCGTGGCCTTAAGCGGGGAAGGGACCGTCTGCGACCGAACGGCGTTCAATCAGCGACGGATGGACTTCGATGGTTTTGGCGTTCTCGCGTTTGCTGGTAATCCTATCGAGCAGCATGGTAAGC
The DNA here is from genome assembly GCF_047324165.1 of Sodalis sp. RH22. Lineage (NCBI taxonomy): Bacteria > Pseudomonadati > Pseudomonadota > Gammaproteobacteria > Enterobacterales > Bruguierivoracaceae > Sodalis > Sodalis sp. RH22. The sequence continues at coordinate 1,103,354 of NZ_CP178731.1, forward strand.
GCCGCCTCGCCCAAATCCTCTTTAGGCTGATGGATGGTGGTCAGCGCCGGGCTGAAAAAGCACGAATTGCGCACGTTGTCGTAGCCGATGATAGAAATATCCTCAGGTACGCTCAGGCCCATTTCATTAATGGCGCACAGTGCGCCCATGGCCATAATGTCGCCGCCGCAGAAGACCGCGGTGGGACGCGGCGTTTGCGCCAGGATTTGTTTCATCGCCAGGTAGCCGGATTCAGGCTCGAAATTGCCTTGCACAATCCAGCGGTCGTTTAACGGGATGCCGGCCTCCGCCATGGCATGCAGATAGCCGCGGTGGCGGCCGCCGCCGGTGTTGCGCGCCAGCTGTCCGGGAATGGCGCCGATGGCGCGATGGCCGCGTTTAAGCAAATATTGCGTCGCCATATAACCGCCGGCAAAGGCGTTATCGATAATGGTGTCGGTAAAATCACGGCGGGCCTCACCCCAATCCATGACCACCATGGGGATATGCTGATATTCCTCAAGCATATCCAGCAGCGTTTCGGGATACTCGGCGCACATCACCAGCAGGCCGTCGACGCGCTTTTGCGCCAGCATCGCCAGATAGGCGCGCTGTTTTTCGAGATCATTGTGCGAATTGCACAATATCAGGGTATAACCGCGAGCAAAGCAATGGTGCTCAATCGCCTCGATAATTTCGGCGAAATAGGGCGCCTCGCTGGTGCTGGCGAGCAGGCCGATGGACTTGGTGCGATTGACCTTCAGGCTGCGCGCCACGGCGCTGGGTGAATAATGCAGTTGTTTAATGGCGTCCAGCACGGCAATTTGAGTGTCTTGCGCAACAAAACGGGTTTTATTGATCACATGCGAAACGGTGGTTGTCGATACATTAGCGCGTTTTGCCACATCTTTAATGGTTGCCATGCCTTTGATACTCCCGTACGCCCTGGCTGGAATAATGTCTGTCGAAGGCGCAAGCACTTTCCGACGCTGTGGAATTAACCGTTAATTTTCGTTCATCCCGCGCCAAAGTGAAAGTGTTAAATGTGGCGGCTACAGGTTGGGAGCAAGCTTTTTCATCGCTGTTATGGCAAACTGACGATAACTGCTCTGCGGGCCGGTGGATAAGGCCGGCGCCCTGGTTTACGTTAAGGAGATAGAATGGACAGCGATTTAAAAATGTCGTTACTGACCACGGTGTTCTCGCTGCTGGTGATTATTGTCTTCAGCTTTACCGCCGTCATGAACTGACACCCTCTCGGTTCAGATATAAAAAAGAGGAGCCTTGGCTCCTCTTTTTTTTCCGGCGCGCCTTCAGCGGATATTTTTCGGCGTGACCACCCGGCGGGCGCCCACGTAATGATCCTGCCAATAATCCTCACTCAGATAGCTGATACGGATATCGCTGCCGGTGCGGGGCGACTGGATAAAGCGACCATTGCCAAGATAGACGCCGACGTGATCCGCCGCGCCGCGATTGGAAATATGGAAAAAGACCAGGTCGCCGCTTTCCAGCTCGTCTTTCTTAACCGGCGCTGCGTCGCGCAGGTGGTACATTTCGTTGGCTGTGCGCGGCATATGGATGCGTACCACATCCTTGTAGGCATAATAAATCAGGCCGCTGCAGTCAAAGCCGGTATTAGGCGACATGCCGCCCCAACGGTAAGGCTTGCCCATTTGGGAGAGGAGTTTATTCATGGCGGTAAGCTTGGCGGTCTGGTAGCGTTTCTTATGGCTCTCGCTCATCTTTATCGGCTGATCGTTGGCCACCAGTTCTACCGCCGCCTGATCTTTTATCATCCGGTGCCGGCCGTAACCTTTTTTATAGCCTTTTTTCGGCGGAGTGAAGGAGGCTATTTTTTTCGTCGCCGTGGTTTTTGATGCCTTGGCAAGAGGGGAGGTTTTGCTTTTCTTCGCGCCGGTTTTCGCCACCGCGGGTTCCAAAGGCCGTTTCACGCCGGCTTTTTCATGCGCCGGTTCCGGCGATTTTTTAATGCTGGCTTTTTCACTGACGGCGGGCGCGCTGGCGACAGGTTTGCTTTTCTTGGCTATTTTTACCGGTTTGCGTTTGCGCCGGTCGCCGGTTTTTGCCGCCGCTGCCTGGGATTTGCGCTGATCGGCATTGACGCCGGCGCTCGGCGCGGCATGTGCCAGGTTCAAAAACAACTGGGTAAAAAGCAACACAAAAAGCGTAAAGCATAAACGCATGATAAACGCTATCCTTATGTGGCCCAAAATAGGGGGTTATCAACACCTCACAGGAATTTAAGCTATTTACCTCGTCATTGCATCATCAATTCACTACTTATTGTGTATAAACGTGAATAAGTTCGATTTTGCTGCATTTAACAGCGTTCAGCGGCGCTTTATTCAACATATTTTGAGGGTGTGCACCGAATGTTTCAGCCCGTTTTGTTCGGCGGCAGGGGGTAAAAGCCGCTACAGTGATAGTATTGCCTGTCCTACGTGGGCGGGCCGGGAGTGAATTGACGCGCCTTTACCGCGCGGGCCGGCAAAAAAACGTTTATTTGTTTAGCCGGTAGTGGCTAAAATGAAGAGACTGCGTGTAATCCCGCACAGTGCAGATAAGGCCAGATGCTGGCTTGAGGAAGCGAGACAATGACGACGATTGAAAAAATTCAGCAGCAGATAGCTGAGAACCCGATTCTTCTTTATATGAAAGGCTCGCCAAAATTGCCCGGCTGCGGTTTTTCCGCACAGGCAGTACAGGCGCTTTCCGCCTGTGGTGAGCGTTTCGCGTATGTGGATGTCCTGCAAAATCCCGATATTCGCGCCGAGTTGCCGAAATTCGCCAACTGGCCGACCTTCCCACAGCTGTGGGTGGACGGCGAACTGGTCGGCGGCTGCGATATCATTATCGAAATGTATCAGCACGGCGAGTTGCAACCGTTGATCAAAGAGACCGCGGTAAAATACAACTCCCAGGAAAACCAGACCCCTTCCTGAGTTCCCCGGGACGCCTGCGGATAACCCCCGCCCCTTGCGGCGGGGGTTTTTAACCGCCGGACGCAAGCATCGGCTAGGCGTGCTCGCCGGCGGCAGGCTCGCCGACGGGGGGAACAGGCCAGCCGCCGAGACGTTTCCAGCGATTAACCAGCTCACAAAATAATTCAGCGGTGCGTTCGGTGTCATAGAGCGCGGAATGCGCCTGGCCGGCGTCAAATTCGATGCCTCCGGCCGCGCAGGCTTTGGCCAACACCGTCTGGCCCAGCACCAGCCCGCTGAGAGCAGCGGTGTCGAAGGTGGCAAACGGATGGAAAGGATTACGCTTTAATGCCGCCCGTCCGGCCGCCGCCATAAGAAATCCGTGGTCGAACCCGGCATTGTGCGCGACGATAATCGCGCGGTTGCAGCCCCGATCCTTAATGCCTTTGCGCACCATTTTGAAAATTTCATGCAGCGCCTCGTACTCGCTCACCGCGCCGCGCAGCGGGTTGGTCGGGTCGATACCGTTAAAGGCCAGGGCTTCCGGCTGCAGTTGCGCGCCGGGAAAAGGCTCGACATGGAAATGCAGGCATTGGTCGGTGACCAGCCAGCCTTCATCGTCCATGTTGAGGGTGACGGCGGCGATTTCGAGCAAGGCGTCGGTTGCGGCGTTAAAGCCCGCGGATTCAATATCGATTACCACTGGATAAAAGCCGCGAAAACGGCCGCGAAGGGTATTTACATCATCAAGTTCAGCCATGCCTGTTCTTAATTTTTAAGGAAAACAGCCCGCATTATGGCAAATTTTAGCGCCGGATGCATGGCGAATCCGCTCCCTTCTCCCCAGGATAGCGGATTTGGCGGGGCCGGGCTGGTACTTTATTTGCCCAGGCCCTTGCCGGCATGTTTTTGTTCAATCAGCTCGATTTTATAACCATCGGGATCTTCGATAAAAGCGATAACCGTCGTGCCGCCCTTGACCGGTCCCGCTTCGCGGGTCACCTTGCCGCCGGCCTGGCGAATGCGGTCGCAGGTAGCGGCCACATCGTCAACCCCGAGCGCGATATGGCCGTAGGCGGTACCCAGCTCGTAGCTATCGACGCCCCAGTTATAGGTCAATTCAATCACCGCGCCTTCCGTCTCCTCGGTGTAGCCGACAAAGGCCAGGGTGTATTTGTACTCCGTATTTTCGCTGGTGCGCAGTAGGCGCATTCCTAGTATTTTTGTATAAAAATCAATTGATTGCTGTAAATCGGTGACGCGGAGCATGGTATGAAGCAGGCGCATGATATCCTCTATAGACAATGACGACGTTTTATCCATCGCCTTTGGTGAGATCGTGGTTTAACAGTATATCCCAGACCTTCGGCGCGGTGGAGGAAAAGTAGTCCTGCCTTGCTTGACCTGGCAGCCGGATAACCGTGTCGATTTCCCCCGGGCAAGCGATTTTTGCCGTCATAAGCTTGCCAGCCGGTGAAATAACGTCTTCAATAAAAGTTAAACAGGAGGGCACGTGCCGGAACAGCTTGAGTTTTTCATCATAACCAGTCCTTGCCGCGGCGTCTGCCAATCCGATGACCGTGGCTTTTGCCGTGGCTGCCTGCGCTCCCGCCAGGAACGTTTCGACTGGATCACGATGAACGACGGCCAAAAGCGCGAAGTGCTGCGGCTATGTCATCAACGCTACCTGCGCCAGCTGCGGGCCGGCAAGAGCACGCCCGCAGAACCCGCAGGTCCGGAACAGCCCTCGCTTTTTTAACACCCCGCAGGCGTGCAACCTTATTCCACTGAGTATCTTGAACGTCGGGATGGCGATTATCACAACCCCGGCACTCATAGTTAATTATTAATATGCACGCTAATAACTTGTTATTTATATATTGTTATTACATTATTAGACCGAATACATGACATAATGATATTTGTTATGTCTTCATTTAACTTAAATTAACAATAAATCACGATGAATGACAATAATAGTGATACAGTCATGAATAATCCGCTTGGCATACTATAGGCGTTGATGTGAGAATGCCGGGGCAACCAGTGCCAGGGACGGATTATATGAGGTTTCCAACGCTTACCCTATACTAAGCGGAAAGTTTTACGCAATGAAGGGCCGCAACCCTCGTCAAGGCTGACGACCGGCAAGGAGTAATGCGCTCAGCGGTGCTGTCCCATATTTCAAAGGAACAACATGGGTATTACATCTAGCTCAACTTAACTTCAACCTTATTCATATATATATATATTTGTAATTTGCCATTCCACCCATTAGAATGGATGGGAATCCAGGGAACAAGCTTAATCAGCTTAATTATAAGGAGAGAGAATTGGAATCGCCATTAGGATCTGATTTGGCGCGACTTGTTCGTGTTTGGCGCGCTTTGATTGACCATCGCTTAAAACCGCTAGAACTGACACAAACGCATTGGATCACGTTGCATAATATCTGCCAGCTTCCGCCGGAGCAGTCGCAAATTCAGTTGGCAAAGGCTATCGGCATTGAGCAGCCCTCATTGGTTCGAACGCTTGATCAGCTTGAAGAGAAAAAGCTGATCACTCGCCATACCTGTGCGAACGATCGGCGGGCGAAACGTATTAAATTGACGGAGTCCGCAGAGCCCATCATCAAAGAAGTGAACCATGTCATCAATAGTACCCGGGATGAAATCCTGACGGGTATTTCAGAGCAGGAGATTCATTTTCTGAGTAATATGATTGCACGGCTGGAGAAGAATATCCTCGAGCTTTATAATAAGTCCTGACATAGCGTGGTTCAACGACATGTTCTCTATAAAAAACCGGCAAATAGCGCCGGTTTTTTTATGCCAAGGTCTTTCGCCTGCGCCGCTGCGTTATGCGGCGGGGCGGTAATTAACGCGGAGAAACCGTCACGTTGCGCCCGTTGCTGGCGATAGCCACGCGTTGTCCTACGCTGAACCGCGTATTTCCTTGTTTTTGCACCACCATGATAGTATTGCCGTCGTCTTTGCGCACTTCAAGTTCCACGCCCTGCGAACGGCTGGCGGCGCTGGTGACGCCCTGGCCCGCCACGCCGCCCGCCACCGCGCCGGCGGCCGTAGCCAGGTTGCGGCCGGTGCCGCCGCCGAGGGTATTGCCGAGGAACCCGCCCAAGACCGCGCCGCCGATGGCGCCGATAACGTTTGAATCCTCTCCGCCCTGGATTTGTACCGGCCTTACGCCTACCAGCGTACCGTACGTCACGCTTTGTACCTGTTTAGCCTCATTGGCGGAATAGACATCACCGGAAAGACTGTTGTTGCTGGCACAGCCCGCCAGCGTCAATCCAGCCAGGGTGACCACGAGCAAACGTTTCATCATTGAAAAACTCCTGTTATACGCCGTTCGTCAAGGCAAACCGAGACAGAACAAATGCCAATGTTGTTGCAATCGTCAATAGTATCTGTTTCCAGGCGCTACTTCGATAGCCTACTGTAGTCGATAATATTGTAGAATTCATAAACAATGAATCAACAGACCTCTTTTCTTAATTATAGCAATGATTTTAACGCTAAGCTTTTGCCCGCCAGGTTATTTTATTGTAACAACTTCCAAAATTTGACGGCTTTTCATAGCCTGATTCATCAAACCTGTTTAACGTAGACATCCGGAATCGATAAATGAAATTTTTGCGAAGGAAAAGGGCAGGCCAATGAGAACAGGTCGCTATGTAGGCGTAATGTCCGGAACCAGCCTTGACGGCGTGGATGTGGTGCTTGCCGCCATCGACGAGCATACTGTGGCGCAGCAATACAGTTACGGGCATCCCATACCACAGGAACTCAAACATCAAATTCTGGCCATATGCCAGGGACAATCCGTGACCTTGTCACAGGTGGGGCAATTGGATACCCGCCTGGGCATACTTTTCAGCGAGGCGGTGCTGGCCATGCTAGAGAGCGCCGGCGTGGCGGCGCACGAGATCACCGCCATCGGCAACCATGGACAAACCGTCTGGCATCAGCCGGACGCCGAGGCGCCCTGCACGATGCAAATCGGCGACAATAATCGCATCGCCGCCCTGACCGGCATTACCACCGTGGGGGATTTCCGCCGCCGCGATATGGCCTTCGGCGGCCAGGGCGCGCCGTTGGTGCCCGGTTTCCACCACGCGTTGCTGGCGCATCCCGGCGAGCGGCGCATGGTGCTCAATATCGGCGGCATTGCCAATCTGTCGTTATTGCTGCCCGGCCAACCGATCCGCGGCTACGACACCGGTCCCGGCAATATCCTGATGGATGCCTGGGCCTGGCGCCACCAGGCCGTTCCTTACGATAAGGATGCGGTCTGGGCCCTGGGGGGCAAGGTGCACCAGGGGCTGCTGCAGCAGTTGCTGGCGGACGGTTATTTTGCCCAGCCGGCGCCGAAAAGCACCGGCAGGGAATATTTTAACCTTGGCTGGCTGACGTATCAGCTCACCCATTTCGTGCCGATACCGCCCCGGGATGTGCAGGCGACGCTGCTGGAATTAACGGCCATGAGCATTGCGGAACAAGTGCTGCTATCGGGCGGCTGCGAACGTCTTCTGGTCTGCGGCGGCGGGGCGCGCAATCCGCTGCTGATGGCCCGGCTGTCCGCGCTGTTGCCCGGTATGGAGGTCAGTTCCACCGATAAATACGGCGTGAGCGGCGATGATATGGAAGCCCTGGCCTTTGCCTGGCTGGCCTTTCGCACTTTATCGGGTTTGCCGGGCAATCTGCCGTCGGTTACCGGCGCCAGCAGGGAAACGCTGCTGGGGGCCATTTATCCGGTATAAAGGTTTGCGTCCCCGCCGCCGCGCTTTTCAGACAGGTCCGCTTCAGCGGCGCGGCCGGGTTGATTAAGGTGGCCAGGAGCCGCGGCACGACGCGCGGCCCGGACGACCTATCCCGCCGCATGACGGCGGCGTAAACCAAGGGGAAACTATGATTAATCGGCTTATTATATTTGCCTGTGTGATTACCGTTACCGCCTGTAGCCAGTTCAATCGCGGCCCGGGCGAGCAAACGCTGCGTTATCAATGCGGCACCACGCCGCTGACGGTACGCCAACGCACGGAACCGGCGCAGGTCAGTTTTATTCTCGACGGCAAACAGCTTAACCTGCCGCAGGTGATGTCCGCCTCCGGGACGCGCTATAGCGATGGGCACTATACGTTCTGGTCGAAAGGCCCGAACGCGTTTGTCGAACGCGAAGGTAAAGTCATCATAAACGACTGTATTATCGCCGGTTGAACGGTGCTAAATGATTGAGATTTTTAGCCACGCGGCGCACAATAACGCCCTGGCCCGACGCAGAATATCACTATGACTGAACAAAAAATCGATATCGCCGCTTTGCGCCGCGAATATACCCGCGGGGGCTTGCGGCGCGCGGATCTGACGTCTGAACCGCTGACTCTGTTTGAGCGCTGGCTGCAACAGGCCTGCGAGGCGCAGCTTCCCGACCCCACCGCGATGTGCGCGGCGACGGTGGATGAACACGGCCAGCCCTATCAGCGCATGGTGCTGCTCAAGCATTTCGACAGCCGCGGCATGGTGTTTTACACCAACCTCGGCAGCCGCAAGGCCGGGCACCTGGCGCATAACTCCCGCATCAGCCTGCATTTTCCCTGGCATGCGCTCGAACGCCAGGTCATGGTGCTGGGACGCGCCGAGCGATTGTCGCTGGTGGAAGTGATGAAATATTTTCACAGCCGGCCCAAAGACAGCCAAATCGGTGCCTGGGTTTCCCGTCAATCCAGCCGGATATCCGCGCGCGGGGTGTTGGAAAGCAAATTTCTCGAGTTAAAGCAGAAATTTCAGCAGGGTGAAGTGCCGTTGCCCAGTTTTTGGGGGGGATACCGGGTGAATATTGATACAATGGAATTCTGGCAGGGTGGCGAGCACCGGCTCCATGACCGGTTTATCTACCAGCGCCGGGACGAGGGATGGGCGATAGACCGTCTGGCGCCCTGACGCCGCCGGCACATGACTTTAGGGTGCCTGGGCACCGATACTTACAGCAATAATGGAGTTTTTTGATGGCAAGCAGCAACCTGATACAACAATTGCAAGAGCGGGGCCTGATTGCCCAGGTCACGGATGAGGCCGCGCTGTCCGAGCGCCTGGCTCAGGGGCCGCTGTCGCTGTATTGCGGTTTCGATCCGACCGCCGATAGCTTGCACTTGGGACATCTGGTGCCACTATTGTGCCTGAAGCGTTTTCAACTGGCCGGCCACCGTCCCGTGGCGCTGGTGGGCGGCGCCACGGGACTTATCGGCGATCCGAGTTTCAAGGCCGTCGAACGTAAATTAAATACCGCCGAAACGGTGCAGGAATGGGTGGATAAAATCAAGCGCCAGGTGTCACCGTTTCTGGATTTTGACTGCGGCGAAAACAGCGCCGTGGCCGCCAACAACTACGACTGGTTCGGCAGCATGAATGTGTTGACCTTCCTGCGTGACATCGGCAAGCATTTCTCGGTTAACCAGATGATCAACAAGGAAGCGGTCAAGCAGCGGCTTAACCGCGACGACAGCGGCATCTCCTTTACCGAATTCTCCTACAACCTGCTGCAGGGGTATGACTTCACGTCGCTGAACAAGCAATACGGCGTCGAGCTGCAGATCGGCGGGTCGGATCAGTGGGGTAATATTACCTCCGGCATCGACCTGACCCGGCGCATGAACCAGAAGCAGGTTTACGGCTTGACCGTGCCGCTTATCACCAAAGCGGACGGCACCAAATTCGGCAAGACCGAAGGCGGGGCGATATGGCTGGATCCCGCCAAGACCAGCCCGTATAAATTCTATCAGTTCTGGATTAACACCGCCGACGCGGATGTCTACCGCTTCCTGAAGTTCTTCACCTTTATGCCCATGGAAGAGATTAACGCCCTGGAAGAGGAAGACCGTAACACCGACGGCGCGCCGCGCGCGCAGTATGTCTTGGCGCAGGCGGTGACCCGGATGGTGCACGGCGAAGCCGGGCTGGCGGCGGCGGTGCGGATTACCGACAGCCTGTTTTCCGGCTCACTGCAGGCCCTGACGGCCAACGATCTGGCGCAACTGGCGCAGGACGGCATGCCCACCATCGCCCTGAGCGACGGCGCGGATCTGCAGCAGGCGCTGGTGGATGCGGGACTGGTGCCGTCCCGGGGCCAGGCCAGAACCCTGATCGGCTCTAATGCCATCGCGGTGAATGGCGAAAAACAATCTTCGGCGGAGTATGTCTTCAGCGCCGCCGATCGCTTGTATGGGCGTTATACCTTGCTGCGCCGCGGCAAGAAAAACTACTGCCTGATTTGCTGGGAATGATTTTTATAACTGCTACAGGAGGCCGCCGGCCTCCTGCTTTGTGTCGATGCGGCCGCCAGGCCAAGGGCTTTAAGGCAACGTAATGAAGAATATTCTGTCTATCCAGTCCCATGTGGTGTTCGGGCATGCGGGTAATAGCGCGTCGGTGTTTCCCATGCGCCGCATGGGGGTCAATGTTTGGCCGCTTAATACCGTCCAGTTTTCCAATCATACCCAGTATGGTCACTGGACCGGTTGCGTGATGCCCGCCGCGCACTTAACCGAAATCGTGAAAGGTATTGCCGCCGTGGACCAGTTGAAAAACTGCGACGCGGTGCTGAGCGGTTATATCGGGGCGCCCGAGCAGGGCGAACATATCCTGGAGATTGTGCGCCAGGTAAAAGCAGCCAATCCCGACGCCTGGTATTTCCTTGACCCGGTAATGGGCCATCCGGAAAAAGGGTGTATCGTGGCTCCCGGGGTGGCGGAATTTCATTGCAAGCGCGGCCTGCCGAACGCCGATATCATCGCGCCCAATTTGCTTGAGCTGGAGCAGCTCAGCGGCCATGCGGTCAATAATATCGATGAAGCCATCGCCACCGCCCGCGAACTGTGCGCCCAAGGACCGAAGCTGGTGCTGGTAAAATACCTCAGCTATGCCGGCTATGATAAAAACAATTTTGAAATGCTGCTGGTGAGCAAGGAGCATGCCTGGCATACCAGCCGTCCGCTGGTGGATTTTGGCGATCGCCAGCCGGTGGGCGTCGGTGATTTAACCAGCGGCCTGCTGCTGGTCAACCTGCTGAAGGGGCTGTCGCCCGTCAAGGCGCTGGAGCATGTTACCGCCGCGGTGTACGAGGTCATGAAACTGACCAAAGAGATGAATGAGTATGAGCTGCAGGTGGTGGCGGCGCAGGATCAGATAGCCTTGCCGCAGCATCACTTTCCCGCCAAAGAGATCAAATAGGGTTAGTCATCTTTACCGGCGGCGTCATGCCGCCGTGAACGCTATTTCAGCCCTTCCGCCGCCAGCGCCGCGTCCACCGTGGGACGCGCCGCCACCCGTTTAAAATACCGCGCCACCGCCGGCGTCGCCGGTAAATCAAACTTCAGGGCCTGCGCCCAGGTCAGCATGGTGAACAGATAGGCGTCGGCCACCGTGAAGCGGGTGCCGAGCAGGTAATCGCCATCGGCCAACTCCCGATCCAGATAAAGCAATTTGGCGTCCAGCTGCTGGCGCAGCAGGCTTTTGTAATCCTCTGGCATATCGGGCTGCAGCAACGGGCCAAGGCTTTTATGCATTTCACTGGCCACGTAATTGAGCCATTCCATCGCCTGATAGCGGGACAAGGTGCCCGCCCGCGGGATCAAATGGCGATCCGGCACCAAATCCGCCAGATATTGGACGATGGCCACCACTTCAGTGAGCACGGTGCCGTCATCGAGCAGCAGGGCCGGCACCTGTCCCTTGGGATTTATCGCCCGGTAATCTTCGCCGTGTTCGGTTTTGAGATTGGCCAAATCCACTTTTTCTATCGTAAAGTCCACTCCCGCCTCACGCAGGGCGATATGCACGGTCAGCGAGCTGGCGCCGGGCTTATAAAAAAGTTTCATGGGGCACTCCTTAACGGGATGGGCGCGGTGTGATATCGCAGGATATTTCATCATGACAGGATACGTTTAACCATGGCGGCAAGATAGCGTCTTGGCAGGGATGGGACAAAAAAATATCATCATGTTTCGCCCTATGGCGGAACATGATGATAACGATAATACGATAGGGATCAGCCAACGATGGCGGGGGTATCGTCCGTCAGTGGGCCGTGGGGCGGGGCGGCGGCGGGAACGTCGTCCGGGCGCGACATGTGGTTAAGCCGTGGGGCGAATACCAGCATCAGCAGCGCGATCACGGCGGTGACGATACCGATTTGCATAAACACGTGGCCATACACCGCCAGCGAAAGCCGGGCGTCGGTCACGTCGGCGGGCACGGCCATCAGGTTGGCGACGTAGCCGGCGATAAGCGCGGCGGCGGCGGTGGTCAGGAACCAGGCGCCCATGATGAAACCCATCAGCCGTTGCGGCACCAGCTGCGCCACCATGGCCAGGCCCAGGCCGGAAATCATCAGCTCGCCGATGCTTTGCAGGGCATAACTGAGAATGAGCCAGTTCATGGAGACGATACCGGCGTCATTGGCAAAACGGGCGCCCAGCGGCAGGACAAAAAAGGCCAGCGAGCACAGCACCATGCCGGCGGCGAATTTAAACGGCATCGGCAGACGATCGCCCATGGCGTTGTACAATGCCGCCAACAGCGGGCTGGCCAGCATGATCCAGAACGGATTCAGGGCCTGGAACTGTTCCGGCTGGAACGACCAGCCGAACAGGCTGTGCCCCACATTGTGGATGGCGAAAAAATTCAGCGACGTCGGCATCTGGCTGTAAAGCACAAAAAACACCACTGCTTCCATCATCATTAAAAAGGCCACCAGCATCCGCCGGCGCGCCGCGCCATGCAGGGCGAAGGTCTCCCTGGCGAACACCAGGATGATCCCCACGGAAATCAGGCCCAGTACCCAGCGGGCGATGGTCTGGTGATGCAGCAGCCAGCTCGACAGGGCGATGGCGGCGGCGATGCCGGCGATAACGGCCGCCAGCCGTCCCCATTGCAGCGGGGCGAAATCCGGCTTGGAGCCGTAATCACGCACCCAGCTGCGGCAGACGAGGAAATTCACCAGCGTGATCAACATCCCCACCACGCTGAGCGAAAACGCGACCCCCCAGCCAAAACGGACCGCCAGCCACGGCGTCGCCAGGGTGGAGACAAACGAGCCGATATTGATCGCCATATAATACATGGTGAAGGCGCCGTCCAGGCGCGGATCGTCTTTACGGTAGCAGGTCGAGAGCAGCGAAGACGGATTCGCCTTGAACAACCCGCTGCCGACCGCGATGGTCGCCATGCCCAGGTACACCCAGGCGACGGCATGGCTGGAATAGGCGACCATGGTATAGCCCACCGCCAGCACCAGCGCGCCGATGACGATCACGCGCTTGGTCCCCAGCACCTTGTCGCCCAGCCAGCCGCCGATGGCGACAAAACCGTACACCAGTGCGCTGAACGAGGCGAACAGCGTGATGGACTGTCCTTCGGACATGCCGAGCATCTTGACCAGGTAGACGGCCAGGATGACCTGTAAGCCGTAATAGCCAAAGCGCTCCCATAACTCAATGGAGAAAATAAGATAAAACGATTTGGGCTGTTTAAATGCGTTGACGCTGATTTTTTCCGGTGGTGCGGTGTGGTTTGCCGTAGACACAAATACCTCGTTGCCGTTTTCACCGCGTTAGCGGCAAAAATAAGCAGGGGTGACGCCGTTGCCCGCGCCCCGTCTGCATTGTTATAAGATTAGTCTGAGGGGGGATCTTCCGGGTTTCAGCTCAATAGGCAAGGCTTGAATAATATCCCGTTACAATTAAATAAAAAAGCACGATGCCGGGTGAACGCGGCCTGGCAATGGCGTTTCATCATGAAACGCCACGGGAAGGCAGTGGTTTATCGTGCTGAAGACAGGCGCCTGCGTGTACCGGGTTAAGGGCACCGGCCTGGGCCGATGGCGGGATATTTACGCGGTGTCGCCATAGACCTTGTCTTTGTATTCGCACAGGTCTTCTATCAGGCAGGCGCCGCAGCGCGGCTTGCGGGCGACGCAGGTGTACCGGCCGTGCAGGATCAGCCAATGGTGGCAGTTAACGACAAATTCCGCCGGTACCACCCGCAGTAAAGCCTGCTCTACCTCCTCGACGTTCTTGCCGGGAGCGAACCGCGTCCGGTTGCACACCCGGAAAATATGCGTATCCACCGCAATAGTCGGCCAGCCGAAGGCGGTGTTGAGCACGACGTTGGCGGTTTTGCGGCCAACGCCGGGCAAGGCTTCCAGCGCCGCCCGATCCTGCGGCACCTGGCCCTGGTGGAGCTCAATCAGCATCCGGCAGGTCTTGATGATATTTTCCGCTTTACTGTTAAACAGGCCGATGGATTTGATGTAGGACTTGATGCCGTCCACCCCCAACGCCAGCATGGCCTCGGGAGTATTGGCCACCGGGAACAGTTTGGCGGTGGCCTTATTAACACTGACGTCGGTGGCCTGCGCCGATAACAGCACCGCGATCAGCAGTTCGAACGGCGAGGTATAATTCAGCTCGGTGGTCGGGTTGGGATCGTTGGCGCGCAGGCGGCTCAGGATAGCCAGTCGTTTGAGTTTATTCATCAGATTATGCCCGCGCCTGTCCGGCGTTTGGCACGCGCTCCGCCGCCGCGCGCCGCTGGCGGGCCTTCATCCGCTGGTCTATCAGGTATTTGGCGGCCAGCATGAATCCCAGGCCGATAAACGCGCCCGGCGGCAGCATGGCCAGCAAAAAGGGACTGTCCAAATGGAACACTTGCACCCGCAGCCCTTTGGCCCAGCTGCCCAGCAGAAGGTCGGCGCCGTCGAACAGCGTGCCGTTGCCAAGCACCTCGCGCATGGCGCCCAGCACCAGCAGGGCGCAGGTCGCGCCCAGGCCCATGGCCGCCCCGTCAAGCAGCGACAGGGCCACCGGATTGTGGGAGGCGTAGGCTTCCGCCCGTCCCACCACGATGCAATTGGTGACGATCAACGGAATAAATATCCCCAGAGACTGATATAGGCCGAAGGCGTAGGCATTCATCAGCATCTGCACGATGGACACCACGGCGGCAATGATCATCACATAAACAGGAATCCGGATCTCGGCGGGCACCCAGCGGCGGAAAGCGGAAATCCAGCCGTTGGTACAAGCCAGCACCAGCGTGGTGGCCAGCCCCAGCCCCAGCGCGTTGGTGACGGTATTGGACACCGCCAGCAGGGGGCATAATCCCAATAATTGCACCAGGGCGGAGTTATTGGTCCACAGCCCCTGGCGCATCAGGCGTCCGGCTTCACTCATCGGCGTTTTCTCCACAGCGGGGCAACTGGTCGATGTCGCCCGGCATACTCTGTAAATAGTCAGCGGTGCGTTTAACCGCGTTTACCACGGCGCGCGGGGTAATGGTGGCGCCGGTGAACTGATCGAACTGCCCGCCGTCTTTCTTTACCGCCCAGTTCCTGTCCTGCGCCGCGCCGACCTTTTTCCCGCTGAAATGGGTGATCCAATCGGAAACGCGCAGCTCGATTTTATCGCCCAGTCCCGGCGTTTCATGGTGTTCGGTAACCCGAGTGCCCAGCACGTTGCCGGCAAAGTCGGCCCCGACCAAGAGCTGGATGGCGCCGGAATAGCCGTCCGGGGCGGTGGATTCGATGGCCGCCGCCGCCGGCCTGCCGTTTTTGCGCGCCAGATAGACCCGGTGCTGTTGCGCGTTGCCCAGGGCATCGTCGACCACCAGATAGCATTCAGCCAGCATATCATTATCATGCAGCGCCGGCGGCACAACCTGATCCAATAGCTGCTGTTGCTGCAATACGGCCTGGCGGGCGATGCCGGGTTCGGTCAGCCCATGCACCAGGGCCGTCAGGCCGGTGGTGAGCGCGGCGAACAGCGCCAGGGTAATACCGTGTTTGCGCATCATCCTGAACATCGGCGCTCCTTAGCGATGGCCGTATACGCGGGGTTGCGTAAAATAATCAATCAGCGGCACACAGATATTGGCCAGCAGCACCGCAAAGGCCACGCCCTCAGGATAACCGCCATAGGTGCGGATGAGCCAGGTCAGAAGACCCGCCAGGGCGCCGAAAATCAACCGTCCTTTATCTGTCGTCGAGGCGGTGATCGGATCGGTGGCGATAAAAAAAGCGCCCAGCATGGTGGCCCCGGAGAACAGATGCAGCAGCGGCGGGGCGCTGGCGCGCGCATCGCACCACCAGCCCAGGCTGGCGCAAATCATCAGCACCGCCAGGAAGCTGACCGGAATCTGCCAGTTGATCACCTTGCGCCAGAGCAGATAAAGGCCCCCCGCCAGGAAGCCGATATTGACCCATTGCCACCCCAATCCGCCCATCAGGCCGCTGTAAAGCGGTTGCCCGAGCATCGCCAGCGCATCCTTCCCGCCGCGCAGACCGGTTTTAAAATTATCCAGCGGCGTCGCCTGGGTCATGCCGTCGAACCCGGCGCGCAGCTGCTGCACATCCAGGCCGCCCGGCGTGTGGCCGGCGAAGATCAGCCATAAGGTGTCCGCAAGCGAAGCGGTATGCAGCCGCAGCCCCGATTCCGGCAGCCAACTGGTCATTTGCACCGGGAACGAGATCAGCAGCACCACATACCCGACCATGGCCGGGTTAAACGGATTTTGTCCCAGGCCGCCGTAAAGCTGCTTGGCGATGATGATGGCAAACGCCGTAGCCAGCACGATCATCCACCAGGGCGCCAGCGGCGGCAGGCTCAGCCCCAGCAGCACCGCGGTCAGCAGCGCGGAGCCGTCGGCAAGCCGCGGACCGACCGGCTGGCGGCGCAGCGCCACCATTGCGGCTTCGGCCAGGCAGGCGGCCAACGCGGCCAGCAGGATTTGCACCAGGGTGCCGTAGCCGAAAAAATAGCTCAGGGCCAGCAGACCCGGCAGGCAGGCCGCCATGACCTGCAGCATGATGCGCCGGGTGCTTTGCCGGTTGTGGGTAAAGGGGGAACTTGCGATCCTGAAAGCCATTTATTCCTCGTGGGACCCTATGGTTGCCTCTGCTGCGGCCTTGCGGGCCTTGACCCTGGCGATGGCCGCCGCCACCGCGGCTTTGCGCGCATCGGCGGCATCGGCGGTCGCGGGATGCGACGTCGCCGTACTGTTGTCTGCGCCGGCCTGCGCCGGACGGGCGGTTGCGCCGGTACTGTCGCTTGCGGCATTTTTCGCTACGTTGTCACTTATTGGCTGCGCGCCGGACACGGCTTTGCGCGTTTTCACGCGCGCGATGGCCGCCGCTACCGCCGCTTTGCGCAGATCCGGCGTAGCCTCTTCGGCGCAAGCCGGCATGACGGTCGCCGCAGGCGGCCCCGACGGCTCTGCTACCGCCGCCGCGTCATGGCCGGCGTCGGGCAAGGCGTTTAGCGCCGCTTCTATCATCGGTTCGTCCCGCGCGTCAAGCTTGACAGCGGCCTGCCGGTGGCGCGCTTCACGCGCCTGTTTTTCCCGCTCGCGCCGCGCCAGCTTGGCTTCAAAGCGCGCCTTGGCCGCCCGCGCGCGCTGCGCTTCCAGATCCAAGGCGCGTATTTCCGCCTTTTCCTGCCGGTAATAGCGCACCAGGGGAATATTGCTGGGGCAGACATAGGCGCAGGCGCCGCATTCGATGCAGTCCGCCAGATGATGGCCGCGGGCTTTTTCGTGCTCCTGGCCACGGCTGAACCAATAGAGCTGTTGGGGAAGCAAACCGGCGGGACAGGCCTGCGCGCACAGGCCGCAGCGGATACAGGCTTGTTCCGGCTCCGGCGGGGCCATTTCGCTGGCCGCGGGGGCCATGATGCAGTTGCTGATCTTGACGATGGGCACATCCAGCACCGGCAGCGTAAAACCCATCAGCGGTCCGCCCATGATCACCAGCTGGCCCGGCTGCGGTGTAAAGCCGGCGTCGCGCAGCAGATGACCGACCGGCGTGCCCAGACGTCCCCAGACGTTGCCCGGACGCTTAAGCGCGTCGCCGGTCAGCGTCACCACCCGTTCGGTCAGGGCTTCGCCATCGATAATGGCCCGTTTAATGGCGAAGACGGTGCCGACATTCAGCATGACAACACCGATGGCGGCTGAATGGCTGCCGAACGGCACTTCCCGGCCGGTGAGGATCTTCGTGAGCTGCTTGGCGCCGCCGGACGGATATTTGGTCGGGATGACGCGCAGCAGGTAGCCGGCGCCATCAGCAATGGCCGCGGCCATCGCGGCGGCGGCGGCCGGTTTATTGTCCTCAATGCCGATGATAACCCGCGCCGGCCGCAGAATATGGACCAGCACATCGATGCCGCCGACTATCTCAAGCGCGTGCTCCTGCATCAGCCGATCGTCGGCGGTAATATAAGGTTCGCATTCCGCGGCGTTGATAATCAGGGTATTTACCGCGCCCAATCCGCCCTGTAGCTTGGCCGCGGTGGGAAAGCCCGCGCCGCCCAGGCCGGCGATGCCGGCCTGATGGATGCGTTCAAGCAAATAGCCGGCGTCCCGCTGACGGTAATCCGCCACGGGCCGGCGTTCGCACCAGCGATCTTCGCCATCGGGGGTGAGGATAACGCTGAGTTCCGCCAGCGCCGACGGATGGGCGGTGGTATGGGGCGTAATGGCCTCAATCGTTCCCGAGGTGGGCGCATGGATAGGCAGGGTGCGACCCCGCCCCTCGGTCAGGGGCTGTCCGCGCAGCACGCGGTCACCCGCGGTTACGCACAGTTCACCCTCCGGCCCCAGGTGCTGCTTAAGGGGAATAATGCATTTGGCCGGCAGGGGCGGACGGCGCAGCGGCACGCCGCTTGACTGGGTTTTCATTTCCGGCGGATAGATGCCGCCGGGAAAATCCCAGAGGCGATCCTTACGCAACGCGGCAAAGAGCTTAAACATGCTGTTCCATGGGGATGAGGCGGACCGGTATGGTGTTCAGATCCCATTTCCAGTTGTCGGTGGAAACCGCCACCGGCCGCATTTCGATACAATTGGTCGGGCAGGGGGCGACACAGAGATCGCAGCCGGTGCACAGGTCGCTGACCACGGTATGCACCGCCCGGGTAGCGCCGATAATGGCGTCTACCGGGCAGGCCTGGATACATTTGGTGCAACCGATACAATTGCCCTCATCGATCCAGGCCACCGTCGCCGCCGGCTGGCCTGCCGATGTTTCGTCGTCCAGGTATTGCGGTTCGATGTTCATCAGTCCGGCAATCTTGAGCATCGTCTGTTCGCCGCCGGGCGCGCATTTATTGATTTTTTCACCCTGGCCCGCCACCGCCTCGGCATAGGGACGGCACCCGGGATAACCGCACTGGGCGCATTGGCTTTGCGGCAGCAGCGCATCAATCTGCCCGGCCAGCGGGTCGCCCTCCACCCTGAAGCGGCGGGCGGCGTAGCCCAGCAGGGCGCCCGCCACCAATGCCAGAACGCTTAGCGATCCAATAGCCCACCATAGCGACAGCATCAGAATTTCACCAGACCGGTAAAGCCCATAAACGCCAGCGACATCAGACCGGCGGTGACCAGGGCGATGGATGAGCCCTTGAACGGCGCCGGCACATCGGCCACCGCCAGGCGTTCGCGAATGGCGGCGAACAGCACCATGACCAGCGAAAAGCCCGCCGCCGCGCTGAATCCGTAGACGGCGGACTGCAGAAAATTATGATTGAGGTTAACATTGAGCAGGGCCACGCCAAGCACCGCGCAGTTGGTGGTGATAAGCGGCAGGAAAATGCCCAGCAGGCGATACAGCGACGGGCTGGTTTTGCGCACCACCAGTTCGGTGAACTGCACCACCACCGCGATAATGAAAATAAACGAGAGGGTGCGCAAATAGGTGATGTCGAGGGGCAGCAGGATAAAACTGTTAATCAGCCAGGAAAAAATCGAGGCGAGCGTCATGACGAAGGTGGTGGCCATGCCCATACCCATTGCCGTTTCCAGTTTTTTGGACACACCCATGAAGGGGCAAAGCCCAAGAAATTTAACCAGAACGAAATTATTTACCAGCATGGTGCCGATAAACAGTAACAGGTAACCATTCATTGCCGTACCTAATTAAAAAGAAGCGACGTATTATCCGGCATCAAGTCCATTTCAACAACATAGTAATTGTAGGGTTATTATCGGGAGACCGATAAGGACAACGGCGGTGCTATGAGGCGTGGATAAAGGTGTTTTTAACCCGGCGCGAACGTTTAATATAGGGCACCATGGTCGCCGCGGCCAGCAGCGGCCAGAATAAAATGCGCAGCGCCAGTTCATCCGTGACCGGGGAAAAGGCGAAAGCCTTGAGCGCCAGCAGCACGCCCGCCAGCAGCCAGAGGATAAAAATTTTGGGAAAGCGGGTCGAACGGCGAAACAACAGGCGCAGGGTCCAAAAGGTGAACCCCCACATGACCAGCGTGGTGGCCATGGACGCATACCACTGCAGGGTAAAGACCGCCGCGATGGTGGTGCTGTCCGCCGTCGGGCGTTGCAGCAGGGCCAGCAGGAAAATCACCAGCATTATGCTGGCGCTGAGCAGGGCCATCAGCAGGTAGGCGGCCGGCAGCCATAACCAGCCGCCGATACGCGGCGCGGTGTTGATCGCGCTCAAACGACGTACCGCCAGACCGACTTCGGCACCTGGCCCAAATCGAATAAACGGCCGCCGGAGACCAGTTCGGCCCGGCGGTGATCCGCCGCGCGGTACATATTGATGATTTCCGCATCGTCAACCAGCGAATAATTGAGATGATCGAATAGTTTTTCCAGGCTTTCCGGCGTGCTGACACGGCGGAATGTTAATAAATAGTCGTACGCAGTCATGATTTGGTGTTCAGGGAAGGGAATAATAGCAAAGTAGTATATTCACTGCTGTCGGGGTGTCTAGATATTCCTGGGTTAAATATGAAAAAACGCGGCGGCAAGCGCATAGGCAACGCCTGGGACTGCTGGCAATCTCCCGTCTTTCTTGTATGAGTATGTGAACTTTGCCAGCCAGCCAGGCTTGGCATTTAATCTCGAACTGTGGACGATGGATTTACTTTGCAAATAAGGATCAATACATGAAGATTCGCTTTCCGCCCAAACTGGTTCCAGGGGATTTGATTGCTATAACCGCCCCATCATCTGGGGTGCCGCAGCATTTGCATCCTCGGTTGGACCTCGCCATAAATAACCTTATAAAAAAAGGATTTAGGGTAGTTGAAGGCGATTGCTTACGGTCGCAGTATAAAAATAAAAGCGCCTGCAAAATTTCGCGGGCGGAAGAACTGATGTTTTATCTAACCCATCCTGAGGTAAAGGCGGTTATGCCCCCATGGGGAGGCGATCTGGCAATCGAATTACTCGAGTTACTTGATTTCGAACGGTTAGCCCGGACTGAACCCAAATGGTTTGTCGGTTTTTCAGATTTATGTACATTTCATTTCCCGCTGACAACGCTTTCTGGCTGGGCAACAGTGCATGGACCAAACCTGATGGATCTTGGTGCGAAAGAGTTAGATTCGACCACGCAAGCGATATGGAGCATTCTGGAGAGTGACCGGGGGGCTGTATGTGAACAGCACGCGTCAGCAGCATTTCAAATGAACGAAAATCAATTGGGCCCGGCATCAGATGCTGGTTTTCATCTGACACAAAAAACACAGTGGCAGCGCCTTGATGGCGTCACTTCTTCCGCCCGTTTTCAAGGCCGTCTGATTGGCGGATGTCTGGAAATCATATCGAGGTTAGCAGGTACCTCCTTCGGTAATCTACCCTTGTTCCAGGCACAAAATAGTAACGAAGGGGTGATCCTGTATTTTGAAAATGTGGAAATGGGCCCCTGCGAGTTAACGCGGGCATTATTTAGTTTACGCTTGCATGGCTGGTTCAGTGACTTAAAGGGTGTGCTTATAGGCAGAAGTGCGGCGCCGGCCGTGAACGACCCAACACAACAAAATTATTTGGATGCCCTACATGCCGCCCTTGGGGACCTTGCCGTTCCTGTGCTGTATGACGTGGATATAGGCCATATTCCGCCTCAAATTTCTCTGGTCAACGGCGCAAGTGCCACGGTCCTTTTCACTGAAAAGGGGAGTTCAGTCACTCAGCAGTTGTAAGTCAAAAGGCACGTCCAGGCAGTCGCTATAATAACACAACAGGCAGGCGCAACCCCGCCGACGAAACCGTCGCAGAGGCGATATAAACCCTGCCGCGAGCGAGCCGCGGCAGGACTGACGTCGTCGCTATTTAGCGCAGAGCTTGTAGTAAAGCTCATTCCAGCGCAATGCGTCCTTGAACGCCGGGATGCGCGTGTCGTTGTCGATCACCAGCAGCTCGATATTATTCATTTCCGCGTATAAGCGCATATGGTCGAGATCGAGCGCCTGGCTGAATACCGTGTGGTGCGCGCCGCCGGCCAGGATCCAGGCTTCGGCCGCCACTTCCAGCGACGGCTGCGCTTTCCATACCGCCCGGGCGACCGGCAGCTTAGGCAGCGGATGCGGCTGTTCGATGGCGTCCACGACGCTTACCAGCATGCGGAAACGATCGCCCATATCGATTACCGAGGCGTTAACCGCCTGGCCGGCCGGGGTGGAAAACAGCAGCCGCGCCGGATCGGCTTTGCCGCCGATGCCGAGGAACTGCACGTCCAGCGTGGGTTTTTCTTCCTTGGCGATGCTTGGGCACACTTCCAGCATGTGCGATCCGAGGGCGAGGTTATTACCCGGCTGGAAGTGATAAGTGTAATCCTCCATAAAGGAGGTGCCGCCCGGCAGACCGCTGGCCATCACCTTCAGGATGCGCAGCAGCGCGGCGGTTTTCCAGTCCCCTTCGCCGCCGAAGCCATATCCCTGCTGCATCAGGCGCTGTACCGCCAGGCCAGGCAACTGCTTCAGCCCGTGCAGGTTTTCAAAGTTGGAGGTAAAGGCTTTGGCGCCCACCTGTTCCAGGAAACGTTTCAGCCCCAGTTCAATACGTGCGGCGTCCAGCAGGTTTTCACGTTTTTCGCCGTTGACCTTGATTTTATCGGTAAGGATATAGGACGCTTCGTACTCTGCCACCAGGGTATCGATATCCCCCTTGGACACTTCGTTCACCACGCTGACCAGGTCGCCCAGGCCGTACGCGGTCACCGAGTAGCCGAATTGGATCTGCGCGCCGACCTTGTTGCCTTCGGTTACCGCCACTTCACGCATATTGTCGCCGAAACGGGCGACGATCAGCTGCTGGCTTTCCTGTTTGGCGGCGGCGGCGCGCATCCATTTGGCGATGGTCAGATGCGCCTGCTTATCCTGCCAGTGGCCGACCACCACCTGGTGATTAAGGTGCATGCGTGCGCCGATAAACCCGAACTCGCGGCCGCCATGGGCGGTCTGGTTAAGGTTCATAAAGTCCATATCCATGGTTTCCCAGGGGATCTGCGCGTTATATTGGGTATGGAACTGCAGCAGGGGCTTGTTGAGGATGCTCAGGCCGCCGATCCACATCTTGGCGGGTGAAAACGTATGCAGCCAGGTGAGCAGGCCGATACAGTGGGTATCGTAATTGGCTTCACGACACAGCGCGAGAATCTCATCGGGCGATTTGACCAAAGGTTTCAAGACCAGCTTGACCGGCAGGCCGGCCTCGTTATTAAGACCCTGGACCACCGTTTGTGCATGGTCGGCGACCTGGCGCAAGGTTTCCGGGCCATAAAGATGTTGACTGCCGATGACGAACCAGACTTCGTGCTGCTTAAAATTATCCATGATGACTCCTGTGCGTCTCCGTTTAAGGGAGGGGCCGGGCGGGCGCGTAGCGTGCCGCCCGGTAAATTATTAATCAGCGATCGCTGTGCGCCGCCGCCGCGTAAGCCGGTTCCGCAAGCTCGCTCCATTCCAAATAGCGCTGGTAGAGCCGCTCGAATTGCGCGACCCTGGCCGGGTCCGGCTGCAGGGTGCGTTCAATCCGACTGGCCATGGCCTGCTGCGCCACCGCGATATCCGGATAAACGCCGGCCGCCACCGCGCCGAAGATAGCCGCGCCGAGGGCGCAGCATTGATCGGAGGCCACCAGTTGCAGCGGACGATTCATCACATCCGCGCATACCTGCATGATAATCGGCGATTTGCGGGCAATGCCGCCCATCACCAGCACGTTTTCCACCGGGATGCCCTGGGTTTCAAAGCATTCCATGATGGCGCGGGCGCCGAAGGCGGTGGCGGCAATCAGTCCGCCGAACAGCGCCGGCGCATCAGTGCCCAGATTGAGGCCGGTGATCACGCCCTGCAGGCGCTGGTTGGCGTAAGGCGTGCGCCGGCCGTTGAACCAGTCCAGCACCACCGGCAGATGCTCAAGGGACGGTTCGCTGGCCCAGGCCTGCGCCAGCGCGTTCAGCATCTGTTCCTGGATACCGTCGAGAGCGGGTTTCAGGGCCGGGTTGTGTTGCACCGCCTGTTTCAGCGGCCAGCCCAGCAAACGTCCGAACCAGGCATAAATGTCGCCAAAGGCCGACTGACCGGCTTCGAGACCGATAAATCCCGGTACCACGCTGCCGTCGACCTGGCCGCAGATGCCGGCGATAGTGCGATCGCCCACACGCTGTTCGTCGGCGATAAGGATATCGCAGGTCGATGTGCCGATGACTTTAACCAGGGTATAGGGCTGCGCGCCGGCGCCCACCGCGCCGATATGGCAGTCGAAGGCGCCGCCGGCAATGGTAACGGTCTCCGGCAAGCCAAGCTTCTGCGCCCATGCGGCGGTGATGCGCCCGACCGGCGCTTCCGCGGTATAGGTATCGGTGAAGAGCGGATATTGCAGCCGTTCGGTCAGAACCGGATCGAGCGCCTCAAGGAAGTCTCGCGGCGGCACGCCGCCCCAGTCGGGATGCCAAAGGGATTTATGTCCGGCGGCGCAGCGGCCGCGCTTGATGTCCTGCGGCCGCGTGGTCCCGGACAGCACGGCCGGTATCCAGTCGCAAAGCTCAATCCAAGATACCGCCTGCCGGCGTACCTGGGCGTCCTGGCGGGTAATATGCAGGATTTTGGCCCAGAACCATTCAGAGGAGTACACGCCGCCGATGTAGCGCGTGTAATCAGGATGCGCGCCGTCGTGGCACAGCCGGTTTATCGCCTCGGCTTCTTCTATGGCGGTATGATCCTTCCACAGGATAAACATGGCGTTCGGGTTGTCGGCGAATTCCGGGCGCAACGCCAGTATCCGGCCCTCATCATCAATAGGGGCGGGGGTACTGCCGGTGGTATCGACGCCGATGCCGGCGACGCGCAGGCGCTGGGCCGGGGTGAGGGCGTTTACCACAGCGCGGATCGCCTGTTCCATGGATTCAAGATAATCATTGGGATGATGGCGGAATTGATTGTGCGCGGGTTTGCAATACTGGCCCTCGCGCCATCGCGGGTACCAGACCACTTCGGTCGCCAGCTCTTTACCGCTTTGGCATCCTACCGCCAGGGCGCGTACCGAGTCGCTGCCGAAATCAAGCCCGAGGCTGATGGCCTCTTCATTCATGCTGTTCTCTCCTGTTTACCCGAAAACGGATGATGTGCACAACCATAAGGGGGTTTTGGGCCGGCCGTGAGGAGCGGTTGGCTGGAAGTATGCACATTCCTGTCGCTGATGGCTGAAATGTGATGGTGTTCAAAAACGCGCGGGGAGGTGGAATTTGCTGTATCTATGCACAAATCAGCTGTTATTGAGAACTGTGATAACGCTCTACATTTTAGTAACACATTAAGGCTAAAACTACTCCCGTCTAAAGGGCCTGGTCGGACTAACGGCGATAAATCCGCCGCTTAGACGTTCCAAGCGGATTCATCTTCCCGACTGATAACGCTTACACGCTTCAGCATTTTGAAGCGAGGCGATAAAAAATACCGGAGAGTTACATGCATAAATTCACTAAGGCACTGGCGGCAATCGGATTGGCTGCCGTTATGTCTCAATCGGCTATGGCGGAAAATCTGAAACTGGGTTTTCTGGTTAAACAGCCGGAAGAACCCTGGTTCCAGACCGAATGGCGTTTTGCCGATAAAGCCGGCAAGGACCTGGGATTTGATGTGATTAAAATCGCCGTGCCCGATGGCGAGAAAACCCTTAACGCTATCGACAGCCTGGCGGCAAGCGGCGCCAAGGGTTTTGTTATCTGTACCCCGGATCCAAAACTGGGCTCGGCCATTGTCGCCAAGGCCCGCAGCTATGATATGAAGGTCATTGCCGTTGACGATCAGTTCGTCACCGCCAAAGGCAAACCGATGGACACCGTTCCCCTGGTCATGATGGCGGCCACCAAGATTGGCGAACGCCAGGGCCAGGAACTGTGGAAAGAAATGAACAAGCGCGGCTGGAACGTGGCTGACACCGGCGTCATGGCTATTACCGCCGATGAGCTCGATACCGCCCGCCGCCGCACTACCGGTTCGATGGACGCATTAAAAGCCGCCGGTTTCCCGGCAAAACAAATCTATACCGTCCCGACGAAATCCAACGATATCCCTGGCGCCTTTGACGCAGCCAACTCACTGCTGGTACAGCATTCCGGCGTGAAAAACTGGCTGATCATCGGCATGAACGACAATACCGTGCTCGGCGGCGTGCGCGCCACCGAAGGCCAGGGCTTCAAGGCGCCCAACGTTATCGGCATCGGCATCAACGGCGTGGATGCGGTAAGCGAACTCTCCAAAGCCAATGCGACCGGCTTCTACGGGTCTCTGCTGCCAAGTCCGGACGTTCACGGCTACAAGAGCATCCAGATGCTTAACGATTGGGTAACCAAAGGCGTTGAACCGCCCAAATTCACCGAAGTGACCGATGTGGTGGTCATTACCCGCGACAACTTTAAAGAAGAATTGGCGAAGAAAGGGCTGGGCGGTAAATAACCGCGGCGCCTGTTTCCCGGGACGGCTATGCGCCGTCCCTGTCCATGACGATGTCATTCATCAAGAGGATGTGCACGTGTCAGCCAAGACCCCTGATGGTTACAGCCGTGGGATTGCCGGCGCACCGTTCGTATCAGTTAACGCGAGGATGTGTTCATGACAATTCAGACACCCTATCTGTCGTTTCGCGGCATCGGAAAAACGTTTCCCGGCGTAAAGGCGCTGGATGATATCAGTTTTGACTGCTATCCGGGCCAGATCCACGCCCTGATGGGCGAGAACGGCGCCGGCAAATCCACGTTGCTGAAAATTCTCAGCGGCAGCTATACGCCGACCCAGGGTGAAATCCTTATCAAAGGCCAGCCGGTCCATTTTAATTCCACCGCCGATGCGCTGGATGCCGGCGTCGCCATTATCTACCAGGAGTTGCACCTGGTGCCGGAAATGACCGTGGCGGAAAATATCTACCTCGGCCAGTTGCCCAATAAATACGGCATGGTTAACCGCGCCATCCTGCATTATGAAACCAAACTGCAGTTGGAACACCTGGGGCTGGATATCGCGCCGGACACACCGCTCAAATATTTGTCCATCGCCCAGTGGCAGATGGTGGAAATCGCCAAGGCGCTGACCCGCAATGCCAAAATTATTGCCTTTGACGAGCCGACCAGTTCGCTGTCGGCGCGTGAAATCGAACAGCTTTTCCGGGTGATCCGCGAACTGCGGGCCGAGGGCAGGGTAATACTCTACGTGTCGCACCGCATGGAGGAGATTTTTACCCTCGGCGATGCCATCACGGTATTCAAGGACGGCAAGTACGTCCGCACGTTCGACGATATGACCCAGGTCGATCACACCAAGCTGGTGCAGGCCATGGTGGGACGCAATCTCGGTGATATCTACGGTTACCAGCCGCGCGATCATGGCGCGGTACGGCTGCAGCTGGACAGCATCAAGGCCGCTGGCGTGAAAACGCCGATTACGCTGTCGGTGCACGCCGGTGAAATCGTCGGCCTGTTCGGCCTGGTGGGCGCAGGACGCAGCGAACTGATGAAGGGGCTGTTCGGCGGTACGCTGATTACCGGCGGGCAGTTGCTGCTGGACGGCAAGCCGCTTAATATCCGCTCGCCCATCGACGCCATCCGCGAAGGGTTGCTGCTGTGCCCGGAAGATCGCAAAGCCGACGGCCTGATACCGGTGCATTCGGTAAGGGAAAATATCAATATCAGCGCCCGGCGCAAGACCATCAAGGCCGGTTTCCTGATTAACGACCGCTGGGAAAAGGAAAACGCCGAAGAACATATCCGCTCCCTGAATATCAAGACGCCCTCCGCCGAGCAACTGATCATGAACCTGTCCGGCGGCAACCAGCAAAAAGCCATTCTCGGCCGCTGGCTGTCGGAGGATATGAAAGTCATCATGCTCGACGAACCGACGCGCGGAATCGACGTCGGCGCCAAGCACGAAATTTACCACGTGATATATGAGCTGGCCAAACGCGGTATCGCCGTGCTGTTCGCCTCAAGCGATCTGCCTGAAGTGCTGGGGCTGGCCGACAGGATCGTGGTGATGCGCGAAGGCGCCATTTCCGGCGAGCTCACCCACACCGATGCCACTGAACAGAAAGCGTTAAGTCTGGCAATGTTGCACACAACCGATACCAGCCCCGCTGACGCGGTTGCCTGATTGTGAAGGAGTCTAAGATGTCGACTGTTACTACCCCCTCCCCGAAAGCGAAAAAAACGCTGGGCTTTGGCCGCGTCTGGGATAATTTTGGCATGCTGGTGGTGTTCGTGGTGCTGTTTATCGCCTGCTCGTTTTTTGTGCCGAACTTTGCCAGTTTTATCAATATGAAGGGCCTCGGCCTGGCTATTTCCATGTCCGGTATCGTCGCCTGCGGCATGCTGTTTTGCCTGGCTTCCGGCGATTTCGATTTGTCGGTCGCCTCGGTTATCGCCTGTGCCGGCGTCACCACCGCCGTGGTCATCAATTCCACCGAAAGCCTGTGGCTCGGCGTGGCGGCGGGACTGGTGCTTGGCGTACTGTGCGGCCTGGTCAACGGTTTTGTTATCGCCAAGCTGAAAATCAATGCCCTGATAACCACCCTGGCCACCATGCAAATCGTGCGCGGTCTGGCGTATATTATTTCTGATGGTAAAGCGGTGGGCATCGAAGATGAACGCTTTTTCGTGCTGGGCTACGCCAACTGGCTGGGCCTGCCCGCGCCCATCTGGATCATGGCGCTGTGCATGGCCATCTTTGGTTTCCTGCTCAACAGAACCACCTTCGGGCGCAACACGCTGGCCATTGGCGGTAATGAAGAAGCCGCCCGGCTGGCGGGGGTGCCGGTGGTGCGCACCAAGATCATTATTTTTATCCTGTCCGGACTGGTGTCGGCGGTGGCCGGTATTATCCTCGCCTCGCGGATGACCAGCGGCCAGCCCATGACCTCGTTGGGTTATGAACTGATCGTCATCTCCGCCTGCGTGCTGGGCGGGGTATCGATGAAAGGCGGCATTGGCAAGATTTCCTATGTGGTGGCCGGGGTGCTGATCCTCGGCACCGTGGAAAACGCCATGAATCTGCTGAATATTTCGCCGTTCTCGCAATACGTGGTGCGTGGGGTCATCCTGCTGGCGGCGGTGATTTTCGACCGCTACAAACAAAAAGCCAAACGTACGGTATAAACCGACGCGGACCGGTCGCATCGCGGCCGGCCCGCTCACAGTTTTACGACCCTGGCACGCTATTGTCCGCGCTTTAGGATATTCTCAATCAGACGACAACCTGTCCGGAGGTGAGATGTATCATCGAATGACTCACGAGACGCAATCCAATCCCTTATTACCGGGCTATATGTTCAATGCCTATCTGGTTGCCGGCCTGACGCCGATTATAGCGGGCGGGCCGCTGGACTTCTTTATCGACCGGCCCGACGGCATGAAGGGATATATTCTTAATCTGACCATCAAGGGGCAGGGTAAGATTTTTGAAGGCGAGCGTTCCTTCGTCTGTAATCCGGGCGACCTGCTGCTGTTTCCACCCAAATCCGCCCATTATTACGGCCGCTCCCCGGACAGCGACTGCTGGTATCATCGTTGGGTGTATTTTCGCCCGCGTGCGTACTGGGCCGACTGGCTGGAATGGCACAGCAAAATCCATGACGTCGGCCGCCTGCGGCTCGGCAATGATAATCTGTTGACCGAATTCGACCGGTTGCTGGCCAATATCGAGCAAACCCAACGTTCCGGACGCCGTTTCTCGGAAGAACTGGGCATGAATCTGCTGGAGCGCATGCTGCTGCGCGCCATGGAGGAGGACCCGCAAAGCCCAAGCAAAATCATGGATCCGCGTATTATCGAGGCCTGCCAGTTTATCACCGGCAATCTCTCCGGCGAACTGCGCATCGACGAGGTGGCGCGGCATGTCTGTTTATCCCCCTCCAGGCTGGCGCATCTCTTTCGCGAGCAGGTTGGCATCAATATCCTGCGCTGGCGCGAGGACCAGCGGGTAATCCGCGCCAAACTGCTGCTGCAGACCACGCAGGAATCCATCGCCACCATCGGCCGCGTGGTGGGGTATGACGACCAGCTCTATTTTTCGCGGGTATTCCGTAAACGCGTCGGGGTCAGCCCCAGCGACTTCCGCCGCCGCAGCAGCGAGATTAATTATCCCGGCCGCAGTATCCAGGCGTCTCATAATTGGCAGTTGCAAAGCGAAAAGGCTATCGGAGGCTGATAATTTATTGTTAATGTGAGTCCGATAATAATGTCCCCAGCGCTAATATAAGGCAGTGGGGACATTGCTGTGTTAGCCAAAAAAGAGGAACGACAATGGCTGAAAATATCGGTATCGGACTTATTGGTTACGGCTTTGCCGGCAAAACATTGCACGCGCCGTTGGTTAACGCCACGCCTGGACTGACCCTGGCAGCCGTCTCATCGAGCGACGCCGGCAAGGTGCTGGCTGACTTTCCGGGCATGAAGGTCGCCGCCGATCCGGGTGCTGTGATTAACGATCCCGCGGTTGATCTCGTGATTATCCCCACGCCGAACGAAACCCACTTTCCCCTCGCCAAACAGGCGCTTGCGGCCGGCAAGCATGTGGTCGTCGATAAACCCTTTACCGTGACGCTGTCGCAGGCTTATGAGCTTAAACAACTGGCCGAAAACCAGCGGGTGCTGCTGTCGGTGTTCCACAACCGGCGCTGGGACAGCGATTTCCTCACCGTGCGGCAGCTGATTAAAGACGGCGTTCTCGGCGACGTGGTCTATTTGTCCTCGCAGTACGACCGTTTCCGGCCGCAGGTGATGCCGCGCTGGCGTGAACAGCCGGGGGCCGGCAGCGGCATCTGGTATGATTTGGCGCCGCATTTGGTCGATCAGGTCATCCAGCTGTTCGGCATGCCGGTGGCGGTTAACGTCGACCTGGCCCTGTTGCGCCCCGGCGCGCTGACCGATGATTACTTCCATGCCACGCTTATCTACCCGCAGCGGCGCGTGGTGCTGCACGGCGGCATGCTGGCGGCGGCGGCGACACCGCGTTTTACCGTGCACGGCACCAAGGGCAGCTTCGTCAAGTTCGGACTGGACCCCCAGGAAGCGCAACTGAAAGCGGGCGTTTATCCGCCGCAGCCGAAATGGGGCGTCGATGCCCAGGACGGTATGCTGACGCTGGCCGACGGCGATGCGTTGACCGAACATCAGGTGCGCACCCAGCCGGGCAATTATCCCGCGTATTATGCCGGCATTCGCGACGCCATCCTCGGCGTGGGCGAAAACCCGGTTACCGCGGCCTCGGCCATCCAGGTAATGGAGCTGATCGAGCTGGGCGTGCTGTCGTCGGCACAGAAAAAAACATTGGCGGTGAAGAACGGTTAATGCCAAGGTGGATTTTTGCGGGCGCCCGGCGGCGCCTTTGGTTTTTACAGTGGTAAGGGCAGTGACATGGCGTGGTTTCAGCGTTTAAAGATTGATAAGTTTTTGCTGGTTTTAGTCACCGTGGTGATTCTGGCGTCACTCTTTCCGTGCCGGGGTTTGATCAAGGTCTTTTTTGAATATCTCACCACCGCGGCGATTGCGCTGCTGTTTTTTATGCACGGCGCCAAGCTGTCGCGTGAAGCGATCGTAGGCGGTATGAGCCACTGGCGGCTGCATCTGGTGGTGTTCCTCAGTACCTTTGCGTTATTTCCGCTGCTGGGCATCGCCATGAAGGTGTTTGTGCCTTCATTGTTATCCTCGCCGGTGTATATGGGATTTCTGTATCTGTGCGCGCTGCCGGCCACCGTGCAGTCGGCCATCGCGTTTACCT
This sequence comes from Sodalis sp. RH22, assembly GCF_047324165.1. Lineage (NCBI taxonomy): Bacteria > Pseudomonadati > Pseudomonadota > Gammaproteobacteria > Enterobacterales > Bruguierivoracaceae > Sodalis > Sodalis sp. RH22. The sequence goes on from NZ_CP178731.1 coordinate 1,135,358, forward strand.
CGGTGGCCGGCGGCAACGTGGCCGCCGCCATCTGCAGCGCGTCGGCCTCCAGCATCCTGGGCGTATTTTTGTCGCCGGTGCTGGTGGGCCTGCTGATGCATACCCAGGAGGGCGGCGCGACCAATACGCTGCATGCCATAGGTTCCATTATCCTGCAACTGATGGTGCCTTTTGTCCTGGGCCATTTGTCGCGGCCGCTGATTGGCAAATGGGTGGCGCGGCATAAAAAGCTGGTGAATATTACAGACCGGTCATCAATATTGCTGGTGGTGTATACCGCCTTCAGCGAGGCGGTAGTGGGGGGGATCTGGCATCAGATCACCGGCTGGTCGCTGGTCTCCATCCTGGTGTTCTCACTGGTGCTGCTGGCCATCGTCCTGGTGGTCAATACCTGGACCGCGCGTTTGCTGGGATTCAACACCGCCGACGAGGTGACCATCGTCTTTTGCGGCTCCAAGAAAAGCCTGGCCAACGGAATCCCTATGGCCAACGTGCTGTTTCCCGCCGCCATGGTGGGCACCATGGTGCTGCCGCTGATGATCTTCCACCAGGTGCAGCTGATGGTGTGCGCGGTGCTGGCGGCGCGATATGCCCGCCGGCAGGCACAGCAGATGAAAAACATTCCTTCCAATCCCGCCGTTAATAAATAACACTAGTAATGAGCATTCATTGGCTTTGACAATACATTGTCCGGGCCGATGATGCCGTCTGGTGGGCATAAGCTGTAACCATACAGAAACAGGCATTTTCAAATTAAATGCCGTTATTTTTCCTAGGTTTATATAATAAGCCCCCGATATAGGTTGGAGGCTGCCTTTACACGGTGGTAAAGATTGCCAATTTTAAGCAAATTAGCGAGGCAAGTATTGTCAAAACTGGATGTCATTCCATTAACTCAATGTATTAATGAGATAAACCGTATATAGGCATAGGGTGAGGTTAATCAGAATAGGCAATTGCCTGTATGGGACATGTTGGCTAGTATAAATTAATCCGCGATGCCTATTACATTTTGTATGTCATTTTAGACAGGTATTTCGCTCTATCGTCTGATTGAATGATTATATGCCATCCTGCGGAGGGTTATATCAAGGGTAACTCACTATTTTGCCATGGGTTTTACCTTGGGCGTCGTGCATGAATTTAGAAATCGATTATTTTAAATAGACTTCGTGTGTCGACCCCATCTCTCTTAATGTATCAGGCATTACCTTAAGCGTCCGCGTGCAAGCGATTTATAGTCGGACCTCTCAATAAAATAGGAATTTTGGAGATATATAATATGAATATTGAGCTTGAATATTATAGAGATTATAAGCCCGACGGGAATTTGTATGCTCGGTGCCTTGGTGGGGAGCAACATTTTTTCATTGAATATAGCCTCTATGACTGTGGCGAACCTGGCAAGCTTGCTGCTGAGCAAAGCGCATGGGGTGATGAGCTGGTAATATTCAAGCTGTGCTCAGGTACGCTTTATCAGCTGCGTGCGTTGGTAAAAGGGGAGGGGCATGGGACTGAAGAATTATTGTCGGATATATTCTCAACCGTTTACACGCCGGAATTTACAAGCCAGCAAAGATGTGGGATAACAAATATAAATAATTTAAAAGGCAGGCTAAACATAACCACAAATGAAAAACAAAATTTTAGAATACAATTCTATCCCTGCGGTTTCGAACAGTTACAGCGCGAGGAAGATAATAATGTTCCTTTCTTTTACGGACTCAGTGAGATTGTTCGTTTTATCCCCTGTTTTGATGAAGAAGATATACGTGCAAAGATAAAAATATTGCCGCAGTTTGAGAAACTGCGTGGACTTTATCGGGTGGAGCAAAACCTCAACAATAATGAATTATTGCTGTTGGCGCAAGAACTTGAGCAACTGGACTATGTGGAATACTGTAGTTTATCTGGCGAGGCGAAGGAAGACGCTTCCTCCTATGATGAGGATAGTTGGCGAGAGGAAATTGAGCCGGCCAACGTGACGCCAAATTTAACCCAACACCAGGGTTATTTGGATAACTCGCCCTGGGGCATGAGCGTCAGGGCGGTTTGGGCAAGAAATATCACCGGCAGGGGCGTGGGGGTCCGCATGCAGGATACTGGTGTTTATAATACTCATGAGGATCTCGTTACAAATATAACTGTAGTATCCAATTCAACGGGCAATAGAACACACGGAACCTCAACCGCCGGGATTATTGCTGCGCTTAATAATGGCTTTGGTATGACGGGCATCGCTTATGACTGCCGTTTGTTCGCCTATGCTGGTCAACTGAATGAATTTGAAAGAATGATCCGTGACGCCTTACCGGGGGAGATAGTCACAATTTCCTTAAGTACTGGAAACTTCCCGCTGATAGATGACCCACATCGCTGGAGTCTTTTCCAACTATTGATTCAAAGCGGCGGTGTGGTAGTGATATCCGCCTCAAACGGAGGGTTAAATTTGTTCCGATCTGGAATAAATGACTTCGGTGATAGCGGCGTTATTCTGGCGACCTCCAGTCATCGCGCCACGGGCAGAAGATTACCATTTTCAAATTTTAATTTTCACCGGGTGGTTGCCGCCTGGGGAGAAAATGTCGCCACCACCGGAGGTGGTAATTTACTCAATTTGGGATCGCCAAATCGAACCTATCGTGACAATTATAGCGGCACTTCTGCCGCGGCGCCTCAAGTGGCAAGCGTGCTGGCCTTGATACAATCCTATGCCAGATCTGTTTACCACATTATATTTAACGCCGATCAATTGTATCGGATCATCCTGGATACGGGCCATCGCGAAGGTGAAATTGATTTAATCGGCCCCAGGCCAAATGCAGAGGCTGCGATAAACTATGTTGACAACCTGTTGAGTCAAGGATTGCTGCCACCGCCTCTCTCTCCTCTTCCCCCACAAATACCACCGAGATATCCTTTCTGGAGGGTCGGACGGCAATATGAAGTAGGCGATCGGGTCACTCATTTAGAATTGTTTTACGTATCTACAACGAGGCATGTTGCCAATATCGGCTGGCAGCCAAACTTGGCTCCGACATTATGGCGACAGATACAATAATAGTGATTATTTTTGCAAGAAAATTACATCACTCAAAATTTTTATTTCAATAAGTGAAACGGAATGTGTTGATAGAGTGATTATTAGCAGCTAACGACATAAGGATAATGATTGTGAATATAACTCTCGATTATTTTAGTAAATATTGTTCTGACGGCCTCATTTTTATAAAATGTGAAGGCGATTTACGTGGATGCAACGTTAATTTTTCGCTGTATGCGCAGGATAATATCATTCAACATAAGTATGCTGAGGAAAATGAGCTGGTAATTTTTTCCGTACCTTATCCCTCAGTATATAGAATAGCAGCAGAAATCTCTTCGGCACAAGGTCAATGTCATGTGCTTTGGACGGACTATATTGTTATGTCGGAATTCAGTTTGAAGGCGGAGGATAGAAAATCATCAAGACCATGGTTAAAAGGTAAATTAGCGTATATTAATGCTCCTGGGAATTATATTGAGGTAAAGTTTTATCCTAGAGGTATTGATAAACTGTACAATGAAGAGGTGTGTACAGTGCCTTTATTTCAAAAATACCGACGGCACATTTTATTGACGCCTTGCTTTGATCCTCAAGGGGTGGAAAAAAAATGCGAAATTTCATCGGTCTATCAGGAGCTTAAAAATTTTTATACCCTCAACATTGATGTTGATAATCAAGAAATACTAGCATTAGCGCAAGAACTGGAAGCGCTTGACTATGTTGAATACTGCGGGTTATCGAACACACTGGTTGAACCACCGCCGCCGTCGCTAACTGAGCACGACGGCATTCATCAGGATGACGGGGCGTCATTGAATAATCAAACGCCAGATTTCACTGGCTTGCAAGGATATCTAAACGCCGGTTTAGGGGTGAATGCCAGGAGCGCATGGAGTCGGGGTGCCGCAGGCAATGGTGCGGGCGTTCGCTTATTGGACTATGGGGTACATCCTAATCATGAAGATTTATGGGGTAATATCACCGTACGGACCAATCGACCCGGAGGCGGCGACCATGGTACCGCGGCGGCGGGCATTATCCGGGGAGTTAACAACGGTTTTGGCGTTACTGGAATTGCCTATCAAAGCCGGCTATTTGTCTATGAATCGCTCATTTCAGATATGAACCGAATTATGATGGAGTTAATTCCTGGTGATATCGTCGTGCTTAATACACAAACCATGCTTGAAAATGATCTTTCAATAGTATTGCCAATTGTCCATAACGTTATTTGGTGGGACAGGATCCGCTGGTGCGCGCAGGCCGGCGCGGTGGTGATATTCGCCGGCGGCAATGGCTCGGTTAACCTGAGCCAGTTTCCCCGGTTCAATGATTTTGGCGATAGTAATGGCATTATGATTGGCGGTTGTGATTCTTTTAGCGGCCTCCGGGGGACCAGAACCAATTTTAATTTAAATCATCCAACGTTAAACGCCTGGAGCGATAGCGTCACTACTACCGGCTACGGAGGCTTGCAAAATTTAAATCCACCTAATCGCACTTATACCCGGACATTTAGCGGGACCTCCAGTGCTACCCCAATGGTGGGTGGATGCCTGGCGGTCGTTCAAGCCTATGCCCGTAATCAGTATCATATTATTTTTAACCGGGATTTTATCTTCGATATCCTTAGCCAAACCGGCGGGCGCGAAGCCGCGGGGCAGGGAATAGGCTTCCGACCGAATCTTGCCGCTGCCCTGGCGCGGGTGGATGAATTGGTCAGCGGCGGCATTGTGCCGCCGCCACTGCCGTCACCGCCGCCCCCTCCGGTGCTGCCTTATCCCGCCTGGGCTCCCAATACGCAATACGCGGTAAACGATCGGGTGTCCTATTTTTGGAGCGTTTATCGGTGTAGACAAGCCCATCGTTCGATTATCAGCTGGGAGCCTGGGGTAGCCGTTTCATTATGGCAATTGATAATCTAACGAAATTGCGGATTGGGGCTTTAATCTTTAGGGATATGAATTATGGCAGAACCCCCTTAGCACCTCCTGGAAACAGGCGCTAAGGGGGAGAAACCATGCCAATGCCAAGGCTAGGGCTAGGGCTGTAGTTTCAACGTACCTTGTCAAGGAGCAACTTTTTTTCCGTCGCGTTTAAAAAAGCAATCTCCAGACCGTTGCGCCGGGCGGTCTGTATTTGGCTTGGGGTCAGCCCGGCCTGCGGCGCCGCCACCCGGTATTCATAATCAATATCGATACCCTGGACCGCCGGATCGTCCGAGTTAATGGTGGCGAGGATCCCGTGCTCAAGGAATTGCTTTAACGGGTGTTCTCCCAGCGCGCGCACGGTGCTGGTCTGCACATTGGACGTCAGGCAGCTCTCTATACCGATGCGATGCAGCGCAAGAAAATCCATCAGCGCCGGATCCTCAATGGCCTTTACGCCGTGGCCGATACGCTCCGCGCCCAGTTCATGAATGGCCTGCCAAATGCTCTCGGGACCCGCGGCCTCGCCGGCGTGCACGGTAATGCGCAGCCCGGCGTCGCGGGCGCGGGTGAAATGGCTCAGGAACAGGCTGCCGGGGAAACCCAGCTCATCGCCGGCCAGATCCAGCGCCGTGATACCGTCGCGGCAGGCGAGAAGGGCCTCCAGTTCTTGCAAACAGGCGTCTTCGCCAAAGGTGCGGCTCATAATGCCAATCAGCCTGGCTTGGGTGCCAAAATCACGGCAGCCGTCGCTGACTCCCGCGATAACCGCTTCCACCACCCCTTGCAACGGCAACTGGTGTTTCATCGCCATATAATAAGGTGAGAAGCGCAATTCGGTATAATCCAGCCCCACCCGGACGGCATCCTCGACGTTTTCATAGGCCACGCGGCGGCAAGCCTCCAGAGAACCCAGCACCGCCACGCCCCAGTCCAGCTTTTGCAGGAAACTGACCAGATCCGGCTCGGTTTGGGTGACCTGCACATGCGCCCGCAGATCCTCTAGATTATCGGCCGGCAACGCCATGCCGAATTGGCGGCCCAGATCGAGGATGGTTTGCGCACGGATATTGCCGTCAAGGTGGCGATGGAGATCGGTCAGGGGAAGGTGTTTATCAATCATCGGCAACAGTCTTATTCTGGTGAAATATAGCCTGATTATAACGTGTTTGCGAAGAGTTAGCAGAGATTGGTTAGCCGGCCTGGGTGGGATTACGCTTCAGGAACAAACGGAGACATTGAGGAATGCAGCGTGCGCAAAAGAATAGGATCGCGCCCGCGGCGCGGCGGATAGGGAGGGTAACGTCTTAAACAGACCGCTCCGGCGCCGGGGCGGTCATCAGGCTGAAAGGTTTAAGGTTGCGGTATCGCCTGCGGCTGGACCGGTGGGGTCTCGCCTTCCGGTAAACCGAACAGGCCGAACAGGCCCATAAAGCTTTGCAGCGACATTTTTTGGCCGTTCAGGTTGACCTGGTTATCGGCATATTGAAAGCTGCTGGTCAGGGTATTATCGCTGACGGTGGTCAGTTTAAACATCTGGCCCATGGCCGCCAGTCCTTGTACCTGCTGTTTAGCCAGTTTCTGGGCATCCTCGTCGTTATAGCCCTGGAGTCTGGCGAACTGGGTGGTGGTTTCGGTGGCCATGTCCAGCGGCACGGTCAGCTTGGCATCCAGCTTGTTGACAAACCGCGCCCACAGCTGATCCGGCGTCGCCGGCGTGGCGGGAGCTTGGGACGGGTCGTTAAGATTGAGCGTCAGGTTAAACGCGCTTTCTCCTTTGCTGTTTTTCCAGCTGAACGGCGCAATGGTCAGGTACGGGCTGCCTTTCAGCGCCAGCGGCAGGTTCTGGAACAGCGCCTGGCTTATCAACTGCTGCTGAGTCGCAGGATCTAAATGCCGTTATTTTTTCTAAGTTTTTATAATAACCACCGATATAGGTTGGATGCTGCCTTTACTCTGTGGTCAAGATTGCCAATTTTTAGCAAAGTAGAGGGGGCAAGCTTTGTCAAAGCTGGATATCATTCCATTAACTCAGTGTATTAATGAGATAAACCGTATCAAGACATAGGATGATACCAGTTAAAATAGGCAATTGCCTGTATGGAAAATGGTGGCTATTATAAATCAATCGGTGATGTCTATTACATTTTGTATGTCATTTTACACTGGCATTTCGCTATATCGTCTATTTTAAATAACATAATCCTGTGAGAAACCGTAGAGGGTTGTTATGAATATAAAATTAGATTACTTTAGAAACAATGCTTCAGATGGCAATGTTTATGCGCGATGCATTGGTGAAGAGTCTGATTTTGATATAATCTACACCTTATTCGAAGGGAAAGAAAAAGAGCATTTTTCTATAAAAAAGAAAGCTTATGGCGATGAGTTGGTGACTTTTAAGCTTACATCAGGTTGCGACTATTATTTACATGCTCAATTAAAATTGTCTAATGGACAGGATGTTGATCTATGTTCTGACATAATCTCCACATTGCCCTCCTCGCATTTTCTACCGCCGACAAATTGCAAAATTGAAGATATGACAGACATAAAAGGCAAGCTGAAAATAACCTCAGAGGGTAGACAGGATTTTATAATACAATTTTATCCAGGTGGATATAAAAGACTTCAGTGTGAAGCCAGGCATAACGTTCCTTTGTTTTTCAAAGCCAGGCGTTATATTGATTTCGCGCCTTGTTTTGATAAAAAAACGCTAAGCGGTATCATAAAAAAATTCCCGTTGAGCAAAAAATTGCGTGAACTTTATCGGGTGCGGCAAAACCTGGTAAATGATGATTTACTGCAGCTGGCGCAAGAAATTGAACGGCTGGATTATGTGGAATACTGCAGCTTATCGGGCGATCCGACGTCGGAATCGTTACCCTCTGAATGGGAGACATACCCGCAGGAGATAGACACTGCCACCATAACGCCGGATTTAACCCCGTATCAGGGATATCTTGACAATACAGCGAGAGGCATGAGCGTCAGGGCGGCGTGGGCCAGGAATGTTACGGGAAGAGGCGTGTCGGTACATATGCAGGATACCGGCGTATGGCCGGACCATGAAGATTTGATCGGTAATATTACCGTCGTTAACAATTCATATGAGAATAGAGATCACGGCACATGGTCGGCCGGCGTTATCGCCGCCAGCAATAACGGGATCGGCATGATGGGGATCGCTTACGACTGTCGCTTGTTTGCCTACATAAATACATTCACCGATTTTGAAAAGATTGTACGTGATGCCCTTCCGGGGGATATTGTTACTGCCTCTTTAGGCTGGGATTATTCAGCTTTACCGTTGGTGCACCATCAAGCCTGGTGGAGTATGTATCGTTTGCTGGTAAGCAGCGGTGTAGTGGTGGTGCTACTCTCCGGCAATGGAGGATTAGATCTGAGTCAATCGGTCGAATTTAATAATTTTGGCGATAGCGGCGTTATCCTCGCCACCGCCAGTCATCCAGACAACAGGAGGCGGCTGGAGTTCTCAAATTACAATTTCACCCGGATGATTGCCGCCTGGGGAATGGATGTCGCTACCACCGGCGAGGGCGATTTGCTCAACCTGGGTCATCCCAACCGGACTTATACCGCCAATTATGGCGGCACCTCCGCCTCGGCCCCCCAAATCGCGGGCGTTCTGGCCCTTATCCAATCCTATGCAAAATCGGCTTATCATGTGATTTTTAGTGGCGACCAACTGTATCAGATTATCCGCGTGACGGGCCATCGTGAAGGCGAAGCTGATTTAATTGGTCCCAGACCTAATGTGCATGCCGCACTGGAATATGTGGACTACCTGTTAGGACCGGGCGAGCCGACGCCACCGCCGCCAGAATATCCCTTGTGGCGGGTAGGTGTACAATATGAAGTGGGTGACAGGGTCAGTCATTTGGGGTTGAACTATATCTGCAGGTCACGCCATGTTTCCAACGTCGGCTGGCAACCGCAGCTGGCGGTAACATTATGGACGAGAATCCCATAATAAAACATAATCACGAACGTCTAAAAAAGATTAGTAAAACATATCATTATTTGGTGAGAATTTCAGATATTACTGATTAATCTTTCCAAATAATACATAACAACTTATAAGTGATTAAGGGGCACCGTCATGAATATAATGCTCAATTATTCAACTGAAGATCTTCCTGAAAGAACTATTTCTATTCGATGTAAAGGTGCTGAATCGGGGGCTAAGGTGGTATTTAGCCTGTATGAGCAGGACAATATTATTTGTAAAAAAGAGGCCAACGGAGATGAACAGGCGCGTTTTACCGTGCCGTTTCCCTCATGGTATAAAATTTCCGCTGAAATTAGCCAGGGAGACGATGCGTGCTGCTTATTGTGGACTAACCCTATCGATATTCCCGATTTCCGCGAGCGGCAATGTGAAAAAACACTGGATATTAAAAGTCTGAAAGGTAATCTTGAGATTTTTCCAGGAGAGGATAATTACATTGAGGTTAAATTTTATGATGGCGGAATAATACAGATATTTGAGGAAAGATCGTATAAGATACCGCTTTTTTATAGATATAGACGGCATCTGGATTTCATACCCTGTTTTGATAAAAATCAAATCGATAAAAAATGTTGTTTGTTACCTATTTATAATGAGCTGCGTAATTTTTACCGACTAAAGATTAATCTCGATAATTACCAACTACTGGCATTAGCCCAGGAGTTGGAGAGCCTGGATTATGTTGAATATTGCTGTTTGTTAAGTAAAAACAAATACCCGCCACCGCCTGATAATATTGAACACCAATGCTATCAACCGCAAGCGCCATTTATTGGACAGACGCCTGATTTTACGCCATTGCAAAGGTATTTGGATCCTGGGTTGGGTATGAATGTCAGAAATGCCTGGAGCCGGGGGGCATTCGGCGTTGGCGCGACAGTACGATATATGGGGTTTGGTGTTTATCAAGAGCATGAAGATTTAATAGGTAATATCACTGTAAATTCCAATCGTCCAGGTGCCCGGAATCATGGGTCTGCGGGAGTAGGCGCCGTTAGGGGTATCAACAATGGTTTTGGCATAACAGGTATAGCCTATGGCTGCAAATTGATTTTTCATGATACCGGTATAGAAAATCTGGACCGCATTTTAGTGGAATTATCGGCGGGTGATTTGATCATTATAAATAATCAATTTAACATCAATGGTTTCTTGTTGCCCATGGTACATCTGGCATCTTGGTGGGATCGGATAGATTTATGTACCCGGGCCGGGGCGGTGGTGGTATTTGCCGCGGGTAACGGCGGGCTCAATCTCCGTCAATTTCCTCAATTTAATAATTTTGGCGACAGTGGCGGTATTATGATTTGCAGTGCTGACTCACACTCTGGTCTGATTAGACATAGCAGTAATTTCAATCTTTATTCAATGCTAAATTCCTGGGGTGATAGTGTTGTTACGATCGGATGGGGTGACTTACAAAATTTCGATCCGCCGAACCGCACTTATACCGCTACCTTTAGCGCCACTTCCAGCGCCACGCCTTTAGTGTGCGGAGCTTTAACGGTAGTTCAAGGTTATGCCATACGCCGGCTTTATCGTCCATTAAACGCCGCTGAAATGTTCAGAATCGTCACCCTTACCGGCGGACGGGAGGGGGAAGGACAAGGTATTGGTGTCCGGCCTAACGTCACCGCCGCCCTGGAGTTGGTAGATGAAATGGCCGGTGGCGGAACGCCGCCCCCAGAGCCTGAATATCCCCCGTGGCGGGTAGGTGTACAATATGAAGTGGGCGACAGGGTCAGTCATTTGGGATTAAACTATGTCTGCAGGTCACGCCATGTTTCCAATATCGGGTGGCAACCGCAGCTGGCGGTAACGTTATGGACGAGAATCCCATAATAAAACACAATCACGAACGTCTAAAAAATATTAGTGAATGTAGGAAATTGATCTTGGACTTAAATAGATCAGAATCATGACAAATGAGATGTGTTTATATCCAAATGTCGGTGCTGGCCGGGAGGAAATGCCGTGTTTACGCCCAAAACCGATTAAGATCCAATAAATTTATGTAGGTGACAATCATGGGTTTGACTATCGAATACTACAGGGCTTATTCCCCTGAAGGCCCTCTCTATATTCGCTGTGAAGGTGCGGCGCCCGAATGTAAAGTGAAATTTACCCTATATGGGCTGGATGGCATGATAGATAACAAGGAGGCCGAAGGCGATGAACTGGTCGGCTTCAGCATCCCTTTTCCGTCGGAATACAGGATTTCCGCTGAAGTCTTATCGGGGTACGATAAGTGCGGTGTATTATGGACAGACCCTATTATTGTCCCGGAGTGCCACTGGCAACCTCAGCCGCAAAAACGGGAAATCAACAACCCGAAAGGCAAGCTGAAAATTATCGAGGGTGTGGATAACTATATAGAAATTAAGTTTTATGATAAAGGAAAAAAACAGCTTTTCGAGGAAAAAAAACATAATGCCGTATTATTTTATAAATATCGGAAATGTATTCATTTCCTGCCCTGTTTTGACCGGGAGATGATAAATAAAAAAAGAAAATTATCGCCAATCTATAATGAATTGCGAAATTTCTACCGGATTGATAGCGAACTCTGCAATGACGAACTACTGGCGTTGGCGCAGGAGCTTGAATGCCTGGACTATGTGGAATATTGCGCGCTTGCAAGTAAAAATAAATTTGCGCCGCGGCCCGACGACGACGGTCCGCGCCCTTATGACGAAGCGCGCCATGCCTCGCCCCATCTGCCGGCACCTTGGTACGGCGACAAGGACCCGTCATTTGATACTCCCTTGAATGGTCCGACGCCCGATTTCACGCCGCTGCAAGGCTACCTGAATCCGGGGAACGGCATGAATGTCAGGAATGCCTGGGCCAGGGGAGCCACCGGCAATGGCGCCACCGTCAGGTATATGGGTTCTGGCGTCAATCCCCAGCATGAAGATTTAATCGGTAATATCACCGTAAATTCCAATCGTCCGGAGGGTAATAGGGAGCATGGTACCGCGGGGGCCGGATGTATCGTCGCCGCCAATAACGGTTTTGGCGTGACGGGCATTGCCTTCGGTTGCCGATTCTTTTTCCATTATAACGATATTCACAGCCTGGACCGGATCATGGGGGATTTATCACCTGGTGATGTGATCGGCATCAATCTTTCGGTGGGTGATTCAATTCCATTCCCTATGGTATTAGTCATCGAATGGTGGGACCGGATAAACTGGTGCGTGCGCGCCGGCGCGACGGTGGCTTTTGCCGCCGGTAACGGAGGGGTAAGCGTCAGGAACCATCCTTTGTTTAATGATTTTGGCGATAGCGGCGGGTTTATGATTGGCGCCAGCTACCCAGAGACCGGCCGGAGGACTTCTTTTTCGAATTATAATCTTTACTCCACCCTTAACTCCTGGGGGTGGAATGTCACTACACTAGGATGGGGGGATCTGCAGAATTTTGACCCGCCTAACCGGCTTTACACCTCTGCATTTAACGGCACTTCCAGCGCGACGCCCCTGGTGACGGGCGCTTTGGCGTTGGTGCTGGGCTATGCGCGCGCCAGGCACCACCTTACGTTTAATGCGCGGCAAATATTCGAGATTATTACCCAGACCGGCGGTCGGGAGGCGAATGGACAAGATATCGGCGTACGGCCGAACGTCGCCGCCGCGCTGGCGCGGGTGGATGAAATCGCCGGCCCGCCGCCGCCGCAATATCCCTTGTGGCGGGTAGGGGTACAATATGAAGTGGGCGACAGGGTCAGCCATTTGGGATTAAACTATGTCTGCAGGTCACGCCATGTTTCCAATATCGGCTGGCAACCGCAGCTGGCGGTAACGTTATGGACGAGAATCCCATAATAAAGCATAATCACGAGCGTCTAAAAAACATTAGTGAAACATATCATTGTTTAGTGAGAATTTCAGATGTTATTGATTAATACCGCTAAATAACACATAACAACTTATAAGTAATTAAGTGTCACCGTCATGGATATAATGCTCGATTATTCAATTATAGATATCAATCATTCAGATATTACCATAAGCACCTGCAGGCAAGTTGCTTATGGTCGGGTGGTCAAGCTATGGTTTACCCGTTGCGGTTTAAAATCGCTTGTTTTTCGGCTGTGTTTAAAAAAGCAATAACCAAACCGTTGCGCCGGGCGGTCTGGATCTGCTGTGGGTTAAGGCCGGCCCGCGGCGCGGCCACTCGATACTCATAATCGATATCAATACCCTGTACCGCCGGATCGTCCGAATTGATGGTGGCGAGAATGCCATGTTCAAGAAACTGCTTTAACGGGTGCTCTTCAAGCGAGCGCACGGTACTGGTCTGCACATTGGACGTCAGGCAGCTTTCTATACCGATGCGATGTTGCGCCAGAAAATCCATCAGCGCCGGATCTTCAATGGCCTTTACACGGTGGCCGATACGCTCCGCCCCCAGTTCATGAATGGCCTGCCAGATGCTCTCGGGACCCGCGGCCTCTCCGGCGTGCACGGTAATGTGCAACCCGGCGTCGCGGGCGCGGGTGAAATGGCTCAGGAACAGGCTGCCGGGAAACCCCAGTTCATCGCCGGCCAGATCCAGCGCGGTGATACCGTCGCGGCAGGCCAGGAAGGCCTCCAAATAGGATCGCGCCCGCGGCGCGGCGGATAGGGAGGGTAACGTCTGGATTAAACAGACCGCCCCGGCGCCGGGGCGGTCATCAGGCTGAAAGGTTTAAGGTTGCGGTATCGCCTGCGGCTGGGCCGGTGGTGTCTCGCCTTCCGGTAAACCGAACAGGCCGAACAGGCCCATAAAGCTTTGCAGCGACATCTTCTGTCCGTTCAGGTTGACCTGGTTATCGGCATATTGAAAGCTGCTGGTCAGGGTATTATCGCTGACGGTGGTCAGCTTAAACATCTGGCCCATGGCCGCCAGGCCCTGTACCTGCTGTTTAGCCAGTTTTTGGGCATCCTCGTCGTTATAGCCCTGGAGTCTGGCGAACTGGGTGGTGGTTTCGGTGGCCATGTCCAGCGGCACGGTCAGCTTGGCATCCAGCTTGTTGACAAACCGCGCCCACAGCTGATCCGGCGTCGCCGGCGTGGTGGGAGCCTGGGACGGGTCGTTAAGATTGAGCGTCAGGTTAAACGCGCTTTCTCCTTTGCTGTTTTTCCAGCTGAACGGCGCAATGGTCAGGTACGGGCTGCCTTTCAGCGCCAGCGGCAGGTTCTGGAACAGCGCCTGGCTTATCAACTGCTGCTGAGTCGCCGGATCGGCCTGGCCGGTCTGTTGCATGATCTGCTGCGCCTGGGCATGATATTTTTCGCTGAAATCGGCGATCGCTTTCGGATCAAGATTCGACAGCTTGATAACCAGCTTGCCGGCGCCGAAATTCTGCCCCTGCACATGCAGCGCATCCAGGTTATAGGCCACCTGCGCATTGAGCTTATCCGCCTCCTCGTTAACGCTGGTCACCTGCGACAGGTTATCGACGCTGAGCATGTCCTTGCCGTCGACATTGTACACCAGCGTCTTGGCCTTCATGGTATTGTCGCCGACGCTGTAATCCAGCTTGCCTTTATGGGTGCTGCTGTCGAGGCTGAACTCCTGCACGGTAACCTGCTCATGCTGTTGCCACTGGTTCAGGCCGCCGATCAACAGGCTGGCGATACTGCCGTCGACCGACATCTTGTCCATGTCATGGTCTATCGCGGCGTTAAACGTCCCGCCGCTGGTGCGGAATACGGTGGCGGGGCTGTTAAAATCCAGGGCCATCACATCGATAACCGATACCGTATCGCCGTTATACGCCACCCGGGTCAGGGCGGTGACCGGCGACTGTCCCTTGCTGGCGTCAAGCAGCGGTTTAACCAGCGGCGTCGCGGCCAACTGGCTGCGTACCGAGGCCATACTGGGGATCAGCACGCCTTTTTTTAACTCGGCGAACGGGAACGGGCCATGGTCGATGGCTTCGTTGACCACCAGGCGATCGCCGGGTTTCAGGGGTTTGTTTTCGCCGGTGGTGCCGTCGGATACCAGCACCAGGTTAACGTGGCTGGAGAACAGACGGCGCTGGTAGTCTTCGATAACCAGGTTGACGCCGGCTTCGGGGAACGCCGCCTTGATACGGGCATTGGCGTCGGCGACCACCGTAGGCAGGCGCTGCTCGAACTGTTTGCCGGTATACCATGCGCTTGCGGTCCAGGCCGCGCCGAGGACAATAATCACGCCAACCGCTATAAGTGTTTTTTTCATGCTTGGTTCATCCTTATTATAATTTCCTGTTCCAGATTGACTGACCGCCCCGGGGCGCAGGCAAAATACTGTGTTGCCGCCACGTGTATATGGTTCTAATAATAGCAACTGCCGGCCAATGCGTGGGCTGTGTTGTCACAGTTCGTTGTAAACCCGGGCAAGACGGCCATTGCCGCTGGCATTGACCGGTGAATCGCCGGCTGCCAGAAACGCGGATTCACCCGGTTTCAGCGTCAGTTGCCGGCCGTCTTTTTCCAGCACCGCCTGCCCGTCGACGCAGAAGACGATGGCGGCGCTGTCCTGGGCCAGTGCCTGGGCCTTGGAAGACAGGTTGTGCAGCGCAAAGGCGAAATCTTCCACCGGGATGGGGAAACGCAGGGCGCCGTTTTCCGCCACCGGTCGGGCCAGCAGTTGGTTCTCGGGCTTGGCGATAAACTGTACGTTGGCCAGCAGTTCGGGCACGTCGATATACTTAGGGGTAAGGCCGGCGCGCAGAACGTTGTCGGAATTGGCCATCACCTCCAGCGCTTCGCCGCGCAGATAGGCGTGGGGCGTTTCGGCATAAAGAAACATAGCCTGGCCCGGTTGCAGGGTGATGACATTTAACAGCAGCGGCGAAAATAAGCCGCAGTCTTCAGGATACTCTGCCGCTATGTTGCCGATGGTCGCCCAGGGTTCGCCGTGCTGATGGCCAAGGGTGCTTTTTAACACATCGAGGGCCAGGGATTTTTCCTCGCCAGCCATGCTGAGCAAATCGCCGAACAGCTGCGCCAGATGTGTTTCATCGGGATGTTGCAAAAAATGCGCAATGGCGGGATGAGCGCCCGCCACAGGCTGCAGCAGGGAGACGATGGCGGTCATCTCGCGAAATCCGTTCATCGCCTGGAACGGCGTCAGTGCAAAGACCAGTTCCGGTTTATGGTTGGGATCCTTGTAATTACGATTGCCGGCGTCAAGAGGGACGCCACGATCGTTCTCCAGGGCAAAACCGCGTTCAGCCGCGGATTTGCTGGGATGAACCTGAATGGACAACGGTTCCCGCGCGCACAGGACCTTGAACAGGAACGGCAGCTCGCCAAAACGCCGGGCAACCGCCGCGCCGAGCGTCGCCTCGGGCTGTTGCGCTATGTAGTCCCGTAAGGAAATCTCGTTGCCCCGATCGTCGCTGATACGCGAACTGCTTTTGGGGTGCGCGCCCATCCACAGCTCGGCCATCGGCTGCTGGCCCGGGTTGGCGATGCCATACAGGCGGGTGAGGGCGTCTTTACTGCCCCAGGCATAATGCTGTACCGAGTTGATCATTTTTTTCATGGATTTACTGCCCTTGGTGAAGCCTAAATGTGATAACGCGAGGCGGTCGCATAATGGTAAGCTTTTCTTCGGCGCTATACTATCAATGTCAGTCTAGCAAAGACAGACTATCGATGTCCCGTCCTCGTGGCATCGCGCACGGGCAGGATATTGATCTTTAGGAAGAATACCAGGAGGAAAAATGGCAGCAACCCGCATAGAAAAAGATTCCATGGGCCCGATCGAGGTGCCGTCGGAGCGCTTATGGGGGGCGCAAACGCAGCGTTCCCTTGAACATTTCCGCATTTCCAGTGAAAAAATGCCGCCCGCGCTTATCGCTGCGCTGGCGCAAACCAAGCGCGCCGCCGCAGCGGTGAATAAAGATTTAGGTTTACTGCCCGCTGAGCGCGCCGACGCCATTATCCGCGCGGCGGATGAGGTCTTGGCCGGCAGCCACCCGCTGGAGTTTCCCCTGGCCATCTGGCAAACCGGTTCCGGCACGCAAAGCAATATGAATATGAACGAGGTGCTGGCGAACCGCGCCAGCGAGCTGCTGGGCGGAGAGCGCGGCGAAGGCCGCCTGGTGCATCCCAATGACGATGTCAATAAGAGCCAAAGCTCCAATGACGTGTTTCCCACCGCCATGCACGTGGCCGCCGTTGTGGCGCTGCGCGAACATTTAATCCCGCAGCTGAAGACGTTGCGCGCGACGCTCGCGCAAAAATCAGCCGCCTTCGCCACTATCGTGAAAATCGGCCGTACCCATTTGCAGGATGCCACCCCCCTGACGCTGGGACAGGAAATTTCCGGCTGGGTCGCCATGCTCGATCATAATCTCACCCATATCGAACACAGCGTGCCCCATCTGGCCGAACTGGCGCTGGGCGGCACCGCGGTGGGCACCGGGCTGAACACCCATCCCGAATATGCGGTGCGTGTCGCCAAGGCGCTGGCGGAGTTGACCCAACAGCCTTTTGTGACCGCGCCGAATAAATTCGAAGCGCTGGCCACCTGCGACGCGCTGGTCCATAGCCACGGCGCGCTGAAAGGGCTGGCCGCGTCGCTGATGAAAATCGCCAACGATGTACGCTGGCTGGCGTCCGGTCCGCGCTGCGGCATCGGCGAAATCAGCATCCCCGAAAACGAGCCTGGCAGTTCCATTATGCCGGGCAAGGTCAACCCGACCCAATGCGAAGCCATGACCATGCTGTGTTGCCAGGTATTGGGCAATGACGCGGCCATCAATATCGGCGGCGCGTCCGGCAATTTTGAGCTGAATGTTTACCGGCCGATGATTATCCATGATTTTCTGCAATCGGTACGCCTGCTGGCCGACGGCATGGACAGTTTCAACCATCATTGCGCCGTGGGCATCGAGCCCAACCGGGAGCGTATTGACCAGTTGCTAAACGAATCGCTGATGCTGGTGACCGCGCTGAATACCCATATCGGTTATGACAAAGCGGCGGAAATTGCTAAAAAAGCCCATAAAGAAGGACTGACGCTGAAAGCGTCGGCGCTTAAGCTGGGCTATTTGAGCGCCGATGAGTTTGATCAATGGGTGCGGCCTGAAGATATGGTGGGGTCGCTGAAAAGCTGATGGGCCTGGGCCGCTGCGGTTTCTCCACCGCGTAACGGGGCGCGGCGATAATTACTGCGCCCGCGTCCTGTCGAGCGCCGCTTTTGGGCGGCGCTTTGCTTATCGACTCGACGCCGTCAGCGCGCCCTGTTTTCCTTCATGTCGTTGCCTATTGCCCGATGGGCATCAGGACGCCACGTACAGGTGCAATCGTTTAATGAGCAGACGCGCGGGCAGCCCCGGCGGCTTGTGCTTATGGCGTACCCCCTCGCGGTTGTAATCCAGCAAGCCACCCAGCTTCGGCACCGGCGCGCCTGACGACTGCCGGCATAACACTATCAGCGGGGAAGGGCAGGCGTACTGCACCTGCCGCTGGCTGTCCTGATACCAAACCCTGGCAATAGGCTGAACCTTGACCGGTCTTTTTATCTTGAGCGCAATGTCGGGAGGCAATTTACTGACCGCGTCGATTTCCTGCCGGATGCGTTCGGCCCATTGCGTTTTATCATAAGGCGGTACCGCCCGCCCGGCTTCCAGGCTTTTTTGCAGCATGGCCAGCACCTCCTGGCGCGTCAGGTTCTTGATAATCTGTTTATTGGCCCAGCCGAAGCGAACGCTTGCCGGGTCGGTCACTGTTTGCAGCGCGCGGTAGGCGCTGAGGGTTTTTAAACCACGCAGGTGGGTATGGACAAATTCAAAGCGCAGTTCGGGCGGCAGTTGCGACTCTACCGTGATCAGATGCGCCAGTTCGGCTTTTAGCTGGTTTATCGCGGCGGTGAGCGCCTGCGCCGCATGATACTGCGCGTCGTCGACGGAAAAGCAGAGCACGCCCGGCAGGCGAATGGCCGACTTGGCGCTGGTGTCCTGTTTTTGATGATAGATAAACATGCGCTGGAAGTGCGCCAGCCCCAGGGTGCCAGCCTGGGCGCCCACGTGCTGGGTAACCTTTATCTGCGCCGTATCCTCATGCTCTTTGCCTTTTGGAACCTCTGGCAACTCAAAGACCCGCCCGGCAAGCAAGCGAAATCCGCCCATCATCCCCTGCCACTCGGTTAAGTGGGCCTGTAGCTGGTTAAAATGTTGATTAAGTCGGTCGATCAAGTCTAGCGCGGGCATATTAAGATGACCATTTAGTTACAACATACATTAAAGTATACCTCCTAGTCGCCACTTCACCAATGCCGTTGTTTTCGCTTAACAGCAGAAACGTCGCGCCCTGGGTATTATCGCAGGCGCTGTTTTGGCTCATCGGCTATGAGAGGGCGCGCAGTTCAGGCAACATGCGCAAGCGCTGGGCCACATATATCCCCAGCAGCAGCATAACGGCGATAAATACCACTACGCCGCTCCAGGCGAATCCATGCCAGAAAAAGCCGCCGACGGTGCCGGCAACGCTTGACCCGACATAATAGCAGAACAGATAAAGCGAAGACGCCTGGCCTTTGGCGCGCCGGGCGCGGCGGCCAATCCAGGCGCTGGCGGTGGAGTGCGAGGCGAAAAAACCGGCGGTAAACAGCATCATACCGCCCAGGATGGCTATCAGTGACGAGAACCAGGTCAGCAAAAGCCCGGCCAGCATAATCGTCATCGAGACCATCAGCACCGGTCCGCGGCCATAGCGCCCGGCCAGGCTGCCGGCCTTGGGCGAGCTAAAGGTGCCTGTCAGGTACACGACAGACAGCAAGCCGACCGTGGCCTGGCTTAAGTACCAGGGTCCGGCGAGCAGACGATAACCAATATAGTTAAACAGGGTAATAAACGACCCCATCAGTAAAAAACCTTCGATAAACAGCAACGGCAGACCGGCATCGCGGAAATGCAGGCGGAAATTGATCGCCAGCGTCCGCGGTTTGAGCGACCCGGCGCGGAAGTGGCGCGACGCGGGCAAGATGCGCCAGAACATCAGCGCCGCGCCTAACGCCACCACGCCGATGGCGCCGACGGCGATACGCCAGTTAAAAAAATCCGTCAGCACCCCGCTTATCAGCCTGCCGCTCATACCGCCAATCGAATTGCCGCTGATATAAAGCCCCATGGAAAACGCCACCACGCTCGGGTGGATTTCCTCGCTGAGATAGGTCATCGCCACGGCGGCTACTCCGCTTAACGACAGGCCGACCAGCGCGCGGACGATCAAAATACCCTGCCAGTCGGTCATAAATGCGCTGACGAGGGTAAATGACGCCGCCAGCAGCAATGACACCACCATCACCGCCTTGCGCCCCACGGCATCGGACAGCGGACCGGTAAACAGCAGTCCTACGGCCATCAGGCCGGTGGCGGCCGAAAGGGATAGGCTGCTGGTCGCCGGCGATACACCGAAATCATGCGATAATACCGGCAGTATCGGCTGGACGCAGTAGAGCAGGGCAAAGGTCGCCAATCCGGCGGAAAACAAGGCCAGGGTGACGCGGATAAACTGCGGGGTGCCACGTTTGATAAAAGGTTGCTTGACGGGGACGAAGTAGTCGGGTGCTTTAACTGCGGGCGTCTCACGGGCGGGCGCGCCGGTACGCGATAGGGTGTTCACAATAAATCCTCGGGAAAACGAAAAAATCCACAGACGGGGATCTGTCTGCGGTAATAATTTGAAAATGATAGGAACAAAGCAATTTGTTGTCTAATATATTAATACTCTCATTTAATATGTTTAAAGTATGAATATCGAATTGCGTCATTTGCGTTATTTTATCGCCGTGGCGGAAACGCTCCATTTTGGCAGAGCAGCGGAGAAACTTCATATTTCTCAGCCTCCGCTTAGCCAGCAAATCCAAATCCTTGAGCAACAGATCGGCGCCAGATTGCTGGAACGCAATAACCGCAACGTCAGGCTGACGCCCGCGGGAAAACAATTTTTGGAACAGGCCTGGTCGATTATTGAACAGGTTAACCAGGCGGCGGAGCGGGCCGCCAGGATCCATCGCGGCGAATCCGGCGAAATCACTATCGGCTTCACGTCGTCAACGCCGTTTAATCAACGTATCTCGGCAAGTCTGCTGGCTTTTCGCCAACAGCATCCCGCCGTGCATATCCAGATGGTCGAAACCAATACGAAGCAACAGATCGAGCCCCTGATGAACGGTAAGTTCGATATGGGGGTCATGCGCAATACGCCATTGCCGGAGGCATTGGGTTATCAATTGCTGCTGCGGGAATCCCTGGTGGCGGTAGTGCATCAGGATCATCCATTAGCAGGCGCCGCCGGCGGCCGGATCAGCGTGCTGCAGCTGGCCAGGGAACCCTTTGTTTTCTTTGATCGCAAGGTGGGTACGGCGCTGTATGACGAAACGTTGCTGTTATTAAAAGGGTTCGGCATTACGCCTTACATTACCCAGGAAGTCGGCGAGGCAATGACGATTATCGGCCTGGTTTCCGCGGGGCTGGGTGTCTCTATCCTGCCGGCGTCCTTTGCGCGTATCAAAGTCGATAGCGTGCGCTATCTGTCACTGGAGGAACCACAGGCAAAAACCGAGGTATGGCTGGTGACCCTTCGACAAAAGGAGCTTTCTGCCGCCGCCCGGATGCTGATCAATTTAATGTTAAAGCAATAATGCTAGTATGGTTGTTGTGTGCGGTAAATCACATAACTAATCAAATATTTGACGGCTAATTTTAAAAGTCCCACCATAGCCCCAATATATTATTTTATAGCGTGAAAATATCAGGAGCAAGGTGAGTGATTGGCCATGGTCAACCAGGACATATCGATCAAATCAAGCAGACTAACGCGGGAGTCGTGTATCGCCTGATTGATTCATTCGGCCCTATTTCGCGTATCGCCTTGTCAAAACTCGCCAGACTCGCGCCCGCCAGCATCACTAAAATCGTGCGCGAACTAGTCGAGGCTCATTTGGTCACCGAAACCGAGTATCAGGAAAATGGCCTGCGCGGCCGGCCGGCCATCGGACTGGTGGTTGATACCCAGGCCTGGCATTTTCTTTCGGTACGCATCGGGCACGGCACCATGACCCTGGCGCTGCGCGAGCTCAGCAGCAAGCTGATTGTCGAAGATACCGTGC
Source organism: Sodalis sp. RH22 (assembly GCF_047324165.1). Taxonomy (NCBI): domain Bacteria; kingdom Pseudomonadati; phylum Pseudomonadota; class Gammaproteobacteria; order Enterobacterales; family Bruguierivoracaceae; genus Sodalis; species Sodalis sp. RH22. The sequence goes on from NZ_CP178731.1 coordinate 1,157,463, forward strand.
CGCTGCCGGCCACGGCGCCGGAACCGCTGTTGGTTCGCCTGATCCAAACCATCGATCAGTTTTTTATCCGTCATCAGCATCAGTTGGAACGTCTTACCGCGGTGGCGGTGACGCTGCCGGGCATTATCGACGCCGCGGCGGGTATGGTGCACCGTATGCCGTGGTATGACGTCAACAACATGGCGCTGGGACCGGCGCTGAGCGAACATATCGGCGTGCCGGCCTACCTGCAGCACGATATCTGCGCCTGGACCATGGCGGAAGCGCTTTACGGCGCGGCGCGCGGATGCAATGACGTTATCCAGATCGTTATCGATCATAACGTGGGCGCCGGCGTGATCACCGGCGGCACGCTATTGCACGGCGGCAGCCGCAGCCTGGTGGAGATTGGGCATACCCAGGTGGAGCCGTATGGCAAACGTTGCTATTGCGGTAACCGCGGCTGCCTGGAAACGGTGGCGGGGATTGAAAGCATACTGGAACTGACGCGCCAACGCCTGGCGCTGAACAGCCATTCCATCATGAATGACGCCGCGATAAGCGTTGAATCGCTGTGCCAGGCGGCCATGGCGGGCGATACCCTGGCGCGGGACATCATCGTCGGCATTGGTAACAGCGTGGGACGCATACTGGCCATCATGGTCAATTTATTCAATCCGGAAAAAATCCTGGTCGGCTCGCCATTAAATGAGGCATCGGATATTTTATTCCCGGTAATTCTCTCCAATATACGTCAACAGTCGCTGCCTGATTACAGTAAGGACATCACCGTGCAGGCGACGCGATTTAAAAACCAGGGTACCATGCCGGGCGCCGCGCTGGTTAAGGATGCGCTGTACGACGGCTCATTGTTATTGAAGCTGGTCCAGGGGTAAGGCTATAAATATTGAGCTAACGCAAGCCGTGGCAAGGCTATATCGGTTACATTTTACGTTAATCAACCACCTTATCCAAACATGTCCAATGGATTAACGCCAGGCTGGAGTCGTCATGTTAAAACGTATTTTTGTAGCCGGTACGGATACCGCTGTCGGCAAGACCATTGTCTCGCGCGCCATTTTGCAATATCTGGCGGCGCGCCGGCTCAGCGTTACCGGGTACAAGCCTATCGCCCGGGGCAGCCAGGAAACGGCGGAAGGGCTGCGCAATAAAGATGCCCTGGTGTTATGCGCTTCCTCCACGCTGCAGCTTCCTTATGAGCAGATCAATCCCATCACCCTGCGCGAGGAGGAAATCAGCGCCTATTCCGGCGATGACATCGATTACGGCTTGATGTCCCGGGGACTGAAGCATCTGTCCGGCCTGGCCGACATGGTGGTGGTGGAGGGCAGCGGCGGCTGGCGTACCATCATGAGCGACTATCGGCCGTATTCCGATTGGGTGGTGCAGGAACAATTGCCGGTAGTCCTGGTTATCGGCATCAAGCTTGGCTGTATTAACCACGCGTTATTAACCGCGCAAGCCATTATTAACGATGGCTTGCCCTTATTAGGGTGGGTTGCTAATCGCATTAATCCCGGGCTGGCGCATTATGCAGAAATAATGGATATCTTGCGTAATAAAATCCCGGCACCGCAGCTGGGTGAATTGCCTTATTTACCCAGGCCGGAGCAGCGCGATCTTTCGGGATATATAGATTTGAGCAATATAACGCTACCGGAGGTTATTACCGCGCAGCAGATGTGATTCCCGGGCGGAAGGGTAAATCTCCCGCCCCGGTTGTTTTACGGGCTTGGCGCGTCGCTTGCGGCCGCGGCGCTGTCGGCGCCTTCGGCCGATCGGATATAGACAATCTTCTGCGTATCGTTTTCACAGTGGCCGACCACCTGGCCGCCCGCCTGGTCGGCGCTATCGTTCGGCACGATATCCAGGCGGAAGCCGGATTCCGGCACCCCGTTGGCGATGATTTTTTGGGTGATATCCGCTTTGACACTTTCACACGACGCCTGCGCCGCCAGCGGCAGCATCATGGCAACCGCCGCGCCCAGGATAAAAAAGCGTTTCCCTGTTTTTCCGCTCAGTTGATGGCTTAGCCCCTTCATCTTGCCTTGATTGCTCATATTACCGTCCTTATCAGAGAATGAAGTACCCGTTACAATGATAGCAGCGCTGCCGGAAACGGATAATAACCGCCTATCAGGGAGCCATTAACGTACGGCCGGTACGGCGATCAAGACAGCGGGCCGTAGTGTCCTCCCAGTAGGCGTTTACGTTCTCACTGCTATTGCATTTTTCCTTTAAATCAATGGTTTTGTCATATTTATCAAAGTCCTTTTCATCGCGCGTAATCTGCTTGTTGCGCAGATTATGGGTGGCGTTCCACTGCTCCTGGCTTTGGCGCGCCTCTTCGCGGGATTGGGCGTTATCACCGGAATCGATGATCAGACGTTGCGTGTTGGTGGCGGCGACACCGGCGGCGGAGAAGGCCATCAAAGCGACCGCGAGCATCCCGCCGAGCAGTCGTGAATAAGAGGTGGTTTTCATAACGTCTTCCTTTTAATCTTTACGTGGATAATAACGCAGGTAAAATCAACATTGCGCGCGCAGGCATAATAACATTGCCTTATGGTTAAAAACCATTCGTCATCGTTAACGAAAATGAAGGAACAGCCTCCGGTATGTTCAAGACAATGTTGCTGTTTATGGCCACCGCCGTGGCGGAAATTCTGGGGTGCTACCTGCCTTATCTGTGGGTTAAACAACAGGGCGGCATAGTGCTGCTGATACCGGCGGCGGCAAGCCTTATCGCTTTTGTCGCGCTGTTAATGCTGCATCCCGCCGCCAGCGGGCGCGTGTATGCCTCCTACGGCGGGATATATATATTGACCGCGCTGCTATGGCTTCGGTTCATCGACGGCATAAAATTATCGCCGCAGGACTGGCTGGGCGCAGCGGTGATCTGCGCCGGAGTGATGATTATGCTGTCCGGATGGTCCAGAAATCCGTGATCATTCGCAGTACAACTCGCTTTTCGACCGCGTAAAACAGATGCCCTCACGATGATCAATCGCATTATTGTCGATAATCCAGGCAATATCATGACGGGCCTGAAGTGAAAAGTTGGTCGCAGGCGTGGAAAAATTCCCGGCAGCATAGCCGCCGTCCGGGTCTACGCTTAAGCTAAACTCACCAGGCAACTCTTGTTCATTACCCGCGAGCTCGCCGCTTAGTATGACAATACCTTCCTGCCGCGCTGCATTGCGAACTGTAGCCAGGTATGGATGGCCGTGCGTGGCCAACACAATGTTGAAAGTATCACCCACTTTTAAACTGCGGGCTGCCGGAAGATCAAAATAAACATAACGCCCTTTAGCCAGCATCGCTGGATCCATCGCCAGATCGAGGGATTGGAGCCGCCGCCTGTCGCCGGCAAACTCCCTGACTAAAAGTGAAGGCGGAGTGTTAAGCGTTGTAACGCCGGAGTCCACTGCAACTCCAGGCGCTATTTTTGCCGCTACTGTCGTCCCGGCTTTATCCAGGGCGGAAGCAGAAGGTAAAATGTCGATGCTTAATATAATCGAAAAAAATAACGCGCCCAGGAATGATAATATAATTTTCATAATATAACCTTATTCAATAAAAATTAGATACACGCTGAGATAAATTATTCATAGTCCTGACCGCATCTATCAGATTTGGCGTTCCCAATGGCAGTCCTAAATCATCGGTAAATCGTAGCGGTGTCGAAAAAAATGGGATGGCATTTCCACCCATTATGGTTCTTGCCAAAGAATTTCCCACGGCGAAAGGTGGGGTAGCATTAGTTACTCCTCCATGAAATACTCCCATATTGTGCCCGAACTCATGTCTCATAATAGTAAGGCGATTGCAAGATGACAGTAAATTCTCATAGCCAAACATCGCGTCCCTGTGCGCTTGGCCATTTAAAAAGGCTAAGCCGCATTGCGGCCCCCATATGCTAGTATAATATACCGCATCCGCCCTTAACTCCCGGCGCCAGGATTGTATTTTCGTGTTGACATTCAAAGAACTTAATATGGCGTCGGCATTATTCCAGTTGGCTGGTTCATTGAATTGCCGCATGCCGACCAGGCGCACTCGAAAGTTAGCGCCAGAGTTTTCCAATGCCTCATTGATAAGGTTAAATGATTCAATATTCCGGGTCCGCACTGCGGCGGCACCGATACGCGCTACCGCGGTTTGGCTATAAATAATCAACATGTCAATGGTTACTGTTTCTCGCTGCCATTGCCGATTATTGTCAGTAACAAAAGAAACCGTCTCGCCATCGTATATGGGAAAAGACCGATTGCCAGCGATAACATTGAAAGATAACGCTGCGCGGGTTTCAACGATCAAACGATACCCCGGTGCCTGATTGTTGGGTAAAGTTAGCCTTTGTTGATAATTGTCATTGCTGACCTGGATCCTTGCACGAGGCGACTGTAACGCTGGTATCACGCCGTTCGTCAGGCTTGAGGCCTGCAACGTCGGCAGGGGATCGGTAACAATTTGCCAGCGACGTCCGGACGGGTTTTCAGCTATATAACGGAAAGCATATTGCTGCCCGGTCGATGCATACACCGGGGCATTGAAATTCAAGTTGACATTGTCGATGCCCAGCCTGGGGGCGGAACCATTATGAACTCTGATCAAATCACGATTGTTGGCGCTTAGCGGCAACCTAATCAAAGGCAAAACTGTATTAGTATTGAAATTAACCCTCGTTAGAGGGGAAGTAGGTCGGGGTATGGTGTGACCATTATTGATTATCGTTTGTACCGATATATCCCTCGGCGGGGAACTGGTGATAACCCAGCGGTTAAGATCGGTCCGGAATATGAAAATATAATTATCATTTGTCAGTAATGTCGTTGTGCTGGCGAAAAGCTGTCTCTGCGGCATAATACGTGATTGCAGCGTTGCGCGGGATAGAATTGATACGCGATCATCGTTTAAAGGCTGTTGTGGCAAATGTATTTCTGCCGCCCAATTTCCATTTGCGGTATGGAAATTTATATTCCTGAATCCCGAAGGCAGTTGTCCATTGGGTACTTGGTTTGGCGATAAGGTTATTGCCGATGAAAAAAATGGAAACGCTAATAAAAAAAACAATAAATAATAGATGTTATTTTTTATTAAGCTCATAACTTTAATTATAGCGTTTAGAGAATAAAAATAGTTATTATAAAATCTCATGGTGGATTTCTCTAGAAAATAGATTTAGTATGTTTCGCTAGAGGTTTATCATAAAAAAAATAAAAATAATATAAATTCTTAACAAAAATCCAGGAACTGTTATGTTAAATACAAATGCCAAATTCTGTTATTCCGTTTCAAAAAAAATATCCTGGCTTGGCGTAGAAAGGGTTAGCGGAATAATAGGATTTTACCGGGGAATTGCGCCGCGGGCAGAGGCTGACCACCCGCGGGCAGGGGGAGATTACTCGTCGCGATGGACGCTAAGCCCGCCGAACGACTGGTTTACCGGCATCATTTCCAGCACATTGATATTCACATGGGCCGGCAGGGTGGTGACCCAATAGATCGCTTCGGCTATATCTTCGGGCATCAGCGGATCGGCGTTTTTATAGGTATTTTCCACCTTACTGTCGTCGCCCTTAAAACGCACCGCCGAAAATTCGGTGCCGCCCACCAGGCCCGGCTCGATATCCGTCACGCGCACCTTGGTACCCACCAGATCGGTACGCAGGTTAAGGCTGAACTGCCGGGTAAAAGCCTTGGTGGCGCCGTAGACGTTGCCGCCCGCATAAGGCCAGCGGCCGGCGGTCGAGCCGAGATTAACCACATGGCCGCGCCGCCGCTCCACCATGCCGGGCAACAGGGCGCGGGTCATATAAACCAATCCCTTATTGTTGGTATCGATCATGGTTTCCCAATCATCAAGATTGGCTTTATGCGCCGGTTCCATGCCCAATGCCAGGCCGGCGTTGTTGACCAGCACATCCACTTCGCGCCAGGCCGGGGGCAGGGAGGCAACGGCGCGGGTAATGCCTTCACGATCGCGCACGTCCAGGCGCAGGGGATAAAGGTTATCGCCCAGTTCGGCTTGCAATTGATCAAGTCGTTCCTGGCGGCGACCGGTGGCAATCACCTTATGTCCCTGCTTGAGGAATTTACGGGCGATGGTTTCGCCGAATCCGGCGGTGGCGCCGGTAATAAAGATAATCATGCAGCGGGTCCTTTTATTTCTGAATAATGACAGCATTATCAATTAGCCTGAGCCTGCGCCTCAGGGTTTGCGCAGGTAAGGCGCAATAAGCGAAAGGTCGGCCGGAGACAGCCGGTCGGAGGCGGTCTGCGCCTGGTGCCAGTAGGGATAAATCAGCGGCGGGCGGCTGACGTCGGACAGGCGGGAAATCTCATTGGCGTTCAGGACCAGATCCGCCGCGCGCAGGTTATCCTTTAACTGTTCCTCGGTACGCGCGCCGATAATAACGGAGGTGACGGCGGGGCGGCTGATAAGCCAGGCCAGGGCCACCTGGGCGGCGGAGACATTCCTCTCTTCTGCGATTTCAACCAGGACGTCGATGATGTTATATAAGGCATCTTGATTATAGATAGGCGGTTCATTCCACTCTTCAAGATGGCGGGTGCTGCCTTCGGGCTGGCGGTCCCGGCGATATTTTCCGGATAGCAGTCCCCCGGCCAGCGGACTCCAGACCAACACGCCTAATCCTTGATCCTGGGTGATCGGCAACAATTCATACTCAGCCTCGCGACTTTGCAGGGAGTAATGGATTTGCTGGCTTACCGGGCGGATAAGGTTGAGTCGTTCGCAAACGCCCAGTGTTTTCATGATATGCCATCCCGAGAAATTGGAAATCCCCACGTAGCGCACCTTACCGCTGCTCACCAGGTGTTCCAGGGCATATAAGGTTTCTTCCAGCGGGGTCTGGCCGTCCCATTCATGCAACTGATATAAATCGATATGGTCAGTATTCAACCGTTTTAAACTGGCTTCACAGGCGCGGATCAGGTGGTGACGCGATGACCCGCGATCGTTGGGTCCATTGCCCATGGGGAAACGGGCTTTGGAAGCAATCAGGACGCTGTCGCGCTTTTCCTTCAGCACTTCGCCCAAAATTTCTTCCGAAACCCCCTGGGAATACACATCGGCGGTATCAAACAGGTTGATGCCGGCGTCGATACAAAGGGCCAACTGGCGGCGCGCTTCCGCCACGCCGGTATCGCCCACTTTGGCAAATTTCCCTTTGCCGCCGAAGGTCATGGTGCCGAGACTCAATACCGATACTTTCAAGCCGGAACGGCCCAATAGACGATATTCCATAAGAATTCTCCTCGCAGTAGTACATGTCGGATATATCAAGCGCCCGCAATCGAGCCTACAGACCTAGAGCATAGACTAATGTCCTTGCCATCAACAGTCTGTTGTCTGGCAGCGTTGCCACATTCTGGTGCATAAGTATTGCGATTGTGCTTTCTGTTAACATTTAGGGACGATTTATTATTTATTACCCCGGTCCGAAGCTGAAGAAATGATGATTATCCAGCCGTACAGAGTATAAGCAAACGGTTGTCATTTGAAGCAAACGTTTGCCTTTACCGTTCGCGGGCTTAATCAGTCGATATGCGTGCGGCCTGACGGTAAAATATTATTAACCAATTGATATATAGGCATATTCAATAAAAAGTCGCTGGGCTGATATTGGCACAAATATTGCCAGTATCTAGGTAACGCTGCATTGCATTTTATCGCCCCTCTATGCGCATGGGTATACGGAACAGCATCCTTATACATGGCATAATATCCGAGGGCCATTACCGAGGCCGCTGTTATGAGTAATATTACCGCTATTCGCAGCAGTTTTTTTGATTTTAGGGCAGGCGTATCGGCTCCGGAAGAACTGGAAGAATCCGCCCGTTTTATCGAGGACGGCCTGTTATTAATCGAGGACGGAACCATTATTTCCCTGCAGTCCTGGCCCGAGGGACGAGACCAGTTGCACCCCCGGCAGGAGATCATACATCTGGCGGATAATATTATCATGCCGGGTTTTATCGACACCCATATCCATTACCCGCAAACGGAAATGATCGGCGCCGACGGCGCTCAGTTACTGGACTGGCTGAACCATTATACGTTTCCCACCGAAAGCCAATACCATTGCCCGGACCGCTCCGCCGGCATGGCGGCGTTTTTTCTGGACCAGCTGTTGCGTAACGGCACCACCACGGCCATGGTCTACGGCACGGTTCACGTCCAGTCCGTCGACGCGTTGTTTGCCGCCGCCTTCGAACGCCGGATGCGCCTTATCGCCGGTAAAGTGATGATGGACCGCCACGCGCCGGACGCGCTGCTGGAAACCCCGGCACAAAGCGAAGAAGCCACCCGCGGGCTGATTAGGCGCTGGCACAATAAAGGACGGCTGGGTTATGCCCTGACGCCGCGTTTTGCGCCGACCTCGTCTCCCGAACTGCTAAGACTGGCGGGGCGGCTGCGGCGGGAGTTTCCCGACCTGTATCTGCAAACCCACCTGAGCGAGAATACGCGGGAGGTCGCCTGGGTCAAAGAACTGTTCCCCGAGCGCGCAAGCTATTTTGATGTCTACCGGCATTATGGCCTGGCGGGCCGTAAAAGCATATTCGCCCATTGCCTGCATCTGGAAGAGCAGGAATGGCGCGATCTGGCGCACTCACATTCCGCCATCGCGTTTTGTCCCACGTCTAACCTGTTTCTTGGCAGCGGGTTGTTTAACCTGCGAAAAACATGGGATTTGGGCATACCGCTGGGCATCGGCACCGATGTAGGGGCGGGCACCACCTTTAACCTGCTGCAAACCCTGGCGGAGGCCTATAAGATCGGCCAGCTGCAGGGCTACCATCTGTCGATCCACGAAGCCCTGTACCATGCCACCCTTGGCGCCGCACAAGCCTTATCCCTGGACGGGGTATTGGGCAATTTCATGCCCGGCAAAGAGGCTGACTTCGTCGTGCTCGACCCGAGGGCGACGCCGCTGCAGCGATTGCGGCAAACCAACAGCAAGACGCTGCGGGAACGCTTGTTCCTGATGATGATACTCGGCGACGACCGCACTATTTTTCAAACCTGGATCCAGGGCGAACCGGTTTATCGGCGCGATGTGGATATGATAAAACAGGGGGCGGCATGATCCGTTTTTTACTTAACCAAACGTTGGTCAGCGAAACCGGCCTGGACGCCAATCTCTCGGTATTAGACTATCTGCGCCGCCGTCAGGGGCGCATGGGCGCCAAGGAAGGCTGCGCGTCCGGCGACTGCGGCGCCTGCACTGTGGTTTTGGTACAGGCCGCCGGGGGCAAATTGCGCTATGACAGCATCAACGCCTGCATTACCCTTATCGGCGCGCTGCACGGTAAGCAATTGCTGACGGTGGAGGATTTATCCCATCAGGGACAATTACACGGGGTGCAGCAGGCCATGGTAGATAACCACGCCTCGCAGTGCGGTTTTTGCACGCCGGGTATTGTTATGTCGCTGTTCGCCCTGCAAAAATCCGCCGCCGGGGACACCGATGACGCCATCACGCAGGCGCTGGGCGGTAATCTCTGCCGCTGCACCGGCTACCGTCCGATTATGGACGCCGCCCGGCAGATCTGCCGGGCAGTGGACGACCGCTTTTCCGATCAGGAAAACCAGACGCTGGCGCAGCTGGCCCAACTACAACAGCAGGACGATCAGTCTGTCTCCGCGCCGCTATCGGGGCCTGTCGACGGTGCCGGTGTCCCGGCCAGACCTGTCAGCTTGCGTCCCCGCACCCTGGCGCAGCTGGGCGCCACCTTTCTACGCCATCCCGACGCCAGACTGCTGGCCGGCGGCACCGATCTGGCGCTGGCGATTACCTTGCGCCGCGAGACGCTGCCGTTACTGATTGATATTAACCATATTCCCGAGCTGAAAATTTTATCCGCGACCGAAAAGCAGTTGGAAATCGGCGCCGCCGCCTCGCTCAGCGCCTGCGAACCGTTTTTAGCGCGGCATTTGCCGGAATTTCGCGCCGCGCTGACGCGCTTCGCCTCGCGGCAGGTGCGCAACCAGGCCACGCTCGGCGGCAACCTGGCCAACGCTTCGCCCGTGGGGGATGGGGCGCCGATGCTTCTGGCGCTGGACGCGCGTCTGGTACTACGCCGCGGCGGCGACGCCCGGGAGTTGCCGCTGGCGCAGTTTTTCCTCTCGTACCGCCATACCGCGCTGGCGGCGGGCGAATTTATCGAACGCATTATCGTACCAAGAGTGACGGCGTCACATAAATGTCAATTTTATAAGGTCGCCAAACGGCGTGAAGATGATATATCGGCAGTGTTTGCCGCCTTTTGCTGCGAAATCGAGGGAGGCATCATCCGTTCAGCCCGTCTGGCCTACGGCGGCATGGCGGAGATACCCCGCCGGGCCACCGGCGCTGAGGGCGCAATGCTGGGCCAACCCTGGGAGCGAAAAACGGTCGAGCTCGCCTGTCTGCGACTTGCGGACGACTTTACCCCGTTAAGCGACCTGCGCGCCGGCGGCGCCTACCGGCTGCGCGTGGCGCAAAATTTACTGCGTCGGTTTTATCTGTCCGCCTCGTTGCCACGTCATCGCCTGGAGGTCGACCATTATGTCTGAGCAGGCAAAACGATTTTCCGCCGCGCAGCGCCAGCAGCGCTACCGCCAGCCGGCCACAGGCGGCGTAGGCCAGCCGCAGCCCCATGAAAGCGCGGCCAAACACGTCAGCGGCGATGCGATATATATTGACGATCGGCCTGAATTGCCACACCAGCTGCATCTGGCGCCGCGGTTAAGCGAACATGCCCACGCGCTGATTACCCGTGTTGATACGTCCCCCTGTTATCTGATGCCGGGCGTCGAGCGGGTCATGACCTGGCGGGATGTACCCGGCGAACTGGATATCGGCCCGGTGGTCGCGGGCGATCCGCTGCTGGCCAAAGATCGGGTTGACTATGCCGGCCAGGTGATCCTGGTGGTGGCGGCGCGGGACCCGGTCATAGCCCGGCGCGCGGCGGCGGCGGCCGTTATCGAATACCAGCCTTTGCCGGCGGTGCTGGACATCGAGGAGGCGCTGGAAAAAGCGCTTTATGTCGACGCGCCGCATTGCCATCGGCGCGGCGACCCGGACGCGGCGCTGGCCGCCGCGCCGCGTCGTCTCCAGGGCAGCCTGCGGATGGGCGGGCAAGAGCATTTTTATCTGGAATCCCAGGTGGCGTCGGTGATCCCGGGCGAGGATGGCGCCATGCAGGTTTTTTCATCGACCCAGCACCCGACCGAGGTACAGAAACTGGTGGCGTCGGTGCTGGGCGTGGATATGAAGGATATTACCGTCGATATGCGCAGGATGGGCGGCGGTTTTGGCGGTAAGGAGACTCAGGCGGCGGGTCCCGCCTGCTTATGCGCCCTGGCGGCCCGGCTCACGGGCAAACCGGCTAAAATGCGTCTGAGCCGCCGCGACGATATGCTGATGACAGGCAAACGCCACCCGTTCCTGGTACGCTACGACGTGGGTTTTAACGCGCGCGGGCATCTCCTCGGCCTGAAGCTGGAATTGGCGGCCAACTGCGGTTATTCGGCCGATTTATCTCCCTCCATCGTCGACCGCGCCATGTTCCATGCCGACAACGCCTATTATCTCGCCGATGTGCTGATAACCGGCTACCGCTGCCGGACCAATACCGCTTCCAATACCGCGTTCCGCGGCTTCGGCGGCCCACAGGGCATGCTGGCCATCGAGCATATTATTGAACATATCGCCCGCGAGACCGGTCTGGATCCGCTGTCGGTGCGACGGCTGAATTATTACGGCAAAACAACGCGCAATATCACTCATTACCAACAGCCGGTGGAAGATAATCTGCTCGACGAACTCACCGACGCCCTGGAAACCAGCGCCGGTTACCGGCAACGACGCCGGGAGATTATCGCCTATAACGCCGCCAGCCCGATATTAAAACGCGGGCTGGCGCTGACGCCGGTCAAGTTCGGTATCTCGTTTACCGCCGGTTTTCTTAACCAGGCGGGGGCCATGCTGCTGATGTATACCGACGGTACGCTGCAGCTCAATCACGGCGGCACGGAAATGGGGCAGGGCCTGCATACCAAAGTCATACAGGTCGTGGCGCAGGTGCTGGGCGTCAATCCCGCGAAGATCAGGATTACCGCCACCGATACCGGTAAAATTCCCAACACGTCGCCCACCGCAGCGTCTTCGGGGGCCGATTTGAACGGCAAAGCCGCCCAGTCCGCCGCCGAAACGCTGAAACAGCGCCTGGTGACGATGTTATGCCGGGTCCATCACGCCGAACCGGAGCAAATTAATTTTCGCAACGGCATGGTCGACGTTGCGGGCCGGATCTTTACCCTGGGCGAAGTCGCCGAGCTGGCTCATCTCCAGCAGGTATCGCTGGCAAGCCAGGGCTATTACGCCACGCCGTCCCTTTATTATGATCGCCAGCAAGCCGCCGGCCGGCCATTTTACTATTTTGCCTACGGCGTGGCCTGTTCCGAAGTGGTGGTGGATACCTTAACCGGCGAGTACCGGTTATTGCGCGCCGATATCCTGCATGACGTAGGCGATTCGCTTAATCCGGCCATCGATATCGGCCAGGTGGAGGGGGGATTTATCCAGGGTATGGGCTGGCTGACCAGCGAGGAACTGATCTGGAACGCGCGGGGCCGCCTGCTGACCGACGGCCCGGCCACCTATAAAATTCCCACTATCGGCGATACCCCGGCGCAGCTGAACGTACATTTGCTGCAAAACCGCGCCAATCCCAAGCAGACGGTATTCCATTCCAAAGCGGTGGGCGAGCCGCCGTTTATGCTGGCCATTTCAGTATGGTGCGCCATCCGGGACGCGGTGGCCAGTCTGGCCGATTATCGCCGTCTGCCCGATATCGATGCCCCGGCCACGCCGGAGCGGGTCCTGGCGGCCGTGGATGCGCTGCTGGCCCCGACATTAGGTGACAATGTCACTAAAAGTGCTATTAACCCCGCCCCGGCAGCATCGGCCCAAACGATGCTGGCCGGCGGTCAAACGCCTGCGCGCCAGGGAAAGGAATCTCCCTATGACTGATAATTGGATCTCAGCGCTGGCGCAACTGCAGGCGGAAGGCACCCCGGCCGTATTGGTCACGATTATTGATGAACAGGGCTCGACGCCGCGCGACAGCGGCACCAAAATGGTGGTGACCAGCAGCCGGCAATTTTGCACGGTCGGCGGCGGTCATTTGGAATTTCAATGCACGCGGATAGCCAGGGAACTGCTGGGCGAGCCTCGCCCGGCCTGCCGCACGGAGCGTTTTTCCCTTGGCGCGCGCCTGGGGCAATGCTGCGGCGGCATGACATCAGTGCTATTCGAACCGGTGATTATGGCGCGGCCTCATATCGCGGTATTCGGCGCCGGGCACGTAGGCAAGGCGCTGGTCAGGATCCTGGCGGAGCTGCCCTGTGATATCAGTTGGGTGGACAGCCGTGCCGACCAGTTTCCACCGGCATGCGATCAACGCGTCAAGGTGATTATCGACGATCCGCTCGATGCCCTGGACGCCATGCCGGCCGACAGCTATTTTATCGTGATGACCCACGATCATCAGCTTGATTTTATGCTGGTTGAGCAGGTACTTAAACGCGGCGGCCATCGGTATTGCGGGCTTATTGGGTCTATCACCAAACGCCGGCGCTTTCTTTATCGCCTTGGCGAGCGCGGCATGGGTGCCGAGGCATTGGCGCAACTGCGCTGTCCCATCGGTTTGGAGACGGTGAAAGGAAAAATGCCGGCGGAAATCGCGGTGTCGATAGCGGGCGAGGTGATTGGTTGCTATAACCGGCAGGCAAATAGCAGCGGCGAAATATCATGATATATAAGGCGGCGGGATGGCACCCGCCGTCCTCTCACGCCAGCGTACGCACGGCTCCAAAACAGGGCCGGCCGAGCCGGCCCTGAGCTGACGGCGCGCCGCGCCGCTTAGAAATTCACTTTCACGCCTAACGTACCGGTGGTGTCGTGGTATCCCTTGCCGCCGACTTGCTGGCCGATGCTGCCCCATAGCGCCAGATGCTCATTAATTTGTCCCTCATTACCCATTTTAATCTCGCCGATATCCCTGGCGCCCTCCTGGGAGTAGGCATCCTTACCCAGGCAAACGCCGAAGTCGTGGGTATTATGGATCCAGTTTGTTTCGACATAGGGCTGGAACATGCGCTGCCTGCCTTCATCCATGCTGGCATAACCGCGCATATACAGCCGTGCGCCCAGGCGGGTCTGGATATTATCATGGCCCAGCATGGTGATGCGTTCGCCGTTCGGGTCTTTCTGATCCCGTGCGCCGACGCCCATCCAGGCGACCTGTATTTGCGGTTGTAAATAGGTGTCAAAGGCGGCAGCGGAGAACAGTCGCCAGCTATGACCGGCTTCTACTGTGCCGACAAATCCAGCGGAACGGTAGGTTGCCGTATCGGCGGATTTATTTGCCGACGATCCGTTTTTAACATGATTGCCGAACCAGTTATAGTTTAGCGAGCCATCAAGATAGGGGCCTTCGTGATTGCCGTCGTTGCGATACCAGGTACCGTATATACCGGCGCCATATCCCTCAAGTCCGCCTTGGGCGCCTTTACCGTTAATGGCATGGCTATGGCTGCGGCTTTTACCCGCGCCGAGCATCACGCCGAAATGCAGTCCGTCGATACCGTCGCGGCTGCCGCTAACGATTTCCCCGCCCAATTGCACCTTTTGGGTATTGGTGCTGGCAGATAACGCGCCGTCGCGCATACGCGCCCCGGTTTGACCGCCGGCGATACGCAGCCAGAAAGAAGATTGACCTGCGCCATCGGCGCCGTTAAAGGCGGACGGGAATTCCGTGGCGCCGACCCGATCGTGCATGCGGGTCGCAAACAGGGTATTGGCGGTTGCCATATTGGCGGCATAGATACCCGCCGCCGGCTGCAAACTGCTGCGGGCCAGCAAGCCATTGCCCGCATCAACCCCCTGATTGTCCTGATTACTATTGAACAAGGCTAAGAGTCCATCATCAACCAAATCATCATCGGGCGGCGCGGTAGCATCAAGGTTTTCATCGAGCGACTCTGGAGAGTCCATTTCTTCAGTGAATAAGAGAACGAGGCCGTAATCCTCCTCCTCATCATCGTCACGGACACCGGAGTCCGCATTTTTATCAATCGGCTTGGACGCGTCCGTTTGTTCATTGAACAAGGCCACGAGGCCGAAATCCTCCTCCTCATCGTCGCCGCCGGCAGCGGAGTCCGCGTTTTTATCAAGCGGCTTAGACACGTCCGTTTGTTCATTGAACAAGGCCGCGAGGCCGAAATCCTCCTCCTCATCATCACCACGGACTGCGGAGTCCGCATTTTTATCAAGCGGCTTGGACGCGTCCGTTTGTTCATTGAACAAGGCAGCGAGGCCGAAATCCTCCTCCTCATCGCCGCCGCCGGCAACGGCGTGCGCATTTTGCACAGGCGGCCGAGAAGCGTCGCTTTGTTCGTTGAACAAGGCAGCGAGGCCGAAATCCTCCTCCTCCTTATCGCCGCGGGTAGAGTCTGCATTTGTATCAAGCGGCTGGGACGCAGCTCTTTGTTCATCAAACCGAGCAGCGGAACCGTTATCCATCCCATCATCATCGCCGCAGCCATGGGCGGGATAATCCCGCTCGTAGTCATTCTCTTCAAAGCCCTCGCCATGTAAATATTTATCGAACCTGCCAAGTTGGCTGTAGGGGGCTATGTTTGCATCTTGCGGCACGGTATTGGCAGTATTGTTAATCAGACCTTTGAAATTTTTACCCTCGCTCAGGTCTGCTTTTATGTGTGTGAGCGTATAAACGAGCGCATTAGCGTTATTCCCATCCCTTTCAGGCACGGGTCCCAAGTCACCGTAAATTTTATCAATCGCGTCATTTATAGAGGCATTGCTTTGAGTCCAGTCGTGATCATAACTGCCAACAAGGTCACTCGTACTGCTTATTATATTAAACTGGACCTTGGGGTATGGTGGTTTTTCTATTCGGTCTGGGAGAACAGTCCGATCCGTTGGTTTCGGCTGAATGGTCATGTTATTATTTTTATGCTGGAAAGTACGCGGCGGCTTAGCAGGCCCGCTTCTGTAATGGTTCGCCGTGTTATCCTGCGCATCTGCGGCAGGTATCTTTTTTTGCAGATGGATTTGATCAGAAGATGGTTTATTTACCCCATCCTTTTTTTCGGCAATGAATGCCACAAGCCGGTTATTTTCTTTTCTTACTTTGGCTTCATTTTCGCTTGAGGCGGGTGTATTTAGAAACATGAAGGCATCTTCAGAAACATTGCCATTTAACTTAATAGAGGCTATATTTTCTGGATTACTATTCAAAATATTACCTTTTACAAAAATATTGCTTTTATTTGGAGCGTTGCCTCTAATCTCCAATTGATTATTATCAGGATTATCATTTTTTTTATTTACCCTCAGAACAATGATCCCGTTATCTCTTGAGATATAATCGCCATCAATGGTAAGCGTGGTGTGCGGAAGGCTTTGACCAGGGGTAATTCCCTTCTCTGCATGTAAAGGTTTTTTGCTGAAGAAATCACCAATACTATTGAACTTGCTCGGCTTTTTAGTTTCAGGATCAACTGAAAGGGTACCTTCGTTGATGACATTTGATTGTATTATGCCATTGCCCTGGATTGTGGCGTTTTTGGAAGCACAGATCTCTTTTGCGAAAATTTGCGGAGAATTTTGCAGCAGCAGCGTTGAGTTGTCTACCATAATCGCTTCAATGTTGAGATTTTCCGGTATGCCTTCTTTAATGACAAACTCCCCCCCGCCTCTAAAAAACACGACGGTTTTTAAATCATTGGGTCTGCCTTTAGTCAACATTTTTTTATCGACTTTCTTGGTTTCCCCCTTTTTGCTATACAAATCCACAATATGGTACGTACTGTCGTTTCCCGAGTCGTAACCTAATGATCTATTATCAAAACTATGGATTTTCGATGAATCTGAATTTGGATTTTCAAATGTACTTTTAGAAGGTTTTATTTTTATGATATTCGAAAATGGCTTTATATTAGTACTGGCAGCGGGCGGAGAACCGTGTAAATCACTTTCATTGACTTTGCTCTCACTATCACTGGCACTATAAGCCTGCGTTATGCCACCGACTACCGTCAGGATGCCGATAAAGGTCTTTCTTGTTTTTTTCATGATCGCCTATTTATTTAGATTTTATTTAAAAATTACTCAAAAATACTATCGATAAGTTTATTGATTGTTACCCATAGCGAGGTGAGATAACGGGAAGCTATTCTAGCCAGACAAAAAACAAATACAGCTTAAAATAAACTATTGTTTAGGGAAGGTTTTACCTTCATTACGGCGGCCGTTGTTTTTTAACCTTTTTGATTCACAATTTACATATTAACCAAAGCAATAATAAGCCAAACAGTAATTATTTTGTGCGCGTTTACTTTTCAATGCGATTTATGGCCCTGATTGCAGGATCAGGCAATAACGCAAGAATAATCGTCTACCTTATCCGGGATGATTGCTGGCAGAATAGGGCAACAGTGGATGCATGGCGAACCTGCGCCATCTCCTTTATCAAGCAACCCGGAGTTTGTCATATGTCTAAAGCTAAAGGTTATGCCGCGCTCAGCGCCAAGGCGCCTCTTACGCCTTACTCTTTTGAGCGACGCGCCCCCGGCCCCGATGATGTCGTGATCAAAATCGCCTACTGCGGCGTTTGCCATTCGGATATTCACCAGGCCAGGGACGAGTGGGGCGGGGCTATATTCCCCATGGTGCCCGGCCATGAAATTGTGGGTGAGGTGGTCGCCGCAGGCGACGGCGTGACAAAGTTTAACGTAGGCGATCGGGTCGGCGTCGGTTGCTTTGTGGATTCCTGCACCCATTGCGCCGAGCGCGATGTGGATTTAGAGCAATACAAGGAAGGGTTGGTATTAACCTATAACAGCGTGGAGCGCGACGGCAAAACGCCAACCATGGGCGGCTATTCCGACCATATCGTGGTCAAGCAGGGTTATGTGCTGTCGGTTCCCGATAATTTACCCTTGGACGCGGCGGCTCCCTTGCTCTGCGCCGGCATTACCCTCTACTCGCCATTGCGTCACTGGCAGGCCGGGCCGGGTAAAAAAGTGGCTATTATCGGTCTTGGCGGCTTAGGCCATATGGGTGTGAAGCTGGGCAAAGCCATGGGCGCGGAAATGACCGTGCTCAGTCAGACCCTGTCTAAGAAAGAGGACGGTCTGCGTCTGGGCGCCCAACATTATTACGCCACGCAGGATCCGGCCACCTTCGAGAAGTTAAAAAGCACCTTTGATCTGATAATCTGCACCGTCGGAACGGAAATCGACTGGGGCGCCTATCTGTCGTTGTTAAAAATCGACGGCACCATGGTCCTGGTCGGCCTGCCGGAAAAGAAGGTGCCGCTGCACGCCGCGGCCCTGATCGGCGGGCGCCGCAGTCTCGCGGGTTCCGGCATCGGTTCGATTAAGGAAACCCAGGAGATGCTTGATTTTTGCGGCGAGCACAATATCGTTTCCGATATTGAAAAGATTAATATCCAGCAAATCAATGATGCTTATGAGCGGGTGGTAAAAAGCGATGTGCGTTATCGTTTCGTCATCGATATGGCCTCCCTGTAACGGCTGTTGATGCCTACTGGCCTAAATCAGTTTGATGACAAATTCGTGCTTGCGGGCATGATGGCTAGGATTGTCAGCAGTCTGAAATGCGCTTCGGCGCATTTTTTTTTTGCCCATATTCTTCAGGACGGGGGCAAGACTGTCTTTTCACCTGGGGCGTGCTAGCATGGGATCAGGGTTTACCGACCGATTCGGCAGGAGCAGAACATGCGCGACAATCACCTTCAGCAGCAAAATCCGTTTTACCAGCCCAGCCAGCTGCCTTTCCAGGCGCCCCCCTTCGACCTGATCCGGGAAAGCGACTATACACCGGCAATCGAGGAGGGCATGCGCGCCTATCTCGCGGAGATTGATGATATTGCCGCACGGCGCGACGAGCCGACCTTCGATAATACCTATGCCGCGCTGGAGCGCTCCGGCGCGTTATTAAAGCGGGTCATGAGCGTATTCGGCGCCATGACCTCCGCGAATACCAGCGATTCGCTACAGCGCATTGATGAGGAACAATCGCCGAAACTGGCCGCGATGAACGATGCGATAAAATTTAACGCCAGGCTGTTCAGCCGCCTGAAAACTGTGTACGACCAGCGGGAATCCCTGACGATTTCCGCCGAATCGCGCCGGCTTATCGACGTCACTTATCAGCGCTTTGTCCTGGCCGGGGCGCAATTATCCGCGGCGCAAAAACAACGGCTTTCCACACTCAATCAGGAAGCGGCGACCTTAAGCACGCAGTTTTCTCATCGGCTGCTGGATGCCACCAAACAGGGCGCATTGCTGGTTGACGATATCAGCCAACTCGACGGGCTGTCGGCGCAGGAGATTGCGGCGGCGCGGCAGGCGGCGAATGAGCGCAATCTTGGCGAACGCTGGCTCCTGGCGCTGCAAAACACCACCCAGCAACCGCAGTTGCAAACCCTGGAACGGCGCGCCACCCGCCAGGCGCTGTTCAGCGCCTCCATTTCACGGGCGGAAAAGAGCGACGGCAACGACACGCGGGCCATTCTTCTCCGGCTGGCGCAGGTGCGCGCCGAGCAGGCCGGCCTGCTGGGTTTTCCCGACTATGCCACCTGGGCGCTGCAGGATCAGATGGCGAAGACGCCGGCCGCGGCGCTGGAGTTTATGACGCGCATAGTGCCCGCCGCCACGGCGCGGGCCGGGCGGGAAGCCGCCGATATCCAGGCGCTGATCGACAGCGGCCAGGATAAATTTACCCTGGCGGCGTGGGATTGGCAGTTTTACGCCGATCGCGTGCGCAAAATGAAATATGATCTTAACGACGCGCAGATCAGACCTTATTTTGAGCTGAACCGGGTGCTGGAACAGGGCGTATTTTACGCCGCCCGTCTGCTGTACGGTATTGACCTCAAGGCGCGCGCCGATCTTCCGGTTTACCATCCCGATGTCCGGGTATATGAAGTCTTCGACCAGGACGGGGCGTCCATGGCGCTGTTTTATACGGATTATTTTCAGCGCGACAATAAGGGCGGCGGGGCGTGGATGGGCAATTTTGTCGACCAATCCCTGCTTCTGGGTACCCGGCCGGTTATCTATAATGTGGCCAATTTCGCCAAGCCCGCCGAGGGGCAACCCGCCCTGTTATCCTGGGATGACGTCGTCACCTTGTTTCACGAATTTGGCCATACCCTGCACGGCCTGTTTGCCAGCCAGGAATATCCGGGTCTTTCCGGTACGTCGACGCCGCGGGACTTTGTCGAGTTCCCCTCCCAATTCAATGAACACTGGGCCGACGAACCCCGGGTCTTCGCTAATTATGCCAGGCATTATCAGACCGGCGCGCCAATGCCCGACGAGTTGCTGGCAAAAATTGAAAAGGCGTCGCGTTTCAATAAAGGGTATGAAATGACCGAACTGCTGGCGGCCGCGCTCCTGGACATGCGCTGGCATACGTTGAGCGCCGGCTTGCCGGAGCAACAGGTAGCCGAGTTTGAAGCCGCCGCCCTGGCTGAGTTCAACGTCAACCTGCCTTATGTCCCGCCGCGTTATCGCTCCAGTTATTTCCAGCATATCTGGGGCGGCGGTTATGCGGCCGGCTATTATGCTTATTTGTGGACGCAAATGTTGGCGGATGACGCTTTTGCGGGCTTTACGGAGCAGGGGGGTTTAACGGCGCGCAACGGGCAGCGTTTTCGTGATGAGGTGCTGTCAAAAGGCAATAGCCAGGACCTGGCCAAGGTGTATAAGGATTGGCGTGGCAAGGAACCCGATATAACGCCCATGCTGGTTAATCGTGGTTTACAGGAGTAAAGCAGTGCCAGGGGCGGGGAAGGTCCTCGCCCTGAGTGATTGATTTAGACCTTAAACACGACGTTAACGTTTACCACGCGAATGCATATTGGCAGTCCATTCATAAGTGGCTGAAATGTCAGGCTTTAGCTTCTTCTGACGTTTCACTACCCGAACCTGTTTGGCAATGATCTCACGTTCAGCCATCAGCTGGGCGATGTAATCATCCTTGACATGGTTGGTTTCTGAGTTGGAGAGAGGAAGTCCTTTGGCTTTTTTAGCCTGGTCGAGCAGGGTCTTAAGTTGGCGTTGTTCGCTTTCCGTCATGTCTTGCTGCGTCAGCTTGGGAATGAGCATAAATGTCGGCCTGAAAAGGGAAAGGACTACCATTGTAAAGGAAAGTTGGCGTAGTCTCAGTAAAAACCTCATTTAATGTGCAAACTGCCTGGCGGAAAAGCGACAAACGCGATCAGACCTCAACATTATGTTAAATGATGGCCAATGATATGGCCATGGCAGCCCAAGCTCCGGGCTGCGGGCTGCGGGGCCGTCGATTTGTCCGGCCTGAGATACAGGGAATAAAAGCGTGCGTGAACTGCTGTTGCGGCGTCCTGGGTCATTTGTCGAACCCTGTCGCTGCGCTATATTTGCTGTATAACCGTAGCCAGGGTTTCTCAGATTTCACGTAGCGCGATCAAAATTACGGGTTTATGAGCACGGCATGCAGGAGAAAAGATGACATCACGGCCAGCATCCAGATTGTTGATTATCGATCCTTGCGGACGCATTTTACTGTTTAGGTTTATGCACCGCACGGATGCGCTGGCAGGAACCTCATACTGGGCAACGCCAGGCGGTGGCGTTGAACAAGGTGAGACATATGAGCAAGCAGCCGTCAGGGAATTATGGGAAGAAACCGGTATCATACGCAGCGACGTTGGCCGGTGTGTGGCAGAAAGAAATTTTGTAATGAAGTTACCGAGCGGTGAAATGGTTGCAGCCCAGGAAAAGTTTTACCTGGTGCGAGTGACTGACCATGACATAAGCATTGTGAATTGGAGCAGTAACGAAAAGAGTGTTATCAGCGGGCGCTACTGGTGGCATGCCGAAGAATTGAGCGCAATGAACGAAGCCGTTTACCCGCAGAATATTGCTGAGATGGTGAAATCGATTGGAGTGGATATTGAGAGCGGACATCCATAGTAAGACGGGATGCCGGCAAATACGCATTAGCCTGATGAGGCAAGGCGAAATCCAGCATCCACATGAAGTCATCTTGGTGCGCATAATGTATATTATGTTAAATAAGAAGGATGAGTCTCAACGATATACGCGCGCTACGTTCGTAACCAGCCCTTTCACATCACTACGCCTATATTACCCCTACGCGTTTACCCATGAAAACATGTACAGTTTGAAAGTGCCTGCGTGAGCGCCTGGATCATAGCTGAATCACGGCAGGTGCGCCATTCACCGGTTGCCCGGCATAGGGCGCCACCTTATACCCGAGCCCCCCGCAGTGATAGCCGAAGGCTTGGCGTGCCACGATGTTATATCTATAAAATCAAATTTTTAACAATATCACCGCCGAACGGCAGTCAACGGATTCCAAGTCTATCCTATCGGTCAGGAAGATCTCTTTTCCGCTGAGAATATCGCGGTAGCGGCTATTGGCGAGCCGCCCGGGCAAAGCGATTTCCGCCTGGGTCAAGCGTTGCTGATGCAGTTGAGCCGGATTGTCGTACAGCATACCGAAGACAAGGCGAGGCGCGATAACGATCAGCGCATCGTCGCTTTCCGCCCGGGCGAAGGCAATGACGTTTTCTGCCTGTTTGCCGGTGGCGGTGAGCGGCAAATAGTCGCCGCGGCGAAACAGCGCCGTCTTCTGCCGGCGCAAAGGCAGGATCCTGGCGATGATATGCTGCTTCAATTGGCCGCTAAGCCAGCCCTCCTCCGTGGCGACGACAGGTTTTTCGCTCCCGGCAAGCAGACGTTCAAGGGCGGCAAAATCCGGTTCTCGCCGGTTGTCGGGATCGACGAGGCTGAAATTCAGCGCTTCGCTACCCTGGTAGATATCCGGCACGCCCGGCGCCGTCAGCTTGATGACCGTCTGCGTAAGGCTATTGACCAGGCCGGCGCGGATAAAGGGCTGCAGCGCGCCGGTGAAATCCTGTAAAAATGTTTGGTTGGACGGCGAGAGCAGATGGCGGACATAGTCGAGCACGGCTTTTTCATAGGCGTCGTTGCTGTCATTCCAGTCAGTGCGCAGTTTTGCTTCCCGCAGCGCCTTCTCCACAAAGGCCAGAAACCGCTCTTCGAGCGCCTGCAGGCCCTTCCCGTCTTGCGGGTCGAGCGTCACCGGCCAGACACCGGCCAGCGCCTGGAAGATCATCCATTCGACCGCCGGTTTTGGCGCCGCGCCGTCGTCAAGCACGGCGACGCTGGCCTGGTTCATCCGGCGCCAGCGGGCAACGCATTCCGCCCAGCGCTCCGGCGCTTCGGTGAGCGTATATAGCCGTGCGCGGGCATCCTCGCCGCGTTTGGTATCATGGGTCGAGGTGCCTGACAGCGCATCCGGCTGCCGTTCGAGCCGCGTTTGCATTTCCGCGTGGAAGCGGTCGAGCGAGAAGGCGCGCGGCATCGGTTCGGCGCCCACTTCGTTCAGGGCCAGCTCCATGTTCTGCCTGAAGAATAGCGTGTCCTCGACCGATTTCGCCATCAGCGGGCCCGTCAACTGTTGGAAGCGAGTGCGGAAAGTGGCGGCTTCGCCGGAAGCGATATCCGAGACCTCGCCCGCGAGCAGGCGGGTCAGGAAATCGAGCGCCCCGGGGTCGGGAGCGTTCACGCTGGCTTTCACCTTTCCAGTCACCTTGCGCAGCATCTCATCGCCCGCCGGTGGCAGCCCTTGCGCCGTGCCATAGGTGCGGTAGACCGGGAAGGCGACCAACAGCTCGCGCAGAGCCGATCGGGCGGCGTTTTCATCCAGCGCCACCCTTTCCATCCCGGCGATCGCCATCACCAGCTTGAGGAGCGTGGTAAATTCACCCGCGAAATTCCTGTCCACCATCAGCAGCTTGGCCGCCCGCAGTTCGGCTTTCATATCCACAGGCCTGCCCACGACATCGTCATAGGCCTGCCGCAACAGGTCTATCTTCTCATCGTCCACCAACACATCGGAGAGCGCGGCGATGAATTCGTAACCAGTGGTGCCGGAAATCGGCCAGTCCGGCGGGATCTGCTCGCCCTTGCCGAGAATTTTTTCCACCGTTATATAGCAGTCCGGCCCGGCTTCCTGCCGCAGGCGCTCAAGATAGGCTTTCGGATCGGCAAGCCCGTCCACATGATCCACCCGCAGCCCGTCGACCGCGCCGGTTTTGACCAGCTCGAGGATGAGCCGGTGCGTATCGTCAAACACGGCCCTGTCCTCAACCCGGACGCCCACGAGGCCGGTTATCTCGAAAAAACGCCGGTAGGACAGGTCGCGCGGCGCATCGCGCCAGGACATCAGCCGATAGGGCTGGCGCCCGTGGAGCCGGGCAATCGCCGCCTTGTCAGTGAGATTCAGCACCTCGGCCTCGCGGCCCTGCCAGGTTTCGGCGGCAAGCGGGTAGAAGGTGTCGTAATAGGCGAAAGCGGGCCTGCCGGTTTTCGGGTCGGGCTTTACGGCAATCTCGTCGTTTTCCAGGGCGCGTTCGAACGTATCGCCGAGGAAGGGCAAGGTCAGGCGCTCGGACCAGTCGATGTCGAAATGCCGGGCGTAGCGGCTGTTTTTGCCCTTCTCTACCACATCGCGCCACCACGGATTTTCCAGCGAAGCGGCCATGTGGTTCGGCACGATATCAAGGATCAGGCCAAGCCCCGCGCCCTGCAATGTCTTTACCATGCGATCGAAACCTGCCCGGCCGCCGATCGAAGGATCGATCTCGTTGGCGTCGGTGACGTCATAGCCGTGGGTCGAGCCGGACGTGGCGGTAAAGACCGGCGAGGCATAGAGATGACTGATGCCGAGCCGCTTAAGATAAGGCACCAGGCCGGCGGCGCGGTCGAAGGTCATGCCGTTGCGGAACTGAATACGGTAGGTAGCGGTTGGAATCTTCACTTTGCGTCTCCCGGGGCAACACGGACAATAATGGCGTTTTGCGGCAGGTCATTTGCCGCTTTCGGCCAGGCGAATATCGTCTCGCCCGGCTGGTCGGGAAGCGGCTGGGGTGTTTTGCCGATATTGAGCGCGATGGACAGCGTGCCTTTCGGGTAGGTCCAGGTGACGGCAAGGAAACCCGGCGCGGTCTGCACCACGTGGCCGGCATCGCCGCGGGCGGTGCTGAGCAACGGCACCACCTGTTTCTGGCGCAGCGCCAATAATTCTTTGGTCAGCGCCAGCCAGCTTTTGCCCGCCCCGCTATCGCGCTTTTTCCAGTCAAGTTTCGACATGTCGAAGGTGGTCTGCGCGTTCGGATCGGGCACGCTTTCGCCCTCGTGGCCGGCATGGCCCGCGAACTCACGCGCGCGGCCCTCGCGCACGGCCCTGGCGAGGGAGCCATGAAAATCGGTGAAGAACAAAAAGGGATTCATCTCGCCATATTCCTCGCCCATAAAAAGCAGCGGGATATGCGGCGAGAAAAGCAGCGCGGCGAGCAGAACCCGGGTACGGTCGGCGCCGGCCAGCGCAATCAGCCTTTCGCCCTGGGCGCGGTTGCCCACCTGGTCGTGGTTCTGGATGAAATCGACGAAGGCCGCCGGCGGCTGTCCCGTGCTTTTCACGCCGCGCGGCTTGCCGGTCTGCGCAGAGACCTCGCCCTGATAAGCGAAACCTTCCGCCAAAACGCGGGCGACCAGCTTTTCCGGCTCCCTGGCAAAGTCCTGGTAGTACGCATGCGTCTCGCCGGTGGCGAAGACGTGGACGGCATTGTGGAAGTCGTCGTTCCACTCGCCGGTGAAGAGCGGTACGGAGCCGTCCTCCCCGCGCGGATGCAGGAAAATGACGTTGCGACTGTCCTCGGTCGTCAAATGGATCGGCCGGTCGGTAATGCCGGCGCGGATACGCTCGGCTATCTCGATCAGCACGTGCTTGGCGGAACTGTCCTCGATCTGGTCTATGGCGTCGAAGCGAAGGCCGTCAAGGTGAAATTCCTCCAGCCAGTAGAGCGGCGCTTCCACGATATAACGGCGGGCCGCGGCAACGTCATAGGCGATGCCGGCGCCCCAGGGCGTCTTGCGCTCCTTGTGGAAAAAATCCGGCGCCAATAGCGGCAGATAATTGCCCTGTGGCCCGAAATGATTAAGGACGATATCCAGCACCACCGAGAGACCATGGCCATGGGCGGCATCGATAAAGGCCTTGAAATCCTCCGGCGCGCCATAGACGGAATGCGGCGCGTAGAGCAGCACGCCGTCATAGCCCCAGCCGCGGCTGCCGCCGAATTGCGCGACGGGCATGACCTCGATCATGGTGATGCCGGTTTCGACCAGGTAAGGCAGCTTATCGATCGCGGCCTGGAACGTCCCTTCCGGCGTGAACGTGCCGATATGCATCTCGTAGACGACCGATTCTTCCCACGGGCGGCCGCGCCATTGCGTATTCCGCCAGCGGTAACGCGCCGGGTCGATGACGAGGGAAGGACCGTCGACATCCGCCTTCTGGGCGCGGGAGGCGGGGTCCGGCACGGCCGTGCCGTCGGCAAGGATATAATGATACTCCGCGCCGGGAGAAACCCCGGTGACCACCAGCTCAAACCAGCCGTCGCCGCTCGGGTTCATCGCCCTGTCTTCGCCGGAAAGCCTGAGCGTCACCTTGTCCTGTCCGGTCGCCCAGAGACGAAAGCGAACGACGCCGGCGGCGACGTATTCGGCGCCCCAGCTTTTAGTAAATGATTTGGATTTCATTCAATTGCCTCGTTTAACCCGGAAGTAAGCAATGGACGATACCGCCCCGTCTTATGCCGGTGATGCGAGTTTCACGTAGAACAATCATAGACAATTATGCAGGAAGTGATGTGCCGCTGCGACAGGCAGCGGTTATGGCGCGACGCCGGCTGTGGGCGCGTTAATAAGGGTAAGGCGCCCTTAGACCTGGGGCGCCAGCCATCGGTTTATCAGGCGGGAACCGAAAACATTGATCAACAGGCCCAGCATAATAACGGCAACGCCGATGATTTGCAGGATATTGAGCAACTCCCCCAATATCAGGGCGGCGCTGGTTAATCCCACCACCGGCACCAGCAGCGCGAAAGGGGTGACGCGCCAGGTTTCATAGCGGGAGAGCAGCGCGCCCCACAATCCATAGCCGATAATAGTGGAAATAAAGGCCAGATAAATCAGTGAAAATACCGTGGGCGCCTTAATATCCACGAGACTGTCGACGATGGTCTGCCGGCCTTCGAAGATCCACGAGCATACTAAAAAAGGAATAACGGGAATCAAGGCGCTCCAGACAACCAGCGACAGAATCGGCGTGTTGGGCGCGGCGGTCATGATGTTTTTATTGGTGATATTGCCCAGCGCCCAGCACAGGCCGGCGGTCAGCGTTAATAACATACCGAGCGGAGGAATGGCGGACAACGCGTTGCTCATGCCGCCTTCCACCAGCACCGCCATGCCCGCCGCGGCAATGAGCGTACCCAGGATTTGCATGGCCTTGATTTTTTCCCCCAGGAAAATCGTCCCCAGGATGATGGTGAAAAATACCTGTGACTGAAGGATAAGCGAAGCAATGCCGGTGGGCATGCCGATATTAATGGCGCAAAACAGGAAGGCGAACTGCAGGAAACTGATGGTCAACGCATAAAGCGCCAGCCATTTCAGGGGGATTTTAGGCACGGGGATAAAAAAAATAGCCGGAATGGCCACCAGCAGAAACCGCAGGCCGCCCAACAGGAAAGGCGGCATTCCGTGCAGGCCGACTTTGATAATGACAAAATTAACGCCCCAGATTATGACCACCAACAGTGCCAACAGCGTATCTTTTACAGACATCCCCGGTTCCTTCAATATTAATGATATTTAAGCTTATTATGCAATTTGCACCATTTACCCATTAAATTAAAGTACCTGCAAAACAACTTCATTTATACATACAGATGGCATTGAAATAAAACAGTACAGTCGGTTAGGAAAACGCGGGCGCCAAGGGTTTGGGGTTACGGCGGCCATGCCAAGTAGGGTTACCCACCGTAAAGGGATTGATTGCCGTGCCGCGCGGTGTCACTCCGGCAACTGCTGGCGACAGACCCTCAGCACCATTTGCCTTAGCCAGCGATGGGCCGGATCGACCTCTGAACGCGGATGCCACATCTGCGATACCGTAATGCCCGGGGTTTTTACAGGAAGCTCAAAAAGACAGAGCGAGCCCGGCTCGCCCATGATAGTGATAACCGGTTGATTGATGAGAAATGACGCGGGCAGCAGCGCCACCAGGTCGGACGCCTGAGCCACGGCCAGCGCGGCGGGAAAGCTCGGCACCGCGGCCGCGATCTTGCGCGTTAGGCCTAATTCGGCCAGCGCTTCGTCTACCGGTCCGGCAATCCGCCCCCGGCGGGAGGCGACCACGTGCCCGAAAGACGCATACAGGCTGGCGGTGATGTTAGGCTCCAGCGCCAGCGGGTGGTTTTTTCTCACCACACCTACGAACCGGTCCCTGAATAACGTCTGCAACCGTATTTCCGGGCCCATGGCCTCGGCTACGCCTATCTCAAGATCGGCCAGTCCTTCTCGCAAATAGCGTGGACTCTTTTCCGGCTTGGGCGCAAAACGCAGCCGCACGTAGGGCGCCGTCGCCGCCGCGGCGATAAGCAATGCGCCAAACGCCTCGACAAAACCATCGTTGGCACGCAGGGTAAAGGTGCGGTCAAGCGTGGCTAAATTCAGTTCCGACGCCGCAGGCCGCAGTACGGCGCGCGCCTCCGCTACCGTCCGTTGCGTACGCGCCCGTATTTCCCCGGCATAGGGCGTCAATACCATGCCGCGCCCGGCCCTGACCAGTAAAGGATCGCCGGTGACCGCGCGCAGGCGGCCAAGCGTGCGGCTCATGGCCGAGGCGCTTAATCCAAGCCGGCGCGCGGCGCCGGCCACACTGGTCTCAGCCAGCAGCGCATCCAGCGCAATAAGTAAATTGAGGTCGGGTTCAGTCATGAAGCATTGTATCCCGGCCGGAAAAATGAGGGAAGGCGTTGGATGCATGTTATCAGTGCAAATGCTGCGTCTTCCGCCCTGTATTGCGCAGGGATATAGTGACTGCATCCAACGTCAATAGCTGCATTGATGGATAGCTTATCGCCAGGCAGCGCACACGCAGAGGAAATAAAGCATGCCAACACCACCTTCCCAAAAGACGGTCCTTCTTATCGGCGCCTCCCGCGGCCTGGGCTTTGCGATGGCGGAAGAGTCGCTGAAACGCGGCTGTGGGGTAATAGCCACCGGGCGAGCCTCGTCTGCTGACCGACTTTTTCATCTGGCTGAACGCTTTCCTGATTCACTTGAAGTGGAGACCGTGGATATTACGCTGCCCCAGCAGATCGATGCGTTACATGAGCGGCTCAGCGATCGGCGCATTGACCTGCTTTTTGTCAATGCCGGCGTCAAAAATAGCGATCGGGAAACGATAGCGGACGTGTCGACCGATGAGTTTATTCGCGTGATGGTAACGAACGCGCTGAGCCCGATGCGGGTTATCGAGGCGTTTGAGGACCTTGTTCCGCCGACGGGTACCCTCGGCGTCATGTCTTCCGGCCAGGGTAGCATCGCTAATAACACCAATGGTCATTACGATGTGTACCGGGGCAGCAAAGCGGCGCTAAATATGTTTATGCGCAGCTTTGCTGCGCGCCACGAGGGCGATCCCAGAACGTTTCTACTGATGGCGCCGGGATGGGTGCGCACGGATATGGGGGGGCCGGAAGCGCGGCTGACTATCGAAGAAAGCATCCCGGCCCTGCTTAACACCATTGAGGCCTGTGCCGGGCGCACGGGATTACATTATCTGGACTATCTGGGAAGAACCGTCCCCTGGTGAGTCAACGCCATCGCTATCACGCCGCCGCCTTCTCCAGCGCCGGCCCTCGTTTATCGTAGCCTGAATGGAGGTGATAAACCGGGGCCGGTGCCGCCGGCATTGCGTTATTGCTGTGATGTCTCGGACGTCTGCGGCGTCGCGGTAGCCTGCGATGTTTCCGCTGCCTGCGGTGTTGCTGTCGTCTGCGGCGTCGCGGTTACCTGCGATGTTTCCGTTGCCTGCGGCGTTGCTGTCGTCTGCGGCGTCGCGGTTGCCTGCGATGTTTCCGCTGCCTGCGGCGTTGCTGTCGTCTGCGGCGTCGCGGTTGCCTGCGATGTTTCCGTTGTTTGCGGCGTTGCTTTCGTCTGCGGTGTTGCGCTAGCCTGCGATGTTTCCGTTGTTTCCGTTGTTTGCGGCGTTGCTGTCGTCTGTGGCGTCGCGGTAGCCTGCGATGTTTCCGTTGCCTGCGGTGTCGCTGTTGTCTGTGGCGTCGCGGTTGCCTGCGATGTTTCCGTTGTTTGCGGTGTCGCTGTCGTCTGTGGCGTCGCGGTTGCCTGCGGTGTCGCTGTCGTCTGCGGGACCGGGTCGTCTTTCAATTCGGTAAACACCGGTTTGCTCTTTACTACGGTATAAGCGATGTGTTTCGCACTGGTGGTCGTGGTGGTGATCTGCACCGGCGGAATGGTGACATGGCCAACCAGCGACCGGGCGTAACCGCCGATCTGATGCTTGCCCGCGGGTACATGCAGGGCTACGCTTTCGCCAGTGGCCAGAGCGCCGGCGTCGCTGCCGTCGACGGTAACATAGATGGTCGCGCCATCCGCGGTGCGGGCGGGCACATGCGTCACGGTGACAAGCGTCGGGCCAGTGGTAAAGTCTGCCGCAGGTTTGTCAGCCGCGGGTTCGTCAAATGAGTGTTTTACGCAGCCGGTCAGCGCAAAAGCAGCCGCAATGGCGGCGAGGGTGAAACGGTTGATCATAGCGCGGTATCATCCTTTAGTGCTTTTTGTGATCTAGATCGCCAATATAACAGAAATCGATATTGAGATGAATGCGCCGGCCTGTGAACTAGGAGAAATCTGCTTATGGTTTTATGCCCGCGATGACGGGTAATTGCCCGGCCGAATGGGGATGGCGTACCGCACATGCAGTAACACCCTGCTCATCATTTAGGGTTTAGAATGAAACCAATAAATGACTGATATAGCGACAGGAAAACCTATGCCAACCTTGTATGACCCCATTAATATCGGCGCCATTGAACTGAGCAATCGTATCGTCATGGCCCCGCTTACCCGCATGCGCGCCGTCGACGAGCGCAGCCCCGGCGCCATCACCAAAGAGTACTATGTCCAGCGCGCCAGCGCCGGTCTTATCCTGACTGAAGCCACGTCGGTATCGCCCCAGGGCGTGGGTTATCCCAATACGCCGGGAATCTGGTCGGAAAAACAGGTGGCTGCCTGGCGCGAGGTGACCGACGCGGTGCACCAGGCCGGGGGCAAAATTGTCATTCAGTTATGGCATGTGGGACGGATATCCGATCCGGTGTATCTGAACGGAGAATTGCCGGTGGCGCCAAGCGCCATCGCGCCGGAAGGCCATGTTTCCGTGCTGCGGCCGCAAAAACCCTACGAGGTCCCCCGCGCACTGGAAACCGCAGAAATAGCCGGCATCGTGGCGGATTTCCGCCGTGGGGCCGAAAATGCCCGGCGCGCCGGCTTTGACGGCATTGAAATCCATGCGGCAAACGGTTATCTGTTTGATCAGTTCCTGCATGACGGTTCGAATAAACGCACCGATCAATACGGCGGCACCATCGCCAACCGGGCGCGTTTTCTGTTGGAAACCGTCGATGCCTTATTGTCGGTCTGGCCGGCGGAACGGTTTGGCGTGCATCTTAATTTAATGTCCAGCTCTTACTCAATGCATGATTCCAATCCCAAAGCCATGTTCAGCTATGTGGTCGAGGAACTGAATAAACGGCGGCTGGCGTTTATCTTCGCCCGTGAATCATTGACTTTTCCGGACCGTTTCGGACCGGACTTAAGGAAAACTTTTTCCGGTGCCTGGATTGCCAATGAAGGCTTAACCAAAGCGTCCGCCGAAGCGTTGATAAGCCAGGGCGAGGCCGACGCGGCGGCGTTTGGCGGCCTGTATATCGCCAATCCCGACTTGGTGCGGCGCTTTAAGCAAAACGCCGCCCTTAACCCGCTTAACCCGCAGACGATCTATGCCGAAGGCGGCACCGGATATACCGATTACCCCGCCCTGGCCTGAAGGCAACGGGGATGCCGTCTCAAGCAGCCGCCACAGCATAAACCCGCCATCCGGCGACAGGCGGCGGGCCGTGCGCAGGATCCGCAGCGCCGCCGGATAACGGCCTGGCTTTCAGAATTTATCCATCTTGACTCCACAGGAGGCAGGTGCCAGTTTTGATCTTTTGCTAGATAGCCGACATATTTATATGAGGATTATGAGATGAAAAAGATTGGTATTAATGGTTTTGGCCGTATAGGACGTTTGGTGTTGCGGCGCATCCTGGAAACCCGCAGCGAAGTAGAGATCGTCGCCATCAACGATCTTACCTCGCCTAAGGTCCTGGCCTATCTGTTAAAGCATGATTCCAGCTATCGCCATTTTGACGGTACGGTGGATTATACCGACGACGCGATTATCGTTAACGATAAAAAAATCATCGTGTATGCCGAAAAAGACGCCAAGAATATCCCTTGGGGCACCCTTGGCGTGGAAATCGTGGTGGAATCCACCGGGTTTTATGCCTCCGCCGAAAAGTCGCAGGCCCACCTGGACGCGGGAGCGAAAAAAGTACTGATTTCCGCGCCGGCCGGAGATATGAAAACCATTGTTTTTAATGTCAACTGCGACACCATCACGGCGGAAGACCGGATTCTTTCCGTCGCGTCCTGCACCACCAACTGCCTGGCGCCGATGGCTAAAGTCCTGAGCGACAGTTTCGGCATCAAAGTGGGCACCATGACCACCATCCACGCGTATACCGGCACCCAGTCGTTGGTCGACGGCCCGCGCGGTAAAGACCTGCGCGCCTCGCGCGCGGCGGCGCAAAATATTATCCCGCATACCACCGGGGCGGCGAAGGCGATTGGCCTGGTGATCCCGGAATTAAAGGGCAAACTGAAAGGCCATGCCCAGCGGGTGCCGACCATTACCGGCTCGGTTACGGAACTGGTTTCGGTGCTGGAGAAAAAAGTCACCGTCGAGCAAGTCAATGACGCCATGAAAAAAGCGGCCGAGGGGAATGAATCTTTCGGTTATACCGACGAGGAGATTGTGTCTTCCGATATCGTCGGCACCCACTTCGGCTCGGTATTCGACGCGACCCAAACGGAAATCAGCGAGGCGGGCGATGTGCAGTTGGTGAAAACCGTCGCCTGGTACGATAATGAGTACGGCTTTGTCACCCAGTTGGTGCGGGTGCTGGATAAAGTGGCGGCGTACTGATTTTCGCCCTCTCCCCGCCGTCTCCCGCTGGAGAAGGTCAAGGAGAGGGTGAATCAAGCCAGACCGTCGGTTAGCGATTGAGGCTCGCCCCGCCGCCTTTTTTCATTACCGCGCGGATTTCAGATTCGTGCACCAGATTTAAATCGCCGCTGACGGTCAGTTTTAAGACGCTGGCGGCAATCGCAAAATCAATCCATTCCTGGGCGGCGAAGTTATGCAGCAGGCTATGCATTAAGCCGGCGCCAAACGCATCGCCCGCCGCGACGCCTTCCATGACATGCATCTTATAGGCGGTGGACTCGTAAAACGCGCCGTCTTTCAGCAACAGGCCCATCCATTGACTGTCTTCCACGGAATGAATGTTGCGCAAGACGCTGGCCACGATTTTACAGCCCGGGTATTTTTGCGTTACCGCCAGCATGCCTGCTTTGAAGGACTCTTTTTGATCGATGCCACGCGACATATCGCCGTCAAAAGCATCAATCCCGAGCGTTGCGGCGAAATCTTCATCATTGGCGATGCAAATCGCGACATAGGGCATCAGCGTCGACATGACGCGCTGGGCTTTTTCAGGCGACCACATTTTACCGCGGTAATTCATATCGCAAATAACCGGGATATCATGGGCCTGGCAATACTCACAGGCGGCGGTGACAATCCGCTCTAATTCGGCTGAAATGGCCGGGGTGATGCCGGAAAAATAAAAATAATCGATATCGCTGAAAATCGCGTCCCAATCGAATTCCGCCTGTGTGACCTCGGCGAAAGCACTGCCCGCCCGGTCATAGACCACATTGGTGGACCGCACGCTGGCGCCTTTTTCCAGGAAATAAATGCCTAAACGATTGCCGCCGCGCAGGACTTTCGTGGTATCGACACCGTATTTGCGCAATGTCGACAGCGCGGTTTCCCCCAGCAAATTAGCCGGTAATTTGGTTAAGTAGGCCACCTCGTCGCCTAACAGGGCTAAGGACACGGCCACGTTGGCCTCGGCGCCGCCATAGGTTGCTTCCAGAACATCTGATTGCATAATGCGATTGTTGCCGACCGGCTTCAATCGCAACATCATTTCTCCCAACGTTAATACTTTCATGCTTTATTCCGTATCCTTAAATGATTTTTACAGACGACACTATGCAGATAAAAAGCGGGCGCAAGCTTGATTAAAGGTAAAAAAACGCTGTATTTGGCGAAAAATTAACCACGCCAGGGCGCCGTTCCCCTGGCCGCGGCGGCCTGAACGCCAGGGCGGGACGGCATTGAGTGGGTAAAATGAATAAAAGCGCCGCCTGAGGTGTTAACTCCCCAGTTGCCCTCGTTGAGGATTTACCCATGCCGCGCTTTTTATCGCTATTACCGTTATTGTTAGTCTGCGCCGCCGCCGCGGCGGCCCCGCTGCACTACGACATCAATACCGTGCCCACCGCCGTGGTCTTATCGTGGAAAGTGCTGGGCGCGGGCCATTCCCATGCGGATATTACCGGCATAACCGGACGGCTGGACCTTAATCCCCGGCAGGACGGCAATGCCCGGGTGGAAGTGACTATCCCCGTGGGCAATATTGATGCCCATAACGGGATACTGTCCGCTGAGCTTAAAAGTCCACTATTTTTCGATCAGGCCCGCTACCCCAACGCGACGTTTACCAGCAGCCGGGTGGTGGCGGATGGCAAAGACCAGTATAAGGTGTTCGGCACCTTGCAAATCAAGACCATTAGCCACCCGGTTATCCTGGCGGCAAAATTGGTCTCCCTTAACGACCCCCGGTCCGGCGAACGCCATTTGACCTTTTATGCCGACACCGCCATTGCGCGGTCGGCCTTTGCCATGACGCGCTTTATTCCCATGGTCAGCGATCGGATCGCCATTCATATCATGGTCACCCTGCCCGACCCCTCGGTGCCATCCGGCACGCCCGCATCGGCCCTTGCCGTTGTCAACTGTCATCCTTTTCCTGTTTGCCCAGGCCAAGCCGGCCGATAAACGGCAGCCGCAGCGCCGGCGTCAGAATATCCACCCCCAGGTTTAATCCCAGGATATTGACTTCGACGCCCTCTTCCACGCCCAGGGTAAAGCCCAGCACGCCCAGCAACGATACCTGCAGGCCTTTGCCGGAAGGAGGCAACCCGACAGGATGGGTCAAGGAACGGAAATCCTTGCCGATGGCATTGGCCGGCAGGTCCAGCTTGAGCTCCGGCACTTCCCGGCCGATATGGGCCAGGAAGGTGTTGCTGTTTGGGCCGGGCCAGCTGCGGTAGGTGCGGCCATAGGGATAGCGTTTGATAGCCGCTTCAATACGCGGGATCATGGCCTCGGCATGGGCGCCGCGATGATCCACC
Organism: Sodalis sp. RH22; assembly: GCF_047324165.1. NCBI lineage: Bacteria > Pseudomonadati > Pseudomonadota > Gammaproteobacteria > Enterobacterales > Bruguierivoracaceae > Sodalis > Sodalis sp. RH22. The sequence goes on from NZ_CP178731.1 coordinate 1,193,149, forward strand.
AGCAGCGTCGGACGCGCGCCAAACCAGTATCCGTCGGGAAGGGTGTAATTACGGCGCACCGCGTCAATCCCGCCCCAGCCGATGACCTCGTAGCGGCTGTATTGACTGGCTCCCGCCGGCTTAAAAATAATCCAGGGATGGACGGCCACGAGTCCACGCCAGCCAAAAGTGGGCGCGGCATAGATTTGCACGATGGCGGTGTCGCGCAGCTGTACCGGATCCGGCGCCATCCCGGTGGAATCGCGCCGTGCCGTCCGCCAATCGCCGCCGGAAAAAACGTCGCCCGCCAGTGCTGCCTTGGCCAGACTCTGCCCGAAAGACAGTAATAACACGCAGAGAAACCCAATACTGAGTAGTTTTAGAGAGCCCATATATCCTTTGTCAGCCGGCCGACCCCCGGTTAGGGGTAATAAGGGGCATGTCAGGAATAATATAAGCGCTTATGCGCGCGTGTACAAAATATACGCATCAGCGGGGCGGACAGGATGGCCCCGGCAGCGAGGTGTTTTCGGCAACCGGGGCGAGAGGATAATTACGGTGGGTGTTTTCCCGGCGGCAAGGCGCCTCAGAAGTGATTAAAAATCCAGTACAGCCCGGCCGAAAGCAGGATTGACGCCGGCAGGGTCAATACCCAGGCCATCAGCAGGTTGCGCAGGGTGCCCATCTGCAGGCCGGATTTGTTGGCCGCCATGGTCCCGGCGACCCCGGATGACAGAACATGCGTGGTGGACACCGGCAGCCCGAAGGCATCCGCCGCGCCGATGGTGGTCATGGCCACCAGTTCGGCGCTGGCGCCCTGGGCGTAAGTAAGGTGCGTCTTGCCGATTTTTTCTCCCACCGTGACGACGATACGCCGCCATCCCACCAGGGTGCCCAGACCCAGGGCAATGGCCACCACCACCTTGACCCAGAACGGGATATAACGCGTTGCGCCGTCCAGCTCGTGTTTTAAGGCGTCCAGGTTTTGTCTGGAGCCAGGGGAGAGATTGAGCTGTTTTTCCGATTTCAGGCGCTTAATGGTTTCCGAAGCCAGGTACATATCGTTACGGGTATTGGATACCGACCGGGCCGGTATCTCGTTTACCGAACCATATTGTTTCAGTTCGGCGCCAATGGCCCCGGCCAGCCCGGCGAGCGCGGGAATGACGGCCGGCGTCAGGGTGTTGGTGCGGGCATAGCCGGTCAGGACGGCGCGGGCCGCCGGTTGGGGGCCGCCGGCGGGGAATTGGCGCAGCAGTTCGTGCTGCGTGGCCGTCGCCAGCGCGGCTACGCGCGGTATTTGTTCCGGCGGCATCGAGCGGTTTAACGCGTAGGCAATCGGCACGGTGCCGACCAGGATCAGCATAATCAGCCCCATCCCTTTCTGGCCGTCGTTGGAGCCGTGGGCAAACGACACCCCGGTGCAGGTTAAAATCAGCAGGCCGCGTATCCATAACGGCGGCGGCGAATTCCCCTGCGGCGCGGTATACAGCGCGCGATTTTTAACCAGCACTTTCATTACCAGCAGCAGCAGCGCGGCAAAGACAAAACCGATGACAGGCGATAAGAGCAGGGAATAGCCGATATTTATGGCCTGCGACCAATCCACGCCGCTGGTCCCGGTACGGCCGTGGATCAGCGCATTGGCGACCCCCACCCCGATAATGGAGCCAATCAGCGTATGGGACGAGGACGCCGGCAGGCCCAGCCACCAGGTGCCGAGATTCCAGATAATGGCCGAGAACAACAGGGCATAGACCATGGCGAAGCCGCTGCCGGTTCCCGCCTGCAGGATTAATTCCACCGGCAGCAAGGAAATGATGCCGAAGGCGACCACGCCGCTGGACAGCAACACTCCGAGGAAGTTGAAACACCCGGACCAGATCACGGCGACCATGGGCGAGAGCGAATGGGTATAAATCACGGTTGCCACGGCGTTGGCCGTGTCATGGAAGCCATTGACGAACTCGAAGCCCAGGGCGATTAACAGCGCCAGCCCCAGCAATAAGAACGGCACATAGCTGGTATAAGTGGCGCCGGCATCGGAAACATCGTTAAACAGATTGACGCCGGCAAAGGCGATGCCCAGCACCAGCAGCAAGACGAATAACACCACGGACGATCGGCTGTTTTTCTGGTAAATTTTGGGTTTGCCGCTGTCAAAGGAAAGGCTGGATCGGGCAGCGCTATTATCACTCATAATAATCCCCTGTCTCACATTCTCGTGCTGGATGCCTGTCAACGACATGTTGAGCGTGTCGGGTCATTATTCAGGGTTAAGATGAATTTTTGATGACGGCCGATTTACCGGGCGGCCATTAAGCGCCGCGCCGCCGGCGCAACAGGCTGAACAGCCGGCGCCGGCCCCGCCTACACCAGGGTATTGGCTTTCAGGATGGGTTGTAATTCGGGTAACCGGCCTACGTGTTCGGCCATGGCGAACAGCCGCGGCGCATGCTGTTTAAACCAGGGTTTTCTCGGCCCCCAATGGACAAGCACCGGCCAGTAAGCGTCAATTAATGTTACAACGTCACCGAATAAATACGGCCCCGCCCCCAGTTGCGTTTCCAGCCACAGGTAAAGACGTTCGCGGTAGCGGTCGGTGCTGGCGACCAGTTCGCCGGGCTGCCCTGGCGCCCAGCGTTCCGGATAATCGCCATAGGTAAAGGTGGGATAGACATTCGCCACCAGCCAAACAAGCAACCGGTAGAATTGCCGGCGATCCGCGGTGCCGGCCGCCGGCGCCAGATGGGGGTGGCTATCGAGCAGCAGCAGCGCGATGGCGGCGCTTTCGGTCATGATGCCGCCGTCGTCCAGCACCAGCGTCGGCACCTGGCATAAAGGATTGAGCGCGGCCAGGGTATCCCGGGCCGCGCCCGGCCGATCATAGCCGTCGACATTTACCCATTGATAAGGCTCGCCCGCCAGGGCGAACATGATTTCAACAATTGCCGATCCCGCGCCCGGCGCGCCATACAGTGTGAACATGATCACCTCATGCCTGCTATAACGTGGTTGATGGTGATAACTGTAGCGCGAAATAAGCAAAATGGCCCGGCGCCGCGTACCCGATGGTCATCAGGCGGTGGGCACCGTCCCGCCGTCGATAACATACTCCGCGCCGGTAATCGACGCCGCCCGCGCGGAAGCCAGGAACGCGATCAGATCGGCCACTTCCCCGGGCTGCGCCGGGCGGCCCAACGGGATGCCGCCGAGCGACTTCATGATAATCTGCTTACCGCCGTCATAATCGGTTCCCGCCTGTGCGGCGAGCCTTTGCGCCATCGCCACCGCGGCCTCGGTTTCGACCCAGCCGGGGGAAACCCGCAGCACGCGTACGCCATGGGGGCTGACTTCCTTCGAGAGACTCTTGCTGTAGGTGGACAGCGCCGCCTTCGCCGCCGCGTAGGCGGTGGTGGACTCGGGCAGCGGCAGCTGGCGCTGGATAGACGTGACGTGGATAATCACCCCGCGGCCCTGGGCCAGCATACCGGGCAGCAGGGCGCGATCGAGCCGTACCGCCGGGAAAAGATTGAGATCAAGCGCCTGATGCCATTCATCATCTCCCAGCGCGGCAAAGCCGCCGCCCGGGGCCGTCGAGCCCCCCAGGACATGAACGATAATATCCACCCCGCCCAGCCTGTCGTTAACGGCGGCGGCGACGGCGCCGCAGCCCGCGGGCGTCGTCACGTCGGCGGCGACGAACATCCCGTCGGGCAGCGACGGCGGGCGGGTACGCGCCGTGGTTATCACGTTAGCGCCGCTTTGGCGGAACAGCGCGACCACGGCGGCGCCGATACCCTTGGTGCCGCCGGTAACCAGCACGCGCTGGTCTTTCAGTTCTAAATCCATAAGATGCTCTCCGGTGTATTAAGCGTGCCTCAGCGACGAAACAAATGCGCCGTTTTCATCGTGACCGCACATCACGTTGCCATAGCGCGAGTATCGCCATATACTTTCCTTACCGCAAGAACGCACGAAAAAGTAAGTGACTAACCAAATGGTAAAGCACACCTATACGCCCGTGACCGCCGCCGTCGGCGTGGAAAACGTACTGCGGCTGCTGGAAGGCCGCTGGAAGCTGGTGATCCTGTTTCATTTGTTCGGCGGACAGGTACGACGCTATTCCGATCTGGAGAAACTGATCCCGACCATATCGCAGAAAATGCTGGCCCAGCAGTTGCGTCAGCTGGAAGGCGACGGCATCGTGCTGCGCCACGTCTATCCCCAGGTACCCCCGAAGGTGGAATACCGCCTGTCGGCATGGGGACAGGCGCTGTGTCCCGCCCTTGACGCGCTGCTGACCTGGGCGGAGCAGCGCGAGCATTTATCAGCGCCGGCGCAGAATGCGGCGGATGTCGGTTAATGCGGGATCCGCGGCGTTGCACGCTTATCCCGCATTGTCGCGCGCCGTTGCACCCTTATCGCGCACCGCCCGCCCGCCTGCCTCATTTTAGTACACACCCCTTTCCCTTAATGCCACCCCGGGCCGCTTGCGCAGCGGCGGCGCCCTGCGCGCGGCGAACATAACTGGCCTCGATCTTGCTTTGCAGTTGTACATGTATAGATAACTTCATTCACTGCCGTTTAAGGATCGCTGTCATGCCGTTGCGCACTATCAATGAAGAGAAAGGGACCGTCGACAACGCGTTGTTGCATCAGATCTGGTCGTTAATTGATGAGAAAAAGACGATATTTTGCGATCTCAGCGATCGGATATGGGCCACGCCCGAGGTGAACTACACCGAAATAAAATCCTCGCGGGCGCATCTGGAGATCCTGAAAGCGCAGGGATTTCGCGTGACCGAGGGGGTCGCCGGCCTGCCGACCGCCATGATGGGCGAAGCGGGCGCGGGCGGCCCGGTCATTGCCATTCTCGGCGAATACGATGCCCTGCCCGGCCTGAGCCAGCAGGCGGATGCCACCCAGCCGCTGCCGCTGGAAGAAGGCGGCAACGGCCACGGCTGCGGTCATAATATGCTGGGTTCCGCCGCGCTGCTGGCGGCGACGGCGGTCAAGGATTACCTGGCCGCCGAGGGCATCGCCGGCCGGGTGCGCTTTTACGGATGTCCGGCGGAGGAAGGCGGCGCGGGCAAGGGTTTTATGGTGCGCGCCGGCCTGTTTGATGACGTGGATATCGCCATCTGCTGGCATCCCGGCGCGTTTAACTGCGTCAAGGAGCCCAATTCCCTGGCCTGCAATGAAATCAACTACCATTTTCACGGCCGCGCCTCCCACGCCTCGGCCACGCCCCACCTGGGCCGCAGCGCCCTGGACGCGGTTGAGCTGATGAACGTGGGCGTCAACTACCTGCGCGAACATATGCCGAACAGCGCGCGCATCCATTATGCCATTACCGATTCAGGCGGCTTTTCGCCGAACGTGGTGCAGGCGAAGGCGACCGTGCGTTATCTGGTGCGTACCCGTACCCTGCCCGAACTGCTGGAACTCCTGGCGCGGGTCGACAAAGTGGCCGCGGGCGCGGCGCTGATGACCGAAACCACCATGAAACGCAATATCCTCAGCGGCGATGCCAATCTGGTGGCGAACCCGGTGCTGGAAGAACTGATGCAGTCGCACCTTGAACTGCTCGGCGGACCGGGCTTTGATGAGGCCGATTACGCCTATGCGGCCCGGTTTCAGCAAACCATGTCCGCCGAGGAAATCCACAGCGCGTTTCACCGCGCGGGCAAGGCCATGGCGCCTGGGGAAACGCTGTGCGATTATGTGCTGCCCCTGGATCGGCCGGCCAGCACCATGATCGGCTCCACCGACGTGGGTTCGGTCAGTTGGGTGGTCCCGACCGTGCAGGCGCAAAGCGCCACCTATACCATCGGCACCCCCGGGCACTCGTGGCAGTTGGTGGCGCAGGGCAAATCCACGCTGGCCCACAAAGGCCTGACCCATGCGGCCAAAATCATGGCCAGCACGGCCATCAGCCTCATAAAGCAGCCGGCGCTTATCGCGGCGGCGAAACAAGAGCATCTGCGCCAGTTGAACGGTACGCCGTTTATCAATCCGATCCCCGACGATGTCATGCCTCCCTTTCCCGGCAGCCACTGATGAGCGCCATTGTGGCCGGCTGCCGATTAAACGCTAAGGAGATAGCATGGCGGAGCTAGGTTTTTTCCAGACCCTGAGTTTTGGCCCTGAGGGATGGGGGCCGATGCTGTTGTCCGGCGCGCTGATGACGGTAGCCCTGGCGGTGTCGGGTTTTTTGCTGGCGGGCGTTATCGGCGCGCTGTTCGCCTGGGCAAAGATTAGCGGCAACCGGCCGGTGCGCTGTGTCGCCGATATCTATACCACCGTTATCCGCGGCATCCCGGACCTGCTGATAATCTATCTGCTGTATTTTGGCGGCAGCCAGGCGCTGACATCGCTGGGCAGGCTGTTCGGCGATGGGCAGTTTATCAGTTTCCCCGGCTTTCTGGCGGGCATGCTGGCGGTAGGCATCGCCGCCGGCGCACAGCAGACCGAGGTCTTTCGCGGCGCGTTCCTGACCATTGCGCCTGGCGAGCTGGAGGCGGCCACGTCATTGGGCATGACCGCGTCCGTGCGCATGCGCCGCATTATTATCCCGCTGCTGCTGCGCCACGCCCTGCCGGGCATGGGCAACGTCTGGCAACTGGTGCTCAAGGCCGCGGCGCTGGTGTCGGTGACCGGCCTGGCCGAACTGATGAACAAAGCGCAAACCGGCGCCGGCTCCACCGGCAAGCCCTTTGATTTCTACTGTGCCGCGGCGCTGCTGTATCTGGTGATTTCCGCCTGTTCGGGCTGGTCACTAGGTAAAGCTGAAACCTACTACTCGCGCGGGGTAAGACGCTGATGGACGTGGCATTTCTTTGGGAGACCTTTTTGCAGCTCATCCCCGGCATCCCGCTGACGCTGAAATTGGCTTTTTACTCGGTGGCCATGGGCTTTTGCCTGGCTTTCCCGCTGGCGCTGGCCCGGCTCTCGCCCTTTATCTGGCTCAGCGCGCCGGCGCGGTTTTATGTTTTTTGCCTGCGGGGAACGCCGCTGCTGGTGCAGCTGTTTTTAATTTATTACGGCATGAGCCAGTTTGAGGCGGTGCGCAATAGCGTGCTGTGGCCCGTCCTGCGCGAACCTTATGGCTGCGCGCTGCTGTCGCTGTCGCTGTGTACCGCCGCCTACGGCAGCGAGATCCTGCGCGGCGGCCTGCTTTCGGTGCCCCATGGCGCGTTGGAGGCCGCGCGCGCCTGCGGCATGAGCCGCCTGCTGGTGGTACGGCGCATTCTGTTTCCAATGGCGATCCGCCAGGCGCTGCCGGCCTACGGCAACGAACTGATTTCGATGGTGCAATCCACCTCCCTCGCCTCGATCATCACCCTGATGGACATTACCGGCATCGCCGCGCAAATCATTTCCAATACCTACCGGGCGCTGGAGGTCTTCCTGGTGGCGGGGCTGATTTACCTGCTGATCAATCTGATCATTACCCGGCTGGTGATGTGGCTGGAATACCGACTGACCCCGCATCTGCGCGCGCGCGTCGCCACGGTCGATAAAAAGCCGCTGGAGAATGCGCATTGAGTCATCCCGAACCTTTTTTGCGCCGCAAGGCGAATTTTTCCCCATTGATACAGGAGTTAAACAATGAAATTGGTAAACCTGGTACGCGCGTTGTGCATTACCACCACTCTGGCGACCAGCTTCGGCGGTCATGCCGAAGAGGGGAAAAAATGGACGGTGGTGAAAATCGCCACCGAAGGGGCGTTCCGGCCATATAACTTTACCAAACCCGACGGTACCCTGGATGGATTTGAAATCGATCTCTACAAAGTGCTGTGCGCAAAAATGAAAGTGGAATGCCAGATTATCGTACAGCCTTTTGCCGGCGTCATCCCGGCGCTGAACGCCGGCAAATTCGATGCCATCATGGACGGTCTGTCCGCCACCGAGGCGCGTAAAAAAATCATTGATTTTTCTGCCTCCTACAGTAATGCGGGACAAACTTTCGCGGTGCTGAAAAACAGTCCGCTGGCCGCCTTGCCGGACCTGGGAACCCGGTTTTCGCTTACCAGCGATGAAGCGGGCGCAAAAGCCGAACTGGACAAACTGACCCCGCTGCTTAAAGGCAAAATCATCGGCGTGCAAGGCTCCTCCATCGGCCAGCAGTTCCTGGAAAAATATTTAAAAGGCGTGGTGACGGTGCGCGAATATAAAACCACCGAAGAGCACGATCTTGATCTTAAATCCGGCCGGGTGGATATGGTCTTCGCCTCGGTCACCTATCTGAACGGCGCCAAGACCAAGCCCGGCAACCAGGATATCGTCCTGGCCGGCCCGCAGTTTATCGGCGGTATCCTGGGCAGCGGATCGGCGGTGGGCATCCGCAAAACCGATCCGGAACTGAAAAAGATGTTTGACGAGGCCATTGCCAGCGCCAAGCAGGACGGCACGCTGAAAACGCTGACCATTAAATGGTTCGGTATGGATACTACCCCGCAATAAAGCCCTTTCCCGGCCGCCGGGCCGGGACTCTCTTCTTTCGATACCCCGAATATTTGTCTTTTTTGCCGCCTATTCGGGCGTTTGATTTGCCTGCGTTCGATTTACAGTATCAGCTGATAGAAAAAAATTTTTATTCCCCGTCGGGTGTTACTTTTCATAGGTCCCTTTTGCGTGGCAAAAACATTTTTACGTAGCGGCGGTTTGCTTGATATTTATGCGTTGGGCGAACAGGGCCGGCCGGTGTATGCATCGGCGTTGGAAATAAGGGAAACGTTGCGTCTGCGGCAACGGCCGCGGATCGCCGACTGTCTGGCGATCCCCCAGCCCAACGAGGATGGCGATCGGATCGACTGGTATTCGCCGCGCGCGGGCAAGGTGTCCTCCTGGGCCGGCGCCAGCGATGCCGAACGCGCGTCCGCCCTTGCGGAATTGGAAGGCTGCCAGGCCGCCGCAGCGGGCCTTTGCCAGCGCGCCGCCGCGGCGGAAAAACCCTCACTCAGGCTGTTTGGCGCGCTGCTGTCGAAAGCCATGCGTTTTCCCGATCAGCATTATGTCTATCTGGTGGGCGGCAAACCGGTATTGACGTTCTGGGGTTTTGTCGGCACGGATAAAAAAACCGACGCCGATGCTTTTGCCAGCCTGCGCCCACCCGTCGATAACACCGTCCTGGACCCGGCATTGGTTACCGACCTGGCGCGGGATGTTGACCGCGCTTCACCACGCATCGCGGCCACCGCCCCCGTGGAAAACGCGCCGGCTGCGGCTGCGGCGGCACCGGCGCTATCGTGGCGGCGCATGTGGTGGATCCCGCCGGCGCTTGCCCTGCTGGCCATATTGGCGCTGCAAATCCGCGGCTGCGTCTCCCGCCCGCCGCCTGTCCTGTCCGCCTCGGCGCTGACCGCCCTTGAGGCGGAAAAACGCGCCCTGCCCGCCGCCAGTCCCCTGACCGACGCCCCCCGGCCGCCGCTGGAAAAACAGCTTTCCAGCGCCACGAACGGCGGGCTGAGGGCGTCAGACGCGGCCAATCCCGCCGATAAGGCGCTATCCTTAGATGCCGCCGCGGCGCAGCCAAAGCCCGCCGACGGCGCGGCGGCGCTGGCAAACGGCCCCGCCGCCGCGGGCGATGGCCGGATCAGGGCGTCCGCCCCCGCCATAGCGCCATTGCCGGATGTGCAAGCCGCGCCGCTCCCCGCCGCCGCGGCGCCGGAGGCGCTGGTCCCGGCCGTCGCGCCGGCCGCCATCAGCAAGAACGCGCTGGTTCTGCCGCCCGAGACGGTAAAAATAGGCTCGACGGATTTTCTTAACGGCGGCTGGCGCGCCACGGTGGATATCAAGGAACCCCTGACCGGTAAGCCACCGAGCCTTAAATACCAGCTTAACCATGGCAAAGGCACGGTGAAAATCACCCATGGCGACGGGGTGACCTGCCGCACGGCGGTTGACGCCGGGCTGATGAAATCGGGCAATCTGATCATCAACAGCCGGGCCAAGGCCCGCTGCAGCGACGGCACCCGCTATCAAATGCCGGAAATCGTCTGCAGACAAGGCGCGAAGGGCGTCGCCGAGTGCAAAGGCCGTTATGACGCCAATACGGCTTTTCCGATAACGATGAAGCGCGAGAGTGAATAATAAATGCTGGCGACGATTACGGATTACCCAAAAAACATCACGCTGATTCGCGACAGCGGTATCCAGTTTCTGGATTTCGCCCTGACGCCCGGCTATAACGCCGAACTGCCCGGCAAGTTTGTCCGCCAGACCGCCAACGGACCCTTGCTGCGCCTGGATTACCACGCGCAGACCGGCAAATATTCCGTTCCGGTACCGGCGGGCGCGCCGCCGGAGGTGGTAAAGCCCGAGTTCAGTTTCAGCCTTGAGCAATCCCTGGCATTGCTGGACAAGCTCTGGCTGCCGCTGCCCGTGTTCCGCTTTATGCCCCCGCGCACCCTGCTGGGAGGACCGGATAATTGGGCGCGGGTGCGCATTTGCGCCCTGGATGCGCCGGACCGGCACGGCTTTACCCACCGGGTCAGCGTCGCCTTTGACACCCGGGTGTATCCGGCCGGCCATGCCGACGCCCCGGTAGCCCCCAACGAAAACGATATCCATAACGGCATCGGCTTTACTCTGGCGCACCGCAGCGACGAGCTGGGCGAATTTCTCGATCTTACCTGGGTCGACGGCTGGCTGCGCGAGGTGTTTACCCAGCAGGCATCGCGCCAGGACGATCGCAGCGCCCGGGAGATGGAGGTGGCGTTCCGTTCCTTTGAATATCAGGCCCATTATCTCAATTTGCTGGCGCTGCTGGGTGAACAGCTGCCTATGCCGGAAATAAAAATCAGCGCCGGCACGCTTCAGGAGCCGGTGGTAAAAGTGGATTTGATCCTGGATGTCGGCAATTCGCATACCTGCGGCGTCCTGGTGGAAGAACATGCCGATGAGCCCAACGGCCTCAAGCTTGCCTATGAATTGCTGATCCGCGATCTGGGCGAGCCGCAGTTTTTATATAACGAACTGTTTGAAAGCCGTGTCGAGTTTGCCCAGGCGCCTTTCGGCAAACCCGGTTTCTCGCTCGAAAGCGGGCGCGACGACGCCTTTCTCTGGCCCGCCATTACCCGCGTCGGCCGGGAGGCGGCGCGCCTGGCGCTGCAGCGCCGGGGCGTCGACGGATCCACCGGTCTTTCCAGTCCGCGGCGCTATTTGTGGGATGAGGAAAGTTATGCTCCCGGCTGGCGGTTCAGCCAGGGTGCTGGCGGACCGGCGCTTGAACCGCCGGCGGTGCAAGCGCCGTTTACCCACCTGATCAATGACGAGGGCCAGCCGCTGTACCTGCTGGCGCTGGACGACCGCCTGCCGGTCTTTTCGCCGCATTACAGCCGCAGCTCGCTGATGACGCTGATGCTGTCGGAACTGCTGGCGCAGGCGATAATGCAAATCAACAGCGTGGCGCAGCGGCTGAAGATGGGCCACGACGTGGCGCCGCGTCAACTGCGCACCATCGTCCTGACCCTGCCCTCGGCGATGCCGAAACCGGAGCGGGAAATCTTCCTCAGGCGGATGAACGAAGCGATTGGCCTGGTATGGAAAACGATGGGCTGGCATCGCGCGGACGAACCCTTCTCCTCCCCCAGCGACCGGGCCGGCAGCCGGGTACCGGCGCCCGAAGTGCGGATGGACTGGGACGAGGCCACCTGCGGCCAGATGGTCTATCTGTATAACGAAACCCAGGTTAACTTCGCCGGTCATACCAACGCATTTTTTGGCGCCATGGCGCGGCCGGATAAGGCATCCGCCGCCGGCAGCGCCGGCAAGACCCTACGCATCGCCTCCATTGATATCGGCGGAGGCACCACCGATTTAGCCATCACCCAGTACAGCCTGGACGACGGCAGCGGCAAAGATGTCAAAATCACCCCGCGGCTGCTGTTCCGCGAAGGTTTTAAAGTCGCGGGCGACGATATCCTGCTGGAGGTGATCCAGCTGTTTGTCTTGCCCGCCCTGGAGGCGGCGCTGCTCAGCGCCGGCCTGGACAACCCCGGCATGCTGCTCGCCCGGCTGTTTGGCGGCGACGGGCGCATGGACGGGCACAGCACGCTGCGCCAGCAGACGACGCTGCAGCTGTTTATGCCCGTCGGCCGCGCGATCCTGGCGGCCTATGAACGATTCGATCCCCTGGAAAACCGCACGGAAATCGATGCCGTCTTCGGCGAGTTGCTGACCCAGCAGCCCACGCCTGGCGTGTTGGCGTATATCCATGGCGAGGTGCAGCGCGGCCTGCCGGCGGATGCCTCTCCGTTCGATATTCTAGGCGTCCCGCTCCAGATAAGGCTGGGCAAACTGCATGATGAGTTCCTGGCCAACCGCATGACGATTACCCAACACCTGCGCTCGTTGTCTGAAGTCGTCTCGCTCCACGATTGCGACGTGCTGCTGCTTACCGGGCGGCCGGCGCGTTTCCCGGGCATCCAGGCCTTGTTCCGCCACCTGCAGCCGCTGCCCAATAACCGGATTCTGTCGCTGGACGGCTACCATACCAGCGCGTGGTATCCCTTTAACCAGCGGGGACGCATCGATAATCCCAAATCCACCGCGGCGGTTGGCGCGATGCTGTGCCTGCTGGCGCTTAGCCTGCGTTTACCGGGGTTCTATTTCAAAGCCGGTGACTTCCAGCCCTACTCCACCCTGCGCTATCTGGGCATGCTGGACGGCAACCACACCCTGGCCGACGAGAATGTTTTTTACCGCGATATCGATCTTGACGCGCCGGATTGCGCGTTGGACGCCACCGCCAGCTTTCGCATGCGCGGCGCGTTATGCCTGGGCTTTCGCCAACTGGATAATGAACGCTGGCCGGCCTCCGCGCTGTATACGCTGTCGATAGCCGATCCTGCGCTCGCCCGGCGCGTGGCCGGGGAAAGCGAACTGCGCATCAGGCTGGCGGTGGCGCAGGACACTTCCCGGGCGGGACCTGAGCGTTTCGAGATAGCGGAGGCGGTGCTGGAAGACGGTACGCCCGTGCCGCGGCACCATGTGCGCCTGACGTTAAATACCCTGGCCGACAGTGGTTCAGGCGCGACCGAATATTGGATCGATAGCGGGAGCATAGTGAAAAAATGAGTCAATTAATCTCTTCCCCGATACCGGCGCGGCGTAAATTAAACCCGGTTGCCAACCCGCTGGCTCCCCAATTGCAAAACCAGTTGCATAACCAGCTGCGCCAGGTACTGCAAGGCATCGACCAGGCGATCGACTGGATTGCGGCCACGCGCCGGCATGCGCCGCGCCTGGATATGGAAGCCGGCCGGCTGGGCATAAAACTGCGCCGCTGCCGCCTGCAGGCCAGCCATTTGTACAACGCGTCGCACACCGCCGGCGCCATTGGTTTTTTTGGGCAATCGGCGCGGGGAAAACTGCATCTGATCACGGCGCTGACCGTGGGGCAGGACGACCGGCTGTCCACCACGCTTGGCGGCAAACGGCTGGATGTCCTGTCCCTTATCGAGCCGCAGAGCCGGGCGTCAGGCCTGGTGCTGCGTTTCGCCCAGCGCGTACAGGCGGAAAACGCCGCCTATCCGGTCCAGCTGTCGCTGCTCAGTGAAGCGGATATCGCCATGCTGCTGTTTACCCTCTCCCTGCGTGAAGCCGGGGGCGAAAACACCGCCCGGGACCTGGACGATCGCGCGCTGGATGACCGCCTGGACCGGCTGCTCGCGCGGCGGCAGGTGGAACCGGTCGCCGGCATGAGCGGGGATGCCGTGGTGGCGATTTGGGATTATGTTTCCCGCCACGATCGGCGGCGGCAGAAACAGCTGGAGACGCGGTTCTGGCCGGCGGCGGTCGAGCTGGCGCCCTGCCTGAGCGTCGAGGATCGCGCCGAGCTGTTCTCGGTGCTGTGGCGAGGGCGCGCGGACTTGAGCGACGCCTACCGCCATTTTGCCGCTATCGCGCAGCATCTGGGCGGCGCGCAGCACGTGCTGGCGCCGCTTGGCGCGCTGGTGGACGATACGATGCGCCAGGCGGACGGCATCCTGAATATCGCGTCGCTGTCGCGCCTGCATAGCGCCGCCGACCCGCTGCTGCAGGTGATCCCCATGCTGAACGGCCGCGCGGGAAAGCCGGTTGAACTGACGATGGCCGAGCTGGCGATGCTGGCCGTTGAACTGTTGATGCCGCTGGATGCCGGCGTGAGCGGAAGCGGCGGCGCGCAGGTGGATTTTATCGATTTCGCCGGTATCGACGGCAGCCTTGAAACCACGGCGGCCACCGGCGCGGGCGGCGAGCCCGCCTACCCGCTGGCGCCGGCCCTGCTGCGCGCCCGCTGTGCTTATCTGCCCGAACGTTATACCGATGCCCAGACGGTGAATGTGCTGATGGTCTGTACCGCGGCGCAGGACCGCGCGGCGGTCGCCGAAGTCGGCAGGCTGCTGGATTATTGGGTCAGGCGCAGCCAGGGAGAAAACGCCGGGGTGCGCGGCCGGCGCAAACCCGCCCTGATCTGGGCGCTGACCCGCTTCGATCAACGTGTGGTCCACGGCACTAATTACGATGCCGCCGTGCAGCGCTATGTCGGCAATCCGGGCGATACCTGGGGCACGTTGCTGGCGATGGATTCGCGGGGCGTCAACGCCCTGGCGGCCTACCTCGCCCCCGCGGCGCAGCGCGAGGCGGGCCTGGAGCGCCTGGGCGAACAGACGAAGGCGCTGCAGGCGGAACTGGCCGAAAACCTGCTCGGCGAATGGCAGCAGGCCGCGGCGGAGGACGCGGAGACATTACCCAAACAACACGTCGCGCACACACTGCTTAAAGCGCTGCAGGCGCGCGCCGGCATGCACGGAGAACTGCTCGAGCACCTGCTGCCCACGCGTGACGAAATGCGCCGCCTCTACCTGCAGCTACCACCGGACGCCGCCGGCCATACCGAACCGGCCGCGGACGGCGCCGGCCCCTTTGGCGTCGGCATTGCCTTCGATCTGCTCAGCGCGCCCGAGGCGCCGACCGGCCAGGTCATCAACACCGCAGACTTCACCGGCGCGACGGACGACAAAATGTTTGCCCGCAATGTGCAACGCTATTGGATAAATCATTTGCGCAACCTGCCGGAAAACGCGCCGCTGCTGGCCTTGCTCGGTATCGCCAGGCCGACCATGGCCATGTTGATGGCGGAGTTGATTACCGCCGCCATCCGGCTCGATATCCTGGGGTCGCTTGAGCACATGCTGATGGATATGGCGCCGGCGGGCCTGCCGCCTGAGAGCAAGGCCGATCGGCAGGTGGCGCGGGCCTTGGCCGTATTGGGTGATTTCGTCGCCTGGCTGGGGTTTACGCGGCTAAGCGACGCGCAACGGCCCGACAGCCGCATCAATCCCGGCCATAAAATTTTTACGCGCCCGGCGGCGCCCGGGCACGACATCGACGCGTCCCACCGTTTGACCCGGCTTAATGCCGCCCCGGTGAACAATACCGCCTTCTATGTCTACGACTGGCTGGTGGGCCTGAATATACTGATACGGCAAAATGCGGGATATGCGGGTGGAGCGGAAATCAGCCTTGAACAGCGCCAGCGCCTGGGCGCCATCATCAACCTGATCACAGCGGCCGAAGCCTAGAGCCGCTACCGGCTTGCCGGAGGCAATGTCGGCCGCCGGCGGCCGGGTTGGTATTTCCGGGCGGCTAGCCGCGTCGTCGCCGGACTGTCAAATCTGCTTACTTAAAATACCGGCTGCGACGCATGAGCCGCGCGCTTAGCCGGGATATACTTATCCTCCATGGACTCTTCCGGATGGTAAGGATAAGCCATCCGCGAACGATAGGCCCCGGGCGTCTGGCTGAACTGGCGCTTGAACGCCCGGCTGAAGGACTGTTGCGAATCGAAGCCGCTTTGCAGGGCGATATCAAGGATGCTTTGGTCCTTAAGACACAGTTCCGACGCGGCGCGTGACAGCCGGCGGGTGCGAATATAGGTGCCCAGCGCATCGCCGGTCACATTGCGGAACATCCGCTGTAAATGCCATTTTGAATACCCGGATTTGGCGGCTACGTGATCCAGAGACAATGACTTATCCAGATTGTTTTCCAACCATTCCATCAAATCCTGAATAATGACCTTCTGATTCATATAGACATTCCCCGTAATTGATAACCTTGCACTTACAATATGACCGGTCGTATTTTTAGTCAACCTCTTTTTATTAACGAACGATAATTTTATCATAAGCCGTTTGCCGGCGGCACGTCAATGACAGGCGGGCGCGGGAGAAAGTGCCGATAGGACGGGGTTTGCCGCCTGCCAGCGCGGCAGGCGTGTTAACAGCCGGGAATGGATTATTGTGACGTTGTCACTGATTTTTTTCCACGCACCGTACCGCGAGGTGGGCGGCTTTCGGTACGGTCATAAAGACGGCAATCGCGCCGGTGATAAGACACAGCGAGGCAATCACCACCGCGCCCTGGTCGATGGCGAAGCCCAGCCCCCAACGACTGGCGCTGGCGCCCAGCAGCAGCGCAAACGCCCCCTGGATCAGGTAGGCCACCAAATACAGCGCGGACAGCGTGCCGCCGCGAAGACGGGCGGGCGCATACATATTGATAAGCCCCAGCCCGCCCATAAACAACAGGCTATAACCGCACCCGGCGGCGATTAAAAAGGCCAGGAACAGCAGCAGCGAATGCCAGGATACCGAGATCACCAGGCATGCCATGCCCGCCACCGTGCAAAGACCGCCCAGAGCGATCGCCGTACGCGACGGCATACTTTTGCAGGCCAGTCCCACCACGCCAAGCACGATGGCGAACACCGACATGGTGGCGCCGTTAAGCAGCACGTTGGCGGAACCGATCAGATCCCGCGCTATCTTGGCGCCCAGCGATAACCCCACGGTGCCGATAGAATAGGCGCATACCACCGCCGCCACCGCCGTCAGCACCACGCCGCCCAGGCCCGAGGGAACCGACGGCGTTCGCGGACGCCAGCGTCCCTGCCCCGGCACCGCGCTATGGCGCGGCAAAAACCAGGCGGCGGCAAAAATAGCCAGGATGATAACCAGCAGCAGCCAGAAGTTCAGCCGCGTGGGAAAAGGCGCGTACTCTATCAGCGCGCCGCCCACCAACGTCGCCAGCGCCAGGCCCACCGCCTGCGACACCGTGGTAATGGCGCTGGCTTTTTTGGCCTGGCCCTCGGCGCTAAACTCAATCATGGCGGCGGTGGACGGCCCCGCCGACAACCCCACCCCGATGCCCATGAAGACCCGCCCGAGATAAATCCACCACAAACCAGGCGCGACGGCGAACAGCAATACCCCGATAAGCGACGCCGCCAATCCCAACAACATGGTGGTGCGCCGCCCGATATAATCGGAAATATCGCCGAAACACACCAGGATGGCCACCACCACGATGGGATAGATGGCAAAGATAGTCGACGTTTGGGTGGTGGTCAGGCCCCATTCCGAGGCATACAGCGGATAGGTCATGGCGGGCGCGGCGCTGGTCCAGATAGTATGGCCGACAACAGCGGCGGCCACCCAAAAACTGGCCCGGCGTCCGAGGGTCAAGGTCCTTCCGGTCATGATAGGCTCGCAGTCAGGAAAAGAAACGGGCGTCAGGCAAATAGCTGTGGCGATTATTCCGGCGTCGGACGGTTTAATAACGGAAAGGCCACGGCGAAAAAATCATCCAGCGGCTGCCGACAACGGGCTATTTTCATGCGCACAACCGCGCCTTCCCAGCTATTGATAACAAAACGGGCCACTTTTTCCGCATCCAGGCTGGCGATAATGGTGCCGTCCTTTTGCCCTTCGCGCAGGGTCGCGGTCACGGCGGCGGTCCATTTTTCCAGCGACTGGCAAATGGCCTGACGCAGCAGCGGCGTGTTATCCGTCATCTCGGCGGCCAGGTTGCCGATCAGGCACCCTTTTTCATAACCGAAGTCGGCGTAATAGGCGGCCATGTACTCGAAATGCGCGCGCAGACGCTCAATGGGCGGCAGGCTGGCGTCTTCAAGGATTTCACGGTTCGAGTCCTGGCCATAAATGGAGAGTACTTCCAGCGCCAGTAATTCTTTAGCTTTGAAATAGTTATAAAAAGACCCTTTCGGCACGCCGGCGGTATCCACAATATCCTGCACGCTGCACGCGCTAAAACCGAGCGTATGAAAACGTTCCAGCGCGGCGTCGACAATTTTATCGCGTACGCTTGGTTTTGCCATAAAAAACAGAGCCTCCAGATAACGAATACCGCATGATTATATAGACGACCGGTCGTATTTTGCAAGCAAAGCGTCCCGGGCGCCCCGCCCTTTACCGCCAGGCGGCCCACGGCGCGGCGCGCTTTTCAGCCGCTGAAAAGCGCTCCTGTCATCATAGCCTATCCTGTCAGCCATCTTTGCCCGTTGGTGCGATGGCCGGGGCGGCGGTCGCGTCCGTCCCTGGCGCGTCCTGTCCGCCCTTGAGCGTGCCGCCGGTGATGCGGCGAATCGTCCAGTAGAAGACCGGGGTAAGGATAAAACCGAACAACGTCACGCCCAGCATGCCGGCGAATACCGCGATGCCGATGGCATTGCGCATCTCCGCCCCCGCGCCCACCGACACCGCCAGCGGGGCCACCCCCATGATAAACGCCAGCGACGTCATCAGGATCGGCCGCAGCCGCAGCCGGCAGGCGCTCAGCACCGCCTGCAGCAGGCTGTCGTTTTCCAGCTCGCGGTCGCGGGCGAATTCGACGATTAAGATGGCGTTCTTACATGCCAGCCCCACCAGCACCACCAGACCAATCTGGGTAAAGACGTTGTTGTCGCCATGGGTCAACTGCACGCCGATCAGCGCGCACAGCAGGCACATGGGCACGGTCAGGATCACCACCAGCGGCAGCGTCCAGCTTTCGTATTGGGCCACCAGCACCAGAAACGCCAGCAGCACGCAGATGGGAAAGACATAAATGGCGGTATTGCCGGCCAGGATTTGCTGATAGGTCAGTTCCGTCCATTCAAAACTCATCCCATGAGGTAATTCCTGTTGCGCCAGGGCCTCAAGCCTGGCCTGGGCCTGGTCCGAACTGAAGCCCGGCGCCGGCGCGCCGTTGATTTCCGCCGTCAGGCTGCCGTTATAGTGGCTGATGCGATCCGGACCCGTGGTGTCGTAGGTGGTGACAAACGCGCCGATGGGAATCATCTGCCCGGCGGCGTTACGGGTCTGCAAATGGCCAATATCCTCGGCATGCATGCGAAAACGCTGGTCCGCCTGCACATTCACCTGGTAAGTGCGGCCGAAGCGGTTGAAATCATTGACATAGACCGAGCCGAGATACACCTGCATGGTCTCAAACAGATCGGTAAGCGATACCCCTTGCGCCTTGGCCTTTTCCCGATCGACGTCGGCATGGATTTTCGGCACGCCAATCTGATAGGACGTGAACAATCCGGTCAGCGCGGGATCTTTGGCGGCGGCGGCGATGAGCCGTTGCGTTGCCTGGAACAAGGCGTCCGGCCCCCGATCGGCCTGATCCTCGATTTGCAGGCGAAAACCGCCGAGCGAGCCCAGCCCCAGGATCGGCGGCGGCGGGAACACCGCCACATTGGCTTCGGTTATGCCGGAAAGCTTTTGGTTAAGCGTCATGGCGATGGCCCCGGCCGAAAGCGACGGGTCGCGGCGGGCGCTAAAATCATCCAGCGGCAAAAAGACCACCGCCGAATTGGTGCTGCGCACAAATCCGTTAATCGACAGACCGGGAAACGCGACCGCGTGGCTGACGCCCGGCGTATGCAGCGCAATATCGCTGACCTGGCGCACCACCGCCTCGGTACGATCGAGCGTGGCGGCGTCCGGCAATTGGATCACCGACACCAGGTAAAGCTTGTCCTGCTGGGGCACAAATCCGCCAGGCGTGCGCATAAACAGCAGGACGGTCAGCGCCAGCAGCCCGCCGTAGATCAGCAGCGCCACCGACGACCGGTGCAGTACGCGCGACACCACCCCGACATAGCCATGGGACAAGCGCACAAACCCCAGGTTGAACGGCCGGAACAGCCAGCCGAACACCCGGTCGATAAAGCGCTGGAAGTTATCCCGGGCGGCGTGATGCGGGCGCAGCAGCAGCGCCGCCAGCGCCGGCGACAGCGTCAGGGAATTGAAGGCGGAGATCACCGTGGAAATGGCAATGGTCAGGGCAAACTGGCGATAAAATTCGCCGGTCAGACCGCTGAGGAAGGCGGTGGGGATAAAGACCGAACACAGCACCAGAGCGGTGGAGATAATGGGGCCGCTGACCTCGCTCATCGCCTTATGGGTGGCCTGCACCGGCGCTAATCCCAGGGCGATATTGCGCTCGACGTTTTCCACCACCACGATGGCGTCGTCGACCACGATGCCGATGGCCAGCACCAGGCCGAACATGGTCAGGGCATTCAGGCCAAAGCCCATCAGCAGCATGACCGCAAACGTGCCCACCAGGCTTACCGGCACGGCGACCAGCGGAATAATCGAGGCGCGCCAGCTTTGCAGGAATAAAATCACCACCAGCACCACCAGGATGACGGCCTCGAACAGGGTATGCACGACTTCATTGATGGACTGATGCACAAAGCCGGTGGTGTTGTAGACGATATGGTATTTAACGCCCTGGGGGAAATCCTTCGCCAGCCGGTCCATGGTGGACTGGACGTTATCCGCCATCTGCAGGGCGTTGGTGCCGGGACGCTGGAAAACGCCCAGCGCCACCGCGGGCTGGTTGTCGAGCAGGGTACGCAACGAATAGTTGTCCGAGCCCAGTTCCAGGCGCGCCACATCGCGCAAGTGGATAATCTTGCCCTGTCCGTCGGCGCGCAGGATGATATCGCCGAACTGCTCTTCGGTTTCCAGCCGTCCCTGGGTCACCACGGAAATCTGGAACTGCGCCTGGCTGGCGGCGGGCGACCCGCCTACCTGCCCCGCCGCCACCTGGATATTTTGCTCGCGCAGCGCCGCCACCACGTCGCCGGCGGTAAGGGAGCGCGCCGCCAGCTGTTCCGGATCGAGCCAGACGCGCATGGAATAGGGCCCGAGGCCGAAGACGCTGACATCACCCACGCCATACGCGCGCACCAGCGCATCCTTGACATGCAGTTGCGCATAGCTTGCCAGGTAAAGCATGTCATAACGGTTATCGTCCGAGGTCAGGTGCACCACTTCAATCAGCGTGGGCGAGGATTTATTGGTGGTCACGCCGACCCGCTGCACTTCGGGCGGCAACCTCGACAGCACCTGCGCCACGCGGTTTTGCACCAGCACCTGGGCCTTGTCGCCGTCGGTGCCCAGCGCAAAGGTGACCGTCACGGTCAGGGCGCCGTCGCTGGTGGCCTGCGAGGATTGATACAGCATGCCCTCGACGCCGTTAATCGCCTGTTCGATAGGCGAGGCCACCGTTTCGGCGATAACGGACGGATCCGCCCCGGCAAAGGTGGTATTGACCACAATGGTGGTCGGCACCACTTCCGGATATTCGGCAATGGGCAACAGCGGCAGCGCCACTAAGCCGGCGGCGAAAATCACCAGCGACAGCACCACCGCGAACCGGGGCCGGCTGACAAAAAACCGTGAAATATTCATAATAATCTCATAGATAGGTAACAGGCCATGGCGCCGCTGCCGCGGACGCCTTTCATCAGGTCACCGCTAATCATGGGGAAGCAAGGCGGCCAGCGCGGCCGGCGACGTATCCGTGGCGGCGGCGTGCGGTGCCACCACGTCTCCCGGCCGCACTTTTTGCAGCCCGTCCACCACCACCTGTTCGCCCTCGTTCAGCCCGCTTTTCACGATGCGCCACTCGCCCACCGCCTGTCCCAGGGTAATGGCCCGATATTGCACCCGCCGGTCCTTATCCAGCACCAGCACATAACGTTTGCCCAGATCGGTGCCCAGCGCCTGTTCCGGCAGCAGGGCGACCCGCTGCACCTCGGAGGACACCAGGCGCACCCGGCTGAACAGGCCCGGCGTCAGGCTGCCGTCGGCATTATCCAAGACCGCCCTGGCCGCCAGGGTGCCGCTGCGGGGATCCACCACGTTATCCAGGAAACGCAGGCGCGCGCGGTGGGGAAAACCGTTTTCGCCCATCAGGCCGATAAAGACCGCGTTATCCTTGCCGCGCTGGGCGGCGGCATATTTCAGGTAGGCCTGCTCGTCCACATTGAACGCCGCGTATATCGGGCTATCGGAGACAATGGTGGTCAGCAGGCTGTCGGTGGTCACCAGATTGCCCCGGGTGATCAGCGCCTTGGAAATGCGCCCGTCGATGGGCGCGCTCACCTGGGTAAACGACAGGTTAAGCCGCGCCGTGGCCAGCGCCGCCTGCGCGGCGGCCACATTGGCCACCGTGACTTTGGCGTTGGCCTCCTGGGCATCCAGCTCGCTGCTGGAAATCGCGTTCACCACGATCAGCCGCCGGCTGCGCTCGCGGTTGGTCCTGGCGAGCGCCGCGTTAGCCACCGCCTGCTGGAGCCCGGCCTCCAGCCGGTCCACCTCCGCCTGATAGGGCCTGGGATCAATTTGGTACAGCACCTGGCCCTTATGGACACGCGCGCCGTCGTCAAACGCGATAGCATCGATAAAACCCCCGACCCGCGGCCTGACGTCCACGCTTTGGATGGCTTCCAGCCGGCCGGTAAAATCGTCCCATTGGCGTACCGGCTGGAACATCACGGTGGTCACCGCCACCGGGATCGCCTGCTGTGTTTGCTGCGCCGGGGCGGCGGGCTTACAGCCGGCGGCCATCAGGGCAGCCAGCGCCGGCAGCAATAATAGCGGCGCAAGGCGCGCGCCGTACTTGGGTGTGCTCATGGAACATCCTCTGCCTGAAAAGATAAAAGACGATAAAAGAGAAAAAATAATACGACCGGTCGTATTGCAGAGCATGCAGGGTAAGCGCGGGAGGGTCAATAGAGGGCGGCGGCAAAAGGCACGATATTGCCGCTGGCGCGGGTCAGCGCGGGTTAATGGCCGCCGGGGCGGGCGGCAACCGCGGGATAGGCACGTTGCCGCCCGCGGTGGCGTTTAATGGGCGGGCAGGACGATAGCGCTGTCCGCCAGCGTGCCCATGTCGTTATAAACGGCGCAGGCGGCGTCCACCAGATTCATGGCAAGCGCGGCGCCGCTGCCCTCGCCCAGGCGCATCTCCAGATCAAAATAAGGCCGCAGATCCAGATGGGCCAGGGCGATCTTCGCCCCTTTTTCCGCGGAAAGGTGCGAGGGGATGAAATAAGGCCGCGCCTGCGGGGCGATGCGGCAGGCGACCAGCGCGGCGGCGTAGGACAGAAAACCGTCCAGTATCACCGGGACGCCCTCGGCGGCGGCGCCCAGCATGACGCCGGCCATGCCGCCGAGATCATAACCGCCCACTTTCGCCAGCACGTCGAGGCCATCCCGCGCATCCGGGCGGTTTACGGCGATGGCGCGCTCCACCACCTCGATTTTATGCGCCAGCATGGACTGCGGCAGGTTGGCGCCGCGGCCGACGACGTCCTGCGCCGGCGCGCCGGTTAACACGCTCACCAGCGCGGCGGCGGGCGTGGTGTTCGCCATGCCCAGCTCGCCGACGCCGAATAAGGTGATGCCCCGGCCAACCGCGTCGGCAACCAGCGCCGCGCCGGTTTCAAGTACGGTGCGCGCCTGGCCGGCGGTCATCGCCGGACCGGTGGCGATATTGCCGCAGCCGCGGCCCATGCGCCGGTCCAGCAGTCCGGGCAAAGGCTGCTCGCAGTCAATGCCCAGATCCACCACGGTGACGGCCGCGCCGGCGTTGGCCGCCAGCACGCAGATCCCGGTGGTGCCCTTGACCATATTCGCCGCCTGGATGGCGGTAACGATGCGCGGCGATACCGCCACCCCTTCTTCGTATACCCCGTGATCGGCCACCATCACCATCATCTCTTTACCCGCAAACGCCAGCGGCCGGTCGCCCATAATGCCCGCCAGCTGGACGGCAAGCGTCTCCAGGCGGCCAAGACTTCCCGGCGGCTTAAGCAAGCCGTCGAGACGCTGTTCCGCCCGCGCCATGGCTTTCTCGTCCAAAGGACGGATGGCGTCGATGACCTGTTGCAGTGTTTTCATTACCTTCTCCTGGAAAATGGGTTACGGTTTCAGCGTGCGGGCATCATGGCCCGGCCGCTGTCGTTTAACTGGTTGAGTACACAAAATCCGTCGTTAAGCGTGACCTGGGTAAAGGCGTCCTGGCGGAAGGGAAAATGCCACATGGCGGCGGGCGGCATTCCCAGCAGCGTGGCCAGCAGTACGCCGAGCACGCCCTGATGGGCCACCAGCAAGATGGCGTCCGCGCCGTCCTGTTCGCGCAGGCGCGCGGCCGCAAGCCCCACCCGCCGCGCAAACGCCTGGAACCCTTCGCCGCCGGGCGGGGCCACATGCTGCCAATCGTCGCACCAGGCCGCATAGCGCTGCGGATCCTGCGTAGCGAGATCGCGATGATGGCGTAGCTCCCAGGCGCCGAAATTCATTTCGTCCCATTCCTGCCAGGCCTCAGGCGGCATGCCGGGACGGATGATATCGGCCGTCTCCCGGCTGCGCCTGAGCCGGGAGGTCAGGACCCGCCCGAAGGGAATCTCCGCCAGTTGCCAGGCCACCCGGTGCGCCTGGAAGCGTCCCTTCGGCGTCAGGACCACATCGCTGACGCCGCAGTAAACGCCGTCGCGGTTGGCCTGGGTTTCGCCGTGACGCACTAAATAGAGTCTCATAGCGGAACGGCCAGGGCCGCGAGCAAAAACAGCCATTCGAATACCTCCACGCCGCAGCCCAGGGTATCGCCGGTCTGGCCGCCCAGCACCGCGTTAATCCTGGCGCGGTAGCCGTAGGCCAGCGCCAGGACGATAAGCGCCGCAGCAAGGCCGCGCAGGCCGGCAATCGCCAGGGTCAGCAGCATGCCGGCGAGCAGCGTCACGGCAAAATGATGGCCGCTGATTTTGCCGATATAGACGTTGCCGAGCCCCGTTTCGCGGGCATAGCGCTGGTGATACATCAGAATGCTTATCAGGGCGCGGCTTACCACCGGAGCGGCGATGATATAGGGCAGCGCGCCGCCCGGATGCAGGCTTAGCGCCGCCATGGCCGCCAGCCGCAGGCCGATGGCGAATACCATGGCCAGCGCGCCGTTGGTGCCGATACGGCTGTCGCGCATGATCTCCAGCATCTGCTCGCGCTTGCGCGCCGAGAAAATACCGTCGCAGGTATCCGCCAACCCGTCGAGATGAAAGGCCCCGGTGACCATGGCATTGGCCAGCACCGCCAGCAGGGCGGCCAGCGGCGTGCCGAACGCCGGCTGCGCCAGGGCGAAGACCAGCGCGCAGCACCCGCCCACCACCAATCCCACCACCGGCATCCAGATCACGCCGCGCGCATAGGCGTCCAGCGGCAAATCCCGCGTCCAGCGCGCGGGCACAGGCAGGCGGGTCATAAATTGCAGGGTGGCCAGAAAAGACGTCATTGTGTTGCCCCGCCGCGGCGATGGTGAGTATTTACGCAGGGATTGCCGGCAGGCTGGTCCCTCTGGTCGCCGCCTTTGATCGGCACCGGAATGCCGGATACCACCAGCCAGACGTCGGTAGCGGCGGCGGCCAGCCGCTGGTTGACCCTGCCCGCGATATCGCGAAACCGCCGGGCCAGCAGATTTTCCGGTACGATGCCCATGCCAAGTTCGTTGGTGACCAGCACCACCCGGCAGCGCGCGTCGGCGCAGGCGGCGATCAGCGCGTCGATGTGCCCGGCGATATGGCGCTCGATGGCGTCGAAATCCATCGCATCGGGCGGCGTGGCGCCCGCCTGGTCAAACAGCAGGTTGGTGATAAGCGTGGTGACGCACTCCAGCAGCACCGCATCGACCCGGCCGGCATGGGCGCGGATCACCCGGTCAAGATCGCGATGGCCTTCCCAGGTCAGCCAGTGCGCGGGACGATCGCGGCGATGTTTTTCCACCCGCTGCGCCATTTCTTCGTCGGTCACCACCGAGGTGGCGATATACAGCACCGCGCCGCCGTCGCGGGCGGCAAGGCTTTCGGCCAGGCGGCTTTTGCCGCTGCGCGCGCCGCCGGTCACCAGTATCATGCCGGTTCTCCCGTCGCCGCCTGCTCACGCATAATACGGTACAGCAGCGGGATATCGATATGGGCGCGCATCTGGCCTGCCAGCGCATCAAACGACAGCTCCTTGCGCTCGCGCCAGCCGGTCACCGGCGTATCCAGCGCATCAAGGCCGCGCCGCGCGCGCAGCGCGTCAAGCAGCGCCCGGGTAAACAACGGGCTGTCGAACAGCCCGTGAATATAGCTGCCGGCCACGTCGCCCGCGGCGTTAACCGCGCCGTCGTCCTGCCGGCAGGGGCGGCCGTTTTGCCGTAATAACGTGGCGAAGGGACGCGCGCCGGTGCCAAGCGTGGTCTGGCCCATATGGATTTCATAGCCGCTCAGCGCCAGGCCGCCCGCGGCGGCGAAGATGCCCGCCGGCAAGGCCTGTACGCCGGCCTCCACCTGGGTGGTGATTTTACGCGGCTCGAAGCGGGTGTCGCAATCAAGCAGCCCCAGGCCGTCGGTTTCGGCGATGCCCGATTCGATGCCGTCGGTGACCCGCCTGCCCAGCATCTGGAAACCGCCGCAGATGCCCAGAACCGGCACGCTCTGCCCATGGGCGCGATGGATAGCGGCATCGATGCCGTTTTCCCGCAGGTAGGCAAGATCGCCCAAGGTGTTTTTACTGCCGGGAATAATCAGCAGATCCGGCACGCCCAGCGCTTCGCCGCGCTTTACATAACGCAGCCGTACATCCGGCTGCACCGCCAGCGCGTTAAAATCGGAAAAGTTGGCGATATGCGGCAACTGCACCACGGCGATATCCAGTTCACGGGCGCCGCCCAGGCGGTATTTATCCCCTTGCAGGGCGACGCCGTCCTCATCTTCCAGCGGCTCGTCGAACCATGGCATCACGCCCACCACCGGCACGCCGGTCAGCGCCTCGATTTGCGCGATCCCGGGCTTGAGCAGCGCCAGGTCGCCGCGGAATTTATTGATAATCACCCCCTTGACCCGCGCTTTTTCATCCGGGCGCAGCAGCGCCAGGGTGCCGTAAATGGCGGCGAACACCCCGCCCTTGTCGATATCGGCCACCAGCAGCACCGGCGCGTTCGCCTGTTGCGCCATGCCCATATTGACGATATCGCGATCGCGCAGGTTGATCTCCGCCGGACTGCCGGCGCCCTCGAGCACGATAATGTCGAAATCCGCCGCCAGGCTGCGGAATACTTCGCCGACCCGCGCGCGCAGCTGCGGCTTGTAGCGATGGTAATCCATGGCGTCCATGTGGCATAGCGCCTCGCCCATGACGATCACCTGCGATTTCCGATCGCTGGTCGGCTTGAGCAATACCGGGTTCATGCGCACGTCCGGCTCAATGCCCGCCGCCTCGGCCTGGAACACCTGCGCCCGGCCCATTTCAGCGCCATCGCGGGTGATCCAGGAATTCAGCGCCATATTCTGCGCCTTAAACGGCGCCGCGCGGTGGCCGTCCTGGGCAAAAATACGGCACAGCCCGGCCACCAGGACGCTTTTACCCACGTCGGACGCGGTGCCCTGTACCATGATTGACATCGTCATACTTTTGCCTCCCGGGATTGTTCGTAAAAAGCGAACAGTTCATCTTCCGTCTTCACCAGCGGCATGCCGAGCCGGGTATGCGCCTTGATGAGCCAAGGCTGGCTCAGCCCCGCGCGCGCCAGCATCGCCGCTTGCTGGAACACCTCCCGCTCGCTGCCCTCGGCCAGCAGGCGTCCCTGCGCCATGACATAGATGTAATCGCAGATATGATAAATCAGGTCGATATCATGGCTGGCGATGATGACGTGCCGGCCCTGGGCCGCGATGCGCTGGATAATGCCGATCATCGCCTCGCGGCCCTGCGGATCCAGCCCGGCGGTGGGTTCGTCCAGCAACAGGTAATCCGATTGCATCACCAGCGCCCCGGCGATGGCCACGCGTTTTTTCTGGCCATGGCTGAGGTACTGGATCGGCCGGTGGCGAAAGCCGTTGGCCCCCACCAGCGTCAACGCCTGCGCCAGGCGCGCCTGGATGACCGCTTCATCCACGCCGAGGTTGCGCAGGGCAAACGCGATATCGCTGTCGATATCGGTATAGAACAGTTGGTGATCCGGTTCCTGGAACACCATGACCACCTGCTGGCGCAGCGCCAGCAGGCTGCGTTTATCATAGTCCAGCGGCTTGCCCCGCCACAGCACCCTGCCGCTTTGCGGCTTTTGCAAACCCAGCAGGTTCATGAACAGCGTGGACTTGCCGCAGCCGTTGGCGCCAATCAAGCCGGTGACCCGGCCGCGGCTGAAATCCAGCGTTAAATCGCACAGCGCCGGCTGATCCTGCTGCCAGGAAAAACTGAGTGCTTCGGTCGCTAACATCGTCGATCCTTATAAATGGAATTCGCCCTGGTACAATTTCACCTCCAGCGCGACGGACATTTCCCGGTAGCGGGTGATGACCCGCAGCATCAGCATGCCCACCAGCATCGCCAGCGAATGATAGCCGGTACGCAGCGAACAGTAACCGAAGCGCAGCGACTGCGCCTGGCGGATGGCGTTGGCCTCGTCAAGAAAGATAAAAATAAAGCGATAGCTTAGCAGGGTATGCTCGATCAAGAGCCGCGGCAGGCGGCAGCGTTTGAGGATCTGGATAATCTGGGTAAAAGGCGTGGTCAGCACGAATAAATAGGTGGCCGCCAGGGCGGTCATGCTGCGCCACATGGCCAGATTGGCCAACGCCAGGCCCTGTTTATCCAGCCCCAGGTACAGGCTTCCCAACCGCACGCTGTAGATCATACTACCGCCGGACCAGGCAAAAGATACCGCGATGCTCAGCAGGCTGACCGCCAGAAATCCCAGCGGCACGCTGAGCCAGCGCAGATAGCGCGCCAGACCCACACGCGCCACATAGCAGGTCAAGGGGATCAGCAGCAGCAGGGTGGCGCATTGATACAGCGGCGATGTCAGCAGCGCAATGCCCAGCAAGGCCGCATAGAGAACGAACTTGCGCATCGGATCCCGCGCCTGCCAGCGGTTTTGCCAGGACAGGCGATCGATTTCAAGCATGACGTCCGTCCCGGCCGGCGTCGTCTTCATCTTCGGGCTGGCGGCCATCGCCGCGGCCTTCCCCACCGCGCTTGTTTTTGCCGCGGCTCTCCCTGCCGCGATAAAAACCGAGAATATAAAATACCACCCCGGTGCCGATCGAGCCTTGCAGGGTAAACAGCAGGCTTTCGATTTCACTGCTGGCGGGTTCATAGAGCGACGAAAACCAGGGTTTATAATTGGGCGCCAGGGTGCCTATCAGACCTTCCGCCTCGTTGTCCGATCCGCCGTAGCTGCCGCCATGGTTGATAAAAAACGGCATCACCATCAGCGCCACCACCAGGGAAAGCAATATCAGCATTTTTTTCATTTTAATGACTCCCGACGGTTAACAACTGCCGTTTGGTCAGTTGGTCGTAAATCATAACGGTTAACAGTCCTTCCGCGATGGCGATGGGGATTTGCGTCAGGCAGAACACGCCCATAAATTTCAGCGCCGAGCCGGTAAAGCCAAACACCGGGTCGGGGAACGCCAGTCCCAGTTGCAGCGACGTCACCATATAGGTGGACAGATCGGCGAGCATGGCGCACAGGAACACCGCCACATCGCGCCGCAGGCCTAAGCGCAGCGACAGCCGCCAGACCACATACCCCACCATCGGGCCGACCACCGCCATGGAAATGGCATTGGCGCCCAGGGTGGTCAGGCCGCCGTGGGCCAGCAGCAGCGCCTGGAACAGCAGCACCACCGCCCCCAGCACCGACAGCACCCACGGCCCGAACATAATCACCGCCAGGCCCACCCCGGTGGGATGGGAACAGCTGCCGGTCACCGACGGGATTTTCAGCGCCGACAGCACAAAGATAAACGCGCCGCACAGCGCCAGCAGCACCTTGCGGTTGCTGTCCTCGGCCACAATCCGCCGCATGCGCGTCAGTCCGATCGCCAGACAGGGTAAAAACAGCAGCCACCAGGCCAGCGCCCACATCGGCGGCAGGAAACCCTCCATGATATGCATGGCGTACGCATCCTGCGGCACCACCAGCAATAACAGCGTCATGCCGGCGCCGAACGCGGACATCCCCTTGCCAATCTGTAGGTTCATCGGTTAACTCCTCGGTTATCCATTAAAATGCGCTGTTGCGGCGGCGGGCCAGCCTTTATTGACCACCACCGTGGAAAAATAAGGTAACGCCTGATCTGGCGCCAGGTCGCCCAGCGCGCGGAAGCACCTCTCCTGCGGCAACGATGCGTCCGCCATCAGCAGGGCGTGTTCCAGCAGGCCAAGGCGGCCCAGCAGCGCCTGGATGCGGGCAAAACGGCCATACACCTTCATCAGCACCACACAGTCATGGGACAGCAGCGCCTGTTCCAGCGCGCTTTCATCATCGGTGCAGGCCATCACCGCCAGCGACTGGCTTTCCATCGCCAGCGGCATTTGCGCCCGGGCGGCGATGCAGGCGAACGAGGTGACGCCGGGAATAATGTCGATGGGTATGCGCCCCTGCAGCCGCGCCAGTAAAAATACCCAGGTGCTGTACAGCATGGCGTCTCCCAGGGTAATAAAACCCACCTGCAGCCCCTGCTCCACATCAGCGGCCATTTCGCGGGCCACCGCGTCCCACACGGCATCCTTTTCCCCGGCGTCCAGGCTCATGGGAAAATGGCGCGTCCTGATATCGACCCGCGCGGCGAGATATTCGCGCACAATACTCAGCGACAGGCTGTCGCCGCCCTTGCGTCCCGCCGGCGCGTACAGCACATCCAGTTGGCCGAGCACGCGGGCGCCGCGCACCGTAATCAAATCGGCGGCGCCCGGCCCGGTGCCGATGGCATACAGCCGGCCGGTCATGGCATCACCTCTTCGGTGACGCGATCCAGGAGATGATCGACAAACAGCTGCTGGACCAGCGGGTTTTCCCCCAACCCCTGTACCCAGCACCGGCATGCGTAGCCGGCACGCTGTAGTTGGCTTTTCCAGGAATCGGGCTCCCCGGACGCCATATCGTTGATGGCGTGATCGCCCGCCACCAGCATCAGCGGCATTAAATGCACCTTGCGTACCTTCTGGGCGTTCAGCCGCGCGATGACCAGTTGCAGGTCGGGATAACTTTCCACCGCGCCGATAAGCGCGGGGATACCGCGCGCGGCCAGCATATGATCCAGGCATGCGTAGGCGGCAAACGCATGATGGCGGGTGCCGTGTCCCATAAACACCACCCGCTCGTCGTCGGCCAGCGCGGGCATTTGCGCCTGTAGCGCCGCCATCAGCCGCCCGTAATCGCGCTCGTCGTTAAGCAATGGCGCGCCGATATGCAGCCGGTCGAAACGTCCGCGCCAGGCCGCGGCGTGATGCAGGATTTTTTCGTACTCATCGCCGTTGATGATATGCAGCGACTGGATCGCCACATCCCGATAGCCCTGTTGCCAGAGTTTTTCCAGCGCCTGCTGCGGCGAATCGATAAACAGGCCGTCCCGCTGCGCCAGCTTGCGCATGACCATGCCGGAGGTGAAGGCGCGAAACGGGACGCGATCGGCGAATGCGGCGGCCAGCCGCCGTTCGCAGGCGTCGATATTGCGCTCGCGCGCCTCGGTGTAGGTGGTGCCGAAACTGATGGTCAACAGCGCTTTTTTCATGATGATTCCTTATTCGCCGTGCCGGCGGCGTTCAGCCACTGGTCCAGCCGGTGTTCAAACGCGTCCGGCGTGCTTATCACGTCATCCCACCGCATCGGCGGCCGGCGGATGACCACGCAGGGGATATTCAGCGCCAGGCAAGGCAAGACCTTTTCGGCGTAGCCTCCTTCCCGGCCGGATTCCTTGGTGATCATGACCTCTGGCCGGTACTGGCGGTACAGGGCCAGGTTCAGCTCGCGGCTGAAGGGACCGGTCATGGCGATCACCTGGCTGACGCCCAGGCCCAGCTCCGCGCACTGGGCCAGGATCGCGGCGGTGGGCAGCACGCGGGCTATGAGGGTTTTGCCCGGCAGCAGCCTGACGTAATCAGCCAGCTGTTTGCTGCCGGTGGTCAGCAGGATGCGCTGTCCCAGCGCCGCCGCCGTCCGGCACGCCTGCTCTATCGAATCCACCGGTAATAAACGGGGATGCGTGATGGCGTCGATATCGCTGGGACGTTCATAACGCGTCAACGGCAGCGCCAGCGCCCGACACGCCGCCGCCAGATGTTGCGACGCCAGCTCGGCATAGGGATGGGACGCGTCGATAACCCAGCGCGCCCCCGAAAGCCACCCGGCCATGCCGGCGGCGTCCATACGGCCCACCTGCCGGGCGCCGCCCACGCCCGCCGCCAGCGCCTCGCCGGTGGCGGTGGCCACCGACAGGCTATAGGACACTCCGCGCCGGGCCATCACCCGGCATAACGCCAGCGCGTCGGACGTGCCGCCGAGGATATGCACCTGGGGCGCCGGCGCGCGGACAATCCCGCCGCCGCCGTCAACCGGCTCCCGGGCTGCTGCAGGTGGGCATATCCGGCCCGCCGTCACTGCGCGTCCGCCTGGATTTGATAGCCGCGCGGCGTGATCATCAGGCCGTCACGGCAATAGGTCGCCTGGTTGCCGACAATCACCAGACAGGTCATGTCCACCGGCGCGAAGTCCATATCCCCGAGCGTCGTCAGCCATTTTTCCTGTTTTTTACGCCCGGCGGCACGTACCACGCCCACCGGCGTGTGCGCCGATTTATAACGGCCCATCAGGGCAAAGGCGTTGGCCAGGTGATCCGGCCGGCCGTGGCTGCGCGGATTGTAAAAGCAGATCACGAAATCCGCCTGCGCCGCGCACAGGATGCGCCGTTCAATCACCGGCCAGGGGGTCATCAGATCGCTCAGGCTGATATGGCAAAAATCATGCATCAGCGGCGCGCCCAGCAGTGAGGCGGCGGCGGTGCTGGACGTGACGCCGGGGATAAGCTTCAGTTGCACATCCAGCCCCTGCGCCGTCACCAGTTCCAGGATCAGGCCCGCCATGCCGTAGATGCCGGCGTCCCCGCTACTGATCAGCGCCACCTTTTGGCCGGTGACCGCCAGATCGAGCGCGGCCTGGCAGCGTTCGATTTCCTTGCACATGCCGGTCTTGATCACCTGTTTGTCGCCGGTCAGGTGCTTGACCAGGTGGGTATAGGTTTTGTAGCCGACGATAATGTCGGCGTCGCGGATGGCGTCAAGCGCCTCCAGGGTCATCGCGGCCTGGCTGCCCGGGCCGATACCAATCACATACAGCATCAGCAGGAAACTCCTAAGGTTATGGTCACGCCCTGGGTACGCAGCGTATCGCCCACCAGGCGGCCGTTGCTCATCAGCCAGGCGACGGGTTGGGAGACGCTGCCGATGCCCACCACGCGCTTCACGAAGTCCGAGCCGGGAAATCGGGCGGCGGCCGGTTTCAGGGCATCGACGGAAAAAATCTCGAACGGCACGCAGCATTGATTGGCCAGATGGCGCAGCGCGGGTTCGTCGCGTTTAATCGCCACGCTGCCGATGGCGCGCAGCGCCAGCGGGTCGATATGCAGTCCCGCCAGTTGCCGCGCCAGCAGGTTCGCCACGGTGGACGGCGGCGTGTCGCGCCGGCAGCCGATACCCGCCACCACACAGCGCGGCACCAGTTTGTACACCGGCACCGGCACCTCCGGCACGCTGTCGTGCAAACTGACGTACAGCAGCGCGTCCAGTTCGGGCAAATCGTCCAGATCGGTGACCAGCACCAGGCCGCGGGTATCGCAATACTCTTCCGGCCAGCGCATTTTTATCGTCGCCAGCGACGTCTGGTCCCAATACAGCCCGACGCGCCCGCCGCACACCAGCAACTGGTTAAGCTTTTTCACCGTCTGGCGAAAATCCGTCATGGTGGCGTTCAACTGCTGCGCCAGGATATCCACCGCGGCCAGCTGGTTGACATCGGTCGCGGTGGTGACCACCGGCGTGGCGCCGATTAGTCCGGCGATATAGCCGGTCAGCGCGTTGGCGCCCCCCATATGACCGGACAGCAGGCTGATGGCATGGTGGCCGCGATCGTCGATCACCACCACCGCCGGATCGCTGAACTTATCTTTAATCAGCGGCGCGATAACCCGCACCGTGAGACCGGTGGCGCAGATAAATATCAGCGCCGAATACGTATTGAACACTTCCGCCACCGTATGGGACAGCGTGCCGTGAAACGCATCAAATCCCGGCTCCAGCAAACTCTGGCTGGTAAAACAGGTCATCGGGATCAGCGCCGACAGCCGTTTGGCCAACTGAACGCCGCCGGGGGTCAGGCAAAACAGGGCGACCGACTCAGGCTTGACGATATTCATGGGTGAATTCCGCGTGATACAGTTTGGAGTAGTGGTATTCGTCGCCCAGGAAGGCGCCCACCAGGATAAGCGCCGTCTTGCCGATGCCTGCCGCGCGGACCTTGCCGGCGATATCCGCCAGCGTGCCGCGTACGGTTTTTTCCTCCGGCCAGGTGGCCTTGAAAATCACCGCCGCCGGCGTGTCGCTGGGATAACCGCCGTCCACCAGCCGCTGCGCCACGCGCTCTATAGCCTGTACCGACAGGAAAATGGCCATCGACGTGCGGTGCGCGGCAAACGCTTCCAGCGCTTCCAGCGCCGGCGTCGGCGTGCGCCCCTCCATACGGGTGATAATCAGGCTTTGCGCCACTTCCGGCACGGTATACTCCACGCCAAGCTGCGCCGCGGCGCCGAGAAACGCGCTGACGCCGGGCACGGTGCTAAAACCGATATTCAGCAACGCCAGTTCTTCAATCTGTTCGCGGATCGAGCCGTACAGGGATAAATCGCCGGTTTGCAGGCGCACCACCAGCTTGCCGGCGGCGATACCCTCGCTCATATGGCCGATAATCTGCCGCAGGTTGAGACCGGCGCTGTCATAGCAGGCCGCGCCCGGCTTGCAATAGTCCAGCAGCGCGGGATTAATCAGCGATCCGGCGTAGATCACCACGTCCGCCGCGCATAACAGCCGGTAGCCTTTCAGGGTGATCAGTTCCCGGTCGCCCGGTCCTGCGCCGACAAACCAGATCAGCCGGCGGTCAAAGGGCTCTGTCATGAGTGTTCTCCTTGAGACAGGAAATAATAAAAGCGGGATTGTTCGGTTTAAAAAAGTGTCCGCTGCCCAGCGGGGCCAGGCTGGCAACCTGCATCTGGACGCAGTCCGCGCGAACGAAGGGCGCCTGGCGCAGCGCGCCCAGCGCCTCGCCGAGGTTCTCCTGCAAAATCAGGTTAATCACCAGGCGTCCGCCCGGCACCAGCAGTTCACCGGCCCAGCCGATAATCGCCGCCAGGTTGCCGCCGCTGCCGCCGATAAAAACAGCATCGGCGCTTACCGCCAGCGGCAGCGGCGCGTCGCCGGCCACGATGTCCATACGCTCGTCCAGGGCGAATTTGGCGCTGTTGGCGCGAATCAGCGCCAGCGCGTCGGGATTGCGCTCCACCGCCATCACCCGCAGCTGGGGGTAGCGGCTGGCCGCCTCGATGCCGACGCTGCCGGTACCGGCGCCGACGTCAATCAGCAGCCGGGCCTGCGCCAGCTCCAGCCGGTCCACCGACGCCAGCCGGATTTCGCGTTTGGTCATCGGCACCGGGCCGCGGATAAATTCTTCATCTCTCATCGAGGATCACCACCACGTTCATTGCATAATGCCGCGCCACTTGCGCGGGCGGCAGCCGGTGGATACGTTCATCGGGGTAGGACAGGTTTTCGCCGATAATCATGACCCGCGGCCGCTCGCGCGCCAGGATCTCGCGGGCGATTTCATAAGGACCGATGCGTTCGTCGGTGACCATCGCCACCCTGGGGTGCAGCAGCAAAAAATCAAAATCAGGCGCGCGGCCATGGCTGCTGGTGAGATAGACATCGTTCATCGCCATGCGCAGGCGTGAAAACAGGTATTGCACCGCGCTGATCCCCGGCTCGATATGCAGGTTTTCCGCCCCCATGCGCCGGCTCAGGTAATCGCCGATGCCGTACAATAGCGGGTCGCCGGAAGCCAGCACCACCGTGTCCACGTCGGGATGGGCGTCCAGCCAGGCCGCAAGCGCCGCCAGGGACGGGCCGAACGGCCGCTTTTCGCCCTGGAACCCAGGAAAACACGCCAGCTGGCGCGGGCTGCCGATCAGCACCGAACACTGCTCGATCAGCCGCCAGGCGCCGGGCGTCAGGTAGCGGCCATCCCCCGGCCCCAGCCCGACCACGCTTAACCGGGGCGCGTGCCGGTGGCCGTTATCGTCAACCCTCCTGTTCATCGGAAGGCCTCTCTCAGTTCCGCCGCCGGCCGGCTGCTGCCGAGGATCTGCTGATCGAAGGAGAACAGCAGCGCATCGCAGCGGGGCGGCGCAGAGGAAAAACGCAACAGCTCGGCCATGCGGGCGGCGACGCGCGCGGCAATGGCCGGGTATACCCGCTGCCAGCCGGCGGCGTCGATTAACGCCATCGCCTCCTCGGTGGTCACGCACGCCGCCACCTGATGCATCAGCGCGTGGGGGGCGTCGCACAAGGCCAGCCAGGCAATCAGCGTTTCCATGCGTCCGTCGGCGATATGGCTATGGGTATGGAAGATCCCCGCCGCCACCTTCACCAGTTTGCCGAAATGGCCGACCATCAGGATCTGGCGAAACCCCAGGCGCTCCGCCTCCTTAAGCATATAACCGACAAAATTGCTCATAGTGACAACGTAACGTTTATCGATGCCCAGCCGTTCGCCGACGAAACGCTCGCCGTGGTTGCCCGGCACCAGGATCACCCGGTCCATGCCGTCGGCGCGCTTCATGCCCAGCTCAAGCGACAGGGATTTCTTCCAGCTTTCCTCCGACATC
This sequence comes from Sodalis sp. RH22, assembly GCF_047324165.1. NCBI lineage: Bacteria > Pseudomonadati > Pseudomonadota > Gammaproteobacteria > Enterobacterales > Bruguierivoracaceae > Sodalis > Sodalis sp. RH22. The sequence continues at coordinate 1,230,023 of NZ_CP178731.1, forward strand.
GGCGTCACGATGCCGCTGGTGCCGATAATGGAAATACCGCCCAGGATGCCCAGGCGCGCGTTATAGGTTTTCCGCGCCCGCGCTTCCCCTTCCGGGGCGAAAATCTCCACATCCGCGCCGCGATCCGGCCCGATGACCTCGCGCACCGCCGTCTCGATGGTATGACGGGGAGTGTTGTTAATCGCCGCCTGGCCGATAGCCAGGCCGATGCCGTTGCGGGTTACCCGGCCCACGCCGGCGCCGCCCTCAATGATAATGGCGGCATCGGCGCGCAGTCTTAAGCGGGCAAAAATCAGCATGCCGTCGGTGGCGTCCACGTCATCGCCGCCGTCCTTGCGAATGGCGGCGGTGGCCTCGCCGGGGCTTATCAACGGCAGCTCGACGTTCAGGCACAGCGTGACGCCGGACGGCGTCACGATGGAAACGGTATCTATCACCTGCTGGCGCAAAAGCATCTCGGCGGCGACTTTAGCCGCCGCGGTGGCGCAGGATCCGGTGGTATACCCCTTGCGCAGCGCCCGGCCATTGTGCCAGACCACGTCGTCCATCATGCCTCCCGCAGCTGATAAAGGAGGGCGTTGACGATGGCCGCGGCGATATTGCTGCCGCCTTTGCGGCCCAGCGCGGCGATGCACGGCAACGGGCTGTCGGCCAGCGCCTGCTTGGATTCGCTGGCGCCGACAAACCCCACCGGCACGCCTATCACCCCCTGCGGCCGGTAATCCGACCGACCGACATGCTCCAGCAGGCGAAACAGCGCGGTGGGCGCGTTGCCGAACACAAACAGGCTGTTGTCCGGCTCCCGGCCGGCGCGCGCCACCACATAGTCCACCGCCGCCATTGAGCGCGTCATGCCCTGCGCCCGCGCCTGCTCGGCGATACCGGCATCGCCGATATAACAAGCCGCTTTGCCGCCCAGCTGCGCCAGCGCGGTCTTATTGATGCCGGACAGCGCCATGGTGGTATCGGTATATATCGTGCAGCCCCGGCTCAGGGCGTCGGCCATGCGTTCAGCCGCGCCGGCCGAGAAATGCAGAATATCCAGCCAGTCGAAATCGGCGCTGGTGTGGATGGCGCGCAGGATGATTTTTTCCTGCCAGATATCCTGGAAATGGAAATCGGGACGCTCGCGGGCAATGATCTCCCGGATAATGGCAAAACTGGTGCGCTCGATTTGTTGCGGTTGTTTGATATAACTCATTCGCGTTACAGCTCCGGGCCTGCGCCCTGTTATACAGCCCTGTTAAGTCTCACCACCACCCTAATCCCGCGCCGCCGGCGCGGAGCAGGCACATCGTCGCCAGCATCAGCGCGGAGGCGACATACATCAAGCGGATACTGTGGATGATGTCGCCAAGGGCAATCTCGCGCCGCGCCTCGCCAATCCAGGGTTTTTCCACCCGGATGCTGAAATAATCATTGGGTCCGCCCAGCCGCACCCCCAGCGCGCCCGCCACCGTCGCCTCCGACCAGGCGCAGTTCGGGCTTTTATGCTGATAGCGATCGCGCCAGCCAATGCGCCAGGCGCCGCGCCCGTCCAGACGCAACAGGCCGGCGGCCAGCGCCAGCAGCAGCCAGCCCAATCGCGCCGGCAGCCAGTTGGCCGCGTCGTCCATTCGCGCCGATACGCAGCCGATGGCTTCGTACTGCGGCGTGCGGTACCCCACCATGGAATCCAGGGTATTGACCGCCTTATAGGCCATCGCCAGCGGCACGCCGCCGATAAACAGCCAGAACAGCGGCGCTATTACGCCGTCAACGCTGTTTTCCGCCACCGTTTCCACCACCGCGCGCATCATTTGCGGCCGCGTCAGGTGCTGGGTATCGCGGCCGACAATGTAGGACAGCTGCCGGCGCGACGCCGCCAGGTCGTCCGCGCGCAGCACGTAATAAACCGCCATGGCGGCATCGCGCAGGCAGCGGGTCGCCAGCAGGGTGTAGGTGAGCCAGGCGGTGGCCAGCCACTCCAGCGCGGGCGAAAAGGACAGCAGGCGCAGCAAGGCCCAGGTCAATCCCCCACTGCCGCCCACCACCAGCAGCCACAGCGCGCCGCCGCCGATATACAGCGCCCGGCGGCTGCGGCAGCAACGGCGGATAACGCGTTGCAGGCCCGTGACGGCATGGCCTATCCAGCGCACCGGATGCGGCCAGTGCGGCGGATCCCCAAGCCACAGATCCAGCAGGTAGCCGGCGAGGTAGGCGCTCAAGGTCATAGCAGCTCGCATCCTTTATCCAGCCAGCGCCGCAGCAAGGCCGGGCGCTGGTAAAAATGCACATGCAGGTAGCTGGCGAGAAGCGTGGCGTCGCCATAACCGCCCGGCCACTGTTTTACCTCGCCGCCGGCGGCGCGTTTGGTGAGGGTAAACAGCGGCGGCTCATCGGTGATAAATTCGGAATGGTGAAATTCGTGACCGCGTAACGTTTCTCCCCTGGCGGTCAGCAGATTATCGGCCAGCGCCCGCCCCTCGCAATAGCCGAAACGCTTGAGTCCCTCGCTCATGCGGCTGACGCCGCGCAACAGGCCGACCATGGGGAAGACGCGGCCCTGCTGATCCTCCAGGGAAGTCCCCAGGTACATCAGCCCCCCGCATTCGGCGTAGATGGCCGTGCCCTGCAGACCGGCCCGCAGCAGCGCTGCCCGCATCGCGCCGTTGGCCGTCAGCCGGTCGGCGAAGAGTTCCGGAAAACCGCCGCCGAGGTAAATCATCTGGCACGCAGGCAGTTCCCGATCGTTTAGCGGGCTGAACGGCACGATACGCACGCCGATATCGCGCAGGAGCTGCAGATTATCCGGATAATAGAAATGAAACGCCTCGTCCTCGGCCAGCGCCAGCGTCAGCTGCGCATAACGCGGCGCGGCGGGCGGCGCGGGCAGGCGGCCCGCCGCGGGCTGGCAGTCGGCAAGACGCAGAAGACAATCGATATCGATATGCTGTTCCACCGCATCCGCCAGTTGGTCCCATTGCGCCTCCAGGCGCCGGTTTTCCTGCGCCGGCACCAGGCCCAGATGCCGGGAGGGCAATGCCCAGTCGCTGAGCGGCGGCAGATACCCCAGCACCGGCAGATCGCAGTAGCGGGTAATGGCGGTTTTAATCAGGTTGAAATGATTGGCGGAGGATACCCGGTTTACGATAATGCCGGCGATGTTGACGGCGGGATCAAACAGTTGAAAGCCCAGTACGGTGGCGGCGGCCGAGGTGGATACCGCCTTGCCGTCGATAATAAGCACCACCGGCACGCCCAGCTGCTTGGCCAGCGCGGCGCTGCTGCAGTCGCCGCCGTCGCTGCCCAGGCCGTCGTAGAGTCCCATGACGCCTTCGATAACGCCCACGTCGGCAGTTTGCATATGCCGGTTAAACAGGCCGTTAAGCGTGTCAGCCCCCAGCATATAGGCGTCCAGGTTATGCGAGGCGATGCCGCTGACCGCTTCATGCCAGCCGGTATCGATATAATCCGGCCCGCACTTGAACGGCTGCGCTCTGAGGCCGCGCCTGGCCAGCACCCGCAGCAGGCCGAGCGTCAGCAATGTTTTCCCGGTCCCGCTTTGCGCGCCGCCAATCAGTATCGCTTTCATCCGTATCCCGTAATGCCAGGGCGGGCCGAACGGGATTGTCGTAAGCAACGGCGGCGGAAAGGCGCTATCCCGACGCAGTCGTTAGGACAACCCGCTTCCCACCGAAGGAGTTGTTACCGAGCCGGTACGGCTCTTGTTATCAGGCAGGTCTTCTGGCTTTGCGTCATCCTCCTCCGGCCCTTCCCAATCATTTTCGATCAGTGGTGACGCCGGATTCGTCGGCATTACAGCAGCGGGGGCTGCGGAGGATTCACACCTCCTTCCCTGACGGCCTTGCGGCGCGTGCAACCTGGTAACATTGGCATTGGCGCCGCGCGGAAATGGCAAATCGTTGCCGGCGGCGCCCCTGTCATCGTTAATCTAAAGTATCTGGGGAAAATATACCCCGGATTGGATCAAAAAAAATGTTCGCCGGCGATGATTTGATTAAAATTTATTGTCGGGGGATAACACTTTTTAGCTATCGGCAATTAGCCATGCCACGGCATGGCGCGATGAGCGGCCATTTTCAGCGGCGAAAGCCATAGCATTAAATAGCGTTGGTTAAATTTAAAAAATGAGATCACGATCGGCTGGAAATAATAACGTCACAATAATTAAAGCGACAAAAGGGAAAAAGGATTAATTACGCGGCATGGCGATATTTTTCGCCGGGCTGTTATTCAGCGCGGATAAACGCTGCTCACGATACGCCTGGGGGGTAATGCGATAGGCCTGGCGAAATACTTTGCAAAAATAGCTGGCCTGGGAAAAACCGAGGTTGCGCGCAATGACGGCGATGGACCAGTCGCTTTGCTCCAGCATCTGGCGCGCGCTTTCCATACGCTGCTGGTTCACGTAGGCGTTAAAACCCACGCCTTGGTATTTTTTGAATAATTTGCTGAAATAATAAGGGCTGAGATAGACCATCGCCGCCACGTCCTCAAGACGCAGGTCCTCGGAGTAATGACTGTCGATATAACGCAGCACCTTTTTCATTTTGCCGTCATGCGCGCTTGGGATCGCCGCCCGGTGCCCGGCGCTCGCCGGCGCGTGTTCCTTAATCACCACGAAATCAAGCTGTTGCTTAAGGTAATTATCAACGATGATTTTCAGCAAATCGGCGGAAGACAGCAACCGGTCGTAATCGATAACCGGAATGTTCTCGAAATGCTCGGCCAGCACGCCGTTCTGGCGCCAGGTGAAGGAACTGCTCTCCTGCACTTCGGGCAGCTTGACGGTATCATTGATGCGCACCTGGCCGCACAGCACAAATCCCACCAAATGGCCGCCGATGACCAGGGGAATGGAAAAATCGGTCAATCCGGCGTGACAGCGGTAGATACAGGGCTGATTGGATTTAGAGGCTTCAAGTCCGCCGCAGCGGTCGCTCATGCGGCAGCGGCGGCCCATTTCCGGATCCTGGCGCAATGATTGGCAAAACGGGGTGAAATGATATAAATCCGAAACTTCCTCGCCGTGGATATTGACTACCACTACAGCCAAATTGGTGGCATTAGCGAAATCATGCGCGATTTTATTTATCAGTTCTGAATCCATAAAACTACCGGAATTCATATTATGCCCTCTCGCGCTTTACTTATTTTTAATAAACCAGTAACAAAAAAGATATATTTCGCCTGATTGTTACGTTTTAATGAAAGATGCAGCGATTACGACGCAATATCTTAAAGCCGTTTGGGATTTAATCATTTTTTCCTTATTCAAAACCGTGCTCTATCACACAATTATAGGATTGCGCCGGCACCCGGTCCTGAAGCCGGGTGCCGGCCGGGTTGCCCGGGGTTTAAGATTGCAGCGGCGGTTGTCCCGCCGCGTCCTGTTTAATATTGCCGGGCAAATGGGGCGCTATCAGGAAGCGGTATACCGCGGCGCCCAGGATCGCCCCGACGATGGGGGCGGCGATGGGCACGATAAAGTAGGGAATCTCGCGGCCTCCGGTCATCGCCACCTCGCCCCAGCCGGCAAAAAAGGTGAACAGCTTGGGGCCGAAGTCACGCGCCGGATTCATGGCGAAACCGGTCAATGGCGCGGTGGACGCACCGATCACCGCCACCAGGATACCGATCAGCAACGGCGCCAGCGGACCTTTGGGCACGCCGTTGCCGTCATCGGTCAGCGCCATGATAAGCCCCATCAGGATGGAGGTGATGACGGTTTCCACCAGCGCGGCCAGCCCGACGCTGATGGCGCTTGCCGGATAAGTGGAAAAGATGCTGGCCAGGAACAGGCTCTCCTGGCTGCCGCGCACCATCTGGTGGGCCTGCTCGTAGAGGCCGAACATATTATGGTACAGCAGATAGGTCAGCGCCGCGCCAAAGAAGGCCCCCGCCACCTGGGCCAGGATATAGGGCAGCACTTTCCTGCCCTCGAAATTAGCCAGCAGCCACAGGGCAATGGTTATCGCCGGATTCAGATGGGCGCCGGAAATACCCGCGGTCAGATACACCGCCAGCGCAATGCCCAGCCCCCACACCACGCAAATCTCCCACAGGCCGAAGCTGGCGCCGGCAAGCTTGGCCGCGCACAGCACGCTGGTGCCGAAAAACATAAACAGCCCGGTACCGAGCAATTCGGCAACACATTGCCCTTTTACCGTTCGTAGAGTGTCGCTCATCGTAATTTTCCTGTATGAGGTCGAAATGAAATAATTATTAGCGTGAAATCGCATTGCTTCCGACTGACATTTTGTCTATTTTTAAAAAATGTTTTAATGAACATAAGGCCTTCAAGGCAATACGCTATATGCCCCCATGGCGTTTAGCAAAGTTATTTATCAATCAAATGAGATCTCGCCTGCAATTATCTTTTTACGTAACAAAAACAAGACATAAAATTTCGTTTTTTAAAATATAAAATAATCGCCACAGTCGATAATTTTTATGGGTCATAGGAGCTGCAAGCCTTGCCGCGCAAGGCATTGCCGTTTTTTCGCCATACTACATTATTGCTCTGGCATTATTTTTTACCGTTAACGTGTCGCCGGCAAAATCACAGCCTGGCCTGAATTTCAAGATCAATTATTGAATTATGGAAGGTAAAAAATTAATTGGTGTTATTGCACAAGTCGATAAAAACCAGCCAGGGCGCCGCATTTTCAAACTGAAATGACAATTTTTTGCTATGCCACCGCCAATCATTTCTTCTATTTTCACCCTAATCAAGCCACTATTTTTTATCGCTTATGCGTATATTTTACCTCGGACATCCTCAGAATTTTAATGATTGGTCGAGGTAATAAAAATGCAACAAGAAGCCCTGGGCATGGTGGAAACCAAAGGTCTGACCGCCGCGATTGAGGCGGCCGATACCATGGTGAAATCGGCCAATGTGTTATTGGTCGGTTATGAAAAAATCGGTTCCGGTCTGGTGACGGTTATCGTGCGCGGCGACGTCGGCGCGGTGAAAGCCGCCACCGATGCCGGCGCCATGGCGGCGGCCAACGTCGGTGAAGTGATCGCCACCCATGTCATCCCACGTCCCCACGCGGATGTGGAGAAATTTTTGCCTAAAGGAACCCGCGAATGAACACCGATAAGGTCATCGAGGCGATCCTGGCCCAGGTGATGGCGAAAATCGGTGACGACGCCCCCGCGGCGCCCCCTTCTCTCTCCCCATTGGAACGAGGTCCGGATATGTCGGAAAACACCTGTAACCTGACGGAATTCGTCGGCACGGCCATGGGCGACACCATCGGTTTGGTGATCGCCAATGTCGACAGCGCAGTGCTGACGGCGATGAAACTGGAAAAACGCTACCGCTCGATCGGTATTCTCGGCACGCGCATCGGCGCGGGTCCGCACATTATGGCGGCGGACGAGGCGGTCAAGGCGACCAATACCGAAGTGGTCAGCATCGAATTACCCCGCGACACTAAAGGCGGCGCGGGACACGGCTCGCTGATCATTTTCGGCGGCGAGGACGTGTCCGATGTGAAACGCGCGGTGGAAGTGGCGCTCAAGGAACTGGACCGGACGTTCGGCGACGTCTACAGCAATGAGGCGGGCCATATCGAACTGCAGTATAGCGCCCGCGCCAGCTACGCGCTGGAAAAAGCCTTCGGCGCGCCGATCGGCAAAGCCTGCGGCGTGATAGTCGGCGCCCCCGCCGCCATCGGCGTAGTGATGGCTGATACGGCGGTGAAATCCGCCAACGTCGATGTGGTTTCCTACAGCTCCCCGTCCAACGGCACCAGCTTCAGCAACGAAGTGATCCTGGTGGTCTCCGGCGATTCCGGCGCGGTGCGCCAGGCGGTGACCTCCGCCCGTGAAATCGGCAAGACCCTGCTCGGCACGCTCGGCGCGGTGCCGCATAACGATCGTCCGTCTTATATTTAACTCCTTGTGGGGGATGGCATGAAATCCAAGCGATTTGAAGCGCTGGCGAAACGGCCGGTTAACCAGGACGGTTTCGTCAAAGAGTGGGTCGAGGAAGGCTTTATAGCCATGGAAAGTCCCAACGACCCCAAGCCGTCGATCAAAATCGTCGACGGCAAGGTTACCGAACTCGACGGCAAGGCCCGCGCCGACTTCGATCTGATCGATCACTTTATCGCCAACTACGGCATTAACCTGGCGCGGTCGGAAGAAGTCATGGCGATGGATTCGGTACAACTGGCAAAAATGCTGTGCGACCCCAACGTGTCGCGCGCCGATATCATCCCGCTGACCACCGCCATGACGCCGGCGAAAATCGTCGAAGTGATGTCGCAGATGAACGTGGTGGAAATGATGATGTCGATGCAGAAGATGCGCGCCCGGCGCACTCCCTCGCAGCAGGCGCACGTCACCAATATCCAGGACAATCCGGTGCAGATTGCCGCCGACGCCGCCGAAGGCGCCTTCCGCGGCTTTGACGAACAGGAAACCACCGTGGCGGTGGCGCGCTACGCGCCGTTTAACGCCATCGCGTTGCTTATCGGCTCGCAGGTCGGCCGGCCGGGCGTGCTGACGCAATGCTCGCTGGAGGAAGCCACCGAACTGAAACTCGGCATGCTGGGCCATACCTGCTATGCCGAAACCATTTCCGTCTACGGCACGGAACCGGTGTTTACCGACGGCGACGATACGCCCTGGTCGAAAGGATTTCTCGCCTCCTCCTACGCCTCGCGCGGCCTGAAGATGCGCTTTACCTCCGGTTCCGGCTCGGAAGTGCAGATGGGCTACGCCGAAGGCAAATCCATGCTGTACCTGGAAGCCCGCTGTATTTTTATTACCCGCGCCGCCGGGGTGCAGGGGCTGCAAAACGGGTCGGTAAGCTGTATCGGCATCCCGTCGGCGGTTCCCTCGGGCATCCGCGCGGTGCTGGCGGAAAACCTGATCTGCTCGTCACTGGATCTGGAGTGCGCCTCCAGCAACGACCAGACCTTCACCCATTCCGATATGCGCCGTACCGCGCGTTTGCTTATGCAGTTCCTGCCCGGCACCGACTTTATCTCCTCCGGTTATTCGGCGGTGCCGAACTACGACAATATGTTCGCCGGCTCCAATGAAGACGCCGAGGACTTCGACGACTACAACATCCTGCAGCGGGATTTAAAAGTGGACGGCGGGCTGCGTCCGGTGCGCGAGGAACAGGTGGTGGCCATTCGCAATAAAGCGGCGCGCGCGCTGCAGGCCACGTTCGCCGGCATGGGCCTGCCGCCCATTAGCGACGAGGAGGTCACCGCCGCCACCTATGCCCACGGTTCGAAGGATATGCCGGCGCGCAATAAGGTGGAGGACATGAAGTTCGCCCAGGAGATTATCGAGAAGAACCGTACCGGACTGGAAGTGGTCAAGGCATTGGCCGAAGGCGGTTTCACGGACGTGGCGCAAAGCGTGCTGGATATCCAGAAAGCCAAGATTGCCGGCGATTACCTGCATACCTCGGCCATTATCGTTGGCAACGGCCAGGTCCTGTCGGCGGTGAACGACGTGAATGATTACGCGGGTCCGGCCACCGGATACCGTTTGCAGGGCGCACGCTGGGAAGAAATCAAAAACATTCCCAACGCGCTCGATCCCAGTGAGTTGGGTTAACCAAGGCGGCCATGATGGAAATTAACGAAACACTATTACGGCAAATCATCGGCGACGTGCTCAGCCAGATGCAGCCGCTGGATAACCAGGTCTCCTTCGCCCCCGCGCCGGCGGCCAAACCCGCGGCGGCGGCGGCGCCCACCGGCGACGGCAAGACCTGCGATTTTCTCAAGGTGGTGGGCGACGCCCGGCCCGGCACCCATAAAGACGAGGTGATTATCGCGGTCGGCCCCGCGTTCGGCCTGTCGCAGACCGTCAATATCATCGGCCTGCCCCATAAGCAGATCCTGCGCGAACTGATTGCCGGCATCGAGGAGGAAGGCGTGCGCGCCCGGGTGATCCGCTGCTTTAAATCCTCCGACGTGGCGTTTGTGGCGGTGGAAGGCAACCGGCTCAGCGGGTCGGGCATCTCCATCGGCATCCAGTCCAAAGGGACGACGGTTATCCACCAGCGCGGCCTGCCGCCGCTGTCCAACCTGGAGCTGTTCCCCCAGGCGCCGCTGCTGACGCTGGAGACCTACCGGCATATCGGTAAAAACGCCGCGCGCTACGCCAAGGGCGAATCGCCGGATCCGGTGCCGACGCTCAACGATCAGATGGCCCGGCCGAAATACCAGGCCAAATCCGCGGTGCTGCATATCAAGGAAACCAAGTATGTGGTGACCGGCAAGCAGCCGCAGGAACTGAGCGTCGCCCTCTGAACGCCACGACTTTAACCTCTACGCGCCCGCCGCGGGCGATGCGCGAATTAAGGTAACGACGATGAATGCTGAAGCAATTGAAACCATGGTGCGTGACGTGCTGGCACGCATGAACAATCCGGACGCGGTGCAAACGCCGGCCCCGGCGTCCAGCGCGCCCAAGGCCTTCACGGCCGGCGTGGCGGATTATCCGCTGACCAATAAGCACCCGGACTGGGTCAAGACCGCCACCGGCAAAACCCTGGACGACCTGACGCTGGCCAACGTGCTTAACGGCCGCGTCACCGCCCAGGACGTGCGGATCACTCCGGAAATCCTGCGCATCCAGGCGGATATCGCCCGCTCCGCCGGACGTTCCCTGCTGGCGATGAACTTCGAGCGCGCCGCCGAGCTGACGGCGGTGCCGGATGAGCGGGTCCTGGAAATCTATAACGCCCTGCGTCCGTTCCGCTCAAGCCAGGAAGAATTACTGGCGATAGCCGGTGAGCTTGAGTCGCGCTACAAAGCGACGATTTGCGCCGGTTTTGTCCGCGAGGCCGCGGGGTATTACCTGCAGCGTAAAAAGCTCAAGGGTGATGATTAACACCGGGGAACCGGCGGGCGGGAGCAACAGATGGGTTATATCGTAGGGGTGGATATCGGTAATGCCTCCACCGAGGCGGCGCTGGCGCAGGCCTCCGCCAGCGGGGCATTGACATTTATCGCCAGTTCTCTGGCGGAAACCACCGGTATCAAAGGCACCAAACGCAACGTGTTCGGGATTATGCAGGCCCTGAACGCGGTGGTGGCGCGGGCCGGCATCAGCATTGCCGACCTGACGCTGATACGGCTCAACGAAGCAACGCCGGTCATCGGCGACGTGGCGATGGAAACCATCACCGAAACCGTGATTACCGAGTCCACCATGATCGGCCATAACCCCAAAACGCCGGGGGGGCTGGGTCTGGGGGCCGGTATTACCATCGGCTTCGACGAACTGCTGACGCGCTCCGTGGAGGAACCCTATATCGTCATTGCCCCCGCCGCGCTCGATTTTGCCGATATCGCCGCGATGATCAACGCGGCGGTCAAGGCCGGTTTTCGTATTACGGCGGCTATTTTGCAGCGCGACGACGGCGTGCTGGTCAGCAACCGGCTGGACCAGCCCATCCCCATCGTCGACGAGGTGCGTCATATCGAGCGCATCCCGCTCGGCATGCCCGCGGCGGTGGAAGTGGCCGCCCCCGGCAAGGTGATTACCCAGTTGGCCAATCCTTACGGCATCGCCACCGTGTTCAAGCTGAACGCCGACGAAACCCGCGCCATCGTGCCGGTGGCCCGTTCGCTTATCGGCACCCGCTCCGCGGTGGTGGTGAAAACGCCCAAAGGCGACGTCAAGGCGCGCACCATCCCGGCCGGACATCTGGAGCTGTATGCCGGTAACCGGGTAACGCGCATCGATGTGCACCAGGGAGCGGAAAAAATCATGGCGGCGGTGTCCGCCCTCGGCCGGCTCGACAACGCCGGCGGCGAATCCGGCACCCATATCGGCGGCATGCTGGAGCAGGTGCGCCAGACCATGGCGGAACTGACCAATAAGGATCCGTCCGCCATCGCCATCCAGGATCTGCTGGCGGTGGATACCTTCGTGCCGGTAAACGTTAAAGGCGGCCTGGCCGGGGAATTCTTTATGGAACAGGCGGTGGGCATCGCCGCGATGGTGAAATCCGATCGGCTGCAGATGATGGACATCGCCGACGCGCTGCAACAGCAGACCGGGGTCAGGGTCGCCATCGGCGGCGCCGAGGCGGAGGCCGCCATCCTCGGCGCGCTGACCACGCCGGGCACGCAGCGGCCGCTGGCGATCCTCGATCTGGGCGCCGGCTCCACCGACGCCTCAATCATCGACGGCAACGGCCGCATCGTCGCCACGCACCTGGCGGGCGCCGGCGATATGGTGACGCTGCTGATCAATTCCGAACTGGGGCTTGAACAGCGCCAACTGGCGGAGGACATCAAAAAGTATCCCCTGGCCAAGGTGGAGAGCCTGTTCCATATCCGCCATGAGGACGGCAGCGTGCAGTTTTTCGACCACCCCCTGCCGGCCGACGTGTTTGCCCGGGTGGTGGTGGTCAAGGAGGACGGCATGGTGCCCCTGCCGGCCGATCTGGCGCTGGAAAAAGTGCGCGTGGTGCGGCGCAGCGCCAAGCAACGGGTGTTTGTCGCCAATGCCCTGCGCGCGCTGGCCCAGGTCAGCCCGACCGGCAGCATTCGCGATATTCCCTTCGTCGTGCTGGTGGGCGGCTCCGCGCTGGACTTTGAAATACCGCAGCTGGTGACGGACGCGCTAGCCCATTTCCACCTGGTGGCCGGCCAGGGCAACGTGCGCGGCTGCGAAGGCCCGCGCAACGCCGTTGCCACGGGACTGGTGCTGTCATGGACCGGGGAGGCGGCGCATGAGCCTGCCTGATATCAGCCATCCGGCCATCATCGTCATCCTGTGCGGCGGCGGGCGTCCCGGCTGGCAACAGCTGCTGCTGGGCATGGAAGAGGAAGGCATCCCGTATGCGCTGCATGACGCCGGCGATGACGCCACCCCGCTGGCCCTCCTGGCGCACCAGGCCTCGAACGCATCGCCGCTGGCGGTGGGCGTGGCGGTCGGCGCGCAGGATATCGCGGTGCACGATCCGCATTTACCCGCCGACCGCCCGCTGTTTGTCCTCAGGGACTATACGCGGCTGCCGGCGCAAGAAATCCGCCGGCTGGGCTGCAACGCGGCACGGCTGGTGAAAGGGTTACCGTTTAAATAATGCCGGGCAATCAACCACATCACGTCGCCCACAACAGGAGAGAAAGCATGAACAACGCATTGGGATTAATTGAAACTAAAGGGCTGGTCGGCGCCATTATCGCCGCGGACGCCATGGTCAAATCGGCCAACGTCCAACTGGTGGGCTATGAAAAAATAGGCTCGGGTCTGGTAACGGTCATGGTGCGCGGCGACGTCGGGGCGGTCAAGGCGGCGGTGGATGCCGGCGCGGCGGCGGCCCAGGGCATCGGCAACGTGGTCTCCACGCACGTTATTCCCCGTCCGCATTCGGATGTCGAGGGCTTTTTGCCCACCGCCACCCCGGTACTGGGTGAATAACCTGAAGGTGACCGCGTGAAAACCTCACTGGGTTTGCTTGAAGTCGCCGGTCTGGCGCTGGCCGTCAAGGCGGCCGACACCATGGCCAAGGCGGCGAACGTTGCCCTGACCGGCATCGAAAGGACCAACGGCTCGGGCTGGATGCTGATCACCATTACCGGTGACGTGGCGGCGGTCAATTCGGCCATTGCCAACGGCGCGGCGCTGGCGCGCCGGGAAAACGGCTGGGTGGCGCAACGGGTTATCGCCCGTCCTGCGGACGGTCTGGACGGCTGGCTGGACGGCGCGATAAAAACCCGGCCCGCCGACGGCGGCAACAATGCCCTGGACCGGCATGACGATATCGCGTCCGGCGCGCCGGCGGAATCAGGCGCGGTTGCGCTCGCAAGCCGCGCGGCGCCACCCGCGGCCAGTATCCCGGCAGCGGCGGATATCGCCCCGGCCGGCGCGATCGCGGCGGGAGAGGAACCCGCCGCACCGCCGGCGGCGATCCTCACCGCCCCGCCGGTAAAACCGGCGGCGGAAATACGCGGCGAACCGGCAATGTTGCCGGACCTGCCTGGGCGGGTGCCGGGCGAATGTAATTTATGTCACGACCCGGCATGTCCGCGCCGCAAAGGCGACCCCCGCGCGACATGTATTCATGACGGAGAAAGAGGCTAAGTCAGATGGAAACATTGGAGTTGCAGTCCCTGGTGGAAAACGTACTGCTCGATATGCGGCGGCGCCCCGTGCCGCTTGGCGTATCGAACCGGCATTTGCATCTGTCCCTTGAGGATTATGAACATCTGTTTCCCGGCCGGCCGCTGATCTTCAAAAAGGATTTGTATCAGCCCGGACAGTTCGCCTCCGAGCAGGTGGTCAACCTCGTCGGTCCGAAAGGCACGCTGAAAAACGTGCGCATCCTCGGCCCGCTGCGCGGCCGGTCCCAGGTGGAAATTTCCCGGACCGACGCCCGGCTGCTGGGCATTGCCGCGCCGCTGCGCCTGTCGGGCAACCTGGACGCCACGCCGGGCATCCGGCTGGTCAGCGCCAGCGGCGAGCTGGAATTACCCCATGGCGTGATCGTGGCGCAACGGCATATCCATATGTCGCCCCTTGATGCGTTGCTGTTCGGCGTTAAGCCGGGCGATGTGGTGCGCGTAGCCCTGAACGGCACCGGCCGCCGGCTGATCTTTGACGATGTGGTGATCCGGGTGGGCGAGCATATGCGCCTGGAAATGCATATTGATACCGACGAGGCCAACGCGGCCGACGCCGGTGACAAAGGCGCCACCGCGGTTTTGCTGGGGCGCTGAGGATGGTTTGGGAAGGCGGGCGCGAACAATGGCTGGCGGAATGCGTCGTCCGGGTACTGCAGCGGCTACAACAGCGCCAGCGGGCTGAGCTGGTGCTGCCGCTGCCGCGCTTAACCCGCGACTGGCCCGCGAACGCCGCGCTGAACCATGCGCGTCTGCGGGTGACGCACACCACGCCGGCTTTTTGGCAACGGCTGGCCGGCGGCGGGGACGAAGATGCGGCGTTTGACGCGCTGAGGCGGGCCTGGCGCGACGGCATGCAGGTATGGCTTGAAATCGATAACGCCTGCTTCGGCCTGCTGCCGGTCGCCGGGCTGCTACGGCTGCCGCTGCGTTTTTGCGCGCCGGACGGCAGGCCGGTTCACCTGCTGGCGCGCCGGGTGGCGGGCTACGCCGATGTCCGACCGCTGCCGCCGGGATATCTCGTCGTGGCGCGCCATGTCCTGCTGACCGCATTGGCCAGGGATGAAATTGTTAAACGTCGTCTTCAACTTTACAGGCAGGACTAGAACATGCAACTGGCTCGCGTAATCGGTTCGGTGGTGTCGACGCAGAAAGCGCCTTCGCTGCTGGGTAAAAAATTGATGGTGGTGGAACCGGTCAATGTCGACGGTTCGGCCCCCAGCGGCTTCACGCAGCAGGAGGTGGCGGTGGATTCCGTCGGCGCGGGCGAAGGCGAAATCGTGCTGCTGGCGCGGGGGGCGTCGGCGCGCTGGGTATTCGCCGAGCCCAACCAGGCCATCGACCTGGCGATTGTCGGCATCGTCGACACCATTGTGCCTTAGCAGGGGCCGGATCAGGAGCGGGTTATGAGCATCTATACCAAAACCGGCGATAAAGGCACCACCTCGCTTATCGGCGGCCAACGCATTAAAAAATACCACCCGCGCGTCGACGCCTACGGCACGGTGGATGAACTGAACGCCTGCCTGGCGGTGGCCGCCCATCAGGTGCGCGACGCGCAAAACCGACGTCTGCTGCGCGCCATCCAACAGCAGTTGTTCTGGCTGGGCGCGGAATTGGCCGACGAACGGCCCGGCCTGCGATCCGATAGCGTCCAGCGCCTGGGCGCCGAACAGATAACGCAGCTGGAGCAGGCCATCGATCGCTGCATGGCGGCGCTGCCGCCGGTCACGGGCTTTGTACTGCCCGGCGACAGCCCGGCCGGCAGTCAACTGCATTTGGCGCGCACCGTGGCCAGGCGCGCCGAGCGACTGCTGGTGCAGTTGGCGGACGAGACGCCGGTGCGCGGCGAGGTGCTCGGTTTTATCAACCGGTTATCGGACTGCCTGTATGCGCTGGCCCGCTTTGAGGATCGCTGTGCCGAAACCGACGCCGTGGTCGGCGAGGTGCTACGGCGCTATCAGGCAAGCGCGGGGTCCACCGCCGGCCAGGCCGGGGCGGACCCCGCCCCGCCTGACGGCGAAACGCCCGGCGCGCCGGAGGACCTTGACTTTCTGCTGGTCCATCGCCTGTTGCGCGCGGCGATGGCGGCGGCCGGCGAACTGGCGGTGGCGGTGGTGATGGCCGTTGTGGATCGGCACGGCAATCCGGTCATCACCTATCGCATGAGCGGCGCGCTGCTGGCCGCCATCGATCTGGCGCCGAAAAAGGCCTGGTCCGCCGTGGCGCTGAAAACCGCCACCCATGAACTTGGCCCGGACATCCAGCCCGGCGCCGCACTGTATCAATTAGAAGCCTCATCGGGCGGCAGGATTGTCACCTTTGGCGGCGGATATCCGCTTTACCGCGCGGGCCTTCTTATCGGCGGGCTGGGCATCAGCGGCGGCACCGTCGACCAGGACCGGCACATCGCCCAATGGGCTATCACTCAATGTCATGTGGGGAAAGAGTCATGAATACAAATGAACTGGAAACGCTGATCCGCACCATAGTGCGCGAAAAACTCGAGCCGGCGCGGCGGGAAAAAACCACCTCGGCCCTGTTCGACCACGTCGATCAGGCGATCGATGCGGCCCACGCGGCGTTCCTGGCCTATCAGCAGTGCCCGCTGAAAACGCGCAACGCCGTGATCGCCGCCATTCGCCATGACCTGGTGCCGCATCTGCAGGTGCTGGCCGAGCGCGGCGCCGAGGAAACCGGCATGGGGCGCGTAGAGGATAAGCTGCTGAAAAACCGCGTGGCGCTGGAAAAAACGCCCGGCGTGGAAGACCTGGTCACCGAGGCCATCACCGGCGACGAAGGCATGGTCTTGTTCGAGTATTCGCCGTTCGGCGTGATCGGATCGGTGGCGCCCAGCACCAATCCCACCGAGACCATTATCAATAACTGTATCAGCATGCTGGCCGCCGGCAACGCCATCTTCTTCAGCCCGCATCCCGGGGCCAAAAATGTGTCGTTGTGGCTTATCGAGCAGATCGAAGCCATTATTTTCACCGCCTGCGGCATCCATAACCTGGTGACCTGCCTGCGCGAGCCAAGCTTCGAGTCCACCCAACAGATGATGAAACACCCCCTGATTGCCCTGCTGGCCATCACCGGCGGCCCCGGTATTGTCAACATGGCGCTGAAAAGCGGCAAAAAAACCATCGGCGCCGGCGCCGGCAACCCGCCGAGCCTGGTGGATGAAACCGCCGTGCTGGATAAAGCGGCGCAGGATATCGTCAGCGGCGCCTCCTTTGACTACAACCTGCCCTGCACCGCCGAAAAAAGCCTGATCGTGGTGGAAAGCGTGGCCGACGCCCTGCTGTCCGAAATGCAAAAATGCGGCGCGCTGATGGTCGCCGGCGGCGATATCGACAAGCTGCGCAACGTCGCCATTATCGACGGCCACGCCAATAAGGCGCTGGTGGGCAAAAGCCCGCTGGCGCTGCTGCAGGCCGCCGGCCTGCCGCGGCCCGATAAGGCGCCGCGCCTGCTGCTGGTCGAGGTCGGCGCCGGCGACCTGTTTGTCTCGGTGGAACAGCTGATGCCGATCCTCCCGGTGGTGCGCGTACGTGATTTCGACAGCGGCCTGCAGCTGGCGCTCAAGGTCGAAGGCGGCCTGCACCACACCGCCACCATGCATTCGCAAAATGTCTCGCGGCTCAATAAGGCGGCCAGGCTGCTGCAAACCTCCATTTTTGTCAAAAACGGCCCGTCCTATGCCGGGATCGGCGTGGGCGCCGAAGGGTTTGCCACCTTCACCATCGCCACCCCCACCGGCGAAGGCACCACGTCGGCGCGCACCTTCGCCCGCCACCGCCGCTGTGTGTTGACGAATGCGTTCTCCATCCGTTGAACAAATTGCGTTGAGGTAAAGGAAAGACGATGAAACGTTTTGTCATCCCGACCCGCGTCTACAGCGGCATCGACAGCCTGGAGCGCCTGGAGCGCTACCGCGGCAAGAAAATCTGGGTGGTCTGCGACGGCTTCCTGGCCAAGGGCGGCGCCATCGCGCGCCTGCTGGCGCATCTGGACGCCGACCGGGTCAGCCTGTTCAGCGAGATCATGCCGGATCCGCCCATCGCCACCGTGGTGGCCGGTATCGCGCAGCTGCAATCGGTCAGGCCGGACGTGGTAATAGGGTTCGGCGGCGGGTCCGCCATCGACGCCGCCAAGGCCATGGTGTTTTTCGGCCGCCGGGTGGGCATCGCCATCGACACCTTTATCGCCATTCCCACCACCAGCGGCACCGGCTCGGAAGTGACCAGCGCCAGCGTGATAAGCGATCCGGCGCAGGGCATCAAATATCCCCTGTTCGACGATGCCATTTATCCCGATATCGCCCTGCTCGATCCGCAACTGGTGGTATCGGTGCCGCCGGCGGTCACGGCCAATACCGGGATGGACGTATTGACCCATGCCATTGAGGCGTATGTGTCCACCGGCGCCAGCGATTTCAGCGACGCGCTGGCGGAGAAGGCCGCGCAGCTGGTGTTCCGCTACCTGCCGGCCGCGTATGCCACGGGAGACTGCCTGCGCACGCGGGAAAAAATGCACAACGCCGCGACCCTGGCCGGCATGGCCTTCAGCCAGGCAGGGCTGGGTTTAAACCACGCCATCGCCCATCAGTTCGGCGGGCAACTGCATGTGGCGCACGGTCTGGCCAACGCGCTGCTGCTCACCGAAGTGATCCGCTTTAACAGCGCGGACGCGCGGGCGACGAAAAAATATGCCCGCCTGGCAAGGCTCTGTGGCCTGGCCGCCCGGCAAAACGACGATCGGGCCGGGCTAAATCAGTTGCTCAACCATATCAGCCAGTTAAAACGCGCCATCGGCATCCCCGCCGGCCTGGGCGCGCTTGGCCTTGGCGCGGAAAAAATACGCCTCGCCACGCCCCCTATGATCCGGGCGGCGTTAAGCGACGCCACGTTAACCACCAATCCGCGCCCGGCGTCGGATAACGATATCGGGGCGATTATCGGCGCCGTGATATAGCGAAAAACAGGACATTATGAATAGCGAGATAAAAACCGAGCGGGTCATTCAGGAATATGTTCCCGGCAAACAAATTACGCTGGCGCATTTAATTGCCAATCCCAATAAGGATATTTATAAAAAACTGGGGCTGAATGAGGATGACAATGCTATCGGCATTCTCACCATCACGCCCAGCGAAGCCTCGATTATCGCCAGCGATATCGCCACGAAATCCGGCGCGATAAAGATTGGCTTTATCGACCGTTTTACCGGCGCGGTAATTATTTGCGGCGATGTGTCCTCGGTGGAATATGCCCTGAAACAGGTGCTGTATACCCTGGGTGAGATGATGAAATTCACCCCCTGCGCGCTGACCCGGACCTGAGCCATGAAACGGTTGATGCTGCTCGGACCCAGTCAGTCGGGGAAAACCACGCTGTTGCAATGCCTGCGGGGCGATCCCCTGGTCTACCGCAAAACGCAGTCCATGGTTTACCTGGCCGACGCCATTGACAGCCCGGGGGAATATATCGAGAACCGCCATTTTTACAGCGCGCTGCTCTCAAGTTCCTATGAAGCGGATATCGTCGCTTTGGTACAAAGCCTCGACAGTGAAAACAGCTATTTTTCACCCATGTTCGCCACCCTGTTTAATAAACCGGTTATCGGCATTATCACCAAGGGCGACATTGCGGTCGATGAAAGACAAAAAGCCTTCGTTATTCATCAATTAAAGCAGGCCGGCGCGGATCCGCTGTTTCTGGTATCGGCCACCCGGCGGGAAGGTATTGCGCCACTGCTGACGTATCTGGAATAACAGTTTCGGAGTAACAGATGACACACCTAATTATGGCGGTGAATGCCGGCAGCTCGTCCCTTAAGTTCGAATTATTTGCCATGCCGGAGGAAATCACCCTGGCCAAGGGGCTGTTTGAAAGGCTGGGCAGCGGCAGCGCGCGCTTTACCCTGCGCGCGGACGGGGGCACACATCAGGCCGACGTAGCGCTTAACGATCACCAGCAGGCGGCGGAGTATTTACTGGATACCCTGCTGCAACGCGGCATCGTCGACTCCCTGGCGCATATCGACGGCGTCGGCCACCGGGTGGCCCACGGCGGCGAATATTTCAAGGATTCCGCACCTATCGACGCCGCCGCGCTGGAGGAAATCGACGCACTCGGCGCCCTGGCGCCGATCCATAACCCGGTTAACGCCAAGGGTATCCGCGCGTTCCAGCGGCGTCTGCCGCACGCGGTCTGCGTGGGGGTGTTCGATACCTCTTTTCACCAGACCATCAGCGAGGCCGGCTATCTTTATCCGCTGCCCTACCGTTATTACCGTGATTACGGCATCCGCCGCTACGGTTTTCACGGCACCAGCCATAAATACATCGCCGAAACCTGCGCCGGTCTGCTGGGGCGGAGGGACCTGCGCATCATCTCCTGCCATCTGGGCAACGGGGCCAGCATCTGCGCCATTAACGGCGGCCGGTCGGTCGCCACCTCCATGGGATTTACGCCGCTGGCCGGACTGATGATGGGCACGCGCTGCGGCGATATCGATCCGTCGATAGTGCCGTTTATCGCCTTGCGCGAAAATAAATCTGCACAACAATTGCTTGAGATCATGAATAACGCGTCCGGGCTGCTGGGCGTCTCTGGGATCTCCAATGACTGTCGTGATATCGTAAGCGCCGCCGAGTCGGGCAATCACCGCGCGGCGCTGGCGCTGGCCATGTTCACCGATCGCATCCGCAGCGCTATCGGCGCGTACGCAACCGAAATGGACGGCGTGGATGTGGTGATTTTTACCGCCGGCATCGGCGAGAACGCCGCCGGCATCCGCTGGCAAATCTGCCGCAATCTCGCATTTCTGGGCATCCGCGTGGACGAAAACAAAAACGAGCGTCACGCCACGTTTATCCAGCAGGACGGCGCGCCGGTTATCGTCGCGGTGATCCCCACCAATGAAGAACTGATGATCGCCCGCGATGTCATGCGTGTCGGTCTGGCGCAACCAAAAGAGGTGCAACATGTCGGGTAAGGTATGGCTGGTGGGCGCCGGTCCGGGCGATCCCGGGCTGATAACCGTGATGGGGCTGGACTGCCTGAAGCGCGCCGACGCGGTGGTCTACGATCGCCTGGTCAATCCACTGCTGCTGAAAGAAGCCGCCGCGCACTGCGTGCTGATCGACGTGGGCAAACGCGCCGATCACCACCCGATCCCGCAGGATCGGATTAACGCCATTCTGATCGAACAGGCGAATATGGGCCGCGAGGTGGTGCGGCTGAAAGGCGGCGATCCTTTTGTCTTTGGCCGCGGCGGCGAAGAGGCCGAGGCGCTGGTGCGCGCCGGCGTTACCTGCGAGGTGGTGCCGGGTATTACCTCGGCCATCGGCGGCCTGGCGCGCGCCGGCATCCCGGTAACCCATCGTGACTTCGCCTCCTCGTTTCATGTTATTACCGGGCACCTGCGCGACGGCAAGGATCCGCATAACTGGCGGGTGCTGGCGCAGCTGGACGGCACGCTGATTATCCTGATGGGCATGTCGCGGCTGGCGGATATCTGCCGGCAGCTTATCCTCCATGGCCGGGACGCGGATACGCCTGCGGCGGTGGTAATGAACGCCAGCCATCCGGAACAGCGCACCGTGCTGGCCACCCTCGGCACGCTTGCGCAAGAAAGCGCGCGGGCGGGAATGGCGGCGCCGTCGCTGATTGTCATCGGCGACGTGGCCGCGCTGACCTTGCTGCAATCGTTATGATGACGGCGGCGCGGCCGCCTGTTATATAATATTGGCGATATCATTGGCTGCGCGGCGTCCATGGCCTTGCCGGCAACCCGATAGATCTGCAGGGAGTTATTTATGGCGCAAGCCAATCAGCACGGCGGCAACGTACTGGACATGGCGTTAGCCTCGGGGGTGGATGAAGCCTCGATCGTGGATTTCAGCGCCAATATCAATCCGCTCGGCATGCCGCCTAGCCTCAGGCGGGCGCTGGCCGAAACGTGGGCGCTGGCGGAGCGCTATCCCGATCCGCTCTATCGCCGGCTGCACGCCAGGCTTGCCGCGCACCATGGCTGCCCGGCATCCTGGATCCTGGCGGGCAACGGCGCCACCGAGCTGATTTATGATCTCGCGTTCCTGCTGCGCGGCAAAACCGTGCTGCTGTTAAGCCCGGGTTTCGCCGAATATCGGCTCGCCCTGGAGGGCATGGACTGCCGCATCAGGGAATATCGGCTGGCGGAGCAAGATCATTTTCGCCCCGACCCTCGCCTGTTGGCGGCGCTCGGCCCCGGCATCGACTGCCTGTTTCTCTGCACGCCCAATAATCCCACCGGCCAGCTGATTGAACCTGATCTTATGCAGGCCATCACCCTGCGCTGCCGCGAACTGGCGATTACGCTGGTGGTGGATGAGGCTTTTATGGATTTCATCCCCGGCGGCGTCAGTATGATTGATAGCCTGTCCGGTTTGCCTGCGGTATTTGTTCTGCGTTCGCTGACTAAATTTTACGCCATCCCCGGCCTGCGGCTGGGCTATATGGTCAGCAGCGACGGGCAGGCGGTGGCGCGGTTGCGCGAACGCCGCCCTCCCTGGACCATAAACGCCTACGCCGCGCTGGCCGGTGAAGTGGTACTGGACGATGCGGATTATCAGCGTGATTCAAGGCAATGGCTGCAAGAGCAACAGGCATACCTGTTTACAGGACTTAACGCCCTGCCAGCGCTCAAGGTCTGGCGGCCGGCGGCCAATTTTATCTTTTTTCGCTGCCTGCGCCCCGGCCTCGATTTACAGGGTCTGCTGCTGCGACAGGGCTTGCTTATCCGCAGTTGCGCCAACTATGCCGGCCTGTCCGGCGAGTATTATCGTGTGGCGATCAAGGATAAGGCGGATAACCGCCGCCTGCTCGACGCCTTGCGCAAGGTGTTTGCCCATGATTAAACAATGCTGTCATTCCAGCGGCCCGTGGTATACCCATGGCTGAGGCACGCTGCCCCGCTTCCTGCGGCGAGCTGCTGCAGGGCTGGATTAACGGCGGCGAAAAGCTGGTGTCCTGCCCTATCGACTGGTTTAGCGAGGTGGAAGTGCGCGCGGGGCCGCCTATGGCGGATGAACGCCCGCTCAGCCGGCGCATGCTCGATCAGGTTATCAAGCATTTTGGTGTCAATCCCGGTGACGTGCCGCCGCTGCGCATCGAGCGCCGGTCCACCATTCCCATCGCCAAGGGGCTGGCGAGCAGCACCGCCGATATTGCCGCCACGGCAGTGGCCACCGCGCGCTGGCTTGGGCGGGAGCTTGATGAAATGACCCTGGCGCGGCTTTGCCTGCGGCTAGAGCCCACAGACAGCACGGTATTTAAAGCGCTGACGCTGTTTGACCACCGCCGGGGCACCTGCCATATTTCCCATCACTGGTTGCCCCAGCTCGATATCCTTATCCTGGAAAGCCCGCATACGCTTACCACCGCCGCGTCACATCAGCAAATTCACGATGATCAGCTTCGCACGCAGGCGCAGCCGCTGCAAAATGCCTGGCTATTGTTCCAGCAAAGCTGCGTCGCGCAGTCTCCCGGCCAGCTGGGCGCCGCCGCCACCCTCAGCGCCCGGGCGCGTAATGCGCTGTTGCCGAAACCCGGGTTCGAGACGCTGCTGCGCTTTGTGGAACAGCAGGATCTCTACGGCCTGAACGTCGCCCACAGCGGCACCGTGGTGGGCCTGCTGCTCAATGCGAGGACACATGACACCGACAGGCTTATGGCCGCCCTGGCGGAAACCGGCCTCCTGCGCCACTACACCCGCCAGCATATTACGCGCCTGGTAGCGGGCGGCGTGCGTTAGCCCTATCAAAAAACAACATGCCCTATTAGGCAATTGACTACTTCATACCAGGCAATATACTTAGTATTACTTCCTATGTGATTATATTTTACTGGCTTTGATAAAATGTTTATTAATTTTATTTTTCAACCTATAACGAAGGGCTGACCTGCCGATATTTTTTGAAAGATATAAGGTCATCGCCCTCATTTATAAGATTCAAATATAATTTTGAGATAGCAATATAAGGAAGTGATTATTCCCGTTGCAGTTAATAAGCCAGAATATGACAGGGACACCGGGCAGCATCCCTGGAGGCGACGCCAGTGAAATAAATTTTTTTTCAGGTTTTTTTACTATCGCAATTTTTATATTGATAAATTGATTATCCCATCCATTTCAACAACGACGAGATATTAATTGAAAAATACTCATATTTTATGAAATCGCACATATTATAACGAGGAATTATACATGAAAAATTCATTTGTAAGTAATTGCAATCAACCCACTCTAGCCCCCCCATCAACAGCGGTAAATATACATTTAGAAAACGTTACGTCAACCACCGTCACGATACTCTGGGATATTAGCGAAGGCGCGCCAGTTCAATATTGGCAGATTTTCGACAGTGAGAGAAATGTGGTCATAAAATACATTCCGGGATTTCCCCATAGACTTTTTCTTACCGATTTATACCCCTATACCTTCTATACTATATTTATTGTTGGCATAGGCTACGACGGCACACCGAGCAGGCTCAACCGGCCTTTTCACTTTTTCACGAATGCGTTACCGGGTTCGTCGCGCCCGGGATGCTACCCGCACGACTATTGCAAGCCGCCGCGCCCGCCCTATAATCCGCCGCATCAGCATTGCCAGCCGCCGCGTCCGCCTTATTATCCGCCGCATCAGCACTGCGAGCCGCCGCGTCCGCCTTATTATCCGCCGCATCAGCATTGCCAGCCGCCGCGCCCGCCCTATTATCCGCCGCATCAGCATTGCGAGCCGCCGCGCCCGCCCTATTATCCACAGTATCAGCCTTGCAAGCCGCCGCGCCCGCCCTATTATCCGCCGCATCAGCATTGCCAGCCGCCGCGCCCGCCTTATTATCCGCCGCATCAGCATTGCGAGCCGCCGCGCCCGCCCTATTATCCGCCGCATCAGCATTGCGAGCCGCCACGCCCGCCTTATTATCCGCCGCATCAGCATTGCGAGCCGCCGCGCCCGCCCTATTATCCGCCGCATCAGCCTTGCGAGCCGCCGCGCCCGCCCTATTATCCGCCGCATCAGCCCTGCGAGCCGCCGCGCCCGCCTTATTATCCGCCGCATCAGCATTGCGAGCCGCCGCGCCCGCCTTATTATCCGCCGCGTCCGTCTGGTGAACATCAACGATATTAATTTACTACTAAATAACACCCTCCCAGCTGCCCGTTTAACGGGCAGCAAAAACAGGCAAACCAATAATGGGTTTGTTTTATTAATTTTATACTTTATCAATAAATAAAGATCATTAATTGAAATTGATGACAGGGGGAAAAACTCAATCCAGCATTTTAGCTATAATCATAATGATAAGCCAACATTTAAATAGTGAACATTGAGGGTATTATAATGCAAAATCAATTTTCCCTGGACCGCAATGCCCCTGTATTTTTGCGCCCGGCGGTTCCCGTAAACCTGAATCTCGCCATACTTACCGCGACCACCGCTATTTTAACCTGGGACGCTGGCCAGGGCGGCGCGCCCACCGCCTATTACCGCGCATTGCACGCGGGGTTTCCCGGGGGGTGGATAGCACAAACCCGCGGCGATGAGACATCCGTATCAATTTGTTATCTATCCCCGAATACACGCCATGATTTTTATATTTTTGCCGTGGGCTTTGACAATATATTAAGCGTAGCATCGGAACCGCTTAACTGTTTTACGCCGGAACAGGTTTATTCGTGGCCATCTGACGCCTGCGGCGCGGATTAATGTTACCCGCCAACGATGCCTTTACACCCATGCCGTTACCTCAGCGCCTGGGTGGACACAATGCGATCTATTTTAGCGATCCGTTTACCGTCCCAGATAAACTCATAATGCGCGCTTTGCTGGACGCTTTTCACTCCTTTCGGGGTAAACAGTCCCCAGCAGACCGCGCCCGGCCGGCGGACCGAACGATAGCGCAGCGCAGCACATCCATTGGCTTTCAAAGAGCGCCCCAGCTCCCTGGCGGCGGTATAGCTAAGCGGATCATAGACCACGTTGGCAAGCGGCAGCACCAGCGCGTCGTAAGCCGGCGCCGGATCGAAAATAAACACCAGGCCGCGCATCACCAGGCGATCATATTTCAGTCCATCGATAAACTGCCAGTAGCGCTCCTGGTGATAGGCCACCTCCGCCAGGGCGGTGGCCATCTCATCGGCAAGATACAACATGCCGAACGTGCCGTCGGAAAAACGGCTGCCCAGCGGATTAACATGGGTAAACGGCGCTACCGCGTAGGAACAGCCCGCAATGCCGAACGGAATTTCCCCGGCGGCCAAAAACGCCAGGTCGCCGGTTTCATTTTGCAGCCTGGGGTTGGTCAATGCCTGTAGCGCATAAAGGATGTCGAACTCTGCCTCGTCGGCCACATCCTCAAATAACGCGATCGGCGGATATTTAGAAGTAATCAGCCGGTAGCCGCGCTGTTGCGCGATCTCCAGGGCGGGCAGTCTGGGTGGGGCCGTGACTACCATTGCCCCCCCCGCAGCGCGTCCAGCTGTTTATGGACTTCGTATAACGTGCCGAAATGGCCGGTGCTGAGCATATCCAGCGGCCTGCGCCCGCTAAAATAAGGATTATGGTTGTTCAGCGCCATAAAACCATACACGTTTTCGGGGTTTTCGAATAACGTGCGCAGCGAGGCGTGGATATTGAGCAGGTAGCTCAAACGCTCCAATTGATCGTTGGTCAGCTGGGCTGCGGCCGGATCTTTCCTGAATTTATAAAAGGACGCTTTTGAGATCTGCAAAATGGCCTGCGCCTGTTCAGGGGTGCACCCCCATTTATCAAGGATAGCCATCACCGTTTTAAGCCCAACGGCGGCGACATGCCGTTTCTCGTCGTTAAACGGTAATTTGTGCGGCAATACCATTACTGAGCCCTCCGCTGTCGTCTTGGTATTATTATGGACCAATTATCAATATTAGTCTACCTAAAGACTATGACGGGCACTGAAACCACAGATCGGGCAGGATATCCAGCGATAGGGTTAAGCTATGAGGAAATACCTCTTTATCGCGGTACATAAACCTGATGGTGCCAAGCGAGGCGGTATAGGTTAATTCATTTCTGGCGGCCACATTCAGTAAGGTACAAGGCACGGTGCCGACACGCGATGCCAGCGTATTCTGCCTGACCAATTGGATATCATTAAGCTGGAAGAGCGGATTGGTCCCCGCGTTCTGCAGGCTGCAGCTATCGGCAAGATGCTCCAGCCGCTTGAGGGCCGGATCGTAGCTTTTATCGGCCGCCAGCGCCGACATCATCTGATTGAGCGCAATGATAAATTCATCATAAATCTGCCGGAGCACCTTCTTTTGGATTGTATAAGTCGCGATTGCCCTCACCGCGGAACGTTTATCTAAACTGTCGATGTTGCTTCGGGCGGCATAGTCCTCGACGGCGTGAATAATATCGTATAGATGGAGTTGTTGTCCCTGCCCTTGGCCCGCATTGCAGCCCGGGTCTTTCTTTTTAACGAGCAAATATTCGCCAAGCGTGGTATTCATGGTCCAAGGTCGCAAGGACTTTTTCAGCCGCAGGTAAAAGGGCTTTTGCGCAGGGGGATAGATAATAACTTCCGCGGTTTTTTGCTGATTAAATAACCGCAGATTCTGTTTATAGTCCCCCGGGGATACAATAAACGTACTGATCTCCTCCCCCGCTTTTATCCTTTGATAACCGTGGAAGCGATCGACGGCATTCTTGAGGATTTTGCTTAGCGATTCCACTTGGTCGCCGACGTGTTTCGGCAATCGTTTCAAAAAGCCGGCAATCACGTAGTTAAGCTCGTTGGCTATCAGGTTAAACGCCGGCTCCGCTTCCTGCTCCCGCCCTGTTTCAGCGTTGCCTGCGGGCAATGTAATCAGGGGGGACGACTCAATTTTCAACGTCGCCCCGTCCAGGCGATAATGTCTGGCCGCGGCATTGCGGGTGACGGGCAGCGTCTGCTTGAGCTCCTCGGTTAAAGGCAAGGGAAAACACAGCAGGGTATTACCCGGTGCCGGTGTCATGGCAATGGGCATAATTTTGCTCTCCTGATAAGAAAATAAGGAGAAGCCGAGGTATTTTTGCTGCAGGTTAACCTGCCTGTCGTTGACGGGTTGCCCGGAAAAATACGTGGTGACCTCATCCGTTTGCTTATTGATATCAAAAATATTTACCGCGCCGCCTGCCCCCAAGGCGGTGCGCGGCAGCACCATAAAGGTGTTTGGATCGGCCATAAAACCCACCTGTGCCCGCAGCTCGCTTTTGGCTTCCAGCAGCAGGGTTGCCCCCTGGCCGCGGCAGGTTTTGGTTATCGCTTGCCGGATCAATTTCGCGAAATAAGGTGCGAGGTGCTGTTCGCGATGCAGGGCTGCGCTTTGCGGAATAAAAATAGCGTCAAGCAGCAGGCCGATTTCCTGTTCGCAGACATCGATACTAAAATTAAATTGCGCGTTTTTGTTAGCCACCAGTATGGCATTCGCTTCTAAGGGCAATACCGTAGAGAAATCAATATTATTATAATTTAATAATTTACCATTCTCTTCTAAACCTTGGCCGGTTCCTAGAATAGCAATTAATGTCTTATAATTAATTTTGTTATAATTTAATTTGATACTTCCGTTGTCATTTTTGGTCAACGTTAACGATTGCCCCCGGCTATACCGGACCATGGCGCCGGTAAACCAGCCGGGCATAAAGGGCAGTCCGGCCGCGGCGATACCGAAAAAAAAAGAGGCATCGAACAATTTGTTCAGGGAAATCGATTCATTTTTTCCCAGCAAGGATAAGGTGTATCTTATTTTGTCGCTGATATCCTCCTTAGCGCTGAGATAAGAGGAAGCAGAAGCAAATAATTTGTTCATTTCTTTATTATTTACGAACTTATTTATTTCGCCGAACTCACGGGTGAAGGCATGAGTCCCGGTTTGTGGCGCGGCGACGCGTGGGGGCTGGGCGATTTTTTTGGTCAGGGTTTGCGCCAGGCATCGTACCCCGGGGTCCACCGCTTGCGCCAGTGCGATACCGGCACGTCTGCGATCGCCACGGTAGTTCAATGCTCTGGCGCGCTTTAGTCTCACCCTGAAATTATCAATGGTTTTAGCCAATAACGGGATCCGCCGGCTGCTGAATTTTCCCCAGCGGTAGTTGGTAAAAGGCTGGCCTGAAAATACCTTATCATAGGGGTTGTTTCCGGAGCCTGACGAAAAATTCTGCGGCGGTTTTTGGCTTAAATGCCTGATAGTGGCCTTCACGGCATCCACATGGTCGGCATCCAGGTAAAAAACGTTTAATTTCCCGTTGTGATTCACCGTTAGCTTAACCCTATTGAGTATTTGGCAAGCGGATAAAATGTTAACTGCCCCGGATAGGGGTAACCGGAGTTTTATCTCCCGGCGGCCCCGGGTGTGATCGTAACCCTGTGCCGGGATCGCCAGAAAAAGGCTGCCCTCTTTAAAGACCAATTCTACCGTCTTCCGATCATGGCTGTGTAAGCATAGATCATCCGGCATCCGTCCCGCTTGCGGCAATTTTTTCAGTAAGATGCTGATAT
Source organism: Sodalis sp. RH22 (assembly GCF_047324165.1). Lineage (NCBI taxonomy): Bacteria > Pseudomonadati > Pseudomonadota > Gammaproteobacteria > Enterobacterales > Bruguierivoracaceae > Sodalis > Sodalis sp. RH22. The sequence continues at coordinate 1,259,720 of NZ_CP178731.1, forward strand.
TGAAACAGGCATCGAATCCGGCATTGACGTCGAGGGTAGTCGTGGTGCTGTCGGTATTCAGCGTTAATTTATAATAATCGGCCGCGCCTTTTTTTTTCCCTATCAGGCTGCCCTTATCATTGACGATTAATCGATCAAAGCGCAGGTCGTCATGGTCTTTAAAATCAACCGTGGCAATATAAAATTTTTTCGTCCCCATGACCTTCTGCCAGGCGCCTTTGAAAAAATCCTTTTGCTTGCCTTTTACCAGTACTATCCTCCCTTCCTGGTCAAGGGTTATGCCTTGCTGCAAAAAGAAACCATCGCGCAGGGAACCGCTATAAACATACTGGGCGGCATCAAGCGCATAATCCGCGCCGGCGAGATCATAACGCAACGTGCTTTTTATAAGCACAAGATCAGACTCACTGTTTATATCAGATAACGCTTCCGTACGACGTAGCATAAATGTCGCTAAGGGGGGATCGTTCTCCTTTGTTCCGCTTACGGCATTTAAAGCATCAGGAATCGATGCATATTGCAATGATAATTTTTCACCGTCATTTCTCGCGGTTTGAAAATTACGCCGCAACGTAGAATTTTTAGACAGGCAGAATTTTATGGCAAATGATTCAGATATATCATCCACATTATCCTTATAACAAGGATATGTATTATCTACATATTTCATAACCCTCCCTATGTTAGAGATTATTATTAACCGACTCTATTATTAGCGCAAGGAAACTGCATATTGACTGCGCCAGAATTCGCGCCGGTAATTATCAGCGTTAGCACTGGCAAGTGCTAATGAAATAATTTGATCAATATCTCAATTTTTTGCTAATTTCTGTATTTATCGGTCGCGATGCGCATATAACAGACAATAAATAGGCGCTGCGGAATAGGAGGAAGAGACGGATACCAGGAGCGGGAATGCCGCCGGCAACGGCAACGGCCATGTTGCGGCGCGGGAAGGGCCGCCGCACGTCCGGTTTGCAGGGGCTTAAACCCGCTTCATGGCGACGATAAACAGGCGCGGGAACGCCAGCAATACCTTGCCGTCGGCGCGCGCCGGATAAGCGTTAACCAGCGCCTGTTGATAGCGTGCGATAAACGACGCCTGCAGCGCATCGTCCAGCCGCTCCAAGAACGGGCGCAGGCCGGTGGCGCGCAGCCATTCCACGATCGCCCCCGCCGACGGCATGACATGGAAATAGGTGGTGCGCCAGATATCCACCGATAGCGCATCGGGCGCCAGCAGATCATAATAATCCCGCGCGCTTACTATCTTTACCCGGATACCCGCCGCATCGCCGATATGCTGCCGCCAGGGCGCTTCCTGAGCGATACGCCGCATTTCGCTGTGACTGGGCTCCTCACGGTTATCCGGCATTTGCACCGCCAGGCAGCCGCCCGGTGCCGTCAGGGAAAACAGCCGGGGAAACAGGGTCTCATGGTCCGGCACCCATTGCAGCGAAGCGTTGGCGTAAATAATGTCCTGAGCGGCGTCCGGCCGCCAGGCGGTGATATCCTCCTGGCTGAACCGGCACTGCGGCAGGCGCGCGCGCGCGTTGCCCAGCATGGCGGCCGAACTGTCGATACCGGTTATCACCGCCTGCGGAAAGCGCTCATGCAGCCCCTGGGTGGAGTTGCCGGGGCCGCAGCCGAGATCCGTTATCCGCGCAGGCGACGTCAGCGGAATGCGCGACAGCAGTTCAAGCGCCGGGCGGGTTCTCTCCGCCTCGAATTGTCGGTAAAGGGTGGGATTCCAATCTGTCATGGCGCGGTCCTCATCAATTAACGCCCCCGGCGGGCAAAACGCTCACGGTTCTCGCTACGGGCAATGTCGGATTTTTTCAGCGCTACGTAGCAGGCGCCGGCGCCGCCGTGGCAGGCCTGCGCGCTGCAAAACGCCTGTACTTGGTCAAACTGCGCCAGCCAGCGCGCCACGAAGCTGCGCACAATATTGGCATGACTGTCGTGATTACGCCCTTTCCCGTGAATAATCAATACCGTGCGCACGCCCGCGCGTTGCAGGCGCAGCATAAAGGCAAACAGATTCAGCCGGCAGGTCTCCACGGGCGCGCGGGTCAGGTTCAGGGTGGCCTCGATGGGATAGCGGCCGCCGCGCAGCTTATCAAGCACACCTTGCTGAATGCCGTCCCGCTTATAACTCAGGGGAAGATCGAGCGGGATGACGTCATGCAGGGCGGTGACAAGGAAATTATCGACAGCGTCGTCTGGCCGGCGCCTCGCCACCGGGGGTTTATGCCGCAGGAAAACCACGTTGGCCGGATCCTTTAGCGGTTTGACATCGTCCATGGCCTCTTTAAACAGATCTTCATCATTACAGGTCATTGTTGTCACTCGCGCTTACCGGGGCGACCGGTTTCGCCCTGGTGTTAATCAGTCACACATCACTTGCAGTACCGGTTTACTATAGACCGGCGGCGGCGTAATTTCACGGCCGGTCTATTTTCCTCCCCGACGGCGGCGGCCGCTCAGAGAGACGCGAAGGCGCGGCCGATCACCCTGGCCGACGCGGCGTAGGCCCGCTGTTCCTCAGGCGCCAGCGTCACCGGCAGCGTGCGCTCAATGCCCCCGGCCCCGACGATGGCCGGTTGGCCGATATACACCCCTTCCCGCTCATCCCACGCCGACACCGGGAATACGGTCTGCCCGTCGGACAGCACCGCGTCCACCAGCCGCGCCGTGGCGGTGCCGATGCCGAAACTGGTCCAGCCCTTGCCCTGCAGAATTTCCCAGCCCCCTGCGCGCACCTGATCTTTCATTGCCGCCAGATCGGGCTGTTTATCGCCGGCCCATTCGCTGACCGGCAGCCCGCCGATGCGCACGGTGCTCCAGGCGACAAATTGAGATTCGCCGTGTTCGCCCATCACGTAGCCGCTGACGCTTTTGGGATCCACCGCGAAAAACTCGCCGACCACCCTTTTCATACGCGCGGTATCCAGCGACGTGCCGGTGCCGAACACCCGTGATGCCGGCAGGCCGCTTTCCCGCTGGATGACGGCGGCAATCACGTCGCAGGGATTGGTGATGCTGATAATGACGCCGCTAAAACCGCTCGCCATGATGCGCGGCACCACCTGCGAGACCGTGGCGCTGGTTTCCACCAGCTCTTCCATCCGGTCTTCACGCAAAAGGGTCGTCGGCCCGATCGCCATGACCACCACCCGCGCCCGCTGCAGAGCGGCATAATCATTAACGACGATATGCACCCTGGACGCGACCAGGGACGCCATATCGCGCAGTTCCAGCCCCTGGCTGCGCGCCTTGGCCTCATTAGTGTCGATTAAGACGATTTCGTCGCACAATCCCTGGGTCACCAGGGAAAATGCCGTATCGGCCCCCACATGGCCCGCGCCGATAATGCCTACTGTCCGCCCCATAGCTGTTATCCCCTGATGTTAAAGGTGTTTCATCCCCGTGTTTTTTTTACCTTACACCTTTTAAAACGCAAAACCCACCGGCAAAATGTCCCCCGCGCCCGGGATATTTTAGCTAAATGTGCACCAGGGTCGCTGGACACTTTATCATCGACACCAATTGATGGTAAAATTGACCCAAATCAAGTAATGCATGAGCGGCGAGATATGATCATCCAGGAAAAGCGTATTATCAGACGAATCCAGTCTGGCGGTTGTGCGATCCACTGTCAGGATTGTAGTATCAGCCAATTATGTATTCCTTTTACCCTCAATGAGCACGAGCTGGACCAGCTCGACAATATCATTGAGCGCAAAAAACCCATTCAGAAGGGCCAGGCGCTGTTCAAGGCCGGCGACGAGCTTAAATCGCTCTACGCCATCCGTTCCGGCACCATCAAAAGCTACACCATCACCGAGCAGGGCGACGAGCAGATTACCGGCTTTCATCTGGCGGGCGATCTGGTGGGCTTCGACGCCATCGGCGCCGGCCAGCATCCCAGCTTCGCCCAGGCGCTGGAAACCTCGATGGTATGCGAGATCCCCTTTGAAACCCTCGACGACCTGTCCGGCAAGATGCCCAACCTGCGCCAGCAGATGATGCGGCTCATGAGCGGCGAAATTAAGGGCGATCAGGATATGATCCTGCTGCTGTCTAAAAAGAACGCCGAGGAACGGCTGGCGGCTTTTGTCTATAATCTGTCGCGGCGTTTTGCCCAGCGCGGCTTCTCACCCCGTGAATTTCGCCTGACCATGACCCGGGGCGATATCGGCAACTATCTCGGCCTGACCGTCGAGACCATCAGCCGCCTGCTGGGCCGGTTCCAGAAAAGCGGCATGCTGGCGGTGAAAGGTAAATACATCACCATTGAAGACGGCGAAGCGTTGTCGGAGCTGGCCGGCACGCCGCAAAAGGTAAGTTGATAACAAGCATTTAGCCTCCGGCCGGGGACATAATTTTCTATTTTATTGATCCGGCTTCACTTCTCTTCTGTCCGTGATTGTTCCAATGAGTTACTCTTATTTTAACATTCTGTGGCATTACAGAAATGAAGGAGTCTCTTAATGGCCAAGTATCGCAATTTATTAGTCGCAATCGATCCTAACCAGGATGATCAGCCCGCCCTGCGCCGGGCCGTGTATCTGGTGCATCAATTGGGCGGTTCCATCAAAGCCTTCCTGCCCATCTATGATTTTTCCTACGAAATGACCACGCTGCTCTCCCCCGACGAACGCACCGCGATGCGCCAGGGCGTCATCAGCCAGCGTACCGCCTGGATAGAGGAGCAGTGCCAGCACTACTTGAGCAGCGGCGTGCCCATCGAAATCAAGGTGGTGTGGCATAACCGTCCGTTCGAAGCCATTATCCAGGAAGTCATCGCCCATAAACACGACCTGGTGCTGAAAATGGCCCATCAGCACGACAGGTTTGAATCAGTGATATTTACCCCGACAGACTGGCATTTGCTGCGCAAATGCCCCTGCCCGGTCTGGATGGTGAAGGATCAGCCGTGGCCGGAAGGCGGCAAGGCGCTGGTGGCGGTCAATCTCTCCGGCGAGGAGCCGTATCACGATCCCCTGAACATCAAGCTGGTCACCGAAACCCTGGCCCTGGCGAAACAGGTGAACCAGACCGAGGTTCATTTGGTGGGCGCCTACCCGGTCACGCCCATTAATATCGCCATTGAACTGCCGGATTTTGATCCCAGCGTCTATAACGACGCCATTCGCGGTCAGCATTTGATCGCGATGAAAAGCCTGCGCCAGAAATTCCAGCTGGATGAAAAATTCACCCATGTGGAAAAAGGCCTGCCGGAGGAAGTCATTCCCGATCTGGCCGAGCATCTGGATGCCGGTGTGGTGGTGCTGGGCAGCATCGGCCGCACCGGGTTTTCCGCCGCGTTCATCGGCAATACCACCGAATTGGTGATCGATCATCTGAAATGCGATTTGCTGGCTATCAAGCCGGACGACTATGTCTCGCCGGTGACGCTGGAAGGCGGCGATAAGTACGAATAAAGATCGGCGTGGGTTATTGGCTTATGCCGCCAATGCTCCCGTTATGCACCGGCCCGGTTATGCGCTCCAGGCGCAACCGGGCCTCGATCCGCTCCCGGCGGCTCTTGCCGGGGTCATTGGCGCCGTCAGCGCGCTTTATGCCGGGTTAAATGTCGCTTTACGCATTGCATTTATGCAGAAATTGCGTTGCTGTTGCCTTGGTGGACGGGACGTTGCATCAAGATACCGACAGTCGATAGTTTCCCCGAAACATGCCTGCTTCCATAAATAAAAAACACCATGTCATGCAGACTATGGTGTTGACGTTGATCCGGCATAGAGTGCGCTGGCTTTGCAAATCACGGCTGGATGAGCCGCCGGGAGCGGCGAAAGGACGGGCTGCGCCTGGAGCGCATCCCGTACGGTCCAAAGCTGTGATGCAGTGAAGCCAGGGACCGCGCAGCGGCGCGCGATCTGCCGGACGCACGGAGGTTAAGGAGGGCCAGGCGTATGGCCCTCCTTATCGCTTGCCTGCGCCCGGCTAAGCATATAGTCACCCAACGGATGGCAAGCGAAACCTTCACTGGCGCACCATAAAACACCGAGCAAGCGAAACCTTCGCGGCACTATCCCATCACATCATAACGCGCGCAAGATCGCCTCGACGCTGGCCTTGGCATCGCCAAACAGCATCTGGGTGTTTTCCTTGAAGAACAGCGGATTCTGCACCCCGGCGTAGCCGGTGTTCATGGAGCGCTTAAACACGATCACATTCTGCGCTTTCCACACTTCCAGTACCGGCATCCCCGCAATCGGACTGCGCGGATCTTCCTGCGCCGCCGGGTTAACGGTATCGTTGGCGCCGATCACCAGCACGGTGTCGGTGCTGCTGAAATCCTCGTTGATCTCATCCATTTCCAGCACCACATCGTAAGGCACCTTGGCTTCCGCCAGCAGCACATTCATATGCCCGGGCAAACGCCCCGCCACCGGATGGATGCCGAAGCGGACCTTGATGCCGCGGGCAATCAGCTTGGCGGTGATATCATGCACCGGATACTGGGCCTGCGCTACCGCCATGCCGTAGCCGGGGGTGATAATGACGGTACTCGAGCCTTTTAACAGCTCGGCCACTTCTTCCGCCGTGGTTTCGCGATATTCGCCCATCTCGGTTTCTTCGCCGCCGCCGGAGCCGTCGGTGCCGAACCCGCCGGCAATCACGCTCAGGAACGAGCGGTTCATGGCTTTACACATGATATAGGACAGGATCGCCCCCGATGACCCTACCAGGGCGCCGGTCACGATCAGCAAGTCGTTGCTGAGCATAAAACCCGCCGCCGCCGCCGCCCACCCCGAATAGGAGTTCAGCATCGACACGACCACCGGCATATCGGCCCCGCCGATGGAAGCCACCAGGTGCCAGCCGAACACCAGCGCGATAATGGTCATCAGCAGCAGCGCGATGGATTGCAGGGCGACGCTTTCGGTCCTGACAAACAGCACCAGCAGCAGGAACGACACGACCAATGCCGCCAGGTTCATATGATGGCGGTACGGCAACATCAGCGGGCGCGAGGAAATTTTACCGCGCAGTTTGCCAAACGCCACAATCGAACCGGTAAAGGTGACCGCACCGATAAAGATGCCTAAAAACACTTCGGTCAGATGGATATTTTCCATCACCGCATTGATGATATCGCCATGATCGAGATAGCTGTTAAAGCCCACCAGGACGGCGGCCAGGCCGACAAAGCTGTGGAGGATGGCCACCAGTTCGGGCATTTCGGTCATTTCGACCTTACGCGCCAGGTAAACCCCGATGCTGCCGCCTATCACCATGGCGACGATGATCCAGCCGACATTGCCGGCATGGGGGCCAAAAATGGTGGCGATAAGCGCAATCGCCATCCCGCTGACACCAAACAGATTGCCCTGCCGTGAGCTTTCGTGTTTGGACAACCCCGCCAGGCTGAAAATAAATAAAATAGCGGCAACTATATACGCCGCCGTCACTAATCCTTCAGACATGGGTTTACCCCTTAATTTTTACGGAACATTTTCAGCATGCGCTGAGTCACGGTGAAGCCACCGAAAATATTGATACTGGCAATCAGCACGGCGATAAAGGAAAGGAAAGACACCCATCCGCCATGGCCGATTTGCAGCAGCGCACCAACAACAATTATCCCGGAAATAGCGTTGGTTACCGACATCAGCGGCGTGTGCAACGCGTGACTCACGTTCCAAACAACGTAATAACCCACGATACAGGCCAGGGCAAACACGGTGAAATGCGACAGGAAATCACGCGGCGCCACGTTGGCCAGCCAGCCGAATAAAATAATCGCCAGCGCAATCAGGCCATATTTCAGGGCCGGCGAACTGGGTTTGGCAACCGGTTTCGGCAGCGGAGCGGCGGTCGGCTTCTGCGGCTGGGCGGAAACCTGGATCGGTGGAGCCGGCCAGGTCAGTTCGCCGTCTTTGACTACCGTGACGCCGCGAATGACCGTATCGTCGAAGTCCACCAGGATCTCGCCGTTTTTTTCTTTGCACAGCAGTTTCAGCAGGTTGACCAGGTTGGTGCCGTAGAGCTGGGAGGACTGGGTCGGCAAACGGCTCGGCAGATCGGTATAACCGATAATCCGCACGCCGTTATCGGTAACGGTGATGGTATCGGCCACGGTCAGCTCGCAGTTGCCGCCGGTTTGCGCGGCCAGGTCGACAATCACGCTGCCCGGTTTCATCGAGGCGACCATCTCTTTGGTGATAAGCTTCGGCGCCGGCCGGCCGGGGATCAGCGCGGTGGTGACAATGATATCCACATCCTGCGCCTGGGCGGCGAACAACGCCATTTCGGCCTTGATAAACGCCTCAGACATCACTTTGGCATAACCGTCGCCGCTGCCCGCTTCTTCTTCAAAATCCAGCTCAAGGAATTCCGCGCCCATGCTCTGGACCTGCTCCTTGACTTCGGGACGGGTATCGAAGGCGCGCACTATGGCGCCCATGCTGCCCGCCGCGCCGATGGCGGCAAGCCCGGCGACGCCCGCGCCGATAATCATCACTTTGGCCGGCGGTACTTTACCCGCCGCCGTAATCTGGCCGGTGAAAAAACGGCCGAATTCATGGGCGGCTTCCACTATGGCGCGGTAACCGGCGATATTGGCCATGGAGCTCAGGGCGTCCAGGGACTGCGCGCGGGAAATGCGCGGCACCGAATCCATCGCCATCGCGGTGATCTTGCTGGCGCTGAGTTTTTCCAGCAGCGCAGGATTCTGCGCCGGCCAGATAAAACTGACCAGTGTGCTGCCCGGTTTGATGAGCGGGATTTCATCATCCAGCGGCGCATTGACCTTGAGGATGATATCGGATTGCCAGACATCGGCGGTATCTGTAACAGAGGCGCCGGCCGCCAGAAAGGCCGCGTCTTCAAAACTGGCCAGTTTGCCTGCGCCGCTTTCAATCGCCACGGTAAAGCCGAGTTTGAGCAACTGCTCTACCGTTTTGGGCGTTGCGGCAACGCGGGCCTCATTGGCCAGGCGTTCTTTTGGTACACCAATACGCATAGCTTTCCCTTTTTTAACCGTTTTTTTTGAAGATAACCGTCATCCTGACCCAAAAGTCAAATGTGTCATACGGTAGACCCTGGGATCACCCTACAAGAGCCACACAATAACCTACTGAAAATAGTTTCAGCGGTCTATATTTTGTGCGGACAAACAGCATTTTCCCCTAAAATTGGCGTACTGTTTGCCCCTGCTCAAGCAATTGTTATTCACAGTGACATAAATTGCTGAGACACTCACCATTATTACATGCCATAATCGCCAGCTAATCTGTTATACATCAACAGTTCAGCATGTTTAGCCTGAAAGCGTTTGTCGAAAGGATTTTTTATGAAGCTGAAGAACACATTTTTGGTCTCTGCGTTACTCACTTTGACGGCGTTATCCGCGCAGGCAGCCCAAGAGCTGACGCCGGAAAAAGCCGCCAGTCTGCAGCCGTTTGACCGGATTACGATTACCGGGCGGTTTAACGCCATTGGCGACGCCAACGATGAGATTTCGCGCCGCGCCGATGCCAAAGGCGCCTACGCCTATTATATCCAGGGCATTAACGACGCCAACAACAGCGGCAACTGGCGCGTCACCGCGGACCTGTATCATAAGGACGCCCCCGCCGCCTCGCAGGAAACCCAATACCGCTATTTTAACGGCGTAAAAGAACTGCCGCGCCAGGAAGCCAACCTGCTGGAACCGTATGACACCGTCAGCGTAAAAGGCTTTTTCCATAGCCAGCCTGATATCAACGACGCCATTTCCAAAGCCGCCCAGGCCAAGGGCGCGGCCTCATTCTTTATCGTGCGCCAAATTGACGCCAACGAAGGCGGCAATCAGTTTGTTACCGCCTACGTGTACAAAGCCGACGCCGCCAAGCGCGTAGTACAAAGCCCGGACGCCATCCCCGCCGATTCGCAGGCGGGTAAAGCCGCGCTGGCCGCCGGCGGCGCCGCCGCCGCCAAGGTCGAAATTCCCGGGGTGGCTTCGTCCGAGTCACCGAGTCGTACCGTCGGCCGGTTCTATGAAACGCAATCCACCACCGGCGGTCGTTACACTGTAACGCTACCCGACGGCACCAAAGTGCAGGAAGTCAATAAAATCACCGCGGCGCAAATGGTGCCTTTCGATTCCGTGACCTTCACCGGGCATTACAACAGTTCAACCGACGTGGCGCATGAAGTCGCCCGGCTCGGCGCGAAAAAAGGCGCCAAATATTATCATATTACCCGGCAATGGGAACAAAACCAGAGCGGCGGCAACCTGACCGTCAGCGCCGATCTGTTTAAATAGCGAATCCGCCGTCCGGCGTGTCGTTGGCAGGCCGGAATGCAGGACAATGAGAATGACGCGCAGCGCGATGGGCAAGGAAACTTGCCCATTTTTATTGGCTGCCGTCAGGCGGCGGGATTTTCGCTTACCAGCGGCAGCACCACGGACAATCGCTCGTCATGCTGGTTAAGCAACAGCTGCTCGCCAAATTCCTGCTGGATTGCGCCGAGCTGCGCGCGATCCAAGGAATACGGCAGCTTGATATCAAAGCGTCCGATACCCTGCTGCTGCGCCAGGGCAATCAGCCTGATGACATTAGTTTCATCATTGACCTGGGTGGACAGGACTTGCAGCGCCAGGGCCTTCAACTGCTCCTGCCGGGTTTGGACATGTTTCTGCGGGGTTTTAGTGACAATGCCGAAGATGGGCATTACGCCATAAATCGCGTCGATGAAACTCCAGCGTTTTTTGCAACTAGCCGAAAGATAATTCGTATAATCAAAGCAGAGTTTTTCGCCTTGACCGGCCGTCGCACGCAGATGATTAGCCATCTAGCCCGTTCCTCTCGTGACCAACCGAAGTTGAATGCCCGTGTTCGAAAAAGTGGCGATTATTATAGCATATCGCGATCAATAATAGGCGAATCAGCGCCAGATGCGCCCATCACTTAATGGTAAAATTTTGTGCCGCCGGTCCTCCCTTATCGCCGCCGCGGTTCGGCCGCCGGTAAATCGCACCGGTAAAAACCATTAACGCTTATCCGATGGCGCAACATCAATACAGGCGGTATGCTCATGGCGGCTACCGATAACCTTCACCTATTTTAAGCAGATTACTGGCGTTATGAACACGATCGTTTTTGTTGAAGATGATACCGAGGTCGGCAACCTGATTGCCGCGTGGCTAGGCAAACATGACTTCGAGGTAACCATAGAACCCCGCGGCGACCGGGCGCAGGAGGTGATAACCCGGCTTAACCCCGACCTGGTGCTACTGGATATCCTGTTGCCGGGCAAGGACGGCATGACCATCTGCCGCGATCTACGCCCGGTATACGAAGGTCCGATCGTGCTGCTGACCTCCCTGGACAGCGATATGAATCATATTCTGGCGCTGGAGATGGGCGCCAACGACTATATCCTTAAAACGACGCCGCCGGCGGTACTGCTGGCGCGCCTGCGCCTGCACCTGCGGCAGAATACGCTTATCCCGCGCCCCGCCGCGCAGACGCCGGCCACGACCGGCAGCGTGCTGCACTTCGGCCAGTTGAGCATCGATCTGATTAATCGCGAGGTGATTTTAGGGACCGAAACCATCCTGCTCTCGACCTCGGATTTCGAGTTGCTATGGGAGTTGGCCACCCACGCCGGCCATATTATGGACCGCGAGGCTTTGCTCAAAAACCTGCGCGGCGTCAGCTATGACGGTTTGGACCGCAGCATCGACGTGGCTATTTCCCGATTGCGGAAAAAACTTCATGACAACGCGCTGGAGCCGTTCCGGATTAAAACCGTGCGTAATAAAGGCTACCTGTTCGCACCGAATGCGTGGGAGAACGCCGGGTCATGAGGAAACTGTTCATTCAATTTTATCTGCTGCTGTTCGTCTGTTTTCTGGTCATGACCTTACTGGTCGGGCTGGTGTATAAGGTGACGGCCGAACGCGCCGGCAGGAAATCAATGGACGACCTGATGAAAAGCTCGATTTATCTGCTGCGCAACGAGCTGCGCGCCACGCCGCCGCGCGATTGGAATAAAACCATCAATAAGCTGGATCTTAACCTGTCGTTTCAATTGCATATTGAACCGCTGAAAAAGTACCAGTTGAATCCCCATGATGATCTGCGCCTTAGACGTGGCGAAATCGTCGCCCTGGACGATGAATACACTTTTATCCAGCGCATACCGCGCAGTAATTATGTGCTGGCGGTCGGCCCCATACCCTATCTGTTTTTTATTCATGAAATGCGGTTACTGGATTTGGCGCTGCTGGTCTTTATCGGACTCTCCCTGGCGTTTCCGGTATTTATCTGGATGCGGCCGCACTGGCAGGACATGCTGCGGTTAGAAACGGCGGCGCAGCGCCTGGGCGCAGGGTTCCTGGAAGAACGCATCCATTTCGACAGCGCATCAAGCCTGCTGCGTCTCGGCGTAGCCTTCAACCAGATGGCGGATAATGTTAATACCCTGATCGCCAGTAAAAAACAGCTTATCGATAATATCGCCCACGAGTTGCGCACTCCGCTGGTGCGGCTACGCTATCGATTGGCCATGAGCGAAGGGCTGTCCACCGCGGAGCAGGAACGGCTGAATCATGATGTCAGCCAGCTGGAAGGCTTGATCGATGAGCTGTTAACCTTCGCCCGGCTCGACCGGCCCCAGGTCACGCTTAACCTGGCTCCCATGAACCTGCCCGCCTGGCTTACGGAAAAACTCAAGGACATCAGGTTATTGCATCCGGAACGTATTATCGGCCAGGAAATCACCGCCTCCGGCGATTTCGGCCAGGTCGATGCGCGGCTAATGGAACGGGTGCTGGATAATCTGGTGAATAATGCGCTGCGCTACAGCCGGGAAGCCGTTATGGTCCGGCTCGGCATCGAGCGAGGTTACGGCTTCCTGCAGGTTGACGACGACGGGCCGGGCATTCCCCAGGATGAGCGCCTGCGCGTGTTCGAGCCTTTCGTCCGTCTCGACCCCAGCCGCGACCGCAGCACCGGCGGCTGCGGGCTGGGTCTGGCGATCGTACGCTCCATCGCCCTGGCGCATGAAGGCCAGGTGGCGGTGAACGAGAGCCCGCTCGGCGGGGCCAGCTTTTTATACCGCTGGCCGGTAAACCAGGGCGCGCGCGACCCGCTGGCGCTGAAAAGCCCGCTGTAACCTGCGTGGCTGCGGGATGTCAGAAGATATCCGTGGCCGAGGTGGTGGATGGATACACGGAATTGTATGTTGTAACTAAAATACAGCGGCGAGGGTGGTACCTCTTTGTTTCTCCGCCTGTACATTCGGTTACACGCCGAAACCAAACACTCACGGACAACGCGGCGTTAAATCCTTATTGTGTCTTCACCGGCCCCGAATCGGGGTTGTAAATAGAAACCGCAATTCTGAGGATTTGACAATGAAGAAAGTACTTGCACTGGTTATTGCTGCCGCCATGGGATTGTCCACCGCTGCGTTTGCCGCCGATACCACTACGACTACCGCTCCTGCCGCGACGACCACCACCACGACTACCGCTGCACCGGCTAAAACCACCACGACTACTCACAAGAAACACGTGAAGAAAGTGAAAAAAGCAGCCCCTGCGCAAACTGCCCAGGCCGCTAAAAAACACGTGAAGAAAGTGAAGAAAGCCGCTCCGGCGCAGACTGCCCAGGCCGCTAAAAAACACGTGAAAAAAGTGCAGCATAAGAAAGCCGCTCCGGCCGCTGCCGCTGCCACCACGACCCCTGCATCATAAGATGCGCCGCGCCTGAACCTGGTTTAACGCCGTTCAGGCCGGAGTCGGAATATCATGGCTGTCAGAGCTGATGAAATAGTCATTTTAGCGCATTATTATTGACTCACCGACACCCGGTTCGCCGGGTGTCGGTTTCTTAAGGCTTCGTCTATGCTGCGCCGATATAGGTATGAAATCATCCTGGGTTGCCTGATTATTTGCGCCGTTGTCAGCACCTTCTTTTTTATTTAAGTCCCTTCCCTTGCCCAGCGCCTGCGTATTTTCCGCCTTAACGGCGATCTGTTTTAGCGTGCTGAAACACAACGATTTTTCTCTGTATTCCCCTATTTATAAGCTATATTGAGATAATATTTTTTCATGGATGATATCAGCACTTATCATAAGGCAAGCTTGTATATGCGTATTGTTCCGCTGTTGCTGTGGTGTTTGTTGCCTCTCGCTACCTTTAACGCCGCATCGGCCGGACTGAGTAAAGAACAGAAGGCGCTGTTTTTCGGCCATGACCACCGCCAGGCCATCACCCAGCCGGATGAATGGCCGTGGCAGGCCATCGGACAGGTGGAAACCGCCAGCGGCAATCTCTGCACCGCCACTCTGATTTCGCCGCACCTGGCGCTGACAGCCGGTCATTGCGTGCTGACCGCGGGCGGCGTTATTGATAAAGCGGTGATGTTGCGTTTCGTGGCGGAAAACCAGCTCTGGCGTTATCAGACCAGCGCCATTGATACGTTGGTCGACAAACAGCTGGGTCAACGCCTGAAACCCTCCGGCGACGGCTGGATCGTGCCGCCCGATGCGGCCGCATTGGATTTCGCCCTTATCCGCCTGACCAAAACATTTAAAAAAATCAAACCACTGCCGCTGTGGCAGGGCGACCATCAGGAACTGACCCTGCAGCTAAAGCAGGCCAATCACCAGGTCACCCAGGCCGGATATCCCGAGGATCACCTGGATACGCTCTATCGTCATCAGGATTGCCTGGTGACCGGCTGGGCGCAGTCGGAGGTGTTATCCCATCGCTGCAACACCCTGCCGGGCGACAGCGGTTCGCCGTTAATGCTGTATACCCTTACCGGCTGGCGTTTAATCGCAATCCAGAGTTCCGCCCCGCTGGGCAAGGACCGTTATCGGGCGGATAACCGCGCGCTGGCGGTGACCGCCATTCAGGATGGCCTGTCGGCATTGGCCGACAAACCGGGGAAAGCCTTGGCGAAGTGAAGGATTTTCAGCGTAGCCCGTTACATTTCCCGATTAACCCGCTATCTGTTCCATCGCCTGCAAGATGCGTTTTTCCGAGACGGGATAAGGCGTGCCGAGCTGCTGGGCAAAATAGCTGACCCGCAGTTCCTCAATCATCCAGCGGATTTCCCTGACATCCTCATCTTCGCGCCGCAGCGGCGGCAGCTTGTCCAGCCACTGGCGCCAGGCTTGCTGCACCTGCTCGACTTTCAACATCTGGGCGCGATCGCGATGCACATCGTTGGGCAGTTTTTCCAGGCGGCGTTCCAGGGCCTGCAGATAGCGCAGCGTATCGGGCAGCCGTCTCCAGCCGTTGCCGGTGACGAAACCGCGATAAACCAGGCCGCCCAGCTGTGCCTTGATGTCCGACAGCGCCAGGGCCAGGCTGATATCCACCCGTCCTTTCAGGCGTTTATTGATGGCGAACACCGCCGTCAGTATTTGCTCCACCTGCCCGGCAATCTCCACCACCGTCGGGTTCAGGTTGGCGCGCACGTATTCCTGCAGTTCGGCAAACTGCTCCTCGCGCCAGACCAGGCCGCCGCGCTGCTCGATAAGCTTGTCGACGCCGCAGGTAATGCAGTCGTCAATCAGCTCCATCACCTTGCCGAATGGATTGAAATACAGCCCCAGCTTGGCTTTGTTAGGCAATTTTTCATGCAGGTATTTTATCGGCGAGGGGATATTGATCAGCAACAGGCGCCGGATGCCCTGCCACATCGCCCGGCGCTGATCGTGCTCGGTTTCAAACAGGCGGATAGCCACGCTGTCTTTTTCATCCACCAGCGCCGGATAAGCCTTGAGCGAATAGCCGCCTCTTTTTTGCTCATAGCGTTCGGGTAAATCGCCAAAGCTCCACAGATGTAAATCACGCTGCTCCAGGCCGTCGTCGGCCACGGCGGAAAGGGTTTGCTGCACATTGTCTTTTAGCTGCAGCTTCAGCGCGTCGAGATCCCGGCTTTCTGCCAGCGTCTTATGTTTATCATCCACCACCCGGAACGAGATTTTCAGATGATCCGGCACCTGATCCCACTGCCAGGCGTCGCGGTCGATGCCCACCCCGGTCATGCGCTTGAGCTCGCGCTCCAGCGTATCGAGCAGCGGCCCGTCGGCGGGCGTGGCCCTGCCGAGAAAGGCTTCGGCGTAATTGGGCGCCGGCACAAAGTTACGCCGTAACGGCTTAGGCAGCGATTTAATCAGCGCAATGATAAGCTCCCGCCGCACGCCCGGGATCTGCCAGTCAAAACCGGCGGCGGTGACCTGGTTAAGTACCGGCAGCGGGATATGCACCGTGACGCCGTCCGCGTCCGCGCCGGGTTCGAACTGATAGCTGAGTTTTAATTTCAGATTGCCCTGGTGCCAAACGTTGGGGTAATCCAGGGCGCTTATCGCATCCGCGCCCGGATTGATCAGCATGCTTTTTTCAAAGTTAAGCAGATCAGGGTCCTGTTTGGCCGCGTCTCGCCACCAGCTGTCAAAATGCCGCGCCGAGACCACCTCCGCGCCGATGCGCCGATCGTAAAAGGCAAACAGCGTCTCGTCATCCACCAGGATATCGCGGCGGCGTGATTTATGCTCCAGCTCCTCCACCTCCGTCAACAGCTTGCGGTTGGCATGGAAAAACGCGTGCCGGGTCTGCCACTCGCCGGCCACCAGCGCGAAACGAATAAACAGTTCACGGCACAGCGCCGGATCGATAGCGCTGTAATTGACCTTGCGGCCGGCCACGATGGGCAGCCCCAGCAAGGTGACTTTCTCCACCGCCATCACCGATCCGGCCGCCTTTTCCCAATGCGGCTCGCTGTAGCTGCTTTTAACCAGATGCGGGGCCAGCGGCTCTATCCATTCCGGATCGATGCGCGCGGCAATGCGCCCCCACAGCCGGGTGGTCTCCACCAGTTCGGCCACCATGGTCCATTTAGGCGGTTTTTTAAACAGCCCCGAACCGGGGTAAATGGCAAAACGGGCGTTGCGCGCGCCGGTGTATTCTTGTTTTTCAGCGTCCTTTTGCCCGATATGGGACAGCAGGCCCGACAACAGGGCGCAGTGCAGGCCGCGATAATCCGCGGGCTGGGTATTGACCGGCAGCCCGAGGGTTTTTACCGTCTGTCGCAGCTGGGTATAGACATCCTGCCATTCGCGTACCCGCAGGTAGCTGAGGAAATCGACCCGGCACTGACGGCGGAACTGGCTGGAGGACAGCGTCTTCTGCTGTTCCTGCACATAATCCCACAATTTGACGAAGGCGATAAAATCCGATTCTTTATCGGCGAAACGGCGGTGTTTTTCGTCGGCGGCCTGTTTTTTATCCATCGGCCGCTCGCGCGGATCCTGGATGGACAACGCGGCGGCGATCACCATCACCTCGCGCACGCAGGCATTATTACGCGCTTCAAGCACCATCCTGGCCAGCCTGGGGTCGAGCGGCAGCTGCGCCAGCTGGCGGCCCAGCGGGCTAAGCCGGTAGCCGCGCGCGGATTCTGCCTCCAGCGCCCCCAGCTCCTCCAATAACCGCACGCCGTCCTGGATTTGCCGCTTGTCCGGCGCTTCCACAAACGGGAAGGCGGCGATATCGCCAAGGCCGAGCGCGGTCATCTGCAGGATGACCGAGGCCAGATGGGTGCGCAGGATTTCAGGATCGGTAAATTCCGGCCGGGAGAGAAAATCCTGTTCTGAATACAACCGGATGCAGATACCGTCGGATATGCGGCCGCAGCGCCCTTTGCGCTGGTTGGCGGAGGCCTGCGACACCGCCTCGATGGGCAGCCGTTGCACCTTGGTGCGGAAACTGTAGCGGCTGATGCGCGCGGTGCCGGGGTCGATAACATATTTAATGCCGGGCACGGTCAACGAGGTTTCCGCCACATTGGTCGCCAGCACGATACGCCGGCCGCTGTGGGACTGGAATACCCGGTTCTGTTCGCTATTGGACAGGCGGGCGTACAGCGGCAGCACCTCGGTATGGGGCAGGTTGAGCTTGTTCAGGCCATCGGCGGTGTCGCGGATTTCACGCTCGCCGCTCATAAAGATCAGAATATCCCCCGGCGCCTCGTGGCTGAGTTCATCCACCGCGTCGAAAATGGCCTGGGACACGTCACGGTCGCCGTCCTCCTCGCTCTCCACCACTGGACGGTAGCGCACCTCCACCGGATAAGTGCGTCCGGAAACCTCGATAATCGGCGCGTTGTTAAAATGGCGCGAAAAGCGCTGCGGGTCGATGGTCGCGGATGTGATAATCACCTTTAAGTCCGGACGTTTCGGCAATAGCTGATGCAGATACCCGAGGATAAAATCGATATTCAGGCTGCGTTCATGCGCTTCGTCGATAATCAGGGTGTCGTACTGCAGCAGTTGCCGATCCTGCTGTATTTCCGCCAGCAGGATACCGTCGGTCATCAGCTTGACCAGCGTGTTGTCGCTTATCTGATCGTTAAAACGCACCTTATACCCCACCGCCCCGCCCAACGGCACCGCCAGCTCCTGGGCGATGCGATCGGCCACGCTGCGCGCCGCCAGGCGCCGGGGCTGGGTATGGCCGATGAGACCGGTGATGCCGCGCCCCAGCTCCAGGCAGATCTTGGGGATCTGGGTGGTCTTGCCGGAGCCGGTTTCACCGGCGACAATCACCACCTGGTTATCGCGGATGGCCTGGAGAATATCCTGGCGTTTCTGGCTGACCGGCAGATTTTCCGGATAGGTTATGGCCGGGCGGGCGGCCAGGCGGTTTGCCGCGCGTTGCGCGGACGCCTGGATATCGGCGGCGATTTGCTCGGCGATAGCGGTCTGCGCCTCGGGCCGGGTGACTTTTTGCGCCCCCTGCAGACGGCGACGTAAAACTGTTTTATCGCGGAGCATAACCGACTCCAGCGAAGCGGACAGTGCCGCCAGCGATGACTTCACGATACCTTTCCTTATACTGCGACCGGATACAGGCGCTGTTCCGGCCCGAATAGAATGTGCTTATGCCGTTAGTTTACCATATCCCCGGCGCCGGCTTTAGCCGCCTTTCCCATCGTTCAGGAAATTCGAACAAACAGCTCGAAATATTGCGCTATCACTGCGGGAGGATAATCAATAGAGTGTTTCTCAACGCCTAAGGGTTAATGACCTATTGAATTATAAGGAACATCTGATGAGCAAAGTATTAATTCTTAAATCGAGTATTCTTGCCACGTTTTCCCAGTCCAACCAGCTGGCCGACTTCTTTATCGAACAATGGCAAAAAAACCACAGCGGCGACGAGATTACGGTACGCGACCTGGCCGCGCAGCCGGTACCCGTACTGGACGGCGAGCTGGTCGGCGCCCTGCGCCCGGCGGACGCGACCCTGACGCCCCGCCAGCAGGAAGCGTTGGATTTATCCGATGAATTGATCAATGAGCTGCAGGCCAACGACGTGATCGTCATTGCCGCGCCGATGTACAACTTCAACATCCCTACCCAGTTAAAGAATTATATTGACCTGATTGCGCGCGCCGGCGTGACCTTTCGCTACAGCGAACAAGGCCCTGAAGGCCTGGTAAAAAACAAAAAAGCGGTGGTGCTGACCACCCGCGGCGGTATCCATAAAGACACCCCCAGCGATCTGGTGACGTCCTATCTGCGCCTGATGCTGGGCTTCCTAGGCATCACCGACGTGGAATTCGTGTTTGCCGAAGGCGTGGCCTACGGTCCGGAAGTGGCGGGCAAAGCCCAGGAAGACGCTAAAGCCGCCATCAGCCAGTTTATCGCCGCCTGATGCCGTGACGGCGGCATGATGGGTAAGGTCTTCAAGACACCCTGCATCCCGACGTCCCTGGAATACAATCCGCGCGCGGCGCCCTGGCCATCAGTGCCGCTGCACGCTTACAGATTGCAAAAGCGCATCCCGGATGCGCTTTTTTATTTGGCCGGCACGCAAGGCTGCGTCTGCGAGTCCTGGCACAGCGTCGGCTGCAGCAGCGCCACGCTCTGTTTGTCCGCCTTGATGGTAATGTCGTGTTCGATTTTCACGTTCATGTTAATGGTAATTGGTTCGCTGGGCATCGCCAGCTCAATGCGCGGCACGCAGGCGGCGGCGCCCAGCGTCAACAGCAGGCCGGCCAGCTTATATCCTGTGTTCATCTCTCTCTCCTTGCTGCCCCGGCGGGGACGGTGCCGGCCTGTTTTTCCAGGGCCTGCTCCACGTTGGTGCCAAAGCGCAGGCTGCGCCACAGCATGAAAATATTTTCCTGATGATGGTAATTCAACCTGACCTCGCGCTGGGCATTGATTTGCGGATTGGTGCCGATAAAATGCGCCAGTAAATCCAGCTCGCCGTCGCGGTTCACGTTGACATCCGCCCGCAGGCGGCTGATTTCCATATAACGCAGCCAGTTGATGGCCGCGCCTGTGGCCAGGTTGCGGCTGCCGATGGCGTCGGCGAATTGTTTATCCAGTCGCAAAGCCATCCGGTTGTCGCCGGCGACCCAGCCGCCGCGGATATACCCCGCCCGATCGCTAAAATGCAGCGGCAGCTCGCCGCTGACACGGCCGGAGAGGGCAAACTGCTTAGGTTTAAGCGCGGTAATCAGCTCGCTCATCTCAATGGATTTGACGCTGAGCACCGCGGCGTCGCGCTGAGGCAGGCTTAGCGGCGTAAGGTGGATCTTGCCGCCCAGCGCGTCCACATCCACGCCGGTGAGCGTCAGCGGACGACGTTCATCATAAGGGTAATACCCCTGTAGTCCTATCGCCAGGTTATTCAGCGTCACCGGGGTGATAATCGTCGCGACACGCAGGCTGACCGGCTGTTTTACGCCCAGTTGCCAGCGCTGGTCCTGCAAACGATAAGAAAGCCCGAGCGCAACGCCCGACAGATGATTTTCGCCCACCCACACCTCTCCCTGGCCGACGGTGGCATGTCCGCCGGCCAGGAAGCCTTGGCCGATAGCGGCGGAAAACGCGCTTTGCGCGTTGAATTGCCCGTCGCGCAGGGTAATGCGCAAATCCGGCGCCAGTAAGGTCTGAAAGACCTTCAGCGGCTGTTTCGGCCACCAGGCCTGCCCGCGCAGTCGGTTGCCGTCCCAGCGGCCATTCAGGCGCACCGGCCCGGTAACGCCGGCCTGAAGCTGGCCTTGCCACAGAAAATCCTGCGGCGTGGTGCCGGTGAAACGCAGCGTCATCACCGGCTGGGGCAAATAGCCGCCGCGGGCAATATCGATCCGGCGGGCATTGACCCGCAGCGCGCCGCTGAAGGCCGGATTATGCTCCCCACGGCGCCAGCGCAGCGGCGCCGTAAGCGCCAGGCGCGGGACGGCAACGCTGACCAGACCGTAGTGGATTTGATCGAGGCCGCTGGACAACTCCGTCAGTTCAATCTGGTCCGCCAGCCAGGATCCGCGTCCCGCGATATCCCACCGCGCCTCGAACGGCGTCAGGTTGCCCCCGCCCCAATAACGCCAGCGCCACTCGCCCTTATCGGGCAGGAAATCCAGCGCGCGGCCGTCCATATGCAGGGTGAAGTGCCCGTAATCCGGCACGTTAGCCTGTAAGATGGCCTGCAATCGCCCGCTGAGGCCCCGGGATGACACCTGCACGCCGGCCAGGGGCAGGCGCGCGCTGTTGATGCTCAGCGCCTCGGAAATCAGTCCGGTGACGCGCAATAACGCCCCGGGCAGCAGCGCCAGGGTCGGATCGGTCAGCAATCCGCGCAACTGGCCGGGAATCGACGCGCTTAACGAGAGCCCCCCCTGGTTAGCCGTGCCGGTAAAACGGAAATCCAGCGCATTGTCACTCAGGCGCAGCGGGCCGGGGCCGACGGTCAATACGGCATTGGCCTTGCCGCGCAGGCCCTGGGTCAGCATATTCATGCGCGCCGTTAATCCCAGCGCGTCGGGACCGTCCAGCCAATGCGCCAGGGTCAGGGCGATATTGCCCGACAGGGGCTGGGTGGCATAGGGCCAGCGCCACTCGCCGTCGGTAATCTGCAGGTCATCGCCGGCGATGCGCCAGGGCAAGCGCGCCAGCCTGATATCGGTTTGACCGTCGGTCACCAATAACGCCCCCTGCCGCTGCCGCCAGCTGATATCGGCGTTCACCGGCCTGCCGTCGGGCAAAACCAGGCCGGCGGTCAGTTCGCCCTGTTCCGGCGGCATCATCACCTGGGGCGACAACGTCATATCCCCGGTTACCCCGATGTGCAGCGCCCCGGATAATACCGCCGGTCGCGCGGGAAATAGCGGTGCCGGCTGGGGCGGCGCGGCTAACGACGCCGGCGCGGGGTTCTGTAAGCCGAAGGGCGCGTTGAAGACCGGCAGCGCCGGTAAGGCCCGCGGGGGCTGCGGCTGCGCGCCGGTAAACGTCAAGTCGCTTATCGACAGTTGACGATCGCGCAACGACAAGGCCAGGCGCAGATGTTCATTGTGGTAATATGCCCGGGTGCCGGCGGCAAGATGCTCCAGCTCCAGTTCGCCGGCATAGGCCTGCCAGGGCGCCACCGTCAGGCGGCCGATGCCGAGCGTAAAGCGCGGCAGAACCTGCTCGACGGCCGCCCAGGTCAGCGGCTCGCCGCTTTCTTCACGCGCGCGGGGCGCATTACAGGTGCTGTCCACCGTTACCTGCCCGGCGAGGATGCGCCATGCGCCGTCCTGGCGCCGGGCGCTGATATTCTGGCCGGTTATCCAGACGCAGGACGGACGGTTTAACGCAAAGCCGGGCAGGATCACCGTCCCCTGATGCCAGCGCGGCCGGCCGGTCAGGGTAATATCGACATCGGCGGGCAGCACCAACCGCGCCGCCACCGGCAGCCAGAGCGGTAAAAAAAACCACCCCACTGCCACCGACAGCCCAAGAAGCGCCAGCAGCAACAGGGCAACCGCTCCGGAACGGCGTAGAAAAAGGCCTGCGCGCCTGTATGCGCCTGATGCGTCGGTCATGACATTCCTTATTGTCCCTAAGCCTGCAAGATACCATAATTATATTCCACGCAACATTTTAGGTGATACGGCACAAACGCGTACTTTTATCCGTCTGAGAAGGATACATTGAATGATACCGCGCCACCTGCCGGCCGATCTTATGGAGTAGGACTGATGAAACTAGCCGTCTACAGCACTAAAAATTATGATCATAAATTTTTGTCACAGGTAAATGAACATGTTGGCTTTGAAATAGAATTTTTTGAATTTCAATTGACGCCGCGTACGGCCAAGACCGCTGAAGGCTGCGATGCGGTGTGTATTTTTGTCAATGACGACGGCGGGCGCGACGTACTGGAGGCCTTGGCCGAAATGGGCGTAAAGCTGCTGGCGCTGCGCTGCGCCGGCTTCGACAATGTCGATCTGGCGGCGGCCAAAGAGCTTGGCATTCAGGTGGTGCGGGTACCCGCCTATTCGCCCGAAGCGGTGGCGGAACATGCCATCGGCCTGATGATGTGCCTGAACCGGCGCATTCACCGCGCCTACCAGCGCACCCGCGACGCCAATTTTTCTCTTGAGGGCTTAATCGGCTTTAATATGCACAACCGCACCGCCGGGGTGATCGGCACCGGTAAAATCGGTGTCGCCACCATGCGCATCCTGAAAGGCTTCGGCATGCGCCTGCTGGCGTTTGATCCCTACCCCAGCGCCCAGGCCCTGGCGCTGGGCGCCGAATATGTGGATTTAAAGACCCTGTTCGCGCAATCGGATGTGATCACCCTGCACTGCCCGCTGACGCCGGAAAACCACCATCTGCTTGACCGGGAAGCCTTCGCGCAAATGAAGGACGGCGTGATGATTATCAACACCAGCCGCGGCGGCCTGATCGATTCGCAGGCGGCCATAGAAGCGCTGAAGCTGCAGAAAATCGGCGCGTTGGGCATGGACGTTTATGAAAATGAGCGCGATCTGTTTTTTGAGGATAACTCCAACGACGTAATCCAGGATGATGTGTTCCGCCGCCTCTCCGCCTGTCACAACGTGCTGTTCACCGGCCACCAGGCGTTCCTGACCGAAGAAGCGCTGACCAGCATCGGCGAGGTTACGCTGGAAAACCTGCGCCAGCTAAGCCAGGGCGAGCACTGCCCGAACCTGGTTACCGCCTGATACCCGGCCGGCCCCGCCTGATGATACGCGGGGCCGGCCTAAACGCGGCTGGGGGTTACCTGGCGTCAGTGATTAAGCCCATTCTCTCGATTAGCAGGCTCATTTTATCGATATAAGGACCCAGCCGGGTCAAATTCTCCTGTACCTCGGCTCTTATTGCCTCCAGCGGATAAGCGTCATTATTCAGTTCCCGCAGCCATTGCACATATCGGTCCATTACGTCCATCAGACGGTCGAACTGCCTCGGGCAGTTGATCTGTGTCGCGCCCCCATCCTCCCTCGCGCCGGCATTGATATCCTGTAGCAGGGCCTGCACATCCCGGCATAGCGCCTCGATACTTTCGCCAAACGCGCCGCATGCGGCAAGAAAATGGCTGGCAGACCATGAGCTCCCGGCAGCCAAGGCGGCGCCCGGTTCGCAGCACCTGATCTTTACCGGCACGACAGCGCCGGCGTCTTGCCCGGCGACAGCGGCGTCGCGCTTGCGCTGCCGGCCGATGCCGGCAGGCGCGAGGCTGATGTCGGCGGGCGCGTGGCTGACGGCCCGCGGCCAAGGCGCCCGCCGCCGGGCAGCATCATCTCCCGCCGGGGATAAACCGACGGCATCAGGCATGGCGGGAGGGGAGAGTATATTCAGAAATGGGTTCATAATAGCGTTTTATCCTTGATGGACGTGTAACGATCCTGGCCCCTGTCAACGGCAGTTGCCAGCAGGACCACGATGTTATGCCATCAGGGGGCTCCCCGTAACGCTATCGGACCGGCGTTGCCCGAAGGTTCAGGCAAGAACGTATTGCCTGGCTGGGGATGGGAGCGGGATGCTTAAAAACGCTTGCCGTTGGCCAGTTGGCACATGCCCACCGTGGTGCCGTCAAGCTGGCGCGCCAGGGTCATTGTGCCGCCCGCGTTCATGCAGCGGGGGGTATTGGGCACGTCCACGCGCTGCGGCAGGCTGGCGGTGGTAGCCTGCTGGCCCATCTGCTCGGGCTCGTCATTATTGGAACTGCTGCAGGCGACTAATAATAGCGCGGATGTTGCCATCAACCACCGTGAAAACGTCATTAATCAGCTCCGTAATAATTGTACTAGGAATAGTCTGAAGCTTGCATTCTAGTCGCACAGCGTCTTGACGTCGAGTCTTGCGGGGCCGGTTTTACAATTATCCGCGCGCTTCATCGCACAAAAGCAAAAATCCCCTAGGGTTGCTACTGGTATACTGGCGCCCATAAGGGGTAACCCAATGATTTATGGGTTATCAACCGTGAACAGAAAAGGTACAGCATGATCACCACAGACGGGAATAACGCAGTCGCTTCGGTGGCCTATCGCATTAATGAAGTTATCGCCATTTATCCGATTACGCCCAGTTCCACCATGGCGGAGCAGGCCGATGCCTGGTCCGAGGCGGGCACCGCCAATATCTGGGGCGATGTTCCCCGCGTCGTGGAGATGCAGTCCGAAGGCGGCGCCATCGCCACGGTGCACGGCGCGCTGCAGACCGGCGCATTATCCACGTCCTTTACCTCGTCGCAGGGTTTGCTGCTGATGATCCCGACGCTGTATAAACTGGCGGGTCAGCTGACGCCGTTTGTCCTGCATGTGGCGGCCCGTACCGTGGCCACCCACGCGCTGTCGATTTTCGGCGACCATTCGGACGTGATGGCGGTACGCCAGACCGGCTGCGCGATGCTGTGCGCCGCCAGCGTACAGGAAGCGCAGGATTTCGCCCTGATATCACAGATCGCCAGTCTCAATAGCCGGCTGCCGTTTATCCATTTCTTCGACGGTTTCCGCACCTCGCATGAAATCAATAAAATCGCGCCGCTGGCGGACGCCACGCTGAAAAGCCTGCTGCCGCAGGAGGCCATCGACGCCCATCGCGCCCGCGCGCTGACGCCGGATCGCCCGGTGATTCGCGGCACTTCGGCCAATCCGGATACCTATTTCCAGTCGCGCGAAGCCACCAACCCCTGGTACCACCAGGCTTACGACCATGTGCGCCAGGCCATGGACGCCTTCGCCGGCGCCACCGGCCGCCAGTATCGTCCTTTTGAATATTACGGCCATCCCGAGGCCGAGCGCGTGATTATCCTGATGGGGTCGGCCATCGGCACCTGTGAAGAAGTTATTGATACCCTGCTCGCCCGGGGTGAAAAGGTCGGCATCGTCAAGGTGCGGCTCTATCGCCCGTTTCGCGCCGATGCGTTGCTGGCCGAGATCCCGCCGGGCGTCAAGGCCGTCGCGGTACTCGACCGCACCAAGGAACCGGGGGCGCTGGCCGAACCGCTTTACCTGGACGTGATGACCGCGCTGGCGGAAGCCTACAGCCAGGGACAGCGGGATAGCCTGCCGCGTACCATAGGCGGTCGCTACGGCCTGTCGTCGAAAGAGTTCGATCCGGCCTGCGTGCTGGCGATTTTCAACGAGCTGTCCCTGCCGCGGCCCAAGCCGCGCTTTACCGTGGGCATCTATGACGACGTCACCAACCTGTCCCTCCCCCTGCCGCAAGCGGATTTGCCGCGCCTGGCAAAGCTGGAGGCGCTGTTCTACGGACTCGGCAGCGACGGCACGGTGTCCGCCACCAAAAATAATATTAAAATTATCGGCAACAGCACCCCGCTGTTCGCCCAGGGCTATTTTGTGTATGACTCGAAAAAAGCGGGCGGCCTGACGGTTTCCCACCTGCGGGTCAGCGAAAAACCGATTAACTCCGCCTACCTTATCAGCCACGCCGACTTTATCGGCTGCCACCAGTCGCAGTTTATCGATAAATACCAGATGGTGGAGCGGCTGCGCCCCGGCGGTATCTTCCTGCTGAATACCCCCTATGGCGCCGATGAGATCTGGGCGCGCCTGCCGCAAGAAGTGCAGGCGCTGCTGAAGGCGCGCCAGGCGCGGTTTTATATCATCAACGCGGCGCAGATTGCCCGCGAATGCCAACTGGGCGCGCGCATCAATACCGTAATGCAAATGGCGTTCTTCCAGCTGGCCGCGATTCTACCCGCGGACAGCGCGCTGGCGGAGCTGCAGTCGGCCATTGCCCGCAGCTACCGCAGCAAAGGCCAGGAACTGGTGGAGCGTAACTGGCAGGCGCTGGCCGCCACGCGCGAAGCCCTGTTCGCCGTGCCGCTGGAAGACGTTAACGATCGCAGCCCCATGCGTCCGCCGGTGGTCTCCGACGCCGCGCCGGACTTTGTCAAAACCGTAACCGCCGCCATGCTGGCGGGCCTGGGGGACGCCTTGCCGGTCTCCGCGCTGCCGCCCGACGGCACCTGGCCGGTCGGCACCACCCGCTGGGAGAAACGCAATATCGCCGAACAAATCCCGCTCTGGAAGCCGGATTTGTGTACCCAGTGCAACCATTGCGTCGCCGCCTGTCCCCATGCCGCCATCCGCGCCAAGGTCGTGGCGCCGCAGGCCATGGCCGCCGCCCCCGCCGGCCTGGCTTCGCTGGACGTGAAATCCCGTGATATGCGCGGCCAGAAATATGTGCTGCAGGTGGCGCCCGAGGACTGTACCGGCTGTAACCTGTGCGTCGAGGTGTGCCCGGCCAAGGATCGGCAGGATCCCGCCATCAAGGCCATTAACATGGCCTCGCGGCTGGAGCATGTGGAGGAGGAAAAAATCCATTATGACTTTTTCCTGGATCTGCCCGAGATGGCCGTGTCCCAGCTGGAACGCATCGATATCCGCACCTCACAGCTGATTACACCGCTGTTCGAATACTCCGGCGCCTGTTCCGGATGCGGCGAAACCCCCTATATCAAGCTGCTGACCCAACTGTACGGCGATCGGCTGTTAATCGCCAACGCCACCGGCTGTTCCTCCATTTACGGCGGCAACCTGCCGTCCACCCCCTACACCACCAATGCGGAAGGCCGCGGTCCGGCGTGGGCCAATTCGTTATTCGAGGATAACGCCGAGTTCGGCCTGGGCTTTCGCCTGACGGTGGATCACCATCGCCGGCGCGTGCTGCGTTTGCTTGAAGAGCACGCGCCCCGGTTGCCGGCGGATCTGGTCGGCGAACTGCGGGCGGACGGCGTGGCGGTGGAAACGCGGCGCGGGCAGATAACGCGGCTTCGCGCCGAACTGCGCCCGCTGCTGCAAACGCAGAGCGTCGACGCCGGCTTGCGCCAGCTGGCGCAAGACGCCGATTACCTGGTGGATAAATCCATCTGGCTTATCGGCGGCGACGGCTGGGCCTATGATATTGGTTTCGGCGGGCTGGATCACGTTATGAGCCTGACGGAAAACGTCAATATACTGGTGCTGGATACCCAATGTTATTCCAATACCGGCGGCCAGCAGTCGAAGGCCACGCCGCTGGGCGCGGTGACCAAATTCGGTGAACAGGGCAAACGCAAAACCCGCAAGGATCTGGGCGTCAGCATGATGATGTACGGCCATGTCTACGTGGCGCAGATTTCACTCGGCGCCCAGCTTAACCAGACGGTGAAAGCCATCCAGGAAGCGGAAGCCTATCCGGGCCCGTCGCTGATCATCGCCTATAGCCCGTGCGAGGAGCATGGGTATGATCTGGCGCTAAGCCACGATCAGATGCGCCAGCTTACCGCCACCGGCTTTTGGCCACTGTACCGGTTCGACCCCCGCCGCGGCGACGAAGGCAAATTGCCGCTGGCGCTGGACTCGCGCCCGCCCAGCAGCGATTTGAGCGCCACACTGCTTAACGAGCAGCGCTTCCGGCGGCTGAATACCCAGCAGCCGGAGGTGGCCGCGGCCCTCTACCAGGCGGCGGAAAAAGACCTGAAGGCGAAATATGACTTCCTGGCCCGCATGGCGGGTAAAACCGACGCGGCGGAATAGCCGACCGCCGGCGTTACGTTATCAACGCTGCGGGCCGGCAGGCGGCGAATATCGACGCCATGAGGCGGCATGGACTTTCCAGTCGCCGCCCCAGGGGTTATTATTAAGCATAATTTAGCGATTATTCAGGTACGCAATGGATCAGGGCGACGTGACCTTCGCGGTGCAACAGCCGGCGCTGGACGTTTTTTATCTCTCATGGGTGGCCTATATTCGCCCCGTGGTGCTGTTTCTGGTAATGGGCGCCATCGGCCTTATCGTGTCGCAGTCTGCGCGCGACGCCAATTTCATCCTGGTGGGCTACGGCATCCTGTTTGTGGCTATTATCAAGGTAATCTACGATTTTGCCTGGCGCAGGCGTTTCGTATTTTATTATGATGATGACGGCGTCTGGGTGTTCCGCGGCCTATTGCCGTGGAAAAAAGGCGTCGGCGGCGTCAAATGGCGCGATATTGACGAGGCCACGTTTGACACCGGGTTTTTCAGCTGGCTGACCAAGTCGTACCGGGTCCGCGTCGGCCACCGCTTTACCCAATCGAACGAAATCCTGGTAACCCACATCAAGCGCGGCAACCAGGCGGCGGCGGTCATCAACCAAAAGCTGATGCAGGATTTCCCCAACTGAAAGTGTTCAACGTCGCCGCCATAATCGCGTACAATCCCCGACAAGAGTCCTCACATCGCGGCGCCGCGGGCTTGGCGGCGCGCCGGTAACAGTCAAAGGCATAACCACCGTGGTCGACCAAAAAGAGCAGTACAACCTGAACAAATTACAAAAACGCCTGCGCCGCAACGTCGGGCAGGCCATTGCCGATTTTAATATGATCGAAGACGGCGATCGCATCATGGTATGCCTCTCCGGCGGCAAGGACAGCTACACCATGCTGGAAATCCTGCGCAATCTACAGCAAAGCGCGCCGATCAGCTTCTCGCTGGTGGCGGTCAACCTGGATCAAAAGCAGCCGGGCTTTCCCGCCGATATCCTGCCCGCCTATCTCGATGCCTTGGGCGCCGAGTATAAAATCGTTGAAGAAAATACCTACGGTATCGTCAAAGATAAGATCCCCGAGGGTAAAACCACCTGCTCCCTGTGTTCGCGCCTGCGGCGCGGCATTTTATACCGTACCGCCACCGAGCTTGGCGCCAATAAAATTGCCCTGGGGCATCATCGCGACGATATCCTGCAGACACTCTTCCTGAATATGTTCTACGGCGGCAAGTTAAAAGGCATGCCGCCGAAATTGATGAGCGACGACGGTAAACATATCGTCATCCGCCCGCTGGCCTATTGCCGCGAAAAGGATATCGAGCGCTTTGCCGAGGCGCGCGCCTTTCCCATTATCCCCTGCAACCTGTGCGGTTCGCAGCCCAACCTGCAGCGGCAGGTGATAGGCAATATGCTCAGGGACTGGGATAAACACTACCCGGGGCGCCTGGAGACCATGTTCCGCGCGATGCAAAACGTGGTGCCGTCCCATCTCGCCGACGGCGGGTTGTTTGATTTCAGGCAATTGCATGCCGGCGGCGACATCATCGACGGCGGCGATATGGCGTTTGACCCGCTGGAACTGCCGGCGCAGCCCGCGGGCTGGCTGGCGGATGATGACGTTGATGCCCTGCCGCCTGCCGGCGCGCGCCTCGACGTCGTGGAAATAAAATAGCGCGGCTACCACATATGCGGCGGCGGGTCCTGTATCGGCTTGGGGTCGGGATTATAGGGCGGCTCCAGGGGCGGATCCGGCAGTGGGTTCGGGATAGGCGGCGGATCGGTCGGGATGGGTTCTTCCGGTATCGGATCGCCTGGAATGCTCATTCGATACGGAACCGGTGCCTGGCGCACCCGGGGTGTCATAGTCATAGGCATACTGTCCACCTCTTTAAAGGGTCTTATCAAAGCAGCGCGTTTGCTGCGGACTCACTTTAAGGATAGTGGGCAATTGGGGTAAGGACAAATCCCCGCCCTGCCGCCCGGTTAATATGCCCGCCGGGGAAAAACCAAAAAAAAATGCCAGGTTAATAAACCCGGCATCGTATGAATTAAATATGCTATGCAATAATTCAAAAAAGGAAGTAAGACAATATGGAGCGCAACGCCCATCGCTTGACGTTGCATTCACCTGCGGGATCGATAGTGCCCCATCCCGCGCCCCTGCTTTTTGATATTGCTCAATATTAGCCGGCTTTTTTGCGTTTTTTGCGTAAATTTTGCCGCGCATCGCCGCCACGCTATGCATATGGCTATAACCATTTACGCCGTTTTAACCATAGCGCCACACAAAGCACCAAGATAATTAACGCCAGGCAGAAGATACTGAAACCATAACGCATATTGCCGCCGGGGATGCCGCCCAGGTTGACGCCAAACAAACCGGTAAGAAAGGTGGTCGGCAGGAAAACCATGGCCATCAGCGACATGGTATAACCGCGGCGGTTTATCGACTCGGCGGTAATCCAGTTAATTTCATCGGCAATCACCGCCGTGCGGGCAATACCGCCGTCGATATCGTCGATGCCGCGCCCCAGGCGATCGGCGATATCCTGCATGCGCCTGCGGTCGTCATCCCCCATCCAGGGCAAATGCTCGCTGGCCAGGCGGGCGAAGACATCGCGCTGCGGCGCCATATAGCGCCGCAGGACAATCAGCTGCTTGCGCAGTTTCGACAGCTGGCCGCGCGGCGGGATCTGCTGGTCCAGCAGATCGTTTTCCAATACGATGATGCGGTCATGCATATCTTCAATAAACTCGCTGGTGTGATCGGTCAGGGTATCGCACATATCCACCAGCCAGTTGCCGCTGTCCACCGGCCCCTGTTTTTTCTGCAATTCGTCAAGCATCTCCTCCACCGCCTGGATCGGCTGGTTACGGGTGGTGACGATCAGTTTTTCCGTGATATAGATACGCAGGACAATCAGCTCTTCCGGGTATTCCTCGGTATTGAAGTTAATGCTGCGCAAAATTATCAGCGCGCCTTCGGGAATGCGGTTAACCCGCGGCCGCGTGCTGTTGCCGGCCAGCGATTCGCGCACCGGATCGGGTATCAGCGGCGATGTGGCCAGCCATTCCATGCTGGCCTGATGTTCCGTATCCAGGTGCAGCCAACAGGGATGGAGGCAATGCGCAATGTCCGAGGCCTCGATAGGCGTAATGCCGCCCTGGCCGTCTAATTGTCCGGCGTAGACCACGCCGTTGATATGCAAGGCTTCACGATCGAGTACTTCCAACTTTTTTTCCTTATTCGGCACGATTCGGCACGGATTGATGTCAAGTCTAGCGCCAAACGGGAAGATATAAAGAATTATAAAACCTCGAGGTTACAGCACGTGATGCCGGCACCCCCGCTATGCGCGCGGACGGACGTCGCATACGCGGTTTTTGCCCCGGCTTTTGGCCGCGTACAGCGCGGCATCGGCGCTGCGGATAAATGCGGCGGGCGTATCTTCCGGTCTCACCGGCATGGCGGCGTGGGCGCCGGCGCTGATTGTCACCA
This sequence comes from Sodalis sp. RH22, assembly GCF_047324165.1. Lineage (NCBI taxonomy): Bacteria > Pseudomonadati > Pseudomonadota > Gammaproteobacteria > Enterobacterales > Bruguierivoracaceae > Sodalis > Sodalis sp. RH22. The sequence goes on from NZ_CP178731.1 coordinate 1,292,032, forward strand.
CGCCAAAGGGGCTGGCGTCATGGGGGATTTGCAATTCATGCACCGCCCTGACCACCGTCTCGGCAAACGTACGCGCGCCGGCGAGATCCGTGCCGGGCAGAATAACGGCGAACTCTTCCCCGCCGTAACGCGCCACCAGATCGTTCACCCGGCGCGGCAGCGCCAGCAGCGTTTGTCCTACCCGCTGCAAACATTCATCCCCCGAGACATGGCCGTAGATATCGTTATATTTTTTAAATAAGTCGATATCGAGCAGGATCAGCCCCAACGGCGTCAGGTCGCGACAGGCGCGCTGCATCTCATTTTGCAGCACGATATCAAACTGGCGCCTATTGGCGAGGCCGGTAAGACCGTCATGCAGGGCCTGAACAGCCAGCTTTTGATTTAATTCCGTCAATAAGTCCCGGGCGATAAGCAGGTCTTTTTCCGAGCGCAGGCTGAAGTTAATTTGCCGCAGCAGCGCCCATGCCAGCAGGGTTAAAATGATCAGGATCCCCGCCCCGCCCGCCGCAAAAATAATACTGTCGGTAAGCCAGCCACGCAAAACTTCCTTTTTAGACAAACCCGCCGCGATGACCAGCGGATACTGATCCAGCTTGGAATAGCCGAAGATGCGTTCCACCTTATCGTAATAAGAAATAATCGTTGCATTGCCGGATTTGGCCCGCGGCAACACATCGGTAAACAGCGTGCTTTTGGCCATGCTCCGGCCGATGGCGCTTTCCTCATAAGGCCGGCGATATAAAATGGTGCCATCGGCCAGCATTAATACCAGGGCGGTGTCATTGTCGATGGCGAAATGATTGTAATACTCCTGGAAATAGCTGACATAGACCGTCGCCAGCGCCACGCCGCCGAAGCTGCCGTCCTGGTTATTTATCCGGTGCGACACCGGAATGACCAGATCGCCGGTGGATCGGCTGCGGATCACCTTGCCTATATATAAGCGATTGTCATTATGAGCTTGGTGATATTTGAAATATTCGCGATCCGCATTATTGGCATGAGGCGGAATAATACCCGAAGCCGTCACCAGCCAGTGCCCCTGGGCGTCATAAATAAACCCGCCGTGCAGCTGCGGCAGGAGTTTAAGCTGCTCACTCATGACTTTTTGCAGGCGCGGCAGCCGCGCCTGCGACAGGCCGTCCGTGTCCAGGCGTTCCATCAAATCCTGCAGCGTAATATCCACCTGCAAAAAGGTGTCTTCCGCATGCTGGGAAAGGGCGCGCGACAGATTGGCGGAATCTTGTTCGGCATTCACCAGATCGCGCCCATGCGCATTCCAGATTTGCCAGGTATCAAGGAAAATAATGGCGCAGGCCACCACCACAATAAAAATAGCGGCATGGATCAGCAGCGAAGCATGATTGACGACCTTATGCAGCAGGCGTAAGGCACCATTCGGCGAATAATCCATCTATTCCTTGATTTTACAGGTTTTACATCAGCTGCGACGGCGTACTGTTATGCGCAGGAGGCAGGGAATTTCAGTTAAGTATTAAACTAATTAATGTAATTTGCAATTAATAACCCCACCCGGACAAGCCGCAGGGATAGACCGCGGAATTTCCAGGCCATGCGCGACAAGCGGAGTCCGCAAAATCCGTCAGAAATACCGTCCGCGTCTTTGCCCCAAAAAGGCGTTGACGGCGACGGCAGATGCCGTCCAGCAAAATAATATAGCGCGACGAAGAGCAATAACCCGCAGAACTTCAGCGGGTTAACAGGGCTATGCGCCAAGCGGCGGACAGTGATAAAGCAACGGCGCGGACTTAGTGCCTGAGGATATACATCGTCTGGCTATAAGCCACATCTTCCGGATTGGTTATCGGATACCCCTGCACCCAGGGTTTGATCAAACGGCCGTTGGTATATTGGTAAATGGGCGCAATCGGCGCTTGCTCGGCTATCATATCTTCCGCTTTATTGTAATCCGCGCTGAGGCGCTGCGGATTGGTTTGCCGGCTGGCCTCGGCGAGCAGGCGATCATAGGCGGGATCATTAAACTTGGCGATATTGCCGCTATGGGTGGCGGTCAATAATGACAGGAAGGTGGAAGGCTCGTTGTAATCCCCTACCCAGGAAGCGCGCACCACGTCAAAGTTACCGGTATTGCGGCTGTCGATATAGGTTTTCCATTCCTGGTTCTCCAGCTTGACGTTTACCCCCAGCTTTTTCTTCCACATCGAGGCCACGGCGATAGCGATTTTTTCGTGACTTTCCGACGTGTTATACAGCAGGCTCAGGGTCAGCGGTTTCTCCGGGCCGTAGCCCGCCGCTTTCATCAGCACTTTTGCCTCGGCGTCCAGCTCTTCCTGGGAATGCCGCTGCAGGAAATTCTGCTGCGGCGTGAAACCCGCGGTGACATCCGGGGTAAAATGCCAGGCGGGTTTTTCGCCGGTGCCGACCACTTTTTCGGCGATAATTTTACGATCAATGGCATAGGACAGCGCCTTGCGCACCCGCACATCGTCGGTGGGCGCGCGCCGGGTGTTGAACGCGTAATAGTAGGTGCCCAACTGGTCCGGGGTATAAACCTGGCCGGGAATATCCTTTAGCAACTGCTGGTAGCGGTTTTTGGGGAAGGATTCGGTGATATCAATATCGTTGGCCAGGTAGCGATTCAGGGCGGACGATTCCTGATTGAGCGGAATAAAGGTTACCTGGGTCAATACCGTATGCTGATGATCCCAGTAATGTTCATTGGGCGTGAGGACGATTTTTTCATTTACGACCCTCTCGTGCAGGGCGAAGGCGCCGTTGCCCACCAGGTTGCCGACCTTGGTCCAGTCGTTGCCGTATTTTTCCACCGTGGCGCGATGCACCGGGAACAGGCTGAAATTGGCGGTCAGGCTGGCAAAATACGGCACCGGTTTGCTGAGTTGCACCTTCAGGGTGTAATCATCCGGCGCGCTGACCCCAAGCCGTTCTGCGGGAAGTTTCCCGGCGGTGATGTCTGCTGCGTTTTCCAGGCCGGCCAGTTCGGCGAACCAGGCGAAGGAGGACAGGTTTTTCGGGTCGGCGAGACGCCGCCAGCTGTAGACAAAATCATTTGCCGTGACAGGGTCACCGTTTGACCAGCGCGCGTCGTGGCGCAGGTGGAAAATAAACGTGCGGTTATCGTTGGTTTGCCAGCGGGTCGCCACCCCCGGGATAAGATTGCCCTTGGCGTCCTCATTGACCAGTCCTTCAAACAGATCGCGCACCACTTGGGCTTCGGGCAGGCCGACCACTTTGATCGGATCGAGGGAAGCCGGTTCATCTTTGATATGGCGCACGATGTGCTGCTGTTCGGCCAGCTGCGTGCCTTCGGGTACCGTGGCGGCCCAGAGATTGCCGCTCAGGGCGATAATAAACGACGCACATAAGGTAGGGTTGAAACGCGGCATGGCATTATCCTTGTTATCGTAACCGGTGCAGAGCGGCCCGGCGCTTTCCCGGTGTTTTTCCTGCCAGGGATAATAACGCCGGACGTTTTGCGCTAAAGTAGATGAATCAATGTAACGTATTATTTTCGGTCAGGAAACAGTATGGAGTTATTTCAACCACGCGCGCGGCGGGGAAAGCTGCCTTCCCTGGGCGAGCCCTACGGCCGGTCGGTGCTGGGCGCGCCGTTGCTTTTTTTCCCGGCCGCCGCCCCAGCCCCGGATACCGGGTTGATTATCGCCGGTACCCATGGCGACGAAACCGCAAGCGTGGTGGCGCTGTCGTGCGCGCTGCGCACGCTTGGCCATCCTGCGCGTCATCATGTGATCCTGGCGGTAAATCCGGACGGCTGCCAATTGGGATTGCGGGCTAATGCTAACGGCGTGGACCTGAACCGCAATTTTCCCGCCGCCAACTGGCGACCGGAGGAGACGGTGTACCGTTGGACCAGCAGCGCGGCGGAGCGGGATGTCTTGCTGTCCACCGGCGCCGGACCGGGCTCGGAGCCGGAAACGGCGGCGTTATGCCGATTGGTGGCGCGACTCGCCCCCGCCTGGGTGGCGTCTTTTCATGAGCCGCTGGCCTGCGTGGAAGAGGCCGTGCCATCGCCTTTGGGCGCCTGGCTGGCGGCGCGGCTGGCGCTGCCCTTGGTGACAAGCGTGGGCTACGAGACGCCGGGTTCGTTCGGGAGTTGGTGCTCAGATCGTGGTCTGCCCTGTATTACCGCCGAGCTTCCCGCCGTGTCGGCCGACGCCGCCACCGATCGTTACCTGGCGGCGCTGGTTGAGCTGCTGAACTACGATGGGAATGCCGGGCGCGAGACGCTTATCCTTTAACCAGCCGGTTTTAAGTCCGGTATCGGCGGCCATACCCTGCCATGGGTGTTCGAGCGGACGGGAAAACCACGCCCGATTCGACCCCATCGGCACGGTGTCCCTTTAACACGTCTTGTGTAGGTTTGGCGATCGCCGTCCTGGTAATATTGGGCTTACGTGAAGATGAATGTCGCCATGGTGATGTCGCTGCGGCGGGGGTTTCGCTTGCCGTGCGTGAGGGTGCCAGCGTTAGGGCGCGCCAGGGCATATGTCGCTTTGGCGAAGGTTTCGCTTGCCGTGCGTGAGGGTGCCAGCGTTAGGGCGCGCCAGGGCATATGTCGCCTCGGCGAAGGTTTCGCTTGCCGTGCGTGAGGGTGCCAGCGTCAGGGTGCGCCAGGGCATATGTCGCTTTGGCGAAGGTTTCGCTTGCCGTGCGTGAGGGTGCCAGCGTTAGGGCGCGCCAGGGCATATGTCGCTTTGGCGAAGGTTTCGCTTGCCGTGCGTGAGGGTGCGCTAGGGCATATGTTGCTTTGGCGAAGGTTTCGCTTGCCGTGCGTGAGGGTGCGCCAGGGCATATGTTGCTTTGGCGAAGGTTTCGCTTGCCGTGCGTGAGGTGTTCATATGTAGTGCCGGGCGCCGGCAAGCGACAAGGAGGCCGTACCGCGACGGCCTCCTTGACCTCCGCGCGCCCGGCAGATCGCGCGTCGCTACGCGATGCCTTCCGCCGCCAGTTCCCCCGTTATGCACCGGCCCGGTTAGCGCTCCCGGCGCAACCTGGCCTTTCGCCGCTCCCGGCGGCTCATGCCGGGGTCACAGGCGCCGTCAGCGCGCTTTATGCCGGTCCACATGTCGCTGTTGGCCATGCGTTTTATGAAGTGACTGCGGCGCTGTTGCTTAGGATAGGGACTGGCGTCGGGATAGGATTGACCATCATGGGATGCAATTGCTGTGGAATGCAGCTGACACAACGAAATGTTGGACATGCAGTCTTGCAGTCTTGCAGTCATCATTCAACTTTAAGCTTAAGTTTTAACAGTAAGCATTACGCTTTCAACCATTAGCCATTAGCCATTAGCCATCAGGCTGTACACTTTAGAGCAAAATGAATACTGAGACCTTTCCCGGTAAGCGCATACCGCTAGGAACCCCAAAACGCTGTTATTCTCATAGGCGATGGTGTTGACGTGGTGCCGGCATAGAGTGCGCCGGCAGCGCGCATCACGGCTGGATGAGCCGCCGGGAGCGGCGAAAGTCCGGTTTGCGCCGGGAGCGCATACCGGGCGGTCCACAAGCCGGGATGGGTGATGCCGGGCACCGCGCAGCGGCGCACGACCTGCCGGACGCGCGGAGGTCAAGGAGGCCGTCGCGGTACGGCCTCTTTGTCGCTTGCCGGCGCCCGGCACTACATATGAACACCTCACGCACGGCAAGCGAAACCCCCACTGGTGCAACATAAGCCATTTTGCCTTCCGCAAATGACCCCCCGCCGCGGCAACATAAGCCATTTTGCCATCCGCAAATGAAACCCCTGCCGCGGCCACATAAGCCGTTTTGCCATCCGCATATGAAACCCCCACCGCGGCAACATAGGCCATTTTGCCATCCGCAAATGAAACCCCCGCCGCGGCCACATAAGCCATTTTGCCATCCGCAAATGCGCCCCCGCCGCGACAAAATAAGCCTCCCCGCCAGCCGCCAGCGCCCCCGCCACGATTGGTGACTTCACTTACAAAGTTTGGCGAAAAGAGCGGCGGACGGCAGACGAAGCCATTTTAGTCCAGGGTGATGGAGCCGCAGCCGAAATTGAGGTGCGGTTCGGCATCCAGCGCCAGCCAGGTCGGACCGTCGAGATCGATAAACCGCGCCCCGGGCGTCAGCGGCAGCGCGGCGGCGATAGCGCGCGAGGTACACAGCATGCAACCGAGCATAATGCCGAAACCCTGTTCCCGTGCCTGTTGCGCCAGCAGCAGGGCTTCGGTAAGGCCGCCGGTTTTATCCAGCTTGATATTGATCATCTCGTAATTATCCCGTAATGCGGGCAACTGCTGGCGGGTGTGGCAGCTTTCGTCGGCGCAGATGGGCAGCGGATGGATAAAATGCTGCAGCGCGGCATCCTGCTCTGCGGGCAGCGGCTGTTCGAGCATGGCCACGCCCAAATCCGCCAGCAGCTGGCTGCGGGACGCCAGCCCTTCCGGTTGCCAGGCTTCGTTGGCGTCGACAATCAGCGTGGCGTCCGGCACTGCGGCGCGGATGGCCACCATGCGCTCGGTGATAAGCCGGTCGTCAAGTTTGATTTTCAGCAGCCGCGCCCCCGCCTGCCAGTAACCCAGCGCCGCCTCGGCCATGCGCTCCGGATCGTTGATGCTCAGCGTTTGCGCCATGGCGATGGTTGCCGGCAGCGCCACGCCCGCCCTTTGCGCCAGGGTTTGGCCGGCCAGCTGGCGTTCCAGGTCCCAGAGCGCGCAATCGACGGCGTTGCGCGCCGCGCCGGCCGGTAACAGCTGCTGTAATACGTCGCGGGTGATATCCTGTTCCACCGGATGAACCACGGCGGCGAGCTGTTCCATGACCGACTGCTCAGTTTCGCCATAGCGGGGATAAGGCGTGCATTCGCCAATGCCCCGGACGCCGTCCTGTTCTATCTCCACCACCACTACCCGGGCTTCGGTACGGCTGCCGCGCGCAATAACAAACGGCGTATGCAGCGGCCATGCCTCCGGATAGAAACGCATTACTCTCATTGTGACCCCTTAGATAAGCAATAATAAATCAAAACTAAACAACCCTGCCGGCAAACACAAGGTCATGAAGATATTTACGCGGCGCGGCGCGGGCGTCAGCTTTCGCCCTCTTCGCCGGATTTTTTGGCGCTAAGGCCGTATTCGCGCAGCTTATTGGCAATGGCGGTATGGGAAACGCCCAGGCGTTTGGCCAGTTTGCGCGTGCTGGGATAGGTTCGGTAAAGGCGGGTCAGCACGGAACGTTCGAAGCGTTTGCTGATCTCATCCAGGGACCCGTCGAGGATTTCCTCCGCCATGGGCTGCGTCAGGTCGAAATCCGGCAGATCAATATCGGCGACGCGCAGTTCGTCCCCGTCCAGCTGGGCCATGGCGCGGGTTAAAACATTTTTCAGCTGGCGTACATTGCCCGGCCAGGCGTAGCGGTTAAGCATAGCGGCCAGGTCGGGCGCGACCCGCGGGCGGGGGATGCCCTGCTCATCGCAGAACTGGGCGATAAACAGCGCGGCCAGCGGCATGATATCGTCCGGCCGGTCGCGCAGCGGCGGCAGGCTGAGCGTCAGCACGTTCAGGCGATAATAAAGATCTTCGCGAAACTGTCCTTTATGGACCAGTTCCAGCAGGTTTTTCTGGGTGGCGCAGTAGACGCGCACATCCACGTGCATTTCACGATCCTCGCCCACGCGGCGGAACGTGCCGTCATTAAGAAAGCGCAGCAGTTTGTTTTGCATGCTCGGCGACATCTCGCCAATTTCGTCGAGCAAGACCGAGCCGCCGCCGGCCTGTTCAAAAAAGCCTTTTTTGCCCTCAAGGGCGTTGGGATAGGCGCCGGCGGCGTGGCCGAACAATTCGCTCTCCGCCACATCATCCGGCAACGCGGCGCAGTTCAGCGCCAGGAACGGGTGTTTGCCGCGCCGGCTGCGCAGGTGGCAGGCATGGGCCAGCAAATCCTTGCCGGTGCCGGTCTCGCCGGTAATCAACAGCGGCGCATCCAGCATCGCCAGCCGTCTGGCGCGATCGAGGGTTTGGCGCATGGCCTGGCTGACGGCGATGATATGGCTGAATTCGCTATCATCGTTCGGCGCGTGTTCCTGCAGCTGACGTCCCATGCGCACGGCGGATTTCAGCAATATCACCCCGCCCACCGTGGCGGGCTGTCCGTCTTCGCCGGTCAGCTGAACGGGGGTGATTTCCAGCAGATAGTCCTGGCCCTGGATCACCACCCGCAGGCTTTCGGCGGCCTGCCGGCCGCTCTCAAGCCAGCGCACGACGTTAAAACCGCCGATCAGCTGGTTTACCGGCTGTTGGTGCAGTTGATCGGCGCGTTGGCCGAACAGGGCCAGCGTGGCCGGGTTAGCCAGTTCCACCCGGCCTTTGAGGTCGATGGACAACACCGGCTCCGGCATGGCGGCCAGGATGGCTTCCAGCGCGCGGTGCTCGCGCTCGGAGGGCATAAACGCGACGGTATGCACGTCGCAGACGCCGGGGATGCGGCGGATTTCCGCCATCAGCGCCCGAAAGGTGTCGATTTCAAGCGTAGTCAGATTAAGATGGATCCGCCCGCTGGGGTCGATTTCAATACCGCGCAAATCGATACCGCGCGCTACCAGTAAATCCAGCAATTCCCTGGCCAGACCGAGGCGGTCCTGACAAATAACTTCCAAACGCATGTACGCCTCTTACCCGTGATGACAATATTGGCTACATAATACGTGGCGACGCGTCCGGGATGAAGTCATCTGTCACAAAAAGTTGCCAGGATGGAAAATTTTCCGCCCGGCGCGGGCCACGGCGCAGCGGACGGGAGCATCAGGGGGCGGGTTTACGCTCCATCAGGCTTTTCAACTGGCCGATAATTTCCCGCCTATAGTCCCCCAGGCGCGGTTTGTCGCCCTCTATCCAGGGCAGCGGACGACACAGTTCCATGGCCTTGATGCCCAGGCGCGCGGTCAGCAGGCCCGCGCCCATGCCCTGGGCAACACGGGCGGAGAGGCGCGCGGTCAGGTCCTGCGACATCCAGTCCAGTCCCACTTCGCGCACCCATTCGCTGACGCCGGCAAAGGCGATGTTCAGCAATACCAGCCGGAATAACCGAATGCGGCTGAAATACCCCACTTCAATGCCATACAGCGCCGCCACCCGGTTGATAAGCCGCAGATTGCGCCAGGCGATAAACCCCATGTCTACGATGGCCAGCGGACTGACCGCGATCATCAGCGCGGACTCGGCCGCGGAACGGCTGATTTCCGCCCGCACCCGGCCATCGATGACCGGCTGCACTATTTTGGCGTACAGCATAACCACTTCACGATCGCTGTGGGTATCGTGCAGCATCGCCTGCCAGCGCCGCAATGCAGGATGGGCATCGTCAATTCCGGCCTGGCTGGCCAGGCGCAGACAGAACGCGCGACCCTGGCCCAGCGCGTGGCTGCGCAGCAGCTCCCCGGCCCGGTCGCGTTCCCCGGCCCGTTGGCGCAGGCGATATAACCGCCGCCATTCGGTGGCCAGCGACCCGGCGCCCGCCAGGACAAACAGGGCGCCGGCGCCCAGCCCGCCCAGCGCCAGCCAGTCGTGCTGCTGCCAGGCGCGCGCGGCCCACAGCGCCCCCTGCGCCCCCGCGCTGACGACCAGCAGCCCGGTGCCGGCAATGACCATGCGGCGCCAGATACTGCGTTTCGGCCGCAGGGCGTTGACCAGCAGTTGCTCCGCCCGCCCTTCCTCATCCTGCTCCTGCTCCGGCGGCGTCAGCGGATGAAACTGCGCATCCTGTAACTGCTCAAAGGTGAGCTTGGCGCGCAGCGCGGGCTCCGCCGGCGGCGCCAGCGGCTTGTCCGGCTGTGGTGGAAAATCGATACGGGGCTTTACGGGATCGTTCATCGTAGTTTATCTCCCAATAAAAACTCCATCACCGCATCCAGGCGGATGTGCGGCAGCGGCCGGTCGGGGTCCATGGCGCGCGGACGGAAATTTTCGAAGGCGAATCCCTGTTCGCGCCAGAAGGCGGCGCCCGGCAAACGGGCCGGCACGTCGCCCGGATAAAAGGTCAGCGGCTGGTTGTCTTCCAGACGATGTCCGTTCAGGGCGGGAATGGCGCCGCCCTGATGATCGACCAGGCCGTTTTGCGTGGCCTGCACCGAGGCCAGTCCCGCACAGTCCATGGTGATGCCTTCGAACGCGGCATTTTGCCAGGCGTCCTGTACCAGTTGCTGCAATAGCGACACCAGGTTGGCCTGCTGATCGGTGGTGACGTGATCGGCCTTGCTGGCGGCAAACATCAGCCTGTCGATACAAGGCGAAAACAGACGGCGGTACAGGCTGCGCTTGCCGTAATGAAAGCTTCTCATCAATTGGGTCAGGGCCAGGCGCATATCGTTAAAGGCATGGGGGCCGCTGTTTAGCGGCTGCAGGCAGTCGACCAGCACGATTTGCCGATCGAACCCGGTAAAGTGCTGCTTATAAAAGCCCTTGACCACTTCCTGGCAGTAATAGTGATATCGCGCGCGCAGCATGCCGAGATTGGACGTTTTTGCCGCCTGTGCCAGCCGTGCCTCGCCGTCGTCCGTCACATCGGGCCAGGGGAAAAACTGCAGCGCCGGCGCGCCGGCCATATCGCCCGGCAGGACAAAACGCCCGGGCTGGATAAAGTGCAGGCCCTGGCGCTTGCAGTGCAGCAGGTAATCGGTATAGGCGCCGGCGATATCCGCCAGCGCGCGCTCATCGGCCGGTGCCAGTGGGTCAAGCGCGGCGCACTTCGCCAGCCACGGCGCCGCCCATTGCGCCCTATCGCCCTGCAGCAGGCCGTGCATCTGCCGCGACCAGGACAGGAAGTCCTGCTCCAGCATCGGCAAATCCAGCAGCCATTCGCCGGGGTAATCGACAATTTCCAGATACAGCGTGCCGGTATCCTTGATATGGCGCCAGAGGGAATCGCGTGAACGATAGCGCAGCGCCAGGCGCATTTCGCTTACGCCGCGCGTCGGCACCGGCCAGGCGGGCGGCGTGCCGTACAACGCGGCAATGCCCTCGTCATAGGCAAAGCGCGAAATGCCCAGATGGCGCTGGGGCACCCGCTTGGCCCCGAGCAAACGGCCGTCGCGCACGGCCGAAAACATCGGCAGGCGCGCGCCGTTATTGACCATCAGCAATTGATTGACAAAGGAGGTGATAAACGCGGTTTTGCCGCTGCGGCTCAGTCCGGTAACCGCCAGGCGCAAATGGCGGTCCAGGCCGCGGTTCAGCAACGCGCCGAGATCATTTTGCAGCCGGCTCATAACGCTTTCAATGGATAAGGGGCATAAAAAAAGCAAAAAAACCGCACCGTGGCCTGAGCGAACATATATTCCTCCTGGTTGAAAGAAGTCTATTATGTCGCCCAATGGCCTAACAAACAAATTTCCGCCGCCGATGCCGGACGGGCGAGCTCACCTCCGGGCCGGCGCCGCGCCAACCGAGTAGTCCATGTGCTGCAAATCCGCCATAAGCGACGGGCCGGTCGGCTCCCACCCGAGCTGCCGGCGCGTCCAAACGCCTGAAGCCCGCAGATCCATGCCGGCGAACATGGCGAACCAGCCGAAATGCGGTGCCGCGTCCCCACCCGACAGCGAAACCACGGGCACGCCAAGCCCCGCGCCGACCCATTGCGCGATGTCGCGCGCCGGTATCCCTTCCTCGGCCACGGCATGATAACGCGCGCCCCTGCTGCCCTTGTCCAGGACGAGCACATAGAGCTTCGCCACATCGAGCACATGGGCCGCCGGCCAGCAGTTGGCGCCGTCGCCGACATAGGCCGCCACGCCCTTTTCACGCGAGATGGCGATAAAGGGCGTAATCAGCCCCTGTTTAACGGTGTCGTGGACCTGAGGAAGCCGCACCACGCGCACGTCTATCCCATCCTCGAGCAGCGCATGGCCCGCCAGCTCGGACGCCACGCGCGGATTGGGATGGTTGGCGTTAAAGACATCCTCCGTCGCGGGCTGGCCGTGGCCGGCATCGCCCATGCCGGTACCGGAGGTAATGATAAGGGGGCGATCGGTGCCTTTAAGCGCGGAGCCCAAGGCGGCGATGGCACGCCGGTCCTTTTCGCAGTTCGCCGCGAAGTGGGCGAAATCATGATCGAATGCGGTATGGATAACGGCGTCGGCCGCGGCTGCCCCGGCGCGCAGGCTGTCGAGATCTTCCAGGGCGCCGCGATGGGCTTGCGCGCCGGCCGCCTCCAGGGCTTGGGCGCCGGCGTCGGATCTTGTCAAGCCGAGGACATGATGTCCGGCCGCCAGCAGTTCGGGTACAATGCGCGCGCCGATAAAGCCGGTCGCGCCAGTGAGAAATACGCGCATGAAATACCTCCTGTGTGGTCGTGCAGCAAGTATTCTCCTAAAGTCCGGGCGATAAAAGTAGTGGCTTTATCCTAGTATAAAGAGTAACAGGATCGCGGTATCCCCCGGCACGCCATCCCTTTCGCGCCTTGGCATGACATGCAGTGCCGGCAAGGCGTTACAGCTGGCGAAAGCGATTGCGCACGCCGAAGGTGTCGGAGGTGACGTAACGCTCTACCTCGCGCAGTTGCTGCTCGCTGTCCCGCAGCTGCAATTCCAGCAGTTCGATCTGCTGGGCCGGCGGCATGCGCGAGCGGCCGGCCGGCGCTTCGTCAGCCGGCGCCGGCTCGAGCCAGTAGGCCAGGATGGCATAGGCGGCGAGGGTCAGCAAAAACAGGCCGAAGAACATCGACAGCACCACGATAATGCGCACCAGTTTCACCGGTACGTCCAGATAATGCGCCACCCCGGCGCAGACGCCTTTGAACATGCCTTCTTCCGGCCTGAGGTACAGCGGCTGTTTAAAAGGTTGAGCCATATCATTGCCTCCAGTTGGGGTGTTCGGCATCCAGTATATCTTCCAGCGCCCGGATGCGCGCCTGCATGCGCGCCGCCTGTGCGTTGAGTTCGGCCAGGCGGCGGCTGTCCTGCGCCTGCAATGCCGAACCCTGCCTGCGGCGGCTGTTGTAATGCAGCCACAGCCATATCGGCGCCACGAACAGGATGAAAATGGTCAGCGGAATGGCAAGCACAATCGACACGGCTTCCATGATGGCTCCTTTAAGTGGCTTTTATTATTCGCTTTGGTTCATTTTGGCCTTCAGCGCCGCCAGCTGGGCGCTGATTTCATCATCCGCCCGTAATTCGGCGAACTGTTGGTCCAGCGATTTCTGCTTGCCGAAACCGACGCTTTCCGCTTCCGCTTCCATATGATCGATGCGCCGCTCAAACTGCTCGAAGCGGGCCATGGCCTCATCAATCTTGCCGCTGTCCAGCTGGCGGCGGATATCGCGCGAAGAGGCCGCGGCCTGGTGGCGCAGGGTCAGGGTTTTCTGGCGGGCGCGGGTTTCCGCGAGCTTATTTTCCAGCTCGCCGATTTCGCGTTTCATGCGATCGAGGGTTTCCTCGATAACCGCAACATCCTGGCGCAGGGTGGCGATAATGGTCGTCAGGCGCTGTTTTTCCATCAGCGCGGCGCGCGCCAGATCTTCTTTGTCTTTGGCCAGCGCAAGCTCGGCTTTGCCCTGCCAGTCGGCCTGCTGGGTTTCAGCCTGGTCGATGCGCCGCAGCAATTGTTTCTTTTCCGCCAGCGCCTGAGCGGAAGTGGTGCGTACCTCGACCAGGGTGTCTTCCATTTCCTGGATCATCAGGCGCACCAGTTTTTCCGGATCTTCCGCTTTATCCAACAGTGCGTTGATGTTGGCATTCACAATATCGGTAAAACGAGAAAAAATACCCATAGCTTGATCCTCTATAAACAGTCATGGCCGAAAGATGTCGTCATCCTTCACCACCCTATCATTACAATTACCGTGCCAAGAGCGCTGATAATTTAATTTATTGATTTAAAATAACTTTTAAAATTGACGGCGCCGATGCGTCAGTTATAGTGAATATTATTACCAATTATTGGCGAAATTAACCATGACCGAGACCCATGATAATCTGCTGGGGCAATCCAATAATTTCCTCGAGGTGCTGGAGCAGGTGTCCCGCTTGGCGCGCCTGACCAAGCCGGTGCTGGTGATAGGCGAACGGGGCACCGGCAAAGAGCTGATTGCCCGGCGGCTGCACTACCTGTCGCCGCGCTGGCAAGGCCCGTTTATCTCCCTGAACTGCGCCGCGCTCAATGAAAACCTGCTGGATTCGGAATTATTCGGCCATGAAGCCGGGGCGTTTACCGGCGCGCAAAAACGTCACCAGGGGCGTTTTGAACGCGCCGACGGCGGTACCCTGTTTCTTGATGAACTGGCCACCGCGCCCATGATGGTGCAGGAAAAATTGCTGCGGGTGATTGAATACGGCGAGCTGGAACGCGTCGGCGGCAGCCGGCCGCTGCAGGTGGATGTGCGGCTGGTCTGCGCCACCAACGCCGACCTGCCCCGCCTGGCGAAAACGGGCGGCTTTCGCGCCGATCTGCTGGACAGGCTGGCGTTCGACGTGGTGGCGCTGCCCCCGCTGCGCGAACGGCCGCAGGATATCATGGTGATGGCCGAGCATTTCGCCATCCAGATGTGCCGGGAAATAGGGCTGCCCCTGTTCCCCGGCTTTACCGCCCGTGCGCGCCGCACCCTGCTGGATTATGGCTGGCCGGGCAATGTGCGCGAACTGAAAAACGTCGTCGAGCGATCTATTTACCGCCATGACACCACCGAACGGCCGCTGGACGCCATCCTACTGGATCCGTTTGCGTCGGTAACGCCGCCGGCGGAGACGGCCGTCCCGGCGGCGGACGAACCGGCGTCCCTGCCGCTGGATTTGAAGCGCACCCTGGATCAGCAGGAGCGACTATGGGTGGAGCGCGCCCTGGCGCAAGCCCGTTATAACCAGCGCCAGGCAGCGGACCTGCTGGCGCTGACCTATCACCAGCTGCGCGGCATGATGAAAAAACACGGCATCAGGGTGGGCGGCGGGGAGTAACGATCAGGCAAAAAAAAAGCCAGCACCCAAGCTGGCTAAAATAATACTGGAAGCAATGTGAGCAATGTCGTGCTGACGACCGGCAAACGAGGCCTGTCGGTTGACAGCAAAACGATGATAATAGTTATCACTATCGTCTGTAAAGCATTTTGTTGATAATTATTCTCATTACCATACTATTATTGGGGTTCTTTTCGCCGCCTTGGCGCTTTTTAACCCGTTGCGTCAGCTATATTCGCGCCATGAATTGGGTGTCAAGGCAGAGTAAGGTAAACTGGGATCATTGCCCCATGAGATGTAAGTCGTATATGCGAATTAAATGGTTTTCCTGGCAGGCGTGTTTTGTGCCGGCATGGCGGCGCGCGTGGCGCCGGCATAGGGTGTCCCTGCGGTTACTGCCGTGGGCGCTCTTATTGACGCTGGGCGGCCAGTTCGCCGCGGCGGCGCCGCCGGATATACGTCAGAGCGGTTTTGTTTATTGCGTCAACGGACTGCTGAACACCTTTAATCCCCAGATGGCCAGCAGCGGATTAACGGTGGATACCCTTTCCGCCCAGCTCTACGATCGCCTGCTGGCCGTGGACCCCTACACCTACCGGCTGATACCGGAGCTGGCGCAAAGCTGGGAAGTGCTGGATAACGGCGCCACCTATCGCTTCCACCTGCGCAAAAACGTGCCCTTCCAGCATACCGCCTGGTTTACCCCGACCCGCGTGCTGAACGCCGACGACGTGGTATTCAGCTTTGCGCGCATGTTCGACCAGCGCCATCCTTATCATGACATCAACGGCGGCGCTTATCCCTACTTCGACAGCCTGCAGTTCCCCGACTCGGTGCACAGCGTGGTGAAGCTGGATAACGATACGGTGGAGTTCCGCCTGAACGCGCCGGACGCCTCGTTCCTGTGGCATATCGCCACCCACTACGCCCCGGTGCTGTCACAGGAGTACGCCGAACAGCTGAGCAAAGCCGGCCGCCAGGAGCAAATCGACCGCCAGCCGGTGGGCACCGGTCCTTTTATGCTGAACGAATACCGGGCGGGCCAGTATATCCGCCTGGTACGCAACGACCATTACTGGAAAGGGCTGCCGCGCATGGCGCAGGTGGTCATCGACCTGGGGGCCGGCGGCATCGGCCGGTTGTCTAAACTGTTAACCGGCGAATGCGACGTGCTGGCGTATCCGGCCGCCAGCCAGCTGACCATCCTGCGCGACGATCCGCGCCTGCGCCTGACGCTGCGCCCGGGGATGAATATCGCCTACCTGGCGTTCAACACCGCCAAACCGCCGCTGGACGATGCGCGGGTGCGCCATGCCATCGCGCTGTCCATCAACAACCAGCGCCTGATGCAATCGATTTATTACGGCACCGCGGAGACCGCGGCCTCGATTTTGCCCCGCGCCTCCTGGGCTTACGACAACGATGCCAAGGTGACTGAATATGACCCGGATAAGGCGCGCGCGATCCTGCACTCCCTGGGCAAAGAGCGCCTGGAGATGAGTTTATGGGTGCCGACCGCCTCGCAGTCCTATAACCCCAGTCCGCTGAAAACCGCCGAGCTGATCCAGGCCGATTTGGCGCAGGTAGGCATTACGCTTACCATCGTGCCGGTGGAGGGCCGGTTCCAGGAAGCGCGGCTGATGGCCAACAATCATGACCTGACCCTGGCCGGCTGGTCTACCGACAGTAACGATCCGGACAGTTTCTTCCGGCCGCTGCTCAGTTGCGCCGCCATTCGCTCCCAAACCAACTACGCGCACTGGTGCCAGCCGCAGTTTGATAATTTGCTGCGCGCGGCGCTGCTGTCGCAGCAACTGTCGGGACGGATGGACACCTATCGCAACGTGCAGAAAATGCTGGAGCAGGAGCTGCCGGTGCTGCCGCTGGCGTCTTCACTGCGCCTGCAGGCTTATCGCTATGATATCAAGGGACTGGTGCTCAGCCCCTTCGGCAACGCTTCCTTTGCCGGGGTATACCGGGAAGATAACGAGGAAAAGAAACCATGATTATCTTTACCCTGCGCCGGCTGGTGCTGCTGCTGATCACCCTGATCCTGCTGACGCTGGTCGCCTTCAGCCTGAGCTATTTTACCCCGCACGCGCCGCTCGGCGGCGCGGCGCTGACCGACGCCTATCTCTATTATTTCAACAGCCTGCTGCACGGGAATTTCGGCGTGTCGAGCATTAACGGCCAGCCCATCGGCGAACAGCTGCGCGACGTGTTCCCGGCGACGCTTGAGCTGTGCATCCTGGCGTTTATCCTGGCGCTGATGGTGGGTATTCCGCTCGGCATTATCGCCGGCGTAACGCGTAATAAATGGCAGGATGCGGGCATCAGCGTTTTCGCGCTCCTGGGTCTGTCGATGCCGGTGTTCTGGCTGGCCCTGCTGCTGACGCTGTTTTTTGCCCTGCACCTTGGCTGGCTGCCGGTTTCCGGGCGTTACGACCTGCTTTACCAGGTCAGGCCGGTCACCGGTTTCGCCCTGCTCGACGCGTGGCTGTCCGATTCCCCCTACCGCCATGAAATGCTGACCAGCGCCCTGCGGCACATGGTCTTGCCTATCACCGCCCTGGCGGTGGCGCCCACCACCGAGGTCATCCGGCTGATGCGAGTCAGCACCGCCGACGTGTTCGGCAGCAATTATGTCAAAGCGGCGGCGACCCGCGGGCTGACCCTGTTCACCATTATTCGCCGCCACGTCCTGCATAACGCGCTGCCGCCGATTATTCCCAAGCTGGGCCTGCAGTTTTCCACCATGCTGACCCTGGCGATGATAACCGAGGTGGTATTCAGCTGGCCGGGTCTTGGGCGCTGGCTGGTCAACGCCATCCGCCAGCAGGATTACGCCGCCATCTCGGCCGGGGTGATGGTGGTGGGGACGCTGGTTATCTGCGTCAATGTGCTGGCCGACGTGGTAGGCGCGCTGGCGAACCCGCTGCGCCATAAGGAATGGTATGCTCTCAGATAATATTTACCGCGAAAAACGCATGCCCAGCCCGCTGCGCCATATCTGGCGCATATTTTATCATGACGCCCTGTCGATGATCGGCTTCTATGGGTTTCTCGCCCTGCTGTTATTATGCCTGTTTGGTACGGTGGCGGCGCCTTACGCGCTCGATCAGCAGTTTCTCGGCTACCAACTGCTGCCGCCGTCCTGGTCGCGTTATGGCGATGTGTCGTTTTTCCTCGGCACCGATGACCTGGGGCGCGACGTGTTAAGCCGTCTGCTGACCGGCACCGCGCCCACCTTCGGCTCGGCGCTGGTGGTGACCATCGCCGCCTCGGTATTTGGCGTCACGCTCGGCGTGCTGGCGGGCATCACCCGCGGCCTGCGCTCGGCGGTGCTCAATCATGTGCTGGACACCCTGCTGTCGATTCCTTCGCTGCTGCTGGCCATCGTGGTGGTGGCGTTTCTCGGCCCCAGGCTGGAGCATGCGATGCTGGCGGTATGGCTGGCCCTGTTGCCGCGCGTCGTGCGCACGGTCTATGACGCGGTGCATGACGAACTGGACAAGGAGTACGTGCTGGCGGTGCGCATCGACGGCGCGTCGATGATGCATATCCTGCGCTACGCGGTGCTGCCGAATATCGCCAGCGTCCTGGTATCTGAATTTACCCGCTGCCTGTCGATGGCGATACTCGATATCGCCGCGCTGGGATTTCTCGACCTCGGCGCCCAACTGCCCTCCCCGGAATGGGGCGCGATGATGGGCGATACCCTGGAACTGGTCTATGTCGCCCCCTGGACGGTGATGCTGCCGGGCGGCGCCATCATGGCCAGCGTGCTGATCGTCAATATCGTGGGCGACGGTCTGCGCCGCGCCATGATCTCGGGGGTGGAATAATGCCGTTACTGGATATCCGTAATTTAACCATTGAATTCATGACCGCCGAAGGGCCGGTCAAAGCCGTCGACCGGGTGAGTTTTACCCTGACGGAGGGCGAGGTGCGCGGCCTGGTGGGCGAGTCCGGCTCCGGCAAGAGCCTGATTGCCAAAGCCATCTGCGGCGTCACCAAGGATAACTGGCGCGTCACGGCGGACCGGTTCCGTTTTGACGATATCGACCTGTTGCAGTTGACGCCGCGCCAGCGCCGGCGGCTGGTCGGACATAACGTCTCGATGATTTTCCAGGAGCCGCAGTCCTGCCTCGACCCCTCGGAAACCATTGGCCGCCAGCTGAGCCAGGCCGTACCGGGCTGGACCTATAAAGGCACCTGGTGGCGACGGCCCGGCTGGCGCAAACGCCGCGCCATCGAGCTGCTGCACCGGGTCGGCATCAAGGATCACAAGGATATCATGGGCAGCTACCCCTACGAGCTGACGGAGGGGGAATGCCAGAAGGTCATGATTGCCATCGCCCTGGCCAACCAGCCCAGGCTGCTGATTGCCGACGAGCCGACCAACGCCATGGAGCCCACCACCCAGGCGCAGATATTCCGCCTGCTGGCGGGGCTGAACCAGAATAACAACACCACCATCCTGCTGATAAGCCATGATATTCAGATGATGAGCAAATGGGCCAACCGGATCAACGTGCTGTACTGCGGCCAGACGGTGGAAAGCGCCACCTGCGAGGAGCTGATCGCCGCGCCGCATCATCCTTATACCCAGGCGCTGATGCGCGCCATCCCCGATTTCGGCCGCTCCATGCCGCCTAAAAGCCGGCTGAACACCCTGCCCGGCGGCATACCGTCCCTGGAAAACCTGCCCATCGGCTGCCGCCTGGGGCCGCGCTGTCCCTACGCCCAGAAAACCTGTATCCAGATGCCACCCCTGGTGCCGGTGAAAAACCATTGGTTCGCCTGCCATTTTCCGCTCAACATGGAGGGGCAATAAGCATGGAAACCCTGCTGGAAGCGCGCAACCTGACTAAAACCTTCCGCTATCGCACCGGACTCTTTACCCGCCATCAGGTCGAGGCGGTTAAACCCATCAGCTTTATCCTGCGCGAGGGCCAGACGCTGGCGATTATCGGCGAAAACGGCTCCGGAAAATCGACGCTTGCCAAAATGCTGGCCGGCACGCTGGCGCCCACCGCCGGCGAGCTGTTTATCGACGATCACCCCCTGACCTTCGGCGATTACCGCTACCGCAGCCAACGCATCCGTATGATTTTCCAGGACGCCAGCAACGCCCTCAACCCCCGGCAGCGCATCGGGCAACTGCTTGACGTGCCGCTGCGGCTGAATACCGATCTGCCCGCGTCCGAGCGCGAGCGCGCCATAGACAAAACCCTGCGCCAGGTTGGTCTGCGTCCCGATCACGCGTTTTATTACCCGCATATGCTGGCGCCGGGGCAAAAACAGCGCGTTGGCCTGGCGCGGGCGCTGATCCTGCAGCCTAAGGTTATCGTGGCGGACGAGGCCCTGGCTTCGCTTGATATGTCGATGCGCTCGCAAATCATCAACCTGATGCTGGAACTGCAGGCCAAACACGGCATCGCCTATATTTATGTTACCCAGCATCTGGGTATGATGAAGCATATCAGCGACCAGATTATGGTGATGCAAAACGGCGAGGTGGTGGAACGCGGCAATACCGCCGATGTTTTGGCCGCGCCGCTCCATGACCTGACCAAACGCCTGATAACCAGCCATTTCGGCGAAGCGCTGACCGCCGACGCCTGGCGGCGCGACGGGGTTATCGCCTGATCGCGCACCTGGCCTGCGCACGCCGGGGCGCGTCACGTCACGCTGGCACCGGCGGGGTCTACACCTCCCCCGGCGATATATGTTACACTTCGCCGGTTTATCAACGTCGAAACGCAGCGTCGCCGGCGTCATGCCATACAGACGCGGCGCGCGCATGTAATAATGATCACAAGGATTAATGCTATGGGTTTTCTTACCGGTAAGCGCATTCTGGTCACTGGCGTGGCCAGCACCCGTTCTATCGCATTCGGTATCGCTCAGGCGATGCACCGTGAAGGCGCCGAACTGGCGTTCACTTACCAGAACGACAAGCTGAAGTCGCGGGTGGAAGGTTTTGCCGCCGAACTCGGCTCCAGCATCGTACTGCCCTGCGACGTGGCCGAAGACGCCAGCATCGAGGCGCTGTTTGCCGAGCTGGCCAACGTATGGCCAAATTTTGACGGTTTTGTGCACGCCATCGCCTTTGCCCCCGGCGACCAGCTGGACGGCGACTATGTCAACGCCGTCACCCGCGAAGGCTTCGCCATTGCCCACGATATCAGTTCCTACAGCTTTGTCGCCATGGCGAAAGCTTGCCGCCCTATGCTGAACCCGAATTCCGCGCTGGTGACCCTCACCTACCTGGGTGCCGAACGCGCCATTCCTAACTATAACGTCATGGGACTGGCCAAGGCATCCCTGGAAGCCAACACCCGCTATATGGCCAATGCCATGGGCCCGCAGGGCATCCGCGTCAATGCCATATCCGCCGGCCCCATCCGCACCCTCGCGGCATCCGGCATTAAAAACTTCAAGAAAATGCTGGCCCACTGCGAATCGGTCACGCCGATCCGCCGCGTGGTCACCATTGAGGACGTGGGCAATACCGCCGCGTTCCTGTGCTCCGATCTCTCCTCAGGCATCACCGGTGAAGTGATCCACGTGGACGGGGGCTTTAGCATCGCCGCCATGGGCGAACTCGACGCCGAATAAAACCAGGCCCATTCTATGGCATGGCATGCCGTAAGGTTTGTGTCGCCTCGTGCGAGGGGTCGCTGGCGGCGTGCTTGTAAGGTTTATGTCGCCCCGGCGAGGGTTTCGCGGGCGGCGTGCTTGTAAGGTTTATGTCGCCCCGGCGAGGGTTTCGCTTGCCATGCGTTGAGCTGTATATGTAACGCCGGGTGCCGGCAAGCGACAAGGCGGCCGTTTCGCGACGGCCTCCTTGACCTCCGCGCGCCCGGCAGGTCGCGCGTCGCTGCGCGATGCCTTCCGTCACCCATGCCCCCGTTATGCACCGGCCCGGTTTGCGCTCCCAGCGCAACCGGGCCTTTCGCCGCTCCCGGCGGCTCATGCCGGGGTCACAGGCAACGTCAGCGCGCTTTATGCCGGGACCTGCGTCGCTGTTGGCAATGCACATTAAGAAGCGATAGCAGCGCTGTTGCTTAGGATCGGATCGGGCGTCAAGATACGGTTAACTATTATGAAAGGCCATTGGCATAGCGAAATATCAGGCCCACAAGTGAGACATAAATATTCACCTCATAGCACTCAGCACCCACCTCTTAGTTCTTAGTCCTTAGTTCTTAGTTCTTAGTCCTTAGTTCTTAGTTCTTAGTCCTTAGTTCTTAGTTCTTAGTTCTTAGCTATTGGATATTGGCATTTAGCCGTTGGGAATTAATATCCTGCCCATGGCGATTGGGTAAAATCAGAACTGTTTTTTCCCGGTAGGTGCATAACCCATATAACCTCAAAGCGCTATTTTGCCAACAGGCGATGGTGTTGACGTTGTGCCGGCATAGAGTGCGCCGGCAGCGCACATCTCGGCTGGATAAGCCGCCGGCAGCGGCGAAAGCCCGGTTGCGCCGGGAGCGCTACCGGGCGGTCCAATAGCCGGGATACGGCGCTGCCGGGGACCGCGCAGCGGCGCACGATCTGCCGGACGCGGGGAAATCCTCACCTGACTACCATAAAGCCCGGC
This sequence comes from Sodalis sp. RH22, assembly GCF_047324165.1. Lineage (NCBI taxonomy): Bacteria > Pseudomonadati > Pseudomonadota > Gammaproteobacteria > Enterobacterales > Bruguierivoracaceae > Sodalis > Sodalis sp. RH22. Next base: position 1,314,572 of record NZ_CP178731.1, read on the forward strand.
CGCAAGCCGCCAGCGAAATCCTCGCCTGACTACCATAAAGCCCGGCCGCAAGCCGCCAGCGACACCCCCACCACCGTGCCCTAATTGCGTTGCGCCAGCCACTCCCGCGCAAATTCAAACAACGTCCTCGCCAGCGGCGTCGCCCGCCCGGCCTCCGTAATCACAATCGCGCTCTGGCGCTTCATCACCGGCAGGCTTATCAGGGCCGAACGCAACTCAGGCGTCATCCCCGGCAACAAATGCCCGCGCGGCATCATCCCGCAGCCCAAGCCGGCGAACACCCCCTGCAACAACTGGAAAATCGACGCGCTCTCCAGCCGGATATGCGGCCGCAGCCCGCCGGCGCGAAAATGCTCGTCAAGATAACGCCGGAAATAACGACTCGGCTCGGCCAAACACAATGGCAACGCCGCCACCTCCGCAAGCGTCAGGGTACGCCCCTCGGCCAACTGCGGAAAATGCCGCGGATGGAATACCAGCTCAACGCCGCGATCGGCAATGGCGGCCACCTGATAATGCAGCTCGGCCAGCAGCCCCAGTTCAAAAAAACCGATCCCAATATCCACGCTATGATTGGTCAGCGCCTCCAGCAACGGATCGGCGCTCAGCACCGTCACCTGGAACTCCAGCGCGGGATACTTCAGACGCGCATCATACAGCAGCTGCGCCAGCGGAATACCGCACTGCGGCACGATACCGATACGCAACGTCCCCTCCAGCCCCTGCTTAAGAGACTCCACGTCCAGTTTCAGCCCCTGGTACACCGACACGATTTCCCGCGCCCATGTCAGCACCCGCTCCCCCTCGGCGGTAAAGCCCTGAAAACTGTTGCCGCGGTGGATCAGGGCCACGCCCAATTCACGCTCCAGATTTTTCAGACGGGCGGACAGCGTGGGCTGGCTGACAAAACTGGCCTCGGCGGCGCGGCCGAAATGGCGTTCACGCTCAAGGTTACATAAATAGATAAGCTGTTTAATATCCATAGATTCTGACTGGCGGGGGCGCAGGAAACCAGTATAACATCATCGCGCCCGATGCCATGCCGGAACAGGCCGCGCCGGCGGCCCGCCTCCGGCAATAGCACCGGACGGCCCTCAGGTATTCACGCCCAGCGAGGTCTTGACGTCCTGGGCGATTTTTTCCACCTGCGGCCCATAAATAACCTGGACATCATTAGCGCTGACGCGCTTCACGCCGCTGGCGCCGGTCAGCATCAGCGTGCGGTCGATCACCAGGCGCATATCCTTCACCCGCACCCGCAGACGGGTAAAACAACAATCGACGTCAGCGATGTTCGGCTGGCCGCCCAAGCCGGTGATAATATTCCCGGCGCGCTCATCGGCGCTCACCGCCTTACGCGCCGGTTCCTCCACTTCCTCGGCCTCGCGTCCCGGCGTTTCCACCCGCATGCGGATGATGACCAGCCGGAAAATATAATAATAAAGAGGAAAGTAGATTACCCCCAGCATCACCGGATACCACCAGTGGGTTTTCGCCCCGCCCAGAATGCCGAAAACCACCAGATCGATGGCGCCGCCCTGCACGTTGCCGATCATCACCTGCAGTATATCCATCAGCATAAACGACAGGCCGCTCAGTGCGGCGTGCAGCAAGTACAGCACCGGCGACACGAAGATAAAGCAAAACTCCAGCGGTTCGGTAATGCCGGTAGTGAACGACGCCAGCATGCCCGCCATCATCAGCGCCTTGACGCGTTTTTTATGTTCGGGACGTGCGCAGTGATACATCGCCAGGGCCGCGCCGGGCAGGCCGAACATCATTACCGGGATCTTGCCCTGCGCCAGGAAACGGGTGGCGTCGCGCACCACCTGATCGCTCAGCAGCCCGGGATGGGTCAGCGCGGTATTAAAGATATTCAGCGCGCCGACGATGGTCTGGTTATCCACCGTCGTCATGCCGCCGATGGGGGTAAAACGCACGGTCTCGTTAAGAATATGATGCAGGCCGGTCGGGATCAGCAGGCGTTCGCCGAAGCCATATAAAAACATACCGTACTGGCCGCTTTTGCCAATCAGCTGGCCGACCCAGGCAATGCCCGCGCCTACGGTGGGCCAGATAAACGACAGGCCGAGCCCCACCAGCGGCAACACCACCACCGTCACGATAGGTACAAACCGTCGGCCGCCGAAAAAACCGATCGCCGTCGGCAATACCTGGGTATAAAAACGATTATGCAGCGCCACGGTGATAAGCCCGGCGATCACCCCGCCCAACACGCTCATGTTATAGGTAAAAATACCCAGCATCGGAATAAATTCGGCGGAATAGACCAACGCCGCATTCTGGGCCATGCCGTGCGCGGTCAAGGCCGGCACCGTTGTGGTGGCGGCGGTCAGGCCCTGCGCCGCCAGGCTGGCGCTGACGCCGACATGCATGGCGATAAACCCGATCACGGCGGCGAACGCCGCGGTGGGTTTTTCCGCCTTGGCAAGGCCAATGGCGCTGGCCACGGCGAAAAACAGCGGCAGATTGGCGAACACGGCGCCCGCCACCTGGCGGATAAACCCGATAACCAGTTGCGGATAATGCAGATTGGCGAACGCCTCGCCGGTAACCGCCGGATTCTGCATTGCCGCCGCCAGCCCGAGGAAAATACCGGCGGCGGCGATAACCGAAATCGGCATCATTAACGCTTTGCCAAATCCGTGGATTTGGCTGGCTAGGTCTTTCATACGGGGTAATCTCGTTGTGTCATCAAGAGGTTAATTATGCGTCAACCTGCGCCGCCGTCAGCCCGCAACGCGGCCCGATGAGCGGAATTTAGAGCGGGATCACAAATAACCACCCCCTGACCGCCCCCGCGATCGCCATAGTTCCGCTCTATGCTGCGATAACCGCATTCGATTAGACGCAACATACCGAACCGCTTAAACTTAACTTCATAAGAGCAAGGCGTTAAAGATTATTTAACATTCAGCCCGTATCATTCACCTGCGAATACCCATAATGAAATTTAAACCTGCGATAAAACCCTATACCGGCGCCGCGGGCGGCTGGGGCTCCCTGGAAGCCACCACCCGTTATGTCTTCGACAGTAAACAAGCCTTTAAAAATATCCGTAACCTGTTGCGGGTCAATAAATCCAAAGGGTTCGACTGTCCCGGCTGCGCCTGGGGCGACGACAATACCAGTACCTTCAGTTTTTGTGAAAACGGCGCCAAGGCGGTCAGTTGGGAAGCCACGCGCAAAGGGCTGGACGCGGCTTTTTTTGCCCAACACAGTGTCAGCGCCCTGTATCGGCAAAGCGATTATTTCCTCGAATACCAGGGCCGGCTGACCCAGCCGCTGCGTTACGATGCCCAGACCGATCGTTACGCGCCGGTAAGCTGGGAAGACGCGTTTGCCCTGATAGCGCAGCATCTGCGCGCACTGGACCATCCCAATCAGCTGGAGCTTTACACCTCCGGGCGCGCCAGTAATGAAGCCTCCTATCTTTACCAGCTGTTCGGCCGCATGTTCGGCACCAACAATTTTCCCGACTGCTCCAATATGTGCCACGAGGCCAGCGGCACCGGCCTGAAACACAGTATCGGCGTCGGCAAGGGCACCATCCACCTCAATGACTTCGAGCAGGCGGACGCCATTTTTGTCTTTGGCCAGAATCCGGGCACCAACCATCCGCGCATGCTGCACAGCCTGCGCCACGCCGCCGACCGCGGCGCCAGTATCGTCACTTTCAATACCCTGCGCGAACGCGGCCTGGAACGCTTTGCCGACCCGCAAAACCCGTTGGAACTGCTGACGCCCAAATCAGGACGCATCAGCTCGCGCTATTTCCAGCCCAACCTGGGCGGTGATATGGCGGCGGTGCGCGGCATGGTCAAGGCATTGCTGGAAACCCATCGCCGGCGCCTGGCGGACAACCAGCCGGGGCTGTTTGCCGCTGACTTTATCCAGGCGCATACCCAGGGTGTAGAAGCCTACCTGGCGGCGGTGGACGCCACCACGTGGGAGCACATTACCCGCCAGTCCGGCCTGAGTGAACAGCAGTTGCGGGAAGCGGCGGACATCTACCGCCGGGCCGAACGGGTGATCTGCACCTGGGCGATGGGCGTGACCCAGCATAAACATTCGGTGGCCACGGTACGGGAAATCGTCAACCTGCAGCTGTTGTTCGGCCAGTTGGGCAAGCCGGGTGCCGGCCTGTGCCCGGTACGCGGCCACAGCAATGTGCAGGGCAACCGCACCATGGGCATTGATGAAAAGCCCTCCGCCGCCATGCTCGACAGCCTGGCGGCGCATTTTGACTTCACGCCGCCGCGCGCGCCCGGCCACAGCACCGTCGAGGCGCTGGAAGCCATGCTGCGCGGCGAAATTAGGGTGCTGATTGCGCTCGGCGGCAACCTGGCGGCGGCGGCGCCCGATAGCGCGCGCACCGAGCAGGCGATCCGGCGCTGCGCCCTGACGGTGCATATCGCCACCAAACTCAACCGCAGCCATTTGATTACCGGCGCCGACGCGCTGATCCTGCCGACCCTGGGCCGTACCGAACGGGATATGCAGGCCACCGGCAGCCAGTACGTCACGGTGGAAGATTCCTTTAGCATGGTGCATGCCTCGGAAGGGGTAAACCCGCCGATCTCCGGGCTGCAGCGCTCGGAAACCGCCATTGTCGCCGGCATCGCCCACGCGGTGCTCGGCGGCGAAAAAGTCGACTGGCCGCGGCTGGCGGGCGATTATAATCTGATCCGCGATCATATCGAGGCCACCCTGCCCGGGTTTGCCGATTTTAACCGCCGCTGCGAACAACCGGGGGGCTTTTACCTGGGCAACGCCGCCGCCGAACTGCGTTTCAACACTCCCGACGGCAAGGCGCATTTCAGCGCCGCCGCACTGCCGGACACGCTGTTCCCGCAAATCGGCGCACGGACGGCGCCTTTTACCTTACAGACCCTGCGTTCGCACGACCAGTACAACACCACCATTTACGGTATGGATGATCGTTATCGCGGCGTTTACGGCCAGCGGGACGTGGTGTTTGTCAATCCGGAGGATCTGGCGACGCTGGGACTGGCCGACGGCGACCGGGTGGATATCGAAACGCTATGGCACGACGGCGTCGACCGTAAAGTCTGCGGATTCAAGGCGATAAGCTACGATATCCCGCGCGGCAACCTCGCCGCCTATTATCCCGAAACCAATCCGCTGGTGCCGCTGTCAAGCTTTGGCGACGACACCCATACCCCGACCTCCAAATCGGTGCCGGTGCGTTTGGTACGCAGCCCGGTGGCCGCCGACGCGCGCATTATTTAATCCCGTTTTCGCCGCTCAGCCCGCCCGCCGTCCGCGCGGGCGGCTTTTTTCATCGGCAAGCGGGTGGTTATACTTGCCGCCGCCGGCCGATTCGCGTAAAACTGTCTGCCGTTATTGAAGCCTTTTTACCTTCTTATTTCTGGACATTATGTTTCAAGATAACCCGCTGCTCGCACAGCTAAAACAGCAACTTCACTCTCAGACGCCGCGTGTCGAAGGCGTGGTCAAAGGCACTGAGAAAGGGTTTGGCTTCCTTGAAGTCGATGCTCAAAAAAGCTATTTCATTCCGCCGCCGTTCATGAAAAAAGTCATGCACGGCGATCGGATCACCGCCACTGTGCGCTCTGAAAAAGACCGGGAAATTGTCGAGCCGGAAGAACTGGTGGAGCCGTTCCTGTCGCGCTTTGTCGGCCGCGTACAGCTCAAGGACGACCGCCTGTCCATCGTGCCGAACCATCCGCTGATCCGTGAAGTCATCCCCTGCCGACCGGTGCGCGGCGTGGAGCATGCGTTCCAGACCGGCGATTGGGCGGTGGCGGAAATGCGCCGCCACCCGCTTAAGGGCGACCGGCAATTTTATGCCGAGATCACCCAACTGGTGACCGTCGGCGACGACCATTTCGCCCCCTGGTGGGTCACCCTCGCCCGGCATAACCTGGAGCGCGAGGCGCCGCCGATGCCCGCAGGGCTGGTGCTGGACGACGACAACCTGCCGCGCGAAGATTTAACCGCGCTGGATTTTATCACCATCGACAGCGCCAGCACCGAAGATATGGATGACGCGCTGTACGTCGAGGCGGGCGAAGGCGACGCGCTGGTGATGACTATCGCCATCGCCGATCCGACGGCCTATGTCAAGGCCGATAGCAAGCTTGACCTGATTGCCCGGGAACGCGCGTTCACCAATTATCTGCCGGGATTCAATATCCCGATGCTGCCGCGCGATCTGTCCGATAATGTCTGTTCGCTGCGTCCCAACGAACGCCGTCCCGCGCTGGCCTGCCGCGTGGTCATTAACGGCGATGGCTCGCTTGGCGACGAACCGCACTTTTTTGCCGCCTGGATCGAATCCAAGGCCAAGCTGGCCTATGACGATGTCTCCGACTGGCTGGAAGCGGAAGGCAACAGCGCATGGCAGCCCGGCAATCCGGCCATCGCCGGACAGATTCGGTTGCTGCAGCGCGCCTGTCTGGCCCGCGCCGCCTGGCGTCAGGCTCATGCACTGGTCTTCAAGGATCGTCCCGATTATCGTTTTATCCTTGATGGTAAAGGCGACGTATTGTCCATACAGATTGAACCGCGGCGCATCGCCAACCGCATGGTCGAGGAAGCGATGATCGCCGCCAACGTCTGCGCCGCGCGCGTGCTGCGCGACGGCCTGGGGTATGGCGTGTACAACGTGCATAACGGCTTTGACGAGACCCTGGTGGATCAGGCGGTGGCGATCCTCGCCGCCAATGATGTCGAGGCCGACGCCGCCACCCTGCTGACGCTGCCGGGCTTTTGCGCCCTGCGCCGCCGGCTGGACGCCATGCCGACCTCCTACCTTGACAGCCGCGTGCGCCGTTTCCAGACCTACGCGGAAATCAGCACCGAACCCGGCCCGCATTTCGGCCTGGGTCTGGACGCCTATGCCACCTGGACGTCGCCTATCCGTAAATACGGCGATATGATCAACCACCGCCTGCTAAAGGCGTTGATAAGCCAGGGCAGCGCCGTGCGGCCGTCGGAAGAGATTACCGTGCAGATGTCCGAACGCCGCCGCCTAAACCGCATGGCGGAACGTGATGTGGGCGACTGGCTCTATGCCCGTTACCTGGCGGGTAAAGCCGGCAGCGATACCCGCTATAGCGCTGAAATCATCGATGTCTCGCGCGGCGGCATGCGCGTGCGGCTTATTGAGAACGGCGCGGTGGCGTTTATCCCGGCGCCCTTTATCCACAGCGTGCGCGATGAACTGGTGTGCAGCCAGGAAACCGGCACCGTGCAGGTGAAGGGCGAGGAGCGCTACCGCCAGGGAGACACCATTGAGGTGACCGTGGCGGAAGTGCGCCAGGAAACCCGTTCGGTGATAGCCCGCCCGGTTTGATGGCGTAATAATTCAGGGAGGCTTACGCCTCCCCGGTTGGTTTGATAAACAGATGGGACGGGCAGTATTTGCCGTCAGATGTCAGTGATCCAGCCATGCATGGCGGGAGCGATCCAGTCACCCGTGTCGTTATTTTTTTGCGTCCATCTACCCATAGGATGTTCCACGCGGCCACCCTTACCATTTTCATCTGCAATCCATTTACCAAACGGGTCCTCTATTTTCCCAAAAATATCAGTCTTAATGAATTTCCTAACACTGTGAAAACCATTTTTGGGGTCTTGCTGTAAATTAGCAGGTATAAGATCACCCGGTTTTTCATTGTTCAGATATAAGAAAAGTAATAGGGGTCCCGTAAAAATTAAAGTACCTGTATATCTCACCAGCGCTCGTTCCCGCTTAAGGCCCCATGTGATATTCGCAAAATCGGCATCATCGCTGAATAAATTTCTATTATAATTACTCAATGCTTCCAGTCGTTTATTTTTCTCTGTTTCATCTAACAGATTTAATGCTTCTAACTTGGCTGATCCATTCAATTTTTCTTGCGTACGTAAAATTTCCCTAACTTTTATTTGTGCGGTTAGACTGTTGTCGCCAGAATAACCACTCCAAAAATGCTTAAAAAAATCCATGAATTTTGTTTTATTAGGTCCCAATGTAAACTCTTTGCCTGTGTAAACAGCTTTTATTGCTTCCAAGAGAAAATTGATATCCTTGGCGTCTTTAAGGGCAGCAATAACACCGTTGATTACACCCACCTTAAAATCGTCATCAGACGTAGTCACACTATCATATTTGAAGAGTGAATCTACCGCAGGTTGCCCAAACTGATTATCAATTAATATGTCGCCCAAAGATTCGCTCAAAGCAATGTCAACATCCATATAGATACCGCCAAAATCCCTGAGTACGGACAAGCGCAAAACATCAGACGCCGCTGCGTAATTCTTATAGGGGGTATCCGCGCATTCTCTTAAAATTATAGCTTCAAGTTCATAGGGTGCCGAGTACCTCAAAATCTCAACACGAGCAAAGATCGCTGATGTTAATCCGACGGTCATCAGTTCCGAGTGCGTGCGCTTAGGATTATCAACCCATAGCTTAATGACATAATCAGGATTTAAGTCTACATTTCGTACAAGATTTATCATCGCTTCATAAGGAAGAGGTGCGTCACCCAACCAAATATGATGGATAATTTTTGGGATAACAAAACAGAGTGGATTGTTACTAAGGTCAAGATGTTGCAGCGAACCTGCGGATTGTGGTTTTATTTTAATGAAGTTATCCGCTAAATATAACTCTTCCAATGATGATCCCGACGCAATTGCGGGAAACGTCATAAGCCTGTTATGGCTGGCTTTAAGTATTTTCAATGTATCTGGAAAAGAAGGCAATGTTTTCAGTACATTATTACCAACATTGAGCTCTTCGATATGCGGTGGTAAAACCGGCAGACTGGTTAAGTTAAGACCGCTTAAATTCAACGTCACGCTGCCCGTCTCGATGCAGTTTTTTATTATGTCAGCCGCTATATCGCGACGTTCCCCAAAGCCGTTCCGGGCTTCACTTTTCCACAGGTTCAGTGCCTGATAATAATCGCCCTTCTCGCCAAAATCAGTGCTTTCATGCCGTAATGGAAATAATTCATTGGAGATATATGATAAGGTAATCAACTTTTTTATCCATAAAAAAATAAAAAGAAAAAAGTCCATTAAAAATCGGCTTTCTGTTTATGATAAAAGAATGCAGGTAATAAATAATGTTACTCTTACTATACTTGCGCAGTAGATTTAAAATCCGGCAGATAATAACAAAATCCATCACGAATATTTCAATATAATATAAACAAGGTGGATTTAAGTACCTGGGTTTTATTCTCAAACCGACACTCGCACCACCCGGCTAAACGGAATGTGGGCGACTCGCCTGCGCCTGTATACGGCTAACACCGGAAAAAACGTTGTCGTATCTCCGGCATTTTATTTTGCCCCATAAGCAAAAACCCCTACTCGTTGGGTGTCCAACTTTCGGGGTTTACTTCACCTGCGGGGATTTTTATTTGCTACTGCTCATCGTCAGCGTTATCTTTCGGCGGCATTGGATTTCAGCGCGGCCTGCGCGGCCAGTTCTTCATCCATCAGGCTGACATGGCCTTTTCTCACGCGTTTGGAATACAGCGCGGTGATAATCGGCACGAGTATTGAGGTAACAATCACCGAGGTGGCCACCAGCGCGGTTGCCGCCGGCGCCATCGGCTTAAAGGCCGGCACCATTTCGGCAATCAGCACCGGCGTGGCCACCGCGGCCCCGGCGGAACTGGAGGCGGCAATACCCGCGGTACCGTCGCCGCCACCGATAAACTTATCGGCCAGGATCAGCGGAATACCGGTGATGATGATAACCGAAACGCCCAGCAGCACGCCCAGCAGGCCGGTTTGCGCGATGACGTTCAGGTTAATGGTATTGCCGAGTGCGAAGGCGAAGAACGGGATCAGCGTCTGCACCGCTTTGCTGAAGAAATCCCGCAGCTCCGGGTCCAGGTTGCCCAGGGCAAACCCAATCAGGAACGGCAGCACCGCGCCGACGAACACATGCGGCTCGAAAGAAGCGATACCGGCGGTGCCCAAAATAATCATGGTCATCAACGGGCCGGATTCCAGCGACATCAGGACAAATGCCCCCGACTCTTCCTTAGTGCCGTATTGCTGCATTATGGAGGCGTACAGCCCGCCATTGGTCATATCCATGGAGGCGACCAGCGCCAGGGTGGATAAGCCGGCAAAGAAGCCGATTTCCACGCCGTTGGCCGGCAGTAAACGTGACGCTACCGCGGCGACCACCCAGGCAACGGCGATTTTGGTTACCACCAGCGTACCGGATTTACGCAAAACGGTGCCGGTGGCGCTGAGTTTAATTGACGCTCCCATGCAGAAAAACCACACCGCCAGAATAGGCACGGTGCCGGAGATCAGGCCGTTGGTAAATGATCCGAAATATTTACCCGCGTCCGGGGCAAAAGTATGACATAACGCGCCGATAAATAACGGCACGAGCATCATACCACCAGGGATTTTGTCAATTGCACGTTTGATTTGCATCGTGATTCCACCTAAGTTCGAAGTATTCCCATGAGTCGTAGGGCGCCGTTCCGTGGCCATGCCCCATTCATTGACGGGGTCAGTTGAGCGTTAAAGTAACCGGTTACATCCTGTAATACAGTGATCTGGAGCATAAAATGAAACAATGTTTCTTTTTTAAAAGAAGATCATTTTAATTGAATGGATATAAGGTTTCAAAATGAGATGAAGATCACGTTTCCGCCATCGTTCTGGTAAAGATAACTATCTGCCAGTCGGCGCGGCAAGGCGTTGCGCCTGGTGGCGCGGGTTTCCCGGGCTAAGTGTAGACAACGGCGCGGCGCTGCGCATCAATAACACCAGGGAGGGGAAAGCATGGCGCTTGACAAAAAGCCTGAGGAGAATATTTAGCCGAAGTGAAAAATAATGCGGATTATATACGTATATAAAACAATAATTATTATATTAATTAATTTAAATACAATAATGATAACACCCACTCCGCCAATGGTTAATTAATCACCAGGGACTAAGCGGGTGTCGTAAAGCAGGGCTATTGACCGTAATAGGCATTCTTGCCATGTTTACGCAGATAATGCTTATCCAGTAATTCCGGCTGCATGGCCGGCAGTTGCGGCGTCAACTGACGCGAGAATATACCCATATAGGCCACCTCCTCCAACACCACGGCGTTATGCACCGCCGTATCAGCATCTTTGCCCCAGGCGAACGGACCGTGGGAGTTGACCAGCACGGCCGGGATGGCGGTGGGTTCGATGGCGCGCGTTTTAAACGTTTCGACAATCACGCGGCCGGTTTCCCATTCATAACGTCCCTGGATTTCCGCATCCGTCATCAAACGGGTGCAGGGGATGGCGCCATAAAAATAATCCGCATGGGTGGTGCCCCAGGCGGGGATATCCAGGCCGGACTGGGCCCAGATGGTGGCATGGCGGGAGTGGGTATGGACAATGCCGCCGATGCCGGCGAACTCAAGATAAAGCACCCGGTGGGTATCGGTGTCCGATGACGGCTTTTTGCCGCCTTCGACCACGCGCCCGGTCTCCAGCTCCACCACCACCATATCGTCGCGGGTCATGGCTTCATAACCGACGCCGGAGGGTTTGATCACCATTAGCCCCTGCCCGCGATCGACCGCGCTGACATTGCCCCAGGTGAAGGTCACCAGATGATGGCGCGGCAAAGCCAGATTGGCCGCCAGAACCTGTTCTTTTAATTCGTTAAGCATTGTGTTGTCCTCAGAAACGCCATGAGGACATTGTCCCGGCAGCCGGACGCCACCGGTATGGTCAAAACGGCTGAAGATCCGGTTGTCTTCTGCTATTGCCCCGTTTTAGCGTGCCCTGACCGGTCCGCTTTCGGCCCCGTCATAGCGAATGACTTTATTTATAGCAATACAAGCTAAACAACCGAGTCGGTACTATAATAAATACTTATTATTGACACCTATGGAGAAGTTGACGATGACGAATAATTCAACAAAACGTATTGCCGCCGCAGTATTAGCGGTCACCCTCGCCTTGTCGCTAAGTTCCTGCTCAAACTGGTCAAAACGTGACCGTAACACCGCCATCGGCGCGGGCGCCGGCGCCCTGGGCGGCGCGGTGCTCACCAATGGCAGCGGACTGGGCACGGTAGGCGGCGCCGCGGTCGGCGGTATTATCGGCCATCAGGTTCATTAATACCCTCACGGACGGGTAAAGCTTCATCCCCCATTGAGGGACGCGTTCCCGGCGCCGTCGGCGCCGGTATGACCGCCGTAGTCAGGCGCGCGTGCTTGGCGTGCCCCTCGCCACCCGCCGGCATCACATGCCGCCGCGCATCACCGTCATCCGCCGATGCTAGCCTCCGGCCAGTTTTACCTTCAGTCCCTTCGCTTCCAGCAATTGTTTTAACAACTCCCGCTTATCGCCCTGGATTTCGATAACCCCTTGTTTAACCGCGCCGCCGCAGCCGCATTTTTTCTTCAGCTCGGCGGCAAGCAGGGCCAGGGCGTTATCGTCCCCCGCAAGCCCGGTGATCAGGCAAACGCCCTTGCCTTTCCTGCCGCTGGTCTGGCGCTGGATACGTACGATACCGTCCCCGGCGGGGCGCGGAGCGGTCTGTGGCGGGTCGTCGATGCGCCCGCGGTCGGTGGAATAAACCAACCGGCTGTTGTCGTCCATCAGGCTTCTCCCGTTTGCAATTGGCGTAAAATGGCCTGCAGCGCGGCGGCCGGATCGGCGGCTTGGGTTATGGGGCGGCCGATGACCATATAATCCACCCCGGCGCGCCGGGCCTGCAGTGGCGTCATGATGCGCCGCTGATCGGAGGCGTCGCTGCCCTGCGGGCGTATGCCCGGCGTCACCAGGCGAAAATCGCGGCCGAAACGGGCTTTAAACGCCGCCGCCTCCATGGCCGAACAGACCACGCCGTCCAGATGGCAGCGTTGCGTCAGCTCGGCCAGGCGGCCGGCATAGTCGGCAGCGGTATAAGGAATGCCCAGGCCGGCCAGATCCGCATCGGCCATGCTGGTCAGCACGGTGACGGCGATAAGCAGCGGCGCCTGGTCGCCATAGGGCGCAAGCGCCGCTTTGGCCGCGCTCATCATACGCTCGCCGCCGCAGGCATGGACATTTACCATCCACACGCCGAGCTCCGCCGCCGCCGCCACTGCCTTGGCCACGGTATTGGGGATGTCATGGAATTTCAGGTCGAGAAAAACATCAAATCCCCGGCGCCGCAGTTCGCGCACCAGCTCGGGGCCAAACCGGGTAAACATTTCCTTGCCGATTTTCAGGCGGCACTCGCGGGGGGAAACCTGGTCGGCAAAGGAGAGCGCCTGCCCGCGGTCGGCATAATCCAGGGCGACGATCACCGGCGAGGGGGTTGATATAAGATCGCTTGTCATGACGAGAACCTTTAATAATGTAATGCCTTAGCGGGGCAGCCTTGATTTATGGCGATATGTTACCTGCCGCCGGGACAAATGCCTAGCCGTCAAGGCCGGCTTATTGCTCGTCGAGGCCGCGAATCGGCTTGATGGAGGCCCAGGATTTACAGGAAGGGCAATGCCAGTAAAGGCTGTGGGAGGTAAAACCGCATTTTATGCAGCGATAGCGGGGTTTGGTGCGGATTTGCTCGCCGACCATATCGCGCAGCACCTGCAGGCTCTCCTTGGCCCGGCCATCTTCCGCCTCGTTAAGATGGAAATCCATCAAGCGGTGGAACATGCGCATGGTGGGGTGCTGGCGCAGCTGTTGGTTGATATAGATCTGGGTGACCTCGGTGCCATCGTTTTGCTCAATGACGTCGGCCAGCAGCAGTTCCGCCGCCGCGCCGGTATTGAGCTCGACGCAGCGCCGCAGGTAATCGGCCCAGGCCTGCGGCTGATCCAGATGCTGGTAGCAGGTCTGGAGGATCGGCAGGGTTTCGCTGACCATCTCTTTATCCTGATCCAGCACCCGTTGCAATACGGCCACCGCCGCCGGGTAATCCTCCCGCGCCATGAAAATACGCGCCATCATGATGGACACCCGCGCACAGTTCTTATCGGCCGCCGCGCCTTTTTTCAGCAACGCCATGGCTTTGTCCAGATCGTCGCTGCCCATGGCCTGCAGGGCCAGTTCGCAATAAAAATGGGCAACTTCGATGCGCCGGTGATCCTTACCCAGCTTGACCAGCTTTTCGGCCGTTTCTATGGCTTTGGTCCATTCGCTGGTGGCTTGGTAAATTTGCAATAATTGCTGCAAGGCGCCGGTGCGGAAGTCCTCTTCCTCGATAAGCTGGTTGAACATTTCCTCGGCGCGATCGTAAAAACCCGCCGCCATGTAATCCCGGCCCAGTTGCTGGATGGCCAGCAGGCGCTGTTCAAAACTCAGGGCGGTGCTTTCCATCAACGCCTGGTGAATGCGGATGGCGCGATCCACTTCGCCGCGCGAGCGGAACAGGTTGCCCAGCGTCAGATGGGCCTCCACGGCGTTACTGTCTTCCTTGAGCATATCCAGGAACAGGTCCACCGCCTTATCCTGCTGGTTGGACAGCAGGAAATTGACCCCGGCGACATATTCGCGCGACAGGCGGTTGGCATCCTGTTGTTTATCCTGCTGCGCGCTCCTGCGCCCCATGTACCAGCCGTATGCGGCCGCCACGGGCAACAACAGAAACAGCAGCTCTAGCATAACCGGTTATTCCTTCGCGGCTGTGGGTACGGTCGTGGCGATGTCGGCGCCGGCCGCCGGCCGCTGCTCCAGACGCTTGATTTTGCGATCGGCGCGCAACAAGGCCAGACGCACGCGCAGATAAAACAGGCCGCAGATCACCCAGCCGAGGATAAATCCCATCGCAAACAGGACCGTCAGCAACGTAGATACCCGGTATTGCCCCTGGGCCAGTAAATAATTAAAGGTCACCACCTGATCGTTATGGGCTCCAAAGGTGAAAGAAATAATAAAAATCACCAGAACCAGCAAAAATATCAGAGCATATTTCACATTTTTTCCCGCAAACCACGTTATTCGGATGGGCCGCGTCCATAAACCGGCGCCAAGATGGTATAAATTAGCATTTCCCGCGTTACGAAGGAAATGCTGTAGACAACATAACGGCATTATCTGTTGCCGACCTTCCTGGAAACCGTCTGCGCCTGCCCGATTCATGAAGCCGGTCTTAAAACTATAGGTGCCGCCGGCAGAAAACCCAACCGCAAGATCATGCACAGCTTGTTATTTATTCAGTTATGCATAAAAATGTAAGCATGAAAGGGACCCGTTGGAGAACGCCGCATGTCCAGACAAGACGAACAGCGTTTATTGGTTAAAATTGCGACGTTATATTACACGGAAAATAAAAAACAGGCGGATATCGCCGCCGCCCTGCATTTGTCGCAATCCTTCGTTTCCCGCGCCATCACCCGCTGCATCAAGGACGGCGTGGTGAAAATCAGCGTGGTGCAACCGCCGAATATGTTTATGGGCCTGGAGTCGGCCATCCAGCAGCGCTACGGCATCGACCAGGCCATCGTGGTGGATGTGCCCGATAACGCCGGGGCGCAGCAAATCAAGCAGGCCATCGGTTCCGCCGCGGCGCATTATATGCAGACCAGCATCCGGCCGGACGACCTGGTGGGCATTTCGTCGTGGAGCAGCACGCTGCGGGAAATGGTGGACAACCTTCATCCTCTGGCGGTCAAGGCGAGCGGCGTTATCCAACTGCTGGGCGGTGTCGGCCCCAACGGCAACGTTCAGGCCACCCTGCTCACCCAGCTGTTGGCCGATCAGCTCAACTGCAAGGCCTATCTTTTGCCGGCGCAAAGTATCGAGCGCTCGGTGGAGGACCGTATGCGGCTGGTCAACAGTAGCGAGGTGGCGGATGTGGTGGCCAAGTTCGGCGAGGTGGACGTGGCGCTGGTCGGCATCGGCGCCCTGGAGCCGTCGCAGCTGTTGATGAATTCCGGCAACTACTATCACGAAAAGATGCTGCGCCTGCTGGCGGAGCGCGGCGCGGTGGGCGATATCTGCCTGCATTATTTCAACGCCCGGGGCGAGGCGGTGCTCGAGGACGACGAGGATCCTGTCATCGGCATGCCGCTGCCGCAGGTGCGGCAATGCTCGCGGGTGGTGGCGCTGGCCGGCGGACAGGAAAAGGTCGCCGCGATTAAGGGCGCGCTGGAAGGACGGTATATTGATGTGCTGATAACGGATCGCCTGGTGGCGGAACAGCTGGTATAGCCCGCGGGCGCGTCATTGCCCCGTGGCCCGATGTGTGTAAATATTCCCGGTAACTTTCTGTTGTGGTGCCGCTGCCATGCTTTCTGTTCCCTTTCCCGTTATTACTGTATCCGCGCTGCTTTTCTTACTGGCACTGGCGCTGTTTCCTAAAAAACAACGCCACGGCGGTACGCTACGTTTCCTGGTTGCCTGCATAGTCCTCCTGTCTGTAAGTACGCTGCGCTGGGAATATCATTCCGCCATGCTGAGGAATATCCAGTCGGGGCTGGCGCTGCTTTTGCCGCCTGTCGCCTGGCACAGCTTCATCTCAATGACTGAAATCAACAGGCAACGTCATTGGCTACTGCTGTTCGTCCCTGCAACCCTCGCCTTTTTTATCAGGATATTCTGGCCGGCTGCGACAGATTTTATCTTGTTTATGCTATTTGCCGGCTACGGATGCAGCTTGTTGCGTATGGCATGGCAGGGAGAGCATAACTTCACGCTGAGCCGACTGGGCGAGTCATCGCATACCACAAGGATGGCTTTTTTCGCCGGCTGCTTCCTGTGCTTATCCGCGCTGACAGATCTTGCGGTGTCATTTGACTTCAGCATCACCGGCGGCAAACAGGCTCCTGTTATGGTTGTTATTTTTCAGGTCATGCTGCTGCCGCTTATCGGGGCTGCCATTGTCAGTGCAAGAAGTACGGCGGCGCTATCCGGATCGGCTGCCCGGGAAGCAACGCCACCTGCACGCGCCGTGTTACCCGCGGGAGAACTGGCGGGACTATATCGCCTGCTGGAGAAACAGGTGCGTGAATCGCAAATCTACCTCAATCCCGATCTCACACTCAGTCTTCTGGCCAGGAAAACAGGGGTGCCCGCGCGGCAGCTTTCAGGTGCGGTAAATGCGATAAGTCAGTGCAACGTATCGCAGTGGATCAACGGTTTCAGGGTTGAACGGGCAAAGGAACTGCTGCTAAGCACCCCGATGCCCGTTACGGATATCATGCTGGAGTCAGGATTTATGACTAAATCTAATTTTAACCGCGAATTTCAGCGGGTTTCCGGCGTGTCTCCTACGGTGTTTCGCCAGCGGGCGCATGATAATCAAGCGACGCATTGAGAAATGCACTGATCTTACCCACCAGCGCCTGATGAATACCAGACCTGCTTGCTCCGCTACCGTCCCGGCAGACGATGCCATCGCCAGGGGATTCTTCATTGATAAGCGTTTCAGCGCCGGGCTTGCACAACGACATAAAACTGAAATGGGTAGCCCCATCAATGATGTCGAATTGTCTCCATTGCGGACGCATTGCGGCGGCAAGGTACCCTGATTCCTCTTCGGCTGGCAACGCCGCCAGCTGGTCCATCCGGGCCGCGAGGATCAGGACAGGCAGGCTAATATCATGCAGACTGTGGGGGGTAAACCCGGGGGCCAAGCCGAGATCGAGAGACACGACGGCTCTGATTCTTGCATCCCGGTGATCTGCAGATAATTTTTCCTGCGACAGCGCTTCATCGATGCCCAGCTTGTCCGTTAACCGGCAGTCGCCCCGTTGTGGGTGTTGCCGGCAGTCGTGCAAAAACCGGGCAGGGTCAAAGCGTGCCCCCGCCAGCGACATGACGGTCCATCCTCCCAGGGAATGCCCCAACGCGGCAATCCGGTCTTTGTCCGTTGTCCCGAACAGTCCGGGAGAGTGAATGACTAGGTCGATAACCGCACTAAGATCGCGCGGACGCCGCCACAGCTGTTTAGCGTCTGCAGGATTCTGATTAAAGGTGGTGGTCCCCGGATGATCCGGGGCGGCGACAATATATCCCTGCGCCGCCATGGCCGCGGCAATCCAGGACAAATTCCGCCAGTTGCCATTGTAACCGTGTGAAATAACCAGGAGAGGGTGTGCGCCTGGCGCGGGCGGCGCATCGCGGATGACGGCAACGCCGATGAAAGCGGGATTATCCCCGGCCGATTCCGTTATTCCCGCGGAAGAAACCGGATACCACACCGCCACATTCAGCGCGTCCCCCTTCTGGTCCGACAACGGTAGCTGACGAAAGCCCGGGGCTGCTTGCACCTGTATACACAACAGCAAAGCAGACAATAAAAGAAACCCTCTGATGAACATCATTAATGACCCTGCGGTGATGAAATTGTGCCGCAGTTATATTATGAAGTTCGGTATCAGGGCGCCCCGGAACACGATCGAGGTCGTGAATTCTGATTATTTTATTACCCTTTCCTAACGTCCGGCCATCGCCGGGCCTCCCTGCCCAGCCGGTGGTGAGTTAGGGTCTGGCATGCCAGTAACACTCTATGCCCAAATACTTGGTAAAGGCTTCATGCAGCACCGCCGCGGTGGCCGAATGGTTCATGGCCACATGGTGCTCGAAGCCCTGCTCGCAAATATGGCGCAGCAACGGTTCCATGGCCGGAATTTGTACCACCGCGCGACAGCCGACGGTATCAAGCGGATCGTTCACCACCGAGCCTTCACCGACGTAAGCCCGGACCTTACCGGTAAAATCATCCGACGACAGACGGAAATAGGTCAAGGGGCCGGCCTTCATGCGCCCATGCACCGCGCCGCAGGTATTTTCGCAGCCGACGGTGGTGCCGATAATGTCCGCCGTGCCCATGGCCGGGTTTTCCAGGCTTTCACTGGGGAAGTTGCCGCAGTGGAACAGCACGCATTTGTCCTGCTCATCGCCGAAGTTATTATTCCAGTCGGCGATGGAGGCGGGCGACAGCGAACAGCTGGCCAGCGCGTACATCGACAGCGCCCCCATCACGTCCACTTCGCAGGCGCTGGGCATCAACTGCCCCGACATGACGCTCATGATGGAGCACACGTTGATGCCGAGATTTTCCTGCAACGACGTCCAGCACTGGATGGCGGTGGTGTCGATATCATTCGCCTGCACCCATTCGCTTATCACCACGAACAGCTTCGCCATGGTATGCAGTTTTTCCGGGGGAATGGCCCCGGTATCCGCGTTGTCTTTTAACAGCGCCAGCTTTTCTCCCACCCGCAGGTCGTTATCGGCCAGGTTGCCGACGCGGGTAAAAATTTCGGATAAATCCAGCGTTTCCACCGAGACGTTCATGCGCTCCAGCAATTTTTCACTGTAGCGCACGGTGTTGAAGGCGGCGGGACGCGCGCCGATGGCGCCGATACGCACGCCTTTCATGGCGTGTACCAGCCGGCAAAGCTGGGTAAACTGACGCAGGTCCTGGGCAAACGCGTCGCCCGCCACGGTACAAACATGGCGTTGGGTCAGGGTAAACGGAATGCCGCACTGGCGCAGATTGTTGCACAGCGAAATCTTGCCGCAGAAACTGTCGCGCCGGGTTGCCAGCCCCATTTTATCCAGACTGTCCTGCTCGGCCTGGATCAGCACCGGCACGGTCAGCCCCGACAGGCGAATCGCGTCCGCCACCGCTTTTTCGTCGCCGAAGTTGGGCAACAGCACCACCACGCCGTGAATGTCGTCGCGTCGCTGGCGAAACAGCTGCGCGCAGGCCTTGGCGTCCTGCCAGGTTTCCACCCCGCCCAGTTTGCTTTGGGTTTCGTCCAGCCAGACGATATTGATGCCCAAGCGCTCGAATACCGCCGCCGCGTCGCGACGCGCCTCCGTCACCAGATAGCTGGGAAAAAATCCCCGATTGCCGACGATCACGGCCAGGGTCAGATTTTCAATTATTTTTGTCGACATTGCTTTACTCCAGATAGGGTTAGTCCGGCTGATAACGGGCGCGCGCGACGGCCGTTTGCCAGAGGATATAGTTCTCGCGCATCTCCGCGGTCTCGGCGCGCGGTTCGATGTATTCCACTTCTCGGGGCAACGCCGCGATATGTTGGTTATCAGGCCACCAGCCCAGCGTCCTGCCCGCCAGGTAGGCGGCGCCCAGCGCCGATACCTCGGCGTTCAGATTGCGGATCAGCCGGCGCTGCAATAAATCGGCCTGGAACTGCATCAGCCAGCGGTTTTGCGTGGCGCCGCCGTCCACCCGCAAGGCCGGCAGCCGTCTTCCGGCGGCCCGTTCCATGGCAAAAAACACATCGGCGACCTGATAGGCGATGGATTCCAGCCCGGCCCGCGCCAGGACGTCCGGCGTGGCGGCATCGGTCAGCCCGCAGATCAGGCCGCGCGCCCGGCTGTCCCAGTAGGGCGCGCCCAGGCCGGACAGCGCCGGGACAAAAAACACGCCCTGGTTGCCCGCCGGGCTTAAGGCCATCTCGGACAGCCGCGTCAGCGACGTCACGCCGAGCAGTTGCGCCACCCAGGAAAGCCCGGCGCCGGTGTGGGTAATATTGCCTTCGAGCGCATACCGGATTTCGCCGTCATGCCAGGCCACGGTGGCGCTTAACCCTTCCCCACCGGCGCCGACGGCGTCCACCGCCAGCATCAGGGATGAGCCGGTGCCATAGGTGGCCTTGACGTCGCCGGCCTGGTTGCCGCCCTGGCCATAGAGCGCGGCGTGGGAATCGCCGATCAGGGCGGCGACGGGAATGCCTTGCGCCAGTCCGGGTACCTGTCCGGCGCGGGTATGGCCGTGCACCGCCGCCGAAGGTTTAACCGCCGGCAGGCAGGCGGCGGGTATCGAAAAAATCGCCAGCAGCCTTTCATCCCAGCGGCGCTCGTGGATATTGAATAATTGGGTGCGGGAAGCGTTGGCGTAATCAGTGCTGAACGCCAGGCCGCCGGTCAGTTGCCAGTTCAGCCAGGCATCCACCGTGCCAACGCACAGTTCTCCGCGGGCGGCGCGTTCCACGCCTTGCGGCAGCGCGGCCAGCATGCCGCGTATTTTCGCGGCGGGGAACAGCGGGTCGATGGGCAACCCGGTGAGCTGGTAAATCAGCGATGCGTGTTCGCTTGCGGCCAGCTCGCGGCAAAAATCCTGCGAGCGCCGGCACTGCCAGCTGACGACCGGCGTCAGGGGCTCGCCGGAGGCCCGCTCCCAAATCATCACCGACTCGCGCTGATTGCTGACGGCCACCGCGCTTACCAGCGCGTCGGGGACCTGCGCCAGGCAAGCGGCCACCGCCTGGCAGACCGCCTGCCAGATGGCCATGGGATCCTGTTCGGCCCAGCCCGGCCGGGGATGGTAAAGAACCAGGGGAACCGCCGCCTTAGCGAGGATCGCCCCCGCGCGATCGACGGCAATCGCCTTGGCGTTGGTGGTGCCCTCGTCAATGGCGAGGATGATGGGCGTCGTCATCGTCAGGCCCCCCGGCACACGCGCAGGGCGGTGCGCACCACGCCCGCGGCGTCAAAACCGTGATGGGCGCGCATCGCCGCCCGGTCCGCCGCGATGGCGTACTCGCCGTCGCCAATGCCCAGGCGCACCAGCGGAATGGCGCAGCCCGCCTCGGCCAGCACCTCTGCCACCAGGCTGCCGAGGCCGCCGTTGATATTGTGCTCTTCAAGCGTAATCACCCGTTGACTCTCTTTTAACAGCGCCAGGAGTTGGCGAGTATCGCACGGGCGAATAGAGGATACGTTGACGACCGCGGCAGAAATGCCCTGCTCCGCCAGCAGACCGGCGGCCTCCACCGCCTCGTGCACCGTCGAGCCCATGGCCACCAGCGCCACGTCGCCGCCGTGTTGCAGCATGTCGATTTGTCCCGGTTTAAAACGGTAACCGGCATCGTGCAGCGCGGGCAGCGCTTTGCCGTCAAGACGGATATAGACCGGCCCGACGTAAGACAGGGCATAATCGATAATCTGGCGGCATTCCTCAGGGGACGACGGCGCAAAGATCTGGATATTGCCGAAACCGCGCAGCACCGCGATATCATCGATACTATGATGGGTGCTGGCCAGCGGCCCATAGCTGGCGCCGGCGTTAAGCCCGAACAGCTTGACGTTGCAGTTGTTATAACAGACATCGATTTTGACCTGCTCGTTGGCGCGGGAAATCAGGAACGGCGCGGCGTTGCAGGTCACGGCAATCTTGCCGCCGATGGACAGCCCCACCGCGGTGCCCACCATGGTTTGCTCGGCGATGCCGACGTTGACGATGCGATCCGGGAACCGCGCGATAAACGGGCCGATCTTGGCCGTGGAGGTGGAATCCGCCAGCACCGGCACCACGTCCATGCCATTGTCTACCGCCTTGATTAGCTGCTCCACCATCACGCTTGCCAAATGTTCTGCATTACTCATCTTTTAATTCCTCCAACGCCTGAGTGATTTCATCCCCTTTGAATACGCGGTGATGCCATTCGGCCCGTCCCTGCGTAAAAGAGATACCCGCGCCCTTTTCGGTATTGGCGATCACCACGTTAGGCTTGCCGTTGGCCGGCAGGTTTTCCAGCGTATCCACGACTGATTGCATATCGTTGCCGGCGCATTCGGTCACGTTCAGGCCGAAGGCCAGCCACTTGTCGGCCAGGGGATCGGTATTCATGATCGAGCACGTCAGGCCCGCCAGCTGCAGTTTGTTTTTATCGTTGATAATGACCAGGTTATCCAGGCCGTAATGGGCGGCCACCAGCGCCGCTTCCCAGTTGCTGCCCTCGGCCAGTTCGCCGTCGCCGGTCAGCGCGAACACTTTCCTGGCGCTATGGTCGCGTTTGGCCGCCAGGGCGATGCCCACGGCCACCGGCAGGCCGTGGCCGAGCGCGCCGGTATTGAGTTCGATGCCGGGCGTCTTATGGCGCACCGGGTGGCCGGGCAAATGGGAATTGGCATGCTGATAGGTCGGCAGCCAATCGATGGGGAAATAGCCGGCTTCGGCCAACGTGCAGTAATAACCGCCGACGCCGTGGCCCTTTGACTGGATATAGATATCCCGCGCGGGATCGTCTAGCCTGTCGGGCGCGCAGTTCAGCACGCGGAAATAAAGCGCCGTCAGGATTTCCACCTCGGAGAGGTCGGCGCCGGTATGGCCGCCGGCCGGGCTTCCGGCGTTCAACGCTACGATGCGGCGGCGAATCTGACGCGCCTTCTTGACCAGTTCATCGACTGATAATGAATAGGGGTTCATCACGTTACCTCTCTTTCGCTTGAAGCGAATTTTTACGCATAAAAGAATATTTATTCGGATAAGCCAAAAAAAACGATACCCGCCGCGATGCGAGCGTAGCGTTATTCAGGCGCGCCCTCTTTAATGATTTTTTGCGAGACAATGGCCGCCTTGCGCTGCATGCGGTTTTGCATCTGATCGATAATCACCGCCACGATAATGACCATGCCCTTGATGACCATTTGCCAGAATTCACTGACGCCCATCATCACCAGCCCGTCCGCCAGGATGCCGATGACAAAGGCGCCGATCAGGGTGCCCACGATGGTGCCGCGCCCGCCGGCCAGGGATGTGCCGCCCAGGACCACCGCCGCGATGGCGTTCATTTCAAACGCGGTGCCGGTGGCGGGATGGCTGGCCACCAGCTGCGAGGACACCACGATCCCCGCCACGGCGGCGCACAGCCCCGAGATGGTGTACACCCAGACCTTGACCTGCTTGACCTTGATGCCGGACAGCTCGGCGGCGCGCTCGTTATCGCCGATGGCGTACACATGGCGGCCGAACGGCAGGCGGCGGGCGATATAGGCAATCGCCAGCGCCAGCACAAACATCATCCAGATGCTGTAGGGCACGCCGAACAGCGTTCCCGCGCCGATAAGATCAAATCCGGTGTTGCCCAGGCGCGGGTTGCCGTCAAGTCCCGGAAAGGTTTCGCCGTTGGAGAGCAGCATCGCCGCGCCGCGCACGATGTACATGGTGCCCAGGGTGCAGATAAAGGGCGCGACGTTATAGCGGGTGATAATCCAGCCGTTAATGGCGCCGATAAGGCCCCCCAGGAGCAGTACCGCCGGGACGATCACCCAGACGCTGGGAAATATGGCGATGCCGAACATCGGCAATACGATGCCCTGGGTCAGCATCCAGCCGGCGAACATGCCGCACAGGCCGAGGGTGGCGCCGATGGACAGATCGATGCCGGCGGTGATGATGACAAACGTGATGCCGAGCGCCAAAAAGGCGTTAATCGAGATGTGTTTCATCATGATGATGATGCTGCCGGTCTCGAGAAATCCGGGCACCGTGGTGGTAAAAAACCCCAGGATCAGGAATAACGCGATAAAAGTGCGCAATTTAAGCAGCAGCAGCAGCATATTTTCGCGCGAGCGAAAACGCCGGGTGCCCGTCAGGGGCGCTAATGTCGCGGTGTTGGTTGCTTTCATATCAAAACCCTTTTGCACTCGCCGAGACCAATGCCGATTCCTGGGCCGATTGACGCTCGACATTGGCCGTCAATTTACCGTTCGACATCACCAGAATACGGTCGGAGACCGCCATGATTTCTTTCAAATCCGAGGTGGAGAACAAAATGCCGATGCCCTTCTCCGACAACGCCACCATCATCTCGAACACATCCGCCTTGGCGCCCACGTCGATGCCGCGGGTGGGTTCGTCCAGCAGCAGCAGTTTCGGGTTGGTCAAAAGCGAGCGTCCGATCACCACCTTTTGCTGATTGCCGCCGCTCAGCGCCTGGATCTCCACATCCGGCGACGAGACCTTGATCGACAGATTGCCGATGGTGGTGGCCACCGCCTGCTGCTCCTGCTGGCGCATGATGCTGAAACCGTGCTGCAAGCGGCGCCACAGGCTGGCAATGGTCAGGTTGACCGCGACGCTCGATGCCGGGAAAATGCCGGTTTTTTTGCGATCTTCCGGCACCAGGCTCATGCCGAGCTTGATACGGTTGGCGGTGGGCATACGCGTCGACACCGGCAAATCCCCCAGCCAGATTTTGCCCAGATAGTTTTTTTCCGTGCCGAGCAGGCATTCAAACAGCTCGGTGCGGCCGGCGCCCATCAGACCGTAAATGCCGACGATTTCGCCGGCGCGCACGCTAAAGGACACGTCGTTGACCACGGGATGCCCGGCATCGTTAACGCTGGTAATATGATCGACCTGCAACACCGGCAGGCCAAAAGTGCGGCCCGGCTTGAGAAATGTTGTGACAGGGTCACCTCCCAGCATTTCCCGCACGATCCAGGGCACGTCGATTTCGCTGACCCGCGCCTCGGCCTGGAAACGCCCGTCGCGCAGAATGGTGATGTAATCGCCGATGGTCATCAGCTCTTCCAGGCGGTGGGAGATATAGATAATCGTCACTCCCTGGCGCGTCAGCTCGCGGATCACCCGGAACAGCACGTTGACTTCGGTTTTGCTTAACGCCGAAGTGGGTTCGTCAAGGATCAGAATATCCGCCTGTTCCGCCAGCGCCTTGGCAATCTCCACCATTTGCTGCTGGCCGACCTTCAGGTTGGCCACCAGTTCGCGCGGCGAGATAGGTTGATCCAGCCGATTCATCAGCTCGGCGGCAATGCGCTCCTGCCCGGCCTGATCGATAGGCCATAATCCCTTCTGATGCTCGCGTCCGAGAAAAATATTCTCCGCCACGTTCAGGTTTTCCGAGAGGTTCAGCTCCTGATGCACCATGCCGATCCCCTTGGCCGCCGCGTCCCGGGTATTACCGAAGCTTACCGGCTCGCCGTTAAGCAGCATCTGGCCGGAGGTAGGCTGCTGCACGCCGGCCAGTACGTTCATCAGGGTTGATTTACCGGCGCCGTTTTCGCCGATAATCACATTCACCTTGCCGCGATAGACGTTGTAGTCCACGTTATCCAGCGCCAGCGTGCCGGGATAAAGCATGGTGATGCCCTTGGCGCGCAGGATAATGTCCGGTGTCTCGCTCATTGTGCCGTCCCCCGTTTAAGCTCCAGCGCCACGGCGTCATCAATACTGTCCGCGCGCAGTGTCACCGCCGCCAGCACGTCCACCTGCTGCCCGACCCAGCCGCCATCCACCGCCGGCAGGCCGCTTAACGCCTGCTTATTGAGCGCCTTGGCCACCTGGGCAAACTGCACCTGGTTTTTAAAATCCTCAAAACGAAGAAAACCGGCGGCATCGCGCACGGCGTTGCCCCTGATAATCGGTCCCAACTGCAGGGTAACCGGCTCGTTGTTAACGCTAAGCGTCAGCTTGCGTTCCAGGCCGTCGGCATCCACCGCGGTCACCTTGCCGCTGAACCGGGTATAGACGCTCTTGCCGTCGACGCCCTTCACCTGCCCCTGGGCCTGCTTGAGCGCCGTCCAGTCAAGTGCCTGGGCGTGCGCGGCCGGCAGCACCTTCGGCGCCCAGAAGGCCTGCGCGATTTGCGCCGGCGTCTGGTTGGAATAATCCGGCCCGGCCGACGGATCGGCGGGGATAACAGGTTTGCCGTTACTGTCCAAACCGACCACGTCACAGGCCGTCAGCAGCAGCAGGATCACACATCCTATTCCCGTCTTGCGTAATGCGTTGAGCTGCATGTCGTCTCCCAATCAAGGGGCCGTCCGGCCCCTTGCCACAGGTGATTAGTTTTTCAGGCTAAAGGTCTTCAGGTTTTTGGCGTTGGTCTCGTCGATCAGCACGCAATCCATCAGTTGCTTCTCTTCTTTACCGGCTTTGCCGGTCTTCAGGTACACATCCGCCTGTTCCACCGCCATTTCGGCCTGCGCCGCGGCCGGCTGCAGCACCGTGGCCTTGATATTGCCCTTGGCGATTATCGAGTCGCGTACATAATCGCTGCCGTCAAAACCCACCAGGATCACGTCCTTGCGCCCGGCGGCCTTCAGCGCGGCTTCGGCGCCCAATGCCATGGTATCGTTGCCGGAGATCACGCCGGTAATATCCGGATTGGCCTGCAAAATGGATTCCATCCGGCTGAAAGCCTCGGTCTGGCTCCAGTTGGCGGTTTGCTGCGCCACCATCTTCAGCCCGGTATATTCGTCAATCACATCGTGGTAGCCCTGCGAACGCACGTGGGCATTGGTATCGGATTCCTTGCCCAGCAGTTCCACATACTTGCCTTTGCCGTTCATCAGCTTGACGAACTTCTCCGCGCCCAGCTGCGCGCCCTGGTAGTTATTGGACACGATCTGCGCCACCGCCACGCCGGTGGCATTGATTTCACGATCGATCAGGAAGGCGGGAATACCGGCCGCCTTGGCCTTTTTCAACGGCCCGATAGTGGCGTCGGACCCGGCGTTATCCAGCACGATTGCCTTGGCCTTACGGGCGATGGCGGTTTCAATCAGCTGGTTCTGCTTGCTGACGTCATCGTCATGGGACGCCACCAGCGTGGTATATCCCAGCTCGGTGGCCTTGGCCGAGGCGGCATCGGCTTCCGCCTTGAAGAACGGGTTATCATGGGACGGGGTAATGATGGCAATCAGGCCTTTATCCGCGGCGAAGGACGCCATGGATAATGACAAGAGGACGGCGGCAACGCAGGGTTTCAGTAGGAAGGTGTTCATTGTTGTTCTCCTGGATGAATACACGTGAATATATATTCACTTTTGATTTTATATTCAACTGGAGTGTGGCAAGTCCCCGCGATAATGTCCATTACGATTGTTGGGAATAGCGAGTGCTGTCACAAAAAGCAACAAGATGATTACATCGGATGCGGGGAAATGAAAACATGCCGCTGGGGTCGAATCGGGCGTGGTTCCCCCGCCCGCCCGCGACCTCGTGGCGCGCCAGGCTGGCCGGCACGGGACGGCATGCGATGAGGCTTATGTTTTTCCCGGCAAGGGTGCGTTTGCGAGAACGCGCCGCTGGGGCGGCAGCCGGCTAGGCGCGGGATTTAATATCCCGCGCCTCGTCGATTTTCGGCGTCAGCGGGCCAATCCAGCGCTGCACCAGCCAGCAGGCTAGCGTTATCATCAGCCAGCTCAGCACGGTTCCCATGACCAAATCCCGCGGCCAATGCATCCCCAGGATCAGCCGGCTGCACATGACCGCCACCGCCCAGATCATGATAATCGCCACCGAGGCGAAATGCCGGCGCGGCCACAGCAGCCCCAGCGCCAGCAGCGCCCAGCTGGCGGCGAAAATCGTATGCCCGGAAGGGAAGGCAAAACCGGTATCATGCTGCCAGTGCTTACGCAGCCACGGCGGGATCTGCTCCTCGTTCTGCAGCTCCTTTTTCACCCATTGCGCGCGCGCTTTAGGCGGGAGCGAATAAAACGCCCGATCGTCGATGGCGAAGGCGTTCTCCAGCCACAGCACATAGGGCCGCGGCTCCTGCACCCGCTCCTTGATAACCGTTTTCAGGCCCTGGCCCGCTAAAATCGTCACGCCCAGGATACAGGCCAGTGCGAGGGCGGGCTTTAAGCGAAAGCGCAGGCACCAGAGAAACCAGCCCAGCAGCAGCGCGCTGGTAACCATGCCCCACGGCGCGCTGACGGTTTGGGTTATCCAGAACATACCCCGCCACCAGCCGGCCTCATTGCCGGGATGCCACTGCCAGCCACTGACCCAGACCAAAAGTGGTATTATCATAAGTATTACCGCGCCCAGGCCGGTGCGTTTCGCTATTTCAAACATAAAGATAATTTTCCGTTAAATGTCTTACCGCTGAACAGTTTAACGTCAGGGCGGCGGCAATTTTCCTAATAAGAACGATCGGTCGGTAAGCAATTGTGACAATCTAATGACTATTTTGCCAGCAAACAGGATTTTCAACCGTCAGTTTTCGGTAAATTTATGGCAAAATGCACTATTAATGAATCTTCGCGCACTCGACCGCACCATGCTTGGTCAGACGGCATCATCGAGAGTGAGATGAGCGACGATAAAGAAGTTTTGGAGAGCAACATGCAGCTTAAACGTGTGGCAGAAGCCAAACTGCCGACACCCTGGGGCGATTTCCTGATGGTGGGATTCGAGGAATTAGCGACCGGACACGATCACCTGGCATTGGTTTTCGGTGATATTACCGGCGTGGAACCGGTGCTGGCGCGGGTGCACTCCGAGTGCCTCACCGGCGACGCCTTGTTTAGCCTGCGCTGCGACTGCGGCTTTCAGCTCGAGGCCGCGTTAACCCACATTGCCGAGGAAGGCCGCGGCATTTTGCTCTATCACCGCCAGGAAGGCCGTAACATCGGCTTACTGAATAAAATACGCGCCTATGCGCTCCAGGATAAAGGCGCCGATACCGTTGAGGCCAACCACCAGTTGGGCTTTGCCGCCGACGAGCGGGATTTCACCCTGTGCGCCGATATGTTCAAACTGCTGGGCGTGGAATCGGTACGTTTGCTGACCAACAATCCGCAAAAGGTGGAAATCCTTACGGAGGCGGGCATTAACATTACCGAGCGCGTGCCGCTTATCGTCGGGCGCAACCCGGAAAATGAACGCTACCTGAACACCAAAGCGACCAAAATGGGCCATTTGCTGGATATTAAATAACGCCCCGCGGATGATGGGGCCGCGCCATCCGGCGCGCCCCTGGAGCCTGATTATGAGATCGGCCACCCGAATCCGGGCCCATGATTAAGGTATATTACTCTCTTTAAATACAGGGTTATAAACCATGAAGTTCAGTACCATGAACGACAGCGAAATCATTGCCGATCTCTGCTGCCGGATTAAGGATGCGCGCATTGAGCAGCGCCTGTCGCAAATTGATCTGGCGGAGCGTTCCGGGTTGGGCATCGCCACCATCAAACGCGCCGAAATGGGCGGTTCGGTCACGCTCAGCACGCTTATCTGCATTCTGCGCGGCCTCAATCGCCTGCATCAGCTGGAAGGGGTGCTGTTCGACACCGAAGTGCGCGCCTTTAACGCCCAGGTCAGCGGCGAAAAAGCGAACACGCCGCTGCGGATCCGCAAAAAAGCCGCAACCGTGGATGAAGCGGACAAACCCCTGGTGGAAAAAAGCGCGGATGCCTCTGCCGTCGACTGGTATATCTCCGCCGCCGAAAACAATATCCTGTGGTGAAACCCGGCCCTCCCGGCGGCGGGAGCACCTATCGCGGCGGTCATCGCCGCCTTCCCCGGCCCTGAGGCCGCAATGCCCGTGGCGGACCCGGACGCGGCCATCCTTGCCGCCGGGTTCAGCTGATTTCATGCCCCGCGCTATTCACATAACACAACCTTGATCGCCAGTCCGCCGCGCGATGTTTCGCGGTATTTGGCGTTCATGTCCTTGCCGGTTTCATACATGGTCTCGATAACCTTATCCAGCGACACGCGCGGTTCCGTGGTGCGCCGCACCGCCATGCGCGCGGCGTTAATCGCCTTCATCGCCACAATGGCGTTACGCTCGATACAGGGTACCTGCACCTGGCCCGCCACCGGATCGCACGTCAGGCCGAGGTTATGCTCCATGCCGATTTCCGCCGCGATGCACACCTGTTCCGGACTGCCGCCCAGCAGCTCCGCCAGCCCCGCCGCCGCCATCGAGCAGGCCACCCCGATTTCACCCTGGCACCCTACTTCGGCGCCGGAAATGGACGCGTTCATTTTATACAGCGCGCCGACCACGCCGGAGGCCAGGAAATAGCGCAGGTACGCCTCCGGGGTCACCGGCTGGATAAAATGATCATAATAGGCCAGCACCGCTGGGATAATGCCGCAGGCGCCATTGGTCGGCGCGGTAACCACCCGCCCGCCGGCGGCGTTTTCCTCGGCCACCGCCATGGCGAACATATTGACCCAGTCCATGGCGTTCATCGGATCGCTGGAGAAACGATCATTGGTAAACAGCAGCCGGTGCAGGCTGGAGGCGCGGCGCGGCACCCGGATCGGCCCCGGCAGCACGCCCTCGGTATTCATGCCGCGCTGCATGGCGTTTTGCATGGTGAGCCATACCGCGCCGAAATAGTGTTCGATCTCCTCCCGGGTATGTAGGGCCAGTTCGTTCTTCATCACCACCGCCGAGAGCGACAGGCAATTATCGCGACAGTGGCGCAACAGGTTCTGCGCCGAAAAGAAAGGAAACGGCACCGCCTGCTCGGATGGGATCTTTTTGCCGAAGTTTTCCCGATCGACCACAAACCCGCCGCCGATGGAATAATAGGTTTTGCTGTAAACCAGCGCATTTTGCCGGTAGGCATTGAACATCATGCCGTTTTCATGCAACGGCAGGTTCTCATCGCGAAACACAATGGCCGAGGCCACGGCAAAATCCACTTCGTGGCCGTCCGCCAGGGGCAGCCGCCCACGCTGCCGCACTTGCTGGATAAACTGCGGGATGGCATCCACGTCAACCGTATCGGGCGCCTTGCCGGCCAGGCCCATGATGATGGCGATATCAGTATGATGTCCCCGGCCGGTTAATGACAGGGAACCATAGACGTCCGCGCCGAGGCGGTCGATCGAGGAAAGCAGCCCCTGCGCCTGCAAATCATCGGTAAACATTTTCCCGGCTTTCATCGGGCCGACGGTGTGCGAACTGGAAGGACCGATGCCTATCTTGAAAATATCAAAAATGCTAACCATAACCCTGTCCTTATTATGCGGCGCCGAAGGTTTTCCATCGACATCCTCGGCGCGAAAAGCGGACCGGGCCCGAAGGACCCGGCTTGGCCATCAGCCCATCAGGCTGTAGATAATCGCCGACATGGCGATCAGGCCCATAAACACCACAAATACGTTGCTGAAGTGGCCGCTGTATTTTTTCATCGCCGGTACTTTCTGGATGGCGTACATCGGCATCAAGAACAACAGCATGGCGATAACCGGACCGCCAAGGGTTTCAATCATGCCGAGGATGCTGGGGTTAAGCGTCGCCACCAGCCAGGTGGTCAGCAGCATAAAGATGCCGGTGATGCGGTTAAGCTTTTCTTCGGAGGCGGTTTTGCCACGGCTGCGTAATGCTTTGATCATCATGCCGTTGAAGCCTTCGCGGGCGCCGAGGTAGTGGCCAAGGAAGGATTTGCTGATAGCGACCGTGGCGATAATCGGCGCCATCCATGCAATCAGCGGGTTGTTAAAATGATTGGCCAGGTAGGACAGGATGGAAATATTCTGCGCCTTGGCTTCCATCAGATCGGCGGTGGACAGGCTGAGCGCGCAGCTAAACACAAAAAACATCACCGTTACTACCATCATCACATGGCTGCAGGCCAGGATGCGGGAACATTTTTTCTCCGCGCCCACGCCATATTCCTGACGCTTGGCTACCGCAAACGAGGAGATAATCGGCGAATGGTTAAACGAGAAGACCATGACTGGGATCGCCAGCCATAACGTGGTCATCAGACCATGGCCGGTGGCGGCGCCGGCAACGAACGCGTTATCGAATATGGCGGCGCTCCAGTTGGGAATAAGATAAAGCGCCAGCAACATCAATGCCGCGACAAAAGGGAAAACCAGGATACTCATCGCTTTGACGATCATGTCTTTGCCGAAGCGCACAATGGTCATCAGCCCGACAATTAATATCAGCGATAATATCGCCCGCGGCGGCGCCACCAAATGGAGCTGGTGGGTAATAAAGCTGTTAACGGTATTGGTGATGGCGACGCCATACACCAGACAAATAGGATATATTGCAAAAAAATACAGCAAGGTGATTAATTTACCCGCACCCACGCCAAAATGTTCTTCAACAACTTCAGTTATATCCTCGCCGCCATTTTTACCTGATAATACAAAGCGGCATAATCCGCGATGGGCATAAAAGGTCATGGGAAAGGCGAGAATCGCCATAATAATGAGCGGCAACAGCCCGCCGATGCCCGCATTAATAGGTAAAAACAGCACGCCCGCGCCGATGGCCGTGCCGTACAGGCCCAACATCCACATGGTGTCGCTTCTGCGCCAGCTGGAGGCGGAGGACGCCTCCAGCACCGATGCGCTTTCCGTGATGCTATTCATTATAGTGTTCTCCTCAGGGAACGATGAAATAAAAATGCCGCGAATATGTTAAAGATATTGCGCTAAGGTTAAAAATAACCACTCATGAAAATAGATTTTTATTTTCATCCGCAGGCGCTATCTTTCAGTGGCGGCATTCTATATCAAATGGAATTAATAATAACCCTGTAGGGATCACAAAATTGCAGGTATTAATTGAGAGGATAAAAAACGGTATTTAAATTAAAATGTCAATATTAATACTTTATCACCGGCGCGCTGTAAGGGTGCTAATTTGATACTTTATATGCCAACATAATAACAGAATAACCTTGTCAGGCCAATAAATAAAATAATTAAGTCTGGCGAGAAAAATAAATATGCCGGGGAAATAATATACCCGGCATCGCCAATGTCACGCAGATTCTGTCGTTTATTCGCATCGCGTCCTGTCCAGCGCGCTTCCCGCCGCCCTGGCGAGTGGCGGGAAGCGCCGGGAGATTACAACATTTTGCGGATCACGTAGTTTAAAATGCCGTCATGGCGGAAGTAGGTCAGCTCATTGCCGGTATCGATGCGGCAACGTGCCGGCACCACGTCAATACGCCCGTCGGCATAGGTAATGCGCACCGGTACCGTTTGGCCCGGCGCGAGTTCGTCCAGTCCGCTGATGCTGATGCTTTCGTCGCCGGTCAGGCCCAGCGTTTTCCGGGTGACCCCCGCCGGGAATTCAAGCGGCAAAATGCCCATGCCGATCAGGTTGGAGCGGTGGATTCGCTCGAACGACTCGGCAAGCACCACCCGTATACCCAGCAGCCGGGGCCCCTTGGCGGCCCAGTCGCGGCTGGAGCCGGAGCCGTACTCTTTCCCGGCGATAATTGCCAGCGGCACCTGTTCCTGCTGGTAACGCATGGCGGCATCGTAAATCGCCAGCTCCTCGCCTGACGGGATATGGCGGGTAATCCCCCCTTCCACGCCCGGCACCATCTCATTGCGGATGCGGATATTGGCGAAGGTGCCGCGCGCCATCACTTCGTAATTACCACGCCTAGAGCCGTAGGAATTAAAGTTACCGGCTTCGACGCCGTTCTCGCGCAGGTACAGGCCGGCCGGGCTGTCCACCTTGATATTGCCCGCGGGCGATATATGATCGGTGGTCACGGAATCACCCAGCATGGCCAAGATTCTGGCATGGGTGATATTTTCCACGGGCTTCGGCTGATGCTGCATATCGTCAAAAAACGGCGTCAGGCGGATATAGGTGGAATCCGGTTGCCAGTCGTAGGTCGGCGTGCGGTTGACCTCGATATTTTGCCATTGCGCGTTGCCGTTAAAGACCGCGCTGTATTCCTTGTGGAACATGGCGCTGTTGACCAGCGCCACCGCATCGGCGATTTCCGCCGAGCTGGGCCAGATATCCTTGAGATATACCGGTTGTCCCTGCGGGTCGGTGCCGAGCGGATCTTCGCTCAGGTTCACCTGCATGTTGCCGGCCAGGGCATAGGCCACCACCAGCGGCGGTGAAGCCAGCCAGTTGGTTTTCACCAGCGGATGGATGCGCCCCTCGAAGTTGCGGTTGCCGGAAAGCACCGCTCCCACCGTCAGGTCGCCGGATTTAATCGCCGCCTCGATGGATTCCTTTAACGGGCCGGAATTGCCGATACAGGTGGTGCACCCGTAGCCCACCAGGTTGAAGCCCAGGCGATCCAGATAAGGCGTCAGGCCGGCGGCGGCGAGGTAATCGGTCACCACTTTGGAACCGGGGGCCAGGGACGTCTTGACCCAGGGCTTGGTCCGCAATCCCTTGTTGACCGCGTTGCGGGCCAGCAGGCCGGCGGCCATCAGGATATTGGCGTTGGACGTATTGGTGCAGGAGGTAATGGCGGCAATCACCACCGCGCCCTGGTGCAGTTCATGCTGTTGTCCATCCAGTTCAAAGGTCTGGAAATCAGGATGGTGGGTGCGCCGGGTAAAATCCAGTTCGTCGCTGGCGCGAAACGCGGCGGGCACGCCCGGCAGCGCCACCCGGTCCTGCGGACGCTTCGGTCCGGCAAGGCTTGCCACTACGCTTCCCATATCAAGCGTCAGGGTGCTGGTAAAGCGGGGTTCGTCGCCGTGGTGGCGCCATAATCCCTGCTGCTTGCTGTAGGCTTCCACCAGGGCGATTTGCTCCTCGGAGCGGCCGGTCAGGCGCAGGTAATCCAGGGTAATGGCATCCACCGGGAAGAAACCGCAGGTGGCGCCGTATTCCGGCGCCATATTGGCGATGGTGGCCCGGTCCGCCAGCGGCAGTACGTCCAGCCCGTCGCCGTAGAATTCAACGAATTTGCCCACCACGCCGTGTTTGCGCAGCATTTGGGTGACGGTA
The DNA here is from genome assembly GCF_047324165.1 of Sodalis sp. RH22. Classification (NCBI taxonomy): domain Bacteria; kingdom Pseudomonadati; phylum Pseudomonadota; class Gammaproteobacteria; order Enterobacterales; family Bruguierivoracaceae; genus Sodalis; species Sodalis sp. RH22. Next base: position 1,349,748 of record NZ_CP178731.1, read on the forward strand.
AGCACCAGGTCGGTGGCGGTAATGCCTTCATTGAGTTTGCCGATAAGTTTAAACCCGACCACATCGGGGATCAGCATCGAGACCGGCTGGCCCAGCATGGCCGCCTCCGCCTCAATGCCGCCTACGCCCCAGCCCAGCACGCCCAGGCCGTTGACCATGGTGGTGTGCGAGTCGGTGCCGACCAGGGTGTCGGGAAACGCCACCGCCTCGCCATCCTGCTCTTCATGCCAGACGGTGAGCGCCAAATATTCCAGGTTGACCTGGTGGCAGATGCCGTTTTCAGGCGGCACCACGCGAAAACGGCTGAACGCCTGTTGTCCCCAGCGCAGGAATTTATAGCGCTCGAGGTTGCGTTCCATTTCCAATTGGTTATTTTCGGCAAAAGCGCGATCGTCGCCATAGCTGTCGACGGTGACCGAGTGGTCGATAACCAGATCCACCGGCGAGAGCGGATTGACCTTATCGACGTCGCCGCCAAGGCGCTTTACCGCTTCGCGCATCGCCGCGAGGTCTACCACCGCCGGAACGCCGGTAAAATCCTGCATCAGCACCCGCGCCGGACGGTAGGCGATTTCACCGTCCGCGTGCGCGTGCTCAAGCCAGCCCGCCAGGGCGCGCAGATCCGCTTCGGTGACGATGTCGTCATCCTGGTTGCGCAGCAGGTTTTCCAGCAGGACCTTCATGGATTTGGGCAGCCGGTCGAGGTTGCCCAGCTGTTGGGCGGCGCGCGGCAGGCTGTAATAGCGGTAGGTTTTATCACGTATGACCAGTTGATCCTTACTGGCTTCTCGAATCGTTGTCGACATAGCTCTCCTCCAGACTTTTACTTCATTATAGTCATAACCCTATCCAGGTTGAGGCATTGCAGTAAACAATTTACAAGAATTACGCAACTTTTTCATAACATAAAGTGTGTTCACCGATGCGGTCATGCCGGTGCCGGCACCGGCGCGTCACTTTACCGGTAATTTAATATCCTTGAACATCGCTTCGATTTCTTCATTGGAGCGCAGGGCCACCGCCGTATCCACGACGTCTCGGGTGAGATGCGGCGCGAAGCGCTGGATAAAATCATACATGTAGCTGCGCAGGAAGGTGCTGCGGCGAAAGCCGATTTTGGTGGTGCTGAGGGCAAACATGGCGTCGGCGTTGATTTTTACCAGATCGGGGTCGGCCTCGCTGCTGACCGCCATGTTGGCGATGACGCCGACGCCCAGGCCCATGCGGACGTAGGTTTTAATCACGTCGGCATCGGTGGCGGTAAAGACGATGCGCGGCGTGAGCCCGGCGCGGTTGAAGGCGGTATCCAGTTCCGAGCGGCCGGTAAACCCAAAGGTGTAGGTGACCAGGGGGAACGCGGCCAGTTCTTCAATGGTGATCTGGTCTTTGCCCGCCAGCGGATGGGTGGGCAGTACCACGATGGCGCGGTTCCAGTGGTAGCAAGGCAGCATGACCAGGTCGTCGTAGAGGTGGAGCGCTTCGGTGGCGATGGCGAAATCCGCGATGCCTTTGGAGACCGCTTCGGCGATTTGCGTCGGCGAGCCTTGATGCATGTGCAGGGAAACGCGGGGGTAGCGTTCGATGAACCCTTTGATCACATCCGGAAGCGCGTAGCGCGCCTGCGTGTGGGTGGTGGCGACATAGAGCGAGCCTTTATCCGGATACGTATGTTCGCCCGCCACCGCCTTGATGGCGTCGACCTTGGAGAGGACTTCGCGGGCAATGCGGATGATTTCCTGTCCGGCCGGCGTAACCTGGGTGAGGTGTTTGCCGCTGCGGGCGAAGATCTGTACCCCGAGTTCGTCTTCCAGCATCCGTACCTGTTTGCTGATGCCGGGCTGGGAGGTGTACAGCCCCTCGGCGGTGGAGGAGACATTAAGGTTGTGGTTCACGACTTCAACAATATAGCGAAGTTGCTGCAATTTCATTTTTGTCATCCTGGCATAAATTTGGCGCAAGAGTTACTTGTCAGCGGCGCGGCCTGGGGGCGTTTTTTTTCCCCGGCGTCAGCGGGAAAGCTAATCTTGCAATTAATACTATTTAATCATAAAAAATCGCTATATATAACTTATTTATAAGACATAAAAAAACCAACCCGTAGGTTGGTTGATGATTGCCGGCCCGATTCGGCCCCACTGGCACGCTCTCCCTTGAACACGCCTGCATTAAGCGCAGTGTTGGCGGGCCTACCGCGCCATGGGGCGCTCGGTCGGGCGGGAACACCACGCCCGATTCGGCCCCATTGGCACGGTCTCCCTTGAACACGTCTGCTTTAAGCGCAGTGTTGGCGGGCCTACCGCGCCATGGGGCGCTCGGTCGGGCGGGAACACCACGCCCGATTCGACCCCATTGGCACGGTCTCCCTTGAACACGTCTGCTTTAAGCGCAGTGTTGGCGGGCCTACCGCGCCATGGGGCGCTCGGTCGGGCGGGAACACCACGCCCGATTCGGCCCCACTGGCACGGTCTCCCTTGAACACGTCTGCATTAAGCTCTGTGTTGGCGGGCCTGGCGCGCCGCGGGGCGCTCGGTCGGGCGGGAACACCACGCCCGATTCGACCCAATCGGCACGCTCTCCCTTGAACACGTCTGTATTAAGCGCAGTGTTGGCGGGCCTACCGCGCCATGGGGCGCTCGGTCGGGCGGGAACACCACGCCCGATTCGACCCCATTGGCACGCTCTCCCTTGAACACGCCTGCAATAAGCGCAGTGTTGGCGGGCCTACCGCGCCATGGGGCTCGGTTTGGCGGGAACACCACGCCCGATTCGGCCCCACTGGCACGGTCTCCCTTGAACACGTCTGCATTAAGCGCAGTGTTGGCGGGCCTACCGCGCCATGGGGCTCGGTTTGGCGGGGACACCACGCCCGATTCGACCCCATTGGCTAGGTCTGCCTTGAACACATCTGCTTTAAGCCCGGTGTTGGCGGGCCTGGCGCATGGCTACTTTTTGGTGACCTGCCATTTGCCGTCGATGTAGAACGCCGTCCAGCCGGTGGCCTTGCCGTCTTTTTCGGAAGAAACGTACTGTTGTTTGGTCTTGCGGCTAAAGCGCACCATGGCTTTGTTGCCCTCGGGGTCTTTTGCCGGCGCGTCGGCCAGGTAGCGCAGTTTTTCCGGCAGGCGATCTTTGAAGCGCGCCAGTTCCTCCACCAGCGGTGCCCGGGTTTCACGTGATTTCGGGAACGTGTTGGCCGCAAGGAATACGCCAGCCGCGCCGTCACGCAGGACAAAATAAGCGTCCGATTTTTCACACTGCAGCTCAGGCAGCGGCACCGGATCTTCTTTTGGCGGCGCAACATCGCCGTTGCGCAGGATTTTGCGGGTGTTTTTGCATTCCTCGTTGGTACAGGCCATGTATTTGCCGAAGCGTCCCAGTTTTAAATGCATATCGGAGCCGCATTTTTCACACTCGACCACCGGGCCGTCGTAGCCCTTGATCCTGAATTCGCCTTGCTCGATTTCATAGCCGTCGCAAAGCGGATTGTTGCCGCAAACGTGCAGCTTGCGGCCGTTGTCAATCAGGTAGCTGTCCATGGCCATGCCGCATTTAGGGCAGCGGCGACGGGCGCGCAGAGCATTGGTTTCGGCATCCTCGCCTTCCAGCAGATTGAGGGTTTCCGATTCCGGGATCAGATTAATGGTAGTCTTGCAGCGTTCTTTCGGCGGCAGTGAATACCCCGAACATCCCAAGAACACGCCGGTACTGGCGGTGCGGATGCCCATTTTGCGCCCGCAGGTGGGACAATCGATGCTGGTCATCACCATTTGGTTGAGGCGCATGCCGCCCTCTTCCGGATCTTTTTCCGCCTTTTCGAGCTGTTCGCTGAACTCCCTGAAGAATGAGTCCAGCACGGCTTTCCACTCGGCTTCGTTATTGGCCACCTGGTCGAGCTTGTCTTCCATGCGGGCGGTAAAGTCGTAGTTCATCAGTTCCCGGAAATTTTCTTCCAGGCGGTCGGTGACGATTTCGCCCATTTTTTCGGCGTAGAAACGGCGGTTTTCTACCTGTACATACCCGCGATCCTGGATGGTGGAGATGATGGACACATAGGTCGACGGCCGGCCGATGCCGCGTTTTTCCAGTTCCTTGACCAGGGACGCTTCGCTGTAGCGCGCGGGCGGCTTGGTGAAGTGCTGGCTGGGCAGTAATTTTTCCAGCCCGAGCGTCTGGCCCACGCTAACCGGCGGCAGGGTGCGATCTTCATCCCCTTTGCGCAGCGCGGGCATGACCTTGGTCCAGCCGTCGAAGCGCAGGGTGCGGCCCTTGGCGCGCAGTTGGTAATCCGCCGCTTTGACCGTCAGGGTGGTGGAATCGTACTGCGCCGGCATCATCTGGCAGGCGACAAATTGGCGCCAGATCAGCTGATACAGCTTTTGCGCGTCCACTTCCATATCTTTTAGCTGTTCGGCCAGATTATTGACATCGGAAGGACGGATCGCTTCATGCGCTTCCTGGGAATTTTCCTTGCTGGCGTATTCATTGGCCTGCTTAGGCAGATATTTGGCGCCGAACTGTGCGCCGATGTAATCGCGCGCCATGGCCAGCGCGTCCTGGCTCAGGTTGGTGGAGTCGGTACGCATATAGGTAATATGCCCCGCTTCGTACAGGCGCTGGGCCAGCATCATGGTTTTTTTGACGCCGTAACCCAGGCGGGTGCTGGCGGCTTGTTGCAATGTCGAGGTGGTAAAGGGCGCGCCGGCCTTGCTGCTGGTGGGCTTGTCCTCACGGTCGGCGATAACATACTGCGCGTTTTCCAACTGCTTGACGGCGGCTTGGGTCTGCGCCTGGTTGACCGGCTTAAAGGGCTTGTCGCCATGATGGGTGACCTGCATCTGCAGTTGCGCCTTGTCCGACACCTTGAGGTCGGCGTGCAGTTCCCAATACTCTTCCGGCACGAAGGCTTTTATCTCGCGTTCGCGTTCGACCACCAGGCGTACCGCGACCGACTGCACGCGTCCGGCGGACAGGCCGCGGGCCAGTTTTTTCCACAGCAGCGGCGAGACCATGTAGCCCACCACGCGGTCCATAAAACGCCTGGCCTGCTGGGCGTTGACCCGATCAATATTCAGCTCGCCGGGTTTTTTAAACGCCGCCGTAATGGCATTGCGGGTGATTTCATTAAATACCACCCGGCTAAAACGCTTGTCATCGCCGCCGATCACTTCCCGCAGGTGCCAGGCGATGGCTTCCCCTTCGCGGTCAAGGTCGGTTGCGAGATAGATATGGTCGGCGTTTTGCGCCAGCGCTTTGAGCTCGTTGACCACTTTTTCTTTGCCGGGGAGGATCTCGTAATGCGCTTTCCAGCCGTGGTAAGGATCAATGCCCATGCGATTGACCAGTGCGGTTTGCGCGTCGCTTTTCACTTTTTTCGTTTTGGTGGCGTCGGCGCTTTTTTTAGTGGCGGAACCGCTGGTGGGCAAATCACGGATGTGACCGACGCTCGATTTAACGACGTAGTCATTGCCTAAATATTTATTAATCGTTTTGGCTTTAGCCGGTGATTCAACGATAACGAGAGCTTTACCCATGTTTACCTTTACCTGAATGATTTCTTCTGTAATTAAGAAGCATTTTGTGCGCCAGACCCTGGCTGGGCATTTACTAATTTTATATTGCGGCAGCGCCGTCAAAAATCAACCTCTGTTCAGCCAGTCTGCTTTTTCGCCTTTGCCATGAGATTAACCTATTGAAAAATAAAATTAATTTATCAATACTTTCATTGAATATTGATAAATCAACTATTGATTGGGATGCGGTTATCCCCGCCAGTTGATGAAGGCCCACACTCTACATGATAAAAAAGTTGGTGCAACTTATTAGCGGCGCAAAAAATTTCCCGGGCGGCAAAAGCGTTTAAAAAGCCCGTTCGACGAATAAACCTTAGTCTGTTTGCAGCCAAACACAACCGGGGATTACAATAGGCCGGAAGACATCTAAGGAGTAATAGGTATGTACGCTAACACCACCCCCATTGATCGCAACAGCCTGCTTATTGAGGCTAACCGGATTATTCGCGCGCATGATGAATATATGCACGGCATGGAGGCCACCGAGGTAGAACAGAAAGGCGGCGTGCTGATTTTCCGCGGTGAATTCTTTTTCGATCAGGATGGATTACCCACCCGTAAAACCACGGCAGTGTTCAATATGTTTAAACATCTCGCCGTGGTGTTGTCAGAAAAGTATCACCTGGAGGAATAAATGACCCATGCCCGGGCCGGTTTCCCGTTCCCGGGCGGGCGCAAACCGCCGGACATACCCGCCCTCGGGGCGGGGAGCCGTCACAGCAGGGGTTTTTGGCCCCGTTGCCATAAATGCAACAGGCGCTGCTCGATACTTAACGCCGCACTGTCGGTAAAACGCGCAAGCAAACGTTTACGCCGCGTGAAACGCACGCTAATGACCTCATGGTTGGCCATTTCGGCAATCAGCAGATCATCGCTGGTGCCGATGCCGTCAACCAGACCATTTTCCCGCGCCTGGGTGCCGTACCAGTGCTCGCCGGTCGCCACCGCTTCAATATCAAGCGTGGGGCGCATGTCATGGACAAACTGCTTGAAGAGCTGATGCGTTTCGTTCAGATCCTGCTGGAACTTTTCCCGTCCTTCCGGCGAGTTTTCACCAAACAGGGTCAGGGTCCGCTTATAGGCTCCGGCGGTGTGCAGTTCCATGTCGATATCATTGCGCTTGAGCAGCCGGTTGAAGTTAGGAATCTGGGCCACGACGCCGATGGAACCGACAATGGCGAAAGGCGCGGCGATAATGCGATCGGCGACGCAGGCCATCATATAACCGCCGCTGGCGGCCACCTTATCCACCGCTACCGTCAGGCGGATGCCGCGATCGCGCAGGCGCTGCAGCTGCGAGGCGGCCAGGCCGTAGCCATGCACCACCCCGCCGGGGCTTTCGAGGCGCAGCAGCACCTCATCTTCCGGTTTCGCCACCGCCAGCACCGCGGACACTTCCTCGCGCAGCGAAGCGACCTCGCCGGCATCCATGCTGCCTTTGAAATCCAGTACGTACAAACAGGATTTCTGCGGCGTTTTTTCGCCATGCTTTGCGCGCGCGCGCGCCAGTTTCGCCTCGCCTTTTTCCTGCTTCTTATGCCGCTTGTGCCAGATACGCTGTTCGGCCTCGCCCATGCGCGCCAGCTGCATTTCGCGCTGCATCTCACGATACTGTTTACCCAGATCCGTTATCTGGATTTCGCCCTTGCGCCGGCGCTGCCGCTGACGCAATCCCATGACCAGCAGCAAAATCGCGCCGAAGGCCAGCACCACGGTGATGGTTTTTGCCAGGAAGAGTCCATAAAGAGTAATAAATTCCACGCTGTCGCCTTGCTGAATGTGTTTTCCGTTGCGGTCTATTCTAGCTAAGGCGCGGGTATACGTCGCCGGGAAAATCAGAATATTACGTAGGTTTACGTATATTAAGTCGGTAAACCGTTAACGATTGAAATGAGGTCAGGTTTCAGGCATAAAATGAGAGACCGTCGGGTAAAAAGAGCGCTAATATCACCTCCAGGGTGACGGGTTAGCAAAGGAGCGTCCCTTGTACTACCAGCCCAAACATGACTTATTGGCCGGCCGCATCATTATGGTGACCGGGGCCGGCGACGGCATCGGCCGCGAGGCGGCGCTGACTTACGCCCGCCACGGCGCCAGGCTATTGCTGCTGGGGCGCACCGAAGCCAAGCTGGCGGCGGTGGCGGGATTGATTGCCGGTGAAGGCGGCCAGCCGGCGCGGGTTATCCCCTTTGACCTGGCGGTGGCCGGAGCGGAGGATTACGCCTTGCTGGGCCAGCGGCTCGCGGCCGACTTTCCGCGCCTGGACGGCCTGCTGAACAATGCCGGCCTGTTAGGCGAAATCGTGCCGATGGCGCAGCAGTCCCCCGCCAGTTGGCAGCAGGTGATGGCGGTCAACGTGAACGCCGCCTTTATGCTGACCCAGGCGATGCTGCCGCTGTTATTGCAGGCGTCCCGGCCTTCCCTGATATTCAGCAGTTCCAGCGTCGGGCGCCAGGGACGGGCCAACTGGGGAGTGTACGCTGTCTCCAAGTTCGCCACCGAAGGCATGATGCAGGTGCTGGCGGACGAATATCCCGCGGCTACCCTGCGGGTTAACTGCATCAACCCCGGCGGCACCCGTACCGGTATGCGCGCCAGCGCCTTTCCGGATGAAAATGCCGATCGCCTCAAGACCCCCGCCGAGATTATGCCCATCTACCTTTATTTAATGGGGGACGACAGCCGCCGCAAAACCGGGATCAGTTTCGATGCCCAGCCGGACCGTACACCGGGCCCGGCGTAATCATACAGGACCAGCAAATGAGTGAAGACAGGCACCAGCAGCGCCAGCAGCGTTTAAAAGAACAGGTGGATGCCCGCATTGCCGCGGCCACGGAGCAGCGCGGCATCGTCATTGTGTTTACCGGCAACGGCAAAGGCAAGACTACCGCCGGCTTCGGCACCGTGACCCGGGCGATAGGCCACGGCATGCGCGCCGGCGTGATCCAGTTTATCAAGGGGCAATGGCCGAACGGCGAAAGAAACCTGCTGGAGCAGCATGGGGTTGAATTCCAGGTAATGGCCACCGGTTTTACCTGGAATACCCAGAACCGGGTCACCGATCGGGCCGCGGCCCAAGAGGTCTGGCGCCACGGCCTGCGCATGCTGGCGGACGACAGCCTGGATCTGGTGCTGCTCGACGAGCTGACCTATATGATCACATACGATTATGTGGATTTACCCGAAGTGATAGCGGCACTGAACCATCGCCCGCCGCGGCAGACGGTGATCATCACCGGCCGCGCCTGCCACCGCGAACTGCTGGAGCTGGCGGATACGGTCAGCGAGCTGCGCCCGGTGAAACATGCGTTCGACGCGGGCATCAAGGCGCAACAGGGCGTGGACTGGTGAGGCGGCTGCGGGCCTGGCCCGGTCAATCAGACGGGGCCAGGCCGCGGCGGGATGGCGACCGGGAAGACGCATTGCGCGCCGCGGCCGGCCAAGCCGGCGTTTGGCGCGGGCGCCTGGACGGGCTTATTTGGTGCCGGAGTTGCGCTTGCTGCTCTGGCCGCCGCGCCGGGTAGGCGTGACCGTGCTGTGGCGTTTCACCGCCCGGCGGATTTGGTTGGCCTTCATACGGCGGCGCTCTTTCTCCACCGGCACTTTGGTGACGGTTTCCGGCGCCAGTTCCACCAGTTCGCGCAGATAGTTGATTTCACCCAGCGGCAGTTCAGTCCAGCCGCCGCGCGGCAAGCCTTTGGGCAGGGGAATGGCGCCGTAGCGGGTGCGAATCAGCCGGCTGACCTGCACGCCCACCGCTTCCCATAAACGCCGCACTTCGCGGTTGCGCCCTTCGGTCAGGGTCACGTTGTACCACTGGTTCAGCCCTTCCCCGCCCTGGAAGCTCAAGGTGCGGAACGCGCCCGTGCCGTCTTCCAGGGTGACGCCCTTGGTCAGCAGCCGCAGTTTTTCGTCGTCCACCTGGCCGAAGACCCGTACCGCGTATTCGCGCTCCACTTCCCGGCTCGGGTGCATCAGGCGATTGGCCAGCTCCCCGTCGGTGGTGAATAACAGCAGGCCGGAAGTATTGATATCCAGACGCCCAACCGCTATCCAGCGCGAGCCGTTGAGTTTAGGCAAACGGTCGAATACCGTCGGCCGGCCGTCGGGATCCCGCCGGGTGCAAAGTTCGCCCTCGGGTTTGTAATAGGCCAGAATCCGGCACACCGCCTCTTCTGACGCGGTGATGGAAACCACCCGGCCATCGACGCGGATTTTCATGGAACTCACGGCGTCGACCCGATCGCCCAGCGTGGCGATTTTGCCGTCAACGCTGACGCGGCCTTGTTCAATCAGGGATTCAACTTCACGGCGGGAACCATGCCCGGCGCGGGCCAGGACTTTTTGCAGCTTTTCGCTCATTGAGCAACCTCGGCTGTCGCCTTCACAGGCGTCGAATGGTGGCTTTCGCCATAATTTAGTAAGCTTATCAGTAACTTAACTGAAAGATAGGGGGCTATTTTACACTATGGTCCCGCGGATCACAATCCATAGTTTACGGTGACGGGGGCGGCGGTGTAAAAACGCCGCCGGCCGGCCGTTAAAGGAAGGGGGAAACATCCCCGACGCCTTCACGCACCACCACCGGCGTGTCGTCGGTCAAATCGATTACCGTCGTCGGCTGCTGGCCGAGAAAACCGCCGTGAATCACCAGATCCACCTGTTTGCCCAGATGATCCTTGATCATTTCCGGGTCCGATTCCGCAAAATCGTTGCCGGGCAGCATCAGGGTGGTGGACATCATCGGCTCGTCCATGGTTTCGAGCAACGCCAGGGCAATGGGGTTGCTCGGCACGCGCAGACCGATGGTCTTGCGCTTGTCGTTCATCAGCCGCCGGGGGACTTCCTTGGTGGCTTTGAGAATAAAGGTATATTTGCCCGGCGTATTGTTTTTCATCAGACGGAACGCCTGGTTATCCACATGGGCATAGGTGGACAGTTCGGACAGGTCGCGGCAGACCAGGGTAAAATTATGGTTGCCGTCCAGCTGCCGGATGCGGCAGATGCGCTCCATGGCGGTTTTATCCTCCAGACGGCAGCCGAGGGCGTAGCCGGAATCGGTGGGGTAGACAATAACCGCGCCCTTGCGCAGCAGATCGACGGTTTGGTTAATTAACCGCGGCTGCGGGTTTTCCGGATGAATGGTAAAAAACTGACTCATTGTGACTCCTTATATAGTCTGGCGGGAGAACACCCCCGGCATACCGCGATTATCCTTCTGACAAGCCTTCTGCTACCGCCGACCGGCCGACCGGCCAATCGCGCCATATCGGCTCCACGCCGCCCGGCAGCCAAAGTTTACGGCCAAGCTCGATCCAGGCGCAGGGCTGGTGAAAATCGGATCCCTGGGAGGCCAGCAGCCCGCGCTCGCGCGCATACCCCGCCAGCGCGGTTTTTTCCTGCGGCGACTGCTGGCACATGGCCACTTCGATACCGTCGCCGCCCGCGTCGGTAACATGGTCCAGCAGGCGCTTAAGCCATTTGGTCGACAGCTGGTAGCGGCCGGGATGGGCCAGCACCGCCTGTCCGCCCGCCTGGTGGATGGCGCTGACCGCTTCCTCGATTGTACACCACTGCGGCGGCACATAGCCGGTTTTACCCTTGGACAGGTATTTTTTGAATACCTTGGTCACGTTATCGGCGGCGCCGATGCTGACCAGGTAACGGGCGAAATGGCCGCGCGTGACCAGTTCATCCTGGGCCAAACGGCTGGCGCCCAGCCAGGCGTCGTGAATACCGGCGCGTTCCAGCCGCTCGGCGATGGCATGGGCCCGGGCCAGGCGCCTTTCCCGCTGGGCGCGCAGAAGCCCGTCCATGGCCGGATGCGCGTCATCGATACCGAGGCCGACAATATGGATCTCATGGTTTTGCCACTGGGTGGAGACTTCCACTCCGGCCACCAGCGTGAGGGGCAGCGCGCCGTCGTCGATCGCCTGCCGCGCCCCGGCGAGGCCGGCCACGGTATCGTGATCGGTCACGGCCAGCACGTCGACGCCCATGGCCACGGCGCGCGCCACCAGATCCGCCGGCGAAAGCTGGCCGTCGGAGGCGGTGGTATGGCTGTGCAGATCGTATAGGGTCAGCAACGATGATTTAACGTAGATCTCAGTCAACGATAGGCTACCTTCCAAAATGAATGTTCCTATCATAACGTCAAATGCCCGTGAATCGAACCTGTTAAATATTTAACTGTTTTTAAGCGGTGACTGTTGACATTTCATTGCTGAACTAGTTTACTAGTACACATTAAGACAACCAATGAGAATCTGACGATGATAACCTTAACCGTGGTAACGCTTCGCTGGTGGCGCACTTCCCTTTAGCGGGTGGTGTTATCATGCGTCGCTGTCGTCGGACAGAGCAAGATCCCTACTAACCCGCCTTTCAAGCGGGTTTTTTTATGGGCGATAATCAGGGAACACACTATGCAAGCCACACAACCTCAATTAGAACTGCTGCAGGCCACCGCCACTTATCGCGACGATCCTACCGCGATGTTCAACCAGCTTTGCGGCGCCCGGCCGGCCACCTTGCTGCTGGAATCGGCTGAAATCGATAATAAGCAAAACCTGCAAAGCCTGATGGTGCTTGACAGCGCCATGCGCATTACCGCCCTCGGCCAGCGGGTTACGCTGCAGGCGCTGACCGCCAACGGCGCGGCGCTGCTGCCGCTGCTGGACGCCGCGCTGCCGGCCGGGGTTGAGGTGAACGCCCATCCCAGCGGCCGCGAGCTGGTGTTTCCGTCCGTCGGCAACGACATGGATGAGGATGCGCGGCTGCGCGGCCTGTCGGTATTCGATTGCCTGCGCCTGCTGCTGACCCTGGTGCCGGCGCCGGCGGATCAGCCGGATGCCCTGTTCCTCGGCGGCCTGTTCGCCTATGACCTGGTGGCGGGTTTTGAAACGCTGCCCGCGGTCAGCCAGGGGCAGCGCTGTCCGGATTTTTGCTTCTACCTGGCGGAAACCCTGCTGGTACTTGATCATCAGCAGCGCACCTGCCGGCTGCAGGGCAGCCTGTTCACTCCTCTGGCCGGCGAAAAACGCCGTCTACAGGCGCGCATCGAGCAGTTGCAGCATCAGTTGCAGCAGGCGCCGGGGCCGATCCCCCACCAGGTGATCGACAGCATGACCCTGGAAACCGATCGCAGCGACGAGGAGTTCGGCCGCATCGTGACCAGCATGCAGCAGGCGATCCGCGCGGGGGAAATCTTCCAGGTGGTGCCTTCACGGCGTTTTTCGCTGCCCTGCCCGTCGCCGCTGGCCGCCTACCATACTCTGAAAGAGAGCAATCCCAGTCCCTATATGTTTTTTATGCAGGATAACGATTTTACCCTGTTCGGCGCCTCGCCGGAAAGTTCGCTGAAATACGATGCCGCCAACCGGCAGATAGAAATTTATCCCATTGCAGGTTCCCGTCCGCGCGGGCGCAGGCCGGACGGCACGCTGGATCGCGATCTGGACAGCCGTATCGAGCTTGAAATGCGCACCGATCATAAAGAACTGGCCGAACACCTGATGCTGGTCGACCTGGCGCGCAATGATCTGGCGCGCATCTGCGAACCCGGCAGCCGCTATGTCGCCGATTTGACCAAGGTCGATCGCTACTCCTTTATCATGCACCTGGTTTCGCGGGTGGTCGGCACCCTGCGCGCCGATCTTGACGCGCTGCACGCCTACCGCGCCTGTATGAACATGGGCACGCTGAGCGGCGCGCCCAAAGTGCGCGCCATGCAGCTGATTGCCAAGGCCGAAGGCACGCGGCGCGGCAGCTACGGCGGCGCCATCGGCTATTTTACCGGCAGCGGCCTGCTGGATACCTGTATCGTTATCCGTTCGGCCTATGTCGAGGACGGCATCGCCACCGTACAGGCCGGCGCCGGCGTGGTGCTGGACTCGGTGCCGCAGGCGGAAGCCGACGAAAGCCGCAATAAAGCGCGCGCGGTGCTGCGCGCCATCGCCACCGCACATCATGCCAGGGAGGTGTTCTGATGGCTGATATCCTGTTACTCGATAATATCGACTCCTTTACCTACAACCTGGTGGATCAGCTGCGCGCCACCGGCCACCGGGTGATGGTGTATCGCAATCAACTGCCGGCGCAGACCATCATCGGCCATCTGATGGCCATGGATAATCCCATACTGATGCTTTCCCCCGGTCCCGGCACCCCCGCCGCCGCCGGCTGTATGCCGCAGTTGCTTACGCGGCTGCGCGGGCAGATGCCGATTATCGGCATCTGCCTCGGCCACCAGGCGATTGTGGAAGCCTACGGCGGCTACGTCGGCCAGGCCGGGGAAATCCTGCACGGCAAGGCGTCCCTTATCACCCATGATGGCGCCGGCATGTTCGCCGGCATGCCGAACCCGCTGCCGGTGGCGCGCTACCACTCGCTGGTGGGCAGCGAAATCCCGGCGGGACTGACGGTCAATGCGCACTTTAACGAGATGGTGATGGCGGTGCGTCATGACGCCGATCGCGTCTGCGGTTTTCAATTTCATCCCGAATCCATCCTGACCACCCAGGGCGCGCGGTTGCTTAACCAAACCCTGGACTGGGCGCTGGCCTGAACGATAGGAACCTGATCATGCAACAGATATTGGAAAAACTTTACCGCGCCGAGCGCATCAGCCGCCAGGAAAGTGAACAGCTTTTTAGCCAGATTATCCAGGGCGGGCTGGAACCGTCGCAGCTGGCGGCGGCGCTGATCAGCATGAAAATCCGCGGCGAGCATCCGGATGAAATTGCCGGCGCGGCCACCGCCCTGCTGGCGGACGCCCTGCCGTTCCCGCGCCCTGATTATCCTTTTGCCGATATCGTCGGCACCGGCGGCGACGGCAGCAACAGCATCAATATTTCCACCGCCAGCGCCTTTGTCGCCGCCGCTTGCGGCGCACGGGTGGCCAAGCACGGCAACCGCAGCGTGTCCAGCCGTTCGGGTTCCTCGGACCTGCTGGCGGCCTTCGGCATCCGGCTGGATATGCCGGCGCAAGCGTCGCGCCAGGCGCTTGACGAGCTGGGAGTATGCTTTTTGTACGCGCCCCAGTACCACACCGGTTTTCGCCATGCCATGCCGGTGCGCCAGCAGTTGAAAACCCGCACGCTGTTTAACGTGCTCGGGCCGCTGATTAACCCCGCCCGTCCCCCGCTGGCGCTGATCGGGGTCTACAGCCCGGAGCTGGTGCTGCCCATCGCCCAAACGCTGCGGGTGCTGGGCTATCAGCGCGCAGCGGTAGTCCATGGCGGCGGCATGGATGAAGTGGCGCTGCACGCGCCGACGCAGGTGGCCGAACTCAATGAGGGCGAGATCGCCAGCTATCAATTGACGCCGGAGGATTTCGGCCTGCGGGAACAGTCAATGGACGCCCTGCTGGGCGGCTCGCCGGAAGAAAATCGTGACATTTTGGCGCGGTTGTTACAAGGTAAAGGCGAACATGCCCATGAATTCGCCGTTGCCGCCAATGTCGCCTTGTTATTAAAACTATTCGGCCAGGAGAATCTGCGCGAAAATACCCAACAGGCGCTGGCGGCCATCCGCGGCGGCGGCGCCTATGAACGTGTTGTCGCGTTGGCGGCCAGAGGATAAGACATGCAGGATACGGTACTGACAAACATTGTCGCTGATAAAAAAGTATGGCTGGCCGAGCGTAAGCAACGCCAGCCGCTGGACGGGTTCATCGACGACGTGCGCCCCAGCACGCGCAGCTTCTATCATGCCCTCCAGGGTTCGCGCACCGTGTTTATCCTCGAGTGCAAAAAAGCATCGCCGTCCAAGGGCCTGATCCGCGAGGATTTTGACCCGGCCGTCATCGCCGGCGTGTATAAACACTACGCCGCCGCCATCTCCTGCCTGACCGACGAAAAATACTTCCAGGGCAGCTTTGATTTCCTGCGCCAGATTAGCCAAGTAGTACCCCAGCCGGTGCTGTGCAAGGATTTCATCATCGATCCCTACCAGGTTTACCTGGCGCGTCATCATCAGGCGGACGCTATTCTGCTGATGTTGTCGGTGCTGGACGACGACACCTACCGTCAGTTGGCCGCCCTGGCGCACAGCCTGGAAATGGGCGTGCTCACCGAGGCGATAACCGAAGAGGAGTGCCGGCGCGCCCAGGCGCTCGGCGCCCGGGTGGTGGGCATTAACAATCGCGATCTGCGCGATTTATCCATCGATTTAAACCGTACCCGCCGCCTGGCGCCCCTGCTGCCGGGAGTGACGGTGATAAGCGAATCCGGCATTACCGCCTATCGCCACGTCAGGGAACTGAGCCATTTCGCCAACGGCTTCCTGATCGGCAGCGCGTTGATGGCGGAACCGGATCTGGACGGCGCGGTGCGCCGGGTATTGCTCGGCGAGAATAAGGTCTGCGGACTGACGCGTCCCGAGGATGCCAGGGCGGCATATGACGCCGGCGCGCTCTATGGCGGCCTGATTTTTGCCGCCTCGTCGCCAAGGCGTGTGGATATCCCCCGCGCCCGCGCGGTGATGGCCGGCGCGCCGCTGCGCTACGTCGGCGTATTCCGCGACGCCCCCATCGAGGAGGTGGCATGCAGCGCCGCCGCGCTGGCGCTGCATGCCGTGCAGCTGCACGGCGACGAGGACCAGGCCTATATAAGCGCCCTGCGTCTGGCGCTGCCTTCCGCCTGCCGTATCTGGAAAGCCCTGGATATGCGGACCCATGCGCCGGCGCGGGATTTTAGCGCGGTGGATCGTTATCTGTTCGATAATGGCGGCGGCAGCGGTAAACCCTTTGACTGGTCGCTGCTGGATGGACTGCGTCTGGATAACGTCATGCTCGCCGGCGGGCTGGCGGCGGATAACTGCGTGGCCGCCGCGCAATTAGGCTGCGTTGGGCTGGACTTCAACTCCGGCGTTGAAAGCGCCCCGGGTATTAAAGATCACCATAAACTGGCTACGGTATTTCAGACGCTGCGCGCCTATTAATCGATTGCCCAGATCAACAAGAGACAGGAACGCATGACACTATTAAATCCCTATTTCGGCGAATTCGGCGGCATGTATGTGCCGCAGATCCTGGTACCGGCGCTGCTGCAACTGGAGGACGCCTTTGTCAGCGCGCAAAGCGACCCGGCATTCCAGGCGGAATTCAGCGATTTGTTAACTAATTATGCCGGCCGCCCCACGCCGTTGACCCTGTGCCGTAACCTGACCGCGGGCACCAAGACCAAACTGTATCTTAAGCGCGAGGATCTGCTGCACGGCGGCGCGCACAAAACCAACCAGGTGCTCGGCCAGGCCCTGCTCGCCAAGCGCATGGGAAAAACCGAAATCATCGCCGAAACCGGCGCCGGTCAGCATGGCGTGGCTTCGGCGCTGGCCTCCGCGCTGCTGGGGCTGAAATGCCGCATTTATATGGGCGCCAAGGATATTCAGCGCCAGGAGCCCAACGTGTTCCGCATGCGTCTGATGGGCGCGGAAGTGATCCCGGTGCACAGCGGCTCCTCGACGCTAAAGGACGCCTGCAACGAAGCGCTGCGCGACTGGTCCGGCAGCTATGAGCGCGCCCACTATATGCTGGGCACCGCCGCCGGTCCGCATCCGTTCCCCACCATCGTGCGCGAATTCCAGCGCATGATTGGCGAGGAAACCAAGGCGCAGATGCAGGAACGGGAGCATTGCCTGCCTGACGCGGTGCTGGCCTGCGTCGGCGGCGGGTCCAACGCCATCGGCATGTTCGCCGATTTTATCGATGAGCCGTCGGTACGTCTGATCGGCGTCGAGCCGGGCGGCCTGGGCATCGAGACCGGCCAGCACGGCGCGTCGCTCAAACACGGCCGCATCGGCATCTATTTCGGCATGAAGTCGCCGATGATGCAATCCTCCGACGGGCAGATAGAGGAATCCTATTCCATTTCCGCCGGCCTGGATTTCCCTTCCGTGGGTCCGCAGCATGCCTATCTGGACAGTATCGGCCGCGCGGAATACGTCTCGGCGACCGATGAGGAGGCCCTGGATGCGTTCAAGGCCCTGTCGCGCCATGAAGGCATCATCCCGGCGCTGGAATCCTCACACGCGCTGGCGCACGCGCTGAAAATGATCAAGGCGGAGCCGGACAAGGAGCAGATCCTGGTGGTCAATCTCTCGGGCCGCGGCGATAAGGATATTTTTACCGTGTACGATATATTAAAAGCGCGAGGAGAAATGTAATGGAACGCTATCAGCAACTGTTTACCACGCTGCACAGCCGTAAAGAAGGCGCCTTCGTGCCCTTCGTCACGCTGGGCGATCCTAATCCCGGCCTGTCGCTGAAAATTATCGATACCTTAATCGAGGCCGGGGCCGACGCCCTGGAACTGGGCATCCCGTTTTCCGACCCGCTGGCGGACGGCCCGACCATCCAGAACGCCACCCTGCGGGCATTTGCCGCCGGGGTGACGCCGGATCAGTGTTTCGAACTGCTGGCCACTGTCCGGCAGAAATACCCCGCCATACCCATCGGCCTGCTGATGTACGCCAACCTGGTGTTTAACAAAGGTATCGATGCGTTTTATGCCCGCTGCGCCGAGGTTGGCGTGGATTCGGTGCTGGTGGCCGACGTGCCGCTGGAAGAAAGCCTGCCGTTCCGTACCGCCGCCATGCGCCACGGCGTGGCGCCTATCTTTATCTGCCCGCCCAACGCCGATAAAGACCTGCTGCGTGAAATCGCCTCCCACGGCCGGGCTTACACCTATTTATTATCCCGCGCAGGCGTAACCGGCAGTGAAAACCAGGGCCATGTGCCGCTGGCCCATCTGGTGACGACGCTTACCGAGTTCCATGCCGCGCCCGCGCTGCAGGGTTTCGGTATTTCCGAGCCGTCGCAGGTGCGCGACGCGCTGGCGGCGGGCGCGGCCGGGGCCATTTCCGGCTCGGCCATCGTCAAGATTATCGAGCGCAACCTGGAAGACCCGGCGGCCATGCTGACGCAGTTAAGCACCTTCGTCAGTAAAATGAAGGCCGCCACGCGCGGTTGATTTGAAAAAAATCATTTTATCCACAACACTCTAATGGCGGCGTATCAATTACGCCGCCATCCTGTAAGATGCGGGTGATATATTATAATAAATAATTCAAATCCAAGGAGAAAAAATGAAAAACTGGAAATCCCTTACGACACTTGCAGCAACCGCAATCGTCGCGGCCGTGCTGGCCGGCTGCGCGCCGACCGCCAAGACCGAAGGCACCGGCGGGTATATTGACGACACCGTGATCACGACCAAAGTGAAAACGCAGTTGCTTGCCGATGACCATTTAAAGGGCACCGAAATCAACGTCGAAACCTTTAAGGGCCGGGTGCAGTTAAGCGGTTTCGCCAGCTCGATGGCCGACGCCAACCGCGCCGTGACCATTACCCGCGGCGTCAAGGGCGTGCGTTCGGTGGAAAACGACATCAGTATCAAATAATCCCGTTGCCGGCGGCGCGCACGCGTCGCCGGCACGGTTTCAGATCCGCACCCTCGTTTTAGAAGCGATAGCCGACGCCGAACATAAATACCCAGGGATCGATTTGCGTATGCACTGATTGCTGCTGGCCGCCGGCCTTGAAACGCACGTCGGTGTCGATATCCATATACCATACCGACATATTCACCAGCCAGTTTTCATTGACGTTATAATCCAGCCCCGCCTGGCCGGCGATGCCCCAGGAGTGCTTGACGCTTAAATCGCTCAGTCCGGCGTCCTGCCCGGTTTGGTTAAAGTGCGCGTCGTAGAAGGTGGTATAGTTGATGCCCACCCCGAGGTATGGCCGCAGTTTATCCGGGGCGTCGCCAAAATAATACTGCGCCATCAGGCTTGGCGGCAGTTGTTTAACCGAGGCGATGTCGCCGGTGCTTTTCAGCCCGACATGGTGCTTGAAGGGCGTTGCCGCCAGCAGCTCCACGCCGATATTGTCGGTGACCAGATAACTGAACGTCAGGCCGAGCTGGGTGTTGTTATCCACGTTAAACTCGCCCATCCCCAGCACGTTATCCGAACTTTCACTCGGCCGTACCGTGGCGCTGCCCGCGCGAACAATAATATCACCCGCCTGATGCGCCTGCGCCGTTGCCGACAGCAGCGCGGCCGCCGCCGCCAAGCCCATAACACACTTGTTCATGTCCCGCTCCTTGTTGAGATAATGCCTTTGCCACGCAAAGTTGATTCAGTTCACAAATGTTACTTTGGCACATCGTAGGGTAAATTTGAGCTGAACCTTGTTTATCATGTTTTATACCAAGGGATTGACTTGATTGAGATTGATCCAAATCAACCAGGACCGAAACAGGACAAAAAAAATACTTTTTCCGGGCAGTTGCTTTCCCGCGCACCGGGCGTAAGTTAACAGACAGGCAAATCTGATTCGGCGCCGTGGAGTCGGCGGGTGACACGATGAGCGATAACAGTAATCCCTGCATGAGCTGCGGCGCGTGTTGCGCGTGGTTCCGCGTATCCTTTTATTGGGCCGAGGGCGATGACGGCGGCGGCCCGGTGCCCCATGCCTTAACTGAACCCCTTACCCCTTTCTTACGTTGCATGCGCGGCACCAACGAGCGGACGCCGCGTTGCCATGCCCTGGCGGGCGAGGTGGGTAAAGCGGTCCGTTGCACCATTTATGCCGGTCGTCCCTCGCCCTGCCGGGAGTTTGCCATGGCCGGCGACGGCGGGCGGCCCAACGACGCCTGCGATCGCGCCAGGGCGCATTACGGCCTGCCGCCGCTCGCAGCGCCCGCGCAGACGCTTATTAGGGTGGAAAATCAGCATCATCATGTCGCGGGGTGCCCTCCGGGGCATTAACAGGGTAGAATACCGGGCTGATAATTTAGAACGTTCTGCCAAGGAGCTCTACATGCCAATTATGGCAAGTACCCTGTATCGCGACATGTTGAATTTTACCCGTAACCAGTTTACCAGCATCATCCTGCTGGCCCTGCTGGCGGCGCTGATTAGCGTGGTGCTCGGCCATGCCTTATCGCCCAGTAGCGATCAGCTGGTCATCCTGAGCGCCGACGGTCCCGACATGGCCGACTCATCCAGCCTCAGCCTGCAGGAACTGGTGCAGCAAATGACGCCTGAACAGCAAAAAGTGCTGCTGAAAGCCTCTGCGGCGGGCACTTTCGCCGGTCTGGTGGGCAACGTCATCCTGGCCGGGGCGCTGTTGACCATGATTCGCCTGGTATCCGACCGGCAGCCGGTCAGCGTGCTGCGCGCCATCGGGCTGTCCGCGCCCATCCTGCCCCGCCTGCTGTTATTGGTATTTATTACCACGCTGCTGGTGCAACTCGGGCTATTATTGATTGTGATACCGGGGATCCTGATTGCCATAGCGTTCAGCATGGCGCCGGTGATTGCCGCCAGCGACAATCTGGGCGTATTCAAGTCGATGCGCCTGAGTAGTAAACTGGCTTTCGCCAATGTACGGCTGGTTGCCCCGGCGGTGCTGGTATGGCTGCTGGCCAAGGCGGCGGTATTATTGCTGGCGGCACAGTTTACCCAGGTGTCGTCGCTGGTGGCCGCGGTGCTGCTTAACGGCTTAAGTAATATTATTTCCGCACTGTTGCTGATTTACCTGTATCGCCTGTATATGTTGCTGCGCCAGGCCTGAAACCAAGCCGGCGTCACTTAACCAACCACGGATTTTTTTATGAAGCAGTTTCTGGATTTTCTGCCGTTAGTGGTGTTCTTTGTCTTTTATAAGCTGTACGACATTTATATTGCCTCCGGCGCGCTGATTGCCGCGTCGGCGCTGGTGCTGATTTATACCTGGATCCGCTACCGGAAAGTGGAAAAAGTCACCTTGCTGACGTTTATCATGGTTGCCATCTTCGGCTCACTGACGATGTATTACCATAACGCCGAATTCATCAAATGGAAGGTCACGGTCATTTACGGCCTGTTCGCCATTGCGCTGCTGGTCAGCCAGTTTATGCTCGGCAAGCCGCTGATTCAGCGCATGCTTGGCAAGGAATTGACCCTGCCCGAGCGCGTCTGGAACAATCTTAATATTGCCTGGGCGCTGTTTTTCCTGGGCTGCGGCGCGGCGAATATCTATATCGCCTTCTGGCTGCCGCAAAACGTTTGGGTGAATTTCAAGGTGTTCGGCCTGACCGGCCTGACGCTGGTATTCACCCTGTTAAGCGGAGTGTATGTCTATCGTCATATGACGGAAGACCAGAAAAACTCCCGTTGATCCCCCGGTCCGCCGCGGGGCGGACCGATGTCAAACCAAGCGGAACCCCTGATGAGCGACAATCCTTTTTTACCTTCCGGCGAGCTGGTGCTGCGCACGCTGGCCATGCCCGCCGACACCAATGCCAACGGTGATATTTTTGGCGGCTGGCTGATGTCGCAAATGGATATGGGCGGCGCTATCCTCGCCAAGGAAATAGCCGAGGGCCGAGTGGTCACGGTGCGCGTCGACGGCATGACGTTTTTGAAACCGGTGGCGGTGGGGGACGTGGTCTGTTGTTACGCCCGCTGTACCGGCACGGGCAACAGTTCGCTGAGCATTAACGTGGAAGTCTGGATCAAAAAAGTCTCTTCCGCCCCCATCGGCCAGCGCTACCGCGCCACCGAAGCGGCTTTCACCTATGTCGCGGTGGACGACGAAGGCAAGGCGCGTCCCCTGCCCGACGGCAAGCGCCACTTCGCCCCCGGCGGCGCTTAGCCGCCCGTTTTGCCCCAGGCGGCGGCCCGTGCTGGGCCTTGCGCGTACACCGCGGCCCGGCCTAGCTGCTGCTGACGCCCGACAGCTTAAACTCGATGGTCGTGGTCTGGTTTTTGCCCGGTTTGCCGCTCTGGTAGCGCCAGCGCCGGATCACCTGGCGAATTTCGCGCTCGAACATATTGCGCGGCGTGGCGGAAATGATACGCAGGTTTTCCACCTGGCCGCTATCATCGACATCAAACTGGATCTTCACCGTTCCCTCGATGCCCAATGCCCTGGCGCGCTCAGGGTAGCCCGGTTCCGGGCGGCTGATGGCTTTCGGGCCGGTATCGGCCACCGGTGCGGACGGCGCCGGCGCGGGCGCCGGAGCGGCACGTACGGGCGCCTCACGGGGTGGAGCGGCGAGCGGTGTCGGTTCGGCGCGCGGCTCGGTCACCTTGGGCCTGGGTTTAGCCGCTTCTTTATGCACCGGCTTGGGCTTGGGCAGGGGTTTCGGCTGCTGTACCGGCGCGGGAGGCTCAGGCGCGGGGATGGGATCCGGTTCGCGCACAGGCTCCGGGGCGGGTTCGGGCGCAGCCGTCGGCTCAACCTCGGGCGGTTCCACCGGCGGCTGCGGCGGCGCGGCCACCGGCTCAGGCTCCGGCGCCACCAGCGTAACTCTCATCGGCTGCTCAACCGCGGTCGGCGCGGTTATCTGGTTTACCGACGTATACAGCAATCCCGCCACCAGCGAGGTATGCAGCCCTGCGGACAAGACAAACGGCCACGAAAATCGACGGGTCGGTTTCAAAATTATCAACGCCATATCAACAAAAGTTTCAGTAAAGGTGAAGTTTAAATGCAAATAGCAATCATATTCAATAACTCAAAACAAACTCTTGCCAGGTTAACAGGATAAACCGGCAATTATCCCTGTCTGAACAACCGTCAGCGGCCAGGAAAATTTTTTCATTGCGCCGCGGGGTTCAATGTCTTAACGTAAATTACTTGAAATGAATCCATTCTTTTGGGAGTAATGCCCTTGCTCTATGTTATCTATGCTGAAGACG
Organism: Sodalis sp. RH22; assembly: GCF_047324165.1. NCBI lineage: Bacteria > Pseudomonadati > Pseudomonadota > Gammaproteobacteria > Enterobacterales > Bruguierivoracaceae > Sodalis > Sodalis sp. RH22. The sequence goes on from NZ_CP178731.1 coordinate 1,373,009, forward strand.
TGCCCGGATCCCTGGAAAAACGCCAATCCGTACGCGCCACTCATGTCGCCCGGCTGCAACTGCTACGCGATGAGGGTCGTTTACTGACGGCGGGCGCGCTGCCGGCGATAGACAGTAACGAACCCGGGGCGGCGGGATTCAGCGGCTCCACCATTATTGCTGAATTCGATTCCCTCGAAGCGGCGCAGGCATGGGCGGATGCCGACCCGTATGTCGCCGCGGGTGTTTATAAGCAGGTGCAGGTTAAACCCTACCGTAAAACCTTCTGATTATTACCCTATTGCATCCCGGCGCCGCCACGCGGCCCGGGCGTGAAATAACGCTGATTGCCCGATAGGTTAATTTACCCGGCGGCAAAACCCATCAATCATTATCCATGCTTATCATTTATCCTCTCTATTAAGGAGGCTGCGCCAACGGACTTACCGGCAAACAACGCCATTATTTTCTCTGTTGGCCAGACCCGGATATCGCCGGGGCTATATATAATGCATGCCAACCCCTGCCGTCGGCGAATTTGTTTTTCCCTTAATGCTATTTCTTTTCTGCCGCCTATTTTGGTCGCCTCATTATTATTTCGCTTGTTACTTAACGCCGACTAATACTTAACGGCAATTAATCAACGTAACGGCTATTAACCCCTTAAAATTGATAGAAATTACCGTGATCGTCCCGGCATATCATTATCATTTAGGAATTATCTTAGTATAAAAAATAACCAACATTTAATCAGACTCTTACCGGCCAAGACAGCATAAATATTCAGTTAATACGCGCCAGGGCGCCAATATCCGGTTTGTAGGCGCCGGCAATTTCTAATACTTTGGAATTGCTGTACTCCCCGTTAAGAAGTTAACAACCGGAGGTAAGTATGTTGAAGAAAATCTTTATGGCACTACTTGTTATGTCCGCCGCCGGCACCGGTACTGCTTTTGCAGCCGGCGCCGCGGGAACCACGGAAGCGGCTACGCAAAGCGCTTCCGGTGCCGCGACGGTCACCGATCCGGGATTGGTTTCCGGCTCGGTGGCCGCCATGGCATCCGCCAGCGACCCGGAAGGCACTGGGACGTCTACGTCGACGTCGACATCAACGACCACCGCCACACAGTGACAGAGACATCATAAGGAAAGGGATAATCCTGATTAAAACCGTAATAAGGAACTCAAATACGGTAAACCGGCCAAAAGCCGGTTTTTTTATCGCTGTTATTTAGCGCGGATCACAGACCATAAGACGTTACGGAAAAGAGCAACGAACGGCGCTGCTGTTTCAACTGAAGATGCCGCAAACGCGTCAGATGCCGATAGGTGCGGGACTGTGCTTCCACCCACTGGCTACGCCGGCGCTGCGCCTGCCTTAACATGCGCCAGCGGCTGACTTCATTTCTGCTTCTTTTCATGGCACGAACGGACTCTTACCGGATAATAAGGGCGCCATTATAAACCATTTTCCCGGACTGCCAAGGCTGTAACGCCGGCGCGGCGGACTGGTAAAGGGCGCGCGCGGGGCGAAAAAATTTCCTCTTTTCGCCCCGTATGCGTACACTCATGCTTAACGCCTTGCGAACAGGATTTTTCGCCTCTATGACAACTTTTTATACTGTAATCAACTGGCTAATAGTATTCGGCTATTGGTTGCTGATCGCAGGTGTCACCCTGCGGGTGTTAATGAAGCGGCGCGCGGTCCCCTCCGCAATGGCCTGGTTATTGGTTATCTATATCCTTCCCTTGGTGGGCATCATCACCTACCTGCTGTTCGGTGAACTCAACCTGGGCAAGCGCCGCGCGGAACGGGCCAAGGCCATGTGGCCGTCCACGGCCAAGTGGATGCATGACCTCAAGCAGTGCACGCGGATTTTCGCCACCGAAAACAGCGAAGTCGCCCGCTCCCTGTTCAAGCTGTGCGAGTTACGCCAGGGTATGGGCGGACTGAAAGGCAACCAGCTGCAGCTGCTTACCGGTACCGACGCCACCCTTAAAGCCTTGATCAGGGATATCGGACTGGCGCAGACTAATATCGAGATGGTGTTTTATATCTGGCAGGCCGGCGGCCAGGTGGACCAGGTGGCGGAGGCGCTGATGGCGGCCGCCAGGCGCGGCGTGCGCTGCCGTGTGATGCTCGATTCCGCCGGCAGCGTCGCGTTTTTCCGCACCCCCTACCCGGCCATGATGCGTAACGCCGGCGTCGAGGTGGTGGAAACGCTGCACGTCAGCCTGCTGCGCGTCTTTCTGCGGCGCATGGATTTGCGTCAGCACCGCAAGATGGTGCTGATTGATAACTATATTTCGTACACCGGCAGCATGAACATGGTCGATCCGCGCTATTTCAAGCAGGATGCCGGCGTCGGGCAATGGATCGACCTGATGGCCAGGATGGAAGGCCCGGTGACGACCGCCATGGGCATTATCTATTCCTGCGACTGGGAAATCGAGACCGGTGAGCGGGTGCTCCCACCGCCGCCCGATGTCAATATCATGCCGTTTGAACAGGCGACGGGACATACTATCCAGGTCATTGCCTCCGGCCCCGGTTTCCCGGAAGGCATGATCCACCAGGCCCTGCTGACCTCGATTTATTCCTCGCGACAGCAGTTAATCATGACCACGCCCTATCTGGTGCCGAGCGACGATCTGCTGCACGCCATTTGCACCGCGGCCCAGCGCGGCGTGGACGTGCATATCGTGGTGCCGCGCGATAACGACTCCCTGCTGGTCGGCTGGGCCAGCCGGGCCTTTTTCGCCGAACTGCTGGAAGCGGGCGTCAATATCCATCAGTTCGAGGGTGGCCTGCTGCATACCAAAAGCGTACTGGTGGACGGCCAGCTCAGCCTGGTCGGCACCGTCAATCTCGACATGCGCAGCCTGTGGCTCAATTTTGAAATTACCCTGGTGATTGACGATGATGACTTCGGCAGCGACCTGGCGCGGGTCCAGGAGGATTATATCGCCCGCTCCCGGCTTATCGACCCGCAGGTCTGGGCCAAACGCCCCTACTGGCAACGCATTGTCGAGCGCCTGTTCTACTTTTTCAGTCCATTGCTGTAAATTTAGCGAAGGCCATGATGTAATAGCGCCATGCAACGCCCTTGATGCCTCCGTGATACCCACACAGGACCCCGGTTATGGATTTGGACAATCGCCTGACAGATGATGAAACGCTGGAGCAGGCTTATGATATTTTTCTTGAACTGGCGCCGGATAACCTTGATCAGGCCGATCTGATTCTTTTTAATCTGCAGTTTGAACAACGCGGCGCGGCTGAGCTGTTTGACCCGTCGGAAGAATGGCACGAGCAGGTGGATTTTGACCTCAATCCGGATTTTTTCGCTGAAGTGGTTATCGGCCTGGCGGATGAAGACGGACAGGAGGTCAACGACGTTTTTGCGCGCATGCTGATCTGCCGCGATAAAGCGGAAAAAATCTGCCATATCCTCTGGAAAGAATAACTTCACAAGTGCCGCATGACATGCCAGGTCCGTTCTAGGCTGGGGGATTTCTGTTGCCGTGGCGGGGGTTATGCCGCTGCGATAGGGTTTATGTTGCCGTGGCGGAGGTTATGCCGCCGCGATAGGGTTTATGTTGCCGTGGCGGAGGTTATGCCGCTGCGATAGGGTTTATGTTGCCGTGGCGGAGGTTATGCCGCTGCGATAAGGTTTATGTTGCCGTGGCGGAGGTTATGCCGCTGCGATAGGGTTTATGTTGCCGTGGCGGAGGTTATGCCGCTGCGATAAGGTTTATGTTGCCGTGGCGGAGGTTATGCCGCTGCGATAAGGTTTATGTTGCCGTGGCGGAGGTTATGCCGCTGCGATAGGGTTTATGTTGTCGTGGCGGAGGTTTCGCTTGCCGTGCGTTCGGTGGTTATATGCAGTGCCGGGTGCCGGCAAGCGACAAAGAGGCCGTACCGCGACGGCCTCCTTGACCTCCGCGCGCCCGGCAGGTCGCGCGTCGCTGCGCGATGCCTTCCGCCGCCCATGCCCCCGTGATGCACCGGCCCGGTTAGCGCTCCCGGCGCCACCGGGCCTTTCGCCGCTCCCGGCGGCTCATGCCGGGGGCACTGGCGCCGTCAGCGCGCTTTATGCCGGGACATATGTCGCTGTTGGCAATGTATTTTCTGAAGCGATAGCGGCGCTTTTGCTTGGATAGAGTTTGGCGTCGGGATAGGATTGACGGTTATGGGATGCAACGCGTATGGAAAAAAGCAGCTGGCACAGCGAAAAGCAGGTCATACAGACATGGAGTCATGCAGTAAGGCGGTAGAGCCGTCATGTAATAAGGCAGTAAGGCATTCATCATTCAGTTTTAAGTTTTAACAGTAAGCATTAGCCATTAGCCATTAGCCATTAGCCATTAGCCATTAGCCATTAGATTGTAGACTTTAGCCCAAATTGGATGCTGATATTTTTCCCGGTAAACGCATACCGCTGAGAACCCTAAAACATTAATTTACTCACAGACGATGGTGTTGACGTGGTGCCGGCATAGAGTGCGCCGGCGGCGCGCATAGCGGCTGGATGAGCCGCCGGGAGCGGCGAAAGCAAAGGGCGCGCCGGGAGCGCGTCCCGTGCGGTCCAAAAGACGGGATGGGTGATGCCGGGAACCGCGCAGCGGCGCACGGTCTGCCGGACGCGCGGAAGTCAAGAAGGGTGGCGCGAACCACCCTTCTTGTCGCTTGCCGGCACCGGGCAAGACATAAAACAACCTAACGCACGGCAAGCGAAACCCTCGCCGCAGCGGCATAAGTCTCCCCCCAACCACCAGCGAAACCCTCGCCGCAGCGGCATAAACGTGGCGACATCCATCCGGCGTTCCAATATCACCAGACCATATCATTGGTACGCCCGCTGGCACCCTGCTGGCGTAAAGTGGGTTTTATTCCCGATTATTGCGCCAGTTGGCTCACATCCACCTTAATGCAGGAGCACGCATGCCGAAAACTGCCCTGCAGTATCGGCCGCGTCACCGCGCACGCCTCGCCGGCAATCGGGCACCGGGTACGGAACACACACCCCGACGGCGGATTGATCGGCGACGGCAAATCCCCTTCCAGCAGTTGAATGGCCTTATTACGTTCCTTATCCGGATCCGGTATCGGCACCGCCGACATCAACGCCTTGGTGTAGGGATGCTGAGGATTATGATACACCTGATCATACGTACCCAACTCCACCGCGTGGCCCAGGTACATCACCAGCACCCGATCGGAAATATGCTTCACCACCGCCAGATCGTGGGCGATAAAGATCAGCGACAGCCCCATCTCACGCTGCAGCTGCTGCAATAAATTCACCACCTGCGCCTGGATCGACACGTCCAGCGCCGACACCGGCTCGTCGCAAATCACCAGCTTGGGTTCAAGTATCAGCGCGCGGGCGATGCCGATACGCTGACACTGCCCGCCGGAAAACTCATGCGGATACCGATTGATAAGATTCGGCAACAGCCCCACCTTCAGCATCATGTTGCGCACCTTGTCTTTCACCAACTGGCGCGGCATCTTCGGATGATAGGTATGCAACGGCTCGGCGATGATATCGCCGATGGTCATGCGCGGATTAAGCGAGGCCAGCGGGTCCTGGAAAATCATCTGGATATCGTTACGCGTCTCGCGCCACTCATCGCTGCTCATCCCCTGCAATTCCTTGCCCAGCCAGGCGATACGCCCGCTGGTGGATTTCACCAGGCCAATCAGCGCCCGGGCAAAGGTCGATTTGCCACAGCCCGACTCGCCCACCACCCCCAGCGTTTCTCCCTCGTACAGCCGCAGGGACACGCCGTCGACCGCCTTTAGGCTCTTGGCCGGTTGCCAGAACCACTGTTTATCGCCTTTCACCTCGAAATACACTTTCAGGTTTTCGACATCCAGCAGCACCTTTTTATGTTCGTCCATGGCATTCATACCAATTCCTCCAGGGGCTTATAGCAGGCGCGCAGACGCTCCGTGGCGAACCGCTCAAGGGGCGGCATGTTGACGCAGATATCCATGGCGTAAGGACAGCGCGGCTGGAACGGACAGCCCTCCGGCAAACGCAGCAGATTGGGCGGATTGCCGGGAATGGTCACCATCATGGTGGAACCGTCGGCATCCAGCCGTGGCACCGCCGACAGCAGGCCGATGGAATAAGGATGGCTGGGCTGGTAAAAAATATCGCGCGCCGTACCGTATTCCATGGTACGGCCCGCGTACATCACCAGCACGCGATCGCAGATGCCGGCCACCACACCCAAATCGTGGGTAATCATAATGATGGCGGTGTTAAACTCGCGTTTCAGATCGTTTAGCAAGGTCATGATCTGCGCCTGGACGGTGACATCCAGCGCGGTGGTAGGCTCATCGGCTATCAGCAGTTTCGGCCGGCACAGCAGCGCCATGGCGATCATCACCCGCTGACGCATGCCGCCGGAAAACTCATGGGGATACATCCGCATCCGCTTGCGCGCCTCGGGCATTTTTACCGCGTCGAGCATACGCACCGACTCTTCAAACGCCTCATGCTTGCTGATTTTTTTATGCATCAACAGTACTTCAATCAGCTGTTCGCCCACCCGCATATAAGGATTAAGCGACGTCATCGGATCCTGGAAAATCATCGAGATTTCCGAGGCGCGTAGTTTGTTCAGCTGCTTCTCCGGCAGGTTGAGAATTTCACGGCCATTAAAGGCGGCGGAGCCCTCAATACGCCCGTTGGCGGCCAGCAGTCCCATCAGGGCAAACGCGGTCTGAGACTTACCCGAGCCGGACTCGCCGACAATACCCAGCGTTTCCCCGGCCCGCAGGGTAAAGTTCAGGTCGTTAACCGCGGTCACATCGCCGTCGGCGGTGGCGAAGGTCACGCGCAAATCCTTAACGGTCAGCAATGCCGGCGCGGACGCTGCCGACGCCAGGGAGGGCGTCGGCGTTTTTGGGTCGATTATGCTCATCACGGCACTCCTTAACGATCTTTCGGGTCGAGGGCATCACGCAGGCCATCGCCGATAAAATTAAAACAAAACAGCGTCACCACCAGGAAAAAGGCGGGAAACATCAGCAGCCAGGGCGACACTTCCATGGAATTGGCGCCGTCGCTTAACAAGGCGCCCCAGCTGCTCAGCGGCTCCTGCGTGCCCAGCCCCAGGAAACTGAGGAACGACTCGAACAGGATCATGCTCGGCACCAGCAGGGACGCATAAACCACCACCACGCCCAGCACGTTGGGGACGATATGGCGCAGGATAATATTGCGGGTACGCACCCCGCTGACCACCGCGGCCTCGATAAACTCCTTGCGTTTCAGCCCCAGGGTCTGGCCGCGCACGATACGCGCCATATCCAGCCAGGACACCATGCCGATGGCGATAAAGATCAAAAAGATATTGCGACCGAAAAAAGTCACCAGGAGGATAACGAAAAACATAAACGGAAAAGAGTTGAGGATTTCCAGCAGGCGCATCATCACCGAGTCGGTTTTACCGCCGAGATAGCCGGACAGCGCACCGTAAAGCGTGCCCAGGATCACCGCCACCAGCGCGGCGGCGACGCCGACCATCAAGGAAATCCGTCCGCCGATGGCCACGCGCACCAGCAGATCGCGGCCGGAGGAATCGGTGCCGAAATAATGCGCGGATTCCATACTCGGCGCGGCCGACATCATGGCAAAGTCGGTATCGTCGTAACTGAATTGCGCCAGGGAAGGCGCCAGGGCGACAAACACCACGATCAGCGCCAGAACGATAAGGCTGGTTAGCGCGGCCTTGTTATGGATAAAACGCCGGCGGGCGTCCTGCCAAAGGCTACGGCCTTCCACTTGCAGCGTTTCGCTGAGTTTCTCCAGAGCCTCGCTATTTTTGTTACCAATCATCATGTGCGTGCTCCAGCTTAATAACGTATTTTCGGGTCGATAACCGCGTACAGCACATCGACAATCGCATTAAATAAAATCGTCAGCGCCCCGACCAGGATGGTCAGGCTTAACACCAGCGAATAATCACGGTTCAGCGCGCCGTTGACAAACAGCTGGCCGATCCCCGGCAGTCCGAAGATGGTTTCTATTACCATGGAGCCGGTAATGATGCCGACAAACGCCGGTCCCATATAAGAAATGACCGGCAGCAGCGCGGGTTTGAGGGCGTGGCTGAAAATAATGCGCCGCATGGGCAGTCCCTTGGCCCGGGCGGTGCGGATAAAGTTGGAGTGCAGCACCTCAATCATCGAGCCACGGGTGATACGGGCGATGCTGGCGATATAGGCCAGCGACAGGGCAATCATCGGCAGCAGCACAAACCTGGGCGCGCCGCCGTTCCAGCCGCCGCCCGGCAGCCATTTAAGCGTAATGGCGAAGATAAGCACCAGCAGCGGCGCCACCACAAAGCTGGGTATGACGACGCCGGTCATGGCAAAACCCATGGCCAGGTAATCCCATTTGGTATTTTGCCGCAGCGCCGCCATGACGCCGGCGAATACCCCCACCACCATCGCCAGTATAAACGCCGCCAGGCCTAGCTTGGCCGAGACGGGAAAAGAATTGGCCACCAAATCGTTAACCGAATAGTCTTTATATTTGAACGACGGGCCGAAATCACCGTGCGCCAGTTGGACCAGATACGCGCCGTACTGCTTTATCATCGGATCGTTGAGATGGTACCTGGCTTCGATGTTGGCCATCACTTCCGGCGGCAGGCCGCGCTCGCCGGTAAACGGACTCCCGGGCGCCAGCCGCATCATGAAAAATGAAATGGTGATCAATATGAATAGCGTCGGAATCGCTTCAAGCAACCGGCGGATAATAAACTTTAACATGCCCAATACCTATAACGTGCATTTATTCAAATCGTTCACTTGAACAGGAAAAACAGGGCACGGCCCGTGAAGACCCTGCCCTGTTGTCATCCATTACGCCTGGTTAATGTTTGATGATGTAAAGGTCTTTTACATACACATTATCCAGCGGATCTTTACCGGTATATCCACCAACATAAGGTTTCACCAGCCGGGCGTTCACATAGTAATACACCGGAACGATGGCGGAATCCTTATCCAGTTGCTGTTCAGCCTGCTGATACAAGGTTGTGCGCGCATCATCGCTCTTGGCGTCGACGGCGTCGGCAATCAGTTTATCAAAGGCCGGGCTGGAGTAATGGGCGGTATTGCTCGAACCATTGGTCAGCATAATGTTCAGGAAGGTGGTGGGTTCGTTGTAATCGGCACACCAGCCGGCGCGGGATACATCAAAGGTCCCCTGGTGACGGGTATCGAGGAAGGTTTTCCATTCCTGGTTTACCAACTTGACTTCCACGCCCAGGTTCTTTTTCCATATCGACGCAACGGCAATCGCCAGTTTCTTATGCAGATCGGAGGTATTGTACAATAAATCGAAGGTCAGCGGCTTATCCTTGGTGTAGCCGGCCTGCTCCAGCAGCTTACGCGCTTCGGCATTACGTTTGTCCTGGCTCCAGCCAAACCACTCCGGCGGGGTCAGCTTGGCGCCGTCGGTATACGGAGGCGTAAAACCAAAGGCGGGCAAGTCGCCCTGGGCCTTGACCTTGTTAACGATAATATCGCGATCCAGCGCCAGTTTCAGCGCAGTGCGCACGCGCACATCGGTAAAGGGCGCCTTTTGGTTATTGATTTCATAATAATAGGTACACAGATACGGATCGACATGCACTTCTTTCGGGATTTCGCGTTTCAGCTTCTGGAATAATTCGATCGGCAGATTGTTATAGGTCATATCGGATTCGCCGGCGCGATAGCGGTTCACGTCGGTTACTTCCGAGGAAATCGGCAGGTAGGTCACCTGGTTGATCACCGTCTTGGCATTATTCCAATAGGACGGGCTACGCTCCAGCACCAGACGCTCGTTGACGACCCAATCCTTTACTTTATACGCGCCGTTGCCGACCCAATTGGCGGGCTGGGTCCATTTTTCACCAAACTGCTCCACCACCTTTTGCGGCACCGGCGACATGGCGGGGTTGCTCAGTAATTTAGGAAAATAAGGCACCGGCTGGCTCAGGGTCACTTCCAGCGTCTTATCGTCCACGGCCTTAACGCCCAGGGTATCGGGTTTCATTTTGCCGGCAATGATTTCATCGATATTCACGATATGGGCGTACTGCGGATAGCTTTCATACGGCGACGCGGTCTGCGGGTCGGCCAGGCGACGCCAGCTATAGACAAAATCCTGCGCCGTCACCGGATCGCCGTTGGACCATTTGGCGTCTTTGCGCAGATGGAAGATCCAGACTTTCGAGTCCTTGGTCTCCCAGCTTTCGGCGGCGCCCGGCTGCGTATGGCCATACAGGTCGTTAATGGTCAGCCCTTCCAGCACATCGCGGTTGATATTGGATTCCGGCACCCCTTCTATCTTATGGGGATCGAGGGACTGTATTTCGGCGCCGTTGCCGCGCACCAATTCCTGTTTGTCGCTAAGCTGCACGCCGGCGGGAACGTCCGCGGCGAAAGAGGATCCTACCGACACGACGCCCAGTGCGGCAATGATGCCCGCCGCCAGCAGTGTCTTTTTCGTGATGTTGGTCATTATCAGTGCACTCCAGTTTTTTATTATTGCGTGGCCCCGGCTTTGCGGCACGCAGGTTCCCGTTAAACGGGTATGACAACTCCCACGCCAATTATGGTGAACGAAACCACAAGGCAAAGAAGCGGTATTCCTTATTGGTGAAGGCTATAAAGGAAACAAGCCGGCGCGGCGCCGGCAAAAACAGCAATCGGGTGGGACACAGGCCTGGCAAGAAGTTATTTACAGTTATCATGGCATCAAAAAATATCAGCCTTACATGGAAAAATAATTATTATTTAATCATTTGTTACATAAAAACACATAAGGTCAATTTATGGCCTGTAAAGAGAATAAACGCCTAATGATGCGTGAATAAACACTAATAACATCTGAGTAGCATTGTGACAAGACCCTTTGCCGCTTAGGCTGAAAAAAAATCCGGAAAATTCCGATAAAACCCGCTATCGTTTTGAAATAAAGCACGATTAATTTCCCATTATGCCGACAAAATCCCATTGCGCAGTTAATATACGCTGATGCTTTATGGTGCATTTTGGCCAATTCCGTGCATGTTTTGTCCTATTTTGATGCTGACCGTTATGAGCATCGCTGCGCGGGGTTAGGCAGGCAATGTTAAGGTGGATTTTTCTGGCGGCCTGCCGTTTTGCTTTCTCCCCCGGCGGTAAATCGCTATTTGGGGCGAATTTTGCAGCCAGTTTGTTAATTAATTGTAATCGTATTTATCCCGACATTTCATCGGTTAACGTAATTAAGGCACCTGTGTAACTTTTGCGGCTACCCCTCCCTGCTGAATGGAGTCAGCATGCATAATTTGTGATATGTATCACATATAACTGCGGTAATACTCTTTAAGATCCCTTTAACGCAAAGCCGGGTAAGCATAAAAAAGCGGCAATTTAACTGAATTTTTTGTTAAAGTAGGTGATTGAAGAAACTCATTAAGTAAAAAGCTCATTGTGCCAATGCATATCCCTGATTGGGCAGATAGACTAACTGATATAATATTAGTCATATATATCTTTGTGGGCGAGGCGGGCAGGCTTTTTACTTAAAGAGTTTAACAATCTAACCCAAAATTTTAACATTTATTAGGAGAGCATTATGGCTGTTACTAATGTCGCTGAACTTAATACGCTGGTAGAACGCGTCAAAAAAGCCCAGCGCGAATATGCCAATTTTACCCAGGAGCAGGTGGATAAAATTTTCCGCGCCGCCGCCCTGGCCGCCGCCGATGCGCGCATCCCCCTCGCCAAGATGGCCGTAGCCGAATCCGGTATGGGCATCGTCGAAGATAAAGTGATTAAAAACCATTTTGCCTCCGAATATATTTACAACGCCTATAAAGATGAAAAAACCTGCGGCATCCTGGCCCAGGACGATACGTTCGGCACTATCACCATCGCCGAACCCATCGGTATCATCTGCGGTATCGTGCCTACCACCAACCCGACATCGACGGCTATCTTCAAGGCGTTAATCTGTCTGAAGACCCGCAACGGCATCATTTTCTCGCCGCATCCGCGCGCCAAGAACGCCACCAACCGCGCGGCGGAAATCGTGCTTAAGGCCGCTGTCGCCGCCGGTGCGCCGAAAGACATCATCGGCTGGATAGACGAGCCGACCGTGGAATTATCCAACCAGCTTATGCATCATCCGCTGGTCAACCTGATCCTCGCCACCGGTGGTCCGGGCATGGTCAAGGCCGCCTACAGCTCCGGCAAGCCTGCCATCGGCGTCGGCGCCGGCAACACCCCGGTCGTGGTGGATGAAACCGCGGACATCAAACGCGTGGTAGCCTCCATCCTGATGTCGAAGACCTTCGATAACGGCGTCATCTGCGCCTCCGAACAGTCGGTTATCGTGGTCGACGAAATCTATGACGCCGTACGCGAACGTTTCGCCAGCCATGGCGGCTATATGCTGCGCGGCGAGGAACTGAAAGCCGTTCAGGGCATCATCCTGAAAAACGGCGCGCTTAACGCGGCCATTGTCGGCCAGGCGGCATCGAAGATTGCCGATATGGCCGGCATCAAAGTGCCGGGCAACACCAAGGTGCTGATCGGTGAAGTGACCGTCGTGGACGACTCAGAACCCTTCGCCCATGAAAAACTGTCGCCGATGCTGGCCATGTACCGCGCCAAGAATTTCGAAGACGCCGTGATCAAAGCGGAAAAATTGGTGGAGATGGGCGGCATCGGCCATACCTCTTGTCTGTACACCGACCAGGATAACCAGCCTGAACGCGTGAATTTTTTCGGCGACAAGATGAAGACCGCGCGTATCCTGATCAACACCCCGGCCTCCCAAGGGGGTATCGGCGACCTCTATAACTTCAAGCTGGCGCCGTCCCTGACGCTGGGTTGTGGTTCCTGGGGCGGGAACTCGATCTCCGAGAACGTCGGGGTCAAGCATCTCATCAACAAGAAAACCGTGGCCAAGCGAGCTGAAAATATGATGTGGCATAAGCTTCCTAAATCCATCTATTTCCGTCGTGGTTCATTGCCGATCGCCCTGGACGAAGTGGCCAGCGACGGCGCAAAACGCGCCTTTATCGTCACCGACCGCTATCTGTTCAACAACGGCTATGCCGACCAGATTACCTCGGTGCTGAAAAACCACGGCATTGAAACCGAAGTGTTCTTCGAGGTTGAGGCCGATCCGACCCTGAGCATCGTGCGCAAGGGCGCCGAGCAGATGATGTCGTTTAAACCCGATGTCATCATTGCCCTCGGCGGCGGCTCGCCGATGGATGCCGCCAAGATCATGTGGGTGATGTACGAACATCCGGGCACCCCGTTCGAAGAGCTGGCGCTGCGCTTTATGGATATCCGTAAACGTATCTACAAGTTCCCGAAAATGGGCGTAAAAGCCAGGATGATTGCGGTTACCACCACCTCGGGCACCGGTTCGGAAGTTACACCGTTCGCCGTGGTCACCGATGACGCCACCGGCCAGAAATACCCGCTGGCGGATTATGCCCTGGTGCCGGATATGGCGATTGTCGACGCCAACCTGGTGATGAACATGCCTAAATCCCTGTGCGCCTTCGGCGGCCTGGATGCGGTAACCCATGCGCTGGAAGCCTATGTGTCCATTATGGCCACCGAGTTTTCCGATGGCCAGGCGCTGCAGGCCATTAAGCTGCTTAAAGAATACCTGCCGGCCAGCTATCATGAAGGCGCCAAGAACCCGGTGGCCCGTGAACGCGTGCATAACGCCGCCACCATCGCCGGTATTGCGTTTGCCAACGCCTTCCTCGGCGTATGTCACTCCATGGCCCATAAACTGGGGTCGGAATTCCACATTCCCCATGGCCTGGCCAATGCTATGCTGATCTCCAACGTGATCCGCTACAACGCCAACGACAACCCGACCAAGCAGGCCGCGTTCAGTCAGTACGACCGTCCGCAGGCACGCCGTCGCTACGCCGAAGTGGCGGACCATCTGGGCCTGAGCAAACCGGGCGACCGTACCGCGCAGAAGATCGAGAATCTGCTCGCCTGGCTTGACGAAATCAAGGCAGACCTGGGCATCCCGACCTCTATTCGCGAAGCCGGCGTGCTGGAAGCAGACTTCCTGGCAAAAGTCGACAAGCTGTCGGAAGATGCGTTCGATGACCAATGTACCGGCGCCAACCCGCGTTATCCGCTGATTGCCGAACTTAAGCAAATCCTGATGGATACCTACTATGGCCGTAAATTCGTCGAACCCTTTGAAAACGCCGTCGCGGCGGCCAATGCGCCCGCCCCTGTCGGTAATATCAAAGCGACGATAAATGACGTCGTGAAATCCGAGAAGAAAGGCAAGAAAGTCACCAGCTGATACTGCTGATGCCTGTTAGTCCCCCGTTCCGGCGGGGGAAACGCAAAAAAGCCCCGTAAGGGGCTTTTTTGTGTCCGCAGCGCTATCACTACGCCCCCGCCTGGGGATGCGCGCTACGGCCCGCCTGGGCCGTTTAACGCGCTATCGCAACGCCAGCGCCGTACGGGGTATTCATAACTCCGGGTGCCCTTGCCTGCCTTTAGCCGTCCCCGGCGCGTCCCACCGCCCAGTCCTCAATACCGTTCCCGGCTTTCGCCGGCAACGCCGCCACTCGTAGACAAAGACCGCTGAAGGCCCCTAAAGGCCCCGACACGGGATTCCCGGGCCTGGGCGCGGCCGACGCCCAGGCCCGGTCATTGGCAGCCGCTGCGCGCCGCCTGGGCGGTTTAAGCGCGCGGGCTGCCTGCCTGGCGGATTCGCCGCCGGTCGGGACCGGCGCGAACCTAAGCCGACGGCGTCAGGCGCGTGTAACCTGGCACGGACACATCCTGTTCCAGCGCCTGTTTGTAATGTTTGCGGCAAACGGAGACATAACGCTCATCCCCGCCGATAACCACTTGTTGCCCATCATGCACGGGCTTGCCCTCGTCATTTAGCCGCAATACCCGGTTCGCCTTGCGACCGCAATAACAGATAGTTTTCAGTTCAATCAATTTATCCGCCCAGGCAAGAAGATATTGACTGCCGGGAAACAATTCCGCGCGAAAATCCGTTCTTAAGCCGTAGCAGAGCACCGGAATATCGAGCTGGTCCACGACATCGGACAACCCGTTAACCTGTTCCCGGGTTAAAAACTGGCTTTCGTCGACTAACACGCAGTGCAACGGCTCAAGCTGATGCGCCTGCGTGATGACGGCCAGTAAATCGGTATCGGGGCGGTATAGCTCGGCCGGCGAGGAAAGGCCGATACGGGAACGGACCTGCCCGCGCGCGAAGCGATTATCTATTTCCGCGGTAAATACCAGCGTACGCATGCCCCGTTCCTGATAATTATAGGAAGATTGCAGCAGCGCCGTCGATTTACCCGCATTCATCGCAGAATAATAAAAATATAGTTGAGCCATCAGCCCCATACCCCGGTGAAAAATCATGACATAATTAATATGACCATAAGTGTATCATATTCTTTAACACAAAGGCCCACCCCGCCCCGCGTCGGATTCACTCCCCCCGCCCTGCGCGGCGGTTGGCCGGGCCGGGTCTAATAAGGCGCCCCCGCCGCAATGAATAAAAATAGTGTAATTTTATTGAATCATTTACAGGCTACTTTACCATTCACCCTCCGGTCATTTGCCAGGCGCGCTTACCCCGGCGCCAGGTCGGACCTTCATTAACCGGCGGAGGTTAATGGGAGGCTTATAACCCTGCTATTTCCCCCTGATATAAACATGGCTCATAATGAAACGTCTTGTGCAATATGCGCTCCATAAAGTGCAGTAGGGGAAAAACGCAACATGGCGAATCAATTTGTCGTTACTCGCCCCAAGCCTTATATTTACTGTCGTTTGGCTGCGGTGGTTTAAAAAAAAGATTATTTTTTACTTTACTTACAAACTAGCTATTGCAGAAAAGAAACTACCGCTCTATTATTACCCCGACGCCCCATTTATATTATTCGAGATTAGGACAATGAGCGAAGCACTTAAAATTCTTAACAACATCCGAACTCTGCGTGCGCAAGCGAGAGAATGTACCCTGGAGACTCTGGAAGAAATGCTGGAGAAACTTGAGGTCGTTGTCAACGAACGCCGTGAGGAAGACAGCCAAGCACAGGCTGAAATCGAAGAACGCACCCGCAAATTACAGCAATATCGTGAAATGCTGATTGCCGACGGTATCGATCCGAATGAATTGCTGCAAACCATGAGCGCTTCTAAAGCAACGGGTAAAACCAAGCGTGCGGCACGTCCGGCTAAATATCAGTACACCGATGAAAACGGTGAAATCAAAACCTGGACCGGCCAAGGCCGTACGCCTGCCGTCATCAAGAAGTCTATTGAAGATGAAGGCAAGACGCTGGACGATTTCCTGCTTTAATCCAAATTACCGCTATTATAAATACCCGTTTGAATACTCAGCGGGTGTTTTTTTTACCGGTAAGCAAACCTCAGCTCATAATGTGCATAAATTATGAGCAGCATTATTAGCATAAGAAACATTTGGCGTTCGATCCGGGTGCCAGGCAATTTGTCCTTTACTGCCGCCGCCGGTGGAGTGATTAACCGTTAGCGGGCAGCGCTCACAAAAAGGCGACCTGAAGGTCGCCTTTTTGACATTAATCGCAACATCCCCCTAAAGTCATTGGTGATAATAATCACGATACCAATTGACAAAATGTTGTATTCCTTCCGCTACCTCCGTCTGCGGTTTAAAACCAATGGCTGCGTACAACGCCGCGGTATCCGCGCTGGTTTCAAGCACATCGCCGGGCTGCATCGGCAATAAATTCATCTCGGCCTTAATGCCCAGCGCATTTTCCAGCGCCTTGATGTATTCCATCAATTGGACCGGTTGACTATTGCCGATATTATATACGCGATACGGCGCGGAACTGGTGGCGGGAGACCCGGTTTCCACCGTCCATTGGCTGTCCGCCGTGGGAATGACATCCTGCAAACGGATAATGGCTTCCGCGATATCGTCTATATAAGTGAAATCACGCCGCATCTCGCCGCGGTTATACACATCGATAGGTCTGCCGGCAAGCATGGCTTCGGTAAATTTAAACAATGCCATATCCGGCCGGCCCCAGGGGCCGTATACGGTAAAAAAACGCAGACCCGTGGTTGGCAGTTGATAAAGATGTGAATAAGTATGAGACATTAACTCATTGGCTTTTTTCGTCGCCGCGTACAATGACACCGGATGATCCACCGTATCGTCGGTGGAAAACGGCATTTTACGATTGAGGCCATATACCGAGCTGGATGAGGCATAAAGCAAATGCCCGACGCCATTGTGACGGCACCCTTCCAGTATATTCAGATGGCCGATAAGGTTGGAGTCCGCGTACGCCAGGGGGTTTTCCAGCGAATAACGCACTCCCGCCTGCGCGCCCAAATGGATCACGCGTTCGAACCCTTCCCCGGCGAATAGGGACGCCATTCCCTGGCGGTCGGCTAAATCCAGCCGATGAAAGGTAAAGGCGGTGTCGCCCTGCAATTGCAGCAGCCGCGATTGCTTAAGGCGGACGTCGTAATAGTCGTTCAGGTTATCAATGCCGATGACCTGATGGCCGTCAGCAAGCAGGCGCCTGCTGACGTGATAACCAATAAAACCCGCGGCGCCGGTGACCAAAAATTTCATGGGGCCCCTCTTACTTATAAGACGCGAGCGAAGCCCCACGACCTATGGCGTAATACGTGAAACCACGGCTGGCCAGGCGTTCCGGATCGTACAGGTTGCGTCCGTCGAAAATGATCGGCTGCTTTAACGCCGATTTCAGCATATCAAAGTCAGGCGCGCGGAAATTTTGCCATTCGGTACAGATAACCAGGGCATCAGCCCCCTGCAGCGCGGCTTCCTTGGTGCCCATTAGCTTCAGGTCGGCACGGTGGCCGTAGATGCGCTGGGTTTCGTCCATCGCTTCCGGGTCAAAAGCCTGTACCTGCGCCCCGGCCTGCCATAGCGCTTCCATTAATACCCGGCTGGAGGCTTCGCGCATATCGTCGGTGTTGGGCTTGAAGGAGAGGCCCCACAAGGCAAACGTTTTGCCCGCGAGATTGTCGCCGAAATGACGCTTGATAAACTGCGGCAGCTTATCCTTTTGCTGGTAGTTAACGTCTTCCACCGCCTGCAGCAGTTTGGGCTGGTAGCCGATATGCTCGGCGGTGCGGATCAGCGCCTGCACGTCTTTAGGGAAGCACGAACCGCCGTAGCCGCACCCAGGGTAAATAAAGTGATAGCCGATACGCGGATCCGAGCCAATGCCCTGGCGCACTTTCTCGATATCCGCGCCCAGCAGCTCCGCCAGGTTGGAGATCTCGTTCATAAAGCTGATCTTGGTGGCCAGCATGCAGTTAGCCGCATATTTGGTTAATTCCGCACTGCGGATATCCATCAGGATCATACGGTCATGATTGCGGTTGAACGGTTCGTAAAGTTCACGCAGCAGTTCAACCACGTCATCGTTATCGGTACCGACCACGATACGCTCGGGACGCATACAGTCGGCCACCGCGGCGCCTTCCTTAAGGAACTCGGGATTGGAGACCACGTCGAAAGTCAGCTTGCTGCCGCGCGCCTGTAGGGTTTCCTGCATAACGGCGCGAACTTTATCCGCCGTGCCGACAGGTACGGTGGACTTGTCCAGCACCACTTTATGATCGTCCATATACTGGGCAATGGTCCGGGCCACCGCGGTGACGTATTGCAGATCCGCCGAGCCGTCCTCGTCGGGAGGGGTGCCCACCGCGATAAACTGCATGATGCCGTGGCTAACGCCGGCCTTGGCGTCGGTGGTGAACTGCAGCCGGCCTGATTCGTAGTTCTGCTGCACCAGCGGGGTCAGCCCTGGTTCATAGATGGGGATGTTGCCGTTTTTCAGATTCTCGACTCTACGCGCGTCGACATCGACGCAAAGCACGTCGTGACCCACTTCAGCCAGTACCGCCGCTTGCACCAAACCAACATAACCGATACCAAACACAGTCACTTTCATGTTGAAATTCCTGGTAAAAAAATGCGCTCAAAAAAAAATCAATCCACGATGGTTTCTTTTAGCCATTGGGTAAATTCTTTGCCCAGGCTTTCATGACGAATGCCATATTCGACGAAGGCTTCCATGTAACCCAGTTTATTGCCGCAGTCGTGGCTCAGCCCCTTCAGGTGATAGGCTTCCACCGTTTCTTTTTCCATCAGCATGGCGATGGCGTCGGTGAGCTGGATTTCATTGCCGGCTCCCGGAGGCGTTTTAGCCAGCAGCGGCCAGATATCGGCGGACAACACATAACGGCCCACCACCGACAGGTTGGACGGCGCGTCCTCGGCGGCGGGTTTTTCCACCACGTTGACCATCGGCGCGCTTTCGCCGGGTTTCAATTCTTTGCCCTGGATATCCACCACGCCGTAGTTGGTTACGTCTTCCACCGGTTCAACCATGATCTGGCTGCGGCCCGTTTCGGCGAAGCGCGCCAGCATTTCGCTGAGATTTTCGGTTTTCAGGTTGGATTCGTATTCGTCGATAATGACGTCCGGCAGGATAACCGCCACCGGTTCGTCGCCCACCAGCGGATGGGCGCACATAACCGCATGTCCCAGCCCTTTCGCCAGGCCCTGGCGCACTTGCATGATGGTAACGTGGGGCGGGCAGATGGCCTGGATTTCAGCCAGCAGCTGGCGCTTAACGCGTTTTTCCAGCATGGCTTCCAGCTCAAAGCTGGTATCAAAATGGTTTTCGATGGAATTTTTAGAAGAATGGGTGACCAGGATAATTTCGTTAATGCCGGCAGCGATACATTCGTTGACAACATATTGAATCAGGGGCTTATCGACTAAAGGTAGCATTTCTTTCGGTATAGCCTTGGTCGCCGGCAACATACGCGTTCCCAAACCGGCCACAGGAATCACCGCTTTTCTTACTTTGGTATTAATTGCAGACATCAACCACCTCTCTCTTATCATCAAGATAATAAATTTTTTTATCTAATTTTAAACCTATCAAGTATATCAGTTTACGAAGAAGGTGCCTGATGAAAGGAGGGGTTTGTGAAGAAATTAGGACAATTACCCATTTTAGAACGGGTTATAAATTAATAACTTGGCTGGTCAAATAAACGGCAACCTGCAACGCATGCCGCAGGATGCGATTATTCCGTGGACAGCATTAACCGTAATCTGCCGCCCGCGCCCCAGACCTGGCACTGCCAGGCGTCGCAATGCTGGCTCACCTGGTTTAAATAGGCGCCGCTCATCGTGCCCAGCGGCACGCCGCTATTGAGCTGGATTTGCTGCTCATTGGCGCTGAGCGTGGCGTTCAACCCCGCCGATACCAGAATCAGGTTATTCAGGCCGCGGTGGTAGTACCCCACCAGCAGGGGAAACTGGCCGTCCAGGTTGGCCTTGCGCAGCAGTTGGTTCACCTGTTTCAACAGGGTGGTAAGCTCCGGCAGGCGATGGGCGCGATTGGCCAGATGCGCCTGCAGCAGCCCGTTAAACAAGGCGCGCAACAGCAAGGCGGCCAAAACGCCTTTTTCCTCCGCCCGGGTCACATCCAGGCAATAGAAGGCCAAATCGTGCTCGGATAAGGCGGCGATATCCAGCACCAGTCCAGGCTGCTCGGCCATGGTAAGCTGCCGGTAGGTCACCCGGCAGCGGGCAATATTCTGCTGCACCGGCGGCTGCAATTGCTTGAGCAGCTTAGCGGCGGCGCCGGGGTGCTGGCTTAAGGCGTCCCAATCCTGGAACAGTTGCTCTTCTTCGTCCACCTGCGAGGTAAACATATCGGGGTAAAGGCAGCCAAGCACGGTTTCCCGCAGACGGACAAAATCATCAAGGGGCTTGAGCAGCACATCCTGCACCCCAAGCCGCAGGACCTTGGCGATATCGGTCATCTGATCGGTACCGGAAACCACCAATACCGGCGTGGCGGCATCCACCGAGCGGAAACGCTCCACAAACGTCAGGCCGTTCATTTCGGCCATTTCAAGATCGCAGATTACCAGGTCCGGTTTAGTGATAGGCAGCATGCTCAGCGCTTCGCCGCCATGGGATGCTTCATGAACAACGGCCCCCAGCGATTGAAGAAATTGCGTCAGTACGGAGCGAAAAACAGCCTCGTCCTCAACAACTAAAATTTGTTTGTTTACTAACGGCTTCGCCATCAAAAACCTCTTTTTCCAATCAGCTTAACAGCGGCTCAAGCAGACCACTTTTACTTTTAAGAAATCTCAGGGGCTGATTAGTGTGTTGCTTATAATTTATGCGTTCCTGCGTTTGAACAGCAATCGGCTACATTGGTTACCGACCTATCCCCTGATACCCCATTCAACAAGCCGGATAACCTTCTCGACGGCGTTAAAATGATGTTGCTTAAGTAAGGAGCGTAGTAGTCATTAGGTAAAAATGCACCCTTTCCGGGCAAAATGATGGCGGTTTCGGCATATTTTGACAAGGATAAATAGCCTTTTCGTTGTAAAACCATATGCTTTTTTGTTCAAAATCATTGATTTTTTGCCTTGGCTTGAGGTATGGCATAAAATAGCGTCTTTACAGTCCGCGCGCCGTACCCGGCGCCGGATCTGACCGGTAGCAATGGTAATACAAGGCGGCTTTGCCGTCGTGACAAGAGGTGTTGTGGATATTCTTTGCCCATGCGATAGCGGCCTGCCTCCGGACCAGTGTTGCGCTGCGTTTATCAGCGGCGCCCGCCCGCCCCGGACGCCGGGCCAGTTAATGCGATCGCGTTATACCGCGTTCACGCAACGTAACGTCGATTACCTGATTGCCACCTGGCATCCGGACTGCGAAGCGGCGCGCTGGCGCGCTGAATTAACCGCCCAATGCGCGGTAACGCAATGGCGCGGGCTTCTGGTCAAGGCGGAATCCGCCGGCCGGGACGCGCAGGAAGGCTATGTTGAATTCATCGCCCGCTTTTTTGATGAGCAGCGGCAGCGGCCGGGCTTTATCCATGAACGTTCACGCTTTGTCCGCATGGACGATCGCTGGTATTATGTCGACGGCCTGCATAAGCAGCCCGCCAGAAACGAGCCCTGCCCCTGCGGCTCGGGTAACAAATACAAGAAGTGTTGTGGACGCTGACCCGGCCGGTTCGTTCCGGTATGCTTTTCATGACATATCATCGGCTTCGACAGGATCAGCAAGTTAATGCAGTCGCAAACTATACAAAGAAAAATTTTACGCACCATTTGCCCGGATGAAAAAGGCCTGATCGCGCAAATCACCAGTATTTGTTTCAGCCATCATTTAAACATCGTGCAAAATAACGAATACGTTGATCATCGCAGCGGGCGTTTTTTTATGCGCACCGAGCTGGAAGGCGTATTTGACGACGCGCGGCTGCTGGCCGACCTAGATCGGGTTTTACCGGCCGGCACGGTGCGCGAGCTGAACCAGGCCGGGCGGCGCCGCATCGTGGTCCTGGTGACCAAGGAGGCGCACTGCCTGGGCGATTTGCTGATGAAAAGCACCTACGGCGGGCTGGATGTGGACATCGCCGCGGTGATCGGTAATCACGAGACGCTGCGCACGCTGGTGGAGCGGTTTGAAATTCCCTTTCATCTGGTCAGCCACGAAGGGTTTACCCGCGAAGAGCACGATGCGCGCATGGCGGAGCAGATCGATGGCTACCACCCTGATTATGTGGTCCTGGCCAAGTATATGCGCGTGCTGACGCCTACGTTTGTGCGCCGCTATCCCAACCAGCTTATCAATATCCACCATTCGTTCCTGCCCGCCTTTATCGGCGCGCGGCCTTATCACCAGGCTTACGAGCGCGGCGTAAAGATCATTGGCGCCACCGCACATTACGTGAACGATAATCTGGACGAGGGGCCTATTATCAGCCAGGACGTGATTAACGTCGATCATACCTATACCGCGGAGGATATGATGCGCGCCGGCCGCGACGTCGAGAAAAACGTCCTGAGCCGGGCATTGTACCGGGTGTTGGCGCAGCGGGTCTTTGTTTACGGTAACCGCACCATTATCTTGTGAGGGGTTCCAGGGCGGTTTTGCCGCCTTGTGCCGAAAAAAACGGCAAGTGAATCATTTAACGCAAGTTTGTTCTTTACAGTGCCGTCTTATTTGATATGATGCGCCCCGCTTGACCAGATATTCATTTCTGAGCCAGGTGGGGTTCCCGAGCGGCCAAAGGGAGCAGACTGTAAATCTGCCGTCACTGACTTCGAAGGTTCGAATCCTTCCCCCACCACCATCTGCATACGCTGCATACATTCCCACAGCACCCAGGATTACAGACTTCCCGTTGGGGGGAGGATGAGAACCTTCGACCAAGGTTCGAGCCGAGCGCAGCGAGACAACGATGCGCCAGCATCGGCCCGCAGGGTGAGGAGCGCAGCGACGAATATTCCTTCCCCCACCACCATCTTGTATACGCCTCATTATTTCCCACAGCACCCAGGATTACCGACTTCCCGTTGGGGAAGGATGAGAACCTTCGGCCAAGGTTCGAGCCGAGCGCAGCGAGACAACGATGCGCCAGCATCGGCCCGCAGGGTGAGGAGCGCAGCGACGAATATTCCTTCTCCCACCACCATCTGCATACGCCGCATACATTCCCACAGCACCCAGGATTACAGACTTCCCGTTGGGGGGAGGATGAGAACCTTCGACCAAGGTTCGAGCCGAGCGCAGCGAGACAACGATGCGCCAGCATCGGCCCGCAGGGTGAGGAGCGCAGCGACGAATCATCCTTCCCCCACCACCATCTGCATACGCCTCATTATTTCCCACAGCACCCAGGATTACAGACTTCCCGTTGGGGGGAGGATGAGAACCTTCGACCAAGGTTCGAGCCGAGCGCAGCGAGACAACGATGCGCCAGCATCGGCCCGCAGGGTGAGGAGCGCAGCGACGAATATTCCTTCCCCCACCACCATCTTGTATACGCCTCGTTATTTCCCAAAGCACCCAGGATTACCGACTTCCCGTTGGGGGGAGGATGAAACCTTCGCCAGGTTCGCCATCGTTTATAACCGTTTTTTTTTCTGCTACCATCACGTATCACTTCCTTGATGGCGCACAAAATGAAGTTTGTCTCCTTTAACATCAACGGGCTACGGGCCAGGCCCCATCAGCTCGAGGCCATTATCGAGCAGCATCAGCCCGACGTTATCGGCTTGCAGGAAACCAAAGTGCATGACGATATGTTCCCGCTGGAAGAGGTCTCCCGCCACGGCTACCACGTCTATTACCATGGCCAAAAAGGCCACTACGGCGTGGCGCTGCTGTGCCGCGAACAGCCGCTGGCGCTGCGCCGCGGGTTCGCGACGGACGAGGCCGACGCCCAGCGCCGCATTATCATGGCCGATTTCGCTACCCCGAAAGGCATCCTGACGCTGGTCAACGGCTACTTCCCCCAAGGGGAAAGCCGCGATCATCCGGTTAAGTTTCCCGCCAAGCAGCGTTTCTACCAGGATCTGCAACACTACGTTGAACAACACCACAATGCGCAATCCCTGTTGCTGATCATGGGCGATCTGAATATCAGTCCCACCGACCTGGATATCGGCATCGGCGAGGAAAGCCGTAAACGCTGGCTGCGCACCGGCAAATGCTCATTTTTGCCCGAAGAGCGGGAATGGCTGGGACGTCTGCAGACCTGGGGCCTGGTTGATACCTTCCGCCAGCAATTTCCCGACAGCGCCGACCGGTTCTCCTGGTTCGATTACCGCTCGCGCGGCTTTGATGAAAATCGCGGACTGCGCATCGACCTGCTGCTGGCGTCGCCGTTGCTGGCGCAGACCTGCACGGCCACCGGCATCGACTATGCTATCCGCGCCATGGAAAAACCGTCCGATCATGCGCCGGTCTGGGCGGATTTCACGCTGTGATTGCGCCGTCCCCGGTCATTGAGGTGGTGGCGGCCATTATCGAGCGCGACGGCCGCATTTTGGTGGCGCGGCGGGATGCCCGACGCGATCAGCCGGGCCTGTGGGAATTTCCCGGCGGCAAACAGGAGGCGGGGGAAAGCCAGCAGCAGGCGCTGCGGCGCGAGTTACAAGAGGAGTTGTCTATCGACGCCCAAATCGGCGCGTATATCGGCAGCGAACGCCTTACGCTGCCCGACCGCCATATCCAGCTGCACGCCTGGCACGTGACGGCTTTTAGCGGCAGGATATCGTTACACTGTCACAGTGAAATTGCCTGGCTTCCACCGGCGGTTGCCGCCACCTATGCGCTGGCGCCCGCGGATGGGCCGCTGTTACAGGCTTTTATACGTATACGCAGGCAATAAGGCGCGCGGCCAACGCCGGGCACAGGTATTTTTATGGCCATGCCGGCAGAAAAAATGTGACGGCGTCACAAAATGCCTCAGGCGGCGCCCGCCTGGGGTTTTGGCGTACCGCGGGGCGCGCGCCGGAAGGTTTTTTTGCCTGTCGCGCCGGTATTTCCCTTAGCAGCGGCAGGCGGCAGGCCGCGCAGTGACGGCGGCGCCGGCTGCTGTCGCGCCTGCTGGATAAGACTTTGCAGGGTAGCGGTCAGGGGCTGCATAAAATCCTCATAGCGGCACTGTTTTTCGCTGATTTTGGTCAGGGTCGCCTCCCAATGCGCGGTCATATCCGGGCTGGCGGCGCTGGGCGGCAGGGCATGGATCAGGCCGCGTCCCGTGGGGGTCGAGAGGATATTTCGCCCTTTTTTCACTAAAAACCCGCGGGTAAACAGCAGCTCGATAATGCCGGCGCGGGTGGCCTCGGTGCCCAGCCCGTCGGTGGCCCGCAGGATTTTTTTCAATTCCTTATCCTGCACAAACCGCGCGATACCGGTCATGGCGGACAACAGCGTCGCATCGTTGAACGGCCTCGGCGGCTGGGTCTCGCGGGACACCACTTCCCCCGACTCGCACAGCAGTTCATCCCCTTTCGCCACCACCGGCAGCGGCGTGCCGTCATTTTCCTCGTCGCGCTCCTTGCCGCCCAGCAGCGTGCGCCATCCTGCTTCCGCCAGAAAGCGCGCTTTGGCGACAAACTTGCCGCCGGCAATATCCAGATTGATCACGCAGCGGCGAAACATCGCATCGGCGCAAAACTGCATCAAATATTGCCGGGCCACCAGCGCATACACCTTATGCTCGTTCTCGGTGAGCGTCGTTTTGCCACCGCGGGCGGTGGGAATGATGGCATGATGCGCGTCCACCTTTTTATCATCCCAGGCGCGGTTTTTCTGGTCTTTATCCAGTGTTGCCTGCGTCATGAGGTCCGGCTGGTGGGCCTGGATGGCGTTAAGCACCGCCTGGCGCCCGGCAAAATGTTCTTCCGGCAGGTAACGGCAGTCCGAACGGGGATAGGTAATCAGCTTATGGGTCTCGTACAGGCGCTGGCAGACATCCAACACCTGCTGGGCGCTAAGTCCATAGCGCCTGGCCGCCTCGATTTGCAGGGTTGACAACGAGAACGGCAGCGGCGGCGCCTCGGCTTCCCGCTTATCCTGATACAGGGTTACGCGCGCCGGCTGGCCGGCGATACGGGTAACCACATGATCGGCCAGGGCGCGATGCAGCAGGCGTCCTTCCTCGTCCTGATAGGATTCGCAGGCCTCGCTGGGCACCCACAGGGCGACAAAGCGTTCTTGTGACGGTGTCACAATATGCGCCTTAACCTCAAAAAAGGTTTTCGGCACAAAGTTCTCGATTTCCTCATCACGCTTGACCACCAGCCCCAGCACCGGCGTCTGCACGCGACCCACGGATAATACGCCTTGATAGCCGGCGTTGCGGCCCAGGAGGGTATAAGCGCGGGTCATATTGATGCCGTAAAGCCAATCGGCGCGCGCACGCGCCAGCGCGGAAACGCACAGCGGAATAAATTCGCGGTTTTCGCGCAGACGGGAAATAGCCTTGCTGACCGCCTGCGGATTGAGATCGTTGACCAGACAGCGTTTGGCATTGCGACGTTTATCCCCGCTCAGCGCCAGATAATCCAGCACCTCATCCACCAGCAGTTGGCCCTCGCGGTCCGGATCGCCGGCGTGGATCACTTCCGCGGCGTCGGCCAGCAGCTTTTTCACCACATTTAGCTGTTTTTGCACCGATGGCCGCGGCTGCAGCCGCCATTTTTGCGGCACGATAGGTAAATCGGCCAGCGACCAGCGGGCATAGCGGCTGTCATACGCGTCGGGCTGCGCCTGCTCAAGCAGATGACCGATACACCAGGTCACCACATGGTCCGGTCCGCAGGCTATATAGCCGTCTCCCCGGCGGTGGGGCTGCGGCAGGACATCGGCAATCGCCCGGGCCAGGCTGGGTTTTTCAGCAATAAAAAGCTGCATCGCGCACCCTCTATTTTACTCTTACACACAGGCCGCCAGGGCCGGATCTACGGGCATCAGGATACCACTGTTGGCCAGGCTGCGCCACGCGCCGCCGGCGCGCGGCGCGGGCACATCGCGCAACGCCGGCCCGCCGGGAACGGCTAGAAGTGACGCACGAACGGCTCCGTATCCGGCGCCAGGATAGTGGTGGAGGCTTTCAACTGCGGGGTACCCAAATACAAAAAGCCGACGATCTCATCCTGTTCACGGCAGCCGAACGCTTGTTTCACGGCCGGCGCCGTCGCCCACAGGCCGGTGCGCCAGATGCCGTTGAAGCCTTGCGCCAGGGCGGCCATCTGCATCGCCTGCACTGCGCATCCCGCCGAAATGACCTGCTCCCATCGTGGAACTTTGGTCTGGGTATCGCACCAGGCCAGTACGGCGATAATCATCGGCGCCCTGAACGGCGCCTGCCGGGCTTTTTCAACGCCCTTTTCGTCCAGCCCGGCCTCAAGTGCCGACTGGTGCAGCAGTTCGCTAAAACGCGTACGCCCTTCCCCGTCGATGATGACAAAGCGCCACGGCTGCAGCGCGCCATGATCCGGGGCGCGCATGCCGGCGCGGATAATATTATCCAGGACGTCGCCGGCGGGCGCCGGCTCGGCAAGTCGTGACGCCGAACGCCGGTTTAACAAAAGTTCTAATGCATCCATTACCTTACTCCTGATGGTGGGCACGACCGCTACGGTAACATATGCCCTTGGTTGGAAACAGTATGACGCTTTTTAAGCGGATTTTTTCTTATCTTTAATGCTGACTTTTAGCGGGGGGATCTTTAGGATACCTGACAACACACTCTCATCGGCATTGTGACGACTATTCAGCCATCGTAACGTTGATGGTTAAACGTTGCTGAGTTGATTTTAGATTATGATTCCTGCACACGTAGTTTTTATGGAGCACACATGCGCACATTGTGGCGAATAATATCCGGCCCCTTCAGATGGTGCTGGCGTTTGTTAAATTTCATCCGCGAATTTATCCTGAACCTGTTTCTTATTTTCATTATTGTCGTCTGCGTAGGTATTTACCTGCAATTGCACCGGTCGGCGCCGGAGCCGGGCAAAGGCGCCCTACTGGTGGATCTTACCGGGGTGGTGGTCGAAAAGCCGTCGGTCAATAATAAATTACGGCAAATCGGCCGTGAATTACTGGGCGCATCCAGTAACCGTTTGCAGGAAAACTCATTGTTTGACGTGGTGGATATGCTGCGCCAGGCAAAATCCGATGGCAACATTACCGGCCTGGTGCTTTCGCTGAAGGATTTCGCCGGCGCGGACCAGGCCTCGCTGCAGTATATCGGTAAGGCGCTGCGCGAATTCCGCGACTCCGGCAAGCCGATCTATGCCGCCGGCGACAGCTACAACCAGGCGCAGTACTACCTGGCCAGCTTCGCCAATAAAATCTACCTTACGCCCCAGGGCGCGGTGGATCTTCATGGCCTGGCCACCAATAATCTGTATTACAAATCACTGCTGGATAAATTGAAGGTCAATACCCATATTTTCCGGGTCGGCACCTATAAATCCGCCGTGGAGCCGTTCCTGCGCGATGATATGTCCCCCGCCGCCCGTGACGCCGACAGCCGCTGGCTCGGCCAGTTATGGCAGCACTATGTAGATACCGTGGCCGCAAACCGCCAGATCACGTCTGATCAGCTGTTCCCCGGCGCCCAGGCGATGGTGGCCGGCCTGCGGTCCGTCGACGGCGATACGGCGCAGTTCGCGCTGGCGAATAAGTGGGTCGATACCGTGGCCTCCCGTGTGGCCATCGAAGCGGAAATGACTAAGGCCTTTGGCTGGAACAAGCAAAAAAACGCGTTTAACGCCGTCAGTATTTATGATTACCAGACGCCGCGGCAACCGCAAAAAGGCGGCCAGATTGCGGTAATTTTCGCCAACGGCGCCATTATCGACGGCCCAGAAACCCCGGGGTCGGTCGGCGGCGACACGACCGCCGGCCAGATCCGCGACGCCAGGCTGGATCCCGATGTCAAGGCCATCGTCTTGCGGGTTAACAGTCCCGGCGGCAGCGTCAGCGCCTCCGAGATGATCCGTTCCGAGCTCGAGGCGGCGCGCACCGCGGGTAAACCGGTGGTGGTTTCCATGGGCGGCATGGCCGCATCCGGCGGTTACTGGATTTCCACCCCGGCCAACTACATCATCGCCAGTCCCAGCACCCTCACCGGCTCGATCGGTATTTTCGGCGTTATCAACACCTTCGAGGATTCGCTGGGCAGCATAGGCGTCCATACCGATGGCGTCGCCACCTCGCCATTGGCCGATCTGTCGATGACCAAGGCGCTGCCGCCGGAATTTTCGCAGATGATGCAGCTCAACATCGAGAACGGCTACAAGAACTTTATTACGCTTGTGGGCAAGGCGCGGAACAAATCTCCCGAGGAGGTCGATAAGATTGCCCAGGGTCATGTCTGGGTCGGCAGCGATGCCAAGACCAACGGCCTGGTCGATCAGTTGGGGGATTTTGACGACGCGGTGGCGAAAGCGGCCGAACTGGCGAAATTACAGCAATACTACCTGAACTGGTATCTGGATGAGCCGAGCCTGCTTGATATGGTCATGTCGCAAACCAGCGCCGCGGTTTATGCGCATCTGCCCGTCATGATCCAGGCGTTCCTGCCGGTGCCGGCCGCGCAGGTTTCCGCCCTGTTTTCCACCCAGGCCAACGCGTTTCCGAAATTGAACGACCCCCAGAACCGTTACGCCTATTGCCTTACCTGCGGTGACGTCCAATAACCTGGCCGCCCCAACCGATACCAGCCCCGTCCGGGGCTGGTGTTATTGCCTGCAGGACGTATAATTAGCGTATTATCCCGTCAACGCCTGTCCCTTCATGTCAAAAAAATCCATTTATGTTGCGTATACCGGCGGCACCATTGGTATGCAACGTTCCGAAAACGGTTATATCCCGGTCTCGGGGCATCTGCAGCGTCAGCTGGCCCTGATGCCGGAATTCTATCGCCCGGAAATGCCCGATTTCACCGTGCATGAATACACGCCGCTGATCGACTCCTCCGATATGACGCCCGACGATTGGCAACATATCGCCCAGGATGTCGCGGAAAATTATCATCGCTATGATGGGTTTGTTATTTTACACGGCACGGACACCATGGCGTTCACCGCCTCCGCGCTGTCGTTTATGCTGGAAAACCTGAATAAGCCGGTGATCGTCACCGGATCGCAGATCCCGCTGGAGGAACTGCGATCCGACGGCCAGACCAATCTGCTCAACGCGCTGTACCTGGCGGCCAACTATCCCGTAAATGAAGTCAGCCTGTTTTTTAACAATAAGATGTTTCGCGGCAACCGCGCCACCAAAGCCCACGCCGACGGTTTCGACGCGTTTGCCTCACCCAATTTGCCGCCGCTGCTGGAAGCGGGCATCCATATACGCCGCATGGCCTCCCCGCTGCCGCCCGGGGGCGACGGCGTGCTTATCAGTCATCCGATCACGCCGCAGCCGGTCGGGGTGGTCACGCTTTATCCCGGCATTTCCGCCGATGTGGTGGGCAATTTTTTACGCCAGCCGGTGAAAGCGCTGATCCTGCGCTCCTACGGCGTGGGCAACGCCCCGCAGCACCCGGCGCTGCTGGATGAATTGCGCCAGGCGGTGGCGCGCGGAAGCATCGTGGTCAACCTGACCCAATGTTTTTCCGGCCGGGTCGATATGGGCGGCTACGCTACCGGCAACGCCCTGGCGCGGGCCGGCGTTATCAGCGGATTTGATATGACCGTCGAGGCCACCCTGACCAAACTGCACTTTTTATTGAGCCAGTCGCTGCCGGCCGCCGATATTTGCCGTCTGATGCAGCAAAACCTGCGCGGGGAGTTAACCGTTAAAGAGTGAACGGGAGAGATCTATGAACAGCGCCTTACTGTTGATCGATTTACAAAATGATTTTTGCCCGGGCGGCGCGCTGGCGGTCGCCGAGGGAGACGCGGTGATAAGCGTCGCCAACCAGGCGATGGCCTTTTGCCGCCGGTCGGGTTTCCCGGTGGCGGCCTCGCTGGACTGGCATCCACGCCAGCACGGCAGTTTTGCGGTCAACGCCGGCGCCCGGGTGGGCGATACCGGCATGCTGGACGGTCTCAGCCAGGTATGGTGGCCGGTGCACTGCGTACAGGATACCCCCGGGGCGCAGTTGCACCCGCAGTTGCATCAGCAATGGATTGATAAGAAGATCCTCAAGGGCCGCCAGCCCGAGATAGACAGCTACAGCGCGTTTTTTGATAACGGCCATCGCCAGCAGACCGAGCTGGATGACTGGCTGCGCGCGCTGGATATCACCCATCTGACGGTGATGGGGCTGGCGACCGACTATTGCGTAAAGTTCACCGTGCTTGACGCGCTGTCGCTGGGCTATCGCACCGACGTGCTCACCGAAGGATGCCGCGGCGTCAACCTGGACGCCGGCGACAGCCAAAGGGCGCTGGAGGAAATGCGCCGCCACGGCGCCAGGCTGGTGACCCTGGATGAGATGATGCGCGGCGTCTGAGCGCGAAGCGGCGCCGGCGAAGGATAGGCGTTTCCCGGCATGGTGACGCGGCCGCGCCTGCCGGGATGGCCGCGCTATTCGGGCTTGATACGCGCCACCGGTCGCCCGGTCAGCTCCTCAAGCAGCTCGCGCTTGCTTTTCATCACGATTTGCCCGTCGGTGCCGATGCTCATATGCTCCGGCTGATGATTATGACGCGCCTGCCACAGCATCACCATTTGCAGGCAGTTATCCTTTTGTTCGGCGGTCAGGGGAACGCCGTCGGGCCATTTGCCCAGTTCCACCGCCGTTTTCAGGCGCTGGTAGATGTCAGGCGTCAGGTTAGCCAGTAGCGCATCAACGTCCACGATTTATTCCTTATCATAAGAATAATTAGCTGAATCGATAAAGCTTGCCTCCGCCGGCAGCGATACGCGCGGGTGTGTTACGTGCGAATCAGCCGTCGATTTCTTCGCCATTTTCCTGGTCCTTAAAACGCAGCGAAGCGGAGTTAACGCAAAAACGGGCGCCGCCGGGCTGCGGCCCGTCCGGGAATACGTGCCCAAGATGGGCATCGCAATTGCCGCAGCGGATCTCCACGCGATGCATACCATGGGAGTTGTCGTCCAGATAACGGATGGCGGACTCGTTAACCGGCTCGTAAAAACTCGGCCAGCCGCAGCCGGAGTCATATTTGGTTGCAGAAAAAAACAGCGGCGCGTTGCAGCACAGGCAGTGGTACTGGCCGGTGCGCTTATTTTCCAGCAACTTACCGCTATAAGGCGGCTCGGTGCCCCGCTCCTGCGTGACGTGGCGCTGCATATCGGTCAGATGGTCGGGGACGATGCGATCGGGATCATTTTTAGCCATACGTGCGATTCTCAGGCGGTGAATGAATGATAAGGGTTTTGAACCGGCTTATTATAACAAATAATTAACAACACCGGGATGATTTTTAGCTTAAACTAGAGGGCGAGAAACGACGTGAGCGGTAAGTGTGATGCATATCACATTTAGCTGCCAGGTGCAGTTTAAATGGCGGGCTACGGCCCCCATCTTATTCGTAGCTGTGCGGGCGGCGGAACGGACAATTTACGTTCAAATGGTGTGATTACGTTTGATTTGCAGCAATAATTGACACGATTCCGCTTGACGCTGCGCGAGGTTTTTGTAAGTTTACAAGTAACCTTTTATTCACTAATAATTAGCTGGTGGAATATATGACTATCAAAGTAGGTATCAACGGTTTTGGCCGTATCGGCCGTATTGTTTTCCGTGCTGCGCAGGAACGTGACGATGTCGAAATCGTCGCCATCAATGACCTGTTAGACGCCGACTATATGGCTTACATGCTGAAGTATGATTCAACTCATGGTCGTTTCGACGGTACCGTGGAAGTGAAAGACGGCCATCTGGTTGTAAACGGCAAAACCATCCGTGTTACCGCTGAGAGAGATCCGGCTAACCTGAAATGGGGTGACGTTGGCGTTGACGTGGTTGCAGAAGCCACCGGCATCTTCCTGACCGACGAAACCGCCCGCAAGCACATCACCGCCGGCGCCAAGAAAGTGGTCCTGACGGGCCCTTCCAAGGACAATACCCCGATGTTCGTCATGGGCGTGAACCATAAATCCTATGATGGCCAGGATATCGTGTCCAACGCTTCCTGTACCACCAACTGCCTGGCGCCGCTGGCCAAAGTCCTTAACGATAAATTCGGTATCGTTGAAGCGCTGATGACCACCGTACACGCCACCACCGCAACGCAGAAAACCGTCGACGGCCCGTCCCATAAAGACTGGCGCGGCGGCCGCGGCGCGTCCCAGAACATCATTCCGTCCTCAACCGGCGCCGCCAAGGCCGTGGGTAAAGTTATCCCCGAGCTGAACGGTAAACTGACCGGCATGTCCTTCCGTGTTCCGACCCCGAACGTTTCCGTTGTCGATTTAACCGCGCGCATTGAAAAAAGCGCAACGTATGAAGAAATCTGCGCAGCGATGAAAGCAGCGTCCGAAGGCGAACTGAAAGGCGTTATGGGCTACACCGATGAAGACGTGGTTTCCACCGATTTCAACGGCGAAAAACTGACGTCGGTATTTGACGCCAAAGCCGGCATCGCGCTGAACAAGAATTTTGTAAAATTGGTAGCCTGGTACGATAACGAAACGGGTTATTCCAATAAAGTACTGGATCTGATTTCCCATATCGCCAAGTAATCATTGTCGATAAAGAA
This sequence comes from Sodalis sp. RH22, assembly GCF_047324165.1. Taxonomy (NCBI): domain Bacteria; kingdom Pseudomonadati; phylum Pseudomonadota; class Gammaproteobacteria; order Enterobacterales; family Bruguierivoracaceae; genus Sodalis; species Sodalis sp. RH22. The sequence continues at coordinate 1,407,084 of NZ_CP178731.1, forward strand.
CGGCTTATGGGGCGACAGCAATGTCGCCCTTTTTATTTGATTCCAATGCTTAACTTCACAAGGCTCATGTATGCATAACTCTGTTTTTGCGTTACCCGTCAAAGAGCAGCTCTCATCCTCCATCAGCTTGCGTCAGATGGATGAACTGCCGGTTATCGTCATCGATCATCCGCGCGTCAAGGCGGCGGTTACCCTGCAGGGCGCCCATTTGGTGGCCTGGCAGCCCGCAGGCGAAGAACCGGTGCTGTGGTTAAGCGACAGCAGCGAATTCAAGGATGGCGTGGCCATTCGCGGCGGCGTGCCCGTCTGCTGGCCCTGGTTCGGCAAGGTAGCCAGTCCCAACCATGGTTTTGCGCGTATCCTGCCCTGGCATCTCGACGTCCATCAGGAAAACGATCAGCAGGTCACCCTGTCCCTCAGCCTGCACGACAGCGCCGTTACCGAGCAATACTGGCCGAAACCCTTTACCCTGACCGCGACATTTGTCCTGGGCCGCACCTGCAGCATCGAACTGGAAGCCAAAGGCGATTTCCAGAACACCGCCGCCCTGCACAGCTATTTTAATATCAAGGATATTAACGACGTCAGCGTAAGCGGACTGGGCAACAGCTATATCGACAAGGTGAACGGCGGCGTTACCGCGCAACAGCAGGGCGACGTCACGTTCAGCGGCGAAGTGGATCGGGTATATACCCACCCGCAGGACATCAGCCTGATTAACGACCGGGGCAATAAACGCGTCATCGAAATCCATCATCACCACTACAGCGACGTGGTAGCCTGGAATCCCGGCGCGGAATTGGCGAAAAAAATCAGCGATATCACGGACGAGGGCTATAAAACCTATGTTTGCGTGGAAACCGCACGCGTCAATAAACCGCTGGTAGCCACGCCGGCCGCCCCCGCGCGCCTGGCGACGGTTATCAGCCTACGTAAAGCCTGACCGCGGCTTACGGCCCCATGGCGGCCAGGGCCGCCCACGCTAAACTGCAGCGAACCTGTTACCGGGAAAGCGTGCCGGTGGGGCCGGGCCGGTCCTCTCGGGTCGTCGCTAAGATCAGACGATATCCAGATGGGTTTTGCGCTGGGGCGCGGGAAACGCGCGATCCAATTCATCAAGGTGCGCCGCGCTCAATACCACCTCCAGCGCCCTGGCATTCTCCTTCACATGCGCCCGGCTTCCCGCCTTGGGAATAGCAATCACCCCCGGACGCCGTATCACCCATGCCAGTAACACCTGGGCCGGCGTAAGCGCCAGTTCGCCGGCGATACGCTGTACCGCCTGATTGTCCATCAACCCGTTACGCAGCTTGCCGGCCTGCGCCAGCGGACAGTATGCCATCACCGGCATTCCCCGTTCCTGGCACCACGGCAGCAGATCGTACTCAATACCGCGCGAGGCCAGATGGTACAACACCTGATCCGTCATACAGGCATCGCCGCCCGGCAGCGACCACAGTTCCTCCATATCCGCCACGTCCAGGTTCGACACGCCCCAACGTTTGATCTTTCCCGCCTGGCGCAGCGTCTCCATGGCGGCGATGGTATCGGACAACGGAATGCCGCCGCGCCAGTGCAATAAATACAGATCAAGATAATCGGTTTGCAGACGGCGCAGGCTGTTTTCGCATGCCGCCTGCGCCTTGGCGCCACCGGCATTCTGCGGATAGACCTTCGACACCAGGAACACCTCTTCGCGCCGGCCCTGTATCGCCCGGCCCACCACGCGCTCCGCGCCGCCGTCGGCGTACATTTCGGCGGTATCAATCAGGCTCAGCCCCAGGTCGAGTCCATACTGCAACGCGCGCGTCTCAGCCTGGATATCGCTGGACCGTTCGCCCATATACCAGGTGCCCTGACCTATCGCGGGCAGGGTATGCCCATCGGGAAAAATCACCTGTTTACTGGCCATAGTTCCTCCTGTTGTATAAAACACCGCGGGCGCACCTGATTGGTGCGCCCGCGCATAAATGCACCCCAATGAAGCATGGTGCGCACCATTTAAAAGCGGTAGGTCATCCCTACCCCGATAAGCGTCGTCGCGCTGGCATTCACCATCGGACTATCTTTCACTTCATCGCTCAACCGGGTATAGCGCGCCATCAGCGAGGCATTCCAGTTTTCGTTCAACGCGTAAACCGCCGTCAGCTCTAGGTACGGCGACCATCCGTCGTCGGCCTGGTATTCCGCTAAGCCGCTGCGCCTGGATTCATGCCGGCTGACGCCATAATAGTAATCGTTCTGGTTATCGCTGGCCCAGTTGGCGCCGATGCCGGGCAACAGGGTCAACCGGTCGAATGTAAAAGGATAAAGATAAGCGAGATCGGCGGTAAATCCATCGCTGTTATCCAGGATATCGCCCAGATAGGATGCGCGAACTATGCCCCATTGCGCCGTATACTTATAGCGCAGCCCCGCCATGGCGGTTCCGCGCCGCTTATCCAACTGCTTCATATAGCCGTAATCATTGTCGCTGGGCTTGAAGCCGAACGGCGAATATTCGGCCGTCAGCGACAGCTGGTTCTGCGCATCCTTCCACAGATAATAGCCGGCGCTCAGGCCTTGCAGGTAGACGCTGTCCCCGTCATAGTTAATGATGGGAAACGGGATTGTTCTGTCGTCGGCGCCTTTATAAGGGCTGGTGGCGTGCAGCGCGGATGCGCCCACGGACCAGGTGCCGGCCATTGCCACCGGGGCGCACAGGCCCAGGGCTACCGCGAGACTCAGTAAGGATAATGGGTGAGTTTTCACAATGGATGCTTCCCGTAGTGTTAAAAAAACGAACAAACCGCAATATAAACGTGAAGTGTAAAGTAAACCAACGCCGTTTGCCGATTATTTACAGAAAAGAACAATTAACGTCTAAATTATATCCTAATTTTATATACACTATGCCAAAATCGGTCCACAGCCCTACAGGCCGCGCCACACAGGGCTTTGGTAAAAAAACGTTAACTGAGTCATTGATATATCTTAAAAAAAGCGGTAACACATAAATGACATTTGCCAGATGCCAACTAAACTTTATTATAGAGAAAGGTTTTTCCTGAGAGCGGTAACAATAAAGTGCAAACAAAGTTGGCATAGTGGTTGCTGTACTTAGGAGAGATCGATTTTTTCAGGAGCACTAAATACTTATCCTAGCTCCTTTTTAACCTGTGCTAATAACGAAGGACGGGCATCGCTATGAACATATTTGACCAGTATCGTCAGCGCTACGAAGCTGCCAAGGACGAAGAGTTCACACTGCAGGAATTCCTTACCATCTGCCGCCAGGATCGCAGCGCATTCGCCAACGCGGCGGAAAGACTGTTAATGGCCATCGGTGAGCCGGTCATGGTCGACACCGCCCAGGAGCCACCGCTTTCCCGACTGTTTTCCAACCGCGTTATAGCACGCTACCCCGCCTTTGAAGAATTTTACGGCATGGAAGAGGCTATTGAGCAAATCGTGTCATATCTCAGGCACGCGGCCCAGGGACTGGAAGAAAAGAAACAGATCCTGTACCTGCTCGGACCGGTTGGCGGCGGTAAATCTTCCCTGGCCGAGCGTCTCAAGGCGCTGATGCAGCGGGTGCCCATCTACATCCTGAGCGCCAACGGCGAGCGCAGCCCGGTCAACGATCATCCGTTATGCCTGTTCAACCCGCAGGAAGACGCCAACATCCTCGAAAAAGAGTATAGCGTGCCGCGCCGCTATCTCGGCACCATCATGTCGCCGTGGGCGGCCAAACGCCTGCACGAGTTCGGCGGTGATATCACCCGTTTTAAAGTGGTCAAGGTCTGGCCGTCCATTCTAGAGCAGATAGCCATCGCCAAGACCGAGCCGGGCGATGAGAACAACCAGGACATCTCCGCCCTGGTAGGTAAAGTCGATATCCGCAAACTGGAGGACCACGCCCAAAACGATCCCGACGCCTATGGCTATTCCGGCGCCCTTTGCCGCTCCAACCAGGGCATCATGGAATTCGTCGAAATGTTCAAGGCGCCGATCAAGGTGCTGCATCCCCTGCTGACCGCCACCCAGGAAGGGAACTATAACGGTACCGAAGGTATCGCCGCGCTGCCGTTCAACGGCATCATTCTCGCCCACTCCAACGAATCGGAATGGGTGCAGTTCCGCAACAATAAAAACAACGAGGCGTTCCTTGACCGTGTCTACATCGTCAAAGTGCCTTATTGCCTGCGGGTTTCGCAGGAAATCAAGATCTACGAAAAACTGTTGGTCAATAGTGAGCTGTCGGAGTCGCCCTGCGCGCCGGGCACGCTGGAAACGCTGGCCCGTTTCTCCATCCTTTCACGGCTGAAAGAACCGGAAAACTCCAGTATCTACTCCAAAATGCGCATCTATGACGGCGAGAGCCTGAAAGATACCGACCCGAAGGCAAAATCCTATCAGGAATACCGTGATTACGCGGGGGTCGACGAAGGCATGAACGGCTTATCCACCCGCTTCGCCTTTAAAATCTTGTCGCGGGTATTCAACTTTGATCACGGCGAGGTAGCGGCTAACCCGGTACACTTATTTTATATCCTGGAACAGCAAATTGAACGCGAGCAGTTTCCGCAGGATATTGCCGAAAAATATCTCGAACATCTCAAGGGTTATTTGATTCCTAAATATGCCGAGTTTATCGGTAAGGAGATTCAAACCGCTTATCTCGAATCCTATTCCGAATATGGTCAAAATATATTTGACCGGTACGTGTCCTATGCCGATTTCTGGATCCAGGACCAGGAATACCGCGATCCTGATACCGGACAGTTATTCGATCGGGAAGCACTGAATGCGGAATTGGAAAAAATTGAAAAACCGGCGGGCATCAGCAACCCGAAAGATTTCCGTAACGAAATCGTCAACTTCGTGCTGCGGGCCCGCGCCAACAATAACGGACGTAATCCTAACTGGACCAGTTATGAAAAATTGCGCACCGTTATTGAGAAAAAAATGTTCTCCAACACCGAAGAGTTGTTGCCTGTTATTTCATTTAATGCGAAAACATCTACCGATGAGCAGAAAAAACATGACGACTTTGTGGATCGCATGATGGAAAAGGGTTATACCCGCAAACAGGTGCGCCTGTTATGTGAATGGTATCTGCGGGTGAGGAAATCGTCTTGATCGCAGTAGCCGACATTGTCGTCACGCCGCCGCATTTGTGCTGCGGCGTGGCTGGCCGTAGTGGCTTATTGTCGAGGATTTCGGCATAAGTAAAGCTGGTGGACAGTGTCGCCCGGAGGAAATATATGGCCTACTTTATTGACCGACGACTTAACGGCAAGAACAAAAGCATGGTGAACCGCCAGCGCTTTTTACGCCGCTATAAGTCGCAAATCAAACAGTCGATTGCCGGGGCCATCAACAAGCGTTCGGTTACCGATATAGAAAGCGGGGAATCGGTGTCGATTCCCAATACTGATATCAATGAGCCTATTTTCCATCAGGGACGTGGGGGCATGCGCCATCGGGTGCATCCCGGCAACGATCACTTTATCCAGAACGACCGCATTGAGCGTCCGCCCGCGGGCGGGGGCGGCGGCAGCGGCCAGGGCAATGCCAGCCAGGACGGCGAAGGCGAGGATGAATTCGTCTTTCAAATCTCGAAAGACGAATACCTCGACCTGCTGTTTGAGGACCTGGCGCTGCCCAATCTGCAAAAAAACCAGCATAAGCAGCTGAATGAGTACAAGACGCACCGTTCCGGCTATACGTCCACCGGCGTGCCGGCCAATATCAGCGTGGTGCGTTCGCTGCAAAACTCCTTAGTGCGGCGCACCGCCATGACCGCCGGCAAACGCCGCAGCATCCGGGAGCTCGAGGAGGAGCTGGCCATGCTCGCCAACAGCGAGCCGGCCCAATTGCTGGAGGAGGAGCGGATCCATAAGGAGATAGCGGAGCTGCGGCAGAAAATCGCCCGGGTACCGTTTATCGATACTTTTGATTTGCGTTATAAAAATTTCGAAAGGCGCGCCGAACCGTCAAGCCAGGCGGTCATGTTCTGTCTGATGGATGTGTCGGGTTCGATGGATCAGGCCACCAAGGATATGGCGAAGCGGTTTTATATCCTGCTGTATCTGTTTCTCAGCCGGACCTATAAAAACGTCGACGTGGTCTACATCCGTCATCACACCCAGGCCAAGGAAGTGGATGAGCATGAGTTTTTCTACTCCCAGGAAACCGGCGGCACCATTGTCTCCAGCGCGCTGAAGCTGATGGAAGAGGTGGTGAAGGAACGTTATGACCCCGCGCAGTGGAATATCTACGCCGCGCAGGCCTCCGACGGCGATAACTGGGCGGACGATTCGCCGCTGTGCCACGAACTGCTGGCCGGCAAGCTATTGCCGATGGTGCGGTATTATAGCTATATCGAGATCACCCGCCGGGCGCATCAAACCCTGTGGCGGGAATATGAAGATCTGCAGGCCAAATATGACAATTTTGCCATGCAGCATATCCGCGATCAGGAAGATATCTATCCGGTATTCAGGGAATTGTTCCATAAACAGGTTAACGAAAGATAAACGCAACTGTAGGTAAATCAGCCAGACTGCGGTTTTATTCTGGCTGATTTAGGTTTTGCCCCGCCCCGTTGCCACAACGCCCGTTGCCAGGTGTAGCTCCCGCCTCAGTGATGCCCTTCGCGGTAGATTTCGATGCGATCCCGGCCGTTTTGTTTCGCCAGATATAACGCGTTGTCGGCTTTTTTAATTAAGCGCTCATAATCGGGATGGCCGTCGAATATGCACAGGCCGACGCTCACCGTCAGGGTGATATTGCCACCGTCCGCCGGCTGGACCGGCCGCTCCGCGATGCGGTTGCGAATAGTGTTCAGTATGGAAACCGCCTGGCTTTCGGACGTTTCCACAAACAGCAGCATAAATTCCTCCCCGCCGTAACGAAAAACATAATCGCTGCTGCGTACGCTCTCATAGAGGGTCACGGCAATTTTTTTCAGCGCCGCATCCCCGGCATCATGACCAAAGCTGTCGTTAATGCTTTTGAAATAGTCGACATCCAGTATGGCGATGACAAACGGCGTGCCGGAGCGCATCGCCAGGGCGATTTCCCGGCGCAGTATGGTGGGAATAAAGCGCCGGTTCAGCAGATTGGTCAGGGGATCTTTGCCATTTTCAAATTTCGCCAGCTCGTCGAACAGCGTCGCCAGCAGCGTGCTGATCTGCTTTACCTGGTTACGCACGGTGCGAAGCAGGGTGTGGCGCAGTTCCGCTACCGCCACCCGATCGGCGCTGTAGGAGGCAATAAACGCGTCGGCGCCGGCCAACAATCCCTCGATGGCGGCGACTTCGTCAACGGATTCAAACACGTGCCGTCCTTTGTGCTGAAACCACAGCCCGAATTCCGCGTCTGCCAGCGGCACGATCTCCGCCAGGGGAAGACCGGTGGCGATGTTGTAGATAAACTGGTTTTCCCAGTTCAGCAACGCCGCAAGCTGGCGCTCCCGTTCGACATGGACGTTGTCGAGAATGGAGAATAAGCGGAAATTCTCCTTGTCCTTGGTGGTATTTTCATGGGACCGGGAATACGCCGTGGTCATGACTTCGATAGCCATATCCATAGCCAGGGATGAAAAGCGCATGGCGTCGTAACATAAGGCCAAATCGGTAATATCGCGCCGCAGAAGGATATAAAGGGATCTTTTGGCACGTCGGGCGCCGCGCGCCACCAGATCAATGGGGATGCCGATGCGGGCATGCACGTCGCCGACCTTACGCTGGACGCTGATCAATGCCGGCAGATCGGCGGCGGAACTGCTCAATACCGCCTTTAGCCATTGAACCAGCGTGGCATGCAGACGATCCTTGACCTGCTGGCTGGAAAGAAATAGCCGGGCGCTATCATCCCCCAGCATATAATCGTAAAAATCGTCCACCAATAAATCAATATCTTCATTGTTCAATGAAATCAATAGCTTATGTGCGGCCTCGCTGGTGATGGCAATCAAATCCTGCCATTCCTTCACGATCAGCATGTCGTAATATTGCCCGTCAAATTTCATCGGAATTTTTATTCAGTAATTCATTATCAGCGGTAATTTATAGTAACATGAATGAAAAACCCAGGCATGCGCCATAGCATGGGCGCTCCATTCAGACCCCATTGTCCAGCCGCCGGCCGATGTCGATGATTATCCCGGCACGGCCATGGCATAAAACCCTTTGCGTCGATTTTTAGCCATTATCCCGCGTATTGGACGTGAAATGCCTAAAAACAGCCTTTTGGCAAAAAACGGCTTTGTGGTTGGCGTGAAAGGAGGTAGTTTGAAAGCCCCCTCCATGCATAAACAGCGGCACCCATCACCGCCCGGCAATATTGTCTGGAACAGTAGCCTCTTATTTCCGTTCAGGATGAGCGGGAGCCGGCGAAAACAATAAAGGAGAGTTAGGTTGGACAGCAGCACCATCATCAGTTTATTTATTATTGGCTCTATTTTAGTGGGCGGCAGCATCCTGCTGAGTTCCCTCTCTTCCCGTTTGGGTATTCCAATCCTGGTTATTTTCCTGGCCATCGGCATGTTGGCCGGGGTGGACGGTATCGGCGGCATCGGTTTCGATAATTATCCGGTCGCCTACCTCATCAGCAACCTGGCGCTGGCGGTGATATTACTCGACGGCGGCATGCGCACCCGCGCCACCTCGTTTCGCGTGGCGCTGTGGCCCGCGCTGTCGCTGGCGACTGTGGGCGTACTGATTACCGCCGGACTGACCGGCATGGTGGCGGCCTGGCTATTTCACCTCAACCTGATAGAAGGGTTGTTGCTCGGCGCCATCGTCGGTTCCACCGACGCCGCCGCGGTATTCTCGCTGCTGGGCGACAAAGGCCTGAACGAGCGCGTCAACGCCACGCTTGAAATCGAGTCCGGCAGCAATGATCCCATGGCGGTGTTTTTGACCATTACGCTTATCTCGATGATCCAGGGACATGAATCCCATTTAAGCTGGATGTTCCTGGTGCATTTGATCCAGCAGTTCGGCCTGGGGATGTTGTTCGGCCTGGGCGGCGGCTGGCTGCTGCTGCAAACCATTAACCGAATTTCCCTGGCCCCGGGACTGTATCCGCTGCTGGCGGTAAGCGGCGGCATCATGATTTTCTCCCTGACCACGGCGCTGGAAGGCAGCGGCATCCTGGCGGTCTATCTCTGCGGCTTTTTATTGGGCAACCGGCCGATCCGCAACCGACACGGTATTTTGCAAACCTTCGACGGCATGGCCTGGTTAAGCCAGATCGGCATGTTTTTGGTGCTGGGGTTGTTGGTGACGCCCAGCGATTTGTGGATGATTGCGGTGCCGGCGCTGATCTTGTCGCTCTGGCTGATGCTGGTCGCCCGTCCGTTATCCATTTGGGTCGGGTTGCTGCCCTTTCGCAACTTTACCGCCCGGGAGCGGGTATTTCTCTCCTGGGTGGGCCTGCGCGGCGCCGTACCGATCATCCTGGCGGTATTCCCGATGATGGCCGGCCTGGACCACGCGCGCCTGTATTTTAACGTCGCGTTTTTTATCGTATTGATTTCACTTTTGCTGCAGGGAACGTCGCTGGGTTTTGCCGCCAGGCTGGCTAAGGTGGTGGTGCCGCCCACCGCCAAGCCTATCAACCGGGTGGGCATGGATATCCATCCCGAAAATCCCTGGGAACAGTTTATTTACCAGCTTAATGAGGATAACTGGTGTGTCGGCGCCGCGCTGCGCGATATGAAAATGCCCAAGCACACCCGTATCGCCGCGTTGTTTCGCGATAACGTGATGTTGCACCCCACCGGCAACACCCGGTTGAAAGAGGGCGATGTACTGTGCGTTATCGGCCGGGAACGGGATTTGCCGGCGCTGGGCAGGCTGTTCAGCCAGTCGCCGCCGGTGGCGTTGGATCAGCGTTTTTTCGGCGATTTTATTCTCGAGGCCAATGCCAGGCTGGAAGACGTGGCGGCCATCTATGGCCTCGATCTGCATGAGAAAGTGGAACATGAGCTGACGCTGGGCGCCTTTGTGATGCAATTATTGGGCGGCGGCGAACCGGTGGTGGGCGATAACGTCGTCTCGGAAGGATTGGTGTGGACCATCGCCGAAAAAGACGATCAGAAAGTGAGTAAAATCGGTATTAAAATCGCCGAAGAGCAGGTTTAACGGCACCGCGGCAACGCAAAAACGTCGCCATCTGCCCGGATGGGCCGGTGCCAGCGCCGTCGGCACGGCGGACGGGGGCGTCAATCCAGGGATTCGGTGGCGGCGTAGATTTTGGTCAGCACCTGCATGGCAACCTGGATATCCTGTTCGGTCACGTTTTCCAGGATCTCCTTACCGATGGCATCGGCTTCCATGCGCACTTTTTCGTACAATACCTTGCCTTCGGCGGTGACCACCAGCAATTTCTTGCGCCGGTCCTGGGCGGTGGGAATGCGCTGAACCAAATCCAGCTTCACCAGGCGGTCTATCATGGAGACGATAGTGGCGCCTTCGACGCCGAGGATCAGCGCCAGTTCGCTTTGCGACAGCGGCGACTGCGCGCCGGCTATCGCCGCCACCGCCACCCAGCTGGCCTGGCTGAGCCCGAGATATTTCAAACGCCGGTCAATCGCCATGCGCAATGCCCTGGAAGTCAAATGCAACAATTTGGAAAAACTTTTATATTCCGTTTTCATAAAGGCGGGTAACAACATCAGAAACAATGTGACAAAAATTATCATATATTAGCCTGGATGACCATTTTTCCTCTTTCCTTGCCCGCCGGCTGCCCCTATTCTTAAGCTCGTTCTTAATATGTGGTTATAGATGCGAAAATTTCTGCTGCTGTTGCTGTCATTAGTATTGCTGGGTCCGCTGGGTATCGATCTCTATTTGCCCGTGATCCCGGGCATCGCCAAAGGACTGGGTACTCCGGAGTCCCTGATCCAGTCCACTATCCCGCTGTTTATCCTGGTCATGGGCGTCGGTCAGCTGCTTACCGGCCCCCTGGTGGATTATTTCGGCCGCCGGCCCATGGCGCTGGCGGGCGTGGCGCTGTACGGCCTGGGGGCCGCCATGGCGGCCCTGGCCCAACTGCCCGCGGTGTTCCTGTGCTCGCGGGTGTTGCAGGGCCTGGCGGTATGCTGTACCACCGTCGCCTTGTTCAGCTGCGTGCGCGACCGGCTCAACGGCGACGACGCGGCCCGCGCCTTCAGCTTCCTGAACGGCACGCTGAATATCGTGCCGGCGCTGGCCCCGCTGGCCGGCGGGCTGCTGGCCGAGTGGTTCGGCTGGCGCGCGCCCTTCTGGGCGCTGACTGCTTATGCCCTGGTGGTGCTGGCGCTGATTGCCCGGGGATTGCCGGAAACGCGCCCGGGCAATACCCTGCGCCGCCTGGGCCTGCCGGTGAACGCCTATCTGGCGATCCTCGGTCAGCGGCGGTTTCGGGTGTTTTCCCTGGTCAATACCGGCGCCATGGCGATGGCGCTGACCTATGTGTCGCTTTCATCCCAGGTGCTGATGGGGGTGGCCCACTTGACGCCGCTGCAGTTTTCGCTGGCCTTCGGCGCCAATGGGGGCTGGATTATGCTGGTCAGCGTCATCGCCAACCGGGTGATCCGCAAAGCGGGCCGCCCCGCCTGCCTGACCATCGGTACCCTGCTGATGGGTCTGGGCAGCCTGACGTTACTGACCAGCGTCGCCTGGACGCCGCTGATATGGCAAACCCACTGGCTGAGCTATATGCTGCCGGTGGCGATAGCCTGTTCCGGACTGGCCTTTCTGTTGGGCCCCGCCGCCAGCTACGCGCTGGAGCCGTATCCCGACCAGGCGGGCGTGGCGGCCGCGCTGAACGGCTTTGTCCAGATGGCGGGCGCGGCCGCCATCAGCCTGGCGTTTATCGCCCTGCCGCTGCCGCCGCGCCTGTCGCTGTCGTTGGTGATGTTATTGGGCGCGGTATTTGCCGGCCTCGCCCGCCTGCATACCCGGCGCTTGTCGGGGAGGCTGACGTCATTGCCGCAATAGCACCGGCGGCGGTGGCCCCGCCGCCGCGCGCTCGTCAGGCCATTTTCGGCTCCACGCCCGCCCTGAAATTGCCGTCATAGCGGGCGACCGATAAATCGTCATAGGGAATCTCCGGCCGCGCGCCGCTGATGATATCCGCCAGCAGCCGCCCCGACCCGCAGGCCATGGTCCAGCCGAGCGTGCCGTGTCCGGTGTTGAGATACAGGTTTTTCACCGGCGTGGCCCCGACGATGGGCGTGCCGTCCGGCGTCATCGGGCGCAGTCCGGTCCAGAATGTGGCCTGCTCGATATGGCCGCCGAACGGAAAAAGATCGCGCACCACCATTTCCAGCGTATCGCGCCGGGCTTTTTCCAGGCCGGTGTTGAAACCGACGATTTCCGCCATGCCGCCCACCCGGATACGCCGATCAAAGCGGGTGACGGCTATTTTATAGGTTTCATCCAGGACCGTGGATACCGGCGCGCCCTGTTCATCGGCCAGGGGGATGGTCAGCGAATAGCCCTTCAGCGGATAGACGGGTATGTCGATCAAGTCGCGCAGCATGGCGGTGGAATACGAACCCAGCGCCATCACATACGCATCGGCCTGCAGCAGCTCGCCGTCGCAGACGACCCCGGCCACCAGGTTGCCGGTGCGCATCAGGCCGGTAATAGAGCAATTATACTGAAATTCAACGCCCTGCGCGGCGGCCATGGCGGCCAGACGCTGGGTAAACAGCTGGCAATCGCCGGTTTCATCGTTAGGCAGCCGCAGCCCGCCGCTAAGCTTATGGGCCACGCCCGCCAGCGCCGGTTCGACGCCGGCCAGCTGATGGGCTTCCAGCAGGGCGAAAGGGACGCCTTCATCGCGCAGCACGGCGATATCCCTGGCGGCGGCGGCATACTGCTGGTCGGTGCGAAACAGCTGCAGCGTGCCGCCCTGGCGGCCTTCATAGGCGATACCGGTTTCGTCGCGCAGCGCCTTGAGGCAATCACGGCTGTATTCCGCCAGGCGCACCATGCGGCTTTTATTAATATAATAATGGTGGCTGTCGCAGTTACGCAGCATTTGCCACATCCAGCGCAACTGGTGATCGCTGGCTTTCAGCCGGATAGCCAGCGGCGCATGGCGCTGAAACATCCATTTTATAGCCTTTAACGGTACGCCCGGCGCGGCCCATGGCGCGGCATAACCGGGGGAAATCTGTCCGGCGTTGCCGGCGCTGGTTTCCTGCGCCGGTCCGGGCTGCCGGTCAATCACCCGCACTTCATGCCCCGCCCGGGCAAGATACCACGCGCTTGCCACGCCGATAACGCCACTACCCAGAATGATGACCCGCATGATTATCCAATCCTATGGCGCCCATTGCGCAGCACAATAATAATGTAGTAGGGGAGAAAAAACGGTTAACCGGCCAGCGTTTCCTTGGCCGGCGCAAGCCGCGACATTGCTGTTAGCCCATCCTAAAATACTCAGCCGTGGGGTTATTTCAAGGGCAATACGCCATTAACCGGGGATAATCGCGCCGGGATTAAATTTGGCGCGGCGCCTGCGTCATTTTCATCTTGCACTAGGATTAATTATAAGCCAGCATGATGAAGTGCTGTCTGTAACGATGAGGTGCGCTGATGACGATTTCTCTTGACGAAAGTTTTAAGGATACCACTTGTCTTAGCGATGGACCCGACTGGACATTTGAGCTGCTGCAGGATTATCTGGACGAGATCGACCGGGTGGCGAAGCTTTATCGGCTGGACACCTACCCCCACCAGATAGAAGTGATCACCTCCGAGCAAATGATGGACGCCTATTCCAGCGTCGGCATGCCGATTAATTATACCCATTGGTCGTTCGGCAAAAAATTTATCGAGACTGAACAACGTTACAAGCAGGGCCAGCAAGGGTTGGCGTATGAAATTGTCATTAACTCCAACCCTTGTATTGCCTATTTGATGGAAGAAAACACCATGACCATGCAGGCGCTGGTCATGGCGCATGCGTGTTACGGCCATAATTCTTTTTTCAAAAATAACTATTTATTCCGCAGTTGGACCGATGCCAGCTCCATCGTCGATTATCTCATCTTCGCCCGCGGCTATATTACCAAATGCGAGGAACGCTACGGCGTCGAGCAGGTGGAGCAACTGCTCGATTCCTGCCATGCGCTGATGAACCACGGCGTCGATCGTTATAAACGTCCGCAGAAAATCTCGCTGCAGGAAGAAAAATCGCGGCAAAAGAGCCGCGAGGAATATTTGCAAAGCCAGGTTAACGAACTGTGGCGCACCCTGCCCCGGCGCGAAAAAGAAGAGTTGCCGGCCCAGGCCAGCCGCTATCCCCATGAGCCGCAGGAAAACCTGCTGTACTTTATGGAGAAAAACGCCCCGCTGCTCGAGCCCTGGCAGCGTGAGATCCTGCGCATCGTGCGCAAGGTCAGCCAATATTTTTATCCGCAGAAACAAACCCAGGTAATGAACGAAGGCTGGGCCACCTTCTGGCACTACACCATTCTTAACCATCTCTATGATGAGAAAAAAGTCACCGATCGTTTTATGCTGGAGTTTCTGCACAGCCACACCAACGTCGTCTACCAGCCGCCCTATAACAGTCCGTATTACAGCGGCATCAACCCTTATGCGTTAGGGTTCGCCATGTTCCAGGATATCAAACGCATCTGCCAGTCGCCGACGGACGAAGATAAGCACTGGTTCCCGGATATCGCCGGCAGCGACTGGCTGGAGACCTTGCATTTCGCCATGCATAATTTCAAGGATGAGAGTTTTATCAGCCAGTTCCTGTCGCCGAAAATCATGCGCGATTTCCGTTTGTTTACGGTATTGGATGACGACCACAATAATTATCTGGAAATTGCCGCCATTCATAACGAGGAGGGCTACCGGGCCATACGCCAGGAGCTTTCATCGCAATATAACCTGAGCAACCTGGAGCCGGATATCCAGATTTGGAATGTCGATCTGCGCGGCGACCGCTCGTTGACACTGCGCTATACGCCGCAAAACCGCGCGCCGCTGGCTAAAAGCCGGCGCGAAGTGATGAAGCATATTCATCGGCTGTGGAGTTTTGATGTCTATATGGAACAGGTCAATGACGATGGCAATATTGAGTTGATTGAACGCTGTCCGCCGCGGTCTATACCGCTGTGATGGCATGGGCGCCGTCTTGTAGAGGCGCCGCGTTTCCAATAGCGCGGCTACGCTTTATCGTCTGTATTCTTTTCCCATAACATTCCAAACGCATACCGACGTGTGCGCGCCGGCCGGAAACGGTTCTGCGGGCCTGTCAGGCGTTGAGGTTAACGCCTGAATTCGGCAATATCGCGCGGAATGGCGGACTGCATGCTGCTCCAGATGACGCCGCTTTCATTACCGTAGTGGCGGACCAGATCGATAACCTGATCGTACAGGCCGTCGCGGCACAGCGCCGCCAGATGCGTGTAAAAGTTACGCGCCAGCTCGCGGGCCTGGGGATTGGAGAAATAATAACGTCCCACCCGCAGGTACATGCCTTTCAGGCCGTTCAGGATCAGGCCATAGATAGGATTGCCCGACGCATAGGCCAGCTCGTGGAAAATACGGTAATCCATTTCGGTGAAGGCATCCGCCTGATCCTCCAGGTCTTTCGCCTGGGCCAGCACGTTCTGCGCCTTATCCGGATAAAAGCGTATCGCCATGCGGATAAAGATCGAGGCGATATTGGTGCGCACCGACAATAAATTATCAATCAGCTGCGGCACGCTGTCATGGTCCAGGCGGGCCAGGGTTTCCAGGATATTCAACCCGGAGGTTTCCCAGACATTATTCACCCGGGTGGGCTTGCCGTGCTGGATTGTCAGCCAGCCGTCACGCGCCAGCCGCTGCAGCACTTCCCGCAGGGTGGTGCGCGTAACGCCTATCACATCGGACAGTTCGCGCTCCGCGGGCAGGATTGAACCTGGCGGGAAATGATTGTTCCAAATACTCTCAATCAGATACTCCTCCGCAAAACCGGCAGGACTCTGCGCCTTAATGACCATAATGTTATGTTCCGTAGCAGCATGCGTATGTGAGCTAAAAACGGCCTAATGATATCAGAACGCGTGAACCCGATATACAGCGTTAAGGGATAGTAACAGCAAAACCCTGCCATATCCGGCAATAAAATGTCATGTCCGCCGCATTACCGGCGGGGTTTTCCTCCCACTGCGCATAACGGCCTTATTCGGCATGATTCCGCTGCGGCGATTCCCGCGCAGGCGGCACGACAAAATAGCAGCGGAAAAAGCAGAACACCATCAGATTGAATAAAAGGGAAACAAGTATGATATCAAGTGGCATATTCCTAAAAAAGAGGCTGGCTTCTGGCTTTAATTGATTTAAACTGCCTGTTTAAAAGCAACCAACCGGCCTGGATAATAATGTATGTTGCAATTCTTTAACCGCTGCTCAAGAGGGCGTGGTGCCTGGGTATTGCTGGCGCTTACCGCCTTCGCCCTGGAGCTGGTGGCGCTTTATTTTCAGCATGTCATGTTATTAAAACCCTGTGTACTGTGCATTTACCAGCGCTGCGCGCTGTTCGGCATTATGGGTGCCGGCATCGTCGGCGCCGTCGCGCCGTCGACGCCCCTGCGCTACGGTGCGCTAATTATTTGGCTCTACAGCGCCTGGGAAGGCCTAATGCTGGCGATGAAGCATACGGATATCCAGCTTAATCCCTCGCCGTTTGTCACCTGTGATTTTTTTGTCAGCTTCCCCTCCTGGCTGCCCTTGGATAAATGGCTGCCGTCCGTATTCAGCGCCACCGGTGATTGCGCGGTCAGACAATGGCATTTTATGTCCCTGGAGATGCCGCAGTGGATGATCGTGATTTTTGGCGCTTATCTCCTGGTCGGCGTGCTGGTCCTGATCGCCCAGCCGTTTCGCCCCAAAAAACGCGACCTGTTTAACCGTTAACCGGAAATCGACCGCCGCGCCTTCAGCTCTTCAGGCAAAACGGTGAAGAGGCCTCAATAATCACGTAGAGGGCGCCATGACAAAGACGCCCTGAGCATCGCCCGATGGCGCGCAGGGACGTGCGGCGGTGTTTTATGAGCTGCGCCATGCCGGCGATGGCTGTTGTTACGTAAACCTGAGAGGGGGAACGAAATAAGTAAAAGTGAAATCGTACAA
Source organism: Sodalis sp. RH22 (assembly GCF_047324165.1). NCBI lineage: Bacteria > Pseudomonadati > Pseudomonadota > Gammaproteobacteria > Enterobacterales > Bruguierivoracaceae > Sodalis > Sodalis sp. RH22. The sequence goes on from NZ_CP178731.1 coordinate 1,424,207, forward strand.
AAACACAGCGATTTCACTCGTGTCCGACCCCCTCGCCCGCTACTCTCCCTCCAGGTTCGCCCACATCGCCCCGCGGGGAGTCGCTCATGCCCGATACAGCCAAAAAAATTCAGTGGATTAATTCCCTTAAGGGGATCTGCATTCTGCTGGTGGTATTAAATCATGTCATTACCACCAGCTATATTCCCTCGCTCGCGCTGATTGACGCGCACCTATTTCTCACCCGCGCCTGGGTGGCGGTTAACCATTATCTGGTGCCGCTGCGCATGCCGGCGTTTTTCTTTATTTCCGGCCTGCTGGCCGCTGACAGCGTGATCAACCGCTCCTGGCATGAGGTGGCGACCAAGAAAGCGGTCAATCTCTTTTATCTTTACCTGCTATGGTGCGCCGTACAGTGGTTATGCGTGAGTTTCATCAACCGCGAGCTGGCGTTTGACGACTGGCGGCTGATGGCGCATAACGCCGCCTACGCGGCCTCCACCGGCCAGTTTCTGCTGTATGTGGCGACCGCGATGTCCAGCCCCTGGTATCTGTACGCCCTGGCCATGTATTTTGTCGTCTGCAAACTGTGGCGACGTCACTGGCTGGCGCTGCTTATCCTGGGCGCGCTGCTGAATTACGCCTGCGTCCTGGGGATGGTGCCGTGGTGGGGGCCGGCAAGCGTGGCGCAAAACGGGATTTTCTTTTTTACCGGCTGTTTCCTGGGCGCACGCATCGTCGCCCTGCTGGCCGAGAGCCGCTCGCGGCGGATACTGTTGGCATCCCTTGCCGTCTTGGCGCTGATTCACGCGGTGCTTGCCATGGATAAGAGCCTGTTTACCAGCGCGCTGGCGGTGTGTATCGCCATACTGTGCTGCCAGTGGGTGAACCGTAACTGGTCATGGCATAACGAAGCGTTGCGGATGCTTAACTGGATAGGCAAAAATACGCTGCAGATCTATGTGCTGCATAAACTGCTGACCGAGCTGCTGGCCGTACCCATGCTGGGCGCGCTGGCGCGTTACCACGCGTTTGACCATCGCCTGTTCTCGCTGTTTTGGCTGGCGGCGTATCCGCTGGCGGCAACCGCGTTATGCACCGCGGGCGCGATCGGCATCTGGTGGGCGCTTAACCGCGGCGTCGGACGCGTACTGTTCCAATACCCGTCGCTGATGCGCGCGGAAAAGGCCCTGGGCTAAGCCCGCGCCGGGCGGCAGCTTAACGCGCCCAGGCCGGTTTGTTCAGGATATGGTCCTGCCAGTCGGTAACCTCGCTTTCCCGCACCGCGATATAACGCACCGAAATGCGTTCGCCGTGCATGGCGGCCTTGGAGCCGGTGATCAGCGGATGCCACTGCGGCAGGGGCTTGCCTTCCTCCTGCAGCCGATAGGCGCAGGTGGGCGGCAGCCAGTCAAAGGTGAGGAGATTTTTGCGCGTCAGCTTGATGCAATCCGGTTCATATTCAAAGCGCGTGTCGTAATGACGGCACTGGCAGGTCTTGATATTCAGCTGGTTGCAGGCCACGTTGGTGAAATAGACTTCCTCGGTGTCATCGTCAATCAGCTTATGCAGGCAGCACCGGCCGCAACCGTCGCATAACGATTCCCATTCATCGTCGGTCATCTCGGCCAGGGTTTTTTCTTGCCAAAAGGGGCGGCTTGTCATAATGGTATCCGGTTAAACGACGGGCAGCTATTTTAGATGCCGGCTTGCCGTGACGCAAGGCGGCGATGAAATCAGATTCAGATAACCCGGGTTTCCAGGGCCAGCTCGTTAAGCGTCACGGTAAGCCGGTCGCCGGACTGCAGCTTTGCCACGCCCTGCGGCGTGCCGGTCAGGATAATATCGCCGGGGCGCAGGGTAAAAAAACGGCTCATATAGGCGATAAGCGGCAGTATGGGCGTGATCATATCCCGCGTGTTGCCCTGCTGGCGCACGTCGTCATTCACCTTAAGCGTCAGCGTAGCCTGCTGCGCATCGCCAAACTCCGCCACCGGGATAAAGCCGGAAATCGGGCAGGAACCGTCAAAGCCTTTGGCTTTTTCCCAGGGTTGCCCGGCTTTCTTGAATTTGGCCTGCAGCTCCCTGAGCGTCAGGTCGAGCGCCACACCATAGCCGGCGATGGCGCGGGCCACATGGGCCTCATCGGCGTGCTTGAGCGGCATGCCGATCAGGACCGCGAGTTCCACCTCATGGTGCACTTCCCCCCAATCGGCGGGAATGGCGATGGGTTGGTGGATATCGCACAAGGCGGTCTCGGGTTTGATAAACAGCACCGGCTCGGTGGGCGTGGCGCTGCCCATCTCCTTGATATGGTCGGAATAGTTGCTGCCGACGCAGACCACCTTACTCACCGGAAAATCCAGTAACGCGCCTTGCCAATCGCGATGTTGATACATGTCCACAGTCTCCTGCCGGTAAATGATGAGTCGATTACATAGTAGTTTCCGCTATTATCATACCCCAGTCGCCGCAAACCTTCACGGCGGTCGTTATTGACCCAGGGCATCCGCCAGCGTGCCGATACTGAGGGCAAAATAATAAGAGCGGTTCCAGCGCATCAGGGTGCGGAAATTATCATAGACCAGGAACGCCCGGCTTTGATTGTCGTCCGGGATAATCACCCAGGCGCGCTGCGCCGAAGCCGGCAGGGGACTGCCGTCGGCCAGGCGTATGCCCTGCCCGCTCCAGGCGTCCACCGTTTGCGCCTGCGTGTCCTTCAGTCCGGCAGCCTGCGCCGGGAACCCCGCCGGCAGGCGGACCTCTTGCCCCCATCCCTGCCCCGGCTTCCATCCTTCCGTGGCCAGATAATTGGCGGTGGAGGCAAACACGTCCATCACATTATTCCAGATATCTATTTTGCCGTCGCCGTCGCCGTCGGCGCCATAGCGCAGGTAGGAACTGGGCATAAACTGGCTCTGCCCCATGGCGCCGGCCCACGAGCCTTTCAGCTCACCGACGCCGATGTCGTTTTGCTCCAGGATACGCAGTGCGGCGAACAATTCACTTTTAAAGAACTTTTCACGCCGGCCCTCAAACGCCAGGGTAGACAGGGCGGAGACGACATCCTCACGTCCCTGAATCTTGCCGAAGCCGCTTTCCATGCCCCACAACGCCACGATAAAGCGCGCCGGCACGCCGTAACGGGCGCTGATGGTCGCCAGCTGCGGCTGGTAGTCCCGGTATTGGGTCCGCGCCTGTTCTATCTTCCAGGCCGGCAGCACGCGCTGCAGGTACTCATCCAGGGTGACTTTATTTTCCAGCTGGTTCCGATCGGAGCTGATGACCCGATCGACAAAGTGCGTTTGCGCAAAAGCCTGGTTCACGACGCCGGCATTAATGCCCTGGGCCAGCGCCTCGGTTTTTAACTGCTCCAGATAGGCGGGAAACTCGGCCGGATCACGGCTCTGTTGCGAGAGCAGGGTTTTGCCGTCCTGGGCGTCGGCCGCGGGCTTTGCCGCCGGCTGCGGCGCCACGGCCGCCTGCCCGGCGTTGGCGGCCTGGGGATGATGACTGCAACCGGCCAGCATAAGGCTGCTAACCAGGAGAGGGATGGCGGATAATTTCATAAGGCTATTTCCTTAGCGCGATATTTTTACGCGGGGCCGCCCGCGCAGCCGAGATATTACAGGAACGTTATAATGCCATCATGGCGCATTCGCCATTAAATAGTGGATCAATGAACAGTTATTTTGCGCGGGCGTTATGATGCTGCGCCAGTAAATTTTCAACAGGCGGGGGTAATTGCAGATAAAAACCCTGATCGACCAGGCTTTGTTTGACTTTATTTATATCCGCCGCGACCAGTTTTTTGCTACCATTTAGCGGGAATAACATTGATAGCACCGGTTTACCGAATCGGGCCATGAGGTCGGGCGGCACCCGGGAAAAGTCATCTTTTTTTTCGATATAAAGATAAGTTTGATCTTGTTTGGTACTTCTGTAGATCACACAAAACATATTTTTTACCTGGTTAACATGGTTTAGTGTCTTGCCTGTATATAGCAGTAACTATAACATGCATGCAGTGCTTCGGAATATCGCTTACCGGTAGCTTACCGGGAAAATACATGAGTCAAGACTGAGTCAGGATAGATGTCACAGACGCCCATTGAGTTAAAAGGCAGTAGTTTTACCTTATCGGTAATTCATGTTCATGACGCCCAACCTGAGGATATTCGTCAGGCATTACAGGAAAAAATCGAACAGGCACCTGCTTTTTTGAAGGATGCGCCGGTGGTAATCAATGTTTCCACCCTGACGCGGGACACCGACTGGGAAGCGTTGCGCCAGACCATCCTGTCCACCGGCCTGCATGTGGTCGGCGTCAGCGGATGCAAGGATGACCGGCTGAAAAAAGCCATTGTGCGTAGCGGCTTGCCGCTGTTGAACGAGGGCAAGGCGCCCAAACGCGCCGAAAAGGCGGCGCCTGCCCTACCGGCGACGGCCTTGAAGACCCGGCGCATCGATAGCCCGGTGCGTTCCGGTCAACAGATTTATGCGCGCGATTGCGATTTGATCGTCACCAGCAGCGTCAGCGCCGGCGCCGAACTTATTGCCGACGGCAATATCCATATTTATGGCATGATGCGAGGCAGGGCGTTAGCGGGTGCGTCGGGAGATGCGCAGTGCCAGATTTTCTGCACCCACCTCTCCCCGGAACTTGTTTCCATTGCCGGTCAGTATTGGTTAAGCGATCAGATCCCGGCTGAATACGCGGGTAAAGCCGCCCGTCTCAGCCTGCAAGATAATACGCTTACCATTCAACCTTTAAATTAAGCCCTTGACAAGGAATCCATTATGGCACGCATTATAGTTGTTACTTCGGGCAAAGGGGGCGTTGGCAAAACCACATCAAGCGCGGCCATTGCTACCGGATTGGCCCGGAAAGGTAAAAAAACCGTGGTGATCGATTTTGATATCGGTTTACGCAACCTGGACCTTATCATGGGCTGCGAGCGGCGCGTGGTGTATGATTTTGTTAATGTCATCCAGGGCGACGCCACGCTGAACCAGGCGCTGATCAAAGATAAGCGCACCGATAACCTGTATATCCTGCCGGCGTCGCAAACCCGGGATAAAGATGCGCTGACGCGCGAGGGCGTGGAAAAGATCCTCAACGACCTCGGCGAAATGAATTTTGATTTTGTGGTCTGCGATTCGCCGGCCGGCATCGAAACCGGCGCGTTAATGGCTCTGTATTTCGCCGATGAGGCCATTATCACCACCAACCCGGAAGTGTCGTCGGTGCGCGACTCGGACCGTATCCTGGGGATACTGTCGTCAAAGTCCCGGCGCGCTGAGAATGGCCAGGACCCGATTAAGGAACATCTGCTGCTGACCCGCTATAACCCCGGTCGCGTAAACCGTGGCGATATGCTGAGCATGGAAGATGTGATTGAAATACTGCGCATTCCCCTGCTGGGCGTCATCCCCGAGGATCAGTCCGTATTACGGGCCTCCAATCAGGGTGAGCCGGTAATACTCGATGCTGAATCTGATGCCGGCCAAGCCTATTCAGACACGGTTGACCGCCTGTTAGGAGAAGAACGTCCCTTCCGCTTCATTGAAGAAGAGAAGAAGGGTTTCTTAAAACGCCTGTTTGGGGGATAAACCATGGCATTACTCGATTTTTTTCTCTCCCGTAAAAAAACGACAGCCAATATAGCCAAGGAACGGCTGCAGATTATCGTTGCGGAACGCCGGCGGGGCGATAGCGAGCCTCATTATTTGCCGCAGTTGAAACGCGATATTCTCGAGGTCATTTGCCGATATGTGCAGATCGATCCGGAAATGGTCTCCGTGCAGCTTGAGCAGCGGGAAGGCGATATTTCCATCCTCGAGCTGAACGTAACGCTGCCGGAAGCGGAAGAAACGCCGAAATGATCACCAGCCAATAATCCCCCTGCCGGTGCAGGGGGAAAAGAGCGCCTGGGGATTTATAATGCCGCGGGCAGGTCGGTGGTTGCCGCCTCACCGTCGAGTATTGCGCGTAACCGCGCGCCAAACAGCGTTTCCCGCCAGCCGCTGAGCAATTCCGGCGTGCGCTGCCCCGGGGTCAGCCGCCAATGCCAGGTGAGTAATTGATTGATTTGCCTGCGCGACGCCAGCAGTTCCACGCTTAATCCGGATTCCGCGCTGGCAATGGCGATATGTTCCTTAATGGTTTTAAACAGCGCGCGATAGCCGGGTTTATCGATGAGATTAACCACCGGCTCCGGCAGCTGATCTTCCGTCATGGCCGCCGCCTCCTCCACCAGGGCGAGGAGCATTTTGCCGTGATAACGGATTTCCGGCCCGCTTAACCCCAGTTTGTCCAGTTCGCCCAGCGATCCCGGCATATAACGCGCCACCTGCCATAAATTTTCTTCCCGTACGACGAAGTTCACCGCCATATCCCGCTCGCGCGCTTTGCGCAGGCGCCAGGAGGCCAATTTTTGCAGGCACGCCAGTTGCCGGGTGCGCAACTGCCAGGCATTGCCGATATCGCGATAAGCCAGTTCCGGATCGACGATTTCCTGGCGCCGCTGGCATAAGGCGTCGCACTCCTGCCTGGCCGCGTCGGTCCAGCCCGCCGCTTCGGTTTCCCGGATCAGCTGATCGGCCATCGGCAATAGCCAGAACACGTCGGCCGCGGCGTAATCGCATTGCCTGGCGCTTAGCGGCCGCGCCAGCCAGTCGGTGCGGGATTCGCTTTTATCCAGCACCACCTGCTGGTAATCCGCCACCAGCGCGGCAAAGCCGCAGGACAGCGGGCGGCCGTTGAACGCGGCCAGCACCTGTGTATCAAGCATGGGCACCGGCATCTGATCAAAGGAATGCAGGAAAACTTCCAGGTCCTCGCTGCAGGCATGCAGAATTTTCACCACCCCCCGGTCGGCCAGCAGTTCCCGGAACGGTTGCCATTGCGAAATAGCCAGGGGGTCGATGAGCGATAACGTGTCACCATCAAATAGCTGGATTAAACCCAACTGCGGATAGTAGGTGCGGGTGCGGACAAATTCGGTATCCAGCGCCACCCGATCGTGCTGGCGGGCAAGCGCGCATATCCTTTGTAAATCTTCATCGCGGGTAATTAATTGGTAATTGGACACAGAGTTCTCTTACTGTCAGTCATGGCGGCAAAAAGCGTTTATCCGTGCTCGACGCGTAATTGCTTGCGCAGAATTTTGCCTACATTGGATTTGGGTAACTCAGCGCGGAATTCCACCAGTTTTGGCACCTTATAGCCGGTCAGGTACAAACGGCAGTGGGCAATGAGTTCCTCGCGGGTCAGGGAAGGCTCTTTTTTCACCACGAAAATTTTTACCGCTTCGCCGGTGTCATCGCTGGGCACGCCTATCGCCGCCGCCTCAAGCACTTTCGGATGCCGGACCACCGCATCCTCTATTTCATTGGGGTAGACATTGAAGCCGGACACCAGGATCATATCCTTCTTGCGATCCACGATGCGCACGAAGCCTTGTTGATCCACTGTAACGATATCGCCGGTAGAAAGCCAGCCGTCTTTCAGCGTCTCGGCGGTGGCTTGCGGCTGGCGCCAATAGCCCGCCATGACCTGCGGTCCCTTGATCAGCAGCTCCCCGGGCGCGCCGGGCGGCACGTTATTGCCGGCCCCATCCACCAGGCGGATATCGGTGGAGGGCACCGGCAGGCCGATGCTGCCGCTGAAACGGTTCAAATCATAGGGATTGCCGGTCACCAGCGGCGAGCATTCGGTCAAGCCATACCCCTCCAGCAGGTGCTTACCGGTCAGCGCATGCCAGTCATCCGCCACCGGTTGCTGCAGCGCCATCCCCCCGCCCACCGACAAATGCAGCGAGGCAAAATCCAGGCGACGGAACGCCGCGTTATGCAACAGGGCGTTGAACAACGTATTCACCCCGGAAATCGCCGTAAAATGGTGACGCCGCATGGCGTCGACCAGGGAGGCGATATCGCGCGGGTCGGTAATCAGCAGGTTACAGCCGCCCATTTCCACAAACAGCAGGCAATTTATCATCAGGGCGAAGATATGGTACAGCGGCAGGGCGGTGACCATCATTTCGCGCCCCAGGGTCAAAATAGGCCCGTAGGCGGCTTTCGCCTGCTCGAGGTTGGCGAGTATATTGCGGTGGGTGAGCATGGCGCCTTTCGACGCGCCGGTGGTGCCGCCGGTGTATTGCAGGAAGGCCAGCGAGTCGCCGTTGATAATGGGCGGGCTGAACTCCAGCCGATGCCCCTGCGCCAGGGCGCGGCGATAGGAAACCGCCTGCGGCAGGCGGTATGGCGGCACTTTGCGCTTAAGGTGTTTTACCGCCGCGTTGACCAGCGTGCGCTTCAACAGCGGGAAATGATCGCCCAGGCGCGTGAGTATCACATGGCGAATGGCAACCTCCGCCAGCACCTTCTCCAGGGTATGGGCGAAATTGTCCACGATAACGATGGCCGCCGCGCCGCTATCGTTAAGCTGGTGACGCAGTTCGTCCGGGGTGTAAAGCGGATTGACGTTCACCACCACCATGCCGGCGCGCAGGACGCCGAACAGCGCCACCGGGTATTGCAGGAGGTTGGGCATCATCAGGGCTACGCGATCCCCTGGCTGCAGGCCAATGACCCGCTGCAGGTAAGCGGCAAACGCCAGGCTGAGCGCGTCGAGCTGGCGAAATGTCAGGGTCTCCCCCAGGTTGATAAATGCCGGCAAATCGGCAAAACGGCGCGCCGCGTTGGCGAACAGAACGGCGATAGATCGGTAATGATCGGGATCGATATCCGTCGGGACATCGGCAGGGTAACGCCCGGTCCATATCCGCGCCATGCCCTGCCCTGTATTATCAATAGCCGATGTGCTCATCGCCGCCCCATATTGCCTGGATTCTTATCTGTAATGGTAATGGAACTGGGCAATCGGGTGGAAATCGATATCAGGATTGAGCGTTTCGTCACTATTCGGTCAGTACGGTTTCAACCTGGGCATTGCCGTAACCGTAGCCGTAGCCGACGCCCCACTCCGGCCCCCAGCCGCGGCCGTAGCGGCCGCCCCAGCCCCAGGGGGACATCGGCGGCCCCATCGGCGCCACCACCTGTTGCGTCAGCTGCCAGCGTTTATATCCGTCCGCGCGCACCACTACAAAGGTATACTCCGCCTTGTCGACGGCGCCCTTTTCCGTACCGGTGATTGGGCCGACCACGGTGATCCACTGGTGATTAAAGTCCATCGGTTCCAGGAAGCCGTTGATATAGGCCACCACCCTGCCGGTAGAGACTTGGTGCAGCCTGGGCCGCGCCGAATCATCCAGCGGCACAGAGGCTATTTCCAGCCGGGTGCGTCCGTTGAGATTGGTGACTTTAACCACTTTGCCGCCGAAACGGGCTTCCTGACCGACATACAGGGACGGCGCGTTAAGCACGCGCACCAGATCCTGCTGGGGGGTGGGCGAGGTGCCGCGCACGGCGTCCGGCACCGTGGCGCAGCCGGACAGCATCATGACCACGGCCAGGGCCGGCCAGGTAAAACGACGGCGCTGCGCGCTGCGGACAGTAGTTTGCTTAAACATCTTGCGCTAGATTCCTCATACCTTTAACGGTATACATGGGTTATTACTTTGACCCGTGGCGGCGGCATAAGTTGCTCTTTATTCGCGTCCCGGCAGCTTTTTCCACGTCACTTCATTGCGCAGATAGGTCGGCGCCTGCAATTCCACCGCCAAGACCTCGCCCTGGCTTAAGCGTAGCACCGCCAGCGGCAACATATCCACGGCCGACGGCAGCAGGGTCTGGCCGTCCACGAGCTGCACGGCCGGCGGCGCGATAAGTCCGGGATAGGTTTGCCAGCCGGTGCCGGCCGTTGCCCACTGGCCGGCCAGTTCGGCGGCTTGCGGCGCCAGCTGATCGGGTTTAACCACTTTTTCGCCCGCTTCGCCCAACCATGCGCCGCTGTCGCCGCGCTGGTACTGCGCCCAGTAGACCTCGCCCATGCGGGCATCGATGGCGCACAGCACGCGGCTGATGCCGCACCGGCGCCAGGCGCCCTGCGCCAGCGCCGCCAGGGTCGACACGCCGATCATCGGCAGCCCGGCGCCAAGCGCCAGGCCCTGGGCGATGCCGATGCCGATGCGCACGCCGGTAAAGCTGCCGGGGCCGCGCCCATAAGCCAGGGCATCAAGCTGCGCCAGCTCGATGCCGGCCTCGGCCAGCAGGCTGTCGACCATCGGCAGAATGCGCCGGGTGTGCTCGCGGGGGGAAATTTCAAAACGTTCGCTGATTTCACCGTTGATCCAAAGCGCCGCGGAACAGGCTTCAGTTGCGGTATCGAGAGCTAAAATTCGCGTAGACATGCCAAACCTCAGGCGGGTGTAAAAGAGTGGTGCCGGACCGGGCGGGTATTGTAGCATACCCGCTGGGGCAAAGGGATACGGGATGCCTGCGGGGGCGAGGGGCAATATACGCCACCGGTCAGCGGTGTTGCAAAAAGTCGATGGCGCGCTGCAGCGAGCGGGTGCGCGGCGCCGGCGGCAGGCTGTTGAGGAAAATCTGGCCATAGGGCCGGGTCACCAGCCGCTGATCGCAGATGATCAGCACGCCCCGGTCGTCGCTGTCGCGGATAAGCCTGCCCACCCCCTGCTTTAGGGCGATGACCGCCTCGGGGATCTGCACCTCGGCAAAGGGATCGCCGCCGCGCAGCTGGCAATCCTCGGTGCGCGCCTTAAGCAACGGGTCATCCGGGGCGGTAAAGGGCAACTTGTCGATAATCACGCAAGACAGCGTATCGCCGCGCACGTCCACCCCTTCCCAAAAACTGTTGGTCGCCACCAGCAGCGCGTTGCCGGCGGTAACAAACTGCTGCAGCAGCTGGCGTTTGCCGGTCTCGCCCTGCAATAGCACCGGCAGGGTCAGCGTGGCGCGAAACTCCGCCGCCAGATCCCGCATCATCTGGTGAGAGGTGCACAGGAAAAAGCAACGCCCCCGATTGGCGATAATCACCGGCGCCAGCATCCGCGCCAGCTGCACCGCCGCCCCGCGCTGGTTCGGCTCCGGCAGGAAGCGCGGCACGCACAGCAGCGCCTGGGTCGCGTAATCAAACGGGCTGGGCAGCAGCAAGGTTTTTGCGTCTTCCAGGCCGATCCGCCGGGTAAAATGCTCCAGGCGATCGTTGACCGACAGGGTGGCGGAGGTAAAGATCCAGGTGCCCTCTTTTTCGCTCATCACCTCACGAAAGCGGGTCGAAACCGATAACGGCGTCAACGCCAGCACAAAGTGCCGGGCATTGCATTCATACCAATAGCTGAAACCCGGTTCCTGGGTATTCTTCAGACGCTTGAGCCGCGCGCGGTACAGGCTGGCGCGTTCAAAAGCGGCATCAAGCAGCGCCGACCGTCCCAGCGCCAGCTTCGCCACGTCGTGGCATAATTCCAGTGCGTCATCAAGCAACAGCAGCGCGCGCTGCAGCGAAGGCTGGGTCAGCACGTCGCGCAGGTTGCCGCGAAAACCCGGTTCGCCCAGCGCCAGCCGGAAATCCTGGGTGCGGAAGGTAAGCTGATCGGCGCTCTTTTGCAATTGGGCCATATCGCGCACGTCGGTGCGGTAGGCAAGCGTCATGTCGCGCGCCAGATCCATGAGTTGACGGCTGGTGAGCTGCTGGCCGAAATACTGGCTGGCGATATCCGGCATCTGGTGCGCTTCGTCGAAAATCATCACCTCGCCGGTGGGGATAAGCTCGCCGAAACCGCCTTCCTTAACCACCATATCCGCCAGGAACAGGTGATGGTTTACCACGATCACGTCGGCCTCCATGGCTTTACGGCGCGCCTTGACCACAAAACACTCTTTGTAGAGCGGGCAATCGCCGCCCAGGCAGTTGTCGTTGGTGCTGGTGACCAGCGGCCATACCGGGCTGTCTTCGGCGATGCCGCCGCAGTTGGCCACGTCGCCATCCACCGTCTGCGACGACCAGTTGCGTACGCCCGCCAGCTCCGCCAGGGTTTCCGGCGCCATGCCGACCCCGCCGGCGAGCTGCTGCTCCATGCGCTCAAGGCACAAATAGTTGGAGCGTCCCTTCAGCAGGGCGACCTGACCCTGGTACGCCAGCGCCGCCGCCACTTTGGGCAGGTCGCGGGCATACAGCTGATCCTGCAGCGCCTTGGAGCCGGTGGAGATGATAACCTTGCGTTTTGAACGCAGCGCCGGCACCAAATACGCATACGTCTTGCCGGTCCCGGTGCCGGCCTCCACCACCAGCGGCTGTTTTGTGTCGATGGCCTGCGCTATCGCCTCGGCCATCAGGCGTTGCGACTCGCGCGGTTTAAATCCGGTGATGGCCTTGGCCAACGCGCCCTGCGGCGCAAAATCATCTGTCACGCTGTCTCTCTGTCATTCGGTTGCTGTCGGATTATGCCAAGGCCGGCGGTTGTCCACCACCTTCTTTGCTTAAAACGACACTATGTTATGCTGGCGGTTTACATGATGGCTTTAAGGCGAACAGTATGACCATTGAACGAATCGATCCCGGCGCGCGCATGTCCGAAGCGGTTGTCCACAACCAGACGGTATATTACACCAGCGTGCCGGAAAACCTGGATGGCGACGCCACCGCGCAAACCGCCGAGGCGCTGGCGATTATCGACCGGCTGCTAAAGCGGGTGGGTTCCAATAAAACGCGGCTGCTGGATGTGACCGTGTTCCTGGCCGACGGCGATGATTTCGCCGCCATGAACGCCGCCTGGAACGCCTGGGTGGTGCCGGGGAGCGCGCCGGTGCGCTGTACCGTCGAGGCGCGGCTGATGAACCCGCGCTACAAAGTGGAAATCAAGGTCATCGCGGCGATCTGACCGGCGCGCCGGTACCCGTGCGGCCGGCGGGGACGTTTACAGCGCCCCGTCCTCGTCGTCGTCGTCCTGTTCCAGGGCGGCGTTGCGGGCGTCGCGTTCATCGGCGTTGCGCTCGGCATAGGAACGATCGTCGTCTTCGTCGTCATCCCAGCGAATTGATACCCGTTCACCTGTATGGGTGGCGCGGATTTCATTGGATACCAGCCGGATGGCCTCGCCGCTGCTCATGCCGTCGGCCATCAGGGCCTGGATGCGCTCAACGGCCTGCTGCTGCTGTTCGTGATTTAACGCTGGCATATCGGTCAGCATGCGTGTTCTCCAGAGGGCGGGTCGATGCGTTATTATCTCACGCCGCCGCCCGCGATGCCAATCAATGCGCTTTATGTTCAGCCATGAAGCCGATATCATGCTGTTCGCACCTGCCAGGCGCTTATTGCCGGCAGACTGGACTGGATTACCTGGATCATAGTGTCGATATGTTGCCACAGCTGACTGCCTTACCCTATCACCGCGACGCCATTACCGCCCTGTTCGCCCCCCGCGCCGCCCGGCCCTGGTCGATGCTGCTGCACTCGGGCCATGCCGACCATCCGGACAGCCGCTTCGATATCATGGTCGCTGACCCAGTGGCGACGCTGACCACCCGCGGCGCCGTTACGGTGATTTCCCGCGACGGTCAATCGCATATGAGCGGCGGCGACCCGTTTATGCTGGTGCAACAGCAGGTGGACAGTATGGGGATTCGTCCGGAAGCCCGGGACGATCTCCCTTTCCTGGGCGGCGCGCTGGGCCTGTTCGGCTACGATCTCGGCCGGCGCATTGAAACTCTGCCTGCCCATGCCCAACAGGATTTAACGCTGCCGGATATGGCCGTCGGCCTGTATGACTGGGCGGTGATTGCCGACCATCGCCTTGGCCGCCTGACCCTGGTGAGCTACCGCGATCCGGAGGCGCTGAAGCGGGATTTTCTGGCGCCGCCGGCACCCGAACCCGACCGGCCCTTTCGTTTAAACAGCGGCTGGCAGGCCAATATGACCCGGGGCGAGTATGGCGAAAAATTCCGCCGCATCCAGGAACATCTTTTGGCGGGTGATTGTTACCAGGTCTGTCTGGCACAACGCTTCAGCGCGGCGTTCGCGGGCGATGAATGGCAGGCGTTCCGTCATCTGCTGGAGCATAACGCCGCGCCGTTTTCCGCTTTTTTGCGCCTGCCCGGCCAGGCGGTGCTGAGCCTGTCGCCGGAGCGGTTCCTGCGGGTAAACGCGGGACAGATCCAAACGCGGCCCATCAAGGGCACGCTGCCGCGCCTGGCGGATGCGGAGCAAGATCGGCTGCAAGGGCAAAAACTGGCGGCATCGCCAAAAGACCGGGCGGAAAACCTGATGATCGTGGATTTGCTGCGCAACGATATCGGACGGGTCGCCGTCCCCGGCAGCGTCCGGGTGCCGGAACTGTTTAAAATCGAGGCCTTTCCGGCAGTCCATCATATGGTCAGCACCATTACCGCGCGGCTGCCCCCCCATCGTACGCCGTGCGATCTGGTGCGCGCCTGTTTTCCCGGCGGGTCCATCACCGGCGCCCCCAAAATCAAGGCCATGACGTTAATCGACCAGCTCGAACCGCAGCGCCGTAATGCCTGGTGCGGCAGCATCGGCTACCTGAGCCGCTGCGCCACCCTGGACACCAATATCGCCATCCGCACGCTGCTCACGGAACAAGGGCGCATCTATTGCTGGGCGGGCGGCGGCATCGTCGCCGACAGTTGCGAGGAAGCGGAATACCAGGAAACCCTGGACAAGGTCGCCAAGATACTGCCGCTGCTGCTGGAGTTAAATCGCCCATGAACAGCACTGACAACACCCTGACGCTTACGGATTTCATCACCCGTTTCCAACTGCAGTTGCCGCAACCCAGCGAGCCGGCGCGCAACCAGCGCCGGGCGGCGGTATTGATACCCATCATCTGCCATCACCAGCCGACGGTGCTGTTGACGCGCCGATCGGCGACACTGCGCAAGCATGCCGGCCAGGTGGCCTTCCCCGGCGGGGCGGCGGATAAGGAAGACGCGTCCTTAATCGCCACCGCGCTGCGCGAGGCCCACGAAGAAGTGGCCATCCCGGCCTCGTCGGTCAGGGTCCTGGGGCAACTGCCGCCGGTGGACAGCAGCAGCGGTTTCCAGGTCACGCCCATCGTCGGCCTGCTGGCGGCCGGCACCCGTTTCCGGGCCAGCCGCGACGAGGTGGCGGACATGTTTGAAATGCCCCTGCACCAGGCGTTATCCCTGGCCAGCTATACTCCCCTGCAAATACAGCGCCGCGCCAAAAACCTGCAGGTTTATTTTTCCTGGTATCAAAGCCATATGGTCTGGGGCATGACCGCGCAGATTTTGTATCGGCTGGGCCAACACATCCATCTTTAACGCACGTCCCTTCGTTCCCGGCCGCCGGTTGGGCCGCCGCTATCCCTACCAACCCGCGCCGTGATGGTCATCGCGTCCCGGCAATAAAAGACTTCCCAACGCGATGAAAACCGTTACAATCTCCTATCTTTGCCATATTTGCGAAATATAACTCCATATTAATAATTAAACATAGTCATTTATATAGGTTGTATATCTCGTTATTTCTGACGACAAAAAACCGTCTCCGGCACGCACGTGAAAGGAGATGATCCACGGGCAACGGCTTGCTTTCAGATTAGCCATAACCAGCATGACGCCAGGCCGCCCCGGGGTAGAGGACCGCTTCGTATCGGTCGTCAAACGCAAAGGAAGCGCTTTTTTGGATTAGTTTTTATCATGCGAAAGCGCAAGCCTAACCCGGCATGAGTCATTACAATTAACTGCATTACCCACGGGTATGCGTATTTTATCAGTTCTGAGGAGAGTCAACGTGATAAGCGTTTTCGATATGTTTAAAATCGGCATCGGCCCGTCCAGTTCCCATACCGTGGGTCCAATGAAAGCCGGTAAACAGTTCGTGGACGATCTCGTCGATAAACGGCTGCTCAATGATGTCACGCGCATCGCCGTGGATGTTTACGGTTCGTTATCGCTGACGGGCAAGGGACACCATACCGACATCGCCATTATCCTGGGCTTGGCGGGCAACCGTCCCGATACGGTGGATATCGACGCCGCGCCGGCCTTTATCCGC
Source organism: Sodalis sp. RH22 (assembly GCF_047324165.1). Taxonomy (NCBI): domain Bacteria; kingdom Pseudomonadati; phylum Pseudomonadota; class Gammaproteobacteria; order Enterobacterales; family Bruguierivoracaceae; genus Sodalis; species Sodalis sp. RH22. The sequence goes on from NZ_CP178731.1 coordinate 1,440,147, forward strand.
GACGTTGAGCAACGCCAGCGCCTGATGCTGGCCGGCGGGCCGCACGAAGTGGATTTTCCCCGCGAAGGCGGCATGGTATTCCACGGTTCCTACCTGTCATTGCATGAAAACGCCATGCGCATTCACGCCTTCGCTGGCGAACAGGTCATCTACAGCCAGACGTATTATTCCGTCGGCGGCGGTTTTATCGTTGATGAGGCCCATTTCGGCCAGCCGGTTATCGACCAGATCGCCGTGCCCCACCCTTTCGCCAGCGCCCAGCAGCTGCTCGACCAGTGCAAACAGACCGGTCTGTCGCTGTCGGGGCTGGTGATGCTTAATGAACTGGCGCTGCATAGCCGCGCCGATATCGACAATTACTTCGCCGATATTTGGCAGACCATGCGCGCCTGCATCGATCGCGGGCTAAATACCGAAGGCGTATTGCCCGGCCCGCTGCGGGTGCCCAGGCGCGCATCGGCGCTCAGGCGCATGCTGGTCTCCACGGATAAGCTCTCCAGCGATCCGATGGTGGCGATTGACTGGGTGAATATGTTCGCGCTGGCGGTCAATGAAGAAAACGCCGCCGGCGGAAGGGTGGTCACCGCGCCAACCAACGGCGCCTGCGGCATCGTGCCGGCGGTGCTGGCTTATTACGATCATTTTATCGATCCGGTCACGCCCGAGGTCTACCTGCGTTATTTCCTGGCCTGCGGCGCCATCGGCATTCTTTATAAGCTGAACGCCTCCATTTCCGGCGCCGAGGTCGGCTGCCAGGGTGAAGTAGGCGTCGCCTGCTCCATGGCGGCGGCGGGACTGACGGAATTGATGGGCGGCAGTCCCGAGCAGGTCTGCGTGGCGGCGGAAATAGGCATGGAACATAATCTGGGGCTGACCTGCGATCCGGTGGCCGGCCAGGTACAGGTCCCCTGCATCGAACGCAACGCCATCGCTTCGGTCAAGGCCATCAACGCCTCGCGCATGGCGCTGCGGCGCACCAGCGCGCCGCGGGTGTCGCTGGATAAGGTGATTGAAACCATGTACGAAACCGGCAAGGACATGAACGCCAAATACCGCGAAACCTCGCGCGGCGGCCTGGCCATCAAGGTCCAGTGCGACTGATCTCATCATCCACAACCCGCTGGTCCGCTAACGCGGAACGTAAAGCAGACGTGTTCAAGTAAAAGCGTGCCAATGGGGTCGAATCGGGCGTGGCCTTCTCGCCCGACCGAGCGCCCCATGGCATGCCAGGCCCGCCAACGCCGGACTCAAGGCAGACGTGTTCAAGGGAGGGCGGGTCACGTGTTTACTGTTCCTCATCCTCCACCGGCGGCGCTATCCGTTCGATACGCACCAGCTCGATACGGTATTCCAGCATCTGCAAAATCGTAAACCGCCACTGGCCCAGTTCGATAACCTCACCCACCACCGGCAGTTGATCCCGCTCGGCCAGCAGCAATCCCGCCAGTGAAGCGACATTCTCGTGACCGCGGGTGAGTTCATTATCGTCCAACGCCTGACCCAAAGCGTGCAAATCAGTACCACCCTTTACCAGCCAGGCGTCCTCCTGCGCCACAATATCCGGCGTTTCGTCCTCATCCGGAAACTCGCCGGCAATGGCTTCCAGCACATCCAGCGGCGTTACCAGCCCCTGGATCACGCCAAATTCATTCGACACCACCACCAGGCTACCCCGCGCCCGGCGCAATACCCCCAGCAGGTTCAGCACATCCAGGGTTTCCGGCACCACGATGGCCGGATTCTGCGCGGCATACTCCTGCACATCTTCGCCTTTATCCAACGCCACCATCAGGTCCTTGGCGCGGACCACGCCGATCAACTGGTCCAGCTCGCCGTCGCACACGGGAAACATACTGTGCGGCGTGGCCAAAAGCGTAGCACGCAGCTCCTCCACCGGACGCCGGCAATCCACCCAGGAGATTTCGTTGCGCGGCGTCATCACGCTGCGCAACGAACGCGACGCCAGGGACAGCACGCCGGTAATCATATAACGCTCCTCGTCGGCAAACTCCGCCTTAGGTTCGTTTGGCATCTCCTGCGCCCCCTCCTCGCGCAGCCTGGGCCCGCCCATCAAACGTAAAATGGCTTCGGCGGTGCGCTGGCGAATCGGCCCGCGCGCCTGGTTTCTAACAAAATTGCGCCGGGCTATCTGATTAAACAGCTCAATAAGCACCGAGAAACCGATGGCCGCGTACAAATAACCTTTGGGGATGTGGAAGCCAAAGCCCTCGGCTATCAGGCTCAGGCCTATCATCAGCAAAAAACTCAGGCACAGCACCACGACGGTAGGATGGGCATTTACAAAACGGGTCAAGGCCTTGGACGCCAGCAGCATAATGCCCATGGCGATAACCACGGCGGTCATCATCACCGGCAGGTTGTTGACCATGCCGACCGCGGTGATCACCGCATCCAGGGAAAATACCGCGTCCAGGATAACAATTTGCACCACCACCGCCCAGAAACTGGCGTAACCGCGGTTGGCGTCATGCTGCACATCCTGGTTCTCCAGCCGTTCATGCAGCTCAGTGGTGGCTTTGAACAGTAAAAACAATCCGCCCAGCAGCAAAATCAGATCCCGGCCTGAAAAGCTGAACATGCCCACGCTCAGCAACGGTCTGGTCAGCGTAACCATCCACGAGATCAACGACAGCAGCCCCAAACGCATCAGCAACGCCAGCGCCAGGCCGATAACCCGGGCTTTGTCCCGCTTTTTCGGCGCGACCTTCTCGGCCAGGATAGCGATAAATACCAGGTTATCGATACCCAGCACAATTTCCAGCAGTATCAACGTCAGCAGACCCACCCACAGCGTCGGGTCCATTAAGAATTCCATTGGGCGCTCCAGATCGACAGTCCATTAAAACGGCGCAATAAAACACCGCGGCAGCACGCGTGGGCAAGCGGCGTCACGTCCGCAAAGACCGTAGAACGCGCGGCGTTTTCCCACAGAGGGGACACAGGGATGACGGGTTGGATTCCCGGCGGTGCGGGAAGGTGCGACCCGCGGCTGGCGCAACATGCCGGCGGAGCCTGGACGGGTAAAGGAGAAAACCATACATCAGGGGTGACGTTTTTTCGGTGACAGTCCATAGGGGGGGCTGTGGCCCATCGCTCCTTATCGATAAGTAAGACATTCAACTCTATCAGGTAACTTTGCGGACGCATAAAACTATTTTTGTCTGCAAGTTGTCATGCATGTCTTCTACACTGATTTGTGAGCTCATTGTTTTCCTCATGCACAAATAACTGAGCGCCGTCACAATTTTTATTTTTTTACACACTAAAATAAATCGCGTTTAACCGCTATTGATTCACATCTTCACATGAATCGTTTCAACACACACAGCGGACATCAAACAGGGTGGCGAATAAAAATACCCTGGCTAAGAAGTTAAAACCGCCCGTGCTCACTGGTAGCAAACACGCCAGGCGGTCTGACTGCTTAACCCAATTAGTTAACAGAGGAGGTATCAGTGAGTATTGCTATCATAATTGGCACTCACGGGTCAGCAGCCGAGCAGTTGCTTAAAACGGCTGAAATGATATTGGGCGCGCAAGAAAACGTCGCCTGGATAGATTTTGTTCCCGGGGAGAATGCTGAAACACTGATTGAAAAATATACCGCGCGCCTTGCGCAACTTGATACCCAGGAAGGTGTGTTATTTCTGGTTGATACCTGGGGTGGCAGCCCGTTCAACGCCGCCAGCCGCATTGTGGTCGATAAGGAGAATTACGAAGTCGTCACCGGCGTTAATATTCCCATGTTGGCGGAAACCTTTATGGCGCGTGATGACAAGCCGGGTTTTGCCGCGCTGGTGAACATCGCCGTCGAAACCGGACGCGCCGGCGTCAAGGCCCTCAAAGCGCCCGAACCGCAGACGGCGGCCACCCCCGCGCCGGTTGCCGCGCCAACCCCTGCCGCCAAACCGCATCCCAATGCCGGCGGTCATATGACCATCGGTCTGGCGCGCATCGATGATCGTCTGATCCATGGCCAGGTCGCCACCCGCTGGACCAAGGAAACCAACGTTAAACGCATTATCGTGGTCAGCGATGAAGTTGCCGCCGATACCGTGCGCAAAACGTTATTGACCCAGGTCGCTCCTCCAGGCGTCACCGCGCATGTGGTGGACGTGGACAAGGCCATCCGCGTTTACAACAACCCGGCTTATGCCAAGGATCGCGTGATGTTGTTGTTTACCAACCCCACCGACGTTGAGCGCGTCGTGGAAGGCGGCGTCAAAATCACCACGGTAAATATCGGCGGCATGGCGTTTCGCCAGGGTAAAACCCAGGTTAACAATGCCGTATCGGTTGATGAGAAAGATATCGCCGCGTTTCGTAAGTTAAACGATCGGGGAATTGAGCTTGAAGTGCGTAAGGTCTCATCGGATTCGCCGCTGAAGATGATGGATTTGATAAATAAACTCGGTAAATAAATTCGCCGGAAAAACTAACACCTACGAGCGTATCACTTTCCTGAAAAAAAGATTTACCGCTCTCTTACGTTTGTCAGAGGAGAAGTACAATGGAGATCACCACGCTTCAGATTGTGCTGATTTTTATAGTGGCCTGTATCGCAGGCATGGGTTCAATACTCGATGAGTTTCAGTTCCACCGTCCGCTGGTGGCATGTACGTTAATCGGCCTCGTGCTGGGTGATATGAAGACCGGTATCATCATCGGCGGTACGCTGGAGATGATTGCCCTGGGTTGGATGAACATCGGTGCCGCCGTGGCGCCCGATGCCGCGCTGGCCTCCATTATTTCCACCATCCTGGTCATTGCCGGCAATCAAAGCGTGGGTGCCGGCATCGCGCTGGCTATCCCGCTGGCTGCCGCCGGCCAGGTACTGACCATTATCGTACGTACCATTACCGTGGCCTTCCAGCATGCCGCTGACAAAGCCGCGGAAAACGGCAACCTCAGCGCCCTGAGCTGGATCCACGTCGGCGCGTTGCTGTTGCAGGCCATGCGTATCGCCATTCCGGCCGTGATCGTCGGTGTTTCCGTCGGTACCGACGCCGTCCACGCCATGCTCAGTTCCATCCCGGAAGTCGTGACCAACGGCCTGAACATCGCCGGCGGCATGATCGTGGTAGTAGGTTACGCGATGGTCATCAACATGATGCGTGCCGGCTACCTGATGCCTTTCTTCTATCTTGGTTTCGTCACCGCGGCTTTCACCAACTTCAACCTGGTTTCCCTGGGTGTGATTGGCGTGGTCATGGCTGTCCTGTATATCCAGTTGAGTCCGAAATATAACCAGACCAACGGCGGAAACGGCGGCGGCGCCAGGGGCGTTAACGATCTTGATAATGAACTTGATTAATAGGTGAGCGAAATGGTCGATATAACAACTGCTCCAAAGAAACTGACTCCCGGCGATGTGCGTGCTGTCTTTATTCGCTCGAACCTTTTCCAGGGATCATGGAACTTTGAACGTATGCAGGCGCTGGGTTTTTGCTTCTCGATGGTGCCGGTAATCCGTCGCCTGTATCCTGAGAACAATGACGATCGCAAACAGGCGATTAAACGTCACCTGGAATTCTTTAACACCCATCCGTACGTGGCGGCGCCGGTATTAGGCGTAACCATGGCAATGGAAGAACAGCGCGCCAACGGCGCTCCCATCGACGATGCGGCCATCAACGGCCTGAAAGTGGGCCTGATGGGACCGCTGGCGGGCGTGGGCGACCCCATCTTCTGGGGTACCGTACGTCCGGTGTTCGCCGCGCTGGGTGCCGGCATCGCCATGAGCGGCAGTCTGCTTGGCCCCCTCCTGTTCTTTATCCTGTTTAACGCCGTGCGTCTGGCAACCCGTTATTACGGCGTGGCCTACGGCTACAAAAAAGGCGTGGATATCGTTAACGATATGGGCGGCGGTTTCCTGCAGAAGCTGACGGAGGGCGCCTCGATACTGGGGCTGTTTGTCATGGGGGCGCTGGTGAATAAGTGGACCCATGTGAATATTCCCATGGTGGTCTCGCGTATCACCGGTCCGGACGGCCAGACCACGGTGACCACCGTGCAAAGCATCCTCAATCAGCTGATGCCGGGCCTGGTGCCGCTGCTGCTGACCTTCGGGTGCATGTGGCTGCTGCGCCGCAAGGTCAATGCGCTGTGGATTATCGTCGGCTTCTTCGCCATCGGTATCTTCGGCTACTGGATAGGCCTGCTGGGACTGTAATCGTAGTGATGCAAACGTGGTAATGCGCAACCGGGGGCCATCCCCCGGTTTTTTTATTTTTCGCAAGGAGTCAGGATGTCTGTTACCGATATTGTCCTGCTGGTTATCATCACGCTGGCATTGGCGTTCGCCCTTTACGACGAGTTTGTCGTAGCCGGCATGCTTAAGGGCAAAACCCGGCTGAAAATCGGGCTTAAGCGCCAAAGCCGTATCGATGGACTGATATTTATCGGCCTGGTGCTGATTCTGGTGTACCAGAACATCACTAATAAAGGTACGGTTTTTACCACCACTTTATTATTAATCCTGGCATTTATGGCGACCTATCTTGCCTATATCCGCCGGCCAAAACTCATTTTCAAAACCGCGGGTTTTTATTATGCCAATGTTTTTATCCGCTATGACCGGATTAAAAATATGAACTTATCCGAAGATGGTTTTCTGGCTATAGATTTGGAGAAAAGAAGGTTATTGATCCAGGTTCAGCATCTTGATGATCTTGAAAGGATTTATAATCAATTCATGGAAAATAATTAACGTAATAACAACCTATAATATAAGGTTATCACCGCCGATGGCCTTACTGCGATGGGCCATGGCGAAATTTTTAACCTTACAATGTATGCTATTAAATAACCCCAAGGTTGATGTTTTTATAGGTATGCGATAAATAAGCGTATGCAAAAATGCTATTTTATTTTTGTGGTTGTTATACGGTAAATACGATGTTATGGTTTTGCGGTCATTAGGGAGTAGCCGGTTTCCACCATAGCAGGCGGAAATGCCCGTATCAACATACTCGTTATACGCCGCTCATCCGGCGTAAACGTGGTGCGGGCGACCAGGACGGTCGGCGAGACTATAGACACGACGAACCATCGTGGGGTTGGGATGATGGGGAAGCGTGTATATTGGCTCCCAGCCGAGGCCTGATTATGATGAACCTGTCCGCGACCCTGATCCTTGCATTCGGCATGTCCATGGATGCCTTTGCCGCCTCCATCGGCAAAGGGGCCGCCCTGCATAATCCCCCCCTGCGCGAAGCGTTGCGCACCGGACTGATTTTCGGCGCCATCGAAACCGTTACGCCGCTGATCGGCTGGTCGCTGGGGCTGATGGCCAGCCGCTATATTCTGGCGTGGGATCATTGGGTGGCGTTTATCCTGCTGGGCTGCCTGGGCATGCGCATGGTGGCCGGCGGTTGGCGCCGTCAAACAGAGACCGCGCCGCGCCTGGGCCAGCATAGCCTGAGGGTGCTGGCGACCACCGCTTTCGCCACCAGCCTGGACGCCATGGCGGTGGGCGTGGGGCTGGCCTTCCTGGAAGTCAATATCCTGCATACCGCGATGATTATCGGCCTGGCCACCATGATCATGGCCACCCTGGGCATGCTGCTTGGCCGCTTTATCGGCCCATGGCTCGGCAAAAAAGCGGAAATTATCGGCGGCGCCATCCTGATCGGCATCGGCTGCAATATCCTGTATGCCCATTACGCCCAGGCCGCCCTGCCCGGCCTGTAGGGGCAGGTCTCAATCCTCCCGCCGCCAGGCGCGGATGATAAAATCGGTTTCGCAGGCAAACCGCCCCAGTCCGGCTAAGCGCGTCATGACCTCGGGCGTGGCGCGCCACGCAAACGGGGTCATTTGCAGCAAACTGGCTGCGGCCTCGCCGGTCATCTCCATATCATAGCTCAGGCGGTGCGTCGCAAGCGCGGTGAAGCCGGCGAAATGCTCATCCTTTAACGGATGCAGCATGACCTGGGGATAGATGCAGGCTTTAAGCTGATAAAGATGCCGGGGTCCGGGCGCGACGGTGACCACCAGCCCGCCGGGCTTTATGACGCGATACATTTCAGCGGGATTGCAGGGCGCGTAAATACGCAATATGCCGCCGAGCGAACCGTCGATAAACGGCAGGCGCTGGGTGGACGCAACGCAAAACCGCGCCTGCGGGTAACGCTTCGCCGCCAGGCGCACCGCCGTTTTAGCGATATCCAGCCCATACACCCGCCCGCCTCCCGGACGTTGCGCCAGCGTCGCCGCAAGCGCCTGCGTATAATAGCCTTCGCCACAGCCGATATCCAGCCAGTCGCCGCCCGGCGCCCACGGCAGTTCGTCGACCAGCGCCATAACCCGATCGCGCATCGGCTGGTAATAACCGGCATCAAGAAACGCGCGGCGCGACTGCATCATCTCCTGGTTATCACCCGGCGCCTTGCTGCGCTTGAACTGCACCGGCAGCAGATTGACATAGCCTTCGCGGGCGCAGTCATAGCGGTGCCGCTGCGCGCAGGACCAGTAATTCTCGGCGCGCGTGAGCGGCAGGTGGCAAAGGGGGCATTGATAGCAGGGCATAACCGGTTCCGGACGTAAACGCAATCAGGTGCGCATCTTACCGTAAATCCGGCGCGCCGGCAGCGGGAATGTCATGCCGGCGCCTCAGGAGGCGCCGGAGCCCGGCCTCGATGCGGTCACCAGGCGATTGTTGTCTTCCGGCAAGGCGTCGGGCTCCACATTCATGATGCGCAGCACCTCAGCCATAATGGTGCTGAAGACGGGCGCCGACACCGCGCCGCCATAATACTTACCCGCCTGGGGATTATTGATCACCACCACCAGCGCGAAACGCGGGCGGCTGGCCGGCGCGATCCCGGCAGTATAGGCGATATACTTATCAATATAACGGCCGTCGGGGCCGATTTTTTTAGCGGTGCCGGTCTTCACCGCCACCCGGTATCCCCTGACGGCGGCTTTAACGCCGCCGCCGCCCGGCAGGGCAACGCTTTCCATCATATGTTTCACCTCATGCACCAACGCCGGGTCCATGACGCGCTGGCCGACCACCGGCGGGTCGATACGGGTAATGGACAAGGGCCGGTAAACGCCGTCGCTGGCGATGGTGGCGTAGACCCGCGCCAGTTGCACCGGGGTGACCATCAGGCCATAGCCAAACGAGAACGTCGCCCGATCCAGTTCGCCCCAACGCATACGATGCGGCATCAGGCCGGCGCTTTCACCGGTCAGGCCGAGGTCGGTGGGCTGGCCCAGGCCGAAAGCGCGATAGGTATTGAGCAAGGCGGTAACCGGCATTGCCAGCGCCATGCGCGAGACGCCGACATCGCTGGATTTTTGCAGGATGCCGGTCAGGGTTAACTGCGGATAAAACGCCACATCCCGGATCAGATGGCCGTCAAGCGTATAGGGATGGGTATCGAGCAGCGTGTCTGGCTTGACGATGCCCTGCTTGAGCGCCGTCATCACCACCATCGGCTTTACCGTCGATCCCGGTTCGAAAATATCGCTGATGGCGCGATTGCGAAAATCGTCTTCGCCGGCCCCGGCGCGGTTATTGGGATTAAAGGTGGGATAGCTGGCCATGGCCAGGATTTCGCCGGTATTGACATCCACCAGCACCGAGGCGCCGGAATCCGCCTTATTGAAAGCCACCGCGTTGCTTAACGCCTCCTCGGTTTCACGCTGCAGCCGCAGGTCGATGCTCAGCGCCACGTTATGCGCGGGCGAGCTGTCGGTGGAGGAAAGGGTTTCCACCACGCGGCCAAACCGGTCCTTGCGCACCACCCGCTGTCCGGCCACGCCGGTCAGCAGGCGGTTGAAACTTTTTTCGATACCCTCGATCCCCTGATCGTCGATATTGGTAAAACCCACCAGATTGGCCGCCGTCTCCCCCGCCGGATAAAAGCGTCTGGACTCTTCTTTGCAATAGATGCCGGGCAGCTTCAGTTGCTTGATATAATCGGCGACGTTAGGTTCGATCTGACGCGCCAGGTAGATAAAGCGCATATGGGGATCGTGATTGATCCGGGCGGACATCTCGTTGAAAGGCAGGTTAACCGTCTGCGCCAGCGCCTGCCAGCGGGAGGACGCCGTCACCCCGCCCTTTTGCGCCACTTCGTTCGGGTCGGCCCAGATGGCGTCAACGGGTACGCTGACCGCCAGCGGCTGGCCGTTGCGATCGGTTATCATCCCCCTGGGTATCGGCGTCTGCTCCACGCGCAGCGAGCGCATGTTCTGCTGCGCCACCAGATTGTCCGGTTTGATCACCTGCAGCCAGCCGATGCGCATCAGCAACACGGCCAGTATGGCCGAAATACCGATACACATCAGACCAAACCGCCATTGAATAAAATTCTGCTTACCCTGACCCGGCTTCGTTTTCACACTGCTCTCTTATACGGCTATTTTTATTATCAGACGCATTAAAACCTATTCGCCGGAGCATGCGCGCAAAAACAATGCTACAAGGCTTGCTAATTTGCAACAAAGCGCAAATTTCCCTCTCGCCAGCCACCGATTGTTGCTTTGTTACAAACACCGGCGCCAGGAACGGATAAAATTACGCTACTCTATGTTTTCAGCGCGGGACATTATCGCAGGACATTATGACAGCTTATTCTCCCCTCATTGACGGCATCGCCGGCGTAAAACATGGTTTTGGCGATAAAGCCCATCTGATGCCGGAAAGGTTGCTGCCCTGGCAGGATACCCTGGCGGTAAAAAAACAGGTGCATGGTATTCAAATCCGCGAGGTTACGGGACCGGGCGAGCAGTGCGGCGAGGCGGACGGCGTGGTGACTTCCACTCCCGGCGTACTGCTGAGTGTACTGACCGCCGATTGCCTGCCGCTGCTGTTCGTCCGCCGCGACGGCAAAAAGATCGGCGCGCTGCACGCCGGCTGGCGCGGGCTGGTGGCGGGCATCATTGAACAATTCGCCGCCATGCTGCTGGCCAGGGACGATAATCCGGCGGAGTGGGTGGCGGCCATCGGTCCGTCGGCCCGCCCGTGCTGCTACGAGGTCGGCGAGAGCCTGGTGGCGGATTTTTTAGCGCGCCTGCCGATACCCAGCGCTATCGTGACGCCGGCGTACCGGCGTCTGGATTTGGCCGCTATCGCCCGGTATAAGCTTATGGCGGCGGGATTCCAGGCGGTGGACGATATCGGGCATTGCACGATTTGCGCCACGTGCGCGAACGGGGACGGAATGACGCAGGCAGGCACGCGCTTCGCGTATACCAGTTTTCGTCGCAACAGCGTAAAGCGCGCCATCGACCCCGCCTATCCGACCATCAGCGGCCGCAATCAGCATTCGGGATTGGTGATTTTGCCCGGTTGAAGACGTGATTCATTCTTCGGCACCCGACAGCCAGCGTCGCGGGGCGGCACAGGTACGGAAAACAGGAACAGAGGGAAGTGCGGGGAAGATGTCGGGCAAGAATGAAACACCCTGCCAGTGGGGCACTGGCAGGGGGAATTACATGTTATCCATCGGCCAAATGGCCAATTGCTGCCGAAGCGGCGTGGATTACAGAGCAGTTACATTAACTGCTGAAGGGCCTTTCTGACCATCCTGGATTTCGAATTCTACGTTCTGGCCTTCGGCCAGAGTTTTGAAGCCGTTACCCTGAATAGCGGAGAAGTGAACAAACACATCTTTGCTACCATCGGCCGGAGTGATAAAACCAAAACCTTTAGACTCGTTGAACCACTTCACTTGACCTTTGATCTTTGCCATCTTGCATATTTCCTTTGGAGTGTTTAAATCGCCCTGAGGCGAGACAGAGACAAACTGGAGTCGTTACTGCTTGAGGCACTAAGATTAGGATCGGCAGAGAAGCGGTATGCAACGATATCGTCTTTACGCAAAACTTCTTTACTGAAAATGCCATTCATATACAGAACTGTACCTCGTTTTACCCAAATGCGTTATCACATACTCTGTTATCAATGGCAAGCCATTTTTGAGCAGGGCCGGATATGTCGCACATAATTAAATCGTTCAGTAGCATTGGGAAGGTTATCAGCGCATCCAATAGTTGAAAATTTCGCCCATTCGATTACGAGGTTAACCACCGCGATGATTTCTGTACCATTTATCGATAACCTTAGCGCAAACACTTGTCAACGTCCAATGCAATATTCAAGAATAACTATTCATTTACTTAGAAAAGAAAACAAGAGGCATGGCTCACATTTTTTCAGATTTGCTTATACCCTAATCTGCTATCCATGGAATAAAATTTACACTGCGGGTTTTACCGAAACGGGATCCGCAACATGCCCGCCGGGCTGCGGCGCGGCGACCATGGCAGAAACGATGCGCCATCAGTGATCCCCAATATTGTGCAGCGCCGCCGGCGCGCAATCACGCCGGCGTTTAACCCGCCATTGCCGCGAGCGCGCCAGGGTTAATTTATCGCCATGACGGCAAACAGGTAAATCGGTTAACTCGGCCGCTAATAGAAACTTATTAATATAGGAAAAGGGTTTAACCAGATTTTTTTTAATATATTTTATATGACTAGCGTCATTATAATGAAATAAATAACAGGATAATGTGGATCCGGGACGGGTGTTAACCCGGGCGCGGACGTCCGGTGATATCCACCGCCGCCCGGCGGTCGCGGCTATTTTCCCCGGGCGTTTAGCGCCGGGATTATATCCCGGCGGCTAGGGCATTGTTACAGCGCTATTTTCCCACCGATTTTCAGCGCACGGAAATGCGGGTCTTTAATGCCCGCGTTTAATAAAGCCTGCTCCAGCTCCAGCGGCGGTTCATCCAGCGCTTCGTCCGCCAGGTCAAATACTCCCCAGTGGATGGGGATCACCCGCGGACAGTGCAATTGCTGATAGACGTCTACCGCGCCGGCGGGACTCATATGGCTCTCGCCCATGAACCATTCTGGTGCATAGGCGCCGATCGGCAAGGCGGCGACGCTAAAGGGTCCGAGCCGCGCGCCGATTTCAGCCAGGCCCGGACTGTAGCCGCTGTCGCCGGAAAAATAAAAACGCCAGTCTTTGGTTTCCACTACCCAGCCGCACCACAGGCTGCGATTGTGATCTTTCAGGGTACGCTGGCTCCAGTGCCGCGCGGGAACGCTGTGCAAGCGGATGCCATGGCTATCGACGCTGTCCCACCAGTCGCACTGTTTCACCGTGCGCACGCCGCGTTTACGCAACCAGTCGCCCATGCCCAGCGGCGCCATGACCTGTATCGCCGGAAAACGCTTGAGCAGCTTTTTTAGGGTGCCTTTATCGAGATGATCATAATGGTTATGAGAATAGAGGATCATCTCAATGGGCGGTAAGCCGGCAATGTCCACCGGCGCCGGTGTTCTCCGGCGGGGTCCGATAAAGGGCAGCGGCGAGGCGCGATTGCCCAGGGCCGGATCGATAAGCAAATAGCGGCCCGCCGCGCGCACCATCAGGCAGGCATGTCCCAGCCACCATACGGCGTCCTCTTTGCCGCTGAAATCGGCAGGTTGCCACCAGCGCGCGATAAACCCCGGATAGCCGTCCCTGGGGGGTTTGGGCAGGCCTTGTTTTTTTCTCTCGTCCTGCCACTTCCTGTAGGCGCCGGGGGTTCTGGTCCCCGGTTCGATATTACGGAAACCTTCCGGGGTGTGGTGGGGTTTTGCGGCGTCATACCAGGGATTTTTCTTCGTCATCGTGTTCTCGATTCTCCCATTGGATGCAAGCCAACGGCAAAAATGCGCAGATTACCGGATTATGTGATGGCCGCCACCGCTGCGCCGGGCAGGATGGCATAGAATAGGCAAAAATTAGCGTTCGGCGATAAAATCTTTAAATAGAATGGGTTCGCCTGCCGGCAGCGCCTTGGCGCCGTTGTCGGAATTACCCGCCTGACCCAGGCGCAGCAGCAGTTCGGTCTGTTTTTTCTGCTGTTCAAGCAATTCATTGAGCAGCGCGATCTGTTCGTTGGCCCTGACGCTTGCGCGATTAAGGTAAAACCAGACCACCAGGCAAATAATAAAAAAAACCAATGCAATCGCCATCGAGGCGATATTAATGCTATCAAATCCAAATACGTTCATAAAGTGACCTTGCCACTGAAAAAACCAGAAGCTATCTTATCACTCCGCGGCCTTCATTGTACCCCGCAAGTCAAAATTGCCGCCCTCTTCGCCCCGCTTACCAGGGCATCCACTTGGTCACCAGGCATATGCCGCTGAAAAAATCACCGCCCTGATCGCAAAAACTGTTGAGGGCCGATAACCACAGCAGCAGGCAAAGCAGTAAAATGACCAGTATTGATATTGAAGTGTTTTTTTTCAAAACCCACGTCCTGTACCGTCGCAATACAAATATTCTAGCCAGCAAAACTTAAACGAATGATAACCACAGGGATTTCATTATCAGAATAATGATTTATAAAGCGGATGATATGGGTGGAAGAAAATAGGGTGCCAAGGATGTACCCCGGCAGACCCGCATCAGATTACGGACGCGCCGTCCGGTCAAACTTCAGATCGATAAGCGCGATCGCCTTTTCGATAGCCCGGCGGGTCACCGGATCCTGCGCGCCCGGGTGGGTGGCAAAATCAATATTTTTCAATTGGCCCGACATCTTTTCCCGGATCTCAACGGGTGCGATGACATCGATAACATCCAGTATTTGCTTGATAACCAACTGGCAGGCAACTAAATCGGAGACCAGTTCCTGGTTTTCCGAAAAGGGTTGGGACATGATTACGCCTCTCTGCGCTGGACCGCCGGTTAAAACGGATAGTGTTGATAGCCGATTTGCTGGGAGATATTCCGCGCCGCATCGTGCAGCATCTTCACATAATCGCTTTTACTCTCTTCCGAGAAGCGGATGGTCGGGAAGGATATACTCAAGCCGGCAATCACCACGCCGAAGCGATCAAAGATAGGCACCGCAATACAGCGCAGCCCCTCTTCCTGCTCTTCATTATCCTCGCCGAAGCCCTGTTCACGCACCAGATCCAATTCCGGCAGCAAAGCCGCGGCATTGGCGGCGGTACGCTGGGTGCTGCGATTAAACACCACGCCGGAAAGAATTTCCCGCGCCTCGTCCCGGTCGCGCCAGGCCAGCAGCACTTTGCCGATAGCGGTACTGTAAAGCGGATTGCGGCGACCGACCCGGGAGTACATGCGCAGGTTATACATGGAGTCGATTTTGTGGATATAGACAATGCTGTCCTCATCCAGCGAACCCAGGTGAATGGTTTCGCGGGTTAAGTTGGACAGCACGCGCATCTGGATATCGGCAATGCGAATCAAATCCACATTCTGCAAGGCCTTGGCGCCCAGCTCAAACAGCTTGAGGGTCAGAGAATATTTTTCCGACTCGCCTTCCTGCGACACGTAGCCAAGGGATTTCATCGTCTGCAAAAAACGATAGACCGTGCTTTTGGACATCATGACGCGCTGTGAAAGCTCGGTAATACCGATTTCCCGTTCTTCGCCCAAGGCTTGTAAAATGCCAAATACCTTTAATACAGACGATACGGAGTCGGGCTGTCTGTCTAAATCTGCTATCGCCATGGTGATAAAAGTCCTGATAATTGTTTTGTTTTAAAAAAAATAGAACATGATTTTTATTATAAAGGCAAGGCTGCAATTAACGCAATCACCATTGTCTTTGCAGGATGTTTTTAACCGGGCATGAACGTTTTATTACATTTATCCGAGTGCGCGGCGGTCGCCGATCCCCTGTTTAATGCTAGGATAATGCTTTTAACGGGATGTTAATCCTTCATGACCCAGAACTCTGCCGACGGCCTGCCTGTCCCACAACGTTACGGCGCAATATTAACCATCATCATCAGCATCAGCCTTGCCGTTCTGGACGGCGCCATCGCCAACGTGGCCCTGCCGACCATTGCCCGTGAACTGCACGCCAGCCCCGCCGCGTCGATTTGGGTGATTAACGCCTACCAGTTGTCCATCATCATGACGCTGCTGTCCTTCGCTACCCTGGGGGATATTTACGGCTACCGGCGGGTCTATCAATGCGGGCTGGCGGTATTTACCCTGATGTCGATGGTCTGCGCCCTGTCGGACAATCTCTGGATGCTGATTGGCGCCCGCGTGCTGCAAGGACTGGGCGCCGCGGCGCTGATGAGCATCAATACCGCCTTGATACGCATAATTTATCCCTCGCGCCTGTTGGGGCGCGGCATGGCCATTAATACGCTGGTGGTGGCGGTATCCACCGCCGCCGGTCCGACCGTAGCCGCCGGGGTGTTATCCATCGCCTCCTGGCAATGGCTGTTCGCCATTAATGTGCCTATCGGCCTGCTGGCGTTTTACCTGGGCCGGCGGTTCCTGCCGGTCAACGCACTGAAAAACCGCGGACAGCGGTTTAACTGGTTCAGCGCCCTGTTGAACGCCCTGACCTTCGGACTGCTGCTCTCGGCGCTCGGGGGATTTTCACAACGCGTCGGCGGCCAATGGATACTGCTCGAGCTGGCCCTGGCGGCCGTCATCGGCGTGTTTTTTGTCCGGCACCAGCTGCGGCAGCCTTGGCCGCTGCTGCCGGTGGACCTGTTTCGGATCCCGTTGTTCGCGCTGTCGATGGGAACCTCTATTTGTTCTTTTTGCGCCCAAATGCTGGCTATGGTGTCCCTGCCCTTTTATCTGCAAAGCGTGTTGAACCGCAGCGAAGTGGCGACCGGGCTGCTGCTGACGCCCTGGCCGCTGGCCACCATGCTGCTGGCCCTGGTGGCCGGAAGGCTGATAGGCCGCGTACATTCGGGTCTGCTGGGGGCCATCGGCCTGGGCGCCTTTGCCCTGGGCCTGTTTTCGCTGGCCTGGTTGCCCGCCATGCCCGGGGATGGGGAAATCATCTGGCGGATGATGCTGTGCGGCGCCGGTTTTGGTTTATTCCAGTCGCCCAATAACCATACCATCATCACCTCGGCGCCGCGCAATCGCAGCGGCGGGGCCAGCGGCATGCTCGGCACCGCCCGGCTGTTCGGCCAAACCTCCGGCGCGGCGCTGGTGGCGCTGATGTTTAATCTGTTCGGCGCCACCGGCACTCACGCGGCGCTGGTGCTGGCCGGGTGCTTTGCGACGGCGGCGGCGCTGGTGAGTGCGCTGCGCATTAAGCAGGGCAACCCTCAGCGCCAGGAAGACGACAGCTTCTCCGGCGCCGACTAGTCCGCCCCGCCGTTATTTGAGATAGGTACCGGCCCGCAGCGCCTCGATACGCTTATCCAGCGGCGGGTGGGACATAAACAGCTCGCTGAACGATTTGGTTTTGCCATTGATGCAAAACGCCAGCATGCTGCTTTCCTCCTGGGGCTCATAGCTGGTTTTTAAGCGCTGCAGCGCGGCAATCATTTTCTCGCGCCCGACCAGTCTTGCCGAACCGGCGTCGGCATGGAACTCGCGATGGCGGGAGAACCACAGGGTGATAATGCTCGCCAGTACGCCGAACACCAGTTCCAGCACCATGGAGACGGCAAAATAAATCATCGGGTTGCCGTTGCTGCTTTCGCCTTCATCACGATTGGACGACAGGAAGCCCGCCGCCAATTGGGCCAGGATGCGCGAGACAAAGATCACGAAGGTATTCACCACGCCCTGGATAAGCGTCATGGTCACCATGTCGCCGTTGGCCACGTGGCTGATTTCATGGGCGATGACCGCCTCTGCCTCGTCGCGGCTCATATTTTGCAGCAGGCCGGTACTGACCGCCACCAGCGAGGCATCACGCCGGGCGCCGGTAGCAAAGGCGTTGATGTCCGGCGCCGGGTAGATAGCCACCTGCGGCATGGCGATGCCGGCCTGTTGCGACTGCCGCCGGACCATCTCCAGCAGCCAGCGTTCGGTCTCGTTGCGGGGCTGTTCAATAACCTCCCCGCCGACTGACCGCAGCGCCATCCATTTCGACATCAGCAGCGAAACCAGCGCGCCGCCAAAACCGAATAAACCCGCCATGATCATTAACCCGGTCACGCTGGAAGATTGTATCCCCGTCAGGCTCAGTACCAGACCGAATACCAGCATCACAGCCAGGTTGGTGAGTAGAAAGAGAGCGATACGCATCATAAGAAGGTGATTCCTTGAAAATAACGCCCATTGCGTTAGCCTTGATGGTATGGGCTTCCCTGGCGTTTTCAAGCATTGCGTGGCATTAAGTGCCTAAAAAGACATAACTTTACATTTTGTTAAGCTTTTTCCCGCCCGTATGCCGGTCATAAAAAAGGCGCCGTGAAGGCGCCTCGATAATCGACTCTATGTTACGTTACTTGACGGCAGCCGGCTGCGTTGCCGGTTGTGCGCTTTCGGCCTTAGCCAGATCCAATGCGATATGCACGGACTCGTCCAGGTAGGGATCGGGTTCGTGGTAATCCTTAGGGATAGCGTCCAGCGTCTTCACCGGTTTTTTACCCTGCCGCACCAGGCGTTCGTTGGTGCGCTGCAACCGTATGGCATCGTCCTCGTGATTTTCTTTCTCACGCTGTACCAGATTAAGGGAGACGATATTGCGCTTATCCTTCAAGGCGTGGAAACGGGCGATGTCCTGAGCGATATACTGGAATTCAGGATCGGCGGCAATCCTTTCCTGATGCGCTTTCAACAGCTCGGAGGAGAAAGGTTTCAGGTCACCGGTCTTGGTGAACGTGGCCGCCTTGATGCTGTCCCAGGGCAACGCGTTATCTTCAAATTTTTCACCGGTTTCAATGGTCTCGTCGCCGGTGGGCATGATGATGTCCGGCACCACCCCTTTACGCTGGGTGCTGCCGCCGTTAACCCGGTAGAACTTCTGGATGGTGTACTGGATGGAGCCCAGCGCCGGCCAGTCCGGGCGCAGCATCTGATCGTAGATCCGGTTCAGGGAGCGGTATTGCTGTACCGTGCCCTTGCCGAACGTCGGCTCGCCGACGATCAGCGCCCGGCCGTAATCCTGCATGGCGGCGGCGAAGATTTCCGATGCCGACGCGCTGAAACGATCGACCAGCACCACCAGGGGGCCTTTGTAATAAACAATGCCGTCGTTGTCGCTGTCCTCGCGGATTTTGCCGTTATTGTCGCGCACCTGCACCACCGGGCCGCTGGGAATAAACAACCCGGACAGGGAGACGGCCTCGGTCAGGGCTCCGCCGCCGTTGGTACGCAAATCGATGATGACGCTGCTGACGTTCTGTTTTTGCAGTTTCTGCAGCTGTACCTTGACGTCGTCGGTCAGGCCGACATAAAAACCGGGTATATCCAGTACGCCGACTTTCTGGCCGCCCACCTCTTTGACGGTGAGTTTCACCGCGCGATCCTCAAGACGGATACGCTCGCGGGTGACGGTGACGATGCGGGTCTTGGTGCCCTTGCCCGCCGGCAGTATTTCCAGACGGACCTTGCTGCCCTTCGGACCTTTGATCAGGGAAACCACGTCGTCGAGCCGCCAGCCTATGACATCCACCATCGGCTTGCCGGTCTGGCCGACGCCCACCACGCGATCGCCGACGGTGATGGTTTTACTCTTCGCCGCCGGCCCGCCCGGCACCAGCGAATTAATCACCGTGTAATCGTCGTCCATTTGCAGCACCGCGCCAATGCCCTCCAGGGACAGGCTCATTTCGGTGTTGAACTGTTCGGTATTGCGCGGCGAAAGATAATTGGTATGAGGATCGATTTCATGGGCGAAGGCGTTCATGATCATTTGGAACACGTCTTCACTGTTGCTCTGCGCCAGGCGGCGGATGGCGAATTGATAACGTTTGGTCAGCACATCGCGGATTTCGTTATCATCCTTGCCGGTGAGCTTAAGGCTCAGCTGATCGTATTTAACCTTGGCATCCCAAAGCTTATTCAGTTCCGCTTCGTTTTGCGGCCAGGGCGCCTTGCTGCGATCGAGCTCTATGGTATCGTTGCCGGTGAAATCCATCGGTTTGGCCAACTGGGCCAGGGCATATTCATAGCGTTCAAAACGCCGCTTCTGCGCCAGGTTGTAGAGTGCGTACGGCACGTCCAGCTTACCGCTTTTCAGTTCATCATCCAGCTGGTTTTTCTTATCCGCGAACTGCGCGATGTCGGAGGCCAGCAAGACATTATGGCTGTAATCCAGCATGTTGAGGTAGCGGTCGAAAATCTTGGCCGAAAACGCATCATCCAGATCAAACTGGCGATAATGGGATCGGGTGAAACGTGCGGTGACGCGTTCGCTGACGGTCTCTTGTTGCGCTTCTTCGTGAAGCTGGGGAATCTGGTCGGCGCGGGTGATTTTATTATCATTCGCCGATGCCGATCCCGCCAGTAACAACCCTGCAATTGCAGTTACTCTGACAAATTTGTTCATGCCCTGGTCGGCCTCCGTATCAGAACTGCAGGTGTTCTGCGCGCACAATCAAAGCCATCCCGGAAGAAAGCTGCACACGTACCCCTTCTTTGGCAATTTCCATAACCGTTGCTTCCATGGGATCTTTGCCCACCTTGACTTTGATTGCCTGGCCGATATGCAATTTTGATATATCGGTAACCGGTACCTGGCGCGCCGGAGCGGCCTGTTTAACCGGTTGTGATGCCCGGACGTTCTTAGCGTCGGTCTTGGCATCGCTCTTGGGACGATTGGCTGGGCGCGGCCTGCGCGGCGCGGCGGCGTCCTGGCCTTTTTTGGCTACGGCGGCCTCGTTGGCCGGCGCGGCGCGGCGCGGTGCCGACGCTTCGCCATTTTCGCGTTTTTTCGCCTGCTGGGCGGCACGTTGCTGCTGGACCCGTGCCTTGGCTTCCTCAAGCTGTTTGCGGGCATGTTCTACATGCTGCGCTTCCAATTCGCCACAGGGATTACCGTCAAGATCGACACGCTGGGCACCGAGTTTGATGCCGTACAGGTAACGCCAGCTTGATGTATAAAGCCGTAAAGCGGAACGCAACTGCGTCTTGCTCAGGCTGTCCTCCCCCTGGATGCGCGCGACCAGATCGGCAAAAATACCAATCTTCAATGGCCGTGCCTCGCCCTCGGCGGTGAAACAAAGCGGAAACCGCTCGGCCAGAAAGGCGATGACTTCTTTATTACTGTTCAACTTGGGTTGATTTTCCATGAATTTTCCTGATTACAACGGGTTTGCCAACCAGCGCAGGCATGAACAGGCGTCATTATAATGACGCCATCGGCAAATGCCACGTTATCTGTCTATCAATATAAAGTATTATTGATAAAACGTCGCAGATCGGTGTGCTCCAACTGCTGACAAAGCCGTTCCACCAAGGCTTTCAGCCCATCCTCGTCGTCCTGGTCGAAGCGATGGTAAATCGTGCTATCGATGTCCAGTACCCCAACCACGCGGCCGTCGAGGGTAATCGGCAACACGATTTCGGCATTACTGGCGGCGTCGCAGGCGATATGTCCGGGGAAGGCGTGTACGTCATCTACCCGCTGGATCCTGTTTTGCGCCGCCGCGGTGCCGCAGACGCCCTTGCCCACCGGTATGCGCACACAGGCCACTTTACCCTGAAAAGGGCCCAGCACCAGTGTATCACCGTCAAGCAGATAAAAACCCGCCCAATTAACGCCATCAAGATGTTCGAAGAGCAATGCGCTGCAGTTGGCCATCGCCGCGATAAAATGCGTCTCGCCCTCGATCAGCGACGACATATTTTGTAGTAATTCAGCATAGCATTGTTGTTTTTTCATATTAAAACCAATAAATGAGCTAATCTTTCAAATGCCGGCCGTCAGGACCGGTCGCAATACCTTAAGCAATAAATGCCCACGGCCACAAGATTAACCCGTTATGACTTCACAAAGCCAGTATCCGCAGGTATGTTTGCGCAAACCTATCCGGCACTATCATGCCGGTGGCGATTGCCGTTTGATGGAATAAGAAAGGCAGGCATGATGGCGCGTAACCCCGCGAAGCGTCCCGGAATATGAAAATACAGCACATCCATTGCGCTCTCCCCCAGGGCCGCGATCAGCGCTGCGCCCAATGCGACGCGTTATTCATCCTGCCGGAATTAAGCCAATATCAGGATGCGTTCTGCCCGCGCTGCCGGGCAAAGGTGGCGGTGGGCAACGAGTGGGCCATTAACCGGCTGGCGGCCATGGCGGCGACCATGCTGCTGCTGATGCCGTTTGCCTACGCCGATGCGCTGATTCGCGTGCGCCTGCTGGGAACCGCCATCAGCGCCAACCTGCTGCACGGCATCTGGCAGATGGCGATGCAGGGGGACCCCATCACCGCCAGCATGGTGGCCTTCTGCACCATCGGCGCGCCTTGCACGCTGGTGTTTTCCCTGCTGTACCTGTATTTCGGCCAACGGCTGGGCATGAACCTGCGCCCGGTGCTGCTGATGCTCAACCGGCTTAAAGAATGGGTGATGCTGGATATTTACCTGATAGGCATGGGGGTGGCGGCCATTAAGGTCAAGGATTATGCCGCCGTGACCACCGGCCTGGCGCTGCCGGCGTTTATCGCGCTGACGCTGTTAAGTATCATGACGCTGACGCATTTAAATATCGGCCAGTTATGGGAACGGTTTTATCCGCAGCCGGCGCGGCTGGCGTTTCGTACCAATACCGCGGCCCTCAGGGTTTGCCTGGCCTGTAATTTTACCGGCTTAGCCGATGTGCGCGGGCGCTGTCCGCGCTGTCACGTGCCCTTGCGCGCGCGGCGCCGCCACAGCCTGCAAAAATCCTGGTCGGCGCTGATTGCGGCGATGGTGCTGCTTATACCCGCCAACCTGCTGCCGATTTCGATTATCTATATCAACGGCAGCCGCAACGAAAGCACCATCATGGCCGGCATCATTTCGCTGGCGGCGGACAATATCCCGGTGGCGGCCGTGGTCTTCATCGCCAGTATCCTGGTGCCGTTCATTAAAGTCGTGGTGCTGCTGACCTTATTAATCACGATTCATTTTAACGTCCGGCACGGTTTGAAAACACGTATTCGGTTATTACGTTTCGTGACCTGGATCGGGCGCTGGTCGATGCTGGATTTATTCGTTATCTCCATCACCATGTCGCTGGTGGATCGCGACCAGTTATTGGCCTTTACCATGGGACCGGCGGCGTTTTATTTTGGCGCCGCCGTTATTTTGACAATTCTTGCTGTCGAGTGGTTAGACAGCCGTTTGATATGGGATGCACATGCAACAAACGCCGACTACACCGACTAGCGCGGCCGTCAGGAATAAACGCCGCATATCGCCGTTCTGGCTGCTGCCTTTCATCGCCCTGCTGATTGCCGGCTGGCTGGTTTACAGCACCATCCAGGAACGCGGCTCCACCGTGACCATTGATTTTGTGTCCGCCGACGGTATTGTCGCCGGCCGCACCCCGGTACGCTATCAGGGCGTGGAAGTCGGCACCGTGCAAAATATCAAGCTGAGCGACGATTTGAAAAGCATCCGGGTCGAGGTCAGCATCAAGCGCGATATGCGCGACGCGTTGCGCAAAGGCACCCAGTTTTGGCTGGTGACCCCAAAGGCGTCGCTGGCAGGGATTTCGGGACTGGATGCGCTGGTCGGCGGTAATTATATCGGCATGATGCCGGGCAAAGGCGAAGAGGAAAATCATTTTATCGCCCTCGATACCCAGCCCAAGTACCGGGTGAATACCGGGGAACTGCTGGTGCATCTGCATGCGGATAACCTGGGTTCGCTTAATACCGGCTCGCTGGTGTATTACCGCAAGCTGCCGGTGGGAAAAGTCTATGACTACGATGTTTCCCGCGACCAAGGCGGCGTCAATATCGATGTATTGATTGACCGGCGCTTTACCGATCTGGTGAAAAAGGAAAGCCGCTTCTGGAACGTTTCCGGCCTGAAGGCCGATGTGGATTTCCATGGTGCCAAACTGGAGATGGAAAGCGTGGCGGCGCTGGTGAACGGCGCCATCGCCTTTGACTCCCCCGCCCAGGGCGAACAGGCCCGGTCCGACGACAATTATATCCTCTATCCCGACCTGTCCCACAGCCAGCGCGGCGTGATAATCACCCTCGACCTGCCTGATGGACAGAATCTCAGCGAGGGCCATACCCCGCTGCTATACCAAGGGCTGGAGGTGGGGACCCTGACCAAACTGACGCTGGGGAAAGATAAAAAAGTCACCGGCGAACTGACCATCAATCCGTCCATTGTCGATTTAATGCGCAGCGGCACTCGTATCGAAATGCATACGCCGCAGTTGTCGTTAAACAACACCAATCTCAGCAGCCTGCTTAGCGGCGTAACGCTGGAACTGGTGCCGGGCGGCGGCGAGCCGCAGCAGCATTTTACCCTGCTCGACAGCAATCATATGCTATTGCAGGAACCCGGCGTGCGCACCTTTAGCCTGACCGCGCCGCAAAGTTACGGCATCGACAGCGGCCAGCCGCTGACACTGCACGGCATCCCGGTCGGTAAAGTGGTGAGCCGCAAGCTGGTCGACAATCAGGTCGTGTTCGAGGCGGCGATCAAACCCGACTATGCGGATCTATTGCATAAAAACACCAAATTTATCGTTAACAGCCGGGTCGACGTGAAGTTCGGACTGGACGGCGTGCGGGTGCTCGGCACCAGCGCCCAGGAATGGCTGGACGGCGGCATCGTGGTCATTCCGGGCAACCAGGGGGCGCCGCTGGACCAGTATCCCCTTTATGGCAACCGGGAAATGGCGGAACAGGGTATTCAGGGCGACAAGCCCGCCCCGACGCTGACACTCACCGCCGATAGCCTGCCCGATATCCAGACCGGCTCCATTGTGATGTACCGCAAGTTCCAGGTGGGCGAAATCATCGACGTACGCCCGACGGCGAAAAGCTTCGATGTCGATGTCTATATCCATCCCCAGTATCGCAAATTACTGACGCCCAATAGTATTTTTTGGGCCGAGGGCGGCGCGCGCATGCAGATTAACGGCAGCGGCATTACCGTGCAGGCTTCGCCGCTCGACCGTGCGCTGAAAGGCGCCATCAGCTTCGATAACCTGGACGGAGCGGTGCTGGCGAAAGGCGCGCCGCGTAAACTGTATGGTTCGGAGAACGCCGCCCGCGCGGTAGGCAGCCAGATCGTCCTGCGCACCTATGATGCCAGTAAGCTGTCCCCGGGCATGCCCATCCGTTATCTGGGGATCGATATCGGCCAGTTGGAAACGTTAAAACTGTCCACCGAAAACAGCGAGGTCATGGCCCAGGCCGTGCTTTATCCGGAATATGTGCAAACCTTCGCCCGGGTGGGAACACATTTTTCCGTGGTCACCCCGGAGATTTCCGCCGCCGGCGTCAATCATCTGGAAACGCTGCTGCAGCCCTATATCAACGTCGAGCCCGGCCGCGGCCAGGCGACGCGTAATTTCGAGCTGCAGCAGGCCACGATTACCGACTCACGTTACCTGGACGGCTTAAATGTCGTGGTCGACACCCCCGAGGCCGGCTCATTGCAAATCGGCACCCCGGTATTATACCGCGGCATCGAGGTGGGCACCGTAACCAATCTGTCGCTGGGTTCGCTGGCGGATCGGGTTTATGTCGCCCTGCGGATCAGTAAGCAATACCAGCATCTGGTGCGCAATAATTCGGTATTTTGGCTGGCATCCGGATATGATCTTAAATTCGGTCTTACCGGCGGCTCGGTAAAAAGCGGCACCTTCCAGCAGTTTATTCGCGGCGGCATTGCCTTCGCCACCCCGCCGACGACGCCGCTGGCGCCAAAAGCCGCCACCGGTAAGCATTTCGTCCTCAGCGAGGAAGAGCCTAAAGAATGGCATGAATGGGGCACCGCCATTCCTCCGCAGGGTTAAACAGCGCCGGTTGCGCTTGGAATAACGGTAAGCGTGCGCAAGAGACCGGAACGGGTGTGATGGGTAATAAGGCTAAAGGCGCCTTTACGATTTTCCCGTCATACCCGCGCTTGCTGGTTTGCCCTCTTCCCATCGGGCGCGCGCTTTTAGCGTTTTGTGCGATCTTGGCTATGCTTAATACGTAGCTTGCCTCAGGAATGACCCTGGCGAGACAGCGTAGAAGGGCTAAAAATATGACCAAGACTACTGTCAAAATAGGAAGTTTCGAAGTCGACGACGCCGAACTCTCCGCCGGAGCGGATCGCAATGTCCAAAATCTCCTGCGTATTCCCTGTAAATCCGACCCCGATCTCTGCAAACAGCTTGACGGTTGGGATGAACATACCAGCATCCCCGCGATCCTCGACGGAAAAGAACAGGTGCTGTTCCGGCAACATTACGATCATGATAATGATGCCTGGATTATGCGCCTGGAATAATAGATTCAACCCCGCTGCACGGGCGGGCTATTCCCGCCGGGATACACCGTCGCCAGGGTTATACCCCTTTGCCGACCACTATCCCTCCTTCGCTATTGTTGTGCCCCCGCTGCAGACCCAGGGCGTAGATGCGCGCCCCATTATCTGCCGCAGCTGGGCTATACTTCACGCTTACCAGAGATAAACCGGCAACAGGCCGGATGGCATTGTGTAAAGGGCTACCCGTCATGTATGCATTAATGATTTTTATCTGTTACCTGGGACAGGATTGTGAGGAAGTCTTCATTGGCGCCTATCGCAGCGAGACGCAATGTTTGTCGATCATGCGGGAACAGCGGTTGCGTTACGGCGGGTGTTATCCCATCGAACGGTTTATTGACGGCATCTGGCTGCCGGCCAGTGAATATGCCGATTTTTAAGCGGCAAAAAAAAAGTCAGCCCGAAGGCTGACGACTAAAGACAGTCAGGGAATATGTTACTGAGGGTTGAGTGCTATTCTACCGATCCCGGCCAACGCGGCAACCTATCGCTACGATAGCCGCGGGCGCCACGAACGGCCGCCTATGGGTATGTTTTATCAGCGCTACAGGAATACGTTATGATCAACAGTTTGGCTGAATTGGAACAGGTGCGCAGGGAATGTAAAAAAATGGTCACCCGCCGCGCCGGTTTATCCGCCGGAGCCGCGGTTATCCCCATCCCAGGTTTCGATATCGGCACCGATGTGTCGCTGCTGATGGCGCTGCTGCCGGCCATTAACGAGAAATTCGGCCTGTCGCCCACCCAGATTGAGCAATTGCATCCCAACCGCAAAAAATACACCCTGGTGGCGATCACCGGTATTGGCAGCCGGCTTATCGGCAGCACCGTCACCCGTGAGCTGGTAAAAATGGTGCTTAAACGAGTGGGTGTGCGGGTGGCCACCAAGTCGGTGGCCCGTTATGTGCCGATTATCGGCCAGGCCGCCGCCGCGGGATTGAGTTTCAGCGCCATGAAAGTCCTCGGCAACGCCCATATTGAGGATTGCTATGAGGTATTGAAACAGGTGCTGGAGACGCAGCCCGTGGAAAAGGCGGATTTTATCACGCGGGTCAATACCCGTGTCGCCGGACCGGGCTCAGATAGACAGTAATGGCTTATGGTAACGTTTTACGATATTTGCCCACTCCATGCTGGCGACGGGCACATTTTCACCGGTAAACATGCTCTTCGCCTCGTTTACCGGTCCAATCAATTCATCGAGAACCACACCTATGCGACGCGAAGGGTGGATTTGTCCCTCTATCAAATAGGCGGTTGAGATACTTTTAACCCGGAAAAAACGATCGGGCTGGTAGATATGCTCGAGACCCACCATCTGATTATTATCGCCTCTGATTACCAAGGGTATCGCCTGCCGGGCGTTTTCAATTTTATAATACACAATGGCCTGCCTGCGTTGGTCGCCCGCCAATCCTTGCCGATCGGCGCTGGCGGTTAATAACTTGGCAAAATTATCCCCGGGCGCGACGGTCAGAAAGGTAGGATAATTGGTGACTATATCCCCTGGGGCGATGATATCCGCCCAGGGAATGCTCTCGGTTGCCGGATACTGTCCCACCGCCAGATAGCTTCCCTCTTGCCTGGGAAAAGGGTGTTGCAGGGCACCGGTTAAATCCTCGTAAAGTAACCGGTCCGTCTGCGCCCACCTCTCCAGCGGTACCTGATGCCACAGATTTTCATTGATGCTGCTTTTGGCGCGCGAAAAACCCGTCAGATCCAACAGCAGGTTATTGTATTTATATATTTTTATGCCATTGGCCTCCAACGACCACAAATGCAATGCGATGGTCTGGCTTACCGACAGGGTTTGATAGACAGCCTGATATTGCGCGTAATCCAGGGGAGCCTGGGTAAGGGGAATACCCATTTCAGGGAACAATAGCGCTTCGCTTCCCGGATCGCCATAACGCGAGATATGCGCCGTACACTCCACGCCATAAAGAGAATGAGTCACCAGGGTATCGACGCTGGCCTGTTGGTTCCAGAGTCTTGCCGCCCGGCCCGCGCCACGGCCGCTCAGACCGGTATGCAGAATATTTTTTAAGCGCGCTGCCGCCGCTACGGGCACAGCCTCCAACCTGTTACCTTGCGCCAGAATATATTTTATCCCGAAGCGGTCGCCGGTTTGCGGATTGATCCTGACATAGACCGGCTGGCCAAGATAACGATCACCACCCAGTCTGACGATCGGGATATCACGCTCGAATCCCGCCAGGCGCCCGGTTTCAAAATGTTCGATACCGGCGGGCAGCGCGTCGCTCAGCGCGCTGCCGTCCAATTTCAGCATCAGCTTTTCCATGGTCGGGCTATGGCCGCGCAGTAATTTGGCGGCAAGACGTACCTGCAGCACTGACGCTTTACCCAGCATGCCCGCCATTTCAATACCGGGGTCTAAAGACCGGGCCAAAGCCAGCAGCATGCTGGTCAATGCCTTGCGGTCAAGCTCTTCGGCCAAGGTGGCCATGGCCACGTTGGCAAAGGATCGCAACCCCGCGCCCATGGCGATTTTCAGGCTATTTCCACCTGCGAAGCCGGCCATCCCCACACGCATTGAGGCCAGGCCGCCCATCCCCGCTTTTGTCAGTATCCGTGATGACAACGCTGCGGATTGCCCCGCCAGTGGGATGAAATTCAGGCCGTCCACAACGCAGGAGATTAGGGCCTCCTCCTGCCGGTGCGGGTTCCATTCGACACAATGATAAAATGGAATAAACGACAGCAGGAAACGTCTGAATGCTTCATGCGTGGTTTCCTCATATCCCCGGGTATAGAGCTGTGCGGCCAGTTTTTTTCTATGCTGCTTCACCAGTCTTTCGCTAACCGCGGCCAACGTTTCTTCAGGGGTTTTATAGAGGCCTTGCGCATTTTCACCGGCGTAGATATTAAGCCGATAATTTTTATCCGCCCCGGCCAGATTTTTTTTCATCAAAGAATAATAATTCTGCTTATCACGATCGATGCGTCTGATCCAATAGCCCGATTCATCGCGCCCCAACGCAAAAATCCGTTCCTCGCCGTTGCTGACGGCCAGCAAAAGTTCGATGCCCGGCAAAAGCGGCACAGCAGGTTTCGCCCCGACGATAAAATATTCTACCGGCAGGCCGGTCTGGGGATTAAGCTCGGAAAAATCCGCTCCCGCCCGGCGGATTGTCGACATGGTGAAAAATTGCAGCTCCGGCGCCGGCAGCGACGTGACGGCATCCAGGATCAGCAAACGGTCGATAATGGCGAATTTATCGGCAATATCCTGGTTTTGCGCCGCGAAAATCTTATTAAGGTCAGGAAGATTCTCCGAAGACTTAGCGCTCTGGCGGCTGGCGGCCCCGGGCGGACAGGCGTAGCCGCCGGGATAGCTTTTGTAAACGGCCACCCTGCGCGCAGATTCATCCTTCGGCAGGCCGCCACAATGTTTTGTTAAGAGATCCCCGGCCAGCTCCGTGCGCGACTTATATCCACTTATAGCGTCGCCGAACTGTTTAAACGGATTAACCGCTTTTTCCCTGGCTTTGCCGGATGAAAAAAAAAGCATCAGCGCATCTTGTTGGGTAGCAGCCGCGCGCACATCAATCCTACGGGCGGCATCCCTGTCTTCATCCAGCCTGGCGCTCAGATAGTGCATCAGCGCGGGGAACGTAAAAAGATCAATCAGACCGGCGGACAGCGATCCCATCATCATCAGCGCCGATAATGTGCAGCCGATTTCGATGACTTCGGCCGCCGCCATATCGCCGATGTCCACCGTGCTTTTAGCGGCAAAAGTAAGTCCGATATGCAGATAACACCAGTCCAGCGTGCCGAATACAAGCGCCTGCGGGGGGATATCCTCCCGGAAAAAAAATAATGTCGGCAGGACCGGCGCGACAATATGATCGATAAGGTAACGATAACAGGGTGATTCACCGGTTGCCGCCGAACCGGCCGAAGCCGCCCCGTCGCCATTGAATAAGGCAAGCATGCTCTTAATGACGCCGCGACCGGCCTCCATATTTAAACCTGCTGAACCAAAGGCCGGATCCCGTGCCCCGGACGCCAGGAGACCCAGCATCTTCCGGGCCATGAAGCTTTCGATATCCGCCCCGAATATATTTTCCGCCATCCAGTCACTCACCACCTTGCTCATGGCGTTTCTGGTCAGCCTTTCACCCGGAGAAGCGCCGTAGAGACCGGAATCCAGCAACAAAACATAGGCGATCCTGGCCCTTCCATCGGGTGTGGCGATAAGAAAACGCGCCGTTTGGGCCACGAGATTCATTGCCGGAGGGAGTTGAGGGTTGCCGGTAGCCATGGCATGCCCTGAAAGCTTATCCAGTAACCTGGCTATATTTTCATTTTGCCGCCTCAAGTCGATGATAGGTTTATTATTCGACCAGCCCTTATTACGCTGTTCAATATACCGTGCCGCACGGATATCCTCCGCAGTATGAGGATCCGGCCCTTCTCCGGTCAGAGGTAAATCACGCCGCACCCTGGTTTCGGTATATTCCGGCGACACATCGGTTGCCTGGGGCATTTTATACCCCGCCAGCGCGTTTTTCCCCGCGGCATCCCCCGGCGGGGCGCCGGATGATTGATGCGGGCGCGCCAGCAAACCATAGGCATAAAGCAGTCTCGCGCCGATGTTTTTCACAGAGTTATTTGCGTACGCTGCGGGCGGCGCGACCCATAAGCTGGAATCATTACGCGCGAAATCTAATACGCCGAAAAGCATTTCGGCACTTTGCCGCTGGCGGGAGGTGATGTCATTGGACAATAATAATTGATTAATAGCCGGCTGATTTGCTTGTCGATGAACTGTGAATAATCCCATTCGATTTCCTTATTAAATAAACAGCATGCCTTATGAAGTTATTAACAAGTGATATATCTAGAATGTAATATTGTGCATTACGTGCTCGCCGGTGCGATAAGTCGCCGTATCGCTAGCGCTGGGTTATGGGAAATACCTGACATTAAGCCGACCCCTTTAAACATTGGTTACAATAAACGTACAATAGCGTTAAGCCTGTTCGGCTCGGGGTTAAGGCGCGCCAGGCAGGTCAAAATGAATGGTTTTGCCGGTAAAAAGATTTTTGGCGGCGGCCACTGGCTGGCTAATTTCTCGCAACACTACCGCCACACGTTTGGCCGGATACATCTCACCACCGACCAATGTTACGCTGCTAACACTTTCTACGCGGAAAAACGACCGCGGCGCATAGAGATATTCCTGCTCGGTGACGACGGTACTGGCTATGGGATAAGGCAGCGGAAGGCACGTGGCACCGTCTTTGATTTTATAATAAATCAATGTCTGTACCTGATTTTCCGCCGCTTCTTCGGCGGTCTGTTCGGTAAACAAGCGTGCATAGGTATCCTGCGAGGAGACGCTCATCAATGCCGGAAAATTAGTCACAATTTCGCCCGGCCCCAGACTGTCGCCCCAGGGATTAACCTGATTGGCTTGGTACTCAGCCACACGCAAATATTCACCGGCCTGGCGAGGCAGCGGGCTGGCAATCGCGTCCAGCAAGCCCATAAATACCATTTTCTCCGCATGATCCCAGCGTGATACCGGATGGTTTTGATGCAGATGAACATTGATTTCGGCGTTGATCGGGGACAGCCCTATTTGCGCCAGATTTTTTTGTCCATCGTGATAACGGGTTTTATCGCCTTCTATCATGCTCCATACCCGCATGGCCAGTTTTTGGTTGTTAGGCAGGGCGTTAAACATCTCGATATAGGCCTTGCGTTCCAACGGCGTTTGCTGCAATGGGATGCCATGCTCGGGAAACAGGATGGTCTCAGCCTCGCGGGAGCCATAGCTTTCAATTTGAAGATATTGCGGATTAGGATACTGCGGCAATGGCATCACGATTAAATCATCATAGCTGAGCTGCGTATTCCACACTCTTGCCGCCCTGCCGCTCCCTTTACCGCCTAGCCCTTCCTGCAATATATTTTTAAGGTTCACCGCCGCTTTTTTCGGTACCCTAACCAGTTCATTCTTGCGCGTCAGCGTATATTTTATGCCGCTCGCCTCCCCCGACCGGGAATCAACCAGGAGATAAATGGTTTTGCGCCGGTAAGTATCGCCGTTTAACGGGATGATGGGGAAATAGCGCTGGGTTCCTTTCAACCGTGCGGTTTTATAAACAACGGGCTTTACCGCGTTACCGCCGGCATGTGCGAGCACGTCTAGTTTTGGCAGGATGGGCGCAATGTCCGGCATAAACCCGGCGACGGTTTTTAACGCGACAACAAGCCGCCGGTTCACTGCCGCCCCGGCATGGAACATGACCTCCACCATGGCGGGATCGGCAAAGCGGGCTAAGTCCACCGCCAGGCTGATAAGCGCCTTTTGGCTCAGTTCGCCGGCGGCGGGCACCATGGCGTGGCGGACAAAATGCCGGGCACCGGCGGTTAACGCTTCGGTCAGGGACATCCTGGCCGCATAACTGGCCAGGCTGATACGCACCGCTCCGGCGGTCCCTATGCCGCCCTTCAGGGCCATACGGGAAACCAACGATCCCGCCTTACCCAGTAATGGCATCAGGCTGAAAATATCAAACAGGCAGGGAACTACCGCTTCCCTCGACTGGGCGATAATTCCGGAAATACAGTCATGCAACGGTACTAAAGACGTTATCCCCTGCAGCACCTTTTCTCGGGTGGTGGCGTCGTAACCGCCTTTATCCAGTTGCAGTCGCAGATCATCCTGCGCCAGCCTGGACAAACTCAGAATTAAATCATCCAGTTGTTGCCCTGTTTTTTTTAATATCGCGGCCTCGCTGGCGCCCGCGATGATTTTCAGGACATAATCCTGGTCTTTACGCGGCGTGATGTCATCCAGTAACGCATAATAATGACGCGGGTCGCGGTCGATGCGTTTTAAGCCGTAGGAAGTATCGCGTCGGTCAAGCGCAAAAATGTGTTCATCAGCGCCGGTAGTGGAGAACAATACCGCGCTTGCCGATAAGGGAATGATATAAGTACTACGTGGAATGGTATGCGCTCCCAACACGCCTCGATATTGGTCATAAGCGGAAAAATGCGCGCTAGCCACCTTAACGGTGTTATTTTTAAGCAGTTGCAAATCCGTTGGGGACAGCGTGGCAAAGGCTTCCGCCAGCGTCAGCACGTCCACCGCGCGGAAACAGTCGACGATATGTTGATTTTGTTTACGAAACAGCTCATTAATATCAGGCAATAACTCAATGAGAGGATTAGCACCCGCGCTATTTTTTAAACAGCTATACTCATCGTGATTATTTTTATAGCTCTCCACATCAACGGCGTAATGACCGGTAGCCTCAGGCGCGCAGCGCTGATGTAAAATATCTTCGGCTAATTGGGTACGGGTGCGATAACCCCGCATGGCCTCGCTGAATTGGTTGAATGGATTATTACGTTCCTTTAGCAACCGGCTATCGTCGAAGAACTGCTCCACCGCCAGCCGCCTGACGGCGGGGTCGTCCATAACATACCTATCGTTTACCGGTTTGCCGTCAACAGTTTTATTTACCAGGAAATAAATGCAGGCGGGACGGATGAAAAAGCGGATCAGGCCGGGCGAAACCGTATCGGAAAGCAGCATGGCCTCCAGGACTAAGCCTAAGGATGACAGCGCCTGTCTAGACCATTGCCCCACGTCAAGATGCATTTCCTGAGCAAATTGCGTGCCTGCGTGCAGGTAGACCCAATCAATATCCCCGATATCATTCATCTTTCCGGCGGCATTATCCGCCGGCAAGTCAAGCGTGGGCATAACAGGCACGATGATGTGGCTGAAAATATACTTGACCGAGGCCACCGTCAGGGTTTTAAACATCGCAAAATGCTGATCAATCTTACGGTTTAATCCAGCAATATCAATCGCAAGACGGGGTTTTTCGCCATATTTCCCCGCCCCGGCATTAAGAATAATCTGCGCGATAAAATTATCCACCGTACCGTTGAGCACATTGCCGGCAACCCAGCTTTTTACCTGCTTCAATTGATAGTTAACGCTGAGATTTTCCCCCGGTTGGGCGCCAAACTCACCGGTATTACGCAATAATACCCGGGTTAATCCCGCTAAGCATTCTCCGGGCAGTGGCAGGCAATCGATCACCCGGTTTATCAGTGATTCTATTTGCGCGCCATCGTCCTTTCCCTGCCGGGAGACGACCTGCAAATAATTGGCGACATTTTCATTTTGTTTCGCCAGCGACGGCCTGTGTGCGGCTTTACGGCCCGCCGGCTGGCATTTGCCGCCAGGAAAAGATACCGCGCCGGTGTCTGTGCGGGCGGGGACGGCTAAGGTTGTAACAGACATTGCATTGGCATCCGCAGGATAATGAGCAGTGCTGTTCATCCTGTCCGGACGCGATAAGGCGTCATGATAGGCTCCCGGCACGGCGATAAACCGAGATGCGCTAGAGGCGTTACCATCAACCCTAGGGGTATCAGGCAGCATAGAGTGAGACAAGTACAAATAACGCAGCAGGTTATGCCCCAGCGTGGATTTGGATTTGCTGGGTCGGATGAACTGGTGGGCCGGTACTGGGTCGGTATTATTCAAAGATTTGATGGCGCTGAATAATTTCTTGGTTTCTACAATACCTTCATTGGTGGTTTCATTTTTTAGCAATTCATTTAACGATGTAATTGTTTCGGCGTTATTAGATATATACATATTAATCCTGAATAATGAGGAAAAATAGAAGAATGGCCATTATCACATAACTATTGGCGCTCATTAGAAATATCACACAAGCCAGTATTACAATAGTTATTCACCGAGACATAAAGCCATTTTGTCTATTTTTATAATCACTCAGTTTATTTTAATAATTATATATTCATCAAACAAATTGCATCAGCACCCTGGGAATTAACCCTTCACTTTATTCCGTTGTCCAGGCGTGCCTGAGCCGGGGAAATTGCGATCAACCACAAGCACGCCGCCTGTCCGCCTTAGCAGGCTTAATAGGGATGACGTGGCAAATTAACCGCGCGCCGGGCATCACGGCGCAATAGGAATTAAGTACCGATCGCGGGCGGCTAGCGGTAGATTGTGGCAGGCCGCTTAAGTCCGCGCAGGAGGTGTTTCGCCTGGCATAGCGCGGTGTTTTAGTCAGCAGCTTCGTTACGCTGGTTAAAGTGCGAGAGCAATCGCGTTTTGGCACGCCGGATTTCATCGGCGTCGGCATACATGACCGGTATGCTCTCCTGTGCGCGGTAATTTTCGGCGCCGATTTTGCTTATCAGAGTTATGGTTAATAACTCACCGTTACTGGTTTTCTCGGTGGTAAATTCCACTGTTTTATCCTAAGTCGCGTTATTTTGTCTTGCCCATTATAGCACCGCTGTTTGGTAATACCGCACAGGTTCCCGTCTTACATTCACCCAACGGCTCAACGGCAGCGCCGGGGACGGTCGTTAAGGGATGCGGCGCGCCCGTTTAAAACCGGGTAATGAAGCGGGTCAATCCTTACGGACGGTCATCATCATGCCATATGCCGGTGCGTAATGTCGCCGCAGAAAACTCCACATTGCGCCCGCGCCAGGGCAATGCCTGTCGCATACGCCAGGCGCTGACCAGCTTAAAACACCAGTAGCGCTCCGCGCCCTGTACATTCTCGCCGCTTGCCAACTGCCAGACGATCCGGGTTTCTCCCTGCAGATGCAAAATATCCCCCTGGGCAAAATCGATAAATACCAGCGCCGCGCGCGGTTGCGCCAGTAAATTACCCAGCGTGTTCATATAACGGTTGCCGCGAAAATCCGGGATCCACAGCGTTTCGTCGTCCAGATAAATAAATCCCGGCTTGCCGCCGCGATGTGAGATGTCCACCCCGCCCTCCGCCAGCTCAACGTGTGCGGCGCTGGCGACAAAGCAGGTATCGGCCTGCGCGATAAGGGTTCTGGCATCCTGGTCCAGAGCGCCGAGGCGCTCGATGGGGAAAAGGCGCGCGGGCGCGGGGTACAGCTCGCGTCGCTGGATATATTGCGGGCAATTGCCGAAGCTCTGGCGCGCAATAATCTCAATGCGGTTTTTATCCGTGCACCCGACGAAACCGTTAACACGATTGCGGCGGCGATTGCTGAAATCCAGCCCAAGCGCGCCGACTGGGCGGCCGGTTTGCAGCGCGGCCTGGGCGGGATCGTCCAACCGGCGCTGTGAACTGATACGCAAATGCGTAGCGTCCGGCGCGCGCACGAACCCTTTCGGACCGCTAAATACCGTGGCAACCGGCCAGTCATGATCATCAAGCGTCGCGACAAACAGGTATGGCAGCGCGGCAAAAAATTCGCGGTGCTGCTCGGGCATGGTGGAATAAATGCCGCCGCTGACGGCGGCAAAGCCGGCCAGCGCCTGGGCGCGCAATTCGTCGGGATGAAACATGCTCACTCCTCCTGGGCGGTTTGCGGCAGCGGCAGCGACGGCATGGCGAAGAAACCTGGCAGCGCGGCGATGCGGGTGATCCAACGTCGGATTGCCGGATAGGGCGCCAGCGAAATGCCGCCTTCCGGCGCCGCGGCCACGTAGCTATAGCAGGCCAAATCGCCGATGGTGGGCTGGTCGGTGGCCAAAAACGCCCGTTTAGCCAGATGTCGTTCCATCTGCGGCAGAAAACGCCCGCTGATGGCCAGCGCCGCCGGATAATCCTCAGGCGCGGCAAATTGCACCACCATCCGGCTGGAGCCGGGACCATAGCGTACTTCCCCGGCGGCCCTGGACAACCATACCTGTACCTGCGCCGCCGCCAGGGCCTCCTCGGGCAACCAGTGGCTGCCCGGCGCGTAGCGTTTTACCAGGTACACCATAATGGCATTGCTGTCTGTCAGGATCTTATCCCCATCAATCAATACCGGAATCTGGCCAACCGGATTCAGGCGCTGGAAATCGGCGGTGCGCCGTAGGGCGGCCGGGGCGTCGATAACATCATAAGAAAGCTTAAGCATACCTAGCAGCAAGGCCACGCGATGGCAGTGCCCGGAATGCGGGGTAGCGTAAAGTTGCAACGTTGGCATAAATACCTCCTGATGTGGTCTCTCCAGAATACTCTTGCGTTATGTGGAAAGAATGCGGGAATATGGCAATTGATAATTTCATTTATCGGAATAATTTATGGACCGGTTAGATGAACTGACTATTTTTGTGGCGGTAATCCAGCACGGCAGTCTGGCCGGCGCGGCCCGTAAGCTGCACCGCTCCGCACCGGCGATAACCCGTGCCATTGCCGCGCTGGAGCAACGGTTCGGCGCCAGATTGGTGGAGCGCACCACGCGGCGGCTGGCGCCGACCGAGGCCGGCCTGCGGCTGGCAGAGCGCGCCCGCGCGCTGTTGAACGATTACCAGGACGCGGTAATGGATACCGCTGAAATTCAGCTCACCGGTTTGCTGCGCATCACCTCTCCGGTACAGTTCGGCCGCCGGCATGTGGCGCCGGTGGTACTGTCCTTTCTTGAACGTTATCCGCATATCCAGATTGAGATGCTGCTGAACGACCGTAATCTCGATATGATCGATGAAGGGCTTGATGTGGCGATACGCATCGGCCATTTGCAGGATTCATCCAAAGTCGCGCGCAGGCTGGGCGAAGTCACACGGGTGATTGTAGCCAGCCCGGCGTATCTGGCCCGGTGCGGGGAGCCACGGGAACCTGGGCAGTTGGCCGATCACGACACTATCGTCGGCACCCTACGCCCCGTTTTGCGTGAATGGCGCTTCGGCCCGCATGAAAATAGCGACCGGGTAAGGTTAGCGCCGCGCCTGCTGCTCAATGATATAGAAACACAGCTGCTGGCGGCGCGCGCCGGTAAAGGCATTACCCGGCTGCTGTCTTACCAGGTGGCAGACGACCTGGCTGCCGGTACCCTGGTCCGGTTGCTGGCTGGATATGAACCTTTGCCGCTGCCGGTCCAGCTGGTGGCGAATAATGTGCAGCGCATGCCGCCAAAAGTCCGTGCGTTTTGGGATTATGCTTATCAGCAGCTCAGCCGATTGGGGCCGATACAGCCGCAGGGAATGTAACCGCCGCCCCCCAGGCTGACAGATGATGCGGATCACGCCAGGCGGAAATGCGCATCAAAAAGGGGCCTACTTATGCAGACTGGCCGCAAACCTCGGCCAGTGCTATTTCCTCTGGTTCAATCATAGGGGATGCGCTTTAATTCCTTCACTCTCTCCTCGTTAAGTTTAGTGACGCATTCATTAGTAAAAACCTTATACGGATTACTGTTTTTCTCGGCAACATGGGCCACCAGCTTGCAGTGATTCTCCCGGTAATTTAGCCAATTCCGCTGCGCCGCTAAAAATACGGCCTGGTATTCTTTTTTTACCTGCGCTTCGTTGGCGAAAACGCCGCGGATGCGTTTTTTCGCTGCGGCATATTCTCGGTTAAGCGCTTTCTCGGCGGCCACACGATTATCCAACGCACAGATATATACCTCAGAATCGCTGTTTTTCTTCGAACAATCAGCCGCGGCATGCGCTGCCCCGCTTAAGCATGTGAAACAAACGATCATTCCCAATACAAATTTCCGTTCCATTTCAACCTCGATATTACTGATGTTTCCTGAGGTAATTCGCGCGCTGGCGACCCTTTTCATAAACCTTTAGCTGATCGTTAGTTTCAATGAAATGAATCAAAGCTTTAATATCATTACCCATACAGGCTTTCATTGTTCTTTCGAAGCCCAGGCCCTGATAGACAAAATCGACGGCGATGTCTCTGATAACCGGTTTCAGCGCCTCCCAGGCGGTTCTTGCGGGGAAGCGCGCCGTTTTATATTCATAAATCGCTTTGGCCCGCAAAACATATGCCGGGTATACTATCTCGAACAAGCGAGCCTGCGCCTCGCAGCTAATAACGCCGCATTCCTTTTTGTGTTTAAGTACAAATTGCTGCGCGGACACCCCCTGAAGCAAGTTAGCACGCGAGATTATTTCTGCCCGGTCGGCGGGAATGCCCGCACGGGTTAACTCTGCAAAAATCGTTTTCTTGTTGCGGCCGCCCATATCGTAGCCGCGGCCCAGGGTCACACCGGAAACACCCTGGGGCCAATGCAGCTGCCGGCTAAAATAGAGACTGGAGGGATCATCATTGCCTTCGGCGTCAAATGTCACCTGCCCGGCGCTGACCGTCAGGCGCCCAGAATCAGCATGTCCGCTTTCCTGGCCTGTCGCTGTTGGCGAGTCAGGTGAACGACCCGCGGATAATTCTTTTAGCGTTTTGCCGGTTGAAGTGATCATCCCGTCAGGATGAGGGGGAGACGTGGTCTGAAAACGCTTCATCGCCCGGATGGTTTCATGATTGCAAGCGCCATCATTCCTGATTGAAAACCCGTTGGCTTGCAGCAGCGTTTGCACTGCCGCCACTTCTGCCGGATTATTTACGCCCCCATGACCAACGGACCCTGATATACGCATCATCACCTCCATTTGACTGCTGCAATTATCGGATTTAGTTCCAATGTACTTAATGGCCGTGGCAGATACATCCCTAAATGTATTTTTCTACAAACCCGTTTCAGAAGCATTGATGAATAAACCGAATTTTTATATTTCC
Organism: Sodalis sp. RH22; assembly: GCF_047324165.1. NCBI lineage: Bacteria > Pseudomonadati > Pseudomonadota > Gammaproteobacteria > Enterobacterales > Bruguierivoracaceae > Sodalis > Sodalis sp. RH22. The sequence continues at coordinate 1,479,903 of NZ_CP178731.1, forward strand.
CCGGTTAATGTCCATCATCAATAATTCCGTTAATATTCACATGATTTACAGATCATTTAAAAACATGGTTACAGATTTCATGGCGACGTTGTTTATTGCGTCTTATTCACTATCATCGCGCGGAAGAAGACAACGGGGCTACGAGCAATACTGGCAGCGCCAGGTCCTTTGACCCAACCGTGCCTGAATCCCTGCGCTGCCCATGATCAAGCGCGGCTGTGGTGGAAAAAAGTCAACGCCGTCGCTGCCTAGAGAGGGTTGAATGCCAGAACCCTCAAGGCAGTTTGGCGAGCCGCACGGTTTATCCCGCAAACAAAATAAATTCGAGCGGCCCCACTATGCCAACATGGGCAACACTGTTTTACTATGCCGCGGGTTGATTCGGTGTATTAATATTTTGGTCGCAGGCTGCCTGCCGCAAGACAACATCCCGTAAGACCTGACTATTTTTTATACATAAAGTATAAATATTTCCCTTAAGTCGCATATTTGCCACTAATAAAATTATTTAATGAATTACTATGCACTCAAAATAAAAATCCGACAAAAAATTTTAATTTACAAGGGCTATGTGTGACTTTAATTTTTAATAAAAAATAGAAATATAAATCGGAAGGGTTAGCATCTGATTTGTATGATAATTATACGAAAAAAAAATTATAATTACACGATTTTATAGGGGAAATTAATTTTAATGCAAATTTCCCCTCGCAATAGGGCTATACTTAAAACATTAAGAAACATAATCATTACTCACTTTACATATGAACTTCATATGGGATGACGAAAAGGAATCTTGAACGCTAAAACACCATCATTGCGCTAAATCGTCATACTACTAAAACGGTCACCTGTCAGCTCGCGCCACGGACACCTGCGTGAGAGCTGAGTTATGCGGTAAGCGTTGTTTTACGAAGAATGAAACAACCCTCAATAACGCCATGGCCCTGTGCTACGCCAAGCGCTGGCGTGTATTATACAAACAGTTGTTGCTGATAAATAGGATCATTGTGATTTTAAGGAGACAACAGAATGGATAGCAAAGAAATTTGTAAACATATTCATGATTTTAACTTCTCTTATTTATACCTGGCGCAACTCCTGATAAATCAGGACAAGACCCTGGCAATGTTCCGCCTGGGTATTGATGACGCCATGGCTGATACACTGAGAAATTTGCTGCCCGCCCAGATGAGAAAGTTATCGGAAGCCAGCCAGCTGTTATGCTTGTTTCGTTTCGATGAGTCTCAGACCATCAGATTGTTAACATGGGATTCCCGGGTGGACGACCTGCAACAACTTCATACGGGTATTTTACTGTCCGGGTCGTTAATAAAAAATACAAGCGCAAAAATAATACCGTTGCCCCACAAAAAAGTACATCTATGATGAGCAAAAGCATTGTCCAGGAAGCAAAAGATATCCAGATAGCCATAGCACTTATTACCCTGGGCGCCAGGCTACAAATGCTGGAAAGTGAAACGCAGATAAGCCGCGCAAGATTAGTCAACTTATATAAAGAGTTGCGCGGTAACTCGCCGCCCAAAGGGATGCTGCCTTTTTCTACCGACTGGTATATGACATGGGAGCAGAATATGCACTCATCCACATTTTATAATATATTTCAGGTATTAAAGAAAAACGGTGACGCCGGCGATCTCGTGACAATTATCCAGGCGTACGGTTTGTATCTTGAGCAATGCCCGCTGTTGGATAATGAACCACCGCTTCTGAGCATAACCCGAGCCTGGATTTTGGTGCGATTTATGAATAGCGGCATGCTGCAATTAACGTCGTGTAATCATTGCCATGGCAAATTTATTACCTATGCCCATCATCCAATTCATGGATTTGTCTGCAGCTTTTGTCAACCACCGTCGCGTGCGGTAAGAAAACGGCAAAGCATTTCGGCCTTGCCGATGGTACAGTACTAAATGCGTGCCAAATCGTCACATTCAATCATTCTTAATGAGAAGCATAAAGGCTATTTTAAATGGCCTTTTCCTTCTCTTCATAAAATCAAACAGGCCGGTCATTACGCTCCCGGCCATTGTTATACATGTTAAGCTATCAAATGCCGTTGATATTGACGCCATGTGAATTTTCAGGATTGGTTGCAGAAGATTCCGCGTCGAGCAGGCTTAAAACACCAGGCTATTTACATTATGAGTGCATATCTCCTGCATCGGCCTCATGCACCCTTTCATTCACTGCCGTTTACAGCAATCCATACCCGTTTGCCAAGCCGTCTCGCCCCCCTTTACCGATCCCAGTTTGTCATCAATATCCAGCCTCCGGTTCCGTTTGATTGCTGAAGACGACTGAAACTGATAAACCACGTCGCTTCTTTCTATAAAAAAAGATCGAACACTCTTCACGCTGTTAAAAAAACCATAAATACAATAAATTAAATAGATCATTTGAAAAGGTGTCTACAAAATGGCTACCGTAAATCATGACGATGGCCGCCTTGCCTATACTCAACATTATTGAGGATGCCAAGGTTGTTCAAGCGGACGGTACGAATTATTATCTATGACACCCTTCTCCCAAACTAACTTGCCGAACCTAGTAAATCCCCTCCCGTAACATGCTCTTTACGTGATGATTCATAGGTAAGCGGATGACGAACTCGCCTTGCCGTTCGACATTGACCTGACGATGCTGACTGCCGTGCCCATCATACTGATTTGGCAATATATGGAACCGTTATGGAACCATTGAGGCACGCTCTGTCATTATACAGCCTCACACATGTTTCTCTTTTTGCATTATTAGCGGGTTGTTTTTGCAGGCTAATCTTGTCGGCCGGGCCGTCGGGTCCGGCTATTTTTTGACACCCAGGCAGGTTCCGTTTGCGGTGTTCTTCCATCAGCGAGTGACGGGCCGGCAGGATGCCGCAGGTTACCCACCCGGATTACGTGAAGCTGTTTTCAGCGTAGGGCAACAGTGATCCTACCCAGCAATAACGGACACAGCCCTAAGCGAGATTCTTTCGTTCCTATTGTTCCGGGCTTAGCCAACCATTGGCACTGTGCCGACGGTATCGGCCAGTGGCAACGCTTGCTTGCGAAATTCGGGCGTGTATTGATTACGTGGCTTATTTTTAACAGCTGTCGATTTCGTCATGGATCACCTCCGTCAATGAGTTTACCCCACTTAACAGCGTGTCCGTCAAATCTGGGTAGGGTCAGTTTAGACCGGATATCAGTTTTCGGACAAATGTCGGGCAACTTCGGATGTTCAAATCTTATTCATATAAATCAATGACATAAAAAAAGATCGAATACTGTTCACGTTGATAAAAATACAATAAATACAATAAGTTAAATAGATTATATCAAAAAGTGTCTACAAAATGGCTACGGTAAACTATGACGGTGGCCGCCTTGCCTACACTCAACGGCAAATCAGCAACTAGGCGGTCAAATGTCGCGGTTAACAGCAGTGAGATAGATAGGCTCACTTGATGGCACCGTCAATATCCTTGGCTCGGTTGGTTAACGCAGCTAAGGCTGGGCTTTGGATACACAGCGGTCATCCTCCCCAAGTAAGGCCATGGCAACGCATGCTCACCTTATCTTATTGATAAAAATATGATTAATGGTGATGTGGAATTATGTTCCAGTACCCTACCCCATAGCCGCATTTTCACTTGATAGGCTATATGCTATCATTGCGCTATACGATAAAGGAGGTGCCCATGAAATCAATATCCTATGAAGAATTTCAGCAAAACCTTCCCTACTGGCTGGCCTATTTACGCGATGGCGGAGAATTATCCGTCAAGCAGGCAGCGCAAAAAGCTGTTAAACCTTCTGCTAATGACGCAAACTCTGGCCGAAGCAAAGACATTGCTCTTTCGTCTAATTCAGGCAGAGTTAGAGACAATAAAAAATTATCGTTTAAGGATGCGCTTGAGACCACAAGAACCCGGCATGCTAATACCATAAAGATTCTGGGTGATAAATAATGGATTTTGATTTTCTGACGCAAGAACAAGTGATTGAAATCCAATTTTTGACGCTGCCGCAATCAGGCCAACCGGATATCAATAAACTTGCCGGGGCGTTAAACCGCGTCGAGACTTTACATTATTATGAAAATTGCGATGACGTATTTAAATTGGCAGTAATGTATCTGATCAGCATTGCTAAAGCGCATGCCTTTAATGATGCTAATAAAAGAACTGCGTTCCAGGCGACATCCGTATTTCTGTTGATGAATGGCATTGAATTAAATGAATCACTTTATCTGGTGAAGCTGACTCTTTTTGCTGCTATGGATCAGGCCAATATAGAGGAAACGACCTTTGCTTTACGTCTGCTGTCTAATTATATGAACGAATTATTAGAAGAGAATATTGATAGCTATGCTGAGTAGTTTCAATGGTGTTATGGCTAATAATATAGTGCAGATTAAAGAAACACTGCAAAGGTAAGTCTTCTCCGCTAACAAATTACCGAATACTATTATTATCCAATAAAGTACTTAAAAATCATGACTTGACATAACTAAATAATTAAGTGCCTACAAAATGGCTACACAATCTATCAGGGATTTTTATACCTGCAAATAGCTGGTAGCCATTCCATAAGATTCACGCGACTGCCAACGTCATCCTTTCCGCCCATTCGTCAGTACTCATCGCTTCACCAGTACTTCTAATGATCACTTCATCTTCAATCGAATCGATGATGAAGGTTCGAAAACGTCGAGCTTTGTGACAATAACCTTCCAAGTAATAGCCATCAAATTTTTTAACATCCACTTCACGAAAACTATATTCACCTTTTGAGTTTGTATAGTTGAAAGCAATTTGCGCAATATCTTCGTCGATTAATGATTGCGAATGCTTGCGAGTCGGCGCGTTCGGTGATTTGGTGGATTTTCTGCGTTTTGTTGCCAGCGGTTCTTTCAAGTCTTTAACGTTCGGACTTATCTCTTTATTGGCGTAAGACACAGGCTGCGCTTGGCTTGGCTGAGGCCGCGATATGCTGGATTTCTGAATCGCTACGTGTAATCTAGACACTTCCGAGCCGTTGATGATACTGCTGTTCATATTCATTCGGCGACATTTGATCGCTTGAACCATGCCGACGCCACTGTTATAAAACATTTCGATGTAATCAAAAATATCGCTGCGGGCTTCTTCCCGCGTTCCATAGATCTTTTTCTTTATCCGCTCACGCTTTAAAAGCTGGAAAAAACTTTCTGCAACTGCATTGTCGTGGCAGTTGCCGCGTCGGCTCATGCTGCCTTCCAGACCATGTGACTTCAGGAATGACTGCCACTCATGGCTTGTATACTGACTGCCTTGGTCAGAATGTACCAGTACCTGTTTTCGTGGACTACGGCGCCACAGTGCCATCAGCAAAGCATTCAGAACGATATCTTTCGTCATTCGGGATTGCATCGACCAGCCAATGATTTTGCGGGAGAACAGATCGACGATCACTGCAAGATACAACCAGCCTTCATGCGTCCTGATATACGTAATATCTGTCACCCAGCGCTCATCCGGTGCCATCGGATTAAATTGCCGCTGGAGTCTGTTAGGCGTCACAATGCTTGCTTCGCCCTTGTACGATCTTGGACTGCGATAACCGACCTGAGCTTTTATTCCAGCGCCGTGCATCAAACGCCAGACCCGGTTTGCACCACACCGCTCACCCGTATCGCGCAGAGCTAGGTGGATCTTGCGATAGCCATATACACACCCAGATTCAAGCCAAAACTGCTTAATCAGCCCGGTCAGCTTCTGGTCTGTGTGGTATCGCCGTGAATGTGGTTGCTGAAGCCAAGCATAAAAACCACTCGGATGAACATCCAGAACACGACAGAGCAAACGAACCGGAAAGTCACGACTGTTGTCACGAATAAAGACGTACCTCAGTCGGACAGCTTTGCGAAGTACGCCGCGGCTTTTTTTAATATATCTCGTTCATCAGTAACCCGTTTCAGTTCTTTCTGGAGCCGTCGGATCTCAACCTGAGCATCAGACTGGTCTTGATTTACCGAAGAATCTGGGCCGTACTTCTTTATCCACGCATAAAGACTGTGTGTGGTGATATCGAGGCGTGTTGCCACGCTTAAAACGGAATGGCCACGACCCCCGACCATCTGGAAGACGCGATCCATCTCAACGCATTAGCCGGTTTGAATGACTACAAAGTGTCTACAGGGCGTCATAGTGGGTAGAATACGGTAGAACAGGATGGGCTTAAGTGACTGATTTATTAGTTAAGTGATTGATTACTCTACCCTTATAAAAAAAGACCGAATACGATTCCTATATTCGGTCTAGGGAAATGGCTCTTGGGAGAGAGCCGTGCGCTAAAAGTTGGCATTAATGTAAGCTGTTTAGCCTTACACTTGATGAGTATAGAGATGGACAGGGATTTTTCCATCGCCTGCCTCGCATTACCGGCGCTATTGTTTCACCAAATGATAACTTTGTGATATCAAGCACACTTATAATTATTAACATATTAAACTATAAGCTCACTATACACATCCCTGCCCCGCCGCCGGCAAGAGGGTCCTATCCCGGCATCTCAGCCCGGTGCGTTGCACAATTGGCCGGCGCGCTCGACAAACGGCGCGATGCTCATCTTGTGCCCCGGATTAGCAGGGTCTTCCAGCAGGATGGCGTCAATGGGCGTCGCGTTGACCTGGCCGCTGGCCATGGCACGGGTGGCCGGTTCATTGAGGGGATACTGCATCAGGGTGCTCATATTCAGCGCAAACAGCGAGCCGTCCGGGCGGCAGAGCAATTGCACCTCTTCTTTGGTAAAGGCCCATTGCTTGCCGAACTGAAACTTGCTGACGGTGATAATTTGCGCCGCGCTGACCGCCTGGGCGGTAAAGGCTAACAGCAATAACGCGATACTCCGGGTTTTCATGTTTTATCCTACTATTGGACCTGACGCCTGGGCGGCGCCAGGATGTGATCAGGGTTCAAGCGTGGCGAAAATACTCACCAAAATCAGTACCAGATTACCAAGAATCATCTCCGCAAGCGTCAGCAAGGTCAAGATACGAATAGCCGCGGGATGGTGGCGCGCCATGGCGGGAACCACGGCATAACGATTGGTTACCGCCAGGATCACCATCACCGCCACCACGGCTATTTTTATCAGCAGCAGCCGCTGGTACGGCGCCGACCCATCGAGCGGCCAATGGCCCAGAACCAGCGCGGTATTGACGATACCGGTGAAAATGACCAGCGCCACCGCAGCATGTCCGCTGCGCGAAAAACGAATCAGCGCGCGCAGCGCGTCCGAACGCGCCGTCTCGCGTAGCAGCGGCAGACAAAACAGCAGCGGCAGCAGCCCGCCCAGCCACCAGGCGGCGGAAAACAGATGCGCCATTTGATTGAGCCGCTGCATGACGCCGCGCAGTCCCTCGCTCATCGCCGTGTGGCCCACCAGCGCCAGGCTTGCCAGCAGGCCGGCCATGGCGGCGAGCAATGCCCGCTGCCTGATGGCGGTCATCGGCCCATGGCCCGCGGCCAACACCGCCGCCAGCGCGATAGCCATATGCCACAGCCAGACAGTGCCGAAGGCAGTGCCGAGCACCGCCGCCCAGATGGCGGGGGAAAGGGTTTGCGTCCAGCCGTCCCCCATTTGCCCGGCTTGCAACCCCAGCAGGACAACCGCCGACGCCAGGGCGACCCAGGCCAGAACGCGCAAGGGCGCGCCCAGGGATGCGCGCAGGCCGGCGCGCAGCGCGGGCGGCGCCAGGTACTCGCAAAACAGGGCGGTACCGAACGCCTGCATCACCGCCGCGATATGGAGATAGCGGCAGGCGGAATAGCACTCCGCCAGGCTTAGCATCTATTTAACGCTGAATTGATAATTGCCTTGGGTTTTATGACTGTCCACCGATACCACATGCCATTGCACTTGATACTCGCCGGCGGCCAGGGACTTTTCAATGGGCACGATGACCTGCTTAGGGTTGGCGGGGTCGACCTTGATGGCGCCGGTGGGGATGACGGTGTTGCCGGGGCCGGTTAGCGTCAGGCCGCTGAAGCCAGGCTCGATGCCCTCGCTGAAGGTGAGCGTTAACGCCTGCGGCGCGGCGGTCATGGTGGCGTTGGCCGCCGGATATTGCGTTTTCAGGTGCGCATGCGCCTGGGCCTGTTGCGATCCCAACAAAGTCAGGGCAGTGACTAACAGCGTCAACAGGGGCGCGGTAAAAGGTTGGCTTGACATCGATGTCGTTTCCTAAGACTGAACGGGTATCCTGTCGGTTAAACCGACGCTTGGCGGTCCACCGCGGGAGCATTGCCGGTTATTCGTTTATTCTTGGGAAACAAAAAACCCGGCGCTGCTACCGGTTTGCCTGGACGCAAACTGATGATAACGGCAGCCGGGGCTGAAGTCGAGCAAACCACTGTCCGCGCGGGGATTTACATCGGCGCGGCCGTATTGTCGCCACCGTTCATTTTTTTCAAATCCTGATCGATAAAGAACAGTCCGCTGTTATTGGTATCCACCAGCGCCAGCTTGTCGAGGATGGATTTAAACAATTTTTCTTCTTCGTGCTGTTCGGAGACGTACCACTGCAGGAAGTTAAACGTCGAATAGTCCTGGGAGATCATCGCCGCATGGACCAGTTCGTTGATTTTCACCGTGATCATCTGCTCATGTTCATAGGTGCGCTTAAACAGCTCGGCCAATGAGGTAAAACCGGTTGGCGGCGCCTCGATTGCGCCCAGCACCGGCATGGTGCCGGTATCGTTGAGATAGTCGAACAGGCGGCGCATATGGTCCATCTCTTCCAGAGATTGGGTCTTGAGAAAGGCCGATGCGCCTTCGTAGCCCTTATCACTGCACCAGGCGCTCATTTGCAGATAAAGATTGGCGGAAAAAAATTCCAGATTGAGTTGCTCGTTAAGCTTTATTGCCATTTCTTGTTTTAGCATGGGCAGGCTTCCTTATGATGATTACGCCAATACGAATATAAACATTATGCCCAAATGCTAACAAAAATTACACTATAATTTAACCAATGAGTAATTTAATATTTTTTATGTATTAAATTCATAAGGTTATTTATTTTTATATTGAGATTTTTTCTATAAAATCATTATTTATTAATGGTAGTGATAGGTATTCTTATTTGTATTATGAATACGCCAGGCCATTATTTCGGACAATAATAGCCATATTATTGCGTCGGCTGTTAATACAAACGATTATTATTTGTATCGCTGTCCCGCCGACCCTTGCGTTTTGCCGCGCAGTACCTTATTTTTAGCAGCATTGACCTTACAAGCGGCAGGAGGCGGTATGCAATATAATCTGGCCACACTGGGCAGCGAGGCGATGGACAAGATCAATGTCGATCTGGCCGCGTCCGGCGTGGCGTTCAAGGAGCGGTACAATATGCCGGTGGTCGCCGAGCATGTGGAACGGGAACAGCCGGAGCCTTTGCGCGCTTATTTTCGCGAGCGGGTGGCCTTTTATCGCCAGGCGTCGCTGAATTTTTCCCGTTTGCCATATGAGCCACGAAAATAATTCGCCAATGGCCTATACTGGACTGGCAATGCCCCGGCACGTACCTGAACCAACGGCCGGAAGGCAAGCAGGCGCCGCGCGCCGCGCCCGCGGTGCATGGCTTGCCGGCCCGCGCGGCGCTGTCCGCCGTGCGGCAAAATAGCACAAAATGACTTGATTATCAGTGCCAACAGGCAGTTAATCATTTCTACATTTCCGGTTCTTTTACAGAGAGGTAAATATGAGTAAGGGAATGGATCGTAAGAAAGACACCAAAAAGAAACCGCTGAAATCGCCGGAAGAAAAACGCGCCGACAAGCGTAACAGAAAGACCCAGCCTGATATCGTGTAAGGCTAACCCATATTAAACCCGCATCTGATGCGGGTTTTTTGTCGGCGCTATTCAGGGCATAATGGCTTTTTTATTTAGCCTTGGACAGGTAACGTCATGTCTTTTCGTGTTATCGATACCGAAACCTGCGGACTGGACGGCGGCGTCGTGGAAGTCGCCTCGGTGGACGTCGTTGACGGCCGGTTATGCAATGCCATGAGCGATCTGGTCAACCCCGACCGGCCCATCGGCTACGAGGCCATGGCCATCCACCATATCACCGAAGCCATGGTCGAGGATAAGCCGCGTATCGCCAAGGTGATTGGCCGCTATCACGGCAGCCCGTATTACGTGGCGCATAACGCCGCATTCGACCGGCGCATGTTGCCGGAAATGCATGGTCAATGGATCTGCACGGTCAAGCTTGCGCGCAAGCTCTACCCGGGTTTGAAATACAGCAACCAGTACCTGCGCTATGCGCTGGGTCTCGAGGTCGCCGTGCCGGAGGGTCTCTATCCCCATCGCGCCCTGTATGATTGTTACGTCACCGCGGCCCTGCTGGTGAAAATCATCGGGGATTCCGGCTGGAGCGCCGAGCAAATGGCGGCATTAAGCAATGAAACCACCCTGCTTACGACGTTAAAATTCGGCAAATACCGGGGCCAGCCGATGGAACGGATCGCGCGCGAGGACCCCGGCTATTTGAAATGGATGCTCAACAACCTCAAGGACCTGTCGGCGGATATGCGTTACAGCATTAACCATTACCTGAAGCAGTCCTCAGACGCAGCGCATCAATAAATGAAATGCGCCGCCTGAGATGCTTTCGCCGCCGTATTATGCCGCCGGCGGCGCCTTGTCCGTCAGGGACAGGATAAAGGTATACTCCATGGCAATACCTTCGTAGCCCTTAAAACGCCCGGATTTGCCGCCGTGTCCGGAGTCCATGTCGGTACACAGCAGCAGCAGATTATCGTTAGTCTTCATCGCCCGGAGCTTCGCCACCCATTTGGCCGGCTCCCAATACTGCACCTGGGAGTCATGTAAACCGGTGGTGACCAGCAGATGCGGGTAAGGCTGGGCGCTGACCCGATCATAGGGACTGTAGCGCTTGATATAGTCGTAGTAGTCTTTTTCCTGCGGATTGCCCCACTCGTCATATTCTCCGGTGGTCAGCGGTATGCTGTCATCAAGCATGGTGGTCACGACATCCACGAAGGGCACCTGGGCCACCACGCCTTTAAACAAATCCGGCGCCATATTGATCACCGCGCCCATCAGCAGGCCACCGGCGCTGCCGCCCATGGCAAAGGCTTGTTTTTCGTCCCCATAGCCGTTAGCCAGCAGATGCCGGCTGACGTCGATAAAGTCGTTAAAGGTATTGAGCTTGTTGAAGAGCTTGCCGTCTTCATACCACTGCTGGCCTAATTCACCGCCGCCGCGGATATGCGCCAGGGCGAAGACGAATCCGCGGTCAAGCAGGCTCAGCCGGCTGGCGCTGAAATCGGGATCCATGCTGCTGCCGTAGGAACCATAGCCGTAGACCAGCAGCGGATTTTGCCCGCGCTGGAACAGATCCTTGCGATAAACCAGCGACACCGGCACCTCGACGCCGTCGCGGGCGGGAACCCATAGTCGCTCGCTGCGGTAGTGCTCGGCGTCGAAATTTTTCACCTGCGACTGTTTCAGCAGCCGGCGCTCACCGGTATCCATATTCAGCTCAAACAGCGTGGTCGGCGTGGTCATGGAGGAATAACCATAGCGCAGCCACGCGCTATGCGGATCGGGATTATAGGCCAGCCAGGTGACATAGGTGGGGTCGTCAAAGGCGATGCCCTTCTCCTCCCCGGTCTGCCAATGGATCTGCCGCAGGCTGGTCAGGCCCTGGTGGCGCTCCTCCACCACCAGCCAATCGCTGAATAAGGTAAAGTTTTCCAATACCACATCGTCCCTGGCCGGGATCACCGTTTGCCACAATTTTTCATCGCCCGTTTCGCAGCGGTAGAGGGCGAAATTCTTGCCTTCGCGGTTGGAGCGGACGTAAAAATGGCCCTGGAAGTGATCCAGCGAATACTCATGGTCATGGCGGCGGGTCAGGAATACCTGCGGGCTGGCCTGGGGATCGTCGGCGTCCAGCAGCAGGATCTCGCCCGACGTGGTGCTGCCCAGCGCAATAATAATATAACGTTCCGACGTGGTTTTATGCACGCTGACATAAAATGTGTCGTCTTTTTCCTCATACACCAGCTCATCCTGCGCCGGCGAGGTGCCGACCCGGTGACGGTAGACCTGGTAGGGCAGCAGCGTTTTTTTATGCTTGCGCACGTAGTAGAGGATTTGTGAATCGCTGGTCCATTCAAAACCCGACGAGGCATCCTCGAGCACTTCCGGATACCACGAATCGCGGGCCAGGTTCTTGAAACGAATGCCGTACAGGCGCCGTGACAGAAAATCCTCCGCCGCCGCCATGATGGCGTTATCCGGACTGATCTCAAGCGCCCCCATGGTATAGAACTCGCTTTGCGCTGCGCGCTTGTTGCCGTCAAGCAGGATCTCCCATTCGGCCGTTTCGGGCAGATCGGCGCGCTGGCGGGTATAGATGGCGTACTCATTGCCTTGCTCATAGCGGCTTTGGTAACGATAACCGCGCCGGACGTAGGGTACCGAGCGATCCTGCGGCGGTATGCGCTCCACCATTTCGGTAAATAAGCGGTGGCGCAGCTCCTCATGGCCCTCCATCATGGCTTCGCCATAGGTATTCTCTTGGGCCAGGTAGTCCAGCACGGCGGGGTCTTCACGTTTGTCGTCGCGCAGCCAGTAATAATCATCGACGCGTGTCTCACCATGCACGGTCAGGTTATGCGGTCTTTTTTCAGCTATTGGGGGAAATCTCATACGCACCCTTCCTTATTTCTCATAAGAAACAGAGTGGCACGAATATGCCGGGTTGCCAAGCGCAGCCGATTTTATCGCCTGCGCCGGCAACGGGGGGTCAGCGTGGCGGGACGGCGGTTATCTGGGCTTTAAGCTGTTGTTCGAGGCCGGTTTTTACGTCATCAGGAATTTTCAGCGCCAGCGCCAGCGCATCCATATAGCTTCTTTCCATAAAATGATCGACGTCGACCACCGCGCAGCTGAGGTAATAGATCTCCAGGGCCTCGTCCTCGCCGTGAATATCCTGCGCCAGGCGCGCCGGGTCCAGCGGCTGGGCGATGGCGTCCTGGACCAGATGCTCCACATCCTCGCCCAGTCCCAACTGCTGCAGGTTGTCCCGAATGGCCCGTTGCTCATGGTCGTCGATGTGGCCGTCGGCCTTGGCGGCAAAGACCAGGGCCGTCACCAGCCGCTGCGTGCGACGGTCGATGGGAGTAGGAGGCTGGGTAAACTGCGCATCGTGCTGATGGGTTTCGCGCACGCGTTTTTTATATTGGTCCCACAGCACCGCGCCTATCGCGGCGCCGCCGCCGATAAACAGGGCGTTCTTGCCCACCGCGCCCATCATCTTGCGTGACGATTTATTGGCCACCAGCAGGCCGGCCAGCCCGCCAAGCGCTCCGGGCGCCAGCAGGCCCGCCAGGTTGCCGCCCTGATCCCCCGGCCCGCCCTTTTGCTGGACCAGGGTCTGGATTTTCTGCAGCCACTGATTCATTGCCGTTCCCCTTTAGGTGGTGTATGCCGGACGGTGCCCGGCGCCACATGTCCTAACCTAGCGGATTTTGTGTCAAGTTGTTAAAAGGGTTTGCAAAGATAGCGGGGCCGCCGATGTCCGGACGCGCATTTCACGCCGCGCGTCCGGCAGGGAGTGTTATTGCTGGAGGGAATAACTTATTTCACCTTTTTCACAATCAAGGTTCACAGCATAGGCGCGATCGGCGGTTTGCCCGCGAATTTTCAGCGGCGCCTGCCAGTTGTCGCCGTTGCCGGTGATATCCTCGGGGTTGACCTGCGCGACAATGGTGTCGCCGCCCAGGGCCTTTTTATCGTCGTCGGTGTGGGGAAAGCGATTCTGGGTGTAGTCCTGTTTAATCAGTTCCGCCACCTGGGGGGCGTTGAGATCGGGACAGGCCGCAACCTTATAGGTTTTCCCGGGCTGGCTTTTTTTGGCCGGTTCCTTCGCCGCCGGCGTTTTATTATCGGCGGCGGCCGGCGCGGCTTCCGCCTTGGCCTTCTCAGCCGGGGCCTTTTTAGCCGGCGCCGGTTTATCGGCGGCCGGAGGCTCCTCCGGCTGTTTTTTAACCGGGGCGGCGGCCGGCGGCGTTGCCGGGGCCGGCGCGGCGTCATTAGCCGGCGGTGTCTGTGCCGGAGCGGCGTTATTCGCCGGCGCCGGGGCGGCGGTGCCCTGTTGGGTATTCTGCGTCTGTCCGGCGGGCTGCTGAGTGGTGGACGCGCCTTCCGTGGACGTTTGCGAGGCGGCGGCCTGCCCAGCCGCCTGCGGTGTTTGATCTTCCGCGGCCGCGAGTGACGGCAGCAACATGCCGATGACGATGACGCCTAACAGGCCGATTCCCGTTTTATGCATAAAACCTCCACTTGTTCTGATTATCCGTTCTCAAGGTATTGAATGATAATAGCCGGTTAAAATTACGTTGAGAACGGGAATTATACGAACTATAACAAAAGCCGGGCGTTTTTGGCGGCGTCCAGGCCGATTCCCACGTCCTGCTCTCCCCTCATCGTACCGGCGCTGCTGCACGCGCAATCGTTTTCGTTTATACTGCGCGCAATTTTTATCAGGTCAGGGGAAAGCGGATGTTAATCATAGGCACGGCGTTACGTCCCGGCGCCACGCGGGTCATGCTGCTGGGCAGCGGTGAACTGGGCAAAGAGGTGGCGATTGAGTGTCAACGGCTTGGCGTCGAGGTGATTGCCGTCGATCGTTATGCGAACGCCCCGGCGATGCATGTCGCCCATCGCGCGCACGTCATCAATATGCTGGACGGCGATGCGCTCAGGGCGGTGATTGAACTGGAACGGCCCGATTTTATCGTGCCGGAAATCGAAGCCATCGCCACCGACATGCTGGTAGCCCTTGAACATGAGGGCCATCATGTTGTGCCCTGCGCGCAGGCCACGCGCCTGACCATGAACCGCGAGGGCATCCGCCGCCTGGCGGCGGAAACGCTGGGCCTGCCCACTTCCGCCTACCGTTTTGCCGCCGACCGCGCCGGGCTGGACCAGGCGGTATCGGCAATCGGATATCCTTTGATTATCAAACCGGTGATGAGTTCGTCGGGTAAAGGCCAGAGCCTGGTACGCGCGGCCGCCGGCCTGGACGCGGCCTGGAACTATGCGCAGCAGGGCGGCCGCGCCGGCGGCGGCAAGGTGATTGTCGAGGGCCTGGTCCCCTTTGATTTTGAAATTACCCTGCTTACCGTCAGCGCCGTCGATGGTATCCATTTCTGCGATCCCATCGGTCATCGCCAGGAGGACGGCGATTACCGGGAATCCTGGCAGCCGCAGCACATGAGCGCGGTGGCGTTGCAACGGGCGCGGGATATCGCACAACAGGTCGTGACCGCCCTGGGCGGCCGCGGATTGTTCGGCGTTGAGCTGTTTGTGCGCGGCGACGAGGTGATATTCAGCGAAGTGTCGCCGCGTCCGCATGATACCGGCATGGTGACCCTTATCTCCCAGGATCTGTCCGAATTCGCCCTGCATGTGCGCGCCTTCCTCGGCCTGCCCGTCGGCGCGATCCGCCAGTACGGCCCGGCGGCGTCGGCGGTTATCCTGCCGGAGCTGACCAGCAGCGACGTGCGTTTCAGCGGCCTGGAGCAGGCGCTGAAAGCGCAAACGCAGATCAGGCTGTTCGGCAAGCCGGAAATCGGCGGCAAGCGCCGTCTTGGCGTGGCCCTGGCCATGGCGCAGACGGTGGAAGAGGCGGTAAAGGATGCCAAAGCCTGTGCCGCGGCGGTCAAGGTCAGCGGCTGATGCGCCAGGCCTGAACCAAAAAAAAGCTCCTCTTGCGAAGGAGCCCTTATTACCTGCCTGAATGGCGGGAGCGGATGCGCGCCGGCTTAAAGCTTGGCGCCGGCCACCGCTTCTTTAGCCAGTTCGGTGATGCGCGCATAATCGCCCGCTTCCAGCGCATCGTTAGGCACCAGCCAGGAACCGCCGATACACAGCACGCTTTTCAGCGCCAGGTAATCACGGTAGTTCTTCGGTGAAATGCCGCCGGTGGGGCAGAAACGCACCTGCGAGAACGGACCGGCAATCGCTTGCAGCGCCTTGACGCCGCCGTTGGCCTCGGCCGGGAAAAATTTGAACTCGCGCAGGCCGTAATCCATACCGAGCATCAGTTCGGAAACAGTGGCGATACCCGGGATCAGCGGAATGGTACCCGCGACGGCCGCTTTCAGCAAGGGTTCGGTCAGGCCAGGGCTGATGGCGAACTGCGCGCCGGCAGCGGTCACTTCCGCCAACTGCTCGACATTGGTCACGGTGCCCGCGCCGACGATGGCCTCGGGCACTTCTTTGGCGATGGCGCGGATGGCGTCCATCGCGCAGGGGGTGCGCAACGTGACTTCCAGTACGCGCACACCGCCGGCGACCAGCGCTTTGGCTAAAGGAACCGCGTGTTCCAGCTTATTGATAACGATAACGGGTACTACCGGGCCTGAGGTCAGGATAGTTTCCGCGCTTGTTTTCCAATGCTTCATGACTTGCTGTCTCCGTATGAACATCATCACCGCGTGTTTAAGGCGTGGCACGCCAAAACACCGGGCTAAAGATTACCGGCGCGGGATCAACCCGGCACCGGTGGGGAATGCGGTGTTATTCAAACTCGTTCCAGGAACGGCCGTCCCGGGTAATCATGGCCACCGAGGCCACCGGCCCCCAGGTGCCCGCCTGGTAAGGCTTGGGCGCGTCATTGTCGGACGCCCAGGCTTCCATAATGGAATCCACCCAGGTCCAGGCCTCTTCCACTTCGTCGCGGCGCACAAACAGCGCCTGGATGCCGCGCATGGTTTCCAGCAGCAGCCGTTCGTAGGCATCCGCCAGATGTTCCTGGTTAAAGGTTTCACTGAAACTCAAATCCAGCTTGGTGGTTTGCAGGCGATGCTTATGATCCAGCCCCGGCACCTTATTGAGGATTTGGATATCCATGCCCTCGTCCGGTTGCAGGCGGATTGTCAGCTTGTTCTGCGGCAATTCCTGGTAGGAGTCGCGGAACAGATTCAGCGCCGGGTTCTTGAAATACACCACCACTTCGGAACATTTGGTCGGCAAACGCTTGCCGGTGCGCAAATAGAATGGCACGCCCGCCCAGCGCCAGTTGTCGATATCCACCCGGATAGACACAAAGGTCTCGGTATGGCTGGCCTTGTTGGCGCCCTCCTCCTCCAGGTAGCCCGGCACTTTCTTGCCCTGTACAAACCCCGCGGTATACTGGCCGCGCACCGTGGTATCGCGCACATTGGTGTGATCGATAGGCCGCAGGGAACGCAATACCTTCACTTTTTCGTCGCGGATGCGATCGGTGGTCAGATCGGATGGCGGCGACATGGCGATCATGGTCAGGATCTGCAGCAGATGGCTTTGGATCATGTCGCGCATCTGGCCGGCTTTATCGAAATAGCCCCAGCGACCCTCGATGCCCACTTCTTCCGCCACGGTGATCTGGACATGGTCGATAGTCCGGTTGTCCCAATTGCTGGCGAACAGGGAATTGGCAAACCGCAGCGCCAGCAGGTTGAGCACCGTTTCTTTACCGAGATAATGGTCGATGCGGTAAACCTGGCACTCTTTGAAATATTCCGCCACCTGATCGTTAATCACGCGCGAAGAGGCCAGATCGGTACCCAGCGGTTTTTCCATCACCACCCGGCTCGGCTCTTTATTCAGGCCGGCCTGGCCCAGGCCCTGGCAGATGGCGCCAAAGGTATTGGGCGGCATGGCAAAATAGTTAATGGTCACCCGGGCCTGCTGGTCGAGTTTTTCACCCAGCCGGTTGAAGTGCTTGGTCTCGTTAACGTCAAGGTTACAGAAATCCAGGCGGCCGCTGAGCGTTTTCCAGAGCTTCTCGTCGATGGTTTCCTTCATGAAGGTTTCCAACGCTTCGCGTACCACCTTGGTATAGGCTTTCACGTCCCAGTCAGCACGGCCAACGCCGATAATGCGCGTCTCCGGATGTATGGAGCCGGCTTTCTCCAGCTGATATAGCGAGGGCAGCAGTTTGCGCCGTGCCAGATCGCCTTTGGTGCCGAAAATCACCAGATCGCATGCCTGGGCTATGGATGTTACCGCCATGTTCCTCTCCTCGTACAGGATGTTTGTAATTTTATTACATTTTAAATGGTTTTATTTTGATGCCGGCCAAAAGAATGCCAAAAAAACCGCGTGTAAACGCTTTTTTTCACCATTAATCACACCATGTCCGCCATGAAAATGTAATTTATTAACAGTTTTGTCAATACATTACACTTCTGAAAGTTAGACACAGCTCATAGTCTGGCAAAAAACCTGCCGTGCCGGTCAGATTAACTGCCTTTGCACCGCGCGTCGTAGTATATTTCATCAAATCGGTAATGATTTCTCCTTTGTGTGAAATCGGTTAAACCCATGAGCTATTAACTTATGAACATGCTGGAAAAAATTAACAGCCATATGGAATTGCTGAGTAAATCCGAGCGTAAAGTGGCGGACGTGATCCTGGCCTCGCCCCAGACCGCCATCCATTCCAGCATTGCCATACTGGCCAGGATGGCCGACGTCAGCGAGCCTACCGTCAATCGTTTTTGCCGCCGCCTGGATACCAAAGGCTATCCTGATTTTAAATTACATCTCGCCCAGAGTCTGGCTAATGGTACACCTTATGTAAACCGTAATGTCGATGAGAACGACGGGGTCGATTCCTATACTGTAAAAATTTTTGAATCCACCATGGCCAGCCTGGAACAGGTCAAAACCCGTCTGGACATCAGCGCCGTCAACCGGGCGGTGGATTTGCTGACCCAGGCGAAAAAGATTTCCTTCTTCGGCCTGGGCGCGTCCGCGGCGGTCGCCCATGACGCCATGAATAAATTTTTCCGCTTTAATATTCCCATCGTGTATTCCGAGGATATCGTCATGCAGCGCATGAGCTGCATGAATTCCAGCGAAGGCGATGTCGTGGTGCTGATATCCCATACCGGCCGGACAAAAATGCTGGTGGACCTGGCGCGGCTGGCGCGGGAGAATGACGCTACCGTTATCGCCATCACCTCCGAGTACTCGCCCCTGGCCCATGAAGCCACGCTAACCCTGGCCCTTGATGTGCCGGAGGATACCGATGTCTTTATGCCCATGATATCGCGTATTGCCCAATTAACCCTGATAGATGTCCTGGCCACCGGGTTTACCTTGCGCCGGGGTGCGAAATTCAGGGATAACTTGAAGCGGGTCAAGGAAGCTTTACGGGAATCGCGCTTTGATAAAGCCGATTCAGCAGCGTATAAATTTGATTAATATCGTAAGATATGAACAATAACCCCTCATGGCAGCCCAGGCTACACCGGGCCGGTTCAAAGATGGGGAACGTCTCAACACAGCCGGACTGGCGGCAACGGGCGGCGATATCCAACCGCTGCCTGATAGTACCGCCGGTTTCGATGTTTTCGCTACACCAATAATGCCCAAGTCAACGGAGTTATCCATGTCCAGACGGCTCAGAAGAACCAAGATTGTAACCACCCTGGGGCCAGCCACTGACCGCGACAATAATCTGGAAAAAATTATTGCCGCCGGCGCCAATGTGGTTCGCCTTAATTTTTCCCACGGTACGGCGGAAGATCATTTCAATCGGGCCAACAAAGTACGTGAAATCGCCGCCAAGCTGGGACGACACGTGGCCATACTCGGCGATTTGCAGGGGCCTAAGATTCGCGTATCGACGTTCAGGGAAGGCAAGGTGTTCCTGAGCGTGGGCGATAAGTTTCTCCTTGATGCCAACTTGGGCATCGGCGAAGGCGATCGGGAAAGCGTAGGCATCGATTATAAAGGCCTGCCCGGTGACGTGGTGCCCGGCGATGTCCTGCTGCTCGACGATGGCCGCGTACAGCTAAAGGTGCGTGAAGTCCAGGGCATGAAGGTCTTTACCGAGGTGACCGTCGGCGGTCCGTTGTCCAATAACAAGGGCATCAATAAAATGGGCGGCGGCCTCTCGGCGCCGGCGCTGACCGAAAAAGACAAGGCCGACATCATCACCGCCGCTAAAATCGGCGTGGATTACCTGGCGGTCTCCTTCCCGCGCACCGGCGAGGATTTGAACTATGCGCGCCGCCTGGCCCGCGACGCCGGCTGCAATGCCAAGATCGTCTCCAAGGTAGAGCGCGCCGAGGCGGTGGCAAGCGACGAGGCCATGGATGATATTATCCTCGCCTCCGACGTGGTGATGGTGGCACGCGGCGATCTGGGGGTGGAAATCGGCGATCCGGAACTGGTCGGCATCCAGAAAAAATTGATCCGGCGCGCCCGCAAGCTCAATCGCGCGGTGATTACCGCCACCCAGATGATGGAATCGATGATCACCAACCCGATGCCGACCCGCGCCGAAGTGATGGATGTGGCCAACGCGGTGCTGGACGGCACCGATGCGGTAATGCTCTCCGCCGAAACCGCGGCCGGGCAGTATCCGGCGGAAACGGTTGCGGCCATGGCGCGGGTGTGCCTGGGCGCCGAAAAAATCCCCAGTATCAATGTGTCCAAACATCGCCTGGACGTGCAGTTTGATAATATTGAAGAAGCGATTGCCATGTCCAGCATGTACGCGGCCAATCATCTCAAGGGGGTCAGCGCCATTATCACCATGACCGAATCCGGCCGCACGCCCCTGATGATGTCGCGCATCAGCTCAGGCCTGCCTATTTTTGCCCTCTCCCGGCACGAGCATACGCTCAATCTTACCGCGCTCTATCGCGGCGTCACGCCGGTATATTTCGACAGTGACGGCGACGGCGTGGCCGCGGCCACCCATGCCGCCAACCTGCTGCGGGATAAAGGCTTCCTGATGTCGGGCGATCTGGTCATCATCACCCAGGGTGATGTGATGAGCATGGTGGGCACCACCAATACCAGCCGCATCCTGCTGGTGGAGTAATACCAGCCGCCCCTTGGCATGCTATGCCCGCCAACCCCAAGCTCAACGCGGACGGGTTAAGGGAGAGCGTGCCGATGGGGTCGAATCGGGCGTGGTATTCCCGCCCGACCGAGCGCCCCATGGTGCGGTAGGCCCGCCAACCCCGAACTCAACGCGGACGGGTTAAGGGAGAGCGTGCCGATGGGGTCGAATCGGGCGTGGTATTCCCGCCCGACCGAGCGCCCCATGGTGCGGTAGGCCCGTCAACACCGCGCTTACAGCAGTCGTGTTTAAGGGAGAACGTGCCTATGGGGTCTTTTTTCTTGCCTGTTCTGGGCAATTAACGCTTATAGGGATCTTTATCGCCGGGCTTGCGCGTTTTCAGTAGTTTAAGGATCCAGGTATATTGCTCCGGATTCGGCCCCACCAGGTTTTCCACTTCCTCGTTCATCCGCCGGGCAATATAGCGATCGTCCTGGCCGGCAATATCGTCCATTGGCGGACGCACATAAATATCCAGCTGGCTGGTCTTACTGTTGTATACCGGAAATAACGGGATTACCGCCGCCCGACAGATTTTCATCAAACGGCCGATTGCCGGCAGCGTCGCCTTATAAGTGGCGAAAAAATCCACGAACTCGCTATGCTCAGGCCCATGATCCTGATCCGGCAGGTAATACCCCCACCACCCCTGCCGCACCGAGCTGACAAAAGGCTTAACCCCGTCGTTACGCGCGTGCAGCCGCCCGCCGAAGCGGCGCCGCACCCGATTCCACATATAGTCCACCAGTTCGTTGCGCTGGTTATGGAACATACCGGCGACCTTCTGCCCGCGCGCCGACATCAGCATGGCCGGCACATCCACCGCCCAGCCGTGCGGCACCAGGAAAATAATATTGCGCTGCTGCGCCGTAGCCTGCGCAATAATCTCCTCGTGGTGCCAATGAACCCGGCTTGACAACCTGTCGGGATTCCGGCAAGCCAGCTCGGCCATCAGCACCGTGGATTGCGGTACCGTGGCGAACATATCGTCAATGATTTTTTCCCGCGCCGGTTCGCTCAGCTCAGGCAGGCAGTACAGTAAATTGGCCCGGGCGCGATGGCGCGCGCCTTTGGCGAGTTTACCCACCATCCGGCCGATGCCGCCCAATACCGGATCGCGTAAACGCGGCGGGATAAAGGTCGCGCCGGCGATTAAGCCGATACCGCACCAGACGCCCCAGTAGCGCGGGTGATAGAACTCGGTTTTAAATTGCGGAATGAATTCAACGGCGGTGATCTTGTTATCGTTTTCCATGCAACTCTCTTTGCTTTCAATCGCCCTGACGGTCGAAAACCCGTGCTGTCGATTGATGAGGCGGGCTCTATGTCCCTTCTTGGCATAATGTAGCGGTAATCATAAACATAAAACGGCAGCCGATCATCTATCGGCTGCCGTTAAGATAACATATCAGTCGAATTGAAGCTGCGGCATGGCTTGCCTGACCTGCGCCAGATAGTCCAGGCGCTCTTTGCCGCTCAGGCCTTCGGTAACCGGCAGCTTGGCGGTCAGCGGATTGACCGCCTGCTGGTTGACCCAGATTTCATAATGCAGATGCGGCCCGGTGGAACGCCCGGTATTGCCGGAGAGCGCAATGCGATCGCCACGTTTCACCTTCTGGCCCGGCTTCACCAACAATTTCTTTAAATGCATATAGCGGGTGGTATATTGGCGCCCGTGCCGTATGGCCACGTAATTGCCGGCGCCGTCGCCGTTTTTGCTGACCACCACTTCACCGTCGCCCACCGCCAGCACCGGCGTGCCCACCGGCATGGCGAAATCCACGCCGCGGTGCGGAGCGATATGCCCGGTGACGGGATTCAGGCGCCGGGGATTGAAGTTAGAGGATACACGGAACTGCTTCATGGTGGGAAAACGCATAAACCCGCGCGCCAGGCCGGCTCCGTCGTTGTTGTAAAATTTACCGTCCTCGGCGCGGAAGGAATAATAATCCTTGCCGCCGGTGTTGATGCGCACGGCCACCAGTTCGCTTTGCTCGCTGCGCCCGTCGAGCATTTCCCGGGAGGTCAGCACGGCGAACTTATCCCCTTTTTGCAGCTTGCGAAAATCGAGCTGCCACTGCATAGCCTTAATGACCGCGCTGACTTCGGCGTTTGACAATCCCGAGGCGCGGGCGCTGTTGACAAAGCTGCCGTTGAGCTGGCCTGTCAGCGCTATATTTTTCCACTCGCCGGCCAGATTGGCCACGCTTTGTTTAAAACCGCCGTCAATACGGTCATAGGTGCGGGTTTCCCGGCGCGACATTTCCCAGGTCAGGCGCTGCAGTTCGCCGGCGTCGTTCAGGGTCCAGGAAATTTGCTGGCCGATCTTCAGATTACGCAGATCGGGAAACTGCTGGGCCAGTTGGCCGATATCGGACATATCGATGCCATACTGCGTCAAAATACTGCCCAGGGTATCGCCGGTGGACACCACATATTCATGGACGCCCGTTTCATCCGTCACCTTCTCGTCCAGTTCATCTTCCGGCGGCACGTCGTCGTCGTTATCGGCGGCGGATTGATCGATAGGCTCGCTGGCCTCGGGGGCCAGAGCGCGGGCCGGCGCGTCGACCGCCGGCGCGGGCCGGCTGACGGTGGGTTCCATAACAGGGGAATAGACGTATGGCCGCCATACCGCCACGGCCAGGGTAACCACGGTGAGCGACCCCAGCATGACGCGGTGGGGTCGGGGCAGATTATTATACGCCAGCGTGATAGAGCGAAGTATCTGCTGCACTTATTACTATCCTCATGAGTTCTTCTCCAGGCAGCTCACGTACTGGTTCGTCAATTGCAGCAGGAAGTCAATGTAGCTTGCCTTGCCCAATGCGATACCAGTCCCCAGCGGGTCGAGGGTGCCGATACGCACGCTCGTTCCCTGGGCCACAGCGTTGATAACGGCTGGCCTGAATTGTGGCTCAGCAAATATGCACACGGCCTTTTGCTCAACCAACTGTGTTCGAATATGGTGTAATGCCTGGGCGCCCGGTTGGATTTCGGGATTAACGGTGAAATACCCCAAAGGGGTCAGGCCATAGTGTTGTTCGAAATAGCCATAGGCATCGTGAAACACGAAATACCCTTCTCCGCTTACCGGCGCTAGCATTGTAGCGATATTTTTGTCATTTTTTGTCAATGCCGCGGTGAAAAACAGCAGATTCGCGTCCAATTGTGATTTTTTTTCGGGCATCAGCCGCAATAATTGGTCGTGGATGGCGAAAGCGGCCTGTTTGGCAATCTCCGGCGACATCCACAGATGCATATTATATTCGCCGTGATGGTGGTCGTCCGCGTGGGCCGAATCCGCCGGGTCGTCGTGCTCCGCACCTTTTATCAGCAGCGGGCGGACAGACGGCAGCGTGGACAGCATCAGGTTTTTGTCCGCCGGCAAGGCCGCCGCCGGCTTGCTCATAAAGGCTTCCAGTTCCGGACCGACCCAGACCAGCAGGGAGGCGTTCTGGATACGTTTGATGTCGGAGGGCCGCAGCGCATAGTCATGAGGCGACGCGCCATCGGGCAACAGGACATCGGTCGGCATCACGCCGTCGCCGATGGCGGAGGCTATAAATCCCAGCGGCCTGATGGAGGTGACGATATTAGCCCAGGCCGGGGCACTGGTCGCGGCAAGCGTCAATACGCCGGCCAGCAGCAGGCGTGGGAATTTTTTACTGCGGGAATTCATAGCGATAATTCTCTTCGGCAACGGTTGGGGGTGTGATATTATAACATTTTGGCTGTTTCGCAACTGTAATTCACATGACCAATCTGGTAACGCTTGACGGTATTTCCGTCTCCTTCGGGCAAAAACACGTCTTGAGTCACATCTCTTTAACGCTGCGCGCCGGCCGGATCCTGACCTTAATGGGTCCGAACGGCGCCGGAAAATCCACGCTGGTGCGGGTAGTGCTCGGCCTGATCGCGCCCACGGCGGGCATCTTGTCGCGTACGGCCCGCCTGCGCATCGGTTATGTGCCGCAAAAAATCCATCTTGACGTCACGCTGCCGCTGACGGTCGGCCGCTTTATGCGCCTGCGGCCCGGGGTCGGCAAAGACGATGTGCTACCCGCGCTGGCGCAGGTCCAGGCCGCTCATTTGCTGGAACAGCCGATGCAGAAATTATCCGGCGGGGAAATGCAGCGGGTGCTGCTGGCGCGCGCGCTGCTCAATAAACCGCAGTTGCTGGTGTTGGATGAACCGACCCAGGGCGTGGACGTGAGCGGCCAGGTGGCGTTATACGATTTGATCGACCAAATTCGCCACAGGTTTGGCTGCGGAGTGCTGATGGTCTCCCATGATTTGCATCTGGTCATGGCGAAGACCGACGAGGTCTTATGCCTGAACCAGCATATTTGCTGCTCCGGCTCGCCGGAAACGGTCTCCGCCCATCCGGAATTTATCGCCATGTTCGGTTATCACGGCGTCGAACAGCTGGCCGTTTACCGGCATCACCATAATCATGCCCACGATCTGCAGGGCCAGGTGGTGCGCCGGCGTGAGGACGGCCCGTTATGATTGAACTGCTACTG
Organism: Sodalis sp. RH22; assembly: GCF_047324165.1. NCBI lineage: Bacteria > Pseudomonadati > Pseudomonadota > Gammaproteobacteria > Enterobacterales > Bruguierivoracaceae > Sodalis > Sodalis sp. RH22. The sequence goes on from NZ_CP178731.1 coordinate 1,505,361, forward strand.
CCCGGCTGGCTGGCTGGCGTATTGCTGGCCATGGCGGCCGGTCCCCTGGGGTCGTTTGTCGTCTGGCGCAAGATGTCCTATTTTGGCGACACGCTGGCCCATGCGTCGCTGCTTGGCGTTGCCTTCGGCCTGCTGCTGAATATCAATCCTTTCTACGCCGTCATCGCCGTGACGCTGGTGCTGGCGCTGATGCTGGTATGGCTTGAGCGTTATCCTCAGCTGGCCATCGACACTGTGCTGGGCATCATGGCCCACAGCGCCCTGTCACTGGGGCTGGTGGTGGTAAGCCTGATGTCGAATGTTCGGGTGGACCTGATGGCCTATCTGTTCGGCGATCTGCTGTCGGTCACCCTGTCCGATATTTTACTGATTGCCGCCGGCGTGGCGGTAGTGCTGATACTCCTGGCCTGGCAGTGGCGGGCGCTGCTGTCGGTAACCATCAGTCCGGAACTGGCCCATGTGGATGGGATTTCCCTGCCGCGGGTAAAACTCTTACTGATGCTGGTCACCGCCCTGACTATCGGCCTGGCGATGAAGTTTGTCGGCGCGCTGATCATCACCTCGCTGTTGATTATCCCGGCCGCCGCCGCGCGCCGTTTTTCCCGCACGCCGGAACAGATGGCGTTACTGGCGGTAGTGGCCGGCATGATTGCGGTGACCGGCGGATTGACGCTATCGGCGTGGTATGACACGCCGGCGGGGCCATCGGTGGTGTTGTGCGCGTCGGTATTGTTCGGGTTGAGCTTGTTGAGTCGGCAGAGGGTGTAGCGCCAACCAACGGCTGATTAATAGCAAATAGGTGCCAGCGGCGGCGGCAATCAAACAACCCATACGGTAAACTGAGCGTTGTCCATGGATGTTGCTTAACGATAGGAGATACGCGTGATTATCGCCCAGATAACAGACATTCATGCGGCCCAGGACAATGATAACCTGTCCCGGCTTGACCGCGCCCTTGCATGGCTGGACTTGATCAAACCCGACAGTTTGGTCCTCACTGGCGACCTGGTTGATGATGACTGGATCGACGGCTATACCGCGATTGCCGCCCGTCTGGGTAATCGGGCCTATCCTGCATTTATCCTGCCGGGTAATTCCGATAACCGCACCTCGATGCGGGCCATTTTCGGCTGTGCTTACTGGGCCGACGATGCTGTTGGCGCACTGCATTTTGTGGCGGATATCGAGGGTGTTCGCCTTATCGGCCTTGACTCAACGGCTAAGGGAACGTCAGCGGGAAGCGTGGATGAACATCTTCCCTGGTTGGAAAAAACGCTATTATCTGAGGGGCCGGCAACGTCAGTGTTGTTTTTGCACCATCATGTATTTGCGAGCGGCATCCCGCCTATGGATCAAATCATGTGCCACGGGTCGGTGGCATTGGGTGAGTTTTTGCGAAGACAACCGCGACGCCCCGTCGCGATAGCGACAGGTCATGTTCATCGACCTGTCGCGGGTACACTGGCGGGAATACCCGCCTATATCTGCGGATCCATTTGTCCCGCAAATCCTATGTGGTTTGGCGCGAAAACCGTCCCACCGGCTAACGACCCGCCCGCGCTCATGATCCATCGCTGGGTAAACGGTACCCTGGTTAGCCATCATATTTCCGTTTGAGTCCGTGAATTGGGTGCGTCTGCTTTCATTTTGCGTGCTCACGCCCATAGCCGATTCCATGCGATATGCGTCATTCTCCTTAATAAAGCAGCCGGTCATAGGACTGAGAGCAGAAGTCAGCACGCAGCATAAAATTGCTTATTAAGCCGTTGCTTAGTCGTTGATATTGATTTTGCTTCTGACCTTGAACGTGCTTTTGACCTTAGACCGGCATCAAGCGCGCTGACGGCACGGTGCACGACCGGACGAGCCGCAGGGATGCGGCGAGAGCTAAGGCCTAAGGCCCGCGCTGGGAGCGCGTGCCTTGTGGTCCAAAGGACGTGAGCCGGAACGGAAGGCACCGCGCAGCGGCGCGCGATATGCCGGTAGCCCGGGGGTCGAGGGGGCCGGGGCGACTGCCGGCCCATCGTCGATTGCCCGCACGGGGCAATATATAACACCGCGACCTGTGGCAAGCGAAACTTTCCTCACTGTCGAAAAAGCATGTGCCCCACACGGCAAGAGAAACTCACCCAGCCGTCATTAAAAACATGTGCCCCACACCGGAAGCGAAACTTACTCAGCGTTCAAAAGGCGCCGACCCACACAACAAGCAAAGCAACGCCGCTTGTACCGTCGGCGATTAATGCCTCTCTAAAGCTCCCCGCGCACTATGCCAAAATGCTTATACGCAAACGCCGTCGCAATTCTCCCCCGCGGCGTGCGCTGGATAAACCCCTGCTGGATCAAAAACGGCTCGATCACATCCTCGATGGTTTCCCGCTCCTCGCCGATAGCCGCCGCCAGGTTATCCAGCCCCACCGGGCCGCCGATAAACTTATCAATAATCGCCAGCAGCAGCTTACGGTCCATAAAATCGAAACCTTCGGTATCGACATTGAGCAAATTCAGGGCGTTGACCGCCACATCATCGGTAATATTGCCCTCGGCGCGAACCTCGGCAAAATCCCTTACCCGGCGCAGCAGGCGATTGGCGATACGGGGTGTGCCGCGGGCGCGTTTGGCAATTTCATGGGACCCGGCCTCCGTGATACTAAGCTCCAGGCATTGGGCGCTGCGTTTGACGATATGCTGCAAATCCGCCACCTGGTAAAATTCCAGACGCTGGACAATGCCGAAGCGATCGCGCAGCGGGGATGTGAGGGAACCGGCGCGGGTGGTGGCGCCCACCAGGGTAAAGGGCGGCAGCTCGATTTTAATCGATCGGGCGGCAGGCCCGTCGCCTATCATGATATCCAGCTGGTAATCTTCCATCGCCGGGTAGAGTACCTCTTCCACCACCGGCGACAGGCGATGGATCTCATCGATAAACAGGACATCATGCGGCTCAAGATTGGTGAGCATGGCCGCCAGGTCGCCCGGTTTTTCCAGTACCGGGCCGGAGGTAGTGCGCAGGTTAACGCCCATCTCGTTGGCGACGATATGCGCCAGGGTGGTCTTCCCCAGCCCCGGCGGGCCGAAAATCAGCAGATGATCGAGCGCGTCGCCGCGCATTTTGGCCGCCTGGATAAAGATTTCCATCTGTTCGCGCACGTGGGGCTGCCCGATATAATCTTCCAGGGTTTTCGGCCGGATGGCCCGGTCGATAATCTCTTCTTCTATCACCACGCCGGCGGAAATCAAACGGTCTGCTTCAATCATCCTCTACCTCACAGCGCGGCGCGCAGGGCGTCGCGGATCATCGATTCGCAATCGGCATCCGGCCGGGCCACTTTACTGACCATGCGGCTGGCCTCCTGAGGCTTATAACCCAGGGATACCAATGCCGCAACCGCTTCCGCTTCCGGATCGGTATCCGGCTTGCCGCTGGCCGGCGCGGTAAGCGGCATATCGCTGCCGCCGCCCAGGGCAAACAGTTCGCCGTTCATGCCCTTGAAGCGATCTTTCATTTCCACCACCAGCCGTTCGGCGGTTTTGGTGCCGACGCCGGGTAATTTGACCAGCGCGTTGATTTCCTGCCGTTCAACGGTGTTGACGAACTGCTGGGCCGACATGCCGGAAAGGATGGCCAGCGCCAGCTTGGGGCCGACGCCGTTCACTTTGATCAGCTCGCGAAACAACGCGCGTTCCTGTTTGTTGGTGAAGCCAAACAGCAGTTGGGCATCTTCCCGCACGATAAAATGCGTATAAATGATCGCTTCCACGCCGGTTTCGGGCAGCGCATAAAAACAGGTCATGGGCATATGGATTTCATAACCCACGCCGTGGATCTCAAGCAGCACCAGCGGTGGTTGTTTTTCCAGAATGATGCCTCTAAGACGTCCGATCACAGTAACCTTCCTTTCAGGGCTTATTTGTCATATGGCGATGGCATGTTTATAACATAATAAAGGCTGGATGAATATCCAGCCGGTTCGGGCCGGGGGCGTCTTTACCCCAGGCGGCCCCGGGAAAGATTAAGGCGGCTGTTGCCTAGGCGCAGCGCGTTCTGGTTGACATGGCAGTGAGTAATGGCAATCGCCAGGGCGTCGGCGGCATCCGCCTGGGGGCTGGCGGATAGTTTGAGCAGTACGCGCACCATATGCTGTACCTGGCTTTTGTCCGCCGAGCCGGTGCCGACCACCGTTTGTTTCACCTGGCGCGCGGCGTATTCAAACACCGGCAGCTCATGGTTCATCGCCGCCACGATGGCGACGCCGCGCGCCTGGCCGAGCTTAAGCGCCGAGTCGGCGTTTTTCGCCATAAACACCTGCTCGATGGCGAAAAAATCCGGCTGGAACTGGGTGATGATTTCGCTGACGCCGGCATAAATGAGCTTTAGCCGGGTGGGCAGGTCATCCACCTTGGTGCGGATACACCCGCTGCCAAGATAGGTGAGCACCCGTCCCTGCTGGCGTAAAATGCCGTAACCGGTGATGCGGGAACCCGGGTCGATACCGAGGATAATCGTCATATCCGGGCACCGCCCAGGCTGCCGTCACACCGGAAGTCCGTCACAGCGTCGCCGCCACCTCATCGGAGATTTCGCCGTTATGGTAGACTTCCTGGACGTCGTCGGAGTCTTCCAGCAGGTCAATCAGCCTGAGCAGCTTGGGCGCGGTTTCCTCGTCCAAATCGGCCTTGGTGGAAGGAATTAACCCCACCTCGGAAGAATCGGCGTGTAATCCGGCGGCCTCCAGGGCGTCCTTGACCCGGCCGAAATCTTCCGGCGTGGTGTAGACATCGATAGCGCCGTCGTCATAGGTCACCACATCTTCCGCGCCGGCTTCCAGCGCCGCGTCCATCACCTGATCTTCCGTCAGGCCCGGGGCATAGGAAATCACGCCTTTTTTGGTGAACAGGTAGGAGACCGACCCGTCGGTGCCCAGGTTGCCGCCGGTCTTGGTAAACGCGTGGCGGACCTCGGCCACGGTGCGATTACGGTTGTCGCTCAGGCACTCCACCATGACCGCCGTACCGCCGGGGCCGTAACCTTCGTACACAATGGTTTCCATTTGCGTATCGTCGTCGCCGCCGACGCCGCGCGCGATGGCGCGGTTAAGCGTGTCGCGCGTCATATTATTCGCCAGCGCCTTGTCCACCGCGGCGCGCAGGCGCGGGTTGGATCCCACGTCGCCGCCGCCCAGGCGCGCGGCGGTCACCAGCTCGCGAATGATTTTGGTAAAAATCTTGCCTCGTTTACTGTCCTGAGCCGCTTTACGATGCTTGGTGTTGGCCCACTTACTATGACCTGCCATAACTCTCTCCGAAATAAGCCTTCTCAGGCCGGATAAATAACAAATTCTTCAATCGCCTGCCGATTGCTCCAGGATTTGGTCAGTAAGGCCGCCTCGGCGGCCGGCAGCCAGCGGTAAGCCAGATGTTCGCTGATTGCGGGTACCCGTTCAGAGGGTAACGTTAAACTGAACCAATATTCTGTATTGCGCGTCACTCCCGGCGCATATCGGTGGCGCAAATGACTGAAAATTTCAAATTCGATACAACGCTCGCAGTCCCGCAGTTCAAGATGCTCGGCGTCGATATCGATGCCGGTCTCTTCCCTGACCTCGCGCCTGGCGGCGGCGGCCGGCGATTCACCGTCCTCAAGGCTGCCGGTCACCGACTGCCAGAACTGCGGGTCATCCCGCCGCTGCAACATCAATACCCGGCCGCTGTCGCCGGCGTAAATAACGATCAGCACCGATACCGGGCGTTTCCAGACCATTATTGCTGCTCGCGTTCCGCCGCTTCCTTGCCTTTGCCAATGACGGCAATAGACAATTCCGCCAGGGCGGCGGGGTTGCCGAAGCTCGGCGCGTCGGTCATCGGATCGGCGGCCGCGGTGGTCTTGGGAAAAGCGATAACGTCACGGATATTGTCGGTGCCGGTCAGCAGCATCACCAGGCGATCAAGGCCGAAGGCCAGGCCGGCATGGGGCGGCGTGCCGTATTTCAGCGCATCGAGCAGGAAACCGAACTTTTCCCGCTGTTCATGCTCGGTGATGCCGAGAATGCCGAACACCGTCTGCTGCATTTCGCTGCGATGGATACGCACCGAGCCGCCGCCGACCTCATAGCCGTTCAACACCATGTCGTAGGCGTTGGCGACGGCGTCCAGCGGCGCGGCCGCAAGCGCGTCGGGATCCATGGCCAGCGGCGCGGTAAAGGGATGGTGCATGGCCGCCAGGCCGCCTTCGTCGTCTTCTTCAAACATCGGGAAATCGATCACCCACAGCGGCGCCCAGCGCGTCTCGTCGGTCAGTTGCAGGTCGCGGCCCAGCTTCAGGCGCAGCGCGCCCAGCGCGTCGGTGGTGATTTTATAACGATCCGCGCCGAAGAACAGGATATCGCCGTCCTGCGCGCCGGTGCGGGCGAGGAGGGATTCAAGCACGGCGGCGTCGAGGAATTTGGCCACCGGGCTCTGTATTCCGTCGAGACCCTGGTCGCGCTTATTGACCTTGATGTAGGCCAGGCCGCGGGCACCGTAGATTTCAATAAACTTGCCGTATTCGTCGATCTGCTTGCGGCTCAGTTGGCCCCCGCCGGGAACGCGCAGCGCCGCCACCCGGCCTTTGCTGTCGTTGGCGGGGCCGGAGAATACCTTGAACTCAAGGTCTTTCACCAGGTCGGCGACGTCGACGATTTCCATGGGGTTGCGCAGATCGGGTTTATCGGACCCAAAGCGGCGCATCGCCTCGGCATAGGTCATCACCGGGAACGCGCCCAGATCGACGCCTTTGATTTCCTGCCACAGGGTGCACACCAGACGCTCCATGACCTCGCGCACCTGTCCGGCGCTCATGAAGGAGGTTTCCACATCGATCTGGGTAAATTCGGGCTGGCGGTCGGCGCGCAAATCTTCATCGCGAAAGCATTTCACGATTTGGTAATAGCGATCAAAACCGGACATCATCAATAACTGCTTGAACAGCTGCGGCGACTGCGGCAGCGCATAAAACTTGCCTTTGTGCACCCGGCTGGGCACCAGGTAGTCGCGCGCGCCTTCCGGCGTGGCCTTGGTCAGCATCGGGGTTTCGATATCCAGGAAGCCCTCGCCGTCCATAAAACGCCGCACGACGCTGGTGATACGCGCGCGCGCTTTCAGGCGCTGCGCCATTTCCGGACGGCGCAGGTCCAGGTAGCGATATTTCAGCCGCTGCTCTTCGGTATTGGTTTGATTTGAATCGAGAGGCAGGGGTTCGGAGCGGTTGATGATGGTAAGCTGCGTCGCCAGCACTTCCACCGCGCCGGTGGCCATCTCTTTATTGATCTGGCTGTCGGGACGCGCCCGTACGATGCCGGTCAGCTGGATGCAAAATTCGTTGCGCAATTCGGCCGCGCGGCTGAACGCCTCCTGGCGATCGGGGTCGAAAAAAACCTGCGCCAGCCCCTCGCGATCCCGCATGTCGATAAAAATCAGACCGCCGAGGTCCCGGCGGCGGTTAACCCAGCCGCACAATGTCACTTCCTGGCCTACATGGGACAAAGTGATCTGTCCGCAATATACAGTACGCATAACGATATCCTTGATTTTCAGCCCGTGCCGTCCCGCTCGGTAAAGCGGGCCAGGGCTGTTATTCATTAATGACGAAAGTGGCGGCGATGCATCGGTATTTTGCCGGCGTTCGAAAGGCGGCCATTATAAAGGAAATTCACCCGCAGGATAAGCCCGTCAGCACCCTGCGCGCCCCGGCTGGCTAAATAATTATTCATTAACATATTTATTAACAAAAATTCACCTTTGGGCGCTGTCATCCCCCCACCCGGATAACATACCCTCTTGCGGTGGCGATATGAACAGGCTGCGGCCTGGATCGAGGGTATTGTTATCAACCGGAGATATTTTATGCTTAAACTCGACCCCGCGCGCACCGCGCTGGTACTGATTGATCTGCAGCAAGGGATCCTGCCGTTTGCCGGCGGTCCATACAGCGGTGAACAGGTGGTGGCGAAAGCCGCCTCCCTGGCCGCGCGCTTTCGCGCCGCCGGCGCGCCGGTGTTCCTGGTGCGTGTCGGCTGGTCGCCGGATTTTGGCGATGCGCCGAAACAAACGGTGGATGCGCCCACGGGGGCAAGAAGCCTGCCGGAAGACTGGTGGGAATTCCCCGAACAGTTGGGCGTGCAGGACAGCGATATCCGCATCCAAAAACGCCAGTGGGGCGCATTCTACGGCACGGATTTGGATTTGCAGCTGCGCCGGCGCGGCATCGACACCGTGGTGCTGGGGGGCATCGCCACTAATATCGGCGTGGAATCCACCGCGCGCAATGCCTGGGAAATGGGCTACGAGCTGGTGCTGGTGGAGGATGCCTGCAGCGCCCATAACCAGGAACAGCACGACGGCAGCATGCAAAACATTTTCCCGCGCATTAGCCGGGTGCGCTCCACCGACGACGTTCTGGCCGCCTTCTAGCCTGTGCGGGGATACCGCGCCGGTACACCGGCGCAGGCTGGCGCCAGGACGGCCCGGTGCCCGCTCCAGCGTTTATCTTTCAGGCTATCAGGGGGATGGCCGGGCCATCCCCCTGATAGGCGAAAATAGGGAACGTATTGCTGACGGGGGGGAAAACTGGCCGCTTACGACATTGACGCCTGTTACCGCGTTGCGATTTTTACAGGCCAGCAAAAAATGGACTCTAAATGTAGCCTTTTTATATATTGGCTTTTTTTGTGCCGGAGATGTGGCACATCAATACCGCAGGCGTAGCTGCGGCGCTCGCAATAGCTACAGTAATTGCCGATGGCTTGTCATAGGGGATATATTCCCTTTTCCCAGCGGTGAACACGCGGTATTACGCGGTCGCATTATCATCTTTTTTTCTCTCCGTGGTTAATAAATAGGCCGGGACAGGATTATCCATAAATTCGATTTTTCTCTATAATCCGTAAACCCAGCGACAACATGTTCTTGCCGGGTATGGCTGGGCGCCACGTTAAACGGCAGTGGGTCATGCAACGGATTCCCCGTCCGGACGTTCCTGTTTTCCTGCTGTCGCAGCGTACGTATTGCCAGGGCGCTGGCGCCGGTGACTTTTCTGATGCCGATAAAAAAGTGTTAATGGCAAACGCGATGGCGAAGGGAATACGGGTTTTACCCGTGGCGTTATCGCCAATAATAACATTGAGGCGCTCCTCAAGTTGCAATTCCAATAATTCAAAGCATTTAAAATTTCTTAAAAAAGAGATTTAATTTTCATCGGACAATCCATTATGTCGTGTTTATTTTTATTATGCAGTAGTGTTGTATTAACGGCCATGGTAAAAATAGCAGCCTCGCTGCGCGCGGTATTAGCCCGTCCCCGGCGCGCGGGCAGCATAAATACGGGGCACCGTGCAGCTATAGCATTCATCTGTTATTATTAATATGCTAAGATATTTTATCAACCGCTTACGCTAAGGATGATTAACCCTCATGTTTATCGGCTTGCCGCAATGGCAACATAGCGCGTGGAACGCCATCGGCATTACCGGCCTGGCGGAGTATGCCCGTTATTTTAACTGCGTCGAGGGTAATACCACGCTGTATGCCCTGCCCGATCCGGCGCGGGTTTATGACTGGCACGCCATGACCACCGACGGTTTTCGCTTTTGCTTCAAGTTTCCCGCGGCTATCAGCCACCAGGGCGGCTTGCGCGATTTCCGCGCGCCGCTGGCGCAATTTTACCAGGTACTGGATCCCTTGGCCGGGCGCATCGGCCAGTATTGGCTGCAGTTGCCTGCCGCCTTCGGCCCGGCGCAACTCGGCGACCTGTGGGCATTTCTCGATGCCTTGTCCGACGCGTTCAGCTATGGCGTGGAAGTGCGCCACCCGCTGTTTTTCGCCAAGGGCGACGACGAGCGGCGCCTTAACCGGGGATTGCAACAGCGCGGCGTCAGCCGGGTGATCCTCGACAGCCGCCCGGTGCATCAGGGCGCCGGCACCTCGCCCGCAATGCTGGCGGCGCGGCGGCAAAAGCCCAAGGTGCCGGTACATGCCGTGCTGACCGGCGATCGGCCGCTGGTGCGGTTTATCGGCAACGACGATATCGACGACAGCGCGCGGTTGTTTCAACCCTGGCTGGATAAACTGGCGTTATGGTCGCAAAGCCGCACCCCTTTTCTGTTTATCCATACGCCGGACATCGGCCACGCGCCGCGCCTGGCCCAACAAGTGTGGCCGTCCCTGGCGGCCAGGATCGGCGGACTCGGGCCGATCCCTCCCTGGCCGCAGCAGGACGCGTTGTTTTAACCTTGGCAAAACCGTTATTTTAAGCAGGATTTTAACGACAGCGCTGCACGGGCGGGATATTATTTGCCCGCTGCTCGTTTTCTGGGAAATGGAGTTAGAGATGGTGAGTGCGCTTTACGTGGTTTTCGGCGCCATGTTATTGATTAAATTATCATTGGATGTCGTTAAACTGCGAACGTTATATCGCGTGGCCTACGGCGACGGTGGATTTTATGAACTGCAGACGGCGATCCGCGTGCACGGCAATGCGGTGGAATATATCCCCATCGGTCTGGTGCTGCTGGTGATCATGGAAATGAACGGTACGCCGAACTGGACCCTGCATCTGTGCGGGCTGATGCTGATGGCAGGCAGAATCATGCACTCTCTGGGCCTGCGCCAGCGGGAATTCAGCTGGCGCCGCACCGGCATGAGCGCCACTTATGCGTCGCTTATCATGATGGTGTTGCTCAACCTCTGGTATCTGCCCTGGGAGCTGGTTTTCAGTTGGCGTTAAACCGCCGGCGGCATAGGGCGCGCAGACGCATGCTTTGTGCCGCTAATCTGTTAGAATAACGGCTTACCCTGAACAACCCCGATATTCCGATGACAAACCACGATAATCTTTTCTGCGCGCCCATTGCCAAATTGGGCGACTGGACCTTTGACGAGCGGGTAGCCGAGGTTTTCCCGGATATGATCCAGCGCTCGGTCCCCGGCTACTCCAACATTATTGCCATGATCGGCATGCTGGCCGGACGATTCGCCACCCCCGGGTCGCAGGTGTATGACCTCGGCTGCGCGCTGGGCGCCGCCACCCTGTCCATGCGCCGCAATATCACCGCCGACGATTGCCGTATTATCGCCGTGGATAATTCCGCCGCCATGGTGGAGCGCTGCCGCCGGCATATCGAGTCGTTTCGCGCCGCGACGGCGGTCACGGTTATCGAAGCCGATATCCGCGACGTGCCGATTACCAACGCGTCGCTGGTGGTGCTGAACTTCACGCTGCAATTCCTTGAGCCGGCGGATCGCCAACGGGTGCTCGACCACGTGTTTGCCGGGCTTAACCCCGGCGGCGCCGTGGTGCTGTCCGAAAAGTTAAGTTTTACCGACGCGGGCATCGGCGAACTGCTGTTCAACATGCATCATGACTTTAAGCGGGCCAACGGCTACAGCGAACTGGAAATCAGTCAAAAGCGCAGCATGCTGGAAAACGTCATGCTCACCGACACGGTGGAAACCCATAAGGAAAGGCTGCGCCAGGCCGGTTTCGGCCATGCCGAGGTCTGGTTCCAGTGCTTTAATTTCGGTTCTTTGATCGCCGTGAAACCGGAGAACGCGGCGTGACGGATTTTGGTGATTTTTATCAGCTGATTGCCAAAGGCCCGCTGAGCCATTGGCTGAATACCCTGCCCGCGCAGCTGAGCGCCTGGCAGCATGACGCGCTGCACGGCAAGTTCCGCCAGTGGTTTAACGCCGTCGAGCGCCTGCCCCTGCTGACGCCCCGGCGCCTGGACCTGCTGCGCGGCGTGACGGCGCAGGGCGAAGCGCCGCTGCCCCCGGGGCAAAAAGAGGGCGTCGAGTCCTTATTGCGCCAGTTGATGCCCTGGCGTAAAGGTCCCTTTTCCCTTTACGATATCGAGATCGATACCGAATGGCGTTCGGACTGGAAATGGGAACGGGTCGCGCCGCATATCAGCCCGCTGGCCGGACGCGTTATCCTGGATGTGGGCTGCGGCAGCGGTTATCACCTGTGGCGCGCGGTCGGCGCGGGGGCGCAGCTGGCGGTGGGCATTGACCCGATGCAGCTGTTCCTCTGCCAGTTCGAGGCGGTGCGTAAACTGCTGGGCGGGGATCAGCGCGCCCATCTGCTGCCGCTGGGGATCGAGCAATTACCCGATCTGGCGGCCTTCGACACGGTATTTTCCATGGGGGTGCTGTACCACCGGCGCTCGCCGCTGGATCATCTGCTGCAGCTTAAGAACCAATTGGTCAGCGGCGGCGAGCTGGTATTGGAAACCCTGGTGGTTGAAGGCGACGACAGGCAGGTGCTGGTGCCGGGGGAACGTTACGCCCAGATGCGCAACGTCTTTTTTATTCCTTCCCCCGGCGCGCTGATGTTATGGCTGGAAAAATGCGGCTTTGAACAGGTACGGCTGGCGGATATGTCGCTGACCACCACCAACGAACAGCGGCGCACCGCCTGGATGACCAGCGAATCGCTGGCCGATTTCCTGCATCCCGACGACCCCAGGCTGACGGTCGAAGGCTACCCCGCCCCGCTGCGCGCCGTGGTGATTGCCCGCAAGCCCTGACGTTGCCGCGCCGCGGATAAAAAAAAGCCCCAAGAAAGAGTCCGGGGCTTGGTACTTGCAAGCATCACGTGGGTTAGTTCGTGTGCGCGGCAAAATCAGCGGTCAGGCCGGCCGGTGCGCGGATGAAGGTGTTGACAGCGCATGCTTCATCGCCGCCACCATATCGCCGTCGACGCAATAGCGGGTAAATTCATCCGTTTCATTGTCGACGCTCATGCTTACACCCGCTTTGCGGTAACGCATCCCGGAAGCAACCACCTGTCTTGCGGAACTGTGCAGTTCACGGATGCCGATTTGCTGGAACTTATGCAAATTGGTCAATCGCACGCCAGCGCCTGCCATAATGATTGGACCACGGCTTTGGGCGTTCAGTTCCCTTAATAATGCTAAACCTGTTTCGGCGCTCTGCTGCTGGCCGGAGGTCAGGATACGCGTCACCCCGAGATCGGTTAACTGCTGCAGGGCCTGGTAGGGGTTGATACACATATCGAAAGCGCGGTGAAAGGTCACCGCCACGCCGGTACATTGCGCCATGATGCGCCGCATGCGCGGCAAATCAATATGCCCCTCCTCGTCCAGCACGCCGACCACCACGCCGGGAAATCCCATGGCGCGTATGGCCGCTAAATCGTTAAGCATGCTGTCAAACTCAATTTCGCTGTAGCAAAAATCCCCGCCCCGCGGCCTCACCATGGGATGAACGGGCAGCGCCAGCCGCTCCCTCGCCAGCCGGAGCGTGCCGTGCGACGGCGTCAGCCCCCCTTCTTTCGGGGCCGAGCACAGCTCGATTCTGTCCGCTCCCGCTTGCTCCGCCGTTATTGCGCATTCAAGGCTATAGCAGCAGACTTCCAGTTTAGGCATTGTATACTCCTTATAGACGCCCCAGGATAACAGGCATTTAAAACACGGGCCTATGGCAGTCGCGATAATTTCTTATTTATCACCCAAGGAAATAACTATGGCATTCAACTTTGACGAAAGTATCGACCGACGTCACAGCGACAGTTATAAATGGCAAAAGTATCGCGATCGGGACGTGATCCCCCTGTGGGTAGCGGACACCGACTTTCGTTCGCCACCTTGTATTATCGAAGCATTGCACGCGCGCGTCGAGCACGGCGTCTTTGGTTACGGCGCACCTCCCGCGGAGCTTGCCGCGCTGTTTGTCGAGCGCATGCTCACGCGTTATCAATGGCGCGTCAAACCCGAATGGTTGGTTTTTTTGCCGGGATTGGTAAGCGGCCTTAACCTGGCGGTACGCGCGCTGACGCAGGCGGATAGCAGCGTGGTGATTCCCGCGCCGATATATCCGCCGTTCCGCGCGGCGGCGCGCGGCGCGGAACGGGGACAGCGCCTGGCGCCTATGGTCCTGGCGGAGGAACGCTGGCGGGTGGATCTGGCGGCGATCGAACCGGAGATGGATGGATGGGAGCAATTGCTGATGTTATGCAATCCGCATAATCCGGGCGGCACCGTCTACCGGCGCGAGGAGCTGGCGCAGCACCTGGCGTTTGCGCAGCGCCACGATCTCCTGGTGTGTTCCGACGAGATTCACTGCGATCTGCTGTTGGAACCGGGCGTGGCGCATATCCCGTTCGGATCGCTCGGCGAGGATGCCGAACAGCGCTCCATCACCCTGATGTCGCCATCCAAGTCGTTTAATATCGCCGGCCTCGGCGCCTCGCTGGCCATTATCCCCAATGCGCGGCTGCGTATGAAATTTATCGCCCAGCGCAGCGGCATTGTGCCGAATGTGGATGTGCTGGCATATGTCGCCGCCACCGCCGCCTGGCGCGACGGCCAACCCTGGCTGGAGGAACAGCTCGATTACCTGCGCGGTAACCGCGATTGGCTGGCCGCGCGCATCAATACCCTGCCGGGGTTAAGCATGGCGGCGCCGGAAGCCACCTATCTGGCCTGGATCGATGCCGGCCGGCTTGGGGTAGACAATCTCCAGCGGTTTTTCGAGCAGGCGGGCGTCGGTCTTTCCCCCGGCGCGGATTTTGGCGATCCCCGGTTTGTCCGGCTGAATTTCGGCTGCCCCCGCGCTCTGCTGGTGCAGGCCGTGGAACGCATGGCACGGGCGGTGCAGGCGCTTGGCTAACGGCGCCCGTCCGCCTCATCGCTCACGATGGCGCGCAGGCTGTAGGGGTGGAACTTAATCGTGACCTGCCCATCGGTGACCGCCAGCGTGGGATTGGGCAACCGTTCTCCCGCCCCCGCCGGCGCGCTGTGTTTCAGGCTGATGTCGGGCGCCCCCAGGGCGGAATCGGCCAGCAGCGCCAGCGCCCGCCGCGCCAGCGTTTCCGGCGGTCCGGGCAGGACAATTTCGATATGCTCCCAGCCTTCATGGGGATAACGGCGCGGCCCCGGCCAGGGCAGTTCCACGCAGCCGATGCGCAGCGGCCCGACGGCGAGGGGCGACGGCAGCGCCAGCAGCGCGATGGCACGACCATTGACGTCGTTTTTTTTCAGGCACTGGCCGCACTGCCGCCAGCCGTCGAACCAGCGCTGCGCCGTGGCGTCCTCATGGCAGCGCAGCGCGATATGATCGACATGATGATCGGCCAATTCCAGATGAAGGCGCGCGGCCAGCGCCGACAGCCGCTGTTCAAAATAGGCCAAATCAGTGACGAGATCCGCTAATTGCGGCACGGCGGTCCAATGCATCCTCATTCCCTTAATTAAAGTAGGTTTAAAATTAACGCACCAAAATAACGCGAGCTAAGAAATATCTTATTTTGATACATAACTTAATGTTTCTTTAATGATGTTTACCAAAAACACTTTTTATATTAACTTACCCGCTTGACGGCATGCGTAAGCGCCGCTGATGTCATTTATTAGCAATGAACTTTAAATGCTCAGTATTATCTTAAAGCGCTTTCGATGGATTGTATACGCCAGGTAATTACGTTATTTTCGAGATCGGTATTATTCTGAGTATATAATTATGATGTTATTAACATTGTGCATAATACTTGTTGTTATTGCGGTATTTTCAATACTTCAACATTTACGCACCCGGAATCGCAATCAGCTAGGCGCATCCAGAAAATCGCGCAATCGTTAGCCCCCGCTCGCCCCACCGCGGGGTGAATCGCCTTGTTTCTGACCTTCTATCCCGCCCCCGCCCCACGTTAACTTGACATCGACCAGGCCGGTCATACTGACGCGACGCGCCGTTTATGGTATAAGCGGTGTTTCTTTTACTTTTCGACACGCGCCCGGCGGTTAGCCCCCCGCCGCGGCGCGCGGTCGGCTTATCAGGTAGCCGGAAACACGGGGAGGCGTTCCCCCCGCGTCCAGCGTTAGTAAGAAAGGTAATACGGTGAATATTCAGGCTCTTCTTTCAGACAAAGTCAGTCAGGCGTTGACGGCGGCCGGCGCGCCCGCGGCAAGCGAAGCGCAGGTGCGCCAGTCCGCCAAGGCGCAGTTCGGCGATTATCAAGCCAACGGCGTGATGTCGGTCGCCAAAGCCCTCGGCATGCCGCCGCGCCAGCTGGCGGAAAAGGTAGTTTCGCTGCTGGATCTTGGCGGCATTGCGGCGAAAATCGACATCGCGGGCCCCGGCTTTATCAATATTTTCCTGGACCGGGAATGGCTCGCGCGCCAGGTCGAGGCCGCGCTGGATTCCCCGCGGCTTAATATTACCCCCGTGCAACCCCAAACCATCGTGGTGGATTACTCCGCGCCGAACGTGGCCAAGGAAATGCATGTCGGCCATCTGCGTTCCACCATTATCGGCGATGCGGCGGTGCGCACGCTGGAGTTTCTCGGCCATAGGGTGATCCGCGCCAATCACGTGGGCGACTGGGGTACCCAGTTCGGCATGTTGATAGCCTATCTGGAAAGGATACAGTCGCGCGGCGAGCCGGAGATGCAGTTATCCAGCCTGGAAGAATTTTACCGCGCGGCGAAAAAAACCTATGACGAAGACGCCGATTTCGCCGAGCGCGCCCGCGGTTACGTGGTCAAACTGCAGGGCGGCGATGAATACTGCCGGCAAATGTGGCGCAAGCTGGTGGATATCACCATGGCGCAAAACCAGCAGGTCTACGATCGCCTGAACGTGACCCTTACCCGCAAGGACGTCATGGGCGAGAGCCTGTATAACGACATGCTGCCGGGCATTGTCGCCGACCTGAAAGCCAAGGGGCTGGCGGTGGAAAGCGACGGCGCCACCGTGGTCTATCTGGAAGAGTTCAGGACCAAGGAAGGCGAGCCGATGGGTGTCATCATCCAGAAGAAGGACGGCGCCTACCTCTATACCACCACCGATATCGCCTGCGCCAAATACCGTTACGAAACGCTGAAGGCCGACCGGGTGCTGTATTATATCGATTCCCGCCAGCACCAGCATTTGATGCAGGCCTGGGCCATCGTGCGCAAAGCCGGTTATGTGCCCCCGTCGGTTCCGTTGGAACACCATATGTTCGGCATGATGCTCGGCAAGGACGGCAAACCGTTTAAGACCCGCGCCGGCGGCACCATTAAGCTTGCCGATTTACTGGATGAAGCGCTGGAACGCGCCCGCCGGCTGATTGCCGAAAAAAATCCGGCCATGTCGCCGGACGAGCTGGAAACCCTGGCGCGGGTGGTGGGCATTGGCGCGGTAAAATACGCCGATTTGTCAAAGAGCCGCACGACCGACTATATCTTCGACTGGGACAATATGCTGGCCTTCGAGGGCAACACCGCGCCCTATATGCAATATGCCTATACGCGGGTGGCGTCGGTATTCAAACGCAGCGGACTGGATGAAAGCCAGCTGACGTCGCCGGTCAGGCTGGAGCAAGAAGAGGAAACGCTGCTGGCGGCGCGCCTGCTGCAGTTCGAGGAAGCCATCACCGTCTTGGCCCGCGACGGCACGCCTCATGTCATGTGCACCTATCTTTACGATCTGGCCGGATTGTTCTCCAGTTTCTACGAGCATTGCCCAATCCTGAACGCCGATAATGGCGGCGTTATGCATAGCCGCCTGAAGCTGGCGCTGCTGACGTCACGCACCCTGAAGCAGGGCTTGGAGATGCTGGGCATCCAGACCGTCGAGCGGATGTAGCCGCGGGCGAACCCACGCCGCGCGGCGGGCATCATCGGCAATCGCGACGTCGCCGCCGACGTGCTTGGCGTGGCTCACAGGGATGTGAGCCACGCCCCTGTGAACAGCGTTAAACACCCAGGATCTCAGCGCAAGCTGGAGTTAGCTGACCGAGCGGGCAAAGTCCCTGATACGAAACCCCAGCGCCGCCAGGGTGGCGAAATACGCCACCACGCCCACCGCCACCACCAGCGCCAGACGCAGCAGCCTGGCCAGCATCGTACCCTGCGCCCAGTCGGGCATCACCCACAGCATGCCCAGCAGCGCTGCCGCCATCACCACCACCGCGATGATCAGGCGCACCAGAAACGGCAACCAGCCCGGCTGGGGCTGGAACATGTCTTTCTTGCGCAATTGCCAGTACAGCAAACCGGCGTTCAGGCAGGCGGCCAGGCCGATGGACAGCGACAGCCCGGCATGCTTGAGCGGGCCGATAAACACCAGGTTCATCAGCTGCGTCATGATTAACGTCACGATCGCCACCTTGACCGGCGTCTTGATATCCTGGCGCGAATAAAACCCCGGCGCCAGTACCTTCACCATGATAAGGCCGATAAGCCCCACCGCGTACGCCATCAGCGCCCGTTGCGTCATGGCGGCGTCGAAAGCCGAGAAGCGTCCGTACTGGAACAACGATACGGTAAGCGCTTTCGCCAGGATCCCGAGCGCCACGGCGCTGGGCAGCGCCAGCACAAAACACAGCCGCAGCCCCCAGTCCATCAGGCGGGAATATTCGTCATGGTTGCCGCTGGAAAAACTGCGCGCCAGCGAAGGCAGCAAAATGGTTCCCAGCGCCACGCCCAGCACGCCGGATGGGAATTCCATCAGCCGATCGGCGTAATACATCCAGGAGACCGAGCCGGAGACCAGGAAGGAAGCGAAAATAGTATTGATAATCAGTGAAATCTGGCTAACGGATACCCCGAGGATCGCCGGCCCCATCAGGCGCAGCACCCGCCAGACCCCCGCATCCTTAAACTGGATGCGCGGCATCACCAGCATGCCGATTTTTTTCAGGTGCGGCAATTGATAGCCGAGCTGCAGCACACCGCCCACCACCACCGCCCAGGCCAGGGCCAGCACCGGCGGATGGAAGTGCGGAGCGGCGAAGAGCGCAAAACCGATCATGCTGACGTTAAGCAGCGTCGGGGCAAATGCCGGCACCGAGAAACGGTTCCAGGTATTGAGGATGGCGCCCACCAGCGACGCCAGTGAAATCAGCAGGATATAAGGGAAGGTAATGCGCAGCAGGGACGAGGTCAGGATAAATTTATCCGGCGAATCGGTGAATCCCGGCGCGGTGACCATGATAACCCAGGGTGCGGCCAGCATGCCGGCCAGCGTCACCAAGGCCAGCGCCAGGGTCAGCAGGCCGGCGATATAAGCAATAAAGGTACGGGTGGCTTCCTCGCCCTGCTGGGTTTTATATTCCGCCAGTATCGGCACGAACGCCTGGGAAAAGGCCCCCTCGGCGAAAATACGCCGCAGCAGGTTGGGCAGCTTAAAGGCGACAAAAAACGCATCCGTCGCCATACCGGCGCCGAAAATGCGGGCGACGATCGCATCGCGGGCAAAACCCAGCACCCGCGAGAACATGGTCATGGAACTGACAGCAGCCAGTGATTTCAATAAATTCATGGAGTTATTTTTCTACAGCGTCCGGATGCCGGAGTGAAGGGAACAACGTCGCCCCCGCCGGCACCCTGATCCTTTTATAAGTGCGCCTAGTCTACCCTGACTTCAGGAAATCGCTACTGCGAGTTGTTACGCGGCGTAAGTCCGCCCGCGACAACCCGGAACCCCGGGCCGGCGCGGACGGCAGATATTCCCCGTTCCCGGGGCAAGGCCGCGTTATAACTTCAGCACCAGGTGATGGACGCCCCCATCGAGCGGCGCGCGCGCCTGCCGGTCGCTAAGCGCCAGAGGCGCGTCGTTAAGTATCGCCTCGCTCACCCCGCGCGGATGCAGGCCGCTATTGGTGACTTCGATGGTGAAACGGGTGTCCAGCACCAGCACCTCGGCGTCGAAGCCCGGCCAGCCGGAAGGCAGGCACGGATTGATAATCAATACGTCGCCTTCCCGGCGAATACCGAGAATGCCTTCCACGCCGGCGCGGTACATCCAGCCGGCCGAGCCGGTATACCAGGTCCAGCCGCCGCGGCCGACATGGGGCGCCACGGAGTAGACATCGGCGGCGATAACATAAGGCTCGACTTTGTAACGCGCCACCTGTTGCGGCGTGCGGGCATGATTGATGGGATTGAGCAAGGCAAACAGCTCATGCGCCTTATCGCCCTGCTCCAACCCGGCGAACGCCAGGATGGCCCACATGGCGGCATGGGTATATTGGCCGCCATTTTCACGCAATCCCGGCGGATAGCCCTTGATATAACCCGGGTCGTGGGTGGTCTTATCGAACGGCGGCGTAAACAGCAGCGCCAGCTTATCCTCGCGACGGATCAACAAACGATCCAGCGCGGCCATGGCCGTCGCCGCGCGCGTGGGGTCCGCTTCCCCTGAAAGCACGGACCAGGTCTGGGCGATGGAGTCAATGCGGCATTCATCGTTATCCTTGCTGCCGAGCCAGGTGCCGTCGTCAAAGGTTGCCCGCCGATACCACTCGCCGTCCCAGGCGTCGCGCTCGATCGACTGGCGCACGGATTCCTTGTGCGCCTGCCAGCGCGCCGCGCGTTCAGGCTCGCGGGCCGCAACCCATGGCATGAACAAAGTCAGGGTGCGGATCAGCAGCCAGCCCAGCCAGACGCTTTCCCCTTTGCCCCCTTCGCCGACCCGGTTCATGCCGTCGTTCCAGTCGCCGGTGCCCATCAGGGGCAGACCGTGCGCGCCGGTAAGTTCCAGGCACTGCTCCATGGCCTGTACGCAATGCCGGTAGAGCGTCGCGCTCTCGGCGGCCACCATCGGCTGGAAGAAGGCGTCGTGTTCGCCCTCCGCCAGGAGTGGCCCCTCAAGATAGGGCAGCACTTCGTCCAGCACCGCTTCGTCGCGGCTGCAGTTGATATAAGTGGCGACGGCGAACGACAGCCATACCCGGTCATCGGAAATGCGGGTACGCACGCCCTGGCCGGAGTGAGGCAGCCACCAGTGCTGTACATCGCCTTCCATAAATTGCCGGCCGGCGGCGCGCAGTAAATGTCCGCGCGTTTGTTGCGGCTGCGCGAAGGTCAGCGCCATGCCGTCCTGCAGTTGATCGCGGAAACCATAAGCCCCGCTGGCCTGATAAAAGCCGGAGCGGGCCTGGATACGGCAGGCCTGGGTTTGGTACAGCAGCCAGCCGTTAAGCATGATATCCATGGCCGGATCGGGCGTGGTCACCTGTATCGATCCCAGCCGCTGTTGCCAGTGGCCGGTCACTTCCGCCAGCACCGCGTCCAGATCGGCGGCGCGATAGCGTTCGATTAAGCGGCGGGCGCTTTCGGCCGAGTCGCTCTGGCCGATAAACCAGACCACCTCTATGCTTTGATCTACCCCAACCTCGATATGGGTTTGCAATACCGTGCAGGGATCAAAGCCCGCGCCGCAGGCGCCGCTCAGGCGACCACCGTTGACCAGCGCGGCGGGCGCCGCCATGGCGCCGTTGCGGCCGAGAAACTCGGTACGGTCCGCGCTGAACGCGTCCTGACGGCCGTCGAGGTCGGCAAACGCCACCCGGTTCTGGAAGGCGGTGCTCCATGAATTACGCACCAGCATCGCGCCGGTGCTTTCGTCATGCTCGCTGATGATAAACGGCCCGGACGCGCTGCGCGAAGTGCCCAGTACCCATTCCACATAGGCGGAGACGGACAGGTGCAGCGTTTGATCGCTCAGGTTACGAATGGTCAGCCGGGAGATCTTGATGGAATCCTCCAGCGGCACATACTGAAGCAGCGTTACCGCCGCCTCGAGGGTATTGTGTTCGAAGCGGGAGTAGCCGAAACCGTGGTGGGCGAGATAGCGACCGCCATCATTGATGGGATGCGCCGTGGGACTCCATAAGGCGCCGGTGACCTCGTTGCGGATATAGATGGCCTCGCCGCCGCTGTCCGCCACCGCATCGTTCAGCCAGGGCGTAAGCTGGTTTTCGCGGCTGTTTTGCGCCCAGGTATAACCGCTGCCCCGGGCCGACACCTGGAATCCGAAGTCCGGATTGGCAATCACATTGATCCAAGGCGCCGGCGGGCAGGTTTGCGCGTCAATCACAGTGACATATTCACGCCCCTGCCTGGCGAACCCGCCGGTGCCGTTGAAGAACGCCAGGTCCGCGGGCACGGGCAACGCGCCGGGCGTCGGCAGGCGCATCTTGCGCTGCGGCAGCAGGGAGACCTGCGGCAGTTCCAGCGAAGCCAGCTGCGAGCCGATGCTGCCGCGCCGCGCCAGCAGCGCCACCCGGGCGACGGACTGCAGCAGCATACGCGCTTCCTGGCTTATCAGATCCGCGCGCAGGGTATAGACGCCGCCGCGCGAGGCATCGCCGGTGTAACGCGGGTGGGACTGGCTGCTGCGCACCGCCGTCTCAATGGCGATTTGCAGATCCTGCAAATAGGATGAGGCGTGTTCATTAATAATCACCACGTCGACGCTGAGCAACTTCATATGCCAATATTCATGGGCGCGCAGCAGTTGCTTAACCTGGGCGATATCCTGGATATCGTCGATACGTAGCAAGACGATGGGGAGATCGCCGGAAATAGACAAGGGCCACAGGCCCGACTGGACGCCGGAACCGCGGATAATCGAGGCGGAAGGCGCGCGGAAACGCGAATCGGCATACAGCAACGGCGCGGCCAGGCGCTGGAAGTCGGCCGCTTCCTCGGCGTTGATATCCAGATGGCGCAACTGTACCTGCGCCTGGGTCCAGGCCAGCGTTTTCGCCCGTTTGTAGGCGCTGCGGTCGTGGTGCTTATCGATGAGCTTCATCAGCTCTTCTTCAGAAGAGGCCACCAGCGTCCAGTAGGTTACCCTGACCGAGGTGCCCGCCGGAATACGGACCTGTCGCCGCAGGGAGAAAATCGGATCCAGCACCGTGCCGACCGTATTGGACAACGGCTGCCGTCCCAGCACCGCGTCGGCATAGGTGGGCGACGAACCCTTGCCGATAAACCGAGCCCGGTCGGTTTCATATTGTGCGTCGGACAGGCTTTCGCCCTCCACGATAGCCAGATGCGCCGCCCAGACGTGGGGTTCCTGCGGGGTTCGGGTCCTGCGTGTGGCGACCAGGGCGGTAAATTCCGGCAGATAGCGGGTCTGCACAAACATTTTGGCAAACGCCGGATGGGCGGTATCGACATTCGCCGGCGCCAGCACAATCTCCGCATACGAGGTCAATTCAACTTCGCGGGTACGGCGGCCGCTGTTGGTCAGCATGACACGACGCACCTCGCCGTCATCCTCGCCGGACACCAGCACGTTAAGCGTGGTGGTCAACGTGCGGTCATGGTGGATAAAGGTGGCGTCGTCCTCGCTGAAGATCACCTGGTTGAAAGACTTCCCTTTCAACGCCCGCACGCGGCGTTCGCTCAGCGAATCCGTTCCCTGGATTTGCAGACCGGCCGACCAGATCTTGCCGCTGCGCAGATCGCGGAAACGAATAAATGAACGGCTGTCGTCGCGGGTGACATCCTCGCGCCAGCGGGTAATGGCGATATTGCCCCAGCGGCTGTAGCCGCCGCCGGAGACGGTCAGCATAACGGCGTAATGACCGTTGGAGACCAGATGGGTCACCGGCGCGCCGGCGGGCAACGCGGAATACCGGCGCTGCGTAAGATACTCGTGGCCGGATTTGACCACCGCTTTTTTCACCTCTTCGGCATGCGGTTTGGTCAGGGCGACTTCCCTTGGCATGCGTTCTTGCAACAGCAGTTCGCTGGCCTGGATCATCGGCTCGCGATGGAAACGCGCGCGCATGGCGCCGTCAAGCAGGGCGTTATCCAGCGCCACGATAGTCATGCCCTGATGATGGGCCATATAGCTGCGCACGATAGCCACTTTCTGGTTATCAGGCAGCCTGGCGGCGGTAAAGTCCAGCGCTTCGTAAAAGCCATAATCGCCGCGCGCCCCGATCTTCGCCAGCCGCCGGTAATTAAGCAGTGCGCCGCGCGCATCCACCATCGACGCCAGGCCGGTGGCATAGGGGGCGATAACCTGGTTTTGCGCCAGGCCGCGCTGCAGCCCCAGCCCCGGCACGCCAAAGTTGGAATATTGATAGGTTAAATCCAAATCGCGCGCGTTGTAGGCGGATTCCGAGACGCCCCAGGGAATTTTCAGCATGCGGCCATAGGCCTGCTGATGGGCCACCACCACCCGGTTGGTCTGCTCCAGCAACGTGCCGGCGGCGGCGCGCATCACCAGGGACGGCATCAAATATTCAAACATCGACCCGGACCAGGAGATCAGCGCCGCGCCTTTACCGGACTGAATGGCGGCGCGGCTGAGGCGGAACCAGTGGCGCGTGGGAATGTCGCCCTTGGCGATGGCGAACAGGCTGGCCAGGCGGGCTTCGGACGCCAGTAAATCATAACAGCTGCTGTCGAGCTGGTTATCGGTGAAGGAGTAACCGATGGAGAGCAGTTTGCGCTCGTCATCCACCAAAAAGCGGAAATCCATGCCCAGCGCCAGCGCCCTGGCGCGATCCGCCAGTTGCTGCAGGCGTTCGTTATAGCTGTCCGCCGCCAACAGGCGATCGGCGTTAAGTCCGGCGATGCTGGTTCTCATGGCCTCCAGCCAGAACATCAGCCCCGGTTCCGGCGCGTCGTCGTGCGAGGCGTCATCAGTCGGTTCCGCCTCGGGGGATACGGCCAGATCGCTCATTAAACCGCAGGCCTCCTCGCTAAGCGTGGCGAGCGTGGGCAGCAAGGTATTATCGGGCTGCTGCCGCGCCAGCTGGGCGGCGATTTCATCCAGCAGGGCGTCGAGCGGCAAGCCGTCGATTTCAGGCGCTTTTTTTAACGCCCTGCGGATTAACAACAGATGATCCATGGCGCCGGCGCGCCAGCCCGGCGCCACCGGCGCGCAGCGCCATTCTTCGCAGGCGTTGGCCAGGGCGATCAGGTGACCGGCCAGGTTGCCGCTATCCACCGACGATACGTATGCCGGGGCCAGCGCCTCGAGATTGCGGGTCTCATACCAGTTGAAAAAGTGGCCGCGATAACGCTGCAGCTTATCCAGCGACGCGAAGGTTTCTTCCAGCCGGTCAAGCGTCGCCCCGGTGGACGCCCAGCCGAAATCGCGGGCCGCCACCGTGGACAGCAAATACAGCCCGATATTGGTGGGCGAGGTACGATGGGCCACCACCGGCCTGGGTTCTTCCTGGAAATTATCCGGCGGCAGCATATTATCCACCGGGGTAACGAAGGTTTCAAAAAAGCGCCAGGTCCGGCGGCCAATCAGGCGCAGCGTCTGAATTTCCTTATCGTTCAACGCCACTTGCGGCGCAATCACCGGCTCCCGGCTGGCCCATAACGCCATGACGGGCGACAACAGCCATAAAAGGGCGAACACGGCGACAAGCGGCCAGTTCCACGGCGCCAGCGCCAGCGCCAGGGCCGCCATCAGCAGTCCCAGCAGGATGCCGGCGGACATTTGCCGGCAAAACCCGCCCAACCCCAGGCGCGGGCTGCCGCCGGTCTGGGCCGACGTGGTCCATTCCAGCAGCTTGCGATGGCTGAAAAATACCCGTGATAATGAACGCACAATGGCGTCCAGCATATGCCAGGCGTTATCGGCTAAAAACACGATCTGCATCAGGATGCGCAGCAGCGCATAGCGCAAATCGATGGCGACGTTATGTAAATGCTTGTGCAGCGGGATACGCCGCCGGCGCGGCAGCAGATCGCAGAAAATCGGCAATAGCGATGGCACGGCGAAGGCAGCAATCAGCGTCAGTACGCCCAGCGCGGCCGCGGCCGGCGGCAGCAGCCAGCACCAACCCAGGGCCAGCAGGCTGAACGGCGCCAGCAGCGAACGGCGCAGGTTGTCGATCATCTTCCAGCGGCCGACGGCGGGCACCGGGCTGATGCCGTTGCGCCCGTTCATGATCCAGGGCAATAACTGCCAGTCGCCACGCGTCCAGCGGTGCTGTCTTTTCGCCACCACGTCGTAGCGCGCCGGCGAGTCTTCCACCAGTTCCACATCCGAGGCCAGGCCGGCGCGGGCATAGATACCCTCAAACAGATCGTGGCTAAGCAGGGTATTTTCCGGAATGCGCGCGTCAAGCGCGGCGTCGAACGCATCGACGTCGTAAATGCCCTTGCCGGTATAAGATCCCTCGCCGAACAAATCCTGATAGACATCCGAGACCGCCGAGGCATAGGGATCCATGCCGCCCGGCCCCGAGAAGACGCGCTGGTAGATAGAGCCGTCGTTGCCTAGCGGCAGGGACGGCGTAATGCGCGGCTGCAGGATGCCATAGCCGCTGACGATGCGCTTTTTGCCGGCATCGAATTTCGGCCGGTTCAGCGGGTGAGCCATTTTCCCCACCAGCAGCAGCGCGGTTTCACGCGGCAGCCGGGTATCGGCGTCCAGGGTGATCACATAGCGCACCCCTTCCGGCACCTGGCTGCCCGGCAGGAAGCTGGTATCACGCGCGCCGCGCAGCAGACGGTTCAGTTCGTGCAGTTTGCCGCGTTTACGTTCCCATCCCATCCAGCAGGATTCGCGTTCGTTATACAGGCGGCGACGGTGCAACAGCAAGAAACGCGCGCCGGCGGGACCAGGGCCATGACGTTGGTTCAGCCGCTCGATGCCTTCCCGGGCGCAGGCGATAAGCTCCGCGTCCCCGGGCAGCGTTTCCAGCGGGGCATCCAGGCTATCGGAGAGCAGCGCAAAAGTGAGATCGCCTTCGCCGCTGGCCAGGTAGTGGACTTCCAGCCGCTCGATTTGCTCGGTGATGTCCTCCTGGTCGGTCAGCAGCACCGGCACGACGATCATGGTGCGCAACGCCGTCGGCACCCCATCGGTTAACGCCAGGCCGGCCAGGGGCGACGCGCCGAGGCGCCAGTTGACCAGCCGGTTGACCAGCGCGCTGGCGGCATCGCTCAGGGCCGGCAGCGCCAGGATAATAAAGACCGCCAGGGCGCCGGCGCCGAGGCCGGCAGCCAAGAGCTTGCTCCCCGCCCATGCGGCCAGCAGCAGGCTTAACAGGATAATCGCCCCGCCGTAGCCGGCGATGCCAGGTTCAATGGCCATACGGCTGATGCGTAAGCGCCATGGCGGTTTAAAATCGATAGACTGCTCAAAGCGCCTGCGTCCGCCGGCAATCAGGTGATAACCGGGATCGCCGACGCGGGCGGCCTCGAGAGGATCGTTCTGGCTGGCCGCGGCTTCATGAGCGGCCGCCAGGACCTTATCCGCGATATCCAGCTCACTGAAGGACGATCCGCGCGACAGCTGCTCGATGGCGCTGCGGTAAAGATTGCGGGTGGTGAAATTCATCTCGTCAAAGGCGCTGTGCCGGCGTAAACGTTCATCCACCAGGCTGATGCTTTCAAACAGCGTCGCCCAGTCGATATCCGAGATCAGGCGCATGCTGGTGATGATATTGCGCACCGTGACGTTAGAGGCGCCCAGGCGCTGCTGGGCGTTTTGCACAATCAATTCGATGGAGCTGTCCTGCTGGTGAAGCTTTTCTTCCAGCCAGGCCAGGGACGGGGTGGTGCGGGGATCCTGGTTGCGCAGGCGTTTCGCCAGCTGCGCGGCAAAATGCTCATTAAGCGGCAAGGTATAGGCGGATAAATGCGCCGCCTCCATCGCCGCCTGGGCATTGCCTTTGGCCAACAGCTTATTGGCCAGGTCCTCGGCCTCCTGCCTGGCCTGGCGCCCCTCGCTCATCTGATCCGCCAGCCGGCGCAGGTTCTCGATAAGCACGATGCGCAGGGTGATGGCCACCGCCCAGAGTTCACCGATGGTGAGCGGCTGTACCCGCTGGTAGGCGGCGATAAAACGCTTGAGGTTTTCCGGATCGAAATGACTGTCGGTATGGGCGATAAACGCCCAGGCCACGCCGAAGACCCGCGGGTAACCGGCAAACGGCCCCTGCGCCAGTTTAGGCAGCAGCCGGTAGAAACTCGGCGGCAGATCTTCGCGGATTTCACGGATTTGCGCCTCGACCAGATGATAGTTATCCAGCAGCCACTCGGCGGCCGGCACCACGGTACGGCCTTTTTCCAGTTCCAGCGCGCTGGCGCGGTAGGCCGCCAGCAACACCGCGGCATTATCATTAAGGCGCTGGCGCAGCGGCGAGACGGTCGGCGGGCGGTCGGCGATCGCCTGGGCGGCCGCCAGGCTTTCCGCGTGCTGCTCCAGACGTTCAACACCAAATAATTCTTTCCTGACCGGGGCAGGATCGTTCCACGGTGACGAGGCTTCACGAAAACGGTAGATCCCAGCAAGCAATTTTTTCATAGCAGCCTTAACCTGCGGCTTCATGCCACAGGCATTACGAAAATGTTATCGGTGCCAAATACGGCGTTATATCGCCAGCGCGCCAACTCGTTGCCGTTATCCATGACACGGCGAAATCCACCTTGCCATGGCGGCGATACAAACCCTGGAAAGAGGCGCTATGCGTCGCGCCTGGAATGAGACGCCCTTAAGGCTAAATAGGTATGTAGGAACTTATTGGGAGGCGCGTAAACGCCCCCCGGCCCGCCGCATTGCAGCGCGCCGATATCGGGTTCTCTGACTATGGACCATAAAGGTCATTTGCGCCAATAACCTGATGCAATTATGCCTGGGCCGTCATGACAATCGTTGCAAACAGGCTATGACGCTATGTCCCGTCCCGGAAGGGGTTCGGACGGACCGGCGGGAACGAGGGTTTAACCGGCCGGCAGGCGCTCTATCCAGGCCTGAGCCATCAGCGCCTGTTCGCCGCTGGTTTCAGGCTGGGTTTGATGGGACACCGCCGCGATAAAATGCGCCACCGCCCCGGTAAAACCACGCTGGGTCAGGATCGATTGCCAGGCGGGCACCGGCAGTTCGCTGATGACGCCCTGGCTTTCGCTGCGCCACACGCGCATCTCCTCGACGCGGTACACCGCGCCGGCGGTCACCGCGATCACCGTTTCGCTCTGGCTGCCGGCCTGGCGATGCATACTGGTGGTGACGGCGCAGCCCCGGTGCATAAAATGATGCTCGGCGTACAACATCTGTCCGGCGGCGTTATCCCGCAGAATGCCGCCGGTCAGTCGGGGCCCGCCGGCGGCGTCATTGGCCGCAGCGGCATGATCCCGCGCGCCGTCGGCAAGCCAGAGCGCGGTATCCACCACGTGCAGATAATCGTCCAGCAGCGTGAAGCCCATCGCTTCGGGACCGACGTTGTCCAGACGGTGTTTATCCATGCGGAGGGAGGCGGGCTGCCGCATCTGTTGTTTCAGCCTGAGGTAGAGCGGCGCGAAACGGCGGTTAAATCCTACCATTAGCGCCCGTTGTTTCCTGGCCGCCAGGGCGACCAGCCGTTCCGCCTGCTCAAGCGTCGCGGCCAGCGGCTTATCCACATAGACGTGCAGGCCCCGTTCCAGTAAATGGCTAACCACGGCAAAATGGCTGGCGGTGCTGGTATGCACGAACGCCGCGTCGCAGCGCTGCGCCAGGGCATCCAGGCTGGGAAAGCTTTCGATGCGGTAAGCCGCGCACAGCGTGCGCGCCTTGGCCTGGTTGGGGGAAAACGCCCCGGCCACCTCCCAGTCCCCCGCCTGGCACAACAGCGGCAGGTAGACCTTTTGCGCGATGCCGCCGAGTCCGACAATCCCGATACGTAATGTCATAATGTCAATGCCCCTAAAAAACGCTTACCGCCCGGGCTTCCAGGCGGCATAGGTCAGTGCCGTCAATATATGGTCGCGCCATTGCCCGTCGATCAGCAGGTAATCCTTGGCATATCCTTCCCGCTCGAACCCCAGGCGGGCCAGTAGATTACCGCTGCGCTGGTTGTGCGGCATATAGTTAGCCATGATACGGTGCATTTGCTGATGGCGCTGCATATAGCGGATGGCGGCCTGCAGCGCTTCGAACATAAGCCCCTGCCCTTGCCATTTTTCGCCCAGCGAGTACCCGAGAAAACAGGCATGGAAGGAGCCGCGCAGCACATTGCTGAAATTGGCCACGCCGTAGACTTCGTTTTCCCCGGGATCGAGCAGGATAAAATAGTAGGCGGTGCCCTGCCGGTGCATTTCGGTGATCATCCCCAGCCGGGCCTGCCAGCCCGACGGAAAACAGTGGCTTTCATCGCGCACCGGTTCCCAGGGTTTCAGGTACGCCTGGTTGCCGGCATAATACTCCGCCAGGCGGTAAGCATCGCGTTCGTGGACCAAACGCACCACCAGTCTGGCGGTAACCAGTCGCACTTTTGGCGACGCCTGTCGATAGCCAAACATCTTCCCTCCGCAGTCCGGGCGATTATTGAATCATGTTTACCTTAGGGTCTGGGTACCGGCGTGATGCGCGGCGATGATACAACCCGGCGTATGTCACCATCATACAATCTCCCGGCGCCGATGTTATCCTGTTAACGCGCGAGAAGATGATCCCTCTCATAAATTAGCGTTTCTATTAATAATTTTCGATAAAAAATTATCCTCTTTGCCGGGCTATCGTTATGGACGCATTACGTTCAGAATAAGTGTTCTCGTAAAATTTCTTTTTGGTTTGTGGTGAAGCATGTCCTCGGTGTCGCAAGCTCGGAGCTTGGGTAAATATTTTCTGCTTATGGATAATATGTTGGTGGTCCTGGGCTTTTTTGTCGTGTTTCCGCTGATTTCCATCAGGTTTGTCGATCAGTTGGGCTGGGCGGCGCTTCTGGTCGGTATTGCGCTTGGGCTGCGTCAGCTCATCCAGCAGGGCCTGGGTATTTTTGGCGGCGCCATCGCTGATCGCCTGGGCGCCAAGCCGATGATTATTACCGGCATGCTGCTGCGCGCATTGGGCTTTGCGCTGATGGCGGTCGCCGATCAACCCTGGATACTTTGGCTTTCCTGCCTGCTGTCGGGCCTTGGCGGTACGCTGTTTGATCCGCCGCGCACCGCGCTGGTGGTCAAGCTGACCCGGCCCCACGAGCGCGGCCGCTTCTTTTCGCTGTTGATGATGCAGGACAGCGCCTGTTCGGTGGTCGGGGCGCTGATCGGCAGTTGGTTATTAAAGTACGATTTCCATCTGGTGTGCTGGGCGGGAGCGCTGATGTTTATCCTGGCGGCGATGTTCAACGCCTGGTGGCTGCCGGCATACCGCATCTCATCGGTGCGCGCGCCCATGCGCGACGGCATGCGGCGGGTATTCAGGGATCGGCGTTTCGTCACCTACGTGCTGACGCTGACCGGTTATTATATGCTGGCGGTGCAGGTCATGCTGATGCTGCCGATCCGCGTTAACGAAGTGGCCGGCCAGCCCGCCGCGGTAAAATGGATGTACGCCATCGAGGCGGTATTATCGCTGACGCTGCTTTACCCCATCGCCCGCTGGAGCGAAAAGCGCTTTAGCCTCGAATTGCGGCTGATGGCGGGTTTGATGATCATGACGCTGAGCCTGTTCCCCATCGGCATGACCGACAGCCTGCAGACGTTGTTCTGCCTGATCGGCCTGTTTTACCTGGGTTCCATTATTGCCGAACCGGCCAGGGAAACCCTGAGCGCGTCGCTGGCGGACAGCCGGGCCAGGGGCAGCTACCTGGGTTTCAGCCGGCTTGGCCTGGCCCTGGGCGGCGCCATCGGTTATAGCGGCGGCGGTTGGTTATATGACGTCGGGCACCGGCTGGACGTTCCCGATCTGCCCTGGATAATGCTGGGCCTTATCGGGTGCGCAACCCTGTTCGGGCTGTACCGTCAATTCCATCAGCGCCGGATTGAACCGGCCATGCTGAGCGGTCGCTGAGGATTGGTGGCCCGGCCCATGTTGTCCCATAATGTTTATTACCCTGTCCGGCGCGCGGCGGTATGGCGCGCCGCACGCATTTAACCAGGAGAACATGCTTCATTATGAAACTCTACATT
Organism: Sodalis sp. RH22; assembly: GCF_047324165.1. Classification (NCBI taxonomy): domain Bacteria; kingdom Pseudomonadati; phylum Pseudomonadota; class Gammaproteobacteria; order Enterobacterales; family Bruguierivoracaceae; genus Sodalis; species Sodalis sp. RH22. The sequence continues at coordinate 1,536,998 of NZ_CP178731.1, forward strand.
TATGAGCACTGCCCGTTTTGCGTCAAAGCGCGGATGATATTCGGCCTGAAAAATATTCCTATCAGTCTCCAGGTATTGATGAACGACGACGAGGCGACACCTATCGGCATGGTGGGGAAAAAAGTGGCGCCGATCCTGCAGAAGGAGGACGGTGGCTATATGCCGGAGAGCATGGATATCGTCCATTATATCGACACCCATTATGGTAGCCCTTTGGTGACGGGGCCCGTCAATCCCGCTATCGGCAAATGGCTGGAAGCAAACCATCCGGCCGCCTATCCGCTGGTGTTGCCGCGTAACGTTAACGGCAAGTTTGCAGAGTTTGCCACTCCGGAGGCGCGCCAATACTTTATCAGGAAAAAAGAAGCGGCCAGCGGCAGCTTTGAGGAACTTCTGGCCCATACCCCGGGGCTGGTAAAAAAAGTCAGCCAGCAGCTGCGCGAGCTTGAGCCGTTGATCCAGCAGTCCAACGCCTGTAACGGCGAGCTGTCCGACGATGATTTCCATTTGTTTGCCCGTCTGCGTTCCCTGACCATCGTTGCGGGGCTGGAATGGCCGACGCGGGTGGCTGAATATCGCGATAATATGGCCAAGCAGACTCAGGTTAATCTGCTTACCAGCGTAGCGCAATAACCTGCTTGCCCGCGCCTGGCCGCGGTACGCCGGGCGTGGGGCGGTCCTGAGGCATAGTGAGTTTTTTCCGGTGCGTGCGGCATGATCCGCCGGGGCGAGACGGTTATCCTGTAATGAGCAGACGCCACGGTATTGAGGGTAGAGGACAGCATGAAAAATCGTTTCGTTGCATGGATTATGCTGCTTTTCAGCTGCGTGCTGGCCGGCAGTTTATTAAGCGGCTGCAATAATTTGACGCAGTACAGCATCAGTGAGCAGGAAATAAACGCTTATCTGCAAAAGCATAACGATTTCAGTAAAAATATCGGCGTTCCCGGACTGGCCAACGCCCATATCGTCGTCACCCATCTGGCCAGCGAGATCGGACGCGCCGAGCCCGATAAGGTGCGGTTATCCGGTAACGCCACGGTCAATGTCGATACCCTGTTCGGGTCGCAGCAGGCTGAGGCGACGCTGACCCTGCAGGCGCAGCCGTATTATGATAAGTCGCAGGGCGCGGTGTTTCTCAAAGATATGCGTCTGGTGGATTATCAGGTTCAGCCGGCTGATGTCGACACCACCTTTCGCGCTTTGTCGCCTTATCTCGACCATGCGCTGAAATCCTATTTTGATAATACGCCGGCGTATGTGCTGGACGCCAATCGCAATAAAGATGAGGCGTTGGTGAAAAAGCTGGCGCAGGGATTGGAGGTTAAACCGGGCAAACTGATTATCCCGTTTGGGTGAGTCCCATCGGCATGCTCTCCCTTGAACACGTCTGCCTTGAGTCCGGCGTTGGCGGGCCTAGCATGCCATGGGGCCTCGGTCGGGCGGGAAAACCACGCCCGATTCAACCCCATCGGCACGCTCTCCCTTTAACACGTCTGCCTTGAGTCCGGTGTTGGCGGGCCTAGCATGCCATGGGGCCTCGGTCGGGCGGGAAAACCACGCCCGATTCGACCCCATCGGCACGCTCTCCCTTGAACACGGCTGCCTTGAGTCCGGCGTTGGCGGGCCTAGCATGCCATGGGGCCTCGGTCGGGCGGGAAAACCACGCCCGATTCGACCCCATTGGCACGCTCTCCCTTTAACACGTCTGCCTTGAGTCCGGTGTTGGCGGGCCTAGCATGCCATGGGGCCTCGGTCGGGCGGGAAAACCACGCCCGATTCGACCCCATCGGCATGCTCTCCCTTGAACAGGGTTTATACGGCATGGGTGATGGCGGGCATACCCTGCCATGGGGCCTCGGTCGGGCGGAAAACCACGCCCGATTCAACCCCATCGGCAGGCTCTCCCTTGAACAGGTTTTATACGGCATGGGTGATGGCGGGCATACCCTGCCATGGGGCCTCGGTCGGGCGGAAAACCACGCCCGATTCAACCCCATCGGCAGGCTCTCCCTTTAACAGGCTTTATGCGGCATGGGTGATCGCCCTATTATTCAGCAGGGGTTTCGTCCAGTTCTTCGCGCAGCGCCTCAAGGGCTTCACGGCAGATTATCGCCAGTACCCGATAAAAGTCCCCGGTGGCGCAGGCCTCCACTTTACCCAAAAAGCGATCGCTCCAGGGCAGCAAATACAGATCGAACAGCTGGCTTTGGGCCTGGGTTTCATCCAATCGCGCATGATCTTCCAGCCACGAGCCGGCAAGAAGCAGCGCGCCGAAATGATCTGCCGGGCCGTCTCCGGCCGGCATGCCGAGCTGTTGCAGGAAGGCCCCGACCTCGCCCTCATCCGCCGCCAGCCACGCCGAGCGCAGTGGCGGGACTTTTGCTTCGTCGCCGGTAAATAGCAAAGCGTATTGCGCGGCCAGGGCCTGCGGTTCGCAGCTTTGCTGCAGGCGGGCCAGCAGAGCGTCTTGCTCCAGGGGCCAATGGGCCGTCAGCTTGCCCTCGCTGATAAGCGTCATCAGCGGCGCCAGCATGGCATCCTGCGGCTGGCGGTAAAATAACGTTCCCAGCACCCGGCAGACCATGGAAAAATCATTCATCGTGTTATCCGTTTTAGTAAGCAAAGTAAAACCGGCGCCGACCTTGTCATAAAACGTCCCCTGACGCAATGGTGTTAATACCCATGCAGGCGATCAACCAGGCCAAGCGGCGTCTGTCCGGTCTCGATACGACGTATGTTATCGGCAATGCTGTCCATGGCCTGCGACGGCAGTGTCGTGGCGGCAATATGCGGGGTAAGCGTAATGCGCGGCGCCGTCCAGAAAGGATGATCGCGCGGCGGCGGCTCCTGCCGGCAGACATCCAGCGTTGCCGCGGCAATCTGCCCCTGCGCCAGAGCGGCAAGCAGGTCGTCTTCCACCATATGCGCACCACGGGCAATATTGATGATATACGCGCCGCGATTGAGGCGCGCAAACAGCGCGGCGTTCAGGATGCCTGTCGTCTGCGGCGTGTTCGGCAGCAGATTCACGAGTACCTGTACGCCGTTGAGAAACGCGTCCAGGCCTTCCCGGCCGGCAAAGCTGACCACTCCCGGGATGACCTTCGCGCGGCGGCTCCAGCAGCGCACCGGAAAACCCATGGCGCGCACCGCCATTGCCGTTTTACCGCCCAGCACCCCCGCGCCGGCGATGCCGACAAGAAAGGTTTCCCTGGCGGGCAGCGCCAGCTCGCGCCATTCTCTCAGGCTTTGCTGCAGGGCATATTCATCCAGGCGCCGGTAATAGCGCAGCACCGCGGCGACAGTATACTCAATCATCTGCTGCGCCATGCCGGTATCTTCAAGCCGCATCAGCGGTACATTCGCCGGCAGCATATCCGGGTGCAGGCGCACCTGATCCATTAAGGCGTCCACTCCCGCGCCGAGGGCAAACACGCCTTTAAGGCCGGGCCGGCCGGCCAGCATCGCACGGGGAGGATGCCAGACCACGGCATAATCGGCCGGCAGGTCTACGTCCTCTCGCCACAATCTGATATCAGCGTCAGGAAATCGTTGCCGCAAGCCGTCGATCCACACCGCCGCGTTGTCCGTCGGGTGATAAAAAATGATCCTCATAATAAAACGCCTTTCCATCCCAGCTTTTTTTCACCATTTAACATACCGTTAGCCTGGGTAAAGCACAATCTTGCCAAACGGTATGACAGGTAACCACAGCGGTTGCCCATGCTAAAAATCGCAATCGCTAATACTCAGGCTGGCGCATATAGTCATTTTTTACCAGCAGTTAACATTTTGTGCCTTATTGCCTGGCCCTGTGACGGCTGATGCAGGCGCCATAACATAAAAAAGCTAAATTTAAGTGACAAAAAGTGAAATCATTAAGAATTATCTTATGCATGCGCTGGGTTGAATGCGGAATAAACATCGGGCGGTATTTGCTTGTGAAAAAGAATAAGCGAAAAAAAAATTACTCACTGGCCGATATTATTTTTCGCATTTTTTGTATGGACTTGGACATGAATAATTATTCCGAACCGTTTAGGGTATAGCGTCATGATACGAATCAACATTATGATCTTACGACAATAGTAGGACGACTGGCGGCTGCATGCGTGTTTAGCCCGCCACCGCAAAAATCTGATATCAGGGCCTGCATGCCCTGAATGTAGGCTCCCTTATCCAGTCGGGCATTTACAACTAAAAGTTTAAAATTAACGTTTATCTATTCCTCTGAAGAAGGAAATAAAACAATGAAATTTTATAAAAAAGCGTGATTAACCCCATAAACTATTAGGTTTTGTAATTTCACTTGCGCAAAAAGGTACGATTTGATGTTTTTAAATTCAGATTTATTACCGTCGCGACTTCCCCGGTCTCGACTATTGTTTATAAGGACTCAAATCGTACAACCGAACTATCAGGTATTGGAGAAAACTATGAGCAGGTAAATGAGTGATGAAAAAAATAAAATATCAGACAGTTACCCCTTATAACTCTTGAAAATTTTATGATCGCGTGTAGCTTGCGGATCAGCGATATGATAAGAAAAAAAATACTATTGAGGTATTTTGAGATGAAACTTACACAACCCATCACGATCAATCATCTTGATGTAACAATTGCGCCCAATATCCATAGTCGTCTGCGCTGGAAAGAGTACCAGATACTAAATTTATTAATCCAGAATTCACCAGCGGCGGTGACGCGTGCCGAGCTGGTTAATCAGATTTGGAAAGGAACCTATTGTTCGGACTCGACCATCAACCAAACGATAAAATCCATTCGCCAAAAGCTGGGGGATGAGAACCATGACATAATTAAAACCATACCGCGCATAGGCTATATCATTGAAGAAAAACAAATGGTTAATATTTTCTTTAACCCTCAATCCGTCGATGAATACGTACCTGAGCCCTTAAGACCGGAACCCGCGCAGGCCACAGCGGCTACGGCGGCCCGCATGGCTTGCGAGCCAGATATCCAGGAAACGGCCACCATGGAAGACGCGTTTTTTGACCAGCCCACCTGGGCATTGCCGCCGCCTTCGAGAATTACAAAAACCATTACCAGACCGACAGTAAATAGATCGAATCCGTTAAAAGATGTTTCTTCCGCTTTTGCGGCCAGGATTCAGCAAACAAAAAGTAAAATCATATTGGGATCAATGGCTTTTTTTATTTTATCTCCTTTGATAATGTATTCCTTTTCAACAATTAAAATCCCTTTCGCGTCTTATGCGTTGGAACTGGCGCGGTTCAATAAAGTCAACGCGGTGACCCTGACGTGCCCGTTAGGTTATAATAGTTCTTCCAGTGACGCATTTTCCTGCAAAAGCCTAACGGTCAAATTCGACGGCGTTGCTTTCGATTGCCAGGTGTTAGGTGAAAAGTAGCGTTTCACTCCCTGACGCCCTCGTTATTTTCATAAAAAAGCCCGAATAGATATTCGGGCTTTTTTATCGGCTAAAGAAATTTCTCCTGCCGTTAAGTGAAATGAAATTCAGGTGAAATCATCCTTTTTTCAGTCAATTCTTATATTCCATGAAACTAAAATTATTTTTCTAAAAATTATTTTACTTTTTTTTATTTGCCTAAGTAAGCATAAAGCTATATTTTTCAATTATTCGAGAAAGTTATATTTCGGATACGTGCCTGTAGCTACCTTGTTAAGCAATTTTTAACAGCTCTATTGACATCGGAATTTGAGACATTTTTACCCGAAGAGGAACATGAGAGCTATCATTTATAATTCATTGTGGATCATACTTGAGAAGTTATGCTTTGCAGGCGCAGGCATCATTTCAGCAATGTATATAGCCCGTTATCTTGGACCTGAAAATTTCGGTACGCTGAGTTATTTAGTTTCGATTATCGCATTGATATTGCCTTTTATACAATTGGGCAGCGACAATGTCTTATTCAATCGCATAGCAAAAAACCCGCACAGTGGCATGAACCTAATGGCAGCCTCGTTGCGGATAAAGTTCCTGCTGTTTATCATTTTCAGCGCGGGACTGCTCCTCTGGGCATATTATGCTGTCCCACGGCAACACTTTTATATTTTAATGATTTTATTACTGGGAACGTTTTTTACCTTAAGGGATATTTACAAACTGTATTACGACGCGACTCTGGCGTCCAAGGTTAACCTGATTATCAACAACACGGTATTGGTTATATTTGTGCTAGCCAACCTGCTGTTTGCCTGGTTGCAGCTAAGCTTGATATGGTTTGCGGTTTCCCTGGCGGGCAGAAGCTTTGTTCCTTATATTGTGCGCAGGGTTCTATTTTATCGCCATCAACAGGCTAAAGGGATTCATTATAAAAGAAAGCTGAAGGCCAAATACAGCCGCTTTTATAATATCTATTTACTGAAGGTGGGGTTGCCACTGGCTATATCCAGCCTGGCGATAGTGATCTATACCCGTATTGATCAGATAATGCTGGCGAAATTCATTGGTTATCATGCGGTGGGTATTTATAGCGCGGCACTGGCGATAAGCGGTGGCTGGATGCTGGTTCCCATGGCGCTGATTACCTCGTTTATGAGCACCATCGCCAGCGAGCGCGATGCCAAAAGGGCCGCGGACCGTGTGCGCATGCTGTATATGGTCACCCTGGTAGTGTGCGCGCCGGTGATAATCATCATAGGATTTTTTAGTCACGATATCATACAGTTAATTTATGGTGCCGCCTATAAAGACTCGGCGTCCATCCTGTTGATATGTGCATTGACATCCCTTTGCAGCGTATTGGGCACCATTTCGTACCGGATAATATTGATGCATTCCGGCTATCATTTTGTCGCATTAAAGATGCCGGTTATCGCCTTACTGAACATAGCCCTCAATTATCACTTTATTCCGCTATTCGGCATAAAGGGCGCGGCGCTATCAACCTTATTATCCGAGGCCATATCTCTGTTCGTGCTCAATGCGTTGTTCAAAAAAGGGTTAGTCACTTATCAGTTGCTCAGTGCCTATAAAAGTATTCCAAAATTTATAATTGAGGTGCAAAACTATGTTAAATCCACTCGTCAGGCAAGCGTCTAAATTGTTGCCGGATTCTTTATATCATCAATTAAAATATGTGCGCGTATTCAAAAAATGGCCGAACATTGCCCAACCGACGACATTTAGCGAAAAAATCACTATCCGCAATTTTCGTCCGAAAGCAATCTATACGAATCTTGCAGATAAATATCTCGTGCGTGAATACATTGCCAATACTATCGGCAAAAAATATCTTATTGAACTACACGCCGTATTTGATGAACTGACGCCGGAGATCTATGCCGGCCTGCCGCAGGCATTTGTGATTAAAGCCAACCACGGTTCGGGCTTTAACCTGGTAGTGCACGATAAAGCGGACACCACGTTTGAGCAACTCAGCGCCTTAACCCGCTTCTGGACCAAGACTAACTATTATAAAACCAGCAGAGAACGGCATTATAAAAAAATCCAGCCCCGCATCCTGGTGGAGCACCTGCTGCAGGACGAGGGCCATATACCCAACGATATCAAGTTCCACTGCTTTAACCAGCAGGGTGAGATGCATATTTTTATCCAGGTTGACTACGACCGTTATGGCCTGCATCGCCGCGACGTATTTGATACTGAATGGCACAAGACCGATATCAGGATGGGCTTGCCGAACAACCCTGTCCCTATGCCCGCGCCTAAGAATTTACCGGAAATGGTGACGCTGGCAAAACGTCTGGCGGCGGATTTTAATTATGTCAGGGTGGATTTTTATGAAGCCGACGGCAATGTCTATTTTGGTGAGCTGACCTTTACGCCGGGCGGTGGCCTGTGCAAAATGTATCCGGAAGGGGTGCAGCACCAATGGGGCAGTTTTTTTACCGAGTAACGCCGGGGCCCGTGGTAGAAATGATAATAAATATAAGATGTCATTAAATGGTATTTTACTGCACCGATATCGCTGAGAGGCGAACCGGGAATAGCACCGTCTGCACACATGAACGGGCGGGCTATTCCCAGCTTTTTCGGCTGGGCGTTGCCGGCGGCATAATACTGAGGCTTGCCGCGCGAAATACCCCCCTGCCCTCCCCCGCGCCGCACATTATTCACCCCTGACGGCAGGCCCGATGGCATCGCCACCGCCGCCAGACAAGCGATACGCTCAAACCCTGAGCAAACAACGCATCCCTGATAAATTATACTTGACCGGAATGGGACGAATCCCTATAGTACCGCCCCGTTGACCCTTGGTTAACAGCGTGGTGAGGTGTCCGAGTGGCTGAAGGAGCACGCCTGGAAAGTGTGTATACGAGAAATCGTATCGAGGGTTCGAACCCCTCCCTCACCGCCAAAATTATTAGGGTCAAGCTGTTGTTAACAGCCTGGCCTGGCGGTAATAAAAAGCCCGGATGATTATCCGGGCTTTTTTTAACTCAATGATAATGCGCCATACTGACGCCGCATGCGTAGCGACCGTCAGCGATAGGCATTCAACGTACGCTGGCACAGCGCGGAGCGAACGCAATCCTGTTTGCCGAAACGCACCACACCGATCATTTCGTCCTCCTCGTTAAACCGCTCCAGAGCATCAGCCAGTCCGGATTTTACCCCTCTGGGCAAATCACATTGCGTAATATCACCGTTGACAATAACCGTGACATTTTCTCCCAGACGGGTTAAAAACATCTTCATTTGGTTGACGGTAACATTCTGCGCTTCATCCAGAATAACCACCGCATTTTCAAAGGTACGTCCGCGCATATACGCAAAAGGAGCGATTTCCACCTTGCCGATTTCAGGGCGCAGGCAATATTGCATAAAGGACGACCCCAGCCGGCGCAGCAAAATATCATAAACCGGTCGGAAATAAGGGGCGAATTTTTCAGCAATATCCCCCGGCAGGAAACCCAGGTCTTCGTCGGCCTGTAATACAGGCCTGGTAACGATAATACGGTCAACCTCTTTGTGGATTAATGCATCGGCGGCCTTAGCAGCGCTAAGGAAGGTTTTACCACACCCTGCCTCGCCGGTTGCGAAAATTAACTGTTTGGTCTCAATGGCTGTTAAATAAGCTTCCTGAACTTCATTACGTGCCTCTATTAACCTGGTGTCGCGACTGTCGCGCGCCATGCCTATCGATTCAATCCCGCTCATATGAACAAGAGAAGTGACCGAGTCCTCTTCACGCATTTTGTGATTGCGTGATTCACGCCGGATAACGCGTTTAGCTTCGCGACGAGCTTTGATCACTACTTTTTGTCTTCCCATAAGTGGCACCTTACAGTTTGTTTCACCATTCACACAGGCATAGGCCTGATGATTACGCTTCACATTCAGATGAGGTTGTGGCTTCCTTTAAAGCCAATAATAGCCATGAGATAAGATGACACGGCCCGTTGCATCCGCATGGACAATACGGACGTACCGGAGTGCGCATCAGTTGGAAAAAAGCAACGGAGTTGAGAACACAAGGGAACAATTACATTGCCGGTCGGCAAAAACGAAGTTGGAAACGAAGCGTTGAAATTACAACCGCCGACTGTTCCGGAGGCGATTGGTGCAGAACCTGGTATTGCCATCAGCCCATAAAAGGACACTGTCATTAGCGATCCCCGCAGTGAGGTTATGAATTTCGCATCTGAACAACTTTCTGAACTAGCTTGATGTCTTGAGTATAATGACATTGCATCACTTTGCGCTGGGATTGCAATATTTTTTTTAGCATTCGACCAAATAATAAGCAATAGCCGTTACGCTTGAACTGGATGACCTTAACCCAATAGCGCCCCCCGACTTTATTGCCCGCTGATATATCGCCCCACAGAACGCTTTTTCCCGCTGCGCTGGTAAAAAGCCGCGGCTTACGTAAAACATCAATTATTACAAATTTAATCAAATAACCCCTGTCACGCCGTTCTTGCGCCATCATGCCGTTGCGGTTTACGGCGTGCAGGCGTCGCCCGCGCCACGATTGCAACCTTATTAACTATAAGTTAATTGTTTATTAACCCGGTTGCACTTAGTTGCAACATTGGCGATAGTGATATCTCACATGCTCGCCGGGGATACAGCGATGGTAACCACTACGATGGGGGTAAAGCTTGACGATGCCGCCAGGGAAAGGATTAAGAACGCGGCGCGGCTGATTGATCGCACTCCGCATTGGTTGATTAAGCAAGCTATCTTCCATTACCTGGATGAGCTGGATAAGGGTCATGCCCCTGGGCAAGACGCCGCGTCCATGCCCGGGGACAACGACCCGGCGGAGCCGCCGGCAATAGAAACGCGCCAGCCATTTCTGGAGTTCGCCGAACAGGTATTGCCGCAATCGGTATTGCGCGCCGCCGTCACCGCCGCAGGGCGACGTCCGGAAACCGAAGCCGTGCCGTTGCTGATTGAACAGGCGCGCCATCCCGCCGCCGCGGCGCAGATAAGCCAATTAGCCCGCCGCCTGACCGAAACGCTGCGCCAGCAGCACAGCGCCGGCGGCCGCGCCGGCATGGTGCAAGGATTTCTGCAGGAATTTTCCCTGTCGTCGCAAGAAGGGGTGGCGTTAATGTGCCTGGCGGAGGCGCTGCTGCGCGTGCCGGATAAGGCCACCCGCGATGCGCTGATCCGCGATAAAATCAGCCGCGGCAATTGGCAGCCCCATATTGGCCGCAGCCGGTCGGTATTTGTCAATGCCGCCACCTGGGGACTGCTGTTTACCGGCCGTCTGGTGGCCACCCATAACGAGGGCAGCCTGTCGCGCTCCCTGAACCGTATTATCGGTAAAAGCGGCGAGCCGTTGATCCGCAAAGGCGTGGATATGGCCATGCGCCTGATGGGCGAACAATTCGTCACCGGCGAGAATATCGGCCAGGCGCTGGCCAATGCCCGCCGGCTGGAACAGCGCGGTTACCGCTATTCCTACGATATGCTGGGCGAAGCCGCCCTGACCGAGGATGATGCCCAGGCCTACCTGCTTTCTTATCAGCAGGCCATCCATGCCATCGGCAAGGCCTCCAACGGCCGCGGCATCTATGAAGGACCGGGCATTTCCATCAAGCTTTCCGCCCTGCATCCGCGCTATGCCCGTTCTCAATACGCGCGGGTGATGGACGAACTCTATCCCCGGCTGCTGGCGTTAACCCTGCTGGCGCGCCAATATGATATCGGCATTAATATCGATGCCGAAGAGTCGGACCGCCTGGAGCTATCCCTGGATTTATTGACCCGACTGTGTTTTGAACCGGTGCTCGCCGGCTGGAACGGCATTGGTTTTGTCATCCAGGCTTACCAAAAACGCTGCCCGTTTGTTATCGACGAGCTGATAGACCTGGCGCAGCGCAGCCAACGGCGCCTGATGATCCGTTTGGTGAAAGGGGCGTATTGGGACAGCGAAATCAAACGCGCCCAGGTGGAGGGACTGGAAGGGTATCCGGTCTATACCCGTAAGGTATATACCGACGTCGCCTACCTTGCCTGCGCGCGCAAGCTGCTGGCGGTGCCGCATCATATTTACCCGCAGTTCGCCACCCATAACGCCCAGACGCTGGCGGCCATCTATCATTTCGCCGGGCAGAACTATTATCCTGGCCAATACGAATTTCAATGTCTGCACGGTATGGGCGAGCCGCTGTATGACCAGGTGGTGGGACCGGTGGCCGACGGCAGGCTGAACCGCCCTTGCCGCATCTATGCCCCGGTGGGTACCCATGAAACCCTGCTGGCTTATCTGGTGCGCCGGTTGCTGGAAAACGGCGCCAATACCTCATTTGTTAACCGTATTGCCGACAGCGCCCTATCCCTGGATCACCTGATTGCCGATCCGGTGGACGAGGCGCTGGCCATCGGCGAACGGGAAGGCGGCGTTGGCCTGCCGCACCCGCTGATTCCCCTGCCCCGTCGGCTGTACGGTCCGTTACGGCTTAATTCGGCCGGGATCGATCTGGCCAATGAACATCGTCTCGCCTCGCTCTCCAGCGCCTTGCTCAACAGCGCCAACCTGCACTGGCGCGCCCACGCCGGCGATAGCACGTCACGCGACGGCGAGTTATGGCATGCGGTGCTTAACCCGGCCGACGCGCGCGATAATGTCGGGGAATGCCGCGACGCCACCGAAGACGACGTCGAGCGGGCCATTGCCTGCGCGGATCACCACGGCGCGATATGGTCGGCCACGCCCTGCGCCGAACGAACCGCGGTTTTAAACCATGCCGCGGATCTGTTGGAACAGCGTATGCCCACCCTTATCGGCCTGCTGATACGCGAGGCCGGTAAAAGCTTTGCCAACGCCATCGCCGAAGTGCGCGAGGCCGTCGATTTCCTGCGCTACTATGCCGGCCAGATCCGGGAATTCGATCGCGACGGCTGCCGTCCGCTGGGGCCGGTGGCCTGTATCAGCCCCTGGAACTTCCCCTTGGCCATCTTTACCGGCCAGGTGGCGGCGGCGCTGGCCGCAGGCAACAGCGTGCTGGCAAAGCCCGCCGAACAAACGCCGCTGGTGGCCGCGCAGGCCATCGGCATCCTGCTGGAAGCGGGCGTGCCGCCCGGCGTACTGCATTTCCTGCCGGGCGACGGCGAGACCGTCGGCGCGCGGCTGGTGGGCGACCATCGGGTGCGCGGCGTGATGTTTACCGGCTCCACCGCCGTCGCCCGACTGATACAGGCGACGCTCGCCCAACGGCTGGACCCGCTGGGACGTCCGGTGCCGCTGGTGGCGGAAACCGGCGGGATTAACGCCATGATCGTTGACTCTTCCGCTTTAACGGAACAGGTGGTGAACGATGTCATCGCCTCCGCGTTCGACAGCGCCGGGCAACGGTGTTCGGCGCTGCGTTTATTATGTATTCAGGAAGAGGTGGCCGAACGCACTCTGCGCATGCTGCGCGGCGCCATGGCGCAGTGCAGCGTCGGCGATCCGCAATGGCTTGCCACCGACATCGGTCCGGTGATTGACGCCCAGGCCCGGCAGGCTATAGAGGAACATATCGCCGCCATGCGCGAAGCCGGCCACCCGGTATGGCAGGGCGCCCATAACGACGGCGCCGGACGGCAATCCCTGGGCGCCGGTACCTTTGTCATGCCCACGCTGATTGAGCTGGACAGCGTGGCGCAGCTGGATAAGGAAGTGTTCGGTCCGGTCCTGCACGTGGTCCGCTACCGCAGCCGCGACCTGAACACCTTGCTTGAGCAGATTAACGCCGGCGGGTATGGCCTGACCCTGGGCCTGCATACCCGCATTGATGAAACCATAAACCGGGTAATGGAACAGGCGCGGGTAGGCAACTGTTATGTCAACCGCAATATGGTCGGCGCCGTGGTCGGCGTGCAGCCCTTCGGCGGGGAAGGACTCTCCGGCACCGGGCCCAAAGCCGGCGGCCCGCTGTATCTTTATCGCCTGTTATCCCAACGGCTGCCCGAGGCACGGCCCGACGCGCTGCGCGCCGGGGACGCGACCGGCAGCCCGTGCGCGCCGCGGCCGGCTTATGACGCCCTGATGATATGGGCCGGGGAGAATATGCCGGCGGAGAAGGTGCGCGCGCTCAGGCGCTTTGGCGAGCTGTCATTGGCCGGCACGGTCAGGATGCTCACAGGCCCGACCGGCGAGCAGAACAGCTACCGCTTATTGCCGCGCGCACGCGTATTGTGCCTGGCCGAAGACAATAATGACCGGCTAACGCAACTGGCGGCGGTGTTAAGCGTCGGGTCCCAGGCACTGTGGCAGGACGGGCCGGAGACCCGCGTGCTGTATGACGGTCTGCCGGAGGCGGCGCAGGCGCGCATTGTCCTGCACGATGATTGGCTCAAGGCGGCGGATCCGTTTGACGCCGTGCTGTTCCATGGCGACTCGGACCGGCTGCTGGCGCTCTGCGGCACGCTCGCGCGGCGGCCCGGCCCCATTATCCAGGTGCATGGCTACGCGCGCGGCGAGACGGCGATTTTACTGGAGCGCTTATTAGTGGAACGGTCGGTCAGCATTAATACCGCCGCCGCGGGCGGCAACGCCAGCCTGATGACCATCGGCTAAACCTTTATCCCCCGTCCGCCGCCATGGTATAGACATGGCGTGGACGGGCAACCGGCCTGGCTTTTAAAAATTACGCTGCCAATTGAGGTACTGATCGTATTTACGCAGGGCGATGCGGTAATTGCTTTGCCCTGCGTCCGGAACGTCCTCAATAAGCATTTGCGGGCCACTGGGGCGCTCGAATTTATCATGGGGATAATTCCTGGCCGCCAATATTTCATCAAGGCGCCGCAGGCGTACCACATATTCACGAATAGTACTGTGACTCATCGCCGTCTGTTCAAATAAATACTGCTTGAACGCTTTGATATCGAAATAGTTTGCTTCACTATTGCAAGAAATTACGCTGCAAAACCGGCACAGCGCCGTCAGCTCTTTATTCAGGCTTTGCCAGACGAGATCGTCGATAAGCTGGTCCATACCGGCGATGGCTTCTTTATTGATAATCTGCCCGCGAAACACCAATGTCATACGATCCAACGGCTTGCCGCACTGGCAGCAATGGGTTTGACAGTGCTTGAAATCTTTCAGGTAACGGCTCAAGGGCCGTTTTTTACCCACTTTGGCTAACATGTCGTTTTCCCTAGTGCTAAGAATAGGGCTTTCAATAGCGCATTGGACTTGCGCTATGGAAAGCTAATTAATATGTTTTAATATCTCTATCAGCGTGCTTAACAACGGGGAATTTATTATTCCCCTACCCGGCCGCTAATGATCGTTATTCAGGCGCGCGCGCAAACGTTTAATCGCCTGGCTATGCAATTGACTTACCCGTGATTCACCCACCTCCAGCACCGCGCCAATTTCCTTCAGGTTCAATTCCTCCTGGTAATACAGCACCAGGACCATTTTTTCCCTTTCCGGCAAACCGTCGATGGCCTCAATGACCCTTTCACGCAAATTGTTCTCCATTAATATCTGGAGCGGATTAGCGTCTTCGTGTCCCGGCATTAGATTATCGGCACTGTCGCCGTGATCTTCACACCATTCGTCATAAGAAAAGAGCTGACTGTTGTTGGTGTCGAGCAATATCTGCCGGTATTCCCCAAGCGTAATATTGAGCGTCTGGGCGACTTCCTGTTCAGTGGCAACCCGGCCCAGCTGCTGTTCGGCCTGATGAATGGCCTGCGCCACCTCCCGCGCATGGCGCCGCACGCTCCTGGGCACCCAGTCCCTGCTGCGCAGCTCATCAAGCATGGCGCCGCGAATGCGCTGCACCGCGTAGGTGGTAAAGGTCGTGCCCTGCAGGCAGTCGTACCGTTCCACCGCGCTCAACAGGCCTATCCCCCCCGCCTGCAGCAGATCGTCGAGTTCCACGCTTGCCGGCAGCCGCACCTGCAGACGCAAGGCCTCGTGACGGACCAACGGAATATAGCGTTGCCATAGGGACTGTTTATCTATTACGCCCGTGGCAGTATACAGATCGCTCACCATGACTATCCTACATTGATCCTCTTATCGATGTTATTATCCGGCTAGCCGGCACGATCAATCGGCTGAATAGTCGCTTAAATACCCCTCTATTTATATCCTGCCGGATCGAACGCAATTTACTTTATATAAACAGTGGCTTATCTTCGTCCGCGGCGGTATTTATTTCACATTGGCCATGATATAGCGAAAAAAAACCCCGCCTGGGCGGGGTTTTTACGCATTACAATGCGATGAACAAATTATTGCAGCAGTTTCAGCACGGTCTGCGGAACCTGGTTAGCCTGGGCCAGAACCGAGGTACCGGCCTGTTGCAGGATCTGCGCCTTGCTCATGTTGGACACTTCCGTCGCGTAGTCGGCATCCTGGATACGGGATTGCGCTTCGCTCAGGTTGCTGTTGGTGCTGGCCAGGTTGTTGATAGTGGAGTCAAAACGGTTTTCCACCGCACCCAGCTTGGAGCGCAGGGTATCAACGGTGGACAGCGCGCTGTCCAGGGCTTTCAACGGATCGGTGGTGGCGACGGCCAGCGATTTGCTTGAATCGTAAGCGGCGCTGGTAATCTTGCCGTCATCATCAGTAGTGACGTCAGCGGCGTAATACTTAACTTTATCAGCCGTGGTGCCGTCTGTCGTATCTTTGATAAAGTAATGGTTATTTTTATCTTGAACAATACTGACATTGGCCGAATCAATTTTCGAGTCTTTATTGGTATCGGTGGCAACGGAAACTGCAGCGGTAGTCGCAGCTTCAACCTTCGCGGTTAATACGCCAGAGCCGTCGACAGAAACGGTGGCGGCATAACTTTTACCTGCGGAAGTCACGACGGAGTAATTGCCCTTGGCGTCTGCAACCAGGGTACCGGCACCGATATTGGTCGCGTCGGCGTTACCGGCGGCATCCACGGTGGCAGCCAGTGAGGTGTAGGCAGCGGTGCTGCCGGCGGTTACGGTATTGACGGTTTTACCGGTCAAGTCGGTGTTAGTCACACCGGCGCCTACGGTAGCCGTTAATTTACCGGTTTTATCAATTGTGGTGGTGGCTTTATAAGCCTTGCCGTCATCACCTTCGATATAATAATCGGTACCGTCGGAAATTACCTTGGTGCTGGCGCCGATGGCTGCCTTGACAGGTGCATCAGCACCGGTCGCATCAGCGGCGGTCGCAGTAAGTGCGACGGTGCCCGTGGCAGCAACAGCGGTACCGGTTGACAAGGCGGCGGCGGACGTGGTGCCGTTCGGGCCGTTAACATTAAAGGTATTCAGTGTCAGCGTGGTGGAATCAATTTTTTGCAGATCGATATTGATCACTTCACCATCGTTGGAACCCACCTGGATTGACAGGGTTTTATTCTGGCTCAACACTTTCACGCCGTTGAAGTCGGTTTGCTGGGAGATACGGTCGACTTCAGAGAGGCGCTGCGTGACTTCGTCCTGGATGGACTGCAGGTCGCTGGCGGAGTTGGTGCCGGTCTGCGACTGCACGGTCAGGGTACGAATGGCCTGCAGGTTGGTATTGATTTCGTCCAGCGCGCCTTCAGTGGTCTGCGCCAGGGAGATACCGTCATTGGCATTACGCGACGCCTGGGTCAGGCCGTTGATATTGGAAGTGAAACGGTTGGAGATCGCCTGACCGGCGGCATCATCTTTAGCGCTGTTGATGCGCAGGCCTGATGACAGACGTTCGATAGCGGTACTCAGTTTGGACTGAGACTTGTTCAGGTTGTTCTGAGCCAGCAGGGAAATGCTGTTAGTATTGATAACTTGAGCCATGGTATATTCCTTTGAAATCATGCATCAGGACTGAGTAATTAATTCGGGCATCAATACGAGTAAGTGTTAATGGCCGTCCCACAAGGTATCGGCGAGCCGTCGGTAACCTTTAATGAAAAATGCAAATTTCGCCCTACCATTCCCCGCAAGACCTTAATAGCCGGAATTAACCCCCTTCTTTTCCCCTCTACCCTCCATGACGCGGCAAAAATCGCGGTAAACTTCTTGCCGCCGGTGCCGATAACCGCTTCGCCTACCGCGTAATTATCAGGAGAGCAACATGACCAACATCAGTTCACTCGGCGTCGGGTCCAACCTGGACCTAAGCACCCTGCTGGATACGTTAACCACCGACGAAAACAAGCGGTTAACACCGATAACCAACAAGCAGACCAATATCAATGCCAAAGTGGCGGCCTACAGTACGCTGCAAACCGCGCTGGAAACCTTTAATACCGCCACCAAGGCCCTGTCCGATAACACGCTTTATACTAAAAAAGTGACCAGCACCACCGATGGGTTTACCTCGACGGCGGGCGACACGGCGGTCAGCGGCAGCTATAGCATTAAGGTTACCCAACTGGCGACGGCGCAGTCGCTGGCCACCAAACAAGTGTTTACCGATACCACCTCGCTTATCGGCGCCAGCAGCACCACCCGTAGCCTCAGCATTCAGGTGGGCAGCGGCAAGGCCGTGGCCATTCCCCTGACCGACGCGCAAACCACACTCGGCGGAGTGCGCGACGCCATTAATAAGGCCAACGCCGGCGTCACCGCCAGTATCGTCCAGTCCGGGGACAGCGGTTACCAGCTGGTCGTCACGTCCAACACCACCGGTACCTCCTCCAATGTCACCATGAGCGTCACCGGCGACGCTACCCTGAACGGCATCCTGGGCTACGACAGCAACGGCACCGACGCCGATAAAACCGCCGCCGGCATGAATGCCGCCGTGACGGCTCAGAACGCCAAGCTAACGCTGAACGGTATCGACGTCGAACGCAGCAGCAACACCATTACCGACGTGCCCCAGGGCGTTACCCTGACCCTGACGGCGGAAAATACCACCGCACAGAACCTGATAGTGCGCCAGAGCGCCACCGATTCAACCAAAGCCGTCGAGGAGTGGGTCTCAGCGTATAACACCCTGCAAACCACCTTTACCACGCTAACAAAATATACCCCCGTAACGGCCGGCACTGCGCCGGACGCCAGCAATGGGGTTCTGTTAAGCGACAGTGTTTTGACGTCGGTAAAAAATCAGCTGCGCAGCGTGCTGGGCGCGGGCCAGAGCAACGACGGCATCAAGGCGTTAAGCCAGGTCGGCATCACGCTGAATAAAGACGGCACCCTGGCCACCGATGAGGCCAAACTGGTCAAAAACCTGGCGGACAATCCATCGCAGGTGGCGGGCTTTTTCGCCGGCGACGGCAAAACCACCGGAATGGCGACCCAAATGTCGTCCATTGTCACCTCGTTCACCGAGGACAGCGGCACCATCAGTGATACCAAGGACAGCCTGGCCGACGTGCTGACCGGACTGAACAAGCAGTACACCCAGGTTCAGACCAGCATCACCAATAATATTGCCCGCTATAAAAAACAGTTTACCCAACTGGACGTGCTGGTTTCGTCGCTGAACAATACCGCGACGTATTTAACCCAGCAGTTTGATGCCATTTCTAACATATCATCCAGCAGCAACTGATTGCCGCGGGCGTAAATTTCTGGGAGAAGGATAGTAACAATGTACGGTTCACATGCGTATGCCGTCGTGGGCTTGCAGAGCAGCGTCATGAGCGCCAGCCCGCATAAGCTTATCACCTTGTTATTTGACGGGGCGCTCAGCGCACTGGCGAAAGCGGACATCTTCATGGCGCAGGGCAATATCGCCGCCAAAGGCACTGCGTTGTCCAAAGCGATCGAGATCATCGATAACGGACTGAAAATGGGTCTGGATATGGAAAACGGCGGCGAACTGAGCCATAACCTGGCCGGTCTGTATGATTACTTCTGCCGACAGCTTATCCAGGTCAATCTGCATAACGATCGCGACCTGCTGCAGGAAATCCGTCTGATGCTCACCGGGATCGCCGATGCCTGGAAGCATATTTCCCCGGGCGGCCCGCAACCTTAATGAGGAATATTCTGATTATCAGATTCATGTTTCGTTTCTAATAATGGTTATCCCGACACGTCAGGGTGTGTGATAAAAATAGCTAGGAAATGAGCAGAATTAACCCAATTTATATGTCCGATACCTACTAGGATAGCCATAATGGATGCTTGCCCTTCTCTTTTAGCCCATTATCAGCAAATTCTTGCGCTAAGCGAAAATATGTTGTCGATGGCCCGTCAGTCAGAATGGGATGCCTTGGTCTATATTGAAGAAAAATATGTTCAGGCGGTGGCCAAGATCGCCGAACTGAATTCTTTGTTGGAAAATCCACTTTCCACCGTTATCCAGGATAATATTGCCTTGGTATTACAGCAGTTGCTGAAAAATGAACATGAAGTAAATCAATTGCTTCAATCACGCCTTGATCAGTTGAAAGAGCTCATCGGCCAGTCAAACCGTCAGCAATCCATTAACTCGGCCTACCATAAGTTTTCCGATCGGGCGTCGATGCTGCCGGGTGAGATAAAAAAATAACCGCCTGCGACGATATCAGGCGGGAATCATCCTAAAAAATGCGTCCAGGCCCACGTGGGAGGCAAAATTGTCATTTTCGCCTATATTTACAGGGTGAACACTCAATAAGGATGATAACAATGTTTGATAGAGCCAAAGATAAAGCGGAAGAAATTGCGGGCAAGGGCCAGGAAGAATTCGGCCGTGCTACCGGGGACAACGCGCTCCATCTGGAAGGGAAACTGCGTAAACGCGCCGCGCAGGCGTCTTACAGCGTGAACGACTGTATTGATCAGATTAAAGAAAAAACCGTCAATGATCCGATTCCGGCGCTGCTGATTGCCAGCGGCGTGGGTTTCCTGCTGGCTAAAATTTTAGGCCATCGCCGTCATTGATTCTGCCCGGTTGGCGCCGGGCGACGGCGTGTCCCACATGCGGTTGCCCGGTGTCGCGGTAAGCCCGCGGTTGTAAAAGCAGCAAGAGCTATACGGGTGGCGAAGTGTTATCATCATCGTCTCTTTATAGCCGCGGCGATTATTATGTCTATCCTTGATGCGCTTAAGGCGTTCGGCAGTACTTCAGTTAAAGTCACGTGCCCGGAATGCGGCAACGCAACCCAGCAACCCGCCCAAAAAGTACGCAAAAACATCACGTTAGTTTGTCCCAAATGCGGTCACTATTTTCTGCCGAAAGACAAATAGGCTTTGCCCTATTGAGAAATTCGCCCGCGCTATACCGCGAGCAACCCTATCGCCACGCCGATAAAAAAACGCCGGGTTTCGTCGCTTTCCCGCTCCTGCTCGGCGGCCAGGTACGCCATGATGGCGGCCGGGTGAATCTTGGCGCCGCGCCGGTGGAGCGCCAGGCTGGCCTGGCCTATCAACAGACTTACCGTATCATGGGTGTGCCGCAACGCCTCTGCGGGTATTGTCATCGCCGTCTCCTATTTTCTCTTTATCATTTTGCCGGCGTAATGTTGCAGAAAAATGAACAGAGAATGAATAACGGCGCAGGGGATATGACGGCACACAACGGCGCCAGGCGAATAGAGTCATGATGGATAAAATCCGTTTTTTGGCCTGTCTGCGTATAAGTACGTTTTTTCAGCAAAATTTCTTAACAAAATCTATGCCGATCGCTTTAATCGTTTTCGTAGCAGCTCCCTTCAACGTGCTACGAAAGGCATATTGCCCCTTCTCTTCCATGCAGGAATCATTACCACCAATACCACGTTAACCCACGGAGCGACCGCCTGGGCCGTCATTGACATTCGCATGCGCGCGTAGAACGCAGAGTGCCTGCATTGACGCCATGAACAGAGCCTATTTATCTTAAAGACAACAATCCCCCGGTAAACCGACGTAATGGCCTCCCAATCTGGTTTAGCCAGTTATTCTCGTAACCTTTTTATTCTGGTTGCCGATAAGCTATTAAACGAATAAGGGGAAATATATGAATTACGTATTTATTACTTTGCTGGGTTTACTTGGGTGTTGTTATGTTTGGTCTTGGTTGACCATCGGGAGTTACGGCCGTTTCAGATACACGAATAAGCGCAAAAAAGATGTTGGTTTGCATTTAATTCCTTGCAAGACGCCAAGGAATCGCGCTAAATCAGCAGCGATTTATAGCTCTTTGCGTAGTATTTTGAAAAAGCTCAAGGCCGACGGTTATGAGACTGTTTCTTTTGAGTCGCATCTCCTTGATCAGCGTGGAACAGATATCATTCAAAAAATCGTCACCCAAGAACATATTTCAATACTTTCAATATCCTACAGAAAGACACCGCTATGGCGGAAAGTTGTGATTCCCTACATCACATTTATTTTCAGAGCTAAGCGCGTTAAGGTAAATAAAATGAGTGGGAAAATTGTCATCAAGTTGTGATGCCTGACTCAGCCGCCCGAGGCGGCGTTTCAATTTAATATGTTAAGGAGTGGATCAATGTTATTAATTTCCTCATCGGCATGGAACGGGCAGAGCGGCTGGGCAGATGCAATCATGCCGCGTTGGCCCTCTAGGGCGTTGCAACGGATAATAAAATAAGCATCATTTACCGCAACAGTTACCCCGGCTATGACACTGCGGTCATAGGGTATAGGCACATTAGCACTCAGTTTGTCTGAATCCTCGACCGTGCCGCCACTATCAATCAGCACGCTCACACCTCGGCGCCCTTTTAACTGAGGAACGCCTGACGGCACGGCGATAGGTCATTGTCCAATGTCCGGGCGCTGGGCTTTAGGATGCAAAATCGGATATTTAAACTAATATTAATATTCCCAGGGGCAATATCAGTTTTCAACACAAGCAAAGGAGTTAATCATGAGCCTTTTCAGTTTTGTCAAAGAAGCAGGCGAAAAATTATGGGATGCCGTCAGTAATAGTGATGATGCGAACAAGAAACTGCAAGAACACATCAGCAAGCTGGGATTGCCAGGCAGTGATAAAGTTGAGGTCAAAGTCAACGGTGATACGGTTACAGCTACCGGTGCCGGGATTTCACAAGAGCTTAAAGAAAAAATTCTTATCGCTGCTGGCAATGTTGCCGGGATCACGAAAGTGGAAGACAACGTTACCGCGGTCGATAACGTCCCCCAATCGGAATTCTATACCGTCAAGAAAGGCGACACATTAAGCGCCATCTCAAAGCAGGTTTACGGGACTCCCAACGAGTACAACAAAATTTTTGCAGCCAATAAACCTATGCTCTCCCACCCCGATAAAATCTACCCCGGTCAGGTTTTGCGTATTCCAAAATAACCGGCTGCGTGGCTAACCGTTATATTCGGGGCAACCCTAACGCCATGACCTGAGAGCAGGAAACCGCCAGGCCCTCTTTTGAGGGATGAATTTATCCGGGTTCTTTAGTTCGTTGAACCCGCATTGCCTGTTGTATTCACCCCCATTGACCGCCATAAACGCGCGGGACAACACGTTATCTGACATTATCGTTCTTTGCCCCACCCATGCCCCATGGAGAAACAGCGTGAGGGAATGGACATTACTATCAGTACGTCAGTGCCCCTACACGGACATGTTCATGATGTCCTGATAGGCCGCCACCATTTTATTTCTCACCTGGACGGCGGTTTGCAACGAAATGGAAGATTTTTGCATATCCACCATCACATCATTGAGTCCTAAAGCCGAATTGCCGGTGGCGAAGGCTTCCGACTGGACGCGAACCTGGTTTTGCGTATCGCTGGTTTTATCCAGCGCAGCGCTGAGCATGCCGGCAAAACCGCCGCCGGACTCGGGGGCTTCGCTAACGCCGCCCGCAGCCCTGGCGGCCTGCTGCAGTTGTTGAACCGCTGATTCAATCCCCTGAATAGCCATGACGTTTCCTCAATTTTAACGTTGGCTGCTACCTTAGCAGAACCCTTGGCGGCCTAAGGCGCTAAATAACGCTAAAACACCCGGTTATTTCAGCCATCGATTGTGTTGCTAAAGGCAAATAATGGCATCCACATTTATATGATGACCGCCGGCTATGCCCGTTAAGCACCGCAGGGAGAGTGATTTGTTATCAGCGATTAAGCAATACCGTTCAACTCATGGCGGAATGATGCGATGAGTACGGTTAAAAACGGTTCTACCGGACAGGGCAAGAATCCGTTCATGCCGATGCTGGAGCGGCTGCGCAGCCATCCTAAAATATCCGCGGCAATTGCCGCCGCCGCGATGATAGCGGTTGTGGTGGTACTGGCACTATGGGCAAAAAGCCCCGATTATCGGGTGCTGTACAGTAATCTCGGCGATCGCGACGGCGGCGATATCGTCGCGCAGCTGACGCAGATGAATATCCCCTACCGTTTTACCGAACAGGGCACCGCCGTGCTGGTGCCGAGCGAGTCGGTGCATGAAACCCGCCTGAAACTGGCCAGCCTCGGCCTGCCGAAGGGCGGCTCGGTGGGCTTCGAGCTGCTTGATCAGGAAAAATTCGGCATCAGCCAGTTCAGCGAGCAGATCAATTACCAGCGGGCGCTGGAAGGCGAGCTGGCGCGCACCATCGAAACCCTGGGACCGGTACAGTCGGCGCGGGTGCATTTGGCGCTGCCTAAGCCGTCGCTGTTTGTGCGTGAACAGAAAAACCCCTCCGCGTCGGTGACCCTGAACCTGCAGCCGGGCCGCGCGCTGGATGACGGCCAGGTTAACGCCATCGTCTATATGATCTCCAGCAGCGTGGCCGGTTTGCCGCCGGCAAGCGTCACGGTATTGGATCAGCAGGGGCATCTGTTGACCCAAGCCGACGCCAACGGCCGCGCGCTGAACGCGACCCAGCTGAAATTCAACAATGAGCTGGAAAACCGCTACCAGCGCCGCATCGAAACCATTCTGGCGCCGGTGGTGGGCAGCGCCAACGTGCATGCCCAGGTGACGGCGCAAATCGATTTCGACAGCCACGAACAGACCGAGGAACAGTATCAGCCGAACGGGCGCGACGATAACTCGGCCATTCGCTCCAAACAGGTGGCGCAAAGCGAGCAATTGGGCGGTTCGCCGTTGGGCGGCGTGCCCGGCGCGTTATCCAACCAACCGGCCCCCACCGCCGTGGCCCCCATTGATAAGCCGCCGGTGGCCAATACTAACGGCCAGACTACCGCGCCTGGCGCCCGCGCCGGCGTCAGTGGGCAAAACGCCGCCCAGTCCAAGGCCACCGCCACACCGTCCAATACCCGGCATGATGAAACCATCAATTATGAGCTGGATCATAAGGTAGTGCATGTAAAACGCAGCGAGGGTAACTTGCAGCGTCTGTCAGTGGCGGTGGTGGTCAACTACCTGCCCGGCGAGGCCGGTAAGCCCGGCACGCCGCTTACGCCGGACCAGATCAAGCAGATTGAGGATTTAACCCGCGAGGCGATGGGGTTCTCCGCCGATCGCGGCGATAGTCTTAACGTGGTGAATACGCCGTTTGTCACCACCGAAGACAATGGCGGCGTGCTGCCGTTCTGGCAGCAGGCGTCCTTCTTCGACAGCCTGTTGACCGCGGGACGCTGGCTGCTGGTGCTGCTGGTGGCATGGATCCTATGGCGTAAGCTGGTTAAACCGCTGCTTCGGGTTAAACCCGAGGCGCCGGTGAAGGAGGCGGGCGCAGGCGCGATGGCGTCGGCATCCCCCGCCGCCGAGGATGTGGTGGTCAGGCTCAGCCGCGATCAGCAAGAAGATCAGAAACGGGCGCAGCAGCGGGAAAACACCGAGGCGCGTACCCAACGGATCCGCGATATGACGGATCAGGATCCCCGTATCGTGGCGTTAGTTATCCGCCAATGGATGAGCAGCGAACAATGAGCATGACCGGAACCGAAAAAAGCGCCGTGTTATTGATGACCCTGGGCGAAGACCGGGCGGCGGAGGTTTTCAAACATCTGTCGGCCCGGGAAGTGCAGCAGTTGAGCAACGCCATGGCCAATATGCACCAGACCTCGCATCAGGAACTGCTGGAGGTGCTGAAAGAGTTCGAAGCCGAGTCCGAGCAGTATGCCGCGCTCAGCGTGAATGCCGGCGATTTCCTGCGCACGGTGCTGATCAAGGCGCTCGGCGAGGAACGCGCCTCCAGCCTGCTGGAGGATATCCTCGAAACCCGCGAAACCACCACCGGCATGGAAACCCTCAACTTTATGGAGCCGCAGAATGCGGCGGATTTAATCCATGAAGAGCATCCACAGATTATCGCCACCATCCTGGTCCACCTGCGGCGCTCGCAGGCCGCCGATATCCTGGCGTTGTTTGACGAAAAACTGCGCAACGACGTCATGCTGCGTATCGCCACCTTCGGCGGCGTGCAGCCGGCCGCGCTGGCGGAGCTGACCGAGGTGCTAAACGGCCTGCTGGACGGCCAGAACCTGAAACGCAGCAAAATGGGCGGCGTGCGCACCGCGGCCGAGATTATCAACCTGATGAAAACGCAGCAGGAAGAATCCGTCATCGACGCGGTACGCGGCTACGACCACGAACTGGCGCAAAAAATCATCGACGAAATGTTCCTGTTCGAAAATCTGGTGGACGTGGACGACCGCAGCATCCAGCGGTTGTTGCAAGAAGTGGAATCGGAGTCCCTGCTGATTGCCCTGAAAAATGCCCAGCCGCCGTTGCGCGAGAAGTTCCTGCGCAATATGCCGCAGCGCTCGGCCGAGATCCTGCGCGACGATCTGGCCACCCGTGGCCCGGTACGTATGTCGCAGGTAGAGAACGAACAAAAGGCGATTTTGCTGATTGTCCGCCGCCTGGCGGAAAGCGGCGAAATGGCGATCGGTGGCGGAGAGGATACCTATGTCTGATGCATTTAACCACTTACCCTGGCGCCCTTGGGCATTAAACGACCTGGCAAGTCCGGTGCCGGCGGACATGCTGCCGATCGCACTGGACGCCCAGGCGGACGATACGCAAATCCAGCAGGCGGCAATCAACGCCCTGCGCAACCAGGCCAAACAGGAAGCGCACCGCAGCGGTTACGCGGAAGGCGTTAAACAGGGGCAGCAGGAAGGTTACCAGGCCGGGCTGCGCGCCGGGCAAGAGGAGGGCCTGCTGCAGATACAGCGCGACCAGCAGCCCGCCGTCGCGCAAATGCAAATGCTGGTCAACGAGTTCCAGCATTCCCTTGACTCCCTTGACACCGTGGTGGCCGAACGGCTCGCACAGCTGGCGCTGACCGCCGCCCGCCAGGTGTTGGGCCAGGAGCCGGCCGGCGGCGGCGACGCCATGCTGCGCCTTATCCAGCGTTTACTGCAGCAGGAGCCGCTCCTGAGCGGCAAACCGCAGCTGCGCGTGCATCCGGCACAGGTGGCGCTGGTGGAACAGCATCTGGGCGCGACACTGAAACTGCACGGCTGGCGGCTGATCCCCGACGACGAACTGCATCCCGGCGGCTGTAAAGTCACCTCGCCGGAGGGCGATATCGACGCCAGTCTCGCCACCCGCTGGCATGAACTATGCCGCCTGGCCGCGCCGGGAGACGTCTAATGGCCACCCGTCTGGGCCGCTGGCTGGACGCCATGGATACGCTGGAGCAACGTTTGTCCGCCACGCCGCAGATCAGGCATTACGGCAGGCTGACCCGCGCCACCGGCCTGATTATGGAAGCCACCGGCCTGCAGTTGCCGCTGGGCGCGCCCTGCCTGATTGAGCGCCAGGGCGACGCCGGCATGGTCGAGGAAATCGACTGCGAGGTCGTTGGCTTCAACGGCGATAAGCTGTTCCTGATGCCGCTTGAGGAAGTGGAAGGCATTGTGCCGGGCGCGCGCGTCTATGCGCGCCGGCGCGCAGACGGCCAGAACGGCAAGCAGTTGCCGCTCGGCACCGCCCTGCTTGGCCGCGTGCTGGACGGCAGCGGCAAGCCGCTTGACGGATTGCCGCTGCCGGATACCGGCTACCGCGCGTCATTGAACACTGCGCCGGTCAATCCGCTGCAGCGCACGCCGATTTACGATGTGCTCGACGTCGGCGTGCGCACCATCAATGCCCTGCTTACCGTCGGGCGCGGTCAGCGTATGGGACTTTTTGCCGGCTCAGGCGTAGGTAAAAGCGTACTGCTGGGCATGATGGCGCGTTATACCCAGGCCGATGTGATCGTGGTGGGGCTTATCGGCGAGCGCGGACGCGAAGTGAAGGATTTTATCGACAATATCCTGGGCCGGGAGGGCCTGGCGCGCTCGGTGGTTATCGCCGCCCCGGCGGACGTGTCGCCCCTGCTGCGCATGCAGGGCGCCTCCTACGCCACCCGCATCGCCGAGGATTTCCGCGATCGCGGCAGCCATGTCCTGCTGATCATGGATTCCCTGACCCGCTACGCCATGGCGCAGCGTGAAATCGCCCTCGCTGTCGGTGAACCGCCGGCCACCAAAGGGTATCCCCCGTCAGTGTTCGCGCGCCTGCCCGCGCTGGTGGAGCGCGCCGGCAACGGTATCAGCGGCGGCGGCTCCATTACCGCCTTCTATACCGTGCTGACCGAGGGCGACGACCAGCAGGATCCCATCGCCGACGCCGCGCGCGCCATACTTGACGGCCATATCGTGCTATCGCGCCAGCTGGCCGAGGCCGGCCATTATCCGGCCATCGACATCGAGGCCTCCATTAGCCGCGCCATGACCGCCATCGTGCCCGCGGCGCAGGAAACGCTGGTCAGGCAGTTCAAGCAACTGCTGTCGCGTTACCAGCGCAACCGGGATTTAATCAGCGTCGGCGCCTACGCCGCCGGCAGCGACGTACAGCTCGATCGCGCCATCGCGCTTTATCCGGCCATCGAGGCTTTTTTACAGCAGGACATGCATCAGCGTTGCGAATATCTGTCGGCCTGCGAGCAATTGCAGGGATTATTCAGTTAAGCCGGTTAACGAGGATCAATGAAAAGTAATGCACCGCTGGACGTTTTGCGCGAACGGGCAAAAGAAGAACTGGACAAGGCGGCGATCCGCCTGGGGCAAATCCGCCAATCCCATCAACTGGCCCGTAAACAGCTGGAGCAGCTACAGGAATATGAACGGGAATACCGGCAGAAACTACAGCGCGGCATGACCGAAGGCATGGCTTCGGCCAGCTGGTACAACTATCAGCAGTTTATCATCACGCTGGAAACCGCCATCGAACAGCACCGCACCCTGCTGGAACAATGGAGCCTGCGGCTGCAGCAGGCGGTTCAGGTCTGGCAGAACAAACATCAGCGCCTTAACGCATTGGTGACGTTGCATACGCGTCATCAACAGCTTCAGCTGGCGCATGATAACCGCCAGGATCAAAAACGAATGGATGAGTTCGCCCAACGGGCGTGCGCGAGGAAACACTCATGATAGTCGCAGTCAGTGACATTGCTTCCATGCAGGATACGGCCGGCGGCAACGGCGCTAAAAACACCGGCAACGCCGCCCCGGATTTCAGCGCCATGCTGAGCGGCAAGGTTAACGACCGCCAGCTGCCGGCGCCGGCAGCCGACGCCGGCAGCGCCCAGGCCGACGCCGCAGAGGACGCTCCCGTCGCGACCACGGCCGAACCGGCACGTCCCGACCTGCTGGCGGAAAAGCTGGCGGCCAAGCTGACCGGCGATGTCCCGGCCGGCGCCGTGAACGAGACGTTGCCGCCATCCGCCGGCGATACCGCCACCGCGCCAGCCGCCATGCCGGCGGCGACGGCACAGGAAGCGGACCCGGTCCTGAACAGCGACGCCGCCGCCCTGATGGCGTTGCTGGCATTGACCCGCCCGACGGTTGCTGACACGTCCGTGGCCGCCGCCGGCGTCACCGCTAATACCGATAGCGCCGCTGCCGCCTTGAGCGCCGCTGCCGCCCAGAACAGCGACATGGCCGTGGCGACGGTGCCACTGGCCCAGGCCGAAAACGCCGCCGCCCTGAGCGTCGGGACGAATAACGCCGCCGCCACGGCGGACAACGCGCAGAATACCGTTATCACCCCGGACGACGCCGCCGCGACGCCGCCGTTGACGTCGCCGGCAGCCCTGGTGGCGGGTTTCGTTTCCGCCAAGACCGTCGACGCCACGGCGCCTGAGTTGAAAACCGTCCCCGCCGCCACGGTGACCAAGGGCAAGCCATCGCCCGTCGCCGATGCGGGATTACCGCCGCCGGCCGCCACCGCCGCGACCGGCTCGCCGGTCAATCCGGCGATCGCCGCCGGCACCGATAGCGCTAACGAAGGGACCGACCCGGCGGCCGTCACTGCCCTGCTCCTGAAAAAAACCACCGGCGTCCTGTCCGACGTGTCCATGCCTGGCGCCACAGCGCCGGTCACACCTACGCTGAGCGCCGCCGATGCGGCCGTCACCACCCCCGCAGCACCTGCCCCCGCGCTTATCAGCGCCCAGCTTGGCAGCGACGAATGGCGCCAGGCCATCGGCCAGCAGGTATTGATGCAGTTGCGCAACGGCCAGCAGAACGCCGAGCTGCGTTTACACCCGGACAATCTGGGCGCCCTGCAGATCAGCCTGCGCATGGACGGCAACAACCAGGCGCAAATCCATCTGGTCTCGGGACATAGCCAGGTGCGTTCCGCCCTGGAAGACGCCCTGCCGCAGCTGCGCACCTCCCTGGCGGAAAGCGGTATCCATCTGGGCCAGAGCAGCGTCGGCAGCGATGCCACGCCCAATTGGGGCGGCGCCGGGCAAGAGGCCGCAGGCAATGCCCGCGCGGCATCGGGATTCACCATTGACGCCGTCGCCGGGAACGCCAGCGGCGTTGTTGCGCCCGAGACCACCGGCCGTCGCGCCGCCGGCATAGATACCTTCGCCTGATGCTGCAAACGGGCAAGTTAAGGCAAATTACCGCGCCTATTCGCGCTATTGAATTACGCGGGAGACGGGATAATTACCGTCAATAACCGGCATTTTACGGCAGTCGCCATGGAAAAATGCCGTCACGCTTACAGGAATACCTAATCGTTATGTCACAAAATGTGCTTCCTTCGGCTCGGAAAAAATCAAAATGGCTGATGGCCCTGGTGGTCATTGCCCTGGCTGCTGGCAGCGCGGCGGGTTACCTTTGGTGGCAGCATCGCCTGCCCGGTCAGACAGCTTTGGAGGCCCCGGCGCCCGTGGCGCCGATACCGATATTTTTATCGCTGGACACGTTCACCGTGAACCTGGTCAATCCGGCCAACGATCCCGATCGCGTGCTCTACATCGGCCTGACGCTGCGCCTGCCCGACGAACCCACACGCAAGGCGATGATTGATTTTATGCCGACGGTACGCAGCCGCATGCTGCTGCTGCTGTCCCGCCAGGACGCGGAGGCGCTGGCAAATGATAAGGGTAAACAGCAGTTGGTCGAGCAGATTAAATTGACTTTGAGTGAACCCTTGGTGGCGGGCCAGCCTCGGCCCGTTGTGAATGATGTCCTTTTCACTGCCTTTATCCTGCGCTGAACATCATGGGCGATAGCATATTATCCCAGGCCGAAATCGATGCGCTGCTCAATGGCGACGACGGTGAACAGCAGCCGGTCAGCGCGGGTATTGAAAACGATGTCAAACCCTATAATCCCAATACCCAGCGGCGGGTGGTGCGCGAACGGCTGCAGGCGCTGGAAATCATCAACGAACGTTTTGCGCGTTCGTTTCGCATGGGATTATTTAACTTGTTGCGGCGCAGCCCGGATATTACCGTCGGCGCCATCAAGATCCAGCCTTATCATGATTTCGCCCGTAACCTGCCGGTGCCCACCAATCTGAACCTTATCCACCTCAAACCGCTGCGCGGCACCGCCCTGCTGGTGTTTTCGCCCAGCCTGGTGTTTATCGCGGTCGATAACCTGTTCGGCGGCGACGGCCGTTTTCCCATCAAGGTCGAGGGCCGGGAATTTACCCATACCGAGCAGCGGGTGATCCGCCGTATGCTGAAACTGGCGCTGGACGGCTATGAAGACGCCTGGAACGCCATCTATAAGCTGCATGTGGAATACGTGCGCGCCGAAATGCAGGTGAAATTCACCAATATCACCACTTCGCCTAACGATATCGTGGTCACCACGCCGTTTCATGTGGAAATCGGCTCGATGGTGGGCGAATTCTATATCTGCATTCCGTTTTCCATGATTGAACCGTTACGGGAACTGCTGACCAATCCGCCGCTCGAATATTCCCGGGTGGAAGACCAGGGATGGCGGGAAAACCTGGTGAAGCAGGTCCAGCATACGCAGTTGGAGCTGGTGGCGAATTTTGCCGAGGTCTCGCTGCGGTTGTCGGAAATCCTCAAACTGGCGCCCGGCGACGTGCTGCCAATCGATAAACCCGATTACCTGATTTCCCATGTGGACGGCGTGCCGGTGCTGACCAGTACCTACGGCACCCTGAACGGTCAGTACGCGCTCAGCGTAAAACAACTTATTAACCCCGTATTGAACTCCCTTAATGAGGAACAGCCCGATGAGTGACCCTAAGAATCCGTCCGGCGCAGATACGCCGTCCGCCGACGATCTGTGGGCGGAGGCATTCGACGAGCAGCAGTCCGCCGGCAAGGAATCACCGGCATCCACCGACGGTATTTTCCACCAGTTGACCGCCGAGGATAATGCCGGCCCCTTGCAGGATATCGATATGATTATGGATATCCCGGTCAAGCTTACCGTTGAGCTGGGACGGACCAAAATGACCATCAAGGAACTGCTGCGGCTGTCGCAGGGCTCGGTGGTGGCGCTGGACGGCCTGGCCGGCGAGCCGCTGGATATTTTGATCAACGGCTATCTGATTGCCCAGGGCGAGGTCGTGGTGGTGGCGGATAAATACGGCGTGCGCATTACCGATATCATTACGCCCTCCGAACGCATGCGCCGGTTGAGCCGCTAAATGACCGCCGCCCAGCCCCTCGTCACGGCCCACGCCTCGCCTCCCGCCGCCCATGAATTTAACGGCGCGGGCGCCCTTACCCAGGTAGCGGGCGCCTTGGGCGCCATCCTGCTGGTTATCCTCCTCGGCGCCTGGGTGGTGCGTAAGCTGGGCCTGGCGCCCGCGGCAAGGCAATCGCAACGGCTGAAAATACTGGCCAGCTGCTCCCTGGGCCAGCGTGAGCGCGTGGTGATGGTGGAGGTCGAGGGCACCTGGCTGGTGCTGGGGGTTACCGCGCAGCAGATTACACCGCTGCATACCCTGCCCGCGCCGCCCGACGCCACGGACAACGGCGTTGCGCCGCCGGACTTTCGCCAGCGGCTGCGCCAGGTGATGCAAAGGACGGGGAACGCCCGATGAACAGGTTGTGTCTCTGCCGGCCCGGAAACGGCCGGCTTATCGTTCTTGGGCTGGCGCTGCTGGCCGTCGCCCCGTGCGGTTGGGCGCAACTGCCCGGCATTATCAGCCAGCCGCTGGCGGGCGGCGGGCAAAACTGGTCGCTGCCGGTGCAGACGCTGGTATTCCTTACCTCGCTGACCTTTATCCCGGCCGCGCTGCTGATGATGACCTGCTTTACGCGCATCATTATCGTGCTGGGCTTGCTGCGCAGCGCCATCGGCACGCCTTCCGCGCCCCCCAACCAGGTTTTGCTGGGGCTGGGGCTGTTCCTGACTTTTTTTATTATGGCGCCGGTATTCAATACCATTTACGACGAAGCCTACTTGCCGTTAAGCGAAAACAAAATCAGCATGCAGGCCGCGCTGGAAAAAGGGGCGCAGCCGCTGCGCGCCTTTATGCTGCGCCAGACGCGCGAAGCGGATCTGGCCCTGTTTGCCCGGCTGGCCAAGGCGCCGCCGCTCGATGGCCCGGAAGCGGTGCCCATGCGCATCCTGCTGCCGGCTTATGTCACCAGCGAGTTGAAAACCGCCTTTCAGATCGGGTTTACCATTTTTATTCCCTTCCTGATTATCGATTTGGTGGTCGCCAGCGTACTGATGGCGCTGGGCATGATGATGGTGCCGCCCGCCACCATCTCCCTGCCCTTTAAACTCATGTTATTTGTGCTGGTGGACGGCTGGCAGCTGCTGCTGAGTTCTCTGGCGCAGAGTTTCTATACTTAACCCTTAACAAGACAGGCAAGATTATGACGCCGGAATCGGTAATGGCTCTGGGCCACGAGGCAATTTTAGTGGCGCTGGCGCTGGCCGCCCCGCTGCTGATGGCCGCCCTGTTCAGCGGCCTTATCATCAGCCTGCTGCAGGCCGCCACCCAGATCAATGAAATGACGTTATCGTTTATTCCCAAAATACTGGCGGTGGTGGCCACCATCGTGATTGCCGGTCCCTGGATGCTCAACCTGATCCTGGACTATATGCGCACGCTGTTCACCAGCCTGCCCGCGCTCGCCGGCTGACGATGCTGCAACTGGATACCACGCAGCTCGCGTTCTGGATCGGCCAGTATTTCTGGCCGCTGGTGCGTATCCTGGCGCTTATCGGCACCGCGCCGCTGTTTAGCGAAAAAATCATTCCTGCGCGCGTCAAGCTTGGCCTGGGCCTGATGGTGACCCTGGTGCTGTCGCCCGGCCTGCCGCCCATCAACACGCCGTTGTTTTCCATCGCCGGCTTTTGGCTGGCGACGGAGCAAATCCTGATTGGCACCGCGCTGGGGCTGACCATGCAGTTTGCTTTTGCCGCCATACGCATGGCCGGCGAAGTGATAGGTCTGCAGATGGGGCTGTCCTTCGCCACCTTTTTCAACCCGGCCAGCGGCCTGAATATGCCGGTGCTGGCGCAATTGCTTAATCTGCTCTCCCTGCTGGTGTTCACCAGCCTGAACGGCCATCTGTGGATGCTTTCACTGCTGGCGGACAGCTTCCATTCCCTGCCGGTATCCGGCCTGCCGCTGAACGCCAACGCGTTTATGGCGTTATGCCGCGCCGCCGGCATGATTTTCATCAACGGCCTGATGCTGGCCCTGCCGATGATTACGCTGCTGCTGACGCTGAATATCGCGCTCGGCCTGCTGAACCGCGTTTCGCCGCAGCTGACCGTGTTTGTGGTGGGTTTTCCGCTCACCCTGACCATCGGCATCCTCACCTTCGGCCTGCTGCTGCCGCTGCTGGCGCCCTACAGTGAAAAACTGATGGGGGAAACCTTCGATTTGCTGGCGGATATCCTGGCGGAAATGCCCAAGGGATAAAAAAAGGTATGCCATCCGTCGTTACCCGAATGGCATACCAACAGGGCCGGCACACATGATTACCCGCCCAAAATTACCCGCCAGAGCCACCGGACGGGTTTGGTGCCTGGTTATTGATTGGTCTGGAACAGCGACAGCTTCTGCATGGCGTTAAACGTGGCGTAGGACGCCTGCAGCGCCACCTGCTGTTTGCT
Source organism: Sodalis sp. RH22 (assembly GCF_047324165.1). Classification (NCBI taxonomy): domain Bacteria; kingdom Pseudomonadati; phylum Pseudomonadota; class Gammaproteobacteria; order Enterobacterales; family Bruguierivoracaceae; genus Sodalis; species Sodalis sp. RH22. The sequence goes on from NZ_CP178731.1 coordinate 1,571,550, forward strand.
GTAATCGGAAATCACCTGGTAGGGGTCCGCGCCAATCAAATCGTTAAGCCGGGTGGTATAGATAGTGGTCCGATCGGTGCCGATGGTATCGAGCGTGTCCAGTTCATTGAGTTTGCTGCCTGTCGACGACTGCACCGACAAGACGTTATCCAGCGAGTTGGCCATGCCGCGCTGGGCCTTGGCCATATCGGCGGTGTACTGGGCGCGGGTGGCGTCATCCGCGTCGTCCTGGGGCGTGTTCAACGCGTTCAGCGCCAGGTTGATGGAATTGAATACGTTGGTTTCACTGGCAGTACTGTCCGGTTCGACGGTATAACCGGCGGCCAGACTGTCAAAAACCGTCTTGCCGGTATCGCCGATAGTCATGGTGCGGCTCGAATCCACGTCCTGGCTGACCGGCTCGGTGCCGCCGACGTAGGTGACGTTGCCGTCGGCATCCTGCACAAATGGCGCGGTCTCGGTCTTGTAGCCGGCGAACATATAATTGCCGTTGGAATCTTGGGTATTGGCCAGCGTCAGCAGCTGATCCTTATAGGATTGCAGCTTGGTCGCCAGCGACTGCCGGTCCGAATCGCCCTGGGTACCGTCCCCGGCCTGCACCAGCAGCGTCTGGATACCCTGGATCGCGGTGGTCACCTGATCGAGAACGGTGCTCTCCAGCGACAGGCTGGCCTCGGATGTGCTGCGCGCCGCGGAATATTGCGCGCCCTGCGCCTGCATCTGGTTGACGGCCACCGCCTGCGATGCGGCGATGGGATCGTCGGCCGGGGAATTCACCCGGTTGCCGGTGGCCAACTGGGTGCCGGTGGCCTGCCATTTGCCGTAGGCGTTGGTAATGCTGTTCAGATTCTGCTGATAAATCATGCTGGTACTTAAACGCATGGTGTTTATCCTTTCCGCTTAGACGTAAATGAGTGGCCCGCGGGCCGTTTAACTGAGCGCCGACAACAGCGAATTAAACACATCGCTGGCGGTATTGAGCACTTTGGCATTGGCCTGGTAATACTGCTGATAACGCGTGAGGTCGATATACTCCTCATCCAGGTTAACGCCCGAGATGGATTGTTGCCGCTCGGTCAGTTGATCGACGATATTGGATTGCGCGGTGCTGGTCACGTCGGCGTTGCTGGTACTAGTACCGATATTGCTCACAAGCGTCGCGTAGGCCGTGCTGATCGTCGCCGTTCCGCCGATCACTTTGGTGGTTTGCAGCGCCAGCAGCGCCTTCGCGTTGCGGTTGTCGCTTTCACCGCCGGCGCTGTCGTCGAGACCGGCGGCAATCTTGGCCGGGTCGGTAATCGCCACGTTCAGGCTGTTGATGACATTGCTGACGGTATTGATAGTGTATTTATCGTTGCTCGCCGCCCCGCTGCTGATGGCGACGCTAAGCCCGTCGAAACTCATGGTGGTGTTGCCCGCGGCGTCGGTGACGGGCGCGGGCGTGAGGGCGACGGCAGCACCGTCGCTGGCGCGCGTTACCTGCCAGGCGCCGCCGGAATATTTGACATTATAATCACTGGCCTTGACCGCGCTGGTATCGCTGTAGGTGACGGTCATCACCGCGGTGCCGGTATTTTTGCTGTTGGCGCTGACGGTAGGGTCGCTGAAGCTGAAAAAATCCTCACCGGCATCGCCGTTAAGATCAACACCGAGTTTATGCGTCTCATTAAAGCTGCCGGCCAGTCCCAGGGCAATCTGGCCGAGGCGGTTGCGGGCATCGTCCAGGGCGCCGGAGCGGAAGCTGAGCAAACCGCCGACGCTGCCGGTGGTCAGACTTTTTTCATCAATTTCGCTGGGGGTGCCGGTGCCACGGTCGTAGGCAAGGGTGCTGCGCGACGGGTCGGCGCTTGACGTCACCGCCTTGACCTGGTAGGCGCTGCTGCCCTGCACCAGCGTCAGGCCGTTGCCGAAGGTCAGGTTAACCGAATTATTATCCTGGACGCTGGCCGTTACCCCGACGATGCCGTTAAGCTCGCTGACCAGTTGATCGCGCTGATCCAGCAGGGCATTGGACGTGTCGCCCCCGCCCTGGCGCACGATTTGATCGTTAAGATTGGCGATTTGCTTGGCGTAAACGTTGATCTGATCGGCGCTGGAGGAAAGCTGCTGATTGATGCCGTCGTCCATATTCTGCAGATAGGTGTTGGCGCTTTTAAACTGGTTGACCAGGCTTTGCGAGCTGCTGATCACCGTCTGGCGCGCCGCGTTGTCCTGCGCGTTGCTGCTCAGCGACTGGATACTGCTGAAAAACGTGCTGACCATGGTGGACAGATCGCTGTCGGTGTTCGACAGCAGGGTGTTGATTTGCGAAATCTGGTCGTAATAACTGCTGGAGGCGGCATAAGTGGACGACGCGGAGCGCAGCTGGTTCACCACCAGGGAATCATAAGCGCGGCTGACGCCGGTCACCGAGACGCCGTTGCCGGAAATGCCGCTGGTCAGTTTTTCCGACAGCTGCGCAGTCTGGCGATTATAACCCGGGACGTACACATTGCTGATGTTGTTCGCCACCGCGTTCTGCGCGGCCTGCGCGGCCTGGATGCCGCTGGAGGCAATATTCACTAACGTATTGGACATCGTTTTTCCTTATGCCGGGGAGACGATGACGCCCGGTTCACCTGCGACGGCGCGCTCCACCCTTTATATCTATATATCTATATCGTCCGCACCGGGACAAACTTGAGCGCCGCGGCAAAAAAACCACGCACCCCCGCTCGCCTAGAACAGCCCGCCCAGATCGCTACCGTAAGATTTGGCCGCCTCCTGGGCGCCGTGCTTCAATTGGGTGATAATCCGGATAAGCTTGGCGGCGTAGGCCGGATCGGTGGCGTAGCCGGCGCGCTGCAGCGCATAGGCCCCGGCCTCCGGCTGGACGGCGTTCACCACCTCGCGATAACGCGGGTTGTTCGTCAGGACATGAATATAGTCGCCCAGGGCGTCCAGGTAGGAGTCATAGACCCGGAATTTCTGCTGCACCTTGACCGCCTGGCCGTTCTGGTATTCCGTCGTGGTGATGGTGGTGGTCTTGCCCTGCCAGTCGTCGGACGCTTTGATGCCGAACAGGTTGAAGCTGGTCTTGCCGTCGCCGGCGGGAATTTCCCGCTTGCCCCAGTCTGATTCCAGCGCCGCCTGCGCCATAATCAGGTGATGGGGAATGCCGCTTTGCCGGCTAGCAATCATCGCCGGGATCGACAGGCGTTCGGTAAAACTTGCCCCGCCGGGCGTTGCCGCCACCGGCGCCGGCGCGGATTGCTGACGATCGCGTCGCCAGTATTCTCCCAGCAGCGCGGGCGACATAAATTGCGCGTTGATGACGTTGGCGCTGACCGGCGTATCGGCCTGGGAAAGGGCCGCGGGAACGGGATTTTTCGCCGCCTCCGCCGCGGCGTTCTGACCGCCAAGCTGTTTAACCATCATATCCGCCAGGCCTAGCCCCTTGGCGGTGAGCTGTTGGGACATCTGCTGGTCGTAGAGGCTGGTGAACAGTTCCGTTTGGTCGCTTGAGAATACCCCGCCCTTGGGCAGCGCGGCGCGCATGCTTTTCAGCATCATCTGTACAAACAGACCCTCCACCTGTTTCGCCACCGCATTCAGCGCCTGCGGCGAGGACTGCGCCGCCTGGTTATGCAGCTTTTGCAGCGACTTGACGTCATAGGCGGCGGATGAAAAATCGGTGGTGGCGTTAAGCTCCATCAGATGATCTCCAGCGTCGCCTGGAGGCACCCGGCGCTGTGCATAGCCTGCAAAATCGACATCAGGTCATTGGGCGTGGCGCCCAGGGAGTTAAGGGTACGGATAACGTTGTTCAGGCTGGCGCTGGAAGTGACCTGCTGCAGCGAGCCGCCGCTTTGGTTAACCGAAATCTGCGTTTGATTGGTCACCACCGTTTGGCCGCCGCCAAACGGGGTATCCGGCTGGCTGACGTTTTGCTGGTTATTCACCACCACCGACAGGTTGCCCTGGGCCACGGCGCAGGTGTCCAGCATCACGTTACGGTTCATCACCACCGAACCGGTGCGTGAATTGATAATCACCTTGGCATCCATCTCACCCATGGCAATATTGATATCCTGGATTTGCGCCAGGAAACGGACTTGGCTGCTGTTATTGGCCGGCATCTGCAGCTCGATGGTGCGCGCATCCAGGGCGCGGGCGATCCCCATGCCGTTCTGGCCGTTAATGGCGTCGCTGATGCGCTGCGCCAGGCTGAAATTTTCCTGCTTGAGCTGCAGCGTCAGGACGCGGCTGGCGCCGAAGGTACTGGGCAGCTCGCGCTCAATCACCGCGCCGTTGTTAATGCGCCCGCCGGCCAGCTGGTTGATTTGCACTTTGCTGCCGCCGGACGAGGCGCCCGAGCCGCCCACCAGCAAATTGCCCTGCGCCAGGGCATAGACCTGGTTATCCGATCCCTTTAGCGGCGTCATCAGCAACGTGCCGCCGCGCAGGCTTTTAGCCGATCCCATGGACGAAACCACGATGTCGATATTCTGGCCGGCGCGCGCAAACGCCGGGAAATTGGCGGTCACCATTACCGCAGCCACATTTTTCAGCTGCATATTGGTGCCGCTGGGGACCGTAATGCCCATCTGCGAAAGCATATTGGTCAGACTTTGGGTGGTAAACGGCGTTTGCGTGGTCTGGTCGCCGGTGCCGTCCAGCCCCACCACCAGCCCGTAGCCGATCAAGGGGTTATCGCGAACACCCTGAATATCCACCAGATCGCGCAGGCGCTCCGCGCCGGCCGGTTGTAGGCACATTGCCAGCGCCAGCGCGCAGGCGAGATACCGCCCGGCGATGGCGGCGGTTAACCGTAAGGGTAAAGTTGAAATCCGCATGGTGCCGGCCGCCTGTTAAAAGGGTGAAATATTAAGGAAGAAGCGCTGCAGCCAGCCCATTTCCTGCGCTTCGTTGATATAGCCTTTGCCGACGTATTCGATGCGCGCGTCCGCAACCTGGGTGGATACCACCGCATTGTTGCCGTTAATGGTGCGCGGGTTGACGATGCCGGAAAAACGAATATATTCGGCGCCCTGGTTAATGGCGATCTGCTTTTCGCCCACGACTTTCAGGTTGCCGTTGGCCAATACCTGCTGCACGGTCACGGTAATAGTGCCGGTAAAGGTATTCTTGGCGGTGGCGCCGCCCTTGCCGTCGAAATCATTGGTGCCGGCGGCGTCGAGATCCACTTTGCCGTTGCCAATGGCGCCGGTCAGCATGGCGGGCGTAGTGGCCAGGTTGAGCGTATTGGACGACTTGCGCGCCGTATTGGCGGAGGAGCTTTTGCTGGCGCTGACGTTTTCCTGCAAGGTGATGGTCAGGATATCGCCGACGTTGCGCGGCCGCCGGTCCTCGAACAAGGGCTGGTAACCGTAGTTCATCGGCTGCACCGCCTGGAAGATCGATCCATTGGCAATGGGCATTGAAGCCGGCGCCGGCTGGGCGCTGGTTTCGCCTTCCACCAGGTTTTTATGCGGCATATACGCACAGCCCTGCAGCGTCAACAGGCCGAGCGCCGCCAGTACGCGCGCCAGAGGCCGGCCCGGAAACGCCGGCCTGGCTGCTGGCGATGCATAGGTACTCTTTTTCAGTTTCATATGACCTGTCTATCCTGGCCGGCAAATCAGCCGCCGCGAAGCGCGGTTGATCGTGACACCGTCACTTAAAAAAATCCGCCATGATCGGCGATATGTTACGTTGTAACGAAATGCTGATTTAATGTTACAACGTAACCTATGCCTTTACCCGGTTTAGAGCTGCGTCAGCTTTTGCAGCATGGCATCAGAGGCGGTAACGGCTTTGCTGTTGATTTCATAAGCGCGCTGCACCTGGATCATGTCCACCAATTCCTCCGCCACATTGACGTTGGAGGTTTCCACGTACCCCTGGTACAACAATCCGACGCCATTCTGGCCCGGCGTGGATTCATTCGGCGCGCCGGAGCTGTCGGTTTCCTGATAGAGATTTTCGCCCAGGCTCTGCAAACCGGCCTCGTTGATAAAATTACTCAACGTGAGCTGGCCGACCTGGCTGGCGGCGGCCTGCCCCTGGGTGGTGACGCTCACCACCCCGTCACGGGCCACTGCGACGGTCAGGGCATTTTCCGGCACGGTAATCGCCGGCTGGATAAGATAGCCGCTGGAGGTCACCAACTGGCCGTTTTGATTGACCTGGAACGAACCGTCGCGGGTATAGGCGGTGGTGCCGTCGGGCATTTGCACCTGAAAAAAGCCTTTGCCGTTAATGGCGACGTCTTTGGTGTTTTCCGTCTGCTGAAGATTGCCCTGGCTGTGCAGGCGTTCGGTAGAGACAGGCCGTACCCCGGTGCCCAGCTGTAATCCGGAAGGCAGGGTGGTTTGTTCCGACGACTGCGCGCCAGGCTGGCGTACCGTTTGGTACAGCAAATCCTCGAATACCGCCCGCTGGCGTTTAAAGCCGTTGGTGCTGACGTTCGCCAGGTTATTGGAAATCACATCCATATTGGTCTGCTGTGCATCCAGACCCGTTTTGGCAATCCATAATGAACGGATCATCCGTTAATACTCCCGAAAATTAGCTAAGTGAAAGCAGCTGGTTGGCATGCTCCGCGTTTTGATCGACATCGGCGATAACCTTCATCTGCATTTCGAAACGCCGGGCGCTGCCAATCATATCCACCAGGGTTTCCGCGGTGTTGACGTTACTGCCTTCAAGCACGCCGGGCATGACCTTAATGGTCTCGTCGTTGGGCAAGGTTCCTCCCGTCGCGGCGCTGGCGGCGGCGGTAAGATGAAATAAGCCGTCGTCGCCGCGCTCCAGCTGGCTGGCGTCGGCGGGTTTAACCCGCTTAAGCTGCCCTACCGGCCCGATGGTGTTGGGCGCGTCGCCGTCGCCCAGCGCCGAAACGGTACCGTCGGCCGCAACCGTAATGGCCGATTGGGTCGGCACCGTCAGCGGACCGCCTTGCCCCATGACGGGATATCCCTGGATCAGCAATTGGCCGGTAGCGTCCACCTGCATATTACCGTTACGGGTATAGGCCTCGGTGCCGTCGGGCAGTTGCACCGCCAGCCAGCCCTGATCCTGAACCGCCACATCCAGGGGGCGATCGGTGTTATCCAATGGCCCCTGGGTCATCAGCGCGCCGGGGGTCGAGGCGACCACCAGCGTGCGCGTCGGCAGGGTCTGGCCCTCGATGGGCACCGCCCGCATGGCGAACAGCTGCGCGCGAAACCCCGGCGTCGAGGCGTTGGCCAGGTTATTGGTAATGATCGCCTGCTGGTCAAGAGTCTGGCCGGCGGCGCCCATAGCGGTATAAATTGCGTGATCCATTGGCTTATTCCGTCAGAGTGGTCAGCTTAAGTTGACCAGCGTTTGCATAATCGTGTCCTGCGCCTTGATGGTCTGCGCGTTCGATTGATAATCGCGCTGGGCGACAATCAGATTGACCAGCTCCTTGCTCAGATCGACGTTGGAGCTTTCCAGCGCTTCCGGGGTCAGCGAACCGAAATTACCGCTGCCGGCGGTGCCGACCACGGCCTGCCCTGACGCGGACGTGGCGGTCCAGACGTTATTGCCGTCGGATTTCAGCCCCTGAGGATTGGCGAAGTTGGCCAGCACGATTTGTCCCAGCAACTGGTTCTGGCCGTTGGAGTAGGTGCCGGTGATGGTGCCGTCGTCATTGATGGCATACTTGGTCAGGTCGCCGGCGTAATAACCGTTCTGATCCTGGCCGCTGACGCTGCTGGTCGTGGTGTACTGCTGCTGGGAACCCTTAAAGCTGATATTGAATGCGCCGGCGAGGGAGCCGTTAACGCCGCTCATAGCGACATTAAAATTATCGGTGCCGGTCAGTTGGCCGTTGGTGTCGAAGGACATGGTGCCAAGATCGTCGACCGTGCCGGTGCTGTCGCTGCCGTCGATGCTATGCACTTTCCAGGTGTTATCCGCGGTCTTGACAAAATAAAAGCTCATATTATGCGGATTGCCGAGACTGTCGTAGGTGGTCAGCGGCTGCGCAAAACTATAGGAGGTGGTATCGGCGGCGCTGAACTTGGTGTCGTCGAGTATCGCCGAGCCGGAGTTGAGTTTCAGCGTCATAGAGCCGGTGGTGGTGGCTTTCGCCGTCATGCCGGTGGTCGGGATGGTGAGATTAACCGGATTGGCGCCCTGCTGTATGGTCGGCGGCGTGCCGGTGGCGGCATAGCCGGTCACGTTCAGGCCGCTGGTGGTAACCAGGTTGCGCTCAGGATCCAGATGCCAATCGCCGTTTCGGGAGTAATACACCGAACCGCTGGCGTCCGTCAGGCGGAAAAAGCCGCTGTTGGAAATCGCCACGTTCAGATTATTATCGGTGGTGTTCACCGTGCCGTCCTTGAAATTCTGCGACACCGAGGCCACCTTGACCCCCAGCCCCACCTGGGAGCTGGCGTAGACATCGGCAAAGGACACGGAAGCTGATTTAAAGCCGCTGGTTTCGGAGTTGGCGATATTGTTACCGATAACGTTTAAATTATTTGAGGCGGCATTCAACCCGCTGACCGCTTGTGAAAAACCCATTTGACTCTCCTGTGGTAAAAACACCCGGCCTGCCGCGCTCGACGGCGCCCGTGCCCTTTAGATGATTTGACGAACCTTATCCAGCGTGATGTTGCCGGCCAGGCCCAGATTCAGCTCCGTGCCGCCGGTGGCATTGTTGTTCACGCCATAGACCGCGGCGTATTGCAGCGGCGTGCTCACCACGCTGGCGCCGGCCGCCGTTGTCGCGGCCACCGTAAAGGTGTAGGCCCCTTCCGGTACGGCGGCGCCGGCATCGTTGGTACCGTCCCAGGAAAAGCTATGCACGCCGGCGGTTTGCGCGCCGAGATCGACGGTGCGCACCACGGTGCCGGCGGAATCCTTAACGGTGACGGTGGTGGTGGCGGACGCATTATCCAGCGACACGCCGAACGGCGTGGTAGAGCTATCGGCGCCCACCAGAATGCCGCTGCCGTCGATCATCACGCCGTGGCCGACCAGGGTGGACGCCTGCAGCGACTGGCTGGTGGTCAGCTGACCGGAAATCGACCCCAGGGTGGTATTGAGGTTTTCAATGCCGCTGAGGGTGCTTATCTGCGCCAGTTGCGTGGTCAGTTGCGCGTTGTCCATGGGATTGGTCGGGTCCTGGTTTTGCAACTGCGCCACCAGCAGCTTCAGAAACTGATTCTGCAGGTCTGCGCTGCTGCTACTGGTACTGGTGGCGGCGGATGTGGCGGTGGTGTTATTGGTGTTAACGGTGGTGCTCATGGGTTGCTCCGATTATTGACCCAGCGTCAGGGTTTTTTGCATCAGGGTTTTGGCGGTGTTCAGCACTTCAATATTGGCCTGGTAGCTGCGCGAGGCAGACATGCTGTTCACCATCTCATCGACCACGTTGACATTCGGCATCCGCACATAGCCTTTTTCATCCGCCATGGGGTTGCCCGGCTGGAAGACCAGTTTTTCCGCTTCCGACGATTCCACCACCCCGCTGACCTGCACGCCCCCTATTTCTTGCCCGGCGGGCGCCGCGACCTGGAACACCACTTCCTTGGCATGGTAGGGCTGGCCGTCCGGCCCGGTGACGCTGTCCGCGTTGGCCAGGTTGCTGGCGGCCACGTTCATCCGCTGGGATTGCGCGGTAAGCGCCGATCCGGAAATAGCAAAAATCGAAGTCATACCCATGGGCTATTTACTCCTGTAGCACCGACATCATGTTTTTAATCTGTCCGCCCAGTACCGTCAGGTCGGTTTGATATTGCAGGCTGTTTTCGGCAAACTGCGTTCTTTCGCGATCCATGTCCACGGTATTGCCGTCCAGTGCCGGCTGGTCCGGCACGCGGTATAATAGTTCCCTGGCGGCGGGGGTGGAGGTGGACGCCTCGATATGGCGCGTCGACGTGGTGGTCAACGACAGTGAGTTGCCGCTGGCGCGTCCCTGGGTGATCGCTTTGTTTAATTCGCTGGCAAAATCGATATCGCGCGCCTGATAGCCCGGGGTATCGGCATTGGCGATATTGGCGGCAAGAATTTCCTGACGCTGCGCGCGCAGGTTGAGGGCTTCCTGCTGGAATTGCAGGGCGGCATCAAGCTTATCAATCATCATTATCCTAAGAAGGCTATACTGATTTATGCTTGCCAGCTTAGACGCAACATTCCCTTCCCTATCGTTGGAATAAGCATGAATTGCAGCGCTAATTTACCCATTGGCGGCAAACGGGGACCGGTACACTTGTTTTCCGGGGTTATCGCGCAAAGAGGCGGATAACAGCAATTCCTCCACCGACAAGGTCATGGCGTGAGCGGACAAAACAGACAACAGCCGGAGGGCGAACCCACGCGGGCGCTGGCGAGCGGTGCTTGGCGTATGGCGGCGCGGCGCGTAGCCAACGGTTTTTTGTATGGCATGGCGGGCGCCCTGCTGTTGTCCACCGGCGCCCGGGCGGCCGATCGCCTTACCGAGGGACTGACCGATTTTTTGCTGCGGCAATATGCCTCGCCGCCGGTCGAGCTGAAGGTGGTGGTAAAAACGCCGGCCGCCCGCCGGCCGGACTGCGAACAGCCGCAGTTTTCATTGCCCGCCAATAATCGCGCCCGGGGGAATATCAGTGTCCAGGTGATCTGCGGCAATCAAAAACGCTATGTGCAGGCCGAGGTGCAGGTCACGGATCGCTATCTGGTCACCGCCCGCGCCATTTCCGCGAACCAGACGCTGGCGCAGGGGGATGTTGTCTGGCAGACCGGGCGCGTGGACAACATGTCCGTGACGCCGCTCACCGATATGGCCTGGGTCTACGGAAGTCTCAGCGAACGCGCCCTGGGCAGCGGTCAGGTATTGACCGCCGCCATGCTGCGTCGTCCCTGGCTGGTCAAAACCGGCCAGCCCGTGCAGGTCACGGCGCAGGGCGATGGATTTTCGGTGCAAGGCACCGGCAAGGCGATGGGCAACGCGGCGGTCAACGATCGCCTGCGGGTGCGGATGGAGTCCGGCCAGATGGTCGTCGGCCAGGTTACCCCTGATGGCGGCATCCGCATTGAGCCTTAACGGCCGCGCTGATTAAAAATTAAAGCTTTGGGTAATTTGACCGATAATTCAGGATAAGCCTTTAGCACCATTTATCCCCTACCTAAGCGAGATTGTATGAGTATTGAAAGTACGCGCCCGATACGACCCCTGTCCACCCTGCCGGGTAACGACCAGGGTACTGTCCAGTCGCCGAAAGCCAAGGCCGCCGCTCCCGCCGTCACGCCCGGCGAAGAGACGCGGGTTAAGCTGAGCGATGCCCAGGCGCAACTGCGCCAGCCCGGCAGCAATGACATCAACGTCGCCAAGGTGGAAAGCCTGAAGCAGGCGATCCGCAACGGCGAATTAAAAATAGATACCGGCAAAATTGCCGATGCGCTGATAGCGCAAACGCAATCGATGCTGGATGAATAAGCGACCGCCATGAACGAACTGGAACAGATCTGCGCCCGGATGCTGGGTATTTTGCAGCAATTGGAACTGACCTTGGTGGAAGAACAGCGTTTATTGAGCGCCGGCCAGGTGAATACGGCGTTGCTGCACCGGGTGACGGAAAACAAAAACGAGCAGTTAACCACCCTGCAGTATGTGGATCACCACCGCCAGCAGCAGGCGCAAGCCAGCGACGCCGGCAATCCTCCTTATGAGCCGCATCCCGGCCTGCACCGGATTTGGCTGGCCATCACGCGCCTGACGGAAGATCTCAGCCGCAATAACTACCGTAACGGTTTATTGCTGGCGCAGCACCTTAAGCATAACGATCAGGTATTATCGGTATTGGATGAATATCAAACCCAGCGCCGCATGTACGGCCCCGACGGCCAGGCCCTGGGCGGCAGCGCGCTCGGGCGCAAATTCAGCGTTTAATGTCTCCCTGGTAATTCACCAGCACCTGGTAGCGGTTTACTATCAGCGGTTGATTTATCACCCCGCGCCCAGCGACTTGTATCAATAGCGTCACCGGATTGTCCGCGGGCTGGCCAGCCATGGCGTCGCTGCGCCCGGCCAGGCCGTCCAGATAAACACATTTCCCCGGCATGCAGAGCGCCAGAACAACCTGTGACGGCAATGGCCGCCCGGTTTCTATCCGCCAGTTGATCGACGTGACGCGCACCCCGGCCGGTAAAGGCGCGAAGGGGCGCATCGGCGGGCTGCTTTTGGCGCTGCCGCGCTGGGAAAGCACCAGCATTTGCCCTGTCCCCTGCCATCCTCCCTGCGCGCCGCCCTTGATCTGATGGCCAAAACCCGCGGGGGCGTCCGGCGCCGCGCGCCGCGCGGCAAGATCCGCAGGCGGCATACGGACAGGGCCCGTACCGCCCCCCGGCGCCACCACTCGCGCGCTGACGCCAAGCGCCGCCCCGGCGGCCGGCACGCCATTGCCCAGTGCGGGCATGGCGGCGGCCAGCGGCGCCAGGCCGGTTAGCGCGCCCGCAATCAGATACCCCGCCAGCGGACGACGCCTGATTCGCTGCCGCCGCCCGGTCACTGGGTGGCGCCCAGCATGGAGGTCATGCGGATTTGCCGCTGGTCGCTGACCTCCAGGTTAGAGAGCACCGCCATCTGCGGCAAGGTGCGGCGCAAAAAGCGCGCCAGCAGCGGGCGCAGGCTATGGTTGACCAGCAATACCGGCGGCGCGTTCAGGTTTTCCTGCTGCGCCAGTACGTCCCTGGCCTGGGCCAGTACGCGATCCGCCATGCCCGGCTCCAGCCCGCCGCCGCTTTGCAACGCCTGCAGCAGGACGCGCTCCAGCGCCAGATCCAGGCCGATGACCTGGATTTCGCTGTCGCCCGGAAACCAGCGCTGGGTAATGGCCCGTCCCAGAGCCACCCGCACCACGACCGTCAGCTCCACCGGATCTTTTTGTACCGGGGCATGTTCGACCAGGGTTTCGATAATAGTGCGCATATCGCGGATCGGCACGCTTTCCGCCAGCAGGTTTTGCAATACCTTATGGAAAATCGTCAGCGACAGGGTGCCGGGAATAAAGTCTTCGGTCAGTTTCGGCATTTCCTGGGTAACGCGTTCCAGCAACTGCTGCGTCTCCTGACGGCCCAGCAATTCGCTGGCATGGATGCCGATCAGATGGTTGAGATGGGTGGCCACCACCGTACTGGCCTCGACCACGGTGTAGCCTTGTATCTGCGCCTGCTCTTTCAGGGCGCTGTCAATCCAGACCGCCGGCAGGCCGAACGCCGGATCGCGGGTCACGTCGCCGGCCAGTTCTCCCGCCGCGCCGCCGGGATTAATCGCCATCCAGCGACCGGGGTAGGCTTCGCCGCGCCCCATTTCAACGCCTTTCAGCAGGATACGGTAACTGGCGGGCTGCAGCTCCAGGTTATCGCGGATATGCACCACCGGCGGGAGATAACCGGTTTCCTGGGCGAATTTTTTGCGGATACTGCGGATACGGCCCAACAGCTCGCCGTTCTGCTGGAAATCCACCATGGGGATCAGACGGTACCCCACCTCCATGCCCAACGGATCCTCCAGCTGCACATCGCTCCAGCTGGCTTCCTTGGCGAAGGCGTTTTCCTGCTGCGCCACCGCGGGCGGCGCATCGGCCGCGGGACCGTCCATGGTCTTGCCACGCAGCCACCAGGCCAGTCCCAGCAGCATGGCGGTAAAGAATAAAAACACCAGGTTGGGCATACCGGGAACCAGCCCGAGCAGCCCCAGCACGCAGGCGCTCAGCAGCATCACCCGCGGATTATTGAACAGCTGGCCGACCATTTGCTGGCCGACGTCCTCGTTGCTGCCCACGCGGGTGACGATAACGCCCGCGGCGGTGGAGATCACCAGCGCCGGGATCTGCGCCACCAGGCCGTCGCCGATGGTCAGCAGGGTATAACTTTCCGCCGCGTTGCCCAGGCTCATGCCGTGCTGGATCATGCCCACCAGCAGCCCGCCGATCACATTGATCACCATGATCATCAGGCCGGCGATGGCGTCGCCGCGCACAAATTTACTGGCCCCGTCCATGGAGCCGTAGAAATCCGCTTCCTGGGTCACTTCGCTGCGCCGGGACTTGGCCTCCTCCTCGCCGATCAGGCCGGCGTTGAGGTCGGCGTCGATGGCCATTTGTTTGCCAGGCATGCCGTCGAGCACGAAACGCGCCCCGACTTCGGCGATACGTCCCGCCCCCTTGGTGATCACCATAAAGTTGATCACCACCAGGATAATAAACACCACGATACCGATGGCGAAATTGCCCCCCACCAGGAAATGGCCAAACGCCTCGATGACACGGCCCGCCGCCGCGGTGCCGGAATGGCCGTGCAGCAGGATGATGCGCGTCGAGGCGATGTTCAGGGACAGCCTGAGCAGCGTGGAAAACAGCAGGATGGTGGGAAAGGCCGCGAACTCGAGGGTTTTGCGGGTAAACATCGCCACCAGCAGCACCATGATCGACAGGGCGATATTAAAGGTAAACAGCAGATCCAGCACCAGGGCCGGCAACGGCAGCACCATCATCGACAGGATCATGAGAATCAATACCGGCCCGGCCAGGATCTGCCATTGGATAGTCTTGAAATTCGAAGGCAAACGTAATAATGCTACCAGATTGGCCATATCACTCTTTCTCGTGGGCAAAATCCAGTGCCGCCGGCACCGGTAAATGTTCAGGTTTTTTCGGAATCAGGCCGCCCTGGCTGCGCCAGCGCTTGAGCTGGTAAACCCAGGCCAGCACCTCGGCCACCGCCGCGTACAATTGGGCCGGAATGGCCTCGCCGATGTCGCTGTGCCGGTAAAGCGCGCGGGCCAGCGACGGCGCCTCCAGCATCGGCACATGATGGGTTTCCCCCAGCGCGCGGATGCGCATGGCGATGTCGCCGGCGCCTTTGGCCACCACCTTCGGCGCGCTCATTTTACTGTCTTCATAACGCAGCGCGACGGCGTAATGGGTCGGGTTGGTGATGATAACGTCCGCCGCCGGCACGTCGCGCATCATGCGCCGGCGCGACATGGCGCGCTGCTGCTGGCGAATATGGTTTTTGACGTGCGGGTCCCCTTCCTGGTCCTTGAACTCGTCGCGGATTTCCTGGCGGGTCATGCGCAGCTTCTTGATATGGCTCCACAGTTGCCAAAAGGCGTCGAACGCCACGATGGGAATAAATGACAGGATAACCATCAGCGCGCAGGTGGCGATCAGGCCCAGGGCATCTCCCAGCGCCGCGATCGGCGATTCCAGCACCAGATGCAGCATGCGCGGCCAGTTATGCCACAGGAACCAGCCGGTGACCCACCCCGCCAGCAACGCTTTCAGAATGGCCTTGAACAGCTCCGACAGCGACTGGGCGGATACCACCCGTTTCAGGCCCGGCAGCGGATTAAGTTTTTTTAAATCAAATTTTATCGAGCCGGGATTAAACATCACCCCGCCCAGCAGCGACGGCGCTACCAGCGCCATCACCACCAGTCCGGCAAACACCGGCAGCAGCGCCCAGACGGTTTGGCCGATAAGCGATTCCACCTGGAACAGGATTTGCCGGTCGTCGCTGATAATACCGTGGTCAAAGCGCAATCCCTGGGCCAGCATCGCCGCCAGCTGACGCGCCAGCGGCTCGCCGCCCATCCATAACACGGCCAGCCCGGTCACCAACATCAATACCGAGGTTAATTCACGCGATCGGGGGATCTGTCCCTCTTCACGAGCCTTATCCAACCGGTGGGCGGTGGGGGCCTCGTTTTTTTCCTGATCGCTGTCTTCCGCCATCACTGTTCCCGAATGCGTTTTGCCATGGGCATTATCTTACCAGCATGACAAATTACGCCCGGACCGATGGCGGGAACAGCGCGTTAAAGCGACGGTTATTTGGCGCATAGGCGTAGCCCGGACGACGGTCCGGGCCGGGAGAAAGGATTTAAAAACCGAGGCTGTCGAGCAGGTCGTCCACCTGGCCCTGGTTGGCCACCACGCCGTCGACGCTGTGATCAAGCTGCGGGCCGTTGAGCAGGCCGTCGCTGGCGCGTTTGCCCTTCGCCGGCTCTGGCATGTTTTCCAGCAACACCATCAGCAGCTGCTTTTCTATTTCCTGGATCACATCCATCATGCGCTTGATCACCTGGCCGGTCAGATCCTGGAAGTCCTGCGCCATCATGATCTCCAGCAATTGGGCATGGGTAAAGGCGGTATGGCCGGGCACCTCGGCCAGGTAGTGCCGGGTATCGGTCACCAGCTCGCGCGCGTCGGCCAGCTCAATGGGGCTGTCGAACCACTGGTCCCAACGGGTGGTCAGCCCCTTGGCGCCACGTTCCATGGCGGTCTGCCGTGGTTGCGCCGCCTCGACGCAGTTCAGCGCGCGCTCAGCCGCCTGGGCGGTCATCTGCACCACATAATCCAGCCGGTCGCGGGCGTCGGGGATGGCTTCGGCGGCCTGGGCGATGGCCTGGTCGAGGCCCAGTTCCTTCAGGCTGTCGCGCAGCATACGCGTCAATTGTCCGATACGGGAGATGATATCCGTGGCGGTGGCGTTAACATTCGGCATGGTCGGTGTATTATTCATATCCCCTCCTGATTACATCCCCAGCTTTTCGAAGATCTTATTAAGCTTTTCTTCCAGTGTCGCCGCGGTAAACGGCTTAACCACATAGCCGCTGGCACCCGCCTGCGCGGCGGCAATGATATTTTCCTTCTTGGCTTCCGCGGTCACCATCAGCACCGGCAGCGCGGCCATCGCGCCATCGGCGCGGATATTCTGCAGCAGGGCCAGTCCATCCATATTCGGCATATTCCAATCGGAAATGACAAAATCAATCTTGTTGGCGCGCAGCTTGGTGAGAGCGTCGACGCCATCCTCGGCTTCGTCCACATTGTTAAAGCCAAGTTCCTTTAGCAGGTTACGGACGATGCGACGCATTGTCGCGAAATCGTCCACCACCAGAAACCTGAGTTCTTTGTCCGCCATACCTACTCCTGTTATTAACATGTAACCCGCTCGCGGGCCGCTAAATACGTAATGCCTGACCGCTGCTGATTTGCGCCATCATTCTCTGGCTCATCTGATGCAGCGGCACGGTTTCGTTGCTGGCGCCCATGGCAATCGCCTCGCGCGGCATGCCGAACACCACGCAGCTGGACTCGTCCTGCGCCAGGGTATAGGCGCCGGCGTTGCGCATCGCCAGCATGCCGGCGGCGCCGTCATTGCCCATGCCGGTCAGGATCACCCCGACGGCGTTGCGCCCGGCGAATTGCGCCACCGAATGAAACAGGACGTCCACCGATGGGCGGTGCCGGTTGACCGGCTCGCCGTCATGCAGCCGGATCTGGTAGTTGGCGCCGCTGCGGGCCAGCTCCATATGCCGGGCCCCGGGTGCGATGTAGGCGTGCCCCGGCAATATCCGCTCGCCGTCCTCGGCTTCCTTTACCGTTATCTGGCAAAGCTTGTTCAACCGTTCGGCAAAGGAGCGGGTAAATCCCGGCGGCATATGCTGGGTAATCAGCAGCGCCGGGCTATTGGCCGGCAACGGCTCCAGAACGTGGCGGATCGCCTCCGTTCCGCCGGTGGACGCGCCGATGGCAATCAGCTTCTCGCTGCTCAGCAGCGGGACATGGATGATCGGCGCGGCATCGGTCGAGCGCCGCTGCGGCAGCCTGGCGCGGGAGGCGGTGCGGATCTTCTCGGCAATGGCTTCGCTATAGGCCAGCATGCCGTCGCGCAGGCCGGTCTGGGGTTTGGTCACAAAATCAATCGCCCCCAGCTCCAAAGCCCGCAGGGTGATTTCCGAGCCGCGCCCGGTCAGTGACGACACCATCACCACCGGCATCGGCCGCAGGCGCATCAGTTTTTCCAGGAAATCCAGCCCGTCCATGCGCGGCATTTCCACATCCAGCGTCAGCACTTCCGGGTTTAATTTTTTAATCAGATCGCGGGCCACCAGCGGATCGGGCGCGGTGGCCACCACTTCCATATCGGGAAAACCATTAATGATTTCAGTCATTAATTGGCGCATCAGCGCGGAATCATCTACGCAAAGCACTCTGATTTTTCTCATATTCTTTCCTTAGTAAGCTGATAGACCGTTTGTCCGCGCAGCTTGAAATCCTGGCTTATCTGACTAAAATTTTCCGAATGGCCGGCAAACAGCAACCCGCCGGGCTTCAGCAACGGCGCGAAGCGGCGCAAAATGCGCTCCTGCGTCTCCTTATCAAAATAAATCATTACATTACGGCAAAATATCGCGTCGAAAGGCCCGGGCAACGCCCACTCTGCCGCCAGCAGGTTCAGGTACTGAAACCGCACCATGGCGTTCAGTTCGGGCCTGACCCGCGCCAGCCCGTCATGGGGACCGGTGCCGCGCAGAAAGAACCGCTGCCGCTGCACGGTGCTCAGCCCGCGCAGTTCTTCATGGCGGTACACGCCGGCGCGGGCTTTGTCCAACACCTGGGTATTGATATCGCTGCCGATAACCGACACCTGCGCCAGCGAACCCGTCAGGGTTTCCATCAGCGTCATGGCGATGGAATAAGGCTCCTCGCCGGTGGAAGCCGCGGTGCTCCAGACGCTGTAGGGTCCCGGCCGCTCCTTGGCGTGCCGCGCCAATACCGGAAAATGGTGCTGTTCACGGAAAAAGGCCGTCAGATTGGTCGTCAGCGCATTGACGAATATCTCCCACTCCGGCCCCTTGACATCGGCATCCAGCAGCGCCAGATAGGTGCCGAAGTCCGCTATATTCAGCGTACGCAGCCGCCTGACCAGGCGGTTATACACCATCTCCCGCTTATGGCTGGCCAGCACAAGGCCGGCCCGCTGGTAGATCAATTGGCAGATGCGCTGGAAATGCACATCGGATAAGGGCACCTGTTGTGCCCAGTTAGACCATTTTGCGGCAATTTCAGCTTGGTTTGACATAGGGTTTCTCGCTGCGCCGCGCTTGCGTTTGGCGTTAGGTTATGGACCCGAGTTGCCGGGTGCTGAGGTCTGAAGCCAATGGTTCATCCTGGTTTTCCTGCAGCTCATGCTGCGTTAGCCTGAATACCCGTACCGCCTGCATTAATGCTTCCGCCTGTGATTCCAGCGCATGGCCGGCGGCGGCTGATTGTTCCACCAGAGACGCATTCTGCTGGGTTGCCGCGTCCATTTGATTGACGGCGGTGGCGACCTGTTCAATGCCCCGGCTTTGCTCATCCGACGCCGAGGCGATTTCACCCATGATATCGGTGACACGGGCCACCGAACGCACGATTTCATCCATGGTTTCACCGGCGGAGGCCACCAGCTCTGATCCCTGCTGTACCCGGGTCGCCGACTCGTCAATCAACCCCTTGATCTCTTTGGCCGCCTGGGCGCTGCGCTGCGCCAGGCTGCGCACCTCGCCCGCCACCACCGCGAACCCGCGGCCCTGCTCGCCCGCGCGTGCGGCTTCCACCGCAGCGTTCAGCGCCAGTATATTGGTCTGGAAGGCTATGCCGTCTATCACGCTTGTGATATCGCTGATTTTGCGCGAGCTTACGGCGATATCGGCCATGCGTTTAACCACGTTGCCGGTCAGCGTGCCGCCTTTTTGCGCGGTGCTGGATGCATCGCTGGCCAGTTTGCTGGCCTGGCGGGCATTTTCGGCGTTCTGCTTCACCGTCGAGGTCAGCTGCTCCATGCTGCTGGCCGTTTCCTCAAGCGCCGCAGCCTGTTGTTCGGTACGTGACGACAGGTCGTTATTGCCGCTGGCGATTTCCTGGATGCCGCTAAGCATGGCATCGGTGCCCTGGCGTACGGTCATCACCGTTTGCGCCAGTTCATCGCGCATCGTCTCCAACTGATGAAACAGCTGGCTGATTTCGTTGCGTCCGCTGACCTCGATACGGTTACCCAAGTCGCCGCCGGCAATGGCGTTGAAATGGCCGCTCATTACGGCCAGCGGCCGCAGCAGCATACGTTTCAGCCACAGCAGGGCCACCAGCGTCAGCAGCGCGGTCATGCCGGTCATCAGCCCCAGCATCCAGCCCGAACGGCCATAGGCGATGCGATTTGCCTCGCTGGCTTCGCCAATCACCCCGGAAAGCTGGGTCATATAGGCGTTGTACTGCAGTTCGAACGCATCCTGGAACTTCTGCGTGGGCTGGCCCATAAAGGCCTGGACATTACCGTTGTCCAGCATCTCTATCGCCTCATGCATCGCCTGGTCGAATTCCTTGAAACTCTTCACGGTCTTGACGCGCAGCGCCTGCTCCGCTTCGTTGTCCGCCGGATAGGCGTTGAATTCCTTAAACACCGCTTCCCCATGGCTCAGCCTTTTTTTGGCGTCCGCCATCAGGGGCAGGATCTGCTCAAGCGGCGTATAAGACGCAAAACGCGTTGCCGCCCGGTTCAGGGAATTACGGGTTTGCAGCATCTCCGACCAGCTCATGCTTAGCGAGTTACGTTTCAGGTTGTCCGCCTCTACCTGATGAAAGTTCTCGCTGCTGCGCCTGAAATTTTCAAACGAGAGTCCGCTGCTGACCAGCTGCATCAGGCCAAAGATCAAAACAATCATGATCAGGCTGGTGGAAATCCGTATACGCGTTAACATCATTAACCTCATGCCGGTGTGTGGCTTATATAATGCGTAGTTAGAAGGTTTCCCAATTTTCCTGCGACGTGCTTTCCGTGGTTTTTTTTGCCGTCGCGGACGAGGGCGTTTGCGGCACAGGGACCACCGCCTTTTCCGTCGCGGGCGCCGCCGCCGTCTCCAGCCGGAATACCGACACGGCCTGGGTCAACAGGCCGGCCTGCGCTTCCAGTTGAGCAGCGGCCTGGGCCGACTGCTGCACCAGGGCGGCATTCTGCTGCGTGGTGCGATCCATTTCCGCCACCGCCTCGCCCACCTGGTCGATACCGTGGCTTTGCTCATCGGACGCGGAAGAAATTTCGCCCATGATATCGGTCACGCGTGTCACCGCGTCGACAATCTCCGACATAGTTTCGCCGGCGCTTTCCACCAGCGCCGAACCCACGTCGACACGATTAACCGAATCGTCAATCAGTCCCTTGATTTCCTTCGCCGCCTGGGCGCTGCGCTGCGCCAGACTGCGCACCTCGCCCGCCACCACTGCGAATCCGCGCCCCTGCTCCCCGGCGCGCGCCGCCTCTACCGCCGCGTTCAGGGCCAGGATATTGGTCTGGAAAGCAATGCCGTCGATAACACCAGTAATATCGGCTATCTTCTGCGAGCTTCCGGCAATTTCATGCATGGTAGTGACCACGTTATCCACCACCTTGCCGCCCTTTTGCGCGGTTTCCGACGCGCTCAGAGCCAGTTGCCGCGCCTGACGGGCATTCTCGGCGTTCTGTTTCACCGTGGCGGTCAACTGCTCCATGCTGGCGGCCGTTTCCTCCAGCGCCGACGCCTGCTGCTCGGTGCGCGCGGACAAATCGTTATTGCCGGCGGCGATTTCGCCGGCGCCGCTGTAAATGGCGTCGGCGCTTTGGCGCACGGTATGCACGGTGCCAGTCAGCGCATGCTGCATATCCCGCAGGCTCTCCGCCAGCATGCCCATTTCATTACGGCTGTTTAATGTCAGCGCCTGGGTAAGATCGCCCGCGGCGATACCGCGGATATGGCTTATCAGATAGCGCAGCGGATGCAGCAGGATGCGGCGGATGCCGACCCACACCAACAGGGAAATCAGAATAAAAATGACCAGAACACCGCCCAGCACGCCGAGGGACTGGTTATAGGACTGCTGGTTCATGTCCACCGCGTCGTTATAGAGGCGGATATTCCCGGCCAGGTAACGGCTATAGGTATCCTCGAAATTATTTTGCACCGCCTGGGTAGGCTGCGCGTAAAAATCAACGATATTGCCGTTGCTCAATTGGGTATTGAGCTCGGCCAATGCGGAGTGCAGGGCATCATAGCGCTGTTTCATGGCCTGAATATTGGCCTCGTCCTGCCCTTCCTCGCGCGGCATCGCCATGAAATTACCGAAGGTCTGCTCCGAACGCCGCAGGGTCCCCACCGCTTCGGATAATAATTCGGTCACCGTTGCGCCGCTGCCCATTTTATTCTCGTCCATCAGGTAACGCACCGCAGCCCGGTTAAGGGTATTACGGGTCTGGACCAGGGCAACCCAACTGGCGCTCAGCGCGGTTTGCTGCTTACGCAGATTCTGATACACGCCAAAATAGTGCTGATCTTGTTTCAGCGAATGATAAAACACGCCTCCGGAGGAGAGTTGTAATAAACAAAAAATTATCAACACAAGAACTAAGCCGGTCACTACTCTTATTCGGTTAAACATGCCTGTTTTCCCACTACAACTGGTGCTAATTGTATCGGCAGGCAACCGCCAAACTTTACCGCTATCGTCAGAAATTAGCGCCAGGCCCGCGAGCACCCAGTACCAAACCGAGCCTGTTCAAGGAATAGCGTGCCAATGGGGTCGAATTGGCCTGCCCAACCGAGCGCCCCATGGCACGGTATGCCCGCCAGCACCGGGCCTAAAACAAACGTGTTAAAGGGAGAGCGTGCCGATGGGGTCGAATTGGGCATGGTGTTCCTGCCCAACCGAGGCCCCATGGCACGGTATGCCCGCCAGCACCAAACCTAAAGCAATCGTGTTAAAGGGAGAGCGTGCCAATGGGGTCGAATCGGGCGTGATTTTCCCGCCCGACCGAGCGCCCCATGGCACGGTATGCCCGCCAACACCGCGCTTAAAGCAGACGTGTTCAAGGGAGAGCGTGCCAATGGGGTCGAATCGGGCGTGATTTTCCCGCCCGACCGAGCGCCCCATGGCGCGGTATGCCCGCCACCACCGCGCTTAAAGCAGACGTGTTCAAGGGAGAACGTGCCAATGGGGTCGAATCGGGCGTGATTTTCCCGCCCGACCGAGCGCCCCATGGCGCGGTATGCCCGCCAGCACCGGGCCTAAAGCAATCGTGTTAAAGGGAGAGCGTGCCTATGAGGTCGAATCGGGCGTGATTTTCCTGCCCGACCGAGCGCCCCATGGCACGGTATGCCCGCCACCACCGCGCTTAAAGCAGACGTGTTCAAGGGAGAGCGTGCCAATGGGGTCGAATCGGGCGTGATTTTCCTGCCCGACCGAGCGCCCCATGGCGCGGTATGCCCGCCAGCACCGGGCCTAAAGCAATCGTGTTAAAGGGAGAGCGTGCCGATGGGGTCGAATCGGGCGTGATTTTCCCGCCCGACCGAGCGCCCCATGGCGCGGTATGCCCGCCACCACCGCGCTTAAAGCAGACGTGTTCAAGGGAGAGCGTGCCAATGGGGTCGAATCGGGCGTGATTTTCCCGCCCGACCGAGCGCCCCATGGCGCGGTATGCCCGCCACCACCGCGCTTAAAGCAGACGTGTTCAAGGGAGAGCGTGCCACTGGGGTCGAATCGGGCGTGATTTTCCTGCCCGACCGAGCGCCCCATGGCACGGTATGCCCGCCAACACCGCGCTTAAAGCAGACGTGTTCAAGGGAGAGCGTGCCTATGGGGCTTATTTACGCCATGGCGACGCTATCCACCAGCGCCATTTCCTCGCTATTCAACAACCGCTCAATATCCACCAGGATAAGCATCCGTTCGCCCAGCGACCCCAGGCCCGTCAAATACTCAGTCGCCAGGGTCACGGCAAATTCCGGCGCCGGGCGGATCTGCTCGGCGGTCAACGACAGCACGTCGGAAACGCCGTCGACAACAATGCCCACCACCCGCTGGTACAGGTTCAGCACAATCACGACCGTATTGTCATTGTACATAACATCCGACTGCGCGAACTTAATGCGCAGATCCAATATCGGCACAATCACGCCGCGCAGATTGGTAACGCCTTTGATAAAAGCCGGCGTATTAGCGATCCGCGTCACCTGATCATAACCGCGGATCTCCTGTACCTTCAGGATATCAATACCATATTCTTCATCGCCCAGCGTAAAGATCAGAAACTCCTGACCCACGGTTTCTCCGTTCAGCGCGGTGACGCTTGCAAGTCCTGCCATGGTTTTCACCTTTTAATCAGTCGGCTAAATAAGATAAATTAAGCAGCACCGGCCAACCGTTTACTACGGTTCAGGGCCTGTAGTGCGGACACATCGATAATCAGCGCCACGCTGCCATCGCCAAGAATGGTGGCGGCGGAAATTCCCGGTACCTTGCGATAATTGCTTTCCAGGTTTTTCACCACCACCTGATGCTGGCCGATAAGCTGATCCACCAGCAGGGCATAACGTCGCCCCGCGCTTTGCAGGATCACCACGATGCCCTGGGTCGGATCGGTCTTGGCGCCGTTGATATCAAACAAATGGTGCATTTCCACCAGCGGCAGGTATTCGCCGCGCACCTGCAAGACCTGCTCGCCGCCGGCAAGCGGGTGCAAATCGTCCGCCTGCGGCTGCAACGACTCCATCACGGTATTCAGCGGCAGGATAAACACATCCTGGTTTACCCGTACCGACATACCGTCCAGGATCGCCAGCGTCAGGGGCAGCAGGATGCGGATGGTGGTGCCTTTGCCGGCCTGGGACAAAATATCCACATGGCCGCCCATCGCCTGAATGTTGCGTTTCACCACATCCATGCCCACCCCGCGTCCGGAAACATCGGTCACCTGTTCGGCGGTGGAAAATCCCGGCGCGAAAATCAACATGCCCACTTCTTCGTCGGTCATGCTGTCGCTCACCGGCAGTCCCTGGGACAACGCTTTGGCCAGAATTCTTTCGCGGTTAAGGCCGGCGCCATCGTCGATCACCTCGATACAAATGTTGCCCCCCTGATGCTCGGCGCGCAGCTGCAGGTTGCCGACGGCCGGCTTGCCGAGCGCCGTACGGATATCCGGCGACTCAATCCCGTGATCGAGACTATTGCGCACCAAATGGGTCAACGGATCGATAATACGTTCGATCAGGCTCTTATCCAGCTCGGTTGAACTGCCCTCAAGCGTCAGCTCCACCTGCTTATCCAGCTTGGCGGCGAGATCCCGCACCAGGCGCGGGAAACGGTTAAAGACATACTCCATCGGCATCATGCGGATCGACATCACCGATTCCTGCAGATCGCGGGCATTGCGTTCCAATTGCCCCATGCTGATCATTAAATCGCTATGTTCCACCGGATCCAGCGCGCCGGCGCGCTGGGCAATCATGGACTGCGTAATCACGAGTTCGCCGACCAGATTGATCAACTGGTCCACTTTCTCTACCGCCACCCGGATACTGGTATCAGCGGGTTTGACTCGTGCCGCGCCGGTATCGGCCTGTCTGGCCGGCGCGCCCGCGGCGTTGATGGGCGTGACATTGTCGGCGTGGCCGGCGTGCGCGATTTCGCCGACCTGGGCCTGGCCGGCGGCGGCCGGCAACGGGTTGGCATCGGGGGCTTCGGGGGCTTCGGCTACGGTCGCGGCGTCGGGCTCGGCGTCAAAATGAATCTGATCGGCATCCAGCACAAAACACAGCACTGCGCAGATGTCATCCTCGCTCACCGTGGTTTGCAGGCTGGCGCTCAGGCCGTCGGGCGTTTCCTCATGAGCCAGCACCGTGCCGAGATTGCCCAGTTCCTCAAGCATCAGCGGAATTTCACTGGCTTTAAGGCCGCTAAGCCGTATGCGCAGCGCAGCATCCGCCGCGGCCGTTTGACCGGGACGCGGCGCCGCGTCCTGCTGGACATTGTCCACCGCCTGTGCGACGGCGCCGTCGGCCGGCGCAACGGCGCCTTTAGCTTCCAAAGCCAGCTGGCGCAGCGCTTCGCAGATATAAGCAAAGCTTGCCGCATCAGGCTCCTGAGCCGTTTTGTAGGCATCTAATTGATCCTGCATGATATCTTTGGTTTCCAAAAACAGGTTAACAATCTCCGTGCTGAGGGACATCTCCCCCCGCCGCGCCTCGTCCAGAAGGTTCTCCAGCAAATGCGTGGTTTCCTGCAATACCGTAAAACCGAAGGTTCCCGCCCCGCCTTTAATCGAATGGGCGGCGCGGAAAATCGCATTCAGCTGTTCGCTATCCGGATTTTGCGGATCCAGTACCAGCAGGTGCTGTTCCATATCCGCCAGCAGTTCGGCGGCTTCATCAAAAAAAGTTTGGTAAAAAGCGCTTAATTCCATGCTCACGAAATCACCTCTGCTGTGAATCACGTTCGTTAAACGGCGAGGCAGCCGGAACGGAGGCCCCGGATGGCAAAGTAGCCGGGGCTGCGGCCGGTCCCCCGGATGATGAACTCGCCGGCGCCGCGTTGACGCCGGCATTGGTCTGCCGGGCGGTGGACGGCACAGGTTCCGCGGTTCCTGGCGGGATTACCGCCGGCTCCCCTGCCGCTGGCGGCGCCGCGGGTTTCACTGGCGTCGATTCCGGTGTTCCCGGCGTCGCCGGGTCCGGAACCGGCGGCGTATCGGTAGCGTCCTTAAATGACGGCTGCTGCGTTAATCCTTTCGAGTTATTGATTTCCATCCCCTGGCTTTGCACGTTTTCATGTGCAATGCTCAGTTCCGTTTGCTTATTCAGCACCAGCAGGCTGATGCGGCGGTTAATCGCCGCGTCGGGCTGCTGCGGCGCAAGGCTCATGGTGGCGGCCATGCCCACCACCCGCAGGATTTTGCCTTCCGACAGCCCGCCGGTGATAAGTTCCCGCCTGGACGCGTTGGCGCGTTCAGCCGATAATTCCCAGTTACTGTAGCCGCGTTCGCCATTGGCGTAGGGGGCGGCGTCGGTATGCCCCGATATGCTGATTTTATTGGGAATATCATTGAGGATCGGCGCGATACCGCGCAGCACATCCCGCATATAGGGTTCCACCCGCGCGCTGCCGGTTTCAAACATCGGCCGGTTCTGGCTATCGAGGATCTGGATACGCAGCCCCTCGTCCACCAGATTGATAAGCAACTGGGGACGCAGCACCCGCAGGCGCGGATCGGATTCAATAAGCTGGTCCAGACGTTCGCGCAGCTTGTTCAGCCGTTTCTTTTCCAGCTTGTCCAACAGATCGTTAATGTTCTTATGCACATCGCCCTGCTGACGCGTCGGATCCGCGCCGCCGCCGGGGATGGGACTGGTATCCGAACTGCTGCGATTGCCGCCGGTCAGCGCCACGCTCAGGGGGGTGCGGAAATACTCGGCGATGGAAACCCGCTCCTTTGGCGTGGCGATGGCCAGCAGCCACATCACCAGGAAGAACGCCATCATGGCGGTCATGAAGTCGGCATAGGCGATTTTCCAGGAGCCGCCGTGCTCGGCATGGCGTTTGGACCCACGCCGTTTGCGTACCACGATGATCGGCTGGTTTTTCATGCATCCTCTTCCACCGGCTGCTGTTTAATCGGTTCCCTGGCCAACCTGACATGCGCCTCCAGTTCGCTGAACGACGGGCGCTCGGCGGAGAACAGCGTTTTTCGCCCAAACTCCACGGCGATTTGCGGCGCATAGCCATGGATACTGGAGAGCAGAGTAATTTTGATGCATTGCATCATTTTGGTGCTTTCATCTTTCTTTTGCCGCAGCAGCGACGCCAACGGCGAGACAAAACCATAAGCCAGCAGTATGCCTAAAAAGGTACCTACCATGGCCTCAGCTATCATCGCACCCAGCTCAACGGCCGAGCGGTCCGCTGCGGAAAGGGCATGCACCACCCCCATAACCGCGGCGACAATACCGAAGGCCGGCAGCGAATCGCCTACCTGCCCCAGACTGCTGGCCGGTATATCGCATTCATGCTCATAAGTTTCGATTTCCTCATCCATCAGCGTTTCAATTTCAAACGCGTTCATATTGCCGCCGATCATCAGGCGTAAATAATCCGTAATAAAGTCCATCAGATGTTTGTCGGCAAGAATACGCGGATAGAGTTTAAAGATGTCGCTCTCATTGGGGGAATCGATATCAAATTCCAGTACCAGCATTCCGTGCTGGCGCGCCTTGGCCATTAAACGGAATAATAATGCCATGAGGTCCATATAGAGGGATTTGTTATATTTAGAGCCACGAAATAACTGCGGGAAGGCCTTTATTGTCAATCTGATCGCTTTGCCGTTATTGCCGACAATAAAGGCGCCAAGGCCAGCGCCGCCAATCATAAGAAACTCGGCAGGTTGATACAGCGCGCCCAGATGGCCGCCGACTAAGGCATAACCGCCAAATACGGCGCCCATTACCACAAGGTATCCCACTATCACTAACACATCCGTTCTCCCGGTAAAAAGATGTCGGCCTGCACGCAGCACATCCGGGAAACCGAACGACGACAGTCTTGGCAAGCTTATGCCAGGATATCGTCGTGGATGTCGTCATCCGTTAGGATTGCCCATCACACCGCATGCTGCGCCTGCTCATCCAGCAGCTTGGTATTGATATCGGCCGCTACCGGCAAAAGTTTACGTCTTTTTACCGCCCGGGACGGCGGCTGGCACAAACTGCAGACAAACCCGTAAATGGGCTGATGAGCGTAAGTGATAAAGTGGCCATGGCAGTGGCTGCACGGGGTTAGCTGCAGCATGCCGCTTTCGACAAACCGCACCAGGGTCCAGGCGCGGGTCAGCGCCAGTATCGGCTGTTCACCGTCCTGCTGGGGACACTGCTCAAGGTATAACCGGTAGGCCCTGATCACCGCTTCAACACCGGTGCATTGCCCGTTTTGCAGCAACACCTGGAAAATATTGTAAAACATCGACGAATGAATGTTCTGTTCCCAGGTCATGAACCAATCGGTTGAGAACGGCAGCATACCCTTGGGCGGAGGACTGCCGCGCAGCTCCTTGTACAATTTGATCAGTCGACCGCGACTAAGCTGCGTTTCGCTTTCCAACATTTGCAACCGGGCGCCCAACGTAATCAGCTCCATAGCCAGCTGAATATCCTTCGCTTCCTGGACAATACTTTTGCCGGCCATCGCTATGCCCTTTTCTTAGGCAGATGGTTGTCTTTTGCCGCCAGCCGTTCCTGTAGTTGACTGGATAGCAATATGCCGGTGTGGATTTGCTGTAATTCGTCCACGCGGGAATCCTGCGTTAATTGCGTAATGGTTTGGTGATCGTCAAAACGAAACAGGCACAATAGCTGATTCGTTTCGGCCAGTTTAACCATTTGCGGCAAGGTCAGTTTCAGTAAAACATCGGCCATGGTATCGTTAATCCCCAGCCGAAACATTGCCGACGCTTTTTCCTGGTTGATCAAACGCTGCGCCAATAATAAATATGATAAATTTATATCGTAAACATGTTTACGTATTTCACTCGTATTCATTTTCCCATCCCTCTAGACTATGTTTAAAAACATAACTTGGGTGATAAAATATCGCCCGGTATCCGGGGATTTTTCCCCTGGGTGGCTAATGAAATCAACGATACCGTACATACTTAAATTGTCCGGTAATCGAAGCGGCTAATTATAAAAGCCGTACCGTTAAATATTCTTGGTGTAAAATATGCCCAAAATTAACATGAATCATTAAGGTTTCTTCCGTGAAACATTTTTACAATTTAGTGAGATTATTCCTAATTGCGCCGCAACTCTAACGCCGATTCTGTCGTTCATACAATCTACCCCTGGGCAAATTTTAGATAAAGTGTGATCTAGATCACAGAAATTTAGCTTACTTGATCAGAATTGCTACTGGTCTGATGTGATTGCTGATCAAAAAATGAACACAAAAAAAGATTGCAACAAATTTTTAGCAAAAATCCCCGCACAATCAGCGGATTCATCTGATCATATTGATTTTGACAGAATATCATTCGAAAAAACAAATTCGCACCCTAAAATATCTTTTAAAATTAAATTCATCAGTATTAATGCTGTTTTTCCAGGATAAACGTCATGGATACATCAATAACATTATTGAAACATACCAACGGCTTTTGCCCGTCAGGGTCAGATTCTTTTGTATTAAAAATGAACGATTTTACAGTGGAATGTTAACAATGGAAGGAATGAGATTGGGGAGGGAAATGATACGTAAACATTTATGTGGCTGTTAAAAGGATGAGGGCATGCCCACAACCCAAAATAGCCATGTATGATTATCATCGGCATACTTATTCAAAACTTGAGATAAAACTGATCAAAATATTCGCAAAATATGCAGTAACTCTTTATTTTAGATCGTTTTTTATACCAGGGGATTTGCAACGCCGCGACGGGTATTTATGTCCACGTCCGTTAGGGAAAATAAGGGTGATAACGCATAACGTTATCATACAGCTACAAAAATGCCGCCGTAATTCCGGTCCGGGTTTACGGCGGCGATACGTTGAGCAGGGCTATGTCACGGACCCCGGGGCAAGCGTCCCGCTGGCCGGGACCTATGCCGTTCCCTCCGCCCCCGGCCAGCGTAAGGGCGCGGCGGCGGGTACGGGACGATAGGCTTTAGTGCGCCGCCGTGGTGGCCGGAACGGCTTTTAAGTCGTTCAGGAACGATTGACGCCAGTGTACGATGTCATTTTTATTAATCACCTTCATCATTTCCGCATGGCGAGAAATGCGCTCTTCCAGCGGCATACAGAGCGCTTTATCCAGGGCGGCGGCGACACCGTCGCGGTCATAAGGATTCACCAGCAACGCCGAGGTAAGCTCGTTGGCGGCCCCGGCAAAACGGGAAAGAATCAGTACGCCCGGATTGGCGGGATCCTGTGAGGCGACATACTCTTTCGCCACCAGGTTCATCCCGTCGCGCAGCGGGGTGACCAGGCCGACTTCGCAATGACGGAAAATCTTCATCAGCAGGCTGCGTTCATAATGCTGGTTAAGATAGAATAACGGGGTCCATTCCAGCGTTGAGAAAT
This sequence comes from Sodalis sp. RH22, assembly GCF_047324165.1. Lineage (NCBI taxonomy): Bacteria > Pseudomonadati > Pseudomonadota > Gammaproteobacteria > Enterobacterales > Bruguierivoracaceae > Sodalis > Sodalis sp. RH22. Next base: position 1,602,246 of record NZ_CP178731.1, read on the forward strand.
GGCCGTTAATCCTGCCGGCTTCCGTCTCCAGTTCGTGACGAATATCCTGGTAGGCCTGGACGTCGCCGCGCGAAGTGGGCGCTATCTGGAAAAAACGTATATTGCCGCGGTGCTGTGGATAGTTCTCAAGCAGGGTCTCGAAGGCCTGGAATCGCTCCGGCAAACCTTTGGAATAATCCAGGCGATCCACGCTGATAATCAGCTTGCCGTTCATTTTATCCCGCAGATGCGCAAGCTTAGGCGGCAGCGCCCCTTCCGCCAGTTCACGGATACTGTCCGGTTCCACGCCTATGGGATACACGCGCACCGTGACCGATTTGCCATAGGCGGCAAAGCGGTCTTCATCCAGTTGCTCCACGTCGGTCACCAGCGACAGGTTTTCAATAAAGGCCAAACGGTCGGTTTCCGCCTGGAAACCGATGAGATCATATTCGCACAGCATTTCCAACAATTCTTTTCGCGGCGGCAAGGCATTGAATATTTCCGAGGTCGGGAACGGGATATGCAGGAAAAAACCAATGCGATTGGTCATGCCCAGCTTGCGGCAGGCGGCGGCGAAGGGTAACAGATGATAATCATGGATCCACAGGATATCGTCGTCTTCCACGAGAGGCTGCAAACGTCCCGCCAGCTTCTCGTTAACATGGCAATAACCGTCATAATCCTCACGCTGGTATTGCACCAGGTCCAGGCGGTAATGAAACGCCGGCCAGATAACGGTATTGGAAAAATTGAGATAATATTGGTCATATTCGCTTTGGTTCAATGTGAACGCAGCAAACGTAATGTTGTCCTGCTGGTGTTTCTCCAAAGGAAGCTCTTCTTCGCTGATTTTGCCGTTCCAGCCGAACCACAAGCCGCCCGCGTCCTTCAGCGAATCCATAATGCCGACGGCCAGGCCGCCCGCGCTTTCTTTTTTACCTTCCATAGCCGCAATACGGTTCGATACTACTATTAAGCGACTCATAAATCCTCCCCAACCGAGCTTTTGGTTTTAATAGAATAATTATCTTGTTGTTTAAGCAATGACAATAGCCAAAGATGAACGTGCCCCACATCGTCCAAATGATAACGCGCCGCGGTAGCGCCCGGTCCGACCTTTATTGAGATGCCGTTCAGGGCGTTGACCTGGATAAATCCGGCTTCGTCCGTCAAGTCGTCGCCGATAAACAGCGGCGTTCTTCCGGCAAAAGGGCTTTCCTGCATAAACGCCTGGATGGCGGCGCCTTTGTCGACGCCCTTCGGCTTGAGCTCCACGACGCATTTGCCCGGCTGCAGGGCCAGTTCCGCATAACGGCGGGCAAAGGTTTCAGCCACCGCCATGATCGCGTCTTGATATTGCGGCGCCTGGCGATAATGCAAGGCATAGGCCATGCCTTTTGCTTCAACATGGCAGCCGGGAAATGCGGCGATGGCCTGCGTCAGTTCCCGTTCAAGCTTCATCGCCAGCTCCGGCGATAAGTCGGTGCGGTGGATTTCTCCGCGCGCGTCCCGGCGTTCTGCGCCGTGCACGCCGGCCGCAGGGCCATGCAGGGGCGCGCAGAGGGCGTCGAGTTCCGTTAAGGAGCGGCCCGATACCAGCGCCACGGCGCCCCCGCCGACGCTGGAGATGGCATATAAAGTCTGTTTGATATTATCGGGGATGGACACTAATTCGGGCCGTTTTTCAATGGGAGCCAGGGTGCCGTCCACATCAAAAAAACAGGCGAAGGTGTCCAAGGGTATCGGGGGTAGCGAATCACTGTCTGTCATACCTGTTATCCTCCTGTTACCGCGAGCGAGCAGCATTCCGGGCGCATCGCTGGATAAGTGGTTGCGCTACAGCGCATTAGCGCAGCCCGGATGACAAGTGGTAAGCGGTAACAAAGGAGTGAGAAGCATTGAGGTGAATTTTAAAATCGTCGTTCTCCTTGAAACTGCGCTGGCGTTATCGCGGAACATAAGGCGCAAAGAAAACGCTTTTGCATGGCCGGTAAGGCATGCTTTCTGTCCCACCTGTCCTTCGGGCGGCAGTGAACACTTTAGTTAGTATAGACAATAATTTTTGATCTGTCATAAATGGCGGCAAACGCCCCGCCCGGCCAAGCAATGGCAGGCAATACTTCAACGTTATAGATAGGTTCCATTTCATGATAGCGTCTCTGCTGGCCTAAATGCGGTAAAAGCGGCCCGGAAAAGTCAAAAATTGTATATAAAGTTAAATACGCCTTGACGTATAAGGCTAAAAAAAAGGCATTTTGCTCAAAAATCAGACAAATATAAACGATAATCAGTTTCATTTATACGCACACATCACTTAAACCATTAATTATTAATAGAAAAAATCTGAAATAGCCATAGATCGGCGTCATATTGTCAACCGCCATGAACATAAAAAATCATACAAAAAAGTCCATGAATTTTTCTTATGTTTATTTTGACTAATTTGTAATATCATTTTCCGAACAAACCGCTTGCCTTTAAACGGAAGCGCCTGCCGCTTGGCAAAACGTGCGCAGTTCCTTCGCGTGGCGGCCAGCAAAAGCGTTACCTGCCTTGAACGGTGCATCGTTAGACTTAAGTCAAATTTATCGATTCACTTTTGGGAGAGGGGTCTCAAAAAAATATCGTTGAACTTAATTGTGAATTGTTGTTAAAACATTAGGTAACTGTGAAGCTTTATGAAATCTACAGGCCAATAAGAAGCATTTTATCGTTGCTAAAAACAGATAATCAAATTAAATGAGGGTGCGCTATGCCAACGATCATCATGGATTCATGCAGCTATACCCGCCTTGGTCTTACCGGATTTTTGACGGATACCGGTGTAAAAAAGCGCAATATCAATATCGTAGCTGATATCGGCCAGTTGCAGACAAAATGCACGCGCGTGAAGCCTGATGTGGTTTTTGTGAATGAAGAGTGTTTTATCCATGAACCGGATGCGACGGATAGAATCAAAAAGATCATTACCCAGCATCCCGATACGCTGTTTTTCATTTTTATGGCAATGACCAACATCCATTTTGAAGATTATCTGTTTGTGCGTAAAAACCTGATTATCACCTCAAAATCGATTAAGCCCGAGACGCTCAATTCGCTGCTTACGGGCTGCAATAAACATAAATGCCTGGATGACGGCGCCCACAAGTCGCCGGTGGATTTGAACCCGGTGCGGTTAAGCCAGACCGAATCCAATATGCTGCGCATGTGGATGTCCGGTCACGACACCATCCAGATATCGGACCGCATGCAGATCAAGGCCAAGACGGTCTCTTCGCATAAAGGCAATATCAAGCGGAAAATCAAGACTCATAACAAGCAGGTGATTTATCACGTCGTGCGGCTGACAGACACCGTGACCAACGGCATCTACGTTAACGTACGCTGACCACAGGCCCCGTCGCTTTAATGCCTGGGCGCGCGGGGGCTTTTCGGTATCAGGGCGCCGCCTGATACCGTTTTTTTACGTCGTACTAGCGCTCCTCCAGCAAGGGTTCAACAAAAATGCCGTCAGGATGGCTGGTCTCGTTAAAAAACCAAATGGCCGTAGGATAATCATCCAACGCCACCAGATACATCACCCCTTCGCTGAATTCTTCTATGGCCTGGATTTTGCCTTTACGCCGTGGCCCGCCATCGGTTTTCACCGTCACCCGATCGTGTAATTTCATGACTTACCTCTAAATATGCCCGATAGCTAGTTTAGTATAAAACACCCCGTCCAGTCAGCCCGTACCCGATCGGCCGGGACATTTATTCCACCCCGGCCAACGTACGCAAGGCGATCCAAACCCGCGGCAAAAGCTATACTTAACAGGCACGTTTTTGCTGGTCTTCACAGAGGGGAAACATCATGGCCTTTGCCAAAGAATTCAATGAACAGCTGCAGCGAGAAATAAGTATAGACGTGGATGCGTTGCTACAGGCGGTCAGGGAGGCGGCGCAAGGGGAAATACATGAACACCAGAGCAATGAACACGCCCATATGGTCACGGCCGACGGGCGCGAATTTAACACCTACGGCGCCCTGGCGGAAGCCTATGACCTGGATATACGCGATTATACCGTGGCAGAAGTCAATCGGTGACCATGGCGGCCTGGCGGCAGCGATAAACACAGAAAAAGACCCCGGCCGATCAGGCCGGGCGAAAAAAAGCATATTCCTTTGCGGGGTGCATAAGGAATTTTAAAGTTCGTTACACTAGGAAATCAAATTACCCGCCCATAGTAGCGGCATCACTTAATTTGGCAAGTAACATAATGGTTGCTACTCTATCGCATTACGCGCCACAACCGCGCCAAAAAGGGTCGTCACGATGAAAAACACCTGGCATCCCCGATAATAATTGTTTAATTTCATATGATTATTAAAAATAATTAGATTTTGCGCCCAATTTTTCCACGCTGGCCCAGCCGGTATTACGCGCTATTTTTTAGGATTATTCTTAATTATACTTTAGGAAAAATGCTGCTTTACAGCACATCGGCACGATTAGCTTGACCCGAATCCGGCGAACATTTGCCGCTTCCGCGGCAATCCTTCGTATATACTCAGTTTTATAAGATGACGTCAGCCCATTGTCGCAACTGTCAAAAAGGCGGGAAAAACATGCCAAGTCTCACCGACCCGTTAGTGGTCATAACCGATTTGGACGGGTCGCTGCTCGACCATCATACCTACAGTTGGCAACCTGCCGCGCCCTGGCTTGATAGGCTTAAGGCCCATCATATCCCCGTGGTGTTTTGCTCAAGCAAGACCACCGCCGAGATTGTGCCGCTGCAAGAGAGCATGGGGCTGTCGGGAACGCCATTTATTGCCGAAAACGGCGCGTTGTTACAGCTTGACGGCGAACTGTCCGGCAGGATCATGGGACAGGACTATGCCGCGGTACGCGCAGCGATGGAACGGCTGCGGCAGGAATACGGTTTCAAATTCTTCGGCTTCGGCGACGTTGATGAGAAGCTGGTCGGCGAATGGACCGGGTTATCCGCCCAGGACGCGCTGCTGGCGCAGCGTCGGCAGGCCTCGGAGGCCTTTATCTGGCGTGAAAGCGACGAGCGGCTGCGCGACTTTACCGACCTCCTGGCCAAGGAGGGCCTGGCGGTGACCCAGGGAGGACGGTTTTATCACGTGATGTCGCAAGGCAGCAGCAAAGGCGCCGCGGTGCGCCGGCTTTTGCAGCACTATCGTCAGCAGGACGGCCGCCCGTGGCAATCCATAGGCCTGGGCGACGGGCCAAACGATATTTCGCTGCTGGACGCGGTGGACTATGCGGTCATCATTCGGGGTTACACGAAAACGCCGGTCACCGTCAGCCCGCAGCAGCGGTATGTTTATCGCACCAACGCCTATGGACCGGAAGGCTGGTGCGAAGGGATGGATTATTTTATTACCTCGGCTTAATCAGAGTCGGATAACAATTTTAAGAAAAAAAAAGCTTGGGGAGAAAACGCATGAGTGATTTTCATCAAAATGGAATTATCGCCAATTTTCACAACCTCTCCGATCGCAAGGTCGATGAGTTAGAAACAGAGCTGCTGGGGTTTGCCAAAAAGCGCAAAATGGGTCTGATCCTGCCGTCGCTGTTTTCTGAGCTTGAAGGACCGGCGCTGGCCCATATCGTTGATGAATTGGCCAAAGTGCCCTATCTGGAGGAAATCGTTATCGGGTTGGATCGCGCCGACCGCGATCAATTCCTTTTTGCCCGGGATTTTTTTTCCCGGCTGCCTCAGCATCACCGCATTCTTTGGAATGACGGACCGCGGTTAAAGGCTATTGACGCCGAGCTGGAAAAAGAAGGACTTTCTCCCACCGAACCGGGAAAAGGACGCAACGTCTGGTTCTGCACCGGCTATACGCTGGCGTCGGATCGTACGCTGGCGGTGGCGCTGCACGATTGCGATATCGTCACCTACGATCGCGGCATGCTGGCCCGGCTGTTGTATCCCGTGGTCCATCCCAAATTCAGTTATGAATTCTGTAAAGGCTTCTATGCCCGGGTGGCCAACGGCAAGATGAACGGGCGCGTCGTGCGCTTACTGGTGGGACCGCTGCTGCGTTCGCTGGAAAACGTCTACGGCCAATCCCCGTACCTGGATTATCTCAACAGCTTCCGCTATCCCCTGTCCGGCGAATTCGCCATGCGCACCCGCGTCATGCATGATATGAAAATTCCGGGGGATTGGGGGCTGGAGATTGGGTTATTGTCCGAGATTTACCGCAACTACTCGCCAAATCATATTTGCCAGGTGGAAATCGCCGATAATTATGACCACAAGCACCAGCCCCTGGCGGAAGAGGATGGCTCCGGCGGCCTTAAGCGCATGAGCAACGATATTATCCAGTCCCTGTACCGTAAGCTGGCCACGATGGGCGTCAATTTAACCAGCGACTCCTTCCGGGTGCTCAAGGCTACCTATTACCGCAATGCGCTGGACATCCTGGAGTTTTATCATCATGACGCCATCATGAACGGACTGAAATTCGACCAGCACAGCGAGGAGGCGGCGGTGGAATTGTTTATGCAATGCATCCTTGACGCCGGACAAGCCTTTATCGAACGCCCGAACGATAAACCCTTTATCCCGAGCTGGAGCCGGGTGCAATCCGCTTTCCCCGATATTATGCAGCGCATCTATGATGCGGTGGAGGAAGATAATAACGGCGACGTATAGTCGCGGCTGGCGGCAAACAGCGGGCCGCTGGCATGCTGCCCCCGGTTTGCCCGCCACCGGCTTTCGTTATGCCGCAGGGTGATGAGTCATGCGCGGTGATACCCTGCTCATCATGTGGCTGGCTGTGCCATAAACCCGTTATTGTCTTTGTGCTAAACCGGTCATCGTCCGGGCGGAAAAGAATGATTATGCGCGAACTGAAACCGAATGAACCCCTGGTCGCCGCCCTTGCGCAGTGGATCGAGGATCATCTGGACCGGGATATCGCCTTGCCTGAGCTCGCCGCCCGGTCAGGGTATTCGGTATGGCATATGCAAGGCGTGTTCCGCGCGACCACCGGCATTGCCGTCGGTCGTTATATCCGCGAGCGCAAATTGACGGAAGCCGTCTATCGCCTGCGCAATAGCGACAACAGAATCATGGACATCGCCCTCGATTATGGCTTTAACTCCCAATCACAGTTCACGACGTTGTTCAAAAAATATTTTGGCATCACGCCGCAGGCGTGCCGTAACGATTGCTCGCTAATATTGCCATTAACGCCGCCGCTGCGTTATTAAGCAGGAAGGTCAAGGATCGCCCGGACGAGGGCCTGTCTATTTCTGGATAAAAGTGTTATTACAAATGAATTAATTTAATTCACGCCACACGCGGGTCACGGCATTAGCGAGACTGCATGATGCTAATTAAATCAATGTCTTTGCTCTTTTAAATATTCACTTCATTACGTGATATTCAAATAAGCATATCGTTATTCAATTTTAATTTCCGCTTACACGCTAAAACATGACTGAAATAAATAGTAATTCCCCAAGTTTAGCGTACTATGTATAAGTAAGATTAATTTCCCTGGTGTAACTTAAGAAGTAATGTTGCCCGCTTTTTTCGGCGGGCTTTTTTACCACGCCCCATAACGCATTGATATACCATTCCTTTTTTCTGCCTCTCTTCTTGGAAGTCGCTAAGATTTTATTTTTTGAAATTATCATTTGTCTCTACAGGCGACTTTAAATATCAGCAGTACTAATCACACATCACCACGACACTGCCCGGCGTAGGCAAAATGCCCGTCGTTATCCAATTTATTATGCCGCGGGCGATCTTTCCAGCATACCGGGGAAGGCGCCTGGCATAATGTCAGGCGCTGTGGACAAAAAAAGCTTAAATTTTACAGCCTTCACAATCGTCCTCTGCCGAAAAGGCTTCCGGCACTTCCTTGGCTTTTTGTTCGGCATGTTCCTGCGCCTTGGCCAATTCGGCATCAATATCAAATTCAAAAATATCATCGTTCATGGTTCAAATATCCCGTTAGTGAGCACCGAGGACAGTATAACCAATTGCGTATAAAAACGTTAACCCTGCGAGCCCTGGATAAAAAAACCCGGCCATTGCCGGGTTACGTCGCGAAAAAAATGCAGGGTCAGATTTCGAGCCCTTTCTTGCTCTTCTTGTCCGCGCGCTTTTCCTTCAGTGTCTTCTCCGGTCTCTTCTTGGCTGACTTGTCCTTACCTCTACTCATAAACACCTCGCTTACTTGTCAGATTTAGGGGGTTGACCAAAAGACTTCCCGATAACACCCGGGCCACCTAGAGTTATCAAACCTGGACGCTAAATGCAAGAAGGAACGATTACCGCGCTTTATCGGGATGATCCTTCAGCCAGTTGTTCATGGTATCGATCTCGGCTTTTTGCGCTTTAATCACCCTCTCCGCCATCTGCCGCATCCGGGGGTCCTTACCGTATTTTAATTCGGTCTCCGCCATGGCGATAGCGCCCCGGTGGTGTGGAATCATACCGCGGGCAAAAGCGACGTCGGGGTCTTGGGCTTTCACCCCTTCCGCCATATCCTTATGCATGTCCTGCATGGCGGCCATATAGTCCTGGCTGGACTTACTGAGCCCGGCCGCCGACCCATGATCCATGTTCATGCCGGGCATGGCGTCGTCAGCCCAAACGGAAGACGACGCGCACGGCAAGGTTAACATCAACAGCGACAGCATCACGTATTTGCTCATATTCCCTCCTGTTATTATTTATGCCCGGTCTCGGTCGCGGCGTCATCCTGACCGATGATATAAGACTTGAACTGCGGCGACATCCAGGCGGTAAAACCATCGGCGGAACGGGTGATAAGATAAACCGCCAGACCCTGCTGCTCGGCCAGCGCCTGGGCTTTTTCGGTGCCCAGCACCATCAGTCCGGTATCCCAGCCGTCCGCTTCCAGGGCGGTGGGCGCGATAACCGTGGCCGACACCAGCTTATGTTCAATTGGCCTGCCGGTCGCCGGGTCGATGATATGCGAGAGCCGTTTTCCCTGCAATTCATAGTAATTGCGATAACTGCCCGACGTACTGATGCCGTGTCCCTGCAAATCGACTATAGCCTGGGCGCCGATTTCCCGATCGGTCGGCCGCTGGATCGCCACGCGCCACGGTATTCCCTGCGGCGAAAGACCGCGCGAGATCACGGCGCCCCCCACCGAGACCAGATAGCGGGTAATGCCGCGCCGTTCCAGCAGCGCGGCGAGATGATCGGTGGCGGCGCCCTCGCCCAGCGTGGACAAATCCACATACAGGTCCGGCAAATCTTTTTGCAGCCATTGCCCCTGGCTATCTTCGATAAGCCTCAGGTGGCGCAGCCCGACCCGGGCGCGGGCACTGTCGATGTCCTGCTGTTCGGGCAACGCCCGCGGCTGTTTATCCGGACCGAATCCCCAGAGATTCACCAGCGGCCCGACGGTGATATCCATGGCGCCGCCGGTTTTCACCCCGATACGCAGCGCGGTGGTGACAATATCGGCCATATTGGCGGTAATGGGCTGCGGATCGGTGCCGCGATACTGGTTGAAACGCGACAAAACCGTGTCCTGTTGATAAGTCGACAATTCATGGTTGTCCTGCTCCAGTTGCCGGGCGATGCTGTCCTTTAATCCCTCTAGGGCCGCCGGCGGAGGCGCGGCCAGGGTGACGCGGTAAAAGGTTCCCATTGTCCGCCCTTCGGCGACCCACGCCTGCGCGGCGTCCGGCGGCGCAGGTCGGTCGCACCCGGCCAGCGTCAGAACCACCGGAGCCCCGATGATCAACAGTATTGCTGCATATCGCTTCATGAATTTCCCTGTTCCACCCTGAAATAAACCGGCCAGCGCCGCCAGCGCTATCTTAATACGTCTGACTGGCTTTGCAAAAATCAGACCGTCATCGGCGGGTATAAGAAAGAAAGCACGAGCCCGGCGGGGAACCGGGATCGTGCTGGGTGGAAACGGGACGGGCCGGCAAAAAACGCGGGATCAATGGTCCGGCTGCGTGCCGCCCTGCGCGTAGTTAAACATCCGCTGGACGATTTCGTCGGCACCTTTGATAATTTCGGAGAGATGTTTATCGCTGCGGTTCACTGCCTGGGAATAGGCAATCTCATGCGCCTCGTCGACCATGGTGATGATACGATCGCGGGTTTCGGCATCGATATTGCCCAATATCGTGGTAATCACCACTTGATAGGCATGGGACGTGACGGTAAGCAGCTCTTCACGGGCTTCCAGCGCCTCGATGCGTTTGAGCAGCGCGTCATAAAGCGGATCGTTGGCCATATTTTCTCTCCCAGTGTCATTCGGGCAGGCGCCCGACACCCGCGGCCGCATTGGCCGGCGGATGATGTATCGGCTTTTTATTGTTATTGCCAACAGCCAGTATAGTCAACAAAAGATGGCGGGAGCGTGCAACGCCCGGCGGCGTTGCGCTGACGATTGCATGAGCGGCGCTAATCGGCAGAGACGGTGGGCGCATGGGCACCGTCTTGTCCCCGTCTGGCCCATTTGGCCCACAGCGCGGTGAGGATAGGCACCAGCACGGAGGTGACGATAACCGCCGTGGCCACCAGCGCCGTGGCCGACGCCACCTGGCTTTTAAATACCGGATTCATCTCGGCGATTAAAAACGGCGTGGCCGCCGCCGCGCCGGCCGAGCTGGAAGCGGCAATCCCGGCGGTGCCGTCGCCGCCGCCAATAAATTTATCAGCCAGGATCAAGGGAATGCCGGTGACGATAATAACGCCCACGCCCAGCAGGATCCCCAGCAGTCCGGTATCGCGGATCACCGATAAATCAATGGCGCTGCCCAGCGAGAAGGCAAAAAAGGGAATCAGCGCCGGCACCGCGCGGCCAAAAAACGCGCGCAGCTCATCATCCAGATTGCCCAGGATGAACCCGAGAATGAACGGCAGCACCGCGCCCAGGAATAGCCTGGGTTCAAACGATGCCACGCCGGCGGACCCGAGGATAATCATCGTCAACAGCGGACCAGATTCGATGGACATCAGCACAAAGGCGGCTGAATCTTCTTTACTGCCGTATTGCTGCATCAGCGAGGCATAGAGCCCGCCGTTGGTCATGTTCATCGACGCGGCCAGCACCAGGGCGGAAATGCCGGTAAAAAAGCCGCTTTGCACGCCGTCCAGCGGCAGAAAGCGTGAGGCAACCAGCGCCACCACCCAGGCAGTGAGGGTTTTAACCGCCACCAGGGTACCGGATTTTTTCAACACGACGCCGGATGCGCGTAATTGAATGGTGGCGCCCATGCAAAAGAACCAGACCCCCAGAATGGGCACCGTGCCTTTCAGGATGCCGTTCGTAAATGATCCGAAATACGCGCCCGCGTGCGGGTAGAAGGTATTGATAATCGCCCCGATGAACAGGGGAACCAACATTAACCCGCCGGGAATTTTATCTAAGCTTTGTTTGATTTTCATACCGCACCTGTAAGAAACGCCATGCCTTAAAAAATGAACCAATATTTCATTTTTGAATGATACGACGTATTCCTTCAGGCTAAATGTGATCTTCGTCACATAATATTTGTGATGCAAATCACCATTTGGCGCTGACAGCATGAAAGGATCATGTGACGTACATCACATTAGAGATGATCACCACTCTCGGCGCGTGGGACCTGTGCCGCGACAGGGCGTTCGCGGGTTGTCAGCCAGCAGAGCAGCGAGCCGCAGCACACCAGCGCCACGCCCTGCCAGAACCTACCGGTCAGGTGGATATGGAGCAACGTGGCGGCAAACAGCGAGGACAGCACCGGGGTAAAATAGGAACAGGCGGCCAGCAGGGTCATATTGCCGTTGATGATGCCGATATTCCAGGACGCATAGGCGATACCCATCACCGCGCCGGTCACCAGCAGGGCGACGACGCTCGCGCCGCTGAACACCAGTCCCGGTTCGTTGCTGAACAAGTATTTCACCCATAGCAGCAGCGCGGTCAGGATAAAAAACAGCGTAACGCCATGTTGTCCGCCGGCAAACCGACGGGTAACATTGCAGTAGACCGCCCAGATCAGTGCGCCACCCAGCGCCAGGCCATAGCTTAGCGGATTGGATAATACATTATCCAGCATATGCCGGGGCGTCCACCCGCCGTCGCCGCACATCAGCCAGACGATACCCGTCAGCGCCAGCAGCAGGCCGGTATAGACCCCGGCACCGCCCTTTGCGCCGTTCATCATCATCGCCAGCAGTACGGTCAGACTGGGCCAGAGGTAGTTGATCATGCCCACTTCAATCGATTGTTCCCGGCTGGCGGCATAGCCGAGCGACAGGGAGGAGCAGATCTCATAGCTGGCAAACAGCAGTCCGGCGGTGAGCATATACTTAAGCCTAAAGCCGGCAACACGCGGACGCGCCGCCAGCGCCAGCAGGAATACGGCGCTGACGGTGTAGATCATGGCCGCACCGCCGGTGGGGCCGAACTGCTCGCTCAGGCTGCGGATTAAGCCGGCCAGGGTGCTCCACAGCACGATTGCCAGCAGACCCAGCAGCGTGGCGCGCGTTTTGCGCGCGCCGCCACAAAGCGCTGCCACTAGGCTCGCACGGCCAACAGGCACAGCTTGCGTGTCAGTTCATAACTGGCGACAAAGGCGCTGACCGGCAGAAATTCAAATTGCGAGTGAAAATTGTGCGCGCCGGTAAAATAGTTGGGCGTTAACAGCCCCCGGGCGGATAGAGCTGCGCCGTCGGTGCCGCCCCGCATCGGCGTCACTTTCGGCGCGATGCCCAGTTCCTTCAGACCGGCGAACAGCAAATCGATGGCGCGACGATCGTCGCCGATGGCGTTGCTGATATTACTGTAGATATCGGTTATCTTGAACTCGACCTTTCCCGTTGGATAACGCCGGGCAATTTCTTCCGCCACCTCGCCGATACGCTGCTTGCGTGCTAAAAAACGATCCCGGTCAAAATCGCGGATCGAAATATTCAGCCGCGCCTGGCGCGCATTCGCCGCCATATCGTTAAACCAGAAATAGCCTTCCCGGCCCTCGGTATTTTCCGGTGTTTCCCGCCGGTCAAAATGACTGATGAACTCCTGCGCCATTAAAATCGGATTCACCAGCACATTTTTCGCCGACATCGGGTGCGCGGTCACCCCGGTCAGGGTCACCGCCGCGCTGGCGGCATTAAAATTTTCATAGACCACTTCGCCCAGCTCACAGCAATCGATGGTGTAGGCGAAATCCACGGCGAAACGGGCCGGATCCAGCGCTTTGGCGCCGCGCAAGCCGATTTCTTCGTCCGGGACGAAGGCAACGACAATATCGCCGTGGGGCGTATCCGCGTCCAGGTTTTCCAGCATGGTCATGATGGCGGTGACGGCGGCTTTATTATCGGCGCCGAGCACGCTGGTACCATCGCTGAAAATAATATCCTGGCCGCGATAGGGCATGATCTCGGGATGTTCGGCCACGCGCAGCCAAATATCCCGCCCGGCGTTCAGGCAAATATCTTCGCCGGTGAAACGCAGCAGCTGCGGATGAATCTCCGGCGACAGGCCGACATCCACCGTATCCAGATGGGCGATAAATCCGATGCGCGGCGCAGCCGGCGTGTTGCCGCGTTTCAACGCGGTGACGGTGGCGCGGTCATCGACCTGGATATCCTCCAGGCCTAAAACGCGCAGCTCCTGCGCCAGCATATCCGCCAGCTGTTGCTGTCCCGGCGTGCTGGGCAACGTGGTCGCCGCGGCATGGCTTTGGCTGGTCACTGCCAGGTAGCGGTAAAAACGTTGAATCAACTGTCCGGCGATATCTTGTGGCATAACGATCCCCTGGCAAAAATGCAGTCTGCAAAAAATAAACGCCGCCCAATCGCGGTTGATCGCCCGGTGCGGGCGCCCCGTATTGATTCCGGCCGGGAGATAATATAAACGCTCCGGGCGCAGGTCTCCAGCCGGAATACGCCGGAGTAGCCCGTTTCATTGCCGGTCCGCCTGCGCGCACCGGCGATAACGTACCGGGCCCCAGACAGCACAATGCCCGCCGGAGCGGGCATTGTGGCGACAGGTGCAACCGCCGGTTTGCGAACCGGCGCGCGGTCCAGGCTTATAAGCCGGCCGGACGCGGCACTTCCAAATACTGGCCGTTGATACTACGACGGTAATAATGCCCCTGGTTCACGTAAAAGCGTTCACCATTGAGGTCAAGCACCGTCATATTGCCGCTCATGCCGCCGGAGGCGTAAACCTGCGGCTGCGGCGGCGCGTCGACCACCACATATTGATTTTCCTGCCGCTGGTAGTAGATACCGTCAAGCACATAATACGTCAGGCCGGCGACCAGCACCGTTGCCGCCACGCCGGGCAGGAAATCAAATCTTGCGCCGCGATGCGGACCACCCCAACCGGGTCCCCGTCCGCCCCATCCATGGCCGCCGTGACCCCCGTCGTGCCAGCCGGGAGCGGCAAAACCCGCCACCGGCGCCAGGAGGCTAAGCGATAACACAAGGCTCAATAATTTTTTCATAAGGTACCTTTAACCTTCCCGCTTAAAAACACATGCTTAAAAAAAGTCGCCGATGCTCTCATAACAGACCTAAACGGATGAATTCGCAAGTGCATTTACGCATCTTTAGCCGGCTATAACAGAATCCTTACCATCCATTAATAATTGATCGCAACTGCAGGGTGCCTGCTCTGGACGCCCATTATGCAACGCCTGCAATGCAAATAAAGGGTTAAGGATGCAAGGAGTTGTAAACATATAATTTATATGAATATTGATAACGCTGCGATTAGCCGTTCTCATTGGAAGCCGACGACCGGCAATGTTATTTTTTAACCGTCCGCTCGCTCCAGAGCCGGCATATGTGATGTTGGGCACCCACAGTTTTTTTCGGTGGGTGTTTTTTTTATCCGCCCTTGGCGCGCGCGTTATTTTACCAGATCGTCAAGACGCTCGTCGACGATCCCGGCCGGTTCAAGATGCGCCAGTACCTCCGCCGCGGGAAACAGTTTCCTGACCGCCGCTTCCGCCGCGTCGCCGATTTCATGGCCCACATCTACCGACAGTTGGCCGTCCACCTCGACATGCAGTTCGACGAAAACCCGATCGCCGCCGTTGCGGGTGCGGATATCATGCACCCCGCGCACCCCCTCGCAGCCCAGGGCGGCGTCGCGGATACGCCGGCGATCCTCAGCGCCAAGCTCCTGGTCCAGCAGTTGCCGCAGGGCGGTAACGACCATGCCGCGCGCGTTCCAGATCATATAGCAGGAAATGGCCAGGGCGCCGATAGCGTCCGATCGGGTCCAGCCGAAGGCGCTGTCAAGCACCAGGGCGCACAGCACCGCCAGGTTTACCGCGATATCGGTAACGTAATGCGCGCGATCGGCGGCGATGGCCGTGGAGGCCGTTTGCCTGACGACAAAGGTTTGCATTGAAACCAGCACGGCGGTGCACAGGGTGCTGCCGATGATAACCCAAATGCCCAGCCCGTGCTGCATCAGCGGCTGCGGGTGGAACAGGCGCTGCGTGGATTCCATGCCCAGCACCAGCCCGGCGCCGCCCAGCAGCAGCGCCTGCACAAACGCCGCCACGGCCTCGGACTTGCCGTGCCCGTAGCGATGGCCTTTGTCAGCGGGACGTTGGGCGTAAAAGACGCCAATCAGCGTAACCACCGAGGCCAGAACGTCGACCAAACCGTCCGCGGCCGACGTCAACAGCGCCATGGACCCCGTCAGCGTCCACGCCCAGATTTTTACGACCACCATCACCAGAGCCAGGCTAAGCGACATCAGCGACGCCATGCGCGTCAGCGTCTTACCGGGAAGATTAAACAACATGACACTCTCTCCCACGGCTATTCTTTTTCTTCATATAGCTAACCGTTTGATATTGCGATGTAAGCGGGAATACGGATAAGACCGGACCGGGCTAGGTTATCATCAACCCCTGCCGCTGCCTATGGGATGCCATCAGGGTTATCGGTGCGTTTTTTTTTGGGGTGTGGTGGCCAGCGTGGCGCCAGTCACAGACCGGCAGGGGGATAACTGTTTGAATAGTGGCGGAGAGACAGGGATTTGAACCCTGGGAAGGATCGCTCCTTCAACGGTTTTCGAGACCGTCCCGTTCAGCCGCTCCGGCATCTCTCCTTTTTAGCGGTTGCTATCATGCCCTGTTTTACGGCATTTTAATAGTCCTAAACCTCGCCTGGCGATTCAAGTGACGACTTATCGAGCAACACGATGATAAAATGGCCATGGAAAAGTTCTACGCCATCCGCTGCAACCCTTGCCTTATGGCAAGAGGCGCTGGCGATCCCGTTATTTTCACCCCTCTGCGCCGCGGAGCGGCACGCTCTGGTAATGCTGGCCGGTAAGTTTCTCCAGCAGAAGAAATTAGTCCCCTTGCAGGGCCTGACCCTGGATGACGCGATGGAGGCACGTATCGCCCTGATGTTTGCCCTGCCGGTCTTGGGGCTGGGCATTGAGTGGCTGGACGGTTTTCATGAAGTGGTTATCTATCCCGCGCCGTTCGTGGTGAATGACGAATGGCAGGATGAGTATGGCCTGGTGCATCGCGGCGAAGCGGTGCATTCCGGGCAAAGTTGGGATCAGGGCCCTATCGTCCTTAACTGGCTGGAGATCCAGGACTCGTTCGATCTCAGCGGTTTTAACCTGATTATCCACGAGACCGCCCATAAGCTGGACGCGCGAAATGCCGGGGTGGTTAACGGCGTGCCGCTGATTTCCATCAGGGACGTGGCGCGCTGGGAAACGCTGCTGCACGCGGCCATGGAGGATTTGCAGGATGAGGTTGATCTGGTCGGCGAAGACGCCGCCAGCATGGATGCCTACGCCGCCAGCGATCCGGCCGAATGCTTTGCGGTCTTGTCCGAGTATTTTTTCAGCTCCACCGAGCTGTTAAACGAACGCTTCCCCGAACTCTATCGCTGCTTTACGCAGTTTTACCGTCAGGATCCCCTGGCGCGCCTGGACGCTCAGCGGCATGCCGGCGCGTGATTTGACCAAGGGTTGCGCAATCGCGCCGTAACATTTGTTTTTACGTTGACACGCCTGGAGGGGCCGGATATGATTCGCCCCGTTCTCGCAATTCCTCTGTAGTTCAGTCGGTAGAACGGCGGACTGTTAATCCGTATGTCACTGGTTCGAGTCCAGTCAGAGGAGCCAAATTTATGTTTTCATGCATCTTCACGAATCTTTATATGATTTAGATTCAACAAGTTAGTGTGAAAAGTCTTCCCGATGCATTTTCATTTCCCCTCCGCATCGGGCAAGATTGGTGGTCTGATTTGGGGTCAGGTGGGTTCGATGACAGAGTTCCCCCCAAATATCTCTTAACGACGCAAAAATCCGCAACTTAAAACCATCCGGAAAACCCTGTAAATGACCTCACCGGGACAATCACCACCTCCCGGGGAGGTGGCTTAACGCTGACAATAAATAAGCGCGACTTAACGCCACGCTCTGATTTAAATGCAGAATCCGTTTTCACTCGGTTACTACGGAATAGGTGTCAACAACGGCTCGCCAGCAAAATAGGTGCTGACATTTTCCAGCACCAGACGCAACATCTCTTTGCGCGTCGCCCAGATAGCGCTGGCCATATGCGGCGTGACAACCACATTTGCCCACTGTAACAATGCTTGCGGGACTTACGGTTCGTCGGTGAAAACATCCAGACCGGCTCCCCGAGAGCCCCCTCTCCGATGACTTCAACTAGCGCCCGCGCTCATCTACTATCGATCCACGGGAAATATTGATCAGAATGCCTTCTGCGCCCAAGGCATTAAATACATCTCGGTTAACGAGGCTGCGGGTTTCTGCACCACCGTTGGTACAGCCCACCAGAAAATCACGCGCCCCGGCCAGCGATAGCAATGTTGCATGGAAGGTGTAGTCCATGTCGGCAAGTGCGGCGCGATCCGTATAGCGATCGACATGTTAAATGCAACCGCGCGTTTGGCGATAGCACGCCCAATACGCCCCATGCCAATAATGCCTAACCGCGCCCCTGAGACTTTGCGGGTCCACGTATAACCGCCCTTCTGCCATGCACCCTGTTCGATAAAACGTTGTGCTCCGGGGAACTGGCGTGACGTTGCCAGTATCAACCCCATGGACAGATCTGCAACGTCATCCGTCAATACGCCGGGGTATGGGTCACAGCGATCTGACGCTCTCTTGCCGCGGCAACATCAATACCGTCATAGCCAACACCAAAATCGCTGATGAGTTCAAGGTTAGGTAATCATAATGCGCGCAATCCCGATGCGTGCACCACCACAAACGGAAGTTCGTAAGATACTACTAACACCGCGTGATGTTAATCAACGGGGAGCAGGTCACAGGGGCAAAAGATAGTCTGCCCCTGTGACCGAAAATTACGCGTCAGCACCACCTAAAACGTTGTCTAGTTGCATTTCTTTCAACACACGGTCTTGAATGGGTTGTTTAGCCGCGTTAATTTCATCAACCCCCCAAACTAAGCCAACCGCTGTGCGTGTTGGGCGTTTGCCTTTAGGCATATCGGCTAGCGCTAAATAGGCATCTACGACCATTTGTGGATCAGGTGCTTGATCGCTCTGCATAAATTTACCGAATTCTTCGAACAGAGCAGCAGGAATATCTGCTAATTCACCGTAGCTGTCCAGTATGTCTGTGCGTGACGGTTGTTGTCCTGCTGCACTTAGACCTGTAGGGAATGGGCCGGGTTGTACGATGGCGATATCGATGCCGAATGGTGCCACTTCGTAGCGTAACCCCTGGAGGTAGCCTTCCAAAGCGTGTTTAGTTGCGGCGTAGGTAGAAAAATATGGCGCTGAAATTTGGCCAACCATGGATGAGGTGTTGATGATCAGGCCTGACTTGGCTTCACGCATCGCAGGCAAAACTGCCTGAATAGTACGCATAGCGCCATAGTAGTTGGTTTCCATCTGCTCGCGAGCTTGGGCAATGCTAAATGCTTCTGTAATGCCAAGGTACATTACACCAGCATTGTTTAGCAAAACATCAATTTTGCCCGCTTTATCTAGTACGCTTGCAATGGCTGTTTTGACCGATTCGTCATTGGTAACATCCATATCGACTACTTGGATGGAATCGCTATACGCTTCCAATTCAGCCTTAACTGCAGCGTTCTTGCCTTCTGGACCACGCATCGTGGCAAACACTTGGTAGCCTTTATCTGCAAAATCTTTTACTGACTTTTGACCAAATCCACTGCTGCTTCCTGTGACCACGATGTTTTTCTTTGCTTCACTCATCTTTACTTTCCTACTGGATTGAAAATTAAATACCGGCTGGTATAATAAAAGTTAGTATACGATCTGTCAAATTAAAATACCGGGCAGTATAAAATGAATTTAAATCCAATCAAACCTTCAAGAGGGCGACCTAAGACCCTTGATCGTGACCATGTTTTAGATGTAGCAATGGATTCTTATTGGAAAGAGGATATAGGCAGTTTATCCCTCAATGAAATTTGCAGGAGATCTGGTGTATCGAAGCCTGGCCTTTATCGTGAATTTTCGAATGAAGATGGCTTGATGAAAGCTGTTCTTATCAGGTACCAGGAACAAGTGCTAAGTCCTGTGCAAGAGATGTTAAATAGTGACTCTCCGTTTCGAGAGGTACTTGACAATCTCGTGTCATTTGCCACGTCAGTGAGTTGTAACCATGAGTCTCCAATGGGGTGCCTTTTTGTAAAAATGCGTGAGGCACGGATGCAATTAGGCGAAGCAACTCGCGCACAAGTCGATTTCCTTGAGGAGCAAGGCTTATCCACTTTCAAAGAATGGGTGAAGCGCTCAAAAGCCAAAGGAGAGTTTTCTGCCAATATGTCTCCAGAGTTTGCAGCTACTTATATCGACGCACAGTTGATTAATGCTTCGTCACTGCTAGCTCATGGAGAAGATCCGCAAACTGTGAAGAAGATATTATTAGTCGCTTTTTCTATGCTGGGATGACTATTTCAGCCAGTTCAGAATATCTGAAAAAAGAACGCATTTTTATATCTGGGTTACATTAAAAGAGTGCTTACTTAACAATCTAGTGCACAGGGAAATTTTAGTAGCTTCGCCCCCTCCTAATTTCGTGAGAGGGGCGTTAACTTTGTAGTGGTCAAGCAAAACTGGCCACGGTTTTGGGGGGCAGTCCAGGAAACGCCTCAGGCCAAGATGGACTGGCGTTCAGCGCCTCGCCAGTTCCACTCTCCAGAACTGAAGTTAAAGCCGGTCCAGCTTGCTCTATAACCAGGTACATCCGTTGCCGAGGTCGCTTGCCGTCACAACGTGAATGACAATGTTTTGTTCAGGTGGATACGCCTGTTCCAGCGTGATTTTGGTGGCTTAGATTGAAACGCCGCCGTCGATGATGATTTCTGAACCCACGGTCCAGGCTGACTCATCAGATGCGAAGTAAAGTACCGCTTGCGCTACTTCCTGAGGCTTACCAAAACGACCTGCAGGGATGGTTGCAACGATATCTTTCATCACTTGATCATGATATTCCACTGGGATCCCCGCCTTATCGTAAAGCGGTGTATCAACAGGGCCTGGGCTCACTGCGTTGATACGGATCCCACGAGAAAGTAACTCGTTAGAAAGTGTTTTCGACATGTTCAGTAATGCTGCTTTGGTTGAGCCATAAACTGAAGAGTTCACTGGTCCCGTGTGAGCATTTACAGATGTATTAAAGACCACTGATGCAGAGCTTGCGAACACTGGCAGCAGCGCCTGCATTAGGAAGTAAGGACCTTTAACGTTGATATCATAAATGCGGTCGAACATCTCTTCTGTCCATACCTCAATTGGCATATACATTGATATACCCGCATTCAGGAAAGCGATATCCAGTTGTCCAAAGTGTTCCTTAACCGTTTGAGCCAGAGCTTTCTGTGTGTTCACATCAGCGGAATCAGCGCTCACGACTAACACATCATTACCAAGTTCTACTTTCGCCTTTGCGATAGAATCAGGGTTAACACCAGTAACAATTACGCGTGCACCTTCTGCAACAAACAGCTTCGCTGTTTCAAGACCAATACCACTTGTTCCACCCGTAATCAGTGCGCGCTTACCTTGTAATCTAGACATGTAAATATCTCCTGTTAGTTTTACAACTGATCGGCGAATGACCGATTTGATAGCCACTATATGCTCATGCTCATATTGTGATAAGATTGTGTTTTTAAATATGTTTCATGCATTAAAAGCATAAATGGGTTTTAGGATGGATAGATTACTTTTGATGACATGCTTTGTCCGTACCGCTGAAACAGGCAGCTTTTCCGCAGCCGGTAGGGATTTAGGCTTAGGGCAACCGAACGTGAGTCGTCATGTTGCAACCCTCGAAGAGCATTTGCAGACCAGATTACTTCACAGATCAACCCGCAAGCTTTCCCTAACTCCTGAAGGAGAACGTTATTATTTGGAAGCAAGGCGTATTCTGGAAGCCGTCGAAGAGTCAGAGTCTTCTTTCAGAGAAAATGTTACACCCACAGGGCTATTACGCGTTGCCTGCCCCACAGCATTGGCTCACACATTCTTAGTCCCGCACATCCCAGATTTTTTAGAACGCTACCCTGAGCTAGCACTCGATCTACAGATTAATGACCGCTATATCAATCTCGTTGATGAAGGGGCTGAGCTGGCAATCCGCATTGGACACCTGGAGGACAGTGCTATGCGTGCCCGCAGACTTGGCATGTTTGAGCGAGTCTGTGTTGCCAGTAACAAGTACTTAGCTAAACACGGAACCCCTAATACCCCAGAGGATTTAAAAAAACATGATTGTTTGATCTATACCTTGCTAACAACAGGAGCTACCTGGAGATTTCAGGATATCAATGTTCCTATTTCTGGTCGGCTCAGGGTCAATTCACCAGAAGCAGTACAGAAATTTGTCAATGCAGGGATTGGGATCGCACAGGGCCCAGAATGGCTGTTCGGGGAGGGACTGGAAAATGGCAACCTACAATTATTACTGACTGATTACACTGCATCCCCCGTTCCCATTCAGGCCGTTTATGTTGCTAATCGACTTTTACCAAAACGGGCGATTGTGTTCATGGATTTTGTTGCTGAAATTTTTGAAAAAAATCCCGCCTTCAAAGTGTACAACTCAATGAAATGAGCCTGAGATAACGAACATATCTGAATCATTTGTAAAATTTAGTCAATCTTAGGCTGTGTCCCTTAACCTAACAGTCGCCTGAGAAATAACCTTAAAGAATCCCGGCTTGGCTTAGGGTAAGCGTCAACTCAGTGACGTATTGACGCTTATTCGGCAGGTATTATAAGGTTCCACGGCAGGAGATCTTTGATCTTATTGATGGGATGATCCGCGATTGTCGCCAGTACATGGCGCAGATAGGCTTCCGGCTCCACGCCGTTCAGTTTGCAACTGCCGATCAGCGTATACATCAGCGCGGCACGTTCGCCGCCGTTATCAGAACCGAAGAACAGATAATTTTTTCGCCCCAGGCTCACCGCTCTTAACGCGTTTTCCGTGATGTTATTGTCGATCTCCCCCCAACCATCGGTGCTGTAATAACACAACGCCTGCCAGTGGTTCATCAGGTAGTTGAACGCCTTGGCCGTATCGGCCTGTCGCGGCAATGTGGCGAGCTTTTCCCGGTTCCCGCTCTCCAGGCCCATCAGTAACGGCCGGGAGCGCGCTTCGCGCACCTGTTGTCGTTCTTCTGCCGGACGCCCCCGGATGTCGGCTTCGATCGCATACAGCTCGCCGATCCGGTGCAGTGCCTCGGCGGTGGTCGGCGACGGATGCCGCACATGGATATCATGGATCTTACACCGGGCGTGGGCCATGCAGCCGACCTCGCGGATAGGGCCTTCTTCATACAGCGGGTTGAAGCCCGCATCCGCCAGCAACATTCCGCTGAACCGCGCCGGATAGGTTTGCGGATGCACCCCCTTGCGGTCCGGGCTGTAGGCGAACCACACCGCGGGCGGCAGCACCGAGCCGGCATTGCGGTCGTCACGCGGATTGCGCTTTATCCGATGAGAATGATTATCCAATTCATTTTGGCTGAATTGGATAACAGATAGGCCATATTGTGCAATGACACATTAGCATTCTATCCATATCATTTTAGCAGGCCATTTCCATTTTGACCCTATGCGCGAACTGCCGTGCCTCGCAATGCCAACGGGGGACGGCACCGGCAATACTAATAAGATGATCAATGCGACAAACATTATGTGTAACGCGTTGACGCCTACAAATACGGAAATTCAGCATGTTCAACAGGCACATCGCCCTTCTATTCGTATCACACCGCTATTATCCGCGCCCTGCGAAAGTCGCAACGTGCATGATGTATACGTTGGCTATAATCTCCCTGACATGCTTCGTTCTCTTTTCGCGCATGCTGCAAGCCGAAGAGATCACCGTTCATCATACTCAAGGGGTGACCCGCGTCCCGGTCAATCCCAGGGTCGTGGCTATTCTTGATATCGCCGCGCTAGATACCCTTGCCTCCATCGGGGTCGATGTCGCAGGCGTTCCCACGCTCAACTATCCACCTTATCTCGCTAAATTTGGAGAAAGCCGGTACCGGAAGGTTGGCTCTCTTTTCGAACCCGATTACGAAGCACTTAACGCGCTTTCACCTGATCTGATCATCGTGGGCGGGCGTTCATCGCCGAAGTACGCTCAGGTGGCGAAGCTCGCCCCTACCATTGATCTGACTCCTGACTTTCAACACCGCGTTGACAGCGCGATAGCGCATGCGCAGATCCTTGGAAACATTTTCGGTAAACAAGCTGAGGTCGCCCGTCGTGCCAGCACGTTGCGGGCATCAGTCGACGCGCTTCGGGCACGCACGGCAAAGATGGGGACAGGACTGCTGGTGATGACCAGCGGTGGTCGCATCGGAGCGCTCGGCCCGAAATCTTGGTTTGGGACACTGTATAACGACTTCGGCGTGCAACCCGTGACGCGCAAGCTTGATGAGGGTCCGCACGGTCAGGTGATCTCCTCCGAGTTCATTCTCGAAACTAATCCTGACTGGCTTTATGTCATCGATCGTGATGCAGCCATTGGGGAAAAGGGAGCATCCGCCAGACAGCTGCTGGATAATGAACTGGTTCGACAAACCAAGGCCTGGAAGGCTGGCCACATCGTCTACCTCGATCCTGTCGCGTGGTATATTGTTGGCGACGGACTGACCGCGCTTCAGTCGATGGCTGATGAAGTTTCCTTGGCAATAACCAAGACAAAATGACGCTTTCAGCACGCAAAACGTCAATGAAGGGACTTGTAATCGCACTGATCGTGGTCGGGTTGCTTTCCCTGATTAGCCTATTTATCGGTGCGACGACAATTTCGCCTGCATCGCTTTTAGCAGGCTATACCACGTCTACCACAAACATTTTACTGGCGAGCCGCATTCCGCGGACCGTTGCATTGCTCCTCGCTGGAAGTTCCATGGCGGTGGCTGGCCTGATCATGCAAATGCTTTCGCGCAATCGCTTCGTGGAGCCAGGCACAGCAGGGACGATTGAGTCCGCCACACTTGGGTTATTGCTGGCTGCTCTGCTGGCTCCCGGACTGCCTGTGCCCGCGCGCATGCTTGTGGCGTGTTTTACCGCCCTGCTGGGAACGCTACTGTTCCTTGTCATACTGCGGCTGTCACCCATGCGCTCGCCATTGATGGTCCCGCTCGTCGGTCTGATGCTCGGCGGCATAATTAACGCAGCGGCGACATTTCTTGCCTACCGGTTCGATCTTATTCAGTCGCTGGTCACATGGTCTACTGGGGACTTTTCATCGGTGCTGCGCGGCCGCTATGAACTGCTCTGGATCTCGTTTGTCGCCGCTGTCGTCGCTTATGTTGCAGCCGACAGATTCACGGTGGCAGGACTTGGGCAGGATTTCACAAATAACCTGGGCCTGAACTATCGGGTAACACTCATGACCGGGCTTGTTATCGTTTCGATCGCAACAGCTGCTGTGGTCGCGACAGTAGGCGCGATCCCCTTTGTCGGTCTGGTCGTGCCGAATATCATCAGCATGGTGATCGGCGACAACCTGCGCAGAGCAGTACCGTGGACCGCCACTCTCGGCGCCGGTTTCGTACTGAGTTGCGACATTATAGGCCGCTCCGTAACCCAACCCTTCGAGATCCCCGTGGGCCCCATTATCGGGATTGCTGGCAGCGTGATTTTCCTTTTCATCCTCAAACGAGGAGTTGCACGATTTGGCTGAATTTCAAGAAATGAGGCCCGGTATGGTCATCATTCTGCTCGTTATACTGACGATAATCGCATCAGTTGCATTCATGACCGTTGGTGCCGGAGGACATTGGTCTTTTGTGCTACCGCTTCGTGCGCAAAAGCTCGCAGGGCTGTTGTTGATTGGCTACGCAATGGCAGTGTCGACCGTACTGTTCCAGACCATTACCCAGAATCATATCCTGACGCCATCGATCATGGGCTTTGATGCGCTGTACGTTCTTATCCAGACCCTGGTGGCATTCACCATCGGCTACGTCCACGGCGCCGCCATCAACCCATATCTGCGCTTTGCCGTGGAGACATTCGTCATGGTCAGTTCAGCGGCCCTGCTCTATCGCTGGCTCTTCGCCGGAGGTCGCAGAGACCTGATGTTCCTGGCGCTGGCCGGTCTCGTGTTCGGCGGGCTACTGCGTAGCCTGTCGAATTTCCTACAGCGTGTCATCGATCCGGGTGAATTCGCCGTCCTGCAGGATCGCCTCTTTGCAAGCTTCAATCTTATCGACTCAAGCCTGCTGTCCATCGCAGCAATACTTGTCTTCAGCGTCTCGGTGATAGGCTGGAGAATGCGGCGTAGCTTTGATGTGCTGGTGCTTGGGCGAGACTCGGCAATCAATCTCGGCATCGATTACACCCGGACTGTTAGAACCATCCTGATGATAATTGCTATTCTCGTATCGGTCTCTACAGCGTTGGTAGGGCCGGTCACTTTCTTCGGCCTACTGGTCGCCAACCTGGCTTACCGTTTTGTCGGGAATGCGCGGCATGCTCTGATGCTCCCTGCCTCCGCGCTGATCGCGATGATATGTCTGGTTGGCGGGCAGTTTGTTCTGGAGAGGCTGTTTGGTTTTAATACCAGCCTGAGCATTGTCATTGAGTTCTTTGGCGGTATTGCTTTCATTATATTAATCATGCAGAGGGCGCGATGATCGAAACACACGCACTCACTAAACGCTATGGCACAACTACCGTCGTGGACAACGTCTCGGTGAGGATCCCCAAAGGCGGACTGACATCCATCATCGGCCCCAATGGTGCCGGTAAATCCACGCTCATGATGCTTATTAGCAGGCTACTGCCGGCAACGAGTGGGACCGTGAAGGTTGACGAGATGAATGTCGTTAACACTCCCACGGCCCTACTTGCGCAACGTCTGGCGATCCTGCGACAGGATAACCATATCAGCGTGCGCCTGTCCGTCAGTGACTTGGTCGCTTTTGGCCGCTACCCGCACTCGAAAGGACGTTTCACCCACGATGATCGAGGGCATATTGAGCGTGCACTGGAGTATCTGGGCATCACATCGTTGCGCGACCGTTTCCTTGACGAGCTTTCCGGTGGACAACGCCAGCGCGCCTTTATCGCAATGGTCCTATGTCAGGACACCGACTATCTGCTACTGGATGAGCCCCTAAATAGTCTAGACCTCAAGCATGCGACCGCTACAATGAAGATTCTTCGAAGAGCAGCAGACGAACTTGGTAAAACCGTCGTATTGGTGCTTCATGATATCAACTTTGCTTCGTACTATTCAGATCACATTATTGCGATGTCTGCGGGCAGAGTACACTATGAAGGTTCTCCTAATCATGTCATTACCGCTGAGCGTCTCGGTCAACTTTATGATATGAATATTAATGTCCATGAACTGTGTGGACAACGGATAGTGACTTACTACGAATAATACCCAGAATATTTTTTTAAACTTTGCCATTTTCAGAGGTCTGAATCGATGCTGATCGGTCAGGCATAACGTTATACCCATGCGCTTGAACAGCTTCCTTATTATTGAAATGAAATCCTTTTACTTTTCTGTGCGCGCTTTCTGAAAGAAACAGACACCCTCCTCCTTGTGCTCTATGGGCCGCATCAGGCCCGGCCTGGGTGTGAAAAGGATAAATACATTCCTCTTATAGCCAAACTATGGGGCAGGATCGTCTTATGGATGAGGGCAGTCCATTGTTTCTCAGGATTCGTGTCCGCAACAATAAATGTGTGAAAACGTAGTCAACAAATGGCTACGAATGATGGGCGACTACACCAAGACCGGTATCTGCGATCACGCATTTCAAGCTATGTCCTGACAAGGAATGACACAAGAAGCGTACTAACGAAGACCGGGGTAGAAAAACGACAAATAGGCTGAAAATGAATATAAAACGGCCGGATTTCCAAACTAAAATCAAAACACCAATGGTAATATTTATCATTCTCATATTCCATAAAGGACATGGCAATGCTTGTAATAGATGATTCAAGATTCCCTTTAGTGTGGTTGAAACAGGTCAATGATGAAAAGGAATTAAACAATAACAGTTTTGATGTTGAAAACACTTTTTCTCAGCTAAAAGCACTTTTTGCAAGGAAAACCCCTTTTATATTGATCAATGGAGATGATTATGGAAATGAGGAAAATCACGCGCATTCTAAAGAAGAAAAAATGATTATTGTTAAATGGATGAAAAACAACAAACCTGATGTTAGAAATTATATAATAGCTCAGGTCCAGGTCATCCCAAAGGAGAAGCAAACGATATTACTCAGCGCTTTTTCAAAAACATTTTCTAAATTTTGTGGCTTTCCTTTAATTATAGCCAGCAATAAAGACGCAGCAATTGAAAAGGCTCACGAATTACTTAAACGCATTGAAGATAAAAATTAAAAGCCATTGTTAATTTGAAAAAGCATGCTCAGTATGAGAAATAATTTAATGAAGAAAATATTACGATACACCATCCCCAGAGCATATGTATTAGACGTTATGCAAAAGCATCAGGATGCTTTTCTGGAGGTAAGGGATATCTATATTAATATGTACGATGAAAAAAAGATTAGTCTAAGCGTGGTTTATCGCGCATCCCGAGAATTGTATGAAGCCGGTCTATTGGAGAGACAACTGAATGAGAGAAGTGGACGAATCTCATACCGACATAAATCATCATATAGTTCACAAAAATTACATAACAGTGCAAATCATCAACTATTGACTACGCCAAGTCAATTAAATTCAGCTTAACCGCTGATTTTTAAAACCGACACAATAACACTCTTTGATGGAACCCATCATTCAGGCAATTGCACAATGCAGTGCTTTCGAAAAACAACATTTAACAACACGTAAAGAATGACATTAATAAAAATAAAACATGATTAACATAAGCGAAATAAATCACATCTAAAAAAGCAAGAATACCTCTCATATAATCACCTTTATAAAAGCAGTACCTAATTGTATTCTTTTATTGTATCAACACACCCATTAATATATTAATTCTCCAAAATACCGATAATTCCGCCATCCGTGTGTAAGCCTCAATGACCGCCTGGGGATAAAATCAATTAATTGTCTAATTGACCATCTGAATAAAATGAAGTTGAATATTAAATGGTAGACATAAATGAATCCACTATTAAGATTTATCAACTCGATTAGTTGCTTTTGAACCATCAGATTTTAATGAATAAAATTGTTAATTAGTAGAACACAATGGTGAAGATGATAATAATTTAAATAAAGCATATTTTAGCAAAAACCTTAAAAAAATCACAACAATTTAGTTATTATAATTGGAGATTTTTACGCTCACCTAGCTTAAAACTTTCCACTTCATATGGTTAATGTTATAATCTTAGTTATTCGACCAAGAGGTTTGAATTCTATGACAACTGATCGCTCATTTAATACAGTAAACCATTACGAAATTTCTGAAGTGAGAAATCCCTTTTTACCAGTTTTATCCATTAAATCAGATAATTTTACAGATTGCTGGGAACTCAAGCCACATCAGCATCCTGAAGCTCAACTAATATTTTCGCCAAAAGGAATTATAATATGTGAAGTAAAAAAATCAATCTACCTAATACCACCGCAATGTGCTATATGGATACCAACTAATACAGTTCACTCTACAAGAGGAGCCGGCAATACTAGCTGTTACTGCTTATTCATTGACACTACTAAAATAAAGGGGCTTCCTGAAGAATGTGCAACTCTTTCTGTACATCCTCTTTTGCGTGAATTGATTTTTTTTGCCTCAAATTTTAACGGCAAATCTACATTATCAGAATCCGAAAAAAAAATAATAGATGTATTAGTCGATCAGTTAAAAGCTACGACTAAACTCGAAGTTAGTCTTCCAATGCCTTCAGAATCGCGCTTATATTCAGTAACCAATGAGCTTATTAAAAGTCCGAATAATTCACTTAAACTTCATGAATGGGCGCTAAGAGTCAATATGAGTGAAAGAAGCTTCACCAGGTTAGTGCAACATGAGCTGGGCATGAGCTTTGGCAGATGGAAGCAGCAACTTCATATAGTTATAGCACTTCAGCGAATTTCCGAGGGGGATAGTATTACCGCTATTGCACTTGACCTGGGTTATGAAAATGCAAGCAGTTTTGTTACCATGTTCAAAAAAATATTAGGTAAACCACCGCTGAGTTATTTTAATGATTTAAAAAATTCATCTTCAAAACTTATCGATTTGCATGAAATTAAAAAATAGAAAGGGGGTGCCGTCCTCCCCCGTTTTTATTACCTAAAAAGAATAATTCACAGCAAGCCAGTATCGTCTGCCATCTTCAACATAACCATAATCATCATAACGAATTTTTTTGTCGAGAATATTTGAAACACCAGCCTTAATATCTACATTTTTGGCGACTGCATAATCCGCTCCGATATCTAACATGGCAAATGAAGGTGCCTGGATAGGTAATATAGTCGCTTGTGCACCACCTACATTATCACTATCCTTTCCGCGAATATTTATTGCCAGCCAGGTTTTCAACCTCTCACTATATTGATAATTAACAGTACTATTGAATTGATGTTTAGGCAGTTTATTAAGTGGCTTCCCTTTATTTTCACCAGACTGCTGTTTTGAATAGGTATATGTATAGTTATTCGCAATGCTTACTTTTTCAGTAACAGGAAAAGCAAGTGAGGCTTCAACACCCCGAGTTACTGCTTTACCAATATTTGTATAGATAAGTGGGTAAGCACCATAAACATTAGGTACTGACAGACATTGGTTTTCTGGGCAAGATACTGTATCTATCTTGTCCTTGAACTGGTTATTAAATAATGTAATACCTCCTGTTAATCCTTCATCGTTGTCATAAAGGAGTCCCATTTCTTGGGTTATTGACTTTTCCGGTTTCAGATCAGGATTTCCGTAAACGTTGCCAACATAAGATACGGTACCAAACGATGTTGAAGTTTCTGTAATAGCCGGTGCTTTGAAACCACTACTGACGCCCCCTTTAATCGTCCAGTTTGTGGCAACATTCCAGACACCATAAATTCTCGGGCTCCAGTGACTCCCAAACTGATCATCATCATCAAAACGTACACCTGAAGTTAAAGTGAAATCTTCAGTAGCCAGCCATGCGTCTTCCAGGAACAAGGACTTTTCGGTACGTTTTAGATCTGTCTCACTGGATAGCTGATTTGATGTTCCATCATGTAACTTTTTAATACTAAGTTCTCCACCAAAGGTCAGGATATGGCTGCCTATATTTGAAGAAAGTGAGGATCGCATGTTTAAATTCTTTAGCCAAACATCCTCAGAACCTATCGTATAATCTTCGCTTTGGATATACGATTCTGTTTTTCCAATGGGCAAATAGCCAATATGATTTACAGAAAAACGGTTAACCTCAGTCTTTTTCCTGTAATCTGTCGGCACGCCAGTGACATAATTATATGCTGGGCTAATAGACTTCCCTACGGTCTGAGTTATATCCTGTTGTGTATGATTAGCTGTAAAAGTAATTTCTTGTTTATCCGAAGGGGTTAGTGTTATCTTGCCTGTTATGTTATCTCTTTTGCTACCTCGATAACCATTATAGATATCGTCTTCGTCACGCTTAGAATAATTTCCATAAGCCTGCATTGAAA
This sequence comes from Sodalis sp. RH22, assembly GCF_047324165.1. Lineage (NCBI taxonomy): Bacteria > Pseudomonadati > Pseudomonadota > Gammaproteobacteria > Enterobacterales > Bruguierivoracaceae > Sodalis > Sodalis sp. RH22. The sequence goes on from NZ_CP178731.1 coordinate 1,633,348, forward strand.
GGATATTGTCAATCAATGGACCGGTTAAAAAGAAATTATTCTGAAATATATTACCCGAATCACTATGCTCCTGCATTGTAAAATCGGCGCCAATACTTCCTTGCCATTTATTTGAATTTTTACGTGTTATTATATTAATTACACCACCCATTGCATCTGATCCATATAAAGCGGACATCGGCCCTCGTATAACCTCAATATGATCTATTGCAGAAGCAGGAGGCATCCAGGCATTCATCTGACCATAGCCATCAAATAAACGGCTCGTATCCCTGGAGTCAATTCTCATACCATCGACCATATATAAGGTATAATCAGATCCCATGCCACGAATATTTATCTCCTTGTGATCCCCGCCAATCGTGGTAGTGATACCCGGAACCCCTTGGAGCAAATCTGCGATATCACGATAAGGTTTTTTTTGGATTTCTTCACTTGATATCGAAGTGACAGACGCAGGTGCCTGGCTTGTAGATTTATCCATTCCATTGGCGCTTGCGCTTACAACCATCGTTTCGTCTTTATTATTGTTATTAAGTTTATTTTCACTACCTTCATCAATCGGTGTTGCATGTGCCTGGGAAAAACAAGTAAGAAAATAAAAAACACTTAATTTCAATCGAAATGGGGCTGTTACTCGCGCTTTATTGAGATACATTTTACACGCCTTTATATGATAATGATACTCATTATTATTCAAGAGAAGGTAATATAATTAAATAAATTACAAAGCACATTGCTAAATTCGGTCATTTTATTCTTCTTTTCGGCCATTCTTCGGCTTCACCAAAACAAAAGCAGCCATCATTCACGTGATACGTTTTTTGTTTTAAACTAAGCATGTCCAGCCAAAATGATAGCTTCAGGAAGAAATTTGACTGGATGAGGCACTGGTAAGGTTTGTGAAAGTCGTATAATCGATTTTTCCATTTATAGACAAGGCAACAGCATGAAATTATATAGCCATAATTTTAAAGATGGCGGTGCCATCCCCGGCAAGAATAGTTTTGCCGTTTACGATCCTGAAAATAATATCCGTTTATCTGATAACCTTAACCCACACCTCCGCTGGGAAGATGTTCCCGCGGGTACGCAGTCGCTGGTGCTCCTTTGCCACGATCCCGATGTTCCTACCAGTGCTGAAAATGTAAATCAGCCAGGTAAGAGTGTCCCGGCATCGTTGCCCCGCGCCGATTTTTTTCACTGGTTACTGTTAAATATCCCGGCGGGTCAGAGCGAAATCGTTGAGGGGTCACAATCCCATGGCATTTCCGCTGGAGGCAAACAGGGTCCCTCTGCGCCAGATGGACTGACCCATGGCATAAATGATTATACCGGGTGGTTTGCCAATGATGAGTCGATGGCAGGCACCTACTATGGCTATGATGGTCCTTGTCCGCCGTGGAATGATGAAATAATCCATCATTATGTATTCACATTATATGCGCTCCCGACCCCGACATTGAACGTAGCAGGAGAGCTTACTGGTGCTAACATCCGTCGCACGCTGGAAAACAGCGACGTTTTGGCCAAAGCTACGCTGACTGGAGTCTACAGTCTTAACCCGGACGTGAAAGTGTAACGCTCAGCGTCTAAGCAGCAGGTAAACCATGACCAGAGAAAATAGGTTATTCGCATCAGATGAGAAATACGCCTTGAGCAGTGAACAATTTTCCTGGTCTGGTTTTTATGGCAGCAGCACCAGCCGTAATAATCTGGTTTCGGTGGCTTATCCGCAACTCAGGGTGGAGCAGAGTACCCCCTCTTTTTTCTTCTTTGAACCGACGGTGCTGATCGTATTAGCGGGAAGAATTGAGTTCCTGGCTTCGGGGGAAAACCATACATTAGCTGATAAGGCCGCCGTAGGTTTTATAGATCAGGGCGTGATTGCCGATTATACCAAATATCCCCCGAGTAATGACTCCCCGTTCCGGTCAATATTTCTCACTTTCAGTGCAGATGTGTTGGAATATTTTTATCAGTTTTTTCAGGGCGACATTTCCAGTGCCAAAAAGAAACCTCAGTTCACCACGGTTGATCTTAATAGCGCTCTACACGAATCATTGCGAACGTTACTGAAAAACCTGGATCAGCCGAGTCTTAGCGATGCAAGGATTCGGTTAAGAATTTTTGACTTACTGTTAGTCCTTGCCGAGCAAAATATTCATTTTACCCTTCCACAACGACAGGGCGTCTTCCCACGTTTAAGCCATCTGCTACGCGCCTCACCAGAAATCGGCTGGACTGCCCGCTCCGCCGGTGAAGCATTGGCTATGAGCGAATCAACCCTGCGAAGGCGGTTGCGCGAAGAGGGTATCCGCTTTGAGAAGCTTCTCGTGGATATACGCATGCACCACGGCTTATTGCTGATACAAACCACCAACTGGAACATGACGCAGGTGGCAGATGCCTGCGGCTACAAATCGGTTTCACGCTTCGCTGAAAGATTTACACAGCGTTTTGGCCTGTCTCCATCGCGGTTACGTTAGTACTTTCATTAGGGCCATGCGTTTTATAGGTAATAAGCACCAGATAAATTATCTTATTCATTGCGAATGTTATGAATAATTTGATTAACGTTCATTTTCATCAATATTGGATGAGGAGATCTCTTTAACGTAGTGCCTGATGACACCCCGGATCTACCGATTGAAAAACGCAATATTTTCCTGCAGCCAATCTGACAATGAGCGCGGGGGCAATCCAGTTAATTCTTCAACAGTCAAAGTGCGCTCAATCAGCACTGAATGGTTGAAAATCCGGTCAAGTCCAATAAGCAGTTCAGTGACAAACGGTGAAAGACCGTCAGCAAGTAATGCAGCGCGCTGTTCATTGGGTGAGCGGTCAATATAGGTGACCGTACGACCTAAAAGATCGGATAATTTCTCAGCAATCTCAGGCATTGTCCAGTTACGCGGACCCGTTAGGTGATAAGCACGTTGGGAGTTATCTGCTACTTTTTCAAGCAGCGCTACACGTGCCACCCCGGCTACATCGCGGGTGTCAATCAGATTGACGCGCCCGTTACTTGCAGCGCCCGCCCAGGTTCCCGCAGCGACCTGGCTTCCAGCACGCTTGAGTATATCCATGAAAGTAGTGGGTCTCAATATGGTTGAGGCCACAGGTTGTCGGGCCAGATGAGCCTCTATCACTGCATGCCATGCAAAAGGATTTATGGGCGTTGCTGGCCCCATCACCGAAAGTTTAACAATATGTCGCACGCCTGTTTTTACAGCAGCATCAATCAGTGCTATCTCATTAGCCACCTGTTGAGATGATGTCCCATGAGCGATGAAAAGCTTATCGGCACCTGCTAGCCCCCTTTCGAGCGTTGAGGGTTTATCAAAATTGACAACAACAGATGATACCCTGTCGGAAATATTTTCAGGTGTCTTCTGACGCGTGAGTGCAATGATCGCTACGGGATCTGATGCGAGCATATTGATTAAGTGTGAGCCGACCCGACCCGTGGCACCCGCGACAGCGATGCGAAGTTCAGGAACTTGAGTATTCGATTGATTAAGCATGGTGAACCCTTATTATATGATGGAACGATCAGTCCAGCAATCTTGGTACGATCATTCCAGATTGTCAACGGGGGATTTATGAGCGGTAAACCGCAATACGATGAAAGTGCCGTGTTGAATGCGGCGATCGGCGTTTTCTGGAGTCATGGTTATGCAAACGCCTCCATCAGCGACCTTACTGAAGCAACAGGTCTGTCCCGCTCCAGCCTTTATCAGCGATTTAAGGATAAGGACGGGCTCTTCAATGAGTGCCTCAGGCTGTATACGGACCGCGTCCTGTCTCGCATGAATTCAATTCAACTTGCGTCCCCAAGAGCAAGGGTTGAAGCATTGCTGCGTGAATTCCTTCCGGATAACGCTGGACTGGATAACCTCAGAGGTTGCCTGCTGTCTCGCAGCCTCAGTGAGCAAGCCGATCTTACCGCCGCAGGGAAAATGACGATGAACGTGGGGATTCGCCAACAGCGACAGATATTGTTAAACATTCTGGCGAAGGGGCAACAAACGGGAGAAATCGCGCAGGATATCAATCTGGAACTGCTGGCCTGGTATTACTTTGGCATTCTGCAGTCGGTGGTAAATCTGCCTTCAGCAGGCGCAAGCCGACAGACACTTTCACAGCTCATTGATATTTCAATGTCGGCCTGGCCAAAAAAACGAGATTACCCTCCGGATTCTGATGGATAACCTGAATGTGTATCATTAATAATATCAGGACTCGCGCTTAGCGGAGTTTAAGATCAGAAAGGGGTAGCGCGTCAACAGGCAACGTTTTGCTTAAACAACACATCGGGTTGTCCACCTTTTCTCATTTCATTCCAGCAACCTGATTAAATTGCCGCCTGGCTGCTTCGACTTCAGGCACCTTATTAAGCGTCCATTGGCGTAGTCCACGAAGCGGCATCCCTTTTTCCCTTTTTCCCTTTTTCCATGGTGAAGCGGCACTTTGGCTGGAAAAACGTTATTGATGCTGTGCACAGTGCAGGCGGCCGCATGGCGCCGCAGATCTGGCATACCGGTGCAGTGCGTTATATTAACGGCTGGGAGCCGGCAGCCCCTGTTGAAAGCCCGTCAGGTTTTGATGCGCCCGGAGACCCACGCGGCGTTGCAATGAGTGAAGAAGATATTGCGGATACCGTTTCGGCGTTCGTAAAGGCAGCGGCGGATGCCAAACGTCTGGGCTTCGACACGGCCGAAATCCATGGCGCTCATGGATTTTTAATCGACCCGTTCTTCTGGGCCGGTACTGATCTGCGTACGGACCGCTACGGTGGCCCAACAATCAAAGAACGTTCGCGCTTTGCCAGTGAGATTATCTCTGCCGTTCGTCACGCAGTCGGTCCTGATTTTCCGATTATCATGCGTGTCAGCCAATGGAAGCAGCAGGACTTCGGGGTACGAATTGCCGAAACCCCGGCGGTGATGGAAGAATGGTTATTACCGCTGGTTGAGGCTGGCGTCGATATCCTACACTGTTCGCAACGTCGATTCTGGGAGCCGGAATTCCCTGAAATTGATGGCGGAAACGGCCTGAACTGTGCGGGTTAGGCGAAAAAGTGACCGGCGCCGCGACGATTAGCGTAGGTTCGGTTGGTCTGGATAACGATGTGACTAATGCTTTCGCCGGAAAGGGATCGGCTTCTGCGAGCCTTGAGCGCCTTATTGAGCGCATGGAGCGTGAAGAGTGTGATCTCATCGCCGTGGGCCGTGCCCTGCTAAGCGATCCGGATTGGGTAACGAAAGTGGAAGATGGCAATTACACAGCATTGAGCGGATTTACTCCGGCATCCCTGGCTGAATGGGTTTAAGACTGCACGACAGGTGTTTCAAGTCTATTCATAAGGCGGCCCTGTAAATCGGGACCGTCTGGCAGGACTGACCCCGCCCAGATGGCCGTGCCGGCGGGTACGGTTGTAGAACACTTACACATAATCGAAGGTAATGGACGCAAAATACAGGCCGTTAAAGTAACCGGCCTGTATAGGGATTAGGGTAGCGCCACCGCCTTCGACGCCGCCTGCGCAGAGGATTTATTACTGAAACCGGTCAAAGCGGTCAAGATGACGGCGATCACCAGTGAACCGCCCATAAAAACATAAGACGCCTGCGGCCCCTGGAAAACGCCATTCAGGTAGCCGACAATCCACGCCCCGACAAACGAGCCCAGCGCGCCGAAGCTGACGATAAACGCCATCGCCCCCGCCATGACATTGCGCGGCAACAACTCCGGCACCGCGGCAAAAAAAGGCCCATAAGGGGTGTACATCGCTCCGCCGGCGATCACCAGCAGCACGTAGGACAACCAAAAATGGTCGGCGCCCAGGGTAAAGGATCCGCAAAAACATACCGCCCCCAGTCCCAGGAACAACAGCACCACCAGCTTACGCTGCTGGAATTTATCGGAGAAATAGGAGGCGGTCAGCATCAGCGGCACCGCCAGCAGGTAAGGCGCGGCGGATAGCCAACCGGTGGCCACGATGCCCAACCCCGAGGCGGTCTTCAGGATCGAAGGCAGCCACATAATGAAACCGTACATGCCGATATTCCAGAAGAAATGGATAAACGACAACGCCAGCACCTTCTTCGAGCGGAACGCCTCGGCGTAATTTTTCACGGGTTTCATTTCCACCTGCTCGGCCGCCAGCGCAGCCTCAAGATCCTGCTTCTCTTGGTCTGTCAGCCATTTGGCGTCTTTCGGCCGGTCAACAAAGATAACCCACCAGATAACCGCCCAGACGATCGCCGGCACGCCTTCGATGATAAACATGCCGCGCCAGCCGAAGGAATTCACCAGATAACCTGACACAATCGACATCCACAACACCGTGATCGGGTTGCCTAGGAACAGGAACGTATTGGCTTTGGAACGCTCGCGCTTGGTAAACCAGTGGCTGAGGAACACCAGCATCGCCGGCATCACCACGCTTTCGGCCACGCCCAGCAGGAAACGGATCACGGCCAGCGCCGCCACGCTATGCACTATGCCGGTTGCAGTCGCCAGGATCCCCCACAATATCAGGCTCCAGAAAATCAGTTTTTTGGCGCTGCGCCGTTCCGAATAGATGCCGCCCGGCACCTGGAAGAAAAAATAACCCAGGAAAAACAACGCGCCCAGCAACGACGATATGCCTGGAGTGATATTCAGATCGTGCGCCAGTCCTGAGGCGGCGCCAAAACCGTAGTTGGCGCGATCGAGATAGGCCAGGCTGTAGGTTATAAAAGCCAGCGGGATCAGTTTACGCCAGCGTATCGGCGCTAGGTTCTGTGGCAAAAGTTGACTCATGTCGATATTCCAAGGGGGTTAATTATTACCGGTCAGTACCTGAAGCCGGAGTGTTTATCTTTCTTCATTGCCAAACACTACCTGTCACACAACATCTTGTATGACATCATTCATGTTTAAAAATGCGGCATTCTCCATCGCCGATCAATGACCAATCCGCCAAAATGAAGTGACGATCACATATTTTATTTTCAGCGGCTGGTTTCATCCTGACAGCATGAAAATGCGCTTTTTGGCTTCACAGCCCCCGCTGGGCGTGCTATACACAGGCATGTTGTAGGACAACGTATGCGACGGACACCATGAGCATTCAATCAATACAGAAACACAACGTGGTTAACGCGGTTTATGATCAGATCAAGGAAAAGCTGCTGGACGGAAGTTGGCCCCCGGGCAGCAAGCTACCTTCCGAGGCCGAACTGACCGCCTCGTTCAACGTCAGCCGCGTCAGCATCCGCAGCGCGGTACAGCGCCTGCGCGATCTGGGTATTGTCATCACTCACCAGGGCAAAGGCAGCTTTGTCACCAAGGACCTTAACCAGCAAAGTCTGTTAAACGAACACCAACCCATCATGCACCTGAGCCGCGAAGAGTTTCACGATATGATGGTGTTCCGCCAAACGGTGGAGTTCAAATGCATGGAGCTGGCGGTATGCAACGCCACGCCCGACGACATCACCGCCCTGGAACAGGCGTTGAACCGCATGCTGGTGAACAAGGACGACTACAAAAAGTATTCACAGGCCGACTTTGATTTCCATCTGGCGATCGCCAAGGCATCGCAGAACAAAGTGTTTTACAACGTCATGAATTCCATCAAAGACATCTACTACTACTATCTGGAAGAGCTGAACCGCGCACTCGGCATCTCGCTGGAAAGCGTCGAGGCCCATATCAAGGTGTTCATGGCGATCAAGAACCGAGACTCCTCCACCGCGGTGGCGGTGCTCAATGAAGCGATGTCGGAAAACGTGGCGGCGATTGAGAAACTGAAACAGTCGGCGCCGGACGCATAAGCGCCCGGCCGCTATAAGAGGATGCCATCCTCCTATGCCGCGCGTTCCCTATGGCCGCGACGCAGTCCCATCAGGAGTACGCGCCAGGGTCCAGGACGGGATACCACCGATACAGGGGTATTGCGCCGCTTTTTCCTCATTGATATCAATGCCCAGCCCCGGGCGGTCGCTCAGGTACGCATAACCCAGCTCGATTTCCGGGCAGCCGGGGAACACCTCTCGCAGCGCGTCGTTGACCGGCGTGTATTCCTGGATGCCGAAGTTGGTCACGCTCATATCCAGGTGCAGGTTGGCGCAAACGCCCACTGGCGAAATGTCACCCGGGCCATGCCAGGCGGTGCGCACGCCGTGGATTTCGCTCAGCGTCGCCAGCTTTTTCGCCGGGGTGATGCCACCGATGGTGCTGACATGGCAACGGATATAATCGATCAGGTTGTGAGTAATCAGCGGTCTCCAGTCATTGACGCTGGTAAACAATTCGCCCATCGAAATCGGCGTGGACGATTGTTGGCGCAGCATCTTCAGCCAATCGATATTTTCCGGCGCCACGGGGTCCTCAAGATAAAACATCTGGTACTGTTCCAGATTCTTGGCCAGCTGGATGGCGGCCATCGGCGTCACGCGCTCGTGCACATCATGGATAAATTCGATGCCGAAGCCGAGTGTATTGCGCAGATGGTCGAACAGGCGCGGCACGCTTTTCACGTAGGCATCCGGATCGAAATAAATCCCCGGCGTGCTGGCGCGCGGCGAGCGTTTCGGCTGAATATTCTTTGCCCGGGCCAGCCGGGTGGCGATAAGCTTCAGGTCGTCGGTACCCGCGCCGCCATACATGCCCATCTGGCAGCGGACGTACTGATAGCCCTCTTCCATGCGTGCGCGGACATTGTCCTCCACTTCAAATTCGTCGCTGCCGTCGGTATGCACGTACAGCGGAATGCCATCGCGGCATTTGCCGCCCAGCAGCTCATACACCGGCATGCCGGCCAGCTTGCCTTTGATATCCCATAACGCCATGTCCACGCCGGACAGCGCGTTATTCATGATGGGGCCGCTGCGCCAGTAACCGCTTACGCAGGCCGATTGCCAGATATCCTCGATGCGCGCCGGGTCCTTGCCAATCAGGAACGGCGCCATGTAGCCGTCGATGGCGCTTTTCACCGCCTGGATACGCTGGGTAAAGGTGGCGCAGCCCAGGCCATATAATCCCGGCTGATTGGTTTCTACCTTCACCACCGCCAGATCGATGCCGCCCGGGGCGGTCAGAATGGTTTTCACCGCGGTGATTTTCAAATTACTCACAGTCACTCCTTAAATTTAATGTTTGCCCGTTAACATCCGTGTTCATTTCACGGCGGCGTGTTCCCTCGCCTTAACCGCCCGGACACCCAACCGGCTAGTGTTATCAGATCTAGCATCTCATATGTTGTCCTACAAGTAATTTTTGTTATACCCGTAAAAATGAGCGACGCAAAGCCTGGGAATTCAATAATGTGTACCCGATCATAAAAATAATAATGCTGGTTTATATAGTTGTTTTAAAACATATTTATAAGAATAAAAAACATTAAGAGAGATTATTTTGTGATCTTCATTGCAAAAAATATCTATGAGCATTGCTTTAAGAAATTCATTACTTCACTTTAAATATGAATGATGTCATACAAGTTAACGAGCGATCTTTATCGCCAGGACCCCATAATGAGGAATTGCTATGTCTGCACTGTTTGATTTAACCGGGAAAACGGCACTGGTGACCGGTTCGGCACGAGGTTTGGGATATTGTTACGCCGAAGGGCTGGCCGCCGCTGGCGCCAGCGTAGTCCTGAACGATATCCGCGCGGAGCTGCTGGATGAATCGGTACAAAAACTCCGTGCTAAAGGTTATCAGGCGCAGGGCGTCGCCTTCGACGTCACCAATGAGGATGCGGTGGAAAGCGCGTTCGCCGCCCTGGAACAACAGGGGCTGCCGGTGAATATCCTGATTAACAATGCCGGCATCCAGTACCGCAAACCCATGGTGGAGCTGGAGCTGGAACAGTGGCAACGCGTCATCGACACTAACCTGACCAGCGCTTTTATCGTTTCGCGCGCGGCCGCGAAACGGATGATTGCCCGCGGCAACGGCGGCAAGATCATCAATATCGGATCGCTGACCAGCCAGGCCGCCCGCCCCACCGTGGCGCCCTATACCGCGGCCAAAGGCGGTATCAAGATGCTGACCTGCTCAATGGCCGCCGAATGGGCGGAATTCAACATTCAGACCAACGCCATCGGCCCCGGTTATATCCTTACCGATATGAACACCGCGCTTATCGACAATAAACAGTTCGACGCCTGGGTCAAAGCCAGCAACCCGTCAAAGCGCTGGGGCAAGCCGCAAGAACTGATCGGCACCGCGGTGTTCCTTTCCTCCACCGCGTCCGACTACATCAACGGCCAGATTATCTACGTCGACGGCGGCTGGCTGGCCGTGCTGTAACCCGCCCAGCCTGATCTGAATATACCTACGCCCACAGCATCGCCGCTGTGGGCTATATCCCTGTATCCGTCTGCTTATAAAAAAATGGTACCTTTTGACCAGGAAAATAAAATGAAAGCAACCAAGTCGCGATTCTTTATTTTGTCGCTGTTATTTATCGTAACGGCAATTAATTATATGGACCGGGCCAACCTGTCCGTCGCCGGCAGTAAAATCCAGGCCGATTTCGATTTAAGTCCCACCCAGCTTGGGCTGCTGTTCTCCATGTTCACCTGGTTCTACGCCGCCAGCCAGATCCCGGTAGGTTATGTGCTGGACCGCATCGGCTCACGCGTCCTGTACGGCAGCGCCATCATCCTGTGGAGCGTGTTTACCTTCCTGATGGGGTTTGCCTCGCATCACCTGTTTGCCACCGCTACCGCGTCATTCCTGATGTTACTGGGCTGCCGGGCCTTGATCGGCATAGCCGAAGCGCCCTCTTTCCCGTCCAATACCAAGATAATCGCCACCTGGTTTCCCGATCATGAACGGGCGCGCGCCACCGCCATTTATTCCAGCGCGCAATACATCGGGCTGGCGCTGCTCACTCCGGCACTGTCGTTTATCGTGGCGGAATTCGGCTGGCAAATGTCATTTTACCTGTCCGGCGCCGCCGGCGTCCTGTTCGGCATCTTCTGGCTGATGAAATACCGCGATCCGCAGCATAGCGTCAAGACCAACCGGCAAGAACTGGATTATATCCGCGACGGCGGCGGCTACGGTTCACTAAACCAGGCTAACGTCAGCGAAAAAGTACGCTGGGCCGATATTCGCTTCTTCCTGAAAAAACGCACCATCTGGGGTCTGTTTATTGCCCAGTTCGCCTGTTCCTCCACGCTATATTTCTTCCTGACCTGGTTTATCGTCTATCTGGAAAAGGGGCTGCACCTGTCGATCGCCAAAGCGGGCCTGGGAGCTTCCTTTCCATACCTGATGGCCATGGCCGGCGTGCTGTGCGGCGGCACCCTGAGCGACATGCTGCTGAAAAAAGGCGCATCGCGTACGCTGGCCCGCAAACTGCCCGTGATGTCCGGGCTGTGCCTGACCATGGTGATTTGCCTGGTCAACTATTTTGAAGACCAGCCCCTCATGGCCATTGCCATCCTGTCCATCGCCTTTTTCGCCAACGCCTTCTCCAATCTGGGTTGGGTGGTATGGAGCGACGTTATCCCGCGCAACTTTCTCGGCACCATGGGCGGCTGCCTGAATATCTGCGGCAACCTGTCCGGCATCATCAGTCCGATTGTCATCGGCGTGATCCTGCAGCGCACCAATAATTTCCAGTACGCGATGTGGTATATCGCCGCGGTCGCACTGGCCGGCCTGCTGGCCTACACCTTCCTGGTCGGGAAAATCGACGTGATCGTCCCGCCGAAATCAACTGAACCTGTCCGGCCGCAACCCGGCCCAGACGCACTTAAAATCGAGGTCAAATAATGAGCACCCATACAATCAGCTGCAAAGCCTGCTTCGCCTACGGTGAGAAAGATATTCGCGTAGAACAACGTGAGCTGGAATACCAGGATGAGGATGTGCTGGTGAAGGTGGACCGCGGCGGCATTTGCGGGTCCGACATCCATTATTACCAACATGGACGCGCCGGGATGTCGGTACTCAAACATCCCATGGTGGTCGGCCATGAGTTCGTTGGCGTTGTAAGCAAGGCGCCGGTGGACTCTAACCTGCGGGTCGGCCAGCGCGTGGCGGTCAATCCTTCGCAACCCTGCAACCATTGCGTGTTCTGCCTGGAGGGCAAGCAAAACCTGTGCTCCGCCATGCGTTTTATGGGCAGCGCGCAGTTCGATCCGCATGTTAACGGGGGATTCTCCGAATATGTGGTGGCTGCTGTAAAACAGTGTATTCCTTATGATGAGCACGCCGAACCGAAAGTCATCGCCTTTGCCGAACCGCTGGCGGTGGCGATCCACGCCGTTAACGCGGCGGGCACGCTGGTCGGCAAAAAAGTGCTGGTGATCGGCGCCGGGCCGATTGGCTGCCTGATCCTGGCCGCGGCGTTAAGCGCCGGGGCGGCCGAAGCCGTGGCGTGCGATGTCAGCGACCGCTGCCTGACGCTGGCCGCTCAGATGGGCGCCACCGCGACATTTAACCCGATGAATAAAGACAGCGCCGCTTTCTATCAGCGGGACCGGGGCTATTTTGACGTGGTGTTTGAAGCTTCCGGCAGCCCGGCGGCCATCAGCTCCACCGTCGCCCTCACCCGCCCGGCCGGCACCGTGGTGCAGGTGGGCATGGGCGCCAGCAGCGTAGAATACCCGGTGATGCCGATGCTGGTGAAAGAAATACGCTGGGTCGGATCTTTCCGTTTTATAAATGAGTTCGACACCGCGGTGAAATGGCTGCAGGACGGTCGCATCAATCCGCTGCCGCTGCTGAGCGGCGAATATCAGCCGGAAGCCATCGAGAGCGCGTTGATCGCCGCCGCCGATAAAACGACATCGTCAAAGATACAAATTAAATTCTAATATTTCATAAACTTATCTCTGGGAAAAACCAACCTCAGGTTTTCAACATGGGGCTGGTTCGCCGATAAAAAATCAGATTGCATCCACAAATACATACTGTTATAAAAATGGATTTATACAGGAATATGATAATATAGCCTCCCCAAAAATATATTATTTAAGCAAAACAGAACCGCCTTGCAAGGCATTATATCCGCCGATGTAGGTTACCTTAATAATAGAGTCCTGTTTTTTATTAAAACTCTTCCACGACATCATCCAGTGTTGCATGATCCCTGACGGATCCATGAACGATAACAGATAAATTTTTGTAATGAGTTACCTTGCTGGAGGCGAATGTGTTAACCAAAAAATATTTTTGATAACATCTATATTTTTGCTTCACTTATTTTTTCGAAAAAAAACAACGCAAATTCAATGTCATAATTCATTTTTGGTAAAAAAATTGCACATCTTTTTACCAGAACTGGGAATTTTCGCCTCAAGGGTAACAAGGTCAATGGACATTTTTTGGCGTTCCATGAAAGCCACCGTGGACGCCATGAAGTCCACATTGGCATAATTATAATGAGGGGTAAACGGATGTAAGTTCGTCATACTGCTCACTCCTGATTGACCCTATTATCATTTATGCAAAAATAGCCTATAAACCATCTGGGTAGATGTGCTTTTAGTGCCCAATATCTGTTCGTTGTGCAATGCCGGCAGGCATTTCAGGATTATTGGCGACAGCACTTCCCATCGGCCGTCAAACATGAACCAACGGCTCGCCAAAAAACACCACTATCCGACCCGGCGAGCAACCTGATGCGCCGATATGCGCCGTCAGCAAGATAATCATTTTTCATATCCCTTAATAATCAACATCCGTTGATTATTGAGAAGAATAAATGATAGAGTCACCTGTCCAGGTCAGACTGAAAAAACAACAGGAATAGAGATAACGATGATAGCCGACACCCCCCGCAGACCAAGGGGCAGACCACGCAAATCGCAAGTACCGACATCGGATCGGATCTTGGAGAGCGCGCTCGATATTTTCTCCAGATTTGGGTTCGAGGGGTCGAGCTTGCGCCAGATTGCTTCAGAGGCCGATGTGGATGTCTCACTTCTCTCTCATAGTTTTGGCTCGAAACTTGGTTTGTGGCAAGCGGTCATTGACCATGTCGCTGAGCGGGTTGTCGCCGTAATACTTGTCATGGAGCAGGAAAAAAATGGCGACCTCTCGGAGGGTGAGTACTTTCGTCATGTCATGGAGCAATTGATCGATCTGATTTGCGACACTCCGCTGATGGCTAAATTTGTTGTCAAGGAAGTCGCCCAGCATGACGCGCGATCTGACTATGTTTACGAGCGATTGATCAAACCTCCTTATGATTTGCTTTTGCCGTTGCTCAAAAAGGCGCGTGAAGCCGGAGACATCGGCGATATCGATCCTGAGCTGTTTTTCTTTGTGTTCACTGGTTCAATCGCGATGACGGTGGCGACCCGAAGCTTCATTATTCGCTTTTCTCCGACCGCCGCTAAGGATGAAACATTCCGACGCGAGCTGAAGCGCACACTATTTGGTCAATTAACAATGATAAGATAAGTGAGAGTAGCCATGTCCAACTCCCAATTAAATATAATCAGCGTATTACTGGACTGGTTAGAAGATAACCTGGATCAGCGATTATTATTGGATGACGTTGCAGCAAAGGCCGGCTTTTCTAAATGGTATTTGCAACGCATGTTTAAGACTATTACTGGCCGTAACCTTGGAGGTTATACCCGGGAGAGGCGGTTATCCCAGGCAGCGGTGGCATTACGCTTAACGCGTCGATCTATATTTGAGATCGGGTATTTTTACCATTTCGACTCACAACAAATTTTCACCCGCGCCTTTAAACGGCAATTCGCCCAAACGCCGGGCTCCTACCGCTGCGCGTCAAACTGGCGGCTGGCGGGACTTTGTCCGCCTATATACCTTGACTTGACCAGGTTTCCCACACCTGATTTCATCGTCATCCCCGCGACCCGCCTGATCGGAGTGACCAAAAGATATCACAGTACCCTGGAACATTTTCAAGACTTTGTTCGCCGCGACTTGAGAACACCACTCTGGCATCAGTATCTGCAACAAGGAACACCTCTTTCACCGCTACTTTACGGACTGAATCGCATGCTACCGAGCGAGACACCAAGGCGTAATGGGGACATGACATTGTATTACACCACAGCCTGGCCCCAGGGGCAGTTGCCTGAACATCTTCCATCTGCGTCTCCGGTGGTTCTCGAAGGCGGTACTTACGCGCGGTTTACTTATGAAGGACCTGCCGGAGGGCTGCAAAATTTTATTATGCTGGTCTATAAGTCATCCATGCCGAGCTTGCGTTTGACGCGGAGTCAGGGTCCTGACATCGAACGTTTCTCATTCAATTCTCCTATTCAGTATTCGACTGATTATAATATAGTTTGCGAATACCTTATTCCAATAGTTGAAAAAGATTCCTATTTATCATGAGCATGTCATTTCCTACAGAATTGTGCATAAACAAATAGTCTCTTGATGACCAAATTGAGCAATTAGTAATATCGCTATACATACCAATTACCAAGGTATTGCTATTTATCTGGGCCGGGGCATTATTCATCACAATTGGCAATACGAGAGGAATAAAGTCATACATTTTATCAATTTTAGTCTTAAGCACATTCATACGCTAACAATTTCTCAAGTACAGCCTTTGTAAAACTGCGCACAGATTGATCATTCACTGTGCTGTTCTGACGGTATAATTTTAAGTGTGAAAGATCCAGCAGTTCAAACTGATTTGAGGTTAATATGTTTTTATATAATTTATTGTATTTATTGATTATTTTATTCCTTCTCGTCGTGGTTTTTACTGTTTTAGGTAAACACTTGAGTACACAAAATAAACATAAACTGAATGATCGTTTTCATAAATATAAACGTAAGCTTTATAATAATAAAAAATAATGTGAAATTTAAATGATGCTTGTGCTTGCTGAGGGCGTTTCCATCACAGTTGGCCCACCTTTTTTTACGCTTGTGGTCTGACAGGAAAACCTGTTCATGTGCGTTCCCGCACCGCTGGATTAACATATCTCCTCTTACATTAGCTAAGAATTGCCTGCCCATGATCGAGGCTGTAGATGTAAAACCTTCTTTTCTTTCCATATCTGCTCAGCTTTCTGTTGCAATTTAGAAAACACAAGCTTTTAAAATATGAAAAATTATAGTTAATCATTTTTGTTAAAATCTCTACACAAAGCAATTTTTGCACACTACCCACTGATTAATGGCGTTAGAATAACTCTTCATAAAAGGATTTCCCCCGTTATTCATGGATAGAATTTTGTACTAATTACCCACCGGAAACGGTGGATTTTTTTACTTTATACTGAAAGAGTTTGGGCTAATATTAATATCTAGACAGTAGACGTAATCTATCCTTATTAAGCCAGTCTAATCGGCGGATGTCTTTGGCGCCCAAGAGGCTAATACGATATTTTTGTTCTCAAATGATATAATCACATCAATAAATCATTATTTATACTAATGTGCGATTAGCAAGGGAACGGTCGTAACATGCAAGAGTGATCTTGCGAGGCCTCTGAAGATAATCACACCCGACTGGCAATGGCTATAAGCCCCTAGAATAATTAAATCAATATCATGCACCGCTGCGTACTGCAAGAGCACGGCGGCGGAGGGACGATCTTGTGATAACAATACATCAACAGCGACCTGAATTCCGTGCCTGCTGATAAAAAGTAAAAAGTCCGTGCCAAGCGAGTCGCCATGATGTGGATATTTTTCCTTTACGACGTCGACAACCGACACAGATTGTGCAGCGCTCAAAAATGGCAGGGAATCCATGATAGCCCGGCGTGACTCACGGCTACCATTCCAGCTGAGCATGATTCGTTTACCGATCTCCCCTGATTGACACCGCCATCCATTTGGCACTATAAGGAATGGAACATCTGTAGCAAGTAGTATCGCTTGCGCCGACCAATTTTTTGGCAGTCCGTTGGTTCCAGGGGTACCAACGATGATCAGATCTGTATATAACAAAATTGACCTGAACTGCATGTCATCTGCGCTGTCTTTAATGATGTGAAACTCAGAATCAATCTTTTCACTGTGGGTGGCAGCGTTGAAAACCTCTCTCGCCTTTTTTAATGTCTCCTGCTCTTCCTCGCGCTGAAATCTTGTCAACTCAGTTGATGCATCACTGCCAATATCATAAATTTTAGATGGACTGGTCTCCCAGTAAGTTGGGGCGATATAGAGTCCCGCGAGATGAGCACCATAGCGGCGTGCGATTTTTACTGCGTAATCAAGCCGTGCCTGATTATTTAGTGAAACATCAATAAATACCACGATAACCTTTAGTAGCATATATATTGTCTCTAATCACATTGGACTAAATCATTATTTTCCATTAACAGGTGATGTGTTAATAAAAAGCAGATAATAGCTTTGTGTTTCATTTACATAATTGCAATAAAAATCTTGCTTGACAAATAATTCAATGATTTTATTTATCGGTCCAGACAGTTTTAATTCAATAATAGAGATCTGACGACCTTCCGCATCAAATGCTTTATTTAAAGATTCATATTCGATGAAAATTACATTTTTTCTTGAATCCAAAGAAAATTTCTCCAGGGCCAACCCGTCTTTTCGAGATATGCTAAAATCCTGCCATCCCAACAAACGCAACGACTCAATAACATAGCTGAACCGAAGTCGGTCTGTTTTCTTAACCATAGGAAACATGTAAAAAATATAAATAGAATGAAGTTGTTGCAGGAGATTAATTTGTATGCCTAATCGGCTGGCATGCGATATGAGATTGTCGATATCCGTCCCAATCATCTTCGGAAAACGCTTTTGCGTTTTCGCTGTGACTATCCAGTTTAGCAAAAAGAGATGCTCATCTAAGGGAGAATGGATCAGTCCATCTTGAATAGCAAGCCTCAGCGCTACCTGCGCACACCAGGAAAAATGAGCCAACGCTGGAAGTGTCTCGCCTGGTGTCGCCACGGCTATGTTCTCCATTAGGTAGAAAGACAAATGTAGTCTACTCAGAATCGGTGTAATGCTTGTGCTTAATGTGCCCTGAGTTCGGCACTAGGTAAAATCGCAGGTGTATGAGAGAGATTTTTTTTCTCTACTCTGAAATGCTATTTATTTATAATATTCACTCGTATCGGTGTCGATTAGAGAAAAAAGCATATCCAAAGCGGTGGCTCCTTCTTTTGCTGTCCAACCGTCTGTTGGCATTAAAATGCAATTCCTCAGGGCACCATAAAAAACAAAATAGACCAGGCAAGCCAGCGTTTGTACATGGGCATTCGTCCTTACTTCGCCGCGTGATTTACCAGATTCGAAAATATGACATAGCAATAGCATCAATTCTATCTTTTGCTGCGGACCTTGATGAGGCCGGCCTGACGCTGGATGACATACGGGTAGTCTATGCGCCGCCGAAGTATTCGCTGGCGCCAAGCGATCATCATGCCGCGGATGCCTGGATGATGTGGGACCCGTTGCTGAGCGATGCCGAACAGGGCGGCCGGCTTCGTGTGATTGCCAACGGCGTCGGGCGGGTGGACAACCATCAATTTTATCTCGCCGGCCGCTTTTACACGCTAGGTATGCTCCTGCGGGCTATTAAAGCCCGCGACGCGGTGTGGCGGGAATGATTTTACCCCTTACCCAGGCGCACCGGATAAGCGGTGTATTACTCTCCGGTGACTTTCTGCAGGACCGGAACCGGTGGTATTTCCTCGGCGTGTTCCAGACTCCCGGGGTCCAGGCGGAACGCTTGCGGATAAAACCGGGGATCGGAACGGCGCGGAGGCTCGGTCGAACGCCAGGTGTAGAGGCATTGCCCGCATTGAAATACGGTAAATACGCCCGGGACCGGGCTTTCAAACAAAACGTCCGTCTCCGGATGCTGGCAACGAGGACAAATCATCATATGTTCCTTTTCATTTATTATCGGATCAACGGTTGTTGGCGATCAGCGTGTTCAGCCGCTCGATCCAGCGGCCCGTTTCGGGAAGATCGCGCACCGGTAGACCGTAATTGCCGCGCGTGTCCGGAACGACGGGGGTCGTCGCATCAATGACCAGCTTGTCGGTCACGCCTGCGGGCGTCGAGCCGGGGTCAAGCGCGACCACCGACATATTGGGCAGTTGTACCAGATCGCCCGCGGGATTCACCTTGGTGGACAAAGCCCACATAACCTGGGGTAAATTGAAGGGATCGACGTCCTCATCCACGACAATCGCCATTTTTACGTAACCCAATCCATGGGGCGTCGTCATGGCGCGCAGTCCTACCGCTTTCGCGAATCCGCCATAACGTTTCTTGGTGGAAATAATCGCCAGCAGGCCATGGGTATACATGGCATTAACGGCCTGCACCTCGGGAAAATCGGCCTTGAGCTGCTTGTAAAGCGGGACACATGTTGCCGGACCGATGAGATAGTCCACCTCCGTCCAGGGCATGCCAAGATAAAGGGACTCGAAGATCGGCTGCGTTCTATAAGAAACCCGGTCGATCCTTATCACCGGCATCCGGTGCCCGCCGGAATAATTGCCCGTGAACTCGCCGAACGGGCCTTCCAGTTCGCGCTTGCGGCTTTCGATCACGCCTTCGATAACCACCTCCGACCCCCATGGGACGTCAAATCCGGTTAGCGGGGCCGTGGCGATCGGATAAGGCGCCTGCCGCAGCGCGCCCGCCATTTCGTATTCCGACTGGTCATAGCCCAGGGGCGTCGACGCCATAAGCGTGATGATCGGATCGTTGCCAAGGGTGATAGCGATAGGCAGGTCCTCGCCCCGCTCCTCCGCCGCCTTGAGGTGGATGGCGATATCGTGCACCGGCACGGGCTGGATGGCGAGACGGCGTTTCCCCTTGACCTGCATACGGTAAATGCCGACATTCTGCTTGCCGAAATTATCGGGGTCCTGCGGGTCGCGCGAGACCACCGCGGCTTTGTCCAGATAAAAACCCCCGTCGCCATCGTTGAGGCGAAACAGTGGCAGTATTTCAAAAAGATTGATATCGTCGCCTTCGACGCTGTTTTCCCGCCAGGGCGGATTTGCGCGGCGCTCCACCGATACGGGGAACTCGTCCCAGCGCCGGATGAATTCCGCAACCTGATCCTTGGTGGAGGTACCGGGAGCCATGCCCAAGGCGATAGCGTGGTTAGGCCACGAACCCAGGGTATTAAGCGCAACCTTGGCGTCGGTAAAACCCGCGATATTATCGAAATAAAGCGCCGGCGCTTTATCCCCGATCCGACCGGCCGCATTGGCCGCCGCCGCCAGGTCCGGCTCGGCCTGGACGGAGTCTTTCACATGCAGCAGCTGGCCATGTTCATCCAGCGCCTGCAGAAACTGGCGCAAATCGTCGAATATCATGTTAAATCCCGTATCCAATGTGAAAAGGCGGGTCGACTCATCTACCCTGCCGTTTTACCCGGCGCCGGTCAGCCCTTCCCCAACGTCAGCGGCCCGCGATATAACGAGGATAAGTCGCATAAACGAAGCAAGGTAACAACATATAGTTCGTATACGAACTATATGTTCGGACGAACAGACTCCGCCCCAGGCTTCACGGAAAATTCTATTTAGTTCGTATACGAACGTCAAGCCCGGTATGCATCAATGGCGGGATTTGCTTGTGCACGCCAAACGTAGCGGAGATAATACCCGCCCCGCCAAACGGGCGTGAACGGGGAACTACCGGACAGGATATAGAGCGGATGTTTGACAAGACCTTATTCCACCTCATGCGCGTTGTCCTGCAGGAGCATACCGCCCGCTGGACCTTGCTGATGCCCGAACTAACCAAACCGCAATATGCGGTTTTGGAAGCGCTCGCCACCTCGCCCGAAGGACTCGATCAGGCCGCGCTCGGGCAGGCTAGCGCCACCACCAAGGCAACCCTGGCGGAAATGCTTGGACGCATGGAAACCAGGCAGCTGATTGTCCGGCACCCGGATGCCGCCGATAGCCGCCGGCGTCTTATCCGGCTCACCAAGCAGGGCCGCACTATGCTGAATCTTGCCCGGCCCGTGGCTGAACAGGTCTCGGACAGCTTATTGCAGACGTTGTCCCCCGAAGAACGCGAGGCCCTGGTGCAAATTCTGGCCAAGATGAGACGCAGCATCCACGCCAAGGACACCTAGGGCGGACCGGCGCTGCGGGAACGGCGCGCCAACCGCGGCCGCGGTGACCCATCTGCAGCAACGCCCCCACCACGATGATCCCGGAAATAGCGTTGGTTACCGACATCAAGGGCGTATGCAGCGCATGGCTGACGTTCCAAACCACATAATCGCCCACCACGCACGCCAGCGCGAATACGGTAAAATGCGACAAGAACGCCTGCGGCGCCACGTTGGCCAGCCGACCAAACAGCACTATTCCTACCACCAGCAGAACGTATTTTTCCCAGGGCGCAATCGGCTTAGCCAAGGGTTTAACGATGGCTGCCGGCAGGGGCTTCGCCGGCTGCGCAGAGACCTCGATGGGCGGCGCCGGCCATGTAATCTCGCCGAGTTTAACCACCGTCACCCCACGGATCGTGCCAGTTCCGCCCGCGCATCCAGACTGAGGAAGTGCATTTCGCTCGACTGACACACCGCGAATAATGCATCGACGCCTTTCTCCAGATACCAGTCAATCAGGCGCGCCAGGCCGTCATAGTCAATGTGGTTATCGGGGGTAAAGGGAGTCAACATAACCGGCACAATACCTCCAATTTTAGTCATCTCATTCTCCTTGCACCACCGACTCGCCGCGGGCCAATGCTGCCGCAAACGCGCCGTTAAAAGCGTCACCCGCGCCGGTGGTGTCCCGGTTGCTGGAACTGGCCCGCATCAAGCAGCAGCGGCCCCATGGTGATAATCACCCGCTGCGCACCCTGCTTGACAATGCGTTGCACGGCTTCTTTGGCACTGGTCAAATCCTGTACATCGCTGCCGGAAAGCGGTGAGGCCTCGGTTTTATTCGGAGTGATCACATCGACATATTCCAGGCATTCTAACGCATGTGGCGAGAAAGAATTGACCTGCCCCCCGACTTTGCTCCGCTCATTATTGGGGTAGGGTCACACGGCCCGGCCTCAGGGGCGCAATCACCGTTCCCGGCGCGGGTCATTCCAAAATTTCTTATAAGCTTAGCGAATTTTGTCACTTGTGAAGGTCGTCGGTATTCCATGACAATCTATTAATGAGTGGACAATATGCCGAAACCGTTGCCAGACCGACGTTTGCCTAAGCGCCCTGACCGCTTCCGCCTTTATCTAATTTGAATGTTTATCTATCTAAGGTCTGCACGCAGGCCCCTTTGTCATATTTCATCTGGAGAGAAGCCTTTAATGAAGTTATCCCATGGTTTTATATCGCTTTTCATGATGGCGGGCGCGCATAACGCCTGGGCGGCCGAGCAGAATGTTCCCACGGCCAGTTCGTTTCACGTCAAGAGCGATGAAAGGCTGAAAAATAAACTGCCCGCCGATATTGTGACCCGGGGCTATATTATTGCCGGCACCAACCCCAATACGCCGCCCACTACTTTTTTCCAGGAAGACAACCGCACGCTGGCGGGACGTGAAATCGATATCATGAACGCCGTTGCCGAACGGCTGGGCGTGACGGTGCACTGGCAGGATACCGGCGGGTTCGACAACATTATTCCCGGGCTGAAGTCGGGCCGGTATGACGTGGCGCTGTCCAATATCAACGCCACCAAGACGCGCTTGCAGCAAATTGATTTTATCGGCTATTACAACGCTTCCCGGCTCGGGGTTATTTCCCGTAAAGACGCCAATGTCGCCCCTTTTACCTCGTTATTGGCGGTGTGCGGCAAACAGGTCGGCGGCGGGGCCGGCACTACCCAGCTGACCCGTCTCGACGCCGCCAGCAAACAGTGCGTGGAGCAGGGCAAACCGCCGATTAACATCGCGGTGTTCCCAGACCGCCCCGCCGGGGTGCAGGCCGTGGTCAGCGGGCGCGTGCCGCTGTTTTTCGGCCCTTACGAAGGACTCACCTGGCAGGTCAACCTGGTGAAAGCGCTGGCCATGAGCGGCGAGATCAGCGTGGATGACGCGCCGGTTTCCATCGCTTTCCCCAAACAGTCGCCGTTGGAAGAACCGGTGCAGGCCGCGCTCAATTCCCTTATCCAGGACGGCAGCTATCAAAAAATCCTCGATCGTTGGGGGATCGGCTATGGCGCCGTGAAAGAAGCAAAACGAAACGAAGAGATATTCCAATGAACAGTACACCGCAGGAAACCGAAGCCGATGAGCTGAGGATCGTCGGCAAACGCTATTACGGCCGCTGGGTCAGCGCGTTTTTCGTGCTGCTCCTGCTGTGCGCCGCCATCCATTCTATGATGTCCAATCCCCGCTTCGAGTGGCAGACTATTATCGGGAGCTTTACCGAGGAATCCATCCTGCGCGGCGTGCTGATGACGCTGCAACTGACCGTCATTTCAGTCTTGTTCGGTTTTGCCTTCGGCACCGTGCTGGCGCTGATGCGCCTTTCGTCCAATCCGCTGCTGGTGGCGGTAAGCTGGGCTTATACCTGGTTCTTTCGCGGCGTGCCGATGCTGGTACAGCTGTTCCTCTGGTACAATATCGCCGCGCTCTATCCCAAGATTTCCCTGGCCCTGCCCGGCGTCGGCGCGCTGTGGAGCGCCGACGCCAACACCCTGATAAGCCCGTTCAGCGCGGCGGTGATCGCGCTGGTGATGCACCAGTCCGCCTATGCCGCGGAAATCGTGCGCGCAGGGATCCAAAGCGTCGGGCATGGCCAACTGGAAGCGGCGCGGGCGCTGGGCTATCGCCCGGCGCAGATCTTTCGCCACACCATCTTGCCGCAGGCGATGCGGGCCATTTTGCCGCCGGCCGGCAACGAAATTATCGGCCAGTTGAAGACCACCGCGGTGGTCTCGGTGATCGCGCTGCAGGATGTGCTGTTCTCGGCGCAAATTATCTACCAGCGCACCTACCAGGTAATCCCGCTGTTGCTGGTGGCGACGCTGTGGTATCTGCTGATGACCTCGGTCCTGTCGGTGGGCCAGTATTACGTTGAGCGTTATTTTAGCCGCAGCGTTATCCGCCAGCCAAGCCAGGATCGGGCGAAACGCAATCTGTTGTTTTATAGCCTGAAGATCGGGAGGCTAAACAATGGCTGAGACTATCACCCTGCGCAAAGTCACCAAACGCTTTTCCGGCAACACGATCCTCGATAATGTTACCCTCGAGATTCCCGCCGGCTCGGTGACGGTGATCCTCGGGCCGTCCGGATCCGGCAAATCTACCCTGCTGCGGTGCATCAACCATCTGGAAAAGCTTGATGGCGGTACCATTCTTATCGGCGGAGAACTGGTGGGCTACCGGCAGAAAGGACAGGCGCTCCATGAATTAGGCAGCCGCGAGATTGCGCTTCAGCGCAGCCGGATCGGCATGGTGTTCCAGCAATTTAACCTCTTTTCGCACCGCACGGTGCTGCAGAACATCATCGATGCGCCCATGCTGGTGAAAAAACTGAGCCGCCAGCAGGCTACCAGCAAGGCGCGGCTGCTATTGCGGCAGGTCGGGCTGGCCGAACGGGAAAACGACTGGCCGCAGCAGCTTTCCGGTGGGCAGCAGCAACGCGTCGCCATTGCCCGTGCGCTGGCAATGGATCCGGCGGTTCTGCTGTTTGATGAGCCGACATCGGCGCTGGATCCGGAGCTGGTGGGAGAAGTGCTGCAGGTGATTAAAGCGCTGGCGCACTCAGGCATCACCATGGTAATTGTTACCCACGAAATTGGTTTCGCGCGTGAAGTGGCGGATAACGTCGTTTTTATGGAAGAAGGTAAAATTATCGCCGCCGGTCCGGCGAACCGTGTGCTGGACGATCCGCAAAATCATCGCGTGCGGCACTTTCTGGCAACCGTGCTGTAAATCACGGGCTTGCTATTTCACCTGGATACCCATGATGACCTCGACCCATCACAAAACCCACAGCTCCCATTGGGGGGCTTTCACCGCCCGCTGGCAGGATGACCGGCTGGTCATTACCCCGTTCAGCGGCGATCCCGATCCCAGCCCGCTGCTGCAGAACATGGCCAACGCCCTCAGCCATCAGGCGCGTATCGCGGGTCCAATGGTGCGGCGCGGTTGGCTGGAACAGGGCCCGGGCCCCGATAACCGCCGGGGCGCGGACGAGTATGTCGCCCTGAGCTGGCCGGAGGCCTATGAGCGGGTGGCCGCCGAGTTGCAACGGGTAGCGGGTGTATCCGGACCGGAGGCGATATTTGGCGGTTCCTACGGCTGGTCCAGCGCCGGACGCTTTCATCACGCCCAAAGCCAAGTGCATCGTTTCCTTAATACCACGCTCGGCGGTTACGTCCGCTCGGTCAACAGCTATAGCTCCGGCGCGTCGTCTGTCCTGCTGCCGCATATCATCGGCGATATCAACGAAATCGCCCGCCGCGGCGTCAGTTGGCAGGAAATCGCGCAGCACACCGAGGTCATGATCTCCTTCGGCGGCCTGGCGTTAAAAAACTCCCAGGTGGCCAGCGGCGGGATGAGCGAACACACTGAGCGCGGTTTTATAGACCAGGCGGCGCGGCGCGGCGCAACTTTTATCTCGGTCAGCCCGCTGGAAAGCGATCTGCCCGCCGAGGCCCGGGGTGAGTGGCTGCCGATACGTCCCGGCACCGACGCGGCGCTGATCCTCGCGCTGCTGCACATATTGGCAAACCGCCAGTGGATTGATGCGGCGTTCCTGGCACGTTACTGCGTCGGTTGGGAAAAGCTGGTGGCCTATATCCGCGGCGACGTGGACGGACAGGTCCGCGATGCCGCCTGGGCGGCGCCCATCTGCGGCATCCCCGCAGCGCGTATCGACGCGCTGGCGGCCCAGTTACATGGACGCAGGGTGATGGTGACCGTGGCGCACTCGCTGCAGCGGGCGGAGCACGGCGAGCAGCCGGTATGGCTCGGGCTCGTGCTGGCGGCGTCGTTGGGGCAGCCGGGACTGCCGGGCGGGGGCTACGCTTATGCGCTGGGCGCGCTGGGCCATTACGGCAAGCACCACAACCAGGTGGCATTCCCGGCGCTGCCGCAGGGTAAAAACGGTATCGACCGGTTTATCCCGGTGGCGCGCGTGGCCGATATGCTGCTGCATCCCGGTGAAAAATTCGTTTACAACGGGCGTCATCTTACCTATCCGACCATCCGGCTAGCCTATTGGGCGGGCGGCAATCCGTTCCATCACCATCAGGACTTGGCGCGCCTGCGCCGGGCGTTTTGCCGGCTTGATACACTGATCGTGCATGAGACCGCCTGGACGGCAACGGCGCGTCATGCCGATATCGTGCTGCCCGCCACCATGACGCTGGAGCGGGAAGACATCGGCGGCGCACCGACGGACCGGTATCTGGTTGCCATGCAGCAGGCGGCCACGCCTTACGGCGAAGCGAAGGATGATTACGCCATTTTTACCGAACTGGCTCGGCGGCTCGGCGGGGAAGCGGCGTTTACCGAGGGACGCAGCGCCCGAGAATGGCTGGCGCATCTCTATCAGCAGATGCGTGAACGTCTGCGTGAACGTGACGTCAGCGTGCCTGATTTTGCCACCTTCTGGCAGCAGGGCATCCTGGAACTGCCGCAGGATCGGGATGGAGGCCGGCTGCTGCGGGCATTTCGCCAGGATCCGGAGCGCAATCCGCTGCCGACCCCGAGCGGCAAAATCGAGATTTTCTCCCAGACCATCGCCGGCTTTGGTTATGCGGACTGTCCGGGACATCCGGTGTGGCTTGAGCCGCAACAACGGCCCGACGAACAGCATCCTTTTTATCTGATTGCCAACCAGCCCGAATCGCGTCTGCACAGCCAGCTTGATTTCGGACAGTACAGCGTCAGCCGCAAACGCGGCGGGCGCGAGATATGTTGCCTGAATCCTGACGACGCGCGGCGCCTCGGCATAACCACCGGCGACGTGGTTGAGCTGGTCAACGGCCGCGGCACGGTGCTGGCTAGCGCTGAGGTGAGCGCGCGTATTATGCCGGGGGTGGTACAGTTGCCGACCGGCGCCTGGTACGATCCGGTGGATCCGTTGGCGGAGAGACCCGTCTGCCGCCATGGCAATCCCAATGTGCTGACGCTGGACATCGGCACCTCTTCGCTCAGCCAGGGCTGCGCCGGTCAGATTACCGTGGTGCGCGTCGGCCGTTTTGCGGGCGAGGCGCCGGAAGTCAGGGTCTTTGAGCCGCCGGTCGCGGTGTCACGTCGGCCGGAAAGCAGCGGTGGGTAAGCATCGATTGCGGCACGGACATCATTAAGCGTGCCGGGGCGCGGCGGGCAGGGAGCGGCCGTGGCGCGCAAGTGAAACGCGGAGGTCGGCGGGATGAGTCAAGCGTAAAGCGCGTCTATCGGCGGGGCTGATGAAGCGCCGACAGGAGTAACGTTCCCAGTCGGGACAGCGCCGAGGGTGAATCCAGGCGGCTCAGGCTTTCGATGGCGTCGATCGTCGCGTCCGTTTCACCCGCCAGGCAGCGCCGCAGCTTATGCGACAGGTCCACCGGATGGGACAGGCTCTCCCGGCGCGTCACCTTACAACGCAGCGGCGCATCGTGATGGAAAAATAGCGTCACCTGATGGAAACGGGCGGAGGGGTCCAGCTCATCGGGAGGCGCCAGTGGGTCGGGACAGCGGCTGACCCGCTGCGCCAGCGCCGAAATCGCCGGATTCACCGGCCCTTCGGCAAATTCCGCAAGGGTAAGATCATCAAGCAACAGGCCGGCGGCAATAACGTATTCCAGGCTGAAGCGCGCTTCCATACCGTTACGGGGCCGGCGCACCGAGGGCGCGAGATCGCCGCCCGGCGGAAACGCCACCTCGATATGATCAAGCCTATCCAGCAGCGCGTCGAGGGTATGGCCGCTGTCCAGCCACTGCCGGCGTAACCGGCGCGCCGCATCGGCGGCGCTGTGGGTACCGCTGCAGGCGGCATACGGCTTGAACTCCAGCCCGGGAGTGACAATGCGCCAAGGTTCGCCCCAACGGTCGGTCAACAGGTCCGGATCCTGCTGGCCGCCACAGCTGGCCGCCAGAAAATCCTCGATAATCCCGTCAGGCTGTCCGGAAAACCCCGCCAACGCGAGCTGGCAAGCGGCCACCGCGGCCTGCGCCGCCAGTCCGGCATGCAAGGGTTTCGCTGCGGAGCCGGTCTGCGCGCGCAGCCCGCTGGCTTGAGTGGCGGCAATGCCCAGCATCACCGCCGTCGCACCGGCGTCGGCCTTCACCAGCCGCGCCGCCGCCGCCGTTGCCGCCAGCGTGCCCAGGGTGCCGGTGCTGTGAAAACCCATGGCGTAATGCCGGCGGCCGGCGGCCAATCCCAGCCGCCCCGCCGCTTCCACCCCGACGGTATAGGCGTCGAGAAACCTCGCGGCGCCGACCGTCGGATGCTCTGCGGCCAGGGCGAACAGCGCCGGCAGGATCACGGTGCTGGGATGGCCACGAAAATCGGGGTGAAAAT
The DNA here is from genome assembly GCF_047324165.1 of Sodalis sp. RH22. Classification (NCBI taxonomy): domain Bacteria; kingdom Pseudomonadati; phylum Pseudomonadota; class Gammaproteobacteria; order Enterobacterales; family Bruguierivoracaceae; genus Sodalis; species Sodalis sp. RH22. The sequence goes on from NZ_CP178731.1 coordinate 1,661,744, forward strand.
CATCATAGTCCAGCGCATGGCCGGCATAACCCAGCAGCAGCGCCCGCGTGCGCGCATCCCGGCCGTCATAGACCCGGCGCAGGCAAACCAGGCCGCTGTCAGCCACGCGGCCAAGCAGCACCGGGAGGGTCACCGCCAGATAGTCGAGCACTCCGGCCCGGGATTTTCCCCGCGCCGTTTCGTCTGGCCGGGTGTCGGCGATAAGCGTCGCCAGCCGCCGGGTGAGCGTTTCGCTCATGCTACGCCAGCGACTTCAGCGCTTCGCCGGCCAGGCGCGCAAGATAACGGGCGGTGGGGAATAAAGCGCGATCGTCCACGCGAAATTTCGGGTGGTGCAGCGCATGGGGGCCGCCGGATCCGACCATCATGAAGGTGCCGGGCAGTTTCTGCTGGTAAAAGGCGAAATCCTCGCCGATGGGGCTGGCGTCGACGCGCCTTGCCTCAAAGCCGGTCTCGGTGGCCTGTTCCAGGGCAAAGGCCACCCATTCCGGCGTATTCACTACCGACGGCGGCCCGGCGTGCCATAAAAATTCCAGCTGCGCCCCATAGGCCTCGGCGATGCCTTGCACCAGCTGGCGGAAGCGCTGCTCGATAAGATCGCGCACGTCCTGGCTGAAAGTCCGCACCGTGCCCTCGATATAGGCGGTATCCGGGATCACATTCCATGTGCTGCCGCTGTGGACCTGGGTGATGGATACCACGGCATTGTTGTTGGACGGCACGTTGCGGCTGATCAGGGTTTGCACCGCGCCAATCAGCTGGCCGAGGATAATAATGGGATCGTTGCCCTCGTGCGGCTTGGCGGCATGGGAGCCTTTGGCGGCGATCTTGATCTCGAACCTGTCCACGCCCGCCGTCAGCGCGCCGTCCTTGCCGCCCACCACGCCCACCGGCAGGGTGGGATCGTTATGGATGCCGAAAATGACCGCGGCGTCGTCCAGCGCGCCGGTGGCAATCAGATCCGGCGCACCCAGGCCGGTTTCTTCCGCCGCCTGGAACAGCACGCGCACCCTGCCCTGTAATCCCTCCTCCCGGCGCTTGAGCAGGATGGCGGCGCCGAGTGCGGCCGAACTATGAAAATCATGGCCGCAGGCATGCATCACGCCGGGGTTTTCGGAGGTGTACTCGACGCCGGATTCCTCGTTGATTGGCAACGCGTCGATATCGGCGCGCAGTACTACCAGCGGGCCGGGCTGCAGGCCGCCGATTTCCGCCACCAGGCCGGTTTTTAACGGCAAGTCGAGAATGCGGATGCCCTCACGCTCGAGCGCGGCGCGGATTTTCGCGGTGGTTTCAAATTCCTGGTTGGACAGTTCGGGATGCCGGTGCAGGTGGTGGCGAAAGTCCTGGATCTGTTGCGCCAGGTCCTGATACTCGGGAGGGATGGTCATTGGGTTACTCCATCAGTCAAAAAGCGTATTGGCCCACAGCCTGGCGGGCGCTGGCCGGACACGGCCTGCCAGCATACCGCCGGGGGGATGCGGGCGCTGCGCCGGTAAATCACCTAAATAGAAAACTCGCTGGGGGTTTCGATATTGATCAACTGCCTCAGGAAGCGCCGGGTCTGCGGATTGTCGGAAAAATTGATGATCTGTTCCGCCGGCCCCTGTTCAATAATGTGTCCGTCCGCCATAAAGATCACCCGGTCGGCCACCTCTTTGGCAAACTGCATTTCATGGGTGACAATCACCATGGTGGTCTTGCGCTTGGCGAGCGTCTGAATCACCTGCAAGACCTCATGCACCCGTTCAGGATCCAGCGCCGAGGTGGGTTCGTCAAACAAAATCGCTTTCGGGTTGACCGCCAGCGCCCGCGCGATGCTGACCCGCTGTTGCTGGCCGCCGGACAGGGTCACCGGATACTGATGCGCCTGATCCGCCAGGCCGACCTGCTCCAGCAGCGACATGCCCATTTCCACCGCCTGCCTGCGGGGCAGCTTTTTCACCACCAACAGGCCTTCGGTGATATTTTCCAGCGCGGTTTTGTTTTTAAACAGGCTGTAGTTCTGGAACACCATCGCCGTCTGGCTGCGCAGGGCGTACTCTTCCCGGGTGGTATAATGCTCGGTATCAAGAGTGACGTCGTCAATCTGGATGATGCCGGATTCGGGTTTTTCCAGCAGGTTCAGGCAGCGCAGCAGCGTTGATTTCCCCGAGCCCGAAGGTCCGATAATGGCAACCACTTCGCCGGCGGCGATGTCGATGCTGATATTGTCCAACACTACCTGGTCACCAAAACGTTTATAGAGATTTTTGGCTGTGATCATAATGTCATCCTAGCGTTGCAGCGAGTGGCTAAGTTTTTTCTCAAGCAGGGCCTGCAGACGAGCGTAGCAGATGATTACCAGCCAGTACACCAGACCCACCACCAGGAAGGTTTCAAAATAGCGCAGGGACTCGGCCGCGATCATTTTGCCTTCCGCAAACAGTTCGGACACGCCCAGGGCAAACGCCACCGACGTTTCTTTGATCAGCGAGATAAAAGTGTTGCCGGTGGCCGGCAGCGCATTGAGCATCGCCTGCGGCAGCACGATGCGACGATAAATTTGCCCCTTGCGCATGCCAATCGACAGCCCGGCCTCGGTTTGGGTCGGATCTACAGAGGCCAGCCCCGCGCGATAGATTTCCGCCATATACGCCGACGTCTTGAGGCTAAAGCCGATGATGGCCGCCGCAGTGGCCGTCAGGCCGGTCAGCGAGGGAATAAGCTGCGGTAAGCCAAAGTAGATTATAAACAGCTGCACCAGCGCCGGCATGCCGCGAAACAGGGAAATATACAGCTCGACCGCTTTACTGAGCAGCCAGATTTTACTGGTGCGCAACAGCGACAGCATCAGGCCGACAACCATGGCGATGATCATGGATACCACCGCCAGAAACATCGTCATCGGCAAATAGCTGATGATGAGCGGGAAGACTTTAAGCAAATAGCTGATATCGATATTCATGCAGAAGCACTCAGATAACGCCCGCCGTCTGATACCTTGGCGGGCGTGAAAACGAGAACCGGCCTAGTGAGCCGCGCCGGCTGGAGGAGTGGTGATATCCTCGCCAAAATACTTAATTGACAGCGTCTTGAGACGACCATCCGCGCGCATGGCGTCAATTTGCCGATCAAACGCCGATTTAAGCGCCCGGCCGCTATCATCCTTATGGAACGGATACCCCACCGGCTCGACCACCAGCGGCGCGCCGACCAGTTTCAGCGGCAGGCTCTTTTCCTTGATCTCCGCCAGCAGTATCGGCCGCGCATTGACATAGGCGTCGACGCGCTTATTCATGGTGTCGGTCATGGCCCCGTCGCGATTTTCATACGTGCGGATGGTGATGGTATTGTCCCCGAACGCCTTCTTGAGGTTGGCCACGTGGTTGGAACCCAACACCCCGGCCACGGTTTTGCCTTTCAGATCGTCGAGGGTATTGATATTGGTGTTGGTACTGCTGGTGACCAGTTGGCTGCCGTAATAACTGTACGGACCGGAGAAATCATATTTCTCCCGGCGCGCCGGCGTGATGGCGACGGCGTTAGCCACCGTATCAAGCTTGCCGCCTTCCAGTTGCCCCATCAGACCGCTGAAATCAGCGTTGACCCATTCGACGCGATAATGGAGGTCTTTGGCGATTTGTTCGGTTAACTCCACATCAAAGCCCACCAGCTTACCGTCTTTTTTATAGGCGGTGGGGAAACTCAGCCCGGTGGCGCCTACGCGGATGGTTTTGGCGTCGGAACTCCCGCCGTCGCCCGGCTTGTCACAGCCTGACAGCAGGGTGGCGGCCAGCAGCGCGGTTAATACCATAGAACCTGTTTTCATTTTACCGCCTCTTGTGCCGCTGTGCGTTGCAGCCATATCGCATGGCGTGTTTCATCAAGTATTTTTTTCATATAAAGGGTGATATGACCTTTGCCTAAATCCGTCTTGTGCATCGGTTTGAAACCGCGCGCCTGATACATCTCGGCCAGCCAGGGGTGACTCTCGGCCGTGCCCAGCGAGACCGCCGGCGCCCTGAGCTGGCCCAACAGTATAGCCTGCTCCAGCCATTGCAGCATCTGGCTGCCCAGGCGCTGGCCGCGATAATCCGGATCGGCGCCGAACCAGCCGATATGCGGCAGGCCGAACGGACCGGGCAAAGGTCCCCAGGGATAGCGCAGCGTCGCCGAGGCCACCAGCTTACCGTCGAGAAACATGCCGTAGACGCCATGCTCATCCAGATGACGGCTGACCCGCGCCAGATCCGCCGTGGCGGCGTCGAAGTGGATGCCCAACTCGCGGATAGGCGCATAGGCGGCGTGCATCAGCGCCAGAAATGGCTCCGCGTCCGCCACCGTGAGTTGGCGATACCCCGCGCTCATCTGGCCTCCAGGTCCGCAGCCGGCAGCAGGCCGGACGCGTTGGCGGCCAGGATCACCTCGTCGACCTTCTCCGGCGCGCTGCCGAGATAATTAGTCGGGTCGAGCCAATGGTCCAGTTGGTTTTCCGTCACCGTGGCGCGCAGCGTCGGGTGCGCCAGCAGCACCTCTTTAAACGGGCGTTTTTGTTCATAGGCCTGCATCGAGCATTCATAAACCAGGTGATGGGCGGTTTGTTTGCCGAGCGTCTTGCCGAGTTCAAACATCACCTTTTCCGACAGCAGCAGCCCGCCCTGCAGATGCAGGTTAGCCAGCATTTGCGCTTCATTGACGGTAATGCCGCGTAGGATGCCCAGCGCGTTCTGCAACTGGGCGGACAGGTAAATGCAGATTTCCGGCAGGGCGATCCATTCCGCGCGCCAGCTCATGGCGTCACGCTCATGTTCCACATGCATCGATTCATAGATCAGGGCGGCGCTTTTCAGCACCGGCGCCGTCAGGCTGGCGAGACCTTCCAGCGCCGCCGGGTTGCGTTTATGCGGCATGGTGGTGGAACCGATTTTACCGGCGGAGAACGCCTCTTCGATTTCATTGATTTCGGAACGCATCAGGTTATAGAACTCATTGCCTATCTTACCCAGCGTTCCGCTGATCAGCACCGCCACCGAGGCAAACTCGGAAAAACGGTCGCGCGCCGCCTGCCAGCCGATATTGGGGGTGTTCAGCCCCAGCTTGTCGAGCGTGAGCCGCTCAATCGCCGGACCCTGCGGGCCGAAAGAGGCGTAGGTACAGATCGCGCCGCTGATATTACCGGTCAGCGCGCGCGCTTTGATTTCCTGCAGGCGCGTCAGGTGGCGGACAAACTCATCCAGCCATACCGCGACCTTAAAGCCAAACGTTGTTGGCAACGCCTGCATACCGTGGGTACGGCCGGTCATGGGGGTGTGCTGGTATTTTTTTGCCAGGCGCCTGAGTTCCACCGCCAGCAACGTCGCATCGCGTTCGATGATGCCAAACGCCTGGCGCAGTTGCAGCACGGTGGCGGTATCGACGATATCCTGGGTGGTGGCGCCATAATGAATATATTCACCGGCGTCGCCGCACTGTTTTTGCAGGGCGGCGAGGGTCGGCATCAGGGAATGTTTCATCTCGGCGGCGGATTGGGCAATGTCGTCAAGATTGAGCTGGCTGGCATCGGCGCGCCGGGCGATGGCTTGGGCCGCGGCCTCGGGGATCACACCCAGCTCGCCTTCCGCCAGGGCGAGGGCGACTTCTACCTCGATTTGCCGGGCCAGGCGGCTGTTTTCCGACCACACCTCGCGCATTTCCGGGGTGCCAAAGTTATTACCAATCAGGACAAAGTCAATCAAATGGGACGCCATACACTTCTCGGATTAAATAATTTTTTAAGTGTGGGACTATAGCACGGAAGAATAATGCGCCTTATAACAGAAATATATATCCTAATCCCAACGGGATATAGCAACACCGGCCGGGGAGCCGGTGGCGCATTAGCCTGGGATATAATCCTAAGGAATGTGGCGTTATTTCACCTGGCTCAAATCGTCGCCGAAATACTTTTCCGACAGCGCCTTCAACCGGCCGTCCTGGCGCATTTTATCCAGTTCTTGGTTATACAGGCCCAGCAGCCGATCGCCTTGCGGCGTTTTGGCAAACGGGAAGCTGACGCCTTCGTCCGTCAGCGCCGGGCCCACTAGCTTCAGCGGCAGCTGATGCTTGTTGATTTCTGCCAGCAGCACCGGCTTGGAGTTAACATAGCCCTGCACCCGGTTATTCAGCGTATCGCTCATGGCGCCGTCGCGGGTTTCATAAGTACGTATGACAATGCTATTGTCCGGGAACGCCGCGCGCAGGTTGGTAATATGATTCGACCCCAGCACCCCAGCCACCGTCTTGCCCTTCAGGTCGTCCAGCGAGTTGATATCTTTATTCTGCGTGCTGGTGACGATCTGCGACGAGTAGGTCAGGTAGGAAGTGGAAAAATTATATTTTTCCTGGCGTTTGGCCGTTACCACGAAATTATTGGCGATGCTATCCAGCTTGCCTGCTTCCAATTGTCCCAGCAGGCCGCTGAAATCGGCCGTGGTCCAGACGACTTTATAGCCCAGGTCGTGCGCGATGGTTTCCGCCACTTCCACATCGTAGCCCACCAGTTTATCGTTTTCTTTATAGGAACTGGGGAAACTTTGTCCCGTGGCGCCGATGCGGATCACCTTATCCTGCCCCGCCGAACCCGAATTATCGCAGCCTATCAGCATAGTAACCACGCCCATAACCAGCGCCAGCGCGGCCCATCGCGTATTAAAAGCCATTTTCATTGTCCTGTATGAAGAATGGCCGGGAATATACCATGTCGCGCCGGGCGCTTTTATATTCACCCGCTATAAGTTATATCTTTTAATAAGGTTACAAATGAGTGAGGAGATTTTATTATTTCTTGCTGACTTATGGTAAGCACTCCTAAGAAATCGACTAAGGTAATACCGTGCTCGCAATTAAATCGCCCCAAACCTATTACTCCCGACCGGGACTGTGCGCCGGTGTGGGCGGCCTTATCGCGCCCTATGCCGACCGGGTCGCCATCATTACCAGCCCGCGCGCCTGGCAGGCGGTGGCGTCGCAGGTCGCCGCCAGTCTTGAGGCCAGCGGCATCGGTTATGACGTGAGTTATCTGCAAGGCGAATGTACCCGGGCTGCTGTGGCTGAACATCAGGCGCGGCTGGCCGGGCAGCCGGCGCCGTTTGTGATTGGCATCGGCGGCGGACGCGTGCTGGACTGCGCGAAAGCGGTGGCGGACGGCCTGGAGGGCGGCAATGTCGCCACCATGCCCACCATCGCCGCGACCTGCGCGGCCTGGTCCCCGATCAGTATTATGTATAACGAACGCGGCGGCCATGAAGGAACCCTGGCGCTTAAACGCATGCCGGCGCTGGTGCTGGTGGACAGCGAAATCATCGCGCGCAGCGATGTGCGTTACCTCAAAGCCGGCATTGTCGACGCGTTGGCCAAATGGTATGAATTCCAGCCCTACCGGGCGAAAAACGGTGACAGCCTGGCGCTCAATTTTAAAATCCACGCGGCGGCCTTTGCGCGCGATATCTTTAACACCTGGGGCGAGCAGGCGTTGGCGGCCAACGCCCGCCAACAGGTAACGCCCGCGCTGCAAAAAGTGATCGACGCCAATATCGCCGGGGCAGGCCTGGCCAACAGCATGCGCGACGACAGCCCGTCGCCGGGAGTTGCTCATGCCATTCACAACCGGATGACCCATCTGCCGGAACTGCACGGATGGTTGCACGGCGAAAAAGTCGGGTTCGGCCTGCTGGTGCAATCCTTGCTGGCGCGGGGCAACGACGGGCCGGATGCCGAACTGCTGACACAACTGCGCCGCTATGACGCGCCGCTGCATCTTATCCCCCTGGGCGATCGTCTTACCGAAGCGGCGCGCTATATTGCCGCCAGTTTTAAGTTTCCGTCCGCCAGCGCGGCGTTGTTGCCCTTTTCGCTTGCGCCCGCGGCCATCGAACGGGCTGTTATCACCGCCGCCGACCAGACGTTCTGACGAGGGCGGCCGGCGGATACGCCGGCCGAACCTGACCTTACAGGAGTGTGTATGTCATCTCAACTTTCCCCGCCGCGTCAACTGAGGCTGGGACTGTTTGTCCAGCCGCTTGGCCATCATGTCGGCGGCTGGCGCGCCACCGGCGACCTTGGTTCGCCCACGGATATCGCCTGGTTGACGCGCATCGCGCGTAAGGCCGAAGACGCCAAATTTGACCTGTTTTTTGTCGGTGACGCGCTGGCCACCAGCGTACACCGCCTGCCGTCCACCATGGCGCGGCTGGAGCCGCTGACGCTGCTGGCCGCCCTGGCGGTCTCCACCCGTCATATCGGTCTGGCGGCTACCGCCTCCACCACTTTCAGCGATCCCTTTACGCTGGCGCGCGCATTTTCATCACTGGATCATATCAGCCGGGGCCGGATCGCCTGGAACGTGGTGACCTCGTATTCCACTGATGTGGCGCGCAACTTCAGCCGGGAAGATATGCCCGACCACGCGACGCGCTACGCCCGTGCGCGTGAATTCCTCGAGGTAGCATTTAAGCTGTGGAACGGCTGGCGGGATGGGGCGGTAGTGGCCGATCGGGCCAGCGGCCGCTATTTCGACGACGACAAGATCCAGCCGATCAACCATCACGGCGAACATTTTTCGGTGCAGGGACCGCTGAACATTTCCCGCTCCCCCCAGGGGCGGCCGGTGATTATTGAAGCCGGGTCCTCGGCCGATGGCCAGACGCTGGCGGCGCAGACCGCCGAGGTGGTGTTCACCGCCAGCGCCTCCCTAGAGGAAGGACGGGCGTTTTATCGCAGCCAGAAACAGGCGGTGGCGGCCGCCGGACGCGATCCCAAAGCAGTGCTGATCTTGCCGGGGGTGATGCCGATCGTCGGCCGCAGCCGTGAGGAGGCCCGGGAAACCTGGCGTCAGCTTAACGCGCTGGTGGATATCGACAACGGGCTTGACCAGCTCTCCGCCCGCTTTGGTCTGGATCTGCGCGCCTACCCGCTGGACGGGCCGGTACCGCCGGTGCCGGACGGCGAGGGAAATCAAAGTCGCATCAAGCTGTTGACCGATTTGGCGGCGCGCGATGGCTTGACCCTGCGCGAGCTGGCGGCGGTGGCCGCCGGTTCCCGTGGACACCGGGTGGTGGTGGGCTGCGCCGGGGATATCGCCGACGACTTCCAGCAGTGGCTGGAGGCGGACGCGGCGGACGGCTTTAACGTGATGCCCGCGATCATGCCGGAACAGCTGGATCTGTTTATTGAACTGGTGATCCCGGAACTTCAGCGCCGCGGATTGTTCCGTACCGCCTACCCTTTCGCCACTCTGCGCGAGAACCTGGGGCTACCGGCGGCGACCTGAGCGCGGCCCAAGAGCCCCGCCCGTAAAGAACGTTTTTCAGAGGAACCACAATGAGTATCCAACTTTCGCGCCGTGTCCAGCGGGTGACCCTCTCCGCCAACGCCGCCGCCAAGCAACGTACCAATGAATTAAAAAGCGCCGGGGTGGATATCCTTGACCTGACAACCGGCGAACCGGATTTCGATACTCCCGACGCCATCAAGCAGGCGGCTTACCGGGCCATCGCCAAAGGTGAAACCAAATACACCGCCACCCCCGGGGTGCGCGCACTGCGGGAAGCCGTTGTGCGCAAGCTGGCGCGGGAAAACCGGCTGATCTATCCCCTGGCGGAAGTGGTTATCGCCAACGGCGCCAAGCAAATCATTTTCAACGCATTCGCCGCCACCCTGGATGATGGGGATGACGTGCTGGTACCTACCCCATACTGGCCCACCTTCCCCGACAGCGTGCGTTTTAACGGTGGCGAGCCGCGTTTCCTGCCCTGCCCTTTGGAGCAGGGCTACAAGCTGCTGCCGGCGCAGCTGGAACAGGCCATCGGGCCGCGTACCCGCTGGCTGGTGCTGAATACCCCGGGCAATCCCAGCGGCGCGGTCTATACCCACCAGGAGCTGGAGGCGCTGGCGGCGGTGCTGCGCCGCCATCCCCAGGTACTGGTGATGCTGGATGAACTGTACGAACATATCCTGTTCGACGGCCGCCGGCATATCGGGCTGCTGAACGTCGCGCCGGATTTGCGCGACCGCGCGCTGCTGGTGGGCGGCGTGTCGAAAACCTATGCCATGACCGGCTGGCGCATCGGCTACGGCGCCGGTCCGGCCACGTTGACGCAGGCCATGGTGGTCACCCAGTCGCAGATCTCCTCGGGCGCCAGCTCGGTGAGCCAGGCGGCGGCCCTGGCGGCGTTTGAAGGCGGCCTGGATTTCCTGCCGCCGCAGGTGGCCAGCTATCAGCGGCGCCGGGATACGCTGGTGGAATATCTTAGCGCCGTGGATGGACTGGAACTGCTGCCGCCCCAAGGCAGTTTTTTTGTATTTTGCCGTTGCGCGGGGTTGTTGGGACAACGGCGACCGGACGGCCGCCGGCTGGAAAACGAGGCGGATGTGCTTGATTACCTGCTGGAGCGCGGCGTATCAGGCATTGGCGGCAGCGCTTATGGTTTGTCACCTTATTTCCGCCTTTCCATCGCCACCGATGATGCCACCGTTGCCGAGGCGGGGCGCCGTATAGCCGCCGCCTGCGCCGCGCTTAAAAGCTAAGCCCTGCTACCCAGGCCTCCATCGCGTCGTTACAGGGCGGCCTTAACGCCACTCTCCGGCCCGTCGCCCCGTCCGGCCCACCTGCCGCGCGAAGAGCGCTGCCTGGGGCCGCACGAGCCGGCCTGTCCGCCTGCGGCGGCACATCAAGCCGCTGGTTTTCTTGCGTTCTTTGAGGAAAATAAACCGCTTAGATCCTCATAATTTTATCTATTGCCCGTCGTGCCAGCGGCCCCATGCAGTCGGTATTACGTCGTAGATTTGTTTTCAGCGGACGCCTGTTGATCGGGACGTATTCTGAACCAGATGGTATACATTGCGGGCAGGAAGACCAGCGTGATAATGGTGCCGCCAAGCGTCCCGCCAATCAGGGTATACGCCAGCGTTCCCCAGAACACCGAGTGCGTCAGGGGTATAAACGCCAGAATGGCCGCCATCGCCGTCAGCAATACCGGTCGGGCTCGCTGCACCGTCGCCTCGACTACCGCATGGAATGGCGCCAACCCTTCCTGCTCGTTGTGATGGATCTGCCCTATCAGGATCAGGGTGTTACGCATCAGGATGCCCGACAGCGCGATCAACCCCACCAGCGCATTGATGCCAAAAGGCTGGTTGAACAGCAACAGCGTTGGCACCACCCCAATCAACCCCAGGGGCGCGGTGAGAAATACCATCACCATTGCCGACATTGACCGCACCTGCAGGATAATAATCAACAGCGTCATGGCCATCATGATAGGGAACAACGGCGCCATCGCTTTGGTGGCTTTGCCTGATTCTTCTATCGGGCCGGCCTGCTCTATCCGGTATCCTGCCGGAAGCGTAGCGATGACAGGCTGCAATGCCTTCATGATTACCGTGGAGACATCCGGCGGCTGCAGGTTTTCAGCAATATCCCCCCGTACGGTAATGGTCGGGGTACGATCACGACGACGCAGAACGGGATCTTCCATTTGCACGTCCACATGCCCAATCTGAGACAATGGGATACGCTGACCTGATGACCCCACCAGGGTAAAACCGGCTATTTTTGCCGGATCGAGCCTTATATCTCCTGCCGCACGTCCCATAACCTGCACCGAACGGATATCTTCACGCACCGACGTGATGGGTACGCCGGAGAGCAGGAACTGCAGCTGCTGAGCAACGGCATTTGATGTCAGCCCTACCGCCTGGAGACGGTCCTGATTGAGCGTAAAATGCAGCGTCGGCACCCGCGGCCCCCAGTCGGTGTTGACGGTCCTCATCATCGGGCTGGCCTGCATCACCCTTTCCACCTGGTCTGCGATTTCGCGCAGTGTGGCGGGATCAGGCCCCATGACACGGTAAGCTACCGGATAAGGTGAATACGGACCGAACACCAACTGAGTCACGCGCACGCGCGCCGCAGGAGCCAACCCGCCGGCGGCCGCGTCACGGAGTCGAAACTTGAGCGTCTCACGCGCCTCCTGACTGTCCGTCAGCACGACAATTTTCGCAAACGACGGATCGGGCAGCTCTGGCGCCATGGCCAGATAAAAACGCGGCGAACCCTGCCCTATGTAGGACGTAACGATTTTTGCCTCTTTCTGTTGTTTCAGCCAGCTTTCGATTTTCGCCGTTGCGGCACTGGTCTGCTCAATAGAGGTGCCATAAGGCATCTGCACTTCTACCAGCACCTCCGGTCGATCAGAGGTGGGAAAGAATTGTTTTTTTACCAGCCCCATACCGAGGATAGCGACAGTAAAGACGGCGATAACGGTACCAGCCACGAGCCATTTTCGCGCGATGACGCGAGTCAGCACGCGGCGAAAGCGGTTGTAATGACGCGTGTCGTAGATGGCCGCGTGTCCGCCCTCGACCGTTTTGATCTCTGGCAGCATTTTCACGCCCAGATAAGGCGTAAACACCACCGCCACCACCCAGGAAGCAATCAGGGCGATACCCACTATCCAGAACATATTGCTGGTGTATTCACCGGCGGTGGACTGCGCAAACCCATTAGGCATAAACCCGCCGGCCGTGACCAGCGTGCCGGCAAGCATGGGGGCGGCCGTATGGCTCCAGGCATAGGCCGAAGCTTTGATGCGGTCGTAGCCCTCCTCCATTTTCACCACCATCATTTCAATGGCGATGATGGCATCATCCACCAGTAATCCCAGCGCCAGGATCAGGGAACCCAGCGTAATACGGTCAAAGTTTTTGCCGGAAGCCTCCATCACCACAAAAACCACAGCCAGCGTCAGCGGCACCGCAGCGGCGACCACCACCCCCACCCGCCAGCCCATGCTGACGAAACAGACCACCATCACCACGAGCAGCGCGACAAAGAATTTGATCATGAACTCGTCAACGGCGGAGCTGATGTTGACTGACTGATCGGTCACCTTCGTCAGCGTCATGCCCAGTGGCATGCCTTCATTGATTTTAGCCGTTTCCGCATCCAGCGCCTTACCCAGATCCAGACCGTTCCACCCCTCACGCATAACGATACCCAGCAGTAGGGCCGGCTCGCCCTGGTTTCTGACCATGAAGGTCGCCGGATCTTCGTAACCCCGTTCAACGGTTGCCACGTCCGAAAGCTGCAGCGTCCTGCCCTGAACGACGATGGGCGTTTTGCGGATTTTCTCCAGTTTGTCAAAGGCGCCATCCAGACGGATAAAGACCTGCGGTCCGCTGGTGTCAATGGAACCGGCTGGCGTCAGTACGTTCTGGCTGTTAAGGGCGGCGAAAATATCCTGAGGAGAAATGCCCAGCGTAGCCAGACGGTCATGCGAGAAGGAGACAAAGATGCGCTCGGCCTGCTCGCCAATAATATTGACCTTCTTAACCCCCGGCACATGCAGAAGACGCTGGCGCAACGATTCCGCATCGCGGACCAGCAGCCGCTGCGGCTCCCCTTTCGCCTTCAGCGCAAAGAGTGCGAAGGTCACGTCGGAAAATTCATCATTGACCATCGGCCCGATCACGCCTGCCGGCAGGTTCTTTGTTTCATCGCCGAGCTTCTTACGCGCCTGATAAAATTCTTCCTGAACCTGTGAAGGCGGCGTGCTGTCCTGCAGCGACAGCATGGTAAACGCCAGACCCGGACGCGTGTAAGTCTCACTACGGTCATACCACTTGAGCTCCTGCATACGTTTTTCAAGCGGTTCGGCCACCTGATCCTGCATTTCCTGCGCTGTCGCGCCCGGCCAGGCGGAAATAATCGTCATCTGTTTTACGGTAAACGGGGGATCTTCCGCCCGCCCCAGTGCAAAGAACGACACAATACCGGCGATCGTAATCAGGATAATCAGGAATAAGGTAATGGATCGCTCGCGAACGGCCAGCGCCGAGAGATTAAAGCGCCCGCTACTCATGGCTTACTCCCCGCAACGCTGTCATCGCCTTGCTGAGCCGTGCGTACGGTTTCACCGTCATGCAGCAAGTGCGCCCCCAGGGCGACCACCTGTTCACCCGGCTTAAGACTCCCGGTCACCCTTGCGGCGTCATCCCCAAGGCCGAGCACCTGAACCGTTCGCCAGGACACCCTTGCGGGCTGACCGGAAATGCCCCAGACGCCCGGCCCTTTACCAGGATCATAGAGTGCCGCTAAGGGCACCTGCATGACCGGCAGCGTTGTTTTGTCTTCGGCAATGTGAAGCGTCACGGTAGACCCCAGCGGGGCATTAGCCAGCGCGCCCTCCAGCACATATCTCGCCTCAAAGGTGCGCGTCACCGGGTCAGCCGCATCGGAAAGAAGGCGAAGTTTTGCCGCAACCTGCTGATTACCGGTGCCGTAGAGCGTTGCCTGAGCCTCGCTGCCCGGCGCAGGTCTTAGCGTCTCAGGTAACTGTACGTCGGCCTCGCGCTGGCCCGCCCTGGCCAGCCGGATGACAGGCTGCCCGGCGCTGACCACCTGACCCGGTTCAGCCAGCGTATCCATGACCACTCCATCGGCGTCGGCCAGCAGCACGGCATAACCCGTCGCGTTTTGCGCCACATTAGCCTGAGCCTGGGCAGCGCTGAGTTCAGCTTTAGCCGTATCTGCCGCGGCCTTTATCTGATCGTAGGCCGATGCGGAAACGGCACCGGCAGCGACCAGACCACGGTAACGGGCTGCGTCATCAGCAGTTTGTCTGGCGCGCGCGCGCGCCGCCGCGGCAGCCTGTTGCTGCGCCTGCGCCTGCAGGCCCAGGTCCACGGGATCCAGACGCATCAGCGGCTGACCGCGTTTAACGGCCTGACCGGCATCCACCAGACGTTCGAGAATTTTACCCTGTACCCTGAAGCCGAGATCGCTTTGAATACGGGCGACAACAACGCCGGTGAATGCGCGGGAGACGTCGACAGCGCTCACCACGGTCGCAGCCCTGACCAGAGGAGGCTGAGTACGTGGATCGTCGGTGCCGGTAGTGTCGCCGCATGCCGCCAGGGCAAGCGGCAGCAGGCAAACAGCTAAGGTGGCGGGTTTAAGCCTGAGCATGGGTTCCCTTAATGAAGTCAACTGGACAGTAACCTCATTCTCAGACTAGTGACTAATAATGTCAATAGTCACAATCTAGGGCGATAGGCTTCTCAGTATGAGTGAGGACAAAAGTGCAGCGGCCGCCGGGGCCGTCTCCAGGTTGTATTGCAGTTGTACCGGACTGATATAAGGTCGCATGACCAGATATATGGCATGGGTAGCCTCATCGAGCGGCGTTTTCCGCTCAAATTCGCCCGTAAGCCGCCCTTCCTGAATGATCTGTTGAATGAGTTGCCGCAAACGTTCTTCATGTATTTGAGCGGAAGGCCATTTATCCTGCGCTGCCACAGCCGCGATGTCATAAAGCTTGCGATCGTGAAAAAATAAATCGCTGCCAGCTTCAGTGAGCGCCCTGAACAGGCGCCTTAACTTTTCGGATGCCGTCGGCGCCCCGGCGATCGCTGAATTGACAATCGCCATGATCATGTCCAGCCGGTTAGAGCAGATCACCTCGCCGATTGCCTGCTTGGAATCAAAAAACTTATAAATATAAGCCTTTGAAAAACCAATTGCTTTAGCCAGGTCTGACACGGTGGTTTTCTCATAGCCGAAATGCCCGAAGTGCTCCGTGGCGGCTTCCACGACCTGATCCCGAACGCTGTGGTCCGAAGGTCCCCGTGGGGGATGTACCGTTGTGTGTTTTGTCATTTTTCCAGCTTAGCTCAATAGCCCCCGATTGACAACACGTGACCATTTGGTAATGTAGTCACAATACAAAATTGACTCAAGGCTTACCAATGTTCCTCCTGCGTACTCTTGCCCTGGCGGTAAGTACCGGCTTACTGGCAGGTTGTGCCGTCGGGCCGGATTATCATCGTCCCGATGCACCGCTTTCAAAGCAATATCTTTCTCAGCCCGCCGTGACGCAGAGAGAGGTATCCCGCCCCGCCAGTTTTGCTGTCTGGTGGGAAGGTTTTAACGACCCCCGGTTAAGTACGTTCGTGTCTGACGCGCTCGCCCAGAATCTCGATCTCGCTCAGGCAACGGCCAGAATGGCACAGGCCCGCGCCGGGCTTGGCGCGGCAACCGCTGCCCTCCTGCCGTCCGGTAACATCAGCGGACAGGCCGCGCGGGCGTATCAGTCGGTCGAAACGCCGCTGGGCCAGGTCCTCAGCTCAACGCCGGATTATAATCGCTACGGCAACAGCTATGAAACCGATTTGAATGCCAGCTGGGAGATTGACGTTTTCGGGGGACTGCGACGCGGTCGCCAGGCCGCACTGGCTGATTATCAGGCCTCCGAGGCAGGCGTTACCGCGGTCCGCCTTGCCGTTGCGGCCCAGACCGCTGATATCTATATCACCCTGCGCGGGTTACAGGCCCGGCTGGCCATCGCGAATAAGCAGATCAGTACGCAACAGGCGCTGCTGGAGAAAGTGCGACTGCTCCACTATAAAGGACTGGCTCCCGAGTATCAGGTGCGCCAGACCGAAGGGGCGCTGGCACAGGTTCAGGCCACCGTGCCGGTTCTGCGGACAGGCATCGATGCCGCGATGAATGCATTAGACGTTATGCTTGGCACCCCGCCCGGCACCCATCGCACCCAGTTGGCTACGCAGGAGGCCATCCCGCAGGCCCCGCAGATCACCGCAACGGGCACACCTGCCGACCTGCTGCGCCGCAGACCCGATATTATCGTGGCGGAGCGCCATCTGGCGGCCGCCAATGCACGTATAGGCGCCGCCGTCAGCGAGTATTACCCGACGTTTTCTCTCAGCGCATTACTCGGCAGCGCGACGGCGGTTTCCGGCGACAATCTATTCTCCAGCGGCGCCAGCCAGTCGGCAGGAATACTGGGACTACGCTGGCGGCTCTTCGACTTTGGCCGTATCAACGCCCAGATAGACCAGGCGAAAGGCCAGGAAGCGGAGGCGCTCGCCGCCTACCGTCTTTCGGTGTTACGCGCCACTGAAGATGTTGAAAATGCCTTCTCCGCTCTGGTCAACCATGAAACGCAGACCGCCTTGCTGATGAGCGGTGAAAACGCCCTGGCAAGCGCTCGCCAGTCGTCTTTTATCGCCTACCAGCAAGGGACGGCGAGTCTGATTGATGTTCTCCATGATGATGAAACTCTGCTGCAGGCTTCCGACACCCGTGCGCAGGCTCAGACTGAGTCTGCCCGCGCCGCTGTCGCCGCGTTCAGGGCGCTCGGAGGAGGCTGGCAGCCGCCAGCAACCCAAACTGAGACGCCATGAGATGCAGCCTATTTTCAGGGACCCGAGTGCATTTACCGCCGCAGAGGTGGCCCACTTTTACCGCTGATAACACAGCGTAAAGATACTGATAGCCGGGGGCGTCATGAGCAGGATAGGAATTCTTGGTGTAGATGCGTTATCCGAAAAAATAATAACAGCATTATTTCTGGCCGTGCCCGACCTGCAGGTATTTCTCTCGCCCGGAAACGGTGAGCGGGCTCAAAGGCTGGCAAGGGCATTCCCATGCTGGACATTGGACGATCATCAGGCGGTAACTGATGAAGTTGAAATCATCATTCTCAGCGTTGCCCCCCACGCCTTAGCGGATATGGCAAAGCAGCTGAAAATGCGCAGTACACAGACATTAATTTCTCTGGTACCGGATGTTTCCTGTCAGACCCTGCGCATTTTGTTCCGGCACTCTGACTGCGTCAGGATAAAGCTGGCTTATGGCTTAGACATCGATAAACCGATAGTGCTCCTGACAAACGCCAGTGAAAAAACACAGCGTTTTTGTTCCCTGCTGGGCCAGGCCTGCGTAATGACTACCGATGCGGAATTTGATTTTTTGGCCGGTATTCAGCCGTAGATGACCAGTGAGGGATAGGTAGGGTTTCACGGCAATGACAAAGTACAGCCTTTATTATAGAAAATAACACCGGCCAATGACGTAACCATAGGCGGTGAACGCAACAGCTTCCGGCACACCTTACACGACACAACTTGAGTGATTAATATGACAACCATCAATAAGGGATGGGTACTTATTACCGGAGCCTCTGGCGGATTTGGTGAAGAGTGTGCGCGTCAGTTTACCGCTCAGGAAAAATCGCTCATTCTGGTGGCACGGCGACTGACTAAGCTTGAATCTATGGCACAGGAATTACGCGAAAGTGACAAAACTGAAGTGATCGTTGAACAGGTAGATCTATCCGATATGTTTGCTATCAGCGATCTGCACAGTCGATTAACGCAACGAAATATTGTGGTTGATACTCTTATTAATAATGCTGGCCAAGGTTTACAGGGCAGCTTTCGGGATCAACCACTCAATGAGACGCTGGACATGATTAATCTGGATATCGTGAGTGTGACTGCCCTGCGGCCTTGTAATCAGATAGCAGAACACGAAAACAGAGTCAGTAGTGCAACATTAGTTAGTTAATTATGTTCTTTGACATCTTTTACCTTACCCGACGACAATCTCCCCGGGCGGATTGCAACCCGCGAAAAACAATGGCCGATCCTGAACATGACGAATACTGAAAATCTGGATATTGAATTGTTACGAACCTTTGTCGCGGTGGCCGATTTACAAACCTTTTCCCGGGCGGGTACCCAGGTCGGCCGTACCCAGGGGGCCGTCACCCAGCAAATGCAGCGGCTGGAAACGCTGGTGGGCACCACCTTGTTTCAAAAAGAAGGGCGCAATAAGCAGCTCACCCAGCAGGGCCGGCAATTATTAAGCTACGCCCGGGATCTGTTGATCCTCAACGATGACGCCTTCCGATCGCTGAAAGACAGCCGTTTTTCCGGCGTGCTGCGCATCGGCTCCCCGCACGATGTATCGGAAACGCTGCTGCCCCCGCTGTTAAGCCATATCGCCCGCTGGGCGCCGAAGCTGAGTTTGCAACTGGACGTCGGGCGCAGTCCGTTTTTAATGGAAGCGCTGCACCGGGGTGAAATCGACATGACCATTTCCACCCGGCTGGACCCGGCGCTGGACGGGATTTTGCTGCGCACCTCCCCCACCGTCTGGGTGTGCGCCGCCCAGTATGTGCATGTGCCGCAGGAGCCGCTGCCGCTGGTGCTGGCGGATTATCCCAGCATTTTTCGCCGGGTGGCGGTGGAGGCGCTGGATGCGGCCCAGGTGCGCTGGCACCAGGCTTACACCACCTCCAATTTGCTGGGCATCAAGGCGGCAATCAAAGCGCGGCTGGGCATCACCGCGCGCAGCATCGAGATGCTGGACGGCGATATGCGCGTACTCGGCGAAGGGGATGGTTTGCCGCGCTTGCCGGACACGCAGTTTTATCTGTGGTGCCGGCCGGGCAGCGGTAATACCCTGGTGCGGCAAGCATTCGACGTGCTGGCCAACAGCCTGTCGGGGCAAAAACGGCTGCATGCCAACCGTTAAAGGAATGGTTAAGGGAAATAAATTTATCTATTAGCATTCCGGATGTATATCCGTCATGATCGCTCAAAACGATTTTATTTTTATCTATTAAAAACATAATGTTATTAAGTCCTCTCTGCATTGCTGGCCCTTTAAGCGGTAAAAACGCATAAATATATCCGTTATTCGCATTTTCCGCTTTTCCCGGCCGCCTCTAGTATTGCTTCACCTTAAAAAAGGCCCATGTTGGCCGTGTGGAGCGGTATGAACAGACACTTATCCGGCGCAGAACGTGCAACCCGCGCCAGGACACCCGCGGAGATCCCGGGCAGTCCGCTTTATGAAGTGCTTAAACAGCCTTTCCTGCTGGGGTTATTTCTACCCATCCAAAGCGGCGGCTGGAGCCCGTCGACGCTGCCCCGCACCACCGACTGGCACTTTGAATACAACAAAGCCCTGACCCTGAAAGCCGAAGCGCTAGGGCTGGATCTGGTGTTCGGCCTGGCGGAGTGGAATCAAAAAGGCGGCTATGGCGGCGAGATCGGCTACCGGACCAACAGCCTGGACCCGTTTATCACCACCGCGGCCCTGGGGGCGGTAACCAGCCGCATCCTGCTGATATCCACCCTGCATATCCTTTATGGGCCATGGCATCCCCTGCATCTGGCGCGCTTTGGCGCCACCCTTGACAGTATTACCGGCGGCCGCTGGGGACTGAATATGGTGACCGGCAACCAGGACAGCTATGCCAGAATGTTCGGCAGTCCGCAGATTGAACATGATACCCGCTACCGCATGGCGGAAGAATTTATCGACTTCCTCAAAGCTTACTGGAGCAGCGAGGACAATATCACCCTTACCGGGGAATTCTGGTCCACCGAACAGGCGTATATTTCACCGCAGCCCAAATACGGACGGCCGCTGCTGGTTAACGCCACCGGCTCGGCGGCGGGCATAGAATATGCGGCGCGCCATTCCGATCTGGTGTTTATCACCAGCCCGGCGGGAGCGGAGATCGAAGCCTCCCTGGCCGCGCTGCCCGCCCATACCGCCAAAATCCGGGCCGCCGCCGCCGCCCGCAACCGCACCCTGCGCACGTTAATCAACCCTATGGTGATTTGCCGGCCGACGGAGCGGGAAGCCTGGGAGTACCACGACGCCATTGTCGCCGCACAGGACCACGTGGCGGTGGACAACTTTTTCGCCTCATTGAAAAAGCGCGACAGCCAGGCCTTCCTCGGCCACCAGCGCGATCAAAAAGCCGTCGGCGGCAATATCCAACTGGTGGGCGACCCCGCGCAAATCGCCCGTTATCTCCAGCGCCTGAAAGCCGCCGGGTGCGATGGCGCGCAGCTGACGTTTTATGATTTCGAACCTGACCTGGCGTATTTCGGCGAGGCGGTACTCCCCCTGCTTAAAGACGCGGGTTTACGGCGCTGAACCGGCTGGGTAACCATGATGACAGTATTATATTTCATAGCTCGGCGGATACTGCAGGCCGTTCCCATCGCTCTGATGGTGGTGGTGCTCAATTTTTTCCTGCTAAAAAGCGTACCGGGCGATCTGGCGGATGTTATCGCCGGCGAGGCCGGCGCGGCGACGCCCGAGTTTATGGCCCAGCTGCGCGCGCAGTTCGGCAGCGATCAGCCCCTGGCCGTGCAGTTCGTTTCGTATTTAAAACACATCGCGCAGTTTGATTTAGGCTGGTCGTTCCGCTATAGCGCGTCGGTCAGCCAGTTGATCCTGGAACGGCTGCCCGCCACGCTGCTGCTGATGGGAGTATCGCTGGTGCTGGCGGTGATCCTGGGCATGATACTGGGGGTGATATCGGCGGTCACCAAACGCCCGTATGTTGAACGACTGATCGCGCTGTTGGAGACCCTAGGGTTTTCCATGCCGGTATTCTGGCTGGGCCTGATGATTGTCGTACTGTTCACCGTGCACCTGGGCTGGCTGCCGTCCAGCGGCATGAGCGAAATGGGGGCCGATCACCGCGGCTTCGCCCGCATTACCGATACCGTAAAACATTTGGCGATGCCTGCCGGCTGCCTGACCTTCAGCTATCTGGCGCTGTATATCCGGCTGATGCAGGAATCCGTACTTACCGTGGCGCTGCAGGATTTCATCCGCACAGCCAAGGCGAAAGGCTGTAGCCGCCGGCGCTTGATTTGGCGGCATATCGTGCCCAATGCCCTGCTGCCCATCGTCACGCTGACCGGCCTGCAATTCGGCGCCATGCTCAGCGGCTCGGTGACCATTGAAACCGTGTTTGCCTGGCCTGGCCTTGGTCAGCTGGCGCTGTCCGCCGTCACGACTCGGGATGTCAATTTGCTGCTGGGCATTTTGTTCGTCACCTCCCTGTTTGTGGTGATGGTGAATGTGCTCACCGAGGTGGTGCACGCCGCGCTGGACCCCCGCACCGGATTGGCGGGTAGCCGATGACTGAATTGTTGAGCGCCCTGCCCGGCGCATTACGCAAACGGCCCCGCGCCTGGCTGGGGGGATTGAGCCTGTTGCTGGTGGTCGCTATCGCGGTGTTCGCCCCGCTGCTGACCGGGGACGATCCGCAGGCCATGGTGGCGCGCCCTTATCTGTTCCCCGGTCAGGATATCGCCCATGTTTTGGGCACCGATACCCTGGGGCGGGATATCTGGGCCGGCATCGCCTACGGCGCGCGGCTATCGCTGCGGATCGGTTTAACCACCGGCTTGCTCACCGCGCTGGTCGGGTTGTTGATCGGCGCGGTCGCCGGCTATTTCGGCGGCTGGGTTGACAATCAGCTTATGCGGCTCACTGAACTGTTTCAAATTATGCCGTCGCTGATTTTTACTCTGGTGCTGGTGATTATCCTGGGCCCGACCGTCAATACCCTGACGCTGGGCATCGCCGCCACGTCCTGGCCGAACGTGGCGCGCCTGGCCCGGGGGGAAGCCCGTCGCCTGCGCAACAGCGACTTTATTCAAGCCGCCCACGTGATGGGGATGAGCGATTATCGCATCTTGATTGTCCATATCCTGCCCAACGCCCTGATGCCGGTGGTGGCCATGCTGGCGATGCTGGTGGGCCACGCAATCCTAACCGAAGCCGCGTTATCGTTCCTGGGACTTGGCGATCCGAACGTCGTGTCCTGGGGCAGCATGATCGGCCAGGGGCGGGATGTCCTGCGAAGCGCCTGGTATATGAGCGCCATCCCCGGCGTGGCGATTTTCTTTACCGTGGCATCGCTGAGCCTGCTGGGCGGCGCCATTAATGACTGGATTAATCCGCAGCGCGGGAGATTGCCATAATGACGTTAACCACACCCCTGCTGCAGGTGGAAGGCCTGCGGGTGACTTATCGCGCCCCTGGCAGCGAACCCGCCGCCCCCGCGGTCAAGGATCTGAGCTTTGAACTGGCCGCGGGCGAAACGCTGGCGCTGGTCGGCGAATCCGGCAGCGGCAAAACCACCACCGGCTATGCCCTGCTCGGCCTGTTGCCCGCGGCGGCGGCCGTCGAAGCCCGGCGCCTGGGTTTTGAAGGCACCGATCTGCTGCGGGCGGACGAACGCCGGTTGCAGCAGATCCGCGGCGGACGGATCGGCATGATTTTTCAGGATGCGCTTTCCGCCCTTAACCCGCTGATGAGCGTGGGCGATCAAATTTCCGAAGCGGTGCGGATACACCAGCGCGTCAACCGGCGCGCCGCCCGCCAGCAGGCGCTGGCGCTGCTGCAAAAAGTGCGTATTCCCCAGGCGGAAAGCCGGCTGGACGATTATCCGCACCGCCTTTCCGGCGGCATGCGCCAGCGCGTGGTGATCGCCATGGCGCTGGCCGGCAATCCCTCGTTGCTTATCGCCGACGAACCCACCACGGCGCTGGACGTCACCATCCAGGCGCAAATCGTCAGTTTGCTGCTGACGCTGCAACGGGAACTGGGGATGGCTATTTTGCTCATTACCCACGACCTGGGGGTGGTGGCGGAAATGGCCGACCGGGTGGCGGTGCTGCGCTACGGCGAATGCCTGGAGCTCCAGAGCGCGTCCGCGCTGTACCGCGCGCCACGTCACCCCTATACCCGGCAATTGCTGGCGGCCCGGCCGCCGGTGGGAGGCCGGCCATGAATCCTGTTTTGCTCGATGTCCGGGATCTCAATGTGCGCCATCATACCGCCAGCGGCACCCTGATCGCCGTCGATGCCGCCAGTTTTCATATCGGCTACGGCGAAACGCTGGCGCTGATCGGCGAATCCGGCTGCGGTAAAACGTCGCTGGGCAAAGCCCTGGTGGGCCTGCAGAAGGCCGACGGCGGGAAAATCCTGTTCCACGAGGTTAATCTGGCCCCGCTGTCGCGGCGCAAATTACGTCCCTGGCGCCAGGCGATCCAGATGGTGTTCCAAGATCCGCTGTCGGCGCTCGATCCGCGCCAGCGCGCGTATAAAGCCGTCGATTTGCCCCTGCGGCTGCACACCAGGCTCGACCGCGCCGGCCGGCAGGCCCGCATTCGCGAATTATTCGATCAAGTGGGGCTGGAGACCGCATTATTGCAGCGATTTCCCCATCAGTTATCCGGGGGCCAGCGCCAGCGGTTAAATATCGCCCGCGCGCTGGCCCCCGCGCCGGAGCTGATTGTCTGCGATGAGCCGGTTTCGGCACTGGATGTCAGCCTGCAGGCGCAAATCGTCGCGCTGCTCGGTTCTCTGCAACAGCGCACCGGCGTGTCGTTTTTATTTATCAGCCATGACCTGTCGGTGGTGGCGCATATCGCCGGGCGGATCGCGGTGATGTATCTTGGCCAGATCGTCGAGATCCTGCCCAAAGATCGCCTGTGGACCCGGGCGGCGCATCCGTACACCCGCCTGCTGCTCAATTCCATCCCCGGCGCCAGCCCCGATACGCGACGGCTGCAGGCCATCCCGCCGGAAGATCGGGAGCCGCCCAGCCCGTACGCCCTGCCGCCGGGCTGCCGTTTCCAGCAACGTTGCCCGCTGGTGCAGCCGGTTTGCCGTGCGCTCGTCCCGCAACTGCTTCCCCTTGATAAGACGCAGTCGGTGGCCTGCCATTTGCACAATCCGGCGATTATCCCCCCGGAGCCCGCCCATATCATTATCAGGAGTAGCCTATCGTGAACCCCCCTCATCATGCCCCGGACAGCGTGCCGGGATCGCCTGCGACCCCCGCCGGCCAGGACGGTCCGCCCACCGTCGACGCCCTGCTGGCCGCAGCGGATCGCCTGGCCGCGCAACTGGCCGAAACATCAGCCGGACGCGACGCCAACCGCGAACTGCCGGTGGCGGTTTTCGCGCAAATCCGCCGGCTGCGCCTGGGGGCATTGCGCGTTCCCGTCGCCTACGGCGGCGCCGGCGGCACCTGGCATGACGTGGCGCGCCTGTTTCTCCGTCTGGCCGCCGGCGACGCCAATATCGCCCAGGCCTTTCTTTCTCATTTCGTGGCGGTGGAACGCATACGACTGATGGGCAGCGAAGCGCAGCGGCAGGCGTATCTGCCGCGGGCCGCGGCGGGCTTACTGTTCGGCGCGGCGACAGCGGAACGCGGCGGGCAGTACCGCGGCGAATTGGCCACGCGCCTGACCCGGGACGGCGAGCAGTACCGGCTCAACGGCACCAAGCAGTATTGTACCGGCGCATGGTATGCCGACCTGCTGAAAATCCGCTGTATTGACGGGGACGGCGCCATGATCTCGGCGCTGGTGCCGGCGGATCGCCCGGGCATCGTGCGTATGGACGACTGGGACGGCATGGGGCAGCGCTGCACCGCCAGCGGCACGACCGAGCTGCGGGATGTGGCGGTCTTCGCCGGGGAAATCCTACCGATGGAGGCCTGGAAAACCCAGCGCCATCACGGCGGGGCCAGCGCCCAGATCATTCATTGCGCCATCGACGCAGGCATCGCGCTGGCGGCGCTGGACGATGCAGTTGCCTGGGCGCGCCGGGGGGTCAGGCCGGTGAAAGAGAGCGGCGTGCAGCAGGCCGCCGACGACCCGTATATCCTGCATGCGCTGGGACGCATGTCGGCCCGCGCCCGCGCCGCCGAAGCGATAGTGCTCAGCGCCGCCGATCTGCTGGAAACCGCCGCCGCGCTCCACTTCGGCGCCGCGGGCGAATCCTCTTTGGCCGCCTGCGAAGCGGCCGCCGGCCATGCCTCGCTGGCGGTGGCCGAGGCCAAGATATGGTCGACCACCGTGTCGCTGGAAGTGGCGCAAATGCTGTTTGACATCGGCGGCGCCTCCACGACCTTGCGCACGCACAATTTCGATCGCCATTGGCGTAACGCCCGCACCCATACCACGCACGATCCCATTGCCTACAAATACCGCGCGCTGGGAGATTTCTACGTTAACGGCACCTTGCCGCCGCTGACTTTTTCTTATTAATCATCCGGGATGAAAACCTATGACAACCGATCCACGCAAGTTTAGCCGCCGTCAGGTTTTGGAGCTGATGGCGATTGGCGCAGGCACCATGGCGGCCTCGGGATTCCTGCCGTCGGCGCTGGCGGCCCAGGTGTCCGTCGCCGCCTCCGGGGAGGGCATCATCAAAGGGGGAACGCTGTTTGCCAACGTAAACCCCGAGCCCGCCGGCCTGGTGGCGGGCATTAATATTTCCAGCCCGGCGGTCGTGGTCTCGTCCAGCATTTTCGACGGGCTGGTAAGCTATGACAATAACTACCGGCCCCAGCCGCAGTTGGCCGAATCCTGGGAACAATCGGCCGATGGCAAAACCATCACCTTCAAGCTGCGCCAGGGCGTCAAATGGCACGACGGCCATCCCTTTACGTCCGCCGATGTGCACTATTCCATTCTGAACGTGGTGAAGAAAACCCATCCCCGCGGCGCCTCCAACTTCGCCAAAGTCACCGCCGTGGAAACGCCCGACGATTATACGGTAATTTTCCGGCTCAGCGGCCCCGCGCCGGTGCTCTGGTCGGTGCTGTTCGGCACAGAAACCCAGATTGTGCCCAAACATTTATATGAAGGCACCAATCCGCTGACCAACCCCTGGAACGCCAAGCCCATCGGTACCGGCGCCTTCAAATTCAAGGAATGGGTGCGCGGCAGTCATATCGTTTTGGAGCGCAACCCGGATTACTGGGATACCGGCAAACCCTATCTGGATCGCATTATCTTTAAAATGTTGCCGGACGCCGGCGCCAGGGGCGTAGCCTTGGAGAGCAATGAGATCCAATACGCGCCCAATAATCCAGTGGCCGAAAGCGACGTGGCGCGCCTGAGCCAAAACCCGGCGCTGCAATTGGATACCCGCGGCTGGGAAGTCCCCGCGCCGATTTTCTTTTTCGATTTTAATTTCAGGCGCAAAACCTTCCAGGATATCCGCGTCCGGCAGGCCTTCGCCCACGCCATCAACAGGCAGGGGCTGGCGGAGATTGTCTGGTATGGCCTGGCCAACGTCGCGGAAAGCTGCGTGCCGAGCTTCCAGAAACAATTCTTCAAGCCCGGCTTGCCGCAGTATGAATTCGATCCGAAAAAAGCCGAGCAATTGCTGGATGCGGCCGGGCTGAAACGCGGCGCCGACGGGGTGCGGCTGCGGATTAACCATATTACCGAAGTCTCTTACGGGCAGGTCTACCTGCGCGCCGCGGAATATATGCAGCAGCAGCTCAAACATATCGGCGTCGAAATGGAGTTGGTCAATCTGGAGCTGGCGGCCATGATCCGCCGGGTCTTCGGGGAATATGATTTCGATACGTTTTCCCAATGGTATTCCGCCTATCCAGACCCGCAAATCGGGGTCACCCGCCGTTTCTGGACCAAGAATATCAAACCCGGCACCCCGTCGAGCAACAGCTCCGGTTACTCCAATCCGGAAATGGATCGCATCATTGAAGGCATCCAGGAGGAAGGGGATGTGACCAAACGCAAACAGTATATCGATCAGATGCAGGAATTGGTGCAAACCGATGCCGCGTCGATCAATTTGCTGGAGCTGAAGTTCTTCGGGTTTTATTCCAAAAAACTCCAGGGCCTGCGCAAAGGGCCCATGCTGTTCTATTCAAGCCTGGCCGACGCCTGGCTGGAGAAATAACATGCCGACGACGTCCCTGACACCCCCATTATTAATGGCCCGGGCCCGCGAACTGGGCCACGAGCTGGCCTGCCAGGCGGCGGAGCATGACCGCCTGGCCAAGGCCAATATGCCCGCGTTCGAGCATATCCGCCGGCTGCGCCTTGGCGCGATGCGCGTTCCCCGCCGCTATGGCGGGGCCAACGGCGAGATCGGCGATGTGGTGGCGCTGATGATTGCGCTGGCTAAAGGCGACCCGTCGGTGGCGCAATCCCTGCTGCCGCATTTTGTGTTTGTCGAGCGCACGCTGTTGATGGGTACGCCGGCGCAAATCACTGCTTATCTTGACCAGGTGGCGCAGGGGAAACTGGTGGGCGGCGCATCGGCGGAATTGGGCGGCGCGTTCCGCGGCGAGGTGCGCACGCTGCTAAGCCGGCACGGTGATGCGTATCGCCTCAATGGCCTGAAACATTACAGCACCGGCGCGCTGATGGGCGACCTGCTGAAAGTGCTGGCGGTGGATGAACAGGGCGAGACGGTGCTGGCAGTGGTGCCGGCGGATCGCCCCGGCATTATCCGCCACGATGACTGGCAGGGCATGGGCCAGCGCGGCACCCTGAGCGGCCGCACCGAACTAAATGACGTGCTGGTGGATGAAGCGGAAGTCATGCGGGCGCAGCGTTGGCAAACCGAACGGCATCACACCGGCGCCGCTTCGCAAATCCTCCATTGCGCCATCGAAGTGGGCATCGCCATGGCGGCGCTGGATGATGCGGCCGCCTGGGCGCGCGGCGGCGTGCGGCCGGTGAAGGAAAGCGGCGTCAGCCGCGGCCGGGACGATCCTTATCTGCTGCATTATGTCGGGCAAATCGCCGCTCAAACCCACGGAGCGCATGCATTGGTGCTGGCGGCGGCGGCGCAAATCGAGCTGGCCGCCCGGGCGCGTTTCGCCGGCGCCGGCGCGCAAGAGATAGAGCGGCTGGCCGTGGAAGCCTCCATCGCCACCGCCGAGGCGAAAGTTATCGCCACTGAGGCCGCCCTGTTCGCCGGCCAGACCTTATTCGACGTGGGCGGCGCGTCCACCACGCTGCGTAAGCATGATTTCGACCGGCACTGGCGCAATGCCCGCACCCATACCACCCACGATCCCGTGGCCTATAAATACCGGGCGATCGGCGATTATCGGCTGAACCACCGGGCGCCCCCCATCGGTTATGGCTATTGATGCCGTTATGGTGGGATAACCCGTTTCCAGACAATTCAGAGACCCTATGATTAACACTATAACTGCCAGCACCCTTGAACAATGGCTGGACGACAGCGGCGAACTGGCGCTGTTTGATGTGCGCGAACATGGACAATTCGGCGAAGGGCATCTGTTTTTCGCCGCATCATTGCCTTACAGCCGGCTGGAACCCGAGGCGGCGAAGCTGGCGCCCAACCCGTCGGTAAGAGTGGTGGTGTACGATGCGGGCGAAGGCGTGGCGCAGCGGGCCGCCCGCCGTTTGCGGCAACTGGGCTACAGCGCGGTGCATGTGCTGGCCGGCGGCGCCCAGGCCTGGGCCGCGGCGGGCTACACATTGTTCCAGGGGGTTAACCTGCCGTCCAAAACCTTTGGCGAATGGGTGGAAACACGGCGCGCCACCCCCCACCTGAGCGCCGACGAATTGGCGCGCCGGCAGGCCGCCGGCGACCCGTTGATCGTGCTCGACGGCCGCCCGTTTGAAGAATACCGGCAAATGAGCATTCCGGGCAGCATTTGCTGTCCGAACGGCGAACTGGGCGTCAGGGTCGACGCCCTGGTGGCGGATCGGGCCACCACCATTGTGATTAATTGCGCCGGGCGCACCCGCAGCATCATTGGAGCACAGACCCTGATCGATCTGGGGATCGCCAATCCGGTGTTGGCGCTGGAAAACGGCACCCAAGGCTGGATGCTGGCGGACCGGCCGCTGGAACATGGGCAGCAGCGGCGTTATCCCGACGCGCTACACGCGGATAACGCCCGGGTCCGGGCCGCGGAACGCCTGGCGGCCCGGGCCGGCGCGGCGTGGATCGGCGCGCGCGATATCCGGCAATGGCGGCAAAAAAACCATACCGTCTTTTTGCTGGATGTGCGCACCGCCGAGGAATTTGCCAGCGGAAGTTTGCCCGGCGCCCGCCATGCGCCGGGCGGACAGTTGCAACAGGCCACCGATCAATACCTGGGGGTCCGAAACGCCAAAGTGGTGTTATTCGATAATGACGGCGTCCGGGCGCCGGTCACCGCGAGCTGGCTGCGCCAATTGGGGCATCAGGCCTTTGTGCTGAAAGGCGGACTGGCGCAAGGGCTGGCCGACGGGGTGTCCCTGCCCCGGCCGCAACCCGTCGGGGTCCCCGCCTGGCCAACGGTGAGCGCGCGCGAACTCGCCGGCGAGCTGGACCGGGGGCAGCCGGTGGAAATACTGGATCTGCGCGCCAGCCAGCACTACCGCAATGGCCATATCCCCGGCAGCCGCTGGTCGATCCGCCCGCTGCTGGATCGCTTGCCCGCCGCCGGGCCGGCAAAAATCGTCCTGCTGGCGGAGGATGCGGCCCTGGCCGCCTGGGCCGCCGCCGATATCCCCGCGCCATTGCAGGCCCGGGTGTATTTGCTGGCCGGGGGATTTGCGGCCTGGCGGGACGGCGGCCTGCCGGTGGCCGTCACCCCCGACGCGCCCGCTGACGCCGAACGCATTGATTATCTGTTTTTCACCCATGACCGCCACGCGGGCAATAAAGACGCCGCCAGGCAATACCTGGCCTGGGAACAGGGCTTATGGGATAGATTACACGCCCGGGAACGGGCGGTATTTAAACCCCTGCCCGGGGAATAATGCCCGGCCGGGTTAGATTTATTCACCGCGCCACTGTAGGGATCGAGGCGCAACCCCAAGGAGGCCCTCAGGCCTCCTCTGGCGGATTTAATTCAGCGCAATACGGGCGACACTATCCGGCCCTTGGGTAGAATTATCTTTGTTAAACGCCTGTTTTAAAGAAACATACAGCGTTTCACCGTCTGCTGATACCAACAGGCTGTTCGGATGGGTGTCGAACGACCAGCTCTTTTTCAGCGCATAACTGGTGGCATCCAGTTGCAACACTTTCTTCGACCCACGCTGACTGATGTAGATCTCATTGCGTTTAGCGTTGAATTTAATCCCCAACGCATCACCTTCAATACGTTTGATCACTTTGCCTGTGCGCTCATCAAGCACCAGCGTGGTTTTGGCTTTCGAGTCATCGGTGACGAACAGGCGGCCGGTGGCCGGGTCTTCCGCCATATTGAGAAACAGATACTCTTGGCCATTATCCGGCCTCCAGCGTTGCTCAATTTTGTGGCTGCGCGGATTGATAACCACAATCTCACCCGCGCCATTGGCGGCATAAATGCGATCGGTCAGCGGCGAATAGATAATGCCGGTCACCCATTTCCCTGCGTTTTTGATGGTGGTTTTTACTTTGAAAGCGTGGGTGTCGATCACGGTAATGAAGCCCGGATCAGCCACACGACCGACATACAACTCGTTGCCGTGCAGGAATATCTCACGTGCGCCGACCGCATCGCCGTCTTTATCTTTACCGCCACCCAACATCAGGCGTTGCAGCACTTTGCCGCTCTGCGCATCCACTTTGGACAGGCTACCATCCAGTGAATTGGTGGTATAGAACAGGCTACCCTCGCCATCGATGGCCATGCCGAAGTTTTTCAGATCGGTATGGGTCTCGCCTTTGGTCGCCAGGGTAGCCGGGTCGAGGCGATACAGTATGCCGCCGTTCACGTCCTTAAAACTCTGCGCACTGGCAACATACAATGCGTTGGCGGCCGCGGAATACGCCAGTTCATACAACCCATCACCTAATACACGCTGCTTAACTGTCTGATCAACCGGTGTTGCCGCAGCAGCAGCTACCGGACTTTCCGCTTTTTTGGCCGGCATCTGACAAGCAGTCAGACTTAAAGAGGCAACGACCGCAGCAGCAACCGCGGCTTTGCCCGGACTGAAAAACGATTTCATTCTGTACTCCATCAATGGATGAACGGTTTCCGGCGGGCTATCGCCGCACGGACAGGTCAAAGAATGAATGAGAATAATACACATTCGCGAAAACTAAGCAAATCCAATCGATCGCTAACCCGCAACGCCGCGTCCATTTACATTTAGAAATGAAACTTATTAATAATTATTAAAGCAAATGATTATCATTGGTATTCTCAACTGGTGCGTGTTTTTACTTTCCGGGCTTCGCAATGGCAATCCTCTCCCGCTATTTCGGGGTCACCACCTAAAACAACAAAAGCATTATGACAGCGGGTCACGCTTATTTCTGACGGGTAAGGTTATGTCTTTGAATCGCAAGGAAACTCGCGCTGAATCACGCGCGTCCGACATCCGTAAAACATTCACGATGTCGTTGCTGGCAATGGTGGTACATGCCCTGCTCAACCCAATGCCGGCGCAGGCAACCGAAACAGACAACACGACAACCACCGGCGATGACCAGCAAAAGCTGGTGGTGTACGCAAGCCCCGACAACAAGGTTGCAGAAGAAAAACAGGACTACCAGGTACCCACCACGCGCGCTGGGACCAAACTGCTGCTGACGCCACGCGATGTGCCGCAGTCCGTCAGCGTGATAACTCAGCAGCGTATGCAGGATCAGCAGTTGCAAACCGTTACTGATGTGCTGAATAACACTACAGGTATCACCAGCAACCTGGTTGACAGCGAACGTTCCGAGTATTTTTCCCGCGGCTTCAAAATCACCAACTTCACCTTTGACGGCATTCCCACTTCGGTTGGCGATGCGTGGAACTACGGCGACGCCGCTTCAGATACGGCGATTTATGACCGTATTGAAGTGGTACGCGGCGCCACCGGCCTGATAACCGGCGCAGGCAGCCCATCGGCGTCCGTTAACATGGTACGTAAGCATGCGGACAGTAAAGAGCCCACCGGCACGGTAAGCGCCAGCTATGGCAGTTGGAACAAACAACGCTATGTTGCCGATGTTGCCGGCCCGCTGAATGATGATGGATCGGTGCGAGGTCGTGTGGTGACAGGCTACCAGGATCAGGACAGCTGGCTGGACCGATATCAGAAAAACAAAAAATTTCTCTATGGCGTGGTGGATGCGGATATCACTGATCACACCACCCTATCGCTTGGCTACGACTATGAGGACGCCGACACCGCAAACCCCACCTGGGGCGGCCTGCCGATGTTTTACAGCAATGGTTCACTGACGCACTACAACCGCAGCCTGAACTCCTCCGCCGACTGGACGTCTTATCACACCAACGCGCGCAAAGCGTATGCCGACCTGGTACATAGCTTTGATAACGGCTGGAACGTCCACGTTAATGGCACCCACGCGCAGAACACCTTTAGCGATAATCTGCTCTATGTCATGGATTATCCGGACCAGAGCACCGGCGAAGGTGTGACCGGTTACGGCAGCATGGACCGAGGCAAGCGTGAACTGACCTCCGTGGATGGCTACGCCAGCGGTCCGTTCAAGGCGTTTGGTCGCCGGCATCAGTTGATGGCCGGAATCAGCTACAGCCGCCAGCATAACGCCACCTACAGCCAGGACGGCATTACCGATCCCGACAATTACAACATCGCCGCCAGCGATATGGGCGCGTTTAACAATGGCTGGAATGGCAATATCGCCGAGCCGGAATGGCAGGGCTGGTATCTGAACGCGGATGATGTGATCCGCCAGAAATCAGCGTATACCGCCGCGCGCTTCTCTCTGGCGGACCCGCTGGCGCTGATTGTGGGTGCGCGTTATACCCAATGGAGCACCAATGGCAGCAGCGGCGATATGGAAAAAAACAACATCACGCCGTACGCGGGCCTGGTGTATGACATTAACGATACCTGGTCGGCCTACGCCAGCTATACCTCGATCTTCCAGCCGCAGACCTATCGCGACAGCGCCGGCCGCTATCTGTCGCCGGTTACCGGTAAAAGCTATGAAACCGGCCTGAAATCCGCCTGGTTGGATGGGCGCCTGACCGCCTCGGTCGCGGTGTTCCGTATCGAGCAGAACAGCGTCGGTACTGAACAGAATGGTGTTTATGTCAATAACAGCAGTGAGCAGGCCTACAAGGCAACCAAGGGAGCACGGAGCAAAGGGGCGGAATTTGAGCTGAACGGCGCGCTCACCGATAATCTGCAGTTGACGTTTGGCGCGACGCGTTATGTCGCGCGCGATAAAGAGGGCCGTTATAATCCGGACCAGCCGCAAACCGATTTCAAATTGTTTACGCGTTATCAAATGCCCATGTTGCCGGACCTGGCCATTGGCGGCGGCATCAACTGGCAGAACCGCGTGTTTGAAGATGTGACCGGGCCGGATGGCAGCACCCGGCGCGTTTATCAGAGCAGCTACCCGTTGGCGAACCTGTTTGCACGCTACCAGGTCACCAAACAGGTAGCTATACAGGCAAACGTTAATAATCTGTTTGACCGTACCTACTACACCTATATGAACAACTACGTTTACGGCGAGCCGCGTAATTTCTCGGTCAGCGCGTCTTATCAATTCTGATGCAGAACCACCGGGCCCTGGCTTAACAGGGCCCGGTAGCTTTATTTATAGTCGGTCTAACCTTTAGAAAGCTCCGTCGTTCTTCTGACTGCGGTCATCACGCTGCGCTGCAACCCCGCGGCAAAATCGCTGTTGTTGAGTTCGTACAATCCGTTGATTCCCACACCGGCAGGCGAATTGTTGATGTCCATCAGTTGACGCGGATGCCTCCCGCTGGCTTTCAGCATTTCCACGCCGCCGATCAGATTCTCCCAAACCACTTTACTGGCCTGCGGCCGCGACAATCCGCTCAACACGCCGGCATCCGTCAGCGATTCAATAAAGTAATACACATAATTCACCCCGGCGACGGCAAAACCGGTAAAGGCGTCAATGAGCCGTTCCTCAAGCAGCATCACTTTGCCGAAACTTTCCAGAAACGGCATCAGCGGCTCGGGTTGCACGTGCGGATTGAACACCACGCCACTGTAGCCAAAACCCGTGTCAGTCAGGGTGTTGGGAATGGTGCGCACAATCGGGCGGGTAGCCCCAAACAGTGTGCCCAGCCGTTCAAGGGTAACGCCCGCAATGATCGAAATGATGGTCGCCTGAGGCGAGGCGAGCTGGCAGATATGCTTCGCCACGCCGGCAATATCGTCCTGCGGACGGACGCCAAGCACGATGTATTCCGCCGCCGCCAGCGCTTCGCCGTCATTCAGCGGCGAAGCAAGCTGATAACGCTCGCGCAGCGCGGCAATGCGCCCGGCATCAATATCCATAAGTGTAATCTGGCTGGCCGAAACGGCCTGGCGGCTCAGGGCTGCGCGAATAATCGCTTCCGCCATCTGACCGGCGCCGACAAAATGAATCTGACTCATAATTGACTCCGTAAAAATGAAAACAGTGTGAGAATTAGTCTTTCAGCAATCTGTTCACCAGCGTTGCCCATATACCGATGCCCAGCGGGATAAGATCGTCGTTAAAGTCATAACGCGCGTTATGCAGGGAAGCAGAAGGGGTTGCGCCATCGGCGCCCAGCCAGAAATACGCGCCGGGACATCGCTCAAGCAGATAGCCGAAATCCTCTGCCGCCATCGACGGCGCATTATTGAAATGCACCCGCGTCACGCCGGGGGAATGCAGCGCCGCCGCGCGCACCGCTTCCGCCTGCTCCGGATGATTTTTTGTCACCGGATAACCCCATTCCCAGCGGACCTCGCCTCGCACGCCATAGGGCAACGGCACGGCGTTGACGTACTCTTCAATCAGCCGCCAGCAGGTGACGCGCGTTTCGTTGCTCAGGCAGCGCAATGTACCGGACATATGCAGCGTTTCGGGAATCACGTTGATAGCCTCCCCCGCCTGAAGCTGCGTCAGGCTGATCACCGTTTGTTCCAGCGGCGATAAGCGGCGTGAAATCAGGCTTTGCAGCGACAAAATAAGTTGCGCGCCGGCAACCACCGGATCGGCGCCGAGCTCCGGCATGGCGGCATGGCAGCCTTTTCCGGTCAGCGTGATATAGAAATTATCCTGGGAGGCCATCATCGGCCCCTGGCTAACGGCGACGTCGCCGACCGGCAAACCCGGCCAGTTGTGCAGCGCGTAAACACTGCTCATCGGAAAGCGTTCAAACAGCCCTTCATCCACCATCATCTTCCCGCCGCCGGCATTTTCTTCAGCAGGCTGGAAAATGAAATGCACCGTGCCGCGGAAATGACGGTTTTCACTCAGATGACGCGCCGCGCCAAGCAAAATGGCGGTATGTCCGTCGTGACCGCAGGCGTGCATCAGGGCAGGGTTTTGCGAGATATGAGCAAAATCATTCAGTTCCTGAATCGGCAGCGCATCGATATCCGCGCGTAAGCCAATCGATGGCCCTGCGCCGTTGCGCAGCGTCGCCACAATACCGGTTTCGGCAATGCCGCTGTGTACTTCCAGGCCGAAGGACAACAGACGCTCGCTGATTTTCCTGGCGGTACCGTGTTCTTTCAGACCCAGCTCAGGCCGGGCGTGGAATTCACGGCGCAACTGTTTTGCCTGGTCGATAATGTGTTGGGAAATGACGACCATAGATCCTCTGTGGTGATCTGCATTGATATATCGGTTTTTTCACAAATCCGGCGACAACGTCACAGCGTCTGTTTTTTACCGAAGTAAATACGTGCCAGCCCTTCTTTCGTCACTTCAACCGCATGTTCCGCGCTGAGCGAGACGTGCCGTTCAATTAACTGCGCGCCTTTGACAGCATCGCGGTGACGCAGCGCGGAGATAATGTCGACATGTTCATCGTAGGCGTTAATCCGGCGGCTTGGCGTTTCCAGATCGATACGGCGGAAGAAACGGATGAGTGAGTTGAGGCTGTCGAGCATCTCGTACAGACGCGAGTTATGCGAGATGCGGGCAATTTCCATATGGAACTTCTCATCGGCTTTGGCTATTTCCGTCCAGTCAGTGATCTCACCGGCGTCCGGCTGTTTGTCGCTGATCGCTTCCCAGATAGCGGCGGTCACGGCGATTTCTTCATCCGTCGCGCGCTGGCAGGCAAAGCGGAATGTCGCCTGCTCAATCACCATGCGTACTTCATATAATTCGCGCACGCCTTCCGGCGTAATGTCACGGGCATAAAATCCGCGATTGGGGACAAAACGCATAAAACCCTCTTTCGACAGGCGGTTCAGCGCTTCCCGTACGGGTGTTCTTGACACACCGAGCTGGCCGGACAGCTCGACCTCATTAACACGTTCGCCCGGTCGGAAGTGGTAGTCGATAGCCAGTAGTTTGACCTTCTCGTAAACCTTCTCAACGCTGTCGGCACTGCGGGGCTTTTTCTTTGGAACAATCACTGAGTCTCCTGTTGCGCTTAATTTTTTTGCTGACACCGTGCTAATACTCAATATTTAACATTGCAGCAGATATTCAATAATAGGTAATGTTTAAAGTGATATCACAGGAATAAATTCCACTCAACACATGTTTGCATACACTTTTGCGTTCACTTTAATTAATACTTATATATCAGGTAATTAATAATAATATGTTATTTAAGCCTATTATTTATCCATTAATTATC
Organism: Sodalis sp. RH22; assembly: GCF_047324165.1. Lineage (NCBI taxonomy): Bacteria > Pseudomonadati > Pseudomonadota > Gammaproteobacteria > Enterobacterales > Bruguierivoracaceae > Sodalis > Sodalis sp. RH22. The sequence goes on from NZ_CP178731.1 coordinate 1,698,727, forward strand.
AAGTTGCACTATTGCAGTGCGACTGTTGCTCTAAAAAAGTGAAAAAATAGTCCTGTCGCGGAAAGAGATATTTTAAATCTGGATAAATGAATCATAGCGCCCTGCCCGGTTTAACCTTTTTCATTACACCTTTTTCCGTTGTTTTCCTTCATTATTTGATCTTTTTGCCCCACCCTTCACGCGTTGTTTTTTTAATAAGTGTACACATGGCATAAAACTTGCCTTTGAACATAAGTGTATTCACTTGTTTATTCACTTTATCGTAGTACTAAAAGCTCCGGAGAACACTAATGAAAACCCGCTTTCGCCGTATCGTTATTCTGTCTGCGTTGACCAGCCTGCCGTTGCTGAGCGCCGTTCCTCCCGCTTTAGCCGATATCAAACTGGGCGCCATCCTGCCCTTAACCGGTACCAGCGCCAGCATTGGTGAAGATCAGCGTCGTGGTATTGAACTGGCCGTTGAGAAGCTCAATGCCAAAGGCGGCGTCGCGGGACAAAAGCTGGATGTGGTGGTGGAAGACTCGGCGGGAAGCCCGGTAACAGGGCTGAATGCGGTCAGGAAACTCACCCAGGTGGATAAAGTGCCCTTGGTCGTGGGCGATTTTTCCTCAAGCGTCACCATTCCCATCGGCCAGTATCTGGTGAAGAACAATCTGGTCCACATCAACATTTCCGGCACCAGCGCGGATGTACGAAAAATTGGCCAATCCTCTTACAGCGTGATCGGCCTGGATGATCTTTCCGCCCGTTTTTCCGCCGATGACGTGTGGAAACAGGGTTATCACAATGTCGCTTTTATCGCGCCGGATGGCGCTTACGGCCAGGGCATGGCGCAGCAGTTCAGGCAGGCGTTTGAAAAGCTGGGCGGTAAAGTGACGGCGAAAGTGCTGTACGCCAGCGGCCAGCCTTCCTACCGCCGCGAACTGGAGCAACTATCCCGCGCCAAACCTGACGCCTATGTCTACACCAGCTACGGCCAGGACGCCATCGTCCTGAACCGTGAAGCCTGGGAACTGGGCATGGGCAAAACGCCGTGGTATGGCATGTATCTGACCATGGCGATTGCCGATTCACCGGCGCAATACACCAACGGGCAGATCGGCATGGAAGTGTCCGGCATGGCGCAAAAAACCGACGGCCAGAGTTACGGCGACAACTATCAGCAGCGTTTCCACGAAAAACCCCGTTCCGTCTACGGCAGCTACGCCTATGACAGCATCATGCTGGCTGCGGCGGCCATCGATAAAGCCCACGACGCCAGCCCGGCGGCGCTGATCGCCGCCATGAAAACGGTCGCGCCGACATTTACCGGCATAACCGGCACGCTGAATCTGGACGCTGATAATCAGCGCCAGACCCAACCTTACCTGAAGGTGAAAGCCTTTAACGGCGAACCCGTAGCGCGCTAAGGTCACCGGCCGCGATCGTTTCCTTGTGTCATTTTGTTCAGGAAAGCATCATGTTGCAGTTTATTGTTGATACGCTAATCCGCACCGCCGATTTGTCCCTGGTCGCGCTCGGGCTGAGCCTGGTCTACGGTTTGGTACGGTTTGCCAATATCGCCCATGTACAGTACGCCATGGTCGGGGCCTTCCTGACCGCCGGCGGCATGAAAATGGGCATGCCTTTTTCGCTGGCGGTGTTGTTTTCAGCGCTGTCGTGCGGCATTTTAGCCGTGCTGCTGCATCACTGGGTGTTTCAGCGCCTGCTTAACGCCGGGGCGGCGAATGCCATGATAGGCTCCCTCGCCGTCTCGATGGTCATGATTGCACTGATATTAGGCGTCGAGGGATCGGCGCCCGTCAGCTATCACCTGCCGATCGGCAATACCTGGCAGTGGGGCGAAATCCGCATTTCCGCTGACGAATGCTGGAGCCTCGTCGCCACGGTCGCCATCATTCTTATCTTCAACTTTTTACTGTTTTTCACCCCGCAGGGGCGTTCCATTCGCGCGCTGGCCAGTAACCGCGAGCTGGCGGCGGCATCCGGTCTGAATGCCAAAGCCATCATCCACACCGTCAATATGATCGCCGGCATGATCGCCGCCGTCGGCGGCGCGTTGATCGCCATGAACGGCAGCGCGTATATCAACCAGGGAAATGACCTGATGCTACCGGTACTGGCAGCCGCCATTCTCGGCGGGCTGGGCAACCCGATGGGCGCCATTTTCGGCGCGCTGCTGATTGCCGTGACGGAAACACTGGTCACCAACATTAACTGGGGATGGCTGTATGGCGAGGAAATGGTGTTTATGCCAACTACCTGGATTAACGCGGCGTCGTTCGTGATGCTGCTGCTGGCCCTGCTGCTACGCCCTTATGGCTTATTCAACCGGGAGGTGCGCCGTGTCTGAATTTCTGTTGCATATTTTCTGCATCGCCGGCATTTACGCGATGATTGCGCTGGCGCTTAACCTGCAGGCCGGTTATGCCGGTTTGCTCAACTTCGGTCATATCGCGTTTGTCGGTATCGGGGCTTACGCCATCGGGATCGGCAGCCAGTTTTCCTTGCCTTTATGGCTGGTGATCCCGGCCGGGATCGTGCTGGCCATGATGGTCTCCGCCGCCATGGCGCTGCTCGGGCGTCAGCTTTCCGCCGATTACTGGGGGATCGCCACGCTGGCGCTGGCGGAAATCATCCGTATTGCGGTGATCAACGAAGAAGGACTGACCGGCGGCGGCCAGGGGATCGGCAACATTTCTGCGCCGTGGTCTACGGGTCTGCAACAACAGGATGTACTGATCTTCACCGTGCTGGTCCTGCTGTGTATCGCGCTTTGTACTGTTATCTCTGTACGCGTGGGCAACAGCCGGTTCGGGCGTGCTTTACGGCTGATGCGCGAACAGCCGCAACTGGCGATGTGCCTGGGATATTCACTGCTGTGGCTCAAATGCCGGGCACTGATGTGCAGCGCGGTAATGTGCGCTATCGCAGGGATGTTGCTTGCCTGGTACACCAACTACGTCAGCCCGGATTACCTGCTTTCTTCCGAAACCTTCCTTATCTGGAGCATGGTGATGATCGGCGGCATCGGCAATGTGCGCGGGGTGTTGGCTGGGGTGGTGGTGGTCGAAGGGTTATACAACTTTATTCCCTTCGCCAAAGACTGGCTGCATATGAGTTCTGATCTGACCGGCGCGCTGCGCCTCGGGCTGGTGGGGCTGGTGATGCTGATCGGATTGTTACTGCGTCCGGGCGGTATTCTGCCGGAAAAGCTGAGGATCATGCCATGACGATATCTCTGTTCGTGGACAACATCAGCAAAGCCTTCGGGGGCAATCAGGTGCTGAAATCGGTCACGTTTAGCCTGCAAAAAGGCGAGATCCTGGGGCTGCTGGGGCCGAACGGTTCCGGAAAAAGCACCCTGCTCAACGCGATCTCCGGGTTTACCGCCATCGACAGCGGCACGATTACCGCCGGCGCAGAGCGCATCGACAAAATGCCCCCACACCGCATCATCAGGGCAGGCATTGCGCGCACCTTCCAGCTCCCGGCCATGCCGGCGAAAATGACGGTCATGGAGGTGGTGATGGCCGCCGGCACCCGTCATCACGGTATCTGGAACGGGCTGTTTTCACTGCCTTCCGGGCGGCGGGCTGAGAGGAAAGATCATATGAAAGCCACCGGATTGCTCGACACACTGCTATTGACCAAAGTACGGGATCTGCCCGCTGCGGCGCTTTCCGGCGGCCAGAAAAAACTGCTGGGCATTGCCTGTGCGCTGATGGGCGATCCGGACATCCTGATGCTTGACGAACCGATGGCCGGCGTACACCCGACACTGCGTCAGGAGTTGGTGGCGACGCTGCAAACCCTTAGCGGCAACGGTATTTCACTGGTTATCATCGAGCATGATATGCACTTTATAACATCGCTTTGCGAGCGTTGCATTGTGCTGGATCGCGGGCATATCGTCGCCAGTTGCCATCCCGATGATTTATCTAAAAACCAGGAAGTGCTGGATGCCTATCTCGGCGGCGCAAGCCGAGCCCTGAAGGAGGCCGTATGATCAGAATTCATGATGTCGTCGCCGGTTACACCCCGGGCGTGGATATTCTGCAGGGCATTTCGCTGGACGTTTCCCAGGCGGAAATCGTCACCCTGCTCGGGCCGAACGGCTGTGGGAAATCCACCCTGCTCAAATGCATCGCCGGGTTTCTGACGCCGCGCCATGGCGAGGTTCGTCTTAACGGCGAGGAAACCGGCAGCATCCCGATCCACCGCAAAGTCCGCGAATGCTCGCTGGGTTTTGTTCCGCAGCTCGATAATGTGTTCAACAGCCTGAGCGTGGCGGAAAATCTGCAAACCGGCGGCCAGTTTTTGCCGCCGGCCAAACGTAAACGGCGCATGGAACAACTCTGCGAAATGTATCCTTTGTTGCGGAAAAAATGGCAGGCGCCGGCCTCGGCGCTGTCCGGCGGCGAACGGCAGATTCTGGCCCTCACCCGCGCGCTGATGCCCGAACCGGCCATTTTGCTGCTGGATGAGCCTTCAGCCGGGCTGTCACCGAAAATGCTCGACGAAGTATTCAGCGCGATTCAGGCCATCCGCCAGCTGGAAAAAGTCACTATTCTGATGGTCGAGCAAAATGCGATGGAAGCCCTGCATATCTCTGACCGCGCCTATATTCTTGCGCTCGGCAACGTCGCGCTGACCGGCAATGCCCGTGATTTACTTAGCGATGCGCGCATGAGCGAACTCTACTTTGGAGGGCGCACCGCGTAAACCATGCTTTTATCCTCCACCCCATGTTCAACGACGCCAATACAAACAGATTGGGAGAATAGGCTATGTCTCAGTTAACCCCGGTGATCGATCACGCGGTGATCAATGTTGACGATCATCTTGACGACGCGCGGGCGTTATTTCTCCGCCTGGGATTTCAGTTGACCGCACGCGGGCATCACTCGATGGGTTCGAGTAATCATCTGGCGATTTTTGGCGAAAACTACCTGGAACTGCTGGGCTATGAACAAGATAACACCGGCGCCGCTAAAGGTTTGTGGCAACCGCCGTTGGGCTTAGCCGGTCTGGTCTGGAAAACGGGCGATGCCGGTGCGGTCTTTCAGCAGTTACAAGCCTGCCGGCTGGCAGCCGAGCCGCCGACCGTTTTTTCCCGCCGGGTTACCCTGCCCGATAGCCGCATTGTTGAAGCCCGGTTTTGCATCACCCGTATCGATGCCCGCCGGATCCCCAACGGTTTCAGTTTTTTCTGCCAGCATCTGACGCCCGATGCGGTATGGCAGCCAGCGTGGCAGCAACATCCGAATGGCGTGCAGGATCTCTGCGGGTTTGTGATGGTGGCGGACGATACGGAAAACGCCATGCAGATCTATGCGCAGCTGTTCGGGCCGCAACATGAGTTCAGCAAAATGGGCGGGGAATATTTCCTGCAGGCGGGGAAAACCCGGCTGCGGTTTATCACTCCCGAGCAAGCCAGACAGGCGTTTATCGCCCTGCCGGAGGATTACGCCGGGGAAACGAGAATGAGCGCACTGGAGTTTCGGGTATCGTCCCTGGCACAGGTAAGAGCCGTCCTGGAGAAAGGAGATATCCGGTTCAGCGCAACCCATAACAGGGTTGTTGTTTCCCCGGCCGCGGCATTTAAGGTCACGCTGAGTTTTCGCGAGTAAGTTGTAAGGCGCAGGCATTCAACACAAGGCCGCCCAGGGCGATTACTGGTCATGACAAATCTCAATATATTGATATATATGAATTTTAATTCTTGGCGTAAAAATTGCTTCTCATCCTGTCAGGTTCTACACAACAGCGAACAGGCCAATGTCTTTATTTTATAAAAATCCCATTATCCACGCCGACTATGCCGACCCGGATATCATCAGGACCGGCGGCGATTTTTGGCTGGTGTCGTCCAGTTTTAATCACGTTCCCGGCCTGCCCCTGCTGCACTCGCGCGACTTGATCCACTGGACGCTGGTCAACCATGTGGTGCCGCGGCTGCCGTTTGCCAGCTATAACGCAGTGCAACCCGGCAAGGGCATCTGGGCCCCCAGTATTCGTTATCATGCCGGGCGCTATTGGGTTTTTTTCAGTACCCCGGACGAGGGTATTTTTGTCTGTCACAGCACCGATCCGCTGGGGGAATGGAGCGCGCCGCATTGCCTGCAAAAAGTGTCCGGTTGGATCGATCCCTGCCCGTTCTGGGATGACGACGGCCGCGCTTGGCTGGTCCATGCCTTCGCCTATAGCCGCAGCGGCATCAAAAATAAGCTTCAGTTAATCGAGATGGCGCCGGATGCCTCGCGTTTGCTGGATGACGGGCAGATTATTTTTGACGGCACGCCCTCCCATCCGACGCTTGAGGGGCCAAAGCTGTACAAACGCGCAGGCGAATACTGGATATTCGCTCCGGCCGGCGGAGTAAAACGCGGCTGGCAAACCGTGCTGCGCGCCGCCCGCCTTCAGGGGCCGTGGGAAAGTCGCGATGTACTGCACCAGGGCGACACCTCTGTTAACGGTCCACATCAGGGGGGCTGGGTGGCGCTGGAGAATGGCGAGGATTGGTTTCTCCATTTTCAGGATAAAGGCCTGTATGGCCGGATAGTTCATTTGCAGCCGCTGCGTTGGCTCGACGACGGCTGGCCGCTGATCGGCGAGACCAGCGACGAACCCGGCAAAGGGCAACCGGTGCTCATACATCCGATACCCGATTTGCCTTACTGCCCCGGCGAAATCCAGTCCAGCGATGATTTTGCCGACGGCCGCCCCGGTAAGCAGTGGCAATGGCAGGCCAATCCCGCTGACGACTGGATAAGCCCCGGCCGGCCGGGGCTACGGCTGCGCTGCGCGCCCTTAGCTGCCTGGAATGGCGTACCGGCGTTATATACGACGCCACAGCTCCTGCTGCAGAAATTTCCAGCCGTCCGTTTTTCCGTGTGCTGCGGCGTTACCCCGCACTTTCTGCAACCCGGGGATGAAGGCGGGCTGATGGTTTATGGAGAACGCTACGCCGCGCTGACGCTGTATCTAGAACAAAAGCGCCTATGGCTTGGCTTGCGCCATGGCTGGATAAGCGAGCGCGGTATCTTGACGGAGCACAGGGTGCCGGTCGCTGATGTCACCGATTATCGGGTTTTGGCGCTGGCCTGCGATGTCGGCGATGACGGGATTTGCCATTTCCGCTATCACGCCGCAGGGCAGGCCTGGGCAACGGTATCGCCACGGTTTTCCGCCGGCGCGGGAAAATGGGTCGGCGCTAAAATGGGTATCTATGCGGCTTCAACGAATCACCATTCCAACGGAAATATCCACTTTGACTATTTTACAGTTAAGAAAAAATAACGCCGGGGGCGGTAAATCCGCCCCACAGACGCTACAGCCCAAGGGATAAGCGATGGTAAATATGTTCGGCCTGCCGGCGTATCCGCGCCTCATCGCCGGTTAAACGCATTGCAATGGAAAAGGCAAAATCGAACGCCGTCCCCAGCCCCCGTCCACTTAATAAATTACCGTCTTCCACTACCGGGGCGTCGACATACACGCCGTCAGTAACGGTAGCCGACAAAGTGCCGGAACAGACATAACGGCGTCCTTTTAACAGCTTATGCGGGGCAAGGACGCGTGCGGCCGCTGAGCATAGCGGGCAAAGCCATTTTCCCGCATTATCATGGCGACGAATAAAATCGATCGCGGCCTGGTTCTCAGCGAGGTTTTGCGCCCCGAGGGGGCCGCCCGGGATCACGACCGCGTCGTACAGCGCCGTTGGACTTTCGCTGATTAACGCATCAGCCGTTACATGCAGGCCGTGGTAGCTGACCAGCGTGCGAGTGGCGCAGCAGGCCAGCATGGTTACCGCTATATCAAGCCGCTTTAGCACATCAAGGATAATAATCGCCTCGGCCTCTTCAAATCCCGGCGCCAATAATAGCGCCACCTGTTTTACTCTCATAGCGTTTGGGTGGGCCGCTCACCCACCCCCTTTATCAGAATAAATAATAGCGAATTCCTAAACGGAACCGCACCTGATTATCATTATTTTGATCCTGGTCCAGCCATGCCACTTCCGCATAGGGCATCCAATGCTGATTAACACGGTAACGGGCGACAATGCTCGGTTCCCAATGGGTTTTTTTACCATTGGAAGCATAATAATCGCCTGTATTAATGAAAAACTCAGGATTAAGCTGTAGCCATAATTTATCCGTGGCCTGATAGTTCAGGAACAGATCAATTTGATGACTATCATTATAATCCATTTCATTATTATAGTCCCTTTCCTGGTGGGTCATGTGATTATAACGATAACGCGTTGATACATTAAAAACTTTACTGAATTTATAATCCAGGCTGACATAGGGCGCCAGTTTGGTGCCGCCACTATCAATATCCGTTAAGCCGCCTGGGGTAATACTCCATTTATCGGCTAAAGGTACCGGATACCATCCCTCATATTCCTGAAAAGAACTTCTCAACTGACCGAAATCCTGGCCCAAATCATACATTGACGAGACCAGCACACCAGCCCCATTATCAAAAATATGACCGGCGCCAATTTTATACTGGTTTTTCTCTGATGCGGTGGTATGTGCATAACGGTTATCGATCCAGGTAGCGGATGCCATGGCGTTCAGGGTACAGCAGGCCACAGGCAGACCTATGGCCAGAAAAGTTATTTTTTTCATATTCTATCCTGCTCTTATTTTTGTTTGATCATTTGTGATAAACAGGGACCCACGGAAACAGCCATTCCGTGTATCAGCTTATTAAATGACAACGATATTATTTATCTCATCAAAAAATTCATTACCTTATCCTTATCGGCTAAAAGAAATAAAGTTAAAACTTTTCGCCGACATGACAATAAAGCAATTGTTATGCCAGATTATTAATTGCTTTATTTACAATGGGTTATTTGTATATATCGTTATTTTTTCTACACTCCAAAAATAATACGCCCGCTATAACATTGTGTTTAAAAAACTCAGGGCAATCATCAACACTAAATTTGAACCTAATCACACTCAAATAATTTACTGTTAATAACAAAATGCTCAAGAACCTTTGCCGCCCCATCATGTTCGTTATTATCCGTCACCCAATCGGCCAGTGATTTTATTTCTGGCGCAGCATTGCCCATTGCCACCCCTACGCCGGCAAAGAAAAGCATTTCTTTATCATTTTGTTCATCGCCCACGGCGATAATATGCCTCGCTGGAATATCCAGACGTGCGGCCAAAGTTCGGCAGGCGGAACCTTTATGTACGCCCTTTTTCATCACTTCATAATAGTTAGGCTCACTGCGAACAAAATGATAGCATCCGGCGATATCCGCAGGGATCAATATCGGTAACGCGTCGATTTTTTCCTTTTGCTCGATAAACATCATTTTTGGCGGGCGGCGCGGCGTATTCTGCCAACCGTCTGGCAATGTCATCACCGGCAGTTGACTAAACAGATGCCCGCCCGCGTCTGAGGTGAGCGGAAAATCAGTCAGTAGCTGATTATTTTCGAGCATATAGCAGGCATACCCCAACCGCCGGCCGAGCTGACTCAATATCAGGACATCGCGGTGGTCGAGACATTCCTCGGCAATACACTGTCTTTGTTGCTGGCTCCAGATAATAGCGCCGTTACAGGCGATGACGTAACCAGGCATATCGCCCAACGGTAATTGCCGCAGCACATTGCGCACGCTGTCCAATGAACGTCCCGAGGCCAGGGCGATCGTGACGCCAAGCTTGGCTGCGCGCTGTACCGCGTCTTTGAACCGCGGGGTGAGTTTTTTTTGCGGGGTCAACGCCGTACCATCCAGATCAAAAACGACCAGGCGATAGCAGCTACCTCTCGCAGCAGCGGTTATGTCATTATCTGATGGCAAAGGGCTTCTCCTTGTAGCCAACGACTGAATTCCGCCAGTACACAGTCAGCCAGGCGCTGGGTTTCATGATTCAACGCGCCGGCGATGTGGCTGCTTAATTGGATATTCGGCAGTTGGTAGAGTGGCGAATCGGCCACGGGTGGTTCCGGTTTGGTGACATCCAGCAACGCGGTAAGGTCCGGGCGCCGGCTGAATACCTCAATCAGCTCCGGCTCATTCACCTGTAAGCCGCGCCCGGTATTGATAAACACCGCCCCAGGGCGCATGCGGCGAAACAAACTCCCATTCAGCACGCCGACATTATCGGGACGATTCGGCAGATGGTTGCTGATAACGAACGCCGTTTCAAACACCTGCTCCAGCGATACCGTCCGGCGCGCAGCGCGCGACGGCACGCTGACGACGTCAAGCTCGAATGGCGCCAGCAAGCCGGTTAACGTTTGTGCTATCGCTCCGGCGCCGAGCAATGCCACCTGTTCCCCATAAGCGCCGGGCGCAGGATGCCGGTTACTCAGGTCATCAAATACCGCGGGAGCGCCATAGTCGCGATGATTACGGAAATAGCCTTTGCAAGCCAGCAGGATCTGCGCCAGACAAAATTCCGCCACCGACACGGCGTTGGCCCGCCAGGCGCTGACCACGGTTATCCCCCGCGACAGCAATGGCGCTGAGAACGTTTGCGTCGTCCCGGCGGCGTAAAACACCGCTTTCAGTTTTGGTAATTGATCGAGCTGCCGTTCGCTCAGTGGAAACATTCCCCAACTTGAGAAGATCACCTCAACCTGCGCCAGCTTTGGTAATTCCTGCGCCAGCATATCCTGCGTCACGATACGCGGGTAAAGCCGGCATAGCGCGGAAAGCCGTTGCCAACGGCCACGGGAGAAAACGTGCAAAAATTTTTCAGGCTGGTTGGAAAAGCAGGCGGCGTGACAAAGCATATCCTGAGTCCATAAGTCATCCCCTCTTCGCATGAAAAGGGGATGGGGGTTAGACAATGCCGATGCCGGCGGCGGCGAAGCCAAGCACAATCAGGACAATAAGCACTTTGTTCGGGCTGACCTTTTTATTCAGCAGACGCAGGCAAACCAGCACCAGCAGGAGCGGAATCAACCCAACGCAAATTTTATCGAGGATCTCCTGCAACACGAATGGCTGCCCGGCAATGGTGGTTTTATACGTGGTGGTGAACTTTACCATCGAGGCGCTCATCGCCCCTACCATCATCAACCCCATGATGGAGGACGCCTTAGTGATACACCCCAGCAGCCCAGATTGGGTGGCCTCGGCGATATATTTCGACCCGAGCCGGTAGCCCATGACCCCGCCGTAATATCGAATCAAATAGCTGGGAATGTTGTATATCAGCAGGAACAACAGCGGCCCGAGAGGGTTACCCTGCGAAGACAAGCCAATGGCTATGCCGGTGGCGATAATACGCAGCACGCCGTAAAAAAATGAGTCGCCTACACCGGCAAATGGACCCATCAGCGCCACTTTAATGCCGTTAATACTCGAGGTATCAAATGCCGGATTACCGGCATTCTCCTTTTCCATCGATAACGTCAAACCCATAATAAACGGCGCCAGATGCTGGTTAGTATTGAAAAATTGGCTATTGCGCTTAAGCGCATCCAGATAGCGATGAGGCTCTGGATAGATTTTGCGCAGCATCGGCGCCAGCGCCCAGCCATAGTTCAAGCCCTCCATGCGGGTAAAATTCATCGCCCCCAGCAATTGGAATTGGCGGATAAATAACTGGCGGAACATTTTCTTTTCGTCTTTATCGCTGCTATAGGCGACAGTGTCTCTTATCTGGATATCAGTCATTAAAGAACCCATCCTTATCGTCGACGGAAACCGCATGCGCATTGCCGGCGTTTTGTTTGTTTAATTTGAGTTGATTGAATTCGTTAAAGCACAGGTAAACCGCTATGGAGGCGGCGATAATGGCGATACCCATGATCGGCAGTTTCAAATACGCCGCCAGCGCAAAACCAATAAAAAAGAAGGCGGCGATATTGCGATGCCAAAGCGCTCTAAGCAGGATGGCGAACCCCAGCGCCGGCAGGATGCCGCCCACCGCGGTCATGCCGCGCATCACGGTACCGGGGATGTTCTCCACCAGGCTGCGGATAACGTCGGTGCCGAACAGCACGCCGAAAAAGGCGATGATCGCAAACGGCACGCCATAAAACATCGTCATGCCGAAGGTCAGGCCAAGCGCCGCGCGATCATGGCCCTGTTCAAGCAGGGCGTCATATTTTTCCACCAGAGCGGTGTACACCAGCTTCAGCACCTGGTAGACAAACACCGCCAGCAGGCTTATCGGCAATGCCAGCGCCACGGCCACCGCCGGTTCGGCATGGGTCAGGATGGTAAAGGCGGTGGCCAGCACCGAACCCACCGCCAGATCGGCGGGCACCGAGCCGCCGATAGTGATGGTGCCGAGGAAAATCAGTTCCAGGCTGGCGCCGATAATGATGCCCTGCTGAAAATCGCCCAACACCAATCCCACCATGGCGCCGCAGACCAGCGGACGTTCAATTAACGGCTGGCCGAGGGTGTGGTCGAAGAATTTGGCGATATACATCACCAGAGCAACAAGTAATGCCGGAGTTAACATACTGTCCTCGCTTTTCAGGCGTTATTAAGCATCTCAATGAGATTTTTCACCTGGTGGGAAGGCAACACCTGGTAGTCCACTTTTACGCCGCACCCGGCAATGGCGAGGAAATCCGCCACGTCTTGCGGCGTCACATAAACGGTGTCGCTGATTTTGGTTTTAGCCGCCAGGTTATCGGTGATACGTCCGTAATTGGCGACGTTCAGGTGCTTGATGGCGGGTACTTGCTCAATCAGGCGGCGGGCATCGGCCACATTGTTGACGATCACCAGGATTTTCATGTCCGCGGAGCGCGGATCGTTAAGGGTATCCCCGGCGTCCTTAACCGCCATGATGGCGCATTTCGCCGTATCCGGCGCCGCCATGCGCAGCGACATTTTCTGCACGTCGTTGGCCACGATCTGGTCGTTCGCCACGAGAATGCGGTTCACGCCCAGGTGCTTAGTCCATACCACCGCCACCTGGCCGTGGATTAATCGATCGTCAATACGAACCAATGAAATCATGTTTTTTTCTCCTGTTATTCGTCTTTACCAGTAGGGTGTCCAGATACGGGATAGGCGCACCAGCGCTTCGAAATAGAAATAATCGCCCCAGAGATTAGGCACATTAATGCCCATATTGCGGCCATGGTTGTATACCCCCTCGCGCAGCAGGCCATCTTCATGATGCGCGAAATAATGATGGTGCAGATTGCGCATCATCAGGCCGATAGCGTTGATATAAGCGGGGCGCAGCGGATCGCTGAGCGGCAGTTGTTTCAGTAATTCGGCCAGCCCGCACACCGCGATCGCGGCGGCGGAGGTATCACGGAATGCGTGGTCCTGCGGCTTGAATATCAAATCCCAATAACAGACATAGTCATCAGGCAAGCGGTTAAGAAAGTAGTGGCTCAGCTTGCGCGACAGCTCGGTATAGGCGGCATCGCCGGTGTGATTAAAGCCGAGCGCAAAGCCGTACATCCCCCAAGCCTGCCCGCGCGACCAGCAGGAATCATTGCTGACCCCCTGATGGGTATCGCCGCGCAACGGTTGCCCGTTGTGGATATCCAGGTAGAAGGTATGAAAGGTGGAGGCGTCGTCGCGCACCAGATAACGTGAAGCCTGCGCCAAATGGCATCGGGCCGCCTCCCGCCACTGCCGGTTGCCGGTTTCGTTCGCCGCCCAGAACAGCAACGGCACATTCAGATTACAGTCGATAATCATGCGCCCCTGGCGCGCCGGATCGCTTAAATCCCCCCACGCCTGGATAACGCCTGCGGTGGGGTTAAAGCGGCGGTACAGAAATTCCGCGGCGCGTAACGCCAGGTCGCGCGCACGTTCATTGCCGGTCAGCGTCCAGGCATTGACGCAGGAAAGCAGATACAGAAAACCCAGGTCGTGAGTATCCACTTTGATCAGCCGGTCGAGACGCTCCTCGAAGCTTACCAGCAGCCCTTGCGCGCAGCGGCGGTATTTGTCGTCACCGGTGACCTCCCACGCCAGCCATAGAAGGCCGGTCCAAAAGCCCTCGGTCCAGTCCACTTTCTCTACCGCCGGGTAACGCCCGTCCCGCGCGCTGGCCGCTGGGAACGTGGCGGTAAAACGCGGCAACATGGCATCGATGCTTTTCAGCACGTCGCCAATCGCGGCCTGCAGCCATGCCGGCGTCAAATAGGATTGCCCCGCAGCGTAACGCGGGTCCAGGGATTCAAGCACGACGCTCATTGCTTTTCCTCCGCGGCGAAGAAATCATCATCATCGCGGTTAGCGCCGCCCAGATTCTGGCGCGCGCTGACAATTTCCGGCAGCGTATTCATATACTGCATGGCCTGGGTGGCCATATGGATAGCTTCCGCGATGCGCGCCGCCGTTTCCGCGAGTTCCGACATGCAGAACTCCATCAGCATGATCAGGTTAGCGCCGCTAATCACATGCATATGGGGAAAATTCATCATCACTTGAATCGCCGTATTATTAACGCTACCGCCTTTCATATCGGTAAACAGCACCAGCTCATTGCCGCGCCGCGCCGCTTCCAACGCGATAGCGTTGAAGCGCCGTGTCAAATCAGCCGTGGAGCCAATGTCGCCACAGTAAGCGCATATGGGAGTGACGCCATGATCGTTGCCGATAAGTAAATCAAGCCCGGAAATAATGCCTTTAGCATACTGGCCATGACTGGCGATAAAGACCTCTCGCATTCCGCTTTCCTTAAATGATTACTGATAACCCGCCCTGGCAATGCAAGAGCTATGCCATTAAATAAATTTTGTTTAAAAACAAAGGATTAATTATTGTTTTCCACACTAATATTTCTGTTTAAAGCACTGGAAAACCGAGTGTGGAAACATGTGCCCGACGGTAAAGTATGCCGCAAGGCCAAAGGACAGGGTCACGCCGGCTGTGGGGCGATCCAGGGCTCCATGATTTCATAAATCATCAGAACCTCGGTGACGGGCAGCGCGATGTGATATTTGCGGTTCAGCGCCAGGAAAAAGGTGTCATGCCCTGCGACAAAGGCGTGTTGGTCAGCGGTTAGCTGCGCGTCATCACGGTTACGCATCCCGGCATTGACCATGACGCGTTCAATCATTAGGGCAAGGTGCATAAATAAATTAATGCGCAGATAACTTTCGAAATGTATTTTATAAAAGGATTCGTACTGCTTAATGACCGCGTCCACCTCATCAATGATCACCACCGGATTGAGAAAGTTAAGCCTGCCGGCAACGCCTTCCACAGTAAATAATTTAACCACCTCGTCAATCATTGTTTCCAGTCCGTCCGAGGTCAGCAGATCGGTAAAATAGTCGCGGCGCAATACGGCGGTTTTCTCTTTAATCAGTTGTTCCACGCTTAACAGCGGAATATAGCCCGCATCCAGATCGGTGGTAGTGATAATAAGCCGCGTGCCGTTCAGCGCCGGGTCAGAGCGGGCGATTTTCCATTTCACATCGTCATATTCCATAGTGACGATATCAATCTGATCGCAGGCCAGATAACGCTGCACGATATCTTTGAGTTTGTGCGAGATGCCTTCGCCGGAAATACAGGTAATGATAATTTTATTTCCCGGCAGCACGCCGGCGTAGTAGCGGGTTTCCACTTCATAGGCGCCTTTGACGCTGTCGATAATGTCCTTCATCGCCAGGCGTGACTGGATCTTTGAGGCAATATCCAGCGCCATGGCGGTGCTGACGTTATTGATCACCAGCAGTTCGCCATGCAGATGGAGTTTTATTTCCTCATAAATCGCCTTCAGCGACCCCATATCCACCAGGATTATCAATCCGGCGCTCTGCTTGATGGCGTCCAGGTGCTTGATCAGCATATCAATGATCTCGCGTGTCGAGGTCGCGTTGGGCATATCGAAAGCTTTAAATATATAACCGCCGGTCAGCTGATTGGCGATACCCGCCAGACTGGACGCCGTGGAGCGTCCGTGGGAAACAATCACCCCCTGGATGAGGTCATCGTCACCGGCCAGGGTGTTAAATGCGCTGCCGAGCAGCGGCGGCAACAGTAAAAAAGCCTCATTAACGACGTGCTGTCGCAACAGGTCTACGCACTCACCGGCCAGCAACCGCGCCTTGCTGGAAACATAATCGGTTATCGCCCGCAGCTCATCGGCCTGTGCTGCGCCGCCGGCATGATGTAACGCGTAATTCAGGCACAGCCAGACAGCTTTGCGGTGATCCTGACTGAACGTCAGGCCGGTTAAGTTCTCCAGCTCATTGATGGCATGCATGGTGTTTTGCCAGACATAACCGCTGTAAGGCGAGGCCGGATTCAGAACGCCGCCGATCGTCGTCAGCAATTGTTCCAGCTTGCGATTGAGCAACAGCGTATTGCCGCTGTGGCAGAACTCTTTAAAAATGACGTCATCGCGCATCGCTTTAGGCAGCAACATCGACACATCAACGTCACCGGCCCGGTCACGGTGGGAAATCAGCAGCATTTCACCGCCGCCGGAATGGAGGTGCGGCGAATTCAGGGTGATAAATTTCGCGTTATCCCCGTCGCTCCATGCGCTGGCGCACATCACCTTAATTTGGTTTTTCAATTCGCCGATATTGCCCCTGATCGGCGACATGACCAGTTGATGCATAAGGGCGGCATCCAGATGAATATCCCTTGCCAGGCTGCGTGCCTCGCAATGCAGAAAATACTCGACCTGCGCCACCCGTTCAGTGAGCGGACGTGAGATGAAATTCGGCAGCGTGACGCGCACCGGGATGCGGCGGCGGAAAGTATTGAGCAACACGGTATCAATATTTTCTGTGGTGGCGAAAATAAACCGAATGCTGGCCGGACGACGGGTACGATTATCACCGAGGCGGTAGAAATAGCCTTTATCCATAAACAGGAACAGCTTTTCCTGGTTTTCGGCGGAGAGCCGGTGGACTTCATCAAGAAATAAAAAACCGCCGTCCGCCTCATCGAAGGCGCCGCGCTTCTCCCGGTCGGCGCCGGTGAACGCCCCCTTGATATAACCAAATAATGTGCCGGACAATAGCTCAGGATTATTGGCATAATCGGCGCAATTCAGCTCGATAAGCGGTTTATCAGCCGCGATAACGCCCCGTTCCAGCGCGTAGTCATATATCACGCTGGCGAGATGGCTTTTACCCACCCCGCTTTCACCGGCCAGCAGCACCGGCAGACCGCCGGTGGGATAATCTACCGCCGAGCGGCACATTAATACCGCTTGCGCCAGACTTCCCTCAACGCCAATCAGACGGCTGAAGGCATCCAGTGCTTTTTTTTCCACCCGCGCCAGCACGGATCGTGTTTGTGCCGTATTGACAAAAAAACGTACGGGCCGGGTGTTTTCTTTGATTAATTTCCCATCATCGCATAACCGATTGAGATAATGACTGATTACACTGCGGCCGATCGGCACTAAATTCGCGCAATCCAGCGCGGTAAAACCGCTGTGATTGCCCGAATAATGGGTCAATATGGACTGGTACAGTTTATCTTTTGCTGACATGGTCATGGTGACAATCCGTAAGAGAAACGATGCCCGGAAGGAATAGTTAGACACTAGACACTACTTTTCCCGTTAAACACTGAGCACTCTCCACCGAACTATAAAAAAATGAAACCGTGTTTTAACTATTATTTGATCTCCTTCACAATACCATTGCCCTCCTGTGCCGGCCCGGCCTATGCCCGCCGGCCGTCTCTGTGCCGTCATAACCGGCTATACCGTCAGGCATCTGCACGTCCTTAAACGGCGTCAGCAGTGCCCCGCCGCCCGCTGGGGGATAACGTCAGACGCTGACGCGGGAGAGTGAATTCGGCTATCCTGAGAGAGGTGATATCATGTAACAAGGAAAGATTATCTATGCTCCGTTCCGCATTTTTCATTCGCCTCATCAGCATAGTCACGCTGTTGCATGTGTATATCGGCGTGCGGCTCATTGCCGCCTTGCCTGTCGGCACGCCATTCAAATGGCTCGCGGCGCTGCTGCTGGCGATGTCTGCTGTGCTGATCCCGGTCGGCATGGCCGCGCGCAATATAAAAAAACAGCCGCTGTCGGACCGGCTGGCGTGGGCGGGATTACTCACGATGGGTTTCTTCTCGTCGCTGCTGGTGCTGACAGCGCTGCGCGATATAGTGTTGCTTTTGCTGCATGCCGTGGACAGTTTGCCGGGCGTCACTGCGGCGACGGCGGAGTTCACCGCCGTCAGCGCGCTGTGCGTACCGCTCGTTGCCATACTCCTCACGCTGTTGGGCGTTTACAACGCGCGCAGGAATGCGCCGGTGAAAAATATCGACATCCCTATCGCGGGACTGGCGGCGGGGCTGGACGGCTTTCGCATCGTGCAGATCAGCGACATCCACATCGGCCCGACCATTAAACGCGGCTATGTCGAGAAAATCGTCGCAACCGTGAATGCGCTTGAAGCGGACCTGATTGCGGTGACGGGCGATGTCGTCGATGGATCCGTGCCGCAGCTCGAGGCGGATACCCGCCCCCTTGGCGCGTTATCGGCGCGGCACGGGATCTTCTTCGTCACAGGCAATCATGAATATTATGCCGGCGCGGATACCTGGATCGCTGAGTTTCGCCGGCTTGGCTTCCAGGTGTTGATGAACGAACATGTGGTGGTTAACCACGGCGGCGCGCGCGCCATCGTGGCGGGCGTGACGGATTACAGCGGCGGCAACTTCGACCCGGCGCACGCAAGCGATCCGCAGAAAGCCATGCGCGGCGCCCCTGGCGATATTCTGTTCCGGCTTTTGCTTGCCCACCAGCCACGCTCTGCGACGGCCGCCTCGGAAGCGGGCTTCACGCTGCAATTGTCCGGCCACACGCACGGAGGCCAGTTCCTGCCGTGGCAGTTCTTTGTCCGTTTGCAGCAGCCGTTCGTACACGGGCTGGACAAGCTCAACGATCTTTGGGTATACACCAGCCGCGGCACGGGCTATTGGGGACCGCCGATACGACTGGCCGCACCGTCTGAAGTCACGCTCCTGCGTCTGGTGGCGCATCCGCCTGCCGGTTGATGGCGGGCGCCCTGATGGGGCGCGGCGATGTGCGCACCTATCGCCCATGGAGGCGATGGGAAGCCCGATCGATCGCCAATATAAAAGACAAAGAGATGCTTTTGCCTAATATGCTGGATCTTATTTCAATATCTTTACCTCTGATTTATGACTTCTTAACATAAATAAAAATGCTGTTTAATACCGGAACGATATGTGATTTCTTTCACATATCCAGCCATCAAATTTATTTATAACTTGATCTAACATTCGCTGGTTCCTTGAGCCGGTATAGTCTGTTTTACCATCACCGGTTTTCAAGAGGCCCATCATGTCCAGCGCAAATTTTCTCCAAACGGCTAACGAGGCTGGGATAGATTTCAAGAAAATCGTCGATACCCTGGAATGCCCTATCTACATAACCAACTCCAGCGGCGTAACGGAATATATCAACCTGGCTTACCTGCGTGAAAACCCCATCATAGAGGCTGATGCCATCCTTGGCCGGAGCATTGACGATATTATTAAAGAAGGAAAATATTTCAAAAGCGCGATTACCACCGAAGTCCTCAAACAAAAGAAAGAGGCCATGGCGTTTTTTGTTCATCATCTGTTACCGGAAAAAATGGCTTTTGTGTCAGGTATGCCGGTGCTTGATGAGGAAAACGAGATTGAACATGTGGTGTCTATCTTGTATGCGCAATCTTTTTTCCAGAAACTGCATGCCAAATTCAACTATCCGATTTATTCATTCGAATCCTATCATGAACCATTGGAAAAAATAACAGGGCCGGCTTCCCCACCTTTCGCTAATTTTATCGGTGTCAGCAGACCGATGGAAGAACTGAAGCGGATTATGCTGCGGGTCGCAAAAACAGATGCATCCGTTTTAATACGCGGAGAATCCGGCACAGGTAAAGAAGTGGTGGCTGAGAATATCCAAAAACTAAGCGCGCGGGCAGACCGGCCTTTTATCAAGCTTAATTGTGCGGCAATACCGGTCAGCCTTATAGAAAGTGAGCTTTTCGGTTATGAAAAAGGCGCATTCACCGGCGCCGGTTCAGGACGAGCCGGTTTTTTTGAGCAGGCCAACGGCGGAACAATATTCCTGGATGAAATCGGCGATTTACCCTTCGAGGCCCAGGCGAAATTGTTACGCGTCTTGCAGCAAAAAGAAATCGTCCGCTTAGGCGGAACTAAACCTGTCAAACTTAATGTCCGCGTCATTGCCGCCACCAATGCCGATCTGGATAAAAAAGTCGCCGAGAGAAAATTCCGTGAAGATCTTTTTTACCGCATTAACCTTATTCCGATTCATCTCGTCCCTTTAC
Organism: Sodalis sp. RH22; assembly: GCF_047324165.1. Taxonomy (NCBI): domain Bacteria; kingdom Pseudomonadati; phylum Pseudomonadota; class Gammaproteobacteria; order Enterobacterales; family Bruguierivoracaceae; genus Sodalis; species Sodalis sp. RH22. The sequence goes on from NZ_CP178731.1 coordinate 1,718,996, forward strand.
GGGAAAGAAAAAGCGACATTCCGTTACTGACTGAATATTTCCTGCATAAATTTGATGCTCTTTATAACAGAATAATCAGATTCCCCGCCCCGACGTTGACACTGTTAGTCAATTACGCCTGGCCGGGCAATATCCGCGAACTGGAAAACATCATTGAATATTTGTATATTTGTTCCGAGGAAAATTTCATTACCGAAGAAATCATCTCTCCGCTGCTATGCAAGAATGAACAGCATCCGCAACCTGACCATCTGGATGACGAAGCATTGAATTTTTGCGCCAGGCAACTGCGCCTTAACCATACCCTGCCGGATATTCTGTCGCAAATTGAAAGGACTGTATTAGCGCTGGCCCAGGATAAATATAAAACCACCTATCATATTGCCGCCGCCCTGGGCGTATCCCAGCCCACCATCGTCAGGAAAATGCAATCCCTGGGGCTGGGACGCAGAAGGTTCGGTACGGATACGAATATGATTTGCCATCAGCAATGATAACCGTAAACACATTTTGCCGGCGCCAGGACGGGCCGGCAGTTTTCCCTGTTCGCAGCCCTCACAGACCAAGCAGTTTTTCCAGCATGACGTTGACCTGGATCCAGAATGTGTAGCCATCCTCTGGTTTGACGTTGGTATAGGCATACTGGTAATTGGTGTTGTTCCAGACCCGAGACCCGGTCATCGTTAAATTGACCTCCGGCGTGAGCATAAAGGAAGCGTCGATACTTAACTGCTGTTCGTTACGCGGCACCTGCCACCCCGTTCCGCCCAGGGAATCGTACATATCCTGCAAATAACGGTGTTCGCCATCCGTCAGCCTGCCCCAGCGGAAAGTCAGGCCGTAGCTGTCATCGGGACGGCTCTGCCAGGGGCCCGACCAGATAAGCCCGACATCAGCCAACGTGGCTATTCCCGTGTAGGCATCCGATTGCAGGGTTTGCGACCAGCTGCCGTGCAGACTTACGGCGCTGGGCGCGGGATTGTGGGGATCGGCCCCGCCATCACGCCGCCATAAGGCTTTTTTTGCCGTAAGATAAAAGCCGGAAACCCCTTTATGGGTAATCACCGCCGAGCTGCCGTCGTATACCTTCGAGGTGCCGTTCACCGTGGCGTAGGCATCGTTGTATTGCAAATTATTGTGGAACGCCAGGACCTCCCAGTTGAAGGGATAGGGCTCCTGCCGCCAGCTGGCGCGCCGCGCTAAATTAGCGACCAGCAGGGTACTGCCGGTATCTAAGTCGTCGTCCCACCGTTCCCAGCCGTTGGTGAACGGAAACGCCTGGTAGGTACGCCAGACACCGATATTGGACTCCAGCGCCGGCGTAAAGTGATAGCTGGCGCGTGCGCCCCAGCCGGCGTAAGGCGCGGGGGCGAACCCCGCGGTTTTATTCAGTACGGTATTTATACAGGACGACGGCACGTTACAGTTGCTGAAACCGACAAACTGGCCGGGATTGCTCTTGCCCAGTTCAATGGAGAGTCGATCGTTAAACAGTTGCTGTTCATAACCGAAACGCAGCAAATGCGAGACCTTGGGGATATAGGGCGGCGGATCGCCGGCCAACATGCCGCCGGCGTTATTGCCATAGAGAGTATTATGGGCGAAGGGCACCCATAGTTGCATAAAGTGGACCGTGCCGCCGGGTATGAATCCCATACGATCGAGATCGAAATCCGCGCCGGCAAAAAACATCGTGTAGGCCTGCTGCTCGTCGGTGGAAGTCCCCGCGCTGGGGTTGCCCAGCCAAAGCTGAGAGGCCATGATATGTGGGGTAACGCCGTGCTCCGACAGCCATCCCCCGGCATCGGACAGCGGCCGTCCTGAAGATTCCGCGTCGCTGGCGGCAAACGCCGCGCTGCTCGTCAGCGCTATGCCGCAGGCGATCGCGCCGGAACATAGCATTCGATTCCATATATTATGAGGCGTTATTTTCATTGTTCTATCCCATTGAGGTAATAGGACGGAAACGGCCGGCCACGAATATATTCAATGACGGCCCAACCGCGATAGCATGCCCTATTCCGGGCGCGTTATCAGCGCGTTGTTTTTCCGGCTCTGGTTATCATCGATAATTACATTTTGTTAAAACATCAGATGTCATAACTACCTAATATTACTGGCAGTCAGGATTATTCTTTAAATAACCGCGTTATTACTTCTGCGTTTCCTGCACAAAAACATCGCCATCGTTTTTATCCAGGCGTAAAAAAATAAAGCAACATAAAAACAAACCAAAACTCATCAATAAAAATGACACATGGTAATTTTCCAGCCCCCTGGCGTTAGCGGCGTAGTTAACATAATGAAGCACCGTAAATGTTAACGTAACGCTTATTATGATTGAAAGCAGCTGGCTCAGTATCAGCAAGCTGTTGCCGGCGTGATAGGTCTCATCAGTTAACTCGCTGAACGTCAGAGTATTCATGGTGGCATACAGGACAGAAGTAAACACCCCCAGAATAAATATCAATATAACGACGCTATCCAGCGAACCGTTCAGCCCAGGAAGAGTCAAAGAATAGATTAACGCAGCACTTACCGTCGTCGCGATAAGCAACAAACACCGGTAGCCGCACCATATCAATGCCGGGCGCAGCAGGAACCGGGCGCTTATCGAACCCGACGCCAGCGACAGCATAATGATACTGACACCCCTCGGTGAATAGTTAAATTCCCGTTGCAGCATCAGCGACAGGACTAAAGGTACCGACGCTATAAAAATCCGCACGCAAATATTACTGGCTATGCCTACGGCAAAGGTTCTGTGACGAAACAGCGAAAGAGTGAATAGCGGATCATTGGTATTATCTTGGTGGTTTTTATAGCGATATAACAACAGCATTGCTATTAGGAAGAATATAATTACCCACATTCCGGTAAAATAGTGTTTACCGATGCCCAACAAGCCAAGCAAGATTAATAACAATGCCGGTACCACCAGCATAAATCCTATGGTATCGAATTTTCCCCGCATACTTGATGTTAGCTGTTCGGGCATATATTTTTTTGCCAGGACGACACAGATCAGGCATAGAGGAATATTTACCAGAAAAATCATGCGCCAGGAGCATGTGGTTATCAGCAGTCCGCTTAGCGGCGGTCCCAGCAGCGTTCCGCCCAACCCCAATAACGTGATCTTATTTAAGGCGGATAATTTTTCCGCCGGGAGGGTCGTTTTTAAAATGACCACGCGCGTCACCGGCAGCATTAGCGCTCCCCCAATGCCCTGTAAAAAACGCGCCAGGATAATGGCGGTTAACGTATCCGCCGCGGCGCACAAAAACGAGCCAAGGCTAAATAAGCCCAACGCTAAGAGATAGATTCGCCGATAGCCGTATGTATCCGCCAGCCAGCCGCATACCGGCGTAAAAACCATCACTGTCAGCATATAAGACACCACCACCATCCCCATGCTAAGGGAGGACTGATGTAATGCCTGCGCCATGGAGGGGATAGCCAGATATAACATGGTGGTATCCAAAGATTGCATAAAAAAAGTTAATGATGCAACGCTCACAAGCCAGGTTAAGTTGTTCATTTATGCCATTACCATCTGTCCCGCATACAATATAAACAGGCGCAGCATAAACACGCTGCACAATGCGACGCCCGACATCGATAGCCAATAAACTTTATGGGAGGTGATACGGCCTGCGCACAGCAACCTTAAAGCCATAGGCAATACCATACCCAGTCCCACCACGCCAAGCCAAAACACGGCCCCCCAAAAACCGCTCAGGGCATTTAATGCCGCGGCCTCCTTTTGTCCGCCGCCAAAAATCAGGCCGATAAAGAAAACCGCCAGCAGGCCAAGCTCGGTCAAGATAAGCGGCGGTTCCAGTCGGTGAATAAAAGCCAGGGACGGCGAATAAACCGATTGTTTACAGAACGCCAGTCCGCAAAATATCGCCATGGCCACCCCTGATGTCAGGCCGGAGACCAGGAAAAGCAGAGGCAATACCGGGTTATTCAATAACGGATAGGATTTCAGGGCCAGCAAGAGGAAGCCGGTATAGACCCCGAGCAGAATGGCCAACAAAAATACCGCCATATCAAGCCGGCGTTCCCATCCCGCGATGAAAAAAATAATCCGTTTCAGCCATCTTGATTTAATCATATCAAGGAGGTATTGCTGATAGATGGCGATAATCCAGAGTATGAGCGCCGCCATATAAACCTGGAATAACATTACCCCCAGCGACATAACCGAATGGGGATTATAAAACACCATCAAATACCAAAAAGTCCACGAACGCGCCAAATGGAAAATAAGGATCACCAGCCCAAGAACAACCGTTAAAGGCGCAATAACTACCGTCGCCTTGATAATGCCGTCGCTGCCGGCATTTGCCACGAGGAGTTGCCTTTTAAGCAAAACGGCTATGATGACCATGCCTGATGAAATACCTATTAATAATAAGTAAATGGCAATGGGCCAATCCCAGACCAGGGTAGCGAAATGAAACGCAGTGTTCATCCTCGTATCTCTCCAAATTTGCCGGCGATATGATAGAGCTTGGGGTGAGTGCCTAAATATACTTTTTCACGGTATACCGTTTTGCTGGCGATAAGTTTGGCGATATCGCTGTCGGGATCGTCCAGATTACCGAAGGTCAGCGCCTTCACCGGGCAGATCGCCACGCAGGCGGGGGGCTTGCCGGCGGCCAGATTGGTATCCCGGCAAAAATTGCACTTATCCGCCGTTTTCGTCAGCGGATGGATGAAGCGGACATGATAGGGACAGGCGGCGATACAGTACCGGCAGCCAACGCACCGATCGTGGTGGACATCAACTATGCCCGTTGTAGCGTCTTTATAAGAAGCGCCGGTAGGGCAAACCGCAACGCACGGCGGGTTATCGCAATGCTGGCAGGATTTACGCTTGAACTGCCGCGAGGTTTTATCCATCTCCCGGTACGTGCCGTTATCCAGAATATCCAGCCGTGTGACTTCCTCCGGAACATTATTGACTTTGTGGCAGGCCCGGACACAGGCACGACAGCCAATGCAGCGGGTTTCGTCATGGATCATGCCGTAGCGGATATTACCCACAATGAGAGTTTGCGGATTAATGACCTCCGCCAGAATACGGTTAATTGAATTGGCCGCCAGCACAGCTCCGCCTATTCCCATAATAAACCCGCGACGCGACACGCCCATAACGACCCCTTATTTAAATATAATGCGCGAGCAATGCTTCATCCCTTGCCGGTATCCCGAAGCAAGGTATTATGCTCCTGTATTTCACCAGCCCATTTGACTGTATAGGGTACAGTTTGAAGACACTGTTTAGCCCTCTCGCCCTGCTGATATTAATGAGCGGCCGCGATGGTTTCCGCCGCGTTTTCCCCGGCAATGCGGCCTGAATTCAGCGCAAAGCCATTAGCTAAGCCTTCATAAGGCGGATAAGAGGGTCCACTGTAAAAACCTCCGGCGACATTGCCCACCGCATATAATCCCGGGACAGGTTTGGCGTTAATATCGGTGACCTGTAATTTGGCGTTAACCCTTACCCCACCGATGCTGCTTAAACTCACCACCTGGGTTTCAAACGCATAGAAGGGTCCGGTTTTCACCGGATAAATCAGATAATCCGGTTTTTTGCCAAAGTCCGCGTCAACTTTGGCTTTGATCAGATCGTTATAACGGGAAACGGTTTTCTCCAATTGGCCGGCCTCCACACCCATATTTTTTGCCAGTTCTTCCAGTGTCTGTCCTTTGAAAATATTTTTACTTTTACCCCCATCGACAGCGGTATCCGCCAGCGCCGTGAAATCGCCGCCCTTGGGAGGATTGGCCGGACCGGCGCCGGATAAAGGAAAGGGGAATGATTTTTTGGTAAAAGCATTCAGCGTCTGATTATCGAGAATAATGTAATATTTACCGCCCACCGAATAAGACACATTTGCCCAGTACGCCGAATCATACACCAGGCCTTCATCGCCAAATCGCTCACCGTTGGCGTCCACCCATAATAATGGTGATTTCAATAACCAAATAAGGGGACTATCATTTTCGGCATTGCCTTTATCGGCGGAAGCTGACGAAGTAATTCCCACCAGTTTACAGGCGTGAATCAATGCGGAATGAAAGTTCCACTCCGCCCCGCCGGCGGCCCAGGCCATTTTGAGGCCTTCGCCCTGATTCGGCCAGGCCAGGATATGAATATTCGGTGTATCCATCACGTCCCGTATTAATTTTTCATTACCGCCGAACCCGCCGCTGGCGATGATAACCGCCTTGGCGTGGACGAGTAATTTGCCACCGTCCGCCTTTTGCGCAATGACGCCGGTGACTTTGCCGTCTTGTTCCTGAATCAATGATGTCACAGCGGTACTTTTGAGCAATTCTCCGCCATATTGCTGGAAGTCGGCATAGAGACTTTTATAGGCGGCATTGGTATTGAGATAATGGTGGTAAATATCAGACTTGATAGGATCATCCATGTGCGCCTGCTGTAATTGGTTGGTGTCTTTGGCGGCGGTCTTAATCTCCAGCTTCACGCCATGTTTTTCCATCCAGTCAGCCGTTGAACCGGACTTATACACAATGGCTTTAGTCAGCGGGCCATTGGATAAAAAGTGGTTGTAATCCAGCAGCCGGTGCGTCAGGTCCTGCGGGGTATATTTCATCCCTAAGGATTTTTGCAGCGCCGATCCCACGGCAAAAAAGCCGCTGGCCATATTGCCGCTGCCGCCCACCACCGCGGATTTCTCAATCACCAGCACCTTAGCGCCTTTTTCCGCCGCGGCCAGCGCGGCGGCGGTGCCGGAAGTGCCGCCCCCCATGACCACCACATCCACCGTTTTCTCCTCATCGGCGACAGGGTCTGCGGTTTTAGCCGATACGCTGGTGTATTTGCCGATATCCGCGCCGGCCTTCAGCAAGGCCGCCTTGGCGGCTTGCTTAACGGCATCGCTGGTTTCGGTGGCGCCGGTCATGCCGTCCACGTCCAGGCTTTGCCTATCAAGGATGGACTTGGCGACCAGAGGTCCCGCCACGCCGCCCAGTTCAGGGGTTTCTCCGGATGCGTCGGCGACGATATTTTTAATCGTTCCCGCTTGATCAATGGAAACCGTGACCCTGACATCACTTTCCTTGCCTTTGGCCGCAGCCGTATAATCGCCGGCGGTAACAGCCGCGTTGGCCGACAGACCCGCAGAGCAGCCCAGAATGAGCGCAACCAGTGCTGATAAGCTTTTTTTCACGTAATCGTTTTTCATAGAATATCGTTCCGCTTATATAAGTTTTATCTACCCGCGATATTGAGCAAAGTTAGTGCCAATATTAATCCACGTCCGAATTTATCGGCGCATGACCTAAAATGATTGCAATTGGCTTTATTACGCGTCATTTCCAACTTCGCCGCACTTATTATGTCGGTTTTCAATCCTGGCTATAAAAAATATCGTCAAAGCCGGGATATAAAACCAGCCCGTAAAAACAGTAATCATCCATTTTTGTATTTTTAATGCATTTATGAATTAAGACCTGTACTCGGCCTTAAATTATTCCCGTTTTTATTTTTTAAGCCCCTATTTTCCCCCTGACGGTAAGACATATGTCACAGGCGTTCCACCACGATCGCCACCCCTAATCCCCCGCCGACACACAGGGTTGCCACGCCGAAGGTTTTGTCCCGGGCCGCCAGGGCATAGAGCAGCGTTACCAATATCCTGGCGCCGGAGGCGCCGATGGGATGGCCCAGGGCGATGGCGCCGCCATTGACGTTGGTTTTGTCTTCATCCAGCCCCAGCTCATGGCCCACCGCGGCGAACTGCGCGGCAAAGGCTTCATTGGCCTCGAACAGGTCAATATCACCGATACCCAGACCAGCCCTCTTCAGTGCCGCGCGCACCGCCGGCACCGGCCCGATACCCATAAACGCCGGGTCGACGCCGCAGGTGGCATAACCGCGGATCCGCGCCAACGGCCTGATATCGAGTGCGCGGGCCCGGGCTTCGTTCATTACCACCAGCGCGGCCGCGCCGTCATTGATGCCGGAGGCATTCCCCGCCGTGACGCTGCCCTCAGGCGCAAAGGCCGGACGCAGCCTGGCCAGGCCCTCGGCGCTGACATCCCCGCGCGGATGTTCATCCGTATCGAAAATAATGTCGCCTTTTTTGCCGGGCAAGATCACGGGCAGAATCTCATTACGGAACGCGCCGTTGCCAATGGCCGCCACCGCCCGCTGCTGCGAGCGCAGGGCAATCTGATCCTGCTCCAGCCGGCTGATGTTATACCGGACGGCGACATTTTCCGCGGTGATGCCCATATGGTATTGATTAACACTGCAAAACAGTCCGTCATGCACCATGCTGTCGATAATGGCGCCTTCCCCCATCCGGTAGCCCCAGCGGGCTTTATCCAACAGATAAGGCGCCGCCGACATATTTTCCATCCCGCCGGCCAGGACAATCTGCGCATCGCCCGCGGCGATAGCCTGGGACGCCAGGATGACGCTTTTCAAGCCGGACCCGCAGACGACATTGACGGTGGTCGCCGGGGTCTTTTCATTAATGCCGGCATGCAGCATCGCCTGACGGGCCGGGTTTTGGCCCAATCCCGCCTGCAGGACATTACCCAGGAAAACCTCGTCGATAATATCAGGCGGGATACCGGCGCGCCTGAGGCTTTCCAGCGCCACCAGCGCGCCCAAACGGGGGGCGGCCAGCGACGCCAGACTGCCGCCAAAGCTGCCGATTGCGGTACGCACGGCACTGGCAATAACAATTCCCGTCATATTGACCTCCTGCTGAATCTCATTATATTTCTCCAGGAAACCCTGTCTTATTAGAATGCCTGTTACGATTTAATCAGCGTCCGCTTTATCCCGATGAATAATCGCGGCAATTATTATTTCCGGCACATTGCCGGCGGTTGTTTTTGATAAATTCATCCTCTTCAGGTTGGGGTAAAAACCTATTTGATTCTCTTTTCGCCATTAACGAAGGCCGGGGTGTTCGCCGGATGTTGGCGTCAATGTTCCTATCGGCGTCACATCGGTTTGCCAAATCAAAATCAATGTCACGGCACCGACCCCTACCAAGAGGAGATAAGCGCCGGTATATCCGCCCAGATAGGTCAATCCCAGCGCCAGAATGGAAAATGCGAAGCAGCGTACAATGGACTGGATGGGCGCGATAATGCCGATGGCCCGGATATAGGCTTTGCGCGGAAATTTAGTGGCAATCAGCGCGGTACTTAAATTGGTGGCGCCCGCCAGGCTAAAACCGATCATCAACAGAGAAATCCACAGGGTCAGCGCATTAAATTGGACGATGTTGATAACCACCGATACCATCCACCACAAGGTGTAAATGGAGATGGCCGCTTTAATGCCCACCTTTTGGTTTAGCCAACCCCAGCCATAGGCGCCGAAGGTGCCAAACAGCGCCGCCAGGGTCATATAGAAGATGGCGGTGCCCAGTTCAAATCCCATGCCCATCAGGCGGGGCACAATCTGGCTCACCACCCCCACCAGCATGATATAGATACCGCCGGTGGCGATGCCCATGAACCAGACGTCCTTCATGCGAAGCAATTGACCGGTGGTGACCGGGCAAATGTAGTCTGAATGCGCGCGAATCCGTTCGGCCAGTTCCTCGGCGGTAATGGGCGCATTGTCCGGCGCGCGGCCGATGTCTTCCGGTTTGTTGGCGGCAAATAGCGCCACCAGCAGCGCGGTGGCGAACATCAGCAGCGAGACGCCCCAAAAGCCGTTATGCACGCCAAACCATGAGAAACACCCGGCCAACACCGGCACGAAAAAGGCGCTGGAAAAGGTTTGCCCCATGGTGCACCAGCCCAGCGCCAGACCCTGTTTACGGATAAACCAGTTGGCGATAAGAGCGGTTCCGCCCAGATAGGCGAAACCGGTGCCGAAAAAACAGACCCCGGCAAACAGTACGGTAAAACCGGTTAGCGTCCCCCAGTAGCCCAGCAGGCCGAAACACAAGCCGCAGGCGATAAGGCAGAAAACGATATTAAATTTCGGTCCCTTCTTTTCACACAGCTTGGCGCACAGGGGCCCCGCCAGGATTGAAGCCCAGGAGGCCGGGGTCGCCAGCGCCAGCAGCGCGTTGTACTCCAGGTTAAAGGTGTTGGATAAGGCGGGCAGGATCACATTCAAGCCATGCGTTACGGCGCCCGCGGCCAGCCAGAACATCAGGGCCTGGAAACAGATAATGGTCCATCCATGGGGGCCGAAACTGCATTTGGTGGCGGAAAGATGATCGTCCCCCCGGGTAGTAAGATCGACAGTCTTCTGTGGCAGCGCCAGGTGTTTTTCTTGCCCAGTCATAATGGTCAGCTCGTTGTACGCAGTCGGGCCGCGCCCGGGGATGCGTAGTGGGTTTATCGGGATGTTGCGCACGGTTGCCGGTTTTCCGCCCCGGTTTCGACGTCATCGCCCGTGTCGTGATCTGGCGCAAATCTACCTGGAGCGCTTTTTATCACGGTGTCCTCCGGACGCTATATTTCCATGGTTTTCAAGACATCGGCCACAATCAGCCGCGGCTCGACCTGACGCTGGATGTCCTGTGGGGCCAATCCCGCCAGGAGTTCCACCAGCACCAGCCCGTCCTGGGTAACGTCAATCACGCACTGTTCGGTAACGATATGATTGACACAGCCTTTGCCCGTCAGGGGATAACTGCAGGCGTTGACGATTTTTCGCGCGCCGTCTTTAGCGCAAAGTTCCATGGTGATAATGACCTTGCGGGCCCCGTTCACCAGATCCATCGCCCCACCCATGCCGAACACCCGGCCGGGCTGCGCCCAGTTGGCCAAATCGCCGTTTTGCGCCACCTGCAGGGCGCCCAGCACCGACGCCGCCAGTTTGCCGGAACGGACCAGGCCGAAGGACTCCGCGCTGTCGAATGAACTGGCGCCGGGCACCGGCACAAAACGCATGCCGGTGGCATTGCAGAATCCTTCCGTCGCCAGCATGCCCGAAGTGAGCGGGCCCATGCCCACCAGGCCGTTTTCGGTATGGAACATTACGCCGGGCTGCGCGTAGTCGCCGCACAGGCTGGGAATGCCGATGCCCAGGTTGACCACATCGCCGGCGGAAAAATACCCTGCGGCACGCTTTGCTATCCTTTCACGGGCATTCATTGTCTTTCTCCTCGCGTTGTCAGGATCTTGTCCACATAGACGCCCGGGGTCACGATGCGATCCATGCCGTATTCCTCCAGGTCCACCAGCATGTCCGCGTCCACCAGGGTTACCCTCGCCGCCTTGGCCACCAGTGGATTGAAGTTGCGCATGGTGCCGCGATAGGTCAGGTTGCCCAGCGGGTCGGCGGTACGGGCGCGCACCAGGGCGATATCCGCCCGCAACGCGGTTTCCAGCAAATACAGTTCTCCGTTTACCACCACCCGGTGTTTCCCTTCCTCTACTACGGTACCCAGGCCGGTTTTGGTCAGAACGCCCCCCAATCCCGAACCGCCGCAGCGGATCCGCTCCGCCAGGCTGCCCTGGGGCACCAGTTCCAGTTGGAGTTTTCCCGCCGCCACCAGCGCCACGGTTTCGGTATTGCGGCCGATATGGGAGGCGATAAGCTTATCCACCAGACCGTGATGAATCAGGCGGCCGATGGTGAGGTCGGCGTCGCCCGAATCGTTGGCAATCAGCGTGAAGTGCCTGGCGCCGCTGTCTATCACGCATTGGATCAGGTGATTGGGTACGCCGCAATTGGCGAACCCGCCGCAAATCAGCGTCTGGCCGTCTTGAAAAAGACGGGTGATGTCATCGGCTAAGGCATATTTTCCCGGCATGATTAATTCCTCGTCAGCAAAACCGCCACGCCCTGGCCGCCACCGACACAGAAGGCGATAACGGCCTTGTCCAGGTTGCGGCGCTTCATTTCATACAGGGTTTTCGCGGTGAGGATTGCCCCGGTGCCCGCCAGGGGATGTCCCAGGGCGATGGCGCCGCCATTGGGATTGACCCGTGCGGGGTCCATACCGATTTCCCGGATGCAGGCCAGCGATTGAGCGGCGAACGCCTCGTTCAGCTCCCATAAATCGATATCGCCTACCGCCAGTCCCGCCTGCTTTAGCAGTTTGGCGGTGGCGGGAACCGGTCCCAGTCCCATCAGGTTGGGATCCACTCCCGCCGCCGCGTAGCCGCGAAAGACGCCCAGGATCGCGTGGCCGTTTTTTTCCGCCAGCGAACGTTCCATCAGCACCATGGCACCGGCGCCGTCGCTCATGGGCGAGCTGTTGCCGGCGGTCACCACGCCGTCTTGTTTGAAACTGGGCCGCAGGGAAGCCAGGGCGTCCAGGGAACAATCGGTGCGCAGCGGCTCATCGCGCGACACCTGGGTTTGCCGGCCTTTTTTGTCGGTTACGGGCACCGGCACAATCTGCTCCTCAAACCGGCCCGCCTGCCAGGCGGCGCCGGCCAGCCGGTGGCTGCGCAACGCGAACTCGTCAAGCTGGCGGCGGGACAAACCGTACCTGGCGGCCACATTTTCGGCGGTGATGCCCATGGGCGGGTTGCCCAGACTATCCGGCGACGTATGGATATCGACAAAGCGCGGCGGCTGTACCGCATAGGCGCTGTCGGTTTTTTCCAGCTGCCAGGTGCGGCGGGAATCGCTTTCCACCCCGCCGGCGACGATAACGTCGGCGAAACCGGCCGCGATCTGGATAGCGCCGTAGGCCAGCGCGTTCAGCGACGCGGCGCACTGACGGTCCAGAGTTATCCCCGGTACGGAAACCGGCAGCCCGGCCTCCAACGCCACCATGCGGCCCATATTATTGATTTCGTTATTCATCAGGTTGGCGAATATCACATCATCAATGCTTTCCGGCTCGATGTTCGCGCGGGCCACCGCTTCCCTGACGGTAAGTGCGCCCAGGATATGCGCCGGTACCGCCGCCAACACGCCGCGGCATTTACCCACCGGGGTACGAACCGCCGATACTATGACTGCGTCTCTCATAACAACCTTCTTTTGCATGCCTGCAGGACCCGCTGGGCGGGCCCGGGTAAGGCCTGGTTTATAACGGCCGGAGCCCCAGCAGTTTTCTTGCCTGTTCGGGTGTGGCCACCTCTTTGCCGAACAAGCGGATTGCCTGTGCGGCGCGCTCCACCAACTGCGCATTGGACGCTTTTACGCCCTTGCGGAAATAGACGTTGTCTTCCAGCCCCACGCGGACATGCCCGCCCAACGCTATGGCGGCGTACAGCATGGACATATGCGCCTTGCCGACGCCAAATGCCGACCAGGTGGCCTCGGGAGGGATGTGCTCACGGAGATAAAGCAGGTTCTCTACCGTGGCGGGCATTCCCCCCGGCACGCCGAGGCAGAATTGATAATGCAGCGGCCCGGCCAGCTTGCCCTGTTCGAGAAAATACCCGGCGATGCCCAGCATGCCGGCATCGAAAATCTCCACTTCGGGTTTGATGCCCCGGGCGGTCAGCACCTCGCCGAGAGCGCCTAAAAACTGCGGGGAATTGATAAACACGCCGCCGGGCATCCAGTTAAAGGAACCCGCGTCCCAGGACGCCATTTCTATCCCGTTCAGGTTGGCCACATGCTCCTGCCGCTGCTTATCGCTGGCCCGATGGTCGCCGGAGGTGGTGCAGTTGATAATCACATCGCAGTCATGGCGGGCGCGCAGCAGACGGATGGTTTCGGCAAATTTTCCGCTGTCCATCGTACCCAGCCCCCGATCGTCGCGCATATGGAGATGAACGATGGCGGCGCCCCGCTGCCAGCAGCGGTACGCGTCCGCGGCAATTTCTTCGGGCGTCAGCGGAATATTTTCATTGATGTCTTTTGGTGTCACCGCGCCGGTCAATGCGGCGGATATGATGACGTCGTTCCCTGTATTCATGGACCTGCCCCGCTTGCGATTGGTAGGAATTTTTGCCGGCAAAAGGATGCCCGGACGCACCGGCAGGCAACGTGACGTGCCGGTACGCGCGCCGCCGGCAACGGTGCCGCGGCGACAATAATCAAATGCGCCGTGTCGTTTTCCGGTACGGCGACCCGGCGACTGGCCGCCGCCGGCGATAGGCAATGGCGGTTCATCCATTGCCGGATCGGCCCTGTTACCTGATTTCGTCTTCTTCCTGGCCGCCGTTGACGCGCGGACGTATGACCTTGCCTTTCTTCTCGGCCGCCTTGACCAGCTCAGCCTCTTCGTGCGCCCAGTGCCAGTAATTGACTTCGTGGGGGCTGTGTTCGGTGGCGGTGACGAACATTTCGGTGGAGAAGGCGTTGCGCAGCTCGTTGGCGATATCTTCCTTCCACGCTTTCCTGAGCTGCTGGGTGGTAATGCGGCGGGTGACCCGGCTGCCGGTACGCATAATAAGTTCGGCGATTTCCTGCGCCCGCGCGTAGCAGGATTCCGTATCCGGACAGATCTCGTTAACCATCCCCAGGGCCAGGGCCTTGCGGGCCGTGATGATCTCGCCGGTCAGTTCCGCATAGGCATATCTCTTGCGGCCCATCAGTTCCCGCCAGGCGATGCCGATGCCGTCACCGGGCACCATGTTGACGCGAAAGTGCATATCCGTGGTCCACGCATCTTCGGTGCAAAGGGTAAGATCGCTGAAAAGCACCAGATCGGTATGGAAAGCGGCGCCGTTCCATACGCCGATGGTGGGCACTTCCACATCGAATACTTGACCTTCGATATCGTTGGTACCGTCATAGTATTGATACTCGTACATCTTCCAGGCTTCTTCCGGCGCGGAGTTGAACTCGGTTGCCGGGCCCCAGTTGCCCTTATCGTCAAGCCGGCCGATGCCCTTCATAAAGTCCTTTCCCGTCCCGCCCAGGATGATGACCTCGTTATCGGGATCCCTGCCGGCCCAGTCGAAAAAGTAGTGAAGAGCCTGGTGCGCGGGCGCCCCCCATTGCAGGCTGTCGCCGTTGGTATGCAGCCGGGCTTCGAGAATGCCGTTTTCCCGTTTCATGGTGAAGCAGTGTTTCAGTTTCTCCGCATACTCTTCGAAACGCATATGGGGAATTGTTCCCAATTCCTTATGGGACATTTCTTTTCGTTTTCCGTGATCAGACTCGTAATTGGCTTTAATCGCCATGGTTTACTCCTTTATAGCTTTATTAGAATCTCTTGGAAGCAACACAAGTTAAATGATGTGATATACATTTTCGGTCCGGTGCTTTCGGGCAATAAAAACGTACCATCGCTGTACAAATGGTGGAAATTCTTTTTATTTTTCCGGCTATGCATTTTCGACATAACCATTGTGGCGATGTTACCGCAGGCGCAGATTTTGCCTGAAGAACATAGGTGACCCGCATCATAAAAAACAAGAAAATAGCGTATTGCGCATGCCGATTGCCGTTAAGGGAACTGGACTATATTCAGCATATTTATCAATAGGAAATTAAATTCTTTCACAGGCGGAAAGAGGAGGCTAAATATTACGCGCAAGAGGACCATAAAGAGATATATAGCTATATGATAAAATGCAATGAAGGTTTGATATAGCGCATTGGGGAGGGTAAGCGGGATGGCATCTTAATTTACTGTTTTAAGAAAGATTTAAACTCTTTCAAAAATATGGCCACCGAGGGATTGGTATTTTTGCTGTCCCACACCAGTTCCAGGTTAAACCAGCAGTCCTGTTCGGCAATGTCCAGCATAACGCAGTTCTGGCCGGTCAGGTATCCGCGGTGCCTGGGCATCAGGAGCACCGCGCGGTCGCTAAATTCCAGGTTAAAGCAGCAGGTCTTAAGATTGGGGTATTCTTTATCCAGGGTGAAATCAATGTTACGAATGGTCAAGAAACGGGTGCTGTATTCATCGGACAAGGAAAATTCCCGTGGATCAATGCGCATTATCGGCCATTCGCTGACCTCGCGCAAAGAAACGCTGCCGCGTCCGGCCAGGGGATGGCATTTATTGACCACCGCGCACAGCGGATCGGTTTGAAAAGGCAGCGTGCAAAATCTCGATTCATTGGCCATAAAATTAGGCCTGATAAGAAATCCCATGTCGCTGGCGTGATTATCCAGTAACGCGAGGGCCTCATCCAGCTCGCTGTCGCGGCATTCTATAAGGATATCGCTATGGGTGGCGCGGAACTGCGTCAGGAAAGTAATCAAGAATTTCTGGATGGCTTCCCCCAGAAACGTCACGGCAAGCCGGCGCCGGCTTTTGCCGGTAAAAGAATGGATCGCCGATATGGACGTCTCATACTGTAATAATATTTTCCCTGCTTCTTCGGTAAATAATTTCCCCGCGGTGGTCAGTTCGACTTTATGTGTATCGCGTTTAAAAAAACTGGCGCCAAAATATTCTTCCAAGTATTTCATATGCCGGCTTAATACCGGCTGGGTGATATTCATCTGCTGCGCGGCTTTACTAAAATTCAGTGTTTTCGATAATAAAACGAATTCATGTAAAAGTTGTGTTTCCATAATAGTTCTCTAGCCACTGAATAATACATATCCTTATCCTACTGGAGAGCCACCGGCTAAACCGTGAGACTCATCAAAGGCTTTACTCCGCCAGGGCTTTCGTTATGAAGTTTTCGCATAATCGCCATTAAACGACGGCATAAGTCAGACAGATGTAATTAAAATGTGAGTTAAATGTGTACTGCCGGGCGCAGGTTGCGTGATAGGGCCAGGGTAGGATGCCCGGCCAAATATTCGCCCTGTTACCGGGTGACGCCCGTCCTTGCTTTTCCATTTCATGCCTAAGCTCAGCCATATTTAATCTTTGACCCGCGCTGGCGGGGTTGTTAGCTTTTTTGTCTGACAAAAGAAATAGCCTTTGCGGGATGACAGACCATGACATCTGAGGTTTTAACGGATATTTTCGGGGAGAAGCTGGTGGGTTGGCGCAGGGAGCTGCATCAATATCCGGAATTATCCAATCACGAATTCCAGACGACGCAAAAAATCAGGCAATGGTTAAGCGAAGCGGACATCCCTCTCCTGCCGCTCGCGCTGAACACCGGCGTGGTCGCGGAAATCGGCCGTCGCGACGGGCCGATCGTCGCCTTGCGCGCCGATATCGACGCCCTGCCCATTGATGAGCAATCGGACCGGCCGTTCAGTTCACGTAACCCCGGCGTCATGCATGCCTGCGGTCATGATATCCACACCTCGATTATGCTGGGCGCCGCGCTGCTGCTGAAGGAGCGGGAGGCCGATCTGGCCGGTAAAGTCCGGATCCTGTTCCAGCCGGCCGAGGAAACCTTCGATGGCGCCCGGCAACTTATCGACGCCGGCGCGCTGGAGGGCGTGAGCGTGATCTTCGGCGGCCATAACGCCCCCGATTTACCGGTGGGCGAATTCGGCACCCGTTCCGGACCGCTGCATGCCAACGTCGACCGCTTTGAAATCCTGGTTAACGGTAAAGGCGCCCATGCCGCCCGTCCCGAGGAAGGCGTCGACAGCATCGTGCTGGCGGCGCATATCATCACCGCGTTGCAAACCTTGCCCAGCCGCGCCTTTAGCGCCCTGGAATCGGTGGTGTTAAGCGTCACGCGCATCAACGGCGGCAATACCTGGAATGTGCTGCCGCAGCAGGTGGAACTTGAGGGCACAGTGCGCACCCATAATACGGCGGTCCGGGCCAGGATGCCGGAAAAAATCACCCGCCTGATTGAACATATCGCCGCCGGCTTCGGCGCCCATGCCGAACTGCGCTGGCACGCCGGGCCGCCGGTACTGGTAAACAGCGCTGAATGGGCGGATTTCACCAAGGACGTGGCGGCCCGGGAGGGTTATCGGGTCCACGATCTGCCGCCGCTGATGGGCGGCGAAGACTTTGCCTTTTATCTGCACCGCTTGCCCGGCGCGTTCGTCAATATCGGTTCGGCCAGCGCCTTCGGCCTGCATCATCCGCGTTTCGATCCCGCGGAAGCGCTCATCGCCCCGGCGGCGCGCTATTTCACGCGCCTGGCGCATGAGACGCTGCATAAGCTGCGGCGCTGAGCGGGGAGCCGATGGCGCGCGGCCGGCGCTCAGGCGCGGCGCCGGGGGCCGGCTACAATCGCTGGCCTCCGCTGGCGTCGATGCGCTGCCCGGTTATCCAGCGGCCGCCCTCGCCGGCCAGAAACGCCACCACCTCCGCGATATCTTCCGGCTGGCCCACCCGGCCCAGCGCCACGCTTTGGCCGATCACCGCCGCGGACCGCGGATCGGCGGCGCGCGGGTTCATCGCCGTGGCGGTCGCGCCCGGCAATACGGCATTCACCGTGATGGCCCGGCTTCCCAGCTCAGCCGCCAGCAACACGCCGAGGCTTTCCAGCGCCGCCTTTGCGGGCGCATAGGCCGCCATTTCCGGGAAAGCGGCCCGGGTACTCATGGAGGAAATATTGATTATCCGCCCGCCGTCCCGCAGCAGCGGGATGGCGCGCTGGATAATGAAAAACGGCGAAATAAAATTGACCTGCAGCGTATCGGCCAGCTGCTGCGGCGTGACTTCCGCGATAGCCGCCCGTCCGCCCTGCCCGGCGTTATTGACCAGGATATCAAACCGCGGCGCGCCGAAAAGCCGGGTCAACTCAGCCTGCAGGCGGTCCATCAGCAGCTGCGCGCCCGTGCTCTCTTCCAGCGACGCCTGCAGGATAAAGGCGCGGCCGCCCGCCCGTTCAATGTCATCGGCCACGCGCGCCGCGTCCTCCCGCGCACGGCGATAATGCACGGCCACCGCCACGCCCTGTCGGGCCAGCGCCAGCGCAATGGACCGGCCGATACCGCGGCTGGCGCCGGTGACCAGGGCTATTTTAGGCATGGTCCGGCTCCGTCGCTGCCAGGGGGTTATCCCACCCCTGGCGCGCCTCCAGCAGGCGCGCCAGTTGCGTCAGCGCATGGCGGTCCACTTTATTGGTGCCCGCCCAGGGCAATTCGGCCAGGAAGGCGATACGCCGCGGATGCTGGTAGGCCGGGCCGTGCGCGAGGGCATACTGCTTTAAGGCATCCGGGCTCAGGGCGCTGTCGGGCTGTAGCACCACAAACGCCACCGGCACCTGACTGCGCTCCTCATCGGGCAGCGGTACCACGCAGACCTGACGCACATGGGGATGGGACTCAAGCGTTTTCTCCACCTCCACCGGAAAAATATTCTCGCCGGAGCAGACAAACATATCATCCGCGCGGCCGGTAAAATAATAAAATCCCTGTTCATCGCGTCGCATGACATCACCGCTGTAATACCAGCCCCCGCGAAACACCTGGCTGCTTTTTTCCGGCAGACCGAGATAACCCGGGGTCACCGCCGGGTTGCGCATGCAGAGCACGCCGTCGTTTTCCGTTTCCCCGTCCACCAGCTTCACTTCTCCCGCCGCAAGCGGGTATCCCAGCGCCAGCGGCGGAGTGGGCAACCCGTCGGGATGAGGACCGAACACCGCCGGCCCCGCCTCGGTGGTGCCATAACCGTGGGTGATGGTCGCCGTGGGAAACGCCTGCTGGATACGGTTGAGCAACGAGAGCGACATGGGGGCGGACCCGAGCATCAGGCGGTTGAGGGCGGAGTAATCCCGCCCGGCCAGCAGGCGCGGATCGCGCAACAGCCGGGCGAACATGGTCGGCACGGCGGTGACGATATTGATACGGTAATCGGCAAGGGCGGCGGCATAGCGCTGGGCGTCGAATGCCGGCAGCACCACCAGCAAGCCGTTAACCGCAAAGACCCGTTTGGTGAGAAATAAGCCGTTCATATGAAACAAGGGCTGCGCCAACAGGTAACGCGCCTGCGGCGCGTCCGGCTCCACGCCGCCGCTGCGGGTGGCCTCCAGCGCCCACAGCTGCCCCTGGTGGGTCAGCGGCACGCCTTTCGGCCGGCCGGTGGAGCCGGAGGTGTAAAGAATCATCGCCACCTCCCCCGGCAGGGGTTGCACGGTGTCGAAAGCCTGCGGCTTGATACGCCGCCGGAAAGCGTCCTCGCCGTCGCCGTCAAAGTTCACCAGCGGCAGTTTGCCTTTTAAAAGCGCGTAACGCGCCTCGTCCACAAACGCCAGGCGAATTTGCGCGTCGGCCACCAGGTATTCCAGCGTCTCGATCGGTACTTTGATATTGAGCGGCACCGCGACCAGCCCCGCCCGCATAATGCCGAAATACGCGGCAATGTATTGCGCGCTGTTAAGCGAGGCGATGGCGACGGTACTGCCCCGGGGCAGGCCAAGATCGCTCAGGTAGCGGGCGACGCCGCCGGCCAGCTCATCAATCTGCCGATGGCTCCAATGGCGCGGGCGGGCGGGATCGCCCAGGTCAATCAGCGCATCACGCTGTAAATCCCCGCGGCGGACGATCAGATCGCCCAGGTTGTGGTGATGAAACGGCATAGCGACTCCTTTATAACGCCGGTGGCGGTAATTGCGCGGCGTCAACGTCAAATAAGGGAAAATGGCAGGCGACCTGTCGTTGGTCGCCGCCGGCGCGCAGCGGCGGACGCTCCACCCGGCAACGTTCTTTGGCGCGCGGGCAGCGGGTGTGAAACGGGCAGCCGGGCGGCGGGGAAATGGGGCTGGGCAATTCGCCCGTCAGCAGGTTGCGGCCGCGCGCTGCGCGGGGATCCGCCACCGGCGCCGCCGCCAGCAGCGCGGAAGTATAAGGATGGGCGGGTTTGGCCCACACCTGGCGCGTGGGACCGCTCTCAACGATGCGTCCCAGGTACATGACCAGCAGCCGGTCGGCGATATATTCCACTACGGAAAGATCGTGGGAAATAAACAGGTAGGCCACGCCGGTGCGCTGCTGGATATCGCGCATCAGGTTAATCACCTGCGCCCGCACCGATACGTCCAGGGCGGAGACCGGCTCATCGCAGATGATAACCTTAGGCTCCAGGATTAACGCCCGGGCAATGCCGATGCGCTGACGCTGGCCGCCGGAAAACTCATGGGGAAACCGTGAGGACGCCGCCGCGGGCAATCCCACCAGTTCCAGCAGCTCGCCGACCCGCCGCCGGATTGCCGCCCCCTGCCAGCCCGCCGCCTCAAGCGGCCGGCCGATGCTTTTTCCCACGCTTTGGCGCGGATTAAGCGACCCCTGCGGGTCCTGGAACATCATCTGCATATCCGCCCGATAGGGTAGCAAGGCTTTGCGGCCTAAATGGGTAATGTCGGCATCGCCGATATGTATGCTGCCGCCGGTACTGGGAATTAACCGCATCACCGCCTTGCCCAGGGTGGATTTGCCGCAGCCCGACTCCCCCACCAGCCCGACGGTTTCACCGCGGCTGAGGGTCAGATCCACCCCAGACAGGGCGAATACCCGCCCGTCGCGGGTGGGATAACCAACCTGCAGATTGTTTACGCTAAGCAATGGTTTCATCAGTGCCGGCCTCCGTTGACCCAGCGTAGCGGCGCGGGCTGCGCCTGCGCTTGCGCCACCAGGCAGGCGGCCCGGTGCGCCGGACGCAGAGGCGTCAGCTCCGGCCGCTGCAGGGCGCACGCGGGCGTTGCCTGCCGGCAGCGCGCCGCAAAAGCGCAGCCCGCGGGTAATTCCGCCAGGGCCGGCACCCGTCCCGGGATATCCACCAGCCGCTCATCCGGCCGTCCCGGGGTCGGCGTGGCGCGCAAGAGTCCCTGCGTATAGGGATGCAGCGGATAGTCGAACAGTTCCAGCACCGGCGCTTCCTCGACGATTTTGCCGGCATACATCACCGCCACACGCTGGGCCATGGCCGCGACCACGCCCAAATCGTGGGTGATAAGCATCAGCGCCATGCCGGTATCCGCCTGCAGCTCCCGCAGCAGCGCCAGTATTTGCGCCTGTATGGTCACATCCAGGGCGGTTGTGGGTTCGTCGGCGATCAATACCGCCGGCTTGCAGGCGATGGCCATGGCGATCATGACCCGCTGCGCCATGCCGCCCGATAATCGATGCGGATATTCATCCATGCGCCTGGCCGGGTCGGGAATATGTACCTGCTCCAACAGGGCGACGCCGCGGCGCCAGGCTTCGCGCCGCGACAGGCCTAAATGCACCCGCAAGACCTCGCCCAGCTGATCGCCGACGGTTTTCACCGGATTAAGCGAGCTCATCGGGTCCTGAAAAATCATCGCCAGC
The DNA here is from genome assembly GCF_047324165.1 of Sodalis sp. RH22. NCBI lineage: Bacteria > Pseudomonadati > Pseudomonadota > Gammaproteobacteria > Enterobacterales > Bruguierivoracaceae > Sodalis > Sodalis sp. RH22. Next base: position 1,741,011 of record NZ_CP178731.1, read on the forward strand.
CGATTGCCGCGCAGTTGCCGCATCCGCCTTTCGCCCAGCGCCACCAGGTTTTGTCCTTCAAACCGTATTTCTCCGCCGCTCAAATGCGCCGGGGGGGTGGGCAGCAGCCCCATCAGCGCCAGCGCGGTAAGGGATTTTCCGCAGCCCGACTCGCCCACCACCGCCAGGGTTTCGCCAGCCGCGAGGGTCAGAGAGATACCGTCCAGCGCGGTCACGCTGCCCTGGCGCCCGCGCAGTTCGACGCGCAGGTCGCTGACCTCCAGCACGCTGCTCATAGGCGATCCCTGAGCTTCGGGTTCAGGGCATCGTTCAGCCCGTCGCCAATCAGGTTCAGCGCCAGCACCGCCAGCATAATCGCCACGCCCGGCACCGCGCAGATATACCAAGAGGAGCGGATAAGCGTGCGCCCTTCCCCCACCAGCCGGCCCCAACTGGCCAGATTGGGATCGCCAAGGCCGAGGAAGGAGATAACGGATTCGTACAAGATCGCCCCGGCAACCACCAGCGACGACAGCACGATCACCGGCGGCATGACATTGGGCAGGATTTCGCCCAGGGCGATGCGCAGATTGCCCATGCCGCAGGCCCGGCACGCGAGCACGAACTCGCGATCCTTGAAGGACAGGAATTCGGCCCGGGTCAGCCGGGCGATGGGCTGCCAGGAAACCAGGCCGACGGCGATAATAATGTTTTCTATCCGCGGGCCCAGCACCGCCACCACGGTCAGCACAAACACCACGTTGGGAATGATCTGGAACAGCTCGGCGATGCGCATCAGCACTTCGTCGATCCAGCCGCCAAACCAGGCGGCGGCGGCTCCCACGGCCACGCCGAGCGTGGTGGCCACCAGGCTGGCCACCAGCCCGATAAGCAGGGTGGCGCGCGCGCCGTGGACGATAAGCGCCATGATGTCGCGACCCAGGGAGTCGGTGCCCAGCGGATAGCGCCAATCGGTAAAGGGCCAAATCTCCGGCATGGCCACAATGCGCAGCGGGTCGACGGGATAAAGCCAGCCCGCCAGCAGCGCGGCGGCGGCGATGACCAACACAATCAGCGCGCCGCATACCGCGCCGCGATGGCGGCAAAACCGGCGCAGCAGCGCCAGGCGCGGCGCGGCGGCGGGCAACAGGGGGACGACTACAGACATATTTCAGCTCCCAATCCGCGGGTCCAGGCGGGAATACGCCACGTCCACCAGGATATTCACCACGATCACCACCAGCGAGCTAAGCACCAGCACCCCCATCACCACGGGAAAATTGCGGCTCATCACGCTGTCGAACAGGACCTGGCCGATGCCGGGCCAACTGAACACGGATTCCACCACGACGCTGCCGCCCAGCACGGTGCCCAGTTGCAGGCCGAACAGGGTTACCACCGGCAACAGGGCATTGCGCATCATATGCCCGGTTATTACCCGCAGCCGGCTCAGGCCCCTGGCCCTGGCGGCGCGCACAAAATCCAGCTGGGCGATTTCCAGCATCGAGGCGCGCATCACCCGCGCGTAGGTCGCGGCATAAAACAGGCCCAGGGTCAGCGCCGGCAGCACCAGATGATGGACGATATCCGCCACCCGTCCCCAGGGCCGCTCATCGGCGCCGATGGTTTCCATCCCGCCCACCGGAAACCAGCCGAGTTTTACCGAGAACAGGATAATCATCATGATGCCGAGCCAGAAACCCGGCGCGGCGAAACACAGCACCGCCAGCGCCGATATCAGGGTGTCCCAGGCGCTGTTGACTTTTATGGCGGCCAGCACGCCGGCGCCGACGCCCACCATCAGGGCCACCGCGATGCTTGCCAGCATCAGCAGCAACGTGGCGGGCAGGTGCGATAAGATGACGTCCAGCACCGGCAGGTTGTGCCGGTAGGAAAAACCCAGATCCAGCCGGGCCACCGCGCCGATATACTTCAGCAACTGCAGCCAGGCCGGCTGATCCAGCCCGTATAACGCGCGCAGCCGCTCGATCATCGCCGGGTCGGTAACCTGCTGTTCTGCGGTCATCACGTCCAGCAGGCTGCCGGGCACGCATTTCATCAATACGAAATTGATGATGACCACCCCGAGCAGCAGCGGCACCGCTTGCAACAGGCGGCGCAGAATAATGCGCATCATGCCGCTACCCCGCCAGCCAGACGTCGTTCAGGGACGTGCCCTGGACATTGGCATCAGTGGTGAAGTTGCGGACGTTGGCGCGCGCCAGGGTGTAGGACTGCATTTCCACCAGAGGCACGATGGGCACGTCGGTGCTGGCCAGCCGGGAAAATTGCTGGATCAATGCGCGGCGTTTGGCCTCGTCCACCTCCACTGTGATAGCGCTTACCAAGTCGTCCATCGCCGGATTGCTATAGCCGGTGGCGTTGCGGAAAGCGGCGCCTTTAACGATGCCGTCGCTGGTAAAAAACTGGGTTACCGTCGGTACCGGCTCCAGCGGGGCGGTAAAGTTGGAAATAGCGATATCATAATCGTAATCGCTGTAAATGCGTTTCAGCGCCGTGGCGCGATCCACCGAATCGAGCCGCACGGTGATATTGAGATCTTCCAGGGCCTGTTTCAGGTATTGGCCCAGCTTGGCGTTCTCCTCGAACCAGGCCGCCGCCAGCAGGTTGACGGTAAACCGGCTGCCGTTTTTCACCGGCAGGCCGGCGGCATCCAGCAGGGCGGCCGCTTTTTTAACGTCAAATTCATAGCGGGGCACGTCGTCGGTGAAAAACAGGCTGTTGCTGCTGAAAATCGGCGCCACCGCCGGTTTCCCCCGACCAAAATAGATCGTGTTGACGATGAAATCACGGTCGATGCCATGCAGGATCGCCTGGCGCACTTCACGGCGCTTAACCACCTCGCGCCGCTGGTTAAACTCCACCGTTACCGTCCAGGCGCTGTTTTCATACCCGCTGGTATCAAGCACCACCTGGCCGGTTTTCAGCAAGCGGTCGATTTCCCTGGCGGGCACGGGGTTCGAATAGCCGAGTCCCAGTTCCCCGGTTTCCAGGGCGGCGGTACGCGACGCCGCGTCGCTCCACCACCTGACCAGCAGTTTGTCGAGATAGGGCTGGCCGGGCGACCAATAGCTATCGTTGCGGCGGTATTGCACATAGCTGCCGCGCGTCCATTTATCGAAAATCCATGGGCCGGTGCCTACCGGCTGGTTATTCAGCGGATGGGTCAGAATGTCCCTGCCCGCGTATAAATGTTTCGGCAGCAGCAGTTGGTATTGGCCCGCCAGTATGGATTTGAGGAAAAATTCAGGTACCGGATGATCAAAACTCAGCCGTACGTGATGGGCATCCAGGGCGGTGGCGGCGTTCAGGGCTTTCAGGGCGATACCGGCTGAAATGGCCTTCCAATGCTCGACAACGTTGTAGACGACGTCGTCCGCGGTAAAATCGGCGCCGTCATGCCATTTCACTCCCTGGCGCAGGGTGATGTCATAACTTTTATAGTCGGCGGCAGGCACCACCGATTCGGCCAGCGCCGGCTGAAAATGCAGCGTATTGTCGAGCTTCAGCAAACGCTCCAGTATTTTGGTTGACGTCTGGAAAGGCGATGAACCGCCGCCGCCCGGCACAAACAGCGCCTGAGGCTCAAGTCCCCCCCAGGAGATGACCAGGGTACCGCCGCGGCGCGGCGCGCCGCCCGCCACCTCGGCGGCGCTGGCGTTGGTCGCCAGCCCCAGGCCGGGGATGCCGCTGGACAACGCCGCAAGCGATCCCCCCACCCCCAGGATGCCGAGGAATTTACGCCGTGAAAAATGTCCGTTCATGATGAAACTCCCGGTTGTGCAACGCCGGTGGCGTAGCTTGCGCGGCCGATAGCCAGTAATTGTTGTTGTCCGTTAAATACGTCCACGTCGGCGACGCCGACGGTACGGCCTGAGCGCCTGACGCGGGCCACCACCCGCAGGGAGGTATTCACCGCCGGGCGCAGGTAATCGACACGAAAATTGATGGTGGGCAAACCGGTTCCGACCATCATCGCCAGCGCGAAGTCGCCGACGGTATCGATAATCGAGGCCAGCGGTCCGCCATGCCACTGGCCGCTGCCGGCGCTGCGCTCGAACTCCGCCCGCATCGGCACCGTTACCGTCAGGGTCTGCTGATCGTAATCCACCGCCTCCACGCGCAGCTGCAGCCATGCGATAAACGGCGATAATCGGAACTTTTCCTCGATTTGCGTTTTGCTCAGCCGCGCGCTCATACCACCACCACCTTGCCGATCACCTGGCGTTGCTCCAGCGAGGCCAGCGCCTGCGCGCCCTGCTCCAGCGGCCATTGGCGATCGATCAGGACGTTAAGCCGTTTGTCGCGCACCTGATCCAGCAACTGATGCAGGTCATCGCGCTCCCAGCCATTGGCGCCGCGGATCTGCAATTCATAGGTCCAGATGTAGCGCAAATCCTCGACGGGATTAAAACCGGCGGTGGCGCCGCAGGTCAGCAGCCGCCCCCCCACGCGCAGGCAGCGCAGGGATTTAACCCAGGTATCGCCGCCGGTAAAATTGACCACCACATCCACGCCGCCCGGCACGGCGGCGTGGCGCGACCGCGCGGGCTTGCCGAAGCGCTGGAACACTTCTTTGGCAAAGTCCTGTTCGGTGTAGCGGATGATATGGTCGGCGCCGACGGCGCGCAGGCGTTCGGCTTTCTCCTCGCTGCCGGCGCAGGCAATCACCTGCGCGCCGGCCAGCTTCGCCAGTTGCACGCAACAGACCCCTACGCCGCCGCTGGCGCCGAGGATCAAGACCTTTTCCCCGGCCTGTATCTGGCCGATAGTCACCATCATGCGCCGGGCGGTGCCGTAGGCCACCGGCAGCGCCGCCGCTTCCGCGAAGCTGATTTCATCGGGCAAAGCGATCAGCTGATGGGCCGGCACCCGGCATAGTTCGGCCAGGCCGCCGTGGGTGGTCTCGCCCACCAGTCCGCCGTCAACCCGGTTTATCGGGTCCACCACCACGCGGTCGCCGATATGCCAACCGGTCACCCCTTCGCCCAGGGCGACGATCTCGCCGGCCACATCCAGGCCGATAATCAGCGGCAGGGGCAGCGTAATGCCCGGCATGCCGCGCCGGGTAAACACATCATGGTAATTGAGTGAGGAGGCGCGCACGCGCAGCACCACATCCCCCCTGCCGGCGATGGGATCGGGAAAAGCGTTTTCCAGCCGCAGCTTCTCATTACCGCCATGTTCACGTAATACGATGGCTTTCATGCTTAACGAACCTTAAAATAAAGAAAATCAAGAGGCTGCGAACAGCAGGGCGACATTGAAAGCGTGGTCGGCGCTAACCAGCAAGGTATCCGGCGCCGGGGATAAGGCCTGGATGCCGCTGCGCTGAAAATAGTCGGTGGTGGCGCTCAGCGACGAGACCGCAAATTCCAGCGCCACCATGCGCTCGGCGCCGTTTTCGCCTGCCGGGACCGGGCCATACAGCCCGGCGGCCCGCTGCGGGGTGATAAATCGCACCCGGGTTTTGCCCGCCTGCAGCCAATAGCCGCCCTGGCCGTCGTCATGAATAGCCTTATGACCAAACAGCGTGCCGTAAAGGCCGGCCACCGCCGCGGGGTCGGCCGCGGCAATCACAAAGGCGCTGATATCGACGACGCCGTTGGGATGCCGGCGCCATGGGGCGCGCCAGACCAGTTCCGGCGTTTCATGCTGGCAAAAAAAACTGCGGCCGTTTTTTATCCGCCCGGCGGCCAGCCTGACGGTACGAAAACGGGCTTCAGGCCGGCTGCCGTCGGGCAGCGTCACGGGACGGAAAAACGAGGCGGGGGGATCGCCGGCCAGACCGACGGATTGCAGATGGCGGTAGACCGCATCGGCGTCAGTGGTTTTCCACACCAGGCCGGTGAGCCCGAGGGGCGCGTTCCACAGGTCCTGGCGTTTATCGGCGTTGCCCGCCTCAAACCCCAGCAGCTCAAAATAGTTTTCGCCAAAAATGGCCAGATGGTTGCTGGAGCCCAGGGAATGGTGACCGCGCGGCGTCAACTGGAACCCTAAAAGCGTAAATAATCGCTGCGTTTCATCAAGCTTGCCCGCGACGTTAATCACCGCGTGATCCACTACCGGAATTAAGGCATCCATTAACTTTTACCTGACTATCCAATAACTAAACAGAGGTATAACTCTAACCAAGGCATGGACGGATGCAAAAGTACAAATCCGGTAAAGGTTAACCGGAAACCGGCTAACCGAATCGCCGCCAGTCGTGTGGATGCGTCAGGGTATTGCTGGACGTCAGGGACGGCGCTCAGTGCGCCAGGGTAAACTCGGAAAGGGGCTTTGCGGGGGACAACGAAAACGACGCCTTCATATCGCGAACCTCTTCCATGGGGCTGCGGCCAAAGAATCGCTTGAATTCGCGACTGAACTGCGAGGGGCTGTCATAGCCGACCCGGGACGAAGCGGATGCCGCGGTCAGGCCATCACGGATCATCAGTAGCCGGGCCTGGTGCAATCGCGTCGACTTGATGTACTGGATGGGCGATGTTTGGGTCACCGTCTTGAAATGGGCATGAAAGGCAGGCACGCTCATGCCGGCTTCGCCGGCTAAATGCGCGACATCCAATGACTGCGCATAATCGGCATGGATCCGGCGCAATGCCTTGGCAACGCGGCCGAACTGGCCCTGATGCGCCAAAGCCGCCCGCATGGCGCCCCCTTGTTCCCCGACCAGTACGCGGTAATAAATCTCCCTCACCACCGCGGGGCCCAATATGTGCGCGTCGCGCGGACAGGTCATGATTTCAAGCAATCGCAGCGTGGCATCGGCCAATGCGCCGCTCAGCGGGGTTGAGGCGATACCCAAGGGCATGCCGGGCACGGCCTGTGGGCCAGAATGATTTATTTGCAACATCAAATCGGCCACTTGCGTCAGATCTAAGCTTATGGCGACGGCCAGCATCGGCTCGGATGCGCTCGCCTCGGTTTGGGTGGAAAAGGGCAAGGGCACCGACAATACCAGGTAATGCTGGGCGTCATAAACATAAACATCGCTGCCCAGAAAGCCGCGCTTACGTCCCTGGCAAACAATCACGATGCTCGGTTCGTATAAAACGGGCGTTCGTCCCAAAGGCCGGTCCGAGCGCATAAAGCGAACGGCATCCAGCGCGGACAGCGTGTAGCCCTCATTGGGCGCCAATTGCATCAGCAGCGCCGACATCCGCTGGGTGGTGGTGTCCTCGATTGCCGCCATATGCCATCGTCTCCCGTTGCGGCCGTTCAGAGGAATCAGCCATCGTTTCGCCAACCTTAAGGGAAATAAATCACCAGCGCAATAGGAATAGGCAATGATGCAATAGCCATGGCTATTCCCGCAACGGCGCCCCGCTCCTACTATAGGCCTTCGGCCCGTTATTGTTGCCAGGACACAGGAGGCACCCGTCATGAATCACAACAGGTACGTCGGCGTTTGGGTGACAGCCGATGGCTACATTCGCCATGAGCTGCTTGCCAACGGCCGCTACGACGAGGCCCGGGGCACGCGCAAAAGCGCTTATCAGGGCAGCTACCGCATTGAAGGCGATCATATCCTGTATTGCGACGATACCGGCTTTTCCGCCGACGGCGACTTCCGTGACGGCGTTTTATACCACGCCGGCATGGTGCTGCGCCGCGAGATAACCCACTGAAAAGGAGTCAGCCATTATGACCGTAGCTACAGAATCCAAAGTCATCCTTATTACCGGCGCCAGCAGCGGCATCGGCGAGGCCACCGCGCGGCTTCTCGCCAGCCAGAAACACCAGCTCGTCATCGGCGCCCGCCGCACGGAGCGGCTGGCCGCGCTGGCCGGGGAGATCCATGCCGGCGGCGGCTCGGTCTGCTTTCGGGCGCTCGACGTCACATCGGCAAAGGACGTCGATGACTTTGCCAGGTTTGCCCAAGAGACCTTTGGCCGCATCGACGTCATCGTCAACAATGCGGGCGTCATGCCGCTTTCGCCTCTGGCCGCGCGCAAGGTGGACGAGTGGGATCGGATGATCGACGTGAATATCCGCGGCGTCCTGCACGGCATCGCGGCGGTGCTGCCCATCATGACGCAACAGGGCCATGGCCAGGTGATCAACGTGTCTTCCATCGGCGGGCTGTCGGTATCGCCCACGGCGGCGGTGTACTGCGCAACCAAATACGCGGTACGCGCCATCTCCGACGGCCTGCGCCAAGAGTCCGACGCGATCCGCGTAACGGTTATCTGCCCGGGCGTGGTCGAATCGGAACTGGCCGACCAGATTTCCGACGAAACGGCCCGCAACGCCATGCGCGAATTCCGCCGCATCGCATTAACGCCGGATGCCGTCGCGCGCGCCATAGCCTATGCGATCGCGCAGCCCGACGATGTCGACGTTAGCGAAATAGTCGTTCGACCCACGGCCAGTCCCTACTGATTTATCAACCCTTCGCAGTTGCAAGGGGTGCGCGGGATATCCGGAATATCACGCAAAACGTCCAGCATGGACAAAGCAGGCTATCCCGTCGGCGCGGTGGCCATGACCTTAATCAAGGGACATATCATGAAAACAACTGAGAAAATAGGGTTCATTACGGGTGCGTCGTAAGGCATCGCCAATGAACTGGCATTGCAGAAGATGCAGGATGTGCGTGCAGACATCGATGCCTGGCAGGGAACGGCGCAAGCGACCGACTTCACCGATTGACCGCCTGCGCGCGCCATTTAACGGGCCCGGGGGGGAATGAGGTAAAAGACGGCCGCCTGATATTGCGGCGCTGGCATGTCGGCTATTGCGGCCGTTGATCTTGCCGAGACTGTCGTTGATACTGGCATACGCCCGGATTGTCCCGCCCGCAACGGCGCCATAGGCGGGGCGCCGCAAACCTATCCCGGAGAGACTATGTACTCAGACCAGCGCTTTGCCGCTTTCCTGTTCGATATGGACGGCACCCTGCTCAACTCCATTGCCTCGGCCGAACGCGTCTGGTCGCGCTGGGCCGCGCGGCACGGGCTGGACGTGGCGACGTTTCTGCCCACCATCCACGGGGTGCGCAGTGTCGAAACCATTCGCCGCCTGAACCTGCCGGGCGTAGACCCCGAGGCCGAGGCCCGGGCAATCACCCAGGCGGAGATCGAGGATACCGACGGCATCGTCCCGATTGCCCATGCCCCGGATTTCCTGGCCGCGCTGCCACCGGACCGCTGGGCTATCGTTACATCCGCCCCGCGGGAACTGGCCTTGCGCCGCCTGCGGGCCGCCGGACTGAGGGTGCCTGCGCTGCTGATAAGCGCCGAAGACGTGGTCCGCGGCAAACCCGCGCCTGACTGCTACCTGATGGCCGCCGATCGGCTGGGGGTCGACGCCGGCCGGTGCCTGGTGTTCGAAGACGCGCCGGCCGGGATTGCCGCGGCTGAAGCGGCGGGGGCCAGGGTGGTGGTCATCACGGCGACGCACCGCCATCCGATGCGGGTTCGCCACCTTGCCCTGGCGGATTATGGCGAATACCGGGCAGCGGCGGATACCGGCGGGCTGATACTGGCGCGGCGGTAAATCAGGGCGGCGGCAAGGCCAGGTCGGGTGCGGTAAGCCTTGCCAACCCTTCCTGCGGAACCTGGGCTGGGGTGCCACAGGCGCTATACCGCGCCGTGGCCCTCCCCGCGCGCCCGGTTCACCCATACCAGGCATATCCCTTGGGCACGCGCGAGAATCCGGCCGCGGACAAAGCGTCCGCGACCGGGCTGCCATGCGCCGGCCGGCCGTCGACATCCTCAAGCGTAAACACGCGGCGTTTCTCGCGCTGCAGCGCGGCGGCCAGCGCGCGCAAACCACCGGCCCGCCATCCGATGTCGTCGTTATCGATAAAGGTTAACAGCTGGCGGCCGCTTTGCGCCAGATAGTATGCCAGCCTGCCGTTGCAGATCACCACTATGGCGCCGACGCGCCGGGCCGGACGCAGGTCTGCCGGGTTGGACGGCCAGGGCAACAGCCAGCCGAAGGGATTGGCCGGATCGCTGGCCGACAGCGCCACCGGTTCGCCGGACGCCGCATCCGTTTGCGCCAATTCACGCAGGCGTTCAATACAGTCCTTATCGGCAAACTGCGCGGCGCCCAGGCCGGTGATAAAGCGCCCACGCAGCACGCGGCCCGCCTCTTCCATCCGCCGCAGCACCGGCATCAGCGCGGGAAAGCCTCCCGGCACCTGCTCGGCCATCGCCACCCCGCGGCTTACCACGCCATAGCGGTCGAACAGATTCTCGACCTGGGTCAGCATCCTGAGGGTCGGGCTGGCCGCCTCGCCGGCCAGCAATGACCAGCGGCCGGCCAGGACCGCATCGCCGAACCGGGCGTTCCGCGCCGATACCGGTTTGGCCGGCGCCCACACCGGTACCCAGCCCGCCACCTGGCGCCGGTGCCGGGGGACGCGGGCCGGGCGCGAACGGGTGGGCGGGCGTATCCCCGTCAGCGCGCGCAGCGGCGACCAGGTGTCGCTGGTGAGGCGGCCTTGCCAGACGAGATCCCAAACGGTTTCCGCCATTTCAGCGGGCGCTATTTCCGCCCCGGCCTCCTGGCCGGGCCCGGCCGCCAGGCGCGCCTGGACGAGCGGCGCCAGCTGACGGACAAAATAGGCGCCGCCATCGGCCAGCACGGCGAGAATGGACTGTTGCAGCGCGGAGGCGGTTGACGCGCCGGCCTCATCATTCACCCGCGGCAGCGTTGCGCCGGCGTTTTCGCGCAGATGCAGGGAGACCAGTCCATCGTCGTCGCCAAGCGCGCCATGGCCGGCCCAAACCACCTCGCCGGCGGCAATCAGCTCATCCAGCATCGACGGATGATAGTCATGGACCCTGGCGGGCAAAATCTGGCGTTCCCACAGTGAAGCCGGCAACGCGACCCCCGCCAGTTGCTCGATGACCCGGGCGACGCCCTCGACGCCTTCAAATGCGCCGAGCGCGGCGGACGGGTCGGGATCCGACGCCGGCGCGGCGGCGTCGGTCAGTACGCCCTGGCGCTCCAGCACCAGCCGCACCACGGCCTCGCGCGGCACCGGCCGGGTCGCCTCGCGCGCCGCCTGCAAAGAGCGCGCCCGCAAACGGCGGAATACCTCATCCCACACCCACCGGCGCTGCTGGCCGCCGTCGGCGGGCGCGCCGGTGTCGGTGTCCGGTCCGGGCCCGCCCGCGACGTTGCAGGGTAACACCCTGCCCTGATCGCGCAGGCGCTCCAGTTGCTCATTCACAATGGCCACGCCCAGCCCAAAGTGCGCCGCCGCCTGCGCTGGGGTAAAAGGCGCGTGCGTGCGCGCATAGCGGCTGAGCAACTCGCGCAGGGGATCGCCGGCCGCCTGCAAAAACGCGGCCGGAATGCCCGGCGGTAAAGCTATCCCCAGCGCATCGCGCAGGCGGGCGGCATCTTCTATGCCGGCCCAGCGCGCCTCGCCCACGATGCGTACGGGAATAATCCGCGCCGCCGCCGCCAGCTGCGCCAGATAATCGCCGGCACCGTCGCCATCGGCCAGGCGCGCGGCGATTTCCGGGCGCGACAGGGGACCGAGCTCGCGCAACAGGTCGGCCACCCCTTCAGCGCCCTTTGCGCGCCGAGCGGCGGCGGTGCGCTGCAATTCCTGACCGACCCGTTCCACCACCCGGGGGTCGAGCAGCTCGCCAAGCTCCACCTGACCCAGCAGTTCGCCGAGCAGGCCGCTGTCCAGCGACAGTACGGACGCCCGTCGTTCCGCCAGCGGCGCATCGCCCTGGTACATAAACTCAATGACATAGCCGAACAGCAGATTAGCCGCAAACGGCGAGGGGATCTCGGTGGTAACCTCCCGCATGCGCACCGCGCCGTCATTGATGCGCTGCATCAGCGCCTGCAATGCCCCCAGATCATATACGTCCTGCAAACATTCCCTGGCGGTCTCGATGATCAGCGGAAAATCGTCATGCTCCCGGGCAATTTCCAGCAGCTGACCGGCGCGCAAGCGCTGCTGCCACAACGGCGAGCGTTTGCCGGGGCGCCGACGCGGCAGCAGCAAGGCGCGCGCCGCGCATTCGCGAAAGCGGGCGATAAACAGCGCCGACTGTCCCACCGCATCGGTGACGATTTGCGGCAGCGTGTGGGGATCGAACACAAACAGTTCCGCGCCGGGAAGTCGGCCGACGCTGTCCGGTATGCGGACAATAATACCGTCGTCGCTGGCGACGACGGCGGGATCGACTTTTAAACGCTGGTGGACGCGCGCGGCGATGGCCAGCGCCCAGGGGCCGTGCACGCGCTGGCCATAAGGCGAGTGCAGCATGACCCGCCAGTCGCCGCTCTCGTCGCGGCAGCGCTCAATCACCAGCGTTTGATCGGTGGGCAGCACCTCGGTGGCCTCGCGTTGCTCCGCCACCAGTTCGACCAGATTAGTGATGGCGTTATCATCCAGACCCGCGGCCTTAAGCCGCGCCGCCAGCGGGTGGTCCTGCGCCAACGGGCCGCGGATGCCCGCCGTCGCCGCCTCCGCCTCGCGCAGGAAGACGCCGATGGCCTCCCCCAGTTCGGCCGGCCGGCCGGCATTGTCGCCGTGCCAAAACGGCAGGCGGGCGGAGCGGCCCGGCGCCGGGACCACCACCACCTGATCGTGGGTAATCTGCTGGATGCGCCAGGAGGTGGCGCCCAGGGTTATCACATCGTTGACCCGCGACTCGTAGACCATCTCCTCGTCAAGCTCGCCGACCCGACGCGCGCCGCTTTTTTCCTCGCCTTGCGGCAAGACGACGCTGAACATGCCGCGATCGGGAATGGTGCCGCCGCTGATCACCGCCAATTGCTGCGCCCCCGGGCGGGCGGTAAGCAAACCGCTCGCCCGATCCCAGACCAGCCGCGGTCGAAACTCGCCGAACGCCTCCGACGGATAGCGGCCGGCCAGCATATCCAGGGTGGCGTCGAAGGCGCTGCGCGGCAGGGCGCGAAACGGATCCGCGCGCCGCACCCGCAGGAACCACTCCTCGATATTCAGCGGTTCCATGGCCACCGCGGCCACGGTCTGCTGCGCCAGCACATCGAGCGGGTTACGCGGCGGCGCCACGGATTCCAGCCGTCCGGCCAGCATGCGCTCCACCGTCACGGCGGCATCGATCACATCACGTCGGGTTCGCGGATAAACCACCCCGGAAGAAATGCCGCCCACCTGATGGCCGGCGCGCCCCACCCGCTGCAGCGCGCTGGCGACCGTTGGCGGCACGCCGACCTGGATAACCTGATCCACCAGTCCCATGTCGATACCGAGTTCCAGGCTGGAGGTGGCGACCACGCAGCGCAGCTCGCCGGATTTAAGCGCCATTTCAATTTCCGCCCGCTGCTCTTTCGACACCGAGCCATGATGGGACCGGGCGACGGTCGGCGGTTCGCCGGCGGCGCGCTTGCCGGTGCCGCCCGAATTTGAGAGGTAATGCGCGGCCGTCTCCTGCTGCAATGGCGAGGCGGCGGCGCGCTCGGCATAGCGTTCATTGAGCCTGGCCGTCAGTTTCTCGGCCAGGCCGCGGGAATTGGTAAAGACAATGGTGGAACGGCAGGCGAGGATTTGCTCGAGGATGCTGGCTTCCACATGCGGCCAGATCGACCCCGCGCGCCCGGTAGCCCGCATCTCCGGCGCGGCGTCGTCGCGCGCCGGTATCGCGGTCATATCCTCCACCGGCACCACGATGCGCATCGCAAGGGGCCGCCTGGACTGCGGGTTAACCACCGTCACCGGCAGCGCGCCGCCCAGGAAACGGGCCACGCGTTCCACCGGGCGCACCGTCGCCGACAGGCCGATACGCTGCGCCGGCGCGGGCAGCAAAGCATCCAGGCGCTCCAGGCTCAGCGCCAGATGCGAACCGCGTTTGCCGCCGGCCACCGCGTGGATCTCGTCGATAATCACCGTGGTCACGCCGCGCAAGGTCTCGCGCGCCCTGGAGGTGAGCATCAGATACAGCGACTCGGGCGTGGTGATCAGGATATCCGGCGGCCGTCTTTGCAGGCCGGCGCGTTCAGCGGCGGGCGTGTCGCCGGTGCGCATACCCACCGTCAGCGTCACCTCGGGATCGCCGCGCCGCCGGCGCCTGGCGCTGACGCCATCCAACGGCACGCTCAGGTTGCGCCGCACATCGGCGCCCAGCGCCTTAATGGGCGAAATGTAAACCACCCGGGTGGCGGTCTGGCGCGCGCGGCCGGGGTCGCGTTCGCGCTCCCGGAACAATCCATCGATGGCGTGCAGAAAGGCCGCCAGCGTCTTGCCCGAACCGGTGGGAGCGATGACCAGCGTGCTGTCGCCGGCGCCAATCGCCGTCCAGGCCGCCTGCTGCGCGGGCGTGGCCGCGTCGAAGGTGGCCGCGAACCAGTCCCGGGTGGCGGGCTGGAACCGGCTTAGGGGATCGGGCGCTGTCTCTCCTGACGTCAGCATCGCGTGCCAGCGCCTGACGGCGCAGTAATGAAACCATGGCGGGGATAAAGAGTTAAAGACATGGCAAGACGTTCCTTTTAAGCTCCGTAAAGCCAACCACCACCGCCTTCCCGCCCCCGGGGCGGGCAAGTAGAGGCGGGACTTGGCAGGCAACAAATAAAAGCTTAGCACCTTGCCGCCGGCGCCATGTCTTTTTACAGTGATATCGTTGATAACCTTCTACAAAAATCTTAAACCAAAACCCCCGCTATTTTTGTAGTCAAGAGTGAAAAGCCAGCCGACCCGGCACAGACTGGGCATGACCAGGCGCGCGCGGCGGCCGCGTGGCCGGCATTGGCGTTTTGTGACGCGGATCATAACAAATTCCCGGCAGCAGTTTTCTCTATGTCTGCGGCAGCTAATTTAATTTTTATCAGCAGCAATTGGGATATGTTAGCCCTAGCAATCACCGCCACTAAGGGATATTAATGGATAAATTTTTATATGGCGTCGCTTATTATCGTGAATATATGCCAGAAGAAAGACTTGATGATGATATCAAGATGATGAAAGACGCTGGAATAAATTATGTACGTATAGCGGAAAGCACCTGGAGTACTTACGAAAAACAGGATGGTATATTTGATTTTTCATCTGTACTGACAGTAATGGATAAAATGCATAAAAACGGCATTGCCGTTATAATAGGAACACCCACTTACGCCATCCCGGCATGGCTGGTAAAAAAACATCCTTCAGTAATGGCCACGACGCCTCATGGCATCAATAAATACGGGCCTCGACAAAAAATGGATATTACCAGCCCTATTTATTTGCGATATGCGGAAAGAATTATTCGCAAGCTGATGGCGGCGACAGCACATCATCCCGCCGTGATTGGCTTTCAAATTGATAATGAAACAAAATATTACGAAACATCCGGCAGCCATGTGCAGCAAGATTTCGTTAAATATCTGAAATCAATTTTTAATAACGATCTTGATCGGTTAAACAAAGCGTTCGGTCTTGATTACTGGAGCAACCGCGTCGATGCCTGGGAGGATTTCCCTTCCGTGGAGGGCACCATCAATGCCAGCCTGGGAGCGGAATTTCAAAAGTTCCAGCGCGGGCTGGTTACGGATTTTCTCCACTGGCAGGCAGGTATTGTCGGAGAATATAAATCAGACGCGCAGTTTATTACCCATAATTTCGATTTTGACTGGCGCACATATTCTTTTGGCATCCGAAGTGAAGTGGACCATTTTGCGGCGGCCGCTACGCTGACTATTACCGGCATTGATGTTTATCATCCCAGCCAGGATCGCCTGACCGGGGCGGAAATCGCCTTTGCCGGCGATATTGCCCGTACCACAAAGGACGATAATTACCTGGTGCTGGAAACGCAGGCGCAGGCCTTCAAGGAATGGACGCCTTATCCGGGCCAGTTGCGGTTGCAAGCCTTTAGCCATATCGCCTCCGGGGCCAGGCTGGTGGGCTACTGGCACTGGCACTCCATTCACAATTCCTATGAAACCTATTGGAAAGGGTTGCTTAGCCACGATCTGCGGCCCAACCCGGTTTATCATGAAGCGCAACGTATCGGGCGAGAGCTGGCGCAATTGTCGCCGGCGCTTGTGGGCCTGAAAAAAACCAATCGCGTGGCGTTGCTGGTCAGTAATGATAGCCTGACGGCTATTGACTGGCATCCTTACCGGGGTCATCAGTTTGGCCGACCCACGGAGCATCAGTATAATGATGTGTTCCGCGCATATTATGACGCTTTATACCGTCTTAATATCGAAGTGGATATTCTCAGCGCCGACGATGCGCGCATCGACCGCTACGATTTACTGGTGGCCCCGCTACTCTACGCGGCATCGGACGCGGTGCTGACCCGCCTGAACCAATATGTCGCCGCGGGCGGCCACATGATTTACTCCTTTAAATCCGGCTTTGCCAACGAGCATCTGAAGGTCAGGACCCTACCCCAACCCGGCATTATTTCTGAGGCCTGCGGCGTGACCTATCAGCTGTTTGCCGCGCCGGAAAGCGTGTCTCTCAGCTCCGATGTGCTGCAATTAAACGCCGCAGACGCCAGGATAGAGGACTGGATGGAGCTGTTGGAAGCCGACACCCCAAGCGTTGAAGTGATCGCACGCTACCAGCATCAGTACTGGGGTAAATATGCGGCAATTACCCGCAACCGATACGGCAAAGGTTCCGCCGTGTATATCGGCTGTCCGCTTTCGCCGGCCGCGTTGGAACAACTGTACGCTTATGTGCTGGGCGATCTTCCGCTGGCGGCGGAACTGTCCGGACATCGCTTCCCGGTGATCCGCAAACGCGCCGAGACGCGCCGGGGTGAAACGGTGCTGTTCTATCTGAACTATTCACATCAACCGCAGCAATTTTCCGTGCCGTGCCGCCGGGGAACAACGTTGTTGAATAATAATGCGGTAAAAAAAGGCGACATTATAAATCTCAATGACTGGGACGTTGCCATTATTTTGGTGGAGGAGGAGTAATGCGCGAAAGAATTCAAAACGAGGACCTAGAGAAAATCAGGTTTTCCGAACGGCTGGCTTTTGGAATCGGCGATTATGGCACCAATCTGACGTATACCATGATGGTGACCTTTCTGGCGTATTTTTATACTGATGTTGTCGGCGTTTCCGCGGTAGTGGTGGGTTCGCTGATGTTTTTCGCCCGTGCTCTTGACGGCGTAATATGTATATTTATCGGTATTCGTATTGATAAAACCAACACCCGCTACGGCAAAGCCCGCCCCTGGTTGTTATGGACCGCGGTGCCCTTCGGCCTGTCGGCGTTCCTGATGTCGACCGTGCCGGATATTAGCTACGGCGCCAAGGTGGCTTACGTTTGCGTTACCTACCTATTGGCCAACATCTTTTTTACCGCCAATAACATCGCCTATGGATCCATGCTGGCGCTGATCACCCGCGACGCTTATGAACGCGGCATCCTCAGCGTATTCCGCAAAGGGCTTTCCACCTGCGGTTCACTGACCGTCGGTGTCTGTACCCTGCCGTTAGTGGCTTTCTTTGGCAATTCGGCCACGTCATGGATCATCGTATTCGGCATTTACGGTTTTTTTACCGCGCTGTTTTTGCTGATAACCGGTATGGGCACCCGGGAAAGGATACGGCCGGTGCGCCAGGACAATACCCGCCATATTACCGCGGGACAGGTAGTGCGCTCGATGCGCGCCAACCGTTACTGGATCATGATTTTCTGTTACCTGCTGGTTACCTTTACCAGCCTGACGGCGCTGACGACCGTGAGCGTTTATTATTCCAAATATATTCTGCAGGATGTTACGCTTATATCCTATATCAGCATGGCGCAATACATCCCAGGATTGCTTACCTTGCTGGTAATCCCCATGCTGATGAAGCACCTGGGCAAGCGCAAACTGGCCATGCTGGGACTGGTGATATGCTGCGTCGCCTATCTGATCCCGTTATTAAATAAGCAGGATTCGCTGTTTATTATCATCTCCACCGCGGTGCGCAGCGTGGGCTTTTGCGGTATCGGCGCCACCATGTTCGCCTTTCTGGCGGATACGATTGATTATGGTGAATGGACCACCAAACTGCGCCTGGAAGGGATCCTGTTCAGCGCCGGCACCCTAGGCCAGACCCTCGGCATGGGGCTTGGCACCGCCAGCGTCGGCTGGGTACTCGGCGCCGTCGGTTTCGTCAGCGGGGGCGCCGCCGTCCAACCGCAAAGCGTGGTGTATACCATCGAGTTTATGTTTATTTTCTTCCCGCTTATCCTGGCGGCAATTAATTTACTGATTTTGTATTTTTATAAATTGGATGCTATCTATGACCATCTGGCGGTGGATTTATCGGCAGGGCGCTATCGCCCTGATTGATACCGGGCGCAAAAACAGATAAACAGATATTGTAGCTATTATCATAATGCAATGGACAGACAGGATATCGGGGATTACCCATGGTGAAGATGAATGATGCCGATATGGTAAATTTTTCGCCGCTGATGAAAAGTTTTACCTTCAATGCCTATATGGTATCGGGGTTTACGCCAATTTCACCCGGCAGCAAGCTGGACTTTTTCATAAACCGGCCCAACGGCATGAAAGGATATATGCTTCATCTGACGCAGAAGGGCGAAGGATTGATCCATACCCCTTCCGAGCCTTTTATCTGTCGCCAGGATGATATGCTGCTGTTCCCCCCCGGCATTCCTCATCACTACGGCCGGGCCGAGGGCAGCAACGCCTGGGACCATCTGTGGATTTACTTTATCCCCCGCCCCTACTGGATCGACTGGCTGCATTGGGATGCAACCGGGGACGGCATCGGCAGATTGCGGCTGGATGGCAATGTCGAGGACATGACCTTGCTGTTTAAGGAGGTCATCCACCACAACGCGGCCAACGAATCGCTGGCGGACGCGTTGGCGATGAATGCCCTGGAACGCATTATCCTGATGTGCTTCGAGCGGCAGCCCATAAGCAATCGTCATAATCTCGACCCCCGGGTGAAGTCGCTCTGCCAGTACGTTAATGAACATATTGACGAAGAAATCCGCATCGATCATCTGGCGCGCATGACATTTTTATCGCCGTCGCGCCTGGCGCATCTGTTCAAGCGCGAAATGGGACAAACCATCTTTGCCTGGCGGGAAAAGCAGCGCGTTTCCCGCGCCTGCGATTTATTGCAGAAGTCCCATCTGTCCATTGCGCAGATTTCGCTGGCGGTGGGTTATGACGACCCGCTCTATTTTTCCCGCATATTTCGCCATCATCTGGCCGTCAGTCCACGCGATTATCGCAAAAAGTTCGAGAAGATGCCCAGTATATGACATCGCCCACCAGATTATCGGCTATCTGGGACGCGGCCACGCCGGCGCCCAAGGCACATATCATTTCTGAAAAAGCGTCCGCTGGGCGAAGATCCGCAGCGACACCCGCGGATTGATTGTATAGCCCGTGACGAGGCGGCATCAGATCAGATATCTTCCAGATCAAGACCACGCGTTTTCGGGCCGAACACCGCAATCACGCCCATCACAATCAGCATGCTGACCACGATAAACGCGATGACGCCCTGCACGCCCGCATGCTGCAGCAACAGGCCGATAATGATGCTGCTGAACACCGTCGACAGCCGGCTGAAGGAATAACAAAACCCCACGGCGCGGGCGCGGATAAAGGTGGGAAACACCTCCGACTGATAGGAATGGTAGCTGTAGGTCAGCCAGGCGTTGGACCAGGTGACAAAAAAACCGCATATGATAAGCAGCAGCGGATTATTCTGCACCGCGAACAGCGCGCCGAAAATAACGGTCACCAGGCAGGATAAAACGATTTGCCATTTATTTTCCATTTTATCAGCGTAAAGGCTGCATAACAGGGAACCCAGCGGATACGCCAGGGTGATAAAAAAGGCGTACAGCAGACTGTGGGTAATGGTGGCGCCCCGGCCCGCCAGCAGCGCCGGCAGCCAATTGCCGAAACCGAAAAAGCCGATGGCCTGGAAAAAATTCATCACCGACAGCATCAGGGTCCGGCCGCGATAGGGCGCGGACCAGATGTCCCGGAAGGTGCCGGCTTTCGCCGTCGCCGGCGCCTGGTCGCGCCGGGGGAAATCAACGGCGGCGGTAATGCCGCAGCGTCTTTCCATCTCCAGCATCACCTCGCGCGCCTCGCGGTAGCGCCGCTGCTGCACCAGCCAGCGCGGCGATTCCGGCAATTTCTTGCGCACCAGCCAGATGACCAGCGACGCCACGGCCCCGGCGATGACCACATAACGCCAGCCGGTCAAGCCGAAAATAGTCTGCGGCACCAGCCACCAGGACATCAGCGCCACCGCGGGCACCGACAGGAACTGGATGAAAAACGAAAAGGCGAACGCCTTGGTGCGCAGACCCGCCGGGGTCCATTCCGCCAGATAGGTGTCGATGGTCACCAGTTCGATGCCCAACCCCACGCCCACCATAAAACGCAGGAAAATAATCCACTCCGCCTGATGCTGAAAAGCCAGGCATAACGAAAACAGGCCGTACCAGGCCAGGGCGAACATAAAGGTCAGCCGGCGGCCATACCTGTCGGCATACGGACTGAGCAGGCTGGCGCCGATAAACAAGCCGAGGAAGGTGGCCGAGGCGAACGCCGCCTGATCGGAGACGCCGAACACCCCCTGCGCGCCGGTATGGAAAATGCCTTCCGCCACCAGTCCGCCGCTGATATAGCCGGTCTGGAACAAATCATACAGCTCAAAAAAACCGCCCAGGGCCAGCAGTATGATAAACCGCCACAGGCCGGCGGTTGCCGGCAAGGCGTCGATGCGAACCGATAAATCTTCTTCATAAATGGTTAATGGGGCCGCCATCTCGGCATTTGAAACGTACGCGTCACTCATCGTTAACCCTGCCATAACAAACATAAGCTTGCATGTTAATGGCTTTTTACTGCGGGAAACAACTCCCTTTAGCAAGATAGTGTATCGCCGCTGCCCGGATTGCCTTCGTGACGCCGGTTAGCCCGGGGAGGACCGCCGCCGCGCCGTCGTCCCGGCCCAGCCGATGCGCATGGCAAGCCGCAGGGTCCCGCCCGGCGCCAGCACCGCCAGTCCCGGCATGCCGGGCTGGTTATGGGCGTTCACCGGATGGGTTTGAGGTTCCAGGCAGATAAAATCGCTGTTTTGCGGCTGATAGACCATCAGGATATCCGTCGCGCTGTCCAGGGTAACGGTGGCGCCGCTGCCGGCATCATGCAATACCGCCCTGCCGGTCCAGCCGGAAAAGGCATTATTCATCCAGCCCGCCCCCGGCAAGCGGGGCGTGGCGAAATCCCAGCCGCTGGGCACCTCTTCCCGCCAGTCCGCCGGCAGGTGATGGGCGCGCTCCGGCCAGTAGCCCCGCGCCTGAAACCACAGCGTCATGGCCGGGGTTTTGCAAAAAAACGGATGAAACCCCAGCCCGAAAGGAAACGGCTGGGCATCGGTATTGGTGATGCTCAGGGTGGCCAGCAGGGCATGGTCCCGCAGTTGATAGCTCAGCTGCGCACGGTAACGGCAGATGTCCGTCAGCGTGCGGGAGAGGGAAAACGCCACCGCGTCGGGCGCAGAGTCCGCCACCGTCCAGGCCGACAGCCAGCCGTCGCCATGTAAAAAAAACCGTTCGTCCCAGGGCGAGCGGGGAAAGGTGATCGTCCGCCCCCGCCAGTTGAACGCATTGCCCTCCACCCGGTTCGCCAGCGGCAGCATCGGGAATAAGGCGCACTCCCCCGGCGGCGCCAGGGGATCCCGTGCCGGGCGCAGGATCGCGATCCCGCTGCGGGTGGCCAGGCTTAATACCGCGCCGCCCTGCGCCCGGCACCGCAAGACGAGCGCCTCGTTACTTAGCGTGATGCTGTTCATAATCCAGCTCCGCCTGGTCGCCGAAGCGTTGTTCCAGCGCCTCCAGCGTGACGCCTTTGGTTTCCAGCACCTTGCGCCAGATAAAGGCAAAACCCGCCAGGCAGATAACGCCGTAGAGCAGGAAACTGCCCGACGCGCCCAGCGCGGCGTTTAACAGCGGGAAGGTGTAGGTCAACAGGAAACAGGCCACCCACAGGGAAAAGGTGCCGACCGCCATCGCCATGCCCCGTACCCGGTTGGGGAAGATTTCCGACAGCAGCACCCAGGTGACCGGCGCCAGGGTCAACGCGTAAATGGCGATGGCCACCAATACCAGCAACAGTACCGGCAGGCCCAGGATGCCCATGGCGTAGGCGGCGGCGATTAAACCGTAGATAATGGTCAGCCCCAGCGACCCCAGCAGCATCAGCTTGCGGCGGCCCAGCTTATCCACCAGCGGCAGGGCGATAAGGGTGAAAATCAGGTTGATAAGGCCGGTGGCGACAATGGATTTGAGCGTATCGTTGATATCGAATCCGGCGGAGGCGAAAATTTCCTGCGCATAATTGAAGATCACATTAATGCCGCACCATTGCTGGAATACCGCCAACACGATGCCGATGATCATCACCGGCCTTACCCGGCGGGAGAACAACTGCGGCAACCGTACCCGGCGGGTATCGTCCCCGGCCATGGACTGGCGGATCTCCGCCAGCATGGTGCGGGCGTATTGGGCGTTGCCGATTTTGGCCAGCACTTTTTCCGCCTGGTCGAAACGGCCCACTTTCACCAGCCAGCGCGGCGACTCCGGCACCATAAACAGCAGCAGCAAAAACGCCACCGCCGGCACCGCGCCGGAGCCGAACATCCAGCGCCAGCCCATCTGGCCGTTCCAGGACTGGGCGATGTCGGCCATGCCGGCATGCGCCGCCACCGGCTCGGCGATCATCAGATTCACCAATTGGGCGGCCAGCACCCCGATAACGATGGTCAACTGATTCACCGCGACAAAAATACCGCGTTTTTCCGCCGGGCTGACTTCGGCGATATACATCGGCGATAATGCCGACGCCAGGCCGATGCCGAGCCCGCCGATAATGCGAAACGCCACGAATAAAGAGAAATTATGCGCCATCGCCGCGCCCCAGGCCGACAGGGTAAACATCACCGCCGCCAGCAGCAGGGGCAGCTTGCGGCCAAAGCGCTCGGACAAGGTGCCGGAGGCGATGGCGCCCGCCACGCAGCCCGCCAGGGCGGAACTCATCGCCCAGCCGGACTGGGCCGGATTGGTAATACCAAAATAGGCTTCATAGAACGGCTTGGCGCCGCCTATCACCACCCAATCATAACCGAACAGCAGACCGCCGCAGGCGGCCACCAGGCAGATAGCCCAGACGTAGGGTAAATTCAACGGACTTGTGCTTTTCATGAGACCACCCCTATTGGTTTTGTTGTGAGCAGTCCTGCAATTCGCCGGTCAGCGTAGGGGCCAACACCGCGAATAACTGCGCCTTATCATGGTTGGGATTACAGGCGAGCAAGGCGTCGAGCTGCTGTTGCCAGCGCAGGGTATCGCCGAGCCCAAGGGCTGCCAGGGCGCCGACAAACAGGCAGTGCTGACGGTGGTTTTGTGCCGGGTCATTGTCCAGCACCACTAAATCGGGCAGGGATACCGCAAAGAAGTCCGTCGCCGCCGGCCGGTCGAGGGCGGCGTCGGACCAGTGCCGCAGGGCGGTAAAGAGGTCGTGCGCCTCCCGGACGCGGCCCAGGCGCGCCAGCGCCGCGCCCTGGTAGAACACATAATCCACCGGCTGATCGTTGTAATAACGGCTTTCATTGACCTCGCCGTTGCCCCGTGCCGCCCGTTGAAAATGCGCCCGCGCCTGTACGTCGTCCCCCAGGCGCTGCGCGCAAATGCCCAGCCAGAAGTAAATATCGTTGTCGGTTTGCCCCACCAGCCGCCCTTCCCCCAGGTTCGGCGGATAGCGCAGCGCCGCCTGCAGGCTTAACGACGCGGTATGCGGCTTACCCGCCGCAAGCGCGCCATGGGCCTGGCGAAGCTGCGCGATCAGGTATTGGGCGGTCACTTTACCCTCGCCGCCTTCCCAGGGGTGGAAGACATGGGACAACAGCACCGACAGCGCTTTTTCCACTTGCCCGAGCTGATTATATAAACTCAGCAGCTCGGCAATCAGGTCGTCGCGCCTGAGGACCACAGGCATATGCGCCGTCAGTTTGGCCAGGCGTTCCGCCGGTTTGACCCCGCATAACCTGCGCAGGCAATCCCCTTCAAACAGCAGGCGCGCGTCGGTGGGGGCCAGGGTGAACGCCTGTTCCAGATGGCGGGCGGCCAGCCGGCGATCCTGTTGCTTATTGAAATAGAAAACCCCCAGGTCGCGCCAGACGCCGGCAAAAGCGGGCTGCAGCGCAAGACTGCGCCGCCAGCAGTCCACCGCCCGCGGGTAGTTGCGTTTGCTGTAATGGAAGCACCCCAGCAGATACTGGGCGAAATAGCACTCAGGCAGTTGTTCCAGCATCGCCACTTCCGCCAGTTGGTTGGGGAACCGCACCAAGCGGCCGAAGTTATCCCGCGCCTGCTGCAGTAACGCCAGGTATTGCTCTGGCGAAAGCGTCCCTTTTGCCAGGACGGCGCGTAAATACAGCGGCAGGGTTTCCCGGCTGTCGAGCAGCGTCAGGATGGCGAGGGCCTCGTCACGCAGGCCGAACGACAGCAGGGTAGTGGCGATGCCCAGGGCGTTAACGCCCCGATCGCCGGTGACCCGGCGCAGCTCGGCAAGCGATGCTTCCTGGTTATCAAACAGATAACGCAGGGCAAACAGCACATAATGCAGGGGATAGACCTGCAGTTGCCGTTCAATATACGCCAGGCTTTCAGCCGGCTGGCCGGTGCGTTGCAGCAGGACGGCCCTCAGCGCCAGCAGCGGATAATTGGCGCCGTTGCTCAGCAGGCTCTGGTCGGCAAAGGCTAACGCGTCCCGCCACTGCCGGCGGCGGGCGGCGATGCGCGCCAAACCGAAAAAGCCCCCTTCCTTGCCGTTGCCGCTCCAGGTCGCGCGATAAAAATCTTCATAGGCGCGATCCCATTGCCGCAGGCGTTCCCAGGCGCAGGCGCGTATCAGGCTGGCGCCGCCGTCCTGCGGATTTTTATTCAGGCGATGGCTACGGGCTAAAGCGGCATCGGCATAGGCGATCGCCTGCTCATAGCCGGCACGGTTATACTCTTTTATCGCCAGCGCCAGGTTGCAACGGTAGTCGCCGGCGTCCAGGGCCAGCCCTCGCCGGTAATACTCGTCCGCGCCCTGTCCGGCATGGTTATATTGTTCCAGGTGCTGGCCGATAAACCAGGCTTCGTCGGCGCTGTCGATATCGGCGGGCGGGCGCGGAGGCTGGGCCGGGGCCGGCAAAGGCGCGTCCGTGGGCTGGTGCTCAAGGTAGCTGAGGACCACGTTATTCTGCGTATCCCTGAGTTCGATGGACAACCGGCCGGAAAAATCGCCCGCTAATTCTTCCTGTAACGCCTGGGTGGGGGTCAGGTCCACCGTGATATCCAGTAGCGGCGCCGGCAGGCGCTGGTCGCGGATAACCAAACGATACCCATGCAGTATCGCCACCGCGTAGAGCCCCCATATCAATCCCGCCGCGGTTCTTTCCAGTTTCAGGGCGGCGGTGGTATTGGCGTTTTGCAGCGTGCCCAGGGTATTGTAAGGGAGGAAATTCTGCACAAAGCGCTTTTCTTCCCCGGCATCCAGCCAGCTGAAATCCGGCTGGTTATCGGTAAATACCCCGGTCATCAATTCAATATAAGGGCCATTGGCGTCGGTCAGGTTAGCGTCCCAGGCGCGGCCGAACTCGCCGTTGCCCCAGGTCCACTGTTTTTTCCCGGGCGACACATGATGATCGGCAATATGCAGTAAGCCGCCCTGCTCATCATGGCTGTAAGCGCCGACAAAATCGTAGTCCGACTTATAGGCCATATACGAGGTGGGCACCGGGATATTCTTGTAACGGGAAATATCCACCCCGGCGGAATAATCAACTTTATAGTAGGTGCCGGTGGCGATGGGAAACGTGGATACATCGCGTTTGCCGTGATCAAATACCGCGGTGACATCGGGCGGAAAGATGCTTTGGTGATCGTCGCCGCCTTTTACCGCCGGATTCGCCCACCATAAAAAATGACGGGGCGTATCGTTGCCGTTGAAGATCCTGGCCGAAATTTCGATTAACGCCCGATCCGGATACAGGGTAAACCCGGTCATGACCTGCAGGCCGCGCATAGGCTCCAGCTCGCCCAGCCAGACCGTGCAGGCGCCGTCCTCGTGCTGTTGCAGCCGGTAATCCACCGGCATATAGGTGGTCGGCCGGTGATGCTGCGGCCAGTTGAATTCGATGCCGCCGGATATCCACGGCCCGAGCAGGCCCACCAGGGCGGGCTTAATCACCTCGTTGTGATAGACAAAATCGCGCTGTTTGATCTTGTCGTAGGCGCGCTGGATACGCCCGCCCAGTTCCGGCAACAGCATGACCCGCAGATAATCGTTTTCCAGCCACAGCGCCTGATATTCCCGCGGCGCTTTTTCCCCGGTCAGGGTATCCGTTACGCCGTAGGGATAGACCGCGCCGGACGATCCCTGGTACACCCGATGTTCCAGAAACATCGGATGCGTATCCTGCCCACCGGTCAGGTAAGTGGGAATCGACACGCTTTCCCGCCACATCTTCACTGTACCTGTCATAGCCGCCTCAATTAAAGTTTTGATTAAACAAATCAGAGGAGGCAGTATAAAGGACAGTTTGTGGTCAATATTCGTCAAGCGGTCACGCAATACAGTTAAGTGAGTTGAGTGAATGAACCTCTGCGGCATGAACAGCCATATGATGCGCGGTCATAATAAAGCAGTAATAATCAGCCACTTATACCGCGAAAAAATCGCCAGCAAGTCTACGCTGGCACGATTAAGTCAATTGAGCATCCAGGCGGTGAGCAATATTCTGGATGAATTGCTTGCGGAGGGTTATTTGTGCCGTTCAGCACGCAATTTGCACAAGCGCGGCAACAACAGCGGCAGCTTCCAAATCGCCACCCGGGGCAATATCCTGTGCCTGAATATCTCGCCTTTTTTGATTGAAAGCGTCCTGGTGGATGGTCTGGTCCAGCCGCTGCAGCCCCTGCGGCAGCAGCCGGCGCGGATTGCCACGCCCGGGCAATTGGCGCAGGAAATCGAGCGGCAGTACCATGGATATCGCCAGCATGATCCACAGACGCCGCTGCGCATTGCGCTGTCCATCCACGGCCAGGTCAATCCGCGCACCGGCGTGTCGGAAAGAATGCCCCAGGCGTTGTGGCACGAGCCCGTTGAACTGCGTTATCTGCTGGAAGAGAAACTGGCTACCCGGTTGTTGATGGACAATGATTGCGTGATGCTGGCGCTGGCGGAGAAATGGCAGAACCGGGCTAACGCCGGTGATTTTTGCGTTATCAACGTCGATTACGGCATCGGCTCATCCTTCGTTATCGATCGTGACATCTATCGCGGTACGCTGTTCGGCAGCGGCCAGATCGGCCATACCATTATCGATCCCGACGGGGCGGCCTGCTCGTGCGGGCGCTACGGTTGCCTGGAGACCATCGCCTCGCTCTCTTCCCTGAAGAAAAAGGTCAGGATGCAGTTAAAAATGACCCCGGACAACGACCTGGAAAACCAGCAGATCACCACCGCCTGGCTGCTGAGTGAATTCCACGCCGGCAACCCGTCGGTGCGCCTGCTGGTGCAGAACGCGGCGCGGGCGATCGGGCTGAGCCTGTATAATTTCCTCAATATCCTGAATATCAACCGTATTTATCTCTACGGCCGCAGTTGTCAATTCGGCGCCGACTGGCTGGCGATCATCCATGAGCAAACCCGCTATAATCCCTTCGATCACGCCGAGACCGCCATAGACAACGCGACACAGATTCTGGTGGGCGGATTGAGCCGGCAACAGCAGGTGATGGGCATCGGTTTTCTCTATGCCGAGGACATCCTGAAAAACGGACTGTTCGATCGCGCCGCGCCGGAGGTCCAGGCGCGGCAGGAGTGACCGCGCTGCGCCCGAACGGCGGAAAACGGCCGCCGGCGCTACTGGCGCGTCAGGCGCAGTCCGTTCGCCACCACCAGCAGGCTGGCCCCCATATCGGCGAAAACCGCCATCCACATGGTGGCCATGCCCAGCATGGCCAGGATCAGGAAGGCGGCCTTGATGCCCATGGCCAGCGTAATATTCTGCACCAGCACCCGGCGCGTGGTGCGCGACAGGCGCACGAAGCGCACGATTTTATTCAAATCGTCATCCATCAGCGCCACATCGGCGGTTTCAATGGCGGTATCCGTGCCCGCCGCCCCCATGGCAAAACCGATATCGGCCCTGGCCAGGGCGGGGGCATCGTTGATGCCGTCGCCCACCATGCCGACCTTGCCCTGGCGCGCGTACTCCTCCACCGCGCGCAGCTTGTCCTCCGGCAGTTGATCGCCCAGGGCCTCGTCGATGCCGACCTGGCTGGCGATGGCGCGGGCGGTATGGGCGTTATCGCCGGTCAGCATCACGGTTTTGATGCCCAGGGCCTGCAGCGCCTTGATGGCGGCGCGGCTGCTTTCCTTTACGGTATCCGCCACCGCGAACAACACCAGTACCCGTTCGCCGTCGCTGAGCATGATAACGGTCTTGCCCTGCGCCTCAAGCGCGCCAAGCCGCGCCTCCAGCTCGGGCGTACACACCCCCAGTTCATGAATCAACCGATGGTTGCCAAGCTGGTACTGTACGCCATCCACCGTACCGCGCACGCCGCGTCCCGGCAGCGCGCCGAAATCGGCGACGTCCGGCGGCGGCGCGTCATTGCCCCGGTCCGCCGTCGCCACGGCGCGGGAGACCGGGTGATCGGAGCGGGAGGCGATGGCGACGGCGACAAGCACCGGGTCCCGCCCCTCCCCTTGCGCCAGCGGCACAGTATCGGTCAGCGCCGGTTTGCCATGGGTAATGGTGCCCGTCTTGTCCAGCGCCAGCCAGGCGAGCTTGTGGCCTTCCTCAAGATAGACGCCGCCCTTGATCAGAATACCGTGGCGGGCGGCCGCGCCCAGGCCGCTGACGATGGTCACCGGCGTTGAGATCACCAGGGCGCACGGGCAGGCGATAACCAGCATCACCAGCGCCCGGTAGGCCCATTCGTACCACCCGCCGCCGAACAACAGCGGCGCCCCCAGGGCGATGGCCAGGGCGAGGACAAACACCGCCGGCGTATAGATCCGCGCGAACCGGTCGATAAAGCGCGCGGTGGGCGCGCGCGCGCCCTGCGCTTCCTCGACCGCATGGATAATGCGCGCCAGGGTGGATTGGGTGGCGGCGGCCGTCACCCGGAACTCAAACGCGCCCGATCCGTTAATCGTGCCGGCGAACACCGTATCGCCGGCGGTTTTTTCCACCGGCAGGCTCTCACCGGTAATGGGCGCCTGATCCACGCTTGAGGCGCCGTCCGTGATCACGCCGTCGAGAGCGATGCGCTCGCCGGGTTTTACCCGCACGATCCGGCCCGGCGCAATATCCCCGGCGGCCACGTCGGCCCAGCCGCCGTCCGGCAGCCGCACCGTCGCCAGTTCAGGGCTGAGCTGCACCAGTCCGCGGATGGCGTTGCGCGCCCGGTCCAGGGATTTGGCCTCGATAAGCTCGGCCAGGGTAAACAGCACCATCACCATGGCCGCTTCCGGCCATTGGCCAATCAACATCGCCCCCGTGACGGCGATACTCATCAGCGTATTGATATTCAGATTGCCGTGGCGCAGCGCAATCCAGCCTTTCCGGTAAGTTTCCAGGCCGCAGACGGCAATGGCCGCCAGCGCCAATACCGCCCCCGCCCATTGGGGCCATCCCGCCCAGTGGCACGCTTCCGCGCCCAGCGCCGCCGCGCCCGCCAGCGCCAGCGGCCACCAGGGTTTAGCCGCCGGCGTCTCCGGCGGCCGAGCGTCCACCACCGGGCTGCTGTCCATGCCCAGCGCGCGGATCGCCGCCTCGACGGCGGGCAGGGCGCCTTCGCTATGAGCGACGGTCAACACCTGCCGCATCAGGTTGAACTCCATGCCCTGCACGCCGGGCATACCGCCCAGCGCCTTGCGGATCATGCCCTCTTCCGTCGGGCAATCCATCTGGGCGATATACAGGCGGCTGATCAGGCTGCCGGCGGTGGCGGAGTGCGCCGCATCCGTCCGGCAGCAGGGCTGAGGCGGGTTATCCTGGCCTAATGGCCCTGAAACGCGGGCGCGACAGCAGTCGCGGGGGGTGGTGATGGGGGTCATGCGCTGAAAAGCCATGTTGTGCTCCTGTTAGCATCCGTTATGGCGTATTGCACACCCTGAAGCTACTATAGAGTCAAGCCATATAATAAAGGAGCCCGTGATGAAAATCGGTGAAGTCGCGTTAACGGCGCATTGCACGGTGGAAACCGTGCGTTTTTATGAAAAACAGGGTTTGCTGCCCGCGCCCCTGCGCACCGCGGCCAATTACCGCAGCTATACGCCGCTGCACGTGGAACGCCTGCGGTTTATCCGCCACTGCCGCGTGCTGGATATGACCCACGGGGAAATTCGCCAGTTGCTGGAGCTGGTTGAAAAGCCCGATGCCGGATGCGGCGCGGTCAACCATCTGCTGGAGGAGCATATCGCCCACGTGGAGGCGCGCATCGCAGAGCTTACCCAGCTTAAGGGGCAGCTTACCGACCTGCGCCGGCGCTGCCGGCGGGAACAGCGGGTGGATGGCTGCGGCATCGTACAGGGCATTGCGGCAATGGACACCGGGCCGGCGCCGGAGCGGCATACGCATTTGGGCTGAATGTCCGATCTCGGCGGATGAACGGGGTAACCCGCCGCCCAGCGCTAATTATCTTAGACGCCTGACGCCGTCGGCAGGACGAGGACATTGCCGGGGCCGGCATCGGCCGCTTTACCCCTCGCGGTTGGCGACATGACGGTCAAACCCTGGCTCCGCCGGGAGGCAGGATGCCGCGCCACTCAGCGTGGTTGTTTTGCCAAGCCCGTGGCCAGGAACGCGCGCAGCCTTGCCACCCCCTGTGCGAGCCTGTCCTGCGAACTGGCGAAACACCAGCGGATACAGCCCTCGCCCGCCGGGCCGAACGCACTCCCCGGCGCCAACCCCAGCCCGGCGTCGGCCACCAGCGCCTTGCACAGCGCCAGGCTGTCCCGCAGCCCCGCCACACGGAAAAAAAGATACATGGCGCCCTGGGGCAAGGGCGTTTCTATCTGCGCAAAGGCGCTCAGTTCGCGGTAGAGAAAATCCCGCGAGGCCTGGAATCGGGACAGGGTGTCGCGCAGCGCCGCCTCCCCCTGGCTGACCGCCGCCAAGCCCGCCTTTTGCACGAATGCCGGCGCGCAGCTGCTGTTATATTCGATTAATTTACCCATATCCTCTATCAGCGTATCGGGCACCACCATCCATCCCAACCGCCAGCCGGTCATCATCCAACTTTTGGAAAAGCTGTTAATCACGATCAGTCGATCCCGCGCATCGGCAATATCAAGAAACGACGGCGCACAGCGGTTTGCGGGCATGTCAAACACTATGCGGCCGTAGACCTCGTCGGAGACAATCCAGATACCATGCCGGCGGCAATGCGCCAGCACCATCGCCTGCTGCGCCGCCGACATTACCCAGCCGCTGGGATTATTCGGCGAGTTAATCACCAGCGCCCGCGTGCCCGGCGTCAGGGCGGCAAGCAGCGTCTCCATATCCAGGTGCCAGCGGGAGACGTTTTGCGGTTCACGCAGCAGCCGCAGCGGCACTTCCGCCACCCGCGCGCCGAGAATTTTCGGAATTTCAACCAGGTTCGGCCACACCGGCGTCACCACCACCACCCGGTCGCCGGGACGGTAAAGCGCCTGCGCCGTCAGCATCAGCGCCGACACGCCGGAATTGGTCACGGCAATGCGGTTTTCGTCCACCGGCCGGTGCCAGGACGACAGATAACGCGCCAGCGCCTCGCGCAGCGCCGGCTCGCCCAGGTTGGGGGTATAAAACGTCTCCCCCGCCGCCAGCGACGCCTGCGCGGCGGCGCAGATAAACTCCGGCGTGCTGCGATCCGGTTCGCCAAACCAGAACGGCAGGATATCCTCGCGGCCAATAGCGGCGTTGGCCACCTCGCGGATGGCGGAAAAACGCAGATCGCGCACGCCGGACCGCATCAGCGGCGCATCATCGGGGTCGGGCGGCAGCGCGCCATCGTCTGACAGTGACATGTCTTCGCCTTGTAAAAGATGAACGGCCGTGACCGTCGTCACGGGATTGCCCCAGATTAACAACGTTCGGCTGAAAAAGGGAGGCCGGCGCGCTGATATCCCGCCGGCAATATATTATTCCGCCGCGCCTTCCCGCGCGCGCCGTGACTCGCGCCAGCGCGGCTGGTCGCAGATATTGCCAAGGAACTCGATTACCACGTGCGCGCCCAGGTAAGACGTCACGCCGGAGCCGACATCCAGCAGCGGGTTGACCTCGACAAAATCAAAACCCACCACCTGATAGCGTTCGGCTATCGTCTTCAGGCTGTCGCGCAATTCGGCGTAGGTCATGCCGTCCGGCTCCGCCGAGACGCAGCCCGGCACCAGCGACATATCCAGCACATCCACGTCGATGCTGACATACACCCTGGCGTTTTCCGGCAGCAGCGCGCCGATACCCTGCGGCCCGATGCGCCGGAACTCGCCCATCGGAATCACCCGGTTTCCCCCCTCAATCACCTGCTCAACGATTTCCGCGCTGTGGCGCAGGCTGCGGATGCCAATCTGCGTCAGGCTGCTGGCCTTGGCCCGCTCCACCACATGGCGGAAAGCGTGGCCGTTGGTGTATTGCATATCCTGCTCCAGCGTGCCGTAATCCGTATGGGCATCAAAATGCAGTACGTGGATATCGCCGTCAAACGCACGGAACACCGGGTAGGTAATCGAATGGTCACCGCCCAGGATCACCGGCAGCGCGCCGCCGTCCAGGATGTGCTTAACCGCGTCGGTGATAAGCTCAAAGGTTTTTTCAACATTGGTGGGATGGATATCCACATCGCCGGCGTCCACGATCAGCCCGCCGCGGACCTCCTCGCCGAGGAATTCCCGCTTTGCCTCCGGGGAATAATAACCGCGATGCTCGCTGCAAAAACGCAGCGAGTGCTCGCGTAGGGAGCGCGGCGCCATACGGGTGCCGGGCATAAAGGGCGAGCCCTCATCGAAGGGAATGCCCAATATGGCGATGGCCGCGTCCAGTTGGGTGATATCAGGCGCAATCCTGGCGCGTAAAAACGAAGGAATGCCGACAAACGGCCGGTTGACTCGGGACATGATGTTACTCCTGGGTAGAGGGATTATCGCGCCCCGACGCATAGGTCAGGGTCAGAAACTGCCGCAGGCGGGGATCGCGCGGGGAACCGACCAGCTGTGACACCGGCCCTTCCTCGACAATGCCGCCCTCGCACATAAACGCGAGACGTCCGGCAACGTTCACCGCAAAACGGATATCGTGGGTGACAATCAGCATGGCCATGCCGCCCTGCGCCAGCGAGCGCAGCAGCGTCTGCACCTCGCCCACCAGCTCCGGGTCAAGCGCCGAGGTGGGCTCGTCGAACAGCATCACCGCCGGGTCCATCACCAGCGCCCGGGCAATCGCGGCGCGCTGCTTCTGCCCGCCGGAGAGCTGCCAGGGATAGCGGTCGGCTACCTGGGACAGCGCAAACTGCGCCATTTGCCGTTCCGCGCGCGCGTGGGCTTGTTCACCGCCGCGGCCCAATACCACCCGTTGCGGCGTGACGATGTTTTCGCGTACGGTGAGGTGCGGCCACAAATTGAACTGCTGGAATACCATCCCCAGCCGGGGGCGCAACATATCGATCTGGCGCCGGGACTGGTGGCGGATGATTTCCCCTTCCCGCCGCCGGCCGAAAGGGGCGCCGTTGATCTCGATAAAACCTTCATCCGGCGTTTCCAGCCAGGTCACGCAGCGCAGCAGCGTGCTTTTGCCACAGCCGCTGGGGCCAATCAGCGCCACAATTTCACCCGGGGCAATATCCAGATACACCTGATTAACGGCGCAGACCTGGCGAAAGCGTTTGCTGACAGCGGTGACGCGCAGAGCGGGCGGATTATTCATGGCATGTTCCGCCAGTCAAGGGAGAGGTAACGCCGGGCAATGGCGCTGCGCTGGATAGCATGGCGGCTGGGTTGCCCGCCGCCCAGCTCCACGCGGCGTGCAATCTCGGCGACAAGCGCGGCGATAAGCCAGTACAGGGCGGTAATGGCGATAAACACCTCGAACGGCGCGAAGGTGGCGCCCTGCACCACCAGGCCTTGATAGGTGAGTTCCGGCACGGTGATGGAACTGAGCACCGCCGACTCCTTCATCATGGTCAGCGTCATATTGGTGGTGGGCGGCACCACCGCGCGCAGGACCTGCGGCGCGATAATATGGCGCATGGCCTGCGCAGGCGACATGCCTATCGCCCGGGCGGACTCAAACTGGCCGCGCGGCAGCGCCTGGATGCCGGCGCGCAGGATCTCGCCGTAGTAAGCGCTGGCATAGAGCGCCAGCGCCAGGGTACCCACCACCTCGGCCGGCAGACGCAGGCCGGTATAGGGCAACCCGTAATACACCACGAACAGAAAAATAATAAACGGCGCGCTGCGCAGGCAGGCGATATAGAGACCGATCGGCGCGGCCACCACCCGCAGCGGCACCAGGCCGAGTAGCGCCACCGCCATGCCCAGCAGGTAGCCGATGGCAAAGGCTATCAGCGTGATTTTCAGTGTCAGGCCGGCGCCCTGCAATAATAGCGGCCAGTAGGGATAAAGCACGGTGAAATCAATATGCATACGTTATACCCGGGCGTCCGCTGCCCTGGCCTCCAGGTAGCTGCCGATGGCGCTGAACGCCAGATTGATCGCCAGAAAAATCAGCGCCGCGCCAAGCAGCGTTTCAAACGGCCGGTAATTACCGCCGGCAATTTGCTGCGCGGTGCGCAGCACGTCCACCACGGTAATGACCGATAGCAAGGCGGTGCCTTTGACGATAATCGTGGCTTCGTTGACAATGACCGGAATCATCCGCCGGAACAGCTGCGGTAAGACCACGCATTGCCATATGGCGCGTGGGGGCAGGCCGAGCGCCGCGGCGGCTTCGATATGCCCCGGATCGAGGGTGGCAAGGCCGCCGCGCATGGCTTCGGCCAGGAATACGGTACTGTTGAGGGTAATGGCGATTATGCCCGCCGCCTCGGGGCTGAGGTCCAACCCCAGGGCCGGCAATACGTAATAACAAATAAAAATCTGGATCAGCAGCGGCGTGCCGCGCACAAAGCTTATCAGCACCGCGGACGCCCTCCCCAGCCAGACGATTTTTTTCGCCCGCAACAGAGTAAACCCGGTTGAGAAAGCCAGCACCAGCAAAAAAATAATCACGGCCAGGCTAAGGTTGACCCATGCCGCCTCCAGTAAAGGCGGGAAACTGGAAAATAACGTTTGCCAACTGAATTTCATCGCCGGGTCTCCGCGTTCGGTTTAACGAAAATTATTGCGCGCCGGGGGGAAGATAGCCGCTATCCGGGATGTCCATGGTAAAACCGAACCATTTTTGCTGAAGTGTCGCCAGGCGCCC
The DNA here is from genome assembly GCF_047324165.1 of Sodalis sp. RH22. NCBI lineage: Bacteria > Pseudomonadati > Pseudomonadota > Gammaproteobacteria > Enterobacterales > Bruguierivoracaceae > Sodalis > Sodalis sp. RH22. The sequence continues at coordinate 1,776,444 of NZ_CP178731.1, forward strand.
GTCATCACGCATGCTGCGGATAACGCCGGAGATAGCATCGCGCAAATCCTTATCTTCCGGGCGGGTGACCCAGGCCAGGTAGTCATAGCCGCCCTGGTTGGGAATCGCCGTCATCAGGTCAAAGGTATCCGGCCGCTGTTTTACCAATACCGCCAGGCTCGGCAACGATTGCACCACCGCGTCCACCTCGCCGTTGGCCAGCGCCATATACGCTCCCTGGAAATCGGTAAACAGCTTGAGCTGCTTATACCCCGCGCCGCCGTCGGCCTTCAGTTTGGCGTCCAGGGCGCGCGCCACGGGTTCGGTGGACGACGCCAGCTGGGTTGCCACCACCTTGCCGTTAAGATCGGCCAGCTTGGCCAATGCGTCACCCTTGCGCTTGAGCAGATACGGCGCGCCGTTGGCAATGGGCAGGGTGTAGGCATAACGCTTGGCGCGCTCTTCGTTAATTCCCACCGTGGTGGCGACGAAATCAAACTTACCGGCCAGCAGCCCCGGCAAAATGCCCTGCCAGGGCAGATCCAGCTGTTTTACCTTCACCCCCAGCGTCTTGGCCACTTCCACCAGGATATCCGACCCATAGCCGACGATTTTGCCATCCTGCACAAACTCGAAGGGGGGAAACGCCGCCTCGGTGCCGACGGTAACGGTGCCGGTGCGTTTGATTTTTTCCAGCGCGGTTTCAGCCGAGGCCTGGCCGGCAAGCAGCCCAAGGCCGGCGCACAGCAGTACCAGCCGGACAATAAACAGGTGACGGGTTTTACGCATGATTAACTCCCATTGAGGACCGGTAAGGTGGCGTCAAGACTGCGCCGTGACAAAATAATCCGCCCGCACCGCCGCGCCGATCACATTCACCATCAGGCGCGCGGCGGTAATACAGCTGATATGATTCACATCTTTGGCGGGGGTAATTTCGACGATATCCATGCCCACCACTCTGCCCTTGCGTACCAGGGCATGGATCAGGCGGCGCACCTGATGAAAGGTGAGGCCGCCCGGCGCCGGGGTTTCCACCGCGGGCATCACCGTAGGATCCAGGCCGTCCGCATCAATGGTGATATAGAATTGACCGCCGTCGGGGATGCGGTCGATAACGGCGTCGATGCCCGCGTCGTGGACCTCGAAGGCGGGAATGATATGCGCGCCATAGGCCAGCGCCGCGTCCACTTCCTCGGTGCGGGCGCTGCCCTGGGCGCGAATGCCGATCTGGAAGATTTCGCCGATATGGGCCATTTCTGACGCGCGGCGGATGGGGCTGGAAAGACCGTTGCGTACGCCGTTCACCTCATTGCGCCAGTCGATATGCGCATCGATCTGAATCAGGGTAATCGGCCCCCGGCCCTCGAACGCCGCCAGGATGGGAATGGGGATGCCGTGGTCGCCGCCCAGAGTAATGGGCATGGCGCCGGCCGCGAGGATTTTACGGATCGCCTGCTCGGCGCGCGGGGTATGGCTGCTGAGATCGGCGGGATCCGCCAGCACATTGCCCACGTCCACCAGCTTGATCGGCCGGTTATCCAGGATCGGGCCGCCGACGTCGAAATCATACTGATCCTTGCCCTTGCTGACGGTGTCGCTTACGGCGCGCACTGCGTCGGGGGCATGGATCTGATCGTTGCTGATGGCATGAGGGGCGTAGGCATTGCCGTAGGGCAGGCCGATAATGGCGATATGCGCGTCCAGGTGGTCGAGATCGGTGGACACCGGCGATCGCAGGAAGCCCTGGGGGCCGTGGGAGGGCGGAACGGTAAGGGGTTGCGACATGTGCTGCTCCTGAAGGATGGGTAACGCTTGGGAGTATAGATCGGTTGCCGGCCGCGCTTGGTAACCGCCGGTGAACCTATGCGTGTATGGCGTACACCCTTTTCGCCGGCAACATGCATCCGGCCCGCTCCCGAGCCCCAGGATGGGGCATGCCTGCTCAGATAAAGAGCAGCCGTGGCCGGCGGTGACGCATCACCGCCGTCTCCCGGCATGGCATTTATCTTGCATGTTGTCTTTTGCATGTTGTATTTTGCGCGTCGTTTTTTGCGCACGTTTTTGTTGCAGGGTCCGTTGTTAGACCCACTCTGACCGCTCTCAGGGCGCACGTTAAGCGCGCCTTCCGATGTAGCCCCGACGTTAGGCAGCGAAACATGAATCAATCCGCCAAAAATCTTAAACCCGTGCCGCCTCTGACGGAGGCCGATCTTAAACTGCTGCGCATCTTCCGCATGGTCGCCGAGGCCGGAGGTCTGACCGCGGCCGAGGAGGCGCTGAACATCGAGCGGTCCACCATCAGTCGCCATCTCCAGAACCTGGAGGCCAGGCTGGGTGAAAAACTCTGCTTTCGCGGGCCGGCCGGTTTTCAACTGACGCTATTCGGTGAAAGTGTCTTAAGGGCATCCAGCCTGGCGGACGATACGCTGAAAAAAATACGTGACGATCTGAACGACGCGCGTAATATCCTGGCGGGCGATTTGACTATCGGCATCGCCGATAACTGCCTGTCCAATTCCGGCTCCAAGGTGTCCGAGGCGCTGGCGGCATTCCGCTCCATCGCGCCGGACGTCACCGTGCATCTGTCTATCCATCAGCATGATTCGCTGCTCACGCACATGCTTGACCGGCAATTGCATATTGGCATCAGCGGCATGCCGGAGACCAACCGGCAGTTGCAAAGCGTGCCATTGTTCAACGAGGCGTTCCGCCTCTACGTGGCCATCCCCTTCGGCCAGCCGTCGCCCGGGATGGCGGATTTGATTGACCAGAATTATGTCCTGGTCACCCGCGATCGCGATCCCTACAGTTCCCGGTTAAGCCAGCGGCTTAATATGAAACGCAAGGCCGTTGCCTCTGGACTGGAGGCGGTCGCCACCCTGATTGCCGCCGGCGGTTATGTGGGACTGTTGCCGACCCATTACGTGCAGACGCTGTCCCAGTTCTATTGTTTTGTTGAAGTCGCGGATGCGCAAACGTTCGCCTATGAAGTGACGTTTTCGCTGCTGTCGCTGCGGGGGCATCCCCTGCCCCCCAGCGGCCAGCGTTTTATGCGTTTATTGCTCAATTTAATGCACCAGGATACCCGCGGCGGGTTCCCGCTGAAGGCGGCCAGCTAACGCCCGCCTATCGTGCCGTGCCGCCAGCGACGCGGCCGGGGCCAAGCCACGCCACGCGTATTACCGGTTGCTCGGCGCCGCCGTCTCCGGTATCCATGGCCCTTTCACCTCCCCGCCGGGAAAATCGCCGGTGAGAATACGCAACAGCATGTCGCGCGGCGTGTTATCGCCCTGCCCCTGGATGCTGACGATGTCCTGTGGACAGGCGGAAAACGCCACGTAGCAGTCCATTTCGGCGCGCAGGATAATGTAATCCCCCGGACGCGTCACCGTCGGCAGCGTGCTGAGCGTGATGCCGTCCGGCTGCACGCGAATATTCATAAACACATTAAACGAGGCGAGATTGCCGTGCGGCAGGGCAACGCCCAGTTCCGCCAGTCCTTGATGCAGGTTATCGTGGCAGTTGCGATGCGGCTCCGTGCAGCCCAGCAGCTCATAGCGGCGCGCGTCGCAGGCCGCCATAAAGGTGTCGTGCACGCCCGGGGAGGTATCCGCCACCAGGGTCAGGATCGGATGGCGCTGATTGGTGATAAAACTGTCGCCCACCACCGGATTCAGGCGCTGGTTCCAGACCCGCGTCGCCTCCATGCACATGTACTCGCCCACGTCGCGGGCGTTATAAGCCCAGCAGTCCGCCACCTGGGTGCCGTGCAGGTTAATCAACTGCACCGCTTCACCCGCGGCCAGGCGGATCGCCTTGCCGTGGCGGGCGGGGATCAGCCGCTCATCGCGGCAGGTAAATTGTGCTTCCATTGGTCTTCTCCAGGTTAATTCGCCGTACGGCGGCTATAGCGCGTCATGCGCCGCTCCACCCGCCGGGCCAGAATGTCGATAACATTGTTAAGCAGCCAATAACACAGCGCCACCGCCAGATAGATTTCCAGCGGGGCGTAGGTGGCCGAGATGGCCTGCTTGGCGGCGTACATAAATTCCCGCACCGAGACAATCGACAGCAGCGCCGAGTCCTTGATCAGGCCAATCAGCAGGCCCGTCAGCGGCGACAGCATCTGCGGCAGGGTTTGCGGCAGCACCACGTCCACCAGGGCGCGGGTCCGGCTTAAACCCAGCACCCGCGTGGCTTCCCACTGCCCGCGCGGCAGGGCCGCCATCGCGGCCAGGATCACCTGCGCGACATAGGGAGCGTAATAGAGCGTCAGCGCCAGCACGCCCACGGTGGGCGACGAGAACGTGATGCCATATTCAGGCAGCACAAAATACAGCAGATAAATCACCACCAGCAGCGGCAGGCCGAGGGTCAGCGCGCGATAGGCGCGCAGCAGCGGCTGCCAGAAAGGCGGCGCGCGCAGCAGACACCACGCCAGCAGCGCGCCGGCAAGTCCCGCGCACCATGCGGCGATAAGACTCAGCAACAGCGTGATTTGCATCCCCGCCCACAGCGCGGGAGCCGACGAGGCAATGGCATGCCAGTCCATTATACCGGTCTCCCTTTGCCTTCGAGATAACGCGCCGCGCGCAGCAGCGGCAGGGCAATCAGCAGATAGCCGAGCGCCACCAGCAGCAGCACTTGGGCCGGCTCGTAGCTGCGGGCGATGACGATCTGCCCGGCGTAGGTCAGCTCGGTCAGCGCCACCACCGACGCCAGCGGCGTGGTTTTCAGCAAAAGGGTAAATTCGTTGACCAGCATGGGCAGGCTGGCGCGCATCACCTGCGGATTGACCACATACCACCAGGTGAGCCAGCGTCCAAGCCCGAGCGTGCGCGCCGCCTCCAGCTGTCCTGGCGTGACCAGGCGCCGGTTGACCCGCAGGATTTCCGCCACATAGGCGCCGCTGTTCATGCCGATGGCGATCGTCGCCGCCAGCAGCGGTTGCCCGCCCAGCCCGAGCCTGGGCAAGGTAAAAAACACCACGAACAGCTGGACGATGGCGGGCGTGCCGCGCATCAGGCTGACATACAGCCGGCCGGCAAAACGCGGTACCCCGCCCCGCCGCAACTGCAAGTAGCAGCCCAACTGGCCCAGCGCCAGGCTCAGCAGCGCCGCCAGCATCGTCAGTTGCAGGGTGACCCACAGGCCCCGCGCCAGCTCCGGCAATCCGGCGCTGACCTCAGCATCCAGCCCCATGGCTACCTCACTGAGCCGGAAAATCGGTCAACGCTTCCGCCGCCGATAGCCGCAGCGGCGCCGGACAGTCATTACCCTCGATCCCTGTGCAGCAGGCGCTGACGATAAACAGCGTATCCATCACCACCCGGCAGGTGATGCTGTCGCCGGCCCGTGTCTCATTAGGCCGCGGCGCGATAGCGCCATTGCGTTCCAGGTCCACATGCATAAATAAATTGACGGGGTCGGGCAGTTTCGGCACTGGCATCTTCAGGCGCGCCAGTTCGGCGGCCACCGCGTCCATACAGCCCTGCTGCCCGGCGTAACCGCGTCCGGCCAGCCACGCCGTGGTGGAGCCCGGCAGCAGCAGATCGTGGCGGCGCACGCTATCCTTGCCGAGCACCATAACCGGCCGGCGGCGGTTATTGACCAAACGCATGCCCGAGCCGAGCAGATAGCTGTTGCTAAAGACGCGCGTGTGATGCACCGACAGCCAGATCCCCGGATCGTCGACGCTGAAACCAAATAGCGAGGCTACCGCGCCGTCGCCCAGCGCGGTGATGCGCAGCAACTGTCCGCGCACTACGCGGATAGCACCCGCCGCGCCCGGCGTCACCATGACCGGCTCCGCCAGCGAACGCGTGGTTTTTTGGGCGGCAACATCCTCTTTCATCAGTAACATATCAGGCCTCGCCGGCGTTGGGTTGATCGGAGATAAGGATATCGATGGGGGTCACCTGTAGCCCGTTGCCGGGAATAATGTCTTGCGGACAGGACGACACGGCGCAGACCAGATCGCACAATGCCAGGAAGGTAATGCGGTCCCCCGCCCGGCTATGCGGATCGGTCACCTCCATTCGGCCGTCGGCGGTGACCGGGCCATTCTGGAACAGATTGAACGGTTCCGGCAGGCTGTAGTAGGTAACGCCAAAGCCGCGCATGCCTTCCAGCAGGTTATCGACGCAGTTGCGATGCCCCTCGACGCCGAAGTCCACGCTGAACCGAGTACGGTCGCAGGCGGGCACGTTGGCGTCGTGAATGCCGATGCTGTCGTCGATAATACGCAACATGGCGCGGTTATCGCTTGACCAAAGCGCGTCGCCCGGCTTAAAGAACAGCGAGCGCAGGTGTTGGCGCGTATGCACCGGCGACAGCTTCTCGGCGGCATTCGCTGCGTTTACCGCCACAAAATCCGCCGCCTGCTGCCCCTCGCTGTCGATAATGGTGAGATATTGCCCTTTACGGACGGTGAATGCCCGGCCGTGCCCGGCGGGGACATGAACCTGTTGCTGACACATGCCTTACTCCTGCGGAATGAAATTATCGGCCGGCACCGTAAAGGTGGTGCCCAGGTATTGGGTTTGCAGCCGTGCCAGTTCGCCGGTTTTCTGCATCGCCAGGATACGGTCGCTGATAACCTTGTTCAGCGTGGCGTCCTCTTTGCGGGTGGCCCACGCCATCCACTGCGATGGGCCTATCTCGCCCACCTGCGCCACCTTGCCGGGATATTTTTTCGCGACAGGCGCCAGCACGGCGATATCGTCAATCACAAAGTCGGCGCGTTTGGTCATCAGGGTGCTGACGGTCTGGTCCAGCGTATCGACGCTGATGATGATGATAGGTTTAAGGCCTTTGCCTGCCAGTTGGTCATTAAAGGTTTTCAGCAGTTGTTCCGGCACGCTGGCGCTTTTCGCCGCGCCGCGCAGCCCCGCCAGGTCTTCCACTTTCAATGGCTTAGCGCTGAAATGGCCCGCGTCGGCTTGGCGTACCAGGATACCGTTGACGGTTTTACTGAAGGGCACGGTAAACAGCACCTTCTTCGCCCGCTCGGCGGTGACGTTAAGGGAGGAACCTTCGGCGTTGAAGGCGCCGGAGATCAGCCCGGGAATAATGCCGCTGAAGGCGGTTTTCTGAAACTCCAGTTTCACCCCCAGTTCTTTGGCTACCGACTGCATAATGGCGGCGCTGTAGCCGACCACCTCGCCTTGGTCGTTGGTGTATTCGTAGGGGGGAAAGGTGGGATCGATACCGACGGTCATTTTGCCGCTGGATTTGATATCGGCCAGCGTATCCGCCTGGGCCGTGGCGCAGTAAGCTCCTAAGGCCAGCAGCGCGGCGGCGAAAAAGGCGATTTTATTCATAAGGGTCATATCCTGGTGTGGTGGCGGTGTCTAACAATTAGGCAGCTTTCATGCCACTTTTTACCGCCATCGTTATCCGCGCCGGGAGAGAAACCCTTTTTTCTGTATAAAATCAGAGTGAAACTATTGTTTCTTTATCATTATATTTTATTTCTTTTGTTTCTTAAGGGTTGTTACAGCCGCGCCGGACCGGCGGTTGCCGCGCAGCCGGCGCACCATCCCCGGGCAAAATCTTGCGCTAATGCACCATGACGATCGGTTATTCCAGCTCATCAAGCCACTGGTGCACGGATTCGATCAGCGCCAGCTGATCGTTGCGGGCTTTGCCCCGCTCGCGCGCCACCAGCGAACACAGCAGGTTGCATACCCCCGAGAGCGACGCGGTGCTGTCAAAGATCAGGCTGCCCTCGGTGTGGCAGCGAATAATCCAGGTCGCCTGTTTCGAGGGTTTGCCGGAAAGGACGTCGGAGAGGTACAGCATCGGCACCCGCAGCTCCGCCATGGCGTTCATCGCCGCCTCCAGGGCGGGCATCCGGCGGCGCAGGCCGACGCAGATCGCCACGTCCAGCGGCCCCAGCACGGCAAGGTGCTCCGCCAGCGAATCGCCGGCGCGCGGCAGCAGCCTCACGTCGTGGTGAACATGGATCAGATCGCGATAGAGCATGGCGGCAATGGTCTGGCTGAATCGCCAGCCCATCACCACCACCCGGCGGGCGCCTGCGACCGCTTGCGTGATGTCGCACAGTTGCTGCGCGTCCAGCGAGCGGTAGGTATTGACCAGGTTGGCCACCTCGCGCTCCAGATGGTTTTGGATCACCGCATCCAGCGGCGAGCCGGATTGAAATTGCTGCAGGTAAAGGGGCGAGCCGCTGTTTTGCATATCGCGCGCCTGCCGCCGGGCCGCGTCGTAATTGTCATAGCCCAGATGGCGGAAAAAACGCGTGGTGGTGGCTTTTGAGACGCCGGCGCTCCGCGCCAGCTCGGTGGCGGTATTCATCGCCAGTTGGCCCGGCGCGGCCAGAATCACGTCAGCCAGCCGCTGCTCATGGCTGGAAAGCTGCTCCCAGCATTGACGGATGCGGTTCTCAAGGGAGGCGGTTTTCACACTCATCAGATTTGTTGCCCTGGATAAATAAATCTCATCCTGCACAGAGTGCGCCGACTTGTCATCAGGAAAGTGCGCGCCGGCTGTGCGATAATGGCGGCAGCGCATGCTGACAAGAGGCGTCGGACGCCATGGAGCCGAGGTATGATGAATCATCCCCACATTGAGCTGGCGTGGCTTGAAGACTGCGCGGCCCTGGCCGAGAGCCTGAATTTTTCACGGGCCGCGGAGCTGAGGCATGTGACGCAGCCGGCGTTCAGCCGGCGCATTCAGGCGCTGGAGGAGTGGGCCGGCACGCCGTTGTTTGAACGCAGCCGGGGCGGCGTCAGGCTAACGGCCGCCGGTGAGGTGTTCCACCCGCAGGCGGTGGCCCTTCTGCGCGCGATTCAGGATCTGCGGGCGAAAACGCTGGAAGCGGCGGGCAAAGGCGCGCAGATGATCATTTTTTGCGCAACCCATTCGCTGTCCTCTTTGTTTTTCCCCCACTGGCTGCGTGAAAGCGGCATCACCCCTCTGGATGGCCAGGTAAAGCTGGTGTCGGACACCTTGCTGGCCTGCGAACGCCTGTTCCTGCGCGGCGATGCGCAATTCTTGCTGTGCCATTCCCATCCGGATGCCGGCCGCGGGCTGGAGAACGCGCACTTTACCAGCGTCCAGGTCGGCGAGGATATCCTGCTGCCGCTTTGCGCGCCCGACGCCACCGGCAAACGGCCGAAATGGTCCCTGGACGACATGGCCCGGCCGATACCGTACCTGTCCTACAGCACTGATTCAGGGCTGGGCCGGATAATCGCCACCCAACGGCACATGACCGCGCAGCTGGCAAAAATGGACAGGGTTTTTACCTCCGATCTCGCCGCCACCCTGCTCGCCATGGCCCGGGCCGGAGACGGCGTGGCCTGGCTGCCCAGGACGCTGGCGCAGGCGGATCTGCTCAGCGGCGCGTTGGTCGCGGCGGCGGTACGGGACCGGCGCCTCGAGGTACCGGTGCAGATTAGGGTGTTCCGCCCGGCATCGTCGATGACCCGGGCGGCGGAGCGGTTATGGCAGGCCATCGCCGGCCAGGGCCCGCGCTGACGCGGGATGCGCGGACAGCCATGCCGGCGCGGTATCATGCGTTACCGGGCGCGCGGGCGATTATTCGGCCAGCGCGCGCATCACGCTTATCAGCTCGGATTTCCCCTCGAATCCGATGCCCGGCAGCTCGGGCATCGTGATATAGCCGTTGTCAACGGTCACCGCATCCGGAAAACCGCCGTAGGGCTGGAACAAATCCGGATAGCTTTCGTTTCCGCCAAGCCCCAGCCCCGCCGCGATATTCAGCGACATCTGGTGACCGCCGTGCGGGATACAGCGCGACGCCGACCAGCCGAACTCCTTCAGCACCGCCAGGGTGCGCAGATACTCCACCAGGCCATACGACAAGGCGCAGTCGAACTGGAGATAATCCCGGTCCGGGCGCATGGCGCCGTAGCGCAGCAGGTTACGCGCATCCTGGTGGGAAAACAGATTTTCACCCGTCGCCATGGCGCCCGGGTAAAAGCCGGCCAGGGCGGCCTGCAGGGCATAGTCCAGCGGATCGCCGGCCTCCTCGAACCAGAACAGCGGATACTCGCGCAGCATTTTGGCGTAAGCGATGCCGGTTTCCAGATCAAAGCGCCCGTTGGCGTCCACCGCCAAACGGGCGTCGTCGCCGATCTCATGCAGTACGGCGGCGATACGGCGGCGATCCTCGTCGATTGGCGCGCCGCCGATTTTCATCTTCACCACCGTATAACCGCGGTCCAGATAGCCGCGCATCTCCCGGCGCAGCGCGACAAGATCCTTGCCGGGATAATAATAACCGCCGGCGGCGTAGACAAATACGCGGGGATTGGCGTCTACGCCGTGGGTGTCCGCCAGCAGCCGGAACAGCGGCTGGCCGGCGATTTTCGCCGTGGCGTCCCAGAGCGCCATATCCAGCGTGCCCACGGCCACGGAACGCTCGCCGTGGCCGCCCGGCTTTTCATTGGCCATCATCAGGTCCCAAATCCGGTGGGGATCGAGATTATCGCGGTTAGGATTAAGCACGGCGTCGGCATCCGCCCGCAGGATACGGTCGCGGAAACGTTCACGGATAAGGCCGCCCTGGCCATAGCGCCCATTGGAATTAAAGCCGTAGCCCACCACGCGCCGGCCGTCCTTAATCACATCGGTGACCACCGCCACCAGGCTGGTGGTCATCTTGCTGAAATCGATATAGGCATTACGGATAGGCGAGGCAATGGGTTTGGTGATTTCAACCACGTCGAGAATTTTCATTATTATCTACCCCGGGGATACTGGTTCGGATGTCGCGGCGATTGTAGCCCCGGGGTGCGCCGGCGGCTAATGCCGGTTGCTATTGTCGCTATGCGCGCAAAGCATGGCGGATGGGCGCGTGTTGACCGCGCGCATTGCCCGATTTAACACGGAGATCACAATCATACTAATTTCCTATGACGGCATTGCCGCCGTAAAATCCGCGCCGACGACGGTCAAATGTCTGGTATTAATTCACTGTTTCCTGACGATAAAAAAGCAAATGCACCTACCCTTCAGTTGCGTCAACCCTATTGATTTTAATGATTTTTCTGTGAATTAGCCGGTTGACAGGGATTGTCATGTCATTCAATTATCATGACAACCTATCGGCAACCAGAAAGAATAAACATGCATTGGGATCAGCATGGGCTTGTTTCCGGCCCGCAGCCATTATGGTGGCAAATCGCAGACAGATTACGCCGTGAAATCGAATTCGGCGGATTTAAGCCCGGCGAGGCCCTGCCTTCGGAAACCCTGCTTAACCAGGTGTTCGGGGTCAGCCGCACCACCGCGCGCACCGCGCTGGATAAACTTGAGCAGGAGGGCTTAATCAGCCGCCGCGCAGGTAAAGGCTCCATCGTGCTGCCGCCGCAGGTGGTCCAGCCGCTGAGCCAGATGTCGAGTTTCGCGGAAGATATGCAGCGGCGCGGTTTCAGCGCCGGCTACCAGACCCTCGGCGCCCGCATGGCGGTTCCTCCCGCCGATATTGCCGCCGCCCTGCGCCTGCAGCCCAACGAAAAAGCCTTTATGTCCACCCGGCTGTTAAAAGCCGATGACATGCCGATGGCGTATTCCCACAGCTGGCTGTCGCCCGCCCTTTTTGTCCATCACCCGACGCCCGGGGCCGGCGACCTTGACCGCCAGTCGCTGTATGTCTGGCTGGAACAGCGGTGCGGCTGCCGCATCGTCGGCGGCCAGGAAACCATCAGCGCCGCCCTGCTCAACGGCGAACTGTCCCGCGCCCTCCAGGTGGCCAGGGGATCCGCCTGCCTGGTCGCCCGGCGCCTGAGCTACGACGCGGACCAGCGCCCGGTGGAATATGTGACGGTGCATTACCGCGCCGATCGCTACAGCTTTACCATCGATTTGGTGCGTAAATCATGATGGCCGGCAAAGGATTGTTTGTCGGCGATATCAGCCTGGATACCACCTTCGGCATGGATCATATCCCGCAGCCCGACGAAAAAGTCCTGGCGCGCATCAACAGCGAGTCCGCCGGCGGGGTGGTGAGCAACGCCGCCCTGGCCTGCCGCCTGGCGGGCGCGGACGTCACGCTCGCCGTTGAAACCGGCGACGACCTGGTGGCGGATCCCCTGCTGCGGGGCCTGCAACAATCCGGCCTGCGGATTATCAGCCGCAAAAGGCCCGGACGGACCTGCCGCGCCGTAATCCTCCTTGAGCCGCACGGCGAAAAACGGCTGCTGCTGGAGCCGGGCGTCTCGCTGTATCCCAGCCTGGCATGGGTGCAGGCCCTCGATTTACGCGGTATCGACTGGGTGCATACCGCCGTGTACGGCGAGGGGGCGTGGCCCCTGATTGAACAGTGCCGCCGGGCCGGCTGCAAGTGGTCGATTGACCTGGAGCCCGCCACCTTCGCCGGCGGTCTGGAACCCCTCTATCCCCTGCTGTCCGGCGCCGAGGTGGTGTTTTGCAACCAGCGCGCGCTGCGCCAGCTGGGCGATAACGCCGTGGCGCGGCTGCTGGCGCTGGGCGTAACGGCCGTGGTGTGCACCCTTGGCCCGCAGGGCGCGCGCTACGTCTCCGCGGTTCATGACGTGAGCGCCCGCGTACCCTTCGACCCGGTCATCGTGGACACCACCGGCGCGGGCGATTGCCTGGCCGGATGGTTTATCGCCGGGCGCCTGGCGGGCGAATCCCTACACCAGTCGCTTACGCGGGCGGTCTTTGCCGCCACCTACAGCTGCGGGGGCATGGGCGCGCAGCCCTCCTACCCCAGCCACGCACAGCTTATGCATTATCAACGCGCCGGCATGCCCGATGGCGATGCCCGCGCCCCGACAGACGAGAGATAAGATGGCCGGACCACAGGTACTTCCCCAAAAACCCGACATGCTTGCCGCGCTGTTCCCGGTAAAAAAACCGGTAATAGGCGTCATACATTTGCAGGCCCTCCCCGGCGCGCCGCGTTATAACGGGCAGGCAATGAAAGACATTTTCGCCGCCGCCGTCGCCGACGCCAAAACCCTGGCGCAGGGCGGCATCGACGGCATTATTATTGAAAACGCCAGCGATCTGCCCTTTTGCCGGCCGGAAAATATCGGCCCGGAGACGGTGGCCGCGCTGACCGCCGCCTGCATGGAAGTGCGCGCCGCGGTGGCGACGCCCATCGGCATCACCTGCGTGGCCAACGGCGCCATTCCCGCGCTGGCCATCGCCAAGGCGGTCGGCGCGCGCTGGGTACGGGTCAATCAATGGGTCAACGCCTATGTGGCCAATGAGGGCTTTATCAACGGTCCCGCGCCGGAAGCGATGCGCTACCGGTCGATGATCGACGCCCGCGATGTCGCCATTTTCGCCGACGTGCACGTCAAGTTTGGCGCCCATGCCATTACCGCCGACCGCGGCATCGCCGAGCAGGCCACCGACGCGGAATGGTTCGACGCCGATGTGCTGATCGCCACCGGCACCCGCACCGGATCGCCCACCGAACCGACCGAGGTGAACGACGTGCGCAACGGCACCAATTTACCGGTAATCGTCGGTTCCGGCCTGTCGCCGGCCCAGGTGCCCGCGCTGTTCAGCGCGGCCGACGGCGCCATTATCGGCCAATGGCTAAAGCACGACGGCGCCTGGTGGAAACCGGTGGATGCCCGCCGCGTGGCGCAGTTAATGCAGGCGGTGATGCTGGTGCGGGAGGGCAAATGACGCTGCTGACCGGTGAAACCGACGTATTCTCTTCCCAGCCGTCGACCTCGGCGCGCTGCGTGGTGGCATTTTTGGCCAAACGCCAGACGGACGCGGGCGACGCGGTGTATCAGCGGCAACATTATCAGGCGCTGATGACGCTGCTGGATCAGCTGCGCGGCGAAGGCTGGCTGTTGTCTTTCCGCGCCATGTTTACGCCGGCCGACCAGACCCTCCCGGCGACGGCGCTCGACAGCGGCGCCCTGCACGAATGGGATATGGCCGGCGCCTTTGAGGCGCCATCGCTTGACGCCGCGCTGGCGGGAACCGTACGTCTTGAACAGGCGGGCTGGTCGCGGCTGTTCGCCACGCAGTGGCTGTTAGGTCCGCGTGAATTCGCCACCGTGAACGGCGGCGGTGCGGATATCCGGCGCCCCTGGGGGTTTATGGCGCTGTGGGAATGGAACGACGCCTGGTGCGAGGCGACGCCCGCCGAACGCACGGAATATGACGCTGAATGCGACGTCGCGTTTAAAGGCGATCTGGCGCTGAATATCAATATCGCCGGCCGTCATCGCCTGGACTGGGCGCATAGCTGGCATCACCTCGGCATCTGGGAAACCGACAGCCTGGACAGCGTCTCCCGGGCCATTACCGGCCATCAGGACGCCGCGGATTTTAAATTCACCACCTCACGCCACGTCACCGGCAAGGTTCGCCCGCTGGCCGACCTGCTGTTGCCCGCCGGCGCTTAAGGAGCCCCTATGTCAGAGAGTATTTGGATCCATTATGCCCGCCCGCGCCCGCGCTGGTATTTACTGACCGATGCCGAACAACAGGAAAAGCGGGCCCGGTGGCAAGCGCTTGCCGATCGGGCGGCGACCGACGGCGCGCGGTTTATGGGCCGCTACCATATTCGCGGCCAGCATGATTTCGAGACCGTCGAAGTGTGGAGTTTTCCCGACGCGGAAGCCGCCTTCCAGTATTGGTCCGGCCTGACGGGCGCGGCCTACAACCAGTGGTTCGCGTTTGCCAATAACATTGGTCTTGCGGTGGAGAAACACGAAAATGACCATCCCGGTACTTGAAGCCGTGGCCATCAGCCGACACTTCGGCGGCGTCAGGGCGCTGGAGCACGTGGATTTCCGCGTCTATCCCGGTGAAATCTGCGCCCTGATCGGCGATAACGGCGCGGGGAAATCAACGCTGACGAAAATTCTCTCCGGCGCCGATCGGCCCGATGAGGGCGTGATTAAAATCGACGGCCGCGAGGTGGCGTTCGCCTCGCCGGGGGCGGCCCAGGACAGCGGCATCTCCACGGTCTATCAGGATCTGGCCCTGGCCCCGGAGCTGACGCCGGTGGAAAACCTGTTTTTAGGCCGCGAGGAACTGCGCGGCGGCCCGCTGGGCAGGCTGGGCATGCTCAACCGCGCCGTCATGCGCCGCAAAGCGGTGGAACAGTTCGCCCGCCTGGGCGTCAATCTGCGCTCGCTGTCGGTGCCGGTTTCCTCGCTGTCCGGCGGCCAGCGCCAGTCGGTGGCCATTGCCCGCGCCGCCATGTGGGCCGGACGGGTGATTTTTATGGACGAACCGACCGCCGCGCTCGGCGTCGTCCAGACCGAGCGGGTACTGCAACTGGTGCGCCAGGTGCGCGACGCCGGCCTGGCGGTGGTTTTGATCAGCCACAATATGCCGCAGGTCCTGGAAATCGCCGACCGGGTCGAGGTGCTGCGCCTGGGCAAAAGCGTGGCGCAGATGCCGACCAAGGGCCTGCGGGTGGAAGATCTGGTGTCGGCCATGACCAGCGGCACCTACGGCAGCGCGGAGGCGGCGCCATGAACAAAACCTTAGTAAATAAACCGGCGCCTGGCGCTGAACACCCCGCCGGAGCGCGTGATACGCTGGCGCGGCTGATCGGCGGCGGCTGGATATTTATTCTGCTGATAGCGCTTATCGCGCTGTTCGGCCTGCTGCGCCCCGAACAGTTCGGCTCGGCCTACAACCTGGCGCAAATCGCCATTAACGCCGCCATTTTGCTGGTGCTGTCGGTGGGGCAAACCTACGTCATCATCGCCGCCGGCATTGATTTATCCGTGGGCGCGGTTCTGGTGTTTTCCTCGGTGGTTTCCGCCCAGGCGATGCTGTCTCTCTCAGGCCAGGCGGGCAATACCTTCGGCACCACTGACGCCGGCTGGGGCGTGATTGCCGCCGGCAGCCTGGTGGCGGTGGCGGCCGGGCTGCTGTGGGGCGCGCTCAACGGTTTCCTGGTGGCCGTGGCCAGAATCCCGGCGCTGATTGTCACCCTCGGCACCTTCGGCATGGCGCTTGGGCTGGCGCAGGTATTTTCCGGCGGCATCGATGTGCGCGCCATGCCGGAAAAGCTGGTGGATGTGGTCGGCGGCGGCGCCGTCGCCGGTATTCCGGTGCTGGTGTTGATCGCGGTGGCGGTGCTGGCCGTCGCCGCTTTTGTACTGCACCTCACCCGCTTCGGCCTGCATGTCTTTGCCGTCGGCTCCAACCTGGAAGCGCTGCGGCGCGCGGGCATCAATGTTAAAGCGCGCCTGGTCGCCATTTACATGATTTCCGGCGCGCTGGCGGGCGTGGCCGCCATCATGTCCAACGCGCGTTTTTCCACCACCACCATCGGCGGCCACGCCATGGATAACCTGGCGACCATCTCCGCCGTGGTGCTGGGCGGAACCAGCCTGTTCGGCGGCATCGGCAGCGTCGCCGGAACCATTATCGGGGTGTTTATCCCCATTATCCTGCTAAACGGTTTTGTCATCCTCGGCATCCCGCCGTTTTGGCAAACCGTGGCGATGGGCATGGTACTGATCCTGGCGGTCTGGATTGATCAGCTCAAACGCCGGGCCCGGGATCGACGTTAACCGCAGGTCACGCTACAGGCACGTTTGCCTGACCTGCGTCGCGAATAGGAAGGGCCGGGGTTTCGCACGCCATGGCCATGCGCCGTGCGCGCATGGCCACCACGCGGTTCGCCATTCCGCCCGCAGGCACGGTTTTATTATCAGTCAACTCAGGTTTCAATCACTTCCTAAGGGGAAATCATGATGCGTAACACCATGGCATTCGCTGTTTTATCGACCTTAACCCTGGCGCTGGCGCCTCCCGCCCTGGCCGCCGGACAAGATCATACCGTCGCGCTGGTCCTGGGGGTGAAGGGGAGTCCCTTTTATCAGGCATTACAGTGCGGCGCGCAGGAAAAAGCACGGCAGATGGGCGTTACCCTGCAGGTTTCCGCCCCCGATCAGTTTGCCGCCGACAGCCAGATCCCGGTGGTGAACGCCGTTACGGCGACCGCGCCGGCGGTGGCCGCGATTGTGCCGACCGATGCGCAGGCCCTGGTGGCGCCGATGAAACAGCTGGCGGCGCGCGGGGCAAAAGTGCTGACCGTCGACCAGACGCTCAATGACAATGGTTTCCTGGCGACGGAAATCATCTCCGACAACGAGCGCGGCGGTAAAATGGCCGCCGAGGCGATGAATACGCTGCTCGGCGGCAAAGGCGAAGTGCTGGTTATTACCCAGCCGCCGGGCTCAAGCGCCCAGGACGCGCGTGAAAAAGGTTTTGCCGAACAGATCAAAACCTATCCCGGCATCACCTACCTCGGCCCGCAGTATCAAAGCGACGACCCGCAGAAGGCGGCGGAAATCATCACCTCCACCCTCTCCGCCCATCCTCGGCTGGCGGGCGTATTTTCCACCAACGATCAGGGCGCCATCGGGGCCGTAACCGGCCTGCGCCAGGCGGGCGCGGCGAAAAAAGTCAAGGTGGTGGCCTATGACGCCGCCACCGCCGAAGTGAGCGCGCTGAAAAACGGCACCATCAACGTGTTGATTGCGCAGAACCCCAAACAGGAAGGCGAAGCGGTCATTACCACCGCGCTGGCGCTGCTGGCCGGCAAGCCGGTGCCGAAACAGACGCTGACCGATCTGGTGACCATTACTGAAAACGATCGTCAAAAAGCCGATAAATACGAATATAAAGCCGACTGCCAATAAGCGCCGGCGCTGGTGGCGCCGCTTAACGGCGCCCTGGCCGCGACGAATAATCATCGATCCGCGCATCCGGCGCCCCGTGGCGGGAAGCCCGCCGGTTGCCCATCAGCCTGCCTTGCCCACTACCAGCCCGGCAGTGGATAAAAACCAATACTAATTAATTAATATGTTTTTTTAAAAAGCACAAATATTGCCATATGCTGGTTTATTCCGCCATTTAACTTATTTTTTTAGCGTTAAATTTTCAGGAATACGTTTTTTTAGCAGCTTGTATTTATTATGGCCGATCCGCCACTGCCGGGTTGTGAAAATAGCATTTTACATTTAAGTTTTCAGTGAATAACTGATTAACGCCTGCCGCAGCCAGGGTGTCATAGCCCTTATCCGGCAGGCGGGCATTTAAGGAGGCAGCGATATTTTTTATTAAGCATAATTATTAATTTGCACATTATAATTGCTGATTATAGCGCTGATTAGCGTTGTAACCGGCGTTATCGGTGTGACAACGTTAATCACGTTGATATTAACTGCGTTATTATGAAATGGAGATTCGAGAATGGTGAGTAATTCCCCTTGCGCTGGAAACATGCATTTTATTCATGCCTTCGAGGCCGCGGCGAAGCGCACTCCGCAGGCTATTGCCCTGGTGGTGAATGACCAATCCATCAGCTACGCCCGGTTGCAGCACATGGCCGGCCATTATGCGCAACAGCTGGCGCATAAAATGGACGCCAAAACGGACGGCATTCTCCTGTGCCTGCCCCGAGGTGTGGAACTGATGGCATCCTTGCTGGCCTGCCATTACCTCGGGGTACCCTACATCCCGCTGGATATTTGCACCGCGCCAGGCCGCGTGATGAAAATTTTGGCGGCCTCGTCCTGCCTGTTGACCTACGACAGCCGCGCGGGTCATATCGGCGGCGCGGACGGGGCTGATGTGGCGACCTTTAGCGCCGTTGCGCAGATAAAACCCGTTCCCGCGGAAAATCCGGCGCCGGCGGCTTATCGTATTTATACCTCCGGCTCCACGGGCGAGCCGAAAGGGGTCAGCGTGGCGCATAGGGGGTGCAGTAACCTGATCAACAGTTTCAGCCGGTTGCTCGAGGCCGGCGGCGAGACCCGCTGGCTGTCGGCAACCTCGGTGTCGTTTGATATGTTCTACCTGGAGTATGCCGTGCCGCTGGCCAACGGCGGGACATTGTTTCTGCTCGACGATGCGCAAACGCATTCAGTCCAGGAGATTGCGTGGCAGTTAATGCGCTGTCAGCCCGATATTTTCCAGTCGACGCCGTCCATGCTCAAATGTCTTTTACCCTATCTGCAGGATGATTGGCGATTCAACCGGCTCCTGGTGGGAGGAGAACCCTTGGGACGGCAGTTATCCGCCCGGCTGTCGGCGCGCGCGCGCTGGTTATGCAACCTCTACGGGCCGACGGAAACCACCGTCTGGTCAACGGCGCATGTCATCACCCGCGCCGGCGATAACCGCATCGGTCGTCCAATCGACCATACGCAGATAAAAATTCTGGATGACGCGCGGCGCGAGATGAAGGCGGGGGAACCGGGTAATATTTTCATCGGCGGAGCCGGGGTGGCGTTGGAATACCTTAACAACCCTGCCCTGACCGCCGAAAAATTCATTGCTCTTCCCGGCGAGCAGACAGAGGGGCGTTTTTATGATACCGGCGATATCGGTTTAATCGATGCGGAAGGCGTGCTGAATTACCTGTACCGGGATGGCGATTTTTATAAGGTCAGCGGGTACCGTATCGACTGCGCCGAAGTGGTGGACGCCCTGGAGAAATGCGCCGGCGTCGCGGCGGCGGCTGTCGTTGTCCTGGAAGGCGATGGGGATGATGAATCGGTGATCGTCGGCTGGCTGAAAATGGACAAACCAGGGCAAGGGATTGATACGGGAGCCATCCGCCTGGAACTTGAAAATGAGCTGGGTCATTATATGATTCCGCGCTATTTTTATCCTATTGACGATTTGCCTTATTCCATCAGCGGCAAGCTGGATAAAAAAGCCTTGATCACCATGACCAAAACCAAGATCAAAGAAATGGAGCACATTGTGATGGGGCAAAAAAACGCGCCGGGAAAAGACGCCTTAAATCATCCATTAATAGATATATTGGGTCATTATATAAATATTGACGGTATGTCGCTGAATGATAATTTTTTCCATCGCGGCCTGTCCTCCATCCAATTGGTCTCCTTCCATCTTGAGCTGAAACAATTATATCCCGATATTAATTTGCACGACCTGTGCGCGCGCCCAACGATTAATTTACTACTGGCGCCTTATCATTAACTTCTAGCGCGCACCGCCTTATATTCTACGTGGAAAAGCGCGGATATAGGGCGATATTACGCGCAGCTTCGCAACAGGTCGGCCGGCATCATGCGCGCAGCCTCTCCCGCACGCCGCGCGGCAACCGGCCCGCGTCAAGACGGTCTCCCGCCTATCCTCGCCCAAATGTACCGCTGCGAAATACTACGCCACGCCTTTTGGTCCGACCAATAACAAAAAAATTGTGACTATTGCAGGCAAATCAATAAAAAAGCCCATGAAGCGTTGCTATTTGTTATCGATTCATTAATTTTATGTATCAAGAGAATTGCTTAAATGTTTTGGTAGGACCAATTTTGTGTAACAGCCAGCCCGTTGGCGACCATTTCATTCACATTTTTTTCATGACCAAGGCCAAGTTTGCTGTCTGCGCCAACCCTATTCGCCGGGCAGGACGCGCCCGGGCGGCCCGGCGCATACCCACCGACGGACATCGAGTCACAGGAGAGCATGACATGCCAATCTGGCCACAAAATTACGACCCGCTCGGCAATATCTGGCTATCGAGCCTGGTCGCCGTGATTCCCATCGCGTTTTTCTTTTTTGCGCTGATTAAATTACGCCTGAAAGGCTACCTGGCGGGCACTATTACCACCATCCTGGCCCTGCTGGTGGCGCTGCTGTTGTTCCGCATGCCGCTCGATCGGGCGCTGGCCTCGGTGGTTTACGGCTTTTTCTACGGCTTATGGCCGATTGCATGGATTATCATCGCCGCCGTTTTTGTCTATAAGATTTCCGTCAAGACCGGCCAGTTCGATATCATCCGCTCCTCTATTTTGTCGGTTACCCCCGATCAGCGCCTGCAAATGATGATTGTCGGTTTTTGTTTCGGCGCGTTCCTGGAGGGGGCCGCCGGATTTGGCGCGCCGGTGGCCATTACCGCCGCGCTGCTGGTGGGGCTGGGTTTTAAGCCGCTGTACGCCGCCGGCTTATGCCTGATCGCCAATACCGCGCCGGTGGCCTTCGGCGCCATGGGCGTGCCGATTATCGTCGCCGGGCAAGTGGCCAATATCGACCCCTTTACTATCGGGCAAATGGTCGGCAGACAGTTGCCGTTCCTGACCATTATCGTGCTGTTTTGGATCATGGCGATCATGGACGGCTGGCGCGGGATCCGGGAAACCTGGCCCGCGGTCCTGGTGGCGGGGATCTCCTTCGCCCTGGCCCAGTATCTGAGCTCGAATTTCATCGGGCCCGAGCTGCCGGATATTATCGCCTCGCTGGTATCGCTGGTATGCCTGACCCTGTTCCTGCGCGTCTGGCATCCGGCGCACATCTTCCGGTTCAGCGACGGCGGCCAGCCGGCCCAGCCGGCGCCGGCCGTGACCTATACGGCCGGGCAAATCGTCCGCGCCTGGATGCCGTTTATTTTCCTGACCGCCACGGTAACCCTCTGGAGCGTGCCGCCGTTTAAAGCGCTGTTTGCCGCCGGCGGCCCGCTGCAAAGCTGGGTGGTAAGCATTTCCGTGCCCTTCCTGGATAAGCTGGTGGCAAAAACGCCGCCGGTGGTGGCGACGTTCCTGCCGTACCCGGCGGTGTATAAGTTCGACTGGCTCTCGGCCACCGGCACCGCCATTATGGTGGCGGCCTTTATCTCGATCGCCTATCTGCGCATGAAGCCGCGCGCGGCGCTGGCGACATTTAAAGAGACCCTGCGGGATCTGGCGCTGCCTATCTACTCCATCGGCATGGTGCTGGCCTTTGCCTTTATTTCCAATTATTCCGGCCTGTCCGCGACGCTGGCCCTGGCCCTGGCGCATACCGGCCGGGCGTTTACCTTTTTCTCGCCGTTCCTCGGCTGGCTGGGCGTATTCCTTACCGGGTCCGACACCGCCTCGAACGCCTTGTTCGCCGCGCTACAGGCCACCACCGCGCAGCAGATCGGCGTATCCGACGTGCTGCTGGTGGCGGCCAATACCACCGGCGGCGTCACCGGCAAAATGATTTCGCCGCAGTCCATCGCCATCGCCTGCGCGGCGGCGGGGCTGGTGGGCCATGAGCCGGATTTATTTCGCTTTACGGTGAAGCACAGCCTGATTTTTTGCAGTATCGTCGGGGCTATCACTACCCTGCAGGCGTATATTTTGCCTTGGATGATCCCATGACCTTACCTGATGATATCCGCGTGGCCGACCATATCGCCCTGCGTCTCAAGCAGTTGATAGCGGAGCGCGGGCTGGCCGCGGGCATGCGCCTGCCGGCCGAGCGCCAGCTGGCATCCCAGCTTGGCGTATCGCGCTCATCGGTACGCGAGGCCATCCAGCAACTCAGCAGCCAGGGGTGGGTGGTCAGCCGTCGCGGCGGCGGCACCTACGTTCAGGATGATTTTCATCAATGGTCCGGGCAGCGCATCGTCCTGCCGCTGAAAATGCTGATGGCCGAGGATCCTGATTATCGTTATGACGTACTGGAAGCGCGGCTGGCTATCGAGGCCAGCACCGCATGGCACGCGGCGCGGCGCGCCACCGATACCGACAGGGAACGGCTGCGGGTGTGTTTTGACGCCACGCTGCGGGTCAGCGAGAGCGACGATCCCGATCTGGCCGCGCAGGCCGACGTGCGTTTTCACCTGGCCATTGCCGAGGCCTCGCACAACCTGGTGCTTTTGCAAACCATGCGCGGTTTGTTCGAGCTGCTGCAATCCTCGGTAATGCAAAGCCGGCGGCGCATGTATACGGTGCCGGTGATTTTCGCCAAATTAACCGAACAACACCATGAATTGCTGCAGGCCATACTGGCCGGCGACCCCGAACGCGCGCGCAGCGCGGCGATAACACATCTGGAGTGCGTCCATACCACGCTGAAAGCCCTGCACGAAGACGAAGCCCGGCAGGCGCGCGTTACCCGCCTGGCTTATCAGGATACCGACACCGACATGATGCGAGAACAGGATACATGATCATTTCAGCTGCAACCGATTATCGCGCGGCGGCCCAACGTAAGCTGCCGCCCTTTTTGTTTCACTACCTGGACGGCGGCGCCTACGTCGAATACACCTTAAGGCGCAATGTCGAGGACCTGGCGCAGGTGGCGCTCAGGCAACGGGTGCTCAGGAATATGTCGCAGCTGAGCCTGGAGACGACGCTGTTCGGCCAGCGGCTCGCCATGCCGGTCGCCCTCGCCCCGGTCGGACTTTGCGGCATGTATGCCCGGCGCGGCGAGGTCCAGGCCGCCAGGGCCGCCGCAAGCAAGGGCATCCCCTTTACGCTGTCCACCGTCTCGGTCGGCACCATCGAGGAGGTCTCTTCCGCCATAAAACAGCCGATGTGGTTCCAGCTCTATGTGCTCAAGGACCGCGGCTTTATGCGCAACGCGCTGGAGCGCGCCAAGGCCGCGGGTTGCTCGACGCTGGTGTTCACGGTGGACATGCCGGTTCCCGGCGCCCGCTACCGCGATGCCCACTCGGGCATGAGCGGGCCGAACGCGGCGCTGCGCCGCTATCTGCAGGCGATAACCCATCCCGCCTGGGCCTGGGATGTCGGGGTGCGCGGACGTCCCCACGTGCTCGGCAATATCTCCGCGTATGTGGGCAAACCCACCGGCCTGGAAGACTATATCGGCTGGCTGGCGAAAAACTTCGATCCGTCCATCTCCTGGAGCGACCTGGAATGGATCCGGGAATTCTGGCAGGGCCCCATGATCATCAAAGGCATACTTGACCCGGAGGATGCCCGGGACGCGGTACGCTTCGGCGCGGACGGCATCGTGGTGTCCAACCACGGCGGACGCCAGCTCGACGGCGTGCTCTCCTCCACCCGCGCGTTGCCCGCCATCGCCGACGCGGTCAAAGGCGATATCGCTATCCTCGCCGACAGCGGCATTCGCAACGGCCTCGACGTGGTGCGCATGATTGCGCTGGGCGCCGACACCGTGCTGCTGGGGCGCGCGTATATCTATGCCCTGGCAACGGCAGGGGAACAGGGGGTGGCCAACCTGCTCACGCTTATCGACAAGGAAATGCGCGTGGCCATGACCCTCACCGGCGCCCGCGCCATCGCCGAGATCACGCGCGAGTCGCTGGTCCGGCATTCTATCGATTAATGATTTCCGGCGGGATCGGCTCGCCATGGTATTTTTGATAAATAGCGTTCAGTTTGCCGTTTTTCAGATTGGCGGCAATCCACTCGTCCAGTTTGGCTTTCAGCTCCGGCTGCCCTTTCGGCACCCCGATCGCCAAATCGAACACCTGCAGGGTCATTTTCGGCTCAAACGCCAGCTTCGGGTTCTGTTTTTTTATCTGGTTAACCAAGGTGGCCGACGTCGCCACCGCAAAAGCCTGCCCGCTCACCGCGGCAGTCACAAGCGTCGCGTCGTCGTCATAACGCTGCACGGTAAAACCCCGTTTTGCCGCTTCCGTACTCAGCTGCGTATCCTGGGTGGTTCCGCGCGTCACGGTAATCGCTTTACCTTTCAGGTCGTCCCAGCCGCCGATTTTCGTCGCCGCGGGCGCGCCGATAACCGACCGCAATCCGGCATAAGCGCGTGTAAAATCGATTACCTGCGCCCGCTGCGGCGTTACCGACAGGGTTGATATGACGATATCCGCCTTACCCGTTTGCAGATTGGGGATCCGCGTCGGACCGGTGGTCTCGATAAACTGCAGTTTCAACCCCCAATCCTGCGCCAGCAACTGCGCGGTTTCCACATCCGACCCTATCGGCTTCAGGCTGGCGTCCAGCATCCCGGAAGGGGGAATGGACAAATCGGTCGCCACCCGCAGCGTGCCCCGTTCCTTGATCTCCTGCCAGGCGTTGGTCGCCGCCGCGGCGGGATTAAACGCCAGCCACAAAAACAGGGTGCCCAACAAAGCCAATCGTTTCATATATCGCATAGTTTTCTCCAGGGTTACCTGACGGGCCAACGCCGCCGACTACAGCTCGTTGGCGATAAAATCCTGCAGCGCCGGGGTGGCGGGCTGTTTTAAAATGGCGGCGCCGCCGCTTTCATGCACGGCGCCCTGGTGCATAAACACCACTTTGTCGGCGATGCGCCGGGCAAAATTCATTTCGTGCGTCACCATGATCATGGTCATCCCGCTGCCCGCCAACCGTTCGATAACACGCAGCACTTCGCCGGTCAGCTTGGGATCGAGCGCGGAGGTCACCTCGTCGAACAGCATCACCTTCGGCTTCATGGCCAGCGAACGGGCGATGGCCGCGCGCTGCTGCTGTCCGCCGGAAAGCTGCTCCGGATAGCTATCCGCCTTATCAGCCAGACCCACCTGCTCCAGCACCGAATGCGCCAGGCGCCGCGCGTCGGCTTTCGATTGTTTTTTAACCGACATCGGCCCCAGCGTGATATTTTGCTCAATAGTGAGATGGGGAAACAGGTTATAACTCTGGAACACAATGCCGACATCCTGACGCAGCTTACGCAGGTCAAGATGGGGATCCTCGACGCGATGGCCGCACACCTCGATGCTGCCGCCGTTAATCTTCTCCAGCCGATCGATACAGCGCAGCGCGGTGCTTTTCCCCGACCCGCTGGCGCCAATCAACGCCACCACCTGCCCCCGATCCACGGAAAAAGACACATCGTTAAGCACCGGCACCGCGCCAAAGCTTTTTTGCACCTTATCAAGCACGATAATCGACATAATGATTTCCTTTAACGCTTAGGCCATTCTGGTCAGCGCCGCGTTTTGCCGCGCCGTTTTTTTAACCATGGCGCGGCGTTCAAGCCTGCGGCTTAATACCGACACCGGAAAACACAGGCAAAAATAGAGCAAAGAGACAATCAGATAGGTAATAAACGGCTCGAAGATCGAGTTATTGATAAGCTGCCCGGCCCGCGCCAGCTCGACAAAACCCACCACCGACGCCAGGGAGGTATTTTTGATGATCTGCACCGAAAATCCCACGGTGGGCGGCGTCGCCAGCCGCACGGCCTGCGGCAGTATCACCTTGAACAGGCGCTGGGCGCGGGACAGCGCCAGGCATTCCGCCGCTTCCCACTGCGCGCGCGGCACCGCCTGCAGGCAGCCGCGCCAGATTTCCCCCAGGTAAGCGCTGGCGTACAGGGTCAGCGACACCCCGGCGGCAAACAACGGGGAAATACTGAACCCCAGCGACGGCAGGCCGAAATAAATCATAAACATAATGATAAGCAGCGGCGTGCCCTGGATAAGCTGGACATAGGCGCTCACCAGAAAACGCACGCCGCGCAGCGGCGCGATACGCCCCAGGGCCACCAGGAAACCGACCAGGCCGCCGCCGCCGAAGGCCATCAGCGACAGGATCAGGGTCCAGAAGGCGCCCTGCAGCAGGAACTGGATATGCGCGGGATTAAGGGAAGAATTCATGTCTCGCTCCTCAAAGCGGGGTGCCAAGGCGGCGGCGGCGGGGAAAAGCCGCCAGCCCCACCAGCCAGAACGCAAATCGCATCAGGAACGACAGGGCCAGGTAAATACCGGCGACGACAAAAAAGGTTTCAAACGGCCGGTAGGTCTCCGACTGGATAAAATTGGCCGTGGCGGTCAGTTCCTCCGTCGAAATCTGCGACGTCACCGACGAGGCGAGCATCAACAGAATAAACTGGCTGGTCAGCGACGGATAAACCCGTTCTATCGCCGGACGCAGCGCCACATGCCAATATTGCTGCCAGGTGGATAACCCCAGCGTTTCCGCCGCTTCCCATTGCCCCGGATGGATGGACTCAAAGCCGGCGCGCATGATCTCCGCCGTATAGGCACCGACGTTTATCGTCAGCGCGATCACCGAGACGGTGAACGCCGTAAACGAAAAACCCAGGCTGGACAACCCGAAATACACCAGGAAGATCTGCACCAGAAACGGCGTATTGCGAATGGCTTCGATATACACCCCCGCGATACGGGAACACCAGGCACACTCGGAACGGCGCGCCACCGCGCATAAGGTGCCTATCAGAAAACCGAAAACGGTGGTGATGACCGCCAGCTCGGCGGTGAGCAGCGCGCCGTCCCTCAGCATCTGCCATTGCGTGAATATCGCCGTGAAATCAAGCTTCATAACCCGCTACCTATTTTGTCGCCGCCGCCGTTTCCCGCCCGGTGATCCGGTCGTAAACCCTGAACAGCGCCTGGTTGCCGTTAGATCCCTCGCCGTGGGCCTGCGCGTCCTGGTATTGCGTCGCCACCAGCGCGGTGGCCGGCAGCGGCACCGGACGCTCTCGCGCCGCGTCCAGCACCAGACGCAAATCCTTCATCATCAAATCGATGCGAAAGCCGGCGGAGGTATCGCCCCCGATCATGGCCGAGCCCAGTTTGTCGAGCATCCAGGACGCCGCCGACCCCCCCAGCAGCACCTCGCGCATCTGGCCAAGATCGATGCCATAGGCGCGCCCCAGCGCCAGCGCCTCGCAAATGGCCTGGATATTGATGGCGCATATCAGCTGGTTGCACAGTTTCACCGTTTGACCGGCGCCGGATTGCCCGACATGGTTAATGGTGGTGCCCATTGCCCGCAGAAAGGGTACGGCGCGGGCGAATCCCGCGGCGTCGCCGCCGACCATAATGCTCAGGGCGGCGTTTTTCGCCCCCGCCGGCCCGCCGGATACCGGCGCGTCCAGCATGATCACGCCCTGCGCCGCCAGCGCCCGGCTCATGGCGCGCGTCGCCTCCGGCGCGATAGTACTCATATCCACGTAGAGGCCGCCGCGCGGAGGGCACGCCAACAGTCCCCCGTCGCCGCGCACCACGGCTTCCACCTGCGGCGTGTCGGGCAGCATGGAGATCACGATATCGGCGTCGGCGGTGGCGTGCGCCATATCCCGCGCCGGCTGTACCCCATACGCCGCCAGCGCCGCAACGGCCGCCGGCAGCACATCATAGGCGCGCACGCTAAAGCCGGCCTGGGCGAGGTTACGCGCCATCTCGCGTCCCATGACGCCCAGGCCGAGGAAACCGACATTACCTTTTGGTGTTAACTCATTCATGTGATTGCGTCCCCCAGGATCAGTCCTGCTGTTCAAGACGGTTGAGTTTGTCGACCCGGCGGACAAAGTCCTTATCGCGGACAAACCGGGCCTGCAAAAACGCGTCGACCAAATCGCGCGCCAGCCACGATCCGACGATTTGCGCGCCCATGCACATCACATTGACATCATCGTGCTCCACCCCCTGGTGCGCTGAATGGATGTCGTGGCACACGGCGGCGCGGATGCCGTTGATTTTGTTGGCGGCGATCACCGCGCCCACGCCGGTGCCGCACACCAGGAGGCCACGGCGCCCGGCGTCCTGGCGCACCTTAGCGCACAAGGCATGGGCGATATCGGGAAAGTCGACCGGGTCGGGCGTGTGGCTGCCGATGTCGTCCACCTCATGGCCGGCGGCACGCAGCCAGTCGGCCAGTTCCAGCTTCAGCCGGAAGCCGGCGTGATCGCTGCCAATAACGATATTCATTCGGGTTTCCTTCTGCGGTCGTGGTTTAGTCGGTAAAAGGCGCCGCGCCTGCCATGCGGATGGTGGCGCGGCGGCGAAAGTCCGCGCCGATCTCGAAATGGCGGGCCAGCAGTTCGTCGGCGCGCGCTTCGTCGCGCCCGACGATGGCGGCAAAAATAAGCCGGTGGTGATCGATCAGGAACTCCTCGATGCCGTCCACCTGGATAATCTGTTCACGCCGGTCCAGGTGCGAACGCATCATCAGCGCGCTGATGGACTGGTAAATACTGATAAGCGTCGCCGAGCCGGACGCCAGCACGATAGCTTCATGAAAGTGGAAATCCGCCAGGCCGCCGACTTCCGGGGTATGGATAGTGTCGACGATGGCGCGCAGGCATTCGGCCAGCCGATCGTAATCCCCTTGCGTGGCCCGGCGGCATGCCAGGCGCACCGCCTGCCGTTCAATGGCAATACGCGCCTGCATCACGTCGTCAATCACATCCGCCTGATGGGCCAGTACAAAGGTGAAAAATTCACCCAGAATCGACACGCTGGGTTTTTTCACCACCGTGCCGATACCATGGCGGATCTCCACCGCGCCAATCATCGCCAGGGCGCGCAAGGCCTCGCGCAGCACCGGCCGGCTTACGCCGAGCCGGGCGGAAAGCTCACGCTCCGGCAGCAGGCAGTCCCCCGCCTTGAGCTCCCCCGACAGCAGTTGCTCGCGCAGAAATCCGACGACCCGATCGTAGCCGTTGCCGGTGTCCTGTTTCCCGTTCCCGCGTTTAATCGTCATCTGTCATTCATCAGCCTTAACCAGTGGTAATACCAATGGTAGATATGTTAACGAAAGATTAATGTGATGTTATTCACAGTTGCATTTTGGTCAATAAGATGGCGATCACAGATTTGCCGCGAAAACGGAAAAGGGGAGATTCAGGCCGTGGTGGGGCGTATTAGGCGATATTGGCGAAGCGGGGGGCGGTTAATGCTGCGCCAGGATCGTCGTCAGCAGGCCGGGGAAGCGGTCCTGCATATCATCGCTGCGCAGCGTATTGATGTGCGTGGTGCCGACATTATGGGTATAGACCAGCCCGGCATCGCGCAGCACGCGGAAATGATGGGAAACGCTGGATTTGGGGCGGCCGCCGTCCAGTTCGCCGCAGCTGGCCTCGCCCAACTGAGCCAGGCGGCGCACGATGTCCAGGCGCAACGGGTCGCTCAAGGCGTAAAGCACGCGTTCGAGAGCGAATTCATTTATCGACGGATGTTTAAAGGGGCGCATGGGGCGACTATAGCAAACGGCTTGTCAAAAAGCCATAATTCGAATATTATCGAATTACAGAATAAGGCTACAGTAAATCATCGCGCCAACAAATACAGGAACCCGAACCATGTCAGCACTCTTTCAACCCTTTAAACTCAAGGATGTTACGCTGCGCAACCGCATCGCGGTGCCGCCCATGTGCATGTATTCCGCCGATGAAGGCCTGATCAACGACTGGCACCAGGTCCATCTGGCCGCCCTCGCCCGCGGCGGCGCCGGGCTGGTGATCGTCGAGGCCACCGCGGTCTCCCCCGAGGGGCGTATCACCCCAGGCTGCGCCGGCATCTGGAACGATACCCTGGCCCAGGCCTTTGTGCCGGTGGTGCGGGCCATCAAAGCGGCGGGCGCGGTGCCCGGCATCCAGATCGGCCATGCCGGCCGCAAGGCCAGCGCTAACCGGCCCTGGGAGGGCGATGACCATATCGCCGAGAGCGACCCGCGCGGCTGGCAGACCATTGCGCCGTCCGCCATCGCTTTTGGCGCCAATTTGCCGAAAGTGCCCAAGGCCATGACGCTTGACGATATCGCCCGGGTGCGTGATGATTTCGTGGCCGCCGCCCGCCGGGCGCGCGACGCCGGATTCGAATGGCTGGAGCTGCATTTCGCCCACGGCTACCTGGCCCAGAGCTTCTTCTCGGCCCATTCCAACCAGCGCGACGACCAGTACGGCGGCAGCGCCGTTAACCGCGGCCGTTTCCTGCTGGAAACCCTGGCGGCGGTACGCGAAGTCTGGCCGGAACATTTGCCGCTGGCCGCCCGGTTCGGCGTGCTGGAGTTCGACGGGCGCGACGAGCAGACCCTGACTGAATCCATTGACCTGATCACGCGCTTCAAACAGGCCGGCCTGGATATGCTCAGCGTCAGCATCGGGTTCTCCACCCCCGACGCCACTATTCCCTGGGGACCGGCTTTTATGGGCCCGATCGCCAAGCGGGTGCGCGGGGAAGCGGATATCCCGGTCGCCTCCGCCTGGGGATTCGGTACGCCGGACCTGGCCGAAAAAGCCGTTCAGGACCAGCAATTGGATCTGGTCATGGTGGGCAAGGCCCATCTGGCCAATCCCCACTGGAGTTATTACGCCGCCCGTGAACTGAAGATTGAACGTCCCTCCTGGACGCTGCCCGCCCCCTACGCCCACTGGCTGGAAAGATACTGACGCCGGCGCTAACCGTCGTCCCGGCATCAGGGCGGCGGTTAGCCTGAGAGCGGCAATTCCTGATGCAGCGCGGTGCGTGGTGTGCCCACCCGTGGTGCATCCTCTCCCTCCATGGCGGTTGCCTTAATGATATCCCCGGCATTGACGGCCGGGCACTTCGCACGCCCGCAACAAATCCCCTGAAATTCCAGTCATCTGCAACGTTCGATTAAAAAAAGAGCGAACCAATAAAAAATTGGTTCGATTTGTGCTTGATGGTGATGAAAGGTAATGAGTGATGGCGTGCGTTCCGGCGGAACAGCGCGCCATCAGGGCGTTATCGACACGATTATGGCAAATCAGGGTGTGAGTCATGACAAAACAGCCGTCGTCCTTCTCCGCGCTGGAACAGCTGCGCGCGCTGATCCTGCAACACCCCGCGCCTGAGCTGCCGCTGCCCACCGAGCGGGAGCTGGCGCAACGCTATCAGGTCGGGCGCCGGGAGATCCGCCGCGCGCTGGACGTACTGGAGATGGAAGGCAGGGTGTGGCGCAAACAGGGCAAGGGCACCTTCCTGGGTCCCGATGCCCCATCGCAACCGCTGGTGCTGCAGGGCTTGCCGCGCCAATCGACGCTGCTGGAGGTGATGGAAGCCCGTCTGCAGCTGGAGCCGGGGCTGGCGCGCCTGGCCGCCCTGCGCGCCACGCCGGAACAGCTGGCGCTGATGGCGCGCCTCCAGGAGCGGATGCAGGTGCTGGCAACCGATGACAGCGATCAGCACGAACTGTGGGACAGCGCCTTCCACCGGACGCTGGCCGAAGCGGCCGGCAACCGGCTGCTGCTCGGCCTGTTTGACGCGCTGGACGCCATACGCCGCGACGACAGCTGGCGCCATCAGCGCGAGAAGGCGCGCAACCCGGCGCGGCTGGACAACTATAACCGGCAGCACCAGCGCCTGATCCGCTATCTCCAGGCCCGCCGGCCCGAGGAGGCCGCCGCCGTCATGACCGAACATCTTCTGGCGCTGCAACAGGCGCTGACCACTGTCCTGTCCATCGACAAGGAGCCTCAAGCCTGATGACGATCCCCACATCCCCCGCGCCGCCGGTGCTGAATATCGCCCATCTGCGGGTGCGCTTCCACGGCTCGCCGGCCAGCGTGCTCGACGATATCTCGCTACATATCCAGCCGGGGGAGACCCTGGCGCTGGTGGGCGAATCCGGCTGCGGCAAAAGCGTCACCTCGCTGGCGTTAATGGGGTTATTGCCCGACAGCGCCCGCATCGACCAGGGGGATCTGTATTTTAACCAACACGACCTGCGCGCCCTGTCGCCGCGGCAATACGCCAACCTGCGCGGCAATCAGCTGGCCATGATTTTCCAGGAGCCGATGACGTCCCTCAATCCGGCGTTTACCCTGGGCGACCAATTGGCGGAGACGGTAATACGGCACCAGGGCGGCAGCTATCGCCAGGCCATGGCGCGCGCCGGGGAGATGCTGGCTTTGGTGCAGATTCCGGCGCCGGAACTGCGCCTGAAGTCGTATCCGCACCAGCTTTCGGGCGGTATGCGCCAGCGGGTGATGATCGCCATGGCGCTGATCAACCGGCCGCAATTGCTGATTGCCGACGAACCCACCACCGCCCTGGATGTCACTATCCAGGCCGGTATCCTCAGCCTGCTTAACCAAATCAAGCAGGACACCGGCACCGCCATTTTACTGATTACCCACGATCTCGGCGTGGTGGCGGAAGTGGCGCAGCAGGTGGCGGTCATGTACGCCGGCCAAATTGTCGAAACCGGCAGCGTGGACGACATTTTCAGCGACCCGCAGCATCCCTACACCATCGGACTGATGGCCTCGATGCCCAGCCTGTCGGCCCGCATTGGCAAGTTGGCCACCATTCCGGGGTCGGTGCCCACCGCGGACGCCATGCCCGCCGGCTGCCGCTTCGCTACCCGCTGTCCGTTCGCCGACGAACGCTGCCACCGTTCCCGGCCCGATCTGCGTCCGGTCGCCGCAGGCCATGAGGCCGCGTGTTTTTACGCGCCGCTTGAACACCATTTCGCGCCGGGAGCCAGAGCATGAGCCAGCCGATCCTTGAAAGCGTGGCATTGACGAAAATCTTTCAGGGCCCCAAAGGCCTGTTTACCCGCCAGCGCCAGGTGCACGCGGTGGATCGGGTATCACTGAAGGTCTGGCCGGGCGAAACCCTGGCCATCGTCGGCGAATCCGGCTCCGGCAAATCCACCCTCGGCCGGCTGCTGCTGCGCCTGCTGACGGCCACCGAAGGGCGGGTTTTCTACCAGGGCAATGATATCGGCATGCTGCCCGCCGGGCAGTTGAACCAGCTGCGGCGCGAGCTGCAAATCATTTTCCAGGATCCGTTCGCCTCCCTCAATCCGCGCATGACGGTGGAGGAGATTGTCGGCGAGCCCATCTGGCTGCATGAGCGGATTTCCCGGGCGCAGCGGCGCGAACGGGTGGCCGAACTGCTGCGCACCGTCGGGCTGCCGGCCCTGTACGCCCGGCGGTTTCCCCATGAATTTTCCGGCGGGCAGCGCCAGCGCATCGGCATCGCCCGCGCCCTGGCGTCCAAACCCACGCTGCTGCTGGGGGATGAGCCGGTTTCCGCGCTGGACGTGTCGGTACAGGCGCAGGTGGTCAACCTGCTTGAGAGCCTGAAAGAACAGTTCGGCCTGACCCTGATCGTGGTGGCGCACGGACTGGCGGTGATCCGCCATATGAGCGATCGCGTCGCGGTGATGTACCTGGGGCAAATCGTCGAAATCGCCGCCGCCGATGATATTTTCGATCAGCCGCTGCACCCCTATACCCGGGCGCTGATTGCTTCAGCGCCCCAGTTAACCCCAGGCGGCCGGCAATCCGGACCGCTGCTGACGGGGGATTTGCCCAACCCGTCGCAGCCGCCGTCGGGATGCCGTTTCCATACCCGTTGTCCCCACGTCAGGGACGTCTGCCGGCAGCATGAACCGCCGCTGGAACCCGCCGGCGATCGGCGCCAGGTGGCGTGTCACCGCTGGCGGGAACTGAA
Source organism: Sodalis sp. RH22 (assembly GCF_047324165.1). Classification (NCBI taxonomy): domain Bacteria; kingdom Pseudomonadati; phylum Pseudomonadota; class Gammaproteobacteria; order Enterobacterales; family Bruguierivoracaceae; genus Sodalis; species Sodalis sp. RH22. The sequence goes on from NZ_CP178731.1 coordinate 1,810,309, forward strand.
CAGCGATCGCAGCGTTATCGTCATGGCGCCGCCGTCGGCGGCTTTCCTGCGGCGGCGCGCGCTGTTTGTCGACGCCGCGGCCCGTAAACCCTAACTGCCACAAGGAATCTATGCTCATGAACTCCCGTCACAAGCTTTATACCGCGCTGAGTGGTTTGGTGTTGCTTGGCGTCAGCGGCCAGCCGTATGCCGAAAGCATTTTACGTATCGGTCTGGGCAGCGACCCCGACATGCTCGATCCCCACTTGGCCCGGACCTATTATGGCCGATTTGTCTTCGCCGCCATGTGCGACCGGCTGGTGGATGTGGATGAAAAGCTGCAGGTGGTGCCCGGCCTCGCCACCGACTGGCAGTACAGCGATGACGGCAAAACCCTGACCATGAACCTGCGCCAGGGCGTGACGTTTCAGGATGGCGAAGCCTTTAACGCGCAGGCGGTGAAATTTAATATCGATCGTGCGCTGACCCTGCCGGGATCGCTGCGCAAAAGCGAACTGTCCTCGGTGGCGTCCGTCGAGGCCACCGGCCCCTATAGCGTGACGTTTCACCTGAAGAACGCCGACGCCGCGCTGCTCTCCCAGCTCACCGACCGGGCGGGCACCATGCTGGCGCCCCAGGCCGCCGCAAAGGAGAACTTCGCCGCGCACCCGGTATGCTCCGGTCCCTACCAGTTCGACAGCCGGGTGCAGCAGGACCGCATTGTGCTGACGCGCTATGGTAATTACTGGAATAAACAGGCCTACCACTTCGATAAAGTGATTTTTATGCCCATTCCCGACTCCTCGGTGCGCCTGGCCAACCTGCGCGCCGGCGATCTGGATCTGACCGAAGGCATTGCCGCCAGCGATGTGAAAACCGTCGAGGCCAATCCCACGCTCGCCCTGGCCAAGGTGACTGGGCTTGGGTATATGGGGCTGACCTTTAATATCGCCAACGGCAAGGCCAATCCCAGCGATCCGTTTGCCAAGGATGCGCGGGTACGCGAAGCGTTCTCCCTGTCTCTGGATCGCGACGCCATTAACCAGGTGGCCTTCGAGGGGCAATACACCCCGGCTAACCAGCCGTTCTCCACCGTCAGCCCTTACCATGTGGATTTGCCGGTGCCGGCGCGGGATGTGGAGAAAGCCAAATCCCTGCTGGCCGCCGCCGGGGTCGCCACGCCGGTGGAAACCACCCTCCTGGTGGCCAACAGACCGGATGCCCAGCAGGTGGGCCAGGTCATCCAGGCCATGGCCGGCGAAGCCGGGTTTAATGTCCATTTGCAAACCTCTGAATTCGCCACGCTGCTGGATCGCCAGCAGCGGGGAGATTTCCAGGTCAGCATGTCGGGCTGGTCCGGCCGCCCGGATCCGGACGGCAGCATCTATTCGTTTATCCACAGCAAAGGCAACCTGAATGACGGGCGCTACAGCAACCCGCAAGTGGACGACTGGCTGCAACAAGCCCGCGCCACCTCCGACCAGGCCAAACGCAAAGTCCTTTATAGCCAGGTGGTGGCGCAGTTGCAGCAGGATATGCCGCTGGCCTATCTGTATTTCGAGCCGCGCATTTTCGGCATGACGAAAAAAATAACGGGATTCAAACCCTATCCCGACGGGTTGATCCGCCTGGCGGGTATGCAACTGGCGCCGTAGCGCATCGAGAATCCGGGAGCGATGATGTTAGAACTGATTGGCAAGCGCGTATTGCTGGCGATACCCACCCTGTTTTTAGTCAGCATTATGGTGTTTTCGCTGCAAAAACTGCTGCCGGGCGACCCGGTGGTGGCCATGGCCGGCGAAGAGCGCGACCCGGCGGTAATCGCCATGCTGCGCGCTAAATACCGCCTGGACGACCCCATTCCCGCCCAGTATTTTTACTGGCTGCGCGACGCGCTGCAGGGCAACCTGGGCATTTCGCTGCGCACCCAGGAACCGGTGACCACGCTTATCGCCAGCAAGCTGCCCGTGACCGTCGAACTGACGCTGCTGTCGATGATCATCGCCATGGCGCTCGGCATCACCACCGGTATTATCGCGGCGGTGCGCCGGGGAACCTGGGTGGATTACAGCGCCAACTTTATCGCCTTGTCCGGCATCTCCATCCCCAACTTCTGGCTGGGGGTGCTGCTGATCCTGCTGTTTTCCGTCAAGCTGCAGTGGCTGCCGGCCTCGGGGTTCGTGCCGCTGACCGAAGACCTGGCGCAAAACCTGCGCACCCTGCTGCTGCCGGCGTTGGTGCTCGGCACCGGGCTGGCGGCGACGCTGATGCGCCATACCCGGGCGGCGATGATCGCCGTGCTGAAAGCGGACTATATCCGCACCGCCAAGGCCAAGGGCCTGCTGCCCGGGCGGGTGATACTCAAACACGCGCTGCGCAATGCGCTGGTGCCCATCGTCACTCTCACCACCCTGCTGTTTGGCGAGCTGCTTGGCGGCGCGGTGCTTACCGAGCAGGTCTTCACCATACCGGGATTCGGCAAGATGATTGTCGATTCGGTGTTCAACCGCGATTACGCGGTGGTGCAGGGGGTGGTGCTGGTGGTGGCGATGGCTTTCCTGCTGCTTAACCTGGTGGCCGACGTGCTATACGTGCTGATCAATCCGCGCATGAGAGGAGAATAATATGTCGCAGGTGCTCACCGGCGCGGCCGCGCCGGCTACGCCCAGGGCGGGCAGCCGGGCGATAAAGAAATTCATCGCCAATAAAAGCGCCGTGATCGGGGCGGCCATCGTGCTGATCTTTGTCATCATCGCCCTGCTGGCGCCGTGGCTGGCGCCCTTCGACCCCATCAAGGCCAACTTTCTGGCGGTACGCAAACCGCCGTCGGCGATCTACTGGCTCGGCACCGACGAACTGGGCCGCGACATCCTCTCCCGCCTTATCTGGGGCGCCCGCACTTCGCTGACGGCCGGCTGTATTTCCGTGATTATCGCCATTTTTATCGGCGTGCCGCTGGGGCTGGTCGCCGGCTATTGGCAGGGAATATGGGATGGGATTATCTCGCGCGTTATCGAGGCGTTGCTATCCTGTCCGTTTTTGATCCTGGCCATCGCGCTGGGGGCGTTTCTCGGCCCGAGCCTTATCAATGCGATGATCGCCATCGGCCTGTCGGTGATGCCGATTTTCGCCCGCCTGACGCGCGGGCAGGTGATGAGCATCCGCAACGAGGAGTATATCGAGGGCGCCCGGGCCATCGGCCTGCCCGACCGCTGGATCGTACTGCGTTATGTGCTGCCCAACGTGTTGTCGCCGATTATGGTGCAGGCGACGCTGGCCATCGCCTCGGCCATCATTACCGAAGCCAGCCTGTCGTTTTTGGGACTGGGGCAACAGCCGCCCTCTCCCTCCTGGGGCGCCATGCTCAATACCGCGAAAAATTACCTTGAACAAGCGCCATGGATGTCGATTTTTCCCGGACTGGCGATCTTTTTTACCGTCCAGGGTTTCAACCTGCTGGGTGACGGGCTGCGCGATGCGCTGGATCCGCGCGACAATTAACCAACACAGGATTACACGATGACATCACCACTGGATTTCCAGGTAGCCTACCCCTCCCTGCGGCCGCCGATGATGGGCCGCAACGCGGTTTGCGCCTCCCAGCCGCTGGCGGCCCAGGCGGGTTTGCGCATGCTGCTGCAAGGCGGCAACGCCGTGGACGCCGCCGTCGCCGCCGCCATGGCCCTGACGGTGGTGGAACCCACCGGCTGCGGCATCGGCAGCGATGCGTTCGCCCTCGTCTGGGACGGCAAACGGCTGCATGGCTTAAACGCCTCCGGCCGCTCTCCCGCCGCCTGGAAATATGAAGATTACGCCCATCTGCCGGCCGTGCCGGAACTGGGCTGGGACGCGGTCACCCTACCCGGCGCGGTGTCCGGCTGGGTGGAACTCGCCCGCCGCTTCGGCTCCCTGCCGCTGACGACGCTGGCGCAGCCGGCGATTGATTATGCCCGCGACGGTTTTCCGGTATCGCCCCTGATTGGCGCATTATGGCAGCGCGGCGTCGAGCGCCTTGGCGATCAGCCGGGATTTATGGCGTGCTTTGCGCCCGGCGGACGCGCGCCGGCCATCGGCGAGCTATTCCGCAACCCGGCCCAGGCCAGGACATTGGAACTGATCGCGCAAACCGAGGGCGAGGCGTTTTATCGCGGCGAATTGGCGGCGAAAATTGCCGCTTTCGCCCGGCAGCATAACGCCGGCCTAACGCTTGAGGACCTGAACAATCACCGGCCGGAATGGGTCGAACCGCTGTCCCGTCCTTTTGCCGGCGGATCGGTGCATGAACTCCCGCCCAACGGCCAGGGCATCGCCACCCTGATAGCCCTGGGCATCCTGGAGCACTGCGGGATCGGCCGTTATCATCCCGACTCGGCGGCGGCGCTGCATCTGTCCATCGAGGCGATGAAGCTGGCGCTGGCCGACCTGGAACGTTATGTGGCCGATAGCGATCATATGGAATTCGAGGCCAGGCATTTATTAAGCGATGCATACCTGCAACAGCGCGCCGCGTTAATCGATCCCGAACGGGCGGGGGATTTTGTCTTCGGCGCGCCGCGGCAAAACGGCACGGTCTATCTGTCCGCCGCCGATGCCGGCGGCATGATGGTATCCTTTATCCAGTCTAATTATATGGGGTTCGGGTCCGGCGTGGTGGTGCCGGACACCGGCATCAGCCTGCAAAACCGCGGCGCCAGTTTTGTGCTGGAGCCGGGACATCCCAACTGCCTCGCCGGCAACAAGCGCACCTTCCACACCATTATCCCGGCGTTTGCCCTGGACGGCGCCGGACAGCCGCTGATGTCGTTCGGCGTCATGGGGGGATCCATGCAGGCGCAGGGCCATGTCCAGATGGCGCTGCGCATCATGCAGCACCGGCAAAACCCGCAGGCGGCCATTGACGCGCCGCGCTGGCGGGTGGTGCGAGGACGCGAGGTGATGGTGGAACCGGCGCTGGACCGCAATACCCTGGCGGCCCTGCGCGCCATGGGACACCAGATAAGCGTCGAGGACCCGATGCAGATCCACAGCTTCGGCGGCGCCCAGGCCATTATGCGCGACGCGCAGGGCGTGTATATCGCCGCCACTGAAAGCCGCAAGGACGGGCAGGCGCTGGTATATTAACCCACAGCCCGCCCCTCCGGCGGGGATGTCGACATTGCGCAGCCGTTGCGGCGCCGGCCCGCATTCAGCGGCCGACGTTCTTTTGCATGTCGGCCGGATAACGCTCGCCCTGTACGTTGATATTGGCCACGGCGCTTTCGATGGCGCGCAAATCATCGGGGGTGAGAATCACCTCGACGGCGCCCAGGTTTTCCTCCAGGCGGTGCAGTTTTGTGGTGCCCGGGATGGGCACAATCCAGGGTTTGCGCGCCAGCAGCCAGGCGATGGCTATCTGCGCGCGCGTGGCCTGCTTGCCCACCGCCAGCTCGCCGAGCACGTCCACCAGCGCCTGGTTGGCAGCACGCGCCTCGGGTGTAAAGCGTGGCACGATATTACGGAAGTCGTTGCCGTCGAAGGCGGTATCCTTGCTTATGGCGCCGGTGAGAAACCCCTTGCCGAGCGGGCTGAAGGGCACAAAACCGATGCCGAGCTCCTCAAGCGTCGGTAAAATCTCCTGCTCCGGCTCCCGCCACCATAAGGAGTACTCGCTTTGCAGGGCGGTAACCGGCTGGACCGCGTGCGCCCGGCGGATAGTCTGCGCGCCCGCCTCGGACAGGCCGAAATGCTTCACCTTGCCTTCCTGGATCAACTGTTTCACCGTGCCGGCGACATCCTCGATGGGGACGTCCGGATCGACGCGATGTTGGTAAAGCAGGTCAATCACCTCGGTCCGCAGGCGCTTTAGCGACGCCTCGACCACCTGCCGGATATGCTCCGGCCGGCTGTTGAGGTGCTGTTTGCCGTCCGGACTCGGCAGGTCGAAACCGAATTTGGTGGCAATCACCACCCGATGGCGAAACGGCGCCAGCGCTTCCCCCACCACGTCTTCATTGGTAAAGGGACCGTACACTTCCGCGGTATCGAAAAAGGTCACGCCGCGCTCAACCGCGGCGCGGATAAGCGCGATGGCCTCAGGCCGGTCTTTCGCCGGGCCATAGCCATGGCTCAGGCCCATGCAGCCCAGGCCCAGCGCCGAGACTTCCAGATTGCTGTTGCCGAGTTTTCTCTTTTGCATTTTTTACTCCTTAAAGTTCCTGGCTGGTCGGACGGAACAGGATTTCGTTAAGATCCCCGTCTGGCGGATGGCAAACGCCACGACGCTGGCGAACGAGACCGTGGGGATGGCGTGCTGTTCATGAAAAGCCCTGGTATAGGTTATTTTCAATACCTTAAGGCGGGGCGGCTTTGCGCCGGGTGATCTTCAATCGCCCGTTAACGTTAGCAGAAGGACGGTGGCGGGGTTAGCGGCGCGAAGGAAATGAGCTTATGAAATGGATTCATAAATGTTGTTGCAATCTCCCGGACTGAGGTCTGAACGCAGCCAAGCATATATGTATAGAATAAGGGCAATGCAAATGATGCGCACAACGCAGGCGGCGTAATGTTACGAGAAAACTTCAATGACCTCATTTCTTTCCTGGTGGTGGCAAAGGAACGCAGCTTCACAAAAGCGGCGGCGAAACTGGGGGTTTCCCAGTCGGCGCTAAGCCACGCCATGCGCAGCCTGGAAGAGCGCCTGGGGCTCAGGCTGTTAACGCGCACCACGCGCAGCGTGGCGCCGACCGAAGCGGGCGAACGCTTGCTCCATTCGCTGGGTCCGCGCTTCGCCGACATCGAGAGCGAGCTGGACGCCCTGGGTGAAATGCGTGACCAGCCGGCGGGCAATATCAGGATAAGCGCCGGAGAACATGCGATGGATTATGTCCTGTGGCCGGTCCTGAAACGCTTCCTGGCGGGGTATCCGGATATCAATGTGGAAATTACCGTGGATAACAGCCTGACGGATATCGTCAGCGGGCGTTATGACGCCGGCATACGCCTGGGTGAACAGGTCGCCAAGGATATGGTCGCCGTGCGTATCGGGCCGATGATGCGAATGGCGGTGGTCGGCGCGGGCGCGTATTTGGACCGGTATGGCATACCGGCGACGCCGCAGGAATTACAGCATCACCGCTGCATTAATATGCGCCTGCCCACACTCGGGGGCAAATATGCCTGGGAATTTGAAAAAGCGGGCCATGAGCTAAAGGTCCGCGTCGACGGCCAGTTAACCTTTAACTGCCTGCGTCAGCGGATTGATGCCGCCATCGCGGGATTCGGTCTGGCATTCGTACCGGATGATACGGTGCAAGAACCCCTGGCGAGCGGACAGCTGATCCGGGTGCTGGAAGACTGGTGCCCCGCGTTCCCGGGATATTACCTGTATTATCCCAGCCGTAAACAGCATACCACCGCCTTTGCCCTGTTTATCGACGCGATACGCTTTCAGCAATAACCGCGCGCGCGCTGCCCCTTGACGGTGCAGCGCGCGACAACCCGTCCGCCGCCAAGCCGGGCCATGACAAGCATTACGCCGGCCTGTTCGCGTAATCCCCTGAAAAACAAAGACACTCATTCTTTTTTGCCGTTGGCGTGGATCTTGCTGCAGGTTAAGTCGCCATATGGCTTCTCAAGCAACGACCCGGGCGCAATGCGCTTTCTCCCATAGATAGGGTGATCATAACTAGCCAGGGGTTATCCGATGGAACTGAAATGGTTGGAAGATTTTCTCAGCGTTTCTCAGTGCTATAGCTTTACGCGGGCGGCTAATGAGAGAAACATTACCCAGTCCGCGCTAAGCCGCCGGATCAAGCAGCTCGAAGAGTGGCTCGGCGTGCCGCTGTTTGATCGCAAGGCCTACCCGATCCGCCTGACGGCAGAGGGGCAGGATTTTCTGCAAACCGCGGCGGAAATGGTGTTTTCCATGACCCGGCTACGCAACGATATCCGCGAGCGTCATATGCATAAGCACGCCATCGTGCATTTCGCCACGCTGAATACGTTGTCGCTGACGTTTTTTCCGTCCTGGATTAACGCCGTCGAACCCTCCCACCAATACGGCTATATCCGTTTATGCGATCAGCAACCTTCCTTCAGCGGCAATATCTCCCTCCTGCTCGACGGTGAAACCGATTTTTTACTGACCTACGCGCACGACTCCGTGCCGTTGATGAAACAGTTGCAACGTTTTCCTTATCTCGAACTGGGCGAGGAACGGGCCATCGCCGTCTGCGCGCCGGACAGCGGCGGCAAGCCGCTTTATCCCATTGATGAGAGCCGGGCCGCCGACGGCGTCCAGGCGCCTATCCCCTATCTTAGCTATGGCAAACGCTCATTTTTCGCCCATGCGCTGAGCGCGCTGTTCGCCACGCGCCCGCTGCCGCTGAAGACCATTTATGAAAATTCAATCTCCAGCGGCCTGAAGGCCATGACGATTTCCGGCTGCGGCACCGCCTGGTTGCCGTCAAGTTTGATCGATGAAGAACTCGCCGCCGGTACCCTGATCCGCGCGGGCGACCGCAGTTGGGATATCCAGGCCGGCATTCGCCTTTACCGGCTGGAAAAATTCCGCAACATCCAGGCCGAGCGCCTGTGGAACCGGGCCGCCCTGCTGCACCGGACCCACGCGGCAGCCTGAGCCGCGCCCACGCGCCGGGCGGTTTAATCAGCCTGGCGATCCACTGTTTCCCTGCCTTTCAACGGCCGGGGCGGGCGATTATTTCCGTGATAAAAACACTATATATCAAATAAATAATTTCCCCTAACGCCACAAAACCATGCCGCGGCACGCTATGCAATTTTGGAATAGGCCAGTTGAAAGTCTCATTGGATCTTTGCCGCCGATATCCACATCCTGAACGGGTTCCCATTATTTTTCCGGCCCGACACATCAACAACAACCCCATCCACCGGCACGAGGATATTCAGGTGAATAACGCAACAGCGCAGCAGAAAGCATTGGTCTGGAACCTGGTCGATGTAAAGAAAAACCTGTTCACCGCCCTGAGCGATCGTATCTGGGGCATGCCTGAAATCGCCTATACCGAATACCGTTCGGTGGCCGAACATACCGACATGCTCAAGACCCAGGGTTTTCGCGTCACGGAAAATGTCGCCGGCATTCCCACCGCCGTCATGGGGGAAGCCGGCCAGGACGGTCCGATCATCGCCATACTGGGTGAATACGACGCGCTGCCGGGACTGAGCCAGGTCGCCGGCATCGCGCGTCCGGAACCGATTCCCGGCAACGGCCACGGCCATGGCTGCGGTCACAACCTGCTCGGCTCCGCCGCCATGCTCGCCGCTACGGCGATTAAGGACTGGCTGGCGCAAACCGGCGCGCCGGGCCGTGTACGTTACTATGGCTGCCCGGCGGAGGAAGGCGGCGCGGCAAAATCCTTTATGGCCCGCGCCGGCGCGTTTGACGACGTGGATATCGCCATTACCTGGCATCCGTCGGCCTTCAGCGAAGTGGCGCGCGCCGAATCCCTGGCCAATACCCGTATGGACTTTGTTTTCCACGGCCGCGCCTCCCATGCCGCCGCGTCGCCGCATCTGGGCCGCAGCGCGCTGGACGCGGTCGAACTGATGAACGTCGGCGTCAACTACCTGCGTGAACATGTGCCCTCTGATTCGCGCATTCACTACGCCATGCTCGACGCCGGCGGCATCGCGCCGAACGTGGTGCAGGCGCGCGCGGCGGTACGTTACGCTATCCGCTCCCGTGACGTCCATGCCATGTTCGCCCTTAATGAACGGGTGAAAAAAGTGGCGGCGGGCGCGGCGATGATGACCGAGACTACGGTGGATATCAGCATCATGAGCGCCGTCGCCAACCTGCTGGGCAACGAACCGCTGGAGGACGCCATGCAGCGTAATTTCGACCTGCTGGGTCCCCTCGCCTTCGACGATGCCGACAAAGCCTTTGCCGCCGACATCCAGGCCACCCTGTCCCCGGAGGATATACAGAGCGCCTATCGCCGCATCGGCATGAAAACACCGCCCCAGGCCGCCGCGCTGTGCGAATTCATCGTGCCCCTGGACGCGGCCGGCGAACTGATGCTCGGCTCCACCGACGTTGGCGACATCAGTTGGGTGCTGCCGACCGTACAGGCCCACGTCCCCACCTACGCCATCGGCACGCCGGGCCATTCTTGGCAACTGACCGCGCAGGGCATGATGCCCGCCGCGCATAAGGGGCTGGCCTACGCCGCCAAGGTGATGGCCGCCACCGCCATCGATACCCTGACCGATAAGGTCCTGCTGGCGCAGGCGAAAACCGCGCACTACGAACTCACCGCGCAAACGCCTTATGTCTGCCCTATTCCCGCCGACGTGCAACCGCCGCTGCAACCGCGCCCGGCCGAATGACGGTTTTTGTCTGTCCCGTCGCCGTCATGCCGCGGCGCATTTTCGGCGATTCGCCATTTCTCTTCACAGGAGCGGAATTTATGCGCACTACCCGCAGACGTACCCTGAACACCCTGATCGCGCTGACGCTGGGATACGCCCTGCCGCCCCCGGCGGCGCACGCGCAAACGCCGCCGGATTCACTGGTGATGGCATGGAATATCGATGCCATCAGTACCTTTGACCCGGCGCAGATCGGGGAGGTGGTCACCAATGAAATCATTAAGAACACCTGCGATACGCTGGTCGATTTCGACCCCAAAGATGAAGCCAACGTGATACCCCGCCTGGCGAAAAGCTGGGACATTGCGGCGGACCACAGGCAAATCACCTTCCATCTCAACAGCGGGCTGGCGTTTCCGTCAGGCAATAAAGCGACGGCGCGGGATGTCGCCTGGTCGCTGCAGCGGGTGGTGCTGCTGGGCTTCGGCAATTCAGCCACCCTGACCGAATTCGGCTTTAACAAAGACAACGTTACCCAGCGTATCACGGCACCGGACGACAATACGCTGGTGATGACCTTCGACCGGTCGTATCCGGCCAACCTGGTGCTGCAGGCGATTGCGGCCAATAACGTCTCCACCACCCTTGATCGCGCGCTGGTCGAGCAAAACGCCGTTAACGGCGATATGGGCAATAAATACCTGACCACCCATACCGCCTGCGTCGGTCCCTACCAGCTGATGCGCTGGAACGCCGGTGAAGGCGTCATGCTGCAGGCGAATAAGCCCTATTGGGGCGCCGCCCCCAAACTGCAGCGCATCCTGATCCGTCATGTGGCGGAAACCGGCACCCAGCGTTTACTGCTGACCCAGGGCGACGTGGATATCGCGCGCGACCTTGCGCCGGACGACCTGCGTGATTTGGACCAGGGCGGCCAGGTGCGCGTCGATAAGGTGCTCAAGCCGCAGCTGTTTTTCTGGACCTTTAACAATGAGGATCCCATTTTCAAAAATCCCCAGGTGCGCCTGGCGATGCGTTACCTGATTGATTACCAGGGGCTGGCGTCCACCGTGATGCCGTACCTCGGCGTGCCCCGCGCCAGCTTCGCCCAGCTCGGCGCCTACGGCGCGCTGGATAAAGACGCCGGACAGCCGTTCAGGCTCGATCTCGATAAAGCCAGGCAGCTGTTAACCGCAGCCGGTTATCCCAACGGCTTTACCGCCAAACTGATTATCGGCACCCTGCCGCACTCCGCCCCCATCGCGCAAAGCACCCAGGAAAACGCCTCGAAAATCGGCGTGAAACTCACGATTGAAAGCATGGCCAACGCCCAATTGTTCAGCCGCGTGCGCGGACGTGAGTTCCAGAGCGCCATGATGGCGTGGCAGACCTCGGTACCGGACGCCTATGGCAACGCCTCGCGCCTGGTTTTCAATCCGGACAACGGCAAGGAGGCCAAAAATACGCAATATCCCAGCTGGCGCGCGGCCTATTTTGACCCGGCGATGAACCAGCAGGTCACCGACGCCCTGCTGGAGCCGGACGATCAAAAACGTATCGCGCGCTATCACCAGTTGCAGGAAGAGCAGATGCAGCAGGGCCCGATGGCGATCATGTTCCAGATGTACAACACCGCCGGGCTGACCAAACAGGTGAAGGACTGGACCTGGAACGGTTTTCGCGTGTATTACGCCATGGCGGCTAAATAACCACGACGATAGGGTCGTTTTCACGCAAGGAGTCACCGATGTCGCTAATCGATCCGGCCGCCACGGCCGAACACCCGGCCGACCCGCTCTGGCTCAGGCTGGGCGGGCACGGCGCGCGGCTGGGCAAGCTGCTGGTTTCCGTGCTTTGCACGCTGTTGGGACTGGCGGCGCTAACTTTCTTTATCGGCCGTCTGCTGCCCATTGATCCGGTGGTGGCGGTGCTGGGCGATAACGCCAGTCAGGAAGCCTACCAAAAAATGTATCGCCTGCTGGGGCTGGATAAACCGCTGTGGCAGCAATTTTTACTGTATCTGCAACACGTCGCCAGGCTGGATTTCGGCAACGCCCTGACCACCGGACGCCCGGTCATCGAGGATATCGGCCGGGTATTTCCCGCCACCCTGGAGCTGGCGAGCCTGGGGGCGATCATCGGCACCTGCCTGGGTATTCCGGCCGGCGTGTTCAGCGCCATGTACCGCAATACCTGGTTTGATCACTGCATCCGTTTTATCGGCCTGCTCGGCCATTCCGCGCCGAATTTCTGGCTGGGGCTGATGGGACTGGTGCTGTTCTACGCCACGCTCGGCTGGATCGGCGGGCCGGGGCGCATCGACTTTATCTATGAATTCGACGTGAAGAGCGTGACCGGGTTCTATCTGGTGGACACCCTGCTTGCCGGCAACTGGGCGGCGCTGGGCAACGTATTCAGTCATCTGATCCTGCCGGCGTCGATCCTCGGCCTCAGCGGCCTGTCCTACATCAGCCGCATGACCCGCAGCTTTATGATTGAACAACTGTCGCAGGAATATGTCATCACCGCCCGCGTCAAGGGGCTGTCATGGGCGCGCAGCGTATGGGTCCATGCGTTTCGCAACGTGGCGGTGCAGGTGGTGACGGTGGTGGCGCTCTCCTACGCCTTTTTGCTCGAAGGCGCGGTGCTGACCGAAACCGTCTTCGCCTGGCCCGGTTTCGGCCGGTATCTGACCAACGCCATGCTGGCCGGCGATATGAACGCGGTGGTCGGCTGTTCACTGTTGATCGGCAGTATCTTCGTGGGGATTAACCTGCTTTGCGATCTGCTTTACCGCATTTTCGACCCGCGCACCCGTCAGGAGCAATCATGACCGATTCGGCTAAACCCCGGCTGACCCGGCAGTCGCGCCGCGCGCTGCGCGCCTGGCTGGACGCCCCCGTCCCCGCGACGCCCTGGCAGGCGCGTATGCAGCAGAGCCTCAATCAATGGCGCCGTTTTTGCCGCAATACCCCGGCGCTGTTCGGCCTGGCGGTGATGATGATCATTACCGTCGCCGCGCTGTTCGCCCCCTGGCTGGCGACCCATAATATCTACGCGCAAAACCTGCAGCTGCGCCTTGCCGCGCCCGGCGCCGGCTACTGGCTCGGCACTGACGAACTCGGGCGCGATATCTACAGCCGCCTGATCTACGGCGCGCGCATTACGCTGTACATCACCTTCCTGTCGGCGCTGATCGTCGGACCGATAGGCCTGCTGGTCGGCACCATCGCCGGCACCCTCGGCGGCTGGGCCGATACCCTCTTGATGCGCATCGTGGATATCTTCCTGGCCTTCCCGAGCCTTATCCTGGCGCTGGGGTTTGTCGCCGCGCTCGGACCCGGCATCGAAAACGCCATCATCGCCATTTCGCTCTCCGCCTGGCCGCCCATCGCCCGGCTGGCGCGCGCGGAAGCGCTGTCGATCCGCAAAATGGATTACGTCGCCGCCGTGCGCCTGCAGGGCGCATCGCAGATGCGCATTATCCTGCGCCATATCATCCCCATGTGCCTGCCGTCGGTAGTGGTACGCCTGACGCTGAACATGGCGGGGATTATCCTCACTGCCGCAAGCCTTGGTTTTCTGGGGCTAGGCGCGCAGGCGCCCAGTCCCGAGTGGGGGGCGATGCTGTCTTCGGGGCGACAGTTCATGATGACCAACTGGACGATTGCCGCCATTCCCGGCCTGTCGATTCTTCTCACCAGCCTGGCCTTTAACCTCTTCGGCGACGGCCTGCGCGACGTTCTGGATCTGCGCCATGACTGATACCCTGCTGGAAGTGCGCCACCTCAACGTGGTGTTTAAAGACCCTCATCGGGAACACCACGCCGTACGCGATATTTCGTTCGCCATCGGCCGCGAAAAAGTGGCCCTGGTCGGTGAATCCGGCTCCGGTAAATCGCTGACCGGGCGCGCACTGCTGAAACTCACGCCGCGGGGCGCCCGCGTCAGCGCCGAAAAAATGCGGCTGGGCGATACCGACCTCCTGCTTACCGGCGAGCGTGGGATGCGCAAAATCCGCGGTAAACGCATTTCGATGATAATGCAGGATCCTAAATTTTCACTTAATCCGCTGATGCGCGTCGGGCAGCAGATCAACGAGGCCTACCGTACCCACTTTAACGTCGGCGAACACGAGGCGCGGGCCAAGACGCTGCTGATGCTGGACGCGGTGAACATCCGCGATCCGCAGCGGGTTTTCAGGCTTTATCCGCATGAGATTTCCGGCGGCATGGGCCAGCGCATCATGATTGCCATGATGCTGATACCCGAACCGGATCTGATCATCGCCGACGAGCCGACATCGGCGCTGGACGTCACCGTGCGCCAGCAGGTGCTGGGGGTGCTTGACGCCCTGCTGGAGCGGCGTAAAACCGGCCTGTTGTTTATTACCCACGACCTGGGCCTGGTGGAAAAGTTCTGTGACCGGGCGCTGGTCATGTACGGCGGGCGCATTCTGGAGGAAATCGCCGCCGATCAATTGCATAACGCCCGGCACCCCTATACCCGGGCGCTGCTTGCCAGCCAGCCCGATCTGCGCCATCCGGTGGATATGCTGGCGATCCCGGCGCGCGATCCGGCATGGCTGACCGGCCCGGTGTATCGCTATGGAGAACAATGCTGATGACCTGCGCGATAAACGACCCTTCCCGCCCGGCGCCGGCCCAGGCGCAGGACTATACCCCGCCGCCTGCCGCCGAGCGGATGATCGAAACCGTCGATTTAGGCATCGCCTTCGGCAAGGGGCGCCTGCGCAAGCAGGTGATGGACGGCGTTTCCTTCAGCATCGCGCGCGGCGAAAGCTACGGCCTGATCGGTGAATCCGGCTGCGGCAAATCCACCCTGTTGCGCGCACTGACCGGCCAGAACGCCCATTATACCGGCGCCATCCTCTACCAGAACCGCGAGCAGCATCCGGTGCGCGACAAGGCGTTTTACCGCCGGATCCAGATGGTATTCCAGGATCCCTACGCGTCTTTGCACCCACGCAAGATGGTGTATCACACCCTGCTGGAGCCGCTGGTGATTCACGGCATGGATCGGCGCGAGGCGCGTATCTCCGACGTGCTCCATGCCCTGGGCCTCGGCGACGCCTTTCGCTATCGCTATCCGCACCAGCTCTCAGGCGGCCAGCGGCAGCGCGTGGCGCTGGCCCGGGCGCTGATTATCGAGCCGCAGGTGTTATTGCTGGACGAGCCGACATCGGCGCTGGATGTGTCGGTGCAGGCGGAAATCCTCAACCTGCTGAAAACCCTGCGCCGCGAGCGCAACCTGACCTATTTGATGGTCACGCATAATCTGGCGGTGGTGGCCCATTTATGCGATCGGGTGGCCATCATGCACCAGGGCAAACTGATCGAGGAGATGACTGCCGACGATATCCGGGGCGCCAAGGCGACCGAGCCCTACACCCGGCAGTTTCTCGCCGCCAGCAGCCTTTAGCGCCCAGGAGCCGGTTATTATGACGACGACTCACGCAAATCAGGCCAGGGACGCCCTGCTGCTGCGCTGCGACAGCCTGGACAGCGACGCGCTGCTGATCCTGCGCGGCGGCGTTAGCCTGCTGGAATATGGCGACATGCGGCGGCGCTTTCTTTGCCATTCCATGCGCAAAAGCTTTCTCAGCGCGCTTATCGGCATCCAGGTAGCGCGCGGCGGCTTCGACTTATCGCTGACGCTGGCCGCCCTCGATATCAACGATATAAACGCCCTGAGCGACGTTGAGCGCAGCGCCACGCTTTATGACCTGCTGACGGCGCGATCGGGTATCTACCACCCGGCCAACTATGAAACACCGTGGATGACGCGGATCAAACCCCCGCGCCACAGCCAGCCGCCGGGCTGCCGGTGGAGTTATAACAATTGGGATTTCAACGCCCTGGGCAGCGCTTACCGACAGCTGGCCGGCATGGATATCCACCGGGCGTTTTTCGAGCAGATAGCCCAACCGATCGGTATGGCCGACTTCAGGCCGCAGGACGGCTGGATGGAACCGGGAGCGCATTCGCGACACGCGGCCTATCCGTTTCGCCTGTCGACCCGCGATCTGGCCCGTTTCGGCCAATTGTTTCTGCAACAGGGCCACTGGCGGGGCAAACAGATTATCCCGGCGCAATGGGTGCGCCAGAGCCTGCTGCCCTATTCCCACGCCGGCGATCGCGGTGCCTACGGCTATATGTGGTGGCTGGCCCGTGACGGCGTGGCATTGCCCGGATGCCTACTCCCAAGCGGCAGCTATTTCGCCTACGGCGCGGGGGGACATTACTGCCTGATACTGCCCGCCCTGGACGCCGTGGTGGTCCACCGTGTGAATACCGACATCGCGGGGCGCGAGGTCAACCGTTTCCAATTCGGCCAGTTAATCAATGCGGTGCTGGCGTTCCTGGCCGCACTTTCGGGAGAACAAACATGAACGTGATTGAAGCCATTGCCGCCTGGAGCCGCGCCCAGACCGGGTTCAGCGACACGGCGCGGGAGCGGGCGCGCCTGGCGATTGTCGACACGCTGGCCTGTCTTTATGCCGGGCGGCGCGATTTTTCCGCGCTCGCCGTGCGGGCGGCGGGCGAGATGTACCTGCGCCACGGCGGCCGGGCGCGCGTGATCGGCGGCGGCCGCGCCCCGGCGGCGATTGCCGCGTTTATCAACGGCACGTCGGCACACGCCATCGACTATGACGACAACTTCGGGCCGGGCATGAGTCACGCCTCGGCGGTACTGGTGCCGGCGCTGCTGGCGGTGGCGGATGAACTCGACGCCGGCGGCGGGCAACTGATCGACGCCTATCTGATCGGCCTGCAGGCGCAGGCGTTTATCGGCGCGGGAGTGGGGCCTGCGCACTACACCGCCGGCTGGCACGGCACGTCGACGGTCGGCTGCATCGGCACGGCGGCGGGCGTCGCCTGGCTGATGGGCCTGGACCAGGACGGCATTGCCCGCGCCTTAAGCAACGCCGTCAGTTTTGCGTCGGGCATCAAAGGCCAGTTCGGCACGCCCATCAAACCGCTGCATGCGGGCTGGGCGGCCCGCAACGCGGTGGACGCGGCCGTATTGGCGCAACAGGGCATGCGCGGCAGAATCGATATCCTCGAGGCGCCGCAGGGATTTGGTGAAATGTTCGGCGGCGCCGCGCCCGCCGGCTGGGACATCCCGGCCATCCTCGGCACCCGGCTGCACAGTATTGACGGCGTGGGGGTAATGCCCAAGCGCCATCCCTGCTGCGGCTCGACGCATATGATTGTCGATACGCTGTCCGACCTGCGGGAGGCCCATGATTTTACCGACGCCGACGTGGTCTCGGTAGAAACGCTGGTCGGCATCGCCAACCGGCGCAACCTGGCCTATACCGTACCGGAAAATGAGATGCAGGCGCGTTTCTCAATGCACTATTGCGTCGATACCTGGCTGCGCCACGGCGCGCTGAGCGTACAGGATTTTACCCCCGCACGGGTAGCGCGGCAAAGCGATCCGGCGCGCCTGGCCCGCGTCAGCATGCGCGCCTACAGCGCGCAGCAAGAGGCCGCTGTCCCGGCCGGCGACAAGCTGCCGCACCGCGTTACCCTCACCCTGCGCGACGGACGCCGCCTGGAAGCTGAGCGCCGCCTGGCGAAAGGCAGCAACGCGGAACCTTTTAGCGAAGGCGAGCGCAGGCAAAAATTTATCGACTGCTGCACGGACCTGGATCACGCGGCCGCCCTGTTCGACGGGCTGAAAAACCTGGGGAACGCCAGGGATCTCGGCGCGCTGGAGGCGCTGATGATGGGATAACGATGCGGCGCCATGCGCCCTATGACAGCGCGGTTTTCCGCGGACCCGATAGCCGCTTAGCCCGCATCAACCCAAACGCTGACGCCGGCGGCGCGGCATCTGAAGATACCGGCGCCGGTCTCATCCAGCGTCACCGTCGCCTCATGCTGCCCGAGGTAATCCCGCAGGCGCCCATGGGCAAAATCAGCGCCAAGCCGCAGGCGTTTTTCGCCCTCGCCGCTGTTGGACATGATCACCACGCAGCCCGGCCGCTCGCCGGTGCCGTGGCGGTGAAAGGCCACGCAGTGCGCATCGTCGAAATAGTCGGTCTGCCGGCCGTGCGCGTACAACTGCCGCGCGCGGATTAACGCCTCCAGCCCCGGGATCGCCGGCAGCTCGATGGCGCGGACATTGCCCTCCTGGTCTTTATCCTCATAGGACGCGCCGAACAGATCGGGATAAAACACCGTCGGCACGCCCTGCTCGCGCAGCAGTATCAGCGCATAGGCCAGCGGTTTGAACCAGGGCGCCACCGGCGCCTCCAGCGCTTGCAGCGGCTGGGTATCGTGATTGTCCACCAGGGTGACGGCATGGGCCGGGTCGGCGGCCACCAGGGTATCGCTGAACACCTGCCGCAAATCAAATTCCGCGCCCTGCGTCGAGGCATGATGGAAGTTCATTTGCAGCGGCGCGTCGAACAGCATGGTTTTCCCCGCCACCTGCTCCAGATACTGCAGCAAGATCGCCGTTTTATGCGACCAGTACTCGGCGATAACCAGCATTGGCTGCGCGGCATCGGCCTGGATTTGGTCGATCCAGTCGCGGTAAAACCAGGCGGGGATATGTTTGACCGCATCCAGGCGAAAACCGTCGCAATGGGTTTCATTCATCACCCACCGGCCCCAGTGGGCCAGTTCGGCCGTGACGGCCGGATTGCGGAATTCGATATTGGCGCCCATCAGATAATCGTAATTACCCAGTTCGTCGTCCACCTCTTCGTTCCAGCCGTCGCGGGTATAGTCATTGACGATTTTGAAAATGCCTTTTTCCGCGGGATCCTCTATCAGGTCGATGCCGCTAAAGCACTTATGATCCCAAACGAACTGAGAATATTGGCCCTGCCGGGCGGGAAAGGTGAAACGGGTCCAGGCGGTGGCATCTATCGCCTGGTCTTCTATTTCTTCCCGGTCCTCGATTTCAACGCGATTGACCTGAATGCGTTCCTGCTCGTCGGCGCCCATTTTATGGTTCAGCACCACGTCAAGCAGTACGCCGATATGATGGGATTTCAGCGCCGCGATGGCCGCCAGCAGCGCCGCTTTGTCGCCATATTTGGTGGCCCGCCCGCCCTTTTGATCGAACTCGCCCAGATCAAACAAATCATAGGTATCGTAACCGACGGACTGCGCGCCGGTATCCGCTTTATAGGCCGGGGGCAGCCATACCAGGCTGATGCCGATGTCCGCCAGCCAGCCCGCCCGTTCGGCGGCTTCATGCCACAGGGTACCGCCGGCGGGATAATACCAATGAAAAAACTGCATCAGTGTCGGGTTGTGCATCCGGGACTCCATCATTAACAGGATAAAGACAGTATGGAAGAAACCCGGGCGACCACCGCACTTATTTTTCCGCCCGCCCGCTACAGGGTATCGGCGGCCCCTTCCTGCATCCTTTCCTCGTTATGCAGCCGCTGGCGCCGGCGCAGATTGGGGAACCAGGCCATCCACAGTCCCACCACCACCAGGGTGCCGATACCGCCCAGGGCCGCGGCCGGCACCGCGCCCAGCCATGCCGCCAACAGGCCGGACTCGAATTCGCCCAGTTGGTTGGAGGTATTGATAAATATCGAATTGACCGCGCTGACCCGGCCGCGCATGGCGTCGGGGGTATCCAGCTGGACCAGCGCGCCGCGAATCACCATGCTCACCATATCGAAGCCGCCGAGGGCGAACAAGGCCAGCAGCGACAGCCAGAGCGCGGTGGACAGCGCAAACACCAGGGTCGCGATACCGAACCCGGCCACCGACAGGAACATGATCATGCCCACGTTCCGCTCAAGCGCCCGGCGGCTCAGCCAGAAACCGACCAGCAGCGCGCCCAGCGCCGGCGCGCCGCGCAGCAGCCCAAGCCCCCAGGGGCCGGTATGCAGGATATCCTTGGCGAAAATCGGCAGCAGCGCGGTGGCGCCGCCCAGCAGCACGGCGAACAGGTCCAGCGAGATCACCCCCAGCACATCGGGGCGGGCGCGGATAAAGCGCACCCCGGCGAAAAGGGTGGCGAAACTGGCCGGTACGCGTTTGGGCGGCGCCTGCTCGTAGCGCAGGCGGGCGACCATCCAGATCGACACCAGGTACAGCGCGCCGATGGCGATATACACCGTACCGGCCCCGGCGACATAAAGAAAACCGCCCAGCGCCGGACCCACCATCATCGCGGCCTCGCCGGAGGCGGCATTGGCGGCCATGGCGCGCGCCAGCATCGACGGCGGCACCAGCGCCGGCAGCATCGACTGCAGTGCCGGCGCCTCCATGGTTTTGGCCACGGCGATAAAAAACACCAGGCCCAGGATAGCCAGCTCATTGGCATAATGCATCAGGGTCAGCGCCGCCAGCGCGGCAATGGCCAGCCATTCGGTTATCTGGCCGAATAATACGATGCGCCGGCGATCGAACTGGTCGGCAGCATGGCCGGCGGGCAGCGCCAGCAGCACCGACGGCAGGAACTGCGCCAGGCCAATCAGGCCGAGGTCAAACGCGCGTCCGGTCATGGTATAGATTTGCCAGCTCACCACGATGGACAGCATCTGGAAACCGAAGGCGGAGCCGGTGCGGGCCAGCCAGAATGCGACAAAAGACGGATGCCGCAGCAGCGAGTCCGAGCTGGCGGAAGCGGAAGAATGCATGGCCAATCCTGTTATCCGGTAATGAACAGACTGATCCGGCCGAAGGACATGCCCCCGGCCGGGCCGGTTAATGCGGGGAGTTTAATAAGCGATTGTTTGCTAAAACAGCGTTATAAATTTGCCCGGCGCAATAGCGACGCTACCGAAAGCGGCAACGCCAAACGTGGCGGCGGCGGGAAGACCCGCCGCCACC
The DNA here is from genome assembly GCF_047324165.1 of Sodalis sp. RH22. NCBI lineage: Bacteria > Pseudomonadati > Pseudomonadota > Gammaproteobacteria > Enterobacterales > Bruguierivoracaceae > Sodalis > Sodalis sp. RH22. Next base: position 1,831,458 of record NZ_CP178731.1, read on the forward strand.
GCTAACAATATCGCTGGCGGCGGCGAATTAATCAAGCGGTTAGCAACAGCGCCGGTGGCCCGGCCGCCGCCGCGCCGGCGCGGAAAACGGCGGCGTCAGGACCCGCCGCGCGCAAGGGAAGGCGACGCCGCGCGCGGTTCCTGATGGGGGCGATAGACGTTTACCGCCGCCGCCAGGCGTACCGTGCTATGGGACAATTCTTCAGCGGATTGGGCATATTGCTCCACCATGGCCGCGTTTTGCTGCGTGGTCTGGTCCAATTGGCCGATGGACTGGCTTATCAGGGTCAGGGCCATGGTCTGTTCTTGCGAGGAGGTGCTGATCTCGCCGATAAGGCTCGCCACCTGGCCCGCCTGCTGGACGATATTATCCATGGTGTCGCCGGCGTTTTGCACTAGTTTGCTCCCGTCCGTTATCCGCTCAACGCTGGTTTCAATCAGATCCTTGATTTCCCTGGCCGCCATGGACGATCGCTGCGCCAGCAGGCGGACCTCGCCGGCCACCACCGCAAACCCGCGGCCCTGCTCGCCGGCGCGGGCCGCTTCCACCGCGGCGTTAAGCGCCAGGATATTGGTCTGGAACGCAATCCCTTCGATAACGGCGATAATATCCACGATGCGGCGGCTGGAATCGCTGATGGCGCCCATGGTACTGATGACCTCGGTCATCCTTTCCCGGCCCTCTTCGGCGGCGCTGCTGCTCATTGCCGCCAGCGACCGGGTTTCATTAACGCTGTCGGCGCTGTTGCCGACGCTCGCCATCAGCTGCTCGGTGGCGCTGATAATCTGCTGCAGGTTATCGCCCGCCTGCTCCGTACGCACTTTCAGCTGCCGGTTCCCCGCGGCGATTTCACCGCTGGCGTTGCTGATATCCTTGATCTGGCCGCTGACGTCGTCCGTCAGGGAGCGCAGGTTCAGGCCCATCTGGTTAACGCTGCGCAGCAGGTAGCCGATTTCATCGACCCGGTTGAAATAGACATATTCCCCTCTCTGGCAGGACGACAGTCTTTGCGCCTGCGCCAGGATGACGGCTATGGGTTTTCCCACCTGCCGGTGCAGCCAGCCGGAGGTCACCGCCAATCCGCCCAGGGTGACGGCGCCAAGCGCCGCCGGTCCGAGCGCGAACACGCCGGCGCCCACCGCGGGCAGCGCGGCGGCCATCAACAGCGCAAGGCGCAAACGCCAGCGCAAGGGCATTTTTTGCAGCAGCGACAGCGGCGCGAGCCAACCGGTGCGCACCAGCAGTCCCCGGTACAGCGCCAGGCGGCGGCGACCGGCCCTGCCGGAATTCATATCCTGATATAAGGCCGACGCCTGTCTGACCTCCTCGGCGGTCGGGGCGATGCGCACCGAGAGATACCCCGTGGTCTGGCCGTTATGGCCCGTCGGCGTCGCATTGGCGCGTACCCAATAGAAGTCGCCGTTCTTACGGCGGTTTTTGACCAGCGCCGACCAGGAATGCCCCGCCCGCAGCGTATGCCACATATCGGCAAACGCCGCAGGCGGCATATCGGGGTGGCGGACAATATTATGAGGCTGATTAACTAAATCCTGATAGTGGTATCCAGACGCGCTGACAAACGCCGCATTGGCATAAAAAATAGTACCTTGGAGATCGGTTGCGGATTGTAATGTTGTTTCACTGTCAATCTTATACTCACTGAGAGTAACGGGATTGTTAATTCTCATCTGCACCTCATTAATAGGCGGATAAATAGACGCGGGGGCTTCAGCTCAATCGGCCCGAGGTGCAAAAACTTTATTATTATTTCAGCCGATGGGCTTATTTATCCTTAACGCGGCATTAAATAATGGTTTTAATATTTATTATTACAAATCAATAACATTGCGGCAATAAATAATAGCCTTGCGCTGGCGGGAAATAATGAAAGCGGCGGCGGGGTTTATTAAGAATATACTCAGGGGTCCACCATTATTTAGCGATGACGGGCCATTGCGGCGCGGGGGCCGGCTATTAATATAATAGCCGGCCCCCGGAGGATATTATTTCGCGTCCGGCAAGGCATAGGCGATAAGATAATCGCCAAGCTTGGTGCCGAATGAACCGTGGCCGCCGGCGGCTATCACCACGTACTGCCTGCCGTTGGCCTCATAGGTCATCGGCGTGGCCTGGCCGCCCGCCGGCAGGCGCGCTTCCCATAGCGCCTGGCCATTGGCCACGTTAAACGCGCGCAGGTAGTTATCCGCCGTGGCGGCGATAAAGGCGACATTGCCGGCGGTGGAAATAGGGCCGCCCAGCATCGGCATGCCCATTTTGAACGGCAGCGGCAGCGGCGAGCTGTCGCGTACGGTGCCGATGCGTTTTTTCCAGACAACCTCATTGGTCTTCAGGTCCAGGGCGGAGATATATCCCCACGCCGGCTGTTTGCAGGGGAAACCCAGCGGCGAGAGGAAGGGGTTCAGCGTCACGCCGTAGGGAACGCCGTATTGCGGCTGGATGCCGACTTCGGAACCCGTCCCCCCCTTGGCCTCATCCGGCTCCATCGGATTGCCCGGACCGCGCGGGATAAGCTTCGAGACGAAGGGCAGCGCCATCGGGTTGGCGACGGCAATCTGACGGTCGGTATCAACCGAAATACCGCCCCATTCAAACATGCCGAGGTTGCCGGGGAACACCAGGGTGCCCTGCTCGGAAGGCGGCGTAAACGGCCCCTCATAGCGCAGCTGGTGAAACATCACGCGGCAGATCAGCTGATCGTAGATGGTGGCGCCCCACATATCCTTGCCGCTCAGGTTTTGCTTGGGACGGTAGGTCAATTCCGAGAACGGCTGGGTGGGCGACAGGCGATCGCCTTTGGCCGGGCCCTGCGGCACCGGGGTTTCCGGCGCCGGCACCACCGTTTTGCCGGTACGGCGGTCCAGCACAAAAATATTGCCGGTTTTCGCCGGCACATAAATTACCGGTATCTTATTGCCGCCTTCATCGGTGATATCCGCCAGGGTCGGCTGCGCCGGCACGTCCATATCCCACAGATCGTGATGCACGGTCTGGTAGAACCAGGCCAGTTTGCCGGTGGTGGCGTTCAGCGCCAGCAGGCCGCTGGCAAACCGCTCCATTTCCGGCGTACGGTTGCCGCCCCAGATATCGGGCGTGGCGACGCCAATCGGCAGATAGACTAAATCCAGCTTGGCGTCATAGGCGGCCGGGGCCCAGGAATTGGGCGAGTTCGGGGTATAGAGCTGCGCGCCTTCCGGAATGATGTTGGGGTCCTTGCTGCCGGGATCGAACGCCCACAGCAGCTTGCCGCTGTTAACGTCAAAACCGCGGATCACCCCTGACGGCTCGCGGGTGGAATAGTTATCGGTCACCGCGCCGGCAATCACGATCACATTACCGGTGACGATCGGCGGCGAGGTAGGCTCGTAGCCGCCGGCTTTGGGAAACGGCATATTGTTTTGCAGGTTCAGCTTGCCGTTGTCGGCGAAATCCGGACAGAGTTTGCCGCTCTGGGCATCCAGCGCATACAGATGGCCGTCGTTGACCGGCAGCAAGATGCGGCGGGCGCAAAGCGCCGGCGGCTGGCCCGCGGCGTTGGCCTGCGCCGCATCCGGCGTTTCATGGTAGGACACGCCGCGGCAGGTGACATGCTGGAACGACGGATCGGTTTTCAACTGCGGGTCGAAGCGCCATCTCTCTTTGCCGGTGGCGGCGTCCAGGGCAAACAGCTTCTGGTGCGGCGTACACAGGTAAAGCAGATCGCCGATTTTAATCGGCGTCACTTCATCGGTCAGCTCCGCCGGATCGGCGGCGGTTTTCATATCCCCGGTGCGAAACGTCCAGGCCTCCTTCAGCTGGCCGACGTTTTTATCATTGATCTGGTTGAGCGGCGAATAGCGCGTCCCTTCCTGGGTGCGGCCATAGGCGGGCCAGTCGCCGTTGGCGATACCGTTGGCGCTTTGGGCGGAGGACGCCGTCTGGTCGGCGCTCAGGGTACCGTTGATTTCCTGCGGGTCGTTAAAGACCGCGTAGACCAGCACCAGCACGGTAATCAGCAGCGAGGCCAGCAGGGAGCCGCGCGCCAGCGCGTCCCTGGCCGCCAGGCGGCGGTAGATAAAGGGCAGCGCGATCCACAGGCCGAAAAAGAACGTCACGTCCAGGCGCGGCGTCAGCGCCCAGAAATCGGTGCCGACCTCCCAGAGCGCCCAAACCGTGGTGCCGAGCAGGAAAATGGCGTACAGCAACAGCGCCGCGGGGCGGCGCCGGTACAGCAGCCAGGCGGTAAGCAGCATCGCCAGGCCGGCGATGATGTAATACGGCGAGCCGTGAAGCGTGGCCAGCCAAACGCCGCCGATCAGCAGGTAGAGGCCGCTCAGCGCGGCGAATAATGCCGTCAGTATGACGAGTGTCCGTGATAACACTGTCTGTTTTTGCATAGGATGCACCTTACCAAAATGTCATGTCGATGATGTAAAGATTAAGCTAGATAGGTCAAATAGCTCTTGTTATGCCATGATTATTCAAAAACGTAGCTTAGGGTCGCGCCGCCGCCCCAGTTGCGGCCCTCGGCCGGCTCGAAATAGCGCCCGTTGCCTTCATTGACGATCACCGAGCCGACGTAGCGGCGATCGAACAGGTTATCCACCCGGCCAAACACATCCAGCGACCATTTACGCCAGTTCACCCGGTAGCCGGTATTCAGGCTGGCGACCGTATAGGACGGCGCCTGGGCGCTGTTCTGGTCATCGGCCTGGATAGCGCTCATATAACGCACCTCGGCCCCCGCATGCCACCCCGCCTCGGGCCGCCATTCCAGCGCGGCATAACCCATATTGCGGGCGATGCCCGGCAGGCGATTGCCCGCCGGCACCCGTTCATCCGGCGTGCAGCCGTCGGACGCGCAGGTGGCGTTGCGGTAGGTGGCGTCCAGCAGCGTCCATGCCATTTTCAGCCGCCAGTCCAGCGCAAACTGCTGATCCAGCGCCAGCTCCAGGCCGCGGCGGCGGGTTTTGCCGGCATTGGCGTAGCTGGTGCGCCCGCCGGTGCTCTCGGCGACCACCAGTTCGTGGTCGGTATTGGTCTGGAACACGGCGGCGGTCAGCAAGCCGTAGCCGATACGCGTCTTACTGCCCAGTTCAAACGTATCGCTGGTGGCGGGCTTTAGCGCGGTGTTCAGGCCCGGCTGGCCGTCGGGGCGGTAGGAGAGTTCATTAATGGTGGGCGTTTCAAAACCGCGCCCGGCGGAGAAATACAGGTTCCAGGCGGGGTTGACGGCATAATTCAGCGAGCCCATCGGCAGCAGGCGATGATAGCGGGCGCTGCCGCTGTCGTCGCCGTTGGCGCCGGTGATGTAGTAATCGCGGGAATCAAAGCTGACCGTGCTGTAGCGCAGCCCGGCATCCAGCGTCCAGCGCGGGGTCAGGTTCCAGGTGGTTTGCAGGTAGGGATCGAGATTCCACATACGGTTTTTCTCGTTGCGCCGCAGGGCGCCCTTTTCCCCGTAGGTGATACCGTCGTCCCGGGCAAGATAGTTTTCGAACCCCTGGCGCCGCTCGGTCATGGTTTCATAATCCAGCCCGCCGGTAAGCGTGACCGGTACCGGCCCCAGGTTATCCTGGTGGCGCCAGCGCGTATCTATGCCCTGGTATTTACGCTCCAGCACGATAACGCCGCCGGCATGGTTGGGGTTGAGCTGCGCCGACAGGGGAATGGACTGGTACTGGGTGGTATGGCGCTCGCCATGGTACGCCAGCATGGTCAATTGGTCATTGGCGCCCATCTCGCGCTGATAGCGCAGCCCCGCCTGGGTCTGGTCCAGGGTCTTGCGGGTGTTGTACTGGTCCGCGCGCGGCGACTGGCGCGGGTTGTCATGCCATTCGTCCGCCGTCAGGCCGCCCGGATCGCCGGCGTCCACGGACACGCTGTTAAACATCAGCGTCAGCGTGCTGACGTCATCCAGGCGCACGCCCACCTTGGCGTTGCCCAGGTTTTTCTGCGTGGCGCTGTGATCGCGAAAGCCGTGGGTGGTAAAGCGCGAGGCGGATACCGCGTAGTTCACGTCCCCGGCCTGGGTGCCGTCGCCGGTGGCGCCGGTGGCCTTGACGCTGTTGCGCCAGGTGCCGTAGCTGCCGTAGTAGGTGCCGGCCTCAAGCGTCGCCGGCTGGGCGCCGGTCTGGGTATCGATATTCACCACGCCGCCGGATGCGTTGCCATACAGCGCCGAATACGGGCCGCGCAGCACCTCCACCTTATCCACCGAGTTAAGATCGATATTCGAGGTCTGTCCCTGCCCGTCCGGCATGGTGGCCGGAATGCCGTCCACATAAATGCGCACCCCGCGCACGCCGTACATCGAACGGCTGCCGAAGCCGCGCACCGACAGCTGCAGATCCTGCGCATAGTTTTGCCGGTTCTGGATTTGCAGGCCAGGCACGCTGCCCAGTCCTTCCGACAGGTTTACCTGAGGGCTGCCGTTGCGCAAATCCTGGCCGTCGACGACGCTGACCGCCGCCGGGGTATACAGCTCGGACAGGCCGCTGCGCGGTTTCACCACCATCAGCGTCGAGGACGGCGAATCGGCGGTCGCGCCGCCGTTCGGGGCGCCAGCCGGTGTCCCGGTGCCGGCGGCTTGCGCAAAACATACCGCCGCCGGCGGTAACAGAAACAATGGTGTCAGGAGCAGCGCGGATGTTTTCGTGTTCAATGGCGTGATTCGGTAAGAAAAGTTTATAGGTCAAAAGTATAGAGCGACTTTACCATTTTGCCTTAGTGTCAAGCTATGTAAAGATGTTGAGGAAATGTTAATGCTTGCCGCCTGTGGCCGGCTTAAGCCGGCGGCGGGCCGGCGTCCGGGAGCAAAAATCGCCATAACGGTGCAAGGTATTAACATCCCCGCCCGCGCCCGCGGCGACCGCGGCGCGCCATCTTGGCGGCGGCGGCGGGTTTTACCTGTGGCGCCAGTAGGTTAGGCGCGCCGGGACATAGGGAGAAAAATGCGCAGTTTCCGTGCAGCGCCATCCCTGTCGCGGTGCAGGGAGAAATAATTTTACCCCTTGTTTTTTATTGAAAAAACGGCGTTGACAACGCCATATTTTCCTTCTTATAGTGAGCCTGACTTATCCGCAAGAACGCCAACAATGTCGGCTTGTGGTTATGGCAATAGAGCCCTGCAATGTCATGTGACGTTGCTGGGTTTTTTTTTGCTTTTTTTTCAGACCTTCAACGCCCGGGGTAACTATGTCCAGAATGAAATGTCACTACGCTACGCTTTCACTCGCCTTGGCGGCCGCATTGGCCATAACCTGCCCGGGTGTGGCGGGCGCCGCGGAAAAAGCGATTAAAATCGGCTTGCTGGAAGACGCGTCGGGCAACTTCGCCCTGCCCGTTATTCCTAAGATCCACGCCACGGAGCTGGCGGTGGAAGAAATCAACGCCAAGGGCGGTATCATGGGACGCCCGGTTGAACTGGTGAAATATGACACCCAATCGGACAATACGCGCTTTCAGCAAATGGCGCGCCGCCTGATTAAAAACGACAAGGTGGATGTGATTTTCGGCGCGTTCTCCAGCGCCTCGCGTGAAGCCATCAGGCCGATCATGGACCGCGAAAAACAGCTCTACTGGTACAACAACCAGTACGAGGGCGGCGTATGCGACAGCAACGTCTTCGTCACCGGCGCGGTGCCTGAACAGCAGTTCTCGACCCTGATCCCCTGGATGATGGAGAAGTACGGCAAAAAAGTGTACACCATCGCGGCGGATTATAATTTCGGGCAGATCTCCGCCGAATGGGTGCGCAAGATCGTTAAGGAAAACGGCGGCACCATGGTGGGCGAAGAGTTTATTCCGCTGAGCGTATCGCAGTTCGGCCAGACCATCCAGAACATCCAGAAAGCCAAGCCGGACTTTGTGATGACGCTGCTGGTCGGCGCCAACCAATCCTCCTATTACGAGCAGGCGGCGGCGGCCAAACTCAACCTGCCGATGGGCAGCTCGGTGAACGTCGGCCAGGCTTACGAACACAAGAGGTTTAAAGCGCCGGCGCTGAAGGATATGTATGTCACCGCCAACTATATCGAGGAAGTCGACAGCCCCGCCAGTAACGATTTCAAAAAACGCTTCCACGCCAAATACCCGAACGAGCCTTATATCAATCAGGAGGCCGCCAACGCCTACGATGCCGTTTACCTCTACAAGGCCGCGGTGGAAAAAGCCGGCGGCACCGATATGACGGCGGTGCGCAAGGCGCTGGAAAGCGGCGATATTTGTACCGACGGTCCTTCCGGCAAAGTCTGCATCGATCCAAAGAGCCACCATCTGAGCCATACCATCTACCTGGCGCATGTGAAGGCCGATCACTCCATCGAAATCCCGAAGGTATGGAACGATATCAAGCCTTACTGGCTGGGGGACGCGGGCTGCAACCTGCCGGTGAAACCCGACGCCAGCCAGTACACCCCGTCCAATCCGCCCAAGGCGTAACGCGGGACTGTAACGGGGAAATCGCCGCGGGACGCGGCCTTCCCCGACGTTATTCCTATTGATGAGGATGGCCAGCGGATGTTCACGCTCTCGTTTATCTATTCAATGATTTATCAGTTCGGCGATAACTTTGCTTATCTGGTGCTGGCGGCGCTGGGGCTGGCGGTGATTTTCGGCATGATGGGGGTGATTAACCTCGCGCATGGCGAGTTCATCATGTGCGGGGCCTATGTCACCATCTTGATGACCAAGGCCGGTCTGCCCCTGCCGGTATCGATGCTGCTCGGCACGCTGGCGGCCGCGTTTGCCGGCGGCGTAATAGAGCGCCTGGTGGTGCGCCATCTTTACGGCCGGCTGCATGATTCGGTGGTGGCGACCTGGGCCATCAGCCTGATCGTGCAGCAGGCCATGCTGCTGATCGCCGGCCCGTCCCTCGAGGGGCTGTCCACCCCGCTCGGCTCCTTTACGCTCGGCGACTATTCCTTTGCCACCTACCGCGCCATTTTGCCGCTGATCGCCATCGCGGTGCTGCTGTTGCTTTATGCCCTGTTCTTCCATACCAATTACGGCGTCTGCGCCCGGGCCACGATCCAGAATGCCCGCATGGCCTCCTGCCTGGGACTGGAAACCGACCGCATCTATACGCTGACCTTTGCCCTGGGCGCGGGGCTGGCCGGTCTGGCCGGGGCGATTTACGCGCCGACGCTGACCGCCGTCCCGACCATGGGCAGCAGTTTTATCGTGCAGGCGTTCGTGTCGGTGGTGGTGGGCGGGGCCAATGTGCTGGTTGGCACCATTCCTGCAGCGGTGGCGCTGGGGGCCATTCAAACCGGCCTGAATTCATGGTACGGGCAGCTCGCCGGGCAAATCGGCCTGCTGGTTACCGCCGTACTGGTTATCCGCCTGCTGCCCAACGGCGTCGGCAGCCTGTTTACCCGCAACCGATAGGAGCTGACCTTGACCTTATTATCCCGCTCCCCCGCGGCCGACGCCGCGACAAGACCGGCTTGCGGCCGGCGCGCAACGATTGCCCTGCTGGTGCTGGCGGCGGCATTAGCGCTGCCGCTGGTGGTCGACGGCGCCACCGTCGGTGACTTTTCCTATTTCCTGCTGTGGACATTCTGCGCCATTGGCCTTGCCGCCATGTGGGGCCACGCGGGCATCCTCTCCTTCGGCCAGACGGCGTTCTTCGGACTGGCCGGCTATACCTACGGCGTCATGACGCTAAATTTCGGCGACGGCGCCCTCTCCACCTGGGCGGGGCTGGCGGTGGCGCTGGCGGTGGCCGCCGCCGTCGCGGCGGCGCTGGGCTACCTGATGTTTTACGGCGGCGTGACCGGCATTTTTATCGGCATCGTCACCCTGTCGTTTACGCTGGTCATGGAAACCTTTATGTCGCAGACCGCGGGGCCGCAATGGGCTATCGGCACCGCGCGGCTCAACGGCTTCAACGGCATGTCCGGCATGCCGCCGCTGGCGCTGCCGTGGTTTGACGGCGCGTCGTTCCCGCTGGAGGACAATGCCTTTTATTATCTGGTGGTCCTGTTGCTGGCCGCGGTGTATGCCGCGGTGCGCGGGCTGCTGCGCTCAAACTTCGGCCTGACGCTGGCGTCGATCCGCGAGAATCCGCGGCGGGCGGAAATGCTGGGGATAGACATCCGCCGCTATCAGCTGCTGGTGTTTGTGCTGGGCGGCGTGTTGTCGGGGCTGTCCGGCGCGCTTTATACCTTGTGGGGGTCGTATATCACCCCCTCTTCGATGGGTCTGACCGCGGCCGCCATGCCGGTTATCTGGGTGGCGACCGCCGGGCGCAGGAATATTTTCGGCACCGTGGTGATAACCGCCCTGTTGGTATGGCTGTCCCAATGGCTGGCCATCTACGGCAGCGAATACGCGATGATTTTGCTGGGCGCCATTCTGCTGTTTGTGGTCCTGGCGGCGCCAAACGGCCTGCTGCCCTGGCTGGGCGGGAAAATCACGCGCGCCGCCGGCAGAGATAAGGAGACGCATGATGAGTCTTGATAGGGCGGACCAAACGGATCGGGAACCCATCCTGGAAAGCCGGGGATTAAGCAAACGCTTCGGCGGCATCCGGGTCATCGACGGCGTGGATATGCAAATCCGCCAGGGCGAGGTGCGCTGTGTTATCGGGCCGAACGGCGCCGGTAAAAGCACCTTTTTTAAACTGCTGACCGGCGAGCACGCCCCAAGCGACGGCGAGATTCATTTTCTCCGGCGGCGCCTGGATAAGCTGGCCCCCTTCCAGCGCATACGCATGGGAATGAGTATTAAGTTCCAGATTCCCGGCATCTTCGCCGACCTTACCGTGGCGCAGCATCTGCAATTGTCGCTAAGCCATCTGCGCCCGGAGGCGCGCCCGAATGCCGCCGGCGTTGACGAACTGCTGGAGCGGTTCAAGCTGACCGCCGAAGTCCGCCAGACGGCGGGTAATCTTTCCCACGGCAAAAAGCAGTGGCTGGAAATCGCCATGGCGGTGTCGCTGCAACCGCGCCTGCTGATGCTGGATGAACCGGTGGCCGGTCTCTCGATCGAGGAGACCTATCTTACCGGCGAACTGATCAAGCAGATGCAGCGGGACGGGCTGACGCTGATGGTGGTGGAACATGATATGACCTTTGTGCGCCAGATTGCCTCGCGGGTGACCGTGCTGCACGGCGGCAGGGTGTTCGCCGACGGCGACGCCGCGGCGGTGCTGGCGCGCGACGATGTCGCGGATATCTATTTGGGGAAAGCCGGATGAATGACGTCCTTTTGCAAGTCAACCAGGTCAGCGGCGGCTACGGCGGCAGCCTGGTGTTGAACGGTGCGAGTTTATCGCTTTACCCGGCGGAGGTGCTGGGCATTATCGGGCGCAATGGCGTGGGTAAAACGACGCTGATGCGCGCGCTGATAGGGCTGATGCCGCTCAGCCAGGGCAGCATATTCCTGGGGGAAACGGATATCACCGCCGCCGCCCCCCAGCGTCGGGCCAGGCTGGGCATCGGCTATGTGCCGCAGGGGCGCGAGGTTTTCGCCGGCCTGACGGTGGCGGAAAATCTGCGCGTCGGCATGCAGTTCGTGCGCGAGCACCGCGAGCTGGCCGATGGCCTGCTGGAGCAGGTGCTGGATTACTTTCCGATCCTGCGCCAGCGGCTGCGGCAGAAAGCGGGCACCATGAGCGGCGGCGAGCAGCAGCAGTTGGCGATTGCGCGCGCCCTGGTCGGCGCGCCGAAAGTGCTGCTGCTCGACGAGCCTTCCGAGGGCGTACAGCCCTCGATTGTCCATATCATCGCCGACACGCTGCTGCGCATCGCGCAGGAGCTGCGGGTGGCGGTGATCCTGGTGGAACAGGATATCGCCATGATCCAGCGGGCGGCCCGGCGCTGTTGCGTGATGGATAAAGGCCGGGTGGTCGACACGCTGGATAAAGCCCAGCTCTGCGATGACCAGATCATGCGGCGCCACCTGGCGCTTTAACCCCGACGGCCCGCGCCGGGCCCATTATGATTGAGAAGAGGACGACCTGATGAAATGGCTTGACGATTCAATTATGTACCAACGCGGCGTCGGTTCCGGCCGCACGCCCGTCACGCATCATCTGACGGAAGAGATGCAGAAAGAATTTCACTACACTATCGGACCTTATTCCACGCCGGTGCTGACCATAGAACCGGGCGATCGGGTGATTGTCGATACGCGCGATGCCTTTGAGGGCGCCATCAGCTCGGAGCAGGATATCCCCAGCCAGCTGCTGAAGATGCCGTTTCTGAATCCGCAAAACGGCCCGATCATGGTCAGCGGGGCGGAGAAAGGCGATGTGCTGGCGGTGCATATCGAATCCATGCTGCCGCGCGGCGCCAACCCGTATGGCATCTGCGCCATGATCCCGCATTTCGGCGGGCTGACCGGCACCGATCTTACCGCCATGCTCAACGATCCCCTGCCGGAAAAAGTGCGCATGATTAAGCTCGACGGGGAAAAAGTCTACTGGAGCCAACGCCACACCCTGCCCTATAAACCGCATATCGGCACGCTGAGCGTTTCGCCTGAAATCGACTCCATCAACTCGCTGACGCCGGATAATCATGGCGGCAATATGGATGTGCCGGATATCGGTCCGGGCAGCATTACCTATCTGCCGGTACGCTCGCCGGGCGGACGCCTGTTTATCGGCGATGCCCACGCCTGTCAGGGCGACGGCGAAATCTGCGGCACCGCGGTGGAATACGCCTCGGTAACCACCATCCGGGTCGATCTTATCAAAGGCTGGCGGCTGGCGTGGCCGCGCATGGAAAATGCCACCTCGATCATGAGCATCGGCAGCGCCCGCCCGCTGGAAGACGCCACCCGCATCGCCTATCGCGACCTTATCTATTGGCTGGTGGAAGATTTCGGCTTCGAGCAGTGGGACGCCTATATGCTGCTCAGCCAGTGCGGCAAAGTCCGCCTGGGCAATATGGTGGATCCGAAATACACCGTGGGCGCCATGCTCGATAAACATCTGCTGGCGTAGTTTCTTTACGTCCCGGCGCGGGCGCGTGCCGGGATACGGCTTCCGACCCTTTCCACCGGGTTCCGTCCCGGCCAACAAGCAGGTGCACATGGGTTCAGCAACACCGATTAATATTGGCTTACTCTACTCCACCCTCGGGGTGACGGCGGCGCAGGAGCAGTCGCAAATGCGCGGCGCCACGCTTGCCATCGAAGAAGTCAACCAGCAGGGGGGGATCCACGGCCGGATGCTGAATGCCATCCATCTCGATCCCCACTCGCAGGACAGCCGGTTCCGCCAGCTGGCCGAGCAGCTGATTGTCGAACACAACGTCAACGTGATTTTCGGCGGCTACACATCCAGCAGCCGTAAAGCCATGTCGCCGGTCGTGGAGAAATACCAGCGTCTGCTGTTCTATCCGCAGTTCTATGAGGGGTTCGAATTTTCCGAGAATATCATTTACGGCGGGGCCGCCCCCAACCAGAACTGCGTGCAGCTGGCGGACTACCTGGCCAGCCGTTTTGGCGCGCGGGTTTATATGATTGGCTCGCGTTATGTCTACCCCTACGAATGCAACCGCAATATGCAGGAGCTGATATTGCAGCGGCCGGACGGCGCGGTGGTGGGCGAGCGCTATCTGCCGATGGACGCCAGTTACGACGCCTTTCCGCCCATCATGGCGGAGATAAAACACAAGCGGCCGGATTTTATCTTCAGTACCGTGGTCGGCCAGACGGTGCCTTTTCTTTACCAGGCTTATCATGCCGCGGGCATCGACCCCGAACGCATGCCCATCGGCAGCCTGAACACCTCTGAAACTGAAATCGCCATCATGGGCGCGGCGCTCGGCGTCGGCCATTTTACCTCGGCCACCTATTTCCAAAGCGTGGAGAGCGCGGCGAATACCGCGGCGCTGCGCCGTTTCCACGCCAAGTTCGGAGAGGATATTCCCACCGATATGAACTGGGAAGCGTCCTACAGCCAGGTCCATCTTTTCGCGCGCGCGGCCAGGGAATGCCGCAGCGATCGGCTGTCGCGCCTGATGCCGGCGCTGCGCGGCTGCGAATACGACGCGCCCCAGGGACGCGTGCGCATCGATCCGCTCAACCAGCACACCAGCCTTTACCCGCGTATCGGCCAGGCGAACGCGGCCGGCCAGTTCACCATTCTCCAGGAGTCGCGTCGCCGGGTGGCGCCCGACCCGTATATGACGCATCAGATCCAGGGCGACTGGATCACCAAACAGACGAAAATGGAGCCGCCCAATGCGCCTTAATACGTCGCGCACCAGCGCGGACGCCTTGTTATTAAGCCGCGGCATCCGCTGTACGGTGCTGCATCCGGATAACGAGGACGGCGAAACCCTGACCAATCACCTGCGCCGCATGGGTTTCAAGGTGCGCGCCTTCTGGCCGGTGCCGGAACACCTGCCTGCGGATACCGATCTGATTTTCCTGGCGCTGCGATCCGATCTGCCGGAGCCGGAAGTGCCGTGGCTGGACCTGGGCAAACACGCGCTGATATCGGTGATCGAGTACGAAAACCCCACTTTTATCGATACCGCGCTGCGGCTGGGCGCCGGCACCACGCTCACCACGCCGGTGCGCGCCACCGGCCTGCTCTCGGCCATGGTGTTCGCGCTGCATCACGCCCATCGGCGGCGGCAGATGTCCGACCGTATCGAGCGCCTGGAGAAAAAAGTGCTGGGCCTGCGCCAGGTCGGCGAGGCCAAGGCTATTTTGATGCGCATGCACGGCATCGGCGAGGAGCAGGCGTATGAGATCCTGCGCCATCAGGCCATGGATAAACGCATCACCGTGGAGGAGATGGCCCGCGCCCTGATCCAGGCCAACGATATCTTTTCCTGGACGACGCCCGGCACGCCCGGCGGCCGGAAATAACACGCCGTCATGACGGCGACACACTGACTGATGAAGAGGATAACCATGCCTGCACACCCTTATCTTGCCGCCGCCGTTCAGTTTGAGCCGACGCTTGCGTGCAAAGAAGACAATATCCAACGCCTGCTCGCACTGGTGGAAGAGGCCGCGCAACGGGGCGCCCGGCTGATTACCACGCCGGAAATGGCCACGACCGGCTACTGCTGGTATGACCGGCGGGAGATAGCGCCGCTGGTGGAATCCGTACCAGGCGCCACGACGGCGCGGTTCGCCGCGCTGGCGGCGCGCTACCGGTGTTATATCGTGCTGGGCATGCCGGAGGAGGATGAGGAAACCACGCTTTATTACAACAGCGCGGTGCTTATCGGCCCGGACGGGATCGTCGGCACCCACCGTAAAAGCCATCCCTATATTTCCGAACCGAAGTGGGCGGCGGCGGGCGATCGCGGGCATCAGGTCTTCGATACGCCTATTGGCCGCATCGGCATGCTGGTGTGCATGGATATTCATTTTCCCGAAACCGCGCGCCTGCTGGCCCTGGACGGCGCCGATATTATCTGCCATATCAGCAACTGGCTGGCGGAGCGCGCCCCGGCCCCTTACTGGATCAGCCGCGCCATGGAAAACAGCTGCTATCTGCTGGAGAGCAACCGCTGGGGACTGGAGCGCGGCGTGCAGTTCAGCGGCGGCAGCTGCCTTATCGAACCGGACGGGCGCATTGCGGCGGTGGTGGATTACGGCGACGGCATCGCGCTGGGGGAAATAGACCTGGCGCGCAGCCGTGAGCGCCGGGTGCTGGGCGAGCCGGTGTTCAGCCAGCGCCGCCCCGATTGTTATCATCAATTGCTCAGCGACAGCTTCCTGTGGAATCCGCAGGATTTTTTCGGGCTGTACGGCCACCGCCCCCTGCCTGCCGGTAAGACCAGCCGCATCAGCGTGGCCCAGTTCTCACCGGGCGCCCGGGTGGCCGACAACCTGGCTTGCATCAGCGCCATGGCGCGGGAGGCGGCGGAGCGGCATGGCAGCGAACTGGTGGTCTTCCCGCAGCGTGCGCTGACCGGGCCGCTCGCGGGCGGCGCCGGCGCGCTGCCGCTTGACGATGCGGCGGTCGGCGCGCTGATCCGCCTGGCGATGACCCTGCGGGTACATCTGGTGATCGGCATGGCGGAGCGGGACGACAACGGCTGCTACAACACCCAGCTTCTGCTCGGTCCCGCGGGCATGGTGGGCAGCTATCGCCAGATGCATCTGTCCGCCGAGGACCGCGCATGGGCCAACGCCGGCGATGACTGGCGGGCGTTCGACACCCCCCTGGGCCGTATCGGCCTGATGTTGGGCAATGATGCGCTGCTGCCGGAGCCGGGCAGGATCCTGGCGCTGATGGGCTGTGATATCCTCGCCTGCTCGGCCGCGCTGAAAGACGGCTTTACCGGCGCGCATCCCGGCAGCCGGGTACGGCAAAATTACCCGATCCCTACCGGCGCCGATCCGCTCCACTGGCATCTGCTGCGTACCCGCGCCGGTGAAAATAATGTCTATCTCGCGTTTGCCAACAGCATTAACGAAGCCGGCGACGCGGGAGGCTTCAGCGGCGTATTCCAACCCGAAACCTTCGTCTTTCCCAGGCAGGAGCGCGTGATGTGGCGGGAACAGGGAACGGCGACGCAAACCATCGATACCGCGTCGGCCGCCGGCGGCGCTTATCCCACCAACGTCACGCGCCGCAAGGACCTGGTGGCGATGCGCCAACCCCACCATTATCTGGGGTTGATCAAGTAACCCCGTGGGGAAAAATCCTGCGCCGCCGGCAGGATGTCAGCCCTTACTATTAATGGGACGAGATATAGAGTCCGGCGGGCTGCGCCGGCGGCACGGCAAAATGCGTTTTCATGCGCCGGACCTCGTCCACCGGACTCAGGCCGAACAGCCGTTTGAATTCCCGGCTGAACTGCGATGCGCTTTCGTAGCCTACCTCGACACATGCCGCCGCCGCGGTCATATTGTTGCGCACCATCAGCAGGCGGGCCTGATGGAGGCGCAAGGATTTCTGGTATTGCTTCGGCGAGGTATGGGTCACCGCCCTGAAGTGGGAAAAAAACCCCGGCACGCTCATGCCCGCTTCATTCGCCAACTGCTCAACCGTTAACTGCCGGTTAAAGGTGGCGTGAATGCGGCGGATCGCCCGGGCAATCTTGCCGAACTGTCCGCGCATCGCCAGCGCCGATCGCAGCGCCCCGCCCTGCGGCCCGCTCAACACCCGGAAATAGATTTCCCGCATCAGCGCCGGACCGAGGATTTCCGCCTCCATCCGATCGTCCATGGCTTCCAGCAGGCGCAGCACGGCGTCGCGCAGTTTGCCGTCCATCGGCGTCGACATCAGGCTTTCCGGTTTGGCCGGGGGTCCGGCGTCCGTCTTCAGCTGGTCAATCTGCAGCATCAGGTCGGCGGCGACGGTAAAATTCAGGTGCATATAGATGGCCAGCAGCGGCTCCTGCGCGCTGGCGTCCGTTTCCATGGTAAACGGCACCGGCACCGCCACCGCCAGGTAGTGCCGGGCGTCATAGCAGTAGATCCTGTCGCCAAGGTAGCCCCGCTTTCTGCCCTGGCAGACGATAACAATACCCGGATCGTACAGCACCGGTACCCGGCTAAGCGGCCGGTCGGAACGCAGGAAGCGCACATCCGGCAACGGCGACTGCGTATAGCCCTCCGCGGGCGCAAGTTTAGCCAGTAACGCCACGATGCGATCCTGGCGGTCATTCGCGGCAAAATGGTCAATTGTCATGGGCGCCGTCCGCTCTGCGCTGATTGAATACCCTAGCCTGAGAAAATAGCATATTTATAGTTTCAGGCAACATATGCCGACTAAAGGGCATCTCCATTCGCTGCCAATCCTATTACTATGCAAATCACCGGCGGCGCCGGTTAAGACCTCTCCCGGTTCGGGACGATGATCCTTGCCGCGCCG
This sequence comes from Sodalis sp. RH22, assembly GCF_047324165.1. Classification (NCBI taxonomy): domain Bacteria; kingdom Pseudomonadati; phylum Pseudomonadota; class Gammaproteobacteria; order Enterobacterales; family Bruguierivoracaceae; genus Sodalis; species Sodalis sp. RH22. Next base: position 1,849,258 of record NZ_CP178731.1, read on the forward strand.
GCCGGATTGAATATCCAATCAGGGGAGCAGGCTATGAGTGATGTAAAAACAATTTTTATTACCGGCGTCAGCAGCGGCTTCGGTCATGCCTTGGCCGGGCGGGCCATGGCGGCGGGTCATCGCGTCGTCGGGACCGTGCGCGGTGACGCGGCCAGGCGGGAATTTATCGCGCGGGATCCGGCGCATGCCGTGGGCCGCATCCTGGATGTCACGGATGTTGCCGCGGTTAACCGCGTGGTGGATGACATTGAATCCGCCGTCGGCCCCATCGACGTGCTGGTCAACAACGCGGGTTACGGCCATGAAGGCATCCTGGAGGAATCGCCGCTGGAGGAAATGCGCCGCCAGTTCGACGTAAACGTGTTCGGCGCCGTCGCCATGATCAAGGCGGTGCTGCCGTATATGCGTAAACGGCGCGCCGGGCACCTTATCAATATCACCTCCATGGGCGGTTTTATCACCATGCCGGGCATTGCCTACTATTGCGGCAGCAAGTTTGCGCTGGAAGGGATTTCAGAGACGCTCGGCAAAGAACTGGCGCCGTTTTCCATCGCGGTCACCGCCGTGGCGCCCGGTTCGTTCCGTACCGATTGGGCCGGCCGCTCCATGGTGCGTTCGCCCAGGAGCATTGCCGATTACGATGGCCTGTTCGATCCCATGCGCAAGGCGCGGGAAGAGAAAAGCGGGCGCCAGTTGGGGGACCCGCTGAAAGCGGCCGATGCCATCCTGGCGCTGATCGCCAGCGCCAGGCCGCCGGCGCATCTGCTGCTGGGCAGCGACGCGCTGGCCCTGGTGCGCGCCAAGCTTAAGGATTATGCGGCGCAGATCGACGACTGGGAAAACGTGACGCGGTCGACGGACGGCTAGCGCATCCCCTGGCCAACGCGGTGGTTATCTGGACGACAGGGTGACCAGAGGGCCCGCGCCGCCCTGGCGCGCCCGCCCGACCGCCTCGCCTAGTTGCCATACCGCCATGGCGTAATGGGTGCTGTGGTTGTAGCGGGTAATGGTGTAAAAATTGGGCAGTCCATACCAGTATTGATATTGGGTACCGAAATCCAGGCGCAGCAGGCTGGCTTCCTGATAACCGCCGAGGGATCCCTGCGGGCTCAGGCCGGTGGCCGCCAGGGTGGCTACCGGATAACGGGTCTGGAAACCCTGGTCGAGGAACGGCGCCTGGCCGCTGGCGGGCACCGCCACCGCGCCGCCCTCGACCCAGCCGTGGGCCTTGAAATAGTTGGCGACGCTGCCGATGGCGTCCACGGGATCCCACAGGTTGATATGGCCGTCGCCGTCAAAATCAACCGCATAGCTTTTAAACGACGAGGGCATAAACTGCCCGTAGCCCATGGCGCCCGCATAGGACCCGCGCAGCGCCAGCGGGTCGTCCCCTTCGCTGCGGGACATCAGCAGAAACGTTTCCAGCTCGGAGGCAAAATAATCGGCGCGGCGCGGATAGGCAAAGGCCAGGGTGGCCAGGGCGTCGATAATGCGCGTCTTGCCCATGACCCGGCCCCAGCGGGTCTCCACGCCGATGATGCCGACGATAATTTCCGGCGGCACGCCGTAGACCTGGCGGGCACGCTCCAGGGCATCGCTATACTGGTTCCAGAACGCCACGCCGTTTTGCACATTGTCGGGGGTAATGAACTTACTGCGGTAGCGCAGCCAGGCGCCGTTCGGGCCCGACGGCGGCAGGCCGACCGGCGCCTGGCGATCCATCAGCCGCAGCACCCAGTCAAGGCGCTGGGTCTGAGCCAGGACATCATGCAACTGCTGGCGATCGAAGCCGTGCTCGCGCACCATTTTATCGATAAAAGCCTCGGTGGCCGGGTTAGACGCAAAATCCCCGGCCAGGAGCGGGCCGGTATGCTCCGGCCGCAGCAGGAATCCGCCTTGGGCGGGGCTGCCGATAGGAAGATTTTCCGCCGGCTTCGGCTTGCTGCTACAGGCGGAAAGTAAAGCGAGCAGGGGAAGCAGTGTCGCCAGGTAACGCATCGGAGATCCATAAACCACGCTAATTAAGTTGGTGTCTATGGTAAGCCATTGCCTGGCGCGAACAAACAGAAAAATAATCCCGGGCGTATGAAAGGGGCAAATGCGTTTTCCGTTACGTTTTTCTTCCTGCCGCGACGGTCTGCAATAATGCCATGCGATGCTATGATGGACAATATTGCTCCCGAGCGGGCATTTGGAAACTAAAGGAGTCATGGTGAACAATAACGATGCAGGAAAAAACCTCACTGCCTCCCAGGCGCTTGATAAACTCGATGAACTGTATGACGGCGCGGTGACGGCGCTGCGCGAGGCCATCAAGGCCTATATCGCCCAGGGCCGATTGCCCGACGCCCAGGCGCGCGCCGGGGGGGCGTTCAGCTATCCCGAACTGCGCGTCACCTGGGACGGCGTGACGCCCGGCAATCCTAAGGCCCGGGCCTTCGGCCGCTTTACCCATCCCGGCTGCTACAGCACCACCATTACCCGTCCCGCGCTGTTTCGTCGCTATCTGGCGGAGCAACTGGCGCTGCTGGCGGGGGAATATGCCGCCACCATCGATGTGGTGCCGTCGCGGCTGGAAATTCCCTTTCCGTATGTTATCGACGGATCGGACCTGGCCCTGGACCGCTCGATGAGCGCCGGAATAGCGCAGCATTTCCCCACCACCGAGCTGGCGCAAATCGGCGATGAAACCGCCGATGGGCTGTTCACCTCCGGCAATGTCTATCCGCTGTCCCACTTCGACGCGCTGCGCACCGATTTTTCCCTGGCGCGCCTGCGGCACTATACCGGCACGCCGGTGGAGCATTTCCAGCCCTTTGTGCTGTTTACCAATTACACGCGTTATGTCGATGAGTTCGTGCGCTGGGGCTGCAGCCAGATTGCCGATCCGGACAGCCCCTACGAGGCGCTGTCCTGCGCCGGCGGCACCTTTGTCACCGCCGATACGGCCAACCCCGAGCAGGCGGTATCGGACCTGGCCTGGAAAAACCATCAAATGCCGGCGTATCATCTGATCTCGCGCCAGGGCCGGGGGATTACGCTTGTCAATATCGGCGTCGGCCCGTCCAACGCCAAAACCATCTGCGATCACCTGGCGGTGCTACGCCCGCATGCCTGGCTGATGATCGGCCACTGCGGCGGCCTGCGCGAAAGCCAGACCATCGGCGATTACGTCTTGGCCCACGCGTACCTGCGCGACGATCATGTGCTGGACGCGGTGCTGCCCCCCGATATTCCCATCCCCAGCATCGCCGAAGTGCAGCGCGCGCTCTACGACGCCACCAAGATGGTCAGCGGCATGCCGGGCGAAGAAGTGAAGCAGCGTTTGCGCACCGGCACGGTGGTGACTACCGATGACCGCAACTGGGAACTGCGCTATTCCGCCTCGGCGCTGCGCTTTAATCTCAGCCGGGCGGTCGCGGTGGATATGGAAAGCGCCACCATCGCCGCCCAGGGCTATCGCTTCCGGGTGCCCTACGGCACCTTACTGTGCGTGTCCGACAAACCCCTGCACGGCGAAATCAAGCTGCCGGGGCAGGCGAACCGCTTCTATGAGGGCGCCATATCCGAGCATCTGCAAATCGGCATTTGCGCCATCGAACAGCTGCGCGCCGAGGGCGATCGCCTGCACTCACGCAAGCTGCGCACCTTTAACGAACCGCCGTTTCGCTAGTAGTGACGGTGTAACAATCACCCCGCCGAGCGCCCCGCCTCGCCCGCCGCTTAAGTGACATTGTCACACACGTCGCGGTGGGCGCTTTTCCGGAGTCCGGCATGCCGGACGCAACAATTTCGCGTTCGCCGGCGGATACCTTTATACTGCCGGCCATACACCTTGGAGCGCGGGAAAAATCCGGTAATGATGAACAACGATGTGCTGCGCAGCGTGCGCTATATGCTGAACCTGCATAATGACCACTTATTGGCCATTCTGGCCCTGGCGGACACAGTGATTACGCCGCAGGAAATCGCGGCGTTTGTGAAAAAAGAAGACGAACCGGGCTACCTGCCCTGTCCGGATGTGGTGATGGGGTATTTTCTCCATGGCCTGATTATCCATAAACGCGGCAAGGACGACAGCCGGCCGGCGCCGAAAATTGAACGTAAAATCAATAATAATATTATCCTGAAAAAGCTGCGCGTCGCCTTTGCGCTGAAGACCGACGATATCCGGGATATCCTGCAGTCACAGGATTTCAAGGTTTCCCAACCGGAGCTGACCGCCATGCTGCGCGCGCCGGATCATAAAAATTTCCGTTTGTGCGGCGACCAGTTCCTGCGCTATTTCCTAAAAGGACTGGCCGCCCGGCTGCGTAAAAGCGGAGCGGCCGCGCCGGGCGCCGGCACCTAGCGGCAACGCTGCCTGCCGGACCCTTGACGGCGGCGTTGCCGCAGCGCCACGCCACCGGCGCTAGGCTTTTTTACCCGGCAGGATGCCGTCGAAGATTTGATGCGCCGTATCGGCAATCACCTGCCCCGCGCCGCGATCGCCCTTTGCCAGCGAGGACATAAAGGCCTTGGCCTGCTGCCAGGTGATATGCGGCGGCAGCGGCGCCACCTCGGGGTCGGTTTTCACTTCCAGCACCACCGGCCGGTCGGCGGCCAGTGCCGCCGCCCAGGCCGGCGCCAGGGCGTCGGGATCGTCGACATACAGGCCTTTCAGTCCCAGCGACTCGGCGAACTGCGCATAACCGACGTTGGGCACCGACTGCGTGGCCGGATAGCGTGGATTGCCCTCCATCACCCGTTGTTCCCAGGTCACCTGGTTTAAATCCTCATTATTGAAGACGCAAATCACCAGCCGGGGATCCTGCCAGCCCTGCCAATATTTCTGGATGGTAATCAGCTCGGCCATATTGTTCATCTGCATCGCGCCATCCCCGATCAGGGCCACCACCGGTCGCGCCGGATGGGCGAATTTCGCCGCGATGGCATAAGGCACCGCGGCGCCCATGCAGGCAAGGCCCCCGGACAGCGAGGAGCGCTGTCCCTGCTTCACCCGATAATCGCGGGCATACCAGTTGGCGCAGGAGCCCGAGTCGGAGGTGACGATGGCGTTATCAGGTATTAAAGGCGACATTTCCCACACCACGCGCTGGGGATTGACGGGGTTAGCCTTGGCCATGGCGCGTTCTTCCAGGGTCTGCCACCATTGTTTGATATTACGGGCAATATCTTCCTGCCAGCCGCGATCCGCTTTGTGCGTCAATAGCGGCAGCAGGGCGTGCAACGTTTCCACCGCATCGCCGTGCAGGTTTACCTCCACGGGATAACGCAGCCCAAGCATGGACGGGTCGATATCAATTTGCACCGCGCGCGCCTGGCCGTCACCGGGCAGGAACTCCGCCCAGGGGAAACCGGTGCCTATCATCAGCAGCGTATCGCACTGCTGCATCATATCCCATGACGGTTTGGTGCCAAGCAACCCTATCGCGCCGGTGACAAAGGGCGCATCGTCCGGCAGCACGTCCTTGCCGAGCAGGGCTTTCGCCACTCCGGCGCCCAGGAGATTAGCGGCCTGTACCACCTCCACGGCGGCGGCGCGCGCGCCGGCGCCAATCAGGATCGCCACTTTTTTGCCCGCGTTCAGCACGTCGGCCGCGCGCTGTAAATCGGCCGGATACGGCACGACGCGCGGACGCTGGTAGCCGGGGCCGGAACGGGTAAAACCGTGCGCCTGCCGCGGCTCCTGCCAAGGTTCGTCCTGTACGTCTTTCGGTAAAATCAGCACCGTAACACCGTTCTGGGCCACGGCGATGCGCACGCCGCGATCGACCAGGTGGCGCAGCTGAGCGGAGGTAGCGGCTTCCTGCACAAAATTGGCCACATCGGCAAAAACACGATCGAGGTTCAGCTCCTGCTGATAATTTGCACCCCGGGCGGTGGCTTCCGCCTGGCCGGAAATGGCCAGCACCGGCATATGATCCATTTTGGCGTCGTACAGCCCGGTAAGCAGATGGGTGGCGCCTGGGCCGCCGGTGGACAGGCACACGCCAAGCTCCCCGGTAAACTTGGCATGGGCGCAGGCCATAAAGGCGGCCATCTCCTCATGGCGCACCTGGATAAATTCGATGCCCCGGCCGTTTTTCCCGGCGCGCTGCAATGCGCCGAGCACGCCGTTGATACCGTCGCCAGGGTAGCCATAAATACGCGTCACGCCCCATGCCTGCAGGCGTTCGACAAAAAAATCGCTGGTTAACTGGGTCATCATAATCCTCGCGTTCAGAATGTGCCGCTGAACTGTTAAGGATAGACGACCCTGCCGTGAGTGATTAAGCGCCGCTGTTTTTCCTAGCCGTCGTGGCGGTCATTTTTATCCAGCGATGCGCCCCGCTCCAGGCTCTTAATCAAATCAATCCGCCGTTGATGGCGCCCGCCCTCAAATTCCGCCGCCAGCCATTGCCCGACGATCATCTTCGCCAGCTCGCTGCCAACGACACGCGAGCCGAAAGCCAGGATATTGGTATTGTTATGTTCACGCGACAGTTTGGCGGAATACGGTTCGCTGCATGCCACCGCGCGGATGCCGTCGATTTTATTCGCCGCGATGGAAATGCCGATGCCCGTGCCGCAGATCAGGATGCCCAGGTCCGCCTCGTTTGACAGCACGGCGCCGGCGACCCGTTCGGCATATAAGGGGTAATCGGTGCGATCGGAGGAATGCGTTCCTTTATCAATCACTTCAATCGATGCCGATTGCAGGAATTCAATGATATCCGGCTTGAGAATCAGCCCGACGTGATCACAGCCAATCGCTATTTTCATTTTTCGCCTCTGGGTTAAAACGATGTTCGCGGCCGCGCTGCGCTGGAGGAAGGCACAGCCGGAAAACTTTACAAAAATTGTAATTTATGTGATATTTTTATTTTGTGAGAACAGTCAAATAAGCAATATAATTATTATATTCATATAAATCAGCCATTTTAAAAACATCCCTTGGCGACACCGTTATCATTCTTTTCAAAATAAACTATTCCGTGAATTTAACCCGTCATTTTTCCCAGCGTTGCCTCCGGGATAAGTTTAGGTTATTACCGGCGCGCGGTTTTTTACGGCTATGGTTAAGGGGAATGCATAGTGGCTCATCCGGAGGGAGGTAAGAATGAAAATAGCCGTTATCGGTGGCGGAGTGATCGGGATGTCATGCGCGCTGCACCTGGCGCGCGCCGGGATGCAGGTCAGCTTATTGACGGAAAAAAAGCTGGCTTCCGGCGCTTCGGGCCGTTCACTTTCCTGGTTAAACGCCGCGGGCCCCTGGCCTGACCATTATTACCGGCTCAGGATGGCGGGCATCGATCGCTACCGCACCCTGTACCGCAGCAATCCCGCGGTAGACTGGCTAAAATTCGATGGCGGGATATTCTGGTCTGATGAAGATGAAGTGCTGGCATGGCATGCGATTGAGCAACGGCGCGGCTATGATTCCATGCTTATTCAGGCTGATGATCTTAACCGGCTCGATGCCGCCATCGTTCCCGGCGCGGTCAAAACCCATGGCATTTATAATGCCGGGGAAGGCTGGGTCAGCCTGCCCGATCTGATTGCCCATATGGCGGCGGAATTTAGCGAACGTAGTGGCGCCATTATCGAAGATGCGGGCAAAACCGTGCCGCTGATCGATGCGCGGGGGGTGGCAAACGGCGTCACCTCAGCGCGCAAAGGCGACTATGCGTGCGACAAAGTCTTGCTGGCCTGCGGCCCCTCCACCGTCCAGGTGTTGGCCGGTATGGGCATCTCTCTGCCGGATGGGTCGGTGTTATCGATGCTTGCCATTACCCAGCCTGCGGACAGTCGCCCCGCCGTGGTGCTGAATACCCCCAGGGTGGCCATGCGGCCCAATCCCGGCAATACGCTGGCGGTGGAACACGGCTGGTGTACCGATGATATCAAAGAAGATGAGCATGGGGTTTGCACCGTGCCGGACGATGTCCTGCAACAGCTGTTAGCCGAGGGTGATCACGTGCTGAATACCGATTCACCGCTTAAGCTTGCCGGTTATAAAGCCGGCTGGAAACCTGTTCCCGCCGATGGTTTCCCGGTACTCGGCGAGCTTGAGCAAGCCCCGGGGTGCTATGTCGCCTTTACCCATTCAGGCGCCACGCTGGCATTGATTATCGGCGAACTGCTCGGCCGGGAAATCGCCACCGGTGAATTGCACCCCATGCTGGCGCCGTTCCGGCCCGGCAGATTCCAGTCCCCATAGCCCTTGCTGGCCCTGACGCTGAGCTGAAATGATAAAGCAGGCCGCCGTGTTTGTCGCCTATCGACAGCGCCGGCGCTTGCTGCCTGATGGGCCGTCCTGTTGTTTTCGCTGCAGACGTTATGAGGAATAAGGCTATTAATTCCCGGTAGCCGGTCACGTCTGCAATCCATGCAAGAGACGATTAATTTTGTGATGCCATTCTAATTTTTATTTTCACATACTTGTATGGTAGTACCGGCGCACGTAATTTGAGCTTTACGGGCAGCCCTCAGGCATGCCTTGGAAACCGATTCGTTGTTAACAGGAGATGCTATGCCACTGGTGACATTTGACGAAATGAAACACACCGTTAAACAGGCGTTCCTGAATGCCGGTTTAAATGAAGTACAGGCGGATACCTGCGCTCAGGTTCATACGCAAGCCAGCTGTGACGGTATTTTTTCGCATGGCCTTAACCGCGTCGCGCGTTTTATCGATTATGTCAACAAGGGGTGGGTTGATATCCACGCCGCGCCTGAAAAAGTCAAATCCCTCGGCAGTATCGAAATTTACGACGGACAGCGCGGTATCGGCATCACCAACGCCCTGTTTGCGGTTGAACGAGCGATGGCGCTGGCCGCCGAGCATGGCGCCGGCATTGTGGGCCTACGCAACACGACGCACTGGATGCGCGGCGGCACCTATGGCTGGAAAGCCGCTGAGAATGGGTATGCGGCAATGTGCTGGACCAATACCGAATCCTGCATGCCCGCGTGGGGGGCGAAAAAACCACGTCTCGGCAATAATCCCTTCGTCATGGCGGTGCCGATGAAAGAAGGCGCCCTGGTCCTTGATATGGCGATGTCGCAGTATTCCTATGGCAAGCTGCAGGTGACGCGCCTGAAAGGGGAAAAACTGCCTTTTCCGGGGGGATTTGATAAAGACGGCAATCTCACCGATGAACCGGGGCCGGTGGAAGAGTCGATGCGTATTCTGCCCACCGGTTACTGGAAAGGCTCCGGCATGGCGGTGCTGCTGGACACGATGGCGGCTTTCCTGACGGCGGGCGCGCCAACCAATGAGATCGATAACATTCAGCAAGGGAGTTGCACCGGCGCGAGCCAGGTCTTTATGGTATTCGATCCCACCCATTTCGGCGGCAGGGAATTCAGCGAAAATATGGCTGCAAGCGTCGCCCAGTACGTCAAGACGTCGGAACCGGCGGAAAATCAGCGTGAGGTGTTCTTTCCAGGGGAAACGTCGATGAAAAACCGGGCGTTTTTCACCGCCAACGGCATCCCCGCGGATGACAGCGTATGGGCTGAGGTGCAGCAACTGGCGCAACGGTAACCGTCATGATGACGGGTCATATTACGCCTTAAAAAATCCGGCGTTGCGCTACCGTCCGCGGTCGACGAGAGGCTGGACATGAGCAGCGACAAGGACAACCAGCCGCTTATAAAATGATTAATTATCAGTATATTTATTTTTTAGTAAATCACTGTAGAGGGTGAAATTTTCCGGGTCAAAACACACGAGATGAATAGCTTCGATCACCGGATAAGTATCTAACCAGGCGGCGATAGCCTCTAACGAAATCTCAGCGGCTAACCGCTTGGGGAAGTGATAGACGCCGGTGCTGATATTGGGGAATGAAACGGTTTTGATCGGGTATTGTTCGATAAGTGCAAAACAGCTCAGGTAGGTATGTTTCAATAATTCCGCTTCCTGGTGTTTACCATCGCTCCAGTGCGGGCCAACCGCGTGGATCACATACGTTGCCGGCAGATTACCCGCGCCGGTAATCACGGCGCAGCCGGTCTTACAACCGCCCTGCCGGTTTCTGATGTCACGACATTCGTCCAGGATCGCGGGCCCGCCGGCGCGGTGTATGGCGCCATCCACGCCGCCACCGCCGAGCAGGGAAGAATTGGCGACGTTAACAATGGCGTCCGCGGGGATTGTGGTGATATCGCCTTGCAACAGGTGAATTTTATTTATCATGGTTTGGAATCCTTACAATAGCGCCGGCGGCTTATTTCGCCCAAGCCAATAGCCTGCACGTCCTTAACTACGCTGCTATTTTAACTCATTCCGACGGGATCCCGGCTTTTCATGCGCATAACCGCCATAACACTGCGGCAGGCGCGCGCCCTACCCGCCGGAATGGGCGGGCATCGTCGGCATGGCGCCCGGTCTGGTGCAGACATATGCCGCCACTGTGTTGGCCGCCTGGCTAATGTCCGCCAGCGGCGCGCCGCGCAGCGCCATGACGGCGGCAACGGCGGTAAAGGCATCGCCGGCGCCGACCGTGTCCACCGGCGTGACTTTCAGGCCGGGATGACGGTGGCTGTCATCGCCGCGCAGCAGCAGGCTGCCCTTATCGCCGCGGGTATATATCAGCATCTCGAGCTGTTCATGGCGCCGCAAATGCTGATAGAACCCCTCGGGGTCGCGCGGCAGGCCGAACAAGGCGGCAATGACCGGCAGTTCCTCGTCATTAAGCTTTAGCAGGTGGGCGTGACGCAGGCAAAAACCGAGGGTGGGCGGCTGGTAATGGCCGGCGCGCAGGTTGATGTCCACCAGGATTTTCGCCTGTGGCGACAGCAGCCCCAGCAACTGGCGCAGCAGCCGCTGGTTGGGGCCGTAGCGCTGCACCAGGCTGCCGAAATACAATACATCCGCGGTGCGCAGATGGTTGAAGAGCGTGACGTCCGATTGGATATCGTCCCAGGCCACCGGGCCGATAATGTCGTAGTGCGGCACGCCGCGCCTGTCCAGCGTCACCTCCACCGTGCCGGTGGGATAACGGGCGCTGCGCTGTATATGGCCGGGAACGCCGCGCGCCGCCAGTTCGCTCACCAGCGCATCGCCCGCCTTGTCCCGCCCCACGGCGGAAATCAGCCGGGCGTCGGCGCCTGCCTGTGTGGCGTGATAGACAAAGTTTCCCGCGGCGCCGCCGATTTCGCGGCCGCCGGGAAAACAATCCCACAGCAATTCTCCCAGGGCGATTATTTTCATGTTCTGTTCCGTTGCGGTTGTCAATCCATAGCGGATTTTCACCTAAGCATAGCCGCTGAAGCCGGTCGGTTAGGCGATGTGCCTCGCAAACTGATAACTTTCCGCAACATGATGGCAACAAAACCGTTTACGATCGCCGGCGCGCCCCTGCCTATCCGGGCCGGTAATTTTAACCATCATGGCGCGATGCCATGCCGTAAAGCGGAATGGCGGTTCCTGGGGCGGGCGACATTGCCGCGGCGGGGGTTTCGTTTGCGGTGCTTTGGCTTGTGGCAGGGTTTATGTTGCTACGGTGAAGGTTTCGCTTGCCGTGCGTGAGGGTGCCGTGCGTGAGGGTGCCATGCGTTAGGGTGCGCCAGGGCATATGTCGCCTCGGTGAAGGTTTCGCTTGCCGTGCGTGAGGTGTTCATATGTATTGCCGGGCGCCGGCAAGCGACAATGAGGCCGTACCGCGACGGCCTCCTTGACCTCCGCGCGCCCGGCAGGTCGCGCGTCGCTGCGCGATGCCTTCCGCCGCCAATGCCCCCGTAATGCACCGGCCCGGTTAGCGCTCCCGGCGCAACCGGGCCTTTCGCCGCTCCCGGCGGCTCATGCCGGGGGCACAGGCGCCGTCAGCGCGCTTTATGCCGGGACATAGGTCGCGGTCAGCGATGTGATGTATAGGGCATCGGCGCCGCTGTGGGCTAAGTGAAAGGCGAAGGTGTAGTAGACAAAGAAGCGAAAGGCACAGCGACAGGCAAGTCATACATACCATTTTACATGCCGTCAGCATTCATATGGTAATGCAATGCAGACGGCATTCGCACAGCCAGCAGTCATTAAGTCATTAAGTCATTAAGTCATTAAGTCATTAAGTCATTAAGTCATTGAGTCAGGAAGTCAGGAAGTCGGTATTTCATGCTGCCGGCAATTATAGTCATACCACCCTGTAGACAGGCGTCAGGCATAAACGTGCGGCAGTGAGCTATAGCTAGCAGGCTGCGAGACTTATACCAAATTGGCCAAATTTATAGCGCTGTTTTTCCCGGTGAGTGCATACCGCTAAGTACCTTACACCGCTGTTTTGCTCACAGGCGATGGTGTTGACGTGGTGCCGGCATAGAGTGCGCCGGCGGCGCCCATCGCGGCTGGATGAGCCGCCGGGAGCGGCGAAAGCTAAGGGCCGCGCCGGGAGCGCGTCCCGTGCGGTCCAAAAGCCGGGATGGGTGATGCCGGGAACCGCGCAGCGGCGCACGATCTGCCGGACGCGCGGAGGTCAAGGAGGCCGTCGCGGTACGGCCTCATTGTCGCTTGCCGGCGCCCGGCAATACCTATGAACACCTCACGCACGGCAAGCGAAACCTTCCCCCGAGGCAACATAAGCCGCCCCGCAAGCCGCAAGCGAAACCTTCCCCGAGGCAACATAAGCCTCCCCGCAAACCGCAAGCGAAATCTTCCCCAAGGCGACATATGCCCTGGCGCACCCTAACGCATGGCACCCTCACGCACGGCAAGCGAAACCTTCCCCACGACAATATAAGCCCCACGCAAGCCGCCGGCCCCCCGCCAAGTCAGCCGCTTTATAAGTAAATGCAGGAGTCAATGCCTGGCCATTTGCCCATGGCACGCTGCCCGCGCCGCAGCCCTAAAACAAAAATAATGGGGCCATGACCGGACAAAACCGTGGCCCGGCAAGACGGTTACTCAGGCAATGACGATATCGCCCTGCGGATAGCAGCTGCACGCCAGGACATAGCCGGCGGCGATGTCCTGTTCGCTGAGCGTCATGGTGCTGGTGGTACGGTAGTCTCCCTGCGCGATATGGGTTTTGCAGCAGCCGCACACCCCGGCGCGGCAGGCGGCGTTTACCCTAATGCCGTTGGACTCCAGCGCCGCCAGCAGCGACACGCCCACCGGCGCGTCCACCGTTTGCAGGGGGCGGGGATGGGTGATCTTCAGCCGGGCTCCACCGCCCGCGCCTGCGTCGGCAGGCGACGTATGAAAACGCTCCTGCAGGAAGCGGCCTGCGCCCAGCGCCAGCGCGTCCGCCTCCTGCTGCGCCATCCAGGGCGCGGGGCCGCAGGCCATTACCGTGCGTGCGGCGATATCCGGCGCCAGTTCGCGCAGCGCGTCGCGCGCCAGCCGGCCGGGCAGGATATCTCCGGCGGCGCCCTGCTCGGCGAACACCGTCAGCCGCAGCCATTTCCCTAACGCCGTCCAGGTGGACGCGGCGATGATATCCCGCGGCGAACGGACGCAGTAGATAACCCGCACATCCGCTTGCGGGCGATTGGCCGCCAGCCAGCGGCACATGGATAGGATTGGGGTGACGCCACAGCCCGCCGCCAGGAACAGGTAGCGGTTATCGACATGCCGCAGGCAGCTGAAATCGCCCTGCGCCGCCGACAGCCACAGGTTATCGCCGGGCTTGACGTCCTGCGTCAGCCAGCCTGAACCCGCGCCGTCCGCCAGCCGGCGCACGGTCAGGGTGATAAACCGGCTGGCGCCGGGCGCGGAGGACAGCGTATAGGCGCGCACGTCCTCGCTATCGTTGATGGCGACCAGGGCGTACTGCCCCGGCTGGTAGGGATAAAAATCATGGTTTATCAGCGCCAGCGTCCAGACATCGGGCGTTTCCTGGATGATATGATGTACCTGCATGCGGTACGGGCACAGCGATGACGGCGTCGTCATGAAAGCCTCTCCTTATGTCCGGTTCAGGCGGCCAGGATAGTGTGCAGATCCTGGGTCGCGGTGGTAATCGAGCGCATGCCGAACTGCTCGTTAAGCACCGCCATCAGGTTTTCCGTCAGGAAACCGGGCGCCGTCGGTCCGGTATAGATATTCTTGACGCCCAGCGAAAGCAGGGTCAGCAGGATAACGATCGCCTTTTGCTCGAACCAGGACAGCACCAGGCTCAGCGGCAGATCGTTCACTCCACAGCCCAGTTTTTCCGCCAGTTTTACCGCCAGCATAATGGCGGCGTAGGCGTCGTTGCACTGGCCGACGTCCAGCAGACGCGGCAGGCCCTCAAGGGTGCCGAAATCCAGTTTATTGAAGCGATACTTGCCGCAGGCCAGCGTCATGATCAGGCAGTCATCGGGAACGTCGCGCGCAAAATCGGTATAGTAGCTGCGCTCATCGCGGCTACCGTCGCATCCGCCGACCAGGAACACATGACGCAGTTTTTTGCGCGCCACCAGGTCGATAACGGTATCGGCCGCATCCAGCAGCGTCTGGCGGCCAAAGCCGACGGTAATCAGGTGTTCGATTTCATCATAGGGAAAGCCGGCCATCTGTTGGGCCTGGGCGATCACCGGGGCGAAATCCTCGCCGTCCAGATGTTTAACGCCCGGCCAGCCGACAATGCTGCGCGTCCAGATGCGGTCGTTATAGTGGCCGACGCTCGGATCGATAATACAATTGGACGTCATCACCACCGGCCCCGGGAAACGGGCGAATTCCGTTTGCTGGTTTTGCCACCCGCTGCCGTAATTGCCGGCCAGGTGGGCGAACTTTTTCAGTTCCGGGTAGCCGTGGGCGGGCAGCATTTCCCCGTGGGTGTAAATATTGATGCCCTGTCCCGCGGTTTGCTCCAGCAGCAGGCGCAAATCCTTCAGATCATGGCCTGAAATCAGGATGGCTTTACCCGCCACAGGCCGCACGTTAACGCGGGTGGGTACGGGGTTGCCGTAGGCCTGCGTCTCGCCGCGATCGAGAATGGCCATTACGGCAAAGTTCATTTTGCCGATCTGCATCGATTGCGCCAGCAGCTCGCCCATATCGGCCGGCCGGGTACCCAGCCACGCCATGATGTCATGATACTGGCGGTAAATATCCTCATCGTACTGGCCCAGCACATGGGCATGTTCCATATAGGCCGCCGCGCCTTTCAGCCCGTAGAGGCACAGCAAACGCAGGCCGTGAATATCCTCGCCTACCGCGTCCTTATCCGTATTCAGGGCGAAACGCTGCGCCTGCGCCTGCAAATCGGCAAGCGTCAGCGAGGGGCATTGCAGTTCCGCCAGCGGATGCCCGGGGTTAACCGTCGGTTCAACCCGCAGGCAGCGGGCTTTCAGCTCATCACGCAGAGCCAGGGTTTGCTGGATATAGGCCACGATGCGCGGCGAGTCGAAATTGACATTGGTCAGCGTGGAAAAAAAGGCGCGCGGCGCAAAACTGTCTATGCGATGGTCGATAATCCCCAGCCCGCGCGCGGCGACCGCCCAGGCGGACAGGCTCTGCAGCGCGGCCACCAACAGATCCTGCAGATCCGAGGTTTCCGCCGTTTTGCCGCACATACCCTGGCTATAGGAGCAGCCGTTGCCGGCCGGGGTACGGATGGTTTGTTCACATTGCACACAAAACATGATCGCTTCCTTATATTATTCATTTTAAATGCATGTTTAAGGTTAAACGCGGAGGGACGGGAATGACAGGGCTTTTGCCGCTATCCACCACTTGTTTGATATAACGCAATATTTGGCGGCGCGGGAAAAAGACGATACGGCGCAGGGATGAAGCAACCGCTTGTTTTAACGGTAAATAAGATTATGGCAGCGTGTTTAGCCTTCGATATCGATCAGGGTGAACAGTTCTTCGATTTGCCCCCGCCGGCTTAATAAGTCCGCCAGGGTATAGCCGTCCAGCACGGCGTAAAAGGCATTGGTGGCCCGGGCCAGCACCCCCGGCAGGCCGCAAGCCGGCGCGACAACGCAGTTGGCGCAGTCGATAAGGGCGTCGCCTTTCTCCGTGTGGCGGATCAGCGCGCCGATATTGATATCCTGCGGCGCGCGGCCCAGCCGGATGCCGCCGTTGCGCCCGCGCAGGGTGTCGATATAACCCAGCCGGGCCAGATCCTGCACCACTTTCATCAGGTTATTATGCGAAATCGCGTATTGGCGCGAAATTTCGGCAATGGACGACAATTGGCCCTGATGGGCGCCAAGATAAATAATCACCCTGACGGCATAATCGGTATAACGCGTGAGTTTCATAACGGTACCTGCGATGTAATGGATAAAAGGGTATCACATCGGCACGCCGGATCGCCTCCTTTTATGCCCTGTCCCGTGAGCGGCGGTACAGTATCTCTTCCTCCCGCCCATCAGCTGTTACCCTTAGAGCAGGCGCAAACAAAACTGCTACAGGAGCTGACATGACCGCATTTCCCCGTAAAAGCGATTTCCCGGTCAGCCGGGCGCGATATTATCTGGAACCAGGGCCCATTGTCCTGATTACCTCCGCCTGGCAGGGCAAAACCAATATCATGACCCTGGGCTGGCACGTGGTGCTGGAATTCTCCCCCTCGCTGGTCGGCTGTATGATTTCCGGCGGCAATCATAGCTTCGACCTGATCCGCCAAAGCGGCGAGTGCGTGATCAACCTGCCCACCACCGCCCTGACCGATACCGTCGTGGGCATCGGCAATACCAGCGGGGCGGATATGGATAAATTCAGCCATTTCGGCCTGACGGCGGCGCCCGCGCGCCGGGTGAAGGCGCCGCTTATCCGCGAATGCCACGCGCATTTTGAATGCCGCCTGCATGACGACGCCATGGTGGACCGGTATCATTTTTTTATTTTCGAGATAGTCAAGGCGCACGCCGCGGCGACGCCAAAGCACCCGGAAACCTTGCACTATACCGGCGACGGCGTGTTTATGGTGGCCGGCAAGGTTATCAGCCGGCGCGGGCTGTTCCGTCCGGATATGTTATACCCCTGACGGCCGCCGGGGCGGGTGTACGCCATAACCCAAAAAGCCCGGTTTCCCGGGCGTGCGTTCTTGTCAGCCGGCCGTGGAATCACAGGCCGGTCTGCTGCCAGGCCTGGTATAGCAGCGAATCATCCGCCGGCAGCGCGGACAGCGGGATAAGCTCCCCCTGGGCCACATCCGCCGTCAGGGTTTTATTGGCCAGCAGGTAGAACGGCGCGACGCCTTTGGCATCCGCCCTGGCCAGCAGGCGGGCGCTGACATGTTCAATGGAGTGATGGTGGCCGCCCATGCTCAGGGTTTCGCCTTTTTTCAGCGGCCGCTCGGCGAAACCCGCCATCACCGCATGGACCTGCTGGTTAACGCCGCCGGACGCCCGGCGGTGCAGAACGGCCGAAAACAGGCTGTGCGGCGACTCCAGTCCCATAATATGGTACGGCAGGTAAATACAGGCGTATTTCAGATTCTTGCTGACCACATGACCTTTATCCGCCAGCATGCGCCAGGTCTCCGGGTCCTGGCAGCGCACGATGATAAACACCCCGCCGCCAAAGCTGACCTCGTCATCACGCCGCAGACAGTTGAATACATCCACCACGCCGGTCCGGGTCAAAATACCGCCGTCTTCCTCGGGGATAAAGATATCGGCCAGCTCGCCGATATGGCAAAGGGGATAATTCAGCGCCGGCGTAGCGGGCACGAACCCGATGGAATTGGCCACCACGTTCATTTCGCAATAGTCGGGGGTGGCGCTTTGCGGCAGCATCGCCAAGGCCTCGGCCCGCCGGCGCAGCGTGCCTTTGATATCCTGTTCATCCAGCTGCCACAGATCGGCCAGCGCGGCGGCGTCCACCTGGGTGCTGGTATAATCCAGCCTGCCGGTGGCCGGATGGTAGATATAGTCATATTCGCTGGACTTGCCGGCGGCGATAATCTCAAGCCCCAGCACCCTGGCCCAGGTGACCAGGCCAATCAGGTTGCTGGGCTGATCGCCGTCCACCGTGGTATAGACCGCGTGGTGTTTAAGCGCCAGTTGATTAAGCCAGGGGCCGGCGACCGAATCGGTTTCCTTGCTGACCATACCCACGTGGACGCCGCGTTTTAACGCGCTGACGGCGATGCTGACGCTGATATCCGGTTTACCGGTGGATTCGACCACCATATCCAGATCCAGGGCGTCCAGCAGCGCGAAGTCGCTGATAATGGCGGTTTCCCCGGCGGCCTGGGCCGCCGCGGCTTCAGCCGGCGTGCCGCACAGCCGGTTTTTATCATGGCGGTAGCGCAGATCGCCGAGCAGATCCCGCGTGCCCTGGGTATTGATATCGCACAGCGCCACGATATTGATGGCCGGAATATTGCGGCACTGGACCAGCAGCGAGCGGCCGAAACCGCCGCAGGCGCCGGTAATGGCCAGCCGGATACGGCGCCCTTTCAGTTCGTCAAATAACAGTTCGTAGTTCATTACGCTTACCTCGGATTAAATGTAGGGCGGCGTTAGCCGACAATCAGGTTAAGCAGCAGGACAAACGCCAGTCCCAGCGCCGATTGGAAGGAAACCAGCAACGTCCAGCTTTTTAGCGTCTCGCCCACGGTGAGATGAAAATATTCTTTAAACAACCAGAAACCGGAGTCGTTAACGTGCGACAGCATCAGGCCGCCGGTGCTGGTGGCCAAGACCAGCAGTTCCAGGTTGACGCCGCTGTTGGCGGCCAGCGGCGCGATAATCCCGGCGGTGGTGACCACCGCAACCGTCGCGGAGCCGATGGCGATGCGGATGAGCGCCGCCACCAGCCAGGCCAGGATCAGCGGCGAAATATTCCAGTGTACCGCCCAATCGGCGATCAGGGTGCTGACATGGGTGGCCAGCAGCATCTCTTTCAGGCCGCCGCCGGCGCCCAGGATAAGGATAATCACCGCGCAGGGGCCGAGACACTTGCCGAGCATCTTCTGCAACTGCGCCATGGTGAAACCGCTGCGTATCCCCAGGGCGTAGAGGGCGAACAGCACTGCGATCAACAGCGAAACAATCGGGTCGCCGATGGCGTTAACCGCTTCATACAGCGGATTCTCCTTGCTGATAAAGCCGATGCACAGCGAGCGCGTCATCATTAACAGCGGCGGCAGCAGAATGGTCAGCATCGCCAGCCAGAACGACGGGCTGCGGGTGGTTTTGCCGGCCTGCTGTTCTTCCTGCGCGTCCCCGGCGCCGAAGCTCTGGCGCCCCAGCTCCGGAAAGTATTTCATGGCGAAATGGGTGAATACCGGGCCGGACAAGGCCGCCATGGGCACCGCGATAATCAGGCCGAAAAACATCGCCATGCCCGCATCGGCATGATAGGTGGTCATGGCCAGCGTCGGCGCCGGGTGCGGCAACAACAGACCGTGCGCCACGTACAAACCGGCGGCCATGGGAATGCCGATGCGCAGCAGCTGGCTATGGGTGCGACGGGCAATGGCGTACACCAGCGGCACCAGCATCACGAAACTGACGTCGAACAGATGAGGCAGGCCGATGATTAACGCCGCGACGCAGATAGTGGCCGGTATGGCGCGCACCGGCCCCAGGCGGATAAAGGTATTGGCGATTTTGTCCGCCCCGCCCGATTCCAGCAATAATCCGCCCAGCATGGTGCCGAGCCCGACCACCAGCCCGGTGGATCCCAATACGCCGCCGAAGCCTTTTTCGAAGCTTTTGATCGTGGCCGTCGGGCTAAGGCCCGCCGCCAGTCCTAAAAATCCGGCGGTGATTATCAGGGCTAAAAAAGGATGAAATTTAAAATAGGTAATAAGGACAATTAACAAGGCAATGGCGCTGATTAAAGCAAAAAATTGCGAAATATCGAATTGCATATCCCCTCCGGACAGATAGAGTACAGATCATTATTATTTTTTAATCGCCCAAGAATGATTGGCGCGGTGTGTTATAAATTATTGGCTTAACGGTATATGACTTTTTCCCATAGGCTTTCCGGCATGCTCCTAACTAATGGCTTTATGTAACCGGATCGGCAACTGCCGCAATCGGTTTTCAATGTCATCGGGCAGCTGATCGTCATAAATAATATCGGTCAGCTGCGCCAGTGGGCATATATGGAACATGCCATATTTGCCGTATTTACTGCTGTCGGTCACCAGGATATTGCGCCTGGCGGAGGCCAGCACCGCCTGCTTGACCTGGGCTTTACCTTCGTCGGGCGTGGACAGGCCGTGTTCAATATCCCAGGAACTGGTGCTGATAAACGCAATATCGATATTCAGGCCGCGAATAAACTGCGCGGCGCTATTGCCGACGCAGGATCGATTGCGCATATCCACCTGGCCGCCGGTATGAAATAAATTGACGTGCGGCATTTTCATTAAAAAATCACTAATTGTGAAATCATTAGTAATAATGGTTATCTTTTTTAATTTCGCCGCGATACAGCGGGCAATTTCAAAGGTGGTGGTACCCGCGTCCAGATAGATAACCTGCCCCGACTCAACCAGTATTTCCGCCACCGCGCCAATATGGCGTTTGCTGCGGTGATGCAATAACGCTTTTTCCACATAGGGCAGTTCCTGTTTCAGCGCCTCGTTGAGTTTAACCCCGCCGCTTATCACCGTCACCTTGCCCTCGTTCTCCATAAACTGCACGTCGCGGCGAATGGTCATATGGGACACATCCAGCAATTTGGCCAGATCGCCGATGGTCACCCTGGCATATTGATGCAGGTGGCTGTAGATAAAATTACGGCGTTCATCGGGCAACATCGCGACGCCCCGCGTTAGGCTTTTTTAAAGGTCCGTTCCAGCTCTGCAACTTGTTCACCTGTTAATGTCACCATGCCATAAGGTAGCAGTGTAATATACAGACGCGCCGTGTCCTCTAGTTCTTCCGCGTTGAACACCGCTTCCAGCAGGCCGGCGCCGCCGATTACCGGCCCGTGGTTAGCCAGCAGCATGGCGTTATGCGTCGGGGCGAGATCGCCAATCGCCTCGGCAAGGCCGGGATGCCCGGGGCGGAAATACGGCACCAGCGGCAGCTTGCCGACGCGCATGACGTAATAGGGCGTTATCGGCGGCAGGCAGTTCTCGGCGTTCAGGCCGGGCATACAGGACAGCGCGGTCAGCGCGGGCGAATGCAGATGCACCACGCCGCCGATATCGGGGCGTCGCCGGTAGAAATTCAGGTGCATTACCGATTCCTTGGACGGCCTGGCGCCCGCGATATGTTCTCCCGCGGCGTTGAGTTTGCTGAGCGTCGCCGGGTCCAGGGCGCCGAAGCTGGAGTTGGTGGGCGTCACCAGGAAACCGCCGTCGGGCAGGCGGCAGCTGAGATTTCCCGCCCCGCCGCTGCTGTAGCCGCGCATAAACATGGAATGGGCCAGCGTCGCCATTTGTGCGCGTAATTCGGCTTCCGTCATTGATAAAGCTCCTGTGCCTGGTTAAAAAAATCTGTCTCGCCAAAATTGCCGGACTTCAGCGCCAGCCATAAAGGCCGCTCGATATCCCTGACCCAGGGCACGCCGGGGGCGATAGTCCGGCCAATGGCAAAGCCGCTCACGCCGAGCCGTTGCGTGATAAGGCTGGAGGTCTCGCCGCCGGCAATGATAAATTTACCAAAACCCTGCTGAAACAGGGACAGCGCGATATCGGCAAACAATCGTTCGATGGCGGCGCCGGTGGCGGCGACGCCGTAGCGGGCCTGTACCGCCCTGACCACGTCGGCGGCCTGGGTGGCGAACAGCATGGGCGCCGGCCGGGGGGGTTGATCCATCACCCATTGCGCCAGCTCCCGCGCATACAGCGCGCCGTTCTCCAGGCAGCGTGTGACGTCGATCGCCCGGGCGGGCGCCTGGCGGCGATAGTGATCAACCTGCGTATTGGTCATGCGCGAGCAACTGCCCGACAGCACCACGGCGCGACCCGTGGCCGGCGGCACGGCCTGCGCCGCCGCGCTGTCGCCGTCGCGGGGCGAAAGCGCGGCCAATGCGCCGGCCAGGCCCGAACCGCCGGTCAGCAGCAGGTCGTCCGGCAGGCTTTGCGCCAGAAGCGTTAAATCAGCGTCGTCGAGCACATCGGCAACGAGATAGCGCCGCCCCTCGCGCCGCAGTTCCTCCAGGCGCTCCCGCACGGCCCGGGTCCCCCGGCGCAGCGTCGCGAGCGGGAGCAGCCCGGTTTTACCCGCGGCCTGGGCGTCCATCACCCTTAACAGATTAGCGTCGGTCATCGGCGTGAGGGGATGGTTTTGCATGCCGGATTCGTTCAGCAGCCGCCCGTTGACAAACAGATAGCCGTGGATCACGGTGCGGCCGTTGACCGGCAGCGCCGGGCACAGGATGGCAAGCGCAGCCCCGGTCTCGGCCAGCAGGGAATCGGTAACCGGGCCGATATTGCCGTGCGGCGTGGAATCGAAGGTGGAGCAATATTTAAAGTAGATCTTCCGGCAATCCTGTACCCGCAACCACCGGCACGCCGCCAGCGACTGGCTTATGGCTTCCGGCGCCGGGCAGGAGCGGGTCTTCAGGGAAATCACCACCGCGTCAACGTCTTCCAGCGGCAGCGGCTGCTGCGGGATACCGTTAAGCTGGACCACGCGCCAACCGGCCAGCGCGATAAAACTCGCGATGTCGGTGGCGCCGGTAAAATCATCAGCAATAACGCCTAACGATAACGTCATTTCCTGTCATCCGGGTTGTTGTGAACATGTGTGAAATTTTGTACGTATTGGCTTCACATTGAGATGATGGCCATCACAAAAGCGTAACGGAATTATAGCGCTTAATTGGAATTAACTAATTGATAATAGTATATTTAATCATTTATCCGCTTTTCACAACAATGTGTGAATCTTCGCATCAGCCGGAACAGCGCCTTTTATCCCCCTGCCGTGCGGCGCCCCAGCTGTCCAGGCCTGGTCCTTAAAACAATCAGGCCCGCCCGGTTCACGGGCGGGCCTGAGGCGATGGCCAGGCGGCAATACTCTTACCCTGCACGTTAAACGCCGGCTTACCTGTACGCGGCGAAAGCGTCCCGGATCTCGGACTCCGGCAGTCCGACGCCGATAAACACCAGCACGCTGGCCGGCTGCTCGTCATCGCGCCATTCCCGGTCCCAATCGGCGTTATACAGGCGTTGCACCCCCTGGAACAGCAGGCGCCGGGGGTCGCCTTCGATGGCTAAAATGCCTTTATAGCGTAATAGATTATCGGCATAAGTCGCCAGAAGGCCTTCCATAATGTCCGATACCGTCTGCAGCGCCAGCGGCCGCGCCAGGTTCACCACGATGGAGCGGATGGCGTTTTGCGGCTCGATAAGCGGCCGGTAACGCGGCCGGGCCACGGTCAGGTTATCATTCAGGATAAAACCCTCGACGTTAAACAGCCGGTCCAGCCCTATCTCGCCATTGACCACCCGGTACACGGGCGCGCGGGCGTTGATATGCTGCAGGCGCGCGATCAAATCGCCGCTCTCGCCGGCGATATCGGTTTTGGTGAGCAGGATACGATCGGCAAATCCCACCTGGGCCTGGGCCAGGGCGAACTCATTTAGCTGTCCGTCGGCGTGCACCGCGTCCACCAGGGCGATCACGCCGTCAAGCAGGAAACGCTCGCTGATAACCGGATGGGAAAAAAAGGTCTGGATCACCGGTCCCGGGTCGGCCATGCCGGTACATTCAATCACCAGGCGGGTAAAATCAACCTCGCCGCGATCGATGCCCGCCAGTAAATCCAGCAGGGCATCCGCCAGCTCGTTGGCGCTGGAGCAGCAAATACAGCCGTTGCTTAAGGTGGTAATGCGGGTGGCGCGATCGCCCAGGAGGGTATTGTCGATGGGGACTTCGCCGAATTCATTTTCTATCACGGCGATCTTTTCGCCATGGTCGGCATGCAGTATATGGCGCAGCAGGGTGGTTTTCCCCGCGCCGAAAAAGCCGGTCAGGATGGTGGCCGGCAGCGGCTGGTCCATGCTCGAATCCTCGTGTTTCAACAGCAGCGAAAACCGCCCTTGCCGTTACCGCCGTAGCGCGCTTCCTGACGATCGCGGAAAAACGCTTCGTAGTCCATGACCGGCTGATCGGGATGATTGGTCTTCATATGCTGGACATAATAATCATAATCCGGAATACCGACCAACATCCGGGCAGCCTGTCCCAAATACTTACCTGCCTGACCCAAATTTCCAAACATGCGGTATCTCCAGTGTAAAAACGCCCGCATAACCACCGGTTATGCGGGACAGGGCTTATGATGCCGTATCAGTGGCTGCTTGAGGTGATGATACCCCCTTCCGGCACGGCGACATACGCCGTTTCCTTATCCGTGCGCGCGGCGTTGCCGCGGGCTTTCAGCGCCGTTTTAATACCATAGAAGATTATGCTGTAGACAACAATCAGGAACAGGACGCTTAAGCCGGCATTGGTGTAGTTATTGACGACTATGTGATGCATGTTGCTAATCTGTTGTTCCGTTAGCCCGGCGCCCTGCTCGGCGATGCGGCGCTTGTACAGGCTGGCCTGGTACAGGAACCCTTCGAGCTGCGGATTCTGGCTGAACAGCTTAAGCCCCAGCGCCCAGGTGGTGCAGATCAGCAACCAAACCGCCGGCACCACCGTTACCCAGATATAGCGGGTGCGTTTCATCTTGATAAGCACCACGGTGCCCAATACCAGCGCGACGGCGGCCAGCATCTGGTTGGAGATGCCGAACAGCGGCCACAGGCTTTTTACCCCGCCCAGCGGATCGACCACGCCCTGGTACAGCAGATAGCCCCACAGGCCCACGCAGCCCGCGGTGCCCACCATGCCGGCCAGCAGCGAGTCGGTTTTTTTCAGGAACGGGACAAAATTGCCCAGCAGGTCCTGCAGCATAAAGCGGCCGGAACGCGTGCCGGCATCCAGCGCCGTCAGGATAAACAGGGCCTCGAACAGAATGCCGAAATGATACCAGAAGCCCATATCGGCGCCCGGGATAATCTTATTAAAGACATGGGCAATGCCCACCGCCAGCGTCGGGGCGCCGCCTGCGCGGTTAAGCACCGAAGGCTCGCCGATATCCTGCGCGGTTTGCATGATTTGCTCTGGGGAGATAACAAAACCCCAGGAGCTGACGGTGGCGGCCGCATGGGTGGTTACATCGCGCAGCGAGGACAGGATCAGCGGCGCGTCCGAGGTGCCGAGGCGATGCAGGTCGGGCATGGTGATGCCCAGCGCCGCCGGCGGGGTGTTCATGGCGAAGTACAGGCCGGGTTCGATAATCGACGCGGCCACCAGCGCCATGATGGCGACAAATGATTCCATCAACATCGCGCCATAGCCGATAAAACGGGTATCGCTTTCGCTGGCCAGCAGTTTGGGCGTGGTACCTGAGGCAATCAGGGCATGGAAACCGGATACGGCGCCGCAGGCGATGGTAATAAACAGGAAGGGGAACAGCGCGCCTTTCCATACCGGGCCGGTGCCGTCGATAAACTGGGTCATCGCCGGCATCTTCAGGTCGGGATTGATGATGACAATCCCCACCGCCAGGCCGATAATCACGCCGATTTTCAGGAAGGTGGCCAGGTAGTCGCGCGGCGCCAGGATAAGCCATACCGGCAGCAGGGCGGAAACAAAGGCATAGCCAATCAGGGTGTAGGTGATAGTGGTGTCTTTAAAGGTCAGCGCCGGTCCCCAGTACGGGTCGTGGGCAATCACGCCGCCAAACCAAATGGCCAGCAGCAGCCCCACCACGCCGATAACCGACACTTCGCCCACCCGTCCGGGACGCAGGAAGCGCATATAAATACCCATGAACAGGGCGATGGGCACCGTCGAGCAGACGGTAAACACGCCCCACGGGCTTTCGGCCAGCGCTTTCACCACGATCAGGGCCAGCACCGCCAGGATAATAATCATAATCAGGAAACAGCCGAACAGGGCGATGGTGCCCGGAACCGGGCCCATTTCCTCCTTGATCATCTCGCCCAGCGACACGCCGTTGCGGCGCGAAGACATAAACAGCACCATAAAGTCCTGCACGGCGCCGGCGATAACCACCCCGGCCAGCAGCCACATGGTGCCCGGCAGGTAGCCCACCTGGGCGGCCAGTACCGGTCCGACCAGCGGACCGGCGCCGGCAATGGCGGCGAAATGATGGCCGAACAGGACGTTCCTGTTGGTCGGCACGTAGTTCAGGCCGTCGTTATTGACCACCGCCGGCGTCGAACGGGTGGGATCCAGCCCCATCACCCGGGTGGCGATATACAGGCTGTAGTAGCGGTAAGCCACCAGATAAACGGCCACGGACGACACCACGATCCACAGGGCGCTGACATGCTCGCCCCGGCGCAACGCCACGACGGCCAGGCAGCAGGCCCCGATAATGCCGATGATAAGCCAGGGGATATGCTTGAGGATATTATTTTTCATCTCGATGCGGTCTTCTGTTATAGGGTACATGTGCGCGTACTCTAGGCCAGAATGGATGAAAAAAGAGGCAAATTATTATTAAGCGGTCATATACGCGGGCGAACGGTTAAATAGCCCGGCGAACGGTCGGGCTTAGCCCCCGGCGCGGCCGCCCGGAGCCGGCAAAAAGTCACCCGACGCGCCTGGGGGCGGCGCCCAGCGTATGGTCCAGCAGCGCCAGGGCATGCTCAACGGAAGGCGCCGATAGCGAAAACAGCAGGCGATAAACCACCGGCGCCACCACCAGGTCAATCAGGGTATCGCTGTCCACAATCGCCTCGCCGCGCGCCAGGGCGCGGTCGCGGATAACATCGAGCTGCTGGCGGATAAATTCCGCGCATTTCCCGGCGTTGCCCGGCGCGGCGCAGCCGAGGATATCGCGCATCATGGCCCGGCCGGTCTCGGAGGCCAATTCATCGATGTATTGTTCCAGCCACGCGCGCAGATCTCCCCGATACGACCCCGTATCGCGCGGCTCGCCATCGGGACGCACCCGCGCCAGCGCGACATCGGATAATAATTGCGCCAGATCGCCCCAACGCCGGTAGAGGGTGGACGGCGTCACGCCGGCGCGGGCGGCGATGGCCGGCACCGTCAGTTCGCCTGGCCCTTCCTGTTGCTGTAATTCCCGCACCGCCCGGTGCACCGCCGCCTGTATGCGGGCGCTGCGGCCGCCGGGACGGACACCACTTTTGTCAGCCATGGCTGATGACTCCTGTTCCTGCCAGAGGATGACCGCCGGCGTCCCAGGCGCGCCGCAGGGTACTGCCGCCCGGCACTAAAGCAAAATATTTGCGTTAGTGCCGGGTATCCTCTAGGATGTATAAAAGCTAATAATTTGCGTTTATTATACGAGCACCGCCATGCCCAAATCAACCGTTACCGCGTCAAACCGCACCGTCCCGGGCCGTTTCCAGCCTGATGTAGCCGCGGCGGTACATACCGCCACGCTGATAACCTTTTACGCCGCGTCCAGCGCCCCTACCCCGCTCTACCGGCTTTACCAGGCCTCGTGGGCATTCTCGCCGATGCTGCTGACCACTATCTACAGCGCCTATGCCCTGGCCCTGCTGGCGTCGCTGCTGAGCGCCGGCGCCCTGTCCGACTATATCGGCCGGCGTCCGGTCATCAGCCTGGCGCTGCTGCTGGAGCTGTCGGCCATGGGGGTGTTCCTCGGCGCCGCCGGCCCCGTCTGGCTTATCGTCGCGCGGGCGTTGCAGGGATTGGCCACCGGACTGGCGTCGGCGGCCCTGGGCGCGGCGCTGCTGGACCTGCATCATGAGCGCGGCGCGTTGACCAATAGCATTGCGCCGATGACCGGCATGGCCCTGGGGGCGCTGGGCGCCTGCGCGCTGCTGCAGTTCGCGCCCGCGCCGCTGCATCTGGTCTATGCCCTGCTGCTGCTGGTCTTCGCGGCCGAAGCGGCGCTGACCTGGGGCACGCCTGAAACCGCCGAGCGCCGTCATGGGGCCTGGGCTTCGCTGCGGCCCAGCGTGGTTATTCCCGCGCAGGCGCGCGGCGCCCTGCTGGCGGTAACGCCGGTCAATGTCGCCATCTGGATGCTGGGCGGTTTTTATCTGTCGCTGATGCCGTCGCTTATCGCCAAGGTTACCCAGTCTGCGTCGGTCTGGTTGGGCGGACTGGCGGTGGCGGCGCTGACGCTCAGCGGCGCCGCGGCGATTATGGCGACCCGTGGCCGTACCCCTTTCGCCTCGTTGCTGGCGGGCGCCGTGATGCTGGTGGCGGGCGTGCTGGCGATCCTGCTGGGGGCCAACCATGGCATGGCATCGGTGCTGCTGGCCGGATCGGTTATCGCCGGCGTGGGGTTCGGCGCGGGTTTTCTCGGCGCGCTGCGCACGGTGATGGCGCAGGCCGCCCCCGCCGAGCGGGCCGGACTGATGGCCGCGTTTTATGTGGAATGCTATCTCGCCAACAGCCTGCCGGCGATTGCCGCCGGCTTCCTGGTGCGCCGCGCCGGCCTGCTGGCGACGGCCAATATTTACGGGACGGTCATCATCGCCTTATCGCTGGCGGCGATGGCGCTGGCGCTGGCCATCCGGCGGCGCAGCCGGATCATGCCGCGGCCGTCGTGCCCCGCAAACAGCTGATTGCGCCCGCGTCCACCGGCGCGCCCTTGTCCCGGCGCCTGCCGGCGGCAGGACGGCAAGGGCTATTTTTTCGTGCCCAGATAACGGTACACCACCGCGATATCCTGGGCGCCAAGACCCGCGTCCACCGCCTGGCGCCATACGCCGGCGATAGTGCGCAGGCCTGGCATGGCGCGGTTCCCCGCGGCGTCAAGGGCCAGATTGGCGTCCTTGAGCGCCAGCGACAGCTGCATTTGCGGCGTATAGTCGTCGGCCTTGATCATCGCGAGTTTGTTTTTAACATAGGGGGCCGCCAGCGGGCCGCCTTCCAGCGCATCCCAGAAATTATCCGGTGAAAATCCCAGCGCCTGCGCCAGATCGACGCTCTCCGCCACGCCCTGCATCATGGCAATCAGCCAGGCGTTGACCACCAGTTTCATGCGCGCGCCGGCGCCGGCGGCCCCCAGCCATTGCGTGCCCCTGGCGATGGCGGCGAATACCGGCTCGACGGCGGCGGCGCGCGCGCGATCGCCGCCGGCCAGCACGGTGATCTGCGCGTTTTCGGCCGGGGCCTTGGTGCCGGATACCGGCGCGTCGATAAACACCACGTCCGGACGCGCCGCGGTGACGGCCCGGTAAAGCTGGTCGGTGGACTCGACGCCGATGGTGCCCATCTGCGCCAGTACCGCGCCCGCTTTCAGAGTGGCGAGTATCCCGTCCCCGCCGGTGATCACCGCTTCGGTGGCCGCCGCGTCCGTGAGCATCACGATAACCACGTCGGCGTTCCCGGCCGCCTCCCGCGCGGAATCGCACAGCGTCATGCCCGCTGCCGCCAGATCCTCGCCGCGCCCGGGGGTGCGGTTCCAGGCGCGGACGGTAAAGTTTTTCTTAACCAGATTGGCCGCAAAAGCATGGCCCATGGCGCCCAGGCCGAGCACGGCAACGACGGGAAGCGTGTTCATGTTAACGATCCTTTTGTCTGCGATTTAGCATAACTTTACCAAGGTTAGCGCTTATCGGCAAAATCGTCGCCGCCGCGACGGGCATGGCGGGACGTCCGGCGGGAGGACAGGCGCGGTGGTTAT
This sequence comes from Sodalis sp. RH22, assembly GCF_047324165.1. Classification (NCBI taxonomy): domain Bacteria; kingdom Pseudomonadati; phylum Pseudomonadota; class Gammaproteobacteria; order Enterobacterales; family Bruguierivoracaceae; genus Sodalis; species Sodalis sp. RH22. Next base: position 1,878,752 of record NZ_CP178731.1, read on the forward strand.
TTTCCCGCCAATAACAATTTAATATTTCCTTTAACAACCGTGAAAAGCATTTGCAACCCCGTTAATTTGAATGATAATACCCACACAAAAAATAAGGCGTAAAGCACTCTCATTAAGCGCAGCGCATAACCCGGCCCGCCACGGTAAATCCGGGTTTTGTTTCACGGAATTATAATGTGACACATGTCGTATTCAGGAGCGTTCATGCAATTCAGCAGACGGCAATTCTTTAAAATCTGCGCGGGCGGAATGGCGGGCACCACCGCCGCCGCATTGGGTTTTGCGCCGGATATCGCGCTGGCGGAGACCCGTCAATATAAGTTATTGCGCGCGCACGAGACCCGGAATAACTGCACCTACTGTTCCGTGGGCTGCGGTATATTAATGTATAGCCTGGGCGACGGCGCCAAAAACGCCAAAGCCGCGATTTTCCATATCGAGGGCGACCCGGACCATCCCGTGAGCCGGGGATCGCTGTGCCCCAAGGGCGCCGGCCTGGTGGATTTTATCCACAGCGACCAGCGGCTGAAATATCCCGAATACCGCGCGCCCGGTTCGAATACCTGGCAGCGCATCAGCTGGGAGGACGCCTACGAGCGCATCGCCCGCCTGATGAAGGCCGATCGGGACGCCAACTTCGTCGAGAAAAACGCCGCCGGGGTGACGGTGAACCGCTGGGTGACCACCGGCATGCTGTGCTCGTCCGCCGCCAGCAATGAAACCGGCATGCTTGACCAGCGCATCACCCGCGCGCTCGGCATGCTGGCCATTGATACCCAGGCCCGGCTGTGCCATGCCCCTACCGTCTCCGCCCTGTCGCCGACCTTCGGCCGGGGGGCCATGACCAATAACTGGGTGGATATTAAAAACGCCGACGTGGTGCTGGTGATGGGCGGCAACCCGGCCGAGGCCCATCCGGTCGGCTTTAAATGGGTGATGGAAGCCAAAACCAAGAACCATGCCCAGGTGGTTGTGGTCGATCCGCGCTTTAACCGCACCGCCTCGGTGGCCGATTTTTACGCGCCCATCCGCGCCGGCGCCGATATCGCCTTCCTGCTGGGGGTAATCAACTATCTGCTGAGCAATAATAAAGTGCAGATGGAGTATGTGAAAGCCTATACCAACGCCAGCCTGCTGGTGGGCGAAGCGTACCGTTTTGACGACGGCCTGTTCAGCGGCTACGACGCCGACAAGCACCGCTATGATAAATCCTCCTGGCAGTACCAGCTGGATGACAACGGCTTTGCCCGGCGCGACGCCACCTTAACCGATCCGCGTTGCGTCTGGAATATGCTTAAAGAGCACGTCAGCCGCTACACCCCCGCAATGGTAGCGCGCATCTGCGGCACTCCGCAGGCGGATTTCCTGAAGATTTGCCACATCCTGGGTGAAACCAGCGCGCCGGACAAAACCGCCACCATCCTGTACGCGCTGGGCTGGACCCAACACACCACCGGCGCGCAGATTATCCGCACCGCCGGCATGATTCAACTGCTGCTGGGCAATATCGGCATGGCCGGCGGCGGCGTCAACGCGCTGCGCGGCCATTCCAATATCCAGGGGTATACCGATCTCGGCCTGCTGTCCCTGCGCCTGCCCGGTTATATGGACCTGCCCTCGGAAAAACAGACCACCCTCGCCGACTACCTGGCGCAGGCGACGCCCAAGGCCCTGCTGCCGGATCAGGTGAATTACTGGAAAAACACGCCGAAGTTTTTTGTCAGCCTGATGAAAAGCTTTTACGGCGCCAACGCCACCAAAGACAACGACTGGGGTTTCGACTGGCTGCCGAAATGGGATCAAAGCTACGACGCCCTTAACTTTACGCAGATGATGAGCGAGGGCAAGGTCAACGGTTATATCGCCCAGGGCTTTAATCCGGTGGCGGCGTTTGCCGATAAAAATAAAGCCTCCGGCGCGCTGTCGAAACTGAAATACCTGGTCATCATCGATCCCCTGGCGACGGAAACCTCCAGTTTCTGGCAGCACCACGGCGAATTTAACGACGTCGATCCGGCCGCCATCCAGACCGAGGTGTTCCGGCTTCCCTCCAGCTGTTTTGCCGAGGAGAACGGCACCATCGTCAACTCCGGGCGCTGGCTGCAATGGCATTTCAAAGGCGCCGAGCCGCCGGGAGAAGCCCGTAACGACGGGGTGATCCTGGCGGGGATTTTCCTGCGCCTGCGCGCGATGTACGCCCGCGAGGGCGGAGCCAATCCGGCGCCACTGATGAATATGGCCTGGGATTATCACGATCCCGCTGACCCGACGCCGGAGGAATTGGCCCGCGAAAGCAACGGCCGCGCGCTGGCGGATCTGAAGGACGACCAGGGTACGGTTATCCTGAAAAAAGGCCAGCAGCTGGCCGATTTCTCGCAGCTGCGCGATGACGGATCCACCGCCAGTTTCTGCTGGATTTTCGCCGGCAGCTGGACCGAGCAGGGCAACCAGATGGCGCGGCGCGATAACAGCGATCCGTCGGGGCTGGGCTGCACGCCCGGCTGGGCCTGGGCATGGCCGCAAAATCGCCGCATTTTGTATAACCGCGCCTCGGCCGATGCCCAGGGCAAGCCGTGGGATCCGAAACGGGAACTGATCCACTGGGACGGCGCCCGCTGGACCGGGATTGATATTCCCGACTACGGCAACGCCGCGCCGGGCAGCGGCGTGGGTCCTTTTATCATGCAGGCCGAAGGCATGGGCCGTCTGTACGCCATCGATAAGCTGGTGGACGGCCCCTTCCCGGAACACTATGAACCGGCGGAATCGCCCATCGGCACCAATCCGCTGCACGCCGCGGTGATAATGAACCCGGCGGCGCGCCTGTTCGCCGCCGATCGCCTGCGCCTGGGCGTAGCCGCCGATTTTCCGTATGTCGCCACCACCTATTCCATTACCGAGCTGTTCCGCCACTGGACCAAGCATGCGCGCCTCAACGCCATCGTCCAGCCGGAGCAATTTATCGAAATCGGCGAGAAGCTGGCGGCAAGCAAGGGCATCAAGGCCGGCGACAGCGTCAAGATCACCTCCAAGCGCGGTTTTATCAAGGCCAAGGCGGTGGTGACCAAACGGATCCGCACCCTGCTGGTGGACGGCCGGGAAATCGATACCATCGGCATCCCCTGTCACTGGGGCTATGAGGGCACCACCAAAAAGGGATTCCTTGCCAATACCCTAACGCCCCACGTCGGCGAAGCCAATTCGCAGACGCCGGAATATAAGGCCTTTCTGGTCAATGTGGAAAAGGTATAGGGGATAGGACATGGCAATGCAATCACAGGATATTATCCGTAAATCCGCCACCAACGGTTTAACCCCCGCGCCGCGCGCGCGGGATTTCCAGGATCCGGTGGCCAAGCTTATCGACGTCACCACCTGCATCGGCTGCAAAGCCTGCCAGGTGGCCTGTTCGGAATGGAACGATCTGCGCGACGAGGTGGGCATCAACGTCGGCGTCTACGACAATCCCCTCGACCTGAGCGCAAAATCCTGGACGGTGATGCGCTTTTCCGAGGTGGAACAGGACGGCCGGCTGGAATGGCTGATCCGCAAGGACGGCTGCATGCACTGCGCCGACCCGGGCTGCCTGAAGGCCTGCCCGGCGGAAGGGGCTATCATCCAGTACGCCAACGGCATCGTGGATTTCCAGTCCGAGCACTGCATCGGCTGCGGCTACTGCATCGCCGGCTGTCCGTTCAACGTGCCGCGTATCAATCAGCAGGACAACCGCGCCTATAAATGCACGCTGTGCGTTGATCGCGTGGCGGTGGGCCAGGAGCCGGCCTGCGTCAAGACCTGCCCCACCGGCGCCATCCATTTCGGCAGCAAAGAGGATATGACCACCCTGGCGGCGGAACGGGTGGCCGAGCTGAATACCCGCGGTTTTCATCATGCCGGCCTGTATGATCCGGCCGGGGTCGGCGGCACCCACGTCATGTATGTGCTGCATCACGCGGACCGGCCGCAGCTTTACCATGGCCTGCCGGACAACCCGGCCATCAGTCCCGCGGTCACCTTCTGGAAAGGGGTATGGAAACCGCTGGCCGCCGTCGGCTTCGCCGCCATTTTCGCCGCCACGGTATTCCATTATGTCGGGGTGGGGCCGAACCGCGCCGAAGATGACGATAACCATCAGCATGACGAACCTGATCACGAACAGGAGCCACGAAAATGAAACAGCAACAGCGGATTGTGCGCTACAGCGCGCCGGAGCGGATCAATCACTGGATCGTGGCGTTCTGCTTTGTCCTGGTCTCGCTCAGCGGCCTGGGCTTTTTTTTCCCCTCGTTCAATTGGCTGATGAATATCTTCGGCACGCCGCAGTTGGCCAGGATCCTGCATCCGTTTGCCGGGGTGGTGATGTTTTGCGCCTTTATGCTGATGTTCCTGCGTTACTGGCGGCATAACCTGATCAATCGCGATGATATCTACTGGGCAAAGAACATTCATAAAATCGCCCTTAACCAGGAAGTCGGCGACACCGGGCGGTATAATTTCGGCCAGAAATGCGTGTTTTGGGCGGCGATTATCAGCCTGGCGCTGTTGCTGGTAAGCGGCGTGATGATCTGGCGGCCCTGGTTTGCCGGGTATTTCCCCATCCCGCTTATCCGCGCCGCCCTGCTGGTGCATTCGCTGGCGGCGGTGGGATTGATTATGGTGATTATGGTGCATATCTATGCCGCCCTGTGGGTCAAGGGCACCATTACCGCCATGGTGGAGGGCTGGGTGCCGGCGGCCTGGGCGAAAAAACACCATCCGCGCTGGTATCGCGAGCTGCAGGAAAAAAACGCCCTGGCGGCGGCCAGCCGCAAGGAGGGGCGCTGATGGCAATCCATATCGTGCCCGAACACCGCTTATCCGCCCGCCAGATAGCCGCCACATCGGCGATCAGGCCGCTGCTGGCGGCCGACCTGCCGCGTCTGTATCAACAGCGCGCCGATCGGCTGCTGCAGTTGGCGGCGGATCACCCGTTCGGTGATTACCTGCGTTTTGCCGCCGGCGTGGCGCGGGCGCAGCGCCGCGTGCTCGAGACCCGGCCGCTGGCGGACGGGGTTAATCCGCCCGCTGCGGCTGAAGGCGCGCTTGCGCTGGATGCGGCGACGTTTGCGCGCACGCCGCAGTGGCGCGACATGCTGCGGGCGCTCATCGCGCTGCTGCTGCCCGACGCCGCGCCCGCCGTGCGCCAGGCGCTGGACACCCTGTCGTCGCTGCCCGACAGCATGCTGGAGGCCGAGGCGCAGGCACTGCTGAGCGGGGATTTTGCCCGGGCGGACAGCGCCCGCGCGCCATTCGTATGGGCGGCCCTGTCGCTGTACTGGGCGCAGCTGGCCGGGCGGATCGGCGGCCAGGCCGTGGCCGACGGCGGCCGGCGGCAATATTGCCCGCTCTGCGGCACCGCACCGGCGGCAAGCGTCATCCACGGCAAAGGCGGCGTACCCGGCCTGCGCTACCTGCACTGCGCATTGTGCGAAAGCGAATGGCATCTGGTGCGGGCGGTGTGCAGCAGCTGCGAGCAGACCGACGACCTGGCCTACTGGTCGCTGGACGCTACCCAGGCGGCGGTAACCGCGGAAAGCTGCGGTCATTGCCGCAGCTACCTGAAAGTGATCCGCCAGGATAAGGAGGCCTGCGCCGAAAGCCTGGCCGACGATCTGGCCTCGGTTATCCTGGATGCCAAACTGGAAGAAAAAGGCTTTAGCCGCAGCGGCATTAATCCGTTTTTATTCCCCGCCGGCTAAAACGCCTCCCGTCCCGCGTGTTGCTTTAGCGCCGCGCGCGGGGGGTGTCTGTTCTTTACGGGACGGACGCCTTGATACCGCATGACAACAATAATTGGCGCGCCGGGGCAATCAGCCGGGTGTTGCCGAACCGGCGTCTCCTTCTGCTATAGTGGATTTATTCTGCGATGACCATCAGTCCAACGTGAGAAGAGCCGCTTATGTCAAACAACTTCCATTCCCTCTACCAGCATGGTTTTGCCCGCGTGGCGGCCTGCACCCTGCCCTGCGCCCTTACCGAGCCGTCGGTCAACGCCCGCGCCATAGCCGAGACCGCCAATGGGCTTGACGCCCGGGGCGTGGCGCTGGCCATTTTCCCCGAATTATCACTGTGCGGTTATTCCATTGAAGACCTGCTGTTGCAGGATGTGTTGCTGGACGCGGTGGAGCGTGCGGTGGCGGAACTGCTCGCGGCTACCGCCGGCCTGACGCCGGTGCTGGTGGTGGGCGCGCCGCTGCGCCACGCCGGGCGCGTCTATAACACCGCGCTGGTGCTGCACCGCGGCCGCCTGCTGGGGGTGGTGCCTAAATCCTACCTGCCCACCTACCGGGAATTTTATGAACGGCGGCAGTGCGCGCCGGGGGATATGGCGCGCGGCACCCTGTCATTGGCCGGCCAGGAGGTGCCTTTCGGTCCCGATCTGCTATTCAGCGCGCGGGATGTGCCCGGCTTCGTGCTGCACGTGGAGATTTGCGAGGATTTCTGGGTGCCGATCCCGCCGAGCGCCGAAGCGGCGCTGGCCGGCGCCACCGTGCTGGCCAACCTGTCCGGCAGCCCCATCACCATCGGGCGCGCGGATACCCGCCGCCAGCTGTGCCGTTCACAATCCATGCGCTGTCTCGCCGCCTATTTGTATGCCGCGGCGGGCACCGGCGAATCCACCACCGAAGTGGCGTGGGACGGCCAGTGCGTGATCTATGAAAACGGCAGCCTGCTGGCGGAAACCGAACGCTTCGCCGTGGCAGGGCAGAGCGCGGTGGCGGATATCGATCTGGACTTGCTGCGCCAGGAACGGATGCGCATGGGCACCTTTGACGATAACCGCCGTACCCACGAAGCACGGGTCGGCGCGTTCCGGCGGATTTCATTCGACCTGGCGCCCGTCGCCCGCGATATCGGCTTCGAGCGGCGGGTGGAGCGTTTTCCCTTTGTGCCCGCCGACCGGGAACGGCTGGCCCAGGACTGTTACGAGGCCTATAACATCCAGGTCGCCGCCCTGGCGCAGCGCATCACCGCCACCGGCATTAAACGGCTGGTGATCGGCGTCTCCGGCGGCCTGGATTCCACCCAGGCGCTGATTGTGATCGCCAGGGCGGCGGACCGGCTCGGGCTGCCGCGCGAAAATATCATCGCCTGCGCCCTGCCCGGCTTCGGTACCAGCGCCGGCACGCATAACAACGCCGCAAGCCTTATCAACGCGCTCGGCGTCACCCACCGTGAAATCGATATCCGCCCCGCTGCGCAGCGCATGCTTGAGGATCTGGGCCATCCCTTTGCCCGGGGCGAAAAGGTCTATGATGTGACATTTGAGAACGTACAGGCGGGTTTGCGCACCGATTACCTGTTCCGCCTGGCCAATCACGAAAACGGCATGGTGGTGGGCACCGGCGACTTGTCCGAAATGGCGCTCGGCTGGTGCACCTACGGCGTCGGCGACCAGATGTCCCATTACCATGTCAACGCTGGCGTGCCGAAAACTTTGATCCAGCATCTGATTCGCTGGGTGATCGCGTCCGGCCAGTTCGAGGCGCCGGTCATGGCCACGCTTGAGGCCATTCTGGCGACGGAAATCTCGCCGGAGCTGGTGCCCGCCGACGACGCCGGCGGGTTGCAAAGCACTGAATCCCTTATCGGCCCTTACGATCTGCAGGATTTCAGCCTGTTTTATACCCTGCGCTACGGCTTCCGGCCGTCAAAAATCGCCTTTCTGGCGCTGCACGCCTGGGGGGATGCCGCCGCCGGCGATTGGCCGCCGGGTTTCCCGCAGGAGAAACGCCGCGCCTATCCGCTGGCGGAAATACGGCGCTGGCTGAAAGTGTTCCTGGTGCGCTTTTTCACCCTGAGCCAGTTTAAGCGCTCGGCCTCGCCCAACGGACCGAAAGTCACCGCCGGGGGCAGCCTGTCGCCGCGCGGCGACTGGCGCGCGCCGTCGGACGGCAACGCCCGAATCTGGATTGAGGAGCTGGAGGCGCAAGTGCCGGAGCAATAAGACGACCAGAAGATTTGGCTCAACTGACGGCCGGCAATCTTCCGCCATGTCAGCGACGGGGATCCGCCTGAACACGATGCCGGCTTATGCCGGCATAAAAACATGTCGGCGCCGGTTTGCGCCGTCCTTCTCATTCACGCGACGCCATGCGTTAATTCAGCTACGCTTATCTCCGCTCTGGTCAAGTCCGCGCCACGCGAGTAATGTGAAATCATTAGACCCTGCTGGTATACGGGCGCGCATCGCATTTATTTTTTTCCATTAGATCCAGGCTGGAGATTTAAACATGACCGAGAACAAAGCCACCCTCGCGCTTGACGCGCAACGTTCCATCGAACTGGATTTCAATGCCGGTTCGTATGGCCCCGCGGCCCTGGATATCAGCCCGTTTCGCCAGGAAGATCTCTACACCTACGACCCGGGTTTCGTGAATACCGCCGGCTGCGAGTCGGCCATCACCTATATCGATGCGCGCAACAGCATCCTGCTGCACCGGGGTTTTCCGGTCGACCAGTTGGCTGAGCACTGCACGTTTCCCGAGGTCTGTTATATCCTGCTGCACGGCCAGGCGCCGTCCAGGGACGAATATGACCGCTTTACCGAGTCCATCACGCGCCATACCATGATTCATCAGCAGATGACCCGTATGCTGAGCGGCTTTCGCCGCGATTCGCATCCCATGGCGCTGATGTGCGCGGTGGTGGGCGCGCTGGCGGCGTTCTATCACGATGCGCTGGATGTGGGCAAGCCCGAGGACCGGGAACTGGCGGCGCTGCGGCTGCTGTCGAAAATGCCCACCGTGGCGGCCATGTGTTATAAATATTCCATCGAGCAGCCGTCGGTCTATCCGCGCAACGCGCTGTCGTACACCGGTAACTTCCTGCATATGCTGTTCGCCATCCCGGCGGAAAAGTACGAGGTGAATCCCGTGCTTGAGCGGGCCATGAACCGCATCCTGATTTTGCATGCCGACCATGGCCAGTGCCCGTCCACCACCACGGTCAGGACGGCGGGATCCTCCGGCGCCAATCCTTTCGCCTGCATCGCCGCGGCCCTGGCGTCCATGTGGGGACCGCTGCACGGCGGCGCGAACGAAGCCTGTATGCGCATGCTCGAGGAGATAAGCACCGTCGACCGCATCCCGGCGTTTGTCAACCGGGCGAAAGATCGCCACGACTCCTTTCGCCTGATGGGCTTCGGCAATTCCATCTATCACCATTTCGATCCCCGGGCCGCCATCCTGCGCAAAACCTGCCATGAAGTGCTCAACGCGCTGGGCATGGAGGACAACCTGCTGCAGGTAGCCATGGAGCTGGAGCACATCGCGCTGACCGATGCCTTTTTCCTGGAAAACAAACTTTACCCCAGCGCGGATTTCTACACCGCCCTGATCCTCAAGGCCATGGGGCTGCCGTCGTCCATGTTTACGGTGATTACCGCCGTAGGACGCACCACCGGCTGGATTGCCCATTGGAATGAAATGCACAGCCAACCGCTGAAAACCTGCCGGCCACGCCAGGTCTATACCGGTGAGGAACGCCGTGATTTTGTCTCCAAACTCTGACGCCGGCGACGCGCCGTCCGTGGCCGGCGCCCTCGCTACCCTGAATCCAGAACAGCGCCAGGCGGTGGTCACCACCGAAGGCGCGTTGCGGGTCATCGCCGGCGCCGGCACCGGCAAAACCCGCACCCTGACGGAACGTTACTGCTACCTGGTCTCGACGCTTGGCATCGCGCCCAGGAATATCATGTGCGTGACCTTCACCAACCGGGCGGCCAATGAGATGAAGCGGCGGGTGCGCGCCGTGCTGGGCGATCGGGATCTCGGCACTATCTGCACCTTCCACGCCTTCTGCGTACAGCTGCTGAAAGAAGATATCCATCTGCTCAACTATCCGCGCAACTTTATTATCCTCGACATGGAAGACCTGAAGCAGATCCTGCTGAAGATTTTCGCCGATATGGGACTGACGCTGCGCGACACCACCGTGAAACGCACCCTGGACGAGGTGCTGGAAGCCAAAAAACTGTACGCCACCACCTATATCGACGATATCTATCAGCTCAACAACGAACAGCTGAAGGCGCGCTTTGCCGATGCCCGGGATCGCGACGAGGAAATCTTCCTGCGCTACCTGTATGAGCAGAAGAAATGCTTTGGCTGCGATTTTAACGATCTGATTAATTTCGCCACCTGGATCCTGGAGACATTTCCCGCCGTGCGGCAAAAATGGCAAAACCGGATGCAGTACGTCATGGTGGACGAGTTCCAGGACGTCAGCAAACGGCAGTACAAGCTGGCCAGGCTGCTGGCGGGCAGGCACGGCAACCTGTTTATCGTCGGCGATCCCGACCAGACCATCTATTCCTGGCGCGGTTCCCATCTGCGCCTGTTCCTGGATTTCGACAAGGCCTACCCGGGGGCGGAAACCATCGCGCTCGGCACCAATTATCGCTCCACCCCGGAAATACTCGCCGCCTCCAACTGCCTGATTGAAAAGAATGAGGTCAGGTTTCCCAAGACGCTGCACGCGGTGAAACCCGGCGGCTGGCGGCCGCGGTATTTTCACGCCAAAAGCGATAAGCTCGAAGCGGAATGGATAGCCGGCGAAATTACCCGGCTGCGCAATACCGGCGTACCGCCAAATCATATCGCCGTCCTGTACCGCGCCCATTACCTGACGCGCGCCCTGGAGGAACGGTTTATCGACCGCGGCCTGCCCTACAAAATATTCAGCGGTATCGAGTTTTATGGCCGGCGTGAAATCAAGGATGTGATCTGTTATCTGCGCATGGTGACCGCCGGCGACGACGTGGCCTTTCTGCGCACCGTAAACGTGCCGGCGCGCAAATTCGGTAAAAAACGACTGGAAACGCTGGCCGCCTATGCCGAGGCCCGCAGCCTGTCCCTGTACCAGGCGCTGAAGGAAAACCTGGACGCGGCGCTGTTGACGGGCACCGGGGTCAGGCAATATGTGGCCGCCATCGAACAGGTACGGGCGCAGCGCGCGGGGTGGTCGCTGGGCAATACCCTGCAGACGCTGCTGGATCTGAGCGGCTATGAGGCTTTCCTGCGCCTGCAGGGCGATCAGGAGCGGCTGGATAACGTGGCGGAGCTTAAACGCGCGGTGCAGGCCGCAGGCGAAGACGAAGAGGCGACGCTCGAGGACTTCCTGGCGCGGATTGCGCTATTTACCAGTCTGGATAATGAAAGCAAGACCGACACGGTAAAGCTGATGACCATTCACGGCGCCAAGGGTATGGAATTCCCGTATGTGTTTGTCTGCGGCCTGAACGAAGGGGTATTTCCCGGGCGCAAGATAAGCTCCGCGCAAGAGATGGAGGAGGAGCGCCGCCTGGCCTATGTCGCCATGACCCGCGCCATGGACGGGCTGTATCTGAGCGACTCGGAAGGGGTGGCCAATGACGGTATTTTCAAATATCCGTCGCGGTTTATCTTTGATGCCGGCAGCGAGAACGTGGCGTTTGATGTTCCGCTGGATCAGGCGCTGATGAGCGGCGGACACAATGTGATGACCGCGGACGCGGCGTTGCCCGCCGCCGGCGCGTCCCGCTTTCGGGCGGGTGATCGGGTGTCCCATGGCGTCTTTGGCTGCGGCACTGTTATCGCGGTGGACGGGTATGAAAGCGCCTATTCCATTAAATTCGACGGACTGCCCACCGAGCGCAGCATCCAGTTCGGCGCGCCGCTGATCCGGCTGGAATAACGCCGGCGCAAGCCGGGCCAGAGTGTCTGGGCTACACTGAATAATGAAATAGATTTTTATTGCAAAAGGAGTGCAATGTTGGACTACGCCGAAGAACAATTTCCCCCAAGACACACCCAACCGGTAGCGAGCGATCGGCAGGTCTGGAACTGGGCGCAAAACGCCACGCTAGGCCCGCGCGCGAACGTACGCCGGCCGGGGAGCGAAGCGGAACTGCAGACGCTGGTCGCCGATGCGCGCGGTAAAATCAGGATCATGGGCAGCCGGCTGTCCACCGGCAGCCTGCTGCGCGCCGACGGGCCGCAGGATATACTGCTGGATGCCGGCCAAATGCAGGGGCTTATCCACTCGACCGCGGATACGGTCACTTTCGCCGCGGCCACCACGCTGCAGCAGGTTTATCAAACCCTGACGGCGATGGGCCGCATGCTGCCCTCCTCCCCCGGCGTTATTGCCCTGCAAACCCTGGCCGGCGCCATGGCCACCGGCACCCATGGGCAAGGACTGGGGCAAAGCTCCATCGCCGATGAGGCGCTGCATATCCGCATGGTGCTGGCCGACGGCAGCATCGCCGGCTTTGATCGCGATCACCCTTATTTCGGCGCCGCGCAACTGGCGCTTGGTGCCCTGGGCGTGGTGACCGAAGTCACGCTGCGCACGATACCGGCGACGCTGTTCACCTGTTTCAAAAGCGCCTGCGGCGCCGGCGAGCTTGAATCCCTGCTGTACGATTGGAATGAAGGCTATCCGCTCAGCAAGGCGTGGTGGTTTCCTGAGGAGGACAAAGTCCACGTCTGGTCCGCCCGCGAGGCCAATGACGCCGAGGGAAAACGCTACCGGGAAAACGGCTGCCGCACCCTGTCGCTCTCCGCCGGCGATCAATCGATGAACGCCACGGTGGAGCGCACGCTGGGCCATATGCGTACCGATACCAAAATCCGCGGCCGGGACGGCACGCCGTTTAAAACCGTGGCGCGTTTCAAGGATTTTTCCGACATTACCGGCGATGTCTACCAGCTGTTTTGTCGCGGTATCGCTACACCGCAAATCAATATTGAAATCGGCATCCCGTTTCGCCGCGCGGGCGAGGTGATCCAGAAGATAAAACGCTGGTACCGGCAAACGCACCCCCATATGCATTACCCGGTGATCCTGCGCTGTACCGGTCCCTCGAGCGCATGGCTCAGTCCCGCACATGGCGAAGCCACCTGCTTTTTTGGTTTTGTGGTGTATTACGCCGAGGACGGCACCCTGTCGCGGGACGGCGTGCATTTTCTCAATGAAGTGGAGAAATTGCTGGCAAACGAAGGGGGACGGCCGCATTGGGGAAAATATTACCATCCCGCCCTTTATCAGTGGCGCGAGCGCTATCCGCGCTGGGAACAGTTCCGCCAGGTGAAAGCCGCCCTCGATCCGCACGGAAAATTCACTAACGCGCTTATCGCGGATCTCTTCACGTCATGACCGCGTGATATGGCCCGAGGAACGACGATGAAAGCCTGGATAACCTTATTGACCGATCCCGCTTACCTGGCCGGGGTCAGGACGCTGCATCAATCATTACAGGACACGCATACGCGTTATCCACTGGTGGTCATGGTGACCGCCGGGATTGGCCAACAGATCCGTGACGACCTGGCGGCCGAGGGCTGCGATGTGCGCGCCGTTACCCCGCTCCGCCCGCGGGACGGGGTGGCCGGCGGCTACGCCTACGCCCGTTTCGCCGAGGTATGGAGCAAGCTGTGCGCCTGGCGCCTGACCGGGTTCAGCCGGCTGGTGCTGCTCGACGCCGATATGCTGGCGCTGAAAAACATGGACGAGCTGTTCGATATCCCCCTGCCGGCGGGCGGGATCGCCGCCTGCCACGCCTGCCGCTGCAATCCCAACCATATTGCCACCTATCCCAAAAGCTGGGTGCCCGCAAACTGTTATTATACCTACAGCGCCAACCCCGCCGCGCTGCCCGCTGATTTTTCGCCGTATTTTAATTCGGGTATTATCGTATTGACGCCTGGGGAAAAAACCTATGACGAACTGGCCGGCCAGGTGGCCGCCATTACCGATCTCGCCGCGTATCCCTTTCCCGAGCAGGATTTGCTCAACGCGTATTTCCAGGGCCGCTGGCTGGCGCTGCCGTACGGCTATAACGCCCTGAAAACGCTATCGGTTCACCACGCGGCCATGTGGCGGATGCCGCAGGTCAAAAACCTGCATTTTATCTTGGACAAACCCTGGCAATACGCCCCGGATCAGCCTGACGCCCGGCACGATCCGTATTATCCCCTTATCGAGCGTTGGTGGATGACCTATCGCCGGCTTGCGCCGAACAGTCGCTGGTAATTGGCGCTTTCCAGGGTAATTTCGGCGATGCCCCGGAGATAGTCGTCATCCATGCTTTCGCGGTAGATGATGTCCGGCACATGCTGCCTGGGGATGGTTTCCCGGCACAGGCGAAAAATATCGGCCGTCATCTGCGGCCCGAGTCCCGCGCCGGTCACGGCGATGGTGCCGGGGTTAATAATGGAAATCAGTGAAATAACCGTATCGGCCACGGTGCGCGCCAGTGCCCGCCCGGCGCCGGGGTGGTTGAGGCAGGGCAAATGGGCAATTTCGCCGGCAAACTGCGTGGCGCCTTCGAGCGCCTTGCCGCCGACGATAATGCCGCAGCCGGGGCAGTGTTTTTCCGGAAACATCAGGTACGCGAGGGGCTGGTCTTTGCTCAGGCGCCGGTTTTTATAAAAACCGTAGGCGGTAAAATTCATATCGTTGCCGATGCGGATAAAGGCGGCGAACCTGGCCGCCAGGATATCGCGCAGCGCCACGGCCTCGAAGGCGGAGATATCGCAGGTCAGCACCCGCCCGTCCACTATCACGCCGGGCAGGCCGATACCTATGGCGCGCACGTTGTATTGCGCCGTTTTGCCGTGGATAAAGGCGATAACGCTGGCGGTATCGGCGCTGGGCAGCGTTTCACGGCCGCCGGCGACGAGAGTGCCGATAGCCGTGGTCAGCGTATAGCCGTAGACGTAATGACCATGCTCCCCCGCCACCGCGAGGCTGAACACATAAAAAAAATGCTCATTATAGATAAAACGCTGCGCAGGTCGTCCGCCGCTGGACGCCTCAAGCGCCTCGTGCAATATTTCACCGCTGGCGCATAAGCTGTTCAATATCGTCCCGCAGGTCGCCAAGCTCAGGCCCGTCGCCTGGGCCACGGTCGCTTTGGTGCCGCGCCGAAGCGCTTTCATCGTTTCAATGACATGGGCAACGTTAATCAGCTTCAGTTGCTGGGTGTTGCTGGTCAGCGGATAATCCATAAGCCCTCGTCGCTATCATTCACGCATACCGTGACAATATACCTTCCTGCGGCGCATAAACCTCCTTTTATCCGGCGTCGCCGTCAGGCCGCGCCACTATGTTACCGTGATTTGATCCGCCCTAAAGCGGGCCGCGGTAAAAAAAACCGCGTCACCCGCGCGGCGCCCTAGGTTCTGCGTCGTCGGGGCCGCCAAATTGCAGCGGGCGCCGCAGCCAGGGCGCCAGGAACGATGTCAGGCGCCCGGTCGCCGGGTGGCGGAACAACCGCCCCGGCTCGCCGCTTTCCACGATGGCGCCTTCGGCCATAAACACCACCCGGGTGGATACCTGGGCGGCAAAGGACATTTCATGGGTCGCCATGATCATGGTGATGCCCTGGCGCGCCAGCCCGCCGATAACCTCCAGCACCTCCTCCACCCGTTCCGGGTCCAGGGCGGAGGTGGGCTCATCCAGCAGCAGCAGCTCGGGTTCCAGCGCCAGCGCGCGGGCAATGCCGACACGCTGCTGCTGGCCGCCCGACAGCCGGGCCGGCCAGGCGCCGGCATGCTCCGCCATGCCTACCTGCGCCAGCGCGGCGGCGGCGGCGCGGCGCGCCTCGGCGCGCGGCCGCCTTTTTCCCAGGATCAGCGGCGCGGCGACATTCTCCAGCGCCGTCATATGCGGCCACAGGTTGAATTGCTGGAACACCATGGCCAACGGACGCCGCACCCGCGCGATACCCGCGGCGCCGTCCCGATCCCCTGCCGCCCGGCCCGGGCCGCGATAGCCCAGCAGGCGGCCTTTGATCAAAATTTCCCCCCGGTCATAGGCCTCCAGGAAGTTCATGCAGCGCAGCGCGGTGGTCTTGCCCGATCCCGACGGCCCGATCAGGGTTATCACCTCACCGGCGTGCACCTGCAGCGTGATATCGTTCAGTATCCTCCGGGCGCCGAAAGACTTGCCGACGCCGCGCAGTTCAAGAATGGGTTGCCCGGTCATAGGGGTATCCTCCGGAAAATAAGTGGCGGCCAAGCCAGCCGACGGCCAGGCTTATCCCCTGCGCCAGCAGCCAGTAACCGGCGATAAGCAGGGCATAGGGCAAAAAATAGCTATAGGTGCTGGCGGCAATGCGTCCGGCGGCCATGGTCAGCTCGGGCAGGGTGATAATCGATGCCACCGCGCTTTCCTTCACGGTTAAAATCACCTGGTTGCACAGCAGCGGCAGGCTGAAACGCAGCGCCTGCGGGGTCTCG
This sequence comes from Sodalis sp. RH22, assembly GCF_047324165.1. NCBI lineage: Bacteria > Pseudomonadati > Pseudomonadota > Gammaproteobacteria > Enterobacterales > Bruguierivoracaceae > Sodalis > Sodalis sp. RH22. Next base: position 1,895,017 of record NZ_CP178731.1, read on the forward strand.
ATATGCCAGAAACTTTGCCATGGGGAGATGGCGTGGGCCCGGGCGGCGTCCAGTTGCCCGCGGCCGATGCTTAACCAGGCGCCACGGAAAATTTCGCCGAAATAGGCGGCGCTGTAGAGCGTCAGCGAAAGAATGGCGGCGGGCAGCGCGCCGAGCATCACCCCCAGCGCCGGCAGGCCAAAATAGATCACCGATAGCTGGGCCAAAAAGGGCGTGCCGCGTATCAGCCACACATAAACGCGCCACGGCGGGTACAGCAGCCGGCAGCGGCTGCACAGCGCCTGCAGCGTAAAACCGCCCAGGGCGCCGGCCGTCGCCGCGCTCAGGCTGAGGGCCAGGGTCATGGCCATGGCCTGCGCAAAATCAGGCAGGTACAGCAGGATATCGCTCACGAAGGCTCCTTGCGCCAGCGCTGTTCCAGATGGCGGCCCGCCAGGGCCAGCAGGCTGGTCATCACCAGGTAGACCAGGGCGACGGCGAGATAGGCCGGCAGCATCCGGTAGCTTGCGGACGCCAGTTGCTGCCCGACCCGCATAACATCGGTGATGGCGATGACCGAGACCACCGCCGACGCTTTGATCACATCAATCATCTCCGAAATAAACGCCGGCAGCGTCGGCCGCAGCGCCTGCGGCAGGCGAATATGCCAGAACGCCTGCCAGGGTCCCAGGCCGCAGGCCAGGGCGGCGTCCTGTTGCCCGGCGGGAACGCCCGCAAAACCGCCGCGCAGGATTTGCGCTTGATAGGCCGCGCTGTTAAGGGTGAGCGCCACGGCGGCGGCGGCCCAGGCGCCGGCCTCAACGCCCAGTTCGCCGGGCAGGTAATAGCACAGCAGCACCAGGACCAGCACCGGCGTACTGCGAAACACGCTGACATAAGCGCGGGCCAGGCCGCGGCAAGCAGGCCGACGCGCGCTTTGCAAACAATAAATGCCGGTGCCGGCGAAAAAGCCGCATAGCATGGCGGCAGCGCTGAGGGAGGCAGTGGTTGCCGCCCCGCCGGCAAGCATCGGCAGCCAGGAGGCGAGCAGGTGGCAAAACTCGGTTAAGTCGTCCATGCCGCGCGCCTTGTCACACATCGGGTACCGGCATTTTATCGTGCGGCAGCGGCGTTTCCACGCCGAACCATTTCAGCTGCAGGTGCTTGAGGGTACCGTCGCGGTTGGCCTCGGCGATGCCGTCGCTAAACAGTTTCACCAGGCTGGCGCTGTCGGCATCCTTGCGTCCCGCCCAGGCGAAATAGGTGGTGGGCCCCAGCATCGGCCGCATGACGGCGAACACGCCGGGGCGGCTCTTGATAAGCGGCCCGAGATTGGCAAGGGATTGCGCCACGCCGTCGAGACGTTGATTGGCCAGGTCGGCATAGGCCTCGTCAAAGGCGATGTATTGCCTGATCTCTTTAACGCCCGTCATGCCCTGTTCCCGCAGCCGCTGGTCGACCGCCTGCAGCACCCGCAGGTGGCTCGAGCCGGCCACGGTGCCCACCACCTTACCGTTCAGATCCGCAAGCGTCGTCAGCGCGGCGTCGTTTTCGCGCTTTAGCAGCGCCACCGTGGATTCGCCCACCGGCACGGTAAACGCGAAACGCGCCATCCGCGGCCGGTCCACCATCATTGCCGTGATCATGAAATCGAATTTTTTGGCATCCAGCCCGGGCAGGATGCCCTGAAAAGGCAAATCCAGCTGTCTGACGCGCACGCCCGGCAAATGTTTTTGCAGGATATGATGCATCAGATCCACGTCAAAGCCGATAATGTTGCCGTCGCGCACCATTTCGAAAGGCGCGTAGCGGGCCTCGGTGGCCACGGTCAGGACTTTTTCCGCTTTAACGCGCGCCAGCAAATCCGCGCCGATGGCCGGCGGGATCAGCGTGCCGGCGACGCAGAGCGCGGCGGCGCAAAAGGTCATGATGTATTTTCGCAAGATCATATCCACTCCCGTCAGGACAAATGGCGCGCGGCGCGGCCGAAGAGGATAGATTAACTTTCTGTAATTGAATGGTTAATGAATTGAAAGCGTAAAAAAGACTTTTTCGGCCTGGCGGCAACTAACGTTAGGCATTTGGCAGCCGTTCATTTTATTATCATTACCGCGCCAGCACGTCGTCTTGCAGATAGAACCGCCGGACCTCGTCTAACCTTGATTGAACGTTAACCAATCGATCGTAAAAAATAGCCTGCTGATTTCAATGAATACTCCAGATGTTTCCCGTTCGACCGCCTGGCTAAGAGTCATTACCCTCGCGTTTGCCGCCTTTATTTTCAACACGTCCGAGTTCGTGCCGGTCGGCCTGCTGACCGATATCGCCCAGAGTTTTCAGATGGAGACCGCCCAGGTCGGGCTGATGCTGACCATCTACGCCTGGGTGGTGGCGCTGATGTCGCTGCCCTTTATGCTGCTGACCAGCCATATTGAACGGCGCGGCCTGCTGGTGATGATCTTTGCCCTGTTTATCGCCAGCCATATCCTCTCGTTCGTGGCCTGGAACTTCACGGTACTGGTGCTATCCAGAATCGGCATCGCCCTGGCGCATGCGGTATTCTGGTCTATTACGGCATCGCTTGCGATCCGCGTCGCGCCGATGGGTAAAAAAACCCAGGCGCTGAGCATGCTGTCCACCGGCACCGCCCTTGCCATGGTGCTGGGACTGCCGCTGGGCCGCATTGTCGGCCAGTTGCTGGGCTGGCGCATCACCTTCCTGGTGATTGGCATTTTCGCCCTGGCGACCCTGGTCTTTATTATCAAACTGCTGCCCAAGCTGCCCAGCGAGCACTCCGGTTCGCTGAAAAGCGTGCCCATGCTGCTAAAACGCCCGGCGCTGATGTCGCTTTACCTGCTGGCGGTGCTGATCGTCACCTCGCATTACACCGTCTACAGCTATATCGAGCCGTTTATCCGCCATGCGGCGGCGCTGGGAGATGATTACACCACCTTACTGCTGTTGATTTTCGGCGGTTCGGGCATTATCGGCAGCGTGGTGTTCGGCGTATGCAGCAATAAATATCCCACCGCCCTGCTGGTCACGTCTATCGTGCTGGTGGTCGTCTGCCTGCTGGTTCTGCAGCCCGCCGCCGGGTATAAAATCAGTTTTGCCGGCCTGAGCGTGATTTGGGGCATGGCGTTTATGGCCATCGGCCTGAGCATGCAGGTGAAGGTACTGGCGCTGGCCCCGGACGCCACCGATGTGGCCATGTCGTTGTTCTCGGGCATCTTCAATCTGGGCATCGGCGCCGGCGCGCTGTTGGGCAACCAGTTTATCCTGCGCGCGGATCTGGCGTATATCGGCTATCTCGGCGCCCTGCTGGCTATCGTGTCCCTGGCATGGTGCCTGTTTATCTTCCGCCGCTACGCCGCGGAGCTGCGCCGGGCCTGACCGTTCGGTTCGCCGGCGGCGCGGGCATGGCCGATAGCAAAAAATCGTCAAGGACGGCAATGTGTGATGGCTTTCTCGTTTCGCACGCCGGGATTTTGTTACTTCTAAACCAGGCATGGCGTGGCGGCCGTTTTGTCGTGGGCTTTTTCCGGCCATGACGGCGCGGCGGCGGGACAGACGTATCGGCGGCAGGGCGTGAAAAGCACTTATGAGTATTTTTGTTTCCAAGAAGCTGGTGAATTTTATCGTGTTGGCCCAGACCAACAATATCGCCAAAGCCGCCGAAAAACTGCATATGACCGCCTCGCCCTTCGGTAAAAGCATCGCCGCGCTGGAGGAGATGGTCGGTTATGAGCTGTTCTCGCGCACCGATAACAGCATCAGCCTGAACAAGGCCGGGCAGGAGCTGTACCAGATGCTTTATCCCATCTACCAGCGTCTGGCAAGCATCGACGCGGATATCATGTTGGCCGCCAGCCACCATCAGAAACACTGCGTTATCGGCATCGACACCGCTTACCCGACGATGATCTTCGATCAGCTTATCAGCCTGGGCGACAAGTTTGACGGCTTCACCACCAAACCCTTCGATTTTAATGAAAACGATCTGGTTTCCGGCCTGCTGGACCATGACGTGGACATGATTATCTCGCCGCAGCAGGCCTCGACGCGCATCGCCGAAATGTCCAGCATGCTGATAACGCCGCTTGAACCGCTGCGGCTGGGATTCCTGGTATCGCGCATCCATGACAATGTGCAGGCCAGCGTGCTGCTGCATACCCTGCCCTGGCTGCAGATGCGGTTCCAGCACCGGGCCAATTTCGAGTCGCTTATCGACTCGCATTTCCGTTATGCCGGCATTACCCCCACCATTATCTATCGTCCCTACAGCTTCCTGGCCAAGATCAGCGCCGTCAGCCGCGGGCAATTCCTGACAGTGGTGCCCCATTTCGCCTACCGGTTTGTCAATCCCGCCAGCCTGAAATACTTTGACGCGCCCAATAAGCCGATGTACATGCCGGAATATCTCTATTCGCTGCGCAACTGTAAAACCCTCGGCCGGCTGGTGGATGCCATTGAGCATGACCGCAACGGCACCACCGCCGATGAGCCGCCGTCCTCACACTAGCATGCTGCCGTACTGTTCCAGGTTCTGGTACAAATCGAAGGCATGGGCCAGATCGTGATGGATATGGCCGCTTTTACCCCGCGCCAGGTAGGTATACAGATAGTCCCGGTACATCGGATGGGCGCAGTTGCCGATAATGGCCTCGGCGCGCTGGATGGGCGACAGCCCGCGCAGGTCGGCCACGCCGTGTTCGGTGATAATCACTTTCACGCTGTGTTCGCTGTGATCCACATGGGAGCACATCGGCACGATGGTGGAGATCTTGCCGCCCTTGGCAATGGACGGCGCCATAAAGATGGATAGATAGGCATTGCGCTCGAAATCGCCGCTGCCGCCGATGCCGTTCATTAAATTGACGCCGGCCACATGGGTGGAATTGGCATGGCCGTAGATGTCGAACTCCAGGCCGACATTCAGGGCAATGACCCCCAGACGGCGGATGATTTCCGGATTATTGGAAATTTCCTGCGGCCGCAGCACGATGCGCTCGCTGAAAAAGTCCATATTCTGATAAATCCGCTCCAGCACCGAGGGCGGCACGGTGAGGCTCGAGGCGCTGGCGCCGATAATCCGCTCCTGCTCGAGCAGTTCGATGACCGAGGTCTGCAGCACCTCTGAATACATCATAAACGGCGGAATATCCGGATTCCGGCCCAACACCTTCAGCACCGCGTTGTTGATATTGCCGACGCCGCTCTGCAACGGCAGGAACCCGTCGGGAATGCGTTTGGCGTGCAGTTCCTTCAGCAGAAACTGCTCGACGTTGCGGGCGATTTGCAGGCACAGAGGATTCTCGTTGCCGAACTCGGTAATCTGGTCCGCCAGGTGGGTGGGCACCACGGCGATGATTTTTTGCGGGTCGATTTGCACATAATTTTCCCCAACCCGATCCAGGGTATGGAAAATCGGCACCATGATGCGCAACGGCGGCGCGCCGAGGGAAACGATATCGCTCATCTCGCGGATGCGCGGGGAATGATAGTCGTTAAGCTCAATAATGACCCGCCGCGCCTGCTGCAGGTAGACCGGCGCGTTACCGATGCCGCTGGTCAGGTACACCCGACCTTCCCTGGTCACCGCCGAGGCTTCGATAACCGCGATATCAATCGGGCCGAAAAAGCCGTAATTGACCATTTGCGCCACTTCGCTAAGATGCAGGTCGACAAAATTCACCGCGCCCTGGTTTATCTTATCGCGCAGCGCAGGCGCGGTCTGGTACGGCGCGCGCCACTCCACGGCGTCGGCTTCCGCGAGCTGGTTGTCCGCCAGCGCGCCGATGGACGCCCCGGTGAGCAGTTTGATGCGATAAGGCTGTTCCCGCAGGTGCAGCGCTATCGCCCGCCGGGCCATGGCCGCGGGCAGGGCTTTGGGGGCGCCGGCCGGGGTAAAGCCGCTAAAGGCCACCATATCGCCATGGGAGATTAATTGCGCGGCTTCATCCGCCGTCATTACCGTAAAATCCTGGTTCATCCTGATCACTCCTTGCGCCGGTTCACCGCGCGGCTTAGTGGCCGATAAAATTCGCCTTGCGTTTTTCCATAAAGGCCGCCATCCCTTCCTGGTAATCCTGGCTGTCGTACACCACCCTGCGCAGGCCCTGGATACGTTCGAACTCATCGGAATTGAGGGTATGGGCTTCGCCGAGCACCCGGAGTTCTTCCTTGATCACCGCCACCGCCAGCGGCGCCTTTTCAGCAATCACGCAGGCCATGCGCATCGTGAAGGACTCCAGCTCGGATGGATCGACGATATGGTTAAGAATGCCGACGTTCAGCGCCCGTTCGGCGGAGATCGGCGCGGCGGTAAAGATAAGCTCCTTGACGATATGAAAACCGGCGTCGCGAATCAAGTTATGGATGCCCACCAGGTTGTAGGGCACCCCCAGGTTGACCGGGGTCATGGAGAAGGTGGACAGGTTGCTGGAAATAATGATATCGGAACTCATGATCAGTTCAAACGCCCCGCCCCAGACGCTGCCTTCCACCATGGAGATAATCGGCTTGGGAAATTTCTGGATGGCGCGGGTGATCTGGCGCAGCGGGTCGTCGTAGGCCAGCGGGTCGCGCCGGGTTTTCGGCAACTCATAGATATCATGGCCGGCGGAGAAAACCTTGGAGCCTTTCGGCGCGCGCAGGATAACGCAGCGGATATCGATATTATTCAGATCTTCCAGCGCCTGCAGGATATCGCGGATAAACACCGCGCTCAGCGCATTAAGCTTTTTGGCATAGTTAAACTCAATAATACCCACCCGGTTTTCGATCAGCACTTTGACAAATTCGTACGCCATAATTCATTTCCCTTAATGGTTTAATTTTTCGACAATAAAGTGGGTGACGTTGTCCACGCCGGCGCGCGGCGATATACGGTGGTTTTCCACCTGCTCCAGCGCCTGCCGGTACCGGTCCTGGATATCGCCGCGGGCGAACAGGGCCGCCAGGGTGTTTTCCTCGATCTGCCTGCGCATGGCATCCAGCTGCTGGCGTTTGCGCAGCGCCATCAGTCCGTTATCCACCGCCATCCGATCATAAAAATCGCCGACGGCGCGCCAGAGCTCGGCGATGCCCCGCGCTTCCAGGGCGCTGCAGGTCAGCACCGGCGGCGTCCAGGCCGGATATTTGCGCCGCATGATGGCGAGCGAGGCCCGGTACATGTGCGCCGTGAGCGCCACCCGGGCGCGGTTATCGCCGTCATCTTTGTTGATGACGATAATATCGGCCATTTCCATAATGCCTTTTTTGATGCCCTGCAGTTCATCGCCGGCGCCGGCCAGCTGCAGCGAGAGAAAACAGTCCACCAGTTGGGCGATATCCACTTCGCTTTGCCCGACCCCCACGGTTTCCACGATCACCAGGTCATAGCCCGCCGCCTCGCACAGCAGCATCAGTTCGCGGGTACGGCGGCTGGTCCCGCCCAGGTAGCCGCCGGTGGGCACCGGGCGGATAAACGCCCGCTGCGCGCGGGAAAGCAGCGACATGCGGGTTTTATCGCCGAGGATGCTGCCGCCGCTGAGCGGGCTGCTGGGGTCGATGGCGATAACCGCCACTTTCAGGCCCAGCGTCAGCACGTAACCGCCCAGGGCCTCGAGAAACGTGCTTTTGCCGGCGCCCGGCACGCCGGTAATACCCAGCCGTTTCGCCCGGCCGGTATGGGGCATGATGCGGTCGAGCAGTTGCGTGGCCAGCGCCTGATGCGCGGGGTGGACGCTTTCGATAAGCGTCATCCCCTGCGCCAGGGCCACCCGATCGCCCGCCAGCAATTGCCCGACAGTCTGATCCAACTGGCCGGCGCTAAGCATGGCAAAGCCCGATTTTATCCAGCACATCGCGCACGCTGGCCAGCATCGGCGTGCCCGGCCCGTAGATGGCGGCCACGCCCCGGCGGTAGAGGAAATCATAATCCTGCGGCGGTATCACCCCGCCCGCCACCACCTTGATATCCTGACGGCCGTAGCCGGCCAGCGCAGCCACCAGCGCCGGAATTAGCGTCTTATGGCCGGCGGCAAGCGAAGAGGCGCCGATCACGTGCACGTCATTTTCCACCGCCAGCTTGGCGATTTCCTCCGGCGTGGAAAACATCGGACTGAGATCGACGTCAAACCCGAGGTCGGAGTAGGCGCTGGCAATCACCTTGGCCCCGCGGTCGTGGCCGTCCTGGCCCATTTTAGCCACCAGAATGCGCGGGCGGCGCCCCTGTTCGGCCAGGAAGCGGTCGGTGGCGGCCTTGATCTGATCAAATTCCGCCGCGCCTTCCGCGCTCTGGTGGTAACTGTTGGCGATAACGCCGGTCACGCAGTTGGTCTGCACCAGGTAGCGGCCGAAGGCGTCCTCGATGGCGGTTGAAATTTCGCCGAGCGTGGCGCGGCTCCGCGCGGCGTGGATCGCCGCTTCCAACAGGTTGCCCCCGTCGCGCGCCGCCCGGCTGATCATGCCGAGCGCGTCGGCAACGGCGGCGCCGTCGCGGGCGGCGCGGATTTGCCGCAGGCGTTCGACCTGTTCCTGGCGCACCTTGACGTTATCGATTTCCAGCACCGAGGTGGCGTCTTCCTGCGCCAGCTTGTATTTGTTCACCCCGACAATCACCCGTTTGCCCTGGTCGATAAGCGACTGCTGGCGGGCGGAGGCTTCTTCAATCATGCGCTTGGGCAGGCCGGCCTCAATGGCTTTGGCCATGCCGCCCACCTCGCCTATCTGGCGGATAATTTCCCGCGCCGCCTTGACGACCTGGTCGGTGAGATTTTCCACATAATACGAACCGGCAAGGGGATCGACGGTACGGCACACCGCCGATTCTTCCTGCAGAATAATTTGGGTGTTGCGGGCGATGCGGGCGGAGAAATCGGTGGGCAGCCCCAGCGCCTCGTCAAAGGCGTTGGTATGCAGCGACTGCGTGCCGCCCAGTACCGCCGCCAGCGCTTCGACGGTGGTGCGGATGACATTATTGTAGGGGTCTTGTTCCGTCAGGCTCCAGCCCGAGGTTTGGCAATGGGTGCGCAGCGCCTGGGATTTGGGGTTGGTGGAACCAAAACCGCTTACCGCCTCGCTCCATAAATAACGGGCGGCGCGCAGCATGGCGACATTCATAAACAGGTCCATGCCGATGCCGAAGAAAAACGACAGGCGCGGCGCGAAGTCATCTATATCCAGGCCGGCGGCCAGCGCCGCCTGGATATATTCAATGCCGTCGGCGATGGTAAACGCCACCTGCTGTACGCAGTTGGCCCCGGCTTCGCCCATATGGTAGCCGCTGATGCTGATGGTGTTGAATTTGGGCATATTGCCGGAACAGTAGGCAATAATATCGGAAATAATGCGCATCGAGGGTTTGGGCGGATAAATATAGGTATTGCGGCAAAGGTATTCTTTTAAAATATCATTTTGGATGGTACCGGTCAGCGCTGCCGGCGGCACGCCCTGCTCTTCGGCGGCCACGATATAAAACGCCATGATGGGGATCACCGCGCCGTTCATGGTCATGGACACCGACATTTTATCCAGCGGGATTTGGTCGAACAGTATTTTCATGTCTTCGACGCTGTCGATAGCCACGCCGGCTTTGCCGACGTCGCCGGCCACGCGTTCATTATCCGAGTCGTAACCGCGATGGGTAGGCAAATCGAAGGCGACGGAGAGCCCCTTTTGGCCGGCCGCCAGGTTGCGGCGGTAAAAGGCGTTGGATTCAGTGGCGGTGGAAAACCCGGCATACTGGCGAATGGTCCAGGGCTGGGCGGCGTACATCGTTGCGCGGGGACCGCGCACAAAGGGCGCCATGCCCGGCAGCGAACCGGTGACCTCCAGGTCGGACAGGTCGTCGGCGGTGTAAAGCGGCTTGATGCTGATTTCTTCCGCAGTGAGGGTAGTTAAATCGTCGACGCTTTTGCCCAGCCGTCCCAATTCTTTATTGGCAAGTTTTTCCCATGCCTCTGTTTGCGACATTATATTTCTCCGGATGGAATAGAATTATGTTTATTTCATCGGTCTGCCAGTGCCGGGCAATAGTCCGCCTTGGCGGATAATCCCCATCCAGCCTTGTGAGGTTAAATACAATAAGGCGTTGCTATCTTCGTGATTTAAAACCAATGCGATTAAAACGCCCTGCGTTAATTCGTCATGATGGCCCGCATAACTTTCGATGAAATACCTGGGATTATAAATAGCACCGCCGGGCGAGTTTTACAGCCTCAAAAAATGCATGCTGAGCAATCATTATTTGCCGTATGGGAAATAGCGGGATTTGGCGGGTTCGCTCACTCTTTAACGCGTCTGCGTTGCGGGCGGGGCCTGCGGGGCTTATTTTTTGATTGCAAGCGCGCCATGGGGCGGGTGCGGTCTGGCAATAAGGATGCCCGCTGGGGTGAATGTCGCCGTGGCGGGGGATTTTTATCGCCGTAGTTGGGGGGTTTATGTTGCCACGGCGGGGGATTTTTATCGCCGTAGCTGGGGGGTTTATGTTGCCACGGCGGGGATTTCTCTTGCCGTGCGTTCGGTGTTTATATGCAGTGCCGGGCGCCGGCAAGCGACAAGGAGGCCGTAGCGCGACGGCCTCCTTGACCTCCGCGCGCCCGGCAGGTCGCGCGTCGCTGCGCGATGCCTTCCGCCGCCAGTTCCCCCGTTATGCACCGGCCCGGTTAGCGCTCCCGGCGCAACCGGGCCTTTCGCCGCTCCCGGCGGCTCATGCCGGGGGCACAGGCGCCGTCAGCGCGCTTTATGCCGGTCCACATGTCGCTGTTGGCCAAGCGTTTTATGAAGTGACTGCGGCGCTGCTGCTTAGGATAGGGACTGGCGTCGGCATAGGATTGACCATTAGGGATGCAATGGCGATGGAATGCCGTCGGCACAGCAAAATGCAGTCAGGCAGTAAGACATTCATTATTCTGTTTTGCATATTGAGTATTGAGTATTGAGTATTAGCAGTAAGCGTCAGCTTTTAGTTCTTATCCCAAAATGGGTGCTGATATTTTTCCCGGTAAGTGCATGCCGCAAGAAACCTAAAAACGCTGTTTTACTCACAGACGATGGTGTTGACGTGGTGCCGGCATAGAGTGCGCCGGCAGCGCCCATCATGGCGGGATGAGCCGCCGGGAGCGGCGAAAGTCCGGGCTGCGCCGGGAGCGCATCCCGGACGGTCCCAAAGCCGGGATGGGTGATGCCGGGAACCGCGCAGCGGCGCACGACCTGCCGGACGCGCGGAGGTCAAGGAGGCCGTCGCGGTACGGCCTCTTTGTCGCTTGCCGGCACCGGACACGCCATATAACCACCGAACGCACGGCAAGCGAAACCTTCGCCGAGGCAGCATAAGCCTTGCCTCCCGCTAACGCACGGCAAACGAACCCTCGCCGAGGCGGCATAAGCCTTGCCTCCCGCTAACGCACGGCAAACGAACCTTCGCCGAGGCGGCATAAGCCTTGCCTCCCGCTAACGCACGGCAAACGAACCTTCGCCGAGGCGGCATAAGCCTTCCCTCCCGCTAACGCACGGCAAACGAACCCTCGCTGAGGCGGCATAAGCCTTGCCTCCCGCTAACGCACGGCAAACGAACCTTCGCCAAGGCGGCATAAGCCTTGCCTCCCGCTAACGCACGGCAAACGAACCTTCGCCGAGGCGGCATAAGCCTTGCCTCCCGCTAACGCACGGCAAACGAACCTTCGCCGAGGCGGCATAAGCCTTGCCTCCCGCTAACGCACGGCAAACGAACCCTCGCCGAGGCGGCATAAGCCTTGCCTCCCGCTAACGCACGGCAAACGAACCTTCGCCGAGGCGGCATAAGCCTTGCCTCCCGCTAACGCACGGCAAACGAACCCTCGCCGAGGCGGCATAAGCCTTGCCTCCCGCTAACGCACGGCAAACGAACCCTCGCCGCGGGGGCTATAAGCCTCCCCCGAGCCGCCGGCGTTACATCCAGCGACGGCGCGTGGGACGGCGTCAGAAGTGGATTACGGTGCGAATGGATTTACCTTCATGCATTAAATCGAACGCGTCGTTAATCCGCTCCAGCGGCAGGGTATGGGTGATAAAGGGATCAAGATTGATTTCACCGGCCATGGCCTGCTCCACCATGCCCGGCAACTGCGTGCGCCCCTTGACGCCGCCGAAGGCGGACCCGCGCCATACCCGGCCGGTAACCAGTTGGAACGGACGGGTGCGGATCTCCTTGCCGGCGCCGGCTACGCCGATAATGATGCTTTCGCCCCAGCCCTTGTGACAACACTCGAGCGCCGCGCGCATAACATCGACGTTGCCGATGCATTCAAAACTGAAATCCACGCCGCCGTCGGTGAGTTCGACAATCACCTCCTGGATCGGCCGCGCATGATCCTTGGGATTGATGCAATCGGTGGCGCCCATCGAGCGGGCCAGATCAAATTTACCCGGATTGGTGTCGACGGCGATAATCCGCCCGGCCTTGGCCTGCACCGCGCCCTGGATCGCTGCAAGGCCTATGCCGCCCAGGCCGAAAATGGCGACGGTGTCGCCGGCCTTGACCTTGGCGGTGTTATGCACCGCGCCGATGCCGGTGGTGACGCCGCAGCCGAGCAGGCAGACTTTTTCCAGCGGCGCCTGGGGATTGATCACCGCCAGGGAAATCTCGGCCACCACGGTATATTCGCTGAAGGTACTGGTGCCCATATAGTGATAAAGGGGCTGACCGTTATAGGAAAAACGGGTGGTGCCGTCCGGCATCAGGCCCTTACCCTGCGTAACGCGTACCGCCTGGCACAGGTTGGTCTTGCCGGAGGTGCAGAATTTGCAGACGCCGCATTCGGCGGTATAAAGGGGAATGACATGATCGCCGGGCTTTACGCTGGTTACGCCTTCGCCCACTTCCATTACAATGCCGCCGCCCTCATGGCCCAGCACGACGGGAAACAGCCCTTCGGGGTCGTCTCCCGACAGGGTGAAAGCGTCGGTGTGGCAGACGCCGGTGTGGGTAATCCTCACCAGCACCTCGCCCTTTTGCGGCGGCGCAACGTCAATCTCAACGATTTTGAGAGGCTGGCCCGGCCCGAAGGCAACGGCTGCACGAGATTTCATAAGGTTTCTCCAATCATAAACAGCACCGGTCAACATCTTACCGTTGACGGCGTCATCACTTCAAATAGGAACGCACCAAGCTGGCGACATCGTTAAGCCGGGCCGCCTTCTGCGCCGGCGTCAGGTCTTTCTCGCCCAGTTCGTCGCGGATATGAATTTCCATAATTTCAGACATCAGGCCGTGGGAAGCGCCGCGGATGGCGGCGATCTGCTGCAGCAGCGCGCCGCAGTCGACGCCCGTTTCCAGGCCGCGCTCCAGCGCCTCCACCTGCCCTTTGATGCGCCGGACCCGCAGCAGGACGCGTTTTTTATCTTCAGCTGAACGAGGCATTTCCCGACCCGTATGAAAATATAGTATAGGGGGGTATAGTATATATAAAGAAAAAAACATCAAGCCATAAGCGCGCGGCGCGCGACCTAACCGCCTGTTCCGGGCGGGAGCGGGCATGAAAACACGCGTGCGGGCGTCAATCGGCCGATGGCTTCGATAGGGTAATACATTGAGGAATAATTCCGCGGGGGACTATACTGCATGCACAGGATGTCGCGTTAGATCCTTCATATTACCAGTCGTTTCATAAGGACAGCATTATCATGAGCGTACAGACAGCCGCACCGTCGTCGATCAAAACGGTTAATCCCGCCACCAATAAAATCGAAAAACAATTCGACGTTATGTCCGACCAGCAGATCGAACAGATCCTGGCCGCCGCCGACGCCGCCTTCCAGCAATGGAAAAAAACCCCGTTCGCCGAGCGGGCCAAACTGCTGCATAACGTGGCCGCCATTTTGCGCGATCGCCAGGATGAGCTGGGCAAGCTGTGTACCATTGAAATGGGCAAACTGCACGCCGAAGGCGTGGGCGAAGTGCAACTGTGCGCCGATATATTTGATTATTATGCCGATCACGGCGAACGGTTCCTGGCCGACAAGCCCCTGGAAACCGGGATTGGCAGCGCGTTTCTCAGCTATGACCCCCTCGGCGTGCTGCTGAGCGTGCAGCCCTGGAATTTCCCTTTCTACCAGATCACCCGTTCGGCGGCGCCGAATATCATGGCCGGGAATACCATGGTGTTGAAACACGCCTCCAACGTACCGCAGTGCGCGGCCATGATGGAGCGTATCTTTATCGATGCCGGCGCGCCCGTGGGCGTTTACACTAATCTGTTCGTGCCCGGCGCCAAGGTATCGCAATTAATAGGCGATAAGCGCATCAAGGGCGTGTCTCTGACCGGCAGCGAGGCGGCGGGATCAAGCTTTGCCGCCGAGGCCGGCAAACATGTCAAGAAATCGACCCTGGAGCTGGGCGGCAGCGACGCCTTTGTGGTGCTGGCGGATGCCGATCTTGATCTGGCGGTAAAAACCGCCGCCATGGGACGTTTATGGAACGCCGGCCAGGTCTGTGTGTCGCCCAAGCGTATTATCGTGCTGGAAGACGTCGCCGAGGCATTTATCGCCAAGGCGCGGGCCATTTATGAAAAGATCAGGATCGGCGACCCGCTGGATCCGTCCACGCAGCTCGCCCCGCTCAGCAGTGAAAAAGCGGCCGGGGAGATCGTTGAGCAGGTGGCAACCGCAGTGAAGGAAGGCGCCAAACTGATCTACGGCGGCCACCGCGTGGACCGGCCGGGCGCGTATATGGAACCGACCATCCTCACCGGCATCAAACCCGGCATGGCGGCCTACGCCGAGGAAATCTTCGGACCGGTGCTGTGCGTGTATGCCGTCAAGGACGAGGCGCAGGCGATTGCGCTGGCCAACGACTCCATCTTCGGCCTGGGGGGCACCGTCTTCGGCACCGATACCGCCAGGGCCGTGGCGGTGGCGCGGCAAATCGATTCCGGTATGGTCTATATCAACCATACCACAGGTATTGCCCCGGAGCTGCCGTTTGGCGGCACCAAAAACTCCGGCTATGGCCGCGAACAATCCCCGGCGGGGATTCATGAATTCGTCAATGAAAAGCTGATCCGCATCACCACGCCCGACGCGCCTTATTGATCCTACCCGGGGCCGGCATGGCCCGTAAATCACGCCTGTTTCCTGCGGCTAACGCGCCGGGGGAAACAGGCTGCCCGGTTCATTCCCCCCGCGGATTCACCGTGCGCCGACCGTTGACCGCGCCTGCGCTTATTGCCGATATCAGCGTGATAATTACCGGTGTTTTTAAATTAAAACGGCATTTCATTATTATGAATATGAATAATGCCGTGCTTTGCCGCACGGAGAATATCCACGCCATTACAAATTTAGTTTAATTTATCAACTAATCGTGGAATACTAACCCGGCCGAAAAAGGGATGCCGCAGTTGGGCAAAAACATCTCTCTCCATAATTTTTTAATTTATTATGCGGCGAAATACCTATAAATTGTGATCACCATCGCAATATTAAAATTAAAAATTATCTAAAACCCATATTTATGATCCACCGCACAGACTCCATGTTCCCACAAAAATAGTCCTAATCCCGGCTCTAATATTGGTCATTTGCATAATGACTTACCCTGGCGCCATTTTTATACTGCCTGCTCAAATTACGGATGGCGATTGATACCTCTTCTTTTTTACGTATCGCGCCGATACCCATTCAACGTATACCCAGTCCCCTACCGACAGACAGTATTTTAATTATGAGGCCTATGGCGGCGGCGACAATTCGCCGGGAATAAATGCCTTAGGCGCGCAGCGTTAACGCGGAGACATCGTATGGCAATCGAGTCCACTTTGGACCAAAAAGGCAGGACCCACGTACGTTATGTGGTGCTGTTATTTATATTTATTATTACGGCGGTTAACTATGCCGACCGGGTTACCCTGTCGATAGCCGGCACAGCGGTGTCCCACGATTTGGGGCTGGATGTGGTCAACCTGGGCATGATTTTTTCATCGTTCGGCATCGCCTATCTGTTGATGCAAATCCCCGGCGGCTGGCTGCTTGACCGGTTCGGGTCGATTAAAGTCTATAGCTACAGTTTGTTTTTCTGGTCATTGTTCACCCTGCTGCAAGGATTCGTCGGGGTGCTGTCGGTGCCGATGGCGGTCTTTTCGCTGTTTATGCTGCAGTTCCTGCTGGGCTTCGCCGAAGCCCCGGCTTTCCCGGCCAATGCCCGTATTGTCGCCGCGTGGTTCCCGGCCAAGGAGCGCGCCACGGCGTCGTCGATTTTCAACGCCGCGCAGTATTTTTCCCTGGCGATTTTTTCGCCTTTCCTGGGCTGGCTGGTCTATGCGTGGAGCTGGAAACACGTCTTTACCGTCATGGGCGTCATCGGTTTTATCCTGACGTTTCTGTGGATAAAATTTGTCCATAACCCGTTTGAATCCCCCTACGCGTCGCGCGCCGAGCTGGATTATATCGAGCAGGGCGGCGGCGTGGTCAATATGGACAGCAAAAAGGCGAAGGATAACGGACCGAAATGGAACTACGTTAAGCAACTGCTCACCAGCCGTATGATGCTGGGCATCTTTTTCGGCCAGTATTTCCTCAACACCATTACCTGGTTCTTCCTGACCTGGTTCCCCATCTATCTGGTGCAGGAAAAAGGGATGAGCATCCTTAAGGTAGGCATCATCGCCTCCATTCCGGCGTTATGCGGTTTTGTCGGCGGTATTTCGGGCGGCGTGGTGTCGGATTTCCTGCTTAAGCGCGGCTGTTCGCTTACCTTTGCCCGCAAGGCGCCGATCGTGTTCGGCATGCTGCTCGCATCCAGCATGATCCTTTGCAACTACACCGATAATACGGTGCTGGTGGTGGCGCTGATGGCGCTGGCATTCTTCGGTAAAGGCTTCGGCGCGCTGGGCTGGCCGGTGATTGCGGATACCGCGCCGAAAGAGGTGATCGGCCTGTGCGGCGCCATCTTCAACGTGTTCGGCAATGTCGCCTCCATCGTCACCCCGTTGCTGATTGGTTTTCTGGTCAAGAATCTGCACTCGTTTAACAGCGCGCTGATTTTTGTCGGCTGCTCGGCCATTATGTCGATGCTGTGCTATTTGCTGGTGGTGGGTAAAATCCAGCGGCTGGTGCTGAAAAACGTTCCGGCGTAATCCTGTATAGGGGCGGGCGGGAAACCCGCCCCCCCTCATCTGCCTATTTTACCTCTCCCCTCCCCCTTGACGCGCCTGGACATCCTTTCCCCGGCCCGTGCCTTTTGCCTGTTGATCAGAAATCGTAGCCCACGGTGGCCACCAGCGAGCGCTCCGCGCCCCAATAGCAATAGCCGGTGCCATAACAGGCCGCCACGTATTTCCGATCGGTGAGGTTATTGGCGTTAAGCTGCACATAGGCCCCCTTCCACTGCGGGTTCCAGGCGGCAAGATCGGCGCGTAGCGAAACATCCAGCAGGGTCACCGACGGCACGCGCCGCGTGTTTTCATTATCTGCCCACTGCCGGCCGATATAACGCACCCCGCCGCCCAGGTTGATGCCGTAATCCGCCTGGTACTGCGCCCAGAGCGACGCCATCTGATCCGGCGTGACATAAGGCGTGTTGCCGTCGTTGCCGTCCACGGCGTCCCTGAAGCGTACCCGGTTATAGGTATAGCCGGCTATGCCGGCCAGACGCTCGGTGAGCTGCGTGCGGGCCTCCAGTTCAATCCCCTGGGAATGTACCTTGCCCGCCGGGACATAATAGCTGCCCTGCACGATACGGTTGGCCACATCTTTTTGCGTCAGGTCGTAAATCGCCAGGGTATACAGCGACGAAGTACCGGGGGGCTGGTATTTTATCCCGGCTTCGTACTGCTCGCTGGTGGTCGGTTTCAACAGGTTGCCGTCGGCGCCGGACAAGGCCTGCGGCGTGACGGCCTGGCTAAAGCTGACATAAGGCGAAATGCCGCTGTCAAAGGCATACAGCAGCGACCCGCGGCCGCTGATATGATCGTCCTGGCGCCGGTAGGTGGTGTCGGTATTGAACGTGGTATTTTTGGCCACGATGCGATCGTAGCGCCCGGACAGATCCAGGTGCCATTTATCCAGCGTCATCTCATCTTGCAGATAGACCCCGCTTTGTGAGTAGCGGCGTTTGGCATCGACGCGCGTGACGCCCGGCACGGTCAGGCCGTAGTCGGTGAACAGCCCCGGGCCGCCGCTGACGCCGGTGAGCGCATTGAGCGGGGTGGCGTAGGCGCTGTCGTCCCACAGGTCGTTGGTATATTCATGGTATTCACCGCCCAGCACCACTTTATGCTGTAGGTCGCCGGTGCTGAAATCGGCCACCAGCTGGTTATCCATGGCGTAAGCGGCAAGCGAGGACGATTCGCCGGAATAATAGCGGTTAAGCAATGTACGATCGCTGTTCCAGCCAATCTGGTAAACCTGCTGCTGGTCGACGTTGGCATGGGTATAACTGCCGTTGGAGCGGATTGACCAGACGTCGTCGATGCTATGGTCGAATTCATAGCCGTAGATTTGCTGGCGGCGCTTAAAGGTATTCAGGCTGCTTTCGCCGTCAAAAAACCCGCGGTCCAGCTTGGCGCCGCTGCTGGCGTACAGGCTGCCGTCCGCCGGCACCGCGCTGTGATAACCGCCCGACGGATCTTTTTGCAGATAGGCTTTTAACAGCAGCGACGTGTTGCCGTCCGGCTGCCATAACAGCGACGGCGCGATGGCATAGCGTTCCTCGCGCTGGTGATCGTACTGGGTATCGCTATGGCGCGTGATGCCCGTCAGGCGGAACGCCCATTGATCGCTGACGGCGCCGGTATAGTCGAACGCCGCGCCGGTGGTGGCGTTATTGCCGGCCATCAGCTTGATATGCCCTTCGCTGGCAAAACGGGGGCGTCTGGACGTCATCATCACCAGGCCGCCGGGAATGGTCTGGCCGTAAAGCGCCGACGACGGACCGCGAATCACATCGACGCGCTCCAGGAACCAGGGATCGATTTGCAGGTTGTTATAGCTGCCGCCGTCGCTCATCAACCGCAGGCCGTCCAGGAAGGTATTATTGGTATCGCCGCCGTGGAATCCGCGCAGGGAAACGGTCTCGTAGCGGGTCGCGCCGCCGGCGAAGTTGGTAAATACCCCCGGCGTATAATTCAACGCGCTGTTCACCGTCAGGGCGGCCTGATCGTCCATTTGCCGGCGCGTCACCACCGACACCGACTGGCCGGTGGTAATCAGCGGCTGATCGGTTTTGGTCGCTCCGCGGCTGGTGTTGGCTGTGTAGCCCCGGGTCGGCGCATCGGCGCTGTCGGCCGTCTGGGCCGCGGTAACCACCAGGGTATCCTCGGCATAGGTGAATAACGGCGCCGCGAAAGCGAGTGAACACAGCAGAGTGGAACGTGTTAAGCGCAAGACCCTTCTCATTATATCTTTCCATTGACAGGTGAATGAAATTGAAACTAAATGAGAATTATTATCTTTCTTATTTATTGATTCAAGAAATAATTTAACACATTTAAGGAATTGGCCGGAACGGCAAGGCTTACGCGGGGCGGGATGGCGGCTGCGAGACGTTGCTACGCCTCGATACGGCAATGGAAAGGGTTAGTCTAAGATGGCCTGGCGGCGGTAGGCTTAACCCCGTTTTTGCCAGTCGGCAGCGTCTTTTTCTTCTTTTTCTTCTTTTTCTTCTTTTTCTTCTTCTCCTTCATTCGACGCCAGACGCATATTGGCCGATGCCGCGTGCGAGACATACAGCGCCAGCAGCGCGGCGGCAAACTCATCGTCCAGCGTGTAGAAATAGCATTCGGGTACGTTCAGGATGCGGGCAAACGCACAGCAGGTTTCAAAATTGGGACGATATATCCCATTTTCATACTGACTAATTCTGGAACGGGCGGTGGACTCATCGATGCCAGCCATGACCGCCAGCTTTTCCTGTGTCAGCTGGGCCCTGTGCCGGGCTTCTTTCAGGCGTTTTGGAATCATCTTCAAATATGAGTAAAGTTAGCTTGATAATCTGTTTAGCATCACTTAACATCAGAGTTGTTTAGAATAACTAAACACTTTATAAGAATAGAACACACATCAGGGTGAGGGCCGGCAATTGCCGGCCTGATTTTGTGCTGTGTGTAACGCCATCATTCCACTCAGTAAATTTCCCCTGCCCCGCAAAAATCCCGTGCTTTTAATAATTTCCGAGTTTTTTGATCTTTTCTGATTGCTATGACCGCCACGCAATGTCAATCAGGGGTTTACACCCGGTGGCACAGATTGCCGTGGTAGTAATAATTTATTAATGCCAAAAATTGTGAGTTTAATCACATTGAAACGCTTGCCGCCATCCCGCACAATGTTCCGCGGACAATTGCTTGAGATAATTTCAAAACAATGTTTTATTAAAAATAAATAAAAACTATTTTTTTTGAAATACATGAGATCAGTCACAACGGTAACCTCATGAAATTGGTTAGCATTGCCCCTCTTTAACGATGTCACTGGTAAGGAATAACCATGTATAAAATTGCAGGCGCGGCCCTTCTTTCATTGCTGTTGAGCAGCAGCTGTTTCGCCCAAAGCGCCGATGCCACGGCGGTAACCAAGGCGGTGGAAACCATGCGTCAGGCCATGGTCAGCGCCAAGAAAGCCGATCTGGAGAAAGTGGGCGCGCCGACGCTGAGCTACGGCCACTCCAGCGGTAAAATCCAGAACAACGCCGAATTTGTCGATGCCATCGTCACCGGTCAATCCAAATTCCTGACGCTGGATCTCAAAGACCAAACCGTGCAGGTCGACGGCGACGTGGCCATCGTCAGGCATATCCTGCAGGCGAAAACCGCAGACGGCGGCAAGCCGGGCGAAGTGAAAATCGGCGTCATGCAGGTATGGCAGAAAAATGCGGCGGGCGCCTGGAAGCTCCTGGCGCGCCAGGCCTATTCATTGCCTAAATAAACCCCTGCCAGCGCGGCTCTCGGATATGAGGGCCGCTGCGTCGTTTTCCCCGCGCCCACCGGGCTTTCCGCTGTAAAAAAAATGTAACTTTTTGTCAACGCAAAAAGAATTCATCTCCTGCTTTTTAGCCGAGCGGTGAAGTTTTACTGTTTTAAATCAATTGATTAAAAAAATAATTTCTTGTATTTCGCCGTTCAATTCTTTTTACCCGCACCACCCGCCGGCGCGGCTTGTCACAAAACGGTAATGAAATCTCGCGCCGTAGCGGATTAATTGCTATACAGATAACTATCACCCATCCCTTACCGGAAGACCGCCTTGAAACGCTGCTGCTATAGCCGGAGGTATTTCCCTTACTGCCCGATGGAGGGAGAACAATGTCAGCGGAAACCCTGTCGATAGTATTATTTATAGCGGCGGTTATTATTTATTCAACGAAAGCCAAAAAAAATAAATATTTGTTTTCATTAGTGCTGTTTGTTTTAGGTATTTATATTCTGCTTAATTTAGTCAGGGTCGCCAGTAATTACTTTACCGGCGCCGGCATCAATGATTCGGTGCTGTATACCCTGACCAGCAGTTTAACCGGCGCCGGATTAGGCAAGTACATCCTGCCCTTTGCCGGTTTCATCCTGGCTTCCCTGCTGGTGTTCAGCCTGATGTCATGGCTGTTGCTATTCAGAAAAGCCGGCGGCGGCCGTACGGCTTACGGCCTGCTGGCTCTCGTTTTGGCCGTGGTCGCCGTGATTGCCACGCCGGCCAGCGGTGAAATTGCCGGCCTGGTTAAATCCCAGTTGGCAAGCGGCGATACGGACTTTAATACCTATTACAGAACCCCGTCCAAAACACTGGCGAAAGACAGCCCCAACCTTATTTATATCTATGCCGAAAGCCTGGAAAGAACCTATTTCGATCAGGACGCCTTTGCCGGTTTAACCACCGAGCTTAACAGTCAGAAAAACGATGCTATAGATTTCAGCAATACTACCCAATTGCCCGGCACCGGCTACACCATTGCCGGAATGGTGGCGTCGCAGTGCGGCATTCCGTTATTCGCCCCCTTTGACGGCAATGCCTCAAGTTCGTTATCGACCTTTTACCCCCATGATATTTGCCTGGGCGATATACTGCAGGCTTCCGGTTACGATACCTATTTTTACCAGGGGGCCGATATGGCGTTTGCCGGTAAAGGCCTGTTCCTGAAGTCCCATGGTTTTGAGCATATCTATGGTTTCCAGGAGCTTAAGGGACTGGTCAAGGATCCCGACTACCGCAACGAGTGGGGCTGGTATGACGATACCCTGCTGGATCTGGTCTATGATAAATTTATTGCGCTGTCGCAACAAAAACAGCGGTTTGCCTTATTTGCGCTGACCGTCGACACCCATCATCCGGACGGATATATTTCGCGATCCTGCACCAATCGCTCCTATGCGTATGACAATATGGAAAACAGCTCCCTAAGCGCCGTGGCCTGCAGCCAGGAGCATATCGCGGGGCTTATCAAAAAAATCCGCGCATCGGGCTATTTCAAAAACACGGTGATCGTGGTGTCTTCCGATCACCTGGCCATGAACAATACCGCCTATGATATTTTAAATCAGCACGACAGAAAGGATCTGTTCTTTATCCTGCGCGGCGACAAGGAGCAGCCCCAGGTCAGTAATGTCAAGCGCAGCACGCTGGATAACGGCGCGACTGTATTGGATGTGCTGGGGGGCGATAACTATATCGGCCTGGGCCGGAGCAGTTTATCCTCCACATCGTTATCAACCTATTTTTTAAATCTCGATGATAAGATAACCGCATGGATACCGGATGTTATCCGGCAGTGGGATTTCCCGACCAAGATAAAAAAATATAAAATTGATGTAAATGCCAAAACCATCGGCTTTTCCGGCGTTCAATTTAAAATACCGTTGATTTTAAAAATTGATAAAAATAATATTGAGCCGATGTTCGACGTGTATTTATCCGCACCGTTAAAACAGCAATTGGCGAAATTGAATGCCCGGGATAAATTTTTATGGATTGATGACTGTAATAAAATGGCCGATATTTGGGATCCATCGCTGAGCCAGGTAACCAATTATTGTGTCGCCGTCGGCAACCTGAGCACCCAGCCGAACATCGTTAAAATCGACTCCGACGTGTATCGCGGCAAGGTGTCGTTCAAAAAACTGCCGCAGGGCGATGAGGCGCAGTTTGAGCAGACCGTCGGCAGACTGAACTTATCCGCTCCCGCGACCAATTAACCCCCTGGCACCGGACGGGGGTTGCAGCGCCGGTGATAGCGCCCGCCGGTTTAGCCTGCCGCCCCTGTCCCGGCGATAAAATGCCGCAGCGATGGTTATTTATTAAACATCCTCATGCTGCGGTTTGATAAAATATCCCGCGCCACCGGCTTCAATTCATTTCTTATTATCTTGAGTAATAATTATTATTCTTATTTGAATCGCGCGCGGTGCCGCGCCCGCGCCCCGTGTTCACTGGCATAAATGCCCGCCGGCCACTGGCCCGATAGGTCATAAGTTATTCTTATGCTTAGTGGTGATAAACATATGCTTTTTTATACGTGGTTAATTATCGTTGCCTATGTAATATTCCTCAGCAGAAAACCAGCGCCATGGAATAACCCCATGAAGTGGTTAAATTATATTAAAATTATATCAAGGAAAAGCAAATGGCCTTATTCATTAATAGCCGGCCTTCAGCGTTATCGCTGCTGACTGTGTTAGCGTTAGGCAGTATCGTCTCCGTTGCCGCCCATGCCGACCAGTTGGCCAATATCAAGCAGGCCGGCGTTATTCGTGTCGCCACCTTCGATTCCAACCCGCCGTTTGGTTCCGTCGATGCCAAAACCCATAATATCGTCGGCTACGACGTGGACTTTGCCAAGGCGCTGGCAGACGCGCTGGGCGTGAAGCTGGAGCTGGTGCCCACCAATCCGGCCAACCGCATTCCTCTGCTGCAGTCGGGTAAAGCCGATATTATCGTGGCCGACATTACCATCACGCCGGAGCGGGCCAAGGTCATTGATTTTTCCATTCCCTATTTTGTCACCGGGCAGCAGTTCCTGGTGCCGGTAAACTCGCCGGATAAACTGGACGGTTACGCCAACGCGCGTATCGGCGCGGTAAAGGGCACCACCGGCGAGCAGGAATTGCATCATCGTTTCCCGAATGCGCGCGTCTTGTCCTATGATGATATTCCGCTGGCGCTGACGGCGCTGCGCAACGGCAACGTGCAGGCCATCACCCAGGACAGCACCATCCTCGCCGGCCTGCTCGACGGCGCGCCGGATAAAGCCAAATATAAAGTGCTGCCGGAGCTGCTGAGTAAAGAAGAGATCGGCGTCGGGGTGAAAAAAGACGAGACCGCGTTGCTCACCTTCGTTAATAACGAGCTGCTGAAACTGGAAAAAAACGGCCAGGCTACCTCCATCTATAATAATTGGTTCGGACCCCAGACCAAATCGCCTCAACCGCGTCTGTTTACCATAACAGCGAAATAATCAGGCAGAATCAATGCAATCCCAGTACGACAATCTGCAACCATCCGCCGCCCCGGTGGCGGATACCCCTGCCCCACATACCATCCCCGCCGTCGAGTTCCGCCAGGTTGATAAATTTTTCGGCCCCCACTACGTGATCCGCCAGGTGGATTTCAGCGTCGGACGCGGCGAGGTGGTGGCGATTTGCGGCCCCTCGGGGTCGGGGAAATCCACCCTGATACGCCTGATCAACCAGCTGGAAACCGTAAGCGGAGGTGAAATCCTGATCGACGGCCATCCCACCTCGGCGTTGAAAGGCCGCGCGCTGCGTGAACTTCGCACCCATATCGGTTTTGTGTTCCAGCAGTTTAATCTCTACGGCCATCTTAACGCCCTGGATAATGTCAGCCTGGCGCTGATCACCGTGCACGGCTGGACGCGGGCGAAAGCGCATGACAAAGCGCAGAGTCTGCTGGAGCGGGTGGGATTGGGCGATAAGGCGTCTTTTCTGCCGTCCCAGCTGTCCGGCGGCCAGCAGCAGCGGGTAGCGATTGCCCGCGCCCTGGTCACAGACCCGACGCTGATTCTTTTTGATGAGCCGACCTCGGCGCTGGACCCGGAAATGATCGGCGAAGTGCTGCAGGTAATGCAGGAACTGGCCCATAGCGGCATCACCATGGTGGTGGTCACCCATGAAATGAGCTTCGCCCGCGAAATAGCCGATCGGGTGGTGTTTATGGACGGCGGCGTCATCCTGGAACAGGCCGACCCGGAGACTTTTTTCAGCGCGCCGGTGCACCCGCGCGCGCAGCGTTTTTTGCAGAAGGTGCTTAATCCGCTGCATGCGCGCCTGGAGGAGAGCTGATGGCCTGGCACCTGGATTGGGCCGGCGTGCTGACCGGCCAGCCCTGGCAATGGATCCTGTCCGGCTTTGCCGCCACCTTGTACGTCACCTTGTTCGGTTGCCTGGCGGCGACGCTGATAACCCTATTGATGCTGGCGCTGCGCCTGGCGCCGGGGCCGATTGGCCGCGCCCTGGCGGCGGCGTTTGTCTCGGTGTTTCGCAACACGCCGCTGCTGGTGCAATTATTGTTCTGGTATTTTGCCGCCTGGGGCGCGCTGCCGCAAGGCGTGCGCCTGTACATCGGCGATATGCACCCCTGGTCGATTCTGCCGGGCAACGTACTGTGGCTGGCGCCGGAATTCCTTTGCGCCGCCTGGGGATTGTCGCTGTTCTGCGCGGCGTTTTTGCTGGAGGAAATCCAGGCGGGGTTGAACTCCGTGCCGCCGGGACAAACGGAGGCCGCGCTATCGCAAGGGTTCAGCCAGTGGCAAATCCTGTGCCATGTGCTGTTGCCGCAGGGACTGCTCAATGCCTGGCAGCCCCTGGTCGGACAATACCTGAACCTGATGAAGCTTTCGTCGCTGGCCAGCGGCATCAGCTTCGCCGAATTGACCTATCAGATAGGCCGGGTGGAGAGTTTTAACGCCCACGCGCTTGAGGCGTTTGCGGTGGGCACCGGGCTTTATCTGCTCTTGGGCGTGGCGATGGGATCCCTGCTGATATATATGGGCCCAAAGCGCCGCGACGGCAGGCAACCGCTGTTGCCCGCGGCCGGCCTCGATGCGCCGCCGGCCGGCAATCCGATAAGCGGAGCTCGCCATGACCTTTAATATCGACGTGATCCTCGCTAACCTGACCTACCTGCTATGGGGACGCCTGGCCGACGGCCAGCCGGGCGGCGTGCTGCTGACGCTGATGATGGCGCTGTGCGCCGGCGCGCTGGCGCTGGCGCTCGGCGTCACGCTGGCGTGCCTGGCCTGGCGCTATCCGGGCTGGACGCGCCGGGCGCTGTTTATCTGGGCTGAAATCATTCGCGGCATTCCGCTGATTTTTGTTATCTTCTGGCTGTTTTTCCTGCTGCCCATCCTGTTCGGCGGCTCGATACCCGGTCCGCTGACGGTGATTCTGGCCCTGGCCTGGTTTACCTCGGCGGCGGTGATGCATACCACGCTCGCCGGCCTGAACGCCCTGCCTGCGGGACAGGTGGAAGCGGGCCTTGCCTCGGGACTGGGCGAGTGGCAAATCCTGCGCCGGGTTTTATTGCCGCAGGCCATGCCCAATCTGCTGCCGTCTTATATCGGGCTGATGGTCTCCCTGATCAAGGACACCTCGCTGGCGTTTATCGTTAACGTGCCGGAGCTGACCACCGTGGCGGGCCAGGTCAATAACCGCGAACAGATCTATCCCACCGAGATTTTTATCTTTATCGGCGTCATTTATTACCTGCTGTGTTATGGCCTGTCCCTGCTGGCCACCCGACTGGGCGCGCCGAAGCCGCTGTCCCGGTAGCGCCCCGCCCGGCGCGTGGGCGGATGCTGCGCCATCCTTACCCGGCGCGGGTGCTTCACCGGATTCGCTCCCGCGCCGGGCACCATTACAGCATATGGCGCCGGGCCTCGGTCCGCACCCGGTGAAGCACCTGTTGTTTAATGTCGCTGTAGCCTGGGGCCTGCGCCAGGGTCTCGATATCCCGCTCCGGGCCGAACGGCACCCGCACTTCCTCAACGATTTTCCCCGGCCGCGCCGACATCACCAGGATACGGTCGGCGAGAAACAGCGCCTCTTCCACATCGTGGGTGACAAATAAAATCGTCGTGCCGGTTTGCTTCCAGGCGGCGCGCAGCAGTTCCTGCATCATCATCCGGGTTTGCGCGTCCAGCGCGCCGAAGGGTTCATCCATCAGCAATATGTCGGGGTCGGGCAGCCAGGCCCGCGCCAGCGCCACCCGCTGCTTCATGCCGCCGGACAGCTGCCAGGGCGCATGCTGTTCAAAACCCGCCAGTCCCACCCGCTGAAGCCAGGCATTGGCGTCGGCATCGGCCGCCGCCTTTTTCCGGCCCGCCATGCGCGCGCCGAAGGTGACGTTAGCCAGCACCGACAGCCAGGGAAATAAATTGGGCTGCTGGAACACCATGCCCCGGCTGGGATGCGGCCCCCTGACCGGCCGACCCGCGCACAGGATCCGCCCTTGCCGTACCGGCGTAAAGCCGGCAATCATATTCAGGATGGTGGATTTGCCGCAGCCGGAGGGGCCGAGCAATACCACGAACTCCCCGGCGGCCAGTGACAGCGAGACATCGTCCAGCACCGTCAGGGGCGCCTGCCTGCCGGTAAAAACCTGCGTAATATGCTCAACAGCGATATGTGCCGTCATGCGTCCTTCCCCGCCCAGGGCACCAGCCATTTCTGTACTCCCACGATCGCCAGATCCAGCATATAACCGATGGCGCCGAGCAGCAGGATGCCTATCATCACGATATCGGTGCGCAGATAGGCGCTGGCGTTGATCACCATCCACCCCAGGCCCGACGTAGCCGCCACCAGTTCGGCGGCAATCAGCGACGTCCAGCCGACGCCGATGGACAGCCGCACGCTGGTAAACAGCTCGGGCAAGGTATCCGGCAAGACCACCCGCCAGAAAATCTGCCGGCGCGAGGCGCCCAGCGTCTGCGCTACGCGGATGCGGGCATCGCCGATGCGCTCCACCGCGGCGGCGGCGCCCACCACCACGCTCAGAAAAGTGGCGATAAAAATAAGGAAAAATTTCGACGACTCGCCAATACCCAGCCAGACCACCGCCAGCGGAATAAGGGCGATTTTCGGCAAGGGCCGCAAAAACTGCACAAACGGGTTGAGCGCGGCGGCGATGGGCGCCGACAACCCCATCAGCAGACCCAGCGGGATGCCGCACACGATGGCGACGGCAAAAGCGCTCAGCGCCCGCGCCAGGCTCACCGCGATATGCTCCCAAAGCGGCACCTGGCGGTAGCCGTCGCGCAACAGCTCAACCGTAGTTTCTGCCAGATCCGACAAAGGCGGCAGCAATAGCGGGTCGACCCAGCGCCGTTCCCCGGCGATTTGCCAGAGCAGGAAAAACAGCGCCACCGAGGCGACGCTGATAGCAAGATGATGAACAACTTTCATAACGGTATTTATTTACCCGCGGCCTGGCGGATATAGCTGGAATTAATCGCCCCGCTCCAGGTGGCCGGGATATCCCGTTGACGTACCTCGCCGGTGCTCTCCAGGAAATGGGCGGTTTTATTCACCGCCTGTCCGATGCCGCTGCCGTCGGTATTGGTGCCGTCGCCCAGCCAGGCGGCGGTGCCCTGCTCGGCGATGGAGGGATATTCCAGGCCGGACAGGGTATTGGTGGCGGTGGTGACGGGCGCGCCTACTTCCCGGGCGACAATGGCGGCGGCGGCATCGGGGTCGCGGCGGAATTCATCCACCTTTTGCTGATGTACCTTCAGGAAGTTGGCCACGATCTCAGGATATTGCCGGGCAAAGGCTTTGCGTACCACGTAGTTGTTATAAATCAGATAACCGTCCTTTTGCAGATCCTTGGTGGCGAACACCTGATGGCCGCCGGACGCTTCCAGCTCCTGGGCAAAAGGCGCCCAGACATAACCGGCGTCGATATCGCCGCGTTTCCAGGCCGCCACCAGTTCCGCCGGGCGCAGCGGGATCAGGGTAATCTTGCCGCGATCGAGTTTATGCACTGCTATCGCCGCTTCCAGCGCGTACTGGGACGTGGAGTTGGGCGGGTAGCCCACACGTTTGCCCTCGATATCCTGCAGGCTATTGATGCCCGGTTTGCCGATCAGGCGCTCATAGGTGGCAATGACGCCGGAAATGCCGACGATTTCCACCGGCAGCTTGCGCACGATGCCGGCGGTGGCCGGGCTGGAACCAAAATTGGCGATATCGATGGCATCGCTGGCGAAATAATTCAGCGCATCGGCGCCCGAGGCGAACTGCACCCACTTCACCTTGGTGCCCAGCGCTTTTTCCAGACTGCCGTCCGCCTTCGCCAACATCAGCACTTGCGAACCGCCGCTGTAGGCAATCCGCACTTCCTGCGGCACCGCCGCAGCGGCAAAGGACGGGGATAATGACATTAACCAGCTGGCCGCGCCAAACGCCGCCGTTATTATTTTATGCATAAAATATCCTGTGAAATGAAAGCGAGTCATTTTATTGTTAGGCCAGTAGCACGGGGCACAGTATAAAGGCAAAGGCTCTGCCTTATTTAGCTAAGATATGAATATTCAAAGTGAATAACTGACTATATGCCGGCCAATACGCTCAACACCGTCGATATGGCGATAAATTAGGCAGTCGTGAAAAATAATTCTTCTTCTCTTCCGTCAACGCTGTAGAAAAAGAGAATATTATTTCATCAATCTCTTTTCAATAGACTGAAATTTATACTTTTTATATTTTTGACTTGATTATAACCAAATAATAGGACCCCACGAATTGGGCGCTTTGGTAATATTCCGCTTATTTCTAAAAAATAACCGCACGGCAACCTTCGTCCAGAAATTCACTAAGGTTATGCGCTATTTTCATTTTAAGCTCAATTGCGAAATAGTGTATGGTTTTGCGCATGTCCTAATACTATTTATCTCATTATGAGGTTACCCATGACCACCGATACCCTGATCAAACGGATTGACGATGCCATTGATCGGCAGCGGGAAACGTATATTGCCGTCAGCCAGGATATACATGCGCATCCGGAAACCGGCAATAATGAATATTACGCCAATAAGATCCTTACCGGCCTGCTGACCGCGGCGGGATTTACGGTGACATCCAACGTGGCCGGGCATGAAACCGCATTTCACGCCGTCAGGGATAGCGGCAAACCCGGGCCGACGGTGGCCTATCTGGCGGAATACGACGCCCTGATCGGCATCGGCCATGCCTGCGGACACAATATTATCGGCGTGACCAGCATCGCCGCCGCCATTGCGCTCGCGGAAACCTTGCCGGAAACCGGCGGCAAAATCGTGGTATTGGGCACCCCGGCGGAGGAAGGCGGGCTAAAGGGACCGGGCGGGCGAAACGGCAATGTCAAAGCCCGTTTTGTCGAACATGGCTTCCTGCGGGGAGTGGACGCGGCGCTGATGATCCATCCCGCCGGCCGCACGCGCCTGTCGGGCCCGTCGCTTGCCAATAATCATCTTTATTTTAATTTTTACGGCAAGCCTTCCCATGCGGGCAGTTCCCCGCATCTGGGCATCAACGCCCTGGACGCGGTGGTGCTGCTCTATAACGGCATCAGCGTACTGCGCCAGCAGCTGCCTGCGAGCGTTCGGGTACACGGCATTATTACCGATGGCGGCCAGGCCCCGAATGTGATCCCGGAATTCGCCGCGGCGCATTATTACATCCGCGCCAATACCCGCGAGGAAGTGATAGCGCTGGAGCCGCGCATCCGCGCCATTGCCGAGGGGGCGGCGCTGGCCACCGGCACGCGCGTGGAGATAGAACACCAGGTGGGTCCGCGCGATTTTCGCATTAACCACACCTTGAATACCCTGCTGCTGGATGTCCTGTCCGCCCATGGCGAACAGGTGGATCTCACGCCTAAAGAAGGTCTGGGGTCCACCGACGCCGGCGATATCAGCCATGCCGTGCCTACCGCGCATCCCTATATCAAGATAGGTCCCGATGACCTGATAGGCCATACGGTGGCGTTTCGCGAAGCCGCCAATTCCCCACGCGGCTACCAGGCGCTGGTGACCGGCGCCCGGGTGCTGGCTAAAACCGGCTACCGGCTGCTGACCGACGCGCATCTGCTCGAACGTATCAAGCAGGAGCAAGCATGAGCTTAATCAATACCATGCGGTTCCATGCCGCCCTGTTTTTACTGTGCGCGGCCCTGCCCGGGTACACCGCCCCGGCCACCGGCGGCGGCGCCCTGAATATCGCCTACGGCAACCGGCCCGGCACCCTGGATCCTTATCTGACCACCAATAACGCCACCTCGGATGTCGACCGTCATATTTTCGAAGAGCTGTTCGTGATTAACGATAAGTTCGAGCCGGTGCCGGAACTGGTCGATCATTACCAGCTCAGCGACGATCGGCTGGTGTATACCTTTACCCTGCGCGACCATATCGTGTTCCAGAACGGCCAGCCGCTGACCGCGGACGACGTTGTCGCCTCCATGAACCGCTGGCTGGCGTTGTCCACCCAGGGTAAAGCCAACCTGCCGGGCGCCGCCTTTACGAAAATCGACCCGTTGACCGTGCAATTGACCCTGAAAACGCCGTCGCTTATCACGCTGAATATTCTGGCCGATGTGAAGAATATTGCCGCCATCATGCCAAAAAGCATCATAGATAAGGCCAACGAGACGAAAAGCCCGGTGACCGAGCTGATTGGCACCGGTCCCTACCAGCTGGCGGAGTTCAAACAGGGCGAATATCTGCATCTCGCCCGCTTTGACGGTTATGTTTCCCGCAGTGAACCGGCCAGCGGCCTGGCGGGCAAAAAGAACGCCTATGTGAAAGATATTTTTTTCCGGTATGTTACCGATGAATCCACCCGGCTGGCCGGCGCGCTGACCGGCGAGTACGATCTGGTGTTTAACCTGCCCAAGGACAATATCGACCAGCTTAAACAGGCGCCGGGCATTCAGTTATTTGCCCCGGAATCCGGCGGTTCGCTTATCACCTATTTGTTCAATAAGAAAACCGGACCCTTCGCCGACGTCAAGCTGCGCCAGGCGTTTAATACCGCATTGGATGTCAACAGCGTCCTGCTGGCCGGCTATAGCGACCCGCGTTTTTTCAGCGCCGATTCCTCCCTGGGATTTCCGCAGCAGGTGGATTGGTATAGCGGGGCCGGCAAACCTTACTATAACGTCAATAAGCTCGACGAGGCCCGCAGGCTGGTCAAGGAATCCGGCTACCAGGGGCAGGAGGTGGTGATTATCGCCACCAAGGAATATGCCGAACTCTATAACCTGGCGATCGTGGCCCAACAGGTGCTGAAACAAATCGGCGTTAAATCCCGGCTGGATGTCTATGACTGGCCGACGGTATTGCAGCGTCGCCAGGACCCGAAAAATTTCGATCTCTGCGCCCTGGAATTCTCCATGCGCCAGGTACTGCATCAATATCCCTTCCTCGACTCGCGGGCCAATTTCCCCGGCTGGTCCAACAGCCCGGACATCGACAGCGTTCTGGATCGCATTAAGCAGGCGCCCTCGCTACAGGATGCCAAACCGCTGGTGGACCAACTGCACGTCCTGACCTGGCAATACCTGCCGGTGATTGTGCTGGGCCATACCCAGCCTGAACCCATTGCCGTCAAGGACGGCGTCAAGGGCTACGCGGACCTGATCGGCCCGATTTTATGGAATGTGCAGGTCCCGGATAAATAACCTTTGCCCGGTCGGTTTTTTAGCGGCCCGCTGACGGCCCGGTTACGGCGGGCAAGGATAAACAAATGGTATGGTATGCGTTACACCGGCTGTTGGCGCTGATCCCGGTATTGCTGGTGGTGGCGGTGGTGGTGTTCTGCCTGGTGCATCTTGCGCCGGGCGATCCGGTGCTGGTGGTTCTCGGCAATGACGCCCGGCCGGAAGACGTGCTGGCGATGCGCGCCAGGCTCGGCCTTAACCGGCCGCTGGTTGAACAGTTCT
Organism: Sodalis sp. RH22; assembly: GCF_047324165.1. Taxonomy (NCBI): domain Bacteria; kingdom Pseudomonadati; phylum Pseudomonadota; class Gammaproteobacteria; order Enterobacterales; family Bruguierivoracaceae; genus Sodalis; species Sodalis sp. RH22. The sequence continues at coordinate 1,927,879 of NZ_CP178731.1, forward strand.
GGCTATGGTTTTCCCGCATCCTGCAAGGCGATCTGGGGTACTCCCTGTTTATGCGGGAAAGCGTGATCACGCTGTTCATGCAGCATCTTAGACCCACGCTATCGCTGGCGTTGCTGGCGCAGGGCATGGCCATGCTGCTTGGTATCCTGGGCGGCATCGCGGCGGCTTACCGGCGCGGGCGCTTTACCGATCGCCTGATTATGGCGCTGGCGACCTTCGGGCTGTCGATTCCGGGCTTTTTACTCGGCCTGTTCCTGATTTTCTTTTTTGCCGTCCATCTGCGCTGGTTTCCGGTGATCGGCTATAAATCCGGCCAACTCAGCCTGTGGCAAAACCTGCATTACCTGTTCCTGCCGGCGCTGGCGCTGGCCATCCGCATCGCCGCCCTGCTGGCGCGCATGACCCGCGCGGTCATGCTGGACGTGCTTCATGAGAACTACATCAAGACCGCGCGGGCCAAAGGCGTTCCCGAACGGGGGGTATTGCTGCGCCATGCGTTTAAAAACGCCTGGATCCCGGTACTGAATATCTGCGGCGAATCCTTTGGATCGCTTATCACCGGCGCCATCGTGATTGAAAGCGTGTTCGGCATTCCCGGCGTCGGGTCATTGATTATCGATTCCATCGAGCGGCGGGATTTTACCGTGATCCAGGGGTCGGTGCTGCTGATTACCACCAGCTACGTAGTGATTAACCTGCTGGTCGATCTGTCGTTTGGGTGGATCGATCCGCGCCTTAAGGTGAAGGCGTGATGCGCCGCCACCCCGCTTTTTCGCAACGCATGGCGCCCGCGCCATGGCAACCAGGAGGGCCGCGCCATGACGGGATTGTCGCGTCATAAAATGATGCTGGCCGGCGGCGTGATACTGCTGCTGCTGGTCGTGCTGTCACTGGCCGCGGGGTATTTCAGCCCCTACGATCTTTATGCCCTCGATCCGCTCAGCCGGTTAAAAAGCCCGACCGCGCAGCATTGGTTCGGCACCGATAACTTTGGCCGCGATGTGTTGACGCGCGTGGCCTACGCCATTCGCATCTCCCTGCTGGTGGGCATGTCGGTCGCCGCGGCCGCCGGGGTATTCGGCTTGATAACCGGCCTGCTGTCCGCCTGGTACCGGCCGGTGGATCTGATCGCCATGCGCGTTTGCGACGGCCTGTTTGCCTTCCCTTCCCTGTTGCTGGCCATTGCCATCGTCGGCATCCTGGGGCCGAACACCCTGAATGTGGTATTGGCGCTGTCACTGGTATATATCCCCTCCATCGCGCGGGTGGTGCGCTCGGCGGCGCTGGTGATTAAGGAAAAGAATTATATCGAGGGCCTGAGGGCCCAGGGCGCCACCGACGGGCGCATGATCTGGCGCCATATCCTGCCGAATGTGATGTCGCCCTTTATCGTGCAGATCACCTTTATTTTTTCCGTGGCCATTCTTACCGAGGCGGCGTTAAGTTTTCTCGGCTCCGGTGTGCCGGCGCCGATGCCCAGCCTGGGCAATCTGCTGCTGGAGGGTAAAAAAGTGATCTTTACCTCCTGGTGGATGACCTTTTTTCCCGGCATCTCGATCGTTATCCTGATCTTAGCCCTTAATATCCTCGGCGACGGCCTGCGCGACCTGCTGGATCCCACCATCCGCCCCTTGCCGCGACGCGTGTTGGGCATGTTAAGAGACAGGCCTTAGCGTTATGGCAGACAGTATGATACCCGGCGCCCCGCTGCTGGCGGTGAATGACCTGGTGGTCAAAATAGCCACTGAACAGGGCGTCGTCAGGCCGGTGCGCGGTATTTCTTTCGCCGTGAAGGCGCATGAAACCCTGGGCATTATCGGCGAATCCGGCTGTGGTAAAAGCGTCACCGCCGAAGCCGTTATGGGGCTGCTGGACCCCCGCATCACCGAGGCGCAGGGCAGCGTACGCTTTAACGGCCGCGATTTGCTGGCGCTATCGCAGCGCGAGCGGCGCGCCATCCAGGGCAATACCCTGTCGATGGTTTTCCAGGATCCGCTGTCGAGTTTAAACCCGCTCTTTACCGTCGGCCGCCAGATCGGCGAGAGCCTCCAACTGCACGCCGACCTGTCCCGCCGGCAGCGGGCCGCGCGGGTGATGGCGCTGCTGGAACAGGTGGGCATCCCGGATCCGGCGCGTTGTTGCGCCGCTTATCCCCATGAAATTTCCGGCGGCATGCGCCAGCGGGTGATGATTGCCATGGCCGTGGCCTGCCATCCGGCGCTGCTTATCGCCGATGAGCCGACCACCGCCCTGGATGTGACGATTCAGGCGCAAATCCTGCAGTTGCTGGAGTCGCTTAAGGCCGCCAACGGCATGGGCATCATTTTGATTACCCATGATTTGTCGGTCGTCGCGCAAATGTGCCAGCGGGTAATCGTCATGTATCTGGGTGAAGTGGTGGAGGAAGCCGACGTCATGACCTTATTCGACCGGCCCCGGCACCCCTATACCCGGGGTTTGATGGCGGCAATCCCGTCGCTGCGCGGCGCGCGTCAATCCCGGCTGACGGAAATCAAGGGCAGCGTGCCCCCGCTTACCGACAGCCCGGCCGGCTGCGGCTTCGCCCCCCGCTGCCCGTTTGCCGGCGCCATATGCCGGCGTCATCCGCCGCTGGCGGCGATAAGGGATGGCGGCGCGACCGCCGGCCCGGAGGCTTCGCGTCATGCCGTGCGCTGCTGGAAAGCCGAAGAACTCGACCGGGAAACAGTATTATGAACCCAACTGCCGTTTACCCGCCGCCGCTGTTGCGCGTTAGTCACCTGACGAAAAAATTCAAAGTCCGCCAGGGTCTGCGCACTCGCTGGATCACCGCGGTGGATGACGTTAGTTTTCATGTTGATGAGCGGGAAACCTACGCCTTGGTGGGTGAATCCGGCAGCGGCAAAAGCACGACCGGCAGGACGCTGCTGCGGCTCACCGACGCCAGCGCGGGGCGCGCCGATTTTGCCGGCCGCGATATTTTCAGCCTGTCGGCGGCGCCCCTGCGCGCCCTGCGCAAAGATATACAGATGATATTCCAGGATCCGCTGTCCTCCCTGGATCCCAAGCGTACCATCGGTTACAGCGTGGCGGAGCCGTTAATTATCCACGGTATCGGTAATAGCGCCGAACGCGAGGCCCGCGTCGGGCAACTGCTCGCCAGGGTGGGTTTCAGCCCGGCGGACGCCAAACGCTATCCGCACGAATTTTCCGGCGGACAGCGCCAGCGCGTGGGCATCGCCAAGGCGCTGATCCTCAATCCCCGGCTTATCGTCTGCGACGAGCCGGTCTCGGCGCTGGATGTTTCGATTCAATCGCAGATCCTGAACCTGCTGCTGGAACTGCAGCGGGAAAATGGTCTTGCCTACTTATTTATCGCCCACGATCTCAGCGTTGTGCACCATATCGCCGATCGCATCGGCGTCATGTACCGGGGACGCCTGGTGGAGGAAGCGCCGGCGGATGCGCTGTTTGCCGACCCCCGGCATCCCTATACCCGCTATCTGCTGGCCTCGATACCGCCGTCGCATCCGCGTTTGAAAACCGTCGCCGCCACGCCCGCCCTCCGCGCCGATACGGGGCCGCATACGGGCCGGGGCTGCGTCTTCAGCGGCAAATGCCCGCACGCGATGCCACGCTGCTTTACACAGTTGCCGATTGATCGCCGCGTCGGCGACAGGCATCATGTTGCCTGCCATCTTGCCGGCTGATCGGCGCGCGCCGCAACGCCGGGGCGGGCGGGCATGTTTTCTAACCAATCTGGATTGTCATGACCATTGTGAAAGATAACCCCCCTGAACAGGCTTTACCGGTCGCCCGCGCCGGCCGCAAAGTGCTGGGCGCGGCCAGCCTGGCGCATTTATATCATGATGGCGCGACCGACATGCACTACCTGCTGTTTGCCGTGTGGCAGCAGCAGTTCGGCCTGTCGATGATGCAAATCGGGCTGCTCAAGACGCTGTTTTCCGGCTCGCTGGCCGTCTGGCAGATTCCGGCGGGCGAACTGGGCAAAGCGTTTGGCGAGCGCAGGCTGTTAATCGCCGGCACGCTGCTGTTGTCCGCGGCGTTATTTTTATATGGTTTCTCCGGCGGCATCCTGCCACTGATGGCGTTGATTATCGTGGGCGGCATGGGCGCCAGCGTGCAGCACCCGTTGGCATCAAGCTATATTTCACAGTATTTTACCGTCCGGCAGACCCGGCTGGCGCTAAGCACCTATAACTTTTTCGGCGATGTCGGCAAGTGCCTGATTCCCAGCGCCATTTCTGGTTTATTATTACTCATCGCCTGGGGCTGGTCGGTACGGGTCATCGCGGTTACGGGCATCCTGGTGGCCGTCGGCCTGCGCTTTTTGTTGCCCCAACGCGTTGCCGGACAAGCCGGCGTTGCGCCGTCGCCGGGACGGGAAGGCGCCGCCTATCAGCCGCTGCCCCGCGTCCCCGAGGCCAGACGCCGGTTAGCCTTTATCTCCTTATGCGTTATCGGCAGTCTGGATAACGCCACGCGCGCCGGCACCCTGACGTTCCTGCCTTTTTTACTGGCCGCCAAGGGCGCGACGCCCGCCGGCGTCGGCTTCGCGCTGACCACCATTTTTATCGGCGGCGCCTGCGGCAAATTAGTCTGCGGCGCACTGGCGCCCAGGCTTGGGGTATTACGCACCGTGGCCGTCAGTGAAATATTCACCGCCGCGCTTATTATTGCTCTGTTATTTACCCCGTTAACCGCCAGTTATCTGTTGCTGATTCCCTTAGGCATCGCGCTAAACGGCACGTCTTCCATCCTGTACGGCACCGTGGCGGAACTCGCCAAACCCGGCCAGCAAACCCGCGCTTTTTCCATTTTTTATACCATCTCCCTTGGCTGCGGAGCCCTGATGCCTATCGTCTACGGCGCGCTCGGCGATCGTATTGGTATCGTTCCCGCGCTGAATATCGTGGCGCTGTTGCTTATCGGCGTGCTGCCGCTGCTGCTGCCGTTAAGGGTCATCAGCAAATAAAATTTTGCGGATGATGGATTAAAAAAAAAAGGATTTTCGCCCTCCAGCGGTTATATTCTACCGATAGTTCAGCGGCCTTACGGCAACCCATGTTCTGTCCGCCGCTGTTTATTTAGCGGATTAAGCGGGGCGCCATGGCTGCGGCTGTAACAATTTTTATCTTCACGATCGTATTGGTTATCTGGCAGCCCAAGGGACTGGGCATCGGCTGGAGCGCCATGCTCGGCGCCGGGCTGGCGCTCGCGAGCGGCGTGGTAGAGGTGGCTGATATCGCCGTAGTGTGGCGGATAGTATGGAATGCCACCGCCACCTTTATCGCTATTATCATTATCAGTCTGTTGCTCGATGAGTGCGGTTTTTTTTCCTGGGCGGCGCTCCATGTCGGCCGCTGGGGAAACGGCCGTGGCCGGCTGCTGTTCAGCTATACCATTCTGCTGGGCGCCGCCGTATCCGCCTTGTTCGCCAATGACGGCGCAGCGCTTATCCTCACGCCAATCGTGATGTCCATGCTGCTGGCGCTGGGGTTCAAGCGCAGCACCACCCTGGCGTTTGTCATGGCGGCGGGTTTTATCGCCGATACCGCCAGCCTGCCGCTGGTGGTATCGAACCTGGTGAATATCGTCTCGGCCGATTATTTCAAACTGGGTTTTAATGCCTATGCCTCGGTCATGGTGCCGGTCAATATTGCCGCCGTGGCCGCCACCCTTATTACGCTGCACCTGTTTTTCCGGCGTGAAATACCGGCAAACTATGACGTCGCGCGCCTGCCTGCGCCGAAGGATGCCATTCGCGACCCGGCCACCTTCCGTACCGGATGGGTGGTGCTGATCCTGCTGTTGGGGGGCTTTTTCGGCCTGGAACCGCTGGGCGTTCCGGTCAGCCTGATCTCCGCCGCCGGCGCGCTGATCCTGTTTGTGGTGGCGAAAAAGGGCCGCGCCATCAATACCGGCCGGGTGCTGCGCGGCGCGCCCTGGCAAATCGTTATTTTTTCCCTGGGGATGTACCTGGTGGTGTATGGCCTGCGCAACGCCGGTCTGACCCATGCGCTGTCCGCCCTGTTAAGCCGGTTCGCCAGCCAGGGCCTGTGGGTGGCGACGCTCGGCACGGGATTCCTGACCGCGTTCTTATCTTCCGTGATGAATAACCTGCCCAGCGTACTGGTCGGCGCGCTGTCGGTGGAAGGCAGCACCGCCACCGGCGTGGTTAAACAGGCGATGATTTACGCCAATGTCATCGGCTGCGATCTCGGGCCTAAAATCACCCCCATCGGCAGCCTGGCCACCTTGCTGTGGCTGCATGTGCTGGCAAAAAAGAATCTGAGCATTTCCTGGGGTTATTATTTTCGCGTGGGAGTGGTAATGACGCTGCCGGTACTGCTGGTGACGCTGGCGGCATTGGCCCTGCGCCTGTCGTTACCCTTTTAATGCCAGGCGCGGCCAGCGGCTATTCGCCGGCCGCGCCGGAAGATCAGTTTTTCATTACAGCATATTTACCCGGCCCTATCAGCATAATCACCAGGCCGCCGAAAAAGTAGAGCGCTTCCGTTTCCAATGCCCAGGCGCCGACATTCGTGAGTTTATAAAAATGCCCCATGCCAACCAGCAGGGTAGCCACCAGCAGATTAAAAGCGATAATAAACGCCGCCGGCCGGGTCATAAACCCGACAATAATCATGATGGGGGCAATAATTTCGCCGATAAAGGCGCCATAGGCGATAAAACCGGGCAACCCGTGGCTTTGCAATAAATCGGCGATCCAGCCGACGCCGTGCTGGGTTTTGGCGTAACCATGAAATAACAGTAATATGCCGAAGGTCAGGCGTAACAGAAGCTTACCCGCGTTGGGGCCATCCACAAAACGTGCAAATCCGTTATTAATAGCAGTAAGCATAAGGGTTATCTTCAATAATATTCGTCACAATGTAGGGCTACGTTAACCGATATCCTCTCCGGCATCTAATCAAATAAACTGATAGAGATAGTCAAAAAAGTATCATGTTATTTAATCTGATGACGCCGACAGCAATATTGTCGCGGTTGATAAATAAAAGCATGAGGAAAATAGTTCAACCTGCCGTGGGTAATAATACCGCGATGGATTATAGCCGCGCCCGGTCAGCCGATCCCCGCCTGATGCAAATCGTGCAGATTAAGCGCGCCGACCAGGCGTCCCTCGGTATCCACGACCGGCGCGGCGGTGATATGGTGCTGGTGCAACGCCGCCAGCGCCGCCCCGGCCCGCCATTCCTGCGGCAACCGATAGCCCGGCTGGGTCATGGCATGCCCGACGCACTCGTCCAGTCCATGTCCTTTCACCAGCCAGCGGCGCAGATCGCCGTCGGTAAATACGCCCGCTACCCGATTTTCGCTATCGCATACCGCCACCAGGCCAAGACCGGTTCGGCTCAGTTCCAGCATGGCGTCCAGCACGCTGTCCTGCTGCTTGATCCTGGGCAAACGGTCGTCGCGGCGCATGACATGATGCACCCGGTTCAACAGACTGGCCCCCAGGCTGCCGCCGGGATGCGATCGGGCGAATTGCTCGGCATCGAATCCGCGGTAACGCATCAACGCCATCGCCAGCGCGTCGCCGATCATCAGCGTGTTCACCGCGCTTGACGTGGGCGCCAGCCCCATCGGGCAGGCCTCCCGCTCAACGCTGATATCCAGCACGCAGGCGGCGGCCTGCGCCAGCGGTGAATCAAGGTTGCCGGTAATGGCCACCACCGGGATACCGCTTTCGGCCAGCAGCGGCAAAATCAGCCTCAGTTCCTGGGCGCGGCCGGAATAGGAGATAAACACCACCACGTCCTGGCTGCCTATCATGCCCAAATCGCCGTGCAGCGCCTCGGCGGGGTGGACAAAAAACGCCGGCGTGCCGGTACTGGCCAGCGACGCGGCGATCTTTTTACCGATATGCCCCGATTTGCCCATGCCGGAAATCACCACCTTTCCCCGGCAGCCGAGCAACAGCCGGCAGGCGCGCGTTACGCTGTCGTCCAGGCGGTCGCGCAGGCGCCGCGCTTCGGCGATCTCGATATCGAGGGTTTCCCGCGCGTACGCCAGCAACCGGTCACTCATCGTCTTCTCCCACCAGCATCACTTCAATGCCCCTCTCCCGCAGCGCGGCCAGGTACACCGGGTTAATATCGCGATCGGTGATCAGCAGATGGACGGCGTCCAGTTCGCAGACCACGTTGGGGCTTTTACGACCGAATTTAGAGGAATCCACCAGCAGGATGAGCTGCTGCGCCGCGCGGCACATGGCCTGGCTAACCGTGTGGACTTCGTTGAAGGTGGTCACGCCCGCGTTCAGGTCCACCCCGTCCGCGCCGATAAACAATTTATCGAAACTGAAATGGGAAAACGCCGCTTCGGCCAGGCTGCCGTGAAACGATGCCGAGTTTTTACGATAAGTCCCCCCCGGCATCAGGATGGTCTGATCGTTATCCAATTCTACCAGTTCATTGACAATCGTCAGGCTATTGGTCATCACGGTGATATTATTAAACTGCGCCAGATAGGGCACCATTTGCAGCACGGTACTGCCGGCATCGAAGATCAGGGAATCGCCGTCGTTAATCAGGCCGGCGGCCCGGCGGGCGATTTGCTTTTTCTTGGCGGTATTGATATGGGTCTTGCGGTCGATGGGCTGATCGCCCTCCTCCCGGCTTAATACTACCCCGCCATACGTGCGGATAACCGCCCCCTCTTCTTCCAGCAGGGTTAAATCCTTGCGTATAGTGGTACCCGTGGTGGCAAAACGACTGGCAAGATCCTCCACGGCCGTTTTACCGTGCGTTTGCAGGTATTCCAGAATTGCCGCATGGCGTTGCTTTGGTTTCATAACAATTTCCGAATCGATTGGCGAAATAGCCACTGACGGAGATTATACCTTGAATACCATTCCAAATGAAAGATACCACCTTTTAAAATGAAAATATCATCATTTCGGTTCAATCGCTAAAGACAGCGCGGTTTGCAATGCCGGATCGCGCGGAAATATGACATACGGAATGAGCTGTGCTTTTGACAGGCCGATTAACGCCGTCAGCCGCCGTGGCCGGGCAAATACCGTGATGCCGCGCAGGATAAAACCATCGCATACCCGCTGCTCGCCGTCAAAAGCCAGCGCCAGTACCACCCTGGCCTTAAAGCGGCCGGCGGAACGGCCCACGCCCACGTGTCCCCGCAGGCACAAGGCGTCGAAAGCGCGGTTGAAACTGCGGATTTGCCATCCGCCCAGGATAATCTGGCCTATCCAGGCCACGATCGCGATTGACACCAGCAGCGCCGTTGCACTCATCCGGGCATCTCCTCCAGGAATAATTGCCCCGCCGGAGGCTTCCGGCGGGGTGGGTGCGGGTCAGAACATCACCTGCCCGCCGGTAATATTAATGGATTGCCCGGTGCAGTAAGAGGCTTTGTCACTGGCATAAAACAGCAGCATATTCAGCACATCCTGATACTCGCAGCCGCGTTTCAACGGCACCTTGTCGATATAATACTGTTCGACCTGATCCGCGCGCAGGCCAAGCTTTTTCGCATATTGCGGCAACAGCGACTGGAACATCGGCGATTTAAGCAAGTTGCCCAGCATCAGCGAGTGAACGGTGATGCCGTACTCCGCCAGATCCAGCGCCAACGATTGAGTCAGTCCCACGCCGCCGAACTTGGCGGCGCTGTAGCCCGAATTATGCTTACTGCCCACTTTACCCGACTTGGAGTTTATTTGGATAATCCGCCCGGCGATGCCGTCACGGATCATGAGTTTGGTAAATTCGCGCGCGCACAGGAAATAGCCCACAAGGTTCACCTGCAACGACAGATCAAAATCCACCAGTGCAAACTGGGTGATAGGCGCCGCCTTGGCCAGGCCCGCGCTGTACACCAGCAGGTTGACCTGGCCGAACTGCTGGTCGACCTGCTGCGCCAGACGCGTCACGCTCTCTTCGTTCGTCGCGTCCGCGCCAAAACCAAATGCCGTTCCCTCCCCCAGGCGATCGTTGATATCCGCCGCCACCTGCCAGGCATGCTGCGCATTTAAATCGGCCACCGCCACCCGGTACCCGGCCTGCGCCAACCCTGCGCATAAAAAGGCGCCGAGGGTTTGACCACCACCAATGACTACCGCAACCTGCTTCATACACGTGCTCCTACAGAATAATAAATCAAGACAAAATGGCTAATACGCTGCCGACGGGGATATCGGCCGGGGTCGGTCCCGCGACATGGACGGTGCCGGGATATTCCGCCTGCCCGGCGCCGTCAAAACGGATGGTGATATGGCCCAGTTCGCGCAGGTTACTGGTCGCCACGTCGCCCACCGCGGTGATGGGGAACGCCTCGTTCGCCAGGGTCAGCGTCTCGCCGGCCCGCAGCTCGCCCTGCATATCGCCGTGGCGGTGGATAAAACAGTAGGCCTCGATATCTTCCGGCGCGCCCTCGCGGAAGGTAATCAGCATATTGTCGGCCAGCGACTCGCGCGCGTTTTCGCCGACGCGGGTAAAGATGGTCTGGTAAATCGTCTGCATACAAACACCCTCATCAAAAGACTTCATTGGTAAATAAAACCGGATACCGCCCAGGCCAACAGAACGGTCGGCGCGCCGGTCAGGAAACGACCGACCAGTACCGACGGCACCCCCACCCGGACCGTATCCTGCTTGGCTTCGGCCAGCGACAGGCCGACCGGGATAAAATCGCAGGCCGCCTGGGCGTTGATGGCAAACAATGCCGGCAGCGCCAGATGGGGGGGAATATGGCCCTGGCCTATCTGTACGCCGACCAGGACGCCGATAACCTGCGCTATCACCGCCCCCGGGCCGAGAAACGGCGATAGCAGGGGAAAGGAGCAAATCAACGCCAGCGTCACCAGGCCGATGGGGCTATTGGCCAGCGGCGTCAGGCCGTGGGCGATAAAATCACCCAGTCCCGAGGCGATAATGATGCCGATAAGCGCGGAGACAAAGGCCATAAAAGGCAGTATGGTTTTCAGCACGGTATCAATGGTTTCGCGCCCGGCCTGGAAAAATACCGCCACTACCGATCCCATGCCCATACCGACTTTCGCCAGCAGCCCGTCGCTTTGCTCGGTAATTTTTTTGCTGGTGTCGTAATCACGGCCGGCGCCCTTGGCCGCCGTGCCGGTATCCCTGACGCGCTCGTTGGCGGCCTGCGGCTGCGGCGACGCGTTGGCCGCCTGGGTATCATCATCCGCCAGCGGTTGGATATTCTGCTCACGCACGCCGGAGACATAAATGTCCTCCAGGATAAATTGCGCCAGCGGACCGGAGCGGCCGGTGGCATGGATATTGACCGTGGGAATGCGCCGCTTGGGGTAAATGCCGCAGCGCAGGGTGCCGCCGCAGTCAATCACCACCACGCCTATCTCATCCGCCGGCGGTTCCCCTTCCTTGAATCCGTCCACCGCCGGCCAGCCGGTGAGCCGGCTCAGGCGATCGACAATCGCCGGACGCGTGCCCGCCGTGATATACACCACTTTTTTGCCCGGCACGACCTCAATCAGCAAGGGCCCGCCCCAGCCGCTTTCGCCTTTTTCAATACGGATAAATGTATTCATCGCCTTCTCCTGGGATTACAAGCGGACATGCTGATCAAGTTGGATATGCATTTTGCGTTCAAAAATCGACGTGGTCAGATCGGTTATCCACCCGCGGAAAAAGTTGGTGAACATGCCGACCAGCAGGTAGCTGACCGCCAGCGGCCCCAGCGGCAGGTTCAGCGTGGTCAGCCCATTGGCGATGCCGAGATAGACAAACAATTCGCCGGGGTTGATATGGGGAAACAGGCCGTTCATGGAGTGGCAGCTGTAAGAGGCGGCGGCGTAATAGCTGGGTTTGTATTTTTCCGGCATAAAGCGGCCGAGGCTTAAGGTCATGGGATTGCAAAAGACAAAGGTGCCGATAACCGGCAGCAGCAGATACCGCGACAGCGGATTACCCGCGCAGCGCTGCGCCAGTCGTTCAATCCTGCTCTGGCCCACAAAAACGATCAGGGCATTCATAATGACCAATAAACTGATAAGCAGCGGGAGGATGCCGGTAACCATGCCGACAAACACCGAACCGCCTTTTTGAAACAGGCCGATAAACCACTCGGCGCCGTGGGCGATCACGTCAATCATAATTTTCTCCATTTCGGGGTACGAACAAGGAAAAGCACCTTTGGCAATACGGGCGTCGATGTACTGCGCTGCTTAAGATAGGCGACTTAGGTTATGGTTTGTTAGATATACGTCACGTTTTGAAAGTTATTTCTTTTGAAATGAAATATTATTGATCGTTTTTGTAATCTTAATGAAATACTGACAATGACATTGCGGGGATCACGGCCCCGTTGGGACCGGCGGAACGGGCTGAAGAAGGAACAAGACAGCGCGCGTTAAGCGCCAAAACCGATACCGGCGCCATCCGGACATTTTCACTTGAGGTTAATCTGAAAGCGACGGCTTTTATGTTGCTCCTGCGCCGGTGATAAAACCCTATATTCTCTTTAGTTCAACATCAGCATCAGCAGATTATTTCGCACAAAAATCATCGCCAACCGGATGCCCCTCGCCATGCGCCTCAACTACGCGTTGCCGCCGTCCTGATGAAGTAAAGATAGCGATAAGAATGTTAACCCGCCGTTACCGGGTTCTTCACAATACCGCCATTCCATGTAAAACTGAATCCGCCGATTTCATCACAAAAAATAAATAAACCGGCCTGGTGTCAGGAGGGTCACTCCAGGAGCAGACCATTCCCCATCCTCTTTGGGCTTATTAATTTAATTGCTACCCCTTGGCGTAATCATGAATACTTCCAGCATTAAGGTTTTACTGGTTGAAGACGACGAACCCATGCGCATGGAGTTCGAGTCCATGGTGTTAAGCCATCCCCGCCTGACCCTGGCGGGAAGCGTCGCCACCCTGGGCGAGGCGTGGGCGTTGCTACGGCATACCGTTCCCGATGTCGCCATCATCGATCTGGGCCTGCATGACGGCGACGGTATTGAATTGATCAAGTCGCTGCAGCAGCAGGCGGCGCGCACCGCGGTACTGGTCGCCACCATCTTCGGCGACGAGGCCCATGTTATCCGCGCCATCGAGGCCGGCGCGCGCGGATATCTGCTCAAAGATACCGCCATTGATGAATTCGCCCGGGCGGTGGAGCTGGTGCACGCCGGCGGCGCCCCGCTATCGCCGCAGATCGCCCGCCATTTGCTTAAACGGTTCGAACCGGCGGAAAAATCCAGCGCCGCGGTGCGCCCGGATGGCCTGACGACGCGGGAAATCGATATCCTGCGGCATATTTCCCAGGGTTTTACCGTGGCGGAATCCGCACGCATGCTGAATATCTCGACGCATACCGTCGCCACCCATATCAAGAATATCTATAGCAAACTGGCCGTTCATAATCGCGTGGAGGCCATTATCCAGGCGCGGAACCAGGGCCTGATCTAATGCGCCCGTTTCTTCGGCGGCGCGGGCTGTGGGCCGGGCTGGCGCTGCTGCTAAGCCTGACCCCGCCTGCGGATGCGTCTTCTTCCCCGGCCGGCGGCGCCGACGCGGCGCTGGCAACGCGGCTGTTGGATCGCGCGGAGTTTATCTACAGCCGCGATGCCACGCCGCCCGCACGGCATGGCGAGACGGTAGCATTACCGGATAACTGGCGTCTGCGCATCCCGGCGTTTAGCGGCATTGCCTGGTATCGGCTGGATTTCCATCTTGACGCGCCGCCGGCGCAGCCGCTGGCCTTATACCTGCCGCATCTCTCCGTGGCCGGGGAAGTCTGGCTTAACGGTTCGCTGCTTAACCCGGGCGTGCGTTTCAATGATGCCGCTGGCCGCCACGTTGAACCCATGAAGGAATCGCCATTATATATCGTGCTGCCGGCCGGGTTGTTCCGCAGCGGCGACAATCAGCTGGCCGTCAGGCTGGAAGGGGACAGCGCGCTGCGCAGCGGGCTTTCCGCCATCCGCCTGGGGCCCGCGCAGGCGCTGCGTGACCTGTGGTTTGAGCGGTATCTTTTGCAGGTCATCGTCCCCTATGTCCTTCTGGTGCTGATTGCCGGTTCCCTGTGTTTCCTGGTGGCCTACACCTGGCGGCAAAAGCGCGTGTTCATCATCCAATTCGCCCTGCTGGCCTCGCTGGCCACGCTGCTCGCCTATCTCGCCGACCTGGCTATTCCCCTCGGGGCCCAGGAAGGGCTGCGGGTGATGATCACCACCATTATGTATTGGGCGCTGTGCGTGGCGGGTTATCGCCTTTGCGGCGCGCGGCTGCGCTGGTTCCCCCCGTTGCTGCATGGCCTCACCCTGCTGACGGTTATCAGCGTCGTGGCGCTGATGCTGCTGGGCAAGGCGACGGATCGCGCCTGGCTGATAACCTGGCCCCACGTACTGCTGCGCCTGGTGCCCATCGCCCTGCTGCTGGCGCGGGGCTGGTCAACCCGTTCGGTAAAGCTTATCGCCCTGTCGCTGACCGCGCTGATATGGACGCTCAGCGTCGCCCAGTCTTATTTGATTATTATGGAATGGTTGCCTTGGGACAGTTTTCGCTGGAGTTTTGTCGGCGCGCTGCCGTTTTGTTTTGTCATGATCTATTTTTTTGCCGAGCGGTTTATCATCGATCGTGAAGGCAGCCAGATCGAAAAGCGCGCGGCAATTATCGCCGAACGCGCGCGCATCCTGCAGGACATGCACGACGGTATGGGAGCGCAGCTGATAACCGCGCTGCGCCTGGCGCGCCGCCGCGACACCGACCCGGAGGAACTGGCCCGCCATATCGAGGAGTCGTTACAGGACCTGCGTTTGATTATCGACTCGCTGGACCTGGCCGAGCATGATCTGCTGCCGCTGCTGGGCAACCTGCGCTTTCGGCTGCAGCCGCGCCTGAGGGCGCTGGGCATTGCCCTGGAATGGGATGTGGCGCCCATTCCCGCCCTAAACTACCTGACGCCGGCGTCGGCGCTATCCATACTGCGAATTGTGCAGGAAGCCATTAATAACGCGCTGCAACATGCGCAGCCTTCCCGGATCCGCATCGAGGTCAAACCGATAGGCGATGAGGTCATGGTGCGGGTCGCCGACGACGGCCACGGCATGCTGCCCGATCTTATCCGGCCGGGTTCGCGCGGACTGGCGGGCATGCATGCGCGCGCCAGTAAGCTTGGCATGCGCCTGACGGTACAGGGTGGAGCGGGGGGTACCGAAGTGGCGTTATATCTGCCGTTTTTGGGCTAGCGTCTTTATTATAATCAGGAGAATACCGTAAACAGGGTATGCGCCCCCACCCTTGATTACGTACACTTTGCGTCAGTAGGATGCTGGTTGCCGCACATTGCGCGGCAGGTTGTGGGCATGCTGCGTTTACTGCAGGTTATATCATTAGATACACAGCATAGTTAGATTACGTTAATATTGCACTAGGTGATAAAATGCAAATCATTTTACCTGTAATAGGTTTAATCTTGTTAATGGTTTTAATGGTATTTTCATTATTAATGCATCAAAAAAATAAAAGCAAAACAAGATTACCCAACAGATATACCGAAATCAAAGCCAGAAAACGGTTGCGCCTATTTCATTAAGAATAGGATTATCCTTACAAAGGCAAAAGCTATTCCACCCGGTGGCGACACGGGGTGGAATATTTTCTTTATTATTTCCCACCCCTTATTCTTTCATGGCTTCCTCCCCCAAGGTTCTATTGCCAAGCGCCCCCTACCGGCAGCGGGCCGTCGGGATAAAAACCGGCGCATCGCCGCCGGCGCGCGGGCAATGCATTGCAGGGTAGCGTTTACGCTTCAGTTTCCTTAAGATGAAGGTATCATCTGATGGCAAAAAGGATTGGCTCGCATTGAGGATCCCAGGGGTGACGCGATGACGGGCGATGGCACATTTTGCTGTACTTTTCTTATAGGGCTTAATTAATGGAAACGATTCTCAGGCACCTTCCGGTCAACCAACGCGTAGGTATCGCCTTCTCCGGGGGCCTGGATACCAGCGCCGCGCTGCTGTGGATGCGCCAGAAAGGGGCGGTCCCTTATGCCTACACCGCCAATCTGGGCCAGCCGGACGAGGACGATTACGACGCCATCCCGCGCAAGGCGCTGGCCTACGGCGCGGAAAAGGCCCGCCTTATCGATTGCCGCCGGCAACTGGTGGCGGAGGGCATCGCCGCGCTGCAGTGCGGCGCCTTTCATAACAGCACCGCCGGCGTCACCTACTTTAACACCACGCCGCTGGGCCGCGCCGTCACCGGCACCATGCTGGTGGCCGCCATGAAGGAAGACGGGGTCAATATCTGGGGCGACGGCAGCACCTACAAAGGCAACGATATCGAGCGCTTCTATCGTTATGGTTTACTGACCAATGCCGAGCTGAAAATCTATAAACCCTGGCTGGACACCGACTTTATCGATGAGCTGGGCGGGCGCCATGAAATGTCGGAATTTATGGCCCAGGCCGGGTTCGATTATAAAATGTCGGCGGAAAAAGCCTACTCCACCGATTCCAACATCCTTGGCGCCACCCATGAAGCCAAGGAACTGGAGTTTCTTAATTCCAGCGTAAAAATCGTCAATCCGATCATGGGCGTCAAATTCTGGGACGAAAGCGTGCGGGTCACGGCGGAAGAAGTGACGCTGCGCTTTGAGCGCGGCCTGCCGGTGGCGATTAACGGCGTCGTCTTCAGCGATCAGGTCGAGCTGATGCTGGAGGCCAATCGGGTTGGCGGCCGCCACGGGCTGGGCATGAGCGACCAAATTGAAAACCGCATTATTGAAGCCAAGAGCCGCGGCATCTATGAGGCCCCCGGCATGGCGCTGCTGCATATCGCCTACGAACGCCTGGTGACCGGCATCCATAATGAGGATACCATCGCGCAATATCACGCCAACGGACGCCAGCTCGGCCGCCTGCTTTACCAGGGCCGCTGGTTCGATTCCCAGGCGCTGATGCTGCGCGACTCGTCGCAGCGCTGGATTGCCAGCGAGATCACCGGCGAAGTCACGCTGGAACTGCGCCGCGGCAACGATTATTCCATTCTTAATACCGTATCGGATAACCTGACTTATATGCCGGAGCGCCTGACCATGGAAAAAGGCGATTCCGTCTTCTCGCCGGAAGACCGTATCGGCCAGTTGACCATGCGCAACCTGGATATCGCCGATACCCGCGAAAAGCTGATCAACTATATGAGCACCGGCCTGCTGTCCGCCAGCGACAACAGCGGCCTGCCGCAGCTGCAGGATAAGACCGGCAAATAATAGTATGATATTTTCTGATAACCGGCGCTGTATTATCAGCGTGGGTTATCAGCCGCACCGCCTGCCACCGTTAATAATCCACGTCAAATATCGTTCATTTTGTATTTAATTTATTTACCCTAACAATATAGCTACAGTAAATTCAATTTCCATAAAACCCGATTTATTTTACTCCGCGTTATTTTTAGCGTATTAAAGGCATGGTTTATTACTTTGCAGAAATAGTTACCATGCTTATTGAAAACGAGAACGCTACAAATTACCTGCCAACGGATAATGCCCTTTCTTCCATCACTGGTAATAATGGGACTTCCTTAACCAACAAAATCACCGCTATCAATAACGGCGGCACCACTTCACTTAATAAAGAAATTCTCGATAGCACATCACATTCTGTGGATAATCCGGGGTCGAAGCACGCCGCGGTTTGGTCAAAGGCCATCGTGCAGCAAGGGCTGAATGAAGCGGCGCCCCTCCCCGGCCCTGACACGAGCAACGAAGAGGATGAATTTTGCATTTTTGACGTTCCGGCGCCAGGCGCGGGCGACACGTCTCCCGTTAAAGCACTCTGCCGCAATACCGAGCTGCCGGGTGGCCTTCAACCGCCAGAGTTTCGACAATCTTCGGGGAAAAATGCCATTTATAACATCCGTCTCGAAACCTATATCCAAGATACGCTGCTCACGGAGGTTAACCATCGCGGCAGACCGCCGTTTTGGTTAAGGCCGCTGGCCACCGTCGCCTCCTGGCTGGGGTTTCATGGCGTGGGTCAAACCAATTGCGTGTCATGCGCCACCGCGGTGGCCGACACGTTTAAAACGGGCACATTACACGGTGCAATACCCGATATGCGCGGCGGTAGCCTCAATACGTTTGAAACCTGCCAGGACGTCGCCATGACGCGATACGACTCGGTCGCGCAGTTAGCCGATAAACTCAAGAATTGCGGCGATATTAATGCGGTAGTGGCCTTGAGGAGACCGTCCTGGTACAAGCTGTTCAGCTCGGTGGACGGGCACGCCGTCAATATTGTCAAAGCCGGCGATACCCTCCATCTGATTGACGCGCAGAAAAAAATTCACATCCTCCTCGATGGCACCCTTGATCAGGGCACCAAATATCAGAAGCTGCTGCGGTTTATCGGCCCGATGTCGGCCGACGAGGGCGCTATTACCCTGGCCGATATCGGCTTCCCCCTATCCGCAAAACGGTAAGCCGCATCCTGGCGCCGGCCCGTTCTGGCGCTGATTCACTTGCAAGATGATAATTGATACGTATTATCAATTATCATCATTTTATTGCCGCGGCACCTATTATGGCTGTGAATCCTTCCCGTCCCGACCTGTCCACCGGCGACACGCCCCGGCCGGATATCCATACCGGCTGCTGTATCGTCGGCGGCGGGCCGGCCGGCCTGATGCTGGGCTACCTGCTGGCCAGGGCCGGCGTCGCCGTCACGGTGCTGGAAAAACATGTTGATTTCCTGCGCGATTTCCGCGGCGACACTATTCATCCTTCGACGCTTGAGATACTGCATCATCTCGGTCTGCTGACGGACTTCCTGGCGCTGCCGCACCAGCGGGTGGAGAAACTGCGCGGCGAATTCCACGGCGAGACCGTGACCCTGGCGGACTTTTCCCGCCTGCCGACCCGGTGTAAATTTATGGCGTTTATGCCGCAGTGGGAATTTCTTAATTTCCTGGCGCAGCGCGCCGAAGCCCTGCCGTGCTTTACGCTGCTGCGCGCCACCACGGCGCGGGAACTGCTTACTGCCGGCGGGCAAGTGCGCGGCGTGCTGGCGACCGGGCCGGACGGTATCACGCTGCGTATCCACGCAGCCCTGGTGGTGGGCGGCGACGGACGGCAATCCATGGTACGCGCCGCCGCCGGCCTGCCGGTACGTGAATTCGGCGCGCCGCGCGACGTGATATGGCTGCGGCTGCCCAAGCAGGCCGACGACACGCAACAGGCCAGCGGCCACGGCGGCCCGAAAAATAATTTTATCATGCTCGATCGCGGCGACTACTGGCAGTGCGGCTATAGCATCGCCAAAGGCAGTTTTGACACCCTGCGCGGGGAAGGACTGGCGGCCCTGCTGCGGCGGGTGGCGGAGGTCGCGCCGTTCGGTTATGACCGCCTGGCCGGCGCCGTCGCCGACTGGTCGCAGCTTAAACTGCTGGTGATACGCATCGATCGTCTGCAGCGCTGGGCCGCGCCGGGGGTCTTGTGCATCGGCGATGCCGCCCATGCCATGTCGCCCATCGGCGGCGTCGGCGTCAATCTGGCCATCCAGGATGCCGTGGCGACGGCCAACCTTCTCAGCTTTCCGCTGTCGCGGGGCCGGGTCACCCTGCGTCAGTTAAATAAGGTGCAGCGGCGCAGGCGTTTTCCCACCTGGGCGTTACAATCGCTGCAAATTATGCTCACCGGCAAAAACAGCCGGCCGCGGGATCCCGCGCGCAAACCATCCGCCATCGGCGGCTGGATGCGGCGTCAGCCCTGGGTGCCGGCGATCGCCGGGCGCATTATCGGGCTGGGTTTTCGCCGCGAGCTTCCCCGGCCCTTGCCTTCGGCGAGACCCGGCGCATCCCGGTAGACACCCCGCCCCGGCCCATTATCCGGTCATTTATTCCATAAGGAGACGATGTTGATATTGTCCGAATTCATTATTCCCGGCATGCTGATCCGCGATCGCCTGGTCACGGTGCCGCTGGACTGGGCGCATCCCGACGACGGCCGTACCATCAAGGTGTTCGCCCGAGAAGTGGTTGATCCGATGCAGCGCGACGCTGATTTACCCAGGCTGGCCTATATCCAGGGCGGCCCCGGCGGCAAAGGGCCGCGCCCGTCCGCCGGCGGGCCGGTATGGCTTGCGCAGGCGCTGAAAACCCACCGCGTGATCCTGGTCGACCAGCGCGGCACCGGCCGCAGCACGCGGGTGGAAACCGCCACCCTGGCCGCGTTTGCGCATGCCGGCGCCGCCGCGGATTATCTCTGGCTGTTTCGCGCCGACAGTATCGTGCGCGACTACGAATACCTGCGCGATCGCGTATTCGGCGGCGGCCGCTGGGAAATCCTTGGACAAAGCTATGGCGGTTTTATCGCCTTAAGCTACCTCTCCATGGCGCCGCAAGGCCTGGCGGCCTGCTATATTACCGGCGGCCTGGCCGGGCTGGACGCCGATGCGGATGAAGTCTATCGCCGCACCTATCCCCGGGTCGCCGCAAAAAATGAGAAGTACTATCGGCGCTACCCGGATGATGGTGCGCGCATCGCCCGGCTGGCGGACGCTATCGCGGCGCAGGATATCCACCTGCCGGACGGCGATCGCCTGAGCGTGCGCCGCCTGCAAACCCTGGGCAACGATTTCGGCCTGGCGCCGGGGTTTGAAAATATTCATTGGCTCGTGGAGGAGGCCTTCAGCGACGTGGAGGAAACGCGCTTATCCGACCATTTCCTCGCCGCGGTCATGGCGCTGACCTCCTATGACGGTAACCCGCTCTACGCCGTGCTGCAGGAAATTATCTACGGCCAAGGCGAACAGGCCAGCCGCTGGAGCGCGGAGCGCATCCGGGCGTCGTTTCCCGAATTTTCCCCGCAGCGCCGCCCGCTGCTGTTCACCGGTGAAATGATGTATCCCTGGATGTTCGAAGAGATCCGATCGCTGCGCCCCTTCCGCGAGGTGGCCGGGATACTGGCCGAACGCGGCGGCTATCCGCCCCTGTACGACCCGCTGCGGCTGGCGGCCAACGAGGTGCCGGTGGCCGCGGCTATCTATCACGACGATATGTTTGTCGATGCCGGGCTATCGCTGGATACCGCCGCCAGGGTCGGCAACCTGCAGGCCTGGGTGACCAATGAATACCAGCACGACGGCCTGCGCCAGTCGGCGTCGGTGCTAACCCGGCTCATGGAGGATATCCGCCTGCGCGGCGGGGCCATCCGCTAAAGCGGACCGCTAGTCCTGGCCTGGTCGATACTGCAGGCAATAGACATTATGATCGACATAGCGATCGCCGATTTTTTCCGCCCGCACCTGGCAATAATCGAATTCAAACCCCAGCCGCTGGGCCAGCCGGTTGCTGGGGCGGTTTGCCACCCCGCAGCGGATGATAAAAGTGTCCAGCTTGCCCGTTTCGCCATACCAGGACATCAATGCCTTAACGGCCCGCGACATCACGCCCCTGCCTTCAAAGCGCGCGGCCAGCCAATACCCGATTTCCGCCTGTTTATCATTAATAGTGTTAAAGGAGAGGATGCCGGCGATATCCCCGTCCCAGCGCACCACATACACGGCCGAACGGCCGGCGGCGAAATCGGCGCGGTTATGGCGGATATTAGCCAGGGTATCGCCGACGTTATTAATCAGCGGCGGCCAGGACAAATGGCGGCCCAGCCGTTGACGCTCGGCATGCACCAGGTCAAAAAGGGCCTGCGCGTCGCTTTCCTGTTGTAACGCGAGCATGAGCGAGGGAGGACTGATAAGTTCACGGTAATCCAGCATGCCGGTTCCTTATTATGACAAAAAGACGTTGAGCGTCTTGAGCCTGAAAGATTATATCGCCATGCCCGGCACCGGCGTCAACACCGGCCGGCCGGCGAAAAAGCGGGTTAAATTCTCCAACGCCCGTTCAAACATGGCGTCCAGCGCCTCCGGCGAGCGCGCGGCCACATGGGGCGTCAGGATAATATTGTCCAATGCCAGCAGCGCGGCGGGCACCTCCGGCTCACCCTCCAGCACATCCAGCGCGGCGCCGGCGATGGCGCGGCGGCGCAGGCACGCGATCAGCGCCCCGGTATCCACCACGCTGCCGCGGGACACATTGACCAAAAAACCGTCCGCACCCAGCGCCGTAAGCGCCTGGGCATTGATCAAATGCCGGGTCGCCGCGCCTCCCGGCGTGCATACCACCAGGAAATCCGCCCAGCGCGCCAGCGCGTCCAGACTGTCGCAATAGCGGTAATCGCTGTCGGCGCGCGGTGTGCGGCTATGGTAGGCCACGTCCATATCAAACCCCATGGCGCAGCGTTGGGCGATTTTAAGGCCGATATTGCCCAGACCCAAGATCCCCACGCGCCGCCCGGTCAACTGCGGCCGGGTTCGCCGCGCCTGCTGCCATTCCCCGCGATGGACCGCGCGATCAAGGTCGGGGATATTGCGCACTATCGCCGCCAGCAGCGCCACCGCGTGGTCGGCGACGGCGGTGTCGTTGGTGCCGGCGCCGTTGGTGACCATAATGCCGCGCGCCCGCGCGGCGTCCAGATCGATCTTTTCAAATCCCACCCCCTGACAGCAAATCAGCCGCAGGTTAGGCAACGCGGCGATATGCGCCGCACTCAGGCCGATGGAGCCGATAGTCAGCACGGCCTCCACCCTGGCGGGGTCTATGCTGCCCTCAGCCGGCAGGATCGGACTATGCTCGTTCTCGCGCAACGCGGGACACAGGCGGAAACCGGCCCGCTCGAAGGCGGGACGGAACGCGGCGGGGATATCGACATGCAGCAATAACGAAATAGGCATAGGTCACAGGAGAAAACGAAGCATATTTATAACCATACATGAGATAGATGACGCATAAAAGTAGCCATGCTCTTAAATAGCGCCTGACTTCTTCAGGCCGATGCCGTTTCCTGAACGCACCTTTAGGGTGTACCGGCGCTTATTTCCCTGCCTGCGCTTTTTGCGCCTTGAACTGGGGATTCACCAGCATAAAGCCGCCATCGATAATAAACGATTGTCCGGTGGTATAGGCGGCGCCCTCGGACCCCAGCCAGGCAACCATCGAGGCTATTTCATCGACATGGCCCGGGCGTCCCAAAGGGATGCCGGGCTCTTTGGCGGTCCAGGCATCCTCTTCGCGCATATCATTGATTGGCGTGGCTATCATGCCGGGCGCCACCGAGTTGACCAGTATGCCGTAGGGAGATAATTCCAGCGCCATGGATTTGGTCAGGCCGCCAAGCCCGTGCTTTGCCGCCGTATAGGCGACGGCCGCGGGCAATGGGGTATGTTCATGAACCGACGTGATATTGACTATCCGCCCGCCCTGCCCTTGTTTGACCATGTGTCTTGCGGCGCGCTGCGCGCAAAGAAAAGCGCCGTCCAGCACAATGGAGAACGTCGAGCGCCAATCTTCGTATGACAAATCCAGAAACGGCGCACCGGCACTGGCCCCGGCATTATTTACCAGCATATCAAGACGGCCGAAAGACCGGCTGAACTGGTCAATAACCTCCGCCGCGGCGGGCAACTGGGTCAGATCCAGCTGCAATACCCGGGCCTTGCGGCCAAGTTTTAACACTTCACCGGCGGTATCCTCAGCCCCACGCTGGTCTGAATGCCAGGTAATGCCGATATCAAAACCCTGTTTTGCCAAGGCGATGGCACAGGCTTTGCCGATCCCCGAGTCCGATGCCGTGACCACGGCGACGTTGCTTGCAGACTGAGTCATGGTGCTCTCCTCTGATAAACCGACGCGAATATCTTTATCGTTTCAGGACAATTGTCGGTTTCAAAAGTATAGCCTTTCAGCCGGAATCTTCCGGAACGCGGCGGGACGTCTGGGCGGCGGCTGGAGAGACATTTTTTTACCCTTTGGCTATCCTTAGAAAAACCTCAGAAATCGTACTACGTTATGTGCCCCTTTAATTACCAACAGGATTTTGCCAATACGGATTTCCGCCGCCATCCCGAACGGTATCAGGTAGGCCGCGGCGAGCAGGGCGTACTGCTGGTCGAGCCTTATAAAAGCGAGATTCTGCCGCACTGGCGTTTTAAAAACGCCGCTATCGCCAGAACATCGGCGGAAAAAATCCATGCTCTTTTCGAGCAATACCGCCGCCAGGATGATTTTGTCGGCATGGATATGGCGCGCAAATTTATCCAGATGGGCTATACCCGCGCCCGGCGTTACGCCAATCATCAGGGCGGCAAAAAATACGCCGCCGACGGTACCGTGCTGCCTTACATCGTTGACAGGCAAAAAGCCGATGCCGCCGCGGTATTTAAACACTATTGGGATCTGCTGCGCGCGGATGAGGATTACCAGCAACGCAAAAAACATCATCAGCGGTTGTACGGCTGACCGCGTGCCCAGCCCCCATTTGCCGCCTCGCTGATGATGTGCCACTTTGTCATCACTATAATTTTTATAATGGGTTTGTATTTTTGATGGTCAACTTGGGAGACACCGAATGGAGATGTTGAGGAACCTGAATTTTTTCCGCCTTATCACCTCCGGCGATTTTTGGCTGAACATCGCCATTATTATCGCCGCCACCCTGATCATCCACTGGATTATCTCGCGCACGATCCAACTGGTGGGTCGCCGGGTGAAGCAGTGGAGCACCGGGCGGCACAGCGCCTTGTACCAAATTGCGGTTGAGATGCTGGACAACACCAAGCGGTTGCTGATTCTGTGCACCGCGTTTTTGATCAGCATGCGTTTTATCGAGCTGCCCGGCACATGGCACAGCGCCCTGGCGCACGGCTGGTTCCTGGTATTCGCCATCCAGATTGCCCTGTGGCTGGACAGCGCCGCCCATGTCTGGTCGCAAAAGGTGGTCAATCAGCCCGGCGCGGTGCGCAATACCGTGACCATGGTGATCCTGGGGGTAATGATTCGTTTGTTGATATGGGCGCTGATGCTGCTGTCCATCCTCGGCAATGTGGGCGTCAATATCACCGCGCTGGTGGCAAGCCTCGGCGTCGGCGGCATCGCCATTGCGCTGGCGATCCAGACCGTGCTGAGCGATGTGTTCGCCTCGCTGGCCATCGGTTTTGACAAGCCCTTTGTTATTGGCGACTTCGTGGTGTTCAATGATATCGCCGGCACCATCGAGCATATCGGGCTGAAAACCACCCGTATCCGCAGCCTGAGCGGCGAACAGATTGTCTGCGCCAACGCCATACTGCTGCAGCAGACCATCCATAACTATAAGCGCATGCAGACACGCCGCATCGTGTTCACCTTCGGCCTGGCCTATTCCACGCCCCCGGATAAGCTGCGCCTGGTGGGGCCGATGATTAAACGCATTATCGAAGAGATTGAGGAAACCCGTTTTGACCGCGCGCATTTCCTGTCATTCGATAATTTCCGCCTGACCTATGAAGTGGTGCATATCGTCGCCAGCGCCGATTATAATAAATACATGGATATCCAGCAGGAAATCAATATTCGCCTGATGGAGGAACTGGCAAAAATGGATATCAAGCTGGCGATACCCACGCAAAATATTTTATTTACCGAAAGGGAATTCCCGCAGATAAAGGTACTGGAGCCAGGATTGCAGGAAAAGACGGCGGCGCCGCAGTAAATCACGCCGGGATATAAAAGACAGGAAGCGTGTTGATAATGCCGGCCGGGGACAGCCACGCTGCCGCGGGTCTACCGGCCGGGATCACCGGCGCGTATCCCCGCGCAGGCGCGGGGCGCGTCGTCACGAAATATTCAGCGATACAATTCGGCATCGCCCGACCACGTGCTGGAATCACCCGGGTTATCCACGCCGATAATACGGTAGTAAGGGGCATTTTCCTCCCTGGCCTTTTGCCGCAGCGCGTGCACCGCGTCATCGGTGGAACCGGCCAGCCCGGACACTGACACCGTGCCGATGCTTTGATGCCCGGCCGCCTGCTGCTGGTTGATTTCCTGCGCAGCCTGACTGGAAAAAGAGATACCGGCGACGATGGCGGTAAATAGATAGGGTAATAGTTTCATAATCAGGTCCTCAGTGAGACGGGATCATCGGCCCCCGCGCCGTTTTCTGGTGCCGGCGCGGTGCGATCATCGAGGCTTGGTAATAACAGCGTTACACCAGAACGGTATAGCGGTAAAAATAAGAGTAGGCCAGGACGGCGTCCACTGATATCGGGTGAATGTAACTTAATTTAACGTTGGCCATATATTAACAAAGTTTATACGTCTCCTTTTCCCCTTTAATTTACACCCAAGCGGGCCTCTCCTTTTTTTACTATTGAAAATCATCATATTTTAAATCTATGCCCATTCTCACCGAGAAGGGTTCATGTCAGCGTTATACAGCGTTGACAAATATTTACCTTAATAAGATACATTGGCTCACAGATGGTTTGAATATTACAATGGTATTTATAATCGGCATTATATTAATGACAAGGCCGTGTCCCATTTCCCGCCGAGAACGCCCCTGACCGCCGCAAGCGGTTTGGTAACAAATTTCAACATATTCCTTTATTGATGAACCCGCCGGTAAATCCGATACTTAGCCTGTATCCGCATAAAATTGACGGGTGTGCAATATCAATGTTTAAGGAGATAACATGGATACCGAATTATTGCTGCGTATCGCCCTGGCCGGCGGGTTAGGCGCATTGATCGGGGTGGAACGCCAGCTTCGGGCCAAGGAGGCGGGGTTGCGTACCCATATCCTGGTATGTATCGGCAGCGCGATGTTTATGATTGTCTCCAAATACGGTTTTGCCGACCTTCTGGCGGACAGCCATAATATCACCCTCGACCCTAGCCGGATCTCCGCCCAGGTGGTGAGCGGCATCGGATTTCTCGGCGCCGGCACCATTATGCTCAATAAGCAGTTCGTCCGCGGCCTGACCACGGCGGCCGGGCTATGGGTCACCGCCGCCATCGGACTGATTGTCGGCAGCGGCATGTACGCCATCGGCATTTTCGGCACCCTGATGACGCTGTTGGTGCTCGAGGGCATTCGCCAATTAAGCAACCGGCTTATCGGGCGGCGCTATATGATCATGCTGTCGCTGTCCCCCGCCAGCATTGAACTCGCCATGCAGGCCTTGAGAAAACTGCATATCCGTGTGGTGCGGTCGTCGGTAGTACGTAACGAGAACGACGCCAAAGACTGCAAAATGACGCTGGAAGTCATGATGCGCACCCGCTATAAACCGGTGGAAGTCTATCGCCAGTTGCTGGGCGTTGAGGGGATGCATAAGATTGACATTCGCTAGCCCCGCCAAAGCTAACCGCATTCTGGCCGTTTTGCAGTATAATGCCGCCAATCCCCTCCACCGCACACTTATGGCGAGCTTTTTATCAAAAATAATAGCCTTTCCCGATTCAGTCCGCGCCGTCCTCCCGCCCCGATGCGGGGGCCAAGGCGCGTCATTTTATTCAACAAACCTTACGACGTCCTGCCGCAGTTTACCGACGACGCCGGACGCCTGACGCTGAAACACTATATCCCGGTACCGGATATCTACGCCGCCGGGCGCCTGGATCGCGACAGCGAAGGACTGATGATCCTGACCAACGACGCCAAATTAAAGACCCGGCTGACGCAGCCGGCGGAAAAAACGGCTAAGATTTATTACGTGCAGGTGGAGGGCGAGCCGGAAGACGCCGCGTTAAAACTCTTGCGTACCGGCGTCACCTTAAGCGATGGCCCCACGCTGCCCGCCGGCGCGCAGCGCGTGAAGGAGCCGGCCTGGCTCTGGGCGCGCACGCCGCCTATCCGCGAGCGCAAGGCCATCCCTACCTGCTGGCTTAAAATCACTTTATATGAAGGCCGTAACCGTCAGGTCCGGCGCATGACCGCCCATATCGGCCACCCTACCCTGCGGCTTATCCGCTATCAAATGGCGGATCAGACCCTGGCGGACCTGGCGCCGGGCGAGTGGCGTGAAGTGCAGTTGTAAGCAAAAATACCATCACGGATGCCCGACCAGGGCATCCCGCAATCCGCAAGCGTTAAGGAGCGCGCATGTTCAAGCCGCATGTCACCGTTGCCTGTGTAGTCCAGGCGGAAAATCATTTCCTTATCGTCGAGGAAACCATTCATGGCAATCCCCGCTGGAACCAGCCGGCGGGCCATCTGGAGGCGGACGAAACCATCATCCAGGCCGCGCGGCGCGAATTGTACGAGGAAGCGGGCATCCACGCCCAGCCCCAGGCCCTGCTGCGCATCCATCAATGGATCGCGCCCGATAAGACACCGTTTCTGCGCTTTTTATTCGCCATTGATTTACCAGAGCGCATGACCGCCATTCCCCAAGACGACGATATCGATCGTTGCCTGTGGCTGCCGGCGGATGAAATCCTGGCCTCGGATTTGCTGCGCTCGCCGCTGGTGGCGCAAAGCATCCTGTGCTATCAACAGGATAAACGCTATCCGCTGGAGATGCTCACCGCGTTTCAATGGCCCTTCGCGCTCTAACGCTCTTTCCGTCACCCCGGCGCGGTGGCGCGCGGGGTGCCTGGCGTGGTAAAATCCGCCCCCTCGTATCATCAGCGCGCAATGTGACATCAAGGCGCGCGCGCCCGTTTGTGAGAATCCCATGTCAGAAAACAGTCAGCTTAAAGTGATCGTCGGTATGTCCGGCGGTGTTGATTCCTCCGTTTCCGCCTACCTGTTGCAGCAGCAGGGTTATCAGGTGGAGGGACTGTTTATGAAAAACTGGGAGGAGGACGACAATGAGGAATACTGCACCGCGGCAAGCGATCTGGCCGATGCGCAGGCGGTCTGCGATAAATTGTCCATTCCCCTGCATACGGTGAACTTCGCCGCCGAATACTGGGATAACGTGTTTGAACTGTTCCTGGCCGAATATAAGGCCGGGCGCACGCCCAATCCCGATGTGCTGTGCAATAAAGAAATTAAGTTCAAAGCCTTCCTGGAGTTCGCCGCCGAGGACCTGGGCGCTGATTTCATCGCCACCGGCCACTATGTGCGCCGCCGGGATGAGGCGGGTAAAAGCCAGCTGCTGCGCGGTCTCGACGACAATAAAGACCAGAGTTATTTTTTATATACCCTCGGCCACAGCCAACTGGCGCAGTGCCTGTTCCCGGTGGGCGAACTGGCCAAGCCGGAGGTCAGGCGCATCGCCGCGGAGCTGGGACTTATCACCGCGGCCAAGAAAGATTCCACCGGCATCTGCTTTATCGGCGAGCGCCGGTTCCGCGAATTTCTCGGCCGCTACCTGCCGGCCCAGCCCGGCCCGATCCTGACGGTGGACGGACAGCGGGTCGGCGAGCACCAGGGGCTGATGTACCACACCCTGGGCCAGCGTAAGGGGCTGGGCATCGGCGGCACCCGTGACGGCAATGACGAGCCCTGGTATGTGGTGGACAAGCTGATGGATGATAACATCCTGGTGGTGGCCCAAGGCCATGAGCATCCGCGGCTGATGTCGGTGGGCCTGGTCGCCGGGCAACTGAACTGGGTGGACAGGCGGCCCCTGGCCGGTCCCCTGCGCTGCGTGGTGAAAACCCGCTACCGCCAGCAGGATGTGCCCTGCCTGGTAGAGCCGCTGGCGGACGGGCGGATCAACGTGCTGTTCGACGCGCCGGTGGCCGCGGTCACGCCCGGACAGTCGGCGGTGTTCTATCTGGGTGAACTGTGCCTGGGCGGCGGCGTTATCGAGGCCCGGTTGCCGCTGCAGGAGTGATCCTGATCTGGGTTTACCACGCGATTTGTGGCATGATCGGCGGCAAAGACACGACAACCATTTTATCGCCGGGATAAGTCCGGCCGGCGGCTGAATGCCCCCATGCGTGATTAAACGCCGCCGCATCATCAGGGAAGTGTACAGGAGTAACCTTGGCTAAGAATTATTATGATATTACGCTGGCATTGGCCGGGATCTGCCAAAGCGCGTTATTAGTCCGGCAATTGGCCAATAAGGGCGTGTGCGACGACGACGCGCTCGAAGTCTCGCTGCGCAGCCTGCTTGATCTTAACCCGCCCACGACGCTTAGGGTATACGGCGACCGGCCGGCGAATCTCAAGCCCGGGCTGGAAGCCATGGCGGGCATGCTTAACGCCTCGCGCGAAGGCGTGGGAGCGGAGATAACGCGTTATACCCTGAGCCTGATGGTGCTGGAGCGTAAACTGCATGCCAATAAAGGCGCCCTGGACGAACTGGCGAAGCGCATCGGCCAGCTTGACCGCCAGCTGTCTCATTTCGAATTAATGTCAGAGACCCTGATAAGCGCCATGGCGTCAATTTATGTCGACGTCATCAGCCCGCTGGGTCCACGTATCCAGGTGACCGGCGCCCCGGCCATGCTGCAGAACCTGCAGGTACAGGCCAAGGTGCGCGCAGCGTTACTGGCCGGCATTCGTTCCGCCGTGCTGTGGCAACAGGTGGGCGGCGGCCGTTTGCAACTGATGTTCGCCCGCAATCGCCTGTTTGAACAGGCCCGGCAAATCCTTGCACAATGTTGAAATCTTATCCCAGGAGTCGCAATCGATGGAATTATCCTCACTGACCGCCGTTTCCCCCGTTGACGGCCGCTACGGCGACAAAGTCGACGCCTTGCGCGCTATTTTCAGTGAATATGGCTTGCTGAAATTCCGCGTCCAGGTGGAAGTGCGCTGGCTGCAAAAACTGGCGGCATGCGCCGATATCAGCGAAGTCCCGGCATTTGACGACCACGCAATCGCTTACCTTGATGATTTGGCCGCCAACTTCAGCGAACAGGATGCCGCGCGCATCAAAACCATCGAACGCACCACGAATCACGATGTGAAGGCGGTGGAGTATTTCCTCAAGGAACGGGTGGCGTCGGTACCGGCGTTGCACGCGGTCAGCGAATTTATCCATTTCGCCTGCACGTCGGAAGACATCAACAACCTGTCGCATGCGCTGATGCTGCAAACCGCCCGCCGGGACGTGATCCTGCCCTATTGGCGTAAAATCATCGACGGCATCAAGGCGCTGGCGCATTTGTACCGGGATATTCCGTTGTTGTCGCGTACTCACGGACAGCCCGCCACCCCGTCCACGGTCGGCAAGGAAATGGCGAACGTGGCTTATCGTATGGAGCGTCAGTACCGGCAGCTATCGCAGGTGGAAATCCTCGGTAAAATCAACGGCGCCGTGGGCAACTACAATGCCCATATCGTGGCGTATCCGCAGGTGGACTGGCACCGGTTCAGTGAGGAATTCGTCACCTCGCTGGGTATTCACTGGAATCCCTATACCACCCAGATCGAGCCTCATGACTATATAGCCGAACTGTTCGACTGCATGGCGCGGTTTAATACCATCCTGATTGATTTCGACCGCGATATCTGGGGTTATATTGCCCTGAACCACTTTAAACAGCGCACCGTGGCCGGTGAAATCGGCTCTTCCACCATGCCGCACAAGGTGAATCCGATCGATTTTGAGAACTCCGAAGGTAATCTGGGGATGGCTAACGCCATCATGGGCCATCTGGCGGGCAAACTGCCGATTTCACGCTGGCAGCGCGACCTGACCGACTCCACGGTGCTGCGTAACCTGGGCGTCGGCATCGGTTATGCCTTAATCGCCTACCAGTCCACGCTCAAGGGCGTCGGCAAACTTGAAGTCAACGGCGATCGTTTGCTGGCGGAGCTGGATCAGAACTGGGAAGTGCTGGCGGAGCCGATCCAAACGGTGATGCGCCGCTATGGCATTGAAAAACCCTACGAAAAACTTAAGGAGTTAACGCGGGGCAAACGCGTTGACGCCGCCGGCATCCAGGCCTTTATCGACGGTCTGCCGCTGCCGGAAGAGGAAAAGATCCGGCTGAAGACGCTGACGCCGGCCAACTATATCGGACGCGCCGTTGCCATGGTCGATGAGCTGAAATAATGCCCGGCGTGTGAAATGCCCTAGCGAACGCTCCGGTTAAAGCTCCGTTGAACATAAGTTTAGCCATCCTCTGGGATACTCTCCCAAAAGACGTCCATCAGCCCAGGGGATTGTTTTTACAGATTGGCAGAGACGGGTGATTCAGGCTCGTTACTGGTGCTTTAACTTAGGAGTTGCGATGCGAGTTCTGGTTATAGAAGATAATTCTCTTCTTCGACATCACCTGACAGTACAAATGCGTGAAATGGGTCATCAGGTCGATGCCGCCGCCGATGCCAGAGAGGCGGATTATTTTTTGCATGAACACCCACCTGATATCGCCATTGTCGACCTCGGCCTGCCCGATGAAGACGGCTTGAGCCTGATACGCCGCTGGCGCACCCATCAGGTAAAAATCCCCATTCTGGTACTCACCGCGCGCGAGGGCTGGCAAGATAAAGTCACCGTGCTGGAAGCGGGCGCGGACGATTATGTGACCAAGCCTTTCCATCTGGAAGAAGTGGTGGCGCGCATGCAGGCCTTGATGCGCCGCAACAGCGGACTGGCTTCGCAGGTCATTACCCTGCCGCCGTTCCAGATTGATCTGTCGCGCCGCGAACTGATGATCAATAACGAACATATCAAATTGACCGCGTTTGAATACACCATCATCGAGACGCTTATCCGCAACGCCGGCAAAGTAGTCAGCAAGGACTCCCTGATGCTGCAACTTTATCCCGACGCGGAATTGCGCGAAAGTCACACTATCGATGTCCTGATGGGGCGATTGCGAAAAAAAATGCAGGCCGATTATCCGTATGAAGTGATCACAACGGTTCGTGGGCAGGGTTATCGTTTTGATGTTAATTAAGATCTATGGCCCACTTCCCTTATCAACATAAGAAGCCCTTCTCGCTTCGCGTCAGATTCCTGCTGGCTACCGCCTGCGTGGTTCTGGCGCTTTCCTTATGCTACGGCATGGTGGCGGTCATCGGCTACAGCGTCAGCTTTGACAAAACCTCGTTTCGCCTTCTGCGCGGTGAAAGCAATCTGTTCTTCAGCCTGGCGCAGTGGAAAGACAACCAGCTGACTATCGCCGTTCCCCCCAACATCGACATTAACTTTGCCGCCCTGGTGCTCATCTATGACGATAAAGGCCAAATCCTTTGGCGCCAGCGCTATGTGCCGGCCCTGGAAACACGGCTGAAACCCGAGTGGCTGGCAAAAACCGGCTATTTCGAGCTGGATACCGATACCCGCACCAGCAGCGCGGTGCTGGGCGACAATCCCACCGCGCAGGACAAACTGAAAGATTTCGACAGCAGCGACAGCAACGCGCTGACGCACTCGGTGGCGGTGAATCGTTACCCGGCGACCGGGCGGCTGCCCCCGCTGACCATCGTGGTGGTGGATACCATTCCCCATGAACTGCAGCGCACCGACCTGGTCTGGGAGTGGTTCAGCTATGTGTTGCTGGCCAACCTGCTGCTGGTGGTGCCGCTGCTGTGGCTGGCGGCGCATTGGAGCCTGCGCCCGATCAAGGACCTGGTGCAGCAGGTCCGCGAACTGGAGGGCGGCGAACGGGACCGGCTGGATGAAAATCCGCCGCGCGAACTGGGCATTCTGGTGCGCAACCTGAATATTCTGCTGAACAATGAGCGCCAGCGTTACCAAAAATACCGCTCCACCCTGTCGGATCTCACCCATAGTCTGAAAACGCCGCTGGCGGTGCTGCAGACGACGCTGCGCTCCCTGCGCACCGGGAGGGAAACCAATATCGAGCTGGTGGAACCGATCATGCTGGAGCAAATCAGTCGTATCTCGCAGCAAATCGGCTATTACCTGCACCGTGCCAGCGTGCATTCCGATCATAACGTGCTCAGCCGCGAACTGCATTCCGTACCGGCGCTGTTGGACAGCCTGTGCTCGGCGCTCAACAAAGTGTATCAGCGCAAGGGGGTCTCCATTTCACTGGACATCTCCCCTGAACTGACCTTTATCGGCGAAAAGAACGACTTCATGGAGGTGATGGGCAATATCCTCGACAATGCCTGTAAATATTGTTTGGAATTTGTCGAGATCAGCGCGCGCGCGAACGAAAAAGAGCTGCACCTGCTTATCGAAGACGACGGACCTGGCATTCCCGCTTCTAAACGCACCCTGATCTTCAAGCGCGGTCAGCGCGCCGATACCCTGCGCCCGGGACAGGGCCTGGGTCTCTCGGTTGCGGCGGAAATCCTGGAGCAATATGAGGGCGATATCATCGTCGGCGAAAGCGCGCTGGGGGGCGCCCTGGTGGAAGTGATCTTCAAGCGCCAGCAGGGTTACCAGGACGACGACTGATCTACGCAAGCGGCCTATATTTTGATAAAGAAGCGCGTCCTTGGCCTATTTTATAGCGGTATTTTGCGGCATGTCGGATAATTTAACCCCCGTAGCCTACCGGCTTCCGTTATAATCCAGACAGGGTCCCTCACGGTGGAATAGGCTATGGATTATCAACTCGATCTTGACTGGAATGACTTTTTACAGCGCTACTGGCAAAAGCGGCCGGTCATCATTAAACGCGCTTTCAAGAATTTTATCGATCCCTTAACGCCGGATGAACTGGCGGGCCTGGCAATGGAAACCGAGGTCGACAGCCGCCTGGTCAGCCATGAGGACGGGCGCTGGCAGGTCAGCCATGGGCCTTTTGAGAGTTTTGATAAACTGAGCGAGACCAACTGGTCCCTGCTGGTCCAGGCCGTCGACCATTGGCATGAACCTTCCGCCGCGCTGATGCGCCCTTTCCGCCAATTGCCCGATTGGCGGATCGATGATCTGATGATCTCTTTCGCCGTGCCCGGTGGCGGCGTCGGCCCTCATTTTGATCAGTACGACGTGTTTATTATCCAGGGACAGGGCCGTCGTCACTGGCGGGTTGGCGATAAAAAGGCGCTGAAACAGCACAGCCCACATCCGGATCTGCTGCAGGTAGAACCTTTCGACGCCATTATTGATGAAGAAATGGAGCCGGGCGACATGCTGTATATTCCGCCCGGTTATCCGCACGAAGGGTATTCGCTGGAAAATGCGCTTAACTATTCGGTAGGCTTTCGCGCCCCCAGCGGCCGTGAGCTGGTCAGCGGTTTTGCCGATTATGTCCTGGCGCAGGAACTGGGCAGCCAACGCTATAGCGATCCCACCCTGACACCGCGCGCCGACCCGTCCGCCGTTCTGCCGGAGGAGATCGATGCGCTGCGCGCCATGATGATGGATCTGGTTCAGCAGCCGGACAGATTTAATCATTGGTTTGGCGAGTTTATTTCCCAGTCGCGCCATGAGCTGGATATCGCCCCGCCGGAACCGCCTTACCAGGCCGGCGAAATATACGATCTGCTGCAACAGGGCGACCAATTGCACCGTCTCGGCGGCCTGCGCGTATTAAAAGTTGGCGAAGAGTGTTATGTCAACGGCGAACAGATTGTCACCCAGCATAAACAGGCGCTGGCCGTATTGGCCGGCGCTTATGTCATTAGCGGCGCGCAGTTTGGCGCGGCGCTGGATGATCCTTCGTTCCTGGCATTGCTGACGGCGCTGATCAATAGCGGCTATTGGTATTTCAAGAACTAAAACAATGGATTGCAGCCTCTAGCGCGGGTTGCTGTCAAACCCGCTGCAGGCCGACGTACACCAGGCCCGGTTTCCACCGGGCTTTTTCGTTATGCCTTATGCGGCAGGCCTTTCGCGCGCAACGCGGTCAGCTCGGCGATGCGCATAATCACCCGCACCGCTTTTTCCATGCCGTCCTGCGAGGCAAATTCATGTTTGCCATGGTAGTTATACCCGCCGGTAAATAAATTCGGACACGGCAGCCCGCGAAACGACAGCTGAGCGCCGTCGGTGCCGCCGCGGATCGGTTTCATTATCGGTTCCAGACCGCAATCGCGCAGGGCCTGCTGCGCCAGCTCGATGATATGCGGATGCTGCGCCACCTGCTCATGCATATTGTAATAACTGTCTTCAATAGTCAGTTCGATATAGCAATCCGGGTGTAGCCCCTTCCCCAGTTCTTCGGCGGTGGTGATCATAAACTGCTTGCGGTCTTCAAAACGCTGACGGTCGAAATCACGCACGATATAATGCATTTCCGCCCGGTCGACGCTGCCTTTCATACTGTTCAGGTGATAAAAACCTGCGTAGCCTTCAGTAGCCTCGGGCGTTTCGTCGGCGGGCATGCGCTGGTGAAAGCGCGTGGCCAGCGTCAAGGCATTCACCATTACCCCTTTGGCGGTGCCGGGATGCACG
Source organism: Sodalis sp. RH22 (assembly GCF_047324165.1). Taxonomy (NCBI): domain Bacteria; kingdom Pseudomonadati; phylum Pseudomonadota; class Gammaproteobacteria; order Enterobacterales; family Bruguierivoracaceae; genus Sodalis; species Sodalis sp. RH22. Next base: position 1,963,966 of record NZ_CP178731.1, read on the forward strand.
TTGTTACCGACAATTTTTACCAGCACCGACGCGGCGTTGAAGTTTTCATATTCCAGCTCACCGATGCCGCCGCCGTCCATGGTGTAGGCCCACTGGGCGCCAAAACGCTCGACATCAAAAAACTGCGCGCCTTTGCCGACTTCCTCATCGGGGGTAAAGCCGATACGGATATCGCCATGGGGCAGCTGTTTCTCCTTGATGCGCACCATAGCGGTAATGATTTCCGCTATGCCGGCCTTATCGTCGGCCCCAAGCAACGTTTTGCCGTCGGTAGTGATCAGGGTATGGCCCATCAGCTGATGCAAAACAGGAAACATTACCGGCGAGAGTATTTCATCACCGTTGCCCAAGGCGATATCACCACCGCGATAATTCTCGACGATCTGCGGATTGACATGTTTGCCGGTAAAATCCGGGGCGGTGTCCATATGGGAAATAAAGCCGATAACCGGCACCGGCCAGGCGACATTGGCAGGCAACGTCGCCATCAGGCAGCCATGATCGCTTAATGTCACCTGTTCAAATCCCAGGGCGGACAGCTCTTCCTGCAGCACATGAGCCAGTTTCCATTGCCCTTCGGTGCTGGGGACTTGTTTAACCCCCGGTTTTGATTGGGTATCGATGGAAACGTAATGTAGAAAACGATCGAGTAATTTGTCCATTTTTTCCGCCTGTCGCATCACTGGCACCTATTATGGGTAGCGATGATTTTGCAAATATTGTGTCAGGTCAGTTTTCATGGTTTTGACCTGCAAAAAAGCATAATTGCCTAAGCATAGCGTATTCCGTTTGCCGGCAGAACCTAAACCGGCGGGGTTTGACCTGAAGCATGATTTTATATCCTGGCGGGAAAGGGGTGTTGCCGGAGAATGCCATTGGCAGCCTGCGGGGGGCATATAGTGTGTAGGCTGGGATCGGCGGTTGCGCTTGCCGTCAGCGGGGCGGCGTATGTTGGCTGGGGGATGTTGCGCTTGCCGTCAGCGGGGTGGCGTGTGTTGGCTGGGGGAGGTTTTGCTTGCCGTCAGCGGGGCGGCGTGTGTTGGCTGGGGGAGGTTTTGCTTGCCGTCAGCGGGGTGGCGTATGTTGGCTGGGGGAGGTTTCGCTTGCCGTCAGCGGGCGGCGTATGTGGGCTGGGGGAGGTTTCGCTTGCCGTCAGCGGGGTGGCGTGTGTTGGCTGGGGGAGGTTTCGCTTGCCGTCAGCGGGGCGGAGTATGTCGGCCCGTGCGGGCAATCGACGAAGGGCCGGCAGTGAGCCTGTTTAGGAATCTGTGTAAACGCCTTTTTATAAATGACCACCTAAACGATCTCCAAATTCTATACTAAAACGATTCAATGCCATCTTCCACTCCCTCACCGGCATCGACCATTTTTTTGACGCCGCCTGGATGGCCAGCCACACCACTTTTTTTACCGATTCGTCTGACGGGAATACCTTGCGTTTTTTAATAGCGTGTCGGATCACGCTGTTTAGCGACTCGATGGCGTTTGTGGTGTAGATCGCTTTGCGAATGTCTTCCGGATAGGCGAAGAATGTCGCAAGGTTAGTCCAGTTAGCCTGCCAGCTCCGGCTTACTTGCGGATAACGGGAGTTCCATACGCTGGCGAACGTCTCCAGCGCCCGCTGTCCCGCTTCCTCCGTCGGTGCCTGGTACACTGCCTTCAAGTCTCGCATGACGGCTCTGGCGTCTTTCCAGGAGACAAAGCGCAGGCTGTTACGCACCATGTGTACGATACAAAGCTGAATGCAGGTCCTCGGGTAGACCGTATTGATAGCGTCAGGAAAGCCTTTCAGGCCATCGACGCAGGCGATAAAAATATCCTGTAATCCCCGGTTTTTAAGCTCGGTCAACACGCTTAGCCAGAACTTCGCGCCTTCGTTCTCTGCCATCCACATGCCCAGCAGTTCCTTTTGGCCTTCAATGTTAATTCCCAACGCCAGATACACGGATTTATTGATGACGCGACCGTCGTGGCGAACTTTTACCACGATGCAGTCCAGGTAAATGATGGGATAGAGCGTATCGAGTGGGCGATTCTGCCATTCAGTGACCTGCTCCAGAACCGCCTCAGTGACTTTCGATATCAGTGCTGGCGAGACATCCGCATCGTACATTTCCTTAAACATCGCCGATATCTCACGGGTGGTCATGCCTTTGGCATAAAGCGCCAGGATCTGGTCATCCATTCCGGTAATACGGGTCTGATTTTTCTTCACTAGTTGGGGCTCGAAGGTCCCTTCGCGATCACGAGGTGTCCTCAGCTCCAGCGGGCCATCACCTGTGGTAACCGTTTTAGAGGAATAACCGTTACGGGCGTTGGGACCCGATTTGAGCTGATTTTTTTCATACCCCAAATGGTGAGTCAGTTCAGCTTTAAGGGCAGCCTCAACACTTAATTTTTTTAAAAACCGATCAAATTGGCTCAGATCCTCAGAGGTTTTGAGACTTTTAGCCAGCTCAGTTGCGAGAGCCTGTAGCAATTTTTCGTCCATAAATTCACCTAATTCTAATGATGGATTGAACATATCAAAATCAGGCGATTACACAATCTTATGTACAGGCTCCCGGCAGTCGCCCCGGCCCTTTCGAATCCCGGGCTTCCGGCAGATCGCGCGCCGCTGCGCGGTGCCTTCCGTCCCGGCTGCCGCCCCTGGGACCGCACGGTACGCGCTCCCGGCGCGAACCGTGCTCTCGCCGCCTCCCTGCGGCTCGTCCGGTCGTCCGCCCTGCCGTCAGCGCGCTTGATGCCGGGTCAAGGTCAAGGTCAAGGTCAAGGTCAAGGTCAAGGTCAAGGTCAAGGTCAAGGTCAAGGTCAAGGTCAAGGTCAAGGTCAAGGTCAACATTAACATCAACATCAACATCAACATCAAAAATAAAATCAGATTGATGACCTTAGGCAAGTCTGTGGAAATACTGTCTTGCATGACCAGACTTTCGCACCGCATGCACGTATTTACCCACTGATATAACAGTTAATTTAGACTCCAGTAGTCCACAATATTATTATTATCAAAGGTGACATAGAAACGATTGCCGTGGATTTCAGTATTGCCGCTCATTTTCCCTGATACCTTGTTAGCTTGAGAAGAGGCTGAGCTGGCTGTACCAGCCAATCCTAGGGCACTGGAAATCGCGCCGGTACCAGGAATAAAACCGGTTAAACTGGATGCATCGCTTAGCGCGCCGTTTTTATGATAAACCCAGGTGACGCCATTGGATGATTTCTCATTTGAATCCGGTACGCCATACAAACTTTGAACTTGCTGTTGCGTGGTTTTACCCTTGATAATATGAGACTCAACGTAAGATGTGCTGAACTTATCTTCCCCTCCCATCATTCCACCCGAGCAAGCTGTAAGCGCGAGTACCACCATCAAGCCAAAAGCAGCCTTTTTCATTTTTATCTCCAGATATTCCTATAGTAAAAAAAACAAACGAGCCAAACGAATCATAAATTTTTGTAACATGAAATTAATTAATATCCAACAATTTATCTTCACAATTTAAAAAATAATGGTTTACCTATTGATATCTAAGCAATAAAACATTCTGGGTTTGTAAAGAAAATGTGAGGAATGTCAATAATTGATTGCTCAGGCTGGATGAGATAATGGGCGGGACAGATAATGTTGCGGCTCGCAGTTATTGGTGTAGGGGAGTCTTCTGGGACCATTTTAATTAAGCATTATATTTTAATTAATAGGCGTTTTATAATCCTTCACCGTAGGCGACAGTAATATTGTCGTCGTAATATATCGCTTTCCCGTTAAGAAATGGCGTTTAATCCTGGCGTCATCGAGAAGAACAATACGAATAAAACTTCAGACCTGATGCTTCAATAAGCATTGTAACGTGGGGCAGGTTTTGCCCTTGGCGCAGTCATGGCAAGCGAAACCCTCGCCGAACGACCAGATCCCGACCAAGCCCAAAGCAAACCTTACCCTCGCCGCGCGTCCCAATCCCTGGCAGCGGCAATTCTCCTCAACGCGCTACAGCGTCCCGATTTATCCCCGCTGCTCCACAAAGCCCTCAATAAACCGCGCCACATATGCCGGCACACATTCGCTCGCCGGACCGTAAATCCGCTCCTCGAACTGGCTCTCCACCTGGCTGGGCTCGAGGTTGAGCTCCACCGTCCTGGCCCCGCTTATTCGCGCCTCATGGACAAACCCCGCGGCCGGATAAACATGGCCGGAGGTGCCGATCGCCAGGAAATAATCCGCTTTGCCAAGGGCGTCGTATATGGCATCCATGCCCAGCGGCATTTCGCCAAACCAGACCACGTGCGGACGCAGCACCGCCGGGAACTGGCAGCAATGACAACGGTCGGTTTCCGTAATATCGTCGGTCCACTCGATAATCTGGCCGCTGCTGACGCAGCGCACCTTGAGCAATTCGCCATGCATATGGATCACGCGCCGGCTGCCGGCCCGTTCGTGCAGGTTATCGATATTCTGCGTGACCAAAAGAAAATTATCGCCCAGCATCTGCTCCAGCTCCGCCAGCGCCACGTGGGCGGCGTTGGGCTTGATTTCCGGCTGCTGCAGCTGGCGGCGGCGGGCGTTATAAAACGCCTGCACCAGCTGCGGGTTACGCTGGAAGCCCTCAGGAGTGGCGACATCCTCGACCCGATGCTCTTCCCACAGGCCATCGGCGGCGCGAAAAGTACGAATACCCGATTCAGCCGAGATCCCGGCGCCGGTAAGCACCACTACAAAAGGTTTTTTCATCTTGGTTACCGCCATGGTGTCACGGTGAAAAATACGTGAGCGCAATCGCTGCTGCCTGAGCCGTTTACTTTTACGAAACCGGATTAACCGGCGATGAATACGCATGCTGCTGATTCCTTAATGCATGGCACGGATAGGCCGCAAGGCATTTATAAACCGCTGAGCACTCTTGCCGGGTCGATACGGCTGGCCCGCCGCGCCGGATACCAACTGGCCAGCAGGCTAAGCAGCAGCGCCGTGCCCAGCACGATCGCCACGTCAAGCCAATGCAGTTCGGTTGGCAGGAAATCGATATAATAAATATCACCGGATAATAAATTATGCCCCAGCAAACGTTCGATCCCTTTAATCACATCCGTGAGGTTAAGCGCCACCAGCACGCCGGCCACCACGCCGCTCAGGCTGCCCGTAAGGCCGGCAAGCAGGCCATACCAAATAAAAATAGCACGGGTTAAGCGGTCTTTGGCGCCCAGGGTACGCAATATCGCAATATCGGTGCTTTTATCCTTAACCGCCATCACCAGCGTGGAAACAATGTTAAAGCACGCCACGCCAATCACCAGCACCATGGCCAGGTACATGATGGCGCGGATCATCTGGATATCCCGGTACATATAACCGTAGGTGCCCATCCAGCTGCGGATATACACATACGTTTTCGTCACCTCGCCCGCGTCCCGCACCAGCTTATTGGCGATGAAGGGATTATTCACCTTAATGGCGATGCCGCTGACGTCCTGGCCTTTATCCAGGTACTGCTGGGCATCCGCCAGCGGCACCATGGCAAAGCTGTGATCCAGCTGGCCGCTGAGCGCCAGGATACCGCTCACCTGCAGGCGGATACGCTTTGGCTCCAGCAATTTCATCTGCGGATCGCTGTTGGGGATCATCACGGTCAGCCAGTCGCCCTGCTTGACATCCAGGGCTTGCGCCACCCCCTGTCCGATAATGATCTGCTGCTTACCGGCGCTGAACGCCTGCCAGGCATTATCCTGGACATAGCGCGGCAGCGCGCTCAGGTTGGACTCTTGCCGCGGGTCGACGCCTTTGATCTGGATGGCCTTGAGCTTAACACCCCGCTCCACCAGGCCGGTGAAAGTGATGTAGGGCGCCGCCGCGGCGATGCCCGGCACTTTTTCAATCCGGGTTAATATCGCCGGCCAGTCGGTAAAAGGCGGGTTAACCGGCTCGATTTCGCCATGCGGCACTACCGCTAAAATACGGTTATTCAATTCGCGCTCAAAGCCGTTCATGGCGCTCAGGCCGATAATCAGTACCGCCACGCCGAGCGCGATGCCGACGGTGGAGATAATCGAAATCAGCGACACCATGCCGCCGCGACGCCGGCCGCGGCTAAAACGCAGCGCAATTTGCAACGAAAGCGGAAATCCCCTCATTCCTGCGCCCCCAGCAGGTCGCCGTCCCGCCGCAGCTGGCCGTCGCGCATTTCCAACTGACGGTTCAGGCGACGCGCCAGGTGAAGATCGTGGGTGACGACTAAAAACGCGGTGCCCTGGCGCATATTCAGTTCGCCCAGCAGTTCAAAAATACTGTCGGCGGTGCGCTGATCCAGGTTGCCGGTAGGCTCGTCGGCCAGCACCAGCGCCGGATGGTTGACCAGGGCGCGCGCTATCGCCACCCGCTGCCGCTCGCCGCCGGATAACTCGGCAGGACGGTGATGGCCGCGTTTATCCAGCCCGACCGACGCCAGCATTTCCCGCGCGGTAGCCTTTGCCTGCTGCGGCGTGGTGCCGCCGATAAGCAGCGGCATGGCGACATTTTCCAGCGCGGTGAAATCCGGCAGCAAATGATGGAACTGATAGATAAACCCCAGCCGGCGGTTACGGATCTCCGCGCGCGCCTGGGAGGATAAGGCCGTCAGTTGCTGGCCTTCAAAAATCACCTCCCCGGAGGTCGGCTCGTCCAGGCCGCCGAGCAAATGCAGCAGGGTACTTTTACCCGAGCCCGAACTGCCGACGATGGCCATCATCTCGCCCGGCAGCATCGAAAAGGACACGTCGCGCAGTACATCGGTAAACAACTTGCCTTCCTGGTAACGCTTACTCAAATTGTTACACTGCAACAAAGGAGCATTATTCATAACGTAAAGCCTCAGCGGGATGAACGGCGGCCGCGCGCCAGGAAGGATAAAGCGTGGACAGTAGCGCCACGACCATCGCCAGCACGGCGATGGTGGCAACCTGCAGTGAGTCGATATCGACCGGCAGCTCCGCGCCATCGAGGAAAGCGCCGATCACCGGCATTAAATTATTCAGTTGGCTGGCCAGCAGCACGCCCAGGCCGGTGCCCAGAAGGGCGCCGATAATGCCGGCGCCGGCGCCCTGCACCATAAACACCAGCATCACCTGGCGCCGGGTCAGGCCGAGGGTCTGCAGAATGGCCACCTCACCCTGTTTTTCCATCACCAGCAGGCCGAGCGAGGTGATAATGTTGAACGCCGCCACCGCCACTATCAGGCTCAGCAGCAGGCCCATCATGTTCTTTTCCATGCGCACCGCCTGGAACAGCTCGCCTTTGCGCTCGCGCCAGTCCTTCCATTGGGTGCCTTCGGGAAGCTGCTGGCGGCTGACCGCCTCGACGTCCAGGGGCTTTTGCAGCCACAGGCGCCAGCCGGTGATATTGCCGGCCGGGTAGCGCATCAGGCGCGAGGCGTCCTGCTGGTTGGTCAACAGCTGGTATTGGTCCACCTCGCTGTTGGCGGCAAAGGTGCCGGCCACGGTAAACAGGCGTTGGCTGGGAATGCGGCCCATCGGCGTAAACTGGCTTGAGCCTGGCACCATTAACCGCAGCTGATCGCCGCGTTTCACGCCGAGTTGTCCCGCCAGCTGTTCGCCGAGGATAACCTGGTAACTCCCGGGCTGGAGCGCATCCATATGGATGTTGACCAGGTAGCGGGCCAGCGGTTCGGGATCCTGCGGATTGACGCCCAGCATGACCCCGACGGCTACGCTGCGCGCGCTTTGCAGCACCACATCGCCGGTGGTCAGCGGCACGATACGGCTGACGCCCTTAAGCGCACCTAGCGCCGAGGGTGGAATGCGTTTAGGATCAAGCGAGCCGCCGGGGGTGGTAATCAATGCCTGGGGCATGACGCCGAGAATGTTACCTTCCAGCTCGCGCTCGAAGCCGTTCATCACCGATAATACGGTGACCAGCGCCATGACGCCGAGGGTAATGCCGATGGTGGATAGCCAGGAGACAAAGCGCCCGAAGCGGTCTGATGCCCGCCCGCGCATGTAGCGCAGGCCAATATATAATGCGACAGGTTGATACATTGAATTCCGTTTGGATGCCGGTTGCCAAAGCAAAGTGATCAAGGATAATAAAGGGTCGTACCCTATTATGGAACTACTAACCGCCGCTACCGCCGGCTTTTATTCTTGTTAGGCTGCCTAACATAAGCCATCATGCTCAATGCACGCACGTTTCGCCATAGTCCATATCGTATTGGCTCCGGCGCAAGAGAAGAGATCTGACCACTGTTTATGTCCGAACAATATCGTTATACCTTACCCACTAAACCCGGTGAACAACGTTTATTGGGTCAACTCACCGGCGCCGCCTGCGCCGTCGAATGCGCCGCCATTGTCGATCGCTACCCCGGTCCCGTGATGCTGGTGGCGCCGGATATGCAAAACGCCCTGCGCCTGCACGACGAAATCCGGCAGTTTACGCGCCATCCGGTGATTACCCTGCCCGACTGGGAAACCCTGCCTTACGACAATTTTTCCCCGCACCAGGAAATCATATCCGATCGATTGTCGACATTATATCAACTGCCGGCCATGGATCGCGGGGTCATTATCCTGCCAATCAATACCCTTATGCAACGGATATGCCCCCATTCATTCCTGCACGGCCACGCGCTGGTGATGAAAAAAGGCCAGCGCCTCTCCAGGGACAAGCTGCGCGCGCAGCTGGAGCAGGCCGGCTACCGCAGCGTGGATCAGGTCATGGAGCACGGAGAGTACGCCACGCGCGGCGCCCTGCTCGATCTTTATCCCATGGGCAGCGAAGAACCGTACCGGATCGATTTTTTCGATGATGAAATCGACAGCCTGCGCATTTTTGATGTCGACAGCCAGCGCACCCTGCACGAAGTGGATCAGATAAACCTGTTGCCGGCCCATGAGTTTCCCACCGACAAAACGGCCATTGAGCTGTTCCGCAGCCAATGGCGCGAACAGTTCGAGGTCCGGCGCGACGCCGAGCATATCTACCAGCAGGTGAGCAAGGGCACCTTGCCTCCGGGCATCGAATATTGGCAACCCCTGTTTTTCAGCGAACCGCTGCCGGCATTGTTCAGCTACCTGCCCGCCAATACCCTGCTGGTCAATACCGGCGATCTGGAAGCCGGGGCCGGGCGGTTCTGGGCGGATGCCGTGGCGCGTTATGAAAACCGCCGGGTGGACCCGATGCGGCCGTTGGTGGCGCCCGAAACGCTGTGGCTACGGGTCGACGGGCTGTTCAGCGAGCTGAAAAACTGGCCGCGGGTACAGTTGATCGGCGAGCGGCTGGACGCGAAAGCCGCCAATATCAATATGGAATATCAGCCGCTGCCGGACCTGGCGGTGGAGGCGCAAAACAAAGCGCCGATGGATAAATTACGCCGGTTCTGCGAGCAGTTCGACGGCTGCGTGATTTTTTCGGTGGAAAGCGAGGGACGGCGCGAAACGCTGCAGGAACTGCTGGCGCGCATCAAGATCAACCCCAAATTAATCGCCCGGCTCGATGATGCCCAAGGCCCCGGCAACTACCTGATTATCGGCGCCAGCGAACGCGGTTTCATCGATCAGTTCCGCGGGCGCGCCCTGATATGCGAAGGGGACCTGCTGGGGGAAAGGGTAAGCAGGCGGCGTCAGGATAACCGCCGCGCCATTAATGCCGATACCCTGATCCGCAACCTGGCGGAACTGCATCCGGGCCAGCCGGTGGTGCATCTGGAGCACGGCGTCGGCCGCTACGGCGGCATGACCACCCTGGAAGCCGGCGGCATCAAGGCCGAGTACCTGATCCTGACCTATGCCGGCCACGATAAGCTGTATGTGCCGGTTTCCTCGCTGCATCTGATCAGCCGCTATTCCGGCGGCGCCCAGGAGAACGCGCCCCTGCATAAGCTCGGCGGCGACGTCTGGTCGCGCGCGCGGCAGAAAGCGGCGGAACGGGTGCGCGACGTGGCGGCCGAACTGCTGGATATCTATGCGCAACGGGCGGCGAAGGTGGGCTTTGCTTTCCGGCAAAACCGCGAGAATTACCAGCTGTTTTGCGAGGGTTTCCCCTTTGAGCCCACGCCCGACCAGGCACAGGCGATTAACGCGGTGTTAAGCGATATGTGCCAGCCTCTGGCCATGGACCGCCTGGTGTGCGGCGATGTGGGGTTCGGCAAAACCGAAGTGGCGATGCGCGCCGCGTTCCTGGCCATTGAGAATCATAAGCAGGTGGCCGTGCTGGTGCCGACCACCCTGCTCGCCCAGCAGCATTTCGATAATTTCCGCGATCGTTTCGCCAACTGGCCGGTGCGCATTGAGATGATTTCCCGGTTTCGCAGCGCCAGGGATCAGGCCCAGGTCCTGGAGCAGACCGCCGACGGCAAGGTGGATATCCTGATAGGGACCCACAAGCTGCTGCAAAACGAGATTAAATGGCGCGATCTGGGCCTGCTGATTGTCGACGAGGAACATCGCTTCGGGGTGCGCCATAAAGAACGCATCAAGGCGATGCGCGCCGATGTGGATATCCTGACCCTGACCGCCACGCCCATCCCGCGTACCCTGAATATGGCCATGAGCGGTATGCGCGATCTGTCCATCATCGCCACGCCGCCCGCCCGCCGGCTGGCGGTAAAAACCTTTGTGCGCGAATACGACAGCCTGGTGGTGCGCGAGGCTATCCTGCGCGAAGTGCTGCGCGGCGGGCAGGTTTATTATCTGTACAACGATGTGGAAAATATTGAAAAAGCCACCCATCGCCTGCAGGAACTGGTGCCGGAAGCACGTATCGCCATCGGCCACGGCCAGATGCGGGAACGGGATCTGGAGCGGGTGATGAACGATTTCCATCACCAGCGTTTCAATGTCCTGGTCTGCACCACCATTATTGAGACCGGTATTGATATCGCCAATGCCAATACCATTATCATCGAGCGCGCCGACCATTTCGGGCTGGCGCAATTGCACCAGCTGCGCGGCCGTGTGGGGCGCTCCCATCACCAGGCCTACGCCTACCTGCTGACCCCGCCGCCCAAGGCCCTGAGCCAGGATGCGTTAAAACGCCTGGAGGCCATTGCGTCGCTGGAGGATCTGGGCGCGGGTTTCGCCCTGGCCACCCACGATCTGGAAATTCGCGGCGCCGGCGAACTGCTGGGAGAAGACCAGAGCGGCCAGTTGCAAACCATTGGGTTTTCGTTATATATGGAACTGCTGGAGAGCGCGGTGGACGCGCTCAAGGCCGGGCGCGAACCCTCGCTGGAGGATTTAACCAGCCAGCTCACGGATGTGGAGCTGCGCATGCCCGCCCTGTTGCCGGAAGACTATATTCCCGACGTCAATACCCGTTTATCTTTCTATAAACGCATCGCCAGCGCGCCGGATACCCGGGAAATTGAAGAGCTGAAGGTGGAATTGATCGACCGCTTTGGGCTGTTGCCCGATCCGGCGCGTCATCTGCTGGATATCGCCGGCCTGCGGCAACGGGCGCGCAAACTGGGTATCAAACGCATCGAGGGCAATGAAAAAGGCGGGTTTATTGAATTTAGCGAGAAAAACACCGTGGATCCGGTCTATCTTATCGGCCTGCTGCAGCGCGATCCCAAGACCTTCCGTCTCGACGGCCCGACGCGGCTGAAATTCATCAAGCCACTGCCGGAACGGCTGGAACGACTGCAGTATGTGGATCAACTGCTGGCGGGACTGGATCAACATCAGGTTCCCGCCTGAGTCCGTGACTGCCCGGACGGCTTGTCCCGGGCAGTCACGCAGCGGCTCGATGCGGATGACGGCCACCGGCGCTGTTGCGATTGCGGTACTAGACCTGTTTGTTCAAATCCAGACGGCCTTTGCCATCCAGGGGAATCTGCGTGCCTGGATCATGATCCATGCGGATTTTACCCTGTTCATCGCCGATCTTGTAGGTAACATCGTAACCCAATAGCTTCTGCGATTTATCATAAACCGTCTGGCAGCGCTGCTGGGTGGTGGTATAGGTGTCGCGATTTTGCAGATTGCCCTGTACCTGGTTGCCGGTGTATCCGCCCGCCAGCGCCCCCGCCACCGTGGCCACGTCCTTGCCGCGCCCGCCGCCGAACTGATGCCCTAAGACGCCGCCCGCCACCGCGCCGAGCAAAGAACCGGCGATTTTATTTTCGTCCTGCACCGGACGGCGATGGGTAACGGCGACATTCCGGCATTCCTGGCGGGGGGTTTTAATGGTTTCATTGATTGGCGTTGCCGTGACTACCTGCGCATATCGCGGACCAGAGGAGAACACATCCAGTCCGGCAACCGCCGCAATCCCTGACGCCGCGGCAATCCCGATACCGACACCGGCCAACATTGATTTATTCATGGGAAATCCTCCTGAAGTAATAACCCACGCATTCACTGGCAGCAACCGGATCCCAGAGGCAGTCGATTACGCTAACTACGCCTGGGTTAATGACTGCCGGCCCTCTCCGGACGCTAGCGCAAAACGGAACTCATGGACTCCTCCGGCACGGCGTGCGTGATTCGCCCACCGGATGAACCGAAGTCTGCACAAAGCAGGCGACAGCGGCAATAAGACTAATAGCCAAAATAGGGCATTTATGCATGCGCCAAAGCCAGTTTGGGATAATTCCTAGGGGTTTAAGCGCCATTATCGGCGTTTTATGCTAAGGGTAAGCATTGCTAATACAATATGTTAGCGCCGCAAACCGTGTGATTGCCGCGTCAGCTTGGGCATATTGCAGGGAAAGGGGGCGCAGAGGCATTAGCCGGGCAGATTTTCCTGCCCGGCGGCAGGCTGGCGCCGAACCCGGCGCAGCCGTATCAGAGGGAATGCCTGCCTGCAATTAATGCAGTTTTAAATGCGGCCGGATCACACGGTTAATCCGCCCCACCAGCACGATAAGCCCGGTTTTGAACAGGCCGTGCAGGGCCACTTGATGCATGCGGTACAGAGAAATATACACCGCGCGGGCGATACGGCCCTCTATCATCATGGAGCCGCGCATCAGATTGCCCATCAGGCTGCCCACGGTGCTGAACCGGGATAGCGATACCAGGGAGCCGTGATCCTTATAGACATAGGGTTTCAGTTCCCGGTCTTTTAACAGCGCCAGGATATTAGCGTACGCCCGGCTCGCCATTTGGTGCGCGGCCTGGGCGCGCGGCGGCACAAACCCGCCGGCGGGTTGCGGACAGGACGCGCAGTCGCCGATGGCGAAAATCGCGGGATCGCGGGTAGTTTGCAGGGTGGGCGTCACCACCAGCTGATTGGTGCGATTGGTTTCCAGCCCGGCGATATCCTTCAGGAAATCCGGCGCTTTGATGCCGGCCGCCCACACCATCAGTTCCGCCGGGATAAACTCGCCGTCCTTGGTGGTCAGCCCGCCTGGCCCGGCACTGGTCACCAGCGTCTTGGTCAGGACCCGGACGCCCATTTTTCCCAGCTCATGGTGAGCCGAGGCGGAAATACGCGCGGGCAACGCCGGCAGGATACGCTCGCCCGCCTCGACCAGCGTTACGTTCAGCGCCTGGTTATCGAGGCCTTTAAACCCGTAGCTGTGCAATTCCTGAACCGCGTTATGCAGTTCGGCCGACAGTTCCACGCCGGTGGCGCCGCCGCCGACGATGGCGATATTCACGCGCTCATCCGGGCCATGCGGCTGGGTGGAAAACTTCAGGAACAGATTGAGCATTTCATTATGGAACCGCTGGGCCTGCGCGGGATTGTCGAGGAAAATACAATTTTCCTTCACCCCGGCGGTGCCGAAGTCGTTGGATACGCTGCCGAGCGCCATCACCAGGATGTCATAAGGCAACTGGCGCACCGGCACCAGCAGATCGCCGTGGGCATCGCGGATTTCATCCAGCTGCAGCGTTTTATCGTCGCGGTTAATATTGCTCAGGCTGCCCATCTGGAAAAAAAAGTGATGATTGCGGGCATGGGCCAGGTAGCTGATGGCATCTACGCCTTCATCCAACGAACCGGTGGCCACCTCGTGCAGCAAAGGTTTCCATAAATGGCTGTGATTGCGATCCACCAGGGTGATGTCCGCCTTTTTACTGCGGCCCAAGGCGGATCCCAAACGGGTGGCGAGTTCCAGGCCGCCGGCGCCGCCGCCAACGATAACAATCTGCTTCAGGGGTAATGACAAAATAACCTCCAAATGTAAACCAATCGTTAACTAAGAGTAAAAATAAATACCCTTATAAAACACGTGGTTACCTTCAAATAAACTGTTGTTGCTGCAAGATTACCATGAAGGGTCATTTGGTCATACCAAAATTGATATAAATCAATTTTGGCCTAATAAGGCAGAGAATAAAAACGCAACCGGGCACCCGCGCACAGGCGCCCTGATGCCGGTTGGCCGGGGCGCTTAACCCAGCGCCTTGAAACTCTGGATCCTCAGCACATGGGGGGCGATATTTTTGAATTTATGGCTTTGCTCCTCATCCCAGATAATCTCGTAAAACGGCGCCAGCAGCGCCGCGCTGCGGCGACTGTCCAGGGCTTCATCATTGCGCGAAAGCAACACCAGGCAGCGGTCGCGGTTTTTCTCGCGGAAGTTCTCCACGCATTTGGTGGCGATATCCACGTACTCTTCCGGACGATCGATTTTGCCCGGCATATTCTCATCCGGAAATAAATTCGGATTAACGATCACCTGGCGCATGTCGCACAGGAACCCGATGCGCTCCGCCCAGAACCCGCCCAGTCCGACGCCGCAAATCAGCGGACGCTCGTCATCGGTCAGTTGCTGCATCTTGTCCACTTCTTTTAACAGATGCTGCATATCGTGGCGTGGATGACGGGTGCTGTAGCTTATCAGCCGCACATCGGGGTCGATAAACTGAAGCTGCAGCACTTTTTCATGATTACCGGGACTGTTGGAATCAAAACCATGCAAATAGATAATCATCACTATCCTCGTCGCTCAATAAGTCCGGACGCTGAACGTCAGTGGTCCGGGAATTCTATCCGCCGCTGTTTTTCCTCGGCCCACTGCGCTCCCAGCAGCGTAAGCTGTTGATGCACCTGCCGCCAGCGCGTGGAGCCGAGCAGTTCCTTACGGGAAATCACTCCCCGATGGTATAACGTCTCGAGAACGTCGACTTTGATCGGTGACAGATTATCCAGCACCTTGATGGCCCCGGCGCGGTTATTGCACACCAAAATCATATCGCAGCCGGCATCCAGCGAAGCCTGCGCCCGCTCGGCATAGCCCCCCATCACCGCCGCGCCTTCCATGGAGAGATCATCGGAAAAAATAATACCGGCAAAGCCCAGCTCGCGGCGCAGAACCGTCTTCAGCCAAAAAGCGGAAGCGCTGGCCGGCAGGGGGTCCGCCTCGGTATAAACCACATGGGCGGGCATAATGGCGTCCAGCGCGCCGCGCGCGACAAGCGTGGTAAAGACGTGCATATCATGGGCGCGAATCTCGTCCAGGGGACGGCCGTCGACGGGCGTTTCCTTATGCGAGTCGGCGGTCACCGCCCCGTGGCCGGGGAAATGCTTGCCCGTGGCCTTCATGCCGGCCTGATGCATGCCGGCGATAAAATTTTCCGCCAGCTCGATGGCCGGCTCCGCCTGATGGTGAAAGGCGCGTTCGCCGATAGCCAGGCTGCCATGCCCGATATCCAGTACCGGCGCAAAACTGATATCGATATCCATGGCGGTCATTTCCGCCGCCATCAGCCAGCCGGCGTCGCGGGCCAGGGCCGTCGCCTGCGCCATGGGGCGCAGCGCCGCATACGCCTGGGCGGCGGGCAGGAGGGTAAATCCTTCACGAAAACGCTGTACCCGGCCCCCTTCCTGGTCCACCGCCACCACCAGCCGCTGGCGCGACGCGCGGCGGATTTGCGCTACCAGCGCCGCCAGCTGATCGGGATCGTGATAGTTGCGGGTAAAAATAATCACGCCGCCCACCATCGGGTGCTGCAATATTTCACGCTCTTCGTTATCCAACTCATAGCTGGCGACATCTAACATCAATGGACCCACGACAACCTCGTTCAAAACGGTAAACCCAAATGGCGGCGCAGCGGCGCCGCATGCCGCAAAAAATGCCGTTGGCGCGTTTGCCGCCAGCGGACTTCGTACCACATCAACATCAGGTAATCGACCCACGGCGCCCAGGCGGCAATGCGCCGCCGGAGAACGGCCGTGGCATAGCCTGGTGAGCCTGAGCCGGCCTGGTAGGCGCGCAGGAAATCCGCCTGCAGACCTTCGTCCAGCCCGTTGCCGCGAAACAGCGCCGCCAGTTCCAGGGCGATATCGCCGTCGCCGGCGTATTCCCAGTCAATCAGCCGCAGCCCGCCGTCAGGCGCGCGCAGCACATTGCCGGGGTGGATATCCATATGCAACGGCGCGCAGCACAGCGGCGCGGGCATTTTGGCGCGCATAAACCGCTGCTGCAGCCGCAGCCAGGCCGGACAGCGGCGCGCCGGATCGCTGGCCTGCCAGTAGGCGGCGTACCGGGCCCGCAGGGCAATAGGATAGCCGTGGCGCGGCCCGCGATGCAATTGCGCCAGCACGGCGGCAAGCTGGCCTCCGGCAACCGCCGCCTGCCACCCGGCCGGCGTCAGGCATTCCCCGTCCAGCCACTCCAACAGCAGCCATTGCGCCGTGCCGGCCAGCGGCTTTGGCGCCGGGGTGCCGGCGGGCAAGCGCCGCAGCAGGCGATATTCCCGCCGCCGGTCCACGCCCAGCAGCCGTTCAGACGGCGTCGCTTCCCGCGCGATGAGATCCCCACCCGCGGCGCTGACCCGCCAGCTGGCGCCGGTCAGGCCATGCACCGGCGCCACCCGCCGGCCGGCGACATTCATCGCCGGCACCTGCGTCAACAGAACATCAAGGGAGACGCTACTCTTGCGCAAGTCCTTTACCCGACCAGACAATCTCGCCGGATTGCACCAGCATTAACTGCATCTCGATGTCGGGCAGTTTTGCATCGCCATTGGCGTCGCTGTAAAGCACATATTGCGCATTGAGATAGCGCGCCAACCCTACCGCCTTGCTGCGCGACTCCAGACTATCGTCCACCGACAGTCCCAGGGTCTGCTTGGCCGACGCCATCTGGTCCTGGCTGATGATGGTAAAGGTCTTATCCGCCGCCAGGGCGCTGTAGATTGCGGCGGTAGCTTTGCCGGTCTGTATGCTGCCATTGGTATTGTTTTTCATGCTATTGATCAACAGTACGCTGCCAGGCGCGATCCCCTGGGCGCCAAGCATTTGCTTGACCAGCGGCGCGACGCTTGCCGGCCAATCCAGGGTCCTGAGCTTAGGCGGCTGCGGTACCGGCTGCGGCTGCGGCTGCGACGGAACCGGCTCAGGCGCCGGCACCGGCTGGGCCGGTTCAATAGTGGCGGGCGGCTGCTCCGGTTCCGGCGCGCGCGTCGGACATCCGGTCAGCACCAGCGCGGCTAATGCGACAAAGAGATACTTTTTCATCATCCATCACTCAAACATAGGTTACAAAAACAGATAGAGGCGAACGCGCCTGGCCTCGAGATTACCGGTGATGGATTCAACGGTGACATCGGCGCCCGGCGGGATCACCAGTGTACGGGTAGCGGGGAAAGGCAGTACGTCCAGACCCTGCGGGTCGTACCAATAAAACCGGTAATTGACGGTAACGGCATGATCCTGTCCGTTGCCGATCGTGGCGTGCGCACGGCGGCGGCCCTGGTCGTCGCCGATGGTGGGCGCTTCGGCGGTAATCCCGGCCGTCATTACCGACGGATCCATAATCAGCGTCTGCCGATCGTTAATCATCAGCGTCTTGTTATGACTGGCGGTACAACCCGTGATAAGCAGCAGCATGGCTAAAAACGGCGGCGTAAAACGCATAGGCCTCCCCGATTGCTTGTGTGTCCCATCGCCCTGCGGCCGCTCAAAAATTCACCAGCGGACCGAGCGCCCTGCCGCCGAGAAGATGCATATGCAGATGATAGACTTCCTGGCCGCCGTGGCGGTTGCAATTGACTATCAGGCGAAAGCCGTCCTCGGCGATGCCTTCCTGCCGGGCAATTTTGGCGGCGGCGGTAAACATGCGGCCCAGCGCCGCCTCGTGTTCGGCGGTAACGTCGTTTACGGTTGGGATCAGGATATTGGGTACGATCAGGATATGGCTTGGCGCCTTGGGGGTAATATCACGAAAGGCGGTAACCAGTTCGTCTTGGTAAACGATTTCCGAGGGTATTTCCCGGCGAATAATTTTACTGAAAATAGTTTCTTCAGCCATGACATCTTTCCTTGTATCAAAACAGGTTAGTGCATGGAGTATGAGCGACTTACCCCCATTATTTCAACCTTGGGATGGTTTTATTACATAGAGGGACGGTACGCGCGGGCACGGTGGGCAAAAGCATCAATGGCGCGCACATGTTATCCGCAGACTATAAGGGAGGCCTTCGCCTCCCTGTGGTACTGCCGCACGCGTTATAGCGCCATCATGACACGCTATGGCGCATATATTCATCCATATCGGTTTTCAGGTTATCCGACTTGGTGCCGAATATCGCCTGTACCCCGGAGCCGGCCACGACCACGCCGGCCGCGCCGAGCAATTTCAGCCCTGGCTGGTCCACCTTGGAAATGTCCGCCACGCTGATGCGCAAACGGGTAATGCAGGCATCCAGGTTGGTGATATTGTCCCGGCCGCCGAACGCCTTGACCAGCGCTCCCGCCATTTCCGTGCCGCCCTGGGTGATCTGCTGGCTGCCTGTCGCTTCACGGCCGGGCGTTTTCAGATCCAGTTTGACAATCAATACCCGGAAAAGGGTGTAGTAAACCAGGCCGTAGAGGATACCCACCACCGGGAACAGCCAAATGCGGCTGCTGTTGCCGCTCAGCACCACAAAGTCGATCAGGCCGTGGGAAAAGCTGGTGCCGTCACGCATGCCGAGCAGGATACATATAGGAAACGCCAGGCCCGCCAGGATGGCGTGGATCACGTAAAGAATGGGGGCCACAAAGATAAAAGCGAATTCAATCGGTTCGGTAATGCCGGTCAGGAATGCGGTCAGCGCGCCGGAAATCATGATGCCGCCCACTTTGGCGCGGTTTTCCGGTTTAGCCGAATGCCAGATGGCAATCGCGGCGGCCGGCAGTCCGTACATCTTGAACAGGAAGCCGCCGGACAGCTTGCCTGCGGTGGGGTCGCCCGCCATATAACGCGGTATATCGCCATGGAACACCTGGCCCGCGGCGTTGGTGAACTCGCCCACCTGCATCTGGAACGGCACGTTCCAGATATGATGCAGGCCGAAAGGCACCAGCGCGCGTTCCACCAGGCCGTAGATGCCGAAGGCCACCACCGGGTTCTGGTATGCCGCCCATTGGGAGAAGTCCTGGATGGCCGACCCGATCGGGGGCCAGATAAAGGATAAAACGACGCCGAGCAGGATGGCGATCAGGCCGGAAATAATCGGCACGAAACGTTTACCGGCAAAAAAGCCCAGGTATTCCGGCAGCTTGATGCGGTAAAACCGATTGAACATATAAGCGGCGATGGCACCCGAAATAATGCCGCCCAATACGCCGGTGTCGGCCAGATGCTTAGCGGCGATTTCCTGCGCCGGCAGGCCGAGAACCAGTGGCGCCACTACCGCCATGGTTTTCACCATGATGCCGTAGGCCACTACCGCCGCCAGGGCGGAAACGCCGTCATTATTGGTGAACCCCAGCGCCACGCCGATGGCGAAAATCAACGGCATATTGGCAAAAACCGAACCGCCGGCCTCCGCCATGACATGGGAAACAACGGCGGGTATCCAGCTGAATTCAGCGGAACCGACGCCGAGCAGGATGCCGGCAATCGGTAATACGGATACCGGTAGCATTAGCGATTTACCTACTTTTTGCAGGTTGGCGAATGCGTTCTTAAACATAATGATGAATGCTCCTAGTAATAATGCCGGATCCGCCCGCGCCGGGACGCGAGCTCAAATTGCGCTGGCTTTTTGTCTTATGAACCGCTGGGGTTGTATTTATTACGCAGTGTAAAATAAATCGCCGACCGGGTGTTTGATGATAATCACGTTTCACTGACGCCGGCCAAACGCGCCATGACACCGGCGCCCATGGCCATGACGCGCGAGGTGATTAAAACATCCGCAACCCGCCCCGGCGCGCGTTTATTTCACCCCATTACGCGCTGGAAATACCGCCGGACTCAACTATGCGCGGCGAGGCGCGCGGGATCAACATGAAACAACCGGCCGAAATTCGCGGTGGTGGCCTGCGCCAGTTGTTCCACCGTCACGCCTTTCAGGCCGGCCATAAAATCGGCCACGTCCCGCACATAGGCCGGCTGGTTTTCCTTGCCGCGATACGGCACCGGCGCCAGATAAGGCGAATCGGTCTCCACCAGCAGCCGGTCGAGCGGAACATAGCGCGCCGCCTCGCGCAGCGCCTCGGCGTTGCGAAAGGTGACGATGCCGGAAAACGAAATATAAAAACCCAGGTCCAGCAGGGTCTTGGCGGTGGCGATATCTTCGGTAAAGCAATGCAGCACGCCGCCGCACTCCCCCGCCCGTTCTTCATGCAGGATAGCCAGCGTGTCTTCCCGCGCCGAACGGGTATGCACGATTACCGGCTTGTTCACGGCCCGGCCGATGCGGATATGCTCGCGCAGCGCCGCCTGCTGTTCGGCCTTATTATCCTGCTGGTAAAAATAATCCAGCCCGGTCTCGCCCAGGGCCACCACGTTGTCGCCCGCGGCCAGGCGCCTGAGTTCGGCAAAATCATAGGGCTCATCCAGATTCAGCGGATGGACGCCGCACGACATCAGCACCTCGTCGCGCTGGCCGATCAGTTCGCTCATCTTGCTAAAACCCGCCAGGGTGGTGGCCACAGCCAGCATCAGATGAACATCGCGCGCCTTGGCCTTGGCCACCACGTCGGCAACATCGCGATGCAGGGTCTCGTAATTCAACCCGTCAAGATGGCAGTGGGAATCGACTAAAAACATGACATTACCTTTTTATAGAGTCCAGGGATGGGTGCGCCCGTCCGGCGCGCCGTTTTCCCAGTTAAGCAATTGATTGGTCAGCAACAATTCGCGGTTAACACCGGCAATCTCCCGCCACTGCCGCCGACACTGGAGCCACTGCTGCAATTGATGATGCAGGGCGCCGGGCTGGAATCGCGCGGCCAGCTCGCCCACCAGCGCCAGCTGATCCTGGTTGAGCATAAACCCGGCGGCGCCCTGTTGCCATTTCAGGGCGTCCGTGAGCAGGCTGAGCAGCCAGTATACCGGTTCGTCATCCTTGTCCTTGTTTAACAGCGGCAATAGCCTCAGAAAATCGCCGTCGGCAAGCGCGCGGCCCAGCCCGTCGCACAGCGCCGCACGTTCCGCCCAGCGGCCCGGCTGCAGAAGCTCCAGGGCGCCGACCGGCGCACCGCTGGTAAGCCGCAGCGCCGTGCGCGCCTGCTCTTGCGCCGTGATGCCCTGCTGCTGGAGCCACCGCAGGCCGGCCGGCTCTTCCGGCGACGGCAGGTGCCAGTACAGACAGCGGCTGCGCAGGGTGGGCAACAGGTGCGACGGTTCGCGGCAGCCGAGCAGGAAAAAGGTGCGGTCAGGCGGTTCTTCCAGGGTCTTGAGCAATGCGTTGGCCGCCGGCTCGGTCAGTATTTCACTGTGGGGCAACCAGACCACCTTGGCCCCGCCCTGCTGCGCATGATGGTAGAGCGGGTCGATAATCTGGCGGATATTATCCACCCCCAGGCTCAACCGCCCTTTCTCCGGTTCGGGCTGATAAAAATCGGGGTGGGTGCCGGCCAGCATCAGGCGGCAACTGTGGCAATGGCCGCAGCTTTTGATGCCGTCCGGCCGCTGGCAAATGAGCCAGCGGCTCAGGGCATAGAACAGCGATGACACGCCGCTGCCCTTGAGCGCATGGATAAGCAAAGCGTGATGGCCCTTGCCCTCCTGATAGCGGGCGAGAATCTGCCGGTAGGGCGTATTCAGCCACGGATACCATTTCACGGCCGGGACTCCGGCGTGTCCAGCCAGCAGTTCAGGCTGGCGCGCAGCGCGTCGCTAACCTGCGCCAGCGAACGGCTGGCGTCAATGGTAACGATGCGCGCATCCGCCGCGGCCAGGGCCTGGTAACGCGCCCGGATGCGGTCAAAAAAGGCCAGCGACTCCTGCTCGATGCGATCAAGCTCGCCGCGCGCCCGCGCGCGCTGAAGGCCAATGGCCGGAGGGAGATCCAGGTACAGGGTTAAATCGGGGCGGAAATCCCCCAGCACCAGGTCGCGCAGCGCCGTCAGCAGCTGCGGATCCACGCCGCGGCCGCCGCCCTGGTAAGCCTGGGATGAGAGATCGTGGCGATCGCCGATAACCCACGCGCCACGCGCCAGCGCGGGTTTGATCACATTCTCCACCAACTGGACGCGCGCGGCGTACAGCATCAGCAGTTCCGCTTTATCGGTTACCGGCTCGTTGTCGATACCGTCCTTGATTAAGCGGCGCAACGCTTCCGCCAGCGGGGTTCCGCCCGGCTCGCGGGTAAAAACCACATCAGTGATGCCACGGGCCCTGAGCGTCTCCACCAGCACGGCGATGGCGCAGGTTTTCCCGGCGCCCTCAAGCCCTTCAATCACGATGAATTTACTGTCCATGGTTTTCCTTTACGCTTTCACGATATTGCTGTACGGCTTGATTATGGCTTGCCAGGTTGGTGCTGAAAATATGGCCGCCCTTGCCGTCGGCGACAAAATAAAGATACGACGTCTTGGCAGGATGCGCGGCGGCCTCAAGCGACGCCTGTCCCGGCATGGCGATCGGCGCGGGGGGCAGTCCGGTAATCAAATAGGTATTATACGGCGTTGGCGTCGCCAGGTCTTGCTTGCTGATGATACCTTTATAGCTCTCGCCCATGCCGTAGATCACCGTGGGATCGGTTTGCAGGCGCATGCTCAGGCGCAGGCGGTTGATGAATACCGAGGCCACCTTGGGGCGTTCGTCCGCCACACCGGTCTCTTTTTCCACAATCGAGGCCATGGTCAGCAAATCCAGCGGCGTCTTGTACGGCAGTCCCGGCTCCCTGTCCCGCCAGACTTCATCCAGCGTTTTATCCATCCGCTGTCCCGCGCGCTTTAACAAAGCGATATCGGGGGTTTGCGCGGTATACAGATAGGTATCGGGATAAAAGCGCCCTTCCAGCGTGGACGATGGCTCCCGGCCCAGCAGGCCGGCTACCTGATCCGCCGCCACCCCGTCCAGGGTATGTTTCAGGTAAGGCGCCTTGGCGATGATGGCCAGCCACTCCTTAAACGTGGACCCCTCGACAAAACGGATGGAAAACTGGGCTTCCCGGCCGCTGGCTAATAACGCCAGCATCTGGCGCACCGTCATGCCGGGTATAAACCGGTAGGTGCCCGCCTTGAAGCTGGCCAGCTCCGGCTCCAGTTGCCACAGCGCCGGCAGCCAGCGGGTACGCTTGACGATATGCTGCTGGCGCAGCGCGGTTTTCAGCCCCTCGCGCCCGGTGCCGGCGGGCAAGGTAAAAATAGTCTCTTGTTTAATGACCAGCGGCGACGCGGCGAAATGCTTGACCTGGTACAGGCAAAACGCGATGCCAGCGGCCAGCAGGAGGATAATGGCGATAAAAAACGTTTTTTTCATGCAATAACTCAGTTAACAGTGCGGGCTGACGAAGTCGAACAGGGCCCTGGCGGGATAGCGGCGCTGCGCGATACGGTTGACCGGCAATACCGGCATCAGCGCATTGCAAATGATCACTTCCTCGGCGTCATCGAGCGCGGCGGCCGGCGCCTCGACCTGTTGCAGGCTGAACGGCGAGGCCGCAAGCAGGTGCATGATATGACGCCGCATAACCCCCGCCACGCCGGCATGGGTCAGCGCCGGTGTATAAACCCGATCCCCGGTGCGCCAGAAAATATTCGCCGCGCAGCATTCAACGATAAAACCCTGCGTATCAAGCACCAGCGCCTCCTCGGCGACGGCATCCCGTTCCAGGTGAGCGCGGATTAATACCTGCTCCAGGCGGTTAAGGTGCTTTATGCCGGCCAATAGCGGACCGCGGGCCAATCTGACTGGACTCAGGGCAAGGCTGACGCCGCTTTCGCGCCAGGCGACATAATGCGCCGGCGCGGCCGTATGGGACATAATACGTAACGGCGCATCGCAACCGGCCGCGCTATACCCCCGGCCGCCGCTGCCGCGGCTGATGAGTACTTTGAGCACGCCTTGCTGTCGGAGTTCCGCCACCCGGCGCATTTCGCTGGTTAATAACCCGCGGTCCAGCGGCGCAAACAACAACCGCTCGCCGGCCTCGGCCAGCCGGTCCAGATGGTAGGGCAGTAAATCGATCGCACCCGCGCGTATGCGCGCGGTGGTAAAAAAACCGTCGCCGAATTGGGTGGCGCGATCGTTTACGGGCAATTGGCGCCGGGGTTTTCCGTTGATCCAATACATAGTTCACCTGGTAAGCGGTCGCCGATGCGGCAATGATAAAAAAATGGCCCGATAAACGGGCCATTAGGCATCACTCTACGATTATATCCGGCGGAATACCAGTGACCCGTTGGTGCCGCCGAAACCGAATGAGTTGCATAATGCATATTCCATTCCAGGCACCTGACGAGCTTCATGGGGCACAAAATCCAAATCGCACTCGGCGTCAGGGTTGTCCAGATTAATGGTGGGCGGAATAGCCCGATCGCGCAGCGCCAGTATGCTGAAAATAGACTCTATCGCCCCGGCGGCGCCCAGCAAATGCCCGGTCATCGATTTCGTGGAGCTGATCATGACCTTGTACGCATCCTGGGCGAACACGGATTTCACCGCGTAGGTTTCAGCTTTATCACCCACCGGCGTGGATGTGCCGTGCGCGTTGATATAGCCGACCTGCGACGGGGTGATGCCCGCGTCACGCAGGGCGTTGACCATGGCCAGCGCCGCCCCCGCGCCGTCTTCCGGCGGCGAGGTCATATGATAGGCATCGCTGCTCATACCAAAACCCACCACTTCGGCGTAAATTTTCGCGCCGCGCTTTTTAGCATGCTCGTACTCTTCCAGCACCATGACGCCGGCGCCGTCGCCCAGCACAAAGCCGTCACGGTCACGATCCCAGGGGCGGCTGGCCGCCTGCGGGTTATCATTACGGGTAGACAGCGCGCGCGCGGCGCCGAAACCGCCGACGCCCAAGGGCGTGCTGCCTTTTTCAGCGCCACCGGCCAACATGACATCCGCATCGTTATAGGCGATTATCCTGGCGGCATGGCCGATATTGTGCACACCCGTGGTACAGGCCGTCGCCACGCAGATACTTGGTCCGCGCAGTCCGCACATGATGGTCAGGTGCCCGGCTATCATGTTGACGATGGTGGAAGGCACAAAAAAAGGACTGATTTTGCGCGGTCCGCCATTCACCAGGGCGGTATGATTTTCTTCAATCAATCCCAACCCGCCGATGCCCGAGCCGATTGCCGCACCGATACGCGGCGCGTTTTCCTCGGTGACCACCAAGCCGGAATCCTGCATGGCCTGGATGCCGGCCGCAATGCCGTACTGTATGAAAATATCCATCTTGCGCGCATCTTTGCGCGACAGATAATCTTCACAATTAAAATTTTTCACTAAGCCAGCAAAACGTGTTGCATAGGCAGTAGTATCAAAATGGTCGATCGGGCCGATGCCACTCTGTCCGGCTAGGAGCGCGCTCCACGTAGATTCTACGGTATTGCCGACAGGAGACAACATGCCAAGTCCGGTCACAACTACTCGACGCTTAGACACGCTTGTCCTCCAAGGAGGGAAAAAAGACACTGTGTGGGACAAAAAACTTAGGCGGTCGAATGACCGCCTAGGGATGTTCGCTTACTGCTGGCTTGCCTGAATAAAATCAATAGCTGCCTGGACAGTAGTGATTTTTTCAGCTTCTTCGTCCGGAATTTCTGTATCAAATTCTTCTTCCAGCGCCATTACCAGCTCAACGGTGTCGAGAGAATCAGCGCCGAGGTCATCGACAAAAGAAGCATTGTTTACGACTTCTTCTTTCTTAACACCCAGTTGCTCAGCGATGATTGCCTTAACGCTTTCTTCGATAGTGCTCATACTCTTAAATTTCCTATCAAAACTCGCTTTCGCGATGGTTTTCGTAGTGTATAAAATGTTGAAAAAGATGCAACTAAATCCCGGCTGGTCAAACCACGATTTTATGCTATTTTGCGGTGTTTACCACAAATAACGCAAATGATTTTCGTGCTTTTTACAGCATATACATGCCGCCGTTGACATGTATCGTTTCACCGGTAATGTATGCCGCCTCGTCAGAGGCGAAAAAAGCAACAGCACTGGCAATTTCTTTCGGATCGCCAAGACGATTTGCCGGAATCCGGGACAAAATGTCCGCACGGTGGTCATCTGTCAACGCATCTGTCATATCAGTCGCAATAAAACCGGGCGCCACCACGTTTACCGTAATGCCGCGCGAGGCGACTTCACGGGCCAACGATTTGCTAAAGCCGATCAATCCGGCTTTGGCGGCGGCATAATTCGCTTGCCCGGCGTTACCCATAGAGCCTACAACAGAACCGATAGTAATGATTCTGCCGTAACGCTTTTTCATCATCGCGCGCATTACCGCCTTGGACATGCGGAAAACGGATGTCAGGTTTGTATCAAGGATAGACTGCCATTCGTCTTCTTTCATGCGCATCAGAAGATTATCACGCGTGATTCCGGCATTATTCACTAAAATATCAGCTTCGCCAAATTCTGCGCGCATTTTCTCTAAAAGAGAATCAATGGATGCGATGTCAGAGACATTAAGTTGCAGCCCTTTGCCCCGGTTGCCCAGATAGGCGCTGATGGCGTCGGCGCCCTGCTCGCTGGTGGCCGTGCCTATGACTGTTGCGCCGCGTTCGGCCAGCAATTCAGCGATAGCGTGACCGATTCCGCGGCTGGCGCCGGTGACCAGGGCGATTTTACCTTCAAAGCTCATTGCATTCCCCATGATTATTGCCCAAGCGCCGCTGCCAGCGACGCCGGATCGTTTACCGCCGCGCCGGAAAGGGTGTCGGCGATGCGTTTGGTCAAGCCGGTGAGCACTTTGCCCGGCCCCGCTTCCAGCACCTGGTCGACCCCTTGCGCGGCAAGGTATTGCACCGTTTCAGTCCAGCGTACCGGATTATACAGCTGGCGCACCAGGGCCAGGCGTATCGCGTCCGGATCCGTCTGCGCCACCACGTCGACGTTATTCACCACCGGCACCCTAGGCGCGGAAAAGGCGATGTCCGCCAATGCCAGCGCCAGCTTATCCGCCGCGGGTTTCATTAACGCGCAATGCGAAGGCACGCTGACCGGCAGCGGCAGCGCACGCTTCGCGCCGGCCGCCTTGCAGGCCGCGTTCGCGCGCTCGACCGCCTCTTTATGGCCGGCGATAACCACCTGTCCGGGAGAATTGAAATTCACCGGCGACACCACCTGTCCCTGCGCCGACTCGCGGCAGGCCTGCTCAATGGCGGCATTGTCGAGGCCGATAATGGCCGACATGGCGCCGATACCCGCGGGCACGGCTTCCTGCATCAGTTTGCCGCGCAGTTCCACCAGCCGCACCGCCTGGGCGAAATCAAGCACCTCCGCGCAGACCAGCGCCGAGTATTCGCCCAGGCTATGGCCGGCCAGCCATGACGGCTGTTGTCCGCCCTGCTGCTGCCAGACGCGCCAGATGGCCACCGAGGCCGCCAGTAGCGCCGGCTGTGTCTGCCAGGTTTTATTCAGCTCTTCCGCCGGGCCTTGCTGGGTCATCTGCCAGAGATCATAACCTAAAGCGGCGGACGCTTCTGCGAAGGTGGCCTCAACCAGCGGAAATTGTGCCGCCAGTTCCGCCAGCATACCGACGGTCTGGGATCCCTGGCCCGGGAATACCATTGCCAATATTGTCATTTTTTTTTAATTCCTGTTAATTCAAAACCGAATCAATGCCGAGCCCCAGGTAAAGCCGCCGCCGAACGCCTCCAGCATCACCAGCTGCCCGCGCTTAATACGGCCGTCGCGCACCGCCTCGTCCAACGCCAGCGGTACGGAGGCGGCGGAGGTATTGCCGTGCCGATCCAGGGTCACCACCACCTTATCCATGCTCATGCTCAGGCGTTTTGCCGTGGCGGTGATGATACGCAGGTTGGCCTGGTGCGGCACCAGCCAGTCCAGCGCCGAGTGGTCCAGTTGATTGGCGTTCAGGGTTTCATCGACGATATGGGCCAGTTCGGTCACCGCCACCTTGAACACTTCATTGCCCGACATGGTCAGGAACGCAGGGGCCGTCGGATCGATGCGGCTGTGGTACGGCAGGGTCAATAGATCGCCATAGCGCCCGTCCGCGTGTAAATGGGTCGATAAAATGCCAGGCTGTTCGGAGCGGCCGAGCAGCACCGCGCCCGCGCCGTCGCCAAACAGGATCAGCGTACCGCGATCGCTGGGATCGAGGGTGCGGCTCAGGGTATCGGAGCCGATCACCAGCGCATAATCCACCGCGCCGTGTTTAACATATTGATCCGCCACGCTCAGGGCGTAGGCAAAACCGGCGCAGGCCGCGGCCATATCGAAAGAGATGGCGTCCCGAAGGCCTAGATGATGCTGGATTTCGCACGCCGAGCTGGGGAAGGCATTGCTCGACGAGGTGGTGGCGACGATGATCAAACCGATCTTGCCCACCTCGACGTCCGCCATTTCCAGCGCGCGCTGCGCGGCGATGAAACCCATGGTGGAAACGGTTTCATCCACCCCGGCGATACGGCGTTCACGAATACCGGTACGCGTTACGATCCATTCGTCGGAGGTATCGACCATTTTTTCCAGGTCCGCATTCGACCTTATTTGTGCCGGCAGATAACTGCCGGTACCGAGAATCTTTGTATACATGTACGCTTAATCACTCTTGGGTAATACCGCATCTAGGCGAGCGGCAATCCGCTCGGGAATCCGCCGCTCCACCGCTTGCATTGCCTGATCGATAGCGACAGCGAACGCGCGCTGATTCGCCGCCCCGTGGCTTTTGATCACCGTGCCACGCAAACCTAACAGGCAAGCGCCATTATATTGGTCAGGATTAAGATGGCCGAATTGGCGCGCGAGGCGTTTTTTCACCCAGCGTTTGACAAGTTTCATCAGCCAACCCTGCCTGCCGCCGTCCCCTGAGGATTTAAGCAAAGACAGAAAAAGTCTTATCACCCCTTCCATGGTCTTTAATGTGACGTTGCCGACAAACCCATCACAGACCAGCACATCGGTCTTCCCTGTCAGCAACTCGTTGGCTTCAAGATAACCTATATAGTTGATTGACGGAATACTTCTCAGTATCGCCGCGGCCTGGTGGATATTATCGAGACCCTTGGTCTCCTCCTCGCCGATATTAAGCAGCGCCACCCGCGGGTTAGCCACGCCCACGATATCCTCCGCCATCACCGCGCCCATAATGGCGAACTGGGCCAGCATCTCGCCATCGCATGCCACATTGGCGCCGAGGTCCAGCACGACCGTCTTGCCCCGCTGCTGGTGCGGCAGCACGGTCATCAACGCCGGACGCTCGATGCCGTCCAGCGGTTTAAGCAACATTATCGCCAACCCCATCAACGCCCCGGTGTTGCCGGCGCTGACACAGGCCTGGGCCTTTCCATCCTTGATCAGCTCAAGCATGATGCGCATTGAGGTGCCGCGGCTGGCCCTGATGGCCTGGGATGGTTTGGCGTCACCGGCAATAACAGATTCGGCGGGAACAACCGTCAATCGCTCAAGTAGAACGGAATCAGTTTTTGCCAGTAAAGGATTTATCGCAGCGGGACTGCCGACAAGCAGCAATGCTAATTGCGGATGAGAAGCCAGTGCCTGCAATGCAGCAGGCACTGTTACGGCGGGACCGAAGTCGCCGCCCATAGCATCTAACGCCAGGGTTAGACGTATCAATGTATCGCCTTGGAATTACTTGGCGATAACTTTGCGACCGCGGTAGAAACCGTCGGCGGTGATGTGGTGACGCAGGTGGGTTTCACCGGAGACTTTGTCCACTGATACGGTAGAGGTGGTCAGCGCGTCGTGTGAACGGCGCATGCCACGGGTAGAACGGGTGGGTTTATTCTGTTGTACGGCCATGGACCTTACTCCTTAAATTACTTTCGCTTTAAACTGGCTAATACGGAAAACGGGTTAGGTTTTTCAACCTCGGACGGCAGCTTGCCGAACACCTGCTCCGCGTCGGACACTTCACAGTGTTCAGTATCATGAACCGGTGCGATCGGCAGCGAAAGAATAACTTCATCTTCAATCATTGCCAGCAGGTCTATCTCGCCAAAACCATCGACATAAACCGCCTCATACGCTTCCGGCAATGCCTCAGCCTGTTCGTCGGTGACAACCGGGCTGAAACAAAATGTCGTGTGCACCTGATGCGCGAACGGCTGGTTGCAGCGCTGGCACAGCAGCGTCACCGCTACGTCCGCACTGCCATCGATCACCGCCAGGCGCTGATTATCAATATTAAATGACAACGACGCCTGAACATCACTATCCACACTTACCACGGATTCGGCAATACGCTTTACCTGCTCAGGCGCATAGACACCAGCATAGTCCAGGCGTTTCTGTGCAGTACGGGCCGCATCGATAGTCAGGGGTAATTTTACTTTTTGCATAGGGCGCGCATATTAACTTTGTAACGGCATAGAGTCAAAGAAAAAGGCCATATTTACCTGCCTTTATCAATATTCGCTTCCGAAGCGGCGAACAGTTTAAAATGACGCACGGAAATACGCCATCGTTGGATGAAAAAATATGTGCAAAATTGTCTTGGCTTCATCGTCGCCGTTTCGCCGGGCGCTAATGGAAAAATTAACCCTGCCGTTTATCGCCGTCGCGCCGGACATCGACGAAACCAGGCTTGCGGACGAATCCGCAGACCACATGGTGCTGCGCCTGGCCGAGGGCAAAGCCCGCGCGCTGGCCGGCCGATACCCCGCTCATCTGATTATCGGCTCCGATCAGTGCTGCGTGCTTGAAGGCCGCATTACCGGCAAACCCCATACGCACGAAAACGCCGTCGGCCAGCTACGGCAAGCCAGCGGCCGGCGCGTGACGTTTTATACCGGCCTGGCGCTGCTTAACAGCCTGACGGGCAGGATCCAGCGTACGGTAGAACCCTTTCATGTCACTTTTCGCACCCTGAGCGAGGCGGAAATCGCGGGTTATGTGGCGCTGGACCAGCCGCTGCACAGCGCGGGCAGCTTCAAAAGCGAGGGGCTGGGCATCAGCCTGTTCGACGCGCTGGAAGGGCGCGATCCCAATGCGTTGATCGGCCTGCCGCTGATTGCGCTGGGCGGGATGCTGCGCAACGAGGGCATCAATCCCCTGCTCACGGACGCGCAGGCGCGCTTGCGCTAGCAGGGCCGCAGCAACCGCCGGCGGGATGGCGATACCGTCGCCCCATTTCCTGCGCGCCGCCTTATTTATCGTTGGCGCGCAGGTAAACCAGGCAATGGCGCAAGCCTTTATCCAGCGGCGCCTCTATGCGCATGGTCTCGCCGGTGGCGGGATGATCGAAGCGCAGGGCCGCGGCATGTAAAAACAGCCGGTGCAGGCCCGATCCCTTGAGCTGTTGATCAAATTGCGCGTCGCCGTAACGATCGTCAAAGGCAATCGGGTGGCCGGCATATTGGGCATGGACGCGTATCTGGTGCGTGCGGCCGGTCACCGGGCTGGCTTTTACCAGGGTGGCGTGCACAAAACGTTCTTCTACCTTGAAGCGCGTTTCCGAGGGTTTGCCGTCGCTGCCCACCCGCACGATGCGCTCGCCGCTGGCGAGGATATTTTTCAACAACGGCGCGCTGACCGTCTTGGTCTGCGACGGCCACTCTCCGGCGACCAGCGCCAGATAGTCCTTCTGCATGCCTTTCATGCGCAGCTGCTCGTGCAGTAAACGCAGGGCCGATCGTTTTTTGGCCACCAGCAGCACACCCGACGTATCCCGATCCAGGCGGTGAACCAGTTCCAGGAACCGGGCATCGGGGCGCAGCGCGCGCAGCCCTTCAATGACGCCGAAACTTAAGCCGCTGCCGCCGTGCACCGCCGTACCGGAAGGCTTGTTTAAAATCAGCAGGTGATCGTCTTCATACAGAACCGCTTCCGCCAGCGCCGCCACTTTGTCCAGCAGCGGCGAAACGGTGTTTTCATCCGGCGCGGACTGACGCACCGGCGGAATCCTGAGCTCATCGCCGTCCAGCAGCTTGTATTCGGGCTTGACCCGTTTTTTATTGACCCGCACTTCCCCTTTTCGCACGATACGATAAATCATGCTCTTCGGTACGCCTTTTAATCGGGTACGCAAAAAGTTGTCGATCCGCTGGCCTGCTTCATCCGCGGAAACGGTTATAAACTGTACGCCTGCATTATTTTCATTCATGGGACGCGATTCTAAATATACCGCCAGCATAGCGCCACTCCTTTTTCTGTGCTTAACTGTGCTTTAATTGGTAAAAAAGTTTTTCGGGTGGATTTCGGCTACGCAGCAGGCAGGCCAGGCAGAAATGTAACCATAAGTCGGAATCTTGTTGCCAAGAGGTAAAGTCGCCTTGCTATATAGGTGTCAGCGGTGGAATAATGCATAAACTTTCCACTCTGCGCCCGTTAAAGGCGAGAAATCGTGGAATTTTTAAATTTGCCTGATCAACCATACACGCAGCAATGGCGTAAGACGTAGTGATTAATCAGGCAGTTAGCGGGCTGCGGATTGCAGCTTGGCCGGCAAAAGGAATTCGTTCTGGCGACCGTTATCAGACGCTATTCCCGCTGTAAATGCGCTGTCTTTCTCTCTGAAAACAGGCTACCGAAACAATGCGCCCCTCTGCGAGCGACAACCGTGAGGTTGACGGCTCGCGACAAGTCACGGGGCCGTCGGTTATCGCCCGGTCATGCGTTTTTTTGCCCGCAGCTCTGATGCCAATGCATAAAAAAGAGTAAGTTAAGATGAAGAGAATGTTAATTAACGCGACTCAGCAAGAGGAGTTGCGCGTTGCTCTGGTAGATGGCCAAAAGCTGTATGATCTGGATATTGAAAGCCCGGGTCATGAACAGAAAAAAGCTAATATTTACAAGGGTAAAATCACCCGAATTGAGCCAAGTCTTGAAGCGGCGTTTGTCGATTACGGCGCCGAGCGACACGGATTTCTTCCCTTGAAAGAAATTGCCCGCGAGTATTTTCCCGCGCAATACGCCTCCCACGGCCGCCCCAATATCAAGGACGTGCTGCGTGAAGGGCAGGAAGTCATTGTCCAGGTTGATAAGGAAGAACGCGGCAATAAAGGCGCCGCGCTCACCACCTTTATCAGCCTGGCCGGCAGTTATCTGGTGCTGATGCCGAACAATCCCCGCGCCGGCGGCATCTCCCGTCGTATCGAGGGTGACGATCGCACTGAGCTGAAGGAAGCGCTGTCGTCGCTGGAACTCCCCGACGGCATGGGCCTTATCGTCCGTACCGCCGGCGTGGGTAAATCCGCCGATGCGCTGCAGTGGGATCTGGCGTTTCGCATCAAGCATTGGGAAGCGATTAAAAAAGCCGCCGAAGGACGTCCCGCGCCCTTCCTGATTCATCAGGAAAGCAACGTCATCGTGCGCGCCTTCCGCGACTATCTGCGTCCGGATATCGGCGAAATCCTGATCGACAATCCCAAGGTGCTCGAAAAAGCGAAAGAACATATCGCCTCCCTCGGCCGCCCCGACTTCAGCAGCAAAATTAAATTGTACAGCGGCGAAATTCCGCTGTTCAGCCATTACCAGATTGAATCGCAAATCGAATCCGCCTTCCAGCGCGAAGTGCGCCTGCCGTCCGGCGGTTCCATCGTTATCGACACCACCGAAGCGCTGACCGCCATCGATATCAACTCCGCCCGCTCCACCCGCGGGGGCGATATCGAGGAAACCGCCTTTAACACCAACCTGGAAGCCGCCGACGAAATAGCCCGTCAATTACGCCTGCGCGACCTGGGCGGCCTTATCGTTATCGACTTTATCGATATGACCCCCGTGCGTCACCAGCGCGAGGTGGAAAATTGCCTGCGTGAATCAGTGCGCCAGGATCGCGCGCGCATCCAGATCGGCCGCATCTCGCGTTTTGGTTTGCTGGAACTCTCGCGCCAGCGCCTGAGCCCGTCGTTGGGTGAATCCAGCCACCATGTCTGCCCGCGTTGCGGCGGTACCGGCACCATTCGTGATAACGAGTCGCTGTCGCTATCCATCCTGCGCCTTATCGAAGAAGAGGCGCTGAAAGAGAATACCCACGAGGTGCATGCCATCGTGCCGGTGCAGATTGCCTCGTACCTGCTCAATGAAAAGCGTGATTCGGTCAACGCCATCGAGCGCCGCCAGGGCGGCGTGCGGGCGATTATCGTGCCGCACGATCAAATGCAAACCCCGCATTACGCGGTGCTGCGCGTGCGCAAGGGCGAAGAAGCGCCAACCCTGAGCTATCTGTTGCCGCAACTGCACGAAGCGGAAATGGCCCAGCCGTCCGAAGAACCGGCGGCCGAGCGTAAGCTGCCTGAACAACCCGCGCTGGCTGCTTTCGTTATGCCGGATTCGCCGCCGATGTCGCCTGAGCCGGTGATTGAGGAACCCGCGCCGGTAGCCCGGGAAACCGGCGTCAAGGCCGTCGCCAAGCCCGAAAAATCCGCTGAGCCGGCTTCCGCCGGGTTATTCAGCCGCGCGGTAAACCGCCTGAAAAGCTGGTTTAGCGATCCTGAGGAAGATACCTCGGTAAAAACCGCCGAACCGGTCCTGCCGAAGGAAGAGACCCCTGCCGTAGCCGAACCCGCCGAGGCGCCGCGTCGCCAGCAGCAGGATCGCCGCGGCCAGCGCCGCCAGAATGTCCGCCGCGATCGTAACGGCGAGCGTGAGCAGCGCGCGCCGCAGGAAGGACGCCAGCCGCGTGAAGCGCGTGAGCCCCGTGAACCGCGCGAACGCCGCGAACCCCGTGACGATGCGCGTAGTAAAGGCAAACGCCAGAACGCGCCGGTCGAGACCGAGATGCTTGACGCCGTGATAGCCGAGAAGCCGCAGACCGAGGAGGAGCAGACGCAACGCCGCGAACCGCGCGCCGATCGTCCGCGCCGTCGCCAGGAAGATAAGCGCCAGCCGCAGGAAGCCAAACCCCTGCCGGTTGAGGTTGAGGTTGAGGCCGAGCCCGAGATGATCGAGCCCGAAGCCGTAGCCCTGGCCGAACCGGTGAACGATGACGATAAACCGACGCCAATCGTTCCGCGCCGCCAGCGTCGCAATCTGTCCCAGAAAGTGCGGGTCACCGATGACGCGGCCGACGTTACGCAGGTCGCCGCCGCAGGCGAAAGCGTCCGCGAAGACACCGGCTCGCAGCCGGATATCAGGTTCCAGGCCGGCAGCGCGCCGACCCCTGACATCATGTTCCAAACCGAGGACGCTCCGGCGCCCGAAGGGCTGGACAACAGCGCGCAGGAAGGCCGCAACGGCAACGAAGCGGGCCTGCCCCGCCGTTCGCGTCGCTCCCCGCGCCATTTGCGGGTCAGCGGCCAGCGTCGCCGCCGTTATCGTGACGAGCGTTATCTTGGGCAATCGCCGATGCCGCTCAGCGGCGCGGTGGCCTCTCCCGAGATGGCGTCCGGCAAGGTCTGGATCAGCTATCCCATCACGCCTGTCGAACGTTTTGAACAAAACCCGTCGACGGTGACGGAACTGCCGGAACCTGTCGCGACGACCGCGGTAAACGTCATGCCGCTGCCTGAACCGACCACGGCGGGGGCGGAAAACACCGCGCCGCCACAGGTCGCCGATGCTACCGGCAGCCAGGGCGGCGGCAACGAGCACACCCGTGACCGCGACGTGGCCAGCGCCCTCGACAGCATTGTCGACAGCAGCACCGTCGCCGGGCCGGCAGGCGTCGCCACCACCGACGCCCTGGCGCCGCAGGAATTGCCCGCGGCGACCCTGGTTCCGCTTGAGCCGACCCCGGCCCAACTGGCGGCGGCCGATGAGGTACCCGATGTCATCCAGGCGCAAGATCGCGGCGTGGCGCAGGACACCCTGGCCGCAGCCCAACCGGCCGCGTCCGTGGCGGATACCGACGCCGCGTCGTTTGCCACGCTGGCCCCGGATCTGACGGAACAGGAACAGCCGGCAAGCGTAACGCCGTCGGCTGTCGCGAGCCAACCGGCCGTTGTCCTGCTTTCCGATGATATCATTGCCGCCTTGCAGGTATCGCGTCTGTCGCCGCCACGCCAAGTAGCGGAAGCCGCGCCGCTGGTCAGCGCCCCGGTGGCACCGCACGCTACCGTCGCCGATACGCAACCGGCCCTGGCATCCCCGGCGGCGGACGCCGCCGGGGCGCAATCGGCCCACGCAGCGCCGACGCCGGTTGCCGACGGGCAACCGCAACCGGCCCCCGCTATCCCGAACGGACAGCAGGAAGTCCAGCCAGAAGACGACAAGGCGCAGCCCATTCTTAAACAGCATGTCAGCGCCCCCATGACCAAGGCCCCTGCGCCCGTTTACAGCCCGGCCCCCGAGCCTGTGAAGCAGTGGCAGCGTCCGGAGTACCGGTTCGAGGGACGCGGTTCGGCGGGCGGCCACGCGGCCGCAAATCAGGCCGCCGCCCCGGCGACCCGGCCAACGCCGAAGGACGACGACTGATATTGCCATCCAAACCCGCTGCGGCGGGTTTTTTTATAATGCAACTTCCGCCCGATATGCTTATTCTAATACCCCGCCGTTAATCTGATATTGACCCGTTTGTCCGTACTCAATAGCCGGAGCCTTATTCATGACCGCACAGCCGACAGAACTCCATATCCGCCGTCCCGACGACTGGCATCTGCATTTACGCGACGACGATATGCTGCGTACCGTATTGCCTTATACCAGCCGCGTCTTTGGCCGGGCTATCGTGATGCCGAACCTGACGCCGCCGATTACGTCCATAGAACAGGCCGTTGCGTATCGCGGGCGGATACTGGCGGCATTGCCCGCCGGCCACCGTTTCCAGCCTCTGATGACCTGCTACCTTACCGATACGCTGGATAAAACGCAGTTAGTGACGGGATTCCAGCAAGGCGTTTTCAGCGCCGCGAAATTATATCCGGCCAACGCCACCACCAATTCCAGCCACGGCGTGACCAGTGTCCCCGGCATTTACCCCCTGCTCGGCGCCATGGAAGAAATCGGCATGCCGTTGCTGATCCACGGCGAGGTCACGGCGCCTGAGATTGATATCTTCGATCGCGAGGCGTGTTTTATCGATCGGATCCTGGAACCGGTACGCCGGCGCTTTCCGGCGCTGAAAATTGTCCTGGAACATATCACTACCCGCGAAGCGGCGCAGTATGTACTGGCCGCGGACAGCCATCTGGCCGCCACCATCACCCCGCAGCACCTGATGTTCAACCGCAATCATATGTTGGTGGGCGGAGTACGGCCGCATCTCTACTGCCTGCCGATCCTGAAACGCAATACGCATCAGGAAGCGCTGCGCGCCGCCGTTGCCGGGGGCTGCGATCGACTGTTCCTGGGCACCGATTCGGCTCCGCACAGCCGCGACCGCAAAGAGTGCGACTGCGGCTGCGCCGGCGTGTTTAATGCGCCTAACGTTCTCGCCGCTTATGCCACGGTATTTGAGGAAATCGGCGCCTTGGCGCACTTTGAAGCGTTCTGTTCGCTGAACGGCCCACGCTTTTATGGGCTGCCGCCGAACGATGATTTCATTACCCTGCGTCGGCATACCCATCTGCAGCCGGACAGTATTCCGCTGGGCGACGACGTCCTGGTGCCGTTTCTGGCCGGACAGGCGCTGCACTGGTGGGTGGAAGCCTGATGGACGCAAGTCGATGCCGATGGGCTTTATCAGTATCCGCTGTAAAATAAAAGCCTGTTGGCGCTTGCACTGGCGACGGCGACACTGTATAAATAAACAGGCGTTGATACTATGAGAAAAAATATGCGTATCGAAATTACTCTTGCTAAAGCGACACCGCTTCCCGCAGGCGCGCTTGAGGCATTGACCAAGGAATTTACGGCCCGGATTGATAAACAGTTTACTGATTCCCATGTCCAGGTGCGCTATGCGGGCGCCAACGGCATCAGCGTTATGGGAGGCAGTAAAGAAGACAAGGCGCTGATCACCGATATCCTGCAAGAAACGTGGGAAAGCGCCGACGATTGGTTTGACTCTCAATAATAAGAAGTTTGTACTGTCGCTTCGCCGGGATTCATTCCCGGCTTTTTTATGCCAAAAATTCTGTTAAACGAGGCTTTTAGCGAATTTTTGCGCTTCCCCTATTGGCAAATGCGTTTTTCTGGGCTGTAATCACCCCAAGCAGCGCATTGTGCACAAACCGTCCCGGGGAGAATGCCTATATGATTGCCAATAAACCTGAAGAAGCAATGACGTTCGGCGAACTGCTGGCATTAATTGGCGAGCAGCAGCGCAGGCTTAATGTACTGGAGATCGCGTTTTCTTACCTGTCATTCAGCCTGGATGAAAAAGCCAATCAGTTACTCATCCACAACCTGATGCTGGAATCCCAAAACCAAAACCGCGATGCGATCATGCAAAAATATTTCGCCCAGCTGGCCGAAGAGCTGGCCAAACGCATCGGCCCGGTAATTCCGCCCGCCGCCGTCTAATTCCATCCACACGCCCACCCCGCCCACGGTAGCCAATACGTCGTGGCCTCGCGCTATTTCTGATGACGCGTTTAACGAAATAGTACAAAAGTTAAAAAAAATCGTTCAATTAGCAAAAAAAGTGACAAACAAGGGTATACTTAAATTGCTCGCTAAAATGGAGCCGCACTGAGCCTCAAAGACACTCTTTGTTTTATTAAACGAGTCAGAAAAAGGGGTATTTATGGACAGAAAAAACGAGATAATCCATACCCATCCATTGGTCGGCTGGGACATCAGCACCGTAGACGCCTACAATGCCATGATGATCCGCCTGCATTACATCAATTCCCCCAGCCAGGCCACCGAAGATGCGGAAGTGGACAGAACCCTATGGCTGACCACAGATGTCGCGAAGCAATTGATTTCGATCCTTGAAGCGGGCATCGCCAAAATTGAAGCAACGGAATATCACGATATTGATCACCGAAAACATTAATCTCGACCACTACCCCTCAGGCACCCGCTGCTTTGCACCGGGTGTTTTTTTTATTATGCTGGGGCCATGTTTCCGCCAGATGACAATGCCCTCCTAATTCCAGATTTTTCCCCGTATCCTCGACCTGAGGGTTTGAGCGGGGCCCAGCAGGAAAAATGAGCATGGTATACGATCTGATTATTATCGGCAGCGGTTCCGTGGGTTCCGCGGCAGGGTTTTACGCTACCGAAGCCGGCCTCAATGTGTTGATGATTGACGCCGCGTTCCCCCCCCACCGCGGCGGCAGCCATCATGGCGATACACGCATTATCCGCCATGCCTATGGCGAAGGGAAAAAATACGTTCCCCTGGCGCTGCGGGCGCAAACGCTCTGGGAAGAGCTCTCGGCGCGGGGCGGCACGCCGGTGTTTCACCGCAGCGGCGTACTTAATCTGGGACCGCGCCAGGCGGAGTTTATCAAACGGGCCATCGACAGCGCCCACGCCTATAAACTGCCGTGCGAAATACTCAATGCCGGCCAGGTTGTCGCCCGCTGGCCGGCGTTCAGCCTGCCGGATGATTATCTTGGGGTCTTTGAACCCCAGGCGGGTTATCTCAAGTCGGAGCTGGCTGTGGCCACTTATATCCGCCTGGCCGAGCAGGCCGGCTGCGCCCAGCTGTTTAACTGCGGCGTTACCGATATCAGCCATGGCGCCATGACCTTCGACATCACCACGGTGGAAGGCAGCCACTACCAGGCGCATAAGCTGCTGGTCTCGGCCGGCACGTGGGTGAAAACCCTGCTGCCGTCGCTGCCGGTGCAACCGGTGCGTAAGGTGTTTTCCTGGCATCAGGCCGACGGGCGCTTCAGCGAGGACAATCATTTCCCGGCGTTTACCGCCCTGACGCCGGACGGCAGTCAATATTATGGCTTCCCGGCCATCAAAAACGAACTCAAGGTGGGTAAACACGACGGCGGGCAGATGATCGACGAGCCGGGACAGCGCACGCCTTTCGGCAGCCATGCGGCGGACGGCAATGAAACCTTTGGTTTTCTACGCTATTTCTTGCCGGGGGTCGGCGTTTGCCTGAGCGGCGAAGCCTGTACCTACGATCTCTCGCCGGATGAGGATTTTATTATCGATACCCTGCCCGGCAACGACGACCTGCTGATCATCAGCGGCCTGAGCGGCCACGGCTTTAAATTCGCCAGCGTGCTGGGCGAAATCGCCGCCGGGTTTGCCGCCGGACGCGAGAGCGGCTTTGACCTTTCACCCTTCCGGCTGCGGCGCTTCGGATAAGGCTTACCCGCCGCTGGCGGGCAGCCCGTGCCTTGCGCCGCGTGCGGCTTTAACGGCCGCCGTTTTCCTCAGGCCGATCCTCGGGCCGGGTCAACGATAAACGCTGCCGCGATTTATTAAAGATTTTCATCCCGTTCTCGCGGCCCGCACGCCGCGCCCGCTGTTCTTCCGGCGGCAGCGCCAGTTCGTCGCGGCAGATGGGGCTGCAGCAGCCTTGATAACGTTGCGCGCAGTCCGGGCATTGGATAAACAACAGATGGCACCCCTGGTTCCTGCAGTTAACATGGGTATCGCAGGGCGCCCCGCACTGGTGGCAATGGGCGATGACATCAGGCGTAATACGCTCGCCAAGGCGCTCGTCGAAGACAAAATTCTTGCCGGTGAATTTCAGCGGCAAGCCCTGCTCCCTGGCCCGCCGGGCGTACTCGATGATGCCGCCCTCCACATGATAGACATTGGCAAAACCATGATGCCGCATATAGGCGCTGGCTTTTTCGCAACGAATGCCGCCGGTGCAATACATGACGATATTTTTGTCTTTGTCCTTTGCCAGCATCTCTACCGCCCTCGGCAACTGCTCACGGAAAGTATCCGAGGGGATCTCGATGGCGTCCTGGAAATGGCCGACCTCATATTCATAGTGGTTGCGCATATCGACAAATACCGTTTCGGGATCGCCGGCCATGGCGTTGACCTGCTCGGCATTCAGGTAATGGCCGACATTGGATGGGTCAAAGGTCGGATCGCTGATGCCGTCGGCAACGATGCGTTCCCGAACCTTCATGCGCAGCACCCAGAAGGATTTGCCGTCATCATCCAGGGCAATATTC
Source organism: Sodalis sp. RH22 (assembly GCF_047324165.1). NCBI lineage: Bacteria > Pseudomonadati > Pseudomonadota > Gammaproteobacteria > Enterobacterales > Bruguierivoracaceae > Sodalis > Sodalis sp. RH22. The sequence goes on from NZ_CP178731.1 coordinate 2,005,175, forward strand.
AGCCGCAGCCCGTCCAGCGACGCATCGGCGGCATACAGGGCGGTTTTAAAGGCGGAAAAGCGATTTTGCGGCACGCTGACCTGGGCATTTATCCCTTCAGCGGCGATATAGACGCGGCCAAACACGCGCAACCCCGTCATGACTTGATACAAATCATCACGGAAGGCCCGCGGGTCGGCAATACGAAAATATTTGTAAAAAGAGAGAGTAACGCGCGGCTCGGTTTCGGCCAGCATCAGCGCCCTGAGCTCGTCGTTCGATACGCGGTTATGTAACACTGGCATGGTGTACTTTCCTGTCGCTGGGGAAAAAAAGCATTTATCGTTGGTTTAAAAGCACATTAACTTGCTAACGTTACATAATACCATGGTTATGACATAACAAATCGCCATTATAGCGAACATTGTTAATCAAATGTTTATTAGGGTTACTATATAGAGGCAATGCAATGAGCCAGCTTTTCTCCCGCTATGACATCGGCCGGCTTACCCTGGCCAACCGCATCGTTATTGCGCCGATGTGTCAATATTCCGCCGATGAAGGCAAGGCAACCTCCTGGCATCAGATTCACCTGGGGCACCTGGCGCTGTCCGGCGCGTCCCTGCTGATCGTGGAAGCCACCGCCGTCGCGCCCGCGGGGCGCATATCACCGCGGGATCTCGGCCTCTGGGACGACGGTACCGAACAGGCGCTGGCGGACGTGGTAAAAACCGTCAGGCAGCATTCGTCCATCGCGCTGGGGATACAACTGGCTCATGCCGGGCGTAAGGCGTCGACCCGGGTCCCCTGGGAAGGCGGGGACAATATCCATCCCGACGCGGGTGGCTGGCAAACCTTGGCGCCATCCGCCCTTTCGTTCGCCGCGTCCGACTTTCCACCGCGGGCCATGACCGGCGATGACATCGAGGCGCTGAAAGCCGATTTTGTCGCGGCGGCCCTGCGCGCGCAGCGCATCGGCTTTGACCTGATTGAGCTACATGCGGCCCATGGCTATCTGTTGCATCAATTTCTCTCGCCGCTCGCCAACCGGCGTACCGATCAATACGGCGGCAGCCTGGAGAACCGGCTGCGCCTGACGCTGGAAGTATTCCAGGCGGTACGCGCGGCGGTAGCCGCCGATATCCCGGTGGGCGTGCGTATTTCCGGCTCCGACTGGGTGGACGGCGGATGGGATATCCAGCAATCCATTGCGTTGGCCAGGGCGCTGCAAGACCTGGGCTGCGACTACATCCACGTCTCAAGCGGCGGATTGTCGCCGCAGCAGAAAATCCCGGTCGGTCCCGGCTACCAGATTCCCTTTGCCCGGCAGATTAAAGAAGCCACCGGCATGAATACTATCGCGGTCGGGCTTATCACCGAACCCGAGCAGGCGGAAGCCATTGTCGCCACCGGCGAGGCGGATATGATTGCCCTGGCGCGCGCCGTACTTTACGATCCCCGCTGGCCCTGGCATGCGGCGGCGAAACTCGGCGCCAAGGTCCACGGCCCCAAACAGTACTGGCGCAGCGAGCCGCATTATGTGAAGGATTTATTTCTCAAGGAATAACCCGGCGGCACAGCGCCGTATGCCCGGCGCAACATGTGCTCACTTGAGAAAATTTAACTTTGTTTGCCGGGCTGTTTATTTCCCCTTTTTGAAAAAGATGCCAGAATAAAATGTAGTATGGCGGAAATATCGTCTTTGGCCGGTAATTCCGCTTTTTACACCTAAGATGCCGAGATCCCATGACACATATTCCAACTTTTAACCGTTCTTTGCTGCATCCCCGTTATTGGATAACCTGGGTTGGCATCGGCCTGTTATACCTGGTGGTATTGTTGCCCTATCCGCTGCTTTATCGTCTCGGCACCAGCCTGGGGCGCCTGTCGATGCATTTTCTCAAGCGCCGCGTCCATATCGCCAGACGCAACCTCGAGCTCTGCTTCCCCCATCTTTCAGGTACGGAAAGAGAAGCGCTGCTCATCAAAAATTTTGAATCCGTCGGGATGGGCCTGATTGAAACCGGCATGGGGTGGTTTTGGCCCGACTGGCGCGTCAAGCGCTTATTTCACGTGTCCGGGTTGGAAAATATCGATCTGGCCCGCCAGCATAACAAAGGGGTACTGCTAATCGGCCTGCATTTTTTGTCCCTGGAGCTGGGCGCGCGCATCTTCGGCATTTACAATCCCGGCATCGGCGTCTATCGCCCCAACAACAACAAGCTGATTGATTGGCTGCAAACCTGGGGGCGCATGCGCTCCAATAAATCAATGCTGGACCGCTCGGATGTCAAGGGCATGATCCGCGCCCTGAAAAACGGCGAAATTATCTGGTACGCGCCGGATCATGACTACGGCCCGAAAAGCAGCGTCTTCGCGCCGCTGTTTGCCATTGAGCAAGCGGCGACCACGTCGGGCACCCATGTGCTGGTCAAACTCGCCAAACCGGCGGTTATCCCTTTTGTGCCGCGGCGTTTACCGAACGGCCGGGGCTATGAGCTGCTTATCCTGCCTGATGAGGACGCCCTGCCCGTTGACAGCGACGTGGCCACGGCGACCCACATGAATAAGGTGCTGGAGCAGGCCATCCTGCTGGCGCCCGAGCAGTATATGTGGCTCCACCGCCGCTTCAAGACCCGGCCGCCGGGCCAGCCGTCGCTATACTGACGGCGAAGCGGCGGCGCTGTCCGGACACCCGTTTTACCCGCGGGCGTTGCGGCTGCCAAGGACGCCGGGCGCGGCGTTTTGCCCCCGCCGGATGGTGCAAAACATGCCCCGCAAATTGCCCCATGCCCCGTTTGAGCGCATACTTTCACGCTACTGCTCAATTCCCGGCGAGAACGCCTTCGTGCCCTGTCAACGTATCTGACCGCCGTTATCTTTGTTATTAGGATGTTATGACGCCGGTACCGGAACCCATCAACTGGAAACGTAATCTGTATATTGCCTGGCTCGGCTGTTTTCTCACCGGCGCCGCCTTTAGCCTGATCATGCCTTTTTTACCGCTCTATGTTGAAATGCTCGGCGTAACCGATGCCCGGGAACTCAATATCTGGTCGGGGGCGGTATTCAGCATTACTTTTCTGTTTTCGGCCATCGCGTCCCCGTTCTGGGGCGCGCTGGCGGACCGGAGGGGACGTAAGCTGATGTTGCTGCGTTCGGCGCTGGGCATGTCGATCGTGATGGTGCTGATGGGCATGGCGCAGAATGTGTGGCAATTTTTGATCCTGCGGGCGCTGCTGGGCCTGTTGGGGGGATTTGTGCCCAACGCCAACGCTCTTATCGCCACCCAGGTGCCGCGCAATAAAAGCGGGTGGGCGCTGGGCACGCTCTCCACCGGCGCCGTCAGCGGCGCGCTGATTGGCCCGCTGATAGGCGGCCTGCTGGCGGACCATTACGGCCTGCGGCTGATATTTTTTATCACTGCGCTGGTCTTGTTTATCTGCTTTATCACCACGCTTATCTATGTGCAGGAGCGCTTCACGCCGGTGCTGAAAAAGGACATGCTTACCGCCCGGCAGGTGTTTGCTTCGCTGAAAAAACCCCGCCTGGTGCTGAGCCTGTTTGTCACTACCATGATTATCCAGGTGGCCACGGGTTCCATCGCGCCCATCCTGACGCTGTATGTCCGCGAACTGGCGGGCAATATCCAGAACCTGGCGTTTATCAGCGGACTGATTGCGGCGGTACCTGGCGTGGCGGCCCTTATCAGCGCACCGAGACTGGGACGCTTGGGTGATAAAATCGGTCCGGAGCGGATATTGATCGCCATGCTGGGGCTTTCCATCGTACTGCTGATCCCGATGGCATTCGTGCAGTCTCCCCTGCAATTGGGAATACTGCGTTTTTTGCTCGGCGCCACCGACGGCGCCCTGCTGCCCGCGGTACAGACCCTGCTTATCTATAACTGCACCAATCAGGTCGCCGGCCGGATATTCAGCTATAACCAATCTTTCCGCGATGTGGGCAACGTCAGCGGCCCGCTGATCGGCGCCGTCGTCTCCGCCAGCTACGGCTACCGCGCGGTATTTTGCGTAACCGCGCTGGTGGTGTTGTTTAACGTGGCCTATTCATGGTGGAGTTTGCAATACGGCCCGTCCCGCATACGCATACCCGGTGAATAACGCCGGCGCTTAGCCGGCTGACGCCGGCGGCGTATCCGCGGCCGGATGAGGCCCCTTGTCCATAGGATGTTCGGGTACGCGCTCCACCGAAACCCGCACCCGATAATGGCCGCCGTTGGCCGCCGGTAAAATGCCGTTAAGCTTTTGCAGGGTGTCGGCCGGGTTATCGGTTTGCACCGCCGCGCAGAACAGTTCCCCGCCGCGGCAGAAGCCCGGCTCATGCGGCGGCAGCCGGCCCGGGGGCTGGAATAGCATCGGCACCGGATAACCCGCGCCCGGTCCTTCCTGGTGCATGGCGGCGGCAGGCCCCTGGTCCGGCGCCGCGGGCGCGGCCAGGACGGAAAAACTCAGCGCGGCGACAGTGCAGGCCAGAGCGGGCAGCGCGGCGCTTAACAATGATTTACGGCTAGCAGACATGCTTTTTACTCCTTAGGACGATTCCAGCCTTTACTGTAGCGCGTGCCGGTCCGCCGCAAAGCCTTTCCCGCCCGTTTTTGCCAAACCTTTACCTAACCTTCACATTTCATGCAGTGTCTTACACCCCGTAATGCCTCCATTACGCGAACCGTTGCGTGTCGCCGTAGCGTTTTCCCCGTCGTTGACCCGCTAGCAAAGATTGATATCCATTCCGACTTGAAAGTTTCCAGACTGCGACAACAATTACTGTTAGGCCCGAACAGGGCGAGGCGACAGTCAGACCACACCGACGATCACAGGAGAGCCATAATGAGCATGTACGCAACTCTGGAAGAAGCCATCGATATGGCGCGGGAAGAGTTTATCGAATCTTCCCGTGAAAACAGCAATGACGATGAAGACCCTGCGGTACATCAGTTCAGCCTGCAAAAATATATCATGCGGGACGGCGAGATTATGTGGGAAGCTGAATTTATGGCCGATGAAAACGAGGCCGCCGAGGCCCTGCCGTTTCGCATCGGTGAAGCCGCCCAGGCGATTTTCGACGGTGATTTCGACGAAGCGGAGCTGCGCGCCGAATGGCAGGAAGAAAACACGCTGCACGAATGGGACGAAGGTGAGTATCAGTATGAGCCGTCATTGGACACCGAGGAGGGACAAACCGCCGCGGACGAGTGGGAGGAACGTTAAACCCACGGCCAAGCCCGCGGGGAAAATCCATCGGCGGCGCGGCGTCTAGCGATAGGGGCCGTGCCGCATATCCACCGGCAGCAATATCGTGTCCACCACCATCGACAGCGGCAAATCGATGATGGTGATATATTTCCAGGGCGTATCGCGCAAATCCCACTGCACGCCGGGGTAATATTGATGGCCGTGGCCTTGCCCCGGAAACGTGCGGCTGATGATGCTGCCGCAACCGGTCAGCAGGAACAGGACTAGCGTTAACAGCAAAATCCTACCCATAGCGAAGTGTCATCCCTGTAGAGCCGTTAGCGGGCGGCGGGTGTTATACCGGCCGGTGAGGCTCGGCACGGCCGGATCGCTGTTTATCCACCGTATAGGATAGGGTCGCCAGCAGGCACAGGCAGTAGCCGAACAGTTCGCTACCCTCCTCCACGGCATTTTTTATCGCACGCAGGTAATTCTCATCCAGCAACGAGCGCCAAAGCTCGCCGATGCCCATCAGGCGCGAGAATACCAGCACATTCAGCAGGCCGGCGCAAACCAGGCCATAACTGGGATGTCCGAAATATCCCGCCAGTCCGCGCAGCGCGCGTTTAGCATCCGCGGCGGCAAAGGCCAGGCAAACCAGCGCAATCGCCGTGGCCACCCAAAACCACGAACCGTGGCGGATGGCATCAAAGGCGAAATCCATTTCACGCACCAGCATACAGGCAAAGAACCCCGCCACCAGCAGGCTGCTGGCGCGTAACGCCGGATTGCGCATCAGCCACAGGTGCAGGGCGACGATGGCCGCCAGCACCAATTCCTGGGCGACTTCGGTCAGGGAGGACTCCTTGACGATATCATGCAGGAAGTGGAGATCGATAAACAAAAATGACGTAAACGCCGCTACCACCGCCGCATATAAGACAAAGGAGCCCATTTTTTTGAGTATAAACAACATGTCGTATTGCATCAGGCGCCCCGTTATTCCGCAAAGGCCAAAATTTTAGCGGCGAGCGGCGCCTTCCGAGTAGCAAATAATGCTAACGCCGTCTTATTTTTGCCCGATGAAACCGCCGGTTACCGTAACAGGCGTCATCGCCGTTATCAGGACAAAAAAAAACCGCCCATCAGGGCGGCTTAAGTATAGGACGGGAAGACGTTAACTTTTCTTCCAGGCCAGCCAGGTTTCCGGCCGCGACCATACGCGCAAATGCAGACGCGACAGGACCACCGGATCGCTTATCACGGCCAGGCGCTGCGGACCACTCATGGCGTCGGGACCGCTTTGCAGGGCCAGTTGCACATGCTCGTCACGCACGCGCTCGATAGCCTGGCTGATACCGTGCCGCGCAGTGGCCATTCCCACCGCCAGGGCATTGTAAGCCGGATCGACCACCGCATGGCGGAAACCGTCGGCCAGCGCCCGCGCCTGGTTGCGCCGCAAATAGGTTTCGGTATCGACCAGTTCCTTCGGCGGCGAGTATTCCTCGGGGATCAGGAACAGGCTGACGCGCTGTGAGGCCAGGCCGAGATTGGCCCGGCTGGAGAATACCGACACCCAAGGCGACAGGATCAGCGAAAACACGATGGGCGACAGCCACCAGAGAAAACGCAAATCCAGCCAGGCCATGCCGCTGGCCCATACCAGCCCTAACAACATCTGAGGACCGTGGCGTACAAAGGATTCGCTCCAGGGCGTGGCGTCATCGTCACGCTGCGGGGAGTTCCACTGTACCGACCAGCCCAGGAAGGCGCTGACCACGAATACGGTATGGAACAGCATGCGCACCGGGGCCAGCAGCACGGAGAACAGCATTTCCAGCAGCATCGAGCAAAACAGGATAGCCGCCCCGCCATACTCCTTGGCGCCCTTGGCGATGATTAAAATAACGCTGAGCAGCTTGGGCAAAAACAACAGCACCATGGTGGTGGAGAACAACGCCACCGCCAGTTCAGGCCGCCATTGCGGCCACACCGGGAACAGCTGGCGCGGCTGGAGAAAATACTGCGGCTCCATCAGGGTATGCACCACCTGCAGCGCGGTGGACAGCGCCAGGAACATAAACCACAGCGGCGCCGATAAATAGGACATGACGCCGGTCAGGAATACAGCCCGGTGAACCGGATGCATGCCCTTCACCAGGAACAACCGGAAATTCATCAGGTTCCCCTGGCACCAGCGCCGATCCCGCTTAAGTTCATCCAGCAGATTGGGCGGCAGTTCCTCGTAGCTGCCGGGCAGATCATAAGCTATCCAGACCCCCCAGCCGGCACGCCGCATCAGCGCTGCCTCGACAAAGTCGTGCGACAGTATCGAGCCGGCAAAGGAGCCTTCACCCGGCAGCGGCGCCAGGGCGCAATGCTTGATAAAAGGCTCGACGCGGATAATGGCGTTATGCCCCCAATAATGGGACTCGCCCAATTGCCAGTAATGCAGCCCGGCGGTAAACAGCGGACCGTAGACCCGGGTGGCGAACTGCTGGCAGCGCGCGTACAGCGTGTCCATGCCGGACGCCTTCGGCGCGCTTTGGATAATGCCGGCGTTCGGATTGGCTTCCATCAGCCGCACCAGGTTGGTCAGGCAACCGCCGCTCATAACGCTATCGGCATCCAGGATCACCATATAGCTGTATTGCTTGCCCCAGCGGCGGCAGAAGTCGTCAATGTTGCCGCTTTTACGTTTTACCCGGCGGCGGCGGCGGCGGTAGAATATGCGGCCGAATCCGCCGGTTTCCTGGCAGAGTTCCATCCATGCTTTTTGCTCGGCGATGCAAATGTCGGCGTTATAGCTATCGCTCAGGATATAAACGTCGAAATGCTCAATCTGTCCGGTCGCTTCTACGGATTCGTAGGTGGCGCGCAGACCGGCGAACACACGCTCCACGTCCTCGTTACAGATGGGCATGATAAGCGCGGTACGGTGCTTGGGATTGAGCGGTTCGTCGCCGGTGGTGCTGGCGGAAATACTGTATTTGTCATGGCCGATCAGCAACTGCAGAAACCCCATAAGGGCGGTCCAGAAACCGGCCGAAACCCAGCAGAATAATATCGCGAACAAGATCAGGATGCCGCTTTGCAGGATATACGGCAGCAGTTGCAACAGCGATCGCAGCCAGTCCTGGTTCAGCATATCCATCGGATCGATCAGCGCCCAGCCCTGATAAGGAAGAATAGTCTTCATATACCATGTGGCGATGGCGGTCTGGAACAGCGTCAGCGCCAGCAGGATATAACGGCGTATCGTCCCTACCCGGCGCCAGTTGCCTTCTTCGCGGGCCGCTTCCTGCTTGTGGCGCGGCGCACGTGTGTGGCCGCGCATCGCGTCCCAATAGCGCACGATGGGGTTGGTCAGCCAGGGTTCGGGAAACATCGGCGTGCGGGTAATGGTGGGCATGGCCTTGATGGCGGTGCGCCCCTGGCTATCCTCCACCACTACATCGTCGCGGCTGGCGGCGTCCGGCCAGGCCATTTTCAGCCTGGACTTTACCGAGTACAGCGCCGCGTTGTCTTCATCTGCGGGAAGGTCGATACCGGGGGCGGAACCCCCGAGATCAACATGCAGGGATGCGAGGGAATGACTGCCATCCGGCGGCACCTGTGCGCGCAAAGTGCCTTTTTGCTCGGCAGAAAGGGGCAAAGCCTCGATATAATCGAGGCCGGGTTCAGTTAAATTATTCATTGGCAGGTAGCAAGTAGCTCCAGGTTTCGGTCAATGTCTTATCGCCGTTCACCAATGCGGCGCGCATCTCGGTGGGTTGTTTTTCATCTTTCACGCGCAGGCGCAGTGTCAGACGCCAGCCGTGCGTCACTGAATTATAGCGGACATTGTTTTCGACCACTTCGGCATTATCGCCCACGCTGATTTGCGAGGCCACCGGGGTATTGTCTGGCAGATCCCGCAATGGCTGCCCGACAAAATCCACCTGGAACGCGGTGGTGCCGTCCGGCTGGCGAATCAGGTTGGACTGCTTGACATCCCCGGCGGAACGCAGGGTTTGTTTCACATAGGCGAACTCGGGAGTGTGGATTTTATCCTCATCGCGGGAAAAGTGCATCCGGTAGGCGATATCAAAGGGTTTGCCGACTTCCGGCAATTTTTCCGGGGTCCAGAATGCCACGATATTGTCGTTGGTTTCATCGGCGGTGGGAATCTCCACCAGTTCAACGTGCCCTTTGCCCCAGTCACCGTGCGGTTCAATCCAGCCGCTGGGACGCAGATCATACCGATCGTCCAGATCCTCATATTCTGAGAAAGAACGGCCGCGCTGCAATAAACCGAATCCGCGCGGGTTTTCCACCTGGAAAGTGCTGACGGACAAATGCTTGGGATTATTCAGCGGGCGCCAGATCCATTCGCCGTTACCGGCATGGATGGACAACCCGTTGGAATCGTGCAGCGCCGGACGATAGTTCATGGTCGGCGAAGGCTGGTTAGGTCCAAATAAAAACATGCTGGTCAGCGGCGCCAGGCCCAGCTTGCCCACTTTATCACGCAGGAAAACCCTGGCCTGCACATCGACGCTGGTATCGCGTCCCGGATAGATGACAAACCGGTAAGCGCCGGTGGCGCGCGGTGAATCCAGCAGGGCGTAAAGCACCAGGTGTTTATCGTTCGCCTGCGGCCGTTCAATCCAGAACTCACGGAAACGCGGGAACTCCTCGCCCGAAGGCAACGCGGTATCAATGGCCAGGCCGCGGGCGGATAACCCATAGACCTGCCCTTTGCCGATAACGCGGAAATAGCTGGCGCCCAGCATGCTGGCGATTTCATCGCTCTTGTCGGCCTTATTGACCGGGTAGAGGATCTTAAACCCGGCGAAACCCAGGTTCTTCACCAGTTCGGGATCATGATTCACCGAACCAAAGGTAAACAGGTCCGGAGTATATTTAATCTCGGTGACTGCGGAGGACGTCACTTCGTTGATTTTTACCGGCGTGTCGAAATACATCCCCTGATGGTAAAACTCCAGTTTGAACGGGGTCTGCTGATCGTGCCAGTATGACTTTTCATGATTGAATTGAATCTGCTGGTAATCAGCAAATTTCATTTCACGGAATTGAGAAGGCAAATTGCTTTTAGGCGCCTCATAACCTTTACCAGCCAGTTCCTGCGCTTGTTTAGCCACATCGTCAATAGTAAATGCCCATGAAGGCAAAGCGTATAACGACAACAACACCGTTGCTCCCAGCAAACGGAGACTCGCTTTGGGTAACTTGACGAAAAATTTATTATTTGGCACATCCCCCCCTATGCGTGTGCTCTTAATCATTCAAAGCAATTTTAATTGATAAATCACTTCTCGGACAGCACGGTACAGCGATCGTTCCTCACCTTTCCCTTACCGGGTCAGCGTTTGATCAATAGGCTATAAAGCAAGCTCATCTACCGGTAAAAGATAGTCTAAAACAGCACATTCCAACAATCGGTACCGCCCGCTGATTTTACCTGACCCACCAGCGGGGGGTTAATCATTTTTGACATAAACGCAAAGTTATTAAAAAAAGAGGACCTTAAAGCCGCTGAATGCCCCTTAACCGGGGAAAAGGCGCGGGCGGCCTTTCCCACCGACCGCGCCCTGGCGGCAAATTATTTTATTTCACCGGTTTTATAGGAAAAATCTTATTACATTGTATTAGCCATATTGGCCGCTTTCCGGCTGCCGATTATAATAGCCAATCGACCGGCAAATGATAAAGCGCGCGAATAAGCCAGCGCTCCACTATATTGGTGGCCGGTTCCCGCCGGTGAATCACCTCGCGCTCCTCTTGATATTCGCGCCAATACATTTTTCCCTGTTCATCCAGGCAAACCTGGTACGCATTCTGGCGCAGGGTGCCGATAAACAAGCGGTGTATGGTTTCGGCCAGCTCTTCGCTGCCGATAACAAAGCCCATTTCGGTATTGAGCATGGCGGAGCGGGGATCAAAATTAAATGAACCGACAAAAACCTCCCGGCTGTCGACGCTAAACGTCTTGGCATGCAGGCTGGAGCCGGATTTACCGGTCAGGCCGCGGTCCCGCGGCTGGTGCTGTTCCGAACTGTTGCGTTTCAGTTCATACAGCTCGATGCCATGGGTCAGCAACGCCCTGCGCCATTTGGCATAACCGGCATGCACAATCGCCACGTCGTTGGCGTTAAGGGAATTGGTCAGAACCGCAATTTTCACCCCTTTGGCGGCGAGGGCGGCCAACTGCTCCACCCCGGCCCTGGTGGGCACAAAATAGGGTGAAATAATATCCAGGCGTTGTTCCGGTTCATCAATAACGCTTTTTATCCGGCTGGTGAGCAGGCCATGATCGGCAACCTGCCCCAGGGCTTTGGCCGGGTCGTCGCTGAGCAGCCGCGTCCTGGCCCAGATAAAAGGCAGGCTGCCGGCCTGCAGCTGGACAAAAAAATCCGCCCTCTCCAGTCGTTTGACATAACGTTCGGCGTGGGGATTTAAACTGATCTGTCCCATCATGCTGCTGATGCTGTTCTTGCCGCCCAGGCGGGAAGAGCGTACCGCGCGCGCCACAGGGCAAACCGAAGGGCAATCCCAATAGCGCTGGAAATCGCGTCCCACCTGCTCCACCACCGGCCCTATCGCAAGCACGTCGAGATCGGTAAACAACTGTTCGCCGCCGGCGCTGAAATAGGCATCGCCCACGTTGCGGCCGCCGATGATCGTGGCCTGGTTATCAACGGTAAAACTTTTATTATGCATGCGCCGGTTCAGGCGCGAAAAATCGGTCAGGTAGGAAAACGCCCGCACCGTGCGGGTCTGGAAGGCGTTGAACAGACGGACCTCGATATTCGGATGCTGGTCGAGGGCCAGCAAAATCTGGTCCAGGCCGCGGGTATTGTTATCGTCAAGCAGCAACCGTACCTTGACGCCGCGATCCGCCGCGCGCTGCACCACGCTATACATCAGCATGCCGGACATGTCCTTGTTCCAGATATAATATTGCAGATCCAGGGTCTGCTCGGCCAAATCGGCAAGCTTCATGCGCGCGGCAAAAGCATCCAGGCCGTCCGACAGCGGATAGATGCCGGATTGTTCGGGGTGGACGTGCGTCAGACGCGAAATGGCTTGGCCGATACGCGCGTTAAGTCGCTGCATAAAAAAAGCCCGAAGAAAAAGAAGAGGCCATAATACTCCATGTAGGTATAAAGGAAGACATTTCATCATAGCCGCGCCCCGGACAATTGCCCGCCCGGATGATAATGATGGTGGTTGTGCGCCCGCTAAGTTTGTAATGAGGATCGCAAAGTAGGCGATAGCCAGAACCTTATTGATCGTAACCTGTCTACTTTAAATGATATGTCGTACGGCCTCGGTAGGTAAAGGCTGTCATGGAAAGGGGGGAAGTCCGATGCAAGATCAAATCACGCATGAAATACCACCCATGTATAAACCGTCGCTGTTCCAAAGCTTTTTGCAGGGGGGCTTTGACTGCTCGACCGAGGTGCGCGGTGACGGGCGCCGCCTGGACCTGATTCTCTCCAGTGGCCATGAGATGCTGGCCGCGAAGGACTACGCGCAGCTGGCGGAACAGAACCTCACCACCGTGCGCGACGGCCTGCGCTGGCATTTGATCGAAGCGGTTCCCGGCCAATACGACTGGTCGAGCTTTTTGCCGATGCTGCATGCCGCGCAGGTGAACCATGTCCAGGTGATATGGGATCTGTGCCATTTCGGCTGGCCGGACCATGTCGATGTATGGCAACCCGACTTTGTCGAGCGCTTCGCGCGTTTTGCCGGCGCGGTGGCCGCGCGGGTGCGCGACGAAGGTATCGCGGCGCCCTGTTATACGCCGATAAACGCCATTTCTTTCCTCGCCTGGGCCGGCGGCGACATGGCGCATATTCAGCCCATGGCCGCCAATAAAGGCAAGGCGTTGAAAATACAGTTGGTCAAGGCGACCCTGGCCGCCATTGACGCCATTCGCGCGGTGGACCCATCGGCGCGCTTCCTCCAGCCTGAGCCTGTGGTGCATATCAACGCGCCCGAGGGCATGCCCGAGCAGGAATTGGATGCGGAAACGCTGCGGCTGGCCCAGTTTGACGTCTGGGATATGCTCAGCGGCAAACTGCGGCCGGAGCTTGGCGGCGGCCCTGGCTACCTGGATATTCTGGGCGTTAATTACCGCCCCGGTAACCAATGGTTCCACCAGGGCGGGGCCATCGATTTCGAAGACAGCCACTACCGGCCTTTCGCCACCATCCTGCGGGAAATCTCCCAGCGCTATCAGCGGCCGCTGCTTATCGCCGAAACAGGCGCGCAAAGCGATATGCGCGTACCCTGGATGCGCTATATCTTCGAGCAAACCGTCCTGGCCATGAAAAACGACGTGGCGGTGGAAGGGATTTGTATTTATCCGGTGGCGGACTACCGTAGCTGGAGCGGCGAGAAGCATCAGCCGTTCGGGTTGCTGGGCATGCAGGATGTCAACGGCTGCCGTTCGCTCTATGAACCCCTGGCGCTGGAAATTCGCAGCCAGCAGATACGCCTGAAAGGCCTGCTTGAAGATAGCCTGCCTGATGAGCGGGCCATGCCGGCCTGATGCAGGGGCGAACACGCATGCCGGCACGGCGCGTGGCCGGATAACCGGCTGGGCGCCCTTGCCGGCCGCCCCTTCCCGCCGGCAAGGGGCGGATTAAAGCGAAGATTCCGCCCGTGCGTTAGCGTTATAACAGGCGCCGGCATCCACCGCGGGGGGGTTATGCCTTACGTCATAAAAATAGGCGATGCCGAATAATACCGACACCACGATTAAGACCGATATTAACAACCCGATAATGGCGATCAGTTTGGTATCATCCAGACTGCTGTTTTCCATGTCTGTTCCCTCCATTTGCCGCTGCGGACTTAAATAATCCACAGCGTCACTACCATGACAAAGCTGATAAGCGTACCCGCTGCTATGGCCAGTACCGCAATCGCGAACTGAGCGTCACCCAGCGTTTCCCGATACGCCCTGTCGCGCTGAACAAAACGGCTCTTTTTCACACGGGTTTTTTATTCTACAGAATATTAACAAGAAGACCTGCCGGGGTAACCTGGCGGCAAACCGCTTATAAAATAAGCGAATCATTGATGCGATGCAAGGGACAACGTCCGCAGCGCCGCGTGAATTATCCGCGGGGCCGCGCCGGGTTGCGGCGCCGCGGACAGGCTGATGTCAGCAAACCCCGAAGTCGCCGTCTTCCTTATACAACGATAGCTCTTCCGGTTTGAACTGTTTCGCGTTCTCCACGCCGGAATCCATCATGCCGCAGAATACGATGCCGTTTTCTACCTTAACCACGCTCATTGCCGGTCCGCCTTTAATCGGCTGGACCACATCGCCGGTTTCAAAAGCCATATCACTCCTCCTCGCCCGTGGGCGGTTATCGGCCGGGCCGGGGATGGGCCAGGCCGGCTGCCTGTCCTTCCAGCGTACAAGCCATGATGGCATACGTCAAAGGCCCAAAGGGTAAAAGAAATTGAAGAGACACAAGCTCAACGCGAACGCCTTGCCCATATGGGTTAAAACCGCTGTTGCGCCTTACACATGCCTTATATTGGGAATGGCACGCTATAGTACTTTTTAAAATGAATTTTTTTTGCCGTGAATTTTTGATGACAAGTTGATAAATTAGCCCGATACTTAACGCCTATTCACTATTATCCGGTGATGCGGCGGGCCAGTAGCCTACCGCATAACGCAGCGATAACTGACCCTGACGACGCCATGATCCAGAAAAATAAATACTCAACCGATTTTGCCAATGCCAAGCTTGATAAACAGGGCATGGCGCTGCATTCCGGCTGGATTGTCGCGTACTGCGCCCATCCGGTGACGCGGGAATATCTTTGCGCCACCGTGGAACATCTCTGCGCCGGGGCGCGACTGCCCGCCTTTAGCTATCAGGACAAACCGGTATTGCCCGCAGCCAATATGGCGCTGGTCAGATCGCTGGACGGTAAGCGTTGGGAGGCGGTGGCCGATTTACGCGGCCAGACCGCTTATCGCATTAGCGACGGAGTGACGATCCGCATTGATTTCCTGACCGCGCTGCCGCCGTCAATGACGCTGCTGGCGCCGTTAAATAGCACCGATCGCTGGGATGGCGATAAATGGATCGATTCCAGCCTGCTAATGCCGCACCTGCCCAAGATCGTCAGTCGTCCTCCGTTACTGCTGAAATAGCGTTTCCCCCGGCGTCCGGCTCATGGCGAACCGCGCCGGAGAACCGGCGGCCCCGGGGGCTATGACCGCACACGAAAACGCGCCAGGGTCTCTTCATCCAACTGGTAGTACTCCCCTTTCAGCTCCGCGCACAGCTTACTCATAAACGTGACCAGATAATCAATGTTGTAGGCCGCCATTCTGCGCCCCATCTCCGTTTGCATGCTATCGGCCAGGGTCAGCAATTTGGTTTGGAAATGATCAAAGGTATAACTGGTATCGTCAAGCGGGCGATGCAGGGCCAGCGGGTCCTCCGCATGGAACAGGCCGCGGCCCAATTGCCCCGCCACATGAAATACCCGCGCCAGGCCGATGGCGCCCAACGATTCAAGCCGGTCGGCGTCCTGGACGATTTTCGCCTCCAGGGTCTCGGGCGTGATGCCCGCGCTGAAGCTATGGGCCTCGATGGCATGGGCTACGCCCGGATAAGCGCCGGCCGGAAAATCCGGAAAATGCTGAGCCAGGATCCTTATTGTTTCCCGGGCGGCTCGCCTGGACGCCAGATGACGATCCGGATGGTTTTTCGGCAGGTTGACCACATCATGAAAATAACACGCCGTTAGAACGGTTAATTCATCGGCGGCCGAGAGATGCATTATCTTCTGGGCGGTATGCCATACGCGGCTGAAATGAGCGAGATCGTGCGCTTTATCGTCTTGCGGAAAGTGTTTCTCCAAATACTCTTTAAACCGGCGTTCCCATTCGTGCAGTGCCATATTTCCTCCTGCCAGCTATTAGAAGCTTATTATATCCCGTGCTGATGCCTCTCCCGATGATTTCCCGCTCCAGGCCCGCCCGCTGCCGGGAGGCCCTGAGCCGTCGACCCACATCCTGTTTAATCGGGGGGTTAATAGTAATAAGCCACATCCGGCGCCGCGCTTCAAGCATTAAACTGAAGGAGCGCCGGCGCGCAATAACCGGATGTCATTGCCCAACCGCCAGTATCCGGGCGATAAAACGTCCCGCCATCGCCACGCTGTCCGCGTTCAGGCTATGGCCCAGCCCGGGCGGAATATGGGAGGTGACGTCCACGCCCAGTCCGCCCGTCCCGCCAGGCCATGTTCCGTCATCAGCCGGCTCAGGGTGGCATCGAATGCGGGCCTGGCCGCCGCTACCCGTTCCGGGCGATTTTGTTCCGTGACGCCGGTAATGCTGAACCATTGGCGGCCCGGTCCCTGTTCAAAAGAAAAAGGCGCGTCCGGCGCCGCAAACGCCGTTTCCGGCAGATTTGGCCGCCAGATGCCGCCCAACGGCGCCATACCGTCGCCTTGACTTCCCATGCCGTGCAGCATGATCACCACATGTTGGCTCATGGATAATGCTCTTATTTTCTCTGTAACCCGCTGTAAGAAAATAACAATATCCAAGGCGCGCGGGGCCATGTCCCAGCGCCGCGCCGCTTGCCGCCAGCAGACTGCTGTACCCAAGGTTACACATATTATTTCCCTCTTTGGCCGTTGTGAACATATAATGCCCATCCGGTCATCCGCGAGCCGGAATAAACTTTCCAATTACTGCCAGTGTGGCGATAACATCTGACTAACTATGAAAATGAATATGCGTGCAATCTTTACGGTAATTCTGGCAATGGCTGCCTTCAGTCACTCAGCCTTTGCCGTGGTATACCCTCTTCCGGCCGGCACCAGCCGCCTGGTAGGGGAAAATCTGGAAATAGCCATCCCCCAGGACAGCAAGTTACCGCTGGAGCATTTTGCCGCGCAGTTCCAGATGGGCCTGAGCAATATGATCGAGGCCAATCCGGGAGTCGACCCCTTCCTGCCGTTGCCGGGCAGCAAGCTGATTATTCCCCATCAATTGATTTTGCCCGATACGCCGCATGAGGGCATCGTGGTAAACAGCGCGGAAATGCGTCTTTATTACTACCCCAAAGGCACCAATACGGTAGTTGTATTGCCCATCGGCATCGGCGAACTGGGCAAAGATACGCCGGTTAACTGGGTGACCAGCGTACAGCGCAAGAAAAATGGCCCAACCTGGACGCCGACCAAGGCGATGCATGCGGAATACGCGGCGCGCGGCGAAACGTTGCCCGAAGTCTTCCCGGCCGGCCCGGATAATCCGATGGGTTTGTATGCGCTTTATGTCGGCCGCCTGTATGCCATCCACGGCACCAATGCCAATTTCGGCATCGGCCTGCGCGTGAGCCACGGCTGCGTACGTTTGCGTGCCGACGATATCAAATATCTCTTCGATCATGTCCCGGTCGGCACCCGGGTGCAATTTATCGACGAACCGGTTAAAGCGACCGTTGAACCTGACGGCACCCGTTATCTCGAAGTGCATAATCCCCTGTCTTCCACAGAAGAGCAGTTCAATTCTAACGAGCCGGTGCCCATTACCCTGCCGGTAAGCGTGAGCAAAGTGCTGGTCGACCAGGTCGTCAATCAGGATTTGGTTAATGCCGCCCTGCAAAATCGCGCCGGCATCCCGGTAAACGTATCTGCCGCCACAGCCACCCCGCCGGTGGTGATGCCAGTTGCCGCACCGGCGGAAAATACCCCGGCGGCGGCACCGGATTCCGCCCAAGGCTCCGGCGCATCGGCGTCCGGCGCCACGACGCCAGCCCCGGAGGCGGCGCCGGCGCCCATCACCGCGCCTGACACCAACACCCAGGCCGTCGCGCCCGACTCAGCCTCTGCGGCCACGACCGCGCCAGCAGGCCAAACCCAGCAGACCGGTACGATTAACTAAACCGCCCCGCGGCAACCCTGGCATGGACGCCGGGTTGCGCGCTTTTGCTTGCCCCCCGAAAACCCCTCGTTAACCACGTCGCTTTGCCGATGTTAATAAAACCTGCGCTGGATAATCGCGATGTCATCACTGCGGGTGAACATTGCCGGTAAATTTAATTTATGGATTAGTGGGAGAGAGATTAACCGCAAGCCAGGCGCGCGGCCCATAGCCACGCCGGCGCACAACCCCGCGGTGAATTGCCCCTTCATGCCTGTATCGGCACGGCGGCTCGCCGATAGCATCCTTTACCAATGGCTAAAGGTGAACGTTATTATAACTTAGGGTATAAATATATTGATTTCATTCATTGAAATTCAGAATAAAAAAAATTAAACATTAGAAAATAAAATCCAACAATAATATAAATGTAGCATTTAAATAAATTACCTTATATAGACAATATTCGTGACATACATTCCAATTAATAAAAAAACAACACAATGCGTTGTTTAAAAATGAAATCTTCATGAAATAAATGCGGTTATGACGTTATGATAATAACTTATTCGGTAAGGTTCATTTGCGTCCGTATTCAAAACGCAGTGTCACCCTGCCCGGGTAAAACCACTTTCATTTCACTTCACTCAGCCGTTGGGATTATCCTGGCTACAGGAGTTTATAATGCAAACCGATATACCGCATTCAGCCGAACCAGCTCGGCGCACCGTATTAAAACGCGCCGCGGGTCTTTCCGTTTTAGGGATAGCGGGCGTTGTAGGCATGGGCTTGCCCTCACTATCCTATGCAGCCGCATTGAGTAAAGCAGAGCGCGATAAGATGACCCCGGATCAAATCATCGAGGGTCTCAAGCAAGGCAATATCCGCTTTCAAACGGGGAAAGCGCATCAACATGACTACCTGGCGCAAAAACGCGCCAGCGCGGCTGGACAGTATCCGTCGGCGGTGATTCTCAGCTGTATCGACTCCCGCGCGCCAGCGGAAATCATCCTGGATACGGGCATTGGAGAAGCGTTTAACAGCAGGATCGCGGGCAATATTTCCAATGCCGATATTCTCGGCAGCCTCGAGTTCGCCTGTGCTGCGGCCGGGGCCAAAGTTATTGTGGTCATGGGGCATACTGCCTGCGGCGCGGTGAAAGGCGCTATCGATAATGTTGAGTTGGGTAACCTGACGGGTCTGCTGGATAAAATCAAACCAGCCATTGATAAAACAGAATATACCAAGGAGAGGGTGAGCAGTAATGATGAATTTGTCGATGCGGTAGCGGCGACCAACGTAAAACTCACTATTGAGGAAATCAGGAAAAGCGATATTCTTCATAAACTTGAGTCCGAGGGCACTATAAAAATCATTGGTTCCATGTATCACCTGAACGGCGGAAAGGTAGAGTTTTTCGCCTAACCTGTCGCTACAGCCCAGCCAGCGCCGGGCTGTTAGCATTTTTCGTTATTCGCGCGGTAAAAGAATACGCTCATTCATCAGCGCGTAAGCGGCCCCTAATTACAATTACTCATCATTAATACGCTAATTGCAATAGCATATATATCGTTAATATTCTTCTCATGTTTCTATTGCCGGTCTGGTTGCCATCCCGGCGCTACTTTTATTCAATAATCATTAAAATATAGCCAATTTAATTATGTTTAATAAATATTTAATCATTTTATGCGATTGTCTTACCGCATTCCTTTGTTTTATTTTGGTTTCCTACTGATTCCTTTGGCGTACGGGCATTTATGCCCGTTTTTTTATCCTGTCACCGGCTGTTGCTGGGTCATCCTGTCCGCCCCGAAACCCAAGCACAGGATTCAGCAGCTTCAAACGGGATAACTCTCCTCAAGAATTGTATGACAAATTAAGTATATGTGATGCACGTCACTATTTTTAGCAAAAGTTACTCATAAAATAGTGACAGATATCACAATTGAGCTAAGGAAAAATGATGGACATAACCCAAAAAACCGATGACGTATTATTACGCATCTGCTGGCTGTTTGTACTTGGCGGTATTATCTTTGGCGGCATCTTGTTTAAAATGTTTTGGTAGTTTGTTAATAAAAAGAATTTTTAGTGATCTATTATGCCGTCCCTTTTCAGCCTCTGGGATGTTTTGTTGATATATCGTCACGATTGCATCCTCTCAGGACAAATCGTGCGGCCGTAGCGTTGAAAGCAATACCCGCCTTGCCCGGCCTTTCCGCACCGGATAAGGTGACACTGACAAACGACCCGCAATCTGTTCGGTATAAGTGCTATGATTTGATCATTGCCACTTGCCAGGATTTACGATGAAATTACTCATCCTCCCCATTGCATTAAGCCTGCTACTGTTAACGGGCTGTAGTGGGGCTGCGGGCTCCTTGTTCAGAATCATTCCTGCGGATACCGACGTTTGTCCTCATGGCCACAACGTCTTTACCAATCAATGTAATCCTTAGCATTAACCATGATCAAGCCTGCCCGTCATTATTATGTAAGGCATGATCCTGTTTGCGCTGTATTCCGAGGGAAGCGGCAACTGCAGGGGAAGGCTCGCGCGGGGTAGCATCCGTTCGGGCGTGATGGATCCACCGAGCCATTGCCATGCAGTGGCGATATGATCCGGTTTCTTGCTATTTTTTTATGTATGTTTTCAATCTTCACAATACGGTGCCGATATAACAGAGAATTCATTCACTCAAGGTCATCAAGATGGCATATGCGGCGTTTGTGCTTATTGGGTCAGGAATCGGTCTAACAGTCATCATCTTTTTGATTTACAGAATAAAATCCATGACTGGTCACTTTGAATCCTATGAGTTTATCGACAAACGGACCAATCATGTCACTCTGCATATGAAGCCGTCGTCTATCCCGACCGATCCGAAGCACGCCATAAGGCTGATAAGATCATTTATCAGGACATTAGATTATTTGCATACCAACAATTACGCGCAGGTCAGTTTTTGTACGCATTTGCTTAACGAAAGGCGGGTTAAAAGCCTGAGCCGGATCTTAAGCAAGCATGGGTATTTTATCAGCCATACGTTTTGCCTTAAAACCTCAGTACGGCATCGCCGCATCACCTTCTGGACGACATTGTTATACAGCTGGAAAAGGATAAAGGTAGCCGACATGTCATGGGATATGACCATCAGGCTGAAATAGCGGCGGCAAATAACACCCATTTTCACCGTCGGCCGGCAATCGCATCGCCCGAAGCGCCATCCGCTGGCCCGAGTTAAAACAGCACTCTGTCCTGCTTTAGCCTCCAGGTCGCCTCTCCCGACCCGCTGACGGCATGCCGACGGCGCACCCCTGGTTATAGCCTGCCATGACGCCGCCTTGATTCTGGTAAATAAGTCACAGCACGTAGCGCGTTAATCAGCCATGATAAAGCGACTGACGCGAAGGGAGGTAACGACTATGCAAGTCAAATTCGATTGGCATATGTTTTTGCTCGGCTTATTCACGCTATGTGTTCTTATCGCCCTGGCGGTAGGCTGAGATGACGGCGGCTGCCGTAGCCTGCACATCGAGCCGGCGGCGGGAGAATGTATCCACCGCCGTCAGAAGGACACGATGTCCGGCGGTGTGCGGGCAATACTGGAGACGACGGCCACTTATCCTCTGACAACATCCGCGCCCACGGGACGGCGTCCATGTCCGCTACTCCCCCGGGGCTGGAGGGTCAATTAATCTTCAGCATCTGCTTAACATCATTTTTATTGCTCTGCTGTTCATTACCATGGGCATCGGTATAACGGATCATGCCCGTATCATTATCAATGTCGGGTTTACACTCGGTTACCATCATATGCCCGTCGTTAGTGCTGCGTGCGTAGCTACTTGAACTACCCCCAGCATGGTTGCGAGCACCATGCTGAATAAAATAAATAAAGCCTTATACATAGTACGCTTCTTTATTTGTTTAATTATTGAGTTAGCATAGAAAACCTGACGCAGTATTGATGCCCGCCCTGGTGCTAATCATGGCACTGATTAACCGAAAATAGCATCATCGTGCCGCACGCGAGCTTGCAAACTTGCGCCACGATGAAAAAAACCAATAAGGAGTGATTAAACATGAAACGGCGTACCGGACTTTGCATGCACACCACAATTTTTGCCGCGTTGCTTACCGCCTTTTCGCTTGCCGCCTGCAGCGGTGCGGAAAAATCAGCCGCCACGCAAAGCGCGGTCAAACCGCTTACCGCTGATGACACCTGCATGGCTAACAATTTCAGGAACCTGATCGGCAAACCCGAAAGCGTCCTGGACGGTATGCGTTTTTCAATGCCCATGCGCCTTATCAAGCCCGGCCAAGCCGTCACTATGGACTTTGATCCGAAACGGCTGAACTTTATGTCCAACAAGGAAGGCATCATCACCAGCGTCCATTGTTCTTGATATCAGTTCTCGCGGGCACTGCATGCCGCCCCGCCACCGCGCAACGGTTGGACAGCGGACATTCCGCGGTATCGCCGGAAATGGCGCTGAAACTTTCGGCGGTGCTTGGCAGCTCGGCGAAGTTTTGGCTCAATCTTCAAGATAATTACAGCCTTTGGGTAGCACAAAAAGAAGTCGATACCTCACAACTGCACCGATTGGTTGCAGCCTGATGACTGCGGTACTCTCCCATAGCTTCCCTGCACTTGTGTGTCTCGCGAGTAAAGATGCATGAGTAACCCGGTTAAACCTCGCTTATTTATCAACTCGACAGCTATTTTTGCAGGTCGCAGATCATTGGGACAAAGTGAGTAGCCTTAGTATTTTTATTTTGAAATGATATTATGAAAGCCAAACCCCAGGCATAAAAAACCGCCTATCGGCGGTATCAACCTGCTTTTCTACTTTGTTTTTATTACGAATTCCGTGTAGTACCCGGGACGGGACTTGAACCCGTACAGCCATAAAGCCGATGGATTTTAAAAACCTTCATAGCTTTATATAAATCAAGGCGTTGAATAAATACAGCACCTTATAAACCATCATATGGGTTTATCTGGGAGATTGCGGCGGCGGTAGTCATTATTCAGCGCTAAACTGCCATTCTCACTAGCGCATCCCGCATATTGCATTCTTACAAAATGCCATCTAAAATAACCCAAACGTTTAGGTTTAGGTTGCCCATGCCAACAATTTTCAGGTTTAAAGGATGGCGGGTGATGATTTACACCATGGATCATTTACCTCCGCATGTACATGTTATAGGAACCAATGGCCAGGTTGTTTTTGTTTTGCTAAAAGACAACATTGAGCTGAGAGAAATGATTGGCGTAAAACCTAAGGAACTCGCGGAGATCGAGAAGGAGCTTCTTAAACAACTGCCACAACTACAGTCAGCATGGGAGCAAATCCATGGCAACTAAAACACAAATCGATGCAGCCGTGCAGCGCGGCCAGGAAACGATGAATAGCCCGTTACGTGCCATTGCGGCCCGCTATGATGCCAAATCGCAACGCGTCATCGTAACATTAGTATCTGGTATCGAATTGGCCATACCGCCGGCGATTGTTCAGGGATTAAGCACTGCTAGCGCTGCGGAACTGACAGACATAGAGATTACGCCTCTGGGGAACGGACTTTACTTCCCGGCTATTGACGCCGATGTGTTTATCCCGGCGATAATGGATGGCTATACAGGAACCAGCAAATGGATGGCACGCGAACTTGGCCGCAAAGGAGGTTCCGCGACCTCCGAGAAGAAACGCGCTGCCTCAAAGGCGAATGGCAAGCTTGGCGGTCGGCCAAAAAAAGTAAACGTGGCTTGAATACCAGCGGATCATGGCGTCACCGCATGGCCTCCGTGGCGTTCAATCTTTGCAAAATCAGTGTATTCATCTAATATTTCAGGCGATATCATCGTCACAATAAATCAGCATTGTCAGGATGTAGTCATATTCTGGTTTTGGCGGCAAATCCCAGGCATAAAAAAACCGCCTATCCGCGGTATCAATTTGTTCATACTACTTTGTTTTTATTACGAATTCAGGCGTGGTACCCGGGACGGGATTTGAACCCGTACAGCCATAAAGCCGAGGGATTTAAAAACCCTCAGTATGATATTGAAATCATAGAGTTACGTATAATCAGCCGGTTGCAAATCATGATGGCGGGTTAATTTGGGCTGATGCGGATTGTGTAGTCACTATTTGAATGAAGATACTCATTCCCGCCACTCCCCCGCTAGCATACAATCAAAAAAGTGTTGCGTGCTGAGGAACAGTGTTATATTGTTCCTTAGTACGCAACACCCAGAGCCACTTCATGATTAAAAGCTTTAAGCACAAAGGATTGCGCCTGTTTTTTGAGAAAGGGTCAACCGCAGGTATCAACGCGCAGCAGTCTGGCAAACTCCGCCTACGTCTAGCGGTTATCGATGCGGCGGAAGATATCAAAGATATTGACCGGCCGGGATATTGCCTTCACGCGCTTACTGGGGACAGGAAAGGCCAATGGTCTATAACCGTTACGGGCAACTGGCGCATTACATTTGAATTTATGGATGGCAACGCCTATGTCATTAATTATGAGGATTATCACTGATGACTATGTTTAATCCGCCGCACCCAGGTGAAATCATTGCAGAAACCCTGGACGATCTTAATATCGGCATTCGTGAGTTATCCCGCGCACTGCATGTCGCCCCTTCCACCGCACAACGGCTGGTGAGCGGTCATTCTGCGGTTTCTCCAGAAATGGCCCTGAAACTTTCAGCGGTACTTGGCAGTTCGGCGAAATTCTGGCTCAATCTCCAAGACAATTACAGCCTTTGGGTAGCCCAGAAAGAAGTTGATACCTCACAGCTACACCGGTTGGTTGCAGCCTGATGACTGCGCTACTCGCCCATAGCTTGGGGTAAAGATGCTTGAGTAGCCCGGTTAAACCGCGCTTATTTATCAACTCGACAGCTATTATTGCAGGTCGCAGATCATTGGGAAAAAGAGAGGAGCTTTAGTATTTTTATTTTGAAATGCTATTACGACAGTCAAACCACAGCCATAAAAAAACCGCCTATCGGCGGTATCAACTTGTTCATACTACTTTGTTTTTATTACGAATTCTGGTGTGGTACCCGGGACGGGACTTGAACCCGTACAGCCATAAAGCCGAGGGATTTTAAATCCCTTGTGTCTACCGATTCCACCACCCGGGCGTCGGGGAATAACATATTGGAGGCGCGTCCCGGAGTCGAACCGAGGTGGGCGGATTTGCAATCCGCTGCATGGCCACTCTGCCAACGCGCCTTTGCTGCCTCTTAAAAAGGCTTCGTTGTACATCTGGAGCGGGAAACGAGGCTCGAACTCGCGACCCCAACCTTGGCAAGGTTGTGCTCTACCACTGAGCTATTCCCGCATCGATGAAAGCTACTTGTTTTAACTTACTAATTTTTACTGTTATCGTCTGGCAATCGGTCGTTGCTTTCGATGCGTTGCATTCTACTGACCTGACGTAGCGAGTCAATAGAATTATCGCGCCCAGGCGCCTGTTTGTTGATTTTTACGGCGCTTCGATCAGTGTTCGAACAAATCATGACGGGCGGCGTTCAAATACTGAAACATCGACCAGAATGTCAGTACCGCGGCAACATAAAGCGCGGCGATGCCGATACCGGTGACGATCTGCTCGGGGCGCCAGAGCAATGCAACCAGCGCCAGCATCTGGGCGGTGGTTTTCACCTTGCCGATCCAGGAAACGGCGACGCTGCTGCGTTTGCCAATCTCAGCCATCCACTCGCGCAGCGCCGAAATAATGATCTCACGAGCGATCATCGTCGCCGCGGGCAGCGTTATCCACCAGGAATGAAAATGTTCCGCCACCAAGACCAAGGCGATGGCCACCATGACTTTATCCGCCACCGGATCCAGGAACGCGCCGAAACGCGTCGTTTGCTTCCAGCGACGTGCCAGGAAGCCATCAAACCAGTCAGTGACCGCCGCCAGGATAAAGATCAACGCGCAGGCCAGGGGCGCCCAGTAGAAAGGCAGGTAAAAAGCCAGGACGAAAAAAGGTATCATTACGACACGCAACAATGTAAGCCAAGTCGGTATATTCAATTGCATAATGCCACGTTAACTATCTGGCTGGACGGAGATAACGAGTATGTTGCTACATCGCCGTTAGTGTTTCAATGCATTAAAAATTTTTTCTGCCAATGCGTTCGAAATACCGGGCACCTGAGCAATTTCCTCAAGACTTGCGTTCCGTAAAGGCTGCAAACCGCCCATGTATTTTAACAGGGTTTGTCGACGTTTAGGGCCCACACCCTCAATTAATTCCAACGCGCTGGTATTTTTGACCTTTGCGCGTTTGTTGCGGTGCCCGGTAATCGCATGGTTATGCGAATCATCCCTGATATGCTGGATGACGTGCAGGGCTGGCGAATCAGGCGGCAGCGATATGCCTTCGCCGTGGGCTTTGAAAAACAGCGTTTCCAACCCGGCCTTACGGTCGGTGCCTTTGGCCACCCCCAACAAAATAACACGTGATTTATCCCAGGGCACATCCAGCTGGGCAAACACATCAATCGCCATCCCCAATTGTCCCTTGCCGCCGTCGATAATCACCACATCGGGAATCTTGCTTTCCTCCAGCGCCTTGCCATAGCGGCGGCGCAATACCTGGGTCATGGCCGCGTAATCGTCCCCAGGGGTAATGCCCTCTATATTGAAGCGGCGGTACTCGGCCCGCACGGGTCCATTGGCGTCGAACACGACGCAGGAAGCAATGGTTTGTTCCCCCATGGTATGACTGATGTCAAAACATTCCATCCGCTTGATGGCATCCAGGCCCAGCAATTCCGCCAACGCCGCCAGACGCTGATGAATCGTGGACTGCTGCGCTAACTTTGTCACCAGCGCCGTTGCGGCATTGGTACGCGCTAATTTCAGATAACGCGCGCGATCGCCGCGGGGGTGGGACTGGATGTGGACTTTACGACCGGCCAGTTCGCTTAACGATTCCGATAACAAATCTTTTTCCGGCAGGGAAAAATCAAGCAGAATTTCCCCGGGCAATGTCCGCATCTGGCTGCCTTGCAGGTAGAACTGACCGACAAACGTCTGCACCACTTCGGAAAGGTCGGTTCCTATCGGCACTTTAGGAAAATAACTGCGGCTGCCCAAGACCTTGCCCTGCCGGATGAATAACACGTGCACGCACGCCATTCCGGCATCGAACGCCACGCCGATAACGTCGAGGTCCTCATGATCCCCCGTAACAAACTGTTTTTCGGTGACCCGTCTTACCGCCTGTATCTGATCGCGCGCCCGGGCGGCCTCTTCAAAATTCAACGCCCGGCTCGCCAGCTCCATGCGCTCGACCAGCTGATTCAGGACCTGCTGATCCTTGCCGGATAAAAACAAGCGGACATAATCAACCTGATGTTGGTACTCCTCATCGCTCACCAGTCCTTTAACGCACGGCCCCAGACAGCGCCCGATCTGGTATTGCAGGCAGGGGCGGGAACGGTTGCGGTAAACGCTGTCCTCGCATTGCCGGATGGGAAACAGTTTTTGCAACAGCGCAAGCGTTTCCCGCACGGCGTAGCCGTTGGGAAAAGGACCGAAATACTCGCCCTTGGCATGCTTGGCGCCGCGGTGAAAGCTCAGGCGCGGATGCGTATCGCTGCTAAGGAAAATCAACGGGTAGGATTTATCATCCCTGAGCAAGACGTTATAACGCGGTTGGAACAACTTGATATAATTATGTTCCAGTAACAGCGCCTCGGTCTCGGTATGGGTGATGGTGACGTCGATTTGGGCGATGAGCTTGACCAAGGCTTCGGTTTTGCGACTGGAAACCTGCAGACGGAAGTAACTCGCCAGACGTTTTTTCAGGTCCTTTGCCTTGCCGACATAAATGACAGTGTCCGTAGCGTCGTACATTCTGTAGACGCCGGGCTGACTGGTGACGGTTTTAAGAAATTCTTTAGGATTGAAGCTGTCAGTCACTGCTTAATAAACTCTCCGCATTAAACAACCCGTGCCGAATGGCCAGATGTGTTAACTCAACGTCTCCACCGATGTTAAGTTTACTAAACATTCTATAACGATAGCTATTAACCGTTTTAGGACTCAGGTTGAGTTGTTCTGAAATTTCATTCACTTTTTGCCCCTTCGTGATCATCAGCATGATCTGCAGCTCGCGTTGGGACAAACATTCAAACGGGGTCTCAGTCTGTGGCTCGAGCTGGCTCAAGGCCATTTGCTGTGCGATATCAGAAGCGATATAGCGTTTGCCTGCATTGACGGAGCGGATGGCACAAATCACTTCCTGAGGCGCCGCCGCTTTGCTTAGATAACCTGCGGCTCCCGCCTGCATTACTTTAGCAGGTAATGGATTCTCAGTGTGAATGGTGAGCATGATAACTTTAATATCAGGTGAGAAGCGTATGATCTTACGGGTAGCCTCCAGACCGCCAATACCCGGCATGTTCATATCCATCAGCACGACATTTACACAGTTGCTGCGACACCATTTTACCGCATCTTCACCGCACTGCGCCTCGCCAACCACTTTAAAACCTTTGATATCATCAAGAATACGGCGTATCCCTGCACGCACCAATTCGTGGTCATCAACAAGAAAAACGCTTATCAAAGATAAAATCTCCAAAAAAAGGGAGTGATGTAAAGCGAATCAAATATTTATGACTTAATATTACTGCTTTTTAAGTAAATAATGAATATAGATATCCGCTTATACTATAAAAATTCAGCAGTGCCACCTGTTGATACTCATTTTAGACAGATCGGTTAAGCTACGGCAAGAGAATTTAACAACATTCGCTTGACTGTTTCACAATCCTTTGATGGCGCTACCCTCGCCTTCCGTATTGGTATTCAGTCCACAGTTTATATCGCTTAAAAGTTGACCGTCGCACAAAATAGTGAAAAGACATTAAAAACAATGAATTAAAAAAAATAATTATAAAATTACATATCAATAAATCATACTTTTTGAAAAGATATTCATTAAAATATTAATTAGTTATTACTTTCGAACTTACATTTTACGCTATCGAGCGCATATTGCCGCTTGCGGATGAATGCCTCGCCGGCCCATGCCGCTTTGCCCGCGGTAAATTATATCCCTGGCGGGAGCAAATTTTTTAACCTCTTCACTGAAGATACTCCGGTGTTTCGTTAAATATCCAAAACAAATCTGTTATAATTGGCACTGAAATGGTGTTGATACGGCCTTGCCACTGCAACCGGATCGACCGAGACCACATTAAATTCCAGGAGACCCAATGGGCAATGTTGAATTTTCCACCGACAATGATAACGCCGTTCTGGCGCAGGAGCTCAATTGCATGAAGGCCATGGTGACATTGATACTCAAAGCCATGGGACAAGCCGACGCGGGCAAAGTCATTATCAAGATGGAAAAATATATCACCGAGCTGGAAGACCCGGCGCAGGCGGATGTCTTCAGCAATACGATAAAACAGATCAAGTACGCCTATAAGCAGTAGTCGTTCAGGCGCATACCCTGGCAGGGTGCCTCTTAACCGATGCCAGGGTAAGCGCCATAGGCCACAGCGGACCTGAAGTAAACCATGCTAAAATGCCAATCCTGACTTCAAGTACGTTAGTGATTCCATGAATTTATTACTGAAAGCCTTGTTGGGCGCCGCAATTGTCGTATTAATCGGGGTGCTGTCAAAAACGCGCAACTATTATCTTGCCGGACTGCTTCCCCTCTTTCCCACCTTTGCGCTTATCGCGCATTATATTGTCGGCGGCGAGCGCGGCATCGATGCGCTGCGCACCACCATCCTGTTCGGCATTTGGGCGGTGATCCCCTACCTGATCTATCTTATCTCCCTGTATTTTCTTATCGGTTCCTGGCGGCTGCCCTATGCCTTATTTGGTGCGGTCTTATGCTGGACGGCCGCCGCCTTGCTGGTGATCATCGTTTGGCAACGCTATTATGCCGCGGGTTGACCGCCTTACCGCTATCAATCTTATTTTCGTATTGATTTCATGGCGAAATCCATACTGGATTTAATTAAAAGCAGGCTATAATCAAAAAAAATGGCAGGAGTAAACGATGAAAAAGGCATTGTTTTTAGCGATGATTGCGCTGGCGGGATCGATTCTTACTGGCTGCGTTGAACCCCGGGCCTCTTCCGATCCGGTGCCACAAGGCAGCCCGCAAAATGTCGGAAATTGTACTTGCAGCAGCCTGGTAACCTGTTCTTGCGGTTCGAGTACCAAACCCTGATATGAATCTGCGATAACGCGAACGCCAGGGCTTGGATGATAGTGAGCCGAACCTTGGCCTTCAAAGTGAGCGTAGCCAGACTACTTGCGATTCGTTCATATTTTCCAGCGCCCACAATTCGTGATGCTCTTTGCGCGCCTGGTTGGGCGTCAGGCCATAAGCGGAGAAAAACAGACGGTTAAACGCGGCCGGTTCAAACTGCCAGTAATAGGCGATTTCGGCCACCTTCCACTGTCGATATTGCGGTTTAAGTAACATTCGCGTTGCGGCGACGATTCTCTTTTTGCGGATATGGGCGACAATGCCGCCAAAAGGTTCAAACAACCGGTAAAGCGAGGAGCGCGACAAACCGAATTTTTGACAGATCAATTCCGCGCCGAGCGCCGGCAAACGGAGATGCTCTTGAATAAAGTCGCAAATCCGCGTGATGATATGTATTTTCGTGTCCATCATGATGGGCTGAATGATTGCGTGAGTAGAGCGTATGGCTGAAATAACAAAGTCGATCACAGGCCTTGCAACCTGGTTTACCTCACTGTCGCTGAAATTAGCACTGTGGCTCATCAAGGCGGCAATATTAGTGGCGATAAGGCGGCTCAGGAAATCTTTTTGGGGAATTATTTTTCCGTGTAGTTGACAGCAATCATCAATTTCCGAGAGCAGCGCGCGCGGGATAGCCACGTAAAGGACATCGACATAATTCGACTTGCGCCCTTCTTTCATCTGCATTTTAATCGGCTGCAATACGTCGAGTAAAATAATATCCCCAGGGGAAAGCTCAATATCAACATACCCCGCTTTGCCTTCAATACCCCCCTCTACCACGACCATCAAAATAAAATGGTCATTTAAATTATCATATTTGTGCGGTAAATTAATGAGACTTTGGCCAGTAGACCTCAGTCGCCCGCAAATAAACACATCAAAATGATGAGCCTCGACACTCCAGGTAAGCTGTTCAGCCTGGCTATGCGAAAAATTGGATTCAAGCAAGGCGGCGTTAACACCCGAGCGCCAACGATCGACTTTAGATGTAATGCCTTCTGTCGCAAGGGATTTATCGAGGATAATACGACTGCTGTGGTTAGTCATCTGAATGCTTATGTCGAGTAAAAGACCCTGCGCCGGAAAATAAACTACGACGCAACCATACTATATGTCTAATATCATAAACAGGCATGACATGATGCGAAATCAACCATAAAATAATAACAAGTATAATTATTATACACTATAATCTTTAGCTTTTTATTTTGCAAGAGATCTTTTTTAGGATGGGCCGGCGTGAACGCCTGACAGTAACGACCGGTATCGCATCACTATTCATAACATAAGCCTGTAATTGCCCTGAGGGTTTGCTTCCCACCGCCACGAGAACCAAGGAGCCACAGCATAAAACACATCGTCGGCATTGCTAAGAAATCCCGTCAATAACAAAAAAATTGATCTACATCCATAATAACGGCCGCTGAAGGGCGCAGTATTCGTAGGCCAACCCATTTAGAGTGGCAAATGTCGTTATCTATGGTTAAGGAATAAGCATGTCCAAGAAACCTGTTGAAAATTCAAGCAAAAAAAACAATGCGTCCACTGCTGAGCTAAAGAACGGCAAGAACGAAAACCGGTCTGCCGGCAACGAAGCAGGCAACGCGCAACCCGCACAAACCAAGCAGGGTCATGACAGAGAACAAAACAAAAAATCCCACGAAAATAAACATAAATAATTCATTTTTTGTAGGTATGTGTTAAACGTTATACCGGATGCCGCTTATTTCCGCCATCCGGTTTTATGTCCAGCTAGTGGCCCATTAGCCGCAATTTGATATTTTTCCTCGTTGCCAGTTTTCTGATGCTATCCAGCACATTCCTGACCCGGCGCTGCGCCAGCCCTGCGTGCGCTTGACAGTATTTTCCCTAAGTGAAAATGTCATTAAACCTAGTACTTATTATAAATAATAATTTTCCATTTAGATAATTACTTAAAGTTATATTAAAGTTAACGCATTGATATTATTGAATTAAAACATAATGCCAAATACTTGCCAATAAAAATAATTCATATTGCTATGTAAATTCAACGGAGTAACGTTATTAGCGGTATTGATCAAAACTTAAATTTTCTACAAGGAATCAATACCATATAAAAATGGTAAGATTATTCGCAAACAAAATGTAAATTTGCGCTTTTACGCCAGCTCTTCTAACCTTTATTTACTGGTGATAAGGATTACTTATACCACCAACTCATCATCTGGGTTTGGCGCTATTTTTATTGCCATTCTTCAGATGAATCTTATTAATCGTTTTTAATAAATTTAGGTGAGTATTATGGCAGAACATCGTGGTAGTAACGGTAACTTCTCTGATGATAAACAAAAAGCGTCGGAAGCGGGTAAAAAAGGCGGCCAGAAGAGCGGCAGCGGCGGCGGTGGCTTCAAAAACAATCCTGAAAAGGCATCTGAAGCTGGTAAAAAAGGCGGTTCCAGCAGCCATAAATAATGGCCGCTCATCTCTGCCCACCGCGGGTTATGGCAATCTCCTGCCCAAGATTCTTATAGCCCGGATTTATTCTCTATTTTAATAAATGTTTAAGGACTTATCCATGCCTGTAAAATTAAAATAGAGCAATCACCGATGCCCTTTCACTCTGCGAAAGGGCATTAAATTTTGCAACTCCCACGCCTTTAACAGCCTGGCACCCACGAAAACTTTACCTTCAGATCATGTATAGCGCCGGATTCAACGCCTTTGTGATATGGCCATACTCACTTATTCACACCGCATGCTGAAACTCGCCATCACTGAAGCAGTCATCAGGTAAACATTGACTTTTTGATTAGTTTTTAATCAGCATGCATTCATTCACACGACGACAGCCTGGGAAATCGACAAAAAACTTCTCCCACAAACCCATAATGGATTTAAAAAAGTTGGCGTGATAGCGATATCGACACTTTTAGGATATTCGCATACATTATGTTATGCCTGCTTAAATAATAAGCCGAACTAATAATGTGCGGTATTTTTATTCGCGGATACAGGATTGCCGTGAGGCGATATTGGGGTTTTGGTGAGTCTAAAATTGTAATACAGATCACAACAGGGAGGGGGTTGTTGGTGGGTCGTGCAGGGTTCGAACCTGCGACCAATTGATTAAGAGTCAACTGCTCTACCAACTGAGCTAACGACCCAACGCCGTGCATTATTCTCTAGTTGAGCCCTCCTGTCAAACGCTTCGTGGTGTTTTATAACAAAAATGCGCAAACACGCGTTTGGCAGCTTATATTTGGTGGAATTATGGCCACACTTAACCACTTGTTAACAAAGGCGATTACATATTAGCCATGTTGATGACAGATCATTTTGCGGTTTTTTTTGCCATGGTACGAAATAGCGACGGACAAATCTGGAAACGCCTGCGGAATAAGGCGGAAAAATGTGCATGGCTGCTAAAACCACACTCCAGAGCAATATCCGCCACGCGCAGCGTGGTGCTGAGAAGCAGCTCACCGCTTTTCTTGAGCCGTTTTTCCATTAACCACTGTTTGATCGGCATCCCGTATTGTTGATAAAAGACAACGTTCAATTTTGGGGGGGAAATGCCCAGCTCCCTGGCATATCTGGCCACGGCCCACTGTTTCAGGTAATTTTGTTCAAAAAAGTCCAGTAACGTATTATTCATATTGACGCCGACAAATTGACGCAACAGGTGCGAAAAATAACATTTGTCAATGCCAAGGCAATAGAGGTACAAAAAGCAGCTCGGTAAACTGTTTGCCATACGCATGAGTTTTTCTGTACTTTCGATAATCAAACTATCAATAGGGAATGACCGATACAAGATTTTATTTGCATACCTAGAATCTGTTAGAGAATTTTCCTCGAAAATAATGTCCTGACGTAAGTGTAATAAGTCTGCCGGGTAACAGCGGATAAAGACTGCATCGTCATTATCTTGTTTACCGGTGATAATTCTCTGGTCCGCCACGACAATATAATTTTTTTTAATAATATGGCATTCCCCTTCAACACGTAACGAACCATTTTTTTTGAAAAGAATAAAATGCATAACGTCCATTAAATTTTTAAGTCCTCACTATCTCGCAGCGTGCTATTTTTGACGTCTATATCTACCTGACCAGAGTTCAACCTAAGCATAATAAAGCCGTTATAGGTCGGTGAGTTCTGACCTGTTACGCGATGACTGGCCATTACGCTGGCACACACCGGTTAGCTGGCCTGACGCCCCACCGTTTTTTGCTTACGACAAAGAGGGTAATGTGCAAAGCGCAGGTAAACATAAACGACGGGATCTGCCCGCCGGCATAAGATGCAGGCATAGATGTTCCTGCACACAACGCCGGCGCCAGGCAATAAGCGCCGGTCAACATCCCGGGTTGGCGGAAAGGGCCGGCCCGGTGCCGGGCGTTGGCACCAGAGAAAAATTCAGGACATGATGACAGTTACCTTTCAGGGTACATAAGGCCTTATGATGGGCAAAGGACAGGATCGTGCCAGGCCATATGCGACTCCATTGACAGGTTTTGTACGTCACGACGCGCTCTTGTCGCAAGTGCGGGCGCTTTTATTCAACTATTTTTTTTAAACTCAACAAAATTTGATTAAAGTCATTAAATTTATGCCCACTCAATGATTTTATAAGGTCAGTGGTTTGTTGGTTATGTCAGTGATGCGCTTCACGCAAATGCTGCATTATCTAAAATTCATCATTGAGATCGGGAGTTTTTCCATGTCCATTATTCGCACGCGGCTGAAACTATTTGGTGGCGACACGGTTGTTGTCCATTGTTCCCAGAAATGCAATATTCATTTGCTCTGTGAAAATCAGCAGCCTACCGAGCCATCCGCCCTGGGATTCAGCGATATCCCCGGGGTCAGCAACCGGGCGACAGCCTATCTGGGCGTGCCATACAGCGGGTTATGGAGTGTAGTGATTGATGCGAAAAGCGAAAGCCCGGAGCATTCCGTCAGTTATCTGCCGGCATAATACGCGCGACCGGCTCGCCTGTGAAAAACCGTGGGGTCGAACCTGAATTGGCCTGCTTCCCAATAATAACCAGCACCCGCTGCTCGCAAAAAAATTTTGACGCATAAAAAAACCGCCGGGTTTCCCCGGCGGCCAGTGGTCATGTCCATTGCGGTTTAAGACTGGCGTCCGCTATTACTGCTGCGGCCGCCTTTTTCACCGGCTCTGGACGCACGCTGCGGGTCATTTTTGAAATTTCCCCCGCTGTGCTGACCTCCTTTCCTGCCTGCTTCTGATGCTCTTTCACGATCTTCCGCAAAGTTACCTGAACCGCCACGATGTTCGGTCATTGTTAACCTCCGAGTTAAGTTAAGAGAATCATAGGGCATAATGAAGATAATCATCTTGAAGCATTATCTTCATTAAGACGCTGGTTCACAAAATCAAACAGCGTATTACCAACGCCTTGATAAACAGTATAGCTAATCCTGCAGCCGACAGGCAAAATATTAATAATATGAAACAAAACACCGATGAAAAAACTTTATTATTTCAACGGGCTAATGTAATGCATTGAACCTAAATAAATTTTATCGAAAGGCATTACTATTGCCCCTGGGAATCAGAAATATTTATTATCATTTATCGGCTTTATGAATACCCTTTTCATCGTAAGGCCAGCCACCGCAAAACCAATCCATTATAATTCATTTGCATAGTGTGGCTAAACTATTATGGTTAAAGACAATCAGGCGGATTCATCAGGCAGGATCAGGCGATACCCTATCATCCCACCGATCAAGGCATCAGCAGGCTGATGCCCTATCTTCTCACCGATAAGGAAGCACTTATATGGCTAAGATTCTGGTACTTTATTATTCTATGTACGGTCACATCGCCACCATGGCCCAGGCGGTTGCCGAAGGTGCGCGCAAGGTAAGTGGCGCCGAGGTCACCGTAAAACGGGTGCCTGAAACCATGCCGCCGGACCTGTTTGCGCAGGCGGGAGGAAAATCCAGCCCAGATGTCCCTGAAGCCAGGCCGCAGGAGCTGGCCGATTATGACGCCATCATTTTTGGCACTCCTACCCGCTTTGGCAATATGAGCGGACAAATGCGTACTTTTCTCGACCAAACCGGCGCTTTATGGGCCGCCGGAGCGCTTTACGGCAAGATAGGCAGCGTATTTACCTCCACCGGCACCGGCGGCGGACAAGAACATACCATTACCTCTACCTGGACGACGCTTGCCCATCACGGCTTTATTCTGGTGCCTATCGGCTACGGCGCTAAACAGCTGTTTGATATCTCGCAGGTGCGGGGAGGGACGCCCTATGGCGCGTCGACGCTTGCGGGAGGAGACGGATCGCGCCAGCCTTCGGCCCCGGAATTGGATATTGCCCGTTACCAGGGCGAATATGTCGCCGGTATTACGTTAAAAATGAAAAGCTGATCCCTGACCCGCCTTGTTGCGCCAGCCGCGAGCGCCGTTCCCCAACACGGCGCCGCTTGTCAGGCCATGCGGGCTGGAAGGCGGTCTGCCCGTAATTGCACTATAGTTCAGGTTGTATCATTAATAGGTATATGCCTCGCACCCACCCACCTTATAAAACGCATTAAGGAGAAACCATGGCGGATAACATACAAGCATGGGCTGAGATTCGGGAAACGTCCCTTGAAATTGCCGAAGCTATCTTCCAGGTCGCTGATAACGATGAGGCCCTGGCGCAGAAAATTTGGGAAGATGGCAGTGATGAAGCGCTGGAAATCGCTTTCGCCAAAACCTCGAAAGACACGCTTTTTTGGGGTGAGGAAAGGGTTGAACGAAAAAACGTTTAGAGGTCTATAACCCTCGCAAACATCTGCCCGGTGACAGGAGCAAACAGACGATGCCACACCGGGCACTGCCATGCCGGCGCGATAGAGTGCAGATGGCCTTGGCATCATTAGCCTTCATAACGAAAACGCTGGCCCGGTGTTAGTCGCCGGTAAACAGAGTAATTAATTTAGTAAAAGGCCATTGAAAGAAAATCAAAAAAAGTGACATTAAATATTAAAACCTTATTTTATTTTTACCTCGAGCCGTGGGCTCTCTGTTATTAAAATAAATTAACCGCGAAAGGTTTTTATAACATTTCAACCCTATCCCCATGCTAACTATAGGGTTTATATCGTTTTCCCGTTGCATCATCTAATGTAACTTATAATAGACGCCCGCTTAAAAACTTAATATCCCTCGCAAAATGGATATTTTTATAGCGATCATTATCCAAGCTGCCAAGAAGCTGTTATGCTAGCCCTCTTTGGGACGGCTATGCCGGTAATGAATGGTTAGTTTCTATATTACATAGATCCAAGATGCATGTTTACCAGACGCTGATGATTAACGCCCGGAAGAAGGTAAACGGGCTGCGTATTTTATTCCGATTCGCCGCGCGGGTATTTTGATGCTGATAATATCCCGGCAATCATAACCAATTCATTTTCTGAGATTATCATCTCTTTTTAACGGATAAATGCAATTTTATGGGTAAAGTTGATTTTTTAATGAGGCTGAGGCGCTGCAATACGGTTGAAACGCTGGAAAAAGTCGTCGAACATATGAAGGATAGACTGCCGGAAGCGGAACTGGTCGAATTCTACGGTGCGGCGGATCACCGCCTTGCGGAGCTGACGATGGGAAAACTGTATGACAAGGTCCCCCCAACCGTATGGCAATACGTGAGATAGGCGTCAGAACACCCGCTTAACAGTGCCGTTTTAATACGTCAGGTGCTATAGGGTTCATTGTAGCGGTGCCAACGACGCCGCCATCCCGATATCAGTGGCGCCCTGAGAGTCACCTCTCGCTGAGCTGCCCACGATCATACATGACAATTTACGCAACTGGCTTTGCTGCCAAGCACCAGTTGGCCCTGGTGGTTTTGCAAACGGGTAACCTAACCAGCAACGGCATTAACTCACTTTCTGCTGGCGGTCGCTGTCGTAACGCTTGCGCAAAAACTCATAGCCCAGCTCTGTTATACCGCCTGCCACCAGCACCTTGGAAAAGGTTAATCGCTCCGTAAAATCGGCAATGCCAAACTGGCAATGTTCCACCAATCCTTCACTGTCCGCATAACTGATAGCTTTGGCTATCGACTGAAAGGCGTCCATTGCTTCCTGAGTACCGGCTTCGGGGAGAAACAATTTTTTACCCGCGCAGATTTCTTCCAGTGCATTTTCGAGGATTAACCCTAGTGTCTTCATAATTATCAACCTACTAATGAAAAACTACAGCTGAGCGGCCTATTCGCAAGACCCAATAATTATCTCAATCTTAAAAATAGTATATTCGTCAGGGCCAGGAATGCTCGCTCAAAAAAACAATTTATAATATCTCTCTAAAAATAGTACTTTAAATAGTGAAAAATATTTCTTCCCTGAAGAAAACCCTCGTTTTATCGGCTTCTGGCGGCAACACAAGCGGGCTGATGGGCGAGGGCCCCCATAGCGCTATATATAAAAAAATATAACGCCAGACACAAAGTGAATGCCGGTTGGTTCTGAAAACCGTGCGCTGTCAACGACGTTTTGCCACGGCCGTGATGCGCTCGATATTGCTGCCGAGCAGATCAAGATCGGATTTGTAGGCAATATCCGTTCGTTGCCGCATCTCGTCAAGGGCTGTTTCCACCGTGGTGATAACATCCTTTTTTTGAGCCGGCGCCAGGGCTGAAATCAGCGCGGCGACTAATATTTCCAGCGATTCAACCGTGGCGTGCAGTTCTTTTTCCGCCGCTTCTTTTTGGGCAAGCGTGATCAGCAATTGGGACAATAAGCTGTTCATTAGGGTTCCTTTAATGAAATCGGGTGCGAGCGCGCTTTAATAACGTTTAAAGCGGCTCGCATTTTTTAGCATATTAATTGATTAGATTAATTTATATCAAGCAAATATTGATAGTGGACAGCATAGCGTCCAGGACACGCGTGATGTGGATAACAGGTAAAAAAAAACGGCACCCGTTGATACCCGGGTGACCGTTTCATCGTGGCTGCCTAGGTCCACTCAGGCTAGCTGGCCAGCAGCAATGCCTGTTTTTCCTGGGCGGGTTTTGCGGAAGTCGCCAGGGACGTCAGCAGATTCTTGACCACAGTAGCCGAAGGGGAAAGGGGCAAGCGCGACGACATGTTCAAGGTGAGGGGTAAAGGCAAACCAGGGCTGACGATCCGCGACATCCAGGCGTTCGCCGAACGCACTACGGCCGAGGCGGTGGATTCTGGCAGTACCGCCGCGCCCATGCCGCTGGCCACCGCGGCGGTCAATGTGGCGATGGAATCTATTTCACCGATGATTTTCGCACTCAGGCGCCTTAAGGAGAAAGCCTCATCCACGCGTTTGCGGATAGCCGAAAAATCACATGGCAGGAACAATTGCCGGCTGGCGACATCGTGCAGTTCGATACTTTTGCCAGGATTGTCCTGGGTGCCCACCAAATACAGATCTTCCTTTAGCAACGGCAGGCTATTAATGCCTGAATAAATGGCCGGGTCATAATGAACAGCTAAATCCAGATGCCCGCTACTCACCTTTTCATTCAGCACCGTAGAGCTATTTTCATGCAGATAGACCGTTAACTGCGGATATTGGTCTCTGACGGATTGCAACAAAGGCATGATAAGCGGACAAGATGACGTACCCGGCGCCAGGCCGATGGAAACTTGCCCATTCAAGGTTTGGTCAACGTTGCAGACGGCTTTTTGCGCAAGCTCGCATTGTTGTAAAATAGCCCGGGCATGCGAATAAAGAATTTTGCCGGCTTCGGTGGGCGTTACCCCCCGTTTGGTCCTCACCAGCAATTTCTGGTCGAGTTCACTTTCCAGCGTGGCAACTTGTTGACTTAGCGCGGGTTGTGCAATATGCAGGACTTCCGCCGCCTGTGTCAGGCTACCGATATCGACGATTTTCACAAAGTATTTTAGTCGTCTTAAATTCATTTCTGCCTCCGTCGCAGCTTTGCCATAACTAACGAAGAGAATTAATGCAAGAAGCAGACCAAAAAATATCGTTTTACTTAAATTTAACCATTAAGCAAAGTTTACAGTTAAATAAGAATAAGTTATGGCGAACACTGTCTTCTTTTAGCGCGCTTCTCCGGACGGGACGGCAGGGTTGAAGCCCGTTTGCATCGTGCCTGTGCACCATAAAGACGCATGGCATCCCCCTTGATTACCATAACAACGCCTAGCGCCGGACAAGGACGCATGGTAAGTCCGGAAAATAAGTATTGCGCCGCAGGAGGCCGGACTGACTGGTATTGTATTGGGATAGTGTTTGGGATGGGGCGGGAAATACAGGGAAAGATGGCGGAGGAGTAGAGATTCGAACTCTAGAACGCTTGCGCGTCGCCGGTTTTCAAGACCGGTGCCTTCAACCACTCGGCCACTCCTCCGCAACGAGGCGAACTATAAACAGAGTCGTTTCTGTTGTAAAGCGCGTTTTGATCCAATCGCTTGAAATTTCATCCATAATGATGCGGGAGAGTATTTTATAGTCTGTTGACTCATCGCCGGGCGGTAAGCCGCCGCCGCCCGCGTCCGCAGCGTAAAGAAGGGTAAAACGATTTTGCCGGGCGCCGGCAACCTATTAATCTGACAATCGAATACCTGTCAATACACCCTAAGAGGCTATCCCATGGATCGTTTGGTCGCGACAAACTCGCGTGAGCATTCGCTATTAAGCACACACAAAGTGCTGCGTAATACTTATTTCCTGCTGTCGTTGACGTTGGGCTTTTCGGCATTGACGGCCACCGCCAGCACATTGCTGCAATTACCCGCGCCGGGTCTTATCCTGATGATGGTCGGGTTTTATGGCCTGATGTTCCTGACCTACCGCTTGGCTAACAGCCCGGCGGGAATCGTGGCGGCTTTTGCGTTTACCGGTTTCCTGGGTTATGCGCTGGGTCCCTTGCTGAGCATGCTTCTTAGCTCGGGCGCCGGCGACGTGATCATGGTGGCGCTGGGCGGCACCGCGCTGGTCTTTTTTGCCTGTTCCGCTTATGTCCTGACCACTCGCAAGGATATGTCGTTCCTGTCGGGCATGATGATGGCGGGATTCGTGGTGCTATTGGTGGCGGTAATCGCCAATCTGTTCCTGCAAATTCCGGCGTTGTCCCTGGCGATAAGCGTGCTGTTTATCCTGTTTTCGTCGGGTGCCATTTTATGGGAAACCAGCAATATCATCCACGGCGGCGAAACCAACTATATCCGTGCGACGGTGGGCCTGTATGTCTCGCTGTACAATATTTTCGTCAGCCTGCTGAGCATTCTTGGCGTTATGCGCAATAATTGACCGCTGGCACGGCCCCTTCCCGATACCCCGCTTCGGCGGGGTTTTGTTTTTCAACAGAACAAAATTTGTTATTATGGATGCGCAATCGTTTATTGATAACGGGAAGATGTGATGCAGTTTAATGGCGTGGAAATAGCGACCGATACGCAGGGTTATTTGAAAAACAGCGCGGATTGGCATGAGGCGCTGGCGAGGGAGATTGCCTTGCGGGAACACATCGAGATGACGGAAGCCCATTGGCAGGTGATTCATTTCGTGCGCGACTTCTACTTGCAATATAATACCTCCCCCGCCATCCGGATGCTGGTCAAAGCCATGGGGCAGAAATACGGTGAAGAGAAAGGCAATAGCCGCTACCTGTACCGGTTATTTCCGCAGGGGCCGGCCAAGCAGGCAACCAAAATCGCCGGATTGCCTAAACCGGTCAACTGCATCTGAATCAATGACGGATTTGGAATCCGTTAAAATCGGCGGCGTTTTTCGGCTCGGTCAGGATACGCTCGATCTGCGCGCCGCGCGGCCCTCCCTGTTTTAACCACGCCAGCAGTTTTTCCACCTGCGCCGGTTCACCGCAGACCATGACTTCGACGCCGCCGTCGTCCTGATTGCGGGCATAACCCGAGAGACCCAGTTGTCTTGCCTGATGCTGGGTTGAGTAGCGAAACCCTACGCCCTGCACTACACCATAGACGTAAACGGCGGTACATACCTTGTCCATCATTTCCCCCTCGCGTCGGCTAATGTTTGCAATTGACTGCGCTTATTCGCAAAATGGCGCTCCATTTCTCAGGTTTAGTATACCTTATGATGACAAAACGTCTTTTCCTGGCCAAAGGCCGTGAAAAATCACTGCTCCGCCGCCACCCCTGGATTTTCTCCGGCGCCGTCCACCGCCTGGAAGGCAAACCCCAGTCTGGCGAAACCATCGATATCTGTGATGATAAGGGCAACTGGCTGGCCCGGGCGGCGTACTCGCCATCCTCGCAAATCCGCGCCCGCGTCTGGACGTTTGTCGCCGACGAAGAAATCGATGTCGAGTTTTTTGTCCGCCGCCTGAATGTTGCCCAGGATTTTCGCACCAGGCTGGCCGCCAGGGATGGGCTGGATGCTTATCGGCTGATAGCCGGCGAATCCGACGGCCTGCCGGGCATTACTATCGATCGCTACGGCCGTTTTTTTGTCTTGCAGCTGCTGTCGGCCGGCGCGGAGTATCACCGGCCGACGCTGACGCTGGCGCTGCAACGTTGTTACCCCGATTGCGCTATTTACGATCGTTCCGATGTCTCGGTACGGAAAAAAGAGGGCCTCGAATTAGCCAGCGGGGTGATTGTCGGCGAGACACCGCCGGAACTGTTGGCCATTAGCGAGCATGATATGGCGATCCTGGTGGATATCACGCAGGGACATAAAACCGGTTTTTATCTTGATCAGCGTGATAGCCGCCTGGCCGCACGTAAATATGCCGCCGGCCGGCGGGTATTAAATTGTTTTTCCTATACCGGGGCCTTTTCGGTGTCGGTACTGCTGGGGGACTGCCTGCAGGTCACCAGCGTCGATACGTCCCAACACGTGCTGGATATCGCTAAAAGCAATATTGAACTCAACCATCTTGATGTGGATAAAGCCGAATTTGTCCGTGAAGATGTGTTTCAGCTGCTGCGTAAATATCGCGAGGAGGGACGGCAATTCGATATGATCATCATGGACCCGCCCAAATTCGTTGAAAATAAAAACCAGCTGGCCAGCGCCTGTCGCGGTTATAAAGATATTAATATGCTGGCTATGCAATTACTGGCGCCGGAAGGCATTTTATTAACCTTTTCCTGTTCCGGCCTGATGACCACCGATCTGTTCCAGAAAATCATCGCCGACGCCGCGCTGGATGCCCACCGGGATATGCAGTTTATCGAGCAGTTTCGCCAGGCGGCCGACCATCCGGTCATGGCGCCCTACCCTGAAGGACTCTATTTGAAAGGATTTGCCTGTCGCGTCATTTGATGGCGTTAGCGCGTCCCCCCTTGAAATCGCCCACTTATCCCCCATATTTAAGATAAGGCGGTATTTAGGCACTTACCATGACGCCATACCGGGCGCATTTCGCGGCATTGTTGAGAACGCTACACTATGCCGCGCAGGTACTACATCGCGGGGGATTGATATGATAGCCAGCAAATTTGGAATCGGACAACAGGTTCGTCATAAGTTATTGGGATATTTAGGCGTTGTCATCGATGTCGATCCTGAATACTCATTGGAAAAACCTTCTCTGGATGAAATTGCGGCTGACGATAAGCTGCGTTCCGCGCCCTGGTACCATGTGGTTATGGAGGACGAGGAAGGAAAGCCGGTCCATACCTACCTGGCTGAAATCCAGTTGGGGTACGAGGCGACGCCGGTACATCCCGAACAGCCCACCCTGGACGATCTGGCGGAATCTATCCGCCAACAGCTCCAGGCGCCCCGGCTGAGAAACTGACCCAGCGGCTTGCGGCGGGCCCCGCCCGCCGTTGCCGCAGTCAGCCCCTTACAGGCAGTGCTGCGCTGCAAGCAGCCGCACAATCCATGGCGCTGAAAAAACCGGTGTCTATTTTGTCAATCCCAGGCGCGGGATTTCAATTTTCGGGCAGCGATCCATCACCACCTTCATGCCGACATTCTTCGCCAGCACCGCCGCCTGCTCGTTAATCACGCCCAATTGCATCCAGAGTACCTTGGCGTCAATGGCGATGGCTTCCTGGGTCAGATCATAGACCGCTTCCGAACGCCGGAACACATCCACCATATCCACCTTGACCGGAATCTCCGCCAGGCTGCCGAAGACCTTTTGGCCCAGGATTTCCCCGCCGGCAAGCGCCGGGTTAACCGGGAACACCTGATATCCCTGCTGGAGTAAATACGCCATGACGCCGTGGCTGGCCCGGGCGGGATTATCACTGGCGCCCACCAAGGCAATAGTCTTTACAGAAGTCAGAATATCGGCAATATCACTATCGGTCATGAGGCTTCTCCGGTTGCATTTATTGAGTTAAGTGTATACCAAGGCACAAAAATCTTGATAAAACGAACCGGTATAATGATTTCAAAATAAAATTATTTGTGACTAAATGATACAAAAACATTATTATCTGCTAATCAGTTCCGCTTCATGAAGCCAGCGCTGTAGTAAGGAGAGAGAATGCGTTTCCTGATCGC
The DNA here is from genome assembly GCF_047324165.1 of Sodalis sp. RH22. NCBI lineage: Bacteria > Pseudomonadati > Pseudomonadota > Gammaproteobacteria > Enterobacterales > Bruguierivoracaceae > Sodalis > Sodalis sp. RH22. The sequence continues at coordinate 2,050,021 of NZ_CP178731.1, forward strand.
CCTCGTTCTCGGGATCGGCCTGTTTGCCGTTTTCCCGGTCCTGGCGACGACGCTGCGTTTGCCCGCGGAGATTGAGTTATTGATTGTCGACGGCGCGCCCATTGGCAGCACGCTGCTGCGGGGCGCCGACAGCCTGGAGCTGGCGCGGGGCCGCCATCAACTGGTGCTCACCGTCAGCGACCGGGGGTCTGCGGCCACGGCAAGCCGGCATGCCTATACCTCACCTTATATTGTTGTCCAGTTCCACACCCGCAATGCCCGGCAATTAACCTTCCAACTGCCGCCCCTGGCCACACCCGAGCAACGCGACCGTTTCAGCCGCCAGCCGCTAATGCGGCTGATTGATCAGAACGGTGACGCCATCGATACCACGTTCAGCCGGCTTATCGCCGATCGGGAGGCATTGCTGGACGCCCTGCGTGGTTACAATCTTAACCGGGAGCCGCAGCCGGACGCGTCCCCGTAGCACCATTGGCGCTAACCGCGGATAAGGTTGTCTTCCCCTGGCCCCGGGCGCGCCCAAGGCCGGTCCGGCACGATATATCCGGGCCGGGGTTTATTTTATCGTAATGCCGGTTTACCGCTTTGCAGTGAAACGGAGTTTCAGTAGTCTATAGACAGACTATTCTATTGAAGGGACAGGAAATGGAGTCAATTAACCGCACCATCGCCGTACGTAAGCATATTGCGTTGGTGGCGCACGATCACTGTAAACAGTCGCTGCTGAACTGGGTGGAAATCAATAAGGATCTGCTGGCGCAGCATATTCTTTACGCTACGGGGACCACCGGCAACCTGGTGCAGCGCAACACCGGCCTGCCGGTGCACAGTATGCTCAGCGGCCCAATGGGGGGCGACCAGCAAGTGGGCGCGCTGATTTCGGAAGGGAAAATCGATGTGCTGATCTTTTTCTGGGACCCGCTGAACGCCGTGCCCCACGACCCGGACGTTAAAGCGCTGCTGCGCCTGGCCACGGTGTGGAATATCCCGGTCGCCACCAACCGCTCCACCGCCGACCTGCTTATCAGCTCGGCACTCTTCAGCGGGGAAATCACTATTGAGATCCCGGATTACCAGCGTTACCTGACGGAACGTTTACAATAAGGCACGGGCCAGGGCCATCCCCCAGCCGGGCGGCCCTGGCCCCACGGTTAGGGTTTTTTGGCCTTCGGCACGCCCAGGCGCGCCAGCTCATCGATAAAGGGCGACGGATGTTCATTATCCGCCAGCAGCCATACTTGCTCTTTTGCCCGGGTCAGGGCGACATATAACAGGCGGCGTTCCTCGGCGTCGGGAAAATCTTCCGGCAGCGGCAACAGCGCCTGTTCAATCACCGATTCCCGCGCCGGCGCGGGGAAGCCGTCCTTACCTTGCGCCAATCCCAGGATAATCACATACTGCGCCTGCTGCCCTTTGCTGCCGTGGATGGTCATGAAATCAAGATTCAGCGTCGGCCAGCGGGTGGCGGCTTTATCCAGCTGCGCCGGGCGCAGATAGTGGTAACGGGCCAGCACCAGGATCCGCTCATCGGGGCGCGCGTAGCCGCTGAGCTTGTCCAGCAGCGCATCCAGGGCGTCGCCCGGCAGAATCATCACCGATTTTTTGGTCCCCTTGGCAAGGCTGTTAAGCGGTTTTTTCAACTGATGGGGATTTTGCAGCACAAACGCATTGGCCACTTCGCCAATACGTTGGTTAAAACGGTAGGTCATATCCAGCGCGCACAGCGCGCCTGCGCCAAAGCGCTCGCCAAAGGACGTGGTCAGGGCAAGCTCGGCGCCGCTGAACCGATAGATGGACTGCCAGTCGTCGCCGACGGCAAACAGGGACGTCCTGCGGTTTTGCTGATACAGCGCGTCCAGCAGTCGCGCGCGCTGGGGCGAGATATCCTGGTACTCATCCACCAGGATATGTTTCCAGGGACTGATAAAGCGGCCTTTTTGCAAAATATCCACCGCCTGGTGTATCAGGCCGGAAAAATCAACCGCGCCCTCGTCCTTGAGCGCCTGCTTCCAGGCCTTTAACAGCGGCGCCAGCAGCCGGACACGTTTGGTAAACAGATCGCGGATCTCTTCCGGCGCCTGTTCAATCATTTGCGCCTGGCTGCCGCCGTGCATGCGCAACAAGCCTATCCAGCGCTCTATCCGCACCGCCAGGCGCTGGGCCAGGCGCTCATCGTGCCAAAAATCGTCCGCGGGAATTTCCCAACCGAGTTCATCGGCGATCCATTGCCGCCATCCTTTCGCCTGCGCCTTATTCTGCGCGCACTGTTCACGCCAATGGGCGACCAGTAATTTGCGCCGCGCCAGGGTATCGGTTTCCAATGCGCTTACCACCGGGGCCTTTTTACTGCCCTGGCGGATGATAAACAACGCCAGGGCATGGAAAGTCCAGGCCTTGACCCCGTCAACCTGCAATCGCGACCGGATGCGCTCGTCCATTTCCCGCGCCGCCTGCCGGCCGAATGCCAGCATCAGGATCTGTTCCGGCAACGCTTCTTGACGCCGCAACAGCCAACCGGCGCGCGCCACCAGCACCGAGGTTTTGCCGCTGCCCGCCCCTGCCAATACCAATAACGCGTTTTCGCCATTGATGACGGCGCGGCTTTGGGCAAGGTTCAGCGGCGAGCTTTCCACGGTATTGAAAAAATCCTGATGCGCTATCAGCATTTTTTCGCTCCACTGCTGGTTGCGCTGCGCCACCATTGCCGGCCCCTGCTCCAGCCACGCCAGACAGCGGTGATAAGACGCGCGGCAGGGTTCGAACTCATCCAGGCGCGTTACCGGCAGCGGCAACGCGGCGAAGGCTTCACGAATACTTTCCTGCAAAGCCGCCAGTTGATGCAGCGCAAACCAGCTGTCCCGGGAGGTCGCCTGCTCGATGGCGGTGATCTGCTGATGCAGGACGGTGGCGCAGATGCCGCTCATCTCGCGGCTCCATTCCTGCCAGGCCTTCTGCAGATAATGGTGAAAGCGCTGCGTCTCCTGCCATTCGGTGCCATGCAGGCGCACCACCTTGTCCTGCGGCAGCACAAACTCCAGTTCTCCCCAGACGATACCCCGCTTGCAATGGATGGCGACGATTTGGTTGAAAGGAATCAGGTATTGATGCTTATCGCCGCTGACCTCGACGCCGGCATGGAGCAGCCGCACCCGGTTGTAGGGATGCTGGGCGAGGTGCTTGCCGAACGAGGTGGATTTCAGTTCCATAAAGGTATGCCCGGGTTCCGTATCGTTTATGCGTCGGGACGTAGTGTACCCATTTTAACTTGTTCTGCTCCAGCCTGGAAATCAGGGTAGAATAACCGTTATCCTGTCGGGATAAACGGTTTTAATAACAGAATTGTGAATTGACACTTTGGGGACTATGCGTACTTTACTTAATATTCTGAACTTTGTTTTAGGTGGTTTTTTTACCACGCTGGCGTGGCTTCTGGCCACCGTGCTCAGCGTGGTGCTGATCTTCAGCTTGCCTTTTACCCGCTCCTGCTGGGAGATAACCAAACTCTCCCTGCTGCCTTTCGGCAATACCGCCGTGCATGTGGATGAACTTTACCCGGAAAACCGCAGCGCGGTACTGTCATCGGGCGGCACGCTGCTTAACGTGGTGTGGTTTGTCCTGTTCGGCTGGTGGTTGTGCCTGTCGCATATTCTTACCGGCATTGCGCAATGCCTGACGATTATCGGCATTCCCCCGGGCATCGCCAATTTTAAGCTGGCCGTTATCGCCCTATGGCCGGTGGGACGCCGTGTGGTTCCCGTCGAGCTTGCTGAGCAGTTGCGTGCGCATCCGGACCGCCGTTTCTACCGTTGAAGCCATCATAAGGATAGAGTGTGGGATACAGTGTGCTGACATTTGCACCGGGCTTGCGGCGTTTTGCCTTCAGCAGCCGCTGGCGCTACAACCTGCGGATTTTTATTGCGTTGAGCGGCGCGGCGGCGCTGCCGTGGTGGCTGGATATGGCCACGCTCACCATTCCCCTTACCCTTGGCGTGGTTGCCGCGGCGCTGGCGGATCTCGACGATCGCCTAAGCGGCCGGCTGCGCAATCTGCTTATCACCCTGGTGAGTTTTTTCATCGCCGCGGTATCGATTGAACTGTTGTTTCCTTATCCCTGGCTATTCGGTATCGGCCTGGCCGGCTCCACCTGCGGTTTTATTCTTTTGGGCGCACTCGGACAGCGTTACGCCACCATCGCGTTCGGCGCGCTCTTGATCGCCGTGTATACCATGTTGGGGGCCGCCATGTACCAGACTTGGTATCTGCAGCCGGCGTTACTGCTGACGGGCGCCATCTGGTACAACCTGCTGACCTTGTTCGGCCATCTGCTGTTTCCCATCCGGCCATTGCAGGATAACCTGGCCCGTTGTTATAGCCACCTGGCGCACTATCTTGATGCCAAGGCCAACCTGTTCGACCCGGATACCGAAGACGACGACGACGACGCGCTTATCGAGGTGGCGATGGCGAACGGCAATCTGGTGCAGGCGCTGAATCAAACCAAAGCGTCGCTGCTGACCCGGCTGCGCGGCGATCGCGGCCAGCGCGGCACCCGCCGTACGCTGCATTATTATTTTGTGGCCCAGGATATTCATGAACGGGCCAGTTCGTCCCATGTGCAATACCGGCAATTGCGCGAACAGCTGCGTTACAGCGACGTGCTATTCCGCTTCCAGCGGCTGCTGGCGATGCAGGCGCGCGCCTGCGAAGCCCTATCACAATCGATCCTGCTGCACCAGACCTACCAGCACGACAGCCGTTTCGAACGCGCCTTCAGTCATCTGGATGCCGCTATCGGCCGTGTCGTGGCGCCCAGCCAGATAAAAGCGCTGAAACATCTGCTGAACAACCTGCGCGCTATCGACGCGCAGTTGTCCACCATTGAGTCGGAACAGGCGGTTGCCCGCAACAGCCCGGAAGAGAACAATCTGGCCGACGATAAGCTGACCGGCTGGAGCGATATCCGCATGCGCATCAGCCGCAACCTGAGCCCGGACTCGGCGCTGTTTCGCCATGCCGTGCGCATGTCGCTGGTGCTGTGCGTCGGTTATGCCTTTATCCAGCTCAGCGGGATGCGTTACGGCTATTGGATCCTGCTGACCAGCCTGTTCGTCTGCCAACCCAACTACCAGGCGACGCGTCGCCGGCTGGCGTTAAGGATAATCGGCACGCTGGCGGGTATCCTTATCGGCCTGCCGATCCTCTATTTTGTCCCGTCCATCGAAGGTCAACTGATCCTGATCGTGGTCAGCGGTACGCTGTTTTTTGCCTTTCGCAACGTGCAATATGCCCAGGCGACCATGTTTATCACCCTGCTGGTGATGCTGTGTTTTAACCTGCTGGGCGAGGGATTCGATGTGGCGGTGCCGCGGGTGTTCGACACCTTTGTCGGCTGCGCCATCGCCTGGGCCGCGGTCAGCTTTATCTGGCCGGACTGGCGTTTTCGCCGCCTGCCGGTGGTGGTGAACAACAGCCTCGCGGCCAACTGCCGCTACCTTGACGCCATTCTGGTGCAGTATCATCAGGGCAGGGATAACCGCCTGGAATACCGCGTAGCGCGGCGGGATGCCCATAACCGCGACGCGGAGCTGGCCTCGGTGGTATCCAATATGGCGGCGGAGCCGAGAACCCGCAGCGAGCTGCTGGAGTCGGCGTTTCGCCTGTTGTGCCTGAATCACACCCTGCTGAGCTACATCTCGACGCTTGGCGCGCACCGGGAGCGCATTGTTGACCCGGCGCTGATGGCGGTGCTGGACGATGCCGTCTGTTATGTGGACGACGCGCTGCAATGCCAGGAGCATTTCGCGCAGCGGGTGGAACAGGAACGGGAACGGCTTATCGCGCGCATCCAGCGGCTGTTGCCGGACCCGGAAGCCAGGGAACAGCTGGTTTTGCAGCAAATCAGCCTGTTGCTTGATTTGCTGCCGGAACTGATTGAGCGTAAACAGCACATAGAAAAACAGTGATAGCGCCGCATGCCGCCGCCGGGCGGCATGCATTAACCGGCTGCTAGCGGCAGGGGAGCCGTGAAAACCAGTCCAGAAGCTCGCTGCGCTGGACCTGGGGCAACGCGGCATAGTGGCGCCCGGACAATGCCCCTTCCAGCGCGAGCAGCACGGTGACGCCCAGGTTCCGCTTGATTTTACGCAGTTTCAAATAGCTGCTTTTGGCGCCGTAATAGCGCAAGGCATCGATATCCCTGATACCGGCCTTCCATAACAGGCGCTCGATACCCTGCCCGATATTGGGCAAATCCTTTAACCGCAAGCTGGCCGCCTTGATGCGCGTTTCCTGCCTGGCCTCGTCGATGGCGCGGCGCGCCAGGTCCAGCAGCGTGTGTACGTCTTCCCACAGGCGTTCATCGACGTGATAATAGTTAAGCGCCACCGGCAGGCCCCGTTTGGTATAAATCAGCCGGCTCATTCCCTGCCCGAGGTAGATATGCTCGCTTTGCCGGGTGCCGCGCAGGTACAGTTCGCCGTCCAGAATCAGGCCGAACATGATTTTATCGGCGGCGATGCTGTACCCGCCGAACTGTGAACGGGTGGAAATATCACCCAAGGGAGAAAAGCAGTTTTTAGCCTGTGCAATGCGGCATTTATGTAGTACTTCCATGAACTTCTCCTTGTTGTGGACCGCGAGATTCCTTACTCAAAATTCGCAACAGCCCATAAAAATACGGTATTTTCCCAGCGGTTTTCAACTTAATCTCGGCGCGACGATCATTAAGTGGCAATTCTGCGAAGGTCATTAAATTTTTGATTGATTTTCGCGCCAAACCTCTATACTGTGTTTTTATACAGTGACACAGGGGCGGACACAAAATGCAGACTCAATACCATGCCAATTCTTCTCGGACGCAGCCAAGCCAGGGTGAACAGCCGATCGACAGCACGACGGCCCGTCCGGAGCAGGGTTTTATCAGCGAAGTGGTTTATTTCGAGGATCAGCCGGTTGTGGGGAATATTCTGTTGCCGTTGCTGCGTCTGCTGGGCACGCAGTCGCGCTGGCTGCTCTGGCTTACGTCGTCTCGCAGATTGAGCCGCCCCTGGCTTGAACAGTCGGGCCTGCCCCTGGAAAAAATGGTGCAGTTGCGCCATCGCACCGCGTTCGATACCGTCGCCGCCATGGAGAAAGCACTCTGGACGGGGAATTACAGCGTCATTTTGGGCTGGTTTCCGACGGAATTGACGGCGGATGAGAAAATTCGCCTGCGTGACGCAGCGCAGCATGGCGGCACTTATGGGTTCATCATGTACCCGCAAAATGAGGTTTGCCGGAAATCTGGACAGTTTTCAGGCTTAAAGATTCATTCTACTTTGTATCATTAAGTAAATTTAAGATTAATCTCATTAGGGGCGTCGCATCTTGTGATTTCCGCCCCTGTAACTCAGAACAATCCAGTATATACGCGGTTCCCCGCCCGCAACGGCGCCTAAAGCGATATCACTTTTTTCGTCCCTATCATCAATAAAGCCTATATGAAACGCTGTTTTTTATTAGCGGCTTACTACATCTTACTTGTAAGTTTCCTACTTCGTTGTAGACTTTAATTCGCCAGGGCTGCTCTATAACGCCTTTTAAGGGCGATGTACAAACCCAGAGCATGGACACTGGCAATGGAATATTTAAATTAGCTTTAAGAGCTCATTGCCTATTTGGATGATAACGAGGCGCAAAAAATGAAAAAGACAGCTATCGCACTTGCAGTGGCACTGGCGGGTTTCGCGACCGTAGCGCAAGCCGCTCCGAAAGACAACACCTGGTACACCGGTGGTAAACTGGGCTGGTCCCAGTATCACGATACCGGGTTCTACGGTAACGGTTATGACAGCCGCATCGGCAATGGCCCAACCCGCAACGATCAAATCGGCGCAGGTGCTTTTGTTGGTTACCAGGCTAACCCTTACTTAGGGTTTGAACTGGGTTATGACTGGCTGGGTCGTATGGCCTATAAAGGCAGCGTTGATAACGGTGCATTTAAAGCCCAGGGCATTCAGTTGACCACTAAACTGAGCTACCCGCTTAACGATGACCTGGATATCTATACCCGTCTGGGTGGTATGGTATGGCGTGCTGACTCCAAAGCTAACTATGCTAATGGAGCCGGTGGTCGTCTGAGCGACAACGACACTGGCGTTTCTCCGTTGGCGGCTGCAGGTCTTGAATACGCAGTAACCAAAAACTGGGCAACCCGTCTGGAATACCAGTGGACCAACAATATCGGTGATGCCGGTACCGTTGGCGCCCGTCCTGACAATGCTCTCGTGAGCGTAGGTGTTTCCTACCGTTTCGGTCAAGATGAAGTTGCCGCTCCTGCACCGGCTCCTGCCGCTGCACCGGCTCCTGTTGTCCAGACCAAACACTTTACCCTGCGTTCCGACGTGCTGTTCGGCTTCAACAAATCTCAGTTGAAACCTGAAGGCCAGCAGGCTCTGGATCAGCTGTATTCCCAGCTGAGCTCGATGGATCCTAAAGACGGTTCTGTTGTCGTTCTGGGCTATACCGACCGTATCGGTTCTGAACAATACAACCAGAAACTGTCTCAGGCTCGTGCGCAAAGCGTAGTGACCTACCTGGTATCCAAGGGTATCCCTTCCGACAAGATTTCCGCACGTGGCATGGGCGAATCTAACCCCGTCACCGGCAATACTTGCGATAACGTGAAACCGCGTGCAGCATTGATCAACTGCCTGGCACCGGATCGTCGCGTAGAAATCGAAGTGAAAGGTATCAAAGAAGTGGTAACACAGCCGCAGGCTTAAGTGTTGTCAGCTTCATAAAAAAACCCCGCCTGGCGGGGTTTTTTATTGTCCGTCCCACCCTATTTCCCCGCTAGCCCTCTTCACCCAGGATGGCTTTCAAATCTTCTTTCAGGGAAGACATCTGCGTGGCGTATTTCTCTTTACGCTCGGCATCTTCCAGCAGGTTAACAATGGTTTCCGAGAGGGTTTTACCCCGCCGCTGCGCCAGGGCCGCCAACCGTTGCCATACCAGGTATTCCAGGTCGATGGATTTTTTGCGCGTGTGCTGATGCTCGGCGTTGAAATGACGTTTGCGTCTTGCCCGTATCGTCTGCTTCATCCGGTTGTCGAGCGCAGGATTCATATTCTCCCGGATCCAGAGAACGATGTTGTCCGGTTGATGCTCATAAAGCATCAAGGTGGCGACCGCTTCCTCCGCCGCGCTATTTTCTTCATGCCGGGTGATTCGTTCACCTTCACGATGTTTTTTTACCAGATAGGTCCATTTCCATCCGGTTTCCAGATTTTCAAGCTGCTGGTATTTCATATATCGCCCACCCGTGACCGTGTAACGTTAGACCGATAATAGCAGTTCCGCGCGTAAAATTTCTAACATTCGTTTCATTCCGCCTATTTTTTAATCATACACGGCGACAAGTTTCCCTGAATCGCCGATGAATGCAAGATGCGTGAGACTCGGAGAGGGGAATTCTTGTATAATCCCCGTTTCCCTGTTTAGCGACGTTACCGATTACCTTGACCATTAAACAATTAGAATGGAAATATTTAATTCCCGAGCTTTCGCCTTTCGAAGCGGTGTTTGCCCAACCCTCCCAGCCACTGCCAGCACCCATGGATGTGCTGCAGCCTCGTTTGATGGACGGCCTGACGCAATTTTGCCACTCCCGCTCGCCGAGCCGTTTTCTGCTGCTTACCGCGCAGGAAGATGAGGAATATTTCCAGTTAATCACCGAGACGGTTAAACAGCTGCTGCCCCAGGGCGAAAGCGTTATCGGCAGCCGGTATGTCATTACGGGTAATGGCGTGACAGTGCAGCCCGCTACCCGGCGCGACGATAATTTTGCCGGGCGCGCCAGGGGGCTGTACCAGCCCTGGATTGAACATGAGCAGTTATTCGGCTGCGTCAGGTGCTACCGCGACGTACTTGATCTGCAGCCGGGCAAGATGCATGAAGCCAATGGCGGGGTGCTGGTGCTGGGCGCCAAGGCCCTGGCCAGCCAGCCGTTAATGTGGCTGCGTCTCAAGCAGATGATATTGCAGCAGCGTTTCGACTGGCTGGCATTGGACGAAACCCGTCCGCTGCCGGTGTCCATACCGTCGATGCCGCTCGATCTGCGCCTGGTGATCATTGGCGATCGCGAGTCGCTGGCCGACCTGAACGATCTGGAACCCGATCTGACCAAACTGGCGTTGTATGCCGAATTTGAGTCCGACGTAAAGATCCTGGCGGCCGAGGATATGCAGAACTGGTGCGCCTACGTCAACAGCCTGCTGCGCACCCTGGCGCTGCCGCAGCTGACCCCTGACGCCTGGCCGGAAATGGTCAGGCAGGCGGTGCGCTACAGCGGCGATCAGTACCAACTGCCGCTTTGCCCGCATTGGCTGACCCGGCGTTTCAGGGAAGCGGTGCTGTATAGCGAGCAGGGAGCCATCACCGCCGAGGCCCTGTATAACAGCAACCGGACCCGGATCTGGCGTGAAAGTTATCTTACCGAGCGCATGCAGGATGAGATATCGGAAGGACAGATCATGGTTGAAACCGAGGGCGCCATGGTCGGCCAGGTCAATGCGCTGTCGGTGCTGGATTTCCCGGGCCATCCCCTGCCGTTTGGCGAGCCCTCGCGCATCAGCTGCGTAGTCCATCTCGGCGACGGCGAAATCAACGATGTTGAACGTAAGGCCGAGCTCGGCGGCAATCTTCATGCCAAAGGCATGATGATCATGCAGGCCTTCCTGATGGCGTCCCTGGAACTGGACCAGCAGTTGCCCTTCTCCGCGTCGCTGGTGTTTGAGCAATCCTACGGTGAAGTGGACGGCGACAGCGCGTCGCTGGCGGAATTGAGCGCCCTGATAAGCGCCCTGTCCGGCAAACCGATAGTGCAGCAGATTGCCGTTACCGGATCCGTGGATCAGTTTGGCCGCGTCCAGCCCATCGGCGGCGTGAATGAAAAAATCGAAGGTTTCTTTGCCCTGTGCGAGAGCCGCGGGCTTGATGGTTCGCACGGCGTGATTATTCCCGCCGCCAATGTGCGCCATCTGTGTCTGCACGAAGAATTGGTCGAAGCGGTGCGGAATGAGCAATTCCATATCTGGCCGGTGGAGACCATTGATGAGGCGTTGGAGTTGCTGACCGGGATCCCCTACGATCACGAGCAGAAGCCCAATCTGATTGCTTCAATACGCGAGCGCATCGCTTATATTAATCAGCACGAACGCCTGCGTTTACCCTGGGGATTCCGCTGGCTTAACTGGTTCAATCAGAGCTGATGGACTTGTCCCGGGTAAGGATGTTGGTTAATGTGCGTGATTCATTAATAAAGGTTTGGATAACATGGTAGATAAACGCGACTCATATACAAAAGAAGACCTGCTTGCCTGTAGCCGCGGGGAATTATTCGGTAAAGAAGGCCCGCCGCTTCCCGCGGGAAACATGCTGATGATGGACCGCGTGGTTAAAATGACCGAAGACGGCGGCAGCCATAATAAAGGTTACGTCGAAGCAGAATTGGATATCCATCCCGATATGTGGTTCTTCGGTTGCCATTTTATCGGCGACCCGGTGATGCCCGGCTGCCTGGGGCTCGACGCCATGTGGCAGTTGGTGGGATTTTACCTCGGCTGGCTGGGCGGTGAAGGCAAAGGCCGCGCCTTAGGCGTGGGCGAAGTGAAATTTACCGGCCAGGTGCTGCCCAGCGCTAAGCGGGTCACTTATCGTATTCATTTCCGTCGGGTAGTGAACCGTCGCCTGGTGATGGGTCTTGCGGATGGCGAGCTGCTGTGCGATGGTCAGGTTATATACACCGCAAGCGATTTGAAAGTCGGTCTGTTTAAAGATACCGGCGCATTCTAAGCGCCTGGATATGAAACCTCCGCGAAAGCGGAGGTCAATTCCTTTGCTGACAAGTGGCTTACAACGTCACCGACCTGTCCTCCATGGCTTTTCGCCAACCTCCCAACCAGTGAGACCGTGCATCCAGGGACTGAAAAGGACATATCTCACTTGAGCGTCCGGATAATCCCGCTTGATAACCACGTGAATGTGCGCGTTCAAGGCGATCTCGTTTTTGTCTCTTCATGCCGTGTTTCCCTCATCTTGTTTGGTGGAAAGAAAACGGTAATCACATTTCTGCAATTACCCTTTATCTTTAGCGATAAAAGAGTAAGAAATCAACGCAGCATTTCACAAAAGCGTCATACCAAAAATGCATAATGGGCACATTTTGCCTAAAAGGTTGGCGGTTACAGGCAGCTTAAGCTACTGAAAACCGGCTGAACTGCGCGCCTGGAGAGTTAAGGAATCTTAACCTGCCGAGGCGCGTTTTGGTTTTAGAACGTTTTGTTATTAAGGCAGCCGGGAAATTTGTGCGGCCGCTTCCTGGCCGATTTGCTGCCAGCCCTGCGCCAAGGTCCTGACCAGGGCGTCATAGCCGTCCTGGTCCTGTTTCAGCGTCAGGATGAACGGGTGGCGGGTCACCTGGCTATTATGCGTCAATACCCACTCGCCCTGAATAACCGCCCGCCCGTCGTAACGGCCGTGAAAACCGGTGACGTTGAATTCCAGCGTATCCTGATCTCCCTGCCCCTGGCTTGCGGACACCAGCACGCCGGGAAGCCGATTGCTTAAATGGGCGATCATGGTTTGCTGCAATTGCTGCTCCAACGGACTGGCCCACAGGTTATTGCTGGCGGTGACGTAACGCACGTCGCTTTGCTGGTAGACTACGCCGCTGCCGGCCAGATAATCCGACACGTTAACCCGGGAGAGCCATATATGCCGCGTGACGCCGGCGGACGGCAGTCCCTGCCCGGCGTTGTCCTGGGCCGCGACCGGCAGTTGGTAATAATGCTTGTCGCTGTTGCCGCCGCAGGCGGCCAGCAATAACGCCAGCGCCAGCAGAATCCCTTTTCTCATCATTTCGCCCTCTTCGGCTTCGGATCTTTGCCGCTATCGGCCTCGAACACCAGCGCGTTGCTCTTGTTGTTCAGCGTGCGCAATACCGGCTGCAGTTCCCGCAGAACCTGATCGAGTCGTTGCATATTATCCACCATTTTATTGTAGGCCGGGGAACCGGGCTGGAACCCTCTCATGCTGCTGTTCAGTTCGCGCAAGGTACGCTGCATATCCTGCGGCAATTGCTGCATCTACTGGCTACCGGTAATCTGGTTCACCGATGTCAGCGTCTTTTGCAGCTCGCGCAGGGTACTCTGGCTTTGCGCCAGGGTACTGGTGGCTTCATTAATCATCGGGTTGAGCGGCAGGCTATTGATCTTATCAAGAGTCAGCATCAGCTTCTGCTGGATTTGCGCCAGGCCGCCGCTGGTGGTCGGCAGCACCGGATAGCCGTTAACGACTTTTTCGCCGTCCCAGGGCTTGGCCTGCGGATAAAAATCAAGATCGACGAACAGCGAGCCGGTCAGCAGGCTGGCGCTTTTTAACGAGGCGCGCAGCCCGTGCTCGCCGGCTTCCTTGATGCGGGAATTAATATCAAATTTGTCGCCCAGTTTGCCGGCCAGGCGGTCTGGTTCAATGCGGATCAGCACCGGTATCTGGTAATTATCATCGATAGCCTGCTTGATCGCCGTCTCAAGGAACGGCACCTGGGCGACGGTGCCCAGGCGGATGCCGCGAAACTCGACCGGCGCGCCAGGCTGCAGGCCGCGGACGGAATCATTGAAGAACAGCAGATAATCCTTATGCACCGTATACAGCGAATCCGAGATGCTGTTCTTATTATCAAACAGCTGGAAGGACTGGTGTTCAGTCGCGCGATCGCCCAGATCCCAGCCGGTGGGTACGTCAAAACTCACGCCGCCGCTGAACAGGGTGGTCAGCGACCCCATCTCCACCCGCATTCCCTGGGCGGACATATCAAAAGCCACGCCGCTGTCTTTCCAGAAACGCACATTGGTGGTTACCAGGCTGTCGTAGGGCGCGCTGATAAACAGCTGGTAGCGCATTTTGCGCTGTTGCGGATCGAAGTAGCTGGTTTGTACCGTGCCGACCCTGAAGCCGCGGAACAGCACCGGATCGCCGGCATTGAGCTGCCCGGACTGGTCGCTGTCGAGCTCGACGCGAATACCCTTGGCATCCGGCGAGGCCAGCGGCGGCGAGTCAAGCAGATTAAAGGTGTCGGCGTCCTCGGCGTTGGCGCCGGGCTGCAGCTGGATATAGGCCCCGGACAACAGGGTTCCCAGGCCGGAGATTCCCTCGCGGCCAATCTGTGGCTTGACGACCCAGAACGCGGAATCGCGGCGCAACAGCTTTTCCATGCCGTTATTGATGCGGGCTTTGATTTCCACCTGCTGCAGGTTATCGCTTAGCACCACGCTTTCCACCATGCCGACGTCGACGCTGCGGCTTTTAATGGCGGTTTTGCCGGCCTCGATACCTTCCGCGCTGGTGGTGGTCAGGGTAATGACCTTACCCTGGTGACTGAAGTGGTAATAGAGGATCCACGCGCCTATCAACACTGTCACGATCGGAATGATCCATACCGGCGACCAGCGCTTGATTTTCTCCACCTGGGCGACGTCGTACTTATTGTCCGTCAACGGAAGACTCCTTTTGGTTTTTACTTTCGGTCCGATCCCAGATAAGACGCGGGTCGAACATCTGCGCGGCAAACATGGTTATCATCACCACCATGGCAAATAACACCGCGCCGATGCCCGGTGTAATACTCATTAACTGCCCCATCCTCACCAGCCCGGACAGCACCGCGATCACAAAGACATCAATCATCGACCAGCGGCCGACAAATTCGACGATTTCATAGAGAAAATGCATCCGCTCGCTGTCGCGCCGGCCTCTGTCCGCGCGCGCATCCCAGCACAGCCAGGCCAGGGCGATCATTTTCAGGGTCGGCACCATGATACTGGCGATAAAAATCACCATCGCCACCGGATAGGAACCGTCATCCCACAAGATGATCACCCCGGCGATAATCGTCGAGTTAAGTTTGCTGCCCAAGCCTTCGGTTATCATGATCGGCAGGATATTGGCCGGGATATACAGCATGATGGAGGTCACCAGCAGCGCCATGGTCCACTGCAGGCTGTTATGCCGCCTGGCGTGCTCACGGGTACGGCAGCGCGGGCAGGTACGCTGTCCGGCGGGCAGGATCAGGGTGCAGCAGCTGCACGCGCGGATCCCCTGCGCCAGGCCGCCGACCCCCGGGCGCACCCTGGTCACCGGCGACACCGCCGGCATGATGTTATCCCATAGCCAACGCTGATCGATGCATTGGAATGCCCGCTGCTGCAGCAGGCAGAACAGGCAAAACGGCAGAAAGCTGATGCCTACGCCGATATCGCCGTAGGCCATCAGCTTGACAAAACTGACCAGCACGCCCGCCAGAAAAATTTCCGCCATGCCCCAGGCGCGCAGGGCGAACAGCGACTTGGCCAGGAAAGCCTTCAGACGAAACGACAGGGGAAACCCAAGGCATAGGAGGATGATGGCGACCATGCATACCGCGGGGATGAGCTGGACAAACAACAGGAACAGGCTGGCCAGGCTGGCGAAATGATCCGCCACCATGATCCCGGGGATTTGCGGCAGGGTAATCTGGCGTCCGATGCCCGACACCTTCATATTGACGAAAGGAAATAAATTGGCCAGCACCAGCATTATCAGCGCGCTGATGGCAAACATCACCGGCTGGAGGCGCGGGTTGGACCAGCGGCTTATCAGGGTATTGCCGCAGCGGGGACAGACGCCTTTCTGGCCGTCGGTCAATTCCGGCAGGGCCACCAGGAGATCGCAATGCGGACAAAGCACGTACTTAGGGTGATGGACGGCAGAACACATGCATTTCTCCTCATAGCACCGATGCCGTTTGGCGGCCCGATCGGGATTCCCACCGTTCCCGATCGGGTTCATGTCACTCTTTTGGTCCGTTCTTTAACGCTTCAAGCTCTTCCCAGCGGGCAAAGGCCGTTTCCAGCGCCTGTTCGGCGCCGGCCATGCGCGCAATCACCGCCTGGGTTTTTTCGTGCGGCTGGCTGAAAAAATCCGCGTCCGCCATTTCGGCCTGGAGGGCATTGATTTCCTGCTCCAGGCGTTCAATCTCCTGCGGCAACATGTCCAGCTCACGCTGTAGGTTATAACTCAATTTGGCGGGGGCGCGCTTCGCATTAAGCGGCTTTGGCGCCTCGGCGACGCGATTTTTTTCGGCATGGGCGGGCGCGGCGCGCAGCGAGCGCATATTTCGGCGCTGGTTCTGGGCGTCGAAATAGCCGCCGACAAAGCTGCTGATTTGACCTTCCCCTTCAAAAATCCAGCATTCGGTCACCGAGTTGTCCACGAACTGACGGTCATGGCTGACCAGCAGCACCGTGCCCTGGTAGCCGTCGATCATCTCTTCCAGCAGTTCCAGCGTCTCGACGTCCAGGTCATTGGTCGGTTCATCCAGAATCAGCAGGTTACTGGGATTGAGGAACAATTTGGCCAGCAGCAGCCGGTTGCGCTCGCCGCCGGACAAGGCTTTTACCGGCGTCATGGCGCGCTTGGGGTGAAACAGGAAATCCTGCAGGTAACCCAGCACATGGCGCGAACGGCCGTTGACCATCACTTCCTGTTTACCTTCGGCCAGGTTGTCCATGACCGTGCGTTCGGGATCAAGTTCGGCGCGATGCTGGTCAAAATAAGCCACTTCCAGCTTGGTGCCGCAGTGGATGCGTCCGCTGTCCGGCTGCAGTTGGCCGAGCATCAGTTTTAACAGCGTGGTCTTGCCGCAGCCGTTAGGGCCGATCAGGGCGATTTTATCGCCACGCTGTACCTGGGCGCTGAAGCCGCTGACCAAGACTTTATCCGCTAGGCGATAGCTGACGTCTTCCATTTCAAAGACGATTTTACCCGAGCGGGTGGCTTCCTCCACCTGCATCTTGGCGCTGCCGATAACCTCGCGCCGTTCGCTTCTTTCATTGCGCAGCGCCTTTAACGCGCGCACGCGGCCCTCGTTACGGGTGCGCCTGGCCTTGATGCCCTGGCGGATCCACACTTCTTCCTGCGCCAGTTTCTTGTCAAACTCGGCGTTTTGCAGTTCCTGTACCCGCAGCTCTTCTTCCTTGCCTTCAAGGTATTTGTCGTAATTGCCTGGCCAGGACACCAGCTTGCCGCGATCCAGATCGACAATGCGCGTCGCCATATTGCGGATAAACGAACGGTCATGGGAAATGAAAATAATGCTGCCGGGGAAACTTTTCAGGAAGGTTTCCAGCCAGTCGATGGTTTCAATATCCAGATGGTTGGTCGGTTCATCCAGCAGCAAGACCTGGGGCTCGCAGACCAGGGCGCGGCCGAGCGCCGCTTTACGCAGCCAGCCGCCCGAGAGGGCCGACAGCTCGGTATCGGCGGTCAGGCCCAGCTGGTCCAGCACTTCGTTGATGCGTTTTTCCAGATGCCATAAATTCTGGTGGTCAAGGATCTCCTGCAGACGGCCCATTTCCATCAGGTTTTTATCGCTGGGATCCTGTTCCACCAGATGGGAAACGGCATGGTAGGCCTTCAGCGTTTGCGCCTGTTCCTGCACGCCCTCGGCGACGAAATCATAGACGCTGCCGCTCACGTTGCGCGGGGGATCCTGCTGCAGGCGGGCAACGATGGTATCCTGCTCGAAAATCAGTTGCCCGTCGTCCAGCGGCACTTCTTTGCTGAGGATTTTCATCAGGGTGGATTTGCCCGCCCCGTTGCGCCCGACCAGGCAGACGCGTTCGTTACGTTCTATATGAAGCTCGGTATTATCCAGCAACGGCGCATCGCTGAACGATAGCCAGGCGCCGGAAAGGCTGATTAATGACATGGCGTTTATTGATCCTGATCGGCATGGCTTATCAGCCAGCTGTTGTGAATATGGCGATTACGGGCGAAGTCCTGGGAGCGTGTTTGCTCGGTGATGGACCGCGCCTTCAGGCCGAGGGCCTGTAATCCTTCGGCATCCAATTGGAAACCGCGTTTATTATTGGAGAACATCATGGTGCCGCCCGGGCGTAACAATCTTTTCAGATCTTTCATCAGCACCAGGTGATCCCGTTGCACGTCGAAGCTTTCAGACATGCGTTTTGAATTGGAGAACGTGGGGGGATCGATAAAAATCAGATCGAAGGTTTCCTGCGACAGTTCAAGCCAGGACAGGCAATCAGCCTGGATCAGGCGATGCTGCTTGCCGACCAGCCCATTGCTGCGCAGGTTTTTTTCCGCCCATTCCAGATAAGTGCGCGACATATCCACCGAGGTGGTGCTGCGCGCGCCGCCGATGCCCGCATGCACGCTGGCGCTGCCGGTATAAGCGAACAAGTTGAGGAAATCCTTGCCGCGGCTCATCTCGCCCAGCATTTTACGCGCGATGCGATGATCGAGGAACAGACCGGTATCCAGATAATCGGTCAGGTTGACCCAGAGTTTGGCGTCATATTCGTCCACCAGCAGAAATTCGCCCTTCTGCGCCAGCTTCTCGTACTGGCTTTTGCCTTTTTGCCGCTCGCGGGCCTTCACCACCAGTTGGCTGGCGGGGATATCCAGCACCGACAGGGTCGCCGAGATGGCGTCGTAGAGTCGCTGGCGCGCTTTTTCCGGCTCAATGGTTTTTGGCGCCACATACTCCTGGATCACCACCCATGAACTGTAGCGATCGATGGCGACGTTATATTCGGGCAAATCGGCGTCATAAAGACGATAACAATCCAGATGCTGCTTGGCGGCCCATTTTTCCAGGCCGCGGATATTTTTACGCAGCCGGTTGGCGAAATCGGGCGCGATGTCGCGGGCTACCGCCACGTTCGGCGTCTCGGCCAGCAGGTAGTTTTTCTGCTCGCAGTCCAGCGGGCCGTTTTTTGCTTTAAACGAACGCTCCGCGCGTAATTGCAGCGCGCTTAACAATACCGGCGACGCGCTGAACAGCGACAGCCGCCAGCCGCCGAACCGGCTTTTCATGATGCGCCCGAGCAGATTATACAACGCGATCAGCGCCGGCTCGCTTTCCAGCCGCTCGCCATAGGGCGGATTGCTGATCACCGTGCCGGTCGGGCCGTCAGGCTGCGGGTTGGCCAGATTAGCCACATCATTAACCGAGAAGGTGATCAGATCGGCGATGCCTGCGTGACGGGCATTGGCGCGCGCTTTTTCCAGCACGCGCGCATCGTTGTCGGAGCCAAAAAAGCGTGAAGCGGCGCCGGCCCCCGCCGCGGCGCGCGCGCGCGCCGCGTCCAGCACTTCCTGCCACAGGGATTCGTTATGGCCGCGCCAGCCGTAAAAGCCCCATTGCTGACGCAGCAGGCCGGGCGCACGATCCGCCGCCATCAGCGCCGCTTCGATCAGCAGGGTGCCGGAGCCGCACATTGGGTCCAGCAGCGGCGTGCCCGCCTGCCAGCCGGAGCGCAGCACGATGGCGGCCGCCAGGTTTTCCTTGAGCGGCGCCTGGCCCGCGCCGTCGCGGTAGCCGCGCTGGTGCAGCCCGCCGCCGCTCAGGTCCAGCGATACCATGGCATGGTCGCGGTGCAAAAACACCTGCACGCGGATATCCGGCTGCTGTTTGGCCACGTCCGGACGCTGGTCCAGGGCATCGGCGAAACTGTCGACGATGGCGTCTTTTACCCGCAGAGTGCCGTACTGGCTGTTGCGGATAGCCTCATTGGTGCCGCTGAAATGCACGACAAAGGACTTATCCACCGAAAAAATCGCCGGCCAGTCGATACCCCGCACCCCTTGATAGAGGTCATCATCGCTGAAAACGTCAAAATCGGTCAGCGGCAGCAGGATGCGCGAAGCCAGGCGGCTCCAGAGCAGGCTTTGGTACAGCAGCCGATCGTCGCCGTGAAAGTGCACCCCGCCCAGGGCTATTTTACAGTCGAGCGCACCCAGTGCTTCCAGCTCGCTTTTTAACAGTTCTTCTAAACCTTGTGCCGTACTGGCAAAGAGTGCGTTCATCATGTCACTTATCATCAAAAAGAAAAATCGTTGGGCATTATAGCTAATCCCGACCCATTGTCATAAAGTTGGCCCAACAGAGTGTTCCGGCAGGGAGGCAAAGTGGTCAGTTTATCGCGGTTATATATTCATCCGGTGAAATCAATGCGCGGTTTGCAGGTATCCCATGCGCTGGCGGGCGCCGAAGGTCTGGCCTTTGACCGGATATTCATGGTTACCGACCCGGACGGTACTTTTATTACCGCCCGCCAATATCCGCAAATGGTGCTGTTTACGCCGGTGATGGTACAAAACGGCCTGCACCTTGGCGCGCCGGACGGACAAAGCATGTTGGCGCGCTTTGCCGATTTCACGCCTGACGGCCGCCCCACCGAAGTCTGGGGCAACCATTTTACCGCGTATGTGGCACCCGAGGCCATCAATAACTGGTTAAGCGGCTATTTAGGTCGCGCGGTGCAGCTACGCTGGACCGGGGAGCAAAGCCACCGGCGGGTCAAACGCTATCCCGGCATACCGCTGTCGTTTGCCGACGGTTACCCCTTTTTGCTGATCGGCGAGGCTTCGTTCAGGGATTTGCAGGGGCGCTGTCCCGCCGGCATCAATATTACCCAGTTCCGGCCGAATTTGGTGGCGGCGGGCGCGGCGCCTTTTGCCGAGGACGGCTGGCGGCGCATTCGCATCGGCGACGTCGAGTTCGAGGCGGTCAAGCCCTGCAGCCGCTGCGTGCTCACCACCGTGAGCGTGGAACTGGGCCGTAAACACCCGGCGACGGAGCCTTTGCGCACCTTGCAGGGCTACCGCACCGCCGATAACGGCGATGTGGATTTCGGCCAAAATCTGATCGCGCGCTCCAGCGGCATCATCCGCGCCGGCGACATGATTGAAATACTGGCGGAACAGGAGCCCAGGCGTTACGGAGGCGGCGCGGTAAGCGCAACCCTGGCGGCGCCGGTGGACGGCGAGCGGCAGGTGATGATTGATTACCAGGGACGGCGCTTTCGCGGCAATAACCAGCAGGTATTGCTGGAGCAGCTTGAGCAACAGGGGATTCACATTCCTTATTCATGCCGGGCAGGCATCTGCGGCACCTGCAAGGTAAGGTTGCTTGAAGGCGAGGTCGCGCCGCTGAAAGCCAGCGCGGTCGAAGAACCCGGCCAGGTGCTGTCCTGCAGTTGCATACCCAAAAGCGATTTGCGTCTTGGCTAACTTCCGGGCGGCATACGCGCCCCGCATACGCCGAAAGGCGGCTACACCGCGGCGGCGTACTGGATATCGTCCTGGCGCGGGTAAGGTAATAACCGGTCGTGCATAATTTTGATGGCGTCGCCCAGCACGATTTTACGCGCGGCCAGGGTAAGCTGCGCCTGCGCCAGCACGCACAGGCTGGCGTTATCGCCCGCTTCCGCCACCAGCAGCCGCGCATATTCGCCATTGTCATTGAGGCGCACCAGCACGTCGTCGCCCATCACGGGATGCCAGTTCAACGGCGTGGGCTGCGGCCGGAAATGCCAGCTCTTCGGCATCAGCGGTTTCAGGAAGCGCAATGCCACCAGGGCATTGAGGATAAGCTCCGCCTGCTGTTCTTCCTTTAACGGCAGCGCCCGACACTTTTCGGCTAAGGTAAAATAGAGCGCGGCGTCGTCTACGCAGAATACCGTTTCGCTAAACGCATCGGGCGTCAGTGTCTTAGCGCAAAAGCGTGAACGGAATATCATACCGTCAGCGAGATCCAGCATCATCCGATCATGCTCGGCATCATAAAACCAACGCCAATTATCGCCGGGAGTGAATTTCATCTTTAAATCCTTTCATCACGTCGCAATCGATTATGAAATATCCTGCAAAGAATTTTAGCGTTTAGAAAATAATTCTACGGATAAATTAACAGCAAACGGATAAAAGATAAACGAGCCTGGGGAATAAATAAACCCCCCAAGCCGTTTAATGAGAAAAAAATGATCAAATATGGGTAACAATGTCTTTAATCAGACGGGGACCGTGAAAAATAAAGCCGGAATATATTTGAATAAGCGCGGCGCCGGCGTCCATTTTTTCCCTCGCGGCGATCAGGGAATCAATTCCCCCTACCCCGATGATGGGCAATTTGCCGTTTAATTCACGGAACAGTCGGCGAATCACTTCCGTACTGCGCGCTTGTAAGGGACGGCCGCTTAACCCGCCGGTCTGGTTGCAATGGTTCAGGCCCTGCACCAGGTGCCGATCGGTGGTGGTGTTGGTGGCGATGACGCCGTCGATATTATGACGGACCAGGCTGTCGGCAACCTGGACCAGCTCTTCGTCCGTCAGGTCGGGGGCTATTTTGACCGCAACCGGAACATATTTGTGGTGATACTTTTGCAGTTCGGACTGCTTATTCTTAATCGCCAACAATAAATCGTCCAGCGCTTCGCCGAATTGCAGCGTGCGCAGTCCCGGGGTATTGGGGGAGGAAATGTTTATCGCTATATAGCCTGCGTAAGGATATATCTTATCCATGCACAGCAGATAATCCTCCTTGCCCTGCTCCACCGGCGTCGCCTTGTTTTTGCCGATATTGATTCCCAACACGCCGCCAAAATGGGATTTTTTAACGTTTTCAACGAGATAATCCACGCCTTTATTGTTAAATCCCATCCGGTTGATCAGCCCTTCCGCCTCGACAAGCCGGAACAGGCGTGGTTTATCATTACCGGGCTGCGGACGCGGCGTTACCGTGCCGACCTCGATAAAGCCAAAACCCATGGCGCCGAGCGCGTCGATGCAATCACCATCTTTATCCAGGCCGGCGGCGAGTCCCAGCGGATTCTTAAACGCTATCCCCATGCAATTGACCGTCTTGGTCGGCACCGACTGGCGCACCAGAAACTCGAATGGCGTGCCGCTAATTCGGCGCAACTGCTGGAAGGTTAATTCATGGGCACGTTCTGGATCGAGCTGGAATAAAGCCTGTCTGATGAGGGGATAAAACATATCGTCTCCTGATATCCCGGTGGCAACCGGGGCGGTATTATCAAGTATCGGGCGCGGAAAAGAAATCAAACGGCGTAAAAAAAGCGCGATCGCTCGCGCCAGATCAAAAAAGCCCCCTTGCGGCGGGGTTATGGCGCGTCGGCGGGGCGCCATAACCCCGCCGCCGCCGGTCTAACCTAACGCCTTGGTGATTTTTTCATACAAATCCCCGGACAGGTTCGGCAGCGCCTGCAACGTCGCCAGCGCCTCGCGCATCAATGCCTGGCGCGACTCATCGTAACGCCGCAGCCGGATCAGCGGCTCGATAAGCCTTGAGGCCACCTGCGGATTACGCGTATTCAGCTCGACCAGGATTTCGGCCAGGAAGCGGTAGCCGCTGCCGTCGGCGGCATGGAACGCCGAGGGATTGCCCGCGCTGAACGCGCCGATGAGCGACCGGATACGGTTAGGGTTGTTCAGGCTGAAGGAGCGATGGGTCAGCAAGGATTTAACCTGGGCGAGCACATCGTCGGCCGGGCTGGTGGCCTGCAGGGTAAACCATTTATCCATCACCAGGCCGTCATGATGCCAGCGCTCGTCGAACTCGGCCAGCAGCGTCGCCTGGCACGGCAGCTGCGCCGCCACGGCGGCGGACATCGCCGCCAGCGCATCGGTCATATTGTCCGCCGCGTGATACTGCGCGGTGGTGAGCCTGACCGCCCGATCGTGTTCGCCGAACGCCAGGTAATACAGGCAAATATTGCGCAAAGCGCGCTTGCCGATATCCGCGTGCACGACCCGGTATACCGGCGTCTTGTTGGCCTGGTAAACCGCCAGCAGCTCATCGGCCAGCTCCGTCGCCAGACAGCGGATCAGCGCCTCATGCACTTCATGGATGGCCGCCGGATCGATAACGCTGAATAATTCCGCCATCTCGTTTTCGCTGGGCAGCGTCAGGATCTGCGCCGCCAGCGCCGGGTCGAGGGAGGGGTCGAGCAACACGCCCCGGAAGGCATCGGCCACATGCAGCGGCAGGCTCAGCGGCAGGCCCTGGCTCACGCGCGCCACGCTCAGGCGAATATAAATCGACAGCAGGCTCTGCGCGGCGTCCCAACGGGAAAACTCGTCGGTGGCAAAACGCATCAGCAAGGTAAGCTGCTGATCGCTATAGGGGTAATCGAGCTTCACCGGCGCGGAGAATCCGCGCAGCAGCGACGGCACCGGCAACGACGGCACATCGTCAAAAATAAACGTCTGCACCGCGTCGGTGATATTCAGCACATTGTTCACCGGCCGGCCGTCGCGCCGCAAAGGAATCACCTGGCCCTGGATATCATAAAGCTCGATATCCAGCGGAATATGCAACGGCAGTTTCTCTGCCTGATCGGCGGTCGGCGGGGTCATCTGGCTGACGTGCAGCTGATATTGCCGCAACTCGGGGTTATAGTCATCGCGCACCGACAATACCGGCGTACCGGACTGGCTATACCACCGGCGGAACTGGGTCAGGTCGATACCGGAAGCCTGTTCCATGGCGTTGACAAAATCATCGCAGGTGGCGGCGGATCCGTCGTGGCGCTCAACATACAGCCGCATCCCGGCCTGGAACTTTTCTTCGCCCAAAAGCGTATGCAGCATGCGGATCACTTCCGCGCCCTTTTCATAGACCGTCACGGTATAGAAGTTATTCATCTCGATAACCTTCTCGGGACGAATCGGGTGGGCCATCGGGCTGGCGTCCTCGGCAAACTGCGAGCCGCGCATCACGCGCACGTTGCCGATGCGGTTCACCGGGCGCGAGCCGAGATCGGCGCTGAATTCCTGATCGCGAAAGACCGTCAACCCTTCCTTCAGGCTCAGTTGGAACCAGTCCCGGCAGGTGATACGGTTGCCGGTCCAGTTATGGAAATACTCATGGCCGATAACCCGCTCGATATTCAGATAATCACTATCGGTGGCGGTCTCAGCGCGCGCCAGCACATATTTGGAATTGAACACATTCAATCCCTTGTTTTCCATGGCGCCCATATTAAAGAAATCCACGGCGACAATCATAAAGATGTCGAGATCGTATTCCAGGCCGAAGCGGGCTTCATCCCAGCGCATCGCCTGCTTAAGCGAGGTCATCGCCCAATCGGCGCGATCCAGGTTGCCGCGATCGACAAACAGCTCCAGCGCCACCTCGCGTCCGGAACGGGTGGTGAAACTGTCGCGCAGCACGTCGAAATCACCGGCCACCAGGGCAAAGAGATAGCAGGGTTTAGGGAACGGGTCCTGCCAGACCACCCAATGGCGGCCGTCGGCCATTTCGCCGCCGTCAATGCGGTTGCCGTTGGACAGCAGGAAGGGATAGCGTGTTTTGTCGGCGATAATGCGGGTGGTAAAGCGCGCCAGCACGTCCGGGCGGTCCAGATAATAAGTAATATGGCGGAAACCCTCCGCCTCGCATTGCGTGCACAGGGCGTCGCCGGACAGGTACAGCCCTTCCAGCGCCGAGTTCTGCGCCGGATGAATCACATTCACGATGGTAAGGGTAAACGCCCCGGGCAGCTGTTCAATCACCAGCAGCGGCCCTTCCTGACGGTAGTGCGCCCAAGGCTGCCCATCGATGCTGACGTTAAGCAGCTGCAGGTCCTCGCCGTTTAATACCAGCGGCGCTCCCGCCGGTCCTTTCCTGACAACGTTACTGACCGCCGTTACCGTAGTGGTTTCGGCGTTAAGATCAAACTCCAGGCTGATATCGGTGATGGTATAATCCGGCGCACGATAATCATGGCGGTATTTTGCTAGCGGCTGTTGAGTCATAATTAACCTTTTGGCATCGTCATTGATTTCTCTGTGATAAGTCTATTCCTGTTAAGACCATGTTGCCATTGTTAAGCGGCATGGCCCGTTAAAATGCCCGCGCAGGGGGTTGAAAAAGATCGTGACGCTGCACCACGGGTTTTATCATGTCGTTTCAGCCCGGACGGCACGTTTAAGCCTCGACGTTGCAGCGCCATTTATGATTTGATGTGACTACACTTACAGAACAAGCCGGGTACACTTCAGTCGATTTGCCATTTATCCGACTGTATTTATGTGTCGCAAGAGGATGCTGTAGCGCGCCATGACTTTAGCCATTGAGCCGATTTTAACGTCGATACTTGACACTGATGCCTACAAGTTGCATATGCAGCAGGCGGTTTATCATCGTTACCATGATGTTACGGGTACCGCCGAGTTCCGCTGCCGCGGCGACGATATGCTGGGCGAATACGCCGCCGAAATCGGCGCGCAAATCGAGCTGATGCGTAACCTGGCGCTGAGCGACGAGGAATTCGCCTTTCTCTCGGCGCTGCCTTTTTTCCACCAGGATTATCTGGCGTGGCTGCGCGCGTTCCGGTTCGACCCGCGCCAGGTGCGGGTGCGCGATCATAACGGCAAGCTCGATATCCGCATTACCGGCCCGTGGCGTGAGGTGATCCTGTGGGAAGTGCCATTGCTGGCGGTCATCAGCGAAGTGGTCCATCGCCGGCGCACGCCTTTCGATGTGCGCGACATGGCGCTGACGCAGCTGCGGCAAAAACTGCAGCATTTCCGCGACCGCAGCCGCGATATCGATATCTCCCGTTTCAAACTGATGGATTTCGGCACCCGCAGGCGGTTTTCGCGCCAGGTCCAATACGATGTGGTCCGCGAACTGCAGCGGGACTTCCCTTATCTCATCGGCACCAGCAACTACGATTTGGCCCGGCGGCTGTCGTTAACGCCGGTGGGCACCCAGGCCCATGAATGGTTTCAGGCCCACCAGCAGATAAGTCCGGTGCTGGCCAATAGCCAGCGCGCCGCGCTTCAGGCCTGGCTGGACGAATACCCCGACCAGTTGGGCATCGCCCTGACCGATTGCATTACCATGGATGCGTTCCTGCGTGATTTCGGCGCCGGTTTTGCCACGCGCTACCAGGGACTGCGCCATGATTCCGGCGACCCGGTGGAATGGGGCGAGAAGGCGATTGCCCATTACCAGAAGCTGGGTATCG
Organism: Sodalis sp. RH22; assembly: GCF_047324165.1. NCBI lineage: Bacteria > Pseudomonadati > Pseudomonadota > Gammaproteobacteria > Enterobacterales > Bruguierivoracaceae > Sodalis > Sodalis sp. RH22. The sequence continues at coordinate 2,076,900 of NZ_CP178731.1, forward strand.
ACCCGCTGACCAAGACCCTGGTCTTTTCCGACAGCCTTGACTTCGACAAGGCGCTGGCGCTGTATCGCCACTTCTGGCAGCGGATTAACCTGGTGTTCGGTATCGGCACCCGGCTAACGTGCGATATCCCGGGGGTTAAGCCGCTGAATATCGTGATCAAGCTTGTGGAGTGCAACGGCAAACCGGTGGCGAAACTGTCCGACAGCCCCGGTAAAAGCATGTGCCAGGACAAAGAGTTCGTCCGTGCGCTGCGCAAGGCCTTTGATTTACCGCTGGTGAAAAAAGCCAGCTGATGCTTGCCCTATCCCGCGCCGGCTCCTCTTCCGGCGCGCGCATCGCGCCCCATTGTTCCCCTTACCCGGCGATTGTTTGCGCCCGCAGGCAAAATCTGTCATTAAATGATGATTTTCGCTTGTGTCCTTCTGCCCGCCAAGTAACATATTACAGCTTTCGCCGCGGCGATAATGTTTAATCCCCCATCACAATGAGTTAAGAGAGTCATTTATGAGCGTAGTGCCTGTAGTCGATGTACTGCAAGGGCGCATACCGGCTGACAGTGAAGTCACTGTATATGGTTGGGTGCGTACCCGGAGAGATTCTAAAGCCGGTATCTCCTTTCTCGCCGTCTATGACGGTTCCTGCTTTGATCCTTTACAGGCCGTCATAAATAATACTCTGCCGAATTACAAGTCGGACATCCTGCGCCTGACCACCGGCTGTTCGGTGGCGATCACCGGCCGGGTGACCGAATCGCTGGGCGGCGGCCAGCGCTTCGAGATCCAGGCGGACAAAGTGGACGTGCTGGGCTGGGTGGACGATCCCGACACGTATCCGATGGCGGCGAAACGGCACAGCGTGGAATATCTGCGCGAGGTGGCGCACCTGCGCCCGCGCACGAATATGATCGGCGCCGTCGCCCGGGTGCGCCATACCCTGGCGCAGGCCATCCACCGCTTTATGGATGAGCGCGGCTTCTTCTGGGTCTCCACGCCGCTTATCACCGCATCCGACGCCGAGGGCGCCGGTGAGATGTTCCGCGTCTCCACGCTGGATTTTGAAAACCTGCCGCGCACCGCCCAGGGCAAGGTTAACTTTGATGAAGACTTTTTCGGCAAGGAAGCGTTCCTGACCGTCTCCGGCCAGCTGAATGCGGAAACCTATGCCTGCGCGCTATCCAAGGTCTATACCTTCGGCCCGACGTTCCGCGCCGAGAACTCCAATACCACCCGCCATCTGGCCGAGTTCTGGATGATGGAGCCGGAAGTCGCTTTCGCCAATCTGGATGATATCGCCGGCCTGGCGGAAGCGCTGCTGAAATATGTCTTCCAGGCGGTGCTCACCGAGCGCGCCGACGATATGAAATTTTTTGCCGAACGCGTGGATAAGGACGCCATTACCCGCCTGGAACATTTTGTGGCATCCGATTTTGCCCAGGTTGATTATACCGAGGCGGTGGAGATTTTAATCGCCTCCGGCCAGCCCTTCGAAAACCCGGTCTCATGGGGCGTCGATTTGTCCTCCGAGCATGAACGCTACCTGGCGGAGAAACATTTTAAAGCGCCGGTGGTGGTAAAAAATTACCCCAAAGACATCAAGGCGTTTTATATGCGTCAGAACGACGACGGCAAAACGGTGGCCGCCATGGATGTGCTGGCGCCGGGAATCGGCGAAATCATCGGCGGTTCACAGCGTGAAGAACGTCTGGACCGGCTTGACGATCGTTTGGCGGAAATGGGGCTGAATAAAGAAGATTATTGGTGGTACCGCGATCTGCGTCGTTACGGCACCGTGCCGCATTCGGGTTTCGGACTCGGGTTTGAACGTTTGATCGTTTATGTCACAGGAATGCAAAATATTCGTGACGTAATCCCCTTCCCACGCAGTCCGCGCAATGCGAACTTCTAATTTTCTTCTTAAAATATAAGAAAAACATATATATAACTTCTGGAGGCCAGCGATGCTGGCCTTTATCTTTTCAAAGTTTGAGTTCTCTCACAAAGTTCCGTGAAATTTACATCTTGTAACACACGGTTTCCCGCTGAAACATCATTGCGACCTTTGTAGCATTTTCCATGTGGATTAACAGGTCCACGAATGGAACACTGCGTGCAGACACAGGAAGACACCAAACTCTCAATAATGTTTCATCTAGAAATGTTAGCGGCAGTGGCAGGTGTCCGAATAACACCAATGAGGGTAGTAATAATGATGAAGCGCAATCTTCTTGCAGTGGTAATTCCGGCCTTGTTGGCTGCTGGCGCGGCTAATGCGGCCGAAGTTTATAATAAAGACGGTAACAAACTGGATTTGTACGGTAAAGCTGTCGGCCTGCATTACTTCTCTAATTCCAACGACAATAGCTTTGCGGGCGACGGCGATCAGACCTATGCGCGTCTCGGCTTTAAAGGCGAAACCCAGATTAACGACCAACTGACCGGTTACGGCCAGTGGGAATACCAGTTTAACGCCAACCACACTGAAGGCGGCTCCGACGCGCAAGACGGCAATAAAACCCGTCTGGGCTTTGCCGGCTTGAAATTCGGTGACTACGGTTCATTCGATTACGGCCGTAACTACGGCGTAGTGTACGACGCTCTGGGCTGGACCGATATGCTGCCGGAGTTCGGCGGTGATACCGCCTACTCCGATAACTTCTTTGTTGGCCGTACCACCGGCGTTGCCACTTACCGCAACACCAATTTCTTCGGCCTGGCCGACGGCCTGGATTTTGCCTTGCAGTACCAGGGCAAAAACGACCGTACCGGCTCTGATTTCGGCCGCGCTAACGGCGACGGCTACGGCGGTTCCGTATCATACGTTTCTCCTATCGGCTTAGGCATCGTAGGCGCTTATGCTTCCTCCGATCGTACCGAAACGCAGAATGCCTCGCCGATTGGCCAGGGCGACCGTGCCGAACAATGGGCAACGTCGGTTAAATATGACGCTAACAATATTTACCTGGCCGCCACCTACGGCGAAACCCGCAACGCAACCCGTATCACCGCGCCGGTTACCACTGGCGGCGTGACCACCGGTGTTGATGGCTTTGCCAATAAAACCCAGGACATCCTGCTGGTTGCCCAGTATCAGTTTGACTTCGGTCTGCGTCCGTCCATCGCTTACGGCCAGTCCAAAGCGAAAGACGTTGAAGGCATCGGCGACACTGATATCCTGAAATACTACGAAGTTGGCGCTACCTACTACTTCAACAAAAACATGTCCACCTATGTTGACTACATCATCAATAAAGTTGATGACAACAACAAGCTGGGCATGGGTACCGACGACACCGTCGCACTGGGCCTGGTTTACCAGTTCTAAGCCGACACGGACGTCCTTGCAGCGCATCATAACTGCAGGTCAAGATAAAGAAGCGGGGTGGCTGCCCCGCTTTTTTTTTGTTTTTTTCCGCCAATGCCGTCCCTGTGCCCTTTTCCGGTAAATTCCCTTGCGCCGTCACAGCGTTTTTTTCCCCAGCCTGTTGGCAAAGCACGTTTCTGGCGGTAACCTGATAACACTCTACGCTCACCTTTAGTTACCTTCTGGAACCCTTCATAATGTTTGAAACTATCCCCCTGGCCGCCGCCGATCCTATCCTTGGTTTGCTGGACGTTTTCCGTGCCGACGATCGGCCCAATAAAATCAACCTAGGCATCGGCGTGTACAAAGATGAAACCGGCCAGACACCGGTGCTCACCAGCGTCAAAAAAGCCGAACAATTGCTGCTGGAAAACGAAGTCACCAAAAATTATCTCGGTATCGACGGCTTGCCGGCGTTCGCCCGCTGTACCCAAACGCTGCTGTTCGGCACCGGCAGCGCGATTATCAGCGCCAACCGCGCCCGCACGGCGCAAACGCCCGGCGGCACCGGCGGGCTTCGCGTCGCCGCGGATTTCCTGGCCAGTAATACCACGACCCGGCGCGTCTGGATCAGCACCCCCACCTGGCCGAACCATAAAAATATCTTCGCCGCCGCCGGTATTGAAACCGCCGACTACGATTATTACGACGCCGTCAGCCACCAGCTTAACTTCGCCGGCATGCTGGCAAGCCTTGAGCAGGCCCAGGCCGGCGACGTCGTGTTATTCCACGGCTGCTGCCATAACCCCACCGGTATCGACCCGACAGAGGCGCAATGGCGTACCCTGGCCGAGCTGTCGCGGAGCAAAGGCTGGCTGCCGTTATTTGATTTCGCCTATCAGGGGTTTGCCCATGGGCTGGAAGAAGATGCGCAGGGCCTGCGTATCTTTGCCGAGAACCATGCGGAAATGATTATCGCCAGTTCGTATTCCAAAAATTTCGGTCTGTATAATGAGCGCGTTGGCGCCTGCACCCTGGTCGGCGCCGATGCCGACACCGCCGACAAGATCTTCAGCCAGCTAAAATCCTGTATTCGCGCCAATTATTCCAATCCGCCGGCCCACGGCGCCGCGATTGTCGCCACCATTCTAGGCAACGAGGCGCTGAAGGCGCTGTGGGAGCAGGAACTGACCGAAATGCGCCAGCGTATACGGCGCATGCGCCAGCTGTTCGTCAATACCCTGCGGGAAAAAGGCGCGCAGCAGGATTTCGAGTTTATCAATGCGCAAAACGGCATGTTCTCGTTCAGCGGCCTGACCAAAGATCAGGTATTGCGGCTGCGCAGCGAGTTCGGCGTGTATGCGGTGAACTCTGGCCGGGTAAATGTGGCGGGCATGACCACCGGGAATATGGCGCAATTATGCGAAGCCATCGTGGCGGTGCTTTAACGGCGTGCAATCGTATAACGTGCGCGTTTACGGGCATCGGCAAGGTTTGCCGGCGGGGTGATGTCTGTTGACCGGGCGCGGTTTTGGCGGCGGGGGTGGCGGATGTCGCGTCGCCTGGACGCCGGATTGTCCCGGTGGCAGCGAAAGCACCGGCCTCCTGCTCATTGATTAAGAATAAGCAGGAGGCGGGTCCGTCAACAGTCTGAACCGCCTTAACCGGCGGTTTTTTTTATCGCAGGAAAGGATTGGTTAGGCGTTCATGGCCAAGGGTGGACATAGGTCCATGGCCGGGCAGAAAATCGATATCGTCGCCCAGGGGCAGGAGTTTGGTGCGAATAGAATTGATTAAATCCTGATGATTGCCGCGCGGAAAATCGCTGCGGCCAACCCCGCCGTAAAACAGCACATCGCCCATCAGGATAAAATGCGCGGCGGCGTTATAAAATACGATATGTCCGGGAGTGTGGCCCGGGCAGTGCAGGATGGCGAAACGCTCTTCGCCGACCAGGACCTCGTCGCCCTCTTCCAGCCAGCGATCCGGCGTCAGGGGCCGGCAGTCATCCAGGCCGAACATGCGGCTTTGCTCCGGCAGCCCCGCCAGTAAAAAAAGATCTTCGCGCTGCGGGCCGACAATGGGCACGCCATAATGGGCCGCAAGCTCGGCGGCGGCGCCGACATGGTCCAGATGGCCATGGGTCAGCAGAATTTGTTTTATCGCAACCGGTTTTTCCGCCACCGCCGCGATAAGCCTGGCCGCGTCGCCGCCGGGATCGACCAGCGCCGCTTCGCCGGTTTTGTCACACCATATCAGCGAACAATTCTGGCTGAAGGCGGTAACCGGGACAATATGGTATTTCATCATACTTCATTACTCTCTGTTTTCGCCTGCCGCCGCTACCCGGGGCCCGGCGATAACAGGCTCACCAGGCTCTAACCGGACCGGTATCGATATGGACGAAGTTACTGCTGGGATAATAGCCTACCCCGCCCATGCGCATTTTCATGGCCGCCTTGCGGATGTTGCTCAGCTGCACGCCCTGGATATGGAAATCCATCGCTTTCCCCAGCGTATGGTAGCTGTGCTTGGCCACCCCGGAACTGTGCGCGCGCAGTTCGTTGTTGGTGTCCACCGAACGGTAACCTGAAATCAATTGTACCGGTTTGTTGGTATCGAGCATCATTTGCAGGCGGTAGATATGATCAAACAAGCGCGGATCGATACTCGTCACTTTATTGGCGCGGTAATCACGGAAAAAATGATTAAGGCGCGACAATTCCGAGGCATTATACCCTTTACCGTTAAAGAATTCGGTTTTTAATGTTTCTCCGGTGTTCAGGTTATTCAGCGAGAGAATACGGGGCCTGGGCGTAGAAAGCATGGCAAAGGAGGTACTGGGCAGCAAGGCGACACCCATTGCGGCACAGCTTAACGTCAAGAGTTTGCGGCGGTGATGATTTATATGATCCATGAGCGAAATAACCAATCGGCATAAGGAAACGAACGTATTGCACATAAGCGCACCGTCGGGAACCATAACCGCAGTTATTGGTGCAGTCAACCAACGCTTTGTCAAGGTTTGCAAAGGTTCACAGAATAGGCGGCCGGCGCGTTATCGCTCCGGCCGTAAATAATTCTCATTCGTTCAGCAGGTTATTGCAGCAGCCGCTGCGCATTGGCCAGGCTTTTGGCCCCTACTTTTATCGCGGAATCATAATTGTAAATATCTGTACGAAATTGTGGTTTGCCGTCATCAGCCACCCAGGCGGTAAGATAAAACAGATTCACTGGAATTTGGTGGCGTATCGGCACATAGGTGGTATTGCCTTCCTTGAGCGTGGCGCTGACCCGCGTATCGCCCCAGCCGGCGTCCTGCAGCAGCATATTGGCCAGGTCGGACGCCTTGTTGACCCGCACGCAGCCCGAGCTGAGCGCGCGCATATCGCTAAGGAACAGATTATGGTTGGGCGTATCGTGCAGATAGATGGCGTCCGAACTGGGCATATTAAACTTATACCGCCCCAGCGCGTTGTTGGCGCCCGGATTCTGGCGCAGCCGGAACGGGAAATGGGCAGGGGAAATCATGCCCCAGTCCAGGGTGCCGGGATCGATGGCCTCGGCGTCGCTGCTCCAGCCCGACAGAACGGTAAAACCGTTGCGCTGCAGGTAACCGGGATCGCGCATCGCCTTGGGGACGATATCTTGCCGCACCAGCGAGGTGGGGACATTCCAGGGCGGGTTCAGCACCACGCTGCTGAGCGCGCTGCGCATCAGCGGGGTTTTGCGGCTTGGCCGGCCGACAATCACCCGCGATGAAAGCACCTGGGCGCCCTGCTGATAATACACCAGCGAAAAATTGGGGATATTAACCTGGATACCGGTATTGATACGGTTATTCAACAGCCGCAGGCGCTGTATGTTCAATGCCAGCAGCGTCACCCGCGTTTGCGGCGACACGTTCAGCCAATCCCGTGTCTGGCGGCCGATAACGCCGTCGGCCGTCAGCCCTTGCCAGCTCTGGAAGCGTTTTACCGCCTCCACCAGATCGGGAGTATAGGCCTTATCCTGCGGGTCGACCGTCGCCACCACGGCCGGATCGGACGTCGAAGCGGACGGCGCCAGGGAATCGGCCGCCGGGCTGACCACCACCGACTGCTGCCCATCCGTCACCGGAGGGGTGGTGCGCACATCCGCCGGCATATTATCGGCGGTGGGCAGCGGGGTGGCCGACGCCGGCAATATCATGCCGCTACGGTGCAGGATTTCGCGCAGCGCCGGGATATCATCGCTTAGCTGCCCGGGGCGCAGGCTTTCATTGCCATTGAGCTGGGGCCAGGGATGATTATCCGTCAGCATGGTTTTCAACGCTTGGTGCATCTTGGGATATTGCGGGTGCTGCGGCGCCAGGCCGGCTATAAAGCGCGTGATGCCGCCGTCTTTAATCGCGTGCTGCCAGTGCTCGACCGCCAGTACCGGCGGCGGCGCCAGGCGATACGGCTTGTTGTTGTAAAGCCAGACCTCGCCGTTTTGCTCCACCCCGGTGACAAATTGCAGGTAGCCGAGCATGGCGTCGGACAAGATGACGTCGCGCGCCATAGGACTGATATCGGGATTGGTCAGCCATTGCGCCCAGGAGATAAATTGCGGCTGGACGCCGGATAGCGCCAGTTCGGCCAGTTGCTGCTGGAATTGCTGGATGGCATCGCGATCCTGCCACATGGGCTGGTTATGCCGGGCGGCATAAAGCGCGTTAAGCTCAGCGGAATAATAGGGCTTGACGCCGGCGGGCAGCACCGCCGCCAATGCGGACGGACTGTGGCCCAACGTCTTGGTATCCGGCATGATGGGGGCGGTGGCCACCTGAGCGCGGACGGCCAGCGGGATCAGGCTTGATGCCAGCAGGCAAGCGAGAAGCCCACGTCGCCATAACACATAATTGGTGAGTAACATCCCATGTCCCCTGTATGCAGAATTGTTAATTATTATCGTCTTATTATTTACACTCAACTTTACCTTAGTATATAAGCAGAAAGCCAACTCTGCGCTGTCTGTATGCGGCTTAATGTGTAATCGTTTCTCCGGTGCGCCTGTTTACCCCGGCGCGGCATAAAAAAACCGCCCTAAACCCGGCGTGTTCAAGGGAGAGTATGCCGATGGGGTCAAATCGGGCGTGCTTTTCCCGCCCGACCGAGCGCCCCATGGCAGGCCAGGCCCGCTAACGCTGAACTTAAAGCAGGCGTGTTACAGGGAGAGCGTGCCAATGGGGTCGAATCGGGCGTGCTTTTCCCGCCCGACCGAGCGCCCCATGGCAGGCCAGGCCCGCTAACGCTGAACTTAAAGCAGGCGTGTTACAGGGAGAGCGTGCCAATGGGGTCGAATCGGGCGTGCTTTTCCCGCCCGACCGAGCGCCCCATGGCACGGTAGGCCCGCTAACGCTGAACTTAAAGCAGGCGTGTTACAGGGAGAGCTGGCCAGCACCTCAGGAGGTTTCCTGCGCCGCAACGACCGCCGGCACCGGCGGAATATCCCCGCCAAACCCACGCAAGCCCACCACATGCACATGTTCCTGATTATTGAATACCTTACGTACCAGTTTATACGTGGTGCCTTTTTCCGGGCTGATATTTTCCGGCGCGGCGATAATCAGCTGCATCTGCAACCGGTCGCACAGCTCAAACAGCGTGGCGATGGATTTGGCGTCAAGACGCGCCGCCTCATCAAGGAATAACAGGCGGCAGGGGGAAATATCCTTACCGCGCAGGCGGCTGGACTCTTCTTCCCAACTCTGCACCACCATCACCAGGATCGACATACCAGTACCGATGGCCTCGCCGGTGGACAGCGCCCCGCTCTCCGCGCGCAGCCAGCCGTCGGCGCCGCGGTTGACCTCCACTTCCATTTCCAGATAGTTGCGGTAGTCCAGCAATTCCTCGCCGATGGTCTGCGGCGTGCGCTGCCCCATATCGATATGCGGATTCAAACGCTGATACAACTTCGCCAGCGCCTCGGAGAAAGTCAGCCGGTTGCTGCTGAACAAATCCTGATGCTGCTCCTGCTGCTCGCTCAGCACATCAAGCAGCGTGGCGTGGGCTTCGCGCACGTTCACATTCAGCCGCACGCTCTTCACCTGGCCGAAGCTGACCGCCTGCAATCCCTGGTTGAGCATGCGGATGCGGTTCTGCTCGCGCTGGATGGTTTTGCGAATAATGTTCGATACGCTCTTGGAACTGATGGCCAGTTTCTGTTCGCGGGCCGTCAATTCCTCGGTCAACCGGCTCAGTTCAATTTCCATTTGTTCAATGGCGTCGACCGGATCGTCGGTACGGATGATATCCTGGCGGATACGTTCGCGCAGATGCTGGTAAACCGCGATAAAGAACTGGATTTTCCGCTCCGGCCGTTTGGGATCTTCCGACAGCCGCAGCACATCGCGCAGATGCTCGTTATCCGCCACCGCCAGGCGCAGGGCGCCCAACGCCTTGTCGGACATGGAGCGCAGTTCTTCCGCCTCCAGGTAGGCCAGTTCGCGCCGGTGCAGCCGGCGTTCGACGCCGTTATCCCGCACCAGGCGCATAACCGCGCACCAACCGGCCTTGGCGGTCACCACCTGTTCGCGCATCTGATGATAATCGCGCTCCAGCTTGGTCAGTTTTTTGCGCAGGGCGTCCATCTCCGTTTCGCAGAAGGTCAGCTGTTTCTCCAACTGGTTGCGCCGGCTGCGGTTCTGGCTCAGGGCGGCGTGCAATTGATCGCGGCGCTCCTTGGCGCGGGCTTCGGCGCTGGCATCGGCCTGTACGCCGATATCCTGCAGTTCCTGCGTCAGCTCGGCAAACATATCCCGTTTGGCGTCGTAGGCGCTTTTCAGCGAGGCCAGCACCTGGTTTAGCTGGGTCAACTGCGCCTGATGCTGGCGCAAGGCGTCGCGCGCCCGGCTGCGCTCGGCCTCCGCCTGCTCCAGGCGCTGGCGCAGCTTGTCGTTCAGATCCGAGTTTTCCGTCAGCATGCCGGCGGAATCGGAATAGCTGAAATGGGCGCGGCGCTGCACCACCTCGGTCAGGGCGAACGCCTGCTGCTTAGCCTGGCGCTGCGCCTGCTGCGCCTGCTGGTAATCCGCCTGCAGCTGCTCGTGCTGCTCGGGGTCGCTTTGCAATACCGCAAGCAGCGGCTCCAGCTGATCCAGCGCATCGCGGTGGCGCTGCAAATAACGCACCGCGTCCTGGGCGTCTTCCCACTCTTCGCGCACGGTGTCGAGACGATCGGCCAGCGTCTCGTCGCCCAGCAGGCTGATGCGCGGGATCAGTCGGTTCAACAGGCCAAGCCCCTCGCGCGCCTGTTCATATTGCTGGCGCTGCTGCTGGTTCTGGCCCTCATGATCGCTGAGCAGGCGTTCCAGCTCGCCGCGCCGGCCACCCAGGCGGCGGATCTCGGCCTCGGGATCGTCTTCAAACGCCACCGCCAGATGGGTGCCGACAAAACGACCGAACGCCTGGTGCAAACGCTGGATTTTCTGCACGTCAAACGACAGGGTGGCGTACCGTTCCGCCAGCGCGTCGCGCTCTTCGTTAAGGATTTCCAGGCGTTTCTCGCGCGCCGCCCGGCCGAACAGCGGCACCGCCGGAAAACGGGAATACCGCCACTGGCGATCGGCCACCTTCACCAGGACCGCCCTTTCCAGCTCCTCGATACCGAATACGCTATCGTCGAACGACTGCGGGTCACCCTCGATCAGGTAGAGATCGTCGGGACATTCGTCCAGGCCGTCAAGCTGATCGCGGATGCGCGACAGGTCGGGAACCACGATAGCGTGGCGCGAGGGTCCATACAGCGCGGAGAAATAAGGCGCGTCGTCAAAGGTGACATCATCATAGATTTCCGATAACAGCACGCCGCCAAAACGTTCCGCCAGGGTGGCCAGACGCGGATCCTCGCCGCCCCCCGGATGGCTTAGCCGCTCGATCTGGTCTTCAAGCGCGCGTTTGCGCCCCGCCACCTCGTCGCGCTCCACGGTGGTTTCGCGCTCGCGCTCCAGCAGTTGCTGCATATATTCGGTGACGTGCGAGCCGTTCTCAAGCCGCTCGCCGCTTTGTTCCTCAAGCGCGGTCAACGCATCCTGCGCCGCCAGCCAGGCCGGCGCGCGTTGCGTCAGCAACTGCAGCCGCTGCAGGATCTGATCGAGCTCCTGGCGTAATGCCATACGCCGCTCCCCCGCCTCGGATACGCTGAGCGACAGGGTTTCCACCCGCGCTTCCAGCTCCTGCTGCGCCGCTTCCAGCTCGTCCGGCTGGTAATCGGCGCCGATACGTTTACCGAATTCCGTCAGCAGGCGCTGGGCTTCCTGCTGCTCGCGCAGACGCTGCTCCAGTTCATCAAGCTGGCTGCGCAACGGCTGCAGCCGCTCGGCCTGATGCGTGAGCGACGCCGCATCGCGCAGCAGCTCGCGGGCGGTTTGCCAGGCTTCGCTCCTCGCCACCTGCCCGGCGATTTGCGTCACCAGTTTAAAGGCATGTTCGAACTGGCCGTGCGCCGCCTGGGCCACGCTCAGTTTTTGTTCCAGCCCGAGCAGAACGTCGGTGGCTTCCTGCTCCCGCGCCTGGAAGACGTCAAGCTCCCGCTCGGCGTCCACGGCGCTAAGTCCGGGCAGGCCGCAAAGTTCGCGGGCGCGGTCCAGCGCCTGCAACGCCTGTTGATACTGGATGGCGCGCGTTTGCTGCACGTCCAGCGCCTGCTGGTAATCCGCCAGCTGGCTTTTCAGCTCATCGACTTCCAGTTCGGCGGCCTCAGCGCGCGCCTCATGGTCCTGATGCAGGTCCTGGGCCTCGGCCACCACCTCGTTTTGCTCTTCCAGCCGGAAGGTCAGCTCGTCGATATCATCACGATAGCGGCTGATTTTATCCTGCTGGCGCATGGCGGTCTGCACCAGGTTTAAATGGTCGCTGGCCGCCTGGTAGTCGGTTTCCAGATCCGATTCGCTACCGGTGGTTTCTTCCAGTTCGCGCGCCATGTCCACATGGCGGTATTGTTCCACCGCCAGCGATTTGCGGCTGCCGAGCAGATCGCGCCGCAGGCTCAGCGCCTGGTCAAGATGGATGCGCCGCTCGTTGGCATGGCGCATGTAGTCGGCCGCCACGTAGGATGTGGCTTGCGAAATCAGGTGCTTAAACAGGTCGCGATCGGACTGGGTAACGCGTATCGCTTCAAGCGTCATGCGGTTTTCGCGCAGCGCCGCTTCCATATCCTGGAACGCTTTGCGCACCCCGCCGTTCTCCGGCAACAGATAGTCGCGCAGCGAGCGGGTGATGGCGCTGGAGATACCGCCGTACAGCGAGGCTTCAATCAGGCGGTAATATTTGCTGCGATCGGCGGCCGAGCGCAGACGGCGCGGAATAACGCCTAAATCAAACATTTGGGCGTGATAGTCGGTAATGGAATTGAACACCTTGAACTGTACGCCTTCGGTTTCCTCCACCCGCTCCTTGAGTTCCTGCAGGCTCAAGACCCGCGCCTGGCGATCCCCTACCGCCTGGGTCAGGATTTCCGTAGGCATAACCGCGACCGGCAGCCCCTGGATCATAAAGGGTTTGATATCGACTTTGCGATCGCGCCCGGCGATTTGCTGCAACCGTACGCCCACCAGCACCCGCTGATGGCGGGAGTTAATCACATCCAGCGCGGCGTAGCAGACGCCGGCGCGCAGCTTGCCGTGCAGCCCCTTGTCGCGGGAACCGCTCGTGGCGCCGGCTTCGGTGGTATTACGGAAATGGAGCAGCGTCAGGTCCGGGATCAGGGCGGTGATAAAAGCCGCCATGGTGGTGGACTTGCCCGCGCCGTTGCCGCCGGACAGGGTGGTCACCAACCCGTCCAAATCAAAGGTACGGGCGAAAAAACCGTTCCAGTTAACCAATGTCAGTGAGCGAAATTTACCACGTTCAATCATGCCAGTTCATCCTCGGCGCTTTCCGACGATCCGTCATTAAGATTGCCATTGTCGTCGTCCTGCTCGTCATTTAGCGATAAGGCCTGTTCAATGGGCATCGCCTCCCCGTCGCGGATCATGCGCAGCTGCGCCTCGCGCGCGTCATCGCCGCTGCGTACATCGGCGCCGAAGCGAAACACCGACTCGGTAATGCGAAATTTCGAGGCGTCGTTGCCCATAAACCACACCATGCCCAGACGGCGCAGGCGGTTAAGCGACGTGCGCACCTTTTCCTGCAGCTTCTGCCGGTCGAGATCGGAGCCGGTGGAACGCTGGTTGACAAGCTTAAGCAGTTTGTTTTCGTCCGCCAGGCCAAGCAGTTCGTCGTAAAGCTCCTGCTGGGTAAAAATCCCTTCATGGGCCAGGCGCTCGGGGCTGAGATAGAGATAACACAGGATTTTACCCACCATCATATCCAGCTCGGACAGAACCGAGCGCGGAATCAGCGTGGTGGAACGCGGGCGCAGGTAAAAAAAGCCTTCCGGCGCGCGCACCAGTTCCACATTGTAGCGGCGGTAAAAGCTCTCGAGCTCCTCCTGGAAATCCATCAGGAACGCGTGGTTGTCCAACTCCTCGACGCCGATATGGCGGCCGGAGCGCAACAGGCTGTCGAGAGCCGGAAACAGGGGATTCGACAGGGCTTTTGCCAGCTTGACCGGCATGGTTTCTTCAATACTTATCGATGACATGGGCCTGTACCTTAGCACCGTAATCGTTGATTGCCTGCCACTGCGGCGGTAATCCGGAAAAGTCTGATCCGGCGACACCCAGACGTACTGCCTGATCAACTAAAATACGCGCGACGTCGAAATGGCGCGCGCGCGGGAAACGGGCCAGGTAATCACGCATAACCTGGCCGAGATCCAGCGGCAGATGCTGCTGCGGGTACTGCGCCAGCGCCTGGTCGATCATGGCGGTCAGCTGCTCGCGGATCTCGTTGAATTCTTCATATTCCATGTCCGGCGGCAGTTCGCCGGTCACCTCTTCGCTGCGCAGCGCCAGTTCCTCGTCGCGCATGTCCAGCAGACGGTCGGCGTTGGCGTAGGTCAGCGCCCAGGGATGGTCGAAATAGTTCTGTACCGACTGGCGCAGCCGCTGGGCGAAGACCCGGTTTTTATCCATATCGATGGCGGTGCGGATAAAACGGTGCACGTGGCGATCGTAGCCGATCCACAGATCTATCGCCTGCTGTCCCCAACTGGTAATCCGGTCCAGCTTGTTTTGCAGATCAAAGACCAGCTTGTCGAGAAAGGCCAGATGCTGATGGCCGAGGATCGTGTCCTGGATGCGCAGCAGGTTGGCCTGCAGCTTATCCCCCGCCGCCTCAAGGGTATCCTGGAGTTCCCGCAGGGTACCGGAGGTTTCCGACAGCAGCTGCTCGCAGCTGGCGATGGCGGCGCGCCAGTCCTGGTTGAGCAGCGCCGCGATGTCGTCCTTCACCGACTGCTGCTGTTCGTCCATGATGCGCTGGGTCATGTCGATGCTGTCGAAAATTTCCGCCACCGAATACTTCAGCGGGGCAAATACGTTGCGGTGCCAGTGGAACTCATCGCCGTCCTCTTCCGCCGCCTCGGCCGCACGCTGCAATTCCTGGGCGACAATGGAGAGCTGCACCGATAACCGCAGCGTGGAAAATTCACGCTGGCGAATATAGTAGTCGCTGATGCCGATACCCAGCGGCGTGAGGCGATAGATGGCGTTGCCGTCCGCCAGCTCGCTGACAAAGCGGTTGAGCAGGCGCTGGCGCACCAGATCGTTGATGGCGTTGTTGGCGCGCACCGCCACCGTTTCGTTGGTCTGCGCAAACCCCTGGCTGACGTGACGAAAGGCGTCCACCAGATCGACTTCGCTCATTTCACCGTCCATGCGTTCGCTGTTAAGCGTAGCGATGGCCAGCACAAACGCCAGCCGCTCGATGGGCAGCGAGAGCGAGAAGTCATTTTTCCGGGCCCAGGCGACCAGTTCCGGTACAGTCTGGGAAAATTCACTCATAATTCATCCTTCAGGGAGGGTTTATGCGCCATGACGTGGATGTAGCGCCCCATGCTGATAAAGGGTTCCTGCCGGCAATACCGTTGTTCCATCGCCAATAAGGCCGGAAAATCATCCTGTTGCTGCTGCTTGTTTTGCAGATAGTCATGAAACACCCGCACACCGCTTTTGCCGCTGAGCGTCATGCCCATGGCGGTCAGCCAGCCGAACACCTGTTCAGGATCGCAGGGATGGTCCGGCATCAGGGAGCGTTTTTTTCGTTTCGGCATCCCGGCGGCGACAAATTCAATATTGCCCAGGATCATATTACGCATGACCAGACCGTGCTTATTGTAAAACATTAATGACAGAGCGCCACCCGGCGCCAGGCAATCATACAGCCCTTGCAATAACGCGCGCGGCTCGCTTACCCATTCCAATACCGCATGCAACAATATCAGATCGGCCGGCCTTTCCAAATGGGGCGCGATATCCTGCGCGGCGCTTTGCACAAATTGCATGTGATCCATCACAGACCGCTCCTGCGCCGCTTGCCGCGCCCGCTCAATCATGCCGGACGACAGATCGCACAGCAGCACCCGGTGCCCCAGGGCCGCCAGCTGGCAGGCCATACGGCCCTCGCCGCCGCCGGCATCGAGGATATACAGCGGGCGGGCGGGCAGCCGCGTCAGCAATCCTTCTAAATCCTGCCAGACCACCGCCTGGCGGATATGCCCTTTGGTGGTGCCGTAAATATTGCGCGCAAATTTTTCAGCAATATCGTCAAAATTGCGGTCCTGCATAATCAATGCTCCGGGCACGACGGACGGGAAAGGCGTTTTTACCATAAACCCGCCGTGAATTGACTATTTTGTCACAGGCTGACTTAGAATGAATCTTTATGGCGCCGGATTGCGCCTGGTTGACTACATTTCATCCAATTGGAGCGTTTTCCGATGCTTTTTGACCTTAAAAAAATCGTCGGCGGGTTATTGTTGCCGCTGCCGCTGCTGATTTTGCTCATGGGCGCAGGGCTATTGCTGCTGTGGTTCACGCGCTGGCAGCGGACCGGTAAGGGTCTGGTGACCCTGGGCTGGTCGGTTTTATTGCTGCTGAGCCTGCAACCGGTGGCCGACAGCCTGCTGGCGCCGCTGGAGGCGGCATACCCCACCTATCACGGGCGCCAGCCGAGTATCGCCTACGTGGTGGTGCTGGGCGGCGGATACACCTTTAATCCCTTATGGGCGCCCAGTTCCAACCTGATTAACAACAGCCTGCCGCGGGTGGCCGAAGGAATTCGTCTTTATCATGACCATCCCGGCGCCAAAATGGTATTTACCGGCGCGGCGGCGCCGGGCAATCCCGTCAGCAGCGCCGAAACGGCGTCAAGGGTGGCGCAAAGCCTTGGGGTGCCGGCGGGAGATATTATCGTGCTGGAGGCGCCGCGCGACACCCGCCAGGAAGCGGCAAGCGTAGCCGCCCTGGTGGGCAAGGCGCCGTTTTTGCTGGTCACGTCTGCCAACCATATGCCACGCGCCATGGGGTTTTTCCGGGCCCGGGGGCTGACCCCCATCCCTGCCCCGGCCAACCAGCTGGCGATCGACAGTCCGTTAAACCCGTGGGAAAAGGTGCTGCCGTCGCCCCTATGGCTGGGGCATGCCGACCGCGCCTGGTATGAAACCCTGGGACGCGCCTGGCAAAAAATAACCGGCGACAGCGACGCGCCGGCATCCTGATTGATGCCGCCGTACCGGGGCGATAGCGCCGCGCAAGGCGGGCGCTATCGCCGGCGCACGTCCGTTTAATCAAGCCAGGGGACGAGTTCGCGACCGGCCAGGTCGAATACCGCGCGGTCGAGCAACCCGGTGTGGATATAGCGCGCCGCCGCTTCCCAGATACCGTATAGCCAGCGCCGGTAGAGGAACGCCTCCGACACCGGCGCCTTGCTCAGGTAATGGTAGAGCAGCTCGTTCGCCATGCCGTCCTCGCACAGGCGGAACAAATCGTACTCGCGCGGCGCCCACAGCATGGTGCCGGGATTGAGCATGGCGAGCAGTTGATCGGTGCGCTGGTCCTTGAGCATGCTGCGCAGCGTGAGGTTGCCGTGCACCAGCACGCTGTTTTCCTGATAATCGGCAAACAGTTTTTCACGGCTCTGGCGGGTGCGGAACAACAGGTTGCGGTCTTCATAGGTCAGCAGAGGCGCGGAGACTTTCAGCAGCGTCGACCAAATCACTTCGATACGTTGCGCATACCAGTTGGGCCAGGTATTTTCCTGCGTGCTGTCCACCGTGCCGACGTAGCCATGGCTGTCGATACGGTGCCAGGCCAGCATGCTTTCGACAATCTGATCTTTCAGCAGCTCCCAGCGCTGCGGCGTACGGGTTGGGGCTTCCGCCGAGACCCCGCGCAGGCGTTCCATCAGCAGCAGTTCCTTATACGGCGCCTGCTGGGTTACCACCAGCCCGTAGACCGTGGGCAACCGCACTTCGCCCTCGCGGGCCAGCATGGAAAGCTTGTACGCCTCCTGCTGTGCGATGCCTTGGCAGATATAGCTTTTTGCCAGCAATGAAAGCGGATGTCCTTCCTTATCATACATAGCATAAAGATGCGCATAAGGCTGTTCGCTGATCCGCTCCAGACGGCTCAGGGATTCCCCCAATACTGCGCTTAGCTCAGCTTTCAACTGTTCCATGACAGACTCAACCTTTATATAATGGACAAACGTGTGAATAACAAACACGGGCCATCATGCTGGCTTCACCGGCAAACTTCTTCGTTTCAGATCAAGATTTAGCGGAATATCAGCGGTTATGGCGCATCAGTTCGCGCACGCGCAGCAGCTCTTCCGGCGTATCGACGCCGATGCCCGGCACCTCTTTCGCCACCGCGACATGAATCTTTTCGCCATACCACAGTACCCGCAATTGCTCGAGCATCTCAATCTGCTCCAGCTGGCTTGGTTGCCAGCCCACATAACGGCGGATAAAACCGGCGCGATAGCCATAGATGCCGATATGACGCAAAAAGGTGTCGCCGATGGTCGCCCGGGAAACGGTGAAACGTTCACGTTCCCAGGGGATGGCGGCGCGGGAAAAATACAGCGCGAAACCCTGGGCATCCATCACCACTTTGACCGCGTTCGGATTAAAGGCTTCCTCGGCGGTGGTGATGGGCACCGCAAGCGTGGCCATGCCTGCCTGGCAATGGGCCAAATTATCAGCCACCTGGCGGATAATGACCGGCGGGATGAGCGGCTCGTCGCCTTGCACATTGACGACGATCTGGTCATCGGGAAATTGATAGCGGTCGATCACTTCCGCCAGGCGTTCGGTACCGGAGTGATGATCGGGGCGGGTCATGCAAACCTCGCCGCCCGCCTGGCGGACGGCATCCACCACGCCGGCGTGATCGGTCGCCACGATAACCCGGTCCGCGCCGGATTCCTGCGCGCGCTCCATGACATGCACCACCATCGGCTTGCCGTTAATATCCGCCAGGGGTTTGCCCGGCAGGCGGCTGGAGGCGAACCGCGCGGGAATGATAGCCACGAAACTCATTGATTTGTCTCGTCCAATGTCAGGGCGCGGGCCTCGCTCTCCAATAATACCGGTATACCGTCCCGGACCGGATAGGCCAGGGCATCCGATTTACAGATGAGTTCCTGTTTTTCTTTATTAAAATACAGCTTGCCGTTACATACCGGGCACGCCACGATTTCCAATAAACGGTGATCCATGTTTCCTCCAGCATACACACCCTGCGATGCGTCGATGGCCCAGAGAATAGCATAATGCGGCGGCGGGCGGGAATGGTTACGGCGATTAGCTGTAATTGACGTCACAACGATTGACGCAGGCTATTAACATTTTTGCAAAATAGGGTTGATCCAGGCACAGGAACGGCGTAATATTTTTTGTGAGCTACATCACACTTTAGACATATAAGAGACAAACCTGCCATGAAAAAATTAAATAAAATAATTGCTTTGTTTGCTAATTTTAGCCGCTAAGCAAAAAATAACATCGCTCTCTCGGCCCGATCATCCCTGATGACCGGGCCGATTGTTTTTTCGCCGCCAAAAAAACGCCCCCTTATCAGCCCGCCCGGTTCCGGCGTGATTGACGCTAGCGCTTTTGCCGCGAGGCGATAATCGCCCGCTCAATAGGCGCCAGCAGCGCCTGCGCGTCCCGCTCCGGCAACTGGGCGCTTACCGGCAGATACCACCAGTTGGCCTGGGCGAAAGCGCGGCATTTCACCGCGTCTTTTTCCGTCATCAACAGCGTCTGGTGCGGCAAGGCCAGCGGCGCCAATTGCTCCAGGCGATAAGCCTGATGATCGCCGAAGGCAATTTCACCTTCGGTGACCACGCCAAGGGCGCGCAGGGTGGCGAAAAACCGCGGCGGATGCCCGATGCCCGCCATCGCCACGACCGAGCGCAGTTGCCCGGCAGGCCGGGTTTCACCGCTGGCCAAATTGACCGCGTCGCCCGGCACCAGGCGCATGGGAATCTCACCCGGCAACGCCTCGCCCCCGTTGACAATCACGGCGTCGACGCGTTTCAACCGGCCGGCCCGCTCGCGCATGGGGCCCGCCGGCAGCCACCAGCCGTTGCCAAAACGCCTGACGCCATCCACCACGACCCATTCGATGTCCCGCGCCAGCGCATAATGCTGCAGGCCGTCATCGGTGATAATCACATCCAGCGGCCGTCCGGCCAACAAGGCCGCCACCGCGTCCGCGCGCTTAGGCGCCACCGCCACCGCGGCGGCGGTGCGCTGGAAAATCAACACCGGCTCATCCCCCGCCTGTCGGCTGGTGGTATTGTCGTCCAGCAGCAGCGGGTAGCTGTCGGCCCGCCCGCCGTAGCCGCGGGATACCACGCCGACCCGCCAGCCGCGCCGCTGCAAATGCTCCACCAGCCACAACACCACGGGTGTTTTGCCGTTGCCGCCGGCGGTCAGGTTGCCCACCACCACCACCGGCACCGGGAAGCGGTAGGTTTTACGCCATCCCAGGCGATAGCCCAGCTTTATCAGCGCGCTGACCAGGCCGTATAGCCAGGATAACGGCAGCAGCAGCCAATACAGTTTCGACCCGCCGAACCAGATGCGATCAATCATTGCCGAACTGCATCCGGTGCAGTTGGGCATACGCGCCCTTCTGCGCCAGCAGGTCCTGATGCGAACCGCGCTCCACGATACGGCCGTTTTCCACCACCAGGATCTCATCGGCTTTTTCGATGGTCGACAGCCGATGGGCAATCACCAGCGAGGTGCGGTTTTTTTGCAGCGCGTCCAGCGCCTTCTGGATGGCGCGCTCCGATTCGGTGTCCAGCGCCGAGGTGGCCTCGTCAAGGATCAGGATCGGGCAATCACGCAGCAACGCGCGGGCAATGGCGATGCGCTGCCGCTGTCCGCCGGACAGCAGCACGCCGTTTTCACCGATGACCGTATCCAGGCCCTTATCCATTTTGGCGATAAAATCCATGGCGTACGCCATGCGGGCCGCATTCTCGATTTCCTCGCGCGAAAACCGGTCCTTGCGGGCATAGGCAATATTATTGGCGATGGTATCGTTAAATAAATGCACATTTTGCGAGACCAGCGCCACCTGATCGCGCAGCGATGACAGCTTGTATTCCCGCAGGTCATGTCCGTCCAGCAACACCGCGCCCTCCTGGACATCGTAAAACCGCGTCAGGAGGTTGGCGATGGTGGATTTGCCGGATCCGGAACGCCCGACCAGCGCCACCGTTTTGCCCGCGGGGATGGTCAGGCTGATATGTTCAAGGGAGGGTGTTTCCTTGCCGGGGTAATAAAAAGTGACGTCGCGGAATTCAACATGGCCTTCGGCGCGCTCGATCTCCAGCGTACCCTCATCCTTCTCCTGCTCCATATCCAGGATGGCAAACAGGGTCTGGCAAGCGGCCATGCCCCGTTGGAACTGGGAATTAACGTTAGTGAGCGATTTCAGCGGGCGCATCAGCGCAATCATGGATGAGAACACCACGGTAATGGTGCCGGCGGTCAGGTTTTGCATCACGCTCGGGAAACTGGCGGCATACAGGACAAACGCCAGTGCCAGTGAGGCGATAAACTGGATCACCGGGTCGGAGACCGACGAGGCGGAAACCATTTTCATGCCCTGCTGGCGCATGCGGTTGCTGACATGGTTGAAACGTTCGTTCTCGACCTTTTGGCCGCCGAAAATCAATACTTCCTTATGGCCTTTCAGCATCTGCTCGGCGCTGGTGGTGACCTGCCCCATGGTGTTCTGCATATTTTTGCTGATATTGCGAAAGCGTTTCGACACCTGGCGGATGGCAATGGAAACAATGGGGGCGATAACCACCAGGATCAGCGACAGTTGCCAGCTGTAATAGAACATCATGATAAACAGGCCGATAATCGAGGCGGTTTCGCGGATAACGGTAATCAGCGCGCTGGATGACGAGGAGGCCACCTGTTCCGAATCATAGGTAATGCGCGACAGCAGGGTACCGGTGGATTGCTGATCGAAAAAGGACACGGGCATGCCCATCATATGGCTGAACAGCCGGCGGCGCATTTGCATCACGACTTTGCCGGATACCCAGGATACACAATAACTGGAAACAAAACCGGTTGAACCGCGCACCACCATCAGGCCGATAACGGCCAGCGGCATCCACACCAGGATGCTGTTGTCGCTTTTGCCGAACCCGTCGTCCAGCAACGGCTTGAGTAATGACAGCATCAGGGTATCGCTGGCGGCATTCAGTATCAGGGCGATGGCAGAGACTATCAGGCCCGCCTTAAAAGGGGAGATCATCGGCCATAGGCGACGGAACGTCTGCCAGGTGGAGAGATCTTTATCATTAAGCATGCATTTAACCAGCGCTGAGTCTAAATAGCCGACCATTCTACTCATTATCGGCGTGGACGCCAAACCACTGGTGATACCAACGTGGCATAATTTGCTCCCGATATCCTTTTATCACCCAATTATTGTCATAAAAATGAATACTGACCTGACCTGAGCGGGCGGTATCATGCCAGGCGATGCCTTCCTGCCGGTAACGCTCCCTGATGAGCGGCGCGGGCAGGCGCCAGGGATTAAAGCGCGCCGCCGACGCCAGCGCCGCCGCTGGACGCACCGCGCGTAAAAAGGCCCGGGTGGACGAGGTTTTGCTGCCGTGGTGGGGAATCTGGAGAATATCGGCGCGCAGCCGGCCGCGGGCGGTCCTGAGCAAGGCCCGCTCGGCCGGCGCCTCGATATCGCCGGTTAACAGCACGCTGAACGCGCCGTCCTCTATTTTGATCACGCAGGAATCATCATTGCCGGCTTTTTTAACCTGCGCCGGCGGCCACAGGACGCTGAACGTCAGTCCCTGCCATTGCCAGCGCTGTCCCACGACGCAGGGAAGATGGCCATTGCCGCGGTAAGAGCTGGCGACCGGCACCCCCGGGAACGCCCGTTTGAGGGTGCCGAGCCCGCCGATATGATCCTGATGGCTGTGGCTGAGGTAAATACCTTCCGGCGACAGGCCGCGCCAGGCCAGATAAGGCAGGATTTCCGCTTTGCCGATATCGCCGCCGCGCCAGCCGGCGCCGGTATCATATATCAGCGCTTTACCATGGCGCTCCACCACCACCGCCAGCCCGTGGCCGACGTCCAGCATATCCAACCGCCAGCGAGGCCGATCCGCCCTGTCGCGCGGCGCCAGCAGCAGCGCGCCGAGCACCAGCATATTGAGTCGATAGGTGCGCCACCAGCCGAAACGCCAGATAATCACCGCCAGCCAGCCGCCGATGCTCCACAGGATGCCGGTTTCCGGCAAATCCCGCCACCCACGCTGTAGCGGCGCCAGCGGCATAAAGACCAGCGTCAGCGATTGGTCGGCCAGATACCACAGCAGACGGCTCAGCGGCGGCAGCATGCCCAGGCAGATTGCCGCCAGGATCAGGGGCGTGGTGATAAACGACACCAGCGGCACCGCCCACAGGTTGGCAGGCAGCGACAGCGGATTAACGCCGTGGAATAATCCCCATTGCAGCGGCAGCAGCAACAGGGTCATGCCGGCCTGCAAATGTATCCAGCGCAGCCAGGCCCAGCGCAGCCCGGACTGGAAACGCGCCGGCAGCGGCGCCCACTGAAACCAGAAAATCAGAGCCGCCACCGCCAGGCATGACAGCCACAGGCTGCTTGACAGCACGCTAAGCGGGTCGGTAACCACTATCAGCGCCACGCACCACAGCCAAACCTGCCAGGCCCCGCAGCACACGCCGCGCATACGCAGCAGGAGCCATAGCGTCAGCGCCAGCAGCGCGCGGATGGCCGGAAAATTCACGCCGGAAATCCATACATACCCCGCCGCGGCCAGCCAGCCGATCGCCAGCGGCATCACCGGGCCGACCCAGCGCCCGGGCAGGACAAACTGGCCGCCGCGCGCCAGCAGCCAGCCAAACAGGGCCGCCAGTGAAATATGCAGGCCGGATATGGCCATCAGATGTGCGGTGCCGGTTTGCTGTAACAGCAGGCGTAGATCCTCCGGCATGCCCCGGCTTTCGCCAAACCCCAGCGCCAGTAAAATGGACGGCCAGCGCAGATCGGCGAACCGGGCGGCGGCGTTGTCGATAAGCCTTTGCCGCAAGCCGCAGCGGGCGTCTTCCACTTTGGCTTTGACGACCCGGCCCACCAGCGGTTGATGATTGGCGACGGCCCAGCGCTGGCTGTCAAAACCGCCCTGATTGAGCCGGCTATGCTGGGGGCGCAGCTTCAGCATCATTTTCCACTGCTGCCCGGCGCACCAGCGCTCCGGCAGCGACGCCCAGCTGATGGCGGCATGGACCGGCGGAAACACCCGTTTGCCCCCGGCCTGGGTTATTTTAATCACCGCGCCCGCGCGCGGGTTATGCCCATGATGGATACTGACGATATGGGCGCGCACGATAGCCCTGGGTTGGGATAATAGCGCCGTCTGCTCCAGTAATTGTATGGCGCAAAAACCGCTCCAGGCGAACGCGGCCAGAAATACCGCCGCTAAACGGCACCCTGGAGCGGGAAATAAGAGCAAGGCCCAGGCGGCCAGCGCAACGCCATGCAGCGCGGTGGGGGCCGGCAATACGGGTAAAAAGCCCAAGGGCACTATGCCGGCTATGGCGCAAAACGCCATATGGTTAACGGATAACGGCATCAGTAATAGGGTCCGGCAATCATCGGCGTGCCATCCTGGCGACATGACAGTGACGCCGAGTATTGTCCATGCCATCGGTCGCCGCCATCAGGGGTATGCGATAAGGCGATGCCGCTTCAGGACAATAAGATAGCCTTAACAGCCGGGCGCGCCAGGCTGCGCGCAAGCGCGCATTTGCCCTGGCGCAACCGGCGGCGCTTTTTTCACCGCCGCTGACGTCCAGGCATAAAAAAAGACACCCGAAGGTGTCTTGTTTGCGGCTGGCTTACAACGCCGGTGGGTCAACGCCCGGAGGCATTATGAGCCATAAATATTGGCGCGGTCGCGCAGCTCTTTGCCGGGCTTGAAATGGGGGACATATTTGCCTTCCAGTTCAACCTTATCCCCGGTTTTAGGGTTGCGTCCGACACGCGGTGCACGGTAGTGAAGTGAAAAACTGCCGAAACCACGGATTTCAATGCGCTCACCGCCGGCGAGGGTGGTCGCCATATGTTCGAGCATCTCTTTCACAGCATCCTCGACGATTTTTGCCGGGATATGAGCGTGCTGTCCAGCAAGTCTTTCAATAAGTTCAGACTTGGTCATAGTTCCTCCAAGTGCGCATTCCAGCGGATAAAGCAGGAACACGACCCAACTTAGCTACCGTCCAGGAGCGGCCGTCTCGCCGCTCCCCCATTATTATTCGCCTTTAGCTGCCTTGAACGCTTCAGCCATTGCACTGGAGAAATTGCTGGTATCTTCCTGCTTGTTGGTGCTGTTCACAGTGGCGATAGCATCTTTCTCATCAGCTTCATCCTTAGCACGAACGGACAGGCTGACAACGCGGTTTTTACGATCAACGCCGGTGAATTTAGCTTCAACGTCGTCGCCCACGTTCAGGACCAGGGTAGCGTCTTCAATGCGGTCACGCGATGCTTCGGAAGCACGCAGGTAACCTTCAACGCCGCCAGCTAATTCAACTGTAGCACCTTTAGCGTCAACTGCAGTGACTTTACCGGTAACAATGGTACCTTTCTTGTTCAAAGACAGGTAGTTATTAAACGGATCTTCAGCCAGTTGCTTCACGCCCAGTGAAATACGTTCGCGTTCTGCGTCAACCTGCAGGACCACGGCCGCGATTTCGTCGCCTTTCTTGTATTCGCGCACGGCTTCTTCGCCGGCAACATTCCAGGAGATGTCGGACAGATGAACCAGGCCGTCGATGCCGCCGTCCAGGCCGATGAAGATACCAAAGTCAGTGATTGACTTGATCTTGCCTTCGACGCGGTCACCCTTATTATGGGTTTCGGCGAACTGCTGCCATGGGTTGGCTTTGCACTGCTTGAGGCCCAGGGAGATACGGCGACGTTCTTCGTCGATATCCAGAACCATGACTTCAACCACGTCGCCCACGTTAACAACCTTGGACGGATGGATGTTTTTGTTGGTCCAATCCATTTCGGAAACGTGAACCAAGCCTTCGACGCCTTCTTCGATTTCAACGAAGCAGCCGTAATCGGTCAGGTTGGTCACGCGGCCGGTGAGGCGGGTGCCTTCCGGGTAACGTTTGGCGATAGCCACCCACGGATCTTCGCCGAGCTGTTTCAGGCCCAGGGAAACACGGGTACGTTCACGGTCGAATTTCAGGACCTTAACGGTAATTTCATCGCCGACATTGACGATTTCGCTCGGATGCTTAACACGCTTCCAGGCCATATCGGTAATATGCAGCAAGCCATCGACGCCGCCCAGATCGACAAACGCGCCATAGTCGGTAAGGTTCTTGACGATACCCTTAACTTCCATGCCTTCCTGCAGGTTTTCCAGCAGCTGATCGCGTTCCGCACTGTTTTCGGACTCGATCACCGCGCGACGGGAAACCACCACGTTGTTACGTTTCTGGTCCAGCTTGATAACTTTAAACTCAAGCTCTTTGCCTTCCAGATGCAGGGTATCGCGTACCGGACGCACGTCAACCAACGAACCCGGCAGGAACGCACGGATGCCGTTCAGTTCGACGGTGAAACCGCCCTTCACTTTGCCGTTGATGATGCCGGTAACGGTCGCGGCTTCTTCGTAGGCTTTTTCCAGCATCAGCCAGGCTTCATGGCGCTTGGCTTTTTCGCGAGACAGCAGGGTCTCACCGAAACCGTCTTCCACCGCGTCAAGCGCGACGTCGACCTGATCGCCAACCTTGATTTCCAGCTCGCCCTGAGCATTTTTAAACTGCTCGATAGGAATAGCGGATTCGGATTTCAGACCGGCGTCAACCAGTACGACATCTTTATCGATGGAAACAACGGTACCGCGCACGATGGAACCGGGACGGGTTTCGATTTCTTTCAGGGATTCTTCAAAGAGTTGAGCAAAAGATTCTGTCATATTTGATAATCTTCAGGTGTTTTTGATTAACGTCCATCCGGCATCCTGCTCGATGGGGTTGTTTTACACGCCCTATTGCCAGTCCCTGCAACGGGGTAGTTGTTTCCAAGGCTACGACAACGCCAGTATACGCCGTGAATGCGCCAATGCCTGAGCTATCACTTCATCGATAGTCATGCGGGTGGAATCCAGTACCAGAGCATCTGATGCCGGAACCAGCGGCGCCACCGGGCGGTTCCTGTCGCGTTCGTCCCTTTCCTTTATCTCGGATAAAAGGCGTTCAAAGTTAACACTAAAGCCCTTTTCCTGCAACTGCCGCATGCGGCGGTGCGCTCTTTCTTCCGAGGACGCGTCGAGAAAAATCTTCACCGGCGCCTCGGCAAACACCACGGTGCCCATATCCCGGCCGTCGGCAATCAGGCCCGGCGCCTCGCGGAATGCCCGCTGCCGACGCAGCAGGGCCTCGCGCACCCGGGGAAACGCGGCAATCTTGGAGGCGGTATTGCCCACCTCCTCGTTACGGATTTCACCGCTGACATCCTCGCCCTCGAGGATGATTTCCAGCTCGCCCGCCTGTACCTTGAAGCGTACGTCGAGATGCGCCGCCAGCGGCACCAGCGCTTCCTCCGCGTTGATATCGACCTGGTGGTGCAACGCCGCCAGGGCCAGGACGCGGTAAATGGCCCCCGAATCCAGCAGATGCCACCCTAATGCTTCCGCCAATGCTTTACACAGCGTGCCTTTCCCTGCACCGCTCGGTCCGTCGATGGTGATCACCGGGACTACTGCTGTCATTGTTTTCTCCTCTCAGCGGTTTGATTCTGGTTCCATAAATAATGAATTTACTATGATGCATTATACGCATCATAAGGAATAACGGTTACCCTTCGGCGTCAGGATCGTGAAATTAAGACACCGCGCGCGCGTTTTCATTCACCGGCGCGCCGCACGGCCGGTGAATAAACGGGAAAAGCGGGTTACGCCAGGGTGCTGATGGCGGCCAGCTGGCGGAAATAATCGGGGAAGGTTTTATTGGTGCACTTCGGATCGCGGATAGTCACCGGGGTATCGGACAACGCCACCAGGGAGAAGCACATCGCCATACGGTGATCGTTATAGGTGTCGATCGCGGCGGATATCAGCCTGGCCGGCGGCGTGATGGCGATATAGTCCTCGCCCTCCACCACGCCGGCGCCCACTTTGCGCAGCTCGGTGGCCATGGCCGCCAGCCGGTCGGTTTCCTTGACGCGCCAGTTGTAGATATTGCGCAGGGTGGTGGTGCCGCCGTCGGCGAACAGGGCGGTGGTGGCGATGGTCATGGCGGCGTCGGGAATATGGTTCATGTCCATATCGATGGCGTGCAGCCCGCCCCGGCGGCATTCGATAAAATCATCGCCCCAGCGGATGGTGGCGCCCATGCGCTCCAGCACATCGGCGAAGCGGATATCGCCCTGCACGCTGTTTTTGCCGATACCGGTAACCCGCACCGTGCCGCCGCGGATGGCCGCCGCCGCCAGGAAATAAGACGCGGACGAGGCATCGCCCTCCACCAGATACTCGCCCGGCGAGCGATACTTCTGGCCGCCTTGCAGGTAAAACACCCGGTAGTCGTCATGGCGCGCCTGTATGCCAAAGGTTTTCATCAACGCCAGGGTGATATCAATATACGGCTTGGAAACCAGCTCGCCTTTGATGCGGATGGTGGTATCCCCGGCGGCCAGCGGCGCCGTCATCAGCAGGGCGGTGAGAAACTGGCTGGACACGCTGCCGTCGACGGTAATATCGCCGCCGCGAAAACCGCCGCGCAAACGCAACGGCGGGTAATTTTCCTGCTCCAGGTAATCCACCTCCGCGCCGCCCTGGCGCAGGGCATCCACCAGATGGCCGATGGGACGCTCTTTCATGCGCGGCTCGCCGGTCAGGGTAATGTCATGCCGGCCCAGGCACAGCACGGCTGCCAGGGGCCGCATGGCGGTGCCGGCGTTGCCGAGAAACAGCGACAGCGGCGCCGGCGCGGTCAGGGCCTGCCCCCGGCCATCGATCTCGCATGTCCTGCGATCGTCGCTTAACCGGCAGACGACCCCGAGCGCGGCCAGGGCATCGAGCATATGGCGCACATCGTCGCTGTCGAGCAGATTGGTCAGGCGGGTGGTGCCGTCGGCCAGCGCCGCCAGCAACAGCGCCCGGTTCGAAACGCTTTTCGAGCCGGGAAGATTAATGGTGCCATCGACAAGTGCCACCGGTTGTAGGGTCAGGGATTCCAGCATGTGAAGCGCGTTCTCCAGCAAAAACAAAAACTCAGGCGATTGTAAACCCGCACAACAGCGTGAAGCGGGGGTAATAGGCAAGGAGGGCAAAGCGCGGCGCGCCGGGAACGCCTTAAAATAACGCACAGGCGTTGACCCGCAGGGCGGCTCTCACGGATGAGAGCCGCAACGGCGCGCCGGAGTTTCCAAGGCGGTATTTACCGCGGCTTAACGACCCGGCCCATCCTGCCCGTCAGTACGGAGTTAGCCATGGCGCCGGGCGAATCCATCCATAAAGGACACCAGCGCCTCGACGCCCGCCAGGGGCATGGCATTATACAGGGAAGCGCGCATCCCGCCCACGACGCGATGGCCTTTCAGCGCGTGCAGCCCCGCCGCGACGGATTCATCCAGGAACAGTTTATCCAGCGCCGCATCCGCCAGTAAAAAGGGCACGTTCATGCGCGAACGGTTGGCCGGGGCGACATCGTTGCGGTAGAAATCGCTTTGGTCGATGTAATGATACAATGTATCCGCCTTGGCCTGGTTGCGTTTGTCCATTTCCACCAGTCCGCCCTGCGCCTTCAGCCATTTAAATACCAGGCCGGACAGGTACCAGGCAAAGGTGGGCGGCGTATTGAACATGGAGTCATTCTCCGCCAGCACCTTATAATCCAGCACCGACGGCAGCTCGCGCCGCGCCTTGCCCAGCAGGTCGTCACGCACAATCACCAGCGTCAGGCCCGCCGGGCCGATATTCTTCTGCGCGCCGGCATAGATCACGCCAAAACGGCTGACATCCAGGGGACGGGACAAAATAGTGGAGGAATAATCGGCGACGACCACTTTATCGCCGAAATCAGGCAATTCATCAATCGCCAGGCCGTCGATGGTTTCGTTCGGACAGTAATGCACGTAGGCGCCGTCGGCGGATAAGTTCCATTCGCGCATGGGCTTAATCGCGCGCAGGCCGTCAATCCGTGTTTTGACGTCGATAACCTTCGGGTCACAATATTTCTGCGCTTCGCTTATGGCGCTATGCGCCCAGTAGCCGCCGTCGATATAGTCGGCGCTGGCGCTGTCGCCCAACAGATTGAGCGGCACCGCGGCAAACTGCGCCCGCGCGCCGCCGTGGCAGAACAGCACCTTATAATGGTCCGGAATACTCAGCAGCTCGCGCAGATCCTGTTCGGACTCCCGGGCCACCTCGATAAATTCCTTACTGCGATGGCTGATCTCCATCACCGACGTACCCAGACCGTGCCAGTTGCACAGTTCCTGCTCCGCGCGCCGCAAGACTTCCACCGGTATCATTGCCGGACCGGCGCTAAAATTAAACACCTGATTCATTTCCATCCACCACGTTGGCCAAAAAATTCGTTAATACTCATTCTATCGTTTTTATCACTCGCATCGGGGCGTCGCAACGGTTATTGCTTATCGGGCGTAATTTCAGCGCCGCCACCCGCACCCGGTCTTAACGGCGCCAGGGCGGATAAAACCGGCCGCTGCCGCGCTCACGATCGGGGGAATACATGGAGGCACGGCAGAAAACACCGTATTATGCGCCTTTCAAGACAATAAAAAGAGAACCTGCATGTCACAAACATTTATTCCCGGTAAAGACGCCGCCCTAGAAGACTCCATCGCCCGCTTTTACCAGCAGCTCGGCGCGCTGGGATTTAATATCGAAGAGGCTTCCTGGCTGAATCCCGTGCCGCACGTGTGGTCGGTGCATATCCGCGATCGCGACTGTCCGCTGTGTTTTACCAACGGTAAGGGCGCCAGTAAAAAAGCCGCCCTGGCGTCGGCGCTGGGCGAGTATTTCGAGCGGTTGTCCACCAACTATTTTTTTGCCGATTTTTATCTTGGCGCCAGTATCGCCAATGACGGGTTCGTGCATTATCCCAACGAGAAATGGTTCGCGCTGCCCGCCGATGGCCGTTTGCCGTCGGGCATCCTCGACGATGGCCTGCGGGCATTTTACGATCCGCAGCAGGAGCTGACCGCCCCCGCGCTGGTCGACCTGCAATCAGGCAATGCCGCGCGCGGCATCTGCGCCCTGCCGTTTGAGCGTCAGTCCGACCGGCAGACGGTGTATATCCCGGTGAACATCATCGGCAACCTGTATGTCTCCAACGGCATGTCGGCGGGCAATACCGCCAATGAAGCCCGGGTGCAGGCATTGTCGGAAGTGTTCGAGCGCCATATAAAGAACCGGATTATCGCCGAGTCCATAAGCCTGCCGGCTATCCCGCCGGCGGTAATGGCCCGTTATCCCGGCGTGATCGAGGCCATCGCCCGCCTGGAAGAGGAGGGCTTCCCGATTTTCGCCTATGACGCGTCGCTGGGCGGGCTGTATCCGGTGATGTGCGTGGTATTGTTTAATCCCGCCAACGGCACCTGCTTCGCCTCGTTTGGCGCGCATCCGGACTTCGGCGTGGCGCTGGAGCGCACGGTAACCGAATTGTTGCAGGGCCGCAGCCTGAAAGACCTGGATGTGTTCACGCCGCCGACCTTTGACGACGAGGAAGTGGCGGAGCAGACCAATCTGGAAACCCATTTTATCGACTCCAGCGGCCTGATTTCCTGGGATCTGTTTAAGCAGGATGCTGATTACGACTTTGCCGACTGGGACTTCAGCGGCAGCACCGGCGACGAATTCACCACTCTGATGGCCATTTTCCAGCGCCTGCACGCCGAAGTCTATATCGCCGATTACGAGCATCTGGATGTGTATGCCTGCCGCATCCTGGTGCCCGGGATGTCGGATATCTATCCGGTTGAAGACTTGCTGTTGGCCAATAACACCATGGCCGCCCATCTGCGCGCCACCCTGACCAGCCTGCCCGGCAGCCGCTGGCCGAAGCAGCGCTACCTGGCGCTGATAGAGCAACTGGACGACGAAGGGCTGGACGACTTCACCCGCGTCCGGGAACTGCTGGGGCTGGCGACCGGCAGGGATAACGGCTGGTTTACCCTGCGCGTGGGCGAGCTGAAGGTGATGCTGGCGCTGGCGGGCGGCGACCTGGAGCAGGCGCTGATGTGGACCGAATGGACCAGGGACTTCAATGCATCGGTTTTTACGCCGGAACGCGAAAATTTTTACCGCTGCCTGCATAGCCTGCTGTTGCTGACCCAGGAACCGGACCGCGAGCTGGAGCAGTATGTTGCTGCCTTTGCGCGCATGTACGGCCAGGCCACGCTTGAGCGCGCGCAGGCGGCGCTTAAGGGCGAAAACTGTTTTTACGGCTTATTCGATATCGACAGCGACCTGCACGCCCTGCCCACCCACCGCGCCCTGCTTGCCGCCTATGAAAAGCTGCAGACGGCCAAACGCCGCTATTGGCGCCTGGCATAAGGTTACGCCGGCGCGCCGCTGCAAACCGCCGATCCGCCGCGCCGGGACGGTGAACATCCCGGCATCACATGCACGACCGTCGGGCATCGCGCCCGGCGGCCATGACGACGGCCCGCCGTGCCCGTGGGCCACAAGATAACCCTGCATTTTTTGTGCCTTGCGCGTATAGTAGAGCCATAAATATGAAGCCGAGGTGAAGATAACCGCGCGATTATTGACGTTTCCTTTTTAGCGTCATTGTTTCAGGAAAGTAAAATCCGGCAAAATAATAGGTCCGGATGAAACAAATTACCCACATTAATGGCTATTCCATAACGCGTCAAAATGTACAAAAAATGTGGTCTTCAAATCTTTATGTAATAATTAAAATTTATTTTTTCTTTATTTATCAAATATTTGAAATAAATGAGACGTCTTATCTTGCCTGTCAAGGGGGATTAAGTTTGGGCCATTATGATCTATATCAATTTTTGCTCTATACTCGTTTGTTAGAATTAGGTCGTTAATTAATCCAACGAGAGAGTTTGTGTGAAGTCTGACAACCCTTTTGACCTGAAATTACCCGATGCCATGGCGAAAGTTGCTGAAGAGGCGGGCGTCTATAAAGCAACCAAGCAACCGTCAAAAACGTTTTTTCTGGCCATTACCGCCGGCGTTTTTATTTCCATAGCCTTCGCGTTCTATATTACAGCTACCACCGGTGCCGGCACCATGCCTTACGGCATCTCCAAGCTTATCGGCGGTATATGCTTTTCGTTGGGATTAATGTTGGTGGTGGTTTGCGGCGCCGACCTGTTCACCTCCACGGTGCTCATCATGGTGGCGAAAGCCAGCGGACGCATCACCTGGGGACAGCTGGTTCGCAACTGGATCAACGTCTACATCGGCAACCTGTTCGGCGCGTTGTTTTTCGTCGCCCTGATTTGGTTCTCCGGTGAGCATATGGTGGCAAACGGCGCGTGGGGCCTTAACGTTTTGCAAACCGCCGATCATAAAATGCACCATACTTTTATCGAAGCGGTATGTCTGGGGATCCTGGCTAATCTGATGGTCTGCCTGGCGGTGTGGATGAGTTATTCCGGCCGCAGCCTGACGGATAAAATGTTCGCCATGATTTTCCCGGTCGCGATGTTCGTTGCCAGCGGTTTTGAGCATAGCATCGCCAATATGTTTATGATCCCGCTGGGCATCGTTATCAAGAATTTCGCAGCGCCGGAATTCTGGCAGGCCGTTGGGATGGCACCAGAACAGTTTTCACACCTGACCATTAGCAACTTTATCATCGATAATCTGATACCGGTTACCATCGGCAACATTATCGGCGGGGGGTTACTGGTAGGGTTGACGTACTGGATGATTTATCTGCGCGGTGGGAACAAGCATTAACCTGTTTGTCTCGCATCGTAAAGCCGGGTTTCAAGAAATCCACATTAGAAGGTAGGTATACAATGACCGATCTGAACACAAAACTAGCCACTGCTTGGGAAGGTTTTAGCAAAGGCGACTGGCAGAATGAAGTCAATGTTCGTGACTTTATCCAGAAAAACTATACCCCCTATGAAGGCAACGAAGCCTTCCTGGCAGGTGCTACTCCCGCCACCACGGAACTGTGGGGCAAGGTTATGGAAGGCATCAAAACCGAAAACCGCACCCATGCGCCGGTTGATTTTGATACGGATGTTGCCTCTACCATTACCTCCCATGACGCCGGTTATATCGCCAAGGGCCTGGAAAAAATCGTCGGCCTGCAAACCGACGCGCCGTTGAAACGCGGCCTGATTCCG
Organism: Sodalis sp. RH22; assembly: GCF_047324165.1. Taxonomy (NCBI): domain Bacteria; kingdom Pseudomonadati; phylum Pseudomonadota; class Gammaproteobacteria; order Enterobacterales; family Bruguierivoracaceae; genus Sodalis; species Sodalis sp. RH22. The sequence goes on from NZ_CP178731.1 coordinate 2,111,020, forward strand.
TTCGGCGGCATCAAGATGGTTGAAAGCTCCTGCAAAGCGTATGACCGCGAGCTGGATCCGGAAATCAAGAAAATCTTTACCGAATACCGCAAGACCCATAACCAGGGTGTGTTCGATGTCTATACTCCGGACATCCTGAAATGCCGTAAAACCGGGGCCCTGACGGGTCTGCCCGATGCCTACGGCCGTGGCCGCATCATCGGCGACTACCGTCGTATCGCCCTGTACGGCATCGACTTCCTGATGAAAGATAAATTCGCCCAGTTCACCTCTTTGCAAAGCAAAATGGAAAACGGCGAAGATCTGGAAGCGACTATCCGTCTGCGTGAAGAAATCGCCGAACAACATCGCGCCCTGGCGCAAATCAAGGAAATGGCCGCCAAATACGGTTGCGACATCTCCGTTCCGGCAACCACCGCGCAGGAAGCCGTGCAGTGGACCTACTTCGGCTATCTGGCCGCGGTGAAATCCCAGAACGGCGCCGCCATGTCCTTCGGCCGTACCTCGACGTTCCTTGATATCTTTATCGAACGCGACCTGAAAGCCGGCAAAATCACTGAAGAACAAGCACAGGAACTGATTGACCACCTGGTCATGAAACTGCGTATGGTCCGTTTCCTGCGTACCCCGGAATATGACGAACTGTTCTCCGGCGACCCGATTTGGGCCACCGAATCCCTGGGCGGCATGGGCGTTGACGGCCGTACCCTGGTTTCCAAGACCAGCTTCCGTTTCTTGAATACCCTGTACACCATGGGACCGGCTCCTGAACCGAACATGACCATCCTGTGGTCGGAAAAACTGCCGATCAGCTGGAAGAAATTCACCGCCAAGGTGTCTATCGATACGTCTTCCGTACAGTATGAAAACGATGACCTGATGCGTCCCGATTTCAACAACGACGATTACGCTATCGCCTGTTGCGTCAGCCCGATGGTTGTCGGTAAACAAATGCAGTTCTTCGGCGCCCGCGCCAACCTGGCCAAAATGGTGCTGTACGCAATCAACGGCGGCATGGACGAAAAAGCCAAAATCCAGGTTGGCCCTAAAACCGCGCCAATCATGGATGCCGTACTGGACTATGATACCGTGCTGAGCAGCATGGACCACTTCATGGACTGGCTGGCTAAACAGTACGTCACCGCGCTGAACGTCATTCACTATATGCATGACAAGTACAGCTACGAAGCCGCGCTGATGGCGCTGCATGACCGCGACGTATACCGTACCATGGCCTGTGGTATCGCCGGCTTGTCCGTTGCCGCCGACTCACTGTCCGCCATCAAGTACGCCAAGGTTAAGCCTATCCGTGATGCCGAAGGCATGGCCGTTGACTTTGATATCGAAGGCGAATATCCGCAGTTCGGTAACAATGACTCACGCGTCGATGATATCGCCTGCGACCTGGTGGAACGTTTCATGAAGAAAATTCAGAAACTGCCGACCTACCGTAACGCGGTACCGACCCAGTCCATCCTGACCATCACCTCGAACGTGGTTTATGGTAAGAAGACCGGTAATACCCCTGATGGACGTCGTTCAGGCGCGCCGTTCGGACCGGGCGCCAACCCGATGCACGGCCGTGACCAGAAAGGCGCCGTCGCCTCGTTGACCTCGGTTGCCAAACTGCCGTTTGCCTATGCGAAAGACGGTATTTCCTACACCTTCTCCATCGTGCCCAAAGCATTGGGTAAAGATGAAGATGTGCGCAGGGCCAACCTGGCGGGCCTGATGGACGGTTATTTCCATCATGAAGCCGGCGTCGAAGGCGGTCAGCATCTGAACGTGAACGTGATGAACCGTGAAATGCTGGTGCAAGCCATGGAACATCCGGAAGATTACCCTAACCTGACCATCCGTGTGTCCGGCTATGCGGTACGCTTCAATTCATTGACCAAAGAACAGCAGAAGGACGTCATCACCCGTACCTTCACCGCGTCAATGTAATTTCCCTCACCGTCTGAAAAGGCGTAAAATAAAGGCTCCACGAAAGTGGGGCCTTTTTATTTCTCCGTTAAAATAGTTATCAATCCTAACTCTTGATGGACAAAGGTCGCGCATGAGATCCTCATTTACTATTTTGGTTAATTTTAGGTTAATCTAGACTTTTTTGATAAAACGTAAGAAATCCCACTCTTATCTAATTATTATTCTTTTTCTAAAACACGCCAATGCACATCACAACCCCGAAATAAATAATTCGTTTAGCTAAAATGCATACATTCTCCGTTAATCCCAAGGTAAAGTGCGTTTATCACGGCAGAATAGCGTTAACGAGATGAGCTTATCATGTAGTTGATGACCAAAGGCAGCGCACTCTGTTAGCGGAAAACCGCTCAGTGGTATTTATAAATAACTGTTGCACATAAAAATTGATATGCCGCTACCGTATTCGGTCATTGGCATGGACCGCCTCAATCGGAATATTTTAAGTTAAATAATTGAAGCGACCATTAAATATATTATTCGTGATTAAATTTTATTTCGCATTAATCCAGCATTATAAATATCGCCTTGATTAAATAAAAAGAATAGCGCGTCAGTGTATTAAATAATTTATACCCAAAATAATTCAAATTGCAGGAAGGCGGCAAGTAAAGAACCCGATGAACCCACTCAGGTAAGTGGTTCGGGTGAGCGCACGTAGTCAACGCACCTGCAGCTTGCAGTATCACGGATATATCAAGGAGGACATATGGGACGTGAAGGTGGTGGACCTGGCGGATGTTCAGGCGGTGGGGGCGTAGGGATGGGAGGTACCTGCGGGCCGTCTAATGGCGGCGGTGGCTCGCGTGGCAGCTGTGGCCCGAGCGCCGGCAGCTGTGGCCCCAATCGAAGTTGTCCAACCGATAGGGGGGGTGGCGGCGGCCGGGGAGATGGAAGCTATGGTGATTACGGGACTACTGCGGATCGATGCCCTCCCGCTATATGTATGGACAGAGCCATAGCCGTGCATCAATCCAGTATTACATTGGCCGGCGGCTGCGGCAATTTTCACAACATTTTTAATAATGGCTGCTCCCCAACCGGCAAAATCTCATTTTCCAGGGACTGTACCTGGGTAGCCGGAAATACTGTGCATAGCGTCACTAATTTTTCACCTGTCGCGTCTGGCAAAGGCGTGGCTAAAAATATCTATGTGGTGAAAACCAATCATCACGGCAATAGCTGCGTATTTAGTTACCCCGTTGACCTTTCATCTACCGGGACGCCTGTAGGAGAGGGCAACCATGGCGAGATTGAAACCGCCGGCCGTACTTTCGGCCACCACCTGAATGAAAAAAGGGTCAGCCAGCAGGACGCCAGGGAAAAAAATAAAGCCGAGTCCCAACGGCTAGCGCAACAGCAGGCCCGGGACCGTTTTAGACTGTGGTCGCGTCTGCAAGCCGAACGCGCAGCCTGTGAACGTGAAAAACAGGCACTGCAGCGTCAAGCTGAGCTGGATGCTAAGAATTGCGCCACACCGCATGTGCGGCAAAGCGGGTTACCGGCGCACTGCGACAGCGCCCAGCATTGTCCGGCAGCGGATATCAGTGCAAACGGCAAACCCCCAGCAGGCGTTTGCGCCAATTCCGCATCCGTCCCACCGTCCCTGGCGGAGGTTAACGCACCGCGAGACATAGCGCCAGCCGTGCGCTCAAGCGGGGTGGCGACTCTGGCCACTGTCGTTGCTGAAGGTGGTCTGGCATCCGCTGTCGGCAGCAGGGTTCAGAGCGTTGGAATACACGCCGCGATAAGCGAACTCAAGGCGGCCGCGCTGGGGATGGCCAGACTTCCCCTAGGCATGGGGTTGTTAGCCTATAGCGGTAAGGCGGGTGAAGGCAGCGATAAGGTGCCGGGACGCGATGTATCGCAACTCGCCACTGCTGCGGCGGCGATAAACGCAGCAGGGACCGTGGCAGCGGGCTATGGCCGCGAGGCGGTGTTAAACGGCGGCAACGGATTTGCATTAGGCGGTGAAATCTGCGAAGGCACGCGCGAGCAGTGCGGGATGCGTGATGGTACACGCAGACCGGAGCGCACCGCACTACCGGCGACAAATGATAATTTGGTGAGGAGGGCGCAGTTAAATGCCGTGCCGGTTAGGGCAGCAAACGCGGCATTAAACGTGTCGGTTTCTAGCGGGAAACCTCACCCGGCGCCGAGGAGAGCCACTCAAGCTAGTGACACCCGAGCGCAGGCGTTTGCACAAACTCCAGCCTCACCGAACGCCGCCACCCTGGTATCGCCATTAAATTGGCAAAACGTCTCGATGGCGACCAAAGAAGGGGTAAAGGCGTTAAAAGCCTCCGCTGCCGCAAGCCCCATTGGCGCTAAGGTCACGACCGTTGCCGTTGGTCTACATCCACTAAAAGCGGGTGAAGGCAGTTCGCTTCCAGGCGCAAAACACTACAGGCAAACACTTCCGGCTGATGCGCTAAATTTGCCTGCGGCTAAAGAACTCGCCATCGCAGCGAATAACCACACCACCATCGAGTCCGAATTTCGGGGTCGTCTACGCATTGATGGCCAAAGGGTTCAGCTTGAGCTGGTGAAAACGGCTGAGAAGACGCCGATTCGCGTGTTTAAAGGCGAGCCTGCGGGCAATGGCGTTTTCCGCTGCTCAATACCACCGGCAGGCGGCTTACCCGGGCGAACCATTTTCGTCACCCCCGAAAAAGCGCCGGGCGCCCAGGGCCTGGGTGCACTGGTGACACCAAGCGACGCGCCAAAATCACTATCCCATACGGGTAATGAGGCAAAGCCGGTCACGCTGCCGACGGTGTTGCCCTTCCCCGCTAACGATGAATGTGATTTTAACGACCTGATAGTGGTGCCCCCAAGTGATAGTGGGTATCGGCCGGTTTATGTTATGCTGCAAGGGCCTCGGGACCTGCCGGGAGTGGTTACAGGAAGGGGCCAGGAGGTGGGTGATAATTGGCTTAGGGATGCGGCGACTGAAAATGGTGCTCCGATACCGGCACAGATAGCGGATAAATTGCGTGGAAGGCAATTCAGCTCTTTTAAAGCTTTTCGCAAAGCATTCTGGCTTGAATTGAGTAGCAGCCCAGAATTATCGAATCAATTTGGCGAAGCTGCCAGTGAAAATTTGCGAAAAGGCTCAGCTCCGGTGACTCGAGAAGCTGAATGGGTCGGTCAACGTCGAAAATTCGAAATTCATCATATGCAGCCCATCCAACATGACGGGGCAGTTTATGACATTGATAATTTGCGTGTATTATCACCCAAGCAACATATCGAAGCTCATTCAAATAAAGGCTCAAAATAAAATGTTACTCAAAGAAAATTATGAAGATTATACCGAACAAGAATTTTTAGAGTTCCTGGGGCAATTTTTTAATAATACATCGGGACTTGAAGGCGATGAGTATTCTGCTCTAAATGATCGGATGATTTTACATTTTAAAAAAATCACCGAACACCCCTATGGCTCAGATGTAATCTATTATCCGGATGCCGGTAGGGAAGACAGCCCGCGAGGTGTTCTCCAGGAAGTGAAAGAATGGCGGGCTAAAAACGGTAAGCCAGGTTTCAAACAAGCATAGCATGTTAAGTTTAATACCTGTCGACCTTAATAATCAAGTCCCGGTTACTATCGAGATAATCGTTATCAGATGACGTAAGCATGTAATGCCCGTAAAATGGCTGAGAAAACGCCGATTCGCGTGTTTAAGGGCAAGCCAGCGGGCAAGGTCGTTTCCCTGTGTTTAAAATCAGCAGCGCGACGCAGTGGAAAACCACTATCCGCAGACTGACACAGCGATCCAGCAAGCCAAATCATCCACGGATAATGCCACCCTCAATTGCTCATAAAACCCTTAAGGACAAGCTCACGTCATGCGGCTTTTGATTGCCCAATTGATGCCCATATCAATAGCGGATGAAAAACGCCCTACTCCCCCGTTTCGCTATGAGTGCCCCCTAGCGCCAACAGGAACAATCAGGCTCTGTTTTCGGCCTGACGATGATTGGTTAACGGTCCCCACAACGAAGCCTGATGCAACGAACGACCTGACGTTGCAGGTATTTGGCACACATCAGCCACGCATTGTATAATGAATAGAGGTAATATAATTCTACTGATATTTATTTTGGGACTTTCCACGGCACGGCAACCGAGGGCCTAAGGGAATTTGCGCCTGGCTGCTTACCCGCTGCGGAGTTACTCACCCTGCTTAATGGAGTGTTCATATCATGTCCACCAATCAGCATCCTTTAGCACTAGTTGGCACTCTATGAATAATGTAACAACCTGTTTTAAAACTGATTCCTCCGCCGTGGCCGAGACAGTTACACCACGTATAGGACGCATCCATTCGTTTGAATCCTGTGGTACCGTCGACGGCCCCGGCATCCGCTTCATCATTTTTTTCCAGGGCTGCCTGATGCGTTGTCTCTACTGTCATAACCGCGACACCTGGGATACCCATGGCGGCAAGGAAATCACGGTCGAAGAAATCATGAAGGAAACGGTGACCTACCGTCATTTCATGAACGCGTCCGGCGGCGGCGTTACCGCGTCCGGCGGGGAAGCCATACTGCAGGCGGAATTTGTGCGCGACTGGTTTCGCGCCTGTCATGCCGAGGGCATTACCACCTGCCTGGATACCAATGGCTATGTCCGGCGCTACGATCCGGTCATTGACGAACTGCTGGACGTCACCGACCTGGTCATGCTGGATATCAAGGAAATGAACGACGATATCCATCAAAACCTGGTGGGCGTGTCCAACCACCGCACGCTGGATTTTGCGCGCTACCTGCAAAAAATCAACAAGCGTACCTGGCTCCGTTATGTGGTGGTGCCGGGATGGTCGGACGACGATAAATCCGTGCATATGCTGGGCGAGTTCACCAAGGACATGGCCAATATCGAAAAAATCGAGCTGCTGCCTTACCATGAGCTGGGTAAGCATAAATGGATTGCCATGGGTGAAGAGTACAAGCTCGACGGCGTTAAGCCGCCCTCTACGGAAATCATGGAACGCGTGAAGAATATCCTGGCCGGCTATGGCCATAAAGTGATGTACTGATCATGATGTCCCCCATTGCCCCCGGGGGATATGATCGACCACGCATTCACGGCCGGCCGGGATGATACCCGGTCATTCATCCCAAATCCCGCCCCCGCCCCTCTTGCTCCGGTATCGCTCCGGGCCACGCCGTTTCGCGGCGCCGGTGATATCCCGCATAAGACGCCTGGTATAACCGGGCTGTGTAAGGTCTTCTTTTTTCACGACAGGAGTTGTTACACCTTTAGGTGCTAAACAGGCTCATTATTTTTAGAGAACTGGGAGCCTATGCCGTATTATTACCTTTTTGAACAATTGAAAACGATACGTTAACTATGAAAGCTTCACCCATTAAAGCTGCGGGCTGGCGGGAAATCTGGCAGTTGATTAAGCCGTTTTGGCGTTCTGAGGAAAAATGGCGCGCCTGGGGTATGCTGGCGGTGATTATTATCCTCTCATTGTCCACGGTGTATATCAGCGTACTGTTCAATGAATGGAACCGGGTATTTTATGACGCGTTGCAAAATAAAAATTTTGCGGTGTTCAAAAGCCAGCTGATCAGGTTCACCTGGCTGGCATTGTTATTTATCCTGATCTCCATCTATAAAATTTACCTCACCCAGGGCCTGCAAATGTATTGGCGGCGCTGGATGACGCGGCAATATATGGCGAAATGGCTGCATCATCATGCCTATTACCATACCGAGCAACAGCAGACGGTCGATAACCCGGATCAGCGTATCGCCGAAGACCTGAACGCGCTGACCAGCGGCACCCTGTCGCTGGCCCTGGGTTTGCTCTCAAGCGTGGTGACTTTTGTTTCTTTTATTTCCATTTTATGGTCGGTGAGCGGACCGCTGTCGTTTACCCTGAGCGGGCATCTGTTTACCGTGCCGGGGTATATGGTGTGGTTCGCCATATTATATGCCGGGCTGGGATCGCTGCTGATTTGGTATGTAGGCAGACCGCTGGTGCGTTTGGGTTTCCAACAGGAAAAATTTGAGGCTAATTTCCGGTTTGGCCTGATTCGTATTCGCGAAAATAATGATGCCATTGCCCTTTACCAGGGCGAACCCCGGGAAGCGAACCTGCTGGACAACAAGTTCGAAGCCATCCGCGCCAACTGGTGGTCCATTATGCGCGTTAGCCGGCGGCTGAATGTGGCCAGCAATTTCTATGGTCAGTTTGCCATTATTTTCCCGATCCTGGTGGCGGCGCCGCGTTATTTTTCCGGTGCCATCCAGCTTGGCACGCTGATGCAGATTTCATCGGCGTTTGGTGAAATACAGGGCGCGCTGTCATGGTTTATCGACGCGTTTAATCAGTTGGCCAACTGGAAAGCCTGTATTAACCGGTTGGCGGGGTTTAACGCCGCGGTGGAGCGTCACAGCAGCCAGAAGACGGCCATTACGCGCGACGACGCGACGGATACCGCCCTGGCGCTGACCGGCCTGAGTTTAACCATCCCCTCCGGTCGTGTCCTGTTCCACGACGCCACGCAAGCCATCGCCCCGGGCGAACGGGTGCTGATCGCCGGCCCCTCCGGCTGCGGCAAGTCCACCCTGCTGCGGGCCATTGCCGGCATCTGGCCTTATGGCGCCGGGAATATCAGCCTGCAGGCGGGCAAAAAAGTGCTGTTTTTACCGCAGCGCAGCTATATCCCTATCGGTAACCTGCTCGAAGCGCTGTGTTATCCGGAAGCGCCGGATCACTTTACAGAAGATCATATGCGCGCGATGCTGGACCTGTGTCGTCTGGGTCATTTGCAACCCATGCTGCACCAGCAGGCCAACTGGAGCCACTGGCTATCGCCGGGCGAGCAGCAGCGACTGGCGTTTGCCCGCGCGCTGCTGATCAAACCGGATATCCTGTTTCTGGATGAGGCGACCAGCGCGCTGGATGATGAAAACGAACAGTTGATGTACCGCCTGCTGACGGAGCGGCTTCCGGGGATCACCCTGATAAGCGTCGCCCACCGTAACAGCGTTGCCCGTTATCATACCCGGTGCTGGCGGTTCGAGCGCGGCGAGGATATGGACAGCGCGGTGCTTAACCTGAGTCCGCTGCCGCGGAGCAGCTAATTGACCGGGCCCAAACCGGGGCCTTGCGTCGGTTGGCGCACCGGCCGCCTTGATGGGGCGCTACGGTAAAAGAAGCTCGGGGATTGGGTATGATGGGTTGTTTAACGCTGGGCTGGTGAGGGGGATGTCGCGGCGGCGGGGTGGTGTGTGTCACGGGGGTGAGGTGGTGTTTGTCACGGGGTGAGGTTTTCGCTTGCTTTAGTTTGAGGGGGCTATGTATTGCCTGGCGCCGGCAAGCGACCAGAGGGACCGTACGCACGGTCCCTCTGGACTCCCTGGCGTCCGGCAGATCGTGCGCCGCTGCGCGGTTCCCGGCAGCGCCCATCCCGGCTTTGGGACCGCACGGGACGCGCTCCCGGCGCGGCCCTTAGCTTTCGCCGCTCCCGGCGGCTCATCCCGCCGTGATGCTCGCCGCCGGCGCACTTTATGCCGGCACAACGTCAACACCATCGTCTGTAGGTAAAACAACGTGTTAGGGTACTTAGCGGTATGCGCTTACCGGGAAAAACATCACATTTGTTTTAGGTCGGAGACTAACGGCTTGTGGGTGAAGGTTGTCAATTGGTGGCTGGTGGCTGGTGGCTGGTGGCTGGTGGCTGGTGGCTGGTGGCTGGTGGCTGGTGGCTGGTGGCTGGTGGCTGGTGGCTGGTGGCTGAAAGTGTAATGCTTACTGTTAAAACTTAAAGCTTAATATTGAATGATGAACACGTTGCTGCCTTAATGTATGCCTGCCTGACCGATAAGTGTACGTCTGTACGACCTGCTTTTCGCCGCGCCAGTGGCATGCCACACCCATTGCATCCCATTATGGTCAATCCTATCCCGACGCCGGTCCTGTCCCAAGCAACAGCGCCGCAGCCACTTCATAAAACGCATGGCCAACAGCGACATGTGGACCGGCATAAAGCGCGCTGACGTCGCCTGTGCCCCCGGCATGAGCCGCCGGGAGCGGCGAAAGGCCCGGTGGCGCCGGGAGCGCATACCGGGCCGGTGCATTACGGGGGCATGGGCGGCGGAAGGCATCGCGCAGCGACGCGCGACCTGCCGGGCGCGCGGAGGTCAAGGAGGCCGTCGCGGTACGGCCTCTTTGTCGCTTGCCGGCGCCCGGCGCTACATATAACCACCTAACGCACGGCAAGCGAAACCCACTCCGGCGTATCATACGCCGCCCCACAAGCCCCAAACGAAACCCACGCCGCGATAACTTACACCGCCCCGCAAGCCCCCAGCGAAACTCACGCCGCGATAACATACACCGCCCCGCAAGCCCCCAGCGAAACCCACTCCGCGGCAACATACGCCTCCCCGCCAGCCGCCGCCGCGGCAAACCGCCTACCACGACCAAAAAGCACCGGTTGACCGCAACCGCAAGACCCCAACCGGGGCCCTGTTTTATTCAGGCCGTCGCCACCGGGGTTTGATGATGATCCGGTTTGCGCAACAGCATTGCCAGATAAACCAGCGCCACCAGCGCAATCATAACGAACAGCACGCGGTCGGAGTAGCGTTGCATCAGTAATGCCGTGGCGCTCGGCCCCAGCAGGCTGCCGACCGTATAGCTCAGCAGCAGCGCCTGGTTCATCGCCACCAGCTCATCCGGGCTGACCTTTTCACAGGCCCAGGACATCGCCACCGGATAAAGGGTAAAACCCGAACAGCCCAGCAGGAACAACGCCGGCGCCATGGCCGCGTGACTGAGCATCGACAGGCTGCCGATAATGACCATAAACACCTGTACCCGCAAAATCATCAGACGGCCGTAGCGATCCGCCAGCCGGCCGATAGGCCACTGGCCGAGAATACCCGCGCTGACCAGCAGCGCCATCCAGTATCCCACGCTGCCGTCGCTGAGCCCCTGATGGGAAAGATAAAGCGGCAGCAGGCCATACAGCGACCCCAGCACCACGCCCGAGATGATGCAGCCGTTGATCCCCAAGCGGGCGTTGCGACGCCGCAGCATCGGCCAGATGGCGATCCGGGGGGCATCCATGCCCTGCCCCTCAATGCGGTTGAACAATAACGGCAACACCGCCGCAATCATCAACGTGGTCGCCCAGGGCAATACCGATATCAATGCGGTGGAGACGCCGCTGAGCAGCAGTTGGCCGATCACCGTGCCCATATAATACACCATCATATACGCCGCCAGCAGTTGCCCGCGGGTATGGGGAGTACCGCTGCGCATCAGGGCGCTTTCCACCACCACCCAGATAAGCGCGCAGGCGATGCCGGCCACGAACCGGAACAGCACCCAGGTGCCAAAACCGATGGAAAGGCCCAGCCCCAGTGTCGCGACGGCAAACAGCAGGCATGAATACTGATAACTGCGGTTGAAACCCACCGCTTTAATCAATGCTCCCGCCAGCAGGGTCCCCACGAGGTTACCGCTAAAATAGGAAGAGCCGACCAGCCCGATTTGCCAGGTGGGCATGGCTTCGTGGGACAGCCACAGCGGCACCAGGGTATTTAATACCGCGATGGAAATGGTCAACGACAGCAACCCGGTGAGTAGCATTACCACCGGGCGGGAATAGACGGACATGATGAATAAACCGGACTCAACGCGCAGGAATTGGGCGCATCATGCCACTACGGTAAAAAAAGTCAATCAGGCGAAATAAGCGCCAGCATTTTTTGATAGTGTTCAGGCAATTAGCGGCCACATGACGCAACTGACGCCAACATCGCATACTTCATCCGGGATAAAAATCAGGGTACCGAACGTAGGGTTGCCCTGTTAAAGGGAGAGCGTGCCAATGGGGTTGAATCGGGCGTGGTATTTTCGCCCGACCGAGTCCCCATGGCGCGGTAAGCCCGCTGACGCCGCACCTGCACTTGACGTGTTAAAGGGAGAACGCCAGTGGTGATTAGCCGATATGAGTCAGGCCGTTCATATACGGCGCCAGCGCCGCCGGGATTTCAATGCGCCCGTCGGCCAACTGGTAGTTTTCCATTACCGCCACCAGGGTGCGCCCCACCGCCAGGCCGGAGCCATTCAGGGTATGCACCAAGCGTGGTTTTTTATCTTCTTTGGCGCGGTAGCGCGCCTGCATGCGCCGCGCCTGGAAATCGCCCATATTCGAGCAGGAGGAAATTTCCCGGTAGGTATTCTGCGCCGGCAGCCAGACTTCCAGATCGTAGGTCTTGCTCGAGCCAAAGCCCATGTCGCCGGTGCACAGCAGGATCTTGCGGTAAGGCAGGTTCAGCAGTTGCAGCACCTTCTCCGCATGGCCGGTCAGTTCCTCCAGCGCGCGCATGGAATCTTCCGGTTTCACCACCTGGACCAGCTCGACTTTGTCAAACTGGTGCATACGGATCAACCCGCGCGTATCGCGGCCGTAGGAGCCGGCCTCGGAACGAAAGCACGGGGTATGGGCCGTCATCTTCAGCGGCAGTTGGTCTTCTTCCAGGATTTCGTCGCGCACCAGGTTGGTCAGCGGGACTTCCGCCGTGGGGATCAGGGCATAGGCGCTGGTGTCGGCTTCTTCGCTCAGGGGCTGGGTATGGAATAAATCCCCGGCGAATTTCGGCAATTGGCCGGTACCGAACAGCGATGCATGGTTTACCAGATAAGGAACATAATTTTCCTGATAGCCGTGCTGCTCGGTATGCAAATCGAGCATAAATTGCGTCAGCGCGCGATGCAGGCGGGCAATCTGCCCTTTCATCACCACAAAACGCGCACCGGTCAACTTGACGGCCGCGGCGAAATCCAGCCCGCCGGCCATTTCCCCCAGGGAAACATGGTCGCGCACGTCGAAATCATAGCGGCGCGGTTCGCCCCAGCGGCTGATTTCTTCGTTTTCGGTTTCATCCTTACCAGAGGGAACGCGGTCGTCCGGAATATTAGGCAGCGACAGCGCCACGTCGCGGATGGCGGCTTGCAAAATATCCAGTTCGGATTTGGCCGCCTCGAGGCGATCGCTCAATCCGTTGACTTCCTGGCGCAATGGCTCGATATCCTCGCCACGGGCTTTCGCCGCGCCGATCAGTTTGGAGCGGGAATTACGCTCGGCCTGCAATGTTTCGGTTTCGACCTGCAGTACCTTGCGCCGCTCTTCGTGTTTACGCAGCGTATCGACATCCAGGGTAAAATTTCTGCGAGCCAGTTTCTCGGCAACTGCGTCTAGCTCATTGCGCAGCAGATTGGGATCGAGCATGCTAGTCCTGTGCTTATTGTTATCAGATTGATGTATATGACTTCGCGACGCCGTCAGAGACTATCGCGGCAACGGATTTTCTATCGCTAACCTTACCGCAACGGCCTGGTTATCGGTAGCGTTTTGTTGGGCTATTTTGATCCTGCGCGCTAAGCCAGGCAAGCTTTTCGCCAATTTTTCCTTCCAGTCCACGCGGGCTTGGATAGTAGTAGCGGGTGTGCGCCATCTGCTCGGGAAAATAGTCTTCGCCGGCGGCATAGGCGTTCGGTTCATCATGGGCATAGCGGTATTCGGCGCCCAGCCCCATTTCCTTCATCAGCTTGGTGGGGGCGTTACGCAGATGCTCTGGCACATCATAATCGGCGTTTTCGCGCGCATCATGCATCGCGGCTTTAAAAGCGGTGTAAACCGCGTTGCTTTTTGGCGCGCAGGCCAGATAGACAATCGCCTGGGCAATCGCCCGTTCCCCTTCCGCCGGACCGACGCGGGTAAAACAATCCCAAGCCGCCAGGGCAACCTGCATGCCGCGCGGATCGGCATTGCCCACATCCTCCGAGGCGATGGCCAGCAGGCGGCGCGCCACGTAAAGCGGATCGCCGCCGGCGGTGATGATGCGCGCATACCAATATAGCGCCGCATCCGGCGCGGAACCGCGCACCGATTTATGCAGCGCCGAAATCAAATCATAATAACGATCGCCCTTATTATCAAAACGGGCGTTGCGCTCGCCGGAAATTTCCTTCAGCAGCAGCGGCGTAAGCACCCGGTTGCCCTGGGCATCGGTTTGCGCCATATCCGCCATCATTTCCAGGCTGTTGAGCGCGCGGCGTGCATCGCCGTTCACCCACTCCGCCAGCACCCGGCGCGTCTCGTCCGGCAGCACGATATTCTGGCCGCCATAGCCCCGCTCCGTATCGGTCATGGCCTGGGCCAGCACCTGTTCGATATCCCCGGCGGTAAGCGCCTTCAGCAGGTAAACTTTGGCGCGGGAGAGCAGCGCGGAGTTAAGCTCGAACGAAGGGTTTTCCGTAGTGGCGCCAATCAGGGTAATGGTGCCCTCTTCCACATGCGGCAGGAAGGCGTCCTGCTGGCTTTTATTAAAGCGATGCACTTCGTCGACGAACAAGATGGTGCGGCGGCCGGCATCACGATTGTGGCGCGCGCGCTCGATCGCCTCGCGGATTTCCTTGATGCCCGAGGTCACCGCCGAAATACGCTCCACATCGGCGTTGCCGTAACGCGCAATCAGCTCCGCCAGCGTGGTTTTTCCGGTACCAGGCGGCCCCCACAGGATCATGGAGTGCAGTTGCCCGTTCTGGATGGCGCGCGGCAGCGGCTTGCCCGGCGCCAGCAGATGCTGCTGCCCGACATATTCTTCCAGCGTTCTTGGGCGCATGCGCGCGGCCAGCGGCTGGAATTCGTTATGGGAAAAATCAAGCGACAGATTGCTCATTTTTACCTCACTGACGCTGATCGTCCAGCGTCACGCCCTTGGGAGGGGTAAAACGGAATTTGGCGTCATCCACCTGGCCGTTATTCTGGCTTTTCAGCTGGTAGGCGCTGCGCTGCCCGTCCTGCTCGACGGCGGTAAAGCTGTTGATGGTGCCGCTGGCGCTGACGTCGATGGTAAATTGCTTCAGGTTGCCGCTGGCGGTCTTGGGCGTCAGCTCAAACCGATCGTTGGTTTGCTTGACGTTGTATTGCCGCCAGTCGTCCGGGCTGTTGCGGGTAATCAGCATAAACGGCGTATTGCCGGTGGCGTTTTTCAGCCAGGTGGCGGTGGCCTGTTCGACAAAGGGATTATAAAACCACAGCGTTTTACCGTCGGAAATCAGCAGGCTCTCATCCGGCGCGGTCATATGCCAGTTAAACAGATTCGGCCGTTTTACCCACAGTTCGCCTTCGCCTTCCTGCACCGCGCCGCCGTCCGCGCTGGTCACTTTCTGGGTGAATGCGGCATGGAAACTGTTGACCCGATTCAGGCGGCTTTGCAGCGCGCCGGCATCATCGGCCAGCGCCGGCGCGGCAACCACGGCGCTAAGCAGGCAAGCGACTAATAACCTTTTATTCATTATAAGCATTCCTTGAAAAATGAAAGGCGCAACATCCGGGCCGGCAAGAAATAGACCGGCCGGCAGGCGGCACCCTGATAGGCTTAACTTTATCGGAACAATGACGGGAAGGCATAGGCCAATCCTCTGAAAACCTGCCGCTTTACGCATCTTTGCACAGGGGGTTACCCCCCTGGCGGCCAAAGCAGGCCTGTCATGGGCACCAGCGCGTTAATCCGGCGATGGCGGGGCCAGTACTTCACGGTTGCCGTTATGGCCCTGCGAACTGACGATGCCCTGGATCTCCATTTGCTCGATGATGCGGGCGGCGCGGTTATAGCCGATGCGGAACTGGCGCTGCACCCCGGAAATCGAGGCGCGGCGCTTGTCGACCACGAACTGCACCGCCTGATCGAATAACGGATCCAGTTCCTCGTCGCTGTCCATGCCGCCGGGACCGGCCTCACCCTCTTCGCCCGCGCTGGTGATGCTGTCAATATACTGCGGCCGGCCACGGGCCTTCCAGTCGCTGACGACCGCGTGCACCTCCTGGTCGCGCACAAAGGCGCCGTGCACACGCACCGGTATGGAAGAGTTGGGCGCCAGGTACAGCATATCGCCCATGCCGAGCAATGATTCCGCCCCCGACTGATCGAGAATGGTACGGGAGTCGATTTTACTGGACACGGTAAAGGCGATACGGGTCGGGATATTGGCCTTGATCAGGCCGGTTATCACATCAACCGACGGCCGCTGGGTCGCCAGCACCAGATGGATGCCGGCGGCGCGGGCTTTCTGGGCCAAACGCGCAATCAGCTCTTCCACCTTTTTGCCCACCGCCATCATCAGGTCGGCGAACTCGTCCACCAACACCACGATATATGGCAGTTTTTCCAGCATCGGCGGCGAATCGGCCATGCCGTCGCCCGGTTTCCAGAAAGGATCCGGCACCGGCCGGCCCATGGCGATAGCCTGTTCAATACGTTCGTTATAGCCGGCCAGGTTACGCACCCCCAGGGCCGACATCAGTTTATAGCGGCGCTCCATCTCGCCCACGCACCAGCGCAGGGCATTGGCGGCGTCTTTCATGTCGGTGACCACTTCGGTCAGCAGGTGGGGAATGCCTTCGTACACCGACAGTTCCAGCATTTTCGGGTCAATCATGATAAAGCGCACCTCTTCCGGCGTCGCTTTATACAGCATGCTGAGGATCATGGCGTTGACCCCCACCGATTTACCTGACCCGGTGGTACCGGCCACCAGCAGATGGGGCATTTTGGCCAGATCGGCAATCACCGGCTGGCCGGCAATGTCCTTGCCCAGCACGATAGCCAGCGGCGAGACGGTCTCGCGGAATTTATCGCAATCCAGCACTTCGCGCAGGTATACCGTCTGGCGGCGCTTATTCGGCAATTCCAAGCCGACGTAAGGTTTGCCGGGGATCACTTCCACCACCCGCACCGCCACCGCCGACAGGGAGCGCGCCAAATCCCGCGACAGATTGGAGATACGCGCCGCTTTCACGCCCGGCGCCAGGTCCAGCTCGAAGCGAGTAATAACCGGACCGGGAGAAATACCGACCACCTCGGCCTTCACGCGGTAGTCCGCCAGCCGCGCTTCAACCAGCCGCGCGGTTTGCTCCAGCGCGAACATATCCACCGGTTCGTCCTCCACCGGCGGCGACGTTAACAGGTCCAGCGTCGGCAGCGGCGTGGTGGGCTTGTGCAACGGTTGTTCATTACGCATCAGGAAGGGATGGATCAGGCTGTCCATGGCGGGCGCCGCCGGCTGAACCACCGCGCGCGCCC
Organism: Sodalis sp. RH22; assembly: GCF_047324165.1. Taxonomy (NCBI): domain Bacteria; kingdom Pseudomonadati; phylum Pseudomonadota; class Gammaproteobacteria; order Enterobacterales; family Bruguierivoracaceae; genus Sodalis; species Sodalis sp. RH22. Next base: position 2,128,133 of record NZ_CP178731.1, read on the forward strand.
CCACCGGCGACGGCAATGGCGCCGGCGCGGCGCCTGCCCCTAGCCGTGCCGAAGGCTGGACATGCCCGTCCGACAGCGCGTCCTCATCGTCGGCCGGATAATCCTCTGCGCGGGAATGAGCCTGCTCGTCATAACCGCCGGGAACATGCCCGGCCGCGGTCGACGCGCCGGAACCGAACTCGTGACCAGGCTGCGTGGAGGGCGTAAACCGGGCTGCGAGAGTATCATCCACCCGATCGGCCCGCGGCGGCGGAGCGAACGCCGCAGGCGCATCAATGCCGGCCGGCGGCGAAACCGGCGATGTCGGCATGGCCCGTTCGTCGGCGTCCGCCACGTAACGCATCTCCTGCCGGCGTTGAAATTCGGCGGCCAGCTGCTGTTGCTGCCAGGCGTCTTCTTCCTCGTCGTCGCCCTCGGTCCCGGCCGCGCCATAGCGTTGTTCCTGCTGCTGCAGAAATTCCTGGTGCAGCGCCGACTGCTGGGCGGCGGCTTGTTCTTCCTCGGACTGCGGCGCCTGCGACAGCGCGTCTTCTTCCTGCGGGCGTTGCTGCGCCGTCGCCGTCGCGTTGCGCTGCGACGGCAGCTTGATGCCAAACGAGGCAAGCTCCCGGCGCGTGGGGATGCGTACCCGGTTAGGACGCGGCAATTCAGGACCGATGCCCTGCTTGACCTGCGGATTTTCGTCGCTGGTGGCGCTGAACGCCGGCATAAAGGTCAGCGCGGCGGCGTCATAAGGCGGCGTGGAAGCAGTGACCTGCCCGCTGCTGCGCTGCGCCACGTTGAAATCGTATGGCGTGTGCGATTCGTCACCGTCGTGCTGCCAGTCGCCCATCTGCGGACCATCATCGTCTTCATCGGGAAAGCCGCCCTGGGAAGGAGGAACGGACGGTGCGTCCGGCAACTCAAAACGATATTGCGGGATAGCCTGCGCGGACGCCGACTGGGGGGCCGGCGCGGCGGGCTGCTGGGAGTAGACGGCGGCAGGCGCGGGGCCGGCCGCAGGGGCCGCCACCGGCGGCGACACCGCGCCCGGCGGCGGGACGGCCAGCGGGTCGCCGGTCTGCTCGGCGAGCTCCGGATGGCTGGACGTGGCGGAAGGCCCCGCCACCGTGCCGATAGCCGCGGGAGCGGCATCAGGCTTGGTCCCGGCGGCATCAGGGCCGGAGGTCGCCAGCAGCGGGTCAAGCGCGTCCAACGCTTCGGCGCGGACCGCGTCGTCCCCTGCGGCCTCCAGGTCTTCGTCATCGTACTCGTCGTCGTAGTCCCGCTCGTCGCGGCGGGAGCGGTTCGACATAAATGTCAGGCAACCCATGACCACGCCGCCGATTTTTTCGGCAATGGTGAGCCAGGACCAGCCGGTAAACAGGGTCAGGCCGGACGCCCATACGCAGAGCAGGGTCAGGGTGGCGCCGATGCCGTTAAACCACGGCAGCATGGCGTTGCTGAGCAGGCTGCCGATCACGCCGCCCGAGGCAAAGTAATAGAGATCGTCGACATTGAGCGCGGCCAGGCCGCATGAGGTCAGGATCAGCGCCAGCGTCCCAATCAGCCGCAGCGATAGGGCAAAATAGTCCACATAGTCCTGCTCTTCCCGCTGGCGAAACGACGTCCAGCAGAAAATCAGCATCAGCGGCGGAAGGGCATAGGCCAGCACGCCGAAGGTGAAGAACAGCGTATCGGCAAACCAGGCGCCGATGCCGCCCCCCAGGTTATGGATAGGACCATGCCAGGCAGTTTGCGACCAACTGGGGTCGGAAGGGTTGAAACTGACCAGGGAAATCATCAAATAGAGGGCAAAAATCGCCATGACAATCAGAACAGCCTCGAGTAACCGGCGACTGCTGCTGAGCGTTTTCAATTCAACTTCTTTATCTTCTGTATATTCCTGGCTCAAGAAAGGCTCTCCAGGGTTATCTATGCCGATATAACCGATATAATAGCTTAATAACAGCGCCGGCCGTCATGCCGCCGGCGCTGAAACTGTATGAATGCACAGGAGTGTAACCATAAAACGTGAAATTTGCACCTGTGTTATGACTTAGCGTGTCTTAATGACCAGCCGGTTGCTCTGCTTCACTTCTTCCATCACCACGTAGGTACGCGTATCGTTGACCCCCGGCAGGCGCAACAGCGTCTCGCCCAGCAGTTTACGATAGGCCGACATATCAGGCACCCGCGTTTTCAGCAGATAGTCGAAATCACCCGAAACCAAATGGCATTCCTGAATTTCTTCCAGCTTTTGTACGGCGGTATTGAATTGCTCAAACACATCGGGCGCACCCCGGTTAAGGGTAATCTCCACAAACACCAGTAAAGACGCATCAAGATAATGTGGATTAAGTAAAGCGGTATACCCTTGGATGAAACCCTGGCGCTCAAGACGGCGCACGCGTTCCAGGCAAGGTGTTGGGGATAATCCAACCCGTTTAGAAAGTTCGACGTTTGATATCCGGCCATCCTTTTGCAACTCATTGAGGATGTTACGGTCAATACGATCGAGATCCTTTCCCGGGCGCTTTTTATTGTCTACCATTATTATTGTCTCTCTTAGTACCTTCCCTGTGCTTGCCACACCCCTGCCGACTTCAATGTATCAGGGTTTGCTTTAAGACCCGTTGTCTGTTTTATTTTAGGGCCAACTGTTTCAACTGCCTTGCTAACTGCCTGTCCGAAACCAACGCATCATTTTCCTTACCCTGATGTTTTCGCAAAAGCGCAGCGTATTGTCAAAGTAAAACGATAAAAATCAGAACAACATGCCGATTAAATCCTGCGGAAACACGTTGTCCGGGGCTTAAGGGCTCTTTTTAGCCCGATAATGTCCTAATTGATGGTAAAATCCGCCTATCGATAGTCCATAACGATGATAAAAATCGCCAACAACTTTTTGCATCCTTTTCATTGTCTGGTAACTTTCTTATCATCGACGAGTTGGGATCTAAGCGGTGAGTTAAACGAGGAAAATATGTCTACGGCGAAACACAGTAAATTAATTATCCTGGGGTCGGGACCGGCGGGATATACCGCCGCGGTTTATGCCGCCCGCGCCAACCTGCATCCGGTGCTGATAACCGGTATGGAACAAGGCGGCCAGCTGACCACCACCACCGAGGTCGAGAACTGGCCGGGCGATCCGGAAGGGCTGACCGGGCCTTCGCTGATGGAGCGCATGTACGCCCACGCCGTAAAATTCAACACCGAAATCATTTTCGATCATATTAACCAGGTCGATTTACAAAACCGCCCTTTCCGGCTGACCGGCGATACCGGTGAATTTACCTGTGACGCCCTGATTATCGCCACCGGCGCATCCGCGCGCTATATCGGCCTGCCGTCGGAGGAAGCCTATAAGGGCAAAGGCGTATCCGCCTGCGCCACCTGCGACGGTTTCTTCTACCGCCAGCAAAAAGTCGCGGTGGTCGGCGGCGGCAATACGGCCGTGGAAGAAGCGCTGTATCTGTCCAATATCGCCACCGAGGTGCATCTGATCCACCGGCGCGATATCTTCCGCGCGGAGAAAATCCTGATCGATCGCCTGATGGATAAGGTCGCCAGCGGCAGTATCGTGCTGCATACCGGCCGCACCCTGGAAGAAGTGGTGGGCGATGAAATGGGCGTGACCGGCGTGCGGCTGAAGAACGTCGTCAGAGGCGCCGTCGACACGCTGGCGGTCGCCGGCGTATTTATCGCCATCGGTCATCATCCCAATACGGCGATTTTCGGCAACCAACTGGAGCTGGAGAACGGCTATATCCGCGTACAGTCCGGTATTGCGGGCAACGCCACCCAGACCAGCATTCCGGGCGTATTTGCCGCGGGCGACGTGATGGACCATATCTACCGCCAGGCGATTACCTCGGCCGGCACCGGCTGCATGGCGGCGCTGGACGCTGAACGTTATCTGGACGGGTTGGTGCCGGTAAACGATCGGTAAGGGCGTTTCGAGGCGCGGCGTTGATGCGCGGTTCCTGTCGCCACAACCAGCCCGTTTTTTGGACCGCCCGGGACGCGCTCCCGGCGCGACCCTGAGCTTGAGCCGCTCCCGGCGGCTCATCCAGCCGGGCTTTGTGCCGCCAGCGCACGCTATGCCGTTACAACGTCAAAACCACTGTTTGCAACGTTAACGCTTTCTTTTTGTTTTATGTGATATTTGATACCGGGAGGGGATGGCGCGACTGCCATCCCCTTGTCGCATGCCGGCGCCCGGCATACCATGAAAACGCCCAACTTATGGCATGCGAAAAAGCGGCAGAATTTCATATCCCCACGGCGCCGTCCAGTCGGCTGAAATGCCGTTGCGCCCGCAGGCAAAGGTCCCCTGATAAATGTCATTATTATTTTCACCTCCGCCGCAACAGGGTAATATGTCGGCACGCTGGAGAACGCCTGCCCTTTTCCGGCTTTTCGCTTCCCCACATGGGATTTTCGACTTACATACACATCACACCGGCTGAAATTGTCTTCAATGAATAAAAACCGACAGCAAGTGCTTGTCCGCTGGCTCAAGTCGCAAAGCGCGCTGGTAAAGCGCTGGCTTCGTTTCTCTTTACTGCTGGGCCTGCTGAGCGGCCTGGTTATCATCGCCCAGGCCTGGGTATTGGCTTATCTGCTGCAGGCGCTGATTGTCGGGCAGCAGCCGCGCGAGGCGCTTACGGGCTGGTTTATCGCCATGGCGGCGCTGTTTGCGCTGCGCGCGTTGGCAGGCTGGCTGCGCGAGCGGGTCGGTTTTATCGCCGGACAGGTGCTGAGACGGGAAATACGCCGCCAGGTGCTGGATCGGCTGGAACTGCTGGGCCCCGCCTGGATCCAGGGCAAACCCGCCGGCAGTTGGAGCAGCCTTCTGCTTGAGCAGATTGAGGACATGCAGGATTATTATGCGCGCTATCTGCCGCAGATGTATCTGGCGGGCCTGGTGCCGCTGCTGATTTTACTGGCGGTGTTCCCGGTGAACTGGATGGCCGGGCTGATATTATTTTGCACCGCGCCGCTGATTCCCTTGTTTATGGCGCTGGTGGGGATGGGCGCCGCCGACGCCAACCGCCGCAACTTCCTGGCGCTGGCCCGGCTGTCGGGCTATTTCCTCGATCGCCTGCGCGGCCTGGACACGCTAAGACTGTTTGATCGCGCGCAGGCGGAAACCGAGCATATCAGCCGCGCCACCAACGATTTCCGTTTACGTACCATGGAAGTCCTGCGGCTGGCGTTTCTTTCCTCCGGCGTGCTGGAATTTTTTGCCTCGATTTCCATTGCGGTGGTGGCGGTGTATTTTGGCTTTTCGTATCTCGGCGAGCTTCACTTCGGCAGCTACGGCACCGGCGTCACCTTGTTCGCCGGTTTCCTGGTCTTGATACTGGCGCCTGAGTTTTTTCAGCCGCTGCGGGATTTAGGCGCTTTTTACCACGCCAAGGCCCAGGCGGTGGGCGCGGCGGAATCGCTGGTTGCCTTTCTCGAGACCGACGTGCAGTCGCAGGGCGCGGGTCTCGCCGCGCCCGTCCTGGGCCCCATCGGCCTGCGCGCCGAACAGCTGGTCATCATGGCGCCGGACGGCACGGCGCTGGCCGGCCCGCTGAATTTCACGCTGGAACCCGGCCGGCGATTGGCCATCGTCGGGCAAAGCGGGGCCGGCAAAAGTTCGCTGTTACATGTGCTGTTGGGATTCCTGCCCTACCAGGGTTCATTGCGCGTTAACGGCCATGAGCTGCGCGACCTGTCGCCGTCGCATTGGCGCAGCCAACTGAGCTGGATCAGCCAAGACCCGTTCCTGCCCGCGCCGACGCTGAAGGATAATATCCTGCTCGGGCGGCCCGACGCGGATGCCGCCGTTCTAAAACAGGCGGTGGAGCAGGCCTATATCAGCGAATTTTTACCGCTGCTGCCGCAGGGACTGGATACCGTGCTTGGCGACAATGCCGCGCGCCTGTCCGTCGGCCAGGCGCAGCGTGTCGCCCTGGGACGCGCCCTGCTGCAATCCCCGGCGCTGATGCTGCTCGACGAACCGACCGCCAGCCTGGACGCCCACAGCGAAAAGCTGGTCACGGCGGCGCTGGACCGGGCATCCCGGCGGCACACCACGATACTGGTCACCCATCAACTGGCGGATATCCGCGATTTCGATGATATCTGGGTCATGGGCAACGGCCAAATCGTGCAGCAGGGACGCTATGCGCAGTTGGCCTCTTTACCCGGCCCCTTTGCCGACCTGCTGGCCTATCGTCGCGGAGGACTCTGACTATGCGCGTATTATTCCCCTTCCTGGCCCTGTATCGCCGCCATGCCGGCCAGATTGCCCTGGGCATGCTCCTGGCCATCGTCACGCTGCTGGCCAGCATCGGCCTGCTCAGCCTGTCCGGCTGGTTCCTGGCCGGCTCGGCGCTGGCGGGCATGGCGGGCTTATACAGCTTTAACTATATGCTGCCGGCCGCCGGGGTGCGCGGCGCAGCCATAACCCGCACCGCCGGCCGCTGGGCGGAACGGGTGGTCAGCCATGACGCCACTTTCCGCGTCTTGCAGCATTTGCGCATCTACACCTTTCAAAAAATCCTGCCGCTTTCCCCCGGCGCGCTGGCCGGTTTTCGCCAGGCGGAGCTGCTTAACCGCCTGGTGGCGGATGTCGATACCCTGGATCACCTCTATTTACGCGTCCTCTCGCCCCTGCTGAGCGCTTTTGTGGTGATTCTGGTGGTCACCGTGGGGCTAAGCTGGCTCGACGCCTCCCTGGCCCTGACATTGGGCGCAATCATGCTGGCGGTGCTGCTGATCGTCCCTCCGCTGTTCTATCGGGCCGGGAAGCCGGTGGGGGAAGCGCTGACCCGGCTGCGCGCCGATTACCGGCAGCACCTGGCCACCTGGCTGCAGGGCAATGCCGAACTAACGGTTTACGGCGCCGCCGCGCGCTACCGCGGGCAATTGGACGAGACTGAACGGCGCTGGCAGCAACGTCAGCGGCAGCAGGCCAACCTGGCCGCCCTGGCGCAGGGGATGCTGACGCTGATAACCGGCATGGCGGTCACCTTGATTTTGTGGCTTGCCGCCGCCGGCATCGGCGGCGACAGTCATCCCGGCGCGCTGATTGCGTTGTTCGTGTTTACCACGCTGGCGGCGTTCGAAGCGCTTGGCCCGGTAGCCGGCGCCTTTCAGCATCTCGGCCAGGTTATCGCCTCGGCCGGACGTATCGCCGACGTCATCGGCCGCGACCCGGCGGTGGTTTTCCCGGCCGACGGACCGGCGGCCGGCGGCGATGCCGCGCTGGTCCTCGACGCCGTCGGTTTCCGTTATCCCGATCAGCCGCTGCCGGCGGTTGCCGGGGTGTCGTTGCGGATAAACGCGGGAGAACATATCGCCATCCTGGGCCACACCGGCAGCGGCAAATCCACCCTGCTGCAATTGCTGACCCGCGCCTGGGACGTGGACCGCGGGCAAATTCTGTTAAACGGTCAATCCCTGGCGCGCTGGAGTGAACCGGCGCTGCGCGCCATGATGAGCGTGGTGCCCCAGCGGGTGCATATTTTCAACGCCACGCTGCGCGACAATCTGCTGTTGGGCGCGGCCCAGGCGGACGACGCGCGGCTGGCCCATATCCTTTCGCTTCTGGGGCTGGACAAGCTCCTGGAAAACCAAGGCCTCGACGCCTGGCTGGGCGAAGGCGGACGGCAGTTATCCGGTGGTGAACAGCGGCGGCTCGGCATCGCCCGCGCCCTGCTCCACGACGCGCCGCTGCTGCTGCTCGACGAACCGACCGAAGGGCTGGACGCCGCCACCGAACGGCGTGTATTGGACGCGTTGCATCAGTTGGGCCGGGCCAAGACCCTGGTGATTATCACCCATCGGCTGCAGGGCCTGGATATGATGGATAGAATTTATGTCATGGATCGGGGCGGGATCGCTGAACAAGGCTCCCATGCGACGCTGATGGCGGAAAAGGGGCGGTATTTTCGTTATCACTCTCCGGGTGGCGTATAATTATCGCTAAAGCGGACGGTTGAGGAGAATAAAAAATAAGCGCTATGCGACTGTACCGGCTTTCTCCGGATTCAATACGATTTCCCGCGCCGACATCCGCGCTGCATGAACCCAACGGGCTGTTGGCCTTCGGCGGGGATCTTTCCCCCGAGCGCCTGCTGGCCGCCTATCAACTGGGCATTTTCCCCTGGTACTCGCCGGGGGATGCCATCTTGTGGTGGTCGCCGGATCCCCGCGCGGTGCTGTTCCCGGAGGAATTCCATATCAGCCGCAGCCTGAAACGTTTTCTCAGGCACAGCCCGTTTCGCGTTACGCTCAACCAGGCGTTTGCCGAGGTGATCGCCGCCTGCGCCGAACGGGGCATAGAAGGCACCTGGATTGGCCCCGAGGTGGTTTTGGCCTATCGCCGCCTGCATGCCCTGGGACAGGCTCACTCGGTGGAAGTCTGGCAGGGCGATGAACTGGTGGGCGGTATGTACGGCGTGGCGCAGGGCGCCCTGTTCTGCGGCGAATCCATGTTCAGCCGCCGGGACAACGCGTCCAAGACGGCGTTGCTGACTTTTTGCCGTTTCTTTAGGCAACAAGGGGGAAAACTGATAGACTGTCAGGTATTGAACTCACACACGGCCTCGTTAGGCGCACGGGAAATACCGCGACGCGACTATCTGACCCTGCTGAGTCAGTTACACCCTTTAACGCTGGCACCCCATTGCTGGCAACCACAAACCCTCTCTGCCGGCAGCGTAGACAGCGACCCCGATCGTTGTGAATAATGCGGCGTTCTTCATCACTTCTTTACATAATGAGGGTTTTTCGGCATTATCTTGCCGGTTAAAAACTATGGTATTTAAACCTAGAGGATTCGATGGCCAAAGAAGACAATATTGAAATGCAAGGCACGGTACTGGATACATTGCCTAACACCATGTTCCGTGTGGAATTGGAAAACGGGCATGTGGTAACCGCTCATATCTCCGGTAAAATGCGCAAAAACTATATCCGCATCCTGACGGGCGACAAAGTCACTGTTGAGCTGACCCCGTACGACCTGAGCAAAGGCCGCATTGTCTTCCGTAGCCGCTGATAGGCTTCCTTACCGCCGATATGCGCCGTGCGGGCGTTTATCCGCGCCGACCTGATACTCCATAATGATACCTGCCGGTGCCGGAACACGGCCCGGCTCCCTGTCGCGCAGCCGGACCTCGTCCGCCGCCGCTCCGCTGGGGGAATAAAAAAAGGCGATGCAGCGCATCGCCTTTTTATCTTGCCCGTTACCCGCTGATCGGGGTTTAGTGGACCACGCCTTCCGCTTTGCGTTTTTGCGCGCTGAGGAAATGGTAGGTCAGCTCTTTCTTGTCCTTGTTCAGCTCTACGGTGACTGAACCGCCATCGACCAGCGACCCGAACAACAGTTCGTTGGCCAGAGGCTTCTTCAGGTTCTCCTGCATCACCCTGGCCATCGGCCGCGCGCCCATGGACTTGTCATAGCCCTTGGTGGACAGCCAGTCGCGGGCTTCATCGCTGACTTCCAGCGACACGCCCTTGGCATCCAGCTGCGCCTGCAGTTCCACGATAAACTTGTCCACCACCAATTGGATGATTTCCGGCGACAAGTGATTAAACCAAATCACGTTATCCAGGCGGTTGCGGAATTCAGGGGTAAAGATCTTCTTGATCTCGCCCATGGCATCCGTACTGTTATCCTGCTGGATCATACCGATAGACTGGCGCGTGGTTTCCTGCACCCCGGCATTGGTGGTCATCACCACTATAACGTTGCGGAAGTCCGCCTTACGGCCATTGTTATCGGTCAGCGTACCGTTGTCCATCACCTGCAGCAGCAGATTGAACACGTCCGGATGCGCTTTCTCGATTTCATCAAGCAGCAGCACGGCGTGCGGATGCTTGAGGACCGCATCGGTCAACAGGCCGCCCTGGTCGTAGCCCACATATCCCGGAGGCGCGCCGATCAGCCGGCTGACCGTATGACGCTCCATATATTCGGACATATCAAAGCGCAGCAGCTCGATATCAAGCGCTTTCGCCAGTTGCACCGTGACTTCGGTTTTACCCACGCCGGTCGGACCCGCGAACAGGAAGGAACCTACCGGCTTATGATCCTGGCCCAGCCCGGCGCGGCTCATCTTGATCGCTTCGGTCAGCGCCTCGATGGCCTTATCCTGTCCGAACACCAGCATCTTCAGGCGTTCGTTTAGGTGCTTGAGCACATCGCGATCGCTGGAGGAGACGGTTTTTTCCGGAATCCGCGCGATACGCGCCACCACCGATTCGATATCCGCCACGTTAACGGTCTTTTTACGTTTGCTCACCGGCATCAGCCGGCTGCGGGCGCCCGCCTCATCGATAACATCAATGGCCTTGTCGGGCAGATGGCGATCGTTAATGTATTTCACCGCCAGCTCAACCGCCGCGCGCACCGCCTTGGCGGTATAACGCACGTCATGATGGGCCTCATATTTTGGCTTAAGCCCGGTCAGGATCTGCACGGTCTCTTCCACCGACGGCTCGGTGATATCAATTTTCTGGAAGCGACGCGCCAGCGCCCGATCCTTTTCGAAAATATTACTGAATTCCTGATAGGTGGTGGAGCCCATGACCCGGATCTTGCCGCTGGAAAGCAGCGGTTTGATCAGGTTAGCCGCATCGACCTGACCGCCCGAAGCGGCGCCGGCGCCGATGATGGTGTGGATCTCATCGATAAACAGGATGCTGTTTTTATCCGATTCCAGCTGCTTGAGCAGGGCCTTGAAGCGCTTCTCGAAGTCGCCGCGGTATTTCGTGCCGGCCAGCAACGAGCCGATATCGAGTGAATAAATCGTGCAGTCGGCGATAACCTCGGGCACGTCGCCCTGGACGATGCGCCAGGCCAGGCCTTCCGCAATCGCCGTTTTACCGACGCCGGATTCGCCCACCAGCAGCGGGTTGTTTTTACGGCGACGGCATAATACCTGTACGGTACGTTCCAGCTCCCGCTCACGGCCAATCAGGGGATCGATCCCGCCCACCCGGGCGAGTTGGTTAAGATTGGTAGTGAAATTTTCCATACGCTCCTCCCCGCCTGCCTGCTCTTCGTTAACCGGATTTTCAGGGCCGGGTGCCTGCGTTTCATCTTTACGGGTGCCGTGGGAGATGAAATTCACTATGTCGAGCCGGCTGACATCATGCTTACGCAGCAGATAGGCCGCCTGGGACTCCTGTTCGCTAAAAATAGCAACCAGGACATTGGCGCCGGAGACTTCACTGCGTCCTGATGACTGGACATGGAACACCGCGCGCTGCAATACGCGCTGGAAGCTGAGCGTAGGCTGCGTATCGCGCTCTTCGTCACTGGTCGGTAAGGTCGGTGTGGTCTGTTCGATGAATGCTTCGAGCTCCTGGCGTAACGCCACCAGGTCAACCGTGCACGCCTCGAGCGCTTCCCGCGCAGAAGGGTTGCTGAGCAATGCCAGCAGCAGATGTTCCACGGTCATAAACTCATGCCGGTGCTCGCGCGCTCTGGCGAAAGCCATATTTAAACTGAGTTCCAGTTCTTGATTGAGCATTGGCACCTCCCCAAATTGATTGCCTGTTCAGGCCTTTTCCAGCGTACAAAGCAACGGATGCTCATTTTCCCGGGCATAACGATTAACATGAGCGGCTTTGGTTTCGGCGACTTCGGCGGTGTAGACTCCGCAGATAGCCTTGCCGTGATAATGAACCGTAAGCATCAGTTGCGTTGCACGTTCAACATCATAAGAAAAGAACTTTTGCAGTACGTCAATGACAAATTCCATCGGAGTGTAATCGTCATTGATAAGTATCACTTTATACATTGATGGGGGTTTTACCGCATCTTTCAATAGGTCTTCGGCAAAATTCTGTTCGCCTGGCCTTTCGCTTGTGTTACCCATCGTCTTTCCGTCAATACGTTGCTCTTTCTTGATATACCGCTGCAACCGCCGGCTACCCCGGAGCGCAGCCCCATCATGGTTAACAGTCTACCATTAGATGTTCAAAACCGCCGCCTGCTAAAACCTATAACAATAATAGGATTTTGATCGCGACCGGCGCCTTGAGATTTTGTCAAAAAAGCGTCAATATCGTTACCTGCTTCAAAGTTTAGTAATGTCATCAGCCAACTCCTCCAGCATCCTCTTGACCTGTGCTTCCTATCCTCTAGAGTGTACTTGCGTAAGCCGCTGCTGTTTTGACCAATCAGGCTTACGACGTCAACAATCCTCATCACATATAAGATTCGGTTGCGAGGGATGTAGAAGCATGGAGACGGGTAAAGTAAAATGGTTCAATAACGCCAAAGGTTTTGGGTTTATCTGTCCTGAAAGCGGCGGCGAGGATATATTTGCGCATTACTCAACAATCCAAATGGACGGTTATCGCACGCTCAAAGCCGGGCAAGTGGTCAGATTCGACGTTCATCAGGGTCCCAAGGGGAACCATGCGAGTCTGATTGTGCCTGTTGAAACCGAGACTGTTGCCTGATGACGCGCCTCGCGATTAATGCCTAAGGATGCTAGTGAAATGCCAGTGAATCGCTGGCATTTTTTTCGCAAGCTGGTCCCTGCATACTCAAGGTATAACATTTTTCTTTTAAGACGCAAGCATAATTATATCAGTAGCAATCACTAAATCGCCTTAAGTTTCCCCCGCGCGCGCTGATTCCCTCCTCCCGCCATTTCACCCCCGGCTGACGCGATATCCTGCGGTCCAAGCCCTGCACCATAAACATATGGTAAACAAGTTATTATCTCTTCTTCATCCCCCCGCCATATTGACCAACCGTTTAACAAGGCCTTGTTGAAATAGGCTTTTGTTTTAAACCAGGTCATACAGATATGTCACAGCTTGTATCCAGTCTGGAAAAACCGGATTCATTAACCGGTTGGCAATTGGCGCTGGCCCTGTTTTTCGGCAAGCTGATGCCGGGCGCGGCTTGGACCCGCCCGGTTTATCGCTGCAAGTTCATGCTCCGCTATCTCTGCACGTTCGCGTATTCCGCGCCCTGGCTGGCATACCTGGCGCAATCCCCGCTGTTGCCGCAGATGCTCGCCTCACAGCCGGGGCTGCCCTGTAAGCTGCACCGCCCCTATCTCGCCGCGAACATGCGCCGTAAACAACGGCTGGACGCCCTGCTGTTTCACTACACCTATACCCAGGCGCATCTCCCCCCGGCCCTGCTCAACGGACACCTGACGGGCGCAGGCATCATCCTGGCGGAGCTTGCGGCCAGGGACGGGCGGCGTTTTTACCTGCGCCTCGACTCGCTGGACCATTTAAACCGCGAAGGCGAGGCCACCGTGCTGCTTACCGATGAACACCATGTCATGCTGGCCGAGATAACCTTTGCCATTACCCCCGGCCAGGGCGCCACGCTCTTTATCGGCGGCCTGCAGGGGGCGGGGCGGCAGGTGGCCCACGAGGCGATACATGCCGCCACAAAATCCTGCCACGGCCTGTTTCCCAAGCGGCTGGCGCTCGAGACGGTAATGCTGCTGGCGGCCAACCTGGATATCCAGCGCATTCTCGCCGTGGGCAATAATAGCCATATGTACCGGGCGCGGCGTTACTCTTCTAAAAAAAGGCGGTTCCTGCACGCTGACTACGACAATTTCTGGCTATCCCTCAATGGTCAACGCGACGAACAGGGTTATTTCCATCTGCCATTAAGCATCCCGCGCAAGCCTCTGGAAACAGTGCCCAGCAAAAAACGCGCCGAATACCGACGTCGATATGAGCTGCTGGACCAGCTTGCCCGACAAATCAACGCGCATTTCGCCAGGGACTAGCCGGCTGCCGCCTGGTCCCAGGCGGCAGCGCCGTGCGTACTTATCACGTTCATCCGCGCGAGACACCATCGCCCCACGCCGCCTTTACAGTTATCCCGGTTTTGGTTAGTTTAAGGCAGCTTTCCCCGCCGCACAAAAGGATGTGACCCCACTATGTATTCCGGCCTGTTGATTATTCTCATTCCTTTACTCCTCGGCTACCTGTTGCCACGCCTGCGCCAAGGGGTGCTGCGGGCCGTCAACCGCCTGTTGAGCGCGATGGTCTATATCATTCTGTTCTTCATGGGCATCAGCCTGGCATTTTTAGATAACCTGGCCAGCAACCTGTTGCTGATTGCCTGGTATGCCGGCATCAGCGCCCTGTGCATCCTGACGGTTAACGGCGCCGCGCTGTGGTGGCTGGAGAAGCGCGCGCCCTGGCCGGCGCCCACCCATCAGGACACGCCTCCCTCCCGGCTGCGCATGGCCATGGATTCGCTCAAGCTCTGCCTGGTGGTGGCGGCGGGATTTGCCATCGGCCTGACCCAATGGCGCTGGCTCAGCGTCGCCTCGCGCGCCAGCGAATTCGCCCTGATCCTGCTGCTGCTGCTGGTGGGGATGCAGTTGCGCAACAGCGGCATGACGCTACGGCAAATACTGCTGAACCGGCGCGGCGCCAATATCGCCCTGGTGGTGGCTGCCAGCGCGATGCTCGGCGGCGCCGGCGCGGCAATGATCCTTGGGTTGCCCCTGCTTACCGGACTGGCCATGGCCTCTGCTTTCGGCTGGTATTCCCTTTCCGGCATTTTAATGACCGATGCCTTTGGCCCGGTGGTGGGCAGCGCCGCATTTTTTAACGATCTGATACGCGAGCTGCTGGCCATCATGCTGATTCCCGGGCTGATGCGCCGCAGCCGCAGCGTCGCCCTGGGCCTGTGCGGCGCCACGTCGATGGATTTCACGTTGCCGGTGCTGCAACGCAGCGGCGGCCTGGAAGTGGTGCCGGCGGCCATTGTGCACGGCTTTTTATTGAGCCTGCTGGCGCCGGTTCTTATCGCGCTATTCTCCGCCTGACCGGCCAGGCACTGCACTTCCCCGTTTAAAAGGACTAAGCTTTACCGGCATGGGATTTTTTTTGTCTTAGTCCCGACTCATTTTAAAGGGGAAAGCCATGAAACAAACCGTTGCGGCAGCCATTGCCAAAACCCTCGAGCAAGCCGGCGTCAAGCGTATCTGGGGCGTCACCGGCGATTCGCTTAACGGCCTGAGCGACAGTCTTAATCGCATGGGCACCATTCAATGGATGGGCACCCGTCATGAAGAGGTGGCGGCCTTCGCCGCCGGGGCGGAAGCCCATGTCACCGGTCAGCTGGCGGTGTGCGCCGGCTCTTGCGGGCCGGGCAACCTGCATTTGATCAACGGGTTGTATGACTGCCACCGCAACCAGGTGCCGGTGCTGGCGATTGCCGCCCATATTCCCTCCAGCGAAATCGGCAGCGGCTACTTCCAGGAGACCCACCCGGAAGAACTGTTCCGCGAATGCAGCCATTACTGCGAATTGATTTCCAATCCGGAACAACTGCCCCAGGTGCTGGGCATCGCCATGCGCAAGGCCATTCTCAACCGCGGCGTCTCGGTGATCGTGCTGCCGGGGGACGTGGCGCTGAAACCGGCGCCGGAAGACTATCAGCCGTCATGGTATACCCCGCAGCCGTCCCTGAGCGTCCCGCCGGTGGGCGAATTGGAAAAACTGGCCGCGGTGCTGAACCAGGCGGAAAATATCACGCTGATGTGCGGCTGCGGCTGCGCCGGCGCCCATGATGAAGTGGTCAGGCTGGCCGGACTGCTCAAGGCGCCGATCGTCCATGCGCTGCGCGGCAAGGAGCATTTGGAGTGGGATAATCCCTATGATGTCGGCATGACCGGCCTGATTGGCTTCTCATCCGGTTATCATGCCATGATGAACGCCGACACGCTGGTCCTGCTGGGGACCCGTTTCCCCTATCGCGCCTTTTATCCCACCAACGCCAATATCATCCAGATTGATATCGATCCGGGCAGCCTGGGCGCCCATTGCGCGGTGAACATGGCGCTGGTCGGCGATGTCAAATCCACGCTGGCGGTACTGTTGCCGCGCTTGACGGAGAAAACCGGGCGCCATCATCTTGATCAGGCGCTGGAGCATTATCACGCCACCAGGGGGGATCTCGATGCCCTGGCCAAACCCAACGGCAATAAACCTATTCATCCGCAGTACGTGGCGCAGCAGGTCAGCCGCCTGGCCGCCCGCGATGCCATCTTCACCTGCGATGTGGGTACGCCGACCGTATGGGCGGCACGCTATCTGGAAATGAACGGGCAGCGCCGGCTTATCGGCTCTTTTAACCATGGCTCCATGGCTAATGCCATGCCGCAGGCCCTGGGCGCTCAGGCGGCCTATCCCAAGCGCCAGGTGGTCGCCCTGTGCGGCGACGGCGGCTTCACCATGCTGATGGGCGATTTTTTATCCATGGCGCAGATGAAGCTGCCGGTTAAGATCGTGATTTTCAACAACAGCGTGCTGGGCTTTGTCGCCATGGAAATGAAGGCGGGCGGCTATCTGACCGACGGTACCGACCTGCAGAACCCTGATTTTGCCGCCATCGCCCGCGCCGCCGGGATCAAGGGCATCCGGGTGGAAAAATCCGCTGATCTTGACGCCGCGCTGGAAGAGGCGTTTGCCACCGACGGACCCGTGGTGGTGGATGTGATTACCGCCAAGGAAGAACTGGCCATGCCGCCGCAGATTAAATTCGAACAGGCAAAAGGTTTCAGCCTGTATATGCTGCGGGCCATCATTAACGGCCGCGGCGATGAAGTGGTAGAATTGGCCAAAACCAACTGGCTGCGCTAGGGCCCGGTATGATACGCCCGGCATCAGGGTCCCTTTGCCGGGCGGCGGCATCATTAGGGCACAGGTGTTAACGCCCGTATCAAGAACGTAACGGAGTGAGCATGATTGATTTACGCAGTGATACCGTCACCTTGCCAAGCGCCGCCATGCGCCGGCTGATGGCGGAAGCCGAGGTTGGCGATGATGTTTATGGCGACGATCCCACCGTGGCGTCGCTCGAAGCCGACGGGGCCCGGCTCAGCGCCAAAGACGCGGCGCTGTTTTTCCCCAGCGGCACCCAGGCCAACCTGGTGGCCTTGCTGACGCATTGCCAGCGCGGGGAAGAGTACATCGTCGGCCAGCAGGCGCATAATTACCGCTTCGAAGCCGGCGGCGCGGCGGTGTTGGGCAGTATCCAGCCACAACCGCTTGACGCCGACGCCGACGGCACCCTGCCGCTGGATAAGGTGGCGGCGGCCATCAAACCCGATGATTTTCATTTCGCCCGCACGCGCCTGTTAAGCCTGGAAAATACCCATAACGGTAAAGTGCTGCCGCAGGAATACCTGCGGCAGGCCTGGCAGTTTACCCGCGACCACCGTCTGGCGCTGCATATTGATGGGGCGCGCATTTTCAATGCCGTGGCGGCGCTGCAGATCCCGCTCAGCGAAATCACGCAATATTGCGATACGCTGACTATCTGCTTATCAAAAGGACTGGGTGCGCCGGTGGGCTCGCTGCTGTGCGGCGGCGCGGATTATATCCACCAGGCCCGGCGCTGGCGCAAGATGGTGGGCGGAGGGATGCGTCAGTCGGGGATCCTGGCGGCGGCGGGCCGTTACGCCCTTGAGCATAATGTGCAGCGGCTGCGCGAGGATCATGATAACGCCCGCTGGCTGGAACAGCGGCTATCGGCATTGGGCGTTGAGATCGTGGCCCCGGGCGCGCAAACCAATATGCTGTTTATCCGCCAGCCGGCGGAATTGGCCGCCAAACTCGGCCCCTGGATGAAACAGCATGATATCGTGGTGGCCGCCGGCACGGTTACCCGCCTGGTCACCCATTTAAATATCAGCCGCGCCGATCTGGAAAAGGTGGTGGGCTGCTGGGAGGAATTCCTGCGCCATCAGGCACAGCTATCCGGCGCCCCGCTCACCGGCGTGTATTTCCAGTAACGCATCCAGGATCGCCTCGGTTTCCGCGTCCGCCAGGCCGCGGAAATCCCGCGGGCGAAAATGCATCTGGAACGCCGCCAGCGCTTTTTGCTGCAGCGCCGCCGGCAGTTGCGGCGCTACATCGTAACCGTATTGCGCCATCCGGGTCATTATGCCCGCCATCGCCGCCGGCGAGTTGGGGTCGCGCCCCGCCAGGTAATGCTCTACCCGCCGCGTATCCGGCCAGACGCCAACGCCCGCCGCCGCCAATTGCCGCCAGGGGAATAACGGGCCGGGATCCTGTTTGCGCCGCCAGGCGATATCGCTGTGTCCCACGACATTGCCTGGCAGGATATGATACCGGTGGATGATATCGCGGCTCAGGGCAATGACCAGTGCGATTTGCGCCGGGGGATAGGGGGTCGCGCGCGCGCCCGTCAGGGTACGCCGGTACCCGTGGTTTTCGATTTCAATGCCAATCGACGTATCGTTAAGATGCGTGCGTCCGCGCCAATAGCTTTCGCCCGCGTGCCAGGCGCGACGGGACTCATCCACCAGCCGTAGCGCGGTGGGTACGCCCGGCGCCCCGCCGGGCACCGCCGGGATAAGATAGTGGGCGCTGACCTGCTCGGCGGTCAGGGTGCTCAGCGACGCGGCAAAATCCTCGGCGGTATAATGGATGACTAAAAACTGCACCCGCTCATCCGCGCCATGCGCGCGCCGTGAATCGTCCACCCGGTAAGCCGCCTCATGGGCCGGCGGTGTTATTGCCTGCTGGCAGCCGGCGATGCACAGGATTAACAGGGTCATGGCCCACCATGGCATTGTTGGTTTCGGCCCGCCGGCCGGACAGCCCGGCGCGCCGCTGCTCATCATGCCAATATCCATCAAGCACCTAATCCTGTTGAGTCATATCACCCGACGGTGACGCGCTGTAAATGATATACGCCAGGTATCGGGCCGGCTATCCTGTTTACGATTTAATTATTTTCAACGCTGTCGCCAGCAACGCATGCCGCGGCTGATAAATATCCTTTCCCCTCGGCGCGAAAGCAGCGCTCGGGATTTTCCGGTCTTGACAAGACCAAGGATTAAAAACCGCTACAGGCGCGTTAATCAATAAAGAAATTGATGATTTACAGGCGCCACCGCAAGACGGCAAAAATGATGAAATACCCGCCGATTGCCCTGAATTAATGCAGATTAAAAAAATATCAGGAAAAATTGAGCAATAACATCCACTTGAAGTTTAATGCAAGCGCATTCTCCAAGGATGATAAAGATATTCACCCGCACAATACCTTGGGATAAAATGATTTTAAGACCGCTATCCCACCCCATTGCCCGCCGGAATAACGCCAGGCGCCATCTTAACCGGGCCTGGCGCGTCCCCGTCTTTAGCCAAACGTGCCGATCCTCACACAACCATCTGATTTTTAATTATACTCGATGGTACTGATCTATCGCCATCCTCTATCGTGAAGGTTAATAATGAACAATAAGCTTTATGCCCTCTTGCCGCTGGCATTGATTCTTGCCGCATGCACCCAGGTCGATCCGGCGTTTAAGGATATCGGCACGCGCAGCGCGCCCTGCGTCGACGGCGGGCCGGATACGGTGGCGCAGGCGTTCTACAATCTGCGCATCGCGCAGCCGCAGGGCAAACCCAGCGCCTCGCAGCTGGGGCAGTACCGCCCCTACCTCAGCGAACGGTTGTTCCACGTACTGACCACGGATCGTAAAGCGCAGGCCAAGCTTACCGCCTTGCCGCCCGGGGATATCTTCAGCAGCCAGGCCGACGGACCCGCCACGGCCGAGGTTCACAGCGCCTCGCGTATCCTCAATACCGATGCGAAAAATATCCCCCTGCGCGTAGACCTGTCCCGCAGCCAGGGCAGCAACGGCCAATCGGTGCGCTGGCAGGATGAAGTGCTGATGATCCGCGAAGGCAACTGCTGGGTGCTGGACGACGTACGCTACCTTGGCACGCTATCTCCCCATCCCGCCGGCACCCTGCGCCAAACGCTGGAAGAACGTTAATCGCATGTAGCCAGCGGTTCTTGCTGCCGCTGGCGCCAGCGGGCGCTGCGCCCGCTGCCCGCTGGGCTAAAATGCAGCACATCGCGGCAATACGGCGGTGAGGAATGACGTTTTGTGCTGTTCGTGATATTATTACGCCCCTAAATGTAAATTTTAATCGCGGCAGATTGCATCGACAGGCTGTCGACGTTAACATCTGCCGCCTTAATGGCTATTCAGTTTCTTCGCATGAGTATTCAACTAAACCGCATTGACTGTTTTTACGGCGCCACCCAGGCGCTGTTTGATATCACCCTTGACTGCCCGGCGGGAGAAACGCTGGTGCTGCTCGGCCCCAGCGGGGCGGGTAAAAGTTCTTTACTGCGGGTACTCAACCTGTTGGAGATGCCCCGCGCCGGTCAGTTGTCGATCGCCGGCAACCATTTCGATTTTATCCAGGCGCCCGGCGAGAAAGCCATTCGCGAACTGCGTCAAAACGTCGGCATGGTATTCCAGCAATACAACCTCTGGCCGCATTTAACCGTGCGGCAGAATTTGATCGAGGCGCCCTGCCGGGTGCTCGCCCTGTCGCGCGCCGTGGCCAACGAACGGGCGGACAAGCTGCTCGATCGCCTGCGTTTAACCGATTTCGCCGATCGTTTTCCCCTGCATTTATCCGGCGGCCAGCAGCAACGGGTCGCGATAGCCAGGGCGCTGATGATGGAACCGCAGGTGCTGCTGTTTGATGAGCCGACCGCGGCGCTGGACCCGGAAATTACCGCACAAATCGTCAGCATCATTCGTGAACTGGCCCAAACCGGCATCACGCAGGTGATTGTGACGCATGAAGTAGAGGTAGCGCGTAAGACTGCCAGTCGCATCGTGTATATGGAAAACGGCCACATTGTGGAACAAGGCGATGCCACGCATTTCGCCACCCCCCACACCGAGGCGTTTGCTCACTATTTGTCGCATTAATTGTTGGAATAAAAAAATGAAAAAATTGATTATTGCCGCAGTGCTGGCCGGAATGACGTTTTCCGCCGCCGCGGCGCAGACCATTCGTTTCGCCACGGAAGCCTCTTATCCTCCGTTTGAATTTGTTGATGCCAATAACAAAATCCAGGGGTTTGATATCGATTTGGCCAATGCGCTCTGCAAACAGCTTCAAGCCGAATGCACCTTTACCAACCAGGCTTTCGACAGCCTGATCCCAAGCCTTAAATTCCGTCGTTTCGACGCGGTGATCTCAGGCATGGATATCACGCCGGACCGTTTGCAGCAGGTGACGTTCAGCCAGCCTTATTATGAAAACTCCGCCATTTTCGTGGCGCAAAAAGGCAAATTCGCCGATCTGGCCGCGTTGAAAGATAAGCGTGTCGGCATGCAGAACGGCTCCACCCATCAGAAATTCCTGCTGGATAAACATCCTGAAATCACCGCCGTGCCTTACGACAGCTATCAGAACGCCATCCTGGACTTGAAAAACGGCCGTTTGGACGCCGTCTTCGGCGATACCGCCGTGGTCAATGAATGGCTGAAGAAAGACGCCGACCTGGCCACCGTCGGCGATAAAATCACCGATAAAGCCTATTTCGGCACCGGCCTGGGCATTGCCATGCGCCTGAACAATAATGAGCTGCGCGACCAGTTCAATACGGCGCTGGATAAAGTCAAGCAAGACGGTACCTACCAGACTATCTACCAGAAATGGTTTAAGCAGTAATCGCCTTTCATGAATGAACTTCAACCCATAGCCAGCGCCGCCGGGACCACCGTCGGCCTGGCGCTGTGCGCGCTGGTGGCCGGGCTGTTTCTGGCGATGTGTTTTGCCGCCTGGGAATCCGTCCGCTGGAGATGGCTGGGGCTTATCGGCACCGCCGTGGTGACGCTGTTGCGCGGCCTGCCGGAAATTCTGGTGGTGCTGTTTATTTATTTCGGCGCCTCGCAGCTGCTGGTGATACTTGCCGACGGCTTTAGCCTCAACCTGATTGCGGCGCGTATTCCGGTGCGCCTGCCGATTGATAACTTTAACGTCAGTCCCTTTGTCTGCGGCGTGATTGCCCTGGCGTTGCTGTATGCCGCCTATGCCTCGCAAACGCTGCGCGGCGCGCTGAAAGCCATCCCGCAGGGACAGTGGGAGTCGGGCCAGGCGCTGGGCATGAAAAAAAGCACGGTTTTTTTCCGCCTGGTGATGCCGCAGATGTGGCGCCATGCGCTGCCCGGTCTGGGCAATCAATGGCTGGTGCTGTTGAAAGATACCGCGCTGGTGTCGTTGATAAGCGTTAATGACCTGATGCTGCAAACCAAAAGTATCGTCAGTTTCACCCAGCAGCCGTTTACCTGGTACCTGGTCGCGGCGGCGGTGTATCTGGTCATCACCCTGTTCAGCCAGATCATCCTGCGGGCGTTCGAGCGCCGTTCCACCCGTTTCGAGACGAGGGATTCCTGATGCTGGCCTACCTGCCCGAACTGCTGAAGGGGCTGCCCACCAGCCTGACGCTGACGCTGTGCGCCATCATCATAGCCTTGCTGCTGGCGCTGCTGTTTACCCTGGTTATCAGCCTGAAGACGCCGGTGCTGACGCCGTTAATCAAAATCTACATTACCCTGTTCACCGGCACGCCGCTGCTGGTGCAGATATTTTTGATTTATTACGGGCCCGGGCAATTCGCCGCCCTGCGCGCCATTCCCTGGTTATGGGCGCTGGTCTCGCAGCCATGGCTGTGCGCCATGGTGGCGCTGGCGCTTAACAGCGCCGCCTACAGCACCCAGCTCTTTACCGGCGCTATGCGCGCCATTCCCGCCGGACAATGGCAGTCATGCGCGGCGCTGGGCATGTCGCGCCTGCAATCCCTGCGCTTATTGATGCCGTTCGCCATCAAGCGGGCGCTGTCGTCCTACTCCAATGAAGTGGTGCTGGTGTTTAAAAGTACCTCGCTGGCCTACACCATTACCCTGATGGATATCATGGGCCATGGGCAGTTAATGTATGGTCGCACCTACGACGTCATGGTGTTCGGCGCCGCAGGCATTATCTATCTGTGCGTTAACGGCGTGCTGACCCTGCTGATGCGTTTGATCGAGCATCGGGCGTTACGGTTTGAACGACGTAACTGAGGGAATGCGTTGCAGCAGAACCAGCGTCTCGTAATGGGCGGTATGCGCAAACATATCAAATAACTGCGCCTTGACGATACGGTATGCCGGCAGGGCCTGCAGATCCCGGGCCAGGCTTTCCGCCTGGCAGCTGGAGTAAAGAATATACGGGGGCGCCATGCTCTCCAGATAGCGGCATAAATCCGCGCCAATGCCGCGCCGGGGTGGGTTGACCAGCACCAGATCCGGCACCTCCGCCCTTGAGCGCGCGAACTGGGTGGAATCCAGCGCCTGGAACATCACCTGGGTCAGCCCCATCAGCTGCGCCGACTGGCGCGCGCTGGCTATCGCCTCGGCGCTGATTTCAATGCCGGTCAGGCGCATATTCGGGCGCGCGCAGTGCAAACCAAACCCCCCCACCCCACAAAACAAATCCCACAGGCTGCTGATTTCCAGTTCGCCGACCCACTGCCGGGCGGCGGCATACAGGCGCGCGGCGACCGACGGGTTGGTCTGGAAAAAACCGCGCGGGCGGATAAACAGCGGCACATCATTGAGCCGTTCCGCCAGCGCGGTATCCTCGGTCAGGATGATTTCAGTTTCACCTTCAAGAATGGCCATATGCACCGGCTGGAGATTCACCGATATCACCTGAAGCTGGGGCACACGCTCCCGCAGCCAGGGCAATTGGGCGCGCAGCGCGTCCAGCTTGGCCTGCGAGCGCAGCACGAAACGCAGCATCATGCCGCCGTCATGCCGGCTTTCGGTCAACAGCAGGAATTTTAACTCGCCGCGCCGGCGCGCCACGTGATAAGGCGTCAGGCCGGCGCGGGCGATAACGTGCTTAAGCACGCCGAATACCGGCGCGAAGGTGGGGGGGTAAAGCGGGCAGGCGCAGAGATCCAGCGGCTCTCCGTCCCGCGCCATGATGCCTAGCACCGGGCGTTCTACGCTGCCGCTTACCACCATTTTCGCCTTATTGCGAAACGCCGCGGGCGGCGAAGCCACCGGCGCCAGCCACTGCGCCACGGGCATGGCCGACAATAATCCGGCCAGGGCGGCCTGTTTATCCGCCAGCTGCTGCGCATAGGGCTTATCCAGCCACTGGCAGGAATGGCATCGATCCGCGCTGAAGAGTTCGCAATGCATAGATTTTCTGGCCGGTTAAACGGGCGCGCATTGTACCACCGGTTTTAGGTAAAAATCACCGGCCGCGTTTAAAAAACCGCCGGCTGGAGATCGGCGCGAATAACAGCAGCACGATCACCATATCCGGCAGTTTATGCATCAGCAGTTCGCCGGAGATCTCCGCGGCGCTGGCGCCCGGCAGCGCGAACATTTCAGGATAAAAACCATTCCAGGTGGCCAGGAACAAATAGCCGGCGCTCAGGCCCTGGCACCCGGCAAAATACCAGCGCGCCCAGGAATGACCGCGCATCACCGCAAATCCGCAGCGCAACTCGACGAACAGCACCGTTAGGCTTGCCAGAAACAGCAGCGTCAAATCCCACGAGCGGCTGCTGGTCTCGATAAAGCTGCGCACCCCCTCCACGCCCAGGTTGCTGGTCAACATCAGCATGCCCAGGCAGCGGGTGGCGACGATGGCGCTGCCGGCGACCAATACCGCCACCGGCACATTACCGCGCCAGCGCGTCCGTTCCGCCGCGGCGCGCTTTAGCATACGCCAATGCAGCGGGCCCGTATTGCCATCCCTCAGGATGTCCGACATGGCCTTTCTCCTTGTTATTACGCCGTATTAAACAGCGGCACACGGATAAAGACTAGCAGTAATCTGCGCAATCAGCCACGGGCCGCCCGCTGGCGATCCCGCAGGCGTTGCTTTTCAGCGCGGGACATCAGCCACCAGGCGATCAGGCCGATAACGCCGACCACGCCCAGGATGATGGTGGCCAGGGCATTGATTTCCGGATTTACCCCCATCCTGACGCTTGAGAACACCAGCATCGGCAACGTGGTGGCCCCCGGACCGGCGACAAAACTGGCGATGACCAGATCATCGAGCGACAGGGTAAAGGCCAGCAGCCAGCCGGATACTATGGCCGGGGCAATCATCGGCAGCGTTATAATAAAAAACACCTTGATGGGCGTGGCGCCCAGATCCAGCGCGGCTTCCTCGATGGAGGCATCCAGCTCGCGCAGCCTGGAATTGACCACCACCGCCACGTAGGCGGTACAAAACGTCACGTGCGCCAGCCAGATGGTGAACATGCCTCGCTCCGCCGGCCAGCCGATGGCGTGCCCCAGCGCCACGAACAGCAGCAGCAGCGACAGGCCGGTTATCACATCCGGCATCACCAGCGGCGCGGTCAGCATAAAGGCGAACCCGTTGGCGCCGCGAAAGCGGCCGAAACGCACGATCACCACCGCCGCCAGGGTACCCAGGATCACCGCCATGGTGGCGGTGGCGGCCGCCAGCGTCAGGCTGAGCGACACGGCGCTTAGCATCGCCTGGTCATTGACCAGGACGCCATACCACTGCGTCGACCATCCGGCCCATACCGTGACCAGTTTCGAGCTGTTGAACGAGTAGATGACCAGCATCAGCATCGGGGCGTACAAAAAGGTAAACCCGGTGATTAAAATCACGATGCGCCAGGGCGAACGCACGACAGGTAGCGTATTCATGCCCGATCCCCCAGGGTTTTATTCTGATGTTTATGGAACCACATAATCGGCACAATCAGCAGCAGCAGCATGATAACCGCTACCGCGGACGCCACCGGCCAATCGCGGTTATTGAAAAATTCCTGCCATAAAATGCGCCCGATCATGATGCTGTCGGGGCCTCCGAGCAGCTCTGGAATCACGTATTCGCCCACCGCCGGAATAAACACCAGCATCGAGCCGGCGATAATGCCGCCTTTGGTCAGGGGAACAATCACCTGGAAAAAGGTTTTCATCGGCCGGGCGCCGAGATCGAGCGATGCCTCCACCAGGGAATAATCCAGCCGCGTCAGCGCGGTATAAATGGGCAGGATCATAAACGGCAGATAGGCATAGACCACTCCGATATATACCGCCAGATTGGTATGCAGGATCACCAGCGGCTGATCGATAACGCCGAGCCACAGCAGGACGTTATTGAGAATACCGTTGTTTTTCAGGATCCCCATCCAGGCGTAGACCCGGATTAAAAATGACGTCCACGACGGCAGGATAACCAGCAACAGCAGGATATTGCGCGTCGAGGGTTTACTGTGGGCCACCGCCCAGGCCATCGGGTAGCCTATCAGCAGGCAGAAAAAGGTGGAAACGGCCGCGACCTGCAGTGATTGCAGATACGCCTCGATATACAGCGGATCGTCCAGCAGTTGCAGGTAATTGGCCAGGTTCAGCGAGATATCCAGCTTACCGTCGAGCCAGCTGACCAGGTCGGTGTAGGGCGGGATCGCCCGGGCCATCTCCGCCATGCTGATTTTGAAAACAATCAGGAACGGCAGCATAAACAGCAGCAACAGCCACAGGTAAGGCAGAAAAATCACCGCCTTGCGCCCATGGCGCATCTGCAGCCTTGTCAAGATGCGGGGGGTGTTGACCCGCTCGACGGCCGGCGGGGGCAGTAATTTTTCGTCAGATGCAGACATGATGTTCCCCTGTCCTATACCGTCAGCACAACACAGCTGTCCGCATCCCAACAGAGACGCACTTCATCCCCCCAGGTCGGCGTGCCTTTTCGGTAACGGTGCGCATTTTGCAGCTGCGCGCTGATGGTCTGGCCGCTTTGCAGCAGCACATGGTAAATGGAGAGATCGCCGAGATAGGCGATATTGACCACTTCGCCGACGGCAAAGTTAAAGCCGTCCGCGGGCACCTCCTCGCACAGCATGATTTTTTCCGGCCGCAGCGCCACATGCACCGGCACGCCGTCAACCACCGACACATCGGAATTCACCTGCAGCGGATGCACCAGGCCGGGACTTTGGATAATGAGCGCATCGTCGTGACGCTCAACCAGCAGGCCGTCGAACATATTGACCGAACCGATAAATTCGGCGCTGAAGCGGCTGTTGGGATGCTCATAAATCTCTTCCGGCTCGCCGATTTGCACAAACTTGCCCCGGTTCATAATGGCGATGCGTCCGGCCATGGTCATGGCCTCTTCCTGATCGTGCGTGACCATCACGCAGGTCACCCCGACGCGTTCCAGGATATCCACCACTTCCAGCTGCATGCGGTCGCGTAATTTTTTATCCAGCGCGCCCATCGGTTCGTCAAGCAGCAATAGCTTTGGCCGTTTAGCCAGGCTGCGCGCCAGCGCCACGCGCTGGCGCTGGCCGCCGGAAAGCTGATGGGGCTTGCGGGCGGCGAATTCCTGCATATGCACCATCGCCAGCATCTCCGCCACGCGTTGCTTAATCTCGGCGCGCGGCAGTTTATCCTGCTTCAAGCCGAAGGCAATATTCTGTTCCACCGTCATATGCGGAAACAGCGCATAGGACTGGAACATCATATTAATGGGCCGTTGATACGGCGGCATATGGGACAGGTCCTGGCCGTCGAGCACAATCTGGCCATGGGTGGGTTGTTCAAAGCCCGCCAGCATCCGCAGCAGCGTGGATTTACCACAGCCTGACGCGCCCAATAAAGCAAACATTTCCCCTTTATAGATCGTTAAACTGACATCATCGACCGCCGACTGGCCGTCGAAGGTTTTGGTCAAATTACGAATCTCCAGCAATGGCGTTACCATTTTCTGGGTTTTGGGCTGTGGGCGGGGTATAGCATCGTTCACTGACATGACTCTCCGGAACAGAAGAAACGGATAATCGTTAATCGTCTACCGTCTCTGAAATAGCATAACAGGCGGTATGAAACCGCCTGTTGGTTAGCATAATGTCAACCCTGCGGCGGGCAGATTACTTGCCGCTTTTTACCTTGGTCCAGGCACGGGTGATAACCCGGTCTATTTGCGGCGGCTGAACTTTAAGGCTAAATAATTTAGCGCGCACCTCGGGCGGCGGATAAATGCCGGGATTATTGCGCACCTCTTCATTGACCAGCGGCGTGGCCGCTTTATTGCCGTTGGCATAGAATATCTGATTGCTGACCTGGGCAATAACCTGGGGGTCCATCAGAAAATTAAGGAACTGATAGGCCTCGTCGGTATTTTTGGCGTCGGCCGGAATCGCCAGCACGTCAAAAAACGCCAGCGCGCCTTCCTTAGGAATACTATAGGCGATATGAACGCCGTTCTTCGCTTCCTTCGCGCGATTTGCCGCCTGCATCACGTCGCCGGCCCAGCCGATGGCAACGCAAATGTCCCCATTTGCCAAATCGTTGATATATTGCGAGGAATGGAAATAACGGATGCTGGGGCGCAGCTTTAACAGCAGATCGGTGGCCGGCCCGGTATAATCCGCGGCGTTGGCGCTGTTCGGATCCTTGCCCAGGTAATTGAGGACGGTGGCGAATATCTCCGAGGGCGCATCAAGGAATGAAACGCCGCAGCTTTTCAGCTTCGTCAGGTTTTCCGGTTTTAACACCAGATCCCAGCTGTTTACCGGCGCGTCCGCGCCCAGAATGGCTTTGACCTTATCGACGTTATAGGCAATGCCGGTGGTAGCCCACATATAGGGAATGGCATATTTGTTATCAGGATCGTGCTGGCTGATAAGTTTCAATAATTCCGGATCCAGATTTTTATAATTCGGCAGTTTACTTTTATCCAAAGGCTGGAATACCCCGGCGGTTAACTGTCGCTCCAGGAAACTGGCGGAAGGCACCACCACGTCAAAGCCGGTACTGCCGGCCATCAGTTTACCCTCCAATACTTCATTGGAGTCGAAAACATCATAGATGACTTTTATGCCGGTTTGTTTTTCAAAATCCGGCACGGTGTTCGGCGCAATATAATCCGACCAATTATAGACATGCAGCGTTTTTTGTTCCGCACCTGATGCGGTGACGGACGCAGCCATCAGCAGGCCGGCAACTATACCCGACAACCATTTTTTACGTTGGGTGAACATCCGTTGCTTCCTCCAAATCCCGGTCAATAAAAGATATTTCTGTATAACGTCGCCGGTATACAGTGCTTAAATAAGCGCAGCGGCTGTTGGCGGCACCGTGAATAGCCGATCCCCCTCGGACGCGCGCGGGGAGATAACGTTATGAAAACGGTTGTCCGACGGATCACGCGCAGCATCGCAAGCATAACCGCAGCGCCACTGCGACGCCAGCGATCCGCAAAAAAAATGGCTTTAATCGATTAATTATTCACTAATTAGTGAACAAATCTGGTATTGGACGCATAAATGACAAAGGATCTGCGCTCGCGCGGGCGCAACGACAGCATAAATGATGGGAAGGTACCGGGAGGGCACGCCGCCTGCGGCAGGCGGCAGATCAATGGATAACCGGAAGGGTATTTTTGGCGTCGGCGGGCTGTTCTTCGCCGTCAATAAACAGCAAATCATTGGCACGCGCTTCCAGAATCAGCATGGAAATCTGTTCTTCGGACTGCTGCATAAAATGTTTAAACTGACCAAAGGTCACGCCCACCTCAATGCTTAACGCCTGGCACGCCACCAGCTTGGGCAAGTTATCGTCCTGAATATCGATAAAGGCCTTCACCGTCAGCGAACTGGCATTTATCTGACTTAAATCCCCCACCAGCGCTATCAGCGCGGTGGGACGCACCTCCGCCAGGGCGGAAAATAAAATGACGTTATCGACCAAATCAACTTTGGCATCGAAGATGCCGTCAAAATTTTGCATATGCGGCAGATGCAACGCCTGGCAGGAGTCACACTCGAAAAACGTCAGGCTGAGCTTTTCCAGCCAGCGTCTAAGGATGTCCAGATCCGGGACAACAAGTGAATCCATGAAGGCCAACCTCTAAATGAAAAATGCGAAACGGGGCATAGCTTACGGAATAATCGTCAAAGGTGCCATGGACAAACGCAGGAAATTATTTTAACCGTCGGCCCGGCCGGTTATCCGGGCGTAGCGGCGCGCGGCGCGCTATTGCGCGGCAAACAACATCATATTGATTTTTAATAGATAGCTTTCTCATTAATCACCATAGGTCAGACCAATGTCCGCCCCCCGGGACAAAATCTGAAAATGCCCTTTTTGCCGCGGGTACGGTGGATTTACAAGGTATTGCCCGGTTTTAACATTTTCTGGCCGTGCTGTTCGATGTATTCAATCATCATTCCGGCAATATCGGTGCCGGTGGCGGTTTCCACCCCTTCCAGGCCCGGCGAGGCATTGACCTCCATCACCAAGGGCCCGCGCCGCGCCCGCAGGATATCGACGCCGGCCACATCAAGCCCCAAAGTGCTAACCGCCTTGATGGCCACCGCCCTCTCCCGGGGGGTAATGACAATTTTGCGGGCCGAACCGCCCCGATGAAGATTGGAGCGGAAATCTCCCGCTTCGGCCTGGCGTTCGATAGCCGCCACCACCCGGTTGCCCACCACCAGGCACCGGATATCGCAGCCTTTCGCCTCCTGAATATATTCCTGCACCAGAAACTGCGCCTTCAAGCCGCGAAAGGCGTCGATAACACTCTTGGCGGCCTGGGATGTTTCAGCCAGCACCACGCCGATGCCCTGAGTGCCTTCCACCAGTTTCACCACCAGGGGCGCCCCGCCCACCATGGCAATCAGATCGCCGGTATCGTCCGGGGAATCGGCAAAGCCCGTCACCGGCAGATCGATGCCCTCTTTC
Organism: Sodalis sp. RH22; assembly: GCF_047324165.1. Lineage (NCBI taxonomy): Bacteria > Pseudomonadati > Pseudomonadota > Gammaproteobacteria > Enterobacterales > Bruguierivoracaceae > Sodalis > Sodalis sp. RH22. Next base: position 2,158,714 of record NZ_CP178731.1, read on the forward strand.
GCCAGCAATTGAAGGGAATGCAGTTTATCCCTGGCGCGGGTAATGGCTGAAGAACCGTTGAGCGCATAGCTGCCCAGCATTTCAAACTGGCGCAAGACCGCGGTGCCGTAAAAGGTGATGGCGGTGCCGATCCGCGGGATAACCGCATCGTAATGCGCCAGGCGATTGCCGCGGTAATGAATGGCGGGCGCGTCGCAATTGATGTTCATATAGCAGGAGAGCGGATCGATGATATCCACGCTATGACGTCGGAATTCGGCCGCTTCCCGCAGTCGCCTGCAGGAAAACAGGGTGCCGTCCCGGGATAAAATGGCTATTTTCACGGTTTACCCAGATTGATCATAGTGGACCGGCTCATAATAATCCGCCCGCGGGCGCGGGTCGAGAAAAGTTTAGCGTCCAAAGACGGTTTGCACGCGTATGAAACAGATAGGCGGGATGCATTGGACTAAAAGGTATTTTCTGCTTTTTTTTGACGCAGGTCACAGGCATAGTAGCTGACAGCGAAAAGCATAACCGAGTGCAAAGATTCGTTTCGTTTTTTCTTTTATGCGTTAAGGAGTGTATATGTTTGCTGTCATTTTTGGACGTCCGGGCTGTCCTTATTGTGTGCGCGCTAAAGAGCTGGCTGAAAAACTGACCGCTGAACGGGATGACTTCTCTTTCCGTTATGTCGATATCCATGCGGAAGGCATATCCAAGGCCGACCTGTCGAAAACCGTCGGCAAACCCGTGGAAACCGTGCCGCAAATCTTCGTCGATCAGGTTCATATCGGCGGCTGCACTGATTTTGAAGCTTACGCGAAAGAAAACCTCAGCCTTTACCAGCAATAATCCGCACTGCTTTATTACTGCATCACTGCGATGGAAGCCAGCCCGGGCTGGCTTTATTCTTTTACGCCGCCGTCAATGCGCCGCCCCTTTGTATATCACGCCGGCAAAGTAACACCCCAGCGCGCCGCAGGCGCACCAAAATACCGCGCTTAACATGTAGGCAAGCTGATACCACAGGCTGATGGATAAACCATGTCCGAGGTAAAACAGCAGCAGGCAAAAAGGCGAAGCGATCAGGGCGCCCACGATCGGATTGATGATTTTATTCTCATGCAACAGCAGGCTGCCGACGATGCCGGGCAGTAAAAACAGCAGCAGGCCAAATGCCGCGCCGTGATCCCCGGTCTTCATCACTTCGAAGCCGCTGACCTGGCTGGCAAAGATTACGCCGAACAGTACAGCACTGCTTATGGTTCCAGCCCAATGCCGGTAGAGCGCCATTTTTGCCTCCCATAATTCACGCTGTGATCAAAACGCCATAGAAAAAAAACGCGGTTTCCCGATGATGAATGCCGCCCAATTCATCCCGGCCGCCGGTCATCGGCAGAAAAATGTTTACCGCGATAAAATGGCGTATATTTTCCCGGCGACAAGGGAAAAACAACGCCAAAGGCAAACGTCCGGTAACCGTCAAATCCCGGTACGCTTCCCTGGCGGCAATAATGGTGTATTCTCAGATTTTATTCTAATGAATATACTTGATAATCTCATAATTATCAAATAGTTGCTGGTAACAATAAAGTTATGGTCCATGCTTATTAAGGTGGCTGATTTGTTACGCAAGAATGAAATTTTGTTATTCATTGTGAGAGAACAATCACACCCCGATGGACATATAAAACCGATGATACGCTTCCAACCTTGTCATTAACCTGACTTTTTTACGGTAAATAAAATAATTTCTTTTTTTGCCCGGGGCGCGGCGCTGAAACGCTTTTTGCCACCATCAGACCCTTTCTATCCATGGCGGCGTCGCAATAAAATGAAAATTTCAGTTTTTTCTTATGATGACACGTCGCCCTCTTACATTAATTTTTTTACATAAACAGCAGCCACCGGCCGCGCGCGCCGCGCCGGCCGTACGCGTTGCCGGCTGCTGCCGTACGGCGCGGGCGCCGACGCATAAGCCCGGCGCTCATGGCGCCGGTCGGAAATGAGATTTTTTTGATCTAACGCAGAACTTTCGCTTATGGCCGCAGTCTGAATATGTGCCACTGCTTTTCTTTGATGTCCCCAAATTGAGGAGCCCGATCGTCCCGCCTATTAGGTTCAAGACTTTCGGGTTTTTTATTGTCCGCCATTCCCCCGGTCATAACGGTTGCCTGGCGCATCGAGCGGCGGTTTCCCCGCTACAACCTGCGCCCCTGCGCTGACGCCGCCACCTGCAGGCCGGACAGCGATTTTTTAGTCTGGTCGTTGGGCCGGGGCCGTATTATCCCCTATTATTCCACGAAAAATGACTAATTCAATTACAGTAAATTAATTAAAAGATAATTCATAATAACAGCAATAATAAATGCCGACATTAGGTGCTTGGCCGCATAATAGCGTTATAGGGGTGCAGGCTATTGGGCAGGCATTAATCTCATGACGGCGGCAGGTCGAAAAAAACGCCGCCGATGCCAAAAAATATTATTATATTAAAGCGTTAGATAACTTTAACGTTAATGAACCATTACAAATATTATAGCAGGAGTTATTATTATTATTACGCATTAACCTAACCCGTACTGCACCATTAAATAATCGACTTAGATCAAAAAAATCAACATTGCGCATGAATATCCCGAACAAATTCTATATTATGTCCATCTGATCTCACCGCCCAATATTATTTACCTGATGACTCGCTCTTACTGTTTTTCGTAACTGCTATTGCAATAAAAGCGGCTATGTAATAAGCCTTTGCAGTTTATATATTATTCGTTCCGCTTTGTTTTTTGGAGATATAATGGATACAACTCAAGCCACCACGGAAACACTGGCCCATCGGACCGCGTCGGCATCCTGGAGCAAAACGGATGCTGTCTGGATGATGGGGCTTTATGGCACGGCTATCGGCGCCGGGGTGCTGTTTTTGCCCATCAATGCGGGTATCGGGGGCCTGGTGCCGCTGATCATCATGGCGCTGATTGCGTTCCCCATGACCTTTTTCGCCCATCGCGCTTTATGCCGCCTGGTGTTGTCGGGCGACGGCGCGTGCCGGGATATTACCGATGTGATTGAGCAACACTTCGGCGCCCGGGCGGGCCAGGTGATTACCCTGCTTTATTTTTTTGCCATTTACCCCATTCTGCTGGTCTACGGCGTCGCCATCACCAATACCGTCGACAGTTTTATTACCCATCAATTGCACCTTACCGCGCCGCCGCGCGCGCTGCTGTCGTTGATCTTGATCATGGGCCTGATGACCGTCATCCGCCTGGGTAAAGAGATTATCGTCAAGGTCATGAGTATGCTGGTATTTCCCTTTGTCGCGGTGCTGTTGTTCCTGGGCGCGTTCCTGATGCCCCACTGGAGCACCGACATTTTCCATACCGCCCTGCCGCTTCGCGGCACAGGAAACGGCGGGTTATGGCATACCCTGTGGCTGGCGGTGCCGGTGCTGGTATTCTCGTTTAACCATTCACCCATCATTTCCGCCTTCGCCATGTCGAAAAAAAAGGAATACGGCGATAACGCCGAGCAAAAATGCTCGCGCATTTTATTATACAGCAACATCCTGATGGTGCTGACGGTGATGTTTTTCGTTTTCAGCTGCGTCCTTAGCCTCTCGCCCCAGGACCTGGCGCACGCCAAAACGCAAAACATCTCCATCCTGTCCTTCCTGGCCAATCACTTCAACAATCCCTTTATCGGTTTTTTGGCGCCGGTCGTGGCGTTTGTCGCGATAACCAAATCCTTCCTCGGCCATTACCTCGGCGCCAGCGAGGGCTTTATCAGCCTGCTGGATAAGGCGCTGCGCAAGCCGGGCAGAACCGTCCATGAGGTTACACTGCACCGGCTGACGGGGCTGTTTATGCTGGCGTCGACATGGCTGGTGGCGACCATCAACCCCAGCATCCTGGGTATTATTGAAATGCTGGGCGGCCCGATTATCGCCATGCTGCTTTTTCTGCTGCCCATGTATGCCATAGCCAAGGTGCCGGCCATGGCCCGCTATCGCGGCGCGGCCAGCAATTATTTTGTTTGGGCCATAGGCTTTATCGCGCTGTCGGCGATTCTATATAAGCTGCTGGAATAAGGTGGGATAATGCCTCCCGCTGGGAGGCATCATAATAACGGAAGACGAGACGGCCTATTTGCCAAACCAGCCGTGTATGGTCTGTAGGATCCAATCCCAGATGTTGCGGAAAAAGCCGCCTTTCTGCACTTCATCGAGCACCACAAGCGGGCGTTGTTCGACAACCTTGCCGTCCAGTTGAAAATCAATGGTTCCTACCACCTGGTGGCGAGCCAGCGGCGCCTCAAGATGAGGAGACGCCAGGGTAAATGACGCCTTCAGGTTTTTCATCTGGCCTTTAGGCAAGGTAACAGACGCATCCTGCGCCACGCCCAAGTCCACCTCACTGCGATCGCCGAACCAGACACGCTGGCGGGTAAAGGGTTTGCCGGCGGGAATCAGCGTCAGCGTTTCATAAAAATTGAAGCCCCAGGTGAGGATTTTTTCGCTCTCGCGAAAACGCACCCCGTCGGTGGGCGCGCCCAGCACCACCGAAATCAGCCGCATGCCGCCAGGGGTGATAGCCGACGCCACCAGGTTATGGCCCGCGCCATCGGTATAACCGGTCTTGATGCCGTCCACGGTGAGATTGCTGTTCCATAACAGCCGGTTGCGGTTGAGTTGTTTAATCTTGTTATAGGTGAATTCTTTTTGTTTATGCAGGGCATATTCGTCCGGGACATCCCGAATCAGCGCCTGGCTGATGATCGCCATATCCCGCGCGGTGCTGTATTGCCCTTCGGCATCCAGGCCATGCACGGTGAGGAAATGGGTATTTTTCAATCCCATGACGTCGACATATTTGTTCATCAGGCTGACAAACGCATCCTGACTGCCGGCGACATAATCCGCGAGGGCGATACTGGCATCGTTGCCCGACTGGATCACCACCCCGTTGTTCAGATCCGCCACGGAGACCTGCTCTCCGGGCTTCAGGAACATCAGCGACGATCCGCGCAGCACCGGGTTACCCGTGGCCCAGGCATCCTTGCCGATGGTGACTTTATCCTGCTCCGTGATTTTTTTGGCCTTCAGGGACTGCCCAATCACATAGCTGGACATGATTTTTGTCAGGCTGGCGGGGTCGAGACGCAGATCGGCATTTGACTCCGCCAGCACTTTGCCGCTTTGATAATCCATCAGGATAAACGCCTTGGCGTTTACTTCCGGCGCGGCGGGCGGCGTATCGGCCCGGGCTGCGGGGATGAGGGCCAGCACCAGCAGTGCGCCCAGGGTCAGGGTGGTTTTTTTTTGTGGAAAAATGTCATTCTTCATGGCGTGGCCAGAGTATCCCTTCAACAATGGTAACCGCGTTACTCACGGTAGAGATCCCAACAGAGTTTGATGACAAAGCCATACCTTGGGATGATGGGCAAAACCATAAACATAGCGATGTTCCTGATCATCATACCCGTTTTAAATTTGTGTGCTGGTTTGTCAGCCGTGCAAACACATCAAGTCTATGCGAAACAGTTCAACTTTGCCGCAACGGCGATCAATTTTCAGCTCTTTTTACATTTTTTTATCTTACCGCCGCCTGACGGCGGGCGGCGGTTTAGCGTTTACTGCGCCGGTCGGCGCGTTGTGCCAGGGCGTCGCCCAACACCTGGACTATCTGGACTAAAATAACCAGCGCCACCACGGTAATGATCATGACGTTGGTTTCGTAGCGGTAATAACCAAAACGGATGGCCAGATCGCCCACCCCGCCGCCGCCGACAATCCCCGCCATGGCGGAATAGCCGATAAGGCTGACCAGGGTGATGGTCAACCCGCGTAATAGACCCGCCAGCGCCTCCGGTAATAACACCGTGCAGATGATGCGCATCGGGCTGGCGCCAAAGGCTTCGGCAGCCTCGACAATGCCGGGATCCACTTCGCGCAGCGCGCCATCCACCAGACGGGCATAAAACGCGATGGCCGCCACGGATAACGGCACGGCCGCGGCGATGGGCCCGATGGTGTTGCCCAGCAACAATTGCGTTAACGGCAGCAGCAGCACCAGCAGAATGACAAAGGGTATCGAACGGATGATATTTACCAGCACCGTGCCGCTAAGATAGAGGGCGCGGTTTTGCCAGAACAGATGGCGGTCGGTGACATAGATGAGAAAGCCCAGCGGCAGGCCGCCGATAATGGCAAACAGCGTGGCGATCCCCACCATCTGGAAGGTTTCGCCAAACGCGGCAAAAAGATCGAGCCATAAATCAGCCATGCAGCACCTCCACGCGCGCGGTATTTTCCTGGATATAGGTGACCGCCAGGGCAACCTGTTCCGGCCGGGTGGGATGGGTTAACAGCGCCACCAGCACGCCCAACGCGCGGTAGCCGATATACTCAATTTTTCCGTGCAGGATATTCACCGACACGCCGAAACGCGTGGCGACATCCGACAGCACCGGCTGCTCGGCGGAGGCGCCAACAAACAATATTTTCAACAGGGTACCGCGTAAATCCTGCATTAAGCGGGGCGGCAGCTCCAGATTAAAGGTATGCGAAACCAGTTGCCGGGTAAATTCGTGCCGGGGCGTGGCGAAAATGTCAAAAACCGCCCCTTCCTCCACCACTTTCCCCCCGGTCATCACCGCCACGCGGTCGCAGATGGTCTTGATGACCGTCATTTCATGGGAAATCAATACAATGGTAATGCCGAGGCGGACATTGATTTCCTTAAGCAGTGTCAGTATCGATGCCGATGTTTCCAGATCCAGCGCCGAGGTCGGCTCGTCACACAGCAACACCTCAGGCTGGTTAGCGATGGCGCGCGCGATGCCGACCCGCTGTTTTTGCCCGCCGCTAAGCTGTGCCGGGAAGGCCGCCGCCTTATCGGCCAGGCCCACCAGCGCCAGGATTTCCGGTACCCGCCGGGCGATGTCACCGGAGGATTTGCCGGCCGCCCGCAGGCTGAAGGCGACGTTCGCCGCCACCGTGCGCGTATGCATCAGGTTAAAATGCTGGAAAATCATGCCGATTTTTTGCCGTTGCCGGCGCAGCGCGCCGCCGGAAAGCGCACTGACCCGGACGTCGTTAACGATAACCTCGCCGGCGCTTGGCCGCTGGAGCAGGTTGATGGTGCGCAGCAGCGTGCTTTTGCCCGCCCCGCTGGCGCCGACGATACCGTAGATTTCACCGCGTTTAATCCGCAGGCTGACGTCGTCCACCGCGCGGGCGCCCGGTTGCTTTCCCTGTGGGAAATCCACGCTGATATGGTCTAACTGAATCATTATCCGCATACTCCAAAATCACATCCAAAGCGGAAAACCGCCTGCCGGACAAGAGTGCCGGCAGGGGCTTGGTCAGGGTTTAACCTGGGGGGCGGCCTGCATCCATTCGGGTTTCTGGAATTGGCTGAACATCGAGCCGGGTTGGTTAATCACCGCAGCATACGCCGGCGATTCCACCGCGGCCTTGATGTCTTTGACAAAAGGTTTATCCAAATCGTCGGTGCGTACCGCAATGACATTTTTCAGATTTTCATCCAGCGTTTCCAGCGCCAGGGCCGATGACATCTTCAGGCCCGCGGCAATGGCAAAGTTGCCGTTGACCAGCGCGCCGCTGGCGCTGTCTAGGGTGCGCGGCAACTGGGCGGCCTCCAGCGGCTTGAATACCAGGCCGCGCGGATTCAGGGCGATATCGCGTTCGGAGGCTTTAGTGGGGTCGATATCCGCCTTGATTTTAATCAGACCCAGTTTTTCCAGAAAACGCAGGCCGCGCGCCAGGTTGGTGGGATCATTTGATAGCGTGATGATATCGCCCTTCTTGAGCTCGCGGATAGCGGTGATTTTATGCGAATAGAAACCCATGCTGGCGGTGGGCACGGTGATAAGTTTACTCACCTTCAGGTTTTTGTCGGCGGCAAACTTTTCCAGATACAGCGTATGCTGGAAAAGATTGGCGTCAATACTGCCGTTGGCCAATGCCATATTCGGCTGCACATAGTCGCTGAACTCCCGCACCTCCACCGTATAGCCTTTTTTTACCAGCTCAGGCTTGATGGCCTGCTTCACCATATCCCCATAAGGACCCGGCGCGACGCCGAAGACAATGGTTTTTGGATCGCTGTTCGCCTGGGCCAATTGCAACCCCAGGGCAAACAGCCCTACGGATAAAACCGCGCGCACGATTTTTATCACTGTCATAACGATACCTTTCCCTAAATGAATGGACCCGGCCAATGGCCGTAAAACCCAAGATTAAAGCATAATTCCCAGGCGGACATCGCGGATTCTTGCCGCGCTATTTTTTTTTGAAACAAAATATCGTTTAAAGATGCATGTTTAGATAATTATCAATTAGCGCAATAGTTTACAGGTTATAATTTATGAAGACCGGTTAAACCATGAAGATATGTCCGGGAAAAGCTCATTTTCTTTTTATGCGCTAAAATCAGGCTTAATACGGCGATAAAAGGCGGAGCAGGTAAACCGGTTTTTTTACGGCATAACCCCCTGTTAGGCCACGCTGAAGATTGCCCAACTATTTAGAAAAATATAACGGAGAAGGCGCAATGTTGACAATCTGGGGTCGTGAGAATTCAGTGAACGTGAAAAAAGTACTGTGGTGCGCCGCGGAACTTGAACTGGCGTTCAACGTAATACCGGCTGGCGGCGAATACGGTAAAAACAAGGATCCGCTGTTCCTGGCGTTAAATCCCAACGGCCTGGTGCCCTGCCTGCAGGATGATGATAACGATTTGGTGCTCTGGGAATCCAATACCATCGTACGCTATATGGCGGCAAAATTCGGCCAGGACCAGTGGCTATTAGCGGATGCGGCGGTACGCGCCGCCTCCGAAAAATGGATGGACTGGACGTTATCCAGCCTGTCGCCGGCGTTACAGCCGGTGTATATCAATCTTATCCGCACGCCACCGGCCAAGCGTGATAAACAATTGATAGAAAACGGCATTAAACGATGCGAGGAATTATTGGATATCGCTGAAACCGCTCTGGAAAAGCACCCCTATTTTTCCGGGGAAAAATTCGGCATCGGCGACATTCCCATCGGATGCCTGGCGTATAACTGGTTTACGCTTGATATCGAGCGCAAACCACGTACCCATCTGCAAACCTGGTATGACGCCATTTCTTCCCGTCATGCCTTCAAGACGCGGGTCATGCTGCCGCTGAGCTAACCCGGGCCTGCCGCCCCCGGCATGATGACGCGATGCGGGCCCGGCCGGAAGCGCCCGATCCCCGTGGCGGCCGTTGCCCGTCATGCGTGCGTTACGCCGTTCAAAAGACCCCAGCCATCGGCTATCAGGCCGGTGGTTATTCCAGCCCAAGCCTGAGCAATTTACCGTCCCGCTCGTCGGTGAGCGCGTAGACGAAGCCGTCGGGTCCCACGCGCACATCGCGGATGCGCTCATGGCGGTCTTCCAGCAAGCGTTGTTCAGACTTCACAACGTCTCCCTTTAGCGTCAGTCTGATTAACGCCTGTTGTTTTAATGCGCCGATAAACAGCGAGTTCTTCCACTGCGGAAATCGATCGGCGTTATAGAATGCCATACCGCTTATCGCCGGCGATTTTTGCCAATACCAGGCGGGTTGCACCGTGCCCGCGACCACACCGCCCTGCGCTTCGGGGATTTTCAAACCCGAGTAGTTAATGCCGTAAGTGGCGATCGGCCAGCCAAAGTTAGCGCCTTTGGTGATGATATTCACTTCATCGCCCCCCTGAGGGCCGTGTTCATTCTCCCAGATGATGCCGGTCCAGGGATTTAATGCCATTCCCTGCGGATTGCGATGCCCCAGGGACCAGATTTCCGGACGGGCATTATCGTCGTGGACAAAAGGATTATCCGGCGGTATTTCGCCATCGGCGGTTAAACGGACGATTTTGCCCTGGTGTTTGGTCATATCCTGCGCCGTGGGGCGGCGATTATTTTCGCCCAGGCTGATAAACAGGAACCCTTGCCGGTCAAATACCAGCCGTCCGCCAAAATGCTCGCCGCTGGACAGTTTGGGCTGCTGGCGGAAAATCACTTTAAAATCGGTCAGTTGCTGGTTATTTTCCGATAAACGGCCATACCCGACCGCCGTCCCCGCGTCGTCTTTGCCCGCTTCGGCATAGCTAAGATAAATGCGCCGCGACTGTGCAAAATCCGGGGCCAGGACCACATCGAACAGCCCGCCCTGGCCGTGGGCGTAGACCTTTGGCACGCCGGCGATGGGGGCCGAAAGGGGCTGGCCGGGCTGCCAGTAGCGTAGCCGTCCCGGTCGTTCGGTAATCAACATACCGCCGTCCCGCGGCAAAAATGCCAGGGACCAGGGGTGATCCATACCCGTGAGCAATTGGGTGACCTGAAGTTCCGCCGCCATGAGCCGGCCGCTGAAAAACGCCAGGCCGGCCGACAGCAGCAGAGGTGTTATCCAACGCATGGTGTTCTCTCCATTTTATCGTTCCCCTTAAGCGTAGAAATGACCCGCCGGTTGCGCGATAAATCACCGCCGGATTTACACTTACTGACATTACCGTTATTCCCTCGCGTGGTTCCCGTGTCCAATCGCACGATGTTTTTAGTTTCATAATTAATAAAATGCATGTTATTAATTTATAAATAACTAAGTTATCTTGAAAATTGATACCCCCTGCCAGACAACACTGAAATTACCCGCTTCGATGGGTTGAGTTATAGACAGTTTCGGGATACGACAAGGAGAAACAATGCATACTGTAAAATGCGGGTTCGCCGCTTTGACCCTCAGCCTGCTGCTAAGCGGCTGCGCTCCTCATCAGCAAGCCGCCGCGCCTGAGACGGCACAGCAAAAGCTCACGGAACAAACGGTATTTGCCGTTAACTGGATGCAGCAATCGGGCGAAATCAGCGCCCTGTCCTACCAGGCTTTTAATACCGCCGAAACGGCATTTATCCAAGCCAAGGCCCGCCCCGGCCTGAAGAAGGCGGTGGTGGTGGATCTGGATGAAACCATGATCGATAACAGCGCCTATGCCGGCTGGCAGATCAAGCATCACCAGCCCTTTACCGACGCTACCTGGAGCAAATGGAACCAGGCGCGCGAGGCCAAGGCGCTGCCGGGCGCGGTGGAGTTCTCCCACTATGTGCTGGAGCACGGCGGTCGTATTTTTTATGTCTCCAACCGCGCGCAGGCTGACTACACCGCCACGGTGGATAATCTCAAGGCGTTGGGTTTTGCCGACGTCAGCCCGCAAACAGTATTACTGAAACCTACCGGCGGCAGCTCCAATAAGGTTGAGCGTTTCGCGGCGGTGGAAAAACAGGGCTATGATATCGTGGTGTATGTCGGCGATAACCTGAATGATTTCAGCGGCGAGACCTATCATAAACTGAATACCCAACGGCGGGATTTTGTTAACCGTCACCAGGAGGAATTCGGGCGCAAATATATTGTGCTGCCCAATCCCAGCTATGGCGATTGGGAGGGGGGCATGGCGCAGGATTACTTTAAGGTGAATGATGAGGGCAAGGTGAAGATCAGGGAGGAGAGAATCGATGCCTGGGATGGGAAATAGGGAAGGATTGGCACTGCGGGTAATGGTCCGTGGCAGTTGCTTTTATCATTGACTGTCGCTTCTGCCAATGGCATTTATTTTTGGCACTGGCTCTTGCTATAGATAGTGCCATTTTCTATTGCCACCTGCTTTTGACCTTCACCTTCACTTTGATTTTTACTTTGATTTTGATTTTGACTTGGTCGTTGATTTTGACATTGACTTTGACTTGGTCGTTGATTTTGACGTTGACTTGGTCGTTGATTTTGACGTTGACGTTGGACCGGCATCAAGCACGCTGACGGCACGGTTCACGACCGGACGAGCCGCAGGGATGCGGCGAGAGCTTAGGCCCGCGCCGGGAGCGCGTGCCGTGCGGGCCGCAGGGCGGGAGCCGGGACGGAAGGCACCGCGCAGCGGCGTGCGATCTGCCGGTAGCCCGGGGGTCGAGGGGGCCGGGGCGACTGCCGGCCCCTCGTCGCTTGCCCGCACGGGGCACCATAAAACACCGCCGCCCGCGGCAAGTGAAATCCCCACCTCACCCGTTGACATCCCCACGCCGGCAAGCGAAATCCCCGCCTCACCCGCAGACATCCCACTCCGGCAAGCGAAATCCCCACCTCACCCGCAGACATCCCACTCCGGCAAGCGAAATCGCTGCCTGACCCGCAAACATCCCAATTTGGTAAAATCAATCAATGCCTCCCCCACGCCCCAAAAACGCAAGCACATTCCCTCAGGGGCACCCTTCTCCTTAATTCTTTAACTTCGGATCCAGCGCATCCCTCAACCCATCCCCCAGCAAATTAAACGCCAGCACCGTCAAAAAAATCGCCAGGCTCGGGAAAATGGCAATATGCGGCGCCGTCACCATATCCGCCCGCGCCTCATTCAGCATCGCCCCCCATTCAGGCATCGGCGGCTGCGCCCCCAGCCCCAGAAATGACAAACTGGCGGCGGTGATAATCGAGGTGCCGATACGCATGGTAAAATACACCACGATGGAAGACATCGTCCCCGGCAGAATATGGCGCAGCAGGATGGTGCGGTCCGACGCGCCGATACTGCGCGCCGATTCAATAAAGGTCTGGTGCTTGAGCACCAGCGTATTGCCGCGCACCAGCCTGGCAAACGCCGGAATGCTGAAAATCGCCACGGCGATAATCACATTCGCCATGCCGCTGCCCATAATCGCCACCACGGCGATAGCCAGCAAAATACCCGGAAAGGCAAACAGCACGTCGCAGATCCGCATAATCAGCCGGTCCCACCAGCCTTCATAAAACCCGGCCACCAGGCCCATCACCGTGCCGATGACCATGCCGAGCAAGACGGAAAAAAAGCCCGCCGCCAGCGAAATGCGCGTGCCCATCAGGATGCGGCTGAAAATATCGCGCCCCAGGGAATCCACCCCCAGCCAGTGCATGGCCGACGGTCCTTCGTTAAGCCGGTCATAATCAAAAAAGTTTTCCGCGTCAAACGGCGCCAGCCAGGGCGCCAGCAGCGCGCTGATAATCAGCAGCAGCACAAATACCCCGGCCGCCAGCGCCAGCGGCTGCTGTTTAAAGCGCCGCCAGAACTCGCTCCACGGCGTGCGCACGCGATGAGGATTAAGCACCGGCATCGCCGCCAGGGCGGCGTTTCGTCGCCAGAATTTCATCGCCGGTCCCTATTGATACCGGATAGACGGATTAATTGCCGCATATAACATGTCCACCAGTAAATTAATAATGATAAATTCCAGCGAAAACAGCAGTACCTCGGCCTGTATCACCGGATAATCGCGCATCTCCACCGAATCCACCAGCAAACGTCCCAGTCCCGGCCAGTTAAATACCGCCTCCACCACGATCGAACCGCCCAGCAGAAAACCAAACTGCAGGCCCATCATGGTCACCACCGGAATCATGGCGTTGCGCAGGCCATGTTTTACCACCACCCAGAATTCGCCCACGCCCTTGGCCCGGGCGGTGCGCATATAGTCTTCCTGCATCACCTCGACAAAAGAGGCGCGGGTAAAACGCGCCATGATGGATGCCACCGCCGCGCCGAGAGTAATGGCGGGCAGGATATAATGCCGCGGCGTGTCCGCGCCCACGGTGGGCAGCCAGCCCAGACCGACGGAAAATACCTGCATCAGCAGCATGCCCAGCGCAAAGGCGGGAAAAGAAATCCCCGAGACCGCAAGCGTCATGCCGATGCGGTCCGGCCAGCGGTTACGCCATACCGCCGAAACGATGCCCAGCGCCATGCCCAGGATCACCGCCCACGCCATACTGGCGACGGTCAGCCAGAATGTGGGCATAAACCGCGAACTTATCTCGGCGCTGACCGGCCGTTTCGACACCAGCGAGGTGCCGAAATTGCCGCGTACGGCATTGGCGATAAAATGGACAAACTGCTCCGGCAAGGGCCGGTCCAGCCCCAAATCCTGGCGCACCAGCGCCACCACCGAGGCATCGGCGTTCGGCCCCGCCGCCAGCCTGGCCGGATCGCCCGGCAGCAGGTGGACAAACAGGAACACCAGCACCGCGACGATCAGCAGGGTCGGGATCAGCCCCAATAAGCGCTTAATAAAATAATTCAGCATTCTGCCGGGTTATTTCATATCAGCGTGGGTGAAATCAAATGAACTGTCCGGCATGACATAAAAACCGGTCAGATTCTTGCTGCGCGCGTACAGCATTTTTTCCGTCAGCAGGAATACCCAAGGGGCGTCAGCCCAGATTTTATCCTGCGCGTCTTTATACAACCGGGTTTTCTCGGCGCGGTCGGTGGTTTTCAACGCCTCGGTCAAATCTTTATCCACCTGCGGATTACTGTAAAAGGCGGTATTGAAGATGGCAGGCGGCGCGGAGGTGCTGGCGAACAGCGGCGTCAGGGCCCAGTCGGCCTCGCCGGTGGACGCGGACCAGCCGGTATAGAACATGCGCACGCCGGTTTCGTTCACCCCTTTGGCCTCGACCTGGGCCGCGCGCTGGCCGGCATCCATGGCGGTAACGGTGGTTTTGATCCCCACCTGGGCCAGCTGTTGCTGGGTAAACTGCAGCGCCTTCTGGAAGGTGCTGGTATTGTGCGATGACCACAGAGTGGTGGTGAACCCGTCCGGATAACCGGCTTCCTTCAGCAGTTCGCGCGCCTTGGCCGGATCGTAGGGCCAGGGTTTATATTTAACCGCATAATCAATGCCTGCGGGCAGCGGCCCCTCGGCGGGCACGGCATAACCGGCATAGGCAACCTTGATCAGCGCGTCTTTATTAATGGCGTAGTTCACGGCCTGGCGCACCCTGACGTCGTCAAACGGCTTTTGCGTTACATTCAGGCTGATATAGCGCTGCAGGATGGAGGGCGCCGACACCACATCCAGCTTCGTGCTTTTTGCCAGTAAGGCCGCCTGTTCGTAAGGGACCGGGAAGGCAAAATTGGCTTCGCCGGTTTGCAGCATCGCCGCGCGGGTATTGTTGTCCACCACCGGTCGCCAGGTGATGCTGTCGAGCTTGGCGGCGTCTTTTTGCCAGTAGCCGTCAAAACGCTTCACTTTGACAAAATCGGTCTGGTTCCACACCTCAAATTCGTATGGGCCGGTGCCCACCGGATGAAAGCCGATTTCCTTGCCGTATTTTTGCAGCGCCGCGGGGGAAATCATCGCCGCCGCCGGATGGGACAAATTATTGATAAACGGCGAGAACGGCGTTTTCAGCGTGATTTTTACCGTTAACGGGTCGACCACCTCGGTCTTGTCGATCATTTTGAACAGATTGTAGCGCTTGAGATGGTTGTCCGGATTGCTGGCGCGATCCAGGTTCACCTTGACCGCTTCGGCATTAAAATCAGTGCCGTCCTGGAACTTCACGCCTTTATGCAGCTTGATGGTATAGGTGAGGCCGTCGGCGCTGGCCTGATAACTTTCCGCCAATACGTTAACCTGCTTCATATCCTTATCGAAGCCAAACAGCCCCTGGTAGAACGACTTGGCCACCGCCTGCGACAGGGTATCATTGGCGTCATACGGGTCCAGGCTGGTAAAGTTGGAACCCACCGCGATCACCGCGTCCTTGGCCGCCCAGGCCGGTACCGATGCCAACGCGCCCATCACCGCCGAGGCGATAAGCATATTACGCTTAACCGTGTTTTTTATCATAAGGTTGCACTCTCCAAGAATATCCCTGTCAGTAGGCGCCGCCGATCGGATGACGGGCCACATAGTGCCCCTCCCCGACCTTAACCAACGGCGCAACGATTGGTTCATCTCCCAGCGCCCTGACGGGGCTGGGAATCTCATCTACCAGTAAAGCATGTTCCGGCCGGCGGCGCGTGGGATCGGGAACAGGCACCGCCGACATTAATTTGCGGGTATAAGGATGCTGCGGGTTGGCGAAAACCTGGCGACGGGGTCCGATCTCGACGATTTGCCCCAGATACATGACCGCCACCCGATGGCTGACCCGCTCCACCACGGCCATATCGTGGGAAATAAACAAAAAGGCAATGCCGAATTCACGTTGCAAATCGAGCATCAGGTTAATGATCTGCGCCTGTATCGAGACATCCAGCGCCGAGACCGATTCATCGGCCACCACCACCTTAGGATTAAGCGCCAGCGCCCTGGCGATACAGATACGCTGGCGCTGGCCGCCGGAAAACTCGTGGGGATAACGCTGGGCATGTTCGGGCAGCAGCCCTACCCGCGTCAGTAACGTTTCCACCCGCCGTTGCGCTTCCTGGCCCTGCGCTACGCCGTGCACCAGCAGCGGTTCCATAATCGAATAACCGACGGTGAGCCTGGGATCGAGCGAGGCGTACGGATCCTGGAAAATAAACTGGATATCGCGGCGCAGATGCTGCAATTCATGTCCCGTGAGCGCGGTAATCGACCGGCCGTTGAAAATAATATCGCCGCTCTGGCTCTCCACCAGGCGCAGCAGCGAGCGGCCTGTCGTGGATTTTCCGCAGCCGGATTCGCCCACCAGCGCCAGGGTTTCGCCGGGATACAAGGAGAAACTGACTTTTTCCACCGCGTGCACCCGGCGCCGGACACGGTTGAAAATACCGCCGCGGATATCAAAACCGGTGACCAAATCCTTGACCTGCAAAATCGGCGCGGCGCGCGGCGGCACGGTATCTTGCCCCTTGGCCGCGCTTAGCGCGGGAGAATCCGGCGCCCTGGCCGCGGCCTCGATATCCGCAGGCGCGGCGTCCTGTGGGTTGAGCAGCGGAAATTTCGCCGGGAAATCGCTGTCGGCCATCGAACCCAGCTTCGGCACCGCCGCCAGCAAAGCCTGGGTATAGCGGTGACGGGGGTGGGCGAACAGCGTGTCGACCGGGGCCGACTCCACATCATTGCCCTGATACATCACCAGCACCCGGTCGGCCATTTCGGCCACCACGCCCATATCATGGGTGATAAACATCACCCCCATTTGCATTTCACGCTGCAGGGTGCGGATCAACTGCAGGATTTGCGCCTGGATAGTCACATCCAGGGCGGTGGTGGGCTCATCGGCAATCAGCAGCGCCGGCTTGCACGACAGCGCCATGGCAATCATCACCCGCTGGCGCATGCCGCCGGAGAGTTGATGGGGATAGCGATCGAGCATGCTTGCGGCGTTGGGAATGCGCACCAGATCCAGCATGTGCAGCGCCTCCTGCCGGGCGCTGCGATGGTCTTTGCCCTGATGCAGGCGGATGGATTCGGCTATCTGCTCGCCCACCGGAAACACCGGATTCAGCGACGTCATCGGCTCCTGGAAAATCATCGCCATATCGGCGCCGCGCAGGCCCCGCAACGTGGATTGTCCGGCCCGGGCCAGATCAAGCACCTCGCCGCCACGGCGACGAAACAGCATGACGCCGCTGTCCACCCGGCCGCCGCCCAGCTCCACCAGCCGCATAATCGATAAGGCGGTGACCGACTTTCCGGAGCCGGACTCGCCGACAATCGCCAGGGTCTCGCCGCGGTTGATGGTAAATGAAATACGCCGCACCGCCTCGATGCGCTGGCCTTCATGGGAAAAATGCACGCTCAGGTCACGCACCGACAATACCTGTTCCTCCGGTAAACCGGGCGCTGCCGCCGGTGACGGAACCGGATGGCGTCCTGTTGCCATAGGATCGACCATCAGCGGTAGATGCCGATATCGGGCGTAGCGCCGACATAACCGACGCCGCGGTACATACCTTCGCTATTGAACGGCAGCGCCACGTTGCCCGCAGCATCCACCGCAATCAGCCCGCCGGAGCCGCCAAGAGCCAGGATCTTATCGAAAATCACCTGCCCGGCGGCTTCCTGGAGCGACAGTCCGCCGTACGCCATGCGCGCACTCACGTCATAAGCGGCCACGCCGCGCATAAACACTTCACCGCTGCCGGTACAGGAGATGGCGGCGGTGGCGTTATCGGCATAGCATCCGGCGCCGATAATCGGCGAGTCTCCCACCCGGCCGGTCTGTTTGTTGGTCATGCCGCCGGTGGAGGTGGCCGCCGCCAGATGGCCGAAACTATCGCAGGCCACCGCGCCCACGGTGCCGAATTTTCGGTCCGGATCCAGGGGATCGCCGCCTGACGGGGCATCATGATCGAGAATGGCGCCGGCGTCATCGGCCAGGGCGCGCTGCAGTTGGGCGTAGCGTTCGGCGGTATAATAAAATTCCGGTTCCACCCGCTCCAGGCCGCGGGCAAACGCAAAGGCTTCCGCGCCATCGCCGGTAAACATCACATGCGCACTGTGCTCCATCACCGCGCGGGCGGCGAGGATGGGATTACGAATATGGGTCACGCCGCATACGGCGCCGGCGGCAAGCGTGTGGCCGTCCATAATGCTGGCATCGAGCTCATGACCGCCCTGGTGGGTAAACACCGCGCCCTTGCCGGCGTTGAACAAAGGGCACTCCTCAAGCAGGCGCACAGCCTCGGTCACCGCGTCGAGGGCGGCGCCGCCCGCCGCCAGGATAGCCTGTCCGCGCTCGACGATACCGGCCAGCGCCTGGCGATAGTGCTGTTCTTTCTCGGTGCTCATGGCCTGGCGCGCAATGGCGCCGGCGCCGCCATGGATAACTATGACTGCTTTGCTCATCAAATAACGTACCCTGCAATCGGTGGTCAAGGGACGGGGCGTCCGGCTGGCGAAGCAGCGAAGGCCCCGGACAATCTTTAGTTGTTAATTAAATAAATGTGACATAGAACTATTTAGTTATTATTTTTGACTATATTAACCCAGCCCGCCAGTGTAAAGCGGAAATGTCACTATTGACGGCATCAACAATAATGGCCTTTCGTTAGGTAAAATCGCCGCTTAAGCTTAGCTAAAAAGCGGCAAAGCCAATCCCTTGCGCATTTACTTCCCCGCCTTATTTTTTGGCATAGGTTTTCTGGCATAATAAGCCACGGCATACTTGCCCTTCCGGCCGCTGGATTAACGGCCGACGCTACAGGAGTTGATATGGCATCCTTGAATTCGTCCCTGCTTACGCTTGAACAGGCGCTGGAAAAAATGCTTTCCCGGGTCGGGCCGCTCGCCGAACGCGAAACGCTGGCGCTGACCGACGCCGCCGGGCGCATCACCGCCGCCGCGGTAATTTCCCCGGTAAACGTTCCCCCGTTTGATAATTCCGCCATGGACGGGTATGCGGTGCGCCTGGCCGATATCGCCGCCGGCGCGCCGCTGCCGGTAGCCGGTAAAGCGTTTGCCGGCAAGCCCTTCGCGGCCGATTGGCCGCCGGGGAGCGTGGTGCGCATCATGACCGGCGCGCCCGTTCCCCCCGGGACGGAGGCGGTAATAATGCAAGAGCAGGCCGAATTATCCGGCGATGGGGTGTGTTTTACCGCCCCGGTAAAACCGGGACAGAATATTCGCCGTATCGGCGACGATATCCGCCTGGGTGACCAGGTCCTGTCCGCCGGTCGCGCATTGGGGGTGAGCGAGCTGCCGCTGCTGGCGTCGCTGGGCATAGCGGACATCAACGTGGTGCGACGGCCACGGGTGGCGCTGTTTTCCACCGGCGACGAATTACAGCCCATAGGGGCGCCCCTGGCCGCCGGGCAAATCCACGACACCAATAGGTTCGCCGTACGCCTGATGCTGCGCCAGCTGGGCTGCGAGGTTATCGATCTGGGCATTATCGCCGATGACGCCCAGGCCCTGCGCGCCGCATTCCGCCAGGCGGACAGCCGGGCCGACCTGGTGATTACCAGCGGCGGCGTGTCGGTGGGTGAAGCGGACTATACCAAAACTATCCTTGAAGAACTGGGTGAAATCAGCTTCTGGAAACTGGCGATGAAACCCGGCAAACCCTTTGCCTTCGGCCGTCTGGAGCACGCCTGGTTCTGCGGTCTGCCGGGCAATCCGGTGTCGGCGGCGGTGACGTTTTACCAGTTGGTGCAGCCGCTGATAGCCAGGCTCGCCGGGCGGGCGCACTGGCGGTTACCCGCCCGGCTGCGCGCCAGAACGCTGACGCGGCTTAAAAAAACGCCCGGCCGGATGGATTTTCAGCGCGGCGTGTTCCATACCACGCCCCGCGGCGATATCGAGGTCGCCGGCACCGGCGCGCAGGGATCCCATGTTTTCAGCTCCTTCAGCGCCGCCAACTGTTTTATCGTGCTGCCGGCCGAGCAGGATGACGTGGCCGTGGGCGAATGGGTGGATATCGAACCCTTTAATCATCTGTTGTTATCATAGGGCCGGACCGTGGCGGACGAATTAACTCATGCGGAAATGCTGCGCTACAACCGGCAAATCATGCTGCGCGGCTTTGATTTTGACGGCCAGGAACGGCTGAAAAACGCGGGTGCGCTGGTGGTGGGCCTGGGCGGGCTGGGCTGCGCCGCGGCGCTGTATCTCACTGCCGCGGGCATAGGACAGCTCACCCTGCTGGATTTCGACATTGTGGCGCTGTCCAATCTGCAACGCCAGATACTGCACGACGATCGGCGCATCGGCATGGCTAAAGTCGATTCCGCCGCCCTTGCCCTGGCGTCGGTTAACCCCCATGTCACTATCGCCACGCGCAACGCCGCCCTGGACGACGAGTCGCTGACCGAGCTTATCGCGCAGCATGACGTCGTGGTGGATTGCACCGATAACGTGACGACGCGCGAGCAGCTCAACCGGCTGTGTTTCACCCGCCAGACGCCGCTGGTGTCCGGTGCGGCGATCCGTATGGAGGGGCAAATCAGCGTCTTTACCTACCAGCCCGGCGAACCCTGCTATCGCTGCCTGAGCCGATTGTTCGGCGCAGGCAGCCTCACCTGCGCGGAATCCGGCGTGATGGCGCCGTTGGTGGGCATTATCGGCTCGTTGCAGGCCATGGAGACTATCAAGCTGCTGACAGGGTTCGGCAAGCCGCCGGCCGGCCGGCTGGTCATGTATGACGCCATGACGCTGCAGTTTCGGGAGATGGTGCTGCCGCGGGATCCGCATTGCGCCGTGTGTGGGACGGCGTCGCCCGGCTGAGAGGGAAATCGCGTTTGGCGCGGGCGGCGTTGCTCCGGCGAACACTGCGCGGCAATAGGAGAAATGGAACGGCCCCGCGCAACCAGGGCCGGCGCTTAAAACGGCGTTTAAACCGTCATCAGCTTAGTTTAAACCCTGGCTGCGCAGGTAATCTTCATAGTTACCGCTGAAATCTATCGCTTTTTCCGGCGTTAATTCCAGGATGCGCGTCGCCAGCGAACTGACGAATTCGCGGTCATGGGACACAAATATCAGCGTCCCCTGGTACAGTTCCAGCGCCGAGTTCAGCGACTCAATGGATTCCATATCCAAATGGTTGGTGGGTTCGTCCATCAGCAGGATATTGGGTTTTTCCATCATCAGCTTGCCGAACATCATGCGGCCCTTTTCGCCGCCGGATAAGACGCTGACCGGTTTATTGATATCGTCCTGGCTGAACAGCAACCGGCCAAGGATGCTGCGCACCGCCTGTTCGTCGTCGCTGGGCTGTTTCCATTGGCTCATCCAGTCAAACACGTTAATGTTTTCGGTGAACTCGCTGGAATGATCCTGGGCATAATAACCGATGCTGACGTTCTCGGACCACTTGATGGTGCCGCCCACCGGCGGCAGCTCGCCCACCAGGCTTTTCAGCAGGGTGGTTTTACCGATGCCGTTGGGACCGAGCACCGCCATCTTTTCGCCCACTTCCAGCATCAGGTTTATTTTACTGAACAGAGGCGGCTGGCCGTCATAACCCTGGGTCAGCTGCTGTACTTCCAGGGCGTTGCGGAACAATTTTTTATCCTGCTCGAAGCGGATAAATGGATTCTGGCGACTGGACACCTTCACCTCGTCCAGCTTGATTTTTTCAATCTGGCGGGCGCGGGAGGTTGCCTGGCGTGATTTGGACGCATTGGCGCTAAAGCGGCTGACAAAGGACTGCAATTCGGCAATCTGCGCCTTTTTCTTGGCGTTGCCGGACATCAGCTGTTCGCGCGCCTGGGTGGACGCGGTCATATAATCGTCGTAATTGCCGGGATAGATGCGCAGTTCACCGTAATCCAAATCCGCCATATGGGTGCAGACCATATTCAGGAAGTGCCGGTCATGGGAAATAATGACCATGGTGCTGTTGCGCTCGTTCAATACCTGCTCCAGCCAGCGGATGGTATTGATATCCAGGTTATTGGTAGGTTCGTCAAGCAGCAGAATATCCGGATTGGCGAACAGCGCCTGCGCCAGCAGCACGCGCAGTTTCCAGCCAGGCGCCACTTCGCTCATCGGACCGTAATGCTGCTCAAGAGGAATGCCGACGCCCAACAGAAGCTCACCGGCGCGCGCCTCGGCGGTATAACCATCCATCTCGCCGTACAGAACTTCGAGATCGGCAACCCGATAGCCCTGCTGCTCGCTCATCTCGGCCATGGCGTAGATGGCGTCGCGCTCTTCTTTCACCGCCCAGAGCTCGGCATGGCCCATGATGACGGTATCAAGCACGGTATACTGTTCAAAGGCAAACTGATCCTGGCGCAGCTTGCCCAGGCGTTCATTCGGGTCAAGGCTGACATGGCCGCCGCTGGGCACCAGGTCGTCCCCCAGGATTTTCATCAGGGTGGATTTACCGCAGCCGTTGGCGCCAATCAGGCCGTAGCGATTGCCGCCGCCAAATTTTACGGAAATATTTTCGAATAGCGGTTTGCTACCGAATTGCATGGTGATGTTGTTACAGATTAGCAAAAGGAGGTACTCTTCATTAAAAACGTGACATTAACCACATTATGCCACACTCCGCTGTAAAATTGCTCTCTCTGTGTGCACCCATGGCCATAAGCATTAAAATTGGCGTGCCCGACGCGGCCCCGAGCCCGATTGGCGCACCGCGGCCCGCGTTCGCGGCCGGCAAAACGGCCCCTGATGGCCGCAACTTACGCGCCTCTTTCGGCCCGCTAACCAATATAAGGCATTATTATTTGATTTAATATTTTGTCATATTAACATCATCAATAAATATCAGGGTTGTCATATCATAAGGGTATACCTTATTTACCCGCCGAGCAGGATAAATACAGTGTCATTTCGCCAGCATCCCGCCAGGGCGACCGCTAATAATGCATAACCGATAAATAAGGGCGTCCCGTCAGGCAGGATAAAAGAGAGACACTATAGCGGTGTGGCATGCCATAGCCCATTATTCCCGGCTCACCATTGCCCTTCTTTAAAATACTGCTCTGGCGGCAGGAAGAATATAAAAACGCAGCTGCTCGATAAACAGCATGCGCGCCCTGATACGGGCCGGAGGGTGGATGGGCGATACGGGACAAGTGTCGCCGTCCAAGCAGGGAGGGCGCGGCCGGGATAAAAAAAAAGCATGGCTGAAATGCTCAGCCATGCTTATCATGTCCACACCGGGGTCGTTAACCGGAAAACCGGCGCCGCCCGATCGCAGAAGGGAAATTAGAAGCGGTAACCAACGCCTGCGATCCAGGTGCCAACGTCTACGCTGCGGATGCGGCTTTGTTCGTAGGAAACGTCAAACGCGACATTTTCCATCGGGTTGAACTGCAAGCCTGCGCCGTATGCTACGCCAACATCGCTGGTGCGGTGTGAATCGCGGCCGTCTTGCGCGTTGTCGGTAAATTGGCCCACGCCCATGCCGACTACGCCGTATACGCTGGCCCAATCGTTAATGCGGTAAGCCGGACCGGCGGTGATGCCGTAGTAAGTGCCTTTTTCGTAGGTGCCTTGTTCAGCCTGGTTCTTTTCCAGGTAGGTGAAGGAGCTGATCATGCTCCAAGGCGCGCTATCATCCATTTCATAACGGTACTTCAGGTTAAAACCCGATGCCTTGTTGATGACGCCCTGCATATCACCTTGGGCATAACCCGCGGAAACGGTGCTTTCGCCCGCAGTCGCCGAACCCGCCGCTACTGCCAATACACAAGCTAACGCTGAAAGACATGCAATTTTGTTCATAACCACCTCAAATGTGAATTTACGTCCTAACCATGAAAATATAACAAAAAGTAGCACGAAACTCTGCTTAATAAATGTTGTCCAAGTAAACGTATCGTGTAACATAAGTTTTCAAAGCTTTCTATCCCATTCATTTTACTTATGTTTTGTGCTATATGTCACAAATCAGACTTTACGTATCCTTACAACATATCCAGATTAATCCGAACTGAATGACTAAAAAATAGACCACTATCGTGCAATGCGCGTGATTTTTTTTCACAACCCATGTCGCCGCCCTCATATTTTCTGCTCATAAAAACCGCCACTACTATTTAATTATGTTATTACGGCATTCTGGAACACTAAATGCATCTCCCTTCAAAGCCGTTCTGCCTGATTTTCAGCGCCTGTTTCTGCGGCACGCTGTGCTGAACCAGAGACTTTTTGCTATAATAATTATTAGAGGCATTATTTTAAATGAAAACCATTTGTATTACCGGCCCGAAACAACAAAACGCGGTTGTGATGCCGGGAGTACTCTCATGGTTGATGTCTTTTATCCTGCTAAGCTGTTTAATGCGTTCAGCGGTGGCGACACTGAGAGGTATCGGCGATATGAGTGATAGGATGCAGGATTGCGAAACGCTGTTATACTTTATGCCTGAACGAAATTAATAATGATCAATTAAGAGGATGATTAATGATGAGTACCGCTAAACTGGTTAAAACGAAATCTTCCGAACTTATTTATACGCGTAACGATCTGGAAGAGTCGGTCAAGGTCTCCAGTATCGCGCTGTTAAACCGTCTGGTGATCGAGTATGTCGACCTGGCGCTGATCACCAAGCAAGCCCATTGGAACATGCGCGGCGCGAATTTTATCGCGGTACACGAAATGCTTGATGGTTTCCGTACCGTTATCCAGGATCATCAGGACACCATCGCCGAACGCGTGGTCCAGCTAGGCGGCGTCGCCTTGGGTACCGTACAGGTCACCAATGACAAGACCCCGCTGACCAGCTATCCGACCAATATCCACAGCGTTCAGGATCATCTGAAAGCGCTGGCGGATCGTTATGGCGTGGTGGCGAACGACACCCGCAAGGCGATTTCCGAAGCAGAAGACGACGAAGATACGGCTGATATCTTGACCGCCGCTTCGCGCGATCTGGATAAATTCTTGTGGTTTATCGAGTCTAATATCGAATAATACCTTGCTTCGCCGGTGGGTGCGATGCACTAGCGCCGGCTAATCAGTTGAATGCAGCAAAAGCCGGCAGCGTAATGACCTTGCCGGCTTTTTTGACTTTTCACACCGGCTTAACGGGAGGAGCGATCCCATGGCAAGCGGCTGGGCGCCGGAAGGCGCGGTACAAGATCAAATCGATTCCACCATCAACGACGCGGTGCAGCGGGCGCGCAGCGCTCTGCTGCAAGGAGAAAGCGCCCATCATTGCCAGGAGTGCGGCGAACCTATTCCGCAGGCGCGGCGCGCGGCGTTGCCCGGTGTGCAGCTGTGCGTGCATTGCCAGTCCGAACAAGATAAAAAACAGCTGGCCCACAGTGGCTATAACCGCCGGGGAAGTAAAGACAGCCAGTTGCGCTGAGCGCTCCCTGAGTACACTATTATTGCAACCTCGCCACGCCGGGGATTGCCGCCCTTTCCCACGCGATCCCACGTGTTAACCACGGTGCGAAGCCCGCTACCGGCGGCACAGAAGCCGATGCCCGTCGCCGGCGTAAATGTCCATAGTGTTGGAGAAACCATGAGTTCATCTTCCCGTTATTATTATGAACCGCGTCACGGGCACGGCCTGCCGCACGATCCGTTTAACGCTATTATCGGTCCGCGGCCTATCGGCTGGATCGCCTCGGTCGATAAGCAAGGGCAGCGCAACCTGGCGCCGTATAGTTTTTTCAACGGTTTTAACTACCATCCGCCGATCATCGGATTTTGCAGCGTCGGCTGGAAGGACAGCGTGGCCAATATCACCGCCACCGGGGAGTTTGTCTGGAATTTGGCGACCCGCGAACTGGCCGATGCGATGAATAACAGCTCCGCCTCGCTGCCCGCGGGACAAGACGAATTCAGCTTTGCCGGCCTGACGCCCATCAAGGGCACGCGGGTGGCCGCGCACCGGGTCGCCGAAAGCCCGGTCAATTTTGAGTGCCAGTTAACCCAATGCATCCAGTTGCAGGACGCCCAGGGCGGATTAATCGAAAGCTGGCTGATATTGGGTGAAGTCGTAGCGGTACATATTGATAAAAAGCTGTTTAATGAGCAGGGCGTATACCAAACCGCCGCCGCGCATCCCATACTGCGCGCCGGAGGGCCGAGCGCGTATTACGGCATTTCGGACGAGCAGCGCTTTGATAAAGTGCGTCCGGACGATCGCCCCGCGCGTTAACCCCAGGGCGGCGGCCGCTTTGTCCGTCAAGACACGCCGGTCACTGTCCATCAAATTTACTGATGCAATTTATCAATAATCACGGCTGTAAAATCCATGTAACAAGCGTATCATAAGCATCCGATATGATATTATTTACAGCGTGATTATTATGAAACGTACAATCCTTGCCAGTCTGCTTGTGATGCTCAGCGCTGCGGCTTACGCCCTGCCCGCCTATCGGCTGCCGGATATGCCGCGCAACCCGCGCGCGGACAGCGCCTGCATCAATAAAACCACCGCCAGTACCGCCGGCAATTGCCCGCGCCAGGTTTTTTCCCCGGAAAAAAACCAGGCTATCGAAGGCTACAGCCCGGTTTATCATAAAAACTGATCGCAGCGGCTTACCCGCGGATCAATACGCCTGACGAATCGCCGCGGCAAACTCCCGGCACATCTGCTCATCGCCCTGCGCGTTGGATGCCAGCACCCGCTCGCCGTCGATAACGGTGATGACGGCGTCCAGGGCAAAATCGGCGGCCGGCTGCGGCCGCGCCATCCCGCGCGCGATGGTCTCCTGCGCCTGACGCCAAGCCTGATCCACCGTCTGGTTGCAGGCCGCCGCCAAATACAGCGGATTAAATCCCTCCCCGGTCAGGCTCCTGAGCGTATCGTCATGGGCGACGCTATTGCCCGGATGCCAGTAATGGGCGGCAAGATCGGGCCCGATGGCCGGGTTATCGGTGAGATACCCGTCGCGCTTAAGGAAAAACTGCCGGGTTTGCTCCACGGCCATCAGCGCCAGCAGATAGCCCTGATAAGAACAGGCGGACTCTTGCGATAACAGATGCGGAATCGCCATCGTCGGCCGCGGGCTGCCGTCAATCCCCAGGATGCGTTGTTCTGTTTCCCGCGCCAGCCGCGTAATGGCGTCGGGCGTCAGCTGGTCATCGTCCCATTGATACAGCGCCCATTCAAAATAAGGCACCAGCAGGATATGGCGCTCGTTAAAGGCGCGCATAGGCTGGCGCGCGGCGATGGCGGCCTGGATCAGCGCGTCCGGCGGCGGCTCGCCGTTGCCGTTAAGGGCATAGCGTTTCAGCCAGTCGGCGTCGTCCAGCAGGCTGTCGCAAAACATGGACTGCGTTTCAGCGTAGGCCATAGAGGTGGGCGGAAACTCCTGGGAAAAACACGGGGCGTTCTGGCGGATATTGGCAAAATGCGCCGCGTGCCCGCCCTCGTGAAACAGCGTATTGATACCGCTGATGCCGCTGCCGATCTGGTCCGGTTTGGCCAGGCTGGTAAAATTGATGCGCGCCGGGACCCACTCGCCCTGGCGCCGGAACGGCGGCACGGGGGCATGCATAAAACCGTTTTCGTACTTATCCTTGCGCACCAGCAGATCGAGCTGCAACCGCGCGCCGTTAAAGCCGATATGCAGCCGTTTAAAGCTGTCCACCCAGCGGCCCAGGGACTCGGCAAACGGCAGGTAGGGATCCAGCTGGCGGGTCACGTCGCCGGCTGTGCGGTAGCGGATATTCCAGGGTTGCAGCGCGTTCTCGCCTTTTACCGCCGCCAATTGCCGCAGGCTGCGTAAATTACCCTCCCGCGTCTCCCGTTCAAACCGATCCAGAATGGCGAACAGCTGTTCCGGCGTCATCCGCTCGGTTTTATTGACCTTATAGTCAAAGTAATTGCGATAGCCCATCTGGCGGGCAAAGCGGTTACGCAGGCGCACCAGCGCCGGAAAACCGTTATGCAACAGCCATTGCTCCAGCTCGCGCAGCGCCTGCTGCGAGCTCTGGCGCGCTGATTCATCGGCGTTATTGGCCTGATTGGTCATCAGTTCGCCCAACGAGGCCGCCACCCGTTCGCCCTTATCGTTGATATGGGTCAGCGCCAGGGTTTTGCGCCGGGCGTAGAGGTCGTTTTCCGCGGCGATAAGGTCATCCATTAGGGTCTGCGCCCGGGCATCCTCAATCACGTTGCAGTCAAAAAAACGCAACCAGCCGCGCAGTCCGTGCAGGGTGTCGTCACGTTCCCGGCCTGGCGGCAGCAGTTCCAGCGCGGCGATATGACGGCGAATTTCCGCCGGGCGCGCCGGCGCCGCGATAAACCGCTTATACGCTTGTTCCGCAGCGGCGAAACGATCCGCGACGTCCTCGCCGCCGATGGCCATATAATGCTGCCAGAAAAGGTCTTCCTTGGTCTGATGAACCGCCAGGTAATCGCGGTTCAGCGCGTTAAAATACGCTACTGCCTGTTGCATAACATCTCCTGATAACAGGTATTGCTTCATTTCTCAGTCAGGGCAAAAGGCGCTTGCCCATGCCGCTCTGGTTCAGGGTACGCCGTCAGTCGTGGGGTATCGCGCGATCGACAGTCGCCAGCGCCTGGTCAAGCGCGGGAGCTTGCCCTGTGGCAAGCAATATGGCGGCCAACTGCAGCCGGATAGCCTCCGGCAAGGCGAATTCGCCCCGCAGGCAGGCTTCGGTCCAGCGCGCGGTGGTCAGCGCGTCGCGCGCGCGCGGCAGATTTTCCAGCGGCGGCAGCGGATGGGCCAGCGGGTCCAGTATGACCTGCTGCCGCCCTTGGTGCAGGGCATAGATTTTCGCCAGACGCTGCGGATTGGCGTAGGTTTCGCCCTCGGTGCCGTTCATCAGCAGGGCGCTGCTGTTGATGGCGTTGAAAAAGGCGGCGATACGGGTGATATATTCCGGATGCGATACGCTGCACAGGCGCCAGTGCAGATGATGATGGAACGGCGTCGCCAGTTTGGCCAGCGTATGGGCGCTGTTGCGTACCCCCATGCGCCAGCGCAGCGTTAACTGGGCGTCCAGCGCCGGGCACAGATGGCCCACCGGGATAAATACCGGCGCACGCGCCATGACCAGCGCGCTTTGCGCCGCCAGGGGGTTATCGTGCCAGGCTATGCCCAGGGCGCGGAAAATTTCCGCGCTGGTCACCCGGCCCGGATCGTCGGTAACGCCGTGCACCACGACCGGAAAGCCGAGGCGCGCGAGCGCCATCGCCAGCAATGGCGTCAGGTTGGCCTGTTTGCGCGCGCCGTTATAGCTGGGAATAACCACCGGCGGCGGCATATCCGCCGGCGCCTGCAGCGCCATCACCCGCTCCTGCATCGCCTCATAAAAGCCCAGCATCTCTTCTTCGGCCTCGCCTTTGATACGAAAGGCAATTAATAGCCCGCCGAGCTCCAGCTCCGGCACCTCTCCGGCCAGGATGGCGCGATAGAGTGCAACAGCGGTGGATCTCTCCAGATCGCGGGCATGATTTTTTCCCCGTCCGACTTCTTTTATGACCTTGCTATAATCCATAACCGACCGTTTCCAATACGCATGTAAAGTTCAACCTCTGCCATCCGCCGCGATCACGCGGATGTCTCAATCCACAATACCTTTCATTAACGCGCTAATAAAGTGCTTCAACTTATTCCTAGCAAATACAGCGCCGGGATAGGGATAACCGGGTTCAGCGTCGCCGCGACCATGCCGCGCATAACCTGTCCTATGTCCGGTCTGGGCCCGTCGCTCGCGCGGCACGCCTTGCCGCTAAAAATTTAATATTCTTTACTGAAGTTTAATTAAAAAGGCCAAAATGGCTCTCTTTTATAACCGGACTTGTAGATAACGCTCAATGGGTAGTAAAAACATCGAATGCAACATTGATGCGTGATATAAAAAAATGACTTTTTTTACCTTTCTATTTTGTTATTTATTATCAGGAAAACATTATGCATATAACGGGTATGAATTCCTCCTTCTTTACGAAAATCACATCATGGAGTGAGGGCCAGGTTACACTCAGGACCCATGTATTAACGTCCGTGATCAAAAAACTGGTTAATATCAGGAGCTATTCGGCAAGGGCTGCAGCTAAATCCAGCATGGATAGCGAGGAAAGCTATAATGCGCTAGCGGAAGACGACGATAGCGTAGCCGCGTCAGAGTCAAGGAACGGCGGCGGTTCCTCGCCAGGCCGAGGGGTTAAATCTTTTATACCGGCCTTCGTCGGTTGTAACAGTAAACGTTATGATCTTAGCGCCGCGCAAAAAAACAGGGACGCCGCTTACGACCAGCTTCAGTTGAAAAGGCATCTGCCGCTGGAATTATTACACGACCGACCGGTCGATCGCGAAACCTTTATTAGCCAAACCGCGGAAGGCATAGTGAAAGAAATGAAATCCGGTTTATTGAAAGAACAAAAAGATAAACTAGAATGGAAATCAAATGAATTTGCACTTTATCTTCCGGCGCAGATAAATAAAACCATCGATCAGGTCATGGACGCCCGGCTTAAGGAAAATAAGCCGTTGAATCTTACCCCGACGTTTAACCGGGATATTATCCAGCAGGCCATGACCAAAACGGGAATTTGGCGCCAATATGCCCATATCACCCGCATTGAGAACGGCTCCGCAACGTCCACCGTCGCGGTGGTAAGGCTGTATATGAATAACCATCAGATGGATTGCCCTGACCTTATTCGCCCTGTTGCCGACCGGGTGTACGAAAGGCTGTTTAACTGTCCGGGGCTGGTGGCGCGGGTTACCCTGGCCGCGGAACATGCCATAGCGCAAAAGCTGGACAATGAAAGCCGTGCCTGAACAGGCGGCTCATCCAGCCGCCCGCCGGTTTCTCAGCCCTTGGCCGTGACAGTCCCGGGCTTAGCATCGGCCGGCATCGGCATCGGCGGCTGCTCGATGGGAAAGACCGGCAGCGCCGCCAGCAGCCGCGCGCCGTAGGATTTGGTGATAAGACGCCGGTCATAGATAACGATTTCACCGGTGCATTCATGGCTGCGGATAAGCCTCCCCACCTGCTGGATAAGGTTAAACGAGGCGCTGGGCAGGCTTTGCACCTCGAACGGATGCCGTTTCTGGGTTTTCAGCCACTCCCCTTCGGTCAGGATCACCGGGCTGTCGATGGGCGGGAAGGCGATTTTGTGGATATGCACCTGGGTCAGCAGTTCGCCCTTCAGGTCGAGCCCCTCGGCAAAGGACTGCAGGCCAAGCAGTACGCTGGTCTTGCCCTGATCCACGCGCCGGCGGTGTTCTTCAATTAAGCGATAGCGCGGCTGGTCGCCCTGTACCAGCAGTTGCAGCCGCAGATCGACGACATGGGTCAGGAAAAGCTGCATCGCGCGATGGCTGGCAAACAGGACCAGCATGCCGCGATGCGCGCCGGCGGCAAGCTCAGCGCGGAAAAAGGCCGCCATTTCGGCCAGATGTTCGCCCTCCCGCGCCATCACCGGTTCGTTGTGCATCTGCGGGATCACCAGTTTGCCCTGATGGCGATGATCAAACGGCGACCCGAGGGTAACAAAACGATCCCCCGCCCGTTCCTGCAACCCCGAAAGCTCCTGCAGCCGGGCAAAACTATTAAGCGATCGCAGGGTGGCGGAGGTCACCACCGCATGGGGTATCTTCGACCAGAGCAGCTTTTCCAGCTGATCGCTGACGCGGATGCCGACGCAGTGCAGGAAGATATGCGCGCCTCCATCGGACATTTCACGGGTCAGCCATTTGGAGATCGGCGCATTGGATGCCTTATCCTGCGCCGCCAGCTTCCATAACCTGCTGGCCGATTCCCAATAACCCAGGGTGCGGCTGGTATGAAGCAGCGCCTGGTGCAGGCGCACAATATCCTGCTTGCCCGTTTTCTCGCTCAAATCATTCAGCAGGAACTCGGTCAGCATGCGCAGCGCGTCGGTAAGCTTGAACAGCCGCGCGGCCAGCTCGCTCATGGCGATGGGCAGTTGCCCCATGGCAAAACGAAACTCCCCCGCCACGCTGTCCCGGGGCAGCACGGAGACCGCCTGCCGTTCGAACAGCGCCACCAGTTCCTGGATTTCAGCGCAGTGGTTCTTCAGGCGTTCACCGCCGCTGAGCAGGGGCGGCTTGGCCGGCTTGAACTGCGCCAGGGTCTGTTCGGTCTGGCGCATAAACAGCTCCAGCTGATGAGCGATAAATCCGGCGGTGATTTCGCCGCTCATTTCCAGCGCGTCCCGCGCCACGTCGGGCAAATGATGCCCCTCGTCGAGCACCAGCAGCATATGCTTGGGATTGGGCAGTACCGATTCGCTGTCGAGCGCCGCCATCACCAGCGCATGGTTGGCCACCACGACATCGGCGCTTTCAATTTCCTTGCGGGCAATAAAAAACGGACAGTCGCGGAAATAATGGCAATTACGTCCGAGACAGTTCGCTTTATCGGTACTAAGTTTACCCCACAGCCCGTCGCTCACCGACTTGGGGTAATGATCGCGCAGGCCATCCCAGGCGAAGCGGGCCAAGTCCTGCTGCATTTTGCCGCATAACGTGCGCTCTTTACCGTCGGCGGGGACCAGGCCGTCATCGAGAAACAGCTTCAGGTCGCCCTGGAATACGTTGTCCGCCGCCATGGCCGCCAGGTTGCGCGGACAGACATAGCGCCTGCGGCCGAAGGCGGCGGTAAATTTCAAATCCGGGATCAGCTTTTTCAAAAGCGGCAGGTCTTTACTGAAAATCTGGTCCTGCAGCGCCACGTTGGCGGTGCTGACCACCAGGGGCTTATCCTCGGCGCGGCTGATGGCGATGCCGGGGATGAGATAAGACAGCGTTTTCCCCACGCCGGTGGGCGCCTCAATCACTAAATGGCGTTCGATATCCCCGGACAGCGCTTTCGCCACTTCGGCAATCATCTGGCGCTGCGGCGTGCGGGATATAAAATCCGGGATATGTTTTTGCAGCGCTTTATACCAATCATGGATTTGCGCTTTGGTAGCGACGGACAGCGGCATGAGCCTTTATCTTCTCAATACGGGATGGGGTTATTGTCCCACAGACCGGCTCCGGCGTCAGCCTTATGCTGTATATATCTGCAGTTATCAACCGGTATTGGAACCGGGATCCAGCCCAGACGGCCAGGGGCCGCGGGCGGGTTGAGGCGCATAAGCCACGCCTGGGGTGTAACCTGCGCCGCCCCATCGCGCTTGTATCGCTGCGCGCAGCACTTATAATGAAGTGAATCGCGACCTTAAGGAAGGGTATGAATCTTATCAAAGCGGGCGTGTTCGGCCTGATCTCATTGTGCGCCCTCGGCGCCATCGGCGGCGTCATGCTGGCCGGTTATATCGTCATCGTCCATAGCTGAGGACGTCCCTGCGGCCATCAGGTAGGGTGAAAACAGCGCAGCCAGCGTTCGAACAGCATATCGCTGATGACCGCCAGCAGGGCCACCAGCATCGCGCCCTGTAGAATATAGGCGGTATTAAAGCCGCTCAGGCCGATGATTATCGGCGAACCGAGCGTTTTGGCGCCCACGGTGGAGGCAATGGCGGCGGTGCCGATATTAATAATCACCGAGGTGCGGATGCCGGTGATGATAACCGGCGCGGCCAGCGGCAGCTCCACCCGGCGCAATATTTGCCAGCGGCTCATGCCGGCGCCGGTGGCGGTTTCCAGAATGGATGCCGGCACCGTTTCAATGCCGGTGATGGTTCCCTGCACAATGGGCAACAGGCCGTAGAGCACCAGCGCGATAATCGCCGGTTGTTCGCTAAAGCCCATCACCGGCACGGCGACGGCCAGCACCGCCACCGGCGGAAAGGTCTGGCCGACCGCCACGATGGTTTCCACCAGCGAGCGAAACTCCCGGCCGGCCGCCCGCGTCACGCCGATACCGGCGCCGACGCCAATCGCCACGGCGATAAGGCTTGATAGCAATACCAGTTGGACATGGGCCCAGGCCAGCGAAGCAAAGCTGTCCTGCAGATAGACCGGACGATCCAGCGCCGGAAACAACTGCGAGAACAGCCAGTCCAGCCTGGTCATGCCGAACATCAGCGCCAGCAGCAGCAGCGCGCACCATAACAGCGGATCGGTAATTACCCGGCGCAGCATGCTATTCCTCCTTCCCGGGTTTGACCAAATCGCGGAAATGGAGCACGCCCAGCGATGCGCCCTGCTCATCCACCACCGGCAGCAGTTCGGTCTGGCGGGAGACAAACTCCGACAGGGCCTCGCGCAGAGTCATGGCGGCCGCTATCGGTTTGCCGGGCAAGCGCTCGCCTTTGCGCGCATGGCTCCCCGCCGCGCCCAGCGCCAGTAATTTAATGCCGATATCGCTGCGGCCGAAAAAATCCCTGACAAAGACATTGGCCGGCTGGGTGAGTAAATGACGCGGCGTACCCTGCTGGATCACCTGCCCCTGGTCAAGCAAGACAATGCGGTCCGCCAGCGCCAATGCCTCGTCGATATCATGCGTCACCAGCACCACCGTGCGGCCGGACAATTGGTGAATACGGGCAATTTCCGCCTGCAGCGCGGCGCGGGTAACCGGATCGAGCGCGCCGAAAGGCTCATCCATCAGCAGCACCTCCGGATCGGCGGCCAGGGCGCGCGCCACGCCCACCCGCTGCTGCTGCCCGCCTGAAAGCTGGTGGGGATAACGGCCGCGGAACTGCGCCGCGTCCAGATGCAGCAGTTCCAACAATTCGGTGACGCGATCGCGTATTTTAGCCTTCGGCCACTTCAGCAGCTGCGGCACGGTGGCGATATTCTGCTCCACCGTCCAATGCGGGAACAGGCCGATGGACTGGATGGCGTAACCCATGCGCCGGCGCAGTTCCTGCGGTTTAAAACTGTGGATCTCATCGCCGGCGAACAAAATCTTGCCCTGGTCATGTTCAATTAAACGGTTAATCATTTTAAGCGTGGTGGACTTACCTGAGCCGGAAGTACCAATCAGCACGGTAAACTCGCTTTCGGCAATGTTCAGGTTCAGGTCTTCCACCGCCGGTTTGCCGTGAAAAATTTTACTGACATGTTGAAATTGAATCATTGGTGTACCGTCTCAAGAAAAGAGATGATCAGTTTAAACAACGTGTCCACCAGCACCGCCAGCGCGATAGCCGGGATCACCCCAAGCAAGACCAGCTCCAGCGCGCTGCTGAGCAGGCCCTGGAACATGAGCGCGCCGAAACCGCCGGCGCCGATCAGGGCGGCGATCATGCCCATGCCGACGGTCTGCACGGCGATAATGCGGATGCCCGAGAGGATCACCGGCAGCGCCAGCGGCACCTGAATACGGCGGAATATCTGCCCGCGGGTCATGCCCATGCCCAGCGCGGTTTCAATCACCTCGGCGGGTACCTGCGTCAGCCCGGCGTTCACGCTACGCACCAGCGGCAGCAGCGCGTACAGCACCAGGGCAATCAGCGCCGGCGCCAGGCCGATACCGCCTACCCCCGCGTCGCGCAGCCACGGCCAGGCGGCGGCCAGGCCGCTGAGCGGCGCAATCAGCAGGCCGAACAGGGCGATGGCCGGTATCGTCTGGATAATGTTGAGGGTGGAAAACAGCGCCGGGCGCCAGCGCGCCGAGCGATGACAAAGCAGCCCCAGCGGAATGCCGATAACGATAGCCGGCACCAGGGTGCCGAACAGCAGGGTCAGATGTTCGCCCAGCGCCTGCTGGAAAATCTCCCGCCGGTTGGCATATTCGATAAATAACGACAGTTGATCCAGCCGCCCGGTCCAGATCAGCGCCACCGGCGGCAGCCAGATTTGCGCATTGGCCACGACGCGCAGCGTATGACTGGCGGTCGCGCGGCCGATGGCGTCGGCGGCGATCAGCAGGCACAGCGCGAGCAGCAGCCAGAAACCGCTGCCGAACGAGGTGCGCGCCAGATGCCCGCCCCGCCCGGCCAGTTGCGTGGCCGTGTCGCCGGCCAGCGCCACCAGGCACCACAGCAATACCTCCGCCAGCAGCATAACCGCCAGCTGCGCGCGGCGCGAGGGCGCGACAAAACACAGCGCCACCAGCGCGGCAACCGGCGCCAGCAGCAGTAACCACCCACCGCCCAGCAGGGCGGCCAGCCCGATGCCCTGGCCTGACATCAGGCGGTTCGGCGCATAGTTGACAAAAGGCAGCCAAACGCCCGCCGCAATCGCCAATAGCGACAGGGTCAGCAGGACGCGGTTTTTAACCACGCAGGGCGGCTCTCCCCGGCGCCGGGAGGGTTAGGATTTGACAAACCCTTTTTGTTTAAGATAATCCGCCGCCACTTTGCTGGCATTCTGTCCTTCCACCGCGATGCCGGCATTGAGCTTTTGCAGCGTCTGGGTATCCAGCGAGGCGAATACCGGTTTCAGCCAGGCCGCGATATCAGGATGCTGTTTGAGCACCGCCTCGCGGATGATGGGCGCCGGCGCGTAAATAGGCTGTACGCCCTGCGGATCGGCCAGGGTATGCAACCCGAGCGCGGCCACCGGCCCGTCGGTACCGTAGGCCATGGCGGCGTTGACGCCGGACGTCTGTTCGGCGGCGGCCTTCAGCGTCACGGCGGTATCGCCGCCGGCCAGCGACAGCAGCTGATCCTGCTGCAGTTTAAAGCCATAGGTTTTTTCAAAGGCGGGCAAGGCGTCGGGGCGTTCGATAAATTCCGCCGAGGCGGCCAGCTTGAATTTGCCGCCGGCTTTCAGATAACCGCCCAAATCGGCCAGTGAATTGATATTTTTACTTTTGGCCAGGTCCTCGCGGATGGCGATGGTCCAGGTATTATTCGCCGGCGCCGGTTCCAGCCAGACAATATGATTCTTGTCATAATCGAGTTTTTTGACTTTCTGGTAACCCGCGTTGGCGTCTTTCCAGGCGGGATCTTTTTCATCGCTGAAGAAAAACGCGCCGTTGCCGGTATATTCGGGGTAGATATCTATTTCGCCGGCGGTGATGGCCCCGCGTAATACCTGGGTGGTGCCCAGTTGGGATTTATTGATGGTCTTGACGCCGTGGGACTCCAGAACCTGGACAATGATATTGCCGAGCAGCGAACCTTCGGTATCGATCTTCGATCCCACCCGCACCGGCGAATCGGCCGCCTGAGCGCCGGCGGTCATACCCAGCATGGCTGCGGCAAGACACAGCGCTCGTCCGTGATGAAAAAAATTGACCATGATTTTCATTCCCCTCAGAGGTATTGGTAAATTATCCGCAGCGGTTGAACGGATATTATGTTCTTGGAAGAATAGTTCAAATTAGAATTTATTCATTAAAAAAGAAAGCATAAGAATAGAACCGAAAGTATGGAGACAACATTAAGGCTCGCGGGGAGATCGCGGGCAGAATAACCTTAACCGGCGCGCTTTAGGCGCATAAATTCGGTTATATGGCCTGGAATGGCGGCCAGCGTCAGCCTGAACCAGGGCGTGTACCGCGCCGGACGCGCCTTGATATCCGCCAGCACCGCCGGCAATGCCTGGTAACGACAGGCCATGGCTTCTTCGGGATTAAGCGTCGGCGCCTGCGCGCTGACGCCGAAAAAAACATGATCGAATTCATGTTCTATCAGCCCATTGGCCAGCGGCAGGCGGTATTGCAGCTTAAACACCGGCGTCAGGGCGCAGCGCAGGCCCATTTCCTCATGCAGGCGGCGCCGGGCCGCGGTCTGGGTATCCTCGTGGGGCATGGGATGGCCGCAGCAGGTATTGCTCCATAAACCGCCGCAGTGGTATTTGCCGGCGGCGCGCTGCTGAAGCAGCAGCTCACCGCGTGGATTAAAGAGATATACCGTGATCGCCCGATGCAGCAGCCCCTCGCGATGCGCCTGGAGTTTTTCCATCCTGCCCACGCACTGATCGCGCTCATCGACGAGGACGACTTCGGTAAACGCCATGATAGTGTCTCATTAAGCCCCTGCAGACGCCTATTTTAGCGGCAATGATGGTAAAAATCTGCGCAACGGCGGGGAATAAACGTTACGCAGCGGCATATTTTGCAAAAAAGCATGTCCGCAGCGACAGGCCCTTGAGGCTCACGGTAGGATGATTACTGCAGGGTAAACCTCGCGGTTTTGACCCGGGCGGAATCCAGCCCCACCATCACCTCGAATTCGCCCGGCTCGGCGGCAAACCGCATCTGCTGATCATAGAATTTCAGCGCGGCGGCATCCAGCCTGAACGTCACCGTTTTTGCTTCCCCGGCCTTGAGGAACACTTTCTGGAAGCCTTTTAATTCCTTCACCGGACGGCTTAACGATGCCGCGATGTCGTGTACGTAGAGCTGGGCCACGGTATCGCCGTCGCGATGGCCGGTATTGGTCAGGGTGACGCTGACGGTGATACTGCCGTCGCGCCCAAGCGTAGTGCTTGACAGCGCCGGCGCCGATACGTCGAAGGTGGTGTAGCTCAGGCCGAAACCGAACGGATAAAGCGGGCCGTTGGCCTCGTCATAATAATGCGAGGTGTATTTATCCGGTTTGTCCGCCAGATAGGGCCGCCCGGTGGGCAGGTGATTATAATAGGTTGGGATCTGCCCCACCGAACGTGGGAAGGACATCGGCAGTTTACCGGACGGGTTGTAATCGCCAAACAGCACATCGGCGATGGCGTTGCCGCCCTCGGTGCCGCTGAACCAGGTTTCCAGCATGGCGTCCGCCTGCTGGTTCTCACGCACCAGCGCCAGCGGCCGGCCGTTCATCAGCACCAGCACCAGCGGCTTGCCGGTGGCCTTAAGCGCGTCGATAAGCGCGCGCTGGCTGTCTGGAATGGTGATATTGGTACGGCTGGACGCCTCGTGGGCCATGCCCTGGGATTCCCCTACCGCCGCGATGACAACATCCGCTTTGCGGGCAGCCTTGACCGCTTCGTCGATCATCGCCTGCGGCGCGCGCGGGTCGTTCTTCACCGCCTGATCGTAGGAATTCAGGTAAGCGAGCATATCCTTATGATCGGTAATATTGGCGCCCCGGGCATACACCACGGTGGCCTTGTCCCCCACGGCGTTGCGTATTCCGCGCAACAGGGAGACGGATTGCTCGGGCCGCCCGGCGGCGGACCAACTGCCCATGATATCCCGCTGGCTGTCCGCCAACGGCCCCACCACGGCGATAACGCCCTGTTTTTTCAGCGGCAGGGTATGCAGGCGGTTTTTCAGCAATACCAGGCACTGGCGCGCCACCTGGCGCGCCGCGTCGCGGTGCAGGCGGCTTTCGGCGTTGGTGTCCTGCGGATCGCTGCCCACGGGGCCCAAATGGCTGTAAGCGTCGCGGAACAGGCCCATATCGTATTTGACATTGAGCACGTGGCGTACCGCTTCGTCAATTTCCTGCTCGCTGACCCCGCCGCTTTTCACCAGCTGCGGCAGATAGCGGATAAAATATTCGTCGCTCATGCTCATGTTGATGCCGGCGTTAAGCGCAATTTTTACCGCCTCGATGGGCGAACTGGCCACGCCGTGTTTGATCAATTCCTTGATGGCGCCGTGATCGCTGATGGTGATGCCGGTAAAATGCCATTGCTTGCGCAGAATATCCTTTAACAGCCAGGCATCGGCGGTGGCCGGAACGCCGTTTACGGTATTCAGCGCCACCATCACCCCGCCGCTGCCCGCGTCAAGGGCCGCTTTATAAGGCGGCATATAATCCTGGAACATGCGTTGCGGGCTCATATCGACCGTATTGTAATCACGTCCCCCCTCCACCGCGCCATACAGGGCAAAATGTTTTACCGACGTCATCAGCGCGTGGCGATCGCCCGGATTCTTACCCTGGATGGACTGCACCAGGGTGCGGCCGATTTCCGCGGTCAGGAACGTATCTTCGCCCAACCCTTCGGAGACCCGGCCCCAGCGCGGATCGCGCGTGACGTCCACCATGGGCGCCCAGGTCATGTTAAGTCCGTCTTCGCTGCCCTCATAGGCGGCGATGCGTCCGCTGGTGGCTACCGCATCAAGGTTCCAGCTGGAGGCGAGCCCCAGGCTGATGGGGAAAATAGTGCGCTGGCCGTGGACGATATCATAGGCGAAGAAAAGCGGGATTTTCAGCCGGGGCAATTGCATGGCCTGATCCTGCATCTGGCGGATATCCTGGCGGGTCACCGTATTAAAAATAGCGCCCACCTGGCCGTTTTTGATCATCTCCCGGATGGCTTCCTTCGGATTTTCCGGCCCGACGCTGATAAGTCGCAGCTGGCCGATTTTTTCCTGCAGGGTCATTTTTTGCAGCAGCGCGTTAACATAAGCGTCGCGGGGCAAATCGGGAGAAGGAAGCTGGGTATCGTCCGCCAGGGCGGGGTGAAGCGATAATGCTGCAAGCAGGCTCAGTGAACACAGCCATTTCATATCGTTGTTCTCATACTCGCGAAAGCGTACCGGGCCCGGCGCCCGCTACGGATATTCTGGTTAATATGCCATAAGGCATCGCAGTGCTCAGTGTAGACCATCACGAACGCGAGTGGGTAAGGTTAAATTATTGAAAGCGTTTGTTTCTGGATAAGAATATCGTTAATCGGCCGCGCGCCCGGGATGCGTCCGGCGACGCCGCGGCGGCCGGACCGGCTGCCGGCAAAGCGCCTTTCTCATTATGTTCACATTGACGCCGCTCCGGGCGTATATTCATTATCCATATGCGCCAGTTTACATGAGTCCGTATCCCGTCCGTGGGTATAAAATCAGTTTGCTTCGCAGAGAAAAGGATATCGTTATGCCGCACACTTCGCCTTATCTATCGCATGCGTTTTTAGAACAGCTTACCGCCATCGTCGGTAAGCGTCATGTCCTGACCGATAGCCGCCAGACCCAGCGTTATTGCAAGGGATTCCGCTCCGGCAGCGGCCCGGCCCTGGCGGTGGTGCTGCCCGACTCGCTGCTCTCGCTGTGGCGGGTGCTGGAAGCCTGCGTGGCCGCCGACAAAGTGATTATCATGCAGGCGGCCAATACCGGCCTGACCGAAGGCTCCACGCCCAACGGCTCCGATTACGAT
The DNA here is from genome assembly GCF_047324165.1 of Sodalis sp. RH22. Classification (NCBI taxonomy): domain Bacteria; kingdom Pseudomonadati; phylum Pseudomonadota; class Gammaproteobacteria; order Enterobacterales; family Bruguierivoracaceae; genus Sodalis; species Sodalis sp. RH22. The sequence continues at coordinate 2,199,770 of NZ_CP178731.1, forward strand.
CGCGAGGTGGTGGTGGTCAGCACCCGGCGCCTGGATGGCGTACAGCTGATCGACGAGGGCCGGCAGGCAGTGGCCCTGGCGGGCAGTACGCTTTATACGCTGGAAAAGGCGTTGAAGCCCCTGAAGCGGGAACCGCATTCGGTTATCGGCTCCTCATGTCTCGGCGCGTCGGTCATCGGCGGCATTTGCAATAATTCCGGCGGATCGCTGGTCAAGCGCGGCCCGGCCTATACCGAAATGGCGCTGTTCGCGCAGCGAGATGAAGACGGCCAATTGCGGCTGGTCAACCATTTAGGCATCGATTTAGGCACCACGCCGGAGCAGATCCTCACCCGGCTGGAGAACCGGCAATATTCGGCGGCGGACGTTCAACCGGCCGGGCATGCCTGCTCCGATCATGATTACGCCGAACGGGTGCGCCAGGTGGATGCCGCCACCCCGTCGCGATTTAACGCCGACCAGCGCCGGCTGTTCGAGGCGTCGGGCAGCGCCGGTAAGGTGGCGGTGTTCGCCGTGCGCCTGGATACGTTTCCCGCCGAGGAACGCCAGCAGGTCTTCTACATCGGCACCAACGACCCGCAGGTCCTGGCCCGGCTGCGCCGCGACGTCCTGTCCGGCTTCGCCAACCTGCCGGTGGCGGGCGAGTATATGCATCGCGATTGTTACGATATCAGCGCCACCTACGGCAAAGACACCTTTATCATGATTAACCGGCTCGGCACCGACCGGATGCCGTGGCTGTTCCAGCTAAAAGGCCGTATCGACGCCACTCTGAACGCCCAGGCCTGGCTGCCGCCGCAGCTCAGCGATCGTTTCCTGCAGTTGGCAAGCCGCCTGTGGCCGCAGCATTTGCCGCCGCGCATGACGGCGTTCCGCGAGCGTTATGAGCATCATCTGCTGCTGAAAATGTCCGGCGACGGCATTAACGAGGCCGAGGCCTACCTGAAAAACTTTTTTGCCGTGGAGCCGGGGGATTATTTTATCTGCACCGACGACGAGGGCGGCAAGGCTTTCCTGCACCGTTTCGCCGCCGCCGGGGCCGCGGTGCGCTATCATGCGGTACACAGCGATGAGGTGGAGGATATCCTGGCCCTGGATATTGCCCTGCCGCGCAATGAAACCCAGTGGTTCGAAACCCTGCCGCCGGACATTGACCGGCAACTGGTGGCCAAGCTTTATTACGGTCATTTCATGTGCCACGTCTTTCATCAGGATTATATTGTGCGTAAGGGGGTCGACAGCCATGCGTTGAAAGCACGGATGCTGGCGTTGCTTAATCAACGCGGCGCCGAATATCCGGCCGAACACAACGTTGGCCATCTTTACCAGGCCAAGCCGCAGCTGGCGGCGTTCTACCGGCAGATCGATCCCACCAATACCTTTAATCCCGGCATCGGCAAGACCTCCAGGCTAAAGCTTTGGCGCGAGCCCGGCGCGGAGCAAAAGCAGCCCTGACGGCGACGCTTTCCGCCCCCAGGCGTGCGCCGCCTTCACGGGGGGCTTGGCAAGCGCGATGACCTTTGCAATACTGCTTGGCAGTGTTACAAGTCATGATCGGTCTATACAGGCGTTGACAATCCGTTATGCGGCGCCGTCCGATGCCCGATGGCAAGGCCGGCCGCGCTTCAGCGGCAATCGTGATATTCAGGGACGATCGGTTCTTCATTTTTCAACAAGGCATCGACTCTGTTATGAAATATGTCATCGTGGGTACAGGTAACATCAGCCGCACCTATCTCAAGGCGCTGGACGCATTGCCGGCAAGCGAAGCTGTGGGGTATATATCCCGCAGCAAAGCGGCGGGCGCTACCGTTGGCGCATTACCTTGCTGGCCGGCGCTGGCGCAAGTCGATCGGCCGTTTGACGCCGTTATCGTCACCACGCCCAACGCACTGCATCATCAAAGCGCCATCGAGGCCGCGCAGCTGGGCAAGCATGTGCTGGTGGAAAAACCGCTGGATATCACCCAGGCCGCCATGGACGATATGATAAGGGTTGCCGCGCGGCACCAGGTGGTGTTGGCCGTGAGCTACCAGCGCCGCACCAATCCGGACAACCGGGCCATTAAACGCCTGCTTGAGCAGCAGGCGTTCGGCCGAATCTATTCCGCCGACCTGAGCTGCCGCTTCTGGCGCGATCAGGCGTATTACGACAGCGCGGCATACCGCGGCACCTACGCCGTTGACGGCGGCGGGGTCTTTATCCAGCAGGCCAGCCATAATATCGATAACTACATCTGGTTTTTCGGCATGCCGGAACGGGTGCAGGGAGAGCTGGACACCTTCGCGCACCAGATGGAGGCCGAAGATCACGGCGCCGTGGTGTTGCGCCATGCCGACGGCATGATCGGCACCATCGTCGCCTCCACCTGCGCCCCGCCGGGATACCCTCCGCGCCTGGAGGTCAGCTGTGAAAAAGGCACCTTTACCCTGCTGAACGACCGGATCAGCGCCTGGCACATCGCCGGCCTCGACAATCCGGCGGAGCAGGCGGAACCGGCGCCCGATGACGGCGCCAGCAACCCGGCGGTGACCGACACCTCCCGCCACGAAGCGGTGCTCGAGGATTTCGAACGGGCGGTTACGCGGGGCGATACGCCGTTGGCCGCGGGCATAGATGCCCGGCGCGCCACCGACCTTATCCTGCGGATTTACCGCTGTCGGACGGAAAACCGTTGATGTTCCGGCTCAGAGCGGCCCGTATCGATGAGTTGAGCCGACTCACCGAGCTCTGCGTGCAGTCGACGGCCTTATTGGGCTATGACGACGCGTTGCGGCAATCCTGCCGCGATAAGCTGACTTTTCGCCCGGCGGATATGGAAAACTCGCTGATTTGCGTCGCCGAGGCCGGCAATGCCTTGCTTGGCGCCGCCCAGTTGCTGCTCCAGGATGAAATCGCCCTGCTCGAACGGCTGTTCGTGGCGCCGGACAACGCCAATACCGGCATCGGCAAAATGCTGTTCGGCTGGTCCATCAACGCCGCCCACCGGGCCGGCGCCGAACGGTTGCTCATTGATTGCCATCCCCTTGCCGCCGGCTTTTACCAGCGCATGGGCGCGCGCGCGGAGGGCACGGTCGACACCGGCCTGCTGCCCGGTCAGCCAACGCCGCGTTTTCGCATTACCCTGACCCCCTGCCGGGCCGCCGCCAGGTAGCGGCCCGGCAGGCCGGCGGGATGCGCGTATTGGGCAGCGGCTTACCACCCCACGACAGCAACGGAGCGTGACATCGTGTATCAATTGCATATTGCCAATAAAAATTATTCGTCCTGGTCGCTGCGTCCCTGGCTCTTGATGAAGACGCTGGATATTCCGTTTGACGAGGCGCTGCATCCTTTCCAGTCGGGCGACAATCATCATCTTTTCGCGCATTTTTCGCCCTCCGGGCGGGTGCCGGTGCTGTATGACGGCGCCATGGCGGTATGGGACTCGCTGGCCATCGCCGAATACCTGGCGGATACCCATGCGGGCATCTGGCCGGAAGAACGCCAGGCCCGGGCCTGGGCGCGCTGCGCGGCGGCGGAAATGCATGCCGGGTTCGGCACGCTGCGCAGCCTGTGCCCGATGAACTGCGGCGTGCGGGTGCGTTTGCGGGCGATTCCCGACGCCCTGCGCGCCGATCTGACGCGCCTGGATGCGTTGTGGCAACAGGGGCTTTCCCGTTTCGGCGGGCCGTATTTGGCGGGCCGCGAATTTAGCGCCGCGGATGCGTTTTTTGCCCCGGTGGTATTCCGGGTGCAGACCTATGACCTGCCGCTGTCGGCCGCCGCGCAGGCATGGTGCCGCACCATGCTGGCGCTGCCCACGCTGGCGCAATGGTATCAGGATGCGCTGGCCGAGAAGTGGCGCGAGGCCTCGCATGAGGAAGAGTCGGCGAACCAGGGAGAGATTATTGCGGATCTGCGCGGCCGGGCGGAGTAGCGCCGGCCGCGGTTGGCACCTTAATCGACCTGTTTGTCCCGATCGCCGGCGCCATTTTTCGCCGTTTGTCCGGACGGATGGGTTTTGGACTTCTTAAATGCCGTCTGGCCGGGCTTGGCGGCTTTGGTTTTTTTATACGCCGTCTGGCCGGGTTTGGCTTTACCGGCGGCGGCCGTTTGTCCGCGCCTGGCCTTTTGGACGGCAGCCGTCTGGAGAGCGTTGGCGTTGCCGGCCTTTTTCGCCGTTTGCCCCGTCGCATGGCGTTTCAGCGCTTTATTGCCTGGCTGTTTATTATTGGCCAGGGCGCGATGGGCCGCGGGTTTATAGGCCGAGCGGGTGGAGCGCAGCGCCGGAGCTTTCGGATAGACCTGCGACGGCAGCGCCGTGGCCTGGCCGGTTTCCAGCCAATTGCGGATACGGCTGGCATCGGCAAAATGGGTATATTTACCGAAGGCGTCCAATACCACCAGTCCCACCGGGCGATGATTGATCACGGTGCGCATCACCAGGCAATGCCCCGCCGGATTGGTAAAGCCGGTTTTGGTTAACTGTATGGTCCAGTCCGGACGATAAACGAGATGATTGGTATTACGAAACGGCAGGGTATAGGACGGATTGCTGAACGTCGCCATGGTCTCGTGCGTCGTGCTGAGTTCGGTAAGCATCGGGTATTGCTGGCTGGCGATAAGCAATTTTGACAAATCGCGCGCCGTCGACACGTTATTGAATGACAAACCGGTAGGCTCGACATAATGGGTATTCATCATGCCCAATGAGCGCGCCTTGGCATTCATCGCGGCGATAAACGCCGAATAACCGCCGGGATAATGATGCGCCAGGCTGGCGGCGGCCCGATTTTCCGAAGACATCAGCGCCAGCAGCAGCATATTGCGCCGGCTAATTTCGCTGCCTACGCGCACCCTTGAAAACACCCCCCTTAATTCCGGCGTTTCATGGATATCCACGGAAATTATTTCATCCATGGGCTGCTGCGCGTCCAATACCACAATGGCGGTCATCAGCTTCGACAGCGAGGCAATAGGCACCACTTTATCCGCATTGGAAGAATAAAGCAGGTGATTATCCGTCATATCAAAAACAATCGCGCTGCCGGAGGCAATTACCAGCGGCGAAACCAGGGGCGCCGCCTGTGCGTCGACGGCGGCCTGTGCATCGTTAATCATCACATTTGTAAGCGTTAAAAGAGACACGCCAAAACAAGCGACACGAAAAAAAGATAACATTAGCCATTACCTGAAAGATACTGCGGGACCGCAGTTGATGACGACATAGTATATCCGATTCTCCCCAAACGAAAATCGCTTAACGCCTGTATTTTTTTGTCACCAAAAAAGGCGGCGCCTTGATTGACAACTTTCAGCATTGCGCAACATCGCAGAAGATATTATTTCACCATAATTAATCAATTAATGACCTATTAATGAATAACAAACAGGCAATATTCAGCGATATCGCCCGCCAATTTTGCTTAGCGGGCGATCGGCGGGGAATAGCGGCAATTGCCCGGCTTTTTTCCGGTAAACGGAGTTAATTACCTTTTACAGGCAATATGTTTATTCGGGCCGCAGACGCGGGGCTTTTCTATTGACCAGTAGCAGGAAAAGCGCGCCGGCAATGATATGGCAGCCCCAGATGGTTATCCCCATGGTCACCGCCGACGTGCCGCCGATGCCGGTAATGGGGACGCTTACCGCCCCGAGGGCGAACATCGCCACGCCAATCATGGCGGAGGCGCTGCCGGCATTCTGGCCCTGGGTTTGCATCGCCAGTGAGGAGGCCAGCGTTCCGATCAGGCCGTTGATCATAACCGAAAAAAACAGGGCCGCCAGGATAAAGGACAGCGGCAAACCGAACAGGCCGCACAAGAGTAAAGCGGTGGAGGCCGTCCCCGCCACGCCCAGCCCCCAGGTCAACACCCGGTATTCGCCGATCCTGGCGCTGGTGCGCGCGGCGATCTGCGAGGCGGCAATCAGACCCAGGCCGTTGACGGCAAAACAAAAGCTGAAGTCCTGCGGGCTCAGGCCATAGAGCTGCTGCAAAACAAAGGGCGAGGCGCCGATATAGGCGAACATGCCCGCCATGCTGAACCCCTGCGTCAGGCACAGCCCCATAAACTGCCGCTGTCGCAGCAGGCGTCCCAGGCCGCCGAAAACGCTGAGCAGCGGCGCCTGGCTGCGCCTGGCGGCGGGCAGGGTTTCTTCCAGCCGCCAGGCGCTCAGCGCCAGCAGCGCCGACGCCATCACCGCCAGCACGATAAACAATCCGCGCCAGTCCAGCCAGGCCAGCAGCGCGCCGCCCAGAACCGGAGCGCCGATGGGCGCCAGCCCGTTAACCAGCATCAGCAGGGCAAAAAACCGGGTCAGCGCAATGCCGCTGTACAAATCCCGCGCCACCGCGCGCGACAGTACCGCGCCGCCCGCGCCGGCCAGCCCCTGTACCAGCCGGGCGGCCAGCAGCTGGCCTATATTTTGCGCCAGCGCGCAGGCGATGGAGGCCAGCAGCAGCATTATCAGGGAAAACAGCAGCGGTCTCATGCGCCCCAGCTTATCGCTGAGCGGGCCGAAAATAAGCTGCCCGGCCCCCAGGCCCAGCAGGCCGGCGGTGAGGCTCAGCTGCGCGGAGGCGGTATTAGTGGCAAGCGAGCCTGCCAATTGCGGCAGGGCGGGCAGGTAAAAATCGGTACATAAGGGGCCGAGCGCGGCCAGCGAGCCCAGCACCAGGGCATAACCAAGCTGTCGTTGTGCGAAAGCCATGAACGTGGATATCCTTTTTCCCGCCGGACAACCTCGGCCCGGCGCGGGCGACACCGTGCCGCCCCTGGCGTTTAATATAGCAGTTGCACAAGGGTAGTGGCGATATAGCTTCCCGGCCGATCGTCGCGGCCGGCCCTCATCCTGGCGTAAACGGTGTAGGTACGGGTTACCGTGGCGTTGGCCGCCAGGCTGTAGCCGTCGGTAATGGCCCCGCCGCCGCCGTTTCCCCACACCTGCTGGTAATTATCGGAGGTATAGAGCTGATAACCGGCGTTATGACCGCCGGCCGACATTTGCCGTTGCCCCTCCCCCGCCGGCCCGTCAAGCAAAATCCGGTAACTGACGTTGGCCGCCGCCGCGCCGGTACGGCAGACCACGGTCAGGGTGGCGGTGGTCTGCCGCGTGGCGCCGTCGACCCCCGCCAGCGCGCCGAAACTCAGCGGCGTGGCGGCGATGGAACAATCGTAGGCCAGCGCCGGACCGGAGAACAGGGCGCAAAGCATAACGAACCAGGCACCCCTTACGCGTGTTAAAAACATATTCAGGCTCCCGTATTACAGGTCAGGGGGCCGATTTGCGGCAGCACATTGGCCTGGGGATGATAATCAAAGCTCAGGGTACAATCGGGCCTGCCCGACGTTTCGACCTTAAGCCGGTTGTGTTCCGCCAGATTCTCGAAAAACGTCTGGCCGTCGTAGCCGACCATGGCCTGGGCGCCGCTGTCCACCAGGGTCGCCACGCTGCCGAGCGGCAGGGGATGCCGCTGCGTGTCCACCAGCAGCAGGGTGGCGCCGCGGCTGCGGCGGATGGGAAAGCGGGCGATCACGCCGGCGCGATCGCCCGGCCTGACCATCAGCACGTCATTGGTGAGGGCGACATCCATCGGCACATCATTGGGGTCGACGGACAGGCGGTTGCTTTCGTAGGCGCGGATATCCTCGATAAACATCAGTCCATGGCCGTCGGTCTTGCCCACCGGGCGGTTTTCCTGCAGGACGGTTATGCCGGGTAAGCCGTCGGTATCCACCAGCGCGAAGCTGTCCTGAATGGTATTGGCGGCAAAAACATGACCGCCGATGGCCGCCAGGGAGCCGCGGGCGGAAGCCCGGACCGCGTGGCCGTCATTGCCCTGCTCGGCGTCGGCGCCGATAAGCCCCCAGTCGGCTTTATATTCCAGCCCGGCATTTTGCCGCGACACCGCGCCGTGCTGCTCAGCCAGGTTCCAGCCAATATCGCCGTGCCGTACCGCTGATTGCTGCGCCTGCAAGGTTTGCGTGCTGTCGCCCTGGCCGACGCTTACGCTGGTACTGATATTCGCCCGCGCGCCGAAAGGGATGGAGATGCCGGCAAACAGGCTATTGCCCTTATCGTAATCAAAATCATGTAATAGCGTGATATAGCCAAACGCCGCCAACACCGGCAGCGGGGCCGAATACGTGGCCGAGAGGGTCGAGGTGCTTATCCGTTGGGACTCATAATTATAACTGTTGTAGTAATTAACTAATTTGCGCGCATAGACCAGGCCGAACGAACCGTTGCCGGGATAGACCGGGAAACCAAGGCTGGCGCGCAGGGTGGTGCCGGCGGTATTGTCGCCATAGGCCGCGGCGATATCATAAAAGCCGGCATTCGCCCTGAGCGCGCTAAAGCCGTAGCTGAAGCTGTGCATCATATGGGAAAAACCGATGCCGTACTGCTGCCCCTGTTTTTCGCCATAACGACTGGCGGCCAGGGAACCGGACAATACCCCCGCATCGCCGATCAGCAAATTGGCGCCGCCGCCGCCCATCACCAGTTTTTGCGTGGCTTCCAGATGGGTCTCCAGCGTCACCGCCGGCCATACACCCCGCCGGTAGCTCACCGAGGCCGCGCCGCCGGTATAATCGGCGGACCGGCTGGCATACTCACGCCGCACCGTGCCGGCTTCCACCGACAAGGACTCCAGTCCCTGTCTCAGCATGGCGTTGCTGGCGTAAAAAGGCAGGGTTTGCGTGGTCTGCCGGCCGTTGGCGTCCTTCACCACCATGGAGACGTCGCCGCCGCCGGTGGTTACCGGCAGCGAGGTGATGTCAAACGGCCCGGCATCCACCTGGCGGGTCATCTGATGCAGGCCGTTGACGTAGATATCCACCGACGACGGGACCGCCACCTCGCCGCTGATGCCCGGACGGGGGAACGTCACGAGATCGGGGCGCAGGCCGAAATTGGTGGTCATCTGCATGCCGCCCATGCGCACGGGACGGGTCCAGTCCAGGCCGCCGCTGATATAATCGCCGGCGTTCCAGGTACGCAGGGTGGCGACATCGGAATAGCTGTAGGTGCTTTCCAGCCGAACCGTGCGATCGAGATAAGGACTATGGGTTTGAATGGCGCTGTTGGCCAGCACGCCGCTATCGCCGAACAGCCGCAGATCGCCCAGCAGGCTATGGCTCTCTTCGCCATGATACTCGGTCACCTGCCCATCGTAGTTCAGCACCGCGCCCCGATCGCTGTGGGGCGCGCTGTCGTCCGGGGAAAGGCTATCCGACGAAAACTGCTGGGCAATCTGGTCGCCGGACGGCACCTGTAAAAACAGCATCTGGGCGTTTTCATCCAGCCGCCAGGTCCAGCCCTGGATGCTGTTTAGCGCAATCAGGCCGCCGCCGGTGTCGGTATAGGCGCCGGTGAGTTTCAGCCCGGAGGCGGTAATCTGCGCGCGGGTCAGCAGCAGGGCGCCCGGCTTGCCGGCGACTTCCTGGATATTATCGTGGATGCGCCCGTTAACCACGACATTGAGCAACAGGCTTTGGCCGGCATCTGCCGCGGGCGCCGTTTCAGCGCCCCACACCAATATCGGCCATAGCAGCGCCAGGGCCAGCATGCGGCCTGGCTGGCGACGCCGCCCGGCGGCTGTCAATGCGTCGGGCCGACATTGACCCATTGATCCGATTTATCCTGGGGACCGGGGTTTTGCACATGTATCCGGGTCCCGGTGGTCAAGACATGTTTGGGATCGCTGATAAGCCAGTGCTGTTGATTGCCCGCCAGGATATAGGGCATGCCGGGGCCGGTCAGCTTCAAGCGTTCGCCGCCGACGGTGGTGGCGCTCACGTTATAGAGCATACTGTGTTTAAGGCCCAGGTTATTCGCCACCAGCATCATGCCGTCGCCCTGGCGCTCAATCCGCCACTGCACATCCGCCGCCGCCGGCTCCGCGCTCAGGGAAAATACCGGCACGGTAAAGCGTATCGCCAGTTGCACTTTCGCGTTGGCGCGATCGGGGATCTGATCAAAAATAATACGATAGGATTCCTCGCCTTTGCTTGCCGGCTCGCGCAGCAGCAGCCTGACGGTTTGTGATTTTCCGGCGGGAATAGTGGCGAACGGCGGGCTTACCGACAGTTTGTTGGTGCTGACGAAGCTGTCGTTATTACCCTTTTGCACCCAGCTGTATCCCCGGATCTGGATAACGCTTGGGGTATCGGCATTATTGGTCAGGGTAAAACTGGCGGATCGGTGCGCGGACGACAGATCCTGACGGATGGGAACGATAGCCAATGCCTGCGCAGAAACCTGGGGCACGATGGCCCACAGGCTTGCCAGCATAAGCGCCCGGATAAAATGATTGTTACGGGGCATAGTGGCTGATCTTGTATTAATAGGTAACGGTTACGGCGACTGTATCGGTATAGTCACCGACCGCCGAGGTGAGCTGGTTGGCGGCGATTTCACCGTACACGGTAATATTCTGCTCACCGCCGGTGCCGACGCCCGCGACGGTATCGTCGCCGGTGGCTTCACCCCAGTTGGTGGTATGTTCGATATTCTGGTATAAGCCGTAGTTCAGCGTCGAGCCGGCCACTGAACCGGTCATGACGCGCACCGCGGTGGTGGCGTCGGTGCCGGTGCCCGCGCCCAGCGCAACCGTATACGGCGCCGCGTTAGAACAGGTCAGCGATAAGGTGGCGGTGGTATCTACCGCGTCGGTACCGGTATAGGCCGGGAATGCCATGGCGGTAGTGGCGATAGTACAGGCTGACTGCACCTCGGCGGTAACCGCGATATTGGTGGTGGCCGTACCGGCCGCGAAAGCGGAAGACGCCACGGTGGCGCCGAGGCACAACAGAGACAAAGCACCGACTTTAAAAAGACGTTGGCTGGACATGATATTTCCTTGAAAGAAGCGATAGGCGATATGAATGGATTTGGCGCGTTAAACCGGCCATTTCTCGCGGTTATTTTAACCGTTAAAAAGAAGGCGCGGTAATGTTAACCATCGCAAATCCGGACGGAACACCTGCTTTAACGGCCAAAACCATTAATAATCATTTTGTCTGCGGAAAATATTAACCATTGCGCGGGATAATGGCCGAATGGAATAATAGCGGCTGGATTGACCATTATTATACGCTAGCTTATATAGAATGAATTACAGTTTATATTTTGATTTTGCCGGTATTAACCAATGCGGTTACTCAACAACGGCGTTTTCCTGTAATTCCCGCAGCCAGGAGGGAATGGCGCGGCCGTCAAACAGGGCCGCATACAAGGGGTAATCAAGCGTGGGCGTAAGCGTGCCGGGCTGCGTGCGGTATTGGTGCGGGCTGACGTTAAAAAACTTGCGGAACATGCGCGCCAGTTGCTGGCCATCGTGCAATCCGCCGCGCCGGGCGATCTTGTCGATGGGCAAAGCGCTGTCGAGCAGTGCCTGACGCGCTAATTCCAACCGGAGCAGCAGCAAAAAAAGATACGGCGAATAGCCCACCTCGAGCGTGAAATGGCGGCGAAAACTGCGCTCGCTCATGGTCATGAACCGCGCCGATCGCTCCATGCTTAAATCCTCGTCAATATGCTTCAGCCACCAGAGCGTCACCCGATGGGCTATCGTGTCATGACGGGTGAATATCTGCGCCGTGACCGGGGTATTATCGCCGAGTCGCAGCATTCGTTCGCCGTCCTGGGTGGGACGAGCCAACGGCAACGGCCCTTTCAGCAGCAGCAACGCCAGTTCACGCAAATTGATATGTTCGCTGGTGGTCAGGATATTGCCGTCAATTTGCAGCGCCGCCGGCATATTGACATTGACCAGCGGATAATGCTCGGCAAGATACGGCGCCAGCGCGGAATGGGTGGTCGCCTGGCGATGGTCCAGCAGCCCGGCCGCCGCCAGGCGCAGCACGCCGGATCCAAGCGCGACGATCTGTCCGGCGCCGGGACAAGCCGCCTGCAGCCAGCGGGATAACAATTCATTGGGCGCGGCCGCGGCCGCCCGGGTACCGTGGGCGATGATCAGCAGATCGGGACTGAGCGGAACCGGCCCGCGCACCGTCAGCGTTTCCGCGTGGATTAACCGGCTGGCCGGCGAAGATATACGTCCGCCGACCGCCGAGTAGATCTGCGTAACGAAGTGTATTTTTTGTCCGCCGTGCCGTACGGCAAAATCGTTTAAGCCCGCCAGCATTTCCAGCAGCTTGACCATTTCGCCGAGAAAGCAGCCGGGATAGGTGAGGATAATCACCCGGCGCACCCGGCTGCGCCCGGGCAGGGCCAGCAACGCGCCCGCGGGGTCATCATCACGCAGGGGGAAGGCGGCGGCAATAGCGGGCATGGCGGTCTTGGTCATGATTAACGGTATCCCGCAGGGGGTGTCATTAACGGTTTGCCACGGTAACAATTGACAGACGGAGCAGTTCGTCAATACCCGGACGGTGAACTTCCTGTTAACGTAAATAATCCTTGTTACCCGGAAGCATGGCAGAAAAAATAGCGTAACAAACCCTGTTTAAATCAGCTTAAAAGATTGACTGGGCGCTTTTATTAATGCCATAAAAGTAAAGCACAGCGCCGTTTCAGGATAAAACAGCCGCCAGAAAAAAAATAAAACCATCGCCAACCCGCGTTTATATGGCGCACTGACGCAGGGTTATTTGGCTTAAATCCGGAAATTAATATGTGCCGTTCAGGCTCTGAATGCAATTAATTTATGATATAAAACAGACCAGAAAAGCATTATTGACTCTAAACGTCGTAGAAATGATATTTTTTAATCGTGTTTATTTTCAGGATGAGTAAAATCCTAAAACACCCCGGTTTACGCCTGCCTTTGCCACGGCGGCGACATGAGAATCGCAGCGCGTCATGGCCGGCATATAGCTCTTCGCCAGCGGCACCCTGACGCCCTGACATAAATTTTAACGCTTTTCCCATTTTTTGCCCGCGCGCGGGCTTTCTTTTTAAACCAAATAGGATAATTAATTGTTTTTTATAAGGTTATAAATCACCTGTTGACGCCCCCACGGCAAGCACAGGAAAACCGCGACTTTTTTTCCCTTTGCTATAATTCGTTTCACTACCCCCTTAACCCCTTGTTTAACACCGGCGCAGCACTCCGCTGCCGATATTTTGATGAGGCCTATGGACAGCAATAACAATAGCGAATCCAATAACGCATTGCCCAGGCGCGCCGCCGGCCAAGGCGATGACCAACAGGGAAACGCCGGCCAGGCGGGCCGGCAATCACAAGACAGCGGCGACCTGCCGCCAAAAAGTCAGGATCGGGCCGACCAGAACACCCGCAGGAATAACGACACAGGACGGGATAGCGCCGGCGGCGACAACGAGGCACACGGGGATGACGGCGACGGCGCGCAAGAAACGCAGCGCAAGCGCCCCGGTAAAAAACCGTTGATTATCCTTGGGGTGGTGGTGCTGATCCTGATTGTGGTCGGCCTCTATTTTTGGCTGACGACCCGCAACCAGGAAACCACCGATGATGCGTTTACCGAAAGCGACGCGGTGACCGTGGCGCCGAAAGTCGGCGGTTACGTGGTTAACCTGGCGGTCAGGGATAACCAGCGGGTGCATAAAGGCGACCTGCTGCTGCAAATCGATGCGCGGGATTATCGTGCCCAGCACGATCAGGCCCTGGCCCAGTTGGGGCTGGCCGAGGCGCAGCTTCACCAGGCCGAGGCGCAATTGGCGCTGTCCAGGGTGCAGTACCCGGCGCAACTGGCCCAGGCCCAACAGGCGCGGGCCGACGCCAATCTGCAAAATGCCGAAGCGGAATTCCGCCGCCAGCGCGGCGTGGATCCCCGCGCCACCACCCAGCAAAATATCGATACCGCCAGCGCCCAGGTGCGCGCCGCGCGCGCGGATGCCGCCAGCGCCCGCGCCCAGGTCGAGGTGGCCGCGCAGGTCGCCCTGCAGATCAACCAGGCCGAGGCCACGGTTGAAGCCCGGCAGCAGCAGGTACGCCAGGCGAAGGCCCAGTTGGAAACCGCCGATCTGAACCTTGCCTATACCGATGTCCGCGCGCCGTTCGACGGCTATGTGACCCGGCGTAATGTCCAGCCCGGCATGCTGGTGCAGGCGGGCAGCGCCTTGTTTTCAGTGGTCTCGCCCGACATTTGGGTAATGGCGAACTTCAAAGAGTCGCAGCTCGAACGCATGCGCCCCGGCAATAAGGTGGAGATTACCGTCGACGCCTTTCCCGATATGAAGCTGCAGGGCCATGTGGACAGCGTGCAGCAGGGCACCGGCTCCCGCTTCTCGGCGTTCCCGGCGGAAAACGCCACCGGCAACTTCGTCAAGATCGTTCAGCGCGTGCCGGTGAAAATCGTTATCGACAGCGGACTGGACGCCAATACCCCCCTGCCCCTGGGCCTGTCGGTGGCGCCGAAGGTATTGCTGGAATGAGCGGTGAACGCAACTGGCAGCCGGCCAGCAATCCCTGGCTGGTGGCGATGGTGGTGACGCTGGCGGTGTTTATGGAAATCCTCGACACCACCATTGTCAACGTGGCCCTGCCCCACGTCGCCGGCACGCTGTCGTCCAGTTACGATGAATCCACCTGGGTGCTGACCTCCTATCTGGTGGCCAACGGCATCGTATTGCCTATTTCGGCTTTCCTCAGCCGGGTGTTCGGCCGTAAACAGTATTTCCTGTTGTGCATTGCCATGTTTACCCTGTGCTCGTTTCTGTGCGGTATCGCCACCGAGCTGTGGCAAATGATCCTGTTTCGCGTATTGCAGGGATTTTTCGGCGGCGGGCTGCAGCCGATCCAGCAATCGGTACTGCTGGATTATTTCAAGCCGGAAGATCGCGGCAAGGCGTTCGGCCTGTCGTCTATCGCCATCATCGTGGCGCCGGTGGTCGGTCCGACGCTCGGCGGCTGGATCACCGATAACTACAGCTGGCGTTGGGTGTTCCTGATCAATATCCCGGTGGGCGTGCTGACCCTGCTGGCCATTTACCAGTTGCTGGAGGATCCCCCCTGGGAGCGTAAGGTGAAAGGTAAAAAACTCAGCATCGACTTTACCGGCATCGGCCTGATTGCATTGGGCCTGGGCTGCCTGCAGGTAATGCTGGACCGCGGCGAGGACGACGACTGGTTCACCTCCGGTTTTATCCGGCTGTTCGCGCTGCTTACCGTCATCGGCATCGTCGGCGCCGTCTATTGGCTGTTGTATGCCAAAAAGCCGGTGGTGGATTTGCGCTGCCTGAAGGATCGTAATTTCGCCGTGGCCTGCCTGCTGATGGCCGGCATGGCCATGATCCTCTACGGCAGCTCGGTGGTGATGCCGCAACTGGCGCAACAGGAACTGGGTTATACCGCCACCCTGTCCGGGCTGGTGCTGTCGCCGGGGGCTATTCTGATTGTCCTGTCGATCCCGCTGGTATTAAAGCTGATGCCTATCGTGCAAACCCGCTGGCTGGTGGCCTTTGGCTTCCTGCTGCTGGCGCTGTCGTTTATCTATTCGCGCCATCTGGTGCCCAACGTAGACTTCAATACCCTGGTGATGATGCGCAGCGCGCAGTCCATCGGGCTGGGTTTCCTGTTTGTGCCGTTGACCACCGTCGCCTTCGTCACGCTGGCACCGCGGCTGAATGCAGACGCCTCGGCGCTGTTTACCATGTTCCGCAACGTGGCGGGGTCGGTGGGCATTTCGCTGTCCACCGCGGCCATCACCGAGCGATCCCAGGCCCATAGCGCCGCCATGGTGCATAATATGTCGCCGCTTAACGAACAATTTCAACAGACGCTGAACCGCACCGCGGCGGCAATCCGCGATTTTTCCCACCAGATAGGCGATCCGATGCAGCTGGCGACCGGCCAGATGTATCAGCAGATGATATCCCAATCACGGATCCTGGCGTATATCGACGTCTTTTCCCTGTGCGCGGTGGTGGCGTTTATCCTTATACCTTTTTGTCTGTTGCTTTCGCCCGTCAAGAGCGAAGGCAATGCGGGAGCACATTGATATGCCGGTTTGTTTCCTGGCCGCCCGGCGGCGGCATCGCTCATTGATACGGCGTTTCAGCCTCGGCGTGGCGCCGTTCGTCCTGGCCGCCTGCGCGGTAGGACCGGACTATCAGCCGCCCCATCCCGTCACCCCCGCCGCCTTTGCGCCGGCCGCCGATAAATCCGGCGCCGCGGTCACGCTGGCGTCGCCGCCGGACCCGTCCTGGTGGCGCAGTTCCAACGATCCGCAGCTCGACAGCCTGATCGCGCGCGCCATCGCCGGCAACCTTTCGCTGCAACAGGCGGTGCTGCGCATCGCCGGCGCGCGTGAACAAAGCGTGCAGGCGGGGGCAGCCGGTTTGCCCGCGGTAAACGCCAGCGCCAAGGCTACCCGGCAGCAGCTGGGCCTGAAGGGTGAACTTGAATCCTCCGGCGTCAACCTCAGCGATGAAAATACCAGCCCGGAGATTGCCTCAGGGCTGGATAGCCTGTTCAAGCCGGTCAATCTTTACCAGGGCAGTTTCGACGCCAGCTGGGAAATTGATCTGTGGGGCCGGGTACGTCGCTCGGTGGAGGCGGCGAACGCCCAAACCCAGGCCGCGGTCGAAGGACGCAACGACGCGCTGGTCTCGCTGGAGGCGGAGGTGGCGCGGACTTACCTGCAGTTGCGCGGCGCGCAGAGCGTGGCCGCTACCCTGGAAACACAAATTGCGGTGGCCCAGCAATCGGCGGAACTGACGCGCAGCCAGCAGCAGCACGGCCTGGCCCCGCAGTATGACGTGGAAAACGCCAACGCCCAGCTTGGTTCGCTGCGGGCGCAACTGCCCCAGTATGAAGCGCAGCAGCGCCAGGCCATGAACGGCCTGGCGGTGCTGCTGGGCCAGCCTCCCGGCACCCTGGATCACGAGCTGGCGCCCGTCAAACCCCTGCCGGCGGTTCCCGCGGCGGTGCCGGTGGGCGTGCCATCGACGCTGGCGCGCCGGCGGCCGGATATCCGCCAGGCGGAAGCCAACCTGCATGCGGCCACCGCCAATATCGGGGTTTCGGTGGCGCAGTTGTTTCCCGATCTGTCATTGACCGGGCAGTTCGGGATGCGCAATACCGATGCGGACTACCTCACCCACTGGAGCAGCCATTTTTACAGCTTTGGTCCCCAGGTTTCCCTGCCGATATTCCAGGGCGGCCGGCTGGTGGCCAGCGTGAAACTGTCGCGCGTACAGCAGGCCAATGAAGCGCTTGCCTATCGCCAGGCAGTGTTGACCGCCCTGCAGGATGTGGAAAATGCCCTGGTCAGCTACCGCACCGATCGGCAGCGGGTCGAGGGGCTGGAGCAAACTGCCGCCTCGTTGCAGAATGCCTTCGATCTCGCCAGCGCCAGCTATCGCCAGGGCATCAGCACTTTTATCAACGTGCTGGACGCCCAGCGGCAGCTGGCGCAGGCCCGGCAGCAGGCGGCCAGCGCGCGGGTGCAGACCGGCACAGATCTGGTGGCGTTATATAAAGCGCTCGGCGGCGGCTGGGAGCCGTATCAGAATATGACGCTGCCCGACTACCCGGTTTTTGGTCCGGCGGAGTCGGGAAACGCGCCGGTGCAATTGACTAATAAATCGCCACAATCTTAGGCGCAAGCACAAATCGGCCTAAAAATGTGTCTTGGATCACATATTTTTGTAGCGCAATGCAACCAAACAGGAGAAAATTACACCATCTTACAAATGGGGGGTGGGTTGTCATGGGTACTCTTGCCGCAGGCTTCGTGATGATGCGCTGGGAATTGCTCAGCGCGGTGATGATGTTTTTCGCCAGCACGTTAAATGTCTTTTGCCGTAAAAGCAGCCACAATGCGCTGGCGTTTATTTTCAGCGGCGTCGGCATCAGCATGGCCTGCTGGTTTGTCACCGGACTGCTGGGTATCACGCTGTCGGTTGAAATGGTCTCCTGGCGCGAAGCCTGGGATAACCTGAAAGATATCGCCACGTATGTGGTTTCCCATACGCCGCCGGAATGGCAGGTAAACTGACCGTCTCCGCCGGCCGTCCCCGGGCGGGGTAGTAGCGCTGACCGCTGCCTGCCCGCGCCACAAAAATAGCTTGCCCGGCGCTGTACCGATTGGTACAGTCAGGATTCCCGTTCTCCTGACAAGGCATCCATCATGGCAAACCTGGTCCCTCCCTTTACCCCTGACACCGCCGCCGCTAAAGTCCGTATGGCGGAGGACGGCTGGAACAGCCGCGATCCGCAGCGCGTATCGCAGGTGTATACCCTTGATACGCAATGGCGCAATCGCGCGGAAATCGTCACCGGCCGCGACGAGGTAGTGGCGTTCCTGACCCGGAAATGGGCTAAGGAACTGGATTATCGGCTGATCAAGGAACTGTGGGCGTTTACCGGCGCGCGCATTGCGGTGCGTTTTGCCTATGAATGGCATGACGACAGCGGCAACTGGTTTCGCTCCTATGGCAACGAAAACTGGGAGTTCGATGCCGCGGGGTTAATGGCCCGCCGTTTTGCCTGTATCAACGATCTGCCCATCGCCGACGGCGACCGCAAGTTTCACTGGCCGCTGGGACGGCGCCCGGATGATCACCCCGGTCTGTCCGACTTTGGCCTCTAGATGACCG
This sequence comes from Sodalis sp. RH22, assembly GCF_047324165.1. Taxonomy (NCBI): domain Bacteria; kingdom Pseudomonadati; phylum Pseudomonadota; class Gammaproteobacteria; order Enterobacterales; family Bruguierivoracaceae; genus Sodalis; species Sodalis sp. RH22. The sequence continues at coordinate 2,218,304 of NZ_CP178731.1, forward strand.
ACCACAACGCGGATAGCGCGGCGCTGGTAGCGCAAATAGCCGACGTTTTCCGTGAATGCGGCTTCGAGGGCGCGTCCCTGAGCCGTATCACCGAACGCACCGGCCTGGGCAAAGGCAGCCTGTACCACTTTTTTCCCGGCGGCAAAGACGCCATGGCGGCGGCGGTGCTCACCCAGGTCGAGGCGTGGTTTCACCGCCACATTTTCCAGCCGCTGGCGCGGGATAACGCGCCGGACGCGCTTGACGGCATGTGGCGGGCGGTGGATGCGTATTTCCTGTCCGGACAGCGCATCTGCCTGATGGGGGCCTTTGCCCTGGACGGCACGCGCGATCGATTTGGCCATGCTATCGGCGTGTATTTCCACCACTGGATAAGCGCGCTGCAACAGGCGTTGCAACGGGCCGGCGTCGCAGTTCCGGCGGCGGGCGAACTGGCCGAGGACACCGTCGCCGGTATCCAGGGCGCGTTAACGCTGGCGCGAGCCATGAATGACACCGATCTGTTTATCCGTGGCACGCGGCGGCTGCGGGCGCGGCTTATGCTCGCCATACCCCTCCACCATCCTTGATGCCGTCTTGCGTGCCGGCACGGCGGATCGGACCTGTCCGCCGCGCGGCGTGGCCGCCTGCGGGCGGTTATTTTCCGTCCCGGGCGGCGAACATGGCGCGGGCCGCTGCTGCAACCACGGGTTGACGCGTCGCCACAGTGGCGGCGATACGCGCCGCCACCGGTTCCCGCACCGATCCGGGGGCGGTTTCCGGCCGGCCGGCGTTAAACGGCGGCGCCGGCGCGTATTCCAGTCCCAGCTGGATAGCCTCGGCGGTCGCCTGGTCGAAGACATGGTTAATTACCGCCAGCGCAAAATCCATGCCCGCGGTTACGCCGCCGCCGGTGATGATATTACCGTCCTGCACCACGCGGCCCGCGTCGGGTATGGCGCCGAACAGCGTTAACAGATCACGCCAGGCCCAGTGGCAGGCGGCGCGTTTACCCACCAGCAGCCCCGCAGCGCCCAGGATCAGCGACCCGGTACACACCGAGGTGATATAGCGGGCGCCGCCGGCCAGCCGGCGGATATCGGCCATAAACACCGGGTCCGCTATCATCTCGGTACTGCCGGCGCCGCCCGGCACGCAGAGGATATCGCACCGCGCGATAGCCGCCAGATCGGCCAGGCCGGAAAATACCAGGCCGTCGGCGCTTACCGGCCGGCCGGCCGTCGAGGCGGCAATCACCCGGGTATCCGGCAGACGGGAAAAGAACTGGTGCGGGCCGGTGAAATCCAGCTGGGTAACGCCGGGGTAAAGCGGCATGACGATAATCAAGGACTGCTGCATCATTCTTTCCTCATGACGGTAACCTGTTATCAATAGGCCTGGCGCGGGACGATTACCGCCTTAAAACTCAATTTCGCCGGCCGGGCGTACGCTTACGCTATGCGGCCCGGCGTTAAATCCATCCAGCAGGGCATTATGATGGGCGATGATCTGTGCAAAGCCGAGGGCGCCGCTGTCCGCGGTGGTATGGCCGTCGCCGGCCAGGACCACGTCATACCCCAGGGAAACCGCGCGGCGTACGGTGGTATCGACGCAAAACTGCGTCATGCATCCCCCCGCCACCAGGCGCGTGACGCCCAGGCGCTGCAAACAATCGGCCAGATCGGTGGCATAAAAGGAATCGCAGCTGCGCTTATGCACCACGATATCCCCGGGCGCAGGCCCCAGGTCCGCACGGATGCGCCACCCTTCCCCGCCCCGCGCCAGCCGGTGATCGCCGTCGCCGTCGTGCTGCACCAGGATAACCGGCGCCCCGGCGGCGCGCGCCCGCAGCTGCAATGCCGCCAGCCGCTGCGCCACCTCGCCTAACCGCCGATCGAGCAGCGGCTGGCGAGCCGCATCGGCCAGCCCGTGGAGAATATGGTTTTGCATATCAATAATCAGTAATGCCGTGGTCATATTACCCTCTTATGCTGCAAGTTCAGGCGCCGCGCACGGCGGGGAAATGCGCCAACCCGCCGGACGACGGGATAGGCATGGCGCGCGCGGGCTATTTAATCTGGCGAAAAACAATGCCATTATGCCATATCGATCTCACCGGCACCGTGGCGACTAGAAGGACATCTATGCTGAAAATTCTGGGCAAGTCAACTTCCATTAACGTGCGCAAGGTCTTATGGACCTGCGTGGAACTGGGTATCGATTTTGAACGGGAAGACTGGGGGAGCGGATTTAAAGATCCCCATGACCCGGCTTTTCTGGCGTTAAATCCCAATGCCATGGTGCCGGTCATCCTGGACGGGGATTTTGTGTTGTGGGAGTCCAATACCATTATCCGCTATCTGGCCCGGGCCTACCGGGGCGAGGCGTTATATCCGGCGCCGCCGAAAAGCCGGGCGCGGGTGGATCAGTGGATCGACTGGCAGGCCGCCGAACTCAACCCGTCCTGGAGCTACGCCTTCACCGCCCTGGTAAAACGCTTCGCCACGCATAACGACGCGCAGCGCATTGCCGGGTCGATCGCCGCCTGGTCGGGGACGATGACCATCCTCGACCGGCAGTTGGCCGCCACCGGCGCTTACGTGGCGGGAGACGCCTTTACGCTGGCGGATATTCCCATCGGCCTGTCGGTGAACCGCTGGTTCTCCACCCCCATCACCCATCCGGAACTGCCCGCCGTCAACGCTTATTATGAACGGCTCAGCCAGCGTCCGGGCTATCTGGCCCATGGCCGCAACGGGATGCCGTAAGCGGCGCGCGCTGAAATATAAAGTGCTTACGGCAGTTTCAGCGCCGTTTGATCCACATAGGGTTTCATCAGCCCGTCCGCCTCCTGCTGGGCATCGCGCGCCGCGTCGTCCACCTTGCGCGATTTGTCGGTCACCAGCGATGCCAGCTGGTTTTCGATGGCCTGGCGCACCGCCACGGTCTCATAGGTGGCATACCAGGGATGTGCGTATTGCAGCTGCTGCAACGCCACCGCCGCGCGCGGGTCCTGGGCCAGGTACGCTTTCATTTCCGGCGTGTCGTAGGCCGCCATGCGCGGGGCGAAATAACCGGTAAAACGGCTCCAGGCGCCGTTGACCTCCGGGCTGACCAGGTAGGTCATAAACCGGTAGGCCGCCTCTTTCTGCGCTTCACTGATACCTTTGAAACTGACCAGGCTGGCGCCGCCGATAATTACCGCCTGCCGCTCCTTGGCCGGCAGCATCGCGACCTCCAGGGTGAAATCGCGGCTGTTTTCCCGCATATACCCCAGCGCCCCGGTGCTGAGCAGCGCCATGCCCAGCTTGCCGGAGAAAAACGCGGCGCCTATCTGTTTGGAATTCAATACTCCCGCCGGCATCACCTCATCGCGATACACCAGGTTCTGCCAGAACTGCAACGCCCCGCGCGTGCTGGCGCTGTTGTAATACACTTCGCCCGGATAGGCGGCATTATTAAAATTACCGCCGTTGGCGTGGGTCAGCGCCGAGAGCATCCAGCCGCCGTAATCATCGTTGGTGGAAGGGATCATGATGCCCCACTGCCCGGTATTTTTATCGGTCAGCTTTTTGGCATCCGCCACCAGTTCCTCCCAGTCGCGCGGCGGATGGCTGATGCCAGCCTTGGCAAACATGTCCTTGTTGTAATACAGAATCGGCGTGGAGTTGTGGAAGGGAATGGCGTAAGTCTGGCCCATCACCTGGGCGTTTTGTTGTACCGCCGGGAAGAAGTTTTTTTGCAGGAAGTCGGTGGCCGACTGCTTTTGCGGCGCAAATTTAAACAATTCGTCCATCGGCAGGATTTCATTTTTCAGCGCCAGATCGACGGTAAAATTGGCCGACATAATCACCAGCGCCGGCGGCGAACCGGCCTTGGCCGCCGATTCGGCCTTCATTTTGGTGGTGTCGTAGTTGCCGGTAAAAATACCGCGTACCTCCACCTGATCCTGCGACTGATTGTATTCCCTGATGACGCGGGTCATCTCGGTGGTCAGCTTGCCGTCCACCGGCGCCGGGAACATAAAATCAATGGTGTCTTTCGCCAGCGCTCCATGGCTTAACGCCATGCCGGTCAGCATCACTAGCCAGCCATATCTTTTCATTTACTGCTCCTGTAATAAATTGCGTTGGCTCGACACCGCGAACAGATAGCTGTCGCGGGACGAAAAAGAGAGGTTCAGGTCCTGGCCTACGGCGGCAACCGCGCCGCGGTTTTCCCGACGGTACTGCACCCGCCCCGCCGGGGTATCCAGCGTGATAAGGTATTCCGCGCCGTGCAGTTCGCGCCGCAGCACCCGGCCCCGCAGCGCCGCACCCGGTTCCTGCGGGTGTTCCGTCAAATGCTCCGGCCGGATACCGAAAAACACCGCGTCTTCACCATAGTCCGGCAGCCGGGCAATCGATTGCCCCATCAGCCAGACCTGCTGGTCATGCACAGGAAGGCGCAGGATGTTCATCGCCGGCGTACCGATAAATCCGGCCACGAACATATTGGCCGGCCGCCGGTAGAGCGCCTCGGGCGTGCCCGTCTGCTGCAGTCGCCCGTCGTTGAGCACCGCGATCCGGTCGGCCATGGTCATGGCCTCGATCTGGTCGTGGGTCACGTAGACGGTGCTGGTTTTCAGGGTATGGTGCAGCGCCATGATGCCGTCGCGCACTTCGCCGCGCAGCTTGGCGTCAAGATTGGACAACGGCTCGTCCATCAGGAACAGCGCCGGCTCGCGCACGATGGCCCGGGCCATGGCCACCCGCTGGCGCTGGCCGCCCGACAGCTGCGCCGGCTTGCGATCCAGCAACGCCTGCAGTTGCAGCAGCCCGGCGACCTTCTCGACCCGCTGCGGGAACTGCGCCTTCGGCTCGCCGCGCATTTTCATGCCGAACAGAATATTGTCCCGGACGGTCAGATGGGGAAACAGGGCGTAATTCTGGAAGATCAGCGAAAAGTTACGCTCCCGGGGCGGACGCGCGCTGATATCCACGCCATCGAGCAGAATCTGCCCGCTGGTGGCGCTATCCAGCCCGGCCAGCAGGCGCAGCAGCGTGCTTTTGCCGCAGCCGGACGGTCCCACCAGCACCAGAAACTCCCCGTCCCTGATCTCCAGATCGATATCCCGCAGAACATCGGTCCCGCCAAATTTTTTTCCTAAGCCTTGGACGACAATGGCCGACATCAGCAGCCCTCGCCCGGACAACTGATGCGCGAGTCGTAGAGCCAGGGACCGGCGTAATTGGCCAGGGAATGGTAGCTGGTCACCAGGCCGACGCCCGGCACCAGGTTATGCATCATCATGGCTCCCGGCTCCAGGCTGTAAAGCGGACGCGGGTCGGTATGCATATAGGGCACCTGGTGCACGGTGGCGGGCGCGGAACAAATCAGCGCCTGGCGAAATTGGGTGGCGATCATCCGGTGGACATGGCCGCAGAATACCCGGGTCAGCTGCGGAAACCGTTCTATCAGGGCCAGCAGCGCCTCGCCGTTGCGGCAGGCGATGGGATCCATCTGCGCCGAGCCGAACGCCACCGGCGGGTGGTGCATAAACACGTAGCTTTCCTTATCGTCGCGGGAAAGGCTCTTTTCCAGCCAGTCGAGGGTAAAATCGCTCAGGTGCCCCCAGGACGCCCCGGCCACCGATGTATCGATAAACAGCAGACGCACCGGGAACTCATCGACTTCATAGGCCATATTGTCCGGATCGTGGCCCAGCCGCGGGCACAGTCCGCTGAAGGCATCCAGAAACAAGGCCTTATTGTCATGGTTGCCGGGGATCAGATACAGCGGATAGTCAAGCTGGCCGAGAATATGGCGCGCCAGGCGATATTCAGCGGGTTCGCCGCAGTTGACCATATCGCCGGTAATGATGACCGCGTCGGGACGTTCCGCGAGGGCGTTGACCCGGTTGATGATTTCCGCGTTCATGGCGTTAACATCGATAAAATCATACAGCCGGGCGCCCCGGCTGCGGAAATGCATGTCGGACAATTGGGCGAGATACATCGCTATCCCCTTATTTAATACCGGAAAAACCAAAACCACTGAGAAAGTGCTTTTGGCATAAGATAAACGCCACCATCAGCGGCAGGCAGACCATCAGCGAACCGGCGCTGATCATGCCCCACTGCCCGCCGGATTCCGCCCCCATGGCAAAGGACGCCAGCCCCACGGTAAGCACCTGCTTATCGGGATCGTTAAGCACCATCAGCGGCCAGAGAAATTCGTTCCAATGATAGGTAATGGTCACGGCGGCAAACGCCATCAGCGCGGGACGGGTCATGGGCAGCAGCACATACAGCACCACCTGCCACCAGCGGCTGCCTTCCATCAGGGCCGCATCCTCCAGTTCGCGCGGAATATTCAGAAAGGCCTGGCGCATCAGGAAGACGCCGAAGGCCGACGCGAAGTACGGCATCATGGCGCCGGTCAGGGTGTTGAGCAGGCCAAGCTGGTGCAGGGTCATCATATTGGGCACCATCAGCATCACCGGCATGATCATCAGCTGGATCAACAGCAGGTAAAACAGCAGGGTTTTACCGCGGAATTCATGGTAGGCGAACACATATCCGGCGGTGGTGATGGTGACCAGCTGTACCAGGAAGGTCCCCAGCGCGAAAATCAGCGTATTGGCATACAGCCGCAGCCAGTCGGCGCTGTCCCAGGCCCCGGCAAGCGTGGCCAGCGTCAGCGGCCGGCGCGGCACCAGCGAGGCCATCGCGGATGAAAAACTGTCCGGGCTGATGGCGGCGGAAAACATCCACAGCAGGGGCGACAGCCACAGGAAAGCGGCGCACGCCAGCAGCAGGGATAAGGTTCGCAGCGGAAACGACGGGTTAGCGCTCATAGTGCACCCCTTTTTCCAGGGTGCGCAGATTCAGGATGGAAATCACAAACAGCGCCACCACGGTAAAAAAGGTAGCGGCCGAGGCTTTGCCGAAATCATGGCTGTTATTGGCCAGATCCTGGATGTAATACAACAGCACCGAGCTGGCGTGATTGGGCCCGCCCTGGGTCATGATGGCCACATGATCGATTTGGGTAATGGAATACACCAGGGCGATAATGATGACAAAGTTAAGCGTCGGCCTGAGCAGCGGCAGCTGGATGTACCAGAATATCTGGCGTTCCGACGCCCCTTCCATCAGCGCCGCCTCGCGCGGCGACGCGGGCAGGCCTTGCAGGGCGGCCAGGAAAAACAGCATATAATAGCCGGCAAATTTCCAGATGCCGACCAGCGCCAGGGCAAACAGCGCGCTATTGCCCATGCCGAGGTAATTAATGCCCATGGGGCCGGCAACCTTAGCCAGGTAATAGTCCAGCAGGCCCAGGTTGGGAATAAAGATAAAGGTCCAAAGCGTAGCGGCGCTGACCAGCGGGATAATGGTGGGGAAAAAAAACGCCGCGCGCAGCAGCCGGTTGAACCGGGTATTGCGCGCCAGCCAGACCGCCAGCGACAGCGCCAGGATCACGCCGGGCACCACCGTCACCAGGATATAGAGCAGATTATTGCCGACCGAGAGCCAGAACACCCGGTCCTGGAACAGGCGGACAAAATTATCCAGGCCGACAAAGGGCGGGTTATCGGTGGCAAGCCGCGAGTCATACAGGCTATCCACCAGCGAGCGCAACAGGGGAAAATAGGTGAAGCCGGCTAAAAATATCAGGGTGGGCGCGAGCAGCAAATAGGGAAACAGGCGTTTTAACATAAATAGACTTCTGCACAGCTTCAGCAAGTGGCCCCTATGCTAAGGGCCATGCTTGACAGTTTTAAGACAATGAGATGACGGAATCAAGATCCCCGGCCGCGGAAGCTACCGCGCTACGATGCCGGGGCGGCGCCGCAGGCGCCAGGAGATGGACGCAAGGCTATCCCAGCAGGCCGGCGCCGACGTTTATCGACAGGCCGAGGATGGCGAGGTTGAAGATAAAAGAGATGACCGATTGCAGCAGCGCTGCCTTGCGCGCCTCGGTGGTGCCGGTGGCGATGTCCGCGGTCTGCGAGGCGACGGCGATGGTGAACGAGAAATAGAGAAAATCCCAGTACAGCGGTTTTTCCGGGTCTTTGGGAAACAGCAACGGCACTTCAGCAACATCCCGATCGCGGTAGAACAGATGGGCATAGTGCATGGCAAACGCCGTGGGCAGCAGCGCCCAGGAGACCACCAGCGTCACGCCGGTCAGGATCAAATGCCAGGCTTTCACCGAACCGGAAAGCTGTTTCACCGTGCTCAGCTCCAGCAGGATCACCAGTACGCTGACCATACAGGTCAAGGTCACCAACGCCAGCACCGTGCTGGCGCTTTCGTCCTGGCGCAAGGCGATGGCGTGCATATCCTCCGGCCCGGCGCGCATCATCTCCCACCACAGGAATACTAAATACAGCCAGGCGAGGGCGTTCCAGCTTATCATCAGGCGCAGCAGCGTGGAAAACTGCGCGGGCAGGCACCAGTAGCAGATCACGCCGGCGGCGATGGCGATCAGCAGCCGGGGCCGCGCGGTAAAATAGTGCTTAACGGGATGGAGAAAACGCATGTGTCTGGCCGGACCTTAGTAAACGTGGCGATAACCGGCTGGCCCGCGGCAAGGGCCCCGGGCACCCGGCACGGCGGGGATGAGCGTAAAATAGAGCCTGCCGGTGAAAAAGACAAGGAACCGCCGGTAATATAGTTCCTTTAACGCCGGATAGGGCCGTGCGAAGGAGGGTGCGGCCGACGTCATGCCGTTAGCGTCCCGCGTCCGGATAGAAATCGGTCCGGCGCGGGATAGCCTAGCGCGCCGCATCCTTGGGCAGGGCATAAGCGACGATGGCGTCTCCCGGCTCGGTACGCAGGCCGCCATGGCCGCCGGCGGCAATCACTACATATTGGCGACCGTTCCCGCCCAGGTAGGTCATCGGCGTCGCCTGGCCGCCCGCCGGCAGGCGTGCCTGCCAAAGCTGTTTGCCGGAAGCCTCGTCAAAGGCGCGCAGATAGTTATCGGCCGTGGCGCCCATAAAGACCAGGCCGCCGGCGGTGATGATATTGCCGCCGATGCTGAAGATACCGGTCGGCAACGGCGCATTGGTATGGGTATTAAAGATATTCATATCCCGCGTGGTGCCCACCGGCCGCTCCCAGGCGATTTTCCGGGTCTGCAGGTCAATCGCCACCAGTTTCCCCCAGGGCGGCGCGCTGCAAGGAGCGCCGAGCGGGGTCAGCCAGGGTTTGACCACCGCCGCGTACGGGGTGCCGTACTGCGGGCCGACGGAAAAATCTTTGGGTTTGGGATAGGGCTGTTTGCTGCCCCAGCCCGCCCAGGGTTTCATCAGCCCCTTGTTGATCGCCTCGGCGGCGGGCATGGTCTCCACCGTAAAGGGGATGTAGCTGGTATTGGCGATAAGCAGGTGCCGCGCCGGGTCGATGGAGGCGCCGTACCAGTCCATCACGCCGTCAAAGGCGGGATACGCGATAGTGGTGCCAAGCGTGGGCGGCGTGTACTGGCCATGATAGATGGCGCGTTTAAACTGGATGCGGCACCACAGCTGATCGAGCGGCGTGGCGCCCCACATATCCTGCTCTTTCAAATCGGCGGGCGAGAGGTTCGGCATACCCACCGAGTCCGGCTGGGTGGGGGACAGCGTATCGCCCGGCAGCAAGGGCTGCGTCGGCACCGGTTTTTCAATGACCTGCGCCAGCGGTTTGCCGGTGGCGCGGTCCAGCAAAAACAGCTGGCCCATTTTGGTGGTTTGCACCAGCGCATGCACGCTGCCGACGCCGTCGGGCGACGGCAAATCGACCAGCGAAGGGCCGATGGGCAAATCAAAGTCCCAGACGTCGTGATGCACGGTCTGGAAATGCCAGCGCTCCTTGCCTGTCTCGATATCCAGCGCGACCAGCGCGCTCGAGTATTTATTATCGAACGGACGGCGGGCGGCGCCGTAGTAATCAGGCGTGGCGTTGCCCAGCGGGATATACACCAGCCCGAGATCGGTATCGGCGGTATAGGTGCCCCATCCGTTCGGCGTGCCGCGCGTGTAGGTCTCGCCCGGCTTGAGCGGCGCGGTGGGATCCGGCCGGCCCATATCCCAGGCCCAGGCCAGTTTGCCCGTTACCGGATCATAGGCGCGCACTACGCCCGACGGCTCGCCGCGCGCCTGGTTGTCGTAAATCCACCCTCCCAGCACCACCCGGTCCTTCACCACCAGCGGCTGCGAGGTAATAAAATGAAAGCCGGGCGGCACATCGCCCATCTGGTCGGTCAGGCTGACAAATCCGCGATCGCCGAAATCGTCACAAGGGCGGCCGGTATCCGCGTCCAGCGCCATCATTTGCGCATTGCCGGCGGTGGTGATTATGCGGCGGGCGCAGGCCTGTCCCGTATCGGCCGGCGCGGCATAATACGCCACGCCGCGGCAGGCGAGATATTCGTTGGCGGCGGTATCCGTATGCGGGTCATAGCTCCAGATGGGCTTGCCGGTGGTGGCGTTCAGCGCGATAACGCGACGATGCGGGGTACACAGATACAGACGATCGCGGATCTTAATCGGCGTTACCTCGAAATTAAATTCCCGGCCGTCCTTATCCTCGCCCTCGCGCGGCAGATCGCCGGTATCATAACGCCAGGCGGGCTGCAATTGGCCGACGTTAGCGGGGGTCAATTGCGCCAGGGGGGAAAAGCGCTCGCCGGCGGCATTGCGCCCGTAATAGAGCCATTGGTTACGCTGCGCGTCCGGGAACGTCGCCGTTTGCGGCAATGGCGCCGCAACCGCCGCGTTATGGACAAACCGGGTCTCGGTGACGTGGAAGCCGGCCCCAAAAATGCCGAGGATAGCGGCCAGGTAGATCACCCCGGCCGCCGTGGCCCGGCGTCTGTCGGAACGCAACGGGAATACCGGCCGGGTGATAAACGGCATGCTGCACCACAAGCCGAGCAGCGCCGGCACCAGCAGGCGGGGCAGCAATTGCCAGCCGTCAAAGCCGACTTCATAGACCGCCCAGGCCAGGGTGGCGATAAAGGCCAGCAGATACAGCCACCAGCCGGCCGCCTGCCGACGGGCAATCATAATCCCCGAGGCGGTGAGCGCCACACCAGCCAGCGGATAATAAAACGTGCCGCCAAGCGTCGCCAGCCAGGTTCCCAGCCCGATAAACGCCAGGCCGAAAAGAGCGATAACCACACCGGTAATACCGGGAAAGGACAGCAGACGACGCAGCATAGATACTCCTGATGCACCACAGGTTAAAGGGAGAGTGTGTCGATGGGCCATAGCGGCCTTGAGGGTTACGGCCATCAGGTTTATGGTCTTGCGCGGTGGGCCTGGCGCCGCCAAACGGACCCGCGCGCCATGCCGGCGGCAAAGCCGGTTTAACCCCGATTAACACCCTGTATAACCATAGCAAAACGTTGGCTTTTTGAAGGGAAAAAATGCCTATGGCGGCGGCATGGTTACGCGCAGCGGCTCCCGGCTTGCGTCTGGCGGCCAATCACCCGGGCGATGTCCGCGGAGGTTTTTAAAACCCTGATGTCGCCAAACAGCGTGGCGGCCTCGTCATACTCCTGGCGCAGGAAACCCAGCCATTGCTTGATGCGCGCCACATGGTACAGGCCGGTGTCGCCCTGCTTTTCCTGGCGCACATATTTTTGCAGCAGATCAACCACGTCCGGCCACGGCATCCTGGGTTCACGATATTTTATTACCCGGCTCAGGTTCGGCAGGCTTAGCGCGCCGCGCCCCAACATCACCGCGTCGCAGCCGGTTACCGCCAGGCAGTCGCTGGCGCTTTTCCCGTCGCGGATTTCACCGTTGGCGATCACCGGGATGGTTAAACGCCGGCGGATTGCCGCAATCGCCGGCCAGTCGATGCATTCCGCTTTGTAACCGTCTTCCTTGGTCCGGCCGTGGACCACCAGTTCAGTGGCGCCCGCCTGCTGGACCGCGTCGGCAATTTCCATGCTGCGGTGCGGGGTATCCCACCCCAGGCGGATTTTTACCGTCACCGGCAGATGGGCCGGTACGGCGGCGCGCATGGCCTTGGCGCCCCGGTAGATAAGCTCGGGATCTTTCAGCAGCGAGGCCCCGCCGCCGCTGCCGTTTACGGTCTTGGAGGGACAGCCGCAGTTGAGATCCACGCCCAGCGAGCCGAGCTGCACCGCGCGCCAGGCGTTTTCCGCCAGCCATTCGGGATATTGACCCAACAGCTGAACCCGCACCGGGGTACCGTCGGGCGTCCGGCTGGCATGATGCAGTTCCGGACAGAGGCGATAAAAGGATTTGACCGGCAGCAGGCTGTCCACCACCCGCAAAAATTCGGTGATGCAGAGATCGTAATCGTTAACCTCGCAAAGCAGTTCCCGCACCAGCGAATCGAGAACGCCTTCCATCGGTGCCAATAATACGCGCATAAAGTACCCGGCCGGAAAGAAGCGCCATAGTAGGTGATGAGGGGTGGCAAAATCAACGCTTTTACCGCCCTGCCCGGCGGCAAATGGCGCCTATAAAAAAACCGCCGCGCTTGCGCGGGCGGTCTGCTGATCGGGTGTCAGGGGTAAATACGGGGCGGATACCGCCGGTCGCATGACCGGATGCCCAACGCGGGTAAGCGGCGCCAGGATCCGCCTGCAACCCTGGGTCAAACCAGGGCTTCAGGCCAGGGGGCGCGGCTTATTTCTTGCCGCGGCTGTCGCGTGCGCCTGAACCCGCGTAAGCGGAGGAACCGCCGGCCGGGCGGCGCGGCGCGGCGCCACGTCCCGGCTGCGAGGCGCCTTCGCCTGTACGGCGGCGCTGGGGCGGACGACCCTCGCGGGCTCCGCCTTCGCGCGCGCTGTTGCCGCTGTCGCGGGCGCCGCCGCCGTTACCGGACGACGGGCCACCGCGGGAAGCGCCGCCACGGGACGGTCCGCCGGAACGGCTGCCGCGGCCGGTTTGCAGCGGCTCGGCCTTAATGGTCGGATCCGGCTCATAGCCGGGCACCGCGATGCGCTGGATCGGTTTTTTCAGCAGGCGTTCGATATCGCGCAGCAGGCCGAGTTCATCAACGCAGACCAGCGACAGCGCCTCGCCGGTGGCGGCGGCGCGGCCGGTACGGCCGATGCGGTGCACATAGTCTTCGGCAATCAGCGGCAGCTCATAGTTGACGACATGGGGCAGCAGATCGATATCCAGGCCGCGCGCGGCGATATCGGTGGCCACCAGCACGCGCACCTGGCCGGCTTTGAAGTCGGCCAGGGCGCGGGTACGTGCGCCCTGGCTTTTATTGCCATGGATCGCCGCCGAAGTGATGCCGTCTTTATTCAGCGCTTCCGCCAGTTTATTGGCGCCATGCTTGGTCTTGGTAAATACCAGCACCTGACGCCAGTCGTGCTTGCCAATCATATAAGACAGCAGCTCGTGTTTGCGCTTTTTGTCCACCAGGTGGACACGCTGTTCAATCTGGTCGGCGGTGATATTGTCGCGTGCGACGGCAACCGCGGCCGGATTGCTGAGCAGGGTATTGGCCAGCACCTTGATGTCATCGGAGAAAGTGGCCGAGAACATCAGGCTCTGTTTTTTCGCCGGCAGCAGTTTCATGACGCGGCGAATATCGTGGATAAAGCCCATGTCCAGCATACGGTCGGCTTCGTCCAGCACCAGAATTTCCACGCTGGACAGATCGACGGCACGCTGCTGCGCCAGATCCAGCAGACGGCCGGGGGTGGCGACCAGCACATCGACGCCGCCGCGCAGCTTCATCATCTGCGGGTTAATGCTCACGCCGCCGAAAACCACCAGCGAACGGATGGAAAGATGGGCGCTGTATTCCACGACATTTTCGCCAATCTGCGCGGCCAGCTCGCGAGTCGGGGTCAGGATCAACGCCCGTACCGGACGGCGACCTTTCACCGCCGGGCTCTGCTGGGTCAGCAGTTGCAGAATAGGCAGGGTAAACGCGGCGGTTTTACCGGTGCCGGTCTGTGCGCTGGCCATGATATCGCGGCCTTGCAGCACAAACGGGATAGCCTGGGATTGTACCGGAGTCGGCTTGTCATAGCCCTTCTCGGATAACGCACGCAAAATCTCGGCACTTAGGCCAAGTGATTCAAATGACATAATAATGAAAAACTCCAGATCCGCCCCGACGTCGCCTGTCCAGTCTGCGCTCAGGGGGATAATCAGATGGGAGGCAAAGCCTTACCATGGTGAACGGACAAAAACTATTGAACGGATTGTAGCAAAATTACCGGCAAAATGGGATGGGTATCAGGTAAATAACTGTAATCTACCCCGCCCAGCCGGCGTCCCGCATGGCTTTTGTTGCTGAAAAACCAGAGAAAAATGCTCTAAACATTAATGGGCATTAATAAACTTATCCAGGAATTGTTTGGTTCGCTCGTGCTCGGGATGGGTAAAAATCGCCTTGGCCGACCCCTGTTCGGTGATAACGCCGTGGTCCATGAATATCGCCCGGTCGGCCACATCGCGGGCAAAGCTCATTTCATGGGTAACGATAATCATGGTGCGTTTTTCTTCCGCCAGCGCGCGGATGGTGTTCAGCACTTCGCCCACCAGTTCGGGATCCAGCGCCGAGGTGGGTTCGTCAAACAGGATCACCTCGGGGCGCATGGCCAGCGCGCGCGCAATGGCCACCCGCTGCTGCTGGCCGCCGGAGAGGCGCTTGGGATAAGCGTCTTCCTTGCCGCTCAGACCCACCTTGGCCAGCAGTTCCCGGGCGCGTTCGATAGCCTCGGCGCGCGGCTCGCCCTTGACGACCACCGGTCCTTCGATAATGTTCTCCAGCACCGTACGGTGGGGAAACAGATTAAAGCTTTGGAAGACAAAGCCCACCTGCTGGCGCAAGGCGCGGATTTGCCGTTTTTGCGCGCTGAGCGGCCTGGCGCCGTCAATGACGATCGACCCGACCTGGATGGTGCCGCTGTCCGGCTCCTCGAGTAAATTGATGCTGCGCAGCAGGGTGGTCTTGCCGGAGCCGCTGGGGCCGACAATGGCCAGCACGTCGCCGGTATTCACTGACAGGTCGATGCCGTTCAGCACCCGTTGGCCGTTGAAGGTCTTGACCAGCTGCTTGACTTCAATAGTACTCATTACGACTCCCGATCGTATCAGCGCGTGTCACTATCCCCGCGGGGCGACTGTTTAAAACCCAGGGCGCAGATTATCATGAGCGCGCGCCGGCCGCATCAGGCAAACGCCGCCGCGGGCGCGGCAACGGCATTTATACGCCGGGATGATAGGCAAACAGCGCCGGCGCGCCGCCGGTATGGATAAATATCACCGGCTCCGGGCCGATGCGTTTTTGGTCGATGGCGTCGATAAGCCCGGCCATGGCTTTGCCGGTATAAACCGGGTCGAGCAACATCCCTTCCAGCCTGGCCAGCAGCTTGACGGCCGCCAGCCCTTCATCGTTCGGCGCCCCGTATCCGGGCGCGAAATAGTCATCCCAAAAATGGATGGGCGCCAGCGGCGCGGTGAATTCCAGCGCGTCGGCCAATTGCCGCTGCAAGGCGGCCACTTTCGGACGCTGCTGCGCGTCGGTCCTGGAAACCGTTACGCCGATAAGCCGGGTTTCCGGCATCAGCGCCTGCAGGCCCAGCGCCAGTCCGGCATGGGTGCCGCCGCTGCCCGAGGCGGTGACGACATAACCGGGGGCGAGCTGGCCGGCGCACTGATGGGCTATTTCCAGCGCGCAGCCGACATAGCCGAGCGCGCCCAGTACATTGGAGCCGCCCACCGGCACCACATAGGGGCGGAACCCTTGCGCTTCCAGGCGTTCGGCGGTGTCGGCCAGTTGCCGATCCGGTTCGTCCAGGGCGTCGCACATTATCACCTCGACGTCGAACAGATCCAGCAGCAGGCGGTTGCCGTTGGTAAGATAATTTTCCGCCTGGGTGCCGATCGGGTTCTCCAGCAGCGCGACGCAGTGCAGGCCGAGCTTAGCCGCCACCGCCGCCGTTTGCCGTACGTGGTTGGATTGAATGGCCCCGGCGGTCAACAGCGTATCGGCCCCCTGGCGCAGGGCGTCGGCGGCGAGAAATTCCAGCTTGCGCAGTTTATTGCCGCCCATGGCCAGGGGCGTGACGTCATCACGCTTAACATAGATTTCCTGTCCCAGGTGCTCGGATAAGCGCGGGAGGAATTCAAGGGGGGTGGGCGGACCGATGAGATCGAGGCGGTGAAAGTTGGCAAGCTGCAGGGATAGATCCATTTTCGGCTTCCTTTAACAGGATCGTTTTTAAGTCGGTGGCGGCGGGCATGCCGTGCCATGGGGTGCTCTCCCTTTAACACGTCTGCTTTAAGCGCGGTGCTGGCGGGCATACCGCGCCATGGGGCGCTCGGTCGGGCGGGAAAACCACGCCCGATTCGACCCCATTGGCACGCTCTCCCTTAACACGTCTGCTTTAAGCGCGGCGTTGGCGGGCATGCCGTGCCATGGGGCGCTCGGTCGGGCGGGAAAACCACGCCCGATTCAACCCCATTGGCATGTTCTCCCTTTAACATGCCTTATGCAGCATCGGTGATCCGTGCCTGGCGCGCCATGGGGCGCCCGGTCGGCCAGTCTTACCGGCGGTTGCCAAAAATACGCAGCAGCATCAGGAACAGGTTGATGAAATCCAGATACAGGGTCAGCGCGCCGACAATGGAATATTTACGGTACTGATCCTTGTCGTCGATGGAAAGCTGGGCGCCCATGTTTTTCAGCTTCTGGGTGTCGTAGGCGGTCAAACCGACAAACACCAGCACGCCGATATAGGTCACCGCCCACATCAGCGCGGTGCTCTTCAGCCAGATATTGACCACCGACGCCAGCACGATGCCGATCAGCGCCATAAACAGCATGCTGCCGAAACCGCTTAAATCACGCTTAGTGGTGTAACCATAGATAGACATCACGCCGAACATGCCCCCCGCCACCACAAAGGTGCCGGCGATGGACGAGGCGGTATAAACGATAAAGATACTCGCCAGCGTCAGCCCGGTCAGGGCGGAGTAGAGCATAAACAGCCCGGTGGCCACCGTGCCGCTGAGGCGGTTGACCATGCCGGAGATCACGAACACCAGCGCCAGCTGGGCGATAATCAGGCCAAAGAAGGTGATCTGGCTGGAAAACACCAGGTTCAGCACCGCCGGCGTGCGGGCGGCGTACCAGGAAACAAAGGCGGTTAATAATAATCCGCACGTCATCCAGCCATAAACCTGGGCCATAAAAGGCTGGATGCCGGCATCAGCGCGTTCAACTATCGAACCCTGGGAACGGGGAAATCGGTCCATGACTGTCACCTTTAACGTAAACGGAAAACACAGGCCGCGAAGGCGACCCACCTGAAAACAGCATACCACAAAAACCGGGGGCCGAATCAAAGGCCCGGCGCAAAATCACCGGTGCGAGGTTCTCTTCAGGAGGCCTGCCACCGGTCAGCGGCCTGGCGATCGCTGTCGCGCGCATCCACCCAGCGGCTGCCCTGGTCGGTGGTTTCACGTTTCCAGAACGGCGCGCGGGTTTTCAGGTAATCCATGATAAATTCGGCGGCGGCGAACGCCGCCCCGCGATGGGCGCCGCTGACGCCGACCAGCACGATCTGCTCGCCGGTGGCCAGCGCGCCGACCCGGTGGATGACCGTGACGCGCCGCAGCGCAAAGCGTTGCCGGGCCTCCGCCACGATTTCCGCCAAGGCCTTTTCAGTCATACCGGGGTAGTGTTCGAGGGTCAGGGTGCTGACCTCGTCGCCCAGGTTGCGGTTGCGTACCTTGCCGGTAAAGGTCACCACCGCGCCGTCGTCAGCGCAGTCCGCCAGCCAGGCGTATTCCCGCGCCATATCAAAGGACTGCGGGCCGACGCTGATACGTGTGTCTGTCATCTCATCCATAGCGGCTCAGCCCCCGGTCACCGGCGGGAAGAACGCCACTTCATCGCCACTGGCCAGCGGATGCTCACGCGGGACCAGCGCCTGGTTTACCGCCGTCAGCAATTGGTCGGCGTCCAGGGCCTGCGCCCAACGGTCGCCGCGCGCCATAAGCGACAGGCGCAGCGCCTCAACGCTTCCGTAGTCATCATCAAGCCGCAGGCTTTCGACCCCCACCCGCTCCCGCACCTGGGCGAAAAACAGCACGGTTATCATAATGCCTCCGCCGTGAAAACGCCGGATTTGCCGCCGCTTTTCGCCAGCAGCCTGACCGGCCCGATAACCATATCCTTCTGCGCCGCTTTGCACATATCGTAAATAGTCAGCGCCGCCACCGAGGCGGCGGTCAATGCTTCCATCTCCACGCCGGTCTTGCCGGTCAGGCGACAGAGGGTTTCGATGCGCACCCGGTGGCGGGCGGTTTCCGCCGTCAGGTGGACCTCGACCTTGCTGAGCGCCAGCGGATGGCAAAGCGGAATCAGTTCCCAGGTGCGTTTGGCGGCCTGGATGCCGGCGATACGCGCGGTGGCGAAGACATCGCCTTTATGATGCTGACCATCGACGATCATGGCCAGCGTCTCCGCGGACATGGTGACAAACGCCTCGGCGCGGGCTTCGCGCAGCGTCTCGGCCTTGGCGGAGACATCCACCATGTGGGCTTCGCCGCTGGCGTTAATATGGGTAAATGATGACATACTCTTCCTTAACCGCCGATAAATGACAAATTGCGGGTACCGCCGGTATTGCCCTCATGCAGGAAATGGGTCTGCTTCTTCAGCCGCAGGCCGCCCGAAATACGATCTTTGAGCCTGTCTAGCCCCCGATCGTCCCCCAGCAGGTCGCGCAGCGGAATGCCGTCCTCGCCGAACAGGCAAAGATGGAGATCGCCGACGGCGGATACCCGCAGGCGGTTGCAGCTGGCGCAGAAATCCTTGGCATAAGGCATGATAAGGCCGATCTCGCCCTCGTAATCCGGATGGCGGAACACCAGCGCCGGGCCGTCGCTGCGTCCGCGCGGCTGAAGTTCCCAGCCCATCGGCTCCAGCCGCCGGCGAATTGTGTCGCCGGAAACATGGCGGGTGCGGAACAACTCGCCGCCGTCGCCGGTTTCCATCAGTTCAATAAACCGTAATTGGATGGGCCGGGTTTTTATCCAGGCGAGAAAACTGTCAAGATGGATATCGTTGACGTTGCGCATCAGCACGGTATTGACCTTGACCTTACTGAAGCCGGCGGCAAAGGCGGCATCGATGCCGGCCATCACCTGGCGGAACTTGTCCTGGCCGGTGATAAGCCTGAACTGGCGCGGGTCCAGGCTGTCGACGCTAACGTTCAGCGCCGTCAGTCCGGCGTCGCGCCAGCCGGCGATATCGCGCTCGAGCCGATAGCCATTAGTGGTAACCGCCAGGGTATGGATTTGCGGATGGGAACGCACGGCGGCGATGATATCGCGGAAATCTCGCCGCAGCGACGGCTCGCCGCCGGTCAGGCGCACTTTTTCCGTGCCCAGTTCGGCGAAGGCCTGGGTGACGCGCCGGATTTCATCCAGCGACAGGAAACTTTTATTGGTATTGCCGTTGGGACGGTAGCCGTCGGGCAAACAATAGGTACAACGAAAGTTGCAGACGTCCGTGACGGACAGGCGCAAATAGTAAAACTTGCGCGCAAACGCATCGATAAGTTCTGGCACCGTTAAACACCTTTCCAAATACGGGAGATGCGGACATTTCTATCCTGCACCCTGGTGGCTGTCGCCACGGCCTGAACGCCATATCGCTCGCAGGAGCCACTTAGGCGTAAAGGCTAGGAGTTGGCCTTCCCGACGCCGTCATCAGCGCGGTAAAACCTGGTTGAAAATTATTCTAGCCCTAATTGTTACTGGACGCTATGGCCGCAAGGAGAAATTTCGCTATATAAACAAATATATAGCGTTGAAATCATGCGACTTTCTCTCCGTCGTTACCCTGGCAATATCATGATAGTGCGAGCCGCAACCCGTATCTGGCGCCGGCATTTCGCTTTTGCCGCGCCATCGGCTATGTTTAGCATAACAAGAACCCCGCTCGGCGCCGGCGCGCTTACCACCGGCCATGGCGTGCGG
Organism: Sodalis sp. RH22; assembly: GCF_047324165.1. Classification (NCBI taxonomy): domain Bacteria; kingdom Pseudomonadati; phylum Pseudomonadota; class Gammaproteobacteria; order Enterobacterales; family Bruguierivoracaceae; genus Sodalis; species Sodalis sp. RH22. The sequence goes on from NZ_CP178731.1 coordinate 2,238,252, forward strand.
CGTACCTGGCCTGCGGGCGCCGGGGGTTTTATCACGTGGTTGCAAGGAGAGGTATGCGTAATCGCACCCTGGCGGATCTCGATCGGGTGGTGGCACTGGGCGGCGGACATGGCCTCGGCAGGGTGATGTCCGCCCTTTCCCCGCTGGGGTCGCGCCTGACCGGCATTGTCACCACCACCGACAATGGCGGTTCCACCGGGCGGATACGCCAGTCAGAGGGCGGCATCGCCTGGGGCGACACCCGCAATTGCCTCAATCAATTGATTTCAGAACCCAGCATCGCGGCGGCTATGTTTGAATACCGTTTTAACGGCCAGGGTGAACTGGCCGGCCATAACCTGGGCAACCTGATGCTTAAAGCGCTGGATAACCTGAGCGTGCGCCCGCTGGAAGCCATCAACCTGATCCGCAATATGCTCAAGGTGGACGCCCTGCTAATCCCCATGTCGGAGCAGGCGGTGGACCTGCTGGCGATCACCGGCGCGGGGGAAACCATCCATGGCGAAATGGCGGTGGACAGGCTGGCCGAACTCCCCGCCAGCCTGCGGCTTACCCCGCAGGTCAGCGCTACCCGCGAGGCGTTGCAGGCTATTGCGGCGGCGGATCTTATCCTGATAGGTCCGGGCAGCTTTCTGACCAGCCTGATGCCGCTGCTGCTGCTGCCCGATTTAGCCCAGGCGCTGCGCCGGACCCAGGCGCCCATGGTCTTTATCGATAACCTGGGGCGGGAACTGAGCCTGGCCGCGGCGAACATGAGCCTGCAGCAGAAACTGGCCATGATGGAGCAGGCCATCGGCCGGCAACCGATCATCGCCGCCCTGGTCACGGGCCCGTCCGCCGATACCGGCGGCATCCGCGATCGTCTCCTGATCCGCCAGCCCCTGGCCGCCGCGGACGTGCCCCATCATCACGACCGTCTTCTGCTGCGCGCGGCGCTGGACCACGCCCTGCAGGCGCTGGGCTGAGCCGGCGCGGCCGATCAGGATATGGCGATAAAATGCTCGCGCAGCGCGTGGATTTCGTCGCGCACGCTGGCCGCTTCCTCGAACTCCAGATTTTGCGCGTGCGCCTGCATTTTTGCTTCCAGCTCGGTGATTTTTTTATCCAGCGCCTTGGGCGTCATGTCGCCGTAATGGGCCGCCGCTTCCATTGCCTTGCGTTTTTTCTGCTTGGCGTGGGCCGGCGACTGGCCCAACTCCATAATATCCGCCACCGATTTATTGAGCGCCTGGGGAATAATGCCGTGTTCCTGGTTATAGGCGTGCTGCTTGACGCGCCTGCGCTCGGTTTCATCAATGGCGCGGGCCATGGACGGGGTAATTTTATCGCCGTACAGGATCGCTTTGCCGTTAAGGTTGCGCGCGGCGCGGCCAATGGTCTGGATAAGCGAGCGCTCGGAGCGCAGGAATCCCTCTTTGTCGGCGTCCAGGATGGCCACCAGGGAGACTTCCGGCATATCGAGCCCTTCGCGCAGCAGGTTGATGCCCACCAGCACGTCAAATTCGCCCAGGCGTAAGTCGCGGATAATCTCGACGCGCTCCACGGTTTCGATATCCGAATGCAGATAACGCACGCGCTCGCCGTGCTCCTCAAGATATTCGGTTAAATCTTCCGCCATGCGTTTCGTCAGGGTGGTGACCAGTACCCGCTCGTTAATCAAGACCCGTTTACGGATCTCGGAGAGCAGATCGTCCACCTGGGTGGTGACAGGGCGCACTTCGATCAGCGGATCGAGCAGGCCGGTCGGCCGCACCAGCTGATCGACCACGTCGCCCCCGCACATTTCCAGTTCATATTTGCCCGGCGTCGCCGAGACATAAATGGTCTGGGGCGCCAGCGCGGCGAATTCCTCAAATTTCATCGGCCGGTTATCCAGGGCGGAGGGCAGCCGAAAGCCATACTCCACCAGGGTTTCCTTACGGGCGCGGTCGCCGCGGTACATGCCGCCGATTTGCGGTATCGTGACATGGGATTCATCAACGATCAAAAGCCCGTCGGCGGGCAGGTAATCGAACAGCGTGGGCGGCGGCTCGCCCGGCCCGCGTCCGGAAAGAAAGCGTGAGTAGTTTTCAATCCCGGAGCAATAACCCAGCTCGTTCATCATTTCCAAATCAAACTGCGTGCGCTGCGACAGGCGCTGCTCTTCGAGCAGCTTATTATTTTCCAGCAGGTTCTTACGGCGATCCGCCAGTTCGACCTTGATATCTTCCATCGCCTGCAGCAAGCGTTCGCGCGGCGTGACATAGTGGGTCTTCGGATAGATGGTGTAGCGCGGAACCACCTGATCCACCTGGCCGGTCAGCGGATCAAACAGCGACAGGCGCTCGACTTCGTCGTCAAACAGCTCCACCCGCAGCGCTACTTCATCGGATTCCGCCGGGAAGATATCGATGACTTCGCCGCGCACGCGGAACGTGCCGCGCTGAAACGCCTGATCGTTGCGGGTGTATTGCAGTTCCGACAAACGGCGCAGGATAGAGCGCTGATCGATAATCATGCCGCGCGTCAGATGCAGCATCATCTTCAGATAGGCGTCCGGATCGCCGAGGCCGTAGATGGCGGAAACCGACGCCACCACAATCACATCGCGCCGCTCCAGCAGGGCCTTGGTGGCGGATAAGCGCATCTGCTCGATATGCTCGTTCACCGAGGCGTCTTTCTCGATAAAGGTATCCGAACTGGGCACGTAGGCTTCCGGCTGGTAATAGTCGTAATAGGAAACAAAGTATTCCACCGCGTTATCCGGGAAAAACGCCTTCATTTCCCCATACAGCTGGGCGGCCAGCGTCTTGTTGGGCGCCAGCACCATGGTGGGCCGGTTCAGATCGGCAATCACATTGGCCACGGTAAAGGTTTTGCCTGAACCGGTTACCCCCAGCAGCGTTTGATGGGCCAGGCCGTCCAGCAAGCCTTCCTCCAGACGACGTATAGCCTCCGGCTGATCGCCGGACGGCTTGAAACTTGACTGCAGTTTAAACGCTTTACTCATATCTCGTGGGCTACCTGCTGAGGAACATGTTTGAGTATGGAAACAGAGCGGCGATTTTACCAGCGCGATAGCACTGGATACAAAACCAGTATTATAATACGCTATCCGCTCAAGGGTGCAAGAGTATTGACCCATCGGCCGGTACGGTTCGATCCGACAGGATCGTACCAGGGGTGATTTTATTACAAATCGTTATGAAATTAATAAAGAGGCACCTAATGATGCAATTTGACACATCGGTGATGCGCCTCCTATAAATTCGCTTGATTTTAATTAAGCGTTTGTATTTATAACATTTAAAAAAAACGTGGAGAATACAGGCAAATCTCCACGAGGCCGCGCCCGCTCTCGTCTAGCCGGGCTTTTCTAAACCTAATGCACACGGTTATCCACAGGAATAGTGGATAAGTCTTACCGCCCCGCTGGCGGCGTGAGTTCCGCAATGCCGACATTGATGACAGGCAAATGACAAATGAGGCTTTTTTTAGCTATTTTTCATCTGCAATAAGACTTTTCTTATGCCAAAAAGGACTAATGCCTGCCAGCAAATGCGTCAATGTCTTTAGCCAAAAATAGCCGCTAACGCACCGGTATAGTGCTTGTTTAGCCGCGGATTATTGAATTGCACCATGGAAAACTTTCCCGGCACCGTGAGCGGGCAAAAGGCCGTGGTTGCAACGGGCCCTACCCGGATTCGCTGTGCCGGCGTACCCCCGCCCCGCCCCGATGCTCCCCCTCCCCCTCTCGTGCGCGGCTGCGCCAAGATTGGCCTGATAGTTGCTTGCTAAATTTGGCAAGAGCTAAAGCCTGGCGGATAGCCGTGAGTCGCAAGCGACAGGATACCGTCCATCATGAATGTGAAATAACAGTGAAAAGAGGGAGGAAGGATTCTTATGTTACGTTTGCACGCGGTGAATCAGTTTTTTGGGTCAAAGCAGATCTTGCGGGACATCAGCATGGAACTGCCCGCCGGCCACTGTACCTATGTCTTGGGACGCAACGGCGTCGGCAAGACCACTTTAATCAACTGTATCATGGGTCATCTGCCGGTCTCAAGCGGCACCGTAACCTGGCAACAGGCCGGAGAGGCGGAACTGAACTTACTTCAGCATCCGGTGGAGCGGCGCGCGGCGCTGGGGATCGGTTATGTGCCCCAGGGCCGCCAGGTCTTTTCGCAGCTGAGCGTGGATGAGAACCTGCGCGTCGCCCTCTTGGCGGGCCGCAATAAAACCCGCCAGGTTCCCCCGATGGTGTACGAATTGTTTCCGGGACTGCACAATATGCGCCATCAGCGCGCCGGGGATTTAACGGAAAGCGGGCAACAGCAGCTGGCCATTGCCCGCGCGCTGGTGCTGGAACCGGAACTGCTGATCCTGGATGAGCCTACCGGGGGTTTCCAGCCGTCGGTCGTGGAGGAGATAGGCGTTAATATCCGGCGGCTGCAGCGCGATTTCGGCCTGACGCTGCTGGTGGTGGAACAGCAGTTGCCCTTTACGCCGGCCATCGGCGATCGGTTTTGTTTACTGGAAGGCGGATGTAACGTCGCGCAGGGTACGCTGGATCAGCTGGATGAAAGCCTTATCCAGACCTATCTTGCCGTATAAAAGATCAATGACGAATATAAGACGCCGGTTTATGCCTCATTTCACAGCAAGCTATCATGCGGTTTTTCCCCACGGCCGGGACATTCAGCGCCATTAACGTCCCGGCGGTGCTTGTCATCTCCTGCCTTCCCCGTTCCCGTCCGTACCGCTAACGTCCCCCTGCGCGCCGTGCCGCGCCAGCAATGGCCCAAGATCGATATAGTCCGCAAGCGCAGCCGTGCCCGGATCCGCCAGCCAGGGTATTTCACCCAACAGCGGCGCATCGAGCCGCTGGCGCAGCGTCGCCAGGTAGTCGGCCCGCCGGTGCGGCGCTGGCGAGAGATCGTTGGCGATCCACCCCGCCAGGGGCAGTCCGCACTGGCGTATCGCCAGCGCCGTCAACAGCGCATGGTTAATGCATCCGAGCTTCAGCCCGACCACCAGGATCACCGGCAGACGCTCGGCCGCCACCCATTGGTCAAAGGTCAGGGTGTCGCCAAGCGGGGTGTACCATCCCCCCGCGCCCTCGACAAACACCCACTGCGCCTGGCGCGCCAGTCGGTCCAATCCCTGCGACATGACGGCCGGATCAAGGGTGCGGCCCTCATCCCTACAGGCAAGGTGGGGCGAGGTCGCCGCCAGCAGGGCCAGCGGATTGACCTGCGCATAGGGCAGGCTGATGCCGCTGTCGGCCAGCAACGCCAGCGCGTCGTCGTTGCGCGCGCCGTCGGCGGTCTGCCGGCAGCCGGCGGCTACCGGCTTATAGCCCGCGGCGCGCCATCCGGCCCGTTTCGCCGCCTGTAGCAAGGCGCAGGTAGCCAGGGTTTTACCGATATCGGTATCGGTGCCGGTAATAAAAAAACGTTTCGTCATGATAATCAGTCCCGATAGATCAGGCCGTAGATCAGCTGATAACTCAGCGGCAAACCCGCCGATTGCCGTTGCCATGCCGCGTCCAGACGTACAAGACGCTGCCGCCCGGTCAGCCCGGGGGTGCGTCCGTCACGCAGGTAACCTGCGCCCACGCCTTTCAGGCCGTGCAGCAGCGCCGACAGATGCGGATAATGCAGGGTATGGCGCGCCGCGCTCAGCCGGTGGCGGTACGGCGAAAACGCCCGCTCGATCGCCCCGGCCGTCAGGAAGCGGTTGATATGGACCGCCTGGTCCACCTGCGACCAGGCCTGCTGCAATTCCCCAAGCGATCCCTCGGCCAGCGTGGAAAGGGCAATCAGGCCGCCAGGGCGGGTGACCCGATAAAACTCCGCCAGTACCCGGGGCAGGTCGTCACACCACTGTACCGCCAGGTTGGAAAAGCAGATGTCCACACAGGCGTCGGCCAGCGGCAAACGTTCGATATCGCCGGCCAGGTAGGCCGCGGCCGATAGGTTACGCCGCGCCTCGGCGAGCATGGCGGGCGAGAGATCCAGCGCCACCACCCGGCTGCCGGCCTCCTGCCAGCGGCGGCTGAACCAGCCGGTGCCGCAGCCGGCATCCAGCAGGCGGCGCCCCGGCTGTTCGCCCAGCAGCGCCATCAAACGTTCGCCGCTGTCCCGCTGCAGGGCGGCATGGCGTTCGTACCCCACCGCTGCGCGGCTAAAGGCGCGGGCGATGCCCGCTTTATGCGCATCGGTGTGCATGATCCAGGGCCTCCAGTAATTTATCGATATCCGCATCCTGATGCGCGGCGGTGAGGGTGATGCGCAGCCGGGCGCCGCCCGGCGGCACCGTTGGCGGCCGGATGGCGGTAAGCCAGCAGCCTTGTTCGCGCAGGCTGGCGCTGAGGCGCAGCGCCAACTGATTATCCCCCACCAGCAGCGGCTGGATAGCGGTGTCCGATCGGCCGAGCGGGTAACCCAGCCCGGCGGCGCCCTGGCGGAACCGGTCGATATTGCGTTGCAGGCGGGCGCGAAGCGCATCACCGGCGATGATGGCGTCCAGGGACGCGTCGATAGCGCACACCTGGGCCGGGGGCAAGGCGGTGCTGTAGATAAGATGGCGGGCAAACTGCAGCAGATATTCCGCCACCGGCTGCGCGCATAATATCGCCGCGCCGCCCACGCCGGCGGCTTTACCGAAGGTCACCACCAGCAGTTCCGGATGGCACCCCTGCGCCCAGGCGCTGCCCCTGCCCTGCTCGCCGAGGACGCCGAAGCCATGGGCATCGTCAACCAGCAGCCAGCCGCCGGCGTCGCCCATAACCTGGTGCAAGGCGGCCAGCGGCGCGCCGTCGCCGTCCATGCTGAATACGCCCTCGGTGACGGCCAGCCGCACGCCCGGGCACGAGGTTTGCGCCAGCCGCGCCAGGGAACCGGCGTCATTATGCTGGAAACGGCGCAGCTGTGCCGGCGCATGCGACGCGGCTTCCAGCAGGGAGGCATGGCTGAGTTTATCCGCCAGGATCTGATCGTCCTTGCCCGCCAGCGCGCAGATCGCCCCTTGGTTGGCGGCATAGCCGGAGGTAAACAACAGCGCGCGCTCGTAGCCCAGCCAGGCGGCCAGCCGTTGCTCCAGCGCCTCGTGGCACGCGCTGTGGCCGGTGACATGGCCGGAGCCGCCGCTGCCTACGCCGTGGCGCGCCGCGCCGTGGCGCCAGGCGGCGACCAGGCGCGCATCGCGGGCCAGGCCCAGGTAGTCGTTGCTGGAAAAATTCAGATAGCGGCGCCCCTGGTATTCCAGCAGCCGGTGATTGCCGTCGGCGACGGCCCGGCGCTTGCGGTAGGCATCGGCCTGTTGCCGCTCGCGCAGGCCCCGATCGATTTTGTCAGCCCAGTCCATCAGCGCGCCGCGTTGTAAAATTGCGGCGTATCGGCCGCCAGCAGCTGTGCTGCCAGCTGCTGCTGGCGCCGGTTATCTCCCGCGTCGGTGTGGTGGTGCTGCGGATTAAGGCCGAGTTTGCGAAACAGCGCCAGATCCTGATCCTCCCCGGGATTGGGCGTGGTCAGCAGCTTGCAGCCGTAAAAAATGGAATTGGCGCCCGCCATAAAGCACATCGCCTGGGTCTGCTCGCTCATCTGCTCGCGCCCGGCGGACAGGCGTACATGGGAGCGGGGCATCATGATCCGCGCCACCGCGATGGTACGGATAAAATCGAACGCGTCGACTTCATCATTTTCCGCCAGCGGCGTTCCCTTGACCTTAACCAGCATATTGATCGGCACGCTTTCCGGCGGCTCCGGCAGGTTGGCCAGCTGCACCAGCAGGCCGGCGCGATCGGCGATGGTTTCACCCAGGCCGACGATGCCGCCCGAGCAGACCTTGATGCCCGCGCCGCGCACTTTATCCAGGGTATCCAAGCGATCCTGGTAGGTACGGGTGGTGATGATCGAACCGTAGAATTCCGGCGACGTATCCAGGTTATGATTGTAGAAATCCAGGCCGGCGGCCGCCAGCCGTTGCGCCTGCGTTTCGCTGAGCATGCCCAGGGTCATGCAGGTTTCCATGCCCATGGCCTTGACGCCCTGCACCATTTGCTCCAGATAGGGCATATCGCGATCGCGGGGGTTTTTCCAGGCCGCGCCCATGCAAAACCGGGTGGAGCCGGCGGCCTTGGCCTTTTGCGCCGACGTCAGCACCTGTTCCACCTGCATCAGCTGCTCCGCCGCCAGGCCGGTATTATACCGGGCGCTTTGCGGGCAGTATTTGCAATCCTCCGGACAGGCGCCGGTTTTGATCGACAGCAGCGTGCTGACCTGGATTTGATGGGGATCGAAGTGCTGGCGGTGAACGGTCTGCGCTTCAAACATAAGATCCATAAAGGGTTTGGCAAACAAAGCCTGGGCCTGCTGCAATGTCCAGCGCGGGTTATGTTGCATGGGGTTATCGTCTCGCGTTACCGGCTTAAAATAGTTTCGCTAGTGTAAGTCAAGCCGTTATACTGTCAACCAAATATTCTCTATTCCGGTTTACAACTCATTGATGATTGCAGACGATCTGATTTTCGACCAACGCCATATCTGGCATCCCTATACCTCCATGACCCACCCGCTTCCGGTGTATCCGGTCGTCGCCGCCGCGGGCTGCGAGCTGGAGCTTGCCGACGGCCGCCGGCTGGTGGACGGCATGTCCTCCTGGTGGGCGGCGATCCATGGCTATAACCATCCGGCCATCAACCAGGCGGTAGCCGCACAGCTGCAGGAGATGTCCCACGTGATGTTCGGCGGCGTTACCCACCCGCAGGCCGTGGCGCTTTGCCGTCGCCTGGTCGCCATGACGCCCGCGCCGCTGGAATGTGTATTCCTGGCGGATTCCGGCTCGGTGGCGGTGGAGGTGGCGATTAAGATGGCGCTGCAATACTGGCAGGCGCGGGGCGAGCGCCGCAAACACCTGGTGACCCTGCGCCGGGGCTATCATGGCGATACCTTCGGCGCCATGTCGGTGTGCGATCCGCAGACGTCCATGCACCGGCTATACCAGGGTTACCTGCCGCAACATGCTTTTGTCGCGGCGCCGCAGTGCCGTTTTGGCGAAGCGTGGCGGGAAGAGGATGCCGATGAGCTTGCCGCCCTGCTGGCCGGCGGGGAACGGCCGGCGGCGGTGATCCTGGAACCCATAGTGCAGGGCGCCGGGGGCATGCGATTTTATCATCCCACCTACCTGCGGCGGGTGCGTGAACTGTGCGATCGCTACGATACGCTGCTGATCGCCGATGAGATTGCCACCGGTTTCGGCCGCACCGGCAAGCTGTTCGCCTGTGAGCATGCCGGCGTCACGCCGGATATCATGTGCCTGGGCAAAGCGTTGACCGGCGGTTACCTGACCCTGTCCGCCACCCTGGCCACCCGCGCGGTAGCCGATACCATCAGCAACGGCGAGGCGGGCTGTTTTATGCATGGCCCGACTTTTATGGCCAATCCGCTGGCCTGCGCCGCCGCCAACGCCAGCCTGGCGCTGCTGGAACAAGGCGATTGGCCGGCGCAGGTGGCGGCGATTGAACGGCAACTGCAGGCGGGGCTGCTGCCGTTGCGTGACCATCCGCAGGTGGTCGATGCGCGGGTGCTGGGCGCCATCGGCGTGGTTGAAACGCGTTCGCCGGTTAATATGGCGGCGCTGCAGCGCTTTTTTGTCGACCGCGGCGTGTGGATCCGCCCGTTTGGCCGCTTAATTTATCTGATGCCGCCCTATATTATGCCAGCACGACAGCTGTCCCAGCTGATAAGCGCGCTTGCCGCGTCGCTGGACGAACCGGCCCATTTTTCCGCCTGAGTGCCCCTGATGATAAGGGCGGCCGGCTGAGCAGGCTAAGGGACCATGCACTATGATCAACACTTGGCCTGATGTCTTTAAACAAGAAAACAGGGAAATCAGATGAACCAGAATAAACACATCAACCGGCGCATTGTCCTGGCCTCCCGTCCGGCGGGCGCGCCGGTGCCGGATAATTTCCGTCTGGAAACCGCCGCGGTACCGCAGCCGGGCGCGGGTCAAGTGCTGCTGCGCACCGTTTATTTGTCGCTCGATCCCTATATGCGCGGGCGGATGAACGACGCCGAATCCTACTCGGCGCCGGTGGCGCTGGACGCGGTGATGGGCGCCGGTACGGTGGCGCGCGTCGAGGCCAGCAACCATCCTGATTTTGTGCCCGGTGAGTGGGTGCTGAGCTACAGCGGCTGGCAGGATTATGCCCTGACCGACGGCAGCGACGTAAAAAAGCTTCAGGGCGATCTTCTGGAGCATCCCTCATGGGCGCTGGGCGTGCTGGGTATGCCCGGTTTTACCGCCTATATGGGCCTGATGGATATCGGCCAGCCTAAAGCCGGCGAAACACTGGTGGTGGCCGCCGCCAGCGGCGCGGTAGGCTCGGTGGTCGGCCAGGTGGCGCGGCTGAAGGGCTGCCGCACGGTGGGTATCGCCGGCGGCAAGGATAAATGCCGCTACGCGGTGGAGACGCTGGGATTTGACGTCTGCCTCGATCGCCGCGACGCGGATTTCGCCGGCCAGCTGGCGCGGGCCTGCCCGGACGGCATCGATATTTATTTCGAGAACGTCGGCGGCGCGGTGTTCGATGCGGTGCTGCCACTGCTCAATACCTCCGCCCGTATCCCATTGTGCGGGCTGATTGCCAACTACAATATGCAAAACTTGCCCGACGGCAAGGATCGCCTGCCCTATTTACAGGCGCTGCTGTTGCGCAAACGCATACGGATGCAGGGGTATATCATTACCCTGGACTACGGCCACCGTTACGACGAATTTATCCAGGCGATGGGGCCTTGGGTGAGAGAAGGCAAGGTGCGGATGCGCGAGGACATCGTCGATGGGCTGGAGCAAGCGCCGCAGGCCTTTATCGGCTTGTTGGAGGGCAAGAACTTCGGCAAGCTGGTGGTGCGGGTGGGTAGCGATCGGCCATAGCGTTTTTACTTGAACGCCCCTTCTTATTACGATGACCCAACGACGGAGATAATCGATGAAAGTTGCAATAGTCCTGACTTCGCACGATAAATTGGGCGATACCGGCAAGCCCACCGGTTTCTGGCTCGAAGAGCTGGTGGCACCGTATTATATTTTCCACGACGCAGGTATCGAGATTACCCTGGCCTCGCCCAAGGGCGGACAGCCGCCGCTTGATCCCAAAAGTGACGACGCCGACGCCCAGACCCAGGATACCGAGCGTTTCCGTACCGATCGCGCGGCCCAGCAGGCCTTGGCGAATACGGTGAAACTCGATACGTTGGACGCGGCGGATTTTGACGCGGTATTTTATCCCGGCGGCCATGGCCCGCTGTGGGATCTGGCGGAAGATCGGCATTCGATTGCCCTGATTGAAAATACCTTTGCCGCCGGTAAACCGGTAGGCGCTGTCTGCCATGCGCCCGGCGTCTTGCGCCATGTTAAAAAGCCGGACGGCACCCCGCTGGTGGCGGGGAAACGGGTAACCGGTTTTAGCAATAGCGAGGAAGAAGCGGTGCAGTTAACCAAGGTGGTGCCGTTCCTGGTGGAGGATGAGCTTAAACGGCTGGGCGGCGATTACCAGAAGGTCGACGATTGGCAGTCATTGTCGGTTATAGACGGCCATCTGGTCACCGGCCAGAATCCCGGCTCGTCGGCGGCCACTGCGCAGAATGTATTAAAATTGCTAAATTGCTGATAAGGAGCGGATATGGCTTTTACGTTACGCAGTAACGATCTGCGGGATGGCGAAAAGATGCCTGAGCGCCATGTGTTTAACGGCATGGGCTATAGCGGCGAGAATATCTCGCCTCATCTGGCCTGGGACGGCGCGCCCGAGGGAACCAAGAGTTTTGTGATTACCGTTTACGATCCCGATGCGCCTACCGGCTCCGGCTGGTGGCATTGGCTGGTGGCCAATCTGCCGGCCGATACCCGGGCGCTGCCGCAGGGGGCCGGGTCCGGGCTGGTGAACCTGCCGGCCGGGGCGGTACAGTGTCGTACCGATTTCGGTAAAGCGGGTTATGGCGGCGCGGCGCCGCCGCAGGGCGATACCCATCGTTATCAGTTTAGCGTACACGCGCTGGACGTTGAGAGCATTGAGGTGGATGAGCACGCCAGCGGCGCAGTGGTGGGGTTTAACGTGCATTTCCATTCATTGGGCAAGGCGTCGCTGACCGTCACATATAATTAGCGGGCGCGTGCTCCCTTGAACAGGCCTGCTTTGGGTTCAGGGCTGGCGGGCCTACCGCGCGGTCGGGCGAAAAACCACGCCCGATTCAACCCCATTGGCACGCTCTCCCTTGAACACGTCGGCCTTAGGTAGCGGTGTTAACGGGCCTACCGCGCCATGGGGCCTCGGTCGGGCGGGAAAACCACGCCCGATTCAACCCCATTGGCGCGCTCTCCCTTGAACACGTCGGCCTTAGGTAGCGGTGTTAACGGGCCTGCCGCGCCATGGGGCCTCGGTCGGGCGAAAAACCACGCCCGATTCCACCCCATTGGCGCGCTCTCCCTTGAACACGTCGGCCTTAGGTGCGGTGTTAACGGGCCTGCCGCGCCATGGGGCCTCGGTCGGGCGAAAAACCACGCCCGATTCCACCCCATTGGCGCGCTCTCCCTTGAACACGTCGGCCTTAGGTAGCGGTGTTAACGGGCCTACCGCGCCATGGGGCCTCGGTCGGGCGGGAAAACCACGCCCGATTCCACCCCATTGGCGCGCTCTCCCTTGAACACGTCGGCCTTAGGTGCGGTGTTAACGGGACTGCCGCGCCATGGGGCACGCTGTCTTCAACACGCTGGGATTAGCGTTCGAGGATCGACACCCACATCGGTCCCTGCCCCACCGGGTAGCGCGCCAGCGGCGTTAACCCGCCGGTATCGCCTTCGATGCGATAGACTCCGATATGCCCCGATTTCTGCCCAGCGGCGACCAGGAAGCGGCCTGCGGCATCGATATTAAAGCCGCGCGGCTGGGTTTCGGTGGGCTGGTAGCCCAGCACATCCAGGGTGCTGCCGTCTTCCGATACCGCAAAACGGGTGATGACGCTGGCGGTGCGATCGCAGCCGAACAGGTAACGTCCGTCCGGGGTGATATGGATATCCGCCGCCCAGCGGGTATCGGCGAATCCCGGCGGCATCAGATCCAGCGTCTGGATAATACGCGGCGTGTTTCCCGCATCATCCAGGGCATAGACGTTGACCGAGCTGTTCAGCTCATTGAGGCAGTAGGCATAGGGGCGGTGGGGATGGAACACCATGTGGCGCGGTCCGGCGCCGCTGACCGTGTTCACCGCCTCTGGCCGGCGCGGCTGCAGCTGGCCCGAGGCCGCGATATCAAACAGGCGGATGCGATCTTCCTTCAGGCAAGGCACCCATAAAATCCGGTTGGTCGGATCGACATTGGCGGAATGGCAATTAACCAGGTCGTCCAATACCTGCAGCGGCGCGCCGGCGATGCCGTTTTGATCGATGGGGCTGACGCTGACGCAGCTTTTGCTGTAGGAGGCGCAGAACAGAAAACGCCCCTGGCGATCGGTGCTCAGATGGGTGGGGCTTCCGGGCAGCGGCGCCATAGCGGCCTCGGTCAACAGGCCCTGTTCATCGATGTGGTAACTGACGACACCAAAATCAGGACGCACGCCGAGGTAGAGATGGGTTTTAGCCGGGTTTATCGCCATCGGCTGTCCCTGCCCCGGGGTGTCAACCACCTGCAGCAGGCTCAACTGGCCCTCCTGATCCATTTGCCAGACATGCAGCTGCTGACTTTCGGGACTGGCAACATAGACGATCTGCTTCATGGGTTCTCCTTTATTCGCATTAGCGCCTTGAGCATTGATAATAGGTGAATAATGGGCTCTCCGGTTAGCATCTCACTGTTGTTGTTTGTTATCCACCGACATTTTTCACGGTTTTCGTCACCTGGCTTACGGTGTACCATCTGGCATGACTTTACTTATCCGCATAATGAGAAAACTATGACCTATCGCGTAATAGCCCTGGATCTTGACGGTACCTTGCTGGATCGACAAAAAAGAATTCTGCCGCAATCGCTTAAGGCCCTGAATGATGCCCGTGCGGCGGGGATGGAGGTGGTGGTGGTGACCGGCCGCCATCACGTGGCAATCCATCCTTTCTACCAGGCGCTGAAGATTAGCACTCCCGCCATATGCTGTAACGGCACCTATCTCTATGATTACCAGCAAAAAAAAGTCATCACCGCCAACCCCCTTGAGAAAGCTCAGGCCCGGCGGGTGCTGGAACTGCTGAAGCAATATGATATCCATGGCTTGATTTACGTGGATGACGCGATGATCTACGAACAACCCAGCGATCACGTGATCCGTTCGCAGGCCTGGGCCGCTACCCTGCCGGAGGCGCAACGGCCGAACCTGCTGCAGGTGGACAGCCTGTTCGCGGCGGCTGAAGAGGCAAACGCCATCTGGAAATTCGCCACCTCCTATCCGGATACGGTAAAGCTTCGCGCCTTCGCCGGAGTGGTGGAGCAGGAAATGGGGCTGGCCTGCGAATGGTCCTGGCACGATCAGGTGGATATCGCCCAAACGGGCAATAGCAAAGGCAAGCTATTGCAGCAGTGGGTGGAATCCCAAGGATGGAGCATGGATCAGGTCATTGCGTTTGGCGACAATTATAACGATCTGAGCATGTTGGAAGCCGCGGGCCTGGGCGTGGCGATGGGCAACAGCGATGACGCCATCAAGGCGCGGGCCGACGTCACTATCGGCGATAATGAATCCACGGCCATCGCCGATTTCATCTACCAGCGGGTACTGGGTTAACGCAGCGGACGGTTAAACCGGACAGCGTAATCACGCGACGCCGGGTCATTCCCGTCCGGGGGCCATGGGCCGGGCAGGAAACGGGCGCGGCCGTATTTACGCGTTGATCGATACGCTTTTGATCTGCGCATAAAGCGCCATGCCCGGTGCCAGCGCCAGTTCGTCCCTGGCCCAGGGACTGATCCGCGCCCAAAGCGTATGGCCGTCGATTTCCAGGCGTACCTCAATTTGGTCTCCCACCGTCAGGCATTCGCGCACGGTGGCGGGCAGGATGTTGCGGATACTGCTGCGCGCGGGCGGCGCCATCACCAGGGAAATATCGGTGGCGGCGACACGAATGCGCAGCGCGCTGCCTGGCGGCAACGCCACCCTGCCCACCCACAGCCGCTCCCGGCCGAGCGACAGGGCGGTCATGGCGTAGTCCGGATGCTGCTCATCCACCCTGACCTCCAGCACGCTGCTTTGCTCTTCGCGCGGCAGCCAGGGCCGCAGCGCGCTGCTGGCCCATACCGTCTCCAGGCTGCCGAAGGCTTTCAACTGGCCGTTATCCAGGATCAGCACGCGTTCCGCCAATTGCAAAATTTCCTCCATGCTGTGGGTCACATACAGGATCGGGATTTTCACCTTGACGGCCAAACGCTCCAGGTAAGGCAACAGCTCGCGCTTACGCGGCAAATCCAGCGACGCCAGCGGCTCATCCATCAACAGTATTTCCGGCGCGCTCAGCAGCGCGCGGCCGATGGCGACCCGCTGTTTTTCGCCGCCGGAAAGCGTGAGGGGAAAACGTCCCAGCAGATGACCGATGCCCAGCAATGAAATAATGGCGTCGAACTCCGGGCGCATCGAAGCCGCCATGCCGTAAAACAAATTGCCGCGCACCCGATAGTGGGGAAATAGCCGGCCGTCCTGGAAAACATAGCCGATCCGCCGCTTCTCCGGCGGCAGGGCAATGCGCCGTTCGGAGGAAAACAGGGTGCGTCCGTTAAGGATGATATGCCCGCGCTGCGGGCGCGTCAGGCCCGCCACGGCATTGATCAGCGAGGTCTTGCCGGCGCCGGAAACGCCAAACACAGCGGTAATGCCGCTGGCGGGTACGTCGGCCTTGACCGCGAGGGTAGCCTCGCCGAGCCGTTGGCTAATATCGATCTCGAGCATCAGCCCCCCAGCCGCCTGCGGCCCCATTTGGCCAGCCAATCGGCGACAAGCAGCGACGCCAGCGACAGAATAATGGCCAATACGCACAGACGTCCCGCCGCCGCTTCCGCGCCGGGCGTTTCAATAAGCGTATACATGGCCAGCGGAATGGTGCGGGTTTCCCCGGGAATATTGGAAACAAAGGTGATGGTGGCGCCAAACTCACCGAGCGATCGGGCAAAAGCCAGTACCGTCCCGACGACGATACCGGGAAAGGATAGCGGCAGCGTAATAGTGAAAAACACCCGCCAAGGGCCGGCGCCCAAGGTGCGGGCCGCCTGCTCCAGCCGCAGATCGATGGCCTCGAGCGACATGCGGATGGCACGCACCATCAAAGGGAACGCCACCACCGCCGAGGCCAGGGCCGCGCCGCGCCAGCTGAAACTAAAACTGAAACCCGTAAGCTGATACAGCCATGCGCCGATAAAACCCCGGCGCCCGAGCGCGATAAGCAACAGATAACCGATCACCACCGGCGGCAGCACCAACGGCAAATGGATAATACCGTCCAGCAACGCCTTGCCGGGAAAGCGCCAGCGCACCAGTATCCACGCCATCAGAATGCCAAAAGGCAAGCTGCAGGCAACCGCCAGGAGCGATACTTGCAGACTTAAGGCAACCGCCTGCCACTCGTACTCGGTCAGCGGCATTATCTCGGGGTAAAGCCGTTCTGTTTAAACACCGCCGATGCCGCCGGGGTTTTCAGGTAGTCATAAAAGGCCTTGGCCGCCGGCGTGGCGTTATCCTTGATCAGCGCCATGGGATATTCCACCGGTTTATGGCTGTCTTTCGGGAACGTGGCCACGACTTTAACCCCTTTACTGGAAAGCGCATCCGAGCCATAGACGATACCCAACGGCGCTTCCCCACGTTCAACCAGCGCTAATGCGCCGCGTACGTCGCTGGCGCGGGCCATCACCGGCGACAGCTGATCCCAGGCGCCCAGGTTCTGCAAGGCTTCCTTGGCATAAATGCCCGCCGGCACATGATCCGGATCGCCAACCGCCAGTTTCTGTCCCTTCAGCAACGATGTCCAGTCGGTCTTTTTATCGATGGTGAACGGCTTGAGGGCGCTTGATGTCGGCGCCACCAGCACCAGTTCGTTACCCAGCAGGGTATAGCGGGTATCGGTGACAATCTGTTGTTTATTCTGCGCGTAGTCCATCCACTGCTGGTCGGCGGAGATAAACATGTTGGCCGGCGCGCCCTGCTCTATCTGGCGCGCCAGCGTAGAGGAAGAGGCAAAAGACGAAACGATCTCGACTTTATGATCCCGTTGATAATTTTTGGCGATATCCTGCAAGGCATTGGTCAGCGACGCGGCGGCAAATACCGTGACTTTATCCGCCGCCGGCGCGGCCAGCGCCTGAAAGCCCAGCAACTGCACACTCAGCGCCGCGGTAAATGCCGCGCCGGCAATCCATTTAGAACGTAAAGTAGTCATAGCTCACCTTGAATGATCGTTATGCAAAAAATAATATAACGCACGATCACTTTTGTCATTAGTTATTGTAGGGATTAATGAAAGGTTACGGCAGGCGAAAAAAAACGCGCCGCGGTGCCCTGGCCCGGAACACCGCGGGAAGAAGTGACTATCGGTCGGTTTTGATAGCGGCCGCGTCCCGGGCGCGATCCAGCGCCAGGGTAATCAATTTATCCACCAGTTGCGGATAACCCAGCCCGCTGGCTTCCCATAATTTTGGATACATGCTGATGGAGGTAAAACCGGGGATGGTATTCACTTCATTGATGATGATCTCCTGCTCCCGCGTCAGGAAAAAATCCACCCGCGCCATGACCGCGCAGCCCAGCACCCGGAAGGCGGCCTGGGCGATCAGGCGTATTTCATCGCTAACGGCGCTATCCAGCTGCGCCGGTATCTCCAGTTCCGCCTGTCCGCCCTTGAGGTATTTAGTATCGTAGGCATAAAATTCGTCATTGGCGACAATCTCGCCGCAGACGCTGACGGCGGGGGTGTCGTTGCCCAATACCGCCGTCTCGATTTCACGCCCATCGATAGCCGTTTCAACCAGGACCTTGTGATCAAAGGCAAAGGCCATAATCAGCGCTTGCCGGAATCCGGCGGCATCCACGACCTTGCTGACGCCAACCGAGGATCCCTGGCTGGCCGGCTTGATAAACAGCGGCAGCCCCAGCTGTCCCACAATAGCATCAAAGTCCGCCGTGGCGGAATCGGTGCGGTGGAGCGTGACCGACGGGGTCACCGGCAGGCCCGCGTCGCGCAGCACGCGTTTGGTCATGTCTTTATCCATGCAGACCGCGGAACCCAGAACATCCGGCCCGACAAAGGGCACGCCCAGAACCCGCAGCAATCCCTGGATGGATCCATCCTCGCCGCCGCCGCCGTGCAGCACGGAAAAAGCCACATCAATGGCGGGCAGCGCTTCGCCGCTGGTGATATCAATCAGCTGCACGGCGTTTTGCCCCGGCACCACCGCCAGATAACGGGCCGAGGGAGCCAGTTTTATCCGCGCCGGGTCGTCGGGATAAAGCAGGTAATCGGCTTCATTGCACAGGGTCCACCGGCCACGCTTATCGACACCGATTAATGTCAGATCAAATTTGTGCCTGTCGACCGCATTAATCACGTTAATGGACGACCGTAACGAGACTTCGTGTTCGGTGGATTGCCCGCCGAATAGCACCGCCAGCCGTTGTTTGCCCTTTTCCGCTTGTTCCATCACATCCTCTTTGATCGTTAAAACATCACTTCAACGCCAACAGAGTATTAGCCGAAAGTGTGCAAGTAAAGCCTGGGATGGACTTGAAGGGTAAACAGGTGCCGCGATACCATTTTCGACGCGAATTAGGCGCGAACCCCGCATTGTCAATGGCTGATGGCCGGTCTGTTCAATATGAATCTCACCGTGTTATTTCTCGCCGGAAACAACTTATTTCGCCGCGTTTATGGCGGTTGTAACCTTATACCGCGTCGGCATCCTGACCGGCGGGCATGACGGCGGCATCGCATAAGGACAACAGGGTGATGCAGTCGTCTTCCAGGGCGGTAAAGAAGGTGGTTAACGACATAGTGCGCAGCTTGGCCTGCAATAGCGATGTTTTGAGCATCGCGCGATCATTGCGCCGCGCGGCAAGCCTGGCATCGGCATAGCTGGCGAGAAGGCGCGTCAGGCGTTCATTAAAGATCTCATCGGCATGTTGATCGTCCCGGGAATTAAGCAGCTCAGTCTGATCGATTCCCATATGTCCGGAAATTGAAAAAATCGCGTTCTTTATTTCCTCGAAAGAGTGCTGGCTAACCATTATTATGTTTCCCAGATATATTGCTAATCAAAGAATTTCACACCATACAATTAACGAAACTGGTCAACGAATGATTAAGAATATTTTATTTCTGTTTCGTTAACGTCGCTATTGCATACGCTAAAATCATGCTTCGTTCAAAAATGATACTATCACTGAATCTTAAATGAATGTTTAACGAAAAAGAAAATCTACCGAGCGCCTAGACTAAAGCATAGAAAAAATGGCGCATGGTCCCGGCGAACACTGAATGAAATGGGCATTAGTATTGAAGTACTGGCAACGCATTTAGGAATAGAAAATGATGAATACCGCTTTAAGATCATCCTTACTCATGGTAATAATGTTAACTGCGCCTGCGTGTTATGCTGTAAAAAGCAATATCATATTCAGTAATATTTGTGAGCCATTAACTACATTAAATATAAACGGTGAAGTCATCCATCACTTACTTATTGATACAGGCGCCACCGGCGGCATACACCTAAAAGAAAATATCCTTAACTCTCTTCCAGGCAATCCCGCACAATACATAAAGAACAACAGATACGTAGATGCTTTCGGGTTACCGATAATAACTTCATTGATAAACCGGCATGAAAAAGCCCCGAAACGGGGCTTTATTGGCAAAACAGGCTCACCGCGCGAATGATTACCACCAAAGCGGCACAGGCCCGTCACCATTAATGCGCATCGGCACCGCGCTTATCATCGGCATGGGGATCACGCTTCTGTTTAGGCTGGCCGATTTTCGAGATAATGTTAAACAGCTCACCCAGGCCATAGATTGATCCAAGAATGATCACCATCACGATGGGCACCATCAGCACTACCATTAGCAAACTTTCCAGTAATTCTAACATCTTCACCTCGTATCATGCCGCTGCCGCCGGCGATGTTGCTATGCTTATCCCCCTTTATACCAGTTTATGGCGCGGCAACTTAGGCTTTTTATGTTATACCCCGCAGAAAGCGCACGCGCGGCGACAGGTCATTTGCCCGCCGGCGTAAGATCGGCGACAATTCGTAGCCATCAACGCGCGTCACCCAGCGCAACGTTTAATCTCATACAAGGCGCACAGGCATGCAGGCCGAAATTCTTTTAACCCTGAAACTCCAGCAACGCCTTTTTGCCGATCCGCGGCGCATCGCCCTGCTCAAGCAGATCAAACACACCGGCTCCATCAGCCAGGGCGCAAAACTGGCGGGCATCAGCTATAAAAGCGCCTGGGACGCCATCAGCGCCATGAACGAACTGGCGGAGCAGACCCTGGTGGAACGCGCCACCGGCGGCAAAGGCGGCGGCGGCGCCACCCTGACGCGGTATGCGGAGCGGCTGCTGCAGCTTTACGACCTGTTGGGGCAAATCCAGCAAAAGGCCTTTGACGTGCTGCAGGACGACCCGTTACCGCTTGATAGCCTGTTGGCGGCCATTTCGCGCTTTTCGCTGCAGACCAGCGCCCGCAACCAATTTTTCGGCACCGTGCTCACGCGCAGCCATCAGCAGGTGCAGCAACACGTCGATATCCTGCTGGCGGATGGGCGCACACGGCTGGCGGTGGCCCTGACGCAGCAAAGCGCCGACCGGTTGCAGCTGGCGCCGGGGAAGGAAGTGCTGCTGCTTATCAAAGCGCCCTGGGTGTCGGTGCGCGCGGGCCATGTCGCCGTCCCCGGCGCCGATAATGTCTTGCACGGCACCCTGGCCCATCTGGAAGAAGGCGAGGAGAACGACGAGGCGCTGCTGAAGCTTGCCGGCGGGGAAATCGTCTGCGCCACCTTGCCAAAAAATGCGGCGGCCGAACAACATTTGTCGGCGGGACTGCCAATCACAGCATATTTTAACGCCGACCAGGTCATCATCGCCACGCTGTGCTGAAAGCGCGCCCGCGCATTGACTTTAGGCGGTAAAAAAAAGATGCTGACGACATAAGTTGCATAAAAAGGAACAATCAATGTCGTCATTGCATATTTCGCAAGGGTCGTTTCGTCTTAGCGATACACGCCGGTTAACTATCGGAGAATTGACGCTGCGCAGCGCAGAGCGCTGGGCCTTTGTCGGCGCCAACGGCAGCGGCAAGTCCGCCCTGGCCCGCGCCCTGGCCGGTAATTTGGCGGTGTTGTCCGGCCTGAGGCAAAGCGATTATCAACGCATCTCCCGGCTTTCACTGGAGCAGTTGCAAAAACTGGTCGAGCAGGAATGGCAACGCAACAATACCGATCTGCTGAGCGATGGCGAGGAGGACACCGGGCGTACCACCGCAGAAATCATTCAGCAGGATATCAGTGACGCGGCGTTATGCCATGAACTGGCCGGGCGGTTTGGCATAACGCATTTGCTATCGCGCCGCTTTAAATACCTGTCGACGGGTGAAACGCGTAAAACCCTGCTGTGCCAGGCGCTGATGGCCCGGCCGGACCTGTTGATCCTGGATGAGCCCTTCGACGGATTGGATGTCGCCTCCCGGGCGCAGCTCGGCGATATGCTGCGCGTCCTGGCGGACAGGTCCATGACCCTGGTGCTGGTGCTTAACCGGTTTGACGATATCCCCGACTATATCGATAACGTCGGCATCCTGGTGGATTGCGCCTTAACCTGTACCGGCGATCGCGCCACGCTTTTGGCCGAGGCGCTGGTGGCGCAGCTGGCGCACGCGGAATCCCTTTCCGGCATGCGCCTGCCGGAAACCGAAGCGCCCAGGCTAAACGTCGCCCTGCCCGCCGACCGGCCGCTGATTACCCTGCGCAACGGCGTGGTCTCCTACCAGGATCGGCCGATCCTGCATCATCTTGACTGGGAGGTATTGCCCGGCCAGCACTGGCAAATTGTCGGGCCGAACGGCGCCGGCAAATCAACCCTGCTCAGCCTGGTAACCGGCGATCATCCCCAGGGTTACAGCAATGACCTGACGCTGTTCGGCCGCCGCCGCGGCAGCGGCGAAACGATTTGGGATATTAAACGGCATATCGGCTATGTCAGCAGCAGCCTGCATCTGGATTACCGGGTCAGCGCCAGCGCGCGCAGCGTGATTTTATCCGGCTTTTTTGATTCCATCGGCGTCTACCAGGCGGTGTCCGACCGCCAGCAGCAGCTGACCGGCCAATGGCTGCGACTGCTGGGGCTGGAGGCGACGGCGGATGCGCCGTTTCACGGCTTATCCTGGGGACAGCAGCGCCTGACGCTTATCGCCCGCGCCCTGGTCAAGCACCCCGCCCTGCTGATTCTTGACGAGCCGCTGCAAGGGCTGGACCCCCTTAACCGGCAGTTGGTGCGCCGTTGGATCGACGTGCTGATCGGCGAAGGCGAAACGCAGCTGCTGTTTGTTTCCCATCACGCGGAAGATGCCCCGCACTGTATTACGCACCGGCTGACGTTCGTCCCCCAGGATGATGCCTATCGCTATCAGATCGATGACCTGCGCCGTTAGCGCTCCGGCGCGACGTTAACCCCGCATCGCCGCCCTGCCTGGCGGCGATGCGGATGATAGGCCGGTGGGAACGCTCTCCCCTTTTCCGGCCGGCCTTCCTCATTCCTTCGTGATTATCCTGGCCAACCTCTGATTTTGCCTGAGGCATGGCGCGCGAAAATGCGCTAATATTGAGTGTAATCGATTTCATTTTTTATCGGTACGATCACCTTTTTTCGGTTTTAGCCATGCTAATTTACCGCGATGAAAGGTTACAGGAGTCATAAATGTCTATATTAGTCACGGGTGGTAGCGGTTACATTGGTAGTCATACCTGCCTGCAGTTGAGCGCTGCCGGTTTCAGCCCGGTCATTTTGGATAACCTGAGCAATAGCAAACGCAGCGTGCTTGAAACAATGGCGCGCCTCAGCAAGATAACACCCGCGTTTTACCACGGCGATGTCCGAGATAAGGCGTTATTGGCACGCATTTTTGCCGAGCATGCCATCGATGCCGTGATCCATTTCGCCGGTTTGAAAGCGGTGGGCGAATCGGTGCAAAAACCCATCGACTACTATGATAACAATGTCTGCGGCACCCTGACGCTGGTGGCCGCCATGCGCGAGGCGGGCGTCAGGAACCTGATCTTCAGCTCTTCGGCCACCGTATACGGCGATCAGCCCGTGGTCCCCTATGACGAAAGCCTTCCCACCGGCCAGCCTTCCAGCCCCTATGGCCGCAGCAAGCTGATGGTCGAGCAGATCCTGGCGGACGCGCAGCGCGCGCAGCCGGAGTGGAGCATGACATTATTACGCTATTTCAATCCGGCCGGCGCCCATCCCTCCGGCGATATGGGCGAAGACCCGCAGGGCATTCCCAACAACCTGATGCCGTTTATCGCCCAGGTTGCGGTGGGGCGCCGTCCATCACTGGCCATCTTCGGTAATGATTTCCCCACCCATGACGGCACCGGCGTACGCGACTATATTCATGTCATGGATCTGGCGGACGGCCATGTCGCGGCGCTGAAGGCGCTGCGGGATAAACCCGGCACCCATATTTATAATCTTGGCGCCGGCGTCGGGTACAGCGTGCTGGACGTGGTGAAAGCCTTTAGCAACGCCTGCGGCAAACCGGTGCCATATCATTTCGCGCCGCGCCGCGAAGGCGATCTGGCCGCCTATTGGGCCGCGCCGGATAAAGCCGCGCGTGATTTGCACTGGCGGGTCAGCCGCTCGCTGGAAGAGATGGCCGCCGATACCTGGCGCTGGCAGTCGCGCCACCCGAACGGTTATCCGGATTGAGTTTCAGGAGAAAGTATGCAACATTTTAACCCCGTCGATCATCCCCATCGGCGGTACAATCCGCTCAGCGGACAATGGGTTCTGGTCTCGCCGCACCGCGCCAAGCGCCCGTGGCAGGGCCAGCAGGAAACGCCGTCGGTGCAAACGTTGCCCCGGCACGACCCCGACTGTTTTCTCTGTCCGGGCAATACCCGCGTATCGGGCGATAAAAACCCCGACTACACCACCACCTACGTATTTACCAATGATTTTGCCGCGCTGATGACGGATACCCCGGACGCCCCGGCCGGCGATAATCCCCTGATGCGCTGTGAAAGCGCGCGCGGCACCAGTCGCGTTATCTGTTTTTCCCCCGATCACAGCAAAACCCTGCCGGAGTTATCTTTGCCGGCGCTGGAAGCCGTGATCAAGACCTGGCAGGAACAAAGCGCCGATCTGGGACAGCGCTATCCCTGGGTGCAGGTATTTGAAAATAAAGGCGCGGCCATGGGATGCTCCAACCCCCATCCGCACGGCCAGATCTGGGCCAACAGCTTTTTGCCCAACGAGGCCGAGCGCGAAGACCGGCTGCAGCGCGACTACTTCTTGCAGCAGCATTCCCCGCTGCTGATGGATTACCTGAAGCTGGAACTGGCGGACGGCGCGCGCACGGTGGTGGAAACCGAACACTGGCTGGCGGTGGTGCCCTACTGGGCGGCCTGGCCGTTTGAAACCCTGCTGCTGCCCAAGGCCCATGTGTTGCGTCTGGACGACCTGGACCCCGCGCAAAGCGCCGATCTGGCCGTGGCCATTAAAAAGCTGACCAGCCGTTACGATAATTTGTTCAACTGCTCCTTTCCTTATTCGATGGGCTGGCACGGCGCGCCCTATCTTGAGCAGGACAATAGCCACTGGCAGCTGCACGCACACTTTTATCCGCCCCTGTTACGTTCGGCAACGGTGCGGAAATTTATGGTTGGTTATGAAATGCTGGCGGAAACCCAGCGTGACCTGACCGCTGAACAAGCCAGCGATCGCCTGCGCGCGGTCAGCGATATTCATTTTCGGGAATCCGGAGTAGCACAATGACCTTAAAAAACACCACCGAAGCTGTTTTCCGCCAGACCTACGGCTATGACGCCACCCTCACGGTACAGGCTCCCGGGCGCGTTAATCTGATTGGCGAACACACCGACTATAATGACGGTTTTGTACTGCCGTGCGCCATTGACTACGCCACGGTTGTAAGCGCGGCAAAACGTGATGATCGTCAAATCCGGGTTATTGCCGTGGATTGTGACGGCGAGCAAGACATTTTTTCCCTGGATGAGCCAATTTTGTCTCATCCGACCCAGCAATGGTCCAATTATGTGCGCGGCGTGATCAAACATTTACAGCAACGCGACCCGCACTTCGGCGGCGCCGATCTGGTGCTGAGCGGCAACGTCCCGCAGGGCGCGGGCTTAAGCTCGTCGGCCTCGCTGGAAGTGGCGGTGGGCAAGGCGATACAAACGCTTTATCACCTGGCGCTGGATAACGTCGCCCTGGCGCTGAACGGCCAGGAAGCGGAGAACCAGTTTGTCGGCTGTAACTGCGGCATTATGGATCAGCTGATCTCCGCGCTGGGCAAGGATAACCACGCGCTGCTGATCGATTGCCGCACCCTGGGCACACGCGCGGTGCCGATGCCGGATAACGTGGCGGTGGTGATTATCAATTCCAACGTCAAACGCGGTCTGGTGGACAGTGAATACAATGCCCGCCGCGAACAATGCGAAACCGGCGCGCGTTTTTTTACCGCCGATAAGCTGCGCGATGTGGAATTAAGCCAGTTCGCCGCCGTTGAGCATGAATTGGATCCAGTTGTCGCTAAGCGCGTGCGCCATGTCCTGACGGAAAACGCGCGCACGCTGGCGGCGGCGGATGCCCTGGCCGCGGGCGATTTGACCCTGATGGGCACCCTGATGGCGCAGTCCCATGCCTCGATGCGCGACGACTTTGAGATTACCGTGCCGCCCATCGATACCCTGGTGGACATCGTGAAGCGAGAAATCGGCGATCGGGGCGGCGTGCGTATGACCGGCGGTGGTTTTGGCGGATGCGTGGTGGCGCTGATGCCGACGGACCTCGTTGACGCGGTGCGCCAGGCGGTCGCCAGCCAGTATCAGCAAAAAACCGGCCTGAAAGAGGCGTTTTATGTATGTCACGCGAGTGAAGGAACAGCCATATGCTAAAAGAGTATGAATCAGGTATCGCCCCTGACGGCCAGCCATTCCAATGCGTCACCCTGGGAACCGAACAGGGGATGCAGATTACGCTGATGGATTGGGGCGCCACCTGGCTTTCGTGCCAGCTGCCGCTGAAATCCGGCAATAAGCGCGAGGTGCTCCTGGGCTGTCCGTCGCCGGAGGAATATACCCGCCAGACGGCCTACCTGGGTGCCACCGTCGGCCGCTATGCCAACCGTATCGCCAATGCCACCCTGACCCGTAGCGGCGGCACCTGGCCGCTCAGCGCCAATCAGGGCGCCCATCAGCTGCACGGCGGTCCGCAGGGATTCCACGCCCGCCGCTGGTTATGCGTCGAACATACCCAGACCTCAGTGCTGTTCCGGCTGCAATCCGCCGACGGCGATCAGGGGTTTCCGGGTAATCTGGTCGCCGAAGTGCGCTATACCGTTAACGACGACGGCCAGGTGGCCATTGACTATCGGGCGACGGTGGATAAAGCGTGCCCGGTAAACCTGACCAACCATGCTTATTTCCATCTGGACGGCGCCAATAGCGATGTGCGCCAGCAAAAACTGCAGATTTACGCCACGCAATACCTGCCGGTGGACAGCGAAGGCATTCCCTGCGCGCCGTTAACCGATGTGGAAAATACCGGCATGGATTTTCGCCAGCCCAAGACCATCGCCAGGGATTTCCTGCGCGATCGCGATCAGCAGCGCATGAAAGGCTATGATCACGCCTATCTGCTCTACCCCGCTTGCACTGACGGCGAGACGCCGGCCGCCCAGTTGTGGTCGGCGGATAATCAGGTCTTGCTGAAAGTGTATACCACCGCGCCGGCGCTACAGCTTTATACCGGCAATTTCCTGGCCGGCACGCCGGCGCGCCAGGGCGGCGATTATCAGAACTACAGCGGCGTGGCGCTGGAAAGCGAATTCCTGCCGGACAGCCCTAACCATCCGGAATGGCCACAGCCGGATTGTTGGCTAAAACCCGGTGAAACTTATCATTCATCAACCCGTTATCAGTTTGTCGCGCTCTGACTGCTATCGCTGAACCATTTATTTCGCTATGTTTGACCTTATGCGGTTGCCGCCCCACCCGGCCAGGCAATATAATGCTAATAGTATTCATAAAAATCTTTAGACTTTAAGGAGTCAAGCGATGGCTGTAACGAAACTGGTTCTGGTACGACACGGTGAAAGCCAGTGGAACAATGAAAATCGTTTCACCGGCTGGACGGACGTCGATCTGTCCGACAAAGGCCGTACTGAAGCGAAACAAGCGGGTAAGCAGCTGAAGGAAGAAGGTTTTATCTTCGATTTTGCTTATACTTCCGTTTTAAAGCGCGCCATCCATACTCTGTGGAACATTCTGGACGAACTGGATCAGGCCTGGCTGCCGGTGGAAAAATCCTGGCGCCTGAATGAACGCCATTACGGCGCGTTGCAGGGTCTGAACAAATCGGAAACCGCTGAAAAATACGGCGACGAACAGGTAAAGCAATGGCGTCGTGGTTTTGCCGTCACACCGCCGGAATTGAGCCGCGATGACGAACGTTTCCCCGGCCATGATCCCCGCTACGCTAAACTGACCGCGGAAGAGCTGCCGACCACCGAAAGCCTGGCGCTGACCATTGAGCGCGTCACCCCCTACTGGAACGATACAATTTTACCGCGCATGAAAAAAGGCGAGCGCGTCATTATCGCCGCGCACGGCAACTCGATCCGCGCCTTGGTGAAATTTCTGGATAATATGAGCGAAGAAGAGATTCTTGAGCTGAATATCCCGACCGGCGTACCGCTGGTGTATGAGTTCGACGAAAACATGAAACCTGTGAAGCATTACTATCTGGGCAACGCCGCGGAAATCGCCGCCAAGGCCGCCGCAGTAGCCAACCAGGGTAAAGCGAAATAACCCTGTAAATCCTCCCGGCGCCCGCGCCGGGAGAATAAACGCCGCAAATCCGCGTTATTTGCCGGATAAGCATCATCCGGCAATATCCTTTCAGGCAGCAGGGTTAACGTCCCGGCCCGCCGCCAGACGCCGTGCCCGTACCGCCTGGGCCAATTGGTTTAACATCGCTTCGGTATCCGGCCAGCCTATGCAGGCATCGGTAATGCTTTTGCCATAAACCAGGGGTTCACCGCTCTCAAGGCTCTGGTTACCCTCCACCAGGTGGCTTTCCACCATGACGCCGATAATGCCCTTTTCGCCCGCCGTCAGCTGCGTGCAGACATCCTGCGCGACCTCCATTTGTTTTTTGTACTGCTTGCTGCTGTTAGCGTGGCTGCAATCTATCATCACCTGGGCGGGCAGGTTGGCCTTGGCCAGCCCCACTTTTACCGCGTTAACATGGTGAGCGCTGTAATTCGGCTCCCTGCCGCCGCGCAAGATAATATGGCAGTCGCTATTGCCGCTGGTGTTGACGATGGCGGAATGGCCCCACTTGGTCACCGACAAAAAACAATGGGCGGCGCCGGCGGCATTGATAGCGTCAATGGCGACCTTGATGGTGCCGTCGGTGCCGTTTTTAAAACCCACCGGACAGGAGAGGCCTGAGGCCAGCTCGCGATGCACCTGTGATTCGGTGGTGCGCGCGCCGATGGCGCCCCAGCTCATCAGATCCGCGACGTACTGCGGGGTGATCATATCCAGGAACTCGCCGGCCGCCGGCAGGCCGGTATCGTTAATGTCCAGCAGGAGTTTACGGGCAATGCGCAGGCCCTGGTTAATCTGGAAGCTGTTATCCATTAGCGGGTCATTGATAAGCCCTTTCCAGCCTACGGTGGTGCGCGGTTTCTCAAAATATACCCGCATCACTATTTCCAGATCGCCGCTCAGCTGCTGGCGCAAAGCAAGCAAACGCGCGGCATATTCTGTGGCCGCCGCGGTATCATGAATCGAGCAGGGACCGATAACCACCAGCAGGCGGTCGTCGTTGCCCTTGAGGATCTTGTGAATTGCGGCGCGGGCGCTTGATACCGTCCTGGCGGCGCGCTCGGTGGCGGGGAATTTTTCCAGCAGCGCCACCGGCGGCAGTAACTCTTTAATATCTTTAATTCTTAGATCGTCGTTAAGGTAATTCATAGGGGGTCCGTTTTCTCTCCACGCGGCTGCGCTTATTCATAACATCTTGAATTTTTGCCGTTTAATCTCACTGGCGGGATTGATACTGTACACATGCTTTCAAGCCTTTCGCCAGTAAATTGCCTTGAAATTTGATAACTCCCGATTCTTGGCTATCCTTAAATAGTGATAAGCCAACGATAACGGGAACTTAAAAGCCCCGCTCTTTCGGCTTACCATTTCCTTGCGAGGCCATTGGGTGCGCCTCGGTGAGGTTTTGCGCCCGCTAAACATGTCAAAATGCGGGTTTGATAATCACCCCTGGCACGAAAGAGGGAAAATAATATGCAAACCACTACCACGAAGAAAATGGCAATGTTGTTTATTACCGCTGTAATGACCCTGGGCAGCGGTGCGGCCATGGCTGCAGATTCTACAGCAGCCGGCAGCACCAATTCCAATAATGGCCAGCAAAACCAATCTGGCGGTGCCGGTTCTAAAGAGAATACCGCGCCAAATGGCGTCAGCAACGACAAAATCAATACCGGCGGCACCGATACCTCCAAGACCGGCAGCACCGACGCCACCTCTGATTTAAACGCCTCCGAGGTACACAAAAATACCATGTGTAAAGACGGCCGTTGCCCGGACACCAATTCCAAAGTTGAAACCGGCCAAAGCGGCACTACCGAGGCCACTAAAACCGACGGCACCACCAATTAAAAACTGAACCGGCAGGCTTCCCCCTGCTTTATTATTCAGCTTTTTCAAGAGAAATCAGGTTACAGCCTGGTTTCTTTTTTTATGTATTATGGCTGCTGAGCGGCATTATCCAGCGCGTTTGTTATAAAGAATAGCATCAAGGCGCCAAACCGGCGCAACGTTCCGCCGCCCGCGGCATTTATTATTACCGCCGCCGTTACCATAATAACCTGAGAAATCCCTACGGCAACCCTTCGTTTCTCGGCTACTATCTTGGTAGACAGGTTGCGCTTTTACAGGAAAATGCATGGCATCGACACATAACCCTTCGCCATCCCATGCCCAGGAGCATGGGACGCAGGCGAACAACAATAATAAACGCCTGATGGCGGCCTTTGCCGTAACGGCTGTTTTTATGGCCGTGGAAGTGGCGGGCGGGCTGCTGTCGGGATCGCTGGCGCTGCTGGCCGATGCGGGGCATATGCTGACCGACGCCGCCGCGTTGTTGATGGCCTTGCTGGCGGTACGGTTCGCCCAACGTAAACCCAGCAGCAGCCATACCTTCGGCTACCTGAGATTGACCACCCTGGCGGCCTTCGTGAACGCGCTGGCTCTGCTGTTGATTACCGCGCTGATTGTCTGGGAGGCGATACGGCGTTTTTACCAACCCCATCCGGTGGCCGGCTGGACCATGATGATTATCGCCGTTGCCGGCCTGTTGGCCAACCTGCTGTCTTTCGTGCTGCTGCATGGGGGAGAAGGTGAAAAAAACATCAACCTGCGCGCCGCCGCGCTGCATGTGCTGGGGGATTTATTGGGATCGGTCGGGGCGATTATCGCGGCGGTGGTGATATTGATGACCGGCTGGATGCCCATCGATCCGATCTTATCCATCCTGGTCTCGTGCCTGGTGCTGCGCAGCGGTTGGCGGCTGATGCGCGAAAGCCTCCATGAGCTGCTCGAGGGCACGCCCAGCCGCATAGATATCGAGAAACTGAAACGGGATCTGTCGCTGAATATTCCCGAGGTGCGCAATATCCATCATGTCCATATCTGGCAAGTGGGCGAAAAACCGGTGATGACCCTGCATGCGCAGGTGATTCCGCCCTATGATCATGATGCGCTGCTGCATCAAATCCAGCATTTTCTGCTGGACCATTATCACATCAGCCATGCCACCGTGCAGATGGAATACCGCAACTGCCCCGAGGACGATTGCGGTATCAACGACGGCGGCGGGCTGGCCCATGCCCACCATCATCATTAAGCGTTGCCGGTAACCCGTACCTTAAGCTCGGCGGCAAAAGCCAGCATGCGGTTTAACGGCACCAGCGCCTTGACACGCAATTCATCCGGCACATGGACCTCATGGGCAGCCCCGCCCTGTTCAAGGCCGTCAGCGACGGCTTTCAGGCCGTTCATGGCCATCCAGGGGCAATGGGCGCAGCTGCGGCAGGTGGCGCCATCACCGGCGGTGGGCGCCTCAAGCAGGGTTTTATCCGGACAGGCCTGCTGCATTTTATAAAATATGCCGCGATCGGTCGCGACGATCATTTGCTGCTGCGGCAGGGTTTTTGCCGCCTGGATCAGCTGGCTGGTCGACCCGACCGCATCGGCCATGGCGACGATGGCCTGGGGCGATTCAGGGTGTACCAGTACCGCCGCGTCCGGATAAAGCCGTTTCATATTGAGCAATGCCTGGGTCTTGAACTCGTCATGGACGATGCAGGCGCTCTGCCAGCATAAAATATCCGCGCCGGTCTGGCTTTGTACATACCTTCCGAGATGCCGGTCCGGCGCCCAGATGATTTTTTCCCCCAGGCTATCAAGATGCTCGATAAGATCAACGGCGATGCTGGAGGTGACAACCCAGTCGGCGCGCGCTTTAACCGCCGCCGAGGTATTGGCGTAGACCACCACGGTACGGTCCGGATGGGCGGCGCAAAACGCGCTGAACTCGTCCACCGGGCATCCCAGGTCCAGCGAACATTCGGCCTTCAGGGTCGGCATCAGCACCGTTTTCTCGGGGCTGAGGATTTTCGCCGTTTCCCCCATAAACCGCACGCCGGCCACCAGGAGCGTGGTGGCGGGATGCGTGCTGCCAAACCGCGCCATTTCAAGCGAATCGGCCACGCAGCCGCCGGTCGCCTCCGCCAGCGCCTGGATTTCCGGGTCGGTATAATAATGGGCGACCATCACGGCGTTGCGCTGTTTCAGCAAGCGCGCGATCTTGGCGTAATAGAATTCTTTTTCATCCGCGTTCAGGGCGCGCGGTTTGGGTGGGAAAGGATAGATGGCCGCATTGACATCCAACACTTCGCTCATTGCTTATATCCTGCTGTGTTCCCGCGCATGGGCTGGGCGCCGTTAAAGGCGTTTGCACAGTCTATGCAGCGCGTGTGTTTTATATACTAAACAAAATAATCAATTTTTAACCAAATGTCCTGTTAATTTTGTATTTTTTTGTGTTTTTGTTTAGTTAATATGACTTTGGTATGCAGGCAGGCGCTGAAGGCAAAACATTAATGGATTTTACGGCGCCGCACCAGTCGATATGTGCGATACAGGGCGCAGTGTCGCAAAATTCTTGTGGATAACGCTGTCTCGCTGCGCTCGGCTCGAACCTGCGCAGGTTCTCATCCGCACGACGAGTGCGCTATGTAAATACGTATAGTGGAGTCAAACCTGGGGAATTTTATAACAATGGTGGGTCGTGCAGGATGACTCGGCCGTTGGCCTCGCCCTGCGGGTCGTTGCCGTACCGGCAACGCTGTCTCGCTGCGCTCGGCTCGAACTTGCGCAGGATCTCATCCGCACGACGAGTGCGCTATGTAAATACGTATAGTGGAGGCAAACCTGGGGAATTTTATAACAATGGTGGGTCGTGCAGGATGACTCGGCCGTTGGCCTCGCCCTGCGGGTCGTTGCCGTACCGGCAACGCTGTCTCGCTGCGCTCAGCTCGAACCTGCGCAGGTTCTCATCCGCACGACGAGTGCGCTATGTAAATACGTATAGTGGAGGCAAACCTGGGGAATTTTATAACAATGGTGGGTCGTGCAGGATTCGAACCTGCGACCAATTGATTAAAAGTCAACTGCTCTACCAACTGAGCTAACGACCCCTTGGCGGGATTTACTGTGTGGCGACCGGATAGTGGTGGGTCGTGCAGGATGACTCGGCCTTGGCCTCGCCCTCCGGGTCGTTGCCGTACCGGCAACGCTGTCTCGCTGCGCTCGGCTCGAACCTGGCACAACTCCTGCGCTATACCACACTAGCGACGGTGTTCATAAAGCTTGATATCTGCAAAATTGGTGGGTCGTGCAGGATTCGAACCTGCGACCAATTGATTAAAAGTCAACTGCTCTACCAACTGAGCTAACGACCCTGATATCCGTATTTTGCTGGCGCCCGGGATGTCACGCTTTCCCGTGGCAACGGCGGCATATATTACTTTCTAAAATTTTCTGCGCAACCTAAATTTGCACAATAGCGTTCAACTGCTTGATCTTCGAGCATCCAGGCCTGAATCCGGCGGGTAATACCCGCAAGAGGCCTGAATGGTTCAAAGACTGGACAGGCGTTTTTGCGCTTGTTTGGCAGAATCCGTGTTGGGATAAAGTTTGATAACCTGCTGGTAAACGGCCTTGGCTTTGTCGGTCTGGCCTTTTTCCTGCATGATTACCCCAACTTTAAACAGGGCTTCGGAGCTTTTGGGTGATTTGGGGTAATTTTTAACGACCAGGGCAAAATAATACGCCGCATCGTCCTTTTTACCTTTGTTGTAATTCAACTGACCCAACCAGTAGTTGGCATTGGGCTGGTAGGTTGAATCCGGATAACGTTTAACAAAATTCTGGAATGCCGTGATGCCCTGATCGTACTGTTTTTTCTCCAGTACCAAAGCCACCGCCGCGTTGTAATCGGTATTGGCGTCACCGGTGCTGCCGCCGGCCGAAGAGGCCGCAGGAGCCGCCGCATCGGCGCTGGCGCCAGTGGACGGGGTTGCCGCGCCGCTGTTGTCCGCACCGCTGTCAGGCGTGGCCGCAGCCGCATCCTGGCCGCCTTTGCTGCTCAGGCTGTCCATTTGCTGATAGATTTGTTTCTGGCGCTCCACCACTTGCGAAAGCTGGTACTGGCTTTCCTGGATTTGACCCCGCAAGGAATCGATATCGCGCTGAGTGTCGGAGAGTTGTTGCTGAAGTTGAGTTAATAGCTGACCGTGAGCGTTGGAAATACGCTCAAGTTGAGTGACCCGATCTTCCACCGAGCCGGAGCCGACATTACTGATTGGCGCTTGGGCGGTAGCGGCCCAAGGGGCCGCTACGCCAACCAGCAACGACAGACTTAACAGGTAATGTCTGAAGTTACCGCTCATGCAATTCTCTTAGTATACCAGTACGGCACGACGGTTTTTGGCATAAGCCGATTCGTCATGTCCCAGCACAGCCGGCTTCTCTTTACCGTAAGATACGATAGAGATCTGGTCGACAGAGACGCCTTTACCCTGAAGATACATCTTCACGGCATTGGCGCGACGTTCGCCCAGGGCGATGTTATATTCCGGCGTACCGCGTTCATCCGCATGACCTTCTACGGTCACTTTATAGGATGGGTTGCTGCGCAGGAAGTTAGCATGTGCGTCCAGCATCTGGGCGAAATCAGAACGGATATCGTACTTATCAAGATCGAAGTAAACGATATTGTTCCGTTGCAGTTCTTGCATCTGCAGACGCGCTTGTTCTTCGGAAGAAGAATTGGCACCGCTCGCATTGTCCATACCAGTGCCAGCGCCCATGGCAGAATCTGCGCCATTGTTAGCGCTTTTGTGGGAACTACACGCGGCGATAGCCAGTACAGGCACGGCCAGCATCAGCCCTTTTAGCACTTTGTTCAGTTGCATCTCATTTTCCTTTTATAGTTTGCCATACATATTTACACATGCATCACAGATTCGGAGACCAGGCAGGAAATTTGACCTGTCCATCAGTCGCCGGAAGACGCGCTTTGAAACGCCCATCAATCGAAACCAGCTGTAGCACGGAACCCATCCCTTGTGTAGAGCTGTAGATAACCATGGTGCCATTGGGTGCGAGGCTAGGTGTTTCATCCAGGAACGTGGCCGTTAAAACTTGCACGGCTCCCGTCGCCAGATCTTGTTTAGCGATATGCTGAGCGCCGCCGTTGCTGCTGACCATGACCAGGAACTTACCGTCCGCGCTCACGTCGGCGTCCTGGTTCTGGGAACCTTCCCAGGTCAGGCGCTGCGGGCTACCGCCGTTGATACCCACTTTATACACTTGCGGACGGCCGCCCTGGTCCGAGGTATACGCCAGGGTCTGGTTATCCGGGAACCAGGTCGGCTCCGTGTTGTTGCTGCGACCGTCGGTCACTTGCGTTATTTGGCCGGAGCCTAAATTCATCACATAAATATTTAAACTACCGGATTTCGACAGGGCGAAAGCCAGCTTGGAGCCGTCCGGCGAAAAGGCCGGCGCGCCGTTATGCTGCGGGAAGCTGGCAATCTGCCTTACCGTTTGTTTATAGACATCCTGCACCACCAGCGCCGAGCGTCCGCTTTCAAACGTCACATAGGCCACCTTGCTGCCGTCAGGCGACCAGGCCGGCGACATCAGCGGCTGGGGAGACCGGTGGACCACAAACTGGTTGAACCCGTCATAGTCGGCTATGCGCAGCTCATAAGGATACTGCCCGCCGTTGGTTTGCACCACATAAGCGATACGGGTGCGAAACGCGCCCTTGATCCCGGTCAATTTTTCAAAAACGCCGTCGCTGGCGGCATGGGCACCGTAACGCAGATCGGATTTTTTCACTTTAAACTGGTTTTGCTCCAATACCGCGCCGGGGTTGCCGGAGGTATCAACCAGTTGGTAGGAGATGACAAAATTACCGTCGGCGCTGGGTTGGATCTGCCCCACGACAACCGCGTCGATACCCAGGGCGGTCCATGCCGCCGGTGTGACTTCGGCGGCCGTACCGGGCTGCTGCGGCATACGCGCCACATCGATCGGGTTAAATTTACCGCTGTTGCGCAAATCCGCGCCGACAATGCCGCCGATGTCCTCGGGCGCGGCGCCCGGTCCCGCCCATTTAAACGGAATCACGCCAATCGGCCGCGCCGAGTCAACCCCTTGCGTGATCTCAATTCGCACTTCCGCATGCAGCACGGATGCCCATAAAATCATTAAACCTAGCGCTACTCGAAATGCCTGCTTCATTTCATCTCCCATACCGAGGCGATACGCCACGATAAATTAGCAGAATTTTAACTAAACCACGTAAACAAAACCATATACATCAGGTAGACAACATAGTCTAAATCTTAAACCATCACCGGTATATTTTGACTTCTTTACCCATTATTGCGGTTTAAAATCAATTGGCGCATTTTTGAATACTTCATAAACGGCCTGGCTTGGCGGTTTCGGTATTTTAGCCAGTTTCGCCGCCGAGACAGCCGCCTGGCATAAGGCCGGGTCGCCCCCTTCGGAAGAGACCGAGATGACCATGCCATCAGGAGCCAGCTTCAGGCGCAACACACATGTCTTGCCGGCGAATGAAGGATCGCTGTAAAACTTCGCTTCGATGGCCGCTTTAACCTGACCGGCGTAACTATTTATTTCCGCGCCCGACGCCCCGCTCTCCTTGCTCGCACCCGTGCCTTTCGGCTTACTGCCCCCGGTTGGCCCGCCGCCGGCTTTGGGCGCGTTTTTCGAATCGGTCAAACCACCCAGTAAATCATCGACTTCATTAGACTCTTTGGCAGCGGCGGCGGCGGCGGCTTTTTTCGCATCCCCGGCCGCTTTTTTAGCGGCGGCGGCGGCGGCCTTGGCTTCAGCCGCGGCGGCGGCTTTATCCTTGGCGGCCTGTTCGGCCTTGGCCGCCGCGGCGGCGTCCGCTTTTTCCTTGGCCGCTTCGGCTTTGGCGGCGGCCGCTTTGGCCGCGTCGGCCTTGGCGGTGGCCGCCGCTTTTTCGGCGGCGGCGGCTTTGGCGGCTTCCGCCTTGGCGGCCGCCGCTTCCGCGGCCGCTTCTTTTTTCGCGTCTTCTACGGCTTTCGCCTTGGCGGCCTGCTCGGCCTTGGCCTGCGCTGCCGCGTCAGCCTGCTTTTTCGCCGCCGCAGCAGCCGCCGCGGCCTGTTTACTGGCCTCGGCTTCCGCCTGTTTTTTCGCTTCGGCGGCGGCTTTGGCCTGCTGCGCCGCCTCGGCCTTGGCCTGGGCTGCCGCGGCTTCCGCCTGTTTCTGCTGTTCCTTGGCCTGCTGGGTGGCGGCTTCCGCCTGCTGCTTTTGTTCCGCCGCCTGTTTAGCGGCTTCCGCGGCCTGTTTTTGCTGCTCCGCCTGCTGTTCTTTCTGCTGCTGCGCCGCTTCCTGCGCCGCCAGCCGATCTTTTTCCAATTCTTTCAGGCGCTGCTGCTCGGCGGCCTGCTTTTGCTGCAGCTCTTCCGCCTGCTGTTGCGCCTGTTTTTCCCGCAGCTGCGACGCGCGCTGAGCGTCCGTCTGCTGCTGCTGTTGACGGTTATACTGCTGCACCACGGCACCGGGATCGACCATAACCGCGTCGATGGACGAGCCGCCTCCGCCGCCGCCACTGGATTCGAGAGTCTGCGTGTAGGAACTCCAGACCAGTAACCCGATCAGGAGAATATGCAGAACAATCGAAATAATAATGGCGCGTTTGAGCTTATCGTTCTGTTCGGTTGCCTTTACCACAATCGATTCCCACAAACAGATTTGCCAGTTAAATCGCGCATGATCAGCATGCCGTTAAATGGGCTGGGTCATCAGGCCCACCGACTTCACGCCGGCCTGATGCAGCAAATTCAGCGCCTTGATAATCTCATCATAAGGCACGTCTTTCGCGCCGCCGATAAGGAATACCGCTTTGGGATTGGCCGTAATGCGCGAGCGCGCCTCGGCCACCACCTGCTCCGGCGGCAACTGTTCCATACGGTTGTGATCCACCACCAGGCTGTACTGGCCAACGCCCGATACTTCGACGATCACCGGCGGATTATCATCGCTGCTGACCGCTTTTGAATCCGTCGCGTCGGGCAAATCCACCTCGACGCTCTGGGTGATAATGGGCGCCGTCGCCATGAAAATCAACACCAGCACCAGCAGCACGTCAAGCAGTGGAACAATGTTAATTTCCGACTTAATTTGATTCCGACCACGTCTGCGGGCCATGTTCTCCCCTCCTTCTACTTAGCGCTATCGCTGCTGGCGAAGGCCTGGCGATGCAGGATGGCGATGAACTCTTCGGTAAAGTTGTCGTAGTTCTGGTCCAGCTTGTTCACGCGCTGGCTAAGGCGGTTATAGGCCATCACCGCCGGAATAGCGGCGAACAGGCCGATGGCCGTGGCGATCAGCGCTTCGGCGATACCGGGAGCGACCATTTGCAGGGTGGCCTGCTTAACCGCGCCCAGGCCGATAAAGGCATGCATGATGCCCCAGACGGTGCCGAACAAGCCGATATACGGGCTGATGGAGCCCACGGTGCCGAGGAAAGGAATATGGGTTTCCAGCGCTTCCAGCTCGCGGTTCATGGAAATCCGCATGGCGCGCGAGGCGCCTTCCACCACCGCTTCAGGCGCATGGCTGTTGGCGCGGTGCAAACGGGCGAATTCTTTAAAGCCGGAATAAAAAATCTGCTCGGATCCCGTCAGCACGTCGCGGCGGGTCTGGCTTTCCTGATACAAGCGGGACAATTCAATACCGGACCAGAATTTGTCCTCAAAGGCTTCCGCCTCGCGGGTGGCCGTGTTTAAAATACGGGTGCGCTGGATGATGATCGCCCAGGATGCAATGGAAAAGCACATTAAAATCAACATGATCAGTTTAACCAGAAAGCTTGCTTTCAGGAACAGATCAAAAATGTTCATGTCAGTCACTGCTTGAACTCCGCGACAATAGACTTAGGAAGCGCGACAGGCTTCATTTGGTGTAGATCAATACAGGCTATCAAAACATCCGCCTGGCTGAGAAGTTGCCCTTCAGCGTTCAGGATGCGTTGCGCAAAAGTCAGAGAGGCACCGCGCATTGAGACGATTTCACTTTCTACTTGCAGCAAATCGTCCAGACGCGCTGAGGCGAGATAGTCCACCGTGATGCGCCTTACCACAAACGCGATATTTTCGCTGAGGAAGGCATGCTGATGGAAATTATGCTGGCGCAGCATTTCGGTACGGGCCCTTTCGTAAAAAACCACGTAGCGTGCGTGATAAACCACACCCCCGGCGTCCGTATCTTCATAATAGACGCGTACCGGCCATCGGAATAACGTATTACTCACTGTACATCCCAGCAACGCAAAACAACGGTGCTTACTATACGCAAGAGCAACCCCGTTTGGAATGGATTACCTCGGATGAATGAAAATAATTATGGATAAAGCGGGCACCGGCGCCGCGTGGGGCGGGCAATGTAAAGAATATAGCGCAAGTGCTGACAAAAGGACCCGGCATTATACCCGTTGTGTTAATGAAATGCGGGAATAGTGAAATAACCTATTGCGGCGACGGGCTTTATTCGCAAAGGCTGTGCGGTGAAATGCGGTCGCTGAAACAACGCTCATAAAACAGCGTTGTTTCGCTTGGCTGTTTAGAGAAATAAATAACCCAGCGCGATGGCCAGCACCACTATCGCCGCCAGCGGCAAAAACGCCAGCCGCCATCCCCATCGGCGCGCGCGAAAACCCACGCCGTGGATAACGCCTGCGCATACCGCCCAGACAATCAACAGATTATGCCAGGCGGTGAGCGAACTGGTGGTGGAGGCAAAACGCGCCGGCATCCAGAAGACGCAGCCGGCAAGCGCCAGCGCCATGATAAGCGACAGCAGCCGCAACGGGCTGCTGTCGGTCAGGCGGTAGAGGAAATCGGTAACGGACCTGATCACTTCAGGTCGTTCTCTACCCGCTCACCGTCGGACCCGACGACGCCCGGCTGGCTATCTTCATGATGCTCCAGCGCGAGGGCCGTAATAATACCGAAGGCGCAGGCAAGCAGCGTTCCTAATATCCAGGCAAAATACCACATTTTTCAGCTCCTTCCTCAGTACAGCGTATGCGCGTTTTGTTCGATATGCTCTTTGGTAATGCGGCCATACATCTTGTAATAACACCAGATGGTATACAGCAGCACAATCGGCACAAAGATAACGGCGACGATGGTCATGACCTTCAGCGTTAGCAGGCTCGAGGTGGCGTCCCATACCGTCAGGCTGGCTTCCGGCATGGTGCTCGACGGCATGATAAACGGAAACAGGGTAACCCCCGCCGTCAGGATGATGCACGCCACGGTCAGCGATGAGAAAATAAACGCCCATGCGCCTTTGCCGAGCCGGGAACACAGCAAGGTCAGCAGCGGCAATAATACGCCCAGCGCGGGAATCGCCCAGAGTAGCGGGAAGCTGTGATAATTCGCCAGCCACGCGCCGGCTTGGTGCGCGACGGTTTTATTCAGCGGATTGGACACGGCGTTGGTATCGATGACCGAAGTGATGGTAAAACCGTCGATGCCGTTAACCAGCCACACGCCGCCCAGCAGGAATGCCACCATGGATACCAGGCTGCTGATTTGCGCGACGGTACGCACCCGCACCAGCAGATCGCCGCTGACGCGCATTTGCAGATAGGTCGCCCCCATGCCGATAAACATCGCCAGGCTGACAATGCCCGCCAGCAAACCGAAGGGGTTCAGCAATTGAAAGAAATTGCCGGTATAAAACAGGCGCAGGTATTCATCCACGTGGAAAGGTACGCCCTGCAGCAGGTTGCCGAAGGCGACGCCGATCACCACCGGCGGCACGAAACTGCCGATAAAGATGCCCCAGTCCCACATGCCGCGCCAGCGCGGATCTTCTATCTTGGAACGGTAATCAAAACCCACCGGGCGGAAAAACAGCGAAGCCAGCACCAGGATCATGGCGATATAAAAGCCGGAAAACGCCGCGGCGTACACCATCGGCCAGGCGGCGAACAGCGCCCCCCCGGCGGTGACCAGCCAGACCTGGTTGCCTTCCCAGTGCGGGGCGATGGTATTGATCATCACCCGGCGTTCGTTATCTGTTCGGCCAAGGAGGGGCATCAGCATGCCGACGCCCATATCGAAACCGTCGGTTACGGCAAAGCCTATCAGCAGGACACCGATGAGCGCCCACCAGATTAAGCGTAATACTTCATAGTCAAACATGGCGTAGGCTCCTGTTAATAGACTTTCTGCGTGGCGAGCGTCGGCTGCTCGAAATGATAGCGGCCGGTATGCAGGCTGCTAGGCCCCAGGCGCGCATATTTGAACATCAAATACATTTCGGCCACCAGGAACAGGGTATAGAGTCCGCAGATAAGCCCCATGGAGAACAGGATATCGCCGGCGGTCAGGCTGGAATTGGCCACCGCGGTCGGCAGTATTTCGCCGATGGCCCAGGGCTGGCGGCCGTACTCCGCGACAAACCAGCCGGCTTCGATGGCGATCCAGGGAATGGGAATGCCGTACAGCGCGGCGCGGTGCAGCCACGGCCGTTGACCGATACGGTTACGCACCACGCTCCAGAAGGACATGGTGATGATAATAAGCATCAGCACGCCGCCCAGCACCATGATGCGGAAGGAGAAGTACAGCGGCGCCACGCGCGGGATAGAGTCGTTGGTGGCGCTCTGGATCTGCTCTTCGGTCGCGTTGGGGATGTCATCCGTATAGCGTTTCAGCAGCAGGCCATAGCCCAGATCCTGTTTTATCGCGTTGAACTGGGCGCGCGCCGCCGGATCGGCATGGCCGCCGCGCAGCTGCTGCAACAGCTCATAGGCTTTCATGCCGTTGCGGATACGGATCTGATGCTGCACCATCAGATCCTTGATGCCGGTCACCTGGCGATCCGTCGAACGGGTCGCGATAATGCCCAGGGCAAAAGGGATCTGGATGGAGAAGTTATTGCGCTGGATGGTCTGATCGGGAATGCCAAACAGGGTAAACGCGGCCGGTGCCGGCTGTGTTTCCCATTCCGCCTCGATGGCCGCCAGTTTGGTTTTTTGCACGTCGCCCATTTCATAACCGGATTCATCACCCAGCACGATAACCGACAACACCGCCGCCATGCCGAACGCCGCCGCGATGGCGTAAGACCGTTTGGCGAAGGCGATATCCCGGCCTTTAAGCAGGTAATAGGAACTGATGCCGAGGACAAACATGGCGCCGGTACAGTAGCCCGCGGCCACGGTATGCACGAATTTCACCTGCGCCACCGGATTGAGCACCAGATCGGCGAAGCTGACCATTTCCATACGCATGGTTTCATAGTTGAAATCCGACGCGATAGGGTTTTGCATCCAGCCGTTGGCCACCAGTATCCACAGTGCGGACAGGTTGGAACCTAACGCCACCATCCAGGTAACCGTCAGATGCTGCGTTTTGCTCAGGCGATCCCAGCCGAAGAAGAACAGGCCGACAAAGGTGGACTCCAGGAAGAAGGCCATTAATCCTTCGATGGCCAGCGGAGCACCAAAAATGTCGCCGACGTAGTGGGAAAAATACGACCAGTTGGTTCCGAACTGGAACTCCATGGTCAGCCCGGTGGCTACCCCCAAGGCAAAGTTGATACCAAACAACTTGCCCCAGAATTTAGTCATATCTTTATAGATTTTTTTGCCGGACAGGACGTACACCGTTTCCATGATGGCTAATAAAAACGCCAGCCCCAGGGTGAGTGGGACAAACAGGAAATGGTACATCGCCGTTAGGGCAAACTGTAACCGTGACAGTTCGACGACATCAAACATGTTGACTCCTTGCTCCTCGCAGGATGGTTCCCACGTGCGGTAATCTGGCGCCCTGGCGAAACAAAGCGACGCAACAACCCGCGGTGAATAATAAAGAGTTTATAATTGTTCCCGACAATCGGTTCGGCCGGCCAAAAAACAACGCCCAGGCGTCTAAGCGGTAAACCGACGACGGATTTTAATGAAACGCACTAACCGGATTTAAACCAACCATATAGTACCCCTCTACTTACTCAGGATAAATACCTTTTTTCGTGATGCAGGTTAGGAAATCACCTCTCGATCAAATCCGGCCTTACCCGACATCGGCAGTAAAATTGCGCCAGCGCAAGTTATCCTGATTTGAACATAAAACGCCATCAAAAATCATTGATTTATCGCAATTTTTCACCACGTATGTTAAATATTGTTATTTATTTATTCTATAAAAGCGTTAATGTTAAAAAACTGTAATTAATAAGATCGCGAAATTAAGTTAAAAGAAAATAAAACCCAAGGGATATTTTTTATTTGTTACGTTAGCATTATTGGATGGCCTAATCATGCAATAGAAGCGCGCTATGATAATGATGAATTTAATTTGCAATAAATGTGATGAGGCGACGAATAAAAAAAGGAAGTGACAGATGCTTCGGGCGAGGGCGCCAATACGATGATACGGCTAATGCATCATGCTGCACGGCGGGCGGCGGGAAACGGCGAGGAGGGTGTGCACCTCGATCCGGCGATCGGGCATAAAAGCCGCCTACAATGTACGCAGCGCCTGCATAAACCGCCTTATTTTACAGTCGGTATCGGCAAACCCCCGTTGCAGGTTCTGCTCAATGCACAGACCCGAAAAAAATACCGACACCATTTCCGCCAGGATCTCCGCGTCGGTGCGCGTCTCCTCCGCCCTGATATTCTCCACCAGCAGCGGGCGTATCGTTTCACGCAGTTGCGTAATGATGTCGATGGCGCCGGCCGGCAACAGCGCGAATTCACGCATGGAGTTAACCGCCAGACAACCTTGCGGGCAAACGCTATCCTGAGGCTCCGGGGAGCCGCAGGACAATCGCAAAAACGCCTCGATATTGCCCCAGCCCTGGGGGCGGGCGCTTAAGGCCGCATGCACGGCGCGCCGATCGATATAGTGGCGCAGACACGCCAGGAACAGGTCGTCCTTATCCCTGAACTCGGCGTAAAGGC
This sequence comes from Sodalis sp. RH22, assembly GCF_047324165.1. NCBI lineage: Bacteria > Pseudomonadati > Pseudomonadota > Gammaproteobacteria > Enterobacterales > Bruguierivoracaceae > Sodalis > Sodalis sp. RH22. The sequence continues at coordinate 2,282,154 of NZ_CP178731.1, forward strand.
CGGATTTATTCACCCCGCTCGCCTTTTCGAGATGCGCCAGGGTGGTACCGGCGAAGCCGTGCCGCCAGAAGACGGGGATCACCTTCTCCAGCACACCCTCACGACTGAATTTTTTTTGTCTGCCCATGGCGCCCATTATGCCTAACTGAACCGACCAGTTCAATTAGTTCCATAGCGCGCCAGGCCCGGCAACGCCGCGCCTAAAGCAGACGTGTTCAAGGGAGAGCGTGCCAATGGGGTCGAATCGAGCGTGCTTTTCCCGCCCGACCGGGCGCCCCATGGCACGGTATGCCCGCCAACACCGATCTCAACGCGGCATGTTAAAGGGAGAACGTGCCAATGGGGTCGAATCGGGCGTGCTTTTCCCGCCCGACCGGGCGCCCCATGGCACGGTATGCCCGCCAACATCGATCTCAACGCGGCGTGTTAAAGGGAGAGCGTGCCAATGGGGTCGAATCGGGCGTGCTTTTCCCGCCCGACCGAGCGCCCCATGGCACGGTATGCCCGCCAACATCGATCTCAACGCGGCGTGTTAAAGGGAGAGCGTGCCAATGGGGTCGAATCGGGCGTAGTGTTTCCGCCCGACCGAGCGCCCCATGGCAGGGTATGCCCGCCAACATCGATCTCAACGCGGCGTGTTAAAGGGAGAGCGTGCCAATGGGGTCGAATCGGGCGTGCTTTTCCCGCCCGACCGAGTGCCCCATGGCACGGTATGCCCGCCAACATCGATCTCAACGCGGCGTGTTAAAGGGAGAGCGTGCCAATGGGGTCGAATCGGGCGTGGTGTTTCCGCCCGACCGAGCGCCCCATGGCACGGTATGCCCGCCAACATCGATCTCAACGCGGCGTGTTAAAGGGAGAGCGTGCCAATGGGGTCGAATCGGGCGTGGTGTTTCCGCCCGACCGAGCACCCCATGGCACGGTATGCCCGCCAACATCGATCTCAACGCGGCGTGTTAAAGGGAGAGCGTGCCAATGGGGTCGAATCGGGCGTGGTGTTTCCGCCCGACCGAGCGCCCCATGGCAGGGTATGCCCGCCAACATCGATCTCAACGCGGCGTGTTAAAGGGAGAGCGTGCCAATGGGGTCGAATCGGGCGTGCTTTTCCCGCCCGACCGAGTGCCCCATGGCACGGTATGCCCGCCAACATCGATCTCAACGCGGCGTGTTAAAGGGAGAGCGTGCCAATGGGGTCGAATCGGGCGTGGTGTTTCCGCCCGACCGAGCGCCCCATGGCACGGTATGCCCGCCAACATCGATCTCAACGCGGCGTGTTAAAGGGAGAGCGTGCCAATGGGGTCGAATCGGGCGTGGTGTTTCCGCCCGACCGAGCACCCCATGGCACGGTATGCCCGCCAACATCGATCTCAACGCGGCGTGTTAAAGGGAGAGCGTGACAATGGGGTCGAATCGGGCGTGGTGTTTCCGCCCGACCGAGCACCCCATGGCACGGTATGCCCGCCAACATCGATCTCAACGCGGCGTGTTAAAGGGAGAACGTGCCAATGGGGTCGAATCGGGCGTGCTTTTCCCGCCCGACCGGGCGCCCCATGGCATGCCAGGCCCGCCAACACCGATCCCAAACAAAAGTGTCAACGGGCGCGGCGCACTTATGACAGCAGGGTTTTCAGCGCGGTACCAATCTCCGCCAGGCTGCGCACGGTTTTTACCCCGGCCGCTTCCAGCGCGGCGAATTTCTCGTCCGCCGTGCCCTTGCCGCCGGCGATAATCGCCCCGGCATGCCCCATACGCTTGCCTTTGGGCGCGGTAACGCCCGCAATATACCCCACCACCGGTTTAGTGACATGATCCTTGATATAGGCGGCGGCTTCTTCTTCCGCGCTGCCGCCGATTTCCCCGATCATCACAATCGCCTCGGTCTGCGGATCCTGTTCGAACAATTTCAGGATATCGATAAAGCTCGAGCCGGGGATCGGATCGCCGCCGATACCCACGCAGCTGGACTGCCCCAGCCCGGTATCGGTGGTCTGTTTCACCGCTTCATACGTCAGGGTGCCGGAACGCGACACAATACCGACCCGGCCCGGTTTATGGATATGGCCGGGCATAATACCAATCTTGCATGCGCCGGGGGTGATAACGCCCGGGCAGTTCGGCCCAATCATCCGTGAGCCGCTCTGTTCCAGCTTGGCTTTCACCACCAGCATATCCAGGGTCGGAATACCCTCGGTAATGCAGATAATCAGCTCAATGCCGGCGTCCACCGCCTCGAGAATGGAATCTTTACAAAACGGCGCGGGCACATAGATAACCGAGGCGGTAGCGCCGGTTTTTTCCACGGCCTCACGCACGGTATTGAACACCGGCAGGCCCAAATGCTCCGTGCCGCCCTTGCCCGGCGTGACGCCGCCAACCATCTTGGTGCCGTAGGCCAGCGCCTGCTCGGAGTGAAACGTGCCCTGGCTGCCGGTAAATCCCTGGCAGATAACCTTGGTATTTTTATCGATTAAAATGGACATTATTTTCCCTCCACCGCGGCAACCGCTTGTTGTGCCGCGTCGGTCAGACTGGTGGCGGCAATGATATTCAGGCCGCTCTCGGCCAGGATTTTAGCACCCAGCTCGGCGTTGTTGCCTTCCAGACGCACCACCACCGGCACGTTGACGCCCACATCCGCCACCGCGCCGATAATGCCTTCGGCAATCAGATCGCAGCGCACGATGCCGCCGAAAATATTCACCAGCACCGCTTTGACGTTTTCATCCGACAAAATGATCTTAAAAGCCTCGGTAACGCGTTCCTTGGTGGCGCCGCCGCCCACATCCAGGAAGTTGGCCGGCGAACCGCCGTGCAGTTTAACAATATCCATGGTGCCCATGGCCAGGCCGGCCCCGTTCACCATACAGCCGATATTGCCGTCGAGCGCCACGTAGTTCAGTTCCCACTGCGCCGCCTGGGCCTCGCGGGCGTCTTCCTGGCTCTTATCGCGCATTTCCCGCAGCTCCGGCTGGCGGAACAGGGCATTGCCGTCGGCGCTCAGCTTGCCGTCCAGGCAGACCAGATTGCCTTCCTTGGTGATAACCAGCGGATTAATTTCCACCAGCGCCAGGTCCCGCTCCAGGAACAGCGCGGCCAGGCCCATGAAGATTTTGGTGAACTGCCCGACCTGCTTGCCCGACAAGCCCAGCTTAAACGCCAGCTCGCGGCCTTGGAACGGCTGGGGGCCGGTCAGGGGATCGAGGGAAACCTTATGAATCAGGTGCGGCGTCTCTTCCGCGACTTTTTCAATTTCCACGCCGCCTTCGGTGGAGGCCATAAAGACCACGCGCCGGGAACCGCGATCAACCACCGCGCCCAGGTAAAGTTCCTTATCGATATCGGTTGCCGCTTCCACCAGGATTTGGTGGACCGGCTGGCCCAGGGCGTCCGTTTGATAGGTCACCAGGCGTTTGCCCAGCCAGTGTTCGGCAAAAGCGCGGATTTCTTCCTTGCTGTTAACGACCTTGACGCCGCCGGACTTGCCGCGGCCGCCGGCGTGAACCTGGCATTTTACCACCCAGGGACCGGCGCCGATCTTGGAGGCGGATTCTTCCGCTTCCCGTGGCGTGGTGCACGCAAAACCCGTGGGGGCAGGCAGACCATACCGAGCAAACAGCTGTTTTGCCTGATATTCATGTAAGTTCATGATGTTGTTTCCATCTTCGTCTGGGAGTGTCGGCGGCGGCGCACTTCAGCCGCCCTCGAGTGGTGCTTTCCGTAGGCGCCTTGGCGCTACGTCCCGCAGGCAACCTGCCGGCCGCGGCCCGGGGTTTCCCGGCCCGCGGCCGACGATTGCTATACATCAAGCAATAAGCGCGTCGGGTCTTCCAGCATCTCTTTGACCGTGACCAGGAAACTTACCGATTCCTTGCCGTCGATCAGACGGTGATCGTAGGACAGCGCCAGGTACATCATCGGCAGGATAACCACCTGGCCGCCCACCGCCATCGGCCGATCCTTGATGGCATGCATGCCGAGGATGGCGCTTTGCGGCGGGTTGATAATGGGCGTGGACATCAGCGAACCGAATACGCCGCCGTTGGTAATGGTAAAGTTGCCGCCGGTCAGCTCTTCCACTTTCAGCTTGCCGTCGCGCCCCTTAACCGCCAGTTCCTTTATGGCTTTTTCAATATCGCCCATGCCCAGCGCGTCCACGTCGCGCAATACCGGCGTGACCAGCCCGCGCGGAGTGGATACCGCGATGCTGACGTCAAAGTAGTTATGGTAGACCACGTCTTCGCCGTCGATGGACGCGTTAACTTCCGGGAAGCGCTTCAGGGCTTCCACCACCGCTTTAATATAGAAGGACATAAACCCGAGGCGGATGCCGTGGCGTTTTTCAAAGCCATCGCCGTACTGCTTGCGCAGATCCATAATCGGCTTCATGTTGACCTCATTAAAGGTAGTCAACATGGCGGTGCTGTTTTTGGCTTCCAGCAGCCGCTCGGCGACCCGTTTGCGCAAACGGGTCATCGGCACGCGTTTTTCGCTGCGGTTGCCCAATCCGGCAACAGCAGGCTCCGGTGCCGGCGCCTTGGCAACCGGCGCCGCGGCGGGAGCCGGTTCGGCTTTTTTGGCGACCAGGTGTTTGTCCACATCCTCGCGGGTGATGCGCCCGCCGACGCCGCTGCCTTTAATCTCATCGGCTTTCAAATCATGTTCGGCGATCAGGCGGCGAATGGCCGGACTCAGCGCTTCGTTATTTTCTTCCTCCAGGCCGGCGGTGTAGCGCTGCGCCGGGGTGGATTCCTTGCTCTGCGCTTTTTCCGAAGTTTCCTGGCCGGAACTGTCGCCGGGACGCAGGCGTCCGAGCACCTGGCGGGAGGTGACGGTAGCGCCTTCATCCTCGAGCAGGGCATCCAGCACGCCCGCCTCGGGCGCGGGAACTTCCAGCACCACTTTGTCGGTTTCGATTTCCACCAGCACTTCGTCACGCTGGACGCTATCGCCGGGCTTTTTATGCCAGGTGGCGACGGTTGCATCGGCAACCGATTCAGGAAGATCGGGAACCAGAATATCTACGCTACTCATTATCTATCCTTATATTTAATTAACGTTCAGCGCGTCATTGACCAGATTTTTTTGTTGTGTCTGGTGCACGGACAAATACCCAACCGCCGGCGAGGCGGAAGCCGGGCGTCCCGCGTAACGTAGCGATGCACCCGGAGTAATCACCTCAAGGAAATGATGGTGGCTGCAATACCAGGCGCCCTGATTAAGCGGCTCTTCCTGGCACCAAATAAAGTCCTGGACATGGGCAAAAGGTTGCAGCGCATCCCGCACCGCCTGGTGCGGGAACGGGTATAGCTGCTCGATACGCACGATGGCCACATCCTGCTGCCCGTTCTTGCGCCGTTGCTCCAATAAATCATAATAAACTTTACCAGAACAGAGCACGACGCGCTTGACGCCCTGGGGATCCAGGTCGTCGATTTCGCCGATGGCGGGCAGGAAGCTGCCGTACGCCATATCCTCCAGCGAGGAGATGGCCAGAGGATGACGCAGCAGCGACTTCGGCGACATCACAATCAGCGGCCGACGCATATTACGCAGGGCCTGGCGCCGTAGCATATGATAAATCTGCGCCGGCGTGGAGGGGACGCAGACCTGCATATTCTGTTCGGCGCACAGCTGCAGATAGCGCTCCAGGCGGGCCGAGGAGTGCTCCGGCCCCTGCCCTTCATAGCCATGGGGCAGCAGCATCACCAGCCCGCACATCCGTCCCCATTTCTGCTCGCCGGAGCTGATGAATTGATCGATCACCACCTGGGCGCCGTTGGCGAAATCGCCGAACTGCGCTTCCCAGATCACCAGGGTGCGCGGCTCGGCGGTGGCATAACCGTACTCAAACGCCAGCACCGCTTCCTCCGACAGCACGGAGTCCCATACCCGGAAGGTGCCCTGGCCATTGTGCACATGCGCCAAAGGCGTATAGGTGGAGCCGTTTTTCTGGTTATGCACCACCGCGTGGCGATGGAAGAAGGTGCCACGCGCGGTATCCTCGCCGGACAGGCGGATCGGCACGCCCTCATCGACCAAAGTGGCGTAAGCCAGGGTTTCGGCGCCGCCCCAGTCGAAAGGCTTGCTGCCGGCGGCCATCAGGGCTCGATCGCTATAGATTTTGGCCACCCGCGGCTGCATTTCCACGCCTTCCGGCACTTCACTGATTCGGCGGGCCAGCTCCTGCAGGCGTTTGGGCTCGACTTCGCTGGGATAGGCTTCGTCCCAGTCGTGATTGAGGAAGCGCTGCCAGGTAAAGGAGTGCATATTCATCGGCCGCCACTCTTTTACCACGCACTCGCCGCGGTCGAGCGCGTCGCGATAGAGATTCACCATCTCGGTCGCATCTTCCAGCGTGGCGACATGATCGCGTTCCAGGCGATCGGCATAAATCTTGCGCGGCGTCGGGTGTTTCTTGATCTTATGGTACATCAGCGGCTGCGTGGCGCTGGGCTCGTCCGCCTCGTTATGGCCGTGGCGGCGATAGCACACCAGATCAATCATCACGTCGCGCTGAAAGGTATTGCGGAAATCCAGCGCCACGCGGGTCACAAACGCCACCGCTTCGGGATCGTCGGCGTTGACGTGGAAAATCGGCGCCTGGACCATCTTGGCGATATCGGTGCAATACTGGGTGGAACGGGCATCATGGGGATTGGACGTCGTGAAGCCGACCTGGTTGTTGACCACGATACGCACCGTGCCGCCAACGTCATAGCCACGCGCCTTGGACATGTTCAGGGTTTCCTGCACCACGCCCTGCCCGCTGATGGCCGCATCCCCGTGCAGGGTTATCGGCAGCACCATCTTGCTGCTTTGCTCGCCGAGCCGGTCGATACGCGCGCGCACCGAACCGCCCACCACCGGGCTGACGATTTCCAGATGCGACGGGTTGAATGCCAGGGCCAGATGGACGATGCCGCCCTCGGTCTCCATGTCGGAAGAAAAACCCTGGTGATATTTAACGTCGCCGGTGCCCAAATGCTCTTTATGCTTGCCGGCGAATTCGTCGAACAGGTCCTGCGGCTTTTTGCCGAGCACGTTGATCAGCACATTCAGCCGGCCGCGATGGGCCATGCCCAGCACCACTTCCCGGGTGCCGTTCTTGCCGGCATAACGGATCATTTCCTTCAGCATCGGGATCAGCGCGTCGCCGCCCTCAAGGGAAAAACGTTTGGCGCCGGGGAATTTGGCGCCCAGATAGCGCTCGATGCCTTCGGCCGCCGTCAGCTCGCTCAGGAACCGTTTCTTTTCGTCGCGATCGAAACTCGGCTGCCCCACCACCGATTCGATATGCTGTTGGATCCAGCGTTTCTCCTCGGTATTGGTAATATGCATATATTCGGCGCCGATGGAACCGCAATAGGTGCGTTTCAGCGCGTCATACAGGTCGGCCAGCTTCATGGTTTCCTTGCCGATGGCAAAGGAACCGACGTTGAAGGTTTCCTGGAAATCGGCTTCCGTCAGATTATGGAAAGCCGGATTTAAATCAGGCACAGTTTCCTGCTTCCATAATCCCAGCGGATCAAGGTTGGCATGCTGGTGGCCGCGGAAACGGAACGCATTGATAAGCTGCAGGACTTTAACCTGTTTGGAGTCATTGTCCGGGTCGTTGACCGAAGACGCATAACGGGTTGCGTCCTTAGCCAGGCGCCGGAAATAATCCCGGGTTTTGGAGTGAAGCTGATCGGGGCTGACGCCGGCGGTGGGCAGCTGTTTAAAAATCGAACTCCAGCTGTCGTCCACGGAGTCAGGATCCGTTAAAAAATCTTCATAGAGCTGCTCTATGTAGGACTGGTTCGCCCCCGCCAGGTAGGAGGAATCCAGCCAGGCCTTCATTGCGCCGTTCTGCATTATGATCCCTTAAGCTTGTTAGCTTCAGTTTTCGCCGTGGTTAACATGTAACGTATTTGCCTTTACTATCAGGCGCTATGCTGTACCAGCAAGCTCTTGATATGCCCGATGGCTTTGGTCGGGTTCAGTCCTTTGGGACATACGCTGACACAATTCATGATGCTGTGGCAGCGGAATACGCTGAAAGCATCGTTCAATTCATCCAGCCGCGCCGCCCTTTCGGTGTCGCGACTGTCAATCAGGAAACGGTAGGACGCCAGCAGGCCGGCCGGACCGATAAATTTATCCGGGTTCCACCAGTAGGAGGGACAAGAGGTCGAGCAACAGGCACAAAGAATACATTCGTATAATCCGTCCAGTTTTTCGCGCTCCTGCGGCGTTTGTAAATGCTCCCGGGCCGGTGGATTCCTGCCGTTATTCAACAGGTAAGGTTTAATCTTCTCATACTGGGCATAGAACTGGCCCATGTCCACCACCAAATCACGCACCACCGGCAACCCGGGCAGCGGACGGATGATCACTTTTTTATCGCCTTTGCGCAGGGCGGACAGCGGGGTGATGCAGGCCAGGCCGTTCTTGCCGTTCATGTTCACGCCGTCGGAGCCGCAGACGCCTTCGCGGCAGGAACGGCGAAACGCCAGGGTCGGATCCTGTTCCTTCAGCTGGATGAGCGCATCCAGCACCATCATGTCGTGGCCTTCGTCCACATCCAGCTGGTAGTCCTGCATGCGCGGCTTGTCGTCGACATCAGGATTATAGCGATAAACCGAAATTTCAACTTTCATTACGTAAGCCCTCTGCCTTTAGTAGGTACGCACTTTCGGCGGGAACGCCGGGCGTAATGTCGGCTGCATATTCACCTCGCGGCGGGTCATGGTGTCGCTTTCCGGCAAATACAGGCTGTGGCACAGCCAATGCTCGTCATCCCGATCCGGGAAATCGAAGCGGCTGTGGGCGCCACGACTTTCCGTGCGGTAATTGGCGGCCACCGCCGTGGAATACGCGGTTTCCATCAGGTTGTCCAGCTCAAGGCATTCCACGCGTTGGGTATTGAATTCGGTCGAGGTATCGTCCAGGCGCGCGTCATTAAGCCGCTCGCGGATGGTTTTCAGCTCGGCCAGGCCCTTGGCCATGGCATCGCCTTCGCGGAACACCGAGAAATTATTCTGCATGCAGGCCTGCAGCGCCTTGCGGATATCCACCGGGTTCTCGCCGGTGCGATTGTTGTTCCAGCGGTTGTAGCGCGCAAGAGACGCGTCGATATCGTCGTCGCTGGCATCGCGAAACGCCCCCTGCTCCGCCAGGGATTCCTGCAGATGCATGCCCGCCGAACGGCCGAACACCACCAGATCCAGCAGGGAATTGCCGCCCAGGCGATTGGCGCCGTGTACCGATACGCAGGCAATTTCACCCACCGCGAACAGGCCGGGGATCACCACGTCGTTGCCCTGGGCGTCCACCGTTACCGCCTGTCCGGTGACTTTGGTGGGAATGCCGCCCATCATATAGTGGCAGGTGGGGATAACCGGGATCGGTTCTTTGATAGGATCGACGTGGGCAAAGGTACGGGATAACTCCAGAATACCCGGCAGGCGCGACTCCAGGACGTCCTTGCCCAGATGATCGAGCTTGAGCTTGACGTGCGGCCCCAGCGGGCCGTCACAGCCGCGTCCCTCGCGGATCTCGATCATAATGGAACGGGCGACCACGTCGCGGCCGGCCAAATCCTTGGCGTTCGGCGCATAACGTTCCATAAAGCGTTCGCCGTCCTTGTTGAGCAGGTAACCGCCCTCGCCCCGGCAGCCTTCGGTGACCAGTACCCCGGCGCCGGCGATGCCGGTGGGATGGAACTGCCACATTTCCATATCCTGCACCGGCACGCCGGCGCGAAGCGCCATGCCGATACCGTCGCCGGTATTGATATGGGCGTTGGTGGTGGATTGATAGATGCGTCCGGCGCCGCCGGTGGCCAGAATGGTGGCCTTGGCCTTGAAGTAGACCACTTCGCCGGTTTCAATGCACAGCGCGGTGCAGCCGACGAAGGCGCCGTCCTGGTTTTTCACCAGATCGAGCGCATACCATTCGGAAAAAATGGTGGTATGGTTTTTCAGGTTCTGCTGGTACAAGGTGTGCAGCAGCGCGTGGCCGGTGCGATCGGCGGCGGCGGCGGTACGCGCCGCTTGCCCGCCGCCATAGTTGAGCGACTGGCCGCCGAAGGGGCGCTGGTAGATGCGGCCGTCGTCCAGACGGGAAAACGGCAGCCCCATATGCTCCAGTTCCAGCACCGCTTCCGGGCCGGTCTTGCACATATATTCTATGGCATCCTGGTCGCCGATATAGTCGGAGCCCTTGACGGTATCATACATATGCCATTGCCAGTCGTCCTCATGGGTATTGCCGAGGGCGACGGTAATGCCGCCCTGGGCCGACACCGTATGGGAACGGGTGGGAAACACTTTGGAAACCAGGGCGCAGGAGAGGCCCATTTGGGAAATCTGCAGCGCGGCGCGCATGCCGGCTCCGCCGGCCCCGACGACTACAGCGTCAAATTCTCTTACTGGCAAACTCATTTACGCACCCCACACCACGACGGTTCCATAAAGTAAATACACCAACAATACGATCACAATCGCCAGTTGCAGCAACAGGCGCAGCGCCAATACTTTGATGTAATCCGTTAATACCTGCCACATGCCGATCCAGGTATGCACCAGGACGGAGAACAGGGTCAGCAGGGTAAAGACTTTCGTCATGGGTAAGGCGAAAAAACCGCGCCAGACATCGTAGGTCAGGCTGTCGGCGAAAACGACGAACCCAAGCAGGTAGATGATGTACAGGCAAATTACGATGGCGGAAGCGCGAACCAATAACCACTCATGAACTCCGTTACGTCCCAGTGCCGAAGCATTGCTTACCATACGAGTACTCCCGCCAGTATTGACAGCACAATTGTGATCACAAATGTAACATTTGCCGTTAATTTACCCATGGCAAATGTTTCGTCCAGATAGCCGAAATCCATCAGCATGTGGCGAATTCCGCCGATGACGTGATACGCCAGCGCGGTTAAAATGCCCCAAATAATGAATTTGACGAAGAAGCTATCCATGATGGCGGCGGCCTGGGCGAAACCTTCGGCGGAGGAAAGCGACAATCCGAGGATCCAGAGCAGAATGCCGACGGCCACAAACGTGATGACGCCACTGGCACGGTGGAGAATAGAAGCTATCGCAGTAACAGGAAACTGGATCGTTTGCAGATCCAGGTTGACAGGCCTTTGTTTTTTCACGGTTTTGCCCACACAGCTATTATTATTTTTCCTTCCTCCGGTCCTGGGTGGATTCAGACAGCGTTAAGGCTAACCATGACACGTCATGTGCTCAATAAACAAATCCCTTGTGCTTAAATGACGCGTTAAATAACGCTGGGTGCTCCTACAACAGGGACTTCCGGAGACCTTTGTGAAGTATATGGCTTTCACATAATGATTACAATTACCCTACAATTTGTTTGGTAACATTTAGGCTGTTTAGTGACCTGGGTCACGAATTTTACAATTACCTTAAATCTATATAACTGTATTGACAAAAAAGCAACAATTCAATTACAAATGGCGCGGCGGATATGCTATAACCGATGCAAGTAATGGCCGAGACGCTTTCGCCGCGACAAAGATTATGCAACAGTGTGAAGCGAGTCTTAAACTTCGCGGTTAAGACTTCCGTTAAACTAGCTAAAATTAATATCAGTAAATCTTCAACAACCGGGAACCGCCGTTCTTTCATCCTGAACGGGAATAACTTGCATCATCCTCACGCTCTGTGCCCTGCATTGCATTAAGTCGGAGCGACGGACTGACAATAAAAGCGCAAGGCCCCGCGGGCATGCCGGTATTCCACGGTGGGAGATTTATCATAAAAGCGCTAAGGAGATTGTAATGGCAGACAATAAAGCGACGCTGAACCTACCCGGTGAAGCGCCAATCGAACTGGACGTATTGACCGGAACCCTGGGTGCCAAAGAAATCGATATCCGCAGCCTGGGCGGCAAAGGTTATTTTACCTTTGATCCCGGCTTTACCTCCACCGCATCCTGTGAATCTAAAATTACCTATATTGACGGTGACGAAGGCGTTTTATTGCATCGTGGCTATCCTATTGATCAACTGGCACTACACTCCAATTTTCTTGAAGTCTGCTACATCCTGCTGAACGGCGAAGCGCCGACCCGGGAGCAGTATGACGAATTCCGCGATATCGTCACCCGCCACACCATGGTGCATGAGCAGATTACCCGTCTGTTCAACGGCTTTCGCCGCGACTCGCATCCGATGGCGGTATTATGCGGCGTGACCGGCGCGCTGGCGGCTTTTTATCATGATTCGCTGGACGTTAATGTCGAGCGCCACCGCGAAATAGCGGCGTTCCGTTTATTGTCCAAGATGCCCACGGTTGCCGCGATGTGTTACAAATATTCCATCGGCCAGCCGTTTGTGTATCCGCGCAATGATCTTTCCTATGCCGGTAATTTCCTGCATATGATGTTCTCCACGCCGTGCGAGGAGTATGTGGTTAATCCCGTCCTGGAACGCGCGATGGACCGTATTTTGATCCTGCACGCGGATCACGAGCAAAACGCCTCCACCTCCACCGTGCGTACCGCCGGTTCGTCGGGCGCCAATCCGTTCGCCTGTATCGCCGCGGGTATCGCGTCGTTATGGGGCCCGGCTCATGGCGGCGCCAACGAGGCGACGCTGCGGATGCTGGAAGAGATTTCAAGCGTCGAGCATATTCCGGCGTTTATTGAACGCGCCAAGGATAAAAACGACTCTTTCCGTCTGATGGGCTTCGGTCACCGGGTTTACAAGAACTACGATCCGCGCGCCACCGTGATGCGCGAGACCTGTCATGAAGTGCTTAAGGAACTGAAGCTGTCTGACGATTTGCTGGCGGTGGCCATGGAGCTGGAGCATATTGCCCTGCATGATCCGTACTTTATCGAGAAGAAGCTGTATCCGAACGTGGACTTCTATTCGGGTATTATCCTGAAGGCTATGGGCATTCCGTCGACCATGTTTACCGTGATTTTCGCCATGGCGCGTACCGTGGGCTGGATTGCCCATTGGAAGGAAATGCATGACGACGGCGTTAAGATTGCGCGTCCGCGTCAGCTGTATACCGGGTATGATAAACGCGAATTTACATCGCAGATCAAATAAGTCTGGCGAGCCATGGGCGCTGGATCGGGCGGGAACACTACGCCCGGTTCGGTCCCACTGGCACGGTCTCCCCTGAACACGTCTGCTTTAAGCCCGGTGTTGGCGGGCCTACCGCGCCATGGGGCTCGGTTTGGCGGGAACACCACGCCCGGTTCGGTCCCACTGGCACGGTCTCCCCTGAACACGTCTGCTTTAAGCCCGGTGTTGGCGGGCCTACCGCGCCATGGGGCGCTCGGTCGTGCGGGAACACCACGCCCGATTCGGCCCCACTGGCACGCTCTCCCTTGAACACGTCTGCTTTGAGCCCGGTGTTGGCGGGCCTACCATGCCATGGGGCGCTCGGTTTGGCGGAAGCACCACGCCCGATTCGACCCCATTGGCACGGTCTCCCTTGAACACGTCTGCTTTGAGCCCGGTGTTGGCGGGCCTACCGCGCCATGGGGCGATCGGTCGGGCGGGAAAACCACGCCCGATTCGACCCCATTGGCACGGTCTCCCTTGAACACGTCTGCTTTGAGCCCGGTGTTGGCGGGCCTACCGCGCCATGGGGCGCTCGGTCGGGCGGGAAAACCACGCCCGATTCGACCCCATTGGCACGCTCTCCCTTGAACACGTCTGCTTTGAGCTCGGTGTTGGCGGGCATACCGCGCCATGGGGCGTTCGGTTTGGCGGGAACACCACGCCCGATTCGACCCCATTGGCACGGTCTCCCTTGAACACGTCTGCATTGAGTCCAGCGTTAGCGGACCTGGCATGTCAGACGCCGCTTACGCGGCGTTTTTTTATGGTTTAGCTGAGCGCGCCGCCGCTAATCTTTACATCATGGTCGGTTTGCAGCGCGGTGCGGATGGCAATGTCCAATCCCATCGTTATGATATCCGCCGCCATGCTGGGCGCATCGGCCAGCGCCGCCGCCTGCTGCGGCAGGTAGGGCGTATGGATAAATCCTCCCCTGGCGCCATAGTCCAGTTGGGCCAGGCGATGCAGCAGGCCGTACATCACATGGTTGCAAACATAGGTGCCGGCGCTTTGCGATACCTCGGCCGGGACGCCCGCATCACGCATGGCCTGGACCATGGCTTTGATGGGTACGGTGGCGAAATAGGCCGCCGGTCCGCCGTTAATGATCGGCTCGTCGATGGGCTGCTGTCCGAGGTTATCGGCAATGCGCGCATCATCGATATTAATCGCCACACGCTCCACCGACAGGCGCGCCCTGCCGCCCGCCTGCCCCACCGCCAGGATAAGCGCGGGCCGGTGGCGATCAATCAGGTCGTTAAGCATTTGCACCGAGCGGCCATAGACACAGGGCAGTTGACAGGCGATGACGGTGGCGTCGCCAAGGCGACGTTGATGGAATTGTTTTACCACTTCCCACGAGGGATTGATCTGTTCGCCCCCAAAAGGCTCAAAACCGGTCAGCAGGACGGTTTTCATACTCCACTCCCTCGTATTGTCGACGACTATCAGCACCGCTATTTTTCAACAGAGTATTTTTTTATCGCTGTTTATCTTGTCATTTTTTCAGGGCCGGCGCTTAGCCCGTTACATCATAAAATAGAGCAGGAAAATATTGACCGCCAGTAGGGTTAAGCCGGTGGGTATTTGCGCTCTGATCACCGCATAGCGGTCGGGTAATTCCAGCAGCGCCGCCGGCACCAGGTTGAAATTGGCCGCCATAGGCGTCATCAGCGACCCGCAGTAGCCGGAAAACATGCCGACCGCCGCCATCACCGCCGGGTTGCCGCCGTGCTCAAGCACCAGGATCGGGATACCGATGCCGGCGGCCACGATGGGAAACGCCGCGAAGGCATTGCCCATGATCATGGTCAGCGCCGCCATGCCCACCGCAAATACCGCCACCGCGATAAAACGGTTATTTACCGCCAGATAGGTTTCGGTGAGGTGCGCAATCGCGCTGCCGACGCCGGCGCTGGTGAACAGCAGCCCGAGGGTGGCGAGGATCTGCGGCAGGATAAAGGCCCAGCCGATGGAATCAAGCAGACGCCTGGCCTCCTGTACCGACTGGAGCGGCCGGTCGTGGGTATACCTCAGGGCAAGAAGCAGGCCGATGATACAGCCGCAGGTCATGGAAAACAGCGTCACCAGGGTGGCGTTATTGCCGGTGCCGAACAGCCCGTGCTGTAGCGCGGGAAGGTTATTGAACAACAGTACGCCAGCCACCGTCACCACCGGGATGGCCAGCGCCGGAATAAACAGGCGATTGCCCAGGCGGCGGGCGCTTTCTTCACGCTCTTGCGCGCTGCGCCGATGATAGCCGCCCAGCCGTACCCCGCCGAAACCGGCAATCAGCGCCATCAGGATCACCAGCACGCCGACGCCGATATGCAGCGCGCGCTGCGCATCGGCTCCCGGCCCAAGAAACCGCGCCGTCAGCGCATAGCTCCAGTCGCCAACCAGGAACACTAGCCCGTAAAGCCCCCAGAAAACGCCCGTCAGCCAGCGCCGGGGGTTGGCTTTGTCGCGCAGCGACATCACCGCGACAATCAGCAGCACTACGCCCGCCAGCCAATAGAGATAGTTTTGTTGAAACGTCATTTTTCGCTCCCCGCCGACTGTAATGCGGCCTGGTTGAGCGCCGTGAGCTGTGCCGCCAGGCGCTGGTCCATGCGCCTGAGGCGAAACGCGTGGATCAGGAAGGCGAAGATGGCGGTGGGAATGCCATACAGGGCGATATACAAGGGTTCGGTCTGGATGCCGGCCGATTCCAGCATAAAATTGTGCATGAAAATAATGGCGCCGAAGGCGACAAAAATATCCTCGCCAAAAAATAACCCGACGTTATCGGTGGCGGCCGCCATGGCGCGCAGGCGGTAGCGTACGTCCTGCGGCAAATCGCCATAGCGGTTTTCGCAGGCGCCTTCGGCCATCGGCGCCAGCAGCGGGCGCACCATTTGCGGATGACCGCCCAGGCTGGTCAGGCCCATGGCCGCCGTCAGTTCGCGCGCCAGTAAATACACGATCAGCAGCCGCCCGGCGGTGGCGCGCTTGATTTTGGCGATCCAGTGCTGCGCATGCTCCTTTAAGCCATGGCGCTCCAGCAAACCGATTACCGCCAGGGGGATCAATAAAATAAACGCCAGGTTACGGGTGGCTAAAAATCCCGAACCGAGTTTTTCCAGGATGAGGGTGATGGGCATATGCGCCGCAAGGCCGGTGATGACGCCGGCGATAATGACCACCAGCACAGCGTTCACGCGCAGCAAAAATCCTATGATAATCGCCAGGATGCCCAATAAAGGCCAAAGGTTTACCGCCTGTTGCATGATGAGATCCTCGAAGACGAATAAAAAGAATGAGTGGCACAACGGGCCCATGGGCGTCAGATTACCAATAAATCAGCGGCGCGGGAGATAGGGAATACCTATAGAAGACAAGAGGGTAATAACGCGACGCCGCTGATCCGGCGGCCATGCCTGGTCAGCGGGGCAAGCGCGCGGTCATGACGCGGCGATGGGGATGCCCTGGTCGAGAAAACAGGCGTGTATGCGCCGGGCAAACGCCAGCGCGTGGGGGCCGTCGCCATGCAGGCAGACGGTATCCGCCCGCAGCCTGATCCACTCGCCCGCAGGCGTGCGGACCCGGTTCTGGCGTACCATCTCCAGCGTACGCGCCAGGGCCTGGTCCGCGTCGGTAATCAGCGCGTCCGGCTCGCCGCGGGGCACCAGGCTGCCATCCCGGCGGTAATGGCGATCGGCGAAGACCTCGTGCCTGACGGTAAGCCCCAGGCGCTCGCCGGCCTTGATCAGTTCGCTCCCCGCCAGGCCCACCAGGCGCAGGGACGGGTCGACGTCTTTGACCGCGCGGGCGATGGCCTGCGCCAGGGCCGGATCGCGCGCGGCCTGGTTATAGAGCATGCCATGCGGTTTGACATGGACCATACGCCCTCCCTGCGCACGGGTGATAGCCGCAAGCGCGCCCAGTTGATACACCACCTGGGCATAAACGGTTTCCGCCGGCAGCGCCATCGCGCTGCGGCCGAAGTTTTCGCGATCCGCAAAGCTTGGGTGGGCGCCGATGGCGACGCCATAGCGCAGCGCCCAGGTTACCGACTGGCGCATGGTGTCCGCATCGCCGGCATGAAATCCACAGGCAATATTGGCCGAGCTTATCAGCTGCAGCAACGCTTCATCGTGCGCGCCGCCTTCACCCAAATCGGCGTTGAGATCCATTAGTTCACCTTTGCGCGTGTTCCGGCCGGCGGCGTAGACGGTACCTCCTGCTGCCGGGTAAGTTCAAGCTGCCAGGCGATCTGCTCCAGGTAACGCTGCTGATCGAGCCAGGCCCCCTGGGCCTCTTCCAGCGTACACTGGATAAAATGGATCGGCTCGCCCAGGCGGATCTGCGCCAGATGGAACAGATCGGCGGCAATAACGCAGGCAATACGGGGGTAGCCGCCGGTCGTCTGGGCGTCAGCCATCAGCACGATAGGCTGGCCGCCGTGCGGTACCTGCACTACTCCCGGCAGCAAACCATGCGAAAACAGCTCGCGATCGGTATTGCGGATAAGCGTCGGGCCCTGCAGGCGATACCCCATGCGATTGCTTTGGGGGCTGAGCTGCCAGCTGGAACGCCAGAAGGCATCCTGGGAATCAGCGCTGAATTCACGGTATTCAGGGCCGGGCAACGCGCGCACCCGGTTGCCGAACAGCAGTTGCCTGATACCCATTTGCCGGGTCGGCTGATATCGCGGCTGGCCGGCGCGCAGTACATCGCCGTCGCCAATCATCCGGCCCTGGTGGCCGCCAAATCCCGCTTTCAGATCGGTGCTGCGTGAGTTAAGCACCACCGGCACGTCGAAGCCGCCGGACACCGCCAGATAGCTGCGCATGCCGTGTTTCGGCGTTCCCAGCTTCAATGTCTGGCCAGGTTGGACCTTGAAGCGCCAGCCGGTCCAGACCGGTTGGCCATCCAATTGCGCATGGCAATCCGCGCCGGTCAGGGCCACCCAGCCCGCGGCGGTAATATCGGCGCTGAATTGGCCAAGGGTAATTTCCAGCACGGCGGCCTGCGCGTCATTGCCCACCAGCAGATTGGCCATTTGCATGGCCGGCAGATCAAGCACCCCGCCCTGGCTGATGCCAAGGTTACGGTAGCCGGTGCGCCCCCCGTCCTGGACGGCGGTCATCATGCCGGCGTGTATAACCTTCAACATACGCCCTCCTTTTGCGGCACGAAGCGCACATTATCACCGGGCAGCAGCAGCGTCGGCGATGTGTTCAGCGGGTCAAACAGCTTAAGCGGCGTGCGGCCGATAATTTGCCAGCCGCCGGGCGTGGCCAGCGGATAAACCCCGGTCTGTTTACCACCGATGCCGACCGACCCCGCCGGTACGGACAGGCGCGGCTCGGCGCGGCGAGGGACGGCCAGGATCTCCGGCAATTCGCCCAGATAGGGAAATCCCGGCTGGAAACCCAGAAAATAGACGATATACGCCGCGCCCGCATGGCGCGCCACCACCTGCCGCGGCGACAGGCCGGTTTGCTCCGCCACCCAGGCTAAATCCGGGCCGCTTTCGCCACCGTAAACCACCGGAATCTCCACCTCGCGCGCCTCGGGGGTGATGGCATCGCTCTCTTCCCACCACATTTGCAAACGCTCGATGGCATCCAGCGCCGACTGCTGGGGATGGGTCAGCAGCACGGTGAGATTATTCATGCCGGGAATGGCCTCGCGCACCTCGTCGTGGTGCGCCAGACGTGCGGCCAGCCCCCAGATCCGCCGCTGGCTCGCCAGGGTAACCGGGGGTTCCAGCTCAAGCACCACGGCGCGCTCACCTAATAAATAACATCTAGCCCGTTGCAACCAGACCTCCTGAAGACCTGTTTCGGCGCCGGCTACGGTTTCGCTATGTACTTTTTAAGAAAATTATAAGCCGGTTAACCAATGGTTTATTTGCAGGTACTGTAAAGCGTTTCCGGGCAAAATGTAATAGCCGCCGGTCAAGCCGGATTGGGAATATCGATAAACGTCACGTCAAAACCATGCGTTCGCGCCAGCCAGTCGCCCAGCGCCTTGATGCCGCCCCGTTCGGTGGCGTGATGGCCGGCGGCAAAAAAATGCAGGCCCATTTCCCGGGCGGTATGGATGGTTTGCTCCGACACTTCGCCGGTTATAAACGCATCCATCCCCGCGCGCGCCGCCTGTTCGATAAACCCCTGCCCGCCGCCGGTACACCAGGCCAGGCGCGCGATCAGCGCCGGCGCGTTATCGCCGCAGTGCAATACCTCGCGCTCAAGGCGCATTTCCAACCGGCGAAGGAGCTCCTGCGCGCTGACGGCGGGATTCAACTCACCCCACGGCACCAGCGGCTCCAGCTGTCCCTTGACGCTGATATCCAGCAAGGCGGCCAGTTGGGCGTTGTTGCCCAGCTCAGGATGGGCGTCCAGGGGCAGATGCCAGGCAAACAGATTGATATCGTGCGCCAGCAGGGTTTTCAGGCGCCGGCGTTTCATGCCGGTAACGACCGGTGGCTCGTTCTTCCAGAAATAACCGTGATGCACCAGGATCGCATCGGCATGATGTTCCACCGCCGCGTCCAGCAGCGCCTGGCAGGCGGTAACGCCGGTGACGATACGTTGCACCTCGGCGCGTCCCTCTACCTGCAGGCCGTTGGGCGCATAGTCCTGAAAGGAAACGCTGTTGAGATGCCGATGGATAAGTTGTTCCAATTCATTGTTACGCATACTGAGAATACCTTCTGTCGCAAGAACCCCGACGTTTACCCCGTCCCGGAGCTCAGCCCCAGGTTTTTGGCGGCTTGATACGCCGCCAGGGTGGTTTGGCGTGCGCTGCCATGATCAACTATCGGCCGGGGATAATCCAGTCCGGCGTGGCCGGCCCCGGGCCAACGGTGAGGTTCATGCACATAGCTGTCCGGCACCGCCGCCAGCTCCGGCAGCCAGCGGCGGATAAACACGCCCTGTTCATCGAAGCGGCGTCCCTGGGTGGTGGGATTGAATATACGAAAATACGGCGCGGCGTCGGTGCCGGTGGAGGCGGCCCATTGCCAGCCGCCGTTATTGGCGGCAAGGTCACCGTCAATCAGCCGGGAGATAAAATACCGCTCGCCTTCGCGCCAGTCGATAAGCAGATCTTTTACCAGGAAGCTGGCGGTAATCATGCGCAGCCGGTTATGCATCCATCCGGTTTGGTTCATCTGGCGCATGGCGGCATCGACGATGGGGTAGCCGGTATTGCCCTGCTGCCAGGCGGCAAGCAGGACGTCATCCCGGTGCCACGCCACATGGCGGGTCCAGCCGATAAACGGCTGGTGCTTGCATAGGGCGGGATATGCCACGATCAGGTGACGATAAAAATCACGCCAGATCAGCTCATTGAGCCAGGTAAACGCGCCGCTGTCGGCATGTTCCAGCACCTGGGGATAAGCGCTGCGCAGGCGATTATAGCACTGGCGCGGGGAGAGTACGCCCAGCGCCAGATAGGCGGACAGCCTGCTGGTGGCGTCCTGGGAGGGAATATCGCGCATCTTGCGGTAGTCCTGCATTTGCTGATGGCAAAAGGTACGCAGCCGCGACAGCGCGACGTCCTCGCCCGCGGGATACGCCTCCCCCGGCGCCTGCCGGGGATAATCAAACGGGGCCAGGCCGTCCGCCGGCTCAGGCGCCGCGTTTATCCGGCGCGACGGCGCGGGCAGGCATTGCGGATCGGCCTCGGCCAGCTTGCGCAGAAAGGCGTTGCGAAACGGGGTAAACACTTTATACATGCCGCTGTCGCCGGTGCGCACGCTGCCGGGCGGCAGCAGCGTGCCGTCATCAAACCCCTGGCATATCACCCGGCCGTCCAGGGCCTGCTCCAGCGCCCGATCGCGCCGCTGCTCGTTAAATTCGTACTGGTAGTTGTAAAACAGCGCGTCAGCCTGTTGCCGTCGGCAGAAATCCGTGAGCCATGCCACCGAGGCATTAAAATCGGGACATTGATGGTAATGCAAAGCAATGCCGCGCGCCGTCAAGCCATGGCGCAGCGCCGCCAGATTATCCAGCAGGAAAGCCGCCTGGCGCGGCGCCATGCCGTGCAGGCGCCATTGCTCCGGCGTGGCGATATAAACCGCCAGCACCCTGGCGTCAGGATCACGGCAGGCGGCATAGAGCGCCGGGTTATCGTGGATGCGTAAATCCGCGCGCAGCCAGACAAGATGTGTTTTCATGGGCTCTTCCTTGATAACGGTGAAGGGCGGTCAATGCCCGTAACGTAGCCGCAGGGCTTCCGGATAGGGTTCAAAATAGCGTTGCTGCGCCAGCCAGGCGTCAGGATATTCGGCCATATAATGCTTAAGCAGCGTAATCGGCGCCAGCAGGGGCTGCATGCCCTGCCGGTAGCTGTCGATGAGCGACGTCAGCTCCTGGCGCTGTTTTTGCGTCAGGTAACGATGGAAGTAGCCCTGCGCATGCATCAGGACATTGGTATGGTTCGGCCGTGTAGCGTTGTTCGACAGCAGCGCCATCAGTCGGTTACGGTATTCCAGGGCAAAACTTTCAAGCGTAGCAAAGCGATCCATGGCTGCGACAAACGGCCCTATCTGCCGGTACTGCGGCTGGGAATGAGCCAGCAGCAGCAATTTATAACGGCTGTGGAACGCCATGAGCCCGCCGCGCGTCAAGGGCTGTTGCAGCAGTTGATTAAACTCGTACAGCGTATAAACCCTGGCGACGAAATTCTCGCGCAGCTGCGCGTCGTGCAGCCGGCCATCTTCCTCCACCGGCAGCCACGGCAATTGCCGCATCAGTTCCCCGGTATACAGGCCGACGCCGTTTTTGCGCGCGCCGGCGCGATCGTACACCCTGACCCGTTCCATTCCGCAACTGGGCGATTTGGCGCAGACGATGTACCCGCATAGATCGCCCAGCTTTTGCACCTGCTGCTCGGAAAACGACTGCATCGGCTGCGTCAGATCGTCGTCGTTTTGGTTTTTGCCGGTGCGCATGGCGATGCGGCCCTGCTCGTCCCTGACCAAACGCAGCGCCGGCCGGGGGGTGGGCAAACCGATGGCCATTTCGGGGCAGATGGGCGCAAAACGCACGTAGGGAGCCAGTTCGTCCATGGCAAACGCGAAGCGGCGGTGTCCGCCGTCAAAACGGACTTTTTCTCCCATCAGGCAGGCGCTGATGCCGACGGGGATTTTATTGCCCATGCATGACTCCCACATATGATCGATCGTTAAGCAAAGCGTAGACGATTATCCTCCGGCCCGCGGCGGGTTTGCGACAAAAGTCCCGCAGGTTAAAGCGCGGGCCGCCGATGCCGGCGTAGCACGAAGAGTGCGCTTTTTTAGCCCATAAAGCGTCTTGTTTAGCGTAATTTTACGCGCCGCGCCGCACTCTTTGCGCGGTTGCGGCAATGTTCCCCGGCCGACGCGGGATCGTATAGAGATAAAGATTCACCGCGCGGGGATATACGCGGATAATACCCAGGCGAGCAGGCGCTTTTTTTATGTTACCCTGCCGCTGGACGCGCCCGCCCGCTATGACGCCACAGGAGGAAACGTGAGCACCCTGACTGCCAATATCCTGATAATCGAAGATGAGGACGCCATCCGCCGTTTTGTCCGCCAGGCGCTGGAACGCGAAGGCTACCGGGTATTTGAGGCGGCCACCATGGAGCGCGGCTTGCTCGAGGCGGCCAGCCGCAAACCGGATCTCATCATGCTCGATTTGGGGCTGCCGGACGGCAACGGCGTGGATTTTATCCGCGATTTACGCTTGTGGAGTTCAATCAGCGTCGTGGTGCTGTCGGCCAGAAGCGACGAACAGGATAAAATCGACGCGCTGGACGCCGGCGCGGAGGATTACCTGACCAAGCCCTTCGGCATCGGGGAACTGCTGGCGCGCGTACGCGTCGCGCTCCGGCGTCCGCTGCGCGGCGATGAAAAGCCCGCGACGGTGAATTTTGCGGCGGTGAGCGTGGATCTGGCCAACCGCCAGGTGACACGTGACGGCGAGCTGTTGCATTTAACGCCCATCGAATTCCGCCTGCTGGCCGTCCTGATTGCCCATCAGGGCAAGGTCCTCACCCAACGTTATCTGCTGGGAGAGGTCTGGGGGCCCAACGCGGTGGAACACAGCCATTACCTGCGCATTTACATGGGCCATCTGCGGCAAAAGCTGGAGCGGGATCCGGCCCAGCCCAACCACCTGCTGACCGAGACCGGCATCGGCTACCGTTTTATGCCCTAGGCGGCTGTATCAGCCTGGCGTTAACCCGCCGCGCCCGGTCCCTTCTTCAACAACTGCATAAAATCGCGAAACGGTTCACGCAGCGGCGCAAACAAGGGATGTTTGCGATATTCCATCATCACCTCCGAAAACAGCTTGAGGCCGATGGCGAAAGACGCGGTTTTCTCAGGTCCGAAGGCCAGATCCTCCCGCCCCTGTAAGCGCGTCACGATGCCCAGGATTTCATCGTGGTTTTCAACCTCGAACGACAGCGCGGGCATATCCAGCGGCTGGCCGTGTTTATCGGCGATGGGCGCCACGGTAATTTTGTATTTATATCCCGCCATGATTTTCCTCCGCCGGCGCCGCCAGCACCTGCGCTATAGTATTAACCGCCTCCAGCAAGGCGGTGTTTATCCGCTCGACCTGCGCCGGCGTCAGGTCGGCGCGCAGCATATTGCCGCGTAACAATCCCTTTAATTGCCGCATGCTGTCGGTTATGCCCGGGATCAGGCTGCCTTCCCCGCGTTTGCCTGCCTGGGCGAGCCGCTCGAACAGGGCGGTAATCGCCGCCTGATGCCCGGCCAGCTCTTCCTCGCCCGCCGGGGTAATCTGGTAGTTCTTACGGCTCTGGCCTTCGGCGGTGACCGACATCAGGAAGTCCTGATCCACCAGCAGGCTCAGGGTCGGGTAAATTACGCCTGGACTGGGAATGTACAACCCGGAAGAAGCCAGCTCGATTTCCTTGATCAGCTCATAGCCGTAGCTGGGTTTGCGGGCCACCAGCGCCAGCAGGATCATGCGCAGATCGCCATGGCCGAACAGACGCTGCGTCCTGTGTTCGCCGTCATGGTGCCCGTGGCGCTCATGGTGTCCCCTGCCGCCATGCATACCGCCACGGTCGTGCAAGGCATAATGATGATGATAAAGCATGGTTCTCTCCCGGTTATTTAGATATATCTAAATTAACGTATAACAAAAAAAAAGCAATAAAAGATATATCTAAATGAGGATTTTTTTATCTGCGCGCCAGTATCACCGGCTGCCTGGCGGCGCTGAAACGCAAAAAAAGGCGCTGATAAATCAGCGCCTTGGATAATGAAAGCTCCCCCGTAACGGCGGGTATGGCGGCGGCGCGAGATGCGCCGACCGCCGGGCGGGCCTTATTGTGCCCCGGCCAGTACTTCGCCGACGATTTCCACCGCCTCGCGTTCGATTTGTTCCCGGTGCTTAGGCCCCAGGAAGCTTTCGCAATAAATTTTGTAGGCCTCCTCGGTGCCGGACGGCCGCGCGGCGAACCAGCCGTTTTTGGTCATCACCTTCAGGCCGCCGATGGACGCGCCGTTGCCGGGCGCCTCGGTCAAGCGCGCGGTGATGGGGTCGCCGGCCAGGGTGCTGGCAGAGACCATTTCAGGCGACAGCTTGGCCAAAACGGCCTTCTGCGCGTGGGTGGCCGACGCCTGGATGCGGTTATAGCTGGGCGCGCCGAAACGTTGCGCCAGTTCATCATAGTGCTGCTGGGGATTTTTACCGGTGACCGCGGTAATTTCCGCCGCCAGCAGGCACATAATGATACCGTCTTTATCCGTGGACCAGGGCTTGCCGTCAAAACGCAGGAACGAGGCGCCGGCGCTCTCTTCGCCGCCAAAACCCAGGGTGCCGTCGAACAGGCCGTCGACAAACCATTTAAACCCGACGGGCACTTCCACCAGACGGCGGCCCAGATCGGCCACCACCCGGTCAATCATTTCACTGGAGACCAGGGTTTTGCCCACCGCCACGTCGGCGCCCCACTGCGGACGGTGCTGGAACAGGTAGTTGATCGCCACCGCCAGGAAATGATTGGGGTTCATAAGACCCGCCGGGGTAACGATGCCGTGCCGATCGTAATCCGGATCGTTGGCCAGGGCCAGGTCGAACTTATCACGCAGCGACAGCAGGCCGGTCATGGCCCATTGGGACGAACAGTCCATGCGGATAATGCCGTCGTGGTCGAGATACATAAAGCGGAAGGTCTGGTCGATTTGCTCGTTCACCAGCGTCAAATCGAGTTGGTAATGCTCGGCGATGCGCTGCCAATAGGCAATGCCGGACCCGCCCAGCGGATCGACGCCGAGTTTCAGGCCCGCTTTTTTGATGGCCGCCATATCCACGACCTCGGCCAGCCCCGCCACATAGGACTGCACCAGATCCTGCGCATGGATATGGCCGCTGTTCCAGGCCGCGTCCAGCGACTGGCGCTTAACGCCGCGCAAATCGTCCGCCAGCAGGGCATTGGCGCGCTCTTCGATCACTTTGGTCAGATTCGTGTCCGCCGGTCCGCCGTTAGGCGGATTGTATTTGATGCCGCCATCTTCCGGCGGATTATGGGACGGGGTGATGACAATGCCGTCGGCCTGGGCGCCGCCGGCGCGATTGTGCGTCAGGATGGCGTTGGACACCGCCGGCGTCGGGGTAAAGCCGTTGTCCTGCTGGACGATGATTTCCACGCCGTTGGCGCTGAGTACTTCCAATACCGAAATAAACGCCGGTTCGGACAGCGCATGGGTGTCCTTGCCCACATAACACGGGCCGGTAACGCCCTGCCTGGCGCGCTCTTCGGCAATGGCCTGGCTGATGGCCAGGATATGGGCTTCATTGAAACTGTGGCGCCCCGCGCTGCCGCGATGGCCTGAAGTACCGAATTTTACCGCATGCGCGGTGTTGCCCGGCTCCGGACGCAACACATAATACTGCGAGGTTAACTGCGCGACATTGATTAAATCGCTTTGCCGGGCGGGCTGCCCGGCGCGGGGGCTATTAGCCATCGGTGCTTCTCCCTTGCCTGCTGTTGATCAAATGGTACCGCAAACTTTATCGGTCAGTTCCACGGGGAACTGCATTGCCAGCATAATGTGTTCCACCATGCTCCGTTTACGATCGGTGTTGGTGTTGGTGATAACCCAGTAGGGCGTTTGCGCTACCTGCTTGGGTTTAGTATGGCTGCCATTTTGCAATAATGTCTGCTCATCAGCGGCAAAATAAGTACGGGTGCGGCCGTGCAGGATATCCGCCGCCTCGGTAAATTCGGCGGGCGACAGGCTATACAGGGTGGACAGCACCAGCATAAAACGATCAACCGCCTTGCGCTGCTCGGCGTAGCTGTCGGAAAGGAGGAGCTCACGCATGGCGCGCACGCGATCGCGGGTCGCCGACGCGGCCTCCGCCTTGAGGGGTGTTTCCGGGGGCGGCGCGCTGCGCGCTGCGGCGCTGGCCTGAGCATTAAATTTCAGCATCCGGCGTAAAATATCCGAGGCGCTTTCGCCGATATGCTGCGTATGGCTGGCGATATAGCGGTAAAGGTCTTCGTCGACTTCAATTGTTTTCATCTTTATCCGGGGCTTTCTTCTCATAAATCAATCAAAAGGATTATACAAGCTAAACCTGCCCCGCGAATAGCGCTAGTATCCGGCTTCGGTAAAAAGTCGGAATTTCCCCCGAGGGCCTTCCTGGCGCCGCCGGTTTTTTTACGGCCGCGGGACGGATAACTCATGATAGGCTATCAGGCTCTGTTATCGCCATGAGGATCAGGATGAAATTACACTATCGTCTGCAACCTGCCCGGCAGCCGGGTGAAGCACTGCCGGTGATATTGCTGCACGGGCTGTTCGGTAGCCTTGATAACCTGGGCGTGCTGGCCAGGCCGCTTGGGGAACACCACGCCACCCTGCAGATTGATCTGCGCAATCACGGCTTGTCCCCCCATGACCACGATGCCGGTTATGCCGCCATGAGCCGGGACGTGATCGAATTGCTTGATGCGTTGCATATCGACGCCGGTCACCTCATCGGCCATTCCATGGGCGGCAAGGTCGCCATGACCCTCGCCGCCCAGGCGCCCGGCCGCGTTGCGCGGCTGGCGGTTATCGATATGGCGCCGGTGGCCTACCCCACCCGCCACCATGACAACGTCTTCGCCGCGCTCAGGCGCGTCGAGGCGGCGGGCGTCACACAGCGCACGGAGGCGGCGGCGCTCATGCGCCATGACGCCCTTGATGAGGAAACCATCCAGTTTTTGCTGAAATCCTTTCACCAGGGCCGGTGGCGGTTTAACGTCGAGGCGCTGTGGGATAACTATCCGGCGCTTATCGGCTGGCGGGAGTCGGCGCCCTGGCTAGGGCCGGCGCTGTTTATCCGCGGTGAAAAATCGCCTTATCTGGATGACAGTTACCGCCAGGCGATCCAACGCCAGTTCCCCCGGGCGCGGGCGCATGTGGTCGCCGGCGCCGGTCATTGGGTTCATGCGGAAAAACCCGCGGCGGTCATGCGCGCCCTGGCCCGTTTCCTGGAAGAATAGACCGGGCCGCCGCCGGGATTAGCGCCCGCGAGTTTAATATTGTCGTTTGCTACCGGGCTGGGGTAACATGGCCCGCTGTGTTTTATGGCAGCCCCGGCGTACATAAAACATAACGTTACGGGCGATGCGCGTCCGACGGCGTAGCCAGCCACGCCGCCGGCCGGGGTTTGCCCGCCTGCTTCTTGATGCACAATCCCTTCATGACCTATGGCAAAAGAACAAACGGACCGCACCACCCTGGATTTATTTATCGATGAGCGGCGCCCGGGAAGACCGAAGACGAACCCCCTGTCCCGCGATGAGCAGTTGCGCATCAACAAGCGTAACCAGCTGCGCCGGGATAAAAAGCGCGGCCTGCGCCGGGTGGAGCTGAAAATCAACGCCGAGGCGGTGGATGCGTTAAATGAGCTGGCCTACCGGCAAAACCTGTCGCGCAGCGAGCTGATCGAATTGATTTTACTGGCCGAGCTTGAACGGCAACAAGGCGCGGATCCGCATCCGGAGTAAACTTGCCGGCCCGGTAAAGCGCCATCCCGTCCAGGGCCCAAGGCCGCGAACGGGGCAAATTTGCGACAAAACCCGGCCGGCGAGTTTCTCCCCGCATTAGGGTCTGCTATGATTGCCGCAGAGCATCGCTGATTCTGTTACGGAACATATCCATAATATTTAAGAGGTTTTCAAATTCATGGCAACTGTAGGCATTTTTTTTGGCAGTGACACCGGCAATACCGAAAATATTGCCAAAATGATTCAGAAGCAACTGGGTGCGGATGTTGCCGAAGTTCATGACATTGCCAAAAGCAGTAAAGAAGACCTGGCGCGGTTCGACACCCTGCTGCTCGGCATCCCGACCTGGTATTACGGCGAAGCGCAATGTGACTGGGATGATTTTTTCCCCACCCTGGAAGAAATAGATTTCTCCGGCAAAAAAGTGGCGCTGTTCGGCTGTGGCGATCAGGAGGATTACGCCGAATATTTCTGTGACGCCATGGGCACCATTCGCGACATTATCGAGCCCAACGGCGCGACCATCGTCGGTCACTGGCCCACCGCCGGCTACCATTTCGAAGCGTCGAAAGGACTGGCGGACGACAATCACTTCATCGGCCTGGCCATTGACGAAGACCGCCAGCCCGAGCTGACCAATGAACGCGTGGACGGCTGGGTGAAGCAAATCAGCGCTGAATTGCAGCTCAGCTAAAGTCAAGCCGTGCGGGAGGGTGCCGCCGCCGCGGCGCCCGGCAAGGGAATCGGTTGCCGTCATGGCGTCGGGACGGCGCCGCCAACCTCACTGATAACTAAATCCTTTCAAATTAATAGATACAAGTTTTTAACTTTTATCCACAACGCGGTACAATAGCGCAGCGGTTCCACCCTTTTTAGCAAAATGTTGCAGAATTCGCCCCCTGAAACGGGCTATAGTTGTTAACAAGGCGCGGTTTTCATTTTGGACAGGCAGTCTTATAATGAGACGGCGTCACATTTTTCGGGCCGACCGATGTTATAGGCTAAGTTAGCCTACAATCAGATTATCAAAGTAACAGGACTAAACCCGCATGACTGACAATAATATTGCATTGAAGAAGGCCGGCCTGAAAGTCACCCTTCCCAGACTGAAGATTCTGGAAGTGTTGCAAGATCCGGAATGCCATCACGTCAGTGCGGAAGATCTGTACAAAAAACTGATCGATATGGGTGAGGAAATCGGCCTGGCCACGGTATATCGCGTGCTAAACCAATTTGACGACGCCGGTATCGTAACCCGCCACAATTTTGAAGGCGGCAAATCCGTTTTTGAACTGACGCAACAGTATCATCATGACCACCTGATCTGTCTGGACTGCGGCAAGGTTATCGAATTTCGCGACGAGTTCATCGAAGCGCGCCAGCGTGATATTGCCAAAAGGCACAATATCAAGCTGACCAACCATAGCTTATATCTGTATGGGCATTGTGAAATCGGCAA
Source organism: Sodalis sp. RH22 (assembly GCF_047324165.1). Classification (NCBI taxonomy): domain Bacteria; kingdom Pseudomonadati; phylum Pseudomonadota; class Gammaproteobacteria; order Enterobacterales; family Bruguierivoracaceae; genus Sodalis; species Sodalis sp. RH22. Next base: position 2,311,721 of record NZ_CP178731.1, read on the forward strand.
CTGCCGCGAAGACGAAACGCTGCACGATCACGCCGATATGCTCAACGGCGTAAAAGAATAACCGCGGCGCGGTCCGTTTCTCCAAAGCGGCTGTTATCGCGCCGCTTTCTCACCCTGCAACGATTTTTTTTCAATGAGGCTAAACGCCGCCCGTCCCCTTCCCTGGTAACGTTTCCTTCCCGAAGCGCGTCGACAAGCGTCGTATCCGCCAATCACCGCCGTGCTCACCGCCGGCAAACTCCAGAAAACTTCACAGAAAATAAAAATAAATAAAGAATAAATAGAGGCCCTGGGACGCTATTTTGGGCTAATTTGCGTAATCCATTGAAACGACAGCGTTTTTATTGCGATTTTTTCACCGGGTAAATTATTCTGTGAATCTGATGATAAAGCTATTTTTCGCTGTCAGCAGTAAGCGACAACAAAAGATACATTTTAATTATATGATTTTATTGAATTAATATAGCCAAAAATACCTTCCTGAAATTAACCCGGATCGATGACTCGATTTTTACACAAAAAGTTAATTTATAAATTAATAAAAAACGTGAAGTTCGCAGCAGATTTTAAACTTTCGCCATGGTGATATAGTGACAGGCAATGTTAATCACCAGAGATAGTCCAGATGAATGATGCGGAACTGCAAAACGATATGCCGCGCGGCATAGGCATTGCTCCTTATATTCGTATTAAACAAGAAGGCATGACTGAAAACGAAAGCCGGATAGTGGAGTGGTTTTTATCTCCCGGCAACCTCACCGACGTCTCGGGGATCAAAGAGGTGGCCCTGAGTCTGGGCCTGTCGGAAGCCATGATTGTCAAGGTGTCGAAAATTCTCGGTTTCAGCGGCTTTCGCCAGCTGCGCAGCGCCATCGTCGAGTACTTCGATCATGCCGACCATGATATCACCGCCGAACTCTCGCCCACCGACAGCCCGGAGGATGTGGTCAACAAAGTGTTTAACCTGACCGTACGCACCATTGTCGAAGGCCAGGCGATAGTCGACGCCAACGTCATCCAGCAGGCGGCCCAATGCTTTTTTGCCGGCCATCAGCGCGAGCTGTACGGCGTCGGCGGCTCTAATTCCATTTGCGCGGACGTGCAGCATAAATTCCTGAAAATCGGCTTGCGTTGCAATGCCTACCTGGACGCGCATTTGATGATGATGTCGGCCTCCCTGTTGCAACCGGGCGATGTGGCGTTAGTGGTATCCCATTCGGGCCGCACCAGCGATCTGAAACGGGTGGTGTCGATTGCCAAGGATAATGGGGCCAAGATCATTTGTATTACCCATAGCAGCAATTCCCCCATAGCCCAGCTGGCTGATTTTAATATTTGTTCACCGGCGCCGGAAACGCCGTTATTAGGCAGAAACGCTTCGGCCCGTATTTTGCAGCTTACGCTGCTGGATGCGTTTTATGTCTCGGTAGCGCGGCAGGATATCGAGCTGGCGAATAAAAACCTGGAAAAAACGAGTTCCATTACCAAGTACCTGAAGCGTGATTATAAATAATTCTCTTTTGGAGATAGAATAATGAATAAATTTCTTAAATTGGCCGGTGGCGCCGCCTGTGGACTGATGTTGTCCACCGTGGTCCACGCGGCAGCCGATTACGCCGTTGTTCTTAAAACATTATCCAACCCTTTCTGGGTAGAGATGAAACAAGGCATTGAGAAAAAGGCCCAGGATCTCGGCGTGACGGTGGATATATTCGCGTCACCGTCGGAAGGCGACTTCCAATCGCAATTACAATTATTCGAGGATTTAACCAATAAGAATTATAAAGGCATCGCCTTTGCGCCTTTATCGGCGGTGAATCTGGTGATTCCCGTCGCCAAGGCTTATCAGAAAGGGATTCACCTGGTTAACCTCGACGAAAAAATCGATTTAGCCAGCCTGGCCAAGGCCAAGGGCAACGTCGAAGCCTTTATCACCACCGATAATGTCGCGGTCGGCGCGAAAGGCGCCAAATTTATTATCGATAGCTTGGGCGCCCAGGGCGGCGAAGTGGCCATTATCGAAGGCAAGGCCGGCAACGCCTCTGGCGAGGCGCGGCGCAACGGCGCGACCGCGGAGTTCAAGGCCAACAGCCATATCAAGCTGGTGGCCAGCCAGCCGGCGGATTGGGATCGCATCAAGGCCCTGGACGTGGCGACCAATGTGCTGCAACGTCATCCCCAGCTGAAGGCCTTCTACTGCGCCAACGATACCATGGCGATGGGCGTGGCGCAGGCGGTGGCCAACGCGGGACAGACCGGCAAGATCCTGGTGGTCGGCACCGACGGTATTCCCGAGGCGCGCAAGATGGTCGCCCAGGGCATGATGACCGCCACCGTGGCCCAGAATCCGGCGGAAATCGGCGCCAACGGCCTGGCCATCCTGGTGAATACGGTGAAAGCGGGCAAGCTGATTGCGCTTGATGCCCAGCCGAAAATTGAAACCGTCGATTCTATATTAGTCACCAAATAGTCCAGGTGCCGCAAGACCGCCTATTCCCGCCGTCTTGTCATTAATCCGGAGAGTAATATGAGCACTCCATATATTAAAATGGAGGGGATCGCCAAATTCTTTGGTCCCGTCCAGGCGTTGCAATCAGTTGACCTGGAAATATACCCTAATGAGATACATGCTTTATTAGGTGAAAACGGCGCCGGCAAATCAACCTTGATGAAAATACTTTCCGGTATTTATGAACCGACGGCGGGGAAAATAATAATTAATGATGTCGAGTACGCGAAGCTCGATCATAAAGTCGCTGCCAGATTGGGCATTGGTATAATTTACCAGGAATTAAGCGTTATCGATGAATTAACCGTGTTGGAGAATTTATTTATCGGCCGTCTGCCGGTAAAAAAAGTGTTCGGCGTAAACGTGGTGGACTGGCACGACATGCGTACCAAAGCGGCTATTATGCTGCTGCGCGTGGGGCTGAAAATACGGCTTGACGAAAAGGTGGGCAACCTGTCCATCAGCCAAAAGCAAATGCTGGAAATCGCCAAGACCCTGATGCTGGACGCCAGGGTGATCATCATGGACGAGCCGACCTCTTCCCTGACCTATAACGAAGTGGATTATCTGTTCCTGATCATGAACCAGCTGCGCCAGGACGGCACGGCGATTGTCTATATATCGCATAAGCTTAACGAAATACGCCGCATCTGCAACCGCTATACGGTGCTAAAGGACGGCAGCAGCGTCGCCTCCGGGCAGATGGGACAGGTGACCAACGATGATATTGTCCGGCTGATGGTCGGGCGCGAGCTGCAAAACCGCTTTCGCTCCCTTAAGGAGAAGGTTGGCGGCGACACGGGGGACGCCGATATCATCTTTGCGGTGGAGAATATCACCAGCCGGGATAAACGCCGGGTCAAGCACGTCTCCTTCCAGGTAAAAAAGGGCGAAATCATGGGTTTTGCCGGACTGGTGGGGTCGGGACGCACCGAATTCATGAACTGCATCTTCGGCGTGGAACCGAAAAGCAGCGGCAAGGTGATGCTGCATAACGTCGATATCACGCCCTCTTCGCCGCTGGACGCCCTGAAGAAGGGCATGGGATATATCACCGAAAGTCGGCGTGAAAACGGCTTTTTTGATAATTTTTCCATTGCGCAGAATATCGCCATCAGCAAAAGCCTTAAGGATGGCGGCTATAAAGGTGCTCTGGGATTATTTAATGCGGATAAGGAAAGGCAGCTGGCGGAAACGCAGCGGCGGCTGCTATCGCTGAAATGCAGTTCGGTGGACCAAAATATCACTGAGTTATCCGGCGGCAACCAACAAAAGGTATTGATATCAAAATGGCTCTGCTGCGAGCCGGAGGTTATTATTTTTGACGAACCTACCCGCGGCATTGATGTCGGGGCCAAGGCGGAAATTTATAAGGTGATGCGCACATTGGCCGCCACGGGAAAAACCATATTGATGGTGTCATCCGAACTGCCGGAAATCATTACCGTATGCGACCGTATCGCAATATTTTGCGAAGGGACATTAGCCCATATTCTTGACAATAATGAGAGTATCGGGGAAGAAGATATTATGACGTGGGCTCTGCCACAAAGCTGAGGGAAATAAAAATGGAGAAGGCCACCTTTAACTTCCAGAAATTCTGGGATCAGTACGGCACGTTTTTTATCCTGGCGATTATTGTTGCCATATTCGGCTCTATATCCAGTGAATATTTTCTGAAAACCAACAATATTACCCAGATCCTGGTACAGAGTTCGGTAACGGTCTTGATCGGCATGGGCGAGTTTTTCGCCATCCTGGTGGCGGGCATCGACCTGTCGGTGGGGGCTATCCTGGCCTTGTCGGGCATGGTGACCGCCAAGCTGATGCTGGCGGGTCTTGACCCGGTCTCCGCCGCGCTGATTGGCGGGGTGGTGGTCGGCGGGCTATTGGGCGCCATCAACGGTTGCCTGGTTAACTGGACCGGCCTGCATCCCTTTATTATTACCCTCGGCACCAACGCTATTTTTCGCGGCATCACCCTGGTCATTTCCGATGCCAACTCGGTGTACGGCTTCTCATTCGGCTTTGTTAACTTCTTTGCCGGCAGCGTGCTGGGTATTCCGGTACCGGTGATTTTTGCTTTGATCATTGCGGTTATCCTGTGGTTTATTACCGCGCGCACCCGGCTTGGCAGAAATATTTACGCCCTGGGCGGCAACAAGAATTCGGCATTTTTTTCCGGTATCGACGTTAAATTCCATATGCTGGTAGTGTTTATTATTTCCGGCATCTGCGCCGGGCTCGCCGGCGTGGTATCCACCGCGCGCTTGGGCGCGGCCGAGCCTTTGGCCGGCATTGGCTTTGAGACCTATGCCATCGCCAGCGCCATTATCGGCGGCACCAGTTTTTTTGGCGGCAAGGGACGAATATTCTCGGTGGTAATTGGTGGTTTAATTATTGGCACGATTAACAATGGCCTTAATATTCTTCAGGTGCAAACGTATTACCAATTAGTTGTCATGGGGGGATTGATTATCGCCGCCGTGGCTTTAGATCGACTTATCAGTAAATAGGTAACCGATATGAAGATATCCCCTTCTTTAATGTGCATGGATTTATTAAAGTTTAAAGAGCAAATTGAATTTATCGATCGTCATGCGGATTATATCCATATCGATATCATGGACGGGCATTTTGTGCCCAATCTGACGCTGTCGCCGTTTTTTGTCGAGCAGGTCAAGCGCCTCGCCAGTAAGCCCCTGGATTGCCATTTAATGGTCACCCATCCGGAAGATTATATCGACAGCCTGGCGAAGGCGGGCGCCGGCATGATTACCCTTCATCCGGAAACCTTGTCCGGCCAGGCCTTTCGGCTTATTGAGAAGATCAGGTCCCTGGGATTGGGCGTGGGATTGATACTCAATCCTGAATCGTCGGTGGAGATGATGAAATATTATATCCATCTGGCGGACAAAATTACCGTCATGACCGTCGATCCCGGTTTTGCCGGCCAGCCGTTTATCACCGAAATGCTGGAAAAAATAGGCCAGCTCAAGGCATACCGCGAGAGCCACGGTTTGCGGTATGAAATTGAAATTGACGGTTCATGCAACCAGCGCACCTACCGTTCGCTGATCGCGGCGGGCGCGGATGTCTTTATCGTCGGTTCTTCCGGCCTGTTTAATAATGCGCCGGATATCCACCAGGCGTGGAAAATGATGACCGACCAAATCCAGGACGCGCGGAAGGAGGCCAGCTAAGATGAAAAACAGGCGGTTGGTGATAGTCGGCGTGGATATGGGCGCCACCCATATCCGCATCTGTTTGTTATCGCCCGATGGCCAGGTACTGGTCACGGCGAAAGAGCGCACTCTGCCGGTAGTGGAAAGCGGCCTGGCGGAAGGATTGTCGGCTTTTATCGGCCGCTTTCTCGTCCAGCGCGGCGCCGGGGTCGCCGCAGTGATGATTGGCTTTCCCGCGTCCATAGCCCGGGACAGGAAAACCATCATGTCCACGCCCAACCTGCCCTGCGCCACCCGCGAATTTGTGGATCTGGCGGCAGAACTGGAGCGGCGCCTGCAATGCCCGGTGGCCTTTGAGCGTGACGTAAACCTGCAGCTGTTTTATGACGTGAGCGAGCAGCGCCTGGGGGATAAGCTGGTGCTGGGATGTTATCTTGGCACCGGGTTCGGGTTTGCCATTTGGCTCAACGGCGCGCCTTATGTCGGCGCGCATGGCGTGGCCGGCGAACTGGGGCACATTCCCCTGGGCGATGACGGCGCGCGCTGCGGCTGCGGTAATACAGGCTGCCTGGAAACCGCCTGTTCAGGCGTGGCGCTGGCGCGATGGTATCACGGCGCGGCGCATGACTACGCGCTGTCCGATATTTTCACCTGCGCCCATGGCGATAGCTATATTACCGGCTTTATCGACACGGCGGCCAAGGCGATTGCCACCGGCGTAAACCTGTTTGATCCCGATCATATCCTGCTGGGGGGCGGCGTGATGGATATGGTGGATTTCCCCTACGATCGGCTGATTGCCAGGGCCGGCGACTTTATTCGCAAGCCGTTGCCCTATGAGGAAATCATTTTTGCCAAAGCGTCCTCGTCGGCGTTTAACGGCGCCATCGGCGCCGCCAGGCTGGGACTTCGGGTCGCGCAGGCGGCGTGCGCCGCCGGTTAGGCTACGCGTCGCACGCAGCGCCGCGGTCGATACCGCGGCGCCGGCGCGGCGTCAAACGGCGGTTTTGGTCCAGGTATCGCGCAGGCCTACGGTGCGGTTAAACACCGGTTTTTCCACGCTGAAATAGCGGCTGTCGGCGCAGAAATACCCTTCGCGTTCAAACTGGTAGGGCTTGCCCGGCAGCGCCTCAAGCGCGCTGGCCTCCACAAAGCCTTGTTTGATGACCAGCGACTCCGGGTTCAGCGTCGCGAGGAAATCATCCGCCGAGGCGGGGTTAGGGTCGCTGAACAGGCGATCGTATAAACGAAACTCGGCGGGGACGCCGTGGGTCGCCGAGACCCAATGAATCACCCCTTTCACCTTGCGCCCATCCGCCGGGTCCTTGCTCAGGGTCTCCGGATCATAGGTGCAGTAAATGACGCTGATCTCGCCCTGCTCATCCTTGTCGATACGCTCCGCCTTGATCACATAGGCGTTGCGCAGGCGCACTTCCTTGCCCAGCACCAGGCGCTTGTACTGTTTGTTGGCTTCCTCGCGAAAATCCGCCCGATCGATATAAATCTCGCGGCTAAAAGCCACCTGGCGCTCGCCCATCTCGGGTTTATTGGGATGCGTCGGCATGGTCACGGTTTCCTCGTGCCCGGCCGGCAGGTTTTCTATCACCAGTTTTACCGGATCGATCACCGCCATGGCGCGCGGCGCGGTTTCATTGAGATCTTCACGGATACAGGCTTCCAGCGCGGCGATTTCCACGTTGTTTTCCTGTTTGGTGACGCCGATGCGCCGGCAGAATTCACGAATGGACGCGGCGGTATAACCACGGCGCCGCAGGCCGGAGATGGTCGGCATGCGCGGGTCGTCCCAGCCCTCGACAATATTCTCCGCCACCAGTTGGGTCAGCTTGCGCTTGGACATAATGGCGTATTCAAGATTGAGGCGCGAAAATTCATACTGACGGGGATGGCAGTCGATAGTGATATTGTCCAGCACCCAGTCATATAAACGGCGGTTATCCTGGAACTCCAGGGTACACAGCGAATGGGTGATGCCTTCGAGGGCGTCGGAAATACAGTGGGTGAAGTCATACATCGGATAGATGCACCACTTCGAACCGGTTTGATGGTGTTCGGCAAATTTAATGCGGTACAGCACCGGATCGCGCATCACCATAAACGGCGAGGCCATATCGATTTTAGCCCGCAGGCAGGCGCTGCCCTCGGGGAAACCGCCGTTGCGCATAATGGTAAACAGCGCCAGGTTGTCCTCGACCGAGCGATCGCGAAACGGACTGTTCCGGCCGGGCGTGGTGAGGTTGCCGCGGTATTCGCGAATGGCGTCGGGTGAAAGCTCATCCACATAAGCCAACCCTTTATTGATAAGCTCGATGGCATAGGCATGCAGCTGATCGAAATAATCGGAGGAGTAATGGATATTGCCGCTCCATTTAAAACCAAGCCACTGCACGTCTTCTTTGATTGAATCGACGAATTCTATATCTTCTTTCACCGGGTTGGTATCGTCGAAGCGCAGATTGCATTGGCCCTGGTAATCCTGGGCGATGCCGAAATTCAGGCAAATGGCCTTGGCATGGCCGATATGCAGATAGCCGTTAGGCTCCGGCGGAAAACGGGTATGCACCGAATGGTGCTTACCGGTTGCCAAATCTTCATCAATTATTTGACGAATAAAATTAGTTGGGCGGGCTTCTGCCTCACTCATATTGCATTTCCTCTACGCGAACGCACGACATTCATTATGCTTATGTTCCAACAAGCCACGTCCCGACACAACCGTTAGTTGCAGAAATTCTTATGGCGCCGGGCGCGGTGCCGCGGCCGTCCTGTCGCCCTGACGGACAGGCTGGGTAACCGGGAGGCTATATTAGCATAGGCGCAACTGCGCCGGAGGATAACCGGGAACAGAATCGGGGGAAAAACGCCGTGTCGGGGAGAAACGGACACCGGCGCGCGAACCGCGCCGGAGCCGGGTAACGAGGGCGGCCTTATTTGGCGGTAACATCCAGCAGCGGTGTTACGCCTGCGACCACCGCGCCGCTGGCGATAGCGGTAATGGCGCCAAACTCATCCATATTGCTGATCACCACCGGGCTTATCATCGAGCGGGCATTGGCATTGAGATAGTCCAGATCCAGCTCCAATATCGGCTGCCCCTGGGTGACCTTGCTGCCCTCTTCCACCAGGGACGTAAAACCCTGTCCCTGCAGTCCGACGGTATCAATGCCGATATGCACAATCACTTCGGCGCCGGCGTCGGTTTCCAGGCAGAACGCGTGATGGGTGCCGAAGACCTTGACCAAGGTGCCGTTAGCCGGCGACAGCACCAGTTTCCCGGTCGGGCGGATGGCGACGCCGTCACCCACCGCTTTGCTGGCGAAGGCTTCGTCCGGCACCTGATCCAAGGGTACGATATCACCGGTTATCGGCGACGTCAGGCTAACCACCACCGGCCGCGCCACCGGCTCATGAACCACCGCGGCCGGCTGCACCGCCGCGGGTTGGGAAACGGAGCGCGACGCCGCGACCGGCCCTTCGGCCAGCACGGTACGCATGGCGCCGGCGATAATTTCGGCTCGGGTGCCGACAATCACCTGCACGCTTTCCTTATTAAGACGGATAACGCCCTGGGCGCCGAGATTTTTTGCCAGGGAATCGTTGACCAGCGACGAATCCTTCACGTTCAGCCGCAGACGAGTGATACAGGCGTCAATGCCGGTCAGGTTTTCCGAGCCGCCCACCGCGCTGATGTAACGGCGGGCCAGCGCCTGGGTTTCACCGGACCTGGTGGTGGCCATGGCCGGTTCGACGTCGACGTTATAGCCGTCGCTTTCGTCGCCGGCGACCGCCAGTTCACGCCCAGGAGTCAGCAGGTTGAAGCGTTTGATGGTAAAACGGAACACCAGGTAGTAAATAACAAAGAACACCAGTCCCTGCGGGATCAGCATATACCAATGGACCGCCAGCGGATTGCGCGAGGAAAGCACCATATCCACCAGGCCGGCGCTGAAACCAAACCCCGCCATCCAATGCATTTGCGCGGCGATGAATACCGACAGCCCGGTTAACAGGGCATGCAGGAAATACAGTACCGGCGCCACGAACATAAAGGAAAATTCCAGCGGTTCGGTGATCCCGGTAAAAAAGGCGGCAAACGCGCCGGCAATCATGATCCCGGCCACCTTGCTTTTGTTTTCCGGACGGGCGCATTGATAAATGGCCAGGGCGGCGCCCGGCAGGCCGAACATCATGATCGGGAAGAATCCGGCCTGGTAACGCCCGGTAATACCGACGATGGCGGTGCCCGCGTCAATGGACTGCTGGCCGCCGAAAAATTTGGGTATGTCGTTGATGCCGGCCACGTCGAACCAGAACACCGAGTTCAGCGCGTGGTGTAATCCCACCGGGATTAACAGCCGGTTAAAGAAGGCGTAGATACCGGCCCCCACCGAACCGAGCTGCTGGATATGCTCGCCGAACGATACCAGGGCGTTAAACACCAGCGGCCAAACGTACATCAGGATAAAGGCCACCAGGATCATGACGAAGGACACCAGGATCGGCACCAGCCGCCGTCCGCTGAAGAACGACAGCGCCTTGGTCAGCTCGACATGGCTGAAGCGGTTGTACAGCTCGGCGGAGATAATCCCCACCAGGATGCCGACAAACTGGTTATTGATTTTACCGAAGGCCGCGGGCACATCGGCCAGGGGAATATGCTGGATCATCGACACGGAAGCCGGCGCGCACAGCGTGGTGACCACCAGAAAGCCGACCAGGCCGGATAAGGCCGCCGCGCCGTCTTTGTCCTTGGACATGCCGTAGGCCACGCCGACGGCGAACAACACCGACATATTTTCTATAATCGCCGATCCGGCCTTGATAAAGAAGGCCGCCCAGGCGCTGCCGCCGCCCCAGCCCACCGGGTCGATCCAGTAACCGACGCCCATCAGGATGGCGGCGGCGGGCAACGTTGCCACCGGCACCATCAACGCGCGGCCTATTTTTTGAAGATAACTGAGTATATTCACCTTGATTCCCCTTTTGACCTTATCGATCAACCCACAATGTAGGCTGTCTAACCCTTGCCTGCGAAAACCGCGCCTGACGAAGCTGCTCATACGCAGTGTAGAAAGTTTAATTTTCAACGCAAATTAATTACCGGTATTATGTGATTAGAATCACCTTGAACCGGTAAGATTTGTGACTTATTCTACTAAATATGTCAAACTTATTTTGCATCGCGAATAATCAGCTTATACTTTTGCCGTGCGGTCAGAGCGCCCTGGCTCCCGCTATGTAATGCCTGCGCGCTAACGTTATACTGTTAACACCGTTGCGGACACCCGTTTTTATCTATTAAAGAGGTCAGTCATGAGACTTATTCCGTTAGAAACCGCCGCCGACGTCGGCAAATGGGCCGCTCGTCATATCGTCGAGCGCATCAATGCCTTCAAACCCACCGCCGCACGCCCTTTTATTCTCGGACTGCCCACCGGCAGCACGCCGTTGGAAGCCTACAAATATCTTATTCAGATGCATAAAGCGGGCCAGGTCAGCTTCGAGCACGTGGTGACGTTTAACATGGATGAGTACGTCGGCCTGCCCGCCGCCCATCCGGAAAGCTATTACACCTTTATGCATCGCAATTTCTTCGATCACGTGAATATTCCGCGGGAAAACATCAATCTGCTCAACGGCAACGCCGATGATATCGACGCGGAATGTCGCCGCTACGAAGAAAAAATCAAGTCGTACGGCAAGATCCATCTGTTTATGGGCGGCGTCGGCAATGACGGGCATATCGCCTTTAACGAACCCGCCTCCTCCCTGGCGTCGCGCACCCGCGTCAAGACCCTGACGCTGGAAACCCGCCGGGCCAATTCCCGTTTCTTTGACAATGATATCGAGCAGGTGCCGCGTTTTGCCCTGACCGTCGGCGTCGGCACACTGCTGGACGCCGAAGAAGTGATGATCCTGGTCATCGGCCACAACAAAGCGCTGGCGCTGCAGGCGGCAGTGGAAGGCAACGTGAATCATATGTGGACAATAAGTTGCCTGCAGCTTCATGCTAAAGCGGTGATGGTGTGCGACGAACCCTCCACCATGGAGCTGAAAGTGAAGACGGTAAAATATTTCCGCGAACTGGAAGCCGCCAGTACCCTGAGCCTGAAAAACAGCTGATTGATAACCGGGAGCGAACGATGTACGCATTTACCAATGGCCGGATCTTTACCGGTCTCCAAGTCCTTGAACATCATGCGGTAATCATCAATGACGGGGCAATCGACGCGGTCTGCCCGCTGGATTCGCTGCCGGCGGATATTGAGCGGCGCGATCTCGACGGCGCCATCCTGGCCCCGGGATTTATCGACCTGCAGCTTAACGGCTGCGGCGGCGTGCAGTTCAATGATTCCCTGGACGCCCTGACGGTGGAAACGCTGGAAATCATGCAGCGCGCCAATGTCAAATCGGGCTGCACCAGCTTTTTGCCCACCCTGATTACCAGCACCGATGCGTTTATGCGCCGCGCCGTCGAGGTGATGCGCGCATTTCTGGCGCAGCATAAGCACCAGGCATTGGGCCTGCACCTGGAAGGGCCTTACCTGAATCCGATAAAAAAAGGCACGCACGATCCGGCGCTAATGCGCAAGCCCTCGCCGGAAATGGTGGATTACCTGTGCGCCAACGCCGATGTCATCGCCCAGTTGACCCTGGCGCCGGAACAGGTCGACGCCGGGATTATCCGCCGGCTGAGCCAGGCGGGCATCATGGTGTCGGCCGGTCATTCCAACGCCACCTATGATGAGGCGAAAGCGGGTTTTGCCGCCGGCATCGGCTTCGCCACCCATCTGTTCAACGCCATGCCGCCCCTTACCGGACGCGAGCCCGGGCTTATCGGCGCAATTTACGACACGCCGTCGCTCTATTGCGGCATCATCGCCGACGGACTGCACGTCAACTACGCCAATATTCGCAACACCAAACGCATCAAGGGCGATAAACTGGTGCTGGTCACCGACGCCACCGCGCCCGCCGGCGCCGATAACCAGATTGATCGGTTCATTTTTGCCGGTAAAACAATATACTACCGGGACGGCCTGTGTCTGGATGAAAACGGCACCCTGAGCGGTTCGGCGCTGACGATGATTGAAGCGGTGCGCAACAGCGTGGAATTCGCCGGTATCGCGCTGGATGAAGCATTGCGCATGGCGACCCTTTACCCGGCCCAGGCCCTGGGCGTGGCGGCGCAGTTGGGTACCTTGCAGGCAGGCAAGGTGGCTAACCTGACGGCGTTCACCCGCGATTACCGGATAACCAGGACTATCGTTAATGGCGACGAAGTTCTCTGATGAGCGAGTAATAAACCGATGACCCCAGGCGGACACGCCCCGATAGGAAACGTTGACCTGGTCAAACAGCTCAACAGCGCTGCGGTGTACCGCCTGATCGATATGTCGGGGCCGATTTCGCGCATCCAGATTGCCGAACAAAGCCAGCTGGCGCCGGCCAGCATCACCAAAATCACCCGTCAGCTGCTGGAGCGGGGACTGATCCGCGAGGTGGACCAGCAGGCTTCCACCGGCGGCCGGCGCGCCATCTCCATCGTCGCCGAAACCCGCGCCTTCCAGGCGATTGGCGTGCGTCTCGGTCGCCATGACACCACCATCACCCTCTACGATCTGACCGGCAAATCACTGTACGAAGAATTCACCCCGCTGCCGGAAACCACGCAGCAGGCGCTGGAAGCGGCGCTGTTCAGCGCCATCGCGCGTTTCCTGGAGCAGATCCAGCGTAAATCCCGGGAGCTCATCGCCATTTCGGTGATCCTGCCGGGCCTGGTGGATCCGTATTCCGGGGTGGTGCGTTATATGCCGCATATCAGCGTGAGCGCCTGGCCGCTGGTGGAAAATTTGCAAAAACGCTTTCATCTTACCGCTTTTGTCGGCCACGATATTCGCAGTCTGGCGCTGGCGGAGCACTATTTTGGTGCAACACAGGACTGCGCGGATTCCATTTTGGTTCGTTTGCACCGCGGCACCGGCGCCGGGATCCTGGTCAACGGCCAGATTTTTCTCGGCAGCAACGGTAACGTGGGGGAAATCGGCCATATCCAGGTCGACCCGCTGGGCGAGCGCTGCCATTGCGGCAATTTCGGCTGCCTGGAAACCATCGCCGCCAACGGCGCCATTGAAAAGCGGGTGCGCCACCTGCTCGACCAGGGCTACCCCAGCAGGCTGACGCTGGATAATTGCCAGATCGGCGCCATTTGCAAAGCCGCCAATCGCGGCGATACGCTGGCCTGCGAGGTTATCGAGCAGGTGGGTCATCACCTGGGCAAAGCGGTGGCCATCGCCATTAACCTGTTCAATCCGCAAAAAGTGGTGCTGGCCGGTGAGATTACCGAAGCCCATAAGGTGTTGCTGCCGGCGGTGCAGCGCTGTATCGATAATCAGGTACTGAACGGTTTTCGCCAAAATCTGCCGGTGGTGATTTCCGCGCTGGATCACGGCTCCGCCATCGGCGCCTTTGCGCTGGTCAAGCGCGCGATGCTTAACGGCGTATTGCTCCAGCGCCTGCTGGAAAACAGCTGATTGCCGGGTCATCGGGTTTTATTGCATTTACGATCGGTCAAATTTGCCGGTGTTTTTCCTTCTTTTATTGATGATTATTGATAATTAGCCGCTTAAAAATGAATTATCACCAGCAGCATGGCTTTTTTCATTGATTGATCTTGAATAATGGTGTCATTTTAGTGCTAAATCGATGTCAACAGCAAAGCATTAGCCCCGAGACCGGCCTAAGGAAAAGAGAATGTGTTCTATTTTTGGTGTACTGGATTTGCAATCGGATCCGAGCGAACTGCGTAAAACCGCGCTGGAAATGTCGCGCCTGATGCGTCATCGCGGTCCCGACTGGTCGGGAGTGTTTGCCAGCGACCAGGCCATCCTGGCCCATGAACGCCTGTCCATCGTCGACGTCAATACCGGCGCGCAACCCTTATATAACGCCGCGCATACCCATGTGCTGGCGGTGAATGGCGAAATTTATAACCATCAGGCGCTGCGCCAGGAGCTGGGGGACCGCTATGCGTTCCAGACCGGTTCCGACTGCGAAGTGATCCTGGCCCTGTACCAGGAAAAAGGACCGGCCTTCCTCGACGATCTGCGCGGTATGTTCGCCTTCATTTTATATGATACCGAGAAAGACGCCTACCTGATCGGCCGCGACCATATGGGCATTATCCCGCTATATATGGGGCATGATGAAAACGGCACGCTGTATGTGGCGTCGGAAATGAAGGCGCTGGTGCCGGTATGCCTGAGCATTAAGGAATTTCCCCCGGGAAGTTATCTGTGGAGCCAGGACGGAGAAATCCGCGAATATTACACCCGCGATTGGTTCTCTTATGACAACGTGAAGGACAACACTACCGATAAAGCGGCGCTGCGCGACGCGCTGGAAGAGTCGGTCAAAAGTCATTTGATGTCGGATGTGCCTTACGGCGTGCTGTTATCCGGCGGGCTGGATTCATCGGTTATTTCCGCCATCACCAAGAAGTATGCCGCCCGGCGGGTGGAAGACGGCGCGCGCAGCGAGGCCTGGTGGCCGCAGCTGCACTCTTTTGCCGTCGGCCTGGAAGGCTCGCCCGATCTGCGCGCCGCCAAGGAAGTGGCTACCCATCTGGGTACCGTGCATCATGAAGTGCATTTCACCGTGCAGGAAGGCCTGGATGCCATCCGCGACGTGATTTACCATATCGAGACCTATGATGTCACCACCATCCGCGCCTCGACGCCGATGTACCTGATGTCGAGGAAAATTAAGGCGATGGGCATCAAGATGGTGTTGTCTGGCGAGGGAGCCGACGAGGTTTTCGGCGGTTATCTCTATTTCCATAAGGCGCCGAACGCCAAAGAGTTTCATGAAGAGCTGGTGCGCAAGCTGCAGGCGCTGCATATGTATGACTGCGCGCGCGCCAATAAGGCGATGTCCGCCTGGGGCGTGGAGGCGCGCGTGCCGTTCCTGGATAAAAACTTCCTTGACGTGGCGATGCGTATTAACCCGCAGGATAAAATGTGCGGACACGGCAAAATTGAAAAGCATGTACTGCGCGAATGTTTTGCGTCCTACCTGCCGGAAAGCATTGCCTGGCGGCAGAAAGAGCAGTTTTCCGACGGTGTGGGCTATAGCTGGATCGACACGCTGAAGGAAATGGCCGGCAAGCAGATTACCGATCAGCAATTGGCTAACGCGCATTTCCGTTTCCCGTACAATACGCCGACGTCTAAAGAGGCTTATTTTTACCGGGAAATCTTCGCGGAGCTGTTCCCGTTGCCAAGCGCGGCGGAGTGTGTGCCGGGAGGTCCGTCGGTGGCCTGTTCCTCGGCGAAGGCCATCGAATGGGATGAGTCGTTTAAAAATATGGACGATCCGTCGGGACGGGCGGTGGGTGTGCATCAGTCCGCGTACTAAAGCTATCGGCACGCTCTCCCTTTAACATGTCTGCGTTAGGTCCGGTGTTGGCGGGCCTGGCATGCCATGAGGCACTCGGTCGGGCGGGAAAACTACGCCCGATTCGATCCCATTGGCATGCTCTCTCTCCCTTAACACGTTTGTGTTGAGTTCGACGTTGGCGGGCCTAGCGCACCATGGGGCGCTCGGTCGGGCGGGAACACCACGCCCGATTCGACCCCATTGGCACGCTCTCCCTTGAACACGTCCGGGTTGAGTTCAGCGTTGGCGGGCCTGGCATGCCATGAGGCACTCGGTCGGGCGGGAAAACCACGCCCGATTCGACCCCATTGGCACGCTCTCCCTTGAACACGTCCGGGTTGAGTTCAGCGTTGGCGGGCCTAGCGCACCATGGGGCGCTCGGTCGGGCGGGAACACCACTCCCGATTGGACCCCATTGGCACGCTCTCCCTTGAACACGGCTGCGTTAGGTCCGGTGTTGGCGGGCCTAGCGCACCATGGGGCGCTCGGTCGGTCGGGAACACCACGCCCGATTCGACCCCATTGGCACGCTCTCCCTTGAACACGTCCGGGTTGAGTTCAGCGTTGGCGGACCTGGCATGCCATGAGGCACTCGGTCGGGCGGGAACACCACGCCCGATTCGACCCCATTGGCACGCTCTCCCTTGAACTCGTCTGGGTTGAGTTCAGCGTTGGCGGGCCTGGCGCGCCATGGGCCGCGCGCCCTTTAACATGTCTGCTTTGAGCTTAGGGTTATTATCAAACTCACCGGGCCTTTACGGCCCGGTTTTTATTTGTTTGAATAGGAAAATCAGGCCTTATGCGGTTTTTATCATCAGGTTGCTCATAAGCCAGACAAACAGCATGCGCAAAGCCTGATTACCGAAAAAAGGTGTTGACTGGATTTCTGCAACTACGCATAATGCGCCCCGCAACGCCGAATGAAGGTCACGCGGAAAGATGGCTACGTAGCTCAGCTGGTTAGAGCACAGCACTCATAATGCTGGGGTCACAGGTTCGAATCCCGTCGTAGCCACCATACTTTGCGGGAGTGGCGAAATTGGTAGACGCACCAGATTTAGGTTCTGGCGCCGCAAGGTGTGCGAGTTCAAGTCTCGCCTCCCGCACCATGATTTCGGTTACGCAGCGGATGGGGTATAGCCAAG
Organism: Sodalis sp. RH22; assembly: GCF_047324165.1. Lineage (NCBI taxonomy): Bacteria > Pseudomonadati > Pseudomonadota > Gammaproteobacteria > Enterobacterales > Bruguierivoracaceae > Sodalis > Sodalis sp. RH22. Next base: position 2,329,015 of record NZ_CP178731.1, read on the forward strand.
CGGTAAGGCAGCGGGTTTTGATCCCGCCACTCCCAGGTTCGAATCCTGGTACCCCAGCCATTAACCTCGCCCGGGCGAGGTTGCAAGCGGGAAAAGTTGCAAAAACGTTTGGATGATTGGGATATAGCCAAGCGGTAAGGCAGCGGGTTTTGATCCCGCCACCCCCAGGTTCGAATCCTGGTATCCCAGCCAAAAAAAAGTTGAAAAAGTTTTTAAAAAGTATTGTAAGTCCCGAATTTTTAAGTATAATTCGGCTACGTAGCTCAGCTGGTTAGAGCACAGCACTCATAATGCTGGGGTCACAGGTTCGATTCCCGTCGTAGCCACCACATTTTTGGGGTATCGCCAAGCGGTAAGGCAGCGGATTCTGATTCCGCCACCCCAGGTTCGAATCCTGGTACCCCAGCCATACAAAGACTGCGCAAGCAGCGAAAAGCGGGGCGATTGTCGAAAGACATCGCCCCGCTTTTTTTATGCGTGTCTTCTGCCCTTCCTTTCAGATCATCCTTGCAAAGGGTATCAGCCCGTCGCCGCGCGTTAGCAAAAAAATCAGGATTATCCTAATTATTTTGCAACTAAACGCGGCGCAAGTAATCCCAGATCATGGTATCGGCCATATTGTTAAGGGCACAATCACCGACGATTTCGCGCGGGAAACGGCATGTGGCCTTTCACAAAAAGATCGTTGCCCGAGCTAGTCGTTTAATTAAGCAGGTTTCAGGGAGCTGTTCTCGTCTTTGGTGGTGCGCTACATAAGGTAAATTCAAGCACGATCAAATGATAAATTGACCATTATTCATTGGGACTCAATGATGATTAACTTTAAAACAGCAAGTATTGAAGAGTTGAAAATAGAATATAAGCGCCTGGCCAAGCTGGTGGGCGATATGCCCTTCGGCACCAAAAAAGAGTTTTACCATCTTCCGGCGATCCTGGCCGACGATGAAAAACCGCTGGCGGTGGCAACGGGCCTGATGGGCGGCAATACCTGGCTGATTACCCTGACCAACTACCGGATTATTTTCCTGGATAAAGGCATGGTTTACGGTCTGAAGCAGGTTTTCGTCGATCTGGCGAGCGTGGTTTCCGTAAGCGGGCGCACCAAGATGATGACCGGCAGCATTACCCTGAGCACCACAGGTCAAAACTATACCATCGAGAATGTGATGAAAGGCGCGGTCACCCCGTTTACCAATATGGTGAATATCGCACGGGAAACGCTCAGCCAGCAGCCGCAGATGCGGCAGGCGGCGGGCACCCGTGCGCAATATGACGTGATCACCCAGTTGGAAAAACTGGCGGCGCTGAAAGAACGCGGCATTTTAAGCGATCAGGAATTCAGCGTGCAAAAAGAGAAAATCCTGGCGATGTAACGCCCACCTGCGCCGGCCGGCCCGGCGCTTAGCGGGACATGCGGGGGAAAGCGCCATCCCGGCTGATTGTCCACGCCTCTATTATCGCTTAAGCGCAGGCGCAGGCGGTGTTTTCCGTGCCGTCCGGCATGAAAAGCCCGCCGGATAAGATCGCCTAAGCGTCCTTTGGTCCGCCTGGCAGCAGCGCGCGCATTAAATGCTGACTGCGCGGCAATAAGCCTATCTTAAGGCCAAGCGGCTTAAATACCCGGTTTAATATCGACAACGACTGGCTGCCCTGGTCTCGTTCGATATCGGATAGAGTACGACGGCTGATATTGATCTGGATTTTGGTCGTCATCCTGAAAAGTATCGATCCAGATTTCGTTGTTGGCGGAGCAACGTAATAATAGTTTTGGCGCCTCCTCACCAGCGCCAGTGGCGCCACCGCCCGCCGCGCCCATCTGTTGTGCGTATTCTAAAAAATCAGTATTCCGCTCGGCCACATCCTGTACGGTAAACCGAATTTGATTAATTTGTTTAACCGCGGGTAAATCGGTTAAGGATTCCTTAATGCGCATATTTCCCACGGGAGCAAGAACGCCTGACCGCAACCGAGCGCTATCTTGTTGGGTTGACGGCAGGCCTTGATCGGTAGTTTTCCATGAGTACCGCAGGCAAATTGCTACTACAGGCATGCTCATCATCCCGTTCCATGAATTCCAGCGCATAATCAAACGCGTAACCGAGTAACGTTAAACTCGCGCGTCCTTGGTCAGGTTCGGAAAATGTGATAGACGCGGCGTCCTGCCATCTTCCTTCGACAAAAATTTCAATAGTCAATTTCATGGACACCTTCAATGAGCAATGTTTTGCTCTTTTAGCGCTAACGTTTTTAAAATGGCAATTATTTTGCTCAAAAAAATCTTAAATGAAAAAAAATGAGCAATATATTGCTCATTTTTTGCTGACAACGCCCGACGCTACCGCCAGTCAGAGACCCAGGGCATATTTCAGCGCCCGGACTTTCAGCGGGCCGGCGCGCTGGGCCAGGAACAGGCCGAGGTTGCGCGCCAGCCGGACCGGCGGCAGCCGGTTGCTGAAGGCGCTATAGAAGAGATCCATGCCGCTTTGCATCAGCAGGTTGTCGCCGTAACGGCGATGCTGATAGCGCTTTAAGATGCGCAGCTCGTCCCAGGGTTCATCATGATCGCGCGCGCCAATCACCACCGCGGCCAGCGCTTCAGCGTCGCGAAAGCCCAGGTTTACGCCCTGCCCCGCCAGCGGATTTATGGTATGCGCCGCATCGCCGATCAGCGCCAGGCCCGGCCGGACATAGTCCCTGGCATGGCTGCGCACCAGCGCAAAAGCGCCCGCGGCGTGCACCTTCACCGCGCCCAGGCGGGTGGGAAAGACGGCCAGCACCTCGCGCTCCAGGGCCGCCGGCGGCAGGGCCTGCAGCTGGCGGATACGCGCCGCGCTGTCATACCACACCAGCGACGCCCAGTTATCGTAGAGCGGTAAAAACGCCCGGGGACCGTCGGGGGTAAATTCCTGCCAGGTGACATCCTGCTGGCCGTACGGGCATGCGACGGTTATCAGCATACACGACTGGCGATATTGCCAACCGACGGTGCCGATGCCCGCCCATTGCCGTACGTTGGACCGGGCGCCGTCGGCGCCGATCAGGAGCCGGGCGCCAACCGTTTCGCCGTTATCAAGCGTCAGGCGCCAGTTGCCGCCGTCATAACGCATTTTCGCCAGGGCGGCCGGCGCGCGCAGCGTCAGATTGCCGCAGTCGGCGCAGGCCTGCCACAGCGCCCGCTGCAGCCGGATGTTTTCCACCATAAAGCCGAGTTCCGGCAAATGCAGCGCCGCGGCGTCGAAGGTGACCTGGGACTGCGCCCATTCCCAGGTTTCCAGGCGGCGGTAGGGTACGCGGACATGGGAATCGATACGGTCCCACGCGCCCACGCGGCGCAACAACGCCGCCGACGCGCAGCTGATAGCCGAAACGCGCAAATCAGGCGGGGCATCCGGCCGGGGCTCCGCCAGCCGGGCATGGTCCAGCACCAGCACCCGTATACCGCCCTGCGCCAGCATTAACGCCGCCAGGGCACCGACCATGCCGCCCCCCGCCACCACCGCATCATAGGCTATTTCGTTTGTGTTCATCTCGGCTATGCTTGTGTCTGTGATTAAACATTTGCTTAGTGTACCGCAATTTTTCATTATGAAAGAGGAGCGAAGGCTCAGCCCTCTGGTCACAACCACGCCAAAGGATTACAATACGCGCCCTGCATGAGCCGAAGGGCTTTTTCGCACCCTAAAATAATGCATCAAGTAATGGCAAGCCGATGACAAAAAAACTGCATATCAAAACCTGGGGCTGTCAGATGAACGAGTACGATTCATCGAAGATGGCCGACTTGCTGGATAGCACCCACGGCTACCAGTTGACGGATAACGCCGAAGAAGCGGACGTGTTGCTGCTCAACACCTGTTCCATTCGTGAAAAGGCGCAGGAGAAGGTATTCCATCAACTGGGCCGCTGGCGGGCGCTGAAAGAAGCCAATCCGGATTTGATCATCGGCGTCGGCGGCTGCGTGGCCTCCCAGGAAGGCGCGCATATCCGCGAGCGCGCCCATTATGTCGATATTATCTTCGGGCCGCAGACCCTGCACCGCTTGCCGGAAATGATCAACCACGTGCGCGGCACGCGCAGCCCGGTGGTGGATATCAGCTTCCCCGAAATCGAAAAATTCGACCGGCTGCCGGAACCGCGCGCCGAGGGCCCCACCGCGTTTGTCTCCATCATGGAAGGCTGCAACAAGTACTGCTCGTTTTGCGTGGTGCCCTATACCCGCGGCGAGGAAGTCAGCCGTCCCTGCGACGATATCCTGTTCGAGATAGCCCAACTGGCGTCCCAGGGCGTGCGCGAGGTCAACCTGCTGGGGCAGAACGTCAACGCCTACCGCGGCGCCAGCTTCGAGGGCGATATCTGCACCTTTGCCGAACTGCTGCGCCTGGTGGCGGCCATCGACGGCATCGATCGCGTGCGTTTCACCACCAGCCACCCGATTGAATTCACCGACGATATCATCGACGTCTACCGCGACACGCCGGAGCTGGTCAGCTTTGTGCATTTGCCGGTGCAAAGCGGTTCCGATCGCATCCTGACCATGATGAAACGCGCCCATACGGCGCTGGAATATAAATCCATCATCCGCAAACTGCACAAAGCGCGTCCCGGCATCCAGGTGAGTTCCGATTTTATCATCGGTTTCCCCGGGGAAACCCAGGCCGACTTCGAGCAGACCATGAAGCTTATCGCCGACGTTAATTTCGATACCAGCTACAGTTTTATCTACTCCGCGCGTCCCGGCACGCCGGCGGCGGATATGGTGGACGATGTCGGCGAAGACGAGAAAAAGCAGCGGCTGCATATACTGCAGCAACGCATCATTCAGCAGGCGATGCAGTTCAGTCGCCAGATGATGGGCACGGTCCAGCGCATCCTGGTGGAGGGCACCTCGCGCAAAAGCGTGATGGAGTTGGCCGGCCGTACTGAAAATAACCGCGTGGTGAACTTTGAAGGCACGCCGGACATGATCGGCAAGTTTGTCGATGTCGAGATCGTCGATGTCAATCCGAACTCGCTGCGCGGCGTGGTCGTGCGCACCGAAGATCAAATGGGCCTGCGCGTGAGCGAAAGCCCGGCCTCGGTGATTGCGCGCACCCGCAAAGAGAATGAACTCGGCGTCGGGACCTTCCAGCCGTGATACCCTCCCTGCCCGTTAACGGGCGGCCTCCCCCGCCGCCCGGTTCTGCCTTTTCTCCTCCGGTTGCTTTTCACTTATCGTGCCCCAATATTAATTTAATGATCCGCGTCCTTGACGCTGGTGACGGTTTCCTTCATTTATGAACATGGTCAGCCATAATCTACTCCCTAACATGGCCTGAAAGGCCCAGAGGAAAAGTTTGAACGTCGACACTAAAGAAATCATGCTGGAGCCTGCGGACAATAAGCGCTTAATGAGCCTCTGCGGGCCGTTCGATGACAATATCAAACAACTTGAGCGCCGGTTGGGCATTGAAATCAATCGTCGCGACAACGTTTTCAAACTGGTCGGCAAACCGCTGTGCGTGGAAGCCGCCGCCAATATCCTGCTGACGCTGTACGTGGACACGGCTCCGGTGCGCGGTGTTGTCGCCGATATCGAGCCGGAAAAAATCCACCTGGCCATCAAAGAGAGCCGGGTGCTGGAGCAAACCGCCGAAAGCGTGCCGGACTTCGGCAAAGCGGTGCATATCCAGACCAAGCGGGGCGTTATCAAACCCCGTACGCCAAACCAGGCGCAGTATATCGCCCATATACTCGATCATGATATTACCTTTGGCGTCGGTCCGGCCGGTACGGGTAAAACCTACCTGGCGGTGGCCGCGGCGGTGGATGCGCTGGAGCGCCAGGAAATACGCCGCATCATGCTGACCCGCCCGGCGGTGGAGGCCGGTGAAAAACTCGGTTTCCTGCCCGGCGATCTCAGCCAGAAGGTCGACCCGTACCTGCGTCCGCTGTATGACGCGCTGTTCGAAATGCTGGGCTTCGAGCGGGTTGAGAAACTGATTGAACGCAACGTGATTGAAGTCGCTCCGCTGGCCTATATGCGCGGTCGCACCCTGAATGACGCCTTTATCATCCTGGATGAAAGCCAGAACACCACCATCGAGCAGATGAAGATGTTCCTGACGCGCATCGGTTTTAATTCCAAAGCGGTCATTACCGGCGATATCACCCAGATCGACCTGCCGCGCAATGCGAAATCAGGCCTGCGGCACGCCATCGAAGTGCTGGCCGACGTAGAGGAAATCAGCTTCAACTTCTTCCATAGCGAGGACGTGGTGCGCCATCCCGTGGTGGCGCGCATCGTGGTGGCGTATGAAGCCTGGGAAGCGGCCGATCAAAAGCGTAAAGACGCGTTGGGCGAACAGCGCCGGCGTGAAGCGCAGGCCGCTTACCACGGGAATATCCCGCCGGCCGCCGGCGATAACCAGGAGCCGGCCAAATGAGCGGCGTCATCCTTGATTTACAGGTAGCCTGCGCCGATCCGGCCGGTTTGCCCGATGAAGCAACCTTTATGCGCTGGCTGGAAGGCGTGCTGCCGCAGTTCCAGGACGAGGCCGAGGTCACCATCCGCCTGGTGGACGACGCGGAAAGCCACGAGCTGAACCTGACCTACCGCGGCATGGACAAGCCGACCAATGTACTATCGTTTCCCTTTGAAGCCCCGCCACAGGTGGAGCTTCCCCTGCTCGGCGACCTGATCATCTGCCGCCAGGTGGTGGAACGGGAAGCCGGCGAACAGGACGTGCCGCTGGAGGCGCACTGGGCGCATATGGTTGTCCACGGCTGTCTGCATCTGCTAGGGTATGATCATATCCAGGATGAGGAAGCCGAGGAAATGGAGGCGCTGGAGGCCGACATCATGCAGGCGTTAGGTTATCCCGATCCCTATCTGAACGAAAAAGACGACTGATAAACGACGCCGGCCCCGGAGCGGGGCCGGTTTATACGATCCATTTATCCACTACGAGTGAAATTAACTAAACGCCATGAGCGACGACCATTCGCAAAGCAACGACAGCCCCAGTCCCAAAAAGGGCTTTTTTACCCTTATCCTTAATCAGCTGTTTCACGGCGAGCCAAAAAATCGCAATGATTTACTGGAGCTTATCCGTGATTCCGAACAAAACGAGCTGATTGATCCCGATACCCGCGATATGCTCGAAGGCGTTATGGATATCGCCGAGCAGCGCGTACGCGATATCATGATCCCGCGTTCCCAAATCGTGACCCTGAAAAACAACCAGTCGCTGGAAGAGTGCCTGGATGTGATCATTGAATCCGCGCATTCCCGTTTCCCGGTGATAAGCGAAGACAAGGATCACATCGAGGGGATCCTGATGGCCAAGGATCTGCTGCCGTTTATGCTCAGCGATTCGCAGCCGTTCAGTATGGATAAAGTGTTGCGCCCCGCCGTGGTGGTGCCGGAAAGTAAACGCGTCGATCGCATGCTGAAGGAGTTCCGGTCCCAGCGCTACCATATGGCCATTGTGATTGACGAGTTCGGCGGCGTTTCCGGCCTGGTCACCATTGAAGACATCCTGGAGCTGATCGTCGGCGAAATCGAGGATGAATATGATGACGAGGAAGACCGGGATATCCGCCAGCTTAACCGCCATACCTTCACCATCCGCGCGCTGACGCCGATTGAGGATTTTAACGAAACCTTCGGCACCCACTTCAGCGACGAAGAAGTGGACACCATCGGCGGACTGGTGATGCAAGCCTTCGGCCATCTGCCGGCCCGTGGTGAAACCATTGAAATAGATGGTTATATTTTTAAGGTCGCCATGGCCGACAGTCGGCGTATCATCCAGGTTCATGTTAAAATCCCCGACGACTCACCCCAACCGATAATGGAAGAATAAACCTTACATGGCGAGCGCATTGCGACTTGAGCGCCAGTGGGTACGTGCGTTGCTGGCGTTATTGACCGGCGCCTGCGGTACCCTGGCGTTTTCACCTTATGACTTTTGGCCGGCGGCGTTAGTCTCGCTGGCCGGGTTGCTGGCGGTGACCCTTAACCGCACGGTGCGGCAGTCCGCCTGGCTCGGTTTTTTCTGGGGCTTTGGGCTGTTCGGCACCGGCATGCGCTGGATTTATGTCAGTATCGACCAGTTCGGCGGGCTGCCCGTCCCGGTGAATATCGGCCTGGTGGCCCTGCTGGCGGCGTACCTGGCGCTATATCCGATGCTGTTTAGCGGCGTGCTGGCGCGCATCTGGCCGCGCACCTCGCTGTGGCGGCTGGCGGTTGGCGCGCCGGTGCTGTGGCAGGTGACGGAATTCCTGCGCGGCTGGGTGATGACCGGCCTGCCGTGGCTGCAGTTCGGCTATACGCAAATCGACGGCCCCCTGAAGGGGCTGGCGCCGCTGTTCGGCGTCGAGTCCATGACCTTTTTCCTGATGGCCGCGAGCGGCCTGGCGGTGGCCGCCGTGGCGCTGCGCGCCCCCCTGGCCGGCATTTGCGCGCTGGCGGTGCTGTTGCTGCCCTGGCCGCTGCGCGGACTGCACTGGTATGCCCCGCAGGATGCCAGGACGGTGACTGTGGCCATGGTGCAAGGTAACATTGCCCAATCGCTGAAATGGGAACCCGACCAGGTACGGCCGACGCTTGACGTGTACCTAGGCCATACCCGTCCGTTCCTGGGCAAGGCGCAGATGGTGATTTGGCCGGAATCGGCCATACCGGATGACGAAACCGCCCAGGGGCCGTTCCTGACCGAGTTGGATGCGCTGTTGCGTGAAGAGCGCACCAGCCTGGTCACCGGCATTATCGACACCCGCAGGACAGCGTCGGGCTATAATTATTTTAACAGTATCCTGGTACTGGGGGAGCAAACGCCTTACCGCTACCCCAGCCCGAATCGTTATGCCAAGCATCATCTGGTGCCGTTCGGTGAATTTGTGCCGCTGGAAAGCCTGCTGCGCCCCCTGGCGCCGCTGTTCAATCTGCCGATGTCGTCATTCAGCCGCGGCAATTATATCCAGCCGCAGCTGAGCGTTGCCGGCATGAAGCTGACTGCGGCCATTTGTTATGAAATCGTGCTCGGCTCGCAGGTGCGGGATAACTTCCGGCCGGATACCGATTTCCTGTTGACCATTTCCAATGACGCGTGGTTCGGTCATTCCATCGGCCCCTGGCAGCATTTCCAGATGGCGCGCATGCGCGCGCTGGAACTGGGGCGGCCATTGTTGCGCAGTACCAATAACGGTATTACCGCGGTGATCGGCGCCGATGGCGCCATCGAAGCGATGCTGCCGCAGTTTACCCGCGACGTGTTAAGCACGCGCGTAACGCCGACAACCGGACTGACGCCTTATGCACGCTTTGGCGACTGGCCGTTGTGGGTGCTGACGCTGCTGCTGGGGTTTGCCGCCGTGGTCTTTGGCCGCCGGGCGCGTTAGTAGCCACGGTTTAGGTCGCCATGGTGGGAGTTTCGCTGGCGCTTGCGGGGAAGCGTATGTTGCCATGGTGAGAGTTTCGCCGGCGCTTGCGGGGAGGCTTATGTTGCCATGGTGAGAGTTTCGCTGGCGCTTGCGGGGAGGCTTATGTTGCCATGGTGAGAGTTTCGCTGGCGCTTGCGGGGAGGCTTATGTTACCGCGGTGCGGGTTTCGCTTGCCGTGCGTTAGGTGTTCATATGTCTTGCCGGGTGCCGGCAAGCGACAATGAGGCCGTACCGCGACGGCCTCCTTGACCTCCGCGCGCCCGGCAGGTCGCGCTCGCTGCGCGATACCTTCCGCCGCCTGTGCCCCCGTTATGCACCGGCCCGTTATGCGCTCCCGGCGCAAACGGGCCTTTCGCCGCTCCCGGCGGCTCATGCCGGGGGCACAGGCGCCGTCAGCGCGCTTTATGCCGGTCAACATGTCGCTGTTCGTACTGCATGTTATGAAGCGATAGCGGCGCTGTTGCTTAGGATGGGACTGGCGTCGGCTTAGGATCGACCGTGATGGGATGCAACAGGTATGGGATGCAGCTGGCACGACGAAAAGTTGGACATGCGGTCATGCGGTCATGCGGTCATGCGGTCATGCGGTCATGCAATAAGGCGTTCATCATTCATGCAACTTAAACCTTACGCTTTAAGTTTTAACAGTACGCATTACGCTTTCAGCCATCAGCCATCAGCCATCAGCCATCAGCCGTTATACTGCAGACTTCAGCCCAAAATAAATACTGCTATTTTTCCCGGTAATCACATACCGCGATGAACCCCAAAACGCTACATTGCTCACAGGCGATGGTGTTGACGTTGTGCCGGCATAGAGTGCGCCGGCAGCGCGCATCTTGGCTGGATGAGCCGCCGGGAGCGGCGAAAGCTAAGGGCCGCGCCGGGAGCGCGTCCCGTGCGGTCCCAAAGCCGGGATGGGCGATGCCGGGGACCGCGCAGCGGCGCACGATCTGCCGGACGCGCGGAGGTCAAGGAGGCCGTCGCGGTACGGCCTCTTTGTCGCTTGCCGGCGCCGGACACACCATATAACCACCGAACGCATGGCAAGCGAAACCTTCACCGCGACAACATAAGCCCAGCGAAACCCGCACCGTGGCAACATAAGCCTCCCCGCAAGCAAGCAAAGCCCCCACCGCGACAACATAAGCCTCTCCGCAAGCAAGCAAAGCCCACCACGGCTGGCTGCTTCATATTTAAATTCAGGAGCAAAGGTTCATCTTTCTCTGTTATGGCGTGCTACATTCGCGGCAGCCCTATATCAAAAATGTGGCCCGCGCCCTCTTTAGCGCGTCCGCCTTGGGTCCGGCGCCGCAGCCCTAATGCGCGTGCTAATTATTGTTAATCATACTCATTGCTGTTATCGTGCCACTTGTAACATCCTCGTGACATATTGACCAAAGAGCCTCTGAATGAATCCCGATTCCCGTTATCTGCTAACCGATCCCGCCCAGCTGCGCGAGCATTATGCCCAACCCAACAAAGCGGTGGTGCAAAAACAGATCGATCATCTTGATGCTTACGCCCGCCGGCTGATTGCCCTGTCGCCGTTCATGATCCTCGGCACGCAGGGCGCACGCGGCATTGACTGCTCGCCGAAAGGAGGCGAACCGGGGTTTGTCCAGGTAGAGGATGATAAAACGCTGCTGCTGCCGGATCGTTCCGGCAACAATCGCCTCGATGGCCTTAGCAATATCCTGCACAATCCCTTTGTCGGCATGCTGTTTCTCATCCCCGGCTGGCTGGAGGGATTCCGGGTCAACGGCCGCGCGCGGATTTCCGTCGACCCGGCGCTTTGCCTGCGTTTTGCCCACAACGGCCAGCCGGCGAAAAGCGTGATTATTATCAGGGTGGAAGAGGTCTTTATTCACTGCGGTCGGGCAATCAGCTTCGCCGGACTGTGGGATAACGCGAAACATGTCGACCCCGCTCTGCTGCCCGGCGCGCTGGAAATCTTTAAAGCCCATGTCGCCCTGTCGGCCGCCGGCGCGCAGCCGGCCTGATTCCGCCGCTGCTCCGTTCGGGGGCAAATAATTTGTCTGGCATGGATTTTGCTGTATAACGTTGCGAATGTCGTTAAAAACTGTTTTTTTATGAGTGATTTTCGCCATCCGTGCGCTGCAATGGTGCGTTTACCGCACTTAGATTGTGCAATGAGGCGTCATGCGCCACGCTTTGGTGCGTCTGAACTCACAAAACGAAAACTTTATCATTTCAAAACATTTACATTCGGCTATTTTTTAACGGTAATCCGTTTTGATTTTACGCTTTAGGCTGGTTCCAAAGCTTAACGTGATACTCATGATTGCGGCGCGCTTACCCCTTGAGCGCCGTAGTGACAGCAAAGGAGTTGGAAAATGCAAATGCGCAAATTGGCTTTATCATTACTGGTACTGGGCATGGCCGGCAGTATGGCCCATGCGGAAGACCTGACGGGCACCCTGAAGAAAATCAAAGATAACGGCGTGATCGTGGTGGGCCATCGGGAATCGTCCGTTCCTTTTTCCTATTACGACAACCAGCAAAAAGTGGTGGGTTACTCCCAGGCTTATTCCGATGCCATCGTGGACGCGATTAAAAAGAAAATTGACGCACCTTCCCTGCAGGTGAAGTACCTGCCTATTTCCTCGCAAAACCGTATTCCGTTGCTGCAAAACGGTACCTACGATTTCGAATGCGGTTCAACCACCAATAACCTGGAACGTCAAAAGCAGGTGGATTTCTCCAATACCCTGTTTGTGATCGGCACCCGTATCGCGGTGAAAAAGGGCAGCGCCATTAAAGACTTCCCCGACCTCGCCGGCAAGACCGTGGTGGTCACCGCGGGCACCACGTCCGAAATGCTGCTCAACAAGCTGAACGACGAAAAACAAATGAAGATGCGCATCATTTCCACCAAGGATCACGGCGATTCGTTCCGTACCCTGGAAACGGGGCGCGCGGAAGCCTTTATGCTGGATGACGCCCTGCTGGCGGGCGAACGCGCCAAGTCCAAGAACCCGGATCAATGGGATATCGTCGGTACCCCGCAGTCCAAAGAAGCCTATGGCTGCATGATGCGCAAAGACGACCCGCAGTTTAAAAAGCTGGTGGACGACACTATTGTTTCCATCCAGACCTCCGGCCAAGCGGCAAAATGGTATGACACCTGGTTTAAACAGCCGATTCCGCCGAAAAACCTGAATATGAATTTCGATATGTCCGATGACGTCAAAGCGCTGTTCAAAGCCCCTAACGATAAAGCCGTAAACTAATAACGACAATAAGGGCGGGTGACTCCCCGCCCTCTCGATTGCAGGAGGCCAGGACAGACAGACGCAGCGCGGTCGTTCCCCGCGCTGCGGATATCAAGGTCTTCGTCAATCTTCAGGGTAGCGGTGCTACCCTTTTTTACCGGAGTTTTTTATGTCAATAGATTGGAACTGGGGCATTTTTTTTGAAGCGGCCCCTTTTGGCAACACCACCTACCTCGGCTGGCTGTGGGCGGGATTTAAAGTCACCATCGCCGTCTCGTTTTGCGCCTGGATTATCGCGTTGCTGGTCGGTTCGCTGTTCGGCATCCTGCGTACCGTTCCAAATCGTTTTCTTTCCGCTTTAGGAACCTGTTACGTCGAGTTATTCCGTAACATTCCTTTGATCGTGCAGTTCTTCATTTGGTATCTGGTGGTTCCCGAGCTGTTGCCGGTCAATATCGGCACGTGGTTTAAGTCGGGCCTGGACCCGAATGTCCAGTTTTTTGTCTCCTCCATGGTGTGCCTGGGATTGTTTACCGCCGCCCGCGTGTGCGAACAGGTACGCGCCGGCATCCAGTCGCTGGCCTCCGGACAGATGGCCGCCGGGCTGGCGATGGGCCTGACCCTACCGCAAACCTATCGTTACGTGCTGCTGCCGAACGCTTATCGCGTGATTGTGCCGCCGATGACCTCGGAAATGCTTAACCTGGTGAAAAACTCCGCCGTGGCCTCCACCATCGGTCTGGTGGATATGGCGGCGCAGGCGGGCAAGCTGCTGGATTATTCCGCCCATGCGTACGAGTCTTTTACGGCGATAACCCTCGGCTACCTGATTATTAATGCGGTGATCATGTTTGCCATGCATCTGGTGGAGAAAAAAGTACGTCTGCCCGGTCATATAGGAGGTAAATGATGTACCAATTTGACTGGAGTACCATTGTCCCCAGCCTGCCGTATATGCTGCAGGGCATGGCGCTGACGCTGAAAATCACCTTTACCGCCGTGTTCTTCGGCATTATCTGGGGCACCGTGCTGGCGGTCATGCGCCTGTCGCCGCTGTGGCCGGTCAGCTGGTTCGCCAAACTTTACGTTAATCTGTTTCGATCGGTACCGCTGTTGATGGTGCTGTTGTGGTTTTATCTCGTTGTGCCGAGCTTTTTGCAAAAGGTGCTGGGACTGTCGCCGCAAACCGATATCCGGCTGATTTCAGCCATGGTGGCCTTTTCGCTGTTTGAAGCCGCCTATTACTCGGAGATTATCCGCGCCGGCATTATCAGTATTTCACGCGGCCAGGCCTCCGCGGCGCTGGCGCTGGGCATGACGCCCTGGCAGTCCATGCAATTGGTGGTGCTGCCCCAGGCGTTTCGCGCCATGGTGCCGCTGCTTCTGACCCAGGGCATTGTCCTGTTCCAGGATACGTCGCTGGTGTATGTGCTAAGCCTGGCGGACTTTTTCCGCACCGCGTCGTCGGTGGGCGAGCGCGACGGCACGCAGGTGGAAATGATCCTGTTTGCCGGCGCGGTTTATTTTGTAATCAGCCTCAGCGCTTCCCTGCTGGTGAATTATTTGAAGAAAAGGACGGTTTGATGATTTCCCTGAAAAATATTTCTAAATGGTACGGTCATTTTCAGGTTCTGAACGATTGCTCAACCGAAGTGCAAACCGGCGAGGTCGTCGTGGTCTGCGGTCCGTCCGGGTCGGGTAAATCGACGCTGATCAAAACCGTCAACGGGCTGGAGCCAATCCAGCGCGGCCAGATTATGGTCAACGATATCGCCGTCAACGATAAGCGCACCAACCTGGCCCAACTGCGCGCCAAGGTGGGCATGGTGTTCCAGCATTTTGAACTGTTTCCGCACCTGTCGATCATCGACAATCTTACCCTGGCGCAGGTGAAGGTGCTTAAGCGCAACAAGGACGCCGCGCGCGAAAAAGGCCTGAAACTCCTGGAGCGGGTGGGATTGTCCGTGCAGGCCAATAAATTCCCCGGCCAGCTTTCCGGCGGCCAGCAGCAGCGGGTGGCCATTGCCCGCGCCCTGTGCATGGATCCGGTGGCGATGCTGTTTGACGAGCCGACGTCGGCGCTGGACCCGGAAATGATCAATGAAGTGCTGGACGTGATGGTGGAGCTGGCGCAGGAAGGCATGACCATGATGGTGGTGACCCATGAAATGGGCTTTGCCCGCAAAGTGGCCAACCGGGTGATTTTTATGGACGAAGGTAAAATCGTCGAGGATACGCACAAAGAAGCGTTCTTCCAGCATCCGCAAACCGATCGCGCCCGCGACTTCCTGGCGAAAATACTGCACTAGCCGCCCGCGGCGGCCTGTCGCCACGCTGCGGGCAGGCCGCGCCGCTATTGGAACGGACGGCGGTGGAATTGATCAAACCCGCATTCCGGGCAAAGCGGCAACGTTTCCGGCGTGTAAAACGCCAGCGAATGATGGCAACGTTCGCACACCAGGTTGCCCAGCCCCACCACTTCCCCGCTGTTGTAGACGCCGTGATGGCTGACGTCTTTAAACACTTCCTGCCACTCCAGCTGGGTTTTATCGGTGATGTCCGCCAGTTCCTGCCACAGGCTCTCCTTGATGACCCGCGTAAACACGCTGTCGTCATCCTGCGTGCGGCTCTCATCATAGCTGCGGGCGAACTCTTCCAGATCGCGGCGCACCGCCCGGGTAACGTTCTCCACTTCCGCCGGCGTCAAATCGCCGGTGGCCTGCAAACGCAGGCGCGCATCCTCGACCAGCGTATCGATATTCCTTTCGCCCTGCTCAAGCTGTTGACTCAGCGAGGCCAGCAATTCGCGGTAATATTGCGCCACCTTATCCATCGTCTTCTCCTGATTTCCGCCAGCATCACCCGAAATGGCCTTCTGGCCGGGACTAAATTGGTATCATGCTGATAATTTTAGCCTATAACGGTAAACTCATTCGGTATAAAGCATGGCGCAACGCAATAATTCGGCCGGATCCGGGCTTATGTGGCAGAAATACGCATCCGGGCGGCGCTGGGTGTTGTTGCCGCCGTTGCTTATCAGCTATGCTATGCGGATCTTTTGTTATCAACGCTCGGTAGACAACGCGAGCGTAGCTGTATTTTCACTATAGGACCACTGGCTGCCATGCAAGAGCAATATCGCCCGGAAGAGATAGAATCCCACGTCCAGCTTCACTGGCATGAACACCAAACCTTCAAGGTTACCGAGGATACGGGCAAGGAAAAATATTACTGTCTTTCCATGCTGCCCTATCCCTCCGGCCGCCTGCATATGGGCCATGTGCGCAACTACACCATTGGCGATGTTATCGCGCGTTATCAGCGCATGCAGGGCAAGAACGTGCTGCAGCCCATCGGCTGGGACGCCTTCGGCCTGCCGGCGGAAGGCGCGGCGGTCAAGAACAATACGGCGCCGGCGCCCTGGACCTACGACAATATCGCGTATATGAAAACCCAGCTAAAACTGCTGGGCTTCGGTTATGACTGGGACCGGGAGGTCACCACCTGCCGGCCGGAATATTATCGCTGGGAGCAGTGGTTCTTTGCCCGTCTGTACGAAAAGGGCCTGGTCTATAAAAAGACCTCGGCGGTCAACTGGTGTCCCCATGACCAGACGGTGTTGGCCAACGAGCAGGTGATCGACGGCGGCTGCTGGCGCTGCGGCACCAAGGTCGAACGTAAGGAAATACCGCAGTGGTTCGTGAAAATCACCGCCTACGCCGATGAGCTGCTGTATGGCCTGGACAACCTGGAAAGCTGGCCCGAGCAGGTGAAAACCATGCAGCGCAACTGGATCGGCCGCTCCGAAGGGGTGGAAATCCGCTTCCAGGTGGCGCACAGCGAGGAAACGCTGTCGGTCTACACCACCCGTCCCGATACCTTTATGGGCGTGACCTACCTGGCCGTCGCCGCCGGGCATCCACTGTCGTTGGCGGCCGCGGCCGCCAACCCGGCTCTGGCCGACTTCATCGCCGAATGCCGCAATACCAAAGTGGCCGAAGCCGACATGGCGACCATGGAGAAAAAAGGCATGGCGACCGGCCTGTTCGCCATTCATCCGCTAAGCGGCGAATCCGTGCCGGTATGGGTGGCCAACTTTGTCCTGATGGAATACGGCACCGGCGCGGTCATGGCGGTGCCCGGCCACGATCAGCGCGACTGGGAATTCGCCACGAAATACCACTTGCCGATTAAAGCGGTGATCCTGGACGCAGGCGGCGCCGAGCCGGATTTAAGCCAGCAGGCCATGACTGAAAAAGGCGTGCTGTTCAATTCCGGCGAATTCGACGGTCTCGACCATACCGCGGGCTTTAACGCCGTCGCCGATAAGCTGGTGGCGGCCGGCGTCGGCGAGCGTAAAGTCAATTACCGCCTGCGCGACTGGGGCGTTTCGCGCCAGCGCTACTGGGGCGCGCCTATTCCGATGGTCACCCTGGAAGACGGCACCGTCATCCCGACCCCGGACGATCAGCTGCCGGTGCTGCTACCGGAAGATGTGGTCATGGACGGGATATCCAGTCCGATAAAAGCCGACCCCGAATGGGCGAAAACCACCGTCAACGGCCGGCCGGCGCTGCGCGAAACCGATACCTTCGATACTTTTATGGAATCGAGCTGGTACTACGCGCGTTATACCTGCCCGCACTTCGACAGCGGCATGCTGGACCCCGCCGCCGCCAATTACTGGCTGCCGGTGGATCAATATGTCGGCGGCATCGAGCATGCCATCATGCATCTGATGTATTTCCGCTTTTATCATAAGCTGCTGCGCGACGCCGGCCTGGTGAGTTCCGACGAACCGGCCAAACGCCTGCTGTGCCAGGGCATGGTGCTGGCGGACGCGTTCTATTACCTGGGTAGCGGCGGCGAACAGATCTGGATCTCGCCGGCGGATGTCGAGGTGGAACGCGATGAAAAAGGCCGTATCGTCAAAGCCACCGATAAGGATGGCCGCGAGCTGGTCTATGCCGGCATGAGCAAGATGTCCAAATCGAAAAACAACGGCATCGATCCCCAGATCATGGTGGAAAAATACGGCGCCGATACCGTGCGTTTGTTTATGATGTTCGCCTCGCCGGCGGAAATGACGCTGGAATGGCAAGAGTCCGGCGTCGAAGGGGCCAACCGCTTTTTGAAGCGCGTGTGGAAACTGGTCTACGATCATACGCAGCTTGGCGCCGCCGGCCGGCTGGATGTGGCCGCCCTTGACGAGGCGCAGAAATATTTGCGCCGCGAACTGCATAAAACCATTGCCAAGGTCAACGACGATATCGGCCGCCGCCAGACGTTCAATACCGCCATCGCCGCTATTATGGAACTGATGAACAAGCTGGCGCGGGCGCCGCAGGACACCGCGCAGGATCGCGCCCTGCTGCAGGAAGCGCTGCTGGCGGTGGTGCGCATGCTGTATCCGTTTACCCCTCACGCCAGCTTTGCGCTGTGGCAGGCGCTTGGCGGCGAAGGCGATATTGACAGCGCCCCATGGCCGGTTGCCGATGAAACGGCTATGGTAGAGGAAGCGAAGCTGGTGGTTATCCAGGTCAATGGTAAACTGCGCGGAAGAATTACCGTTCCCGCCGACGCCGACGAAGCGCTGGTGCGTGAACGCGCCGTCCAGGAACACCTGGTGGCGAAACACCTGGAAGGGTTCACGGTGCGTAAAGTGATTTACGTGCCTGGCAAACTGCTTAACCTGGTTGTGGGTTAAGACAAGGAGGCGTTGTGCGACATCGTACTATAGCGTTGTTGCTGGGGCTCGCGGTGCTGGTTACCGCGGGCTGCGGTTTTCATCTGCGCGGCACCACAAAAGTGCCAAATGAATTAAAGACCTTAACCTTTAGCAGCTACGATCCCTACGGACCGCTGACCCGGGCCGTACGCGCCCAGTTGCGGCTCAGCGACGTCACCATCGTCAAGGACAAGGATCCGCGGGCCAAAACCCTGCCGTCGTTGCGCCTTACCAGCTCGATGGAAGACCGTTCTACGGTATCGGTGTTCCAGGATGGTAAAGCCGCCGAATACCAGCTGGTGCTTGAGGTGGAGGCCCAGGTGCTGACGCCGGGTAAGGATATTTTCCCCATCCGCATCCGGGTATTCCGTTCGTTCTTTGACAACCCGCTCACCGCGCTTGCCAAGGACAATGAAAACGACATTATCCGCCAGGAACTGCGTGAACAGGCGGCGCAGCAGTTAGTGCGCAAACTGCTGGCGGTCCATGCCGCGGTTGAAGCCAACGACGCCGTGGACGCCACGCTGCAAAAAACGGCGCGGGCCAATGCCGTCACCGGCGCCAAGGGAACCACCGCTACCAACACGGACGGCGCCGCGGGCATTGAAGTCATTCAAACGCCGACCTCGGCCACGGAAGAGCAATGATCAGGCTTTACCCGGAACAGCTGGGCGCGCAGCTGAAGGAAACGCTGCGCCCCTGCTATTTGCTGTTCGGGAACGATCCGTTGCTGCTGCAGGAAAGTCAGGATGCGATTCGCCGCCAGGCGCAATCGCATCAGTTCAGTGAGCATTTCAGCATTACGCTCGACGCCGCCACCGACTGGGATGACATTTTCAGTCTTTGCCAGGCGATGAGCCTGTTCGCCAGCCGCCAGACCCTGCTGTTAATCCTGCCGGAAAACGGCGCCAGCGCTCCTATCGGCGAAAAATTATTACTGCTTTCCACCCTGCTCCACCCGGATTTGTTACTGATGCTGCGCGGCGCCCGCCTGACGCGCGCGCAGGAAAACAGCGCCTGGTTCAAGGCGCTGAGCAAGGATGCGGTATTCATCACGTGCGCCACGCCCGAGCAGGCGCAGTTGCCCCGCTGGGTGGCGACGCGCGCCAAAACCATGAACCTGACGCTGGACGATGCGGCCAGCCAGCTACTGTGCTACTGCTATGAAGGCAACCTGCTGGCGCTGTCTCAGGCCCTGGAGCGTTTATCGCTGGTCTATCCCGACGGCAGCCTTACCCTGCCGCGGGTGGAAACGGCGGTTAACGACGCGGCGCATTTTACCCCCTTCCATTGGGTGGACGCGCTGTTGGGCGGCAAGAGCAAACGGGCGGCGCACATCCTGCGGCAGTTACGCCAGGAAGCCAGCGAGCCGGTAATCCTATTGCGCAGCCTGCAACGGGAGGTATTAACGCTGCTGGCATTGCATCGTGATATGCAACGCATGCCGCTGCGCGCCCTGTTTGATCAGCATAAAGTCTGGCAAAATCGCCGGGCGCTGCTGACCCAGGCACTGCAGCGCCTGTCATCCCGCCAGCTGCATCAGGCGGTCGGCCTGATGGCCAGTATGGAAATCGCCCTGAAGCAGGATTACGGCTATCCGGTCTGGACCGATCTGGAAGCCCTTTCCCTGCTGCTGTGCGGCAAATCACTGCCCGAGACCCTGATAAATGTCTGATATCGCCGACACCACGCCCCGCGCCGCAGCGCAGGCCGGACGACTGACCGCTATTTTCGGCGGCACTTTTGACCCGATTCATTACGGCCATATCAAACCGGCCATCGCGCTCGCCAGGCTGGTGGGTCTTGAGCGCATCACCCTGCTGCCCAATAACGTGCCGCCCCACCGCCCGCAGCCTGAGGCCAGCGCGCAGCAGCGCCTGACCATGGTGCAGTTGGCGATAGCCGACACCGCAGGCTCGCTGTTTGATATCGACGACCGCGAGCTGCGGCGCGACAATCCGTCCTGGACGGTGGAAACCTTCGAAACCCTGCGCCGCGAGCGTGGCGCCGACGCGCCGCTGGGTTTTATCATCGGCCAGGATTCCCTGCTGACCCTGCCGCAATGGCACCGGGGCCTCGAACTGCTCGATACCTGTCATCTGCTGGTTTGCGCCCGGCCGGGATATGGCGGTAAGATGGCGACACCGGCATTGCAAGCCTGGCTCGAGTCCCGGTTAACCGAGGATATCAGCCGATTGCACCGGCAGGCCGCCGGGCTTATCTATCTGGCGCCGACGCCGGAGCTGTCGATTTCCGCCTCATTGATTCGCGAACGCCGCCACGCCGGATTGCGCTGTAACGATATGCTCTCGCCATCGGTGCAACGTTATATTGATGAACAGGGCTTATATCGCTAGTGAGCGGCCCATGCTATACTGCGCGGCTTAATTCTTCGGCTGAAGCTTAGGCTTTCTCCCGCCCGCCGCCTATGGCGTGCCGGTCCCGGCCGTAAGATCCCGGTCAGTCAGTTCTGGCATATCCGCCAGGCAGCCAACCTCTACATTTGCGGTGTCCATCGCGACAACGCATGCAAAGCACACCGAAGGGGGAACCTTTGCAAGGTAACACGCTCAAAGATTTCGTCATTGATAAAATTGATGATTTGAAAGGCCAGGATATTATTTCCATCGACGTACGCGGTAAATCCAGTATTACCGACTGTATGGTGATCTGCACGGGCACGTCCAGCCGTCACGTGATGTCCATTGCCGATCATGTCGTACAGGAGTCCCGCACCGCCGGCCTGATGCCCCTGGGCGTCGAAGGCGAAAAGGTCGCCGATTGGATCGTGGTCGACCTGGGCGACGTGATTGTCCATGTCATGCAGGCGGAAAGCCGCAGTCTTTATGAACTGGAAAAGCTCTGGAGCTGACCGGTGAGACTCCAGCTGATCGCGGTAGGCACCAAAATGCCGGATTGGGTACAAACCGGCTTTACCGATTACATGCGCCGCTTCCCCAAGGACATGCCGTTCGAGCTGAATGAAATTCCGGCCGGCAAGCGGGGCAAGAATGCGGATATCGGCCGCATCCTGGAAAAAGAAGGCGAACTGATGCTGGCGGCCGTGGGCAAAGGAAACCGCATCGTGACGCTGGATATCCCGGGCGTCCCGTGGGAAACGCCGCTGCTGGCGCAACAACTGGAACGCTGGAAACAGGACGGCCGTGACGTCAGCCTGCTGATCGGCGGTCCCGAGGGGCTGGCGCCGGCGTGCAAGGCGGCTGCGGAGCAAAGCTGGTCGTTATCGCCGTTAACCTTGCCTCATCCGTTAGTTCGGGTGTTAGTCGCGGAGAGCCTGTATCGTGCCTGGAGCATTACCACCAACCATCCATATCACCGGGAATAAACCGGTGAAGATGTATAGAGTGAAATAACCCCGCGGAATGAAAATAGATCATAACCCCTTTCGCGACTATTCAGCTGAGTCGGCACTGTTTGTCCGCCGGGCGCTGGTGGCATTTCTCGGTATCCTGGCGTTAAGCGGGATATTGATCGCCAATCTCTATCACCTGCAAATCACCCGTTTTGAAGACTACCGCACCCGCTCCAATGAAAACCGCATCAAGCTGGTGCCTATCGCCCCCAGCCGCGGCATCATTTACGATCGCAACGGCATCCCGCTGGCGCTGAACCGTACCATTTATCAGTTGGAGCTGATGCCGGAAAAAATGGATGACCTGCAGGGGACCATTGATGCGCTCAGGCCGATTGTCGATCTGACCGACGACGATATCGCCAATTTCAAAAAAGAGCGCAGCCGTTCCCACCGCTTTACCTCCCTGCCGCTGAAAGTCGGCCTGACCGAGGTGCAGCAGGCGCGCTTTGCGGTAAACCAGTTTAATTTTCCGGGCGTGGAAGTCAAAGGCTACCAGCGGCGCTATTATCCTTACGGCTCGGCGCTGACCCATGTCATCGGCTATGTTTCCAAAATCAATGATAAAGATGTGGAACGGCTGGACAAGGACGGCATCCTGGCCAACTATGCCGCCACCAACGATATCGGCAAGCTGGGCATCGAGCGCTTTTACGAGAATACCCTGCACGGCAAGACCGGTTACGAAGAGGTGGAAGTCAACAACCGCGGCCGGGTTATCCGCCAATTGCATGAACAGCCGCCCCAGGCCGGGAAGGATATCTACCTGACCCTGGACCTGCACCTGCAAACTTATATTGAAAAACTGCTGGCGGGCAGCCGCGCGGCGGTCGTGGTGGCCGACCCGCGCGACGGCGGCATCCGCGCGCTGGTATCCAATCCCAGCTACGATCCCAACCTGTTTGTCGACGGTATCACCAGCAAGGATTACCGCAACCTGCTGCAGGATGAAAATCGTCCGCTGATCAACCGCGCCACCCAGGGGGTCTACCCGCCGGCCTCCACCGTCAAGCCCTATATCGCGGTCTCCGCCCTGACCCTGGGCACCATTAACCGCAGCTATTCCCTGTTCGATCCGGGCTGGTGGCAATTGCCCGGCTCGGATAAACGCTATCGCGACTGGAAAAAATGGGGGCACGGCCGGCTTAACGTCACCAAGGCGCTGGAGGAATCGGCGGATACCTTTTTCTACCAGGTGGCCTATGATTTGGGCATCGACCGGCTGTCGGAGTGGATGTCGAAGTTCGGCTACGGCTCCTATACCGGCATCGACCTGTCCGAGGAACGCTCCGGCGTGATGCCGACCCGTGAATGGAAACTGAAACGCTTCAAGAAGCCCTGGTACCTGGGCGATACCATTCCGGTCGGCATCGGCCAGGGATACTGGACCGCCACGCCGGTGCAGATGTCCAAGGCCCTGATGTCGCTGATTAACGACGGCGCGGTGCGTATCCCGCATTTGCTGTACAGTACCCGGGAAAACGGCCAGCTGGTCCCCTATAAACAGCCGGAACATACCCAGATCGGCGACCCGCATTCCGGTTATTGGGAAGTGGCCAAGGACGGCATGTACGGCGTCGCCAACCGGCCCAACGGCACCGCGCGCAAAAGCTTTGCCGACGCGCCGTATAAAATAGCCGCCAAATCGGGTACCGCGCAGGTGTATGGCCTGAAGGCCAACGAAGTGTATAACGCCCACAAGATCGCCGAGCATCTGCGCGATCATAAGCTGATGACCGCGTTCGCCCCCTATGACAAGCCGACAGTGGCGGTGGTGGTGATCCTGGAGAACGGCGGTATCGGTCCGGCGGTGGGCACCATTACCCGCCAGATTCTGGACCATATCATGCTGGGCGACAATACGACGGATTTACCGGCCGAGCAGCCTGCTCCGCCCGGCACTGAAGGTGATTAGCCATGACCGATAACCAGCAAAACGGGGCGTTCTGGAATAAGCTCCATATCGATGTGCCTTTTCTATTCCTGATCACGCTGTTGCTGGCGTACAGCGCCATGGTCATGTGGAGCGCCAGCGGCCAGGATGTCGGCATGATGGAGCGCAAAATCGGCCAGATTTTCATGGGCCTGCTCGTGATGCTGGTATTGGCGCAGGTGCCGCCCCGGGTCTATGAGGCCTGGGCGCCCTACCTTTACATTATCAGCGTGATCCTGCTGGTGGCGGTGGACGCCTTCGGCCAGATCAGTAAAGGCGCCCAGCGCTGGCTGGATTTGGGATTTGTGCGTTTCCAGCCTTCGGAAATCGCCAAGATCGCGGTGCCGCTGATGGTGGCGCGCTTTATCAACCGCGACAGCTGTCCGCCTTCGCTGAAAAATACCGCCATCGCGCTGGTGCTGATATTCCTGCCCACGCTGCTGGTGGCGGCGCAGCCCGACCTCGGCACCGCCATCCTTATCGCCGCCTCGGGGCTGTTCGTGCTGTTCCTGTCCGGCATGAGCTGGAAGCTGATCGGGGTGGCGGCGCTGCTGGTGGCGGCCTTTATTCCGATCCTGTGGTTCTTCCTGATGCATGACTACCAGCGCGATCGCGTCATGATGCTGCTCGATCCGGAAACCGACCCGCTGGGCGCCGGTTACCATATTATCCAGTCCAAAATCGCCATTGGCTCCGGCGGGCTGAGCGGCAAGGGCTGGCTGCACGGCACGCAGTCCCAGCTGGAATTCCTGCCGGAGCGCCATACCGATTTTATTTTCGCCGTATTGGGCGAGGAACTGGGCCTGATTGGCGTTCTGGTGCTTTTAGCGTTATACCTGTGCGTAATCATGCGCG
The DNA here is from genome assembly GCF_047324165.1 of Sodalis sp. RH22. NCBI lineage: Bacteria > Pseudomonadati > Pseudomonadota > Gammaproteobacteria > Enterobacterales > Bruguierivoracaceae > Sodalis > Sodalis sp. RH22. Next base: position 2,353,563 of record NZ_CP178731.1, read on the forward strand.
GACTGGTGATCGCCGCCAAGGCGCAGACCACCTTCGGCCGGGTGATGGCCGGGGGTTTGATGCTGATTTTGTTCGTTTATGTATTCGTGAATATCGGCATGGTAAGTGGTATCTTACCGGTGGTCGGCGTTCCGCTGCCGCTGGTGAGCTACGGCGGCTCGGCATTAATCGTGCTGATGGCGGGGTTTGGTATCGTCATGTCGATACATACTCATCGGAAAATGTTGTCTAAAAACTTATAGAGGTGAGCAATGCGGAAGGAATGGCACTGGATCGGCGTGATGGGGTTATTGCTCACGGCCTGTAGCTCGACAGAGACGACGCAGCAGCAGCAGGCGCCCGCCGCGGCCTACAACGGGCCGGTGGTGGAGATAAGCGGCGTGGAGCCGCGCTATGAGCCGTATAACCCGGCCACCAACCAGGACTATGACGTCAACGGCAAGACTTACCATATTATCAAAAACCCGCAGAATTACAGCGAAACCGGCCTGGCCGCCTGGTATGACGCGGAATCCAGCGGCAGCAACGTCACCGCCACCGGCGAACAGTTCGATGCCGGCGCCCTGACCGCCGCGCATCCGACCCTGCCCATCCCAAGCTATGTGCGGGTGACCAATATCAGCAACGGCCGCCAGCTGGTGGTGCGGGTCAACGATCGGGGTCCCTACACGCCCGGCCGCATTATCGATTTGTCGCGCGCGGCGGGCGATCGGCTGAACATCTCCAATAACAGCAAGGTACGCGTCGACTTTATCCAGGTTGCGCCGGACGGCACGCTGTCCGGACCCGGCACCGTCGGCACCGTGGTGGCTAAACAGAACTACGCGCTGCCGCCGCGGCCCGATCTGGGCACCGGCGCGATGGGTACCCCGGTCATGCAATCGTCCACGCCCGAAGCCGATAGCGGCGCGGTCCGCCCGGTTGCCGATCCGGTGCCGGCAAACGCGCCGGCGGACGATGACGCCACCGGCGCCCCGGTAGCCGCCGGCGGTGGCGGCGGTCACGGTTTTCTCGGCGCCCCGTCGGCACTGCCGCCCGGCGTGATTGAATCCAGCCAGCCCGAACCCACCGCCGCCGCGCCGGTGGCGTCGCAGCCGTCATCCTATTCCGCGGGCGCCTCGACGCATAGCACGGCCGTCGTCGCCCCGCCGTACGTCACGCAGCCGCCGCCCGTTTCAGCGGGCGCTACGACGCATACCACGGCCGTCGTCGCGCCGGTGGCGTCGCCGGCCGCGTCTTCCGGCCGCTACGTGATCCAGGTCGGCGCTATTGGCGACCGCCAGCGCGCAATCAGCTGGCAGCAAAGCCTGAGCCAGAAATTCGGCGTGCCGGGCAAGGTCACCGCCAACGGCGCGCTGTACCGTGTGCAACTGGGGCCGTTCAGCTCCCGGCAGCAGGCCGCCGGGTTGCAGCAGCGCCTGGTCAGCGAAGCGCAGCAGCAATCGTTTATCACTACGGCGACGGAATAGCCGGGGCGCGGGCCGGCTGAAACATTCTTAAAAGGTTCTCCCCGCCAGGTTACGGATTGCCTGATGCCGGCCTTTTTTACTTCTGCTATAGTGTGGCACGATTTTAACTTACTCCCACGGATGCTGTTGTCCTGACATGAATAAAGTAATGAGCCATCTTTTATTCAGGCGCTTAGCCTTAAGCACCCTTATTGCGCTGATCCCTCTTTCCAATAGCTACGCCGACGATGTGAATCTGAAGACCATGATTCCCGGCGTGCCGCAAATTGATGCCGAAACCTATATCCTGATCGATTACAACTCCGGCAAGGTACTGGCGGAGCAAAATGCCGACACCCGTCGCGATCCGGCCAGCCTGACAAAAATGATGACCAGCTACGTCATCGGCCAGGCGATAAAATCGGGAAAGATCACCCCTAACGATATCATCACCGTCAATAAGGACGCCTGGGCGACCGGCAATCCGGTATTCAAGGGTTCGTCGCTGATGTTCCTTAAACCCGGCGATCGCGTGCCGGTATCGCAGCTTAACCGCGGCATTATCCTCCAGTCAGGCAACGATGCCTGCGTGGCCATGGCCGATTACGTCGCCGGCAGCCAGGACGCGTTTGTCGGCCTGATGAATAACTACGTGAAAGCGCTGGGCTTGCAAAATACCCAGTTCGAAACCGTACACGGCCTCGATGCCCCGGGCCAGTACAGCTCCGCCCGCGATATGGCGCTGATCGGCAAGGCCCTGATCCGCGATGTGCCGGAAGAATACGCCACTTATAAAGAAAAAGAATTTACCTTCAATAATATCAGGCAGATGAACCGTAACGGCCTGCTGTGGGATACCGGGTTGAACGTAGACGGCATCAAAACCGGCCACACCGACTCCGCCGGTTTTAACCTGGTCGCCTCGGCCACCGACGGTCCGATGCGGCTGATTTCAGCGGTGATGGGCGGCCATTCGCCCAAGGGCCGCGAAAGCGAAACCCGCAAGCTGCTGACCTGGGGCTTTCGTTTCTTTGAAACCGTGGCGCCGCTGAAGGCGGGCAAGGAATTTGCCGCCGAGCCGGTGTGGTTCGGCGATACCGACAGCGTCAAGCTGGGCGTGGATAGCGATGCTTACCTGACCATTCCCCGCGGCCGCATGAAAGATCTGAAAGCCAGCTATACTCTAAGCCAGAAGGAATTGCATGCACCGCTTGCCAAAGGCCAGCAGGTAGGCACCATCAACTTCCAGCTGGACGGCAAGACCATCGATCAGCATCCGCTGGTGGTCCTGAACCAGGTGCAGGAAGGCAATATTTTCAGCCGCATCGTGGATTATATCAAGCTGATGTTCCATCATTGGTTCGCTTAATGCCGCCACGGCTTGTCAGCGGCAAATCAGCCCCCATATAATAGTAACAGAGCGCTCCCGCCCCGGCGGGAGTGAGTTTGATGGCCAGGCCGTGCCCACGGGCACGATGGGCAGGATCGTAAAGACGCCGTAAATCCCTTCCCGGCGCTGCGCGTTATTCTTCTTACCCATCCTACCCGCCGCAAATATCCGCCAGATGCAGTGGCAGTCACGCTACCGGAGTTCCAATGAAAACCAAACTGAATGAACTGCTTGAGTTCCCCTGCTCCTTTACCTATAAAGTGATGGGCACCGCGCGTCCGGAACTGGTCGATCGCGTGGTCGAAGTGGTACAGCGCCACGCGCCGGGCGATTATACCCCCCAGGTCAAGCCGAGCAGCAAAGGCAATTACCATGCGGTGTCCATTACCATTACCGCCACCCATATCGAGCAGGTCGAAGCGCTCTATGAGGAGTTGGGCAATATCGAACAGGTCCGCATGGTCCTGTAAACCGGGAGTCGCCTGTGCCACAGGAAACCATCATAATCCGCCAGCTTGGCCTGCAGCCCTATGACGTGGTGTCGCAGGCCATGCACGTCTTCACCGATCGCCGCGACGAATCCACGCCGGATGAAATCTGGCTGGTCCAGCATCCGCAGGTATTTACCCAGGGGCAGGCCGGCAAGGCAGAACATATCCTGGCGCCGGGCACCATTCCGGTTATCCAGAGCGATCGCGGCGGCCAGGTCACGTTTCACGGCCCCGGCCAGCAAATCCTCTACGTCCTGCTTAACCTTAAACGCCGCAGGCTGGGCGTGCGCCAGTTGGTGACCCTGCTGGAAGAAACGGTGGTGGAGACCCTGGGGCGTTTTGCCATCGCGGCGCGCGCGCGCGCGGACGCGCCGGGCGTCTATGTGAATGATGATAAAATCTGCTCGCTGGGATTACGCATCCGCAAAGGCTGTTCGTTTCACGGACTGGCGCTGAACATCGCCATGGATCTCTCGCCCTTCCTGCGAATCAATCCCTGCGGCTACGCCGGACTGCGCATGACCCAGGTAAGCGATCTGGCGCCGGGCACCCGCGTGGACGACGTGGCGCCGGTGCTGACCGGGGTCTTCCTGCAACGGCTCGGCAATCCGCCGGCCCGCATGCTGCCCTGGTATCTGGAGGATTACCCTCCCCTTGCGGACGCAATCCAGCAATAATCGCTTTTTTGGGCTGAAAGCGAACGGTTAACCATGTTATAATTTTTGATGTTTTATCAAATTTAGTTGAACAATCACGTAACAGCGTGTGTGATAACCTGCATGCTGGCACATTCGGGACGGGACCTGCGAGATTATGAGTAAACCGATACAGATGGAACGCGGCGTTAAATACCGCGACGCCGATAAAATGGCCTTAATCCCGATTAAAACCGTGGCGGTCGAGCGTCAGGAGATGCTGCGCAAACCGGAATGGATGAAGATTAAACTGCCGTCGGACTCCACGCGTATCCAGGGTATTAAAGCCGCCATGCGCAAAAACGGCCTGCACTCCGTCTGCGAGGAAGCGTCGTGCCCCAACCTGTCCGAGTGTTTTAACCATGGCACCGCCACCTTTATGATCCTCGGCGCCATCTGCACCCGCCGCTGCCCGTTCTGCGACGTCGCCCATGGCCGTCCAACCCAGCCCGACTCCAATGAGCCGGAAAAACTGGGCCAGACCATCGCCGATATGGGGCTGCGCTACGTCGTCGTCACCTCGGTGGACCGCGACGACCTGCGCGACGGCGGCGCCCAGCATTTTGCCGATTGCATCACCGCCATCCGGGCGAAAAACCCCACCATCAAGATTGAAACGCTGGTGCCGGATTTCCGCGGCCGGATGGATCGGGCGCTGGAAATCCTCAACGCGGCGCCGCCGGATGTGTTTAACCACAATCTGGAAAATGTGCCCCGGCTATACCGCCAGGTGCGCCCGGGCGCCGACTATAACTGGTCGCTGAAACTGCTCGAGCGTTTCAAGGAAGCCAACCCCGACCTGCCGACCAAATCCGGACTGATGGTGGGGCTGGGCGAAACCAACGCGGAAATCGTTGACGTCATGCGCGATCTGCGCCGCCACGGCGTGACCATGTTGACCCTGGGCCAGTATCTGCAGCCCAGCCGTCACCACCTGGCGGTGAAGCGTTACGTCAGTCCGCAGGAATTCGACGAGATGAAAGCGGAAGCCATGGCCATGGGCTTTACCCATGCGGCGTGCGGTCCGTTCGTGCGCTCGTCCTACCATGCGGACCTGCAGGCCAAGGGCATTGAGGTAAAATAACCGGCGACATATCCGGTTACATTCTGACTGCGGCCAATAAAAAAGGATGGTTGCGATAACCATCCTTTTCCGCGCCAGGTTTACTCTTTACGTTCTGTAACCTGGGGCGCCACGGTATCATCAGCCTGCGTTTTCGGCGCGACCGCATCATCGCTACCCATCGCTTTCTTGAAACCTTTGATAGCCGCGCCCAGGTCGCCGCCCAGGCTGCGCAGCTTATTGGTGCCGAACAGCAGCACAATCAAGGCGCCGATGACTAATAATTTGGTAATACTTAAACCTTCCATACTCACCTTCTTGCTTAACGCTTGCTGATAAAACCAGCGATTGATACATGTTAATCGCTTTTTACCGCTATTGCCCCTGCATTACAAGAGATATCTGTAACAGATTTACATACCGGGGCGTTATTCCCGCTACGCCCCGGCCCGGTTACAGGAACCGGCTGAGGAAAGCGCGGGTGCGCGGATGCTGCGGATTGACCAGCACATCCTGTGGCGGCCCCGCCTCCACCACCACGCCCTGATCCATAAACACCACCCGATCCGCCGCCTCGCGGGCAAAGCCAATCTCATGGGTGACCACGATCATCGTCAATCCCTGATCCGCCAGGCTGCGCATGGTGGCCAGCACCTCGCCCACCAGCTCCGGATCCAGCGCCGAAGTCGGCTCATCAAACAGCATCAGCTTAGGCCGGATGGCCAGCGCCCGGGCGATAGCCACCCGCTGTTGCTGGCCGCCGGAAAGATGGCGGGGATAGGCGTCGGCCTTTTCACTCAGTCCCACCGTTTGCAACAGCTCGCGCGCGTAACGCACGGCGTCGCGGCGGCTCTGTTTATGTACGCCGATCGGCGCTTCGATAATATTTTGCAGCACCGTCATGTGGGGATAAAGATTAAACTGCTGGAAAACCATACCGATTTCCTGGCGCTGGCGTGCAATGGCCCGCGGGGACAATTTATGCAACACGCCTTTGCGCAGCTCGTAGCCCACCTGGTGATCGCCGACGATAATCGAGCCCTGGTTCATATCTTCCAGATGGTTAATACAGCGCAAAAAGGTGGATTTCCCCGATCCGGACGGTCCCAGGATCACCACCACCTCGCCCGGCAACACGTCCAGGCTGATACCCTTAAGCACCTCATGATCGCCATAACTCTTGTGCACGTCCCGGGCGCGTACCAGCGGAACGGAAGTTTGCTGAACCATTATTTTTCTCCTGCCACGCTATCCGCCGGCGCGGCCTGGCGCCGCCGGGTCACCGTCTCGCTGCGGCGGGTGCCGCGGGCGTAATAACGCTCGATGGCGGACTGCGCCACGTTCAGCACCGAGGTAATGATCAGATACCAGATCACCGCCACCATCAGCATCGGCACCACTTCAAAGGTGCGGTTATAGACCGACTGTACCGAATAGAGCAAATCGCCCATGGCGATGACACTCACCAGCGACGTGGCTTTAATCATGCTGATCAGCTGGTTGCCGGTGGGGGGAATAATCGACCGCATGGCCTGGGGGATAATAATGCGCCGCAACGCCCGGCTGCGGCTCATGCCGAACGCCTGGGTGGTTTCCACTTGGCCGGTATCCACCGACAGCAGCCCGGCGCGAATAATCTCCGCCATATAGGCGGCCTCGTTGAGCGCCAGGCCGGCAATGGCGGCGGTAAGGGGAGTAATGAGATCGTTGGTGTTCCAGCTGGCGTATACCGGGCCGACAAACGGCAACCCGAGGGTCACATGCGGGAACAGCGTCGACATGTTGTACCAAAAAATCAGTTGCACCAGCAGCGGCGTGCCGCGGAAGAACCAAATATACAGGCCCGCCAGCCCGCGCAACAGCCGGTGATCGGACAGACGGGCCACCGCCAGCAGCAGCCCGAGCAGCACCCCGAGCACCATGGAGATCACCGTCAGGCCCAGGGTCACGCCCAGACCGCGCAGCACCGACGCCTCGGTAAACCAGGCCCTGACCACGTGCCATTCAAAGTTTTTGTTGTTGGCGACCACCCAGACCACATCGGCGGCAATCAACAACACCACTACCCATAACACTATATGGCCCAGCCGCCCCGGCGGACGCGCATAACGCACGTCGCGCTCGGTGTCCGCGGGCGTCGGCGTGGCATCGGTAGCACGTCCGGTCATGGTTTCGCACCTGGATTGCTGGCCAGGTTACGGCCCGGCGCCTTGAGCATATTGTCCTGTAGATGCCATTTTTTCATGATGGCGGCATAGGTGCCGTTGGCAAACAATTTTTGATAGGCTTCCAGCACCACCGCGCCGAACGGCGAATCCTTCGGCACTACCGACCCCTGGAACAGATCGCCAAAGCCATTGGCTTTACCCTGTCCGCTTAATTCCAACTGCCCGTTGGTTTGCGCCACAAAATAGGTCAGGGGCGCCTGGGAGGAGAAAAAGGCGTCGACCCGGCCGGAACGCACCGCCAGCACCGACGTGGGCTGATCGGTAAAGGAGGCGACGGTCACCGGCGCCTTGCCCGCCGCGACGCAGGTGGCGGACTGTTTGCGGATGACCTGCTCGGCTGAACCGGCCGCCATGACCGCGATGCGCTTGCCGCAGGTATCAATCAGGCCGTTGATGGCGGCCGGATTGCCCTTAGGCACGGCGAACACCACGAATTCCTGCACAAAATCGATAAAATCATTTTTCTGTTCCCGGTCGGGAAAATCGCCGATCGGACCGATAGCCATCTGGTAGCGGCCGGAATTAATGCCGCTCAACACGCCTGACAGACCGCTGACCGACGCGTGTTCGATCTTAACGCCCAGCAGCTGCCCCAGCGCCTGGGCTAAATCGGCGCTGGCGCCGTCCAGGGAATGGGTGCTGGTGGCAATCTCATAAGGAGGGAACGATCCGTTATTAACGGATATAATCCGGCCCGACTGCTGGATATCCTGGGGTAACTTAGCGTGCAGCGCGGTATCCAGGGCCTGCACCGGCAGCGCGTCATCCGCCAGCGCGCCGCCCGACAGCGCCAGGCAGAACAGGGCAACCAGCCGTTTTTTCATTACATTCATTACATTTCCCCTGATGTCGATAACCTAGTGATGATTGCAGCTCGCGTCTTAGCGCTCACGCAGCTGCGGCGCGGCGAAACAGCGGTTTTCCAGCACCGGCAATACCCGCCGCGCGTGGGTGACCCGCTCGGCATCCAGCTCGGCGAACACCAGCGCCGGCGCTTCGGCGGCATGGGCAATGGCAACGCCCAGCGGATCGACGACCATGCTGTTGCCGATATTGCGCTCGCCGCATTCTCCCACCGCCACCATATAACAGGTGTTCTCCAATGCCCGCGCGGTGACCAGCACCTCCCAGTGCATTTCCTTCAGCGGCCCCTTGACCCAGGCGGCAGGCAGCACCAGCACCTGGGCGCCATCCAGCGCCAGCCGGCGCGCCAGTTCGGGGAAACGCACGTCATAGCAGGTCATCAGCCCTACTTTCATGCCCGCCACATCCACCAGCGGCGGCACCTCGCTGCCGGGCGTGACGTTTTTCGATTCCTGCACGGCAAACGCGTCGTAAAGATGCAGTTTGCGATAGCGGGCGATAATTTCGCCGTGGCGAATAGCGATCAGTACATTAAACGCATGCCCGTCGCCGGTGGGCGTGTGCACGCTCATCATGGTGGTAAGCTGGGTGCCCCGGCTGGCGGCGCACAACGTGCTGACAAACGGCCCGTCCAGCGGCTGGGCCGACTTAAGCACTAAATCCGGGTCGGCGATATCCCGCGCCAGGATGCCCTCGGGCAGCACCAGCAAATCCGCGCCGCCCGCCAGAGCGCGGTCCATCAGGTCGAGGCAGGTTGCTAAATTGGTTTCCCATTCCCGGCTCACTGCAAATTGTCCTAATGCGACTTTCATTGTCCGTCCTCCTGCAGATTATGATAATGGGTAAGGAAAGAGTTCCGTCGGCGTAAGGCAACGTGACGTCAGTCCCTGCTCAAAAAGCTCAGCGGCAAAGTCCGCCACCATCCGCTGGTTGGCGTCAAAACCGTTTCGATTCCAGTCCGCCGGCAGGTCGCGTGCGGTACGCGCCAGATCGTCCATCAGCCAGGGCGTGGTATCGGCATACTTGACCCGCTTGTCGTGCCACAGACGGGCCGACTGCGTAATGATATCGCTCAGCGCCTGGGGCAGCTCCGGATGGGCTTGCGCCAGCGCCGGCTTGATGCCCAGCACATGGATTCCCGGGATATACCCCACCGCGTTAAAATAATCGAGTTCCGCCTGGCGAAAATCCTCCTGCAACTGGCGCAGATCCGAGGCGGGGGAAAAAAATCCGTTCGGCATAAAGGGAGTGAATACCGCGTCCAGCTCCCCCGCCCGTAATAAGGTCAGCAGCGGCCGCTCCCCGGGCGCGGCCTCGATACGCCCCGTGCGGCCGAAGCCGGCCAGTCGGTCGACCACAGGATGATCGTCTGTCAAACGGCCCACATACCAGGTGGCGTCATCGATACCCACCCCTTCGCGCTTCAGCAGGGTACGGGTCCAGGTATTGCCGGAATCCTGCCAGCCGGTCAGCCCGATACGTTTGCCGCGCAGTTGTCCGAGGGTGGTCAGCGGGCTGGTCTTGGTGGTGATGATGCAGCGTTGCCGGAACCCGCGCATCAGGAAGTGCGGCAGCGCCAGCAGGGAATTATCGCCGCGGGCGACCGCCTGGGCATACCGGCTGAACGAGACTTCGCCGGCGTCAAAGTCGGCGCTGGTGGCGATGGAGTCCACCAGCGTGCCCACGCGATGGATTTCCAGGGAAAAACCTTGCGGCCTGAGATCGCCCAATGCCAGGGGAGTAAAATAATCCCAATCCCTGACCGCCAGCCTGATAGTGTATGCCACGTTGTTCCCCCATGCCGGCGTGCTTTCTTTTACCGGACATTAACAGTTGTAGACCATTTTGGTTTCGATTGATTAATTTCGATACTAAAACCACTTTGTTCAATGTACAATGTTAACTTTGTTACTGTACAAAGTTTATTCTTATGGATAATGCTCTTGAGGCCGGCTGGCTGGCCGAACGCATCGAGGATCGGACGATTAAAGGTATTGCGCTGGCGACCGCGGCGCTTATCGGCAGCGGCGCCATTGCCGTAGGCGTACAGCTGCCGGCGGTGCGCGAACTTGCCGGCCTGCTGGATGTCAGCCCGGCAACCGTATCCGCCGCCTGGGGGCAGCTGCGGCGGCAAAAAGTCATCGCCGGCGCCGGGCGCAACGGCGTATGGGTGTGCGGCAATATCGTCACGCCGCGGCCGGTGCGGTTCGAGGCCATCGGCAATTTCGGCGACAATATCATGGCCGACCTGACCCTGGCCGCGCCCGATCCGGCCTATTTGCCGGATCTGCGCGAGGCGCTGCTGCGCGGCGGGAGGGCGATAAACCTCAACAGCTACCGGCGCGAACCGATAAGCCAGGTATTGCAACAGGCCATCGCGCCGCGCTGGCCCTATCCCGCCGAGGCCTACCTCGCGGCGGACGGCGGTTTTGACGCCATGTACCAAACATTGCAAACCCTGATTATGCCCGGTGCCCCGGTGGCGATTGAAGATCCCACCGCCACGCGGTTGCTGGATATGCTGGATAATGTGGGCGCGGACATTATCGCCGTCCCCTGCGATGGGCAAGGCCCTACCCCCGCGGGGCTTGAGGCGGCGCTCAGGCGTAGTCCGGTAGCTTTTATCTACCAACCGCGCACCCATTCCACAACCGGCCATACGGTTAGCCGGCAGCGCGCCGACGATATGGCGCATTTACTGCGCGCCCGCGCGACGCTGATAATTGAGGATGACGGCATCGGCGAGCTGTCCGCGCATCCGGTCCACAGCCTGGGCAATATTTACCCGCAGCGTACCGTGCATGTACGTTCATTTTCCAAAGCCTATGGCCCGGATTTGCGGCTGGCGGTTATCTCCGCTTCCAGTGATATCATCCGGCGTATTCAGTCGGTACGTAACTTCGGCGCCAGCTGGACCAGCAGGATATTGCAGGAAGCGGTGGCCTGGATGATGGCAGATGGCATGACCCAGCAGACGCTTGCCGCCGCCCGGCATTGTTATGCCCAGCGCCGCCGGGCGCTGTTGCGCGCGCTGGCGCAGCGTGGGGTGGTGTTGCCGGATCGGGACGGGCTGAGCATCCAGATCCCGGTGCCGTCAGAGCAATATGCCCTGGTGACGCTGGCGGCTCACGGTATCGCGGTGATGCCCGGCAAACGGCATAGTATCGGACCCAGCCGCTTTATCCGGGTATCGACATCCCTGCTGGAAGCCGATCGGGTCGAGCTGGTGGCCGATGCCATCCAGTTGGCCTGCCGCCATGGCGACGACAATACTGTTCAGTAAAGGAAAGTAATGTATAATCGCGCCAGGAGATGACATTCCTCCTTTAACCGCCGTTTTTGGCTGATGATGTCTACGTTTACCTGCTCGGGTTGGGGGACGTAGTCATTGTGTTCGCCCTGCTGAGTTTTTCATTCCTTAAATTAATTAAAAAGGTTCTTATGTTTACCCTTTTATCAGCCGTGTTTATTGGTGGGGGGATCGGCAGCGTATTGCGCTGGTGGCTCAGCCTGAAGCTCAGCGGCAGCGGTTTTGCCATTCCTGTCGGCACCTTGGCGGTTAACTTGGTCGGCGCCTTTATCATCGGCCTGTTTATGGCGTTGTTTCTCCGTCTCACTCATATCGACCCGTTCTGGAAACTGTTTATCACCACCGGCTTTTGCGGCGGCCTGACCACTTTTTCTACCTTTTCGGCGGAAGTGGTTACCCTGATGATGACCGGGCAGATGCTTTGGGCTGGGGTGAATATTCTGCTGAATCTGGTCGGTTCGCTTGCCATGACGTTGTTGGCGGTGGGATTGGTGAATCTGTTCGGCCCGCCGGTGCCGTTATAAGGTGGCACACTCTCCCTTTGACACGCTCGTTGCAGGATTTGTGTTAGCGGGCCTACCGGCGCCATGGGGCCTCGGTCGGGCGGGAAAACCACGCCCGATTCAACCCCATTGGCACGCTCTCCCTTGAACACGGCTGCATTGCGTTCTGTGTTGGCGGGCATACCGTGCCATGGGGCGCTCGGTCGGGCGAAAACCCCACGCCCGATTCGACCCCATCGGCACGCTCTCCCTTTGACACGCTCGTTGCAGGATTTGTGTTAGCGGGCCTACCGCGCCATGGGGCCTCGGTCGGGCGAAAAAACACGCCCGATTCGACCCCATTGGCACGCTCTCCCTTGAACACGTCTGCTTTGAGCTCGGTGTTGGCGGGCATACCGTGCCATGGGGCGCTCGGTCGGGCGAAAAACACGCCCGATTCAACCCCATTGGCACGCTCTCCCTTGAACACGCCTGCATTGCGTTCTGTGTTGGCGGGCATACCGTGCCATGGGGCGCTCGGTCGGGCGAAAACCCCACGCCCGATTCGGCCCCATCGGCACGCTCTCCCTTGAACACGGCTGCATTGCGTTCTGTGTTGGCGGGCCTGCCGTGCCATGGGGCGCTTTCCCTTTAACACCTTGTCGCTCAGTTCGGCGATTACGGGATTTCAGGCATAAAAAAAACCCGCATTAAGCGGGTTTTTCAGAATACTGGCTATCTTAAATAGCTGTAACGTCAGCAGCCGATGGGCCTTTGGCGCCGTTAGTGATTTCAAATTCAACGCGTTGGCCTTCGGCCAGCGTTTTGAAACCATTACTCTGGATGGCGGAGAAATGAACAAACACATCTTTACTGCCATCTTCAGGAGTAATGAAACCGAATCCTTTAGATTCATTGAACCACTTAACGCTACCTTTAATCTTAGACATCAAACTTACCTTTCAATAAATGATAGACACAAACTCTGTGTCGGGTAGTAGTACAGCAAGTGGCAAGCCCTTTGTCCAGCTTAAGATCGCTAAAACGTGACAAGAAATAGTAAAATAAGATTTTAACCAGGCATCAGCCTGCTATTGCATATTATAGACCAGGGAAACCGCCGTCTTGGTATCGGTGTGTTTCGGCGCGCTATCCGGCGTGGTGCTGTTATAAGTGACATCATAGGTCATCTTCAACGCAAAATGGCTATTGATGGCCACGCTCAGCCCGGTTTCGGAATTCGCCGTGATATCCTCGTTACCAAGAATGGAAACGCCCTGGATAAATTGCGTGCTGTCGGTCAGCTGATAAGCATAAGATGCCGCACCGTAGGCCAATGCCTTGGTCTGGCGACCGCCGCCCTGGAATTCATCGTGCCTTACGCCGGGACCCGCTTCCAACCGCAGGTGGCTGACCGGTCCGTTCAAGACCTGCCGGCCGTAACCCGCGGTCAGGGTTGAACGCGAGCGATAACCGTTGAAACGATCGCTTAACCAGCTGCCCTGCGTAAACAGGAAATTATCATCATCCAAATTATGACGCGCACGCGCACCGGCCTGATACTTTTCCGAAGAGCGTTCATCATCGGTTGAGTTATTTGCCGCTTCGGCCCAGATACTGTAGGCATTGGTCGGCTGGAACCAGGTCATGGTGCTGCTTGCCGCCAGTGAAGAGCTGGTGGAGTTGCCGGACTGCGCGTTGTAGCCGGCTTGAAGATTGCCGTCGAAACTTTTTTTCGCAGTGGAAGGATCGTCCAGCGCGGTAAAGATATCCGTATCAGCAAAAGTCGAAAAACTAGCCAGGGACATTCCCAGGATAGTCAGAAGCCATACTGCCCGAGAGCGGCCATTGCGTAACATAATTTACCTATCAAATGATTTTGAGGTTTTTAAACCAGCGAGTAACGAAAGGCTGATAGTGTAACGAATCGACACGGCAGGTGTACTGGTAATTTTTTGTAATATTGGTAACAAAAATTAATACACCGCGGTTTTCTTATCACCCGCCTACGGGTCCCCAGCCGGGATAAACACAAAAAAACGAGTCTTTTCAGCGTACTTATAAAATAAATTTTAGTATTTTGGCACTGATTTCGCACTCTTGGCGCTTACAATGGATCCGGACTATATTTTAGGATTAATCCTAAAAGAAGCCATCTCACTGTCGCCGCAGCATAATGTCGTCAACACCGCCTTCTCGGCAACAATTATCGCTTTTGCTCTACAAAAATTAATTTTTAAGCAACAAATAAATTGCGCTTATCATCGTCATCCAGAATAGCGCGCTGAATAGGAAAACCATTGCCCAGGCCCTATAGTGCGTAATATGCATTTTCGCGGATCCATGAACTCATGATATTAAAGCCGCTAGTATAAGAACATCCGCAGGGCGCGATGGCAGGATAAAAGAGGTGAATTGGCGTTATTTCAAACGATCGGCCTGCGTCACCGGCCGGGAGGCAAAACTGACGCCGTGCCCGGCCACGCCGCACTTATATATAGAGGGACAATTCGCCCAACGGACGCGTCTTAAAGCGACGGTGCATCCAGAGGTATTGGTCAGGCGCGCGCATGATTTCCTGTTCGACGATTTTATTCATATAGCAGGTTGCGGCCATTTCATCGTCCAGCGGATAATTTTCCAGCTGCGGCTGGATCAGCAGACGGTACCCCTTACCGTTCTTTTTACGGATCAGCACCACCGGCACCAGCTTGGGCTGTGCCAGCCGGGCCAGCGTATAGGTGCCGCGGGTTGTAGCCGCCTGGTCAACCGCGAAGAAAGGGGCAAAAATACTGCCGCGCGGGCCATAATCCTGATCGGGAGCAAACCAGACCGTTTCGCCCTGCTTGAGCGAATGGACCATGCCGCGTAAATCCTTGCGGTCCAGCATCGCCTTGTTGGACCGCATCCTGCCCCAGGTTTGTACCAGTTCCATGGCTTTATTATTATGGGGACGGTACATGGCCATCATCGGCTGGCACAGCCCCATGGCGCGTCCGCCCAGCTCAAGGGACATAAAATGGATGCCGATGACCATAACCCCCTGGTTATGTTCGTTCGCCCGCTGCAGATTGTGCAGGCCGAAGACGTCAAACCAGCGTTTAACGCGGGCATCCGACCAGAACCAGGCCATGCCGGTTTCCATTAAGCCCATGCCGGCGGAGGTGAAATTATTGATGATAGTCCGCTCGAGCTTCTGCTTATCCATATTGGGAAAACAGAGTTCAAGGTTACGGCGCGTAATCGCGGCCCGGCGTTTCAGGAATGGCATCGATAAACGGCCAAGCCAGCCGCCCAGGGTATGTAACACCGGATAAGGCAGTTGCACCAGCAGGAAAAGCACTCCCAGGCCGAACCAGGTCAGCCAGTAACGCGGGTGGAGGAGCGAAAGCGAAAATTTTTGCGGGTATGCCATTTCATTGATTCTTCATAAAGTTGTTGGGAACACCATTCAAGGCGCTCCATCAATCCTGGTCCTGATCGTTAAGCCAATAATCGCCGGATGCTATCAGCGCGAAGATCTCATGGTTTATTGCTAAAGGAGGCGAAGAGCGGCATTGACGGCGACCTTAAGCATCCCACCAAGCGCGCGGGCAAACCAAAACAGGTATTCTCAGTCATCAGACATCCGCACAGGAGGTAACGATAAAAGGCGCTTATTTTCTTAGGCTGCCCAGCCTAGCGATTCTGCAGATATATTACCATACGCCGGCGGCGGATTTACCAAAAATGACAATAGGTTATCTTCCCGTCCCGCCTGGCCGGACATAATTGATAACGATTACAGGCGAAAAACCGACATTCAGTCGCCACGGTTTTCCGCCTCAGACCGTCACGGCAAGCCCCCTGCCCCTACAGCGGTCCGCCTAAGATGGTGTCGGCCAGGCCGGTAAGAATATTTTCCCCGGTTTCATTTTCCAGATCTTGATACCAGCGGCGGGTGGCCTGGGGATCTTTGCCATGGGTAATATCGCACCGCTTGCGGGCTTTCAGCACCAGCGACCTGACCCGCTCCACCCGCTTTTCCTGGTAGCGCAGCAGGGCATCTTCAATGCCGAGAGAATGCGTGCGCAGCGCCAGCGCCAGTACCACGGCGTCTTCCATCGCCGCGCAGCCTCCCTGCCCGATGTCAGGCGTGGTGCTATGGGCCGCGTCGCCCAGCAGGGCCACCCGACCGCGCGTAAAGGTGCTGAACGGCTCGATATCATGGATTTCCACCCGATTGACGCCCAAGGGATCCAGCTGCGTTATCAACCGCTGCACCGGCGCGCACCAGCCGGAAAAATACTCCCGTAAAGCTTCCCGCGCCCGGCCGCGCTCCTGTTCCAGCCCTTTTGGCAGCGGCACGTCAAAAAAATAATAAAAGCGCCGGCCCGCCACCGGCATCAGCGATACCCGCTTGCCCTGGCCGACAAACGTGGTCCATTGGTTAGCCGGCGCGATGTCCTCGTCGACGGCTACCAGGCCATTCCAGTTGACGTAGCCCGCATAGCGCCGCGCCACCCGGTGGCCCAGCACATAATCCCGCGCCAGAGAGTGGGTGCCATCAGCACCGATAAGCAGATCGCCGGTAGCGGCGCTGCCGTCCGCAAACCATGCCGTTACCTGGGAGCCATTATCCTCAATGCGCGTCAGGCGTTTATTGAGAAAGACGCGCTCGCGGCCGAATTCATCCAATAACATGGCTTGCAGCTCGGCGCGGGCGGTGGGATACGGGAACTCACCGACGCGCTCCACCAGCGGGCGCAGGGGAAAACGGGTCAGGATTCGCCCGGTACGATAATCCGCGTATGCCATAGTGGCCATATCGCCGCCAAGGGCTTTTATCTGTGGGCCAAGACCCAAAAAATTCAGACATTTAACACCATTAGGCCAAATGGAAATGGCCGCCCCCACCGGCTTGATATCCGTGACCGCTTCATAGATTTCGGTTTGATAGCCGACATTGCGCAGCGCGATGCCCGCGCTGGCGCCCCCCATCCCCGCACCAATGATAATCGCTTTCATCGTAATGTCCTTTTATTGGCAAGCCCTCCTTCGTGGAAGCAATTTGAATGCCATTATTATAATTTATTGATTTTAAATAATTTTATTCAAATTTAAATTTTAGCCACCTCGACACGGCCCTGGTTTGCACTATGGGAGACCGTTTACGGTTGCTGGCCAGAAACCCCGGCCGGGCTGATTTTTGCACAGGCCTTTATATATACTCAGTATTTATTTATACTGAGTATATAAAATACCGACAGAGAGGTGTAACCCGCGCGTCCGCCAGGGAATCGCGCGCACGCCAGGCGACCGCACATTGCCAAAAGCGCCGCAGACCTGCGTGCGCAAATCCGTCTGGTGCCGCCAGTTTTTTTTACCGTCAACGCATAACCAAGGCCGCTCGCCTTGCGTTTTTCCAGGGGAGTTTTTTATGAAAGCAGTGCAATTCAGCGCATACGGCGGTCCCGAAGTCCTGCAGGTGGCGGATATTAACGAACCCCACGCCGGTCCCGGCCAGGTGCGGATTGCCGTCCGGGCCGCCGGCGTCAACCCTTCGGACGGCATGAAGCTTCGGGCCGGCTGCTGGCGCGGCCGGCCTATTGCGCTGCCTTCGGGCATCGGTGTCGAGGGCGCGGGCGTGGTGGATGAAGTCGGCGAAGGCAGTACCGACGTTAGCCTTGGCGATGCCGTCTTCGGCTACGGCATTAACACGGCGGCGCAATACGCGGTTCTGACTCATTGGGCCCGCAAGCCCGACGGCCTGCCGTTCGCGCAGGCGGGTGGTTTCCCGGTGGTGGTCGAAACCGCGACGCGCATTCTTGCGCAGATTGGCGTGAAGGCCGGCGAAACGCTGCTGGTAAACGGAGCGGCCGGTGGCGTTGGTTCCGCGGTAATCCAATTCGCGCGTTACCGCGGGATCATCGTCATTGGCACCGCGAGCGCCCCGAAGCATGAATACCTGCGCGGGCTCGGCGCCGTCCCGACAACCTATGGCCCGGGCCTGGTTGAAAGAATCGGCCACATCGCGCCGGCCGGCGTCAATGCCGCGCTCGATCTGGCCGGCCCGGGCATCCTTCCCACGCTTCTCGCGCTGGTCGGCGATCCTTCCCGCGTTCTTTCCATTGTTGATGCCACCGCGCCGCTGCACGGGGCGCAGGGATCTTTCGCGCCACAGAACCATCCTGAACGGGTCTTGTCCGAAGCGGCGCGGCTGTATACGGAAGGCGTGTTCCGCATGCCTCTGGATAAGACGTTCCCGCTTGAAGAAGCCGCAGACGCATATAAACGCAGCGCCGCAGGACATGCCACGGGCAAGCTGGTGATCACCCTTGGTTGAATGGCCTTAAGGAAGATGGGATGCAAAAAGGGCCGGACCCGGCGGCGCGCTGGGGTGTTGAAGCAGTGGCATTAGGGCGTGCGGGTTAAGAACCCGCACGCCGGCTGCAGCATTAGCGCGCCATAACGCCTGCATCGGCGCTATGGGAAGCCATAGCCGCTGATGACTATTTTTGCCGTCTTTCCACGCCGCTGGCCTTCTTATGGGTCTTAGCCGGCTGCGGCTTGGCGACGGCCTCATCGGCAAAGGCATAGTCGCCATCGTGATAAACCACAAAGGCCTGGCATTCAACGGTCGGCTTTTGCACGCGATGCAGCGTTAAGCGGCTGAATTTCATGACGCCGTCGTTTACGGTCACCGTGCTGTACTCGTTCTTGACATTGACGTTGTACAGATTGTCGCCGCGCCAGGTCAGCTTGCCCCGCCGCGCGATGGTGCGCTGCCATTGACGGCAATCAAGGGTGTCGCCCGACCGGGTCACGATAAAAGTGGCGATGGCGGCCGGATCGGCCAGCTCCTTTTGCGGCCCGGTGGTCATCCACACGCCGGCCACGTCCGCAGGCGCGGCGGTTTTGGCCGCAGAGGGATAGTCGGTATAACCGGCGCACCCGCTCAGGGTCAATGCCAGCAGACCCCAGACACAATTTTTCGTCATACCCATATCCTTATTAAGTCGAAGCGGAATTTTAGCATTAAAATTCGCGAAGACATAAAAAAACCCCGACAGAGTCGGGGTTCGGAATCTTTGGGTTGGGTTAGGGTTACTTGACTGCTCCGGCCTGGGCCATCATCGCTATCGCAAGAACCTTACCACAGCCTCAGCTGTATATTACAGCGCAACGACGTTAGTTGCAGACGGGCCTTTCTGGCCTTGTTCGATGTTGAACTCGACCTGTTGGCCTTCGTCCAGGGTTTTGAAATCATTGCTCTGGATTGCAGAGAAGTGAACGAACACATCTTTGCTACCGTCAGCAGGGGTGATGAAACCAAAACCTTTACCAGCATCAAACCATTTTACTGAACCGGTCATTTTATTAGACATTGTTGTTTCCTTTTAATAGGGCCGCCATAAGGCGATTGTGGTCTGCTTGTCAGGATTTACTTATGGGAGCACTAGAGAAGGAAATTCCTCGGAGATACGGTATATTGAAATATCGTCTTTACCGGAACAACTTTACTAAAATGACATTCATAAATAGGTCTGTACTACAAACCGATGACGCTATTTACACATAGTGCGATGGTGATAGCAAGCACTTTTTCTATTATTAATTTTTCAACCACTAAATGTTGCATAAATGAACATATATGCTAAATACATCGAAACGAAGCCGTGCAAATCATTAATAAGCAAGCTAAAAATAATTTATCCCACGCCACGGGATAACAGAAGGCTCGTGGCCAAACGGCCTCTTTCGCTGTGGCGGTGAACACTTTTTATAGTTGGAAGCCTGAAGGTTGCTGCAGGATAAACAAACGCAGTAGGGACAACAGCACTGACTACCAGACCTGAAGAAGTGCCCCCGAAGGGGTAGTTCATCAGACGGCGATAATTTGATCCGCGACGATGGAATAACCGCCGTTCCACTCCATGCGTCCGGTAATGGTCAGACGTTCCCCACGTAAATGCGCCATCAGTTCCAGCGCCATGATGTCGAAGCCGACCACGGTGAGGGGATACGAGCTGCGCTTATCGCTTTCCGCCAGGATGGTCGCTTTTACCATAGGGCGGCCGGTGTTGCCTTTGATACGGCTCGGGGACTTGGTAATGACGCCTGACAACGTTGTGGTGATGGGTTTGGTGTTGGTTTCGATAGGTTGCTGATTACTCGAATTCATGACAGGTATACCTCCGCATTTTCATTTTTCGCCTGAAACAACATTCTATTTTACCTGATTACACACCGTTTGTGTGAGTGATTGTGTAAGTATCGCGCAGAATTATGCCGATAAGGCGGCTGATCCGCCGCTGCAGGGGACAAGATGAAAGCATTTACCCGTCGCCTGCACTGTGCCTGCGCATGCTGTATCCCCGCCCGGGCTGGACTAACGGACGGGGCAGGATAATTATGCACGGTATTTTTCCAGTAAGGCCAGGGCAATGGCCTCGGTTTCAGCGTCCGCCCGACCGGAAAAATTTGCGGGGCGGAAATGCATCTGGAATGCGCTGATAACCCGGATGGTTTCCTCATCGGCCTTGCCATGGAGCGGCAGGCTGTAACCGTATTTAATTAAGGCGCGCTGGATGTTAGCCACCGGCGCGTCAGCTTCCGGCGCCCTGCCCGCCAGATATTTATCCACTACGTGTTTATCTGGCCAGGCGCCGATGCCGCGCTCGGCCAGTTGGGCCCAGGGGAACAGCGGGCCGGGATCGGTTTTCCTCAGCGGTGCGATATCGCTATGCCCCACCACGTTATCGGGGCGTATCTGGTAGCGCCGGATAATATCTTCAGCCAAACGCGCCACCAGCTCGACCTGTTCGGGGGCGTAGGGATACCAACGCTTCCCCGCGGCCGATTCGGTGAAACCCGGATTGACGATTTCGATACCGATAGAGGTATCGTTAAGATTGCTACGCCCGTTCCATTCGCTTATCCCTGCATGCCAGGCGCGCTTGTCCTCGGGCACCAGCTGCTGCGCCACCGCCTTGCCGTTGATCAGCGGGGGAGCGGACGATACCAGATAATGCGCGCTTGCCGTGCCCCGTGTCAGCAAAGCCAGCGACGCCCCATCATCAACGGCGGTATAATGCATAACCAGATAGCGCACTCTCTCATCCTGGTTTAACGACGCTATAGACGTATCGACCCCATAGCCGCCGCGATCGGTTATCCCCACCCTGTCGGCGCAGCCGGCCAGCATCAACGCCACCGCCAGGGACCGGCCCGAGAAAGATTTTTTATTTATCACCTTGGTCTCACCTTAAAACAAAAATCTTAGCCTTCCCGTCCTTAACTCCGCCTAAACACTATTTGATATGGCCGGTTAATCCCGTTGCCAATCCCCTTGTTACTGAAGTCTCCACCCGATAAAAAAGAAGGGTGAAGCGATTATCATTGTGATAACCAATTGGGAATAAACTCCCGCAGATAGAGAAAAAATTTGACTTTATTCAGCATTAGCCACTGCCGATTTAACCTATCCACTACGGGAATATTAATTTTCACCTTGCCGCCTTTTCCTGTGAAATGTTATTAACGTTATCCCCGGCATGTTTTTTCGCACTATCCGTAACCAGCGATGGCAACGTCTTTATTATTCCAGCATAGAATGATTTTCATCATTGGCATCTTCACTTAAAAGTCATTTGAATCATAATATTACACTTTTTGGCATAGATTAAATTTCCTATGGCAGCGATAAGAAGGCGCGACAGGACTTTATGATTTGATTATTTGACTTAAGTTAATTTTTTTATTTATTCTTTATACGCTATCGCCATCATTTTTTATGACGCCAATATAAAAAAATAATAATTACGATTTTCAGGCTAAAGAATTCTCACCTTAAGCCGTTAATCCTACTGGCAAGACATATTAGCCAGGCTTGATCAATTCGCCGATCAATTTTATCACCAGAACAATGATGAAGCGGCAACGATGAAAATTAACATTCTTTTTACTTTATTTCCTTTGTTGTTATCGGCATGTACCGGTGTCGGCCATTACAAAGTTGATCAGACCGCGGAAAATAAAGCGGACTTCCATTTTATCGGCATTCCCGTCCTGGCGGGAGCCATCGGATCCAGCTTTCCCCTCACCGCGAAGTACAGCCTGACCGCCGGACATGTAGCGAAGATGATGATGGTCAAGGTAAAGGCTTACAACCCTCTGTGTGATGTGGCCATTATCTACCACGATAATACCGGACGCGCCTTGCCCAAGCTTGAGACGGCGGGCAAAGGCGATAAACTCAGACTCTATGGGTACAACGCCTATACCGCGATGCCAACCTCTTCAAGCGGCGAGTTAAAGGAATTCGGCTGGTGGGATAAACCCGGCACCAGTTGCCTGGTCGGCCTGAGCGACGCCGGCGGCGTGCCGGGAATGAGCGGCGGTCCGGTTTATGCACAGGATGGCGCGATAGTCGGGGTTTTCACCGCGACGCATCCCAAGCGGAATCAGACGATGTTCGTTCCCTACCAGGAAATTGCCGGCTGGGTCACCCGGGAAACCAAAAGTTAACGGCTATCATCGATTGCGCCACCATACTGACACAGGCGGCGCCCCATCATTCTCCCGCCGTCTGACGCCCTTTCCTCGTTAGCGCCTACCGCCGTTATGGCCGGGAAGGGTTGCTCATTATTTAACAAAGCATTCTCACTAATTTCATAACATTTGATATGAAAAGCCTTGACGTGCACATTCCCACCCTTTAATTTCGTAACGTTAATTACGAAATTAAAGTATCTCCTTATACGGAACCACAACCGGGATTTTCCCTTAACTTACAACCAAGGTGACAGCATGAGTCAATCACTCCAAGGTAAGATAGCGTTGGTCACGGGCGGCAGCACCGGAATCGGACTGGGCATTGCCAGGCAGTTTATCAATGAAGGCGCGTTTGTCTTTATCACCGCGCGCCGCCAGGCGCAGCTGGATGACGCCTTGGCCGAACTGGGTTCTAACGCCTTCGGCATCCAGGCCGACGTCGCCGACCTCGGCGCGCTTGATAACCTTTTCGCCCGCATCAAGGAACACAAGGGACACTTGGATATCGTGGTCGCTAACGCCGGCGGCGGTGAGCTACTCGGGCTGGCCGATATTACCGAAGAACACTACGATCGCACGTTCAATATCAACGTGAAAGGGGTGCTATTTACCGTACAAAAATCGTTGCCCCTGCTGGCAAAAGGCGCGTCGGTGATCCTTACCGGCTCAACCACCTCTGCTATCGGTGGGAAAAACTTTAGCGTCTATAGCGCGACAAAAGCCGCCATCCGTAATTTTGCCCGCAGCTGGATACAGGATCTGGAAGGACAGGATATCCGCGTTAACGTCTTAAGTCCCGGTCCGGTCAAAACACCGGGATTGCTGGGCCTGGTGGAGTCCGATCAGCAGCAGGCACTGGTGGACAGCTTCGCGGCGCTGGTGCCCCTGGGAAGAGTGGGCCACCCGGATGAAATCGGCAAGGCGGCAGTATTCCTCGCCTCGGATGCGGCAAGTTTCGTCAATGGCGCCGAACTGTTCGTCGACGGCGGCCAGGCGCAAATCTGACACCCGCCAACACCGAACGCAATGCAAACGTGTTAAAGGGAGAGCGTGCCGATGGGGTCGAATCGGGCGTGGGGTTTTCGCCCGACCGAACGTCCCATGGCGCGCTAGGCCCGCCAACACCGAACTCAACTCAGACGTGTTCAAGGGAGAGCGTGCCGATGGGGTCGAATCGGGCGTGGGGTTTTCGCCCGACCGAGCGCCCCATGGCGCGCTAGGCCCGCCAACGCCGAACGCAATGCAAACGTGTTCAAGGGAGAGCGTGCCGATGGGGTCGAATCGGGCGTGGGGTTTTCGCCCGACCGAGCGCCCCGTGGCGCGCTAGGCCCGCCAACGCCGAACTCAACTCAGACGTGTTAAAGGGAGAGCGTGCCGATGGGGTCGAATCGGGCGTGGGGTTTTCGCCCGACCGAGCGCCCCATGGCGCGCTAGGCCCGCCAACGCCGAACTCAACTCAGACGTGTTAAAGGGAGAGCGTGCCGATGGGGTCGAATCGGGCGTGGGGTTTTCGCCCGACCGAGCGCCCCATGGCGCGCTAGGCCCGCCAACACCGAACTCAACTCAGACGTGTTCAAGGGAGAGCGTGCCGATGGGGTCGAATCGGGCGTGGGGTTTTCGCCCGACCGAGCGCCCCGTGGCGCGCTAGGCCCGCCAACGCCGAACTCAACTCAGACGTGTTAAAGGGAGAGCGTGCCGATGGGGTCGAATCGGGCGTGGGGTTTTCGCCCGACCGAGCGCCCCATGGCGCGCTAGGCCCGCCAACACCGAACTCAACTCAGACGTGTTCAAGGGAGAGCGTGCCGATGGGGTCGAATCGGGCGTGGGGTTTTCGCCCGACCGAGCGCCCCATGGCGCGCTAGGCCCGCCAACACCGAACGCAATGCAAAGTTGTTAAAGGGAGCGCGGGTTTGCCGGCCATGCCCGCATGGCGGTATCCACCACGGCGCGAGCTTCATGCGCCGAAATACCCTCCTTGGCCTTAATGGACAAACCATACAGCACCGTGGCAAAAAAGCCGGCCAATGCGCCGGCATCTGTCTGCGCCGGGACGTCGCCCTCGGCGATACCCTGCGCGATGCGCCGGCACAGCGCGCGCTCCGTCTCCTGTCGGGCCTCGTTAACGATTTTCCGCACCGGCTCCGACGCAGCGGAACAGTTGATAACCGAGAGGGCCAGCATGCATCCCGGCGGCGTACTGGTATCGGCAATACTCTCAACCGCCTGGCTCAATATGCGTTCAACCGCCGCCCGCGCGGTCTTTTCCTTCAACGCCTCGGCCTGATACCGGGCCGGACCATCGATATAACGTGCGATAGCCTCCAGGAACAGATGCTCTTTATCGCCGAAAGCACTATAAACACTGGGCGTGGTAACCTGCATGACCTTCAGCAGCTCGGCCATGGAAGTGGACTCATATCCGCGCAGCCAGAACAGACGCATCGCCCGATCCAATACCGCCTCGCGATCAAAAGAGCGCGGCCGGCCGCGCGGCTTGCCTGCAGAGGGTTTTAAGGTTTTCATAACGATCGATTCTAAATTATCGCCGCCGCCACGGCAAGCGACAGATAACACCCGGCCCCGCGTTTAAACGCTAAGGACAGCGGCATATTCGCCGCCCGTCTCCCCGGCGCCGACCGAGGCAAAATAGTGCGGCATCTCACCCGCTATTATGATCAATATCTCACAACCGTGTAATAAATAATGCTTATATAGTGGCAAGCGCGAGTATTACTCGCCGACAACAATAATTACATAATCCTATTTATTAATTAATCTGATGCATACACAGCCATATTATCATCCTTTGTCATGGACGGGGGGCTGGCTTTTTTCGCCGTTGCCGGAACATTTTATATTAGGGATAGCACCGCAGGCGCCTGGCCATCATGACTAAAGCCAACGTCTATTATGGATAACCTATACGACGCGTGCTTTATTAAAACTATTTAATATGAATATAACCCTACGCATAATTTCGCCTATGCCGTATAAAGTCAAAAATAACAGAGGTGCATAATGACCAGAATATCACTCATCATTGCCGTCTCCCTGGCGGTCCTGAGCGGATGCGCCGCCAACCGCACCTCATCCGGCGATACCTTCACCGCCGCGCAGGCCAGGCAGATCCATACCGTCACCTACGGCACATTAATTTCCGTACGCCCCATCACGATACAGGGCGGTAATGGCGAAAACGCTGCCGGCACCATCGGCGGCGGCGTTATCGGCGGCTTTTTAGGCAACACCATCGGCGGCGGATCGGGCCGCGGCCTGGCCACCGCCGCGGGTGCCGTAGGCGGAGCGGCGGCAGGCTCGGGGATACAAAGCGCCGCCAATCGCAGCGCGGGCGTAGAGCTTGAAATCCGCCGCGACGACGGTTCGACGATTATTGTCGCCCAGGCACAGGGCCCCAGCCAGTTTTTTGTCGGACAGCGTGTCGCCATTGCCTCGGGCGGCGGCAGGGTCACGGTTTCACCACGCTAACCCGGCCACTGCCCCACTGCCGGGGCGATGTCGTTTTATAGGGAGTTATCATTATGCTTTTGCGCATGTTCCGCCGATGGATGGTCCGTTTGCTCATGGTTGCGGTTATTCTCGGTCTCGCTGCGTTTGCCATCAGGATCTATGAGACCGAACGCGGTCCGGAACTCCAGCTGTGGCACACGTACGTGCCACAGGATATGCACGCCGATGAGATTGATAAGGCGACCTGGGCCGATTATATCGCCGCCGAGAATAAACTCTTCCAGTCCGTGCGGGAAAATGTAACGGATAAACTGGATATCAGCCAGCAGACACCCTTAAACCGCTATTTTTCCGGCAGCCCGATTTTCCCCGATCGGTTTGCCACTAACTGGAACCGTTCTTATATATTGATGCCGGAGGGAACGCCCAAGGGGGCGGTGGTATTGCTGCACGGCCTGACCGACACGCCTTATAGCCTGCGCCATATCGCGGAAAGCTACCGCCGGCAGGGTTTTGTGGCCATCGGCATCCGTATGCCCGCGCACGGCACGGTGCCCGGCGCGCTGACCGATGTGCGATGGGAAGACTGGATGGCGGCTACCCGCCTGGCGGTACGCCAGGCCAGGGTGCTAGGCGGCGATGCGCCGTTACATATCGTCGGGTTTTCCAACGGCGGAGCGCTGGCCATGAAATACGCGCTCGACGCGCTGGAGAATCCGCACCTGACGAAACCAACACGGATCATTTTGCTATCGCCCATGATAGGCGTAACCCGTTTTGCCCGCTTCGCCGGCGTGGCGGGTTGGCCGGCCCTGTTCCCCGCGTTCGCCAAGGCGGCCTGGCTGGGTATCGTCCCCGAATTCAACCCGTTTAAATATAACTCTTTTCCGGTCAATGGCGGCCGGCAATCCTTTGAGCTGACACGCGCGCTACAGCAGCAGATCACCCAGGACGCCGCGAATAACCGCCTGGACGCCTTGCCGCCTATCTTGGCTTTCCAGTCGGTAATGGATTCTACCGTCAGCACCCGCGCCGTGATTACCGCGCTGTTTGAGCATCTGCCGGCGAACGGCAGTGAAGTGGTGCTGTTCGATTTGAACCAGGCAGAAAGCTTCGGTCCCTTGCTGCGCACCTCCTCCTACCTGGCGCTGTCGCGCCTGTTACCGCCGCCGCCGCGCCGCTATACCACCACCATTGTCACCAATGTCTCCTCCGATAGCCTTGATACGCTGGCACGCACTACGCTCGCCGGCCAGACGGAAGAGTCGACCGAGCTGTTGGGCATTCAGTATCCGGCGGATATTTTTTCCCTCTCGCACGTGGCGCTGCCCTTCCCGATGAACGATTCGCTCTACGGGCGCTTTCCGCAGCCGAAGGATCAATATGGCATCAGTCTGGGCGCGTTTGCCGCCCGCGGCGAAAGGGCGGTGCTGGTAGTAGGTTTGGACTCCTTAATGCGGCTCGCGTCCAATCCCTTTTATCCCTATATGTTGAAAAGGATTAACGCCAAAATTGTTATGGACGCGCAATAAAACCGATTAGCGCGAAGCTTATTCCCTTTTACCTGATCGGCGCCCGCGGCAGGCGAACAGTTTTTATTGGTAATAACCGCAAGCCAGCGTTTATCTATCGGTAAGTTTAACGTTCTCTTTATAACCAGTGTAATGAAATAGTGAAGTGTGAATAGCATCTCGATTTCCAAAAATATAACTTATGAATTAATGAGTGTAGAAATAATGTCAAATAAACAATATGTGGTGTTGTTTAATATCGCTGCGTTTCTGTCCACCGCCATGACGATATTGCCGTTATCGGCCGCGCCGCCTCCGGCTGTTACCATCGCGATGATTGAGCAACGGGCGCCGCAGCGCGTCCATTATTACCTGGGGCGCATCGAGGCCATCCAAGCGGTGGATGTGTTGACCCGCACCGAAGGGTTTATCGCCCGCAGGGAGTTCGCCGACGGACAATTGGTCACGGCTGGCGAAGTCTTATTCGAGATCGATCCCGCCCTGCACCAGGCCTCGGTCGCGCAGGCCCAGGCCCAAGTGGACAGCGCCAATGCCGGCGCGCGGCACGCCCAGGTCAATCTGACGCGGATACAGCGCCTGGGGGAACAGCGATCCGTAAGCCGCGCGGATGTTGATGCGGCGGTGGCGCAGCGGGACACCGCCAACGCGGCGCTGTCACAGGCGCAGGCTACCCTGCGCCTGCAGGAACTGCAGCTCGGTTTTACCCGCATCCTTGCGCCCATCGGCGGGCGCATCGGCCACAGTCATTTCAATACCGGCAGCCTCATCAACCCGGCGAGCGGTGCGCTGGCGCATATCGTCCAGCTTGACCCCATTCGGGTGGCGGTGGCCATCAATGAACGTGACTATATCACCGTTGCCTACCGGCATACCGGCGACGCCGAAGATCTGTCCGCCAGCGGTTATACCCCCCGCCTGCAATTGGCCAATGGCCAGGAGTATGCGGAACCCGGGGTTTTTGAATCGGTGGATAACCAGATTGACAGCCAGACCGGCACCATCACCGTGCGGGCGCGTTTTGCCAATCCCCGTCATCTGCTGCTGCCCGGGGGCGTGGTCAACGTCGCGCTGGTGGCCGGCCCCGCGCAGCCGGTGGTCATGGCGCCTATCGCCGCGCTACAGCAGGACCGGGAGGGTTTTTTTGTCCTGGTGGTCGACGGCCGCCAGCGGGTGGAAGTGCGTAGGGTGGTTACCGGCAGCCAGTTTGAGCAGGAATATGAGATTAAAGAAGGATTGACCGCCGGTGAACGGGTTATCGTCGACGGCTTGCAGCGCGTACGGCCTGGCATGGAGGTCGACGCCACCCTTGCCGCCCCATCAATCGATACCTCAAGGTAAGGGACGCGCCATGCTGCATTTTTTCATCCGGCGACCGAAGTTCGCTATTGTTATCGCGGTGGTGACCGCAATTGTCGGGCTAACCGCCTTAACCGTCATACCGGTAGAACAATTTCCCACTATCGCGCCGCCGGTGGTCTCGGTCAGCGCCACTTATCCCGGCGCCAGCGCCCGGGATGTGGCCGAAGCCGTGGCCTCCCCCATCGAGGCCCAGGTCAATGGCGTCAGCCATATGCTCTATATGGAATCCAACAGCGCGAATAGCGGCGGCTACCAGCTCAATATCACTTTCGCCACCGGCACCGATCCCGACATGGCGGCGGTGGAGGTGCAAAACCGCATTGCCCAGGTCAGCGCGCAGCTGCCCGCCGAAGTGAATAATAACGGCGTGACGGTACGTAAGCGCTCCTCGAATATTTTGCTGGGCGTGAACGTATTTTCGCCTAAGCATAGCCATGACAATCTGTTCGTCAGTAATTTTACCAGCCTGCGTATCCGTGATGCCATCGCCCGTATCAACGGCGTCGGCGACGTGCAAATCTTCGGCGCTCGCGATTACAGTATGCGCATCTGGCTGGATCCGCAGCGCATGGAGGCGCTTAACGTCAGCGTACAGGATATCATCCAGGCCTTGCGCGATCAGAATATCCAGGCCGCCGCGGGTCAAATCGGCTCGCCGCCCATCAGCTCCGGCCAGCAGCGTACCCTGACCATCAGCGGCCAGGGACGTCTGCTGGGCGCGGCGCAGTTTGCCCAGGTCATTATCCGCACCAATTCCCAAGGCGGCATGGTGCGGCTTAGCGATGTGGCGCGGGTGGACCTGGGCGCGCAGAATTACCAGGTTAACTCAGCGCTGAACTCAACGGACGCGGCCTTTATGGGCGTGTACGCCGCGCCGGGCTCCAACGCGCTGAATGTGGCCAATGCGGTCAGGACGGAAATGGCGCGGCTGGCGCACACCTTCCCGCCGGACCTGGTCTATGAAATTAAATATGACTCCACCGTCACGGTCACCGCCACCCTCGATGAAATCGTGATCTCGCTAGGACTGACGCTGGTGGTAGTGCTGGCGGTGGTTTTTTTATTCCTGCAAAGCCTGCGTGCGACCTTTATCGTGGCGCTGACGATACCGGTGTCCTTGCTGGGCACTTTTGCCGTGCTGTTTATCTTCGGTTACTCCGCCAACACCCTCAGTTTGTTCGCCATTATCCTGGCGCTGACGGTAGTGGTGGATGACGCTATTGTGGTGGTGGAAAACGTGGAGCGCCTGATGTCGCAGGATGAAACGCTGACGCCGTCGACGGCAACCGGCCAGGCAATGATACAAATCGCCGGTCCCATCATCGCCACCACGTTGGTACTGCTGGCGGTATTTGTGCCTATCGCCGTCCTGCCCGGCATTACCGGGGAGCTATACCGGCAATTCGCCATTACGCTGTCCGCTGCAGTCATCTTGTCGAGCATCAACGCCCTCACCCTCACCCCGGCACTGTGCGCCGTCTTGCTATCACGGCGCGAACCGCCGGTAACCGGCATATTTGGCGGTTTTAATCGCGGCCTGAACGCCATTCGCGACGGTTATGTCCGCCTCGCCCGGATGACCGGGCGACACGCCGCGATCAGCGTGGTGATATTACTGACGGTGGGCGCGCTCACCTGGTTCGGCTATAGCCGCTTGCCCAGCGCTTTCCTGCCTGATGAAGACCAGGGATTTTTCTTTGTTAACGTACAGCTTCCGGACGGGGCCTCGTTGTCCCGTACGCAGCGGGTCATGGACCAGGCATATCAATTGATACGAGCGAATCCCGCCGTCGCGGATGTCATTAAAATTACCGGCTACAGCCTGCTTAGCGGCGGCGGCGCGCCCAATACCGCTTTCGCCTTCGTCTTGCTGAAACCCTGGGGCGAACGCGCGCATGTCGACCAGGTGTTGCCGACAATCCAGGCCCAGTTATCCACCCTACCCGCGGCAATGATTATGGCGTTTAATCCGCCGGCCATCAGCGGCCTGGGCAGCGCCTCCGGCTTTGATTTGCGCATCCAGGCGCTGGAAGGCCAATCACCGCAGGCGCTGGCGCAGGTGGCCGGCGCCGTGATCCTGGCCGCCAACGAGGATCCCAGGCTAAACCGGGTATTTACCACCTTCAGCGCCTCGGTGCCTGAGGTAGGCCTGAGTATTGACCGCGAGCGGGCCGCCCTGCTGCAAGTGCCGGTGAGCCGCATTTTCACCACGCTGCAAAGCGCGATGGGCGGAGTGAACGTAGGCGATTTCCCCCATAACGGCCGTATGTTTAACGTACAATTGCAAAACGACATGGATTTTCGCCAGCGGCAGGAACAAATCGGGCAGATCAGCGTGCGCAGCGATAGCGGCGCCTTGGTGAGGCTGGCAAATCTGGTCCGTCTGAGTCCGGTACTGGGCGCGCCGTTTATCGCCAATTTTAACCAGTTTCCGGCGGTGACGGTCAACGGCTCGGCCGCGCAGGGCATAAGCTCGGGCCAGGCGATGAACGTCATGGAAAAGATTGTGCGGCAAACGCTGCCCGCGGGTTATGGCTATGCCTGGAGCGGCATGTCCTGGCAGGAACAGTATGCCGGCGGGCAGGCGGTATTTATCTACGCCGCCGCACTGGTTTTTGCCTATCTATTCTTGGTGGCGCAGTATGAAAGTTGGAGTATTCCGCTGGTAGTGATGTTATCAGTGCTGTTTGCCATGGCCGGCGCGGTGGCGGGGCTTTTTGCCATGGGCTTCGCCAACGATGTCTACGCCCAGATCGGTCTGGTGCTTTTGATCGGGCTGGCGGCGAAAAACGCCATACTGATCGTTGAGTTTTCCAAAGCCCGGCGGGAAGAAGGCGCCAGCATTTCCGACGCGGCCCTGGACGGCGCCCGCCAACGTTTTCGCGCGGTAATGATGACGGCCATTTCATTTATATTCGGCGTCATGCCGCTGGTGCTGGCAACCGGCGCCGGCGCGATGAGCCGGCGCATTATCGGGGTAACGGTTTTTAGCGGCATGCTGTTGGCCACCGCCCTCGGCATCATTATCATCCCCGCGCTCTATTGGCACATCCAACGGCTGCGCGAGTGGGTGAAAAGATAACGCAGTCTCCGGCACGCGCTTCTTTATACTAGGGTGCTTGTATGCAGCTTATCCAAAAGGTTATCTACTATTTTTTTATAAACCGGATTAAACTCCCCGGTCTCATCCTCCCTCACATCCACATTCACTTCACCAATGGTTTGATCGGTGAAAAAGAAAAAAAACTTATCATTTCGCTTCAAAAACTTGCAAGCAAAATAATAATAAGAGTTGTTGCTTTTATCATTGGTGTCTTCTAATGCGATGCGTATGGTAAAAGCGATAGACAACTCTTTCGACTTGTTTAATTCCTGGGCGTCCTTGACTAAGAACTCCTTGTTTATCCCCTCGCCGATGGCGATATAACTTCCTTCAGACCCATCAGGAAGATAAAAAAGGTTTGTTTCAATACCTAAATAATCGAGGAATCCCGGGACAAAACCGCGTAAAGCGCCATGGAGATGGTCCCAATAATGTGTGCGCGAAATGATATAGTCTTCATAGGCCTTTTGTATTAGTGCATAATTGCTCATGGCTGTGTCCAAAGTAAAAAGAGTCGTGCTACCAGTATAATCATCTTTATTGTCGCTGCACCGCTGGCTGGCTGGCATGCCGAAAATCATTTACAGACCGCCGTTAAAAACCTATGGCCGGTAGTGAAGCACAGCCGCCACAGCCCTGCGCAGTGGTTTCGCCAAACGGGCTAAAAGCCTAAAGGTTTTTCAGTGTTATCAAGCAACATCCGACGATATTACCCACAAAATCCTGTACTGCCTACCATCAAAACCATGGCATTATAGACGATGTCTTCGCCGGCGGCACGCGATGGTGCATCTGCCGCCTGACGTTACCGGCAACGCAGTTTTCTGTAGAAGGTTAACCTATTGCAAACGTGATGTTGCCGTTGCGTATAGGATGCGTTTTGAACTCGGCAACCCGATGGGCAAAGAGGAAAACCTATGTGGGTGGTGAAAGGAGACAGCGTCTGCCTCGAGCACGGCAAACGCCTTATTCTTTGGCTTAACATTGTCGCCTATTTATTGTAAAGGATCTTATTCAGCCTCTTCCGCTACGTTATTTCCGTAGAGACGCTTTTGCCTTTCTTAATTAGGCTATTCCGTCGCATCGACATTTTCCAATAAAAAAACGCGGCTGTAGCCGCCAGTCATAATAGTCGCTGGAATGGACACCCTGCACAAGACAAAGCAGGTGAACCCGCCTGCCTTGGCCGTTGTCGCCGGAAAAAACGGACCTCAGGCGGGAGCCCTGGTTATTAAACATCTTGGGATACGATGGACAGCGCATGAACACCTCCGCATCATTTTGAATGACGCGGAGATGTCGACCAGACCTGCGCGATTAACCTCACGATTAAAATCTTAGCTGTAGGCTTATGACAACAATACCAGGCAGAAGAATCCCCGACCTTGCACTGACATGGCTATTCACATCATACTTAACGCCATGATATATATAGGGAGCGAAGCCTATACCCGTTGCCCGTTTAATATCCTGGTAGAACCCATCATCGCCACAACGCTCAAAGGGCGTAAATACAAACTCCCCCGCGTAGGCGTATAACCCTTCAAAGCTCCACTGGTTGCGCCTTACCCAGTTTTTTCCCATACCCAGCAATACGCATCTATTACTTTCACTATTGATAAAAGTACCGGCAAAAAAACTGTAATCCGAATTTTTATGCACTTTTCTTTCTATGGCAACCAGTTGGTTCTTAAAGTACTGGTTATCCCCCTCCTTCGGGGCATAAATGTGATACGCAAAGGAGGCGGTATCTAATGAATAGAGATCCAAATCGTTCGCAAATGCTTGTGAAAAGCAAGACATCAGGCACATAAAACATATGAATTTTATCCACCGGGATTTACCAGACAATTTTACCTCCCTATTCCAGAGACTGGCATATTGCTTTTACTGTTCCTAACAAACCCGCGTTGATACCCCATTTTTTAGTTTCTGCGCCGAAGAAAACCCGTCCCTAAACGCAGTACCGCTGACCTAAAAATACATTTATATCAAATGCTTATATCCATAAGCTCACCTATAAATGGATAACACTCATGTCTTTTTGTTTAATAACATATTACAACATGATGTTTTTAGATGTTTTTTACAAAAAAATCAAGCCATCGGAATGCAGGCTTCAAGCATAAGCGTTACTTTAGCGGCAGGACGGGATAATCCCGATATCATGCAAGAAGCTGAAAGTTTGATGTGGGCTGACTGCCTGTAATTTTTATACATTGCCACGGTGTGGCATTGGCTGGATTTAGTCTTGCCGTTATTAATGGGGGGAATCAATGGCGCAAAATAGCGGTACGGGTTCTGGCACTGTGATTTCATTGAACCGCGGGGCAGTATCGTGGGTGACTCGCGGGGATGCGGAAACCTATAAGAGTCAACCGCTACCAGGTATAAAGCAAAATTTATGGCGGCGGCTACGCACCTGTATCGTCCATTGATTCGCAGCGTGTTCAGTATCACAGCGGATAATTTGAATCCAAATGGTACGCCCTACTGGATTCGAACCAGTGACCTACGGCTTAGAAGAACGTCGGGGTACAACTAACACATTGTTTTAACTGGCCTAATCTGCGTTCACAAGTGACATTAGGCGAACGTTGACATATCGCTGACGCTACTCTGACAGTACAGTTACGTCACTAATATGTCACCACCCATCACATCACATCACCGGATTATCATCAAACTCCCGCCTATACTTAACTTAAGATCCCCCCTGCAACGAAGATAACCATCATGTGCGGCCGATTTGCCCAGATAGAAACCAGAGAACAATATCTCGAATCACTTAAGCCTGACGTCGAATTCGTTGGCGCCCTCGATGGCGAGCCAATCGGACGCTACAACGTTGCGCCAGGCACCCGCGTTCTACTGTTAAACCAGCGCGATGATAAATTGCACCTCGACCCCGTAATGTGGGGATATCAGCCGGCTTGGGCCAAAGAAGCTGGCCGCCCTCCCCTCATCAACGCGCGCGTCGAGACGGCGGCTACGGGGCGCATGTTTAAGCCACTTTGGAATACTGGGCGCGCACTGGTCATGGCAGACGGCGGGTACGAATGGAAGAAAGATCCGGACGACGCAAAAATTAAACAGCCGTATTTCATTTATCATGAAAGCAAGGCTCCTATATTCTTTGCGGCTATAGGTCGATTTCATCCCGACGCCCTGGATGCGCCGGATGACGATGGATTTGTTATCGTCACTGCGGCCAGTGACAAGGGCTTGGTCGATATCCATGACCGCCGGCCGCTGGTTATGACGAGAGAGGCTTCCCTCGAATGGCTATCACCCGAGATAACGCCGGAACGCGCCGAAGAACTGGCACATGATTTCGCCATACCGGCAGATGAATTTTCTTTTCACCCTGTCGCTAAGGCCGTGGGGAATATTCACAACGACAACGCAGGGATCATCAAACGCATCGATAACCCTGTCGTTTGAGTTGCATCACTTTGCTTTCACGATCGGCAAATCCTTGTATCTGGTCGTGTACGCCGGCGAGAGAAGCGCCCGCTTCATTTGCCACGCCTGCTGTATGCCCTGCCCCGCAAACCAGACCTTACCTTTCCCAGAGTGATTAATCCCATCCAGTACACGCATGAGCGCTTCGCTGTTGGCCCGCGGTTTATATTCATCGAATAGAGCCAACTGCGCTACTCCGATGCTATAAAAATCCCCCAACATCACACCGGCTTTCTGATAGCGCATGCCAGGCAAGAAAATTCTGTCCAGGCACTCCATAGCGACGCGGATAATGTCGCGGGTGTCATTGCTCGGGATGGTGAGACTTCCGGTCGCCTGGTTGCCATAATAGGGCTCATCCACCGCAAACGGACTTGTTTTGATGAATACGGATATTTTTTTGCAGTATTGCCGCTCGCCCCTCAGTTTTTCCGCTGCGCGCTCAGCATATGCGCAGATAGCCTCCCTTACCTGTTGATAGGTGGTTGCCCGGTCACCGAATGATCGCGAACTGACTATCTCTTGCTTAGTGGGTGCGAACTCCTCCAACTGCATGCATGATTCGCCATTGAGTTCCCGGACGGTGCGCTCCAGCACAACGCTGAAATGCTTTCGGATAAATGGCGGGTGGCTGTCTGCCAACTGGAGAGCGTTATAAATCCCCATAGCATTAAGCTTCTTCGATATGCGCCGGCCAATGCCCCAAACGTCCTCTACAGGCACCAGGGCCATTAATTTTCGTTGCCTGACCGATGATGAAAGGTCTACCACTCCGCCTGTCTGTGTCCACTGTTTGGCAGCATGGTTGGCGAGTTTCGCCAGAGTTTTGGTCGGGGCAATGCCCACGCCCACGGTGAGCTTAGTGCGCTGCTTTACCCGTTCCCTGACATCGCGGCCAAACTGCTCCAGGCTCATGCAGTTGCTGACCCCCGACAAATTCATGAAAGCCTCATCAATGGAGTAAATCTCCACTGACGGGGCCATCTCTTCGAGTGTCGTCATAACCCGGTTGGACATATCAGCATACAGAGCATAGTTACTGGAAAACACATGCACGTGGTGTTTCCTGACGATGTCTTTAATCTCGAAAAAAGGGTTCCCGGTTTTGAAGCCGAGCTTCTTTGCTTCAGCCGAGCGCGCAATCACGCAGCCGTCATTGTTACTCAGGACGATGACGGGCTTACCTTTCAGATCTGGACGAAATACCGTTTCGCAGGATGCATAAAATGAGTTCACATCCGCCAGGGCAAACATGGTCAGGGTGCCGAGTGAATGATAAACGTCACTACGCCGAATATCTCGACGTTGTCCTCTAAACGGATTGGGATGGCCTGATAAGCCGTATTCATGGGTAATAGGCGTGGCGTCGGGGTGAGTTGCAGTTGCTTGACGGTAAACTCGCCGTCTACTGCCGCGATAACAATTTGCCCATGCTGTGCCGTGAGGGCGCTGTCCACGATGAGCATGTCGCCCTCGTTGATAAATCCCTCGATCATCGAATCGCCGGTCACCCGGACGAAATAGGTGGCGGCTGGATGGCTCACACATAACTGATTTAAATCTATACGGTTTTCAATGTAATCTTGGGCTGGGCTGGGAAAGCCAGCGGGCACCCGCTCCAAAAAAAGTGGGAGGGGAATTACTTCGGCAAGTTCAACGGCCCGATAAAAAATCATGTTCGCATACTCAAATGGATCATTACTGTTGTTTTGTACAGTATAAGCATGATGCCAGCAGATTGTGAAGGGCGAGTGAGGCGGTAAATCGTAGGGTGTTGAGCGGTGGGGAGATTTAGATTTGCGGGTGTGTTACTTATTTTTTTGAAACACTTCTTTACATTGATTAGCTCAAACCGCAATATGTAATTAATTTTACATTATCATTAAGATTCTTTACGGCATTTTGAGGTTTTCTTATGATTGATGCTTTAGCAACGGATACAAAAAAGCATAGAAAAGATATTGATGGACTGAGGGCAATAGCCATTTTGGTTGTTGTTTTTTTTCATGCTGGGATGTCTATATTCCCAGGTGGATTCATCGGGGTAGATGTATTTTTCGTGATTTCAGGATTTTTAATTGGAGGAATTATTTATAGTGAAGTAATGACAAATAGTTTTTCTTTTTATAACTTCTATATGAGGCGCATAAGAAGAATTGCCCCTGCCCTTATATTTATGCTAATAATTTGTTCCGCCATAGCATATTTTTACTTGTCGCCATTAGAACTAAAGGATTTTTCTTATTTTTCTATATCCACCCTACTTAGCGTGCCAAATATAGCGTTATGGCATAGATTGGATTACTTTTCGCCTAACGCCGATTTGAACCCATTATTAATGACATGGTCATTAGGAGTTGAAGAGCAGTTCTATATATTCTTGCCCATAATATTCACTTTTTTAGCAAGACGTAAAATTAACATATTAATAATTGTTTCCGCCATTACTGCAATATCATTATCAGCAAGTGTTATTATCACAAACATGTACCCATCATTTGCTTTTTTCCTTTTACCTACCCGCGCATGGGAAATGGGAGTAGGGGTAATTCTTGCTATTATATTGAAGAATAAATTAATAGATGAAGATAATTTGCGGTTCAAGAATTTATTCTTTACGACAGGGATGATTTTGCTTGGTCTGTCTGTCTTCTTTTTCGATAATAAAACTGTGTTTCCTGGATCACTTGCAATCATTCCTGTGGTTGGAACGTTTTTAATAATATTAGGAAACGGTTCATTAAGCAATATAATCCTTGGAAACAAGCTACTTACGAATATAGGCTTAGTTTCATATTCATGGTATTTGTGGCACTGGCCAATACTGTCTTTTTTTAGGATTAGTATTGAAAATGATCTATCAGTACCGGCAGCTTTGGTGATATGCGCAGTTACTTTCGCCATCTCATGCCTATCATATAAATATATTGAAAGCCCTTTCAGGTCAAACAAAAAGAAGTCTGCAAGGAAAACAGTTTTAATGTATTTAGTGAGTTGCGTTATACTATTGGTTCCTCTAATTCTAGTTTTTAATCAAAACGGAATTCCTAGTCGAGTAAATGATAATATTACTGCTTCTGAAAGCCTTAAATTAAAAAGCATGAAAGATACGTGCTTAGCTGGCTATGGGGTATCATCATTTTCTAGAGACTCTAAATGCATACCCATGGATGATTCATCTGAAGGGCTGGCCTTAATAGGTGATAGCCACGCAGCAGCATTAAGAGCCGGCATAGATATTTATGCTAAACAGAATAAATTGAAAGTATATCAGATAACAAAATCGTCCTGCCCTTTCTTAATTGGTGTGCGCAGAAATGCCACTGCTTATCCCAATCATGGATACGAGTGCTCCAAGTTTAATGAAGAAACATTAAATTTCATCATAGGCAATAAAAACATAAAAAAGGTATTCGTAGGTGGATACTGGTCTGCTGGTTTCGAAAATGAAAGCATATCCTCAGGTTATGTATCAGAGAAAAATAATAATTTAAAAGGAATTGAGGCCCTTGAATTAGGAATGTCTTCATCACTTGATAGATTGAGGGCTGCCGGAAAGGAAGTTTATATAATAAAAGATGCACCATTTATAAGTTTCAATGTTTTAGATTCATTAATAAATCATGAGATTTTGTTAAGAAGAAAAGTTCATGCAATGATAGAAAATGAAATGCCTTTTTCGGAATTCACTACGCAATACAGGCCACCTCACGTGCAAATAAATATGTTCATAGATTCTCTTTCAAGTCCTCAATCGCATGTAATCGACCCATTTGAAAGCCTTTGTAACAAAAACGGTTGTAGAATATTAAGTAATGGACAAACTATTTATTACGACGGGCAACATTTGAATGATCTTGGTAGCGAATTATTAGTCTCGGATATTTTCAAGATTAAAGCATGATTAATAGCACCCATCATTTATTGATAAATGCATAGGATTTGTATTATGATTCAATATATAATGAAATTTACAATTAGATTTGCGGCCCTATTATCTTTTATTGGCTTGATTTATAATGTGAGTCAAGGAATATATTCTTTACTAATAGTTGAAATATTTATGATTTGCTTATGGCTGCATGCTGAATATGATTGGTACAAAAATAGAAATATTTAAATACAAGTGGTTGTGAGCTACCTATCACCCCTGAGCGCCATACGCATATTAGTCTATGAAAGACCCGCTACTTTCGCATAGAGGTAATTTAAAACGGTCGTTTCGGCGGTGGTCCCTCCCAGATATAGGCCTGGGAAAAATAATGCTTCAGCTATAATTGAGGCAAACACGCTCGACGACCCGTCAGCTAAACCCGCACCGATGTTGAATTTATTACTAGTTTGGTATGCCACTAAAGCTTGGCTTACCGCTGTTTGATTACCGGTCCCTGTAGCCGTTTTCCAGATGGCGCGGCATGTACTTGTCGTTACATTCACAGATATAATTACAACTGCAAATTGTGCAGTTGTTCCCATATTTAATCCCGTAAATGCTAACTGATTTGTCGTGCCTGCACGAAAGATAACTGGGTAGGAGCCGGATCCAGTCGTATTAATCCCTACTCCCATAAAGCTTGCGTCTGAGGTGGCTATAACGACACGCTGCGATGGTGAGGAAGATAAGGCACCGCTCGGCAATTTAATTAAAAATGCATAGCTGTTAATGTTTGCATCTTGTATGACGGCAGTATCACCAATCAGCCCATTTGCTCCAGAAAAATTAATGCCAATCACTCCAGCCGCATTAGAAGCGGTGACAGGTTCGAGTCCTGTTACTGCATTAAATAAACTCCCATTGACGCGATTTGCCAGAGCAGAAACCTTTTGCAATAGCCCATTTTTAATATAGCTCGCAGTACCAATTGCCCATACGGCAGGATTTAGAGCCGCTACTGACAACTCCGCGTCAGAGGGGTTATAAACGGGTAAAAGGGGGTTAACAAGTCCAGTATTTGTAATTAATAGTCTCATTTCATAACCTCAATAAGTATTCATTTGAAATGCGGGGACAAAATTATAAAGATTTACTGAAGAATCATATAACCATACATAGTTACCGCTGTCGCTTATACTGCCCCTTGCCCCTAATTGATTGCCGTTAGGTCTAAATGTCGCTCCGGCTTGCAATGGGCTTTTAGAACAGGCATATGCAATTCTGCCATATTTTCCCGTTGGCGCTGATGCTAAATTGACGTAGATACTTTTGCTCGATACCCCGACACTAGCAATAGCTGGAGGCGTTCCAGACTCATCGGTATAATTGAACCCATGATTTACCAGTGTTGTTTGATTTATAATCGCTGTATTCAGCATCAAATCTGTGGCGGATGGTATAGGGAACTCTATTTGTGTTGGCGAATTCCATCTGACGCTGCTGGGTAACATCCCAGCGTTA
Organism: Sodalis sp. RH22; assembly: GCF_047324165.1. Classification (NCBI taxonomy): domain Bacteria; kingdom Pseudomonadati; phylum Pseudomonadota; class Gammaproteobacteria; order Enterobacterales; family Bruguierivoracaceae; genus Sodalis; species Sodalis sp. RH22. The sequence continues at coordinate 2,394,392 of NZ_CP178731.1, forward strand.
CCTTGATTAAACCATTCCTGAATTATGTATCTCGCAATATTCGCGCCACTTTGATTCATGGCTGCGCACGTCATATGCAATCCATCTACGGCATTCGTCGGGTACTGATACAACGTATTTACAACTCTAAAATTTCCCACTCCATGTAGGTTATTTACAGCCATCCTTATATACTCTTGCCTAAATATGTCTACCGTGTCATTTACATAAGCAATCTGCGACAAACAAAATATAGGTTTTTCTTTTTGCCCTGTGATTGCCACTATATCGCTCGATGCTTGCTTTTCAAATTGCTTCAATGACGCTTCACGCGTTCCCGCTCTCAGAGCGTTATTAGTTTCGTCGGTTTCACCTTGTTCATGATCCACAAGCAGACAGATTGGCAACCAGCCCTTGGCCTTGCATGCGGCTGTAGCGTCAGTGACGGCATTCAGCATATTTTGATAATTTGCAGTTCCGCGTTTCAAGGTGTCATATGTCTGCCCATCCTTTGCACAGACTATACTTATTGTTCTCGGTGTAATGCCGGTTGCCGCCGCCATATCCCGGATAAAGTGGTTAGCACAACCACTGGCCGGCGTTTCCATGTCTGCGCCACCGGTTGTTGCAACAGATGTTTCAACTAATGGAACGAGCGTAGTGGTCCGTGCGCCATCCCGCCTGACTCCCCCAGATAACATAAACGCATTATTTGGATAGGTTGCAACACTGGCAATTAACGTATCATTTGCGCCAGTAGGGACGAAGCCGCGCCTAATAGACTGTCCAAAATGTATAAATATAAATGCTATAGGGACAGTGTCAGAATACGGATAAATAAACGCCGATCCCTGCGTACCGTAAATTGGCAATGTATCGGCGACTGGAGTGGAACCTCCAGTACCAAAATACTGATCGTTTGCCCTCACTAGCCCCCTGTCGCTATTAATGAAATGGCCGCCTTTGATTGTATACGCCTCAACCATTTGCTTCGTCGTGTTATCAACTACTGCGCGCCAGACTTGCTCCCCCTGAACAAAAGCTGGCGCTTTGGTCGGAGTCCCTAGCGCTATGAGTTGATTTTCTGGTGTGGTTAAAACTTCGTAATATAATCCATCTGAATTGTTTAATTCAATTAATCTACCATTATTGCGTAAAATGCCTGCGAGTCTTTTAGTTATTGGATCATAAGCGCCAAGGGCCACTGAATTGGCGTCGATTTGGAACCCGATAAAATCAGCTGGCAACGCGTCTGTTTTAGTTTTTATTGCACTCACACTCGCCGCCACAGCGTCCACCGCAGCCTTACCCACAGCCTCGGCTACCTCTACCGCAACTCCGTCATTGTTCAGGAAATATTTAAAACTCGCCTGTGCGCCAACTCCTTGCGGAACGCGGAAGTACTGGCCTGATGTGGTTGCAACAAGACCGGCAGCGTCCGACGCATATGTGGCGCCACCATCGGTGACAGCTTCAGCATGTGCCGCTGCTTGTTGTGCCAAATCGCGGGCAGCAATGGCATCGGTGGCCGCTGACTGAGCAGCAATGCGCATGCTCTCGACCGTGGCCACAATAACAGGGGTTAATGCATCTTCGCCGGGCGTGGTCAGGAAATCATTTAATGTTCCGTTAGCTGAATCTGGGAAGATTTGAATGTTACCCACGGAAACCGTCGGTTGCCCGTAGGCAGAAATCGACACCTGATATTCGCCTACTTTGGCAGATATGGAATATGCGCCATTCGAACCGGTTACAGTTGTTGATTCTGTCTGCACAACGACTTGCGAAGACGTGGAGATCGCTTTCAAGATAATGCTGACGTTAGGTAATACGCTGCCGTCGGGCGCAGTTAAAACGCCTGAGATAACCGTCATGGGCTTGCTCCAATAAAAAACCCGCCTGAGCGGGTATATTTAGTTAATTTCTTACGACCAATCGCCGCCGGTATCACGACATGCGGATAATAATGCTGGGCCAGCAAGCATAGTTCCGCGCTGTGATTTGGTTACCAGTATCCGTATAGTCATCTCGACCCCAATGGGCACATATACTGAAGCGCCGAATGCGCCGTTAGCTGGTATATAAACTTCATTTATTTTCCGCGATGCAATTGTTGCCGTGCCAATTAAAGTCTCATTTGCAAAAATGTCTACCTGCAATGAGCCGACACCGTCCGCGCCGATCACGCCTATACTCATTGGCCCAACAACTGTTAATACCCGGTTGACGTAGGGATTGGCCGTCAGCGTTTTATAGAAATTCCCCGTGTGCACGGATGAGCCGTCTGGGTCCGTTACTCCAGACAAGTCCATACTGGAGTTTGCTGCGGTACCTCCTGATATTTGAGCAGCGGTTAGCGTCCCAAGAATTTCGCAGTTTTCACTAATGGTGACGTTTTGGAATACACCCGCGATAGCGTTTAGTTCACCATTCACTACCAGCCTGTTTGTTGTGCCATCCCAGTATAATTTCCGCTGCAATGTGTCGGGGTCGGTAACTGCAAAATAGTCTGCCAGAATGTCGACCACCGAAGCGCCAGGGGTGGTTGAGATTGCCACCCCTGAGACCCTGCCCTCGTTATTCACGACGAGATAGGCGTGGTCTTTGAGCAGCCCTACAGCCGAGGTGTTTGTCTCCACTTCCTGTGATAGATTTCGTGCCCATTCAATATCAGGTATGGCGTCGCTGATGACGGTCATGATGTCAGTGGCGTCTTTTTTGGTAGCGATGCTGCCAGTTACCAATGCTGATTTACCGACATTATTGAATGCCCTCACCGCATACCAATATGTTGTTTGCGGCTTAAGTCCATCATCAAGGAATTCGTACCCCTGCCCGACATAATTCGCCATTGCCAAGGCTTCGCTTTGGCTGGCCCCGCGGTAGAACTGATACCGGGTGCCGAGCGTCACCACGCCGTTTACAACCGGGACAATCTTAATGCTGAAATTGGTGCTGTAGAGCGATAAAGAGGACGGAGCCAACGGCGGCCCAATGGTCATATCGACTTCGGCCTCTTCGCCGAGCTGGCCGGCAGCGTTCATGCCCCGGAGATAAACCGTATAGCTACCCAGGGAAAGGTTACCCACGGTATATTCCATGTCCGCTGTGTTGGCCCTGACTACAACCACATCGCCGCCGGCGTCATGGCGCACCAGCTTCAGATTAAAAGTAATGCCGGTGTAGATTTTTGCCGTGTCCCAGGTAATGCGGATCTGGTAAACGTCATTCGCCACAGAGTCATCGATAGAAATGTGTTCCGGGGCCGGTATGGAGCTGCCGTAAAGCGTTGTGGTTGGGTCATCGAATAAGACGCCCTCGTCTACCTCGGCTTGTTTATGCGGGTTGTGCTCCAGCGCTGTGATGCTGTAGGTACCATCGTCAACGTTATCGGTTATCGCCAGGCAGCGGAAAAGCCTGGTTGCCAGGCTGCTTTTTGAAATAGTGAAGATGCCCCACTTCTTCAAGCCCGCCGGCGCGCTATGCAGCGTAATAACAGCCCCTGACACCGGCGCGTTGATCTGGATTTTCACCATTTCAGCGGAGGCGTTCAGATACGAGAAGTAGGCCGTTTCTGTTGATGCTATCTCAACTGGCGCATCAAGCGTAACTGACGTCCCTGAAAAAGCTATGACGCGGCCACCCATGCGAGCACCGGCATAACCATTGTCCGCGACGGTGACAATATCACCGGGAAGATTGTTGAGACCTTCACGAGCAACATCAAACGTTACCGTATGGGTTTCGAGTTGCTCCGTTTTGAGGATCCACCGCCCTACCCGGTTAGCCTGTCCCCTTGACGTACAGCCAAACGCGGTGACTTTCGTCACGTTCAGTCCATAGCGTCCAATCAACGTATCGTCTGGGACATACTCAAAATCCGAGGCCCAGTCATTATTCGGGTTAACCCACTCCACTTGGATAGCGGTATGGCGCGCCTTGCGGGCGCTGGAGGCGTATTTGAACGTTCCATCCACCACGTTAGCGTTGGTATAATTCCACACCGGATCACTGGGCCTGTCCTGAACGACGGTCATCTGCAGACCATCCCAGACTGGCATCCCCCGGAAGCTTGACGCTAAATCATAGAGCACGTCATAAGCCTGCCGCTGGTCCGTGATGTACGTGTTGCAAGTAAAGCGCGGCTCTTGTCCGCCGAAACCATCATCTACCAGGGCGTCACAGAATTGTGCAATGGCATACAAGGCCCATTTATCGCAGCCAAATGACCCAAGGCGCTTGCCTAAGCCATACCGGGTATTGGTGACCAGGTCGTAATAAACCCATGCCGGATTGTTCGTCCAGGCGTTTTTAAAAGTGCCCAGCCAGATACCGGAATAAGTCCGTGCCACCGGGTCGTAATTGTCCGGCACCTTAACGATTAGCCCCTTCATGTCATAGGTGCGTGTCGGGATGCCACTGAACTGGCCGGTATACTGAATTGTGGTGCCGATAACCGCGCTGTTGGGATAAGCCAGCTTGGCGTCAATGATTTCGGTGTAGCTGCTGAAATAGGTCGAGTTTTGCAACTGGCTCGACGTGCTATCTACCTCAACACGAGAGACTCGGAACGACCAGGGCGAGTGCGCCGGCGCGTCAATGACGTGAGCCTCAAGATACTGCGACGTGGTCTTGCCGGTGATGGTAACTGTTTTAACGGTATCCCAGCCACCCGCTGTGTTTTGTACCTGGATAAGCATGTTGACCGTTGCGTACCCAAGTTCGTTACCGTTTTGCTGTAGCAGCGACTGCACGCCCAGAGATAAGCGAATGTGGTTTACATCCGAATCCGTCACCGTGCGCGCAATTGGCGTCGCATAAACAAGCTGGGTGCTGACGCCGATTTCGTTCTCAACGTCTGAGTAGCCGGGGAGATATGCCTGGTCCTGGGTGCCGCTCACCCAACTCATAGCGACGCCGGTAAAATTCTCGTTGCCGTTCGCATCGACAACCGCAGTATCGTTGAGATAAGCAGATTTAAGCCCGTCCACTGGCCCGTAAATGGGCCCTTCTGATATCAGATCGATTATTTTTAGCTGCTGGAGTGATTTCAGGTTATCGGGCTTCTCAGTCGCCGATTCTGTTTTGCTGCTGCCGCTACTGCTGCCGCCCATGCGCTACTCCGTTTTATCAGTGGTAATGCCCTGGGAAATGACATGCGAGCCTACGCGCATGCGGCCGTAGAGCAGCGGCACCGGATCACCCTGACCGACTACGTTCTCAAGTGATGAGAAATAGTTGTTGGCTATGCCGTTGTCTGTGCTGGATGAGGACGAGTTTGTTTTTGGAGTCTTGGTTAGCATCTGGGCGACGCCGCCGGCCATAAGGCCGATACCTACTGAAATCAGGCCTGCGCTTATTGGCGCTGCGAGGCCAAACGACATTCCGCCGACAATCACGCCGACTGCGATTAGGGCCGCCCCGAGTACGGTTTGGAAAAGGCCGGCATTTTTCGCGCCGGCTACCACCGGGGTGATCCTGATTTCAGTATTTTGTTTCAGCCGCACATGCATGCCTTTCTCCAGCGTGTCCATGTCGAGCTTGTTCTCACCCACCCTAACCTTGTAGCGACCCTCTCTAAGGTGCTTTCGCAGACCAGGGATTTGGAAGAGCAACGCCCGAATTGCCTCCGCGCCCGTATCTACCTCAAGCTGGAAGACGCTGCCAAATCGTTTGAGATCCCCGTAAAATCTGACTTTTGCCATGCGCTATATCTCCAGACTGAATGAGTGAATCGCTGCCAATACCCGCCGTAAACATCGCGCTTGCTGAGTGTGTTTGGCCGTTGGTGTAGGATGAATTGATCGCCAATGTAGATGGCGGAATGGTTGGCTTTCGGGACGTTCTGGCCAGTGGTACCCAGGCACATCAGGAAAACGTCACCGACTTGAATTTCAGCATCATCAGCCAGCCGGGAAAACCCGCCAGCCTCCATGTTTTCGATGTATAAATCCTGCTCACCTTCCCACCAATCATCCGGGCGTTCGAAGTCGGGCAAATCGTGGCCGCACAAGTGATAGGCGTCGCGCATGACCGTGTAGCAGTCCATCACGCCATGTTCAAACTTGCGGCCCAGCAGAGGCGGCACGGGGCGGAATTTTCGTATGGTTTCACCGCAAGCTAGCCACCAAGGCATCCCATACTGAAATTGAGCTACCCGGTCGCCCTCACTGAGAAATGGCACGCCGCCAGGGTGGCTGTGGACAATGGCTTCTATTTCGCCTTTGTCCTCCGCTGCCGCCCAGCTAACCGGGTCGATTTCAAAATAATTATTGGGATCGGAGGAGATATTGCGGCACGGGAAATACTCGCCGGACACAACCAAACCGCAGCACTCTGCCGGAGCGCAAGCCGAGGCGTGAGCCAAAATGTCATCTTCTATCATGGGAGCCTGCTATTTGATCTTGTTCGCTGCCGGAAAGCCGCCGAACGGGAGGACGCCAGCGCTACCGAACCGTAACTTGCACGATTTTAAGCGTTTGCCGCATTTATCGTTGCTGATGTCCGATGTCGGAACGTCGAACTCATCAGCCACCGCGCCGCCGGTGTAGCTGCAATCTGCCGAGCGATATACCCAGGGGCAGACGTCCGCCAGGATAGTGCGCGTAGGCAACAGCGCGCCGTCGCTCTCGCTTGGTAGGCATAGGGTGTATGTAACGAATTCGGTTTGCTGGCCGGAGCATTGCTCAATGATGTAACGCGTCACGGCCTCCATCGTCGGATCTGCTTGGGGATTACCGTTGGCATAGTTCACCGCGTCGAGGTATTGCTCATACACCTGCCGCCTGGTAACAATGGCGCCCACTGCGTCGTCATAATCTTGGTTGATACCGGTGATAAGGCCGCTGATATTGGCAAGCGTCAGCGTTGGCCGGTTACTGGTACCAGTACCGCTGACCTCGAAGCCCGACGCCTCTACCGGATAAGGCTGATATGTATGGCCCTGCCATACAACCGGTTGCAACCTTTCATTCATGCCGGAATGAAATCGGTAGATATCGCCGCCGTACTCTGTTAGATCGACTTCATATAAATCCAGTTCCGCAGGCTGCTCTATCTGTGTGACATCAATTCGCATTGACGCCGGGATGTCTCGCATGAATTACTCCCATAAAAAAACCCGGCACGGTGGCCGGGTTATATTTGTAGCTGATGAGATTTATTATTTGCAGCTAGTTATGGCGTCGTCTATCCGTTTCGGTGTCAGTGACGGAGCGCGCTCATATAATTTATACGATACACCTTTATCGACATTAACAATATCAACTACTGCATCAACTCCTGCCGTCGAGTTGGGCAACATAATGGCAATGCCATTTTTTATTGGCACTGAGGTAACTGTATAATGAGTTTCACCCCATTTCGCGGCAACACAAGCGGCATAATCGCTTGATGACTTACTACTTTCTCCGGTAACTATCGGGGCGTTTTCCCGCAAATCACTCACCGTAGCACAAGATGACAGGAGTAGAATGATGAATGAAAATATAATTTTTCTCATTTACATTTTCCTTATTTTTCGCATCTTGCTGTGTACATTAACAGTTTATCGAGTCTGGTTTGCACCTTATCACCGTCATCGACCATCCCTGCATCACCAACATCGTATGAAATACCCAGAAGAGGCATTAACCATTTAGCTTTGGCTGAAATATGAATGTAAAATCTTTCAAAACCTACATATGCTCCATAAGAATTTTTTGCATTCAATTGCCCGCATACATACCCGCTGGTCCCTGATTTTGGCTGTTCTTTATCTGGATGAAAAAATACATCTCTGAATTGCACACTATCCGGATCTTTAAGGCCAGATGACATCTCTGTTTTTGCAACTCTGACGGCATCGCTTCCGCTAGGATTGCAGCCCGCAAGAGTAATAGCAGCCAATACAACAATGGCCAGTCTTTTCACGCCCTTCCCCCGCCCGTTACATTTCGCAACAGCATATCACCAGGGGGACGCAAAGAAACGCAAAATGCGTCATTTAACAAGTGAAGTGCTGAAGGTTTGCCAGTTCGTTATCAGATAGTTCGATGAAATATTTTTCAGCCAACTCAATAAGTGCCGGTAGCATGTCATCAATGCGCTGGTGTGCATTAGGGGATATAAGTGCAAGTATTTGATAGTAATTATCTTTATAGAAATGCCGAGCAAATACAAGGTAATTATTGCTGGTCCTTCTACTCAATGAAATGTTCGAAGCCCATGGCTTGGTATTTGGCATTCGTATATGAAATTTTTCTATACCTGCTTCGACTGAGGCTCGGTTGCGCTCGAACCCACCTCTTGCGCCAAAAAGTGGGGATGACGGCAGGCCTGACAGATTCTTTGCAAGCATACTCGCAAAGTACTGCGCAGTTTGATCGCTTCTTAAGCCGTCAGTGATGCTGACATATACCATGCTATAACCAACGAGGCGTCCCTACGTTTAGGAGTAAATGTGATTTCCGAATTAACTCTCTGACATTTGAATCCAAAGGTGCATCATCAATAATTTTTGAGTTATCAACAATTTCATTTGATTGTATGATTTCAACAGAAATCTGGTTGGCACAATTTCTTAAAACTGCCAAGTTTCTTAACATTTCACGTCTGATGGGCATTAGCATGGTGACATGTCCTACCCAAAACTCTGACTTTTCAGCTTGGTCAAACATATCATTAAGGAGGTTAATCCCATTCGTTGTCGACTCGGATAGAGTGGCCAGCGTTAAGATAAAACCTTCTGGCAAATCTCTAACATTAATCTCACCAGATCGAATCGCCGCTAGGTGTGCAAGTCCTTCGTCTGCCGATGCTCGTATCTTTTCAGAGTAGAATCGAATACGCTGACAACGCTCAAATGCATCTTCAACTGTCATAACCCTCTGGCTAACAAAGCCCGTTGCCACGAGAGGTTTGAAAGCACCAAAAACTGCCGCTTGCGCGTCAGATAGCAAGGATGCAAAAGTCGCCGCCATCGCCGTGATGCCAATAATCATAAATTTCTCCAACGAATACCCGTCTAGAATGGAACCATCCCAGATACGATAGCTCTTGCTATCTATACGCAGTGTATTACCTCAGTTGTAATCCCCGCAAGTCCATGAGCGTTCATTTTGTGTTATTTGCATGCACGTTCGTGGACGTTTAAAGCACGATGTCAACCATTTAGCATCATGATAAAGGCTATGTTTGACTTAATCGCTGCATGATCGTTACCAGAAGGTATATGCGATAGTTTAGGAATCTTCATAAACAACCGGATCCGCTTCGCTGCTAAGCCACCACCTCCTGAACAGTCACTGTTATGGTTTCCCATATCCCGTTCAGGGGGTATGACCAATCCGTGGCCTTGAAAGTGCGATTGATCCACTTATCCGGCGCTTTCCAGATGAACGCCTCAACACCGCCTCTATCCTCGAGAAAATCAAGTATTTCCTTAATGTAGTCGGCATCGCCAGTGAAGGACAACGAGTAGCTGCGCAGATCGTGGTTAATCCCATTTTTCTGCCGCTGCTCGTACCCATCACCGAAGGTGACGAGGCGGATCTTTGGTTGAGCCTTAGCGGTCGTCCCCTCTTGGTCTGGTATCCATTTAAACTCGTACATAGCATGCTCCGCTTAATTGAACCCAGGCCGTGTCATTTCCATTTTGAAAGAAGCCAACTTTGCGTCCATCAACTTGCTCAATCCCTTCAGAAGCGAGGTGTTGTTTTGCTGCTGCTGGTCGTTGTCATTGCCGCGTTGATCGACAGTCAATGTGATGGTAGGAGCAAACGTCATTGCTGCTGCCGAACCGCCTTTTGCCCGAACACCCAGGGAGCCACTCGAATCGCGGGTGAGTGGTAAGATCGCTTCCGGCCCCGCCTCACCCATAACGCCGCCGCCACTGGCAAACGCGAAATAGGTAGGCCTGCTGACCACTTGCCCGCTGTAGGCGCTGAGGCCCGGGGAATCATACGCGCCACCTTTGGCATTAAAGCTAAGGCTGCTATTTGCAGCACTTGAATAAGCCCCCGCCGATCCGGTGCTCGCGGTTGTCCCACCGGCATAAGCTGAAGCAGCGCTACCCACAAATCCGAATATGCTGGAAAGCGCCGAGGACGAAGCGGTACGAATGGCGATCCGCGCCATATCATCAAGCACAGACGTTGCGAAGCTGCGGAAGCTTAGCTTTCCGGTAGTGACGAACGAAACCAATGCCTCCTCCATGCTGCCAAAGGCGTTGGTGAAAGCCTCTTTCGTCTGGCCGGCGATATCCTTCGCAGAGTCGATATAGTTTTGATACGCCGCGGTGGCACCATTCGTCCAATCCCCCTGAAGTGCATCGAGTTGAGCATAATAATCGCTTTGCTGCTGCAAACGGGCGTCGAGCTGGGTCTTGATATTGGCCGTTTCCGTCTTATAAGCATCCGAGCCTAATAGTTCTTTCGGCGTGGCCTTATCAAGCTGCTCCTGGTAGCGCTGGTATTCCTTGTAGATGCTGGCCGTGCTATCCGTGCGCTCGACAGCCTTGTCGCCCTTGCCGTAGGCGTTAAGTTGCCGCTGGTACTGATCCCCGGCCCCGCTATAAGCCGACGCCATCGACTCGTTGAGCTGCGCGGTACGCTCTTGAAGCTTCAGCAAATCGGCGTGGAGTTTTACCCTAACCGACAGCGCGGAATTTACTTCATATTGCGTCCTTAATTCCGACTCATTCGCCAAAAGGCTTTTCTGGTCAGCGGTAAGGATCTGCTTGTTTTTCAAATCGGCTATAAGTTGATTGAAGGAAACTAAATCCTGCTGCCCCTTCGTCAGCTTGTCATTTACTGCGACCTCACCTTCCATTGCTGCCTGCTGTTCCTTGAGTTGCAACAGCGTCCTGGTGGCCTGGTCGTCGGTAACAGCTTTGGCCTTCGGTGTTTTTGGATCTTTATATCGGTCATCAATGTTTTTGCGAAGCGTGGCCTCTTCTGCCGCGCTGATTTTTGCGCCCTGCTGAATGGCGCGCGTCAGCGCGAGTTGTTCCTTGGTGCGCTTCTGGGCGTTGCTGAGGGACTGTTCGGTCAGCGTGTTTACATAACCCTGTGCTTTGATTGCCTGGTCTTGTTCTTCCCGGCCTATGGCTTGCGCGCCAGTAACGTCTTTTTGCAGATCTAACGCTCTTTGCAGGATGGATACATTCGCCTGCGCCTGCGGCCCGCCAGTGACGGTAAGTTTACCCATCTGGTAACCGTTCGCCGTCTTCTGCGCTTCGGACAGCAATTCAGAGAGCGACTTCTCGCGGCCAATGCCCAGCATCGCATCCCATGCGCCTTTAGCGGAGTTCCATACGGCCTGCCAACCGCTCTCAATGAATCCTAGGTTGTCATGGATGGCTGAAGCGCGGCTTTGCATGGCTGAGGCATAGGCATCTTCGGCAACCTTCTGCGCTGCCTGGGTATTGCCCTGCTGTTGGAGAGCGTAAATCTGGTCGTAAACCGCTTGGGTCAGATAATGGTACTGATTGTTCAGCGCTACCGAGCCTTGCAGCGGATCATCGGATAGTTTTTTGAAGTCGGCTATTGACTCATCAATCGCCTTGCCGGTAGTCACTTGCATGGCTACAGCGGTTTTGCCGATTTCTTGCAGTGAGTCGCCGCTGAATGCGCCGGTAGATAACGCCGATGTCAGCGCTTTAGCTGCCGCTGAGGTAGTGCCGATAGATGAGTTTATCGACTTTGCCATATCCTCAAGCTGACCGGATGTTTTACCCGCATAGCCGCCGGTCAGAGTTATGGCATTGTTGAAAGCAGTGGTTTCATCGCTACCCTGCTTATAGGCAAGAGCCACGGCTACCGCGACCCCGGCGAGCGCACCCAAACCAATCGTTACAGGATTGATATAGCTGATCAGTGCCTTTGCAGCGTTACCGATGCCGCCGAACGAATCCTTAATCTGCCCGCCCTGCTGGATGGCTATCATCCATACCGGCATGCCTGATGCTAGGGAGGTAACGATGTCGGTCATCTGCATAGGCAGCATGCGCATTGCCTGGGCGTACTGCTTAGTGCTCAGCGTTGCCGCTTTAACGGTGCCATCCTGCTGGTAGAGCTTCTGGATGTATGGCGATGCTTGCGCGGTAACTCCAAGCTGAGCGGCCTTGTATTGCAGCAACTCGGCAGTGGTCATGCCCATGGTTTCAGACTGCATACGCAGGCTTGCGATGAAAGCTTCTTTGGTCGCTTGAGCTTTCATTTCCGCTTGGGCAGCTTCTCGCGCTGCCGCGGCTTCAGCTTTATGGCCCGCGGTTGCGGCCATGGCAGATTGCTCTAACTGGACCCGGTAGGTGTTAATTTTTTCGGCATAACCGGCATAATCATCATCGGCGAGCAGACCGGATGCATTGAATCCCTTAAGCTGCTTCTCCATTTCATCCAGGCGGCCATATGCTCCAACCACTGGGTCAATCTTGCCAAGAAGAGATTGCAAAGCCGCTTGTTGTGAAGCTAAATCAGACGTTACGCCGTTGATAGATTTACTTGCGGCAGCATTGCTGCGATTCATTTGCTCAGTTTGGCGCTGATACAGAGAACCGCCGGCCGCAGCGGCGCGAGCGGCTTTGTCAGTACAGGCGAATTCTGACGCAAGATTGCTGGCCACACCTTCCGCTTTGACGGCCGCCGCCGTCAAATCATTAAGCGCATCAGCGGCCTTTGCAACACCGTCTTGCGTAACCTTGATGGTTAAGCCGGCTGTTTCTTGCGTCATGTGCTTATCTCCGGGTAATAAAAAACCCACCGGAGTGGGTTGTATGCAGATACTAATCTGTTAATTAACTTACACTATTTTACATGGAAAGCCTGCCCATCGGCAATTTCAAGTAAGACGGCTATATCACCATCATCATTCCAGACGGCTTCTCGAAGATTCCAATAAAACATGTGAACCGGGGTTCCATCAGGTAATTTTGTTTCAGTATTCTTTCCAGTCTGAGTTAAAAGCGTGACGACATCTCCTGCCTTAACTTTCTTACTTGGGAACCAGTAAGAATGTCTATATTTATCAGAAATATTCCCATTATTTTTATATGTGTTATCGAAAATCACATATTTTACTATATCGCAATCTTCTAGCACTTGCATAGTGACAGTTTCTTTACCGAAATCCCCTTTGCCGATTACGCCAACTATTTTTACTTTCATGTCACCCCCACTTAATAAATTTAAGAATTACTATCGAGTGAAAGTGATTGGGAAAAAATGCGTTTTATCAAAATTTTAGAATTCTTTTGAAAATTTCTTAAATGGATTTTATAACTTAGGTATGTCCTTCATGACCTCAAAGGCCATGTCCATAATGATTTCGACTTCCGCTGGGGTCGGCCGGTTGCCGGTTAACTCCGTCCAGGCTTTCACTTCGGAAAACGTCAGCTCGCCGCCCGACCCGCGCATCAGGTCGATGAACCAGCCCCAGAGATAGCCAGAGCCATCCGGCAGACTTGGCGGGTTAACCATGGCATCTGGCGTGATGCCGAGTTTCATCGCGGCCTGATAGTGCTCTCTTAGGCTTTTGCCGTCTTTTTGCCGCTTGTCGAGTTTTCGCTGGTATCCGGTGTACTGGACGAGACCGGCGGCTTTTTTTTGAAAAACTCCGCCCGGTTGGCCGAGAAGTTATTGACGCGGTCCTTGATATAGGGGGATTCGGTGAGCAATGATTTCAGATTTGCGGCATTAAATTCTTCATCGAATGACCAGCCGATGATCATTGCCTGAAACTGCTTGAATTCGTTTTCCTCATCGAATTTATGCACGAACGCTTTATCTTTTAACTGTTCCTGGGTCAGCTCGAACACAGCGCGGCTTGCGGCGGTCTTGGCGGCCCGGAATTCGTCGCTGTCCACACCACGAACCAGCAAATATTCCTCGGTGGGCGTACCATCAGGCAGCAGCAGGTACAGCTTTTTGCCTTCATTGGCTTCGGTGCGCGTGGCGAAATCGCTTAATTTCATTTAAATCTCCATGGGCAGCCCGGCGTACCGGGCTATCAGGTTATGAGCCTTGAACGACAGGGGCGCGGGTGATCTGCAATAGAATGCCGGTATCTTTGTCTTCGTAAGCGGTGAAATCAAATGTCAGCGCCTGGAAAGCATCAGCTTCGGCAATGGCTTCGGACGTAAACTTAATGCGCGGTAACAGGAACGTATATGCCCCGCCCTGGCCGCTGAGGGTGAATTCCAGCTCAACATCTGAATGGTCGTAAAACATCTGCGACAGGTCTTCATTCTGGTAGAGGAAGGTGATAGACCCGGTCGTGGCCGCGTTAGTTGAGCCGCTAGCAGCAACAGAGCGCTGACCGTAGACATGCGCATGAGAAATGCCGTTGTCCATGTTCAGAGATACGGAGGTCACGGCGTTCGATGCGACACCGTTAACCTTGATCGTCGCGGTCAGCGTGAACGATTCGCCGGTGGAGTCGAACGGGTCGTTATTATCGGGCTCTGAATACGTTGCCCCGGCGATTGGCGCTTGGTTATAGAGTACCGTCGCACCCATGATGCCGAAATCAGCAGAAACAATGGCATTAGGTGCGGCTGTCAGCGCAAGGGAGTTAGCCAGGCAACCCGGGGCGCGGCGCAGCGTATTGATGTCGTACTGCTTGCGCTCCAGCGTGAATGGCCGTTTGGTCGTTCCGATTGTCAGCACATCACCGGCCCAGGTGTTAAACATCAAGCTTTGCAGTAGCAGATCGAAATCGGCGTATGCGAACTCGGTATTCAGCGTGCCGGTGGAACTCTCAGAGCCGCGGCCTGAAAATAAAACCTTTCGGGTGCGGCGCACCTGCTCAGAATTCAATTCATCGCGAGTAAGCGTAATTTCACCCGGCTTTTTCGGGATGCGCTTAAATGCAGGTGTCACCGGAGTAGTGCCTTCAACGGTTTCGGCAACGATGTAATAATCGACCTGCTTGGCGCCGGCCACGTTTAGCATAACCATAATTTTTAGCTCCGTGTTTCGTATGATGACCAGTAGAACGTCAGATGAGCGACCGCCCAGCCATCAACAGACTGCGGATCGGTGTAGTCGCGGTTTTTGATAGTGACGCGGGTATTGTTGTAGGTAAGCACGGTACCAATTTTGAATTGCGACCGCAGCGTGTCGAATATAGAGAGCATTACGCCGTTGACACCGGCGCGGATTTTGCAAACCACATCCACCTGCATAAATCCCGATATGGAATCAAGCCCGCCTTGACCGAACGACAGCGCATTGTCTCCGGCCGCGGTGAAGTAAAATCGCAGGTAGTCACCATCAGGAGGATTGAATGATTCAAGCGGCCAAGCTACCGGCAAAGACAACGCGGCGGCTGCCGCTATCATGCGCGAGCGCAGAGCAGAGGAAATGTCCTTCACGGGGTAGCCTCACTTAACGAGTAACATAGCCTTGTTGAGGTTGGTATTGATGCGGGTCATGTTGCGGCGCACCATACCGGCCGGTGCCTGAATGGAGTAACCACCGATAGTGTGCGGACCATTAGCTGGGTTGCCGTTTTTGTCCTTCCACTCACCGTACTCGGCGACTTGGGCATAAGGCAGGCTGTTTGTCATGTAGACTGTGAAATCCTGGCCCTGTGCAAGCACGACCGTAGTCATTTTCTCGACAGTTTGCGCGCCGTCTTTATCATCCAATGCAAGCTGGCTGAATACTGGCGAATCAGCAGTGGCCTGCCAGTTAGCCCGCAGCCGCCCTGTATCGACCGGCGTATCAAGTATGACGCCTCGAAATAACGCTATGGCTGCCTGTTTGCCGACATTCTCGGTGCGAGTAATTGTTTCTCCAGCCCATTTGCCTATCGACGCAGAGAAGCCCATTAGCGCCTCACTTGCAACTGATAGCAGAGCGTCACGACAGCCGGTGTTTTGTCGCTAATATTGATGATCCGCCACTTTGTTGTACCGTCATGCAGCATGTCTCCGATAAGTGGAGCTGTTGCCGCGGTAATGGTGACTTTTTTGTCACTGGAAAGAATTGTGGTTCCGTCTACTTCGATTCGATTGAAGTCCTGCACAACACCAATGACGGGTAAGGATTGCGCCGGCTGTGTCACTGCGTCACCAGTGACCGGGTCGGTTGTTGCACTACCCGCGCGCTCCAGGGACATTGTTTTGCCGTACTTCGTCAGCAACCGAGTGGCCGTGGCCTGCATGCGGGGATAAAAAGCTGCCATATCACCCCCGCATTACGTCAAAGTTAACTGATGAGCCGCCGCCGATAAGGCCGCGAAGCATGCCCGGCAGCCAGGCAAAGTACGGAGTGGACGTGCTACTACCCTCGGCATATGAAACACTGACAACGCCTGTAACCGCCTCCTGCACAACCTCGCCACCGCCAGAATAGGATGGCATAAGGTCGATGGTCTGCGCCTCTACAGCAAGGCGGCATTGGGCCTGGATGAGCTGTCGGGGAATCCCGGTCAATACGACACCGCCGGCGTAAATTTTGCTGCGCGGCCACTGCAACGGCTGCCCAGGATCGAGCGGAAGTCCTCGCCAAGCCATACCCTCCAGGTAATCCATGGCCTGCATGAGTAATTGCTCTTTCACCTCGTTTGTGGGCGGAATAGTGTAGCCGCGTGCAACCGCAAACGCGTCAAGGTCTGCCACGCTGGCGTAGCTGTTGAAATCTGGTGAAGTCGGATCGGTATTAATCATAATGCCCTCGTCATGTCGGCCATCTTCCACGCCCTGCGCCGTTCCGTTCTCGGCTCGCCGTCTGGATGCCGTTCAACGCTAACGCCGTCGGCATGGTCAACCAGGGATTGGCAGGGATAAATAACATCTCGCCCCCAAGCACTGCCGACTGCATAATCTGCTGCCAAGTGACGCGGCCACTTTTCAATGATTCGGCTTATGTGCTGCGGCGGGATGCTGTAGCAAACACCGTGTATAAGTGTTGGCAGGGTGATGAATGGCTTCTCGGCGGCAAGCTTCTTTTTGATGATGCTCTGCCAGTGCCTTGGTCTGCCGGTGCCAAGATAAAAGCTAAGGAGGTCGTCGGAATGTTTTGCGCACCAATCGGCAGCCAGCTCCTTAAACCCGGCTACGGGGATCGCGTCGTCTTCCAATATCACGACGCGTTTAGATTGTTCGACTGCCCATTCATTGGCGCGCCGATGATTCCAGTTCGCTCCATGGTCGCCTTCATCAATTAGCAGGTGCGCGCCAAGTGTTTCAGCCAACCTTTCTGCCATTTCACGGCGGGCATGATGACCAACAACGGCAAATGCTATTTGTGTTTGAACCACGCGAACTCCCTACCGATGCCCTCGGTTTTAAACACGGAATGGACGCGAGGCCCAGTGACAATCCGATCGCCAAAGCTTTTCGCCACGATACCGAACGCGAGCATGTCGCCAATTGCTGTGCCTGCCTGTTCCGTCTTCCAGAATCGGTAGCTTTCGATGCGGTAGAAAAGCCTGATAATGTGATGCGCAAATTCCATCACGTCATCGCGCAGGCCGCCGAGCAAACCAGCGTTCAGCATGGGCTCATGCTTGTGCGCTGCGATGAATTCAGCGTAAAGGCGCTCGGGGTGGAATTTTGTTGCCCATTCGTCGGCGTATGTCTTAGGCTCCGAACCGACATAGATTTTCCCCGGTTCCATTTCATCCCAGGGCGAGTGAAGCATTTCTACGTCAGTACCATCGGTACACCAGACGAAACGGTATTCCGGGTGCTCGCGCAGATACTGGAAGATGTGCAGCCAGCGGCGAAAGTAAACGTTCATGTCCACCTTGGCGACTCTGACAAGCTCAGCGCCATCAGGCGGCGTTTCCAGTTCATCGGCAAGCACAACAGCATCGCCATTAATAGACGCTGCCCAAGCGCTAAGAAGCGCAGCACTTGCCGGTAATTTTTGTCCGCGTTGCGGGTCGGCCAGGCTGGTCAGTAGCGTGGTTATCACAATTTCACGTTGTTTCCGGTACTCGACATACCCGGAGAAGCCAGCATCACGCCGTGCGTTATGAATTGTCACGTTACGGCGGACTAACTCTTCGCGGTTGTGCTTCGGCACCGACCGTTCGACGGACTCATGTTCATCGAGCGAATGAATCAGCTTTTCAGAGCCAACGACATCGGCAAATGCCCACGTCGTCAGTCCTGAATTATTAATTCGCAAGGCGAGATCTGAATGCTCGTACATTCCGCGCCCGTATATCGGGTCGAAGCCGCCGACCTTCTCGATTGCCGACCGGTGGTAATAGAGCATCACCCCACGCTGTCCGGTGTAGGCGACGTGTTTGTTATCGCGGTACAAAACAGCCAAGTCTTTCAGCTTTTTCGGCCCAGATAAATCAAGGAATTGGTAAGCCAGGTGAGGTTCAGGAGATTCTATGTAAGGCACCTGCCAATTATCGGCGATAGGCCATGCGTCATCATCCCACAGGAATAAATGCTCGCACCCGATAGCCAGTAACGCTTCAAGGCTAGCGTTTTTGGAAGCCACAATCCCTAACGATTGCTCATGGCGAATCAGTCTTACACCATCTGGTACGACTGCGGGCGGTGATGAGCCATCGTCAACGACGACCATTACCGCGCCATCAGGGTAATGCTTTTTATGCTGCTCAATTGCACGCCTTAATACGTCAGGCCGGTTGTGGGTAGTTATGGCAATTCCGATACTTGCTTTAGCCTGCGGTGAATAAGCAACGCCATCGATCATAACCTCCATGCTTCCCTCTCATGAAAAAAGGGGCCGGAGCCCCTCTATGATTATGAGCCTGCGCCGCCAGACAAAACGGCGGCGAAAGGCACCTGCTTACGGTCGAATACCCGGTCCCAATTGCCTGCTACGGCCATCTGGGTATAGGTCGGGGACAGGTTCGGATCATCTTCGCCAATCCAAGAGAAACCAGCAGGCTGAATAATGTAGGTTTTGCGCTCCCACAGCACCTCGGCGCCACCACCGTTACCACCATCAGGCTTACGCTGAAGCTCGACAGGCGTATGCGGAGAACCCACGCCATAACCGAACGCGCCGGAGCCGAAGAACACGGAAAGGAACTGACCTGAGTTATCTTTCAGGCTGTCATCCATGAACACCGGTTTACCCAGATACGTGGTGAGAATGATATTGCCGTCTGAATCACGCAGATACTCGATCAAGTCGGCTTTAACCATCTGTTTCATCACAACCGAATGCACGCCGATTGCCGAGAACTGGTCGGCGGCATCGCCAGCGGTAAAGGCAGCATCTTGGAAAGACTCGGCCAGCGAGCCGCCGGCATCAACCACCATATCGCCGTCATCATTAGCGATATTGGATGCGATAATGCCACGCGCTGCGCCAATCAAATAACGCTGCCATTGACGAGTCCAGTAGGTGCCAAAGCGGTTACGAATCTGCGTCATCGGATCGCTGTTTGCCAGCTCAGAGGCCAGGTCGGCCACGCCATACCCCTTGTTCAGGTACAGCGTGCGGGCTTTCATGCTGCCTTGGGTTACCTTGCCAACCTCACCCAAATCATCCGGATTATCGTTGGACGCATTAGGTGCTTCGTCTGCGTCCAGATCCTGCCAGTAGCTGACAGTCGCGGTTCCCTGACCGTTTTGGGCAACTGCATCCAGCGCTGGCAGACGGGTGATAATGCCGGAGTTATATACGGCGGTTTTCTCGGGGCTATTTACCGGCGCAATGGTCTGGTAATAGTCCGAGACGAAAATATCAGTAAGACGAGTGGTAGCCATTCGGCGACTCCTTAAGTGTTTTGTGTTGCTGCGAGTCGTTTAAACTCGTCAGGATTTTCTTTGAATAACTGAAGCCTTTGGGCTTCGGTGTAATCGCTCCATTTTTTGCCGTCGCCGCTGACGAACGTCGGGCTACCGTTACCGCCGGTACCGGATGCCTTACTGCCGATAATGATTGGTGCAAAAAGCTTGTTGCTTCGGAACTCTTTCTCTAAATCTTCAAGCGTCGATGCTGAGGGTTTGCCTTCAGCGTCAAGAATCCGCGTCTTCCCGTCCTCAACAACCAGGCGGGACTTAAGATGTGGCGTGAGAACAGCCGCGCTATCGCCGGCCAGGCGAGTAGCCAGGGATTGAGCGACGTTATCGACTAGTAGAGTCCGCAGCCTGCCGTCGCGTTCTTCAATCTGCGCTAACAACTCCTTTTCGCGGGTGGAAAGCTTTTCTGCCCAGCTCTTTTCGAGCGTATCGAGATCGCCTTTCTTACGGGCCTGTTCTTCGGCGGCTTTTCGGGCCTCTTCTTCAGCCAGGCGGCGCTTTTCCTGCTCAGCTTTCTTTTCAGCGAGCAATTCGGAGTTCTTTTTTTCCAGGCCAGTTAGATCCGGCATCCCTTCAATCGCAAGTTGATATCCCTCGCCAGCTTCGGCATACATGGCCTTGGCGGAATCTTCGAGCGCATTAAATTCTTCTTTAGTCAGTTTGAACTTAAGCATCTATAACCTCGGGTTAGATGTTGCAGTCTCGGACTGCGGGCAATAAAAAAGGCCGCACAATGGCGACCTTGTAATGATGTGGTTTGGTTAAATTCCGGCGCGGTTGAATGCTTCCGGTGCTAACTGACGCATCTGCTCCAGAGTGAGTGCCTCGAAATTCTTATCCAGCTGCAAAGCGGCGAATTTTTCAGCACTCAGCCCTCCATCACGTAGTAGCGTGGCCCGAGCCTTGCCTAAAATCATATCTTGCTGTGCATCAGGTTGACGAGATAACCACTGATAATAGGTTTCGCTCGAATCGACATAGCCGCCGGCAGACGCCTGCGTTTCGCCTTCGCTCAGGATGTCGTTTAGCGCAGAATCAGCCAGCACAGGAATAATTGTACTTCGACACCGGATATGAAGCGGCGGCCGCGGGCCAGCGTTAACGTGGAATTCACGGCCATCGAGGGACCGGCAAACAGCCGTTGTCCTGCTATCCAGCGTAGCGACGAACTGGACCTTATCGACCACATCGCCGTTAGCATCGAAAAAAGCCTCGCGCGCTACCGTGGCCGTATGCTGAATGGAGGTCCTGGCTATCGCATCTGCATTCTTAACATACTGGCCTATGATCCCATCAGCGCCCTTTAGCGCTCTTGTTCCACGCAGCGCAGTAGTGAGTTGCTGTATCGTCTGCCCCTCGCGCCATGCCCGCAAAACGGCGTTATTTGCAGCGGTGAGAGTGAGTGACTCCCAATCTTTGATGAACGGATCGAGTAATAGCTCTCCGCGCCAATTACGAATAGACATCGGGCGGTTGTGGACCTGCCTGATAATCTTCTCCGTGTCAGGCACGACGAGGCCCGGCATACCGGGAATGGACGCCAGAGAATTATGCTCAAGCTGTGCGACGTCGCCGGAAAGCTGATCGCACAAGTCTAAAAGCTGCTTTGCATACTCATCCACCGGGCTATACATAGCCTTGGCGAGCTGCTTCGATATTTCATCACGCTGGCCCATCGTATTGATGACGCCATCATATTCTTGCAGCACATAGCCGGATGAGGTGCGCAATTCGTTGTATAGCGTCGTCAGCTCCGTTCCCTGGCTGGCCTTGAGTCGCTCAATCAGGGATTGGATGAGAATGGAATTATCATGGAGTAACGTTGCCACTGGTATATGTCCCCATTCCCGGCGCCGTAGCGGCCAATTCTTCCACTATGTCCTCCGGCGACTTATCAGCCGGGGCCAGGCCAACATTTTGTTGATAGCGGATGAAATCAACCAGGCGCATATTGCCGCTTTGGACCGCCGCCATTAACGCGCTTATGCCTTGCGAGTCTAATGCCGCAATTTCATATTTCTTACTCAACTCAACAATCGCTTCGCCACTGCCAGCGAATTGGATGGCAAACTGAATGGCTCGGTTTACTGCCTGCTCAACATTGCCAGCACAAAGCGACAGGATGGAATTATCCGTCTGTGCCTCATCGCCGGCCTGTGTTGCTGTCTTGGTTGAGGTGTTGCGCTCAACCAATTTAGCCCCGAGCATCGCCATCTGTTTTTCCCGGCGTTCAGCCAGGGCGATCAGAATATTTCGCTCTTCAGGCTGGGCGAATTTCATATCACCGCCTTTCGGCAGCAGCACGCCCTTTCGAGAGCCAACCTTGAACCCATCAGCCAGATATTTATCCGCCCATTGCTCATCGAGGCCAGTAAGCGCGACCATCGGCTGCCCAACGGTATGAGCCGCTTCGGCAATGTCTGCCTCGGCTTGATAATGTTTGATATTCACGTAGGCAATATCGGCCAGGGGCGGGGCATCGGGAGTATGGTCATTGTTGCTGGCACCAAGCCATGACCAGGGGAGTTCTTCCAACGCGGTTCCGTTAGCATCCGCCAGCGGTTTCAGTTCATCACCATTGATTGCCTTAACACCTTCAGCCCATTTGCGAGCATGGGCAATACCATTGACGAGGCGAAGTTCTATCCAATGCCGTTGCATGGTTAATTGAAAGCCAGCCTCATCGTTAACCGGTTCCTTGAAGTGAAGGACGACCAGCGACGTTTGCCCGTTGGTAATGCGCCAGTTGATGATCTGCTTTGCGGTGAACAGGCGCAGAACGGGGCGGCCTTTTGTCGCCTGGGTCTGTGTGCCAGTACCTGTGTAATCAGTCAGGATGCCGGCGCGGCCACGCTGCAAATTTTGGCTTAATGCGTCGCGGATAAGCTGCGATAGCGGCTGGCCTTCACCGTCTGCGTCGTCGGTGATTTCTTCAATGCCGCCCGAAAGCTCAATTTTCGGCGGCTTATTGAAAGCGATACCGAGCAAACCCGACAATGTCCGTCCGGTGGCGTTGATAAAAGCTGCTCGCTTTAGGTATGAGTCATAGCGGATACCGGCCGGGTCATCATTTGCGCTGTCGTCACTCGGATGAGGAAGATATTTTGTGCCCTGTTTTTTTATCTTCCGCTCGCCATCGACGCAATCGCCGATCATCTCCCACTCGGGCATAAACTCATTGTATGCAGGGTGACGATAATCAATGTCTAAATCTGCCATGTTATGCCCATTTGAAGTTAATAGATTTGACGGGTTTTTTCCTGCTTTTGGCTACACCGAAATAACGAAATCCATCCGAGCCATGGGATGTTTTGTCGTGGAGCGGCTTATCTTTCCAGCATCCTCGTTTGTCGTCCCATTCTTTCCGATAGCCTTCCAGATGAGATATGCCCTCTTCGCATTTGGCCTCATCAAATACGCATTTCGGTAAAATTTCGCGCACGGTCTCAATGCCTTCGTCAATGCCAATTTTCGGGACAACCTGGAAATTAATGCGATACGTTTCGCCATCAATTTCATAGCCCTCATAAGCGAGCTGCTTACGCGTCTTGCCATCGCCGGCGAATTCCCTATTTTCGATATCATGCGGTGCCCAGTGTTCCGCATATTCATAGCCGCGGTCTTTCAGCACCTTCATGTAATGGCGTAGCCCTTCCCCGCTGTTCTCGTAATAGTCGATGACGTGGAATTCTTCGCCGACTACACGCACGAACCAGATGGCCGTTGAGTCACCCACGCCGATATCCCAGAACGTATGTACCGGCAGATGGGAGTTATCCGGCAACACGCCGATCCGCTTATTGGCATAGAGCCAGCCAAACTGTTTGGCATAATAGGCGCCTTCAACGGACTGCTGGAACGCCTCGGCAGGTATGGACGGGTATTCCCGCTTCATATCGTCGCCGAGCGTTTTCTCCTTGGCGTAATACCAGGCTTTCTGGCGGTCATTCAGGATGACGCCATGCTTAGCTGCTATCTCAGCGAAATAATCGTTCAGGCGGTCGGGTAGCGCTTCAACCGGGTCAATCGCATACAGTGGATTCTTCCACCAGGAGAAGAAAAAGAATTTCCAGTCGAGTTGCGATAAATTCTTGCCCTGCAACTGCGCCTTTTCGGCAGACTGGCAATAATCGAAGAAATATCCCGCCCTGCCCTCGGCCGTGCTCTCAATCGTGGTAAAGCATTCGCTTGATACAGCTTCAAAGGCGCCGGTGACAATCTCGCGGGCCTTATCAGGAAACTTTGCGCATATCTTGCCGAACTCGGACACGTGCAGGTAACGCAGAGTGCCGCCACGAAATGACGTGCTGACGTAGAGCGAGCCGCCTTTCTTGAATACCAACTCGCCGGCCGCATCGTTGCTCGCCGGGTTGGCCGCCTTTATCTCATCGGGCAACCGGTCATAGGCGTACTTCACCTTTTCTCGAAACAGGCGCTTTGCGTCATTCAGCGTGTGAGCTATCAGCGCGCACTTAGCAGATTCGAACAGGGCCGCATCGAGCTGGATGATGCAGACCTCAGTCGTGAAACCGAGCTGGCGCGCCTTCAGGATGATGTTGCGAGTGTGGATGCCTTCGAAGTACTCGAACTGCTCCGGGGTCATGTTGAAACGAACCGGCTTACCTGATTTGTCGGTTATCCAGTAAAGGTGATTAAGTCGCCAGAGCTTATTGCTCAGCAGCTTTAATTGCGCAGGAGTCATTACGCCCCCTGGGAAAGCGAGTCCATTAGGTCAGAGAGTTGATTGATTGTTTTATTGCCGTCGCCATCATCAATGCCATATGCCTGTCGTTCAAGGCCGATGAGGGTTTTCAGCGTCTCGCTAAGTGCCTTCAATGATTTAACGCGCTCAGGAAGCGAGATGACTGCACGGTAGATGTCATTAAGCTTGTCGATGCCTTTGTCGTCAGGATTACGCAGCATGTCACCCAGGCTGCGGAGCGCCTCAATGTCGGCTGTCTCTGCTGCCAGCTCATCAAACATGCTATTAGTCAGGCTTCTGGCCCGCGTGATGTCTCCGCGATGCTCCATGCGGACGCTTGCGATAACTTCGGCGTTTGCCTCAATCAGTATCCGTTCGGTAACCGCTCTCTCCGTGGATACCAGAGTGGATACCTCGCGTTTGGATACCAGCGCATCAGCCTTGGCTTTTATCTTCGCCTTAAGGTCTCTCTCCCATCCATCACGCTTTGCACGCTTATTGATAGCGCCGTGTGTGATGCCGTGCTGCGAGGCGATTTCTCTTACTGACAGCAAGCCAGCCCGGTAAGCCGACTCGATGGCCTCCCAATCTGGTTTGGTCATAAAATATCCTAAACTGATGTGTTTATTTTAATCGGGTTTTGATCAATAGTTATTTTTTACCTTTGGATAAGCCACTATGACCGATAAAAACTTCTTTGGTATTCCTGTATTGCCCGCTGACCATTACGCTAATCTTGCAAACACGCTTAACCAGGCTTCCGCCAGCGTGTTTAAAGACCCAAACTATGCTAATGAATTTCACTCTCGCCTCCTTTGCTGGATAAACGACTTTCACCGCAACTTAGAAGATGATTACGAGGTTGGCGGCCAGTTGGCAAGTTTCGGTAGGTTTATTGAGTTTCACTTCACCGACATCGGTTACTGGAATCCTTCGCTAATTTCTTTTATTGGCGTGCTAGAAGATGGAAGCCCTGTTGAGTTAGTCCAACACGTTAGTCAAATAAATATTCTTTTGATTAAAAAGAAACGAATCCAAACAGACGAGCCTAAACGTCCAATCGGTTTCGCTTCTTGGGCTGAGTATGAAAAATTCAAGAATCAAGATGATTAGCGATTTTTGATTATGGCGTTAGCCGCCCGGAGGCGGCTTGTCGATAATATCGGGCTTAACCCTGTTTAACTTCTAATGCCTCTTGGATAGCGTCAGCCAATCCCTTTACCCAACTTGTAGTATCTGACAATGCACTTGAAACATGCGGCGCATTGCTCGCGGAGGCTTTAGCTATTTCAAGAGCGGCCTGGACAGCTATAAGTCGCTTTTCTATGTCGTCAGACTCGAGGCCGCCAGATCCGTAATAATTTTCTAACATCAGGAACTCCCATTGATAAAGAAGATCACACGTTAGCAGTTGTCCAAACTTTATGGCATGCCCTGAGTCAAGATCTCGCTATGTTGCTTTGCTCGTTTCTTAGTCATCCATCATGAAATTGTTCATCTGCCGCAATAGCCGACATAGATAGCAACTAAGAAGAAAGCGGCAATTAGCGCTTAATCCAGAGATCATACTGGCGGCCATCATTACGGATACACTCACCGATGCCTTTGTTTGATAGAGAATTAAAGTCAAAAACACAGCGGATAAATTTTCCTTCTAGCGCCCGCATGTTAATCATGCCATGACCGCGCGCTGACAGTGTAGTTGTCATCGACTGACCATAAGCAGTAGCAACACCTGATGTTGCTGTTGCCGATGTCAGTGAATAGCCACCACCGTTTTCCATATAAATGAATGAGCCGCTGTAGTTTGAATTTTCAACCAGAGCATTGACAGTACCTTCGCCACCCATGGTACTTCCTGTCTTGCCTGCATATTCAATGCCGCTGGAGCGATCAACCAATTTGAGGTCTGCGGCACAACCACTTATTAAAATGATTAAAAAAAATAGTGCAATAATTCTCATTTGATACCCGCTCCTCGCTACCCGCTGGGCCATGTTATTGGTATAAGCACAATAACACCACATGCCAACGTTTCTTTGTCTTTGCACACATTCTTATGCTGTGGCTTCCGGCAGCGTGGCGATAAGTCAATCATGCTTTATTGACACCCGCCTTCAACTCGATTATCTCAGGCATCCTTGCGAACTCGATATTGCAATACCGGACGAGGTAGCCGAGGAAGTAAGCGCCAGGTTCGTCGTTGATAAGGTCGTGTTTGCTACCCATCCAGTTGTATATGGCATTCATGGCGTGGTAACACTCGTGGCAGAGGGTATCGTTGTACTCATCAAGGTTCGCAACGACGCCGATGAGCACCAGGTTCATTCCATCGCCCCGGTAGGACGTGCACCTTCCCTTCCCTGTCGCTGGCTCAATACCTGCAACCCAGCATATCTTCTCTTCAACCTTGCTCCCAATGACATAACAGCCAACTTGCACCGGGTATGGGTATGCATTGAAGAAATGAACCCCAGCACGCCGGAGCTTATCGTATTGTCCTGCAGCCATGTGGCGTTCCTATGTCATTACTGAATCCACTCAGAGAATAGCTTTTGTGATGGCAATAAAAAACCGCCCGTAGGCGGTTGATTAATGGAGATGACTGTATAATTTTTTACGTATATCAGAGTTAAGATTCTGAAGATGTTTTTCAATTGCTATATTTGAATTATATAATTTATTAAATAATACTTCCTTTTCACCTTTCGATTTTTCAAAACTATCAAAAGCTGCATTTCCGAGCGCTAACTCTGCCTTTGCTTTATCTAAATGGCTAAGCAGTTCAGGGAAATAAATATGAAGTAGAGACTCCATTCTATCATGATCATTTTTGGGATTTTGTAGCTTGAGCGACTCCATCATCCCTTCACTTGTCAAATTACCTCTCATAACTTTCATTTGACACATTTGATAGCTGAAAATTGATTTTGACCATATAGAAATTAATACATCAAGCTGCTCACCCTTTTCCAACAAGAGTTTTTTGTTTTCTTTATCTTTTTCATAGCTAAGTTGCTTATCGAAGCGCTTATCTGACCACTTATTGGAAAAATATGTAATCATAAAAGTAAATAAAGCCCCTAAAAATGCCGTAAGTACAGGTATCAACTCTTTCATCTTTCTTTTCTCATGTTCTAAACATAAGAGATTAGATCCAAATAAAGCATCTGTTAAGTGATAAAATGAGGCAACAGAAAAGAATGCTCATGTAAGGCTAGTTTGTGTTCGGACAATTGGCATCCACTACCTTGTCATGCGCAAGTATTGCTTTCTTCGTGCGCGGGTCTAGCGCTTTAATGTCTTCCGGCGTCAGACGGATTATCCGCACCCAACTGCAGGCCGTATCAACTACCACCGTCTTTGTCTGCGGGATAGGAGTATTTTGAGAGCAACTCGTTATCAACATCAGGGTCAGACATGCGATTAACATTTTCCTGAACATTTTTAGCCTCGGTCGTTACGGTTGTCTGACGTTCTGCAATGGATTGGATGGCCTGCTTTTCCTCTTCGACCTTATCGAGTTTCGCCGCGGTCTCAGCCGAAGTCTTACCCTTGGAATGGCCCAAGCCGAACGCCCCGCCGATAATCACAATCAGCCCCATCACTACTGAGCCGATAATTGAGAAGTGCTCTACTATCCACATAATCATGGTCGTGGCTCCAGGGGTGGCGGTGCGGGCGGTGCGTTGTCCGTCGCGATTTTCTTATTGATGGAATTGGCACCAAGGGCAATACCCATGTACGCAACGAACATCCACTCGGAAAGCTGAAGGTTGTAGGCGTACCAGGTGACAATGCCTGTGGCTACCAGAAAACCTAACGTTGCATGAGTCTTGCTCATGGAGATAGAGCCGTCGCCGGAGCTGCGCAGGATATCGAGAATTGACATTACGCCACCCTATTGGCAAGCCAGCCATAGACAAAGGTTTCATTAGCGACCCGGTTTTCGGCCAGTTCGATGTATTTTGCACCCTGGAGACAGTTCAAAGAGCGCAGCATAATGACGAGGCTATTTGCCCCGCGGCCCGAAAGATATGTTTTCAGCGCGGTGATAGTGCGCGGTCCTATCTGTCCATCAGCAATCAGATCCGGATAAAGCTTGCCCTGATTGTTCATTACGTTAAGGCTGCGCTGGAGAAACTTTGCAGCCACAGATGGCCCCATGTTCACACCAGTGTCCGTTAGCTCCACAGCGATCGGCATGGAAACTTGGGAAATCTGATCGAACCGTGGGCCCGTCCAGTAATCAGCATCAAGGATGGCAACGGCCTGTAATCGAGTCAGATTGCGCATATCGCCGGCGTATCCATGCGCGCGAGCGGTTGCTTGCGTTATACCCCAATTTGTTGGGCCGCCCTTGTCGTCAGGGTTATTAACGTAGCCGCCCTCTTTGCCGATAATCTCGTTAAAAATATCGTCTTTTGTCATTTGGCATCGTCCTTCACGTCCTGCTTGACCTTTTCGGCAGTCTTCAGCGGCAGGGTGTCAACTTTGTGTTGCAGCTCGTTTAACTGATTGCCTTGGGATTTCTGCTGTGCGGCTATTTCATCAACTTTCAAATCACGGCGATCGGCACGGCGCTGATAGTCCTGGCGGATGGCATCAACCTGTGTTTTTGCATTGCTGCTGACGTATATAAAAATCAGCGTGAGCAGGCCAAACATGATGGCGATAAAAAGCATCAGCGCAGCTATCACAAGTGGGTGCTTTGAGTGAACGAGCTTTGACAGCACGCCCTCTAAATAATTAATAGGCATTAGTGTTCCTCCAGCGTGGCCATGACGCGCTTTACCTCATCCCTGAATTTGTCATTGCCTTCAGACTCGGTAATCGCCAGCAGGATGCTCAGCGCACTCTTGATAATTCGCAGATCGGTTTTCAGCGTGGAGATTTCGCGGGACTGCATTTCGTTGGTTTTTAACAGTTCAGCGTTTTCTTGCTTAAGCAGGTTGTTACTTTCACGAAGGAGAGTTACCTGTTCTTTGTAAGCGCCGAGCATATCTTTATTAGCGACGTTACTGGCAACGAGCGAGGCCAGAAAGGAAAATACCGGCTTCCAAGCTATAGCGATGCCGCCGACAGTAAACACCACCATCGCAAAGGCGGTGACGAACTCTTTATTCATGGGTCACCTGTTGCCCGGTGCGTGTGTAAAAGCAGTCCGCCAGCCCGTGATGAAGGGGAAATCCTGTGCAGACCAAAAGGGGTTCGTCTCCGCTGCCGTAGGCGCGCGCGGATGAGGGTTTGTACGTCAGATTTGGCAGGGAGACGAAATAGAAAAAGGCTCGCATTAGCGAACCTTTTGATTCAGCAGTGTGGCTATTTACATGTAAAAACTGGCGTCAGTGAAGGTGGTTCTTTAGACCGGCATGACGGGCAATAAGACTGAACGATATGCCGCCCATCATCCATATTGCGCATGCCGAAATCTTCATAACGATAAAAAATATGATAGCCCGCATCTGCTGAGCACTTAGGGCATGATTTGTATAACTTACCCACGTTTTCAGCTACCAAAGAATCACGAAGGGACTCGCCACAGCCAACACAGCCCATGATAGATATTCTCCTGACAATGATTGGAGAATGATCAATATCATTTACCTTTTTAAGCTACCTTGTCTAAAGTCGCCTTTTTCATGACTATGGTACTGACGCATTCGTTTCCCCACCGATCCCAGCCGTCTACCATCTCCCTGGCGAACAGTTCGATGCGCGGTACGTCGCCGAGCAACCGCTCCAACATCTGCCTGGCAACCGGCGGCTTTGCGCTATGCTCCATGCGTGGCGCACTGAAGTACTGGCAGATTGACGCATCCATGCGCACAGGCAGCTTACCGCGGACTGCAAACAAACAGTCCTCGCTATTGGCCCTCGTCATGTGGCCCATGCCTATGGCTGGGTTGCCCTTGTTCTTGTTCGTCTTCATCCACGTCAGACCCTTCATTGTCATCAGCCTGAATCCCCAGGCATCGACCACTTTCAGCGCTTCCATGGGCTGCGTCGGCACCCACCACATAGCCAGTAAACAAGCATCAGGATCCGCCAATTCCCAGACCGGCAGGCGGCAGATATCGGGAATAGTCATGGTAGGGTATTTGAAATCGACGCCGCGATTACCATCCTTGGCTTTGTCACGGTATTGCCAGGGAGGATCGGCGTAAATTAATTTGTAATTCACGGTTCCTCCTAAAATAGAAAAGTGCCACGTCGGAGTGCAGCTTTGAAATGTTTCCCGGTTGACTCCGGGGTTGGTTCGCTGTTCATTCATAGGCGAACAGGAAGAGCAGCGCCTTACATCGTCACTAAGGTGTGAGGTACCGTTAAATGAAAAAACCCGGCTTTCGGCCAGGGTCTTATTGTTCTTGGGAGTCAATGAATCGTAGAAATCCCATCATTAGGCTGATATTAGGCCATTATCGCCAACTTTGCAATAGTTAGTTTTCAAAGTGTTGCCATCCTTGGCAATCGTGCGTCTAACGTGTCACGGCGTTAAATATTGAATCAGCACTACTCTCTTCTGCGTGGCATTTCGTTATCAGCGCTTCATAAAGCGGTTTAAAGTTCCTGCGCCATGTCGTCTCTGGCATGTCTGGGATGAATACGCATAGGGCTTCCCATGCCTCCGACGCCGGTAGCCTCGAATATCCCCGGCCCTGGCATTTCGAGCACGTTTTCATGATCGGCATACCCACGGACTCGCTTTTCTCCTTGTCCACCACTACACCGCGACCGTGGCACCTGCAGGAGTTGCTTACCACCGCCTTACCGTTGCATGTCGGGCACAAAACGCGAACTTGTTCACGCACCTGGCGGATGTGGTCCCAATCGCTTGGGCGAGCATTCCTGGAATTGGAGGCCCATACCGGCGCTGGCCCTCTGGGTGTAGTGATTTTCGTGGTGAATACTTCAGCATCAATGAAACCGTCGGTGCAATCAGGACACGGTTTGGTACTGGCCGCGCTCCGGGCATAATCCGCATACGCATACCTTGCGAGTGTTTGCGCTACGTTTGTCATAACATCATTTTCGAGCCGGGAAATTGCCTTGTACTTGCCGACCTGACTTAGGGCATATTGAAATAGATTCCTCACGGCGCGTACTTTATCCAGATCGCTTACGTCGTTCTTACCCAAGAAAAGTGCCATACCGAAGCCAGCTTTTGACTCTGCAAAGCCAAGAGCTGCCATTATGTCGGTACCGGTCAAAGCGTCTGATGCGGTCGCCCGTGGGGAATCACTGATGGTCGTTGTCTTTGGTGAAAAGTGTTTTACTGCTGCTTCAAGTCTCATGCGGCCTCCAGTTCGGTTATCACTATCTCCAGCGCGCCACCCTTCACCCGTTCGCCGCGAATGATCCGCAGGTCGTCAATCTGACCGTCGTCGTTAATCATTCCGCCATGAACCAATGCATCCAGTGGAGCCTTAAATAGATTGTCTATATCGCGTATGCGGCGGTCGGGAACACTGGCGAGAAGTTTGACCTTAAGGCGGCTGGTTAACTTGATGTCGAGACGCTCACGAAGAATTATTGCTATTACCTCGGCGCGGTAGCGGGTGCCTTTCTCGCTGATATAGTTCCGGCCCCGGGCGTGACGCCAATATGTGTTTACGGTCGGCGGGTATGGCAGGAATATCCTGTATTTACTCATGCTTTTATCTTCCCTTCAGCTATCAAAACCGCCTGGGTGCGGATAACGCCCTCAAGGTGGGCCAGGTGGGCCGCCTCTGCATCCATCAACCGAGTGCGACGGTCAATCTCATCGTGACAGCAGTTACAGGCCCAGGCACCAAACAGGTCGTTAGGCTTCATTCCCATGCCGCACAACCCAGGCAGGCGACAATGAGCCAGCACCACCGTTTCAGCGTTGCCGTTGCATATCCCTGGCAGTCTGACTGTGCATTCCCGGCCTCGGGCTTCTTTACGCAGATTTGGCATTGCTCGCCTCCTTACATTTCACGCAAACGGAATATTCCAGAAAATACGGAAAGCTGTTATCCAACTCACTGAACCAGCGCCTGTGCTCTTCGCACCAGAACATTTCCCACGGCAGGCTAAATTCAGTCATCCAGCGTCTTACCCTGGGAATGATTTTTATCGGCGGAATAGCTGATGCGTGTACGTCGAGAAGATTTAACCTGTCCTGCAGGACGGTTTTTTGGTGTTCGAGCGTGATGCAACGTATATTGCTGATATGAAGTTCTCGCCTTAATCGATGAAGTTCTTCACCAGGGTGCCGGAGAACACTAGCCATGATTCACCCTCGCTGCTGCCTGAAGCTTGTCGAACCGGTATATCAGGCTGTTGGCGCGGTACTCAGCAACGATATCGACTCTGATGCGTGCCTTGCTTGCTTGGCCGTTATTTGCTTTTCTTGCCAGCTCTCGGGTCGGGTGATAGTGATATTCGCGATTGTTTCCGCTGAAAAATATTTCACCGTCTTCTCGCATTTCTTTCATGAGCTTGACCATATAGCACTCGTGCATATTGATTATTTTCGCCATGCCTCGCGTGGTAATTCCGTCATTTTCAGCAAGAGTTTTTGCGATGATTTTCTTAACTTCAGCCTTTGATATTTTCATGCTGCCGCCTCAGAAATAGCTGTAGAGTTGGTTGATGATGTTCTGATCTTTCGTGCCGCCGAATATCCGCTTGATAGCCGCGTTAATCAGCGCGCTGTAGCAACGCTCGAATTCTTCCTGGTCCATATTTCCGTAAGCCAGACTCTTGGCCTCAGTCCTGATGGTTCCGTCTAACCTCACGGTCTGCTCGTAATAACCGGCCAGGATGGTCAGGTCTTTGCGAAAGCGATCGAATTGCGCGGATTCATCCATAAACCGCCCGTCGGTTTTCTCGGCGCTCCAGTGAGAAAAACAGAAATTGAAAAAGGCGAATACCTTGCGGTGAAAGTCGGGGTTGCGGGTTGTTTTAACCTCGATGGTGTACTGGCCGCCGTTCTTGAAGCGGGTCAGGCGCGCCACCTCAGTTTCCAGTGCAGGGACGAAAACACCGCCTGCGGACTTAATCATCTCGATTTGCATTTATCCGCTCTCCTGGCTCGCTTCGATGTAGCCCTTGATGATGTCGTGCGCCTCCCCTGCCCGTTCTGCCAGCACGTCGCGCATGAGCTGTGCATGGTTTTCAACCGGAAGATTCTCTATCAGGTCGGCCATGCCCTCGAGCAGGTTGCGCGCCATATCAAGAGCGGATGGCGCCGGCCGGAATGGAATAACGTCACCCATTGTCGTCTCCTGTTTTGAACCCGAACTTGCGGCGGATTTCTTGAATGCGGGTTAAGCCATCTTGGCGGGATAGCGGACGCTTTGTGGCGTGGCTGGTAATCTGCTTGACCGGAGTCGGTATGGTTTCGCCAGCCTCAATCCTGCGAGCCATGAACATCAGCTCTTTCCGGGCCTCGCGGAGCAATTCTGCTTCTGACCAGTTACCGAACCGCATGCCTGTGTAGAGGCGCGTGACCATCCAATAAGCCGCGTTGTTGGGCCAGGGGTAAGCTTCTGCCGATACGTATCCGCCGCGACGAGCGCTGTATGTCTTCACCATAACGACCAATTCGTCCTCACCCGGTAGCCCTGCCGCCCGCATGCAGCCCTGCTTGCACCACGCTACAAACTGCCCCGGCGATGGCAGGAACGGTTTTTCCTGCTGACGGGCCACCACCATGCCAGCCTCGATCTGGGAAATTTGCCGTATCCCGTTTTCCTTGAAAGCCATGGTCCACTGGCGCCGCAGTTCATCCAGATCAGCTTGCGATTTGATGGTGGCTATGGCGGCCGGCATCGTGGCGCGGATCTGGCGAAACAGTTCGTTGAACAAGTCCACCGCGTCGTAGCTGCCGGGTGAGTCGGCCTCGCGCTCTTCTGGCATCATGCTTTGTAGCGCGCCGGCGTCCCGTTGTTGTATCGCCTGCTGGAGAGATTTCATAAAACCCCCGGAGGTAATTTGTCGGCCCAGTCCCGGTTATCCCAGTTCAGTTCTTGCGTTTTTGTCTTGGTAGCGATTGGCTGCTGGGCCTTCTGCGTAACGAGCGTGTCCCATTGCTTGCGCAGCTTTGCAGGACACAGGACATTGGCCGCCCAGAAGTGGTGACCGTTAGCCCATTTGAAAACTTCGCAAATTTGCTTGTGGGTTTGCTCGCGGGTTGTGCGGAGTAACCGAACCTCGTTTGCCCAGGAAGGCCAGCTTGGTTCGGGCAGGCTGGCGTTCACGATCGTGACGCGGGCATAAATCCATTTCGCCGCGGTTAAGTCGTCTGCCGTTCCCCAAAGTTTGCCAGAGGGGGTGAAACATCCGCCGACCGCTTCAGGATGCTTTGCGAGAAACTTTTCAGAGGGTCCGTTTTGACATTCGTCAGAATGTCGAGACGAAGATGGTTTTAAGGTTTTATTATTTACTTCTTGTTCATGATGTGCGGTTCTTTGTGCGGGCTTATGTGCGCCGTTATGTGCGGCACCACCCTCGGAAGCCGCGCCAGCACTGGGTTTGTTATGTGCGCTGATATGTGCGGGCTTATGTGCGCCGTTATGTGCGGGTAAATCGACTATTTTTTCGGCATATTCGGAGTAATTCAGGATGGTAATAAGCCGTCCTTTTCGGCGTTCTCCGGTGATAGAAATCATTCCTTCCTTGACGAAAAAAGCCAGCATCCTTTCCACTGTGTCGCGGCTAGTTGGGACGCCTTTTCTATCGCAAAGGGATAGTCCCAAATCGGCCGCTGTTACGACCAGTTGACCGGGTTCAAGATTCCATTGGTGACCTTTGAAATCGGCAGTAAATGGCTGTCTGGCCGCATCAAGCAAGAGGTTGTCCCACAATGTGCGGAGGAAAACATCTTTGGCCCAAGGTTTCTTTTTAACGCTGCGGTACAACGGGACGTAACCGGTTTTCTGGTTTTCCATCCTGTTGCTCCTGATTTGCCCCGGCGCGGGGCCGGGAAACTGAATTACCTCTGCTGTATTCATTGCTCACCATCCTTAGCGAGCAGTTCAAACGAAATAACCCAAAGCCAGGGATTGACTGCCCAGCTTTCCTCTCCATAAATTTCAGACCATAGTCCGCGAAACCAAGTACGGGCTTGTCGGTAATCATCAAGGTTTTTCGGCAGGGCTGTCGGGCAACCCTCCGATCTCGCGTCTTCGTCGGTAACATCCTGCAACCGCTCTACCCGAACGCCGGTGATCATCAGGTCAATGCGGCTGGCTTTGCGGGGCATATGAATGGACGGATGCCAGGCTGTTCTTTCGCCGTCGCCGTCATCATCACCGCTCCAGATAAAGCCGCCGTCAGCTCGATAAATAACATGGCCAGAGTAATAGCCATTTCCGAACGGCATTTCATGAACTGGTGTTGCTGGCCGATGGGGAGTCCAGGGAATCCGAAAGCCGTCATCGTTGAATGCGTGACTGACAACGCCCCACGTCTCGCGCACCCAAAGCCGATCGCCGAGCTGGCCGAGGGGGGAATTGCGAAAGCGGCCTGCCTTCAATTCTCCGGCCAATTCGTTGCCGGCTAACTCGCACCCCCAATATTTATCCCGGAAAGGGAATCTCACAGCGCGCCGCGTCTGAGTTTTCCTGCCGTCCAAAATAGCTCTCACCATTTCGGTGTTGAACAATATTGGCCGCTCTTTGTTTATTGTTCGTTCAGTGTCTTGCATGTTATAATCCTTGTGTTGTGTACCGAGATTTAAAGGGCCCTATCAGTTGCTGCTGATGGGGCTTTTTCTTTTGGCTCGCGCAGAAATTCCAGCATCGATAGCAACGCCTTCGCGGCCTCCCTTGCTTCCTCTCCCTGAATGATTACTGTCGGTTCGCATCCGTCCGTTTCCACCGAACCAGCTGGTAGTCCCAGTTCGCATAAAAACGCACATGCGACTTGGATGATGTCGGACTTGTTCCTGCTCAGGTATGTCTCATGCCTCCCGATGCGTTGGGCGATGCGCCGGTTAGTTAGTTTCCCAACCTGCCGTAACCAGAAGCTTTCGAGTTCTTCTGGCCGGCATTTAAGCGCGATCGGTTTGTTAGTGTTTGCGATGTCCATTTGTGATAATTCCTTGGTGTTAAAGCTTTAATTGTTAAAGAGCATGGCGACCGAGGCCGCCGGTTATGCAGCAGTGACGCGAGCAGGCGCAAAGACAAGGCTTTCTTTTGTCACTGGAGCGTATTTATTAAATTTCGTGGTGGCCGTTTCAATTTCATACGCTTTGCTCGGGGATGCCCGGCGGAAACCGTATGCGATTTGATCGAGGTAACCGACCGAAGTATTCGCCAAGGTAGCAAGAGACTCCCATTCCATCGGAGTAGCCTCCTTGCGCCAGCGAAGCAGCTCGTTACTCATAAATCGCTCCTGTTGTTAACGTTCAACTGTGAGTTTAGCGTTATGCTAAATATTTAGCAATAGTGATTTAGCGTTTTGAGTATTTACCATTTTGCTAAACGCTGGGATGATTTAGGGATGGAAAATAAAGATATTCGACGGCTCAATCTTCTCTGGTTGATGGACAAGTACCAGCGTGAAGAGGGATTGAACAAGGCACAATTTGCCGAACGATGCGGTACATCTGCATCGACATTAAGTCAGATCACGGGCGAAAATTCCGTGCGTAATCTTGGCGATAATCTGGCGAGAAAAATAGAAGAAGCGCTCAAGTTAAACGCCGGATGGCTTGACTCTCTGCATGCTGACAATGCTGTCGAGCGTAGTAACGTTTCCTACGTTGGCCCGCATGTTCACGGCAATAAGTACCCGCTTATCAGTTTGGTGAGTGCTGGCGCATGGTCAGAAGCAAATGAGCCCTATGCGCTTAAAGATATTGATGAATGGTATGAGTCGGACGCAAAAATCCAGGGCGAGGCATTCTGGCTGCGTGTAGAGGGTGACTCGATGACGGCGCCAACTGGCTTGAGCATTCCTGAAAACACTCTTGTTCTTTTCGACACCGGCCGTGACGCGGTTAATGGCAGCCTGGTGATAGCCAAGCTGACCGACGTCAACGAAGCGACTTTCAAAAAGCTTATCATTGATGGTGGGCAGCGATTCCTGCGTGGGCTAAACCCGGCGTGGCCACTGATGCCGATTAATGGCAACTGTAAGATAATCGGCGTAGCCATCGAAACTAAGATGCGGCTGATCTAGATAGCCGGCGCGGGTGGGGTGAAAGGCTTAGACTATCCTCGCGGTAAGCTTATCTTCACTAACTTCTTACGGACCACCAAATACAGCCAATCCAACATAGATTTGATATAGCCACAACGAGGGAAATAGTAGCGAGTACGTCTGCACTATTCATAAGGATTATCCTATGCAATACCCTGAGGTAGTTTCAACAATTGCACTAATAGTATCAGTTATTGCAATTCCTGCAACATACCTTATTGGCGTGTCTGTTGGTAAAAAGAACGATAAAAGAAAGGAATTCAATGCATTAGCCGAGCCAGTATTAGCTTTCTTCGAGCGAAGAATTCGGGAACATGGCGCCGGAACTTTTTATAATCAATATCAAGTCCCCTTTGAGGTCATAAATTCCTTAAGGAGAAGATTAACAAAGCGTGAGTCATTGAGGTTTAACAAAGCCTTTGGCGCTTATATTGCAATAATGAATAGGTTTACGGCTCATCATACAAACGAAAATCCTGGGCCAGATGAAGATGAAACAAAATCGTTATGCAAAGAAGCAGAGCGCCTGTCACGAGAGATCTGCTCCATTCTTAAATTAAGATAATCAAGCCCCCCCAACTCCATAGCCTGCCCCAGCTCAGGCTTTTTTGTGCCTGAATTACCTAAATTAGCATTTGTGAGGTGTGCCAGGCAGCGATGCAGCAGCCTGCTAATCTTCTACTAGGCAGATGTAAACCTGCCGTTACCCTACCCTGATTCCCGCTACGGCGGGTTTTTTTGTGCCTGAAATCCGCTAATCCCCCCCTGGCCTGTCGGCCCAATCAATTCAAAAAACTTAATTCTCTTATTTATCAAAACAGTAAAGTTTATGCGCTAATAATTTAGCATTTTGCTATTGCATGTAATTTAGCATTACGCTAAATTCTATCCATCGGCAGCGAACACCGCCGGGCAGGACGCCAATCAGTACGACAGGAAGTGCTCTTTAACAATTCGACAGCCGCGCACCGGGTAACAAATCGCATCCCTGGCAAATTGAAATAGCGGCCAATCCTAAGAGATCTGGATTGAGCCAACCAAGACAGGAGAGGAGCAATGCGAAATGTGGACCGGTGCATGGGTCAGCGGCATATGTCGACCCCATCAACCATAGGAGATAAGCCAATGCAGCAGTAAAGCGGATAGACCGCAATTGCCGGCCTGCATCGAAGCTGATGTAAGGGGCCAGTTCCTATAGCGACGTACCCGAGGAAAGGTGGCCAATGAGCACGGGTGAGTTTGGAGTGGCGCCCCATTAACGCAATCAATCAGCCTACATATGAAAGCGGATTTACCCTGCCGCAGCCAATTTGGGGCGGCAGGCATAGAACTATTTTTAAACCTGAACTTCAC
This sequence comes from Sodalis sp. RH22, assembly GCF_047324165.1. Classification (NCBI taxonomy): domain Bacteria; kingdom Pseudomonadati; phylum Pseudomonadota; class Gammaproteobacteria; order Enterobacterales; family Bruguierivoracaceae; genus Sodalis; species Sodalis sp. RH22. The sequence continues at coordinate 2,433,328 of NZ_CP178731.1, forward strand.
CTAATTCCACTATTTTTCAAACCATCTTGAAGCATCTGAACTGATATTTTTGCGCTCATTTCTTCATATTCTTGCCTTGAATACTTATGACCACATCCGTCACATATAGCACTATTCCATCCATCAAGATCCGATAAGTCGCCCAATACATCTTTTGAGCCGCATTCGGGGCACTGCAAAACATACTCTTTCATAATTGTCTCCTATTCACTAAAATGATTGTTTTTCAATCACATAACAAGCATCACCCTTGGAGAATGGTAATGGCTTCAACTTTAACTGAAACGATTTGTCCGAAATGCGGTGAAGCGCACGAAATGGAATTATTGGCACAGGAAGCTTATCACAATAATCAACAGATCGACGTAATTGTTATTTGCAGTGGCTGCAAAACGCGCTTCAACGCCTTTTTAAATATCGATGAAATGGCGGAAATAGAATAGCCCACTCATACACTGCGCCAACTGACAAGGCGCAGCAATAAGCGGACCGCCGCGATTTAAACGGGTGTACGGCTGGAGGGTGAATTATGTGAACTGTAACGCTGGCGAGCGAATACGCACACCATTTACCACGCTCAAATGAGGTTAACCATGACAATCGCAGGTTACACAGCCATTCGAATTTCATTATATACGTGCATCGTTCTGGTTATATCTATGGTTATCGCCACATTCGTATTTATCGTTTAACGCTGGCGCATTGTGCCAAAAGGAATGTTTATCATGATTAGTATCTGGTGGTTAATTCCAGCAGTGTTATTTAGCAGTAGCATCGGCATGTTAGCGGCCGCGCTGTGTATGTCCGCTGGCGCTATTAGCCGTGAGATTGAGAAAGAAAACGTTGAGGTAAAACATATTCACACCATCGTTTAGTAATTCCCCCATGCCCATTGCGCAGTAGGCATGATGATAATTATTAATCCGAGGTAACCCCATGAACCACAAATATCTGCGGCTGGCTCAAGCACTGGCCCGCCGTGCTATTGCTCGCCGCCGCGTTGTTACGTGGACTCGGGCGATCGTTTTACTGAAACGTTCTCAGAGGAGCGCGTGATGAATATTTCAACCGAAAATGCAGTTATCAAGGCCGTGAAAAACTTCACGCCTGAGCAATTGGAGACTTGCGGCAGGGACGTCGAGTGGGCCAATAAGAAATGGAACGATGAAGGACTGGCCCGATATTTATCGAATTTGATACCGAATTGCTCACCGGATGCGCTGATCCTCGCGATGCAGCAAAACGACGTATTCCAGACGGTCATGTACGACATCGTGGCCGCGGCTATTTGTAATCAGCATGCTCTCGACATGCTCAACTATTCAGCAACGTTTGACGAGGTGGCCTAATGGCTAACGATGTAATGATTATGCCGCAGGGAGCAATTTCTCGCGGCATTGATGAAGCGATTTGGAGCGCCCTGAAGAACTCTATTTATCCTGGCTCTAAAGATGAGTCAGTTTTGATGGCCTGGGACTACTGCAAAGCACGCCTGCTTGATCCGCTGATGAAGCCAGTGCATCTGGTCCCGATGTACGTTAAGGATGCCAAGACTGGCAAGGGAGAGCAGCGTGACGTGGTTATGCCGGGTGTTGGCCTTTACCGCATCCAAGCAGATCGCTCAGGAAATTACGCCGGCGCAAAGGAGCCTGAGTTTGGGCCAGACGTGACCCAACGCCTGGGAGAAGTCGATGTGACTTTCCCGCAGTGGTGCAAATACACGGTCTGCAAGATGATGCCCGGCGGCCTGGTAGTCGAATACAGCGCAAAGGAATACTGGATCGAGAACTACGCCACGGCCGGCAGGGATACGATGGCACCAAACGCAATGTGGAAAAAACGCCCTTACGGCCAGATAGCGAAATGCGCCGAAGCGCAGGCATTACGCAAGGCGTGGCCGGAGATAGGCCAGCAACCGACCGCTGAGGAGATGGAAGGCAAGACATTGGATGTTAGCGACTACAGGGATGTCACTCCTAAAGACCACACGATTGTCCATGCCCACCCGGTATATCCGGATGATGAATTTTCAGCAAACCTGCCCACCTGGAAAAAATATATTGAGGCAGGAAAGAAAACCGCCGCAGCAGTAATCGCCACAGTAGGCAGCAAATACACCTTAAGCGAACAGCAAATCAAATCCATCAAAGAACTGGAGCCATCAAATGCAAGTAATTAACGTCCAGCAAGGCACCGATGAATGGCATTCCCTGCGCGCCAAGCATTTCACTGCCAGCGAAGCACCGGTGATGATGGCAGCATCCAGCAAAGCAACCCGCGATGAGCTTCTTCGCATGAAGGCGACCGGTTCTGATAAGGAAATCAGCGATTGGGTGCAAAAAAACTTGTTTGATAAAGGTCACGAGCAGGAGGCCATGGCCCGCACGATAGTTGAATCTCTGATCGGTGAAGAACTCTTCCCGGCGACAGCCATTGATGATGATGGTTATTTGCTGGCCTCATTCGACGGCATGACAATGATGGAGGACACGCTGTTCGAGCACAAGATGTGGAATGGCATTCTACCCGATGCCGTGAGGGCCGGCGACCTGCCGGCGGAATACTACTGGCAGTTGGAGCAGCAGCTACTTGTCAGTGGCGCAGAGCGTGTGATTTTCGTCGTCTCTGATGGAACAGAGAATAATTTCGAGCAGATGGAGTATCGTCCCGTTCCCGGGCGCGCAGAAGAACTTATAGCGGGTTGGCGGCAATTCCAAACGGACCTCAATAGCTATACGGTTACCGCTGCAAAAGAAGTGCCGGTCGGAAAAGCCATCATGCGGCTTCCAGCTCTAAAGGTGGAAATTGAAGGCGACGTTAAACAGTCCAATTTAGCGATTTACCAAAGCCAAGCGCTGGCTTTTATTCAGTCGATTAACACCGATTTGACCACTGATCAAGATTTTGCCGACGCTGAAGAAACCGTGAAATTCTGTGAAAAGGCCGAAAGCGAACTTGATCTGATAAAACAGCAAGCGCTGTCTCAAACAGAAAAAATCGACTTCCTATTTCGCACGATCGACACGCTGCGCGAGGAAATGCGTAGCAAGCGCCTGACGCTGACCAAGCTCGTAAAGACACGCAAGGATGAGATTCGCGGCGAAATCGTGATGAGAGCTAAAACGGATTTGGCGCAACACATTGCTGAACTCAATAAGCGCCTAGCCGTAGTATCCCTTCCTGTAATTCAGGCTGATTTTGTCACCGCTATAAAGGGAAAGAAAACGCTGACATCGCTACAGGGCGCGGCAAATGACGAACTCGCCAGGGCCAAAATCGAGGCGACCCGGCTATCTGAAAAATACGCCTCTAATCTGGAATTATTTACCGATATCGAACCGGCATATCAAAACCTGTTTGCTGATAAAGCCCAACTTGTCGCCCATGATAAGGAGCATTTGCGGCTGTTGATTGAGCAGCGAATCAGCAAGCAAAAAGAGGCCGAAACGCAGCAAAAAGAACGCGAGCGCCAGTTGATCATAGCCCGCGAAAAGGAAGCTGAAGACGCCCGCTTGTTGGCTTCTTCCACTGAGCCGGAAGAACAATCATACGACCAACAGGAACAAGCACAAACGAGCAATGGCGATACCGTAACAATTGCGCGCCCCGTGACGCGTACAGTCAGCAAACCATCTTTTTTACAAAGCATTCAGGTTGATATTGCCCGCGCCGGTATCACGATGAATCTCGCTGACGTTGAAAAATTATCAACAGCAATTAAGGCTGGGAGAGTTCGGGCGTTCTCTGCAAATTTCTGAGTCAGAGATGACAACGCGCCGGTAACTGCCGGCTGGAGAATAACGATGGATAGCAAAGATGTGTCAGCGGTATTGGCAGGCAAAGCGCTGCCTGCAGATCTGAAGGTTAACGAGCGGCTCGCGAACTATTTCGCCAGAAAAATGCTTGCTAAGCAGGAAGAAATGGCAGCGCTCAAGGATGAGCGAGATAGTTTAGAGCAAGCCAACGACAGACAGTCGGCTTACATAGAACGGTTGTTATATGTAATCGAGTCGGAAGGCTTAAACGTCCCTTTCTCTCGCAAAGAAGCCGATGCCGCACTGGCCGAGATTCGCGCCGGCGCGGTGGAGGACAGCATAAATATACTGAGACGAGAATATGACGTTCTTGATGACGTAACGGAAATCGTATTCCGCGACCTACTCGAATATGCCAACAGTATCCGCGCCGCAGCCAAGGGTGAAGGGGATTAAACCATGGTGGAAATCAAAGAAGAAAAAACAGTCTGGTTGACCATTGGCAATACTGACAATACAGAAGGTCGTGGATATTCAGTTGTGCTTTATGTCAGTGAGTCGCGTGAAACAGCCACTCGCCTCGGTAAAAAGAAGTATGTGCAAGGTAGTGATTGTCCGGTAGAACAAGCCATAGCGGTTAAGGTTGGCTCAAGATGGTTAGTACCGGGCGAAATAAAAAAAGAATCGGAAGCCGATAAAGCTCTGCGCCTACAAAATGAATCTCGCAATGCAGTCATTAAAAAAATGCGCGAGTCTGGGTTTAGCGAGCAGGAAATATCAATCCTAAAATAAGGATTAAATCATGAGCAAATTATTAACGGCTGCGGAACTGGAAACGATTCGAGCCATAAGTAAGCACGGTAAGAATAATTTTGATTGTAACCTCCTAATATCGCAATTAGTCGGCCATATCGAAGCGCTGACCGCTGAATTAGCGCACCGCGATGCGCAGCAGGGGGAGGTGTTGGCAACAGTTAGAATATACGGGAGGAGCCTTGAATTAAAAACCGATGCTAATAAAGAATTACCAGATGGAGATTATAAAATTTTCGCCGCCCCGCCCGCAGCAAGCCTGGCGCCGGATGGGTGGAAACCAATCGATACCGCACCAACGGACGGGACTATCGTGCTGTTAGCTGGAAAGCAGGGCCGTATGGCTGATGGCTATTTTGGACAACCAAAAGGATGGGCGAACCCAGATAGGTGGGTATGGCCTTTTATTCATGCGAATCCAACGCACTGGAAGCATCTCCCCGCAGCGCCCACCAAAGAGGACCAATAACCATGGCTAAAAATATCCACATCGGCCTGTCTCCTCTTACCGGGACCATTTTTGCAGGAGCAGCTAAACCGATGAAAGACGGTCCTGCCGGCGCCATGCAATTCACGGGTGAAAAGGTGGATGTAACTACTCAATGCTTGTCCGTGGTTGCTCAGAAGCTGGCAACAGAGGACCGGATTATATCTTGGGATTTGCCGGATGGGCGCGCGCTGCAACTCCGGGCTGACTATGTGAAGAAGGGTGAATAACCATGGCTACAGATGAAATTTTACTCGTTCATAAAGTAGGAAGTCTGGATGGTGACTGGGGTGTATTTTGCCCGCACTGCAACCGACCTATCGGCCTGAACGGCGACCCACATGATATTGATGATATTCGAGGGGAACAATTTCAGCATAGTCATCGTGATTGCGGAGGATGGCTGGAAATAGATTCCAGCGCTAACTATGACCGAAAACTGTTTGACTCGCTGGAGTAGTAACCCATGGCTAAATATGACGATTTGGACGCGCTGATTTTGATAAAGATTAGCGATACTCCCAAAACATTTAGCGGCATCTTCGGCGGCGCGGTTGAAAAAGAATGCATTAAAATTGCTGCCTCGGAATACGACATTTCTCCGGCGTTCCGAATTCTCGACCGTCGCCTTCAAGCGCTGCGCAAGAAAGAGCTTATCGCCAGTACCAGTAAAGGATGGGTGAAAGTATGAATAACGACACCATCGCCCAGGTCAGGGCAATGAAAGAATCGGGCGTGCTTGATTTAATCATCCGACAGCCGCCGGCACCAGAAATGGCAATGCTCGCTCGGTTCGCGCCGGAAGTACTGGAGCAACCGCCAGTGGCAATGCGATATCGTCAACGCTACGCCAGCGAGACTGGCTCATGGAATTACACCGAAAGTTATTCTACCTGTAGTGATAAGTTCTATGAAGACCAGATGTTGTTCACCCTCCCACCCGTGCCCGCGCCGGACGTTGTTGAGCAGCGGGCATTGAATGCAGCATGCAAGATTTTTGATAGATTTGGATTCGAGGAAAAGGAAAGCCATGAGTTCCTAATGAAAATCATCACATCTGCGCTGCGTTGAATGATAATAAATAAAGCCCCCGCAGGGGCTACGTTATTATAAGATACTGCCGAATTCACGCCATCCGAGGTTAGTAGTATATATAATCCCCTCTCGCCCACCGGCAACGGGCTGCAAGTAGTTTACTTTAGCCCCAAAGTACGGCACAAAGTTAGTTGATAGGTTAGCTTGCAGATTTGGATCGTTAGTCAGGGTGCCCACATAAAAAGAAGCGAATTTATTAACACCCACTTGGATTGGTCCTTTGTTATTTGCTCCCCACAGGGTACATGGACCGGTTCCATCGCCATTATTACCTTCAATTTTGGCTATATTGTTACCAATTAATCTAATAAAAGGTATATTGTCAATGGTATTACCCACAACATTATTGCCTGTTATTTCAGAGACTAACACTGTATTGATGTTTACTATCGCCAAAGGTGTGGTGGAAGCAGCTCCTGCGTTTGACAAAATGAATGTATTTTTATCAATATAGATATTACTAGCGCCCGAAGCATCAATAATATATGTACCATGCGTGGATGGATAGCGAAAGCTATTCCTTAATATTTTATTTCTAAGTCTGTTGTTTCCGATGGTAATCATCGCCCCGCTATAAACTGCGTTGCGATAAAAATCATTGTCTTCTACGACGCAATCATCCGCATTTATGCTCAGCCTGATGTTACCCCTAAATTTATTTCCTTTAAAAATCCACTGCCGCCCGTACGTATACCTGGAAGGCCACAAAAGTAACTCGGCTGTGCTATCGTTAACAAAATAATTATCCGTTATGAGTGCGCCACTATGCATATACCATTGAGCATTATTTATTGTTGTACATTTCGAATCGATATAAAATCTATTTTTTGATATCATAGCGCCGCGATATTCTACACCCGTTGGCGATTTGATAAACTGGCCCATGGTTGGGCCATCAACATAAAAGGTATTATCTTCTATCACAGCATCATTTCTATCCAGTAGGATCAACGACTGGCTGTTGTTTCCATGAAATTTATTACCTCTCCATGTAACTCCATCGGCCATCTTCGTCGAAGAAGAACTGCCCATACCACACATGCACCAAGCCCGTATACTTTGGAACCCTGCCTGTGGCGATGATTGGTTCCCTGCATCAAGCATATCAATGTAATTGTTCAAAACTAAAGACGGAACACCGACTGGGTAAATAGGAAGATAGGATTTAAGGCTTATGTTATTTCGTATCACCGACTGGGTGCTACCTTCTGATTTTATGCCAATAACATATCCGTAAGAAATACAATTTTCTATCAGTACACCGTTGGCACGGATATCATTGCCCGCAGCGGAATTTTCTGCACTGGTTCGATCTCCCAGCCAAGCATCAGTCAGCGGCGGCTCTAACTTTGTACCTTGCACTTGGATGTTTGCTTCTGCATTAAACCCGATATACCCACATAAAGTCCCCAAGGTTTCCACGCCGGACGTAGGCATGACACAAGGAGCCAAGTAAACTCGTGGATTCCACGCAATACAATCGCGTATTATTGTGCCATAAGAGCCATAAGAAACTATACCTGCACCGTCAGAGTCAGTGGCTTCTCCGCCGGATCTATTTAGTATATTGTTACCTGACACCATGTAAAGATAGTTTTTTTCTACGATAAAATGTGTCGAGGACTTAATAAAAATACCATTACCGTAGACATTTGATATATTCATTCCACGGATTGAAGAGTTCAACGACCATAAAATGTCAAATACATTGACGCCAACAGAGTATGGCGTTGCGTGAGTGAGCGGGAGGGTATCTAAACTTGTGCCACCCTTATTAACTTGCCTGGAGTAATCGATGCAAAAATCGCAGATATCAAAAGTGAGATACTGGGAATAATTAGCACCCCAAATTCTAAATAGCGTAGGTTCTCTTGACCAGTTAGAAGTCCCTCTGTTTGGAGGCATTATATTATCAAAAGTGACAAGTGTGTTTTTACCGTGACCTTTAATGCGAAAAGGCTGGATACCATCGAACCAACGAATTACTATCCGCGCTCCTTGAGAAGTATCATAATCAGAACCAAGATTTATTTCTTGGTTTTCGCCGGTCATTGGAAGCAATAAATCTCCGCCATTATTTGTTATATAACTTATTGCGCTAACAAAATTGGAATAACAGGCCACTCCATCTACCCTGACTCCGAACCATTCAGCATGTATCTGAGTGGAAACATCTCTTTTCCACCCGCCGCTAGAATTAACTCTAAAAAACGTGCCCCCATCATCGGCGCTGGTTGGATCAACAACCCAAGTTAGATATCCACCGCCAGAACTGAGGCCAAGCCAATAGCTATCAAGTAGAGCAATACTCCCCGCTTCGCCAATAGTGAGCCGAAGTGTAGCCACGTCAGGGATACCAAGACGCTTACCAGATTGGTCTGGGTCATAACGAATAACATTAGGAAAGTAGAATTGCTGCACCCCGAGGCTATCTAAGATAGTCATTGACTGCCCTTCTACGGTTACAAACTTTGCTACCTGGCCGGCATAAACAGGGTATCCACCGGCATTAGTGCTTATGGGTTGGGTCACAGCGGTATAGGTGCCATCAGCATTCTCAACATAAACCTGGATCTGATTTGCGACAACGGTTGGATCAGTATCTATCCGACCGACATAGATAGAACCATTGGCGCATGCTTGAAAGCTATTTGCGAGTGTGAATAACTGTGAAGGCATCGATACAACAACGTTTGGTATGGGCATATGTTAGGTACCTTATTGAAAAGTAAGAACAGCAATACTAGACAGCTTTCTGCTTTTTTCTTTACACAGCAGGAAGTTACGAGGCCTAATCACTAAATCAAGCCTATACAAAAAGCCTAACAGAAAGTACTGTAAATAAACACAGTACCTCGTTATACTCCATGGCATGGAAGCCCAAGAGACAAATCATGGCTCGTGCATACGAGATACCCGCCGCGTTCGATAACGCGACCAAGCGTGACAAACAGGGCCGATACGTTGTGACGGTGCAAGACTTTATCCTCGAACTGGAAGAGTTGAACCATCATTTCTCGCCGTCGCAGGCGAACAACTGGATAGAACGCTACAAAATCGGTTGGCGCCTCATGGACGAGGGTGAGTATGGTTTTAACATCTACACGAAATTCAACCCAAATCAGCGTTAAATAATAACCTTAATAATTACCGGTAAGACAAATACAATAAAAATATCGTTTTTCGGGTATTCACATATTTATGAAATCCATTTATATTTGATTTCCCCTCAACGGGGCGTCAACTTCAAATAACCATTTGTTAGATATATAAAAGGATTTATATGAAATCAATGTCGAGATACCTGCTATTTATTCCGATATTAATATTTACCTCATTTTCGAATGCTAAACCGGAAACATTATCAGACAATGAAGTTAAAACCGAAATCATCCGCGAATACCTCACCAGTCATATGAAATTCACCGGTCCCTGCCCTTGCCCAGAAATAAGAGATGCAGTGGACAGCCGATGCGGGGCGCGTAGCGCATGGAGCCGCAAGCCTGACACGGGAGTTCTTTGCTATCTGGAGGACGTCACGCCCAGCATGGTTGAGGCATGGCGTGAGCAGAATAAAAAGCCAAGGGTATTGCCTCCTCGCGTGAAAACGGACAAAGAAATTAAGATTGATAATAAAATTAACGATTATTTGAATAAATACGTCGTTGGCAAAGTAACCGAACCGGATGAACTCAATTTCAAAGGACTTAAAATAGACGACACAAAAACGGAAGGTGTCAAAAAGGAAGGAGATAAAAAGGAAGGTTAAGAAATGCCTGCGCTGTAAATGTCGTTCAATCGTCCCTGTACACAAACCCGCATAGTGCGGGTTTTTTAATGCCCGGAGATAATTATGGATTATCAAATATTAGCCGCTCAGGCATCAGCCTATGAGCGGGCGCATGACTATGTCGAAGCCGGCAGGCTGTGGAATGAGGCGGTCAAGGCTGCCAACGAAAAGCAGAAAGAATATGCCCAGAACCGCGCAGCTCTTTGCGACCGGGCAATAACACGGGAGTGGGCATGATGGCTGACGAAATCGACCAGGCCGCAGAGCTGGAGCAGTTCAACACCGAGATGGCTATCAAAAACCGCAAGCGGCCAGAGCTGAAGTTTACCGGTCGTTGCTACTGGTGTGATGAAGCAATTAAGACTGGCGCCTTTTGCGATCTGGATTGCCGGGATGATTACGAAGGATTTAAGCGCGCAGAACAACAAAGGAGACAGGCATAGTGGCTAATTCAATGAAGTTGATGGGCAGGACTGGCATTATCAAGCGCCCTGACTCGGGCCCGCAGATTCAGATCGACAATATCCATGTTAAGCCAGGGTTCAATAAGCGCGACGACGACGAGCGCACCCGCCTGGCAGATGATGACTTGTTCGAATATTTAATGGCCGGCGGCGTGGTCCCTCCCCTTGAAGTAATCGCCAGGGATGAGGGAGGCGTGTGGCTTGTGGAGGGACACAGGCGCCATCGTTGTTACTTGCGCTGCCGGGAGGCTGGAAAGCCTGTCGAATGGATAAAGATCACCCCGTTCGATGGGGGTGATGTAGAACGCCTTGCCCGCATCATGACCAGCAACAACCAATTGCCGCTTACTCAGCTCGAACAATCGGCTGTAGTGAAGGAGCTGGCCGCATTCAATCTGACGCCAGACGAGATTGCCAAAAAGATTAATAAGAGCCGCGCAACCGTTGATAAGTTGCTCATCCTTTCCCGTTCCAACCATGACGTGCAGATGATGGTCAAGGCCGGAGAGGTTGCGGTCGATGTCGCGGTTGACCGTGTTCGCAAAGAGGGTGAGAACGCCGGCGAATCCCTGGCGGTGGATGTCGAAAAAGCAAAGGCCGCGGGCAAAACAAAAGTAACGAAATCCATCGCCCAACCGCAATTCAGCGCCAAATCCGCGCGCCGACTGTGCGAGTTACTTGCCCACTCCGCGCCAATTATTCAAGGCAACCACGATTTGCTGATGCTGCCTGATGGCGTCAAGGATGAGGTGATCGGCATTCTGGAAGAATTTAAATCGTTGTGGAATCCGCCATCTAATATTCAGAACACGCCAAACGACACGCCGATACATGATGCAGAAAACCTTGTTTGGCCAGCTGAGGTGCATTTCATCTTCGACCAGGTACCGGCCGCGCTGGATCTGCCTCATGACTTGCAGAACAAAATCCGCAGCCATATAAACCGCATGAAATTAGATGGCCTACCAACGGCCGCCATTATCAACCAGGCCAGCACACTGACCAAACTGATGGGAATAACCGCATGAAGGAAATCATCGTAGATAATTTTGCCGGTGGCGGCGGCGCGTCAACGGGTATTGAAATGGCGATCGGCCGGAGCGTCGATATTGCCATTAATCACGACCAGAACGCGATCGATATGCACAGCACCAACCATCCGGACACGCTGCATTATTGCGAATCAGTTTTTGATGTCGATCCGGTTGTGGCCTGTAGCGGCAGGCCGGTAGCGCTGGCTTGGTTCTCGCCTGACTGCCGTCATTTCAGTAAGGCCAAAGGTAGCACGCCCGTAAAAAAAGAAATAAGGGGCCTTGCCTGGGTTGCTCTGCGCTGGGGGCTCAAATCACGTCCACGGGTAATGATTCTGGAAAACGTCAAAGAGTTTAAAACCTGGGGACCGCTGCTGACCGCTGATGACGGTACACAGCACCCGGACCCGGCTCGAGCGGGAGAAACATTCGCGGCGTTCATAGCGATGCTGACGACCGGCGTAGCCGCCAATCATCCGGCATTGGACGAATGTTGCGAAATCCTCGGCATTGCTGCTGACAGTGACGACCGCCTTCGGCTGGTGGCCGGGCTGGGCTATACCGTTGAGTTCCGTGAGCTCCGCGCCAGCGATCTTGGTACTCCAACGATCAGGGAGCGATTTTTCATGGTAATGCGGTGCGATGACGCGGCTATAGCCTGGCCGGTACCGACTCATGGCAATCCAAAATCACTGGAGGTCCAGAGCGGGAAACTCAAACCATGGCGCACCGCGGCGGAAATCATAGACTGGTCCCTACCATGCCCGAGCATATTCGAGCGCAAGCGGCCGCTGGCAGAGAACACGCTTAAACGGATCGCGCGCGGCATCCAGCGCTTCGTTATTGATAACCCGACACCGTTTATCGTTAAGTGCAACCACTCCACCAAAGACGGTTCTTATGACTGTTTTCGGGGCCAGTCTATCGATGAACCTCTGAAGACCATAACAAAAACCCATGGCTATGCGCTGGTCAGCCCGGTAATAGCCGGCGCTGGTGGGCCTAAATATCAGGCTAAACCGCGTTCGGTAGAACAACCGCTGCATACGCTATGCAACACCAACCACTCCTGCGTAGTGGCGCCGGTTATCGCCCGTATAGGGCAAACAGGCTTCGGAGGGGACCGCATGGCTTACAGCCCGGAAGGCCCGCTCACCACGGTGACCAGTAAAGCCGAACATCTGCTGGTTTCCGCGTTCTTGGCTAAACACTTCGGCGGCAATTATACCGGCCCGGGGGCCAGCCTGGACGAACCCGCACACACGGTGACAACGGTAGACCATCATGCACTGGTCTCCGCGCAGCTGGTGGGGTGTGGCGGCCGGGCCGGACAAAGCCGCCCGCGCGACATCAGCGAACCAGTGCAAACCGTAACAGCAAAAGCCGATTCTGCCCTGGTCACGTCCCATCTGATTAAATTGCGCGGAACCTGCAAAGACGGCCAGCCTGTCACCGAGCCTTTGCCGACCATCACCGCCGGCGGACTGCACATAGGCGAGGTTCGCGCCTTTCTGCTGAAGTATTACGGCACAGATAAAGACGGCTGCGCCATGACCGATCCGCTGCATACAGTGACCTCCAATGACCGCTTTGGACTGGTAACCGTCGAAGGTGTTGATTATCAAATTGTGGATATCGGCATGCGCATGCTGCAACCCCACGAGCTATACGCCGCCCAGGGCTTCCCGTCCTGGTACATCATCGATCAAGACTACAAGGGCACCAAATACGCCAAAGATAAGCAGGTCGCGCGCTGCGGCAACGCGGTACCGCCGCCATTCGCTGAAGCGCTGGTGCGCGCTAACCTGCCGGAGTTGTGCCGGGCCAAAGCCGAGGAGGCGGCGTGATTTTATTAAAGCCACAACCTTAAGAAATTAGTGTGTTCATCTCTACTCATGAGGAAGCTTGACTTTAATTTTCTTAATGAGACACTTAAAGGCATTACAAAGTATGTATTCTTCTAATAATGTGATGCAAACATGAGAGAAGAAACACCAAATGATTATAAAGGATTGAAGTTGATAATAATATTTTCTATTTTAACATTAGTAATATGTATTATGTATTTTTATGCCTCTTATTTTTTAGCGTGGCCTTTTTCTGAATATACACGAGAGGGCTTGGGACAGTTTGGTGACTCATGGGGAGCTATCACATCCCTCTTCTCTGCCCTCGCATTTTTAGGCGTTTTGTTTACCATTCGAATGCAGTCAGTAGCAAATACAAAATCGGAGAAAGCCAATAGCGAACAAACAAATTTCTTAACGCTTCAAAAGTTTGAAAGTAATTTTTTCCAAATGCTAAACTTCCTTGGGTCTATTATTGGAGATATGGATATTAGAACCACAGATAGTGAAAAAACTGCATTTACAGGGAGAGATGCTTTTTATTTTTTCTATATGAAAAATTTATTTGTAAATAGGTCATTTGGTAGCGATAGCTCTGTTACAAACATATCTTTAGAGTTATTACATTTAAAAAAAGAATTTTCAAAACTGTATGAGAAAAGACAGCAGGATCTTGGTCATTACTTTAGATTTTTATATAATATTTTTAGGTATATAGATAATGCATCAATAACAGAAACCGATAAAATTAATTACTCAAAAATTTTAAGAGCACAGCTTTCAAATTATGAATTATTGATTATTTTCTATAACTGCCTGACTGAACTAGGAAATCCGTTCGTAAAAATTGCTATCAAACATCAACTATTCGATAACCTACCTATATATAGTTTAATGAGTGTTAACCATAAATACTTTATAAAAAAAGAAGCTTTCGGAAAGCAAGGAGAAGATTTCATAGACGATATTGATGAAAAATTTAAATCCTTTCAATGCAATCAAACATCCTGAACAACATTACTCTTCTCTTGAGTCATTATAATAAATTCTAAAAAGATATATTGGATTTTTTTTCATTTTTTAACTCAAATAAAATAATTATTTTATTGTGTGATAATATTTCTTCACTATATTAATATTTCATTGCTTTCTTAATGATTTAATTTCCTAGCTAAAAATTTACATCTATAATTATCTCCTATCGTTAGCACACCAAATCTATTCAGGCCTTGCCTTCAGTAACACCCCTGTAAAAATTCTGGTTTGTGTACTTTTAGCGTCTATCGACAGAGAATAACGAGGTGAAGTATGACCGACATTCACATCGGCGACGAGGTATTTACCCTTGCCGAAGCCGCCGCATTCCTGAAGAAAAGCCCCCGAACCGTTCGATCGCTCATCGCTGCAAAACGCCTGCGGGCAGGTAAAAGCGGAGCTAACGGCGGCGGGTGCCTGGAGATTTTAAAATCCGACTGCATTGCTTATGTCAGCCAGAAAACACACAATCAGGTCGTGAATGCAGATGACGGCCATTCAGAGAGGAACGCTGTATGGCACTCAAACAACGGTACGGACTCTGGTACTGTGATTTCGTTGCGCCGGGTGGGAAAAGAGTTAGGAAAAGCCTTGGAACGGCAGACAAGAAGCAAGCGCAGGAGTTGTACGATAAGTTGAGGTCTGAATCCTGGCGGGTAAATCGCCTGGGAGAGATAGCGGAGCATACCTTTGATGAGGCGTGTCTCCGCTGGCTTACGGAGAAGGAGCAGAAACGATCACTTGATGATGACCGCACGAAGATAGAGTTTTTCCTCGGGCATTTCCTGGGACAGGCGCTTTCTAGCATCACGGAAGATAAAATCGTAGCGGTCACGTCAGGGATGATTGACCGGCGCCATAAGCGCATATGGGAGACCCGCAGGGACGCGGCCATAAGGAAAGGACTGCCAGCACCTGAGTATAAAGCAAAGTACATCACGGCGGCCACGCGCAGCCAATACCTATCATTCATTCGCAGCTTGTTTCGTATCGCAACGGATGAGTGGAAATGGTTGCGCCAGGCGCCAGTGATAAAAACGAGAAAGCCGGTAAGCAAGCGGATCCGATGGTTAACCAGAGATGAGGCTACCACGCTGGTAAATTGCATGCCTCAAGGATTTAGGCCGATAGTGATTTTTGCATTGGTTACCGGGCTGCGCCGGTCGAACATATTGGATTTGGAATGGTCGCAGATTGATTTGCAAAGGAAGGTCGCATGGATCCACCCAGAGAACGCCAAGGCCGGGAAGGCTATAGGCGTAGCTCTGAATGATACGGCATGCAAGGTATTGAGGGATCAGATAGGAAGGAACTCGCGTTATGTCTTTGTCCATACCGGCGCATGGCATCGGGCGGATGGAACAAAAACGCAATCAGTCAGGAAAATGCGCGTTGATGATAACTCAGCCTGGCGGACTGGCCTCCGCCGCGCTGGCATCACAGACTTTCGTTTTCATGACCTGCGGCATACCTGGGCGAGTTGGTTAGTCCAAGCAGGAGTACCGCTGTCAGCATTGCAGGAAATGGGCGGTTGGGAAAGCATAGAAATGGTGCGCCGCTACGCACACCTTTCACCCAACCATCTCACCGAGCACGCGAAGAAATTAGACGGCATGATAGGCATCAATGTCACTAATCTGGCACTTTGCGATATTGGGGAGAAAAAGAAAGAAGCGTAACCCATTGAATCCAAATGGTACGCCCTACTGGATTCGAACCAGTGACCTACGGCTTAGAAGGCCGTTGCTCTATCCGACTGAGCTAAGGGCGCACTGCGGGAAGTTGCTGGATAACGCGGATTGGATTATACGGAGCGGACCGGTCGAGTCAATGGCTTTTATGACAACGGGTGGTTCGCTGGACAAAAGGATTTCATTCAGTGCCTGACAGCGGGCCGCGCTTCTGCCAAAATACCCCCCATCTCAGCATGATTACACTGATGGATTGCCGATTCTGATGGTCGCTAAACTTATTGATGGTAAAACTATTGCTCAGCAGGTCAGGGATGAAGTGGCCGTGCGGGTGCGGCAACGCCTGAGCGTCGGGAAACGCGCGCCGGGACTGGCGGTGGTATTGGTCGGGGAAAATCCGGCATCGCAGATCTACGTCGCCAATAAGCGCAAAGCCTGCGAGGATGTCGGTTTTGTCTCCCGCTCCTATGAATTGCCGAGCACGGTCAGCGAGGCCGAACTGCTGGCGCTTATCGATACGCTTAATGCCGATAAGACGATTGATGGTATCCTGGTGCAACTGCCGCTGCCTCCGGGCATGGATAATATCAACGTGCTGGAGCGCATTGCGCCGGATAAGGATGTGGACGGATTCCACCCTTATAATGTCGGCCGCCTGTGCCAGCGGGCGCCATTGCTGCGGCCCTGCACCCCACGCGGCATCATCACCCTGCTGGAACGTTATCAGATCGAGACCTTCGGGGTGAATGCCGTGGTGGTGGGCGCATCCAACATCGTCGGGCGGCCGATGAGCCTGGAACTGCTGCTGGCCGGCTGCACCGTCACCGTCACCCACCGGTTTACCAGGGACCTCCAGCGTCATATCGAATATGCCGACTTGCTGGTGGTGGCGGTGGGCAAACCCGGATTTATTCCCGGCGAATGGATTAAACCCGGTGCCGTGGTGCTGGATGTCGGCATCAGCCGTCTTGCCAACGGCAAGGTGGCGGGCGACGTGGCCTTCGAGGCGGCTTCGCAGCGCGCATCCTATATTACGCCGGTACCCGGCGGCGTCGGTCCTATGACGGTCGCGACCCTTATTCAAAACACTTTGCAGGCATGTGAAGACTTTCACGATACAGCATCTTAACGGCGGAACACGATGGAAACTTTCTCACTTGACGGCCATCCGTACATTGAACTGTGCGATTTACTGAAGATTCAGGGTTGGTGTCACAGCGGCGCGGCGGCGAAAACCGCCATTTATGGTCAGCAGGTCAAGGTCAACGGTGCGATGGAAACCCGCAAGCGATGCAAGATCGTCACCGGGCAGCAGGTGGAATTTTTAGGACAGGTGGTGAAAGTCGTCGAATGAACCGCTATCGGCCCGGCGCAGGATATCCGTATGCCGCCGGGGCGTGAAGCGCTATAAACAACAAGGGCGCGGAAAAACCGCGCCCTTGCCGTATCCGCAGCCGTAAGAAACAACGCTTATTGCTGGCGCATGCCGCGGCGCAAACCCGCCTTCAGCCCCGGCAACGCGGCGCTATTATCCACGCCGCCAGATGGTGCCGCCGGCGCCGTCTTCCAATACGATGCCCAGTTCGGTCAGTTTTGCGCGGGCCTCGTCCGCCAGTTGCCACTGTTTATTGTTGCGCGCATCGTTACGTTGCTTGATCAGCGCCTCGATCTGTTCGGTTTCAGTGATATCCACCTGGGCGCCGTTTTGCAGGAACTGCTCGGGATCCTGTTCCAGCAAGCCCAGGACATTAGCCAACCGGCGCAGCGCCGCTGCCAGCCCGAGCGACGCAGACGGGTTTTCCACCTTCAGGCGGTTGACTTCGCGGGCCATCTCGAACAACACCGAATACGCTTCCGGCGTATTAAAATCATCATCCATGGCGGCGGTAAACTGGTCGACAAACGACTCGCCGCCGGCGGGCACGGCCGCTGCATCAGTACCGCGCAGGGCGATGTAAAGCCGCTCAAGGGAGGATCTGGCCTGTTTGAGATTATCTTCACTGTAATTCAGCTGGCTGCGGTAATGGCCGGACATCAGGAAATACCGCACCGTTTCCGCATCGTAATATTTCAGCACGTCGCGCACGGTAAAAAAGTTATCCAGCGATTTGGACATTTTTTCCCGATCGACCATCACCATGCCGGAATGCATCCAATAATTGACATAAGGCCCTTCGTGGGCGCAGCTCGACTGGGCGATTTCGTTTTCGTGGTGGGGAAACATCAGGTCCGAACCGCCGCCGTGAATATCGAAATGATTGCCCAAATGCTTGCAGTTCATGGCCGAGCATTCCACATGCCAGCCCGGACGCCCCGGTCCCCATGGCGACGGCCAGCTGGGCTCGCCTTCCTTGGACATTTTCCACAAGACGAAATCCATCGGGTTGCGTTTGACATCGTCGATATCCACCCGGGCGCCGGCCTGCAACTGCTCGAGATCCTGACGCGATAACACGCCATAGGTGGGGTCGGAGTCCACAGCGAACATGACATCGCCGTTGGCGGCCTGGTAGGCATGGTTTTTTTGCAGCAAGACCGCCACGATGTCGATGATATCGGCCATGTGCAAGGTCGCGCGTGGTTCTTCATCCGGACGCAGAATATTCAGGCTGTCGAAGTCCCGGTGCATTTCAGCGATCATACGGCCGGTAAGCGTATCGATGCTTTCATCGTTGGCATGGGCCCGTTTGATGATCTTGTCGTCAATATCGGTGATGTTACGCACATACTTCACCTCATAACCTTTAAAACGCAGGTACCGGGTAACGACGTCGAAGGCGACAAACGTCCGGCCGTGGCCGATATGACAAAGGTCATAAACGGTGATGCCGCACACGTACATACCGACTTTACCGGCATGAATGGGTTGGAAATCCTCTTTTTGACGTGTCAGGGTATTATAAATCTTCAGCATCGACATTCATTCCATGGTGTTAACGGGTACGTGTGTATAGCGACAAGTTGAGACAGGGTATTTTCCAACAGCGTATTGAACCCTGAAGGCGTCGGTAATGCAAGGACGGGGCCCTGGTTTTCAAACGGCGGGTTATCCCCGGCCAACAGCACGGCCTGGCTTGCCAGAATAACAGAAATGGTCATCCGCTGCGGTGAATGCTGACTCCATGGCAGACTTATGTTATAAATCCAGTCTGCTTGATCACTTCGTGTGAGCAACTCTTTTACCGACTCGTAGGACAACTATTTATGGTCACTCTTCATACCAATCACGGCGATATCGTTATTAAGACCTTCGCCGACAAAGCGCCGTTAACCGTTGAGAACTTCCTGACCTATTGCCGTGACGGCTTTTATGATAATACCATTTTCCATCGCGTTATTAATGGTTTCATGATCCAGGGCGGCGGTTTTGAACCCGGCATGACGCAGAAAAAAACCCGCGCCACCGTGAAAAACGAAGCCAACAATGGCCTGAAGAACAATCGCGGCACCCTGGCCATGGCCCGCACCAACGATCCGCATTCCGCCACCGCGCAATTCTTTATTAACCTGGTGGATAACGACTTCCTGAACTTCCGTTCCGAACGCCCGGACGGTTGGGGATATTGCGTTTTCGCCGAAGTAACCGACGGTATGGATGTTGTCGATAAGATTAAAAACGTGGCGACCGGCAACAGCGGCCCGCATCAGGATGTACCGAAAGAAGATGTGATCATAACCGGCGTGACCGTAGACGAATAAATCGTTGCCATGGCAACCCTGTTTGTTGCGGATATTCATCTTAGCGTCCAGGAACCGGCGATTACCGCCGGTTTTCTGCATTTTTTGCAACGGCAGGCCGTCCACGCCGACGCGCTCTATATCCTGGGCGATTTGTTCGAAGCCTGGATTGGCGATGACGACCCTTCCCCGCTGCACGGCGAGATAGCCGCGGCGCTGAATGCGCTGGCGCGCCGGGGAATACCCTGTTTTTTTATCCACGGCAACCGGGATTTCCTGCTGGGCCGGGATTTTGCCGCCGCCAGCGGCATGACGCTGCTGCCGGAAGAACAACTGCTTACCCTGTACGGCCGGTCGGTGCTGGTTCTGCACGGCGATACGCTGTGTACCGATGATCAGGCTTATCAACGCTACCGCCGGCGAATCAATCAACGTTGGCTGCAGCGCCTGTTCCTGGCGCTGCCGCTGAGATGGCGCCTGCGCATTGCCGGACGGATGCGGGCCAGCAGCCAGCGCGCCAATATGACGAAATCCCAGACGATTATGGACGTCAGCCAAGAGGCGGTTACCGCCGCGCTTGTGCGTCATGGGACCGATTGGATGATCCATGGCCATACCCACCGGCCGGCGATCCATGCCGTGCAGACCGCGGCGGGCATCGCCCATCGCGCGGTACTGGGCGCCTGGCACCTTCAGGGATCGATGATCCGGGTTACCGGGGCTAGCGTCGAGCTGATTGAGTTCCCCTTCGATTAAGCGGCGCAATTTATAGCGCCGGCGGCTACGCAACCGTTTTCCTCTCCAGGCGCACATGATATGCTCTACGCCCTCTTCTTTCTGATAGCCTGCGCCGGGCGCATTGCGGCGCAGGCTGTGGGAGAGCGGTCGGCAACATTTACAGGAGCACCACGCGCATGCAATCCAATCTTGCCCCGGCAAAAATCGCCATCGTCATGGGGTCCAAAAGCGACTGGGCCACGATGCAATTCGCCGCCGACATTCTCGCCACGCTGCAGCTTGCCTGTCATGTGGAGATCGTCTCGGCGCATCGCACCCCCGACAAGCTCTTCCGCTTTGCTGAACAGGCATCCGCCGCCGGGTTTGAAGTGATTATCGCCGGCGCAGGCGGTGCCGCCCATCTGCCCGGCATGCTGGCGGCAAAAACGCTGGTGCCGGTACTTGGCGTGCCAGTGCAGAGCGCGGCATTAAGCGGCGTCGACAGCCTCTATTCCATTGTCCAGATGCCGCGCGGCGTGCCGGTGGGTACCCTGGCGATCGGCAAGGCCGGCGCGGCCAACGCCGCACTGCTGGCGGCGCAGATCCTGGCGTTGCACGATCGGGAATTATCCGCCCGGCTGGCGGCCTGGCGTGTGACGCAGACTGACGAGGTGCTGGCGCATCCCGATCCGCGGGAGGAAGCATGAAACCGGTATGTATCCTGGGCAACGGCCAGCTAGGGCGCATGCTGCGCCAGGCCGGCGAACCACTGGGCATTGCGGTCTTCCCGGTGGGGCTTGACGCCGATCCCGGCTCGGTGCCGGTGGCGCAAAGCGTGATTACCGCTGAGATCGAGCGCTGGCCGCAGACCCCCCTTACCCGCGAGCTGGCCCAGCATAATGCCTTTGTTAACCGCGATATTTTTCCGCGGCTTGCCGACCGGCTGACGCAAAAACAGCTGCTGGACAGCCTGAGGCTTGCCACCGCGCCCTGGGAAGAACTGACCGCGGCGGCGCAATGGCCGCAGGTGTTTGCCTCCTTTGGCGACCTGGCCATCGTCAAGCGGCGCGTGGGTGGCTATGATGGGCGCGGCCAATGGCGTCTCGTACCCGGCGAAGAGGCGGCGCTGCCCCAGGAGTGCTACGGCAGTTGTATCGTTGAGCGCGGTATCGCCTTTTCCGGCGAAGTTTCGCTGATCGGCGCCCGCGGGCATAACGGCGACAGGGTGTTTTATCCGCTGACGCATAACCTGCATCAGGACGGCATCCTGCGCACCAGCGTGGTTTTTGCCCGGCCGGACGACAGATTGCAGCGCCGGGCCGAGAGCATGCTCTCGGCAATAATGCATGAACTAAAATATGTCGGCGTGATGGCGATGGAATGTTTTATCGACGGCGATGATCTGTTGATTAACGAGCTGGCGCCACGGGTGCACAACAGTGGGCACTGGACGCAAAACGGCGCGTCCATCAGCCAGTTCGAGCTGCACCTGCGCGCCATCCTCGGCCTGCCGATGCCTAAACCCGCCGTCACGGCACCGTCGGTGATGGTTAATCTTATCGGCACCGACTGCAACACCGAATGGCTGGCCGAGCCGCTGGTCCATCTGCATTGGTATGAAAAAGAGGTGAGGCCGGGACGTAAGGTCGGCCACCTGAATCTTAACCATAGCGATCCCGCCGCGCTGAGCCTGGCGTTGGAACATCTCGCTCCAATGCTACCAGTGGAGTATTACAGCGGGCTGGAATGGGCGCGGCAAAAACTGGCCGAATTGGGCTGAAAGATCGCGGAGAGACTCACTTAAAAAGGCCCAGGCGGGGGCGGTGAAGTTCATGCCAGGCCCCATGCATCGAGCGCCCCCTGTATTGCCCGGCGCAGGCACTACAGGGAGACACCTAAGCCTTGCACATGAAATAGTTGCCCAGGCGGCATGCATCACACCGCCGGCAAAATTGTCCCCCAAATAACATCACGCTTTGCGCATCAGACCATAAAATCTTTCAGCGCGCCATTAAGCGTGGCGCTTGGGCACATGGCCCGGCTGGCCAATTCCGGCGACGGATGATAATACCCGCCGATATCAACCGCCTTGCCCTGCACCTGGTTTAACTCGGCGACAATCTGGCCTTCGTGTTCGGCAAGGGTTTTCGCCAAGGGGGCAAACTGATCGCGCAGCTCGGCATCCTCATCCTGCCCCGCCAGCGCCTGCGCCCAATACAGCGCCAGGTAGAAATGGCTGCCGCGATTGTCCAGCTCGCCGGTTTTACGCGAAGGCGATTTATTGGTATCCAGGAATTTACCGTTGGCCTGATCGAGCGTTTTCGCCAAAATCTTCGCCTTGGCGTTGGCGCGGGTGCTGCCCACATGGTCCAGGGACGCCGCCAGCGCCAGGAACTCGCCCAGGGAATCCCAGCGCAGGTGGTTTTCCTGCAGGAACTGCTGGACATGTTTTGGCGCCGAGCCGCCGGCGCCGGTTTCAAACAGGCCGCCGCCGCTCATCAGCGGCACAATGGACAGCATCTTGGCGCTGGTGCCCAGTTCCATGATCGGGAACAGATCGGTCAGGTAGTCGCGCAGCACGTTGCCGGTCACCGAGATGGTGTCCTTGCCCTGGCGGATGCGATCGATGGAGAACTGGGTCGCTTCTTCCGGCGACATAATGCGAATATCCAGCCCGCTGACATCGTGATCCTTCAGGTAACGCTCCACCTTGCGGATCATTTGCGCGTCATGGGCGCGGGCCGGGTCAAGCCAGAAGATGGCCGGAGTATTGGATTCACGGGCGCGGTTAACCGCCAGTTTCACCCAATCCTGGATAGGCAGATCCTTGGCCTGGCACATGCGCCAGATATCGCCGGCCTCGACGGATTGTTCCAGCAGCACGTTGCCCTGCTCGTCGGTAACCTTGACTACACCGTCCTGTTTGATCTGGAAGGTTTTATCATGCGAGCCGTATTCCTCGGCCTTTTGCGCCATCAGGCCCACGTTGGGCACGCTGCCCATGGTGGTCGGATCGAAGGCGCCGTGCCGTTTGCAATCGTCGATCACCACCTGGTATACGCCTGCGTAGCAGCGATCCGGGATCACCGCCTTGGTATCATGCAGCTTGCCGTCGGCGCCCCACATCTTACCGGAGTCGCGGATCATCGCCGGCATCGAGGCGTCGACAATGACATCGCTCGGCACATGCAGATTGGTGATGCCTTTGTCGGAATTGACCATGGCCAACTGCGGCCGCACCTGGTACAACGCCTGGATGGCCTGTTCGATTTCCTGCTGGCGGTCGGCGGGCAGCGCCTTGATCTTGGCGTACAGATCGCCGATGCCGTTATTGACATCAATGCCCAGCGGTTTGAGTTCGTCCGCGTAGCGCTCCAGCACATCCTGGTAATACTCGGCGACAAACTGGCCGAAGATGATGGGGTCGGAGACTTTCATCATGGTGGCTTTCAGATGCACCGACAGCAGCACGCCCTGTTTTTTGGCATCCTCAAGCTGTTCGGCGATAAAGCGGCGCAGCGCCTTTTTACTCATCACCGACGCGTCGATAATCTCACCGGCATTCACGGCGGTTTTGGCTTTCAGTACCTGTACCGCGCCATCTTTGCCCACCAGCTCGATTTTTACGCTGCCGTTATCGGCAATCAGTGCGGATTTTTCGCTGCCGTAAAAATCGCCGTCGCTCATATGGGCAACGTGGGATTTTGAGTCGGCGGACCAGGCGCCCATCCGGTGCGGATGCTTGCGGGCATAATTTTTCACCGACAGCGGCGCGCGGCGATCGGAGTTACCTTCGCGCAGCACTGGGTTTACCGCGCTGCCTTTGATTTTATCGTAACGGGCATTGGCTTCTTTTTCGGCGTCCGTGGCGGGTTCATCCACATAGTCCGGCACCTTGTAGCCCTGCTGTTGCAGTTCCTTGATGGCCGCTTTCAGCTGCGGCAGCGAAGCGCTGATATTGGGTAATTTTATAATATTGGCTTCGGGGGTGACGGCCAGTTGGCCAAGCTCGGCCAGGTGATCGGCGATTTTTTGATTTTCGTTAAGGTATTCCGGGAAGTTGGCGATGATGCGCCCGGCCAGCGAGATATCGCGCGTTTCCACCGCGATGCCCAGGGATTGGGTGAACGCCCTGATGATCGGCAGCAGGGAATAGGTGGCCAGGGCCGGGGCTTCATCAGTAAGCGTATAGACGATCTTCGAGGTTGTGGACATTTATTACGTTAACTCCTCTATATCATAGCGATTGCAACTATCTTGAAGAGTGCGGGACCGTTGCGTTCACCGTCGGCACCATCCGGGAGCATAGGCGGAAAAAAACGATTTCCGGGAAACACTTCCAGGTGCTTCAGTTGGGCAGAGTGGGTCTGCGGAATGATGGTGTACCAGGCCGTTACTGTGCAGTAGACGGCCGGTAACTGTCAACCGGGTTGTCACTCTGTTGAACATCAATTGTTTCATTAATGTTCACATATTGTAAAAATTAGCCCTGATATTGCCGGTGAGCGCCTTTTTTCCCCAGCAGGCGCTGCCCCAGCACGGTGCCGCAGGCGGAAAGCAAGAGCGCGCCGCACAGCGGAACCATCCACCACAGGCGATAATCCGGCTCCCAGGGAAAATCGAACACTTTACGCTGCAACAGCCCCAGGGCCACCTCCGCGCCCGCCGCCGCCACCACGCCGGATACCAGTCCCAATAATGCAAACTCATACCACAGCGTGGCCCGCAGCAGCGTTTTCCCGGCGCCAAGCGTGCGATAGACCACCAATTCCTGCTGGCGCTGGCGCATGCCGACCTGTACCTGCGCCAGCAGCAGCAGCCCGCCGCACAGTAATACCAGTATCACCATGATTTCCAGCGCCCGGCTGACCTGTTGCAGAACCTGGCCGATCTGTCCCAGAATGGCACCGATATCCAGCAGGCTGAGCGTGGGAAACTGGCGGTTTAGCTGTGCCGGAAAAGCCGCGGGGCCCTGATAACGGAAACTGGTCAGCCAGGTTTGCGGCTGGCCGTCCAGGGCGCCCGGAGGAAAAATAAAGAAAAAATTCGGCCGCAGGCTTTCCCAGTCCACCTTGCGCAGGCTGGTGATCCGGGCGCTGAAGGATTGGGTATCGCCGGTAAAGGTGAGCGTATCGCCAAGCTTGAGCTTGAGCTGGTCGGCTACCTGCTGTTCCATGGAGACTTCCCCCGGCCCCGGCGGCCAAACGCCCGCCACCAGCAGGTTGTGATCGGGCTTTTGCTCCAGCCAGGTCAGGTTCAGCTCGCGGTTTACCGTCCGTCCGCCCGCATCGTTCTCATGGATCAGGTCGGTGGCTTTTTGGTGATTAATTTCCGTCAGCCGGGCGCGGATGATCGGGTAAAAGGTGCCTGGCGCTACCCCGTTGCGCTGCAGAAAGTCCCTGACCTGCGGCACCTGATCGCCGGTCATGTTCAGCAAAAAGTAATTAGGGCTTTCCGGCGGCAACTGCTGCCGCCAGCGATCGAGCAAATCTCCGCGCATCACCAGCAGCAGCGCCAGCAGCATAAACGACAGCGAGAACGCCGCCAGTTGGGTCAGCGTTATCCAGGGCTGTCGCAGCAGGCGATTCAGCGCCAGGCGCAGCGCCAAACGCCGGACCACCAGGCGACGCAACAGCCATAACGCGCCCCATCCCACCGCTGCCAGCAGCAGGGACAGGACGCCCATGCCGCCGGCCAGCGACCATAACAGGCCGTTGGCGCCGACGGTGAGCAGCAGCAGGGCCAGCACGATAATCAGCATTACCGGCAGATAGATACGCAGCGGCCAGAAGGTTTGGGTAGCGTCGCGCCTGAGCACGCGCAGGGGGCGGGTTGCCAGCAACTGACGATAAGGACGCAGCCCCACCAGCAGAGAAATCACCACCAGCGCCCCCAGGGACCATAACCACGGCCAGCCGCCGGCGGGCGGCAGTTCGGCAGGCAGGACCGGCGCCAGCATCCGCATCAGGGCCGCTTCAAATAATAAACCGATCACACTGCCGCTGACGCCGGCGAAGACCAGCAGCGAGAGCCATTGGCCGACCACCAGTTTCATCAGCGCGCGCCTGCCGGCGCCCAGGGTTTTCAGCACCGCCACCAGATCGCCGCGGCTGCGGCAGTAATGCCCCATGGCCACCGCCACCGCCGCCACCGACAGCAACAGCGTCAGCAGCGCCGACAGCACCAGGAAGGACCGCGATCGTTCCAGGGATGAATTCAGCGCGCCGCTGGAATCATCCATGCTGTACCAGCGCTGGGAAGCGTCGAGCTTCGGCGTCAGGTAGCGTTCGAAACGCTCAAGCGCGGGCGGATCGCCGGCAAACAGATAGCGCCAACTGACCCGCCCGCCCGGCTGTACCGCGCCGGTGGCGGCCACATCCGCCAGGTTGATGACGATGGCCGGCGCGGTCTGGAAGGGATTAAAACCGCTGTCCGGCTGCTGGATAAGCTCGCCGGCGATGCGCAACGTCGCATCGCCCACATCGAGCGGATCGCCGATTTTCAGCCCCAGCAGGGCCATCAGCCGCGGCGCCACCAGGACGGTCCCCGGTTGCGAACGCAGGCCGGCCGGGCGGGTCGTCAGCGTGCCGTACAGCGGATAGAGGGCGTCGGTGGCCGTGACATCGGCCAGTTGCGCATTATCGCCGGCGAAAGTCATGGTCATAAAGCGGATCTGCCGGCTTACGGCCAGGCCGTCATTCGCGGCCTGCTGCAGCCAGCCCTCGGCCACCGGACCCGACGCGCGTAATACCCGGTCGGCGGCCAGGAATTCGCGGCTTTGCTCGCCGAGCCCTTTTTGCATGCGGTCGCTGATATTGCCCAGCGCCAGCACGCAGGCAACGGACAACGTCATGGCCAGCCAGACAATCAGCAGCGACGGTGAACGCCATTCACGCCAGAACCAGCGACCGATCATGCCACCTCCAGCAATTGACCGTCCTGCAGGCGCAGGCGTCGTTCACAGCGCGCCGCCAGCTGCGTATCATGCGTGACCAGGATAAGCGTGGTGGCGTTGTCCCGGTTAAGCGAGAACAGCAGATCGGCAATACGATCGCCGGTTTTACGATCCAGGTTGCCCGTCGGCTCATCGGCAAACAGCACCTGCGGGCGGCCGCTGAACGCGCGGGCCAGCGCCACGCGCTGCTGCTCGCCGCCGGAAAGCTGGGCGGGCAGGTGTCCCAGGCGCCGCGCCAGGCCAAGCTTATCCAACAGTTCCAGCGCTTGCTCCCGGCTTTGACGTTCGTTTTCGCCGCGCAGCAGGGCGGGCAGTTGCACATTTTCCAACGCGGTCAGGGTGGGCACCAGCATAAACGACTGGAAGACAAAACCGATGCTTTTGGCCCGTAGCCTGGCGCGTGCCTCTTCGTCGAGCGACGCCAGTGGTTGCCCCAATAAACGCACCTCCCCTTCACTGCCGTCGTCCAAGCCGGCCAGAATGCCGAGCAAGGTCGACTTGCCGGATCCGGATTCGCCGATCAGGGCAATTGTCTGGGCGGGTTTGACAAGCAGCTCAACTCCGGTAAGGATGGAGATCTGGTTTTCTCCCTGACCGACGTGTTTATTAAGATGATGAACTTCAAGAACGTTTTCCGCGGGCATTTTCTCTTCCTTTTCCTGATGGCGTTATTGAGTGTACGTGCAAACGCCGCAGACACCTTATTGATTTTGGGCGATAGTCTTAGTGCCGGCTACCGGATGCCGGCGACGCAGGCCTGGCCGTCCCTGCTTAACGATCGCTGGCGCAAGGAGTCGGACAATATCCGCGTCGTCAACGGCAGCATCAGCGGCGACACCGCGACACAAGGACTGGCGCGCCTGCCGGGCCTGCTGGCGCTGCACAAGCCGCGCTGGGTCGTGATTGAGCTGGGCGGTAACGATGGCCTGCGCGGCTTCCCGCCGCCGTCAATCGCCGGCGATCTCGCCAAGGCCATATCACAGGTTAAATCGGCGGGCGCGCAGCCCCTGCTGATGCAAATCCGGCTGCCATCCAATTACGGCCGGCGCTATACCGAGTCGTTCAGCGCCATCTATCCGGCGCTGGCGCAGCAATATAACGTGCCGTTATTGCCTTTTTTTATGGAACAGGTGTACCTGAAGCCACAATGGATGCAGGATGACGCCATTCATCCCAACGCGGATGCGCAGCCTTTTATTGCCGAATGGATGTCCGCCAGGCTGCTGCCCCTACTTAAACATGATTTCGCCTCCGGCGGAGCGGCCAATGGGTAAAGTTATGCAAAAAACCGTCGTTATCACCGGCTGTTCCAGCGGCATCGGCTGGGTGGCGGCGCAGGACCTGCGCCGGCGCGGCTATCGGGTGCTGGCGACCTGCCGTAAACCGGCGGATGTCGCCCGCCTGGCCGCCGCCGGGTTTGAAACGCTGGCGCTTGATCTTGACGACGAGCGCAGCGTCGACGACGCGTCGGCGCGCATCCTGGACCTCTGCGGCAAGCGGCTGTACGGTTTATTCAACAATGCCGGATGCGGGGTATACGGACCGCTGGCAAGCCTTTCCCGCCGCCAGTTGGAACAGCAGTTCGCCAGCAATCTTTTCGGCACCCATCAGTTGACGCAGCGGCTATTGCCGGCCATGCTGCCCCACGGCGAGGGGCGCATCATCCAGACCAGTTCGGTAATGGGGCTGGTAAGCACCCCGGGACGGGGCGCCTACGCCGCCAGTAAATTTGCCCTGGAAGCCTGGTCGGATACGCTGCGCATGGAACTGCACGGCACCGGTCTGTGCGTGAGCCTGATTGAGCCGGGGCCGCTCAGCACCGCCTTTACCCGCAATGTAAACCAGTCGCAGGCGGATAAACCGGTGACCAATCCCGGCATCGCCTCACGATTTACATTGCCGCCAGAGGCTATACTGCCCAAACTACGTCATGCTTTGGAGCATCCACGCCCCCGATTGCGTTATCCGGTGACCCTGGTCGCCAGCGGTTTGTCCCTGCTGCGCCGTTGGCTGCCGGGCCGTTGCCTGGATATGATTTTACGCGCCAGCCATTGAGGCGGGGAAAGATGCCCCAATATAGTGCTAAAACGGGAGAGAGAATTTCATGTTAGCTCAAGCCACCATTATTGATATTAACGAAGCAAACCTACAGCAGACGCTCGAACTGTCCATGTCGCAGCCGGTGCTGTTCTATTTCTGGTCGGAACGCAGCCCGCATTGCCAGCAGATGACCCCGGTTATCGATAAACTGGCGCAGGAATTCGCCGGGCAGTTCGTCCTGGCCAAAGTGGATTGCGACGCCCAGCAGGCGCTCGCCGCCCAGTTCGGCTTGCGCGCCATCCCGACGCTCTATCTGTTCAAAGACGGGCAGCCGCTGGATGGTTTTCAGGGACCGCAGCCCGAAGAGGCGATTCGCGAACTGCTGCTGCGCGCCCTGCCCGATCCGGCTCAGCTGAAAATGACCGAGGCCAGCGACCTGATGCAGCAAGGACAGTATGCCGAAGCGCTGCCCCTGCTCAAGGAAGCCTGGCAGCTGAGTGACAAATCCAGCGAGGCGGGCCTGCTGTTGGCGGAAACCTATATTCAGCTCAAGCGCACCGAGGATGCCGAAGCCGTGTTGGCGGTTTTTCCGCTGCAGGATAAGGACACGCGCTACCAGGGCCTGATGGCGCAAATCGAACTGATGAAGCAGGCGGCGGATACGCCGGAAATACAGTTGCTGCAACAGCAGGTGCAAAACGCCCCGGCGGACGCGGGGCTAGCGGTGCAACTGGCGCTGCAATTACACCAGGTCGGCCGCAATGAAGAAGCGCTGGAACTGCTCATCGGCCATTTGCGTAAAGATCTTGCCGCCGCCAACGGCGATGCGCGCAAGACCCTGATGGATATCCTGGCCGCGCTCGGCACCGGCGATGCCTTAGCCGCCAAATACCGCCGCCAGCTTTATTCCCTGCTCTACTAAGGGTTCCCCGGGCCAATGGCGCCCGGCTACACTCTGCTTATGCCGCCGGGCGCGCATGAAATGCGTGCCTGTGTCACTGATTCCCCCCGCTTGGCGCGTCTTTGCCCCGGCAAAAGCGTACTATTACATTAGTGTTGAAAAGAGTGTGTCATGCTAAATACGTGTGAAGAAGATGTCGCACCGGCCGCGCTAGATGGCGTTATTATTTTCTCTCATGAAATGGAGATTTCAC
The DNA here is from genome assembly GCF_047324165.1 of Sodalis sp. RH22. Taxonomy (NCBI): domain Bacteria; kingdom Pseudomonadati; phylum Pseudomonadota; class Gammaproteobacteria; order Enterobacterales; family Bruguierivoracaceae; genus Sodalis; species Sodalis sp. RH22. The sequence continues at coordinate 2,463,880 of NZ_CP178731.1, forward strand.
CATGGAGATTTCACCCATGCTGACGGTAATCCCAATTATTATTGTCCTGGCCCTGATCATCGTCTGGGCGGGGATAAAAATTGTCCCTCAGGGATACCAATGGACGGTTGAGCGTTTCGGCCGCTATACCCTTACCTTAAAACCCGGGCTGAACCTGGTGGTGCCGTTTATGGACCGGGTAGGCCGCAAGATTAATATGATGGAACAGGTGCTGGATATTCCCTCGCAGGAAATCATCTCCAAGGATAACGCCAACGTGACCATCGACGCCGTGTGTTTTATCCAGGTGGTCGATCCGGCGCGCGCGGCCTATGAAGTCAGCAACCTCGAGCAGGCCATCCTTAACCTGACCATGACCAACATCCGTACGGTGCTCGGTTCCATGGAGCTGGACGAAATGCTGTCGCAGCGCGACGGCATCAATACCCGTCTGCTGCATATTGTCGATGAAGCCACCAGTCCCTGGGGGATTAAGGTCACCCGTATCGAAATCCGCGATGTGCGCCCGCCCGTCGAGATGATCGCCGCGATGAACGCCCAGATGAGGGCCGAGCGAACCAAACGCGCCAATATCCTGGAAGCGGAAGGCGTGCGCCAGGCGGCCATTTTACGCGCCGAGGGTGAAAAACAGTCCCAGATCCTCAACGCCGAAGGCGAACGACAGGCGGCATTTTTGCAGGCGGAAGCCCGCGAACGCGCCGCCGAGGCGGAAGCCAGGGCCACTAAAATGGTGTCCGAGGCCATCGCCGCGGGCAATATCCAGGCCATTAACTACTTTGTGGCGCAGAAATACACCGATGCCCTAAAGCATATCGGCTCCGCCAACAACAGCAAGGTTATCATGATGCCGCTTGAGGCCAGCAATCTGATGGGCGCCATCGGCGGCATCGCCGAACTGCTTGGCGAGAGCAAAACCGGCCGGGGTAAATAACCATGCTTGCCGCGCTGGTCGTCCATCCGCACTGGTTTTGGATTTCGCTCGGCGGTCTGCTGCTGGCCGCGGAAATGTTGGGCGCCAGCGGATATTTATTGTGGAGCGGCGTCGCCGCCGTACTGGTGGGGCTGGTGGTATGGGCCGTGCCGCTAGGCTGGGAGTGGCAGGGCGTGGCCTTCGCATTGCTGACTATCTGCGCGGCGCTGGGATGGTGGTACTGGCTGCGCTCGCGCACCAAAGCGTATCCGGCATCGCTGCTGAACCGGCGCGGAGAACAGCTGGTCGGCGTCAAGACCACCCTTGCGGAACCCCTGGTGAACGGGGTGGGCCGGGTACGCATTGGCGACAGCACCTGGCGCGCGCGCTGCGATACGGATCTGGCCATGGGCGCCACGGTCGAGGTGATCGCGGTGGAAGGCATTACCCTGCGGGTGCGTCCTTATCATGAACACGCATGAGGCCGCCCGCCGTGGCCCGCGGCAGGTAGCAGGGTCGTTATTCCCGGCGGGCGCCGGCGGCGCAGCAACCCGACAGGTTATTGATAATCGGGCATTCGGCGCTATCGTCGCCGGGGCAACTTTCCGCCAGGATCAATAAATGACGGCGCATGGCCTCCAGTTCCTCAATGTGGCGCTCAATGTCTTTGACCTTACGCAGGGTGCGTTCCTTGACATCGGCGCTGTGGCGCAGCGGGTCGTTAAACAACGCCACCAGCTCGCGGCACTCATCCAGGTTAAATCCCACCAGCCGCGCCTGGCGCAGCAGCGTTAGCTCCTCCACATGGCGCGCGTTATAGCTGCGATAACCGTTATCCCGGCGCACCGGCGGCGTTACCAGCGCCTTATCCTCATAAAAACGGATCGCTTTACGGGTTAAACCGGTTTTTTTCGCCACATCGCTGATATTCATGGTTCCCCCTTGACCTTCCCCTTGCGGCAAGGTTTAAGCTCTATTACAACGACTTTTCCACGGCGCAGTCAATCAGTTCGGCACCCTTATTACCGCCGGTAACGACCCGCCGCCTTTTCCACCAAGGAGTTTTCAATGTCACAGACCATTGTGCTCGCCCTGCAGGGACTCTCCTGCGAACATTGTATCAAACGGGTCCGGGAAGCCCTGGAATCACGCGATGACGTGGAAAGCGCCCAGGTGGCGCTGGATTATGCCACGGTCACCGGCGCCGCGACGGCGGCGGAGCTTATCGCCAGCGTCAAACAAGCCGGCTACGAGGCCGCGCCCGCGGGCCGGCCCGATACCGAACTCCAGCTTTCCGGCCTGAGCTGCGGCCATTGTGTAGCTACTACCCGTAAAGCGCTGGCCGCCGTGCCGGGCGTCAACGCCGCCGAGGTCACGTTGGATCACGCCGGCGTTTATGGCGCGGCCGATCCGGCGGCGCTTATCCGGGCGGTGGAGCAGGCTGGCTATCAGGCTATCCTTGCGGGGGATATCGCCCACCCAAAAACTGAGCCGCTGACAGGCAACACTTCAGCGCCGGATATTCTGGCAGCGGCGACATTACCTCCGGCAACGGCTCCGGCAAGTACCGATACCGATGACAGCCTGCATCTGCTTATCAGCGGCATGAGCTGCGCCAGCTGCGTCCTGCGCGTTGAACGGGCCTTACAGCAGGTGCCTGGCGTTGGGCAGGCGCGGGTCAACCTGGCGGAGCGTAGCGCCCTGGTGCTGGGAGCGCCCGACGGCGACGCGTTGATTGCCGCCGTGGCGCGCGCCGGCTACGGCGCGGAAATTATCCAGGATGACGCCCTGCGGCGGGAGCGCCAGCAGCAGACGGCGCTCCAGGCGACGCGTCGTTTCCGCTGGCAATCGGCGCTGGCCCTGGCGCTGGGCGTGCCGCTGATGGCGTGGGGACTGTTCGGCGGCAGTATGACGCTGACGCCGGAAAGCCGTCCGCTGTGGCTGGTCATCGGCGTTGCTACGCTTGTGGTGATGGCGATCGCCGGCGGTCATTTTTACCGCAGCGCCTGGAAGAGCCTGCGAACCGGCAGCGCCACCATGGATACCCTGGTGGCGTTGGGCACCGGCGCCGCCTGGCTTTATTCCATCAGCGTCGCGCTGTGGCCGGACGTGTTTCCGATGATGGCGCGGCACCTCTATTTCGAGGCCAGCGCGATGATCATCGGGCTGATTAACCTGGGCCACGCCCTGGAGCAGCGCGCGCGCCAGCGCTCGTCCCAGGCGCTGGAACGCCTGCTGGATCTGACGCCGCCCATGGCCCGGGTGGTCGAGGCCGACGGCGAACGCGCCCTGCCGCTGGCCGAGGTGCGCCTTGGCATGATCCTGCGCCTGACCACCGGCGACCGGGTGCCGGTGGACGGCGAGATTACCCAGGGCGAGATCTGGCTGGATGAGTCCATGCTGACCGGCGAGCCGGCGGCACGGCATAAATCCGCCGGCGAAAAGATCCATGCCGGTACCGTGGCGCAGGACGGCAGCGTGCTGTTCCGGGCCGACGCCATCGGCAGCCAGACGACGCTGGCGCGGATTATCCGTTTAGTACGCCAGGCGCAGAGCAGCAAACCGGCCATCGGCCAATTGGCGGATCGCATTTCGGCCATCTTTGTTCCCGCCGTGGTGGCGATAGCCGTGATCAGCGCGGCCATTTGGTATCTGGTGGGCCCGCAGCCGCAGATGGTCTACACCCTAGTGATCGCCACCACGGTGCTGATTATCGCCTGTCCCTGCGCCCTGGGGCTGGCCACGCCCATGTCTATTATCGCGGGGATCGGTCGCGCGGCGGAGTTCGGCGTGCTGGTGCGCGACGCCGACGCGCTGCAGCATGCCACCACCCTTGATACCCTGGTATTCGATAAAACCGGCACGCTGACGGAGGGGCGGCCGCGGGTGGTGGCGGCCGAACCGGCGGCCGGTTTTGTCCTGGAGGATGTTGTGGCGATCGCCGCCGCGCTGGAGCAAGGCTCCAGCCATCCCCTGGCGCACGCCCTGGTGGCCTATGCCGGCACGCGGGCGCTGGCCGGGGTTGGTGATTTCCGCACCCTGCGCGGCCTGGGCGTCAGCGGCGACGTCGCGGGGAAGCGGGCGTTGCTTGGCAACAGCGCGCTGCTGCAACAACAGCAGGTCGATATCGCCGGCCTTGCCGCGCGGGTCGCCTTTTGGTCTGAGCAGGGCGCCACGCCGGTATTGCTGGCGCTGGACGGCAAGGCGGCGGCGCTGTTCGCCATCCGCGATCCGCTGCGCGACGACAGCGTGGCCGCGCTGCGCCGGCTGCATGGCCTGGGTTATTCCCTGGTGATGCTGACCGGCGATAACCCGGCTACCGCCGGCGCGGTGGCCAGGGAAGCCGGCATCGACCGGGTGATCGCCGGCGTCCTGCCGGACGGCAAGGCGGAGGCGATTAAAACGCTGCAACGCCACGGACACCGGGTGGCCATGATTGGCGACGGCATCAATGACGCCCCGGCGCTGGCTCAGGCGGAAGTCGGCATCGCCATGGGCGGCGGCAGCGACGTGGCGATTGAAACCGCTGCCATTACCCTGATGCGCCATAGCCTGCACGGGGTAGCCGATGCGCTGGCGATAGCCAACGCCACGCTGCGCAATATGAAGCAAAACCTGCTTGGCGCATTTATCTATAATGCCCTGGGTATTCCCATCGCCGCCGGCGTCCTCTATCCCTTTACCGGCACGTTGCTCAGCCCGGTGGTGGCCGGCGCGGCCATGGCCTTATCGTCCATTACCGTGGTCAGCAACGCCAACCGCCTGATACGCTTTAAGCCCAAAGCGTAACGCCTTACACGGGCGATGATGTTAACGTTAAGGACTTGTCACGCAACGGGAGTGGTATGCAATGAGGAGCTTATTACGGCGCATGGCGACCCTGCTGGGTTTTTTGCCCGCGGAGCAGTACGCCTGGCCCGGCATGGACGTCAGCCTGTCCGATCACCGCCGGCTGCATATGGTGGGCAGCATCCATATGGGCACCCGTGATATGGCGCCGCTGCCCGCGCGCCTGCTATCCCTACTGCGCCAGGCCACGGCGCTGGTGGTGGAAGCGGATATCACCGCCGGCTCGCCGTTGACGTCGGTGCCGCCGGTGGCTACCCCGCTCAGGGATCGTCTGTCCGCAGACCACTATCGCATTTTCAGCGACCTGTGCGCCGAATATCAGCTGGACGGGGAGGCGCTGTCGGCGTTGCCCGCCTGGCAGATCGCCCTGATGCTGCAGGCGCGCCAGGCCGAGCGGCTGGGGCTGCGCGCGGACTACGGCATCGATTATCAGCTGATCCAGGCGGCCAGGGACATGGGCAAGCCGGTCATTGAACTGGAAGGGCCGCAGGAACAGCTGGACCTGCTGCTGCAGCTTCCGGATCAGGGGAACGCCCTGCTGGAGGATACCCTGCGCCATTGGCATACCAATGCGCGCCTGTTGCAGACCATGATCGGCTGGTGGCTCGACAGCAGGCCGGTCAACCTGGATAAAGCCTTTCCCGCCACCTTCAGCGCGGATCTGTATCATTATCTGATGACCGAACGCAACCTGCGCTGGAAACAGCAGTTGCAGGACCTTCCCGCCGGCGGCTATGTGGTGGCGGTGGGCGCCCTGCATTTGTACGGCGCCCAAAGCCTGCCCTCGCTGCTGCGGCGTTGAGTTTTTGTCCGGCGGGGCATTTACCCCTTGCCGCGACTACGTTAACCTGAATTATTATTTATTCATTAAGTATCTTATTGGTATTCGGGACGATGTTATGACGCCTGCGGTTAATATATTGGAAAAAAACCATATTGCATTCACGCTCCATCCTTACCAGCATGATAGCGATGAAACCCATTTTGGCGCGGAAGCGGTCAGCAAGCTGGGACTTGACGCGGCCCAGGTTTATAAAACCCTGTTGGTGGCCCTGAACGGCGAGGCCAGGCAGTTGGCGGTGGCGGTGACGCCGGTGGCACTGCAGCTGGATTTGAAAAAAGTCGCCAAAGCGCTGGGCGCGAAAAAAGCCGAAATGGCCGACCCCCTGCTGGCGCAAAAGACCACCGGCTATCTGGTCGGCGGCATCAGCCCGCTGGGACAGAAGAAACGCCTGCCGACGGTCATTGACGCGCCGGCGCAGGCATTTGCCACGATATTCGTCTCAGGCGGCAAACGCGGCCTGGATATTGAACTCAGCCCGGCTGATTTGCGCCAGCTGCTGTCGGCGACATTTGCCGATATCGCTAAACGCGACGGCCAGGATAAGGGTGCGCCACTCGCATGACGTTACGCGCCACCGATTCGCTGTCTGCGCATACGGGGGGACGGCGCACGCTGTTCCCGGTCCTGGCTGCCATCAGCGTCGCCCATCTGCTCAACGATATGGTGCAATCGCTGATCCTGGCGATTTACCCGCTGCTGCAGGCGTCGTTTGCGCTCAGTTTTACCCAGGTCGGTATGATTACCCTCACCTACCAGATTACCGCCTCGCTGCTGCAGCCGCTTATCGGCGGCTTTACCGATAAATATCCGCAGCCCTACTCGCTGCCCATCGGCATGGGTTTTAGCTTATGCGGCATCCTGATGATGGCGGCGGCGACCAGCTTTCCAATGGTGCTGGTCGCCTCGGCCCTGGTCGGCACCGGCTCGTCGGTTTTTCATCCGGAATCGTCCCGGGTGGCGCGCATGGCGTCCGGTGGGCGCCATGGCCTGGCCCAGTCGCTGTTCCAGGTCGGCGGCAATTTCGGCGCCTCGCTCGGTCCGCTGCTGGCGGCGGTATTTATAGCGCCTTATGGCAAGGGGCATCTGGCCTGGTTTGCGCTGGCGTCGCTGTTGGGCACCATCATCTTGCTGCAGGTGGGCAAATGGTACCGCGGCGCCATCCGGACGCCCGCGCCGCAACGCGCCCAGGCGGCCAGCGCATCGCCGCTGCCGTCCCGGCGGGTAGCCTGCGCCATTGCCGTGCTGCTGGTGCTGATCTTCTCCAAATATTTTTATCTCACCAGCATCAGCAGTTATTACACTTTCTACCTGATCCATAAGTTCGGCCTGTCGGTACAGGCGGCGCAGATGCATCTGTTCGCGTTTCTGTTTGCGGTGGCGGTCGGCACCGTTATCGGCGGGCCGGTGGGCGATCGCATCGGCCGGAAATACGTGATTTGGGGTTCGATCCTCGGCGTCACGCCGTTTACCCTGATGCTGCCTTATGCCTCCCTGGCGGTAACCGGCGTGCTGACCCTGTTTATCGGCGTCATCATCGCCTCGGCCTTTTCCGCCATACTGGTGTATGCCCAGGAACTGCTGCCGGGCAGGATCGGCATGGTATCGGGGCTGTTTTTCGGCTTCGCCTTCGGCATGGGCGGGCTTGGCGCTGCGGTGCTTGGCCATATCGCCGATAGCACCAGCATTGAATATGTCTACCAAATCTGCTCGTATTTGCCTTTATTAGGCATTCTGACCGCTTTTCTGCCTGATAATAGCTAAAAGTGTTTTTTGTTTCCCACGAAACTGTTTCGCTGGGAAACCACAGGCCTTGCCCCGCACGGTAATAGCGTAAAAAAGTGATGAAACTTTCGTCTTGACCCTTTTTTCGTCGCAAAAGCTTTTTTTCGCCTCTTTGCTATAAATTCCTACACAAAGCCCCATCGAATACCATAAACTCAATATGTAAAACTTTGTTTCTAACCCCCCTTAATGAAGGAGTTGGGATGCATCATGCCACACCGCTCATTAATACCATCGTGGGAGGACTGGTCCTGGCTTTCCTGCTGGGCATCCTGGCTAACCGCTTTCGCATTTCACCCCTGGTAGGCTACCTGGCGGCCGGCGTGCTGGTCGGTCCGCATACCCCCGGTTTCGTCGCCGATACGTCGCTGGCCCCCGAACTGGCCGAGCTGGGCGTGATTTTGCTGATGTTCGGCGTGGGGCTGCATTTTTCGCTGAAAGACCTGATGGCGGTGAAATCCATCGCCATTCCCGGCGCCATCGCCCAAATTGCGGTGGCAACGCTCCTGGGCATGACCTTTTCCCTGGTCATGGACTGGACCCTGGCCAATGGGCTGGTGTTCGGGCTATGCCTGTCCACCGCCAGCACCGTGGTGCTGCTGCGCGCGCTGGAGGAGCGGCAGCTTATCGATAGCCGGCGTGGCCAAATCGCCATCGGCTGGCTGATTGTCGAAGATCTGGTCATGGTGCTGACGCTGGTCTTGCTGCCGGCCTATGGCAAGCTGCTCGGCGGCGAAAGCGAAACGATGCGGCAGGTGTGGCTGGATCTCGCGCTGACGCTTGGCAAAGTGGCGGCCTTTATTACTTTGATGATCGTGGTGGGGCGGCGGATTGTGCCGTGGGTACTGGCGAAAAGCGCCAGTACCGGCTCCCGTGAGCTGTTCACGCTGTCGGTGCTGGCCATGGCGCTGGGCATCGCCTTCGGCGCGGTGGAATTGTTCGGCGTCTCGTTTGCGCTGGGCGCGTTTTTCGCCGGCGTGGTGTTGAATGAATCGGAGCTAAGCCATCGCGCCGCCCATGACACATTGCCGCTGCGGGACGCGTTTGCCGTGTTGTTTTTTGTCTCGGTGGGTATGCTGTTCGACCCGCTGATCGTTATCCACGAGCCGCTGGCGGTGCTGGCCACCCTGGCCATTATCCTGGTCGGGAAATCGGCGGCGGCGTTTGCGCTGGTAAAAATCTTTGGTCACTCCAGTCGTACCGCCATGACCATTTCAGTCAGCCTGGCGCAAATAGGCGAGTTCGCTTTTATTCTGGCGGGACTCGGCATTTCACTTGGCATGTTATCGCCGCAGGGGCAGAACCTGGTGCTGGCCGGGGCGATTTTGTCGATTATGATCAACCCGCTGATGTTTGCCCTGCTTGAGCGCTATCTGGCACGGCATGATAGCGAGGACGAAAAAACCGCCGAAAGGCAGGCCGGGGAGGAGATCCAGCAGCCGATGGAAGTGTGTCATCACGCGCTGCTGGTCGGTTACGGCCGGGTCGGCAGCCTGATCGGGGCGAAACTGGCCGAGGCGGGCATGCCGATGGTGGTGATTGAACATAACCGGGCGCGTGTGGATACGCTGCGCGGCCAGGGAATCAATGTCGTGCTGGGCAATGCCGCCAAGCCGGAAATCCTGTCCCTCGCGCGCCTGGACTGCGCCAGCTGGCTGTTGCTGACCATCCCAAATGGGTTCGAGGCCGGGGAAATCGTCGCCCTGGCGCGGGAAAAACGCCCTGATCTGCGCATTATCGTGCGCGCGCATTATGACGACGAGGTGGCGTATATTACCGAACGCGGCGCCACCCGGGTGGTGATGGGCGAGCGGGAAATCGCATCCAGCATGATTGCCCTGCTCCAGTTGGACGCCGCCAAAATCCCCTACTGATCCTTAGCGCAACTGCTCGCTGACCAGTTGGCGCATCATGTCGATGTGGGCGGGGTCGTCATTCAGCGCCGGGATATAGTGGAAGGCGTCGCCGCCGGCGTGGGTGAAAATTTCACGATTCTGTTCCTTGATTTCTTCCAGCGTCTCAAGGCAGTCGGAGGAGAATCCCGGGCATATCACCTGGATATGCCGGATGCCCTGCGCCGGCAGGTCTTTGAGTGTCAAATCGGTCGCCGGCGTCAGCCAGGGATCGCGGCCAAAGCGCGATTGGAAGGTCATCATCACCTTTTCCGGCGGAAAATCGAGCGCGGCCACCAGCGCGCGACGGGTGTCCTCGCAGCGCAGCGGGTAGTCGTCCCCTTCGCGGGCGTAGCGTTGCGGGATGCCGTGAAACGAGATCACCAGGCGATCCGGTTCGCCGTGTTCGGCGAAAGACCGGCGGACGCTTTGCGCCAGCGCGGCGATATAGGCCGGATGCTCGGCGTAGTCGCGGATAAAGCTGATGGACGGCAGGGACCGGTAGCGGCCAAGGATGCGCGCCACTGCATCCCAGATGGACGCGCTGGTGGAACTGGAGTACTGCGGGTAGAGCGGCAGGATCACCAGTTTGGTGATACCGGCCCCCAGCAGGCGTTCGAGCGCCGCCGGCAGCGACGGACTGCCATAACTCATCGCCAGCTCCACCTGCGCGTCCGGCAATACGGCGGCCAGTGCCGCCTGCTGGCGCCGGCAAAATACCATCAGCGGCGATCCTTGTTCCATCCAGATGCTTTTATACAATTTGGCTACCCGGGGTGAGCGCAGCGGCAGTATGACGCCGCGCAGCAACGGCCACCACAGGATACGCGGGGTATCCACCACGCGCCGGTCGCTGAGAAATTCGGCCAGGTAACGCCTTACGGCCTGGGGTGTCGGCGCCTCCGGCGTGCCCAGGTTTACCATCAGCACGCCATATTTTTCCTGTTTCATTCCCTGCCCTTCCTTATATGGTCAATAAGCCAATTCCCTGTATTTAAAAGGGATTAACCGGCGGTTATCGCCAAGTTATTGTAGCGCAAAAGTGGCGGCCGGAAATTGTTATCGGCGCCGGGGATGCAAATCATTACGATAGGCGGCAGGGCGATGATCGTGGGGAGAGAGGCATTGGCGGAGGCGCGGCGGACAAGAGGCGCCAGGCGTAGATACCGCCTGGCGTATAATGCGCGGTAATCAGCCCAGGATCGCGGCCAGTTCTTTGCTGACGGCGGCGACCGGTTGGGTGCCGTCGATTTTACGGTACTGGGTGTGGCCGGCTTCAGCTTCTTTCAGGTAATAGCCAATCAGCGGCGCGGTTTGCTGATGGTATTCCACCAGGCGTTTGCGCACGGTTTCTTCCTGATCGTCTTTGCGGGTGGTGAGCGGCTCGCCGGTGACGTCATCCTTGCCTTCGTGTTTTGGCGGATTGAATTTGACGTGATAGACGCGCCCCGACGGCGCATGGACACGGCGGCCGACGATGCGATCGATAATCAGTTCATCCGGCACGGCGAATTCCAGGACATAGTCGACGTTGATGCCGGCGTCCTTCATGGCGTCCGCCTGCGGAATGGTGCGCGGAAAACCGTCGAGCAGGAAGCCGTTGCGACAGTCGTCCTGTTTGATGCGTTCTTTGACCAGCGCAATCACCAGTTCGTCGGTGACCAGTTTGCCGGCGTCCATGATAGCTTTGGCTTTTTTACCCAGTTCGGATTGCGCTTTTACCGCGGCGCGCAGCATGTCGCCGGTGGAAATCTGCGGTATGCCGTACTTTTCCATAATGAATTGTGCTTGAGTGCCCTTACCAGCGCCCGGAGCGCCCAGCAGAATGATACGCATTGCGTAAATCCCCTTGCTAACAAATGTAAAAAAATAAGAAAACGCTAAACCTTACCACTACTGGGTATGTTTCCTCAAGGAAAGGGCGCAGGGAGAGACGGTTTAACGGCGCTTTCAGAATCCACCCCATTGGCACGCTCTCCCTTGAACACGTCTGCATTAACCGCAGTGTTGGCGGGCATACTGCGCCATGGGGCGCTTTCCCTTGAACACGTCTGCTTTAAACCCGGTGTTGGCGGGCATATCGCGCCATGGGGCCTCGGTCGGGCGGGAACACCACGCCCGATTCGACCCCATTGGCACGCTCTCCCTTCAACACGTCTGCTTTAAGCCCGGTGTTGGCGGGCATATCGCGCCATGGGGCGCTCGGTCGGGCGGTAACACCACGCCCGATTCGACCCCATCGGCACGGTCTCCCTTAAACACGTCTGCTTTGAGCCCGGTGTTGGCGGGCCTACCATGCCATGGGGCGCTCGGTCGGGCGGGAACACCACGCCCGATTCGACCCCATTGGCACGGTCTCCCTTGAACACGTCTGCTTTAAGCCCGGTGTTGGCGGGCATACCGCGCCATGGGGCGCTCGGTCGGGCGGTAACACCACGCCCGATGCGACCCCATTGGCACGCTCTCCCTTGAACACGTCTGCTTTAAGCCCGGTGTTGGCGGGCATACCGCGCCATGGGGCCTCGGTCGGGCGGGAACACCACGCCCGATTCGACCCCATTGGCACGGTCTCCCTTGAACACGTCTGCTGTAAGCTCGGTGTTGGCGGGCATACCGCGCCATGGCGCGCTCGGTCGGGCGGGAACACACGCCCGATTCGACCCCATCGGCACGCCCTCCCTTGAACAGATCTGCGTTGAGTTCGGTTTGGCGCATGTTTTTCCATAGTATAAGGGCCAGGTTAACCTGGCCCTTAGTGTGCTGGTAAATATACCCGCGCGGCGTTATGCGCTCAGCAGTTGGTTCATGCGGCGGATAAACTGGTTAGGATCGTCCAGGGTGCCGCGTTCCGCCAGCAGCGCCTGATCGAACAGCAGCTCAATCCATTCGTTGAAGTGGCTCTCTTCGTTAATGTCGGCGGCGCGTTTGACCAGCGCATGATCCGGATTGAGTTCAAATATGTATTTGATCTCGGGCGCGGCCTGGCCGGCGGCGGCAAACAGCTTCGCCATTTGGGTGGTCATATCGTCGGCCGCGGTGGTGACGATGGCCGGGGTATCGGTCAGGCGGTGCGTGAGACGCACGTCCTTGACGCGATCGCCCAGGAAAGTCTTGACGCGCGTGACAAACGGCTCAAGCGCTTTTTCCGCGTCTTTTTGTTCCTCGGCGGTCTCTTCGTCGGCCAGCTTGTCGAGCGTGGCGTCGGTTTTGCTTACCGACTGGAATGGTTTACCTTCAAACTCGGTCAGGTAGCTCATCATCCATTCGTCAATGCGGTCGGAAAGCAGCAGGACTTCGATGCCCTTTTTGCGCAGCAGTTCCAGATGAGGGCTGCTCTTGGCGGCCGCGTAACTGTCGGCGGTGATGTAATAGATCTTTTCCTGGCCTTCCACCATGCGTCCCAGATAATCCTGCAGCGATACGGTTTGCGCCGAGCTGTCGGTATGGGTGGACGCAAAGCGCAGCAGCTTGGCGATGCTTTCGGCGTTGGCGGTATCCTCGCCCGGGCCTTCTTTCAGCACCAGGCCGAACTGCTGCCAGAATTTCTGGTAGCTTTCGGCATCGTCCTTGGACAGCTTATCCAGCATCTGCAGCACGCGCTTGGTCAGCGCGCTTTTCAGGTTCTGGGTAACGCGGTTATCCTGGAGGATTTCACGGGAGACGTTCAGCGGCAGATCGTTGGAGTCGATCAGGCCTTTGACGAAGCGCAGGTAGTTAGGCATAAACTGCTCGGCGTCGTCCATGATAAAGACGCGCTGGACATAGAGCTTCAGGCCATGTTTATGATCGCGGTTCCACATATCCCACGGCGCCTGGCCCGGTATATACAGCAGGCTGGTATATTCCTGCTTGCCTTCGACGCGATTATGGCTCCAGATCAGGGGATCGCTGAAGTCGTGGGAGAGGTGTTTGTAGAATTCTTTGTATTCCTCGTCGCTGATTTCGCCCTTGCTGCGCGTCCACAGCGCCTGGGCTTTATTAATCTTTTCCCAGGTGACGGTGGCTTCTTTTTCTTCTTTAGCGGCATCGGCATCGGCATCAGCGGCTTCATCGTCCACGGCCTCCGCCTGGGCGCGGGTTTCGATCTCGACAGGCAGGGCGATATGATCCGAATATTTGCTGATGATGCTGCGTAAACGCCAGTCATCGAGGAATTCGTCTTCGCCTTCGCGCAGATGCAGGGTGATTTCGGTGCCGCGTTCGGGTTTGGTGATATCGGCAATGGTGTAATCGCCTTCACCGGCTGATTCCCAGAAAACCCCTTCATCGGCGGAAGCGCCGGCGGCGCGGGTGCGCACCGTGACTTTATCGGCCACGATAAAAGCGGAATAGAACCCGACGCCGAACTGGCCGATCAGCTGGCTGTCCTTGACCTGATCCGAACCCATGGACTCAAGGAAAGCCTTGGTGCCGGATTTGGCGATCGTACCCAGATTGTCGATAACCTCTTCGCGCGTCATGCCGATGCCGTTGTCGCTCAGAGTCAGGGTGCGTGCTTCTTTGTTGCTTGACAGGCGTACCCGTAGCTCGCCGTCCCCCTCATAGAGCTCCGGCTGGGATAAAGCGCGAAAACGCAGTTTATCCGCCGCATCCGAAGCGTTGGAGATCAGTTCGCGTATAAAAATTTCTTTATTGGAATAAAGTGAGTGGATCATCAGCTGAAGCAATTGTTTAACTTCAGATTGGAATCCGCGGGTTTCTTGTCCTTTCATATTTATACTTACCTCAATCCAAATAGCTATCAATCAGGCGGGTGTAGATACTGCAATGATGAACAGATGGGGATTGCGGCGCAGGAATTCAAGCACAAAAGGTAAAAAAAGGGGCGGAAAAGACGGCGCGGACGCGCCGCCGATTTAAAATTTAATCGGGTGGCGTCCCGCCAGCGAATGGGACAGCGTGGTACCATCGACCATTTCCAGCTCACCGCCCACCGGCACGCCGTGGGCGATACGGGTAGCCAGGACTTCAAAATGGGCGCACATCTCGGCAATGTAATTGGCGGTGGCGTCGCCTTCCACCGTGGGATTAGTGGCCAGGATCACCTCGGCGATATCCTCGCTTTCCAGGCGCTCCTGCAGGCGATCCAGGCCGATATCGTCCGGACCGATGCCGTCCAGCGGGGACAGATGCCCCATCAGCACAAAGTAGCGGCCGGCGAATTGCCCGGTCTGCTCGATGGCATGAATATCCGCCGGGCTTTCCACTACGCAGATCTGCCGGGTTTGCCTGCGCCTGGGATTGGCGCAGATGGTGCAGATGTCCTGCTCGGTAAACGTCCGGCAATCGGCGCAGTGGCCGATCTCAGACATGGCGCGGGTGAGCGCCTGCGCCAGACGCATACCGCCGCTGCGATCCCGCTGCAGAAGCTGGAAGACCATGCGCTGGGCCGATTTCGGCCCGACGCCGGGCAAGCAGCGCAAGGCTTCGGTTAACGCCTCTAGCAATGGACTGGTTTGCATCAGAACGGCATTTTAAAACCAGGAGGAAGCTGCATGCCGCTGGAGACGGTAGCCATCTTTTCCTTCTGGGTTTCGGCAATACGGCGCGCCGCGTCGTTAAAAGCCGCCGCGATCAGATCCTCGAGCATATCCTTGTCGTCGTCCAGCAGGCTGGGATCGACTTCAACACGACGGCAGTTATGCGCGCCGTTGATGGTAACCTTGACCAGGCCTGCCCCAGATTCGCCGGTAACTTCCAGTTGGGCGATCTCTTCCTGCATCTGCTGCATTTTTTCCTGCATCTGCTGGGCCTGCTTCATCAGATTGCCCATTCCGCCTTTACCAAACATACATTTCCCTCTCTCGTAGCGTCGAACCGCAGGCGGCATCTCTCTACGCGCCGTGCGGCAGTTAAACAGGACGGATGCTATCTTCATCCAATTCGGCATCAAAAAAACGCTGAAGCGTCTGGATATTATTATCCGCGATAATCGCCTGGCGCGCCTGCATCAATTTTTCTTCATATATGGCCTGTCGCCATTCCAGCGGGGTACGTATCGCCGGATTATCATCTGTCACCACGGTTAATTCAACCGGAGCGCCGAGTTCTGTGCTTAGGGCCTCGGCCAGCGTTCCCTGGGAAATGGGGGAATTAAGGTGCTGCTGCGCGGAACGCAGGTGCAGGCAGACCTTGCCCGGCGCCAGATCTTCCCGGAAGGCGTTTAACGCCAGTTGCTGTACCAGCTTGGGGATCTTTAGCCTGTCCACCAGCGCCGCCCAAGGATCGCGCACGATGGATTCCTCGGCCAGGCGGGCCGCCAGCTCAGGCGTTTTTTCATGCTCCAGCGCCGTGCGCAGGGCCTTGGGCGTCGCCACCGGATCGCTGTCCTGCGTGGTCTGAATACTGGCCTTCCAGCGATAGGCCTCCGGTTTGACGGCTTTGGCGGTCCCTGGCTCCTTGCCGCCGGCGGCCTGCCGCTGCTGGGCCTGTTCGCTGACCGTGGCCAGGCGCTCCAGGGCGCTGTTCGCGGGCCGTGGCCTGGCCGGCGATGTATCGTTCTTTTTTACGTTTTGGTTGCCGTGGCGTTGTAATAACGCGGTGCGCGCCAATAGCAATTGCGCGGTACTGTCCGGCAGCGACGCCGGCGCCGCAGGCCGATCCGCGGAGGCCGGCGCGGGAACATGCCCGGCCGCGTCATCCGCCTGATAAGCGTACCTATCATCACCGGCATCGTCGGATGCCGGGTCGCCGGCCATATTCGCGTACTGCTCGGCGGCGCTGACCCAGTCATCCGGCATATCGGCGCCGGCATCGTCCCGCATTTGGGGCGTGGGGATGGAAACCGCCTGCCCGGCATGGCCCGGCGACGGCGCGCCATGTTCCAGGCGCGGCGGCCTGGCCTGATCCGACGGTGGCGCGGCGTTTACCTGAGGGGTCGGTCTGGCCTGATCCGACGGCGGCGCGGCGTTGACCTGAGGGGTCGGCCTGGCGTGATCCGACGGCGGCGCGGTGTGTACCTCAGGGGTCGGCCTGACCTGATCCGACGGCGGCGCGTCGTTATGCGGCGTCATTTGCCGGCCACGACCAGGCGCGGGAACCGCGTTATCGGGCGCCGGCTGCCGGTTATTTGTACGTTCCGGAGCTAGAGCGACGGATTCAGCCGTTTTTTTTTCCGTGTTCTCCCCCGCCTGCGGGGTGAGATCAATGATGCGCGGGTGGAACGCCAGCGCGCGCAGCAGGGTCATTTCGACCCCCATGCGGCGATCGGGGGCAAACGGCAGCTCTTTGCGTCCCACCAGCAGCGTTTGGTAATAAAGCTGCAAATCCGCCGGGGGAACGATCCGCGCCAGCTCACGCAGCCGGGGCGCGATGGCGGCGTCATCCTCGTCATCCAGGGCATCCGCAACCAGTTGACCCATGGCGATATGGTGCAGCAGCTGGAGCATATCCACCAGCAGGGTTTCCCAGTCCACGCCGCGGGAGGCGCACTGGGCCAGCTGCGCCATCATGGCGTTGCCGTCCGCCGCCGCCAGAGCCTCTATCAGCGCCAGGGGTTGTTCAGTGTTAAGGGTACCCAGCATGTCGCCCACGGTCTGGGTGGTGACCTGCCCCATACCCATGGCGATTGCCTGATCGGTCAGGCTCAGGGCGTCGCGCAGGCTGCCGTCGGCGGCGCGGGCCAGTAGCTGGAGGGCGCGCGGCTCGCTGTCGATATTCTCTTCACGCAGGATATGCTCTAACTGCGCGCGAATCTGGCCGATATCCAGCGCCTTGAGATGAAACTGCAGGCAGCGGGACAGGATGGTTACCGGCAGCTTTTGCGGGTCGGTGGTCGCCAGCAGGAATTTCACATGGGACGGCGGTTCTTCCAGCGTTTTCAGCAACGCGTTGAAGCTATGCCGGGAGAGCATGTGCACTTCATCGATCAAATAGACCTTGAAGCGGCCGCGCGCCGGCGCATATTGCACATTGTCCAGCAGATCCCGGGTGTCCTCCACCTTGGTGCGCGAGGCGGCGTCGATTTCAATCAGATCGACAAACCTGCCCTGCTCGATTTCACGACAGTTGGCGCATTGACCGCAAGGGCTGGCGGTGATGCCGGTTTCGCAATTAAGCCCCTTGGCCAGCAGGCGGGCGATAGTGGTCTTGCCGACGCCGCGGGTACCAGAAAACAAGTAGGCGTGATGGACCCTGCCCAGTGAAAGGCCATTGGTCAGCGCCGTCAGAACATGTTCCTGACCTACTACATCTGAAAACGTCTGCGGACGCCATTTACGGGCAAGAACCTGATAGCTCATGGGTCGCGAAATATGTCGGTGGACAGGGAGGTCATGCTAACACAGCCTCGCACCGGAGCGCGAGGCTGATATGATCAGTGCCCGGCGAAACCCACCAGGCTGTAACTATTGACGGCCAGGCGCTGCAGGCGCGCTTCGCCGCCGAGATCGGCCAGGTTGATAATAAACGCCGCGTCCTTGACCTCACCGCCCAGCCGGCGGATTAATTTTATCGTAGCCTCGATAGTACCGCCGGTGGCAAGCAGGTCGTCGACCACCAGTACCCGATCCCCTGGCGCGATGGCGTCCTGATGGATTTCCAGCTTATCGACGCCGTATTCCAGCTCGTAGCTTTCGCTCAGCACCGCGCGCGGCAGCTTGCCAGGCTTGCGCACCGGCACGAATCCCAGCCCCAGCGCCAGCGCCACCGGCGCGCCGAACAGGAAACCGCGCGCTTCGGTGCCCACCACCTTGGTCAAGCCGTGGCCGCGATAGTGATTCACCAGCAGTTCGATACTGGCGGCATAGGCCTGGGGATTTTCCAGCAGGCTGGTGATATCCCGGAAAAAAATACCCGGTTTGGGGTAATCGGGAATCGTTTTGATACTGTTTTTGATCAATGCTAGCTGTTCGGCCATCGCGGTCATAATGTATGCGCCTGAAACGAAAGAAATCATAATCCGCGCGGACGCGTTATCCTGAACAACCACGGTACATCGCGTTTTAACATGGGCTGGCAGGACCGACCGCGCACGAAAGCGCTCAAATCTATGCAAACTGGCGGAAAAATGCAACCACCGAGGGCGACTCATTTAGCCTTTTGTTGCGTAAAGTCAACCATGGACGCACGGCGTGATTTCCGGCCTATTCCGTACCGGTTTTGCATCCCTGTTAACATACCGCGGCCCCGGAATATTTTCATCTTTCTTTGCCCGCCGGCGCGCTGTTCAGGACAGGCGCGAACGCGGTATCATGGCGGCGACAGGTTAATATCTTTTTTTTCGCGGTTTTTACTCAGGAGAAGGGCGTGCATTCATCCAAGCTCCTCGTCACGTTAAGCGACCAGTTCAACACGCTGGCCGGGCGGATCGAGGCGGCCGGACAGGAGACGGTGTCCCAGTCCCGCTTTGACCACCAGCTTTTCCAGAGCCGGGGAACCCGCCTTGACGACTATCTGGCCGAAAGCCGCCAGACATTGCAGCGCCTGACGCTGACCGTCGAGCAGGGTTACACCGAGCGGGTGGCCTGGCTGGCGCAGCGGCTTATCGATCAAATGACCGCCCTGGCGCGGGAACTGGCCACACAGGACTTGCGGCGCGGCCAGCCTGCCAAGGCCGCGCCGGTGGATTATTACGCCCGGCTGAATGAACATCAGGACTATGAGCGCCGGCTGCTGTCCATGATCCGCGACCGGGACAGCCTGCGGCAAAGCACGGGCGATTATGCCCGTGCCCAGCAGTTGCAACAGGAAATCGCCGCCCTTGAAGGCCGGCTGGCCCGCTGCCGGCAGGCGTTGGCGCGCATTGAGCGTCTGATCGAGCGCAGGGAGAATGGACTGGAAAAGGGTTGATAGCACGTGCTGTCACATTTTGTTTATTCGCTCATTATAAATTGCTTCATGTTTTCATCTATACTGGTAGTTTTCGTCTACTCGACAACGCATTCAGGAGAGACCTGTGGCGCTGGAAGATGAATCCCCCGAGATTAAACTGGCGGTCGATTTGATTATGCTGCTGGAGAGTAACGATATGGAGCCGGAGCTGGTGTTGGCGGCCCTGGAAATTGTGAAAAACGATTATGTCATCAAGGCGCGCCGCGGGGAAGAATAACCCTGCCCCAGCCGGGCGGCTACTGCGGCAGCGCCGCCGGGTCGTGACGCAGGTTAGGGCTTAGCCGCAGCATATCCATAAAGGCGGCGATCAGGATGCGGGAGCCGCCAGCCAGATCAAAGGTGCCGGGCACGAACAGCCAGTTTTCCATCAACCCGGTCATATAGGCGCGCAGCAGGATGGCGGCGCGGCGGCAGTGCAGACCGGCCGGCAGTTGACCGCATTCTATGCACCGGTTGAGCGTCTCTTCAATGCGTTCATAACATTCGGCGTATAATCCTTTGCGGACTTCCTGGAACAGTTCCATTTCTCCGACAAATTCACATTTATGAAAAACAATTTCCATTAAGGCGCGCCATTCGGTATTGGATACGGTGGACTGCAGAATGTAAATCAATGTCTCGGTTAAGACATGTAGTGGATCGTCGGGAAATTTTGCCTGATACTCTAGCTCTAATGCCAATATCCTAGCTTCAGCGGCATGCCAGATCTCATTAAATAACTCGACTTTATTCTTGAAATGCCAATAAATAGCACCACGGGTTACCCCTGCCACCGTTGCGATATCGGTGAGCGACGTTGCGGAAACCCCGCGCATTGAGAATTCCTGGACTGCGGCATCCAGAATATGCTGGCGCGTTTCCTGGGCCTGCTGTTTGGTTTTTCGTGCCATAGCGCTTTTTTTGGTTGTCTTTAGATTTACATACATTCGCGAATGTATGTACCATAGCATAAGGCTAATTGTTACGCAGCAATGGGTTTGTAGGCTTGTGATCAATTGATCAATTTTTTCAAATCGGACTCTTGAGGTTTATCTATGAACAAAAACAGAGGGATTTTGCCTCTGGCAGCCGTTCTGATGCTTTCAGGCAGCTTTATTCTCATTGGATGTGACAATAAAGACGCTAAACAGGCAGGAAATCAGCAACAGGCCCCGGAAGTTAGTGTGGTGACGGTAAAAAAACAATCATTGAATGTCACAACTGATCTGCCTGGTCGTACCGCCGCTTTCCGTGTTGCCGAAGTCCGGCCCCAGGTTAATGGCATTATCTTAAAACGCAATTTTGTCGAAGGCAGCGACGTGCAGGCCGGCGTCTCCCTCTATCAAATTGATCCGGCAACCTATAAAGCGGCGTATGACAGCGCCAACGGCGACTTAGCCCAGGCGCAGGCCAATGCCAATATCGCCCGTGTCACCGTCAACCGTTATAAAAAACTGATCGCCACCAACTTTGTCAGCCGTCAGGACTACGATACGGCGGTCGCCACCATGCAGCAGAACGACGCCGCGGTGCTTGCCGCCAAAGCGTCGCTGGAAAGCGCGCGCATCAACCTGGCTTACACCAAGGTCACCTCGCCTATCAGCGGCCGCATCGGTAAATCCGCCTATACCGAAGGCGCCCTGGTCACCAATGGCCAGACCACCGCCATGGCCACCGTTCAGCAGTTGGATCCGCTCTATGTGGACGTAACCCAGTCCAGCAACGATTTCCTGCGCTTAAAACAGGAACTCGACAGCGGCGCCCTCAAACAGAAGGACGGAAAAGCGGCCGTGCGGCTGCTGATGGAAGACGGCAGCGAATACCCGCAGCCCGGCACCCTGGAATTCTCCGATGTCAGCGTGGATGAAACCACCGGCTCCATCACCCTGCGCGCCATTTTCCCCAACCCGCAGCATAGCCTGCTGCCCGGTATGTTTGTCCGCGCCCGTCTGGAAGAAGGGACCAACGACAATGCGTTACTGGTGCCGCAGCAGGGCATAACCCGCAATCCCCGAGGCGAAGCGACCGCAATGGTGGTGGGTCCTGACAATAAGGTTGCCGTACGCCAAATCACCGCCCAACAGGCGATCGGCGATAAATGGCTGGTCACCGCCGGCTTACAGGAAGGCGACCGCGTGATTGTCAGCGGCCTGCAGAAAGTCAAGCCGGGTGTGCAGGTCACGGCCAAGGAAGCGACTGATGAACCGGCACAACCGCAGCCTGACGCCGCCAAAAAGTCTTAATAGGAACGGGTAAACGATATGGCTAAGTTTTTTATCGATCGCCCCATTTTTGCATGGGTGATTGCCATCATTATTATGCTCGCGGGCCTGCTGTCTATCTTGCAGCTGCCCATCGAGCAGTATCCGGCCATCGCGCCGCCGACCATCCGGGTCACCGCTACCTATCCGGGCGCCGACGCGACGACCCTGCAGGACAGCGTAACCCAGATTATCGAACAGAATATGAACGGTATCGATCATCTGCTGTATATGTCGTCCAGCAGCGATTCATCCGGTACCGCCACCATATCGCTGACATTCGATTCCAGCGCCAATCCGGATATCGCCCAGGTGCAGGTGCAGAACAAACTGCAGTTGGCCATGCCGCTGCTGCCCCAGGCCGTGCAGAGCCAGGGGGTGCAGGTACAGAAGTCCAGCGCCAGCTTCCTGATGGTGGCCGGGTTTATCAGCGACGATAAAAATGCCACCCAGCAGGATATCGGCGATTATGTCGGCTCCAAAATCAAGGATCCGATAAGCCGTACGCAGGGCGTGGGCGAAGTGCAGCTATTCGGCGCCCAATATGCCATGCGTGTTTGGATGGACCCCAATAAACTGAACAACTTCCAGCTTACCCCGGTGGATGTGGTCAGCGCATTGACGGTTCAGAACAACCAGATTGCCGCCGGACAGCTAGGCGGAGCGCCGGCGATTAAAGGCCAGCAGTTGAACGCCTCGATCATTGTGCAAAGCCGCCTGACCAACGCCGAGGAGTTCGGCAAAATCCTGCTCAAGGTCAACGCCGACGGCTCGCAGGTACGCCTGAAGGACGTGGCCAAGGTTGAACTGGCCGGGGAAAACTACGACGTTATCGCGCGCTTCAACGGCCAACCGGCCGCCGGGCTCGGGGTTAAACTGGCCACCGGCGCCAACGCCCTTGATACCGCCGACGCGGTTAAAGCGGAGCTGGCCCGGCTGCAGGCGGATTTCCCGACGGGATTAAAAGTCGTTTATCCGTACGACACCACCCCGTTTGTGAAAATCTCCATCCAGGAAGTGGTGAAGACCCTGGTGGAAGCGATCATCCTGGTGTTCCTGGTCATGTATCTGTTCCTGCAGAACTTCCGCGCCACGCTTATCCCGACCATTGCGGTGCCGGTCGTCTTGCTGGGCACCTTCGCCATACTGAGCGCGTTCGGCTATACCATTAATACCCTGACCATGTTCGCCATGGTGCTGGCGATAGGGCTCCTGGTGGATGACGCCATCGTGGTGGTGGAAAACGTCGAACGCGTCATGGGCGAGGAAGGCCTTAGTCCCAAGGAGGCGACGCGCAAATCCATGGGCCAGATCCAGGGCGCCCTGGTGGGCATCGCGCTGGTCTTGTCGGCGGTATTTGTGCCGATGGCCTTCTTCGGCGGGTCGACCGGCGCCATCTACCGCCAGTTCTCCATTACCATCGTCTCGGCGATGGTACTGTCGGTGCTGGTGGCCATGATCCTGACCCCGGCGCTGTGCGCCACCATATTAAAACCGGTCAAAAAAGGCGATCACGGCACCACCAAAGGCTTCTTCGGCTGGTTTAATAAAAAGTTCGATCAAAGCACCAATCATTATACCGACAGTATCGGCCATATCCTTAACAGCACCGGACGCTACCTGATCATCTATCTGCTGATTGTGGTCGGCATGGCGCTGCTGTTTATTCGCCTGCCCTCCTCCTTCCTGCCGTCGGAGGATCAGGGGGTTTTCCTGAATATGGCGCAGTTGCCGGCCGGGGCCACCCAGGAACGCACCCAGAAAGTACTGGACCAGATGACCCAGTATTACCTGACGAAAGAAAAGGATAACGTCAACTCGGTCTTTACCGTTAACGGCTTCGGTTTTGCCGGGCGCGGCCAGAACTCCGGCATCGCGTTCGTCAGCCTGAAAAGCTGGGATGAGCGTAAAGGGGCGGAAAATAAGGTCCCGGCGATCATTGCCCGGGCCAATGGGGAATTCTCTCAGATAAAGGACGGTATCGCCCTGGCGTTTAACCTGCCGGCCATCGTTGAGCTGGGTAATGCTACCGGCTTCGACTTCGAGTTAATCGATGAGAACAACCTGGGGCATGCCAAGCTTACCGAGGCGCGTAACCAGCTGTTCGGTATGATTGCGCAGCATCCCGATACCTTAGTGGGCGTGCGGCCAAATGGCCTGGAGGATACGCCGCAGTTCAAGCTGGATGTGGATCAGGAGAAGGCTTCGGCGTTGGGCGTCTCGCTGGATGATATCAACACCACTCTGGGCGCGGCCCTGGGCGGTAACTATATCAATGACTTTACCGATCGCGGCCGAACCAAAAAGGTCTATGTGCAGGGCGACGCGCAGTACCGTATGCTGCCGCAGGACATAGGCAACTGGTTTGTGCGCGGCACCAATGGACAGATGGTGCCGTTATCGGCGGTGTCCACCTCGCACTGGCAGTATGGCTCGCCGCGCCTGGAGCGTTATAACGGCTTGCCCTCGATGGAAATCCAGGGTGAGGCGGCGCCGGGCAAGAGTACCGGTGAAGCCATGGCGCTGATGGAGGAACTGGTGGCTAAGCTGCCCGCCGGCGTAGGCTACGATTGGACGGGGATGTCCTATCAGGAACGGCTATCCGGCAACCAGGCCCCGGCGCTGTACGCCATCTCGCTGATCGTGGTGTTCCTGTGCCTGGCGGCGTTGTATGAAAGCTGGTCCATCCCCTTCGCGGTGATGCTGGTGGTGCCGTTGGGCGTGGTCGGGGCGCTGCTGGCCGCCACTTTCCGCGGTATGAATAACGACGTCTATTTTGTGGTGGGGCTGCTGACCACCATCGGGCTGTCGGCGAAAAACGCCATTCTTATCGTCGAGTTCGCCAAGGACTTGATGGACAAGGAAGGCAAGGGATTGGTTGAGGCGACATTAGAGGCGGTGCGCATGCGTTTGCGTCCCATCCTGATGACGTCGCTGGCCTTTATCCTCGGCGTATTGCCGCTGGCCATCAGCACCGGCGCGGGGTCGGGCTCGCAAAACGCCGTCGGCACCGGGGTAATCGGCGGTATGATCACCGCCACCTTGCTGGCAATATTTTTCGTACCGGTGTTTTTTGTCGTGGTTCGCCGCCGCTTCGGTAACAAAAGCGACGAACAGCGGGAACAGGATCGCCCGGTGAATAATCCTCAGTTGGATAATCCGCACCGTTAAGCACCGTTTAACCATCGGGCCGTTGACGCGGCCTGATGGTTCAGTCAAGTCCCGAGCCGCGCAAGCGGCTTTTTTTATGTCTGGCTTAGGCCGACGGCTTGAGGGGGCTTGACCCGATGGAGAAAAAGAGGATAATAGTTATGATATAACATAACGAAATGAGGTGAGATATGAAACCTGGCATCCATCCCGACTACCGTACCGTGGTGTTTCACGACACCAGCGCGGATGCGTATTTTAAAGTGGGTTCGACCATCAAGACCGACCGTACCGTGGAGCTGGACGGGAAAACATTCCCCTACATCACGGTGGAGGTGTCATCCGAATCCCATCCCTATTACACCGGCAAGCAGCGGATCGTGGATAAAGAAGGCAGCACCGCGCGCTTTAACCAACGCTTCGGCCGTTTTTTCACCAAGTAGTCACTATTAGAAGAGGCGTGGTTATCATGCAGGTATTAAGCTCGTTGCGTTCCGCCAAGACGCGTCATCCGGATTGTAAAGTCGTTCGCCGTCGCGGCCGCATTTACGTCATCTGCAAATCCAATCCCCGCTTCAAGGCGGTCCAGGGCGGGAAAAAGAAAAAATAACCGGCGCCGGTTACTCAGCCGGTCAAAGGCCTCCGCTGGAGGCCTTTTGTTTGCCGCCGGCGCGGCCGGCGATGGCGGCACGCAGGTTATTTTTTTGCCTTGCCGGCAGTGAAATAATGCCGGCGCAAAATCATGGTGAAACTGCCGCGCGGTCCTAACAGTACCGAAATAAAAAAGATCAGGCTGGCGGTAAGCACAATGGCCGGGCCCGCCGGAATCGAGGCGTAGAACGACCACAGCAGCCCTACCCAGGCGCTAAGCAGGCCAATCAACAACGCTATCAGCAGCGTGCCCGGCAGATGCCCGGACCAACAGCGGGCGGCCACCGCCGGCAGCATCATGAGTCCCACCGACATCAGGGTGCCGAGAATTTGAAAACCCGCCACCAGGTTAAGCACCACCAGCGCCAGGAATAAGGCATGGATCAGGCGGGGATAACCGCGAACGTTTATGCGCAGGAACGCCGCGTCGAAGGCCTCAATAATCAGCGCGCGATACATCAGCGCCAGGCAAAGCAGCGTAACGGTGGCAATCAGGCCGACAAACAGAATGGCCTGGCTATCGACCGCCAATACGGTGCCAAATAACAGATGAAGCAAATCGACGCTGGACCCGCGCAGGGATACCAAGGTCACGCCCAGGGCCAGCGATCCCAGATAAAAACCGGCAAAGCTGGCGTCTTCCTTCAGGACGGTGAGCGAGGTCACCCAGCCGGACAGCACCGCGACCAGTAATCCGGCGATAAATCCGCCGATGCCCATGGCCATCAGCGACATGCCCGACAGCAGATAACCGATGGCGACGCCGGGCAATATCGCGTGTGATAAGGCATCCCCCACCAGGCTCATCCTGCGTAGCGACAGGAAAACCCCCAGCGGAGTGGAACTGAGCGAAAGGGCAAAACAGGCCACCAGCGCACGCCGCATAAATCCAAGCGAGAGAAAGGGGTCGAATAAGAGGTGAAGGATCATGATGCGGCCTGATGGAAGCAACGATCGGTGGACCAGGCGGCCCGGGGAGAAAACGCGTCCGCGAGGATCGCGTCTGTCGCCCCCCAGCGCGTGTGCCGGCCGGACAGCAGCAGGGTTTGTGGAAAACGACGGACTACCAGGGCGTCGTCGTGCAGTACCACGATAATGGTGTGGCCGGCCTTATGAAGCTGGTCGATGACATCCATCAATAATGCGCAGGTTGGACTGTCAATCCCGCTGAAAGGCTCATCCAGCAATATCAGCGGCGCCTGCTGCACCAGAAGGCGGGCGAACAGCATACGCTGGAACTGGCCGCCTGATAGTATTTCAATCGGGCTCGTTGCCATTGATCCCAGACCGACGCGATCCAGGGCGTCATGGATGCGCGCCATGGCCGTCTTGTTAATACGCCGCAGCAATCCGATGGCCGGCCAACAGCCCATAGCGACCACTTCAAACACCCGCAACGGAAACTGACGGTCCAGCTCTGACTGCTGTGGTAAATAGGCGATACGGGGTTTTTGCCCTGCCGAGAACGAAAGGCTGCCGCCGATAGCCGGCAAAAGTCCGGCAATGGTTTTCAACAGGGTCGATTTACCGGTGCCGTTGGCGCCGATAACCGCGGTCAGGCTGCCGGCCTCGAATTTGCCGTCCAGGGCGTCGATAATAGCGTGCCCGTGGTAGCCGATACATAACTGTTCAAATGTCATCATGGCAGTAAGGATGCCCAAAAGATACCCAGCCAGAGGACACACAGCAGGGCCAGGCCAAATCCTATGCGCCGTAACCCGGAGGCGCACATCAGATTGTCAGGCGTGGGGTCGGTGGTTTTGCTGATAGAGGATCGCATGAAAACATGCCTTCATAAAATGTTATACTATAACATATCACGTACTGGGAGGCTTGCCAACATCCCTCCGGCGTTTAACTGTTAAGGAACCGCCGGGTTTGAACGGTTTAGCAACGTATTGTCATAATTTTATGGCAATAAGGGATGAGTATTGCGACAAGAAATGGTAAAAATAAATATAATAAATACCATAGCGGCGGAAATGAGTGTTTACCCGTTGCTTGCTGTGTGCAAATAGCTGCTTTATCACCACCACGTTGACTGCTGGTAACCATCGTCGCCCACAGGCTTTCACCGTTTGTGCAATTAGTGTTAATGAAATTGCAATAGGATATGACGGTAAGATAATGTAAGCTGATAGTGCCAAACTGCATAAAATCTTCTATCTTTAAATAGGGCGCGGGAACGCCGATGATACGTGGGCGTGCCTCAATCCCATCTTAAAGATGACGGTAATTTGTTTAGCGTTAGGAGGGCTGATATGGATGAGTATTCACCCAAACGACATGATATAGCACAGCTTAAATACCTCTGTGGCAATCTGTATGATGAGGGCATTGCCAGTTTGGGCGATAGCTACCATGGGTGGGTTAATGACCCGGCATCGGCGATTAATTTACAGATGAATGAATTAATCGACCATATTGCATCTTATGTGGTCATTTTTAAGCTTAAACATCATAATGAAAGCGATTTGGTCGATCATGTAGAAACCTTCCTGGACGATACTTTTACCTTATTTAGCAGCTACGGTATCAATAATCTGGATGTGCAACGGTGGCGCAAAAGCCGTTCACGGCTATTCGGAACTTTCTCAGAGACTGAACTCTGTATTTCCTGAAATAGTAAATGATATTTTAACATATGAGAGAACCCAAAAGGCCAATATGAACAAGATCGATTATTTAATGCGGTTACGCAAATGCAGAACCCTGGAGACGCTGGAGCGGGTGATAGAGAAAAACAAATATGAACTGTCCGACGACGAACTGGAGATATTCAACTCTGCGGCCGACCATCGTCTCGCGGAACTGACCATGGACAAACTCTATGATAAAGTTCCGGTATCGGTCTGGAAGTATGTTCGTTAAACAGCCATTAAGTGATACTTAATATCAACATTAATAAAAATTTATGTTCATATAGGTGTATTTATCACTCCTTTTTTATCACCGGCTATTCCGTGTTGTGACGCAGATTATCGCGCTCCCCAAGTGTAAACGTGCGCTCTTATGCGTGTTGACGCGCCCCGGGTATGCCCTGGATTGGTAATAAAAACACGAATAAATATGCCATAGCAGCTATCACGGCGTAATGCCGGATAGCCAGTGCTTTATTTTAATAGACGCTATTATGCAAGGTATTCCATCCTTTAATTTTTCCCGGCAATATATCAACGGACGTTATTTCATCGACAAGCGCCATAGAACATCCTATTGGCCCGGGCTATCGACTAATTAATAACGGCGGCTGGTTGAAAAAACAGCGGACCTGGCATCCATAAAGAAGCATTGATGAAAAATGGGAGAATAATGGTGGGGCGTTTGATTGGGTGGAGGCCCCGCCAGCAACATCCCGGCACACACGTCGCCTGCTACGGCTGCTTCCTTCCGGACCTGACCGAGTTCACAAGTTAGTGTTGCGGGAGCACCAACGGGGCCTCCATTGACGGCTCGTTTTTCCCGAGCGCGGGGCATTATCAATGATGCCCCGCGCAATTGCAAGCCGATACGCGCCAAGCGCTGTTTTCTTGGGCAATCGCCATCCGCGCCGTGGCCCTGTCCTATTTTAAATCCTTTTTGACCCTGCCGGGTTATGCCAATATGCTGCCTTGGGCTTAATGAATTCTGTGCCATACGATGAATGAACCAATTGATACGTTTCGCCAGCGGGTATTCCAGATTGTCGCCGCCATTCCTTCCGGCCACATTGCCACCTATGGCGATGTGGCCCGGCTGGCGGGATCTCCGCGCGCCGCCAGGCAGGTCGGGGGCATACTGAGCCGGTTGCCCGCGGGTAGCCGCCTGCCATGGCATCGGGTGGTCAACCGGCACGGCGGCATTTCACTGGCGGGCGAAGATTATGAACGGCAGAGAACCGCCCTGGAAGCGGAGGGCGTGGAATTCGGGCGCGGCGGAAATATCGACTTGTCCCGCTATCGCTGGGTCTTGTAAAACGCCGGCCAGGCTGGAACAGCGGGCCAGGGAGAGGAGAGGCCGCGACACGTTAAATACCTTAGTCCTGGCGGGGATGATGATTTGTCGCCATGGCGCTAGGGCGTGAGCGCGTCTCACCTCCCTGTGAGACACTCAACCTATCGCCACCAGAGGCGTTGTTCAGTGTTGTTCAGTAACGTCTCCAGCCGTTGTG
The DNA here is from genome assembly GCF_047324165.1 of Sodalis sp. RH22. Classification (NCBI taxonomy): domain Bacteria; kingdom Pseudomonadati; phylum Pseudomonadota; class Gammaproteobacteria; order Enterobacterales; family Bruguierivoracaceae; genus Sodalis; species Sodalis sp. RH22. Next base: position 2,493,179 of record NZ_CP178731.1, read on the forward strand.
CCCACGCACGCGACGCTTTAGCCGGCATAAACGCCGCCAACACCGCGGCGTTTAGCACCATCCCAAGAGACCTTACAACTGGTTAGGCGCGGGAACACTGCTGGCCGGCGCCACCTGGGTGGGAGAGGTCAGCGGCACGGTAGATGCCGCCGCGGCGCGTGTCGGCATGGCCACGGCTTCCACCGGCACCAGCGTCAGATCCTGTTTGGTGCCGCCGTTGTTGATAACCGTCTTCACCTGCTCGGTAATAAACATTAACCGGCCATCGACGGTAATCGCCGCGCTTAGCAGGATGCGCGCATTGGGCTGTATTTGCGCCGGATTAAACGGCAACACAAAGCTGAACGGCGCCTGCTTACCTTCCGTGCGTACCACACGTTGCGCAATGACGGTAGACGGCGTATCGCTTATCGAGGCATCGGACAGCGTTACGGTCAATACCGCGTCGGGAGGCAATGCGATCCGTTGCCTGATCCAAACGGTGCCGGAAACGCTGGGTTGCCTTAACGCTTCGGCTTGTTCAGCGGTGCCCGGGGTTTTGAACGCCGGGGTAGCCACCTGATGGCCTTTATCAGCGCATCCCGCCAAGGTGACCGCTAGCGCAGCGCCACCTACTACTTGCCAGAGTTTCATGATTTATCTCTCCTTCTTATTATTAGCTCATCATTTCACCGATACCAAGCGGCGGTGAAGTCTTGGTGGCTGAACCACCTAATGATTTAATCATGGCACAGAATCCTGATATTTTCCTGTCGGTTGCATTCGCACCGGACACGTTTGCGGTTATGCTCATTAAAGCGGGCTGTCATGGCCGGCCTGGGAGGTTCGGCGCCCCGACGCTATGCCGGCACCCGTCATGCGTTTACCCGCAGTGAAGACCCTGGTTACTGGAGCGTAGTTATGACCCGTAAAATCGATCATCTATTGAATCTGATCACCCTGGAAAAGCTGGAGGAAGGCCTTTTTCGCGGTCAAAGCGAGGATTTGGGCCTGCCGCGGGTCTTCGGCGGGCAGGTGGTGGCCCAGGCTTTGTACGCCGCACGGCAGACGGTCCCCCCGGCGCGGCATGTCCATTCCTTTCACAGCTATTTTTTACGCCCCGGCGACGTCAGCTTGCCCATTGTCTATCAGGTGGCCGAGCTGCGCGATGGCAACAGTTTCAGCGCCCGTCATGTCAGCGCCATTCAGCAGGGCCTGCCGATATTTTACCTGACGGCCTCGTTTCAGGCGGAAGAAACGGGCTTTGAGCACCAAAGCCCGATGCCCCAGGTGCCCGCCCCCGAGGGGTTGCCCTCGGAGCGGGATATCGCGCTGCCGCTGGCCGCCGGTCTGCCCGAGCCGCTGCGGCGAAAACTGACCGGTGAAAAGCCGATAGAAATGCGTCCGGTTGTTTTCCATAACCCGTTTAAAGGCGCCGTGGAAAAACCCGTGCGTTATGTTTGGCTGCGGGCTGCGGGCACACTGCCGGATGATCGTGAATGCCATCAATTCCTGCTGGGCTACGCGTCCGATTTTAACTTCCTGCCCACAGCGCTCCAGCCGCATGGCGTGGGGTTTCTTGAGCCCGGGGTGCAAATCGCCACCATTGATCATTCGATGTGGTTCCATCGCCCTTTTCGTTTTGACGATTGGCTGTTATATGCGATAGAAAGCCCTTCGGCGTCCGGCGCGCGGGGATTTGTGCGCGGACAGATTTTCCGCCGCGACGGGGTGCTGGTAGCCTCGACGGCGCAGGAAGGCGTGATGCGGCACCATGGGGTGTGAACCCACCCGGCCCGCCCGGCGCTTTGCGCAAATGAAAACAGGGGCGATAAATCGCCCCTGCTGATTTTCCATGGCCGGTTATCGTGCCCCGGCGCTGCATAGAAAATTATTCGTTATAGGCATTTTCGCCATGGCTGTTGACGTCCAGGCCTTCGCGTTCCTGTTCTTCGGACACACGCAGACCCACCACCATATCGGCAATCTTGAAGCCAATAAAGGCCACGACGCCGGACCAGACCAGACAGACGATCACGCTGAACAGCTGAACCCAGAGCTGGTGCCCCATGGTAACACCCTGAGCGTAACCCACGCCGCCGAGCGAGGCGGAAGTGAATACGCCGGTCAGCAGGCAGCCTACGATACCGCACACGCCGTGCACGCCGAATACGTCGCAGACATCATCCACCCGCAGCCATTTTTTCAGGGCAACCACACCCCAAAGCCCGGCTACGCCGCCCACCAAGCCAATGACCAGTGCGCCACCGACGCCGACGGTGCCGGCGGCAGGAGTGATGGCGACCAGACCGGCGATACAACCGGAGCAGGCGCCCAGCAAGGAAGGCTTGCCGCGCAGCATCCACTCAACAAACACCCAGGACAGGATGGCGCCGGCGGTAGCCATGACGGTATTGAGGAAAGCCAGTGCGGCAATTTCGTTGGCGGCGCTGGCGGAACCGGCGTTGAAGCCGAACCAGCCGACATACAGGATCGCGGTACCGGTAAAGACCATCGGCAGGTTATGCGGCTTAAACGCTTCCTTGCCGAAACCTGAGCGTTTGCCCAGCATATAGGCACCCACCAAACCGGCACTCGCCGCATTGATATGAACGACAGTACCCCCGGCGAAGTCCAGCGCGCCCTGCGCCGCCAGATAACCGCCTGCCCAAACCATATGCGCCATCGGCAGGTAGGAAAAGGTCAGCCATACCAGCACAAAAATCAGCACCGCGGAGAAACGAATACGTTCCGCCAGGGCGCCGACAATCAGACCGACGGTAATACAGGCAAACGAACATTGAAACGCGACGTGGATCAGTTGATAGAACGTACCGGTCAGCGCCGTCAGCTCAATATTCTTCAACATGGTCCAACCGAACCCGCCGAAAAACGGATTGCCCTCGCTAAAGGCCAGGGAGTAACCGTAAATCAGCCACAGCACGCAGACCATGGCGAAGGTGACCGCAACCTGGGTCAACATCGACAGCACGTTTTTGGCGCGCAGCAGGCCGCCGTAAAACAAGGCAATCCCCGGTAAAGTCATAAACAGCACCAAAGCGGTGCTTATCATCATAAAAGCGTTATCGGCCTTGTCAGCAACAGGCGCTGCGGCCATGGCCCATGTCGGCAACAATGCTACTGCGCCGAGGCTGGTCAATGAGACAAGTTTCTTCATTTTCATTCATCCCTATCCACAAAATTCGCGCGTGTGTGTCGTTAAAGTGCTGCTTCGTCGGTCTCTCCGGTACGAATCCGGATGACCCGTTGTAGCTCAGCAACAAAAATCTTGCCGTCGCCGATCTTTCCGGTATACGCCGCTTTACTGATGACATCGATAACTTCATCTAGCTGATCGTCGGCAATGGCGATATCAATTTTTACCTTGGGCAGGAAATTAACGCTGTATTCGGCCCCGCGATACAGCTCTGCATGGCCCTTTTGCCGTCCAAAGCCTTTGACCTCGGTGACCGTCAGCCCTTGAATGCCCACAGCAGAAAGCGCTTCTCGCACGTCTTCTAATTTAAATGGTTTAATCACCACGGTTACCAGCTTCATATGTTCCCCCTCAAGAATTTGGATCTGAACTCGCGATCGCTACGCCTGAGTAAAGCAAAGCATGTGCCACAAATGTTTTGAAATAGAAATTTACCGTTGGACGCCCGCCGATACAGCAAAACCCGCCTCAGGCGCAGCATTGGCTCCGGCGACGCGCAAAAATACACCAGCGAGGCGCACTGTATTAGTGCGCTACGCCAGATTACGGTGCAGAAAGGGGAATATCGGCGCCGGGATGCTCAATCCCGGTGCGCGCTGCGCTTAAGCGCCCAGCATGCTTATCCGCGGCTACCCACGGGCGGCACATCCGTCGCACATCGTCAGCCGTGCCCCGCGCCGGCCACCCTGACGTCGGCGGCGAGCGCCCTGCCGGCCTGCTGCAGTTGATACATCTGGAAATAGCGGCCCCGCTGCGTTAACAACGCCTCGTGGGAGCCCCGCTCCACCGCTTCGCCACGGTGGAGCACCAGAATTTCGTCAGCCTCGACGATGGTGGATAAGCGGTGCGCGATAACCACCAGGGTGGTCTGGTGGCGGATAGCCGCCAACGCCCGCTGGATCGCCTGCTCGGTGCCGGAGTCGATATTGGCGGTGGCCTCGTCGAGGATCAGGATTTGCGGAGTGAGGACCAGAACCCTGGCCATGGCCAGCAGCTGTTTTTGCCCGACCGACAGGGTATTGCCCTGCTCGCCGAGGCCGGCGTGGATGCCGCCCGGCATGGATCTGACCAGTTCCGCCAGTTGCACCTGTTCCAGGGCATGCCAGGCCCTGGATTCGCTGATATCACGCCCCAGGGTAATATTGGTGAATACAGTGTCCGCCATGACCACCGGGTCCTGCTGGACGATGGCGACGCCTTGTCTGAGCACCCGGTGCGACAGGCTGGCGATGGGCCGGCCGTCGAGCAACAGCGCGCCCTCGCTGATGGGATAATAGCCCATCATTAAATTAGCCAGGGTGCTTTTACCGCTGCCGGTATGCCCCACCAGCGCGATAAAGCGCCGGGATGGCACCGACAGGGAAATATGCCGCAATACCGGCGTGGCATCGCGGTAGGAAAAGCTGAGGTCGCGAATATCAATACGTCCGCTGCTCAAGGGCCGGTCGTCGTCGCCGTACTGCTGCCGGTCGCCGTCCATCAGTTCAAAGATGCGCTCGCCCGCCACCACGGCCTGCTGCAGCATCGATTGCTGGGTGGTCAGTTCAATCAGCGGCTCATTTAAGCGGCCGAGATAATTGATAAAGGCATACAGTACCCCGACCCCGACGGTGCCCGCCGGGCTGAAGCTAAACAGCATCAGCAGCCCGCATAATACCAACGCCGACAGCAGGCTCAGGAGCGGGCGCAGCAAAAAGCCCTCAAGCCTCAGGGTCTGCATCCGCGCCAGGTAATGGGCGTGGCTGGCTTGCGCCAGCCGTTGGCCGAAACGCCCCTGCTGGCGAAACTGCTGGATGACGCTCATGCCGCTTATCGCTTCATTAAAGCCATTGTTGATATCCGCCAGATAGGCGCGCAGGCGACGCACGATCGGGGTGCTGAAATGCTGATACACCGTCATTACCAGCGCCACCACGGGGAAGATCACCATCGAAATGGCGGCCATGCGCCAGTCCAGCATAAACATCGCAATAAGCATGGCGCCCACCAGGGCGATACAGCGCAGCACCGTCGCCATCACCGTGACGTAAAGATCCTTGACCACCTCGGTATCATTGGTCACCCGCGAGATAAGCTGGCCCACCGGCTGGGTATCAAAGGCGCTCAGCGGCTGGCGCAGCGCGGCGTCCATTACCTCGGTGCGCAGTTGCTGCACCACGTCGAGCGCCGTTTGGTTGAACAGCAGTGCTTGGTAGTAGCGCAGGGACGCGGACACCATCTGCAGGGCGATATAACCCAGCGCCAGCCCGGTCACCAGCAGCGGCGGAAAGGTTTTCAGCGGTACGACCCGGTCGATAAAAAAGCTGATCACCACCGGGCCGGCGACTTCCGCGCCGGCCGCCAGCCACAGCATGACCACCGCCAGCGTCAGCGGTTTGCGGTAAGGCCGGCTGTAGGCCAGCAGCCGTTTCAGCGTCGGCCACAGGGTTTGCCATTTACGCATCGGCCGCCTCCTGCCCGTCCGGATCGGCGCTGAGCGCTGCTTCCAACTGCTGGTAGCGGAACATATCCCGATACCAGCCCTCTTCCTGCAGCAGATGCTGATGTTCGCCCCGCTGGGCAAGGGTGCCGTGGCGCAGCACGACGATTTCATCGGCCGCATTCAGCGCCGACAGCCGGTGGGCGGTAATGATCAGGGTACGTCCCTCGCCCCACTGCCTGAGATTGCGCAAGATGGTATGTTCGGTACGCCCGTCCACGGCGGAGAGCGCGTCGTCGAATATCAGGATTTCCGCCTCCAGCAGCAGGGCGCGGGCAATGGACAGACGCTGTTTTTGCCCGCCGGACAGCATCACGCCCCGCTCGCCCACTTCGGTTTCATAGCCCTGCGGCAGCCGCAGGATATCCTCATGCACGCAGGCAAGGGTCGCCGCCCGCTCGATTTGCTCCCGGGTGGCGTCCGGCCGGCCGAGGGCGATATTACGCGCCACGCTATCGGAAAATAAAAACGGCGTCTGGCTGACCACCGCCAGGCGGCTATGCCACTGATCAAGGGAGACATCGGCAAGGGACATACCGTGGAAACGGATCTCGCCCCGGGTCACGTCAAAATGCCGCTGCAGCAGCGATAACAGCGTGCTTTTACCGGCGCCGGTCGGGCCGCAGATACCCAGCACCCGTCCCGGCGCCAGCCGCAAATGGATATTATTCAATGTCGGCTGCGGCGTGTGCGGATAGCTGAAGCTGTCGACGTCAACCTCAAGGACGCCGCGTCCGGGGGGAAGCATTTCCTTACCGTCCCTGACCTGAGGAGCCTCGTCCAGCGTTTGGCGGATCCGGCTATAGGCGGCGCTGCCCCGCTCGACAATATTAAACATCCAGGCTAATGCCAGCATCGGCCAAATCATCAGGCCCAGATACATAATAAAGCTGGTTAACTGCCCAAGCGTCAGCAGATCGTTCATCACCATCCAACTGCCGCCCCCGATGGCCAGCAGGTTAGAAAAGCCGACGGTCAGGTAAATGGTGGGATCGAAACGCGCGTCAATGCGCGCCACGCGCATATTTTTTGCGCCGGCGTCGGCGGCCACCTGCACAAACCGCTCCGACTGGTATCCCTCCAGACCGAAGGCCTTGATCATGCGGATGCCGGTAAGGCTTTCCTGCGTTTGGTTATTGAGTGACGAAAACGCCGCCTGGGCGGTTTTAAACCGCCGGTGCAGCTCATCGCCATTGTGTTTAATCAGCAGCGCCATGACCGGCATCGGCAGCAGCGACAGCAGGGTAAGCTGCCAGCTTATCTGCACGCTCATCACCACCAGCACCGACAGGCCCATCACCAGCGAGTCCACCAGGGTCAGCACCCCTTCCCCGGCGGCGAATACCACCCGGTCCACGTCGTTGGTGGCGCGCGCCATCAGATCGCCGGTGCGGTGGCGCAGATAAAAACCCGGCAGTTGATGGCTGAGCAAATGATAAAAACGGGCGCGCAGCTCCACCGCCAGCTTATAAGAGGCGCCGAACAGCAGCACACGCCATACGTAGCGCAGCAGGTATACCAGCACGGCGGTAAACGCCATGACGCCCAGCCACATCATGATCATCCGCGTGGAGGCCCGATGCTCCGTCACGCCGTCCACGATAACCCCGACCAGTCTGGGCGGGATCAGTTGCAGTATGGCGATAATGATCAACAATAAGACCGACCCCAGATAACGTCGCCATTCGCGGCGAAAATACCAACCTAATTGTGCAAATAATCTCACGCAGTTTTATTCCAAACCTATTGAAAGTGACCCGCCGCAGCGAAAGATAAATTATAACGGCAATACGGTGGTATTTTTGATTTGTTCCATGGCAAAACTCGAGGTCACATCGATGAGGCCAGGCACGCCGTTCACCAGCCGCTTATAAAAGTTGTCGTAGCTCTTCATATCGCTCGCCACCACCTGCATCAGGTAATCATACTCGCCGGCCATGCGATAAAAGGCCAGCACTTCCGGCATTCCTTTAACCTGCGCCACAAAGGCCTGATACCAGTCGCTATTATGCTGCTGTGTTTTAATCAGCACAAAGGCGGTCAAGGCCAACCCCAGCTTTTCATTATCCAGCAGCGCCACCTTAGCGCGCACGATACCGGTTTCCTCGAGACGTTTAAGACGTTTCCAGCATGGTGTGGAGGTCAGGTTGACCGCATCCGCCAGCGTCTGAAGCGAAAGCGTACAGTCTTGCTGCAGCAATGAGAGTAACGTGCGGTCAGTTTTATCTAGCATAAGTATCTTTTGGAGAAAATATTTCTCTTATCACACGTTAATCGAGTGAAAAAGGCAACTTATTTTTTCTTCATCCCCGCTATGCTGTGAACCCCCCCTTCCGCATTAAGGATAATTATTATGACCGCGCCCTGGGTGAAACAGGCCATCAGCGAAATCCAGTCTGATTTCCAGCGCTCCGCCGATACGCATTTAATACGGTTTCAGCTGCCGGCGTTTCCGGGCATTTTTTTCTATCTGAAAGATGAAAGCACCCATCCCTCGGGCAGCCTAAAACATCGGCTGGCCCGCTCGCTGTTTTTATACGGCTTGTGCAACGGCTGGATAAAGCAGGGCACCACCATTATCGAGGCCTCGTCAGGCAGCACGGCGGTTTCGGAGGCCTATTTCGCCCGGCTGCTCGGCTTGCCTTTTATTGCCGTCATGCCGGAATGCACGGCTAAACGTAAAATTGAACAGATTACTTTTTACGGCGGCCGCTGCCATTTTGTCGGGCATAGCGCCATGATCTATGACGAAGCCAAAGCCCTGGCCCATGAGTTAAACGGCCATTATATGGATCAGTTTACCTACGCGGAGCGCGCCACCGACTGGCGCGGCAACAATAATATAGCGGAAAGCATTTTTCGCCAGATGGCGCAGGAGCCCTGCCCGGAACCCGATTATATTGTTATGAGCGCCGGCACCGGCGGCACGTCGGCCACCCTCGGGCGCTATATTCGCTACCAGGGTCATAACACCCGGCTGGTGGTGGTCGATCCGGAGAATTCCGTCTTTGCTGAATATTTTCATCACCGGGACGCCGCGCTCACCGCAAGCATAGCCAGCCGGATCGAAGGCATCGGCCGGCCGCGCGTGGAGCCGTCGTTTATTGCCGATGTGATTGATGAAATGATCCAGGTACCCGACGCCGCCACCATCGCCACCCTTTACTGGCTCGAGCCTATCCTCGGCCGCCGGGTGGGGGCGTCCACCGGTACCAATATGTGGGGCGCGCTGCAACTGGCCGTCAGGATGCGCGCCGAAGGAAGGCAAGGCGCCATCGTTACGATATTGTGCGACGGCGGGGAACGCTACCATGACACCTATTATCAGATGGAGTGGGTACGTGAACATATCGGCGACCTGAGTCCCTGGCAGGATACATTGACGGCCCTCTAAGTGCGGGAAAGATGCCAAATGGCCACGGAGGCGTTACCATAAGGGCCGTGGCTCCTTAAATTGAGTAATACAATGACACAAGCGGTGGTGGTTTTTAGCGGCGGGCAGGATTCAACCACCTGCCTGATCCAGGCCTTAACGCACTATGACGAGGTGCACTGCGTTACGTTTGATTACGGCCAGCGGCACCGGGCTGAAATCGACATAGCGCGCGCCCTGGCGCTCAAGCTGGGCGCCCGCGCGCACAAAGTCATCGACGCCGGTTTGTTAAATGATCTGGCGGTCAGCAGCCTGACCCGGGAGAATATTCCGGTGCCCGCGTTTGACCCTGGCGCCGGCGGCGACGCCTTGCCCAGCACCTTTGTGCCGGGCCGTAATATTTTGTTCCTCACCCTGGCGGCCATTTATGCCTATCAGGTGGGGGCGCAAACGGTCATTACCGGCGTGTGTGAAACGGATTTTTCCGGTTATCCCGACTGCCGCGATGAGTTCGTCAAGGCGCTGAACAATGCCGTCATCCTGGGCATGGCCCGCGACATTCGCTTCGCCACCCCGCTGATGTGGCTGAATAAAGCCGAAACCTGGGCGCTGGCCGATTATTACCGGCAATTGGATTTGGTGCGTCAGGAAACGCTGACCTGCTATAACGGCATCAAAGGGGATGGTTGCGGCACCTGCGCGGCGTGCCATCTGCGCGCCAAGGGCCTGGCCGACTATCAGCAGCATCGGGAAAGGGTCATGGCGGCGATGAAAGCCAAAACGTCGCTGCCATAATCATGCTACCCGCGCGCCCAGTCTTTGCCGTCGTTAGCGGCTGTGGCGCCATGGTGCGGGAACAAGGTGAGGTGGGCAGACTGATGGATTGAAGACAGGCGTTGGTATCAGAGGGTATATCTTCCCCTCTGATTCACAAATAACGTTATGTTATGACCGCAGTTAACTCGACGGCCCGGTCAAATGGCCTCTGGCTATTTTTTCTTTGATTTTTTTTTAGTGTTGGCATTCAGTAACGCGCGCAGCTTTTTTACTTCACCGGTGGTAAAAGGCTGCTCGGTAAGTTCTTCGGTATGTTGATTATCAACATCGGCGGCGACATGCTCTTTGTGTGCCGCGTTTTTAGCGTGGCGCTTTGCCTCGACCCCGCCTTCAACGTCATCCTCAATCGTGCCGTCCAGGCTGCGCTCTAGCCTTGCGCTGATTTCCGCACTCATGGAAACGCTTTTACTCGCGGCCAAGGACTTCAATTTTTCCTTTAGCTCGAGAGGCAATTTAATCGTTAAATTAGCTGTCTCACTCATAGTGCTTTCCTATTGATAGAAGAGTCACTAACTTAGGAAAGATACGGCCCGATGTCCACACTGTCATAAAAATTTAATATTGGCGCATCGCCTGTGGCCGGGGGTCGGCGCTGGAAAACATTTTCCCCTGGCGCTGAAACCCGGCCGGCATGTCAGTATTGATCCCCTGTTTTATTCCACGATGATTAACTCTTTGATTTGCGAGAACGTGGATGGGCCGATGCCTTTGACTTCTTTCAACTGGTCGGTATGGGTAAAGGGTCCCTTAGCCTCGCGGTAGTCGATAATGGCCTGCGCCTTTTTAGGCCCGATGCCTTTCAGCGCGCTCACCATGTCCTCAGCCGACGCGGTATTGATATTGATTTTTTCATCGCCGAAGTCATCCGTTTGGGTGCTTTTATCTTCGGTATCCGACGCCGTTTGCGTCGCGTCCTGGCCTGCGGCCGGTTCGGCGGCGTCTTCTTTGGCCGCTTCGCCGGATACGGGCGGCGTGGTCGCCGCTGCGGACAGGGTGGTGGCCGCGCTGTCGCCCTCACTGCCGCTGTCGCTGGTGTCGCCGTGCTCCGTGGCGCCGATGACCTTGATGATGCCGTCGCTAGCACCGCCGCCGTCCGCCGGAACCTTAGCGGCTTTTTCCCCTGCGCCGTCATGGCTGACGACAACGGCATCGCCGGATTTATCCCCGTCCGCCACCGAACACCAGGCGATGCCCGAAAGGGCGAACAGGCTGGTCAGTAACACCAGGCTCAGAGTACGTTTCATTGGAGTTTTCATAACATGACGTCCTTGTGATTGCTTGCCTTGGGTCGTGGATAACCACACGTTATGCCGTGAGATACCGGCACGGCAGGCAGGTTGCCTTAAGGGTATTACCACGGCAACCAGGGAAATTGAACCATGCAAAAGGCCGCGAAAGCGGCCTTTGGTCATTACACTATGTTCAGTATTTTTATGAGCGTTATTGCATTTGCGCGCCGGTGCCCATCTTGATCTTGGCTTCGGTACGCAGGTTATTGAGCAGCGCGTCGAACGTCACGCCGGTCATGCCCTGGCTAAGCTGGCTGACCACCTGGCCGCGCTGCTGCTCATCAAGCTGGCGCGGCGCGACCTTATCGAGCGCCACCAGGACGATATTGCCCTGTTCATCCTCCGACATGCCGTAGGAGGAGGCGTTCGGCTGGGGATGCGGCAACGTGAAGATAGCCTGGGTCAAACGATCGTTCTGCCGCGTCGAGTCAAAGGTTTTCACCTCGCCGAAGCTCAGGCCGGCGGCTTTCATCGCCTCGGCGCCCTTACCCTGCTTGAGCGCCGCCAGAATTTTTTCGGCGTCGATGCGGGCCTGTTGCAGCGCCTTTTGGCGTTTCACCTGGTTTTCCACCTGGGCGCGCACCGCGTCCAGAGGCTTGGTGCTTTCCGGTTTATGCTCGGCCAGGCGCAGGACGAAAGCCCGGTCGCCGTCGACGGTGATTACATCGGAATTGTTGCCGGGAGCGCCGTTGACGCCCAGCAGCGAACCGCCGAAAAGCACCTGTTTCACGGCATCGGCGTTCAACGCTTCCGGTACGCTGTCGCGGGTAAACCAGTCGGTCTGCACCGCCTTGACGCCCGCGGCCGTTTCGGCCGACGCCAGGGATTCGTTATCGTTGCTGGCCGCGTCGCTGACCTTTTGCTGCAAGGCGTAATACGCGTCGATGGCTTTTTCCTGTTTCACTTTCGCCGCTACGCCGTCGTGCACCTCGGCCAGCGGCTTCACCTGCTCCGGCTGGATATCGGTCAGTTTCGCCACCAGGAAGCCCACCGAGGAGGTGATCACGCCGGACAATTGGCCCTTATCGGTCAGGTTGGCCTGTTTGAGCTCGTCCACCGTGGCGTCAGCGTCCATCCAGCCGATATCACCGCCGTTTTTCGCGGAAATAATGTCGGTGGAGCGTTGTTTGGCCAGGGCGGCGAAATCGGCGCCTTTTTGCAGTTGCGCCAGGATAGCCTGGGCGTCGGCATCGGTTTTGCTCTGGATTATGGCGTAACGTTTACGCGCCGGCTGTGAGAACTGGTCTTTATGCTGGTCGTAGTAGGCCTGGATTTCCGGTTCGCTCACCGTGGTTTTCGCCTGCATCGAGGCGGCATCCAGGGCGATATAGGACACTTTGAACGACTCGGGCTGGACATAGGTGTTTTTATTCAGGTTATAGTGGTTCTGGATCTCTTCCGGGGAAGCGGTTTGCCCGGCGAGCAGCGCGTTGATATCAAGCGTCGCCAGGCGCGCCTGACGCTCCTGGATGGCCAGCGCCATCAGCCGGTTGGTCTCTTCCGGCAGCAGGAAACCGGTGCCGCCGAGCCCCTGGATCAACTGCTGCGTCAATAGCTGCTTGCGCATCAGCTGCGCATACTGATCCGGCGTCAATCCCATGCTGGCGATGATTGAGCGGTATTTTTCATTGTCGAAATTGTTGTTGGTGCGAAACGCCGGGATGGCGAAAATCGCCTCCTTGACCTGTTGATCGCTAACGGCAAGCCCCAGGGTTTGCGCATATTGGTCCAGCAGGGTCTCATCAATCAGCTGCGACAGCACCTGGCGGCGCATCTGGAGCATGTAGCCTTCGTTGGCGGCCAGGGCCGAGAAACTGTCCCCCAGCGACTCCTGCTGGCGGTTGCGCTCGTTTTGCACCGCCTGTTCCAGCTGGGCACGGCTGATTTGCTGGCCGTTCACCTTCGCGGCGTAATCCCCGCCGCCGCCAATCAGATAGTTGCCTACCCCGGTCAGCACGAATGAAATGGCGACAATGGCCAGAATAATTTTGAGCACGACGTGATTGGCGGCCGCGCGTAAATTGTCCATCATAGTGTGACAACACTCCGCTGTAATATGAATGAAACCTTTGCGCCGGCAGTAAGATCCGCCTTCATGCCGTAGCTCCGAGAGCTGCTGCGCGCTAAAGCTATTCCTCTGACAACCGAAATGCGCAACTGTCAGGGAAAAATAAAAACAAAAAAGGCACATCAAAAAAGATGCGCCTTGTATTCTACCCTACCCGTTCCCCTGCGTCAGGTAATAGTTTGACGCGAAAAACAGCGGTGCAACAATCAGTTGACAGCGTCTTTCAATCCTTTGCCGGCACGGAAACCGGGTACTTTGGCAGCCGGGATACTTATTTCTTTACCGGTTTGAGGATTACGGCCGGTACGGGCGGCACGCGCTCGCACCGTAAAGGTGCCGAAACCCACCAGCGCAACATCATCTCCCTGTTGCAGCGTTTCGGTAACGGAACCAATAATGGCATCCAATGCACGTCCGGCAGCCGCTTTGGAAATATCAGCACCTGCGGCAATCTTGTCGATCAGTTGTGACTTATTCACTCTTTCATCCCCTCTTGAATTCTCTCGTCGCGGCGGAATTTTCCTTAAACGCGACAGCGCAGCTGTTATATCAAGCCTGTTATAGCATGGCAAGCCAAAGCCGGATACCGACCAGAGCCGCCAGCTACCTAACTTAACGGTACAAAAAAAGGCTGGCAAGTGGGATTTCACCTGCCAGCCCGTTTTTTAGCGGTATATGTTACTTTACGCGCTTATTTTGCCGCCGCGGTGGCGATTTCCATGCCAAAAGGCGCATTCTGCAAGGCCAGGGTCAAGACCTCGTCAATCCGTTGCACGGGGTGGATATCCATATCGTTGATCACATTTGCCGGCATATCTTCCAGATCGCGTTTATTCTCGTAAGGGATTAACACGGTCTTGATGCCGCCGCGATGCGCCGCCAGCAGTTTTTCCTTCAATCCGCCGATCGGCAATACCAGCCCGCGCAGGGTGATTTCGCCGGTCATGGCCACATTGGCTTTCACCGGATTGCCGGTCAGGCAGGACACCAGGGCGGTACACATGGCGATACCGGCGCTGGGGCCGTCTTTCGGCGTTGCGCCTTCCGGCACATGGACATGAATATCGCGTTTCTCGTAGAAATCGTTATTAATGCCCAGCTTATCCGCCCTTGAGCGCACCACGGTCAGCGCCGCCTGGATGGATTCCTGCATCACTTCGCCAAGCGATCCGGTATAGGTTAATTTCCCCTTTCCCGGCACGCACGCGGTTTCTATGGTCAGCAGTTCGCCGCCCACTTCGGTCCAGGCCAGGCCGGTAACCTGCCCCACCCGATTCTCGCCCTCGGCGCGGCCGTAGTCGAAGCGTTGGACGCCCAGGTAATCCTTAAGGTTGTCGCCGTCGATATGGATATGCTTGACGCTTTTATCCATTAACAGCGTCTTAACCGCTTTACGGCATAACTTGGAGATTTCACGTTCCAGGTTACGCACGCCCGCTTCACGGGTGTAATAACGGATAATGCCCACCAGGGCGCTGTCGTCGATGGTTAATTCGCCTGCCTTCAACGCGTTGCGATCGAGCTGTTTTTGCAGCAGGTGTTCGCGGGCGATATTCAGCTTTTCATCTTCGGTATAGCCTGACAGCCGGATCACTTCCATACGATCGAGCAGCGGCGCCGGGATATTCATCGAGTTGGACGTCGCGACGAACATCACATCGGAGAGATCGTAATCCACTTCCAGATAGTGATCGTTGAACGCCACGTTTTGCTCGGGATCCAGCACCTCCAGCAGGGCGGAAGCCGGATCGCCGCGCATATCCGACGACATCTTGTCGATTTCGTCGAGCAGGAACAGCGGATTTTTTACGCCGACCTTGGACATTTTCTGGATAAGCTTACCCGGCATGGAGCCTATATAGGTGCGACGGTGACCGCGAATTTCCGCTTCATCGCGCACGCCGCCCAATGCCATGCGCACGTACTCGCGCCCGGTGGCCTTGGCAATCGACTGTCCGAGCGAGGTCTTACCCACCCCCGGCGGTCCTACTAGGCACAGGATCGGCCCTTTTATCTTGCTGACCCGGCTTTGCACCGCCAAATATTCGAGAATGCGGTCCTTGACCCGTTCAAGGCCATAATGATCCTTATCCAGCACTTCTTGTGCCTTGACCAGATCTTTCTTGACCTTGGTGCGGGTATGCCAGGGCACCGACAGCATCCAGTCGATATAACCGCGCACCACCGTGGCCTCGGCGGACATCGGCGACATCATTTTCAATTTTTGCAGTTCGGCTTCGGTTTTTTCCCGCGCCTCTTTCGGCATTTTTGCCGCTTCAATCTTGCGTTTCAGCGCTTCGTTTTCATCCGGCGCGTCGTCCATTTCGCCCAGCTCTTTCTGGATGGCTTTCATTTGCTCATTCAGATAGTACTCGCGCTGGCTTTTTTCCATCTGTTTCTTGACGCGATTGCGGATACGTTTTTCGACCTGCAGGAGATCGATTTCCGATTCCATCATCGCCATCAGGTATTCCAGCCGCTCGGTAACGTCCGCCATTTCCAGCACCGACTGCTTGTCGCTTAATTTGAGCGGCATATGGGCGGCGATGGTATCGGCCAGGCGCGCGGCATCATCGATGCTGTTCAACGATGTCAGCACCTCGGGCGGAATTTTTTTATTCAGCTTGATATAGCCTTCAAACTGATTAATCGCGGTGCGCACCAGGACTTCCTGTTCGCGCTCATCGATTTCGGGCGTGGCAAAATATTCAGCCTGGGCGGCAAAATGCTCGCCGCTATCGGACAAAGTGGTTATGCGGGCGCGCTGCAACCCCTCGACCAGTACTTTAACCGTACCGTCGGGTAGCTTCAGCATCTGGAGAATCGAAGAGACGGTCCCGACTGAAAAGAGATCGTTGATACCCGGTTCATCCGTAGAGGCTTCCTTCTGCGCCACCAGCATGATTTTTTTGTCGCTATCCATGGCTGCTTCAAGGCACCGAATCGATTTCTCCCGCCCGACAAACAACGGGATGACCATATGCGGATAGACCACCACATCGCGCAGAGGCAATACGGGGATTTCTATGCGTTCGGAACGCTCAGCATTCATAGAGCTCTCTCTTAGTTTAGCTTCCGCCAGGTTTAGGGGATTCGCAAAACTCGGCCGTTGCCAGTTTCAACAAATAGGTAATTGAGTATATGGGGGCGAATCTTTTACATTCAACAGCCGGGATAACGGAAAAACAAATGGGGGACGGAATCCCCCACTTTTTTACTTTTTGCCGAATATCATCATTCAACTGATGGATTATTCACCGGACGCCTGCTGGGTTTCATGTTTACCATAAATCAGCAAGGGTTCCGACTGGCCTTCAATTACCGCTTCGTCGATCACCACTTTCTCGACGCTGTCCTGCGAAGGCAGTTCATACATCGTTTCAAGCAGCGCGCCTTCCACTATGGAACGCAGGCCGCGGGCGCCGGTTTTGCGCGCCATGGCTTTCCTGGCGATAGCCGTTAGGGCTTCGTCGCGGAATTCCAGCTCCACGCCTTCCAGATTGAACAACGCCTGGTATTGCTTGGTCAGCGCGTTCTTCGGCTCTTTCAGGATTTGAATCAGCGCGTCCTCGCTCAGTTCATTCAGCGTGGCCAGCACCGGCAGACGGCCGATAAATTCAGGAATCAAACCGAATTTAATCAGATCTTCCGGCTCGACCTTCGTCAACAACTGGCCTTCGGACGCCTTCTGGGCGCTGCCTTTAACCGTGGCGCTAAAACCAATGCCGCGCCCGGTATCCACACGCTGCTCAATCACCTTGTCCAGGCCGGCGAACGCGCCGCCGCAGATAAACAGGATCTTGGACGTGTCCACCTGCAGGAATTCCTGCTGCGGATGCTTGCGTCCGCCCTGGGGCGGAACGGCGGCGATGGTGCCTTCGATCAGTTTCAGCAGCGCCTGTTGCACGCCCTCGCCGGACACATCGCGCGTAATCGACGGATTGTCCGATTTGCGTGAGATCTTATCGATTTCATCAATATAGACGATACCGCGCTGCGCCTTCTGCACATCGTAATCGCATTTTTGCAGCAGTTTCTGGATGATGTTTTCCACGTCCTCGCCGACATAACCCGCTTCGGTCAGGGTGGTGGCATCCGCCATGGTAAAGGGCACATCCAGGAAGCGCGCCAGCGTCTCCGCCAGCAGCGTTTTACCGCTGCCGGTGGGGCCTATCAGCAGGATATTGCTCTTGCCGAGCTCAATGCCATTAGTGGTATCACCGTTACGCAGGCGTTTGTAGTGGTTGTACACCGCCACCGCCAACACTTTTTTGGCTTTTTCCTGGCCGATAACGTAATCGTCCAGGTGATGGCGAATTTCATGGGGCGTCGGCAGAGCGCTGCGTTCGCGATGCGGAGCCACCTCTTTGATCTCTTCGCGAATAATGTCATTGCATAAATCGACACATTCGTCGCAGATATACACTGACGGCCCTGCGATCAGCTTACGCACCTCATGCTGGCTTTTACCGCAGAAAGAGCAATACAGCAGCTTTCCTGAACCGTCTTTGCGCTTATCTGTCATCAGTAAACCTCTTTCTCTAGTCTTTGTCCCGCAGGCCAACCACGGCGGCAACGCGACTGCTTAACGTAAAACCGGCGTTTGAGTGGTGTTAGTCTACTCGAATGACTCAATACTGTAACTATAGTCTATCGGTATTCAGAATTACGCCGTCAAATCGCGTTTGCTTAATATGGAATCAACCAAACCGTAGTCTACCGCCTCTTCGGCGGAGAGGAAACGATCGCGTTCCGTATCTTTTTCTATCGACTCAAGAGAGCGGCCGGTATGTTTGGCCATCAGTTCGTTCATGCGCGCCTTGACCTTGAGGATCTCCCGGGCATGAATCTCGATATCCGTGGCCTGGCCCTGGAAACCGCCCAACGGCTGATGGATCATCACCCGCGAGTTCGGCATGCAGAAACGTTTGCCCTTGGCGCCAGCGGTCAGCAAAAACGCGCCCATGGACGCGGCCTGTCCCATACAGAACGTGCTGACGTCCGGTTTGATAAACTGCATGGTGTCGTAAATCGACATGCCGGCGGTAATCACGCCGCCCGGTGAATTGATATACAGATAAATGTCTTTTTCCGGGTTTTCCGCTTCCAGGAACAGCATCTGCGCCACGATCAGATTGGCCATATGATCTTCAACCTGGCCGGTCATGAAAATGATGCGTTCTTTCAGCAGGCGGGAAAAGATATCGTATGAACGCTCACCGCGTGAAGTCTGCTCAACCACCATCGGCACCAGGGCCATATGGGGTGCTTGTTGTTCTATTTCGCCACTGTATGACATTATCGTCTCCTAGATAAAATTCGCTCGGCGTCTTTATATTTTCCGATTCTACTTGAGATGAAGCGCGATCGCCATGCTCAAGCCGTCGGGCCGCCTTGGTGTCGGACGGATGTAATCAGCCAGGGACGTATCATTGTCTGGGCTTTATAATCCCATCTATATAGCTAATTGGGGTATGAAACGTCCCTTTTCAAGCGCCCGCCGCATTTTCTTTAACGGTTTTCGTTATTGTCTTGCCGGCGCGGCGCGGCGCCAATCCAGTTTTAGCATCGCATCCTCTTTTAATATAGCGTTAATTACTGAAAGTTATCATCGTGAAGCACAAACCAACAAAAAGCCCGCCATCGGTTGATGGCGGGCTTTTAATGACAAACACATCGACCGGCCGGGAATACGTTGGGCCGGTCGTTTATCAGGCCGCGGTCGGCTGATTCATCAGTTCGGTGAACGTGGTGGGTTTTTCAACCACTTTGGCCTTGGCCAGCAGGGCTTCAACCGCCTGTTCTTCCAAAGCGACGTTACGCATATTATTCATCATTTCCTGATTTTTTGCGTAAAACTCAATCACTTCGCGCGGGTCTTCATAAGCGGAGGCCATTTCCTCTATCAGGGTTTTCACCCGTGAATCGTCCGCCTTCAGCTCATTGGTCTGGATAACCTCGCCCAACAGCAAGCCTACGCGCACGCGGCGTTTCGCCTGTTCTTCAAACAATTCGCGCGGCAGCTCCAGCGCCTGCTTTTCATTACCGCCGAAGCGCTGTGCCGCCTGGCGGCGCAGCACGTCGATTTCGCCGTCGATAAGCTTGGCCGGCACATCGATTTCGTTAGCGTTGATCAGGCCGTCGATCACCTGGTTCTTCACGCGGTTGCGCACGGCGTTTTTCAGTTCGCGTTCCATGTTCTTACGCACTTCCGCGCGCAGGCCTTCGATGGAACCGTCGGCCACGCCGAAACGTTTAATAAACTCTTCGGTCAGTTCAGGCAGCTCGCGCACTTCGACTTTTTTCAACACTATCGAGAATTTGGCCGCTTTGCCTTTCAGATTTTCCGCGTGGTAATCTTCCGGGAAATTGACGTCGATATCAAAAGACTCGCCGGCTTTATGGCCGACAACGCCCTCTTCAAAGCCGGGAATCATGCGGCCCTGTCCCATTGCCAGGACAAAATCGCTGGCCTTGCCGCCGTCGAATTCTTCACCGTCGATGGTACCGGAGAAATCAACGGTGACGCGATCTTCCGCTGTCGCGGCGGCATCGCTTTCTTTCCAGTCCGCCTGCTGCTTGCGCAGGGTTTCCAGCATCTGGTCGACGTCGGCGTCGTTAACTTCCACGATCGGCTTTTCGACTTCAATGGCGTCCAGGCCTTTCAGCTCCACTTCCGGATAGACTTCAAACTCTACGCTGAAGGTGAAATCTTCGCCGGCCTTGTACTCGCCGGGTATATAGCTGGGCGCGCCAACCGGATTGATCTTTTCCTGGATAATGGCGTCGACGAAGTTGCGCTGCATAACATCGCCGAGTACGTCCTGACGTACCGACATGCCGTAACGCTGCGCAACGATGTTCATGGGGACTTTACCTTTACGGAAGCCGTCGATGCGAACTTTCTTGGCGACATTCACCAATTCGCTTTTTACCGCTTGCTCTATGCTGTCGGCGGCAACGGTAATTGTTACACGACGCCCCAGGCCTTCAGTGGTCTCAACAGAAACTTGCATCTTGTTACCTCAAAAAATCACAGTGCTCGGTCAACGCCAGAAGCCGTTTTCAAAGAAGCGGTCATCCAGGTCCACTGACGTGAAAATGGCCTCTGAGAACCGGGAGGTCTGAGTGAACAGATACCTGTTCCCCGTCGTCGTCAGAAGCATCCCGAATACATTCCGGAAATATAAGACGCGGCATTATAGCGGCATAGAGTTTATGAGTCGAGAACAGTGCGAAAATTGCCGCATACAGAGCGCCATGGCGCACAGAATTCAAAAAAACCGGACGCCGCGGTATGCCAGGCCCGCCGACACCGCAGCGAATCACGGCGTGTTTAAGGGAGAGCATGCCGATGGGGTCGAATCGGGCGTGGTGTTCCCGCCCGACCGAGCGCCCCATGGCGCGGTATGCCCGCCAACACCGTTCCTAAAGCAGACGTGTTCAAGGGAGACCGTGCCAATGGGGTCGAATCGGGCGTGGTGTTCCCGCCCGACCGAGCGCCCCATGGCGCGGTATGCCCGCCAACACCGCGCTCAAAGCAGACGTGTTAAGGGAGACCGTGCCAATGGGGTCGAATCGGGCGTGTTATCCCGCCCGACCGAGCGCCCCACGGCATGCCAGGCCCGCCAACACCGCAGCGAATCACGGCGTGTTTGAGGGAGAGCATGCCGATGGGGTCGAATCGGGCGTGGTGTTCCCGCCCGACCGAGCGCCCCATGGCGCGGTATGCCCGCCAACACCGTTCCTAAAGCAGACGTGTTCAAGGGAGACCGTGCCAATGGGGTCGAATCGGGCGTGGTGTTCCCGCCCGACCGAGTGCCCCACGGCATGCCAGGCCCGCCGACACCGCAGCGAATCACGGCGTGTTTGAGGGAGAGGATGCCCGCCAACGGCAGACGCAAATAAAAGGTAATCAGTTCAGGCGATAAGCCGGGCGCCGCGGCACGGCGGCGATGCGGGAACCGCGTTCTGCAGGCTGGTCCACTCTTTCAGGGTATAGGCATGCAGCGCAAGCGCGTGAACCGGACCGGCCAGTTCTTCCGCCAACACGGCGTACAGGGAACGATGGCGCGTTAAAATGCGCTCGCCCGTGAAGTTTTCGCTCACCACGATCACTTTAAAATGGCTTTCCGCACCCGCCGGCACATTATGCCGGTAGCTCTCGTCCACGACTTCCAGGAAGATCGGATCAAACGCCGCCCTTATTTTTGCTTCAATCTGCTCGCGAAACATTTCATTCTCCTTACTGCGTAGGCCGCGTGCCCTGCACTGTCAATTAAACTTTAGCTGACTTTTTATTAACTCATAGCACTATTATCATAAATTTTTGTCTTAAAAAGCCGAAACTTCAGCCTGGTTTAACAGTATATGGAGTGACGAAACGGTTAAAAAGACATTTTTTTGCCGAGCCCCCGCCACAGCGGGAAGATCTGACCATGACGCAATTTAGCGTGATTCAGATCTTCCCCCGGCCAGCGGCGATGATATGATGAGAGCAATATCTCTCACCCCTAATGCATCTTAATGATTGAGAAGGCGATTATGCTTAAAAAATTGTTTTTCCCCTTATTGGCCGCGCTGTTGCTCGCCGGCTGCGCCGGCAAGAGCAACACCCTCGACATCACGCCTAAAATCGAGTTGCCGCAACAGGATCCGATGATTCGCGGCGCCACCGTCAGCGTCAACGGCGCCGATCAGCGCACCGACCAGGCGCTAGCCAAGGTGAACCGCGACGGCGAACTGGTCGTCCTCACCCCGTCGCGCGACCTGCGCTTCCTGCTGCAGGAAGTGCTGGAAAAACAGATGACCGCCCGCGGCTATATGGTTGGACCGAACGGCGGCGTCGACCTGCAAATTATCGTCAACAAACTGTATGCGGATGTATCCCAAGGCAATGTGCGCTATAACATCACCACCAGCGCGGATATCTCGATAATTGCCCAGGCGAAAAACGGCAATAAACAGATAAAACATTACCAGTCCACCTACAATGTCCAGGGCGCGTTTGTCGCCAGCAATCAAAAAATCACCAATGCGGTGAACAGCGTGCTGGGGGATGTCATCAGCGATATGGCGCAGGACACCAGTATCACCAACTTTATTAAACAAAACGCCCAGTAATTTTTGCCTTATCCTGCCCGCGTTCAGGCGGGCAGCCGCCGGTCCCGCAACGCCAATGAGACAGCAGAAAGCCGCCCATGCCTAATCACCAGCTCAGCCTCGCCACCCTCGCCCAGCCGCGATCCCTCATGTTATTGTGCCTGGGCTTCGCCTCGGGGCTGCCGCTCGCGCTCACATCAGGCACGCTCCAGGCCTGGATGACGGTGGCCGATGTCGATTTAAAGACCATCGGATTCTTTTCGCTGGTGGGGCAGGCGTACGTGTTTAAGTTTCTCTGGTCGCCGCTGATGGACAGATACCAGCCGCCGCTGCTGGGCCGGCGGCGCGGCTGGCTGGTGATAACCCAACTGTTGCTGATGGCCGGGCTTATCGCCATGGGCACCCGGGATCCGTCGCGCGATCTCATGCTGATGGCCCTGCTGGCGGTATGGGTGGCGTTTTGCTCCGCCTCGCAGGATATCGTGTTCGATGCCTATAAAACCGATCTCCTGGCGCCGCAGGATCGCGGCACCGGCGCGGCGGTGTCGGTGCTGGGCTATCGCGTCGGCATGCTGGTATCCGGCGGGCTGGCCCTGTGGCTGGCGGATCGGCTGCTGGGCTGGCAGGCCACCTACTGGCTGATGGCAGGACTGATGCTGATCGGCGTGATCGTCGCCCTGCTGGCGCCGGAGCCGGACGACGCGGTTCCCGCGCCGCCGACCCTTGAACAAGCGGTGGTGGCGCCGCTGAAGGATTTTTTCGGCCGCAATAACGCGTGGCTTATCCTGATGCTGATTGTCTTTTATAAGCTTGGCGACGCCTTTGCCGGCAGCCTTAGCACCACGTTCCTTATTCGCGGCGTCGGTTTTGCCGCCGGGGAAGTGGGGGTGGTCAACAAAACCCTCGGCCTGCTGGCCACCGTGGTGGGCACCCTGGCAGGCGGCCTGCTGATGCAGCGCCTGTCGCTGTTTCGCGCCCTGATGCTGTTCGGCCTGCTGCAGGCGGTCTCCAACGCCGGTTACTGGCTGCTGGCGGTTACGGATCGGCATATCCTGACCATGGGCGCGGCCATTTTTGTCGAGAATCTTTGCGGCGGCATGGGAACCGCAGCCTTCGTGGCGTTGTTGATGACTTTATGCAACAAGTCCTTTTCCGCCACGCAGTTTGCCCTGCTGTCCGCGCTGTCGGCGGTGGGCCGGGTCTATGTCGGCCCCATCGCCGGCTGGTTCGTGGAGCTCCATGGCTGGGCCTGGTTCTATGTCTTTTCCATCATCGCCGCGTTTCCCGGCCTGCTCCTGCTGCTGTTATGCCGTGAAACCCTGCGGTTTACCCAGGAAACCGACAGTTTCCTGCGGCGCGACGGTTTTATCGGTCCCTATCGCTGGGCGCTGCGGCTGCTGATGCTGGGCGCGGCGCTGCTGGCCATAAGCCTGCTGCTGCTGGCGCTGCAGGCCCTGGGATGGCTGGCGTCCGGGTCCATTACAGGTTTTTTGTGGGAATCAGGGGCGATGTTGCTGGCTTTGGGTATACTAAGCGGGTGCTGGTGCGATTTTATATCAATGCGGCGCGCCAAAAACGCCGTTTGAGTCGATTAAAAAATAAGCGTTGTGTTGCCGACGCAATAACTGGCGAAAAAATAGCCCGGATAGCGGGGACATATTTTTTGTATCGGAATACGATATTTTTTTATGCCAGTAATGTGACAATTTAGTCAATCTACTATTTTCAAGCGGTCATATTTGCCGGCTTGTAGTTTATTTGTCTAAAAATGCTACTGCATTGTTAATGCAATGATACTAAAACTGCGGTGTTATTCTTTCTAAGGCGGATAAAGCGGCGGTTTGGTTTATTTCTCTCTAAGCCTTTGTGGATATTCATGTTTTGTTATAATTTCGGTTGCCAAAGATTTCATTTGCAAAAAGCGGAAACATGTTTCTGACAAAAGCTTAAGCGTGTTTACAGTACTGCAACCTTCCCGTAAAATGCCCACACACAAGAAACGACATTAAAGCCCTTTTTTTATTGAGGTCGTTAGATGAGACTCAGGAAATACAATAAAAGTTTAGGGATTCTGTCATTGTTTTGCGCCTCCGCCCTGCTGAGCGGTTGCGATATGGCGTTAATGAATCCCAAAGGACAGATTGGACTGGAGCAACGTTCACTCATACTCACCGCCCTTGGGCTGATGTTATTAGTGGTTGTACCTGCAATCGTCATGGCAGTGGTTTTTGCCATCAAATATCGCGCGTCCAATACCCAGGCGACGTACAGCCCCAACTGGTCCCACTCCAGCAAAGTGGAACTGGTGGTGTGGACTGTCCCGATCCTGATCATTATTTTCCTGGCGCTCCTTACCTGGAAATCAACCCATGCGCTGGACCCCAGCAAGCCGATTGCCTCCGACGCCAAGCCCATCACCATCCAGGTGGTCGCCATGGACTGGAAGTGGCTGTTCATTTATCCTGAGCAGGGCATCGCCACCGTCAACCAGATAGCCTTCCCCACCAACGTGCCGGTCAGGTTCGAAATCACCTCCAACTCGGTGATGAATTCGTTCTTTATCCCGCGCCTGGGCGGCCAGATCTACGCCATGGCGGGCATGAACGCCACGCTGCATCTGATTGCCAACGAATCCGGCTCCTATGACGGCATCTCGTCGAACTTCAGCGGCAGGGGGTTCTCCGGCATGAAATTCAAGGCCATTGCCACGCCGGACCAGCAAGGGTTTGATGATTGGGTGGCCAAAGTTAAAGCCTCGCCGGAAACGCTCACCACCATGGATGCCTACGAACAGTTGGCCGCGCCCAGCGAATTCAATCCGGTTGAGTATTTCTCCAGCGTTAAGCCTGACTTGTACCATGCGGTGATTGATAAATTCATGGGCAAGGGCAAGAGCATGGACATGACCCAGGACAAGGACATGGACATGAGCATGAGTGAGCACTCTCACGCGGGAACCGAGGAATAACTACGATGTTGGGAAAATTAACGCTGGATTCGGTTCCGTACCACGAACCGATCATTATGATCACCGTCGCCGCCATTATCGTCATCGGCGCGGCGCTGGTGGCAGGCATTACGTATTTCGGTAAATGGGAATATCTCTGGAAAGAGTGGTTCACCACCGTCGATCATAAAAAAATCGGCGTCATGTATATGATCGTGGCGTTCGTCATGCTGCTGCGCGGCTTCGCCGACGCCATCATGATGCGTTCGCAGCAGGCGCTGGCCTCGGCCGGCGAGGCCGGCTTCCTGCCGCCGCACCATTACGACCAGGTGGTGACCGCCCACGGCGTCATCATGATCATCTTCATGGCCACCCCGTTCGTGGTCGGGCTGATGAACCTGGCGGTGCCGCTGCAAATCGGCGCGCGCGACGTGGCCTTCCCGTTCCTGAACTCACTGAGCTTCTGGTTCTTCGTGGTGGGCGTGATCTTGATTAACGTCTCGCTGGGCATCGGCGAATTCGCCCAGACCGGCTGGGTCGCCTATCCGCCGCTGGCCGGCAAGGAGTACAGTCCCGGCGTCGGGGTCGACTACTGGATCTGGAGTATCCAGATAGCCGGTATCGGCACCACCCTCACCGGCGTTAACTTCTTCGCCACCATCATGCGGATGCGCGCGCCGAACATGCCGATGATGAAAATGCCGGTCTTTACCTGGGCCTCGTTGTGCACCAACGTGCTGATCATCGCCGCCTTCCCGATCCTGACCGTGACCATCGTGCTGCTGACCCTGGACCGCTACCTCGGCACCCATTTCTTTACCAACGACATGGGGGGCAACATGATGATGTATGTCAACCTGTTCTGGGCCTGGGGCCATCCGGAAGTGTATATCCTGGTGCTGCCGGTGTTCGGCGTGTTCTCGGAAGTGGTGGCCACCTTCTCCAAGAAGCGGCTGTTCGGGTATACGTCCCTGGTATGGGCCACCATCGCCATTACCATCCTGTCGTTCTGCGTGTGGCTGCATCACTTCTTCACCATGGGCTCCGGGGCCAACGTCAACGCCTTCTTCGGCATCATGACGATGATTATCGCCATTCCGACCGGGGTTAAAATCTTCAACTGGCTGTTTACCATGTACCAGGGCCGTATCGTCTTTAACTCGGCCATGCTCTGGACCGTCGGCTTTATCATCACCTTCTCCATCGGCGGCATGACCGGGGTGCTGCTGGCGGTGCCGGGCGCCGACTTCGTGCTGCACAACAGCCTGTTCCTGATTGCCCACTTTCATAACGTCATCATCGGCGGCGTGGTGTTCGGCTGCTTTGCCGGCATGACCTACTGGTGGCCGAAGGCCTTCGGCTACACCCTGAATGAAAAATGGGGTAAACGCGCGTTCTGGTTTTGGATCGTCGGTTTCTATGTCGCCTTTATGCCGCTGTACGCCCTGGGCTTCATGGGCATGACCCGTCGTCTGAGCCAGCAGATTGATCCGCAGTTCCATGCTTTGCTGCTGGTTGCCGCCGGCGGGGCGGCGTTAATCGCGCTCGGTATCCTGTGCCAGGTCATCCAGATTGTGTTGAGCGTTATCCAGCGCGATCAGAACCGCGATTTGACCGGCGACCCGTGGGGCGGACGTACCCTGGAATGGTCCACCTCCTCGCCGCCGCCGTTCTATAACTTTGCCGTGGTGCCGGATGTCCAGGATCACCGCGACGCCTTCTGGCAGATGAAGGAAGACGGCACCGCTTACCAGAAACCGGCGTCCTACGAGCCGATCCATATGCCGAAAAACACCGGCGCGGGCGTGGTGATCGCGGCGTTCAGCCTGTTCTTCGGGTTTGCCATGATCTGGCATATCTGGTGGCTGGCGATTATCGGCTTCGCCGGCATGATCGTGACCTGGATTGTGCACAGCTTCAAGGAAGACGTGGACTACTACGTGCCCGTCGCGGAAGTGGAACGCATCGAAAACCGTCATTTTGAACAAATCAGCGAAGCGGGCCTGAATAATGTCAACTGAGATCTTACATAATCACGATCACGTAGACGCCCATGCCGGTCATGGGCACCACGACGCCGGGGCGATCAAGGTCTTCGGCTTCTGGATTTACCTGATGAGCGACTGTATTTTATTCGCCACGCTGTTCGCCACCTATGCCGTACTGGTCAACAGCACCGCGGGCGGTCCGTCGGGTAAGGAAATCTTTGAACTGCCGTTTGTGCTGGTGGAAACCTTCTGCCTGCTGTTCAGCAGCATTACCTACGGCATGGCGATACTTGCCATGAACAAAGGCAATAAAAGCCGGGTCAACGCTTGGCTGGGCCTGACGTTCCTGTTCGGATTGGCGTTTATCGGCATGGAACTGTATGAATTCCATCACCTGATTGCCGAAGGCAACGGCCCGGACCGCAGCGGCTTCCTCTCGGGGTTCTTTACCCTGGTGGCGACGCACGGTCTGCACGTGACCTCGGGACTGATCTGGATGGCGGTAATGATGGTACAGGTGGCGAAACGCGGCCTCACCGCCACCAACCAGACCCGGTTGATGTGCCTGAGCCTGTTCTGGCATTTCCTTGACGTAATCTGGATATGCGTCTTTACCGTGGTGTACTTGATGGGGGCCATGTAATGAGTAGTCATGCAACAACCGGGCACGGCGGCGCCAGCCACGGCAGCCTGAAGTCGTATCTCATCGGTTTTGTCCTGTCGATTATCCTGACCGTCATTCCTTTTGTCATGGTGATGAACGGCTCGGCGACCAAGACCACGCTGATTGCCGTCCTGGCGCTGTGCGCCGTGGTGCAGATCATGGTCCACCTGGTGTATTTCCTGCATCTGGATCGCTCCTCCGAGCAGCGGTGGAACGTGGTGGCGCTGGTCTTCGCCGTACTCATCATCGCCATTCTGGTTGTCGGTTCCCTGTGGGTCATGCTGCATCTGAACTACAACCTGATGAGCCATTAACCGAGCGTAATCCTGATGATTAAGCAATACCTGCAAGTAACAAAACCAGGAATTATTTTCGGTAATTTAATTTCTGTCATCGGCGGATTTTTGCTGGCCTCCAAAGGCCAAATTGACCATGCCTTATTTTTCGCCACCTTAATCGGTGTCTCGCTGGTGGTCGCCTCGGGTTGTGTTTTCAACAACTTTATCGACCGGGACATTGATAAGAAAATGGAAAGGACCAAGAACCGGGTCCTGGTGAAAGGACTTATCTCCCCGCAAGTGACCCTGGTTTACGCGACTGTGTTGGGTATCGCCGGTTTTGTGCTGCTGTACGTGGCGGCCAACCCGCTGGCCATGTGGCTGGCGGTGGCGGGCTTTATTGTCTATGTGGGCGTTTATAGCCTGTATATGAAGCGCAAGTCAGTTTATGGCACCCTTATCGGCAGTTTGTCCGGCGCGGCGCCGCCGGTTATCGGCTACTGCGCCGTCAGCGGCCGGTTCGATATGGGCGCGTTGATTCTGCTGCTGATTTTCAGTCTCTGGCAAATGCCGCATTCTTACGCCATCGCCATTTACCGTTTCAAGGACTACCAGGCGGCGTCAATCCCGGTGCTGCCGGTAAAACGCGGCATATCGGTGACCAAAAACCATATTACCCTGTATATTATCGGGTTTATGGTGGCGACGCTGATGCTGACCCTGGGCGGTTACGCCGGCTATAAATATTTTATCGTCGCGGCCGCGGTCAGCGTCTGGTGGCTGGGCATGGCGTTGCAGGGCTATAAATCGGCCAACGACGACAAGGTCTGGGCGCGCAAGCTGTTTATTTTCTCCATCGTGGCGATCACCTCATTGAGCGTGATGATGTCCGTGGACTTTATGGTCCCGGCCAGCAACAGCCTGTTATCGTACGTCTGGTAAAATCCGCATTGACCTATGGCTGGCAAAGCCCCGGTTTTGCCAGCCACCTGCCCCGCCATCGACACCCTTTCGCCGCCATCTGTTACATCTGTTAAAAGACGTTCCGTTTACCCGGTTCGCACGGCGCATTAAAATGATGTGGGTAGCTCTCTTGAGGTAGTAATGAACGATACTAAAATGACCGGCAGCGAACTGCGCGCCACCTGGGGCTTGGGTACGGTGTTCTCGTTACGCATGCTGGGCATGTTTATGGTGCTACCGGTACTGACCACTTACGGTATGGCATTACAAGGCGCCAGCGAAGCCCTGATTGGGCTGGCCATCGGCATCTATGGCCTGGCGCAGGCGCTATTCCAGGTACCTTTCGGCCTGATCTCCGACCGGGTCGGCCGCAAGCCGCTGATTATCGGCGGGCTGCTGGTGTTTGCCCTGGGCAGCGTTATCGCCGCCCTCACCGATTCGATCTGGGGCGTCATTTTAGGGCGTGCGCTGCAGGGATCGGGGGCCATCGCCGCCGCCGTTATGGCGCTGCTGTCCGATTTAACCCGCGAGCAGAACCGCACCAAAGCCATGGCATTTATCGGCGTCAGCTTCGGCGTCACCTTTGCCATCGCCATGGTGCTGGGGCCGATAATAACCCATGCCCTGGGCCTGCATGCGCTGTTTTGGGGTATCGCCCTGCTGGCGCTGGCGGGCATCATCATCACCCTGGCCATCGTACCGGCGGCGGATAGCCATATGCTTAACCGCGAGTCCGGCATCGTCAGAGGAAGCTTTAGCAAGGTGCTGGCCAACGGCCAGCTGGTTAAGCTCAATATCGGCATTTTTTGCCTGCATGCGCTGCTGATGTCGAGTTTCGTCGCCCTGCCGCCGATGATGGCCAAGGCCGGCCTGGCGCCCGCCGATCATTGGAAAGTCTATCTTATTACCATGCTGGTATCCTTTGCCGCGGTAGTGCCATTTATCATCTACGCCGAGGTTAAGCGGCGGATGAAGCGGGTATTTATGATCTGCATTACCCTGTTGCTGCTGGCGGAAATCGTGCTGCTGGCCGCGGGGCAGCATTTGTGGACGATATTTGCCGGCATCCAGATTTTTTTCCTGGCGTTCAATGTCATGGAAGCCATTCTGCCCTCGCTTATCAGTAAAGAAGCACCGGCCGGGTATAAAGGCACCGCCATGGGCGTCTATTCCACCAGCCAGTTTCTCGGCGTGGCGGCCGGCGGTAGCCTGGGGGGATTATTGTATCAATGGCAGGGGGCGTGGCTGGTATTTACCTTTGGCGCGGCGCTGGCGGCGATGTGGTGGGTTATCAGCATTTCGCTTAAGGAACCGCCTTATGTCAGCAGCCTGCGGATTACCTTGTCGGAACTGGCGGTTAAGGATGGCGCGCTGGCGGAAAGACTGAAAGCGCAGCCTGGGGTTACCGAGGTGGTGGTGGTGGCGGAAGAACGGAGCGCCTATATCAAAATTGATACCAAGCAAACCAGCCGATTAGAACTCGAACGGTTGATAAGCTTGGTATAAACCAAATTTATTAGGGTCTCTACTTAGGTCTTGGATTGAATAAATCCCAGGCGCTGTCCGATAATGAAAGCATATGAGTATAGGGTTCAAAAGTGTATAGCATCATCTGCGGCAGCCCAAAAATAACGCCATGGATTCAATCGGCAAAAGACGCCATCAATATATTGATAACGAAGACCCGCCTTACCTAGCTCACTGAAAAGGCTATTTAAGTTGGCAAATTTATAATCAATTACGCCTCTGGCGGGGAACACGACGTCCACATTATACCGTTGAGATAGATGGAATAGCGTCTCATATGCTTGTTCTTCGATTTCCAAGCTGTCTTCAATTGGATATTGCATAAGATTATAATTAATTACATAAGCCCCAGGAAGAACAATATTCCTTGATTGATAGCTACTATCCATAATGCCAACCAACCCAGGATCATTAAGAAATCGCCCTTCGCGCCCAAAAAAACGGACAGCGGTGCCATCAGAAACCTCAATACGTTCACCACTAAAAAATGGTTGAGCCCCATGGGCGTCAATGATTAATCGATCGGAATATTGCGAGCCTCTGAATATAATAAAATCTTCGCCTAACATTTCCCCACCCGCAGCCAATGCAGCCCTATTAGCAGCGAGTACCGACAACTTCGCACCCGCCGCCGCCGCACCCAAGGCTCCTAATCCACCGAGGCCTGTCCCTAATGAAACCCAACCGAGAATAGCTGATGTACGCGGATTCGATCCTTCTAAAGCAGCCGAAGCAATTCCGGTCGCGGCGGAGGTGAGCTCAAGTAAACCTGCCACCCCATATAAGGCCATCACGCCCGCGGTGGCTGCCGCCAATGAGTAGCCGAAGGTAGGTATGGCTAACACTAACCCTATCACACTAAATAAAACGGTAAATGCTAATCTTCTGCTTAAGTGACCATCCAAATCAATGCCGTTTATTGGATCATTGTTGCAATAGACGTAGGGGTTTATGCCCCCCGCACCAAATGGGCTGAGGCTGTCGGGGCTGTTAAAGCGCATTAAAATCGGGTTGTATGAACGGTAGCCATTGCCCAATGGGTAAGCGCCGGTAATAGCATCGCGCAGCTCACCCTTAAATCCCGGCAAGGCTGGATCCTCCGTTTGACGGTAACCCCATGGGGTGTACAAATGGAGTTCGGTATTAAAGGTGGCAGTAACGTCAAAACTTACGCGGCCGGTTAAAACTACATTTAGCAATCTATCTCTCGCCATTTCTGCCATGTCTTCAAAAAAGCCGTTGGCTCTTGATATCTTTAACCATTTAGCAACCCAGGCAGTATCATTGGCATCAGCATCACGTTTCAACTGTGGTGTATTATGCTCGTATATAATGTTACTCACCGGCTGATGATCAATTTCTTCTTTTGCCAGGCGATCCATGCCATCATAATCATAATTACCTGAATGCTCAGGTGAATGGGCTTTTACTAGCCGCCCGAGAATATCGTACTGCAATGTACGCCCCGCCTCGTCCACATCCATTCTCCCATTAGCATCATAGTGGAGTGAAATTAACGGGGGATAGACTGGAGCACTGTGTGAGACCGAGGTCAATTGAGTAGGATCATCCGGATTGTCATAATGAAACTCCGCATAATCATCTCCATAAAAAAAATGCGTGTGACAGCGGGTCATATTATTCAATGCATCGTAGGAAAAATTCTGTTCATCAAATTGTTGACCATAAGCATCCGTGGCAAACTCCTGGCTTTCACTTTTCATATGAATAAGCCGGTTACACTCGTCATATTCGTATAATTCATGGTTTACAAGTTTTTCATCCAAAGTGATCTTTTTATCAAGAATATTCCCATTTCGTTCATAAAAATATTCTATTGTTAGTTTCGTTTCCTTGAAATTGGTTTGAAAATCCGCTCCCATAACAATTTCACGTTTATACTCACGACTGAACTCATCATAGGAAAATTTGGTATTAACGTAAAAATCAACATAACCATCGGTATGGTTTAACTCGGCCACGCGGCCAAAATCATCGTAATCCGTTTTAGTGTAAGAATTAATATTTTGACCTAATATTTGTTGACCTGTTTGTTTAGAGTACCAAAAAGAACGTTCATAAGTGGATGATGGATTATCCCCTGACAGACTACCTTTTTTTTCAGCGCCCAACAATGTCCAATCGAATCTAATACTAGCGTTGATGTCAGAAGAAAAATCTTCTTGCCCAAGTTGCCCAGAAGGTGAATAAAACCAGCGTTGCATAATCCGCCCCCGGCCTACCGGATAGTCAACATTTTCACTTGTCGAAGCTTGTATTTTCCCGGCCAGGGTATTCCAGGAATATACTTTGTATAGACTTCGATCGGCTACTAAACTGACCACATTGCCCAATTCTGGAATATATTGATATTCAAGTGATTGTCCCGCCGGGGTGGTTACTACGCTAGGTTTAGGATTAGCACCAATATATTCATAAGTATATCTGCGCCCGCCAGAAACGGACTCCTTCAAACGTCCCAAACTATCGAATGCCTGAGTGCCTAATATCGTCACGTTTTCCTGTATATCTTGTACACTAACTTCGGTTACGCAGGGTTTATCAGTATGGACGGCATACTTTCGTAAAGTTGCATTTTTATCAGGCAAACCTACCATAACTTGCCTATGAAACGCATCATATTCGTAATGGGTGACATAGCCTTTTTCGTCTTTGTACTCACGCAGCAAGCCGTAGCCATCATATCTTGAGCTAGTTTCAGAATAAACGCTGCCATCAAGACTAATACATGATTTTTTTAGCGGTTGCATCCCTATATTAAAATCGATCCTGATATCGCCAAGTTTTTTATTAGGATCGGTGGAACTGTATTTTTTCAAGGTTGCCTGAAGTTTAATCGGATCAAACTGTATTTCCTCATGGGTTCCGTCACTGCGTCTTATCACGCTGACATTTCCCCAAGGTTCATATTCCATGGTAGCTGTAATACTTACGCTTTCTTCTATTTCATCAGGTGTGGGAACAAAGTGGTCAGTCAGGGTATTAGATAAAACCTGGCTAATAGCATTATATTCCTTACTTTCGATCTCAAACCATTCATCGCTTTCGGCGCGATCAATATTATTGGATGCCTTTTTAACTGGCCTTCCTAGACCATCAAACCAGCTGCGTATCTTATTGCCGGAAGCATCGGTGGTGGTTGTCACCCCAAAATTACCGTCACAGTTTCTCTCTATGTAGTAATCTAGTGTGCTTATACGTTGATAGGCGGTGCCGGGATTTTGCGTGTGCCGGATTAAACGGCCCAACAAATCATAGTCATAATTGTGTTGACTGTTTTGCGCATCGACTTCTGACAGCACGCGTCCGGTGCAAGAAGAGGTTCTGCTGGCGGTGGCATAGGCTAGGCCATCATAGCCGGTGTCATCCCTGGATATGACTAAAATAACACCCGACAAGAAATAGGTAAATTGTGTGGTGGCGGGATAGCTGTGATCGCCATCGATAAACGTTTTGACCCTCCGTTCTAGCCTGCCATGCATTGGGTTGTTGTTAAGAGGGCTGCTTATATAGAATAGTTCCTCGCTGGTGATAAGTACCTCTTCTGATTTCACCGATTCATGGGCATAAAAGTGGCTTTTTTTCGGAACAATGGACCAGGCGGCCGGTGCATTATCTATTGAGGGAAAACTTTCATATTCATGTACTGTCACTGTATATTCAGTAATAAATTCCCGACTAGAAGGTTTGATGGTTTGTTTATATAAATAGCGTACAAACCCCCAGGGATCTAATGTCTCTGGATGCTCCTTATTATTCTGATAATATTCATTTTCGATAATCATACCATCGGGATTTTGCTGCCAAACTAGGTTGCCGCCTTCGTCGTAGCGCGTTTCGGTAGTTTCCACCCTGGTGATTTTATCCGGAGATATGTAGGTTATTTTTTGAGTGGACGCCAGCTGATATTGACTGGGCTGGGCATCAAAAGGCTCTGTCAAATTAGAATTAAACACAGTTTCTTTTTTAGTGACATAGCTTTTTGAGTCACGCGTTACCGTTTTTATCACTTCTATATCATTATGCAATACATCAAATACATATCGAATACTAATGGTATCAGCACCGTTTGTATATTCTTCATGTTGATAGTATTGATAATCAAAAAGATACTGACTATGCTCAAGCAGATAGTCACGATAGTGTACCCAAAATTGTTCAGGGGAGTGACCGCCAAGAAAATTGGATAAAGAGTAGGTGTAGTTGCTGGTGATGAGGGGAGTTTTACCGCCGATGCTTGTTACCTTTTTCGATACTCTCGGTAATGCCGGTAAATACGCGCTAGTAGGGAAGACCGTTGCGCTATCTTCATAGGTTATTTCATACGTAATATCAGGATCGGCATGCATTTTTGTAAGTAAGCGGTAATGAAGAAAATTAGTATATTCAAATTCGGAACTCGCCAATATTTCGTTTTCGCTTAAGGTCAACACTTCGCTAAGACTATTATGGTCATCAAATCGTAATGCGAACGAAATAGATTCTTGGGTGCCCGGCCAGGCAGTTATTAAAGTAAGCCGATCTTCGGGGAGACCACTTTGATTGAAATAATCAATTCTTAAGGTCCCAAAATCATTGTCGACTATGGAAGTCAACTTAGGCATCGTATTGGAGTCGACAATATCCCATTGAAACATCAACATTAAACCAAAGGGGTTGTAAATCCTCAGGACAACTTTGAACGTGTCCATCTTTTGCGGGCTGCCTAATTCTTCCACTATGCCATTTTTCCATATAATCCGATAACCGTTTTCTGTTCTAACAAAATGGAAGTTAGTCAGTTTTTTTTGTATCACCTCAATGCCTTGTGGGGTTTCGATGACACTATATTGTTCACCTGAACTCAGTACTAAAATCCCATAGGCAGTATCATAATAAGAATAGCCAAGATGAAATCCTAAGCCAAAACCATAATTAAAGCTACCAAACCCATTATAGCTGAGCGCGACCTGGAAAACGGGCCCTAATCCCGCATTGCCCACCAAGTTCACTAAGGGCAAATAAACATTAAACATGCCGGTACGCGGATTGACCGTGGTTTGATTGGCATCGCTATAATTAAATGCCTGGGATGAAAATTGTCTACTCATGATGACACCTCACCTACTGTTGCTATTATGACAAATTTTTCACAGTGAGTAACAAACGGTATAAGTACTTTTCGCGTAATGTGAGAAAGGTATAATCATTTATTCCCGCGTGAAAAAATTTATAGAAATTAAGAAATAAGGCTTAAAGCATATAAATACTGTCGACTCGCTAACTCTTGGGGAAAGCATTATGATGCCCACGCCAAAACGACATTAAGCCTTGGCGTTAGACTTCACACATTAATGCCACCAATCGTTTAAATAATTTTCTGTTAAGTTAAAAACGCTAAAGAAGATCACTGTAAAATCAATGCATACATTTATGTTATATAAACAGATATGTTATAAATTTTACATAGAGTGACTTTTTAATTAATATTACTCGTTCCTCTACAAAGATATCTATTCCCCATAGTGATAGCAAACAGAGGGATTCATTTCAATAGGCATGCATTGATTATGCAAAAAAGGGTATTCAGGCGGCATTTTTTGATACGCTAAAACTAAAAACCGCGCCCGCTCTATTTAATAACAGACGCCTATCTTATTAAGTTATATAGATTAAAATGGGCAAGTCGCCCTGCCGTCAGCCCAGCACTTAATCGCGAAAATTAGTAAACTGAAACGGCTGGCCCAGCTCTCCGCCTTTGACCAGCGCCATGGCGCCCTGCAAATCATCGCGGGATTTGCCGGTAACCCGTACCTGCTCGCCCTGGATTTGCACCTGTACCTTCAGCTTGCTGTCTTTGATCAGTTTCACCAGCTTCTTGGCCAGGGTGGATTCGATGCCTTGCTTGAGCTTGGCCTCGACGCTATAGGTTTTGCCGCTGCGCGCCATCTCGTCCGGCAGCTCTATCGCCCCGCCCTCAATACCGCGTTTGGCCAATTTTTCCCGCAGGATCTCGACCAGTTGCTGCACCTGGAAATCGGATTCGCTGGTGGCGGTGATGCTTTGGTTTTTTTCATTGAGCTCAAAACTTGCCGGTACGTTGCGAAAATCCCAGCGGGTGGTGAGCTCGCGGCTGGCATTCTCCACCGCGTTGCGAACTTCCTGCATATCTATTTCTGAAACGATGTCAAATGAGGGCATAATGTGTCTCCGGCTGCCATTCTTTGGTTAGCATCATACCCGCTTGGTTTGCCAGATACAAAATACTGTCCGCGGCGTCGGCAAAAAAATGAATAGGCCTAAAACGGCCCTTGATAGGCAGCGAATATGTCTATAATCAGAGCAATCTACGCGCAGGCAGGCGCTGGTTGGCTTAATGCATAGCAAAGGTTAAAACATGAATATTACCGTTCTCGGGTGTGGCGCCATCGGCCAGTTGTGGCTGGCCGGACTGGTGAGCCAGGGGCACAACGTCCAGGGATGGCTGCGCGTGCCGCAGTCGTCTTGTACGGTGGATGTGGTGACGCCCCTGGGGGAGAACGTGCGGCATCAGTTGCCCGCCAACAACGCCGCGCTTTTGTCCGGGAGTGATCTCTTGCTGGTGACGCTGAAAGCCTGGCAGGTTTCCGGCGCCATCCGCACGCTGTTGCCGCAGCTCAGGGCGGACTGCGCCATTTTATTGCTGCATAACGGCCTGGGCACCCGCGAAGAGCTGCCTGCGCTTACCCAGCCGTTGTTGCAGGGCATCACCACCCACGCGGCTTATCGCAGCGAGAGCGGCAGCATTATCCATGTCTATAACGGTACCACCCGTATCGGCCCGCTGACGGAAAACGCGCAGTCCATCAGCCACCTGGCGGAAAAGCTGCACGAGGCGTTGCCGGATGTGGCCTGGCATAACAATATCGCCGCTTCCTGCTGGCTTAAACTGGCCGCCAACTGTGTCATCAACCCGCTGACGGCGGCCTATGAGTGCCGTAACGGCGAGATAGAACAGTATATCGATCAGATCGAAGCGCTGTGCCGCGAAGTGGCGATGGTCATGGATCGCGAGGGATACCATACTTCTTATGAAAGCCTGCTGTTTTACGTTGGGCAAACCATTAAAAGCACCGCGGGCAATACGTCGTCGATGCTGCAGGATATTCGCGCCCAGCGTCATACCGAGATTGACTATATTAATGGTTACCTGGTGCGGCGGGCGCGGGTACATGGCCTGAGCGTACCGGAAAACCAGCGGTTGTATGAGCTGATCAAACAGAAGGAGGACCACTATGGGCGTCTCGGCGATGGTATGTCTGGCGACTGGGAGTGAAGAAACCGAAGCGGTGACCGTGATCGATCTGCTGGTCAGGGCCGGCATTGAGGTGACGGTGACGGGCGTGGGCGTGGGCAACGCGAGCCATGGGATTGTCTGCTCGCGCGGAGTACGGCTGCTGGCCGATGCCCCGCTGGCGACGGTGGCCGGCCGGGCGTTCGACGTTATCGTCCTGCCGGGCGGCGTCAAGGGCGCCGAGGCCCTGCGCGACAGCGCGGCGCTGATTGATTGCCTGCGTCTGGCAAGTCGCGCCGGCAGACTGATTGCCGCCATCTGCGCGGCGCCGGCGTTGGTGCTGGTACATCATCGCCTGTTTCCTGATGCCGCGTTAACGGGGTTCCCGGCGTTGAAAGACCGGATCCCGGCGTCGCAATGGCGGGACGAGCGGGTTGTTTACGATAAAACGGCGAACCTGCTGACCAGCCAGGGTCCGGGTACGGCGATGGAGTTTGCCTTGCATATTATCGGGCTGCTACTGGGCGGAAGCAAAGCGGCGGAAGTGGCGGCGCAGCTGGTGCTGCCTGCGGGCATACGGGATTTCGCCGGGTAACTCACGCCGGGATCCCGGCCGGCGATGGCGAACACGCTTGCCGTTTGCCGTATTTAGCGTACGGCAAACGGCCGGGACGCGGCTTTAAGGCCGGTAAACCTTGACGTTGTGAAAGCCCTGCTCGCGCAGGTACAGCGCCTGCAGCCGGCTCATGACGCCCCGCTCGCAGTACAGGAGATAGGACTTGCTCTGGTCAAGCGTGCCGAACTGGGTGCCGAGCTTATAGAACGGCAGCGCCTGGACCACGATGTTGTCCATCAGCAGCGGCTGGCTTTCCTGCTCGTCCACCGGACGGATATCCAGCACGATATCATTGCCGCCGACGTCGGCCGCGGTTTCCACTTCCTCCACATCCTGGCGGGTCTGCTCGATGATTTCGCGGATATCTATGCTGCTGGCCTCCGCCACCGCCCGTTCGAGCACGCTGAAGTCAAAATGCGCTTCTTCCTGCTCGATACGATGCTTTACGGCCCTGACCGTCGGACTTTTAGAAATTACGCCGCAATATTCCGGCATGGTTTTGGCGAATTCCTCGGTGCCGATGGCGCGCGCCGTATTGATGATCTGCTCTTTATCATGGGAAATCAGCGGCCGCAGCACCAGCGTATCGGAGACGTTATCGATCAGGCGCAGGTTGGTGAGGGTCTGGCTGGAGACCTGCCCCAGGGCTTCACCGGTCACCAGCGCCTGGATGCCGAAGCGTTCCGCCATTTCCGATGCCGCGCGGATCATCATGCGCTTGAGCACCACGCCCATTTGGCCGTCATCGACTTTTTCCAGGATTTCGCCCACCACGGCGGCAAAATCAATGGCGATAAACCGCACCCGGTGGGAACTGCCGTAGCGGTTCCAGAGATGATGCGCCACCTGGCGCACGCCGATTTCATGCGCCGCGCCGCCCAGGTTAAAGAAGCAGTAATGCACCCGGCAGCCGCGGCGCATCAGCATATAGCTGGAAACGCCGGAATCGAAACCGCCGGAAATCAGCGACAGCACATCTTCCTGGGTACCGATAGGGAATCCGCCAATGCCTTCATAGCGCGCGGTGATAAGCAGCAGGCGATCGTCTTCGATTTCCAGGTGGATGGTTTCTTCGGGATGGTTGAGCCGCACGCGGGTGCCGGACACGTTCTGGTTCAGGCCGCCGCCGACGTAGCGTTCCACATCCTGCGAAGTAAATTCATGGGTGCCGCGGCGTTTTACGCGCACGCAAAATGTTTTATCCACCAGCCGGTCGTGGTACTGCGCCAGCGTCTGCACATAAATGTCGTGCATATCCGTATAGGTGTGTTCTTCCACCGCCAGGATATGATGGATGCCGGGAATACGGGTCAGCGCCTCGCAGATAACCGGGCGCTTGCTCTCGTCCTTGGCGCGTACGATGATATGATCCCAATGACGCACCACCGTCAGGGACTCGTCATAATGTTTCATGACGTTGCGGATATTGCTGGCGAGAATTTTAATAAAGCGCAACCGTACCGACTGGCTTTTTATCGTAATTTCCGGAAACAGTTTGATGATAAACTTCATGGCGATAGTCGTTATGTGATCAGAAGAAAAAGGTAACGTAGCGGAACACGTCATATAATAAGATAGGGATAATCCGGCGCAGTACGCCTGGATATTACCCTTAGCATCCGAGGCGCGCAGTATATCACTTTACGCCGCGGCATTGAGCCCAATTTGCTTATCATCGCACTCTGGGCTAACGTTGTCTGTTTTCATATGCCATGCCCTTTACGTTGGTGAAAAAATCGTTATGCCGAAAAAAACCGAACAGCCCGCCAGTTTTGAAACTGCACTAAAAGAATTGGAACAGATTGTCACCCGCCTGGAATCAGGCGAGCTTCCGCTGGAAGAGGCGCTGAACGCATTTGAACAGGGCGTGCAGCTGGCGCGCCACGGCCAGCAGACCTTGCAGCAGGCGGAGCAGCGGGTGCAGATATTGCTTAGCGACGAGAACACTGCGCCGCTGACGCCGTTTACCCCGGACGCGGAATAAACCATGGAGTTCGCGCTGCAGCTAAAGGCCTGCCATCTGCGGGTCGACGGGGCGCTGGACCGGTTTTTCGCTTCCCTGGATCCCCGGGAACCGCTGACCCAGGCCATGCGCCACGGCGCGTTACTGGGCGGCAAGCGCCTGCGGCCGTTCCTGGTTTACCGTACCGGCCAGCTGTTCGGCCTGCCTTTGGCGGACCTGGACGCGCCGGCGGCGGCGGTGGAATGCATCCACGCGTATTCCCTCATCCATGACGACCTGCCGGCAATGGACGACGACGACCTGCGGCGCGGTCAACCGACCTGCCATATTAAATTTGGTGAAACCACCGCCATCCTGGCCGGGGACGCGCTGCAAGCCCTGGCGTTTTCCATTCTGGCCGACGCGCCGATGCCGTCGGTGGCGACGCGGGATCGCCTGGCGATGATCTCGGCGCTGGCCCAGGCCAGCGGCGCGGCCGGCATGTGCCTCGGCCAGGCGCAGGATTTGGCGGCGGAAGTGACGCCGGTCAACCTGGCGGATCTCGAGACCATTCACCGTTATAAGACCGGCGCGCTGATCCGCTCGGCGGTAACCATGGGCGCGCTGGCGGCCGGGGAACCGGGCCGTGCGGCCCTGCCCTTCCTCGATCGTTATGCCGCCGCCATCGGCCTGGCGTTCCAGGTCCAGGACGATATTCTCGACGTGGTGGGCGATACCGCGACGCTTGGTAAACGCCAGGGCGCGGATCAACAGCTGGGCAAAAGCACCTACCCGGCGCTGCTGGGGCTTGATAACGCGCGCGCCAAGGCACATGATCTGATCCAGGAGTCA
The DNA here is from genome assembly GCF_047324165.1 of Sodalis sp. RH22. Classification (NCBI taxonomy): domain Bacteria; kingdom Pseudomonadati; phylum Pseudomonadota; class Gammaproteobacteria; order Enterobacterales; family Bruguierivoracaceae; genus Sodalis; species Sodalis sp. RH22. The sequence goes on from NZ_CP178731.1 coordinate 2,534,573, forward strand.
TTGGCGGCTTTAACGCATGTCGAAAGCCTGGGTTATGATACGTCGGCCCTGAACGCGCTGGCACGGTTTGTCATTGAACGCGATAAGTAAAAAAAAGCGTCTTTTTCCATCCCAGATATGAGTATCCGATGAGTATTGATCTGACGAAGTACCCGACGTTGGCCTTAGCCGAAGTACCCGCCGAGCTGCGGCTGCTGCCGAAAGAGAGTTTAGTGAGGCTCTGCGACGAGCTGAGGCGGTTCCTGCTGGACAGCGTCAGCCGCTCAAGCGGCCATTTCGCCTCGGGTCTGGGTACCGTGGAACTTACCGTTGCGCTGCATTATGTCTATAACACCCCGTTTGATCATGTGGTGTGGGATGTCGGCCACCAGGCCTATCCGCACAAAATCCTGACCGGACGCCGCGACCAGATCGGCACCATTCGCCAGAAAGACGGCCTGCATCCTTTTCCCTGGCGCGGCGAAAGCGACTATGACGTGCTGTCGGTCGGCCACTCCTCCACCTCCATCAGCGCCGGGCTCGGCATGGCGGTGGCCGCCGGACATGAAGGCAAAGGGCGTCGTACCGTGTGCGTCATCGGCGACGGCGCCATTACCGCCGGCATGGCGTTCGAGGCGATGAACCATGCGGGGGATATCAAGTCGGACCTGCTGGTGATCCTCAATGATAACGAAATGTCGATCTCCGAAAACGTCGGCGCGCTGAACAACCATCTGGCGCAGATTCTTTCCGGCAAGCTGTACTCTACCCTGCGCGAGGGAGGCAAGCGGGTGCTGTCCGGCATTCCGCCCATTAAGGAACTGGTCAAGCGCACCGAGGAACATATTAAGGGCATGGTGGTGCCCGGTACGCTGTTCGAGGAACTGGGATTCAACTATATCGGCCCGGTGGACGGGCACGATGTGCTGGGACTGGTGCATACGCTGAAAAACATGCGCGCCATGAAAGGCCCGCAGTTCCTGCATATCATGACCAAAAAGGGCAAGGGGTACGCCCCGGCGGAGAAAGACCCCATCAGCTGGCATGCGGTGCCGAAATTTGATCCCGAGACCGGTACCCTGCCCAAAAGCGCCGGCGGGCTGCCCACCTATTCGGCGATTTTCGGCAACTGGCTGTGCGAGACGGCGGCGACTGACGATAAACTGATGGCAATCACCCCCGCCATGCGCGAAGGCTCGGGCATGGTGCGCTTTTCGCGGCAGTACCCCGGCCAGTATTTCGACGTGGCCATCGCGGAACAACATGCCGTGACCTTCGCCGCGGGCCTGGCCATCGGCGGTTATAAACCGGTAGTGGCCATTTACTCCACCTTTTTGCAGCGCGCCTACGATCAGCTGATCCATGACGTGGCCATCCAGCGTTTGCCGGTGTTGTTCGCCATCGATCGCTGCGGCATCGTCGGCGCCGACGGGCCGACCCACCAGGGCGCGTTTGATTTATCCTTCCTGCGGTGCGTGCCCCACATGGTTATCATGACGCCGAGCGATGAAAACGAATGCCGGCTGATGCTGCATACCGGTTATCACTATCAGGACGGGCCGTCGGCGGTGCGTTATCCACGCGGCAGCGGTACCGGCGCGGCGCTGGCGCCGCTGGCGCCGCTGGCCATCGGCAAGGGGATCATCCGCCGCCAGGGCGAAAAGATCGCCATCCTTAACTTCGGCACCCTGCTGGCCGACGCGCGCGTCGTCGCCGACGCGCTAAACGCCACCCTGGTGGACATGCGTTTTGTTAAACCGCTGGATGAAAGTCTTATCGAGGAACTGGCCGCCAGCCACGAAGCGCTGGTGACGCTGGAGGAGAACGCCGTCATGGGCGGCGCCGGCAGCGGCGTGAATGAATTCCTGATGCACCAGCGGCTGCTGGTGCCGGTCTTGAATATCGGCCTGCCCGATCGGTTTATCCCGCAGGGCAGCCAGGAGGAAATGCGCGCCGCGCTCGGGCTGGACAGCGCCGGGATCCAAGCCCGGATTGAGCGCTGGCTGGCCTGAGGGTTTGGCGCGGCGCCTTAGGTAAGCCCGGTGCCGGCGGGCCTACCGTGCCATGGGGCGCTCGGTCGGGCGGGAAAATTACGCCCGATTCGACCCCATCGGCGCGCTCTCCCTTGAACACGTCTGCTTTAAGCGCGGTGGTGGCGGGCATACCGCGCCATGGGGCGCTCGGTCGGGCGGGAAAATCACGCCCGATTCGACCCCATTGGCACGCTCTCCCTTGAACACGTCTGCTTTAAGCGCGGTGCCGGCGGGCCTACCGTGCCATGGGGCGCTCGGTCGGGCGAAAAAACCACGCCCGATTCGACCCCATTGGCACGCTCTCCCTTGAACACGTCTGCTTTAAGCGCGGTGCCGGCGGGCATACCGCGCCATGGGGCGCTCGGTCGGGCGAAAAAATCACGCCCGATTCAACCCCATTGGCGCGCTCTCCCTTGAACACGTCTGCTTTAAGCGCGGTGCCGGCGGGCCTACCGTGCCATGGGGCGCTCGGTCGGGCGGGAAAATCACGCCCGATTCGACCCCATTGGCACGCTCTCCCTTGAACACGTCTGCTTTAAGCGCGGTGGTGGCGGGCATACCGAGCCATGGGGCGCTCGGTCGGGCGGGAAAATCACGCCCGATTCGACCCCATTGGCACGCTCTCCCTTGAACACGTCTGCTTTAAGCGCGGTGGTGGCGGGCTATTTTTCAGTGATTTTCCTGCCATTCGCCCGATGCTTCAGGCTCCGTTTCCGGACGCGACAGCATGGCGGTGGCGATACCGTTGCCCAGTACGTTAATACCTGACCGCCCCATATCCAGCACATGGTCGATACCCATCAACAGCAGGATACCCGCCACCGGGATATTAAAACTTGGAATGGTGGCCGCCAGCACCACCAGCGCCGAGCGCGGCACGCCGGCAATGCCTTTGGACGCCAGCATCAGGGTCAGCATCAGCATGGTGATTTCCGCGCCGGTGAGCCGGATGTTATAGGCTTGGGCGATAAACATGGCGGCAAACGAGCAGTAGATCATCGACCCCACCAGATTAAACGAATACCCCAGCGGCAGCACAAACGAGGCGATATTGTTCGGGCAGCCGAAACGCCGCAGCTGCTCGAGGGTCTTGGGATAGGCGGCCTCGGAGCTGCTGGTGGTGAACGCCAGGATCACCGGCTCTTTCAGCATGCTCAGCAGGCGAAACGTGGCGGATTTCAACACCAGGTAACAGAACCCTATCATCAGCACGCAGCACAGCGCGATGGCCAGGTAATAGCCGCCGATAAACGACGCGTAGCTTTTCAGGATGCCCAACCCTTCGTTGGCGATAACCGACGACACGGCGGCAAAGATGGCGAGCGGCGCCATATACATCACATAGCCCGTCACCTTCAGCATGATATGGGAGACCACGTTCAGTCCGTCCGCCAGCGGTTTATTGAATTTCTCCCCCAGCGACGCCCCGGCGATGCCGAAGAATAACGAAAACACCACGATTTGCAGAATTTCGTTATGCCCCATGGCGTCAACGATGCTGGTGGGGAAGGTATGGGCAATAAAGGTCTTGAACGACATGCCGCTGGCGGCAAGGCCGGTATCCACCGCCTGGGCGGGGATTTGCAGGTTAAGGCCGGCGCCGGGCTGCATGAGGGTGACCACCGTCAGCCCGAGCAAAATGGACACCACGGAGGACGAGATAAACCAGAGAAAGGCTTTGCCGCCCAGGGCGCCGATGGCCGAAGTATCGCCCATATTCATGATGCCTACCGTCAGCGTGGTAAATACCAGCGGCGCAATGACCATCTTAATCAGGCGCAGAAAGATGTCGGTTAATAATGCAATATTGTCCGCATAGGCGTGCGCATTCTCCGCGCTGGCAAACTGGTGCACCAGGGCGCCCATGACGATGCCCAGCAGCATAAAGGCCAGGATAAAGGTGGTTAACTTATTAGATTTAGACATAATTTCCCGGTGTTCAATGTACTACGCGTTTATAGTGACGAGGGGTTGAGAGTAAGTCGCACAATCATCCTTAATGAAGAGGTAAGATTCCATGCAATGGGTCAAGGAAAACCGCATTAATGGGTTTGCCGGCCCGGGGGCTGGATGGCAATCACCCCGCCGCCCATAACAATCTGACTATAATGTAATGATTAACATCACCCTCAGGAGAAAAACATGCAGTTTACCACGCTTGGCAAGACCGATCTTCGCGTATCCCGCCTGTGCCTGGGTTGTATGACCTTTGGCGAACCCACAAGGGGCAAGCATGCCTGGACCCTGCCCGAGGAAAGCTCACGGCTGTTGATAAAGCAGGCGCTGGAGCTGGGTATTAATTTCTTCGATACCGCCAACAGCTATTCGGACGGCAGCAGCGAGGAAATCGTCGGGCGGGCGTTAAACGATTTCGCGCGGCGCGAGGACATCGTTCTCGCCACCAAGGTCTTTTTCCCCATGAGCAATCTGTCGGGCGGCCTGTCGCGCGCCAATATCCTGCAATCCATCGACGACAGTCTCTCCCGCCTCGGCACCGACTATGTCGATCTGCTGCAGATCCACCGTTGGGACTACGACACGCCGCTGGAGGAGACGCTGGAGGCGCTGCACGACGTGGTGCAATCCGGCAAGGCGCGGTTTATCGGCGCGTCGTCGATGTACGCCTGGCAGTTTGCCCGCGCCTTGTATACCGCCGATTTGCATGGCTGGACCCGTTTTGTCAGCATGCAGGATCAATACAACCTGATCCAGCGCGAGGAGGAGCGTGAAATGCACCCCCTGTGCCGGGCCGAGGGGATCGCGGTGCTACCCTGGAGCCCCCTGGCGCGCGGCAGGCTGACCCGCCCCTGGGGCGAAACCACCGCGCGGGAAGCGTCGGACCTGGTCAGCAAGGCGCTCTATGATAACAGCGCCGACGCCGACGCCCGCATAGCCGAACGCGTGGCGGCCATCGCCGACAGCAAGGGCGTGTCGCGGGCGCAGGTGGCGCTGGCGTGGGTGCTGAGCAAACCGGCGGTTACCGCGCCGATCGTCGGCGCGTCACGCGCCGAACAGCTTGACGACCTGGTCGGCGCCCTGGACGTTATCCTGGATGAGCAGGACATTGCCGAGCTGGAAACCGCCTACGCCCCGCATTATCCGGTCGGTTTTCAATGATCCGCCGCCGGTGGGCTAACCGGCGGCCAACCCCGCCCGCCATGGGCGGGGTACCGTCCTGATGCCGCCCGGCGGATTCGCCGCCCCATGCCGGTAGCCTCCACCGACGTATCGGGTTCATGCCGGCGCCAGGCGTACCGATACATCAGGTCAGGAACAGCGGCCAGTAATGGCCCACGGCGAAAATTATGCCGGCGCCGATAATACCGGCCACGATGTCATCAATCATGATCCCCATGCCGCCATGCACCTCCCGATCGAACCAGCGGATCGGCCAGGGTTTCCAGATGTCCAGCACGCGAAACAGCACAAAGGCCGCCGCTACCCAACGCCAGTCGTTGACCGGCAAGGCCATCAGCGTAATCCACATGCCGACGAATTCATCCCAGACCAGGCAGCCGTGATCGTGCACGCGCATATCCCTGGCGGTCTGGTGACAGGCATAAACGCCCAGGCAGATGCTTAACATGACCACCAGGGAGTAGAGCTGCCAGGGAAGCTGGATTATCAGGCACCATAAGGGGATTGCCGCCAGGGAGCCGGCGGTGCCGGGCATCCAGGGAAACAATCCGCTGCCGAATCCGGTGGCCAGCAGGTGCCAGGGATTGCGCAGCCTTACCCGCCCTTTGGCAAGGGCCATTTCCATGGTCATGGCTTACTCCTGATTAAAATGGTCAAAACCTTGCCAATCGAACGTGACCGGCTGATTATCGCGCAATAATTGCAGGCCTTCGCTACGCGGCCCAATCTGGCCGATGCAGGTAAAATCGGCGCCGGTATGGCCTAAGGCGACATCGAGCGCGCCGCGGTTTATTTCGGGCACGGTAAAGCAGAGTTCGTAATCTTCGCCGCCGCCCAGGGCCCAGCGCAACGCCTGCTCCGGCGTGGCGTGGCGTCGCAGGGCGGTGGAATAAGGCAGATCGTCCAAATGGATGCGCGCGCCGCATTCGCTCCTGTCGAGGATATGCCGCAGGTCGGAGACGAGGCCGTCGGAGATATCGATCGCCGAACTGGCCAGATCGCGCAGCGCCTGCCCTTGCAGGATGCGCGGCTGGGGACGCAGGTGGCGCCCCAGCAGGTATTGGCGGTCCCGCGGCGAATCGACATCAAGCCGGTTTTGCAGGATAGCCAGGCCGGCGGCGCTGTCGCCCAGGGTACCGGTGACGTAGATCCAATCGCCGATGCGCGCGCCCGAACGGGTGATGGCGCGCCCCGCGGGGATCAGCCCATGGATGGTCAGCGTCAGGCTGAGCGGACCGCGCGTGGTATCGCCGCCGATCAGCTGCATGCCGTAATAATCCAGCTGTTCATACAGGCTGTCGCTATAGGCGGCCAGCCAGGATTCATCAACGTCGGGCAAGGTGAGGGCGAGCGACAGCCAGGCGGGATCGGCGCCCATGGCGGCCAGGTCGCTGAGATTTACCGCCAGGGATTTATAACCTAGGTCGGCGGGAGAGATATCCGGCAAAAAGTGAATACCCGCCACCAGGGTATCGGTGCTGACCGCTATCAGTCGTTTTTCATCAACCGACAGCAGTGCACAATCATCGCCGATGCCCAGTACCACATCGCGCCGAACGCTTCTTACGCGATTGAAATAGCGGGCAATAAGGTCAAATTCGCCACAGGCCATAACCTATCCAAATAGTGTTGTCTATGTTATTGCGGAAAAGGGCCGCGGCCGGAGAACCGGCCGGAAAAACGTTACTTCCTGTTGGGACGGATATGCGGGGCCGCTTTGTCCAGCACGCCGTTGACAAACTTATGGCTTTCTTCCGCGCCGAAGGTCTTGGCCAGCTCAATCGCCTCATTGATGGCCACTTTATACGGCACGTCCAGGCGCTTGCTTAATTCATACAGCGCCAGGCGCAAAATGGCGCGCTCCACATGGCCCAACTCGTCAAGCTGACGTGAAAGGTAGGGTGCCATAAGCTGATCCAGCTCCGCTGCATGCGTCGCCGTACCGGTATACAGCTCGCGAAAATAAGCGATATCCACATCCTTGACATCCTGCTCCGCGAGGAACTGGACTTCAATATCCGCGATATCGTTATGAGATAACTGCCATGAGTAAAGCGCCTGAACGACACATTCACGGGCACGGCGACGAGCAGCAGGTTTCACGAATTTCCCCTTTACTTACGCTTTGATAGCTTTCAGTACGTTAATCATTTCCAGTGCGGTCAACGCTGCTTCCGCACCTTTGTTGCCGGCTTTGGTGCCGGCCCGTTCTATTGCCTGTTCAATGCTTTCCGTCGTCAGCACGCCGAAGGCCACGGGCAGCTCACTGCTCATGGCGACGTCTGATAAACCGGAGCTGCACTCGCCGGCGACATATTCAAAATGCGCGGTGCCGCCACGGATTACCGTGCCAAGCGCCACCACGGCGTCAAATTTTTTACTATTGGCCAATGCGCGGGTTGCCAGCGGCAGCTCGTAGGCGCCCGGTACCCAGACTACGGTGATATTGTCGTCTTTCACCTGGCCGATACGCTTGAGGGCATCAATAGCGCCTTCCAGCAGGCTGTCATTGATGAAGTGGTTAAAGCGCGCAATCGCAATCGCTATGCGGGCATCCGGAGTGGCGACAACACCTTCAATAACGTTCATGGCTTTCCTTCAATTGACAAATGGCGGTAATTGCCCACAAGGGGGCGGATTCTAACATATTCTTTTGCCCGCTGCTCGGGCCAATTACTGCCCGTGGCGCGGTTTAAGCCGCAGGCGGATATCCGGCCCGACCTGGCACAGGTCGGTAAAGTCAAACGCCGGCGCCTGCGCCAATGTCTCCAGTCCCGGCAGGTCGCATAACCCGCGCGCGCCGGCGCCGAGCAGCCTGGGCGCCAGGTAGACGATCAGTTCATCCACCACCCCGGCGTCAAGCAAGGCGCCGGCAAGCGAAGCTCCGGCCTCGACCCACAGGCTGTTTACCTGGCGCCGGGCCAGCAACATCAGCAGCGCCACGATATCGATATGCGCCGTTCCGCCCGGCGCGCCTGCGGCGGCGGGCACCGTCAGCTGTTCGACGTCCTGTGGCCATGGCTGCGAATCGGGCCGCAGACGGGCGAGCACGGTCTGTCCGGCCTGGGCCACCAGACGATGCCGGGGCGTAACCCGATTCCGGCTATCGATAACCACCCGTAACGGCTGGCGCAGCGATGCCTGGGGATACATCTCGCGAATGTTCGGCGGCAGTGAGTCCCAACGCACCGTGAGGGCGGGATCGTCGGCCAATACCGTGGCGGCGCTGGATAAAATGGCGCCGGCCTGGGCGCGGAAAACCTGCACATCCCGGCGGGCCTGGGGCGAGGTTATCCACTGGCTTTCACCCGAGGCCATGGCGGTACGGCCGTCAAGGGAGGCGGCAAGCTTGAGCTGCACATAGGGAAAACCGGTGCGCATGCGTTTGAGAAACCCCGGATTCAGCGCCTCGGCATCCTTCATCATCAGACCGTGCTCAACCGATACGCCGGCCTGGCGCAGGAGATACATGCCGCGCCCGGCAACCTGGGGATTGGGATCTTGCATCGCCACCACCACCCGCGCCATCCCGGCCGCCACCAGCGCGTCGGCGCAAGGCGGCGTGCGGCCGTGATGGCTGCAGGGCTCAAGGGTAACGTAGGCGGTGGCGCCGCGCGCCGCGTCGCCCGCCATGCGCAGGGCATGGACTTCGGCATGGGGCTCGCCGGCGCGCAGATGGTAGCCCTCGCCGACAATATGCCCGTCGCGCGCAATGACGCAGCCGACGTTGGGATTGGGCGCGGTGGTAAAGCGGCCGCGCCGCGCCAGCTCCAGCGCGCGCGCCATGTAGAGTTCATCAAGCGGCATAGCGTGGTCCTTAATCCTGGAGGCGGGCGATTTCTTCGCCAAATTCGCGTACATCCTCAAAACTGCGGTATACCGAGGCAAAACGGATATACGCCACTTTGTCGAGTTTTTTCAGGGCGTCCATCACCAGGTTGCCGACCATTTTACTCGGGACTTCCCGTTCCCCGGTCGCGCGCAGCTGGGATTTGATATGGTTGATGGCCATTTCGACGTCGTCGGAATTTACCGGCCTCTTTTCCAACGCTTTCAGGAATCCGCCGCGCAGCTTGTCTTCATTAAAGGGCTCGCGGATCTCGTTACTCTTGATAACCCGGGGCAGGACCAGCTCCGCCACCTCAAAGGTGGTAAAGCGCTCATTGCAGACCAGGCACTGGCGCCGGCGCCGGACCTGGGAGCCTTCACCCACCAGGCGGGAATCAATGACCTTGGTATCGACTGCGGAACAAAAGGGACAATGCATAAGGCGTCCTGCGCGGCTGAAACGGATAAGGTAGTTTAGCGCGAACCGCGCCGACAACAAAGAGGGCCGCCGCCGGTAACCGCGGGATTCGGTATCCCCGCCTGCTAACATTTCATGACTTTCCGCGTGTTCCGGGCTAAGCTGTATTTAACTGACAGAAAAAGGAAACTGTTGCTATGACAATCAGTTATCGTTCGCTTTACGCCACCCTCGCCCTGCTGTCCCTTGCGGGTTGCGCGCAACAACCGAACCCTAAAATCCCCGAATTGAAAAAGGAAATCGGCCAGCTTAACCAGCGCCTGCAATACCTCAACGATCAGGCCTCGGCGCTGATGCAGCAAAACGCGCTCAATGAGCAGTCCACCAGCGGCGTTTATCTCTATCCGGCGGCGCAGGCCGCGGCGCAGGTGGACAGCGCTATCGGCAGGCTGCAGGTCAGCCTGGGCGCGGTGGAAACCGAGGCCAACGGGTCGCGGGCGCTGCTGAGCATCCGCACCGCGGACGGTTCGGCGCTGCCCCCGTTCCATGCGGTGGTCGATTGGGGCCAGGTGGATCCCGCCTCCGGCAAGCCGCTGACCGCCGATACGCTTAGCCAGCCGATCGTGGTGCCGGCTTCCCTGCTGCCGAAACCGGAAGCCACGCTTGAGCTGCGGCTCAGCGGCCTGACGCCGGAACAGGTGGGCTTTGTCCGCCTGCGCGATATCATCCGCAACGCCCCCGAGACACCGCCCGCCCCCGATGCGGTAAAACCACTGTCGCGGCAGTAGCCGCGCCCGCCCGCCGGTAAACGGCCATAAAAAAACCCCGCTGCTGCGGGGTTCCTGAATGTCATGCCGGCAGCGCCTTTTATGGCAGCAGCGAAGGCTGATCGGCGCCCTCTTTCTCGACTTTCTGCTGCATCATGTGTTCGCGCTTCATTCCCAGCTTCAGCGCCAGGGCGGAAGCCACATAGATGGAGGAAACCGTACCGATGGAAACGCCGATAAGCATGGTCAGCGAGAAGCCTTCCAATATCGGACCGCCAAAGATAAACAGCATCAGCACCACCATCAGCGTGGTGGCCGACGTCATGATGGTCCGGCTTAAGGTCTGGGTCAGGGACACGTTGATGATTTCATAAGAACTGCCGCGGCGGATCTTGCGGAAGTTTTCACGAATACGATCCGAGACCACGATGCTGTCGTTAAGCGAATAACCGATGACCGACATCAGCGAGGCGATAATGGTCAGGTCGATTTCCACGTGGAACAGCGACAGCACCCCCATGGTGATCACCACGTCATGGGCCAGCGCCAGCACCGCCCCCAGCGCCAGGCGCCATTCGAAGCGGATGCCGACGTAAATCAGGATGGAGATCAGCGCCACCAGCAGCGCCATGCCGCCGGCCTGCGCCAGATCGTTGCCCACGCTCGGCCCGACGAATTCGATGCGTTTGACTACGGCGTTCTGCTCGAAGGTCTGGTTGATCACGCCGAGCACTTTATTGCCCAGTTCCTGACCCGCGCCATCCTGCACCGGCGGCATGCGCACCATCACATCGCGGCTGCTGCCGAAGTTTTGGATCAGCGGCTCCTTGAAACCGGCTTTCTCCAGCGCGTCGCGCATGGCGTCCAGATCGACGGTTTTCTCCAGGTTCAGTTCAATCACCGTACCGCCGGTGAAATCCAGGCCCCAGTTAAACCCCCTGACCGACATGATGGCGATCGAGATGACCAGCAGCGTAATCGAGATACTGAACGCCACATAATCCCAGCGCATAAAGTCATAGACTCTACGGCCGTAATTCAAATCTTCAACACTATGTTGCTGAGCCACAGCCCACTCCTAAATTGACAGCTTGTTGATGCGTTTACCGCCGTAAAGCAGGTTAACGATGGCACGCGTGCCGACAATCGCCGTAAACATCGAGGTGGCAACCCCAATCGCTGTGGTAATGGCAAAGCCCTTGATAGAGCCGGTGCCGACCGCATACAGGATAATGGCGGTAATCAGCGTGGTGACGTTGGCGTCAACGATGCTGGAGAATGCGCCGCGATAGCCTTCATGGATTGCCTGCTGGACCGATCGTCCGTTTTTCAGCTCTTCCTTGATGCGCTCGTTGATCAGCACGTTGGCATCCACCGCCACCGCAAGCGTCAGCACGATCCCGGCGATACCCGGCATGGTCAGCGTCGCCCCCGGCAGCAGGGACATGATGCCCACGATCATCACCAGGTTGGCCACCAGCGCGGTGGTGGCAATCAGGCCGAATTTACGATACCACACCACCATAAAGACAATGGACGCCACCAGTCCCCACAGGCAGGCTTGCAGCCCCTGGGTAATATTCTGCATGCCGAGGGTCGGACCGATGGTACGCTCCTCGACAATCTGGATCGGCGCAATCAAAGCCCCGGCGCGCAGCAGCAGCGAGAGCTGGCGCGCTTCATTCGGATTATCGATGCCGGTAATGCGGAAGCTGTTGCCCAGGCGCGACTGGATGGTCGCGACGTTGATAACCTCTTCCTGTTTCACCAGGATCGAGCGGCCGTTGGCGTCTTTTTTACCACTGTCCTTATATTCCACGAACAGCGTCGCCATCGGCTTGCCGATATTGTCCTTGGTGAAGTTGGACATATTGGTGCCGCCGGTGCTGTCCAGCGAGATATTGACCTGCGGGCGGTTATATTCATCGGCGCTGGAGGTGGAGTCGGTAATATGATCGCCGGTGAGGATAACGCGTTTGTAGAGGACGACCGGCTGGCCGTCACGGGTGGATTTCACTTCGGAATCCCCCGGTACCCGGCCGCTGGCGGCCGCGGTGCGGTCTACCGTGCTATTGACCAGGCGGAACTCCAGGGTGGCGGTGGCGCCGAGGATTTCCTTGGCGCGCGCGGTGTCCTGGATGCCCGGCAGTTCAACCACGATACGGTCGGCGCCCTGGCGCTGCACCAGCGGTTCGGCCACGCCGAGCTGGTTGACGCGGTTACGCAGGATGGTGATGTTCTGCTGTACCGCGTATTCCCGCGCCTCGCGCAGGCGGGTATCCGCCATGACGGCGCGCAGGCCGGTGTCGCCGACGCTGCTGAACACCAGATCGCGATGGCGCGGGGTCAGGTAGGAAACCGCCTGGTCGCGGGCCGCCGCGTCGCGAAAGCCCACTTCGGTGCCATTGTTGTCGGTTTTACGCACGGTGGCGTAGGGGATCCCTTTTTCACGCAAATCGGTGCGCAGGGTATCCATGGTCTGCTCCTGGAGTTTGCCCAGGGCAGTATCCATATCCACTTCCATCAGGAAATGGACGCCGCCACGCAGATCCAGGCCCAGTTTCATCGGTTCGGCGCCCAGCACCGATAACCACGGCGGGGTGGCCGGGGCCAGGTTAAGCGCAACGATATAATTTTCGCCAAGCGCGTTTAACAACGCCTCGCGGGCGCGCAACTGCACGTCCGGATTGCTGAAGCGCGCCAGGATGGCGCCATTTTCCAACGCAATAGACTTGCTGGTGATATTTTGTTCTTTTAACACATTCTGGATCTGGACCAGCGTCGTCTCACTGGCGGCGGCACCGCGCGCGCCAGTGATTTGTACGGCCGGATCCTCACCATATAGGTTTGGAAGCGCATACAGCAGCCCGACGACCAGCGCCAGGATCAGCATGATGTACTTCCATAAAGGATAACGGTTTAACACGGCAGTTCCCTTCGGGAAAATCGTTAATTACAGCGCTTTCATCGTACCTTTCGGCAGAACGGCGGCCACGAAATCACGTTTGATGACCACTTCGTTGGTATCGTTGAGCGCGATGGCGATATAGCCCGTGTCCGCGACTTTGGTCACGCGTCCGACCAGGCCGCCGGTGGTCAGCACTTCATCACCCTTGCCGATGGAATCCATCAGCTTTTTATGATCTTTGGCGCGTTTTTGCTGCGGACGCAGGATCATAAAATAGAAAATCAAACCAAACACCACCAGCATGATCACCAGAGAGTAAGGACTTCCCTGGGACGGGCCGGTGGCTGCGCCGGCGGCGTCAGAACTGAAAAAGCTCATTTAAATTCCCTCATTGTTATATAACTCAACGGCTAACGGCGGAACGGGTAACCCCCTCCGACCATAAAATTCTTCCACGAAACGCCCTAATTTACTCTCATCGATGGCCTGGCGTAAACCTGCCATCAGACGCTGATAATACCGCAGGTTGTGGATGGTGTTCAGACGGGCACCCAGTATTTCGTTGCAACGGTCGAGATGATGCAAGTACGCGCGGCTATAATTGCGACAGGTGTAGCAATCACAATGCTCATCCAGGACCGATGTATCGCTTTTATGGCTGGCGTTGCGGATCTTCACCACGCCGCCGGTGACGAATAAGTGGCCGTTGCGCGCGTTGCGGGTTGGCATGACGCAATCGAACATGTCGATACCGCGCCGCACCCCTTCCACCAGATCCTCCGGTTTGCCCACGCCCATCAGGTAACGCGGTTTATCCGCCGGGAGCTGCGGGCAGACGTGCTCCAGGATGCGATGCATATCCGCTTTCGGCTCGCCCACAGCCAGGCCGCCCACAGCGTAACCATCAAAGCCTATCTCTACCAGTCTTTTTACCGATACATCTCGTAAATCTTCGTAAATACCGCCCTGGATTATGCCGAACAGCGCATTTTTGTTTTGCAGTTGATCAAAACGCTCGCGCGAGCGGGCCGCCCAGCGCAGCGACATTTCCATCGATTTTTTCGCGTAGTCGTGCTCGGCCGGGAAAGGCGTGCATTCATCGAAGATCATGACGATATCGGAGCCGAGATCGTATTGGATCTCCATCGATTTTTCCGGACTCAGGAAAATCGCGTCGCCGTTAATCGGATTGCGAAAATGCACGCCCTCTTCGGTGATCTTGCGGATATCCCCCAGGCTGAAGACCTGGAAGCCGCCGGAATCGGTTAGGATCGGGCCGTGCCACTGCATAAAATCATGCAGGTCGCCGTGCAGTTTCATAATTTCCTGCCCCGGCCGCAGCCAGAGATGAAAGGTATTGCCCAGCAGGATCTGCGCGCCGGTTTCGGCCACTTCCTCAGGCGTCATGCCTTTTACCGTGCCGTAGGTGCCCACGGGCATGAACGCCGGGGTTTCCACCGTGCCGCGCTCGAATGTCAGGCGCCCGCGGCGCGCCAGGCCGTCAGTGTTGATTAATTGATACTTCACTCGTCCTCCGGCACCGGATAAACAGTCCGATGCGGTCATTGCCGGCACCCTATTGTCCCGACAAAAAAAAGCCCGGCGGATAGCCCCGCCCGGCCGGTTATGCTTCCCCGATGCTTTCCTGCGCCGCCCGGGGATTGGCGGTGATGAACATGGCGTCGCCATAGCTGAAGAAACGGTAGCGTTCGTTAACCGCCGCCTGGTAAGCCGCCATAGTATGCCGGTAACCGGCGAAAGCGGATACCAACATAATCAGGGTTGACTCAGGTAAATGAAAATTGGTTACCAGCACGTCGATAACGCGAAAGCGGTAACCGGGGTAAATAAAGATATCGGTGTCGCCGAAAAATGGCGCCAGGGGTCCATCGCCGGCGGCCCTGGCGGCGCTTTCCAGCGATCGCACCGAGGTGGTGCCCACCGCCACCACCCGGTTGCCGCGCGCTTTGCAGGCCAGTACCGCGTCCACCACCTGCTGCGGCACTTCGGCGTATTCAGTGTGCATGACGTGTTCTTCAAGCTGGGCGACGCGCACCGGCTGGAAGGTGCCGGCACCGATATGGAGCGTGACAAATGCCATTTCGACGCCTTTGCCGCGCAGCGCGTCCAGCAGGGGCGCATCGAAATGCAGGCCGGCGGTGGGCGCCGCCACCGCGCCGGGACGTGCGCTGTAGACCGTCTGGTACAGCTCGCGATCGGCGGCTTCGTCCGGGCGATCGATGTAGGGCGGCAGGGGGATATGCCCGGCATCGTTCAACAGCGTCAAGACGTCCCGTTCTTCGTTGAAACGCAGCTCGAACAGGGTATCGTGGCGGGCCACCATGGTGGCGCTGATGCTCTCATCGTCGCCCAGCAGCAGCGCGCTTCCGGGCTTGGGCGCCTTGGAGGCGCGCACATGGGCCAGTACGCGGTGTTCGTCCAGCACCCGTTCCACCAGCACTTCGATCTTGCCGCCGCTGGCCTTGCGGCCGAACAGCCGCGCCGGAATCACCCGCGTATTGTTGAATACCAGCAAATCGCCGGGGCGCAGCTTATCCAGCAGATCGGTAAATACGCCATGGCTTATCCCGCCCGTCGGTCCGTCGAGGGAGAGCAGGCGGCAGGCGCTGCGCTCCGGCTGGGGATAATGGGCAATCAGGTTTTCAGGAAGATCAAATGAGAAATCGGCCACTCGCATTTCGGTTCACTTTACGCAAAAAACAGGCGGCTTAGTCTAGGGCTATGCGGCGGCGCCTGCAAGAAATAAGCGGATGCCAACCTTTTTTAACCTATACTCATGGCATGAATTTTCTTGCCCATCTTCATCTCGCCTCCCTGGCGCAAAGCTCATTACTGGGCAACCTGATGGCGGACTTTGTCCGCGGCAATCCCGACGGCCAGTTTCCGGAGCCTGTGGCGGCTGGCATTCGTATGCATCGCAGGATTGATGTCATTACCGATAGCCATCCCGAAGTGAAGGCCGCCAAGGCATTGTTCAGCGCCGATTACCGGCGGGTGGCGCCGATTGCGCTGGATGTGGTGTGGGATCATTTCCTGGCGCGTCATTGGCGGCGGGTCGAGCCTGAAGTGTCGCTGCGGCGTTTCGTGCAGCGGGTTGAAGGTGAAATAAAGCCCGCCCTGCCGGGGACGCCGGAGTCCTTTCAAGCGCTGAATGACTATTTGTGGCGCGAGCGCTGGCTGGAGCGTTATGCCGAGCTGGGTTTTCTGGCGCCGGTCTTTAACGGTATGGCCAGCCGTCGCCCCAGGCTTGTGGCGCTAAGCGGCATCTTTCCTGAAATCGAACTGCATTACACGGCGCTGGAAGCCTGCTTCTGGCGTTTATATCCGGATTTAATGCAAATGGCGGGCCGGGGAGCCGGGAGTTTGTAAGTTTCGCTTGTGCATCATCGTTAGCGATTTTGCCCTTTCACCGGAAGGGGTTATTTTGTATTATAAATATTGAATTATAAGCGCTTCAATTGGTCAAAGCTATCTCACCGATTGGCGCCATGGCCTTTTACACCCGGGCGCGAGACCTTATACTGGCCCTCGTTTTGTTTCTTTTGTTAGCAACTCACTTAACCGCTTTTTACAGGAGTACTCATGGTACTGGTAACCCGTCAAGCCCCAGACTTTACCGCCGCAGCTGTATTGGGCAGCGGTGAAATCGTTGAAAATTTCAATCTGAAAAGCCATATCAAAGGCAAACCCGCCGTTATCTTCTTTTGGCCGATGGATTTTACGTTCGTGTGTCCGTCCGAGCTGATCGCTTTTGACAAGCGTTATGCTGAATTCCAGAAACGCGGCGTGGAAATCATCGGCGTGTCCTTTGACTCCGAGTTCGTTCATAACGCCTGGCGTAAAACCCCGGTGAACGAAGGCGGCATCGGCGAAGTGCAGTATC
Organism: Sodalis sp. RH22; assembly: GCF_047324165.1. Taxonomy (NCBI): domain Bacteria; kingdom Pseudomonadati; phylum Pseudomonadota; class Gammaproteobacteria; order Enterobacterales; family Bruguierivoracaceae; genus Sodalis; species Sodalis sp. RH22. The sequence goes on from NZ_CP178731.1 coordinate 2,551,548, forward strand.
CGATGGTGGCCGACGTTAAGCATGAAATCATCCGGGCCTATGGTATCGAACATCCGGAAGCCGGCGTTGCGTTGCGCGGTTCGTTCCTGATCGATAAAGAGGGCGTGGTGCGTCATCAGGTGGTCAACGATTTGCCGCTTGGCCGTAACATTGATGAAATGATGCGTATGGTTGACGCGTTGCAGTTCCATGAGGAACATGGTGAAGTGTGCCCGGCCCAATGGGAAAAAGGCCAGGAAGGGATGGGCGCGTCACCGGAAGGCGTGGCGAAGTATCTGTCGGAAAATGCCAGCCGTTTGTAATAGTCTGTTGATTTTGCCCGCTTAAAGCGCGCGCGCGATAAATACCGTCGGATAACCGGCGGTTTTTTTATGTCTGAATACAATTGATGTATCGGCACGCTCTGCTTTGGGTTCGGTGTTGGCGGGCATACCGCGCCATGGGGCTCGGTTTGGCGGGGACACCACGCCCGATTCGACCCCATTGGCACGGTCTCCCTTAACACGTCTGCTTTGAGCGCGGTGTTGGCGGGCATACCGCGCCATGGGGCGCTCGGTCGGGCGGGAATACCACGTCCGATTCGACCCCATTGGCACGGTCTCCCTTAACACGTCTGCGTTGAGATCGGTATTGGCGGGCATACCGTGCCATGGGGCGCTCGGTCGGGCGGAATAACACGCCCGATTCGACCCCATTGGCACGGTCTCCCTTGAACACGTCTGCGTTGAGCTCGGTGTTGGCGGGCATACCGTGCCATGAGCGCTCGGTCGGGCGGGAATACCACGCCCGATTCGACCCCATTGGCACGGTCTCCCTTAACACGTCCGCTTTGAGCGCGGTGTTGGCGGGCATACCGTGCCATGGGGCGCTCGGTCGGGCGGGAACACCACGCCCGATTCGACCCCATTGGCACGGTCTCCCTTGAACACGGCTGCTTTAAGTCCGGTGTTGGCGGGCATACCGTGCCATGGGGCGCTCGGTCGGGCGGGAACACCACGCCCGATTCGACCCCATTGGCACGGTCTCCCTTAACACGTCTGCGTTGAGATCGGTATCGGCGGGCATACCGTGCCATGGGGCGCTCGGTCGGGCGGAATAACACGCCCGATTCGACCCCATTGGCACAGTCTCCCTTGAACACGTCTGCTTTAAGCTCGGTGTGGGCGGGCATACCGCGCCATGGGGCGCTCGGTCGGGCGGGAATAACACGCCCGATTCGACCCCATTGGCACGGTCTCCCTTGAACACGTCTGCGTTGAGATCGGTGTGGGCGGGCCTAGCGGGCGGTTGCCAGGCGGCGGTTTTTATGGCGTTGCATCAGGGCGTAGCTGGCAAGAAGCAGCACAATCCAGATCCCGCCGACATATAACGAAATACGCGTCACCGGGAAATAGCCGATCAAGCCGATGATAAACAGCAGGAACAATACACCCGCCGCCGAGGTCAGCGCGCCGCCCGGCAGGGGGAATGCCAGCGCCTTGGCCTGCTGTGGGCCGAGTCTGCGCCGAAAGCCGATTTGCGAGCATAGGATCATGATCCACACCCAGACGGTGGCAAAGGTGGCCAGCGACGCGATCACCAGGAAAATATTTTCCGGCATGATGTAATTCAGGTAAACCGCCAGCAGCAGCGCGAACATCATCACCAGCACCGTGACCCAGGGGATGCCGTTACGCGATACGCGGGCGAACATCTTGGGCGCGTGTCCCTGGCCGGCCATGCCGTGCAGCATGCGCCCGACGCCGAACACGTCGCTGTTAATGGCCGACAGCGAGGCGGTCAGCACCACAAAATTCAGAATGCCGGCGGCGGTATGGATCCCCAGCTTCTGGAAAGTGAGCACAAAGGGGCTGCCTTCGGTGCCCACCTGATCCCAGGGATAGATGGACATGATGACGAACAGCGTGCCGACATAAAAGACCAGGATGCGCCAGGGCACGGAGTTGATTGCCTTAGGGATCGATTTTTCCGGTTCATTGGCTTCGCCCGCCGTGATGCCGATAATTTCAATGCCGCCATAAGCGAACATCACCATTTGCAGCGACAGGATCATGCCCATTATCCCATGGCTGAAAAAACCGCCGTTGGACCAGAGATTGTGGATACCGGTGGGCTGTCCGCCGTTGCCCAGCCCCCAGATAATGATGGCGAACCCGGCCACGATCATCAGGATGATGGTGGCCACCTTGAAGAACGAGAACCAGAATTCCATTTCGCCGAAGGCCTTGACATTGAGCAGGTTGATGGCGCCGATTATCAGTACCACGCTCAGCACCCAGACCCAGTGCGGCACCGACGGAAACCAGACGCCCATATAGATGCCGAAGGCGGTGACGTCGGCGATGGCGACGATGAGGATTTCAAAGCAGTAGGTCCAGCCGGTAATATAGCCGGCAAGCCCGCCAAGGTTATCCTGGGCGTAACGGGAGAAGGACCCGGCATGGGGACTGTGTACCGACATTTCGCCAAGTGCGCGCATGATGATATACGCCACCACGCCGCCAATCATATACGCCAGCAGCACGCTGGGGCCGGCCATTTTAATGGCGTCGGCGGAGCCGTAAAACAGCCCGGTGCCGATGGCGGAACCTAAGGCCATAAATCGGATATGGCGGGTGGTAAGACCCCGTTTTAATGCGGAGGGTTGTTGTTGCATGACCCATTTACCCTGTTTTTTCAGTCAAAAATAGCCGCGGGACGACCCGCGGTGAATAATGCGCGCAAAGGTTATAACCGGACGGTGGCCTTATGATGCGCGGCGTATTTATCATAGAACGCGACCAGGATACCGATGGTAAGCGTGGGCGGCAGCCAGGCCAGGCCTTGGGCCGACAGCGGCAGGTGCTGTATCCACGCGGGCAGCCAGACCTGGAATGACGAGAGCTTGACGGCATCGACGCAGCCGAAGACCAGGCTTATCAGCATCGCCGGCGCGATAATCCGGGTGCTGCTGCGCCACCAGCGCAGCGTGAAGCTGAGCAGGATAAGCACGATGCACGGCGGATAAATCGCGGTCAGCACCGGAATGGAGAATTGGATCAGATGGCTCAGCCCGAGGTTGGACACCAGCATGGAAAACAGACCGAGTATAAACACCAGCGTGCGGTAGGAGAGCGGCAGATGTTCGCTGAAAAACTCGGCGCAGGCGCAGGTCAGCCCCACCGCCGTCACCATGCAGGCGACGAAAATCAGGATGGCGAGAAAGCCGCTGCCCGCATTGCCAAAGGTATACTGGACGTAGGCGTGCAGGATTTCGGCGCCGTTTTGCGCCGACGGCAGCAGCACGCTGCTGCCCGAACCCAGTTTAAACAGCGTGATATAGACCGCCGTCAGCCCGACGCCGGCTATCAGCCCGGCCAGTATGGTGTAGCGGGTCAGCAGCGCGGCGTCGTTCACGCCGCGCGAGCGGGCCGCATTGACAATCACGATGCCGAATACCATGGCGCCCAGGGTATCCATGGTCAGGTAGCCGTTGACAAAACCGTTGGAGAACGGCATATGGGCATAAGCGTCGGTCGCCGGGATGGGATTGCCCGCCGGCCACAGCAGCGCGGCGATGCCCAGGACCGCCAGGGCAATCATTTTCAGCGGCGCCAGGATGTGCCCGACCGTATCCAATAAGCGGCCGGGATAGAGCGAGATGGCGATGACCAGCGCAAAATAGACCAGGCTGTAAAGAAACAGCGGCAGATCCCCCTGGCCGGTAAACGGCGCCAGCCCCACGGCGAAGGATACCGTCGCGGTGCGCGGCGTGGCGAACAGCGGCCCCACCGCCAGATAACATACCACGGCCAGCAGCAGTCCCGCTTTTCTGCCGATGGGGGAACTGAGGGCGTCAATGCCGCCCCCCACCCGGGCCAGGGCAATCACCGTCAGTACCGGCAGCCCAACCGCGCTAATCAGAAACCCCGCCGCCGCCCACCAGACATAAGGGCCTGACTGCAATCCCACCATCGGCGGAAAAATGATATTGCCCGCGCCGACAAACAAGGCGAAGGTCATAAAACCCAGGGCGAGGATATCTCTGATGCTTAAACGCTGGCTCATGGAATAATGTAATGCCTGTCTGGATGCGAAAAATAAGTAAAACCTATGACGACTCATGCCGGTTATGACATCACCAACAGCAACGGGATATCTCGCGGGCCATGGCGTAATGGCCTGTTTGCCGGGACCGGAGCGCTAAAAGGGTGCAAAACGGCGTGAAACATGCAATAACCGGCGCAATTTAAACGTTTAAAGCGCGGTAAGGCAATAGTTGAAGATAAAAGCAGAATGATAAGCCAAAAAAATACCCTAAAAGCAGTGAATACTTTCATAGCCTGGGTAATTTCTGCTACAAGATAGTTGAAGGGACGCGCTTTTAACTATAACAGAACGGCATGGATACCGGTGGCACCCCCGGGCCGCCCCTTAACCCGCGGCGACCATGCCCGCCCGCGGTATTTTGCCGCGGGCGGGATAGCCGGGCGCTGGCGTTACCAGGCGCGGCCCGCAACATCCAGCACTAGCCGCAGTTTGTCCCATTGCTGGGCTTCGGTCAGGCTATTGCCTTCTTCCGTCGAGGCGAAGCCGCACTGCGGGCTCAGGCACAGCTGGTCCAGGCTGATATAACGGGTGGCCTCGCGCAAGCGCGCCAGCACCGCCTCAGGATCTTCCAATTCACCGGTTTTGGAGGTGATAAGGCCCAGCACCGCCTGCTGGCGGCCGGGCTTGATAAACCGCAGCGGTTCAAAACCGCCGGCGCGCTCGGTGTCATATTCCAGGAAAAAGGCGTCGACCTTGACCTCGCCGAACAGGATAGGCGCCACCGGCTCATAACCGCCCTCGGAAATCCAGGTGGAGCGGAAATTGCCGCGGCAAACATGCAGGCTAACCACCAGATCGTCCGGTTTGCCCGCCAGCGCTTGATTGAGCACATCCGCATAGATGCGCGCCAATTGCCGCGGATCCTCGCCGCGCTCGCGGATCTGGCGCTGCTGGTCCGTCGAACACAGATAAGCCCACACGGTATCGTCAAGCTGCAGGTAACGGCAGCCGGCATCGTAAAAGGCGCGGATAGCGTCATGCCAGGCCTGGGCCAGATCGGCGAAATACGCCGCCAGATCAGGATAGACGCCGGCGTCGATGGCGCCGCGCCCGCCGCGAAAATGCATCACGCTCGGGCTGGGTATGGTCATTTTAGCCACCGCGTCTCCGGCCACGCTGCGCAGATAGCGGAAATCCGCCAGCATCGGATGCTGGCGGAACGCCACCTTGCCGGTGACCTTAATGCTGCGCGCCTTGGTCTGCACCCCGGAAAACTGGATACCCTGGTCGACATCGTAGCCTTCCACCCCGTCCAGCCCCTCAAAAAAATCGAAATGCCACCAGGCGCGGCGAAACTCGCCGTCGGTGACCACCTGCAGCCCCAGACCGCGCTGCAGTTCCACCACCCGGCGGATCTCGGTATCCTCGACGGCACGCAGCTGCGCGGGAGTAATGGCCCCTTGCTGCAACTGCCTGCGGGCCTGTTTAATCGCCTCGGGGCGTAATAAACTGCCCACCACATCAGCGCGAAAGGGAGGCGTATTTCTTTGCATGTTTGAGCTCCGGCGTTATTTTGCCGGCCTGGACAAGGCCCGCAAGATAATAAGATTTAATGAATAGTTCAGGATGTAAACTTTCCCGGTGGGCAATAGTTTCCGTCGGTGACATATAGACATCCGGACGTCTATAATGCCCGCATCCATACTAGCACGCGGCGGCGCATCGCCATGGCGAAGAAAATTCACCCGTGTTGAACATTATTCATGATCACCCGCGGGCGACGGCCCACCCTGCCGACACACCTCATTGCAGCCCGATATCCCGGCGCGCCTGTAGCCTTATGGGTTCAGGCAAGGGCTGGTAGCCGCCCTGGCGGGCGAGGTTTTGGCCCTGGGGCGACAAAATACGGTCCATAAAGGCGGCGGTGACCGGCGCCAATGGGGTATCAGGGGGCTTATTCAGATAAATATAGAGATAGCGCACCAGCGGATAGTCGCCGTTAAGCAAGGCCGACTCGTCCGGCGTCACCTGGCGGCCGGCCTCGTCGGTTAACGGCAGGATCCGCACGCCGGCGGTATGAAACCCCATGCCGGCGTAACCAATGGCGTTGCGCGACGCGCTTACCGCCTGCGCCACCGAAGCCGACCCGGGCAGTTCATTGACTGATGCCAGCAGGTCACCGCCGCACAGCACGCGCTGGCGGAAAAAACCATAGGTACCGGAGGCGGAATTGCGGCCATAGCGCAGCAGGGCCATATCGGCCCACCGCCCGGTTAGGCCGAGTTCCCCCCAGCGGGTGACGGCAGGGGCGTCGCCGCAGCTGCGGGTGATGGAAAAAATGGCGTCCAACTGGCGCAGGCGCAACCTGGGCAGGGGGTTATCCTGGTTGACTATAATCACCAGCGCATCCAAGGCCACCGGCACCGCCAGGGGCGGGTAGCCGTAATGGCGCTGGAACGCGGCGATTTCAGTCGCGTTCATCATGCGGCTCATCGGCCCGATTTGCGCCGTGCCCGCGGCCAGCGCCGTCGCCGCCGTCGCCGATCCGCCCGCCTGGATCTGCACGCCGACATCCGGATAGTCATGTCTGAAATCCGCCGCCCACAGGGCCATCATATTCGCCAGCGTATCGGAACCGCTGCTGGTGAGGCTACCCGACAGCACCGACAGCGGCCGCGCCGCCGCCGGCAGGGTCAACAGCAGGCAGAGCAGCCAGCCCAGGGTTTTTACAGCTTTTATCATCGGGATTTGACACGTGAAGGAGAAGTGGGGTTATTTTCGGCCAGGACGGGGAGGACAATCAACCGGTTGGGCAAGGTAAAAAAGAAGCGGGTACCCGCGCCCGGCTCGCTGATAACATCAAGATGGGCGTCATGATTGCCGAGCGCGTGCTTAACGATGGCAAGCCCAAGGCCGCTGCCGCCGGTCTGGCGCGAACGGGCTTTGTCAACCCGGTAAAAACGCTCGGTCAGGCGCGGTAAATGCTCCGGGGCGATGCCCGGCCCGTTATCGCTGACCTGAAACTGCGCGCCCTCAGCGGTACGCTGCCAGCACACCTCGATGCGGGTGCCCGGCGGCGTATGGATGACCGCATTGTATATCAGGTTCGACATCGCGCTGCGCAGCTGATCCTCATTGCCGCGCACCAGCAACTGTTCATTAACCCGGAACACGATCTCATGCCGTTCCTGGCTGAGCGCCCCGGCGCTTTGCTGCAGGCGCTTGAGAATGGCCGGAATATCGACGCGTTCATTGACCTCGCCCTGGGGCGCGGCCTCGATACGGGATAACACCAGCAACTGCTTGACCAGGCGCTCCATGCGCTGCGTCTGATCCTGCATAGTGTGGATGGCCTTGGCGCGCATGGCTTCATCCATATCCTGGTCGTTCATCATTTCCAGATATCCCTGCAACACCGTCAGCGGCGTACGCAGTTCATGGCTGGCATTGGCGAAAAAGTTGCGCCTGGCGCCTTCCAGCTGGCGCATCTGGGTCACGTCGCGGGCCACCATTAACAGCTGGTCGTCGGTATAGGGCATCACGCGGAATTCAACGTAACGTTGCTTATTGAGCAGCAGGGTCAAGGGGCGCTCGAACGACTGGCCCTGGATATAGCTGTTGAATTCGGGATAGCGCAGCAGGTTAAGGATATGCTGGCCGTTGTCTTCCGGCCAGCGAAACCCGAGCAGCTGCTGCGCCAGGCCGTTGCACCAGAAAATATGGCCGTCGTCGGTCAACATCACCAGCGCATCAGGCAAGGTTTCCGCGCCGCTGCGAAAGCGTTTGAACAATGTCGCCAGTTCACGCCGCCGCCGCCGGTGGCGCAACTGCATCTGATGCAGGCCATAGAACAGCGGTTCCCAGCTTCCCCGCCCTTCCGGCGGCGTATGCCGGAGATCGACCCATAACCAGCGGGACAGCCGCAGTTGGTAATAATAGTTGCGCACCAGCGCGGCCAGCAGCGCCGCCACCAACAGCCAGGCCAGGTGGCCGACAAAAAGCGACAACAGCAGGGCCGGCAGGCAAAACAGCCCCAGTTCCAGCAAAATCTTACGCCAGGATAAACGTTCCAGCACCGGCAGAGCTCCCCTTATACCGCGCTAATAGCGCGCGGAAAAACGATAGCCGGTGCCGCGGACCGTCTGCACCATCCGATCGTGACCGCCGGTTTCCAGCGCTTTGCGCAGGCGGCGAATATGCACATCAACCGTCCGGTCCTCAACATACACATTAGTGCCCCAGACATGATTTAACAACTGTTCCCGGCTATATACCCGCTCGGGATGGGTCATGAAAAAGTGCAGCAGTTTAAATTCGGTCGGTCCCATCTCCAGGGCCAGTTCGTTGGAGGTTACCCGGTGCGACGACGGATCCAGGCTTAAGCCCTGCAGCTCAATCTTATCTTCCACCGCCATCGGCGAAATACGGCGCATCACCGCCTTGATCCTGGCCAGCAGCTCCTTGGGCGAGAACGGTTTGGTGATATAATCATCGGCGCCCACTTCCAGCCCCCGCACCCGGTCTTCCTCCTCGCCGCGCGCGGTCAGCATCATGACCGGAATATCGCGGGTCAATACCTCGCGTTTCATATGTTTGATAAATTGAATTCCCGAACCGCCTGGCAACATCCAGTCGAGCAATACCAGATCCGGATAAGGCTCCGCCATACGGCTGACCGCCGTGCCGTAGTCTTCGGCTTCGATGGGCTGGAAGCCATTCTGTTCAAGTACGAAGCACACCATTTCACGAATCGGCGCTTCGTCTTCCACGACTAATATGCGTTTTGCCATTTTTTCCTGCCATTAATCTCTGCGGTTAACGTGCCCGGGCATTATGCGTCACTTTTATGACAGATTTATTAAAATCAGCCCATCGTGCCAGAAGCATAGCGGATGGCGGTTTTTTTTCGTCCCGGGTTGCCAAATTAACAGCTTTACGTCGGCATCGCCCGGGGTAAGGTTTATACTCTCGCCCTGACTTTTACACTCTGGCTGGAGCGTCATGCGGATCATTCACACTTCTGACTGGCATCTGGGTCAGTCGTTTTTCACCAAAAACCGCGCCCGGGAGCACCGCGCCTTCCTGCAATGGCTGGTGGCGCAGGTGGCAGAACGGGATATCGACGCGGTGATCGTGGCCGGCGATATCTTTGATACCGGCACCCCGCCCAGCTATGCCCGCGAACTGTTCAATCGTTTCGTGGTGGCGTTGCAGCCGACCGGTTGCCAGCTGATCATACTGGCGGGCAATCATGACGCGGTGGCGACACTGAACGAATCCCGGGCGCTGCTGGCCTGCATGCATACCCGGGTTATCGCCGGCGGCGGGTTCGGCGCCCGGGACGATGACGACAACGCCGACGGCGACCGCGAAGACAGCGGCGGGCAACCGGTTTTTGTACTGAACGATCGTAGTGGAAAGCCGGGGGCGATACTGTGCGCCATCCCCTTTTTACGCCCGCGGGATGTGCTGACCAGCCGCGCCGGAGAATCGGGGGATGATAAACAGCGGGCGCTGATGGACGCCATCGCCGCATATTACCAGGCGCTATATGACCGGGCGCTGGCCCTGCGCGCCAAGTTGCCCGGCCGGCTGCCGATTATCGCCACCGGACACCTGACCACTGTGGGCGCCGCCACCACCGATTCGGTACGCGATATTTATATCGGCAGCCTGGACGCGTTTCCCGCCCAGCTGTTTCCTCCGGCGGATTATATCGCCCTCGGCCATATCCACCGCCCGCAGTGCGTGGGCGGACAGCAGCATATCCGCTATTGCGGTTCGCCCATCGCCTTGAGTTTTGATGAGACCGGGCAGCCCAAGCAGATCAATATAGTCAGTTTCGACGCCGGGGGCGTGGCGGACATTTCCCCGGTTTTGATCCCGGAGACCCAGGCCCTGCGCCTGATAAAAGGCGACCTGGCGGACATCGAGGCGCAGTTGCGCTCGTTTAGCGATTACCCGGGGCCCACGCCCGTCTGGCTGGATATCGAGGTGGTGACAGACGCCTGGCTGAATGATATCCAGCAGCGTATCCAGCAGTTGGCGGCCGATTTGCCGGTGGAAATCGTGCTGTTGCGCCGTAACCGCGAGCAGCGGCTGTCGGCACTGGCGCGCCGGCAACGGGAAACGCTGGTCGAACTGAGCGCCGGGGACGTGTTTGAGCGGCGCCTGGCGCTGATCCCCTCCCCCGCGCCGGAGAACCTGGACGCCATACGCTTGCTCTATCGCCAGGTAACGGCGGACGTACAGCAAGGCGCCGCGGCGGAAAACCCGCCGGCGCCGGATGCCGCAACCAAAGGAGACGCCCGGTGAAAATCCTGACGCTGCGGCTGAAAAACATCAATGCGCTCAGGGGCGAGTGGAAAATTGATTTTACTGCCGACCCCTTCGACCGCGCCAGCCTGTTTGCCATTACCGGTCCCACCGGCGCCGGCAAGACCACTATTCTTGACGCCATCTGCCTGGCGCTGTATCACCGCACGCCCCGCCTGGACGCGTTGCCCGGCCAGGAATTGATGACCCGGCTGACCGCCGAATCGCTGGCGGAAGTCGAGTTTTCGGTCAAGGGCGTGGGCTATCGCGCCTTCTGGAGCCAGCGCCGGGCGAAAAACAGCCCGCAGGGCAAACTGCAAAACGCCAGGGTCGAACTGGCGCGTTTGGCCGACGGCGCCATCCTGGCGGATAAAATCAGCGATAAGCTGCGCCTGACCACCGAACTGACCGGCCTGGATTTCGCGCGTTTTACCAAATCGGTGCTGCTGGCGCAGGGGGATTTCGCCGCATTTTTAAACGCCGATGCGAAAAATCGCGCCGAACTGCTGGAGGAACTGACCGGCACCGATATCTACGGCCGCATTTCCGCTGAAATTTTCGAACGCCATAAAACGGTGCGCGGGGAACTGGAGGCACTGCGTACGCGCGCCGCCGCCATCGAACTATTGAGCGAACCCCAACTGCGGGAACTTGACGCCGAGCTGGATAGCCTGCGCCTGGAGCAGGCCCGGCTGAACGCCGAACAATCGCAGTCGCAACAGCATCACGCCTGGCTGGAGCGGCAGCGCCAGTTGACCGGCGCCCTGGCGCAGGCACAGGCCCAGCGCCAGGCCGCGCAGGCGGCGGCGCAGGAAGCACAGGCGCCGCTGGCGCGACTGGCGCGCGGCGAACCGGCGGAATCCCTGCGCCCCCTGCTCGACGATCGGCAGCGCAGCGCCGTGGACCTGGAACGGGCTGAGCAGGAGCTCGCCCGCGCCTGCGCGATGGATCTGCAAAGCCAGCAGGCGCTGCAACCGCTGCGGGAGCAGGCGGATACCGCCCGGCGGCGCTGGGAGCAGCACGCCCGGCATCAGTTGGCGCAACAGCAGTTGATAAACGACCATCTCGTGCCGCTGGACCAGAAAATCGCCGGGCTGGAGCAACAGGCCGCGCAACAGGAGGAACAGCGGTTAGCCCAAACGGAACAGCAGCGGAAACGACAGGCGCTGCAGGCGCTGAAACAACAACAACATCAGGAGGCCGGGCAACAGGCGCAGCTTGTCGCCCGCTATCTGCTTGAGCATGCCGCCTGCCGGCAATGGGGCGGGCAGCTCCCCCTCTGGCGCGAGCTGTTTGCCCGCCGCCGGCGCGAACAGCGCGACATCGACGAACTGGCCCGGCAAGACGCGCAAATCATGCGGGAACTTGAACAACTCGATATTGCGCGCCAGAAGGAACTCAGCGCGTCGCAGGCCTGCCGGCAACGGGTAATGACCTTCACGGCGCAGTTGGCGGAACGTCAGGGCCTGCACGATGAGCAGGAATCCCGGTTCCCGTTGGCCGCGCTGCGCGCCGACTGGCAGCACAGCCAGCAGCAGCGCGGCCGGCGCGCCCTGATGTCGTCCCTGCTGCCGCAAATGGAGCGTGTAAGCCGCGATCTGGCGGCCAACCGCACGCGGGAAGATCAACTGCGACGCGACTGCGACGATATTACCGCCGCGCTGGCGGCGCTGCGGCGCGCCGAGGCGGATAAGTCCGCCCTGCTGGACGAAATGACCGCGCGCCATCGCCTGGAAATGCATATCGTCTCGCTCGGGGAACTGCGCGGAGCGTTGCGACCGGGGGATCCCTGCCCCCTATGCGGCGCCACCGAGCATCCCGGCATCGCCCTATACCAGGACCTGCAGCCGCAACACACCGATCGGCGGCGGCAGGAACTGCTGCCGGAGGTGGAGCGGCTCAAGGCCGAAGTGGTGGCGGCGTTTACCCGTCTCGAGATGCTGCAGCAGGAGCAGCGCCAGGCGACGGCGCAACAGGTACGCCTGCAAGAGGAACTGGCGTTGCTGGACGACGCCTGGCGACAGGCCGCCGCCGGGCTGGATCTGGCGCCCGGCGAACACGCCGCCGCCTGGCTGGCTGAGCAGGACGCGCATGAGCAGGCATTGGCCCGGCAGTTGGAGGCGCGTGAACAGGACAACCAGGGGCTGCAGGCGGCCCGCGACGCCCTTGCCCAGGCCGACGGCGAATGGCAACGGCTCGACGCCCGTCTGGCGCTGAATGCCCAGCAGAAGGATGCGGTGACCCAACGTCTGCGGCAAACGCAGCAGCGCCGTCAGGAACAACAGCAACGGATGGACGAACTGGCGGCGCAAAGCAGCGAGGCTCTCGCCCAACTGGGACTGACCCTGCCGGCGGATTCCGCGGTTGACGCCTGGCTGGCCGAACGCCAGGAGGAGTGGCGGCAGTGGCAGTATCAGCAAGAGCGCGAACAGACGCTGAAAAACGACCTTATCGCGCTGGAAGGCGAACTGCGCGGCCACCGGGAAGCCCAGGCCGAACTGGCGCAACAGTTGGCCGACCTCGCGCAGCGGCAGCAGACAACCGGCAACGCGCTGCGCCTGGCGCGTGAAGAACGCCGCAAACTGGCCGGCGATGACAGCGTGGCGCAGCTCAACGCCCAACTGAGCACACGGGCCGGGGAAGTGGAGCGGGACCGGCGGCAGTCCGAACTCAGTGTACAGCAGGCGCAGGAAAAGCTGCATCTGCTGGCCGGTGAAATCCGCTCGCAGCGGCGGCGGCTTGAGGAACTGACACAACAAGCGCAGCAGGCGGCGACGGCGCTGCGGCAGGCGCTGGCAAACAGCCCGTACGCCGGGCTGGCCGAGCTGCAGGCGGCCCTGTTGCCCGGGCAGGAGCGGGACCGGCTGCGTGAGCTGCGCGAGAAAATAAAGGAAGAGCGGCAGCGCGCGGAGGTGATGTGGCAGCAGGCGGAGCTGGCGCTGCGGCAACACCATGACGATCGTCCCGCCACCCTGGACGAGGCTGCCGACTCTGCCGCCGTGGAGCGAACGTTGGCCGATATTAAGGCATTATTATGGGAGTTGGCGCGGCGGCAAGGCCAGCTACAGCAGCAACTGGCAAGCCACCGCCAGCGCCAGCGCGATCAGCAGAGCCTGATGGCGGAAATCAGCGCGGGCGAAGGCCGCTACGCCGACTGGAGCTATCTCAACGAGCTGATTGGCTCCAAAGAGGGCGACAAGTTCCGTAAGTTCGCCCAGGGTCTGACGCTTGAGCACCTGATTTATCTGGCGAACCAGCAGTTGTCCCGCCTGCACGGCCGCTATCAGCTGCAGCGCAAAACCGAGGCGGAGCTGGAGCTTGAAGTGGTGGATACCTGGCAGGCGGATGCCGTGCGCGACACCCGCACCCTTTCCGGGGGCGAAAGCTTTCTGGTGAGCCTGGCGCTGGCGCTGGCCCTGTCGGACCTGGTCAGCCACAAAACCCAGATTGATTCGCTGTTTCTCGACGAGGGCTTCGGCACGCTGGACGCCCAAACGCTGGATATTGCCCTGGATGCGCTCGATTCGCTTAACGCCACCGGCAAGATGATAGGCGTCATCAGCCATGTGGACGCCATGAAGGAACGCATCCCGGTGCAAATCAAAGTGAAAAAGATCAACGGCCTGGGCATCAGCAGGCTGGAGGCGCGTTATGCGGTGCGCCCGGAATAACGCGGCGCCGGCGGAATTCATCGAACAACGCGTAGAACATCGCTTCGGTGTCGACAAAATCATGAAAACCGAAGCGGCGCGCCTTACTGCCGTCGGCAAACATATCGTAATCCCAGGAGAACACGAAATCGGCGAACGGCCAGCCCGACACCGCCTGATAATCCGGTGCGGATAAACGGTGCCGGCGGGTTAATTCCCGCCAGAGTTCCGTTTTATCCGCCATGACTTCCTTTAGCGGCATGGGCAATGGCGGCGCCAGATCCAATTCAAAATAGCCGGCAATTTTCGGCCACAGCTCACTCCAGCGGAACAGATCGCCGTTATTGATGTTAAACGCCTGGTTGCCCGCCCGGGGCTCGGTGGCGGCCCAAAGCGTGGCCCTCGCCAGCAGCCCCGCATCGGTCATTTCCATCAGCGCGTGGTAAGCGCCCGGTTTGCCGGGAAAACGCAGCGGCAACCCCAGCGCCTTGCAGATGGAGGCATAGACGGCAATGCTCATGGCCAGGTTCATCGGATTGCCCAGGGAAAAACCGCCCACCACCCCCGGCCGGATGGCGGACCAGGTCCAGCGTTTATTGCGCTGGCGTTGCTCCAGCCAGGTTTGTTGCGCCACGTTGAATTCCGGCGGCATATGTCCCGCATCGGTTTCCCGCGCCGGTGTCTTAAACGGCCCCAGGTGCGCGCCATAGACTTTATAGCCCTGCATCAGGCTGACATGCTCCAGTTTCCCGGCAACCGGCTCGATTGCCTCAACGACGTTTTTCAGCATCATCATATTGGGAACAACCAGTCCCGCCCAGTCGGACGCCTCCTGGTAGGCGGCGTAGAAAATATGGGTAATGCCGGTCAGCGGGCGCAGCGCCCGGCCCGTCGCCTGCGCGTCCAGCAAATCCACCGCCAGGTAGCTGACGCCGGGCCGGTCGCGGCCGCCGCGGCGCGACAGGCCGATAACCTGCCACCGCCGGGATTCCAGTTCCGCGACGAGCCGGCCGCCGATAACGCCGTTGGCGCCCACCACCAGGGCAATCCGATTATTTTGCATGTGTTTTCTCCGCTGAAAAAAGACGATGCGTCACTATAATTGATAAGGAAAAAAGTGATAATAGGACCATAACCACTATCAGTTATAAGTAAAACTAATAGACGGAACACCATGGATAAACTCACCGCGATGCATACCTTCGCGCGCGTGGCCGAGCTGGGCAGCCTGTCCGCGGCAGCGCGCGATCTGGGCCTGACGCAGCCCGCCGTAAGCCAGCAGGTGGCCGCCCTGGAAAAACTGCTGGGCACATTATTGCTCTATCGCACTACCCGCTCCGTCACCCTGACGGAAAGCGGCAGCCGTTATTATCTGCAGGCCAGGCAGATCCTGGCGGCGGTAAATGAAACGGAAGAGACGCTGCGGGGGCTGAACCAGAGGCTGGAGGGTCATTTGCGCATCCATGCGCCGACGGGCCTCGGCCAGCAGTATATCGCCCGGCTGGCGCTTGATTTTCAGCAGCGCCATCCGGATATCGTTATCGAACTGCTGCTGGACGATCGGGTGGCGGATGTGATCAGCGAGGGAATTGATGTCGCGCTACGTCTCGGGGAACTGCGCACCGCCGGCACGGTGGCGCGCAGGCTCGGCACCCTGCAGCGTGTCCTGGCCGCGGCGCCCGGCTATCTTGCCAGGCAGGGCGCGCCGCAAACCCTGGCGGAATTAGCCGATCGTCCTTACATTCGCTACAGCGGCCGTGGCGACGGCGCCGGACTCACCCTGCTGGGCCCCAGGGGCGCGGAGATGTTGACCGTCCGGCCGGTGTTCCTGGCCAATAATACCTTTACGCTTATCCAGGCCATAGAAGCGGGACTCGGGATAGGCGGCGTCCAGTTACCGCTGATCCGCCGGCAGTTAACCGCCAAAACCCTCGTACGCGTATTGCCCGACTATTATTTTCCGCCGATGGCGGTACATGCGGTGTATCCCGCCGCGCGCTTTATTCCCGGCAAGGTACGGGCCTGGGTGGAGTATCTTGCCGCCGCCCTGGCGGACATTCTGTAGACGCCGCGGCCAGGTTGATTTTTGCCGATTTTAGCGCCGGGATGCGCTATCATGCGCGCTGCGTTTGATTAACCCGCACGCTTACCGACGTGCCGGATCAGGGATCTCACTTTATGTTTTGGTTTAAAAATATCATGATTTACCGCCTGAACCGCGATATTACGCTGTCGGCGCAAGAGATGGAAAAACAGTTGGCGGCCTCATCATTTACCCCCTGCGGCAGCCAGGATATGGCCAAGTCGGGTTGGGTATCTCCGCTGGGCGACAAAAGCGACGCGTTAACCCATGCCGTTAATGACCAGATATTGATTTGCGTGCGCAAAGAAGAAAAAATCCTGCCGTCTTCCGTGGTCAAGCAAGAGCTGAACGGCAAGATCGATAAGCTGGAAACCGAGCAAAGCCGTAAGCTGCGCAAAACGGAAAAAGACGCGCTGAAGGATGAGGTGTTATTCAGCCTGATGCCGCGCGCGTTCAGCCGCTTCAGCCAGACGTTCATCTGGCTGGACACCGTCAAAGGCCTGGTGATTGTCGACGCCGCCAGCGCCAAGAAAGCCGAGGATGCCCTGGCGCTGTTGCGTAAATCCCTCGGCTCGCTGCCGGTGGTGCCCCTGACACTGGAAAACCCCATTGAGCTGACCCTGACGCAGTGGGTGCGCGGCGGTGAACCGCCGGCCGGATTCCTGGTGCAGGACGAGGCCGAACTCAAGGCGCTGCTGGAGGACGGTGGCATCATTCGCTGTAAAAAGCAGGATTTGGCCAGCGACGAAATTGCCGCCCATATCGAGGCCGGCAAGGTGGTGACCAAACTGGCGCTGGACTGGCGGGAACGGGTGCAGTTTATCCTGGCCGACGACGCCACAATCAAGCGCCTTAAGTTTTCCGATACCTTACGCGAACAGAACGACGATATCGATCGCGAGGATTTTGCCCAGCGTTTTGACGCGGATTTTATCCTGATGACCGGCGAACTGGCGACGCTTATTGAAGAATTGACCGTTGCCCTGGGCGGCGAAGCCCAGCGCTGAAAAAGGTTGCTGGCGGGAGTGACGAGGCCAGGATCAGACGGGTAACAACACCGTGAAGCCGTGCCGTTTTTAGCGGGGCCGCGCCCGGACGCGCAGCGATGGCGCCCATCCGTGCGCGCCATTGTGCGGTCCAACACCTGTGGCCTTGGACCAGGACCACTACGCTACCGGCGGATGAGTCCATGACGCGTTATGCTTTCCGTTCTCCCTGCCCGGCGACTTATGCGCCGGTTTGCCGGCATTGCGGGGCAAACCATAGCCTGCCCGCGGTTTTGCCCCATTATTTGCTCATATATTTACATAAATACGCGCTGGCTTCCGCCACCTGGACAATAAATTCACTTTGCGCCGGAACAAAGAATTTTTCGCCGGGCATAAAGACCTGCCAATCGTGGGAGCCCGGTAACAATGCCCGCAACGCGCCGTTAATGACGGTCATTTCCTCGGGCTGTGCCGTGGTGAATGTGTATTCGCCGGTTTCCATCACCCCCACGCTGGCGCGGCCGATGCTGGCGGAATCAAAACCAATGGACTTTACCTTCCCGGCAAAATACTCATTTACATTCAGCATAGATCCATTCCTTTCGATAATATTTTCAGTACTTCATAGTAAAAGCACGATCGTTGATTTGTCACGCCTTATTACCGGGAAATGCCGGCCGGCGTGCAAAAAAATACCCGCGGATGAGCGCGGCGGATTCACCGGCGAGAAAAAAGAAAATAACCGTCTTAGGGGAAGATAATTAGCCGGACCGGGAAGCAGTGTTCCGATCCGGCTGGCAGGGAATTCAGGTCTTGTCTTCGCCCTGGTAGCGCTCTTTCGCGTCCAGCGCCTCGTGTTCGGAATCATGCTCGCTGATAAGCGTGTCGGGCTTGGGATGATCGGCCCGCAGCTCAAACACCGTCTTGGTTTTACCCGGCGGCCCCTTCTCTTTTTTAACGATATGGGCTTCGCGGGGATAAGGGGGTTTACTCGCCATAATCACTTCCTTATTTTATGATTTGGTCGGGTAAGTATAGGTCAATCCCCGGGGTTGCGCATGGCGCCGCGTTATCCGGCGGCGCAGGGGTGGAGCTGCTGCAATATCGCCGACACCACGGCTTCCGGGGAAGAGGACGCATCCAGCACATGGTGGGCCGCATCCTGGTATAACGCTTCCCGGGCCAGCAGGATTTCAGCGATCTCCTCGGCAATCGGCCGCCCGGTCAGGCTTGGCCGCTGGTCTTCCTCGGGAAACGCCTCCAGGCGCCGCGCCAGGACCTCAGGCCGGGCATGGAGGTAAATGACCGTGCCGTTCGCCCGCATAAACCGGCGATTGGCCTCCGCCAGCACAATGCCGCCGCCGGTGGCGATCACTTTGCGCCCGCCGGCAATCGCGCGCAGGATAGCGCTTTCCCTTGCCCTGAATCCCGCCCAGCCCTCGCTTTTGACGATCTGCGCCACGCTGCGGCCGGTGGTGCTCAGCAACAGCTGGTCGGTATCCATAAACTCAAATCCCAACACCCCGGCCAGCGCGAGGCCAACCGTGGTTTTACCGCATCCCCTAGCGCCAACCAAATAAATGGGCTGTGTCATTAACCGCATATCCTTTTATCCAACGACTTTTTCAGTCCAGCTGCGCATCATAGCATTGACTTCGCACGCGCACTAACCGGCGAACGGCCTTTGGGCGAAAAGTCGCGGGCCGGGCATGCGACGCCCCACGGCCGCCGCATGCCAGCTTATTACATACCATATTAATTACAGGATTGTCCCTTACGTCGGCCGGAACCGGCAAAAAAAGACCGGCGATCGCGCCCGCGCAACGGACAGTTTTTCAGGAAGGCCCTCCCAGACGGGCACGCCCGGGCCGGCGGCCTCGGTTAGCTTTCCGGCTCCACCACTTCCGCCACGATGCGTTTCGCCTGCTGCAGCGTCAGTTTCTCCCTCATTTTGATAAGCAAGGTACCCGTGGTGCGCATACGACCGGTGCCGACCACCGCCACCAGTTCATCGTGGAGGGCATACAGCGCCACAAAATCATCGTTATCGGGCGAGCCGGTCATATCGATGGTATCCCATTTCCCGGCATGGCCAAGATACTCATAGCGCACGCCATAATGCTGGGTCCAGAAAAACGGTACGGAATCATAGATCTCATCCTGACCCGCCATCACGCTTGCGGCCACGCGGCCATGCTGCTGGGCCACACGCCAATGTTCAATGCGCGAGGGTTTGCCGTTAAGCGGAAACGTGGCGATATCGCCGATGGCAAAAATATCCTGGCCCGCCGACATGGAGGCGTCCACATTAAGGCTACCGTCTTTATTCAGTGGCAGATCGTCAATAAACCCGGTCGCCGGCGCCACACCGGTGGCCAGTAGCACCAAATCGGCCTCGATGCGCGTACCGTCTTTCAACACTACCGCCTCCACCTGACGCTCGCCGGTAAACTCCGCGGGCAGGCCTTCGACAAATTTCACGCCTTTCTGCTCGTGACGCCGCCGGAAGAAACTCGCCAGCTCTTTGCCGAACTGTTTCTCGAACGGCAGCGGATGCTCGGCTATCACCGTCACATCCACATCCTGCTTACGGAACGCCGCGGCGACTTCCATGCCGATAAAGCTGTTGCCGATAATCACCAGGCGTTTTTCCTTCTCGACGGTGTCTACCAGCACGGCGGCCTGCTCCCAGCTTCGCAGGACCTGGATGCCGAACAGCGCCTTGCCGGGCAAATCGGGGCGCTGCGGGATGCCGCCGGTGGCCAGCAACAGCTGGCGATAAGGAATCATCGTGCCGTCTTCCAGCCGCAGCTGATGCTTGGCGGCGCTCAGTTTTTCGACGTTGCCGTTAATACGCTCGATTTTTTGCTGTTGATAAAAATCATCGTCCAGGAGCGACGGCACCTCGTCGATATCCATATCTCCCTGCGGAACAAATTTGGACAAGGTGGTGCGATCGTAAGGCGCTTGTTTTTCACGTTCGATAACCACCAGGCGACCGTGATAACCCTTTTCGCGCAGCGCCTTAATGGCGGCGCTACCGCCGGCGCCGACGCCCAGGACCACCAGCGCATCCTGGGTCGTCACCTTATCCAGCGGCCCCGCGCCCGGTTCCGCCTGCGGGTCGACCCAGAGCTTGCCCTGTTCAATCTTGACCGGATAACGCTTTAAATCGCGCAGGGAGGGAGGTTCGCACAGCGCGCCTTCCTCAATGGTGAATACCGACTTATGCCAGGGGCATATAATCTTGCCTTCGCAAAGCGCGCCTTTTTCCAGCGGAGCGCCGGAATGGGGACAGGTGGCTTCGAGGGCGAAAACCCGATCTCCTTTTTTTATCAACAGAATATCGGTATCGCCCAGGCTGATTTTTTTGGGTGCCAATTCCGGCAATGCGGTTAACGACATCACTTCTTGATAGGCCACGATAGGCTCCTTCTTGTTAAAGACCATACAGTCTGGAGTGCTATGATTAAGCCTAGCAGCTAAACGCCGGCTGTGAAGTCCGGCGAAGGGAGATGATGAAGCGGGTAAGCGCAGCGCCGCCGGCTAGTCGCTATTGAAGAGATCGCGCAGCCAGGCAATGATTTTTTTCAGCGCCCGGCCCAGGGCGCCGATATCACCGCCACCGTTTTGCCGCGCCATGCCGCCCAAGATGCCTCCACCGGCGGCGGGTTCTTTCATCATGGTTAATCCTTCCTTTGCCTATAAAGGGAATGGGAATTATCCTGTAACCTTTATTTCCAGCAAGGCGGTTGAGGATAATCATTCTTATTATTTGTTCACGCGCCGGTAATAATGAAAAAGGATTAAAACGTAATTTGATTTAGAATACTTTCAAAAAAAGCCGACAGACCGTGCCAGGCGGACTGTCGGCTTACAGATAATAGATAATTATTCCGGATATAGTTATTTACCCGTTACTTCATTCAGCCGTAAGCGTATTTTTTCACCGGGCTGATGCAAGGTTAAGGAGATGATAAGCGAAATAACCAGCAGCACCAGGATCAGTTGGAAGGTGACGATAAATCCCCCGAACAGCGAGGCCACGATTGAGCCGATAATACTGCCGATGCCGAAGCCCAGGTAAATCAAGCCATAGTTTTTGGTCAGATTGTTCAGGCCGAAGAAATCACTGACCAGCGACGGGTATACCGTAATGGTGCCGCCGAAGCTGAAGGCCACGCAGGCAATCGCCATAAAAAACAAGACCGGGCTGAGATGCACAAACAATAACAGCGCCATGCCGAGCAGTGAAATTCCCTGCGCCAGCGAGACGACCCGCATACGCGACATCCGGTCCGACAGCACGCCGAGCACCAGGCGTCCGCCCAGGTTGGCCGCTGCGATAATCGTCACGGCATTGGCCGCAACCGCCGGGGTTAAATGCACCAGATTCTCGCCAATATCTTTCGCCACGCCGATCACATACAGCCCGCTCATGCAGGCGGTTAAAAACATCAGGGCCAATAACCAGTATTGCGGGATGCGTACGCACTGCGCCAGGGAAAAATCGCGTGTTGCCCGGGTCTTGTTCACGCTTTGTTGCGGCGCATCCTTCATTAATAAGGCACCGGCGATGACCAGCAACATGGCAATCAGTCCCCAAAGCATAAAGGTGGTTTCCAGGCTGTATTGGGCCAGCAGGCGGCTGTTGATATATTTAAAGCCCAGGCTGCCCAAACCATAAGCGCCGATGGCGCAGGCGGAAATCACCCCTTTGCGCTCCGGAAACCATTTTACGCAATTGGACAACGTCATCAGATAACCGATGCCGTCGGCAAACCCCACCAGCAGACCGGCGGAAAGCCACAACATCGTCAGGTTGCCGGCATACGCGGTCAGGCAAAACCCCGCGCCCAGCAAAACACCAGCGCCCAGCGTAACGTTACGCACGCCAAAGCGGTCCTGAAACCTGCCGGCCACCGACGACGCCAGCGCCAGCGCCAGGCTGAGCAGTCCGAAAGCAAACGCCACCTGGCTGACAGGCTGATGCAGCTTATCGGCCAACGGACCGTTGAACAGGCTCCAGGTATAAACCGACCCCAGGGCGAACTGGGTCATAATGGTCCCGAACAATGTAAGCCACCGCAGGTGGGTCGCATATTGCGTATTCATATTCTGCCTCGCATTAACAATTCTTTTAGAATCGATGCCCGTAAAACGGGTTAACTGGCTTTACTATAAAGGCGCGGTTAACGAGACGGTCTAAATGCAGCATGAGATACCGTTAATAAGGAATGAAATGCACGCCTTGGGGTATGAACGGCATAATTACATGTTACGGCGGTGGCAAGCAGGGCAATATTGCTGTTTATCGGTTGCGAAAAATAGGCAATTATTAAACGCCATGGCCAATAACGATCCTTTAATTAACACATTTTACTCTATGGTAAATTTAACCCTGGAACGGCAACCAAAAAAAATAATAATATTATTCGCCGGCGCGCGCCGGCGGTATGGCGGGCGGCTATTCCTCCCCTGATTCGCTCTCCGGCGTTTGGTAATGATAATAGTTGACGCCAATACGGATAATATCGCGCCCCTGCGATTTGCGGTGCCGGTTACTGTCGCGCAGCGAATAAATGCACCCGCAGTACTCCTGCTGGTAAAACTGCTCGCGCTTGCTGATATCGATCATGCGCGCCGCCCCGCCCTGCTTGCGCCAGTTGTAATCCCAATAGCGCATGCCGGGGTAGTGGCTGGCGGCGCGCTGGCCGCAGTTATTGATCTGCTGCATATTCTTCCAGCGGGAAATGCCCAGCGAACTGGAGATGACGCTAAAACCCTGTTCATAGGCATACAGCGCGGTGCGTTCAAAACGCATATCAAAACACATGGTGCAGCGGATCCCGCGCTCCGGTTCCCGCTCCATACCCTTCGCCCGGGCGAACCAGTTGTCGGTATCATAATCGGCATCGATGAAGGGCACCTGGTGCTGGTCGGCAAAGCGGATATTTTCTTCCTTGCGGATCAGGTATTCACGCTGGGGATGGATATTGGGATTGTAAAAAAAGAGGGTGTAGTCGATACCGGAAGCGCTAAGCGCTTCCATCACTTCCCCCGAGCAGGGCGCGCAGCAGGAATGCAGCAGCAGTTTGTCGGCGCCCTGCGGCAGTTTCAGTAGCGGTCGGATGAAGTCGGCCATGGGCGCTTTCTCTAAGGTCAGATAAAGAGTCTGGCTGGCCAATATAGCACATATCCCGGGCGGGTTGGCGGCGCGGGGTTTAACAAGGAGTATCAAATAGTTATTAACCGCCGGTCTGTCGACCACAAAAAAACCGCGGCCGGCCCGGCACACTTTCCCGGCATCCCCCCGCCCGGTGTGTGGACTGGTAACACATTTCTAAAAACCTTTACGCATGGCGCCTTTATGATTCGCCAATATGAGACTAGATTTAAAGAAAGCGCAGCCCGTTGCGCATGTGAACAAGGTTATAGGGTCATTACCATGCAATCAGAAGAGCAACGTATTATCGAGGGTCTTTTTCAGCGTCTGAAACAGGCGGAGCAGAAAGCCGGCCCCCGCGACGCCGAAGCGGATCGGCAAATCCAGGAATTTATCCGCCAGCAGCCCGCAGCCCCTTATTATATGGCGCAGTCGATATTGATCCAGGAAGCCGCGCTTAAGCGCCTGCACCAGCAGGTACAGCAGCTGGAATCTGAGCTTACCGCCTTGAAAAACGCGCCGCAGCCAAGCCAGGGAGGATTTCTCAGCAACCTGTTTGGCGGCGGGGCGGCCCGGAACGCCCGTGCGCAGCAGCCCGCCCCCGCCTGGAATAACCAGCAGCAGCCACCGGCTCCCGGCTATGGCGGCCAGGCCGCGCCGCCGCCCGGATACAACGGTTATGCTCAGGGATATAACCAGCCGCAGGCGGCGCCGCGCGGAGGGGGCTTTCTGGCCGGCGCGCTGCAAACCGCCGCCGGGGTCGCCGGCGGTGTGGTGCTGGGCAACATGCTTACCGGCATGTTCCATAACAGCCAGCCGCAGGAGATAGTCAATGTTATCGATCAGCCCCTGGATGCCGCCACCGATCCCCTGACCAACCAGGATTTCTCCAGCGACAATCTCGATACCTTCAATGATGTCTCTGGCAACCCTTTCCCTGGCGCCAGCGGCACTGATGATACGTTCGCCAATAATGATTATGGCAACGATACCAATGCCGATAACGGTTTCGGCGCGGACAACGGCTTCGGTACAGATGACGGTTTTGGCACGGATGACAGCTTCGGCGTGGACGATGGCTTCAGCGACGACGATGATTTTGTCTGATCGCCGCCGACCGCGGGGAAGAGGCCGGCTGTAGCCTGGCCGATAAGCAGGGTGGCAGGGTCGCCGCGTTACGTTCCCTGCCCGGCATACCCGCGTTCAGGGTATGCGCATCGTTGTCAGCAGTCTGGGCCCACGCTTAGCGTGGGCTTCTTTATTGACAACGCGCAATCAAGACCGACATGGCATCGTACCGCGCTGGTAATCAACACTCACGCCGGTTATTTATGTTCATGCCACGGAAAATTATTCCGCCATATAAATTCTTGGAAAAAAAACCTCCAGCGCCTACACTAACTTTATCTATTTATATTTAACCCCTGAAAAATAATTCTAATTATTGAAACCATACTCTTTGGCTATTCTATTTCTTTCGTCCTGTCTCGTGTCAGTAATTTTACTTTATCGCAGGGATAGCAATCATAAGTGGATTTTATTTATTTAAATATATAATGCCGGATATTTACGCGCGCATTAGATGTTATTTGGTCGAGCGCACCGGCAGCCGGACGGGTCGTGAATTAAGCCAGAACACAGGGTCAAATATTTTCGCCTGGCGCACGAACCCTCTTTACCCTATCTCTGAAAGGACCGGTAATGATGCGCAAAACAACTGTAGCGATGCGATTTACCCGTGATGCTTTAGCTTTATTTATTACTATAACAAGACAATTTGAATTAAAAATAATAAATAAATTTAATATAATAATGATGGCCGCTATATGGTTTTTTTTTACCGCTCCGGGCAACACCTGGGCGGCGTGTACCCCCCCGCCGACGAATGGCAAAACCACCACCTGTACCAACTTGTCGGTACAAACCGACACCGTCGGCAACGGCCCGGGGATGAATGATGTGAATCTTCTGGTGCTGCCTGCCGCCAGGATTGAAACCGGTACAGTCACCGCCATCACGTTTGACACGGGCGCCACGATTGCCATTCAGGCACGCGCGACGGTGCAAAACGACACGGATGGCCTATCCGGCGCCGGTGCGTGGGGGCTGGGTCACAATACCATTGAGTTTAATAATAATAACAACTTAAACGTAGAAACCGGCGCCCAGGTCTTGGGCCTCGGGACGTCCCCCACAAATGACGCAATTACTGTCATGGGCAGCGGAAATAGCATTACAAACCGCGGTTTAATTCAAGGCGCGGGCAGGTCGGCAATCTGGTTTGCATCCGCCGATCCCGACATCGGCAGCAATGTTATTGACAACTACGGTACCCTCAGAGCCATGGACCCGGCAAATACGGTTATCGGCAGCTCCGGCACCGCGGTGTCCTTGACCAACCATACCGGCGGGGTAATTATCGGCAATATCGCCTTCGGTCCCGGTAATGACCGTTTAACCCTTGAAGGAGGATCGACGCTTACAGGTAATATCAGCGGCGGCGAAGGCGCCAATGCCCTGGTGCTCAATAGCGTGGCCGGATCGCCGCCCGCCGCGGATCTGCTGTCGGGCGATATCACCGATTTTCAAACCCTGACCAAAAATGGCGATGGGGAGTGGAGGTTAACGGGCAATATTAAAAACACCGGGTCTGCGGCGCCGTTAATAGTCAATGTTAATAACGGCATATTGACTCTCACCGGCGAAAACGCCTACACCGGCGATACCGTTATTCACGGCGCAACGTTAGTCGCCGGAGGCGCTAATGCCTTCAGCAGCCGGTCGGCCTATACCGTCGCCCCGGCCGGGACGATGAATTTACAGGGTTTTAACCAAACTATCGCCAGCATGAACAATGCGGGTACCATTAACCTTAACGGTGATGGCGGAACCGTACTTAACGTGACGGGTGATTATGCCGGCAATAACGGTCGTCTTAATTTTAATGCCCGGTTATCTGATGATGCGACAAAGACTGAAAGACTGATTATCGGCGGCAATACGTCCGGCACGACCCTGGTCAGCGTCAATAATGCCGGCGGCGGCGGCGGCGCCACCGTGGACGGTATTGAACTGATCTCGGTCAACGGCGTCTCAGACGGTGAATTCTTGCAATCAGGCCGTATTGTGGCGGGCGCCTATGATTATACCCTGACGCGCGGCGCCGGAACTGATGCCGCGAACTGGTATTTGCATAGCTCGGTCGAGGATCCGAATCCGGGGCCCGGCCCATCGCCAGAACCCGTCCCCACCCCAGAACCGGGACGGGTTGAACGTCCGGAGGCAGGGAGCTATACCGCCAATCTGGCCGCCGCCAATACCCTATTCGCCAACCGTTTGGATAATCGTCAGGGCATGGCTCACTATACCGACGCGCTGACGGGCGAGGACAAGTCCACCAGTCTGTGGCTAATCAATGAAGGCGGTCATAACCGTTCCCGTGATGACAACGGCCAGCTCAGGACCCAGAGCAATCGTTATGTACTGCAACTGGGCGGCGATATCGGCCAGTGGAGCAGCAGCAGCCTCGATAGTATTCGATTAGGTGTTATGGCCGGCTACGGCAATGCTAAAAGTAATACCGGGTCACGCGTATCCGGCTACAGTGCAAACAGTGCTGTCGACGGGTATAGCCTGGGTATCTACGCGACCTGGTACGCCAATGCGATGGACAAAACGGGTTTATATATCGACGGCTGGACACAATATGGCTGGTTTAACAATAGGGTGTCGGGCCAGGATTTAAACGAGGAAGAGTATAAGTCCAAAGGAGCCAGCGCCTCGCTTGAAAGCGGTTATGCCGTTAAGTTCGGCGAAAACGCCGCTAAAAACACCACCTATTATGTCCAGCCCCAGGTCCAAGCCATCTGGATGGGCGTCAAAGCCGATGACCATACCGAAGCCAACGGCACCAGGGTATCGGGAGAAGGTGACGGCAATATCCAGACCCGTTTGGGCGTTAAAGCCTATATGCACACTTACAGTGAGCGGGACAACGACAAGGATCGGGCCTTTCAGCCCTATGTCGAGGCTAACTGGATCCACAATTCGGATGATTTTGGCGTCAGCATGGATGGGATAACGGTCAGCCAAGACGGCGCGGCCAATATCGCAGAACTTAAGCTCGGGGTTGAAGGACAAATTAACCGCAATGTTAATCTTTGGGGCAATGTCGCACAACAGGTTGGCAATAAAGGCTACAGCGACACCACCGGCATAGTGGGCGTGAAATACCAGTTCTGACACTAAACCCGGCTCAAGATAAGCACGGTAAGCCCGCCAACCCCGATCTCAACGCAGTCGTGTCAAAGGGAGAGCGTGCCAATGGGGCCGAATCGGGCGTGCTTTTCCCGCCCGACCGAGGCCCCATGGCGCGGTAGGCCCGCTAACACAAATCCTGCAACGAGCGTGTCAAAGGGAGACCGTGCCAATGGGGCCGAATCGGGCGTGCTTTTCCCGCCCGACCGAGGCCCCATGGCACGATAAGCCCGCTAACACAAATCCTGCAACGAGCGTGTCAAAGGGAGACCGTGCCGATGGGGTCGAATCGGGCGTGCTTTTCCCGCCCGACCGAGGCCCCATGGCGCGGTAGGCCCGCTAACACAAATCCTGCAACGAGCGTGTCAAAGGGAGAGCGTGCCGATGGGGTCGAATCGGGCGTGCTTTTCCCGCCCGACCGAGACCCCATGGCACGGTATGCCCGCCAACCCCGATCTCAATGCAGGCGTGTCAAAGGGAGAGCGTGCCGATGGGGTTGAATCGGGCGTGCTTTTCCCGCCCGACCGAGGCCCCATGGCGCGGTAGGCCCGCTAACACAAATCCTGCAACGAGCGTGTCAAAGGGAGAGCGTGCCGATGGGGTTGAATCGGGCGTGGTGTTCACGCCCGACCGAGGCCCCATGGCGCGGTAGGCCCGCTAACACAAATCCTGCAACGAGCGTGTCAAAGGGAGAGCGTGCCGATGGGGTCGAATCGGGCGTGCTTTTCCCGCCCGACCGAGGCCCCATGGCGCGGTAGGCCCGCTAACACAAATCCTGCAACGAGCGTGTCAAAGGGAGAGCGTGCCGATGGGGCCGAATCGGGCGTGGTTTTCCCGCCCGACCGAGGCCCCATGGCACGATAAGCCCGCCATCACCGGGCATATATAGCGTTACTTACCGCGGGTTTTGATCACTGCCTCGGCCACCGCTTTCGGCGCTTCCGAATAGTGCTTAAACTCCATGGTATAAGTGGCGCGCCCCTGCGACATAGACCGCAGCGTGGTGGAATAACCGAACATTTCCGCCAACGGCACTTCGGCACGAATAAGCTTGCTGCCGAGAATATCTTCCATCCCCTGCACCATACCGCGCCGTGACGACAAATCACCCATCACGTTGCCCATGAAATCTTCCGGCGTTTCCACTTCCACCGCCATCATTGGCTCCAGCAGAATTGGCTGCGCCTGGCGCATCCCATCCTTAAACGCCATCGACGCCGCCATACGAAACGCATTTTCGTTGGAATCGACCTCATGATAGGAACCGAAAAACAGCGTAGCTTTCACATCCACCACCGGATAACCGCCCAAAACGCCGGAGGTCAAGGTATCCTGAATACCCTTATCGATAGAGGAAATATACTCGCGCGGCACCACCCCACCCTTGATGGCATCGACGAATTCATACCCTTTCCCCGCCGGCTGCGGTTCGATTTTCAACACCACATGCCCATACTGCCCACGGCCGCCGGTCTGCTTAACGTACTTGCCTTCCACTTCTTCCACGGTCTTTTTGATGGTTTCACGATAGGCCACCTGCGGTTTACCCACCGTCACCGCCACGCCGAACTCACGCCGCATACGCTCCATCAGGATTTCCAGATGCAGCTCGCCCATGCCGGAGATAATGGTCTGGCCGGACTCCTCGTCGGTCTTGACGCGAAACGACGGGTCTTCCTGCATCAAACGCCCCAGGGCAATACCCATTTTTTCCTGATCGACCTTGGTTTTAGGCTCGATGGCCTGTGAAATGACCGGATCGGGGAAAACCATACGTTCAAGGATAATCGGATGATCAGGATCGCACAGGGTATCGCCGGTGGTCACATCCTTCATGCCCACGGTGGCGGCGATATCGCCGGCATGCACTTCCTTAATGTCTTTACGTTCATTGGCATGCATTTGCAGCAGCCGGCCCAAACGCTCTTTCTTTCCCTTGACCGGATTGTAAACCGAGTCGCCGGTGGCAATCACGCCGGAATAAACCCGGAAAAAAATCAGCTGGCCGACAAAGGGGTCGGTCATGATCTTAAACGCCAGCGCGGAGAACGGTTCGGTATCGCTGGAATGACGTTCCGCCTCCTTATCGTCCTCGTCATGCCCGCTTATTGCCGGCACATCAATGGGCGACGGCAGATAATCAACCACCGCATCCAGCAGCGCCTGAACGCCTTTATTTTTGAACGCACTGCCGCACAGCATCGGCACAATTTCATTGGCGATGGTCCGTTTACGAATGGCGCCCTTGATTTCGTCTTCGGTAAGCGTTTCGCCATTGAGGTATTTATTCAGCAGTTCCTCGCTGGCTTCCGCCGCCGCTTCCATCATATGGTTGCGCCATTCCTGGGCCGGGGCCAGCAGATCTTCAGGAATATCCTGATAGGTAAACTTAACCCCCTGGGTAGTATCGTCCCAGACAATGATTTTCATTTTGACCAGATCGACCACGCCCTGGAAACCCTCTTCCGCGCCCACGGGAATCTGGATCGGCACCGCCACGCCTTTCAGGCGTTTGGCAATCTGGGTCTGGACCCGGAAGAAATCCGCTCCGGTGCGATCCATTTTGTTGACGAACGCGATGCGCGGCACTTTATATTTATTGGCCTGGCGCCACACGGTTTCCGATTGCGGCTGCACCCCGCCCACCGAGTCGTAGACCATCACGGCGCCGTCGAGCACCCGCATCGAACGTTCCACTTCGATGGTAAAATCCACATGCCCGGGAGTATCGATGATATTAATGTGATGTTCCGGATAATTACCGGCCATCCCTTTCCAGAAGGTTGTCGTGGCAGCTGAGGTAATGGTAATGCCGCGCTCCTGTTCCTGCTCCATCCAATCCATCGTCGCGGCGCCATCATGCACTTCACCGATTTTATGGCTGACGCCCGTGTAAAACAAAATACGCTCGGTGGTGGTGGTCTTGCCGGCATCTATATGCGCACTGATGCCGATGTTGCGATATCGCTCTATGGGAGTTTTACGGACCATACAATTACCTTAAATGCCCTACAGGACAAAACCTGCTGTTTAACCGTCCCCGCCGGCCTATGGCGACGGGGCATATGTAATAAAAAGTCTTATTAACGCAATCCCAGGCTTTCCGGCAATAGGGTTAAAAAATGCCGGCGCGCTTTGCCAGAATGCTCCTTTTGCGCCCTGTCTTCAATGTCAGCCACGGCTTTATTGCCATTACCGTCGCCGCCCGCTCTGCGCGCGGGCTGCCGGACGGCCGTTAATCAAAATGCTGCGTCTAGCGGCAGACGCCAAAACCGCGCATGCCGAAATGGAAATGATTGGCGTGGGCGGCGTTGTAATCGGGACCGAGCGAATTGCCGAAAAAAGCGCAGCTTTGCATAAACACGTCACGTAAATAATCACCGGCCGGATCCTGGCGCCGCCACTGTTGCGACACCGTAATGCGCCGTCCGTCGGCGAGGATAAAGCCTGACACATCCAGCGCCTGCGCGCCTGCATGTTCGCTAAGCCGCCCCTCGCTGCGGTGATAGATGTTACGACACGCATAGCTGCCAAGATGATCAATCCGAGCTAAAGGAGACGCAAGACCTGCCGCCGCCAGGGGCGCCGCCGCCTGGCCGACAAACATGGCGCTGCTCAGCGCCAGCGGACAGCTGGCGAGAAAACTGGAGCTAAGCCCGACCGGGCCGAACCCGCGCACCCTCACGGGCGACAATAGCGGGCAAGGTCCGGTGGTATCGGCGACCTTGCTGAAAGAAAGGCGTCCGGCGGCGCTTGCCCTTTCAAGCGCCGCCAGGCAGGCCGGAGGATCGGCAGCCAGCTGTTTAAGTTTGTAGCGGGTGATAAACGTCGGCGGATCGCTGACCGACAAAGGCAAAAAAGGGTCATAGCCGGGCGGCAGCAGGGGCCGGATACGGGGGGCTAATGCCGTTAACAACACCACCAGAACCAACAGGCAGGTCAGCAGTCGCACCTTTACTTCACCCCTATAGCGTTAAAACCGGCCCATCGCCGACGTTGTTAATCAGTATAGACGTAGAAGTAATTAAGTTATTGCCACATGATTCAATTAGTAATTTTGAAAGTGGTTGTACTGATGTTTATTTGTACTGGCTATGATTAAAATGAAGGCGATACCCAGCTTTACGCCATCGAACTCATCCATCAACTAAGCTGTTTGATTTGCTGTGAAGTCTTTGCCCGCCCCTCTGTGCGGGCTTTTTTTACGCCCGCCGTCGGCCAGGCCCGCTCTTCATGTCCGTCATTACCGCCTGTATTGAACAGTTGCTGAGCAATCACCCGCCGGGATGCGAAAATTGTCGCTATGCGTATTTACGGATCCGGTATTTAGGTCCATACTTGCGTCGGTTTCATGTAGCAATGAGCTAGACTTTACGCCTCGAACTTCGGTTCGGGGCATCCTACCCGCTTCATCCTCCTGTTTTTCCCAACCCTTTTCCCGGCTTACTCCTCGCCACAGCATACTTTATCCAATGGTAAATCAACGCGCTGCAGACCATCCCGGCATCATTGCGGTGGATATCCCGCTCCGGCAATAAAAGCGTCCTTTACAGGTTCCGGCATCCCGGAAAGCCTGGTGTCGCCCAACGATGACGGATGTACTTCGACCTCGGCCGGCCTGAAGGCGTACTCGCCCAGCCATTCAGCATAACCCTGCACGACAAAGCCGCCGTTGCGCCGTTGATAGGCGGCCCGATCGGCCAGATAGACCCGGCGCAGCGCATACCAGGGCACGGCGGGTAAATCATGATGGACTAAATGATAGTTCAGGTTAAGAAATAGCAACCGCCAGGGCCACGCCGCCTCGTTGATAACAGAGCGGGCCTGGGGATCGCGGGCGGCGCGATGCTCCATAAACGAGCGGATTTTGGTGATGGCCAGGGCCGGATAGCTTATGGCCAGCAGAAAATACCCTACCGGCAAACCCGATGACGCCACCCAGTGCAGCAGGGCCAGCAGCAGCAGGCCATGCATAAGCCACATCCCGACAGCGCGGCGATTGCCGCCGGCCACGGCCGCCACCATGCCGCGCAGCGCGCGGTAGATATCCAGCGCCGGCCCGATAAGCACACGTCCGGCCAAGGTGTTACGTACCCGGACCAGACGCCGCCGGAGCGCGGAAAATCCCTGCCAGCTCTCGCCGCTGAAATAATAGCCCTCGGGATCCTCCACCGGATCGGTCAAATGATCGTCGCGGTGATGGCGCAAATGTGAATCGCGGTACAGGCCATAGGGATACCATACCGCCAGCGGCAGCAGGCCAAACAGTTGGTTCAGCCACGGCAGGCGCGTAGGATGACCGTGAATCAGCTCATGTTGCAGCGACAGATACCAGGTAGTGAACCAGATAAGCAGCGGCGTGCCGACCCACGGCCCCAGCGCCGTCCAGTAATGCACCGTGCCGAACCACCCGGCATAAATAAGCGCGATCAGGCCCCAGGTCGGCAGTTCCCAGCGCCACAATCGGGTGGACGCCAGTTGCCTGATGCGATCGCGCTGGCCGTCATGCAAATAGTGCGCGGTTTTTCTTCCTGGCTCTGACATGGCGTCTACCCCGATGGTTTTTTTGTCAGTATTCATCACCCCGGCGGCGCAACCAACGAATTAAAACGGCAATAGAATGGCGAGAAATGAGATAAGGGGCCTCAGCAAGCACCACGACGAAAGATCAGGTTATAGGTGTACCGCCGGCGCTGGGGGCATTAAAAAAACACCATCCTGATTTTATAAAAAATATAATAATCATCTATAATTCATTACGTAGGATGATCGTCCGCGCAATATTCTTGTCATTACCGGCGTTTACGAAGTTATTTCCCTCTGTTAATATCCCATGCAGGACCTGACAACAGGCATGGCAAAAGACAATAACGGTTATTTTCAAACTACAATCATATTATTTTATTGATAGTGGTTCGCTTAAACGCCATCGGAGCATAATGGGTAACATTATTTCGCAAACGAGTATTGCCTGCACGTTTTCTTATGGCGCCAACCTGTGCGGCAGGGAAACACAGCCACGGCAGAATAACTATCGGAACGCGTTGGTCCTGGCAAGACCCGCTCCTGTTCCCCTTTTTACCCGCCACGTCACTATGGCCGGCGATGAATCGCGCGCTGATAGCGGCGCCGCACCAGTCGCCGCCGTTGATACACCGGGTGACCGCGGAACAAACGCGCCGCAAGGCGATGTCCGCGCCCTCCTTGCCGCCAAGGGAATGGGAACAGACAGTTTCGAGCAGGAATATTCGCAGCGCAGTCTAACCCTTTTTTTTGCCCTGGCGGGAAAGTCGGCGCACAAGGTTAAAAACAAATACCATAACCGAAGGGATAAAAATTATTTATATTTTATTAAAAGTTATGCTGAATTACATTACCTGGTGCAAGATTACATTAAGAACAACCCTGAAAAAACCATAATAACCGCGCCTATTTATTTTAGCATCATGAAAGAAATGGGTGTTATCTTAGCAACGGACATCTATGATCAACGTTCGCATTTTAACACCGGGAAAACCGGCCGCCTGCAGGATAAACTGGAGAGCATCTCCGAACGTCTGCGGGAATGTCTAGACAAAATGTTTGCCAACGTATTTAGTCCAGGCAACCATCTGCTAAAATATCTCGTCGTGCCTTTTATGAGTAAATATCTGGCCCTGGCCCATAGCCTGTCGGAAGAGACATTTATTACGGATCTCCCTGCTGAAACAGCGCTTGGGCAATACTTGTATGAAAGATTGCTACAGGCACGCAATGAGCACATGTCAACGCCAAGAGAAACTAATAATATCAGTGCCATAATACAAATGGGAGAAGACATTAACCTTATTAGCCGCTCAGTAAAATTATTTCTTGCCTGAAGTTTTATATCTCGCCGTATTGATAAGCAAAAACCTCATGGCTCATGAGGGTCGGCGGGCTTTCGACCCGGCATTATCGAACCATTCCTGCCATCCCCGGGCAACAGAAGGTTAAACATCAGGCAAGGTCTGCCGATAACCTTAGCGGGACTTAAGTATGTCATGGGAAATCATGAAGAATGAACAGGACTGAGCGCGATAATTTGCACTACTTATGCAAAGAAGATCCTGAATTTGCCATTTTTTATCGGGAATTTCGGACAAATCATGCTCGTCCGTTATCCGAACACCGTATCGCGCTGTGCGGTTTACGCGGTACGGGCAAACGCGTCCTGGAGAAGGTATTGCCTGCCGCCATCAGCGGTAATGCGCGCACGGCCCTGAGCGACCGCCATTCGCCAGAAAAAAGCGGCGTTGATCACCCCTCCCGCCGCTGTCTCTTTATCGACGATATCAACGACTCCCCCGCCGGCGCGCTGGCCGGCGCTATCGGCGCGGACTGGATCCTGTATGTCCACGGCGCGGGCCAGCCGGGGCTGGCTCAGCCGGAAATCCGTTTTCTGGCCGCCTTGCAGAACCGTTTTCCCGATCTCGGGCGACGGCTGATAATGATACTGCATGACGAGGAGGGGAAACCGCGCGAGACAACCCGTTGCACATTGGAAAACAGCCTGGCGCCGCTGCTGCCCCATCCTCCCCGCCTTATTACGCTGTCCCTGGAGGATCATCTTATGGACGGCGACAGAAACAACGCGCTGAGCGGGGAAGTACGACGGCAGTTGGATGATTTGATCGCGTGCTATCCCGGGGGGCTCGCCGCCGCCCGCGCCCGCGCCGCCGCCGCCCTGCTGGATTCACTGGATTATTTTGTCGGCCGGGCGATAACAAGGCGCGAACAAAGGTTAACCGGCATTAATGATGACCTGGACCAGGCATGCGCGCTTTGGCGGCAGGACCTGCTTATCGTCGATGACCTGCTGCATCAGCGGATAACCCAGAACCAACCACTGTGACTCATTTCAGAGGAAGTTGATATGCGATGGTCAGATATTTCTTTTGTCAGTGCCGCCCTGGGCGTTTTCGCGGATATCGGCGCCGGGCGGCTAAGCGGCCTGCCGCCGGCCGCGGGAGTTCGGGCGAAGGACCGTCGTTTCAGGCCGGCGCAGGCGCCGGCCCGTGAAGGCACTTGCCGGGAAAATGAGATTGTCGCGGATGCGAAAATCCAGCTGTTGGGCTTCTACCGCCGTCATCCACGGATGATTGTGCATAGTGAATCAGCTTATATTCCGCTGACTTATGTCGCGCTTAGCCATTTTGTCAGGCAGAACAAAAACCAGCCCCTGCCTGAGCTGCTGGCGGCGTTGGCCAGGCTGATTCCCGGTACCGACATAAGCCCGGTCCGGCGCGGGCAGACGGCGCGGGCAAACGCGCTGCGGCGAGAGATTAGCGCGCTGAATGATTTCAGGGCGCGGCTGGCGGCCGAGCGCGCGCGTCAAGACGCTGGCCTTATACGCTAAATTAGCCGTTGTCAATACCTTATGTTGGGATGGGGAATTAACGCAACGGCAGAATAAGGCGAATTCCGCCGTCATCCAGCATAATAAAGGATGCTAATGTAAAAGAGATGAGATTAAGGATAATGAGTGGAACGTTTAAGTGATTTGCGACTTTTTATCGAAGCGGCGATGTTGGGCAGTTTTTCGGCGGCGGGACGTAAGCTCGGTTGTTCTCCGGCGGCGGCGAGCGCCTGCATCGTGCGTCTGGAGACCGGTCTCAAGGTGCGCCTGTTTGAACGGACCACCCGCCAGCTCAGGCTGACCGACGAGGGCAAGCTGTTCCTAAGCTATAGCCAGCGCGCCGTGGAACAGCTTAATGACGTCACCGAGCTGTTGCGTTCGGGCAAGGATGACATCAAGGGCGCGATACGCATTACCGCCCCCTCCGACGTTGGCCGCAATCGTCTGATTGGCTTATTGGAGCGCTTTCGCCAAGACTTTCCCGCAATACACTTTATTCTCTCTCTGGCCGATGCCACGACCGCCCCGATCGGCGACGACATTGACATCGCCATCCGCTATGGGCAGCACGACGACGCCGGCATGACGGCCTATAAACTGGCCGACAGTCATCGGGTGGTATGCGTTGCTCCGGCGCTGCTGGCGCAATTGGATCCACCGCTGGCGCCCCCCCATCTGCAGGCATTGCCGTCCATTGCCCTGATTAATACCTTAGGCAATCAGGAGCAATGGGTTTATCGCGATGAAGCAAAAATGCCGCGGCAGCTGACCATGACCCCCGCCTACACCACCAATGACGACGACATTAGCCGCAAATGGGCCGTCATGGGATACGGATTCGCTTATAAGTCGATCCTGGATATCAGTGAAGACCTGGCCGCGGGCCGGCTGGTGACGGTATTGGATCAGTATTTTATTGAACCGGCGCCCCTTGTCGCCCTGTATAATCGGAATAAATTCCAGCCGCCCCGCATCAAACGGCTACTGCACTTCCTGGCTGAAAACCTGGCATAACCGCAGGCCGACGGCAGTTTGCCTGCCCGATATCGCCGGCGCAGCGTGAGGACCGCGTCACAAAGACGCAGGGGTTCGCCTTGCCCCGCTTAACGCCGCAACCATCATGACCTATCATTCATTCAGACGCGCACCTTCAGCATCATCAGAAGCGAACTTATTGTCGCGTCTTACGGCCGGCGGAGATAAGCTGGTGAACAGGTTGTCCCGCGCCATGTCCTCGCATTTTTTTCTGGAGAGTATTATGCATATTGATTTATCGGGAAAACGCGCCATCGTCACCGCCTCCACCGGCGGCATCGGTTTTGCCATCGCCACTGGGCTGGCGCGCGCCGGCGCGTCAGTGGTGATTAACGGCCGCAGCCAGGCCACGGTAGATAAGGCGCTGGGCCAGTTGCGACACACGGTGCCGCAGGCGGCGGTTGAAGGCGTGGCGGCTGATTTGTCCGATGCGGCGGGCGTGGCTACGCTTACCGGCGCCGTACCCGCCGCCGATATTATCGTCAATAACGCCGGCATTTACGGCCCTAAGCCTTTTTTCGACGTGGATGACGATGAGTGGGAGCGTTATTTCCAGACCAACGTTATGTCCGGCATACGACTGGCGCGTTTTTACCTGCAAGGCATGCTGGAACGCGACTGGGGGCGCATCGTGTTTATTTCATCGGAGTCGGCGCTTAATATCCCGCCGGAAATGATCCATTACGGGGTGACCAAAACGGCGCAGCTGGCCGTCGCGGGCGGGTTGGCCAAACTCGCCGCCGGCACCGGGGTCACGGTAAACTCGGTACTGCCCGGCCCAACGCTGTCCGAAGGCGTGCGCGAGATGCTGAAGGATTCCGCCCGGGATGCGGGCGTGAGTATTGAACAGGCGGGAACCGATTTTGTGCGCACCCACCGGTCAACCTCTATTATCCAACGGCTGGCGACCCCCGAGGAAGTGGCCAACCTGGTGGTATATACCTGCTCCCGGCAAGCATCGGCCACCACCGGCGCGGCGCTGCGGGTGGACGGCGGGGTTATCAACAGTATCGTCTAGCGGCGACCTGAACTCCGGCCCTGCCGCACCTCTGGGATGCGCGCGCGATATCAGGCATAATCACTTCACTAACTTGTTAAAAAGATGTGAAGGTATTGCTATGCACGATGAGTTAAGCGCAGAAATAAAGCAAAAAATCCTGCAATCCACCACCACCGTCGCCAAGGTGGTGTTTCCCACCACCATAAACCATCATTCGACCCTGTTCGGCGGCACCGCCCTGGCATGGATGGATGAGGTTTCCTTTATTACCGCCACCCGCTTCTGCCGCAAACGGCTGGTAACGGTATCCACGGAAAAAATCACCTTCAGCCGGCCCATTCCTTCCGGCACCATTATCGAGCTGGTGGGCAGGGTTAGCCGGGTGGGCAGGACCAGCATCACCGTGGATGTCGCCATTTTCCTTGAAGATATGTACGCGGCGGGCCGGGAGGAAGTGGTGCGGGGGCAGTTTAATTTTGTCGCGGTGGATGAAAATGACAAAGCGACCCCGCTGTTATAATCCCCGCCCCGGATTGGCGCGATGTGTTAAAACACGTCGCCGGCATTGTAAAAAAATGCTCTTTTTTATGTGATGCGCATCACAAATATTTGCATTTATGTGACGGAGGTCATATTATTACCTCATCAAACGCAAACACGTTACAGGCGAACAAACCTGGTGAGGGAAAGCATATGAAATTCCGTAAATTCCTGAAAAAAATTCTGCTGTCATACGTTAATACCGTGAAAGACGTACCGCCCGGTGCCATGTATTAATTTCCATGACGTCAAAAAAGCTGCCGCGGCAGCTTTTTTTTTTGGCAAAAAAACGCTGATGAAATCAGGCCTGGAGAAATTCAAGCAGCGCGGCGTTCACCTTATCGGCATCCACGGTACACATACCGTGGGACGCGCCGGCCAATACTTTTAACGTGGCGTCGGGAATGATCTTGGCTGATTTACGGCCCGAAACCTCTAGCGGCACGATTTGATCGTCATCGCCCTGCAGCACCAGGGTCGGCACGTCGAATTTTTTCAGATCCTCGGTGAAATCCGTCTGCGAGAACTGCTTGATGCAGGCATATTGCCCGGCGATGCCGCCCGCCATCCCCTGCAGCCAGAAAGCATCTATCACCCCCTGGGAGAGTTTGGCGCCGTCGCGGTTATAACCATAAAACGAGACCGCGAGATCTTGATAAAATTGCGATCGATCCGCCGACACGCCGGCCCGGATACCGTCGAAAACCGTTATCGGCACGCCCTCGGGATTCGCCGCCGTTTGCAGCATCAGCGGCGGCACTGCGCTTATCAGCACCGCTTTGGCCACGCGTCCGGTACCATGGCGACCGATATAGCGCGCCACTTCCCCGCCGCCGGTGGAATGGCCGATAAGGATGGCGTCCTGCAGATCCAGGCTGGCGATAAGGGCCGCGAGATCATCGGCATAGGTATCCATATCATTCCCGTCCCACGTCTGGGCCGACCGGCCATGGCTGCGCCGGTCATGGGCGATAACCCGATAGCCCTTGTCGGCAAGGAACATCATCTGGCTGTCCCAGGCATCGGCGGTCAGCGGCCAGCCGTGGGAAAAAACCACCGGCTGGCCGGTGCCCCAGTCCTTATAGAATATCTGCGTCCCGTCATCGGTTGTGATAGTGCTCATGTTGTCTGATCCTTTTTTCGGGTGAGTGGGGATAAGAGCCGCCGACGCTATCGTCAGCATTGCATACGGGGCATGAGAACGCCTGGCGGGCGCCATCAATTTCCGGGTCAACCTATCAAGATTAGGAACGAAAAGAGTAAGCCGCCATCCGCCGCCAAAAGATAATGGCGGCTTGATGCCGGCAAAAAGAATATGCAGGCCTAAGTCACGGGAAAATCAATGTGATTCCGCGCTGTCCCAATACTGGTATTGCGTGGCCGTGCTGCGGTGTCGTCTGATAATCGACTGCGGTAAAATTTCCGTGTCGCTGCCATAACTCAGGATGCAGTTGCCCACGTCGTCGTTGCGCTGGCACTGCTCCACTTTGGTGAGCTGGCTTACCGGCGTCCGTGACACCGAGAAAGAACCCGCCTCCCTGCCGTCGGCATCATACTGATAACGGGTTTGACCATGGTTCGAACGCATCGAGATGAAATAACCTTTTTTATCATAGGCGTAAATATATTCATCGTTGCTGAACGCGTCGGTGCCCCGCGCCGTGCTTTTGACCAGACGCAAATTATTATCGTAGTCATAGGTCCCGGTGGTAAATCCGGGCCGCTCGTTAATAGTAAAGGCATCGGTCGAGGAGGTGATCACGCCGTTTTTACCGGTAAAAAACCGGCTTTTGCCCTGCTTATGGTTAACCAGCGTTGGCTTGCCGTCTTGATCGAGAATGATGGCGATATCGTACTCGCTCTCCCAGCCATCAGCGGATTTTACCGTGTGATTGGACATGCGCAGGGTCATGCGGCCCTCCGTTTTGTGGTAATCGTACGCTTCCTCGATAAGGGCGCCGCAGGTGTCGAAACTGATGCTTGAGCGGGCCTGTTCATCCAGATCTTTTCCCACCATCCCCGCCACCACCAGCCGGATGTCGCCTTTGGCGGTGCCGCTCAGCATGATGAGGTTATTACTGTCATTGATATTTTTTTTTGCCGCGGGGCATTCTTTTTCAGCCGCGGCCGCATTGACGGCCAGGCCGGCCAGCAGGATCAACACCGGCAATCGGTAAATTGGATTAATCATATGTTTTCCCAGGCATACCTGCGATTCGGTTACCATCAAAAATCAGGTAATTACAGCGGCGAACAGGATTTAGCGCACCGTAAAAGTATACCCCGCCAGGCAGGCCGGCGCCATGATTACGCCCGAACACGGCGAGTCAATGCCGCCCCGATCGACGCGGCGCCGTTTTTACCGCGAGAAACCGTCAAAGCAACTTGCATTCGCTCCGGAAAAAACTGTATATTTACCCAGTATAAATAAAAGGATAGATCATGCATGTTGAACTGATTTACGACAAAAGAAATTTTACCGCCTTGCCCGACGCCGGCGGTCTTATCCTGGCCGAGCTGACCAAACGCGTACAGCAGGTTTTCCCTGACGCCGAGGTCAACATCAAGCCGATGCAGCGCAACGGCCTGGATACGGATGCCAGCAAAAGCGATAAAGCCATCCTGGCCCGCATCGTTGAGGAAATGTTCGATGACTCGGCGGAATGGCTTACCCTTGCAGAATAACAGGGAGTCAACCGCATGCCCCGGCGCCCGCCGGGGCTACGTTATCATGTCCCCTCTCCGATGAAATCCCATAGGTCCAGCCCGGACAATGCGGGTAGTCCCGCGCCCTCCCCCGGTTAATCAAGCCTGGGTGCCGGTATCGCCCGGCGCCCCGGCGTTACAACGGCGGAATAAGGGTATTGCCTTTCTGCGCGGCCCGCTCAATGGCTTTGGTCTGCCGCCGCTGGAAATACAGATTGGTGAAATAAGTGGCTATGCCAATCACCACCCCGAGGATGATGGCGATTTTGTCCCAGTCCAGATGGCATAGCCAGGTACCGATGTTGCCGATAGCGATAAGAAAACCGGACATAGAATAGGCTCCTGCGGTAGTCAATTTCCCGGGCATACGCTGTTCTCCACCTGTCGCGCAGAGCTTGCCCCCCGTTCAGGGACAATCCCCGGCGGACGTTCATTGCTCAATGATCCTTGCCTCGCTGATGCCGCCGTAATCGCCGCAAAAACAGTTGCCGTTCGTAATGCATTTTTCCCTACGGGCGATAAATCCTTCGCGCAGGCGTTCATGCGTATCCGGCGTAATATCGATTACCGCCAGCCACTGGCGCGCGGCGCGCCGCCATAACCGGCGGCTCTCCAGCCGCTTGGCCAGGGTGATTGCTGTTATTAGTTCCGTCATCGTGGGTACCTCCTTCTCCAGCACCGCGCCGGGAGAGGGTTGCCGGGGTGCTTTTTTATGTCCGGAGGCCGCACCCCCGACATCATGCGTAGGATATGTTGTCTTTTTGCTTCATAAAGACCTTGATGTCAGATATACTGACCTTTAAATAGTAGGATATCTGACATAAAAAAGTCAATAAAACTTACATCAGATAATGGTAGGATAACCGACATGGAAATGAGCAATCGCATTCGTGCCAGGCGCAAAGAGTTAAACATCACCCAGCAGGTCCTGGCCAACCTGGTGGGGGTCAGCCGCGTCACGGTGACGGGATGGGAGTCGGGAGATTACCAGCCCGGCGGCGCCAATCTCCAGGCGCTGGCCGCAGCCTTGCAGTGTCGCCCCGCCTGGCTTGTGGACGGTAAAGGGGAAGCCGGCGCCGGGCATCCGCCCCTGCCGCCAACCGCGCGTTTCGGCATTAAGGAAATCCCGTTGTTATCCTGGGTGCAGGCCGGTATTTGGACCGAATCGGAAAAACCCGTCACCCTCGATGATGCCAGGGATTGGATTTATACCACGGCCTCGGTGTCGGAGTTCGCTTTTGCCCTTAAGGTCAGGGGGGATTCCATGACCAATCCCCATGGCGCGCCCAGTATCCCCGACGGTTCGGTGGTCGTGGTCGATCCCGATTTTGGCGGCAGTGATGAAGCCAACGGTAAGATCGTGGTCGCCCAACTGGAAGGCAGCAACGAAGCCACCCTGAAAAAATTCACCACCGACGGCCCGTTTAAATATCTGGTACCGCTCAATCCCAACTATAAAATGCTCGAAGTAAACGGCAACTGCCGGATCATCGGCGTCGTCAAACAAATCATTATGGATTTGTAAGCCTTGCCGTATCACCGGCAGGTCGGTTTTCAAACCTGAACGGCTTTATCTGCCGGCGTCAGTTTTGCGACATCGCGCCGGCCTTCTTCCCTTTTGTTACATCGCGCTTTGGCCGCCATCCACCACCAGCGCCTGTCCCGTCACATAGGAGGCGCGATCCGATAGCAGGAACAACGCGACCTGCGCCATTTCTTCCGGTTCCGCCATGCGTCCCAGCGGGATGCCCAGGGCATAGGGATGCGAGGCGTTGCCTTGTTCATCGGTGGTAATACGGCCCTGCGTCATCGGCGTGCGGGTGATGGACGGATTAATGGAATTCACCCGGATACCGGCCGGCCCAAACTCCACGGCCGCCGCGCGGGCGAGCGAGACTATGCCGCCTTTGCTGGCGCTGTAAACCGTCGTCCCGGGCTGGGCGATGTTCGCCAGTACCGAACCGTTAAAGACAATCGCGCCGCCGCCTCCCTGACGCTTCATCTGAGCGACTTCCGCCTGCAGGCAAAAGAACGCCGCTTTCAGGTTGGTGTCAAGAACG
This sequence comes from Sodalis sp. RH22, assembly GCF_047324165.1. NCBI lineage: Bacteria > Pseudomonadati > Pseudomonadota > Gammaproteobacteria > Enterobacterales > Bruguierivoracaceae > Sodalis > Sodalis sp. RH22. The sequence goes on from NZ_CP178731.1 coordinate 2,594,755, forward strand.
CGATCCCACAGCGCTTCGTCGAGAGAGTCTATCGGACCGCCGCCGGACACGCCGGCATTATTGAACGCGCAGTCCAGCCTGCCGTAATGCGCCGCCGCCTGCTCAATGACCGCGGCGATAGTCTCTGTGCGCGTCAGGTCCGCCGCAATAAATAATGCGCTGCCGCCCGCCTTGACAATCTCGGCCACCACGGCGCGCCCGGCGTCTTCCTGCCGCCCGGTTAACACCACCCGCGCGCCTTCGCGGGCGAACAGGATAGCGCTGGCCCTGCCGATGCCCGACGTGCCGCCGGTAACCAATGCCACCTTACCTTGCAGTAAACCCATGGTTGTTCCCCTGTCTCTGTTGTTATGATTTAGCGGAGCGGATAATGCGTTGCCACGTTATTTAGATGATGACTGACATCTAATTTCGATTATATGTTGATCGACATCTATTATGTCAACGACGGCCGGCGTTATTTTTGCGTGGTGAACAAAGAGGGGGAATGACGACAAATTAAGGACGCAAGGCATTGGCTACATCCGGGCGGATGCAGCATCCTGAGACAAGGCCACCGCCGGGCTAACCGAACAGGCGACGCTGATACGCGATCAGCTTATGGCCAGACGTGAATCCAGCAGATGCCCGCGGCCAGGATAAAAAAAGCCATAAAGCACAGCGTTGTTACCTGGGAGTAAGTTAATTCGCATTTATTTTCGGTCATATTTTTCCTCGCTAATAAAACATGCCCATACCATCACCTTGACCACCGCCTTTCCACGGCCCTAAAAACCGGGACATGCGCACGACGGCCGCTGCACGACGTGTTATTGCCGCCGTTCGCATCCTATAAAGCTATACCAGCGTGCTAACATAATATCAATATCCTATTGGCAAAGCGTTGGATGAATACACGCCCCGACGCCGTGCCGGGGCTTATCCACCCTGATGAATCTCTTTGCCTGGCGCGCGGCGTGGTTCATTGCTCGTTGGCGCAAGCCCGCCACATGGCATCGAATCCTGCCGCCTTGTAGGCCGCGATTTCATCCGTTCCGCGCGCTGCAAATTCCATCGTGGTTTGCGCCAGCGCCATAAATATCGCCTCGGCAAAAGCCGACTGCCCTGTTATAAAAACATGATTGAAAAAACAGGCATCGGACAGCGCCTTTAAATCCGGAAACAGTTCGGCCACGCTGGCGAGAGTGGCGGGACTTATCTTTTCAGAAACGGCCAGCTGGCGCATCGCCTTATTAGCGGCTGGGTTAACCAAGCCCCACTCGATATAACTGTTCCATACAGCGCGCGCGCGCTCCTTAATCGGCCCGGCGCGGTTATAATCCAGCATCATCGCTCCGCACAGGTTTTGCTTGAGGTGCAGGTAGAGCGCATTCAGCAAGTCGTCTTTGGTGGCGAAATACCGGAACAGCGTGCCTTCGGCGACACCCGCCCTTACGGCTATGCGCGCGGTGGACGCGCCCAACCCAAACTCCGCGACCGTCACCGTCGCGGCCTCGAGCAGGGCAAGCCTTTTCTCTTCACTTTTCGGGCGAGCCACGCGGCACCCTCCTTTTTCATCATCAAAAGATAGACCCCTGCCGCCTTATCGTCCGGCAATCAACGGTTTTTGCCGCAACGGGCAAGATCATATTGACGGTAAATCCGTTCCCCCTATAATGAGTATGTAATCACTCATATTCAAGCCATTTTACCATGCCCGCCCGTAGCGCCAAGGCATACTCCGCCAATAGAACGTTAGCCCAACGGTCGTGATCACCATGTTATCAGACAGATCCAGCGGTTTTTCCTCTTTTTTTTCTCTGCCGGCATTCGGTAAATTGCCCGCGGGAAAGCGTTTGGAGCGTATCAGCGCCTCCGTTAACTTCACCGGCGGCGAGTTTCGTAACCCACTGCCCACGCCCCAGCTGACAGAAGGCGCCGGATATGTGGCGCTGTTATGGGAATTTATTTTCGGTAGCCGTCAACGGGTGAAACCCGCGGGTGCCCTGCCGATGGTGAAAACAGACCTGAAAGCGCTTGATGCCGGCCAGGATACAGTGCTATGGCTGGGGCATTCGTCTTATTTTATGCAGCTTGGCGGCCACAGGATCCTGATAGACCCGGTATTCAGCGCCTACGCCGCGCCCTTTTCTGTTTTTAACCGGGCTTTTAAGGGCGACTATCCGTATTCCGCCGCGGATATGCCCGAGATCGATTACCTGATTATTTCCCACGATCATTGGGATCATCTGGATTATCCCACCCTGACCGCCCTGAGGACAAAAATAAAAACCATCCTTTGCCCGCTGGGCGTCGGCGCGCATTTGGAATATTGGGGATTCTCACCGGAGATTATCCATGAATCGGATTGGGACCAGGAATGGGTTTTTGCCGCCGATTTTACCGTCCATGTCCTGCCGGCCCGTCATTTTTCCGGCCGTGGCCTGGCCCGCAACAAAACGTTGTGGGCCAGCTTTATGCTGGAAACACCGGCCCGCAGGGTTTTCTACAGCGGCGACAGCGGCTACGGGCCGCATTTTGCCGCTATAGGCGACCGCTTTGGCGCGGTCGACCTGGCCATTATGGAGAATGGGCAATACGACAAGAGCTGGAAGTACATTCATATGATGCCTGAGCAAGTTGCCCTGGCGGCGACGGACGTGCGCGCCGGCGCGCTGTTAGCCGGTCACTCCGGGCGGTTTTGCATGTCCAACCATGCCTGGGACGATCCGTACATCCGCCTGTCCGCCGCCAGCCGGGATAAAACCTACAGACTCTTGACGCCGGTGATTGGCGAAGCCGTGTTGCTGGACCGCCCGGGGCAGGCATTCACCCGGTGGTGGGAAAAGACTGACGGTTAAGCAGGCTGCTTAAGCGCGGCGTTATGGAAGCCAATATAGCGGGCATAACGCGCGGGTTTGAGTTGGGTCAGGTCAACCAGCACCAGTCCGTCTATACAGTTGTTGAACGCGGGGTCGCTGCCGAAGTCGATAAATTGCACGCCGCCGGTGGCGCACAGTTCAGAATACTGTTTGTACAGCGGCGGGATACTGCAGCCAAAATGACTTAACAGCTGCTTCAGCTTTTGCAAATCCGCCTGATAATCATCCCCGGTAAATTGCGCCAGCACCTCGGGCAGCGACGCCGGATAGGGCCGCCGCGATGTCGCCAGCGGCAGCGCCGGGGCAAAATAGAGTCGGTAAAACGCGACCAGTATATCCCGCGCCGCCAGCGGCAGGCCGCCGGAAATCGACACCGGGCCGAACAGATAGCGGTATTGCGGATAGGTAGCCAGATACGCGCCAATCCCCAGCCACAGGTAATCCAGGCCGCGCTTGCCCCAATACCGGGGCTGGATAAAACTCCGCCCCAGCTCGATACCCTGATCGAGAATGGGATCCATTTCATGGCCATAATGGAACAGGCTCTGGCTGTAGAGACCCGCAATGCCTTTTTGCTTAATGTGCCCGGCGGTGGGAATAAAGCGGTAGGCGCCGATGATCTCCAGCTCCTGCGGATCCCAGAGCACCAGGTGATAATAATCGTCGTCATAGCTATCGAGATCGCGGCGGCGGCCGCTGCCTTCCCCGACGGCGCGAAAGGCGATTTCCCGCAGACGGCCCAATTCGCGCAATATCGGCACGTACTCTTCGCCGGTGCGCCGGTATAAATAGATGATTTTGCCATCAGGCGTCCGGCCCAGCGTTTCGCTGGCGGACAGCGCGCGCTTCAGGACGGCGCGATCTTCGGCGCGGGCAATGGCCGACTCGGTGGCGAACAAACCGTCTTTACCCAGCCCGATGCGGTAAACATGACGGCGAAAGCGTCCGGCCAGGACATTGACGTCGGTATGGCCATCATGCCAGTTGGCGTAGGGTATGCGCGCGCCGATATGTAATTTAAGGCGGTTGCCGCGCTGGCGGAACATCTCCCGCACCAATAACAGCGAGGACAGCGGGCGGTAAAGCAGCGAACACAGATAAAACCACGCGCTGTTGCCGCCGCCGATATGCACCGGCACGACGGGCGCACGGCTTTTGGCGGCCAGACGGATAAAACCGGTGCGCCAGCGGCCGTCACGTACGCCTTTGCTGCCAAGACGCGAGACTTCTCCCGCCGGGAACACGATCAGCACGCCCTGGTTATCGAGGTGTTCCTGCATCAGCGCCACCTGCGTACGGCGCGTCCGGTTGCCCATATTATCCACCGGGATCATCAGGCTGCTTAACGATTCCACGCGCGACAGCAGCCGGTTCGCCACCACCTTGACATCGCTGCGCACCGACGCGACCGCGCACAGCAACACCAGCCCGTCGATGGTGCCGATCGGATGGTTGGCCACCACCACGACCGGACCGTAGCTGGGGATTTGCTCAAGATCGCGCTCGGTCAGTTCGCACTGGATATTTAAAAATTCAAGGATCTGCTCCACCATGTCCAGTCCCTTCAGATGCCGGTAATTATCGGCTAACTGATGAAACTCTTTTTCGCGAAATAGCCATTTCAGCAGCCTGAGTTGCCAGGGCGCGGTTTTATGCCGTGGGTTCAGATCCTGAAGCACCGTTTCCATGCTAAACATAGGAACACCTCCAAATGCGTTCCTCCGACCATAAACAGCATCGATGACAACGACATGGCGGGCAGATGACAGATTGGGTAATCCCTCATCTGCGGCTCAGGACCGCTGCTTCGCGAACGACACAGCCGCTCGCGGCCATGTCATGCTTAACAGGCAGCCAGGTGTCCGTTGCCGTAGTCGGTAAACTGCTGCGGCGGACTTTGCCAGCCAAGCGGCTTGATGGGGTCCGGGCGGGCCATATCGGTCAGCAGACTGTGGAAATCCCGTTTTTGGCTGACGTCCGGCATGGGCACCGCGCTCAGCAGCCGGCGGGTGTAGGGATGACGCGGATGATGCAATACCTGATCCCGTGGGCCAATCTCGACAATCCGGCCGGCGAACAGGACCGCGACCCGATGGCAAATGCGCTCAACCACCGCCATGTCATGGGAAATAAAGACATAGCTGAGCCGGTACTCCCCGCGCAACGCCTCCAGCAACGCCAGCACCTGCGCCTGCACCGACACGTCCAGCGCCGATACCGATTCATCGGCGATGATAAGCCGGGGGTTCAGCGCCAGCGCCCGGGCAATGCAGATACGCTGCCGCTGGCCGCCGGAGAACTGGTGCGGATAGCGATCCATGACACCGGCCGGCAACCCGACCTGTTCCAGCAGCTGGCCCACGCGCGCGCGTCTTTCCTCCCCGCGCATGCGCTGATGGATAAGCATCGGCTCCCCCACCAGTTCAAAAACCGATTGGCGTGGATTAAGCGCGGCGTACGGGTCCTGGAACACCATCTGGATCTCCTGGCGCACAGCGTTGAGCGCGTCCCCTCGCAGGCCGTTAAGTTCCTGCCCGGCCAGCCGCGCGCTGCCCTCGAACGGCACCATATTCATCAGCGCCTTGCCGAGGCTGGACTTACCGCAACCACTTTCGCCCACAATGCCTAAGGTCTCTCCCGGCCAGAGATCAAACGTGACGTTATCCACCGCAAAGACCTGGCGGCGCGGGCTAAAGCCCTCCCGGCGCACCGGGAAACGTACCGTCAGGCGGTTTACCGACAGCAGCGGCTCGGCATGCTCCACCGGGGCAATCGGCGGCGCGCTGCCCAGCACCGGCACCGCCGCCAGCAGCTTGCGGGTATAGGCTGCCCGCGGCGCGTGGAACAGCTGCGCCGCCGGGGCGCGCTCCTCAATGCGTCCCTGGTTCATGACCACCACGTCATCCGCCATTTCCGCTACCACCCCCATATCATGGGTGATCATCAATACGCTGGTATTGAACTCCCGCTGCAGCTCGCGCATTAACTGCAGGATTTGCGCCTGGATGGTGACATCCAGCGCGGTGGTCGGCTCATCGGCAATCAGTACACGAGGTTTGCACAGCATCGCCATGGCAATCATCACCCGCTGGCGCATCCCGCCGGACAGTTCGTGCGGGTACTGTTTAAGACGCTTTTCCACCTGGGTGAATTTTACCGCGTCCAGCATCTCCACGACCCGCATACGCCGGGCACGGCGATCGAAGGGTTCATGGCGTTGCAGCGTTTCCTCCAGTTGTTGCCCGACGGTCATCAGCGGGTTAAGGGAGGTCATCGGCTCCTGGAAAATCATGCCGATCTGCTTGCCGCGCAGCGGCTGCATCTCAGGATCCGACAGGCTCAGCAGATCGCGGCCGTCAAATACAATGGCCCCGCCGGGCACGCTCGCCTCATTGGGCAGCAGCCCCATAATGGCCAGGGACGCCAGGGATTTGCCGCTGCCCGATTCCCCGGCGATGCACAACGTTTTGCCCGGCAATAATGCAAAGCTGACATCATCCACCACCCGGCGGGAGCCGAATTCAATTGACAGACGCTCCACTGAAATCAGGGCTGGCTGCATCGCAAGTACCTCACTGTAAAACCAGTTTCGGAAAGTAGAACGACACCACCCAGTTCGGCATGTCGACAATTTCACTGATGCGGAGATCGCCGCAGACCGAGCACAGCATATAGGCATCCTCCGGGCTCATATACTGCTCCCGGCACAGGGCGTCGATACAGTAGCGCAGCGCGTCACGGGCGGCGGTCATCAGATCCGGACCTACGCCGGTAAATACCTCGTATCCCGCCTTGTCGAGATGATCGGTCACCGGCCCTGGGGTGGAAAAACGCGGCGTGGCCAACGGCATGTTTTTTACCACTTCCAGTTTCACCACCGCGTCCATGGCGCTTTCAATCGCCGTGCCGCACACCTCGCCGTCGCCCTGCGCGGCATGGGTATCGCCGATCGAAAACAGCGCGCCCTCCACTTCCACCGGCAGGTAAAGGGTACAACCCGCGTTGAGATCGCGAATATCCAGGTTGCCGCCCACCCGCCTGGGCGGCACGATGGAATGCAGGCCTGCCTCGGCCGGCGCCACGCCGATGGTGCCGGCAAAAGGCTTCAGCGGCACCCGTCCATGGCGGCCAAACGCGCAGGGCGCCAGCGTGGTTTTATCGTAATGCCATAAGGCCAGCGCCGGCGTGGTGAACTGATCCGCCAGCAGCCCGAAGCCGGGGATATTGGCCGTCCAGCCGAAACCGGAGGGGCGGAAGGCGTCGATAGTCACTTTCAGCACATCACCAGGCAAGGCGCCTTCCACGTATACAGGACCGTTAACCGGATTGATTTTGTCAAACGGCATGGCGCCGACATCGGCGGCGGTGGATTGCGGCGTGAAAAAACCGTTGGACGAGTCAAGACAGTGAAACTCAAGCGTGGTGCCGGACGCGACGCGGGCCTCGGGGACAAGGCTGTTATCCCAGCCGAAATGGTGCTGCGCGTGATGAATGGTTTTAACCAGGCAGTTTTGACACATGCCATCTCTCCTTCAATAGCGGCGAACCGGTGCCGGCCGGCCCGCCAGGCGGATTATTTTTTCCAGATATAGTCATAGTTGACCGGAACATGCACCGGGTCGACGTACAGCGCGTCCTCCCCGCCCATATTGGCGGAACGTACCGTGAAACGTTTTTCGTTAAAAATGGGCACCCAGGGCGCATCATCCATGGCGCTGATGAAAATTTTGCGCCAGGCGGCGATACGCGCGTCCTGCTGATCGGGTTTGGCCATGCTGTCGGCTTTTTCGGCTTCGGCGTCCAGGGTTTTATTACAGTAGCGCGCCCAGTTCCAGCCGCCATCCACCGCGCCGCCGCAGCCGAGGATCGGTCCCCAGAAGTTGGATGGATCCGGGAAGTCGGCAATCCACGCCATGCCGCCGGACCAGACCATCGGCGCCTGATCGGCTGAACCGCCTGCGGCAATGACGTTGGCCTGGGCCAGAGATTTAATGCTGGCGCGAATACCCACCTTGGCCAGATCCTGCTGGATAGACTGGGCGATGCGCGGCTGCGGATCGGTATTCATCACATACAGTTCGGTGCTGAAACCATTGGCAAACCCTGCCTCGCCAAGCAGCTGTTTGGCCTTCGCCACGTCATAACCCAGCCCTTTATAGGCGGTGTCATAGCCGGGCATCGCCGGGGGTAGCGGCTGGTTGGCCGCAACGGCGCGGCCGTTGATAATGCGCACGATACGATCTTTGTTGATGGCCATATTGACCGCCTGACGCACCTTCAGGTTATCGAACGGCTTTAGGGTGGTTTTCATGGTCAGGTAACCGGTCTGGAGCTGATCGCCGGTCACCAGCAGCCCCTTATATTTGGGGTCTTGCTTAAATTGCAGGAACCGGGCCGGCGGCACGCCGTCACCGGCGATATCCACTTCCCCGCGCTCAAGGCGCAGCAGGGCCACCGAGGGATCCTGCCCCACTTCAAAGGTGATGGTATCAAGGTGCGGCAGACCACTGCGGAAGTAGTTGGGATTCTTCTTGAACACCAATTCCTGGCCAAGCTTCCATGTGCTCAACTCAAAAGCCCCGGTGCCAACCGGATGTTTGCCGAAATCCGCGCCCCATTGTTCCACCGCTTCATGGGGAACGACAGAAGCGAAATTCAGCGCCATCACATGCAGGAAGGTGGCATTCGGCGCCTTGAGGGTGATCTTGACGGTATAATCGTCCGGCGTTTCAATACCGGCAAGGTGTTCCGCTTTACCGGACGCCATATCATCGTAGCCGGCAATGGAGCTGAAGAACCCGGCCCCCGGGCTTTGGGTTTTCGGATTAACGGTGCGCTCCAGCGAGTATTTCACGTCGGCAGCCTTCATCTCGCGGCCGTTATGGAACTTCACGCCTTTGCGTAGCGTAAACGTATAGACCAGCCCGTCATCAGAGACGGTGTAATTTTCCGCCAGGTCGTTGACCAGGTCGGTGGTGCCCGGTTTATAATCCATCAGGCCGTCAAACAGGCTTTTGATCATCGACCAGTTCTGCCAGTCATAACCAATCGCCGGATCAAGCGTCGCCACGTCATTCTGATACGTGACCACCGCATTGCCGCCCTGCCTCGCCTCCTCCGCATGGGCCGCCCCGGCGAAACATGCCGCCGCCACCGCCATCATCACTAAGCGCTTTTTCATGGTCTTCCCCTCGAGTTCTTGATATCAATGCGCGGATCCACCCATGGCAGCAGCAGATCCGCAATAAGGTTGCCGCCGACAATCGCCACCGCAGATACCGTGGTAACGCCGACAATCACCGGAATATCGACCTGCTGGATCGCCTGCCAGGCCAATTGCCCGATCCCCGGCCAGCCAAACACCGACTCCACCACCACCAGCCCGCCCAGGAAGATGCCGATATCAATGCCAATCATCGGGATCAGCGGCAATACGGCGTTGGGCAGCACATGACGGAACAGCACCCGCGCCCGGCTTAATCCTTTGGCCCGGGCGGTACGGACAAAATCCTCATGCAGGACGTCAATCATCATTGAGCGCAGCATGCGCGAATACCAGCCGCTGCCCAGCACGCCAAGCGTCAGCGCCGGTAGCGCCAGGTGACTAAAACCGCCGTAGCCACCCATCGGAAACCAGTCAAGCACCGCCGAAAACAGATACAGAAACAGCATCGCGGCGATAAATTGCGGTGCGGAAACGCCAATAAACGAGAAGGCCATCAGCAGTTTGTCGAGCACGGTATTGCGTTTGACCGCCGCCAGGGTGCCGAGGGTAATGCCAAGTAAAAGTTCGCACAGGATCCCCGCCGCCATCAGTTCCAGGGACGGGCCGATGCGCGCAGAAATCAGCGCGCTAACCTCGCTGCGCTGGATAAATGAACGGCCGAGATCGCCATGCAGCAACCGCAGCAGATAGTGGGTATATTGCTGCCAGAACGGCAGGTCCAGCTCCAGTTGATGGCGGATGCTGGCGATCACTTCCGGGGTGGCGCTGCGCCCGGCAATCTGGCGCACCGGGTCCGCGGGCAGTAAAAACAGCAGCATATAGCTGATAAAGGTCACACCTAATAAAATCAGGGCGGCGTGCAGCAAACGACGGCTTATAAACGGCATCACAGACCTCGTTTCAGGGTGGGATCCAGCGCATCGCGCAGGGCGTCGCCGACGATATTAAACGCCAGCGACAGCAATACGATTGCCGCGCCAGGCAGGAATACCAGCCAGGGCGCCGACGTAAAATAGGTCTGGCTTTCAAAAATGATATTGCCCCAGCTCGCCATCGGCGGTTGTACCCCGACCCCCAGGAAGGAGAGCGTGGCTTCCAGCAATACGGTGGTGGAGATGCCGAGGGTGGCCCAGACCAGAATGGTGGGCACCAGGTGGGGAATCAGATGCACGATGAGGATTCGCCACGGTCCGGCGCCTATGGTGCGCTCCACGGCGACAAAATCACGCGCGCTGAGTGCGACGGTTTCGGCATAGATCACCCGCGCAATCTGGACCCAGTTCACCATGGCGATGACCAACGCGACGATCCACACGCTGGGCTGGAAAATCGCGGCGAGGGCGATAGCCAGCAGCAGCGCCGGAAACGCCATCATCAAATCGGTGATACGCATCAGCAGATTGCCGATGCGCCCCTGGATATAGCCGGCGCATAGACCGACCACCACGCCAATCAGCACTGCCATGCCATTGGCGACCACGCCCACCAGCAGGGAGGTGCGCGCCCCCCAGATAAGCCTTGAGAGCAGATCTCGGCCCAGCAAATCAGTGCCGAGCCAGAAGCCGCGATCCGGCGGCAGCGGCGCGCCGTCCAGGCTCAGGCCCTCGACAAACTGCTCATCCGGGTCGAACGGGGCCAGCCAGGGGGCGAACAGCGCCGCCAGTATCACCAGCACAATAAACAGCACGGACAGCAACAGCATCGGACGGCGGTATAAACGCAATAACATGGTTAACCTTCTCCCAACCGTTGTTGTTGCCGGAAAGCGAGGTATTTTTCCGCCGCCTCTTCCATACGCAGGTTGTGGCGCATGGCTTCGCCGCGCAGCCCGGCCCATGCCTGCTGTTCATCGCAGTTACCGTCCACCATCAGCGCCGCGACGGCCCGGCTCACCACGGGCATGGCGCTGACGCGCAGGCGTAGCTGCATCAGTTGTTCCTCCTGCGTCGTAAGCTGGTGGCGCAGGCCGATAGCCATCATCAGGGTGGTATAGATGGCGCGTTGATTAATCGGTTTCGGCAGTAGCGCGGTCGCGCCGAGCACCAGCGCCCGTTGGATTTGCGATAAAGCCTCATGGGACGTCAGCACCACGATGGGCACCGCGCGCTGTCGCAGCATCTCCAGGGTCCTGGGACTGGCGAAATATTCCAGCTCCACCAGCGCGGCGCAAACAGGGCCAGGCGGCAGCGGGCCGTCGGCGCAAAGCGTAACCCAGCGCCCGCCCATGCGCGGCAGGCATTTTTCCAACGTCGCCAGCGTGCGGGGGTCGCAATCCACTAATAACAGCGGCCGCGTGTCAAAATCCGGAGGGGAGAGTGTCTTCATTTTACGATCCTCAATACGGGCCGCGTCGATGCCGGGGCAAAAGCAGCCTGGAGATCCGTCGCCGTTAAATACGGGTCGGGCGCGACCGGGTGCGACTCGCTGTACAACAGGTGAAACGCGCCGTGGCGCAGTTCCGCGATATGGCAGGGCAAAAACGTATGGTTATTGCGTGACGAGACAGACAGGGCGCCGAGGGCAGTTTGTTGCCCGTTAAGATACAGCGCCCGGCGGATGGCGTCCGGATCGCTGTCCATGGACTGTTGCAGGGCGTTGGCGAACAGTTTTACCGCCAGCCAGGCCCCGGTGTAATAGTGGGAAAAACGGGTCCAGCCATGCAGCAATTGTTGCCGATGACAGAAGGCGGTATTGGTGGCGGCAAAAAACGGACCGCAGGAGAGCAGCCGCAGCGCGCGTATTTCCCCCAACTGGCTGGTTTCCGCTTCGGTCAGGTTGCAGCTTAATACCGGCAACATCCGGCCGGCCTGGGCGCAGAGCCGATCCAGCCGGCGTAAAAAGGCATAAGAAGATTCGCCAACCAGGTTATTGAGTACAAAATCCGGTGCGGCCCGCAGGGTCTGCTCCGCCAGTTCCTCCACCGCGGTATGACCGAGATGCAGGTATTTCTCCGCCAGCACCTCGCCGCCGGCAATCTCGATCGCTTCCCGGGCGATGCGGTTGCTTTCCCAGCCCCAGACATAGTTTGATCCCGTCAGCCAGGCGCGTTTGCCGAATTCCCCCAGCGCCAGGCGCAATAGCGGCAATAATGTCTGGTTGGGACAGCCGCCCAGATAGATAACCTGCTCGCTGCTCTCATATCCTTCATACGGACAGCCGTACCACAGCAGGGCATTATGTTGCTCCAGATCGGGAATGATTTCTTTACGGCTGGCGGACGTGATAGTGCCGAAGATATGCCGCGCGCCGGCGCTTATCAGCCGTTCGACCCCCGCGCTATAGGCGCTAAGATTACCCGCCGGGTTGATATGGGTGGCGTTCAGGATATACGGGAAACAGGGATCGGCATTGGTTTCCGCCAATGCGTGACGCATCCCGGCCAGCGCGCTTTCCGCCATATGGCGGTAGGTGCCTTCGGTGGAAAGTAAGATACCGACCTCAATCACTGCGCGCATCTGCTGCCTTCCTCGCAAAAAAAAAGCCTGACCACCCGCAAAGGGGATCAGGCTTCATTACCTGTAAAGGTTAAATTTTCACAAGACTTATGGGACCGTGCCCCGGCTTGACACGAAGGAATATGAAAGAAACGTGCCAATTTGCAATAAATAGCAATAACAAGGCGTTAATCAAATGTACCGGCGAACGATGCCCCATAACGGGGCAGTGATACACCATAATAGAACATTCAGCGCCGGCCGCGTGAGGCGCAATACCCCCTCTTATCGCCAGGGTTATCGGATACCGAAGGCCTTAGGTTTGGGCGTTTGCCCGAAGCTGTCTTTTTCCAGCGTGAACATAATCAATCACTCCGTCGTAAACAGTCATTGCCACTCTCACGATCACCCTAATCTGTTTATTGCCGGCACCAGCGTGATGCCTCCACCTCCTGCATGAACCCCACGCTTACCGGCGCGGCATTAAGCCTGCGTTTGGCGGATCATCTGCTGAAGGTGGTAAAGGTATAAGTTAAGCGTTAAATTCTGCCGCGGCTTGCTTCCCGGCGAGCCGCGGTGTTATTTTTTAGCGTAAACCCGCCCGAAGGACCTTCACGGATGAGTACTTACCATTTAGTCGATCCCGAACTGCAGCCATTATTATCACAATTGGAACATCCCACGCTTGATGCCCAGGTCCTGCCGGCGATGCGCGCCCAACGGCAGGCGGCCGCGCTGGACAACGCCGCGCGCGACGATGGGCTGGCGCTGTCCATGACCGAACATTTAATCCCCGGGCAGGACGGCGCGCCGCCGGTGCGGGTGATGGTTATCGCTCCGCTCGCGGTGAAAAAAGGCCGGATGGGCATCCTCCATATCCACGGCGGCGGATTTCTGATGGGTAGCCCGGAACAATCGCTGCCGCTTACCCGCCTCACCGCAAGCCGGCAGGATTGCGTCGTTGTCTCGGTTGATTACCGGCTGTCGCCCGAGACGCGCTTCCCCGGTCCGCTGGAAGATTGTTTTACCGCGCTGGCCTGGATGGCGCAATACGCTGGTGAATTGGGCGTTGATCCCCGGCACATCGGCGTGATTGGCGACAGCGCCGGCGCGGGACTGGCCGCCGGGCTGGCGCTGCTCGCCAGGGACCGTGGCGCACCGGCGCTGGCTTTTCAGAACCTGATGTACCCGATGCTTGATGATCGCACGGTGGTGGAGACCGATCCTAATCCGATAACCGGCGAATTTATCTGGACGCGGGAAAGCAACCGTTTCGGCTGGCAGTCGTATTTGGGCGCCGAGCCGGGCGGCGAGGATATTTGCATGTATGCGGCGGCGGCGAGAGCGAATTACCTGGGCGGTTTGCCGCCAGCCTGGATTGGGGTGGGCACGCTGGATTTGTTTCTCGACGAAAATCTGGAGTATGCCCGCAGGTTAATCCGCGCGGGCGTGCCGGTAGCGTTGAACGTTTACCCCGGCGGGTTCCATGGTTTTAACGGCGATCCCAACGCGGATATCGCCCGCCGCGCCCGCAAAGACCGGCAGCTTTCTTTAAGCCGCTTTAACCCGGCACAACCGGGGGCCTAATGATACAGGCAATCCCAAACGCATGCCCATGCGACCGCTCTTGCCCTGGAGCCCCTTTTTTGACCAGAGGGAATGGCCCGGCATCGCTTATCTGAATCCGGCCCCCGGCTGACTCAAATCGTATCTTGATTACGACTGGCCCTCCGGCCGGTCCGGCATGCCCTCATGTGCGCCAAATTCCTGCTCTGGCGGTGACACCCAGCGGTCTTTGCGCGTCAATTCATATTGCTGGTTTTTTGGGTAATGGATCCTGTTATCGGGTTTGGACGCCTCGCCGACCACCAATAGCCGGACTTCTCGTTCGCTGTTATTGATAAAGGTATGGCAGATGCCTGTGCCGGCTGGGAATCCCACCGATTCACCCGGCGAGAGCTGATGCATAACGCCGTTTATCCAGACATGCGGATCCCCTTCCAGCACATAGATAAACTCCTCCTCCGCGCTTTCAGCATGGGGATAGGTGGTCCGGCGCCCCGGCGGCAGCCGTTCATGATGAATACCAATCCGGCTAAGGCCAAGCATTCGGCCCAACGGCGCGCCAATCGACATGCGCTCGCCGCTATCTTCATAGGCCGCCACGTCGTCACCCTCCAGCTCACGCCAATGCCTGATAAATTCCGGACGCATATTGTGATCCTCCCTTACGCTGATTGTATCGTTAGAAGCCATTATTCAAAAAAATAGCTCAGAATAGGTTTACTTGGGCGGCATATTTACAAAACGTCTCAGTTACGGATATTATATATCCGTAACCGTCGTTGTGTTGTAACGGATAAAATCATGATCCTCAAGAGTCAGGTCGAGTGGGCCCTCCATTGCTGCGCCCTGCTCGCCGGTATGCCGGCGGAACGCTATTTGTCCACGAAAACCCTGGCGGAATTTCACGGCCTGCCGAAGGAATATCTGTCGAAAGCGCTGCAAAGTCTCTCCCAAGCCGGCCTGGTCGCGACCACGCTCGGCCCGGGCGGCGGCTACCGGCTGGCCAGGGCGCCGTCTGAGATCACCTTCCTGGATATCGTCGAAGCCGTCGAGGGTAAACGCCAGACGTTTATTTGCAATGAAATACGGGGCAACAACCCCTGCCGGGCAAAGGGAACCTGCGACAGCAAACCCTGTCCGATAGCGCGCATCATGTGGGATGCCGATGCGGCCTGGCGCCATTCCCTCGCGGGCGTAAGCCTGGCTTCCCTCGCGTTGACCCTGGCCGAGGATGTCCCGGACGACCTGCTCAAACGCACCATGGACTGGCTGCTGGAACACTCCGGCTGACACCGCGTACGCCATATCCCGCGCCGCTGTCCTTTCACCATGCTACAGGGACATCGCCGGATCGGCCCCTACCGCCGTCATCAGGAAATCCAGCACCGCCTTGACGCGCAGCGGGATATTGCGGCGCGAGAGATAGACCACATGCATAGGCAACCGGGACGGCGGAAAGCCTGGCATCACGGCGATAAACCGGCCCGTCGCGATATCGGGGCCGGCAACGAGATGGGACAGGATCGCCAGCCCCGCACCCGAGAGCGCCGCGCGGTACACCGCAAGCGCATTATTGGAAATCAGCCTTGGCGCCACCCGCACGGCCGTCTCCGCCGAACCGTCGGAGAAATACCAGGTCATGCCCTCCCCGCCGCGGTTGTAGTAAAGACACTCATGGTGTTGTAACTCCGCCGGCGCGCTTGGCGCGGCGCTCCGGGACAGATAGGATGGCGCCGCCACAAGAAACGCCGTAGTCCACCCGATATGCCGGCAGATCAGCCCATTCGCCAACACCGGCCCCAGCCGGACTTCGAGATCAATCCCCTCTTCCAGCAGGTCAGACGGGTTTTCCCGCAGCACCAGTTCAACGGACAAACCGGGATAGGCCGCCAGAAACGGCGCCAGCAGCCCGCCCAGATACATCCCCAGCGGCCCCGGCACGCTCAGGCGCACCTTGCCCGAGGCGGCGGCGCAGCCCAGGCCGGCCGCGTCGCCCAGTTCGTCGACGGCCGCCAGTACCCTTAGCGCAAAAGGAATAGCCCGTTCCCCCTCGGCCGTCAGCGCCAGACCGCTCGTGGTCCGGTGCAGCAGCCGGATCGTTAAATGGCTTTCAAGCGCCGAAACCTGCCGGGAAACGGCTGGCTGGGTGACGCCCAGATCGGCGGCGGCGGCGGAAAACGAGCCGGTTTCGGCGACGCGCAGAAAGCTGCGCAAGGCGGATACTATGTCCATAAGGTCGCTCCATACTTTTGGTTATAGCCCCTATGCCGCCGTCTCGCTGCGGCGCAGCTTTACAGGCGCTTAATTAAGGATATTATATATCCATAAGGATAACAAATATCCTTAATCACCCGGAGAAATGACAAATGACCCAACGTCTCAATTATGCCCAGTTGTCCCCCGAGCAGTATCAGCAATTGATCGCGTTCTCGGCCGCCGTGCGAAACGGCGTCATCGAGGAGGGAATTATCGATTTGATCGAGGTGCGCGCCTCCCAGCTTAACGGCTGCGGCTTCTGCCTCGATATGCATATCAAACAGGCGACCATCCGCGGAGAGTCCGCGCTGCGCCTGCATCACGTGGCAATCTGGCGCGAATCCCCCCTATTCCAACCGCGCGAGCGCGCGGCGTTGGCGTGGGCCGAATCCCTCACCAAACTGTCGGGCGATGTGCCGGATGAGCTCTATGAACACGTGCGCGGCCAATTTTCCGAAAAGGAAATTTCCGATCTGACTTTCGCCGTCATGGCGATTAACGCCTGGAATCGCGCCGGCGTGGCTTTCCGGGCCGTACCGGGTTCGGCCGACAAGGTATTCGGTCTCGACAAGGCGGGTTTGCGTTAAGGCGGCCGATTCGCGGCTTTCGTCATATCACGACAAAGCGCCCCGTGGCCGGGGCGCGAGGTAGGCAATGATGAAAATCGTTATCAATGGCGGTACCGGCCAGATCGGCGCTCCCTGCGTCACCCTTTCCCGGGCACAATAAAAACGGTTTGCCCTCGTCCCAATGACACGCCAGTATTGCGCCCGGGTTATTCCAAACCCAGTCGCTCCTTGCGCCAATGCTATTATGTGACGCATCTCCTGATCTTGCCGTTTAAACGGTAATCGGAAAAAAATTTTCCCTTTTTTAGGCTTTTTTATGAGCTTTGCGTGATAAACACCGTTCCTCATTTCATATTATGGGTTCCGGGGTAAGACTTGATGAACAAAAGCGAAAGACAAAAAGCGATTCGAGTTAAGCTGGTGAGGGATAAAAATGTCTATGTCGCAGAGCTGGCGAAAGAGTTAAGCGTCACTACGCGCACCATTCGCAATGATCTGAAAGAATTGAGTTCACATGCCAACTGCATGCTATTTCACGGCGGCGCTAAGTTAGCTGAGGTCGCTGATGAATCACTCTTTGAGAAATCCGTCATCAATACCATTCTCAAAGGCCTGGGTGACAGCAGCATGGATTCTTATACGGAATCCGATCAACAAGAAAAGCTTCTCGACGACGGCATCTATATTCTCGGCTCGTTCAATGTCGATATAGTATCGGAAACAATGATGTTGCCGCAAATAGGTCAAACCATCCGGTCATCGTCCACTCATTTTTATGCCGGCGGCAAAGGAACCAATCAGGCGGTGGCGGCAGCGAAAATAAATAATAACGTTCATCTGGCAATAAAATTGGGAATGGATGAATTTTCAGAGAAAGCGAGAAAATACATTACCAATACTGAAATTTCCTCGTTCACTATTTTTGAAAATGAAATAGCTGCCACGGGGATCGCCATTGTCTGGGTTTCCAATACCACTGGCGATAACATGATCAGCATCGACCTTGGCGCCAACGAAACCTTTACACAAGAAGATATTTTATTCGATTTAAATATCATCCAGAGCTGTAAAGTATTTTTAACCCAGCTGGAGAATAATTTCCCCATCACCCGTTTTGCCATTATGCAAGCTAAATCATTTCAGTGCGTAATAGTAGTGAACCCTGCGCCCTATGTCTCGGAAGTGAAGGAGATATTGCATTTAATTGATATTATCACGCCGAATAAAATCGAGGCGGAAGCGCTGTCCGGCATCGCAATCACCGATATTCATTCAGCAAAAACCGCGGCGAAAAGCATCCATAACCAAGGGGCTAAATGTGTCATCATCACGCTCGGCGAGCGGGGTTGTTTATTATTTGACGGCGATATTTTTACCTATGTTCCCGCCTATAAATCAGCGGTAATGGATACCAGCGGCGCGGGAGATGCTTTTACCGGCGCATTGGCCGGATGCATAGCCAATGGTAAAAAATTAACCGATGCCGTGCGATATGCCTGCGCGTTCGCCTCCCTGAAAGTCGAGCGTAAAGGGGCATCAAATATGCCGAACAGCTCGCTGGTTTATCATCGAATGCAACAATAGATTCTTATTGGCTGTTTCACCGATAAAGGAGGTCTTTTCATTTATACCCACGTTTTGCGTACCGTTGCCGGCGGAACGGGGTATACGCACAACAGGGCTGTGGCAACCGCAACGCTGTTGTCTTTATAGTGTCTCTCTAGAAAGGATAATTTCATGAAAAATGTACCATTTCTTAAAGTTATAGGTGCCGTTGCGGTACTGGCGTTTTCCGCCGCCGCTGCGTTGCCGGTTTCCGCCGCTGACACGCAGCATCACAAACCCAAGATCGCGCTGGTCATGAAATCACTGGCAAATGAATTTTTCCTGACGATGGAAACGGGTGCGAAAGATTACCAGAAACAACATGCCGATAAATTCGATCTTATTTCCAACGGCATTAAAAATGAAACCGACACAGCTAATCAGATTCAAATTGTGGAACAGATGATTGTGTCAAAGGCGGACGCCATTATTATTGCCCCGTCGGACTCCAAAGCCCTGGTACCCGTGGTTAAAAAAGCGATTGATGCCGGCATTATTGTTATCAATATCGATAATCAGTTTGATGCCGCCGTTCTGAAGGACAAAGGCTTAAATGTGCCCTTTGTCGGCCCGGATAACCGTAAAGGCGCTAAAAGCATCGGGGATTATTTAGCAAAACATCTTAAGGCCGGCGATCAGGTGGGCATTATTGAAGGCATCCCTACCTCGACCAATTCCCAGCAGCGCACGCAGGGCTACCAGGATGCCATGGCGCAGGCAGGCATAAAAGTCGTGTCGGTACAGTCCGGACAGTGGGAGATTAATAATGCCAATGCCATTGCCGCGGCGATGTTAAGCGAATACCCCAATATCAAGGCGTTATTGGCGGATAACGATAATATGGCGCTGGGCGCGGTTTCCGCGGTTCGCGCAGCCGGGAAAAAGGGCCAGGTCCAGGTGGTGGGCTATGACAATATCGCGGCGATCAAACCGATGCTGGCCGATGGGCGGGTATTGGCGACCGCCGATCAGTTTGCCTCTCAGCAGGCGGTTTTTGGTATCAATGCCGCGTTAACCGCCCTGGAAAACGGGAAAAAGCAAAGCGAACTGGCCAGCAGCGTAGAAACGCCGGTCAAACTGATCGTCAAGCAATAAACACCCGGGCCGCTGAGCGGTGCTGATGCCTGGGACCGGAATATCCCTGTGGTTTAACGTTGCCGCTCACGCCGCGGCAGCGTTAAACGCCAAGGGTTAGCGCCAAACAAAGCGCACCTGTTCCCGGTATTTTGACCCGCCTGTTAACGCAGTTATGCTGCCATCACCGGATAACCCTGAATATGACAGACCGGCATGAAATTCTAGCAATAAAGGGTATCGGCAAAACCTATAGCGAGCCGGTGCTGACGGATGTGAACCTGAAATTATACCCGGGAAAAGTCCTGGCGCTGACGGGTGAAAACGGCGCGGGTAAAAGCACGTTATCCAAAATAATCGGCGGCCTGGTCATACCCACCACGGGCACTATGCTGTACCAGGGCCAGCCTTATACGCCGGCGAGCAGAAAAGACGCGGAAAAAAGAGGTATCCGCATGGTGATGCAAGAGCTCAACCTGCTGCCAACCCTTTCGGTGGCGGAAAACTTATTTATCGATCAATTACCTCACCGCGCGGGCTGGATCAATCGCAAACGCCTGCGCGACATGGCCCGGCCGGTAATGGCGTTGGTGGGCCTGCAAATGATTGACCCGGATACGCTGGTCGGTGAACTTGGCCTGGGCCATCAGCAAATGATTGAGATTGCCCGTAACTTAATCGGTGAAAGCCGCATCCTTATTTTAGACGAACCGACAGCGATGCTGACCAGTCGCGAAGTCGAATTATTGTTCAGCCAAATTAAGCGCTTTAAGCAGCGCGGCGTCTCGCTTATCTATATTTCCCATCGTCTGGATGAACTGGCGATGATTGCCGACGATGTTACCGTCTTACGGGATGGCCATGTCGTGTGCACGGACGATATCAGACGCTACAGCAGCGACCAACTGGTGTCGTTAATGGTGGGTCGCGATCTGGAAAGTACCCTGGATATCAGCGCGCGCCGGCAGGGCGCGCCCATTTTAAAAGTAGAGCACTTCAGGCGGGGTCATATTATTCAGGACGTTTCATTGACCCTGCATCGTGGCGAAGTCCTGGGGATCGGTGGATTGGTTGGCGCGGGACGGACCGAATTATTGCGCGCCATATTTGGTGCGGACCCGGTGGAGCACGGGCAATTATCAGTGGGCGATCCGCTGCTGCCGGTCACCCTTCGCTCCCCAGCCGACGCGATCCGCCACCGGATTGCGCTGGTTACCGAAGATCGCAAAGGCGAGGGGTTGCTATTGCCGCAGTCTATCGCCGCCAATATCTCCCTGGGAAACCGCGATAAAATAAGCCGCTTCTCCGTGGTCAACGCGCGCCATGAACAGCGTTTGGCGCAAAAACACATCGACAACCTGGGCATTCGCGCCACGGGCAGCGGCCAGCCGGTCGAAAGCTTGTCCGGAGGCAACCAGCAGAAGGTGCTGATCAGCCGCTGGCTGGAGCGCAACTGCGACGTCATTTTATTTGACGAACCAACGCGCGGGATAGACGTGGGGGCCAAACGGGATATCTATTTACTCATGAATGAGCTAACCCAGGACGGCAAAGGCCTGATCGTCGTGTCCAGCGACCTGCGCGAATTAATGCTGATTTGCGACCGTATCGCCGTCCTTTCCGCCGGGAAATTAGCAGGCCTGTTTACACGCGGCGCCTGGACGCAGGACGGTATTCTGGCCGCGGCATTTTCCGGCTATCAACAAACAGAAAAGGTTGCCGCCACCCAGGCCGGCCCAGGGAAACCACTCGATGCGTAAAACACCATTATCTCATCACACCGGGCCGCAGAATAGGGAATCACTACCGGCGGAAAAAAGGTTATCGCCCTCTTCCTGGCGGGGACTGAGCAGTTATCTGGGACTGATCGGCGCGCTGCTGGCGATGATCGTGCTGTTTTCCTTTCTCAGCGATCATTTTTTAAGCCTGAATACCTTCAGCACCATTGCCAATCAGATTCCGGATTTAATGGTGATGTCGGTAGGGATGACCTTTGTGTTGATCATCGCGGGCATCGATCTTTCCGTGGGCTCGCTGCTGGCATTAGCCGCCGCCGTTGTCAGCGTCACCTACCTCAATCTGCACTGGAATCCCTGGCTTGCCGCACTGTCGGGCGTGGCGCTGGCGACGCTCGTGGGCTCGCTTACCGGATTTATCACGGTCTTCTGGCGTATCCCTTCGTTTATCGTGTCGTTGGGCATGCTGGAAATGGCGCGGGGAGCGGCCTATCAATTAACCGATTCCCGGACGGCCTATATCGGTTCAATTTTTGATTATCTGGCCGATCCGATTGTCCTTGGGATCTCGCCATCGTTTGTGATCGCCGCCCTGGTGATTTTATTAGGGCACCTGGCATTAACCCGTACCATTTTCGGCCGCCATCTTATTGGCATCGGCACCAATGAGGAAGCGGTACGCCTGGCGGGAATCAATCCCGGTCCCTATAAAATCGCGGTATTTGCCCTGATGGGGGGATTATCCGGCCTGGCATCGCTGTTCCAGGTCGCCCGTCTCGAAGCGGCGGATCCCAACGGCGGCGTGGGTATGGAACTGCAGGTGATTGCCGCCGTCGTCATCGGCGGCACCAGCCTGATGGGCGGACGCGGTTCCGTCATTTGCACCTTCCTGGGCGCTTTGATTATTTCAGTGCTGGCGGCGGGACTGGCGCAAATAGGCGCAAGCGAACCGACGAAACGGGTCATTACCGGCGCGGTTATCATTGTGGCCGTGGTGCTGGACACCTACCGCAGCCAGCGGCAAAAAAAATAACGCCCCGGCCCGGTGCCGCGCACAGCGCATCCGATGGCATAGACATCGGCTCTGTTGAGCTATGCCCTGATGAAAATAGCGCCGCACCCCTTAACCGATCGCCAGGAGCCGGCGACACATTATGTTAGCGCGGCGCCAGCTGGCTGATAAACAACCCCGCCGCGCTGACCGCATCAATGGCTATCTTGCCTAAATGACGGCGGATGCTGTCGGCCAGGGCGATGGTAGAAAACCCCGTACAGGAAAAAGCAATGACTTCCGCGCCCTGGCGATAAAGCGTATCGGCGCAAGCCAGCGCGCTTTCCCGCCCCTGAGCGCTTAAAAGATCCGTCGTGTTGAAGACCCCTTCCGGCCGCGCATAAACCACCGCTTCGCCAAGCAGTTGTTTAAACGGCGCCGGCGCGCCGGCCCCTATCCCCATCACCGCCACAGGACGTTTAAGCATGGCGGCCACGCTTGCGGACGCGCTGCCGGCCCCGATGACGGGAACGGTCACTGCCCGGCGCAGTTCCGCCAGTCCCGGATCGGCCGCACAGCTCAGGAATAATGCATTACAGCCTTCCGCTTGCAGCGCCTGTCCCAGCGCGATAATTTTCGGTATTGCCAGGGACTGGCTGGCATCGTCATAAATACCTTGGCGCTGGTCGGGGATGCAACGACTCAGGGAGATCGTCCCATACTGCTGTTGGATCAGACGGCCATGCTCTTCCACAAAGGCCCGATCGTCATGGGTTAAGACTCTGATAATGCCCAGCATAAAAAACTCCTGTTAAACATCACAATAGCCCGCGGCCAGAACGTCAGCATACAGGGTAGCGCCCGTAAACGATAACGCCGGCCGGCAGTGATCTGTTTAACCTTAGCATCATCCGTTCCTAGGATCCCGCTCCCTGCCGATAGGCACGGCTTTTCACTTTTTCAGCCGCTGTTTTCCCGGCGATGAAAGCATGGTCGGAATTATAATACTCCCATTCACTGTAGCGCCCTGACAGCACGATATCGTGAAGCAATAGCCACTGACGCACCGTGGCAATATTCTGCTCACGGGCATGATCGTAAATCACGTAGGCATAAGGAATGTCAATTTGGTTAGCCGTGATAACAGTATCCTCCGCGCTAAACATCCCCACGGCAATACACTCGGCGATGCACCTGTCGATAAGCTGTTTTCCTTCTGCGGGGAGCGGTTTGAGCGGTGAATAGCTTATTTCGCAGGTCAATCCGCACCCGCCGGGAGGGTTACATAAGGGACTGGCGTTGCCCTGGACGAAAATCCGATGAAAAACGGTATTGCCGGCAAAATAAATCCAATGTTTATCGGTCAAATTTGCGCGACCGATACCCAGGTTGACGCAGCGGACCGACACATGGCGTAACCCGGCCGCCGCCGCCCTGACGTCTACAGGAACCTCGTCTCCGATGATGCGTATCAATTCCGGCAGCGGCATGGTGCTGATCAACTGCTCATAACTGTATTGCCTGCCGTCGGCCAGGACGGCGATATGCTGGTGCGCCAGGATTTGCTTCACCTCGGCGCCGGTTTCAACCGTACCGCCGATATGCGGCAGGAAACCCGACATCAACGCCTGAAAGCCGCCACGCAGCGGATACCCGAAGCGGGCATTAGGTCCCATGGGCTTGGCTGTCGACCCCAGGGCGCCTTCAATGATTTGCGCCAGGTCAGGCAGCGGCACACGCCCGCCCAGCCAGGAGGTTTCCATATCCGCGAGCGGAACCGTCCATAATTTCTTATTGTAAGGAATGGCGAAATGCCTGGCGATGCCCGCACCCCAGGTCCGGTAGATAAACTGCTCAAAATCTTCTTTCCGTCCATGCCGGTCGGTGGCGCGGCCAAGAACAAAATCCGGTACCGCGCCATCGGCGCAGCAGTCCGTATGCGTGCCATGCTCCTCCACGCCATGGGTAACGCAGCGTTCTTTTAGCATAGGCGCGCCGGCGGCGCCGGGCGGTTCATAACGCGCCGCTATCGCCCCAAGGATACATTCCTTTATGATAGCGGCCGGCAGTCCATGCAACGCGCCCTGAAAAGGATAACGGGTGTAAATACCGTCGGTGTAAATCCATGCCTCACGCTCTTGCCAATGGATATTATCGCCCAACAGCATGTCATACATGGCGAGGACATAGGGATCATTGGAAAACATGATATGCCCTGCATAATCAAAGGTGAAGCCGCGATCTTCGACGGAGCGGCACCATCCGCCTACCGTCTTGTTGCGTTCAAGCAGCAGGGCCCCCGAACCATAATGATATGCAGCGCTCAGCCCCGTCGGCCCCGCGCCGAGGATAAGACAGCGGACGGGCGATGCGCTTGCCGGGTGGGGCGGCGTCAGCCGTAAAGCCGGCGTTACCGGCAATCCTTGCTCCGCCTGCGCGACAGGCGTGTCCGCTGTAGGACGAGATGGTGAAACGGTCAGCTCATTTTCTATTAACTCATGCATCGCCTGCGCTGTTTTGTCCCAGGAGGTCGCATCAACAATGGCTTTCATTTGCTGCTGTTGCATTGCCCGGGATGCCGGCGGTATAACCAGCGCGTCTTCACAAGCGCGAATAAAGCCTGCGTGATCCTGTCCGATAGCGACGACATGACCATAAGGTTCCTCAACATCGGTAATGGCGCTGCTCACCACCGGCAATAACGCCGCCATATATTCAAGCACCTTGGTCGGGCTGATAAAACGCGTTGATGCGTTCAGGGCAAAAGGCATTAAGCAGACATCCCACCCGGCAAGAAACTGGGGCAATGCCTGATAAGGCTGCATGCCAAAGTAATGAATATTAGGCCGCTGGGGAAGGAACGCAGGATCTATTTTGACTACCGGCCCAACCATTATCAACTGCCATTGCGGATGCGCATCCGCCAGGGCCGCAAGCAAAGCCAGATCCATGCGTTCATCAATCACGCCGAAATACCCCAGCCGCGGATGGGGCAGTTGATCCTGGAGCGGATGATGATTTGTCCTGTCCCGGGCTTGTTCAAAATGAATGGTATCCACGCTGCTGGCAAAACAGTGCACATTAGGATGTCGCCCCGCCTTGGCGGCATATAAACTGGGACCGCCGGTAAAAACGATATCGGCACGCGCCAGCAAGGCGGATTCGCGTTGCATAAGTTGTCTGGGCGCTTTTTCAAATGCGGACAGCTCATCCATGCAATCATAAATAACCAGCGCAGGAGTAAAGACAGCCAGTAACGGCAACGCCATAGGCGTATAAAACCAGACGATGGGCATCTCGTTTTCTGGCATTAACTCAGCAAGAAGCTGTTGAATATAGGGAATCTGGCTATCATGGAAACCTGCGGCCTGTATAGGCGTATGCGGCTGGATAACAGTGATATTCGGCGCCGGGGTCGTTATATTCAGGCCTGGTTCCAGCAGAGAGAAAATAGGTTCTTCTATAAAAAAGATGCGATAATGTTGCGCCAGGCGCGTCATGAGATGCTGAGGGCGTTGAAAAACGAAATCCCAGCGCAGATGGCTAAAAACGTATATATTTTTCATAATATAAGTATTTTCTCCGGCGCTTGCTAATACGCCTAATTGTCTTTGGAAAAGCGCCAGCATATGCTGGGCTCGCAGGAGAGCAGAGGCATAAACAGCATCCAGTATCCGAGCCAGCGGGTCCGGCCCCTCACGGTCGAGGTCCCATAATCCGCTATGGTGCCAGACGTTTTTATTTTCCCAGTCAGGTCGGTCGATAATGGGATAAAGACAAATGCCCAGCAGCTCGACTCCCGCTATTTGCGCCTGGGCGATATCGGCGGCAATCTGGCCTATCCAGGCTCCGCGTCCGCTGCCCACGTGACTGGTTTCCGCCAGGAGTAGGGGGCGTTTGTAGCGATGGTAGAGCTCTTGTAACATATCGTGCAGGGGACGGCGCCGCGGGTCGCCCAAATGCCAGAAGAGCCGTTGGTTATTTTCGCTTTCCCATTGGTTATCATGATAATAATTGGCTCCAATGATATCCAGATAGCGCGGCGCGCCGCCCAGTTCAGGCGCGCTAACGCCTGACAGCATGTCCCAGGATTCAAACTGGGCGGCTTGCCAATCAGCGGCCTGCCGCATCCCCTCAGGCCGGCTATCCGAAGCCACGGTAAAAATAATCGGGTCACAATGTAGAATCCGCGCCCGCGGGTCCGCTGCCCAAATAGCATCACATGCGGCAAGACATGCCCGAACCAATTGGCGTTTACTTGATTTTCCTATCTCCACCCCGGGCGGCGCGGAACATGAAAATAACCCCACCGAAATTCCCCAACTGGTAAAAGAGATTTCATTTATCGGCGAATAGACGGGGGCATGGGAATAATAAGGCCGTAGAAACGCGGCCACGGCGCCGCATAAACGGGCGAAGCGGGAAACAAAGTCTGGCGAAAACACATCAATATCTTCCGGCCAACCGTAATGGCATATCGTCCAGCATAGTTGCATCCCTGATTTATTTGCCGCCGCCATCCGGACCGCCAGGGAGGAAAAATCATAACCCTCCTTACCTTCAACCAGGCGCCAGCCGACACTTTCTCGAACCGTTGTAATATTAAATGCTTTTAACGCGTTATAATCCTGCAGAACGCGTTCTATGTGCCCGGTTGCCTCGTTTAATGCAAGTATTTCACCCAACCGGTTGCGATGATCCGCAGCTTCAAATCCCGCCTGCCAAAAACTGCTGAAAATAGTCATGCCGCCGCCTCTAGATATTAAAACTTTATCTCTTTGTTAATCGGCCGTAAGAATTATGCGTTCTAACTAATATTCAGGCATGGGGCATGAAGACCCCGCTGACTTGCCGGATAACAAAATTCAAATAATTGATATTTTTTATTTAAAACAGAAATACAGAAGCCGAATGCCTGTCGCTAACAAAGCATATCCATGAATAACGCGTCTCGCGGCAAAATGGCGGGAGAGACTTAAATAAAACTTACCTTTCTTTTACCATACTATAGAACATGGCGAAAATTTCGCTAACCCGTCATGTATTATTTTTTACAATTATTATCTAGCTATCTGTTTTTGATAAAAATTAAATATTACCGCTGCGCTTAAATACGTTTAACACCTTAGAATAGATAACTATTTATCTTAAGTGGCGTTAAACAGTACCAGGGTATTTTTCGCGACATTGCATTATAGATGCACCGCGGTGGATTATATTAATTTTTACAGCAGCTTATCGATGCCGTTAAGGATAAGGCATTATCCGCTGAATACCGCCATGATCAGCGTTTTCGCAGATCCCCCTGGCGATGATCCCAGTCGCCTGACGCTGCGCAGGCGCAAAGCGGTGGCCGGTTATTGCCTTAGTAACGCCAGTTACGCCACCGTGGAATCGTAAGCAGAACCTGCCATCCGGCAGGGACAAGCCTGGGCTATCGCCCACATTTCTTTTGCCCGTTTCCAGCCGCGGTTCTGACTGCCGGTATGCTCGCCTGGACAAGGCCTTTTCAGCGTAGCGGCCATGCCGCCGACCCGGGATGGGCTTTGCAATATTCCAATAGTCCGAAAGCTGGCCTGCGATTAT
Organism: Sodalis sp. RH22; assembly: GCF_047324165.1. Lineage (NCBI taxonomy): Bacteria > Pseudomonadati > Pseudomonadota > Gammaproteobacteria > Enterobacterales > Bruguierivoracaceae > Sodalis > Sodalis sp. RH22. The sequence continues at coordinate 2,622,659 of NZ_CP178731.1, forward strand.
GTCTATTAGCAAAACTTAACTACGCTTATTCTTGTCGATAATTAAAGGAGGGAAAGTTATGTCTGAGATCACAAAAACCAATAATGACACCATCGGTGATGTTGCCGACAAGGCAAAGAACAAAGCAGAACAATTCGCTGGGGCTGCCCAGAAAAAATTCGGCGAGGCCGTAGATTCCCCCGAACAAGAAGCTAAAGGCGCCGCCAGGCAGGCCACGGCGAAAGTCTCCGAAGCATTAAACGATGCGGCTGCCGGTGTTAGGGAACATGTCCGTGAAAACCCGCTGGTGGGACTTGCCGCCATCGGCACCATCGGACTGCTGCTCGGCTTTATCCTGGGCCGCAGCAAATAAGATCATGGGGCGTGTCCAGCGCCCCTTTCTTCCCTGTATTCACCCACACTGCCCATGACGATCGTTACCGGGCCCGTTCCGCGCAGCCTTGGTAATCATTACCACTGTTTCTCCGCCGGCGATGCCGAGCCCTCACCCTGTCGCGTCGATGCGTTGGTGCGCGGACATCCCTGAAAATGCCATTCACGGCGCCTGTAGCCTATTCGTCAAGGAACCAATAACCCTGATTAACCAGCCCGGTTAACGCCGTGACGAAAGCCGGGTTGTCCAGCGCCTTGCCCAGCGCGTCCTTACCAATCAGGGTGTGGCGGCACAGGACGTCGGCGCCTGCGGGATCGGCCGTTTCCAGCCGTTCGCTGTTGACGAAAAAGCTCTCGCCGACCTGCAGGACCCGCAAGCCGCCCAAGCGCGTCAGAACCTTGCCCGCCATCAGGGCGCCGACAATCTCATCTTCCTTGTAGAGCGGCTGTGCGGGCGCGATATCCAGCTCGTGGCGCGGGGTCGTCGCGAAGCGGCCAAACCACTGGGCAAAATCTTCCGGCTGATTCATCATCTCGATCATCATCGCGCGCAGACGGTCCAATTCAGCATTTTCGACACGGCCCGGATGTTCCCGGCACGTTAAATCAGGATCGCTGTAGTGCTCGCCGCCCAGATCGTTTTCCAGCGCATAGTCGGCGAAGCTGCTGATTAAATCCCTGCCGTTTGGTCCGCGAAAGCCTACGGAATAGTTAAGGGCGGTTTCGTGAGTGAAACCGTCGTGCGGAAAACCGGGCGGAATGTATAAAATATCGCCGGGCGCAAGGTCTTCATCAATGATGGGCATAAACGGCTCGACGTGCAGCAGCGCCGGATGCGGGCAAAACTGCTTCAGGGGCAGTTTAGCGCCGACACGCCAGCGGCGGCGTCCCATCCCCTGGATGATAAAGACATCGTACTGATCGATATGCGGTCCGACGCCGCCGCCCGGCACGGAAAAAGAAATCATCAGGTCGTCTAAACGCCAGTCCGGCAGCACGCGAAACGGACGCACCAGCTCGGCAGACGGGGCATGCCAGTGGTTAACGGCTTGGGCCAAAAGCGACCAACCGGTTTCTCCCAGATTATCAAAATGCTCGAACGGCCCATTGCTGGCCTGCCACTGGCCATTTGCATGGCTGACCAGCCGGCTGTCAACCTCTGCCTCCATCGCCAGGCCGGCCAATTCGTCCGGCGTAATGGGATCGACAAAATCCGGGAAGGCGTTTTTTAATATAACGGGTTGTTTTTGCCAATATTTCTCTAAAAACTCGGGCCAATTGAGATTAAGTTGATAAGCCATGCTTGCACGCCAATAAGAAAACAAACGGGCCTGATTATAAAGGGCCGCACGCGGGTGCCGCCTTGTCATGGGTCAACCTGGGCGTTCAGCAAAGCAAAATAACCGCCGCCGTCAAAAGATGTCCTGCGCGTTTTCCCACGCTAGTAATGCGTGACGCCATCTGGAGTAATTGACTGATATTTTACCATTTTTATTCAAGACATCAGTGAGGTAAAGCTGAACGACTGACGCTTGCAGGCCCGGAGGAGGATGCCGGGCCTGCGACAATAGGTGCAGTGATTAAGAACCCCGTTGATAAGCGCGCTATGGTACAGCCTCATCGTCCCTGATAGCGCCGGGGTCCCAGGCAATAATGATTAAGACTGAGCGCCGGTTTATCCGCGCCCGACAAAGGGCATATTGCTGGCCATTACCGTCATAGTGAGAATATTTGCTGATAAAGGTAACGCCGCCATGTGCCGCACCGCGTCAGCAATATATTTAACGTCGACCATCGGTTCCGCCGCCGTGCGTCCATCCGCTTGCAAAACGCCTCTGGTCATCCGTTCCGACAACGTGGTCAACGCGTTGCCGATATCAATCTGGCCGCAAACGATATTAAACGCGCGCCCGTCCAGAGCAATGCTTTTCGTCAAACCCGAGACGGCATGTTTACTGGCAGTATAGGGCGCGGTGAAGGGCCGGGGAGTATGTGCGGAGATCGAACCGTTGTTGATGATACGTCCGCCCTGGGGCGTTTGTTTCCTCATTAAACCGAAGGCCGCGCGGGCGCAAAGAAATACACCGGTGACATTGGTATTAATGGCATTGAGCCATTTGTCCAAGGGCAATTCATCCATTGGAACGGCGGGCGCATTGACGCCCGCGTTATTAAACAACACATCAAGACGGCCATACCGTGCCGCGATTTGGGCAAATAACGCTTCCACGCTTTCAGGGTCGCGAACATCTGCGGTTATGGCAATCGCCTGCTGTCCCGCCGCCTTTGCCGCATCCTGGACTTCAAGCAGGGGCTCAATGCGCCGCCCGGTGAGAACAACGGTAAATCCGTCCTGGAGCAATCCCAAAGCAACGGCTCGGCCTATACCGCTACCGGCGCCCGTGACGAGCGCTATCCTGGCGTTTTCTACTTGCTGTATTGACTCGGACATACCTATCTCCTGTAAATTGTATTACCTGAATTATACCAACATGCTCAAGTGGATTTTGAAAACCGCTTTTAGTATGGATGTATCATTACCGCTACGGCCTCGGGTCCGATGGATATCATCAGGAAAAAAAATACCAAACTCCCCCGGCCCCATGGTTAAAACATCTTGCCGAGTGTTGAGGTCGTAATAAATCATATCGCTACCTGGCGTTTTGTCTTCTGTTATCTTTACGCCATCATCCACGCGAGAAAAGCCAATCTTTTCCTCCCCAGACAACAAATACTGAAAGTCAACATATTCCACATGGGATTCCGGTTTACATTCACTCAGGTCAATGGTGTCGTACGATTGCATAAAAAAGAAGAGCTTATCAGGAATTATGATGTGTTTACCCACCATAAGACCGGCTAAATCATTGTTGCGTATATAATCTATTATTGTATTGAACACCGGATGAAATGCGCTTTGTTCTTTATTCCAGTCGGCCAGTTTACTGAATATCATTGCGTATCCCTTCAGAATGAATCATGACGTCGTCATCAACCGGCAGTAAGTATAAACAATCCGTAAGACATAACAGATGTTATTACACCCACAACCCTCGTTTGTGCCATAGCGTTAAACCACTGCCAAGCAAATGCAACATTACATTTACACTAAGACGTTTTTTGCTGCGGCATCCCATATAAATCGCACCTAAAACGGAAGATCGTCAGAAAAAACCTCCGCAGGAGATTATTCCCTCTGCCGGGTATTTACCGTGCACTTTTTTTGCCAATGTTACTGCGATAATGCTGAAGTATATTAAGTATAAATCAAATTGCTGGCCCAACGGTTATGCAAATGCACATTTTTAAAAATTGATCAGCGCGACAATCTAGGCAATTGACCGCTTATCAGTGACCGATATCACGAAAACAAACCCATTGCGACTCTCTATTACACTTTGAGCGAAACAGCCCGCCGCGGGTTGACTGTTGAAATCCGTTAACGTCGCGCAGGCACCCTCATTGGCCCCGCGCAGACTTTATCATTGCGCTTGAGCAAGGCATCAGCACTATTTCTTTTTAACCAGGGTAACGCGATACGGTTATAACAAAATGAGACGGTAAACACATGGACACAAGTAAACCATAAATCAATTAACATTTATATGTGATGACTATCATATAATTGATATAAATTTTCAAAATATCATTTATTTTAAAAATGATGCGACATATTACGCATATTTTTCCAATATAACGTAAATTCAAATTTATTGTTCAAATTTGGGATTTGCATCAAATTATCTTGGCTTATGTACCAATTTTATAATTTATCTTTGAGCTTTTGCCCAATGCTGTTGTTTACATATCTTTGCATAGTGACTGCAATTAAATAATGAAAAGATAATATGGATGCTGATCGATTATAAACAACGGCTGTTTCTGGTATCAAAATGTCGATGTTACCCATCCGTATGTTAATTGCTTGGGGTGTTATTAGTCACATTGCCTGCAAATGTTAATTTATATCATCATGGGATTAGGATAATTCGCTGCGCCGGATTAGCCGTCACGTTATGTCGCTTTAAACTTTAAACGGGATATGTTATGGACACTAAAAAAATAGAAGTAATGGTTATTTCGCCTCTTCCCCCGGTTATGCTGGACGAACTGGCAGAGACATTTACCATACATAATTATTGGTTGACGGAAGACAAAGAAGAATTATTAAGCCAAACCGCCACGCGGATACGCGGGGTGGTGACCCGATCCCATCTTGGAATAAATAGAAGAATTATCAATGCCTTGCCTCAGCTGGAGATGGTGTCGATTTTTGGCGTTGGCCTGGATGCCGTCGATCTGGATGCGGCGCGTGCCCGTAATCTGGTGGTGACGAATACACCTAAGGTCCTCAGTGAATGTGTGGCGGATACCGGTTTGGCGCTGATGTTAAGCGTCTCTCGCCGTATTTGCGAGGCCGATCGTTTTTCCCGTTCTAAATCCTGGTTAAATGGACAATTTCCTTCCGCCTCGCGGATGCACGGCAAAATATGCGGGATTGCGGGCCTGGGCAATGTCGGGCAGGCGGTAGCAACCAGGGCGCAGGGTTTTGGCATGCCAATACATTTTTATGACCCCTATTCCAAAGAACAAAACTTCAAACGTTTCGATACCCTGGTGGCGCTGGCGGAATCCTGTGATTTTTTAGTATTGACCCTACCGGGTGGTGCTGAAACTTTCCATGCGATAAACAAAGAGGTATTACAAGCCTTGGGTAAATCCGGGATCTTGGTAAATATCGCCCGCGGCACTGTTGTCGACACTGCGGCATTGATCGAGGCATTAAATAATAAGGACATCTTGGGTGCGGGGCTAGACGTATTTGAAGACGAGCCCGTTATCCCGCGTGAGCTGTTCCAATTTGACAACGTTGTCCTTACCCCCCACCTGGCAAGCAACACCGTTGAGACCCGTACTGATATGGCAAACTTAGCGGTGCGTAATATCAGAAGCTATTTCGAAGAAGGGCAGGCTATTACGCCGGTAAAATAATTCATCTCCATGGTGACTGTTATTTTCGCCTAAAGCTTCTCATGTCTATTTGCTTTTATATTATTCATTTTTTATGAAGGGATATTTTTGCACATAGATATACTTACAAGGAACTCTCTATGAGCGCTGTCATGCTTGAAAAAATGCCTGACCATTCTGCCCTTAAGAAAAAATGGGCCAGGATCGGCATTTGCGTTTTGTTTGGCGCCATCATTTGGAATATTCCCATCCCGATTGGGTTTACGCCTCAAAATTGGCATTTATTTGCAATATTTTTTTCCACCGCTTTCGGTTTTATGCTGCAGCCCCTGACGTTGGGGGTTATTACCATTGCATCCCTGGTTGTCGCGGCGATGTTTGGCGTTTTGGATGTCAAAGGGGTGCTGGTCGGCTACAGTGCCGATGTGGTGTGGCTTATCGTCGCTGCGTTTCTCTTTTCACGCGGCTTGATTAAAACCGGCCTGGGCAACCGGATTGCTTATGCCTTGTTGCAGCGCTTTGGCAGCAGTTCCCTTAAGCTTGGCTATACCCTGGCATTCAGCGATGTCCTGATAAGCTTTTGCGTTCCCTCGGCGACCGCGCGCTGTGGGGGCATCATGTTTCCCATTGTCCGAAGCGTAGCGGAGGTCAGCGGCTCTAAACCCGGCAGCTCCGCCAGGAAACTGGGGGCGTACCTCGTGCAGACGGTGGTACAAGTCGACAGCGTTGCCGCCTGCCTGACCCTAACGGGGCAAGCCGGCAATCTGTTAATGGTGGCGTTTGCTTCCAAAATCGCGGGCATAGAAATTTCCTGGAGCATATGGGCAATGGCGGCGTTTGTGCCGGCGCTGTTTTGTCTGTTGATCATGCCGTATTTGCTGCACAAGATTTACCCACCTGAATCGAACCAGACTCCGGAAACCAAACAGATTGCCAAATCGTCGCTTCAGGCCATGGGCAAAATGTCTTTTAAAGAAATTTTACTTTGCATAATCCTGGTATTGACCATTATCGGTTGGGGCACCAGCGGAATGACTAAAATCTCCGCGACCGTTATTGCCCTGGCCGGCGTCTGTCTTATGTTGCTGGCGGAAGTCATCGACTGGAAGGACGTGATCAATGAAAGTGGCGCTTGGGACACGCTGGTGTGGTTGGGCGGTATGTACGGCTTGGCGGAAAATTTATCAAAATCAGGTTTCTTTAAGGTATTTGCGGATTGGGTACAGGTCAGCTTATCGGGTATGCCGGTTCTGCCCGTATTGATCATACTGGTCAGCATCTATGTTTTTTCTGCGTATTTCTTTGCGGGGGGGATCCCGCATATTCTCGTCATGTATCCAGCATTTATAACCGTAGGCATTGCTGTGGGCGCACCGCCGATGCTGGTATGCTTATTATTAGCCTTTTGCTCTTCTTTATATCAGGCCATTACGCATTATTCGTCTGGCCCGGCGGCAATATTTTTTGCTGGAGGATATATAGGACAAAGGGAGTGGTGGAAGTTAGGTTTTATCGTGACCTTATTTAATGTGTTGGTATGGTCAATACTGGGCGCTTTCTGGTGGAAGATCATCGGACTTTGGTAACATGGCAATATTGAGCATCAGGCCCAGCCGTCATGCTGGGCTTTTTTTATCGGTGATCATCCACGGAGTTGCATGAGGCAGGGTTCTGAATCCCGCCGCCTCATCTTGACTTTTTTACACGGGTCAGAAACTTTGCCAGCCTTCTTCCGTCTCCGCTGTCTTTTTCTTCGTTGTCAGTCCGTAAGGTGACGATTTCGCCACTCCTGCCGGGCTTAGCGCGGAGGGGAATTTTCCCGTTGACGGTGATTCGATAACAAACGTGGCTACCAGCTGATTGAGGACGGTGGCCTGCTCCATTAGCGAGTGCGAGGCGGCCGAGGCTTCCTGTACGAGTGCCGCATTCTGCTGCGTCACGTCGTCCATCTGGTTAACCGCCTGGTGGACCTGGCCAATACCCAGCATCTGCTCTTTAGCGGCGGCCGCGATTTCATTCACCAGGTCTGCGACCTGACTGATTGCGTCCTTCATACCGGCCATATTCTGCCCGACTTCTTCCGCCTGACCCGCCCCTTTCTCCACGAAACTCATGGAAGACTCAATCAGCACTTTGATCTCACGGGCTGAAGACGATGAGCGCTGTGCCAGACTACGGACTTCACCGGCAACGACTGCAAATCCGCGCCCCTGTTCCCCGGCCCGCGCCGCTTCAACTGCGGCATTCAGCGCCAGAATATTGGTCTGGAAAGCAATACCTTCAATAAGCGAGATGATATCGGTAATTTTTGCAGAACTGTTCCTGATATCGGACATTGTGCCCAGCATGGTGCTGACCTTAGCTGAGCTGTCTTCCGAGAGCCGGCGGGCATTCTGTGAAAGCTGGCTTGCCATACCGGTATTTTCGGCAGTCTGCCGTACCGTTTCACTCAACTCTGACATGCTGGCCGCCGTCTGCTCCAGGGAGGCAGCCTGCTCTTCGGTACGGGACGAAAGGTTCTCGTTGCCTGCCGATATCTGCGTCGAGGCCGTAGTGACGGATTGGGAGGACGCGCTCACGGACAACAGCGAGGCGGCAACATTTTCCACCAGGGCATTGAATGCTTTTGCCGTCAGGCCAATTTCGTCTTTACGTGAATCATCCGCCCGCAGGGTCAGGTCCAAGCGGGAACTGGCATTCTCCATGGTGGAACGCATGGCGTTAAGGTTTCTGCGGATACCGGTTATCGTCTTCACACTGAATAAGCCGAGGATAAGGATCACCAGTGCCGACCCGCCAATCATGCCCCGTAACGTCAACTGATAGATTTGGGTATTCTGATTTTTGAGCGTTTCACCGACGTCTACGTTCAACTGCAACTGCTTCATGTAGCCGGCGATGAGGCCGCGGGCGGCTTCACCTACACCGGCGTCGCCCTGGAGCTCACCGAGGGAGACCGCGTTATTCTGCTCACGGGAGCCTTTCAGGAAGGCCGGCAGTTTGTTCTGGATATCTTGTATGCTGGCCAGGCCAGCCTCCGTCATTTGCCGGTCGCTGTCGTTGGAAATTTCGTTATCCAGATAGAACTGATTGAGAGACTTCAGATTACTTACCAGCTCGCTGAGTTTTTTCTCAACTTTGGCTTGTCTGGCCGGGTCGGTTACGCTCTGATGCCGGTACATCCAGATAATCAGCTGGTTGCTGCCATCCACCATTTTGCTTAAGTCGATAATGGAAGGAACAGTATTGCTCTGGACATACTGAAAACGTGCCTGAAATCCTGTTACTACCAGAACGGCCACAATCACCAGGGCAATAAGTGAGGCTGACAGCAGAGAAAAGACCAAGAACAGACGCTGTGTAATTGTCATATTTATTTTCACCTGAGATGTGCCGGATAGAAGGGCTGCATGTCGTAAACCATTCAGCAGCCCTTAACTATCGGCGTCAGACAGAAAATAGTTAATTAAACTTGCCACTATCACGAGATTGACCCAAGACCGATTTTTTTCTCCCGTTAAAAGCAGAATTCCGGCAGGCTAAACCCTCCCCGAAGAAGAGGTAATGATTGAAGACGGGCACAGACATTCTAATCAATCCAGCCAGATACGGCCCCTGGACTGTCAGCGTCATAGATAGCATTGAGCGTAGGCTTTAACATTTGACATTGCCCGCATAAAAAAGCCCACCAGATGGCGGGCGAAAACGAAATGGGGCAATTAAATAATGACAGGGTGAGAATAGGTGAGGAAGGTTACGGCTGGATGACAGGCATGAAATAGCCCGCGCGAGGGCCGGTTTCAGCCTGCTTCAGGGCAAAAGCAATGTGCTCTTCGGTACAGCGGATCTTTTTCATGTCTGGATTGTTTTTTTTAAAGATAAGGGGGACAGAAAATTCCCGTTTAGCCTGGTCCTGATTACTGCGGGGAAGATCAGTCTGGTAGATAATGGGAGATAAGAAACGGGCTACACTGCTTAGTATACGGGCTGTTAATTTATTTCGGTAGACTTGGGAAGAGTTTGAAATGGTGCCGATAATAGGAGTCGAACCTACGACCTTCGCATTACGAATGCGCTGCTCTACCAACTGAGCTATATCGGCATGATGAAGCTGTGTCATGCGGGATGAATCTCGGTGGGACACGTTATGCAAAAGCGGTGAAAGAGTCAATAGGCGGGCGCGCGTATGCCGATAAAAACAGCAAATAGCCGTTTAAGATCAACCCGCGCCTACATTATCGCCACTTATCCTGCCATACCGCGCCGCGTCATCGCTGACAGGATGCTCTATAGTAAGTACTAACTATTATTTTCCCATAAGTCTGATGGACTCTGTCAGCGCTGCCCGGAGGAAACAATGCAACTGCAAGGCATCCATCATGCCGCACTGGCGGTGAGCGATATGGATCTTATGCTGGCATATTATCGCGACGCGCTCGGCATGCGGCCTCACCCCATTAAACGTAACTGGCTGAACGCCGGCCGGGGCTTTTGCCTGCACCTGATGCCGTCGAACGGCACGCTGGCGCCACGCGATCCATCTCGGCATATCGCCTTCCAGGTGGGTGACCTTAACCGCTGCGCCGGCTTTCTGCTTGCACAAGGACTCCAGCCATACCAGATGTCCGTCACGATGGAAGTGTATTATCTCACCGACGGCGCCGGCCAGCTGGATAACGGTATCGGCACGCTTTTCCTGGATGACCCGGAGGGCAATACCCTGGAGTTTATAGAACGGGGCCGGGGAATATTCAGCAAGTATGATGATGGGTTGGAATAAAAGAACGACCGCGATGGCGTTGCCAAACAACAGGCCCGGCCGGATGCGTTTTAGGCCGCCTGAGCATCGCCAGGCGCCACCGGGAATAGCCGCGGCGCCTGGCGGTAATAATAGAAGTAAGCGCCTGCTATCACGATAAGCGTCTTAACGCACTAGGGGCCTGACAGGTATCCGCGCCACAGGAGCGATTGCCGTAACCGTCGCCCGTCCGGTCCCGGCGGGCGCTGAGGTCATCCACACCTGAGCGCTGTCACGCCCTGCTGAGATTATCCCCATACCCAATCCATTTATAGGTGGTTAGCGCTTCCAAACCCATCGGGCCGCGCGCATGGAGCTTTTGGGTGCTTACCGCCACTTCCGCGCCCAGGCCGAACTGGCCGCCGTCGGTGAAGCGAGTGCTCGCATTGACATATACCGCCGACGAATCCACCTCGCGCACAAAGCGTTCCGCGTTAGCCAGCGACTGGGTGAGAATGGCATCCGAATGCTGGGTGCCGTATCTGCGGATATGATCGACCGCCTCGTCAAAGCCTTTCACCACCTTGACGTTCAAATCCAGAGACAGCCATTCATCCTGATAATTGGCCTCCTCCACCGGCACGCAGGCCGCCGGACCGTCGGCCAGAAACGGCCGCGCGCCGTGGTCGGCATGCAGCGTCACGCCTAGGCTGTGCATATGCCTGCTTAAACGGCTCAGGAAGGCCGGCGCGACAGCCTCGTGCACCAGCAGAGTCTCCAGGGAGTTGCAGGCGCTGGGACGCTGGATTTTGGCGTTCTCGATAACCTTGAGCGCCGGCTCAATATCGACGGTCTCATCGGCATAGATATGACATACGCCGATACCGCCGGTAATCACCGGGATCGTGGAATTTTCGCGACATAACTTATGCAGCCCCGCCCCGCCGCGCGGGATCAGCATATCCACGTAGCGATCAAGCCTCAGTAGTTCGTTCACCAGGGCGCGATCGGGATTATCGATGGCCTGTACCGCGCCAGGCGGCAACTGGCAGTCCACCAGCGCCTGCTGAATAGCCTTGACGGTGGCGGCATTGGTGCGGTGGGTCTCTTTGCCGCCGCGCAGGATCACCGCGTTGCCGGTTTTCAGGCATAAAGCCGCCACGTCCACCGTGACGTTGGGGCGCGCTTCATAAATCACAGCCACCACGCCCAAAGGTACGCGGCGTCGTTCCAGCTTCAGGCCGTTGTCCAGTTGGCGGCCGTCGATCACCTGGCCGACCGGATCCGTCAGGCGGCAAACCTGGCGCACGTCGGCGGCGATGGCGGATAAACGCGCCGGGGTAAGCAGCAGACGGTCCTGCAAGGCATCGCTCAGGCCGTTTTGCCGCGCGTCGGCCATATCCAGCGCATTGGCCGCCAGGATATCCCCGCTTTGCGCTTCCAGGCGATCGGCGATGGCCAGCAGGGCCCGGTCTTTGTCGGCGCTGCTCAGCACGGCCAGTTGCCAGGATGCCGCTTTGGCGTCTTTGCCCATTTGCTCAAGCATAGCTACTCCTTAATAAATAATCATATCGTCGCGATGGATGGCGACCGGCCCGTACTCGTAGCCGAGGATGGCGCTGATGTCCTGCGAATGGCGGCCGGCGATCATGCGCAGCGCGTCGCTGTTATAACGGCTGACGCCATGGGCCAGATCCTGGCCGTCAAGACCGCGGATACGCACCACCACGCCACGGGAGAAATCGCCGTCCACCGAGCGGATGCCCTTGGGCAATAACGAGCTGCCCCGCTCGCGGATCGCCGCCAGCGCGCCGTTATCGACGGTGATATCCCCTGCCGGCGGCGGCCCGAACAGCCAGCGCTTGCGCGTTTCCAGCGGCATTTGCTGCGCATGGAAACGGGTGCCCACCGGCCGATCCGCCATCATATCGCCAATCACGCCCGGCTTGCTGCCGGCGGCGATGACCACATCGACGCCGGCCCGGCTGGCGACGTCCGCCGCCTGGATTTTGGTCGCCATGCCGCCGGTGCCCAGGCCCGAGACGCTGTCGCCGGCAATGGCGCGCAGGGCGTCGTTAATGGCCGTGACCTCGGTGATAAGCGTAGCGTCGGGGTTGGTGCGCGGGTCGGCGGTATACAGCCCGGCCTGGTCGGTCAGCAGCAGCAGTTTATCGGCGTCGGCCAGAATGGCCACCAGCGCCGAGAGATTATCGTTATCGCCCACCTTTATTTCAGCGGTGGCCACCGCGTCGTTTTCATTGATAACCGGCACGATGCGGTTATCCAGCAGCGCGCGCAGCGTGTCGCGGGCGTTGAGGAAACGCTCGCGATCTTCCATATCCGCGCGGGTGAGCAGCATCTGGCCGATATGGATGCCGTAAATGGAAAACAGCTGTTCCCAGAGCTGGATCAGGCTGCTTTGGCCGACGGCGGCCAACAGCTGTTTTGACGCAATGGTCGCGGGCAATTCCGGATAGCCCAGGTGCTCGCGACCGGCGGCAATGGCGCCGGAAGTGACAATCACAATCCTGTGGCCGGCGGCGTGCAACTGCGCGCACTGGCGCACCAGCTCGACGATATGGGCGCGGTTAAGCCGGCGCGATCCGCCGGTCAAAACGCTGGTGCCCAACTTCACAACCAATGTCTGGCTGCCATCCATAACATATCTACCGTAATAAAGTTAAAAAGGCGTGCCTGGTCTTTATAAAAAGAAAAAGCGTTATGCCCGCCAGCATAACGCGAAATAAGATAAAAAGCAGGTGCGTGATGGCGTTAGTCTTTCAGGACAAAGGGCTCTTCTTTGAAGTTATCCGCCGGTTCCAGCGTCATCTCAAGCGACAGGATATAAGCGCGCAGGCGGGTATGAAAAGCGCGCAGCGAACTTTCCAGCTTATCGATTACCGCCGGATCGCTGATTTTTTCCTCATTCCAGCGACCCGCTTTATCGAACATGCCCAGATGATAGGCATAGGTATAACGGTTCTCTTCAGCTTCCAGATCGATCCACCATCCCCAGAATTCACGTTTTTCCGGCGAGGGCTGCATATTGATGCATACCGCCAGGCAATCAAAGAAAAAATGATTGTCGCTGCACTGCCCTTCGCGGATATAGGGGCCGAGCGCGGTAAATCCTTTCATCAACCTGCTTTTCGGATGTCCACTTACTAACGCCATGCTGATAACCTCAAATGCCTCAAAATGAATACTGACTTCTTTATGTAGCAAATCTATAGGATTAAGCAAACTTACTTAGTCACATTTTGCCAGCCAGTCGCGGATTTCGAGCAGCGCCCGATGAAAATTCTGATACACCGGCGCCGATTTTATGCGAAATAAGGTGCCGGACAACGATGACGACGCGATAAGCGCGGCCTCTTCCTTCGGGCTAAAGGGATCGTTATCCCAAAAGCCGGACAGCATCGGCGTTGGGCAGCGCCTGCCCAGCAGTCCCTGGATCTTGAGCGAATAACGGCTCAGCTCGATTTTCAGCGCCGCATCCGAGGCGTTGGCCATGCCCATGCGGCTGGCCAGCACGTCCATATACATATCCGGCGCCTGATCCTGGCGCGCCGGATCGGTAAGCAGCGCGTGCACCACCGGTCCGAGGCAGGCGACGCCGCGCAGGCGCCGGGACTCCAGATACGCCAGCCGGACGGCGATATTGGCGCCGAAACGAAACCCGAAAGCCATGACGCGCCTGGGGTCGACCCACGGAATATCCGCCAGGCCTTTTAACACCTGCTGGTGGAGAAAGCTGGAATCCTGGTTCAGGGTCCATTTCGACGAAAAACCGATGGACGGCATATCAATGGTCAACATTGCCAGGCCCGCCGGGGCAAAATAGTCATGGAACAGGCGGTAGGTGTCGTTTTGCAGCATATCCAGGCCACCGCACACCAGTACGGTGGGAAACGGGCCTTTTCCCTGCGCCGGCAAATGCAAAAATCCCGTCACGCTGCCGCCGCCGGCAACGGGGAAGGTCAGCGCTTTCAGCTCATAGCTGAGCCGGGAGGCGGCTTCCTCCCAGGCGCGGTTGGCCAGGGTTTGCGCCTGTTCCGCCAACAGGTCGCCGCACAAATGGGGATACGCGGCCACGCTGTAGAAATTGGCCGCCTGCAGCCAATGCCGCCCGGCAAGCGCGGCATCCGGCTCATCCATGCCGCGCTGTTGCCACGCCATGCCCTGATGGGACCACTCATAAATCCAGTTGCCGGGCCGGTAGCCGATCACGGTATCCAGCAGGCGATCGTCGGTCCTTTCGCTTTTGCTGGCGGCGATACGGGCCAGCACCTCTTCAATCTCCCAGGGATCGATACCGCGCCAAATCCACAGCAGGCGGTTGATCATGCGATACCAATTACCGGGGTTGGTGCCCTCGAGGGCGGCGAGGATGGCGGCTTGCCTGCCGATATGGCGCGGCCGGGTGACCAGTGTCGAGGTTTCCTGTTGCTTGAACGTGGGTTTAAACAGTACTTCGCTCAGATTGGTGCCGCTCATTGAGCTATTGCCTCCATCAGCCAAAATCTATGAATGAGGGGTTATATTAGCAAGATTGCTCATTGCGCGACAAATAAACCAACGCCCGGCATGGTGCCGGGCGTGCGGTCGGGAATCATCCCCGGATTAACGGCCGTGAAGCCAACCCGGGGCGAGGGTGCGACGGACTATTTCCCCGCTGTTTATTTACCGACTAACGGGGGAATAAACACCACGCCCATATCCCATGGCTGTTCGATCCAGGTGTCCTGAGGAATATCGACCATATAGTCATCCACCAGCGGCCGGCCGGCGGGCTTAGCGAAAATCGTCACGAAATGGGCTTTGGGGTACATATCGCGGATGGCTTTGGCGGTGCCGCCGGTATCCACCAGGTCGTCAATGACGATAAAGCCTTCGCCGTCGCCCTCGGCGCGTTTAAGCACCTTGAGTTCGCGCTGGTTGTTATGGTCATAGCTGGAGATGCAAACGGTGTCCACGTGGCGGATATTCAGCTCGCGCGCCAGCAGCGATCCCGGGACCAGGCCGCCGCGGCTGACCGCGATAATGCCCTTCCACTGTTCTGCGGGGAGTAGCCGTTGGGCCAGTTTCCGCGCCTGAATTTGCAACATGTCCCAGGTTACGACGTATTTTTCGCTCATAAATGCTGTCCCAGCCGGATTGGGTCGGCTTAAAAGTACAGGGAAAAAAGGTTGCGCGAGATTATAAAGACGCCACCGCCGAAATACCAGCGCTACCTCCCTTTTTAACCGCGGTTTCCCACCCGGGCAAAGTAAAGTGGTATTCTTTATTTCTCTTTGGTAACCATCCGACCGTCTGCGGGCTGTTTATTAATGACCAGACCGGGTCTTACGTTGTAACAGGAGTTTTTATCGTGTCTGAACTGACTCAACTTTCACCTCAGCCGTTATGGCAGATATTCGCCAAGATCTGCTCCATTCCCCATCCCTCTTATCATGAAGAAGCGCTGGCTACCCATATCCTGCGCTGGGCGCAGGAAAAAGGCTTGCATGGGGAGCGCGACGCGGTCGGCAATGTCCTGCTGCGCAAGCCCGCCACGCCGGGGTATGAGAAACGCCAGCCGGTGGTGCTGCAGGCGCATCTGGATATGGTGCCGCAGAAAAACAGCGATACCATCCATGATTTTACCACCGATCCCATCCAGCCTTATGTCGACGGCGACTGGGTCAAGGCACGCGGCACCACGCTCGGCGCCGATAACGGTATCGGCATGGCCTCCGCGCTGGCGGTGCTGGCCGACGACAGTGTGCAGCACGGCCCGCTGGAAGTGTTGCTGACCATGACCGAGGAAACCGGCATGGCGGGCGCCTTTGGTTTACAGCCGGGCTGGCTGCAGGCCGAGATCCTGATCAATACCGATTCCGAGGAAGAAGGCGAAATCTATATGGGCTGCGCCGGCGGGGTTGATTTTAAAACCGTCCTGCCCCTTGAGCGCGAGGCGGTGCCGGCCGGCTACCAGATCCTCAAGCTGACCGTTAAAGGACTGAAAGGCGGCCATTCCGGCGGCGATATCCACCTGGGACTGGGCAACGCCAATAAACTGCTGGCCCGTTTCCTGTCCCGGCACGCGCAAAAGCTGGATATCCGCCTGCTGGATCTTAACGGCGGCACGCTGCGTAACGCCATTCCGCGCGAGGCCTTTGCCACCCTCGCCCTGCCGCAGGAAAACGCCGAGAGCCTGAACGCCCTGGCGCAGGAATACCTGGCGGTGATCAAGGCCGAACTGGCGGCGGTGGAAAAGAAACTGGCGATTGAGATTGAGCCGGCGACATCGGACGCGCAGGCGCTGACCAAAGCCTGCGGCGATCGGTTTATCGCCCTGCTTAACGCCACGCCCAACGGCGTGATCCGCATGAGCGACGACGTCAAAGGCGTGGTGGAAACCTCGCTGAACGTCGGCGTGGTCTCGATGGCGACGGATCAAGCGATGATTCGCTGCCTGATCCGCTCGCTTATCGACAGCGGCAAGGAAGAGGTGGTGGGCACGCTCACCGCCCTGGGCCAGTTGGCCGGCGCCGAAACAGCCGCCAAGGGCAGCTACCCGGGCTGGAAACCGGACGCCAATTCGCCGGTGATGCATCTGGTGCGCGAGACCTACCAGAAGCTGTTTAACAAAACCCCCAATATCCAGGTGATCCACGCCGGTCTTGAATGCGGTCTGTTTAAAAAACCCTATCCGCGCATGGATATGGTGTCCATCGGGCCGACCATTACAGGACCGCACTCCCCGGATGAACAGGTGCATATTAAAAGCGTCGGCCAATACTGGATATTGCTTACCGCGCTGCTGAAAGCCATTCCTGAAAAGCACTAAAGCGTAACGCCCCCGCGCCTCAGGGAAGAGGCCGGTGGCGCAAATCGTCTTCCCAATTAAGCATGAGCTGACGCTCGATTTGCGGATCCAATAACGTTACATGCAGCCCCACCAGCCGCACGCCGCGATCGCCGCGCCGCTGCTCCCAGGCCTGCCGCGCAATATGCAGCAAATCCTCTTTGTTCAACTTCGGCCAGACATGCTCCTGGGTGGTCTGCTGGAAATCGGCGAACTTCAGCTTAATGCCCTGCCGGGCGATATGCAGATCCGGCCTGACCCGGCCAAGACGTCGCTCCAGTTCCGGGTAAAGCTGTTCGATAATGGCCTCGCACTCTACCCAGGCGACGATATCTTCCGCCAGCGTGCGCTCGACGCCGACGGATTTGCGCAGGCGATCGGACGAGACCTCCCGTTCGTCGATACCCTGTGAACGCTCCCAGATCACCCGGCCGAATTTACCAAACTGCCGCAGCAGCGTCGCCAGATCACAGCGTTGTACATCCAGGCAGGTCGTTAAGCCCATGTCGGCGAGTTTTTTGGCGGTGACTTTACCCACGCCGGGTATTTTGCCTAACGGCAACTGCGCCAGAAAAGCCGGCACGTCCCCGGGAGTAATCACATACTGTCCGTTGGGCTTATTCAGGTCCGAAGCAATCTTGGCTAAGAATTTTACCGGCGCCACGCCCGCCGAGGCGGTAAGGTTCAGCTCGTCGGCAATCTGGCGGCGGATGGCCTGGGCCATCAGCGTAGCCGACCCGCTGTGATGATGGCTGTCCGTCACATCCAGGAAAGCTTCGTCCAGCGACAGCGGTTCAATCAGCGGCGTATATTGGCTGAATATATGCCGGATATGTTCCGAGGCTTCTTTGTAGGCCGCCATGCGCCCGGGCAGCAGTTTTAAATGCGGGCAGAGTTTCAGCGCCATGGCGGTCGACATGGCGCTATGCACGCCGAATACCCGGGCCGGATAATTAGCGGTGCTGATGACCCCGCGCCGGTCCGCCCGGCCGCCGATGGCGATGGGGATATCGCGTAAAGTCGGATCGTCGCGCATTTCCACCGCCGCGAAGAAGCAATCCATATCGACATGTATGATTTTACGCATTTATCCCCCTTAACTGTACAAGTATACAGTAAGACGACGAATTTATACAAAACGTATCTTGATAAATATACAGGCAGTGATATCTTGTCGCTGTTTTAGTTGTTTTACTTGCCGTTTTTTAAAGGGTCCGCCGACAACGCCCCGTTGCCCGGCATCTTTATTATTTTGACTACGCAGGAATGATAATGGGCAAAATCGCGCTGTTGTTTGCGATATTGTTTTGTATACCGGCCATGACGTCCGTCAGTTATGCCAGTGAGCAGGCGCAGACGCAGGTATCGAAAGAATTAAAGGCACAACTATTAGGCTCACCGGTTTTTATTCAGATCTTTAAAGAAGAACGAACGCTTGAACTGTATGCCAAAATGGGTAATGAATACCGCATGCTGGGCAGCTACCGCATTTGTAATTTCTCCGGCGGCCTGGGTCCGAAACGCCGGGAAGGGGATTTTAAAAGCCCGGAAGGGTTTTATTCAATTACCAACCGTAACCTAAATCCGAACAGTCATTATTATCGGGCGATAAATATCGGTTTTCCCAACGCCTACGATCAATCGCAAGGCTATTCCGGCGCGATGCTAATGATCCATGGCGACTGCCGTTCTATTGGCTGTTATGCCATGACCGATGGATATATCGCCGAAATTTATCATTATGTGGAAGCCGCGTTGCAAAACGGACAGGCCCAGGTCAATATCCATATTTTCCCGTTCCGGATGACCGAGGCAAACCTGCAGCGCCACCGTTTTTCGACGTATTATCCTTTCTGGCGTTCACTTGAACCGGGTTATGCCTATTTTGCCCGCTACCACCAGCCGCCGGCGGTGGCGGTCGTCAACGGTCAATACACCATCAACGCGCCGCTGCAGTTAAACAGCGGCACCCCGGTAATTTCACAGTTCGCGCTCTCCGAAACGAAATAATACGCTCTCCCCTGGCGCAATCTTGTGCCAGGTTTCATTCCCCGTCAGCGGCTGCGTGGCGATAACGGTGACCACGTCGTTTGGCGTGGTCTGCTGCTGGAAATCGATCTCCACATCCTGGTCAAGCAATGTCGCCTTGCCAAACGGCGCCCGCCGGGTGATCCAATACAGATTCGTGGAACAATACCCCATCACAAAACGGCCGTCCGACAGCAACATATTGAAGATGCCCTTTTGCCGCAGCTCGCCGGCAAGCACCGCAATATAGCGAAATACCGCCGGCCAGTTAGCCGGGGTGCGCGGATAGCGCGCCGCCAGCCGGGCCAGCAGCCAGCAAAAGGCATATTCGCTGTCGGTTTTCCCCACCGGGCGATAACAGCCGGTATCCAACTGGCGAAACCCCCGCAGCTGGCCGTTATGGGCGAAGGTCCAGTTGCGTCCCCACAGCTCGCGGGTAAACGGATGGGTATTTTCCAACGACACCTTGCCGCGGTTGGCCTGGCGGATATGCGACACCACCGCGCAGGATTTAATCGGATAATCCTGCACCAGCCGGGCGATAGGCGAATTGAAACTCGGCAACGGATCCTTGAAGGTCCGGCAGCCCATGCCCTCGTAAAAGGTGATACCCCAGCCATCCTTGTGCGGCCCCGTACGGCCGCCGCGTTGTACTAACCCGGTAAAGCTGAAGCAAATGTCCGTCGGTACATTGGCACTCATCCCGAGCAGTTCGCACATGACCCGTCTCCTATGCCAGGGCGTCTGAACGCCGTAATTACGCGCCCGCCGCCATCTCTTTTTCAATCAGTTGGATCAGGATATGGATCGCCTTGATATGGATTTCCTGAATACGATCGGCATAACCGAAATGCGGCACACGGATTTCCACGTCGGCGGTGCCGGCCATCTTGCCGCCGTCCTTGCCGGTGAGCACGATGACTTTCATGCCTTTGGCGCGGGCCGCCGCCACGGCGCGGATGATATTGGCCGAATTGCCGGACGTGGAGATGCCCAGCAGGACATCGCCTTTATTACCCAGCGCTTCCACGTAACGTGAAAAGACAAAGTCGTAGCCAAAATCATTGCTGACGCAGGACAGGTGGCTGGGATCGGAAATGGCGATGGCCGGATACGCCGGGCGGTTATCGCGATAACGGCCGGTCAGTTCCTCGGCGAAATGCATGGCGTCGCAATGGGAACCGCCGTTGCCGCAGGAGAGCACCTTGCCGCCGGCTTTAAAAGAATCGGCAATCATAATGGCGGCGTCTTCTATCGACTGCAGATGGCGATCGTCGCTGAGA
Source organism: Sodalis sp. RH22 (assembly GCF_047324165.1). Lineage (NCBI taxonomy): Bacteria > Pseudomonadati > Pseudomonadota > Gammaproteobacteria > Enterobacterales > Bruguierivoracaceae > Sodalis > Sodalis sp. RH22. The sequence goes on from NZ_CP178731.1 coordinate 2,642,901, forward strand.
AATTTGGCAAGCGTTGCCGCCGCTTCGTTAAGTTCACTACGAATCAAGTCCTGATACATGGTTCCCTCGGTATAGGCTGGCTAATTTAATCGTTATCCCAGCCATCAGTTTACCGGATCGGCTAAACCACGAGAAGCGAAGTTAATCCCGTGCCCTTGCGTTACCACATGGAATTTGCAGTTTAGAGCCAGGATGGAATGGTGATGCCGCAAAAAGCAACGGCGAAGCAACGACGGCGGAGACTATGCCCGCCGGCGCTGCGCCCAACGGCGGCGCTTGCACCGGCGGGCCTGGCGCCGGCCGGTGGGGTTGCATTCACGCCATGACCGTTACTTCACCAGGGCCTCGGTGGAAATGCTGATAGCCACGGCGTCGCTGACCATAGGCACATATTTGTCCATGGCAAAATCAGAGCGCTTGATGGTGGTGGTGGCATTAAACCCGACCGCCTGTTTTTTCGCCATCGGATGCTCGCCTTTTTTGTTCAGCACCGCGTCCAGGATCACCGGTTTGGTGATATTTTTAATTTTCAGTTCACCGTAAACTTTATATTTATTGGCGCCCTCGCTGACGATTTTTGTGCTGCGGAACGTGGCCAGGGGGTAAGCGGCCAGATCGAAATAGTCCTTACCCTTGAAATCGTCCGTCAGCGCCTTGACGTGGGTATCCACCGTGGCAACCGGAATAGATACATCCACCGTCGAACGGGCGATGTCGGCATCATCCAGATGAATATTACCGGTAACGTTTGAAAAATCAGCGGTCGGATTGGAAAAGCCAAAATGGTTCCAGGAGAACACCACTGAGGTGTGCGCGGGATCCATGGCATAGGTCTGGGTCGCCGCCTGGGCAAAACCGGAAAGCAGCCCAAAGCCGATAACCAGGGGTGCTGCGATTCTTTTTGCGTTAATCATCTGTCTCTCATTCCGTTGCGGTTCAAAGAAGCAATTATAGTGGCCTTTTTAAGCACCGCATGCTGCCGAAAAAATTTGTCCTATTAATTCAGTCGTTTTGACCGACTGAAATGTCATCGGGCCAAAAACAGAAGAGTGAGAGTATGTTATCGCTTTTGCGCCGTTTAGGTGCTGCGATATAAAACTCGCCCAACGGCGGATTTAGCCGTTTAACCATCTAAACGTCCCGATTGTTAATTATGCTGAGCGTGTTATATTGAGGTAAAAACCGGCTTTTAAGAGTGGTAATTAGCCATGAGCAGCATCTACGTTCCGCAAAGCAAACTCCCCGCCTTGGGCACCACTATTTTCACCCAGATGAGCGCGCTGGCGCAGCAGCACCAGGCCATCAACCTCTCGCAGGGGTTCCCGGATTTTGACGGCCCGGAACATCTTAAGGCGCGGCTGGCGTACCATGTGGCCCAAGGGTCTAATCAATATGCGCCGATGACCGGCGTACCTGCGCTGCGTGCGGCGATTGCCGATAAAACCGAACAACTGTACGGCTGGCGGCCAGACCAGGATCAGGAGGTTACGGTCACTGCCGGGGCCACGGAAGCCCTGTTCGCCGCCATCAGCGCCCTGGTGCGCGCCGGTGATGAAGTGATCTGCTTTGATCCCAGCTATGACAGCTACGCCCCGGCGGTCACCCTGGCCGGCGGCGTGACCCGGCACATTGCGCTGACGCCGCCGTCGTTTCGCGTCGACTGGGCGGCGTTTGGCGCGCAGCTTAACGATCGCACCCGCCTGGTGATCCTGAACACGCCGCATAATCCCTCCGCCACTGTATGGCGGGACGACGATTTCGCTGCGCTTTGGCAGGCCATCGCCGGGCGGGAAATCTATGTGCTCAGCGACGAGGTGTATGAACATATCTGTTTTGCCGCCGGCGGCCATGCCAGCGTGCTGACGCACCCCGAGCTGCGCCAGCGCGCCATTGCCGTCTCGTCATTCGGTAAAACCTACCATATGACCGGCTGGAAGGTAGGTTATTGCGTGGCTCCGGCGGCGCTCAGCGCCGAAGTACGTAAGATTCATCAGTACCTGACCTTTGCCGTCAATACCCCGGCGCAGCTGGCGCTGGCCGATATGCTGCGCGACGAGCCGCAACATTGGCGACAGTTGCCCGCGTTTTACCGCGACCGGCGCGATCACCTGGTGCAGGCGCTGGCGCCGAGCCGGCTGGAGTTGTTGCCCTGCGAGGGCACCTATTTCCTGCTGGCCGACTATAGCGCGGTCTCGGATATGGATGATGTGGCGTTCTGCCGGTGGCTCACCGTGAACGTCGGCGTTGCCGCCATTCCCTTGTCGGTGTTCTGCGCCGATCCCTTTGCCCACAAACTGATCCGGCTGTGTTTTGCCAAACAGGATGCCACCCTTGATGCCGCCGCGGAGCGTTTATGTCAACTTTGAATATCAGCCTGTTGCAACAGCCTCTGGCCTGGATGGACGGCGAGGCTAACCTGGCTCATTTCGACGGCCTGCTGGCCGACGCCCAGGGACGCGATCTGATTATCCTGCCGGAAATGTTCACCACCGGCTTCGCCATGGAAGCGGCCGGCCGCGCGCTGCCGCAGGGCCGGGTGGTGGCGTGGCTGCAACAATGGGCCGACGCCACCGGCGCCATGATCGGCGGCAGCGCGGCCATCGGCACGCCGGAGGGCGCGGTGAACCGCTTTTTGCTGGTAGCACCGCAGGGTCGGGTTCATCTTTATGATAAACGCCATCTGTTTCGCATGGCGGATGAGCATCATCACTACCAGGCCGGACAAAAGCGGGTGGTGGTGGACTGGCGCGGCTGGCGCATCCTGCCGCAGGTTTGTTATGACCTGCGCTTTCCGGCATGGTCGCGCAACCGCCAGGATTACGATCTGGCGCTGTATGTCGCCAACTGGCCGGCGCCGCGCGCGTCTCACTGGCAAACCCTGCTGGCGGCCCGCGCCATCGAGAACCAGGCCTATGTCGCGGGCTGCAACCGCGTCGGCACCGACGGCAACGGTCATCAGTACAGCGGCGACAGCATGATTATTGACCCGGCGGGTAACGTGCTGGCCCAGGGCGGGCCGGGGCGGGCCGAGCGCCTGGATGCCACTCTATCCCTCGCCAGCCTGCGCGAGTATCGCGCGGCGTTTCCCGCCTGGCTCGACGCCGATAGCTTTACGCTTGATGCGCCCGCGCCCGGTGCCGCCGGCCTGGCTTAACTGCCCTGGTAGGTGGACCAGCCGTAGGGATTGATCAGCAGGGGTAAATGCAGATGGTCCTGCTCTTCGCGCACAAAAAAATCGATTATTGCCGAGCCGTATAAGGCGCTGATGCCCTGTTGGGCAAACCAGGCGCCGAATGCCGCGCTAAGCCGGTAATGTCCCGGCGGTATGCCGTCGGGCGTTAGCGTGGTGAGCCGGCCGTCGCTGTCGGTTAATCCCCGCGCGATCGCCTCCCATGTGAAATACTTTTCCCTTTCCAGCTTCACCTTCACCTGTACCGCCGGCGTGCCCCGTGAGGTATCCAGGATATGGGTGGTAATCTTGCAACCGGTCATCAACATTCCTCCAGCTCCTTGCTTAAACGTAGCAGGGCGATTTCCCTTAACTGCAGCGCGGTTTCGCGCGTTTCCTCTTCGGGGCTATTATCCAGGCGGCGGCGCAGGTTCGCCAGGATTTCATGACCGCTGCGCCCGGCGGCGCGGATCAGGAACACCTGCCCGAAGCGTTGTTCGTAGCGCCGGTTGCCCTCCCGCAAATCGGCGGCCAGACGCGCGTCGGCAGGATCGACCCCCGCCTGCTCGCGCAGGGAATGTCCGGCGCCGGCACTATCGCCGCCGGGGCGTTCACCGATGCGGGGATGATGCGCCAGGGCAAGGTCCACCTGTTCCGCGCGCCAGGCCAGCGCCAGCTCACCGGCAAACGCCAGCAGCTGATCCACGCAGGTAAACGGCCTGGCCGCCACGATTTTCCCGGCCCAGGCGGGGATAGCCGCGCAGGCGAGCAGGAGCTCCGCCACCGCCGACTGCGGGGCCTGATTAAATTCATCGAGCGTCATAGGCCGTCTCCTCTGCCGGTTGTCAGTCCCACGCTGGGCCGCGACCCTGTATCGACGCGGAACAATAAAGAGATGATCGCCGTCCGGCACAGCCCGCCGCTTCGCAGGCCGGCGCACCGCGCCGGGGCGGATGAGCGGCATAAAGAATGCGCCTGAACCGTAACGCTTGCCTGGATGGCGATAACTACTGCAACTGCCTTATGCAACTGCCCTGTGCAACTGCCGTGCCATGGTGCGGCCACGGTGGATTGCCGGCATTTGCGCGCCATAGCCTGCATAATGCGCCGGGCAAGATGCGCGCAATATCTATGGGGCGGCGACGCAACGGCATACTCTCCGGCAGGCAACGCACCATTACAGCGCAACATCACTCACCCGCGCACCAAAAAACCTCATTCGCCAGCGCACCATTGGCGTGCGTCTGCGCCCGCCCGGGCCGTGCCCCGCGGTTATATTGGAACGTCTCTTGCTTAATCCAGCATTGAGTAAAGATAATGATACCGGCGGACCCCGGCAATGTTACTCTAGCCGCTACCCCTGGGCACCGGAGCAGCGCGGCATTGTCAACGTGACCATAGCAAGAGTAAACGCAGCATGAAAAGTGAATATATCGATCGTCCGGCCATCCTGGCGGAAGTTAACGCCGCCTTTTACCAATATGAACAAGCGCTGATCACGAATGATGTCGCCACGCTCGACGAGCTGTTCTGGCACGATCCCCGCACCGTCAGGTACGGCGCCGGTGAAAACCTGTACGGTATCGAGGCCATCCAGGCTTTCCGGGCGGCGCGGTCGCCGGCGGGCCTGGATCGGGTGTTGCAAAATACGGCCATCACCACCTTTGGCGATGATTTGGCGGTGGCCTGCACCGAATTTACCCGCTCTGGCAACGATAAGATCGGTCGTCAAACCCAGACCTGGGTCAAACTGGCCTGCGGCTGGCGCATTGTCGCCGCGCATATCAGCCAGATGAGCTGAAACGGCCCTCCCCGCGCTTGGCCGGTCGAGAGCGCGCGGGAGGGATTTCAGGCCGGTTTATCTTCCGGCGTGGTATGCCCGGCCGCGAAAGGATGATGGGTTATCCAGTGATCGGCGATGTCCTGCCGGCGGCAAATCCAGACCCGCTCATGCTGCTGCACATAATCCAGGAAACGCTGCAGGGCACGGAAACGTCCTGGCCGCCCGAGTATCCGGCAATGCATCCCCACCGACATCATTTTCGGCGACGTTTCCCCTTCCGCGTACAACACGTCAAAGCTGTCTTTAAGATAAGTGAAAAATTGCTCGCCGCTGTTAAATCCCTGCGGCGTGTTAAACCGCATATCGTTCGCCTCGAGGGTATAAGGGATGATCAGATGCGGTTTTACCGAGCCGTCCGTACAGGCCACCTGAGTCCAAAAGGGCAAGTCGTCGCCATAATAATCGCTGTCGTAGAGAATGCCGCCATGTTCCACCACCAGCCTGCGGGTATTGGGACTATCACGGCCGGTATACCAGCCCAGCGGCGTCTTGCCGAACAGTTCGGTTAACGTGTCTATCGCCTGCTGCATATGCTGGCGCTCGGTTTTGGCGTCCATCCCCTGATAATGCAGCCAGCGCCAGCCATGGCTGACCACATCGTAACCCGCGCCTTTGATGGCCTCGACCACCGCGGGATTACGCGCCAACGCCATAGCTACGCCGAACACGGTCAGCGGCAACCCGCGCCGTTCAAACTCCTGCTGGATGCGCCAGAAACCGGCACGGGATCCGTACTCATATAAAGATTCCATGGACATATGGCGCTCGGGGTAGCTTGCCGCGCCGATAATATCCGACAGAAACTGCTCGGATCCCGTATCGCCATGCAATACGCTGTTTTCGGAACCTTCTTCGTAATTCAGCACGAACTGCACTGCTATGCGGGCCTGTTCCGGCCAGGCGGCGTGAGGAGGCTTGCCGGCATAACCGATCAGGTCGCGCGGATAGTTTTTATTAAACGAAAAACTTTTTTTGTCGGTCGCTTCACTCATGATCAGTTCCTTTTAAAGATCCGGTGTCTAAGTTTAGTCTGCAAAAAGGCGCGGATAGTTCTCTCACCAGCAGAAATACCACCGCCTGCCCACCCGCCATCCGCTACGGCACTGCCGGTATACCCTCCGGGGAACGTGCTCTTGCATGGCGTGGGGTCATACCCTACTATTGCTGCATTCGCGGCCATGGATAGTCGGATGGCCGGATATTCTTCAATTTTGCCGTGGAGTGAACGTTATGCCGCTGGTTCGTATCGATATCAAGAAAAATCCCGACCCGACCTATATTGGCCGGGTGGGTAAAGTCGTTTATCAGGCGATGAAAAGCGCCATCAATGTGCCCGAACATGATAATTTCCAGATTCTCGGCGAGCACGACGGCGATCATTTTATTTATGATGCCGGTTACCTCGGCATTAACCGTACGGATAAGCTGGTCATCATCCAGATTACCCTGAATGAGGGCCGCAGCATCGAGCAGAAAAAATCGCTCTACAAAACCATTGCCGGTGGACTGCGCGAGGCGCTGGGCGTATCGCCCGAGGATGTGTTTATTAATCTTATCGAAGTAAAGAAAGAGAATTGGTCGTTTGGCAACGGCATTGCCCAATACGCAGGCTGACGGGCGCCTAGATTATTATCGTGACATCGCGCGGCGCCTGAAACACGCCGCGCTATCGCAAAAGAGGTTAACCAGAAACACGCCGCGCGCTCGCCAAGGGTGTTAAAAAACAACATGGGCCGCAGCGTAAACGCAGCAGCCCATTGGGAATTAGTTGGCGGTGTGGACGGGACTCGAACCCGCGACCCCCGGCGTGACAGGCCGGTATTCTAACCGACTGAACTACCACACCGCACATGTGCTTTGTCGGGAAAGCGAGGCGAATAGTACGGTCAGCGCCGGTCGTCGTCAATGCTTTTCACCCGGCAATATGTTGTTTGGCGATTATTTGGACATAACGTTGTTTATTCAGCCGGAATAGCGGATATCAGTGTGTTTGCTCTTCGCTTTCCGGTCGCCACAAACAGCTGCCGCCCTTTTTCTTCACCAGGTCGAGCCGTGATTCATGCGCCGCCATTTCCTCCTCGCTGGCATAAATAACCTTTAGCTGCGACTGCGCGCGCACCACCCGCTGAATATTCTCGCCGCCGTCAGCGTTGCGCCGCCCGCTCTCCCCTTCCATGGAAAAACGCATCGACGTCTGCCCGCCGGTCATGGCCAGGTACACTTCCGCCAGGATTTCGGCGTCAAGCAAGGCGCCGTGCAGGGTACGCTTGGTATTATCGATCAAATAACGATCGCAAAGCGCATCCAGGCTGTTGCGTTTGCCCGGGAAGAGTTTACGCGCCAGGAACAGGCTATCGGTGACTTTACAGAAGGTATCGGTTTTGCCGATCCCGCGGTTAAGCTTGCCGAACTCGTAATCCATAAAGCCGATATCGAAGGGCGCGTTATGGATGACCAGCTCGCCGCCGCGGATAAACTCGATAAATTCGTCCGCCACCTGCTCAAACGTGGGTTTATCCGCCAGGAATTCATCGCTGATGCCATGGATATTATAGGCTTCCGGGTCGACCAGCCGATCCGGCTTCAGGTAAACATGGAAGTGCCTGCCGGTAAGCCGACGGTTGATGACCTCGACCGCGCCGATCTCGATGATCTTATGACCTTCGTAATGAACCCCCAGTTTGTTCATACCGGTGGTTTCAGTATCCAGAACAATCTGGCGCGTAATTCCAGTGCCCGTTGCGTTCATTTATGTCAGACTTGGTTTTTTTAACATGAAGGTAGTCTACCAGAGATGCAGAAACAGGTAGAAATTTTCACCGATGGATCTTGTCTGGGCAATCCCGGCCCGGGCGGATACGGTGCCATACTGCGCTATAAGCAGCATGAAAAAATATTCAGCGCCGGTTACCGGCTTACCACCAACAACCGCATGGAACTCATGGCGGCCATTGTCGCGCTGGAGGCGCTTAAAGACCCCTGCGAAGTGGTTATCAGCACCGATAGCCAGTATGTACGCCAGGGCATTACCCAATGGATTCATAACTGGAAAAAGCGCGGCTGGAAAACTGCCGAAAAGAAACCGGTCAAAAATGTTGATCTGTGGCAGCGGCTGGATTTAGCTATCCAAACCCATGTCCTGCGCTGGGATTGGGTAAAGGGCCATGCCGGCCATCCGGAAAACGAACGCTGCGACGAGCTTGCCCGCAGCGCGGCGTGCAATCCGGCGTTCGACGATATCGGTTACCAGCCGGAAAAATAGCGGGCGCATCAGTTGCTCCGGCTGGCGGCGCCTACCGTGCGCCGGAGCGACGCCTTGAGGGTTTTGCTTTTCAGGGGATTGAGCGTGAGCGGGAAGGTACGTTTGCGCGCGACAATCATGCTCAGGCATCCAATAGCGGGCAGATGCTCGCTCAACAGACGCCCGCCCCGGCGACGCCACGGCAGCACCTGGAAACGCGAACGGTGCATCACTTCAAAATTCAGCACGCTAAGCCAGTCCAGTAACCGCATCTGGGTATACATCCGGCTGCGATAGGGCTGCCGGCGCTGCACGATTGGGCAGAGTTTGCCGATGCCCAGCAGACTCACCGGGTTGAACGTGGTAATAATCAGCCAGCCGTCATCAATCAACACCCGGTCGATTTCCCGCAGCAGACGGTGCGGATCCGAGGTGTAGGACAGCGTGTGGGCCAGCAGGCAGGCGTCGGTGGATTTGTTGGCGAACGGCAATTGAAAGGGATCGGCGATGACGTCCAGGTTATCACCTTTGATGCCGACATTGACCTGATGTGAAATAGCGCATTCACTGGTATCGATGTCCCCGCTGAGCGCGCCTATTTTAATGAGATGAAAACCGAATAATTTGGGCCACCAGGGCAACAGGCTGGTCTCCAGCGCCCGACGGTAGTTAGCTCCGTATGGGAGGTCATCCCATGAGGTTGGCGCGATGATAGGCTGCGTAATTTGCGCTGGTTTCATGTTTGACTATCTTCTAAGTGCCATAAGAAAAAATGAACAGAGGTGATCAATGAATCTTATCAGTATTCCCGCGTTTGCGGATAATTACATTTGGCTTTTGCATAACGACGCCCAGGAATGCATTATCGTCGACCCCGGCGAGTCGGCGCAGGTCATCGCTGAACTGACCGCCAGGCGCCTGACGCTGAAAGCTATCTTTTTAACCCATCACCACCAGGATCATGTGAGCGGCGTGCCGGAGCTGCGCCGGCATTTCGATGTCCCGGTCTATGGACCGCAGGAGACCGCCGCCAAGGGCGCCGACCATATTGTCGGGGAAAACGATCGGGTGGAAGCGCTTAATATGTCCTTTTCCGTGCTGGCCTTGCCCGGCCACACATTAGGACATATCGGATTTTATAGCGCGCCCTATTTATTTTGTGGCGACACGGTATTTTCCGCCGGCTGCGGGCGTTTATTCGAAGGCACGCCAAAGCAAATGTATGAGTCTTTTCAAAAAGTTAAACAACTACCACCCGAGACATTGCTCTGCGCCGCGCATGAGTATACTTTAGCCAATCTGGCCTTTGCGCGGTCGATATTACCCGAAGATACAACGATCGCCGCTTATGAGCGTGAAATTAAGCAGTTACGGGCAAAAAACCAAGCCAGCCTGCCCTCAAAACTACATTTAGAGGGTAAAATTAACCTATTCTTACGTTGCCATGACATTGATTTACAAAGAAAGTTAGACCCACATCATGCACTGCACGAGGAATGGCGTATTTTTGCCTTATTACGGGAGAAGAAGGATCATTTCTGAAGGTTTAGGTTGTAATGTCGGAATGTTCAAAGTATTATTGCTTGTCTTTTAAGCAACTATTGACATACAGAATGAAGACTCATGCGATCTTAATCGCCTCGGTCTTGCTCGTGGGTTGTCAGTCGTCCAGGTCGGCCGACTCACCTCCCGAACAGCATGCACAGAGTGTTTCTTCGGCAGGTCAAGGTGAAGCAGGAAAGTACACAGACGGCCGAGCGATCTCGGCGCGATGGCTTGGAGATTCAAGCCTCGCGCAGCCTGATTTGTGGAACTTCATTAGCGACGAGCTGAAGATGCAGATACCGGAAAACGCCCGGATCCGCGAGCAAAAAAAGCGTTATTTAAGTAATAAGAGCTATCTCCACGATGTAACATTACGGGCAGAGCCGTACATGTACTGGATTGTCGAGCAGATTAAGCAACGAAAAATGCCGATGGAACTGGTACTGCTACCCATAGTGGAGAGCGCTTTTGACCCTAAGGCAACATCCGCCTCAAACGCGGCTGGCCTTTGGCAGATTGTGCCCACAACTGGCAGGAATTATGGCCTAAAGCAAAACCAATGGTATGACGGTCGTCGCGATGTCGTCGCGTCCACCACCGCTGCACTCGATATGATGCAACGTCTCAATCGCATGTTCGACGGTGATTGGTTGTTGACGATTGCTGCTTATAACAGCGGTGAAGGACGGGTCATTCAGGCGATGAAATCCAATAAAGCGAAGGGGAAACCCACCGATTTTTGGGCACTGTCATTGCCGCGCGAGACCACTATCTATGTGCCGAAAATGCTTGCGCTTAGTAATATTATTAAGAATAGCAAACAATACGGCGTCGCCCTGCCGAAAAGCAATGACGACCGCGCTTTAGCGCGCGTGGAAGTGGGTCAGCAAATAGGTTTGAGCCAGGCGGCGGAAATGTCGGGTTTGTCGTTAACGAAGCTGAAAAGCTTCAATACCGGCTACAAGCGTAACGTAACCGCGCCAAACGGCCCGCATTACATTATGTTGCCCAAAGCCCACGCCACACAGCTGAGGGATTCGCTGGCGGTAGGCGACATCGCAGCGGTGCAGCAATCCACCCAGTTGGCGGATACGGCAGTCAGCGGCGCGAAATACCAGGTACGTTCCGGAGATACCTTGTCGGGCATTGCCAAACGTCTGAATGTGAAGGCGAGCGACTTGTTGAAATGGAACAACCTGCGTACCAGCAGCAGCCTGAAAGTCGGGCAAACATTGCAGGTGGCGGACAATAGCCTCGGCGGCAAAGCCGGACAGGCGCTGCCGGTGGCCAATAACGGCGGCAGCATCACCTACCGGGTACGTAAGGGTGATTCTTTGTCCAGCATTGCCAAACGGCACGGTGTCGATATACAGGACGTCAAGCGCTGGAACGGCGCGCTGGATAATGCCGGCACCTTGCAGCCAGGCCTGAAGCTGACGTTGTTTGTCAACGGCAAAGCCACCGACTCCTGACGGGTTACGGCACATAAAAAAACAAGCACCGCGGTGCTTGTTTTTTTTATGCCTGGATCATGCCCCGCTCACCTAACCGGCATTCGGTATTCCGACGATTTTGGTTTCCGGCACCGATTTATCGGTGCGCTTATGGGGTTCAAACTCAACCAGCAGCGGATTATGATCCGAGGCCTGCGTGACCAGTACCGATGCCTCGGTGACTTTCAGCCCCCGGTAAAACACAAAATCCAGCGGACGGCCAAAAGCGCGGCGGCGCTGATCGTCGATAAACTTCACTTCGCGCAACGTCATCCGATCGGCAAAACGATATAAAGCCGTAATCCGCTGCCGGCTCCAGGCATTAAAATCACCCGCCATGATCACCGGTCCCTGATGATTCAGGATTTGCTCGCCAATCGGCCCCAGCTGCTTGCTGTAGACGTCCACGCCCAGGCTGAAGTTAACCGCATGGATATTGACCACCATCATCAGTTGCCCGTCATACAGGGGATAAACGGTGACCAGGGCGGATTTCGCCAAACGCAGCAGCGGTTCCCGCTCGCGCAGCGGGCAACAATAAACCGGATGTGCCGCGGACAATGTCATGACACCCGACGGATGCTGCGGAAATATCAGTGCCGGCACCTGGTCGGTCGCCAGATAATTTGATGTAGCAAACCTCACCAGCTCCGGCGTGGTTTGTGCCTCCTGCAATAATACCAGTTGGGCATCCTTGCCGAACCCTTGCAGCACGGAGAGCCAATCAGCACGCTGCTGTTTGTAGATGTTCCAGACCATTACCCGCAATAGCTTGGATCCCGGCAACGGCTCGCCGGGAGGCAACGCTTGACCAAGGCGACTGAAGGCAAGTGGGGGGAAAATACGCTCAACCGGCTGTCCCGCAACATACCTGACTGAATATGTTTTTTTTGCCACGGTTACCGCCTATTTAACTGTTTCTTTTGCGTCTGTGTCATGATTAATGGATTCATTTGGACAGCTATTTTTTATCCACAGACATTGTTACGATCATGATCTTTTATAGAATGTTTAATTTTTAAATTCAACGCCGAAGCACAATACGGCATCGGTTTCACTCATTGTACCATAAAATTTGTTTTAACCGGGGCCATGCGCCTGTTTGCCCCGCCGCCTAACGATTTGCCTGTTATTAATGGGCCGCATTAATTAGTCAAAGATCTATGATAAATAATGATTTTACCCTGGAGTTTGCCCAGCGGGGATAGTGCGTGAGGAAGGGAAAATATTTGTCGTGAGATAGCAGGGGTAACATCAGGCATAAAAAAAACCCTGAACATATGTTCAGGGCCTTATTTAGGGTGGCGGTGCGGACGGGACTCGAACCCGCGACCCCCGGCGTGACAGGCCGGTATTCTAACCGACTGAACTACCGCACCACGATTCGGTACTACACCCAAACATAACATTTGCGGGGTCAACGCATGTTAAAACCGTTTGCGGTGCTTGACCAACGCCTTTCGCTTCGCTCAAGGTATTGGTCTTAATGGATGCCTGGCAGTTCCCTACTCTCGCATGGGGAGACCCCACACTACCATCGGCGCTACGGCGTTTCACTGCTGAGTTCGGCATGGGGTCAGGTGGGACCACCGCGCTAGTGCCGCCAGGCAAATTTCTCGTCTCATCCTGAGACTCGCCCTGCGGGCCAGCGCTGTGCGCTGTACAAAATCGCTCCCGGCGATTTTGTCATTTCCCCTGTGCAAGGCCAACGCTCCGCGTTGTTGACAACCCGTCAATATCTCGACCGGTTGTGTTTAATACTTTCCGTTACAAGCTGAAAATTCTCTCGCCACCCCTGGGGGCAACGCTCTCTTTGCGTCAAACACTTTAGGTGTTGTAAGGTTAAGCCTCACGGGTCATTAGTATCGGTTAGCTCAACGCATCGCTGCGCTTACACACCCGACCTATCAACGTCATCGTCTTTAACGTCCCTTCAGGTGGCTTAAAGCCACAGGGAAGACTCATCTCGAGGCAAGTTTCCCGCTTAGATGCTTTCAGCGGTTATCTCTTCCGCACGTAGCTACCGGGCAATGCCATTGGCATGACAACCCGAACACCAGTGGTGCGTCCACTCCGGTCCTCTCGTACTAGGAGCAGCCCCTCTCAATCTTCCAACGCCCACGGCAGATAGGGACCGAACTGTCTCACGACGTTCTAAACCCAGCTCGCGTACCACTTTAAATGGCGAACAGCCATACCCTTGGGACCTACTTCAGCCCCAGGATGTGATGAGCCGACATCGAGGTGCCAAACACCGCCGTCGATATGAACTCTTGGGCGGTATCAGCCTGTTATCCCCGGAGTACCTTTTATCCGTTGAGCGATGGCCCTTCCATTCAGAACCACCGGATCACTAAGACCTGCTTTCGCACCTGCTCGAGCCGTCACTCTCGCAGTCAAGCTAGCTTATGCCTTTGCACTAACCTCACGATGTCCGACCGTGATTAGCTAACCTTCGTGCTCCTCCGTTACTCTTTAGGAGGAGACCGCCCCAGTCAAACTACCCACCAGACACTGTCCTCGACCCGGATTACGGGCCGGAGTTAGAACATCAAACATTAAAGGGTGGTATTTCAAGGTTGGCTCCATGCAGACTGGCGTCCACACTTCAAAGCCTCCCACCTATCCTACACATCAAGGCTCAATGTTCAGTGTCAAGCTATAGTAAAGGTTCACGGGGTCTTTCCGTCTTGCCGCGGGTACACTGCATCTTCACAGCGAGTTCAATTTCACTGAGTCTCGGGTGGAGACAGCCTGGCCATCATTACGCCATTCGTGCAGGTCGGAACTTACCCGACAAGGAATTTCGCTACCTTAGGACCGTTATAGTTACGGCCGCCGTTTACCGGGGCTTCGATCAAGAGCTTCTCCTTACGGATAACCCCATCAATTAACCTTCCGGCACCGGGCAGGCGTCACACCGTATACGTCCACTTTCGTGTTTGCACAGTGCTGTGTTTTTAATAAACAGTTGCAGCCAGCTGGTATCTGCGACTGGCTTCAGCTCGGGGAGCAAGTCCCTCCACCTAATGCCAGCGTGCCTTCTCCCGAAGTTACGGCACCATTTTGCCTAGTTCCTTCACCCGAGTTCTCTCAAGCGCCTTGGTATTCTCTACCTGACCACCTGTGTCGGTTTGGGGTACGATTCGATGTGACCTGGAGCTTAGAGGCTTTTCCTGGAAGCGTAGCATCAATTCCTTCACCACCGTAGTGGCTCGTTATCACGCCTCAGTGTTGAATGAAAAAGCGGATTTACCTGCTCTTTCCACCTTCACGCTTAAACCGGGACAACCGTCGCCCGGCGAACCTAGCTTTCTCCGTCCCCCCTTCGCAGTCACACCCAGTACAGGAATATTAACCTGTTTCCCATCGACTACGCCTTTCGGCCTCGCCTTAGGGGTCGACTCACCCTGCCCCGATTAACGTTGGACAGGAACCCTTGGTCTTCCGGCGAGCGGGCTTTTCACCCGCTTTATCGTTACTTATGTCAGCATTCGCACTTCTGATACCTCCAGCAGCCCTCACAGGCCACCTTCGCAGGCTTACAGAACGCTCCCCTACCCAACAATACCCGAAGGTATCGCTGCCGCAGCTTCGGTGCATGGTTTAGCCCCGTTACATCTTCCGCGCAGGCCGACTCGACCAGTGAGCTATTACGCTTTCTTTAAATGATGGCTGCTTCTAAGCCAACATCCTGGCTGTCTATGCCTTCCCACATCGTTTCCCACTTAACCATGACTTTGGGACCTTAGCTGGCGGTCTGGGTTGTTTCCCTCTTCACGACGGACGTTAGCACCCGCCGTGTGTCTCCCGTGGTAACATTCTTCGGTATTCGCAGTTTGCATCGGGTTGGTAATCCGGGGTGGACCCCTAGCCGAAACAGTGCTCTACCCCCGAAGATGAATTCACGAGGCGCTACCTAAATAGCTTTCGGGGAGAACCAGCTATCTCCCGGTTTGATTGGCCTTTCACCCCCAGCCACAAGTCATCCGCTAATTTTTCAACATTAGTCGGTTCGGTCCTCCAGTTAGTGTTACCCAACCTTCAACCTGCCCATGGCTAGATCACCGGGTTTCGGGTCTATACCCTGCAACTTAACGCCCAGTTAAGACTCGGTTTCCCTACGGCTCCCCTATTCGGTTAACCTTGCTACAGAATATAAGTCGCTGACCCATTATACAAAAGGTACGCAGTCACCCTGATAAATCAAGGCTCCCACTGCTTGTACGTACACGGTTTCAGGTTCTATTTCACTCCCCTCGCCGGGGTTCTTTTCGCCTTTCCCTCACGGTACTGGTTCACTATCGGTCAGTCAGGAGTATTTAGCCTTGGAGGATGGTCCCCCCATCTTCAGACAGGATATCACGTGTCCCGCCCTACTCATCGAGCTCACAGCACTTGCACCTTCGGATACGGGGCTATCACCCTGTGTTGCCGGACTTTCCAGACCGTTCTCCTGATACAAATGCTGATGGTGACTCTGGGCTGTTCCCCGTTCGCTCGCCGCTACTAGGGGAATCTCGGTTGATTTCTTTTCCTCGGGGTACTGAGATGTTTCAGTTCCCCCGGTTCGCCTCAATACGCTATGGATTCACGTAATGATAGTGCAACGAATTGCACTGGGTTTCCCCATTCGGACATCGCCGGCTGATAGCGCTTCATATCAGCTCACCGGCGCATTTCGCGGATTAGCACGTCCTTCATCGCCTCTGACTGCCTAGGCATCCACCGTGTACGCTTATTCACTTAACCTCACAACCCTAAAGTGTCTTCGGAATGGCTGCGAAAGGCCCCTGCCGGTGTTGCGCGGTGCTCGCCATGCTCATGGACATACAGTCCACTCCGCTGGCTGCGCGCCGTGCGCCTTGGCCGGGACTTTCTCGCTCATCCCTCAACAAGGGCGCCATCGACACGGCGACCTTATTAGGTTTGCTTGCTTTGAGAGAATCGCATACTGATTTTGCTCAGCATGTTTTTTTTCAAATTTTCAGCTTGTTCCGGATTGTTAAAGAGCATGTATTTCGCAGCATACTCATAAGAGTGTGCTCTGAAATAGACAGCGGGATATGGCGTCCCCTAGGGGGTTCGAACCCCTGTTACCGCCGTGAAAGGGCAGTGTCCTAGGCCACTAGACGAAGGGGACAAAGATAGGATCACGAAGCAGTGCTGCTTCGCAAAAAAAACCATACGAGCTGTTTGCTCATTACAGTTATCAGACAATCTGTGTGGACACTACACAATCTAGTATCTATTTCGGTAAGGAGGTGATCCAACCGCAGGTTCCCCTACGGTTACCTTGTTACGACTTCACCCCAGTCATGAATCACAAAGTGGTAAGCGCCCTCCCGAAGGTTAAGCTACCTACTTCTTTTGCAACCCACTCCCATGGTGTGACGGGCGGTGTGTACAAGGCCCGGGAACGTATTCACCGTGGCATTCTGATCCACGATTACTAGCGATTCCGACTTCATGGAGTCGAGTTGCAGACTCCAATCCGGACTACGACGCACTTTGTGAGGTCCGCTTGCTCTCGCGAGTTCGCTTCTCTTTGTATGCGCCATTGTAGCACGTGTGTAGCCCTACTCGTAAGGGCCATGATGACTTGACGTCATCCCCACCTTCCTCCGGTTTGTCACCGGCAGTCTCCTTTGAGTTCCCACCATTACGTGCTGGCAACAAAGGATAAGGGTTGCGCTCGTTGCGGGACTTAACCCAACATTTCACAACACGAGCTGACGACAGCCATGCAGCACCTGTCTCAGAGCTCCCGAAGGCACGTTCGCATCTCTGCAAACTTCTCTGGATGTCAAGAGTAGGTAAGGTTCTTCGCGTTGCATCGAATTAAACCACATGCTCCACCGCTTGTGCGGGCCCCCGTCAATTCATTTGAGTTTTAACCTTGCGGCCGTACTCCCCAGGCGGTCGATTTAACGCGTTAGCTCCGAAAGCCACGGCTCAAGGCCACAACCTTCAAATCGACATCGTTTACAGCGTGGACTACCAGGGTATCTAATCCTGTTTGCTCCCCACGCTTTCGTACCTGAGCGTCAGTCTTCGTCCAGGGGGCCGCCTTCGCCACCGGTATTCCTCCAGATCTCTACGCATTTCACCGCTACACCTGGAATTCTACCCCCCTCTACGAGACTCTAGCCTGCCAGTTTCAAATGCAGTTCCCGGGTTAAGCCCGGGGATTTCACATCTGACTTAACAGACCGCCTGCGTACGCTTTACGCCCAGTAATTCCGATTAACGCTCGCACCCTCCGTATTACCGCGGCTGCTGGCACGGAGTTAGCCGGTGCTTCTTCTGCGGGTAACGTCAATCAACAAGGTTATTAACCTTATCGCCTTCCTCCCCGCTGAAAGTGCTTTACAACCCGAAGGCCTTCTTCACACACGCGGCATGGCTGCATCAGGCTTGCGCCCATTGTGCAATATTCCCCACTGCTGCCTCCCGTAGGAGTCTGGACCGTGTCTCAGTTCCAGTGTGGCTGGTCATCCTCTCAGACCAGCTAGGGATCGTCGCCTAGGTGAGCCATTACCTCACCTACTAGCTAATCCCATCTGGGTTCATCCGATGGCGTGAGGCCCGAAGGTCCCCCACTTTGGTCTTGCGACGTTATGCGGTATTAGCTACCGTTTCCAGTAGTTATCCCCCACCATCAGGCAGATCCCCAGACATTACTCACCCGTCCGCCGCTCGCCGGCAAAGTAGCAAGCTACTTTCCGCTGCCGCTCGACTTGCATGTGTTAGGCCTGCCGCCAGCGTTCAATCTGAGCCATGATCAAACTCTTCAATTAAAAGCTTGATGCTCAAAGATTGTCATACTGTTAATCTTATGAATTAACTGTTTGTTCACTCTTCAAGACTTGGTATTTTTGTGTTTCGATACGGTCTTGTGAGTGCCCACACAGATTGTCTGATAAATTGTTAAAGAGCATGGCCAGCGTGATAACAAAACTCACCCGGCGCGGGTTGCGTATATTACGCTTTCCCGTTGAAGAGTCAAGCTTTTATTTGCCCGTACCGGGCGCTTTTCCCTTCCCGACCCGGCGTCGCGTTAGCGTTTGTTCCCGGTCAGTGGAGGCGCATTATAGGGACTTTCTCGCAGGTGACAAGGGCTATTTCGAAAAAAAATTTCAAGTGCTCAATATTAGCGCAAAACGTGGGTAAACGGCGTTTTATCCAGCCCGCAGAAGGCGCGGTCAAGCGGCCGGGGTCAAGCCAAGCATCACGGGGACGGTGGCGATCGATACGGATATGAATGCCCGGTGCGACCAAACAGCAGGCCGGACATAGTAAAAAAGCCCCGCCGTGAACACGGCGGGGCTTTTTTGCCAGGTTATTGCGATATGCGGTTATTGCCTGGCCACGATATGGCCGTTTTCCACTTCCAGCCGGATGGGGACGCCCGGGATAAGCGTACCTGACAACATCTGCTGCGACAGCGGGTTTTCTATTTCCTGCTGGATAGCGCGTTTCAGCGGCCGCGCGCCGTATACCGGATCGAACCCCTCCTCGCTGAGCAGCGCCAGCGCCTCGGCGCTCAGCGTCATGCTGTAGCCGCGATCTTCCAGCCGTTTGTACAGACGCTGCAGCTGGATTTGCGCGATTTCAGCGATATGCTCGCGACCCAGGGGATGGAAGACCACCACTTCATCGACCCGGTTAATGAATTCCGGACGGAAATGATGGCTGACCACACCCAGCACCATATCTTTCATTTCCTGATAGTTCATCTGGCCAAACCGCTCCTGGATAATATCGGACCCCAGGTTGGAGGTCATGATCACCACCGTATTGCGGAAATCCACCGTACGCCCCTGACCGTCGGTTAAGCGCCCGTCGTCCAGCACCTGCAGCAGGATATTGAACACATCGGGATGCGCCTTTTCGATTTCATCGAGCAGGATAACCGAATAAGGGCGGCGGCGAACGGCTTCCGTCAGATAACCGCCTTCCTCATAACCGACATATCCCGGAGGCGCGCCCACCAGCCGCGAAACAGAGTGCTTCTCCATAAATTCCGACATGTCGATACGTACCATGGCGTCGTCGCTGCTAAACAAGAAGGTCGCCAACGCTTTGCACAGCTCGGTTTTACCCACCCCGGTCGGACCGAGGAACATAAACGAACCGATGGGCCGGTTGGGGTCCGCCAATCCGGCGCGGCTGCGCCTGATGGCGTTGGACACGGCCTCCACCGCCTCGTTCTGGCCGATGACCCGATGGTGCAGTTCCTGTTCCATGCGCACCAGTTTGTCACGTTCGCTTTCCAGCATGCGCGAGACCGGAATACCGGTCCAGCGCGCCAGGACTTCGGCAATCTCAACATCGGTGACCCGGTTGCGCAGCAGGCGCATGGTTTTGCCTTCCGCCTGGGCCGCCGCCGCCAACTGTTTTTCCAGTTCGGGGATCTTACCGTACTGTAATTCGGACATGCGCGCCAAATCACCTACCCGCCTGGCCTGCTCAATGGAAAGCTTCGCCTGCTCCAGCTCCGCTTTCAGGGACTGGGTACCGGAAAGCGAGGCTTTTTCGGCTTTCCACTCTTCTTCCAGTTCGGAATACTCCCGTTCCTTCTGCGACAGTTCGGCTTCCAGCATCTCCAGCCGTTTGATGCTGGCGTCGTCGGATTCCTTCTTCAGCGCCTGTTGCTCAAGCTTAAGCTGGATAATACGCCGTTCAAGACGGTCCAGCGCCTCCGGTTTGGAATCCATTTGAATACGGATGCTGGAGGCCGCTTCGTCTATCAGGTCGATAGCCTTATCCGGCAGTTGCCGATCGGAAATATAGCGATGGGACAGCGTCGCCGCGGCCACGATGGCCGGGTCGGTGATCTGCACATGGTGATGCAGCTCATAGCGTTCTTTCAGGCCGCGCAGGATGGCGATGGTATCCTCCACGCTCGGTTCGGCGACAAATACTTTCTGGAACCGGCGCTCCAGCGCGGCGTCCTTCTCGATATACTGCCGGTACTCATTGAGCGTAGTGGCGCCGACGCAATGCAGCTCGCCGCGCGCCAGCGCGGGTTTAAGCATATTGCCGGCATCCATCGCCCCGTCGGCTTTACCGGCGCCGACCATGGTATGCAGCTCATCGATAAACAGGATAATGTGGCCTTCCTGTTTCGACAGATCGCTCAGCACCCCTTTCAGGCGTTCCTCGAACTCCCCGCGATATTTTGCCCCGGCCACCAGCGAGCCCATGTCCAATGACAGCACCCGGCTGTTTTTCATGCCTTCGGGCACTTCGCCGTTAATGATACGCTGCGCCAGTCCTTCGACGATGGCGGTTTTACCCACCCCCGGCTCGCCGATTAACACCGGATTATTCTTGGTGCGGCGCTGCAGGACCTGGATCGTGCGCCGGATTTCCTCGTCACGGCCGATAACCGGGTCCAGTTTGCCGAGCTCCGCCCGCTCGGTCAGATCGATGGTATATTTTTTTAATGCCTGCCGTTGATCTTCGGCACCTTGATCGTTCACGTTGTCCCCGCCCCGCATTTGCTCGATAGCCTGGGTGATTTTTTCCGTGCTCGCGCCGGCTGATTTGAGCAAATCCGCCAGGGTCCCGCGCGAATCGAGCGCCGCCAGCACGAACAGTTCGGACGAAATAAAACTATCGGCGCGTTTTTGCGCCAGTTTGTCGCACAGGTTCAGTACCCGCACCAGATCCTGGGAAGGCTGCACGTCGCCGCCGGTGCCTTCCACCTGGGGCAGGCGCTCGATGGCTTTTTCAATCTCGGTGCGCAACGGCCCGGGGTTGATGCCCGCGGATTGCAGCAACGGACGCACCGTGCCGCCCTCCTGGTTAAGCAAGGCCTGCATGACGTGAAGCGGTTCGATAAATTGATTGTCGCGCCCAAGCGCTAGTGATTGAGCGTCGGCGAGGGCAAGCTGGAATTTATTGGTAAGACGATCCAAGCGCATAACTCCTCCCATATTGGTCAAAATTGCTACTGGAGATTAAATAAGGTCGTTTATTTAAAATTCAAGGATATTTCGCCAAATAAGTGGGAGATACCGCTTATCCGCCATGGACCGTCTTGGTGAAAGAGATTATATCAGCCAGACCAAAGTTGCCATACGTCCAGTGACACCATCGCGCCGATAGGAGAAATATGATGCTGCCTGGGTCACAGTACAGCGATCCCCGCCATAGATCTGGCCAACGCCGGCGGCGCGCAGCCGCAATCGGGCCAGGTGATAGATATCGGCGAGATATTTATCGCCATGGGGAAGAAAAGCGTCCGCGGCCTGCGGATCCCGGTCAACAAACGCCGCCTTAACCTCAGCGCCGACCTCAAACGAGGCCGGGCCGATGGCCGGTCCAAGCCAGGCCATGATCGAACCGGCGTCGGCATGGAATCCCGCCAGCGTATTTTCCAGGATGCCGGCGCATAAACCCCGCCAGCCCGCATGGGCGGCCGCCACCTCCGTGCCGGCGCGATCGCAGAACAGCACCGGCAGACAATCGGCGGTCATGATCGCGCAGACCTGCCCGATCTCGCGGGTATAGGCCGCATCGGCCTGGTTAAGCGCCGGCGCGTCCCCGGTCAGCGTAGCGACGTCGGTGCCATGGACCTGTTGCAGCCAGCGCGGCGCGGCGGGCAGTCCCGCCAGCGCAATCAGCCGTTGCCGGTTTTCCGCCACCGCGTCCGCATCGTCGCCGACATGATCGCCCAGGTTAAGCGAGTCGTAGGGCGGATGGCTTACCCCGCCACGGCGGGTGGTGGAACAGGCGCGCACGTTGGCGGGCGCGGGCCAGTCGGGGACGATCGGCCGGCTCATGGTTATTCCATCTGCTCGTTGGCCATCGCGACGTCCGCCTGCATCGCGGCGATCAAATCCACCATATCCTGCGGCAGCGGCGCATGCCATTCCATTTCAATGGAGGTGATGGGATGATACAGGCGCAACATGGTGGCATGGAGCGCCTGGCGATCGAAGCCGCGCAACAGTGCGACAAAGGCGTCGGAGGCGCCTTTGGGCGGACGCGGCCGGCCGCCGTATAAAGGGTCGCCCACCAGAGGATGGTTGATATGCGCCATATGCACCCGGATCTGATGGGTGCGGCCGGTTTCCAGCCGCAGCCGCAGACGGGTATGCACACGGAAATGCTCCATGATGCGATAATGGGTGACCGCGGGTTTGCCCATCGGGCTCACCGCCATATGGGTACGCTTGCTGGGATGGCGGGAAATCGGCTGCTCCACCGTGCCGCCGGCGGTCATATTGCCGATGGCCACCGCTTCATATTCACGGGTAATTTCCCGCGCCTGCAGGGATTCCACCAGCCGGGTCTGCGCCGGAACCGTCTTGGCGACCACCATCAGCCCGGTGGTATCCTTATCCAGGCGATGGACGATGCCGGCCCGGGGAACTTCGGCAATCGGCGGAAAATAATGCAGCAACGCGTTCAGGATAGTGCCGTCGGCATTGCCGGCGCCGGGATGCACCACCAAATCGCGGGGTTTATTCAGCACCATGATATCGTCGTCTTCATAGACGATATTCAGGGCGATATCCTGGGCCGCCCAGCGCGTGTCCTCTTCAAGAACCGCATTGATTTCAATGTTTTCTCCTCCCAGCACCTTTTCTTTCGGCGTTGGGAGCACGATCCCGTTAACCTGGACCAGTCCATCCAGAATCCAGACTTTTATGCGCGATCGGGAATAATCAGGGAACATTTCGGCCAAAGCCTGATCTAATCGTTGCCCGAGTTGTGATTCATTCACCACACCGGTGAGTAGTAGTTGTTGTGCCATATGCAGCTTCTTCGTTATCAAAGGGTTTTCACGGCAATGCCGTTTAGAATAATATGCTATTGTAGCTGGTCTCATTCGGGAGCTTAACGGACAGTCTCCCGGAATAACACTCGAGGATAAGCAAAACGTCATGATGCGTATGAAATATCTGGTGGCAGCAGCCACATTGAGCCTGATGCTGGTCGGTTGCTCCAGTTCCAAGGATCCCGTTCCGGATAATCCGCCCGCCGAGATTTATGCTTCCGCACAGCTCAAATTGCAGGACGGCAACTATAAGGGAGCCATCAGGGAACTGGAAGCACTGGATAACCGCTATCCGTTCGGTCCCTATGCGCAGCAGGTTCAGCTTGACTTGATTTATGCCTATTATAAATCGGCGGATCTCACTTTAGCCCAAGCCTCGATCGATCGCTTTCTGCGCCTGAATCCGACGCATCCAAACGTCGACTATGTCCTCTACATGCGTGGCCTGACAGATATGGCGCTGGACGACAGCGCATTGCAAGGGTTCTTCGGCGTGGATCGTTCCGACCGCGACCCGGAGCATGCCCGCGCGGCCTATCGTGATTTTACGCAACTGGTTCGCGGCTATCCGAACAGTCAGTATGCCACGGATGCCGGCAAACGTCTGGTTTATCTGAAGGATCGCCTGGCCAAGTATGAGCTGGCCGTCGTACAGTTTTACACCAAACGCGGCGCCTATGTCGCGGTGGTCAACCGGGTCGAGCAGATGCTGCGTGATTTCCCCGACGCCCAGGCCACACGCGACGCGCTGCCTTTGATGCAAAATGCTTACCGGCAGTTGCAGCTTCAGGGACAGGCCGACAAAGTGGCAAAAGTCATCAGCGCCAATCCAGCCTGATTACCGGCGCACGCCGACAACGAAATCCCGGTAGCTTCGGCTACCGTTTTTTTTGGTCAGGACGGGGCATTAAAAAGGAAATTGGGGAGGGCTTGGGCGGGATAAATCGACAGGACGCCACCTGACTTATCCATTCGATAATGCCCCATTCATCCGCAACACTCAAGCCTTGCGCCCGCTTTAGCGCGAGGGTGTCACAAAACCTGTGATCGCCCGCTCAACCCCGAAAAATAAGTGACATAAATCACACTTTCCCGTCATTCTGGGGGTATGCTTAAATTACGTAGACGGAAATAGGTAGAGAGGTAGTGATATGATTATCAATATTACCAGTAAGCAAATGGATATTACTCCGGCCATTCGTCAACATGCGGAAGAACGCCTGGCTAAACTGGCTAAATGGCAGACCCAACTGATAAATCCTCATATAATCCTCTCCAAGCAACCTCAGGGATTTGTGGCCGATGCCACCCTCAATACGCCTAACGGGCAATTAGTCGCCAGCGCCAGCAACCAGGACATGTATGCTGCCATCAACGAACTGATTACCAAGCTGGAACGCCAGCTCAATAAGGTACAGCATAAGGGCGAAGCCCGCCGCGCCGCGGAATGCGTCAAGACCGCCGCGACAAACATTGTCGAAGAATAACCGCATGCCGGCCAGGCGATGATCCCATCCCGGCAGCGGGCAGGCCTGGATAGCCGATACAACGATCATAACGCGCCTTAATGGCGCGTTTTATATTGACAGAATGAAAAGCCAGCGGTTACTGTAAGCCTCCGGATAACTACAAAGTCGATACCATGCATA
The DNA here is from genome assembly GCF_047324165.1 of Sodalis sp. RH22. NCBI lineage: Bacteria > Pseudomonadati > Pseudomonadota > Gammaproteobacteria > Enterobacterales > Bruguierivoracaceae > Sodalis > Sodalis sp. RH22. The sequence goes on from NZ_CP178731.1 coordinate 2,667,635, forward strand.
CCACACCGTTTTTCTTCGCCTTCTTTTTTATCTTCCCCTGAACGGGAGGCCGTCGTCCTATGAGAAAGAATACGAAGACGAACAAAAAAGCCTCCTGAAAACAGGAGGCTTTTTTTATGACCGATTGAAAGGTAGCTAACAACATGAGCGACAACCCATTATTGGCACTGCGCGAACGCATCAGCGCACTGGATTTAAAGCTGTTATCACTGCTGGCGGAAAGACGCGGGCTGGCGCTCGACGTGGCGCGCAGCAAATTAACCACCCACCGTCCCATCCGCGATAAGGAACGTGAACGGATGCTGCTGGAACACCTGGTCACGGAAGGCAAAAAACTCAATCTCGACGGATTTTATATTACGCGGCTGTTTCAGCTGATTATCGAAGATTCCGTGCTGACCCAGCAGGCACTGTTGCAATCCAACCTGAACCAAACCCTGGAGCGCTCGGCACGCGTCGCTTTTTTGGGGCCGAAAGGCTCTTATTCACATCTGGCCGCGCGGCAATACGGCGCACGCTATTTTGATCAGGTGGTGGAATGCGGTTGCCAGAAGTTTCCCGACATCATCCAGATGGTGGAGACCGGCCAGGCCGATTATGGCGTGCTGCCCATTGAAAACAGCAGCTCAGGATCCATTAACGACGTCTACGACCTGCTGCAACATACCCATCTCTCCTTGGTGGGGGAACTGACCAATCCCATCGATCACTGTATGCTGGTCACCGGCGAGAGCAGTCTCGACCAAATAGAGGTGGTGTATAGCCATCCGCAGCCGTTCCAGCAGTGCAGCCAGTTTATCAGCCGCTATCCGCAGTGGAAGATTGAGTATTGCGAAAGCACCGCCGCCGCCATGGAAAAAGTGGCGGCGCTGCGCTCCCCGCATGCGGCGGCGCTCGGCAGCGGCCCTGGCGGCGCGTTGTACGGCCTGCAGGTGCTGGAACACAATCTGGCCAATCAACAGCAAAATTTCACCCGCTTTATTGTGCTGGCGCGCAAGGCCATTGACGTGTCCGAGCAGGTACCGGCCAAGACCACCCTGATTATGGCCACCGGCCAGCAGTCCGGCGCGCTGGTGGAGGCGCTGCTGGTGCTGCGCGATCAGGGTATTGTGATGACGCGGCTGGAGTCGCGGCCCATTCACGGCAATCCGCGCGAAGAGATGTTTTATATCGACGTACAGGCTAATTTACGCGGCGCGGCGATGCAAAAGGCGTTGATCGGGCTACAGGCCATCACCCGGTCGCTGAAAGTGCTGGGTTGCTACCCGTCGGAAAACGTGGTGCCGGTCGATCCACAATAAATCGCGCGCTCACTGGCGCTGACATGAAACGGGCCATATCACATGGCCCTGCGTTGGTTGAACCTGACTATTTGCGGATATCATTGGCCTGGCGCAGCAGCAAGCGACTTTCCTCCAGAAAGCTTTGGGCGTAGCGGCCGAACCAATGCTCTATCTTTTTAAAGCGGGCGATAAACGCCTGTTTATCCCCTTGCTCCAGCAAGGAAATGGCCTCGCCGAAGCGCTGGTAATAACGCTTAATCAGCGCCAGGTTACTTTCCGAGGACATAATAATGTCCGCATACAATTGCGGATCCTGGGCAAATAAGCGTCCGATCATCGCCAGCTCCAGGCGGTATATCGGCGACGACAAGGCCAGCAGCTGTTCCAGCTCGACATTCTCTTCCGCCAGGTGCATGCCATAAGCAAAGGTGGCGAAATGGCGCAGCGCCTGGATAAACGCCATATTCTGGTCGTGCTCCACGGCGCTGGTGCGGTGCAGCCGGGCGCCCCATACCTGGATTTGTTCCAGCAGCCATTGATAGGCCTCAGGCTGCCGGCCATCGCAATAGACTACCACCTGCTTGGCCAGGCTGCCGCTGTCGGGACCGAACATGGGATGCAGTCCCAAAACCGGCCCGTTATGGGCGGCCAGCATCGCTTGTAGCGGTGCGTTTTTTATCGACGCCAGATCCAGCAGGATACAGTCCTCCGGCAACGGCGGCAGGCGCTCAATGACCTCGACCGTCAGGTGGATTGGCACACTGACGATCACCATGCCCGCGTCCGCCAACAGTTCCGATGCCCGCGCCCAGTCATCCTGTTCCAGGATCCTGACCTGGTAACCGGAGAGCTGCAGCATTTTTTTAAACAGCCCGCCCATCTGGCCGCCGCCGCCGACAATCACCACCGGTCGCAGCTGCGGACAAAGCGATTTGAAACCCTTATCGTTTTCGCTGGAATAGGATTCGCGCATCACGCGTCTTAGCACATCCTCGATCAAATCAGGCGGCACACCCTGCGCCGCCGCCTCTTGCCGGCGCGACGCCAGCATGGCCGCCTCGCGATCGGGGGCATAAATCGGCAGACCGTAACGGCTTTTCACCTCGCCCACCTCGGCCACCAGCTGCAGCCGCCGGGCCAGCAAAGCTAATAAGGACTTATCCACTTCATCAATCTGATCCCGTAACGCGTTAAGCTCCGCTACCATACGCTCTTATTCTCCCGCCAGCCGTCCCGCCAGGACGCCGCGCAGTTCATTGTGCAGTTGTCGTAACAGTGTATCGGTACTTTGCCAATTGATACAGGCGTCCGTTACCGATACGCCATAGCGCATAGCGGCTCGGGGCTGCTCGGAGGACTGGTTGCCTTCGTGTATATGGCTTTCCAGCATCAGGCCGATAATGGAACGGTTTCCCGCCTTGATTTGCGCCAGCGCCGATTGCGCCACCTCGCCCTGGCGACGATAATCTTTATTGGAATTGCCATGGCTGCAATCAATCATCAGCGCCGCGTTAAGACCGGCCTTGGCCATCTGCTGTTCACAGTCGGCAATGTCGGCGGCATGGTAATTGGGCTGCTTGCCGCCGCGCAAAATGACGTGCCCGTCAGGATTACCGCGGGTTTGCAGTAGCGCTACCTGCCCCGCCTGGTTGATGCCCACAAAGCGGTGCGGCATGGCGGCGGCGCGCATGGCATTGATGGCGGTCGCCAGGCTGCCGTCGGTGCCGTTTTTAAAACCGACCGGCATCGACAGGCCGGAGGCCATTTCACGATGGGTCTGGGACTCGGTGGTGCGCGCGCCGATGGCGGACCAGCTGAACAGATCGCCAAGATACTGCGGGCTGTTCGGATCCAGCGCCTCGGTGGCCAGCGGCAGGCCCATGCGCACCAAATCCAGCAGCAGGCCGCGGGCAATTTTCAGGCCGGCCTCCACGTCGAAGGAGTTGTCCATGTACGGGTCGTTAATCAGGCCCTTCCAGCCCACGGTGGTGCGGGGTTTTTCGAAATAGACGCGCATAACGATATACAGCTGATCGCTCAGCTCCGCCGACAGTTCCGTCAGCCGCCGGGCATAGTCCAGCGCCGAATCCAGGTCATGGATGGAACAGGGGCCGCATACCACCAGCAGCCGGGGATCGCGGCCGTGGATAATATCGGCAATGGTTTGCCGCGCCGCGGCGATAGCCTGCTGCTCGGCATCGGTTAAAGGGAACTGCCGTTTTAGTTCTTCCGGCGTTATCATCACTTGTTCATCAAGGATATGAACATTATTGAGCGCGTCTTTTTGCATGAGAGAAGTCCTGACCAGAGGTTATTGCCGCGGGTCGCAAAAGCGTATTCCCGCTGCGTATGGGCTATACCATACCATGCTCCGTAAAGTTTTCAATCCATATGTGTAAATATTATGGTACCAATCGTATTCCTTTTTAGCATCCGCGTAAACGGGGCGATACCGCGCGAACACCGCCCTACTCCATCAAACAAAAAACCTTTATTTACAATATATTATAACAAATTTACCGCATAGGGTGATTTTACCCATCCTCTATGTGGACGTAAACTTCAGGCTAAAATCATTTTACTGTAAATATATATTTACGATAAACCCATTGAACAACGTGCCGCCGCGCACGCCGCAAAGTCAGATCGGAATCGGTGATCACCTTCGGCCACTCCCTTTAATCAGCTTTCGCCATCCGCTGCAAAACAGGAGTATTCCCGATAGCGCCGAAGGAATGTCTATCGTGCGCTAACGATATGGCGGGGTGAGGGTCCGGCAGCGCGCAAATCGACCCTGTCGATTGCCTGAGAGGCCTTAGCGCGGGACAGTGAAAACAGCACAGACGAGGATTACAGGTCGCTGGATCACGTAATGAACCAATACAGAAATTTTTTGCAGGGCAAGGTAAAAAAGAGAAAAAAGGCCGGCCTACCGGCCGGCCTTTGATAACTAAATGCTTTCGGATGTTGCGAAAGCGTACTAGGCGTTAAGACGTTCTTTGATACGCGCAGACTTACCAGTACGTTCACGCAGGTAATACAGTTTGGCCTGGCGCACGGCGCCACGGCGTTTAACCGTGATGCTGTCGATAACCGGTGAATGAGTCTGGAACACACGCTCAACACCTTCGCCATTGGAAATTTTGCGAACAGTGAATGCAGAATGCAGACCGCGGTTACGAATAGCGATAACCACGCCCTCGAATGCCTGCAGACGTTTTTTGCTGCCTTCAACAACCCATACCTTCACTTCCACGGAATCACCCGGACGGAATGCAGGTACGTCCTGCTTCATCTGTTCTTCTTCAATCTGTTTAATAATGTTGCTCATAATAGGTCTCTTACCCTAGGTAAACTGAGTGTTCGGGCTGTCAGCAACAAGGCTGGCATACCCCTATTAGTTTTGTCGCTCGGGCTGATATTCCCGTTGGAACTCAGCCAGCAACTTTGCTTGCTCGTCAGTCAGAGCTAGGCTTTCCAGAAGTTCAGGTCTTCTAAGCCAGGTACGGCCCAGTGACTGTTTCAAACGCCAGCGGCGTATCTGCGCATGGTTGCCCGACAGTAACACCGGCGGAACCTCCATGCCTGCCAACTCTTCGGGACGGGTATAGTGCGGACAGTCCAGCAAGCCCTCGGCGAAGGAGTCCTCCGCCGCCGAGGCCTCATGACCCAATACCCCCGGAATAAACCGGGAGACGGAATCAATCAGCGCCATGGCCGCCAATTCACCGCCGCTGAGCACATAATCACCGATTGACCATTCTTCATCAATTTCGGTGGCTATCAGCCGCTCGTCTATACCTTCATAACGGCCGCACACCAGAATCATCTTCGGGTTGGCGGCCAGCTCGCTCACACCTTGCTGATTGAGCTTACGTCCCTGCGGGGAAAGATAAATAACCTTCGCCCCGGCGCCTGCTTGTTTTTTTGCCTCGTGAATCGCGTCCCGCAAGGGCTGCACCATCATCAGCATGCCCGGTCCGCCGCCATACGGGCGTTCGTCCACGGTACGATGCCTGTCGTGCGTGAAATCACGCGGACTCCAGCACTGCATACTCAGCAGGCCGTTTTTCACTGCCCGGCCAGTTACCCCGTAATCAGTGATGGCGCGAAACATTTCGGGAAACAGGCTGATAACACCAATCCACATAACGCCGTTCCACCCATTATCACTGTTTTACCACCGGGGCTCAAAAACTTGGATCCCAATCGACCTCAATCACATGAGCGCCGAGATCCACCTTTTTGATAACCTGTCCGTCGAGGAACGGAATCAACCGCTCCTGGATACCGAAGGCATCTTTCAGGTTGGCTTTTACCACCATGACATCGTTAGAGCCGGTTTCCATCATATCAATGACGCCGCCCAGCTCGTAGCCCGCAGTGGTTACTACCCGGCAACCCGTAAGGTCTTTCCAGTAATAATCACCCGCGTCCAGAGCCGGCAGCTGCGTTGAATCCACGACGATTTCACAGTTCGTCAGCAGAGACGCCGCTTCCCGGTCTTCCATGCCTTTGACCTTGATGATCAAATCCTGACTGTGGCGCTTCCAGCCTTCCAGCTCGATACACTGCCACTCACCCGCCCGTTTGATAAACCAGGGCTGGTAATCAAAAATGCTTTCGGATTCTTCAGTGGAAGAAAACACTCTGAGCCAACCGCGAATGCCATACGTCGATCCCATTTTGCCCACGATAATGGGGTTGGTGGGAATTGCGGTACGGATTTGTTTGCTCATAGCCGCCACCGAGATCCTTTAAGCCGCTTTCTTCGCGTCTTTGATAAGACCAGAAACGCGTTCTGAAACGGTGGCGCCCTGGCCGACCCAATGCTCGATGCGATCCAGGTCTAAACGCAGGCCTTCAGCCTGACCGGAAGCGATCGGGTTGTAGAAGCCAATACGTTCAATAAAGCGACCATCACGCGCATTGCGGCTGTCAGTCACGACGATTTGATAAAACGGGCGTTTTTTTGCGCCGCCACGTGCCAAACGAATTGTTACCATAACATCCTCTTTAGTTAATAAAACAACCGGGCCCCATCGAGGAACGGGGCCCAGTTGCCATTTAAAGCAGTAGTATAAAAAGCTCCGAAATTCTACGCGTTTTGGGGCAAAAAGCAATCGATAGTTAACGCCCGGTGAATCCCGGCGGCATCATGCCTTTCATGCCGCGCAGCATTTTCGCCATTCCGCCCTTCTTCATCTTTTTCATCATACGCTGCATATCGTCGAACTGCTTGAGCATGCGGTTTACGTCCTGCACCTGCAAACCACAGCCGGTGGCGATACGGCGTTTACGCGACCCTTTGATAATCTCAGGCTGCGCGCGCTCCTTGAACGTCATGGAATTGATGATAGCCTCCATGCGCACCAGGACGCTGTCGTCCATTTGCGATTTAACATTGGCCGGCAGTTGGCCGGCGCCGGGCAGCTTGCTCATCATGCTGGCCATGCCGCCCATACTGCGCATTTGCTTAAGCTGGTCGAGAAAATCGGTTAAATCGAAACCATCGCCCTTTTTCAGCTTATTAGCCAGCTTTTCAGCCTGGACGCGGTCGACCTTGCTTTCGATATCCTCGATTAACGACAGTACATCGCCCATGCCCAGGATCCGTCCGGCGATGCGTTCCGGGTAGAATGGCTCCAGGGCGTCGGTTTTTTCCCCCACGCCCATGAATTTAATCGGTTTGCCGGTGATATGGCGGATGGACAACGCCGCCCCGCCGCGCGCGTCGCCGTCGACCTTGGTCAGGATCACGCCGGTGAGGGGCAGCGCCTCGTTAAACGCCTTGGCGGTATTGGCGGCGTCCTGGCCGGTCATGGCGTCGACGACGAACAGCGTCTCCACCGGCACCACGGCCGCGTGGATCTGCTTGATCTCGTCCATCATGGCTTCATCGACGTGCAAACGGCCGGCGGTATCCACCAGCAACACGTCGTAGAATTTCAGCTTTGCCTGCTGCAACGCCTGCTTGACGATATCAATGGGCCGTTGGCCGGCATCGGACGGGAAAAAATCCACGCCCACCGTCTCAGCCAGGGTTTCCAGCTGTTTGATGGCCGCCGGCCGATAAACGTCGGCGGACACCACCAGCACTTTTTTCTTATGCTTTTCGCGCAGGTATTTGCCAAGCTTGGCGACGCTTGTGGTTTTACCGGCCCCTTGCAGGCCCGCCATCAGCACCACCGCCGGCGGTTGAGCCGCCAGGTTGAGCTCGCTGTTTTCCTCGCCCATCGCGCTGACCAGCTCGGTACGTACGATTTTGACGAATTCCTGGCCCGGCGTCAGGCTTTTATTGACCTCCTGGCCGACCGCGCGCTCTTTTACCCGATTGATAAAATCACGCACCACGGGCAGAGCCACGTCGGCTTCGAGCAGCGCCAGGCGCACCTCGCGCAGGGTATCTTTAATGTTCTCTTCTGTCAGGCGGCCCCGGCCGCTGATATTGCGCAACGAGCGCGATAATCTGTCGGATAAATTTTCAAACATCGTTCTTTACTCAACCTGGAGTCCGGCCGCTTGTGCGACATTATTGCCGGCGAGTATAACACGAAGCAGCGGCAGATCGCTGCCCCGCGACGAGAACGTTTGGTGCGGGACGCCGCTGAGGCTATACTGGTCGCCTCTTTATTCCTTGCCAAAGCCTATTTGCGATATGTCCTGGATTGCCCTACTGGCTTTTGTTGCCTACGCCGTAAGTCTCGGCCTGATCCTGCCCACCGTTTTGCGCAGGAACGACGCCTATCGCCGCCTGGCGCTGCTGTCCGCCGCGGTGGCGCTGATTTGCCACGCCTGCACGTTGTATTTGCGTATATTCGGCGTTCATGCCGGCCAGAACCTGAGCCTGCTGAATATCGGCTCCCTGGTGAGCCTGCTGATAGCCATTGTCATGACCATCGTCGCCGCGCGTAACCGCGGCTGGTTTCTGCTGCCGGTGGTGTATATTTTCGCCATGATTCATTTGGCCGCCTCCACCCTGATGCCCGGCGAATTTATCACCCATCTCGAGGCCACCCCGGGGCTGCTGATCCATATCGGCCTGGCGCTGTTTTCTTATGCGGTGCTGATCATCGCCGCTTTATACGCCTTCCAACTGGCCTGGCTGGATCATCTGCTCAAGACAAAACGGCTGACATTCAGCGCCGATATGCCGCCGCTGATGGGCATTGAGCGCAAGATGTTCCATATTACCCAGGTCGGGGTGGTGCTGCTTACGCTGACCCTGAGCACCGGCCTGCTGTATATGCAAAATATGTTCAGCGGTGAGAATCTGCATAAAGCAGTGCTCTCCTTCGTCGCCTGGTTGGTCTATATTGTTTTATTGTGGGGCCATTATCGTAAAGGCTGGCGCGGGCGCCGCGTGGTATGGCTGAGTTTGGTCGGCGTGCTGTTGCTGACCCTGGCCTATTTCGGCAGCCGCATTTGGCAGAATATTCTGGCCGGCTAGCGAGAAGTCAACGACCACCCGTTACGGCTGGTCGTTAACCGCTTTATTCACCCCTACAAGGAATGCCCACGTTGGAACATGTTTCAACCAGTACGCTGATAATTATCCTGGTGATTATGGTACTGGTGTCCGCCTATTTTTCGGCCTCTGAAACCGGCATGATGACGCTCAACCGTTACCGCCTGCGACACCTGGCCAAACAGGGCAACCGCGCCGCCCGGCGCGTCGAGAAGTTACTGCGCCGTACCGACCGACTGTTGAGCCTGGTATTGATTGGCAATAACCTGGTGAATATCCTGGCCTCGGCGCTGGCCACCATCGTCGGCATGCGCCTGTATGGCGATATCGGCGTGGCGATCGCCACCGGCATCCTGACTTTTGTCATCCTGCTGTTCGCCGAAGTGCTGCCAAAAACGGTGGCGGCGCTGTACCCAGAGCATATTGCCCTGCCCAGCAGCCTGCTGCTGGCGCCGCTGCAAAAAATCATGATGCCACTGGTCTGGCTGCTGAATATCATTACCCGCCTCCTGATGCGCATCATGGGCATTAAAGTCCCGTCTAATCTGAACGACGCCCTGAGCAAGGATGAACTGCGATCCATCTTCAATGAGTCCCGCTCGCTGATTTCGCGGCGCAACCAGGACATGCTGCTCTCGGTACTGGATTTGGAAAAGGTGAGCGTCGGCGACATTATGGTGCCGCGCAATGAAATTGTCGGTATCAACGTCAACGATGAATGGCGCAATATCATCCGCCAGCTGACCCACTCGCCCCACGGACGCATCGTGCTGTACCGCGATAATCTCGACGATGCCATCGGCATGCTGCGGGTGCGCGAAGCCTACCGCCTGATGACGGAGAAGCAGGAATTCACCAAGGAAAACCTGCTGCGCGCCGCCGATGAGATCTACTACATTCCCGAGGGCACGCCGCTGAATATCCAGTTGGTGAAATTCCAGCGGAACAAGGAAAAGGTCGGTCTTATCGTCGATGAATACGGGGATATCCAGGGACTGGTGACGGTCGAGGACATACTGGAGGAGATTGTCGGCGACTTTACCACGTCCATGTCCCCCACCCTGGCGGAGGAAGTGATACCGCAAAGCGACGGGTCGGTCTTGATCGACGGCGGCGCCAATATCCGCGAACTGAATAAAGCCTTTAACTGGACGCTGCCGGAAGCCGAGGCGCGCACGGTTAACGGCATGCTGCTCGAAGCGCTGCAGGATATCCCGCCGGTGGGCACGCATACCCAGATAGATAGCTACAAGATTGAAATCATGGCGGTGCAGGACAATATGATCAAGCAGGTGCGCATTACGCCGCTGAAGGCCTTTAAAAAGGGCGTGGACGAAGCCTAGCTTAAACCGGCCCACAGGCCGGGGGCGGGTATCATGGGCAAGGAGGGTGAAGCGTAGCTGTCTTGCCCATCACACCCGCGGGCACTGCTCGGGTTTAGATATGCAGCTCTGCCAGCTTTTCTTTCGGCAGCGCCAGTTCCTCGTTATGGTTCACCCGGATATCGTTGTCCAGAATATGCTGGGCAATCTCCTGCGCTTCCGGTAGGGAATGCATATGATAGGTGCCGCATTGATATTCATTCAACTCGGGGATTTTGTTCTGGTCGGTGACTTTCAGCACATCGGCCATGGCGGCTTTCCACGCGTTGGCGACACGCACTTCATCCGGCGCGCCGATAAGGCTCATATAAAAGCCGGTACGGCAGCCCATGGGGGAAATATCGACGATTTCCACACCGTCGCCATTCAGGTGATTACGCATAAAACCGGCGAATAAATGTTCCAGGGTGTGAATGCCGCGCTCAGGCATCACTTCCAGGTTAGGCCGGCAAAAACGCAAATCAAAGACGGTGATGGTATCGCCATGGGGAGTTTTCATGGTCTTCGCAACACGAACCGCTGGGGCTGCCATGCGGGTGTGGTCTACGGTAAAGCTATCCAGTAGTGGCATACGTCACCTCCTCTTAGAAAAAATTAATTTTTTTTACCATTGTAAGGAAACTTTTTTCCTTGGCGCGAGTCTGAATTAGTGAAAGACGCGCATTTGTTATCATCATCCCTGTATTCAGAGATGTTTATTTGGCCACAGTCCTCTGTGGCCTTTTCTTTTTCAGCCGGCGTTATGCTGCGCAACAAACTGCTCAAAACTTACGCTATCACCCGCTTCAATCTCGCGCTGCCGTTGCCAGGAACGCGCCTGCTCCTTTGCCAACAGCTCTTCATTCAGTATTTCCAACGGCTCATCGCACAGGGTCTGACGATAATTATTCGCCAGAATCAAGCCCAGGCCGCCAATGCCATGTTCCTTCATCGCCTCAAGAATGCGCGCCGAGAAGGTCAGGGCCGGATCGTCAAAGCCGGCCACCAGGTTATCGCAGGCCTGGCGGTAGTGATAATTATGGTTATTGCCATCAAGAATGACCGCCACACGGCGCAAATCACGGAACAGCGCCTTGCCGATCTCGGCCAGCGGCTCCTGCTGTGAACCACAGTCTACCCCCAGGGTCAGGCCGGGTTTGCGTCCTTCCAGAATGACTTTATTCCAGTTGGTGCGGGTGCACAGCACCTCCTCCGCGCTCATTTCCGGGGCCTCAGCCAGCGTACACCAAATCAGGAAAAGATCCAGAAAGCGCGCCTGTTGTTCGTCAATGCCGATCGGCGAGAAGGGATTGATATCAAGCGACCGCACTTCGATATATTCGATGCCTCCGCGCTCTAACGCGTCGGAAGGTGATTCGCCTTTTTGGGTCACACGCTTGGGGCGTACCGGCGCATAGAGTTCGTTTTCGATCTGCAGTACGTTGGTGTTGATTTGCAGCCGCTTGCCGTTCTTTTCCAACCCGATACGCTGGTAATCGGCCGAGGGCGTCTTAATGGCCCGCTTCAGGGCGGCGATATACTCGTCAATCCGGTTGAAGGTAATCCCCAGCTGGCTTTGGGACTTATTGGTATAACCCAGATCGCTCAGTCGCAGCGACGTTGCGAACGGCAGGTAAATCATGCCGGATGTCGAGCGTTCAAACGGCAAATCGGTTTCGCGGCCGTCAAGGAATGAAGAACAGACCGCCGGCGACGCCCCGAACAGATAGGGTATTATCCAGCCGAAGCGATAATAATTGCGGATAAGGCGTAGATACCCGTCGGAAATCGCCGCTTTGCCGCTGAGCTCATCCGTGACGCCCAGCCGTGCCTGCCAGAACGCCAGGGGGAGCGAAAAATTATAATGTACCCCGGAGATGATCTGCATCAGCGCGCCATAACGGTTCTTCAGGCCTTCGCGGTACAGGGTCTTGAAACACCCGATATTGGACGAGCCGTATTGAGCCAGTTCGATCGGCTGGCTATGATCGATAAAACACGGCATGCTCATCGGCCACATGCGTTCTTCGCCAAGATTGCGCGCCACATGACGATGGATGTCGCGCAAGAAGGCCAGCAGGTGATCGATATCTTCGTCCACCGGCGTGATAAATTCGAGCAATGCTTCGGCAAAATCCGTCGTAATCCATTTATGCGTCAACGCCGCGCCCAGTGATTCCGGATGCGGGGTTTGCGCCAAACGGCCATTGGCGGTGATGCGCAAGGTTTCGCGCTCCACACCCCGGCGAATCCCCTCCAACGCATGAGGATTGGCTTCCAGCCATGAAAGTGCTTCAGATACGTCCGGGATCAAATTGACCTCCCGCAGTTAATTTTGTATTGGGTAAGCATAATTGAATCTGCTCGTTTATCGCTATCTATCGTTATCATTTACGCATTCATCATCAGGTGAGTCCCGGAAATGTTAACCGGATTGATAGGTCCTAATGTAATGCTTTTCCCAACTATAAAGAGATCATTACGGGCTTTGCGCTTAACCGGACGCCAAGCCGCCACGGCGGCGGCGATAAGAAGGCAGCAGCATGGTTTATGCCGGCGCCGCACGCCAGGCGATGACAATGGCAAGCCGGCCACCATGGCGTCAAGGTTTTTTTATGGCATCCGCACATCGACAAATGCCATGCCGGCCGCGCGGGCAGCCTGAATGCCAAAATCGGCGTCTTCGAAGACGACGCATTTTCCTGGCGCCACGCCCATCAGCTCGGCGCAACGCAAAAAAGTATCAGGAAAGGGTTTATGCCGGGTCACATCATCGGCACCGACGATGGCGTCGAAATAGTGTAATAGCCCGAGGTGTTCCAGCAGCGACACGGCCATGCGATGCTCGCTGCCCGTGCCCACCGCCATGGGACGCTTGCCATGGTAGGCTTTCACCACCTCGATTAACGGCAACGGCCGGACATTGTCCAGCAGCATCAATTCCACCGCCGCGGTTTTTTCAAGCGCCAGCAGGTAAGGATCCATACTGGATCCATGGTTGTCGATAATGGTTTTGGCAATACGCCAGGTTGGCGATCCATTTAAGCCGGCCATGGCTGCACCATCATAATGCATATCGTGTTTACCAAGCACCTGGTGCCAGGCTTTATGATGGGTCGGCTCAGTATCGAGCAACGTGCCGTCCATATCGAAGATCAACCCTGCGTACCGATCGTACATCGTCGTTTCCTGATGCTAAAAATAAGCCTTTACTGTAACGCAAAGTCATAAAATTGTCGCTTTTTCTGTATTGCGGCGAGCCGGACCGGGGGCGAATGCCGTAGGGGGAAAGAGTGGCACGCGTTAAATTAGGAATATCACCGGTACGCCGCAGGGAAAGCAGGCCAGGCAAATAACAAAGAGAGGGGGAAAACGTCGAGGCCGTAGACAATGCGCGAGCAGCGCTGGCAACAACAGAAGCACCGACATGGTGCATCCAGGAGGATTCGAACCTCCGACCGCTCGGTTCGTAGCCGAGTACTCTATCCAGCTGAGCTATGGATGCAAATAAGATAAGCCGTAAAGCAGAGGGTCTAAATATAAAAAATGGTGCATCCAGGAGGATTCGAACCTCCGACCGCTCGGTTCGTAGCCGAGTACTCTATCCAGCTGAGCTATGGATGCATTGTAGTAACAAAACTGATTTTTCCTGACCGTGCAACAGGTCAATTAATGGTGCATCCAGGAGGATTCGAACCTCCGACCGCTCGGTTCGTAGCCGAGTACTCTATCCAGCTGAGCTATGGATGCATTCTTAAATAATGGCGGTGAGGGAGGGATTCGAACCCTCGATACAGCTTTTGACCGTATACTCCCTTAGCAGGGGAGCGCCTTCAGCCTCTCGGCCACCTCACCTACGCGCCGATGTTAAAGCTCATCGGCACTGCGTGGCGCACATATTACTTTCCCGGCCTGATAAGTCAAACAATTTTTCCCGTCTGGCGAGCGTTTGCGCAAAAGCCATGCAACTTGACCAGATTGACAGCACAATAACGCCCGGCACCGCCCTTATCCGGGAAAATGCAAGCTGTTGGTAAAGATTTTATGTAGAAATAATCAGTAAAAATTAAATGATTTTACAGCAGGAAAGGAGAGATTAGCGCCCCGCGCAAGCAAGGCGCCTGAAAAGATCAGAAGGGATTCTGTTGTGATTTTTCAGCCTGGATACGCTGGTATATTTCTTCACGGTGAACAGAGACTTCTTTAGGCGCATTGACACCGATACGTACCTGGTTGCCCTTGACTCCTAAAACCGTAACCGTTACCTCATCGCCAATCATGAGGGTTTCACCAACTCGACGAGTCAGAATAAGCATTCTTTGCTCCTTGAAAGATTAAAAGAGTCGGGTCTCTCAGTTTCCCGCCATTATCCATCATATACCGTGAAAACGTAAGTCATGTAAGCGACATAAAATGCCAGCAGGCTGACGACTTTCAACATCTGGTATAAGTTTAGTCGATATGACCAGCTTCGCGCCTAACTTTTGACTCAGCGGATAATACGAATCCAAACGCCATAACTTAACAGAAAGCTATGGCGTTTATCATAACGTATTCTTATCCGCTTTAGATTTTAGTCGCCAGCCAGGCCTCTACGCCGGCCAATGCCGCGGGCAGCGCCTTGACGTCGGTACCGCCGGCCTGGGCCATATCAGGCCGGCCGCCGCCTTTGCCGCCCACCTGCTGGGCCAGTTGGCCGATAAGGTCGCCGGCCTTAACGCGGTCGGTTAAATCTTTGGTGACGCCCGCGATCAGGCTGACTTTATCATCGGCGACGGTCGCCAGCACAATCACCGCCGACCCCAGCTGGTTTTTCAGATCATCCACCATGGTGCGCAGCATCTTGGGTTCAACGTTATCCAGTTTGCTGACCAGCAGCTTCACGCCGTTAACCAGCTTAACGTTGCCGGACAGCGCCGAACTTTCCTGCGCCGCCTGCTGGCTTTTGAGCTGCTGGATCTCTTTCTCCAACTGCCGGGAGCGCTCGATCAGGGCTTTTACCTTATCCGCCAGACTTTGGTTATCCCCTTTGACCAACTGGGCGATGCCATGAATCAAATCGCTTTGCTGATGCAGGCTGGCTAAAGCCCCTTCGCCGGTCACGGCTTCAATGCGGCGGATGCCGGCCGCGGTGCCGGATTCGGAGATGATGCGGAACAGGCCGATATCCCCGGTGCGGCTGGCATGGATACCGCCGCACAGTTCGGTGGAGAAATCACCCATGCGCAGCACCCGTACCTTGGCGTCGTACTTCTCGCCGAAAAGCGCCATGGCCCCGGTGCCGCGCGCGGCCTCCAGATCCATGATCTCGGTCTCGATGGGCAGGTTCCGGCGGATTTGCTGGTTGACGATATCCTCCACGGCACGGATCTGCTGGGGTTTCATCGCTTCAAAGTGGGAGAAATCGAAACGCAGGTATTGATCGTTGACCAGAGAGCCTTTTTGCGCCACATGGGAGCCCAGCACCTGCCGTAGCGCCGCGTGCAACAAGTGGGTGGCGGAATGGTTAAGGCGAATACGGGAGCGGCGCGCTTCGTCCACGCTGGCGCTCACCGCATCCCCGACCTTGAGTTCGCCCATGGCCAGCCGGCCGACGTGCCCGAACGCCTGGCCGTACTTTTGCGTATCGTCGACCGTAAACAGCCCCTGCGTGGCCTTAAGCTCGCCCTTGTCGCCCACCTGGCCGCCGGATTCGCCATAAAACGGCGTTTCGTCCAGGACCACGACGGCGTCGTCACCCTGGCGTATGGACTGCACCGGCTCACCGTTGCGAAACAACGCGACCACGGTGCCGGTATGCTGCGCTTCGTCATAACCGAAGAACCGGGTGGCTTTATCCACGCGCAGCATGCTGTTGTAGTCGGCGCCGAAACCGCTGGACTCGCGGGCGCGGCGGCGCTGCGCATCCATGGCCCGCTCAAAGCCCTCTTCGTCCACCTTCAGTTGCCGCTCACGGCAGACATCGGCGGTCAGGTCCAGCGGGAAACCATAGGTATCATACAGGCGAAAGGCGGTTTCACCGTCCAGGGTATCGCCCTTAAGCTTGCCCAGTTCCTCGTCCAGCAAGGCCAGGCCGCGCTCCAGCGTACGGGCGAATTGTTCTTCCTCGGTTTGCAGCACCTGCTCAACCCTTGCCTGCTGCTGTTTCAACTCCGCGGCGGCCGGACCCATCACGTCAATCAGCGGCGCAACCAGCCGATGGAAGAAGGCATCCCCGGCGCCCAGCATGTTGCCATGCCGTACGGCGCGGCGGATGATGCGCCGCAGGACATAGCCGCGGCCTTCGTTGGACGGCACCACGCCGTCAGCAATCAGGAAGGCGCAGGAGCGGATATGGTCGGCGATCACGCGTAACGATTTGCTGCCCAGGTCGGCGCAACCGGTCACCTGCGCCACCGCCTCGATAAGCGTACGGAACAGGTCGATGTCATAATTCGAGTTAACGTGTTGCAGCACCGCGGATATGCGCTCCAGTCCCATGCCGGTATCCACCGAGGGCTTGGGCAGCGGCAGCATGGTACCGTCTGATTGACGGTTAAACTGCATAAACACTAAATTCCAGATTTCAATGTACCGATCGCCGTCTTCCTCCGGGCTTCCCGGAGGACCGCCCCAGATATGATCGCCATGATCGTAGAAAATTTCCGAGCACGGGCCGCAGGGACCGGTATCGCCCATCTGCCAGAAGTTATCCGACGCATAGGCGCCGCCTTTATTGTCGCCAATGCGGATAATGCGTTCTTCTGGCACGCCGACGTCCCGCGCCCAAATGTTATAGGCCTCGTCGTCGGTGGCATAGACGGTCACCCAGAGCTTTTCCTTCGGCAGGTTGAACCAGGCGGCGCCGGTAAGGAGTTCCCACGCAAAGTTGATGGCGTCCTGCTTGAAGTAGTCGCCGAAGCTGAAATTACCCAGCATCTCAAAAAAGGTATGGTGGCGCGCGGTATACCCGACATTTTCCAGGTCGTTATGTTTACCGCCCGCGCGCACGCAGCGCTGGGATGTGGTGGCACGCCGGTATTGGCGTTTATCCAGCCCGAGGAAAACATCCTTGAATTGGTTCATGCCGGCATTGGTAAAAAGCAATGTCGGATCGTTATCTGGCACCAGGGAGCTACTTGCAACTACCTGGTGGCCTTTGCTATGGAAAAAATCGAGAAACGCTTGACGGATCTCAGCGGTGCTCTTGCTCATAGTTGTCCTGGAATCAAGCTAAACGAACGGATCGGAAACAGAATAGCGCAGTATTGGGGCGCTACAGTAGCGTTCACGAACTCAAAAGTGGGAATAAGATAAATTTTCTTGGAGGGGAAGTAAAATCCCACAGGCCATCAAATTAAAAATTTATATAAATTGATCGAATCTCATCGTAGGAAAAACCGCGGGAAAGAAGGTAACGCTGCACTTTGGCCCGGGCCTCCCGATCGGGGGGAAGCGGTTGGCCGAATTTTTTCCAGGCAACATCCTGCGCCTGCGCCGACCGATCGATTTGTGCTTCGGTAAAGGCGTTATCTATGATTTCCCTGTCTATTCCCTTTTGCAACAGTTCCATGCGGATCTTTTGTTCGCCATAGCCTCTTTTGCTGCGACTGTTCACATAACGCAGGGCGAAACGGGCATCGTCCAGCCAGTCATTTTGCAGGCAATAGTCAATAACTTCCTGAATATCGTCTTCTGTGATCTCCAGCGCATCCGCCGCCTTAACCACCGCTCTTGCTTTGAATCTCTGCCTGGCGGCCGGCTGCGTCGCCAGTTTACGACGCAGCTCCGCTTCGCTGTGATCGCGCAGCGTGAGCAAACGTAAGGCGCGATCGAGCAATGTGCTCATAAGCCGGCGACCCAGGGGACAAACCGCCCCCGGTCCCCTGCCCGGGCGGTATTATGCCTCTTCACTGCTCTCACGGGCCGCGCTTTCATCAATATCGTCGCTTTCGCCGGCAAAACTGGTCGTTTCAGGGCTGTTTAACAGCATATCACGCAGTTTTTTATCCAGCTCCGCCGCAATTTCCGGGCGCTCCTTCAGGAACACGCAGGCATTGGCCTTGCCCTGACCGATTTTTTCACCGTTGTAGCTATACCATGCCCCGGCTTTTTCGATGAGTTTGTGCTTAACGCCCAAGTCCACCAGTTCACCGCGGATATTGATACCCTCGCCATAGAGGATTTGGAATTCAGCCTGCTTAAACGGCGCGGCGACTTTGTTCTTCACCACTTTAACGCGTGTTTCGCTGCCCACCACCACTTCGCCTTCTTTGACGGAGCCGATGCGGCGTATGTCTAGACGTACCGAAGCGTAGAATTTCAGCGCGTTACCGCCGGTGGTGGTTTCCGGGTTACCGAACATGACGCCGATCTTCATGCGAATCTGGTTGATAAATATCAACAGCGTATTGGCGTTTTTCAGGTTACCCGCCAGTTTACGCATGGCCTGGCTCATCATACGTGCCGCCAGCCCCATGTGCGAGTCGCCGATTTCGCCTTCGATTTCAGCTTTCGGGGTCAGCGCCGCCACGGAGTCGACGATGATAACGTCAACCGCGCCGGAGCGGGTCAGGGCATCGCAGATTTCCAGAGCCTGTTCGCCGGTGTCGGGCTGCGAACACAGCAGGTTGTCGATATCCACGCCAAGTTTTTTTGCGTAGATAGGATCAAGGGCGTGCTCGGCATCGATAAACGCGCAGGTTTTACCTTCACGCTGCGCGGAGGCAATCACCTGCAGGGTCAGGGTGGTTTTACCCGACGATTCCGGCCCATAGATTTCAACGATGCGTCCCATGGGCAAGCCGCCGGCGCCCAGTGCAATATCAAGGGAAAGAGAACCCGTGGAGATTGTTTCAACATCCATTGAACGATCTTCACCCAGGCGCATGATAGAGCCCTTGCCAAACTGTTTTTCAATCTGGCTTAACGCTGCTGCTAACGCCTTTTGTTTATTCTCATCAATAGCCATTTCAACTCCTATCAAGCAGGGAGCGACATCGCTACCCTCTTTTCGCCAAACATCTATGCCGATACTGATGCCAATTATACTGTACAATCATACAGTATCAAGTACATTTTCAGAGAAATGTGTCTATGACGGTTTTTAACGCGAAATGTACCGCCTGACGCCGCACCGCATCCCGATCACCGTCAAAATGCATCAACTGCGAGAACACCGTCCGGTGCCGGCCGGCAAAACCAAACCACACGGTGCCGACCGGCTTCTCCAGCGTTCCTCCGTCCGGCCCCGCGATACCGCTAATGGCTACGGCGTAATCCGCCCCCGCCGCCGCCAGCGCGCCACGGGCCATTTCCAATACCACCGGATCGCTGACCGCGCCATGCTGTTCGAGGGTACTGACCTTGACGCCCAGCATCTCGGATTTGGCCTGGTTACTGTAAGTGACAAACCCGCGCTCGAACCAGCCTGAACTGCCGGCGACGTCGGTGAGGACCTTGGCCACCCACCCGCCGGTGCAGGACTCGGCGCAGGTGATAACACTGCCGGTCTGTTTCAGCGCCGCCCCAATCCGGGTGCTGAGCATTAAAAGATCGCTGTCGTTCATGATACTCCCATCCTGATAACAGAGGTGTCAAACGGGAAAAGGTCCGCCGTCGCGGCTATCGTTGCCATTGAGTATAACCTGAACCGGCCGGGTTACGGAGGCCGCATTTTTCGCTTGTAACCACTGTATTGATGCACTAAAGTTCTTATTAAACTATCTGTTATAATTTTATGTACTTTCTAATTACTTAATAACATTTATTGGAAGATCCAAAGTGGATTAGCATTCCCGACATCTTCAGGCATGCGCGCGTTGCGCGCCCTTAACCTTGTCACTTCAGGAATAACGATGAAAAAAACGACATTAGCACTTTTAGTCGGTTCGCTGCTTGTCACCGCAGTACAGGCGCAGGCGGAAGACGGCCTCGCGGCGATTAAAGCCGCCGGCACCATCACCTTCGGCACCGAAGGCACCTACGCGCCTTATACCTACCATGATAGCAGCGATAAGCTGGTGGGATTTGACGTTGATCTCGGCCGGGCGGTCGCCGCGAAACTCGGCGTTAAGGCGAAGTTTATCGAAGGACGCTGGGACGGCCTGATCGCCGGCCTGGACGCCAAGCGTTATGACGCCGTGATAAACCAGGTGGGCATTACGCCTGAACGCCAGGCGAAATATGATTTTTCCAAGCCCTACATCGACTCGAAAGTCGTGCTGATCGTGCGTGACGACAATACGACCATCAAGAGTTTCGACGACCTCAAAGGCCAGAAAGCCGCCCAAAGCCTGACCAGTAATTATTCCCAGGTGGCCACCAAGTACGGTGCCGAGCTGGTGCCCACCGACGGTTTTAACCAGTCGCTGGATTTGGTATTGAGCCGCCGCGCGACCGCAACGCTTAACGATAACCTGTCCTTCCTGGACTTCAAAAAACACAAACCGGACGCGCCGCTGAAAATCGTCGCCACCCAGGACGCCAACGCCCCTTCAGGCATCCTGATCCGCAAAAATCAGCCCGATCTGGTGAAAGCGCTGAATACCGCGCTGGATGAAGTCAAAGCGGACGGCACCTATAAAACCATCGCCATTCGTTACTTCGGTCAGGACATTTCTCAATAATGTTTTTGCAGCAGGAGTTCTAGCAGATGCCGCCGTGGCTACAACTGATGTTGGACTCCTTCTGGCGATTGTTCGCCGCTGGAGTCATGTTTACCTTGCCGCTGGCGATACTTTCCTTTATCGGCGGGCTGGCGGTGGGTTTCGTGGTGGCGCTGATCCGCCTGTACGGTCCGCAGCCGCTAAAAGGGATAATGGACTTTTATGTCTGGGTGATACGCGGTACGCCGCTGTTGGTGCAGTTATTCCTGATTTTTTATGGTTTGCCCAGCGCCGGCATCACCCTGGACGCTTTTCCGGCTGCGCTGATAGGGTTTATCCTCAGCGTCGGCGCCTATAGCTCGGAAATTATCCGCGGCGCCATACTGTCGGTCCCCAAGGTACAATGGGAAGCGGCCTACGCCATCGGCATGAGCAGCAACCAGGCCATGCGCCGCGTAATCTTGCCGCAGTCGGTATTTGTGTCGCTGCCGCCGCTGGCCAACTCCTTTATTTCGCTGATCAAGGATACTTCATTGGCGGCGGTGATCACCGTGCCGGAAATGTTCCTGGCGGCGCAGCGTATCGTGTCCGTCACTTATGAACCCCTGATACTGTATATTGAGGCAGCATTTATTTACCTCATGTTCAGCACCGTGCTCAGCAAACTACAGGCCAGGCTGGAAGTCTATTTCCGACGTTACGAATAAAGTTGTTGTGTATTGACGCCGTCACTGGCGTCAATATTTTTAAGCTGGAATACGCAACGCCGCGATAGCCTCAATCGACATCCTCCATGATAAAGTTGGAAAAGCGATATTCCGGCAATCTGGCTTCCTCAATACGGCCGATTCTTACCGGCCGCTCGCTATTGGAATCACACAATGATTTTATGTAGCGCCAATACATTTTTTCTGCTTCGATATGGTCGATCAGCGGATCCAGCACGCCTTCCGCAATAGAGATGGCTATTTTTTTATCGGTATAGACGTTGTCAGTATTATCTGAATTCTCATCGGCATGTTCT
This sequence comes from Sodalis sp. RH22, assembly GCF_047324165.1. Lineage (NCBI taxonomy): Bacteria > Pseudomonadati > Pseudomonadota > Gammaproteobacteria > Enterobacterales > Bruguierivoracaceae > Sodalis > Sodalis sp. RH22. Next base: position 2,689,357 of record NZ_CP178731.1, read on the forward strand.
TCCAGGCCATCGGGTTCGTTACTGTCCAGCATTTCCGCCATTTTTTTTATCATCGCCAGATTAGCATTTGCGGCCTGCGGGGATGAATAGAATAGTCCATCACTGAATAATGCTTCCATCACCTCATAAAAACAAAAATTCATTTCTCCCTGGATATATCTTATTTTATTATTAACCGACACTCCTGCATATTCCCGATTCATGAGATTGTCATTTTCATAACCATAGCTGGCCAAGACTTGTCTGTCGCTTACCACCACAGGTACGTTTTTGATGGTATGGATATCGCCGCTGATACTATAATGCTCTTTATCATTATTTTTATAACCATTGGCGCTGTAGTTGACTTCAATATCAAACCGCTTGGTGGGAATGCGTTCGCGGTTTGAATAGGTTGGAAAAACGTCACCGGGCTTACTGTCTTGGTGCTGATAAGCGCGATGAATCGATGTCACTTTTTGCAGGCCGATCCAGTCAAATATGGATTGCGCCTGGGAGGGTTTTCTCACTTCATCAATATAGGCCATAACGTCTATATCAAGATAGATGCCTAACATTATCGCCCAAGGCTCAATAGCCAGCATCATATGGGATAAAGTGGTATCTTGCTCAATGATAACCGGATGACGAAAAAATTTTAGCAAGAAAAAGGGATCATTTTCCTCCAGGCACGACTGTAAAGACAACAATGGGATAGCCGTCAAATCATCATAATCCGAACGAAATCTCAAAATAGCGTCTTGACAGAAAATCAATGATCCGTCCATGCCCCACCCCAGCAACAGTTAATAAATAGCCATGACCGATCATCCCTTTCTGATGATAAATCAACAATATTTATAGGTTGTATTATAGTCTTCGCGTGCCTGTCAAATGCGTATTTTGCCAAATCAGAAAATATATAACAAAGGGCGCATCAATTTTTACTCGCACTACTTTCGCCATGGGCATATCGACTCCACCGGGCGGCAAAACGTCTGTTCACATCACATTTCCGCGATCGATATTATCCGATGGCACAGGTGTGACCGGCAAAAAATCCAGGGATGATTGCCTCTCACGCTGCTGCGACATATTTTGGTGTATCAATTAATGCAACTTGCTTTTGTGGCTAATCAGCGCGCCGCATCAAGCTGGATGCCTGTATCTGTATTAATATTACCCCATGGCATTCTCCAGCGGACAGTGAATATCAAAAAATAGGGCCGGTCATTATTTTCCGGAGGTTGTCAGATAACCATAAACGGACCATTCAAACTTTTCCATCAAAAAAATGATGAATAAATTTAATCAAATGGCTATGCAAGTAACTTACATTAAGTCTTTTAATATCAGTTTATTGAAAAAAATTATAGTATTTTAACCAAGCGGCGCCAGGTCGAAGGGGAACGGACTGTTCATTTACCATAGCAGCCCGTCCTGTACCGGCAGAGACGTTATAACTGTTAAGATTTATGCTTTTTTTTTAACCATTAGCGCTATCGTCGCTGAAAGCCAGCGCGTCGCAACAGCGGGAGAAAGCCGATTGGCCGGTGCCAGCGGATGGGCAGACATCGACGTCTTTCAAAAGAACACATTAGCCTTGCTCACACCTTCGCGGCGGCAGGTGTTGCCTCTGGCTTATCATGGGCCGCGATAAAAGCCGGATAGCCCACCATCACCACGGCGGCGATAAGCGTATTGACCACCAAAAGCTGATCGGTATTGGTCAAACGGGTGGTACCCAATACCGAGGCCGCCGTCAGGGCGATGCTGGTCACTGCGGTAAAGAAGGAGGTACGCATGGCATTGGTGGTGAGAAATTGTTCTGCGGCCTGCCCGGCGGTCGGCCAGTGGCCGTTGCCGATGCGCGGCCGGCTTAGCCCGATGCGTACCCCTTCTAGGCGCGACGTCGGTGTATTGGGGGCGCAAGAATGGCCGGTGCGACGACGAAGCAGTGGCGTTGCCGGCGTAGCGGCGAACCAGCGCATCAGCGCCGGGCGCTGCAGATCGTCAAATACCTCGGTTAGGGCATTCAACGCGCCGCGCAGGAGGTCATGGACAATATTCGGCTGTATAACCACCGCGGCCGCACTGGCGGCGGAAGCCCAATCCATCATCTGTTTGGTGATCCGTTCGGCTTCATCCATGACATAGCCGGCGCCCGAATGCGGTGCGAGCCCCGTCATGGCGACGCCCAGCCCCCCCTGCGCCAGGCCGTAAAACAGGCTGGAACAGATAAGGCCGCCGGCATTCAGACCGCCATTATCGTGCAAGGGAAAAAACAGTTGAAGCAGATCCCGCATCAAGGTATAGGTCAGCGTCTGCGCCCCCACGGATCCCATCAGCGTTCCAAGAGTAAAACCTGGCCGGTTGCTTGCCACCAGCATCAGCGCGCCGGAGCTTAATAATCCCATGGCAATACGGGAGGCGCGCGAGACGATGGTGGCGGTGCCGTTCCTTTCATCACGCACCGCGCCGGCCAGGTTAAGCGCGGGTCCCAACAACATCGAGACAATGCCCGCGACCAGGCGTGGCGGTAACGAGGCTGTCGCGCCCAGCAAGAAGAAATTCTTTTCCACAGCAAAACCGACCATTTGCCGCAGCAGGGTAGTAAAAGCAACAATAGTGCCGGTGCGCGTCGCCACGGTAATAACATTAGCGATGCGACGCGCACCGGTACCGGTCACAATGGTATAATCATTGCTCATGACGGCGCCGATAAAATCAATCATTACACGCCCGCGGTCATAAAACGTCGCCCCGGGATGCTGACGCAGCTCATGGCGAAGATGCAGCGCCAGTTGATGCTCCGCCGTGCCCGGGCAGGTGGATAACGTAATGTCTCCTCCCTTTTCAAGCAGAGTCGTTACGCTATCCAGCATACGTTCCGCGTCCGGTAATTCATCGGCCTTCAGCGTCGCTAATAAATCGCCCGCCAATGCATCCAGCTGGCGGCAAATACTGGTTGCATGTTTTATCAATGGTTCGGTGGCAACCTCTATACCGGCGAGGTCTTGCTGTAACTTTAGGGATTGTTCTAGCGCATGTGACGCATGGGAATTGTCCTGAAACCGGCTATCAACCTTATCCTCATCCGTGTCTTCTTTTATAGGCAGTGCGCCATAACCTGCTGTATTTATCTGATAGCAAGGTAACATACTATTTTATTCCACATATCATGTCCGCAAAAGGCAGATCCTGAAATTATATATCGGCCATGCCCGTCTGGGCGATGCGTATCATGGCGTGGGATTTAATTTTTGTCATGCAATTAAACTTTTTTGCCTTGAAATAACTTATGTACCTGAACAGAGATATATATTTCAGTTGGTATGAATGTAATTTAAAATAAATAATAATTAATCTTAAGATATAGCATGCACTGCACAGGAGACATGCAGGCGATTTTTACCCGCGATGTGAGGTCACGGGCAACCACCCGAGCCGCCGCCCCAGGTATCGTCTCGTTTACCATCAAAGTCCCGTCCATCCCTGATACTGGCGCAAACCAGGGATAACCGCCGGTTGCCGTTCAGCTTTTTTTGACAAATTCCGATTTCAGCTTCATCGCACCGAAGCCGTCGATTTTGCAATCAATATTATGATCGCCTTCAACCAGTCGAATGCCTTTTACTTTTGTGCCGATTTTCAGCGACGAGGCGCTGCCTTTCACCTTTAAATCTTTTATAACGGTAACCGTGTCGCCGTCCGCCAGCAGGTTGCCGTTGGCATCCTTAACGATCAACCCTTCCCGGGCGGCAGTCGCATCCGCCGTTGCCGACCATTCATGCCCGCATTCCGGACAGTTGTAGTGCTCCGCGTCCTGCCAGGTGAAGGCGGATCCGCATTGGGGGCAATGGGGTAATTGATTCACTTTAACTCCTTAATAAGAACAATAACGAGATAAACTCTGGCTGATTAGCCGTCACCATGACGGCACGCGGGGATTCTACCTTGTTTACCGGGCCGGAGAACAGCATGGCCTGGCGGATGGCGACGGTGGTTATCCGTGTTGCCTTGGCATTTCACTCAGTGGGGTTGAAGCCATTTCCCGTTTACCGCCGGGATAATGGCTTGGATTTGCGGTGACGTTATCGGTCGGCGTTACTCGGACAGGCTTTGCGCGGCCTTCTCAATCAGCGCCGCGACCTGCCGCGGCTGTGAGGCGAAGACCGCATGGCTGGCCTTAACTTCAACGACATGGCTTTGCGCGCGTTTGGCCATGAACCGTTCCAGATCCGGATTAATGGCCCGGTCCTGCGTCGCGACCAACGCCCAGCTGGGTTTGGTTTTCCAGGCCGGTTCCGCCGCAGGCGTGGTGAAAATAGCGGCGGCGGGCATGACCTGGGAGCGTGCCATAAAGCTGGCCTGGCCCACCGGCAGATCGGCTGCGAAATCGGCGTGATAAAGCTCGGGTTTCAGGTAGAGGAAATGGTCGGCGGTTTCGGCGATGCCTTTCGTGGCCGGAGGGATTTTGCCTGACAGACCGGCAAGCGTTTCCCCTTTTTCAGGCTGTAGAGCGGCAATGTACACCAGACCGGCAACGGAAGGATCCTGGCCGGCTTCGCTGATAATAAAGCCGCCATAGCTGTGCCCGACCAGCAGCGATTTGCCCTGTTGCTGGCCGAGAATCCGGCGGGTGGCCGCGACGTCGTCGGCCAAAGACGTTTGCGGCTCCTGCACAATGGCAACATGATAGCCGGCCTTGTCCAGGATGCGGGTCACCTCTTGCCAACCGGAACCATCGGCAAAAGCGCCATGGACCAGGACAATATTTTTAACGGGACTTGCCAGCGCGGTGCCCAGGGCGGCGAAAGACAATGCCATGACGGCGGCCAGACGTGTCAGCGTTTTCTTCAGCATAAAGTTTTCCTCGTTGATAGTTGGTGTGGATATTAATTATCTCAATAACAATTATCGCGATAAGTAATATGCTATTAACATTAGCAGCACACCCTTTGATGTCAAGCTATTTGTTATCGCGATAGCTAATAAGCGATTAACGGTGGTATGATACTGTTCAGACTGGTGCTTAAGGAGCATGCCGTGGTACATCGTCCCCGTCTGGCGGAGCAGCTTTGCTATGCCATTTACTCCACCTCCATCGCCATCAAGCGGCTTTATAAACCGATGCTTGACGCCATGGGCGTGACCTATCCGCAGTATCTGGTGCTGAATGTCTTGTGGGAACAGGGCAAACAATCGATCGGCAGCATCGGCGACGCGCTGGGGCTGGAAACCAGTACGCTGACGCCGCTGCTAAAACGGCTGGAAACGGAGGGATTTATCGAACGCGTGCGCAATCCCGAGGACGAGCGGCAGGTCATGATCTCCATCACCGACAAAGGACAACGGCTGGAAGAGCCGTCATCGTGCCTGTCCGAGGCGCTGTTTTGCAACGCCGATATGGAGCTTGCCCAGTTGCAGAGGCTCAATCAGGAAATTAATAGGCTGCGGGAAAATATCGTCAGCCGGCAAGGCGCGAAAAAACCGGCCTGAACGGCGCGCTATCCGGTGTAGGGGGTGCCATCGCCTCCCTGGGACGCCGTTGCTTAAAGCACGGGCTTTTTACCTGGGCTGTTTTTCGGTTTCAGCCCGGCGGCGGCACAGCGCCCCTGCCGGCGACGCTGCCGCAACTCACCAGGTTGGATGCACACCACGGTCGGGTGACGTGCGGGACGTTGCCGGTTTTGACGATAGGGCATTCCCGCTGGTTTCCCTGCCATGGAGACTCCGTTATCATGGGCGCTGCACCTGAATGTAAGATGTAGCGATTTTCCTTGCGATAGAGTGATAATTCATGAGAACAACCATGGTAATCCCCCCGAAAAACCAGTGCATGCATAAGTAGAATTTTCTCCTAATCTGAATACAGAGGGGATTTCTATGTGTCGCTACCGATGTAATTATGACCACCGGGAGTGCGGACGAAAACTTGGACTGCTTTGGAGGTAGTCCATGTATTCGTTCGAAGAGCGTATCCGTGCTGTTGAACTCTATGTCAAATATGGCAGAAAAGCGTCGCCGGTTGTTCGCGAGCTGGGGTATCCGTTTCGTAAAAACCTTATTCGCTGGCTTCGTGCATGGGAATTCTCAGGAGAATTAACTGGAAAAAGTGGCGGGTGTCCCGCTATACGACCGAGCAAAAACAGGCTGCTGTAGAGCACTATCTGACCCACGCTTGTTGTTTAGCATTTACTTGCAGGACACTGGGATACCCTTGCAGTGAGCTTCTGGTGCGCTGGATTGACGAGTTGCATCCCGGCAGGCTCCGGATGATCACGAGTACCAAAAAGCATAACATTACTTTTGAGCCCGAACAGAGGCGGCAGGCGGTCAGGGACCGGTGCATGCGCCGCATCCCGGCGCGGGTCATCGCACAGAAGCTTGGCGTCAGCCGGCAGGTATTGTACAAATGGAAGGATGAAATGCTTGGTGACGAGGCATATCAATCCATGCGCAAACGTAACGTGGCTTCGCCTGAGGATACGCGCGATGCTCTGTTCGATGAAATTACTCAGCTTAAACAGCAAGTACAGCGGTTACAGCTGGAACGGGATATCCTCACGAAGGCGATAGGCTGATAATCTGGCCCAACGGTGGAGTTGGGCCAGAAAAGCGCGATCAATAGAGACGAAGCGTTAATTACATTTTCCTGTCGGGGCTTTCAGCGGACCGCATTCACCGTAGTCAAGCAATATGTAACCTTTTCTCTGCATACAACTTTCTATTTTCCCGATACGATTTTTATGCTGCTCAAGACTTTCTCCAGGATGAACATAATTCCGGCTAAAATAATCCGGCGCAATATTTTTATCCAGCCCGCAGCTGTAGAGATCCCGTGTACGCTGCGCAACGTCTGTATGCCCGAGCTGGCCCGGTTTCTGAATGGTATGTGCATACGGGAGATAGGTGTAATTGCTGGAATCCATATCGGCGACCACGCAACCAGTGAGCAGAGCGCAGAAAAACAGTACGGCTTTATTCAGCATGGTTAATTACATTTTCCTGTCGGGGCCTTTAGCGGACCGCACTCTGAAAATTCAAGCGTGTCATACCCTTTATCGCGCATACATTGTTCAAGTTTATGCGCTCGGGCTAATGCCTGATCCACGGTTTGCCCCGGCGCGACGCCAACACGTTGCCAGCGAGGCGAGTCAGGGTTTTCGTTTTCAGGCACGCCACAGGCATGAAGATCCCGAGTTCGCTGCGCACGATCGGTATGACCGTGCTGCCCTTTTTTCTGAAAGATCTGCACATAAGGGACGCTTGTATAATTGCTGGAATCCATATCGGCGACCACACAACCCGTTAAGCTAAACATGCAGACGATAACCGCGAGTTTCTTGAGCATGACAATTCCTTATGTGCTTGTCGCAAAAATGAGTTCCAGTAATTCTGATCCTACCCAGCAATAACGGACACAGCCCTAAGCGAGATTCTTTCGTTCATATTGTTCCGGGCTTAGCCCACCATTGGCACTGTGCCGACGGTAGCGGTTATAGTCAATTTCAATGTAACTGAACACCGCGTCTTTCATTTCCTGTCTGCTGGCAAAATATTCTCCGTGGCTCAGCTCAACCTTCAGGCTATGGAAAAAGCTTTCAGCGCAGGCATTATCATAACAACAACCTTTAGCGCTCATACTTGGATTTAACTTATTGTCTTTTAAGATATTACTGTAATCTCGGGAACAATGCTGGCTGCCTCTGTCAGTGTGGACAATGATACCACGAGGTTTTTTTCTTCTCTGTAATGCCATTTTCAGTGCATCGCAGGCCAGTTTTGCCGTCATCCGTTCAGACATGTACCAACCCACTACCGCGCGCGAATAAAGATCTATAATAACAGAAAGATATAACCAACCTTCTTCTGTCCACAAGTACGTAATGTCACCCACCCATTTCTGATTCGGAATGTCAGCGTTAAGGCATTGATTCAACAGGTGGGGGGCCACCGGCAGACTTTGATTGCTATTCGTCGTGGCTTTAAAACGCCGTGCTGCACGCGCCTTCAGCCCCTGGCGACGCAGACTGTCCGCGACTGTTTTGCGATTCCAGCCAAAACCGGCTTCGCGTAAGTCCAGGGTGAGTCTCGGTGCGCCATAACGCTGTTTGGCTTGATTAAATGCAGCAAGGACTCGGGTATCGCGGGTTTGCCTGGCCTGCTGGCGAGATGACGGTACTCTTTGACGAGCCAGCCAAGCATAGAAACCACTGCGAGAAGCATGCAACACACGCGCCATGCTTTTTACCCTAAATATTGCCTGATAATTTTTCATAAACACATACTTCATTTCAGGCGATTGGCGAAGTATGTGGCCGCCTTTTGGAGGATAGCCAATTCCTCATCTTTCTCGGCGAGTTGGCGCTTAAGGCGGGCGATCACGGCGAGTTGCTATTGTTCCCGCTCACCGTTGTTGTTCTGCCGGCGGGTTTTAGAACGCCCCTTATAAAGTTGTGATTCATAGAGATTAAGTTCTCGGGCACCTTGAGCCACGCCGACGGTGTCGGCCAGTGCCAACGCTTGCTCGCGAAACTCGGGCGTGTATTGATTGCGCAGCTTATTTTTAACAGCATGTCCGTCAAATCTGGGTAGGATCACTTAACCCCGGTTGCACCACAGGAGACACGTAAACCACGATTTTCGCCAATATCAGCTTTATCTTTGTCACCTGGCTTCATCATTTCTATCGCTTTAAACGACAGTGGCTTTGCCTCTTGTTTTCCTGCCCTAAAGACTCCGTTATCATGCTCCCTACGCATTTATGAAACGAAATGTAGGATTTCATGAGATCCAATGAGACAAAGTGAAACTCAATGAGAACAACAAATATCACTAACTCTTTAAAATTTAATAAAATGGACATCATAAACTGATGAGTACACTAGAGAATTTCGACGCACACACCCCCATGATGCAGCAGTACCTGCGCCTCAAGGCGCAGCATCCTGACATCTTGCTGTTCTATCGGATGGGCGATTTCTACGAGCTGTTCTTTGACGACGCCCGGCGCGCCTCGCAGCTGATGGATATTTCGCTGACCCGGCGCGGCCAATCCGCCGGCGAACCGATCCCCATGGCCGGGGTGCCTTACCATGCGGTGGAGACCTACCTGGCCAAGCTGGTACAGCTGGGCGAGTCGGTGGCCATTTGCGAGCAAATCGGCGATCCGGCCACCACCAAAGGCCCCGTGGAGCGGAGGGTGGTGCGCATCGTCACGCCGGGAACCCTGAGCGATGAAGCGCTGTTAAACGAACGCCAGGATAATCTGCTGGCGGCCATGTGGCAGGAGGCGTCCGGGTTCGGTTATGCCACCCTTGATCTTAGCTCCGGGCGTTTTCTGGTGTGCGAACCGGCCGATCGCGAGGCCATGGCCGCTGAATTGCAGCGCACCAACCCCGCTGAACTGCTGTTTCCCGAAACATTGCAGGAAATGGGGCTGATTGAGCATCGCCGTGGACTGCGCCGCCGGCCGATCTGGGAGTTTGAGCTCGATACCGCCCGCCAGCAGCTTAATCTGCAGTTCGGCACCCGGGATTTGCATGGCTTCGGCATCGAGCGCGCCAGCGCCGCGCTGCGCGCCGCCGGCTGCCTGCTGCAGTATGTCAAGGACACCCAGCGCACCTCGCTGCCCCATATCCGCGCCATCACGCTTGAACGCCAGCAGGACGGCATCGTGATGGACGCCGCCACGCGCCGCAATCTGGAGTTAACGCAAAACCTTAGCGGCGGGTTTGACAATACCCTGGCGGAAATACTGGATCATACCGTGACGGCGATGGGCAGCCGGATGCTGAAACGCTGGCTGCATATGCCTACCCGCGATACCGCCGTACTGACCCATCGCCAGCAGGCCATCAGCAGCCTGCAGGAGACCTGCGCCGAGCTGCAGCCGCTGCTGCGTCAGGTTGGGGACCTGGAGCGTATCCTGGCGCGCCTGGCGCTGCGCTCGGCACGCCCGCGCGATCTGGCGCGCATGCGCCATGCCTTCCAGCAGTTTCCGGCTATCCATGCGTTGCTGGCGCCGCAGCCGACGGAGCACATTCGCCATCTGCTCGCGCAGGTGGGGCTGTTTGACGAATTAAGGACCTTGCTCGAGCGGGCGGTAGTCGATGCGCCGCCGGTGCTGGTGCGCGACGGCGGCGTGATTGCGCCGGGTTATCATGAGGAACTGGATGAATGGCGGGCGCTGGCCGACGGCGCCACCGATTATCTCGACCGCCTGGAAATCCGCGAGCGCGAAAAAACCGGCCTTGAGACCCTGAAAGTCGGCTTTAACGCTGTGCACGGCTATTATATCCAGCTCAGCCGGGGACAAAGCCATCAGGCGCCGATGCACTATGTCCGCCGCCAGACGCTGAAAAACGCCGAACGCTATATTATTCCGGAACTCAAAGAGTACGAGGACAAGGTGCTGACCTCCAAAGGTAAAGCGCTGGCGTTGGAAAAGGCGCTCTATGATCAGTTATTTGATCTGCTATTGCCCCATCTCGGCCCCTTGCAGCAATGCGCGGCGGCGCTGTCCGAGCTGGACGTGCTCAGCAACCTGGCCGAACGGGCCGAAACGCTGAATTATGTGTGTCCGACGCTCACCGACCAGCCGGGGATCCGGATTTCGGCGGGACGCCACCCGGTGGTGGAGCGGGTGTTAAGCGAGCCGTTTATCGCCAATCCGCTCGCGCTGTCCGCCCAGCGGCGCATGCTGATCATTACCGGCCCGAACATGGGCGGCAAAAGCACCTATATGCGGCAAAATGCGCTGATCGTGCTGATGGCTTATATCGGCAGCTTTGTCCCCGCCGCACAGGCGGTAATAGGACCGGTGGATCGTATTTTTACCCGGGTGGGAGCGGCGGACGATCTGGCCTCCGGACGATCCACTTTTATGGTGGAAATGACCGAGACGGCCAATATCCTGCACAACGCCACGCCGCAAAGCCTGGTGCTGATGGACGAAATCGGCCGCGGCACCTCCACCTATGACGGTTTATCGCTGGCCTGGGCCTGCGCTGAGAGCCTGGCCGGGCGGATTAAAGCCATGACCTTGTTCGCCACCCACTATTTTGAACTGACCACCCTGCCGGAAAAGATGGAGGGGGTGGTGAATGTCCACCTGGACGCGCTTGAACAAGGCGAGACCATTGCTTTTATGCATACCGTGCAGGATGGCGCCGCCAGCAAGAGCTATGGACTGTCGGTGGCGGCGCTGGCCGGAGTGCCGCGCGAGGTGATTAAACGGGCGCGGCAAAAACTGAAGGAACTGGAAAACCTGTCCACCAGCGCCACGGCCAGCAAGGTGGACGGTTCGCAGCTGTCGCTGCTGGCGCCGGTGGAGGAAGAAACGCCGCCGGCGGTTGCCGCGCTTGAGGGGATTGATCCGGATACGCTGACGCCCAGGGCGGCGCTGGAGTGGATTTATCGCCTGAAGGGAATGCTTTAGGTCCACCGCGGTCCGCAGGGGTTACCATAAAACAAAAAAAAACGGTGAAGGTTTACCCTTCACCGTTTTTTATTTCCGGGCGGTTATTCCCGGAACAGAGCCTCAAGGTTCAGCCCCTGCCCTTGCAGGATTTCACGCAGGCGGCGCAGACCTTCAACCTGGATCTGGCGGACGCGTTCACGCGTCAATCCGATCTCACGGCCTACATCCTCAAGCGTGGCGGCTTCATACCCTAACAAGCCAAAACGCCGGGCCAGCACTTCACGCTGCTTGGCGTTCAGTTCAAATAACCACTTAACGATACTTTGCTTCATATCATCGTCTTGCGTGGTATCTTCCGGCCCGCTGTCTTTGTCATCGGACAAAATGTCCAACAGGGCTTTTTCAGAATCCCCGCCGAGCGGAGTATCCACTGAAGTAATACGTTCGTTAAGGCGCAGCATACGGCTGACGTCATCGACCGGTTTATCAAGCTGCTCGGCAATTTCCTCCGCGCTTGGCTCATGGTCGAGCTTGTGGGACAACTCCCTGGCGGTGCGTAAATAGACATTCAATTCTTTTACGATATGGATCGGCAGACGTATGGTACGGGTTTGATTCATGATCGCCCGTTCAATGGTCTGGCGGATCCACCAGGTAGCGTATGTGGAGAAACGGAACCCTCTTTCCGGGTCAAATTTCTCTACCGCGCGGATAAGACCCAGGTTACCTTCCTCGATCAAATCCAGCAGCGCCAGTCCGCGGTTGCCATAACGGCGGGCGATTTTAACCACCAGCCGCAGGTTGCTTTCAATCATACGGCGTCGTGAGGCAACATCACCCCGAAGCGCACGCCGGGCAAAATACACTTCTTCTTCAGCTGTAAGCAATGGGGAGTATCCGATCTCACCCAAATAGAGTTGCGTGGCATCCAGCACACGTTGGCTGGCCGCCTGAGACAGCAACTCTTCTTCCGCCAAATCATTATCAGCGGGCTCATCGATTAACGCTTTCTCGTCAAATGTTTCGGCTCCGTTCTCGTCGAATTCGGCTTCTTCATGTAACTCGGTTACTTTCAGCGTGTTTTCGCTCATTCTATGGCTCCTACCCGTGATCCCAGGACAGAATATCTGGATATTCCGACCAATTTATCGCTGCGGGAGATAACGCAGCGGGTTTACGGATTTCCCCTTGTAACGAATTTCAAAATGCAATCTAACCGAGCTGGTACCCGTGCTACCCATGGTAGCGATTTTCTGCCCGGCGCTCACTTCTTGTTGTTCCCGTACCAGCATCGTGTCGTTATGGGCATAGGCGCTCAGGTAATCATCATTATGTTTGATGATTATCAGATTACCGTACCCTCGCAAAGCGTTACCGGCATAGACGACTCGTCCGCCGGAGGTGGCCAGGATGGATTGTCCGCGTGAACCGGAAATATCGATACCCTTATTGCCGCCTTCCGCAGCGGAGAAGTTATCAATAATCTTTCCGTCCGTCGGCCAACGCCAACCGGTTATCGCCGTACTGCCGCCCGACATCATAGTGCCGGACGTTGAAGCGGGTGCGGTAACAGGGGCGGTTGTTGCAACAACTGCTCCCGATGTGGGTAACATTTTGCCGCCGTTAGATGGCAACATTTTCCCTACATTCTGTTTACCTGAATTTTCAGAATACTCATTGTTTGCTTGAGAATCAATACCCGAGCTCATCATTTTCGTATTCGTAGCGGCATTTGGAGCGACAGTGGCGCCTGAAGCCACGGTAGCGCTGCTATGATTTGCCAGCATGCCTCCGCCGCTTACTTCGCCGCCTGCCACGGTTCCGCTCCCGGTTAGGGGTGCCGTTCCGTTACCCACTTGTAAGGTTTGACCTACATTCAATCCATAAGGTTCCGGAATATTATTCCTTTTTGCCAAATCACGATAGTCATTCCCGGTAATCCAAGCGATATAAAACAATGTATCACCGCGCTTGACCTGATAGGTAGTACCGCCATAGGAACCTTTTGGAATAGAGGTGTAGCTGCGGTTATAAACAATATTACCTTCAGACGATTGGTTAACGGCACTTACGCTTCCAACCACGTTCGGCTGGGCTGGCTGTACCGGCTGTACCGGTTGCAGCTGCCGCGTAGGCAGCGGTTGCGATGGCTGCTGTTGCAGCCGTGGTCTCTGGACGGGGGCGGATGTCGTCATACCGCTGTTATTATCGCCGCCCACGCTACTGATTGGTGCCGCTGTCTCATCACTGGCGCAACCCGCCAACCATAAACTTGCCATTGAACATACCGCAACGCGGCGCCAATAGCATTTCGGGCTTCCCATGCTCATCTCTCCCCTATGGCAGCAAAGCCAATCATCGTTCCAAACATGCCAGACATTATCGTTATACATCCTATTTTCTCTCATTACTTCATGAATGAGAGTATTTTCAGCTATTTCCGAAAAGTTAATTTTATGCTGTTAATGCTAGCAACATCCGGGGGAAGGTGCCATAAAACAGTTGTATAGAAATATCAGGTGGCATCGCGCGGGCGTATGGGAGTGATGAAGGGGTAAAAAACATGCTGCCGATTATGCCAGTTCTCCCCTGATCAGGGGTACAAAACGCACCGCTTCGACGGTTTCCACCCTAAACTCGCCATCCTGGCGCGTGACGGTGGTCAAATCCTGGGTATCCTCGCCGACCGGCAATACCATAATGCCGCCTTCATCCAATTGGGCCATCAGCGCCGAGGGTATCTCCGGCGGCGCGGCGGTGACGATAATGGCATCGAAAGGACCGCGCGACGGCCAGCCCAGCCAACCGTCGCCATGGCGGGTGGACACATTATGCAAATCCAGCTGCTTGAGGCGGCGTTTGGCCTGCCACTGCAGTTTCTTGATGCGCTCGACGGAACAGACATGCTGCACCAGGTGCGCGAGAATCGCTGTCTGGTAGCCGGAGCCGGTGCCGATTTCCAGCACGCGCGATGTCGGCTGGAGCCTGAGCAGCTCCGTCATGCGCGCCACGATATAGGGTTGGGAAATGGTCTGGCCCGAGCCGATGGGCAAGGCGGTATTGTCGTATGCCTTATGTTCGAAAGCTTCGTCGATAAATCGCTCGCGCGGTACCGATTCGATGGCTTGCAACAGCCGTTCATCTCTTATTCCCTGCTGGCGAAGCTGTTCGAGCAGGGCCTGGGTGCGACGGTTTACCATGTCCAACTGACCTCCGCATTGGCCAACCACGACGTGAGTACCGATTGAGCGGAATAGGCGGTTAAATCCACCTGCAATGGCGTAATGGAAACATACCCCTGCTCAATGGCGGCAAAATCAGTATCGGGCCCTTTGTCGAACGTTTCACCGGGCGGGCCGATCCAGAATATTTCACGGCCGCGCGGGTCCAGCTGCCGGATGGCATGGGCGGCGGGATGCCGGCTGCCGCAACGGGTGACCTTGATACCCTTGATGGCAGACATTGGCAGGTCGGGGACATTGACGTTCAGGATCCTGCCGGTACGCAGCGGCTCAAGGGTCAAGGCCCGGATAAGCCTGCAGGCAATGACCGCGGCGGTATCATAAAAGGTATCGCCGTTTAGTGAAATAGCCAGCGCCGGGAAGCCGAGGTGCCGTCCTTCCATGGCCGCGGCCACCGTGCCGGAATAAATAACGTCGTCCCCCAGGTTGGGACCGGTGTTAATGCCGGACACCACGATATCGGGACCGGGGCGCATCAGGGCGGTGACGCCGAGATAGACGCAGTCGGTGGGCGTGCCGGATTGCACCGCGATATCACCGTTGCCCTCTTTCAGCGCCCGCAGCGGCCGGTCGAGGGTCAGCGAGTTCGACGCTCCGCTGCGGTTGCGATCGGGCGCCACGATTTGCACGCTGTCCACATCGGCAGACTGGCGCAGGGCGGCCGCCAGCGCTTGGATGCCGGGCGCATGAATGCCATCATCATTACTTAATAGTATGCGCATATCATTATTAGCTTTATTAATTATTGATTGTTTTTAACGCGCCGCCCACCCATTGGGCAAAATCGGCCTGCGCATCAAAACGAACGGCAGCGATGCAGGCCGGGAATAACCGTAATAATGGCATGAAACGCTACGGCGGTGAAGCCTGCCGTGCCGGCCGGTCCGCAAAATACCCGTGGCCGGGATGGCCCCGGGCAACGGGGGCTTACAGGACAACGTCCGCCGGCGCGTCGAGCAGTTCGCGGATAACGCTGGTGGCGAAGCTGCCCGCCGGCAGGGCGAACGACAACGCAAGCGTGGCGTCGTCGCGCCAGTGCCAACGCATATCGGCGGGCCTGAGCATCAGGGCGCGGCGCGCCGGTTCCAGCCGTTCCCGGGCCAATAATCCGAGTAATTCCGGCTGGCCGGACAGGCACTGCTGTTCAAACGCCAGCGCCTCGCGCTCGCTGCCCGGCAAACCGTCCCCGGGCAGCGGCGCGGTCAGGCTCAGTTCGCCGCTGGCCACGCGCGCGGGGGCGTCCGGCATATCCTCATCGGTGGCGACAAACCAACTGCCCCGGCCGGTAAGCTGCAGGGCGTCGCCGGCCAGCACCTGCCGGCGGCCAAGACGCTCGAGACGCTGGCTGGCCACCAGATTGAACAGCGCGCTGCGGGCGCTTGAGAGGTAGAAACTGCGTTTGCCGCGTTCCTTGACCTTGATTTCGCCACGCGCCCAGCGCAGCGCCCGATCGAGATTGTTGCCCTGATGGCCGAAACGCTGGCTGCCGAAATAGTTGGGCACGCCTTCGCGGGCAATGATATTCAGGCGATCTTCCACGGCGTCCCGATCGCTTATCTCACGCAATACCAAGTCAAAGGCATTACCTTTCAATGTGCCGATGCGCAGCTTGCGGCCATGGCGCGTACTGCGCACCACCTCACACCCCTCAAGACTGAAGGCGGAGAAATCCGGGGTTTCCTTGCCCGGCAGATGGAGGCAGAACCACTGTTCGGTCACCGCATGGCGATCCTTGAGCCCGGCATAACTTACCGACCGGGCGGGGATGGCGGCGAATTTGGCCAGCTCTTCGGCGACGAATACCGTATTGGCGCCGCTTTTACGCAACCGTACCAGCACGTGCTCGCCCGCGCCGTCAGGCTCGAACCCGAGATCTTCCAGCACCTGGAAATCCGCGGGCTGCGCCTTGATGATACCGGTAGCTTCGGGCTTGCCGTGCAGCCAGAATAAATTCAGGGGGTTGAGGTCGGCGATCATGCGTCTTTTAGCAGCAACGCCACCGCCTCGCAGGCGATGCCTTCGCCGCGCCCGGTAAAACCCAACTGTTCGGTGGTGGTGGCCTTGACGTTGACATCATCCATATGGCACGCCAGATCTTCCGCCAGATGAATCCGCATTTGCGGAATATGCGGGGCCATCTTCGGCGCCTGGGCGATAATGGTGATATCGATATTGCCCAAGAGGTAGCCTTTTTCCCGTATGCGCCGCCAGGCTTCGCGCAGCAGCGCGCGGCTGTCCGCGCCCTTGTAAGCCGCATCGGTATCCGGAAACAGCTTGCCGATATCGCCGAGCGCGGCGGCGCCGAGCAGCGCGTCGGTCACCGCATGCAGCGCCACGTCGCCGTCGGAGTGGGCGAGCAGTCCCTGGGTGTAGGGAATACGCACGCCGCCGATAATCAACGGGCCTTCGCCGCCGAACTTGTGGACATCAAAACCATGACCGATACGGATACGTTTCACCGGCTCTCCTTATTATTATGCTTATGCAATGGCGCTGTTTTGCAATTGGGTCAAATAGAATGCTGCCAGGGCTAAATCCTCCGGGCAGGTGACTTTAATATTATCCGCGCGGCCCGCCACCAGCAGCGGCCGGTAGCCGCAGTGCTCCAGCGCCGAGGCTTCGTCGGTAACGCGCGCGCCGTCCGCCAGCGCCCGGGCCAGGCAGGATTCCAGCAGGGCCAGGGGGAAAAGTTGGGGGGTCATGGCATGCCAGAGATGGTTGCGATCCACCGTATGGTCGATGGCATCGCCGCCGGCCCGCTTCATGGTATCGCGCACCGGCGTCGCCAGGATGCCGCCGATGGCGGTATGGGCGGTGATCGCCAGCAGGCGGGCCAGGTCGTCCTGATGCAGGCAGGGACGCGCGGCGTCATGCACCAGTACCCATTTTTCGTCGCCCGCCCGCCCGCGCGCCGCGCGCAGGCCCGCCATCACTGAATCGGCGCGCTCCCGCCCGCCGATAACATGGCTGACGCGCGCGTCGCGGCCGATGGGCAGGGAGGCGAAATAAGGGTCATCCGCACTGATGGCGACAATAACATGGCGCACGCAGGACTGGCGCAGCAGCGCGTCGATGGCATGCTCCAGCAGGGTTTTACCACCAATGGCGAGGTATTGCTTGGGACAATCCGTGCCCATGCGGCTGCCGATGCCGGCGGCCGGCAGAATAGCAATGGTTGCGGGGAATGCCCCGGCCGACGTGGTCATTATTGATTGTCTTGTGAAGCAGGCGCCGCCGTCCGACGTTTAGACTGATCCGGCACCAGGCGATAGAAACTCTCTCCCGGCTTAATCATGCCGAGTTCATTGCGTGATCGTTCCTCAATGGCTTCTTGTCCATCGTTGAGATCATCGATTTCCGCGAATAATTGATCGTTGCGCGCTTTAAGCTTTGCATTACCGGCCTGTTGGACCGACACGTCGTCCTCGACCCGGACTAAATCGTGCACGCCATTTTTACCCAGCCACAAGGAATATTGCAGCCAGCCAAGCAATACCAGTAATAACAGCGTAAGTTTTCCCATCCCCGCCCCCTAAAAGACAGCCCAATCATCCCATAACTTGGGCCAGGACTCCACACCGGGCGCCAAAATGACGGGGAAAAGACGCTGAAGCTGCTTTTTTACGCGCATTTCCAATGCTTTTTTACGGTTTGTTACCCGTCGTAACCCCATTCTTACGCTTTACCAGCCGGTGAGCGCGGTGAACACCAGCCAGAACAGGCAAAAAACCGCCAGGCCGGTGCAGGCGATCATCAGGATCAGCCGGCCGGTCAGCAGAACGCTGAACACCAGGCCGATCAGCACCGATACCGGGATTAACGCCAGGAAAAAAGGCCAGGTGTAGAGCAGGAAGAATAGCGCATTGGCGCCATAGGTAAGAATGGGAATGGCGAAGGCCAGCCAGTAGAAGATAAACCCCGCCATCGCCCCCCAAAAGCCATAAGCGGGCTCTTCGGCGGCGCGTTCGGCTACCGGGGCGGGGATAACCTTGGCCGGCATGACGCGCTTGGTCTGGGTGACGTTCAGCATACCTCTCACTTCCTGGGCTGGTGGTAACGCGGCCGGACGGCCGGTATACCGATGCGGCTTCTCAGGAACTGATGATAACGCGGCCACGCAGCAGGTCTAACAATTGCCCGGTCAAATGTGTTACCAATTGTTGGCCGTCAAGATGAATTTCCGCCTGCTCGGGAGCCTCGTAAACCGCGTCGATGCCGGTAAAATTAGGCAACCGCCCCGCGCGGGCTTTTTTATACAGGCCTTTGGGATCGCGGGCTTCACAAATGTCCAGCGGCGTGTCCACATACACTTCGATAAAGCGTCCGGCGGGCAGCAGATCGCGCACCATCCGGCGCTCTGCGCGATGCGGGGAAATAAAGGCGGTCAGCACCACCAGTCCGGCATCCACCATCAGGCGGGCGACTTCACCCACCCGGCGGATATTTTCCCGGCGATCCGTTTCGCTGAACCCCAAATCGCTGCATAAACCATGGCGCACGTTATCGCCGTCCAGCAGGTAGGTGCTGATGCCCAGCGGATGCAGAGCCTGTTCAAGGGCGCCCGCCAGGGTGGATTTGCCCGAGCCGGAAAGGCCGGTAAACCAGACCACCGTTCCCTGATGCCGGTGCAACTGTTCGCGATCCTCCCGGGTTATCGGGTGTTCGTGCCAGACAATATTGCTGTCGGGCGCCGCGGGGTATGGGGTATGCCGATGGGCCATGGTTATTTACCACCCAGCAAATCACGCGCGCCCCAGTGCGGGAAGTGGCGGCGCACCAGCGCGTTTAATTCCAGCTCGAATTCGCTGTGGCGCTGGGGCTCGGTAAAGACCTCCGCCAAGGGTTCGCGCACCATGCCCGCGCCGACGGTCACGTTGCTCAGGCGGTCGATAAAAATCATGCCGCCGGTCACGGCGTTATGCGGGTATTTATCCACCGCCATCGGCTCGTCGAACGCCAGCTCCACCAGACCGATGCCATTGAGCGGCAGGCTGTCGACCACGCGCTGGGTCAGGCTGTTGATCTCCACCTGATACTGGATATTTTCTATCCGGGCGCGGGTCTTTTTACCGCCGATTTTAATGTCGAAGCTTTGGCCGGCCACCAGCGGGTTGTCGGTCATCCAGACCACATCCACCAGGGCGTTGCGCACCGGGCGCAGCGTTTCAGCGCCATCCACCACCAGATCGCCCCGGCTGATATCGATTTCATCCGCCAGGACCAGCGTCACCGCCTCGCCTGCCCAGGCTTCGGCCACGTCGCCGTCGAAGGTCACGATACGGGCGATGGAGGACGTGACGCCCGAAGGCAGCACTTTTATCTGCTGCCCCACCCGCAGCACGCCCGCCGCCACGGTACCGGCGTAACCACGGAAATCCAGGTTGGGCCGGTTAACGTACTGCACGGGAAAACGCATCGGCTGCTGTTCATTAAGATTGATGACTTCGACCGTTTCCAGCACCTGCAGCAGCGTCGGGCCGTTATACCAGGGCATGGCGACGCTGGGCGTGACGACGTTATCGCCGTCAAGGGCGGAAATCGGCACAAACGTAATGCTCAGATCCACCGGCAGTTCCTCGGCGAAGTGCAGGTAATCCTGCTTGAACTGTTCAAAGACAGTCTGCCGGTAGTCCACCAAATCCATCTTGTTGACCGCCACCACCAGATGACGAATGCCCAGCAGCGTACTGATAAAACTATGGCGGCGGGTCTGGTCCAGCACGCCTTTGCGCGCGTCGATTAACAGGATCGCCAGATCGCAGGTGGACGCGCCGGTGGCCATGTTGCGCGTGTACTGTTCATGCCCCGGCGTATCGGCAATAATGAATTTACGCTTTTCCGTGGAGAAATAGCGGTAAGCCACGTCAATGGTGATGCCCTGCTCCCGCTCCGCCTGCAGGCCGTCCACCAGCAGCGCGAGGTCCAGCTTCTCGCCCTGGGTGCCCAGGCGCTTGCTGTCGGAGTGCAGCGTAGTCAGCTGATCTTCATAAATTTGACGGGTATCGTGCAGCAGGCGGCCAATCAGGGTGCTTTTGCCGTCGTCCACGCTGCCGCAGGTGAGAAAGCGCAGCAGGCTTTTATACTGTTGCGCATGCAGGTAGGCTTCCACGCCGCCCTGTTCGGCGATCTGTTTAGCTATGGTCGTGTTCATGTCGATCGCTCCTTAAAAATAACCCTGACGCTTTTTCAGTTCCATCGATCCGGACTGATCGCGGTCGATAACCCGGCCCTGCCTTTCGCTGGTGGTGGACACCAGCATTTCCTCGATAATCTCGGGCAGGGTCTGCGCCGTGGAATCCACCGCGCCGGTAAGCGGCCAGCAGCCAAGGGTGCGAAACCGCACCATGCGCTGGCTGATCACTTCTCCCGGCTGCAGATCGATACGGTCGTCATCCACCATCAGCAGCATGCCGTCGCGCTCCAGCACCGGGCGCGGCTTGGCGAGGTAAAGCGGCACAATTTCTATGTTTTCCAGGTAGATATATTGCCAGATATCCAGCTCGGTCCAGTTGGACAACGGGAAGACGCGGATGCTTTCGCCTTTGTTGATCTGGCCGTTATAGTTATGCCACAGCTCCGGCCGCTGGTTTTTCGGGTCCCAGCGGTGCAACCGATCGCGAAAGGAGTAGATGCGCTCCTTGGCGCGGGACTTTTCCTCGTCGCGCCGGGCGCCGCCGAACGCGGCGTCGAAACCGTATTTATTCAGCGCCTGCTTAAGGCCTTCGGTTTTCATGATATCGGTATGTTTGGCGCTGCCGTGGATAAAGGGATTAATGCCCATCGCCACCCCGTCCGGATTACGGTGCACCAGCAGCTCGAAGCCATAGGCCTTGGCGGTGCGATCGCGAAATTCATACATTTCGCGGAATTTCCAGCCGGTATCCACATGCAGCAGCGGAAACGGCAGCGTGCCCGGGAAAAACGCCTTGCGGGCCAGATGCAGCATCACCGAGGAATCCTTGCCGATGGAGTACATCATGACCGGATTGGCGAATTCGGCCGCCACCTCGCGGATAATATGGATGCTTTCCGCCTCCAGTTGCCGCAAATGAGTATGTCGTTGTTGATCCATTTTTACATCCTTAAGCCAGGTTAACCAACGTCGCGCGCTGTTGCGCCGCCGATTGTTGGACGCCAAACCAGGCGATTTCATCATGAAGGGTGACAACTTCGCCGATGACCAGCAAAGCCGGGGTGGACGCCTGTTGCGCCAGGGTGTCGAGTTGTCCCAGGGTACCGGTCAGCACCTGCTGGGAGGCCAGGGTGCCGTGGCTTATCACCGCCACCGGCGTCAAGGGCGAACGGCCGTGCAGGATAAGCTGCCGGCTGATGTCCCCTGCTTTCATCAATCCCATATAGATAGCCAGGGTCTGGCGGCCCGCCGCCAGCGCCGGCCAATCGAGATCGCCGCCGCCGCGGCGCGCGTGGCCGGTAATAAAGGTCACGCTTTGCGCATGGTCGCGGTGGGTGAGAGGAATGCCGGCGTAGGCGGTGGCGCCCGCGGCGGCGGTGACCCCCGGCACCACCTGGAAAGGGATGCCGGCGGCGGCCACCGCCTGTAGCTCTTCGCCGCCGCGCCCGAAGATAAACGGATCCCCGCCTTTCAGGCGTACCACGCGTTTGCCCTGCCGCGCGTGTTCGACCAGTTGCCGGTTAATCTCTTCCTGCGGCATGCAAAAGTCGCCGGCGCGTTTACCGACGCAAATCAGCTCGGCATCCCGCCGCACCAGTTCCAGCACCTCGGCGCTGACCAGGTAATCGTGGAGCACCACGTCCGCCTGCTGCATCAGTTGCAGGGCGCGCAGCGTCAACAGGCCCGCGTCGCCCGGGCCGGCGCCCACCAGTGCCACGTCGCCGGCCTGTCCGGCCGGCGCGTCAAGCTCCCGCTCCAGCGCCGCCTGGGCGTCGTCATGCCGCCCCTGCGCCGCCAGGCCGGCGAAACGCCCGTTAAACGCCCGCTCCCAAAAACGCCGCCGCGCGTCCATGGCCGGAAAATGCTGTTTTACCCGCTCGCGAAAAGCGCCGGCCATCTCCGCCATCGGGCCAAGAAAGGCCGGCAGCAGGGATTCCAGTTTTTCGCGCAGTATGCGCGCCAGCACCGGCGCCTTTCCCCCGGAGGAAATCGCCACCATGATGGGCGAACGATCGACGATGGAGGGGAAGATAAACGAACACTGGGGCTGATCGTCCACCACATTGACCAGGATATGCCGCTGGTCGGCGGCGGCATAAACCTCGGCGTTCAGCGCCCGATCGTTGGTGGCGGCGATCACCAGGAACACGCCGTCCAGCATGTCGGCGGCAAAACTCTCCCCGAGCCATTGGAGATAGCCCGCTTGCGCCTGACGACCGAGATCGGGGGAAAGCCGGCGCGCAACCACCCTGACCTGTGCGCCGGCGCGCTGCAGTAGCAGGATCTTGCGTGCGGCAACCTCGCCCCCGCCGACCACCAGTACCGGACGCTGCCTGAGATCGGCAAAAAGAGGTAAATAATCCACAGCTACCTTTTATGATTTGGCTTAGCAATAATGTGACTATACGTCTTGCGATTAGGTTCTATGAAATAGTTAATTGGAATTACAATTGCTTTAATGGAATAACGGCGCCTTTCATGCGCGCGCGCCAAGAGGATTGCGGGCAACGAATCGTGCGATCAGCCGGTCGCGGCCATGGGTACAAATTGTATTGCCCGCGGGGCGGTACCATACTATAGCGCTGGGTTGAGCGGCGAAAACCGATGCCGTTCCCGTCTATTAAGGATACTGTTTTATGTTTCACCCCGGTCGCAGCAAGCGCGCCCGTTTAACGCTGTGCCTCGGCGCCCTGCTGGCGTTTTCCGCCCCCGCCGCCGCCTTCACTCCAAGCCAATACGCGCAAGAGCAGATTCGTTATATCGCTACCTATTTTCCCGGCCGCATGGCGGGCAGCCCGGCGGAACTGATGGCGGCGGATTATCTTCAGCGTCGGTTCACCGAGCTGGGCTTCCACAGCGATCTGCGCGCCTTCAATACCCGTTATCTGTTCCACGGCAGCGCCGGCAAAGCCGACTGGCGCAGAATTACCGCCACCTCGGTTATCGCCGCCCGTGCCGGCGCGGCGCCCGGCGAAGTGCTGATAGTGGCCCACGCCGATACCTTTATGCCGCGCAGCGATAAGGACCTGAATGACAATTTGGGCGGCCTGACGCTACAGGGGGTAGACGATAACGCGTCCGGCCTCGGCGTGATGCTGGGTCTGGCGCAGCAGTTGGGGCGCGGCACGTTGGCGGTGGGCGTGCGTTTTGTGGCGCTCAGCGCCGGGGAGCCGGAAACCCTGGGCGTGGATGATTATCTGCAACGCATGTCCGCGCAGGAAAAACGCAATACGCTGCTGGTGATCAACCTCGACAGCCTGGTGGCCGGCGAAAAGCTGCGGGTCAATTACAGCCCGGACAGCGGCGACGCCCGCCTGCAGGAACTGGTTAAAAACCTGGGCGCCCAGGCGCGCCAGGCGGGTATCCCGCTGATCTTAAGCCCCGGCATCAGGACCTCGGCCGCTTGCGCCAGCGACGCGCTGCCGTTTGCCAAGGCGGGATTCTCGGTGCTGGATGTGGGCTCGGGCACAAACGGCGACAGTTGCCTGCAGCGCAAGCCCAGTCGTAACTTTCCCCAGGGAATGGCGCGTTACCAGAGCCAGCGCGATAATATCCAGTATCTTGATACCCACCTGACCGGACAAATCGGTAAACGCGCGCGCGACAGCATGAAACTGTTGTGGCCGCTGTTGCAAGGACTGACGCAGGGGGCTAAATCCTAGCCCGATGGAAATAAGGAGCATGCGGTAAGAAAACCGCATGCCGGTATCACAGCGAGGTGAGGCCCATACCCGGGCCGCCATAATTCAATACAGTTCTATGGCGGGAATTACAGCGAAAGCAAATTATAATTAATGACAGTAACCAACCATAAGAATAGGTTCAATTACCCTAAAGCGCATAATAATAAAGTAAAACGGCTGATTTTAAACAGTTACCCTTTGCATATATCAGATCTGAGTGGCAACGGAGATAATCGGTATCAATACTGTCCGCAAATTAATAATAAAATGAAACCATGCTTTTTATTAAAGCGTGGGCTGTATTGTCGCGGTACTGCTTTTCTCCTCAGAATAAACCATAATAGTGGAACCTGTAATGGCTAGAATAATGCCTATCAATGCGTAAGCGGTTGGCAGGGTTTGGTACAATAATAATGATATTACCGCCGTAAGGACCGGGGCCAGCGCATTGGTGCAAGGCGCCACGATGATAGCCTTCCCCCTGGACAATGCCATCACCAGGAATAAGGCGCCGACGGCATTCAATACCTGGGTGGCGGCGGTAATAAGATAGGCGGCCGCCGGATAACTGCCGCTTTTATCAGGAATCATGGCATAGGCGATGGGCGCCAGGATCAGGCCCGTTAGCGTCATATAAAAGAAGATAGCGCTATCCTCAATGTGATTGTTGGACGCCCTTTTCATAAAAAACGCTTGCAACCCCCACGCCAGGCAAATAATAACTGAAAACACCAGCCACAATGAGCCGCTTACTGTCGTACCGTCGCCCTGGCTTATGCTGAAGGCGAGTATCGACAATAGCGCCAGGATAATACCGATAGTACCGAGAAAATTAATTCTTTCTTTCAACAGCACCAGCGACATTATCACCGTGATTGCGGGCGAAATCGAGATAATGGGGAATACCAGATAAGCCGGAGCACCCATGCCGAGGGTTTTAAACAGCAATAACTGCCCGCCCGCACCGGTAAACCCGATCGCCAGCCCATAAAGTACCGCCTGCGGGGAAAAATCAATCTTTTTTCCTTTTAGCGTAAAGTAGCATGGGATAAGCATGGTAATTGACCATATGATATAAACCCATTGATCAGGAAAACTGTATTTTTGGGTCGGATATGCGCTCACGCCGCCCCACACACCCCAGGTTAATACCACCATCAAGGTATAGATTATCCACGAGTTGCTTTTCATTTTATTCTCCAATTTTAAGCTTATTGAGAACAGCGTTCGCCAGGGGATTACCGCTTATCTTTGCGGCATAAATAGCGGCCCCCATAGAGGGATTATATTTTGGTTGGCATACTAAATAGCTACCGCTGAGATTTGCCAGCTCATGCATAAAAGGATCAAGGATGATATCCCCGCAGTTAAAAACACCGCCGGTAAACGAAACCAGGGTGGTCTCATCGGGTGAGTACGCCAGATCTTTGCGCACCGAATCCACCATCATGGCGAGTTCACGGGCTGCGGTACAAAAAAGTTTATAGCTTTCTTTATCGCCCTCGACCGCCGCTTCATAGGCGACCCTGGCAACCGACGCGATTTTTGTCCGGTCTCCTTGCCATTTATTAAACACCAGATCATTGATATCAAGATCAACATCAATGTGGTATTTGCTTTTAATCAGATCATAGAGAATATCCATTTTCAGCCGATGATCGGACATTTTTGAAAACAAATTGAGGGCATTACAGCCGATCCAATAGGCGCTGCCCTCATCGCTGAACAGCTCCCCCCAACCGCCGCAGCGGGAGGTTTTTCCATTATGCTCGCCATAGGCGATCGAGCCCGTGCCGGAAACGATATTGATGCCGTCCCGGCAGCCAAGGCTTGCCGCCCAGCCGCAAACCATATCGTTATCGCAGCGATATTTTTCCGGGCTAAGCAACACGGCGGGAATCTGATCCAGAAAAGGCACATCCGCCGAGACTTCGCCGTAGGCCGGCAGGCCGAAAAAAGAATAATCAATCATGTCCGGCGCGATCTCGGCGCGCCGGCAGACTTCCGCGATACCGTTGACGATAATGGTTTTGCTGTTTTCGCGGCCGACGTTTAAATAGTAGCAAGTGGAAGCTTCATGCTGCGCCAATATCTCGCCATCCGAGTTTATCAGCACGAAGGCTGTTTTGGTGCCTCCCCCATCAACCCCGAGAAAGATCATGATTCACTCCCGATAGCCAATTTTCCGGCAGAACCGCAAATGCGGATTTTACTGTAAACCACCTCTTTCATGGCATCCATGCCTTCCCGCATGTAAAAGCGGGGATCGTTCGCCTGCGGATTCGCGGCGAAGTATTTTTTTACCGCGCCGGCAAAGGCAATTTTCAATTCAGTCCCGACATTCACTTTGCAGATACCCAGCTTGACGGCGCGGATAATATAGTCATCGGGCACATCGCTGCCGCCGTGTAATACCAGCGGGATGTCAATCCTGCCGTTGATGATGGCCAGCCGCTCAAAATCTATTTTCGGCGTGTCTTTATACAGACCGTGCGCCGTGCCGATAGCGATGGCCAGGCTGTCGATGCCGGTAAGATTAACAAAGTCCACCGCCTCATCCGGGTCGGTAAGAAAGCTCGCGCCGACGCTGACGTTTTTATCATCTTCAATGCCGCCCAGCCTGCCCAGCTCCGCTTCCACGCTACAGTCATATTTATGGCAAAACGTCGTCACCTCCTTCACCAAGGCGACATTGTCGGCAAAATTCAAATGACTGGCGTCAATCATTGCGCTGCGGGCGCCGGCAAAAACTTTATCGCGGATATCGCTAAGGGCCTCATGATGATCCAGATGCAGCGCGATGGGGATATCAAAGGTACCGGCAAAGGATTGGCAAAGGGCGTGCAAATCCTTAAAAGAGATATGTCTGAAGGTACTGGGCGTGCCGGCCAGGATCACCGGCGATTGACGTTCGTGACAGGCCTCGAGCACCGCCTGTATCGTTTCGGCATTATGGATATTAAACGCGGGCACGGCAAAATTCTCAGTTTTTGCCCGTGCCAATAAATATTTTGTGGATACCATACGCATGATTTATACCCTGATTAACGACATTATCTGTCATGTGCTGTATTATTCGGTCACCGCGGCAGCGGGTTAGCTTATTTCTCTATTTCCAGCCTATGAATAACCACACCTTCGACGACTCTGTTTACCACGCCGCTGGGAGAAGGATTATCCGGCGAGGCGCCTGATTGCAGCGATGTCAAATAGGCATATATTTGCGCATAGAGTAAATAACAAAACCCAATATGGGCGTCATCGGCATGAGTGGTCTTTGGCAAATACAGATATTCGCCCTTGCCTATTCCCGGGACAGGACTGTCGGCGATGGCAACCACCCGGCGCGCCACGTTGTCATTCCTTAATTCGGCTAACAGATCCAGATCGTATTTTCTGGTGTAGGGCGAGTTAGAAATAAACACCACGACCAGGGTATTTCCGTCCACGATAGATTTCGGTCCATGGCGGAAACCGGTGGGACTATCAAAAAAGGTGCTGATCTTTCCGGCGGTAAGCTCAAGAATCTTGAGCGCCGATTCCTGCGCGATACCTTGCAATCCACCGCTGCCGAGGTATACCACGCGATGATATTCATCTTGGCCAAATAATGAGGTCGGCCGTTGCAGATAATGCTCAATAATATTTTGGCTATTTTCGATAATGGGCAAAAAGCTGGCAAGGTTATACTGCCTGGGCGCAAATACCGCCAGGCAGGCCAGCATCATGTTACTGACGCTGCTGGTCATGGCAAAGCCGCGATCGTGCGTTTCGGGCGGCGTCAGTAATGACAAGGTATTAGCGCTTTGAGCAAAATTCTGGTGTAACCGGCCGCGTTCATTACAGGTGATGATGAGATGGAAACATTGCCCCAGCATCTGGTTAGCAAGCTCTATTGCCGCCACGCTTTCCGGGCTGTTGCCCGAGCGCCCGAAGGAGACCAGCAGCGTGGGGCAGTTAGCGGACAGGTATTCACGGGGATTACTGACCAGGTCGGTGGTGGCGATGGCCTCTACGCGCAGGTTTAATTTTGGCAGCAGCGCCGGTACCAGGATTTTACCGATAAAAGCCGAAGTTCCGGCGCCGGTGAGGATAATCCGCAGATCCGTACGGGCCAATAAGGGCGTTAAAAAGGTATTGATGCGGTCCCGTTGCTGTTCAATCAGTAATAGGGTTTTGCGCCAGGTCGCCGGCTGCTGCATAATTTCCTGCGCCGTGGCGTGCTCCGGGTGATAAGGTGCTTTTACAGAATCAGTCATTTTTTCGTGCCTTTGATTATTCATGACAGGCTGATGAATATGCTTTAATCACATCGATAATTTTATCGATAATAATATCTTTCGGATTGAGAACTAATTTCCCATCCCTTACTTTGGCGTATTGTTCCGGCAAATACTGATTTAACAACGGCAGCGGAATGACCTGATTCCCCAAGTTTTGCATGAGCTTTTGGCAACTGCGCTGCACCCTGTCATGCGGCCAGTAGTACCTGATGCGATCCGAATAACTATACCGGCGCGATAATCGCTTAGCCTCTTCATCGCCGTGATAATGTTGCTGCCAATACCCGGGCTGCTCTTGCATCACCTGTTCAAGGGTGGCGCGTAATTCAGAGCGGTCCTGGCTGATAATTTCTTCCTCGATGCACTCCAGGGCAAACAACGCTTCGCGCAAAGCGAAGGTTAGCGCGGGGCCCACCTTAAGAATGGCGAAATGATCCCGCACCAGTTGCCGGTAAGCCTGGGGCCGTTGGTAATCGGTGGAATGGGCTTCATAGACCAGATAGGGGTAGTCATCAATCATCCGGCTTAACGCGGCGGCAGGCCCGGGTTGGTAATCGATCACCTGGGTATGATCAAATTCCACGCCGGGCTGCACCACCAGCCCTATGACCCGGGGCCAGATGTCCGCCAGACCCTGCCGCGCAAAGGCGTCGCGATGGGCGGTAATTGTGCGCGCCGCGGCCTGCGGCGCAGTGACGTCCAACTGCCGCAGATTCTCCTGGGCGCCGCCCGGAACCGGCACTTCCGTGCCGATAATGTAGACAATATCCTGGCAGCCGAAGGTGTCATGGCAGGTAATTTCAGCCACTGCCGCTAATTGCGCCGAACGCGTTGCGACAATCTCATCGCTCAGGGGTACGGCGTCATCCTGACAGGCCATGCTGCAATCAAGATGAATTTTTTTAAATCCCGCCGCCACGTAGGCGGCGATCAGCACTTCCGCTTTGCTCATGGCCTGCGCGGCCGGCAGTCCCTGCCAACGGTTGGGTCCCAGATGATCGCCGCCCAGAATCAGCCGGCCGGCGTCAAAACCTATCGCCGCGGCCTGGTCCATGATGGCGTGGTAAAAATCGGCCGGCGTCATGCCGGTATAACCGCCATATTGGTCGACCTGGTTGGACGTCGCTTCCACCAGCAGCAGCGTATTTTCCGCCTGCGCATGCCGCAGGGCGGCTTCAATCACCAGGGGATGCGCCGAACAAACCGCATAGATCCCGACCGGATGGCCTGCTTTATGCCGGGCCAGCAGCGTTTGCAGCGCCGCGCTTTGTGTTTCCATGAGTATTGCCTTTTATATCTTTCGTTGTGTTGTAAAAAGATTACATCATGACCATAAAGAAAGAAAATGAAAGATCGATCTCTGTGATAAAGATCAAAAAATAAGAAAACGAAATGGATAGCTTTACCCTCCCTTTCCTGGAGGTAACGTGCCGCCGGATGGATAAGGCCGGCGTCGGGTCTGGATTCCGTCGTTTCACCGCGGGGATGAAGAAAGGTTAAACAGTCGACATCATCTTGGGGGGTGGCTACAATAGCGTTAATAAGAAAGACATAAGGGAATGAAAGGTTTGGCGGTGATGAAATTAGGCGGATTCCTTTGCGGTTCTATAGCGCAACGGGGCAAATTTCGGCAGTGGAGGTGGTGATGAGGGATGCGATGTGATGAGCCCTGGCAATAGAACGATGACGACCAGCGCGCGGCGCGAGCGGATTGTCAGTCAACTTAAGGCGCAGGGAAGCGTGCAGGTGAATGTGTTGGCGGCGGATTTTAATGTGTCGACGGTGACCATCCGTAACGATCTGTCCTTTCTCGAAAAACAGGGCGTCGCCACCCGCGCTTATGGCGGGGCGATGCTGTCTCCCGCGTCCCCGGCGGAAGCGGAGCGGTCAATCGAAGCCAAGCGTTCGGAAAATGCCACCATCAAGGAGCGCATCGGCAAACTGGCCGCGTCGCTCATCACGCCGGGAAGCACCATTATCCTGGACTCCGGCACCACCACGTATGAAATTGCGCGGCAACTGCATAATCATGAGGAGGTCATCGTGATGACCAACGGCATGAATGTGGCGGAAGCGTTGATTGATGCCCCCGGGGTGGATTTATTAGTGACCGGCGGGCGGCTCAGGCGGCACTCCTTATCATTTTTTGGCGGCCAGGCCGAAATCGCGTTGCAAAACTATCATTTCGATATGCTGTTTTTAGGCGTGGATGGGCTGGACCCCCTGATGGGAGTGACAACGCATAATGAAGATGAAGCCAGGCTGAACCGCTGTATGTGCGATGCCTCGAAAAAAATCATCGTCGTTACCGACTCTTCGAAATTCCATCGCATTAGCCTGCATAAGATTATCAGTATCGAACGGGTGGATAAAATCATCACCGACAATAACATTCCGTCCTCCCTGCTGGATTTTTTCGCCGATAAAGGTATTGACGTCCTCCTCGTCGATGCCGAATAGCCAACGCCGCCGGAAACGTTAAGCCTCCGGCGGCGTTGTTGGTTATCGGCGAAGCCGCTGTTAACCTTCGTGCAGCCCGCACTCGCGCTTGAGGCCGAAAAAGCGCGTTTCTTCCTCGCTCATGCCCGGTTCCCATTTGCGGGTGGTGTGGGTGTCGCCCACCGACAGGTAGCCCTGCTCCCACAAGGGATGGTAGCCAAGATCGTGGGCTTTGAGATACTGGTACACCTGCTTATTGTCCCAATCGATGATCGGCAGCAGTTTAAATACCCCGCGCTGGATGGCCAGCACCGGCAGATGGGCGCGGCTGCCGGACTGCTCGCGGCGCAGCCCCGCCAGCCAGCTTTGCGCTTTCAGCGTGCTTAAGGCGCGGTTCATCGGTTCGACTTTATTGATCTGGTTGTATTTTTCGATCCCCTCCACCCCTTGCTCCCACAGTTTGCCGTAACGGGCCTCCTGCCAGGCGGGGGAAAGTTCCGCGCGGAATACCCGCAGATTGAGGCCCAGCTTGTCGGTCAGCTCATCAATAAACTGATAGGTTTCCGGGAACAGATAGCCGGTATCGGTCAGGATCACCGGGATATCCGGCCGCTGGCGGGTCACCAGATGCAGGCATAACGCGGCCTGGATGCCGAAGCTTGATGACAATACCGTTTCGCCGGGCAGGTTTGCCAGCGCCCAGCCCACCCGCTCTTGCGCCGTCAGGGTTTCAAGCTGACGGTTCGTATCAGCGAGCGCCGCCGTTTGTTCTTCTTTCGGCAACAGGTTCAGTTCGGTCAGGTTCAGGCTGCTCATAGGTGGCCCCTCGGGTTAGTCATAAAAATCCTGGGCTGAGTTAACCACCGGCTTGACGATACCGGCGCGGATAACAAAATCACCATAGGCTTCCTGCGGATGGCGTTCGGCCGCCCAGCGTCCGGCAGTCTGGTCGATAATGGCCAGGATCTCGTCTTCGGTGATGTTTTCCCGGTACATGCGCGGAATACGCTCACCGGCGCGATCGCCGCCCAGATACAGGTTGTAGCGGCCGATGGCTTTGCCGACCAGGCCGATTTCCGCCAGCATCGCGCGGCCGCAGCCGTTTGGACAACCGGTCACCCGCAGGATGATTTCGTCGTTGCCCAGGCCGTGGGCGGACATGATATCCTCCACCTTGGTGACAAACTGCGGTAGGAAGCGCTCGGCCTCGGCCATCGCCAGCGGGCAGGTGGGAAACGCCACGCAGGCCATGGACGCTTTACGCTGCGGGGTGACGCTGTCGTTAATCAGGCCGTACTTGCGCGCCAGGGCTTCGATTTTGGCCTTGTCCCGCGCGGGCACCCCGGCCACGATCAGGTTCTGGTTGGCGGTGAGCCGGAAATCCCCTTTATGGATGCGGGCAATCTCCGCCATGCCGGTTTTAAGCAGCCGATCCGGATAATCCAGGATACGGCCGTTTTCGATAAACAGGGTTAAATGCCAGAGGTTTTCCACGCCTTTCACCCAGCCGAAACGATCGCCTCGCTCGGTAAAGTGATAAGGCCGGATCGGCGCGAAGGATATGCCGGCGCGCCGTTCCACCTCCGCTTTGAAGGTGTCGACCCCGACCCGCTCCAGGGTGTATTTGGTCTTGGCGTTTTTACGGTTGGAACGATTACCCCAGTCGCGCTGGGTGCCCACCACCGCCTCGGCGATGGTCAGGGTATGTTCAAGCGCGATATAACCAAATTCGCTGGCCTTGCGCGGATAGGTGGTATTATCACCGTGAGTCATCGCCAGGCCGCCGCCCACCAGCACGTTAAACCCGACCAGCTGTCCGTTGTCGCTGACGGCGACGAAGTTCAGATCGTTGGCATGCACGTCGACGTCGTTTAGCGGCGGCACCACAACCGTGGTCTTGAACTTACGCGGCAGATAGGTAGGCCCCAGGATCGGCTCCTGGTCGGTGGTTTCGCTTTTCTCGCCGTCCAGCCAGATCTCGGCGTAGGCGCGGGTCTTGGGAAGCAAATGTTCGGAGATTTTTTTCGCCCACTCATAGGCCTGCTGATGCAACACCGATTCCACCGGATTGGCGCTGCACAGCACGTTACGATTGACATCCCCCGCCGTGGCGATGGAGTCCAGCCCCAGGCTGTGCAGCAGTTGATGCATTTGCTTCAGGTCGGGTTTGAGCACGCCGTGGAACTGAAAAGTCTGGCGGGTGGTCAGGCGCACGCTGCCGTACAGGGTATGCTCGGCGGCAAACGCCTCGATGCCCAGCCACTGCCGCGGCGTTATGATCCCCCCCGGCAGGCGGCAGCGCAGCATCATATTAATCAGCGGCT
Source organism: Sodalis sp. RH22 (assembly GCF_047324165.1). Lineage (NCBI taxonomy): Bacteria > Pseudomonadati > Pseudomonadota > Gammaproteobacteria > Enterobacterales > Bruguierivoracaceae > Sodalis > Sodalis sp. RH22. Next base: position 2,722,868 of record NZ_CP178731.1, read on the forward strand.
CCAGCTTTTGTTCCGTGCGTTCGGCGCGCAAATCGCGATCGTCTTGCTGATACATGCCGTGAAAACGGATCAGCTGGAAATTATCGCCGTTAAAGCCGCCGGTCAGCCCGTCGTGCAAATCTTCGGCGATGGTGCCGCGCAGAAAATTGCTTGCCCCTTTCAGCCGTTCATTATCGGATAAGGGGGGAGTAGGTTGTTTTTCACTCATCAGTAGACGTCCCGCTGATAGCGGCGCTCGATGCGCAGCTCGCTTAAAAATTCATCGGCCTGCTCGGTGTCCATGCCACCGTGCTCGGCTACCACGTCCAGTAATGCCTGCTCTACGTCTTTGGCCATATGGTTGGCATCGCCGCAAACATAAATATGCGCCCCCTGCTCGATCCAGCGCCAGACTTCAGCGCCTTTTTGCCGCAGCCGGTCCTGTACATAGATTTTCTCCGGCTGATCCCGCGACCAGGCTAAATCAATCGCGGTCAGCAGGCCCTCTTTTTTGTAGCGCTGCCATTCCACCTGGTAGAGAAAATCGTCGGTAAAATGCGGATTGCCGAAAAACAGCCAGTTCTTGCCGGCGGCGCCATCCGCTTCCCGCTGTTGCATAAACGCGCGGAACGGCGCGATGCCGGTGCCGGGTCCAATCATGATGACCGGCGCGTCGGTATCGGCCGGCAGGCGGAAATTGTTATTGTGCTCGATAAAAATGCGTACCCGATCGTCCTCGGCCAGCCGGTCGGCCAGATAGCCGGTGGCGCCGCCGGTGCGCGGCCTGCCATCCACCTCATAACGCACCACGCCCACCGTGATATGCACCTCGTCGCTGACCTCCGCCTGCGACGAGGCGATGGAATACAGCCGCGGCGTTAGCGGACGCAACAGCGCCAGCAGCTGATCCGCGCCCAGTTCCACCGGCGCCTGGCGCACCATATCCACGATCGGCGTCGATTGGGCGTACCGCTGCAGGCGTTCCTTGTCCGCCGTCAGCGCCAGCAGCGCCTCGTCGCGGGCCATGGCGGCATACTCCCCGACGATAAGGGTAGTGTTCTGGGTCAGTTCGTAATGAGCGCGCAGCGCATCGGCGAGGGATAAGGTTTGTCCTTCCACCGTCACCGTTTGTCCGCCGTCCAGCCATAGCAGCGTCAAGAGTTCGTCCACCAGCGCCGGGTCGTTTTCATACCAGACGCCCAGGGCGTCTCCCGGCTGGTAACGCAGGCCGGAGTCGCCGAGATCGATTTCGATATGGCGCACGTCTTTCAGCGAGCTGCGGCTGGTAATTTTTTGCGACGCCGCAATGGCGGCCACCAGCGGCTGTTCTTTGGTATAAGGCGTGGAATCGACTTCATCTACCGCGCCGCTGAGGGTTATCTCGTGCCGGGCCGCGCTTTCCTGCGGCACCCGCGCTTGCAATAGCGCCACGATATCCCGGCGCCAGGCTTGCGCCACCGGCTGATATTCAACATCGGCGTCAACCCTGTCCAGCAGCCGCTGGGCGCCGAGCTCGGCCAGACGCGCGTCAAAATCCTTGCCTATCTTGGCAAAGTGCTCATAGGACGTATCGCCGAGGCCCAATACCGCAAAGCGCGTATCGGCAAGCCGGGGGGCTTTTTTCGAAAACAAGTATTTATACAGCGCCACCGCCTCTTCCGGCGGATCGCCCTCGCCCTGGGTGGAGGCGACGATCACCAGCAGCTTTTCCTGGGCGATGTGTTTAAATTTATAATCGCCGGCGTTTACCAGGGTGACATCCAGTTTGGCGGCGATCAAATCGTCGCGCAGCTGTTCCGCCACCCGCCGGGCGTTGCCGGTTTGCGACGCGGACAGCAGCGTAATGGCGTGCGCCTGCGTCGGCGCGGGCGCCGGAGGGGTACCGGCGACGGGCGTCTGGTTGACCTGCCCCCAATAATAACCGGATACCCAGGCCATCTGCAGCGGCGAAAAATCACCGGTTGCAGCCTGCAGGCGGGCGAGTTGTTCCGGATTCAGCGGGAGCAAAGAAGTTGGTGGGGCCTGAGTCGTCATTGCTGTTCGAATTTCCTTGTGCGTACCAGTAGGGCCGGGCGTGTATTAAGGGATCACCAGAGTTTGTAAGGTTACTCAGTGCGACGCAATCAATAAAGGATGCGATGGCAATAATAAATAACTAAATAGCCTAAAGAGTTATTTCGGTAAAACTTATTACTTAAACTGGTTAAGAAAGCGGGCCGCCTCATCCACCAGCAACGGACTTTGATGCCCGGCGCCGGATACGCTGATAAATTGCCAGTGAAACGGCATTTTCTGCTGTTCCGCCAGGGATTGCGCACGCCGGAAATACCAGCCGGCGCGTTCAAGCCGGTTCTTTCCCTGCGCCTGGGCCTGCGGGGTGTTACGCATCGCGGTGCGCCGGGTGCGCCTATCCTGCTCTCCGACCATGATAAGCGTCGGTCGGGCAAAGAAGCGGGCTTCCTGGGCGGCATCCAGGGTAAAAGGCGCGCGCGCCAGCCCGTAAGGCCAGGATCGGCGCGGATCCGGCGGCGTCCACCAGCCGGCCGAGGCGCAGACCACCGCCCTGGCCGGCATATCCGGCAGCGCCATCAGCATCCGGTGGACAAACTGGCAGCCGGCGCTATGGCCGTACAACAGATAGTCGCTGCGGCGCGTAATGCCCTCGCGCCGCAGCGCGTTGAAAACATCGCCAATACGGGAATAGGACCATTGCGCTGCCGGAAGGACCGCAGGACCCGCCGCGGTATTGCCCAACATATAGCCCCGCGCGCCGGGATAACGCGTGCCGGGGAATTCGGGCGCTATAATCAGGAAATGGTAATGATTGGCCGCGGCGATCCATTGATCCCGCGCCTGGGCGCCGTCGCGTTTGACCCCGTGCAGCACCATGACCACCGGCATATCGCGCGCATCGGCCATCGGACGATAGAGATAGACCCTCATCGCGCCGTCGGCCGTGGGTATGGCAAGCGTTTCTCCCCCGGCGGCGCTGACGCGGCACGCGCACGCCGTCAGGGCGCATAACAGCCACAGCCCGGCGGTTCGCCGAGGCGAGAGGAATAAAAGCAAGGATTGGACCGCGTTCATGGTGTTTTGATGGCCCCTTAGCCAACTTATTACGGGTTGGCGGCACATAACATAGAATCATAAGCCGCATTTCGGTACCATGCAGCGTTTGTTTTGACAAGAGGCCCTATAGTGGTAACCACGTTATTTAAAGAATTTACTTTTGAGGCGGCGCACCGTTTGCCGCATGTGCCCGACGGTCATAAATGCGGGCGTTTGCACGGCCATTCGTTTATGGTGCGCGTGGAAATCACCGGTGAAGTGGATCCGTTCACCGGCTGGGTGATCGACTTCGCCGAGCTCAAGGCGCTGTTTCGGCCGATCCTCGACCAGCTTGACCATTATTATCTTAATGATATCCCCGGCCTGGAAAACCCCACCAGCGAAGTACTGGCCCACTGGATTTGGCAACAGCTTAAACCCCGCCTGCCCCTGCTGAGCGGCATCATGGTGAAAGAAACCTGTACCGCCGGCTGCATCTATCGCGGCGATCAATAACAGGCTCCGGCATCCGCCTGGCAAAGTCGCGCTATCGGCGGCGCGCCGGATAACGGCTTAGCCCCCGGCGGTGCCGGCCCGGGCCTGTCGTTTCACCGGATCAGGCGATATTCAGGTATTTGTGGGTTTGCATGGACAGGCGCCAGTTGCGGGCGATGCAGGTGGCGATGCACAATTTCGTGGCGGCGTCCTGCCGGCTGACGGGCTGCAGGGCGATAATACGCGGTTTATCGTCTTCAAGTGTGGCCAGCAGCGCATCAAGCTGTTCGATATCCCGCTCCCGCGCCACCGGATGTTTAATCTCATCGGCGCGTTCCAGCGCCTGGGGCAGAATCGCCATACCGCCGCGCATGCCCACTTTAGGCGACACCGTTACCCAGGTCTGGCTGGTGCAACGCACCTCGTGGGTACCGCTGGTTTCAATCTGGCAGCTGAACCCCTGCTGTTCCAGCACCTGCGTCAGCGTATACAGGTCGTGGATGCACGGCTCGCCGCCGGTAATCACCACATGCCGCGCGGTATAGCCCTGTTGTTCAATCATCGCCAGCAGTTCCTCCGGCGTAACCGTGGCCCAGCGGTCGCTGTCGGCGGTTTTTAACGTAATGTCCCCCAGAGGGGCCTCCCGAAGCGGGTCCATTTCCCAGGTATGTTTGGTATCGCACCAGCTGCAGCCCACAGGGCAACCCTGCAGGCGGATAAATATCGCCGGCACGCCGGTAAAATAGCCTTCGCCCTGAAGCGTCTGGAAAATCTCGTTAAGCGGGTACTGCATGATGTTCTCGATTAATTGCCTAGCTATAAGGGCGGTGATTATTACATTTTAGCTGAAGCAGACCAAATTTCTCTTGCCGGCGGCACAATACCTAATGTTTCCTCACTGCCGCGTTACCCCCACAAAAGGCAACTGGCAATAAAAACCATTCCCCGGCGTCATCACACCCCGCTCGCGCGCGTTCAACGATACTGCCCTGTATCAGAGGTAAGTCCGCGGATGCCATTCCGCTTTTCTTTTTGAGACCTAACAGGAGCCAGATATGGGCACTTATGATAACGAAAGACCAGATAATTATCCTGATCAACGCGAGCATGAGAATGACTACGCCAATTACCCTCGGAATGAGGACGGTTACCGGGATCCCCATCATTATGGGCACGGCGGCCACGTCCCTCACCGGGGAGGAAGCGGCTGTCATGACTATCCGCCTCCGCTTTGCCAGCAGGATTTCCCGCGCGATAACTGTTACAGCTACATTGATAAAAACTATTACCGGGAAGTCGAGGCGCGCCACGGACGCGTGATAAACCCGCCATCACGCGCCCAGTTTCTGGTCAATGAGGGTTTGTTGGCGGCCTGGGAAGCCAATGAAATGGAAGGGGGCAAAAACTTTCCCGCCACCACAGGCGGAACACCTCCCCCACCGTTTCAAACCGATGCCTGGGGCGCCGCGCCGCCGCCTGATGGCTTTATCATCAGCGGCGGCAGGACCGGTAACCGTAATAGGGTCAATTTTACCGATGCCGAGCTAAACCAACTGGCGCCCCGGTTTGCCGGCTGGCCCAGGCTACGGGTAGCGCCGGGCCAGCGATTTAATGTGGAATGGTTTTATCAACAGGCGCATGTCACCCGGGGCTATCGCTGGTTTATCACCCGTGACGGCTGGAACCCCAATCAGCGTATTACCCGCGAGCAGCTCGAATCAAGACCCTTCTATGAGGATATCAGTCCGCTGGTTCCCTTCAATAATTTTCGTGACCAGTTGATCCCGCGGGTTTTTCATAGCGCCCCGATACCGTTTAACAAAAGAGGTCATCACATTATTGTCATGGTGTGGGTAACTGCCGATTCGCCGAACGGATTCTATCAGGGTTTTGATGTGGATATAGGTTAAGCCAAATAAACACTCCGCCGCTGGCCGATGGCGCTGCGGCGGCATATTAATATTACCAATCAGATCAGCACCAGGATCGCAGCAACTCTGCAATTAATTATACAGGCTATAATCCCAAACCGACCGCGTATGGATATTGATAATGGCTTTTATCAGGCCTTTGATGTGGATATTAATCAAATTAAATGCGCAACGAAATTATGTCCTGCCGCCGTCTATATCAACCGGGCGCGGGATTAACGTTATTTACGCTCATTCCAATGTTGAGCCGAGAGGGTTATCAAGCATAAAAGGCATTTGGCAACAAAAAACATTCATGATTGCAATCACATATTAATCATGAACCGTCAATCACAATGACCGTGTAATAATTTTGAAAATGGTACGGCCCTACTATTTCTAAATATATTACTTTTCATTTCAGGAGTTAACTATGAGCCATATAGATTATAATCAAGATCCCAATCGCCCTGATGCCTATCGCAACGCCGATCACAATTCGGTTGAAAATTACCGCCCTGACTGTCCGCAACAGCCGCCTCATCCTTATCCCGTCAAACCGCCCTGTGGCGGTATTTATCCGGAGCCCTACCCTTTTTACCAGCCGCTCGACCCGCTAACCGGTCGCGTAGTGTCGCCGGCTTCACGCGCCCAAATTCTTCTGAATGTGAACGGCTTGGAATTCTTTACGGTAAATCAAACCACCGGTGGCAAAAATTTTCCCAACTTATTTGGTGGGCAAGTACCCTTTCCGTTTCAGGAGGATGTTGAAAGCGCAACGCCTCCCCCGGATAATTTTATACTTAGTGGCGGTCATCTTGATCAGCGCGGTAGAATTAATTTCACCGATGCGGAATTTTCTAATTTTCGCCCTCAGTTTACGGAATGGCCAAGACTGCGTGTAAATCCCGCTGAGGTATTGCGCATCCAATGGCTGATAGATGCCCCTCGAATTACTCGTGGTTACCGTGCTTTTATTACCAGAGATAACTGGGTGCAAAATGTTCGCTTAACGCGAGCGCAGATTGAACCCGCCCCATTCTTTGATGAAATAAATCAGGCGAGCCCCTGGTTTGCTCATCAGGGTAGTCTACCGCCACGTTTAACATTTGATATGTCGTTACCTTTTAACAAACGAGGCCATCACGTCATCCTATTGCTTTGGCTCGTTGCCGATCAACCCTTTGCCTTTTATCAGGCATTTGATGTTGATTTTGGCTAATGTAACCGGCTTATTACATTTTCCCCCAATTACCTGATAACAAGGAACCCATCATGAGTTATATAGACAATAATCAACTTCCCTACCGGCCTGATCACTGTCAGGGTGGAGATTACCGGCAGAATTATGGCTATCCTCCTCCCTACCCTTTTTACGAGCCAATCGATCCGCAAAGCGGTCGCGTGGTATCACCGGCTTCGCGCGCGGTGATTATGCTCAATAATGGGTATTTACCACCGTTCCTGGTTGATGAAATGACCGGGGGCAAAAATTTCCCTGACTTATTTGCCGGCCCGGTACTTTTCCCTTTCCACACAGATATAGAAAGTTCAAATCCCCCGCCTGATGGACGGATCGTCAGCGGCGGTAATGGGGACGCACGCGATATCGTCAATGCCACAGATGAGGAATTACGTGGCCTGACTGGCGGCAATTTCAACCAATGGCCCAGATTACGGGTTAACCCAGCGCAATCCTTGACCATTCAGTGGGTGAACACCATACCCAGAGTCACCAGGGGGTATCGCGCGTTTATCACACGTGATAATTGGGATTCCAGAGTTCGCATTGCGCGTAATCAGCTGGAGCCCGTTCCGTTCTTCAATACGCTCAATCAGGGAGTTCCCTGGCAGGAGCACCTAGGCGATTTACAACCTCGAATAACGTTGCCTTTAGTGCTCCCCTTTAACAAAAGGGGTCATCATGTCATTATTTTACTCTGGCTGGTAGCCAATCAGCCTATTGCTATCTATCAGGCGTTTGACGTCGATTTCGGTTAGGTTATCCATTACTGGAACAAAGGTCCAGCTGCGGACATATCTGCCTATAGCTGGGCCGGAACTTTTGCTCATTGACCCTGTTATATCCCATATTTTTAAAAGATTTTGTTCACTGTCTATTCGATGATATTTAAACTGGCAGCAAAATTCTTAAATATCAAAACAACATATATTTATACCGGTTCCGCTTTATCAGGAGTAAATCATGAATAAAAATTATACCCTTAAAGATCATTTATCGAAAGTTAATCCTAACGACAATTACTCAAGGGACTATCGCAACAGTTGTAACTGGCGCGATGGTTATTCTTTATCACCTTATTGGGATCAGTCCAATAATATTCGCCATAACAACAGAGGCTGTTGTATAAACTCGACCGTCGACGATACGCCAGTGCCACCCTTGCCTATCGTTACTCCGGCTTCGCGTGCGCAAACCCTGGTCGATTTAGGCAGGCTTAGCCCCCTGCAAGTCAATACAGCAACCGGCGGAAAAAATTTCCCAGATCTCAATGGCGGAGCTGTTTTTTGGCCTTTCCAGGATGATGTCTGGAGTGCAACTCCGCCCGAGGATGGCTTTATTCTCAGTGGCGGCCAAAGTGGGGAGATTAGTGCAGTTAATTTTACCGATAATCAAATCGCCATCTTCACCTTGTTCGCTATTCGTCAATGGCCCAGGATACGGTTGAGCGCCGGTCAGATATTAAACATAGAATGGCTTTACGATAGGCGACGGCTCACCAGAGGCTATCGGGCGTTTATTACCCGCGACGACTGGAATCCCAATGCCCGTATTACGCGAGCTCAGTTGGAGCTGCGTCCGTTTTGGGAGAATATTAACCAAGAGTTCCCCTTTTGGCAGTTCCCGGCGCAGTTACAACCAAGAACGCATCATTCAATTCCCATTCCCTTCAATAAAACAGGGCATCATGTCATCGTCTTATTATGGCTTATAGCTGATTTTGAAGATGCCGTTTATCAGGCTTTCGATATTGATATTGATTCAAACACTGTATATTAACATGGAAATAAGCCCTGCAATTTAAAAACAATTACCGGGTTTAATCATACATATAAAAGTAAATTAATTATACAGATAACTATAGAAATTTTTGCTATCAGGTTTTTCAACTTAATGTAAAGATCATTCATTTCGCTGACGCTTACACTAATAATAAGATTTTCCGTTGCGAGTAAATCTGGAGACGCTTATGTACCATAAAGCAAAAACAGTTGACCCACCTAAAAAAAATTCAAATATTAAATGTTTTTATAGGGTGAATCATATCGGTAATGGCCATCGTCTCTTTAACCCACCCTATGCCCATTGTCAGCGAGATAAAATCCAGCGCGCCGAGTGCCCGCTATGTTCCGGCGAATCAAACGTTGATTATGGGGCCCGCCTTGGCCGCTTGACGGTCCCACCCTCACGTGCCCAGTTTCTTGCCAATCAGGGATATCTTGAAGTCTGGTTTGCCGAAGCCATAACCGGGGGCAAAAATTTTCCCGACCGGTTCCCGGGGCCTGTTCGCCAACCATTTCAGGATGATGTAGAAAGCTCAACGCCACCCTCTGACTTTTACATCCTTAGCGGTGGTCACCAGGATAGGCGGGGCCTGGTGTCTTTGGACGACCAGGATATGACTTTCTATTTAGGCATTCCCTTTACCTGGCCCAGGATCAGGGTAAACCGCGGTCAGGAATTATATGTAGAATGGTTATATTACGTCCTGCGCGCCACCAGGGGCTATCGGGCGTTTATCACCAAGGATGATTGGTCGCAACGATGGCCTTATTCTCGCGACCAGTTTGAACCGGTGCCGTTCTGGGAAATGCTGAACCCGCAAACCCCCTACTGGCAGCACGCGGCGGCATTAAAACCAAAAGATAACATGCTTATTCCACTACCATGGAATAAAAGCGGTTACCATGTCATTCTTTTATTATGGCTAACTACTGACACATACTATGCCGTCTATCAGGCGCTAGATGTGGATTTCGGCTGAATCCCTATTAAACGACAAGAAAAAGCCCCATCTTTACGATGGGGCTTTTGAAGATGCGAAAAGTGATAAAAACATCATCCGCATTTCCTGTCAGCATGCCGGCAAACGACGCACTGAGTCGGGAATGGGCAATTATGCCTGGCCTTTCACTTCTTTCAGACCGTTGAACGGTGCGCGTGCGCCCAGGGCTTCTTCGATGCGAATCAGCTGGTTGTACTTGGCAACGCGGTCGGAACGGCTCATGGAACCGGTCTTGATTTGACCTGCGGCGGTGCCCACGGCCAGATCGGCAATGGTGGCGTCTTCGGTTTCGCCGGAACGGTGAGAGATGATGGTGGTGTAACCGGCATCTTTCGCCATTTTGATCGCCGCCAGGGTTTCGGTCAACGAACCGATCTGGTTGAATTTGATCAGGATGGAGTTGGCGATGCCTTTATCGATACCTTCTTTCAGGATCTTGGTATTGGTCACGAACAGGTCATCACCGACCAGCTGGATTTTGTCGCCCAGCACTTTGGTCTGGTAGGCAAAGCCGTCCCAATCCGATTCGTCCAGGCCATCTTCGATGGAGACGATCGGGTAGGTCTTGGTCAGGCCTTCCAGGTAGTGGGTGAACTCTTCGGAGGTGAAGGATTTGCCTTCGCCTTTCAGTTCGTATTTACCGGTTTCCTTGCTGTAGAATTCAGACGCGGCGCAGTCCATGGCCAGGGTGATATCTTTACCCAGCACATAACCGGCTTTTTCCACGGCTTCCTTGATGGCGGCCAGGGCGGCGGAGTTGGATTCCAGGTTCGGCGCATAGCCGCCTTCGTCGCCAACGGCGGTATTCAGGCCCTTGGCCTTCAGCACTTTCGCCAGGTTATGGAACACTTCAGAACCCATGCGAATCGCTTCCTTGACGGTTTTAGCGCCAACCGGCTGGATCATGAATTCCTGGATGTCGACGTTGTTGTCGGCATGTTCGCCGCCGTTGATGATGTTCATCATCGGCAACGGCATGGAGAACTTGCCGGCGGTGCCGTTCAGTTCAGCGATGTGTTCGTACAAAGGCATGCCTTTGGACGCGGCGGCGGCCTTGGCCGCGGCCAGGGAAACGGCCAGGATGGCGTTGGCGCCAAATTTGGATTTGTTTTCCGTGCCGTCCAGATCGATCATGATCTTGTCGATATTGGCCTGGTCTTTCGCGTCCTTGCCCAGCACCGCTTCAGCGATGGGACCGTTAACCGCGGCAACCGCCTTGGTCACGCCTTTACCCAGAAAACGCGATTTGTCGCCGTCACGCAGTTCAAGCGCTTCGCGCGAACCGGTGGAAGCACCTGACGGCGCAGCGGCCAAACCTACAAAACCACCTTCCAGATGCACTTCTGCTTCTACAGTCGGATTGCCGCGTGAATCGATGATTTCACGGCCGATGACTTTAACAATTTTGGACATTTAGTATTTCCTCAGTACAAGTTAAAACAAAATTCCTGACGACCCGCCCGCGATACCCTGACCGCGCGCCGCCCGCCTGTTCAAATTTATTTCAGCTGACGCTTCTGGTACTCGCCGGCCGCCTTGACGAAGCCGGTGAACAACGGATGGCCGTCACGGGGCGTCGAGGTAAACTCGGGATGGAACTGGCACGCCACGAACCACGGATGATCCGGGTATTCGATAATCTCCACCAGGCGGTTATCCCCCGACAGCCCCGCAACGCGCAGGCCGGCGGCTTCGATCGGCTTTAACAGCATATTATTGACTTCATAGCGGTGGCGGTGACGCTCGACGATGGTCTGCTCGCCGTACATGCTGCGCACCAGGCTGCCGTCGGTTAACTGGCAAGCCTGGCTGCCCAGGCGCATGGTGCCGCCCAGATCGCTTTGCTCGGTGCGCGTTTCCACGACGCCGTTTTCGTCGCGCCACTCGGTAATCAACGCGACCACCGGGTACTTACAGTCTGGCACAAATTCGGTGGAGTTTGCGTTTTCCATGCCCGCCACGTGCCGGGCAAATTCGATTAACGCCACCTGCAACCCCAGGCAGATGCCCAGGTAGGGAATTTTCTTTTCACGCGCGTACTGCGCGGTCAGGATCTTGCCTTCGACGCCGCGATAACCGAAACCGCCGGGAATCAGGATGGCATCGAGGTTTTTCAGGATCTCCACGCCGCGGGTTTCCACATCCTGCGAATCGATAAGCTTGATATTCACCGTCAGGCGGTTTTTCAGCCCGGCGTGCTTCAGCGCCTCGATAACCGATTTATACGCGTCCGGCAGTTCGACATATTTACCGACCATGCCGATGGTGACTTCGCCGCCCGGGTTGGCTTCCTCGTACACCACCTGTTCCCATTCAGACAGGTTAGCCTCGGGACAGTTCAGGCTGAATCGTTTACAAATATAATCGTCCAGGCCTTGGGATTTCAAGAGGGCCGGGATTTTATAAATGGAATCAACATCTTTCAGGGAAATTACCGCTTTTTCCGGCACATTGCAGAATAAAGCGATTTTAGCCCGCTCGTTATTGGGTACCGAGCGATCGGAACGGCAAATCAGCACGTCCGGCTGGATGCCGATGGAAAGCAGTTCCTTGACCGAATGCTGGGTCGGCTTGGTTTTCACCTCGCCCGACGCGGCCATATAGGGCACCAGGGTGAGGTGCATGTAGATGGTGTGTTCGCGGCCCACGTCCACCGCCATCTGGCGGATGGCCTCGAGGAACGGCAGGGATTCGATATCGCCCACGGTGCCGCCGATTTCCACCAGCACCACGTCGTGGCCTTCGCCGCCTTCAAGGATGCGTTCCTTGATATTGTTGGTGATATGCGGAATGACCTGGATGGTGGCGCCGAGATAATCGCCACGGCGCTCTTTGCGCAGCACGTCGGAGTAAATGCGGCCGGTGGTGAAATTATTACGACGCGACATTTTGGTGCGGATAAAGCGCTCGTAGTGACCCAGATCCAGATCGGTTTCCGCTCCGTCCTCGGTGACAAACACTTCGCCGTGCTGGATAGGGCTCATGGTACCCGGATCCACATTGATGTAGGGGTCCAGCTTCATGATGGTAACGTTGAGTCCCCGGGCTTCGAGAATAGCCGCCAGGGAGGCCGCGGCAATGCCTTTACCCAATGAGGAAACGACCCCGCCGGTTACAAAAATATAATTTGTTGTCATGCTGAACCTGAGAATTTAGGTGTAAAGACGGAATAACCAAGACGGGAAAACAGTATACCTGAAGCGCGAATCGGCCACAAACGTTCGTTTTGCAAATCGCGCAGGCGGCATAACGGCCGCATCAGCGGGCCCAGTCGATGACCGCTTGCCATAAATACCTTATTTTATAGTATATTAGCTACGAAAACGGCGTTATCGTTAACATAGCGGCAATGATGAGTTTACCCGGCGATTTCCCGTTTTTTTATTTGCCGCCAGGCGGCTTCCATCTGCTCGAGACTGGCCTGGGGCAGGGTTTGCCCCTGGGCCTGGATAATCTCTTCCACCTGGCGAAACCGGCGCTCGAATTTACGGTTGGCTTTTTGCAAAGCGGTTTCCGCTTTCTTGCCCAAATGGCGGGTCAGGTTGACGGTGGCGAACAGCAGATCGCCCAGTTCTTCCTCAAGCTTATCTTCATCCACCACCGCCTGGCGGGCTTCGTGCATCACCTCGTTGATTTCTTCGTAGACCTTGTCCACCACCGGGCCGAGCGTGGTCCAGTCAAAACCCACCGTGGCGCAGCGCTGCTGGATTTTCTGCGCCTTCATCAACGCCGGCAGGGCGTCGGGAATATCGTCGAGCGGCGACAGGCGTTCTTTTTCCGCCCGTTCCCGCGCCTTGAGCTGTTCCCACTGGCCGGGAGGCGCCGCGCCGTCCTCGCCGGGCTGCCGGGCAAAAATATGCGGATGGCGGCGCTCGAGTTTATCGCTGATGGCGTCGCACACGCCGGCAAAATCGAACAGCCCCTGCTCGCGCGCCATTTCAGCGTAAAACACCACCTGGAACAGCAAATCGCCCAATTCGTCGCGCAAATCGTCATAATCGCGCCGGGCAATGGCGTCCAGCACCTCGTAGGTCTCCTCCAGGGTGTAGGGGACGATAGTGTCGAACGTCTGGCGCTTGTCCCACGGACAGCCCGTGCGCGGGTCGCGCAGGCGGGTCATGATGGCCAGCAGCCTGGCCTGGGCGGCGGCCGAGGCATCGATGGCGTTCGCGGTCATATTATTCTCCGTGCAGCCGGCGCGCGTCGATCACGTCCGGCAGTTGATTAAGTTTGGACAATACCCGGCCAAGTACCTGCAGGTTATAGATTTCAATATCCATATCGATGGTCGCCAGCTGCTGTTTGATGTCGCTGCGGCTGGCCACGCCCAGCACGTTGACCTTTTCATTGGCCAGGATAGTGGTGATATCGCGCAGCAGGCCGCTGCGATCGTTGGCCACCACCCGCACCACCAGCGAGTAGCCGCTGGAATAACTCTCGCCCCAGACGGCGTCGACAATGCGTTCGGGGGCGTTGGCCTGTAAATCCGCCAATTGCTCGCAGTCCGCGCGGTGAATGGAGATGCCGCGGCCGCGGGTAATGAAACCGGTAATCTCATCGCCGGGGATCGGCTGGCAGCAGCGGGCGATATGGTGCATCAGGTTGCCGACCCCTTCCACCACCACCCGGCCGTTATCCTTCGAGCGCGGCACCGCGGACGGCTTTTGCGTCAGTTGCTTGAGCGCCGCGCGATCCTGCTCTTCCGGGCTGGGCTTGTTCAGCTTGCCCTGCAGGAAGTTAATCATCTGGTTGATGCGCACGTCGCCGCCGCCGATGGACGCCAGCAGCTCGTCGAGGGTATTGACGTTATAGCGCGGCAGCAGCAGCTTTTCGGCTTCCTTGATGCTCAGGCCCAAATGCTCCAGTTCATCGTCCAGCAGCTGGCGGCCGGCCAGGATATTCTTGTCCCGGTCCTGTTTACGGAACCAGTTATGGATCTTCGAGCGCCCGCGGCTGGTGGTGACATATCCCAGGTTGGGATTCAGCCAGTCGCGGCTGGGGTTCGGCTGCTTCTGGGTGATGATCTCCACCTGGTCGCCCATGCGCAGCTGGTAGGTAAAGGGCACGATGCGCCCGCTTATCTTGGCGCCGATGCAGCGGTGTCCCACATCGCTGTGGATATGGTAGGCGAAATCCAGCGGCGTGGAGCCGGCGGGCAAATCGATCACGTCGCCTTTCGGGGTAAAGACATAGACCCGATCGTCGAACACCTGGCTGCGCACTTCGTCGAGGATTTCCCCCGAATCCGCCATTTCTTCCTGCCAGGCCAGCAGCTTGCGCAGCCAGGCGATGCGTTCTTCGTAACCGGAGCGCACGCCGCCGGTGGCGGTGGCGCCTTCCTTGTACTTCCAGTGCGCCGCCACGCCCAGTTCGGCGTCCTCATGCATCTGCCGGGTACGGATCTGGATTTCCAGCGTTTTGCCGCGCGGCCCCAGCACCACGGTGTGAATGGACTGGTAGCCGTTGGGTTTGGGGTTGGCGACGTAATCGTCGAACTCATCGGGCAAATGGCGAAAATGCGTATGGACGATGCCGAGCGCGGCATAACAATCCTGCAGCCGCTCCACCACCACCCGCACGGCGCGCACGTCAAACAGCTCGTCGAACTCCAGCGATTTTTTCTGCATCTTGCGCCAGATGCTGTAGATATGCTTGGGCCGCCCGTAGATATCCGCTTTCAGCCCTTCCTCTTTCATCGCATCGCGCAGCGAGGCGACAAAATCATCGATATACTGCTCACGATCGATACGCCGCTCATGCAACAGTTGCGCAATGCGCTTGTACTCGTCCGGATGCAGGTACCGGAAGCAGAAATCCTCCAGTTCCCACTTGAGCTGGCCGATCCCCAGCCGGTTTGCCAGCGGCGCGTAGATATTGGAACTTTCTTTCGCCGCCAGTACCCGCTCATCCTCAGGGGCGTCCTTCAGTTCGCGCAAATGGGCGATACGCTCGGCAAGCTTGATGACCACGCAGCGGAAATCTTCGACGATGGCCAGCAGCATGCGCCGGACGTTATCCACCTGTTCCGGGGCCATGGAGTCGTTAGTGGTGGCTTTTAACTGGCGGATGGCGTCCATATCGCGCACGCCGTGCACCAGATCGACGATTTTCTTGCCGAACTGCGTCTCGAGCACCGCTTCTTCGACCACCTCGCTGTCGGCAAGGGGGAACAGCAGCGCCGCGCACAGGCTGTCGCTGTCCATGCTGAGCATGGACAGGATCTCCACCATCTCGATGCCGCGCCAGAGGATCAGCGCCGCCTCGGGGTGCTCTTTACATTGCTGCTCGCAATAACGCCAGGTTTCGGCCAGCCGCTCACTTGACTGCGGGTTGGAAAGACCCAGACTGGCAACCCAGTCTTCGGGGACAAACTCGCCCGCTGTATTCAAATGCGCACTTCTTACCGCAACCATATCCACTCCCTACTTTGCACAGACGCCGGCATCTTTTACAAACAACGTCATCGATTCAAGATGTCCGCTATGCGGAAACATATCCAGCATAGCCACGCGCGCCGGGACATACCCCGACGCCATCAACACAGTGCTATCCCGCGCAAGTGTTGTGGGGTTACAAGACACATAGACGATACGCCGGGGCGCCCAGGCGGCAATATGGGACATGACGCCCAGGGCGCCGGCACGTGCCGGGTCGAGCAATATTTTATCAAATCCCCGGTTGGCCCAGGGCCGTGTGGTCACGTCCTCTTCCAGATTGTCATGAAAGAAGGTGACGTTATTCAATAAATTCTGTTGTGCATTATATTGCCCATTCGCCACTAGCGCCGCAACCCCTTCCACGCCGATAACCTCGGCGCAGCGTTTGGCCAGCGGCAGGGTAAAGTTGCCCATGCCGCAGAACAAATCCAGCACCCGCTCATCCGCCCCGGGCGCCAGCCATTCCAGCGCCAGCGCCACCATGCGGCGGTTAACCTCGGCGTTGACCTGAATGAAATCCCTTGGGCTGAACTGTAGACACAAATCGTCAATGTGGTATACCGGCGGCTCGCCATGCAGGCATTCCAGCGACTCGCTGTCCGCGGCCAGCCACATCATCACCTGATGGCGCGCGGCGAAGTCCAGCAGCCGCCGCCGGTCGCCGTCGTCAAGCACATCAAGATGGCGCAGCACCACCAGCGGCCCGTTGTCCGCCATCACCAGTTCCACATGCCCCAGGCGCCTGGCCGCCTTTAGCTGCGCCAGCGCCGCTTTCAACGGCGCCAGCAGTTGCTCCAGGCCCGGGATCAGGATGGGGCAATGGGTAATGTCCACCACATCGCTGGACTTCGCCTGGCGATAGCCCATGGCCAGGGAGCGGGACTTTTGGCGGTATTCCAGCCCCAGGCGCGCGCGCCGCCGGTAGCCGTAGGCGTCCGCGCCCACGCGAATGATAGCGCCCGGAATCGCGCCGATTTCCCGCGTCAGCAGCGTGCGCAGCGTGGCGGCCTTGCTTTGCTGTTGCAACGCCTGGCTGATGTGCTGCTGCTGGCATCCGCCGCAAACGCCGAAATGCGGGCAGCGCGGCGCGACCCGCTCCGGGCTGTCGTTTAACCTTTTGGTCACCCGGCCCCGGCTAAACTGGCGTTTGTCCTCGGTGATGCGCACCTCGGCCTGCTCACCCGGCAACAGACCGGGGATAAAAATCGTTTTCCCCTGGTGGCGCGCCACGCCCTGGCCGAAACCATCCAGATCGTGACAGGTCACGGTCAGGGTTTGCTGTGTCGCCACGCGACGGTTTGCAGAGTAGAATTGCGCCATAATTGCTTGTTACAGGTTTCCTGAATAGCCGGGTTATCATTCTCCCATATTGGAACGCTATGACCAAATACAGCTTGCGCGCGCGGATGATGATACTGATTCTGGCGCCGACGTTATTGATCGGTTTGCTGCTAAGCGCATTTTTTGTCGTTCATCGTTATAACGAATTGCAGAATCAGCTGGTGGCTGCCGGCACGAGCATTATCGAACCGCTGGCGGTATCAACCGTCTACGGCATGACCCTTCATGACCGCGACTCGGTGCGCCATCTCGTCAACCTGCTGCATCGCCATCACTCCGATATTGTACGCTCGATAAGCGTGTTCGATGCCAATAATAAACTTTTCGCCACCTCCAACTACCACCAGAATATCAACCAACAGCAGTTGCCGCCGGGCAGTCCGCCGCCCGGCGAACTGACCCTGGCGCGCCTGGGCGGTACGCTTATCATGCGCGCGCCCATCTGGTCGGAGGATGATTTGCCCGACCCGGCAAACCAGGCCGACGCCCGCATCGCGCCGCTGGGCTATATTACCATTGAGCTGGACCTGGATTCGGTACGGTTGCAGCAATATAAAGAAGCCTTTGTCTCGACGCTGCTGCTGCTGCTGTGTCTGTGTATCGCCATGCTGTTCGCCTATCGCCTGATGCGCGATGTTACCGGCCCCATCCGCAATATGGTCAGCACGGTCGATCGCATCCGGCGCGGCCAGCTCGACAGCCGGGTAGAGGGGTATATGCTCGGTGAGCTGGATATGCTGAAAAACGGCATCAACTCAATGGCCATGTCGCTGACGGCATATCATGAGGAAATGCAGCAGAATATCGATCAGGCCACCTCGGACCTGCGCGAAACCCTGGAGCAGATGGAGATCCAGAACGTCGAGCTGGATCTGGCTAAAAAACGCGCCCAGGAGGCGGTGCGCATCAAATCGGAATTCCTGGCCAATATGTCCCACGAACTGCGCACCCCGCTTAACGGCGTCATCGGTTTTACCCGGCAGACGTTAAAAACGCCGCTGTCGCCGACGCAGCGGGATTACCTGCAGACCATAGAACGTTCGGGCAATAACCTGCTTAGCATTATTAACGATGTGCTGGATTTTTCCAAACTGGAAGCCGGCAAGCTGCTGCTGGAGGCCATTCCGTTCGCGCTGCGCGCCACCCTTGATGAGGTGATTGTCCTGCTGGCGCAGACCGCCCACGAGAAGGGACTGGAGATTACCCTGAACGTGCAGCAGGATGTGCCGGACGGCGTGGTGGGCGATCCCCTGCGCCTGCAGCAGGTCATTACCAACCTGTTGGGTAACGCCATCAAGTTTACCGAACAGGGCAATATCGATATCCGCATCGAAAAACACGGCACCGGGAACCATCAAATGGAGCTGGAGGTGCAGATCCACGATACCGGGATCGGCATCGCCGAACGTCAGCAGTCGCAGCTGTTCCAGGCGTTTCGCCAGGCGGACGCCAGCATTACCCGCCGCCACGGCGGCACCGGCCTGGGGCTGGTGATTACCCAGAAACTGATCAAGGAAATGGGCGGCGATATCAATTTCCACAGCCAGGTCGACCGCGGCTCGTCCTTTTGGTTTCATATCCCCCTGCAGTTGAGCGGGGCCGACGGCGCGCCGGATTATGCCCATCTGCGCGATAAAAGCCTGGCGTTTGTCGAAGCCAACCCCGCCGCCGCCCAGGCGACGCTGGATATGCTGCGCGCCACGCCGCTGACGGTCAGTTTCAGTCCGACGCTTACGCAACTGCCGGCGGGGCACTATGATATTTTGCTTATCGGCAAACCGGTGACGCAGCGCCTCTCGTTAATCGATATCAAGCGCGAGCTGACTGAAGCCGCCGGGATTGCCGGCTGCGTGATCCTGGCCTTGCCCAGCCCCGCCATGGTGGAGGCTGAGCAGATCAAACGCATGGGCGCCTGTGCCTGCCTGGCGAAGCCGGTCTCCGCCAACCGGTTTTTACCCTTGCTGCGCGCGCGGCCGCGGCCCGTGGTAAGCCAAGTCACGCCGCCCCGCGCCGCGCGCCTGCCGCTGACCGTCATGGCGGTGGATGACAATCCGGCCAACCTGAAGCTTATCGGCGCGCTGCTGCAAGAGCAGGTGGAACACACCATTTTATGCCAAAACGCCCGCGAAGCGCTGGCCTACGCCGACGGGCATCCGCTGGATCTGATCCTGATGGATATCCAGATGCCGGAAATTGACGGCCTGCGCGCGGCCGAGCTGATGCGGCAGTTGCCGCGCCACGCGCAAACGCCCATCGTGGCGGTTACCGCCCATACGCTGGGCAATGAGCGGGAAAAACTGCTTGAGGCCGGCATGGATGATTACCTGGCCAAACCCATCGACGAAAACATATTGCAGCGGCTGCTGGCGCGTTATGGCGCCGAAGAGGTACGCCGCTCGCCGCACGCGCAGACGGCGGACGCGACCGCGGAGCAGGACAATCAGGACGCCACCCTGGATTGGCAGTTGGCGCTGCGCCAGGCCGCCGACAAACCGGATTTGGCCCAAGACCTGCTGGGGATGCTGGTCAGCTTTTTAATCGAGGTAAAACAACGGGTGACCGCCGTGGTAAACGGCGTCGAGGACCCGCATATCGGTGAGCTGGTGCACAAACTGCACGGCAGTTGCAGCTACAGCGGCGTGCCCAGGCTCAGGCGGCTCTGCGCCGATATCGAACGCCAACTGCGCGCGGGCGCGCCGCTGGCGGCGCTAGAGCCGGAGTGGCTGGAAATGCTGGATGAAATTGAAAATGTCACCCTGGCGTCCGCGCCTTTTCTTACGGCTTAGGCGTCGCCGGCCAGGCCGCGCAAAAAAAAAGAGTGGCCGCCGTGAAGCTGCGCCACCCTTTACCCCGGCGTTTAGCCGGCGTCTTGTAAATCAGGCCATCTCGCGGGCCAGCTTGATGGTAGCCGCGATATTGCGCGCGGTCATGCGCACATTGGCGGCGGCGTTTTCCAGCGCGTCCTCCAGCGTGCAGATTTCATATAACACGCTGAACACCGCGTCCAGGCCGTGCTGATGCACCACCCCCACGTCGGCGGTCAGGCTGCCGGCGATGCCGATCACCGGCTTGTTATAGCGTTTGGCGACCAGCGCCACCCCAATCGGCACTTTACCGTGGATGGTCTGGCTGTCGATGCGCCCTTCCCCGGTGATCACCAGGGTAGCGTCCCTGACCAGGGCATCCAGTCCCAGCGCCTCGGTAACGATTTCGATACCTTTGCGCAGCTCCGCGCCGCAAAACGCCTGTAAACCGGCGCCCATGCCGCCGGCCGCGCCCGCGCCGGGGATATGTTCGACATCTTTATCCAAATCGCGTTTGATAATGGCGGCATAATGCCCAAGCGAGGCGTCAAGTTGCCGGATCATGGCAGGCGTCGCGCCTTTCTGCGGGCCGAATATCGCCGTGGCGCCCTCATCGCCGGTCAGGGGATTGGTGACGTCGCAGGCCACCTCGAAACGGCATTCCCTGATGCGCGGATCCAGATGGGTAATATCGATACGCGCCAGCTTATCCAGCTCGCCGCCGCCGTAACCGATCTGTTGACCCTGCGCGTCGAGCAGCCCGCCGCCCAGCGCCTGCACCATGCCGGCGCCGCCGTCGTTGGTGGCGCTGCCGCCGATGCCGATAATGCAATGTTTAACGCCGTGATCCAGTGCGCAGCGGATCAGCTCGCCGGTGCCGAAAGAGGTGGTTAACAGCGGATTGCGGTCGCAGGCGCGCACCAATTCCAGCCCGCTGGCGGCGGCCATTTCGATAAACGCGGTTTGTTTATCGCCGGACAGGCCGAAAAAGCCGTCCACCTGGTCGCCAAGGGGGCCGGTGACCCTGACCTTGACGATTTCTCCCCCGGTGGCCGCCACCATGGCCTCCACGGTGCCCTCACCGCCATCCGCCACCGGCAATTTGACGTAATGGGCATCGGGAAACACGTCACGAAATCCCTGTTCGATCTGCGTTGCGACCTCCAAGGCAGACAAACTTTCTTTGTAAGAATCCGGTGCGATTACTATCTTCATAGACTACCTGCGCCTGTTGAGCTGAAGCCGGCAAAATAGCTATTTTGCCGCCTCGCAGGGCGCCGGTCCGGCGCCCGACCAATTTATTGCCGCTTAACTTCAATCTTGGCCAATTTTTCATAATAACAAGCCAGGGCGCTGTGATCCGCATTGCCCAAATCGTCTTGCTTCAGGGCCTGCATCATTTCCATTACCACCGCGGTTAACGGCAGTTGCGCGCCGACGCCATGCGACGTATCCAGGGCATTGGCCAGATCCTTGATATGCAAGTCAATGCGGAAACCCGGCTTGAAGTTGCGATCCAATACCATCGGCGCCTTGGCTTCCAGCACCGTGCTGCCCGCCAGTCCGCCGCGAATGGCCTGGAATACTTTTTCCGGGTCGACGCCGGCCTTGGTTGCCAGCACCAGCGCTTCCGACATGGCGGCGATATTCAGCGCCACGATCACCTGGTTGGCCAGTTTAGTGACGTTACCGGCGCCGATATCACCGGTATGCACCACGGAAGCCGCCATGGCCTTCAGCAGTTCAAAGCTCTTGTCGAATAAAGCCTTATCACCGCCGACCATCACGGACAGGGTGCCTTCGATGGCTTTGGGCTCGCCGCCGCTGACCGGGGCATCAAGCATGTCGATGCCTTTTTCCGCCAGGGCGGCGGCGATTTCGCGGCTGGCCAACGGCGCGATGGAGCTCATATCAATGACCAGGGTACCGGCTTTGGCGCCTTCTACCACGCCGTTTTCACCCAGCACCACTTCTTTAACATGCGGAGAGTTCGGCAGCATGGTGATAATGATATCGGTTTGTTCGGCCACGGCCTTCGCCGTGTCGGCTGAGGTGGCTCCGGCCGCAACCACTTCCGCTACCGCTTCGGTATTGCGATCCAGTACCACTAATGAGTAACCCGCTTTCAGCAGGTTTTTGCTCATTGGTTTTCCCATGATGCCCAAGCCAATAAATCCAATTTTCATTACTATTACCTCTTAACGCTTGCTATAAAAAGTGTAGGGCGCGTCAGACGCGCCATGTCAGTTATTTTTTAAATTTGTCGGCCAGCGCCTGGGTGCCGCCGCGGAATACGCCGAGATCGCTGCCGACCGCAACGAAGGTGGCGCCCCACTCCAGATAACGGCGGGCGTCGGCTTCCACCGGCGCCAGGATGCCGCTCGGCTTGCCATGGGCCTTGGCGCGGGCAAAAATATGGCGGATGACGCTTTGCACCGCTTCATGGCCCGGCTGTCCCAGGTAACCCAGCGCCGCGGACAAATCGCCCGGGCCGACAAAGATACCGTCGACGCCGTCCACAGCGGCGATGGCGTCGATATTGTCCACGCCTTCCTGGCTTTCGATCTGCACCAGCACGGTGATATTGTCATTGATGGTGGCGTTATAGTCCGGCACGGTGCCAAACATATTGGAACGATGGGAAACCGACACGCCGCGGATGCCGGCGGGTGGATACCGGGTGGAGGATACCGCGCGCAGGGCCTGCTCTTCGGTTTCGACAAACGGGATCAGGAAATTATAAAAACCAATATCCAGCAGGCGTTTGATAATCACCGGCTCATTGGTTGGCGGACGCACCACCGGCGCGCTGTGGCTGCCCTTAAGCGCCATCAACTGCGGAACAAACGTGCCGACGTCATTAGGTGCGTGCTCACCGTCCAGTACCAGCCAGTCGAATCCCGCCAGGCCCAACACTTCCGTGGTAATGGGATTTGCCAGCGCGCACCAGCACCCAATCTGGGTTTCCCCCTGAAGTAACCCCTGGCGAAAACGGTTAGGCAGTAGTGGAGTGTTCATAATTTACCTCTATGCAATGAAACAGAAAGTAGCGGGCCCCAAAACGCCGGGCCCGCGATATCAGGATTTAACCAGCACCAGTCGCTTGATTTCGCCGACCACCACCAGGTAGCACAGCATGGCCGCCAGGGCGGAACAGCCGACAAAGATCAGCGCGGCGTTGAATGAATGCAATTCCTTGACCATATAACCGATAGCCAGCGGCGTAACGATGGAAGCCACGTTGCCGAACACATTGAATATGCCGCCGCACAGGCCGATCACTTCTTTCGGCGCAGTATCGGAAATCACCGGCCAGCCCAGGGCGCCGAAGCCTTTGCCGAAGAACGCCAGCGCCATCAGCGCCACCACGATGACCGTATTGTTGGTGTAGTTGCACAGGATAATGCTGGTGGCCAGCAGCATGCCCACGACGATCGGTATCTTACGTGCCACGGTCAGCGAGTGGCCGCGCTTGATCAGAATATCGGAAACCACGCCGCCCAGGACGCCGCCGGCAAAACCGAACAACGCCGGGATCGAGGCAATCAGGCCCACTTTCAGGATGGACATGCCCTTATCCTGCACCAGGTAAATCGGGAACCAGGTCAGGAAGAACCAAGTAATACTGTTGATGAAATACTGGCCGAAAAATACGCCGAGCATCATGCGGTTGGTCAGCATCTGTTTGACATAATCCCAGCGCGGGCCGTCTTTTTTACCGTCTCTCGGCGTGTCCATATCGACCATGGCGCCGCCGGCGGCGATGTAATCCAGCTCCTGCTGCGAAACGCGGGGGTGTTTATTCGGGTTTTGAATATATTTGATCCACACCATCGTCATGATGAAACCCAGCACGCCCATGACGGTGAAGACATGTTCCCATCCCCAGGCATAGGTCAGCCAGCCCAGGATGGGAGAAAATATCGCCAGGGCGAAATACTGCGCCGAGTTAAAAATCGCCGACGCGGTGCCGCGTTCAATGGTGGGGAACCAGGCGGCGACGATGCGCGCATTGGCCGGGAAAGACGGCGCCTCGGAGAAACCCAGCATAAAGCGCAGGATAAACAGCGTCATCGCCGCGTAAGCCACCGGGAAAAAGCCGACGAATCCCTGCAGCAGCGTAAACAGCGACCAGAAAAACAGGCTGTAGGTATAAACGCGTTTGGACCCGAAACGGTCCAGCAGCCAGCCGCCGGGAATTTGCATAATAAGGTAAGCCCAGCCAAACGCGGCGAATATCTGCCCCATTTGCCCGGCGTCCAGCCCCAGCGTCTTGGCGACATCGGAACCGGCAATGGACAGGGTTGCCCGATCGGCGTAGTTAACCGCGGTGACCAGGAAGATAATTAATAAAATCACATAACGAACATGTGTTTTTGTTCTACTTGAAACCAGAGGTGTCGTGCTCATTGAATACGCTCTAATCAGGCGATAAACTTCGGGAACACAAAAAATCATTACCACACTATTTTTTGCGTTGCGCTTTTTTATCGTGAGTTAATATTTTCTCGTAAGAGTCTTTTTATTTCACCGGTAGGCCGGTTGGTGTCTTATTTAACTGACCTGCATAGTATAAAAACCATCGTGAAAAATGGCACTGTGCATAAGCACAACAATTAAGCCTAAAATAACCGATTTTTTGGACATGAGCACGTGAAAGCACGACGGTCGTCACGTTATTTTTTGGCGTGGATTCTGCCGCGAATGAAGGGTGACCTTTATCACATTATACTGAACATATGACAAATAAATCCCGGGTATAGCCGCTATAAAATCGTGCATTTGCACAATGAGAAGTGCCCCTATTCCGCATATAATATCCTCATCACCCGTATTGTTATCCTGGCTGAACGCTGGTTCGGGTTATAACAACAGATTAGTATTTGCGGAGACGTTTATGTCATCAACAATAATGACCAATGCGGAAAAGGCATTGTATATCAAAGTTCACGTCGACGATAACGTCGCGATTATCGTGAACAATAATGGTTTGCCGGCCGGCACTCAATTCGCGGACGGCTTGAAATTAATCGAGCATGTTCCGCAAGGGCATAAAGTCGCCCTGCGCGATATCGCTATCGGCGGCGATATCGTCCGTTATGGCGAAGTGATTGGCTATGCCTTGCGTGAAATCAAACAGGGCAGCTGGATTGATGAATCGCTGGTCGAGATGCCCAAGGCCCCGGCGCTGGAAACCCTGCCGCTGGCCACCAAGGTCCCGCCGACGTTGCCGCCGCTGGAGGGCTATACCTTCGAAGGATACCGGAATGCCGACGGCAGCGTCGGCACTAAAAACCTGCTGGGCATTACCACCAGCGTACAATGCGTGGCCGGCGTGGTTGAATACGTGGTGAAACTGATTGAACGCGATCTGTTGCCAAAATACCCCAACGTCGACGGCGTGGTCGGGCTAAGCCATCTGTACGGCTGCGGCGTGGCCATTAATGCGCCCGCCGCGGTGGTGCCGATTCGCACCATCCATAATATCTCCCTCAACCCGAATTTCGGCGGCGAAATCATGGTGATCGGCCTGGGCTGCGAAAAATTGCCGCCCGAACGCCTGCTGGCCGGTACCGAGGATCAAATTCCCATCGCGGTGGAACGCCCGGGGGTGAGCATCACCCGTCTCCAGGACGAAAAACACGTGGGCTTCAAGTCCATGGTGGATGATATTCTGCAGGTAGCGGAAGATCATCTGCAGCGTCTGAACACCCGCCAGCGTCAAACCTGCCCGGTATCCGATCTGGTGGTGGGCACGCAGTGCGGCGGCAGCGATGCGTTCTCCGGCGTAACCGCCAATCCGGCGGTGGGCTTTGCCTCCGATCTGCTGGTGCGCTGCGGCGCGACGGTGATGTTTTCGGAAGTGACCGAAGTGCGCGACGCCATCCACCTGCTGACGCCGCGGGCGGCTGACGAACAGGTGGGACGCCGGTTGCTGGAGGAAATGGCCTGGTATGATAATTACCTTGACGATGGTAAAAGCGATCGCAGCGCCAATACCACCCCGGGCAATAAAAAAGGCGGTTTGGCCAATATTGTTGAGAAATCGCTCGGTTCCATCGCCAAATCAGGCACCAGCGCCATTGTGGAGGTGCTCTCCCCCGGCCAGCGTCCGACGAAAAAGGGGCTGATTTTCGCCGCCACCCCCGCCAGTGATTTTATTTGCGGTACCCAGCAGCTTGCCTCCGGCATCACCATACAGGTATTTACCACCGGGCGCGGCACACCCTATGGTTTGGTGGCCGTGCCGGTGATCAAGATGGCGACGCGCGACGCGCTGGCCGACCGCTGGTTTGATTTGATGGATATCAGCGCCGGTTCCATCGCCACCGGCAGGGCAACCATTGAAGACGTGGGCTGGCAATTGTTTGAACTGATCCTGGATATCGCCAGCGGCCGCAAAAAAACCTGGTCCGATCAATGGGGCATTCATAACGCCCTGTCGGTATTCAACCCGGCGCCGGTGACCTGATTACCCTTACCACCACTGAACCACCCTTTGCTATGTGTGAATGAACTTTGATAGGTTGGCCGGGAATCGCTCCCGGCCTTTTTTTTTTACCCCAGGATTAGCCTGCGGCTGTCGCCACGGCGCCCACGCCCAAGGCGGACCGGGGCGCCGCCCAGCGCTAACGCACCACTAACGCACCAGTGCCGGACGTTTATTATCGAAGCGCCAATTGGGGATCAGGTATTGCATGGCGATGCCGTCGTCACGCGCGCCAAGGCCATGTTGCTGATAGAGCGCATTGCCCTTCATCAGCTGATCCCTATCCAGTTCAATACCGAGCCCCGGTTTTTCCGGCACCTTGACTTTACCGCCGACGATTTGCAGCGGCTCCCTGGTCAGGCGCTGGTCCCCTTCCTGCCAGATCCAGTGGGTATCGATGGCGGTGATGTTTCCCGGCGCGGCGGCCGCCACGTGGGTGAACATCGCCAGCGAAATATCGAAATGATTGTTGGAATGAGAGCCCCAGGTCAGGCCCCATTCGTGGCACAGCTGCGCCACCCGTACCGACCCCTGCATTGTCCAGAAGTGCGGATCGGCTAAGGGAATGTCCACCGATTGCAGCGCCAGGGTATGCCCCATTTGCCGCCAGTCGGTGGCGATCATATTGGTGGCGGTGGGCAGGCCGGTGGCGCGCTTGAACTCCGCCATCACCTCGCGGCCGGAAAAGCCCTGCTCGGCGCCGCAGGGATCCTCGGCATAGGCCAGCACCCCGCGCAGTTGTTTGCCCAGGGCGATAGCTTCGGCGAGCGACCAGGCGCCGTTGGGGTCCAGGGTGATGCGCGCCTGGGGAAAACGCGCCGCAAGGGCGGTAACCGCCGCGGCTTCCTCCTGCCCGGCCAGCACCCCGCCCTTGAGCTTGAAATCATTAAAACCGTATTTTTCATAGGCGGATTCGGCCAGCCGCACCACCGCCGCCGGCGTCAGCGCCTGTTCATGCCGCAGCCGATACCAATCACAGGTCTCATCCGCCTGGCTGCGGTAAGGTAAATCGGTACGCAGGCGATCGCCGATATAAAACAGGTAGCCGAGCATTTCCACCTCGTCGCGCTGTTGCCCCTCGCCCAGCAGCGCCGCCACCGGCACTTCCAGGAACTGGCCCAGCAGGTCAAGCATCGCCGCCTCGATGCCGGTGACGACATGAATGGTAATGCGCAAATCGAACGTCTGCTGGCCCCGGCCGGCGACATCCCGATCGGCGTATTGCCGGCGCACGGCGCTCATGACATTTTTATATTCGCCCAGGGGCTGGCCGACCACCAGCGCGGCGGCGTCCTCCAGGGTCTGGCGTATTTTTTCTCCGCCTGGGATTTCACCCACGCCGGTATGCCCGGCGTTGTCGGTAAGAATAACGATATTGCGGGTGAAAAACGGGCCATGGGCGCCACTGAGGTTAAGCAACATGCTGTCATGGCCGGCAACCGGGATGACTTGCATCGTGGTGATAACAGGAGTCATATTTTTTCCTTGGCAAAGGGCACAATACGGAGACGGAGAACCGTCGCAAACGGAAACGCTGGCATGACTATAACGTCATGGCAAGCCCCTGACATTATGCAGATGCATAAGCCTTGACGAAGAATCTGGACTGAAATTGCCGTTTTAATGACCTGCCGTGAGCCATCTCACTAATCGGGATTCTTTTATGTGACCCCGATCCTGAAACGGCAAAAATAATAACTTCTTGAAATGAAACGTCATTTTAAAAAAGGACCGACAGTCGCTTGCACTGATATGTTATACCGATCACAAGTTTCCCTGGATCTTCGACCCAGGTCACATCGCCCTGTTCGTTCGCCTTAAAACCCCTTGTTTTGCCACTTTTCATTCAGTCATCAGCACAATGTACAGCCAACCCCTTCCCCTTATACTCAGCTCTTGCTTACCCGTGCCGGAAGTCATCGGCCACAAAAATGTCAGCGCTACCATAAGACGATAATAGCTATAAAGCAACGCGGGACGCCCTACCCACGTACCCGATATCCCGATCACATTCCCCTACCGGGAAGAGGAATCATGGCCGAAAACTCAATTTCCGTCGCCACCCACAAAACCCGCTCCAGGTTTTGGATCCTGGCAATCCTGTTTATCATCAGTACGGTTAATTACGCCGACCGTTCCACCCTGTCCATTGCCGGTCCACACGTCGCCGCCGACCTGGGGCTCGACCCGCTGCAAATGGGCTATATCTTCTCGGCGTTCGGCTGGGCTTATACCCTGGCGCAGCTGCCTGGCGGCTGGCTGCTGGATCGGTTTGGTTCAAAAATCATCTATGGCGCCGCCATTCTGATCTGGTCGATATTTACCTTTATGCAGGGGTTTGTGCACTTCTTCGCCTCCGCGGCGATGATGCTGTTTATCCTGCGCTTTATGGTCGGGTTCGCCGAGGCGCCGGTGATGCCGGCCAACAGCCGCATCGTCTCCGCCTGGTTCCCGGTCAGGGAACGCGGCACCGCCTCGGCGATATTTAATATTTCCCAGTATGCCGCGCTGGTGATCTTCAATCCGCTGTTGGGATGGATTACCCAGGAAGTAAGCTGGGAATACGTATTTATCGTCATGGGCGTGGTGGGCGTGGTGCTGTCCCTGGTCTGGTTCAAGACCATGTACAGCCCGCTCGACCACCCGAAGGTCAGCAAGCAGGAGCTGGAGTATATCCGCGCCGGCGGCGGCCTGGTGGATATGGATAACGCGGCGGCCCACCAGAAAACCGAGGCCGGACCGCAGATGGGGTATATCAAGCAGCTGCTTTCCAGCCGGATGCTGCTGGGTATTTACCTGGCCAACTATTGCGTTAACGCCATCACCTGGTTCTTCTTGTCCTGGTTCCCCATCTATCTGGTGAAGGGACGCGGCATGTCCATCCTGCAGGCCGGTTTTGTCGCCGCGCTGCCAGCTATCTGCGGCTGTATCGGCGGCGTGCTCGGCGGTATTTTCTCCGATTATCTGCTTAACAAAGGATTTTCGCTGTCGGTGGCGCGCAAGACGCCGATCATTATCGGCATGCTGATGTGCACCAGTATGGTGATTTGCAACTACACCACTTCCGACGTGGTGGTGGTGGCGGCCATGTCGCTGGCGTTCTTCGGCAAAGGCATCGGCGCGCTGGGCTGGACGGTCAACGCGGACACCGCGCCGAAAGAAATCGTCGGCCTGAGCGGCGGCGTACTGAACCTGGTGACGCAAATCGGCGCCATCACCACGCCGATTGTCATCGGTTATATCCTGAATAAAACCGGATCCTTTGACGGCGCCCTGATTTATGTCGCCGCCAACGGCCTGGTGGTGATTTTGAGTTATCTGTTTATCGTGGGCAAGATTCAACGCCTGGTGCTTAAGCCGCTGACGGCGTAAGGTTTTTTTTGACATAGCAGTTTGCAACCGCAGGAGTAGGGAATGGATCACAGCGATTTTAACGGTGCGCCGACGGTGACCGCCATGCAGGTTATCCCGGTCGCGGGCCATGACAGCATGCTGATGAATATCGGCGGCGCCCACGGCGCTTATTTTACCCGCAATATTGTCATCCTTACCGACAATGCCGGGCATACCGGCGTCGGCGAGGCCCCGGGCGGCGAGGTGATTTTAAACACGCTGCTGGCCGCCCGGCAACGGGTGGTGGGCCAGCCGCTGGCGACGCTTAACCGCATCGTGCACGACGTGCACCAGGGGCATGTCAGCAACGATTTTGATTCTTTCGCCCAGGGCGCCTGGACCTTTGAACTGCGGGTAAACGCGGTGGCCGCTCTCGAGGCCGCGCTGCTGGATCTGATGGGCCAACATCTCGGCGTGCCGGTGGCGGAGCTGCTCGGTCCTGGTAAGCAGCGCGACAGCGTGCCTGTGCTGGGCTATTTGTTTTATGTCGGCGACAGGAGCCTGACCGACCTGCCCTATCAGGCCGGGCCCAGCCGGCCGTCCCATGACTGGTACCGGCTGCGCCGCGAGACGGCCATGACCACCGACGCCCTGGTGCGCCAGGCGGAAGCCGCGCAGGATCGTTATGGCTTCAAGGATTTCAAACTCAAGGGCGGCGTGCTGGCCGGCGCCAGCGAAATAGAGACCGTGACGGCGCTGGCCAGGCGGTTTCCGGACGCGCGTATTACCATCGACCCCAACGGCGCCTGGTCGCTTAGGGAAGCCATCGATTTGTGCCAGGATATGCGCGGCGTGCTGGCCTATGCCGAGGACCCCTGCGGCGCCGAGCAGGGCTTTTCCGGGCGCGAGGTGATGGCGGAATTCAAACGGGCCACCGGGCTGCCGGTGGCGACCAATATGATTGCCACCAACTGGCGCGAGCTAAACCACGCGGTACAGCTTAACGCCATTGATATTCCGCTGGCCGACCCGCATTTCTGGACCCTGCAGGGCGCGATACGCGTGGCGCAGCTGTGCGATGAATGGGGCCTGACCTGGGGCTGTCATTCCAATAACCATTTTGATATTTCGCTGGCGATGTTTATCCATGTCGGCGCGGCCGCGCCGGGCAAGCCCACCGCGCTGGATACCCACTGGATTTGGCAGGAAGGCGAGCATCTGACCAAAGAACCGCTGCAAATCGTCGACGGCGCGATCACACTCAACGGTAAACCGGGGCTCGGCGTGGAAATCGATATGGCGCAAATCGAACGGCAGCATGAGCTTTACAAGCGCATGCCGTCCGGCGCGCGCAATGACGCGCAGGCGATGCAGTATCTGATTCCCGGCTGGACCTTTGACCGGAAACGGCCGGCGATGCTGCGTTAACCCATCCAGGGTACGGCCGGCCGTACCCTGAGTTTGCCGGCGACATGGGGTGGGCCGCGGACGATGGGATCAGGCTTCGTCATCCAGCTGCAGCGCCACGTAGAGCAGCAGCCGATCGTCAAAATTGGCCAGATCCAGGCCGGTCATTTCCGAAATGCGGTTGAGGCGGTACTCCAGGGTGTTGCGGTGGATAAACAGCGCCTTGGAGGTAGGCGTGGGCTGAACGTTATGGCGGAACCAGGCAATCAACGTGCGGCGCAGCAGGCCGTTGTTATCCATGGCCTTGAGTTTTGCCAGCGGGCGCACCAGCTCGCTGGCCTGCCAGCCGCCGCGCAGGCTGTCGAGCAGTACCGGCAGCATCAGATCGGGATAAAAATAACGGCGCTGCTCGGGCAGCCGCTGCTTGCCCACCGACATGGTGGTGCGCGCGGTACGCCAGGAGCGCGCAATACCGCCGGCGCCGGGGAAAAAATTGCCCAGGGCGATACGTACCCGCAGGCGGCTGCTTTCGGTCATGCGCGAAAACAGCGTATCCACCCGCCGACGATGCTCTTCGGCATCCCAGCGCCCGTGGCTGTTCAGCGCGGGTTTCAGCACCACCATTTCCGTCAGCGATACGATGGCGATCAGGTTATCGCGCTCCGGCGTGGTGAGCAGCGTTTGCAGCTGCTGCAGCTCCGCCATGGCGCTGTCGACGCCGAACTGCCCGCTGTCCACCTCCACCACCGCCGCCACCCTGGGCTGGTTGATATCGATGCCCAGCCGCTGGGCCCATTCGATCAGCGCCGGCGTGACTTCCTCGGCGCGGATTAAATTCAGCACCAGTTCCTCGCGCAGCCGGCTGTCCTGCGCCAGCATATGCAGCAAGCGCGCCTGCTCCAGCATCATTTCCGCCGTCATGCAGACCAGCTCGCCATACTGCCGCAGTTGACTGGGATTGCCGGTCAGGCCGATAACGCCGACGATATTGCCGTCGATTTTCAGCGGGAGGTTGATACCGGGCCGTACCCCGTGCAAATGCCGGGCCACGCCGTCGTCGATATCCACGACCCGGGCCTGCGACAGGGCCAATAACGCGCCTTCGTGCAGTTCACCGACCCGCTCTTCATCGCCGCTGCCGATAATGCGGCCGCGCGCATCCATCACGTTGATATTGCTGTCGATAATCTGCATCGTTCTTGCCACAATTTCTTGCGCCAATTTCGCATCAAGATGATACGTTGCCATCCCCGCCTCGGTTCTGTTAAGCCCTTTGCCCTATTATACCCGGGTGCTGGCGCTCATACATTGTGCAGAAGCACAAAGCGTGATCTTGCTCGCTTATTTTGTGCGGGATATCACATTCTTTCGGGCAAAAAAAGACGGCGTCGTGATGACGCCGTCTTGGTGGCGAGAGCCGGACGCGGGGGATTACTGCGCCAGCAGGTAAAGCGTGGTATCGCCGCGTTTGACGTTTAACGCCAGTATCGGCGGCTTGGCATCCAGGATTTTACGCAGTTCGCCGATATTCTGCACCGGCTGCTGGTTGACGCCCAGGATGATATCGCCCTTCTTCAGGCCGACTTTCGCCGCGGTGCTGCCCGCCTTGACATTGTCCACCTTGACGCCCTGCTGATCGCCGGTATCCATGTTGCTCAATTCCGCGCCTTCGATGCCGGTAAAGACATTGCCCGAATCAAGCTGCGGCTGGGTGCTCTGCTCCAGGATCACATCGACGGTTACCGGCTTGCCGTCGCGCAGCAGGCCGAGCTGGACCTTGGTGCCGACCGGCTGCGAGCTGACATCCGCCCGGAACGCGGCAAAGCTGTTGATGGGCCGGCCGTTCATGGTGACGATGACATCGCCGGCTTTCACCCCGGCCTTTTCGGCGGCGGATTTAGGCATCACCTGGCTGACAAACGCGCCGCGCTGGGCGTCGACTTTCATCGCCTTGGCCAGCTCCGGATTGAGCTCGGTGCCGAGAATGCCGATTTCGCCGCGCCTGACCTGGCCATAGGCCACCAGCTGCGCCGTCAGGTTTTTCACCATGTTGCTGGGAATGGCGAAGCCGATACCGATATTGCCGCCGTCCGGCGCCAGTATGGCGGTATTGATGCCGATAAGCTCACCGTTGAGGTTAACCAGCGCCCCGCCCGAGTTGCCCCGGTTGATGGCGGCATCGGTCTGGATAAAGTTTTCATAGTTTTCAATATTCAGCCCGCTGCGCCCCAGCGCGGACACAATACCCGAGGTGGCGGTTTCCCCCAGGCCGTAAGGGTTGCCGATGGCCACGGTATAATCGCCGACCCGCAGCTGGTCCGAATCGGCCATCTTGATGGCGGTGAGGTTTTTAAAGTCGATCAGCTGCACCAGCGCCAGATCGGAACGGGGATCGCGGCCGATGATCTTGGCGTCGAATCGGCGGCCGTCATACAGCTGCACCTGGATTTTAGTGGCGTCGTTGACCACATGATTGTTGGTCACCACGTAGCCTTTCTGGGCATCGATAATCACACCCGCGCCCAGCGCCATGAATTTTTCCTTGGCCGGCGGGGTATTGCCCTCGCCGTCGCCGCCGCCGTCCTCATCGCCGCCCTGGCACAGGGGCGACGCCTGGAAAGGCGACCCTTCCTGGCACAGCGGGGAATCCTGGCCAAAGAACTGCTGGAACTGCTCGGGCACGCGCGCCGAACTGACGGCGGTGCTGCCTTCGACGCTGATGCTGACCACCGATGGCATGACTTTTTCCAGCATCGGCGCCAGGCTTGGGAGCTGCTGATTGGTCGAGGCGGTTTCCGCCGCATACAATGAAACAGGCGCCAGCGCCACACCCAGACACAATGCCAGCGCACTCAGGACCAAAGAAGTTTTTTTCATTTAACATTGTCTCAACTGTAAGTATCAGGTAATGATGCGGACCCATTGCTGTGGTCGTATCTGTGAGATTAATCAAATAACCCGAAGTTCAGTAGCAAAAAAACCATAATGGTAAAAAAGTATTGGGCGTATTTACAAATACTGCGCTAACCCTGACTTACTCCGCGGCCATTAAGCGGCGGTATTCATCCCAGGCATAAAGATCGGTCATGCCGCTAATATAGTCCTGAATTAAACGCGCCCGATAATAAAATTCCATCATGGGCTGCTGGCGCGACGGGTAGCGATTTAACCCGGCTACCGCTTCACCATAAGCCAGACGATGTTTGGTGGATAATTTATGAAACAGGCGGGTGGGGATCATGTAGTCCCGGTGGTCATCCTGCGCCGCCAGCTCGCGAAACGCCGCCAGCGGCATATCCAGCAGGGGGTTGTAGATTTCCAGCAGGCCGCTGATAACCCGGTAGCCCTGTAATTCCAGCTGTTCTACTTCCGGATGGTTGAACACATGTTTGAAGGCCACGCCTTTGAATATTTTCAATAAGCGGTAAGCCGGACTGGAATCTTCCAGCAGCGCCTGGTTAAAGCATCCGTCGAATATCGGCGACAGATTATCGAGAAACCGTTTTGCCGCATGGGGCACCAGCCGTGCCACGGTATTTACCCGCAAATACATAAAAAACTGATCGCCGCTGCGCAGCCCCTGGTTGCGCATTATCTTATCGAATGCCTGGCCGACCACCTTTTCAAATAAATCGCCTTTCTCCACGCCGCCCCATTCTTGTTGCAGGTAGTTATAAAGCTGTTCGACGGTAAAGATCTTTTTTTCCACCGCATCTTCGAGATCGGCGATGCAATAAGAAATATCGTCGGCGGCTTCCATGATATACGTCAGCGGGAAGCGATGAAATTCCCCCAGCCCCAGCTGTTCGCGCAACGCTTTGACATACTCTTCCTCGGCAAGATAGTAGCCCGGTTTTTTCATCAGATAGCTGAATTCGGCCGGTATCGCGCCGCGCCAATAGGCCGGACGGGTATATTTTAAAATACAGCCCACCTGGGCATAGGTCAGGTTCAGCTTCAGCAGGCTGTGCACCATGCGGATGGCCTGGGCATTGCCTTCGAAATGACACAAATCGAGCCGGATACGGCTGCGCAGCGCGTTGTCGTCATCCTCGCCGGCGCGCAGGCGCAATACCTCGACCCGGCAACGATCGTTACCCTGGGCCTCATTGCCCAGGCCGGCGATGTCCAGGCGCTGGCTGAACCAGTCGTTGATGGCCGCCTCGCCGAAATGACCGAACGGGGGATTGCCGATATCATGCATCAGGCACGCCATTTCCACGATGCTTTCAAACGGCGCCTCCAACTGCTCCAGCCCCAGCGGCGCGATGCGCCGCTCGCGTTTGAGCTGGTGGAAGATTTCTTTGACGATATGCCGTCCGACCTGTTGCACCTCCATGGAGTGGGTCAGCCGGGAGCGCACCGCCGCGTTGCGTTCCAGGGGAAAGACCTGGGTTTTCTGCTGCAGGCGGCGAATGGCGGCGGAATTGATAATCCGCCCCCGATCGCTTTCAAACTGGCGGATGACGCTATATTCATCCTCGGCGACGATGGGATGGCTGAACGGGCGCTGAAAACTGAGTTTCTTGCTAAAGTCGATTGCGGACATCATGTTCCCCGGGATGATTTCTTATACCGTGATACCCATACCCGCCGCTAAATGCAACAGCGGCGACAATTATTTCCCGGCCGCGGCCGTGATAGAATGGCGGCGGCAATTAAACGGTTACATTACTATTCACTATTTATTATCCACTGTTTCTTAACCAGAAGGACAACCAGATGAGAGTAGGCATTATCGGCGCGATGGAACAGGAAGTGGCCCTGCTGCGCGACCAGATGGAAGGCCGCACCACCTGGCAGCAGGCGGGATGCGATATTTACAGCGGCCGGCTCCAGGGCGTTGACGTGGCCTTGGTGAAATCCGGTATCGGCAAGGTCTCGGCCGCGCTCGGCACCACGCTGCTGCTGGATCATTTCCAGCCGGATTATGTTATCAACACCGGTTCCGCCGGCGGTCTGGACGCATCCCTGAATGTCGGGGACATCGTCGTGTCCGACGAGGTGCGTTACCACGATGTGGATGTCACCGCCTTTGGTTACGCACCGGGGCAAATGGCGCAGTGCCCGGCGGCCTTCGCCGCGGACGCGTCGCTGATCGCGCTGGCGGAGAGCTGCATCGCCCGGCTGGATCAGCACGCCGTGCGCGGCCTGGTGGTCAGCGGCGACGCGTTTATCAACGGCGCCGAGCCCCTGAGCCGTATCCGCGCCACCTTTCCCCAGGCTATCGCGGTGGAAATGGAAGCCACGGCCATTGCCCACGTATGCCACCAGTTCGCGGTGCCGTTCGTGGTGGTGCGCGCCATTTCCGATGTGGCGGACAAGGCGTCTCACCTTAGCTTTGACGAATTCCTGGCGGTGGCGGCCAAACAGTCCAGCCGCCTGGTGGCGGCCATGCTGCAGACCCTGGCCGGACAGCGGCAGTAATGTCGCCCATCCGGGTGACGCGCCCGGCTATCCCTACGCGCGCACTGGCCATGCCGGCGCCGACTTGGTTTATTATCCGCAGGCATGCGCTGGCCATGCTGCTGCCGGCCTGGTTTGCTATCCGTAAGCACGCATCGGCCCTGGGATCGCGGGCCCGGCGCGATAGCCGCGCGCGCGGCCTGGCCGCGTTGCTGCTGGCGCTGTTGGCCGCCCCGCCGGCCTGGGCGGCGCATCGGGTCGTCAGCCTGGCGCCCCACGCCACCGAAATGGCGTATGCCGCCGGCATGGGAGAAGTCCTGGTGGCGGTAAGCAGTTGGTCCGATTATCCTCCCGCCGCGCAAAAGCTCGAGCAGGTCGCCTCCTGGCAGGGCATCAACGTAGAGCGGGTGCTGGCGCTAAAGCCGGATCTTATCCTGGCCTGGCGCGGCGGCAATCCGCAGCGTGAACTGGATCAATTGGCCGCCTTCGGTATCCCGATTGTCTATCTCGATCCGCTGAGCGTGGAAGATATGGCGCGCGCGCTTGATGGCCTGGCGCGCTACAGCCCCCATCCCGAACAGGCTCACCAGGCCGCCCGCGCCGTGCGCCAGCAGGCGGCGGACCTGAAACGCCGCTACGCCGGCAATCCGCCGGCGCGGGTGTTCATGCAGTTCGGCACCCAGCCGTTGTTTACCGCCGGCAAGCAGACGCTGCAAAGCCAGATTCTGGCGCTGTGCGGCGCGCGCAATATCTTTGCCGACAGCCCGGTTCCCTGGCCGCAGGTGGGCCGCGAACAGGTCTTGGGCCGTAAACCGCAGGTGATTGTCGTCGCCGGCGGCGAGGAGCGCGTCACCGCCATCAGGAACTTTTGGCAGCCGCAGCTGGACGTGCCGGTGATAGCGCTGAACGAGGATTGGTTTAACCGCAGCGGGCCACGCATTTTGCTGGCGGCGCAGGCGCTGTGCCGGCAACTGGCGGATGCCGCCGCCACGGGAGCGCGCTGATGCTCGGTTTTCTTGATGTGCTCGGCACGGCGGTATTCGCCGTGTCCGGGGTGCTGCTGGCCGGCAAATTACGCATGGACCCGTTCGGGGTGCTGGTGCTGGGGGTGGTCACCGCGGTGGGCGGCGGCACCATCCGGGATATGGCGCTGAATAATGGCCCGGTGTTTTGGGTGCGGGATCCCACCGATCTGGTGGTGGCGATGGTCACCTGTTTTGTCGCCATACTGGTGATAAGGCAACCCCGCCAACTGCCGACATGGATCCTGCCGGTGCTGGACGCCATCGGCCTGGCGGTATTTGTCGGCATCGGCGTCAACAAGGCGTTCGCCAGCGGCACCGGCCCGCTGATCGCGGTATGCATGGGCGTTATCACCGGCGTGGGCGGCGGCATTATCCGGGATGTGCTGGCGCGGGAAATCCCGATGATACTGCGTACCGAGGTTTACGCCACCGCCTGCATTATCGGCGGCATCGCCCACACCACCGCTTTCCATGTTTTCCACCTCAGCGCCCAGCACGCGTCGGTATTGGGCATGGCGATAACGCTCGGCATCCGGCTGGCGGCAATCCGCTGGCATCTGAAGCTGCCGACCTTTGCGCTTGAGGACCGGAAATAAACGGCCCGACCCGCGCGCTCGAAACGCGGACATAAAAAAACCGGTGCGGCGCGCCGTACCGGTATCATCGAACGCGTGCCGACGGGGGTTTAGATACTGAACGACGATCCGCAGCCGCAGGTGGTCTTGGCGTTCGGGTTGGTCACGATAAAACGTGATCCTTCCAGCCCTTCGGTATAATCCACCGAACCGCCGATCAGGTATTGCAGGCTCATGGGGTCTACCACCAGCGCAACGCCTTGTTTTTCAATGGTCAAATCGTCTTCGTTGATTTTATCGTCAAAAGTAAAACCATACTGGAAGCCGCTACAGCCACCGCCGGTGATATAAACCCGCAATTTCAGGTTCGGGTTCTCTTCATCCGCTATCAGATGCTTCACTTTTTTCGCCGCTGAATCGGTAAATTGTAAAGGCAGTACCGCAGTTTCACTCATTACTCTACTCCCAACGCGCCAACCAGAATCATCAGGCTGAAGGCATAACAACCCGATGTGGATGTTCATTATCCGCTACCTGTCAATTACGTTCAAGTATTGCGCATTCAGGATATTTTGTTTATCGCTGCGTGCGATCGCGCATCCGCCGGCAGCGGGGGCGTTTGTCGTTGCAAGGTACGGGCAAGGATTGCTGAATAGAGCGGTTTGCCGCCTAAAAACTGAGCCAGCAGCGTTGCGCCCAGACAGGTGATAATCATCGGCAATATTAATTGATAATTGTCGGTCATTTCCAGCACCAGCACGATCCCGGTCAAGGGCGCGCGCACCGAGGCGGCAAATAAGGCTCCCATGCCCGCAATCGCAAAAGTGCCGGGCTGCAAGGCATACTCAGGAAATAATTGGCAGCCGATCATGCCGAAAGCCGTGCCCAATAAGGTTCCCAGCGCCAGCATGGGCGCAAAAATGCCGCCCGGCGCACCGGAACCGAAACACAACAGGGTCGTCAACATACGGGCCAGAAAGATAAACAACAAGGTGCCGGCGGTAAAATGCCCCGCCGCTGCCAGGGGAATCAGGGCAAAACCACCGCCGGCAGCCTCGGGATGCATCAGACCCAAAATACCGCACAGGCCGCCGAGTATGCCGCCGATGATCACAAATCTGGCGCATTTGCCGCCATGCAGGCGTAAAAACATATCTTGCGCGCGGAATATCAATGTATTGAATACCACGCCCACCACGCCGAACAGCATTCCCAGCACCAGGTAAAGCCAGAGAGTACCGACCGGCGCGCCGGCCAGCCTGCCGACGTCGATGACCGAACGATCGCCGTTGCACAGGCGAAATACGATGCTCGACATGATAACGCCGATAAATACCGCCTTGACTGAAATCAGGTTATAGCGAAACTGCGGCCGCATCTCTTCCAGGATAAACAGGATCCCCGCCAGGGGCGCGTTAAACGCCGCCGTTAATCCCGCCGCCGCGCCGGCTGCCAGCAGGGAATGCCGGGCCTCGGCGCTGCGCATGCCAACCATATCCAGCACCATGCGACCGATATTTCCCCCCAATTGGACCGTCGGTCCCTCGCGCCCCAGCACCATGCCCGCGCCGAGCGTACCCATGCCGCCGAAAAACTTAACCGGGATCACCCGCCACCACCGCACCGGACGCAGTTCCTCCAGCGCGCCTTCAATTTCCGGAATACCTGAGCCTCCCGCCTCGGGCGCATATTTTCGCACCAGGTAATAGCCGATCATGGCCAACGCCCCTGAGGCAAAAAACGCAGCCGGCACCAGCACCAGCCAGCGCTGCGGCAAGTCGGCCAGGGCGGCGATACGGCAGGCGAGCATCCAGTCAACCGTTTTTTCAAATGCCACGCCCACCCCGCCCACCAGGGTACCGACGAGAGCGGCCATGGCGAGTACGGTTACCGGGGTTTTATCTTGATACAGGAGCCGGCTGAACATCTGGACGCGGGCAAGGCGTCCGGCCGGCACTGAGGTCGCGGCAGGAAAGGGTTCTGGCATCGGAGCAATCTACCTTATTTGGCATAGTATTCGACGGACTTTACGCTATCACACTGTCTGTCAGGCATAATTGTATTACAAAAATGCTTGTCAATCCGTGCTGACAAGGCCGCTGGCGGTTTTGCGTTTTTGCACCCAACAAAGATGTCTTATTGCCTGCCAGTTTATTACACTATCGGGGTTAACGTTTTATTCTTTCTTCAGGAGCCGTTTCATGAGCCATTCCGAAAATCTGTACGCCCAGGCGCAAAAGCTTATCCCCGGCGGGGTTAATTCACCGGTGCGCGCGTTTAACGGCGTCGGCGGCACGCCGCTGTTCATCGCGCGGGCGGACGGCGCCAGGCTGTATGATGTGGACGGAAAGGACTATATCGATTATGTCGGTTCCTGGGGGCCGATGGTATTGGGCCATAACCATCCGGCGATACGCGAGGCGGTTATCGAGGCGGCCGGGCGCGGCCTGAGCTTCGGCGCGCCCACCGAAATCGAGGTGAAAATGGCCGCCCTGGTGACCGAACTGGTGCCGTCCATGGATATGGTGCGCATGGTGAACTCCGGCACCGAGGCCACCATGAGCGCCATTCGCCTGGCGCGCGGCTATACCGGCCGCGATAAAATCATCAAATTCGAAGGCTGTTATCACGGCCATGCCGACGGCCTGCTGGTCAAGGCCGGCTCCGGCGCGCTGACCCTCGGCCAGCCCAGTTCTCCCGGCGTGCCGGCCGATTTCGCCAAACACACCCTCACCTGCGCCTTTAACGATCTGGATTCGGTGCGGCAGGTATTTGAACTCTATCCGCGCGAGATCGCCTGCATTATCGTCGAGCCGGTGGCCGGCAATATGAACTGCGTGCCGCCGCTGCCGGCGTTCCTGCCCGGCCTGCGCGCCCTGTGCGATGAATTCGGCGCGCTGCTGATTATCGACGAGGTCATGACCGGTTTTCGGGTGGCCCTGGCGGGCGCCCAGTCCTATTACGGCGTGGTGCCGGACCTGACCTGCCTGGGCAAAATCATCGGCGGCGGCATGCCGGTGGGGGCGTTTGGCGGGCGGCGCGAGGTGATGCAGGCGCTGGCGCCCACCGGCCCGGTTTACCAGGCCGGCACGCTATCGGGCAATCCGATTGCCATGGCCGCGGGCTATGCCTGCCTGACCGAGATTTCACGTCCCGGCATTTATCCGGCGCTGACCGATCTGACCGATCGCCTGGCGCGGGGATTGCTGGAGGCGGCGCGGGCGGAAAACATTCCCCTGGTGGTAAACCACGTCGGCGGCATGTTCGGCATCTTC
Organism: Sodalis sp. RH22; assembly: GCF_047324165.1. Lineage (NCBI taxonomy): Bacteria > Pseudomonadati > Pseudomonadota > Gammaproteobacteria > Enterobacterales > Bruguierivoracaceae > Sodalis > Sodalis sp. RH22. The sequence continues at coordinate 2,764,421 of NZ_CP178731.1, forward strand.
TTTACCGACGCGCCCGCGGTGACCGGCTATCAGGATGTCATGGCCTGCGATGTGGAACGGTTTAAACGCTTTTTCCATATGATGCTGGAGGAAGGGGTCTACCTGGCGCCGTCGGCGTTTGAAGCCGGTTTTATGTCGCTGGCGCACAGCGACGAGGATCTGACGCAAACCATCGGCGCCGCCCGCCGCAGTTTTGCCCGGCTGTAAGCCCCCGTCCCTTCAGCGACCCTGGCGGCGCAGCAGAAAGATAAAATACGGCGCGCCGATAAAGGTCGCCAGCAGGCCCGCCGGGATCTGGTCGGGAAACATCGCCATGCGCCCGGCCCAGTCGGCCAGCAGCATCAGCATCGCGCCCAGCAGCGCAGCCATAACCAGCTGCGGCATCGCCCGGCGAAAGCCGAGCATCCGCGCCATATGCGGCGCCATCAAACCGATAAAACTCAAGGGACCGACGGTCAGCGTGGCGCCGGCGGTCAGCACCGCCGCCAGCAACAGGATAGCCAGCCTGGCGCGTGCCAGCGGCAGGCCCAGGGCCCGGGCGGTTGCGCCGCCCAGCGGCAGCACGTTAAGCCAGCGGCGGCAGCAGGGCGCCAGCAGCAACAGTACCAGCGCCGTCACCGCGCTGGTTACCGCCTGCGGCGCCTGCACGCCATAGGTCGATCCGGAAATCCAGGTCAGCAGGCCGCCGAGGCGGGGATCGCCGCTGGCCAGCAGCAGGGTCACCAGCGTGGTGAACGCAGTACCCAGGGCTATGCCCGCCAGCAGCATGCGCTGGGTGGAAAAATGCCGCCGTCCCGCCACCAGCAAAATGGCCGCCAACGTCAGCGCGGCGCCCAGGCTACCCGCAGGCAATAACCAAATAAAGACATCGCCGGGCAGCCAAAACATCATCAACACCACCGCCGACGCGGCGCCGGCGCTGATACCCAGTACTTCCGGGCTGCCCATGGGATTGGCGGTCAGTTTCTGGATCAGGGTGCCGGCGGCGGCCAGCATCACGCCGGCGCTTAATGCCGCCAGCGTACGCGGCCAGCGCCAGGGCAGCAGGCGCAGCAGCTCGTCGCCGCCGGCCCAGTTCCATCCCAGGCTGTTACGGCCCAGCATCAGCGCCACGCACAACAGCGCCAGCAGCAACGCCAATCCGCCCGCGGCCCACAGCGCGGGATTGGCGCGCTCCGGGCGGGGCGCGTCGTCATGCCCCGGCTGCGCCGGCGCCACGGCATGGCGCAGCCGGGGCAGCAGCCAGAGCAGGATCGGCGCGCCAATCAGCGCGGTGGCCGCGCCGGTGGGCACGTCACGCCACGCGCGCGCCAGCCAGACCATGACCTGATCGGTAAACCACAGCAGCAGCGCGCCGATAAGCGGCGCCAGCAGCAGGCGCGGCAGCAGGCGCCGGGCGCCGAGCAGTTTCGCCAGCAGCGGCGCGAACAGGCCGATAAACCCCACCACGCCCACCGCGTTCACCAACAACGCGCTGAGCACGATAGCCAATACCAACGCCGCCAGCCGGGCGGTTGACAGCCCCAGGCCGAGATTGCGCGCCACGGCGTCGTCCACGCCCAGCAAGGTCATGGGGCGAATCAGCAGCAGGGCCAGCAGCAGCCCCAGCCCCAGACGCGGCAGCAGGAACCTTACCTGGCCCCAGTCCTGCTGGTTAAGCGCCCCGCTGCTCCATAAAAACAGATTTTCCAGCTGCTGGTAATGGAAGATGGCCAGCAGGCTGTTAACGGCGCTGCAGTACAGGCTCAGCACCAGGCCCGCCAGGATCAGGGTCACGGGCGACATGCGTTTTCCCCAGGCCACGCCGAAGACCAACGCGCCGATGACCAGCGCGCCGAGCAGGGCCGCCAGTTGCTGGGTCAGCGCTCCGCCGGGCAGCAGCCACAGCGTGGTGACGGTGACCCCCAATTGCGCGCCGCTGGCGACGCCCAGGGTCGAGGGTTCGGCCAGCGGATTGCGCAGCACCTGCTGGAACAGCACGCCGGCCAGCGCCAGGCCGGCGCCCACCAGCGGCGCTACCGCCAGGCGCGGCAAGGTGCTGTAGTGGAAGATAACCTGGCGGATATCCAGCATATCGGGCCGCCACAGCGCCCCGGCCCATAGCTGGCCCGGCAGCACCTGCTGGGCGTTATAGGCGCTGAGCGCCAGCGCGCCCAGGGCCAGCAGCGTCAGCAGACAAAACGGGAAAAGCGCGCTACGACGGTTCATGGCCTCACCATTGTTTTTCCATCTGCTGCAGCATGCGGCAAAAACGCAGGGCCGCAAGGGTGGCGCCATAAATCCAGATGGCCGGCACGGTGCGCAACATATTCCGGCGCACAAACGGCATGGCCTGCCACAGCGGCGTGGCGGCCACGCGCGCCGTCAGCGCGGCGTCGCCGTGATCCAGGCATATGGCCCGCGCCAGGGGCAGCGTCGCCAGTTGTTCAATTCCCACCACCGCCGTGCCCCAGAAATTATTTTCTCCCTGCCAGACGTTGGCTAGCGCCAGTTGGTCCATGACCTGGCCGAATAAACTGGTGCCGCCGATGATCAGGGCGTGACGATCGTCCATCAGGGAAAATATCAGCAGGGGCTGGCGGCGATATGACGCCAGCTGCGGCCAGGCTTCGGCCAGTTCGCGGTCGAAAGACGCCAGATGGGCCAGGGCGGCGGGCATCCTGTCCAGGCGCTGCGCCAGGGCCAGCAGCCCGGCGCGCGCGGTGGTCAGCGGCCGCCCCTGCCCGTCGGTGAAACTAAACCCCATGGCGGGGGCAATGGCGCGCAATTGTTCCGGGCGCGGCCCGTAGCCCTGGGAATACAGGATCAAGTCCGGCTTGAGGGCGGTGATCAGTTCGAAATTAGGTTCGGTGCGCTGGCCGACATCGACAATCGAGGCCGGAAGCACCGGCTCCTGTACCCATAAGCGGTAATCCCGGGTGCCGGCGACGGCCAGCGGCGTAACGCCGAGGGCGAACAGCAGCTCCACCGGCAGCCATTCAAGGGCGATAATGCGCTGATAGGGCAGCGACGGGACGGATCCGCCCATTGCCGTCCGATCGGTCGCACCCCGGGCCGCGGTCCCCCAGGACGCGAGACCGCAGCACAAGGGCGACAGCAGCAGGGCGGCCAGCAGCCGTCGGCGGCCGCCGTCAATACCCGGACTCTCATCCGTCGCAATGGCGCCGGGCGCGCGCTGGGGGCGCAGACGTCCCAGGGTCTGATCACGCCGGCGCATTAAAACACGAAACTCACCGGCGCGCCGCCGCCCGGATGCGGCAGGATGCCCATAGGAATACCGTAAATGGTTTCCAGCACGTCGCCGCGCATCAGCTCCAGCGGCGATCCCTGGGCAATCATAGCGCCGCCGCGCAGCGCCGTCAGGTAATCGCAGTAGCGCGCCGCCATATTGATATCATGCAATACCGCGATAACCGTCAGGCCGCGCTCCTGGCTCATGCGCTTAATCAAGGCCAGTACGTCCACCTGATGGGCGATATCCAGGGCCGAGGTGGGTTCATCCAGCAGCAGGCAGCGGCTGTCCTGCGCCAGGGTCATCGCCAGCCAGGCGCGCTGACGCTCGCCGCCGGAAAGGCTGTCCACCAGACGGTGGGCAAGTGAGGGCAGGCCGACCACCTCGATGGCGTCCTCCACATGCCGGCGATCGGCGCTGCCGAAGCGGCCGAGCGCGCCGTGCCAGGGATAACGCCCCAGGGCCACCAGCTCGCGCACCGTCATGCCTTCCGCCGCCGGCAGTTGCTGCGGCAGATACGCCACCTGCCGGGCGAAAGCCTTGCTTTCCCAGTCCGCCAGCGGTTTATCATTCAGGCGCGCCACGCCGCCGCTGGCCTCATGATGACGGCCCAGGATCTTCAGCAGGGTGGATTTACCAGAGCCGTTATGACCTATCAGGCCACAGACCTTGCCCTGGGGAAAAGTGAACGACAGCGGCTGGAGTAGTACCCGTCCGGGTACCGAGAAACTCACCTGATCCAGGGCAAAAGTAGCGTTCCTGGCGGCGGCGGCGTTGGCTAAAGGTGTGGCGATATCTTGCATAAGCCCAATAAAGCAAATGATAATTATTCAAAGAAGCAATAATAGCAGTTTCCCTCAATAATTAGCAGCATCGCAACTGATTTTTCCTCGCAGGTCGCCGCCAGGCATCGCGCGGCGACAGAATACCTATCGCCGGCGTTCCTTCGCCTGGTCAACAAACCCACCCCGGCAAGCCGGGGTGGCGAGCTATTTGCCGAACATATCCTTGATCCAGCCGGCGACGCCGTCGCTGCCTTCCTGCTGCTCCTGTTGCGGCTGCTGCTGGCCCGACTGCTGCTGGTCAGGCGGCGTTTGCGCCGGCTGCTGGGCCACCGCCTGGCTGGCCTGGCACAGCGCCTGCGGACTGTCGGTCCAGACCGGGATCACGCGCATGCTGCTGTCGCTGTTGCAGACGAAATTGCCGGCATAGTCGATGGACATCTGGTTGATCTCCTCGGGCGGTATCACGTTAAGCGTCAGCGGCGGCTGGTTTTCCAGATAGCGGCGGTAAATCGTCAGCGCGCCGTTGGCGCCGGTCAGCTTGGCCGGGCCGTTGTTGTCGCGCCCTACCCAGCTGATGGTCACCTCTTTACCGTCCACGCCGGCAAACCAGCTATCGCGCAAATCGTTGGTGGTACCGGTTTTCCCGGCCAGATGGAAATTGGGGAATTTCACCGCCAGCGAACGCGACGTGCCGCGCGCCACCACCTGCTGCATACCGTATAACGTCAGATACGCCGCCTGGGCCGGCACCACGCGCTCCGCCTGCGGGAAGCTCTGGTAAAGCACCTTGCCGTCCTCGCTTATCACCGAGCGCACCGCCGACAGCGGCGCACGGTTGCCGCCGCTGGCAATGGTCTGGTATTCCTGCGCCACTTCCATCGGCGTGAGGCTGATGGCCCCCAGCAGCATGGCCGGCACCGGGTTGATCACCTCTTTCGGTATGCCCAGTTTTTGCAGGGTGGCGACGATATCCGGCAGGCCCACCGCCAGCCCCAGGTTGACCGTCGGCACATTAAGCGAATTGGCCAGCGCGTCTACCAGCATCACCTTGCCGCGAAATTGACGATCGTAGTTTTTCGGCGCCCACAGCTGCCCGTTCGGCTGCTTGAGTGAAATGGGCTCATCGGCGATCCAGGTGTTCAGGCGGTACTTATCCGGCTGGCTCAGCGCGGTCAGGTAGGTGGCCGGTTTTGCCAGCGACCCTACCGGACGCCGCGCCTGCATGGCGCGGTTAAATCCGGCGAATTGCGGCTGGGAACCGCCGACCATGGCGCGCACTTCGCCGCTAAAGCGGTCCACCACCACCATAGCGCTCTCAAGGTCGCTGACGCCGCGCCCGGCGCGCAGGGCCGGCACACCGGCCTCCACAGCTCTTTCCGCCGCGTCCTGCGAAATCGGATCAAGGGTGGTGAATATTTTCACGCCGGACAAATCGTTAATCTTGTCGCCCAGCTTCGCCTGCAGCTCCTGACGCACCATTTGCATAAAGGCCGGCTGCGGCGTAATCACCCCGCCTCGCGGCTGCACCCCCAGCGGACGCGCGCTCAGCATATTATACAAATCCGCGTCGATAACCTGTTGGTTTTGCAACAGCTTCAGCACCAGGTTACGCCGCTCCAGCGCCATTTGCGGATTACGCCAGGGATTGTACAGCGATGCGCCCTTGACCATGCCCACCAGCATGGCCTGCTGATCCAGGCTGAGTTCATCCACCGGCCGGCCGAAATAATAGAGGCTTGCCAACGGGAATCCGCGGATCTGTTCGCTGCCGCTCTGGCCGAGGTAGACTTCGTTCAGATACAGCTCAAGGATGCGATCCTTGCTGTAGCGGTAATCGAGGATCACGGCCATATAGGCTTCGTTGATCTTGCGCCACAGGGAACGCTCATTGGTCAGGAACAAATTCTTGACCAACTGCTGGGTCAGCGTACTGCCCCCCTGCACCGCGCGCCCGGCGGTAATATTCGCCAGGAAGGCGCGGCCGATGGAGCTGATGCTGATGCCGTCATGCTGGTAAAAATGACGATCTTCGGTGGCTATCAGGGTATCCACCAGCAGATCGGGGAATCCGGCGCGGGGCACAAACAACCGCTGCTCGCCGTTGGGCGATTGCAGCATGGTGATCAGGCGCGGATCGAGGCGGAAAAAGCCGAAGTTCCGCTGCGTATCCTGGTTTTGAATTTGCAGCAGATGATCGCGATCAAACGTCAGCACCGCATGGATCTGCCCTTCCTTGCTGTCGGGGAAATCAAAGGGACGGCGCAGCATATCGATGCTGTTGGCGCGCACGCTGAATTCGCCCGGGCGGGTTATGCGGGTCACCTGGCGGTACTGCATCCCTTCCAGCAGGTTGACCATCTCGCTTTTGCTGTAGGGCATGCCCGGCTCCAGGTTCACCATGCGGCCATAGACCGCCGCCGGCAGTTGCCAGACCTTGCCGTCGATGCGGCTGCGGATCTGCGCATCCAGGTAGACGCCGTAGATCACCAGTAAAATCACCACCACCAGGAAAATCTTGATAAGCAATCCCAGCAGGCGCCGCTTGCCGCTTTTGCGCGGCGGGCGCGCTTTGCCTTTCGCAGGCGGCTTGCGCGGCGGCATTACGTATTCCTCTTGATCGTCATAGTCGTCCTGAGCATCGTCATTTTCTTCGTAGTCGTCGTCCCGGTGACGTCGCACTGGCGGTTTATTTGTCACTTTACGGCCGGACGGTCTTCCATGACGTCCAATAGGTTCGCGATCATCCCCAGACATCGTTATGATTCTCCATACTTCCGACGGATTCCCCGCCTACTCTGTTCCTCCACCATCTTATCCGGAAGAGGAAACCTCTGAAATCAACCCTGCTGATACTTTTTGGTGCGCCGGGTGGGTACTGCAATGGCCGGATTATCCGGCCAGACATGCTTGGGGTAACGCCCCTTCATTTCTTTTTGCACCTCGCGGTAGGCCCCCTGCCAGAACGCCGCCAGATCGCGGGTAATCTGCAACGGATGCCCGGCGGGCGATAACAACTCCAGCACCAGCGCCACGCGGCCTTCGGCCAGCAGCGGACTGGCCTGCTCGCCGAACATTTCCTGCATCCTTACGGCCAGCACCGGCGGCTCGCCGTGCTGGTAACGCACCGGCAGCCGGCTGCCGGTGGGCACAGTGTAGTGGCTGGGCAGCGCAGTATCCAGTCGTTGACGCAATCGCCAGTCCAGCAGGCGCAATAACGCCTCGCCGAGATTCACCTGGCGCAGGGCGCGCACGTCATGCACGCCCTGCAGGGACGGCTGCAGCCATAGCGGCAGGGCCGCCAGCAGCGCGTCGTCGTCCACCACAGGCCAGTCCGCCTCCGGCAGCCAGTCGCGGGCGCACAGCAGGCGCTGGCGCAGCTGCTGCGCCGGGCCGTCCCAGTTGAGCACCGACAGGCCCTGCTCGCCAATCCAGTTGAGCAGCGCCTGCTGCATCACCTCGCCGGAAGGCCTGGCCTGCGGCTGCTCGCGTAACATCAATTGTCCGAGCTGTTCACGCCTGAGCACGCGCAGGCTGCCCTTTTCCTCATCCCAGCGCATGGCGGTGGTGACCGTCAGCCAGTCGGGACGGGCGGCCACCAGCGCGGCGATATCCACCGGCAGCGCCAGCCGGATGGCCGCGTCGGCATTTTGCCCCAGTTGCATCAGCCCCGGCACGATCAGCCATTCAATCGCCGACAGCGCCTCGTCGGGAGCCAGCGCCGCCCCCAGGCCGTTGGCCAGTTGATAGCGGCCGGTGGCGTCGCGCCGGCGGGCGATGCGATCGCGAAATCCCCAGGCCAGCAGCGCGGGCGCCAGCGCCGCGTCCGGCCGGCCCCAGCGGGGCGACAGCCGTTTGGCCAGTTGCCTGGCGCGTCGCAGCCAGTGGGACTGCGGGCGCGCGAGCGCATCGCGCATATCTGGCGACCCCGCGCGCGGCGGTTCCTCGATAATGGCCGCCAGCAGCGCGGCCGTCGCCAGGCTATCGTCATCGTCGCGCGCATGGCACAGCATGGCCGCCAGGCGCGGTTCGCAGCCTGCTTGCGCCATTTTGCGCCCCAGGGACGTCAGGCGTTCCGCCCCATCGACGGCATCCAGCTGGCGCAGGGTGCGGCGGGCCGCGGCCAGGCTGGGTTCCGGCGGCAGGTCGAGCCAGCAGAGCGTCAGCAGGTCGGTACAGCCCCATTGCAGTAATTCGAGATAAAAACCGCTGAGATCGCTTTGCAGGATTTCCGGCCGGCCGTGTTCCGGCGCGCGTTCCGCCTGCGATTGACTAAAGAGGTGCCAGCACACGCCGGGGGACAGGCGGCCGGCACGGCCGGCGCGCTGCACCATGGACGCCTGGCTGACGCGCTGGGTGACCAGGCGGCTGAGCCCGTTTCTGGCATCGAATTCGCTGACCCGCTCCAGCCCGCTGTCCACCACCAGGCGAATGCCCTCGATCGTCAGGCTGGTCTCGGCGATATTGGTGGCCAGCACCACCTTGCGCCGCCCCGCCGGGGCCGGCCGGATGGCCCGCTGCTGTTCGTCCAGGGTCAGGGCGCCATACAGCGGGCAAAGATCGACCTCCGCCCCGATCCGGGGAGACAGCAAAGCCTGCACGCGGTTGATCTCCCCCACGCCGGGTAAAAACAACAGCAGCGAGCCGGTATGGGATGACAGCATCTCGCTGACCGCCGCGGCAATCGCCTGGACGGGGACGGACTGTGAGGGCAGCGGATGAAAAACCCGCTCCACCGGAAAACTGCGGCCGACGGAACGGATAACCGGCGCGGCGGGCAGAAGCGCCAGCAGGCGCCGGTCATCCAGGGTGGCGGACATGATAAGCAGCCGCAGATCGGCGCGCAGTCCCTGCTGCACATCCAGCAGCAGCGCCAGCGCCAGATCGGCCTGCAGGCTGCGTTCATGGAATTCATCCAGGATAACCAGGGCGACGCCGGACAGCTCCGGATCCTGCTGCAACATGCGCGTCAGGATGCCTTCGGTCACCACCTCCAGCCGGGTATGCGGCCCCACGCGGCTTTCAGCGCGCATACGGTAGCCGACGGTCTGACCGGGCGTTTCGTCCAGTTGTTCGGCCAGGCGCAGCGCCACGTTTTTGGCGGCCAGCCGCCGGGGCTCCAGCATCAGGATACGCCCCGGCAGGCCGGCGCGCCGCAGGATTTCCAGCGGCAGCCAGGTGGATTTGCCGGCGCCGGTGGGCGCGTGCAGCAGAACCTGCGCGGCGCCTTGCAACGCTTGCAGCAACTCATCGACTACGGCGGCGACCGGTAATAACGTCACGACATCTCCGTTAAAGATTAACATTCTGGGCCGGGCATTGTAGCATCGCTTGATTGAAGAACAGAATCTTCGCCGCGTTTCCCTGGTATCGGCGACCAGGCCGGCCAGGGGAAACGGTCAATCATCCACGACACCAGCCGGGACCGCCATGACCTCCACCCGTCGCCTGTTTTTTGCCATTGCCCTGCCCGATAGCGTCCGCCAGGCGGTTATCGACTGGCGCGCCGCCCGTTTTCCCTATGAGGCCGGCAGGCCGGTGGCGGCGGCCAACCTGCATATCACCCTGGCGTTCCTGGGCGAGGTGGGCGCCGGCAAAGAACAGGCCTTGCGCGCCGCCGCCATGAGATTGCAACAAAAGCCCTTTACCCTGACCCTGGACGATTGCGGACACTGGCCCGGCTCCGGCGTGGTGTGGCTCGGCATGAAGCGCGCGCCGCGCGGGTTATTGCAGTTGGCGCAGTGGCTGCGCGCGCAGGCGGCCCGCAACGGCTGCTATCAAAGCCCGCTGCCGTACCATCCCCATGTCACGCTGCTGCGCCAGGCACATCAGGCGGTGGCGCTGCCGTCCGGCACGCCGGGATGGGAAATGGCGGTCGGGAGTTTCGGCCTGTACGCCTCGCTATTTGACAACGGGCGCGCCCGCTATATGCTGCTCGATAGCTGGCCGCTCGCCTGACCTGGCGAGAGGGGGAGACGGCAAAACTCTTATACGGAAATGTCATGCGATTCAGTCCAGAATTAAAATCCGCCCGCCTGGTGCGGCGCTATAAACGTTTCCTGGCGGATGTGGTCACCCCGGAGGGCGAGGAGCTGACTATCCATTGCGCCAACACCGGCGCCATGACCGGCTGCGCCGTGCCCGGGGATACAGTGTGGTATTCGACTTCGGACAACCGTAAACGTCAATATCCGCATAGCTGGGAACTAACTGAAACCGCCGGTGGTCAATGGATAGGAGTGAATACTCTGCGCGCTAACGCCCTGCTGGCGGAGGCGGTGCGCGCCGACGCCGTTCCCGAATTGTCGGGCTATACTACACTTACTGCCGAAGTGCGTTATGGCGTAGAAAATAGTCGGATTGATTGGTTATTAGCAGCGGAAAATCGCGCAAACTGCTATATTGAGGTGAAATCCGTCACATTACTGCAACAGGAGTGGGGGTATTTTCCCGATGCGGTAACGATACGCGGACAAAAACATTTACGAGAACTACAAGCAATGGCAGAAATGGGTCACCGTGCCGTACTGTTTTTTGCGGTGTTGCACTCCGGAATCACCCGGGTGGCGCCCGCCCGGCACATCGACCCCCATTATGCCGATTTAGTATTGCAGGCGCAGCAACATGGCGTGGAAGTATTTTGCTATGGCGCGCAGTTATCCCCGGACGGTATTGTGCTGAAAAATGCTTTACCGTTATTTATTTCGTAGGCGGCTTTTCTGGAAAAAAAGGATAAATCATCCCGTTTTTCCTTAGTTTAACCGCCCGCCAGATACGCCTTTCTTCACACTCTTGTCAAGTAGGCGTCAGGAATAATTGCCAACCTCAACGTCATCTGTTATTTATAGCGGCCTGTTTTTTTCCCCACGTTGGGGATCGATAGTGCGTGTTATGAAGGAGAAGCAACATGCAAGAAGGGCAAGACCGTAAGACATCCTCCTTGAGCATTCTCGCCATCGCCGGGGTGGAACCGTACCAGCAGAAACCGGGCGAGGAGTATATGAATGCGGCCCAGTTGCTGCATTTCAAGCGCATCCTCGACGCATGGCGCAACCAGCTCAGAGATGAAGTGGGTCGTACCGTTTCGCATATGCAGGATGAAGCGGCCAACTTCCCGGATCCCGTGGACCGCGCCGCGCAGGAAGAGGAATTCAGCCTTGAACTGCGTAACCGCGATCGGGAACGAAAATTGATCAAGAAGATCGAAAAAACGCTGAAGAAAGTAGAAGACAAAGATTTCGGCTTCTGCGACTCATGCGGCGTGGAAATCGGCATTCGCCGCCTGGAAGCGCGGCCGACCGCTGATTTATGCATTGATTGCAAGACCTTGGCTGAAATCCGCGAAAAGCAGATGGCAGGGTAAAATCAATCCAGATTGCCGCGATGTCGCCCATGGAACGGACCACGGCATCGCGGTAACTGTACGGATTCGCCTTTCCTGAGTCATGGCTGCGCACAGCACCTACATGGGGCGTTTTGCCCCCTCGCCTTCAGGCGCCTTGCATTTTGGCTCGCTTGTCGCGGCCCTGGGGAGTTTTCTCCAGGCCCGCGCCTCGCATGGGCAGTGGCGAGTGCGTATCGAAGATATCGATCCTCCCCGCGAAGTCCCCGGCGCCGCCGATACCATTTTACGCCAGTTGGCCCATTACGGCCTGCACTGGGACGGACCCGTATGCTTCCAATCCCAACGCCACGCGGCTTACCTTGACGTCCTGGCGGATTTGCGCGCGCGCGGGCTAAGCTATCATTGCCGCTGCACCCGCGCCCGCATTCAGGAACTGGGCGGCATTTACGACGGTCATTGCCGCACGCTCGGCCTGCCGGCGCAAAATGCCGCCATCCGCCTGCGCCAGATAGCCCCCGTGTCACATTTCCATGACCGTTTGCGCGGTGATATCTACGCCGACCCCGATCTGGCCCGGGAAGATTTTATTATCCGCCGCCGCGACGGTCTGTTTGCCTACAATCTGGCGGTCGTGGTGGACGACGCGGCGCTCGGCGTGACCGAAATCGTGCGCGGGGCCGATTTAATCGAGCCTACCGTGCGGCAATTGGCACTCTACCGTCAATTAGGTTATAAAGAACCGGAATATATTCATTTACCGCTGGCGTTGACGCCCACGGGCGCCAAATTATCCAAGCAGAATCATGCGCCGCCGTTGCCGCAGGGGGACCCCCGGCCAACGCTTGCCGACGCATTAGTTTTTTTAAATCAACCGGTAGCGCAAGGGTGGCGGGATTTGACCCTTGAGAGTATGTTAGACTGGGCTATTATGCATTGGTCCCTGGCATCCATACCGATTTCGCCATCGGGCACGACATGCGCCCCAGACGTTCTCAAAACACCCGGGGTGAGCTATGATTAGCCGCTGTTTTTTGTTGCTCCCGTTTATTTGTTACTATTGAGGTGTACTATTTTTACCCGAGTAGCCAACTTCTGCCGTAAGGTGCTGAGCCGGGAAACCGTGGCGGCGGCACCAGAGGATAGACGCCCTTTGACGATTATCCCGCGCGATCAGCACACCATCTCCCGTAAAGAGATCAGTGAAAATGCACTGAAAGTGCTTTACCGCTTGAATAAAGCGGGATACGAGGCCTATCTGGTCGGCGGCGGCGTGCGCGACCTGCTGTTGGGTAGAAAACCGAAGGATTTCGACATTACCACCGATGCCACCCCCGAGCAGATGCGCAAGTTATTTCGCAACTGCCGTCTGGTGGGCCGGCGTTTTCGCCTCGCCCATGTCATGTTCGGACCGGAAATCATCGAAGTGGCGACCTTTCGCGGCCATCATCTGACCCACGTGCCCGATGACGTTGATGCCGGGTCGGCGGTGCAGGCCCCCGCCGCCGCGCTGCAAGGACAAAACGGCATGCTGCTGCGCGACAATATCTTCGGCTCCATCGAGGAAGACGCCCAGCGCCGCGATTTCACCATCAACAGCCTCTATTACAGCGTGGCCGACTTTACGCTGCGCGACTATACCGGCGGCCTGCGCGATTTGCAGGAAGGCGTGGTGCGCCTGATTGGCGATCCGGAAACCCGCTACCGCGAGGATCCGGTGCGCATGCTGCGGGCGGTGCGTTTTGCCGCCAAGCTGAACATGACCGTCGATGCGGCCACCGCCGAGCCGATCCCGCGCCTGGCGTCGTTGCTGCGCGATATCCCGGCGGCCAGGCTGTTCGAGGAATCGCTTAAACTGCTGCAGGCCGGTTACGGCGAACCGACCTACCGCCTGCTGTGCGAATATCAGCTGTTCCAGCCCATGTTTCCGCTCATCAGCCGCAACTTCACCGAACAGGGTGACAGTTTTATGGAGCAGATGGTCACCCAGGTACTGAAAAACACCGATCATCGCATTCAGAACGACATGCGGGTCAATCCCGCATTCCTGTTCTCCGCCATGCTGTGGTATCCCCTGCTCGAACAGGCGCAGAAGCTGACGCAGGAAGGCGGCCTGGCCTATTTCGACGCGTTTTCGCTGGCGCTGAACGATATTCTTGACGAACAGTGCCGCTCGCTCGCCATTCCCAAACGCCTGACCACGCTGATGCGCGATATCTGGCAGCTGCAGCTGCGCCTGTCGCGCCGCCAGGGCAAACGCGCCTTCAAGCTGATGGAGCATCCAAAATTCCGCGCGGCCTTCGATCTGCTGGCGCTGCGCGCCGACGTCGAAAACAGCGCCGAATTGCAACGGCTGACCCAATGGTGGCGCGAGTTCCAGGAAGCCGCGCCGCCGCGGCAGAAGTCCCTGCTCACCACCCTTGACGACGACGCCACCGCCCGTCCGCGTCCGCGCCGTCCGCGCCGCCGCACGCCGCATCGCGATCCGGCTTAACCATGGCTGGCGCAGCGCCGCTGTCCGGCGTGCCGATGACGCGAGTCTGGCTGGCTATCGGCAGCAACCTGGCGGATCCGCTTGACCAGGTTAACGCCGCGCTGGACGCCCTCGCCCAATTGCCGCAAACCCGGCTGAACGCCTGCTCCTCTTTTTACCGCAGCCGGCCGCTGGGACCGCAGGACCAGCCCGATTACCTCAACGCCGTCGTCGCCCTTGACACCGCGCTCACGCCGGAACAGCTGCTCGATCACACCCAGCGCATCGAACGGCGGCAGGGGCGGGTGCGCAAAGCCGACCGCTGGGGGCCGCGCACGCTCGATCTGGATATCCTGCTGTTCGGCGGCCTGCGGCTTCATACCGCCCGGCTGACGGTGCCGCACTATGATATGAAGCACCGTGAATTCGTGCTTTATCCCCTGGCGGAGCTCGCCCCCGACCTGGTATTGCCCGACGGCGAGGCGCTGGCGGACCTGCTGGTGCGCACCGGGCGCAACGGCCTGGAATTCTGGGATAATGAACACCGGGCGCGCCGCTGGTAAGCTCCCCTTCTCCGCGCATCCCCTCCATTGCCGCACGTTTTGCTCAGACAATACTATCTCCTGTCCCCGCCTTCATTTAGAATAACGCGCCACTTCATTTCAATTATGCGTTACCGGCCTGACCGAGGTTATGATGAAACCGACCACCATTTCGCATCTGCGCGCCTGGAAACAACAGCAACGCAAGTTCGCCACCCTGACCGCCTATGACGCCAGCTTTGCCCGCCTGTTTGAGCAAGAAGGCATTCAGGTAATGCTGGTGGGCGACTCTCTGGGCATGACCATGCAGGGCCAGACTTCCACGCTGCCGGTGACGGTGGAAGAGATTGCCTACCATACCCGGTGCGTGCGCCGCGGCGCGCCCCAGTGCTTGCTGCTCGCGGATTTGCCGTTCATGTCCTATGCGACGGCGGCGCAGGCCTTTGACAGCGCCGCCGTGCTGATGCGTGCCGGCGCCAATATGGTCAAGCTGGAGGGCGGCGGCTGGCTGGCCGACGCCGTGCGCGGTTTGACCGAACGGGCGGTGCCGGTGTGCGGCCACCTGGGACTGACGCCGCAATCGGTGAATATCTTCGGCGGGTATAAAGTGCAGGGCCGCGACAGCGACAGCGCGGAACGGTTATTACAGGACGCGCTGACGCTTGAGCAGGCCGGCGCGCAGTTGCTGGTGCTGGAATGCGTGCCCGTGGCGCTCGCGCAGCGGGTCACCGAGGCGCTGGCCATACCGGTGATCGGCATCGGCGCGGGCAATGTCACCGACGGGCAAATCCTGGTGATGCAGGACGCGTTGGGCATTACCGGCCAAGGGACGCCAAAATTCGTCAAGAATTTCCTGGCCCAGGCAGGTGATATCCGCCCGGCGGTGCGTTTATATATCGAAGAGGTCGAGCAGGGTATTTTCCCCGGCCTGGAACACAGTTTTCAATAACGACAGGAGATAGGCGTGTTGATTATCGAAACCCCGCCGAAACTGCGTCAGGCTGTTAAGCAGTGGCGGCAGGAAGGTAAACGTATTGCGTTGGTGCCGACCATGGGGAATCTGCACGATGGGCATATGTCCCTGGTGGATGAAGCCCGCGCCCGTGCCGATATTGTTATCGTCAGTATCTTCGTCAATCCGATGCAATTCGATCGCCCCGAAGATCTCACGGCGTACCCGCGCACGCTGCAGGAAGATTGCGAAAAGCTGACCCGGCGCGGCGTTGATACGGTGTTTGCGCCGGCGGCGGCGGTGATTTATCCGGACGGACTCGCCAGCCAGACGTTTGTGGATGTGCCGCGTTTTTCCGCTATTCTGGAAGGCGCCATCCGCCCGGGCCATTTCCGCGGCGTAGCCACCATTGTCAGTAAGCTGTTTAACCTGGTGCAGCCGGATATCGCCTGTTTCGGCCAGAAGGATTACCAGCAGCTGGCGCTGATACGCCAAATGGTGAAGGATATGGGCTATGACATCGAGATAGTCGGCGTACCGACGGTGCGCGCCGCCGACGGCCTGGCGCTAAGCTCGCGCAACGGCTATCTCACCGCCGGGGAGCGCCAGATAGCGCCCCGGTTGCACAGCGTGCTGGAACAGCTTATCGGGCAGATGAAAAACGGCGAACGCCAAACCGATACCCTGCTGCAACAGGCGGCGGAACGGCTGCGCCACGCCGGCCTGCAGCCGGATGCCCTGGATATTCGCGACGCCGATACCTTGCAGCCGCTCACGGTGGACAGCGCGCGCGCGGTGGTGCTGTTTTCCGCCTGGCTGGGCAAGGCGCGTTTAATTGACAACGCCCAGGTGGATTTAACGTTGTAATGGGGCAGCACTCAGGCCTGTGGACAGCCAGGAGGCTATCGTCAATACTGGCGTGGATGTCCCAAGGCGATTTTGCGTTTTCACTCCCCGGCGGGGAAAGTACAAAGGTTTAACGTTATGCAACGCACCATGCTAAGAGGTAAGCTGCACCGGGTCCACGTGACCCAGGCGGATTTGCACTATGAAGGCTCCTGCGCCATCGATCAGGACTTTCTGGAAGCGGCGGGTATCCTGGAGTATGAGGCTATCGATATCTACAACGTCGACAACGGCCAGCGGTTTTCCACCTACGCCATCGCCGCCGAGCGCGGCTCGCGCATTATTTCCGTCAACGGCGCGGCCGCCCGCTGCGCCTGCGTCGGCGATTTGCTGATCATTTGCGCCTACGTGCAGATGCCGGATGAAGAGGCGCGCGGCCATCGGCCTCTGGTGGCCTATTTCGACGACCAGAACCAGCTGAAACGCACCGCCAAGGCGGTACCGGTACAGGTGGCCTGACGCCGCCCGGCGGCGCATCCTCTGGCAAAAATGCGCCGCCGTCCTTTACCTATGTCCGCAGCCCGCTGCCGCGCTGGATCAAATACCAGCACCAGGCATAAAACACCACGATAAACACCACCAGCACCGACAGCGTAAACGCCAGCGGCACGTCGCTGATGCCCAGAAAACCGAAACGAAAGCCGCTTATCATATAGACGACGGGGTTGAGCTTGGATATGGCCTGCCATATGGGCGGCAACAGCGTCAGGGAATAAAACACCCCGCCCAGGTAGGTCAGCGGCGTCAGCACAAAGGTCGGGATCAGGCTGATATCGTCAAAGCTTTTGGCAAACACCGCGTTCAGCAGGCCGGCCAGCGAGAACAGCACCGCCGTCAAAATAAGCGTCACCGCCACCACCCACCATGAATGCACATGGAAAGGCACGAAAAACAACGAAATCGCGGTAACCAAAATGCCGACGCAAATACCGCGCGCCACCCCGCCGCCCACATAGCCGGCGATGATGATATGGGTGGGCACCGGCGCCACCAGCAGTTCCTCGATATTGCGCTGGAACTTGGCGCTGAAGAACGAGGAGGCGACATTGGTATAGGCATTGGTAATCACCGCCATCATAATCAGGCCCGGCACGATAAATTGCATATACGAAAAGCCATGCATTTCGCCGATGCGCGATCCGATAAGATTGCCGAAAATAATAAAATACAATGCCATGGTAATCACCGGCGGCACCAGCGTCTGGATCCAGATCCGGCCGAAGCGGTTTATTTCCTTACGCCAGATACTCTTTAAGGCGATCCAATAAAGATGCATCATAATTTGGCCCTCCTGCTGGCCCGGTCGTCTTTTACCAGCGTGACAAACAGCTCTTCCAGCCGGTTGGCTTTATTACGCATACTCAACACCTGCACCCCCTGGGAGCTGAGCTGGCCGAACAAACTGTTCAGCCCCTGTTCCCGCATCACCTCCACTTCCAGGGTGCTGGTGTCCAGCAGCTGATGGCGATACCCCTGTAATTGCGGCAACGGGCTCTTGGCCGCCAGATCGAGAATAAAGGTTTCTGATTTCAGCTTGGACAGCAGCAGCCGCATAGACGTATTTTCCACCAGTTCGCCGCTCTGGATAATGCCGATATTGCGACACAGCATTTCCGCTTCTTCCAGATAATGGGTGGTCAGGATGATGGTGGTGCCGCTGCCGTTCAAATCGCGCAGGAAACCCCACATCGAACGTCTGAGCTCGATATCCACGCCGGCGGTGGGTTCATCGAGGATGAGCAGCTTAGGCTCGTGCATCAGGGCGCGGGCGATCATCAGGCGGCGTTTCATCCCGCCGGAAAGCATGCGCGCGCGCTCGTCGCGCTTGGTCCATAAATCCAGCTGGTTGAGGTACTTCTCGGCGCGCTTCTCCGCCACTTTGCGTTCCACGCCGTAATAACCGGCCTGGTGAACCACAATCTGCCAGACGGTTTCAAACGGATTAAAATTAAATTCCTGCGGTACCAGGCCCAGCTGGCGTTTGGCATTCACAATATCTTTATCGATGTCGTAGCCGAATACGCGCGCCTTGCCGGAGGTTTTATTGACCAGCGCGCTGATGATGCCGATGGTGGTGGACTTACCCGCGCCATTGGGTCCCAGCAACGCATAAAAGTCCCCCGCTTCCACATTAAGGTCTATCCCTTTTAGCGCCTGTACGCCTCCTGCGTAGGTCTTGGTCAACTTCTCCAACTCCAATGCATATGTCATAGATAACGACTTACCTTATTCTCAATGGATGTGACGAACTGATTTAAAAAAACGCACGGTTGACCTATATTAACGCATCGCACTACGTCGTTACGGGCTAAAAACCACAATGAAAGACATCACGGACCTTATCAGCAACAACCAAACCTGGTCTAAGCATCTCAAAGAAGAAGACCCGGGTTTCTTCGAGCGTCTGGCGCTGGCCCAGAAGCCGCGATTCCTTTGGATAGGCTGTTCCGATAGCCGGGTGCCGGCGGAGAGGCTGACCGGTCTGGAGCCGGGGGAGCTGTTTGTGCACCGCAACGTGGCCAACCTGGTTATCCATACCGATCTCAACTGCCTGTCGGTGGTGCAGTACGCCGTGGACGTACTGGAAGTCGAGCATATTATTATCTGCGGCCATTACGGATGCGGCGGCGTACAGGCCGCCATCGACAATCCGGAACTGGGATTGATCGACAACTGGCTGCTGCATATCCGCGATTTGTGGTACAAGCATAGCTCAATGCTGGGGGAGCTTCATCCCGAGGATCGCCTCAACACCTTATGTGAAATCAACGTTATCGAGCAGGTCTACAACCTGGGGCACTCCACCATTATGCGCTCGGCCTGGAAACGTGGCCAGAAGGTGCAGCTGCACGGCTGGGTATACAGCATACACGACGGCCTGCTGCGTAATATGGACGTCTCCGCCACCAGCCGGGAGACGCTGGAACAGCGCTACCGCCAGGGCATCGCCACGCTTTTGCAACAGCACGGCAAATAGCCGGCTACCCGTGCGTCATCCCTGAGACCGCCAAGGACCGCCGCCTGGCGGTCAATCCTGACGCACGACCTTGCCGACAAAAGGCAAATGCCGGTAGCGCTGCGCGTAATCGATACCGTATCCCACCACGAACTCGTCGGGGATGGCAAAGCCCACCCACTCCACCGGCACCTGCACCTCGCGGCGATCCGGCTTATCAAGCAAGGTGCAGATAGCCAGGGATTTCGGCTGGCGCAGTTGCAGGATCTCGCGCACTTTACTTAGCGTGTTGCCGGAATCAATGATATCTTCCACGATCAGCACATCCTTGCCGCGGATATCCTCATCAAGATCCTTCAAAATCTTAACGTCGCGCGTGCTGCTCATGCCGCTGCCATAGCTGGAGGCGGTCATGAAATCCACTTCATGCGGCACCGTCACGGCGCGGCAAAGGTCGGCCATAAACATAAAAGAGCCGCGCAACAGGCCGACCAGGACCATCTCACTGCCGCTGTCGCGGTAATGCAGGCTGATATCATGGCCAAGCTGCGCGACCCGGTCAGCGATTTCCCCGGCGGAAATCATGACGTCCACGGTGTGTTTCATAGCGGGATCACATTACAGAAAGTTGAAAAGAGGCGAATTTTAGCATAACCGCCAGGCGCATGCGATGCGCGGACACAAGGTTTGCACGGCTCTTCGTGCCCGCCCTTCCCGCTCAAGCCCACCGCGCGTATCAGCAATCTTAGCGGTTTTACCCACCGCGCGCGGGACAATCCGCCAGGTTTGCTCCATACTTTCATCAAGCGGTTTTCACCGCCAAAAATGCGGCTGCAGAATAAAACTTAGGGCGAAAATCATTAAATATGATAACGTCAACCTATAACGAATGATTCAGGTTTTCACATGAAATACACCCTATTGGTGACGCTGTTGCTCGGGCTGCTGGGTTTTTCAACCGCGTCACAAGCCTTATCCGAACCCGAAGCCGAAGACATGGCCGATTTAACCGCCGTGTTTGTTTATCTGAAGAACAACTGTGGTTATACCGACATGCCCAATGAACAAATCCGGCGTGCCATCCTGATTTTTGCCCAACAAAACCGTTGGGACCTCAGCAACTATGCCAGTTTCGACATGCGCGCCCTGGGAGAAGACAGC
Source organism: Sodalis sp. RH22 (assembly GCF_047324165.1). NCBI lineage: Bacteria > Pseudomonadati > Pseudomonadota > Gammaproteobacteria > Enterobacterales > Bruguierivoracaceae > Sodalis > Sodalis sp. RH22. The sequence continues at coordinate 2,784,767 of NZ_CP178731.1, forward strand.
TATCGCGATCTTAGCGGCATCGCCATTCCCACGCCGAAGAAATGCGAAAGCCTGGCGACAAATTCCCTTAGTTTGCTCGCCTACGCAAAATAAAGAGTTTTAAATCCTGTTTGTGTGAAAATCATCCGTGCAAGGTGGGGCGGAGTTAGCTATTATGTTGCGCCGTTTTCTCATGGCGGTTTTCGCCGAGGGTTAGCTCAACATGTCACATCCCAACATGCCACAACACGACATCTGGTACGAAACGCTGCATGATAATTTCGGGCAGTATTTTCACGTGGACGCTATCTTGTACCGGGAAAAAACCGCGCATCAGGATCTGGTGATTTTCGCCAACGCCGCGTTTGGCCGCGTTATGGCGCTGGACGGCGTGGTGCAAACCACCGAACGCGATGAATTTATCTATCACGAAATGATGGCCCACGTACCGCTTATCGCCCACGGCAACGCCCGCAAGGTGCTGATTATCGGCGGCGGCGACGGCGGCATGCTGCGTGAAGTCTGCCGGCACCCCGGCGTAGAAAGCGTGACCATGGTGGAAATCGACGCCGGCGTCGTCACCTTCTGCCGGCAATATCTGCCGGGGCACAACGCCGGCTCGTTCGACGATCCGCGTTTTCATCTGGTTATCGACGACGGCGTGAATTTTGTCGGCGCCACCGACGACACCTTTGATGTGATCATCTCCGACTGTACCGATCCTATCGGGCCGGGATCGAGCCTGTTTACGTCTGATTTTTATCAGGGCTGCGCGCGCTGCCTGAACGAAGGCGGCATTTTTGTCGCCCAAAACGGGGTGTGTTTTTTACAGCAGGACGAGGCGGTACACAGCCACCGCAAACTCAGCCATTACTTCAGCGATGTCAGCTTCTACCAGGCGGCGATACCGACCTACTACGGCGGTTTGATGACCTTCGCCTGGGCCAGTCAGGACCCGGCGCTGCGCCAGCTGGACGCCGCCACGCTGAAGGCGCGCTTCTCCGCTGCGAAATTGGAATGCCGCTATTATAATGCAGCTATTCATCACGGCAGCTTTGCCCTGCCGCAGTATTTACTCAATGCCTTGTCGTCAGCACGCTGAGACGCAAGCCATAAGGGGGTGAACTCAATTGCAGAAGTTAAAACTACACGGCTTTAATAATTTAACCAAGAGCCTGGGTTTTTGTATTTACGATATTTGTTATGCCAAAACGGCGGACGACCGTGATGGATATATCGCTTACATTGACGAACAATATAATGCCAATCGCCTGACTGAGATCCTGAGCGATACCTGCGCGATGATCGGCGCCAACATCCTGCATATCGCGCGGCAGGACTATGAACCCCAAGGCGCAAGCGTCACCATTTTGGTCAGCGAAGATCCTATCGATCCGCTCAGCATCGATAAATCGGAGCACCCGGGGCCGTTGCCGGAATCGGTGGTGGCGCACCTGGATAAAAGCCATATCTGCGTGCATACCTATCCGGAAAGCCATCCGGAAGGCGGCCTTTGCACGTTCCGCGCCGATATTGAAGTTTCAACCTGTGGCGTGATTTCGCCGTTGAAGGCGCTCAATTACCTGATACATCAATTAGAATCGGATATCGTTACCATGGATTATCGGGTGAGAGGCTTTACCCGGGATATCAATGGCATAAAACATTATATTGATCATGAAATCAATTCAATACAGAACTTTCTATCGAAAGATATGAAGGCGCAGTATCACATGATGGACGTCAATATCTATCAGGAAAATATTTTCCATACCAAGATGATGCTGAAGGATTTTGATTTAAAGCATTATCTGTTCAATGCCAGGCCGGAAGATCTGAGCCCCAGCGAACGCAAGGAGATCACGGACCTGCTGTATAAAGAAATGCGGGAAATTTATTACGGACGCAACCTGCCGGTGGTATGACCCGCCGGTAGGTGTTCGGACCGGCTCAGGCTTCGTAGCCGGAATATTCCTCCCTACCTGCGCTCTCCGGAGCCCCTGCCGCCAGCAATTTAATCACCGCCCTATGGCCATAACAGCGGGCATAATCCATGGCGGTCTGGCAATGGCTATCGGCTATTGCGCCGTTGGCGCCGTGCGCAATCAGCAGCCGGACAATATCGACATGTCCCCGCGCAGCGGCAATGCTAAGCGCCGTCCTGCCATCACAGCCGATATCATTGACGTTAAGATTCCGGTCCAGCAGTGACCTGACAATGTCGCTATCACCATAGCGCGCCGCATACATCAGGCTGGTATAGCCGAAAGCGTTTTTGATAAAGGGGTCGGCGCCGCGTTCCAACAAGACATTAATGATCGCGGCATCGCCGCGCTGCAAAGCAAATGCCAGCGCCGTGTCACCATAGATATCGCCGGCATTGATATTGCAGGGTTGACGCGAAAGGGTAGCTAAAATGACGTCATTGACATTGACGGCGGCATACATCAGCGCCGTGCGATTTAGACAATCCGTCAGGGAAACATCGGCCTGGTGTTCGATAAGTCTTTTGATGATATCTTCACAGGAGGCATGAGCCGCCAACATCAAAGGCGTGGTGCCTAAAATATCCTGCGCATTCACATTGGCGCCATTGCTTATCAATATTTTTACTATTGTTTCCTGATGCTGTCCAATGGCATGCATTAAAGGTGTAAACCCCCTCCTATCCGTCATGTCAGGGCGGATATTTTTATTAAGCAAATGAATCATTATGCTTGGCCGACCATAAATGGCGGCATATATCATAGCGTCGTGGCCCAGGTAATCGCTTTGCAAAGGGTCGGCACCCTGTGACAGTAATAAATAAAAAAGTTGCTCAGTATTATATTGAATAGATATCATCAGCGCCGAGGCGCCCATCAAATTAACGGCGTTGATGTCGGCGTGATAATCCAATAAATAACCTACTATCTTATCGTTGCCGGTCATGGTGGCCAACATCATGGCCGTCAACCCCTGTTTGGTTTTAGCATCTGGATTGGCCCCGTTTGCCAGCAACAGGCGTACCACCGGTATTTGATTGTGAGAAATCGCATACATCAGCGGCGTTATACCCTCGCAGTCAGGTCTATTGATGATTTCCGCACCGGCATGACTCAGGAACAAGCGGACCAAGGCCTCATCGCCGCAGAGGCAGGCATGACACAACGCCCGCCTTAACAGACCATGCCAAATCTCGGGGTTGACGCCATGGTTATCCATGTCCGCGATAATATCCGCCCTGCCCAGATAGGCCGCCGCCACGAGCACACTCAGGCTTTTTTCCTGGCGATGCTCCCCCCTCAAGGCCGGCAAGGTCCCCTCCACAGGCGGGAATAGGGGAGAGGGTTGGCCGGTCAACGGCGTTATGCGGGCAATATTGACCTGATGGCCGCGGTGCTGCACACCGGGCGGCGCCGTGGGTTGGCCAAGCCTGTTTTTTTTGGCGGGCGAGTGGTCAGGCACGCATGGCGTTTGCGCCGTCACGGCGCAAGAAACGGCGGGCGCCGCCGGCGCCACGACGGCGGGACGTTTTAGACCGCCGTCGTGGCAAAGGTTAAGCGGATGTGCGCCATCATTACCGGCAGGAGGGTTTGTTACTGTGTGTACGTTGACAGACAAATTAACACAGGCGGAAAGCTTCTTTAATTTTGTCCAATATGCTTTTTCTGGCTTTTCGCCATCAGCAGAATGATATGTTCCTTCCAAGGGAGCTTGATTAATTTCACCTGAATTAATTGAGTTAGAATTCATAGCGACACCTGATGATCATTTTTTCATCGCCATCATGTCATAGGCACACTATTTTTTGAATTTCACTACTCGTTGCCATGGCGGATAATCTGGGAATAACTTTTATCGTTACGTTCTTATTTATAAATAAAACAAACGACGTCGCAGCCGGATCGGATGATAACCAGCGGGTTAGCGGGACAGACTAAAGTCGCGATAATGCCGTAAAACCTGCAAAAAATCATCGGTCCCGCATAACGACAGGCTTTCTTCATCATAATAATTCATGCCTTCCTCCAGTTCGTCGTTCACAAAGGCAAGTTCATTGGCGCGGATTATCACCTCATCGCCATCGGTCCAGAAAGTGTACTCATGCCCGACGCATTGCCAACTGTCCTGGCCGCCGGCCAACCGCTTGATATGCCCCTCCACCTCGTCCAATAACACGAGATTGCCCTTGACCTCTTCGTTAAGCCAATGTCCCACGGCTTCATGCCCCATGGAAAAGGTCACTCTTACCTGACCGGTGATATCCCGTTGAAACGCGTAATCCATAGCCGTCCGCCCATACTCAGCCAATTGCGGGAGATGGCAGATAATTTCTGCGCAGGCCCGTACAGTAACGGTTATTTTACCCGTTTACCGGCATAAGATCGTTAGCTATGTTGTGTTTTACCGCGCTCGTGAGCGTTAAAGGGCGGAGAATGACGCGCCGGCCCGCCCTTCAGCCACATCGCCAGGTATAAACCATTGGTATAACCCGTTTGGCCGCGAACAAAAACCTATCCCTGAAAAAAGCCACAGCTACTGGAAAAATAACTGGCTCAAACGCTTTATTTTATTGATTAAATTAGCAAACCTTATGCCGTTAATGCCGGAGGGACCCGCGGCGCCGGACGTCGCGGCACTATGATGTTGCAGCAACGCCATAACCGGCGTATGACCGCGCCGCGCGGCGTAAAATAGTGCGTCCCGGCCGTTATTATCAACGAGCGTAGCGTTCGCGCCGCGTAGCAATAGCGCATTGACCGTCACCTTGGCGCCGCGTTCGGCGCTTTGCATCAGCGCCGTACGGCCAATGGCGTTAACTTCGTTAATATCCGTCCGGTTTGCCAGCAGGGCATCGATCAATTTCAAATCGTCTTTTTTCGCCGCCATCATAAAAGGGGTCAGCGGTTCCGCGGGCCGGTCTGGAATATCGTCGCTTATGCCGGGCCTGGCCGGGGTATGGGGCAGCCCGGTTTGCGGTACAATGCCGGGGGAGCGTCCGCGCGGGCGCAGGATAGTCTGCGGCGGCGCAGGCGCGCTGGTGGTCGGCGGCTTGCGACGGGTGGTCTCGACAGCGGCCGTCGCCGGCGCCGCGTCATTACTCTGATACGCTTGCGTCAATAGCGTAATCATATCCAGCTGATGCATGGCCCTTGCGGAATCCATGGCCGTCGAACCGGTATTGTCGGTTTCATTGACATCCGCGCCTTGCGCCAGCAAAAAAGCGGCAATGCGCATATCACAGGCGCGTGAAGCCACCAAAAATACGCTCTCGCCACGGTTATTCAGCAACCAAAGGTCCGCGCCTGCAGCGAATATCGCCATAAAATGATCATAAAGATTCAAGCGCGCGGCATACATCAGGGCGGTGTTGCCCTTAAAATCCCTGGCGTCATAATCGATGCCTCTGTCCAGAAGCAGCCGGGTGACTGAAATATCACTCTCGGCGAATTCTTCAGAAAGCATTAACGCCGTCATCCCCACCCAGCATGCATTGATCTGAGCGCCGGCATCCAGTAATATTTCCACCACTGCACTTTGGTTATTAACCGTGGCGACATGTATCGGCAACATCCCTTTATGCGGCCATCTGATTGCGGCTATTTCAACGCTTACCCCTTGCGATATAAACATTTTGACCACTTCGCCCATGCCCACGCTGGCCGCATAAATTAACGGTACTTCTCCGTACGGATTATTATTGGCGAGCGCCAGGGCTGCTTCCAACTCGGTTTCTCTTTTCTGCTTACGCCCTCTTGCGGCATAATGCCCGGCATACATAATTTTATCTTTGCGGGCTAATACTATTTCCGCCATCGCGTCAGGATCCAGCGGCATAGCGGAGGTCGCTTCATGGTGATCATTTCCGGGCGTCGCGCAAGGTGGCGCGTCCGGCAGAGTAAAAGGAAAAGAGACCGGCAGGTTTTGCAAGGAAATTGCAGAATGGGAAACATTTTTCAAAATATTCCCTATTCGATTAACGCCGGTATAACTTTGTGCGGAATTATCGCCCGGCGCGCAATTTGCGCCGTTCGCTAATAAACAAGGATAAACGCCTGCATTCATAGAGAGACCTCCGTGCCTTGCACTTTATCGGGTAAATCAAAAGTGACATAAAATATAAACCCTATTTGCCCACTTTAGAATTGCGGTGGTTGTTTCACATAGCTTACGTTGAAAATTTAAAGTCGCTTCTGCTTTTCAACCCTAAAAAAACGGCCAGCCGCAATGGCTGGCCGTGGGATCGAAGCGCCGGGGGTTACGTTTGCGTATCCCAGGCATTACCCAGTTACACCGCCGTCTGGAAAATCACCTCGTCGGCTTTGTCGGTATACTCCGTCAACCGGTCAAAGTTCAGGTAGCGATACGTATCGGCAGCGGTTTTATCCACCAGAGCAATGGCCTGCAAATATTCCTCCACCGTTGGTAAACGTCCCAGCAGCGCGGTTACCGCCGCCAGTTCCGCCGAAGCCAGGTAGACATCCGCGCCGTTGCCCAATCGGTTGGGGAAGTTGCGGGTAGAGGTGGAAACCACCGTCGCGCCTTCGGCCACACGCGCCTGGTTGCCCATGCACAATGAGCAGCCGGGGATCTCGACGCGCGCCCCGCTTTTACCGAAGATGCTGTAATAGCCTTCTTCCGTTAACTGGGCGGCATCCATTTTGGTCGGCGGCGCCACCCACAGACGGGTCGGCAGCTGGCCTTTGTGCTGGTCAAGCAATTTACCCGCCGCGCGGAAGTGGCCGATGTTGGTCATGCAGGAGCCGATAAACACTTCGTCGATTTTATTGCCGGCCACCTCGGAAAGCAGACGGGCATCGTCCGGGTCGTTCGGCGCGCACAGGATCGGTTGGTTGATATCCGCCAGATCGATTTCAATCACGGCGGCATATTCCGCGTCGGCATCCGCCGCCAGCAGATGAGGATCGGCCAGCCAGCTTTCCATGCCCTTGATGCGGCGCTCCAGGGTGCGGCGATCGCCGTAGCCTTCGGTTATCATCCACTTCAGCAGCACAATATTGGAACTGAGGTATTCGACGATCGGCGCCTGATCCAATTTGATGGTACAACCCGCCGCCGAACGTTCCGCCGAGGCGTCCGCCAGTTCAAACGCCTGTTCCACCTTCAGCTCCGGCAGGCCCTCGATTTCCAAAATACGGCCGGAGAAGATGTTCTTCTTACCCTTCTTTTCCACCGTCAGCAGTCCCTGCTGGATGGCATAATACGGAATGGCGTGCACCAGATCGCGCAGCGTGATGCCGGGCTGCATCTTCCCCTTGAAACGCACCAGGACCGATTCCGGCATATCCAGCGGCATGACGCCGGTGGCGGCGGCAAACGCCACCAGGCCGGAACCCGCCGGGAACGAAATGCCGATGGGGAAGCGGGTATGGGAATCGCCGCCGGTGCCGACGGTGTCGGGCAATAGCATACGGTTCAGCCAGGAGTGGATAATACCGTCGCCGGGGCGCAGCGAAACGCCGCCGCGGTTCATGATAAAGTCCGGCAGGGTATGGTGGGTCTCCACATCCACCGGTTTCGGATAGGCGGCGGTATGGCAAAACGACTGCATAACCAGATCGGCGGAGAAGCCCAGGCAGGCCAGATCCTTCAGCTCATCGCGGGTCATCGGGCCGGTGGTATCCTGCGAGCCGACGGAGGTCATTTTAGGCTCGCAATACTGGCCGGGGCGGATGCCCTCCACGCCGCAGGCGCGGCCGACCATTTTCTGCGCCAGGGTAAATCCCTTGTCGCTGGCGACCACGGCCCGGGCATGGCGGAATATTTCGCTGGGCGGCAGGCCCAGGGATTCACGGGCGCGCGCGGTCAATCCACGGCCGATGATAAGCGGAATGCGGCCGCCGGCGCGCACTTCGTCCACCAGCACCTCGGTATTGAGCGCGAAGGTGGCCAGCAGCCGGTCGGTATCATGGGCGCGAATCTCCCCCTTGAACGGATAGATATCAATCACGTCGCCCATATTCAGCTCGGAGACATCAACCTCGATGGGCAGCGCGCCCGAGTCTTCCATGGTATTAAAGAAAATCGGCGCAATCTTGCTGCCCAGCACCACGCCGCCGCCCCGCTTATTCGGCACGTAAGGCAGGTCGTCGCCCATATACCACAGCACCGAGTTGGTGGCGGATTTGCGCGAGGAGCCGGTGCCGACCACATCGCCCACATAGGCCAGCGGGAAGCCTTTCTGGTTCAGCGCTTCAATTTGTTTGATAGGTCCGACGCTGCCGGGCTGATCGGGATCGATACCGTCGCGGGCATTTTTCAGCATCGCCAGGGCGTGCAGCGGAATATCCGGCCGGGACCAGGCATCGGGCGCCGGCGACAGGTCATCGGTATTGGTTTCACCGGTGACTTTAAATACCGTCACGGTGATTTTTTCCGCGAGCGCAGGGCGCGACAGGAACCATTCGGCGTCGGCCCAGGCCCGCATCACCCGCTGAGCGTGGACATTGCCGGCCCTGGCCTTGGCTTCAACATCAAAAAAGCTGTCAAACATCAGCAGCATGTGTTTCAACGCATCGGCAGCAATCGGCGCCAGGGTCTCGCTATCCAGCGCGTCAACCAACGGCTGGATATTGTATCCGCCCTGCATGGTGCCGAGCAATTCAACCGCCCGGGCGGGCGTAAGCAGCGGAGAGTGCGCGTCGCCTTTGGCGACGGCGGCCAGGAAACCGGCCTTGACATAGGCCGCTTCGTCTACGCCTGGGGGAACACGGTTAGTTAACAGATCCAGTAAAAAATTTTCTTCGCCGGTCGGCGGATTTTTCAGCAGTGTCACCAGCGCCGCCATTTGCGCAGCGTCAAGAGGTTTTGGCACAATCCCCTGGGCAGCACGTTCGGCCACGTGCTTACGGTAGTCTTCTAGCACGACGATCTCCTCGCTTTAATAAGTCATTGCTCACTTTTATTGCTCTCGGCAGTCTATCAGAATTTAACCGCACTGTTAATTTGTTTACAACTAAGCAACATAATTTTTAGCTGAAACGTTAAGGCTATGGCGCTGATTTTACTGTGTTAAATTAACACTATTTTATAGTTACAACTACAGACCGTTGCCAAAAATACGATGTGGACGCCTACCCGAAAGCAACATAGGCAGCATCGAATTTTTGGATGCCACAATAAATGGATAAGTGCGTTAATTCAAAATTTACCTCAGTTCGTTTTTAAAAAGTCTTGACCTGAATTAAAATGCACTCATCGCAGCCAATATACCCGAAGTTGTCGGCTATGAGTGCCGATTTTAGGTATCTGACGATAAATCATTTTCAGTATTCAGAGCGGCGTTTTCCTGAGAACTCATTGGGCTATCTATCTCCTTTTGCCAGGCATCCTCTATAAAAATAAATTTTGCGACTTCACCACGCGCAATAATATATTGCTGTTTATCGTCTAAAATCACGTTTGTTGGAGAACCCGAATTTCCTGCGATCTCCACACGTTGACCATTGTACGCGAAAGGAGGCAATTTCAACATATCCAACCGATCGGTCTTAGTGAGCTGAATATTGACAGTAAAATTTTCCGCTAAGTAACCAAATAATTTCTCCGGGAAATTATTTAATTCATTAATATTAGCCTTGCCATTTATAAACTTCATTGAACGAGAGGATAATCCATTGACTGTGTAACCCAATCTGGTTGTTGGAGGGTTGAGCGTTAACGAGGTAACAATAACATTTCTTATAATAATATCCGCTCTGGCGGTCCGGTCTATCTGCCTGATATTGATATGGAATTTATTCATTCCAGCAGGGTTAATACGGCCTCTTGCTAATTGATAATGAATAATATCTGTTGACGTAGTCACCCGCAAATAGCATTCAAGCGGACTGACATTTTGGGAGGAAGAATAAATAAAACCATAACCACCATGCAATGCAGGATAAATAGTTGTAGGTAGAATTCTCTCGGGGTCATAATAACCCACTACCGTCGTTACCGGAACGCCAAATTGGCGAGGTACCCGCGTTCCTAACGCATCATTTTTTTCACGCGAGTGCCAAAGATTATTTTCAGCCACATAGCGTGTCGAATCTCCAGTTCTATAGATAATGGGAGTATTATTAACCATCACCGTCACGTCCCATGTTGCCCGGTTAGTGAAAGAAATAATCCGACCAAGGCTAATCGCTCTTGCAGCAGGAAAGCTAATATTACTGGTCCATGCACCATCACGAACTATAATTTCAACTTCTTGAAATCTTTGTAAAATATTGCTTAGTTCAGCACCAGAAGGATCATTCCCCAGCCGCGTCAATTGTTGTTGAGTGTCGATGCGATAAATAGTATCATCTGTGTAAATAGGTGGATAAAAGGGCAACATGACATTTGGATCAATTAAGCCATTTACAGTTTTAACGCCACAATTGGCATTTTCAAAATCTCCTTCATTTTTATTTGACACTGAACCGCAGCCACGCTCACAATCGCATTTATCTTCACAATTATTTTTATTACGATGGGGGCACGCTCTCTTTTCTTCTTGTTGTAAAATAATCTCAAGAGTATTCGAGTTAAAGGGTAAATTGTCAGCGAGTATTATCCAATTCCTATTTCTTACTATAAAAATACTACTATTCCTGTATGAGACTCGATGAGATTGATTACCAATAATAATAAACATATCTGATTGTGCATCACTATCTACCCAAACGATGCTACCCTCGAGTTGTGCGTCTGCCGTAGGGAGATGAACATTACGAATCCAATTACCGTTACTGGGTATTAGTTGCACAATGCCCATGCGTATAAGCTGTGTTCTGATAAAGTTGCCACTGGTATCATTGGCTATAGCATTAAACTGCGCTTGATGGGAAATAATAACACTAGGTGGCCTGACATAGTTAACGTAATTAATATATCTCAGACTTTGTGGATCCCAAATTTTAAAACCAGTCGGTGAACTGCTTGAGAAAACAGCGTGCCGCTCAATAAAATTTTGTATGACATTAAGGACATATGGCGTATGTAACGCATAATAAGATAAAGGAGAACTTGCATGTCCTGATGCCATCACATCAGTATTAAAACGGTTGCCTTGGAAGGGGGGAATACTACCGCCGCAACAATTTTGGTTTCCTCCTTTATCCCAGAAAAAGTTGGCGATAAATCGGTTAAGATCGCGATCCCAACCCCATGCGGCGTTAACACCATTAACACTAGGGCGTTGATGGGATGAACCTCGCCATTGTCCAGGATAATGACCGAGGCTATATGCGTGGCCTGCTTCATGACTCCATTCTTCTCCTGAAGAATCTTCGATAGTAAGCATTCCATTTCCACCGCTTCCACCATGTACTATAATTCCATTCTGATAGCGCCCACGTGAATTATGCGCAGTAATTTGAAATGCAACATAATTATCCGGTATTTCAATAGACCCATCAGAGCTATTAATACCATAATTTGCGCAATTGATACCTTGGGATATCAGAAACTTACCAATATATTCACGCATATCCCCTGTATGCCAACTACCATTGTCCGCCGATTGGCTTGTATAGATGACACCATTTGGCATGACTACACGTGTAAGATGGATGGGTTCGTATTCTCCAACAATAAGACGGCTAACGGGAATTTTTTGATAATAATCTCGATGTAAACTGGGCTGATTAGCAAAATCAAAACGATCGCGGGGGGTTACCAACATTCCGATATCGATTGTTTGGATAATCACTTCATTGGGAGCACCAATAACAATATTATTTAGACTACCAGATTGATTGCCGGCTTCAAATAAAAGCCTTAGACCAGGGTTTATCCAAGTCGCGGGTAATATAACCGACCACATATTGCGAGCATAAATTATATTTGTGATAGCAGGTGAATCAACCGTCGGCAACTGAGCAGGGGGTACCAGGTCCAAAACACCGAGTCTAACGCCATCAGCACGCGTTCCAGTTACGGAAATCGATGGCGGAAGCGTTACTCGGGGCTGTACCAGTAATAGGGTATCTCGTTGGGCCACCAAACGCGGACGGATATCATGCGGGGTTGCTCTTTGATACAACGTAATATTTTGCGCATAACATATTCTGGCTTCAAAATTACCAGTGAGATCACTTGTTGCCGGTAATTCATCAAATGCAAAGTTATTTAATATTTCCATTATGCTTACCTCATATAACATCTCTAATTAAATAGATGGATAAAGGCATATGACAATGCTTATATTCCATGGCTATATTAAGTGTTTATATTCAGTGAGTATGGCATTTGGTTGCATTCTAATCAATTTCAAAATTTAGTATCTCTATGTTATCCTCTGCTAATATATGCAATTCGAGACGATCATGCTTAAATTTGTGATCAGAGACAAAACTATTCTGTATTCAGATTGGACGCTTCTCCGGAATGCGTTAGCTAAATTAGTGGCGCTCGGAACTTTATTACCCGGAGGCCAAGTATAACCGGCATCCAGCCTGATTATGGATTTCGACTTCTCTTAATATATCTGCGCTGCGATTCCACTGAAAAATAACAGTATTTGCAGATGCGTCGGGTGGTGGTAAAACCTGCATGGCTATGTCATGCAATGTCAGGCCACGCTTGCCGGGCGTGATGTGCTGTTATGCCACGGATGCCTGGTTTATTGAAATGTATGTTCCAAGGCCCGCTGCCCGATCTTTAATAATCTTGAAAACCTTTAATCAAAGAGAGGATTTCGGGTAGCTTCCAAGGGGGATAAGAGCAGGACCAGGCAAAATAGGCGTAAAAAAATCCAGGAACGCAAACTTTCCCGGATTTTTGCACAGTATAAAAATTTTTCTAGATTTCCGGCGCGGCTCCTGAGCTGAGGGAGCCATCAGCCAATCTTAATCAGACTTGATTATTTCTTTTTCTTGGCCTTGGCGTTCGGCAGGTCGGTAATGCTGCCTTCATACACTTCCGCCGCCAGGCCGACCGATTCGTGCAGCGTCGGATGGGCATGGATGGTCAGCGCAATATCCTCAGCGTCGCAACCCATCTCGATGGCCAGGCCGATTTCGCCCAGCAGCTCGCCGCCGTTGACGCCGACCACCGCGCCGCCGATCACCCGATGGCTTTCTTTATCGAATATCAGCTTGGTGACGCCGTCCTGGCAGTCGGAAGCGATGGCGCGGCCGGACGCCGCCCAGGGGAAGGTGGCCACTTCGTAGCTGATGCCTTTTTCCTTCGCTTCTTTTTCGGTCACGCCGACCCAGGCCACTTCCGGCTCGGTATAGGCAATCGAGGGGATGACCTTGGGATCGAAGTAATGTTTCTTGCCGGCGATAACTTCCGCCGCCACGTGGCCCTCGTGAGTGCCTTTGTGCGCCAGCATCGGCTGGCCGACGATATCGCCGATGGCATAGATATGCGGCACATTGGTGCGCAGCTGTTTATCGACGCGGATAAAACCGCGATCGTCCACTTCCACCCCGGCCTTGCCGGCGTCAAGCAGCTTGCCGTTCGGCACGCGGCCGATAGCCACCAGCACCGCATCGTAGCGCTGCGGCTCGGCGGGCGCCTTCTTGCCTTCCATGGTGACGTAAATGCCGTCTTCCTTGGCTTCCACCGTGGTCACCTTGGTTTCCAGCATCAGGTTGAACTGCTTGCTGATGCGTTTGGTGTAGACCTTGACGATATCCTTATCCGCCACCGGGATCACCTGATCGAACATTTCGACCACGTCGATTTTGGAGCCGAGCGCATAATACACCGTGGCCATTTCCAGGCCGATAATGCCGCCGCCCATGACCAGCAGCTTTTCCGGCACGGTGCGCAGCGCCAGCGCGTCGGTGGAATCCCATACGCGCGGGTCGTCATGGGGAATAAACGGCAAGGTGATCGGCCGCGAGCCGGCGGCGATGATCGCATTGTCGAAATTGATGGTGGTGGTGCCTTTTTCGCCCTCCACCACCAGGGTGTTGGCGCCGGTAAATTTACCCACGCCGTGCACAACATTCACTTTACGGGCTTTGGCCATACCGGTCAGTCCGCCGGTCAACTGGTTGACAACCCGTTCTTTCCAGGTACGTACTTTATCGATATCAGTTTTCGGTTCACCAAAGGTGATGCCGTTTTCGCTTAGCGCTTTTGCTTCTTCAATCACCTTGGCGACATGCAGCAGCGCCTTGGAAGGAATACAGCCCACGTTCAGGCAAACACCGCCCAGTGTCGCGTAACGTTCGACCAGCACGGTCTCCAGACCTAAATCGGCGCAACGGAAGGCGGCGGAATATCCCCCCGGGCCCGCCCCAAGTACCACGACCTGGGTTTTGATTTCAGTACTCATCATGACCTCTTAGTTGTTTGACCAGCGGTAAGGCGTTAATTTTCTGACGAATTAAAGGCATAACGCGCCGATACCACCGGGACGCCTCCATCAAAACCAGTTTACAGAAATGTTAATAATCTGCAAAGCGGGTTCGGACGGCGCGTGACCTGTTTGCCCTGCCGGGGGAAAATGCGCCCAACCGGCAGCGTCACATTAAACAATCAGGCCGGCCCTGGGGCCGGCCTCGGGCTTACATCACCAGACGACGAATATCGGACATTACGTTGTTGATGAAACTGATAAACCGGGCACCCGCCGCGCCGTCGATGACGCGATGGTCATAGGACAGGGACAGCGGCAGCATCAGGCGCGGCGTAAATTCCTTACCGTTCCATACCGGTTTCATCGCCGATTTGGACACGCCGAGGATCGCTACTTCCGGCGCGTTGACGATAGGCGTAAACGCCGTGCCGCCGATGCCGCCAAGGCTTGAGATGGTGAAACATCCGCCCTGCATATCGGAGGACGTCAGTTTACCGTCACGCGCCTTTTTCGAGATCTCCGCCAGTTCGCGCGACAGCTCAAAGATACCCTTCTTATTCACGTCGCGGAACACCGGCACCACCAGGCCATTCGGCGTATCCACCGCCACGCCGATATTGATGTATTTCTTCAGCGTCAGCTTCTGCGCATCCTCGGACAGCGAGCTGTTAAAGCGCGGCAGTTCCTCCAGCGCCTTGGCCACGGCCTTCATGATAAACACCAGCGGGGTGATTTTCACATCCAGCTTTTTCTTTTCCGCTTCGGCGTTCTGCTGTTTACGGAAGTTTTCAACTTCAGTGATATCCGCCTCGTCGAATTGCGTGACGTGCGGGATCATGACCCAGTTGCGATGCAGGTTGGCGCCGGAAATTTTCTGAATGCGGCCCAGTTCGACTTCTTCCGTATCGCCGAATTTGCTGAAATCCACCTTCGGCCACGGCAGCAGGCCCGGCAGAGAGCCGCCGGCGCCGGCTGCGGGAGCGGCCTCGGCGCGTTTTACCGCATCCTTGACGTAGGCCTGGATATCTTCGCGCAGGATACGGCCTTTACGTCCGGTCCCCTTCACCTTGCCGAGATTAACGCCGAACTCACGCGCCAAACGGCGGATAACCGGCGTGGCGTGCACATAGGCGTCGTTTTCGGCAAACTCGCTCTTGCCCTCGGTTTTAGGCTGGGCCGCCGCCGCGGCGTTTTTATTGGCCTGCGATGCGGGCGCCGGCGCCGCGGCGGCGGCGGTCTCGGTCTTCTCCGCGGCCGGAGCCGCGCCTTCCACCTCAAAGACCATGATCAGGGTACCGGTGCTAACCTTGTCGCCGGTGCTGATTTTGATCTCTTTAACCGTGCCGGCGAACGGTGCCGGGACTTCCATCGAGGCTTTATCGCCTTCAACGGTAATCAGCGACTGCTCGGCGCTGACCTTGTCGCCGACCTTAACCATCACTTCGGTCACTTCCACTTCGTCGCCGCCGATATCCGGCACATTGACGTCTTTCGTGCCGCCGGATTGAGCCGGCGCGGCAGCGGCCGGCTTGCTGTCCTGGGCCGGCGCGGCGGATGCGCCACCCGCGCCCGCCACTTCAAACACCATAATCAACGAACCGGTGCTGACTTTATCGCCGGTATTGACCTTGATTTCAGTGACTTTACCGGCAAACGGCGCCGGGACTTCCATCGAGGCTTTGTCGCCTTCGACAGTGATCAGCGACTGTTCGGCCGCCACGGTATCGCCGACCTTGACCAGCACTTCGGTCACTTCCACTTCGTCGCCGCCGATATCCGGCACCTCGACATTTTTACTTTCCGCTGCGCCGCCCGACTGCGGTTTCGCCTCGGCGGGCTTGGCATCGTTTGACGCCTCGGCCTTGGCCGGCGCGCTGTCTTCCGTCGCGCCGCCCTGGTCTTCAAAGACCATGATAAGCTTGCCGGTGGTGACTTTATCGCCCACCGCCACTTTCAGCTCTTTGACCACCCCCGCCTGCGGCGAGGGTACTTCCATAGAGGCCTTGTCGCCTTCGACGGTGATAAGCGATTGTTCGGCATCAACCTTGTCGCCCACGCTGACCAGCACTTCGGTGACTTCAACTTCATCGGTACCGATATCCGGTACGTTAATTTCAATAGCCATTGATTTCTCTACCTCTTATGCCAAACGCGGGTTAACTTTGTCCGCGTCGATGCCGAACTTGGCGATCGCCTTGGCGACCACATCGGCGTCGATTTCGCCACGCTTGGCCAGTTCGCCCAGCGCCGCCACGACCACGTAAGACGCATCCACTTCAAAATGATGACGCAGGTTTTCGCGGCTGTCGGAACGACCGAAGCCATCCGTACCCAATACCCGGAATTCGCTGGCCGGGATAAAGTTGCGGATTTGTTCGGCAAACAGTTTCATATAGTCGGTGGAGGCCACCGCCGGCGCATCGCTCATGATCTGGGCGACATAAGGCACACGCGGTTTTTCAGCCGGGTGCAGCATGTTCCAGCGTTCACAATCCTGCCCGTCGCGCGCCAGTTCGGTAAAGGAGGTCACGCTATAGACATCGGAGCCGACGCCGTAGTCCCGGGAAAGGATCCCGGCGGCTTCGCGCACGTGGCGCAGGATGGCGCCGGAGCCCATCAGCTGAACCTTGCCTTTGGCGCCGTCAAGGGTTTCCAGTTTATAGATACCCTTGCGGATCCCCTCTTCCGCGCCTTCGGGCATGGCCGGCATATGGTAGTTTTCGTTCAGCGTGGTCAGGTAGTAATAGACGTTTTCCTGCGCCTCGCCGTACATACGGGTCAGGCCGTCATGCATGATGACCGCCACTTCATAGGCGTACGCCGGATCGTAGGAGATACAGTTCGGGATGGTCAGCGACTGGATATGGCTATGGCCGTCCTCGTGCTGCAGACCTTCGCCGTTCAGGGTGGTGCGCCCCGACGTGCCGCCGATCAGGAAGCCGCGCGCCTGCTGGTCGCCCGCCGCCCAGCACAAATCGCCGATACGCTGGAAGCCGAACATGGAGTAGTAGATATAAAACGGGATCATCGGCAGGTCGTTGGTGCTGTAGGACGTTGCCGCCGCCAGCCAGGACGACGCCGCGCCCAGTTCATTAATCCCTTCCTGCAGGATCTGGCCTTTCTCGTCTTCACGGTAATAAGCGACCTGCTCACGGTCCTGCGGGGTGTACTGCTGGCCGTTCGGGCTGTAGATGCCGATCTGGCGGAACAACCCTTCCATACCGAAGGTACGCGCTTCATCGGCGATAATCGGCACCAGGCGATCCTTGATCGACGGGTTCTTCAGCATCACGTTCAGTACACGGACAAAAGCGATGGTGGTGGAGATTTCTTTTTTCTGTTCTTCCAGCAGCGCGCCGAAGTCCGCCAGGGTCGGCAGCTCCAGCGGCTTGGTAAAGTTCTTCAGGCGGGTCGGCAGGTAACCGTGCAGCGCCTTGCGGCGGGCATGCAGGTATTCATACTCTTCCGAACCTTCCTTGAAGGTGATATAGGGCAGTTGCTCGATGGTCTCATCGGACACCACCGGGGACAGATTGAAACGATCGCGGAAATAGCGCACGCCGTCGATATTCATTTTCTTGACCTGGTGGGCAATGTTCATGCCTTCCGCGGTCTCGCCCATGCCGTAGCCTTTAATGGTATGGGCCAGGATGACGATAGGCTTGCCGGTGGTCTTCTGCGCTTTTTGCAGCGCGGCGAAAACTTTTTTCGGATCGTGTCCGCCACGGTTCAATGCCCAGACTTCGTCGTCGCTCATATCCTTGACCAGCGCGGCGGTTTCCGGATACTTACCAAAGAAATGCTCGCGCACATAGGCGCCGTTCTTCGATTTAAAGGTCTGGTAGTCGCCGTCGACGGTTTCGTTCATCAGTTGGATAAGCTTGCCGCTGGTATCCTTGCGCAACAGTTCATCCCAACGGCTGCCCCAGATGACCTTAATGACTTCCCAGCCGGCGCCGCCGAAGATACCTTCCAGCTCGTTGATGATTTTGCCGTTGCCGGTAACCGGGCCGTCCAGGCGCTGCAGGTTACAGTTGATGATAAAGACCAGGTTGTCCAGCTTTTCGCGGGTGGCGATGGTGATCGCGCCCTTGGATTCCGGTTCGTCCATTTCACCGTCGCCCAGGAAAGCGTATACCGTCTGCGCGGTGGTATTTTTCAGGCCGCGGTGGTTGAGGTATTTGAGGAATTTAGCCTGATAGATGGCGCTGATCGGCCCCAGGCCCATGGAAACGGTCGGGAACTGCCAGAACTCAGGCAGCAGCTTGGGATGCGGATAGGAAGGCAGGCCTTTGCCGTGGACTTCCTGGCGGAAATTATTCATCTGGTCTTCGGTCAGGCGGCCTTCGATAAAGGCGCGGGCGTAGATCCCGGGGGAAATATGGCCCTGGAAGTACACCAGATCGCCGCCGTCCTGATCGTTGCGCGCACGGAAGAAGTGGTTGAAGCAGACTTCATAAATGGTGGCGGACGACTGGAACGACGCCATGTGGCCGCCCAAATCCAAATCTTTCTTCGATGCGTGCAGTACCGCCATAACGGCGTTCCAGCGGATAGCGGAGCGAATGCGGCGCTCCAATTCCAGATTGCCGGGATACTCAGGCTCGTCTTCAACCGGAATGCTGTTGATATAATTACGGCCCGAGGCACCGGCAGCGATGCTGACGCCACCTTTACGCGCGCCATCAAGTACCTGATCAATCAGGAACTGTGCGCGCTCAATACCCTCTTCACGGATAACCGATTCGATCGCCTGTAGCCAGTCGCGTGTTTCGATCGGATCCACGTCATTGTATAAACGTTCTGACATGGTGGTGTTCCTTATCTATCGCTATTAAATTGATTTAGTTGGAGCCTGTCTTCCTGTGCTCGTTGGCGCCGATGCGTTAGAACACACGAAGACAGGCTCATTATTTCGTTGCCGTTTTATCCCCGTCATACTTCAAGTTGCAGGTGCGTTGGCATTCCTCACTCACCCCGGTCGCTTACTTGAGTAAGCTCCCGGGGATTCGCTGTGTCGCCGCCTTCCTGCAACTCGAATTATTTAGGGCATAGCTCCCGTCGCCGGAGGCTTAGTCCTTGCGTTGCTGGAGCCGGCGCAGCGATCGTTCGCGCCTGCTGTGTTCCCGACTGAGGTCCAGCAAAATTTCCTCAATAAACGCCAGATGGCGGTGAGAAGCTTCGCGCGCTTTTTCCGGCTCGCGTGCCACTATCGCCGCGAAGATCCCGGCGCGGTGACTGCTCACCTGCGCCAGCATTTCCCGGCGCGAGTAGAGCAATTCAAAATTCTGACGTACGTTTTTTTCCAGCATCGGCCCCATACAGCGCACCAAATGCAATAAAACCGCATTATGGGCGGCTTCGGTGACGGCGATTTGATACTGCAGTACGGCATCGGCTTCGGCGTCGAGATCGCCGTTTTCCTGGGCCTGCTGGATAATCTGGTGGCAATCGCGAATGCGGTCGAGGTCCTCTTCCGTACCGCGCAGCGCGGCGTAATAAGCGGCAATCCCCTCGAGGGCATGGCGCGTTTCCAGCAGATCGTATTGTGATTCCGGGTGTTCGGCCAGCAGTTCAGCCAGTGGGTCGCTGAAGCTTTGCCAAAGATTGCTTTGAACAAATGTCCCGCCGCCCTGGCGGCGCAGGAGCAGGCCTTTGCCTTCGAGACGCTGGATGGCTTCCCTTAGGGAGGGACGGGAAACGTCGAACTGTTTGGCGAGTTCGCGCTCCGGCGGCAGCTTTTCACCGGGACGCAACGTCCCTTCCAGAATCAAATATTCCAGTTGCTGCTCGATGACATCCGAAAGTTTTGCCTGGCGGATTTTACTATAGGCCATTTATAATCATCTTTGCGATTGGCGCGGAGTCAATTGGTAATACCAATTTCATAAACGTGACGCTAAAGTAACAAAGTATTCACCTCCTGTCCATGACGGCTTTGACCTAAATCATGAAACACCGCACATTTAAACAATTGCACTAAGCTTGTGCTGCAATTTGATAACTATCCAGTTCCATCCACTGAATTTGAGAAATGACATATTTAACCATTTTGCAACGTTCAATCCTCCAAGCTGAACCGTTTGAGCCAATATTTTAGATTAAATAATAAGCAAATATTGCCTGGCAAAGTGTAACAATAACATTGTTGCTACATCTTTTTTTACAACATCCTTTTTTTACCGCCTCTCCTGGAAAATGCGTCAGATCATGCGGGTTTTGTATTTTCCCGTCCGACCCCATAAATCAGGTGCAAACTTTTTTGCATACCACTATTCTTGTGCCAACGACAGCCCGCGACAAAAAATAGCTCGACGGCTAACGTAAAATATAACGTACATAAAACGTAATGCAGGGATTACAGACCGCAATTTTACACTGGGATGGTCCGCAGACCGTACTAAAAGAGGATTTTCGATGGATGGTAAACAGCGCGGAGAGACGCTGAAACGCGGGCTAAAAAACCGCCATATTCAGCTTATTGCCTTAGGTGGCGCGATCGGCACGGGCTTGTTCCTGGGGATTGCCCAAACGATTAAAATGGCCGGTCCGTCGGTGATCCTGGGCTATGCCATCGGCGGCTTTATCGCCTTTCTCATTATGCGTCAATTAGGGGAAATGGTGGTCGAGGAACCGGTAGCCGGTTCGTTCAGCCATTTTGCCTATAAATACTGGGGCGATTTTGCCGGCTTTGCTTCCGGCTGGAATTACTGGGTGCTGTACGTACTGGTCGCCATGGCGGAACTGACCGCCGTGGGCATTTATATGAATTACTGGTGGCCGGGCCTGCCGACCTGGATCTCAGCGGCACTATTTTTTATCGTCATTAACGTCATCAACCTCGCCAACGTCAAGGTGTACGGCGAGATGGAATTTTGGTTTGCCATTATCAAAGTCGTCGCCATTATCGCGATGATTGTGTTTGGCGCCTGGTTGCTGATAAGCGGCCACGGCGGCCCGGACGCCAGCGTGACCAACCTCTGGGCCCAGGGCGGGTTCTTCCCCAATGGCGTCAGCGGCCTGATTATGGCGATGGCGGTGATCATGTTTTCGTTCGGCGGCCTGGAGCTGGTGGGCATTACCGCCGCCGAAGCCGATAACCCGGAGCAAAGCATACCCAAAGCCACCAACCAGGTCATCTATCGCATCCTGCTGTTTTATATCGGCTCGCTGGCTATTCTGCTGTCGTTGTATCCCTGGAGCAAAGTGGTGGAAGGCGGCAGTCCCTTTGTGCTGATTTTCCATGCACTCAACAGCGACTGGGTGGCGACCATCCTTAACCTGGTGGTGCTGACCGCTGCGCTATCGGTATACAACAGCTGCGTCTACAGCAACAGCCGTATGCTGTACGGCCTGGCGCGCCAGGGCAACGGCCCAAGGCTGCTGGCGGCGGTCGATCGTCGTGGCGTACCGGTCATGGCGATCGGCGTGTCGGCCCTGGCGACCGCCGTTTGCGTGCTGATCAACTATCTGATGCCCGGAAAAGCCTTCGGCCTGTTGATGGCGCTGGTGGTTTCCGCCCTGGTCATCAACTGGGGCATGATAAGCCTGGCGCACCTGAAGTTTCGCCGCGCCATGGCCCGCCAGGCCAGGGTGACGAAATTCCAGGCGCTGTGGTACCCGTTCGGCAACTATCTGTGCCTGCTGTTTATGGCGGCGATCCTGGTGGTGATGCTGATGACCCCCGGCATGGAAATTTCGGTCTACCTGATCCCGGTGTGGCTTTGCCTGCTCGGCATCGGCTTTTATTTTAAACAGAAAAATCAGCGCGCGTCCGGCGAACTGAGCCGTTAAGCCGCCTTCTGCGCGGCCTGGCTGGCCGCGCAAAGTTCTTTCCGCCGGCCTGCGCGACAAAATGCCGGCGCCTTCACAAATTTCCCGTTATGACCCGTTTGTCCATTTCATCAACCCGATCCTGCCGATCCTTTCACGCCGAATAGGCCAATACTGCCTGTTGTACTTCATGTCTTGTTTACAACGGAGAGTAGATCCATGAAAACACAGGCTTTGTCATTAACGGAAAAAATTGGTTTCGGCATGGGAGATGCCGGCTGCAATATGGTATGGGGTTCCATTACCATGTTCCTGGCCTATTTTTACACCGACGTTTTCGGCCTGGCGCCGGCCCTGGTGGGCGTATTGCTGCTGTCGGTGCGCATTATCGACGCGGTCACCGACCCGATCATGGGCGCCATCGCCGATCGCACGCGCTCCAAATGGGGCCGGTTCCGGCCTTATCTGCTGTGGCTGTCGGTGCCGTTCGCGGTGTTCAGCATTTTAATGTACACCACGCCGGACTGGAGCTACGGCGCCAAAGTGGTGTATGCCTTCGCCACCTATTTCCTGATGTCGCTGATTTACACCGCCATTAATATTCCCTACTGTTCACTCGGCGGAGTGATTTCCAGCGATCCGCAGGAGCGGGTCTCCTGCCAGTCCTGGCGTTTTATCCTGGTCGGCGTGGCGACGTTGATTATTTCGCTCACCCTGCTGCCGATGGTGGATTGGTTTGGCGGCGGCAACCGGGCCAAGGGGTTTCAATGGGCGATGACGGTGTTATCGATTATCGGTTGCCTGATGTTTTTATTCTGCTTCGCCACCGTGCGCGAACGCGTTAAACCGGCGATCCCGACCCATGACGCGCTGAAGGCCGATCTGCGCGATATCTGGAAAAACGACCAATGGGTACGCATTCTGCTGCTGACCTTCTTTAACGTTTGTCCCGGTTTTATCCGCATGGCGGCCACCATGTACTACGTGACCTATGCCATGGATAAAACCTCCGGGTTCGCCAGTATGTTTATCAGCCTGGGGGTCGTGGGCATGATGATCGGCAGTTGGCTGGCCAAACCGTTGACCGACCGCTTTTGCAAGCTGAAGGTATTTTTCTGGACCAATATTATCCTGGCGCTGTTTTCCTGCGGTTTCTATTTCCTTGATCCGCATCTGACCACGCTTATCCTGGTGATGTATTTCCTGCTCAATATCCTGCACCAGATCCCCTCGCCGCTGCACTGGTCGCTCATGGCGGACGTCGATGACTACGGCGAGTGGAAAACCGGCAAACGCATTACCGGCATCAGCTTTTCCGGTAATTTGTTTTTCCTGAAGGTCGGACTGGCGGTGGCCGGCGCCTTTGTCGGTTTTATCCTGTCCGCCTATGGCTATCGCGGTGACGCCATCACGCAAAGTCCCGGCGCCGTCCAGGGCATCGTGCTGCTGTTTACCGTGATCCCGGGCGTCGGTTACCTTATCACCGCGGGCGTGGTCAGGCTGCTGAAAGTGGATCGGCGGCTGATGCGGCAAATCCAGGACGAGCTGGAAAAACGCCGGGAGAATTATCATGAACTGGGCGCCTGGCGCGAGGACTCCCTGCTGGAAACCAAACATCCGTAAACCGCGGAATAAACAGGAGACGCTATCATGACCGAAGGACATTGGCCGAACCCACTGATAGAGCAGCGCGCCGACCCCTTTATCTACCGCCATCACGACGGGTACTACTATTTTATCGCCTCGGTGCCGGAATACGACCGGCTGGAGATCCGCCGCGCGACCACGCTTGCCGGCCTGGCGCGGGCGGAGCCGGCGGTGATATGGCGCAAGCCGGCCACCGGCGAAATGAGCGCGCTGATCTGGGCGCCTGAACTGCATGTTATCGACGGGAAATGGATTATTTATTTTGCCGCCGCCAAAACGCCTGACATTGTCGACGGGCTGTTCCAGCATCGTATGTTTGCGCTGGAGTGCGCCGATGACAATCCATTAACCGGGCGATGGCGTGAAAAAGGCCGCATCATAACGCCGCTCGATACCTTTTCGCTGGATGCGACGCATTTTGTCCACCGGGACAAGCATTATTACCTGTGGGCGCAGAACGATCCGGCTATTCGGGGCAACTCCAATCTTTACCTGGCCGAACTGGCGACGCCCACCTCGCTTAACACCGCGCCGGTGATGATTAGCCGTCCTGAACTGCCGTGGGAAACCATCGGTTTTTGGGTTAACGAGGGGCCGGCGTTTATCCGCCACGGGCGACGGCTGTTTATTACCTATTCGGCCAGCGCTACCGACGAGAATTATTGTATCGGTTTGCTGTGGGCCGACGCCGACGCCGATATTACCGACCCGGCGCAGTGGCATAAGCTGCCGCAGCCGGTGTTCCGCACCCATAGGCGACACCGGCAGTTCGGGCCGGGCCATAACAGCTTTACCATTGGGGAACGGGGCGAGGATGTGCTGGTCTATCACGCCCGCCCGTATACGGAAATTACCGGCGATCCGTTGTACGACCCCAACCGGCATACCCGGGTTAAAGCCTTTGACTGGGATGAGGACGGCATGCCCCGCTTTGGCGAACCACCGGCGGACACCGCGGGTTAGCCGGGCGGATAACCACGCCGGGCGGTGGCGCTGACGGCGTTAAACCAGAGCGCCGTAGATGGTCAGCAGCGCCACCACCACCACAATCACCTGGGTGATTTTTTTCGCCAGCGATACCGCCGCGCGCGGCGTCAGCACGTCGTCCAGATGCGGTTCCCGCGCCAGCGAGAACTGTGCCAGCCGGGTTAATACCTGATATTGGCCGGTATGCACATCCGCCAGGGACGCAAACCATGCGGGCAGCGCTTTTTCACCGTGTCCCAGCAGCGCGTAGGCCACCCCCGCCAGACGCACCGGAATCCAGTCCAGCCAGTGCAACAGCATATCGATGCCGGAACGCGCGCGCTTGAGTGGCGTGGAGCGGCGCGCCATCCAGGTTTGGTACGCGCGCAGGAAAGCATAGCCGGCCAGCCCCACCGGACCGTACGGGCCGCCGACCACCAGCCAGAACAGCGGCGCCAGGTAAAAACGGAAGTTTATCCACAACAGGGCGTTCTGCAGTTCGCGCAGACGCTCCTCTTTATCGCAATCCACCGGCAGGCCGTGGATCAGGGCCAGTTCTTCGCTCATGGCGTCGCAGGCGTGGCCGTCGCTGGCGGCCGCGGCCCGCAAATAGGCCCGATAGTGCTTACGGATGCCGCCGGCGCCGATGCATAACAGGGAAATGATGATCCACAGCACCAGCAACGGCACGCCAAAAAACCAGTTAGCCAGCAGCCGCAGGCACAGCGCCACGATAATCATCCAGCCCAGGGCCATTAAAACGGTCAGGGCCAGGGAGGCATGACGGATGCGGACAAACACCCGTTCCAGATGGTGATCCAGCTGCCAGTGCTCGCCCTGCTTGAACAGGCGTTCCCAGGCCAAAACCAATAGTAGCGTAAACAGCGTCATGAACCCTGACTCTCCTTCTTTATGTCCCCGCAGCGCGCAGCAACCAGCCGCAGGTAATGTTGCCACCGAAACGACGGCCCGGGATCGGTTTTACGCGCCGGGGCGATAGCGCTATGGCCGGTAATGCGCGCCGGCGTAATCGGATAATGCCGCATCAACAAGGCGGTCAGCGCGGCCAGCCGGTGGTACTGCGCGTCGGTGTAAGGGATATTATCGGTGCCTTCAAGCTCGATACCAATGGAAAAATCATTGCAGCGTTCCCGGCCGTCGAACGTCGATACGCCCGCATGCCAGGCGCGTTTATCAAACGGCACGTACTGGACAATTTCGCCGTCGCGGCGAATCAGGCAGTGCGCGGAAACCCGCAACTGATAAACCTGGCGGAAAAAGGGATGCGCCGCGGGATCGAGCGTGCCGGTAAAGAGCCGGTCGATATCCCCGCCGCCGAAGCGGCCCGGCGGCAGGCTGATATTATGCACGACCAATAGCGATGGCGCCTCGTGCGCGGGCCGCTCATCGCAATGCGGCGACAACACGTGCCTGACCCCCGGCACCCAGCCATTTTCCAACCGCATTATTCACCTCGCGCAGACCGGCGGTGGTACTTATCCCAGCAACAGAGTAGCATGTTTCTCCGATTCCCTTTATCCGCTATTTCGGAGTTTTTTATGCCGACACGCCGTTATAACGTCGAACGCCGCCGGGCCGAATTGCTTGAGCGTATTCAGCATGATATCCCCTTATCCGTCACCCAGGCCCTGCGCGAAGACCTGGGCGGCACCACCGACGCCAAAGCCGATATCACCGCCCGTTTGCTTGCGCAGGAGAGCGAGGCCAGCGCGGTTATCATCACCCGGGAAAACGGTATTTTCTGCGGCCAGCGCTGGTTGGAGGAAGTCTTTGCCCAGCTCGGCGGCGGTGTTTCCGTCGCGTGGCAGGTACAGGACGGCGATGCGATCCGCGTCAACCAGCCGCTGTGCCGTTTAAGCGGCCCCGCGCATCTGCTGCTCACCGGCGAGCGCACCGCGCTGAATTTTGTGCAGACGCTGTCCGGGGTGGCCAGCGAGGTCAAACGTTACGTTGATCTTCTGGCCGGCACCGGGACCCAACTGCTCGATACCCGCAAGACGCTGCCCGGCCTGCGCACCGCGCTGAAATACGCCGTGCTGTGCGGCGGCGGCGGCAATCACCGCCTGGGGCTGGCGGACGCCTTCCTGATCAAGGAAAACCATATCATCGCCGCCGGCTCTATCGCCAACGCGGTGGCCAACGCACTGGCCCTGCGCGACGATGTGCCGGTGGAGGTGGAAGTGGAAACCCTGGACGAGTTGCGCCAGGCGCTGGACGCCGGCGCCGATATCATCATGCTGGATAATTTTACGCCGGCCGATATGCAGCGGGCGGTGGCGGCCACACAAAAGCGCGCCCTGCTGGAAGTCTCGGGCAATGTCACGCTGGACACGCTCCGTGAATTTGCCCAAACCGGGGTGGACTATATCTCCGTGGGCGCGCTGACCAAACATATCCGCGCGCTGGACTTGTCGATGCGGTTCCAGTAGCCGGGCATCCCATACCACAGGCCTTCGGTCATCTCCGAAGGCCTTTCCCCCCTCCTTATCCTTAATTTTGCGGCATCCTACGCAAAATTCCTAAACATCAGGTCACTCATCGCGTTTTTTTTGCCAACCATTATCCCGTATGGCGACCCGCCGCTGGCCGGACGAAGGCGTTGCCGGTAAGGTCGGGGCAGGATCGGCTGCGAGGGAAACGCATGTTTAATCAACAGGGATTTACCTTGGTGGAATTAATGGTGGTAATCGCCATTATCGCCATGCTCAGCGCTATCGGCCTGCCCGGCTACCAGCGCTATCTGGATAAAGCCGCCATGACGGATATGCTGCAGATGCTGGCCCCCTATAAATCGGCGGTGGAGCTGTGCGCGTTGCAGCGCGGCGAGGTCCGGGAGTGCCAGGCGGGCCAGGACGGCATACCCGAGGGCATGGCCTCGCGTTATGTCGACCGGGTCACGGTGCAGGACGGCGTCATCAGCCTGACCGGCAGACAGGCGCTGAAGGGCCTGACCCTGGCCTTGACGCCCAAACGGCACGGCGACGGGCTGCGCTGGGGCAGCGACTGCCGCGCCATGGAGAACGCCCGGCATCTGCTCGGGCCTTGCCAGGCGCTGTTTCACATGGATGGCGCGGAGGAGTAGCGGGTGACGGCAACCTACGATGACACGGCGCTGCGGGATTATATCGACGCGCTGCTCAACCAGGCACAAGCGCTCAAGGCGTCGGATATCCATATCGAACCCACGGGCGCGGCCGAGTATCGCATCCGGTTGCGCGTAGACGGCCTGCTGCGGGAAAGCGCCCATTGCATGCCAATACTTGCTGCGCGCCTGCTGGTGTGCTTAAAGATGATGGCCCGGCTGGATATCGCCGAGCGGCGCCTGCCCCAGGACGGGCAATTTGTCTTCGGACCGCCTGACAGGCACTGCTCGTGCCGGCTCTCCACACTGCCGACGCTGCGCGGCGAGAAGCTGGTGCTGCGTCTGTTGCGCGGGGCGCCGGAAGATCTCGCCCTGGAGCGACTGGGCATGCCGGCGGCCCTGCGCCGGCGGTTCCTGCGCCTGCTGCACCGTCCCCAGGGATTGATTCTGCTCACGGGGCCGACCGGCAGCGGTAAAACCATGACGCTTTACAGCGCGCTGAATACCCTGGCGCGCGACAGGCTGAATATTTGCAGCGTGGAGGATCCGGTGGAAATGTCGCTGCCGGGCATGACCCAATGCCAGGTCAACGCCAAGGCCAGGCTGGATTTTCCGGCGTTGCTGCGCGCCCTGCTCCGCCAGGATCCCGATGTGGTCATGGTGGGTGAAATCCGCGATCGCGCGACCGCCGCCATGGCGGTTAACGCCGCCCAGACCGGTCATTTGGTGCTGGCAACCCTGCATACCCGCTCCGCCGCGGATGCCGTGGCCCGTCTTAGCCAGTTCGGGCTGGACGCCGAGCTGGCGCGCTCCGCCCTGCTGCTGGTGATGGCACAGCGGCTGGTCAGGCAGCTCTGCCCGCTATGCCGCCGCGAGGCAGGCGCGCCGGAACAAACGGCGCTGCGGCTGCCGCCGGGCTGGGCGCCTCGCCGTCAATGGCATGCCGTGGGTTGCGAACAGTGCCACCAGGGTTATGCCGGCCGGCGCGGCATTTTTCATTTGTTGCCGGCGCAGCCCTCCCCCCATGACGGTGCGTACCCCGGGGAAAGTCGCCAAAGCGGCCCATGCAATGCCGCACAGGCGGCAGGGCGCGCCATGAACGACGCGGCGTTCAACCGCAAAGGCCGGCCAGGTCCCTCGGGACTTTGGCGCGCGGGCCTGGTATTGGCGGCGCGGGGAGTGACCTCCCTTGATGAGCTGGCGCGGGTACTGGGTGAACCGGCATGACCGGCTTCTGGCTTTACTCCTGGCGCGGCGTTACCTCCGCCGGGGAAGCCTGTGCCGGGCAGATCCTCGGGCGGGATAAAACCTCGGCGCGCCGGCAGTTGATCCGCCGGGATCTGCAACCGTTTCACCTGCGTACCGCCGGCTATCTGGGGGCCGGCTATTGGCGCAGGCATCAGCTTGCCGCGCTGACCGCCCAATTGGCGACGCTGCTCGGCGCGGGGCTGCCGCTGCGCGAGAGTCTGGAGCTGCTGGCGGAAGATCACCCGCGCGCCGGCTGGCGGTGCCTGCTGCGCCTGCTGGGCGAAAAGATCGAGCAGGGCCACACCCTGTCCCAGGCCCTGGCCGACTTTCCCCAGGTCTTCCCACCGGTTTATTGCGCCATGATGGCGCTCGGCGAGCTGACCGGCCGGCTGGATCGCTGCTGCCTGGCGCTCGCCGACCATGAGGAACGGCTCGGCAGGTTAACAAAAAAAGTGACGGGCGCGCTGCGCTATCCGGCGTTTATCCTGCTGATGGCAACGATGGTCATGGGGTTGCTCCTGGCATGGATTCTGCCGGAATTCTCCCGGCTCTATGCCGCCATCAATCTGCCCCTGCCCTGGCCGACCCGCTGCCTGCTGGCCGCGGCGGCAGGCGTGGAAGAGCATGCGCCGGCATTGCTTGCCGGGGTAGCGCTGCTGTTCCTGGTTTACCGACGGTTCTGCCATTACCATGATCGATGGCGGCGTCGCCTCCAGGCGGGGTTGTTATATTTGCCCGCGGTGGGGACGCTGCTGCGTCATCACGCGCTCTACCAGTTGTTCCAGACATTGGCCATGACCCACCCGGCCGGTGTGCCGCTGGATAATGGCCTGGAGATTGCCGCGCGCACCCTCGGCCATCCCTTGTACCGCGAGGCGGCGCTGCAATTACGGCGGCATATCCAGCGGGGATATGCGCTGCATCAGGCATTTTATCGTCATCGCCTGTTCCCGCGCCATTGCCACCAGCTTATCAAGACCGGCGAGTTTTCCGGCACGCTGGACGAGGTATTCCGCCGGCTGGCCAGCATGCATGAGGAACAGGCGCAACGGCGCGCCGACGCGCTGGCGCAGTTGGCCGAACCCCTGCTGCTGTTGATCATGGGCGCTCTGGTGTGCGCGCTGGTGATGGCGCTTTATCTGCCGCTGCTGCAAATGGGCGATCTGTTTGGCCACGGCTGACGCCGTCCCGGTGATGGGATGGTAATACGCAGGAACACGCCGGACCGGATCTGAGGCAGGCGGATGCAGACTTAAGGCGTGGGGCCGCAGGATGGCTATCATTCGCATGATAGCCATCTATAGGACCGCAACAGGCTACAGCTGGGTAAACACCTGGTTTTCCTGCTCGGCCACGCGGATAAAGGTGGTGCGTTTGGTCAGTTCTTTCAAGCGGGACGCGCCGACATAGGTACAGGCCGAGCGCAATCCGCCCAGGATATCGCGTATGGAGTGTTCGACCGGCCCGCGCAGCGGCAGCTTGACGGTTTTACCTTCCGCCGCCCGGTACTGCGCCACGCCGCCCACATGGCGGTTCATGGCCGACTCGGAGCTCATGCCGTAAAACAGCATGAATTTTTCGCCGTTTTCCTCCACCAGCGTGCCCTCGCATTCGTCATGGCCGGCCAGCATGCCGCCCAGCATGACAAAGTCCGCCCCGCCGCCGAAGGCTTTCGCCACGTCGCCCGGCACCGAGCAGCCGCCGTCGCTGACAATCTGGCCGCTTAAGCCATGGGCGGCGTCCGCGCATTCAATCACCGCCGACAATTGCGGGTACCCTACGCCGGTCTTGACGCGGGTGGTGCATACCGAGCCCGGTCCTATACCCACCTTGACGATATCGGCGCCAGACAGGATCAATTCCTCCACCATTTCACCGGTGACCACGTTGCCGGCGCAGATGACATTATTGGGACAGGCCGCGCGCGCTTTTTGCACAAAATTAACGAAATGCTCGGAATAGCCGTTCGCCACGTCGATGCAGATAAAGGTCAATAACGGCGACAGGGCCAGGATATGCTTCATTTTCACGAAGTCCGCTTCCGAGGTGCCGGTCGAGACCATGACATGCCGCAATACCGATTCAGGGGCCCGCGCAACAAAAGCGCGCCATTGCTCCACGCTATAATGTTTATGCACCGCGGTCACGACATCAAAGGATGCCAGGGCTTCCGCCATGCGAAAGGTGCCGACGGTGTCCATATTAGCGGCGATGATGGGCACGCCCGACCAGGAGCACCCGGGGTGCTTAAAGGTAAAGTCACGCTGCAGTTCGACGTCGGAGCGGCTCTTGAGGGTAGAACGCTTGGGGCGGATCAAGACGTCTTTAAAACCTAACTTGATATCTTCTTCAATACGCATAACGGTTTTTCCTGGTCAATGGCGACGGGTCGCTTATAAGTTTCGGGTACAGAATGCCAATTCCAGTGACGGTATCATACGCCGGATTATTCTTACGGCAAGACTGCGAAAACCGCCCGATATACGCTACAATCGTAGCAATTTACCTGCAAACGGGCAGAAAGGAATACAGTAAGGAGTCAGTAGACTGTATGCGTTATATTGTTGCATTAACAGGGGGAATCGGCAGTGGCAAAAGTACCGTGGCCAATGCCTTCGCCGCACTGGGTGCCACGATTGTCGACGCCGATGTTATCGCCCGCCAGGTTGTAGAACCGGGGAGCGACGCGCTGCGTGCCATACAGGCCCGTTTTGGCGCCGGGATCCTGCTGCCCGACGGACGACTTGACCGCTCATTGCTGCGCCAGCGCGTGTTCAGTTCACCCGCCGACAAGGACTGGCTTAACCGTTTGCTGCATCCGCTTATCCAACAAGAAACCCGGCAACAACTGGCCCGCGCCGATGGACATTACGTATTATGGGTGGTGCCGCTGTTAATTGAAAACCAATTGCAGTCCCAGGCGGACCGGGTACTGGTGGTCGATGTGCCGACAGAGATCCAGATTGCCCGCACCCTAAGCCGCGACGGCATCAGCCCCGACCAGGTCAAAAGCATTCTTGCCGCGCAGGTTTCACGCCAACAGCGTCTGGCCTGTGCCGACGATATTATAGATAATAGCGGGCGTCCCGAAGCGCTAACGGCCGAGGTGGCAAAACTGCACCGCCGTTACCTTCAGCTTGCGGCATCAGCAACCCGACAGGATGAATTAAAATGAGTGACGTCTACTCGACCACGGTGCTGTTTGAGCATCCGTTAAATGAAAAAATGCGCACCTGGCTGCGTTTGGAATTTTTACTGCAGCAACTGTATAACTATCCGACGTTGACTGACATCTCAAGCGCGTTGCCGTTTTTCCGCAGCGTCTCCGATTTGCTGGATGTGCTTGAGCGTGGCGATGTACGCACTGAAATGCTCAAGGAACTGGACCGCCAGCAGCAGAAAATGCTGCAGTGGGACGGCGTGCCCGGCGTCGACAGTGAGCGCGTCAGGGCGCTGCGCAGCGAACTCAAACAGTGCGCCGCAGTATTGATGGCCGCGCCGCGCCTGGGACAGGCGGTACGCGAGGACCGTTTAATCGGCTCGGTGCGCCAGCGCCTGTCCATTCCCGGCGGCTGCTGCAGCTTTGATTTGCCCGGCCTGCATATCTGGCTTCATCTGCCGCAGACCGTGCGCGATCAGCAGGTGAATCTGTGGCTGAAAACATTTGACCCGCTGCACAGCGCGTTAACCATTACGCTGGATTTGGTCCGGCATTCGGAACCCTTTAAAAACCAGATCAGCCTGAACGGCTTTTTCCAGGATAACGCCGAGGACGCCGATTTGCTGCGTATGCGCATCCCGCTGGTGTCCCAGCTTTACCCGCAGGTTTCCGGCCATAAAACCCGCTACGCCATCCGGTTCTTATCCCTGGACAGCGAAAACGGCGTGGTGCCGAACCGTTTGTCCTTTGAATTGGCCTGCTGTTGATCAATTGCGTTAAGATAACGGGTCGAGGCACCGGTTGGCGTAGCGGCCGGCCAGATTTGCAAGGTTTCAGGAGTTAACATTGAGTGACGATATCATGGTAGTAAACTGCCCCACCTGCGGCGCGGACGTTGAGTGGACTGCGCAGAGCAAGTTCCGGCCTTTTTGCAGTAAACGCTGCCAGCTGATTGATCTCGGCGAGTGGGCCGATGAGGAAAAAGTTATCCCCAGTGATACGCAGCTTACCGATAGCGAAGACTGGAGCGAAGATCAGCGCTGAAAGTGATATGGCCCCGGGGCGGGGCCGGATGCAGGTCAGGTCGCGGCGATCAGCTGGCGGATGATTGACGCATTGGCGGGCGGGAATTCATCGGCCCGCAGTTCCGCCTGGGGGCACCAGCGCACCGGCTGTCCCTCTTTGCCGTACGGCGTGCCTTGCCAGTCCTCGACCAGGAAAAAATAGAAGGCCATATCCCGATCGGCAAACTGGTGCTGGCTGGTGGCCAGCAGTTCGGCCCGTTCGACCCTGATGCCGGTCTCTTCCAGCAGTTCCCGTTTTAACGCCTGCTCGGGGGTTTCGCCCTCTTCCATTTTGCCGCCGGGGAATTCCCAGAAACCGCCCATATGCGAGTCCGCCGGCCGCTGGGCGATAAAGATCTGCTGTTGCGCATTACGGATAATGCCTACGGCAATGGTGCGAATAGTTATTGTCACAGGTACTCCGATAAAATCATCTCAGCACGGCTCAACGCCGTCACCCTAAGGCGACAGCGTCCCTAGCCTATCACTATTATATTATTGCTGTAATTTGCCGTGGCACTGCTTATATTTTTTACCGGAACCGCAGGGGCACGGATCGTTGCGCCCGACCTTGCGTCCCTCATGCACCGGCGTGTTGGCCAAGGCACCCACGTCGGCAAGCATCGGCTCGGGCTGGTGGCTAAGCTGCTGCTGGCGCGCCAGGCGCTCCGCCTCTTCACGACGCTGCTGCTCCAGGGCTTCCACTTCCTCGGGCATGCGCACCTGGACCTTGCTCAGGGTGCTGATGACTTCATATTTCAGCGATTCCAGCATGGCGGCAAACATGGCGAAAGATTCACGCTTGTATTCCTGCTTGGGATCTTTCTGGGCGTAACCACGCAGATGGATACCCTGGCGCAGATAGTCCATCGCAGCCAGATGTTCTTTCCATAAGGAATCAAGCGTTTGCAGCATCACGCCTTTTTCAAAGCTGCGCATCATCTCGGTGCCGACCACCTCCTCTTTACGCTTATACTGTTCCAGCGTTTGTTCCAGGATGCGCTCGCGCAGGGTTTCCTCGTGCAGGCCGGGCTCTTTATCCAGCCATTCCGCAATCGGCATATCCAGATCGAAATCGTCCTTCAGCCGTTTTTCCAGTCCCGGC
The DNA here is from genome assembly GCF_047324165.1 of Sodalis sp. RH22. Lineage (NCBI taxonomy): Bacteria > Pseudomonadati > Pseudomonadota > Gammaproteobacteria > Enterobacterales > Bruguierivoracaceae > Sodalis > Sodalis sp. RH22. The sequence continues at coordinate 2,819,099 of NZ_CP178731.1, forward strand.
ACGTCCCACATTTCTTCCAGGGACTGCGGCGGGATATGATTGTCGAGCACGGTTTTCAGCACGTCCTCGCGGATGCTGATAATGGTCTCGCTGATATCGGCCACATCCAGCAGTTCGTTGCGCTGGCTATAGATAGCCCGGCGCTGGTCGTTGGCGACGTCATCGTATTCCAGCAGCTGTTTACGGATGTCGAAGTTGCGGCTTTCCACCTTGCGCTGCGCATTGGCGATAGCCTTGGTCACCCAAGGATGCTCGATGGCCTCGCCCGGTTTCATGCCCAGCTTGCGCATCATGCCGGTGACGCGGTCGGACGCGAAGATACGCATCAGGGCATCTTCCATCGACAGGTAGAAACGCGAGGAGCCGGCGTCGCCCTGACGGCCGGAACGGCCGCGCAGCTGGTTATCGATACGGCGCGATTCATGGCGTTCGGTACCGATGATATGCAGGCCGCCGGAGGCCAGCACCGCGTCGTGGCGAATCTGCCAGGCGGCTTTGATTGCGGCGATGTCCTCTTCGCTCGGGTTCTCCAGGTGGGAAATCTCCGCCTGCCAGCTGCCGCCGAGCACGATATCCGTACCGCGACCGGCCATGTTGGTGGCGATGGTCACGGCAAAGGGCGAACCGGCCTGGGCCACGATATCCGCTTCCATGGCATGGAATTTAGCGTTCAGCACCTTATGCTCGATGCCGGCTTTTTCCAGCTCGCGCGACACCACTTCGGATTTTTCGATGGAGATGGTCCCCACCAGCACCGGCTGCCCTTTGGCGGAGCAGGCCTTGATATCATCGATGATGGCGTCGATCTTTTCTTTTTCGGTCATATAGACCAGATCCGGTAAATCCTTGCGGATCATCGGCCGGTTGGTCGGCACCACGATAGTATCGAGCTTATAGATCGAGCTGAATTCAAAGGCCTCGGTATCGGCGGTACCGGTCATGCCGGCCAGTTTTTCATACAGGCGGAAGTAATTCTGGAACGTGATGGAGGCCAGCGTCTGGTTTTCGTTCTGGATCGCCACATGCTCCTTGGCCTCCACCGCCTGGTGCAGCCCGTCGGACCAGCGGCGTCCCGGCATGGTGCGGCCGGTATGTTCGTCGACGATGATCACCTCGCCGTCCTTGACGATATAGTCCACATCGCGCGAGAACAGCACGTGGGCGCGCAGCGCGGCGGTGACGTGATGCATCAGCATGATATTGGCCGGGGAATAGAGCGACTCGCCCTCTTCCATAATACCGGCCTGGACCATCAGTTCTTCAATCAGCACCAGGCCGCGCTCGGTGAGATTGACCTGGCGTGATTTTTCATCCACCGAAAAATGCCCCTCGCCCTGGAACGAGTCGGAGTCTTCTTTATCCTGGCGGATCAGGTGGGGAATGAGTTTATCCACCCGGATATACATTTCGGAGCTGTCTTCCGCCGGGCCTGAGATAATCAGCGGCGTACGGGCTTCATCGATAAGGATGGAGTCGACCTCATCCACCAGCGCGTAGTGCAGTTTGCGCTGTACGCGCTCTTCCGGACTGAACGCCATGTTGTCGCGCAGGTAATCGAAACCGTATTCGTTATTGGTGCCATAGGTAATATCGGCGGCATAGGCGGCGCGTTTGGCCGGAGCCGGCATATTCGGCAGGTTGATGCCGACGGTCAGCCCGAGGAATTCAAACAGCGGACGGTTGTTTTCGGCATCGCGCTGGGCCAGGTAGTCATTGACCGTGACCACATGGACGCCCCTGCCGCTCAGGGCGTTCAGGTACGCCGGCAGGGTGGCGGTCAGCGTTTTACCTTCACCGGTGCGCATTTCCGCGATGCAGCGGTCGTTAAGCACCATGCCGCCCTGTAGCTGGACATCGAAGTGGCGCATGCCGAAGACGCGTTTACTGGCCTCGCGCACCACGGCAAAGGATTCCGGCAGTAAGCTGTCGACGCTTTCGCCCTTCTCCAGACGGGCGCGGAACTCCACGGTCTTGGCGGCCAGCTGCGCGTCGCTCAGCTTTTCCAGCTCCGGCTCCATCCGGTTAATCAGTTCAACGGTTTTGCTCATGCGGCGCAGGGTACGATCGTTGCGACTACCAAAAACTTTTGTAAGCAGTTTAGATAACATAATTATTTAAATCTCGTCACGGCCGGCGCTGATTATCAGGCAGCGGCCAATAGATGCGTAAGGGGTATAAAAAGTCCGTGATATACGGTTAGCTGAGGCGGAGGGGTCCGGCGCGAATTCCCTGTACCTGCGCCAGGCGAATTCCTGTACGATGATCGATAACGGGCCGGTAGTCCGCCCGGGCGATATGACGAATGACGGCCGGCAGCTTGGGCTCGTGGGTCAGCAGGGCGCTAAGGGAGCTTAACAGGACCTGGCGCTGCAGGTTTAACGGGGCGGCATTGTCCGCCGTCAATGCGGGAACGCCGGCGTGCTGCGCCACCCAGGCAATGGACAAATGGCGGATGACCGTGCGAATGGCATGCTGATGCCAATAATCCACCGAAAACGACGGACGGCGCTGGGCGTCCTTCAGCAGGGCCAGGTGGGTAAAGCCGGCGTGACAGGCGTTTTGCCGGCTCAGGCTTGGCAGGGTATTGGCCAGCTGCGCCTGCTCCTGCCCGCTGTTGAGGGCATAAGGCACGCCAAAGCCGGCCGCGACCATCCCCAACAGGAGATGCGGCCAGAAATAACGTCTGCCAAATTGTCGCCAACAATTTAAAATACCCATTACTTAATGCATTCCGCCGGAGTTGTTATGCGCGACAGTCGTCCACAATCCATTGATACCCTGTTTACTGTTCTTGCGACGCCGGAGCGCCAGACCCTGCAGCAAATCCAGCAACGCGCCGTGGCGCTGTTAAAGCTGAACCAGGCAGTGGCCGCGCTGCTTCCCGCGCCGATGAAACCCTGGTGTCGCGTAGCCAATTTCAGGCAAGGGGTATTGGTGCTTGAAACCGCCAATGCCAGTTGGATGATGAGGTTACGCTATGAACAATCACGGTTATTATCCGCTTTACGAGCGCAGATTCTACCATCATTGTCATCCATCGACATCAGGATTAACCCGACACTGGCAACAAAAGGGCATTTGATCACGCAAAACAGCAGCGAGCGGCAGGTAAAGGATCAGGGGGAGGACATAAAAAGACGCAGACTAAGCCCGCAGAGCGCCGAGGCGATTCGCCACCTGGCGGCCCGCAGCCCCGAGAAGCTGCAAAAGCTGCTCGAACGGCTGGCAGGGCTGGCCGGAGAAGGTGCCAACCCCACCCGTCGTGGGAAATAACAGTCCGTTATAGCGCTAAATACCCGTGCGTTAGGCAATCACAAACGAGGGCGCGGCAAATGCCAACGGCATTTCGGCTTCGTCTTCGAAAGTCACCATTTCCCAGGCTTCCTGGCGGGCCAGGACGGTCTGCAGCAATTTGTTATTTAATGCATGGCCCGGCTTGAACGCCGTAAACGAACCAATGATATTGTGGCCGCACATATACAGATCGCCGATACCGTCGAGCATTTTGTGGCGAACAAACTCATCCTCAAAACGCAGCCCATCTTCGTTCAGCACTTTATAATCATCAACCACGATGGCGCAATCGAAACTACCGCCCAGGCACAGGCCCCGGGACTGGAGGTATTCGATGTCGCGCATAAACCCGAAGGTGCGCGCGCGGCTGATTTGCCGCACGAAAGACTCGGCGGAAAAATTCAGGCAATAACGTTGCGAGCTTGCATCGATCGCAGGATGTTTGAAATCAATGGTAAAATCGAGCTTGAAACCATTAAACGGCGTCAGTTCAGCCCATTTATCGCCATCTTCAACGCGAACCTTGTCCTTGATGCGCAGGAATTTCTTGGCGCAGTTAAGCTCCTCGATTCCGGCGTCCATCAGCAGATAGACGAAGGGGCTGGCGCTGCCGTCCATAATAGGAATTTCAGGCGCATTGACTTCAACGATGATGTTGTCGATGCCCAAACCTGCCAATGCGGCATTAAGATGTTCGACGGTGGATATACGAACATCATGCTCATTGACCAGACACGTGCAAAGCATGGTATCCCGCACCGATTTAGCATCCGCCGGGAAGTCCACCGGAGGATTCAAATCCGTGCGGCGATAGATGACCCCGGTGTTAGCCGATGCAGGGCGCAGGGTCAGTTTTACCTTTTTACCGGTATGTAAACCAACGCCTGTGGCCTGCACAATACGTTTCAGTGTCCGCTGTTTGATCATCAGTTTATCTCGCAATGTTATCCATACCACCGACACATTATAGGCTAACGTCGGTGGGGCAGTTTAGCACAAAGAGCGGAGATTCCCAATTTCGTCTGATTTAGTCGGCCTGCTTGCGCAAAAACGCCGGGATATCCAGGTAATCGGGTTCCTTGCCGGCCTGCGAGTTTTGCTCGTTGACCGCCTTGGCCGCAATTTTCTGCTCTTGCTGTATGGGCGACATGCCGTGATTATGCTGCTGATAGCGGTTTTCCATTATCGGCTGGCTGTTTTGCTTATTGGTCACCAGGGTAATTTCAGGACGCTTGTCCATGCCGATACCGGTGGCCACGACCGTCACACGCAGCTCGTCGTTCATATCCGGGTCAAGGGAGGTACCGATGACCACGGTCGCGTTGTCGGAGGCGAACGCGCGGATAGTGTTACCCACGGTTTCAAACTCATCCAGACGCAGGTCGAAGCCGGCGGTGATATTGACCAGTACGCCGCGCGCGCCGGACAAATCGATATCTTCCAGCAGCGGGCTGGATATCGCCATTTCAGCCGCTTCTTCCGCGCGATCTTCGCCGCAGGCAACGCCCGAGCCCATCATGGCATAGCCCATTTCGGACATGACGGTGCGCACGTCGGCGAAGTCGACGTTCATCAGACCGGGACGGGTGATCAATTCCGCGATACCCTGCACCGCGCCTTTCAGTACGTCGTTGGCGGCGCCGAAGGCGTCCAGCAGCGAAATACCGCGTCCGAGCACCTTGAGCAATTTGTCGTTGGGGATGGTGATAAGCGAGTCCACGTGCTTGGACAGCTCGGCGATCCCCTGCTCGGCAAACGCCATGCGCTTCTTGCCTTCGAAATTAAACGGCTTGGTCACCACGGCCACGGTCAAAATGCCCAATTCCTTGGCCACTTCCGCCACCACGGGCGCAGCCCCGGTGCCGGTGCCGCCGCCCATGCCGGCCGCGATAAACACCATATCCGCGCCTTCCAGCGCCGCGCGCAGCGCTTCGCGATCTTCCTCGGCGGAATTGCGACCCACCTCGGGATTGGCGCCCGCTCCCAGACCTTTGGTGATGCCGCCGCCAATCTGGATGGTCTGGCCGACCGCGGTTTTACGCAATGCCTGGGCATCGGTGTTGACCGCAAAAAATTCCACGCCTTCGATGCGTTCGCGCACCATATGCTCAACGGCGTTGCCGCCGCCGCCGCCGACGCCGATGACTTTAATCACCGCGTCGTTGGTTAATTCCATAGGTTCAAACATAGTTTCTCTCCGTTTTGTGCCTGTCGCATCGGAGCCAGCCGCCTGCACAGCATGACCCCGCAAGTAAACAATTAAAACTCTTTCCTCAGCCAGCTGCTGATGCGTTTGACCCAGTTGCTTACCGAGGTACGTTTTTCCACTTCAATCTCACCGCTCAAATGAGACTCTTTACCGTAATGCAATAACCCGACAGCGGTAGAATAGTACGGTGCCTGCGCATAATCCGTCAGACCGGTAATATTCAGCGGTTGTCCAATACGCACCTGCGTATGGAACACCCGTTGGGCGCAGGCCGCCAGGCCGTCGATTTGCGCCGCGCCGCCGGTTAACACGATACCGGCGGCCAGATGATGCTTAACCCCTTGCTGGCGAAGCTGCTCCTGCAGTTGCAGGATTTCGTCGTTCACCAGGTTCAATAATTCCGTATAACGCGGCTCAATCACTTCCGCCAGGGTCTGCCGTTGCAGACTGCGCGGCGGACGGCCGCCAACGCTTGGGACTTCGACGGTTTCGTCTTTGCTGACCGCCGAGCCCAGGGCGCAGCCGTGGCGCACCTTGATGGCCTCAGCGTCGGCCGGCGGCGTACCGAAGGCATAGGCGATATCGCTGGTCACCACGTTGCCGGCGTACGGTATCACCTTGGTATGCCGCAGGGCGCCCGCGGTATAGACCGCGATATCCATGGTGCCGCCGCCGATATCCACCACGCAGACGCCAAGTTCGCGCTCGTCCTCGGTCAGTACCGCGTAGCTGGACGCCAGGCCGGCGAAAATCAGCTGATCCACTTTCAGGCCGCAGCGCTCGACGGCTTTAACAATGTTCTTCGCCATATCATTATGGCAGGTTATCAGATGAACCTTAGCCTGCATGCGCACGCCGGATAAACCGACCGGATTTTTGATGCCTTCCTGGTAGTCGATGGCATAATCCTGGGGTATCACATGCAAAATCCGGTGTTCGTCGCGCACCCGCACGGATTTGGCGGTATGCACCACATTCTCCACATCTTCCTGCGTAACTTCTTCTTCTGAAATAGGAACCATCCCTATTTCGTTCTGGCAACTTATATGCTTGCCGGATAATGCCAGGTAAACCGAGGAGATTTGGCAATCCGCCATCAGCTCGGCCTGATCGATGGCGCGCTGGACGCATTTCACCACCGATTCGAGATCGTTTACGCCGCCTTTATCCATACCCCGGGAAGGGCAGCTGCCCACCCCGATAATATTGACCATGCCATCGGGCAGAACTTCCCCTACCAATGCGGCGACCTTTGCCGTACCGATCTCCAGTCCAACTACCAGTTTTCTGTCCGTCGACTTGATCATTATTATTTAGCCTGTACCTGATTCTGTTGCGAAATACTATTTTGCTGCTGATCGATAAACGCCGGCGCCCAGCCTACCGCGACTCCCGCGTCATAGCGCAAATCCACATAGCTGATGCGTTTGTTATCGGTCCGGGCCTGCTGGAGTAGAACCGGATAAATCCCGATAAAGCGTTGCAAACGCCGGGCCCGGTCGTCGCGGCCCAATTCCAGCCGGATATCATCCGCAAGCGTCAGCTGCCAGGAATGCCGGGCGCTCATACTGACCGTTTTTAACTGAAATTTATGGGCGGTCATCACGTCATTCATGGTGCGGTAGCCCGTCAGCACATCCTGTTCGCTGCCTTCCGGTCCGTACAGCATCGGCATGGGCTGGTTGCCGATACGCTCGGCGGGAACGCTGAAGGCCTTGCCGCTGGCGTCCAGCATATGCAAATCGTTCCAGCGCGCCACCGGTACATATTCCACCAGGTGGATTTTGAGTTCATCGGGCCACTGCTTGCGCACGCTGGCCTGCTTGATCCACGGCAGCCGTTCTATCTGCTGCTGGATGACATTGACGTCCTGGGTCATAAACGTGCCCGGCGCGCCCAGCGCCAGTATCGCCTGGCGGATATCATCGTTGGTGGTGTAATAACGTTGTCCGGTAACCACCAGCCGGGAAAGCGGCAGACGATGCGCGTCTTTCATCCAGCCGACCACCATCCAGCCGCCCCAGACGATGGTGGCGAGCACCATCATCAGGAATATCAGCCCCGCCAGCTGGCCGCCGTTGCTGCGCCCTGTGGCGGCGCTTTCAGCCTCGCGGCTGCGGATGTTTATCGCTGCCTGGGACATATATCAGCCCGCCACGCTATCTGCGGGCCGCAACGGCACGCGGTGGTTGACGAAAACGCCGCCCGGCGGATGGTTGTTATCAGGCATGTCGTCCCTCTGCGATTGGTCGGGGCTGCAAATGGTTATCGGCCACTTTGCGCGCGATTTTGCCTACGGTTCCGGCGCCCTGCATCAGCACCAGATCATTATCCTGCAACGCCAGCGCCAGCATTTCCGGCAGCGACTCCATGTCCGGCACCATGATGGGGTCGATCTTTCCCCGTCCACGGATGGTCCGGCACAATGAGCGGCTGTCGGCGCCCGGGATTGGCGACTCGCCGGCGGGATAGACATCCAGCATCAGCAACACATCCACCCCGGACAGCACGTTGGCGAAATCCTCATATAAATCGCGGGTGCGGGTATACCGGTGCGGCTGGAACACCATGACCAGGCGTTTATCCGGCCAGCCGGCGCGCGCCGCCTTGATGGTGGCGTCCACCTCGGTCGGATGGTGGCCATAGTCATCCACCAGCATCACCTCGCCCGTCTTGCCGTTCACATTATCCAGGGGATAGCTGCCGAGGAAATCAAAACGGCGCCCCGTACCCTGGAATTGGAACAACGCCTGCAAAATACTGTCGTCCTCAATGCCTTCCTCGGTAGCCACCGCCACCGCCGCCGCCGCGTTGAGCGCGTTGTGGCGGCCCGGCGCGTTAAGGGTTACCGCCAGCACCGGCTTATCCTGCCGATGGAGATTAAAGCTGCCCTGGGCCCCCTGCTGGCGGTAATCGGTGATGCGCACATCCGCGTCATCGCTGAAGCCGTAGGTAGTGATATGACGGCCCACTTTCGGCAGCAGCTCGCGAATCACCGGATCGTCCATGCACATCACCGCGCGGCCATAAAACGGCAAATTATGTAAAAACGTAATAAACGTCTGTTTCAGCAGTTCGAAATCGCCCTGGTAGGTATCCATATGGTCGGCTTCGATATTGGTGATAATCGCCACCATCGGCTGCAGGTGAAGGAACGAGGCGTCGCTTTCATCCGCTTCGGCGATCAGGTAGCGGCTGCACCCCAGCCGGGCGTGCACGCCGGCCGCCTTTACCAATCCGCCGTTGACAAAGGTCGGGTCCAGCCCGGCCTGGGCGTAAATACTGGCCACCATGGCGGTGGTGGTGGTCTTGCCATGGGTGCCGGCGATGGCGATGCCATGGCGAAAACGCATCAGCTCCGCCAGCATTTCCGCGCGCTGGATAACCGGGATCCGGGCCTCTTTGGCCGCCACGATTTCCGGATTGTCGCTGGCGATGGCGCTGGAGACGACGACGACGCTTGCCTCGCTGATATTTTCCGGGCGGTGGTTAAAAAAGATCGTGGCCCCCAGTTCCGTCAATTGCTGCGTCACGGCATTCGGCGCCAGATCGGAGCCGCTGATTTGATAGCCTTCGTTCGCCAGCACTTCCGCGATACCGCCCATACCCGCGCCGCCGATGCCGACAAAATGGATTTGCCGCACACGCCGCATCTCGGGTACAAAAGTTCGCAGTTTCGCCAGTTGTTGTGTATTCACGTTTTAACCACTTAAAGTATTATGATTTCTCAACAGACGGCGCCATGGCCCCGTCCGGTTAATGTCACATTGCCGGCGCGTAGCGGTTATCCGCCTTCACCGCCGCCGCCACTTCCCGCGCCACCCGCTCCGTCGCGTCCGGAATCGCCGCTTTGCGGGCATTCTGCGCCATCGCCAGCAGCGTCAATCGATCCCATCCGGCCAGCGTCTCGCTCACGCTGTCCACCGAGAACTGCGGCTGTTCGATAATCCGCGCCGCGCCCGCCTGTTCCAGCGGACGGGCGTTCCAGTACTGCTGCCGGTCTTTATGCAAAAACGGCACAAAAATCGCGGGCAGGCCGGCGGCGGCGATTTCACTTACCGTCAGGGCGCCGGAGCGGCAAACCACCACATCCGCCCAACCGTAAGCCGCCGCCATGTCGTCGATGAATTCGGTCACGTTATGCCCGGTCTGTCCCAGCGCGGCATAAGCCTGGTTCACTTCGTCCAGCGCGCCTTTGCCCACCTGGTGCCAAAGCGTGATGCGCTCGCCCAGCCGGGCGGCCACGCCGGGCATGGTCTGGTTCAAAACGCGCGCGCCCTGGCTGCCGCCAATCACCAGCACCCGCACCGATCCCTGCCGGTCCCGCAGGCGTTCCGCGGGCAACGGCAGCGCCAGCACATCGGTGCGAACCGGGTTGCCCACCACGTCGGCGTTGGCAAACGCGCCGGGAAACGCCTGCAATACTTTTGTCGCTATCTTCGCCAGCCAGCGGTTGGTCAGGCCGGCGATGCCGTTTTGCTCATGCAGGACGACCGGCACCCCGCACAGCCACGCCGCCAGGCCGCCGGGACCGGAAACATAACCGCCCATGCCCAGCACCACATCCGGCCGGTAGGCGCGCATAATGGCTTTCGCCTGCCGCACCGCCCGCCAGATGCGCACCGGCGCATACAGCTGTGCCCGCCATCCTTTGCCGCGTAATCCGCTGATGCGGATAAAATCAATGTCGATACCGTTTTTCGGCACCAGATCGGCTTCCATGCGATCGGCGGTGCCCAGCCAGCGTACCTGCCAGCCCTGCGCCATCAGATAATGCGCCACCGCCAGCCCCGGGAATACATGACCGCCGGTACCGCCGGCCATCACCATTAAACGCCTGGTTTTGCCGGTCATCGGGGCCCCCTTGCAAACGCCTGCGCCTTGGTCAGGCGCGTTTCATAATCGATACGCAATAATAATACGATGGCGGTAGACATAATCAGCAAACTCGACCCACCATAACTGATAAGCGGCAACGTCAGCCCCTTGGTGGGCAGCATGCCCGCGGCCGCCCCCACGTTGACCAACGCCTGGAAACTGAACCAGATCCCGATGGCGCAGGCCAGGAATCCGGAGAAGCGCTGATCGATCTCCAGCGCCTTGCGCCCGATGGACATGGCGCGAAAAGCGACGAAGAATACCATCAACAGCGCCAAAACCACACCGAAATACCCCAGTTCCTCACCTAAAATCGCAAAGATGAAGTCGGTATGCGCCTCGGGCAGATATTCCAGTTTCTGTACCGAGTTCCCCAGCCCCTGTCCCCAGAATTCGCCGCGGCCGAACGCCATCAGCGATTGGGTCAGCTGGTAACCGCTGCCGAAGGGGTCCTGCCAGGGATCCCAGAACGAGGTGACGCGGCGCATACGGTAGGGTTCGGCGATAACCAACAGCACCACGGCAAAAATGCCCGAGCCGATAATCGACAGGAACTGCCACAGCTTCGCGCCGGCCAAAAACAGCATCGCCAGCGTGGTCACGAACAGCACCACCACGGTGCCCAGGTCGGGCTGCGCCAGCAGCAGCACCGCCAGAACCACCATCACGCCCATCGGTTTGCAAAAGCCCCAGAAGTTGGTACGGACTTCTTCCACTTTGCGCACCAGGTAACTGGCGAGATAGCAAAACAGCGACAGTTTGGATAATTCCGCCGGCTGGATACGCAGCGGTCCCAGCGCTATCCAGCGCGAGGCGCCGTTGACCGAACTGCCCACCACCAACACCACCAGCAGCATCACCATGGTGATCAGCAGCATGCCCGAGCTGTAGCGCTGCCAGACTTCCATCGGTATGCGCAACGTCACCAGCGACAGGCCGAACGCCAGCGCCAGGTAAAAGGCATCGCGCTTGGCAAAATAAAACGGGTCGTCGGACAGCCGCTGGCCGATGGGCATCGACGCCGAGGTGACCATGATAAAACCGAGGCAGGCAAGGCCCAGCGTCAGCCAAAGCAAAGTGCGATCGTAGAGCACGTTGGTGGGCGCCTCGACATCGCGCACGCCCATAATCCAATCTTTCAGTCCGCCAAAACGGCTCAGCCCCGGCATATGCATCAGCCTAACTCCTTTGCCAGCCGCACGAATTCATCGCCGCGATGTTCAAAACTACGGAATTGATCGAGGCTGGCGCACGCCGGCGACAGCAGGACCATGTCCCCTGCCCCGCATTGGCCGGCAATCAGTTTCATCGCCTGTTCCAGGGTCTCGGTGAGCGTCGAGACTTCCGGACGCAGGCCGGCCAGCTGCGCGCCGTCGCGGCCAAAGCAGTACAGTCTTATCCGTTCGCCCTGCAGCAGCGGCAGCAGCGGGCTAAAGTCCGCCGATTTGCCGTCGCCGCCCAGCAATAAATGCAGCGTGCCGTCGACCGCCAGGCCATGCAGCGCCGCCTCGGTACTGCCGACATTGGTGGCCTTGGAGTCATTGATCCAGCGCACGCCGCGGTGTTCATAGGCCAGTTGGAAACGATGGGCCAGGCCGGTAAACGTCTCCAGCGCCTTCAGGCTCGCCGCGCGCGGGACGGATACGGCATCGGCCAGGGCCAGCGCCGCCAGGGCGTTGGTATGGTTATGGCGTCCGGTCAGCTTCATCGCGGCGGTATTGAGCACATCCTCGCCCCGGACGCTCAGCCATTGGCCGTCCGGACGCAGATCGAGCCGGTAATCCCCGGCGCCGACGCCAAAACTGACGCAGCGCGGGTCATTGCCGCGCACCGGCATGGTCAGGGCGTCGTCGGCATTCACCACGCAGACCCGCGCCTGTTCGTAAATCTTTAATTTGGCCGCGCGGTACTGCTGCATACCCAGCGGATAACGGTTCATATGATCCTCGGTAACATTGAGGATGGTGGCGGCGGCGGCGCGCAGGCTGGAGGTCGTTTCCAATTGGAAGCTCGACAGTTCCAGCACGTACAGCTGATAAGGCTCGTTGAGCAGCATCAGCGCCGGCCAGCCGATATTACCGCCCACGCCCACGTGCCAGCCGGCGCTTTTCGCCATCTCGCCCACCAGCATGGTGACGGTGCTTTTGCCGTTGGAACCGGTAATCGCCACGATAGGCGCCCGGGCCTCGCGGCAAAACAGTTCAATATCGCCGACGATTTCCACGCCCGCGGCGGCGGCGGCGGCCAGGGCCGGATGCGCCAGGGCGATGCCGGGGCTGGCGACGATCAGATCCGCCTCCAGCAGCCAGTCTTCATTCAGGCCGCCCAGGTGCCGTTCCACCTTATCGGCAAGCTTATCCAGCCCTGGCGGTGTAAAACGGGTGTCCATCACCCGGGGCGTGACGTTTCGGCTGATAAAAAAATCAACGCAGGAGAGACCGGTCAGTCCCAACCCGATAATGACAACATTTTTACCCCGATAGTCGGTCATCATAGTTACCGCACCTTCAGCGTCGCCAGTCCAATCAGGACCAGCATCAGCGAGATTATCCAAAAGCGCACGATCACGCGCGGTTCCGGCCAGCCTTTCAGCTCATAATGATGATGAATCGGCGCCATGCGGAAAATCCGCTGGCCGCGCAGTTTAAACGACCCCACCTGCAGGATCACCGACATGGTCTCCATGACAAACACGCCGCCCATGATCACCAGCAGGAACTCCTGGCGCAACAGTACCGCAATGGTGCCAAGCGCCCCGCCCAGCGCCAGTGAGCCGACATCGCCCATAAATACCTGGGCCGGGTAGGTGTTAAACCATAAAAAACCCAACCCGGCGCCGACGATGGCGGTACAGACTATCACCAGTTCCCCCGCGTAACGGATATAGGGGATATGCAGATAGTTGGCGAAATTCATATTCCCGGTGGCCCAGGCCACCAGCGCCAGCCCGGCGGCGACAAACACCGTCGGCATGATCGCCAGGCCGTCCAGCCCGTCGGTCAGGTTTACCGCGTTGCTGGTGCCGACGATGACGAAGTAGGCCAGCAGGACATACAGCAGCCCGAGCTGGGGCATGATGTCCTTGAAAAACGGCACCACCAGTTGGGTGGCCGGCGTCCCTTTGCCCACCTGGTACATGGTAAACGCCACCGCAATGGCGATGATCGACTGCCAGAAATACTTCCAGCGGGCAATCAGTCCCTTGGTATCCTTGCGCACCACCTTGCGGTAGTCATCGATAAATCCGACCACGCCGTAACCCAGCAGCACAAACAGCACGCACCATACATACGGATTCGACGGGTAAGCCCACATCAGCACCGAAATGGTGATGGAGGTTAAAATCATCAGCCCGCCCATGGTGGGAGTGCCGCGTTTGCTGAAATGCGACTCCGGTCCGTCGCTGCGCACCACCTGGCCGATTTGCAATTTTTGCAGCCAGGCGATCAGATGCGGTCCCATCCACAGCGAAATAAATAACGCGGTCAGCAGGCTGACGATGGCGCGGAACGTCAAATACGAAAAGACGTTAAAGCCCGAATAAAATTGGACCAAATGTTCGGCCAGCCAAACTAACATGTTGCTTTCTCCTGTAACGCGCGCACTACCTGCTCCATTGCGGAACTACGTGAACCTTTGACTAATAGGGTAATTACCGCATGTTCAGACAGTAACTGCGTCAGACGGGAAGTCAGCGACGCTTTATCCTGGAAATGTTCGCCTCGGCCGCTGGCTTCGCTTATTGCCTGGCTCAGCCTGCCGACGCTTAAAACTTTGTCAATGCCCGCCATACGTATGGCGTCGCCCACCTGGCGATGGCATTCTTCTTCCCCGTCGCCCAGCTCGGCCATATCGCCCACCACCATCACCCGGTAACCCGGCATGTCGGCCAAAACCTGCGCCGCGGCGGTCATCGAGCCGACGTTGGCGTTATAGCTGTCGTCGAGCAACAACCGGCCCTGGCCCAACGTAATGGGAAACAGCCGGCCCGGCACGGCGCTCAGCTGCGCCAGGCCGAGAACCACGGCTTCAAGGGTGGCGCCGACCGACAGCGCCAGCGCGCTGGCCGCCAGCGCGTTCGCCACGTTATGGCGCCCCGGCAAGGGGAGTTTCACCCGGCATTCGCCCAACGGGCAATGCAGCGTAAAATCGACTCCGCCCTGGGTAGCGCAAACGTCGCTGGCGTAAAAATCCACCGCGTCGCCCGCCTGCGGCGAGAAGCGCCATACCTGCTTATGCTGCAGCAGCGCCTGCCAGTGCGGCCAATCGTGGCTATCGGCATTGATAATGGCCCGGCCCTGGGGCGGCAGACTGCCGAAAATTTCGCCTTTGGCCTGCGCCACGCCGCTCAGCGAACCGAAACCCGCCAGATGCGCGGCGGACAGGTTGTTTACCAGCGCCGTTTCCGGCCTGACCAGATCGGTGGTATAGGCGATTTCGCCGATATGGTTGGCGCCAAGCTCGATAACCGCAAAATCATCCGCGGGCGTCAGGCGCAGCAGCGTCAGCGGCACGCCGATGTCATTGTTGAAATTGCCGTCGGTATATAACACCCGTCCGCACTGGCGCAGGATGGCGGCGGTCATTTCCTTGACCGACGTCTTGCCGGACGAGCCGGTCAGGGCCACGACCCGCGCGGGCACCTGGCTGCGCACCCAGGCGCCCAGCAATCCCAGGGCGCGGCGGGTATCGGCCACCAGCAGTTGGGGCACGTCCACCGGTAAGCGCTTACTCACCAGCAGGGCGATAGCCCCGCCGGCAATAGCCTGCCGCGCAAAATCATGGGCATCGAACGTCTCGCCCTTGAGCGCCACGAATAAACCGGACGGCGCCACGGCGCGCGAATCGGTGGATACGGCGCTGATAACGCTGTCCAACGCGCTGTCCGCGCCGATAAATTCCGCGTTCAGCACCGGGGCCAGCGTTGCGAGGGATACGCTAATCATGCGAGCGCCCCCAATAAACGCGCCACGGTGGTACGATCGGAGTAATCCAGGCGTTGCTTGCCGATCAGTTGGTAATCCTCATGGCCCTTGCCCGCCACCAGCACCACGTCCTGCTCGCCGGCCTGCATCACGGCGCTGGTTACCGCTTCGGCCCGGCCCGGGATCACCGTGGCGCCGCCCGCATTCAGCAGCCCCGCCAGGATATCGTTGATGATGGCCATCGGCGCCTCGCCGCGTGGATTGTCATCGGTGATCACCACCCGATCGGCGTATTGTTCGGCGATGCCGCCCATCAGCGGGCGCTTACCTTTATCACGATCGCCGCCGCAGCCGAACACGCACCACAGTTTACCGTGGCAGTGCTGCCTGGCCGCCGCCAGCGCCTTTTCCAGCGCATCCGGCGTATGGGCGTAGTCCACCACCACCGTAGGTTTGCCGGCGGCATGAAATACTTCCATACGGCCGTTTACCGACTGTAACTGCCCCGCTTTGCGGGCCAGTTCAGCCAGCGGATAGCCCAGCGCCAGCAGGGTGGCAAAGGCCAACAGCAGGTTGCTGACATTAAACTCGCCAATCAGCCGGCTGCGGATTTGCCCGCCGCCCCAGCTGGAATCAAACTGGATTTCCACGCCGGTGGCGTGATACTGCACCCGGGTGGCCTGCAGCCAACGGGCGGGCAAGGGCGACGGCAGGCGCTGGCTGACGGATACCGCCACCGCCTCAGGCAGCCGGGCCAGCCAGCGCCGGCCCACCTCGTCGTCGGCGTTGATAATGCGCTGCGCCACATTAGGGCTGGCGAACAGCTGCCATTTAGCCGCTTCGTAATGGGCCATATCGCCATGGTAATCCAGGTGATCGCGGCTCAGGTTGGTAAACGCGGCGGCGGCGAAATGCACATCGGCCACCCGGTGCTGCACCAGGCCATGGGAAGAGACTTCCATGGCGGCGAACTCCGCGCCCTGCTGATGTAGCTGATACAGCGTCTGCTGCACATCAACGGCCGAGCCGGTGGTATTTTCCGCCGGGACGACCTGGCCGAATAAACCGTTGCCCACGGTGCCCATGACGGCGCTCGTGTCACCCATCAGCTGCGCCCATTGCGCCAGCAGGTGGGTGGTGGTGGTTTTACCGTTGGTGCCGGTGACGCCGGCCAGCCGTAGCGCCTGCGACGGCTGGCCGTAAAAACGGCCGGCCAGGGCCGATAACCGCGCGTTCAGTCCGGCAAGGTAGATAACCGGGACGCCATGCTGCTCGCGCAGCTCGCCATCCGCGGCCTCGCCGTCGGCTTCCGCCACCACGGCGGCAACACCTTGCGCAATAGCCTGGGAAATATAGCTGCGCCCGTCCGCTTTATGGCCGGCTACGGCCACAAACAGATCCCCGGCAGCCGCCGTGCGGCTGTCCAGCGTCATTTCCCTGAGCGCGCGCTCCGGCGCCTGGGGCACCCACGGAGCGAGCAATTCGCGCAAATTACGATCGGTCACCTGATCCCTCTTTTCGATTAGTTACCATGTCATTTTTATCTCCGGTCTGAAGAGCATCCGGTTCCACGTTCATCGTTCGCAATACGCCGCCCATAATGGCGCCGAACACCGGCGCGGATACGGCGCCGCCGTAGTATTTGCCGGCCTGCGGATCGTTGATAACCACCACCAGCGCGAAGCGGGGCTGGCTGGCCGGCGCCACGCCCGCGGTATAGGCGATGTATTTATTGATGTATTGTCCGTCGGGACCGACCTTTTTCGCGGTGCCGGTCTTGATGGCGATGCGATAGCCTTTGATGGCGGCCTTGGTGCCGCCGCCGCCGGGCAGCGCGACGCTTTCCATCATATGCACCACGGTGCGCACCAGGGTCTCGGGGAATACACGCTCGCCCGCCACCGGCGGATCGACCTTGGTAATCGACAGCGGGCGCAAAATGCCCAGGCTGCCGACCGTGGCATAGACCCGCGCTAACTGTAACGGCGTTACCATTAGCCCGTAGCCGAAAGAGAAGGTGGCCCTCTCTATGTCAGACCACCGTTGTTTATGGGGAAATAAGCCACTGCTTTCTCCGACCAACCCCAAATTGGTCGCCTTACCCAGGCCAAAACGCGAGTAGGTATCTACCAGCGCCGAGGAGGGCATCGCTAACGCCAGCTTGGAAACGCCGACGTTACTCGATTTTTGCAAAACCCCGGTCAGGGTCAGCTCAGCATAACGGGCCACGTCTTTGATCTCATGGCCGTTGATGTAATAAGGCACGGTATTGAGTACGCTATTTTCCTTGATAACGCCGCGCTGCAAGGCGGTCATTACCACCATCGGCTTCACCGTGGAACCCGGTTCGAAAATATCGGTGATGGCGCGGTTGCGCATCACGTCCTTGGTCGTCCCGCTCAGGTTATTAGGGTTATAGGAAGGGCTGTTGGCCATCGCCAGAACCTCGCCGGTGTTGACATCCACCAGCACCGCGGTGCCCGACTCGGCTTTATTAAAGGCCACCGCGTTGTTCAATTCCCGGTAGACCACCGCCTGGAGCCGTTCGTCGATACTGAGGACCAGGTTATGCGCCGCCTGGCTATCGACGGTGGAGATATCCTCGATCACCCTGCCGAAGCGGTCTTTGCGCACCGTGCGCTCGCCGGGCTGGCCGGTCAGCCAGCGGTCGAAGCTTTTTTCCACCCCTTCGATGCCCTGGCTGTCGATATTGGTAAAACCGATCAGGTGGGCGGTAACTTGCCCCGCCGGATAGTAACGCCGCGACTCCTGGCGCAAATAAATACCGGGCAGCTTCAGCTTGTGGATATAGTCGCCAATGGCCGGATTGACCTGACGCGCCAGGTAAACAAAGCGTCCCTTGGGATTGGCGTTAATGCGCGAGGACATCTGATCGAGGGGGATGGATAACGCGTCGGACAGCGCCTTCCAGCGGCTGTCGACGGTGATGCCGCCATGTTCGTTCACTTCTTTCGGGTCGGCCCAAATGGCGTTGACCGGCACGCTGACCGCCAGGGGGCGCCCGGCACGGTCGCTTATCATGCCGCGCGCGGTGGGCACTTCCTGCACACGCAGCGACCGCATATCGCCCTCGCGCACCAGCATGTCCGGATTGATAACCTGCAAGTAGCCCACGCGAAAAACCAGACCCAGCAACGCAAGTAAAATACAGCCGCACAACAACGCAAAACGCCAGCTGACAAAGCTGGCCTGATCTACATAGCGTTTCAATTTTATCGCTCGCGCGGCTTTCATTAAATGTTTAGTTATCCGGTTGCGTTAAGGTTGAACCACAATATTTTCCTGTGAAGGATCCACATGCTGCATCATCAGTTTTTCCGTGGCGAAACGTTCGACCCGGCTATGGTCGCCCAGGGCGTTTTCCTCCAGGATCAGGTTGCGCCATTCGATATCCAGCGCGTCCCGTTCCAGGACCAGTTGCTCGCGCTGGGCGGTCAGGCGCCGCGTTTCATGGGTGGTCGTCACCACCAGAATCGCGGACACCAGTACGGCGACCAGCAAAATAAACGGGATTTTCCCCTGGCGCAGCAGATCGCCGCCGATAATGCCGACCAGGCCGTGCCGTTCGCCGCCGATCATGACGGCAGCCTCTCGGCAAAACGTAACACCGAGCTGCGCGCGCGCGGGTTATCCGCCACTTCCCGCTCCGACGGCTGCATTTTGCCCACCGGCTTAAGCTGCGCCTGGCCGCCCTGCTCGGCGATCTGCGCTTCGGTCAACGGCATGCGCGCAGGCACCCGGGGTCCGCGGCTATGGTCGCGGATAAAACGTTTGACCAGCCGATCTTCCAGCGAGTGAAAGCTGATGACCGACAGGCGCCCGCCGGGCGCCAATACGCCAAGGGCGCTATCCAGCGCCCGTTCGAGTTCTTCCAGCTCGCTATTGATATAAATGCGGATCGCCTGGAAGCTGCGGGTCGCCGGATGCTTATGCTTTTCACGAAACGGGCTGGCGTTAACGATAAGCTCGGCCAGTTCATGGGTGCGCGTCATCGGCGACTGCTTGCTTTTTTCCACGATGGCCTCGGCGATGCGTTTGGCAAAGCGCTCTTCGCCGAAGGTCTTTAACACCCAGGCGATATCGTCGGCGCCGGCCTTGGCCAGCCACTCGGCGGCGGACAGCCCGCGGGAGGTATCCATGCGCATATCCAGCGGACCGTCGCGCATAAAGGAAAACCCGCGCAGCGGATCGTCAAGCTGCGGCGACGACACGCCCAAATCAAGCAGGATGCCGTCCACGCGGCCGGTCAGCCCGCGCTCGGACATATAGTCCGCGATGGCGGAAAACGGGCCGTGGATAACGCTGAACCGGGGGTCGTCTATGGCGCGGGCGGCTTCAATGGCCTGGGGATCGCGATCAATAGCCAGCAGTTGTCCCTCCGCCCCCAATTGGGACAGGATCAGGCGCGAATGACCACCGCGACCGAACGTGCCGTCAATGTAAATGCCATTGGGGCGCAGGTTCAGGCCGTTAACCGCTTCATCCAGCAAGACGGTGGTATGTTGATAAGTTTCTGCCATAGCTATAGTGACAAGTCTTGTAGTCGCACAGAGAGTGGTTCCTGCGCCGACAGTTCAGCGTCGATATCATCCTTGACTTGTTGATACCAGGTCTGTTCATCCCACAATTCAAATTTATTGAATTGTCCAACCAGCATCACTTCTTTGGTAAGTCCGGCGTGGAGCCGTAATGTTTGCGCAATAAGCAGCCGCCCGGCGCCATCCATCTGGCATTCGCTGGCATGTCCCAACAACAGGCGCTGCACTCGGCGTTCGGCGGGGTTCATGCTCGACAGACGGGAAAGCTTCTGTTCAATCACTTCCCATTCCGGCAGGGGATAAAGCAACAGGCATGGTTGGTGGAGGTCGATGGTACACACCATCAATCCATCCGTTTCCTCGATCAGCTTTTCCCTGTAGCGGGTTGGCACGGCTAGCCTGCCTTTACTGTCGAGATTAACCAACGTTGCCCCACGGAACATATGTCGATTTACCCCCGAAAAACCCTTTTCACCACGAAACCCCACTTATTCCCACGCAAAAGAGTGTACGAATGGTATTAAAACATTGTCAAGCTACTAACGAGCAAGAATGGGATTATTTATGCATCAATTAAGAAACTCTGACGGGAATTAGTTGCAGAGGGGCAAAAAAGTACACTAATAACATCATGATATTCATAAATGCGGTGTTTCGATTAAAAATTAGCAATTTTTTGATATAAACCCAGACCAAGCCGCCTGAGGGAGCGTCGGGTCGCCGGCGCCGATTATACGCTTACCGCGGCGCCTCGCTCAATCGCCAGATCGGCCTGGACGGCGGTGCATTTGTTTTAGCGCAATTTTTTTATAATTGCCGTCGCGCAAGCCATCCTAAACAGGCTTTGAAATATAAAGATGCGCCGACATTAATAATGTGGTCTTTACTTTTATTTACCGATAAAACTGGCGATTTTATCCGCAATTTTATTTATGAATGTCCAGCTTAATTAGCCAATCCAGAATATTCCTAACACAAATTTTGCCTGTAAAAATTGGCTCACTGTCATTTATTTCGCGAACAGTTGCCGCCAAATCCAAACCTTCCGCCAACGACCGCTACATAACTTATTGAAAATAAATCATTAAAGTTTCCAGGCCGAATGAAATAGCTTAACGTGAACATCAACGCTGGAAATTAAGCATAAGGAGCTGCTCATATGATTGAAATAAAAACTATTAGCTAGTTAACTACTTACATCCAGTGATGTACTCTATGCCACATAGAATACACACCACAAAACACTATCACCGATGCGTAAACGCATCACCCGGCGACCTTTTTCCTTTGGAGCTACCCGTTATGTTTTCGCGCTCATCTCGTCTGCGCATGGCTGCGGCTGACACATTTGCTTTGGTGGTGTATTGCTTTATCGCGGGGATGTTTATTGAGGTGTTGCTGTCCGGCATGACACTTCAACAATCCTTATCCTCCAGATTGCTTTCCGTTCCGGTCAACATTGTCATTGCCTGGCCGTTCGGCCAGTATCGCGATGCGGTGCTGAGATTGGCGCGCCGTCACGGCCCGAACCGGTTCTGGGCGCGTAACATTGCCGATTTGCTGGCCTATGTCAGTTTTCAATCGCCGGTGTATGTCCTGATCCTGCTGGCGGTCGGCGCGGATTCACAACAGATTTTGACGGCGGTCACGTCCAATGCGGTAGGGTCGATGATTCTGGGCGTGGCATATGGCTATTTTCTTGAGTATTGCCGCCGGCTGTTCCACGTGAAAGGCTATGTTAACTGATTTACCCCGCAAACCCGGTCCGGCAGCATTGGCGCCGGGCCGGAACCCGACAGCCCGGCGTCACCGGGCTTAACCATCTTGCGGGCGAGGGCGGGCAAGGCCCTCAGGCGCGGCTGAGCGAGCCGCGGCGAAACAGGCTGCGCCTGATACGGGTCAATCCCGGTTTCGGCCTGTGCGGCTCGTCCAGGCTTGCCAGCACCAGTTCCAGCACCCGCTCCGCCACCTCACGATGACGCTGCGCCACCGCCAGCACCGGACACTCCAGGAAATCCAGCAGTTCATTATCGCCGAAAGTGGCGATCGCCAAATCGGGCGGCAGCCTGCCGCTACGCTTTAATGTCACGTCCATCACGCCCTGCAGCAGGGAAAACGACGTGGTAAAAATCGCCTGCGGCATGTCATGGCTCTCCAGATACTGGCTGAACAACGCCGCCGAAGACGAGCGCTCATAACTATTGGCATACAGGAAATCAGGCTGCCTGGCGTCGCCTTCCCATCCGCGCCTGAAGCCCTGCTCGCGCAGGAAACTCACCGACAGCTCGGGCAAAGCGCCTAAATACAAAACCGACGCGCCGTGAAAACTGCGCAGTTCCCGCGACAACATTTCCGCATCATCCTGATCCGCGCCCACCACGCTGATAAAATGATCGGGATCAAGCGCGCGATCGAGGGCGATAATAGGAAAAGGATCGGTGGCCCAGCGCTGGTAAAATGGATGTTCCGGCGGCAAGGCCGTGGAAACGATAATGGCGTCCACCTGCCGTTGCAGCAGATGTTCAATGCAGCGCATTTCATTATCCGGCTGATCCTCGGAACAGGCGATCAGCAACTGATAGCCGCGCTGGCGCGCCTGGCGCTCCAGATAGTTGGCGATGCGGGTATAGCTGGTATTCTCCAGATCGGGTATCACCAGGCCGATGGAACGCGTCCTCCCTGCCCTGAGACCGGCGGCAACCGCGTTGGGATGGTAGTTATGTTCCCGAACCACCGCCATCACCTTTTCCACGGTTTTATCGCTAACGCGGTATTGTTTCGCTTTACCGTTGATCACATAACTGGCGGTTGTGCGCGAAACGCCTGCCAGGCGCGCGATTTCATCCAGTTTCACAGAGACTCCTTTGCGCTGAAAGATTTAACAGTGACCCAATATATCCATATTCTCATCGGGGTATATCATTATGCTACAACTTTTATCAGCATAAAACGCCAAGAAGCGAATAGACGCGCGAGTAAGGCGGGGAAATGGCGGTACACAAAGCATAAACCGTTTTGTTCAAGGAAGAGCGTGCCAACACCAAACGTAAAGCAGACGTGTTCAAGGGAATGCGTGCCAATGGGGGTCGAATCGGGCGTGCTTTTCCCGCCCGACCGAGCGCCCCATGGTGCGCTAGGCCCGCCAACGCCGAACTTAAAGCAGGCGTGTTCAAGGGAGAGCATGCCGATGGGGTTGAATCGGGCGTGGTGTGCCCGCCCGACCGAGGCCCCATGGCAGGCTATGCCCGCCATCACCGATGCCGCATAAAACCTGTTAAAGGGAGAGCATGCCGATGGGGTTGAATCGGGCGTGGTGTGCCCGCCCGACCGGGGCCCCATGGCAGGCTATGCCCGCCATCACCGATGCCGCATAAAACCTGTTAAAGGGAGAGCATGCCGATGGGGTTGAATCGGGCGTGGTGTGCCCGCCCGACCGAGGCCCCATGGCAGGCTATGCCCGCCATCACCGATGCCGCATAAAACCTGTTAAAGGGAGAGCATGCCGATGGGGTTGAATCGGGCGTGGTGTGCCCGCCCGACCGGGGCCCCATGGCAGGCTATGCCCGCCATCACCGATGCCGCATAAAGCGTGTTAAAGGGAGAGCGCCCCTACGACTCGATGCTCAGCGCATCACCTTATCGCCGCGCGCCAGCCCGACGATCCCTGACCGGGCCACTTCGACGATACTGCCCACGTCGCGAATAGTGGACAAAAAAGCATCCAGCTTATCGCTGGTCCCCGCCAGCTGAACGGTATACAGCGACGAGGTCACATCCACGATCTGCCCGCGGAAAATATCGGCGCAGCGCTTCACTTCCTCGCGCGCGCCGCCCTCGGCCTGCACCTTCACCAACATGATTTCCCGCTCGACATGAGTACCCTGCCCTTGCCCAAGCTCGCTCACGCGCAGCACATCCACCAGCTTATGCAGCTGTTTCTCGATTTGCTCCAGCACCTTGGCGTCGCCCATGGTCTGGATGGTCATGCGCGACAACGTGGGATCGTCGGTCGGCGCCACGGTCAGGCTCTCGATATTGTAACCGCGCTGGGCAAACAACCCGATCACCCGCGATAACGCGCCCGACTCGTTTTCCAGCAATACTGATAAAATCCGGCGCATGATCAGGTCCTCTCCGTTTTGCTTAACCACATTTCGTCCATGCCGCCGCCCCGAATCTGCATGGGATAGACATGTTCCGTACCGTCAACCATCACATCCACGAACACCAGACGATTCTTTTGCGCCAGCGCCTGGGCCAGCTTGCTTTCCAGCTCATCCGGCGACTGGATGGAAATGCCCACATGGCCGTAGGCTTCCGCCAGCTTGACGAAATCCGGCAGCGATTCCATATAGGACTGGGAATGACGGCCGGAATAGATCATATCCTGCCACTGCTTCACCATACCCAGATAACGATTGTTCAGACTCACCACCACCACCGGCAGATCATATTGCAGCGCCGTGGACAGCTCCTGAATATTCATCTGGATACTCCCGTCGCCGGTAATACAAATCACCGTTTCGTCGGGCAGCGCCAACTTCACGCCAAGCGCGGCGGGCAACCCGAAGCCCATGGTGCCCAGGCCGCCGGAGTTAATCCAGTGGCGCGGCTGGTCAAATTGATAATAGAGCGCGGCGAACATCTGATGCTGGCCGACATCCGAAGTCACATACGCCTTGCCGCCGGTCAGGCGGAACAAGGTTTCGATCACCGCCTGCGGCTTGATCTTGCCGCTGCGGTGATCGTAGTCCAGGCAATGGCGGGCGCGCCACTGTTCGATATCCTGCCACCAGTCGCGCAACGCGTCGAACTGCTGCGTATTCTCGCCCTGCTCCAACTGATCCAGCATTTGCACCAGCACCTGGCGGGCGTCGCCGACGATGGGCACGTCCGCCGTAACGGTTTTGGAAATCGAGGCCGGATCGATATCGATATGCAGCACCGTGGCATCCGGACAGTATTTTAATAAATTATTCGTGGTGCGATCGTCAAAACGCACCCCGACTGCAAAAATCACATCGGCGCGATGCATCGCCATATTGGCTTCATAAGTGCCGTGCATCCCCAGCATGCCCAGGCTCTGGCGATGTGTACCCGGGAAACTGCCCAATCCCATCAAAGAACTGGTCACCGGTATATTGAGTTTTTCGGCCAGCAGACGCAGCTCCTGATGGCAACCGGCGGTTATCGCCCCGCCGCCGGTATAGATAACCGGACGCTCGGCGGCCAGCAGGGTTTGCAGCGCGCGGCGTATTTGCCCTTTATGGCCCTGTACCGTCGGATTATAGGAACGCAGCGATACCGAGTCCGGGTAAAGATAGGGAAATTTATTGGCCGGATTAACGATATCCTTGGGCACGTCAATCACCACCGGGCCGGGACGGCCGGTGGCGGCAAGGTAAAAGGCTTTTTTCAGGATGCCGGGGATATCTTCGGTTTTCTTCACCAAAAAGCTGTGTTTCACCACCGGGCGGGAAATCCCTACCATATCGCATTCCTGAAAAGCGTCGAAACCGATAAGCGAACTGGCCACCTGGCCGGAAATCACCACCAGGGGAATGGAATCCATATAGGCGGTGGCAATGCCGGTCACGGCATTGGTGGCGCCCGGGCCGGAGGTCACCAGCACCACGCCCACCTTGCCGGTGGCGCGCGCATAGCCGTCGGCCATATGCACCGCGCCCTGCTCGTGACGCACCAGGATATGATCGATCCCGCCTACCGTATGCAGCGCATCGTAGATGTCCAGCACGGCCCCGCCGGGATAACCGAATATATGCTTCACGCCCTGGTCGATTAACGATCGGACGACCATCTCGGCTCCTGACAACATCTCCATGGGTTTGCCTCCAGGCTTACGTAGGTTCTTCGCAGCAGCAACAGGCCGCTGTCGCTTGGCACAGGGATGGGAAAAGCTGCCCCTGAAATATTTTTGTTATTAATTTATGACCGGTAACGATAACGCCAGATGATAAGGCAGGCAAATAGCAAAAATCAGCACCGCGGCGGCGCTAATAATTTTTACGCTACCGATCTCGAGATTAACGCTATAAAACACTGCTTTTAACGCGGCACAAAACCCACCGCGCTGCTGGACGGGATAATTACAGCATCTTAACATTTGCATGGATTAACCGCGAAATGCGCGCGGTGATAAGCATTGCGTATGAATGGTTGACACCCGCCAATGAATCCTGTACCAATAAATACAATGACTCATTCATGAACTGGGACGCCGCTCTAACATGTTCGCTTCTTTCCGTCTACTAGGCCTACTACTACTCGCACTGTCGATGCGCGGTACGCTGGTACACGGAGTTCAGAGCTGACTCATACGTCCCAGATAAAGAACCCGCGCATGGCGCGGGTTTTTTTTTGCCCGCGCAACGTGCCCAGAAACCGCGTCCAAAAACGAAGATAGGATTAATCATGAGCCAACAAGTTATAATTTTTGATACCACGCTGCGCGACGGTGAACAAGCATTGCAGGCCAGCC
Organism: Sodalis sp. RH22; assembly: GCF_047324165.1. Classification (NCBI taxonomy): domain Bacteria; kingdom Pseudomonadati; phylum Pseudomonadota; class Gammaproteobacteria; order Enterobacterales; family Bruguierivoracaceae; genus Sodalis; species Sodalis sp. RH22. Next base: position 2,845,463 of record NZ_CP178731.1, read on the forward strand.
TGAGTGTGAAAGAGAAACTGCAAATCGCCCTGGCTCTGGAAAGAATGGGCATCGATGTAATGGAAGTGGGTTTCCCGGTGTCCTCTCCCGGCGACTTTGAGTCGGTCCAGACCATTGCCCGTCAAATCAAGAACAGCCGGGTTTGCGGCCTGGCCCGCTGCGTGGAAAAAGATATCGATGTGGCCGCCGAAGCCTTGCGCGTCGCCGAGGCGTTCCGCATCCATGTGTTCCTGGCGACCTCCACGCTGCATATTGAATCCAAGCTCAAGCGCAGCTTCGAACAGGTGATGGAGATGGCGGTGCAGTCGGTCAAACGCGCGCGCAACTACACCGACGATGTGGAATTCTCTTGCGAAGACGCCGGCAGGACCCCGATCGATAACCTGTGCCGTATCGTCGAAGCGGCGATTAACGCCGGCGCCCGCACCATCAATATTCCCGATACCGTCGGCTACACCACCCCGGTGCAGTTCGGCGGCATCATCACCTCCCTGTATGAACGCGTGCCCAATATTGATAAAGCCATTATCTCGGTGCATTGCCACGACGATCTGGGCATGGCGACCGGCAATTCCATCGCCGCGGTGCAGGCCGGCGCCCGGCAGGTCGAAGGCACCCTGAACGGCATCGGCGAGCGCGCCGGCAACACCGCGCTGGAAGAAGTGATCATGGCGATTAAAGTGCGCGCCGATATCCTGGGCGTGCACACCAATATCAATCATCAGGAAATCTACCGTACCAGCCAGATTGTCAGCCAGCTGTGCAATATGCCCATCCCGGCCAACAAGGCGGTGGTGGGGTCCAACGCCTTTGCCCACTCCTCCGGCATCCATCAGGACGGCGTGCTGAAGAACCGCCAGAACTACGAAATCATGACGCCGGAAACCATCGGTCTGAAGGAAGTGCAGTTAAACCTGACCTCGCGTTCCGGCCGGGCGGCGGTGAAGCATCGCATGCAGGAAATGGGCTACCAGGAACAGGATTATAATCTGGACGAACTGTATGCCGCCTTCGTCAAGCTGGCGGACAAAAAAGGCCAGGTATTCGATTACGACCTGGAGGCGCTGGCGTTTATCAGCAAGCAGCAGGAAGAACCCGAACATTTCCGCCTGGACTATTTCAGCGTCCAGTCCGGCTCCAACGATATGGCCACGGCGTCGGTTAAGCTGGTGTGCGGCGAGGAAACCAAATCCGAAGCGGCAACCGGCAATGGTCCGGTGGACGCGGTCTACCAGGCGCTGAACCGGATCACCGACTATCCCATCACGCTGCAGAAATATCAGCTGACCGCAAAAGGCCACGGCCGCGACGCGCTGGGCCAGGTGGATATCGTGGTGGATTATCACGGCCGCCGCTTCCACGGGGTCGGCCTGACCACCGATATCATCGAATCCTCGGCCAAGGCAATGATACACGTGATGAACAATATCTGGCGCGCGCGGCAGGTCGAAATCGAACTGCAGCGTCTGCAAGGGCAAAACAATAAACGGGATTACCAGGAAACGGTGTGAACATGAGCAAGACATATCATATAGCGGTTTTGCCGGGCGACGGCATTGGCCCTGAAGTCATGGCGCAGGCCTACAAAATTTTAACCGCCGTGCGCCAGCATTTTGACGTACGCATCACCACCAGCGAATACGACGTCGGCGGCGCCGCCATCGATCGCCACGGCAGTCCGCTGCCCGCCGCCACGGTCAACGGCTGCGAGCAGGCCGACGCCATTTTGTTCGGCTCGGTGGGCGGCCCGAAATGGGAACACTTGCCGCCGGCCCAGCAGCCGGAGCGCGGCGCGCTGTTGCCGCTGCGTAAACACTTCAAACTGTTCAGCAACCTGCGTCCGGCGCGGCTGTATCCGGGTCTGGAGGATTTCTGTCCGCTGCGTGCCGATATCGCCGCCCGCGGGTTTGATATCCTGTGCGTACGCGAGCTGACCGGCGGCATCTATTTCGGCCAGCCGAAAGGCAGGGAAGGCAGCGGCATGCATGAGCGCGCGTTCGATACCGAGGTCTACCACCGCTTTGAAATCGAGCGCATCGCCCGCATCGCCTTTGAATCCGCCCGCAAGCGCCGCGGCAAAGTGACCTCGATCGATAAAGCCAACGTGCTGCAAAGCTCGATTATGTGGCGCGAAATCGTCACTGAAATCGCCCAGGATTATCCGGACGTGGCGTTGGCGCATTTATATATTGATAACGCCACCATGCAGTTGATCAAGGACCCGTCCCAGTTTGACGTGCTGCTGTGCTCCAATCTGTTCGGCGACATCCTGTCCGATGAATGCGCCATGATCACCGGCTCGATGGGCATGCTGCCCTCCGCCAGCCTCAATGAACAAGGCTTCGGTCTCTACGAGCCCGCGGGCGGTTCGGCGCCGGATATCGCCGGCAAGAACCTGGCCAACCCGGTGGCGCAAATCCTGTCCACCGCGCTGTTGCTGCGCTACAGCCTGGGCCTGGATGAAGCCGCCGCCGCCGTTGAACGGGCGGTCAACCAGGCGCTGGAAGCCGGACACCGTACCGCCGATCTGGCAGGCAGCGGCGCCGCGGTCGGCACCGATGAGATGGGCAGTATTATCGCCGGTTATATTACCCAGGGGGCATGAAGAGTATGGGCAAGTCGTTATATCAAAAATTATATGATGCGCACGTCGTCTACGAAGCGCCGGAAGAAACGCCTTTATTGTATATCGATCGTCACCTGGTGCATGAGGTGACGTCGCCGCAGGCGTTCGACGGCCTGCGCGCCATGGGCCGTCCCGTGCGCCAGCCGTCAAAAACCTTTGCCACCATGGACCATAATGTCTCCACCCAAACCAGGGACATTAACGCCAGCGGCGAGATGGCCCGTATCCAGATGCAGGAACTGATAAAAAACTGCGCGGAATTCGGCGTCCAGCTGTATGACCTGAACCATCCCTACCAGGGCATCGTACATGTGATCGGTCCCGAGCAGGGCATGACGCTGCCGGGCATGACCATCGTCTGCGGCGATTCCCATACCGCCACCCACGGCGCCTTCGGCGCGCTGGCCTTCGGCATCGGCACCTCGGAAGTGGAGCACGTGCTGGCCACCCAGACCCTGAAACAGGGCCGGGCCAAGACCATGAAGATTGAGGTTACCGGCCGCGCCGCCCCCGGCATTACCGCCAAGGATATCGTGCTGGCGGTCATCGGTAAAACCGGCTCCGCCGGCGGTACCGGCCATGTGGTGGAATTCTGCGGCGAGGCGATCACCTCCCTGAGCATGGAAGGCCGCATGACGCTGTGCAATATGGCGATAGAAATGGGCGCCAAGGCCGGTCTGGTGGCGCCGGACGACACGACTTACGCCTATCTGCAGGGCCGCCAGTTCGCGCCGAAAAGCGATAACTGGCTGCAGGCGGTCGCCTACTGGAATACCCTGAAGTCCGACGACGACGCGGTCTTCGATAGCGTGGTCACCCTGCGCGCCGACGATATCGCTCCGCAGGTCACCTGGGGTACCAATCCGGGTCAGGTGATTGCCATTAACCAGATAATCCCGTCGCCCGACTCGTTCAGCGATCCGGCGGAACGCAACTCCGCCGCCAAGGCGCTGGCTTATATGGATTTGCAGCCCGGCATCCGCCTGACCGACGTGGCTATCGATAAAGTGTTTATCGGTTCCTGCACCAACTCGCGCATCGAGGATTTACGCGCGGCCGCCGCCGTAGCCAAGGGGCGCCGCGTCGCCACCGGCGTACAGGCCATCGTGGTGCCGGGTTCCGGACCGGTCAAGGCCCAGGCGGAAGCCGAAGGCCTGGACAAAATCTTTTTGGACGCCGGCTTTGAATGGCGTTTACCCGGCTGCTCCATGTGCCTGGCCATGAATAACGATCGTCTTAACCCAGGCGAGCGTTGCGCATCCACCAGCAATCGTAATTTCGAAGGGCGCCAGGGTCGCGGCGGCAGAACTCATCTGGTCAGTCCGGCCATGGCGGCGGCGGCGGCGGTTACCGGTCATTTTGCCGACATTCGCGAATTGAATTAAGGAGACAGTTTTATGGCAAAATTTACCCAACATACCGGGCTGGTGGCGCCGTTGGATGCCGCTAACGTGGATACCGACGCCATTATTCCGAAACAGTTTTTACAAAAGGTCACCCGCACCGGTTTCGGCCAGCATCTGTTTAACGACTGGCGTTTTCTCGACGACGCCGGCAAGGTGCCCAATCCCGACTTTGTGCTGAATAAACCGCGCTTTCGCGGCGCCAGCATTTTACTGGCGCGGGAAAACTTCGGCTGCGGCTCGTCGCGTGAACATGCGCCTTGGGCGTTGGCCGATTACGGCTTTCAGGCGATCATCGCGCCAAGCTTTGCCGATATTTTTTACGGCAACAGCTTTAACAGCCAACTGCTGCCCATTACGTTGTCGCCGCAGCAGGTGGATGAACTGTTCCTCCTGGTCGCGGCCAATGAAGGCATCACCTTCACGGTGGATTTGGAACACCAGCGGGTCATTGCCGGCGAGAAGAGCTATCCGTTCGAGATCGATGCGTTTCGCAAGCATTGCATGATCAACGGGCTGGACAGTATCGGACTGACGTTGCAGCATGAAGGCGCGATTGCGGATTATGAGGCGAGCCAGCCGGCGTTTTTGCACTAAGTGTCGATTGCTGGCGACGGCGTGGGTACGCTGGGAGCAGGTTTCTCTTGCCGCTAGCAGCGGCGTTCCCTGTTGCCTGGTGCAGGCAAGCGACAAGAGGGATGCTAGCCCATCCCTCTTGACTCCCGGCTTCCGGCAGATCGTGCGCCGCTGCGCGGTCCCTGGCGTCACAATATCCCGTCTTATGGACCGCACGGGACGCGCTCCCGGCGCGACCCTTAGCTTTCGCCGCTCCCGGCGGCTCATCCAGCCGGGCATTGTGCCGCCAGCGCACTTTATGCCGGTACAACGTCAAAACCAACGTCTGTAATTAAAAAGTCTTTATTTGAACGCCGGGAATTTGTACGCCGGTAACTTAAATGCCGGGAATTTGTACGCCGGTAACTTAAATGCCTGGAATGTGAACGCCGGTGATAAGGGGAGCGGCCCTTTGGCCGGCATTGAGCGCGCTGACGGAGCCGGTTCCACCGGCACGAGCCGCTGGACGCGGCGAGAGGCCCGTTCGCGCCGGGAGCGCGTACGGGCCGGTGCGAAAAGGTGGATCCGGCGCAGGAAGGTACCGCTTGCGGCGCGCGATCTGCCGGGAGCGCGGGGTCAAGGGGATGGCGCGACTGCCATCCCCTTGTCGCTTGCCAGCGCCCGGCTCAACATATAAAACCAAACTTACGGCAAGCGAAAATACCGCAGGACTTTTATATCACCCCCCGCCACGAGACATCACATCCACTCCCGGTATTCCTGCTCGGACAGTGAATCCGTATGCCATTGGGTTACCTGTAACAACAGCGCCATGCGCTGTCCGCTGCGGCCCCTGTCGGGACGGATCACGCCGCGCCCGCAGATGGCGATAAAATAATGCTGATAAAACCGGCGCAAATTGGCTATTTTCATCGTTACAATCCCTATTCTGCCCTTTCGACACGACCAGTATCGGCTTAAGATACCGGAAGAAAAACAGATGACTTTTTAAGGAGTGTTCCTCTTTTATGTCCTCGCCACGCCTGCAGCAACAATTTATCCGCCTGTGGCAAAGCTGCCAGGGCAAGACACAGGAAACCACCCTGAACGAACTGGCGCAGGCGCTGAGCTGTACGCGCCGGCATGTGCGTACGCTGCTGAAAACCATGCAGGAAATGGGCTGGCTGCAGTGGCAGGCGACAGCCGGGCGCGGCAAGCGCTCGCAGCTGACCTTTCACTATACCGGCCTGGCGTTGCAACAGCAGCGGGCGGAGGATCTGCTGGAGCAGGATCGCATCGAGCAGTTGGTCCAACTGGTGGGCGATAAGGACAGGGTACGCCAGATGCTGCTTTCCCATCTGGGCCGCAGCTTCCGCCAGGGCAAGCACATATTGCGGGTACTGTATTATCGCCCGCTGCTGAACCTGCTGCCCGGCAGTCCTTTGCGGCGTTCTGAGAACCACATCGTGCGGCAGATTTTCAGCGGCCTGACCAAAATAAATGAGGAAAATGGGGAACTGGAAGCGGACCTCGCCCATCATTGGCAGCAAATTTCGCCGTTGTTATGGCGCTTTTACCTGCGTCCGGCGATCCATTTTCATCATGGGCGGGAACTGACGCCGCAGGATGTGTGCAGCTCGCTGCTGCGCCTGCGGGGAAATCCGCTGTTTTGCCATATAAAAGCTGTCTCGTCCGCCATCCCCAATACCGTTGATGTCGCCCTGACCGCCGCGGACGACTGGCTGCCCTGGCTATTGGGCAGCGTGCCGGCCATGATTTTGCCGCAGGAATGGGAGACGATGCCGGACTTCGTCCGCCGTCCCGTCGGCACCGGACCCTATGCGGTGATCGACAACCGGGAAAGCTTATTGAAGATTCGCGCCTTTGATGATTATTTCGGCTATCGCGCACTGATTGATGAAGTGAATATCTGGATCTTGCCGGAACTCACCGCCGAGCTGAGCTATTCCGGCGTCCAGCTCCAGGCGGATAACAGCACCCCGGGTCAATTGGAAACCCGGCTGGAGGAAGGCTGCTATTTCCTGCTGTTTGATGCCCGTTCGCCGCTGATGCAAAACGATGATACCCGCCGCTGGCTGAGTGAAAATATCGATCCCATCGCCATGCTGACCGAGGCGGGATCGGCCTACCAGCATTACTGGTCGCCGGCCTACGGTATCCTGCCGCGCTGGCGCCATAGCAGGGTCGCGCAACCGCGGCCAAGACCCGCGGGGCTGCGCAGCATCACCCTGACGGTTTATCGCGCCCATTCGGAATTCGATGATCTTTGCCGCGCGCTCGGTGCGGTGCTGGCCCGGCAGGACATCGCGCTGGTGATCAATACCGTGGATTATGCCGCCTGGCATAACGGTGAGGCCGAGAGCGATTTATGGCTCGGCAGCGCTAATTTTTACCTGCCGCTGGATTATTCCCTGTTCGCCAGCTTTTACGAGATGCCGCTGATGCATCATTGCCTGCCGGCCGACCTTAGCGACGCGCTGGAGAAATGGCGCGGCAAGGGCCTGTCCATGGCGCAATGGTGCCAATCGCTTATCACCGGCCATCGCCTGCACCCGCTGTTCCATCATTGGCTGATTCTACAGGGCCAGCGCAGCATGCGCGGGGTCAGGATGAATACGCTGGGATGGTTTGATTTCAAATCCGCCTGGTTCGCCCCGCCGGACCCGCAAGACCCGCAAGACCCGCAAGACACATAAGACACATAAGACACGTAAGACAGGCTGTTAAGCCAGGGATAAAACCATTACACTTGCATTTGTTCTCAACGGGGTGCGAAGCGTCCGGCATAGCGTTAGCCGGCGCGCAAGCTGAGAGTATACCCGTCGAACCTGATCCGGCTAATACCGGCGAAGGGATTTGAGAGTGCGTCCCGCTGCCGCCTCAAACGCCTTTGCCGCCTTTTTTTTTCCAGGAGCGCAAAGTGTTGAAAAAATGGTTACCCTGCCTGCTATTGCTCGCCGCCGCCCCGGCGTTGGCAAAACCCGTCCTGACGGTTTATACCTATGATTCCTTTGCCTCCGAATGGGGCCCGGGGCCGGCGATAAAAACCGCCTTTGAAAAAGACTGTGGCTGCGAGCTGAAATATGTCGTGCAGGAAGATGGCGTCGCCCTGCTCAACCGTCTGCGCATCGAAGGCAAGAACAGCGACGCGGATGTGGTGCTGGGCCTGGATAACAACCTGCTTAAGCCCGCGCAGGATACGCATCTCTTTACGGCGCATAACGTCGACACCGCTCATCTGACCTTGCCGCAGGCGTGGCATGATCCCACCTTCCTGCCTTTTGATTACGGGTATTTTGCGTTTGTCTATGACAAGAACAAGCTGAAAAATCCGCCCAAAAGCCTGCATGAACTGATAGACGGGCCGCAGGCGCTGAAAATCATTTACGAAGATCCGCGCACCAGTACCCCGGGACTGGGCTTATTGCTCTGGGTGCAGCAGGTATATGGCGATAAAGCGCCCCAGGCCTGGCAACGGCTGGCGAAAAAAACCGTTACCGTGCCCAAGGGCTGGAGCGAAGCCTATGGCTTATTCCTGAAAGGAGAAGCGGACATGGTGCTCAGCTATACCACGTCGCCGGCCTATCATATCAACGAGGAAAAGAAGGATAACTATGCGGCGGCGACCTTCAGCGAAGGCCACTATCTCCAGGTCGAGGTGGCCGGACAATTAGCCGCCAGTAAAAATCCGCAGCTGGCGCAGCAGTTTATGCGTTTTGTCGTTTCCCCGGCTTTCCAGCAGACCATTCCCACCGGCAACTGGATGTATCCGGTGATCAAAACCGCGCTGCCGGCCGGCTTTGACGTATTGCCGGCCAAGACGTTGAATTTCAGCGCGGATGACGTGGCGGCCAAACGCGGCGCGTGGACCCAGGATTGGTTGCGTTCCGTCAGCCAATGATGCCTGGCCGATGATACCGCGCTGGTTATGGCCGGGACTGCTGGCCGCGCTGATGCTTACGGCCGTGGCCCTGACGGCGGTCGGCGCCTTGTGGCTGAACGCGCCGACGCTCCAATGGCGCGACGTGCTGTCGGACAGCTATCTGTGGCATGTCCTGCGTTTTACCTTTTGGCAGGCGCTGCTGTCGGCGCTGCTATCGGTGCTGCCCGCCGTTTTTTTGGCGCGGGCGCTTTACCGCCGGCGGTTTCCGGGACGCCTGCTGTTGCTGCGCTTTTGCGCCATGACGCTGGTGCTGCCGGTGCTGGTGGCCGTGTTCGGCATCCTGAGCGTGTATGGTCGCCACGGCTGGCTGGCGCAGCTATGCCTCTGGCTGCATATTCCCTACGGTTTTTCACCCTACGGCCTGCGGGGGATCCTGCTGGCCCATGTATTTTTTAACCTGCCGTTGGCCACCCGCCTGTTGTTGCAGGCGCTGGAAGGCATTCCGGTGGAGCAGCGCCAGCTGGCCGCGCAGCTGGACATGGCGGGCTGGCATTTCTTCCGCATTCTTGAGTGGCCTTATCTGCGCCGTCAACTGCTGCCTGCGGCGGCGCTGATATTTATGCTGTGTTTCGCCAGTTTTGCCACGGTGCTGTCGCTGGGCGGCGGACCGCGGGCGACCACCATTGAGCTGGCGATTTACCAGGCCTTAAGCTATGACTACGATCCCGGCCGCGCGGCGCTGCTGGCCCTGGTGCAAATGATCTGTTGCCTGGGGCTGGTCTTGTCCAGCCAACGGCTGACCCGCGCGTTTCCCGTCGGCGCGACGCATTTTTCCCAGTGGCGCAATCCCGGCGATAATCTGGCGCGCCGTTTGACCGACGCGCTGGTTATTGTCCTGGCGCTGGCGCTGCTGGCGCCGCCCCTGCTGGCCGTGGTGGCCGGCGGTGTCAATACGGGCATGGCGCGGGTCCTGTCGCAGCCGGCGCTGTGGTCGGCATTGCTGACGTCGCTGCGCATTGCCCTGGGCGCGGGCCTGCTGTGCGTGGTGCTAACGCTGATGCTGCTATGGAGCAGCCGCGAGCTGAGGCTGCGTCAACGTCCCTGGTCCGCGCAACTGCTCGATCTTAGCGGCATGCTGATCCTGGCGATGCCGGGCATTGTGCTGGCCACCGGTTTCTTCCTGATCGCCACCCATACCCTGGGATTGCCCCGCTCCCCCTATGCATTGGTCATACTGACCAATGCGCTGATGGCCATTCCCTACGCCCTGAAAATTCTGGAAACGCCGATGCTGGACCTGGCGGAAAGGTATAATCGTTTATGCCTGTCCCTGGATATGCGCGGCCTGACGCGGCTACATTGGGTGGAATGGCGCGCGCTGCGCCAGCCGATTGGCCGCGCCATGGCGTTCGCCTCTATCCTGTCGCTGGGTGATTTTGGCGTGGTAGCGTTGTTCGGCAATGAACATTTCCGGACCCTGCCGCTCTATCTTTACCAGCAAATCGGCGCTTATCGCAGCGAGGACGGGGCCGTTACCGCGCTGTTCCTATTGGCGCTGTGCTTTTTATTATTTACGCTAATCGAGAAACTCACGGGGCTGCATGATAAAACTGGATAAAGCGACCTATCTTTACCAACATTTGCCGATGCGTTTTGACCTGCGGCTGGCAGCGGGAGAAAAGGTCGCCGTCCTGGGCCCCAGCGGTGCCGGCAAAAGCACCCTGCTCAACCTGATAGCCGGTTTTCTGCCCCTGCACAGCGGCAGCCTGTGGTTAAACGGCCAGGATCACAGTGCCACCCCGCCCGCCCGGCGCCCCGTCTCCATGCTGTTCCAGGAGCATAACCTGTTCGCTCACCTGACGGTGGCGGAAAACATCGGCCTTGGGCTGCATCCGGGGTTGGCGTTGACTCCGGCGCAACGGGAAGCGTTAAATGCGGTGGCGGCACAGGTAGGGCTGGAGAAACTGCTGGACCGCCTGCCGGGGCAACTGTCCGGCGGGCAACGGCAGCGGGCGGCCCTGGCGCGTTGTCTGGTGCGCGACCGCCCCATCCTGCTGCTTGATGAGCCGTTTTCCGCGCTCGACCCCGCCTTGCGTGTCGATATGCTGCAACGGGTGAACGACGTGTGCGCCAGCCGCGGCCTGACCCTGTTAATGGTATCGCACAACCTGGATGACGCCGTGCGCATCGCGCCGCGCACCCTGCTGATTGTCGATGGCCGCATTTATTACGACGGCCCGACCGCGCGCCTGGCGAGCGGCGAAGCCGGCGAAGCCGCCGTCCTGGGTATTGCGCCGCACGCGCCGGACCCGCGCCCGCGGTTGGCCGGAGAGGATTAACATCACCGATGCCCGGCGCCGCATAATGACGCGATGGCTTCCCGTGCTGGAATAAGATCGCGGCAAATAGCCAAAAATAGCATTCTTGAGCCGATTCACATTTTGCCAAATAAATTGTTACTATTATGAGATGGAATTAAATGTCGCCTGGAAATGCCGCAGAGCATCCATTGGTAAGGGCTTATTGTTGCACCCCAGTGGTTACAGGCATCGGCAGTAATAGCATTTTAATTATGTTGTACTAATGAACGTATTTGTAAACAGCTTATCGTCAATGCTGGGGAAACTCATAAATAAAATAATCAAGATACGGCAGAAAAGCGTCATGCGTTTTCGCATGCCGCCTGGCAATGCCCGCAATTTACGAGTAGTGATTTTTATCGCCAGCGTTTCAGCCCGCCTATAAGGGAGTTGGGATGCTGGCCTTTCACGCCAAAAAGCCGCCATCCGGCCCCATCCCGGTATCACCCCACTGAATACCCCACGCACAACATCATGATTATATTGTCAAACATATCACACCACCCCCCATTACGTTTTACAACCACTGCTGTTACGTCCCTCCGCGGCGGAAGAAAAACCGGCCTGCGCTTTTGCTGGTCGCCGTTTTTTCGCCACACATAAGCTTTTTTTTATTATTATCCATGTTTTTTTCTTTGAATTTAATGAAAAATAAGAAATTACGTATAAATAGCATTTTAAAGTTAAGATAATTTAACATTAGAATAAATATTGACTTGCTTCACACTATTATTTGAGAATGTTGTTTGATTTATTGCAATTAGAGTTTATATTAAATAAAAATCATATATAAAAATCACTTATTAAACATCCACTTCGATTATTGTATATTGAGTACAATCTGCATTAAGTTTTAAAGAATCTTATTTAACACAGCTGAATTTAACTTTACGCGACAGTAGGTCATGCACCCTGCGCAAGAAGGGACAATAGTGACTGTCATCTTTTTCTCATTAAAAATTTATGCAAACCATTAATTTAAACATCAGGAGAAACTGAATCACCGCGGCAGCAATGCCTTTGTGCAAATTTTACTTCTTATCAGACCAAACATCATAAATGACGGGATGAATCGTCAACCGTCAAATACGATTTTATTATCGGGGGTTAACTATAATGAGTGACAAAATTCTTAAAAAAATTGACTTCTTTGCCCAGCAGGGCGTCAAATACACTAACATCGTGTTTCAACTTAAACGAAACAATGCCGGCGCGTATTACTTTTCAGAAGCGCAAAAAATTGAGCACGAGCTCAAATTTAACTTTGAAACCATGGGAGTTTCCCCTTTATTTGACATATCCGGCAGCCCTCGTGATGATGCGGCCAAAGAAATGAATAAAACATTTGGCTTGGATCGCTATTTCAAAATCAAATTTTTTAATGAGAATGTCAACGCTGTTGAATATATTAATGAAATACTTCACGCCATTGCGCTATTCAGCTCAGTCGAGACGGTTTATCCCACTACCGAACCCGTATCGCTACGGGGCGCAAGAAGTTATAACGCTCTTCACACCGAGCAACCCACCCTTGATGATGAGCCCAAAACGCTTAACGGCGTGGAAAATTATAACTTCGTCCCTTTACAATATTATCTTTGGCCTGCCCGGCATTGTTTCAATAGCTTCAGGCTCGGCGGTGTCGACGGCACCGCCGGTCTAAGTTATGCCGGGGGCAGGGGCGAAAATGTCACCATCATTACCAACGAGCCTGATGCCTGGTTCACCGGTCATAATAACCTTCCTCCGGAGCGCGCTATTGTCGAAGGCGCCGTCACCGTCGGCTGCGACAATACCGCGTCCGTGGGTGTGATGGCGGGGCTGGAGCTGGGGTATGGCATTATGGGGATCGCCAGCCGGGCGAAGGTGGGTTATGCCGCCCGGGGCCTGCAATATCTCTATAACCTTTATCACCGTCTTAAGGCGGGAGACGTTATCCAAATAGGTATGCAGCATCAAGGAGGAAATAGATCTTATTATAATCAGGAATGTTATCTTCCGGTCGAATTTGAACCTGCCTGGTTTGATATGATCTCCGCGTTAACATCCAAAGGTATCCACGTTATTGAGGCGGCGGGGAATGGCGCGATTAATTTAGACCATCCGATACTTAACGGCAAATTCAATCGTCATCAAAGGGATTCAGGCGCTATTATTGTCGGAGCCCTCGACCCAAGGACGGGACTAAGGGCCGCCTACAGTAATTTTGGTTCGCGCATAGACAGTTCGAGCTGGGGTGATTTTGTGGTAACGACCTCATACGGTTATGCCACGCTGCTCAATAAAACCAATGCCTGGTACATCAATAATTTTTCCGGCAATTCGCCGGCCAATCCCATCGTGGCGGGTGTGGCGGCATGCCTGTCAAGTATTGCCATCGCCAATAAAAAAAACCTTACCGCCCCGCAGTTCCGTGAATTACTCACCAGTACCGGAACGGTGCTGGCGGAGAATTTTTCCTCGATTATAGGAACGCAGCCGGATTTAGGTAAGGCGATATATACCTTATTCTCCAAATACTGAAGCCGTCGGTCACACCCTGACTACTTTCCAGAATTGAGCCGCGTAGATCGGCATCAGCGGATGCTGGATAAGCGCAACCAGCGCCGCCGCCATCGCCAGGAGGCAAAGGGGGGCCAGCCAGCGCAATCGCGACAGCGGCAGCCAGCGGGTGAGGCGATCGGCCTGGCGTTTATCGGTTCGCAACCAGCGCCATCCAAGCCAGCCGGCCAGCCAGCCCAACAGGGCCACGCCTAACAGCAGGCCACGGAATTGCCCGGAGTGCTGTCCGTCTGGGATATTAATAGCCACCCCGGCCAGGATGCCGGGCATAAAATACGCAGGTGGCCAGGTGAGGCAGCCGATAACATTGGGCAAGGCGAATTTCAGGGGCGGCAGGTCCAGCATCCCGGCCACCATCGGCACCAACGGCCGGGTAGGGCCGATAAACCGGCCGGCCAGGATCGTCAACACGCTATGCCGGTGCAGGGCATGTTCGATTTTATTCAACGTGGCGCGGTTTTTTTTCAGGAAAGACCAGCGTTTCAGCGATTTTTTACAGCCATGGCCGATAACATAGGAAATCCAATCGCCAAGAAAGCATCCGATAATGCCGGCCGCCCAGGCGGGATAAAATCCCATCGCGCCGCTGCCGATAAGCGCGCCCAGCGTCGCCATCATCACCGTACCCGGTAATAACAGCCCGACAAAAGCCAGGGATTCAAGAAATGCCACCAACGAGACGGCAAAAAGCGAAAAAGCCAATGACTGCGTAACCCAGTGTTCGAAAAAAGCCAGCATAACCCCCTCAGGTTTCTATAAGCCGATGGATTGTCAGGGTTAGAAGGCCCGCCGGTCAACGTAACAATTGTATGAAGATTTGGCTGCGCTTGTCCGGACGCGGCGCAACTGGACAAATACTGTATAAATAATCATAATTATCAGGTTGCCCGAGATAAGGCGACGCTTCATTTACTTTAACCGGATATCCAGACGCCATGCCAGACCAATCCCTGCCCGGCCAGGGTTTTGTCCTTACCCGCCACTGGCGGGATACTCCCGACGGCGCCGTCATCGATTTCTGGCTGGCGACCGATGGCGGCGCGCGGAAAATCAGCCTGCCGCCGCAGCAAGCGGTGGCGTTTATGCCCGCGGAGTGCCTGCCGCGCGCGCAAACCCTGGCGGCCGCCATCCCCGGCTGCGAGCTGCGTCCGCTGGCGCTGCGTGACTTTCATCGTCGCCCGGTGGTCGGCGTTTACTGCCGGCACTATCGCGATTTAGGCCGGCTGGAAAAACGGTGCCACGAGTCCGGCATACCGCTGTATGAAGCCGACATTCGCCCACCGGAGCGTTATCTGATGGAGCGTTTTATCACCGCCCCGGTCTGGTTTGACGGCCATGTGCAGGAAAACGGCGTTATCACCCACGCTCGGCTTAAGCCGTCGCCTGATTACCGGCCCGCGCTGAAACTGGTTTCGCTGGATATTGAAACCAACCGTTTTGGCGAACTCTATTGCATCGGTCTGCAAGGCTGCGGGCAGCGGCGGGTTTATATGCTGGGCGAGCCCCCGGCCGCCGGCGCCGGGTCGTCCGGATTCCTTGAATACGTACCCACCCGCGCGGCGTTGATCCAGTGCCTGAACCAGTGGTTCGCCGACCATGACCCCGATGCCGTTATCGGCTGGAACCTGGTGCAGTTCGATTTACGTATCCTGCAAAAACAGGCGGAACGCTACCATCAGCCTTTGCTGCTCGGGCGCGGCGGCGCGGCGCTGGAATGGCGCGAACATGGCGCCAAGGCGGGACATTATTTCGCCAGCGCCGCCGGCCGCCTGATTATCGACGGCATCGAGGCGCTGAAATCCGCCTTCTGGCAGTTTTCCTCGTTTAGCCTGGAAAACGTGGCGCAGACGCTGCTGGGCGAGGGAAAGGATATCTCGACGCCCTACCAGCGCATGGACGAAATCGACCGGTTGTACCAGGAAGATAAGCCGGCGCTGGCCCGCTACAATCTCAAGGACTGTGAGCTGGTGACGCGTATTTTTGACCATACCCGCCTGCTGGCGTTTCTGCTGGAACGCGCCACCGTCACCGGGCTGGCCGCCGATCGCAGCGGCGGATCGGTGGCCGCGTTTACCTGGCTCTACCTGCCCAGAATGCACCGGGCGGGTTTTGTGGCGCCCAATCTTGGCGATGTACCGATGCAGGCCAGCCCCGGCGGTTATGTCATGGATTCCCGCCCCGGCCTGTACGACTCGGTGCTGGTGCTGGATTATAAAAGCCTTTATCCCTCTATTATCCGCACCTTTCTCATTGATCCGGTGGGGCTGATCGAAGGCATGGCCGGGGACGCGCCGGACGGGACGGTCGCGGGTTTTATCGGCGCGCGCTTCTCCCGCACCCATCACTGCCTGCCGGACATCGTTCGGGAGCTTTGGCTCGGGCGCGAGCGGGCGAAACGGGAAAATAACCGGCCCTTATCGCAGGCGTTGAAAATTATCATGAACGCTTTCTACGGCGTGCTGGGCGCGCCCGGCTGCCGTTTTTTCGACGCCCGGCTGGCCTCCTCCATTACCCTGCGCGGCCATGACATTATGCACCGCACCCGCGAGCTTATCGAAGCCCGGGGTTATCCGGTAATCTACGGCGATACCGACTCCACGTTTGTCTGGCTGAAACACGCCCACGATAGCGAAGCGGCCAATGCCATCGGTCAACGCCTGGTCAGCGATATCAATCAATGGTGGCAAACGCACCTGCGCGACACCATGGGGCTGGAAAGCGCGCTGGAACTTGAGTACGAGACACACTTCACCCGTTTCCTTATGCCTACGATTCGCGGCGCGGAGCTGGGCAGCAAAAAACGTTATGCCGGCCTGGTACAGGACGACAAGGGCGAACGCATGGTATTTAAAGGCCTGGAAACCGTGCGCAGCGACTGGACGCCCCTGGCCCAGCAGTTCCAGCAACAATTGTATGAGCGCATCTTCCGGCGCCAGCCGTATCAGGATTTTGTCCGCGATTATGTCCGCCGCACCCTGTCCGGCGAGCTGGACGCCCTGCTGGTGTATCGCAAACGCCTGCGGCGCAGGTTAAGCGAATACCAGAAAAACGTGCCGCCCCAGGCCCGCGCGGCGCTTATCGCCGATGAGTATAATGCCCGTCACGGCCGGCAGCAGCAGTACCAAAACGGCGGGTGGATAAGCTATATCATGACCGCCCACGGTCCCGAGCCCCTGGAAATCCGGCAAAGCGTGCCGGACTATAATCACTACCTGGCCAAACAGCTCCAGCCGGTGGCGGATGCCATCCTCCCCTTCCTGCGCGATGACTTTGCTACGCTTATATCAGGTCAGATGGGACTGTTTTGATGCGAAAGTGATGGATTGGTAGGTGACGAAGCGACACTCATCCATTAACATAGCGCCTTTTCAGACCTCAGCATCACTCTTGCCGCATTTTTCACCGCCGTGGCACCAGGCCGCGGTAAGCCGCGCTATTGCCGGTATTTTTGCCTAACATAACACCGAGCCGAGAATTTATGCCTTTTACCTTAGGTCAACGCTGGATCAGCGATACGGAAAGTGAATTAGGACTGGGAACCGTGGTGGCACAGGATGCCCGCATGGTCACCCTGCTGTTTTCCGCTATCGGTGAAAACCGTCTTTATGCCCGCGCGGATGCGCCTATCACCCGCGTGATATTTAATCCCGGCGATACCATCACCAGCCACGAGGGCTGGCAGCTCAGCGTGGAATCCGTGCGTGAAGAAGACGGCCTGCTGACCTACATCGGCACCCGATTGGATAACGGCCAGGCCGATACGGCCCTGCGGGAAGTCCTGCTCGACAGCAAGCTGACCTTCAGCAAACCCCAGGACCGACTGTTCGCCGGCCAGATCGATCGCATGGACCGTTTTGCCCTGCGTTATCGGGCGCGCAAGTTTCACAGTGAGCAGTTCCGCCAGGCCTGGAACGGACTGCGCGGCATCCGCGCCAACCTGATTCCCCACCAGTTGCATATCGCCTCCGAAGTGGGACAGCGCTACGCTCCCCGGGTTTTGCTGGCGGACGAAGTGGGCCTGGGCAAGACCATCGAGGCCGGCATGATTATCCATCAGCAGTTGCTCACCGGCCGCGCCGAGCGGGTGCTGATCATCGTTCCCGAGTCGTTGATGCATCAATGGCTGGTGGAAATGCTGCGCCGTTTCAACCTGCTGTTCTCGCTGTTCGATGACGAGCGCTACTCCGAAGCGATGCAGGACAGCGATAATCCGTTTGAAACCGAACAACTGGTGCTGTGCTCGCTGGATTTTGTCCGCCGTAACCACGAGCGGCTGGAAAAGCTGGCCGACGCCGATTTTGACCTGATGGTGGTGGATGAAGCCCATCATCTTTCCTGGAGCGAGGAGGCCCCCAGCCGCGAATATCAGGTCATCGAACAGCTGGCGCGCAGTATTCCCGGGATCTTATTGCTGACCGCCACCCCGGAGCAGTTGGGGCTGCAAAGCCATTTCGCCCGGCTGCGGCTGCTGGATCCCGATCGGTTCCATGACTACCAGGAGTTCGTGGCGGAGCAACAGCGTTACCGCCCGGTAGCCGACGCGGTGACCCTGCTGCTGAACGGCAAGGCGCTGGACAAGGACGCCAAGAACCTGCTGGCCGATATGATAGGCGAGCAAAGCATCGAACCCCTGCTTTCCGTCGCCAATGGCGAGGATGAGCGCGCCCAGGCGGCGCGTCATGAACTGATCGCCATGTTGATGGATCGCCACGGCACCAGCCGGGTGCTGTTTCGCAATACCCGCCAGGGGGTGAAAGGCTTCCCGCGCCGGCTGCTGCATCAAATCAGGCTGCCGCTGCCCGCGCAATACCAGACCGCCATTAAAGTGGCCGGCATCATGGGCGGTAAACTGACGCTGGACGATCGGGCGCGCAACATGCTGTATCCCGAACAGATTTATCAGCAGTTCGAGGGCCAGAACGCCACCTGGTGGAACTTCGATCCCCGCGTCGAATGGCTGATGGATTTCCTGCTGCAAAACCGGCAGGAGAAAGTGCTGGTGATCTGCGCCCATGCCGCCACCGCGCTGCAGCTTGAACAGGTATTGCGCGAGCGCGAAGGGATCCGCGCCGCGGTGTTCCACGAAGGTCTGTCGCTGCTCGACCGCGACCGCGCCGCCGCCTATTTCGCCGCGCAAGACGACGGCGCCCAGGTGCTGCTCTGTTCGGAAATCGGCTCCGAGGGCCGTAACTTCCAGTTCGCCAGCCGGATGGTGATGTTCGATCTGCCATTCAATCCGGATCTGCTGGAGCAGCGCATCGGCCGCCTGGATCGCATCGGCCAGAACCACGATATCCTGATCTTCGTGCCTTATCTGGAGCAAACGGCCCAAGCGGTGCTGATCCGCTGGTATCATGAAGGCCTGGACGCGTTTGAACATACCTGTCCCACCGGCCGGACGTTGTACGATCAATACTACCAGCAGTTGATCGGCTACCTGGGCGAACCCGCCAAACTCGACGGCCTGGATGACTTTATCCACGCCTGCCGCCGCCAGCACGACCTGTTGAAGCTGCAACTGGAACAGGGACGCGACCGTCTGCTGGAGCAGCATTCCAACGGCGGTGAACAGGCGCAGGCGCTGGCCGATGCCATCGCCGGCCAGGACAGCGACGCCCAGTTGGTGAATTTCGCGCTTAACTTATTTGATATCGTGGGTATCAACCAGGAAGATCGCAGCGACAGCCTGATCGTGCTGACACCCTCGGAGCATATGCTGGTGCCTGATTTCCCGGGCCTGCCCGAGGAAGGATGCACCATTACCTTTAACCGCGAGCAGGCGCTGTCCCGGGAAGATACCCAGTTTATCAGTTGGGAGCATCCGATCATCCGCAACGGTTTGGATCTGGTATTATCGGGTGACAGCGGCACCAGCGCGGTATCGTTGCTGCGCAATAAAGCGCTGCCGGCGGGCACCCTGCTGGTGGAACTGGTGTATGTGGTGGAGGCGCCCGCGCCGAAAAAACTGCAGTTGAGCCGCTTCCTGCCCGCCACGCCGGTCCGGTTGCTGCTTGATCAGAACGGCAATGATTTGGCCGGCCAGGTTGAATTCGAGCAGTTTAATCGCCAGCTCAACGCGGTGAAGCGTCATACCGCCGGTAAACTGGTCAGCGCGGTACAGCCGGAGGTGCATAAGCTGTTGCAAAGCAGCGAAGCGCTGGTGGCGAAACAGGCCCAGGTATTGATAGACAACGCCCGGCGGCAGGCGGACGAAAGCCTGAGCGCCGAACTGCATCGCCTGGAGGCGTTAAAGGCCGTCAATCCGGCGATTCGCGAGGACGAGCTGGAGACGCTGGCGTCCAACCGCCAGCAGGTGCTCGAGCAGTTGGACCAGGCAAACTGGCGGCTGGATGCCATTCGCCTGATCGTGGTGACCCATCAGTAAGCATGACCTACCCGGGGCGACGCCCCGGGCAAACCGGAGCAGCATGGAACCCTATAATCCGCCCACCGAACCCTGGCTGCATATCCTGTACCAGGACGCGCATATTATGGCGGTCAACAAACCCAGCGGCCTGCTATCGGTTCCCGGCCGCTTGCCTGAGCATAACGATAGCGTGATGACCCGGGTCCTGGCGCAATTCCCGCTGGCGCAGTCCGTGCACCGGCTGGACATGGCCACCAGCGGCGTAATGGTCGTGGCCTTGTCCAAGGCGGCGGAGCGGGAGTTGAAACGCCAGTTCCGCGAACGCGAGCCGCGCAAGTCCTATATTGCCAGGGTATGGGGACACCCCGCCCAGGAAGAGGGATTGATTGATTTACCGTTGATATGCGACTGGCCCAACCGGCCGCTGCAAAAGGTGTGCTTTGCCACCGGCAAGGCGGCGCAAACGCAATACCGGGTATTGTCTTATGACGCCGATCTCACCGCGCGGGTACTGCTGATGCCGGTCACCGGGCGCTCGCACCAGCTGCGGGTGCATATGCAGGCTATCGGTCATCCGATCCTGGGCGATGGTTTTTACGCCACGCCGCAGGCCAAGGCCATGGCCGGCCGGCTGCTGTTGCATGCCCAGGAGCTGGCCATTACCCACCCGGCCTTCCACTCGCCCATTCATTTCCGCTGCGAAGCGGATTTCTGAGCGGCCCGCCGTAATGCATGCGGCGGACGATCAGTGAAACCCTTTCTCGCGCTTAATCAGATCGTAGGCCGCCTGAATGGCCTGCGTTTTCTGCTTGGCCATTTCCATCATTTCCGGCGGCAGCCCTTTCGCCACCAGCTTATCCGGATGATGTTCGCTCATCAGCTTGCGATAGGCGCGCTTGATAACGATGGCGTCGTCGGTACTGTTGACGCCGAGCACCTTGCAGGCGTCCTCAAGCGTGGGACCGCGCTCGCCGCCGGGCCGGTAGCCGCCCTGCGCGTAATCGCCGCCGCCAAACTGCTGGCCGCCCTCCATCATGCTGAGGAACTGATCGAATTGCACCCGCGAGATGCCCAGTTCCTCGGCAATCACATACAGCACCTGCCGCTCGTTGGGATGTAACGATCCATCGGCGAACGCGGCCTGGATTTGGATTTCCAGGAACATCCTGACGAGATCAAAACGCCCGAAGCAGACCTGGCGAAACTCGCGCAGCGACGCGCGCAGCGGAAACTGGCTTTCCTTGCCTTCACGGAAGGCCTGCTGCGCCGCGGTGCGCGCGGCGCCGTCAAGCCGCAGGCGATCCATCATCAGGCTGGCGTTTTGGATATCCGCCTCGGTAACGCGCCCCTTTGATTTGGTAAGATGCCCCATGACCTGAAAGGTGGTGCGGAAAAAGACATTCTGCCGGGTCTGCTGATCGGCGAAAAAACCGCCGCCGCCCCCCCGTGCACCGCGCGCCTTATCAATCATATGGCCAATCAGGAAGCCTAACACCACGCCCCAAAACCCTGCTCCGGATAGAAAACCCAGAATAACGCCCAACACCTTACCCCAATACCGCATATACTCCTCAATTCATCATGCCGTCACTGCAAATTTGCTTTATCATACCTGTCATTTATCGCTGTGCCTAACGGTGCGCGGATAAACGGCAGGATTTAACACTGGCGCAACTCCGGTGAGTGAGATAGTCTCTGACCGTTTGACGGCATGAAGCCCAAGATGACGGAACACCCGAAAAGCATATGAAGAAACGTTTCCCTACATTGCTGGCCAGCCTGATCTGGTCGGCGCTTTATAGCCATCATGCGTTGGCGGATTTTGCCGATCAATGCATGCTGGGCGTGCCTGCCTATACCAAGCCGCTGGTCACGGGCGACCCGAATCAACTGCCGGTGCATATCCAGGCGGACCATACGACGGCCAATTACCCGGATAACGCGCTGTTTACCGGCAACGTGGACGTGGAACAGGGCAACAGCACGCTCAATGCCAAACAGGTGGAGCTACAGCAGACACAGTCCGGCCAGCAAGACCCGGTGCGTACCGCCACGGCCACCGGCGACGTCCATTACAGCGATAACCAGATCAAACTCAATGGACCTAAGGCCTGGTCAAACCTGAATACCAAGGACACCGACGTTTACCAGGGCGACTACCAGATGGTGGGACGCCAGGGACGCGGCGATGCCGATACCATGAAAATGCGCGGCCAAAACCGCTACACGGTCTTGGAAAACGGCACCTTTACCTCATGCCTGCCCGGGGACGACAGCTGGAGCGTACAAGGCTCGGAAGTCATCCACGACCGTGAAGAACAGGTGGCGGAAATCTATAACGCCCGCTTCAGGATCGGCAAGGTGCCGGTGTTCTACAGCCCTTACCTTCAGCTGCCGGTGGGCGATAAGCGCCGTTCCGGCTTCCTGATCCCCAATGCCAAATACGGCACCAAGAGCGGTTTTGAATTTTCCGCCCCCTATTACCTGAACCTGGCGCCAAACTACGACGCCACCATTACGCCGCATTATATGAGTAAACGCGGCACCCAGTTGCAAAACGAATTCCGCTACCTGACCAAGCCTGGGATGGGCCTGGTGCAGTTCGACTGGTTGCCCAGCGATTCGGAATACGCCACCGATCATCCCTCCGACAGCAATACCGACCGCTGGATGCTGTACTGGCGGCACAACGGCGTGATGGATGACGTCTGGCGTTTCAACGTCGATTATACCCGGGTCAGCGATCCCTATTATTTTACCGATCTGACCTCGCAGTACGGTTCCACTACCGACGGCTACGCCACGCAGAAATTCAGCGTCGGTTATTCCGACGAGAACTGGGACGTCACCCTGGCCAGCAAGCAGTTCCAGATATTCTCTAATTTCGGCGACAGCAGCGCCTACCGCGCGGCGCCGCAGCTTGACGTCACCTATTACAAGAACGATGTCGGCCCGTTTGATACCCGCATCGTCAGCCAGGCCGCCAAGTTTACCAGCGTCAGCAGCAATAACCCCGAGGCCACGCGGCTGCATGTCGAACCGACCATCAGCCTGCCGCTGGCCAACCGCTGGGGCAGCCTGAACACCGAAACCAAGCTGATGGCCACCCATTATCAGCAGGACAATCTCGATACTTACAATACCAATAATCCCAACAGCCGGCTGGATGGCACGGTCAACCGGGTGATGCCGCAGTTCAAGACCGACGGCAAAATGATTTTTGAACGGAATATGGACTGGGCGCAGGATTATACCCAGACCCTGGAACCGCGGGTGCAATACCTGTATGTGCCCTACCGCGACCAGAGCAATATCAACGTGTACGATTCCACGCTGCTGCAGACCGACTATACGGGCCTGTTCCGCGACCGCAGCTACAGCGGCCTCGATCGCATCGCCTCCGCCAACCAGGTATCGGGCGGCGTAACCACCCGGCTTTATGATGACGCCCTGGTTGAACGTTTTAACGCTTCGCTGGGTCAAATCTATTACTTTACCCGTCCGCGCACCGGTTCGACCAACAGCAGCCTGGATCAGGATGCCGAAACGGGCAGCGTCGTCTGGGCCGGCGACACCTTCTGGCAGATCAATAACCAGTGGGCCGCGCGCGGCGGCGTACAGTATGATACCCGGCTGAACAGCGTGGCGCTGGGCGACGCGGTCCTGGAATACCGTCGCGACGATAACCGGATGGTTCAATTGAACTACCGTTATGCCAGTCCCGAATATATCCAAGCCATGTTGCCCAACATTTCGCATCCGGGCTATCAGCAGGGGATCGCGCAGATTGGCACCATCGCCAGCTGGCCAATCCGCGACCGGTGGTCGCTTGTCGGCGCGTATTATTATGATACCAAGGCAAGCCAGCCCGCCGAACAGCTGATTGGCGTGCAGTACAACACCTGTTGCTGGGCGGCGACGGTGGGCTACGATCGCAAGATCACCAGTTGGAACTACAACAGTAACACCAGTAATTACGACAATGCCGTGACGTTTAATATACAACTGCGCGGTCTGAGCAGCGATTACGGTCTCGGTACCGACAAGTTGCTGGGTTCCGGCATACTGCCGTACCAACGGGCGTTTTAAGGCCGTTTCAGACCAGCGAACGTTAATCTAGAATCCGCGAATGCGGCTGATATAAATGGAAAAGTTATGAAAAACTGGAGAACGCTTATTCTCTGCATGGCGATGTGCGCCGGAACCGCGTTCGCAGCGCCCCAAGTGGTGGACAAAGTTGCTGCCGTGGTCGATAACAGTGTCGTTCTCGAAAGTGATGTGGACGGACTGCTGCAATCGGTGAAACGCAATGCCCAGGATGCAAAACAGCAGTTGCCCGATGACGCGACGCTGCGTCGTCAGATTATCGAACGTTTGATCATGGACAATATCATCCTGTCCATCGCCCAGCGCAATAACGTTACCGTCACGGACGAACAGCTGACCCAATCCATTACCAACATTGCCGCGCAAAATAAAATGACGCTGGATCAGTTGCGCAGCCGCCTGGCCTATGACGGCATCAGCTACGACACCTATCGTAAGCAAATCCGCAAGGAGATGCTGATTGCCGAAGTGCGCAACGGCGAAGTACGCCGCCGCGTGACCATCCTGCCGCAGGAAGTGGATTCCCTGGCCCAGCAGATTGCGGCGCAAACCGGCAACGGCGCGCAATACAATTTAAGCCATATCCTGATCCCGCTGCCGGAAAATCCGACGCAGGAGCAGGTGGATAAAGCGGAAGCCATGGCCGGCTCGCTGGTGCAGCAAATCAAGGGCGGCGCCGATTTCGGCAAGCTGGCCATCAGCTACTCAGCGGATCCGCAGGCTTTGAAAGGCGGCCAAATGGGCTGGGGCAAGCTGGAAGAATTGCCGAGCCTGTTCGCTGAACGCCTGCAGGGGGCGCCCAAAGGGGCGGTTGTCGGTCCGATCCGCTCCGGCGTCGGCTTCCACATCCTGAAGGTCAACGATATCCGCGGCGGCGATGAAAAGGTCTCGGTCACGGAAGTCCATGCCCGGCATATCCTGCTGCGCCCGTCGGTGGTCTTGACCGACCAGCAGGCCGAAGCCAAGCTTAACGAGGTGCTGGCGCTGATTAAAAGCGGCAAGACCGATTTTGCCGCCCAGGCCAAACTGCTGTCACAAGACCCCGGCTCCGCCAACCAGGGCGGCGATCTGGGCTGGGCCGCTCCGCAGGCTTACGATCCCGCGTTCCAGGACGCGCTTATGCGCCTGAAGAAAGGCGAAATCAGCCAGCCGGTGCATTCTTCTTTCGGCTGGCATCTGATCCAGTTGCTCGACACGCGCCAGGTTGACCGTACCGACGCCACCAAAAAAGATCAGGCCTATCGCCTGCTGTTCAACCGCAAATTCGCCGAAGAATCGCAGACCTGGATGCAGGAACAGCGTGCCGGCGCCTACGTCAAAATCATGGATGGCGATGCGCAATAAAGCGCGGCTGGCGATCACTCCCGGCGAACCCGCCGGGATTGGTCCCGATCTGGTCGCCATGCTGGCGCAGCAGGCCTGGCCGGTGGAACTGGTGGTCTGCGCCGATCCGGATGTCCTGCTCGCCCGCGCGCGCCGCCTCGGGCTGCCGCTGCGGCTTTACCCTTATCAGCCGCAGCAGCCGGCGGCGCCGAGGCCTGCCGGCAGCGTCAGCGTACTGGCCATTACCGCCCCCGCCCCGGTTACGCCCGGCGCGCTGGATGTCGCCAACAGCGGCTATGTTGTGGACACCCTGGCGCGCGCCTGCGACGGATGCCTGGACGGCGAGTTCGCCGCCCTGCTTACCGGCCCGGTGCACAAGGGCATTATTAACGACGGCGGTCTGGCCTTTACCGGCCATACCGAATTTTTCGCCGGGCGCAGCCGGCGCGAACGGGTGGTCATGATGTTGGCCACCGAATCGCTGCGCGTGGCGCTGGCGACCACCCACCTGCCATTATCGGCGGTGCCGGCGGCCATCACGGCGCAAACCCTGCGGGAAGTGATCGCCATTCTCGATCATGATTTACGCGCGCAGTTCGGCATTCCCCGTCCACGTATCTACGTCTGCGGCCTGAACCCCCATGCGGGCGAAGGCGGGCATATGGGCCGGGAAGAGATCGATATCATTATCCCCACGCTGGACGCCCTGCGCGGGGAAGGCTATGACCTGGTCGGGCCGTTGCCGGCCGACACGCTGTTTCAGCCCAAATACCTGCAGCATGCCGACGCGGTGCTGGCGATGTACCACGACCAGGGCCTGCCGGTACTGAAATACCAGGGTTTTGGCCGCGCGGTCAATATTACCCTCGGTTTACCTTTTATACGTACCTCCGTCGATCACGGCACCGCGCTGGAACTGGCCGGCACTGGTCTGGCGGAGGCCGGCAGCATCAAAACGGCGTTAAATCTCGCCATTAAAATGATAAATAACCGTAATGAGTAAACTTGTTCACCAGGGCCATCTGGCCCGCAAACGTTTTGGTCAGAATTTTCTTCATGACGGCAATATTATCGATTCCATCGTCTCCGCCATCCATCCCCTGCCCGATCAGGCCATGGTGGAAATCGGCCCCGGCCTCGGCGCGCTGACCGAACCGGTGGCGGAACGCATCGATCATATGACGGTCATCGAGCTTGATCGCGATCTGGCCGCCCGCCTGGCGACGCATCCGTTCCTGAACAGCAAGCTGACCATTGTGCAGCAGGATGCCATGACGGTGGATTTTGCCGAACTGTCGCGACAGCTTGGGCAGCCGTTGCGGGTATTCGGCAATCTCCCGTACAATATTTCCACGCCGTTGATGTTTCACCTTTTCGGCTATACTCAGGCAATCCGCGACATGCATTTTATGTTGCAAAAAGAAGTGGTCAACCGGCTGGTCGCCGGCCCGGACAGCAAAGCCTATGGCCGCCTGAGCGTGATGGCGCAGTATTATTGCCAGATCATTCCCGTGCTGGAAGTGCCGCCGACCTCATTCCGGCCGGCGCCAAAAGTGGACTCCGCGGTGGTACGGCTGGTGCCTTACGCCGAGCTGCCCTACCCGGTCAGCGACCTGCAGGTGCTGGCGCGCATTACCAGCCAGGCGTTTAACCAGCGCCGCAAAACCGTGCGTAACAGCCTGGGTAACCTTTTTACCGCGGAGCAATTAAAGGCATTGGGCATCGACCCGATCCTGCGCGCTGAAAATATTACCGTGGCGCAGTACTGCCAACTGGCGAACTGGCTGGCGGAGCACCCTTCGCAACAGGAATAACAGGAGCAGCTGTCATGATTAATTCGCCACGCGTTTGTGTACAGGTTCAAAGTATGTATGTCGAGACACAGTCTATGCCCGAACAGGAGCGTTATGTCTTTGCTTATACTATTACCGTACGTAATCTCGGGCGGCATAACGTACAGCTGGTCGGGCGTTATTGGCTGATAACCAACGCCAACGGCAAGGAAACACAGGTCCAGGGCGAGGGCGTGGTCGGCGAGCAGCCGATCATCCTGCCCGGCAGCGAGTTTCAATATACCAGCGGGGCCATTCTCGAAACGCCTTTGGGCACGATGGAAGGCCACTATGAAATGCTGGATCATGAGGGGCAGTCTTTTCGTATTGCCATTCCCGTCTTTCGCTTAGCAATCCCAACACTTATACACTAATTATGTCGACATACTTAATCGGGGATATTCATGGCTGCTACGACGAGCTGACGTCACTGTTGTCCCAAGTGACCTTCAATCCCGCGGCGGATACCCTCTGGCTCACCGGCGATCTGGTGGCGCGCGGGCCCGCTTCGCTGGAAGTGTTGCGTTTTGTGCGCGAACTCGGCGACTGCGTGCGGATGGTGCTGGGCAATCATGATCTGCACCTGCTGGCGGTCTACGCCGGCATCAGCCGTAATAAACCCCGTGATCGTATTACCCCGTTGCTGGAAGCCCCCGACGCCGATACGCTGATCAACTGGCTGCGCCGGCAACCGGTGCTGCAGGTGGACGAAGAAAAAAAACTGGTGATGGCCCATGCCGGCATTACCCCGCAGTGGGATCTGGACACCGCCAAGACCTGCGCCCGGGAAGTGGAAGCGATACTCAGCAGCGACAGCTACCCGCTGTTCCTGGACGCGATGTACGGGGATATGCCCAGCAATTGGTCGCCCGAGCTAAGCGGCCTGGCGCGGCTGCGATTTAGCACCAATGCCCTGACCCGGATGCGCTACTGTTTCCCCAACGGCCAGTTGGATATGATTGCCAAGGATGCGCCCGGCAGCGCCCCTGCCCCGCTGCGGCCCTGGTTTATGATCCCGGGACCGGTGGCGGAGAACTACAGCATTGCCTTCGGTCACTGGGCGTCGCTTGAGGGTAAAGGCACGCCGGCGAATGTGTATGCGCTGGACACCGGCTGCTGCTGGGGCGGCCACCTGACCATGCTGCGCTGGGAAGATAAACGCTACTTTATCCAGCCCTCCAATCGCCAGGATGAGAGCGGCGTCGAGGCCACGGCGCTTATGTAAGGGGAGGGAATCAACGACCGGATGGCCGTTGATTCGGCGTTAACGCCGACGTCTGCGCTTAGCGGCGATCGAGTATTTCCCAGCAGAAACTGTGGCTGTTCTTCTCATCGGCATCGTGGAATTCGCTGAAAGTGGACTGCCACTGATCCGGTTCGTACTCCGGGAAATAGGTATCGCCGTCAATCTCGGCATCAATATGCGTCAGGTAAAGACGCGCGGCCTGCGGCAGGAAATGCGCATAGATCTTGCCGCCGCCAATCACCATCACTTCCTCCGCCTCACCGGCGGCGGCCAGGGCCTGTTCCGGCGTGGTCACCCAGGTGACGCGGTCGTCCGCCGCCGGATGGCGGCTAAGGACGATATTCAACCGCCCCGGCAGGGGCTGGCCGATGGATTCATAGGTACGCCTGCCCATGATCACCGGTTTATGCAGGGTATTGCGCTTAAACCAGGCCATATCGGCAGGCAGATGCCAGGGCATGGCGTTCTCAAGGCCAATCACGCGATCGACGGCCAGCGCGGCAATCAGGCTAATTTTCATATAAACTCTTACAAGCTGTCAAATTGCTGCCACTATACGGAAACTGCCGCCGACCGTCGAGCGCCTCGGCAGACGTCCATCACAAAATTCAGAAAGCGCCTAACACCTATACTCCCGGGCGTTTTCGGTATAGCCATAATCCCGGCAGCGACAACCCGATCGACAGCGCGCCGACAATAAAACCCGCCTTGAGGAATTGCGTAACCAGGATCGACATCAGCGCGTCGCTATAGCCTAAATGGGAAATTTCCACCGCCGCCACCATCGCGCTGTAGGCGGAGATGCCGGGAAACATGGGGATCACGGCCGCCACGGTAAACACCTTCGGGTGCGCCAGCAGCCAGCGCGACCAATGAATGCCGATGATGCCTATCAGGATCGCGGCCAGCAGGGAAGCCCATTCAATATTCATGCCGAAATGGATAAGCAACATGCGCGTTCCGTGGCCGATGGCCCCGAGCAGCGCGCAATAGCGCAGCGCTTTTACCGGCACGTTGAACACCATGGCGAAACCCAGGGCCGGTACGGCCGCCAGCAGCATATCCTCCAGTAACGCCAGCAACAGATTCATGACCATCCCCGGAAATCCCACACCGCCATCGCCAGGACAATACCGATGCAAATCGATAACGTCAGCAGGCTGGCCATGGTCCAGCGCGCCAGGCCGGTATTGACATGGCCCTTGAACATATCCGCCACCGCATTAATCAGCGGGAAACCCGGCACCAGCAGCAGGACGCTGGCCGGCATCGCCACCAGCGACGTGCCCTGGAACACCGGCAGCCGCATCAGCAGCCCGGAGGCGGAGGTGGCGACAAACGCGGTAATACAAAAATTGATCAGCGGATTCATTTGCCGGGCGGTCAACAGCTGGCGCACGTACATGGCCAGTCCGCTGGCAAACAGCGTCACGGCAAAGGCATCCCATCCCCCGCCATTCAGGCGGCTGAAACACCCGCAGGAGAGACCGACGATGATGACCATCAGCCAGCGGGGGTAGCGCATCGCTTTAATATTGGCCAGGCGTTTGGTCACGTCGGCGACATCCAGCAAACGATGCTCGGTCATAATGACGATATGCTGCACCTGCGTGACCACATGCATATTAATGCCGCGATCGTTATTTTTGCGCGTCGATGTCAGGCAAAAATCATTGATAATGGTGGTCAATACTATGGCATTGGCTGAAATAGAGCTTTCCACCCGCTGGACACCCAAAGCCCGCCCAAGGCGTGTCGACAACTGCTCCACGATCATGCTTTCCGCGCCATGCTGCAGCAGCAGGAGCGCGCATTCAATACACAGCCGGGTGATAACCCGCTGCTGATCTTGCGTTATTTCACTACCCATCGACATGCACCATACCCAACCACACTCCGATAACCCTACGCTTAATGGACGCTCTTTTCTTAACATGTAACAAAAACGGCGGCAAGCCATAATTATGCCATGACGAAAGCCATAATGTTCTAAATACCGGCGGGTGATATTCGCCGCGGGGCTTTTAAAAAATTAACTTAATATCTACATAAAATTAACTACCCCGGCAAACAATACTCCTCCGGCTTTCTTCTCAACGCCGATGCTGTACATGACACTGATCTACCGGCGCGTTTTAGGGTTTAGCATTTCGTGCTATCGGGCGTGTGGCGTTATCCCCCCGGCGTGGGCCGATCCACGCCTGCGCAGCGCCAAAGCCTGGATATTCCTCTTTCCGATATATGCAATAATTACGTATTATCATGCAGATGATCTTCTATGGGCATCCCGCGTTAAACAGCATTGGCGACCGTCCAAGGGACGATAGCCTGGTCGATAATCCAATATCACGGGCGCTGAGGCGATTTAATCCTGTTTTGGTGCCTTACCTGTACATGTCTTTAATCATATTCAACTGCTTAAATTTACGCACTCGTTTTTCAGAAATTTCCCCCGCCAAAATGAAATGAATTATCATGCGGTCCATTTATTTTTTTTTAAAAAAGACAATCTTGCCGCCGCTGGATTTTTATTTATTAAGCCTAAATAGCGGCCATAAAGAACCGCCATAATCATGAGATTGATCACAGAAAACGGCTCCATGGCCGATAGTATAGCGCCTGTCAGTTCGTTGCTTACCCACTAACAGGTAACCATAATGGAAAACAATAACCGGAAAATGGCGCATATACGCAGAGTGAGGCATTTAATGATGCCCCGATGCCGTGACTATTTCTCTTTCTCTTTTTTCTCTTTCAGATAAATTTCCCTTGGACATGGCATCCTCTTCTGCGGGACTGTCATTGCCGTCTCTCCATAGATAATACCGCCAGCCAGATGTTTTAACGCATCCTGATGGGCTGCTATTGTCCATGAACCGTACTGAACAGCATCCGGAAGATCTTCAGCCCGCCACGGCTGTGAGATGATGATTCGCCATGATTCTGGCCATCATTTTATTAATAGTACGGCAGGTACTATTACGCATCATTATGCTTAAAAAATAACTATGGGACTGTCGATTCCTATTTAACCGAAGGCAATCCTTTGTCCCTGTTCCAGGAGAATATAATAGAATGAAACCCTTGAAAATTGTCGCCAATGCCGCGGTAAAATCATGTTTTAATAGCGAAAGGGAGACGGTTGATATACTTAATACAGATTTTTCAGATATTGCGGCGGTAGTATTATCCTTATCAGAAACCCATGGCGGCGCCATTGACGCCATCAAACTTACCGGTCTCGACATCCCTATTTTTGTCGCCATCGGCTGCCACGAAGAGCTGGCGAATCATGACCTGACAAGGGTTAACGGCGTATTTGAGCTGGGCGACGGCAATGCCGATTTTTACGGCAAACAGGTGGAGTCCGCGGCGACAAAATATGAAAAAGAATTATTGCCGCCTTTCTTTTCCACGTTAAAGAAATATGTGGAAATGGGTAATTCCTCCTTTGCCTGCCCGGGTCATCAGGGCGGGCAGTTTTTCCGTAAGCATCCGGTGGGACGCCAGTTTTTTGATTTTTTCGGCGAAACGCTGTTCCGTGCGGATATGTGTAATGCCGACGTTAAGCTGGGCGATTTGTTAATTCATGAAGGCGCGCCCTGCGCGGCGCAACAGCATGCGGCCAAAGTCTTTAACGCCGATAAAACGTATTTTGTCCTTAACGGCACCTCGGCATCGAATAAAGTGGTGACCAATGCCCTGCTGGCGCGGGGCGACCTGGTACTGTTCGATCGCAATAATCATAAATCCGTTCATCACGGCGCCTTGATCCAGGCGGGCGCGACGCCCGTTTACCTGGAGACCGCCCGTAATCCGTTCGGTTTTATCGGCGGCATCGATGCCCACTGTTTCGAGGAGGATTATCTGCGCGCGCAAATTCGCCGCGTGGCCCCCGCACGCGCAGGCGAAACCCGGCCGTTCCGTCTGGCGGTTATCCAACTGGGGACTTATGACGGCACGATATATAACGCGCGCCAGGTGGTGGATAAGATCGGCCATCTCTGCGATTACATCCTGTTTGATTCGGCCTGGGTCGGCTATGAACAGTTTATTCCCATGATGAAGGATTGTTCCCCGCTGCTGCTGGAGCTAAACGAAAACGATCCGGGCATTATCGTGACCCAGTCGGTGCATAAGCAGCAGGCCGGATTTTCCCAAACCTCGCAAATTCATAAAAAGGACCAGCATATCAAGGGGCAGGCGCGATATTGCAATCATAAGCGTTTTAACAATGCCTTTATGCTGCATGCCTCCACCAGCCCTTTTTATCCGTTGTTCGCGGCGCTGGATGTCAATGCCAGGATGCATGCCGGCGAAAGCGGCCGACGCTTGTGGGCGGATTGTGTCGCCCTGGGCATCGAGACCCGAAAGATCCTGCTGAATACCTGCTCGATGATCAGGCCCTTTGTACCGGTAAGCGTGGAAGGGCGTCCCTGGCAGGATTTTGACACCGCCGAAATGGCGCAGGACCTGCGTTTCTTTAATTTCGTGCCCGGTGAAAAATGGCATGGGTTCGACGGGTATGCGCCAAACCAGTATTTTGTCGATCCCTGCAAACTGCTGCTGACCACCCCCGGTATTGACACCGCCAGCGGCGAGTATGCCGATTTCGGCATCCCCGCGACCATCCTGGCCAACTTTCTGCGTGAAAACGGCATCGTGCCCGAGAAATGCGATCTGAACTCCATTCTGTTCCTGCTTACGCCGGCGGAAGATATGGCTAAAATGCAGCACCTGGTCGCCCAGATCGCCCGTTTTGAACGTTTTATACTGCAAGATGCGCCTTTATCCGACGTCCTGCCCGCCATTGTCGCCAGCCATGGACAACGCTACCAGGGTTATACCCTGCGACGCCTGTGCCAGGAAATGCATGACTTATATGTCAGTTACGACGTTAAACAACTGCAAAAGGACATGTTCCGCCAGGGGAACTTCCCGCGGGTGGCGATGAATCCGCAGGATGCCAACGGCGAGTTCGTGCGCGGTCATGTTGAACTGGTGCCGCTGAGCAAGGCGGAAGGCCGCATCGCCGCCGAGGGCGCGCTGCCCTACCCGCCGGGAGTGCTTTGCATGGTGCCCGGCGAAGTGTGGGGCGGCGCCGTGCAACGGTATTTCCTGGCGCTGGAGGAAGGCATCAATTTGCTGCCCGGCTTCTCGCCGGAGCTGCAGGGGGTTTATCTTGAGCGCGATCGGGATGGAATACAGCACGCCTATGGTTATGTCGTTAAACAATAAACAAAAAGGACCATGATCATGAATAAAACGAAAAATAAAATGGGCGTGGTGCAGCTCACCGTCCTGACCGCCGTGAATATGATGGGTTCCGGCATTATCATGCTGCCCACCAAACTGGCGGAGGTCGGGACCCTGTCCATTGTCTCCTGGCTGGTTACCGCCCTGGGGTCGATGGCGTTGGCCTACGCGTTCGCCAAATGCGGCATGTTCAGCCGCAAGCCCGGCGGGATGGGCGGCTATGCGGAATATGCCTTCGGCAAATCCGGTAACTTCATGGCCAATTACACCTATGGCGTTTCCCTGCTGATCGCCAATGTCGCCATTGCCATATCAGCCGTTGGCTACGGTACGGAACTGGTGGGACAAACCCTCACGCCGCTTGGCATCTGCCTGGCCACCATCGTGGTGCTGTGGCTGGCCACCATGGCCAATTTTGGCGGCGCGCGCATTACCGGGAACATCAGCAGTATCACTATATGGGGCGTCATTATTCCAGTTGTTGGCATTTCCCTGATCGGGTGGTTTTGGTTTAGCGGCGCCGCCTACATGGCCGCCTGGAATCCCCATGCCATCCCCACCTTCGAGGCCATAGGCTCCTCCATCGCCATGACGCTTTGGGCGTTCCTGGGGCTGGAATCCGCCTGCGCCAATATGGACGTGGTGGAAAACCCGGAACGCAACGTGCCGATCGCCGTATTGGGCGGCACGCTCGGGGCAGCGGTTATCTATGTGGTCTCCACCAATGTTATCGCCGGCATCGTGCCCAACCTGGCGCTGGCGAATTCCACCGCGCCGTTCGGGCTGGCGTTTTCCTATATGTTTACGCCTTTCGTCGGCAAAATCATCATGGCGCTGATGATCATGTCATGCGTCGGTTCCCTGCTGGGCTGGCAGTTTACCATCGCCCAGGTCTTCAAATCCTCCGCCGACGCCGGCTATTTTCCCAAGGTGTTTTCCCACACGAATAAGGCGGACGCGCCGGTGAAAGGCATGCTTATCATCGTCGCCATCCAGACCGGTCTGTCGCTGATGACCATCAGCCCGTCGCTGAACAAACAGTTCAACGTGCTGGTGAACCTGGCGGTGGTCACCAACATTATTCCTTATATCCTGTCGATGGCGGCCACCGTGGTGATCCAGAAATCCGCGGGCCTGCCGCCGGCCAGGGCGCGAGTCACCAACGGCATCGCCTTTCTCGGCGCGCTATACAGCTTTTATGCGCTCTACAGCTCCGGGCAAGAGGCGATGATGTGGGGTGCGATCGTCACGTTCCTCGGCTGGACATTATACGGCATCATTTCGCCGCGCTTTGAAATGCCCGATGTTAAGCTTAACTGAACAAAGCAAGGCCAACCTAAGGGATAATTCATCATTATATTGGATGCTGATATGCAAACCATCAGTTACACCGCGCTGCGCAACAACCTGGCGCAAGCGCTTGAGTCCCTGGAACAAGGGCAAGTCCTGTGCGTTACCCGGCGCGGCCGGGCGGATGTGATCCTTAAAGGCGAAAATGGGGCAACACGCGGGCAAACGACGGAACCACCGTCCCGGACGGGAGGTTTTAGCTTCAGGATGGAGGATCTGCTGTAAACGCCGGCGGCGGCGCGGCGTTCTCCCGGCAACGGGATCGCGCCCGTCCCGCCGCGTTCCTGCGCTGCCGCGATACGGTACATAAGTGCTGAACCAAATCGAGGGTGCGCTTCCCCTGCGCCGGCGTTATCCTGTAGCGCTTACTGGTTGATTGCCGAGTCCGTCATGTTAGAAACCTCACTGTTTGTCGCCTCCATCGCCACCCTTGGCATGCTTTCTCCCGGCCCCGACTTTTTCCTGGTGATAAGGAATGCCGCCCGCTATCGCAAACGGGCCGCCATGATGACATCCCTTGGTGTGATCTGCGGCGTCGCCACCCATATGTCGTATTGCGTCGCCGGACTGGCAGTGCTGATTACCACCACACCCTGGCTGTTTAACCTGCTGAAATACGCCGGCGCCGGATATTTGATCTGGATCGGCATCCAGGCGCTGCTATCCCGCGGCGCCGGCAGAATAAGCCTCAACGATGCCCCGCATCAGCCGGTAAGCCTGAAAACCGCTTTTATCCAGGGCTATTTGAATAACTTACTCAATCCGAAGGCCACACTGTTTTTCCTGGCGGTGTTTACCCAAGTGCTGCAGGTGCAATCGGACGTTGCCGAAAAACTCTGGTACGCGGGTATTATCCTGTTGCTGGCGCTGGTCTGGTGGCCGCTGCTGGTGCTATTAATCCAAAGCGGTCCCGTGCGCCGCGCCCTCGCCAAAACGCAAAAATTGGTGGACAAGCTGCTGGGCGGGGTGCTGATTGCCCTGGGAATCAAGGTCGCCCTGGGATAAAAAAATCGGGACGCTCCTGGAGCGTCCCGCACGGATAAGCGTATTTTGCCGCCGTATCCCGGCCACGCGCCTGGCCAGGATACGGCGATATGCCGCTATCCCTTCAGCATCGCATGCATTTCCTGAACTGAAATCACGCGTTCGGTGGGGTCCGAGTTTAGCGCCATGGCGGTGGCGAAGCCGCCGTTCATGGTGGTGTCGTAGTGCACTTTATACTGCAGCGCGCTGCGGCGGATAAGCTTCGAGTCCGCGATTGCCTGGCGTCCGGCGGTGGTATTGACGATATAGGTATATTCGCCGTTTTTAATGCGGTCCTGGATATGCGGCCGCCCTTCATGCACTTTATTCACCAGCCGGGGATTGATTCCCGCTTCGCCCAATATCACCGCGGTGCCGTGCGTGGCATCCAGTTCAAAGCCGTGCTTGAGCAGTTTCGCCGCCAAATCCACTACCCGGCCCTTGTCGCCGGCGCGCACCGACAGCAGCGCCCGGCCGGATTTTTTCATGCGGGACTGGCTGCCCAGCATGGCTTTGGCGAAGGCTTCGGCAAAGGTGCGGCCCACGCCCATCACCTCGCCGGTGGAGCGCATTTCCGGCCCCAGGATGGGGTCGACGCCGGGGAATTTATTAAACGGCAGCACCACTTCCTTGACCGAGTAATACGGCGGGATAACCTCTTTGGTAATGCCCTGGTCGGCCAGCGATTGCCCCACCATCACCCGGGCGGCAACCTTCGCCAGCGGCACGCCGGTGGCTTTGGAAACAAACGGCACCGTACGCGCGGCGCGCGGATTGACCTCGATCAGATAGACTTCATTGGCCTTAACCGCGAACTGCACGTTCATCAGCCCGCGCACCCGCAGTTCAAACGCCAGTTGCTCGACCTGCCGGCGCATCACGTCCTGTATTTCCTGGCTAAGGGTATAGGCCGGCAGCGAACAGGCTGAATCGCCGGAGTGCACGCCCGCCTGCTCGATATGTTCCATAATGCCGCCAATCAGCACCTGCTGGCCGTCGCAGATGGCGTCCACGTCCACTTCCACCGCGTCGTCAAGGAAACGGTCCAGCAGCACCGGCGCGTCATTGGAGACGCTGACGGCGGTCTGGAAGTAGCGCAGCAAATCGACATCGTCGTTGACGATTTCCATCGCCCTGCCGCCCAGTACATAGGAAGGACGCACCACCAGCGGATAACCGATGGTCGCCGCCTTCTCCACCGCCTGGTCGATGGTGGTCACCGTGGCGTTGGCCGGCTGCTTGAGTCCCAGGCGTTCCACCGCCTGCTGGAAGCGCTCGCGATCTTCGGCGCGGTCAATGGAATCGGGGCTGGTGCCGATAATCGGCACGCCCGCCGCTTCAAGCTCCCGGGCCAGTTTAAGCGGGGTCTGGCCGCCATACTGGACAATCACCCCTTTCGGCTGCTCGATGCGCACGATTTCCAGCACATCTTCAAGCGTAACGGGTTCAAAATAAAGGCGATCGGACGTGTCGTAATCGGTGGAGACCGTCTCCGGGTTACAGTTGACCATAATGGTCTCGTAACCGTCCTCGCGCAGCGCCAGCGAGGCGTGGACGCAGCAGTAGTCGAACTCGATGCCCTGGCCGATACGGTTTGGCCCGCCGCCCAGCACCATGATTTTTTCCCGGTCGCGGCTGGGATTGGATTCGCACTCCTCGTCATAGGTGGAGTACATGTAGGCGGTATCGGTGGCGAACTCCGCGGCGCAGGTATCGACCCGTTTATAGACCGGGTGCAGGTTATACTCTTCGCGCAGTTTGCGAATCTCCCCCTCCGACACGCCGGCAAGCGTCGCCAGGCGGGCATCGGCAAAGCCTTTGCGCTTCAGCTGGCGCAGGAATTCGGCGTCCAGCGCGCCGACGCCCTTCTCCGCCACCACGTTTTCAAGCGTGACCAGCTCTTCTATCTGCACCAGAAACCAGCGGTCGATATTGGTCAGGTTAAAGACGCCGTCCACCGACAGCCCGGCGCGGAAAGCATCGGCGATATACCAGATGCGATCGCAGCCGGCGTCTTTGAGTTCGCGGCGGATCTTGGTCAGCGCTTCCGGGTCGTCCAGGCTGACCTTGGGGTCAAAACCGGTGACGCCCACCTCCAGACCGCGCAGGGCTTTTTGCAGCGATTCCTGTTGCGTGCGGCCGATGGCCATCACCTCGCCCACCGACTTCATCTGCGTGGTCAGGCGGTCATTGGCGCCGGCGAACTTCTCGAAGTTAAAGCGCGGAATTTTCGTGACGACATAGTCAATGGACGGCTCGAACGAGGCGGGCGTGCGTCCGCCGGTGATATCGTTCATCAGTTCATCGAGGGTATACCCCACCGCCAGCTTGGCGGCCACCTTGGCAATCGGGAAACCGGTGGCCTTGGAGGCCAGGGCCGAGGAGCGGGAAACCCGCGGGTTCATTTCGATGATAATCAGCCGGCCGTTTTTAGGGTTTACCGAAAACTGCACGTTCGAGCCGCCGGTTTCCACGCCGATTTCACGCAATACCGCCATCGAGGCGTTACGCATGATTTGGTATTCTTTATCGGTCAGGGTTTGCGCCGGCGCCACGGTAATGGAATCGCCGGTATGGATGCCCATGGCGTCAATATTTTCAATCGAGCACACGATGATGCAGTTATCGTTTTTATCGCGCACCACCTCCATCTCGTACTCTTTCCAGCCAATCAGCGACTCATCGATCAGCAGCTCGGTGGTGGGTGACAGATCGAGGCCGCGTTCGCAGATTTCCTCGAACTCCTCGCGGTTGTAGGCAATGCCGCCGCCCGACCCGCCCATGGTAAACGACGGACGGATAATGCAGGGGAAACCCACGTCCGCCGCCACCGCCAGCGCCTCTTCCATATTGTGGGCAAAACCGGAGCGCGCGGTCTCAAGACCGATTTTTTTCATCGCCTTATCAAAACGCTGCCGGTCTTCCGCTTTGTCGATGGCATCGGCGGTGGCGCCAATCATGGTGACGCCGAACTCCGCCAGAACGCCTTCGCGCTCCAGGTCCAGCGCGCAGTTCAGCGCGGTTTGCCCGCCCATGGTCGGCAGGATGGCGTCGGGGCGTTCTTTTTCGATGATTTTACGCACCACTTCCCAATGGATAGGCTCGATATAAGTGGCATCCGCCATATCGGGATCGGTCATGATGGTGGCCGGGTTGGAGTTCACCAGCACCACGCGGTAGCCTTCCTCACGCAGGGCCTTGCACGCCTGCGCGCCGGAGTAATCGAACTCGCACGCCTGGCCGATGACAATCGGGCCGGCGCCCAGAATCAGGATACTGGATATATCTGTACGTTTTGGCATGGTCTTGCTCCTGATTATTTTGCCTGGGAACGGTAAGTCTTGATCAACTCGATAAAATGGTCGAACAGCGGCGCGGCGTCATGCGGGCCGGGGCTGGCTTCCGGATGCCCCTGGAAACAGAACGCCGGCTTATCCGTGCGGTGCAATCCCTGTAACGAACCGTCGAACAGCGAGGTATGCGTTACGCGCAGATTCGCCGGCAGCGTGGTTTCATCCACCGCAAAACCGTGGTTCTGGGCGGTAATCATGACCCGGTTGGCGTCAATATCCTTTACCGGGTGGTTGCCGCCGTGGTGGCCGAACTTCATTTTGACGGTCTTGGCGCCGCTGGCCAGGGCCAGCAGTTGGTGGCCGAGACAGATGCCGAAGATCGGCGTCTCGGTCTCGAGAAAGGTTTTGATGGCGGCGATGGCGTAATCGCAGGGTTCGGGATCGCCCGGGCCGTTGGCGAGGAAGATGCCGTCGGGATCCATCGCCAGGACGACGTCGGCCGGCGTCTGCGCCGGCACCACCGTCAGGCGGCAGCCGCGATCCACCAGCATACGCATGATATTGCGTTTGATGCCGAAATCGTACGCCACCACATGGTAGGGCAGCGCGTCCGGCGCGGCCGGCGCAGGCAGGCCGGCATGCAATGCCCAACTGCCCTGGGTCCAGCTGTATTGCTCGGCGGTGCTGACTTCCCTGGCCAGATCCATGCCCTTCAGTCCCGGGAATTCGCGCGCTTTTTGCAAGGCCAGCGCCGCGTCAGGCGCGTCGCCGGCGATAATGCAGCCGTTCTGGGCGCCTTTTTCGCGCAATAGGCGGGTAAGTTTGCGGGTATCGATATCGGCGATACCGACGATATTATTTTGCTTGAGGTAGTCCGACAGGGAACCGGTACTGCGAAAATTACTGGCGATAAGCGGCAAATCGCGTATGACCAACCCTTGGGCCTGGATGCGGGACGATTCTTCATCTGCTTCGTTGGTGCCGACATTGCCGATATGGGGATAAGTGAGAGTAACGATTTGGCGGGAATAGGAAGGATCGGTGAGGATTTCTTGATAGCCGGTCATCGATGTATTGAAGACCACTTCCCCCACTGCCGTTCCCGCTGCCCCAATGGCCCGACCGTGGAATTGGGTTCCGTCTTCCAGAACCAACAGCGCTGACTTTATCAAAACACCCTCCAAGGAATATTCAGTCATTGTATTTGCATATTAATTCAGATTTAACGATCTTAATCAATGCAAAAAACACCTTCAAGGTAGATTTTCGGCAAATTGGGCGCATTTTAATGATGAGCTGGTCATTTGTCCACCCCGGGCTGATGTTTTTTACTAAATAATGGCAATTAAGCCGGTTACACACCTTGAAACCGCTAAAAAGCACTCATTTAGGGCATGAGTAACCGGTTGCGTGGACAGAAATTTGTTAAAAGGAACCGGCGCAGGCGCGAAAGCGCAATAATCAGCCCAGAATGGCAATCACCAAGAAAAATAACCGCTGAAAGCCAAACTTAAAGCCATTTGGCCTTCCATTTCCATTGAAAGCGATTTTTTTAGAGATAATTCCAATAAAATAAAATTATCTCTATTTAATCAGAGTGATAAAATGGCAGACTTCAGGTGGCGGTAAAAAATAGAGTTATAAACTTGCCAGATCCAGCACATCCGCCATGGTATAAAGGCCCGCTTTCTGCGCTTTCAGCCATATTGCCGCCCTGACCGCGCCATTGGCAAAGGTCATGCGGCTGGAAGCCTTATGGGTAATCTCAATACGTTCGCCGTTATCGGCAAACATCGCGGTATGTTCGCCGACAATGTCCCCGGCGCGTATGGCGGCGAAGCCGATGGAATGGGGCACACGCTCGCCGGTATGGCCCTCGCGACTGTATACGGCGCAGTCCTTGAGGTTGCGGCCCAGCGCCCCGGCGATGGTTTCCCCCATGGCAAGCGCGGTGCCAGAAGGCGCGTCCACCTTGTGACGGTGGTGCGCCTCGATGATCTCGATGTCGCAATAGTCGCCCATCACCCTGGCGGCCTTATCCAGTAATTTCAGCATAACGTTGACCCCCACGCTGAAATTAGCGGCAAAGACAATGCCGATCTGCCCGGCGGCTTGCCCGATTCGCGCCTTCTGCCCCTCGTCAAAACCGGTAGTGCCGATAAT
Source organism: Sodalis sp. RH22 (assembly GCF_047324165.1). Classification (NCBI taxonomy): domain Bacteria; kingdom Pseudomonadati; phylum Pseudomonadota; class Gammaproteobacteria; order Enterobacterales; family Bruguierivoracaceae; genus Sodalis; species Sodalis sp. RH22. The sequence continues at coordinate 2,886,833 of NZ_CP178731.1, forward strand.
CATGCCTTTGCCATGCAGCCGACAAAATTCCATATGCGTCAGGGTGCCTTCCGGCCGGGTAAAATCGATAAAGATATCAAAGTCATCTTTAATGGCTTCCAGGCTGTCGCCGACCCTTATCCCCAACGCGCCCTGCCCGGCCAACTCCCCCGCGTCCGCGCCAATCAGGCTTGAGCCGGCGCGCTCGAGCGCCGCCCCCAGGCACGCCTGTTCCGATTGCATTACCGCCTGGATCAGTTGGCGGCCCATACGGCCGCCCGCACCGGCGATGGCGATGCGAACTGGTGTTACGCTCATAGACACTCTCTGTTGGTTGGCATGATAAAATCAGTTTAGGGTAACCGCCGTCCCGGATTGCCGCCAGCGGATTTCCCCTGGAATTAGCATTATATGTCAGAAGCCGGCTTTCATCAGTCACGGCAATGGACCGGGCCGGGTGCGGCCGCAGCGCGGGAGAAATGAATGTTTATTCATCTCCGGGCCGGTGCCGGGCGCGGATGATCCGGCGCGAAGCGGCTATACTGGATATCTACAGCCGAACACTCGCCACGGAGAGACAGGATGAGTCCTTTTTTTACCTCAACAATCCAGGCCATTGGGGATTATCGCGCCGCCCTGGGCGAAACGCCGGTCTGGTGCAGCCGTAGCCAATCGCTGCTGTGGGTAGATATTTTGCAACAGCGCCTGTTGCGCTATTGGCCCTCCCGGGGATGCGTCGAACAGCGCCGGTTGGATTGTCTGTTCAGCGCGGCGCTGCCGACCGAGCGGGAAGAGCAGTTCCTGATCGTGGCGCAGCAGGGCATACTGCTTTATCACTATGAAAAGAGCAGCGCCGGCCGGGATACCCCACGCCTTGAGCTCCTGTGCCCCTACCCGGCCGACGCCGCCGGCACCCGGCCAAACGAGGCGGCCATCGCCCCCGACGGCTCATTATGGTTTAGCACCATGGACCTGGCGGAAGAGCGTCCTATCGGCGGCTGGTACCGCTTTGCCGCCGGCGAAGCGCGGCCGCGGAGCATGATGGGCCATGTCACCATCCCCAATACCCTGGCGTGGCATGGCGACCGGGTGTGGTTTGCCGACAGCGCCGAAAAACGGTTTTACGCCAGCGACGCCGCCGCCATCAATACCGCCCGCCTGCGGGTATTCGATGCCGGAGACAAGACCCCCGACGGTTCGGCGCTGACCGCGGCCGGAGAACTGATCAACGCGCGCTTCGGCCATGGCTGCCTGAGCCGCTACGCCATCGGCGATGGCGAACTGACGCTAATCGAGGATCTGCCGTTACCGGTACGCCAACCGAGCTGCTGTGCTTTCGGCGGCCCCGGGCGTAATGAATTATTTATCACCAGCGCCGGCAAAAATCTCGATCCTCCCGGCGCGCTCGACGGCGCGTTGCTGCATGTTTATACCAGCGCCGTCGGCGCCCCGGAATACCGGTTCAGACTGTAGAACAGGGATAAAAAACCGGCACATCCCATTGAATACGATCAATTTGACTGCCGCCAAATTGATCGATCGCCAAAAGGGATTTGAAGCCCCTCGCTTGCACGTACCGGGGCACGATAAGAACAGGTTTACCGCGTCGCCGCATCAAACCGCCGCGGGCGACTGGAAATGTCATTTACAGAGCATGCGGCGCAAGCAAAAGCCGGTCTTACTCCACCACCCTCACATTCACCCGCAGCTCCTTCGGCACCTCGAACACAATATTCTCCTCGCGCCCGATCAGTTCCTCCGCCCCTTCGCCACCGAGCCCCTGCAGACGCGCAATCACCTCCCGCACCAGAATATCCGGCGCGGAAGCGCCGGCGGTTACCCCGATGGTATCGATACCCTGCAGCCAGCTTTCCTGGATATCCGCCGCGGTATCGATAAGATAGGCCGGTTTGCCCACCCGCTGGGCCAGCTCGGCCAGCCGGTTGGAGTTAGACGAGTTTTTCGAGCCGACCACCAGCACCACGTCAGCATCGGCGGCCAGCTCGCGCACCGCTTCCTGGCGGTTGGTGGTGGCATAACAGATATCGTCTTTACGCGGTCCGATAATCAACGGAAACCGTTCGCGCAGCGCGTCGATAACATCCGAGGTATCGTCCACCGACAGCGTGGTCTGGGTCATAAAGCACAGGTTGGCATCGTCCTTCACCCGCAGTTTCCAGACATCCTTGGGCGACTCCACCAGGTACATGCCGCCGTTGGGGTTATTGTATTGCCCCATGGTGCCCTCGACCTCCGGATGCCCGGCGTGACCAATCAAAATGGCTTCCGTTCCTTTACGGCTGGCGCGCGCCACTTCCATATGCACCTTGGTCACCAGCGGGCAGGTCGCGTCGAATACCGTCAAATCGCGGTTTTTCGCCTCGGCGCGCACCGCCTGCGATACGCCGTGGGCCGAGAAAATCAGGATAGAGCCGTCGGGCACTTCGTCAATTTGCTCGATAAAAATGGCGCCGCTGGCGCGCAGCGACTCCACCACATAGCGATTGTGCACCACTTCGTGACGCACGTAGATCGGCGCGCCGTAAATCTCCAGCGCGCGTTCGACAATACTGATGGCCCGGTCGACACCGGCGCAAAAACCCCGCGGGTTAGCCAGTAAGATGCGCATGTTTATCCTCCTGCTGCGGATCAATTGCCAATACGTCGATATCGAAATAGACCGTGCGACCCGCCAGCGGATGGTTAAAATCCACGGTGATCGACTCCTCGGCCACGTCACGAATCAATCCGGGCATTTCATTACCGCTGATGGCGGTAAACAGCATAATGGTGCCCACGTCGGGCACGCCGGTTTCGATAAAATCCCGGCGGGAAAAAAACTGGATCAAATCCGGATTAACCGGCCCGAACGCCGACTCCGGCGCCAGGGAAAACGATTTTTTATCCCCCACGCGCAGCCCGAGCAACGACTGTTCAAGGGCCGGTGAAAGGCTATCATCGCCAAGACGGAACAGCGCCGGTTTATTTTCGCGCCGGGTGGATTCGGCGAGGGTGCCATCCTCGAGTTTAAGGTCGAAATGCACCAGCACCGCGCTGTCGGACTGCACCTGTTCGGACATGCCGCTTAACCTTTCTGCTTAGCCGTTTTATCGGCCGGATGCATAAACCCTTCCAGCACGATCAGGAGTGCGCCGATACAAATGGCCGAATCCGCCACGTTGAAGGTGGGGAAGTGCCAGTCACCGACATAAAAATCAATGAAATCGATGACCACGCCATGCACCAGGCGGTCAAAGAGATTGCCCAGCGCGCCGCCGATAATCAAGGCGTAGGCGCAATTGGTCATTCTTTGGCGGCTGTCTGAACGGTACATTAATATCATCAACGCCACGGCGATGACCAGGGCGATAATGGCAAACATCCAACGCTGCCATCCCCCTTTATCGGCCAGAAAACTGAACGCCGCGCCATAGTTGTGGGCATAAAAAATGTTAAAAAACGGGATCAGCGGCAACGTCTCATGCAACATAAAATGCTGCATGATCAACTGCTTGCTGCCCAGGTCGATAATCAGTACGACCAGCGCCAGCCAAAGCCAGCGCAGACCGGTGGATGCTAAGGATTTACTCATCAGACAAATTTACGCTCTTCGCCCGGGCCGGCCACGTTAGTGACGCAACGCCCGCAAATTTCGGGATGCCCGGCGTCAGCGCCGATATCGGTTTCAAAATGCCAGCAACGCGGGCATTTTTCACCATCGGCCTTAGCCAGGGCGATTTTAAGGCCCTTCAATCCTTCGCACTGCTGGGCATCCTCTCCCGCCGCGCTGTAATCAGCCACATCGGCGCGCGAAGTCAGCAGGGCAAAATACAACTCTTCACCCAGCGCCCCCAGCGTTTTCGCCAGGGCCGGTTCGGCATACAGGGTGACCCGGGCCTCCAGCGACCCGCCGATGATTTTATCGGCGCGGGCCTGCTCAAGCACTTTGTTCACTTCGCCGCGCACCTTCAACACCTGTTCCCAGTAAGCGTCGTTCATGGTTTCACCGGCGTCCAGTCCGAACAACCCTTCATACCACTCTTCGGTGAAGACATACTGGGCGCGTTCACCCGGCATGAAGCCCCAGATCTCATCGGCGGTAAAAGACAGGATCGGCGCCATCCAGCGCACCAGCGCTTCGGCGATATGGTACAGCGCGGTCTGGCAACTGCGGCGGGCGATACTGTCGGCCTGGGTGGTGTACTGGCGATCTTTGATGATATCCAGGTAAAACGACCCCATTTCCACCGAGCAGAACTGCATCATGCGCTGCACGACGTTATGGAAGTCATAGCTGTCGTAGGCGGCGATGATTTCCGCCTGCGCCGCCTGCGCCCGGCCCACGGCCCAGCGATCCAGCACCACCATCTCCTGCGGCTTGACGCTGTGCAGCGCCGGGTCGAACCCATTCAGGTTGGCCAGCAGGAACCGCGCGGTATTGCGAATACGCCGGTACGCGTCGGCGGAGCGCTTAAGGATCTCGTCGGAGACCGCCATTTCACCGGTATAATCGGTGGAAGCCACCCACAGACGCAGGATGTCCCCGCCGAGTTTATCCATCACCTGCTGCGGGCTGACCACGTTGCCGATGGATTTGGACATTTTACGCCCCTGCCCGTCGACGGTAAAACCGTGGGTCAGCACCTGGCGATAGGGCGCCTGGCCTTTGATGGCGGTGGAAATCATCAGCGACGACATAAACCAGCCGCGATGCTGGTCGGAACCTTCCAGGTACATATCCGGCTCGTGGCCGCCGAATTCCGGGCGGACCGCTACCACGGACGAGTGCGTCGAACCGGAGTCGAACCACACGTCCAGGGTATCCGGCACTTTGGTATACTCGTCCGCCTCAGCCCCGAGGATAGCGGCGGGATCCAGATCCCACCAGGCCTGGATGCCGTCTTTCTCGACCCGTTTGGCCACTTCTTCCATCAACTCCAGCGTGCGCGGATGGAGCTCCTCGGTATCCTTATGGACAAACAGCGACATCGGCACGCCCCAGGTGCGCTGGCGCGAGATACACCAGTCGGGACGATTGGCCACCATATTTTCGATGCGCGCCTGTCCCCAGCCCGGGATCCACTGCACTTCCCTGATTTCTTCCAGGGAACGTTTGCGCAGCCCTTTCTGATCCATGCTGATAAACCACTGCGGCGTGGCGCGGAAAATGATGGGGGTCTTATGACGCCAGCAGTGCGGATAGCTGTGCACCAGCTTTTCCACATGCACCAGCGCGCCGTGCGCGCGCAATAATTCGACCACCACATCGTTGGCCTTGAACACCTGCAGCCCGTCGAGATCCGGATAGGTCCCCGGCAGGTAGCACCCGTCCGGCCCCACCGGATTGGCGACCTCCAGGCCGTATTGCTGGCCGATGACATAATCGTCCGGGCCATGGCCGGGCGCGGTATGCACCGCGCCGGTACCGGCTTCCAGCGTCACATGCTGACCCAGGATCGCCGGCACGTCGAAGCCCATAAACGGGTGGCGAAAGCGCAGCAGTTCCAGCGCGCCGCCTTTACAACTGCCCAGCACGGTCCATTGGGCGATACCCGCACGCTGCATTACGCTTGCCACCAGGTCGGCGGCCAGTATCCAGTTTTGCCCGTCCACCGCGACCAGCTGATACTCGAAGTCCGGATGGACCGAAATCGCCCGGTTGGCCGGCAGGGTCCAGGGCGTGGTGGTCCAGATCACCAGCGACACCGGCCCGGCAACCCCGCTCACGCCGAATTTTGCCGCCACGGCGTCGGCGTCGACCGCCTGGAAAGCCACGTCGATGGAGGGCGAGGTGCGATCGTAATACTCGACTTCCGCCTCAGCCAGCGCGGAACGGCAGTCGATACACCAATGCACCGGCTTGGCGCCTTTATGCAGATGGCCGTTGGCGATGATTTTGCCGAGCGAACGGATAATATTGGCTTCGGTGCCGAAATCCATCGTCAGGTAAGGATGATCCCATTCGCCCAGCACGCCCAGGCGGATAAAATCTTTTTTCTGGCCTTCCACTTGCTCGGCGGCATATTTGCGGCAGGCGGCGCGGAATTCCGCGGCGCTGACCTTTTCGCCCGGCTTGCCGATCATCTGTTCAACTTTCAGCTCAATCGGCAGGCCGTGGCAATCCCAGCCCGGCACATAGGGGGAGTCATAGCCCATCAAGCCTTTGGACTTGATAATAATGTCTTTGAGAATCTTGTTAACCGAGTGACCGATATGGATACTGCCGTTGGCATACGGAGGGCCGTCATGCAGGATAAAGGTTTTCTTGCCTTTTTTAGCGTTACGGATAATCCCGTACAGGTCCTGTTCATACCAGCGTTGCAGCATGCCAGGCTCGCGCTTGGCCAGATCGCCGCGCATCGGGAACCCTGTGTCCGGCAAATTCAGGGTGTTTTTGTAATCACTCATTCGATTCTCGGTTCCGTTTTCGGTTAGAGCGTTTAGAGGGGTGCCGTCAGTCCGAAGAATTCCCGGCCGTTCACCACATCATTCGCGATTTGCCGCTTTAGCTCATCAAGGGAGGCAAACCGTTGTTCATTGCGCAGTTTTGCGCGTATCACCACTTCTATATGGCGGCCATAAAGATCCTGCGCCATATCCATTAAATGCACTTCAAGCCGCGGACGAAGCCCCGCCACCGTCGGGCGGGTGCCGATATTGGCCACACCGGGCAACGGCTGCGCCGCCAGTCCGCCGACCTCCACCGCATAGACCCCGTTAATGGGCGCTGGACGGCCCTTTAGGGAGACGTTGGCCGTGGGGAAGCCAAGGGTGCGGCCCAGCTCGTCGCCGTGCTCCACGCGCCCGGAAATACGGTAAGGATGGCCAAGGAGCATCTCGGCGACAACCAGCTGGTCGTTGCAAAGCGCCTCCCGTACCGCCGTGCTGCTGATACGCTTACCGCCCTCCGTATACGTGGCGGTGCTCATGACATCAAAGCCCGCCGCGATACCCGCCTGCTGCAAAAAGGCGAAATCGCCCCGCCGCCCGGCGCCGAAGCGAAAATCGTCGCCGACGCAAAGAAACCTGACGCCGAGCTTTTTCACCAGCAGCTCCGCGACAAACGACTCGGCGCCGATGGCCGCGAACCGCGTATCGAAGGTTACGCACAATACTACGTCTACCCCGGCCTGGGCCAGGTACTTCACTTTATCCCGCAGGCGGGTCAACCGCGCCGGTGCGTCCCGGCCGGCAAAATGTTCCTGCGGCTGGGGCTCGAATATCATTACCATTACCGGCAAGCCGCGTTTGCGGCCTTCGGTCTGCAATTGTGCAATCAACGCCTGATGCCCACGATGGAAACCATCAAAATTGCCAATAGTGAGCACGCACCCTTGGGGACGCGCCTGCAGGTTATGTAAACCGCGAATAAGCTTCATAGCAGGCTCAAGACTGAGGAAATCGGCGGATTATACCTTGTACAGCCGCTAAGGTTAACCCGCGAATCCAATCTTTGACAGTAACGACGGTGAAAGTCATGCTTATTTTGCCCGACCAGGTTTTTTTCGCAGGTTATTCTGCCGGACAGGACATTTCCCCGCCCGGCCGACGGGCGCCATGCCGCGAATTGGTTTGTTTATTACAGATAATCGCTTTTTTATCGTCTAAGGCTGTATTCCGCGCGCTGAAACTGGTAGAATCCTGCGCCATCACATTGTAACAGGCGTTGCGTAGTCAAGCGGCGCTTATTTGCACAAATCCATTGACAAAAGAAGGCCGAAAGGGCATATTCCTCGGCCTTTGAATTGTCTCATAGAACATGTTTGGGAGTTGGACCTTGGCTAATATCAAATCAGCTAAGAAACGCGCCGTACAGTCTGAGAAGCGTCGTCAGCACAATGCCAGCCGTCGCTCTATGATGCGTACTTTTATCAAAAAAGTATACGCGGCTATCGATGCAGGTGATAAAGATGCAGCGCAGAATGCTTTTTCTGCCATGCAACCCATTGTGGACCGTCAGGCCAGTAAAGGTTTGATCCACAAAAACAAAGCAGCGCGTCATAAATCTAATCTGACCGCGCGTATCAACGCAATGCAGTAAGATCTGTTCTTACGTTGGTGTTTTGTTAAAAAAACCGGCTTCGGCCGGTTTTTTTGCATCTGGCGTTTGCCTCCGGTTCTTCAGCGCCGCGCTTGGCGTTGATGGCGTAGCGTTGCGCGGCGCTGACCTGTTTGGTCAGGAGCGGGCCGGGGCGGGCTTATGCATCGGCAGCGCCAGGCGCAGCGATATATAGCCCAAGATCGCCGCCACCACCGAACCGGACAGAATGCCGAGCTTGGCATAGGTTATACTGTCCGGACTCACCCCCGGCGCGCCGAACGCCAGCCCGGCGATAAAGATCGACATGGTAAAGCCGATACCGCACAGCACCGCGGCGGCGGCAATCTGGTTAAAGACCACGCCGTCGGGCAGCCGGGCCAATCCCAGCCTGATGGATGCAAAACAAAACAGCAGGATGCCCAGCGGCTTACCCAGCACCAGCCCCACGGCAATGCCGGCCGGCAGCACCGACAACAGGCTGGCGGGGGTTAGCCCATGCAGACCAACGCCGGCGTTGGCGAAGGCAAACAGCGGCAGGATAAGATAAACCACCCAGGGCTGAATATAGTGCTCAAGCACCAGGGCGGGAGAATACGCCTGGGTCTGCGGCGCTGAGGCCGGGGCCCCAGGCCGTGACGGCAAACGCAGGGGGATCAGGGCGCCGAGTATCACCCCGGCGAGAGTGGCATGAATGCCCGATAATAGCACGCAGCCCCACAGCACCGCGCCGGCCAGCAGATAAAGTCCGATATGACGGACATTGCTGCGGTTCATCATCACCAGCACCGCAATCGTCGCCGCCACGCCCGCCAGGGCGATTAACGACAAATCGTGATTGTAGAATACCGCGATAATTACGATGGCGCCTAAATCGTCAATAATGGCCAGCGCCAGTAAAAAAGCCTTTAAACTGGCGGGCACCCGTTTTCCCAACAGCGCCATCACGCCTACCGCAAACGCGATATCCGTGGCGGTGGGAATAGCCCAGCCGGCATGATTGGCCGGCGTGTTCCAGTTAATCAGCGTATAGATAATCGCCGGGGCTATCATGCCGCCCAGCGCGGCAATGGCGGGGAACGCCGCCTGGCTGCGGCTGGCGAGCGCGCCTTCCATCAGTTCGCGCTTCACCTCCAGCCCGATCATCAAAAAGAAAATCGCCATCAAGCCGTCGTTGATCAAAAAAAGCAGCGTCAATGGCGAGGCGTGGCCGGCGGAGGCGCCCTGGGGAAAATAAATCAGCGCTTCATAGGCCGCCTGCGCCGGCGTGTTGGCCATGATCAGCGCAATTAACGCGGCTAAAATCAACAATACGCCGCCCGAGGCTTCGTGATTTAACCAGCGGTGAATAAGAGAAGACACAATATATCCTTGAAGTGCGCACAATGGATTTATTGTGCGGGATGGCGGGAGCCAGGTAAATAAAAACCCAACATCGCCGGCGCGTTATTTAGCGCGGCTCGCAAAAATACCCCGGCGGCCGGGCTGGAGGATTGACCGCCGGTTTACCCGCCGCCGCGGCGCGCCGGTAATGCGGATGTTTAGCACGCCGGGGGCTGGCGCGGCTCGTGCACCGGACATTGATTCAGGTCGCTGCGCTGCGCCACCGACACCGGGTACGCCAGCCGGCGCGCCCGCATAATGTCGCCCAGCGGCCGATGGGCGGTGACGCCATGCCAGGGCTGGAAGGAAAGACCGTCGTCCATGGCACGGGAGCGCCCGGGCGACCAGCTTTGCTGCGGCTCGACAATAATCGACGCCAACGGCAGGTAGGGATTATCCTGCTCGGGCCAGGCCACCGAGGCATCTTCAACGGGATTTTCCGCCAAATCCCGGCACAGCTGCGCCCTGAGGGTCCAGGCGCCGCCCTCCCGCGCCAGGATGCGCGCCACCTCCTCCCGCAGCGCGTCCCGCCGTCCGGCCAGCGCGAACGCCTTGCCCGCCAGCGCCAGGAAATTGGCCGATTCCGGCACCACGTCCAGTTTGGCGATATAATCACCGAAGCGGCTGGCTACCTGGGTAAAGTAGCGATCCCCCAGCGGATTGGTGAGCGGATAGCCGCCCAGGGCTTGCAGCAATCCGGTGTTGACGTCCAGCGTCTTCAGGGCGCGCACCAGCGGGCGCAGGACGGCGGATAAGGCAGCTTTGGCCCACTCCGCCCGACCGGTGGTCGCGGCCAGCAGTTTCAGGTTTTTCAGGAACGCCCGGCTGTCCGCTGCGGTAAAGGCGGGTCCCGTGGCCAGTAAAAAATCCTGGGTCAGGTCGTTTTCCGACCCGGGCAACCGTTCCCCTGCTACATCCAGCACCTTGATCGCCAGGCCACGCGGCAGGGAAACCCCGTCGCGCAACACGTCGCCGGGGATGGTCGAAATACGCAGCAGCACGTCATAGCTACGCGGCCTGGCAAAAATACCCTGGGCCAGCTCAGGCGCCAGGGAGCTGTGCACAACCAGCCGGCCTTGCAGCAGGGCGTGGCTTTTGGCATGGACGCCGCGCTGGGCATGGCCCAAATCACGGTGTGTCTTGCCGATGATGTGCTTAAATACGTCGGCGATTTGCCGATGGGTCTGCTCTTCGTCGGGTCGGTACGTCTCTACGGACGGCGTGAAGGGGACTGCCGGGCGGAGTGCGGCACGGGCCATGGCGTCTATCTCCAGAGAATTATTCCCCCTAAATTATAGCGGCCATTATCGATATCGTACCGGCAACAGCGCTTAAGCAGGAGAAAGCCTCGGGTGGACAGGCAAAGGCCAAAAAAAATCCCCGGCCGCTGGGCCGGGGATCGAAAGACACCGCCGATGGCGCAAAAATTCAGCGCGTCAGGTCGTCAAAAAACTTCTTCACGCCGTCCAGAAAGCTTTTGGAACGCGGGCTGTTCTGATCGCCGCTCGGGCCGCCAAAACTCTCTTCCAGTTCACGCAGCAGCTGTTTCTGTTTTTCGTTAAGCTTCACCGGCGTTTCGACCACCACGCGGCACAGCAAATCGCCCTGGTTGCCGCCGCGTACCGATTTCACCCCTTTGCCGCGCATACGGAACAGCTTGCCGGTTTGCGTTTCCGCAGGCACCTTCAGCTTCACCCGGCCGTCAAGCGTGGGAACTTCGATCTCGCCGCCCAGCGCCGCCATGGCGAAGTTAATCGGCACTTCGCAAAACAGGTTATTGTCTTCACGTTCAAAGATGGGGTGCTGACGCACCTGAACCTGTACGTACAGATCCCCCGCCGGCGCGCCCTGCTCGCCCGCTTCGCCTTCGCCCGACAGACGGATGCGATCGCCGGTATCGACGCCCGCCGGAATTTTCACCGACAGCGTCTTGGCCTTTTCAATACGACCGTGGCCGTGGCATTTGTGGCACGGTTCCTTGATAATCTTGCCGTGTCCCTGACAGGTGGGACAGGCCTGCTGCACCGCAAAAAAACCCTGGCGCATCTGCACCTGGCCTGCGCCATGGCAGGTAGGACAGGTAACGGGGGAAGTGCCGGGCTTGGCGCCGCTGCCATGGCAGACGTCGCATTCCTCAAGCGTCGGGATGCGGATTTCCTTGGTTACGCCACGGACCGCTTCCTCGAGGGTAAGCTCCATATTGTAGCGAAGATCCGACCCACGGCTGGCGCGCTGGCGGCGCCCGCCACCAAAGATATCGCCGAAGACGTCTCCGAAGATATCGGTAAAGTCCGCGCCGCCGGCGGCGCCGCCGCCATAACCACCGCCCATGCCGCCCTGTTCGAAGGCGGCGTGGCCGTATTGATCATACGCGGCGCGCTTTTGCGCGTCGGTCAGGATTTCATAGGCTTCTTTCGCTTCTTTGAACTTTGCTTCGGCGTCAGCATTCCCTGGGTTACGATCCGGGTGGAATTTCATTGCCAGGCGTTTGTAGGCCTTTTTGATTTCACGCTCTTCCGCATCTTTGGAAAGGCCTAAAATCTCGTAATAGTCTTTTTTCGCCATTGTCTCTTCCTGCCCTCAACATGCTTGCACGGGCGTAAGGTTTCCCCGACGCCCGTGCCTGTTGCCAGCCACGGCATTACTCACCGTGGCTGTGCCCGCTCAAGGGCGATTATTTTTTATCTTTAACTTCTTCAAATTCGGCGTCGACAACGTCGTCATCTTTTTTGCCCGCATTGGCTTCAGCGCCAGCTTCCGCCGCGCCGGCCTGAGCCGCCTGCTGCTGCGCCACTTCCAGCAGCTTGCCGGAAACCTGGATCAGCGCCTGCATCTTGGCTTCGATCTCAGCCTTATCCTCGCCTTTCAGCGCGGTTTCCAACGCGCTCAGCGCGGATTCGATGGCCGTTTTGTCATCGGCGGGCAGTTTGTCGCCGGCTTCTTCCAACTGCTTGCGGGTGCTGTGCAGCTGATGGTCTGCCTGGTTACGGGTCTGCACCAGTTCCTCGAACTTGCGGTCGGATTCCGCGTTGGCTTCCGCTTCACGCACCATTTTCTGGATTTCATCCTCGGTCAAACCGGACGACGCCTTAATGGTGATTTTCTGTTCACGGCCGCTGTTCTTATCCTTGGCGGACACATGCAGGATGCCGTCGGCGTCGATATCGAAGGTCACTTCGATTTGCGGCGTACCGCGCATGGCGGGGGCAATCCCGTCCAGGTTGAACTGGCCCAGGGATTTATTATCCGCGGCGCGTTTACGTTCACCCTGCAGCACGTGGATGGTCACCGCGGACTGGTTGTCTTCCGCCGTAGAGAACACCTGGCTATGCTTGGTCGGTACGGTGGTGTTCTTGGCGATCAGCGGCGTCATGACCCCACCCATGGTTTCAATGCCCAGCGACAGCGGGCTGACGTCCAGCAACAGCACGTCCTTCACGTCGCCGGCCAGCACCCCGCCCTGCACCGCGGCGCCGATAGCCACGGCTTCATCCGGGTTAACGTCTTTACGCGGTTCCTTACCGAAGAAATCGGTAACGGTCTTCTGCACCAGCGGCATACGGGTCTGGCCGCCCACCAGGATAACGTCCTTGATATCGCCGACCGACAGTCCGGCGTCTTTCAGCGCCATCTTCAGCGGGTCCATGGTGCGTTTTACCAGGTCTTCAACCAGCGATTCCAGTTTGGCGCGGGTCACCTTGATGTTCATATGTTTCGGACCGGTGGCGTCCGCCGTGATGTACGGCAGGTTCACGTCGGTCTGCTGCGCGGAGGACAGCTCGATCTTGGCCTTTTCAGCGGATTCCTTCAGACGCTGCATGGCCAGCGGATCGTTGCGCAGATCGATGCCCTGGTCTTTCTTGAACTCATCCACCAGGTAATTGATCAGGCGGCTGTCGAAGTCTTCGCCACCCAAATGGGTGTCGCCGTTGGTCGCCAGCACTTCAAAGGTTTTTTCACCGTCCACGTCATCGATTTCGATGATGGAAATATCGAAGGTACCGCCGCCCAGGTCATAGACCGCGATGGTGCGGTTGCCCGTTTCTTTATCCAGGCCGTAAGCCAGCGCCGCGGCGGTAGGTTCGTTAATAATACGTTTAACTTCAAGGCCCGCGATACGGCCGGCGTCTTTGGTCGCCTGGCGCTGGGCGTCGTTAAAGTAGGCCGGCACGGTAATAACCGCTTCGGTAACCGGCTCACCCAGATAATCTTCCGCGGTCTTCTTCATCTTTTTCAGGATTTCAGCGGACACCTGCGGCGGGGCCATTTTCTGGCCTTTCACGTCCAGCCAGGCGTCGCCGTTGTCGGAAGCGATAATTTTATACGGCATGATATTTTTATCACGCTGTACTTCTTCATCCTCAAAACGACGTCCGATCAAACGCTTGATGGCGAACAACGTGTTCTGCGGGTTCGTAACGGACTGACGTTTAGCTGGCTGGCCAACCAGAATTTCACCGTCCTGCGTGTAAGCAATAATGGAAGGGGTAGTACGATCACCTTCGCTGTTTTCAAGCACCCGAGGTTTGGAGCCTTCAATAATTGCGATACAAGAGTTGGTCGTACCCAAGTCGATACCAATAATTTTACCCATCTAAACATCTCCACTAAAAAGTCATATTCGTTGTGGTCGTAAACCTGATATGTGGCCGGTTAACTTTTTTTCAAGCCAGCGACACGTTTTTGTCAGCAGGTTAAACAACGTTGGTTGCAAATAAGATGGGGTCACCGCGCCGCGCATCAAGGGGGAGCAGGAAAAAAAAAGCGTTCTGCGCGCTCCCGGCGGCCCCGGGCGCCGCGCATCGCTGAGCGGCTGGCGCGCAGTCCTTTGATATACAGGGCATTTTTATAAAAATGACTAAATCGTTCCCAAAAGTGCCATGACAAACAGGAACCTATTTATTTCACGCCGCACGTAAAATCAGGCGATGGAATTCAATCCACCGGCCAGCGGCGGCTTATGCCGCAGTCCGGACGGCAGGCAAATGCCGAGCAACACCCCCATTACCGATAGCCCGAGCACATACCAGGAAGGCGCCATCGGCGAGATGCGCATCAGCATGGTGACCATCACCGGGGTCAGTCCGCCAAAAATGGCGTACGCCACATTATAGGAAAACGAAATACCGCTGAACCGCACCGGCGAGGGAAACGCATGGACCATAACATAAGGCACGCCGCCCACCACGCCGACGCTCAGGCCGGCCAGCGCATAGGTGATGTACAGCGGCAACGGCCGATCCGCGCCGGTGTGGTAAAACAGCCAGCTGAAGACGCCCAGCATCACGCAGCCGGTGATAAAGGTTTTGCCCGCGCCCACGCGGTCGATGACGGCGCCGGTTATCACGCAGCCCACGGCCAGCGCGATAATCGCCGCGCAGTTGGCCTTGAGCGCCAGGGACGGGGTAGCGCCCATTTGCTGCTGCAGCCACAGGGGCGCCATCAGGATCACCACCACGATGCCGGCGGAGAGCAGCCAGGTCAGCAGCATGGAAATCAGCACCGCTTTTTTATGGTTCATCACCACGGATTTCAGCGGCATTTCCTGCGCCAGCGCTTTGCGGATCTGCATCTCGATAAACACCGGGGTCTCACGCAGCCAGCGCCGCAGGTACATGGCGACCAGTCCGAAGAAGCCGCCGAGGAAAAAAGGAATGCGCCAGCCCCCCTGGAGCACGCCCTGCGGCGTCATGAAGGTGTTTAATAAGGTGGCGACAAAGGATCCTAATAAAATGCCGATGGTCAGGCCGGCGGTTAACGTGCCGCAGGCGAACCCGATGCGCTTGTGGGGCACATGTTCGGCGACGAAGACCCAGGCGCCCGGCACTTCGCCGCCGATGGCCGCGCCCTGCAGGATGCGCAGCGCCAGTAACAGCAGCGGCGCGGTGATGCCGAGGGTTTCATACGTGGGCAGCAGGCCCATCATCAGCGTCGGCAGCGCCATCAGCAGAATGGACAGGCTGAACATTTTTTTCCGGCCGGCTTTATCGCCGAAATGCGCCATGATAATGCCGCCCAGCGGCCGGGCCAGGTAACCGGCGGCAAAAATACCGAAGGTCTGCAGTTGCCGCAGCCACTCCGGCAAATCCGGCGGGAAGAACAGTTTTCCCATCACCCCGGCAAAGAACACGAAGATAATAAAGTCGTAAAATTCCAGCGCGCCGCCCAGGGCGGCAAGCGACAGGGTTTTGTAATCCTGTCGGTTCAATCGGCGTTGCGGGTCGGCAGGCATAGTCATTCGCGTCGGGCCAGAGAGAAAAAAGAAAAAAATATAGCATACAACGTAAAGGTAATCTTACTGCGCGGAAATATAATTTCACACCCTGGGGCGGCGTTTACCGCCGCCGCCGCGCGCCGCGGTTACTCCGGGTCGGGGCGCCGGGCGTTTTTGGGACGAAACGCCGCCACGATCGCGGGATCGGTCTCGATATAAGGCCCTTCCAGCAGTTGAATGCAATAAGGGATGCTGGCGAAGATGCCGTGCACCACCACGTTCCCCTGCGCGTCCCTGACGCCCGCCAGCGTTTCCTGGATAGCCCTGGGCTGGCCCGGCAGATTCAGGATCAGCGCCTGTTTGCGGATCACCCCCATTTGCCGGGACAGGATAGCCGTGGGCACAAAATGCAGGCTGATCTGGCGCATTTGCTCGCCAAACCCGGGCATTTCGCGATCCGCTATCGCCCGCGTGGCATCCGGCGTGACATCACGCCGCGCCGGGCCGGTGCCGCCGGTGGTCAGCACCAGATGGCAACCCATTTCATCCACCAGCTCGCGCAGAGTTTGCTCAATCAGCGGCTGCTCGTCGGGCACCAGCCGTGTTTCCAGCGTAAAAGGTGAAATCAGCGCCTGCCGTAACCAGGATTCCAGCGCGGGGATGCCCTGATCCTGGTAGACGCCGTTGGCCGCGCGATCAGATATGGATACCAGGCCAATACGGCAAATTTGCATAGAACGTCCTCCGGTCGACATGATTTTTCCATAATAGCAATTTAACGGCGAAGCGCCGTGCGCACAAATAAAAACGGCCCGTTACGGGCCGCAATGGTGCTGGTAAACGGGTGGCCGCGCCGGCTTGCCTGCCCGGCCGGGGCCACGGTGATTACAGCAGGTCTTTAATCATCGCTTCCAGCTTTTCCTGGTCGACGGCGAACTTGCGGATCCCGTCCGCCAGTTTGTCCACCGCCATAGGATCCAAGTTGTGCTGCCAGAGGAATTCAGCCTCGGTCAGCTTGGCCGGACGCGGCTTGATCTCGCCCGTATAGGAAAGTTTACGCTCAAGGGTGCCTTCGGTGGCGGCCAGCTCTTTCAGCAGCGGCGGCGCGATGGTCAGGCGATCGCAACCGGCGAGTTCAATAATCTCGCCCACGTTGCGGAAGCTGGCGCCCATTACCACGGTGTCATAACCGTGTTCTTTGTAGTAACGGTAGATTTCCGTCACGGAAATCACGCCCGGATCCTGCTCCGGGGAAAACTCCTTGCGTTCGCCGTTGGCTTTGTGCCAGTCAAGGATGCGGCCGACGAAAGGCGAAATCAGGTAGGCCCCGGCCTCGGCGCAGGCGCGGGCCTGGGCGAAGGAAAACAGCAGCGTCAGGTTACAGTTGATGCCGGCCTTTTCCAGTTGCTCGGCAGCGCGGATACCCTGCCAGGTCGAGGCCAGCTTAATCAGGATGCGATCGTTGCCGATGCCGGCGTCGTTGTAGAGTTTAATCAGGCTTTTGGCTTTGGCGACGCTTGCCTCGGTGTCATAGGACAGTCGGGCGTCGACTTCCGTGGAAACGCGCCCCGGCACCAGCTTAAGAATTTCCAGCCCGATGTTGACCGCCAGTTTATCGGTGGCGTATTTGACCTGTTCCGCCGCGTCCCGGCTTTGATCACGCGCCCAGGCAACCGCCTGGTCGATATAGCCGCGGTATTCGGGAATCTGCGCCGCGTTCAGGATCAATGAAGGGTTGGTGGTTGCATCCTGGGGCTGATACAGTTTAATGGCGGTGATATCACCGGTATCAGCGACAACGGAGGTCATCTTGCGTAGGGCACTAAGTTTATCTGTCATGGTGGAATATCTCATTGTGAAGGGTGTGCATATCTTATGGCGTTGCACTGCCTTTTTTGATAATACCACGCGCAAGCATGGGTGCAAGCGAGGCGCCAGCGTAATGGCACCGCCCCGGCGGCAGCGCATTATGCGGCCATGGCAGGATAAAATCGGCCGCTGCCGGCCGCGGATCGGCATAAGCGCCGCTTATCAGGGAAGACGAGGAATAAATGGCTGAACTCTTCAACTTTATCGACGATTTGTTATGGAATTCAGTGTTAATTTACCTGCTGATTGGCACCGGTCTTTGGTTTACTTTCCGCTCCGGTTTTATTCAGTTCCATTACTTCGGCCACGTGTTTTCCATCTTGAAGGGATCGGGCCGCGCCGACGGCGCGGGCATTTCACCGTTTCAGGCATTATGCACGACGCTTGCGGCGCGCATCGGCTGCGGCAACCTGACCGGCGTGGCGTTGTCCCTGGTCATCGGCGGGCCGGGAGCGATATTCTGGATGTGGCTGGCCGCGTTTATCGGCATGGCCACCGCCTTCTTCGAAAGCACCCTGGCGCAATTATATAAGGTGCGCGACGGCCGCGGCCATTACCGGGGCGGCCCCGCCTGGTATATGGAAAAGGGCCTGGGCCTGCGCTGGATGGGCGTACTCTTTACCTGCTTTCTACTCATAGGCTACGGCGGTATATTCAGCGCGGTGCAGGCCAGCGCCATTACGCAGTCGCTGCATGACGCCTGCGGATTCGCGCCTTACCAGACGGGGCTGGGCCTGGCGGCGTTAAGCGGACTGGCCATGTGCGGCGGCCTGCGTCTTATCGCCCGGCTTTCCCAATGGCTGGTCCCGCTGATGGCCTTGTGCTATGTGCTGCTGGCGGCCTGGGTGATGGCGCAGCATGCCGGACGCCTGGGGGCGGTGGCGGAGCTGGTGTTCAACAGCGCGTTCGGCCTGCCGCAGGCCGCGTCGGGAATCCTGGGCTATGGTTTTTCCCAGGCCATTTTCCAGGGCGTGCAGCGCGGGCTGTTTTCCAACGAGGCCGGCATGGGCTCGGCGCCCAATATCGCCGGCGCCGCCACGCCCTGGCCGCCCCACCCCGCGTCGCAGGGATATATCCAGATGCTGGCGGTGTTTATCGATACCATCGTCATCTGCAGCGCCACCGCGGCCATTATCCTGACGTCGGGCGCGCTGGAACAGGCCGCGCCCGATCTCGGCGGCATCGCCCTGATCCAGCGGTCATTGCTGGCGGCGACGGGACAGTGGGGCACGCCGTTTATGGTGATGGTGGTATTTATTTTTTCCTTTACCTCGATTATCGCTAATTACGCCTACGCGGAAAGCAGTCTGCGTTTTTTCCGCCATCGCTCCAAACGGCCGGTGCAGATATTGCGCGTCGTGGCATTGGCGACGGTGATGTTGGGCTGTCTGGCGGAAGTACCGGTATTATGGCGGCTGGCGGACCTGGCGATGGGCCTGATGACCCTGACCAACCTGATTGCGCTGCTGCTGCTGTCGCGCATCGCCCTGATGCTGGCGCGCGATTACAATAGCCAGCGCGCGGTCGGCAAACTGCCGACGTTCTACGCCGCGAATTTCCCCGCTATCGCGGCGCAGCTGGCGCCCGGCAGTTGGGACCGCCCGGCGGCGCGCAAATCGACATGACCGCCGCTTATCATCCCGCTGACCTCCAGCCCTTAAGAGACAGGAACCGTACGACATGCTAATCGTTATCTCCCCGGCCAAAACGCTGGATTACACCAGCCCGCTGGCGACCCGGCGTTATACCCAGCCCGAGCTGCTGGCCCGCGCCGAAAAACTGATGCGCGTGTGCCGCAAACTGACCCCGGCGCAGTTATCCGGCCTGATGGGCATCAGTGATAAGCTGGCCCAGCTGAACGCGGGGCGCTTTCAGTCTTGGCGGGCGGATTTTTCACCCGACAACGCCCGGCAGGCGATCCTGGCGTTTAAAGGCGATGTCTATGCCGGCCTGGCGGCGGAAAGTTTCAGCGAGGCGGATTTCGACTTCGCCCAAACCCATTTGCGCATGCTGTCCGGCCTGTACGGCATACTGCGCCCCCTGGACCTGATGCAGCCCTATCGCCTGGAAATGGGTATCAGGCTGGCGAACCCGGCCGGGCCGGACTTATACCATTTCTGGGGAAAAACCCTGACTCAAAAGCTCAACGAGGCGCTGACGGCGCAAGGCGATAACGTGCTGATTAACTTGGCGTCCGGGGAGTATTTTAAGGCGGTGATAAAGGACCAGTTGGCCGCGCGGGTGATCAAGCCGGTGTTCCTGGATGAAAAAAACGGCAAGTATAAAGTGATCAGTTTCCACGCCAAAAAAGCGCGCGGCATGATGAGCCGGTTTATCATCACCCGGCGGCTGACGCAGCCGGAACAGCTGACCGCGTTCAATGACGGCGGTTATGCCTATGCGCCGGAGGAATCCAGCGGGTCGGAGATGGTCTTTAAACGACCGGAACGCTAGGACGGCGGGCGTGATGCGCGATAGCGCGGCCGTCCTATCGCTCGGCGGGGCGGAACGGCCATGGCGGCTGTACCTACGAGGCGCGCCGGCCGGCGGCTGAACCGGCGGCGGTCGTGGCGGATTACTGCGGCAAGGCCATCAGCAGGGCGCGCAGCTGACCAAAGTCTGCCGGCAGCCGGCTTGACAGCAGCGGCAGGGTCGCCCGCAGCGCCAGCGCCTTGGGCAGCGGCAGCGATTGGCCCAGCACCGCGTCCACGGTTTCCTTAAACTTCGCCGGATGCGCGGTGCCCAGGAACAGGCCGGACTCCCCTGGCTGGAGCTGGTCGCGCAGTAACCGGTAGGCAATAGCCGCATGAGGTTCCGATATATACCCCAGTCCCGCCAGTTCGCGCATCGTGTCGCGGGTAACATCGTCATTCACGCAGCCGTAGGCCAGGGTATCAAGGCGCCAGTTCTTACGCCGGAACAATTCCTCCACGCGCGGCCAGTTGTTCGGCTGGCTGACATCCATGGCATTGGATAGCGTCGCCACGGTGGCGTTGGGCAACCATTTCCCGTCGGCGAGAAAGCGCGGCACGGTATCGTTGGCGTTGGTGGCGGCAATAAAGCGTTTAATCGGCAGGCCGAGGGATTTTGCCAATAGGCCGGCGGTCAAATCGCCAAAATTGCCGCTGGGCACCGAAACCACCAATTGATTGCGTTGCTCCTGCGAGAGCTGCGCCGCCGCTTCGAAGTAATAGCAAATCTGCGCCAGCAGGCGGCTGATATTAATCGAGTTGGCGGAGTTCAGCCCCAGTTCGTGCTTGAGTTGCTCGTCGTCGAACGCATGTTTGACCAGCGCCTGGCAGGCGTCAAAGTCGCCGTCAATCGCCACGGTATGGATATTGCCGCCCAGGGTGCAGAACAGTTTTTCCTGCAGCGGGCTTATCTTGGCGTGGGGGTACAGGATCACCACCCGGACATTTTCCAGCCCGTAGAAGGCGTGCGCCACCGCGGCGCCGGTATCGCCGGAGGTGGCGGTGAGGATGGTGACCGGCTGGCCCCGGGCGACTTCGGTCAGCATCTGCGCCATAAAGCGGCCGCCGAAATCCTTGAACGCCAGGGTCGGGCCGTGGAATAGCTCCAGGACCGATATATCCTCGCTCACCTTGACCACGGGGGCCGGGAACTCGAAGGCGGCCTGCACCCGTTTATGGATAACGTCCAACGGCAGCTCGTCGCCGATATAGGCCGACAGGATGCGCGCGCTGCGGGTCACCAGATCGAGATCCAGCAGGGCGTCGATTTCCGTCGAGGCGAACTCCGGGAGATCGACGGGGAAAAACAGCCCCTGCTGGCGTCCCAGCCCCTGCTTTATCGCCTGCGCGAAGCTGACCTGCTCGTTATGATCTTTAATATTATACAGTTTCATACGTTATCCCATCACTCGCGCGCCGGTGGTATCCAGGCGGCATATATGAACAAAACCCTCATCATTTTGCAGGTAGTGCTGCTCCAGCCAGCCGGCCAGGCGCTGCGCGGTATCTTCCCGATCGCAGACCGCAAACAGCGTCGGTCCCGAGCCGGAGATGCCGCAAGCCAGGGCGCCGATACTGGCGCAGGCCTGGCGCGCTTCGGTAAATCCCGGCAGCAGTTTAGTGCGGTAAGGCTCGGCAATCACATCCTTCATCAGTTTTGCCGCCAGAGCCGGCTGCTGGGTATGGCTGGCGTGGATAAAACCCGCCAGGAAACGCCCGTGGCTGATGCAATCCTGCCGGCGATATTGAGCGGGCAGGATTGCCCGCGCCTCGGCGGTGGAGACCTTGATGCCCGGATAGGCCATGACCCACAGCCATTCGCTGAAACCGGGCACCTGCTGGCTGATGATACTGTTTTCCTCCAGCATCAGCTGGATGCCGCCCAGGAAACAGGGCGCCACGTTATCATAATGAACGCTGCCGGAAATACGGCCTTCCATTTCGCCCATCAGCGTCAGCATCTGGTTTTCATCCAGCGGATAACCGCAATGGGCGTTCATCGCCACCAGCGCCGCCACCACCGAACAGGCGCTGGATCCCAGCCCCGATCCGATGGGCATGTTTTTTTCCAGCCGCATGGCCACCGGGACGGTTTTACCCACCGCCTGGCAAAAACGTTCCCAGCATTGATAAACAATATTCTGCTCGGTTTCGGCCGGCAGCTTGCCGGCGAAACGCCCTTCGTTGCACAGGCTGAACGCCGCCGCATCCTCCACCGTCACGCAGTCCCCGAGCAACGTACCGTCCACGGGCGATACCGCGGCGCCCAGCACATCAAAGCCGACACTGACATTGCCGATCGAGGCCGGCGCATACACCTTAACCATTTTAGACTCCCAGCTTCCATGACAACGTACGCAGAAGATCCGCGAATACGCCCGCGGCCGTCACATCATTGCCGGCGCCGTAGCCGCGCAACACCAACGGCAACGGCTGGTAATAACGGGTATAGAACGCCAGCGCGTTTTCGCCATCCTTCACTTTGTACAACGGATCGTTGCCATCCACCGCCGCTATCTTAACCTGGCAGCGGCCATCCCGGATGCTGCCGACATAACGCAGCACCTGGCCCTGTTCCCGCGCCATGGCGACTTTAGAGGCAAAGGCGTCGTCAAGACCCGGCAGCCGCGCCAGGAAACTGTCGGTATCGCCGGCGCTGTCAAAATCCGCGGGCAGCACCGGCTCGACGTCGATGGACTCCAATTCAAGCTGATAACCCGCCTCGCGCGCCAGAATCAATAACTTACGCGCGACGTCCATCCCTGACAAGTCATCGCGCGGGTCCGGTTCGGTATAACCGAGCGCCCTTGCCGCCAGCGTCGCCGCCGACAGCGACATGCCCTCGTCCAGCTTGCCGAAGATAAACGACAGCGACCCGGAGAGAATACCGGAAAAACGTACCAGTTCATCACCGGCGTTAAGCAGGTTCTGCAAATTTTCGATAACCGGCAGGCCCGCGCCCACGTTGGTGTCGTAAAGGAATTTACGCCGCGACCTGGCGGCGGCGGTGCGCATCTGCCGGTAATAATGCATCGAGGCGGTATTGGCTTTCTTATTAGGCGTCACCACGTGGAAGCCGTCGGCCAGGAAGTCCGCGTACTGGTCGGCCACCGCCGCGCTGCTGGTGCAATCGACGATCACCGGATTAAGCAGATGATACTCCTTTACCAGACGGATCAAGCGTCCCAGGTTGAACGGCTCCTTGGCCTGCGCCAGCTCCTCGCGCCAGGTTTCAAGCGAGATGCCGTGCACGCTGGTCAGCAACGCCCGCGAGTTGGCGATGCCGCAGACGCGCAAATCGATATGCTTCGCTTTCAGCCACCGATGCTGGCGATGGATCTGCTCGATAAGCGCGCCGCCCACGCCGCCGGCGCCGATGACAAACACCTCGATCACCTGGTCGGTGTTAAACAGCATCTGGTGCGCGACACGCACCCCGGTGGTGGTGGCGTCGTTATCCACCACCACCGAAATCGACCGCTCGGACGATCCCTGGGCGATGGCGACAATATTGATATTGGCGCGCGCCAGGGCCGCGAACAGCTTGGCGGACAGGCCGCGCTGGGTGCGCATACCGTCGCCGATGACCGAAATAATCGCCAGTTGGGTCATGACGTCGAGCGGCTCCAGCAGGCCGTCCTTCAGTTCCAGGTAAAATTCGTCTTCCAGCGCCTTGCGCGCGCCGTTCAGCTCATGATGCGGCACGCAAAAGCTGATGCTGTATTCCGATGAGGATTGGGTAATCAATACCACCGAACTGCCGGCCCGGGACATGGCGGCGAAAACCCGCGCCGCCATGCCGATCATCCCCTTCATGCCGGGGCCGGAAACATTGATCATCGCCATATTGTTTAAATGGGTGATGCCCTTAACCGGATTATCGCTGTCGGGATCGCTCTGGCCGATAAGCGTGCCGGGCGCCTGCGGGTTTTCGGTATTTTTTATCAGGCAGGGTATCTGGAACTGGGCAATCGGGGCGATGGTGCGCGGATGCAGCACTTTGGCGCCGAAGTACGATAATTCCATGGCCTCCTGGTAGGACATGGATTTCAATAACCGCGCGTCCGGCACCTGGCGGGGATCGCAGGTGTATACCCCATCCACGTCGGTCCAGATTTCACAGCAGTCGGCGCGCAGGCAGGCGGCCAATACCGCCGCCGAATAATCGGAGCCGTTACGGCCCAGCACCACCAGCTCGCCTTTCTCATTACCGGCGGTGAACCCCGCCATCAGGATAATATGGTCGGCGGGAATGGCGGCGTCGTTAATGCGCCGCGTGGATTCCACGATATCCACGGTGGACTCCAGATAGCTGCCCTGCGCCAGCAGTTTTTCCACCGGATTTATTACCGTCACGGCATAACCGCGGGCGACGAACACCGCTTCCATAATGGCGATGGAGAGCTTTTCCCCACGGCAGATAATGGCGGCGTTGATACTGTCCGGACATTGCCTGAGCAAGGTAATGCCGTGCAGCAACTGCTTAAGCTGGCCGAACTCCTGATCCACCAGCTTGCGCAGGGCGGCGAAGTCAAAACCGGGCTGGGCCTGGGACAAGCCCTGCAGCAGCTCGGAGAAAATACGCTCGGCGTCGTTCATGGCGGGCTGGATATCCAGCCCGCCGAGCGTCTTGTCGATCATCGACACCAGGTGATTAGTGATCTTTGCGGGTGCGGAGAGCACGGCGGCGACCTGTCCCTGACCTGTATTACTTTCAATGATATCGGCAACGCGAATAAAACGTTCCGCATTGGCGACCGAGGTACCCCCGAATTTCAGTACGCGCATTTCTTTTCTCTCTCCTGGATTGAAGCTTAAAAAAAAGCCCGCACTGGTGAGGTGCGGGCTTTTTTCTGTTTATCCTGTATGCGTCAGCCCGCACCGCTACTTGTGGTATCGGTGGTGGTAATAATAATGGTGTTCAGGCTGATAAAACGCATGTCTTAAGCAATCTATATTATTTTTTAATGGCTTACTGGTAAAGCAATTGCCGTAAAAAGTCAATGTTAATTTGCGTTTGGCTATTTATCACTCAGCGCAGCGGTCGGAATTTTACTGTTCGCAATGCCCAATAATCATATAATAATGTGGCTGAAACGTATTCATATAGTTTTAAACGCCAGGTTATCGCTACGCCGTGGTATTATTTACTGGCAATACTTTTTCTATATCCTGCAGCAGTTGGTGCAACATCGCGATGTCCCGCTGGGTCGCCAGTCCAAGCCGCTGATGCAGCCAATCGGTTAATTTATGATCATCGCCGACGCTTAATTGCGTGAACAGCCGATCGAAGCGCTGATGCAGCGCAGCCAGTTGCCCGGGTATGGCCGGCGGGTGCTCCTGAGGCGCAATCCGGTTCAGCGCCGCCAGCTGATAACAGTAAACCATCACCGCCTGACCGAGATTCAGGGACGGATAGCCGGCCTGCATCGGCACGCCGGTCAGGATATCGGCCAGCGCCAGTTCCTCGTTGGTCAGGCCGGTATCTTCCCGTCCGAATACCAGCGCCGCCTGCGTTATCCACTGTTGTTTTTCCTGCATTTGCGGCAGCAATTGCGCGGCGGTGCAGTAATAGTGGAACCGGGCCCGGTGACGCGCGGTGGTGGCCACCGTAAAATCCACATCCGCCAGGGCGGCCGCCAGCGTGTCGAAATGAACGGCCCGTTCCAACACCTCGGTCGCGCCGTGGGCGACCCGGGCGGCGGCGGGCTGAAGGTGCGCGCGGCTGTCGACGATACGCAGCGAGCCGAACCCCATGGTTTTCATGGCCCGGGCCGCGGCGCCGACATTCTCCGGACGCGCCGGGGATACCAGGATAATATGCAATTGCATGGTGAGTCTCTTAAATCGCGGCGAATGACGCCGATATTATCATCATTCCACCGCTATTTCAGACCGCGTCGTTAAAGCTGAATCGAATTGGCGCTCTTGGCAAAAATGCTTAAATATGCTGGTATTTAAGGGATTTTCCGGAAATGCGCGCTGTCGTGGACGGTAATTTGATATATGTCAGCAAAATGAAATTTTCTTGCGTGGCAATTTCGTTTCGCGCTGTTATAGTGTTGTTAATAAGGGTAAGCTATACGGCATTTGAGCTTGAGAAAAAGCGGACCAAAATCAGGTTAGCGGTGCCAAGGTTATCCGTCGTTCGTCATCTGGAGCACGTTTATGTACTTTAGCCTCATGGCGTTGGGGATGCGGCATTATGCCCCGGGCAATGTTGTAGATAACCGCGGCTTTTGTACTTCCTCTTCCAATTTTGTTAGTAATTTTAGGTAGCAAACATGCAGACCCCGCACATACTTATCGTTGAAGACGAGTCAGTTACCCGCAATACCCTCAAAAGCATTTTCGAGGCCGAGGGCTACATGGTTCATGAAGCCACCGATGGCGCTGAAATGCATCAGATTTTGTCGGAAAACGACATCAACCTGGTAATTATGGATATTAACCTGCCGGGTAAAAATGGTTTACTGCTGGCGCGTGAATTACGTGAGCATGCAAGCGTTGCGCTGATGTTTTTGACTGGCCGCGATAATGAAGTCGATAAAATCCTCGGCCTGGAAATCGGCGCCGACGATTATATTACCAAGCCGTTCAATCCCCGCGAGCTTACCATCCGCGCGCGCAACCTGTTGTCGCGCACCATGAATCTCGGCGGTGGCGGCGAAGAGCGCAAACTGGTGGAAAGCTATAAATTCAACGGTTGGGAACTGGATATCAACAGCCGCTCATTGTTAAGCCCCACCGGCGATCATTACAAGCTACCGCGCAGCGAATTTCGCGCCATGCTGCACTTTTGCGAAAATCCGGGCAAAATTCAATCCCGCGCCGAACTGCTGAAAAAAATGACCGGTCGCGAACTCAAAGCACACGATCGTACCGTGGATGTCACCATCCGCCGCATCCGCAAGCATTTTGAATCCACCCCCGACACGCCGGAAATCATCGCTACCATCCATGGCGAAGGCTATCGTTTCTGCGGCGATCTGGAAGAATAATCGCCCCATGGCATCACCACATCGGGCGTCCGCATGGGCGCCCGATGTTATTATTGACCGGCTTTATTCATGCTGTGTGGTCCAGGGAATAATCGGCACCGCGCTCAGGGCATTTTTCGGCGATCCTTCCACCACCCGGTCCGAGTAGGACAGGTATACCAGCGCATTACGCTTCGCGTCATAAAAACGAACCACCTGTAGCCGCTTAAAAACCAGCGATGTGCGTTTTTGGAATACAACGCTGCCGGTCTGTTTACCGTTCTTGATTTTATCCGTCAGGGTAATGGGACCGACCTGCTGGCAGGAGATGGCCGCGTCCGAGGTATCCTCGGCCAGGCCCAATCCTCCCTTGATGCCGCCGGTCTTGGCCCGGCTGAGGTAGCAGGTGACATTCTGCACATCAGGGTCGTCAAATGCCTCCACGACAATCTTGTGATCGGGGCCAAAGAGTTTGAAAACAGTGTCAACGGAGCCGACTTCCTCGGACCGGGCGACGCCGGTGGCTGTCAAACTGAGCAGCAATGCGGAAAAAAACAGTTTATTCATAGAGATAGACTTCTTTTCAATGGACGGATCGGCGGCGGGGCGAAGACCGCGTACGGGCTTCACTACCGGTGGTGAATTGCTGCTATCATGGCAGGTATTAATTAGCTAATAAATCTTTGACGGTCGAACTGCAAAAAAATTGCTATCATGCGTCAACTTTTTTCATTGTGCCCTAAATGCTTTTTTGAGGATGATCTATGGATCAAGCCGGTATAATTCGTGATCTGTTAAGCTGGCTGGAAGGACATCTTGACCAGCCGCTGTCCCTGGACAATGTCGCCGCAAAAGCCGGTTATTCCAAATGGCATTTGCAGCGGATGTTCAAAGAGGTAACAGGTCATGCCATCGGTGCGTATATCAGGGCCCGCAGGTTATCCAAAGCGGCCGTGGCATTGCGTCTAACCAGTCGGCCGATCCTGGATATTGCCCTGCAATACCGGTTCGACTCGCAACAAACCTTTACGCGCGCGTTCAAAAAACAGTTCACCCAGACGCCCGCGTTATACCGCCGGGCGGAAGAATGGGACTCCAGCGGCATCCGGCCGCCGATCCGGCTGGAAAAATGGGAAATGCCGCAGCCGGAATTCATCGTCCTGCCGCCGATGCAGCTGGTGGGCCTGACGCAAAGCTATTCCTGCACCCTGGAGCAGATCACCACGTTCCGTACCGAGTTGCGCATTCAGTTCTGGCGCCAGTACCTGGGCGAGGCAAAAACCATTCCGCCGGTACTGTACGGCCTGAACCACTCGCGCCCCAGCCAGGAAAAGGATGACGAACAGGAGATCCTGTATACCACCGCCATCGAACCCCAGGACGTGCCCGATAATGTACAAAACGGCCAGCCGATCGCGCTGGACGGCGGCGATTACGCGCAGTTTATTTATAACGGCGCGTCCGACGGCCTGCAGAGCTTTATTTTAACGTTGTATGGCACCTGCCTGCCGATGATGAAAATGACCCGCCGCCGCGGACATGATATCGAGCGTTTCTATCCGCAGGAAAGAGCGCCCGATGCGCCCGCGCCGCATACCATCCGCTGTGAATATCTGATACCGGTGCGACGCTAACGCTGGATTTCATCCAACGCCGGCATATCCAGATGCGAGGTGTCGCCCGCGGTCTCCACCACCCAGCCGGGCGCCAGCCAAGGGCTTTGCTGGAAGTCCATGCGGGAAATAGAGCAGTTGCGTAACCGTAGCCGGCGCTCGGCATAGGGCGGCAAGCCCAGGACGGTACTGATGAGGCACCCCAGCGCCATGCCATGGCTCACCAGCAGGGGCATGCTGCCGGCGGGCAGTTCACGGCAGCTGTCCAGCGCCGCGTGCATGCGCTGCGCCAGTTCGGTCATCGATTCCCCCTTGGGAATGCGCCCGTCGGGCGTTCCGTTAACCAATTGCTTGCGCCAGCTTTCTTCTTCCGGCGTCAGGGTATCGATATCGCGCATTTCCAGCACGCCCATGTCCAGCTCGCGCAGCCGGGGGTCCGGGCGAACATCGCAGCCGCAGGCCCGGGCGATGATATCGGCGGTATGGCGCGTGCGTCCGAGGTCGCTGCTGATGATATGGGTAATACCCATACGCTGCACGCGTTCAGCGACCTGTTGCGCCTGGCGCTGGCCTTTGGCGGTTAACGCGCTGTCGGATTGTCCCTGGATACGGCGCAAGGCATTCCATTCTGTTTCGCCATGGCGAACAAGATAGACCTGTAACATGGTTTTTTTCCGTTATACTGCGTGAAAATGACTGGAGTGATAAAAACATTATGTATTATGTGGTGGCTGCAACGACTAACCCGGCTAAAATCAATGCCATTCTCCAGGCCTTTAACGACACCTACGGGCCCGACAGCTGCCGCGTTGAAGGCATAGATGTCGACAGCGGCGTGCCGTCGCAGCCCATGGGCGATGTCGAAACCCGCAGCGGGGCGCGGAATCGGGTCATGGCCGCGCGTCAGGTTTGTCCCGAGGCGGATTTCTGGGTCGGTGTCGAGGCGGGTATTGCAGATAATATGACCTTTGCCTGGATGGTTATTGAAAATACGCACCTGCGCGGTGAATCTCGCTCCGCCAGCTTAATATTACCAGAAAGTATATTACAGGGAATCATTGAAGGGCGGGAATTAGGCCAGGAAATGGCCAGATTGACCGGAATTACGGATATTAAACGCCAGGGCGGCGCCATCGGCGTGTTTACCGCCGGCAGGCTGACCCGCAGCAGCGTCTATTATCAGGCCCTGCTATTGGCGCTGGTGCCGTTTAATAACGCCATCTACCAGACCAGCCGCGGCCACGGCGGTTAATCCGGCAAATGCCGCAGATGATGCTCCAGCCACTGTTTTAATTCAGGCGATGCGGCCTTGAGGCTATTGGAACCACGGGTGATGGTGGCAATGCCGGTGCCAAGGGAATTCTTTAATTCGCGCTGGCTCATCTCGCCGTCCAGCAGCGCCCGGATAATGCGGATGCGCGTGCCGATGGCTTCGCGCTCATCGGCGGTCAACATCAGTTGCAGCAACGGCACATGCATACCGTCGGCAAAAGCCTGCCCCAACAGCACGGCAAAATGCCGCCACTCCTGCTCATGCCGCGGCACATCGCCGGCAACGGAGGTGGTAATGTCATTCATAAGCGCCCGCCATACCTGTTAACGAGTACAGCAGTCTACCCTATTTTCCTCGCCGGTTCAGTAACGCCGTTGCCACTCTGCGTCCGTCAGCACTTTTGCGGGCTGACGCAGGAAATAACGGTAAAAGACGTCATAGGCCAGGACATTTTTCACGTAACCGCGGGTTTCCGAAAACGGAATGCTCTCAATAAAAGCCACCGCGTCGATACGCCCCGCGCTGTTGCCAAGCCAGGTGTTCACCCGCCCAGGGCCGGCGTTATAGGCCACGCTTGATAAGATCCGGTTGCGGCCGAACATCTGGTACACATATTCCAGGTAAGTGGTGCCCAGCTCGATGTTGGTCTGCGGATCCAACAGCTGGCTGGTGTTCATATAACTGCTGATATTAAACATTTCGGCGGTATGCTTGGCCGTGGCGGGCATCAGCTGCATCAGGCCGGCCGCGCCGACCGGCGACAGCGCCTTAGGATTCCAGGCGCTTTCCTGGCGGGCTATCGCCATGGCGTAACTCTGGCTTATCCCTTTATCGTCGGTGGCGCGGCGAAATTCATTATGCCAGGCCAGGGGAAAACGCTCTTCCAGATGATCCCACAGCTTGCCGGTAATCGTCGCCTGCACGCTCAGGTCGGGCCATTGCTGTTCAAAAGCGTAACGCGCCAGACCTTCCTGTTCCGTCCGGCTCAGGCTGGCCACGAGGGAGCTCCATTCGTTCCTGGCCAGGTTATCCATATTCCAGTACATCAGCTCGCGCACGCGGGCGATTTCCGGCCGTTTGATAAGTTCGGGGGCCGGCGCGACCGCGCGCGCCACATTGACGGCATAATTGACGCCCAGTTCCTGTGCTGCGACCATCGGGTAAAAACCGCGTCCCTGCATCAAATCACGCAGTATCGGCTCGCCGTCGCTTTTGCGCCCCTGGTTGATAAGCAATACCGCGCGCCAGTAGCGCCACTCCTCTTTCTGGCGGGCGTCCTCCGGCAGGCGGTCCAGCCAGGCGGCCACCGCGCGCATATCGCCTTGTCCCAGCGACATGCGGATACGCCGCTCGAGCAATGCGGTGGAGTGGCCGCGTAAAATAACGTTGTCGCGCCAGGCGGCCTGTTCCGGCGTGGCGTCGGTGCCCATCAGGCGCCAGGCGACGCTTTCCTCGAGATCGAGGCGATCGCCGTCGTCCATTTTCTGCAGCCGCACCAGGGTCGGCAGCATGGCGCGGGCATTTTCCACATCGTCGCGGGCCAGGCGCGCAAAGGAGATAATCGTGGCCTGGCGGGTTAAATCCGTCGGTCCCACGCTTCTGGCAAAGCCTTCCAGGGTCGCGGGATTATCCTGTAATGCCGCCAGCGCGCTGCCCATGGTCTGGTATTCAATCGGCAATTGTTTCGACAGCGCGTTCACCAGGTTGGTATTGTCCTCTTTCATCGCCAGGCGCATCCGCTCGAGGATCGCCAATGGCCCGCGCTGCCCGGCCTGATCCCAGACGCTGAATAATTTGTTGCAGCTTTCCGGCAGGGAATGGCCGTTGAGCCAGATCTCCTTGGCGCCGTCCCAGGCCGCCTGCTGCGCCCCGGTGGCCCATTTGGCGTAATAAAAGTTGCAGCGCGCGGAGACCGGTTTCGGCGGCTGCGGACTGAAGGCCAGCAGCCCCTGCCAGTCCTGGCGCTGGGCCAGCTCATTGACAAAGCGGGCCGACAGCGAGCGCGCAGGCATAAGCGTCGGGTTGGCATCCATAAAGGCCTTAACCTGCGCCGTGCTCGCCTGGGAAAGATCCTGCGACAAGGCGCGGTACTCCAGATAGGGATACAGGGGATAATCACGCAGGGTGGGCATCAGCTGCGACACCACATCCATTTGGTTGCTATCCCAGGCCTGCTTAACCTGCTGATAGCGCTGGCGCTGCGCATCGATTGAGTCCGCGTGCGCGCTGCCGGTTGCGGCCACCAGGCTTGCCAGCGCGCAGATAAAACCCGCGCCCACATACCGCCATCCGTCCACCTTGACCATATCCACTCTATCCTCAGCGTAATGTCTTTTTGCCGCGTCCTTTTCCGGACGCCGGCGCATTCGTTCAGTTTGCCATAAATCCGGTTGCTGTCACCATGCTAGCTAAGCAACCGGGCGTATGCCAGCGGCAGCGGCGACAATCGTCATTATTTTCGCGGTTATTTTTTTTAGCGGCGATAATAAGCGCAAAGCGGGCCGGCGACGGCAGCGCGCTGGATCACATTACTGATTTTTAACGGTAGCGAACGCGGGTTGCCCCTATACCCGGTTCTGGGGTTGGGTTACGCTGCGCAACTGAGCACGCAACGCGTAACCGTCTATTTACCACGGGCATGTCAACCGTGGGCTGTGGCCCGTGCCTGTTTGCCCCGGTCTAAAAGAATTGCAACTACCGAATGATGTTTGCAACAAACATGCTTTAAGGTGATGGAAAGTGAAATTGAAAAACAACCTGATGCTTATCTTTCTGAGTTTCTTGGTTTTATGCATACTCCTGGTAACGTTAAAAGAAATTGGCATTTGGAACGGGCATGATTGGATCGCTCATTTCCAGAGAATGATTTCGTTGAATAACGAATTGGCGCACAATCAGTTCCCTCCCTTGTTTGATTATTGGTCGCCCGGGCAATTCGGCTACTCATGGCAGCTGTTTTATCCGCCGTTGACATCCTTGCTGTTTTTGGCGGCGAAAGCGCTGACATTTAATACCGCTGATATCATTAGCCAGATGAAAATGGTGTATTTCCTCCTCTTCATCATTGCCTTTTTTTCGACCTATTCCGCCGCTAAACGAGAGCATTCGTCTTCCCAGGCCGGGTTGCTCTGCGCCATATTATTTATCACTTCCGGATATTTCCTGACCAATATCTATGTTCGCTTTGCCCTGGGCGAAAGTTTGGCCATGTCGCTGATGCCGCTGTTTATCAGGGGTTGCAGTTCCCTTATCCGCGATCGCAGGGATATCTGGCTGCTGCCGTTTAGCGCCTTAGGCGTATTTTTAGCCAATATCCCGAGCATGGTGGTGCTTTTAGTGTTTTTTGTTTTATTTTGCCTGCTCAACGCCCGGGCAGTTTTTATTAAAGCCAATATAACTTTTTTTCTGATGTCGTTTCTCATTGTCGTCTCGATTAGCGCATTTTATTGGGCGCCTTTGTTTTATCATATCCATAATTCAGATATTTTCGCCACCAGCGGCAAGCTGCTTAAGTACGACGACCTGTTAAAGTTCAGCAGCGGCCTGACGGAAACCCTGCTGTCGCTGTCTTCTACCTACGGCGTATCCGAACCGGGCATGTTTTTATCGGTGGGCGTTATCCAGCTGCTGCTCGCCGTGGCCTATCTGAAATGGGGTAAATCCGGCGCGTCGAAGAAAATGATCCTAATAGCTTTATTGTTTATCATTGCCACTACCCACTTGATACCCTGGAATAAAATTCCCGATAGCGTGCCGGTGTTAAAATTAATCCAGTTCCCGTGGCGGCTGCTGTCCTGCGCCACCGCCATCATCGCTTTGCATGCGTCGGGCATGCTGGCGGCGATGATGGCGCGGAAAAAAGCGCTGGTCATGCTACTGGCCTGCCTGTGCATCGCGGGGATGTATCCTCTTATCCATAAGGCCTTAAGCGTACGTTATCTGAATGTGGATACGTCCTCTCTTTATGATGATTACCTCAATAACCACAACGTGCGCCCCGAGAACTTCGATCATCTGAAAATCAACGACTTCGCTTTCTTCGCCAACCCCGCAGCCGCCATTATCGGCACTACCTATCGCCAGGGCTATCCGGCGATGATCATACGGGCGCAGGGGACGCAAACCGTTACCCTGCCCTATATTATGTATGCCGGCTATTACCTGCTGGTGGACGGCAAACGGCGGGACACCGTCCGGCTGGACAGCGGGCTGGTCGGCGTTGCCCTGACCGACGGCGAGCACAGCGTCACGTTAGCCTATCATCGCTCTATTGTGATTATCCCCGCGGTCACCAGCCTGCTGTCTTTGCTGGTGACGGTGCTGTATTTTACCCGCCGGCGCATACGGGCCTCCGCGCTGCCGGCGCACGATACCAACATCGTCCGGTGATGGCTGGGATCGCATGCGAAAACGGGCTAAACTGGGCGCTTATCCATTGCGACACTTGGCGCACTGCCCGTACATGCTCCGCGCAGGCCGCGGGGCATAGCTAAAACCAGATAGAAAGAGGCTCTTAACAACGTGGCTCAATACGTCTATACCATGCATCGCGTCGGCAAAATCGTGCCGCCGAAACGTCATATCCTGAAAGATATCTCGCTCAGCTTTTTTCCCGGCGCCAAGATCGGCGTGCTGGGGCTCAACGGCGCCGGTAAGTCCACCCTGCTGCGCATCATGGCCGGCATCGACACGGAAATTGAGGGCGAGGCGCGGCCGCAGGCGGGTATCAAAATCGGTTATCTGTCCCAGGAGCCGCAGCTGAATTTAGAGCAAACCGTGCGCGAGGCGATTGAAGAGGCGGTTGGGGAAGTCAAACAGGCGCTGACGCGCCTGGACGCGGTCTATGCCGCCTATGCCGAACCGGATGCGGATTTCGATAAGCTCGCCAGGGAACAGGGCGAACTGGAAGCCATTATCCAGGCCCATGACGGCCATAACCTGGAGAACCAGCTGGAACGCGCCGCCGATGCGCTGCGCCTGCCGCCCTGGGATGCGAAGATAGCCACCCTGTCGGGCGGGGAACGCCGCCGCGTGGCGATTTGCCGCCTGCTGCTGGAAAAACCGGACATGCTGCTGCTTGATGAGCCGACCAACCATCTGGATGCGGAGTCGGTCGCCTGGCTGGAGCGGTTCCTGCTGGATTACGAAGGCACCGTGGTGGCCATTACCCATGACCGCTATTTCCTGGATAACGTGGCCGGCTGGATCCTGGAACTGGACCGCGGCGAGGGCATTCCCTGGGAAGGCAACTATTCTTCCTGGCTGGAGCAAAAAGATCAGCGCCTGGCGCTGGAAGCCTCATCGGAAACGGCGCGGCGCAAATCCATCGAGAAGGAACTGGAATGGGTGCGCCAGAATCCCAAGGGACGCCAGTCCAAAGGCAAGGCCCGTCTGGCGCGCTTTGAAGAGCTTAACAATGTGGAATACCAAAAGCGCAACGAGACCAGCGAGCTGTTTATTCCACCCGGACCGCGCCTGGGCGACAAAGTGCTGGAGGTGGAAAACCTCAGGAAATCCTATGGCGACCGGCTGCTGATAGACAACCTGTCGTTCTCGATCCCCAAAGGGGCGATCGTCGGCATTATCGGCCCGAACGGCGCCGGCAAGTCGACCCTGTTCCGTATCCTGTCCGGCAAGGAACAGGCGGACAGCGGTACGGTAACGCTGGGCGATACGGTGCAACTGGCCTCGGTTGACCAGTTCCGCGATAGCATGGATAACAGTAAAACCGTCTGGGAAGAAGTGTCCGGCGGCCAGGATATTATGCGCATCGGCAATTTTGAAATGCCGAGCCGCGCTTATGTCGGCCGTTTTAACTTCAAGGGCGTCGATCAGGGCAAACGCGTCGGCGAACTGTCCGGCGGCGAGCGCGGGCGGCTGCATCTGGCCAAACTGCTGCAGGTGGGCGGCAATATGCTGCTGCTCGATGAACCGACCAATGACCTGGATGTGGAAACCCTGCGCGCGCTGGAAAACGCCCTGCTGGAGTTCCCCGGCTGCGCCATGGTGATCTCCCATGACCGCTGGTTCCTCGACCGCATCGCCACCCATATCATTGACTATCAGGATGAAGGCAAGATCGAATTCTTTGAAGGCAACTTTACCGAATACGAAGAGTGGAAAAAACGCACGCTGGGCGCGGAAGCGCTACAGCCGCACCGGATTAAATATAAAAAAATGTCCTGATAGCGCCAGCGATGGGCGCCTCATGCCAATGAGGCGCCCTGGACCGGCGAATTTTTTCTTCATTGACGCAGGCAACCTTTGCGGGGGTTTAGCTTGCGGCTGGCGCCAGGCTTACCGTTGCCCCAGCAGGTCCCGCACCAGATCGATGCATTGCAAAAAGCGCTGGTCGTAGTCCGGCGCGTCGATGCGCACAAAGGGAATATTATTCGCGTTCAGCAGGTCCTCCAGCAGCCGCTGGAAACCGTCGCGATCCACCGGATTGCCCAGGCTGCGCAACCCGTCGGCCACCCAGGGCGTATTATTCTTTAATAAAATAACCAAATCAAAACGGTACTCGTCAATCATCGCCTGAACAAAGGGGTGCTCGCGGCCATGGTAGCGTTTGCAAAACGCCTGGCTGGTAACGAAATCCGTGTCGATAAACGCCACTTTATTGGCGTATTTCACCGCGAAGTCGATATATTGCGCCTGGCCCAGGGCGATCTTGTCGTAGTCGGAATACTGCAGCGCCATTTCATCGCCGCCCAAATGGGAGAAGATGTATTCACGGCCGTACTCCCAGGCGCTGCTGGTATTAAAGATATTGGCCAGTTTATTGACCATGGTGGATTTACCGCTGGACTCGCCGCCGATTAACGCCACGGTGCGGACAAAGAACGGCTTGACCTCGGTCGGGATATATTCCCAATAACGGAACGGATCCTGGCGGATTTGCTCGCCGCTGATCGACATAAACGACCGGTTGGGGTCGACCAGTATGGTCTCGATGCCCAAATGCTCGCGGTAGCGCGAAACATCCCGCGCTTCGCTTGAATAGATAAACCCCGGCGCGATGCCCTTCTCTTTCATAAAGGAGGTAATGCCGCGGCTCCAGACATCCCAGCCGTGCGGATAAGGCTCCATGCCTTGCTCGTTAAAGGCGTGGATATGGATATTCTTCTGGTATTTAAAGGTTTGCAGCAGCCAGCGCAGCCTGTCGCTGACGGTGGGCTGCTGCGACATGGCGCTGTCTTCAAATAATTTGCGATCGCGCGGCTCGTCGTAGCCGAGGATCACGTGCAGCTCGTCCACCTGGCTGCACGCCCGCTGGATCAGGTAGATATGGCCGGTATGCAGGGGATAGAACTTGCCGAAAATAACGCCGATTTTCCTTTCCCGCCGCGGAAACTCCAGCCCGAGGAAACGGTGGATGGCCTCCAGCTTCTGCGCGCTGGGGCTTTTGATTTTGGCGTTCAGCAACTGGCTGAGGTAGCCTTTGGTCATGCCGCTGGCCTCGGCGACCTGCTGTAGGGTACATCCCTGTTGTTTAATCGCACTCTTCAGGTAATCGAATGACGACATACGCCTCCCTCTGATGGCTTAAGCAAAAATCCGCATGGCGTCAGCCGGTAAACGCGCCGGTCATTCAAGCTCGGCAAGGATGTCCAGCGCGTCGGCCAGCTTTTTCACGCCAAAAATCTGCATATTGTCCTGCGCTTTTTTCGGCACATTGGCAAAGGGCACGATGGCGCGGCGAAAACCGTGCTTGGCCGCCTCCGCAATGCGCTCCTGGCCGCTGGGCACCGGGCGGATCTCGCCGGCCAGCCCCACTTCGCCAAATACCACCAAATCCCGCGGCAACGGACGATCGCGCAGGCTGGACACCATCGCCAGCATCAGCGCCAGGTCGGCGCTGGTTTCCGTCACCTTGACGCCGCCGACCACATTGACAAAGACATCCTGATCGGCCATTTGCAAGCCGCCGTGGCGATGCAGCACCGCCAGCAGGATCGCCAGACGGTTTTGCTCCAGGCCCACCGCCACCCGGCGTGGATTGGCCAGCATGGAGTGATCCACCAGCGCCTGGATTTCCACCAGCAGGGGACGGGTGCCTTCCCAAACCACCATCACGCTGCTGCCGGGCGTCATCTCCTCGCCGCGGCTGAGAAAAATGGCCGACGGATTGCTGACTTCCCGCAACCCCTGTTCGGTCATGGCGAACACCCCCAGCTCGTTCACCGCCCCAAAGCGGTTTTTATGGCTGCGCAGGGTACGGAAACGGGAGTCCGAATCACCGTCGAGCATGATGGAACAGTCGATGCAGTGTTCCAGTACCTTGGGGCCGGCCAGGGAGCCATCCTTGGTCACGTGGCCGACCATCAGGATCGCCACGCCCTGGGTTTTGGCGAACCGGGTCAGGTAGGCGGCGGTTTCCCGCACCTGCGAAACGCTGCCCGGCGACGACTGGATGTCCGCCATATGCATCACCTGGATGGAATCGATCACCATCAGGCGCGGCTTTTCCTCGGCGGCAATCAGGCAAATTTGCTCGATACTGGTCTCCGAGAGCATGTTCAGGCCGCCCGTGGGCAGCGCCAGCCGGTGCGCGCGCATGGCGACCTGCTGCAACGACTCCTCGCCGGTGACATACAGCGTTTTCATCTGTTCGGACAATTTACACAGGGTTTGCAGCAGCAGGGTGCTTTTACCGGCGCCGGGGCTGCCGCCGATCAAAATGGCGCTGCCCGGCACCACGCCGCCGCCCAGCACCCGGTCGAACTCCTTGAACCCCGTGGAAAAACGGGGCAGTTCCTCGGGACTGATATCCGCCAGCCTGCGCACCCGGCTGACGCCGGCTTCGCCGGAATAGCCGCTGAAGCGGTCGTTACGCACGGCGGCGGGGGTAGACGCCACCCGGACCTCGGTGATGGTATTCCAGGCTTCACAGGCGCTGCACTGGCCCTGCCAGCGCGGATATTCCGCCCCGCATTCATTACAGACAAATGCCCGTTTCGCCGCTTTAGCCACAATGACCTCGGAAATGAGAAAACAATGAAGACCCGCCTAGGGAACACATGGCGGCCGCCTAGCGCTCTTCATTCTTAAGATTGCCGGTCAGGATACACAGCACGCCCAGCAGATCCGCATGGCGGATAATGACCTTACTCTGCTTATTCACCTTGGGCTTGGCATGATATGCGATACCCAGGCCCGCAGATTGTAGCATCAACAGGTCATTGGCGCCGTCGCCGATGGCCACCGTCTGGTGCAGCGGGATTTCCAGCCGCTCCGCCAGGGTGGTCAGCATGCGGGCTTTATAGGCGGCATCGACGATGGGCCCCACCACCTCGCCGGTGAACTTACCGTCGCGGATGCCCAGTTCATTGGCCGCCACGGCGACCAGGTGAAACCGGTCGCGCAGGTAGTCGGCGAAATAGGTAAATCCGCCGGAAGCGATGGCTATCTGCCAGCCCAGGCTTTGCAATTTGGTCACCAGGGAGCCCAGGCCCGGCGTCAACGGTAAACTGTCCCGCACCTGGCGCAGGATATCGGCGTCGGCGCCCTTAAGGGTCGCCACGCGCTGGCGCAGGCTGGCGGCGAAATCCAGCTCGCCGCGCATGGCGCGTTCGGTAACGGCGGCGACTTCCTCGCCCGTGCCCGCCAGTTTGGCGATTTCATCAATGCATTCTATCTGGATGGCGGTGGAATCCATGTCCATGACCAGCAGTCCGGGGGCATGCAGATGCGGCGTTTTGCCAAACGGCGCGACATCCAGCTCCATCTCCGCGGCCAGCTGCGCGGCCAGCCCGGTCAGCGGACCGGCCAGCCTGACCACCTGGTAGTCTTCAACATGCCAGGCGGAGACGATAACCATCGCCGCGCCCAGGCGACGCTGGAAACGGGTAAGGGAAAATTTATCCAACGCCTTGCCGTACAGCAGCCAGCCGGTATGACCGGCCCGGTAATCCAGCGGCATGACCTCGTCGCCGCTTAATGATAACGGGAGACCCGGCCACTGTGAAATCCCGGCGGGGAGATCGCAGTACGTCAAACTAATAGGCATCAATCACTCCTGTAGTCATGGATAACCGTCATGATAAAACATCGCGCATCAAGCTATCCTATCGTCGACGCTTCTGGCAACATAAAGCGTTCAGAATAGTAAAGGAATCCCATGCTCCGGGCCAGACACTCGTTTCGTTTACACCGCACCGCCATCGTGCTTATCTGCGTGACGCTGCTGGTCTTCCTGATGCAGGGCGCGTCCTGGTTCAGCCTGAGCCATCAAATGGCCCGCTCGGCGCAGGTGGATGAGCTGGCCGGCACCCTGATAGGACAGCTGGCGGGGCAACTGGCGCCGCTGATGGCCGACAGCGAGGAAAACAATGCCCCCATCCAGTCGATACTGGATACGCTGACCAAGGGCAGCCGTATCCTGGATGCCAGCGTATACAGCATGGACGGGAGCCTGATAGCCCGCGCCGGGGAGACCATTAGCGTGCGCGACCGGCTGGCTATCGAACACCAGCGCGCCGGCAGCTATTTTAACCATCAGCTGGTGCGTACCATTATCGATAAGGACGGGCCCAGCGGTTTTATCCGCCTGACCCTTGATACCCATGTGCTGGAAACCGAAGCCAAACAGGTGGATAACACCACCAACCTGCTGCGCCTGATGATTCTGCTGGCGCTGGCCATCGGTATTATCCTGGCCCGCACCCTGCTGCAAAACCGCCGCAGCCGCTGGCAGCAGTCCCCGTACCTGCTGACCGCCAGCACGCCGTTGGCGGAACGCAAAGGGGACGAAAACGACGCGCCGGCCCCGGCTGCGGCCACGCCCGATGATCCTGCGCGGACCAAAACCGACTAAGCGCGCGCATCAGGCACGCCTTGCGCCGTTGCCAACCTGCGCGTCTTGACCGGCGGAACAGCGCGTTGACGCCTTGCCGCCGGCCGCGTGGTCTTTATGCCGCGTCGCCGCGCAGCACCGACTCCAGCGCGATTTCGATCATCTCGTTAAACGTGGTCTGGCGATCCGCCGCGCTTAAGGCCTCGCCGGTACGGATATGGTCGGACACGGTGCAGATGGCCAGCGCCCTGGCGCCGAATTCCGCGGCCACGCCGTAGATACCGGCGGCTTCCATTTCCACGCCCAGGACGCCGTATTTTTCCATGACGTCGAACATCTGCGGATCGGGGGTGTAAAACAGATCCGCCGAGAACAGATTGCCGACGCGCACATTGACCCCCGCCGCCTTGGCCGCGTCCACCGCGTGGCGCAGCAGGTCATAATCGGCAATGGCCGCAAAGTCATGATCCTTAAAACGCATGCGGTTAACCTTGGAATCGGTGCAGGCGCCCATGCCGATCACCACGTCGCGCACATTGACATCGCCGCGCAGCGCGCCGCAGGACCCGACCCGGATGATCTGTTCAACCCCGAACTCGGTAATCAGCTCCTTGGTGTAAATGGAGCAGGACGGGATGCCCATGCCGTGACCCATAACTGAAATGGCCCGGCCTTTGTAGCTGCCGGTATAACCCAGCATGCCGCGGACGTTATTAACTTCGCGCGGTTGCGTGAGAAAGTTATTGGCGATGTGCTGCGCCCGCAGCGGATCGCCGGGCATCAGGACCACATCGGCAAAATCACCTCGTTCAGCGTTAATATGCGGCGTCGCCATGTTGGTTTTCCTTATACTCAATAATAAAAAATAACGTTGTCCCGGCCCGCGCCGGGACAGGCAAAATCCTGACTACCTTCATGCCTGGAGGATGGATTTACCATAATCCATGGGTGTCAGGCCAAAATAATCCGCCACCGTCTGGCCGATATCGGCGAAGGTCCGGCGGTGCCCATAGGACCCCGGCCGGATGGCGGGGCCGTAGAGTAACACCGGCACGTGCTCGCGGGTATGATCGGTGCCGCGCCAGGTGGGATCGCAGCCGTGATCGGCGGTCAGAATGATCATATCCTCGCCGGTCACCCGCGCGAGCAGTTCCGGCAGGCGGCGGTCGAACAGCTCCAGCGCCGCCGCATAGCCGGCCACGTCGCGGCGGTGGCCATAGGATGAATCAAAATCGACAAAGTTGGTAAAGACGATGGTGTTATCGCCCGCGAGTTCCATTTCACGCAAAGTAGCGTCGAACAGCGCATCCAGGCCGGTGGCCTTGATTTTTTTAGTGATGCCCACCTGGGCGTAGATATCGGCGATCTTGCCCACCGACACCACCTGCCCGCCCTTTTCTTCCACCAGCTTTTGCAATACCGTGGCGGAGGGCGGCTCCACCGCCAGATCATGGCGGTTGCCGGTGCGCTGGAAATGACCGCTTTTATCGCCGGTAAACGGCCGGGCGATCACCCGGCCGATATTGTAGCCGCCGGCGGTCAGCATCTCCCGGGCCAGCTCGCAGAGGTCGTACAAACGTTGCAGGCCGAACCGTTCTTCATGACAGGCTATCTGGAAAACCGAATCGGCGGAGGTATAGAAAATCGGCTTGCCGGTACGCATATGCTCCTCGCCCAGTTGATCCAGGATCACCGTGCCGGAAGAGTGACAGTTGCCCAGATATCCCGGCAGCCCGGCATCGGCGACCAGCCGGTCCAGCAGTTCCTGCGGGAAGCTGTTCTGGGGATCGGGGAAATAGCCCCAGTCAAACATCACCGGTACCCCGGCAATTTCCCAATGTCCGGACGGGGTATCCTTCCCTGAGGAGATTTCGCTGGCGTAGGCATAGGCGCCGATAATGTCCGCGTCGCGGTCAAGCCCCGGGGGAAAATGCCCGGTGGATTCCTCGGCGGCCTTTCCCAGTCCCAGGCGCGACAGGTTGGGCAGCCGCAGCGGTCCGCTGCGGCCCTGGTTGGCCTCGCCGCGCTGGCATCGTTCAGCAATATGGCCCAGGGTATCCGAGCCGCTGTCGCCGAATTTTTCCGCATCCGCGGCGGCGCCGATGCCGAACGAGTCGAGCACCATGATATAGGTACGTTTCATTGTCTTCTCCAACTGATTGATCCGCCCGCCGGATAAGGGCCCCGGCCCGGCGGATCAGAAAAAATCGCATGTATCCCGGCGAACGATATCGTCGCCGGAAGCGTCCCCACGCAGTCAGTCATCCGCCGCGATACGCCGGTAAATCACCGGCAGGGCTTCAGGCGGCTGCGGCGTGAGGGTAATGGCCGCGCGCACCGTCTCCGCCGCCTGCATCCAGCCGGCTTCGCTGGCGGCGTGGATATTCGCCAGCGGCTGTCCGGGCTGCACCGCATCGCCCAGGCGCGCCATGTCGGTTAAACCGACGCTATAGTCGATGGCATCGCCGGCGCGCCGGCGCCCGCCGCCCATAGCCACCACGGCCAGGCCCAGGGCGCGGGTGTCCATGGCGCCGATAAAACCCGCTTGTTCGGCGAGCACCGGCTTGCTCAGCGTGGCTTTGGGCAAATAGTGCTCATAACGGCTGATAAAATCATGCGGACCGCCCTGTGCCGCGATCATGCGGCCAAAACGCTCCGCCGCTTCCCCGTTGTCCAGTACCTGCTGCAGCCGCGCCATCGCCAGCGGTTCGGTGGCCGCCAATCCCGACGACACCATCATTTCGCTGCACAAGGCCATGGTGACCTCATACAGTCTGGGATTACGCTGTTCGCCGGTAAGGAAGCGCACCGCCTCGCGCACTTCCAGGGCATTGCCGGCGCTGGACGCCAGGACCTGGTTCATATCGGTCAACAGCGCCGTGGTCTTGCACCCGGCGCCGTTGGCGACGCCGACGATAGCGCGCGCCAGCGCTTCGGACTGCGGGTAATCGGGCATCAACGCCCCGGATCCGACTTTCACATCCATCACCAGCGCATCCAGGCCCTCGGCCAGTTTTTTGGCCAATATCGAGGCGGTAATCAGCGCAATGGAATCCACCGTGGCCGTGATGTCGCGGACGGCGTAAAACCGTTTATCCGCCGGCGCCAGGGAGTTGGTCTGGCCGATGATCGCCACGCCGACCTGTTTTATCATCGCGCGGAACGCCTGATCGTCAGGGAAAATATTCAGCCCCGGGATCGATTCGAGCTTATCGAGCGTGCCGCCGGTATGGCCCAGTCCGCGGCCGGAAACCATCGGCACGTAGCCGCCGCAGGCGGCAATCATCGGCCCCAGCATCAGCGAGGTGACATCACCCACGCCGCCGGTCGAATGCTTATCCAGCACCGGCCCGCCCAGGGCGCTGTTCTGCCAGTTAAGCACATGGCCCGAGTCGCGCATCGCCAGCGTCAGCGCCACCCGTTCCCGAATATCCATGTCGCGGAAAAAAACGGTCATCGCCAGGGCGGCGATCTGCCCTTCCGAAACCGTATTATCGCGGACCCCATTGATGAAAAACCGAATCTCTTCTTCACTCAGCGGCTCGCCGTCGCGTTTTTTACGAATAATTTCTTGTGCCAGGAACACGGTTACCCCCTGCAAAACAAAAATGGCTATCGCCCGGAAACGGGCGGGTTTGTCATTGCCTTCTCCAATGCTCAATCAGGGGATCAATAACCGTTATCCGTGACCTGCATATCCTGGCCCAATACGGTGAGCAGGCTGGCCAGCAGGCTTGATGCGCCGAAGCGGAAATGCCGGGCGTCAGCCCACAGCGGCCCCATGATCCGGTCCGCCAGCGCCAGGTAGGCCGCCGCTTCCGCCGCGGTGCGCACGCCGCCCGCCGGTTTTACGCCCACGTGCGCGCCGACGCCTTTGTCATGGATAACCGACAGCATGATTTCAACGCTTGAAAGCGTGGCATTGACCGGCACCTTGCCGGTGGAGGTTTTAATAAAATCAGCGCCGGCGTCGATGGCGATTTCGGCGGCGCGCCGGATAAGCTCCGGACGGCGCAGCTCGCCGGTTTCCAGGATCACCTTCAGCAGCACGCCGCTGTCGGCGCACAGCGCCTTGCAGCCGGCGACCAGATCAAATCCCAGTTGTTCATTGCCGGCCATCAGCGCCCGGTAGGGAAACACCACATCGACTTCATCCGCGCCGTAGGCTACCGAAGCGCGTGTTTCCGCCAGCGCAATGGCGGCATCGTCATCGCCATGGGGGAAATTGGCGACCGTGGCAATCCGAATGTCCGGCGTGCCCTGGCGCTGCAAGGCGCGTCTGGCGATGGGAATAAAGCGGGGGTAGATGCAAACGGCGGCGGTATTGCCGGCCGGGCTTTTCGCCTGTCGGCACAGGCTGACGACGC
This sequence comes from Sodalis sp. RH22, assembly GCF_047324165.1. NCBI lineage: Bacteria > Pseudomonadati > Pseudomonadota > Gammaproteobacteria > Enterobacterales > Bruguierivoracaceae > Sodalis > Sodalis sp. RH22. Next base: position 2,931,815 of record NZ_CP178731.1, read on the forward strand.
TGTCGGCGGTATCGTCATCATTCAGGGTGGTAAGATCCATCAGACCCAACGCACGGCGGGCCGCAACGGTTAAATCAATCATAATACTCTCCAACTTTTCGGTGTGGCGACGTAGCAACCGAATCTGTAAAAGGGGCGTCATGGCTATCGCTATAACGCGCCGTAACGTTGGCGAGCGGACTTGGTTCCATGAAGAAAGACCCGGAACCATGCTGATTTCCGGGCGTTAAAGATCCCTCTCACCGCATAAGCCTGAATCAAAGACGCAGGGTAAACGCATCCTGCCTTACGCGCTGGCTCTATTTTTCCACAATCGACGATAATAAGCTGCTTAAGGATTGAGATTTATGCGTGCGATCCCGATTATCAGCCGGAAAATTTTGCTATTGACAGGGCAAACCGAATAAATCCAGGGTATTGCGGTATATTATTTCGGCAATCTGCTCCGGCGGCTCCGGCCTGAGCGCGCATAACGACGCAAAGGTCACGCGCAGGCGTTCGGGACGATTGGCCTGCCCCTGAAAGCCGGACACCGGCATATCGGGCGCGTCGGTTTCCAGCAGCAAGCGGTCCAGGGGCAGCCTGGCCATTACCTGGCGTGTTTTATTGGCGCGCTCATAGGTAATGGTGCCGCCGACGCCGATATAATAACCCAATTTGGTAAACGCCACCGCCTGCTCGTAGCTGCCGGCGAACCCGTGCACCACCCCGGTGCGCGGTAAATCATGGCGCCGCAAAATCTGCGCCAGGCGATCGTGGGTGCGCCGGGAATGCAGGATCACCGGCAGATCATGGCGGCCGGCTAACTGGAGTTGGGCCGCCAATAACGCTTCCTGGCGCGGCATCATGGGCTCCGCCATATAATTGTCCAGGCCGATTTCCCCCACCGCCACCAGTCGTGGATGAGGCCGGCGCAAATGATGCGCCAGGGCCGACAGCCCGGCGTCATCATGGCGGGTGATGGCGATGGGGTGCAGGCCCAGGGCGGCATACAGCGCCTCATGGGCGTCGGCCAATGCCAGCACGGCGGCAAAGCGCTCCGCCTCCACCGCCGGCACGATAATGCGCTGCACGCCGGCCGCGGCGGCCAGGGCGAGGCTGTCGGTTTCGTGACCGCTGAAGGGGGCAAAATCAAAATGGCAATGGGTATCGATAAAGACCGGATTTATCATGGCGTATTACCTGCGCGTGCCTGGCGCACCCAAAAGGGAGGAGAAAAAGTAAATAGTAGCATCTTTAGCACGTGCGCGGAGAGGAAAGGGAACCACGGATTAACGGCTGGGAGGGGTGGTGCGCGGGGACCTGAAAAACGCTCCGGAGAGGTCGTCAACATGATGCGTATTGACTCCCTCTCCGGATAATAACCCTATCTATCGGTTACTGCTTAACGGACCGGGGGCCCGCTGATAAGGCTACATACGGCGACGGCCGGTAAACAGGCTTATCAGGAACAGGATAATACCCACGACGAAGACGATTTTAGCCGCCCATGCCGCCGTGCCTGCCAAACCACCGAACCCTAATGCTGCCGCAATCAAGGCAATGACCAGAAAAATAATGCCCCAACGAAACATAAGCTTCTCCTTACCCAAATGATGGAAATACAATTCTCGTGTTACCGGGAAACACGGACGTTAAACGCCCCGGACCGGCTTAATACTATTGGTTTTGCCGTACACGGTATCGCCCTGCGCTGCGCACCGGCAACGCAAAGCGACATTGACCGTTGGTTCTTTAGAGATTAGTACTTAAGATCGTTTTTGACACTTTTCACGCCGTCAACTGCTTTGGCGACGCTTTCGGCGCGCGAGGCTTCACGGGCATTTTTAACGTGGCCGCTCAGTTGCACGATGCCGTCGGACGTTTCCACTTTCACGTTGCGGGACGGGACGATGCTATCGGCAAGCAGCTTGGCTTTCACTTCGCTGGTAATCGCCGTGTCGCCGGCATAGGTTTTCACCGAAGCGTTGGTCGTTTCCTTCACGTGCAGCTTGTCGCTGACCGAGGTCACGCCTTCAACGGATTTGGCGGCGGTAACGGCGCGTTCAGCCTGGGCCTGGTTGGTCACAAAGCCGCTCAGGGTCACTACGCCGTTATTGGTCACCACGGAAATGTCGGTGCTGTTGATACCTTTATCGCCGACCAACGCGCTTTTCACCTTGGCGGTTACCGCGCTGTCGCCCATATAGTTTGAGGCGGTCTTCATCGTATTATCGATTTTGGCGCCGGTGCTGTTCGCCTCTGTCTTGATGGTATCGTTAGCCATCGCGGTGGAAGCCGCCAGGATGGAACCTAAAACCATAGCCGTGAGCGTTTTTGTCATCGTGATCTTATTCATTGATGTTTCCTTTTTAACTTGCCACCCGAATCAGGGTGTTTTCGCCACAAATAGCGGCCGGTCTAACTGCCTCCCGCGTTCGGCTGGGGAAGCATCCAAAAATGCAGAAATACCGCTCTCGTGATAAAGAGCAGCGTATCATACTGATTTGCACGGTTTTATTAGCTTATTTAACCGCTCCGTCAGAGACAATTTAACTATAGACTAGAAATAACAAATTGCATTGTTATCCGGGAAAAAAAGCTTAAATCCAATGATTAAGCAAGGATTTAGGAACATTCCGCACCCCGGCGCGGACATAACCATTCCGGCCGCAAGGCGCGGCGCGACAGGAAAGGCGGTGGATTCCGTCCCCACGCCGCGGCTAAAAAAGGCGGGCGCGCGGGGACGGGCGAAAAACCCGCGCCGGGAGGATCAATGCTCGCGGGTTTTGTGGAAATGGATGTCGGGATAGCGTTCCTGGGTCAGGTTGAGGTTAACCATGCTCGGAGCAATATAAGAAAGGTTATCGCCGCCGTCCAGGGCCAGGTTCAGTTCGTTCTTGCGCTTGAACTCCTCGAGTTTTTTCACATCGGCGCATTCGACCCAGCGGGCGGTGGACACATTGACCGACTCATACAGCGCCTCGACGTTGTATTCGCTTTTCAGGCGGGCCACCACCACTTCAAACTGCAACACCCCGACCGCGCCGACAATCAGGTCGTTGTTGGTCAGCGGGCGGAATACCTGAACCGCGCCCTCTTCCGACAGCTGGACCAGCCCTTTCAGCAATTGCTTTTGCTTGAGCGGGTCGCGCAGGCGGATACGGCGGAACATTTCCGGCGCGAAGTTGGGGATGCCGGTAAACTTCATGTCCTCGCCCTGGGTGAAGGTATCGCCAATCTGGATGGTGCCGTGGTTGTGCAGGCCGATGATATCGCCGGGATACGCCTCTTCGATATGCGAGCGGTCGCCGGCCATGAACGTCAGCGCATCGGCAATCACCACATCCTTGCCCGTGCGGACCTGGCGCAGCTTCATGCCGGTTTCATAGCGTCCCGACACCACGCGCATAAACGCCACGCGGTCACGGTGTTTCGGGTCCATATTCGCCTGGATCTTAAACACAAAGCCGGTAAATTTTTCTTCATCGGCGGTGACGACGCGGGTATTGGTCTTGCGCGGCATCGGCGGCGGCGCCCATTCAACCAGGCCGTCCAGCATATGATCGACGCCAAAGTTGCCCAAGGCGGTGCCGAAAAACACCGGGGTCAGCTCGCCGCGCAGGAAAGCCTGCTCTTCGAACTCGTGCGAGGCGCCCTGCACCAGCTCCAGCTCCTCGCGCAGCTGCGCCGCCAGATCCTCGCCGATGGCCGCGTCAAGATCCGGATTATGCAACCCCTTGACCGTGCGCACTTCCTGGATGGTATGGCCTTTACCGGTCTGGTAAAGATAGGTCTCATCCTTGTAGAGATGATAAACCCCTTTAAACAGCTTGCCGCAGCCAATGGGCCAGGTGATGGGCGCGCAGGCGATGCGCAGCTCGTGTTCGACCTCGTCGAGCAGTTCCGTCGGATCGCGGATATCGCGATCGACCTTGTTCATAAAGGTCAGGATCGGCGTATCGCGCAGGCGCGTCACCTCCATCAGTTTACGGGTACGATCTTCGACGCCTTTCGCGGAGTCGATGACCATCAGGCAGCAGTCCACCGCCGTCAGCGTGCGGTACGTATCTTCGGAGAAATCTTCATGCCCCGGCGTATCGAGCAAGTTTACCAGGGCGTCCCGGTAAGGGAATTGCATCACCGAGGTGGTAATGGAAATGCCGCGCTGCTTTTCCATTTCCATCCAGTCGGATTTGGCATGATGGCTTGAGCCGCGGCCCTTTACCGTACCGGCGGTAAGAATGGCGTGCCCGAATAACAGCACTTTTTCGGTGATGGTGGTTTTACCGGCGTCGGGGTGCGAAATAATCGCAAAAGTGCGCCGAGCCGCAACTTCCGCGGCGTAAGTGGCATTCTTCATCTTCTGTTTCTCGATGGGTACATACAAATTATGGGCTGGATCGCTGGTGCTAGATTCTACATGGAGAAAGTGCGCATTGATAGTGTGCGCACTGGCGCGCGGCGGTGCGGTTCACCCCAGCGGCAGCGCCATGATGATGGCATCCTCGCGCCCGACGGCGGACGGGTAGTAATCACGGCGCACCGTGACATCGTTAAAGCCAAGGGACCGGTACAGCGCGATGGCGGGCCGGTTGGATTGCCGCACCTCCAGCCACAGCGTCAGGATATCTCGCTGTTCCAATTGGGCGATGAGATGTTCCAGCAACGATCGGCCCAGGCCGCGGCGCTGGAAATCCGGATGCACGGCAATGTTGAACAGCGTCGCCTCGTCCAGCACGGTCTGGGTGATGGCGAACGCCGCCAGGGTATCCGCCACGGTCAGCTTGAGATTCAGGTAACGCTCGCCCTGGTTGCTGGCAAAGGTTTTCGCCGTCCAGGGGAATGCGTGGCTGGCCTGCTCTATATGCCAGGCGGCGGCCAGGTCAGAGACCGTCAGCGCGGAAATCTGGTTCATGATGACAAATCTGCCGCCAAAGATCGCGCTTGGCTGCTGCGTTGCCCAGCAGTTCAGCCAGCGGCGGGGTGAAAAGGGAGACACCGGACAGGGGACGCGTCGCCTCGCGCCCGAGCCACCAGCTATGGCAGCGGGTGTCTTCCGGCAGCATCGCCACCTGTTCCGGCGTGAGCGGATACAGCTGACCGGGCGCAAGATCCAGGCTGCGCGCCACATCGCCCACCAGGGGATGGTCGATGGGCGGCAAGGGGCTGGCTATCAGCAGCAGGCGGACATCGGCGGGCAGGACGACCGCCACTTCTCCCTGCAGGGACGCGGGGCGTCGCAACGCCCATTGCGTGATGCCCAATTGCTGTAACTGCCAGTCTCGTCTCGACGCCATACTGATCCTATTCGCGGTCGTTGCATATCAATCCATCGCACATCAGGCGATAAAGTCCATCGAACATCGGACAATAAAGCACTATACTCCCCGCTCAGATTAATGAGGAGCCTTTGTCGCATGTCAGTATTAACACCAGCCAGTGAAGTCATACTCCGTCACGAGGACATTTTTTCAGATAAACGCGTACTGTTCGCCGGCGATGTGCAGGATCTCCTGCCGGCGGAACTGGACGCCCAAAACGTATGTGTCCACACCGCTTGGTATCACCACTGTCTGGCACTGCGCGATAAAATGGACGATGGGTCCGTGCAGTACGGCCTGGTCGCCGACGCGGAATTTGTCCGCGAATGCGATACTTTACTCTATTTCTGGCCGAAAAATAAGCCGGAAGCACAGTTCCAGCTCACCAACCTCCTCGCGCTGCTGCCGGTGGGCAGCGATGTCTTCGTGGTGGGGGAAAACCGCAGCGGCGTACGCAGCGCCGAGCCGTTCCTGGCGCCCTACTGTCCCCTGGTGAAAATCGACAGCGCCCGCCGCTGCGGCCTGTATCACGGCCGGCTGGAAACAGCGCCGCGCTTCGACCTCGAGTCTTACTGGAACGAATATCAGCTCAACGGGTTGACGGTGAAAACGCTGCCGGGCGTATTCAGCCGCGACGGGCTCGACAGCGGCAGCCAACTGCTGTTGTCCACCTTTGATCAGTCGCTCAGCGGCGAGGTGGCCGACATCGGCTGCGGTACCGGCGTCCTGGCCGCCGTCCTGGCGAAACGCTCGCCGGGCATCAAGCTGACCCTCGGGGATGTACACGCGCCGGCGCTGGCCGCAAGCCAGGCCACGCTCGAGGCGAACGGCCTGACCGGCAACGTGGTCGTCAGCGATGTGTATTCAGCGATGCCGGGACGTTTTGACCTGATTATTTCCAACCCGCCGTTCCACGACGGCATGCATACCAATCTGCAGGCGGCCGAAAACCTGATCCGCGGCGCGTTAACCCATTTGCGCATCGGCGGGCAGTTGCGCATCGTCGCCAATGCGTTTTTGCCCTATCCGGCCTTGCTGGATTCCATTTTCGGCAGCCATGCCGTGCTGGCGCAAAATGGCCGCTTCAAGGTTTTCCAGGCGGTCCATACCGTCTCGCGCGGCAAGGATAAAGATAAAGCCGGCAAACGCGGCTAACGGGCAACCCTCCCGCCGCCGCCGCGCGCGCCGATGCGGCGGCGGCTATTTTTTTGCGCTAAATACCCGCTTTGGTTTAAATAATTATTGACGTTGACGCTAAAACCTCTAGAATTCGCCTCCGTGGTGGCAGGGCTTATGCCTTGCCGGTGCCGGGCGATGGTGGCGGAATTGGTAGACGCGCTAGCTTCAGGTGTTAGTGTCCTTTCGGACGTGAGGGTTCAAGTCCCTCCCTTCGCACCAAATACAACCACGATGTTATTAGCATAAAAAGATGTTGCCGGATTGCACGCGATGGTGGCGGAATTGGTAGACGCGCTAGCTTCAGGTGTTAGTGTCCTTACGGACGTGAGGGTTCAAGTCCCTCCCTTCGCACCAATCGGTAACCAGAACGAAAGCACGCCGTACCCCGGTACAGGCGGCCTGTTCTGAATAAAAAGTTTTACGTGTAAGTATGAGATGAATAGCCTGCGATGGTGGCGGAATTGGTAGACGCGCTAGCTTCAGGTGTTAGTGTCCTTACGGACGTGAGGGTTCAAGTCCCTCCCTTCGCACCATATTCATGCTCGTTTTTTCACGGTAGATACCGCAGCGCCGCTGACCCTTCGTCAGTCCGTCGCGTCGGTCAGGCATGCAGCTACGCTGCGCCCCTCCAGCCTCTACGGCTTCTTTTCCCCTGTTTTCGCATCACGCTCCATCGGCGAGTGACAGCCACGTGTAAAGCTGTTAAATTATTCTATTAATTTTCTAAGCCAAACTTTCATAATAACGATACCAAATTATTAATAATCATAGTTTATTCAGAATTCTTGTCGTCTGTTATTGCCATAGTGGACAGCCGGGGCTAAAAAGTTAAGACATGATAAATACCTACAGCTATGAAGAACTCCGCAGGAGTAAGCTTCGCCTGTCGTTGCTATTGTTTTTGCTGCTTAATATCGCTTTTTCGGTTTTTTATGTCGCCACCGCCCTGAATAATACCCATTCTCCCACGCCGCCATCCATACTGGTGGCGATCGTTTGTGTAATTACTTTAATGATGAGTAATTACAAAATGAGAAATTATGCTCATCAACTGAATGTTTTTGCAATTATTATTGGCTTACTCTGGGCCTGGCATATCGCCGTGCGCTATAACCAGCTTCAGCCCGCTGAGAATAATTTCCTGCTCTTCAGCCTGATGATGGTATTTTTCATCAGCGCTATTTCGCTGGCCGATTATTTCGTGGCGTTTTGCCTGCACAGCCTGCCGCCGGCGCTGATGGTTATCGTGCTGGATCAGTTCAACCATATCCTGGTCTTGCTGTTCACCATTGCGCTGCCGCTGATAAGCTTTACGCTGCACAGCCTGATGCAAAAACGCAGCGAAGCCTTTACGGCGGAACTGGTCAACCGGCTCAGCGAAGAACGGGAAAAATTCAGCGATCTCAGCATGATAGATCCCCTTACCGGCCTGTTTAACCGCCGGGGCCTGCAAAACAAGCTCAGCAACCTGACGGGCAACGGCCCCACCAGCCATTATATTCTGCTGCTGGATATCGACCATTTCAAAGCCTACAACGACAATTACGGCCACACCATGGGCGACAAGGCCTTGGTCGCCGTAGCGGTGGCTATTCGCGATGCGGTGCGCTCCCGGGACATCGTGGTGCGCTACGGCGGCGAGGAGTTCCTGATACTGCTGATAGACGTCGATGACGGATATGCCCTGACCTGTGCTGAAAATGTCAGGCAGGCCGTGCTGGATTTAAAAATCCCGCATTTATTTAACGATCAGGTTTCCACCACCGTGACCCTTAGCGCCGGAATTGCCATTATGGCCGACAGCGATATAGAAGCTTCGCTTACCGCTGCCGATGGCGCCCTATATTTGGCAAAAAAACGCGGCAGGAATTCGGTCGAAATCGCCCCGTTAAATTCTTTTAGGCAAAATACCCAAACGGCTGAATCCTGATATGAATGCCCGGGCCGCGTTCAATGCCGCGGCCCGCCATTATTTATAAGGCCGCCGGGAGAGACATTTATATTTCAGCAAAATATCCCTCAGTATTATCTTAATAACCCGCACCCGCGCCTACCCCAATATCCCGCCGTCAATTAACGCTAACCGATTATATTATATACAGTTAATAAACAAACTTGCTGACGGGCCAATCCGGCACTAGGCTTAGGACAGTTCATTATTCATCTGACGGAGGACAGGATGAGCAAAAAAATCGCAGTCTTAATTACTGATGAATTCGAAGATGCGGAGTTTACCTCGCCGGCCCAGACCTATCAGCAGGCCGGACACCAGGTCATCACCATCGATAAAAAAGCGGGCCAAACCGTCACCGGCAAGCGCGGCGAGGCCAAGGTGACCATTGATAAGTCCATCGACGAGGTCAATGTGGACCAATTCGACGCCCTGTTGTTGCCCGGCGGCCACTCGCCTGATTCCTTGCGCGGCGACGACCGTTTTGTTGATTTCACGCGGGCCTTCGCGCAAAGCGGCAAACCGATTTTCGCCATTTGCCATGGCCCGCAGTTGCTGATAAGCGCCGATGCGGTACGCGGTAAAAAAATGACCACGGTAAAAGCGGTGGCGGTAGATTTAAAAAATGCCGGCGCCGACTTTTTTGATAAAGAAGTGGTCATTGATAACGATACCCTGGTAACCAGCCGCACACCGGATGATTTACCGGCGTTTAACCGGGAATCGCTGCGTATTCTCAATAAGAAATAACCCAGGGCATCCGCCCGGGGTCTCAGGCCTGGCGACTGGCCAGGCCTGTATCAGCTTCATCGTCTTCGCGCTTCCAGCTCAGCTTGGTGCCGAACCCCAGCTTATTGTTGGTCAGCTTAATTTCATCCAGACGCAAACGCCATATGGGCGAGGTCGCGAGCTTGGCCAGCGGGAAGCGCGCGGTATACTGCTTGCGCGCCGTCTGGGCCGCGTCGCCGGTGATCTGATTAACCTCGCCGCTATACTGTATGCCCTTGATAAGACTGATGGTAACGGTCTGATCGCTGATGGTGCCGGCGACATGTTGATTCTCCGCCAGCAGGATGCCGTGGCGGGTGGTATGATCCGTTAACATATATAACGACAGATCGGGTTCGTTCAGCACATAGAAGCAATTGGCGCACCATAAGGTCTGCGCGTCGCCGGTGCAAAGCGTTAAAACATGCTGCTTTTTCAGGTAAGCTACGATGGCTTTCAGGGGGTCGTCCGTTCGCACGATAATCTCTTATCCTTTATAAGGTTATAACCAGCATATCGCCACGCGTTCTTACATGTCCAATTAATTATGCGCAACTTTTGCAAACCTTGCACAGCGTATTAAGGGCTTAATATCGTCCTTTACGCCTGACGGTTAAAGTAGGTACCATCATAGCTGTTTCTGGAAATATTACCCATGGACTCTTTGCCCAAGAGGCCATTTCCCACTAGATTTCGTTTGGCTGCTTAAGGCGCAATTCCATGACCCCTTGCTGGCATATTTACCTGATTCGCACCGCCGGCGGCGCCCTCTATACCGGCGTGACCACCGATGTGGCCCGGCGGCTGGCGCAGCACCAACGCGGCAGCGGCGCCAAGGCCCTGCGCGGCAAAGGTCCGTTGCTTCTGGTTTACCACTGCCCGGCCGGCGATCGGGGGGGGGCATTGCGATGGGAGTATCGCATCAAGCAGCTGACGCGGGCGCAAAAGGAGCGGCTGGTCGCGAGCCAGGCTTCAACGCTTGAGGCGATCTGGCCGAGCCTGCAGCCGCAACGGCGTACCGGCGACTATCCGGGAAATAGCGGGCAGCCGGCCGTCAAAGCGCCAGCTGATTAAACGGCTCGGCGTATTCCACCCGGCCGCTGACGCCCTCCAGCGCATCCTCCGCCAGGGTAAACAGCTGGAAGGCGGCTTCCGCGCCGGGCCAGCGGCAATGCAGCTGTGAACGCGCGGCGGGAATGAAACCGAAGCGCGAATAATAGTCGGGCGCGCCCAGGACCACCACGGCGCGATAACCGAACTCGTTAAGGGTGTCCAGCCCCTCATAGATCAGCTGCCGGGCGATGCCCTGGCGGCGGAAAGCGGCCTCCACCGCCAGCGGCGCCAGGCCGACCCACTGACAATCCTCGCCGCCAATCCACACCGGGCTGAACGCCGCGTAGCCGATAACCCCGCCTTCGTCGTCCGTGGCCACGATACCCAGGGTCAGCAGCCCATCCTCACGCAGGCGATGGACCAGCTCCGCCTCGGCGTCGCGCCCGAAGGCCCGCCGCAGCAGGCTGTCGATTCCCGGCGCATCCACCGGTATTTCCACGCGTATCAGCACGGCTGGGATGCGTGGATGCCCTCGGCATCCACGCCCTCCTGCAAGCCGGCCTGAATAAAGGCGGCAATCTGCATCAGCGCCGCGCGCAGCAAGGGCGGCATGGTGGCCAGATCAATCGAATCCATGAGATTTTTCACGTACAGGCCAAGCTCGGTATCGCCTTCGATGCGCAGCCGGCGCTGGAAAAACAACGTGTCGGGGTCCTCCTTACGGGCGGCGATAAGGATCAGATCGTTGGCATTGCCGCTGAAGCTGACATCGGCCCGCGCCTGGCGGCTGACCTTCAGTTGCTCATTTTCGACGGTCATATACCATACCAGCGCGATATCCTCGACCTCGATCCTAAGCCAGCGCCCCTCCAGAAAAGCCAGTTCACCCTCGGCCAGCGCTGCGCGAAACTGCCAGCGCAGCGCCTGTTCCAACACCTGACGCTGCAACGCGAACGGCGTCAGTGTGATCGGCAAGCGCAACAGCGACGGCCCCCGGCGCACCAAGTGTGCTCGTAGTTTTTCCAACACTGTTTCTACTCCTCTAAACGAATCTGCGCCTATTTTGCCACAGTGGTTAAAACCAGTCGGGGTCTACATCAATTATTCATAAAGAAAGATTGCTTATTTAAGCATAGCCGTCGCAGCTTTAAATGCTGTCATTACGCCATAAGCTGCCTCAAATCAATCTTTCCCGCGCCAACCTTATTTAGAATTGCCATAACGACTATGCATCATTTGCTGCTAAAACAACCCGTTGGCTAATGATCCTTTACGGCATGACACGCTCTGCGCCCATGCCAACACACTATTCGGGAGCTTTATGGAGCTGCTCTGTCCCGCCGGGAACCTTCCGGCCCTCAAGGCTGCCGTCGATAACGGCGCCGACGCGGTGTATATCGGCCTGAAGGACGATACCAACGCCCGCCATTTCGCCGGCCTGAATTTTACCGACAAACGTCTGCAGGAAGCGCAGGAGTACGTGCATCGCCACGGACGAAAACTGCATATCGCCATTAATACATTTGCCCACCCTGACGGTTACGCGCGCTGGCAACGCGCCGTGGATATGGCGGCCCAGGCGGGGGCGGACGCGCTGATCCTGGCGGATCCCGCCATGCTGGAATACGCCGCCGCGCGTTATCCGCAGATTGAACGCCATGTCTCGGTGCAGGCGTCCGCCACCAACGAGGCGGCCATCCGCTTCTACCAACAGCATTTTGACGTGGCGCGGGTGGTGCTGCCGCGCGTGCTGTCGATGCATCAGGTGAAACAGCTGGCGCTTATCAGCCCGGTACCGCTGGAAGTGTTCGCCTTCGGCAGCCTGTGCATCATGGCGGAGGGGCGCTGCTATCTCTCCTCCTACCTGACGGGCGAATCGCCCAATACCGTCGGCGCCTGTTCACCGGCGCGTTTCGTGCGCTGGACGCAAACCGGCTCCGCCATGGAATCGCGTCTGAACAACGTCCTTATCGACAGCTACGGCCCGGACGAAAACGCCGGCTACCCGACGTTGTGCAAAGGCCGCTATTACGTGGACGGACAGAAGTATCATACGCTGGAGGAGCCGACCAGCCTCAATACGCTGTCTTTGCTTCCCGAACTGCTGGCGGCCAATATCGCCTCGGTGAAAATCGAAGGACGGCAGCGCAGCCCCGCTTACGTCAGCCAGGTGACCAAGGTCTGGCGCCAGGCTATCGACAGCTGTATCGCCAATCCCCAGGATTTTGCGCCGCTGCCCGCATGGACCGAGGCGCTGGGCGCGGTGTCCGAAGGAACGCAAACCACGCTTGGCGCCTATCATCGCCGCTGGCAGTAACAGGAGACCCGACATGAAATATGCATTGGGGCCGGTACTCTATTACTGGCCGAAAACGGATATCGAAGCCTTTTACCAGGCGGCGTGCGACAGCAGCGCCGATATCATTTATCTGGGCGAGACCATTTGCAGTAAACGCCGCGCCATGAAAACCGGCGATTGGCTGTCGCTTGCCAAAGCGGTGGCGTCCGCCGGCAAGCAGGTGGTGATTTCCACGCTGGCGCTGATTCAGGCGCCATCGGAATTAAGCGAGCTGAAACGTTATCTGGACAACGGCGAGTTTCTGCTGGAGGCGAACGATATCGGCCTGGCGCACCTCGCGGCGGAACACCGGCTGCCGTTTGTCGCCGGTCCCGCCTTGAATTGCTATAACGCCTATACCCTGCGCATCCTGCACCGCCAGGGCATGGTGCGCTGGTGTATGCCGGTGGAGCTGTCCAGGGAATGGCTGGGCAATATTCTGGCGCAATGCGACGAGCTCGGTTTTCGCGGCGGGTTTGAAGTGGAACTGTTCAGCTACGGCCACCTTCCCCTGGCCTATTCCGCCCGCTGTTTTACCGCGCGTTCGGAAAACCGGCCGAAAGACGAATGTGAAACCTGCTGCATTAAGTATCCGCAGGGGCGCGAGGTCTTGTCGCAGGAACAGCAGCGGGTATTCGTCCTCAACGGCATCCAGACCCAAAGCGGCTATTGCTATAACCTGATTAACGAACAGACCTCCATGCAAGGTATGGTGGATGTGGTTCGGCTGTCGCCGCAGGGAATGGATACCCTCGCCATGCTGGAGCGTTTTAGGGCCAACCAGCAGGGACAGCAGCCCCTGGCGCTGACGCGCGACAGGGACTGCAACGGCTACTGGCGGCGTATCGCCGGGCTGGAACTGGTGGAGTAGCGGGCGTCCCCAAGGCGTGCGCCGCGGATTCGGCGGTCGATAACCCTACAAATATTAGTAGTATCGGAAAGCGGAAAATTGGGTAATACTCATAGTTATCATTAGCCCGCAAAGCTATGGGCGACGACTGACTGTGAGTTTACTTATGATTAAACAACAACCTATCGCTTTTTCGCTGCTCGACCTGGCGCCGGTACCCCAGGGCTCCACGCCCCGGCAGGCGTTTGAATGCTCGCTTGATCTCGCCCGCCACGCCGAAGCCTGGGGCTATCATCGTTACTGGGCGGCCGAGCACCACAATATGACCGGTATCGCCAGTGCCGCCACCGCGGTGCTGCTGGGCTATATCGCCGGCGGCACCACGACGCTGCGGATAGGCTCCGGCGGCGTAATGCTGCCGAACCATTCGCCGTTGGTGATTGCCGAACAGTTCGGCACGCTGGCAACCCTTTACCCCAAACGTATCGATCTGGGCCTGGGACGCGCCCCGGGCACCGATCAGCGTACCATGATTGCCCTGCGCCGCCATTTGGCCGGCGAGGTGGATAATTTCCCGCGCGACGTGCAGGAGCTGTTGGGCTATTTCGACGACGCGAAGCCGGGCCAGCCGGTGCAGGCCGTGCCGGGACAGGGATTGCATGTGCCAATCTGGCTGCTGGGCTCCAGTCTGTACAGCGCCCAGCTGGCGGCGGCATTGGGGCTGCCGTTTGCCTTCGCCTCGCATTTCGCGCCGGACCTGTTGTGGCAGGCATTGGATCTCTACCGCCGGAATTTCAAACCGTCCGCCTCCCTCGAACAGCCTTACGCCATGGTGTGCATCAATGTGGTGGCCGCCGACAGCGAACGCGACGCGCGTTTCCTGTTTACCTCCATGCAGCAGCAGTTCATTAACCTGCGCCGCGGCCGGCCCGGCCCGCTGCCGGCGCCGGTGCAGGACCTCGACGCGTTATGGTCGCAAGGCGAGCAATATGGCGTGGAACAGGCGCTGCGCATGTCGGTGGTGGGCGATCGCGATCAGGTGCGCGCCGGGCTGCAGGCGATTATCGATAAAACCGGCGCGGATGAGCTGATGATCAACGGCCAGATTTTTGATCACCAGGCCCGGCTGCGTTCGTTTGAGCTGGCGATGGCGGCGCGGTCGGCACTGACGGCGTAATCGCTTGTTAAATCCCACCTGACCCTGTCCCCCGAGCCGGGTTGCCTTCCGCCATAAAAAAACCCGCCGCAGCGGGTTTTTTTATCATTCAGCGATTATGCATCACGGCGACGCGTGGTCGGCGCGGCGGCGGCATCGCCTTCGCGACGCGGCCCGCGCTGGCCGTCACGGCTGCCGCTGAAACGACGTTCCGCCGGCGCGCCGCCTTCACGGCTGCCGCTGAAGCTGCGACGACCGGCGGGAGCACCGTTGCCGCCTTCACGACGTTCGCCGCCAAAGGCGCCACGCGGCGCACCGGCACCGGCACCGCCGCCACGGCGTTCACCGCGCGGCGCGGCCACTGCTTCGCCGACAAACTGCATGTTCATCGGTTTATTCAGGATGCGCGTACGGGTGAAATGCGACAGCATATCGCCCGGCATGCCTTTCGGCAGCTCAATGGTGGAGTGGGAAGCAAACAGCTTGATATTGCCGATATAGCGGCTGCTGATATCGCCTTCGTTGGCAATGGCGCCCACGATATGACGTACTTCAACGCCGTCATCACGGCCCACTTCAATGCGGTACAGATCCATTTCGCCAACGTCGCGACGTTCACGGCGGGCCGGACGTTCGCCACCGCGATCGGCGCCTTCAGGGCGACGTTCGTCACGATCGCGGAACTCGCTGCGCGGACGACGATTAATGACCGGATCAGGCGGCAGGATCAGCGGGCGTTCGCCCTGGGCCATTTTCAGCAACGCGGCGGCCAGCGTTTCCATATCCAGCTCTTCCGCCGGCTGTAATTTAGCCAGCAGCGCGCGGTACATATCCAAATCGCTGCTTTCCAACTGGGCCTGGACCTTGGCGGCGAATTTAGCCAGGCGACGCTGGCTCAGGACGTCACCGGTCGGGATTTCCACTTCCGGAATGGTCAGCTTCATGATGCGTTCGATATTACGCAGCAGGCGGCGTTCGCGGTTTTCAACAAACAGCAACGCACGGCCGGCGCGGCCCGCACGGCCGGTACGGCCGATACGGTGAACGTAGGACTCAGAATCCATCGGGATATCGTAGTTCACGACCAGGCTGATGCGATCAACATCCAGGCCGCGCGCAGCTACATCGGTGGCAATCAGGATATCGAGGCGGCCGTCCTTCAGGCGGTCCAGCGTTTGCTCACGCAACGCCTGGTTCATATCGCCGTTCAGCGCCGCGCTGTTGTAGCCGCTGTGCTCCAGCGCTTCCGCCACTTCCAGCGTGGCATTTTTGGTGCGCACGAAGATGATGGCGGCGTCAAAGTCTTCCGCTTCCAGGAAACGGACCAGCGCTTCATTCTTACGCATGCCCTGCACCGTCCAGTAGCTCTGGCTGATGTCCGGACGGGTGGTGACGCTTGATTGAATGCGCACTTCCTGCGGGTCGTTCATAAAACGACGGGTAATGCGGCGAATCGCTTCCGGCATGGTGGCCGAGAACAAGGCGGTCTGATGCTTGGCCGGGATCTGCGCCATAATGGTTTCGACGTCTTCGATAAAGCCCATGCGCAGCATTTCATCGGCTTCGTCCAGCACCAGTCCGCTTAATTTGGACAGGTCGAGGGTGCCGCGTTTCAAATGGTCGAGCAAACGACCGGGCGTGCCCACCACCACCTGCGGACCCTGGCGCAGGGCGCGCAGCTGCACGTCATAACGCTGGCCGCCGTACAGCGCCACCACGTTAATGCCTTTCATGTGCTTGGCAAAATCGGAAATCGCTTCCGCGACCTGCACAGCCAGCTCACGGGTCGGCGCCAGCACCAGCACCTGCGGTACAGCCAGTTCGGCATTGATATTGTGTAATAAAGGCAGGGCAAACGCGGCGGTCTTGCCGCTCCCGGTTTGCGCCATACCCAAGACGTCGCGTCCCGCGAGCAGCTGCGGAATACATTCTAACTGGATCGGCGATGGTTTTTCATAACCCAGGTCGGTCAGGGCGTTCAGGATGGGGGTGGAAAGCCCCAGATCGGCAAAATTAATTTCTGCTTTGGTTTCAACTTCAGACATGTACACGTGCCTCATTTCATCATGGCGGCCAGTCTACATACCTCGTCGTGAAAACATTCATTCATTTTCATCAAAAGTGTGAACCGGCTCAAATTGGATTTAAAACGAACAAACAAGCCCTCACCCTTGCAGATGATAAAAAAGGTAATGGGCTGAATAGTTTAGTTCGTCAGCTATTGCTGGTCCGATTCTGATAGGTCGTCTTGCCCTTGGCCTAAGAGCGCCAATTCCAACAATGCATAGCGGTGCTCAACAAAGTTATGTACGTTGTTAGCGACCGTCAGTTTGAACAGCGCCGAAGCGGAGTTCTTGTCCCCCAGACTTAGGTAATGCTTACCTAAATAGAAGTCAGTTTCACTGAGATGCTCGGCGAGCGAAGTGTTATCCGTTGCGTCCGCCTTAAGGCGCTCCATCAGCGTAGTTTCACTGATGTCCCCCAGGTAGAACTCGACAATATTCCATCCCCATTGCCCCCTGTTCGCTTTTTTATAGCGCTGAGTCAGCGCATCTTTGGCTTTGTTGGTATCGATTTGTTTCTCAACCAGATAAAGCCACAGCGAACGGAAAGGATCATTTGGGTCGTCGCGATAAAACGCCTGCAGATCATCCTGCGCCAAACGGTAGCGGCCTCCATAATACAAGGCAATGCCACGGTTTAAATACGCGTAGTTGTAAGTTGGATCAAGCTCTAGTACAGAATCAAACGCTTCATAGGCAGCATCAAAATTGCCTGCCTGCGTCAAATAAATGCCGAGATAGTTAAAAACCTCAGGCATATCAGGCCGGATAGCCAACGCTTGTGAAAAATCATTTCGCGCCAGCGCTCTCAACCCGAGACTATCATACAGCACTCCGCGCTCATATAATAGCTGTGCTCGTTCATCATCGGTTAGTGCCCGGCTCGCCAGGATTTGTTCCATGCGTGCCAGGATGACTTCCTGTTGTAACGTCGGCTGTAATGGCACAGCTAAAACGTCATCTTTACGCCAATCAATGTTGCTGCATCCTGCCAGCATAAACGCCATCGCAACGAACCACCAGCGCAAGTAAGGCCTCATTTCCCACTCCCGAAGAAAAACATTGGATGAACGTCCTGTCCCCCATCGGCTTAACACAAGGCGTCCCGCCCTTGTGATACGAACAGCTCCCTACCCGGTAAGGAGCTGTAAAATGCGCTAACAGTTATTCTACTCTAATTCCGTGCTGATTATTCTACTTCCGGCACAACCTGATCCTGCCCGGGCGCGGTCGCTTCCTTGATGCTCAGGCGCACACGCCCCTGGCGATCGACTTCCAGGACCTTAACCGGGACTTCCTGACCCATCTGCAGGAAGTCGGACACTTTCTCCACGCGCTTGTCGGCGATTTGCGAGATATGCACCAGACCTTCCTTGCCGCCGCCGATGGCCACAAACGCGCCAAAATCAACGATACGGGTCACTTTACCATTATAGATGCGGCCCACTTCGATTTCAGCGGTAATCTCTTCGATACGACGAATGGCATGACGGGCTTTTTCACCATCGGTCGCCGCCACCTTCACCGTACCGTCATCTTCGATTTCGATGGTGGTGCCGGTTTCTTCGGTCAGCGCGCGGATAACCGAGCCGCCTTTACCAATCACGTCCTTGATCTTGTCGGGACTGATTTTAATGGTATGGATACGCGGCGCGAACTGGGAGATATCGCCGCGCGGAAGGCTGATAGCCTGTTCCATCACGCCCAGGATATGCAACCGGGCGCCTTTGGCCTGGTTTAACGCCACCTGCATGATTTCGCGGGTGATGCCTTCAATCTTAATATCCATTTGCAGCGCGGTCACGCCTTCACGGCTGCCGGCCACCTTGAAATCCATGTCGCCAAGATGATCTTCGTCGCCCAGGATATCGGACAGGACCACAAAATTGTCGCCTTCCTTCACCAGGCCCATCGCGATGCCGGCAACGGCCGCCTTGATAGGCACCCCTGCGTCCATCAAGGCCAATGACGCGCCGCAAACGGAGGCCATGGACGAAGAACCGTTGGATTCCGTAATTTCCGATACCACACGCACGGTATACGGGAATTCACTCGCTTTAGGCATTACCGCCAGCACACCGCGTTTCGCCAGGCGGCCATGGCCGATTTCGCGACGTTTCGGCGAGCCGACCATACCGGTTTCGCCAACGCAGTACGGAGGAAAGTTATAGTGTAGCAGGAAACGGTCGGTACGCTCGCCGGTCAGCTCATCAATGTTCTGGGCGTCGCGTTCGGTGCCGAGGGTGGCGGTCACCAGCGCCTGGGTTTCGCCGCGGGTAAACAGGGCGGAGCCATGGGTGCGCGGCAGTACGCCGGTACGGATATCCAGGCCGCGGATCATGTCTTTTTCGCGACCGTCGATACGCGGTTCGCCACGCAATACGCGGCTACGGACCACGGTTTTTTCCAGGCTGCCCAGCAGTTCCTTGATGTCGCCTTCGTCGAGGGTGTCGTCCTCGGCCTGCAGCGCGGCAACCACATCGGCCTTGATGGCGTTGACCTGGGCGTAGCGCTCAAGTTTTTCCGTAATATGGTAAGCATCGCCCAGGCGGCCTTCAGCCAGTGCGGCAACGCGGCTTTGCAGCGCGGCGTTGACTTCCGGGGCATGCCATTCCCATTTCGGTTTGCCGGCTTCGGCAACCAGGGCATTGATATTGTCGATGACAATCTGCTGTTGTTCGTGGCCGAACACCACCGCGCCCAGCATTTCGTCTTCGCTTAGCAGCTGCGCTTCGGACTCAACCATCAGCACGGCGTTCGCGGTGCCGGCGACCACCAGGTCCAGACGGCTTACGGCCAGTTCGGCCATGGTCGGGTTCAGGACGTACTGGCTATCGATATAACCGACACGCGCCGCGCCGATCGGGCCGCTGAACGGAATGCCGGACAGACTGAGGGCGGCGGAAGCGCCAATCATCGCCACGATATCCGGGCTTACCTGGGGATTGACCGATACCACGGTGGCAATCACCTGGATTTCATTGAGGAAGCCTTCCGGGAACAGCGGGCGAATCGGACGGTCAATCAGACGGGAAATCAGGGTTTCGCCTTCGCTGGGACGGCCTTCGCGACGGAAGAAGCCACCCGGGAAACGCCCGGCGGCATACGTTCTTTCCTGGTAGTTCACGGTCAGCGGGAAAAAACTCTGTCCCGGCTTGGCCTGCTTGGCCCCGACCACGGTAACGAATACCGCGGTGTCGTCCATGCTGACCATCACGGCGGCGGTCGCCTGGCGAGCCATCATACCGGTTTCGAGGGTGACGGTATGTTGGCCGTATTGAAACTTGCGCACGATCGGATTTAGCAAAATGATATCCTTTTTCAGGGTGAGCATAATCAGAAAAACTCACCGATGACTAACCCATCTTCTTATCGCATCCTCGCGACTAATGACAATCCTTACCCTGCGGATAAAGTCTCTCATTAGCCGCGCGTATGTCAGCAATTGAAGAATCTACTTAAGCAACAACGCATTACCGGGAAAGGTTATTGCTCCCTAGAAGAAAGGGGCCACATAAGGCCCCTTTCTACCGAAACTGTCTGGCTTAGCGACGCAGGCCCAGGCGCTCGATCAGGCCGGTGTAACGTGCGACATCTTTACCTTTCAGGTAGTCAAGCAGCTTACGACGCTGTGAAACCATACGCAGCAGGCCACGACGGCTGTGGTGATCTTTTTTATGTTCCGCAAAATGGCCTTGCAAATGGCTGATTTGAGCGGTCAAAAGAGCAACCTGTACTTCGGTGGAACCGCTATCGTTGGCATCACGGCCGAAATCAGTAACAATTTTAGCTTTCGCTTCAACACTTAGAGACATTATAACACTCCAGATTTATTGTGAAATACACAGGCGCCGATCTCTAATTCAGCAACCCCATTCATAAGCCGCGCTATTCTACTCTTAGCGCACCCCGATCGCAAGGCGCGCACTCAATCAAACGCGCGGTTCGGCCACCAGCCGCCGGGGGGCGACCAGGCCGGTTTCGGTGATTTCCCCCACGCCGAAAAAGCGCCGTTCCACCCCTTCGGTCAACCGGACCATACCCGTCCGCGCCGCATCGGCCGTGGCGACCGTTTGGCCCATTCTGACCAGGCCGGCGGCGGCCGGCGGCAAATTGAGCTCGGGCATATCATCCACCGCGCTGTCCATCGGCAGCAGCAGGCTGTCAAGCGCGGCGAGGGTGGCCGGCGCCAGCGGATCGGCGGCGGCCAGCGCCTGCAACTGTTCCAGCGTGACCATGCGCTCCGCGGGATAACGCGCCACCGCCAGGCGGCGCAGGACAATCACATGGGCGCCGCAGCCCAGCATTTCGCCCAGATCGTCGACGATCGTGCGGATATAGGTGCCTTTCGAGCAATGGATTTCCAGCTCGACGCTATCCTGATCCCAGCGGATCAACTCCAGCGCATACAGGGTAATCAAACGCGTGGGACGGGGTACATCTATTCCCTGGCGCGCATATTCATACAGCGGTTTGCCCTGGTATTTCAGCGCCGAATACATTGAGGGCGTTTGCGGCGTTTCGCCGCGAAAGCGCGCCAGGGCCTGCTCCAGCCGGACCTGATCGATTGCCACCGGACGCTCGCTGATGATAATGCCCTCGGCATCGGAGGTATCGGTGCGCTGGCCCAGCCGGGCCACCACCCGGTAGCGCTTGTCCGCATCAAGCAGATGCTGGGAGAATTTAGTCGCTTCCCCCAGGCAAATGGGCAGCATACCGGTGGCGAGCGGATCCAGCGCGCCGGTGTGCCCGGCTTTATTGGCGTGGAACAGCCGCTTAACTTTTTGCAGCAAATCGTTGGAGGAGAGGCCCATCCCCTTGTCCAGCAATACGATGCCGTCAATATCGCGGCCGCGACGACTTGGGCGGCCCATCAGTCTTCCTTGCCCTCGCCGCCCTCGTCGGGTTCGGCTTCGCTGCGGCGGGCGCGATCTTTTTGCACCACCTGGCTGACCAGGTTGGACATGCGCATGCCTTCTACCAGCGAGTTATCGTAGGAGAAGGTCAGTTCCGGCACGACGCGCAGGCGCATGGCCTTGCCCAGCAGGCTGCGGATAAACCCTGAGGCGTCCTGCAGCGCGGTGATGCCGATTTTTATCTGCTGTGGTTCGTTATCATTAAGGAAGGTCACGAACACCTTGGCGTAGGCCAGGTCGCGCGACACTTCCACGCCGGAGACGGTGGCCATGCCGACGCGGGGATCTTTGATTTCGCGCTGCAGGATGATGGCAATTTCTTTTTGCATTTCCTGGGCGACGCGCTGGGTTCGGCTATATTCTTTTGCCATTATAATTTCTCCAGACAAAACAGGGGGCATAAGCCCCCTTGCATCAATAAATGTTCGCGGCGGTTTACTCGATGGTGCGTTGAATCTCGATGGTTTCGAAGACTTCAATCACATCACCCGGACGGACATCGTTGTAGTTCTTCACGCCGATACCACATTCCATGCCGTTGCGCACTTCGTTGACGTCATCCTTGAAGCGGCGCAGGGATTCCAGCTCGCCTTCGTAGATCACGACGTTGTCGCGCAGCACGCGGATACGGTTGTGACGCTTCACCACGCCTTCCGTCACCATACAACCGGCGATGGCGCCGAACTTCGGCGAGCGGAACACATCGCGCACTTCGGCCAGACCGATGATTTCCTGGCGATATTCCGGGGCCAGCATACCGCTCATGGCCTGTTTGACTTCATCAATCAGGTCATAGATAACCGAGTAGTAGCGCAGGTCCAGGCTTTCCGCTTCAACCACCCGGCGGGCGGAGGCATCGGCACGAACGTTGAAGCCCAGGATGATGGCGTTGGACGCCGCGGCCAGGGTGGCATCGGTTTCGGTGATGCCGCCGACGCCGGAGCCGACAATCTTGACCTTAACCTCAGCGGTGGACAAGGCTTCGAGAGCATCGCAAATCGCTTCGGTGGAGCCCTGAACGTCGGCTTTCAGCACGATATTCAGCTCGGAGACTTCGCCTTCGGTCATATTGGCGAACATATTCTCCAGCTTGGACTTCTGCTGGCGCGCCAGTTTGACTTCGCGGAATTTGCCCTGACGGTATAAGGCCACTTCCCGCGCTTTCTTCTCGTCACGCACCACCGTGGCTTCATCACCCGCGGCGGGCACGCCGGACAGGCCGAGGATCTCTACCGGGATGGAGGGGCCGGCCGAGGAGACTTCACGTCCCAACTCGTCGCGCATCGCGCGCACACGGCCGTACTCAAAGCCGCACAGGACGATATCGCCTTTATTGAGCGTGCCTTCGCGCACCAGTACGGTCGCAACCGGGCCGCGGCCCTTATCCAGGAAGGATTCAATCACCGCGCCGCTGGCCATGCCGTTGCGGATGGCTTTAAGCTCCAGCACTTCGGCCTGCAGCAGGATAGCGTCAAGCAGTTCGTCGATACCGACGCCGGATTTCGCCGACACATTGACGAACTGGCTTTCGCCGCCCCATTCTTCCGGGATCACGCCGTACTGGGTTAACTCGTTCTTCACCCGATCCGGATCGGCTTCGGGTTTGTCGATTTTATTCACCGCCACCACGACCGGCACCTTCGCCGCCTTGGCGTGCTGAATGGCCTCGATGGTCTGCGGCATCACGCCGTCGTCAGCGGCCACGACCAGCACCACGATATCCGTCGCCTGGGCGCCGCGCGCACGCATGGCGGTAAACGCCGCATGTCCGGGGGTATCCAGGAAAGTGATCATGCCATTCTCGGTTTCCACATGGTAGGCGCCGATATGCTGGGTGATGCCGCCGGCTTCGCCTGCCGCCACTTTCGTGGAGCGGATATAGTCGAGCAACGAGGTCTTACCATGGTCGACGTGACCCATAATGGTCACCACCGGCGCGCGGGGTTCGGCCGCCGCGTCGATATCGCGGTCGCTCATCACCATTTCTTCGAGTTCATTCTCGCGGCGCAGGATAACTTTATGGCCCATTTCCTCGGCCACCAGCTGCGCGGTTTCCTGATCGATAACCTGGTTGATGGTCGCCATAGCGCCGAGTTTCATCATCGCCTTGATAACCTGGGAACCTTTCACCGCCATTTTATTGGCCAGTTCGGCAACGGTGACGGTTTCGCCAATCACCACATCGCGGTTAACGATCTGGGCGGGCTTATTAAAGCTCTGCTGCAGCGTGCTTGGCTTGCGCTTGCCTTTACGGCCCACGGCGCGCGCTTCTTCACGGTCGGCCTTGGATTCGGACAGACGGCTGGTCTTTTTCTGTTTGGTCGCCTTGCCGCCGCGCGTGCGGGCGCGACGCTCACCTTCGACCTTACGGTCGTTTTCATCTTCCGCCTCGCGGGCGTGATGAGAGGTGGTGACGTGATAGTCACTGGCATCTTCTTCCGTCGGTTCCGGCGTGGCAACCCAGGTGCCGCCGTTTTCTTCCGCCATCCGCTTGGCTTCTTCGACAGCGAGGCGTGCACTTTCTTCAACCTTGCGACGCGTTTCCTCTTCCGCTTTACGTCTAAGCTCAGCGGCCTCGGCTTCACGGCGGGCTTTTTCGACCGCCTGTGGTGACTTAGTCATATTATTGGTCTGCTGGTTGGTCAATTTTTCACTTTCCGCTGCCACACGCTTCGCTGTATCAGCGGCCTCACGTTTGGCTTTATCGTCGGCCGCACGTTTTGCTTTTTCTTCGGCTTCATGCTTGGCTTTTTCAGCGGCTTCATGCGCAGCACGCTCTTCAGCCTCACGAAGGGCCAGTTCTTCCGCTTCACGTTTAGCCAGCTCTTCCGCTTCCGCCTGTTCGGCGGACTGGGGATCGCGTTGCACGTACGTGCGTTTCTTGCGGACTTCTATTTGCACCGATTTACTTTTACCGCCTGTACTCGGAATATTCAAGGTACTGCGGGTTTTACGCTGTAAAGTGAGTTTATTCGGCGCGCTGCCCCGCTCACGGTTCAGGTGCGCTAATAACGTTTGTTTTTCATGCTGGGTCACAGAATCGGCTTCGGTCTTGTCGATACCAGCATCAGCAAACTGCTGTACCAGGCGATCGACCGGAGTCTGAATTTCTGCGGCGAGCGATTTTACGGTTACATCTGTCATGCTGTTCCTTTCCTGCTACAGTTTATTACGCGTTGTCGCCAAACCAACAGATATTGCGCGCGGCCATAATCAGCTCACCGGCTTTTTCACTACTCAGCCCTTCAATATCTGACAGGTCATCGACACCCTGTTCGGCAAGATCTTCCAGCGTACAAACACCGCGCTCCGCCAGCTTGAACGCCATTTCGCGCTCAAGCTCCGGTAGACTTAACAGGTCTTCAGCCGGCTTGCCCCCGCCGCGATTCTCTTCCTGCGCCAGGGCGAGCGTGGTCAGGGCGTTTTTCGCCCGCTCACGCAACGCTTCTACCATTTCTTCATCAAGCCCTTCGATTTCCAGCAGTTCCTTCATTGGGACATACGCGAGTTCCTCCAATGAGGAAAAGCCTTCTTCAACCAGTACCGTGGCGAATTCTTCATCAATGTCCAGATACTTGGTGAAGATATCGATGGCGGCATGGGCTTCGGCCTGATGTTTCTCCTGCAGATCCTCGACGGTCATCACGTTCAGCTCCCAGCCGCTTAGCTGCGAGGCCAGGCGGACGTTCTGCCCGTTACGGCCGATGGCCTGGGCCAGGTTGCCGGATTCCACCGCGATATCCATCTGGTGCTTGTCTTCATCGACCACGATGGAGGCCACGTCGGCCGGGGCCATGGCGTTGATGACAAACTGCGCCGGATTATCATCCCAGAGGATGATATCGATACGTTCGCCGCCCAATTCGCTGGACACCGCCTGTACGCGCGCGCCGCGCATACCGACACAGGCGCCGACCGGATCGATACGCTTGTCGTTGGTTTTCACGGCGATTTTAGCCCGTGAACCCGGATCGCGGGCGGCGGCCTTGATCTCAATGACCTCTTCGCCGATTTCCGGTACTTCGATACGGAATAATTCTATCAGCATTTCTGGGCGGGAACGGCTCACAAACAGCTGGGCGCCGCGTGCTTCCGGACGTACTGAATAAAGAACACCGCGGATACGATCCCCGGGGCGGAAGTTCTCGCGCGGCAGCATGTCTTCACGGCCAATCACCGCTTCGGCGTTGCTGCCCAAATCGAGGCTGATATTGTCGCGATTGACTTTTTTCACTACGCCGGTGACGATTTCGCCTTCATGCTGGCGGAACTGATCCACGACCATGGCGCGTTCGGCTTCACGCACTTTCTGGACGATAACCTGTTTAGCGGTTTGGGTCGTGATGCGGTCAAATACCACGGATTCAATTTCGTCCTCGACGTAACCGCCTAATACGGCCGCCGGATCTTCAAACTGCGCCGCGTCAAAGGTGATTTCGCGCGTCGGCTGCGTGACTTCATTCACGATGACCCAACGGCGAAAGGTTTCGAAATCGCCGGTTTTCCGATCGATATTGACACGAACCTCAATCTCTTGCTCGTATTTTTTCTTTGTTGCCGTAGCCAGTGCAGTTTCCAGCGCTTCAAAAATTTTTTCGCGCGGAACCGCTTTCTCATTGGAAACTGCTTCAACAACAGCCAGAATTTCTTTATTCATCCTAGTTGCCTCATTAAAACGTTAAAAGTGGGGTACCAGGTTCGCTTTCTGGATGTTGCTTAAAGCGAACACTTCATCTTTTCCTTCCACCGTCACCGTGATCATTTCGCCGTCAACCGTTTTAATGATTCCCTGCCATTTGCGACGGTTTTGCACCGCAATGCGCAAAACCACGCTGACTTCTTCACCGATGAACTGCGTATAATGCGCGGCGGCGAATAACGGACGATCGAGGCCCGGAGAAGACACCTCGAGGCTGTAGGCCACTTGGATCGGATCCTCGACGTCGAGCACCGCGCTGACCTGGCGGCTGACATCAGCACAATCATCGACGGTGATACCCTTGTCACTATCAATATAGATGCGTAACGTTGACTGCCGGCCCCGGATGAATTCTATGCCTACCAGCTCATAGCCCAAGGCTTCCACCGGTGCGGCGATCATCTCAGTCAATTTTTGTTCTAATGTGGACAAGCCCACCCCCAAGACATAAAAAAAGGGCTAAAAAGCCCAGTATTTCTATAGTTTAATAACAAAAAACCCCGAAAATTCGGGGCTTTTTGCGACTGGGACCCTGTAAGCCGCAAAGCGGCTTTACAACATTCCATAGAATCTTTTTTCAAACGCCGCTGCGATATCAAACAGTATAACGTACTGGGCAGTATATTTGAAAAAGAACTCTAAGGGAAAGTGGTTGCGGGGGCCGGATTTGAACCGACGACCTTCGGGTTATGAGCCCGACGAGCTACCAGGCTGCTCCACCCCGCGTCTGAAAACGTTGCAAATATTACGCCGATAACCATAAAAAAGCAAGTTATCATTACATAACAAACGGTAACGTTGAGCAAAAGATCCCGCCAATCTCATGTATTTACGGCCTTTTAAGGGCCATAGCGTTTTTTTCCTAGCGGAAAATGACGCCGGCAAACCACCGATACTGCAACGCCTGGTAGAAACCGCACGCGGCTGACGTTAGCGATTGGGGAGGCAGAGTATTTCATAACACCGGCGGTCGGGCAAGCCTTCTTTCAGCGCGCGCCGACATCCGGTGATGGGAAGAGAGCGTCGACCCGCGGGGGAAAAGCACAGCGCGCGCGGCTATGCTTTTCCCGGCCAACCATCACAGGCAATACCGCGAGAGTCATGGCTTATCAAATAGCTTGCGCAGCTCTGCCACGCTCTTGCCGGCATCGTGGACCGTTGGTCCCGCGCGCCCAACCGGCGCATTAACGGCGCCGTTATTAACGCCCCCGGCAATGGTGGACTCAGTACCCGCCGTCCGGTTTGGAACCGCTACTGACCTGGCGTTGCTAAGCCATGGCGGACGCGGCGGGACCACCGGCTTTTCAGGCGCGCGCGCCGCAGATGCCGGTTCGCCGGGCGGCGTGACGTTCCGGTGAAGCGCCGCAGGGGTAAACCAGGGCTTATAGGTATCCGTTCTGGGGTCATATGCCACCAGGCTATTGATCGCCGATTCGTACTTCGGCGTTACCAATGCCTTCCTCACCGACGGTTGGTTCAACTGGTCAGCGATAAGCTGCGCGGTGCGCATCTTCACGACGTTGAGCTTGTCGTTCACGGTCATTATTGCGCATAACTCAGCCAGGCTGCCGAAGATTGCTTTGGGATCCTGCAAAACCTCCCTTAGCGCGCCGAGTACCTCGCCGCTGTGGCTATCCCGGCTATCCAGGGTCAGCCCGGTAATGGTCATCGCGGTACCCGGGATAGTCTCCGGCTGTATGAAGCTAATGGTGTGTCCGGTAATCTTGATATTGCCGGAGGCAAAAAGGGGACTGCCGGGGTTATTGATTAAATAGTCCCTGATTTCTTTACCATTGACTGCCAGTGAATCGCCGTCATTCAGCAAGGGGCCGATAACATGGTCAGGCCGCACGGTCCTATAGACCGGCTTGGTGAGCATATCCCTAGCGCTTGCATGGGAAGAGCGGCGCGCGGCGGCGGCTATCCTCTTGCCGGCGATGGCGAGTTTATCCAACAGACGCGCCATGCCATGTCCAACCGCCCAGGATGTTTGTTTAATACCGGAGCGCAGCGTCAGCAGTGAATTCTTTGCCCCGGAGAGTTTACCGACAAATGCGGAACCCATGTTTTTTAGCGCCTGCCCGGCGGCGGCGGCGTCGATTTTATCTTGCTCAGTGCGCGTTAACCGCTCCTGCCAACCCCTGTATTCCGGGGGCTGTTGCCCTGGCGTAAAGGATACTGTTGTCATTTTACTCCCCCACTTTTTCATTAAATGCTCGGATGCATTTTGGCGACAATACTCTTGGCGCGATCCGCCATCCCGGCCCAAAGCCGGCCATGTAAAATTATTTCGCTGCTAATTTCTCATATCGCATGGGCGTATAATTGTATAAATCGCTTATGGTCAAATGAATGCCGGCACGGGAAAGAGGGGTGTCATTCAGGGAGGGGAAGATTAGGGTAACATCGAATTGAAGAAGGGTAAGCCTGTTTGCCCGCCGGTTTGACGGTGCTTAAAAAGCAAAAAGACGTCCAGCGACGTCTTCTATTTAAACTTGGTACCGAGGACGGGACTTGAACCCGTAAGCCCAATCGGGCACTACCACCTCAAGGTAGCGTGTCTACCAATTCCACCACCTCGGCACTGATTTTTTCACATCCGCTGCATTGCGCAACCAGTTATCTTTTTATCCGGCTGGTTACCGGTTATTTTCAGGTATTACTTAACGCCGTGACGCTATTGTGAGATACCGGCATTTCTGCACACCGACATCCCTGGACACCCGCACTTGGGCATACCAGCATTTGCTCACTCCGGCGTCTTTCTTTTCGCCCGTCGCTTCAGATAAAACGGTACCTATTACTGCGGGATATCGTTATTCGGTTTCGCCGGCGCTTCGGACGGTGCCTTTTGCGCTTGCGGAGCCTGGTTCAAATTATCCCACTCGCTGCCTTTCTGGCTGTGGCTGCCGCTAAGGTTGCCCAACACCAGACTGAGGATAAAAAACAGCGTTGCCAGCACGGCCGTCACACGGGTCATGAAGTTACCGGAACCGCTCGAACCGAACAGGGTCGCGGAAGCGCCTGCGCCGAAAGAGGCCCCCATATCAGCACCTTTACCTTGTTGCAGCATAATCAGCGCAACCAGCCCGACAGCTATCAACAGGAATATGACTAACAGAGCTTCGTACATAATCTTTTCAGTATCCTTGCGGGTTAAACCGCGCGTTAGGCTATGGCCCCAATCCGGTTGTCACAATCTCCGACTGGAGCGGGTGTGAATACTAACTAAAGCCGTTAAGTCGTGCAAGGGCAAATTGCGGCTAACGCGCTGATTGCGGAAAAAAACGTCATCCGCGCAGCGGGAAGCGCGCTTGCCCGCGCGCCATGCCGCTTAATCCGCCGCTTTTACCGCATCGGCAATAAGATGCGCCAAGCGGTTAACCTGTTCCGCGTCCTCCCCCTCCACCATAACCCGGATCAGGGGTTCGGTACCGGATTTACGCAGCAGCACCCGGCCCCGCCCCGCCAGGGCTATCTCGACGTCCGCCTGCGCCTGTTTTACCGCCGCCGATTCCAGCGGATCGCCGATGCCGGCAAAGCGCACATTCACCAGGATTTGCGGCAGCAGACGCATGCCGCTGCACAGATCGTGCAGGGTCATATGATTGCCCACCATGGCGGAGAGAACCTGCAATCCGGCGATAATGCCGTCGCCGGTGGTGGTCTTATCCAGCAGGATCACGTGGCCGGAATTTTCCGCGCCGATGCGCCAGCCCTTCTCCTGCATTTTCTCCAGCACGTAACGGTCGCCTACCTTGGCGCGCACAAACGGGATACCCAACTGCCTAAGCGCCAGTTCCAGCCCCATATTGCTCATCAGCGTACCCACCACGCCGCCGCTGAGCTGGCCCTGGCGCAGTTTTTCCCGGGCGATGATATAGAGGATCTGATCCCCGTCCACCTTGTTGCCCAGGTGGTCGATCATAATCACCCGATCGCCGTCGCCGTCATAAGCAATGCCAAGATCGGCCTTGTCTTCCAGCACGCGCCGCTGCAACAGGCGCACGTCGGTGGCGCCGCACTCCTGGTTGATATTCATGCCGTCCGGCTGGCAGCCTATGGCCACCACCTGCGCCCCCAGTTCGCGCAGCACGCTGGGGGCGATGTGGTAAGTGGCGCCGTTGGCGCAATCCACCACGATTTTTAATCCCTTCAGGCTGCTGTTGCTGGGAAACGTGCCTTTGCAGAACTCGATATAGCGGCCCGCCGCGTCGACAATGCGGCTTGCCTTGCCCAGCTCGGCGCTTTCCACACAGGTCAGGTTTTTTTCCAGCTCGGCTTCGATGGCCTCCTCCACCGCATCCGGCAGCTTGGTGCCGTCGATGGAGAAAAATTTGATGCCGTTGTCGTAATAGGGATTATGGGAGGCGGAAATGACAATGCCCGCTTCCGCCCGGAAGGTACGGGTCAGGTAGGCAATGGCCGGGGTGGGCATCGGCCCGGTAAAGGCGGCGGACAATCCCGCCGCGGCCAGCCCCGCCTCCAGCGCCGACTCCAGCATATATCCCGAAATGCGCGTGTCCTTGCCGATAATGATTTTACGCGAACCATGTCGCGCCAGTACCTTGCCCGCCGCCCATCCCAGCTTCAGCACAAAATCAGGGGTAATGGGGCTTTCGCCGACCTTGCCGCGAATACCGTCGGTGCCAAAGTATTTATGGTTACTCATACAAATAGTGATTCCTTCGCTAAAAGAGTCGCGGTGACGATTTGCATCGCCTCGACGGTTGCCTTGACATCGTGGACGCGAATTATCTGCGCGCCCTGCATGGCGGCAATCACCGCGCAGGCCACGCTGCCGATAACGCGTTGTTCCGCGGGCGCCTGGGTAAGTTGGCCTATCATGGATTTGCGCGACATCCCCACCAGGAGCGGCAGGCCGAAATGATGGTAATCCCCCACTCGGGCCAGAAGGCGGTAATTATGCGCCAAATCCTTGCCGAAACCGAAACCCGGATCGAGCAATAGCTTGTTTTTCGGGATTCCCGCCGCCACGCAGTCGGCGATACGCCCGGCGAAAAAGCGATCTACCTCCGTCAGGACATCGTCATAATGCGGCGCCTGCTGCATGGATCGCGGTTCACCCTGCATGTGCATCAGGCAAACCGGCAGTCCGCTGTCGCGGGCCGCCTCCAGGGCGCCGGGATCGCGCAGGGCGCGGATATCGTTTATCAAATGGGCGCCCGCCGCCGCGCTCTCGCGCATCACCAGCGCGCGCGAGGTATCCACCGAGATTGCCACATCCAGCCGCTGCGCCAGCGCGCTGACGACCGGCAGCACGCGGTCAGCCTCTTCCTGGTCGCTTACCGGGGCGGCGCCGGGCCGGGTGGATTCCCCGCCGATATCAATCAGCGTCGCGCCGGCCGCAACCATGGCCTGCGCATGGGCCAGCGCCGCGTCAAGCCGGCGATACTTGCCGCCGTCGGAAAAGGAGTCCGGCGTGACGTTCAGGATCCCCATCACCTGCGGGGAACCCAGATCGAGTACGCGCTGGCCAAGCTGAAGTTGCATACGATTTTCTCCTTTGAGCAATACGTGGTGCGAATCAGCGTCCTGGCGTCATCGTCGTTAAAAACGTAATGGGAAGAGGCCGGAATAC
Organism: Sodalis sp. RH22; assembly: GCF_047324165.1. Classification (NCBI taxonomy): domain Bacteria; kingdom Pseudomonadati; phylum Pseudomonadota; class Gammaproteobacteria; order Enterobacterales; family Bruguierivoracaceae; genus Sodalis; species Sodalis sp. RH22. The sequence goes on from NZ_CP178731.1 coordinate 2,963,693, forward strand.
GGCCGCGGGCATATCTTAGCATTGCGATGCGCAATAGGACACCGGCAGGAGCACAACACGACCAGGGACGCGCGCCGGCCGGCCAGGCATAAAAAAGCCCCGGCTGCTGAGCCGGGGCTGTTGGAGGAGAGTACGGGCACCACGCTTTGTTTAGGCGCTTAGTTGTTGCCGAACTGCTCCGACATGGTGTTGCCAGTCGGGGTGTTGGGTTCATCCACCGGCGTCGGCGCTTTAGGCGTGCCGCCGTTGTCGGAGGAGTGATTGCTCGGCGAATCATCCCAGCCCGCGGGCGGACGCACTGCTTTACGGCCCATTAAATCGTCGATTTGCGGGGCGTCGATGGTTTCATATTTCATCAGGGCATCCTTCATCGAATGCAGGATATCCATATTTTCCATCAGCAGAGTGCGCGCCCGGGCATAGTTGCGTTCAATCAGGGATTTCACCTCCTGGTCGATAATACGCGCCGTCTCATCGGACATATGCTTGGCCTTAGCCACCGAGCGGCCCAGGAACACTTCGCCTTCTTCCTCGGCGTAAAGCAGCGGCCCCAGCTTTTCGGAGAAGCCCCACTGGGTCACCATATTGCGCGCAATGGACGTTGCCACCTTGATATCGTTGGACGCGCCGGTGGAAACCTTCTGCACGCCGTAAATGATTTCCTCGGCAAGACGGCCGCCGTACAGCGTGGAGATCTGGCTTTCCAGCTTCTGGCGGCTGGCGCTGATGGCGTCGCCTTCCGGCAGGAAGAACGTCACGCCCAGCGCGCGGCCGCGCGGAATAATCGTCACCTTATGCACCGGATCGTGCTCGGGCACCAGGCGACCGATAATGGCGTGGCCCGCCTCGTGGTAGGCGGTGGATTCCTTTTGCGCTTCGGTCATCACCATGGAGCGGCGTTCGGCGCCCATCATGATTTTGTCCTTGGCCTTTTCAAATTCCACCATCGAGACCACGCGTTTGCTGCCGCGGGCGGCAAACAACGCGGCTTCATTGACCAGGTTGGCCAAATCGGCGCCCGAGAAACCGGGGGTGCCGCGGGCAATGACCGACGGGTCCATATCAGTGGACAACGGTACCCGGCGCATATGGACTTTCAGAATCTGCTCACGGCCGCGCACATCCGGCAGGCCGACGACCACCTGGCGGTCAAAACGGCCGGGACGCAGCAACGCCGGGTCCAGCACGTCGGGACGGTTGGTCGCCGCGATAACGATGATGCCTTCATTGCCTTCGAAGCCATCCATTTCCACCAACATTTGGTTCAGGGTCTGTTCGCGTTCGTCATGACCGCCGCCCAGGCCCGCGCCACGCTGGCGCCCCACCGCATCGATTTCATCGATAAAGATGATGCATGGCGCGGCTTTTTTTGCCTGTTCAAACATGTCGCGCACACGCGACGCGCCGACGCCGACAAACATTTCCACGAAATCCGAGCCGGAAATGGTGAAGAACGGAACTTTGGCTTCACCGGCAATGGCCTTGGCCAGCAGGGTTTTACCGGTCCCGGGCGGCCCGACCATCAGCACGCCTTTAGGGATTTTCCCGCCCAGCTTCTGAAAGCGGCTCGGTTCACGCAGGTAATCGACCAGTTCGCTGACTTCTTCTTTTGCTTCGTCGCAGCCCGCAACGTCGGCAAAGGTGGTTTTGATCTGATCTTCAGTCAGCATCCGGGCCTTGCTCTTGCCGAAGGACATCGCCCCCTTGCCGCCGCCGCCCTGCATTTGACGCATAAAAAAGATCCAGACGCCTATCAGCAACAGCATCGGGAACCAGGAAATAAAGATCGAGGCCAGCAGGCTTGGTTCTTCCGGCGGCTCACCGACGACTTTAACGTTCCGGGTCAGCAGAATATCCAACAACTTGGGATCATTGACCGGGATAAACGTGGTATAGCGGTTACTGTCTTTCTTGGTAACGTTAATTTCACGTCCGTTAATTCGCGCTTCCCGAATCTGATCCTGATTTAATTCAGACATAAAGGTAGAGTAATCCACCTTACGGCTATTGGACTCGCTGGGCCCGAAGCTCTGAAATACAGACATCAGCACTACTGCGATGACCAACCAGAGAATCAGGTTTTTCGCCATGTCACTCAAGGGATTAACCTCATATTACAACGGTGTTAACAATTAGCGTAGGGTACTATAATTTGCGCCCTGTCGCCACAATGTACACTTCCCGCGATCGTGCGCGCGAAGCGTCTGGCTTACGAATCTTTACCTTCGTAAATAGGGAGCGAATTTCCCGCAGGTATTCATCAAAACCTTCTCCCTGAAAGACTTTAACCAGAAAACTGCCGCCAGGTGCCAGTACATCCCGGCACATCTCCAAGGCCAATTCGACTAAATACATGGCCTTGGGAATATCAACGGCCGGCGTGCCACTCATATTAGGGGCCATATCGCTCATGACCACCTGTACTTTGCTTTCGCCTACCCTATCAAGCAAGGCCTGCAGCACCAGCGGGTCGCGAAAGTCGCCTTGCAGGAAATCGACGCCCACGATGGGATCCATGGGGAGAATATCACAGGCGATGATACGCCCTTTCTTGCCAATTTGCGTGGCGACATACTGCGACCAGCCGCCGGGCGCGGCGCCGAGATCCACGACAGCCATATCCGGTTTGAACAGTTTGTCGCCCTGCTGTATTTCTTCAAGTTTAAACCAGGCACGCGAACGCAGTCCTTTTTTTTGTGCCTCGAGAACATATTTATCGCTAAAGTGTTCCTGTAGCCATCGACTGGAGCTTCCAGAACGCTTTTTGGTGGTCATCGTGTTTTCCAACTATCCTGAAAGAGTGCATTTGTGATGGGATGCGGGCACTCGTGCGCCAGATACAATCACGACCGATTTGGTGATAACCATGAGATGGCGGTAGAATGTACCGTTTTCAATCCCAACGTAAGCAAAAAAGACAAATGAATCTTAATAATAAGCAAAAACAGCACCTGAAAAGCCTGGCTCATCCGCTAAAACCGGTCGTCATGCTGGGCAATAACGGCCTGACCGAAGGCGTGCTGGCAGAAATTGAACAGGCTCTTGAACATCATGAGCTTATCAAAGTGAAAATTGCCGCGGAAGAACGCGAGACCAAAACGCTTATCGCGGATGCCATCGTGCGTGAAACCGGCGCCGTTAACGTGCAGGCCATCGGCGGCGTCCTGGTTCTGTACCGGCCGGGTAAAGACCATAAAATCACTTTACCGCGCTGAATACACCTTTTCTGCTGAAAAGGTGCCATGTTCCCCGATAGAGGAAAAGGCCGCTTACGGCCTTTTTCCTTTCTTTACAAATCATCTCATTCCGCTTTTTCAGCGTATTAAAGATATTCTATCTGCAAAATCTCATATTCCACATCGCCGCCGGGTGTCCGGATCAGGGCGATATCGCCGACTTCCTTGCCGACCAGACCCCGCGCCATGGGGGAATTGATGGAAATAAGATTTTGTTTAAAATCGGCCTCGTCGTCGCCAACGATGCGATAGGTCTGCTCGTCTTCGTTTTCCAGGTTCTGGATAGTGACCGTAGCGCCAAAAATCACCCGGCCGCCGGCCGACATCTTGGTGACATCGATAATCTGCGCGTTGGACAGCTTCGCTTCGATTTCCTGGATACGGCCTTCGCAGAACCCTTGCTGATCGCGCGCGGCATGGTATTCCGCGTTTTCCTTCAGATCGCCGTGCGCGCGAGCCTCGGCGATGGCCTTGATAATTTCCGGGCGGCGGACGCTTTTCAAAAACTCGAGCTCTTCCCGCAGCTTATCGGCACCACGCAAAGTCATCGGAATTGGTGTCATGGCAATACCTCTAAATGAATACATCCTGCTAAAATAGTCGCCGTCCTGACGGTACTGAATGTTGTCACGGCGTAGCCGTTTGCGCTACCACCTAAGCGAAAAGCAAAAAAAACCGCACCTGGCGCAACGAGCCTGGTCAGTCTTGGTTTGCATTTTGATACGTATTTTAACCCAGAGTTCCCGATGGGTCATCGTTTACTTTAACCCTGTTTGCACCGTAGTATGGCACCACGTTACTTTGCCGTTGCACAATATTATGCGTTTTGTAGGAATACTCACAGGATTGACCGGCGTTATTATGCTGTCCGCGCACGGCGCGCCGGTGGAAAATTATACGGAACTGTTACCCGACGGCGCCAACCTGGCATTGATTGCACAAAAAATCGGCGCCCCCACGCCGGCCATTGATTATCACAGCCAGCAGATGGCCCTGCCGGCCAGTACCCAGAAAGTGATCACCGCGCTGGCGGCATTGTTGCAACTGGGGCCGGCCTATCGTTTCAGCACCACCCTGGAAAGCGACGGCACGGTCGGCAACGGCGTGCTGCGCGGCAACCTGATCGCCCGTTTTAGCGGCGATCCGACCCTGGGGCGCCAGCAGTTGCGCAATATGGTCGCCGAACTGCGCAAGCAGGGCATCCGCCAGGTTTCGGGCAATCTGCTCATCGACACCTCCGCCTTCGCCAGCCACGATAAAGCCCCGGGATGGCCGTGGAATGACTTGACCCAATGCTTCAGCGCGCCGCCGGGCGCGGCCATCGTCGATCGCAACTGCTTCTCCGTTTCGCTCTACAGCGCGCCCAAGGCCGGCGATAATGCGTTTATCCGCGTGGCCTCGTATTACCCGGTGCAGATGTACAGCCAGGTACGCACCCTGGCGAAAGGGTCCCCCGAGGCACAATATTGCGAGCTGGACGTGGTGCCGGGCGAGCTGAACCGCTTTACCCTGACCGGCTGCCTGCCCCAGCGCGCCGAACCCCTGCCGCTGGCGTTTGCCATCCAGGATGGCGCAAGCTATGCGGGAGCCATCCTGAAAAGCGAGCTGAAAGAAGCGGGTATCGAGGTGGCGGGCACCCTGCTGCGTCAAACCGTTCCCGGCGCGCCGGGCAAGATACTGGCGCAGACGTATTCCGCGCCCCTGCATGATTTGCTGCGGGTGATGCTGAAGAAATCCGATAACATGATTGCCGATACGGTATTTCGCACCATCGGCCGCGAGCGTTTCAAGGTGCCCGGCACCTGGCGCGCCGGTTCGGACGCGGTACGGCAAATCCTGCGCCAGCAGGCCGGCATCGATCTGGGCAATACCATTATCGTCGACGGTTCCGGCTTATCGCGCCACGATCTGATTTCACCGGCCACCATGATGCAGGTGCTGCAATATATCGGCCAGCATGACCAAACCCTGGATTTCATCTCCATGCTGCCGCTGGCGGGATATGACGGCACGCTGATGTATCGCGCCGGGCTGCACGAGGCGGGCGTGGACGGTAAAGTCTCGGCCAAAACCGGCTCGTTGCAGGGGGTTTATAACCTGGCGGGCTTTATCACCACCGTCAGCGGCCAGCGCATGGCTTTTGTGCAGTATCTCTCGGGATACGCGGTGCCGCCCGAGGATCAAAAGGCCAGGCGCATTCCCCTGGTACGTTTCGAAAGCCGGTTATATAAAGATATCTATCAAAACAACTGATTGGCGCCCCCCTCGTCCATAAAAAAACGCCCCCCGCAAACAGCGGTAGGGGCGTTGTAGCGGCGGTGAGGCCGCCCGGGCGCGTATTAATGCAACCCGTGCAGGATCGCGGCAAATCCAGAACCGTCAGCGGTGATAGATAAATTCCACGCCTTCTTCATCATCTTCGTCCCAATCGTCATCGTCCAGATCGTCCTCTTCAGCGACGATCTCGGTTTTTTCCAGCTGTTCGCGGTGATAGTCATCCCACATAAACTCAACCTTGACCGGGGCGGCGGCCTCTTCAGCCGGCAGATCGTGGGGATGGCTGTTAATGAAGGCCATCACGTCCCAGCACAGCGCTTTAACGCCCTGCTGGCTGGCGGCGGAAATAATATAAAACTGTTCCTGCCAGCCGAGCGCCGCGGCTATGGCCTTGGCCCGGCGATCCGCTTCTTCGGGGTCGAGCAGGTCGATCTTATTAAATACCAGCCAGCGCGGCTTGGCGGCCAGCTTTTCACTGTAGCGCTCAAGCTCCTTGACGATGATCCGGGCGTTTTCGATGGGATCCGATTCATCGATGGGGGCGAGATCGATCAGGTGCAGCAGCACCCGGCAGCGCTCAAGGTGTTTCAGGAAACGAATGCCCAGGCCGGCGCCTTCGGACGCGCCCTCAATCAGGCCGGGGATATCGGCGACCACAAAGCTCTGCTCATTATCCATGCGCACCACGCCAAGGCTCGGCACCAGGGTGGTGAAGGGATAGTCGGCCACCTTGGGTTTGGCGGCGGACACCGCGCGGATAAACGTTGATTTGCCGGCATTGGGCAGCCCGAGCATGCCGACATCGGCCAGCAGCAGCAGTTCGAGCTGCAGTTCGCGGTTTTCGCCCTTGGTGCCGTCGGTTTTCTGGCGCGGGGCGCGGTTAATGGAAGATTTAAAGCGCGCGTTGCCCAAGCCGTGGAAACCGCCTTTCGCCACCATGACGCGTTGCTCATGGCGGGTCATGTCGGCCATGGTTTCACCGGTGCCCTGGTCGAGGATACGGGTGCCCACCGGGACTTTGATGGTAATGTCCTTGCCGCGTTTGCCGGTGCAGTCCCGGCTTTGGCCGTTTTGACCGCGTTCAGCGCGGAAGGATTTCTCGAAGCGATAATCGATCAGGGTGTTCAGGTTCCGGTCCGCCAGCAGATAGACATCGCCGCCGTCCCCGCCGTCGCCGCCGTCAGGACCGCCGTTAGGAATATATTTTTCCCGCCGGAAACTGACGCAACCGTTGCCGCCGTCGCCCGCGACCACCACGATGGCGGCCTCATCTACAAACTTCATGGAAACTCTCCGTAATTCATTTGCCGGGCGGCTTAATGGGCAGCACCGGTCCTGTGTTGGCCCGCACGGGCAGGAGCCGATGGCCCGCCGCAGAAAACATCGCACCCGCCACCACGACAAACGCGCCCAGATAACCGACAATATTCAGCGCCGGAGCAGCGAAATAATCCGGCCAGGCCAGTGACAGCAAATCCGAAAAAAGTAAGGTGAACAGGGGCGTCAGCGTGACGATAGCGCTGACCTGCGCCGCCTGCCAGCGCGCCATGGCTTCCGCCAGCGCGCCGTAACCAACCAATGTATTGGCACCGCAAAATACCAGGCAGGCAACCTGCCACAAGCTTAGGTGCATCACCGCCGCGGGCTTGGCCACGACGGATAAGGCTATTGTACACAAAACATACAGTAAAAACAGGATCTGTTGCGAGGCCAGCCGGCGCAGCAGAACCTTTTGCGCCACGCCGTAACAGACCCAGACCGTCGCCGCGCAAACCCCCAGGATCACCCCCAGGGTGTAGTCGGTCAGCCGGGTAAAGATCTCCAGCAGGCTGGTATTAAAAAACATCACCAGGCCGCTTATCAGCATCAACGCCCCGATAATCTGGGTGCCGCGCATGCGTTCCTTAAGGATCAGCACGCTGGCGAACATCATGCCCACCGGCGAAAGCTGGCCGATGACCTGCGACGCGGTCGGGCTAAGGTATTGCAGCGACGAACTGAAGAAAATAAAGTTGCCCAGCAAGCCCGCGGTGGCGATAACCAGCATCATCAGCCAGCGCCAGCGCAAAAACAGCGTTAATGACGGCAGTTGGCGACGCGGCGCCAGGATGACGGCCAGACCGATACCCGCCATGATGAAACGGTACCAGACCACGGTATACGGCTCCATGTCGGTGAGCACCTGTTTCATGGCGATGGGCAACGCCCCCCAGCACATTGCGGTGGTGAGCGCCAGCATGATGCCCACCCCTGCCTGCTGTCCCGCCTGCTGATTTGTCTTCATGAGTGTTTAACGCGAAACGTGGCCGGAAAGAAAAGTAAAAAGCCCCGCAAGAATTGCGGGGCTTTGCTCTGTTATCGGGACGTGTTGCCTGGGCCGGGCTATCGGAGCCGCGGCCAGCAAAAAACGGAAAATTTATTCAGCTGCTACGATGCTGACAAACTTGCGGTTTTTCGGTCCTTTAACTTCGAACTGGATTTTACCAGTAGCCAAAGCAAACAGAGTGTGGTCTTTACCGCAACCAACGTTGGTGCCGGGGTGGAATTTAGTTCCACGCTGGCGAACGATGATGCTGCCTGCTAAAACAGCTTCGCCGCCGAAGCGTTTGACGCCCAGGCGTTTACTTTCTGAGTCGCGACCGTTACGAGTCGAGCCGCCAGCCTTTTTGTGTGCCATGAGTGTGCTCCCCTGTTAGGCGCCGATACCGGTAATTTTCACGTCAGTGAACCACTGACGATGGCCTTGTTGCTTACGATAGTGCTTACGGCGACGAAATTTAACAATCGTCACTTTATCGCCACGACCATGGGCAACTACTTCAGCTTGAATCTTTCCGCCATTGACGAAAGGAACGCCGATCTGAATGTCATCACCGTTGGCAATCATCATCACCTGGTCGAATTCAACGGTTTCACCCGTTGCGATGTCCAGCTTTTCAAGGCGAACAGTCTGACCTTCGCTGACCCGGTGTTGTTTACCACCACTTTGGAAAACCGCGTACATAAAAAACTCCGCTTTCCGCGCACTCAACTTAGATTCGTCCACAGTGCGCTATAAATATTCACAATAGGGCGCGAATTCTACGCAAAAAAGCGCCCTATGACAAGTGCAGAATACATACAGGAGACGAAAAAAGCGCAGTTTCTTCACCGGCATTTATCTCTGGCATTTTTCAAGTACAATCAGTAACACAGTTTCTACCATCTGGCCCCATGAGCAGCGTTACTATCTAACGGTTAAAATAAAGCCTAAAGACAATAATGAACCTTGATCAAATTACAGAACTTACCGCACATGATATGGCGGACGTCAACGCGATTATCCTCGAGCAGTTGAACTCCGAAGTCGCGCTTATCAATCAGCTTGGCCACTACATCATCAGCGGCGGGGGCAAGCGCATCCGCCCGATGATAGCCGTGCTGGCGGCCAGGGCCTTGCATTACGACGGCAAAAAGCATGTGACCGTGGCGGCGCTGATTGAATTTATCCATACCGCCACCTTATTGCATGACGACGTGGTTGACGAATCCGATATGCGCCGGGGCAAGGCCACGGCCAACGCGGCGTTCGGCAATGCCGCCAGCGTCCTGGTGGGGGATTTTATCTACACGCGCGCCTTCCAGATGATGACCGGCCTGGAATCGCTGCGGGTCCTGGCGCTGATGTCGGAGGCGGTTAACGTCATTGCCGAAGGCGAAGTATTACAGTTAATGAACTGCAACGATCCCGATATCAGCATCGAGAGCTACATGCGGGTGATTTACAGCAAGACGGCCCGCCTGTTCGAGGCGGCGGCGCAATCTTCCGCCATTTTGGCCGGCGCCACCCCCGAGCAGGAAAACGCCCTGCGGGATTACGGCCGTTACCTGGGCACCGCCTTCCAGCTAATCGATGATCTGCTGGATTACGGCGCCGACGGCAAGACCCTGGGCAAAAACACCGGCGACGACCTGAATGAAGGCAAGCCCACCCTGCCGCTGCTGCATGCCATGCGCCACGGGGACGCGCGGCAGGCGGCGATGATCCGCGAGGCCATTATCCAGGGCAACGGCCGCCACCTGCTCGACGCGGTACTGGAAACCATGCATCAGTGCGGTTCCCTCGAGTACACCCGGCAGCGTGCGGAAGCGGAAGCGGATAACGCCATCACCTGCCTCGCCTGCCTGGAGCCGACCCCTTTTCGCCAGGCGCTGGAAAGCCTGGCGCACCTGGCGGTGCAACGGCAATTTTAGGAAACCGGCGGCCGATAGCGGGAAACCCGCCGGCAAATCCGTTCCCGGTGATTATCAGCGCTTGGGCGTCATGCCCAGGCGCGTCAGAAACCCCGTAATCCCCTCGCGCAACACCAGGCTGATGACCTCATCCCGTTCCTCCGGTTGAAATTGCTGATATATAGCCATCCAGGCCCCGAGAGGGTCTTTTTCCGGCGCCTTGCGCGCGGGATTGATCTGGTATTCGGCAACGGGCGTTTCCTGCATTTGCCGGCTGGTGAGCTCTTGTTGCACTTCGGCTGGTAAACTCTCAATGGCGAATTCCAGGCCTTTTCCCTGCACGCCCACAACCGGACGGCGGATCCAGTTTTCCCGCCGTGCCCGCGCGGTAATGCCTTGCCGGGTACCCGGAAGCTTGGCTACACCAATGAGTTCACAGGTCTTAAACCAGGCTTTTTTCATATCTATTGCATTCCAAAAAGGGACGTCCATAGCAAAATTTGACATCATTGAGAAAATGGTGGAAAAACTTTAGGAAAAAATGTGCTATAAATTTTCCGGTGGCATAGTGAAATCAACTACGGGTTACTTACTTATGCTAATTAGTGCATTTACCTACCCTCAGTGAGCAGCAAGGGATTGAATATGTGTGAAAGGATAAAAGATTGGCACTCCGCCGATATCATTGCAGCGTTACGTAAACGCGGCACCACGCTTGCGGCCGTCTCTCGGGATGCAGGCTTGAGTTCGTCAACCCTGGCGAACGCCATGACCCGCCCATGGCCGAAAGGCGAATGGCTTATAGGGAATGCCTTGGGCATACACCCACTGGAAATCTGGCCCAGCCGTTACATTGATCCAAAGACGAATCAGTTGGTTGACAGAAAAAGCCTGATACGCTCCCGCTGACAGTAAACCAGGCCGCAATACGCCCCCGGGCGCGCCGGTCTTACCCTCCTACTCCCGATCGAGTCCCGCCAGGGATTCATCGGGATAATCCAGGCGTTTTAACAGGTTTAAAACGCCCTCCCTTAAAATAAACGACACCACGAAGTCGCGTTCCGCGCAGGAGAGCTGTCGGTGAATTTCCAGCCAGGTGGAAGAAGGTTCCTGCTGCGAGACCTTATATTCAGCAGTACCGGAACGGAGCGACAGCGTTTTTTTTACCGTGTCGGGCAGGCTTTGCCATGCATATTCCACAGCCTTGCCGCGTGCCCCTTCGCGTCGCCTTTTATGCCAGCCTTCTTCGCGCGCCCGCCGGTTCAGCCCTTGGCGCGTTTTAGGCAACCCACCGACGCCTATCAGTTCATGCGTGGCTATCCATTCCTTTTTTAGTGCCATCGTTTCCCTCCTTGTCTGGTAATAACTCTCGTTATCTCCATTCCGCAATACCTGTAAAACCCTTTTAACGCAGCGGTCTTACCCAGGCACGGTTCCGTTATAGGTTCGCTTTTGCAGTTTAGCCATTACGGCTTGCCGTTACGTCAATTACAACACAAAAAAAGCAGTAAGCGCTACAACGGATGTAAAAATGAGATCGTGGTTGGTTTTTATCCCATAAACTGAAAATAAACACTATTTATCAATAGAATAATTAAGTAAGGTAATTAACCTAGCGGCAGGTAAAACGCGTTTTTAATTGCAGAAATCGCCGATAAGACATGCTGGTAAATGATGAAAAACATGTCCACATAAGCTGGGGTAAAATACGTTTAACCTGATGAAGAAGGGACCAAATGAAGGGGAAAGGGTCGGAGGCCGGCAGATGACCGGCGCGTCCCACCGCCGGCACGTGCGATGGCGATCGCTAACAGCCGCGGCCCAGGGTTCCGGGTCGCGGCGTACAGGCTACTGATTAATGAATTTTTCGCCCAGTTCGATATCTTTCTTCAGCACATCCTTCATCTGTTCCAGCGCCTGCTGTTCGAACGCGCTCAAGGTACCGATGGATTGACGTTCTTCCAGCCCTTGTCTGCCCAACAACAGCGGTTGGGCAAAGAAACGGGTAAATTCGCCGTCCCCTTCAACGTACGCGCATTCCACCACGCCGGCTTCACCCTGCATGGCGCGCACCAACGACAAGCCGAACCGCGCCGCCGCCTGGCCCATTGATAACGTGGCCGAACCGCCGCCGGCTTTCGCTTCCACGACCTCGGTGCCGGCATTCTGGATACGGCGGGTGAGATCGGCGATTTCCTGCTCGCTGAAGCTCACGCCTTTCACCTGTGACAATAAAGGCAGGATAGTGACGCCGGAATGGCCGCCAATCACACGCACTTCCACGTCCTCGGGCCGCAAGCCTTTCAGCTCGGCGACAAAAGTATTGGAACGGATGATATCCAGGGTAGTGACGCCGAAAAGCTTGCGTTTGTCATACACCCCGGCTTTCTTCAGCGCTTCAGCGGCAATCGCCACGGTGGTATTGACGGGATTGGTGATAATGCCGATTAACGCCGTGGGACAGGCTTTCGCCACCTGGTTGATCAGGTTGCGTACAATGCCCGCATTGACGTTAAACAGATCGGCGCGATCCATGCCGGGCTTACGCGCCACGCCGGCGGAAATAAGAACGATGTCCGCCCCTGCCAAGGCGGGGGTTGCGTCCTCGCCGCTAAAGCCCTTAATCTTGACCGCGGTGGGAATATGGCTGAGATCGACCGCCACGCCGGGCGTTACGGGGGCGATGTCATAAAGAGAGAGTTCTGAACCTGGAGGGAGCTGGGTTTTGAGCAACAGGGCAAGGGCCTGGCCTATGCCACCCGCTGCGCCGAGAACTGCGACTTTCATTCTAATCTCCTTATTATTATAGGAAAAATTAAATGCCGTCAAATCATCTGGTTATGATCATAGAGACATAAACGGGTAAAAACAAATCAGCGATCGCAAATTTGAGAATTGACGCATTAACTTCCCTTTTTTATCCCTATTAGCCGCCCGAATTCCCATGCCGGATGACCTCACCGGATAATGCCTGTCGCCGCCGTTCAATACCCGTGGTTAGCGTCCACACTACACCGACAGCAATGGTTAAAACAACATCAAATTAATAACATTCTCTTTACTTTTAACGGCCATGAAATATGGGAGCCCGGTCATGGTCGGTTTGAATAGATATTGCTAAGCTGATTGTTTTGCCGACTTAATTTGGCCATCCTGGCGGTGGCTGCGCATTGTTATTGCATAAAAATGCAAATTTATGCATAATTCGTCGGACAATACTGGCTACTGGTTTGGGAAAATATGCGCAACCACTTTAAACAAGAAGAACTGGTGAAAGCTTTTAAGGCCTTGCTTAAGGAAGAGAAATTCAGCTCCCAAGGTGAAATCGTTTTTGCATTGCAAGAACAGGGATTTGAAAATATTAACCAGTCCAAGGTATCAAGGATGCTGACTAAATTCGGCGCGGTAAGGACCCGCAACGCGAAGATGGAAATGGTCTATTGCCTGCCGGCGGAGCTGGGCGTGCCCACCACCAGCAGTCCGCTGAAAAACCTGGTGCTGGATGTCGATCACAACGACGCGGTTATCGTTATCCATACCAGTCCCGGCGCCGCCCAGCTTATCGCGCGGCTGCTGGATTCCCTGGGTAAATCCGAAGGCATCCTGGGCACCATAGCCGGGGACGATACGATCTTTACCACCCCCGCCAAGGGTTTTAGCGTAAAGCAGCTTTACGAAGCCATCCTTATTCTGTTTGAACAGGAACTCTAAGCCGACGATCGGGCGCGTTATAACGCCAGCGCCTAACATTCGTGCTTTTCATCGCTTTTATGCCGCTGCAAAAGCGTAATCACGCCACAAATGATGCTGCCTTTGTGGCCCTAAGCCCCGCTAATATTCTCTCTATGGTTTCACCGCGGTGGTTTCCACCGCCGGAAGCCGGCCAGACAGCACGTTTGGCTAAAAACCGCTATCTGATTGAAATTACAATTATTTAACATGAATTGTATATTATTCAACCACTTTTAATAGCTTTTTCTTATATCATGCGAAAGTACAAAAATAAAGTTTCATAATAAATTATGAGCAAACTACTAATACCTGCCGTTACTAGTGTATACTTTGTTTCGTGATGAACATCACGTTTTCATCCTGTTGTCAGCAATAAAGAACAGCATGAAGAACGTCAGTCAAAAGAATAGTAGAGGTATAAAACATGAAAATTAAAACCGCAGTATCACTGATGACCGTAATGTCAGCCTTATCTTTCGGCGCCTTCGCCGCAGAATCAATCTCGCAGGATCAGGCCAGCGGCTTGCATTCGTTCGGCACCGTAAGCGTAGGCGGGATCGCGGGCGCGCCTTCCGACATCCATCAGGCGCTGAATCAAGCTGCTCAAGCCAAAGGCGCAACGGCATACCACATCACGGAAGCCCGTGAAAATGATACCTGGCACGCCACGGCCGAGTTGTATAAATAAGCGCATGGATGGAGGGCACCGGCAGCGACTTGCCGCCGCGCCCTGGGCTGAATTGCTGAAAGCCGGCGGGTTCGTCAAGGCTTGAAAAAATAATCAATAACGCAGTGCAGAAAGAGTTTACTCCAGAAGTCAAAGCGGTTATGCCGTCGTCGCCCTCAGTTATTCCTGTGTCCAGTAATAACCCAAGACGCGGACAGCCGATTCCCTCTCGTCGTCCTATCCGGCGAACCTTTTCCCCCGCTTGCGGGGGTTTTTTTTGGCTTGCGCACGGCGCCTACACCGCCAGGCCGGCTTTCAGGTTTAACTGCGCCAGCAGTTTTTCATGAATGCCGCCGAAGCCGCCGTTGCTCATCACCAGAATGTAATCGCCCGGTTGCGACGTCTTGACAATCATTTCCACCAGCGTATCGACATCGGCGCTCCAATGCGCCGGCTGTACGCACGCCTCCGCCACCTCGCTCACCTGCCAGGGAATATGCTGGGGCTGGAATAAAAATACCTCGTCGGCGCGGCCCAGCGAAGGCGCCAGCTCATTTTTATTCAAGCCCATTTTCATGGTGTTGGAGCGCGGTTCCAGCACCGCCAGAATACGCGCGGTACCGCCAACTTTACTGCGCAACGCGGCTAGGGTCGCCAGGATTGCAGTGGGATGGTGAGCGAAATCATCATAGAGTTTCACGCCGTTGGCAGTCCCTTTAAGCTCAAGACGACGGCGGGCATTGATAAAGGATCCCAACGCCCGGCAGGCATCGGCCGGCTGCACCCCCACGTGGCGGGCGGCGGCAATCGCCATCAGGCCATTATGCATATTGTGCTCGCCCACCAGATCCCACTGCACGTCGCCCATCAGCTCGCCTTGCAGGAAGACCTGGAACCGGCTGGCGTCCGCCGCGCTTTTTTTCGCCCGCCAGCTGCCTTCCTCACCGACATATTCCTGCTCGCTCCAGCAGCCCATCGCCATCACCTGCTTCAGATGCGGGTCGTTATCGGGCAGGATGATTTTCCCTTTGCCGGGCACCAGCCTGACCAGATGGTGGAACTGTTTTTGGATGGCTTTCAGATCGTCAAAAATATCCGCATGATCGAACTCAAGGTTATTAAGAATCAGGGTGCGCGGGCAATAATGGACAAATTTGGAACGCTTATCAAAAAACGCACAATCGTATTCATCCGCTTCCACCACGAAAAACGCGCCGTCTCCTAAACGTGCGGAAACGGTAAAATTCCCCGGCACGCCGCCTATCACGAACCCCGGCTGATAGCCGCACTCCTCCAGGATCCAGGTTACCATGCCGGCGGTGGTGGTTTTGCCATGGGTGCCGGCCACCGCTATCACCCAACGCTGCTGCAGCACGCGATCGTGCAGCCACTGCGGGCCGGACATGTAAGGAATACCCCGCTCCAGTACCGCTTCCACACAGGGATTGCCGCGGCTCATCGCATTACCGATAATGACCAGTTCCGGCTCGGGCGTCAGCTGCGCCGGATCGTAACCTTTGATCAGCACAATGCCCTGATCCTGCAGCAGCGTGCTCATCGGGGGATAGACGTTATCATCGGACCCGGTCACTTCATGCCCCAACGCGCGCGCCAGCATCGCCAGCCCACCCATAAATGTGCCGCAGATCCCGAGAATGTGTATGCGCATAATTTTTCCATTTTTTAACACGAACTGCGGCTCATTCTACCGCTGCGGCCGACTGATATAAACGGATTTGATGATGTACTCGCATTCGTTTAAGCTAAACTGCATTACATACGTAAGCGGCAAATCGATGAGTGTTAGCTCTGTCAGGTTAACCGGACTGTTACTCGGTCAGTGAAATCGGTCAGTGAAATTGGTCAGTGAAAATCGATTGTACCGCTTTTCATCCTTAGCAACATGGTCATTCTTTGGATCCAGGGAAAGTGATATGAAAACGTTAGGCGAATTTATCGTAGAGAAACAGCACGAATTTCCACATGCCACCGGTGAACTTACCGCGTTACTCTCCGCGATAAAATTAGGGGCGAAGATCATTCACCGCGATATTAATACAGCGGGTTTGGTGGATATCCTCGGCACCAGCGGCGTATCCAATATCCAGGGCGAAGTGCAGATGAAACTCGACCTGTTTGCCAATGAAAAATTAAAAGCGGCGCTGAAGGCGCGCGGACAGGTAGCGGGCATTGCTTCCGAAGAAGAAGACGAAATCGTTATTTTTGACGGCGAGCGCTCCACCAGCGGCAAATATGTCGTGCTGATGGACCCGCTGGACGGCTCATCCAATATCGATGTCAACGTCTCGGTAGGCACGATATTTTCCATCTACCGCCGGGTCACGCCGGTGGGCACGCCGGTGACGCTCGAGGATTTCCTCCAGCCCGGCAGCAAGCAGGTCGCAGCGGGTTACGTGGTATACGGCTCGTCCACCATGCTGGTTTATACCACCGGCTGCGGGGTCCACGCTTTTACCTACGATCCTTCCATCGGCGTATTTTGCCTCTCCCACGAAAGCGTACGCTTCCCGGCCACCGGCAATATGTATTCCATTAACGAAGGCAACTACATCAAGTTCCCCAACGGCGTTAAAAAATACATCAAATACTGCCAGGAGATGGACGAGGCCACTCACCGCCCCTACACTTCCCGCTACATCGGCTCGCTGGTATCCGACTTCCACCGCAATTTGCTCAAGGGCGGCATCTACCTTTATCCCAGCACCGCCACGCATCCGCAGGGCAAACTGCGCCTGCTGTATGAATGCAACCCGGTCGCGTTCCTGGCCGAACAGGCCGGCGGCAAGGCCAGCGACGGCAAAAACCGCATCCTGGATATCGTGCCGCAACAGCTCCACCAGCGTTCGCCGTTCTTTGTCGGCACCGAATCCATGGTCAACGACGCTGAGCGCTTTATGCGCGATTTCCCCGACGAATAATAACCACGCCTCGCGGCACGGCAGGCCCGCTAACGCTGAACTCAACGCAGACGTGTTAAAGGGAGAGCGTGCCGATGGAGTCGAATCGGGCGTGGTGTTCCCGCCCGACCGAGGCCCCATGGCGCGGTAGGCCCGCCAACACTCATCTCAAAACAGACGTGTTCAAGGGAGACCGTGCCGATGGGGTCGAATCGGGCGTGGTGTTCCCGCCCGACCGAGGCCCCATGGCGCGGTAGGCCCGCCAACACTCATCTCAAAACAGACGTGTTCAAGGGAGAGCGTGCCAATGGGGTCGAATCGGGCGTGGTGTTCCCGTCCGACCGAGGCCCCATGGCGCGGTAGGCCCGCCAACACTCATCTCAAAGCAGACGTGTTCAAGGGAGACCGTGCCAATGGGGTCGAATCGGGCGTGGTGTTCCCTCCCGACCGAGCGCCCCATGGTGCGCTAGGCCCGCCAACGCCGAACTTAAAGCAGACGTGTTCAAGGGAGAGCGTGCCAATGGGGTCGAATCGGGCGTGCTTTTCCCGCCCGACCGAGCGCCCCATGGCGCGCTAGGCCCGCCAACACTCATCTCAAAGCAGACGTGTTCAAGGGAGAGCGCGCCCATTAGGGCTGCTGCGTATACAGCACGCCGTAACAGAGATAGACGAACCTTTTCGCCTGCATTTGCCTGCATTTAAATGGAAAGCGGCCAGCTTTGGCTGGGATTTCGCTGGCGCTTGCGGGGGGCTTATGTTGCCGCAGTGCGGGTTTCGCTTGCCGTGCGTTCGGTGGTTATATGGCGTGCCCGGTGCCGGCAAGCGACAAAGAGGCCGTACCGCGACGGCCTCCTTGACCTCCGCGCGCCCGGCAGGTCGCGCGTCGCTGCGCGATGCCTTCCGCCGCCCATGCCCCCGTTATGCACCGGCCCGGTTAGCGCTCCCGGCGCCACCGGGCCTTTCGCCGCTCCCGGCGGCTCATGCCGGGGGCACAGGCGCCGTCAGCGCGTTTTATGCCGGTCCACATGTCGCTGTTCGTACTGCATGTTATGAAGCGATAGCGGCGCTGTTGCTTAGGATAAGGTCAGGCGTCGGCATAGGATTAACTATTATGGGATGCAACGAGTAGGGAATACAGCTGGCGCAGCGAAAAACCGGTTATTCAGACATGCCCTTACCCGTTATCGTTATGCAGTCGAACAGTAAAACATTCATCTTTCAGCGTTAAATTTTAGCAGTAAAAAATACGCTTTCAGCCATCAGCCACTAAAAAAATGAATACTGATAGTTTTCCCGGTAAGCGCATACCGCTAAGAACCCCAAAACGCCGATTTGCTCACAGGCGATGGTGTTGACGTGATGCCGGCATAGAGTGCGCCGGCGGCGCGCATCGCGGCTGGATGAGCCGCCGGGAGCGGCGAAAGCCCGGATTGCGCTGGGAGCGCATATCGGGCGGTCCAAAAAGCCGGGATGCAGCGCTGCCGGGAACCGCGCAGCGGCGCACGATCTGCCGGCCGCGCGGAGGTCAAGGAGGCCGTCGCGGTACGGCCTCTTTGTCGCTTGCCGGCACCCGGCACTGCATATAACCACCGAACGCACGAACGCACGGCAAGCGAAACCTGCACCGCGGCATCATAAACCTTACCGCAACGACATAACCCTCACCGCGGCATCATAAACCTTACCGCAACGACATAACCCTCGCCGCAAGCTACACCCCCCCGCCGTGACGACATCCATATTCACGGGTGCCCAATATGATGGCCGGACCATATCAGCCCGCCAACGCCGAACTCAACACAGATATGTCCAAGGGAGCACGCGCCAACGCCAGATCAGCGGTACTACACCTTCAGGCCGCCGCCTCCACGTCACTCACTTCTTCCGCCACTGCCGCCACCTCCTCAAGCTGAAACACCGCCATACTCTTCGCCAACTGCTGCGACTGCGCCTGCAGCGAACGCGTCGCCGCGCTTGATTCCTCCACCAACGAGGCGTTCTGCTGCGCCACCGCGTCCATCTGCGACACCGCCAGGCTAATCTGTTCAATGCCGCGGCTCTGCTCATCGGTGGCATTGGAAATCTCACGCATCAGCTTGGTCACCCGCATCACTTCCTCGGAAATTTCATCCATGGTCTCGCCGGCGGTATGGGCCATCTCCGACCCCTCGTTAACCCGCCCCTGCGACTCTTGGATCAACCCCTTGATCTCCTTCGCCGCCTCCGCGCTGCGATGGGCCAGGTTACGCACCTCCCCGGCCACCACCGCAAATCCCCTGCCCTGCTCGCCGGCGCGCGCCGCTTCCACCGCCGCGTTCAGCGCCAGGATATTGGTCTGGAACGCAATACCGTCAATCACGCCCAGGATATCGGCGATACGACGCGAACTCGCGGTAATCGCCTGCATCTTTTCAATCACGTAACAGACCACCTCGCTCCCCTTGTCGGCGGTATCGGACACTGCCCTGGCCAGCTCATGGGCCTGACGGGCATGCTCGGCATTCAGTTTCACCGTCTGGGTCAGCTGCTCCATACTCGCCGCCGTCTGTTCAAGCGCCGCGGCGGAGGCTTCTGTCCGCTGGGAAAGATGGGTATTGCCCTGGGCCAATTCCCGCGTGCCGGTATCGATTTGGCCGCCCGCCACACGCACCTCGCTCACGGTGCCGGCCAGCGCATCCTGCATCAACGACAGCGCATTGTTCAGACGCGCCAGCTCGGTGGCTTTACTGGCGCTCACCGGATAATACAGCGAGCCGGCGGCAATATGTTCCAGATGGACAATGGCGCCATCCAGCGGACGCAGGATAAATCTGCGCACCGCCAGCCAGGCTATCACCGACAACACCAGGGCCAGCACACAGGCGACAATCGTCAGCATCAACTGGATACGGGCGGCATCGGCGGCGTCACGCTGGATCTGCTGCCCGGTCTGCAGCGCATAGTGCTGAAAAGTGTCCAGCGCCTTATCCATCTCCAGGCTGAGCGGAGTAAGCTGCGTCTCCAGCACCTGATAATACCCGTCCGGATTCGCATTATTCAGGGCGACCATGACGGGCTTAACGCCCTGTTCATTATAACGCTGATACACCAGGTTCAGCTGCTGGGCGCGCCTGGCGCCCTCGGCGGTCACCGAACCGGTCGCCAGAAACGCCGCCATATCTTGGTCGGCCAGCTTGGCCAACGCCTTGACATTGGCCGTCGATGCCTGGGCTTCGTTGATAAGGCCGGTCTCATACTGCCTTACCGCCAGTGACGCCTCTGTGCGCGCCCTGAGCGAAGCGTTATAGCTGCGGGATAACAGGCCCAACTCCTCGCCCTGAACCTGGTTAATGGCTTGCAGGGAACGTGAACTTTGCTGAATGGTACGAATGCCGATACCCCCGACAATAAATAAAATAATGGTCATCACGATCAGCCAGGTCAGTAATCCAACCTTGACGCTCATGGTTTTCAACATAGCTCCGCCCCTGCATTTTCAGATGTTGATGAATACAAATCACCCGGCAGAGGCTGTACACTCCGCCCTGCATCGGTTATCGGTGGCACCGGCGAAGACTTTATCGATTCAGCGGGGATCAATCCGTTATATATCCGTTATGTGAGTCACCTCACAGGCCGGATTGGGTCGGTTAATTCGCCGCAGGCAAGTATTCGGCGGTGAACTACCGCATTTTTTGGTTATAATAGGCGCTAGGCCATTATTATTGGAAAGGTTAAGGAAACTGACATGAGCTTGAATCTGGTACCGGCAGGAAAAGATCTTCCCGAGGATATTTACGTCGTGATTGAAATCCCGGCCAACGCTTCCCCGATCAAATACGAAGTTGATAAAGCAACCGGTGCGCTGTTTGTCGATCGTTTCATGTCCACCGCGATGTTTTACCCTTGCAACTACGGTTACATCAACCATACCCTCTCGCTCGACGGGGATCCGGTCGATGTATTGGTGCCGACGCCGTACCCGCTGCAACCCGGTTCCGTTATTCGCTGCCGCCCGGTAGGCGTGCTCAAGATGACCGACGAAGCCGGCGAAGACGCCAAGCTGGTGGCGGTGCCGCACACCAAAATGACGAAAGAGTACGACAATGTGAAAGACGTGGAAGACTTGTCTCCGCTGCTGCGGGCGCAAATCACCCATTTCTTCGAACATTATAAAGATCTGGAAGCAGGCAAATGGGTGAAAGTGTCGGGCTGGGAAAACGCCGAAGCCGCTAAAGCGGAAATTATCGCCTCCTTCGAACGCGCTAAGAAATAAGTTACGCCTGTCCCTGTCCAGGAAATGCGCAAAGCCTGGTTTGCGCATTTCCTTGCCATCACTCAGGGTTCAGGATTCTTCGGCGCGTTTTACCCAGTCCCCACTCAACAACCGCCGCAATCCCTCCACCGGCCGCTGGTAGACATACATCCAGGCGCCGCCGTAAGGCGTCGCGATCAGGGCCCGTTTATACTCGCCGCTTTTGGTGCGCAGGGCATCCAACTCGGCCAACGTCGAGGAATCAATGCGATATACCTCACAATATACCGTTCCCGTGCCGGGGACGACCGCCGGATAATGACCGAGATCGTATAATTCAAAGCCGGAGATCACGTGATCGCCTAACCACTGGCCGTTCGTCATCCAATGACTGTTGCCCTGATTGCGTCGCAGACTACCGTAGACAATTATTCGCATTGTTAAAACTCAAACTGATAGAGCAAGTCCAATGCCTGATCGAGACCAGACACGGCTTCCAGATAAAGTCTCGGCATTAAACGGTAACGTAACGTTAACGTTGCCAATGAATCAAAAATACCGACCCCATATTTAACTTGCAAGCCGGGTGCAACATAACCACTGACCACGACCTGGGACTCGTCGCCGACACCTTGCGTATCCAGGGTTAAATTACTTACCCCGAACGCTGCGCCGATTTTACCCACAAGTTGCCCACTTTGCGCAACCCCCATCCCGATTAACATCGACGTCATCGCGCTGCTGTCGGCGCCGGGCGTATTAAGCCCCTGGCCCCGCAGCAGGTAAGACAGCGCCTCCTGCTGCGATTTCACCGGTTCGGTGAACACCTCAAGCCGTGGCTGATCCGCCATGCCGGTCACCCTGACGCCGGCGATCACACCATCCGCCGTGTTATCCGGGTTACGAATGGCCTCAACGTTCAGCAGCGGCTGATCCGGCGGACCGGCGAACATCAATTGCCCGCGCCGGACGCTCAAATCCTGCCCATAGGCCCGGAAACGGCCGTACGGGATATTGATCTGGCCGTTCAGGCCCAGGCCCTGCTTATCCTGGATCATTTTCAGATCGCCCTCCAGCCGCGCCTTCAGTCCGAAGGCATCCAGCCGCACATCGCGGCCGACATGGATAACCAGGTTGCTGTTGATAACCGTGTTGACCTTTGCCTGTTCCACCGGGCGCAGCTGCTTATCGAGGATCACTTCGTCGGGCGACACGCCCACCGCGCTCGGCGGCAATTCCTTCACCTCGATCCGCGCCCAGGGTATATCGACCCGGCCGTTAAGGGTAAAGACCTGCGGCGCGGCCTCCAACACAATATCAGGTGAGACATCCATGCGCACCATGGGCGGCACGGTAATTCTTATCCCGGAGCCCTGGGCGGCAATCCGCGCGCGCCAGGCGCTGATATTGCTCCAGTCGGCGCTGCCGCCAAGGTTAAGCTGTCCATGGGTGGTGTGGATAACCCCTTGCAGCGTCGAACTGGTGCCGTTGAACACCATCGCCAGACGGCTTTCATTCATGGCAAACGGCATCCAGTTGCCGCGCATCAGCAGCCGGTCCAGGCCCAATTGCCCATACAGCTGCGGCCGGGCGACGCTGCCGCCGACGCGCAGACGGGCGTCCAGGATGCCGGCGGCGCTTTCTCCCCGCGACAAAATGGGGTTAAGGACAGACAGCGACAGCCGGCTGATAGTGACGTCGCCGGAAAGCGTGCGCCGCCCCTGGGGATCGGCCACCGCCACCTGGCCGGTAAACTGGCCGTTGCCGGCGATGCCCACCTGCCAGTCAAGACGCGCGCGGTCGTGATCCAGGCCGGCGTTGAGATTTAACGTCTCGAAGGCTACCGGCAACGCATTGCCCTGGACATTTTGTACCACCTTTACCCCCTTGCCCACCAGGGCGATTCGCGCCTGGGGCAATCCGCCGCCCGGTTGCCAGCTCACCTCCGCCCGGCCGGTAAACAGGCCGCTCAGCGCGGTGTCCGCCGGCAGGAAGGGACGGATCATCGCCAGGTCGAAACGCTCGAGCACCACCGCGGCCCGGCCGCCGGCGCCGGCGTCGATGGCGGCGGGAACACAAAGCCGGGCGTTGGGATTCTGCCAGCAGTGGGGGCCGATAACGACGCGCTGCGCGCTACGCTGATAATCCAGCGTCATGGCGCGGGTTAACCGCCAGTCGCCCACCGGCGTGCCGATACGCGTCTGGGTCAGGGCGCCTTGCCAGCGCTGCCGCTGCCGATCATAGCCGCCGTTAAGCGATAGCTCGCCGGCAATCGGATCGCCCTGCAGATTCAGGCGCAGCTGGTGGCGGCGCTCGTCGCCGGTTACCGCCAGGGTAAGCTGGCGCACCAGCAGATTATCCTGCTGGAGTTGATCCAGGCGCAGGTTCAGGTCGCCGCGCACGATATCGCTAACGCGCAGATTGCCGGCCAGGGCGATGCGACGCACGGCCAGGGACTGCCAGCGCAGTCCGACGGCGTTAAGATCCATGTTGACCTGCGGCGTCTGCCGCTCGCCCCGTACCGTGAACCGGCCGCGGGCGGTGCCGGCCAAGCCGGGCAGGACGCCGTTCAGGTTCGGCGCATCGAGCACGGCGTCGAGAGCCAGTTGCTGGTTTAAATCACCCTTGATATCCAAACTGTTGCGCCCCAGCGCCAGCCGGAGATCGGGAATATGCCACTGCCCGGCGGCGTTGCCGCTCAGGGAGCCGCGGGCGGTCACCGGGTTTTGTTTGATATTGCCGTTAAGCGTCAGTTCGGGGATACGCAGCTGCCAGCTGCCGCCGTGGATGCTGCCCCGGGTGGAAATCTTGCCCGCGAGCCGGGCCGGCCAATCGGGCCATTGCCGGGCGGTATTGATGCCGCTGAGCGTCAGTTCGCTCCGCCAGCTCACCGCATCGCTCCAGTCAATCACCGCCGTCAGATCGGTCGTTCCCTCCAGAGCCGCCACGCGCAGGCGCGTCAAGGTAAACTGCGTGGGATTGCCTTTCCCCTCAAGGGACAGATCCGCCGGCGGCAGGCCCTCGCCGCTGACGGCGCCCTGCATGGCAAGCGTATAATCCACCGCCTTGCCATCAACCTTCAGCGCCAGATCGCGCAGGCGATACTGCGGTTCGCCGGTCAACGGCCACTGCGCGCCAGGACTGGCGAACGTCACCTCCAGCGGCAGGCCGCTGTCGGCCAGGCGCAGGCCGGCATTGATTTGCGCCTTGACCGGCCCCGAAAAATTCAGGGCGGTATCCAGGCGATCGCGTAAACTGCCGCCGACCGTCAGCCTGATCCTCTCGCCCTTGACCGGATCGATATTCAGTTGGGTGTTAACGGTTAATTCCAGCGGCCATTGTCCCTCCAGGCGCGCCTTGCCGCTGGCGCTCAGCAAACCCTGCACGGCGTCGATGCGCAGGCGTTCCAGGGTGATCTCCCGATCCAGCGTCCGCCCCTGCATCAGGAAGCTTGTTACCTGGATATCGGTATCGCCGGTAAGCCGCAGGTCCGTACCGCGCAGTTCCTGCAGTTGGATATTGAGCGGCACCTGGATATCCGGCAATCCGGGCAACACGGGGGCGGCGAATAGCGCCTTTAAGGTTTCCGCCAAGGGCGGCGCCTGTGCCGCCGCCTTTTCGGCCGCCAGGCGGGCGGCGACGCGTCGTTGCTCATCGGTCTGGGCCACGGCGTCGATTGCCTGGTCGGCCAGCACCGCCGCCGCTTTCGGCAGGGCCACCAGCAGGCCATTAATCTCCGTGGGCGTGACGATAAGCGTATTGCCGCGAAAATCCATGCCGGTGTGGAACCTGTCCAGGGCGATGACCGTATGGTCGATTTGCACCCGCACCCCGTTGACGCTGAGATTACGCAGGATCAGCGGATAGGGGGTACTTATCGCCGTGGTGTCCTGCGCCGCGGCCGGGGCGTCCGGCTGGCCCGGCGCCAGCGCGGCGGTGTCAATCGCCACATCCACCCCGCTCAAGGCAAGATCGTTGACGCACAGCGCACTGTGCCGAAAGCAGGAGAAATCAAGCGCGAGATGCAGCTCGTTCGCGTTTACCGTCATGCCCGGCTGCTGATAGCGCACCCCCTTCAGCGTCAGATCGCGCCAGCCGCCGCTGACGCTGACGATGTCCAGTCCCGGCACCCAGCGCGCGGCGCCGTTCAGCAGCAGATGCAGGCCGCTGGTGGTGCCGATCAGATACGCCAGCGCGCCGAGCAGCAGTACGATAACGGTCAGGATGCCGAGGCCGATTTTTTTTGCAAGACTCATAGTTCTGTCCCTAATCCTATGTAGAACTGCAATCCATGTTCCTCGGGATCGCCTACGGGCGCGGCCACGTCCAGTTTGATCGGGCCTACCGGCGACTGCCATCTTACCCCGACGCCGGCGCCGGTTTTCAGGCTGGTCTGCCGGAAATCATTCACCGCCTGGCCGGTATCGATAAAGGTGGCTCCCCACCACCTGCCGGTCACATTGTATTGATACTCCAGGGAACCGGTGGCCAGCTTCGAGGCGCCGGTGAGCTTGCCATCCTCGTCGCGGGGAGATATGGCCCGGAACCGGTAGCCGCGGATGCTGCGATCGCCGCCGGCGAAAAAACGCAGGGACGGCGGCACGCGATCAAAATTATTGGTTTCGATCCAGCCCAGGTTATAGCGCGCCACGAAACGGTGTTTATCCGCCAGGGTGCGTACCCAGACGTTTTGCGCCTGCAGAATGAAAAAATCCACATCCGAGCCCCAGGTGGTATCGGACACGTCGATGGAATAACGCTGGGAGTCGCCCCAGGTGGGCATCAGCCCGCCGCGCTGCCGGGTACGGTTAACCGTGAAGCCGGGATAGAGCAGCATGGTGGTATCGGTGACATTGGCCTGGGTAAAATGGTCCAGGCTCCAGCGCAGGTTGACCGAGCGCTGCCAGCCGGAAGAAGAATCCCAGAAGCGCGCCACGTTGACCGTGGTGGCATCGGATTTGGTATCGTTAAGGTCTTCGCGCTTAAACCCGCTTTGCACCACATAATATTGCTCCAGCGGGCTTTTTTGCAGCGGGATTTTATAACTGAAATCCAGCGCCTGCTCGGGAGCGGATACGCTCAGCGTGGTCTGCAGGCTATGGCCCCGGTCGTTGAGCCAGGGCCGGTTCCAGGTGGTTCTGACCCGGGGCCCGACGTCGGAGGCAAATCCGACCCCGGTTTCGATAATATTGCGGCTGCGCGGCGTTACCACCGCGTCCAGCGGCAGGACCTTATTGGTTTTCCCGGCGCTGAAATCGGGCGAGACCACCACCGAGTTAAACCAGTTGGTGGCGGCAAGCTGGCGGTTAAGCTCCGCCAGCGAGACGGCGCTGTACTCGTCGCCCTCGCGGATAGCGGGAATATTCTGCAGGTAGTCCTCGCGGATTTGCGCGCCGTGAAAACGCACCTTGCCGAAGCGGTAACGCTGGCCGCTGTCAAAGATCACATCCCAGAACGCTTCGTGGCGTTCCGGCGATACGCCAAGCTGCCGCTTGGGGAAATCCGCGTCAAAATAACCGTTGCGTACCGCCAGGCCGGTCATGCCGCTGATAAAATTGGTGTAATCGCCATGATTGAGCACGCTGCCGATGGCCGGCCGGCTGCGCCGCACCAGGCCCAGGTAATCCCTATCGGTGCGCGCGTCGCCGCGCAGGCTGATGTTCACGCCGGCGATTTTCACCGGCTGGCCGGGCGCGACCTTGGCCAGCAGCACGGGCCGTCCGCCGTTGACCGCCGGGCGGAACTCAAAATCGATTTGCGGCGAGTAGTAGCCCAGGGCGCGCAGCCCTTCCCGCACCACGCCGTCGACGCGCGCCTGGAATCGCGCATCGGCCGTGATTTCATCCGCGCCGATGGTGGACAGGCGCGCGCGGACATTACGCTGCAATTCTCCCTCCAGTCCTTCCACCTGCAATCGCACGTTGGCGGCGTAGGACCATGGCGTAGCCAGTAGAATGCAAAACAGGCAAAGAAGGCGATTATTTGGCACGCTGGCTCCTGAATTTTCTTACTTTCCCGCGGGTGGATTCCTTACGCGCACAATCGCCGTCATATTTATTATTAAACGACCCTGGGGTTGTTTTTAGTCCTTTTACCCTAAAATACAGTCATAAGCTTACAGCTTAACGTAATATTGGCGTTTATTGTCTGTAAAGAAAGTGTACAAGACAACAGGCAATAGCCCATTATTTCGATAATCGTCTCAACAGGAGTCTATCGTGGCGCAGAATTTTGATAAAACCCAGCTTGTATCACAAAGCGAAGCCCTGCCGGGCCGCCTGACGCCGATGCCGGTGGCGACCACCCATGTGGTTAACGGCCATTCCATGACTCACGTTCCCGATCATATGGAGGTGGCGCTGTTCGCCATGGGATGTTATTGGGGCGTGGAGCGTTTGTTCTGGCAGATCCCGGGGGTTTACAGCACGGCGGCGGGGTTTGCCGGCGGCTATACGCCGAACCCAACCTATCGCGAAGTCTGTACCGGCCAGACCGGCCATGCGGAAGCGGTGCGGGTGGTGTTTGACCCGGCAATCATCAGCTATCGCGAGCTGTTGCAGTATTTCTGGGAAAATCACGATCCGGCGCAGGGTATGCGCCAGGGCGGCGATATCGGTTCGCAATATCGCTCCGCGATTTTTGTGCTGACCCCGGAGCAGGAACGCGAGGCGCAGGCCAGCAAACAGCGTTTCCAGCAGGCGATGGAGCAGGCCGGCGATCGGCGCGCCATCACCACCGCCATCGAACCGGCCACGCCGTTCTACTATGCCGAGGACGAGCACCAGCAATATCTGCACAAAAATCCGCAGGGGTACTGTAATCTCGGCGGCATCGGGGTATGCATGCCGCCGCAGGCGTAATCTCGCCAGCGGGGCCTGTTGATAAACCGGCTCTGGCCAAGACGCCGGAACCCATCACGTTATTAATCTTAGCAGCCCCCAGGGGGCTGCTGTTATACTGTGCCCACTGTCGGTCGGGCAGTTGATGACGTCGCGTATCCGCAACGGGCTGACCATTGTCGCTGCAGGCTGCCCGCAGCCGTAAATGACGTTTCGGCTCCCCGTAACAGACTGAAATATGTTATCTTTAACCAACACGTTGCCCTTCAAAGGCGCGCTGGCATAACTGTCAGCCCGAAGTGGTCGAATTATGCTAAACAGTATCCTGCTTATCCTGCTATTAATCGCGGTGAGCGCATTTTTTTCCGTATCGGAAATCTCCCTCGCCGCTTCGCGCAAAATTAAACTCAAGCTGATGGCGGATGAAGGGAATATCAACGCCAAACGCGTGCTTAAGCTCCAGGAGACGCCCGGCATCTTCTTTACCGTCATCCAAATCGGCCTGAACGCGGTGGCTATCCTCGGCGGTATCGTGGGCGATGCGGCGTTCTCACCTTCCTTCGCCTCCATTCTTATTCGTTTTATGTCGCCGGAGATGGCCGATCAAATCAGTTTTATCTGTTCATTTACGCTGGTCACCAGCCTGTTTATCCTGTTCGCCGATTTAACCCCGAAACGCATCGGTATGATTTCACCGGAGGCTTGCGCCATCCGGATTATCAACCCGATGCGCTTCTGCCTGCTGGTTTTCCGCCCGCTGGTCTGGCTGTTTAACGGTTTGGCCAACGTCATTTTCCGCATGCTGAAGCTGCCGATGGTGCGCAAGGACGACATTACCTCCGATGATATCTACGCGGTGGTGGAGGCCGGCGCCCTGGCGGGCGTGCTGCGCAAGCAAGAGCATGAGCTCATCGAGAATGTGTTTGAGCTGGAGTCCCGCACGGTGCCCTCGTCCATGACGTCGCGCGAAAGCATCATTTATTTCGATTTGCGCGAGACCGAGGACAGTATAAAAGAAAAAATCTCAACGCATCCTCACTCAAAGTTTTTGGTCTGCGACGCCAACATTGACCATATTGTCGGTTATGTGGATTCGAAAGATTTGCTTAACCGCGTGCTGGGCAACCAAAGCCTGGCGTTGAACAGCGGCGTCCAGATCCGCTCGGCGCTGATCGTACCGGATACCCTGACCCTGTCGGAAGCGCTGGAAAGCTTCAAGACCGCGGGCGAGGACTTTGCGGTGATCCTTAACGAATACGCGCTGGTGGTGGGCATCATTACCCTTAACGACGTGATGACCACCCTGATGGGCGACCTGGTGGGACAGGGGCTGGAAGAGCAGATCGTTACCCGTGACGAGAATTCGTGGCTTATCGAGGGCGGCACGCCCATCGACGACGTGATGCGGGTGCTGCATATCGATGAGTTCCCGCAGGCGGGAAATTATGAAACCATCGGCGGGTTTATGATGTTCATGCTGCGCAAGATACCTAAACGTACTGATTTTGTGCGCTATGGCGGCTATAAATTCGAAGTGGTGGACATCGACAGCTATAAAATCGATCAGCTGCTGGTGACCCGTATTGAGGAAAAATCCACGCTGGTGCTGGCCAAGACGACGGACACCTCGCACGTTGCCTGAGGCGAAAGTCCGGTCCACGTCCCGCCGTTAGGCGCGATTTATCCTGCCCCCGGGCGCGCAGTCGCCGGGGGCAGGTCATTATCGTATTGCGGGCAGGGTAATCAGGAAAAGGGCCGGTCAGCCCATGTCGGACTGGAGCCGCATGACCTGCCGGTTGACTTCCGACATGACGTGGAAATGCTGCTTGTCGCGCACCTTCGGCAGCAAAATCTTGCCTTTATCAAATTCGAAGGCGCCGAAGCCTTTGATATAAATACGACCGCGGAATAAAGTCTTAACGTAGGTTGCTACCTTGATAGCGTTATAGCGATGGAAGATTCTCATTTTTTTACTCAACTCCCGTTATTTTTCTCGTCCTGCCGTTGCGTTGTTAAACCCGGCAAGGGAACTCACACTAGCACTTTATAAGAGTCTTCATATGTGCTTAAGTTCACGCAACAACAGAACACTGAGCTGCTTTTACACAATTTGACAGAATGCTATAAAAGCCCTATCTATTACAGCAGTACTAATATGCTGAAAACGCATTAGCTTGGTCATCCGGCGCAATACGGCGATCGGGGTGGTAACCCCCTCGCCCGGCGCCGATCCGGGCCTCCCTTCGCTTAAAGGAGCCGCATCATGCGCTGCCCGTTAATCGTATTACTCCTGGCATGGCCGCTATCCTGCGGCGCCCTTGCCCATAGCCTGGTTATCGGCAAGACCCTACCTAAGGTGGCGGTCGCCGAACAAGGCGAATTGCTGCTCCAGAAAGAGAAGTTTAGCTATAAATTCTGGGATAGCTCGCAGCTCGCGGGAAAAATCAGACTGGTGCAACATATTGCCGCCCAATCCTCCGCCAGCGAGATGAACGCCGCGATGATTGAAGCGCTCAAGAAAACCAACTTACCGGCAAAATATTACCAAACGACGACAATCATCAACGAAAACGACGCCGTCTTCGGCAGCGGGCCCTCGTTCGCCCGCAACTGGGTGGAAAATCACAAGACCATTTATCCCGGCTCCCAGTTTATTCTGGATGCCCATGGCAATGTACTGCAGGCGTGGCATCTGCAGCCGAAAAGCTCGGCGATCATGGTATTGGATGCCCAGGGGCGGGTACGGTATGCCAAGGAGGGCGCGCTGTCGTTTGCCGAGATACAGCAGGTCACCACGCTGCTGCGCCGCCTGTTGCCAGGCGGCGCGCATTAAGGCCGGTTCAGAACAACGACACCCTGAAACCCGGATTCAGAAAGGATTCGCGGGGATGGTAATCCAACGTGCGGCCGGTCCAGTCGTTGACCAGCGCGCCGGCGGCGGCGGCCACCGCATGGCCGGCGGCGGTATCCCAGACGCTGGTCGGTCCGAAGCGGGGATAAAGCTGCGCGCTGCCTTCCGCCACCAGGCAAAATTTCAGCGAGGAGCCGATGGTCACCGTTTGATGCTCGCCCAGTTGGGCCAGATAATCCTGTAATTCGCTATCGTCGCTGTGCGAACGGCTGATGACCACCAGCGGGGGCCGGGCCTCCTTGCAGTGGATGGCCAGCCGTTCGCCGTCAGGCGTTATCTTCCAGGCATTGCCGGCGTCGGCGGCGTAAAGAATATCGGTGACCGGGGCATACACCACGCCCATTACCGGCTGGCCGTCTTCGATCAAGGCAATATTCACCGTGAACTCGCCGTTGCGCCGCAAAAACTCCTTGGTGCCGTCCAACGGGTCCACCAGCCAGAAGCGGGTCCAGCCGCGGCGCACGTCCCACGCCGGCGGGTCCTCTTCGGACAGAATGGGAATATCGGACGCCAGCGCCTTCAGTCCGGCGACAATAACCCGATGCGCCGCCAGATCGGCGGCGGTGAGCGGTGAATCGTCGGTTTTATGGGTCAGCTCGACGGGCGCACCGCCATCGTAGACCCGCATAATCGCAGCGCCCGCCTCACGCGAGAGCCGGCTAATCTGTTCAATCATGTCTCACCCCTGGATCATTACATCATATTCACCAGACTAGCTTTTTTTCACAAAATAGCCATCGGAATAATCTAGCGGCGGGTGTCGGCGGCGGGGCGCGCCAAACGCGCCCCGCGGGGATCAGAGGATTTCCAGCAGCTCGACTTCGAAGATCAGCGCGCTGAACGGCGGTATGGACGCGCCGGCGCCGCGCTCGCCGTAGGCCAGGTTGTGCGGAATGTACAATTCCCACTTCGAGCCGACCGGCATCAGCGTCAGGGCTTCTATCCAGCCGGGAATAACCCCGTTAACCGGAAACTCCGCCGGCTGGCCGCGCTGTACCGAACTGTCGAATACCGTGCCGTCCAGCAAACGCCCGGTATAATGGACGCTCACGCGGTCCTGGCGGCTCGGTATGGCGCCGTCGCCCTGCGCCAGGACCTTAAACTGCAAACCGGACTCCGTCTGGCGCACGCCCTCTTCCTTGGCATTGGCGTCCAGGAATTGCTGTCCCGCCACCGCCAGATGCTGCTGGCGATCGAGACGAACCGCGTCCGCGCGTTCATGGATAATGCGCAGGGCGCGGTGGATGGCGTCAACCGGCACCGCCGGGGAATTGCCGGCCAGCGCATCGCTCAGCCCGGCCAGCAGGGCCTCGGGCAGCAAGCCTTCCAGTCCCGACTCCTGCAACTGCTGGCCCACTTGTAAACCAATGCCGTAACTGGCCTGGGCTTCCACGCTGTCTAAAGAAGGTACGCTCATGTTTTTTCCTTGAAATGGTAAAAAGCGAAAGGCGCAGCATAACAGCGCAGGCGTTTGGGGTAAAATCCTCTATGATGAATATGAGTCCTGCATCGGGCAGGCAGGCTTCTTGCTTACCGGTCAATTAAGCTATGGAGGTTCCCTGTGCGCCGCTTTATACTCGCGAGGGTTACAACAGGTAAACCATTGCAAGAGAGGTTATCATGGGCAGAATTTCGCCCGGGAAAAACAAAACCCCACGTTTTTCCCCGTTGGGTTACGGCGGATTCAAATGGAAGTGGCCTCTGCGTCTGCTGCCCGATGATGATTCCAACGCATCAGGCCGGCCAATGCTGACCCTGCTGAAAAGAGTATGGCACTTACCCGACGGTTTCCAGTGGATGGGTCCGTTACCGCCGCTGCATCGCCGT
Organism: Sodalis sp. RH22; assembly: GCF_047324165.1. Lineage (NCBI taxonomy): Bacteria > Pseudomonadati > Pseudomonadota > Gammaproteobacteria > Enterobacterales > Bruguierivoracaceae > Sodalis > Sodalis sp. RH22. The sequence goes on from NZ_CP178731.1 coordinate 2,996,546, forward strand.
CTGGTGCTGATTGCCGCGTTGATTATCGCGGCGGCGATACTTTGGCCCTATTCGCCCTCGACGGATACCACGCCCGCCCCCGGTGCGAAAACCGCGGCCAATGGCCAGGGAACGGTTATCCAGGCGGAGCTGGTGGACAATAACCGGTCCGCCGCCCCGGCCCCGGCGCCCGCCGCCGGCGACGGCCAGCTGCATCGCTATCGCATCGTCGAGGGCCAGACGCTGGCGCAATTGTTTCGCGAGCATAATCTGCCGGTAGGGGATGTATTCGCGATGGCGCAGGCGGAAGGCGACGACAAACCGCTTAGCAGCTTGCAGGCGGGTCAGCAGGTGGAAATCCAGCAGAATGCCCAGGGTGTCGTGCAGACGCTGACGATTGAAACCAGCGCCAACAGCCGCATACGTTTTGTCAGGCAGGCCGACGGCAGTTACCTGCGTCATTAAACGCGGGCCTTAACCCCGGCCAGGCTACCCTTCCCCATGAACGCGCAGAAATTCGCCCCCGGCAGTTGACCGCCCATGGCGCGTTCTCCGGGCGCCAGACAGCAAAACGCCGGCATAAGCCGGCGTTTTATCAATCGCTTAATCTTTCGATTAGGCTTCAGCCACCACGATAACATTCAGGGTAGCGAAAACTTCGCTGTGAACCTGGATGCTGACATCATGGTCGCCGATGGTGCGCAGCACACCGTTAGGCAGGCGCACTTCACTTTTGGCGACGTTGACGCCGGCAGCGGTGATGGCGTCGGCGATGTCGCGCGTACCGATAGAACCGAACAGTTTACCTTCGTCGCCTGCTTTAGACGCAACGGTAACACTTCCCAGTTCAGTGATTTTATCGGCGCGAGCCTGGGCCGCGGCCTGAACTTCAGACAGCTTGGCTTCCAGCTCAGCACGACGCTCTTCAAAATACTCAACGTTTTTCTTGGTGGCCGGAACGGCTTTACCTTGCGGTACCAAGTAGTTACGGGCATAACCCGCTTTAACGTTAACTTGTTCGCCTAAGCTACCCAGGTTGGCAACTTTATCAAGCAGAATAACTTGCATTACCTTATCCTCTCAAAGTCTTAGTGGACAGTGACCGATTACTGATGACGATCAGTGTACGGCAACAGAGACAGGTAGCGCGCGCGTTTGATCGCACGGGCCAACTGGCGTTGGTATTTGGCACGAGTACCGGTGATACGGCTCGGGACAATTTTACCGCTTTCGGTGATGTAGTTTTTCAGCGTAGCGATGTCTTTATAGTCAATCTCAATAACGCCTTCCGCGGTGAAACGGCAGAATTTGCGACGACGGAAATAACGTGCCATTTGGCTAGTCTCCAGAATCTATCAATTCAATCTGCTCGGCATGCAGGACCATTTTATTCAGCCCATTGCGGCCTTGATGGCTGCAAATGAAACCGTGGATGGTGAGCTGCGTACCGACCGTTATACTGCGAGTAATCTCTTGCGATTGTTTTCCACTGACCACCACGGGCATACGGCACCATGCTTGCCGTGAAAAACCGGCTTCCTGTTGCTGCGAGCGGTGCTCAAGCACAAACTGGCAGTGAGGAATACCCGACGGACTGACCTTTCGAATGGGTGCCTTGCACACGGTGCCGGACAGCATCAGACGGTTCGCCGTCATCATCGATTACTCTTCAGAATCCCCAGCATCATTGTCATCGTTGGCTTCGGTGGCGAAATCTTCACGGCGATCGCGGCGTTCATCTTTTGCTTTGACCATCGGGGAGGCTTCGGAAACCGGATGTTTAACGCGCATGATCATGCTGCGAATAACGGCGTCGTTGAAGCGGAAGTTTGTTTCCAGCTCATCGATCACTTCCTGCGAGGCTTCTACGTTCAACAGAACATAGTGGGCTTTGTGCAGTTTATTGATCGGGTAAGCCAGTTGACGGCGGCCCCAGTCTTCCAGACGATGAATGATGCCCTGCGCGTTGGTGATAACACCGGTATAACGCTCGATCATTCCTGGAACCTGTTCGCTTTGGTCAGGATGAACCATAAAAACGATTTCGTAATGACGCATACAGAATTGCTCCTTACGGATTATTCAGCCTCCTGTCAGGGTCAACCGCGGCCCATGGAAGCAAGGAACGTGATAATTGTGCGGCTGAAAAATGACGCGCAATCTTACATTTATGCGGCGGCAAATACAAGGACCGATGCGCAGGGAAAGCGGCGGTGAACGGGCACAGTTATATAGAAAAGCATTAATTAGCAAAAAAACTATTCAATATGTATGTTTTTTGTTCAAAAAAACTGATTTATTCAATCAATAAAGTGTTATTTCCCTCCCCTGCGCGCTGGCATATACTGTTTAATAATAAATCACTGGCGACGGTGAACAGTCGCCGGCGCCGCCGGGATAAGGCGGCGATAGAATCCCCAACACCAGGGAATCATCAATAATTATAAAGTAAGTTTATTTTAGCCCCCCTGTGGGGCTTTTTTATTGGCCGTCGACGCTGGATGCCGGGTCAAAGGTGCCGCCCGAAAAACGTCACGGCGGCGGACAGCGCGGTTACCGTAATTTTATGGCCGATGCCGGGTTCGGTGAGGTATGTCGCCTGATGAGGCCCACGCGCCTCCAGCGCCTGGTACAGGCGGCGGCTTTCCGTGGCCGGGACCAGTGGGTCGGCTTCGCCATGCCAAATCAACAGCGGCCGGTTTGCCAGCTTCTCGAGCTGATGGAAGACTTCGTAGCCGGCCAGGGGGGCCATCTGGCGCTCAAACTCTTTTTGCCCGGCGCTTGACGTTAGCGCCACGGGCGGGAACAGGGTTTTCGCCAGCCGCAGATAATCTCCCGAGCCCATAAAGTCCGCCGCCACGCGCAGCCATTCATAGCGCGCCATAGCGCCCAGCGCGGTCATGCCGCCCATGGACGCGCCGCATACGCCGATGCGCCCGTCATCGATAAGCCCCCGCTGCTGGTAATGTGTTTTCATGGCGGGCATCTCGTCGATATTAGCGCGTAGAATTGCCCAAAAATGGGCCAGGCGCCGCTGCTCGTCGCCGTCAAACCGCGCGCCGTGCATGGCGGCATCCGGGAGGATAACGCGAAATCCGGCCTTTGCCAGGGCATAACCAAAATAGCTGTATACCTCTTTTGACGAGGTATAGCCGTGGTAAAAGAAAATTGTCGGCAGCGGCAGCGGGTATCCCCCCGCCGGCACCGCATGGATGACGTCGATACCGCCGACGGACTCCTGATGCATTTCAACCATATTGCCCCCCCTTCGCATTATTCTTTTATACTATCTCTATCTCACTGCGTTGTTTTTTTATGGCCGACATTGATGAAACCACTTTACCCTATAATCCTGCTCCTGAGCATGCTGACGGCGGGCTGCAGCGTGCTTGAAGGCAAGCCGGTCCCGCCGCCTGCGCCCACTGCCCAGGCGCAGGAAATCAGCCGCAATCAGGCCGGCACCTTGACCAAAATAGGCCGGATCGCCGTCGAGGAACGCGGCAGCCCGATGGATGCCGAAGCTGCGCTGCGCGCGCAGGCCAATGCCCGCCAGGCCCGCTATTATCAGATCATTATGCTGTCGGAAGACGTTATCGCCGGCATCTGGCGCGGCGAGGCCATTTTATATCGTTAAGCGGGAAGGGTCATGGCGCCGGACGCTCGCCGCCAGCCACGTTGTCCGGCGCCGGCGGCGGCAGGCCCATTCAGGGAAGCTGGCGCTGGCGCACGGCCTCAAACAGGCAAACGCCCGCCGCCACGGAAACATTAAGCGACGAGACCGAGCCCGCCATCGGGATACCGATCAGCTCATCGCAGTGCTCGCGGGTCAGGCGGCGCATGCCCTCGCCTTCCGCGCCCATGACCAGCGCCAGCGGGCCGGTCAGCTTGCTTTGATACAGATGATGATCCGCCTCGCCCGCGGTGCCGACGATCCAGACGTTGTGTTCCTTCAACATGCGCAGGGTGCGCGCCAGGTTGGTGACGCGAATCAGCGGTACGGTTTCCGCCGCGCCGCTGGCCACTTTCTTGGCGGTGGCGTTGAGCTGCGCCGAACGATCGCGCGGCACGATAACCGCATGTACGCCGGCGGCATCGGCGCTGCGCAGGCAGGCGCCGAGGTTATGCGGGTCGGTAATCCCGTCCAGCACCAGCAGGAAAGGCGCGGCATGCTGTGCCAGCAGCCCCTCCAGATCATTTTCCTGCAGTTGGCGCCCTTCCTGCACCCTTGCCACTATGCCCTGGTGCACCGCCCCTTCCGCGGCCTCATCCAGCCATTGGCGATTGGCCACCTGGATGACGATACCGTTGGCTTCCAGCGCCACCACCAGCTCATGCAGGCGGCGATCGTCGCGGCCCTTCATGATATACACATCGAGAAAACGCTGCGGATCGCGTTCCAGTAAAGCTTTAACGGCATGAATACCGTAAATGATTTCGCTCATGTTGCTCTTTTATCACCGAATGGGCCGTAACGGCCCATGGATTAAGGTCTGCCGGCGGTCGCCGGCACGCTGGCGCCCGGACTTATTGCTGGTCCGGCTTGCTTTCCGCGCCGCTTTTTTTCCTGCTGCGACGTGGTTTGCTGGCCGACGGCTTTTTAGGCGGGTTATCACCGGTGGCGGCGTCCGACGCGCCTGCGCTGGCCGCCCTGGACGGCGCGCTTTTAGGTTTGCTCCCTTTGCCATCGTTCGGCCGAAAGGCGCTGTCCGGTTCGAAGTTACCCGCCTTTGGGCCGGAGCGGCGGCGGCGCGGCGGCTTGCCGTCGCTACCGGTGCCGCCAGTGGCGCCGCGTGCGGCCTGCTGTGTGCGCACACGTTCGGTTTTACCCGCGCCTCTGGGCTGCCGCTTGCTGGAGATCAGGGAGAAATCGATTTTACGCTCATCCATATGGACCGCCTCAACCTTGATTTCCACCACGTCGCCGAGGCGATAGACCCGTCCGCCCGACTCGCCAATCAAGCGCTGGCCGATATTGTCATAGCGGTAATAATCGTTATCCAGGGTTGAAACGTGCACCAGGCCGTCGATAAACAAATCATTCAGACGCACAAAAAAGCCAAAGCCGGTGACGCTTGCGATAATGCCGCTGAAGGTCTGGCCGACGTGATCCTGCATAAAGTCACATTTCAGCCAATCGGCCACATCGCGGGTCGCTTCGTCGGCCCGCCGCTCGTTCATGGAGCTTTGCTGGCCCAACTGCAGCATTTCCGCCATTTCGGCATGCCAGCCGCCGGTAGGGGTGGACCGGCCTTTGGCCTCGCCTTCCTGCTTCGCCAGCAGATATTTAATACTGCGGTGCAAAGACAGATCCGGATAACGGCGGATGGGCGAGGTAAAGTGCGCGTAAGCCTGCAGCGCCAGACCGAAGTGACCACGGTTTTCCGGGTCGTAAATCGCCTGTTTCATCGAGCGCAGCAGCATGGTTTGCAGCATCTCGTGATCCGGACGCGTGGAGACGATATTCATCATCTCGGCGTAGTCTTTCGGCTCCGGTTTAATCCCGCCGCCCAGCGTCAGGCCCAGTTCGGCCAATACGGTGCGCAGCGCGGTGATATGATCGTTGCTGGGACGGTCATGCACCCGGTACAGCGCCGGCTCGTCGTTTTTCTCGACAAAACGCGCGGCGGCGATATTGGCCAGGATCATGCATTCTTCAATCAGTTTGTGCGCGTCGTTGCGCTTCACCGGTTCGATGCGATCGATGCGGCGCTCGGCGTTAAAGATAAACTTGGCTTCGTCGGTTTCAAACGAGATGCCGCCGCGCTGTACCCTGGCCTGTTCCAGCGTCTGGTACATTTCATGCAGCGTTTGGATCGGCTTGACCAGCGGATGGTAGTGCTCGCGCAGTTCCCGATCGCCCTGCAGGATCTGCCATACCTTGGTATAGGTCAGCCGCGCATGGGAATTCATCACCGCCTCGTAAAATTTATAGGAGGAGAGCCGTCCCTGCGCGGAGATGGTCATTTCGCAGACCATGCATAAACGGTCCACCTGCGGATTCAGGGAACACAGGCCGTTGGAGAGTTTTTCCGGCAGCATCGGGATGACCTGCGACGGAAAATACACCGACGTGCCGCGACCGCGCGCCTCATTGTCCAGCGGCGTATTGGGACGGACGTAATAACTGACGTCGGCGATGGCCACCCACAGACGCCATCCGCCGCCGCGTTTCTTTTCGGCGAACACGGCGTCATCGAAATCGCGGGCATCCTCGCCGTCGATGGTCATCAGCGGCAGGCTCCGGAGATCCACCCGCCCGCGTTTTGCCGCCTCGGGCACCTCTTCCTTCAGCTCCGCGACCTGGCTTTCCACTTCCGGCGGCCAGACATAGGGAATATCATGGGTACGCAAGGCGATATCCACCGCCATGCTGGTACCCATATTGTCGCCCAGCACCTCCACCACCTTGCCGACCGCCTTGGTGCGCCGCGTTGGGCGCTGGGTCAGTTCGACCACCACCACAAAACCCATGCGAGCGCCGCCGGTGCTTTCCGGCGGGATCAGGATATCAAAACTCAACCGGCTGTCGTCGGGCACCACAAAGGCGCTGCCGGCGTCGGTAAAATAGCGGCCGACAATCTGGCTGGTCTTGGGCACCAGCACGCGCACAATGCGCGCTTCGCGCCGGCCTTTACGATCGGACACCAGGGGCTGCGCCATTACCACGTCGCCATGAATGGCCATTTTCATCTGTTCCGCGGACAGGTAAAAATCGTCTTTGCTGCCTTCCACTCGTAAAAAACCAAAACCATCGCGATGGCCGATAACCGTGCCACGCAGCAAATCCAGGCGTTCAGGCAGCGCATAGCACTGCCGGCGGGTAAAAATCAGCTGGCCGTCGCGCTCCATGGCGCGCAGGCGGCGGCGCAGGCCTTCAACCTGGTCTTCGCCGGTAATGCCCAAATCCTGCGCCAACTCTTCGCGACTGACGGGCGTTTCCCGTTTGGCCAGGTGCGCCAGGATAAACTCCCGGCTGGGGATGGGAAATTCGTATTTTTCTGCCTCTCGTTCGAGAAAGGGATCTTGTGACATGCGCTACCTCCATTGTCCAAAACAGGTTGCTGTGCCGATATCATTCAACAAGCAATAATGTGTAGAGCGGCGGATTTCCTGTTTTAAACAGCTGGCTGGGACGATTCGACCACGTTCCGCACAACATCCACGCTATATCCGCACTACAACAGATCAATATTATTGATCGGGGTTTACGTCCTGCTAACCGCACTTCTGCTATCCCTAACAGCGGGCATGGCGACAAGAGGACAGATAACAAGAAAACGATGGTAATAAGAGTAACCTTTAGGAACCAATCAGGCTATAAGACTTGTCAACTGCTGGGGAGGAGACAGGGGCTACCGACGGGCTAACTTATTAATAATAAATATAAAACCGGGCAATGCCCGGTTTGTTACATTTTTTGGCTTTTACGATTTAACCGCGATCACGCGTCAAAAGGATCACGTAAAATCATGGTTTCCGTGCGATCCGGACCGGTAGAGATAATATCAACCGGTACGCCGGTGACTTCCTCGACACGGCGAATATAACGCCTGGCCGCTTCCGGCAGCTTATCAAACTCTTTTACGCCGAAGGTGGATTCGCTCCATCCCGGCAGGCTTTCATAGATAGGTTCGATACCTTCCCATCCTTCGGCCGCCAGCGGGGTGGTCTTAAGTTCGCGGCCATCCGGCATGCGGTAGGCAATGCAGATTTTCACTTCCTTCAGGCCGTCAAGCACATCAAGCTTGGTCATGCAGAAACCGGAAAGAGAGTTAATCAGCACCGCGCGGCGCACCGCAACCGCGTCCAGCCAGCCGGTACGGCGGCGGCGGCCGGTGGTCGCGCCGAATTCGTTGCCTTTGGTGCAAAGGTATTCGCCGACGTCATCGAACAGCTCGGTGGGAAAGGGGCCTGCGCCGACACGCGTGGAATAGGCTTTAACAATGCCCAGCACGTAGTCTACATAACGCGGGCCGATACCCGAGCCGGTGGCAACGCCGCCCGCGGTGGTATTGGATGAGGTGACATACGGATAGGTACCGTGATCGATATCCAGCAAGGTGCCCTGGGCGCCTTCAAACATGATCAGCTCGCCGTTTTTACGGGCGGTGTCCAGCAGCTCGGACACATCAACCACCAGGCCGGTGAGGATATCGGCAACCGCGAGAACGTCGTCAAGGATGGTCTGGTAGTCCACCGCTTCCACTTTATAATAATTCACTAGTTGGAAGTTATGGTATTCAACAATTTCCTTAAGCTTGGCGGCGAAGGTGGTTTTGTTGAACAGATCGCCGACGCGCAGGCCGCGGCGCGCAACTTTATCTTCGTAGGCGGGGCCGATGCCGCGTCCCGTGGTGCCGATGGCTTTGTCGCCACGGGCTTTCTCACGCGCCATATCAAGAGCAACATGGTAGGAAAGGATCAGCGGGCAGGCTTCGGAGATCAGCAAACGTTCACGTACCGGTACGCCGCGCGCTTCAAGTTCGCCCATCTCTTTCATTAAGGCTTCCGGCGATAATACGACGCCGTTGGCAATGATGCTGGTTACGTTTTCACGCAAAATACCAGAGGGGATCAAATGAAGTACGGTTTTTTCACCGTTGATAACTAAAGTATGACCGGCATTGTGTCCGCCTTGGTAGCGAACCACATATTTTGCCCGTTCAGTCAGCAGGTCTACGACCTTGCCTTTACCTTCGTCACCCCATTGGGTGCCCAGTACGACAACGTTCTTACCCATCTCTCAATTCACCAGATTGCTTAAAAAAGGATTCTAACATCTCAGTCCCGGGCTTTCAGTACTTTTTAACCTCAGGCCGGACTGTTTTTTATCTGTGCGATCATCCTCCCATTCTGCTTCGCAACATGTAGTAGATTACACCGCCGGCCACCACTAGACCGCCGCCGAAGCGACGTAATAATTTATCCGGCAGCGTGGTCATGGCGCCGATCATTTTGCGCCAGGCGCCCGGAAACAGCAGAGGACCGAGGCCTTCCAGCACCAATACCAGCCCCAACGCCATCCATACAGTAGGATTCATGACGACCTCATAAAAAAAAGGCCCGTACAAACGGGCCCGTACTTGATAACAATACCGTGTTAACCCTGGCAGGAGCGCGCCAACACCCATCGCCAAGCAGGCGTGTTAAAGGGAGACCCCATGGCGGGGTAGGCCCGCGCCAACACCCATCGCCAGGCAGGCGTGTTAAAGGGAGACCATGCCGATGGGGTCGAATCGGGCGTGGTTTTCCCGCCCGACCGAGACCCCATGGCAGGGTAGGCCCGCCAACACCCATCGCCAGGCAGGCGTGTTAAAGGGAGACCATGCCGATGGGGTCGAATCGGGCGTGGCTTTCCCGCCCGACCGAGACCCCATGGCAGGGCAGGCCCGCCAACACCCATCGCCAGGCAGGCGTGTTAAAGGGAGACCGTGCCTGGGGTTTAGCAACTCAACGACCCAACGGCGTCGTGGTGGTCGTGGCCGGTGATTTCATAAATCGGAAGAAATCACTATCCGGACTCAGCACCATGATGTCGTTATTGCTGCTAAAGCTGTTCTCGTAAGCCCGCAGGCTGCGGATAAAAGCGAAGAACGCCGGATCCTGGCTAAACGCGTCGGCAAACAGCCGGGCGGTTTCCGCATCGGCCTCGCCTCGGGTGATAAGCGCGGTACGCTCAGCCTCCGCCAGCGTACGGGTCACTTCATAGTCCGCGGCGGCGCGCAGCTTTTCCGCCTCTTCCTGTCCCTGCGAGCGATGGCGACGGGCTACCGCCTCACGCTCCGCCCGCATCCGCTGGAAAATGGCGTCCGACACTTCGGCCGGCAGGCTGATCTGCTTAATACGCACATCCACCACTTCGATACCCAGCGCCGCCATGCTGTTCGAGTTCACCGCCGGCTGCGCGCCCTTGGTTTCCCGTTCCACACGCGCCGCCGCCGACGCTATAGCGTTATCCGCCGCGGTGGTTTCCACCTCGCCATCGCCCGCGGTCCCGCTGTTAAGCGCCTCGCGCACATCGGTCATCAGACGGTTACGCGAATCGGTAACGATCCCTTTCACGTCCAGACGGCCCAGTTCGGAACGCAACCGGTCGCTGAATTTACGTTTCAGCAGCACCTCGGCCTGGGACACATCGCCCCCGCCCGTCGCCAGGTAATACCGGCTGAAGTCGCTGATACGCCATTTGATATAGGAATCGACAATCAGATCTTTCTTTTCCATGGTGACGAAACGATCGGCCTGGTTTTCCATGGTCTGGATACGCGCGTCAAGGGTTTTTACCGTTTCGATAAACGGAATCTTGAAATGCAGGCCGGGCGAGAAGATTTCCGGCTTGTTTTCGCTATCGCGCAATACCTTGCCAAAGCGCAGCACGATGCCGCGCTGGCCTTCCTGCACCACGAACAACGAGGCGTACAACACCACCAGCGCCACGACAACAATAAGGATTAAAGGCTTACGCATCGGTTATTCCCTCCCTACGCGAGTGGTGGTGTCACGCTGGGCGTTGGCCCTGCGCTGGTCCATGACGGAACCGGAACCGCTGTTTTCATTCTGGCCCGGCTCCGCCACTCCAGCGGCGTTGACGGACAGCGGCGGCAGGCGCAGCAGGGTACTGGCGCTGGTATCCTTACGGCTGGCGTCGGGGGCCGGCGGATTGCGCAGCAGTTGATCCAACGGCAGCACCATCACATTGTTGCCGCCTTTATCGTTCACCAGAATTTTACGGGTATGGCTCAATAAACGCTCCATCGAGTCGATGTAAAGACGCTCGCGGGTAATTTCCGGCGCGGCTTTGTATTCAGGCAACAGCTTGGCGAAACGCTGCACCTCGCCTTGTGCCTCCAGCACGGTGCGGGTCCGATAGGCGCGGCCTTCCTCAAGGATGCGCTGGGCCTGGCCGTTGGCGCGTGGCTGCACCTCATTGGCGTAGGCTTCGGCTTCACGAATATACTGCTGCTCGTTTTCGCGGGCGGCAATGGCATCGTCAAACGCGGCTTTGACTTCCTCGGGCGGGCGGGCGGCCTGGAAGTTGACGTCCAGCAGGGTAATGCCCATGTCGTAAGGACGGATGGTTTCTTCCAGCACACGCTGCGTATCGCTTCTGACCACGGTACGACCCTCGGTGAGGATACGATCCATGGTGTATTTGCCGATCACGCCGCGCAGGGCGCTGTCGGTTGCCTGGCGCAGGCTGTCATCGGCATTGGTGACGCTGAACAGATAGCGCTCGGGATCGGTAACCCGGTACTGCACGTTCATTTCCACGCGCACCACGTTTTCATCGGCGGTCAGCATCACGCCGGAGGCGGCCAGCTCCCGTACCGATTCGACGTTCACGGCCACCACCTGATCAATAAAGGTGGGTTTCCAGTTCAGGCCGGGCTGGACCAGGCGATCGAATTTGCCAAAACGTGTGACAACCCCGCGCTCCGCTTCCTTGATGGTATAAAAACCGCTGCCGGCCCAGATGATGACCACCGCCAGGACAGCGAGACCGACATAACGGCCGCCGCGCGCGGGACCGCTGACGCCGCCGGTGCTATCCGGTGACTTCTTGCCGCCGAACCCGCCCAGCTTCTTGCCGAGCTTACGGAAGATATCGTCCAAATCGGGAGGTCCTTGTTCACGTCCGCCTTTATTATTATTTCCGCCAGAGTTGCCGCTATTATTATTGCTGCTCCCCCACGGGTCGCGGTCATGTCCGTTATTACCGGGCTGATTCCACGCCATGTTTTAGCTCCATTTTACTTAATTAGTAGTCTTCAGGCTTTTGTTCCCAAAGGACGGTCAGACAAGATAGTCCGCCAACTCGTTTTCCTGCTTGCAAAGACGACGCCAGTCGATGATGGGTAACCGGACTATCAAACCCATGCTGCCGTCGTCTTCGATCCATTCTTTTTCAATTGCCTGAAGCTGGTAGAACCTGCTGCGTAGACGTCCCGCCTGCGGAGGCAAGCGCAGCTCGTGCTGAGCAATCTCGCCCGACAGGCGCTCGGTCAGCGCCTGAAAAAGCAACGGAATTCCTTCGCCGGTCTGGGAGGACAACCATACCCGTACCGGCACATTTTCCTCATTGCGATCGATACGCGGCACAAAATCGTCCAGCATATCGATTTTATTCATGACTAATAATTCCGGTATTTCATCCGCGTCTATTTCAGCCAGCACCGCATCCACGGCGGCGATATTTTCCTGGCTGCGCACATCCGACGCATCCACGATATGCAGCAATAAAGTGGCTTCGCGCGTTTCCTGCAGCGTGGCCTTAAACGCCGCCACCAGATCATGGGGCAAATGGCGGATAAAACCGACGGTATCCGCCAGGACCGTATCGCCGACATCGTCGACTTCTATACGCCTGAGCGTGGGGTCAAGGGTGGCGAATAACTGGTCTGCGACATACACCCCCGCCTGGGTCAGCCGGTTAAACAGGGTGGATTTACCGGCATTGGTGTATCCCACCAGCGATACCGTGGGGACATCGGCGCGGTTGCGGGCGCGGCGCCCCTGCTCGCGCGTTTTTTCCACCCGCTCCAGGCGCGAGAGTATCAGGGTAATGCGGTTGCGTAATAACCGGCGGTCGGTTTCAAGCTGGGTTTCACCCGGCCCGCGCAAACCGATACCGCCTTTTTGCCGCTCAAGGTGGGTCCATCCCCGCACCAGGCGCGTGGCAAGATGACGCAATTGCGCCAACTCAACCTGCAGCTTACCCTCATGGGTACGCGCGCGCTGCGCGAAGATATCCAGAATCAGTCCGGTTCGGTCGATAACACGGCATTGGCACAGGCTCTCAAGATTTCGTTCCTGGGCCGGCGACAACGCATGGTCGAATAATACAACAGACGCACCACTGGTTTTAACCGCTTCGGCGATTTCAACGGCCTTTCCCTCACCGACATAATATTTGGGGTGGGGTGCCTTGCGGCTCCCGGTGATGACGTGCAACGCTTCTACCCCGGCGGAAGATACCAGCGACTCAAATTCCTGTAGATCTTCCGTGTCTTTGTCTTGTGAGAAAAAAATGTGAACCAGTATGGCCTGCTCACCGGTATCGTAACGGTCAAACAAGCGTACAACCTCTCAAACGGATAATCCGCAGTTGTAACGGAGCCTTAGCGTCAGCGACACGCTAAAGCACCGCGGTATGGTTAAGCCGGATGCGCCTTATTCGACGTCATCACTTTCCTGGGGCTGTGCAGGCGCCGCAGGATTGCTGCCATGATGATAATTGCTGCTGCTGGCACCACTGGCCGGATTGTTATTGTGATGCGACACCGCACGCGATGGTACTACCGTAGAAATGGCATGCTTATAAACCATCTGACTAACCGTGTTTTTCAACAAAATGACAAACTGGTCAAATGACTCAATCTGGCCCTGCAATTTGATACCATTCACCAAATAAATAGAAACCGGAACCCTTTCCCGACGCAATGCGTTCAAGAACGGATCTTGCAAAGATTGCCCCTTAGCCATTCTATCTTTTCCTTATGTGCTTGTTGTTTGTAACAAGAACCATGTGTGGCTCTAAAATTAACGATTTAAAAAAAAAACGCGTTCAGTACTTTTCAATTGTACACAATCACCCGACCTATGCACTAACAACCTGTAATACCGTATCTAAGGCTGAATGGGGCTTATCACTATCGAGCCAGTGCACTGACCGCCAACCGCGCAACCATGTCATTTGGCGCTTGGCCAACTGACGGGTTGCGCAAATCCCACGAAACACCATTTCATCGTAATCGATTTCACCTGAGAGATATGACCACATCTGGCGATAACCCACACAACGGATGGAGGGCAGATCGGCGTGCAAATCTCCGCGCAGGTAAAGCGCCCTGGCCTCCTGCTCGAAACCGGCGGCCAGCATCTGGTGGAAACGTTGCTCGATACGCTGATGCAACTCTTCGCGGTTTTGCGGCGCAATCGCAAACTGATGAACCCGATAAGGCAATGCTTCGCCAGATATTTTCGTCAGTTCCGTTAGAGTTTTACCTGAAACGAAAAAAACTTCCAGTGCTCTGGACAGTCTCTGGGGATCATTAGGATGAATACGCGTTGCCGCCACCGGATCGATCGTCTGCAACTGACGATGCATAGCCTCCCATCCCTTAAGACCCGCTTCCAGGGCGATACGTTCCCTAATTTCAGGATTTGCCGGGGGCAAGGGGGATAATCCCTCGAGCAACGCCTTGAAATAGAGCATTGTACCGCCAACCAGTAACGGCATACGTCCGGATGCGGTGATTTCTGACATCGCCTGCAGCGCATCTCGGCTAAAATCCGCTGCCGAGTAGGCTTGCGCCGGATCTTTAATGTCGATGAGCCGATGCGGCGCCTGCGCCAGTTCTTCCGGTCCGGGTTTTGCGGTGCCGATATCCATGCCACGATAGATCAGCGCCGAATCCACGCTGATGATCTCTACGGGCAAATGCCGGCAAAGCGCCATGGCCAAGGCGGTTTTACCCGAGGCGGTCGGCCCCATCAGGAACAGGGCCGTGGGACGGTGCGCGTCGTTCATCACGTCACTCATGCTTCAGGGCCTCTACGGCGGCCTCGAGATCCAGCATCACCAGCAGGTCGCCGGGCGGATTTTTAACCCATTGCGGACACAGCCGCTCTACCTCGGCGAGCAGTTGGATTGCCTGGGAAAGGCTCCAGTCATGCTGCTCGCTGCTCAACCGGCCGGCGATCCAGCCGGCGATAATGTCGGTGGAAACCGCTTCCTTTCCCGACAGATAGCCTAACAGTTCGGGAATCAAGTTTTGTAAATTTTGTTGGCGTAATGGTAAAGGTACGCCATTAAGCGTGGCCTGAAGCTGATGAACCTGCAATTGAATCCCCAGTTCAGTCAATAAAGCCTGATGGCGATGGTAGGCGGCCACTTCGGGCTCTTGCAGCGCCATGCGCAAGGGAATCAACAGCGGCTGCGCGCGCAGACCTTCGCCCTCCGGCGTCAGCTGCCGGCGCTTGAGGCAGCGCTCCGCCACCGGCAGTGCGATAAGCGCCAGGCGCCGGCGAAATTCCACCAGGGCATAACAGGGCGGGTAAATGGACAATACCCGGCCGAAACTCTGCGCGTCGCCGGTATCATCCGGCGCGGCGGCCGACGGCAGCGCCGCGGTTTGGCGCGCATCACGCGCCCCTGCCGCGCGATCCTCCCGCGCCGGCGCGCCCGGCTGGATCAGCCGCCGGTATAATTCGCCCTCTTTTTTCTGGTAACCGGGGCCGGCGGGATAAGCCGCCGCCGGTTCGCGCAGGGCGCCCCTGCCGGACGCCCCCGCAGACACGGCCCCCCGGGCCGGGCCACCGGCGCGCCCCGGGCGTTCGGCGGCGGGGAATAGCGGCGCCGTGGCGGGGGCGGTCAGGGTATTTTTACCCGCGGCCTGGCGATTTTCCGGCGACCAGTGCGCGGCGGATTGCGCCTCGTCATTGAGGGGCAGCGCCGGCGCGGCGCTTTGTTGCAGCACCGAAATAATGGCCTGGTAAATAAAGTCATGCACCAGGCGCGCCTGGTGGAAACGCACCTCATGCTTGGCCGGATGGACGTTGACATCCACCTGATGCGGGTCCACCTCGAGATACAGCACAAACGCCGGCTGCTGGCCTTCGGTCAGTTGCTCCAGATAGGCCTGGCGGATAGCATGGTTAATCAGCTTATCGCGCATCATGCGCTGGTTAACGTAACAATATTGCATTTCCGGCAGCTCGCCGCCGCCGCGGGGGTCGGCAACCCAACCGCGAATGGTCAGATCGCCATGGCTCCACGACACCGCCAGCGCGCGCTGCACAAAAGCCGGTCCGCACAGACTGCCCAGCCGGCGCAGATGCTGGGCTTCCTGGGTCACCGCGCGATATTGCCGCACCGGCTTGCCGTTATGCGTAAGGGTAAAGGTCACGTCGAAACGCGCCAGGGCGATGCGTTTTACCACCTCGTCGATATGGGCGAACTCGGTTTTTTCGGTGCGCATGAATTTGCGCCGCGCCGGCGTATTGTAAAATAAGTCCAGCACTTCCACCGTCGAGCCCACCGGATGCGCGGCCGGCTTCAGGGTCACGTCCATATCGCGGCCTTCGGCATAGGCCTGCCAGGCTTCGCTCTGCGCCTCGGTGCGCGAGGTCAGGGTCAGGCGCGACACAGAGCTGATGCTGGCCAGCGCTTCGCCGCGAAAACCCAGGCTGACGATCGCCTCGAGATCGTCGAGCGTAACAATTTTACTGGTGGCGTGGCGCGCCAACGCCAGCGCCAGCTCGTCTTTATCGATGCCGCAGCCGTTATCGCGGATGCGGATAAGCCTGGCGCCGGCTTTTTCAATATCGATATCGATGCGGGTGGCCCCGGCGTCCAGGCTGTTTTCCACCAGTTCCTTCACCACGGACGCGGGGCGTTCCACCACCTCGCCCGCGGCGATCTGGTTGGCTAGCTGTGGCGGCAGCACCTGAATGGGCATGACGGCATTACCTCTGGCATTATGCGGGTGGAATAATCAACGTCTGACCTAACATGACATTATCGGATTTAAGCTTATTAACGCGTTTCAGGGTATCGCTGCGCACCCCATATTTTGCGGCAATGCCGGTCAGCGAATCCCCCACCGCCACTTTATGACGGCGCGCGCGGGCGGCCTGCGTTTGTTGCGGCACGGCGCCCGCCGGAATTTTCAGCCGCTGTCCTACCCAGACGACATCCCGTTTCAGTTTATTCAGATCGCGCAGCGCGGCCATGCTGACGCCATATTGCGCCGCGATGCCGGACAGGGTCTCGCCCCGTTGCACGGTATGGCGGGTCACCGTTGCCGATGCCGCCGCGCCGCCCGCGGGCTGTACCGCGCCGGCGGTGGATTGCGACACCGCCTGCACGCCGCTGGCGCCGGCATCCATCGCCGAACTGACGCCCTGCGGCCGGTTTTCCAGCTTCGGACCGTTTTGCTGCGGATGCGACGCGAAATACGCCCGCAGGCCAAGATAAATGGCGTTGGCAATTTTATCCTGGTAATCACTGCTGCCCAGCAACCGCTCTTCGCCGGTATTGCTGATAAAACCGGTTTCCACCAGAAGCGATGGAATATCCGGTGAGCGCAATACTCCAAGGCTTGCGTGCTCCGGCCGCGCTTTATGTAGCGAGCCGACGTTGCGCAACTGCCGCAGCACCCGGGTGGCGACGTCGTACCCTACCCGCTGTGAATGGCCGAACTGCAAATCCAGCACCGCCTGGCTGAGATACGGATCGGCGGCGCTGTTGGCCAGCAAATCCCCCGCGCCGCCGAGCAGTTCCGATTGCTTTTCATGCTGTTCCAGCCAGTTGCCCATTTCGCTATTGGCGCGGCGGTTGGACAAGACCCAAACCGACGCGCCGTTGGCGCTGCGGTTTGGCGCGGCATCGGCATGTATCGACACCAGCACGCTGGCGCCCTGTTTACGCGCCACATCGGAGCGGCCCATGACCGAGATAAAATAATCGCCGTCGCGGGTCAGCGCCGGCCTGAACATCGGATCGGCATCCAGCAGCGCTTTCAGTTTGCGGGCAATGGCGATGGTGACATTCTTCTCCTTCAGGCCGTTTGGCCCGATGGCGCCGGGGTCCTGCCCGCCGTGCCCCGCATCGATGGCCACCACCACCCGATCGCCGGACGCCACCGCGCGCCGCGGTCCCCGTGCGGCAGGCGCCGCGTTGGCGGGCGCGCCGTCAAACGGATTGTCCTGCGCCGCCGGCGTCGCCTCGCCGGACGCCGCGCGGGTAACGCGCGCGCGATTTGGCGACGGGGTAACCTGCGCGGGCCTGGCCTGCGCCGGCCGGGGCTGTCCGGTCAAGGTAAAGACCAGGGTATAGCGGCCGTTCTCTTGTGCGGCGGCGGCCTGCACGCGCGATTTGCGCGTCAGTTCAAATACCAGCCGGATACTCTGCGCGTCGGGCGCCTGGCTGCTGCGAATGCGGCTGATGATGTTCTGGCCGTTAAAGTTCAGCGGCAGCCCTTGGGCCACGGCGCTATCGCGGATATCCACCACCACCCGTTCCGGATTGTGCAAGGAAAAGAAGGCATACACCGGCTGCGCGGCAAAACCCAGCGTCACCGTCGAGCGCTCGTCGCCGTTGGTCACATTGATATCGCTGAGGTTTGCCGCTAACGCCTGTCCCATCAGGCACCCGAACACAATGAATAAAATCGTCCTGATCTTCAGCATCATGAATGATTTTCCCGGCGTGACGCCAGCCGCGCCAGGATATGCGCGCCGCGATCGGATCGGGGCTCCAGCTGCGCCTGGCGCCCGGCGCCGACATACTCAAGCGACAGGACGATATCGGCGTCAGGCAGTATTCCCTGGCCTTTTTGGGGCCATTCCACCAGGCACAGGGCATCCTGATCGAAATAATCACGCACGCCCATAAACTCCAGTTCTTCAGCATCCGCCAGACGGTAAAGGTCGAAATGATAGACCGTCCTCGGCGTTAATTCATAAGGTTCGACCAGGGTGTATGTCGGGCTTTTCACATTGCCCGCGTAGCCCAGGGCGCGTAAAAAACCGCGGCAAAACGTTGTTTTGCCGGCGCCCAGATCGCCATAGAGATAAATCACACAGGATTGTCGGCAGGCCGCGGCCAGCGCCGCGCCTAATGCTATGGTCGCCGTTTCGTCCGGCAAAGGTAATACACGTTTGTCCATGTCTGATTTCTATGCGATACGTTCAGGATTAACAAATTGAGATAACGCGGGCAGCAAATCCGTGGCCAGCATACCCCGCGTTCCTTTTTCCGCCGCCAGCTGGTCGGCGGTGGCGCCATGCACGACACAGCCGGCGCAGGCCGCCTCATACAGCGGCAGTTTCTGCGCCAGCAAACCGCCGATAATGCCCGACAGCAGATCGCCCATGCCGCCCGAGGCCATGCCGGCGTTACCGACATCGGCGACGGCCATGCGGCCTTCATCGTCGGCAATAAGCGTGCCGGCGCCTTTCAGGACCACCACGCCGCCGTACCGTTTAATGATATTTTTCGCCGCGAGTAAGCGGTCACTTTCAATGTCGCCTACCTTAGTATTCAGCAGGCGGGCGGCCTCCCCGGGATGCGGGGTGATAATACGATTGTGACGTTTCTGTGGGTTGAATGCCAGCAGGTTAAGCGCATCCGCATCCCACAACATAGGTTTAGTGCAGTTTTCCACAACGCGCAGCGCATTTTTCCCCCACTCCGTCTGGCCCAGTCCCGGGCCGATGACAATGACGTCCGCCCACTCGAGCCCCTGGCGCAGGGACGCGTCGTTAAGGGGCTCGACCATCAGTTCCGGGCGGGCGGTCAGCAACGATGCGATATTTTCCTCACGGGTCAGTACCCGCACCAGGCCGGCGCCGGCGCGCAGCGCCGCCTCTCCGGTCATGCGAATGGCGCCGGACAGGCCGCGATCGCCGCCGACGATCAGTAAACGCCCGTTATCCCCTTTATGGGAACAGGGATCGCGCGGTGTGAGCCAGCGCGTCAGCTGCGAAGCGGTCAGCCGTTCCATAACCGGCGCCTGGCGCGCCAGCCAGGGCGCCAGTCCCAGGTCGTCATAGTGTAGCCGTCCGGTCACGCTGCGCGCTTTGCCGGTCAGCAAACCGGGCTTGAGGGCGATAAAAGTCAGGGTATGCGCCGCGTTTATCACCGCCCCCGCCACCGCGCCGGTTTGCGCATTCAGGCCGGAGGGAATATCCAGCGCGACGACCGGGGCGGCATGGCCGTTAGCCGCCGCGATAAGGGTGCTATAAGGCGCGCGCGGGGCCGCCGCCAGGCCGGTGCCCAGCAAACCGTCGATAATCACGTCCGTCCGCTCCGGCCAGACGGCGTCGGCCCCCAGGACCGTCCCGCCGGCATCCAGCCACGCCTGGCGCGCCAGCCGGGCCTGTTCCGGCAGCGGGTGGGTCCCCTTACACTCGATAAGCGTTACCTGCCTGCGTTGCGACCGGGCCAGGCGCGCCACCACGTAGGCGTCGCCGCCGTTATTGCCGTGGCCGGCCAGGATCAGGTAATGGCCGGCAAACGGATAAAGCCAGCTCAGGGCGCGCCAGGCGGCGGCCCCCGCGCGCTCCATTAATTCATACAGCGTTACCCCGGCAAGATCCGCCGCCTCCGGTTCCCAGCCCCGCAGCCACTCCGCCCCGTAGACGGAATGTGGTAAACTTGCAGAGCTTGTTTTCTTTTTATGGTCCGCCATGTCATACCCTTTTGATCTTTTGGAATTAGCCCGGCTTATCAAGCAATGGGGGCGGGAACTGGGTTTTCAACAGGTCGGCATCTGCGATACCGATCTGGCCGCCCATGAGCCCGCCTTGCAAACCTGGCTGGACAACCAGTATCACGGCGAAATGGCCTGGATGTCCCGTCACGGCATGCTGCGCGCGCGCCCCCATGAATTGCTGCCCGGGACCCTGCGGGTCATCAGCGTCAGGATGAATTACCTGCCGGCCGGGGCCGCCTTTGCCCGTACCCTGAATAATCCCCGTATGGGTTATGTTAGCCGCTATGCGCTGGGACGCGACTATCACAAGGTTTTACGTCAGCGTCTTAAGCAGTTGGGCAACAAAATTCAGGATTGGTGCCAAGGGGTAAACTTTCGGCCGTTTGTCGACTCAGCGCCGATCATGGAGCGCCCCCTGGCCGCCAAGGCCGGCATCGGCTGGGTTGGTAAACACTCGCTAATCTTGAATCGCGAGGCCGGCTCCTGGTTTTTCCTCGGGGAATTACTCATCGACTTGCCCCTGCCGGTAGACCAGCCCCAGGAGGAACAATGCGGGCGCTGCGTCGCCTGCATGACCACCTGCCCCACCGGCGCCATTGTCGCGCCCTACCAGGTGGATGCGCGCCGCTGCATTTCTTATCTTACCATCGAACTGGACGGCGAGATCCCCGAGGCGCTGCGTCCGCTGATTGGCAACCGCATCTACGGTTGCGACGATTGCCAGCTAATCTGCCCGTGGAACCGTTTTTCCCAATTAACCGACGAGCCGGACTTCAGCCCCCGGGCGGTACTGCATACCCCGGAATTACTGGCATTGTTTGCCTGGGACGAGGCGCGGTTCCTGCGCGTTACCGAAGGGTCGGCCATCAGGCGCATCGGCCATTTGCGCTGGCTGCGCAACGTGGCGGTAGCCCTGGGCAATGCCCCTTATGAAGATAATGTCGTGCTCGCCCTGCGGGAACGGCTGGGCGAAAACGCCATGCTTGACGTGCATATACGCTGGGCCATCGATCAGCAACTGCTGCGGCGGGACGCCGGGACGGTCAGCGTACAGACCGCGCAGCAAAAGCGGCTGGTAAGGGCGATTGAAAAGGGTTTAGTTCGCGACGCGTAAGCCGCGGCAGCTGATTATAGCGCAATGTTTTAAAAATTCCCGCCTGTGGATAAAATTAAAAAACCGTTGGCAATCAAGCACGCTAAAAAAGGCAATAGGCGCCACCGACGTTTTTAAATAAATTTTAATTGATAAATATCAAAGGACTAAACTTTTCTTTTGATCTGAACACTGGTAAGGGAAAATTATTATTACGAGGCTGCGCTGTGGATAACTCTGTTCAAAACATTTTGGCCCGCGCTGTAACCGCCGCGATGCGCAAATGCATGATAGCCATTGAATGTAAGCGGATTTTGATGTTGGAGCGGGAAACGAGGCTCGAACTCGCGACCCCAACCTTGGCAAGGTTGTGCTCTACCACTGAGCTATTCCCGCTTTATGTGTGACTGAGTAACGTCTGGCTGTCTGTTGCGGGAATGACCCTGGGTCATCACGTCGACCGCCGATAAAAAACATCTGCCGAGCAAAGGCGCCTTTTCGAAACAGCTGCTTTCAACCATTTGAAATAGAAAGCTTTTTTTACAAATCCCCGCTCAGGAATGGACGAGATTATGGACTGATACCCTAAGAGAGTCAATAACTCGGCGGAAATTTATTGTCTCTCCCCGGCGAACCGTAGACGGCGATTTACCCGTTACGGCAACGGAAGGGCGGGTGGTGCGTTTACATTACGGCGCGCGACCGGCGACCTGAACCGTTATCCGGGACGGGCCGGCCGCCGGCCTTATTCCCTTGGCGAATTGCCTTGCTTTTTGTAACATCCAACCACGTCAACTGCTATCAGGACTATACCAATGCACACATCCAACACCCTGCGCGCGGCGCTCGACAGCCGCCGCCTGTTTACCGCCATGGCCGCGCACAATCCGCTGGCGGCGCGGCTTGCCGAGGAAGCGGGTTTTGACGGTATCTGGGGCAGCGGCTTTGAACTGTCGGCGAGCTATGCGGTGCCCGATGCCAACATCCTGTCGATGGGCACCCATCTGGAGATGATGCGCGCCATCGCCGCCACCGTGTCGACGCCGCTTATCGCCGATATCGACACCGGCTTCGGCAATGCGGTGAACGTCAGCTACATCATTCCGCAATACGAGGCCGCCGGCGCAGCGGCCGTGGTGATGGAAGACAAGACCTTTCCCAAGGACACCAGCCTGCGCGCGCAGGGCCGCCAGGAACTGGTGCGCATCGAGGAATTCCAGGGCAAGATCGGCGCCGCGATCGCCGCCCGGCGGCACAAGGATTTTGTCGTTATCGCCCGCGTGGAGGCGCTGATCGCGGGGCTGGGCCAGGACGAGGCCCTGCGCCGCGCCGCAGCCTATGAGGAAGCCGGCGCGGACGCCATCCTGATCCACTCCAGGCAGAAGACGCCCGACGAGATCCTGGCCTTTATCGCCGCCTGGACAGGCCGGGTTCCCCTGGTGCTGGTGCCCACGGCGTATCCGCAGCTTACCGAGGCCGATATCGCCGCCAGCGGCAAGGTGGGCATCGTGATCTACGGCAATCACGCCATTCGCGCCGCCGCGGGCGCGATGCGCGCCGTGTTCGCGCAGATCCGCCGTGACGGCGGCATACAGAATGTCGACGCCACCCTTCCCGCGGTCAAGGATATCATCACCTGGCAAGGGGATGCTTATATGCGCGCTATTGAAAAACGCTTTTTGCGCTGAGGCGTTCACGGCGCTGACCGTGGTATGGCCTGCCTGCGGGGAGGGATGTCGGGGGGCGTGCCGGGACTGCAATGAAAAATGCCACAGGGCTTTCGCCCTGTGGCATCTATCCGTCACCGCCCTGAACGGGCGCCCGCGACGTACTAATTGGAGCGGGAAACGAGGCTCGAACTCGCGACCCCAACCTTGGCAAGGTTGTGCTCTACCACTGAGCTATTCCCGCATTGTTATTCTGAATCACTTTTTTATGCCGGAAGGCATTTTTTCTTTATGCATCGCGTTTTGTCATGCCGACGAAACCCGATGTTGCAATGTTTGGAGCGGGAAACGAGGCTCGAACTCGCGACCCCAACCTTGGCAAGGTTGTGCTCTACCACTGAGCTATTCCCGCTTTTTATGCTCTATCACCGAGTGATAAAGTCCACGTCTATCGCTGACGCTATATTCCGATTACGCACGCGGCCACGACAATATTTTGCACCGGTACGGGGAGCGCATTATACGAGAAAACATTTTCCCTGCAAGCCCCGACGGGCAAAAATCTGCGCTTTTCGCTCAACTGCCGATAAAAACAGCAATATGGCGTTTTTACCGGCAATCAATGAAACATCAGCGGCTTATCCGCGCGGCCAGTGAGCGGCGCGGCGCCGGCGATAAATAATCAAAGACGAATAAAATGCTCGCGGTAATAGGCCAGTTCCGCCACCGACTCGCGGATATCATCCAGGGCCTGGTGGCTGCTGTTTTTGGTCAGCCCCTCCAGGATTTGCGGTTTCCAGCGCCGGGCCAGTTCCTTAAGCGTGCTGACATCCAGGTAACGATAGTGGAAATAGGCCTCCAGTTCCGGCATATAGCGGAACAGGAAACGACGGTCCTGGCCGATGCTGTTGCCGCAGATGGGCGATTTCCCGGCGGGCACCCATTCCCGCAGAAACGCCAGCGTTAACGCCACCGCACTGTCCTCGTCGATACGGCTGGCCCGGACGCGTTCCACCAGGCCGCTGGCGGTATGGGTGCGCACGTTCCACTCGTCCATGACGGCCAGTTGCTCTTGCGTCTGATGCACGGCCAATACCGGGCCTTCCGCCAGGATATTTAGGTTGGCGTCCGTCACCAGGCTGGCGATTTCAATAATGCGATCGCGTTCGGGATCAAGCCCGGTCATTTCCAGATCGATCCAAATCAGGTTGTTGTCATTTACCGGCATGATTTTCTCGTTGCTAAGGTTTCACGGCGTTTCTGTTAGAATACTGTGTATCATAGACGTTTTCATCGCCACGGGCGATTCATGAGCTACAAGTGAGGCACGGTGACTAAAAATAAACTGTCCAAAGGCCAGCAGCGGCGCGTACAGGCAAATCATCAGCGCCGCCTGAGAACCGATCGCGGCGTCGATTGGGATGACTCGCTTTTAGGCCAGGCCCAGGAAGGCACGGTCGTCAGCCGCTTCGGCATGCACGCCGACGTGGAAGCGGCGGACGGTATCATACACCGCTGCAACCTGCGCCGCACGCTGGGTTCGGTGGTGACCGGCGATCGGGTGGTCTGGCGGCCCGGCAGCGAGGCCTCATCAGGCATCAAGGGCATCATCGAGGCGATTCATCCCCGGACCTCGGTGCTGACGCGGCCGGATTTTTACGACGGCGTCAAGCCCATCGCCGCCAATATGAACCAAATCGTGATTGTATCGGCCATCTTGCCGGAGCTGTCGATGAACATTATCGACCGCTATCTGGTGGCCTGCGAGACAGTGGAGGTTGAACCGCTGATCGTACTTAATAAAATCGACCTGCTGGACGCAAAGGAACGGGCCTGGGTGGACGCCACCATGGAAGTCTACAGCCGGATAGGCTATCGCGTACTGATGGTATCGAGCCAGACGCGCGAGGGGATGGCAGGGCTTGAGGCGGCATTGACGGATCGCATCAGCATCTTCGCGGGGCAGTCCGGGGTGGGCAAATCCAGCTTGCTTAATGCCCTGCTGCCTCCTGAACACGCGCAGATCGTGGTCAATACCGTGTCCGATAACTCGGGACTCGGCCAGCACACCACCACCACGGCGCGCATGTATCATTTCAAAAGCGGCGGCCAGGTTATCGATTCCCCCGGCGTGCGGGAATTCGGCTTATGGCATCTGGAACCAGAACAGGTCACCCAGGGATTTATTGAATTCAGGCCGTATCTGGGCAACTGTAAATTCCGCGACTGCCGGCATGATACCGATCCGGGCTGCGCCATCCGCGCCGCCGTGGAGAGCGGCGACATTTCTGCCATTCGTTTCGAGAATTATCATCAGATACTCGACAGCATGTCGCAGGTAAAAACACGTAAATCCTTTTCCGAAACGGATCACTGACATTTATCCTGAGCGCCGCTACAATTTCTCCCGGTTCGTTGTTGTTTCACCCACGCATGTACGAGGTTTCTGTGCTCGATAGGATCAAAATAGCATTGCAGTATTTATTGCCCAAGCGTTGGCTGACCCAATTGGCCGGCTGGGGGGCCGAACTGCAGGCAGGTTGGCTGACGAAACTGGTCATCGATCTGTTCGTGCGGGTTTACCGGGTGGATATGCAGGAAGCGCAGCAGCCCGATACGTCGGCCTATCCTACTTTCAACGCTTTTTTTGTCCGGCCGCTGCGCGATGACGCGCGTCCCATCGACAGCGATCCCGATACGCTGGTCATGCCGGCGGACGGCATCATTTCCCAATCGGGACCGATAGCGGGCGAACAGGTTTTTCAGGCCAAGGGGCATCACTATAGCCTGGAAGCGCTGCTGGCGGGCAACGAGCGTCTGGTCGAGCTCTTTCGCGACGGCGCGTTTGTCACCACCTATCTTGCGCCGCGCGATTATCACCGGGTGCATATGCCCTGCAACGGCATCCTGCGGGAAATGATTTATGTGCCGGGCGAGCTGTTTTCGGTCAATCCGCTGACCGCGGCCAATATACCGAACCTGTTCGCCCGCAACGAACGGGCGATCTGCGTATTCGACACC
Source organism: Sodalis sp. RH22 (assembly GCF_047324165.1). Classification (NCBI taxonomy): domain Bacteria; kingdom Pseudomonadati; phylum Pseudomonadota; class Gammaproteobacteria; order Enterobacterales; family Bruguierivoracaceae; genus Sodalis; species Sodalis sp. RH22. Next base: position 3,022,525 of record NZ_CP178731.1, read on the forward strand.
GATTTTGGACCGATGGCGCAAATCCTGGTCGGCGCCACCATTGTCGGCAGTATCGAGACCACCTGGTCCGGCGTGGTGACGCCGCCGCGCGACGGCATTATCAAGCGCTGGCGCTATCCGACGGCGGATGAAGACGGTGCGGTGGTATTTCTGAAAGGCCAGGAGATGGGGCGGTTTAAGCTTGGCTCCACGGTGGTGAACCTTTTTGCCAAAGGCGGCGTTTCCCTGGGCGATCATCTTCACAGTCGCGCGGCAACCCGCGTCGGCGAACGTCTCGCCACCGGCATCGCCCAGGCGGACAGTCCGTTGCCTTAACCGGCCCGGAGCAACCAGAGAGAACCCGATTGCGCCCGATTATCATCCTATTGCTGGGGTGGCTGCTCGCCGCCCCGTCATTCGCCGCCGCTTTTCCCGACGAAGCCCAGGTTAAAAAAGAACTTCAGCAGGCGGAAGCGAATAAGGGCGCGGCGAATCAAGCGGAAATCATCGACGCCCTCCAGGGCGCGCTTTCGTCTATCAACGACGGCAAGGTATCCGCCGCGCGCGCCGGACAATATCGCAGCGCCATCGACAATTTCCCTCAACTGACGCGGGAACTGCGCGATCAACGCGACAGCGAACCGGACAAAGCCGCCGACGTCAGCGGCAAACTCTCGCTAAGCGAACTGGAGCAGCGCGTGCTGCAGACCAGCAGCGACCTGCAGGAACTGGCACGTCAACTGCAACAGGAGCAGGAACAGGCCCGGGAAATCAGCGACTCGCTGGGCCAGTTGCCGCAACAGCAAACCGAAGCGCGCCGGGCCCTGAGCGATAGCGAACAGCGGCTGCAGGCACAGAGCGCCAGCGCCGCCACGCCGCTGGCGCAGGCGCACCTCATGCAGATCCAGGCGGAAGCCGCCGCGCGGCGGGCGCGGGTCAACGAACTGGAGCTGGCGCAACTGAGCGCCAACAACCGCCAGGAACTGTCGCGCCTGCGGATGGATATGCTGAAAAAACGCCACGACCGGGTGGATATGGACCTGCAGGCGCTGCGCTTTCGGCTCAACAGTCTCCGCCAGCAGGAGGCGGAGCGCGCGCTGGAGCGCACAGAACAGCTGGCGGAGCAAAGCGGCGACCTGCCCGCCGTCATCACCAGCCAACTGCAGATAAACCGCGAACTGTCGGTGGCGCTTAACGAGCAGGCGCAGCGTATGGATTTAATCGCCTCCCAGCAGCGCCAGGCCGCGGCGCAGGCGCTGCAGGTCAGGCAAGCGCTGAGCACCCTGCGCGAGCAGGCGCAATGGCTGGGGGATTCGCCGGCGCTCGGCGAGACGCTGCGCGCCCAGGTGTCGCGCCTGCCGGATCTGCCCAAACCGCAGCAGCTCGACAGCGATATGGCCCAGCTGCGCGTAAGCCGCCTGCATTATGAAGATCTGATGAACAAACGTCCCCAGCTGGATCAAAGCAAGCAGGACGACGGATCGCCGCTGACGCCCGAGCAGCGGCGCATCCTGGACGCGCAGCTGCGTACCCAGCGCGAGCTGCTCAATTCCCTGTTGTCCGGCTACGATAACCAGATACTGGAAATGACGAAGCTCAAGGTAGCCAACAGCCAGCTGGTGGACGCCATGGCGGAAATCCGGGAAGCGGCGCACCGCTATCTGTTCTGGGTGGCGGACGTCAGCCCGGTCACCCTCGCGTTTCCGCTCCACGTGGCCCAGGATCTCAGGCGTTTGGTCTCGCTGGATACCGCCACCCAGCTCAGCGGCGCCATGGTCATGATGGCGACCAGCCAGGAGACGCTGATCCCGCTGTTCTGCGCCATCGTGCTGGTCGGTTTCAGCATCAGTTCCCGCCGTCATTACCACGCCTTCCTCGAGCGCTCGGCCAGTAAGGTCGGCAAGGTCAATCAAGACTATTTTTACCTGACGCTGCGCACCGTGTTCTGGTCGATAGCCGCCGCCCTTCCCCTGCCGGTGCTGTGGGCGGCGCTGGGCTATGGCCTGCAGCATGCGTGGCCTTATCCGGTGGCGGTAGCCATCGGCGACGGCGTGATCGCCACGGTGCCGGTGCTGTGGCTGTTTATGGTCAGCGCCCACTTTGCCCATGCGCGCGGTCTGTTTATCGTGCATCTCGGCTGGCCGGAGAAACGGGTGGCGCGGGCGATGCGTTATTATTCCCTGGCCATCGGCCTTATCGTGCCGCTGATCATGGCCCTGATCACCTTCGATAATCTTAATGACCGCGAATTCTCCAGTACCCTGGGCCGCCTGTGCTTTGTCCTGCTGTGCGCGGCCCTGAGCCTGGTGACCAGCAGCCTGAAACGGGCCGGCATCCCGCTTTACCTGGATAAATCCGGCACCGGGGACAACGTGGTCAACCGCACCCTGTGGAACCTGATGCTGTGCGCGCCGCTGGTCGCGGCGATTGCCGCCCTGCTCGGCCATCTCGCCACGGCGCAGGACCTGCTGGCGCGGCTGGAAACCTCGGTGGCGATCTGGTTTTTCCTGCTGGTCATTTACCATATCATCCGCCGCTGGATGTTTATCCAGCGGCGGCGCATCGCCTTTGAGCGCGCCAAGCAGCGCCGCGCGGAAATGCTGGCGCAACGCGCCCGTCACGAGGAAGATCTGTCCCCGTCGCAGCTTTCCGAAGCCGCCGCCGAAGTGGATGAGCCGATAGTCGACCTGGACGTTATCAGCGCCCAGTCGCTGCGTCTGGTGCGATCCCTCCTGACGCTTATCGCCCTGGTGTCGGTTATCTGGTTATGGTCGGAGATTCATTCGGCGTTTGCCTTCCTGGAAAATATCCAGCTGTGGGATGTGAGTTCCACCATCAAGGGCGAGGAAGGGATCCAGTCGATTTCGCTGGCCTCGGTGCTGGTCGCGGTGCTGGTGCTGATCATCACCACCCAACTGGTCAGGAACCTACCGGCCCTGTTGGAACTGGCCCTGCTGCAGCATCTGGTGCTGACGCCGGGCACCGGCTATGCGATTACCACCATCACCAAATATATGCTGATGCTGATTGGCGCGTTGATCGGTTTTTCGTGGATCGGCATCGAATGGGCGAAATTGCAGTGGCTGGTGGCGGCGCTCACCGTCGGCCTGGGCATCGGGCTGCAGGAAATTTTCGCCAATTTTATCTCCGGCCTGATCATCTTGTTTGAAAAACCGATCCGCATCGGCGATACCGTGACCATCCGCGACCTGACCGGCAATATCACCCGCATCAATACCCGGGCCACCACCATCACCGATTGGGATCGCAAAGAAATTATCATGCCGAATAAGGCTTTTGTCACCGAGCAGTTTGTTAACTGGTCCCTATCGGATTCCGTCACCCGTATCGTGCTGACCATCCCGGCGCCTCCGGACGCCGACAGCGAAGAAGTCACCCGCATCCTGACCCAGGCGGCGCAGCGCTGTCCGCTGGTGCTGGATAACCCGGCGCCGGAAGCCTATCTGGTGGATTTACAGCAGGGGATTATGCTCTTCGATCTGCGGGTGCACGCGGCGGAAATGGGCCACCGCATGCCGCTGCGCCATCAGCTGAACCAATTGATTCTTGAAGGCTACCGCGAACACGGCCTGGAAATGCCGTTCCCACCTTTCCAGGTGCGCATGGAAACCGCCAAAGGCGCAACGACGTTCAGATCCGGGTCCCTGTAGCCGCGCGGGACAGGTTCTTTCCCGCCGGCCTGACGGCACGGGCGCGGCGGCGGCGCGCCATGCCCGTTGTTGAGCCGGGGACGGCCCTCAGGCCCGCTCGACCGGGAATGCGATAACCTCGGACAGGCTGTCCGCCTTCAGCGCCAGCATCACCAGCCGGTCCACCCCCAAGGCCACCCCGGAGCATTCCGGTATGCCGTGCGCCAGCGCCGCCAGCAGGTTTTCATCAATGGGCTGCTGCGGCAAGTTCAGCGCGGCGCGCTTGCGGTTATCCTGGGTAAACCGCTGGCGTTGCTCCGCGGCGTCGGTGAGCTCGCGAAAACCATTAGCCAGTTCAATACCTTTGAAATAGGCTTCAAAACGATCGGCCACCCGGTGGTCTTCGGTACTGATTTCCGCAAGCGCGGCCTGGGTGGCGGGAAAATGGTAAACGAACGTCGGTTTATCACGCCCGATGTGGGGTTCCACGCCCATGGCAAACAATAACTGCAGCAGGGTATCGCGATCCTCCTCGACCGTGGCAATGCCGGACAGCTCGAGTTTGGCGGCGGCCTCGCACAGCTGCGCCTTGTCGGCCGACAGGGGATCGATGCCGATATGGCGGATAAACACCTGCTGATAGGACAGGGTTTCCGCACTGTCGCAATCAAGGATTTGCTGGAGCAGATCGTCCACTTCGTTCATCAGGCGGTACATATCGTAGTGGGGGCGATACCATTCCAGCATGGTGAACTCGGGATTATGGTGCCGGCCGGATTCCTCGTTGCGAAAACTGCGCCCTATCTGGAATATTGGCCCGCTGCCGGCCGCCAGCAGGCGTTTCATATGGTATTCAGGACTGGTCATCAAATAGAGCGGCAGCCCCTGCGCCGCGCCCGGCCCGACATAATGCGTCTGAAAGGGCACCAGATGAATATCGGTGACGGTGGCCTGGCTCATGGCCGGCGTTTCCACTTCGAGTAACCCGCGGTCGGTAAAAAATCGCCGGAGCTGGGTCATCACCACCGCTCTTTTTAATAGATTAGCGATGGGGGCGCTCGGTAACCAGCTTGCCATTTCGCTCATAACTTTTTCTCCCGTTAAACAGGGGATGAAGTCTACCTTTATCCGTTCAGGCAGACAAACCTAGTTCAATCCGGTCGCCTGCATCGTCCGCGGGTTGCCGCTTTACCGCCTGCATACCGCCAATGGGTGTACACTTACCGTTCAGGCAGGCTATTGATGGAGTATGTATGTCCCTATGGAGAACCGTCGCGCTGGTCGCCTCGTCCTTACTGTCGCTATCGTGCAGCGTCAACCCGCCGTCGGGCGTCCGGCCGGTGGAGAAGTTCGATGTTAACCGCTACCTGGGCACCTGGTATGAAATCGCCCGGCTGGATCACCGTTTCGAAACCGGACTCGATCATGTCACGGCGCAGTATAGCCTGCGGGACGACGGAGGCCTCGACGTCATCAATAAAGGCTATTCCCCGGCCACGCAACGCTTCCGGCAAAGCAACGGCAAAGCCTATTTCCTGGCTTCGCCGCAGCGGGCCTCGCTTAAGGTCTCGTTTTTCGGCCCTTTTTATGGCGGCTACCATGTGATCGCGCTGGATGAAGGCTATGATTACGCCCTGGTCTGCGGCCCCAACCGCGATTATCTCTGGATCCTGGCCCGCGCCAAAACGCTGCCGCAGGCCACGCGCGACCACCTGGTCGCTACCGCCGCCCGGCTGGGTTTTGCGGTGGACCGGCTTATCTGGGTGGATCAATCCTGAAACGGCCTAATGCGACAGCTTCAGGCACAGGATCCCCAGCATAATCATCGCCAGGCTGGCGATGCGCAGCCAATGTGCGGGTTCACCCAGCCACAGCATGCCGACGATAACCGTGCCGACCACGCCTATCCCGGTCCAGACGGCATAGGCGGTACCCACCGGCAGCGTGCGCATGGCCAGGCCCAGCAGCGTGATGCTGATGATCATCGCGATAAGCGTCACCACGCTTGGCAGCAGGCGGGTAAATCCCTCGGTATATTTCAGGCCGATGGCCCAGACAGTTTCCAGCAGGCCGGCGAGGATAAGTAATAACCATGACATGTGAGACGACCTCATAACGATGGGGTCGTCCCCAGAAGAAAAGACAGCTTACCAGGTCGTCCTGCTAAGGAAGGATAATCTTATGCCGCCGTTAGCAAAATGACCAATGAATTTAATTAATCGATTAGTTAAATGTGACGAAACGGTCATTTTAATCAAAATGACCGCGTCATAGTCCGACACCGCTGTCACTATCGGTTCTCATTCCCCGATAACCCGCTGACAGCGGCTATTTCACCAGGATACAGAGGCATTAGCTGAATACAGCCGTGTATATTACTGTGCAGCCCGCTGTACGGCCTGTCCGCCTGCCGAAATATCTTCACCGGCGCCGCGGGTGGTATTACAAGCCGTTAATGAGGACAACACCAGAACAGATAAAAGGGCAATTATACTTTTCTTCAACATAACGATTTCCTTTTGTAGAATCACTTTTTGTCTAAATGAAATAGCACTGCTGTGGATAAAAGCTTGCCTTTTAAGCATAGTAAAAAACCGGCAAAACATACTAAACATATGGCCGGTTGCGCACTTTTAGGACTATTTACTGGAAAATGTCCTGGATGTTGGCTGCACGATGTCTGCGAGCTACTTGCTGGCACCACGCGTAATAGCGCCGCCAAGGTGTTGCACATCTTCACCGAAGCCGCGCGCGGTATTGCAACCGCTCAGCGTCGCTGACATGACTAATGAGATAACGATCAGTTTAACTGTTTTTCCTAACATAATCGCCGGATTCCCCGCACGCCTGAAAACGCCCGGCCTGCCCTGACCCTGATAACGCCTCAGGGCATGCCGGTTGAACGGTTATTTGATGCGGGATACGTATTCGCCGGAGCGGGTATCCACTTTGATCACTTCGCCAATCTGCACGAACAGCGGTACTTTTACCACCGCGCCGGTGGTCAGGGTGGCGGGCTTGCCGCCGGTGCCGGCGGTGTCGCCCTTCAGGCCTGGGTCGGTCTCGATGATTTCCAGCTCGACAAAGTTGGGCGGCGTGACGGCGATGGGCTCGCCGTTCCACAGGGTCAGCACGCATTCGGCCTGCTCAACCAGCCATTTGGCGGCGTCGCTCACCGCTTTCTTATCGGCGGCCAGTTGCTCAAAAGTCTCGTTATTCATAAAATGCCAAAACTCACCATCGTTGTACAGGTAAGTCAGGTTCATATCCATGACATCGGCCGCCTCGACGGAATCACCGGATTTAAACGTTTTTTCCAGCACCTTGCCGGAAATCAGTTTACGGATGCGCACGCGGTTGAACGCCTGGCCTTTGCCCGGTTTTACGAATTCATTATCAATGATCGCGCACGGCTCGCCGTCCTGCATGATTTTGAGACCGGAACGGAATTCATTGGTACTATAAGACGCCATGGTGGTCCTCTTAATATTACGTGGTCGTTAAGCCAAAAAAATGGCAGATATTGTAACCCGAAACACCCCAACTAGAGAAGATTGGTTGCGTCAACTTGCCGATGTCATTACCGATCCCATCGAACTTTTGCAACAATTGCAACTCAGCGACCATCCGGACCTGCGCGATGGCGCGGCGGCGCGGCGGTTATTCCCGTTACGGGTGCCCAGGGCGTTCGTGGCGCGCATGGAGCCGGGCAATCCGGCCGACCCGCTGCTGCGACAGGTCCTCACCCTACGCGAGGAATTTCTGCAGGTGCCCGGTTTCAGCACCGATCCGCTGGAAGAACAGCAATCCGTAGTACCGGGCCTGCTGCATAAATACCGTAACCGCGCCTTGCTGCTGGTCAAGGGCGGCTGCGCGGTTAACTGCCGCTATTGCTTCAGGCGCCATTTCCCCTATCAGGATAACCAGGGCAACCGGGCCAATTGGTCAGGGGCGCTGGAGTATATCCGGCAGCACCCGCAGCTGAACGAGATTATTTTTTCCGGCGGCGATCCGCTGATGGCCAAGGATCATGAGCTGGACGAGCTTATCGGCCAGCTGGAAGCCATTCCCCATCTGCGCACCCTGCGCATCCATACCCGTTTGCCGGTGGTTATCCCGGCGCGCATCACCCCCGCTCTTTGCCGGCGCCTGGCCGGCAGCCGTCTCAATGTCGTGCTGGTCACCCATATCAATCATGCCAACGAGATTGACCGGCCGCTGCGCGAGAGTATGACACACCTGCGCATGGCGCAGGTGACGCTGCTCAACCAAAGCGTGCTGCTGCGGGGGGTAAATGATAACGCCGATACGCTGGCGACCCTGAGCGAAACGCTGTTTGACGCCGGCATACTGCCTTATTATCTGCATGTTTTAGATCGGGTACAGGGCGCGGCGCACTTTATGGTGGATGACCATGAAGCCCGGGAGATCATGCAGCAATTACTGTTGAAGGTCTCGGGCTATCTGGTGCCGCGGCTGGCGCGGGAGATCGGCGGGGAAAACAGCAAAACCCTGCTTGATTTAAAACTACGCCAGCGCTAAGCCGTGCTTCCCGACGCCGCCGGGCGGCATCAGGAAGCCAGCGGCTACGGGCATTTATAGACCTGGCCCTGGATCTTGCTGTCCAGCGGGGCAAAACTCGAGAGATAGGTTTCCGTAAAGCCGACCGGGCTGGCGGCCTTATAAATAACGTTGCCGCCCATGGCCGCCGCTTTATTGCGCAGATCGTTGGCCGCGCCGCGCATGGAGCTGCCTTCGCCGCCCTGCCCCGACAACCAGTTGCTTTGCGTGCCGGTAACCGTGCCCAGCGCCTGGCAATTACTGCCCGGCTGGTCTTCGGTGAACTTCACCGACTGCCCCGCGGCGGACAGTTCATTAGTAGTGGCACATCCCGCTAATAATAAAGTGCCCGCACCAAGACAGAGTAAAAATTTGATTCGCATCGTTATCCTCGAATAGTGATATGTCCGGCAAAAATTTTGCTGTGCGCCATATTTTCCCTTGGGCAACCGTCAGCGCATAAACCGCTGTTTACCCTGCCCATACCGCTACCTGTTTATACCTTAAAAACGGTCCGGTTGATAATTTTTTGCCAAAAAAAAACCCCGGCAAGCCGGGGTTTTTTAACGCTATCAGCGCAACAGGGGCATTACATCATGCCGCCCATGCCGCCCATACCGCCCATGCCGCCACCGGCGCCACCCAGATCTGCTTTGTCTTCACGCGGCAGATCGGTGATCATACATTCGGTGGTGATCATCAGACTGGCAATGGAGGCCGCATACTGCAGCGCGGAACGGGTTACCTTGGTTGGATCCAGGATACCCATTTCGATCATGTTGCCGTATTCTTCGGTTGCCGCGTTATAGCCCATGTTACCGTTGCTGGCTTTAACGTTGTTGGCAATCACGGAAGGTTCTTCACCGGCGTTGGCCACGATTTGGCGCAAAGGCGCTTCCATGGCGCGACGGGCAATCTTGATGCCGACATTCTGGTCTTCATTGTCGCCACGCAGATCGGTGATGCTGTTGGCTACGCGAATCAGCGCTACGCCGCCGCCGGCAACCACGCCTTCTTCCACGGCCGCACGGGTCGCATGCAGGGCATCTTCCACGCGGGCTTTTTTCTCTTTCATTTCAACTTCAGTCGCGGCGCCCACTTTAATCACGGCAACACCGCCGGCAAGTTTAGCAACACGTTCCTGCAGTTTTTCACGATCGTAGTCGGACGTGGCGTCGTCACGCTGCTGGTTGATTTGCGCAACCCGGCTTTCGATGACGGCTTTATCGCCGATACCGTCGATGATGGTGGTGGTGTCTTTGGTGATGACGACACGTTTCGCCTGGCCCATATCTTCCAGGGTGGCTTTTTCCAGTTCCAGGCCGATTTCTTCAGAAATCACGGTACCGGCGGTCAGGACGGCGATGTCCTGCAGCATGGCTTTACGACGGTCGCCGAAGCCCGGGGCTTTGACAGCCGCAACTTTAACGATGCCGCGCATGGTGTTGACCACCAGGGTCGCCAGGGCTTCGCCCTCAACGTCTTCAGCGATGATCAGCAGCGGTTTGCCGGCTTTGGCAACGGCTTCCAGTACCGGCAGCATTTCGCGGATATTGGAGATTTTTTTATCAGCCAACAGGATGAACGGGCTTTCGAGTTCGATAGCGCCGGTTTCCGGTTTGTTGATGAAATAAGGAGAGAGGTAGCCACGGTCGAACTGCATACCTTCAACCACGTCCAGCTCGTCCTGCAGGCCTGAGCCTTCTTCAACGGTGATAACGCCTTCTTTGCCTACTTTCGCCATGGCTTCAGCGATAAGTTTACCCACGGTTTCGTCGGAGTTGGCGGAGATGGTGCCTACCTGGGCGATGGCTTTGGAGTCAGAGCAAGGTACGGACAGTTTTTTCAATTCTTCGACGGCGGCGATAACCGCTTTGTCGATACCCCGTTTCAGGTCCATCGGGTTCATGCCAGCGGCAACGGCTTTCAGACCTTCATTGACGATGGATTGAGCCAGAACGGTGGCGGTGGTGGTGCCGTCGCCCGCAGCGTCATTCGCTTTGGAGGCAACTTCTTTCAACATCTGGGCGCCCATGTTCTCGAACTTGTCTTCCAGTTCGATTTCACGCGCCACGGACACGCCATCTTTCGTGATGACAGGCGCGCCGAAGGATTTGTCCAGCACCACGTTGCGGCCCTTGGGACCCAGGGTGACTTTGACCGCGTCTGCCAGAATGTTCACGCCGCGCAGCATTTTGATGCGGGCTTCGTTACCGAATTTTACGTCTTTAGCTGCCATTTGAATTTCCCTTAAATTCGTTCAGTTCAGATGATTACGCGAGAATTACGCCTCGACGATGGCCAGAATGTCGCTTTCGGACATGATCAAGACTTCTTCGTTATCGATCTTTTCTACTTTCACGCCATAGCCGTCGTTGAAAATCACGATATCGCCGACTTTCACATCCAGTGCTTTGATTTCACCGTTTTCGAGGATGCGGCCATGGCCGATTGCCAGTACTTCGCCACGGGTGGATTTACCCGCCGCGGAACCGGTCAGAACGATGCCGCCAGCCGATTTTGATTCAACTTCTTTACGCTTGACGATAACGCGATCATGTAATGGACGAATTTTCATTGAAAGCTCTCCTTAAGAAAGTCCGTATCTGTTTCGGGATGAATGCCGGGCATGCCTTCATGCCCTGCCTCGTGGTGATTAAGATGGGGGCGTTCGGTTACGCTTCAAGGGGAAAAAAAAGAATTTTTTTGTCTGAGCGGCTGTTTTTTAGCCGCCGTAAATAAAACCTCAGTATTTTCATTGCGTTAAAAAGCAGCCTGCGCCAAAAAAATTAACATCTATTTATCATCTTCGGGCCGGTGTTCGATGGCGTCGCGCGGAATATCCTTACGTTTGTACTCGCCCTCGAAGGTATCGCCGCCCGCATCATGGGAGGCAAAACCGCCGGCCGCGCCGCGCTGGAACCGCAGGTGGGGCAGCAGTTTCAGGGTCAGTGAATTCTGCACCGGCGGCAGCAACAGCAACAGGCCGAGAAAATCGGTAAAAAAGCCGGGCAACAGCAGCAGAAATCCCGCCAGCAGGATGGAGACGCTTTTGATCATTTCAGCGGCCGGGCTTTCGCCGTTGGCCATCTTGATCTGCATCTGGCCCAGGATCTTCAGCCCCTGGGTACGCACCAGCGACACGCCGATAAACGAGGTCAGCACAATCAGCAGCAGCGTAAAAAGCACGCCGATGACATGCGCGACTTGTATAAAAATCGTGATCTCTATATAGGCCACGAGAAATATCAGTAATAAGGGTATCCAACGCACCGAATTCTCCTTGGGTTGACTGGCCCGGCGCGGGCGCCTCATTGGATGCTGGCGGACGGCGGCGGGCTGATGACAAAAACGTGCCTGTGGTTATGGTATCCTGAAGCGCGGGTGTCGGCGCGGGTTATTTACCGCACTTTACATCACGCGGACTTGCCGCGCGCCCTGCCGGCACCCAGGCCGGACGAATGGCAAGCCATTAAAATAATTCTGTTAGATAATCGTGATCAACTTAATAGCGTCAGTGTTTAAGCAGCATATAATGATGAGCACAAGTGCATTGTCAGTGCAACGCGCTGGATAATAAAATTAATCTGAAATTATCCAGCGTCAATCGTTAAAAACATCGCTTATTAAGGAAGTACTCATGGCGAATACCATTCGTATAGAAGAAGACCTGTTGGGAACACGTGAAGTTCCTTCTGAAGCTTATTATGGCATCCACACGCTGCGCGCCATTGAAAACTTCTATATCAGCAATACCAAAATCAGCGACATTCCCGAATTCGTTCGCGGCATGGTGATGGTGAAAAAGGCGGCCGCGCTGGCCAACAAGGAGCTGCATACCCTGCCGCGCGCCATTGCCGATACGATAGTCGCCGCCTGTGACGAAGTACTGGATAAAGGCCGCTGCCTGGATCAGTTTCCCATCGACGTTTTCCAGGGCGGCGCCGGCACGTCGGTGAACATGAATACCAATGAGGTGCTGGCGAATCTCGGCCTGGAGCTGATGGGCCATCAAAAGGGGGAATACCAATACCTTAACCCCAACGATCACCTGAATAAATGCCAGTCGACCAACGATGTCTACCCTACCGGCTTTCGTATCGCGGTCTATATTTCCATCCTCAAGCTGGTCGAGGCGGTGGGCCAGCTGGGAGAAGGGTTCGAGCGCAAGGCGCAGGAATTCGCCACTATCCTGAAAATGGGCCGCACCCAGCTGCAGGATGCCGTGCCGATGACCCTCGGCCAGGAATTCCATGCCTTTACCGTGCTGCTGAAAGAAGAAAATAAAAACCTGCTGCGCACCGCCGAGCTGCTGTTGGAAGTGAACCTGGGCGCCACCGCCATCGGCACCCGGCTGAACACGCCCGACGGCTACCAGGCGCTGGCGGTGCAGAAACTGGCGGAAATCAGCAACCTGCCCTTGCTGCCGGCGGAAGATCTTATCGAGGCGACCTCCGACTGCGGCGCTTATGTCATGGTACACAGCGCGTTAAAGCGCCTGGCGGTAAAACTTTCCAAGATCTGTAACGATCTCAGGCTGTTGTCCTCCGGTCCGCGCACCGGTCTTAACGAAATCAACCTGCCGCAGCTGCAGGCGGGCTCGTCCATCATGCCGGCCAAGGTCAATCCGGTGGTGCCGGAGGTGGTCAACCAGGTGTGCTTCAAGGTTATCGGCAACGATACCTGCATTACCATGGCGGCCGAAGCCGGTCAGTTGCAGCTGAACGTGATGGAGCCGGTTATCGGGCAGGCGATGTTTGAATCGGTGCATATCCTGACCAACGCCTGCTTTAACCTGCTGGATAAATGCATTAACGGCATTACCGCCAATCGGGCGGTATGCGAAGCTTATGTGTTCAACTCCATCGGCATCATCACCTACCTCAACCCGTTTATCGGCCACCATAACGGCGATATCGTCGGTAAAATCTGTGCCGAAACCGGTAAAAGCGTGCGTGAGGTGGTGCTGGAGCGCGGGTTGCTGACGCCGGCCGAGCTGGATGACATCTTTTCGCTGGAAAACCTGATGCATCCGACCTATAAAGCCGTACGCTATACCGATGACAACGAGTAGCCGCGGGTAGCCTCTTGCGTTTTTCATTGCTGTCGCCGTAGCGCCGGCCGGGTTATACTGCCGGTCGGCGCTATACCGCGAGGTTGTCATGGCAGCAAAATTCCCGGCAGGAAAACGTATCCCGGCAGCCGATCCCGGCGCCGCGGACACGACTGAAACCCAAACATCTGAAAACAGCTCCACCGCATGCGGCGCCGCTGAAAACGGCATCATCATCATCCTTTGCACCGCCCCGGATAAAACCACCGCGCAGGCGCTGGCGGGCACCCTGCTCGGCGCGAAGCTGGCCGGTTGCGTCACGCTGCTGCCGGGGGCAACCTCGTTTTATTTCTGGGAAGGCAAGCTGGAACAGGAAGACGAAGTGCAGATGCTGATAAAAAGCCATGTCCGCCATCAGCAAGAACTGATTGCCTGCATTAAAAAACACCATCCTTATCAAACTCCGGAGTTACTGGTATTACCCGTCCAGGGTGGCGATCCAGATTATCTATCATGGCTCAACGCGTCCTTACACTGATCCTGCTGGCATGGCTGGGCATCGGCCTGCCGCCGCCCGCCGCCGCCGCGCTGTTCGGCAATTCGCCGGCCACGACCTTTGTGCCGGCCGACCAGGCGTTTAGTTTTGATTTTCACCAGCAGGGCGCCGATTTGGCGCTGAGCTGGCAGATCCGCCCCGGTTATTATCTTTACCGCCAACAAATCAAGCTGGAACCGGCCGGCGCCCGGCTGGGCGACCCCGCCATGCCCACAGGGCTGAACCATCACGATGAATTTTTCGGCGACGTGCAAATCTACCGCACCAGCCTGCGGTTAAACGTGCCGCTGCTGGACGCGTCCGGCGGCGCGACGGTGCGGGTTACCTACCAGGGCTGCGCCGACGCCGGTTTTTGCTATCCGCCCGAGACCCGGGTGGTGCCGTTATCGCCGGTCGCCGGCACCGGCGCCCCTTCCGCACCGGCGGCGATAACGCCGTCCCGGCCGGCGGACGCCGGCGCCCTGCCCTTCTCCCCGCTATGGGCGCTGCTTATCGGTATCGGCATCGCCTTTACGCCCTGCGTGCTGCCCATGTATCCGCTGATTTCCGGCATTATCCTCGGCGCCGGTACGGCGCGGCTCAGCACCGGACGGGTACTGGCGCTTGCCGGGGTATATGTGCAGGGCATGGCGATAACCTATACCGCGCTCGGCATGGCGGTGGCCGCCGCCGGGCTGCGGTTCCAGGCCGCATTGCAGCAGCCCGCGGTGCTGATCGGCCTGTCGGCGCTGTTTATCCTCCTGGCGCTGTCCATGTTCGGGTTATTTACCCTGCAACTGCCGGTGGCGCTGCAAACCCGCCTGACGCTCTGGAGCAATCGGCAGCGGGGCGGCGCCTTGCCCGGCGTCTTTATCATGGGCGCGCTGGCGGGGCTGTTTTGCTCGCCCTGCACCACCGCGCCGCTCGGCGCTATTTTGCTGTATATTGCTCAAAGCGGTAACCTGGCCGTCGGCGGCGTGACGCTTTATCTGTATGCCCTGGGCATGGGGATCCCGCTGATCCTGGTGGCGGTGTTCGGCCACCGCCTGCTGCCGCGCGGCGGCCCGTGGATGCAGCAGATCAAACAAGGCATGGGCTTTGTTATCCTGGCGCTGCCGGTGTTTTTGCTGGAGCGCGTGTTTGGCGATACCTGGGGACTGCGGCTGTGGAGCGGGCTGGCGGTCGCTTTTTTCGCCTGGGCGCTGCTCGCCAGCCGGGAGGGCCGTTTTCGCGGCGCCCGACTGCTGCAAATGATCCTGCTGGTGCTGATGGTCGTGGCGGCCAGGCCGCTGCAGGACTGGGCATTTTCGCCCACGGCGGGCGTAAATGCCGCCATGGACGGCGCGGCGCCCGTCTTCAGGCGCGTTGCCACCAGCGCGCAGATTAACCAGGCGCTGAACGCCTCGCCCGACCGGCCGGTGATGCTGGATTTGTATGCGGACTGGTGCGTCGCCTGTAAAGAATTTGAAAAATACACCTTCCCCGCCGATGGGGTGAAACGTCAGCTTGCCAAGCTGACGTTATTACAGGCGGATGTCACGGCCAATTCGCCGGAGCAACAGGCCCTGCTCAAGGAGTTGCGGGTGTTGGGCCTGCCCACCATCCTGTTTTTCGACCGCCAGGGACGGGAAATTCCTGGCTCAAGGGTAACCGGCTTCCTGGATGCCGATGACTTTCAGCGCCATTTGCAGAAAGTCGCCCCATAACCGACACTAGGGACTGGCAACCGCAAGCTTTTAGGAGGCATACGTGCAACGCGAACAGGTACTGGATTATGCGTTGAACCTTTTGGAACAAAAAGGTTTTACCCTCGTTTCACTGGAGATGCTTGCCGACGGCCTGGCGATTCCGCGCGCCGAGCTTGAGCAGTACTGGCCGGACCGGGAGGCGCTGCTGCTGGACTGCCTGCGCTACCACGGCGAGCAGGTGGACGGCTGGCGCAGCCAGCTGCTGCTGGATGCGACCCTTGACCCGCAGCAAAAGCTGTTGGCGCGCTATAAGGTACTGGACGAGCAGGTGCGCCAGCAGCGTTACCCCGGCTGCCTGTTTGTTGCCGCCTGTAGTTTTTATCCGGCCGCCGACCATCCGATCCATCAGTTGGCCGAACGGCAAAAACAGGCATCCTACGCCTACACCCGCGAACTGCTCGACCAGTTGGAAACCGATGATCCCACCATGGTGGCGCAGCAAATGGAACTGATCCTGGAAGGTTGCCTGAGCAAGCTGCTGGTGAAGCATCAGCTCCAGGATGTGGCCGTGGCGCGCCGTTTGGCGGAGGATATCCTGCGGCTGGCGCTGTGCCGTAAAAACGGCGCGTTGAGCTGAATTGCGCGCTCTTTTGCCTGAAAAGTCAGCGATTGAGTGGGGTTACGCATAAATCCTTGATAAATCCATTGACGAACAGCAGTCAATACGGTTTAATGCGGCGCGTTGCCCGGATAGCTCAGTCGGTAGAGCAGGGGATTGAAAATCCCCGTGTCCTTGGTTCGATTCCGAGTCCGGGCACCATTTTTGATTAAACCAGCTTAGCAGCTGGTTTTTTGCTTTCTGGCGTCTGGACTCTCCATCGAACGGCGTTCGATGACTCGCCTCATCCATGAGGCTCGCCCTGCGGGCCAGCGCTGACGCGCTGTGCAAAAACGCTCCCGGCGTTTTTGTCCGAGTCCGGGCACCATGAATTAAAGAAACCAGCTTAGCAGCTGGTTTTTTGCTTTCTGGCGTCTGGACTCTCCATCGAACGGCGTTCGATGACTCGCCTCATCCCTGAGGCTCGCCCTGCGGGCCAGCGCTAAAGCGCTGTGCAAAAACGCTCCCGGCGTTTTTGTCCGAGTCCGGCGATAATCTACGTTCCACCAGCCACCGCGCCAGCGCCTGGCCGTACCCGCACAGCAGATGGGCATCGGGCTCAAAGCGAGGCGAGGTCATGGGCCGGTCATCCACGGTCAGACTGGCCCGCAGATGAGATGTGAGGGCATCGTCCATCTAGGGGGTGATGGACTGAACGGCGTTGGTCTTACCGGCCATACTGGGTTACCGACGGACCTGCCGATGACAAGTCTGGCTGAGGCCACGGAAAAGCTGGAAAGGTACAGCATCGCTGGAAAATTGAAACGTTCCCTAAGGTTATAAAGTCCGGATGTCAGGCAGAGCGCTCCAGACTGGGTTCGGCAGAGCGGCTGACAAATTGACTCTGTTGTTACTGCATCCTGAGCTGGCGGATATACGGGTTTACAAGGTTAAGCAGAGAAATGCCCGCCGCTCCGGCAAAACTTGCTTGCAGCGAAACAGAGAGAAAATACTGGGCACGATGGTTAAAGACAGAACGCAAGTCATGTCATCATCTACTCTCAAAAAAATAGTGCAATGCTATTTGACCTGACCTAGAAAAAGCCAACCCCATTAATTTTGGCAGGCTTATATTGTTTCGCCAAATTCAATGGTTTTTACCTGATATTGCCGCTGAACATACCTTCACGGAAAACCCTTGCGGCTGGATCAGTGGTAAATAAAACCAGATCGGTATTTTGTTCCACTTTTATAGTATGTGCCCCATTGTCGCTGATGATGACGCTTTCACCACTCTCGAGTTCAATATCGCCAATTTTTGCTCGCCCCTCGAAAACATAAAGTATTCTCGTAACGCCAAGGACGGGAATGTTCGGCAAAGATAGCTCTTCATTCTGGCTCAGGCGAGCATCCTGCAACCAGGTTTGGGACCGGAAGATCAATGGCGCATTTTCTGGCCCAGCGATCAATCTCCAGGCATGTTCACTGTACGGCGTGCCAAAATCATGGAACTGGACCTGAGGCCTTAGGTTGCTCTGAACAGGGCGCACAAAAATTTGCAGGCACTGCATAGAATCGCCATGCTTACCCAAGATGCGCTCTTCGTGTTGAAAAGTATGGCCCGCATTCATCAGCATCAGACGCGAATTTGAGATCTTTTCTTCATTACCCACGGTGTCGAGATGCAGCATTTCCCCTTTACGCACATAAGTCAGGATTTCATCGTCTTTATGTGGATGCATAGAGATAACTGTACCCGGCTTTATATTCGCATGGTCAATACGACCTATGGCGCCAATACCACTATCATCAGATTGCTGCACCATACCCGGCCAGAGGATTTCGATACCAAAACCACCTGAACCATGACGGTGTTTATTACTACGAAAAATTTTTTGCATATTGCCCATGATGATTCCTTATTACGGCGCGACCAGCCAGGAAGTGGTTAACGAGGCTAAATTGCTATCGCAATAGTTGAATTTATTGTCCACGCCCAAACTTACTGGAATGACTCCATGAGGACCTGAACCAGTTTTTCACCTTCAGGCGTGGCCCAGCTACCAGCCAGCTCAGCAATGAGCTGATTAGTGGTGGTAAGCGTAATGCCGTTCTTATCCATACGGCGCAGCGCGATGTCATCCGCCATTTTGGTTGGAGATGCGCCTGCATCTGCAACAACCTGGATGTCAAAACCCTGTGCGGCAAGCGTTAGGGCTGGGTACACGGTGCAGACATCATTAGTGACGCCAGCAATGATCAATTTCTTTCTTCCCGTCGCCTTAACCGCCGCGGCAAATTTCTCATCATCCATAGCGTTGACGATGCCCATGCGTTTGATGCGCGCCTTGAATTCTTTTGGAATAATTGTTTCCAGTTCTTCAAGCAATGGCCCCTGCGCATATTCTTCCATGCTCGAGGTCAACACGACGGGCATATCCAGAATGGCAGCCGATTTTGCCAGCATCAGAGCATTACGTTTAAGTTCGTCGAAAGGCATCGATTTTGCCCAGCCCATCGTACCAACCTGATGATCAATCAACAGCATGGCGGAATTGTCAGCGGTAAATCTTTCAAAGCTCATCAGTATTATCCTATTGTTTAATAATGTTTTTATGCAGGTGCATTTGTTAGCACATCGCAAGGATTTTGTTAATTCGGTGCGAATGACTAAATTATAGGCTGCCAATTTTTGGAATAAATAGCTAAAATTAGAATTAAACATTCCACTGATGGAACAATGCATATGGAGCTTCTGAATCACATGTCTTACTTCGTTGAAGTCGTTAAAGCTAAAAGCTTTCGCGGCGCGGCGGAGTCGTTAGGCATGCCAAACTCTACGCTTTCTCGCAAGATTGGGGAGCTGGAAAAGACCATTGGCCTGCGGTTGTTACATCGAACAACGCGCAAGATAGAACTGACTGAAGCGGGCCAGATTTATTATGAGCGCTGCCGACGTATTGTGGATGAAGCCCGACTTGCGCATGAACAACTGGGTACCATGTTGGCCAATCCTGAAGGTTTGCTAAGAATCTCACTGCCGGCTGATTTTGCCATCGTGGTTCTGACACCGATCATCTGCCAGTTCTCTGAGCGTTATCCTGGCATCAGCTTTGATTTCGACCTTACTCCCCGAAATGTCGATCTGGTGTCGGAACCCTTCGACCTCGCCATCCGGATGGGGGCGCTGCCCGACTCAGGACTAATAGCGCGTAAACTGGGTGCATTACCTCGATATGTTTATGCTTCTCCACAATATATTGCGGCAAAAGGCACTCCTGACACACCACAAGCCCTGTCTGAACATGAATGCCTTGTCATGCGCCCGGAAAAAACCGCGAGCTGGCATCTCTATCATGGCGAGGAAAAGGTGAGTGTTCGGACTTCCGGGCGTTTCCAGATGAACAGCATCGGGATGATGCGCCGCCTGGCGACGATGGGGATAGGGGTAGCGGTGTTGCCAGAACTCATCGTTGCAGATGATGTTAAACGTAATGATTTAACAAGGATATTAGCGCCCTATGAAGCTGAAGCGGTGACAATCTATGCATTGACGGAAACACGTTTGTTACCTGCCAAAGTTCAGGTATTTATCGAGTACCTACGTGAACATTTAAAATGAAAGGTGGATGATTTAGGGCTGCAATCTTACGCCGCCCGGCAAAAATTAAGATGAGAGAAAGTACCTGTCACTTTTAACAGAAACTGAGATAGGTCGTGAAATTGAGATGAGTATAAAGGCAAGTAAAATTAAGGGAATGAAAAACCGTCCTATTTCCTGATGATAGAGAGCGACCAGAACGGCTGCAGTCACAATAAGTCATGCCGTAACCAGAGTCGCTAACCCCCACATGTTTAAAATAAGAAACTGTGGGGCCAATAATATTCACAACAAAACCGGTTATAAAAGCCACAACAATCAACCCTAAAACGGCATCTTCTACTATCATGGTGTTAATGTTCATCCTGATGAAAAAATTTATTCAGCCAAAAAACTGACATGAATGACCCAAATGATTCATTTTTAATATTTCCTTCATAGCGGGCTAATAAATTCAGGAATGCTGCGGAGCAGATACTATCTTATATAGTGATGGTTTTATTATTCCATAAATGGAAAACACAATTCCGTAATATGAACGTCTAAAAATAAAAATATGTTCTAGCATTTTAAAGGGTAAGCCATAGCCAACTATCAATGGAGCAATAACCATGAGTGATAAGAACGCCCGCCCAGTCGCAGTGATTGCCGGAGCAGGAGCCGGGAATGGACAGGCTCTGGCAAAACGTTTTTCAGACGCTGGATATAGTGTTGCCCTGCTAGCGCGTAGCCTCGAAAAAACTCAGGAACTGGCGAATAAGATCAGTAATGCCAAAGCCTATGCATGTGATGTAGGAGACCAGACATCTGTAGTTACGGCATTTAGCGCCATTCATAAAGAGCTGGGGCATGCGGAAGTGTTAATCTTCAACGCCGGTTCCGGTGTTTTTGCCGACGTTGAATCCATCACGCCGGAACAGTTTGAATCGGCATGGCGAGTCAATGCCTATGGAGCGTTGCTGTGCGCGCAGCAAATTATTCCTCTAATGAAGGCTAATCAAAAGGGCGATATTGTTTTCATTGGCGCGACGGCATCCCGCCGTGGCGGCGCTAATACAGCGGCATTTGCGCCAGCTAAAGCAGCACAGCATAGTCTGGCTGAATCCATGGCACGTAAGTTATGGCCAGAAGGCATTCATGTTTCAGTTGTGGTGATTGACGGTATTGTTGATCTACCTAAGACACGTGAAAGCATGCCTGACAGACCTGAAGATGAATTTGTTGCTCCGCAAGCAGTAGCCGAGGCCGCCTACTTTATGACGACTCAGCCCAGGAAAGGTTGGAGTTTTGAGACGGAAGTCAGGCCGTGGCGCGAGACGTGGTAAGCGTAGCTCGCCTGGCATTGATTGCTTACTAAGCCTAAACCCCATCTGCTTTGTTAAACAGCATAATGGCTGGCCAGATGGATATTAATTATACAGAACCCGTAACGCCAATGTCATTACGATTTATATATATTGAGGGGGAATCGAACCGAAGGAACGAACCGGACTTATTTCCGTACTACCGACCCACTCTCATGATCTACAAGCAAAAATACGGGTCAACCTGCGGATCTTGACAACTGGCAGGGATAAAATTTATTAAGGAATTCAACTTAATAGAAAACTGGATGACCCCGAGTCGGGCACCATGATGTAGCGAATCCAGCTTAGCAGCTGGTTTTTTGCTTTCTGGCATCGGGACTCTCCATCGAACGACGTTCGATGACTCGCCTCATCCATGAGGCTCGCCCTGCGGGCCAGCGCTGACGCGCTGTGCAAAAACGCTTCCGGCGTTTTTGTCCGAGTCCGGGCACCACCATTTCTTTTTTATGCTTTCTTATGAATCAATATATATTAAATTCAATAGGTTATCGCAAGAACCCTTTCCGATACGTTTTGATTTATCCCTAGGTATCTGGAAAATGTGGGGTCAAATTACGGGTCATTCAGTGCGATGAATGGGGTGACCCTCACATGGCTCTGACTGACTGGACTGCCCCCGTTTTACGCAAAATCTAAGGTAACAATTCAAGCAATTCGTGAGTTACACATGCGCAGATTATGTAAAATACAAATTCACTCACCCATCCTTTGATTGAGAATTTAAGCGACTTAATGAGGCGCCATGGACTTGAAAAAACTTGGTTTAGTAAACCCCCTGGACGACAAATTTTTGGCATATGTCTGGGCCAGGATAATCTAAAGAAAACTATAATAAAAAAACATCCAATCATTGAAGTATAAGGTGCAGACCGTCCCAAAGGCGTAGTCATTTTTATTACTAGCCAAAATAGCGTACCAAAAAATATTAAGGCAGCGACTACTGAAATTAGGTACTCTATCAGCAAGTATGCGTTAAGCAATCTTGGTCGCCGCATTAGAGATATCTGAGCAATATTGCAACCGTATAGATAATAGACTACCACCAGGCCGACCAGGAAAGTCGACCCCTTGCTTAACTTCGCATGTGGTAATATGCATAAAAGAAGAGACCCCCAGAAAGCAAAAAGGAACAAGCCAGACCAATTTAATGCTAACCGAGGTTGCAACACAAAATTAAAAATAACGGGATTAAGTCTTGTAACTAATTCAGGATATTTGTATTTAAAAAAAGAGGCTTGCTTGTGCATATCAGCGACTAGATTTGGCGTCAACCTCGTCCAGAATGGCAATGATTGGCGTTCACTCAGTAATAACTGATTAGCAAGACGCACACTACAACTTGCCGATTCACTGTCCACCTGTATGCGTTTCCAGACCCTCGCCAGCTCAGTCTGCCGCATTTGTGTTTCAATTGCCTGTACCACGAATGGCTGCAACATTGGGTAGGTGTTATTTTTTTCCCAGCCCCACCCTAGCCTCTTAGAAACTGTTTCGATATCTCCTTCAATTATCCCTGGCTGATTAGCCAGCGCCATGGCGAAATGTTGGTGAAATTGCTGTTGCTGCTCCAGGTTTCCATTTCGAGTAATTTGCGTCCACAAACGATCCAATGCCGGCAATCCCACCATTTCATTATGCACGACATCTTTGGCTACTTGAGCGACATCGTCTAATGTATAAGGCATTGGAGACACCGGAACATGCAGCCACGGTGTCCCTGCGCAATTGCTGCCACAAATCTCCAGTTCAACCGAATTCACTATTGGTTGCTTTATTTTTTTCTCTGAAATGTCTAAAGGTATCAATGATAAATTGGGCTGAGCCGCTAATGTCTTTGCCTGCTCAAAGGCTTCGCGTAACTGCTGATAGCCTTTGGGATCACGGTCAGGCCGATGCAATTTTAATTGGTGTGCATAGGTGCGCCGAATCAGCGCCAGATCTTCAGTGGGCGCAATGTTCAGAATCGTCCAGATATCCATTATGACGTTCCATCGTCAAGGCGATCGAGGGCTGCCTCTACTCGCTGTCGCGTAAGGGCAATTTGGCGCGGGTCCTGGCTGTCTAACGCCTGCTCGAAAGCAGTGATAACCGTGTCAGCCCACTGCCGCTCATCACCAAGCAGGACATTGAAGAGCCGAGCTCCACGGTCAAGAAGAGCGCGGTTGATAGGATTGTCTCGGGGGTTTTGTTTCAGATTAGATAGCCTCTGCAAACTTTCTGCGATTTGTTTTTCACTCATTTGCCCAGGAACTTTTTCGATGACCATACATATCGGCACAGTTGCATCATCATGGCTACATTGAATTTCTAATAGGCCATCAACGGTGTAGGTGAAACGCACGTCTAGGGAAACCTCCTCTGCCTTTTTCGGCGGTACCTCTACCGACATTTCACCCAGGAAGACATTGTCCTTTACCCGACGCGCCTCACCTTGAAAGATTTTGACCAGCACAACCTTTTGATTGTCAAATACAGTGCAAACACGTTTCATGATGCTTACCGGTAGGAACGTGTTGCGCTCAATTAAAGGCAGGAAAAACCCTTCCTCCAGCTGTCCAGAATGTTGCTTGGCAATTTCTATGCCTAGTGTAAAAGGCATGACATCAGTGAGAATAATTTCTTCTACCGCACTGTCAGCCATAATCATGCCAGCCTGCACGCCGGCACCGAGAGCAACAGCTTCATCAGGGTTGAGATCATATCGGGGGAATCGGCCAAATAATCGCGCCACTGTTTGGCGAATCAACGGCATGCGGGTAGCACCTCCGACCAGCAGAATATGATCGAGATCGGATAGTGAAAAACGCGCATCGTGGAGCGCCTGCATAATAGGTTGCTGTAATCTCTCAAGTAAAGGTTGACAGGATTGTGCAAACTGGTGTTCATCTAAAGACCAAAGCCACTCTTTTCCGCCCCATGTCAACTCTGCTTTACCATTACTATTGAGAGATATGCTCCGTTTCATGGCCTCCGCCTGTGCCAGAAGGCTTGGATGTATCTGGGGGATGTATTGCTCAAGGTCGGGATGAACCTCTAACATCCATCGGCAAATTGCCTCACTGAAATCATCACCGCCGAGCATCACATCACCACAACTGGCACGAACTTCCACTACGCCTTCAAACATATCGATAATGGAGACGTCAAATGTGCCACCACCTAAATCGAAGGTCAGGTATTTCTGTTCATGATTTTCGAGAAGACCGAAAGCTAAAGATGCAGCGGTCGGTTCGTTAAGCAAACGCACAACATTGAGTCCAGCAAGCTGACCCGCGGTTTTAACCGCCCTGCGCTGCACATCATTGAAATAGGCCGGAACGGTTATTACCGCATCAGTAAATGATCCTTTATTCCAGGTTTCCACATCCTCTTTCAACTGACGTAAAAGAAGTGCGGAGATTTCTTCCGCTCGAAAGCTTAAATGACCTATTTGAATTTTGGTGGATGAACCCATATGGCGCTTGAAACTCGCCTTAGTCATATGGGGATGACTGATTAATCTGGCATATGCACTCTGCCCTATAAGAATATTGCCATGGTCATCAAGGCCAACAACTGATGGCGTCAGTAAATGACCGTGCCTGTTGGGAACCAGAACCGGACGCCCATCCAGCCATAGGCTGGCTGCACTGTTCGTCGTACCAAGATCAATCCCTAATACTTCCCTTACTGTCATTCTTTGCTCCCGAAATTCCTTTTATAGAAAACATGCCAAGAATAAGCATTAAGCTCAGATTAAACAATAAGTCGTGAAAAATTTATCCTTATCGAGAGCAAAGCATAATCATTAAATACAATTATTAAATGATTATATTTGATTGTTATAAAACGAGCTATATATTCATTATCCAACTAATCAAAAAGGTTGTGTAATCGCATTTAAGCAGAATATTTAAAATCTAGGTACAAATTAAATTTTTACTTTCGATTAATTAATAATTTCCTGTATTTTACTATCACAGTAAGCGTCAATTCAGGGCCATATTGATGCTTATTCAGCAGGGATACTGAGGTTCCACGGCAGGAGTTCTGTGATCTTATTGATGGGATGATCCGCGGTAGTCGCCAGTATATGGCGCAGATACGCTTCCGGCTCCACGCCGTTTAATTTGCAACTGCCGATTAGCGTATACATCAGCGCCGCACGTTCGCCGCCACTATCAGAGCCGAAGAACAGATAATTTTTTCGGCACAGGCTCACCCCCGCAGCGCGTTTTCAGCGATATTATTGTCGATCTCCGCCCAGCCATCACCGGCGTAGTGATACCGGCGTAGTAATACAGTGCCGGCCAGTGATTCATCAGATAGTTGAACGCCTTGGCCGTATCGGCCTGACGCGACAGTGTAGTGAGCTTTACCCGAATCCAGCGCTCCAGACCGATGAGTATCGGCCGGGAGCGCGTTTCGCTCGCCCGCCTTCGTTCTTCGGCCGGACGCCCCCGGATGTCGGCTTCGATTGCGTACAGCTCACCGATCCGGCTCAGGGCCTCGGTAGTGGCCGGCGACGGATGGCGCACATGAATATCATGGATTTTACGCTCCTTACGTGCCGGAGATACCGCAGGCTCTTTGCAAAAGGGAAGAATGCAAATCTTGCCATTGCGGCCGTCGCCCGGGAGCTGGCCGGCTTTATCTGGGATATTGGCCGTCTGGCGATGTCGCTATCGCTGGAGCCACATAACACACTGATGGCATAAGAGAACAAGAAACGAGAGAACCGGCATTATCGAAGAGCGTTTCCTGAAGGCGGCGTAGCCCGGTACAACAGCAACCCACGGCTACGCTTCGCGGCGGCAGGGCAACGCTAATTCGCGTCGTAAGAAAGTGGCAGGCTCAAATGACGGACCTCTGTAATGCGGTATCCAACCCGCGAATATCAGCGTGATCCACCGTCGGATTTACTGCTACGTCGCCCTCAGGAAATTTAGCCTATGAAAAAAAACGGCCACACCAGCGATTTTGGTTTGACACGGAAAGTCATATCAGCGTACGCCCAGCGCCGTCTGTTTTTAACCGAAGCCGTTAGATACCCTGCGTGTCCGTCTGTCATAAGCTGTGCCCACGATCAAGCGAGGCCGACCCGGAGCATTCCGCTCCCTGGCGCTTTAGCCCTCGCCGACCCTTAATTCCGGCTCCGCGGCGCAAATCGCAGCGAGGAAATCGATAAATTGCCGCACCCGGGAGGGCATGCGCCGTCCGGCGGCGGTAACGGCGTTGATCGGAAAGGGCGCCGGCGCATGCCGGTCCAGAATTCGTACGACCTCGCCGGAGGCCAGCACATCCGTAAACAACCAACTCGCGTGATGGGCGATGCCGAGGCCCGCGAGAACCGCGCCGCGGACATGCTCGGCGTCATTGGTGCGAAACGCTCCCCCACCGTCGACCGTGACCTGCCGGCCGTCTACGTGGAAACCCCAGCCAATAATATCGCCCTGGTAGACATAGCCGATACGCTGGTGGTTACGCAGTTCGCCTAACGTTTGCGGCGTACCGTGTTGGGCTAGATAGCTGGCGGAGGCCAGGGTTATCATCCGCATGTCGCCGATGCGCCGGGCGACGAGTGCTGAATCCGAAAGCCGACCGATACGGATCGCGACGTCTATTCCCTCCTCGATGAGGTCAACGTGCCGCCCGGAAACTTCCATCTCGATCGCGACGTCGGGAAAACGACTCCTGAAATCCAATAGCCGGGGAATAACGAACATCCTCCCGAAGGCTGGCGCGAGGGTCACGCGAACCAGCCCTGAAGGGGCCGACTGCCCTTCAAGGATTCTCTCTTCGACAACGTCGAGATCCTGAAGGATGCGGACGGTGGCCTCGTAATAGTCCTGTCCTGCGGGCGTCACGGCAAGGGCACGGGAATTTCTCGCGATAAGTTGTGTCCCGAGCCGCGCTTCAAGCGCTGCGAGCTGTTTGCTGACGGTCGGCTGGCTGACGTTGAGGTCCCGCGCTGCCTGTGAAAAGCTTCCGCTTTCGACGACACGTACGAACATCCGCATCGTGTCCAACTTATCCACCATTTTCATTCCCCAGAAGAATAGAAGACATTACCGTTCCGATCTTACCTTATTGTTTATACGACGTAGCTCTGCAGGCAAACGCAGATCTTTATGGCCGCCCGCGGAATTCTGACTCCCGACGCAAACCCTCCCATCACCATCAACACATGATCGTCGATGAATATCGCCGAAAGAATCGCTTTATGTCGATGGCGCTTGCCGACCAGGCCACGGCCCGCTGTGAACACCCTACAGCGAATAATTCCAAATAAGAATAGATGGTATTCATTTAGCGTCAATTTCATTCTCAAGAAGAATATGAGAATCTGCATTCGTCCACCCGCTCAGGGTCCAGAATTGAAACGAATTGAAAGGAAGAATTATGGCAATCAAGATTTATGGTGATGCAGGCTCGGGCAGCTTGCGTCGCGTGAACACGGCTGCGAAGATCATGGGCATTGAACTCGAACGCGTTAACGTTGATCTGTTCAAAGGCGAGAGCCAGACCGCCGAATTCAAATCGCGCCTCAATCCCCACGGTTTGACACCGGTTCTGGAAGAAGGAGACACCATTCTCTGGGAGTCTTCAGCGATCAATCTGTATCTGGCCAGCAAGGTGGATTCGCCGCTGGCCGGAACCACGCAGGAGGAGCGCTTTCAGGTCCTTCAGTGGATGTTCTGGTCGGGCGAGCAGTGGCGTACTTTCACCACCACCCTCTTCGATGAGCGGGTCGGGAAGACGGTTATGGGCTTACCGAAGGACGAGCCCCTCATTAAGTTCGCTGAGGGTAAGATTCGCGCCGCGGCGAAGGTACTCGACCAGCATCTTGCAGGCCGTAAGTTCATGGTTGGCCAAGCGTTGACCTTGGCTGATATTGATATTGCGGCGCCCTTCTCCCAAGTCGATCGGGCAAAGTTTCCGTTCAAGGAATATCCGAACCTCATCGCTTGGCACGATAATCTTCTTCAGTCGTTCCCAGCGTGGGCGGAGACGAAGGCTGAGATTGACAACCGTATGGATGGCTTCCTGGCGAGCGTCGGCGTGAAGCTATAAATTCACGGCTTTCCGTACGGCCGGCACGCGTATGGAGAGGGTGCGGACTTGGACGTTGTGGCGCGGGCCGGCACAAGAACAATCCACGGCGACGCTTCGCGACCACAATCCATGGACTGTATTCATCATCTTTATCCGGCTGGGATTTACCTCTTTCGCCTTATCTTTTTGCCGCCAGCCAAACCGTATGCCCCGAACATTGGGGATCTTCCGGCACCATGTCGATGACATCGAAGCCATTCGCATCCAGTAGCGCGCGGTATTCTTCCGGCGCCAGGCTCGCATGGAACAGCGGCTCGCCCTCAAATTGTCCCATTGCGATCCCCTTCCCTGGGCCGCTGGTAAACATCAGCGCGCTGCCCGGGTGGCTGTGTCGCGCAAAGATCGGGAACATCTTTTGTTGGTCCCGCTGGGTGAGATGGAAAAAACTGTCCCACGCAATCAGGCCAGCAAAGGTTTCGCCGAGCGCCAGCTTGCGCATATCCAGCGCCAGCCAGCGCTGCGCGGGAAAACGCGCGCGGGCGCGATCCAGCATCGCTGTGGCGCCATCAATACCGGTGAGTTGAAAACCCAGTTGGATGAAATACCCGGCAATGGGCTGACCATTACCGCAACCGATATCGAGAATGTGCCCTTTCCCGCCGATCGCGGTGATGAACTTATCCAGCCAGCTTTTTTCAACGAGCGTGCGCGAGCGCTGGCGGGCAAAGGCATCAGCATGGCGCTGGTAGAGGGAAAGAATATTTTTTGCCGCGTGTTTGTCCACAACTCCCCCGCTGTTGTCATTTTTTCAATTCCGCTCAGGCAATGCTTCCAGCCGTCCAGTCATGCTCAAACGCGCTTTAACCTGCGGTTTTCCCGTTGCGCGAAGAGAGCCATGCCGGCTATCATCGCCGCCGCAAAGATGGCCCCCTTGAGTGATCCGGTGCCCAGTAAGACCAAGGCCGGCCCGGGACAAATACCCGCCAGGCCCCAGCCGATGCCAAATAAAGCCGCGCCGCCAATCAGCGGCTTATCAATCCGGCGGTTGTCGGGGAGAGACAGTGTCTCGGCAAAGACCGGGCGCGAACGTTTTTTTACGGAACGGAACGCCAAAAAACCGACGCTGATGGCTCCCCCCATCACAAACGCCAAAGACGGATCCCATACTCGGGTGATATCGAGGAAACCAATCACCTTGCCTGGATCCGCCATACCGCTGACGAGAAGCCCGACGCCGAATAATAACCCGGCGATCAAAGAGAAAAACACATTCATTGCCGTCTCCGGATGGGTGCAATCACCGTAAATACCCCTTCAGCCAAACGGTCACCGCAGCAACACACATAAACGTAACGGTGGCTGCCAGCGATCGCGGCGATAACCGTGAGAGGCCGCAGACCCCGTGACCACTGGTACAACCTGACCCGTAGCGGGTACCGATACCGACCAGCAGTCCCGCAATGATCAGCAGAGGCCAGGACGCGTCGACGGTACTTTCAGGCAGTGGGGAAAATTGTTTATACACCAGCGGGGAAGCGACCATGCCGAGCAGAAAGGCCAGCCGCCATGCGCGATCGGCGGTTTTCAGCGATAATAAGCCGCCCAGGATGCCGCTTATTCCGGCGATCCGGCCGCAAAACAGGATCAAAACCCACGCCGCCCCACCGATCAGCAGGCCCCCGGCAAAACTTTGCCCGGGGGTGAAGTGCTGCATATCAATGATCATTGCCCACGCCCTCCTCTGCCGGTCCCGGGCAGTAAAGCTGATATAATGTCTTGAGTAATACCACGATGTCCGGGTCGCCTATCCGATAAAAAATCTGTTTTCCTTCACGGCGCGTGGCAACCATTTTTTTTCTGCGCAGGACGCCCAGTTGCTGGGATAACGTCGGCTGAACTATCCCCAGCGCGCTTGCCAGCTCGCCGACCGAAGACTCATGCTGACTGAGGTGGCATAACAGCAGCAGACGATCTTCGTTCGCCAGTGATTTTAATACGCCAAGGGTCCTGGCGGCGGCTAACCGCATCCTTTCCCGCTCGCTCCGGTGGTTCATCTGCTGTCAGACGCCTTAAGGTATAGTTGTTAACAATTTATAAATTAATATAATATTATATTGTATATCGAGATGAAATAGCCAGCCTCCTGATGATCTTCCGGCGACCGCCGCCTTGCTGTGTCCCGGCTGTTATCGCCTTAACACCTCTTCCACGAAAAGCGCAAACTGTCTGGCTTTCGCACTGGTCATCCGCCCTGTGGGAAATACCGCCCATAAATCAATATCCGGCAGCGACCATGCCTCCAGCAACCGACGGACGCCGCCGTTGGCCAATTCCCGGGCAAACATCCAGTCGGAGGCGATGGTGAGCCCCATATGCGCAAGTACGGCGGCGCGGATGCCTTCGGCGGCGCTGAGGCGCACCCGCCCCCGCATAACGACGGAAATGTCGCTGCCGCCGCGGGTAAAACGCCAGACGTCGCTTGTCTGGCTAAAACCAATCGCCTCATGCTCCGCCAGATCGGCGGGTTTTTCCGGCTCCCCGAACCGGGTGAGATATTCAGGCGTGGCAAGCACCGAACGACGGGAGGTGGCCAGCCTGCGCGCCACGGCGTTCGAATCCGCAAGCCGGCCCATGCGCAGGGAGATGTCGATACCTTCGGCAAGCAGGTCAATGGGCCGATCATCGAGGATGAGATCCACGTTCAGGGCGGGATGTTGCGCCAAAAATTGCGGCAAGTGGGGGATCACATGCAAGCGGGCGAACGTCGGCGCGGCGGAAATCCGTAAATTGCCGGCAAGGCCCGCCGCGATCCCCTTGGCCGCGACATCGGCTTCATCCGCCCCCTCGATAACAACGCGCGCATGTTCGTAATAGCGTAATCCCGCCTCGGTGGGCGTCAGGCCGTGGGTTGAACGCAGCAGTAAACGCACCTGCAGCCGCGCCTCCAGTTGCGCAATGGTTTTCGAAACCGCCGGCTGGCCGATATTTAATATTCTCGCCGCGCCGGAAAAAGAGCCGGCATCCACCACTCGAATAAATACGATCATCGCCTGCAGCCGATCCATATATTCCCCCTGGGAATGAGCGTTATCGCTTCGTGCCATCTGCCATTCCTGCGTAGTAATAGCAGATACTCTGTCCACACGCTAGCCCACAACGTACGGAGAGTTGCCATGTACCACCTTTACGCCTTCGCCACGCCTAACAGCGTCAAGGCCGTCATCATGCTGGAGGAACTGGCTCAGGACTATCAGCTGCGCCCCATCAACGTGAAACAGGGTGAACAAAAGGGCGATGCGTTCCTCGCACTGAACCCCAACGGTAAGGTGCCGGTACTGGTGGAAGCCGGTGCCGAAGGGAATGAACCGCTGGTGCTGACCGAGTCCTCGGCCATTCTGGTTTATCTGGCTGAAAAGCACGGCCGGCTCTTGCCGAACGGCGGCGCCGAACGCGCAAGGGTCTTCGAGCAGCTGTTCTTTCATGCCTCGGCGCTGAGCCCAAGCTTCGGCCAGGCGGGATTTTTCAAACGCCTGGCAAGCGAGCCGCAACCCCTGGCGGAGCTGCGCTTCAGTACCGAGGCCGAACGGGTTACCGGCCTGATGGATAGGGTGTTGCATGAACGCCGGTTCGTGGCGGGCGACATCTACAGCATCGCCGACATTGCCCATTTCGGCTGGTTCTGGCGGCGCGAATTCGCCGGCGTCACCCTGGATGTCCATCCCAATATCGCACGCTGGTACGACCAGATGAGCCAGCGTCCGGCGGTCCGCCGCGCCATTACACGTCTCAACGCGCTGGTCCCTCAGGCCTGATTTCTCATTACCGGAGTAATAAACCATGTTGCATTTTGAAGACTATCGCCATTCATTTCCCAACGCCCGTTTGACACGCTCCGCCAGCGGCGTACTGGAAGTGACCCTGCATACCGATGGCGATACGCTGCAGTTCAACGGCCATACCCATGAACAATTTGTCGATCTTTTTCATGACATCGGCGCGGATCCGGACAACCGCGTGGTGATCCTTACCGGCGCCGGCGACGCGTTTATGGCAACCATCAGCGCCGAAGGCTTTGATTTTTTCACACCCCGCGGCTACGACAAAATATTCCGCGAAGGCAAAAAAGTGCTGATGAATATTCTGGATATCGAGGTACCGATGATTGCGGCGCTTAACGGCCCGGTTCGTCTGCATTCCGAATATGTCCTGCTGGCGGATATTGTCTTGGCCACTCCCGCCACGGTATTCCAGGACAAACCCCATTTCGACTTCGGCATCGTGCCCGGGGACGGCGTCAACCTGCTCTGGCCGGAAGTTATCGGCAGCATACGCGCCCGCTATTTCCTGCTCACCCGGCAGGAACTGGACGCCAAGACCGCCAAGGACTGGGGCGTGGTAAATGAAGTGGTGCCGTCGGGCGACCTGCTGGCCCGTGCCCATGAGATAGCCGAATCGCTCGCCGCCCTGCCCCCGCTCACCGGGCGCTATACGCGCATCGCCCTAACGCAAAAACTGCGCCGCATTGTCGATGAAGGGGCCGGGTATGGCCTGGCGCTGGAAGGCATCAGCGCAGCGGACGTCGCGCTCGCCATGGCCCGGCAAAACTGACCCCGCTATTTATAGCGATGATTTCGGTTCTGGTCATGCCGTCGGCGGACGGCCCCAGGCGGTCCGCATAATCACTTTTATGCAAAAAGGAAAAAATATGTCGCTGCAAATGAAACTCGATGCGTTCAAAGCTGATTTCGAGGCGGGAAAACCGCCGTACAATATGCCGCCAACCGACATTGCCGTCATGCACCGCGCCACCGCGGAGCTTATTGCTTCCGGCGCCGCGCAACGGGCGTTGCAGGCCGGCGATAAAGCGCCGGCCTTCACCCTGGACGATGCCGACGGCAACCGGATATCCTCCGTTGAGCTGCTCAAAAAAGGGCCGCTGGCCATCACTTTTTATCGCGGCGTCTGGTGCCCCTACTGCAATATGGAATTACAGGCATTGCAGGCCGTGCTGGACGATTTTTACGCGGCGGGCGCCAGCCTGGTGGCCATCTCCCCGCAAACCCGGGCCAACAGCCGCAAATCCGTCCGCCAGAATAAACTGGCATTTCCTATCCTGTCCGATGGTGAAAATAGCGTAGCCGCGGCATTCGGCCTGCGCTTTGCGTTACCCGATTATCTGATTGATCTGTACAAAAAGCTGAAAAACGATCTGCCCGCCTTCAATGACGATCCCGGCTGGACCCTGCCCATGCCGGCACGCTATGTGGTGGCGCCGGACGGCACTATCGTCTATGCCGAGGTCAATCCGGATTATACCCGCCGTCCCGAACCGCGAGATCTGCTGCCCGCCATACGCCGTGCAAACGACCGCGCCTGATCACCAGCAAAACCACCCCCGCGCCAGGCGGGGCAGGAGAAAAACGATGTCACGCACATTTCTTATTACCGGCGCCAGCAAAGGTATTGGGCTGGCGCTCTCGGCACGGTTGGCCAGGGACGGCCACCAGGTGATAGGGGTAGCCCGCACCGCCCCGGCGGAAGGTTTCCCCGGCCACTTCGTTGCCATGGACCTCAGCGAGGCTGAAACGGCGAGGACGGAATTTGCCCGCCTTGCCGATCGCTTCCAGATTGACGGCGTGGTGAATAATGTCGGATTGGTCAGACCACAGCCCCTGGACGAGGTGACGCTGGAACAGCTTGCCGAGGTGATGCGGGTCAACCTTTATCCGGCCATTATTGCCACGCAAGCGGCGCTTGCGGGCATGAAGGCGCGCCGCTGGGGACGTGTCGTGAACATTTCCAGCCTGACCGTCCTTGGCGCCGTCGAACGCACTGCCTATGCCGCGGCAAAGGCGGCATTGGTGAGCTTCACGCGCACCTGGGCACTGGAAACGGCCACAACCGGCATCACCGTGAATGCCGTGGCACCGGGTCCGACGGAAACCGCGCTGTTTCGCGCCGGCAATGCCCCCGGCAGCGACGGCGAGCGCCGTTACCTTGCCGCGGTTCCCATGGGCCGCTTCGGCAAGCCTGATGAAATTGCCGCCGCGATTGCCTTCCTGTTGTCGGAAGATGCCGGATTCATTACCGGACAAACGCTGCACGTGGATGGCGGCGCTTCCACGGGAAAATCCGCGTTCTGAGGGAAAAGGCAGCCGCAGTAAAACCCGCGGTACGGGGAACCAACGCGTTGTCTTGCCGACGAAATGTTGGCTATCACGACGGGCGATGGTCCGTACTGCCGCGTATCTGCCTGTCAGCGACGAATTCATTACAAATAGAAGGCGGTTACGCGTTCGCGGCACGCTGAAAAAACAGGCCCCCTTCAGCGCTAAACTTAATTCGGGAGGGGTTTTCGTAACGGTGCGCCAGGGACCGGATTTCAAAGGTCAGAGGGTGAAAATACGCGTTCCCGGAATACTGAGCGCAAAATCGGCACCGAAGATTTTCGCCGGCGTCTGAAATCCGGGTTGGCCGGCGCCGGTAAGTACCCGTTTCGCGGCTTCGACGGCAGCGAGCGGCGTATAGGAATAGCCATTGACCGTCTCGATGACGGCATAATGGCTATCGCCGCCGGCGCCCGTGATTTCCACCGCCGCGCGGGCGGGATTGGCTGCGCGCTCTTGCGGCGAGGGGCCATCGGGCAAGCGGGTTAAGTCCCCTGAAGGAAAGGCGTCGCCGCTAACGTGGACATACATTTCAATGTTGGGGATGCCGGTTGAATGCCAGGCAGTGACAAGATCGCCGAAAGAAAGCGGCATGCATGCTACTTTCCCCGCGCCAAAATCGAAAAAGTCGGTTTCCGCCTGTGTTTTGGTCATCAGCGACCCGTTAACCCTGGCCAGCAGGCCAGCGCTGATAATTTCCCCGGCGCTCACCGCCGATCCGCGCGACATGGCGCCCGCCACCTGAAGCGCGATTCTCAGCCGTACCGGTTCGCGGACCTTTACCGCAAGCGTCGCCGCGAGACAGTCGGTCGGCACCACATCCCAGCCCACGCCGGGCAGCAGCATGCTCCCGGTCCCGGCAGCCAGGTCATGCAGTGACTCCGCCAGCCGGTAGACATTGATTTCAGCGGTGATGTCCAGGTAATGGATTCCGCGTTGTATACAGGCCCTCATCAATGGTTCCGCCGTGCTGGCAAAGGGCCCGGCACAGTTCAGCACCACGCTTATGCCGTCCAGGCTGCGGGAGAGGGCCTCGCCGTGTTGTAACGCAAAGGCGGCGGCGCCGACGTTTAATATCTGAGCCAACTCAGCCAGTTTTTCTTTATTTCTGCCGGCAATGACAACGTCAAGACCGGCTGCTTTTGCCTGTTCGGCAATCATGCGCCCGGTATAACCGGTGGCGCCGTATATAAGTAATGTTTTCATGATGGGTTGTGCTGCCAACTTTTGTAGACGAATTCCAGGGTATAGCCGTCGGGATCGATAACACCGGCGGCATAATAGCGGGGATCATAATAAAGGTGCGCGCCCGGCGCGCCGTTGTCGGCGGCTCCCGCGCGCATTGCCGTAGCATAGGCCTCGTCAACCATGGCTTCACTCTCGGCGACGAAACCGACATGCGTGCTACCGCCGGCGGCGGTCCCCGCGCGCAGCCAGAAAAAAATACGCCCGTTCGCGCCAAAACCCTTGAGATCGGGATGCCCCGGCGGTCCGTCGCGGCCGTCATAGTCCACTCGCGTCCTAATGCCGAGCGGCGCCAATGCCGCGGTGTAAAACGCCACCGAACGATCGAGGTCGCTCACCGATAAAAAGATATGATCGAGCATGAAATCTCCTCAAACCATTAAATATGGTAGCCGCCGGCGGCGTCGGCATGATGATGGCAGGTGAGTATCACACCCATGCCGCGCGCCGCGCACTGGATTGCCGTACTGGCGCCGATACCGCCGCTTCCGCCCGTTATAAGAATAACTTTCATGATGTTTCCTCTCTCTTTGCCAGCCATGACGTGAGAGTAAAGGAAGGATGGAACACGCGCTTCCGTGTTCCTGCTCGATTCTTACCTGTTTCTGCTTTATGCTCTTTTTAAACACAGATGCCGAGGATGTGGGACATGGCGTTGCAATCCCAGCTTGACGAGCTGTGCGGCCTGGCCGCACATGCCAGTCACTGGCGCACGGAAACCGGCATTCCACGCGTGGCGATGGTGCAGGGGAATGTTCCGCCAGCGGCGCTTGCCGCGGTATATGAGCCCATGGTCAACCTGATCCTCAGGGGAAGCAAAACGATGACGGTGGGAGAACGGGTCTTTAACTATGACCCGGCCTCGTATTTTGTAATGTCGGTTGATTTACCCGCGGTGGGCGCGGTTCATCCGTCCGCGACGGGGGAGCCCTATCTGGCCGTGAGCCTGACCATAGAACCGCAGCGTGTCGCCGCCTTGCTGGATGATTTACCGCCCTCGGCCCTGAAAAACAGGCCGGAAGGCGGTTTTTCCGTCGCCTCCGTGACGGCGGAACTTCTTGATGCCTGGGTCAGAATGCTGCGCCTGATGACCACCCCTGACGACATTGCCGCGCTGGCCCCGGGCTATGAACGGGAAATTCTTTACCATGTGCTTAAGGGACCGCATGGCTGGATGCTGAGGGACATCGCCTCGCCGGGCACCATGCTGGCCCGTATCGGCAATGCCATCCGCTGGTTAAGGCATAATTTCGCCGAAGAGTTTATCGTTGCGTCATTAGCCGAGCGGGAGGCGATGAGCGTCTCGGCTTTTCATCGCCATTTTAAAGCCGTCACGGCCATGAGTCCGTTACAGTATCAAAAGCGCGTGCGGCTGCTTCATGCCAGGACGATGTTATTAGGCAGGCAACAGAGCGTCACCTTTGTTGCGCAGGAAGTGGGCTACAAAAGCGTTCCCCAGTTCAACAGGGATTACGCCCGCATCTTCGGCCTGCCGCCCCTGAAGGATGTGGCCCAGTTGCGCAAGGTTATCCATGTGCGCGAGAACCATTAGGGAAAACAGACATTCTGCAATAGCGCCCCGAATAGCGGCAAAAGAGCAACAATGCCCTCGGCAAATAAAAACCATCAATAGCCAGCCCTTCTATGAAAGTGACCCCGGCAACGGCGAATCAGGCAGGGCCTGATTCGCCTGCTTGCATTTTCAACGGCACTACGGGATTCTAATCGGCGCTGGATGACGTTTTGGAGAAATCATGGCAAATCACTATCGCGACATTTTGGCCACCCCCGGCGTCGTGGGCTTGGCCGTCGCGGGTTCCATTGTCCGCCTGCCGCAGGCGATGGTAGGCATCGGTATCATTACGATGTTGGTGCAGCAGCGGGGGCTTTACTGGCTGGCCGGCTCGGTGGCGGCCACCTTTACGCTGGCGAACGCGCTTATCGGCCCCCAGGTATCGAAACGCATTGATCAACACGGCCAAAGCCGGGTACTGCCCATTGTTACCGCCTTCAGTATCACTATGCTGCTGGCGCTGATGATTGCCGCCCATATGGCGGCGCCCGCTCCGCTGCTGTTTATCCTTGCCGCACTGGCCGGTACGATGCCGAACATGCCCGCCATGATAAGGGCGCGCTGGACGGGGCTGTTTCGCGGCAAACCGCAATTACACACCGCCTTTTCCCTTGATTCGGTGCTAACGGAACTGGCCTATATTGTCGGCCCGCCGTTGGCCATCGGCCTGAGCACCGGCCTTTTCGCCGAAGCCGGACCTCTTGCCGCCGTCTTGCTGTTGGCGGTGGGCATGACGGCCTTTCTTTTGCAGCGGCGCACGGAGCCGAAGGCGACGATGAGCGACGGCAAGAGCGGGATCTCGACACTGCGCTTCCCCGGCCTGCGTATCATCGTGCTGGCGCTGCTGGCGATGGGCGTGATTGGCGGCTCCATCGATGTGGCCGTCGTTGCCTTCGCCAACGCGCAAGGCTGGCCGACGGCCGCCAGTTTCATCCTCGCGGCCTACGCATTCGGTTCGATGACCGCCGGCCTGGCGTTCGGCGCGTTAAGGACTGCCATAGCGATTGACAGGCAATTCCTTATTGGAATACTGGCGACGGCGCTCACGGCCGTATTGCCCATTCTTTCCCCGGATGTCTATATCATGATGGCAATGATCTTTGTGGCGGGCATGTCCTTCGCGCCGACGATGGTCATCGTCCTGAATCTCGGCACCATTATTTTGCCGCCGTCCAGGCTCACCGAAGGCCTGACCTGGATGACGACGGGCATCAGCGTCGGCGTCGCGCTCGGCGGCGCGCTGGCCGGCCAGATCGTCGACGCCTATGGCGCGCGGGCAGGATTCAGCGTGGCCGTTGCCGCGGGGCTGGTTATGGTGGTCGTCGTGCTGTCCGGCCTGGGCACGCTACGTGCCGCCTCCGCCACGCATGCCAGGCTGACCTTCCCCTGCGGATGACAGCCGCGCATAGCGTGTCGGCGCCATCCCGACGTGGCGCGTGAACGCCACGCTGAAAGTACTTGCGGAGCTGTAGCCGACGCGCTCCGCAATCTGGGCAATGCTGCCCTGCTCACGGCGCAACAGATCCTTGGCGATCGCCATGCGCCAGTTAAGCAGATATTCCATCGGCGTCACGCCCACGGCGCGGCTGAACCGCTCAAAGAACGCCGAGCGCGAAAGCGCCGCCGCCTTCGCCAGCTCCGCCACCGTCCAGGGATATGTCGGGCGCTCATGCATCGCCCGGATCGAGACCGCGAGGCGGCAGTCGGTCAGGCCATGCACCAGGCCGGGAGACGCCGCCGTGCCCGCGGTCGATCGCAGCGCTTCAATAAGCAGCACCTCGATCAGGCGCGCCAGCACCACCTCGCGCGCCGGGCGTTGCTCGCGCGTTTCCTCGCTCACGAGTTGCACGAGGGTGGCCAACCGCGGCTCGCCGCGCACGTGCATCAGCTGCGGCAGCAGCGAAACCAGCAAGGCCGCGTCCGGCGAGCCAAAGCTGCAATGGCCCGCCAGCATGCGCAGGTCGGCCGGGCCTTCCTCGCGGCCAATCCTGAACCGGCCCGCGCCCAGCTCGACGGGCAGCGTCTCGGTGCCGGCCGGTGGCGGCACGGCGCTGGACATCGCCACGCCGTAGGCCGAGGGGATGAGGGCGAAGTCGCCCGATTGCAGCGCGATCGGCGCATGCCCGTCCACCGCGAGGCGGCACGCGCCCTCAAGGATCACGCAATAGAACGGCTCGCCGGCGGCCGTACGACTGATGGCCCAGGGCCCGGCGCCGACGACCACCTTCGCGAACCCGGCGCCCGGCTGCAGCAAGGTCACGACCTCGGCGAGCGGATCGATCATATCGGACTCCTGCAAATGAAATATGGACTTTTGATTGTAGCGAGTACGATCCCCAGCGTCTATTATCGGGACATCGCCACCCACTCAGTAAGGAGTTTTTATGAAGACAGTCCTGATCACCGGTTGTTCGTCCGGTTTCGGCCTCGAAATCGCCCGCCATTTCCTCGACCAGGGCTGGCGGGTTATCGCCACCATGCGCACACCGCGCGAAGATATCCTGCCGCCTTCCGAACACCTGCGCGTACTTGCCCTTGACGTCACCGATCCAGAGAGTATTCGCGGGGCCGTGGCGACTGCCGGGCCGATTGACGTACTGGTCAATAATGCGGGCGTCGGCGCGGCGGCGCCCCTGGAAAGCATGCCGATGGCGACGGTGCGTGAAATCTTCGAGACCAACACTTTCGGCACGATGGCCTTGACCCAGGCGGTGCTGCCGCAATTCAGACAACGCAAGAGCGGCGTCGTCGTCAACGTTACGTCGAGCGTCACTTATAAGGCGCTGCCGCTGCTCAGCGCTTACCGGGCGAGCAAGGCGGCGGTAAATGCGTTCACCGAGTCGCTGGCCGCGGAGGTCGAACAATTTGGCGTGCGCGCCCATCTGGTGCTGCCGGGCCGATCGCCCGAAACCCGTTTCGCCGATAACGCGCAGCCCCATACGGAGGGCCTTGACCACGAGGCCTATGCCGAGCTGGTGAAAAACCTGTTCGCGTCGTTCGGCGAGTCCGGCCCAATCACCTATGCACAGGATGTGGCGCAGGCGGTATGGCGCGCGGCGACCGATCCCGCCAGTCCAATGCGTATCCCGGCGGGCGCCGATGCCATACTCTGGGCCGCTGAACAGTAACCAGATGGCCGAAACGAAAGCGCGTTGGCGCCATCCGGCCATAGGTTGCAGTATCTGAGGCTTTGGCAGCGCAGAAAAATAAACAGGCCGCCCGGATGATAAGCATTTCTGTGGCGAGCCCAGCTTGCGCGAAAACAACGGCCGGGCATGTTATAGATTATCAACGGCGGGCAGAACGTTCACCCGCCGTTACGCTATGGGCCCCTTACAGCGGACGCTGACGCTCGGTCACCGGGCGGGGCTGCGTGCGGCGCCCTACCATGCCCATGACCCCGGCCAGAACCGCTTCGACAATTAACATAAAGAAGGTGAACCAGCTGGCTTTAGCGGTAGCGGCCGCCGCTTTATCACCCGCTTCACGGGCTTTTTGCTCCGCCTGCTGTTTCAGCTCTTCATATTTTGCGCGGGCTTGCTGATAACTTTTTTCCGTCTGATCGACAATCTGCTCCGCTTCCTGATCGCTTTTACCGGTTCGCGCTTTAATGATGTTTTTCAGCGCATCGCGATCGGCGGCCTGGAAGGTGGTTTCATTGCGCTGGATCAGCCCCTGAATAAATTGAGCGACATCAGTATCGGCTGTCTGCGGATGATTAGCGGTATCAGACGCCTGATTTTGGGCATTATTAGCCTCGCCCTGGGCTTTATTTTGCAGATTCTCCGGCTGAAGCTCCGGTTTACCCGTCTGGCGCAGTGTCGTTTCAAGTTCATTTTGCACGCTGTCGAGATTAATATTATTTTCCGCCAGCTTATCTTTCGCCATTTGTGTTACCGAAGGCGCGGCGGCGGATATTCCACTGCCGATGGTTTGCAAACCGGTGCCGGCAATACTCATGGCGCCGCTCATGGCGTTATTCAACACGACCAGAAGGAACCAGGCGCAAATCAAGGTATTCACACCGAACATCAATAAACCATGCAGCGCCCCTTCGCGCTGGGCCAGACGCCCGCTGGCATAGGCGCCCGCCGCGATAGCAATAAGCATGCTGGCTCCGGTCCAGATGGCCGCGCCGGTGCCCAGGCCGTCAAAGGGGTTATTTTCTTTCAAGGGATCTATGGTGCTGGCGCCGACGGCCGTACCCAGTATGGCCAACAGTAAATAGACCACCATCGAAATAATGACACCAGCGAAAATGGCACTCCACGAAATACGTTTCAACGGGACACCGGTTACCGGCTCAACCCATGTCTCATGGTAATTATCGGATGTAGTGATTGGTCTTTCGCTCATGTGAAAATCTCCCTTTATCGCTAAACTTCTCATGGTGTAATCGCAGTTCAGATTGAGCAGAATCCTGCGTTCGCCCGCCAATGATTGCCTTTTTTTGACAACCTAACATTAGCTTTTTTAATGTTAGTCATATAATGGCAAATGCACCAACAAATCTTTACATAACTTAACCAAAGCAGGAATTGTTGATAAAAACAGCGTTAATTACTGTCCACGGTCAAATGGCCGCACGCCCCTTGTGTAGGATACATGTTATTAATCAATTGATTACTTTGAATTACACGAACCGGTTGCCGATGTGGCCAAATAATCCAGCCTGACGACACCGCGGGTTTGTTAGCCATAGCGCTGATTTTTAAGCCCGTCCGGCAGTAATGAAGGACAATGCCGCCAGGTTTACAGACGGCGGATACATAAGTTTTTAACGCCGCCCCGCCAGGGCGGCGGGTTAGGCGTCAGGGCGCCAAACTACCCGGGCCAGACCGATGACTCAGCCGCGGGCAGCGAAGCGCCGCTGATGGGAATTTACTTATGCAAGCCGGGGGATTTATCGCTGGCAAAACGGTTCGCGTCATTTTTTTCTACATCGACTTCCTGGCGGCGCACCGTATCCCTTACCGTTTCCACGCGTTCGTTCACTTCGCTGCGAATCGCCGCCTCTTCCCTTACCCGCGCCGTTTTATTCACCACAGGCTCCTCATGGGATTCCTCGATATCAATGGTTTTTTCCGACCAGTCGACATCGCTCAGATACACCGGTTCGTCCACCGCGCGCAGGACAACATCCGCATGCTGGTCATATAACGAGATATCCTCGGCCACTTCATCTTCAATGGTATAACGGCGCACGCGTACCGTACCGTCGCTGACCTGATGCTTACCGATCTCCACCTGCTCCTCAGCCAGCTTCAGGGACTCGCGGTTTTCCGTTTCCAGCGCCCCGCCGGTCGCCACCGGGGGGATGGTGACGGCCGCGCCCGTGTCCACGCCGGCGCTCGCCGTACGGCCATAAACCGCGCCGGTATCGCCTGGCAGCCCGCGATTGTAGGCCGGGGTATCCGTGTTGCCGGAAGAAACGTAATCATCCGCCAACTGATCCAGCAGCGTTTCTATCCGGTCGGCATCTTCTTTCGGCACACGCACCGTCAGCAGAACCCCGCCGGTTTGCACGGCCCGGGTATATTCAGTGGCATAATCATCATCGACATCATCGCCAAACAATCGCTGCCA
This sequence comes from Sodalis sp. RH22, assembly GCF_047324165.1. Classification (NCBI taxonomy): domain Bacteria; kingdom Pseudomonadati; phylum Pseudomonadota; class Gammaproteobacteria; order Enterobacterales; family Bruguierivoracaceae; genus Sodalis; species Sodalis sp. RH22. The sequence goes on from NZ_CP178731.1 coordinate 3,065,162, forward strand.
GAAGCTGGGATGGCGAATTTCCTTGTCTTTTACCCGCAGTCTTTCACCAGAAATGATATCGATATTATGTTCCGCAATACCTTCTGCGATCAGTTTCTCTTTCGCCACTTGCGCCTGCTGTAACGCCTTAAAAGCGGTCACTATTTTTTCATGGGCCATAGTAGAATCCTCCTCTTGCTTGGGTTTACGGTTATCGTTCTTCTTCATCATCTTTGATAATATTTATTTCCTGACGGCGTACATTTACCTTTTCCTGAAAAGGCGTCTCCTTTTTCAGTTTCCGTATATGCACTTCTTCTTTAAGAATATAGCGGCGGATAATTTCAACCCGCTCCTCAATAACAGGAATAATCATGATATCGCCTTCCTGCCGGATCGGCGGGAACCTGCCTTCTTCCAGTTCTTCATTTTTAGCAATATGCTCTATATCTATTTGTTCCTGATATAATTCCGCTGCCAGCAGTTGTTCTTCCGAGTGGGTGGTGCGCGTCACGCGCAACCGGCGGTCCACCACTCTGGCAATGTTTAATTCGGCATGTTCTTCCGCCAGCGGAATAATCTTATTATCATTATCCTGGCGGTCAGAGTCCGGGGCATTTTTGTTATCCATATCTGCTCCTGAGGCGGCGCCGAAGTTTAACTTCAACATACTTAGAATTTATTAATTAGCATGAGATTATAAAAGCATTATTGCTATTTTACTGAATGATTAAAATCATTAATGTGATAGTTATAAGCATAGTTTATTCTTTAGAAAATAATGGAACGCAGCGGGTACAATTGTAAAAAAGTATTAAACTCCTGTGATTTAAACTATTAAGCAGCCTCTCCAGGATAAAAAAGCAGCAGGTTTTCTACGCCGGCGGCAAGGGACGGGGGAGCGATCGGGCCGTTAAGCGGTGGCCTCTAAAACGGGCAACCGTTGAGAGACCGGAGGAGGGGGTTATGCGGCCTACCGTGCCTTTTGGGAGACATTCCTGCCCGCATGGGGTTCGAGCTTGGCGATATCCCATAATGCCAGGGCGGTAATTAACGCGATAACCACAAATCCCAGCCGGAAAGCCATGCCCGGCGCGGGCGGTAACGCCAGAATCTCCGTTAACCATGCGCCAGCCCGGATACACAACGCCCCGAGGGTCACGCCAAGACCGCTTGCCAACTGCAGCGACGTGCTGAACAGCGTATTGGCGGAGCTCATTTCCTGCGGCGGAACATCCGCAAAAGCCAGCGAGCTGATGCCGGTAAATTGCATTGAGCGGCTCAGCCCGCCCCAGAACAAGAGAACCAGGGTCATCATCTTTGGCGACTCGGGCGTCAGGAACGCGCAAAACAGTAGCGACAGCACGCACATCACGCCATTGCCCAGCAGCAGTTTTTTGAAACCGAAGTAGCGAATCAGGGGCGTGGTGGCCGGTTTCATCGCCAGGTTGCCGGCAAATACCGCCAGTACCAGCGAGCCGGCATGGAACGCGTCCAGGCCAAAGCCGACCTGGAACATCAGCGGCAGCATAAAGGGCGCCGAGCTGATAGTGGCGCGTAACACGAAGCCGCCCCGCATGGTAATGCGAAACGTCGGCACCGACAGCGGCCGCAGCCGGATCAAAGGCGCCCTGGCGCGCAGCAGGTGCCTGATAGCCCAGGCCAGCGTTAACAGGCCGGTCACGATTAAAGCAACGGCATTAACGGGGCTAATGTTTTCCTGGCTGAACATTTCCAGCCCGGCCACCAGGCACAGCATGGTAATGCCTAATGAAAAAAAACCTATAACATCAAAAGGCTGCTTTTCTTCCGGCGTCTTGTTCGGCATCATGATCCACGCCAGGGTGATCGCGATGGCGCCCAGAGGCACATTGAGGAAAAAGATCCAGTGCCAGCTTGCATAGGTGGTGATAAATCCCCCGAGCGGCGGGCCGATGATGGGGGCCACCAACGCCGGCCAGGTCAGGGTGGCGATGGCTTTGATAAGCTGATCTTTGGGCGTGGTGCGCAATACCACCAGACGCCCCACAGGCACCATCATGGCGCCGCCGATACCCTGTAAAATACGCATCAGCACAAATTGCGTGACGGTATGCGTTAATCCGCACAATAGCGACGAGACAGTGAAGATAAGCAACGCCAGGCTGAAAACATTCCGTGCGCCAAAGCGCTCGGCTACCCAGCCGCTGGCGGGGATCAACACGGCCAGCGTCAGGAGATAGGCACTGATGCCGATATTAAGATCGATGGCCGATACGCCGAATGCCTTCGCCATATCGGGTAATGCGGTTGCAATCACGGTTCCGTCAAGAAATTCCATAAAAAAGGCGCTGGCAACCAAGAGCGCCATTCCTGAGATACGTGACGAACCGGCGTCCTGTTTGGGCGTATCTTCAGAATTTGAATCAGATAAAGCCATAAAACGCCCTTTGCCTTAACGGAAACAATGTAGCCACTATAAAGGTATGATAACTCTGAAAAGATGTTATACCAGCCCGCCTGAATATTCGAGCGGTTTTGTCAGCTAATTTTCATAGGGGGTTAAAACAAAAATACGATCGACCCGACCGGAAAGTGAATATAACGCATGGCAATCAATGTGGGTAATGGCGAAAAATACAGGCGGAGAACTCCCCAGGCACGCGCGTTGCAAAGATAAAAAAAAGCGGCAAACGCGCGGCCTGAAATTAGCATTACAGCGCCTTGCGCAGCGTAATATTGATGCGGTGGGATCCCACCAGCGGATGAAAACCTTCCTTAACCGGCAGGATGCCGTGATAATTCAGCCGGGACGGCCCGCCCCATACCACCACATCGCCATGGGCCAGCGGGATACGCTGGGCGCGGTCGCTGCGCTGCAGGCCGCCGAATTGAAAGACGGCGGGCAGGCCGAGCGAAACCGAGACGATGGGCGCGCCAAAGTCATGTTCGTCCTTATCCTGGTGCAGGGAGAGCTTGCTGCCCGGATCGTAGCGGTTCATCAGGCAGGAATCCGGCACGTAGCGGCCAAAACCGGCCGCTACGGCGGCTTCATCCGCCAGCGCCATCAGGATAGCAGGGATGGGCGGCCAGGGCTTGCCGGTCCGGGAATCCCGCTCTGAATAACGGTAGCCGCGCCTGTCGCTGGTCCAGCCATTGCCGCACCAGCTCATCGCCACCGACATCACATGGCCGCCCGGCGTGGTCATATGCCGCCACGGCACCTGCGCCACCACGCTATTGACCGCCGCCAGCAGCGCCGGGCCGTGGTCGCGGACAAATCCGTGCAGTACCACCGCGCCGGGGGCGATTGTTTCGTGCCACGGCGGCGGCGGCGCATCCTCGAACAGATCGATTGTCATCGGCTTACCCTGTATGTATACCCAGTATTTATTCTAGCCGCCGGACGCCAATTGTCCAGTATCATTGTCAGCGATCTGCGCGCAGCAAGCGTCTTGATGATCCGCCTTTTTATCACCCTCGGGTTCTTTCAATATCCTATCAATGATTAATATAATAAAAAAAAATTTCATCTGTGAATAAATAATCATTTATTACCCCTTGCAAAAAACGTTTTACGCCGCATTCCAAACCACCCGCCCTACTTCCGCTTGAACAAAGCGCAATATTCCCCCGCGTCAGCTCATCCTATTTTGCTTAAGTAGATATATTACCCTGCCTGATATTCGTCAGAATGCCCGCGATTGTTTCAAACGATTAATGAATTCCCTTCCGCTGCCGATAAAAAAATACCCGGCTGGAAATTTATTTAAGGGAGAAATGAATTGATGGCTTTTACCGCAGTTTATTTTTCTGATAGATAAGGTCATATCACGATGAGTCGTAACGGTATTACCCATATATTGCTGTCCGCCGGCCTGCTGGCGTCCATTTCCCCGGCGCTGGCCGCCGGCACCTGGAGCGAGGCGCGTAATGACGCCATGGGCGGCACCGGAGTGGCATCCTCTCATTACGGCGCGGCGGCGCTGGTGAATCCGGCGCTGTTGACCGGCTACGGCGAGGATGATGCTATCAGTATCATCCTCCCGGCCGTGGGCGTCAGGGTGTCGGATCCGGATAACCTGCAGGATGGGTTCGATAACGTACAGTCCTCTTGGGATAGATTAAAAGACGACGCCAACAAAGGCACGGGCTCGCCCGCCTCGATAAAAAGATTTGAGAACGCCCTGCGCGAGGTCTCCGGCGATAAAGGCAAGGCCGAAGCCGGAGTGAATGGCGTGATTGCCGTACCCAACCCGATCCTGCCCTTCGCCCTGGTCGCCAGGGATTGGGCAACGGCCAACGTCAAAGCCGATGTCAGCAATCGCGACCTGGCGTACCTCGACGCCGTCCAGGCGGGCTTGATCAGGCCGGTGCCGGCGGATCTGGACAAGCTGACGTCACGCGCCGAAGGGATGGGCGCGCTGGTGACGGAATACGGCGTGGCCATGGCCCTGCCATTCACCCTGAACGATCATGCTTTCTCGGTAGGCATTACGCCGAAGCTGCAGCGCGTCGCCACCTATAATTACAATGTCGCCATCAACCACTACGATAAAGCGGATTTTCGCAACGAGGAGTTCCGGCGCACGGAAAACGGGGCCAATATCGACCTGGGATTGTCCGCCAATATCACACCGGACTGGATTGCCGGCCTGGCCGCGCAGAACCTGGTGGCGCGCAGCGTCGAGACCAAAGAGGTAGACGGAGTGCGGGACAGTTTTAACATACGCCCGCAGATCACCGCCGGCACCTCCTGGAGCAACGGTTTTTTCACCAGCGCCATTGATATCGACCTGACCCCTGCCAGTGGTTTCTCGGCGCGGGAGAAAAACCAATACGCCGGCGTCGGCGCCGAAATCAACGCCTGGACATGGGTGCAATTGCGTGCCGGCTATCGCGCGGATATGCGTCATAGCGATAATAATGTCTTTACCACCGGCTTTGGCCTGTCGCCCTTTAATGTGGTTCATCTGGATGTGACCGGCCTGGTAGGTGAAGACCGCACCTATGGCGCGGTCGCGCAATTGAGTTATACCTTCTGATACCAGCCTGTCATCAAACGCATGGCATTACGGGCGCATTATCAGGCAAGGACGCAGCCCAGATCATCCCAGGCAAATGCAGCCGCTCAACAGAAAAGTGGCGGCAATTAAGCCCAGCAAGAATAGGTTGTTCATAACGTTTCTCCGGTAGTCTAAAAATAAAGGCCGTGCCCGGTCGCAACGCAGATCCGGGCCGGCCCTTATGCCTGGATCATGCTTATTGCAGCATGGCGGCCAGTTCGTCCGCGCCTTTATCAATCCCCACTTCGGCGGCGCTCAGCGCCCCGATGCTGGCGCTGACGTTCATGGCGTTCGGGTATTGCCTGGCGACAAAGGCGTTCAGCAGTTGATGGGTGTTGGCGTCATAAATTTCCACCGCGTAATTCACGGAACCGTTCATTAAGCCTTCCTTACCCCGGATGGACTGCACTATGTTATAGGGGCCTCCGCCGATATCGAATTTGGTGAAGGTGCCGATAAACGGCGTCGTGGTATCCGCCCCGGTTAACGTCAGTTTTAACCTGAGGGTATTGGCCGCCGGGGTGATAACTTCCCTAAACCGCGGCCTGAGCGCTGCGCTGAATTTATCTTGCATATAGTTGGCCAGCGCCAGACGGTCTTTCTGCGGCATATCGTCAAACTGGCCGTCCGCGCCCTGGTAGACAACCACCGGTTCGATAATGATATTGGTATATTTATTCCAATCGACCGGAACCGAATACCGGTAAGGGATGCGGTATGCCTTGTCGTCGGTGTTGGGCCGCAGCTGTGATGAGGAATCGATACCGGCGTACTGCACAGGCGGGTTTCCCGCGCAGCCGGCTAATAGCATGGTTAGCGTCAGCATTGCCGGACGATAGGCCTGGTAAAATGTGTACATGTCAGTAATCCTGTATAAAATGCCACCGATAATCGGACTGAAGGCGCGGTTAATAGGCCGTATGATCCTTACGGGTACGGTTTGGCGTGCCACCGGCCGGGGCTTTACAACGCCGGCCCCGGGAGGTACGGTACTGACACTCTCCTAAAGAGTACCGTACGGTTCAGTTTTGCATCATTAGCATTTATCTGTCAAGAAAATGTACAACCGGGTTTATTTATATTGCGGGAGTAACAATGAAAGTACGCACTAACGAGCGCCGCGAAGCGATTGTCGAGGCTGCCGCGCAGCTTTTTCAGGAGATGGGCTATGAGCGCGCATCAATGAACGAACTGGCAAAACGCCTGGGCGGTTCGAAAGCGACGCTCTATGGGTATTTTTCTTCTAAAGAGGAATTGTTTACCGCCGTCGTGCGCGCCTATGCCACCCAGCACCTGTCCGATGCCACCGTAGCATTGATGCTGGAAGAACGGCCCGATGAGCCGCTCAAAGCCAAACTGACGCGATTCGGCGAACGAATGTTGGCCGTGCTAACCAACGACGGCAGCGCGATCGCGGTGTATCGTATGGTGGTGGGCGAAGCGGGACATTCCGATATCGGTATGCTGTTTAATGATTCCGGACCGAGGGAGAGCATCGAAAAATTATCGGGCCTGCTGTCCACCGCCATGGACCGGGGCGAGCTGCGTCCCGGGGACGCCTATGTGAAAGCGCTGCAATTCACTTCATTGCTTACTGCCGAGATCCAGCACCGCATCTTTCAACGCCATTTACAGCCGGTAAGCCTGACCCGCATCCAGCAAATGGTTGGCTGCGCGGTCAATATGTTCCTTACCGGCGCCGGGACGTTTCCGGCGCCAAAAGGCGGCAAGTGAGCGGGAAATGCGCCGGCCAGGGGTGGGGCCGGCGCACTTCTTTATTATCGCGCCTGCCGGGGGAGAGTTCCCCCAGGCGGCGTCATGTCCCGCCGATCAGTATTTCACCATTTCAATCCAGTTGGCCCCTTTGCCCACCGGGTACCGGCCAAGGCTTTCCAGCGCGCCGCTCGCTTTATCAATGCGATAGACGCTCATTTGCGGCGACAGCTGCCCCACCGCCAGCAAATACTGACCCGAGGGATCGATATTGAACCCGCGCGGCTGCTTTTCGGTAGGCCAGGTTCCTATGCGGGTGAGCCGGCCTGATTTTTTATCCACGCGGTAAGCCGCCAGGGTGCTTGACGTCCGCTCGGAGGCAAACAGGAAATGGCCGTCGGGGGTTAAATGCAGGTCCGCGCCCCAGGGTTTATCGCCGCTGAAATCCGCCGGCAGGATCGATATCGTCTGCACCGGTTTCACCCGGTCGTTGTTCTGGTTGAACGCCAGCACATGCAGTTTGCCGTCCAGTTCATCGATAAGATAGGTAAACCGTTTATCCGGTGAAAAGACAAAATGGCGGGGACCGGATTTGGCCGGCAGCGTATAGGCGGGCGCCTGGTCCTGGGTCAGTTGCCCGGTCTTGGCGTCCAGCCGCAGGCGCAGCCAGGCGTCGGCGCCCAGCACCGAGGCGAATACATAGCGATTATCCGGCGCGCTCCTGATGGCGTGCGCCATGGGACCGGTCTTGATAATCTGCCGGACATCCCCCGCCAGGCCGTCCTGATTGATGGCGTTAACCGCCAGCAGGTTGCCGCCATAAGACGCGGAAAACAGCCAGCGGCCGGTGCGGTCGGTGGCAATATACGCCATGCTTTCCGCCAGCGGCGCCGCCTGGCGCTGGGTCAGGCGGCCGTCGGCCGGATTAATGGCCAGGCTCAGTACCTGATAGGGTTTGGAGCGCAGCCCGGCATACAGATGCTGTTTATCGGGGGACAATGCCAGGGGCATTACGGTGCCCCCCACCGCCAGGGTTTGCACCGGCGTGAGCGCGCCGTCGGCCTCGTTCAGGCTAAAGACGGAGATATCGGCGCTGTCGGCGTTGGAAACATAGGCATAGGTCGCGGCATGGGCGGCGCCGGCCAAGGTGGTCGTTAATGCCGCCAGCAGCAGCAGGCTGAGTGGGGTACGTCGGTTACAGGTTATTTTCATTATTATATTAATCCATTGATTATTTTATTTATGGAAAATAAGTATAAATAACCCCTATTCCGGCGACAGCTGTCGGCCGCACAGGATTTATCCACGGCGCGGCGGAATTTTTGGGCAGGTGAATAACCTGATGAGAAATGAATCACATAATCGCCCACCGCCGGTCCGGCGCTAGGCTCCCCGGCGCCGGCGCAGGTAACGAATCAACCGCGGCAGCAGCCAAAACAGCGCCAGCAGCGCCGCCAGCAAAAACAGGTATTTCAGGTGATGATCCACCTTCTGCAACCATGGCGCGATAATCCTGCCGCCCGCATAACCCAGGCTGACAAAAATCAGCGCCCAGAGAACAGAGCCGAGGATATTGAGGGGAATAAATTTTTTCGGATCGAGCCTGCTGGCCCCAATCATCAGCGGTCCGATCAGGCGAAAGCCATACATAAAACGCACGCCCACCACAAACCACAGCGGATATTTCAAAATTAACTGATTGGCCCGGGCGATATTCGGCTGGGCTTTTTTAAACCGGCGCAATACCCGCTTACCGAACCGGCGACCGATAAAATACAACGCCAGATCACCCACGCTGCCGCCCAGGGCGGCCACCGCCACCGCCGCCGGATAATGCAACAGGCCCTCATGCGCCGCCACGCCGCCCAGCAACGTGACCGTTTCGCCCTCCGCCAGGCAGCCGATAAACAGCGCCCAATAACCGTAGACGGAAATAAAATGCGTGATATCCATTGGCGTCAGCGTCCCTTCAGCTTAAAAATGTCAGGCGATCCTGTCGATTCAGGTAACGTTTCTTAAGCATAGACCTTATCGCCGCCTGCCACGACCAGGATTGACGGGACCCGTCCGCCCTCTTGGCGCGCCGTAGGTTAATACGTAGCCCGGGAGACCGTTTTGGGTTTAAAATAGCCTGTGTTCCCCTATCCCGATAAAACAGGTTCCTTATGGCTTTTATTCCAAAAAACTACGCCAGGCTTGAAACCGGCTATCGCGAAAAAGCGCTGAAGCTATTTCCCTGGGTCTGCGGCCGCTGCTCGCGGGAGTTTGTCTATTCCAACCTGCGCGAGCTGACGGTGCATCATATCGATCACGATCACAGCAATAATCCCGAGGACGGCAGCAATTGGGAAATGCTCTGCCTGTATTGCCACGATCATGAGCATTCCAAATATACCGAAGCGGATCTGTATGGCTCGACGGTGATCGCGGGCGAGGATGCGCAAAAAGACATGGGCGTGGCAACCCACAATCCTTTTGCCAATTTAAAGTCCTTGATGAAAAAATAATCTCTGATGCTCATTTCTCATCGAACCAATCGCGGTTCTGCCGCGAAATCGGCGTAATGGAAAAGATCAGCTCCTGGAGATGGTCGCGCATGGCCTGCTCGGCGGCATCGGCATCGCGCGCCTTGACGCCGTTGAAGATTTTGTAATGCTGGCTGATTAACCCCTGCGGCGGCGAGACCTGGCCCAGGCTGAGAAAACGCACCCGATCCATGGTGGCCTTAATGGATTCAATAATATCCCAGGCCAGCGGACAATCGGCTATTTCCGTCAGCAACCGGTGGAAATCATCGTCGAGGCCGAAAAATTCCCGCGCCTGCTGATTTTGCGCCGCCAATTCCTGACGATGCAAATTATGCTCAAGCAGCATGATTTGACGTTCGGTAATATTAAGCGCGGCGCGGCGTACGATGGCGCATTCCATGGCCTGGCGGAGAAAACGCGCGTCCGCCACCCGTTTGGCGGAAATCCGCATCACAAAAGTGCCGCGCTGGGGCAGGATCTGCACCAGCCCCGCTTCGGCCAGTTTAATAAACGCTTCCCTTACCGGCTGGCGCGACACGGTGAAACGGGCGGCGATGTCCTTTTCCGATAACAGCTTGCCCGGCTCAATGACACACTCGACGATATCCTTGCGCAGCAGGCGATAAATTTGTTGATTTACCGGCTCGTTGTTATTAAACGGTAACGGTGTATCCATGCGGGGAAATTAACCCTGTTTAATTATCATGGCGGATATAGTACATGCTCCGCCATGGCAATAGCCATAGGCGCCTGCGCCAAGGGCCGCCGCTTAACGGATACTCATCACATCCGTCGCGCAGTGCAGATAACCGTTCATGGCGGTTTTCCATAAGGGGTCGGTGTTGGCCGGCATCGCCGCCCCCGCTCCCGTGCCCGTGGGCTGCATAACGTACTGCGGGAAATACACCGGCTTGCCGATGGCGTCGACCTGCCGGCACAGGGCGGCAAGCTGCTGTCTGTTGCCTAATGTGCCGTTGGCGGATTGCCAAAACAGCTGCTGCTGGTTGGCGTTGATCATTTTCAACGCCTCGCCCAGCATGGAGGAGTGCGCCTGCCTGGCGGCGTCGGTGTCGAGGCGCAGCGCGTCGAAATAGGAGTAGGTGCCGGCCATGGCGAATAAAAATACCGCGTCGGCTTGTCGTCCCGCTTTAATACAGCTGACCATCCCCTGATACAAAACCGGCGGCGTAAGGGTGGGATTGATGGCGGAGGCACCCAGGCAGCCCGGGCTGGCTACCTGCGCCAGATAGGCGCTCTGCGCCGACTTGCCCGGCGCGCCTGGGCGGGGGGAGGTGGCGCAGCCGGAGGCCAGCAGCGCCAGCACCATCGTTATCATTATTGTTGGTTTCATCTTATGCTCATTATTTGATGATAGCGAAACAGGGTAAATTGTAACCTAACGGCCAAATACCTTTAGCGCGCCGATCACAGTTCAGCCACTTTTCTCCGGGTGCGCGCCGCCCACGGCATGATGCTGCAAAAATACCTCATGCAGGCGCCGCAGGCCGGCCTGGGTAAGGCGGCGGCACTCTTGCGCCATAGCGTTAAAACCGCCCAGTCGCCGCACGCCCTCGGTTAAAAACGCTTCGGGGGCGAACTCGGCTACCTGATGGCCATACTTCATCACGACGCGGTTCTCCCGATGATATTCAATCTGGCCGGCGCCCGGAACTGCCGCGTCGATGCGCTGCCTAAGCAGGGCATGGGATCTTCGCGCCGCTTCCGGCAGCAGCAAGATCATCGGTTCGGCCGCTGTCGCCTCGGGCAATGACGCCAGCCATTCATCCACCAGCGCCAGCACGGTATCCGGGTGATCCAGCGCCATGGACAATAACTGGCGCGCGCGCGCGTTAACCTGACATTGCAATTCGGCCTCGAGACGTTGCGCCTGCGATAAATAGTCGGCCACCGCGGCGGCCGAGGTCGCCATGCCGTCCTGGTACCCTTCCCGGAATCCCTGCTGGCGCAGCTGTCCGGCCTCGGCCTGCGCCTGCTTAACCAGAGAGCGCGCCTGACGGCGCGCTTCACTGACGATATCAAGCGCCTCGCGTTGGCGCGCCAGCTGCCGGCTCTTGATCAATACACCGCCCGACATCGGCGGCATCCGGCGTAGTGGAATATTTTTCGGCATGTTGGAAAGCCAGTTTTATCAAAAGCGGGCTCGGGGCGGGGCGGGGTTCACCGCCCGTTTCCCGATCCAGCTCGGGTGAGAATAACAGGGAGATGCGCTGCCGGATGGCTAGCGGCAATTGCGCGCCGAACGCCAGCAGTTCGCCTCTTCCCCGCGCGATTAAGGCGGCCGGTATCGCCACCGGCATATCGTCGCCATAAGAATCGACAATCGCCAGTCCGGCGAATTGCCGCACCCAGGACGGCAGCTGTAACAGCCCCCCCTGCCGGGCGAGGGAGGCCCGATGGCGCTGCGCGGCTATCAACAATGCCGCCTGCGGCATAAGGCGCCAGTGGCGGATAAACAACGCCGCCGGTCCGTCAACGGCGGCCGGTGGGCAATCCACCGACCAATCATGGGCCTGGATAAGGATGCCGTTGATTATCGAGCGCGCCCTGGCGCCGTTTAACGCCGGCGGCAGCGGCAGGCGCCGCGGATGCAGCCATGACAGCGGATCGTAGAGTATGGCATCAAGCGGCGCGATGCTCTTCATGAGCGTCTGTCTCCTGCTTCACTGAGGCTTTTTCACGGCGCCGGTACCAGGCCAGTCCCGCCACGGCGACCGCCAGCGCCACGCCAGCGGCGGGAGCAAAGCGGAGAAAATGACCGGAACCGTCCGCCTGGACCGCTACCGGCGCATAATGCTGCAGCGGCCCCTGTTTGGAGAGCACCACGGAAATATTGTCGTAATCCACCTGGTTGAAGCTGTTTTTCAAAAACCGCTTGATATCGCTTATCATCAGGGTTGGGTCGACGTCGCTTTGATAGGCCACCAGGGTTGAAATGTGCATCGGCGCCGGCGCCCTGCCGGTGTCGCCCGAGTCGATGTCGTAACTGACATGCACCCGGGCCGACAGCACGCCGTCCATGGTCTGCAATGATTGTTCCAGACGCTGTTCGATGGCCGAGTAAAGCCGCGCCTTTTCCGCCCGCGGCGACGACACCAGCGAGTCGCTGGGGAACAGCCGGGAAATTTCCATGCGCGGCTGCGACGGCAAATCATGCCTGCGCAGCAAATCCACCGCCGCCGGAATATCGGCTTTGCCCACGCCGACGCTATAGCCGGTCTTGCCTTTATCGGCCTTGGAGGCCTGGATATTATTGCGCTGCAAAGTGGCTATCACTTCATTGGCCTGCTGTTGATCCAGGCCTTTAAGCAATGGCTCGTCGTTGCAGGCGGTAAGTGAGAGCGCCAGCAGGGCGGCACAAAATATCGGTCTTAACATCATTGTCCACTCAACACGCTGCGCACGACGTTGACGCCTTTATTTACCAGTGAACTGACCCAGTTCATCGTCAACTGAAAATCTGAGCTCAGCGCATTTCTTCGCAGCATCGCCTCCGCCGATATGTCCTTGGTAAAAGGTTTATCCAGCTCGTTGCGGGCCTGTGTGGCGTCAACCGCCGTGGCGGCCGCTTTCGATGCCAGGAAAGAGAGGGATTCCACCGCATCGTCATGCATGACCGGAATAACGCTGTGAGGCGGGCCGATTTTGGCAATTTCGTTCATGTTGCACCTTGGTTAATTTGATAATTACGCTTAATAAATACAATGAGGCTTAGTGTGAAACCGGAAAATCGTGCAGCATAAGAATAAAATTCACATGCTAAGCGTCCCTGCTTACCCTTTTTCAAGCCAGAATGGCCGGCCGGTCATAAAATCCGTTATGCAGACGGCGATTATTTGGCGCCATTTAATAATCCCATAATAAGATCCCTTTTTTGGGTCATGGCTTGATTTAACATGGTCACAAAGGTCGACAAATCCGCCTTGGTGCCATTGGCTCTTAATATCAACGCTTCGTCAGTGGGATTCGCTTCAAGGTCTTGCTGAGCCGTTGCCGCGGCTGACATTTTGTCACTCACTCCCGTTGAATTACGTGAATAAATATCAGTGATTGTACTCATAAAAAAATCCTCTTCATTTAATGTTAGGGAAATACCAGTGTCCGGGTGTCATTTTCACAAAGCCCTGATGGCCGTATTTGAATGATTTACCCTTAAGCCAATCGTCTTTTAGCTCAATGGCGAATTGGACATAGTTGCCATTCCATTGCCTGGCATATTGCTCGACAAAGAAACGGATGCGTTGCAGCTCACCGTCGTCGATGGCGCCATTAATAACAAAGATTACGCTATCCTGGTTATCGATTCTGGTGTAGTTCACCGCCAGTTTTTTTATCCCCTCCTCGGCCTGCCGTGCCACGGTGTCATCGTCTACGTCGGCAAAATGGACAGCTTCAGCATAGGGCAGAAGACGCATTAACCCCTTGCTGATAGCGTCGCGCTGCGTTTCAGTCAATTGACCGCGCTGTTTGCTTACTAACAGTACCGGCGCCGCCGGTCGGTCAAATTGCAATTGATGAAGATTTAAAGCGGGGAAATTTTGCCCCAGCCAGCGCTCGATACGCTGTTTTTCCTCATCCTCACTATTGATTTTTATCGCCTGCGACGATTTTATACGCACCAGGGATTGACGTCCCCAGGCCGCATCGCGCTCATTATCCGCCAGCACATACATCACGCCGTCGCGGCCCGGGAATATTTGATACTTGCCGGGTTCAGCGCCAAATTGCTGTGTCAGGGCGATAATTTCACGCTGCTGCGCATCCGGCGTCGTTAAGAGGTACGCCAGCGCCAGGGCGGCGGCAACCGCGATGGCCAGAAGGGCCATGCCCCGCTTGCCGGGCCTGCTGCTTATTGTCGCCGGGACCGCGGACGGCATGTCCGGCGTGCCCGCCCGGTAGTTCAGGACGTCTTCCGACCAGGTTTCACCGGCGGTCCTTACCGCCAGCGCCAGCGCGCCCACGGTAACGGGGTGATTGGATGCCAGCGGAACATCATCCGCGCCGTCGTTGTCCAGCCTGCGCAGCAAAATGCCATGTTCCGGGCCGTCGGTGCGGATAATTTCAAAATTCACCCCGCCGCCTTCGGTGGGGACCAGCACGCAGTCTTCAGGGAATGAGGGGGACGCGCCGGCGTATTCCAGCGCGCCGCAGTCCGCTGCGATAAATAATGTTTTCCGCGCGGATAAAGGATATTCGCAACCCTTCAAACTACCATTGAGCAGCCTGACAATGGCCACACTCTCCGGGCGGTCTGTTTTACCTTGTTCTGTTTGCATGGTAAAATATTCTTTATACTCTAGGGTTCGTCATGCTAAAGAGTCTACCGCCTCGCGGCCGGTGACTTCATGATGAAAAAATGATAAATTATCCATCAAAACTGAGATATTTAATCATTTATTCCCTAACGAATTATTTAACTATATTATTTCAAATAATTCCATCCCTGATTATTTACGATCACACTGTGGGATGGAAAAGCATGGCTTATTTCACGGCATGGCGAAAATAGAACTTTACAGTATTTACATTACACGCGCAACAACGCCAGCAGTCTTTACTCGCCGGATTAGAATAGGGCCGTTAACATGTCTTATTTACTGGAAATACCCCCGTTAATGAATCATTTATTAACGCGGGGTTTTTAGTGAGAGGCTACGCATAAAGCGCTGCGACGACGATACGCTGAAGATCGTCAACCGTCCGTATTGATAATAACTCAGTTTCTGTAAGTTCAACGCCGAAGGTTTCCGCTATCCCAATCTCAATTTCCATGAGATCAAGCGAATCGACATACAGCTCCGCCGCCAAATTAAGGTGGCCGGCAATGTCAGACTCTTTGCGGCCCAAACGGTAGGCCAGCATGGCGTAAAGCTCGCGCTGCAGCGATTCACCGCCGGTGGGAACGGCTACACCCGTTATCAAATTATTCGTCATCAGCAAATTTCCCCTTGTTAATTCGGGTCGCCGGGACAGGGGTGGATGAGCCGGGGCCAGCATTGACTTGCGCCTGACGTAAAGGAGGCATATAACCTGTGCTGCTCAAACCGGCCCTTGCGGCGGCCAGGTTTACGCGATCGTGGTTTAACGGAGCAAACTGCGCCGCCTGATGATCGTTCTTGGGATGATTGGCTTGCCGGGCACCCTGATGGGACAGGATAACCGATGGGGCGTCTGTTTTCATCCGGCCATTCTCCGGCGCCGGCACGGAGGCGGAGGCGGAGGCGGAGGCGGACCGGGTTACCGTGGCTTTCAGTTGGTTGCGCGCCTCAATCAGGTAGGCCGCCATAGGGCTAGACTTAGTGGATTGAGCGGCTGGGGCCGGAATGGGGGTGAGATTTTCCCGTGCATGGCGCAGAATTTCCGCGGTCAGGTTATTCGCGGAGGACTCAGCGGATTGCGGCGCATCCTGGCCGGCGAAAACAGCATGAGTGGTTACCTTTTGCGCCGCGCCCCTTTTGCGAGCCCTATCATAAAGGTCAGAAATGGCGCCCTCATCAGGCCGGCCATTCCCCGGTGCCGGATTGGCATACAAGGAAGACGCGGACTCAGGGATAGACTCCCAAAGATTCCCCAACGCTTCGGCCACCTCTTTCGCCGCAGCATATAGCGCGCCGGATTTATCGGCTTGCGCCCTATCCTGGACCGGGAAAATGCCATGCGCCGTCCCCTTGGGCGGGGTCTGGGTTGTCGTCGCCGTAAAAGATATCTTTTCGGCACCCGGATTCATCAGGACGTTGGCAGGCTCCTGCACGGTCACACCCCTTTTCGCGGGCGAGCGATCGTTATTTTGTCCTACGCCGGGCGATAACGGCTGGGAAAAAATACTCTGCTTATGCTCAGGTGGGTGGATTCGGCTGCTGATAAGTTCGGCGTGTAATGCCGCCTGCGCGTAATGACTGCCCCGGGCTGCGGGCCTATGTGTTTTGGCGAAAGAGGGCGGGCTGCCGACGTCGGCCCGCGTTTCGGCATCGGGCGCTTGATTAAGCTGCTCGAAAATATCCTGCAAGTTGTCCCGCACATCAACCGACTGCGTTTTACCAGCCTCTTTCTTTTCTGTTCCTGGCGGCCAGTTTATTTTTACCGACGCGTCAATAGTTATTCTCGGCGCATATTTAATGTTAAATTCGACGCTGGGCATTAACCGGTTTTTTTGCGTAGCGCCGGTCTTATCGGTACTGTCGGACTGATCATTTTGCTGAGTGGCTTCTGTCTGCTGTTCCGCATCGCTTCGCAGTCCTGTCCTTAATGGCGGCGGATGATCCTTATAGAGATTTAAAGCGGCCAGTAAATTGGGCAGCTTTAATATCATATCCGTATCACGAAAGATTTTTTCCAGCGATGAAGCCTGATAAGTCTGAATACCTGCGCGGATATTCTGAAAACATTGATAGGCGTTTTTCTCGACGAGCTGCGCAATGTGTTCTTTTTGCACCACGTCGCCATCGCTCCCCGTTTCTTGTACGATATAGTCGACCACAAACGGCTTGATTTTTTCATTGATGAACCGCGCCCCCGCTTCGGCGCCGCCTTCGCCCTGAATTGCGTTGAGCAATGAGGCCAGCTCTTCCTCAAGGCTCTGGCGGCGTAAGCAGGCCGCTTCCCGCTCAGGACGGTAGCCGCCGAATACCGACTTTTCACCCAGTCCATCTTTTAACATCATGTCGGTCAATTCATGCATGATGCCGTCCAGTTTCGCGGCCGATTCTTCGGTAGGGCCGAGCTGCCTGGCAAGAAAATGGGCGTTGGCAATATGCTCCAGATGGCTTTGGACCAGTAAACTACGCGAATTCTGAAACAGCTGCGCCAATGTTTCACGTTGGTCCCCGGCGCAGGTAAATAGGGCATTCATACTATTTTGCCGGTATTGCCGCTCAAAATCGTTAATATTGATACACGGCTTTACCGATGCCCGCTCGTGCGCACTCAGGCAGTTCTCGACCGTGGCCTCTTCCGGCGCAGTGTTCTGCCCAGACCCGCTACGCCGCCTGCCGGCGGAATTAATCCGTAAAGGAACATTCCGTAAATTTACCGGGACACGTTGGTGTTTAGCCGTTTTATTGCCCGCGGGTCCTGACTGTATAATTCCCACATTAGGGATATGAATTATTGAATTCGTTATCATCAATGTTATCCCGCTGTTATTAAGAAAAAAGGCGCATTAGCAGATCTTTTTTCTGTTCAATCCAGGTATTGACCTGTTTTGTCCAAGTTTCAACCCTCCCGAGGGTATCACTCAGTTTGGTCATGAATATTTGCACCTGGTTTTTTAATTTTTCCGCCAGCCCATTAAAAGCGCTGTCAAATGCATTATATTCTATAGAGTTCAACTCTTTAAATTTACCCCCGCCCTCGTCTATTTTTTCTTTGAAAAGCGCAAGTATGGACTGCAGGGGCGAGATATCGACCCTAACGACATAACCGCTACCGCTAGGCTTTACGCATGTGGGATCCAATCCCCATTCCTCCGCCCATGATTTCGCCTCCGCTTCACTGGCGACCCCGGAAACAGGAAATAGAATCCCAGCTTCCGTTTTGGTATATTTTTCGATTAATGCTGTCAATTCAGCTTCAATTCCAGGTTTGAAGTACATGAATTGATTGCCTTTATCATCCGTGCGGACATCCAGGTATTTGCTCTTCACTTTCAAAAATTCATTGAAGGCGCTAAAAAAATTAGTGTTGCGCGTTGTCCCGGTTTCATAGGTACGATAATAAGCAACATAGTCTTCCACCAGCCCCATACCGCTTAGCCAGGGATTGGTCTTGTCCTCGGTAGACGTTAACGTGTGGCCTTTATCCAATAAATCAGCCAGTTCAGGAGTGTTTCTCTTAAGAGTGTTGAGTTCCGGATCATTGTCGAATAAGGCGCTGCTACTCTTGATATTAGCCATGGCATCACGCATAAGCAGCATCGCGGCGGGTAATTGCTCAGTCAACGTTTGGTGTGCTGGTGCATTCGGCGCGTCAAGGAGCTTTGCCAGCTGCTCCGTATTATCTGTTACTTTGTCGAGACAATGAAATACATTCATTAAACTTCGTGGCGGGCCAGAGCTTCTTTCGCCGTCATTTATTGCCTGGGTCCTCATGAGGTGTTCCCGAGAGGTATCTAAAGAGGCGGGCGATAAGTCAGGCTTATTTAAACCGTGGGGAGGTAAGGTATATTGAGAGATGCTAGTCATAGAGATTGCCTCGCGCCGTGCTGAATTTACAGACGGCGCCTGTGAAAGATTAAGCGCGGCTGGCCAATTGGCCAAGTGTGGCGACATTGTCTTGCAGTACTTTTTTGACCTGTTCCAGAATCGACTGCATGGCATCCGCCAGTTCTTTAACATTGGCCCTGGCCGTTTCAGACATAGAGGAGAACGATTGGGCATAGTGCGTGTTGAGGAACTCCTCGGCGCCATGGTGTGCTTGATTCATTTGGGTCATGCCATTGATAAAGCCCGGCAACTGCTGGCCTGCCGCCATAGCCATATTTGCTTCATTCCGGATGGCGGCGGTCTTATTGTCCTTAAGCTCGATATCATGCTGTGTGGCTGCAATATCGCGTTCTAAATGCCGCTTAGCCGCCTCATCTAAATGCGATTGATGCTGGGAGCTGATTTGTCCTGCCTGCCTCTGCTGCAAATCGATATTGCCCTGCGTGCTTTTCATCGTGGCAATATTCAGGTCTCCCTGTTTTTTGATAAGGGCGGTTTTATCATGTTTTATGGTCGCGAGATCCATATTATTCGCTTTGGTTTGTTTCCTATACACGCCTGTCGCCATCACGCCGCCGATTACGCCTTGGCTCATCCCTCCTGTAAACGCGTCCATACCCTGTTTAATCTTCGCTGCGGCGGCGCTTTTTACCGATTCATTTTCCAGTAGCGCCAATCTCGCTACCTCACCATTACTAACGGCTTTCCCTTCACTTAGGGCTTTGAAAGCCACGAGTAATGCCTCAATCCGTTTTTGACCACTCAGCTTATGGATAGTGACATCATTGTTACCCTCATGACTTGACGCGATTATTTTCTCCGGCGTCGCGGGCATCAGATTTAATCCGGTCTTAATCATCTTTTCCATTGTTGCGACGGTCACGGGTTCGACCGTTGAATCGGGGCGGCGTAAATTCACAATTTGTGATCCGTCTGATAATAGTTTATTACCGAAAATACTCGCGGCAATATCCAATGCCTCTGGCGTCAAAGAGACGGATGAGTTTTTTCGACGGTCTTCAACAGGCTCTGTTACCGTCGAGGTGTTCAGTATATTTTCCTGATGGAAATTGATTCCGCTGTTATGGGTTATATCGTTCATGGCATTACTCCTGTTAATTAAGCCGAAAGACTGTTATTACTAAACAAACTCAAGGTATTTGAATATGTTTGAGCCTGGCGGCTGGACATCTCTCTGAATTGTTGCTGGACTAATTCCATATCCCCTTTAAAATAATCTATGGCTTCCAGCAGCATTTTTTTCCATTGCTTATCTTCCGCAAGTAACAGACCGTAGGCAGCCAATGTTTCCGCCAATCTTTTTTGAATGACGCCCTGGCGTATCGAGCCGACCGATTGAAACATGCTTGAACCATAGGTCACGGTATTGTTAAGCTTTTCCAGCCGATTGGCGAAGGTCGCCTTCGACAGCCGATCGGTTTTTAAAGACAGCTTATCCATCAATCGCTTAAAGCTATCGGTAATGGCGGCACTGGTTTGCCTGCCCAGATTTTTCAACACATCGGGCACCAATTTCTTGATGGCTTCGGCTATCATTTTACCCAGCGCGGAAGAGGCGATTTTACCGCCGGCGGCTTTACCCAGCACCATAACGGCTACGATGAGCGCCGCAGCAACCAAAGCGCCGACAATCGCTCCCACCATGGCCGCGGTGTTGGCATCGACGCCCAGCTTTGCGAGCAGGTTGGTAATAGCCTTGGACAACATGCTTATCAACGGCTGGATAATCCCTTCCATCAGCGGTCGCATAGCCTGTTCCAGGAAGGATACGCCGGTGATAGCCTTGCCTATCGCGTCCGCCGCTATCAAAGCCAATCCCACCGCCGCCAGGGCCAGGCTGGCGCCGCCGGTGAAAACCGCCGCCACTACGCTGATGGCGGTAATAAGCGCGCCGAGAATTTTACCGACGCACCCCATGGTCTTATTCAATGCTTCGGACTTACGCATATCCTCGGCGGCTTTAGCGGCTTTATGTTTCATTTCGACATGCAGGCTTTCCTGCATGCGCCTGAATAGCGCGGAATCCTCCTCCAATGCCCGCTGGCGGTTCTTTTGCACCAACTTGTTAAATGTGTTCATTAACGCTAATAAGCGGTTTATAGCGCTATCCACTTCAGTCGCATCCAATGGAAGCGCATTCGCGTTTTTGCCTTGGTTATATATATCGTCCAGCTTTGTAATGCTTTCCCTGGCGGCCTGATAAGACGCAGCCATCTTACTTTGCGCCAAGTCCCGTTGCGCAGAGGCCTGGTTAAGTTCATCCTGCGCCTCGCGCACGGATTGCTGTGCCGTCGCGAAGCCTTCATCCTCAGGTGACAATTGACTCAGCGCCACGTTTGCCCGATCTAGCGCCCGTTGCTTTTCCGCCAGTTCATTTTCAGCATTTTGCAGCGCAATCCTATCCGCTTCGGCAGTATCCAGCGCAATTTGACTCGCTTCGATTGCCTGTTGATATTCCGCTGACAGAGCAGAATTGAAAAGGTCAAATGCCGCTTTTTGCGATAGCAATAGCGTCAGTCGATCGGCCAGTTTCCCCAGCGATACATCGACCAATAATTCCTTAACGGTATTGAATATCTCTTGCAAAGATATCCGGTTATTGTTCGGGGTTTGCACGTTACCGGATGGGGCCGCTAATGGAAGGTCAGCCGCGGTCGCCTGTGCGGCGGGCATATTCGCTTGCAAATCGCTGCTGGCGCTGATGGTCGCTAACAGCGCTTCCGTCGCCTGGCGTGACTGAGCATTCAGCGTCAGAGTCTGTTCCCGCGATAAGGGTGTATTAATATTATTATCTTGAGCACCGGTATTCTCGATGGCGTCAAGACGATTATTGACATTAGGCATGGCACTTAATCCATTTAAAATTCCGTGGAATTGCGTCATGTTATATCCTCGCTTTGAGAGGGGTCTTTTTGTTCGTCCATGGGGCATTTCAAGTTATTTATATAAACCTCGGCGCGTTTTTTTAACATCGCGTCGTGGGATTGTTCAATAACAAGTTCAAAGCATTGCCTGGCTTTGTTGGCCTTGCTCAACATTAATTGACACTGTCCACTGTAAAACACCGGGCGATAATCATTTTCCGCCAGTGAAAAAGCCACGGCATAAATATCCGCTGCTTTTTGAAATTCTTTTTTAAGCTGATATACCGCGCCGAGCCCCATGTAATAATCCGGATTATAGAAATCATAGATACACAGGAAACGGAAGAAGGTAGCCGCTTCATCCAACTGCCCTTTGTTGTAAAAATCATAGGCATGCGTGTATAAACCCTCCATCATTACCTGAGGTATATCATGCACTTCTTTTAACGTAATACCGCTATTTACCGCATTCCACAGCAATTCTGCGATGCGGTCTTCACTGACGTTATCAACAACACTCATATATAACTCCTGAATTTGTTATCACCGACAATGATGGTGATTTGATTGAAACATTAAGGGGAATGGAAAACTTTCAATTATCGCTTAATTAATATTGCCTTGGCCGCGGTGGCATTTCCGCCACCGGCAAAACCCCATGCACAAATCAGTTCGATCCTTGACGGGCCAGTGCCATGGCGTTCTTTATTGATCCGTTCCTTTCGCCGCCGATTCGTTAAGTTGCCGCTCAATCCCTGGCACTGCGGCCGCAGGTGTGGCGGATGGCGGCACCATATCGCCGGGAAGAGGTTCCGCGCCCACCGCTAAGGTTTCATCGCGCCAAGCGTTCTCAACTTCTTTCAGCCAAACAAGGATATCGATAAATTTCTCAAAATCTTCTGGATGAACATAGGAATACAACTTGTTGCTCTTATAAATCTTCCTTGCCAGCTTGATGTCCGTCACCACCGGCACGCCGATTTTTTCCGCATAAGCCCGCACCGCCAATGCCCGCTGATTAGACTCCTTAATCGAAATAAATGGTGCTGGCACCACATCCGGATCGTAATACACGCCGATGGCGATATGCGTCGGATTCACCAGGATAAACTGGGAATCCTTGATATTGGCCTTGGTTTGCTCCGAGAGGATTTCCCGGTGCAATTGGCGGCGGCGGTGCTTCATCTCCGGATTTCCCTCCTGCTCCTTGTACTCGCGTTTAACCTCGTGTTTTTCCATTTTTAATTCTTTGATATGCAGGAAATAGTCCGCAAGGGCATCCAATATCGACACCAGGATAATGCACAGCAGGCAGGTGATGACCAGCGACAGCAGCAGTTCCCGCCAGATAGTGATCATAGTGCCCACGGTGCCGTGCAACTGGGCGAAGATCAGCAGCTTATTGTTGTGCCAGAAGATGATGGCCGCCGCAATGAAACAGCCCAGATGCAGGATGGCTTTTATGCCGTCTTTAATAGTCCTGATGCTGAAGATTTTTTTAAATCCTTTGATGGGATTTAACGCGCCGAAATTGATTTTCAGTGCCTTGGTGGCCAGCATAAATCCGGTTTGCAGCAAAGTGGGCAGCGCGGACGCCAGCAGACAGACCAGCACGATAGGCAGGGTTATTTTTAGCCCCAGCAGCATAATGGCCGCACTATAAGCCTTGATATCCATGTGGAAGTTGCCGGCAATGATATTTCTGTAGGCCTCAAGCAACGGCGCCAGCGTGGTGGTCTTGGTAAGGAAGACGATACCGCTTAACAGCAGACAAGCGATAATCAACTCGCGGCATTTAAAGGTCTGCCCTTTTTTCGCCGCGTCTTTTTTCTTTTTCGGCGTTGGTTTTTCCGTTTTGTTTGCCATGGTTAATCAGGTTTCAGCCATATGTCCAATACGCCGGGATGCGGCGCCAGCGTTTTGAAAGCGTCGGGTAAATAGGGTGAGAAATAGAGAATCAGCACCACAAATGCGATAAGGCTTTTTATCGTCAATGAAATGGAAAATGCGTTCATTTGCGGCGCAAAACGCGATAGCAACCCCAAAATTACCTCCGATAACAGCAGGCAGACCAGCACCGGGCTCGCCAATATGATAATCCTGGTCATTAAATGGCCCAGGATCCCAAGCACCGGTTTTAGCGCCGGGGTGCAGGTTTGCAGCGGATCGCAGAGCCGATAGCTTTGCTGGAATGTTTCCATCAGCAGCAGCATGCCGCCGCCGGCCAGGAACAGGGCGCCGGCGAAGAGATTAAACAGATTCGCCAGTTCAGAGGTATCCACCCCGCTCATGGGATCAAAGGTGCTGCTGACGGTGGCCCCGCGCTGATGGTCAATCACGCAGCCGACGCCGTGCATAATCCAGAACGGCAGGGCGAACAGGACGCCCAGGATCAAACCAATAAACAGTTCCTGCGCCAGCACGCCCCAAAAATTGATTTCTTCCACCGGCATCCGCTCAAGGGAATAAGGCCACAGCGAAGCGCCGATAAAGATAGCCACCGGCATGCGGATATTAACGCTGACGATATTGCCGGTTAAAAAGGGCAATAATAGAAACACCGGCATAATCCTGGCGGAGGTTAAAATCATGACACTGAGCCAATGCTGGACATCAAGCCATGCAGACAAATCGTTCATAGGCTAGCGGCTCATCGCCATTCTGATCACTTCCTGGCCAAAACCGAGCAATGTCTCGCCATACCAGCCTGACAAAATAAAAAGACATAGCGTAACGGACAGTAACTTGATACCAAAGGGCAATGTCTGTTCCTGGAGCTGTAATACGGTTTGTAATAACCCGACCATTAGCCCTACCACCGTTGCCACCAATACCGGCCCCGCGGAGAGAATAAGCACCAGGTACAAGGCTTTATTACCGGCAAATACCACGTCATTCATTTTTATACCCTATTAATACTTTTTCAGGTAGCGAGATCGATATATTGCAGAATCAATCCCTTGGAGAGTAATGTCCAGCCGTCAAGCACCACAAAAAGAATGAGCTTAATAGGTACGGATATGGTTATGGGACTCATCATCATCATGCCCAATGAGAGCAAAATACTGGAAATCAGCAAGTCCACCACCACAAACGGCAGATACAGATAAAAGCCGATTTTGAAGGCATTTTTGATTTCACTTAATGCGTAGGCCGGCAGCAAAGCCAGCATTGAAGGCGTTGTTTCCTCATCTTCATAGGAGGGGTCGTCTCTGCCCTGCCGGGACTGCGCTTTTTCAAAAAATTGCGCCAGGTCGGGATCGGCATATTTCTGCAAATAGGCTTTATAGCCGCTCATGCCGTTTTCGACAAAGTCGACCACCGTCTCCACGCTGTTGAACTGGACTTTTTCTTCAGTAAAAGCGTTATAAGCATCCCGCGCCACCGGGGACATCACAAACATGGCCAATATCAGCGCCACCCCGTTTAAGGTCATATTCGAAGGCACCTGTTGCAGCCCCAAGGCATTACGCACGATGACGAATACAATGGAAAACTTAACGTAACAGGTACCGGCAGCAATCAAAAACGGCAATAATGATAAAAACGCCAGTGAGGCAATTATCCCGATTTCATTAGGCATGGGGATCATCCGGGTAAAGTTGCATTATTTCGACCCCCAGGCGATCGTCCAATTGCACTAATTCACCCCGCGCCAGCAAATGGCCGTTGCTTCGCAGCTCGATCCTGTGCTCGCACGCCGGGTCTAACTCCAGAATTTTGCCGGCAAACAGCGCGTTGACCTCGCCTATCGACAGGAAGCGCCGCTGCAAAATAAACTCCACATTCAGCGGCAGCTCGGTCAGTACGCCGGGCAAGGCCGTGTTATCCAATGAGGGCGCAGGGTCACTCTCCGTCAAAGGATATTCTTCATACATTCCATCTTGGCTTTCATCGATCATTATCATGTCCTCTCGTTGGCAAAAATGTCCTATCCGCCGTCCCTGGCATTTCACATAGCGCGAAAGCGCGGCAATCAATACCACATCGCCAACCGCCACATCGCGCGCTATTGCCACCGGCAGCCGGCTGGCGCCAAGAATAAATTCCACCGCCAGCGGCAGGTCCTGCAGGCCGTGGCAGGATGGATCCGGCAGCCTGATCCTGCTGCGATCCAGCGCCGTCACCCAGACCGGGCATTCCCGGGCGCTGAGCCGGGGCAATGGCAGGTCGCGGCCCTGGCTAGACGCAGCAGGCTCCCACGCCTGTATATGTCGGTAGTCCAGCGCGCCGTCGGCAAATGTCAGCGGCCGGGGCATGGCGTTAAACAACGCCATGATTTGCCGGTCGTCGCAGGCGGCGACAGCCATGGCGGCCAGCGCCGGCGCGGTCTGCGCCAGCCATTCACGGGGATCCAGCAGCGCCCGCCACTCGCCATCGTCGGCGATGACCATCATCAGTGGTCCCGCCGCCGGAGGTAATGCCAGAGCGACAGCGACGCCGCCCGCCCGCCATCCCGCCAGAGCCGGGTGCCAGGACGCCTGCGCCTTTGGCAGCTTGCGCAGCGAAAGTGTACTCACTCGTCCTCCTCCTGCTCCGGATCCTGGTTCGGCTGTTGCCCGTGTTGCTCATCCCGCACGGGCAACAGCTGGTAATTTTCCGGCATAGGATGAGTAGCCATTTGCTTAATCACTTCCTGACTCGACGGCAACAGCGTGATGTTCTGACCGGCCGATACCTGTACGTGATGATGGCCCGGCACCGAACTGAAGGCATAGGTCAGGGTGCGGTCGGTGTTGGCAGCCTGGTTTGGCTGAGGCATCGTTGCCTCGTGGCCGTGGTTCGCCGGCCGATCCACGGCCGGCTGGCCGGCCCTAACCTCGGCGGCATGATTATTCGCCGGGATTGTCGCGCCCGCGGCCGCGCTTGATAGCAAATCGGCTAACAGGCGCGCATCGGCGGCTTCGCCCAAGGTGCCATCGGTCGGTGCAAGGTTGCCTGCGACGTGCGCGTCAGGCGCAATTATTTTATTCCCCTCCGCTAACACCGCCGGCGTGTGTGCAGCCAGGGCGCGCGTCCCCTTTCCGGGCTGAGCGCTGTTATTCACATCGCCCGCAGGCGCGGCGCCAGGTTCTTCCACCTGGCCTGGCAGTAATTCGCTGCCGCCGGCGATGAGGTTTGATGGCGCCGAACCCAGATTCCGCTGCGCCAGAAACGCAGAGACGTGGGCCGGGCGGGCACTGGCCGCGCCGGCATTCGCCCCCTCGGCATGGGCTTGATCAGACACCAGGGCCGAATGCATGCCCATCATTGTTTCCACCGCCGATAATGCGCCCAGGCTGGAAAAGAC
This sequence comes from Sodalis sp. RH22, assembly GCF_047324165.1. NCBI lineage: Bacteria > Pseudomonadati > Pseudomonadota > Gammaproteobacteria > Enterobacterales > Bruguierivoracaceae > Sodalis > Sodalis sp. RH22. Next base: position 3,091,820 of record NZ_CP178731.1, read on the forward strand.
ACCGTCTTCGCGCGCTATCATCTGCGCGATGAAGGCGCCGGCGGGGTGCTGGTGCTCAGTTGGCGAGAATGGTTTCTTAAGACGCTGGCGCTCATTCACATCGCTTTGCCGCTGGCGGGCAATATCCTTGATATCCTGCACGAATTTGACCGGGTAATTATGCCCGCGGCCGAAGTTAGTTACGGCGACCATGTAATAATCTCCTGCGTTTCATTTTCATCCTGACGTAAGCCGGCAAGCCTGAGCGCTTTTTTCTGCTTTTCGGCCCATGTCAGGTACTTTTCATGTTTACGCTGCCAATGCTGCTTTTCCGCCTTGAGGTCGGAGAGCTGCCGCGTGAATTCCTCGCGCTTATGCAGCAATGTGTGTTCCTGTGCTTCCAGCTCTTTAATTTTTTGCCGGAATACCGCGATACGGTGCTGACACAAAAAAATCCGGGCTTTGTCCAGCCTGCCGCTGGGGCGCTCCTGCTCAATCAATTGCCGCAAGCCGCTTTTTTGTTGGCCCAGCGCATCGGCTTGCGCCTCGTTCTCCCGCAATTGGCGCTCGGCGGCGATGCGCCGCATATCACAGCGCCGCAGGCCGGCGTCGCAGCGGCCGATGAGGACTTTGATATTACGCAACGACGGCATGCATCATCCGCAGCGTGGTGGCGAAGTCGGTGCTTTCCTGCGTGGACTGACGCAGCAAGGCCATGAGTGCCTGCTGCTTATTCATGGCGCGATCGTTTTCAGCGTTCTCGCCGGGGCGGTACTCGCCCATATCCAGGAATATCTGTAATTCCTCAAGCCGGGCCATCAGGCGGCGCACTTCGCCCGCCAGGGATTGGTGCTGCCCATCGGTCACCTGGCCGGCGACCCGGCTGATGCTGCGCAATATATCGATGGCGGGATAATGATTTTGCGCCGCCAGCTTGCGGCTCAGGTAAAAATGTCCGTCCAGAATGGAGCGTATTTCGTCGGCAATCGGGTCCGGCTCGTCGTCGCTTTCCAGCAAGATGGTATAAAACGCGGTAATACTGCCGTGACGGGTGTTCCCGGGCCGCTCGAGAATACGCGGCATGGCGTCGAACACCGAGGCCGGGTAGCCGCGTCTGGCCGGGGGTTCTCCCGAGGCCAGCGCCACATCCCGCAACGCGCGCGCATAGCGGGTAATGGAATCTAAAAACAGCACCACTTTTTTCCCGCGATCGCGGAAATACTCCGCCACCGTGGTGGCCACCCTGGCCGCATTACAGCGATCCAGGGAGGAGAAATCCGAGGTGGCGTACACCAGCACGCATTTATCCTGCCGGCCTGAGCGGCGCAGGGATTCGGTGAATTCAGTCACTTCCCGCCCGCGTTCGCCTATCAGTCCGATAACAAATACATCCGCCTCGGACCGGTCGATCAGCATATGCATCAACACCGTCTTGCCGCATCCCGCCGAGGCGAATATGCCGACCCGCTGCCCGGTGCCGCAGGTCAGCAGGCCGTCGATGGCGCGGATCCCGGAAATAAAGGGCGTGTCGATAACGGCGCGATCCAGATACGGGGGCGCGTCGATATCGATGGGGCGGATTTCCGGCTGCGGGCCGGGCGCCGGGGAATGCAGCCGTTCGACCACATTCCCCATGGGATCAATGACCGTGCCCAGCAGGTCCATGCCGACGGTAATGCCCAACTGGGCGCCGGTGGGATGCAAAACCACATCCCGGCATAAACCACGGCCATGGCCTATCAGGCTCAGCACCGTGCGATTGCCCTGAAAGCCCAGTACCTGGGCGCGAGCGACAATCTCCGCCGTGCGCCAGTCGCGGCGCACTTCGCACATCTCGCCCACCGCGACGCCCGGCAGCTCCGCCTCGATAATCGGCCCCGCTAAACGCAGAGGCTGGGCCTGGCGCCGCAGCAGCCTCATCCGGGCGGTCATTAATGCATAACCTCGATGATACGTTCCAGACGCTCAAAATAACCTTCCAACGCCTTGCTAAAGTTTTCCGCGCTTTGCAGAGAGTCCGGATGTAATAATGCTTTAAATTCCAGATAGCCTTCATTCTGGGCGAACTGAAACTGCTGGCTGCGGATAAACGCTTCGCCTTCCATATGTTCCTTCAATAAGGAATATCCGCATTTTTGCAAGGCCGCCTCATCGTATTCGGCAATGCGCGACCAAAACCAGATATCCTCATCCTGGCTGCTGATGTAGATACTTGGCAAATCATGAAAATCGAGCGCAATAGTTGAATGGCTATCAAAATTAGCCAACAGTTTGGGATCACAACCATTTCCCAATAAGGCTTCGCGCACTAAAGCGGCAATATCAACATACATGTATTATACTCCAGGTTAATTAGATACTTTTAATAACATTAACATTTACAGCTTCAGTTAATTCCCCAAAAGACATGACCTCGAGATCGCGAAAACGCGACTCGATGAGTTTTTTGACGAAGCGTCTGATATCCACCGAGGTTAATAAAACCATATCTTTTTGAGCAATCAATATGCTTTCTAAACCTACGGTAAACAAATCCATTAATTCATCCGAGACCGACGGGTCCAGGTGTAAAAATGCCCCGGACGACGTATTTCTGATACCGCCGCGGATCGTTTCCTCCACCTCCGCCGACAGAATAATTACTCTTAGCTCATTATTAATAGCGAATTTATGGCATATATAACGCGCCAGCGCGCCCCTGACATGCTCCACCAGGGTAATGACGTCTTTCTCCCTGGGCGCCCACAGCGCCAGCGACTCCATGATCAATTTCATATTGCGGGTAGATATGCGCTCCATTAATAAGCGCTGCAACACCTCGGCAATACGTTGCACCGTGGCATGGCGCAGCACCTCCTTCAATAAGTCCGGATATTTATTCTCCATCAGGTCCAGCATATGTTTGGTTTCCTGTACGCCGAGGAACTCGCTGACGTGATGGGACATCAATACCGCAAAGCAGTGGTATACCTCATCCACGGCGGGACGCAGCTGGAAGCCCAGCTGCAGCAGGGTTTCCCTGGCCTCGCGCGCCACCCAGATACAATCTTTGTCGACGCGCATGTCGATATCGAGATGTTGAATCTCATCGGAGGCATTGACCACGCGCAGCATATCGAAATGAATGGTGAAGGCGTCGGCGCGAATTTCGTTGATCAAGACCATGACGGTGGATTCATCGACATTTTCGGCGGCGCGCAGAATCGGTTCCGGCAGTTTTACGCCGAAATCGACAAAAAACTGGCTGCGCAGGCGTTCGCACAGCCGCTCCTGTTGCAATAAGGCAAAATTGGCGCGCGATACCACCAGTATCAGCGCCACGGTCTCGGCGGCCACCTTGTCAAGATCGTCGATAATGTTCAGCCGGGTGTCCATGCCGCTCTCGCCTTGCGCATCCTGGTGAGGGAGTGTTCCGGCACGGCCATCCACGTCGGCCGCCTGCGCCCTGCGCTGCCTGCGATGGCGGAAATAGAACACGGCCGCCAGCGCGCCGGCCAGCAGGATAAACACCGGCAAGGGGAACCCCGGCAGCAGGCCGATCGATAGGGCCAGGAACGCGGTAATCATCAGTGCAAACGGGTTGCCCATGATTTGTTCCATGATCGTGCGGCCCATGTTGTCGCCGTCGCCGTTGACGCGCGTAACGATAAGCCCGGCGCTGATGGAAATAAGCAAGGCGGGGATCTGGCCGACCAGCCCGTCGCCAATGGTCAGCATGGTGTAGGTATCCAGCGCCGTGGACATATCCATCTGATGCTGGCTTATGCCTACGGCCATGCCGCCGATAAGATTGACGAACGTCACCAGGATGCTGGCGATGGCGTCGCCCTTGATAAATTTCATGGCGCCGTCGAACGAGCCGTACAGCTGGCTTTCCCGCTCCAGCACGCTGCGCCGTTCGCGCGCGCCGTCCGCGTCGATCGTGCCGGCCTTCAGATCGGCGTCGATGCTCATCTGCTTGCCGGGCATGCCGTCAAGTGAGAAACGGGCCGCGACCTCCGCCACGCGTTCCGACCCCTTGGTGATGACAATAAACTGCACTACCGTGACGATGGCGAAGATGACAAAGCCCACCACCAGGTTATCGCCGATAACAAACTGGCCGAAGGAGGCGATGATGTCACCGGCGTCGGCGTCGGTCAGGATCAGACGGGCGGTGCTGATGGTCAGGGCCAGCCGGAACAACGTGGTGATCAGCAGCACGGAGGGAAAAGTGGAAAAGCTCAGGATGCGATCAATGTAAAACGCGCCCATGAACACCAGCACGGCGATAACGATATTCAGCCCGATAAGAAAATCCAATAAGTATGTCGGCAAAGGAATAATCAACATACTGATGATCATGATCACCAGCGCCAGGATAAGCAGCTCCGGGCGGGAATGCATATTATGCAGAAATTTTGTCAACACGTCGTTATCCCATGCAAAGACGATGAACTTTCACCGTCATTTTCGATTTAATCTGTTTTCAATGACTTCGCGCTTATACGCCAGGCCGGCAAGATATTCGAACTCAATAAACATACGCTGCGCAGATTCATTGCAGACAAATAATTCATGTGGCAATAATTTACATGCACGAAACAGAGGCTGCAAAATAGCGGAGCGTTCGTCATGGCGGCGCAATAAAAACGTTTCCCCAATTAAATAATGAAGATGATCATCTATATCTTCAGGGAACTGCAATAGCGAGAATAAAAATATCAGCCAATCCGTTTCACTTTTATTTAAACCATTAATCACTTTATTTGATAATAGCTGTTTCATAAACAGATCATCCCCGGAGCGTATCAACCTGAGCTGGCCCAATTTACCGATAAAATCGCCGTATACCGATGCCGAGCTGGGCGTTACCGCATACACATCGGCCATCAGGGCGGCCTCGATAAACGCCAGTATCACGTTGCGATACTGGTGTCCATAACAGGCGATCCAGTCCTGGTACTCCTCCAGCGCCCGGCGTTCCTGTTGTAAAAATAGCCGGTAGCTTCCCCGCAACATCGCCGGATTCAGTTCCAGATGGGCCTGCCCGAATAACCGGGCCTTAAGCGCACAGTTAATGCCGGCGTTGACAAGCCGGGGGTCGGCCTGCGCCTCCACCTCGTCCAGCAGTTGCGCAAGTTCTTTTCCCACCGTTTCGTTCAGCTTACGGCGCCGCAGCAGTTCGCGCAGCACCACCACCAAATCACTATCATCAGGAAACAGGGAGCGGGCAAAAAGCAAAAACGCGTTCTTCTGGAACAGATTGCCGCTGTTAAGCATACGCAGCAGCTGATCCACCTTGGGGATGGCATCGTTTTCCAGGATACGGGCGAAATTCATCTCCGTATCCCGCGCGTATTTCTCGTACTGCCGCCTGCTGGCGAATTGGGCCGCCGCCGACGACGCGCTTTTGCCGGATTGTTCCGCCAGTTTGACCAGGCTGGCGGCGCTGCGTTTTACCTTAACCTTGGTGGCGACATCCTGCCCGGGCTGCCGGCCGGGCAACCTGGCGTCTGGCAGGCTGAACGCGCCGGCGTTGCCGATGCCGCCGGTGGCGTTTACCGCCATTTCTGGCTATCCAGCAGGTTGCGCGACCAGTCCGGCAAGGGGGCGGATCGGCGGCCGGCAATCAGGCTGTCCGCCACGTTGCTGGCGTCGGATTGCAGGGGCTCGGTGATTTCCCGCGGCTCTATGAGGAAAATACGCACCATATTGGACTGGGTATTCTGCTTATAGTTAAACAGGCCGCCGATAAGGGGGATGCTGCCCAACCCCGGGATCCTGCCCTCACGCCCGGAGATTTCATCACGGGTATAACCGCCGATCAGCAGGCTTTTTCCCTGGGGCACCCGGGCCACGGTGCTGATATTGGTGCGCCCGACCTTGGGAAGAATATTGCCGGCGGATACCGTGGTCTCATTGAGTTCGTTGCCGTCCTCGATATTGAGCACCATTTCAATTTGCCCGTCGGCGGTAAAGCGCGGCAGGACGTTCACCATGGTGCCGTAAGTAACATGCTGCAGCTCGACGTTACGCTCGCCGATAAGCTGGGTATAAAAAGTGCGGTTATTGTCAAAGATCGCCGGGATATTTTCCTGGGTCAGCACCACCGGACGCGAGACGATATTGGCGCGGTTTTTCTGCGACAGCGCCTGGATGGAGGCGACAAAACGCGCGCCGTCGAGGGTGGAATAGGAACCGCCGTTAAAGGACACGCCTAACTGGTTGCCGATATTCACGCTCCCCTGCCAATTGACGCCAAGCTGATCCAGATCGTCCCGTTGTATGTCGACAATCCATAAGGAGAGCTCGACATGCCGCTTTGTCGTATCCAGCGCCGCCACCAGATTGGTGATCAGCTGCACCTGTTTGGCGGTACCCTTGACCAGCAGGCTGTTGGTATTGGGATTGGCAATCACGTTGATCGGACTGGCGGCGGATTCGACGCGCAGCGCTTCCGCCAGGCTCGACCGGGGCTGGTAGACCGTGGTCCCGGCACCCAGCGCCTCAAGATTGAACTCGGGCATTTTCGGCGCCGGCATGGCGTCCGGCATCAGCGAGTGCACCGCCGTGCCGGCCGTTTTCGTGCCGCCCTTCAGCAGTTCGTTAATCACCGTGGCCACGCCGGGGATGGTAATTTTTTCTCCTCGCTGCTCATAGACCCGATCGGTGACGAAGGTATTGCTGAGATGGATAACCGCCGTTTTCTCATCACCGGATCCGATGCCGGTGGCGGACTGCTCGTCCATATTTTTGGCGGTATTCATCACCAGATCGACATAGAACGGCGGCCCGGAAATATAAAACGTGCCACTGCTGTCATCGCCGCGCAGCGGATAGCGGCTGTCGAGCAGCTTGGATTTGCGCAGGAAGTTGTCCAGCGCCGTAAAGGACGTATTATTCAGCGACATCATCGAATTACGCATTTCACTGGCGTCGTAAACGTAAATCGCCTGGCCGTCGTGATACCAAATCAGGCCCAGCTGCTGGGAAATTTTCTCCAGCAGATCCTGGGGATTGCTGAAGTCAAACTCGCCGCTGATTTGCTTGCGCGCCGCCAGCTTGCTGACAATGACCGGCTTGCCCAGACGCGACGACAGCGCGTCGAAAAACATTTTTAAGCCGTCTTTATTGGCGACATAACCTTCGGCGGCGATAGCTCCCCCGGTGAGTGGATTGGCCTGCGCCAGCAGGGGAACCATTCCGCCGATCAGGCACCAACATATCAGGCTTTGCTGTATAAATTTTTGCGCTTTCATTTTTCCAGTTTCTTGTTGATGATGTTCCACAATCCCCGGGGGGAAACGCCAAAAGCATCCCTGATATCATTGGATAAATGGGATGAGGACGCGTAACCGTACCGCATCGCCACCTCCGTCAGGCTTTGCCCCTCTTCGACCACATCGAGCAAGGCCCTGGCGATACGCCAGCCGCGCAGCTCGTTTTTAGCTGAATTGCCCAAGGCATTACGGCATAACCGCCGGAAATGCGAATAGGACAAACCATAACGCGCGCCCAGCTCATGTATTTTGCCGTGGCTGACCGATTCATTTAATAAAAAGCGGATGAGCCAATACCATTCCGTCCGGCGCAGAAAAGATGCCAGCATGCCCATTTCGGTGGGCAGCAGGTTGCTTTGCGTCAACAGCCAGCGCTCGACATCGCCGCAGTTGGCAATAAGCGGATCGCTGTTAAGTTTAATGCTGTCCCAAGGCTGTAAGGGATCGTATTTCAATGACACCCGGCGTGATTCATCAATAAATACCTGCAATTTCACCAGCGCAAATAAAGGCAGCTCCTGCTGGATGGGCGCACCGGAAATAATTTCCAGGTTGATTTTATTCATGACCAGAATACCGTGCCAATCCTGCGACAGATTCAGGGTGGAGGATTCCTGGCCCGACTGGAAATGGATGCGGCACGCCTGATTATGGGTTTGCATCAGCCAGCATGTGGGTTCGGTTATATCCTGTTTATAATTTTCCGCGAGCGGCCTGTGGGGCAATATGATATTCTCTTTGTTCATTATTAACCCCATGCGTTTTTGATTAACCTTGATACTCATGATAATGCCTTTGTGTCTTCCATAAATCATGATGGGAATCTGATTCATCGAGTTAAATTTAATGATGTATAAAACCGCCCAGAGCGAAAGTCGTTAAACAAAACATTAATAACCAGGACTAATATACATTTGCATATATTGATTAATCACATATTCAGGATGCAGCCGGTCGCGCCATCACCGGCGCGCTGCTCGTATCCAGGCGTTTATAGTGTTCCCAAACGCGTTGGGCATAACGCATGCGCAGGTGTTTGCGGCCCGCGGCGGTTCCCGCGTTATAAGCACCCACCGCTTCCCAGGAATAACCGTAGCGCTTCATCATGTCCGCGAGCACCGAGGCGCCCACCATTACCGAGACGCAGCTATCTTCATACAGCCGTTGCTCATCAATGCCCAACGTCCTCAGCCGGGGCAAATGGAGGCTGTTGATCTGCATCAGGCCGATATCGCGGGTGCCGTTGGCGTTTTTGCCCGTGGCGCGCGGGTTCATATTCGATTCCGTCAGCGCAATGGCCTGCAGCAGCCTGGATTCGATGGAAAAATGACGTTCCGCCTGCGACCAGCAGTCCGCCGACACGGCGGTGGCGCTTAACAGCAAACCGAGCGCGATGAAATATTTACCTGCGGGCATGGTGCTCAACACTCCGGGACCTCGGCCCGCAGGGGTTTAACCCGGGGGTCGTTGCGCCATAACATCAGGCAGGGCGAGGAAGTGCTGGAAAGCTGGTCATACCATTTTTTTGCCGCCCGGTATCCCTGGCACTGGAGGATAACCGGCAGCAGCGCCGACGGCATCATATGCGTGGCCCGCCGCATCAACGTGGCGACCTGCTCGCCGTTGACCGCCGCCGACTGCGAGAACATGCGTGTATAAAGCGCGTTCAGGTAGACAATGCCGTCCTGTTCGCTGCCGTTCATCAGATGGGGGATCAGCTCCGCGGCCCGGCCGGGTTGCCCCTCGCTGCACAGGATGACCGCCCGCATGCTGAGCAGCACCGGATGAGCGCGCTCCTCCGGTGATTGGCCCCCGGCGATATCCAGCGCCGCCTGCGCATTACCGTCGCAATATTCCAGCCACATCATCAATACCTGAACAGCCATCATCTCGGGCAGCATTTTCCGGGCCTGGCGCGCGAAATACAGCGCTCTGCCGGTGTCGCCGACAATAAGCAGATGCCATGCATAATAATAATTAACCGAAGGATTATCCCCGGACATCGCCAGCGCTTGTTTAAACCGTTCGGCCGCCTCGCTGAAAGCGCGATTCAGTCCCTGCAGCACCCCGCTTAACGCCAGCGCCTCGGGGTGATCCGCCGTGCGCGCCAGTACGCCGTCGATCAGCGCGCCGCATTCGCGCAACGCATGATCAAAATCCATCATGCCCATTTGCCCGAGGGCGAAATAACATTCCGCCAGATGGTATTGCAGGTCGATATCATCCGGGGCCTGCCGGCGCCCCTGTTGCAGCAGGTCCAGGGCCTTGCCCAGGCTTTCCGGCGTGTAGGCCAGGAAGGCGTCGCGCCCCGCACGGTGAACGGCCCGCGCATCAAGCGTGGACGAAGGCGTGTTTAGGGTTTGACCGTCCTCGCGCAGACAGGGAATATGCTTCAACAGCAGCGGCTTGATACGGCGGTTTATGCACGCCACCGTCAGCCGGCCGTCAAGGTTTATCGCCTCCCGGTGCAGCACCAGATGATCCTGCGCGCGCATCAGTTCAACACGCATCAGCGGCCCGCTTGTCTGGCTCAGCTGGTAGCCGGTCAGGTAATAATCCGGCTTGATCTTTTCCATCAATTCCAGGGTCGTTTGCAGTGATGTGCAGCCAAGCGTCAGCGACGAAGGCAGAACGTGCAGCCCGGCCGCAGCGTAGCCGGTCATTTCCTGCACTATTGCATCATGCAGTTCCAGCGTATCCAGATGCGCGTCCAGGTGAAATGGCAGCACCGCAAAAATGCAGCTGGCCGTGGTCATGCGTTCACGGGGCGTGACGCGGGTAACAGGCAGGGTAAAACGGTAGCCTTTACCATAAACGGTATCGATAAACCGGTTATGCTTGCCTTCCTGCAAAATACGGCGCAGGACATAGATACACCGCGTCAGGGATTCTTCACCGACATTGCCGCCGGACCAGACTTCATTGATCAGCCGGTCCTTGCTGACCACCTCGCCGGCGGATTCCAGCAGCAGGATAAGCACCCCCAGCTCTTTTGGCGACACGCTGATTTTCCGATCTTTATGAAACAGAACGCGGGTAGAGTGAAGGATAAAATCACCAAAGCTGTACTGGACTTTAAAATGGTTCACCACCTCTTTCCTGATCCCTTTGATCGGCAGAGGCGTCGGTGGAATATTCATGGCACGCGGTCGATTAAATACATTACTCATATTTTCTTCCTACCCGAGAATGACGACGGATTAAAATGGCGGTTCGCCCCTGGATAAGCCTAGGGCATGACCTGTGCACATTTCATCAATACACCGATCATTTCTTATTCATATAGCCTTTTGCCGCCCACAATAGCCTTACATTAAAACTACTATACAAAAATTAATGATCCACTTTAACAATGAGAGAAGTTATTATTTATGTAACCAGATGGGGTTTATGTTAATTACATTAATCCACCTTGGTGTTATATATGCATCGCCGGGCGATTATGCTTAAACCCAGCGTCAACCCAGCGTTAAAGTCTGCCGCAAACCACGATTTATGCTGGAGGATTAAGGCCCGGTTCATTTAACGCCAGCTTACAAGGATACGGTATCCATATTTGCAGGGCAGATCAAAAAATTAATAAATTATTCTTTATTTTAACAATACAGTGAGCATCGTTGCCGAAAAAATATTAATTCCATTTCATATATTGTGTATTAAAAAAATGAATATATTCAATCATACACCCAAGGCATAAATTATTTTTTGCTGGGACGCCCTGTAAAATTAAAACGGATTATATAGTGAGCACGCTTACTGTCAAATAAGCCGGCGGGGGAAAAGTAAAGTTATCTCCATAAGCGGTGGGGAATAACAATAACAAACGTGAATTGCAGTACAAAATAGCGAATAAAAATGGGGATTCGCCACCATTAAAAACATAACGTTAACATTTTTAACCAGAGTGAAACATGATAGCCCGGGGTAAACAACCGTCAATATGCCGCAAAATCCGTGAGCAGCGATTAAAAAGCCAGCGATTCCCAGCGGTTACCGGCATCATTGGCCAACAGGGCAAAAACCCGACAATTATATTATCAAGTTTACAAACACCGGGGGTGACAACGCGCCATTTGCCTGCATATTTAATGCACCTGGTTACCTAATGTTATTTTAAATCAATCACTCTCATCCTTCATTGTGCTGCTCAGCAGAGTCTTTATCTCGGGTAAAAGCGTGGTTAAAGCAGCGCTGATGGCGGGGAGAATCTTTATCGTTATGCCTGTTTCCCCGTATAAGTGAAATGCTTTTTGACGAAACTTTTACAATAACGCGGCCTGAATTACTTTATCCTAGTACGATGATAATTCCCTGACCACTGATGGCCGCCCGTATCGCATGAAAATCCGCTCACAACGTAAAATCAAATGGCGCAATATTCTGTTGTTGTTAATCGTCGTGCTGTTGATTGCAGCCGCCCTGTTCTATTTTCTGCCAAGGCATAGCGGCGGCACGAATGCCGATCCCCGGGCGGGCGGGCCGGGAAGGGCGGGCGCCGGCATGGGCGGCCTGGCCACGCCGGTGCACAGCGGGACGGCGAAACAGGCGGATGTGCCAGTATATCTTTCCGCGCTCGGCACCGTGGTGGCCAACGCCAGCGTCACGGTGACCAGCCGGGTGGACGGCCAGTTGATGCAGGTCTATTTCGTCGAAGGCCAGAAAGTGGCCAAAGGCCAGCTGCTGGCGCAAATCGACCCCAGGAGCTACCAGGCCACCCTGGAGCAATATCAGGGCGAACTGGCGCAAAACCAGGCATTGCTGAAAAGCGCCCAGCTGACCCTGGCGCGCTACAAGACCCTGTTTGCGCAGGACTCGCTGTCGCGGCAGGATTTGGAAACCCAAACCGCCACGGTCGGCCAGTACCTGGGCACGATCAAAGCCGATCAGGCGCAAATCAATGCCGCCAAGCTGGATCTGGAGTACGCGCGCATTACCGCGCCGGTGTCCGGCCGGGTGGGGCTGCGGCTGGTGGACCCCGGCAATATGGTCCACAGCAGCGATACCACCGGCATTGTCACTATTACCCAGACCCAGCCGATTGCGGTGACCTTCAGCCTGCCCCAGGTTAATTTACCCACGCTGCTGAAATCGCTGCACCAGGGCAATTCCCTGCCGGCCACGGCCATCGATCAGGACGGCATTACCCCTCTCGGCCAGGGCAAGCTGAATTTTATCAGCAATGAAATCGATAGCGATACAGGCAGTATCAAGCTAAAGGCGATTTTTGCCAATGATGACGAAAGCCTTTACCCCAACCAGTTTGTCAACATCCGGCTGCAAACCGGGACGCTGGCCGGCGCGACCGTGATTCCCGCCCAGGCGCTGCAGTTAAGCAGCGACGGCGATTTTGTTTATGTGATCAAGGCCGACAACACCGTTGAGCGAAAAGCGGTTAAAACCGGGCCGGCGTTCGGCAGCGATTTGCAGGCCGTGTTGTCCGGCGTCGCCCCGGGGGACCAGGTGGTCACCGAAGGCATAGACCGTCTCAATACCGGCAGTAAGGTGACGGTGGTGAATACGGCGCAAACCAAGGACGTGACGGCGCAATGAATCCCTCACGACTGTTTATCCAACGTCCGGTCGCCACGATTTTGCTGATGATCGGCGTGCTGGTCGCCGGCATTTTCGCCTATCGGATGCTGTCCACCTCCGCCCTGCCGCAGGTGGATTATCCCACCATCCAGGTGACGACGCTTTATCCCGGCGCCAGTCCAAGCGTAATGGCGTCGTCCATCACCGCCCCGCTTGAGCGCCAGTTGGGACAGATGGCCGGCCTGAGCCAGATGTATTCCACCAGCTCCGGCGGCGCGTCGATTATCACCCTGAAATTTTCGCTGGAGCTGTCGCTGGATGTGGCCGAGCAGGAAGTGCAGGCGGCCATCAACGCCGCCGACAGCCTGCTGCCCACCGACCTGCCCAACCCGCCGACCTATAAAAAGGTCAATCCGGCGGATACGGCGGTCATTACCCTGGCCGCCACCTCCGATACCCTGCCGCTTATCAAGGTGCAGGATTTGGTCAATACCCGCATCGCCCTGAAGCTGTCGCAGATTTCCGGCGTGGGTATGGTGACGCTGGCCGGCGGCCATCAGCCGGCGATACGGGTGCGCATGGATCCCCGCGCCCTGGCGGCGCATAACCTGACGCTGGCCGATGTCGATACGCTGATTGGCAACAGCAATGTCAACGGCTCCAAGGGCGGGTTCGACGGCAAATACCACTCCATTACCATTGATGCCAACGACCAGTTGCGCACGGCGGCCGAGTACGGCAACCTGATCATTACCTACCAGAACGGCGCCGCGCTGCGCCTGCGCGATATCGCGCAAATCGACGAAGCGGAGGAAAACGCGTTCCAGTCCGCCTGGGCCAATCGCATGCCCGCCATCGTCATCAGCGTCCAGCGCCAGCCCGGCGCCAACGTGATCTCGGTGGTGGATAATATCAAGGCCCAGTTGCCGACCCTGCAGGCGGCGCTGCCCGACGGGGTTAAGATCGCGATTTTATCGGACCGGACCCAGACCATCCGCTCATCCATCAGCGACGTGCAGTTCGAGCTGCTGCTGTCCATTGCGCTGGTGGTGATGGTGACGTTTCTGTTCCTGCGCAACCTGGCCGCGACATTAATCCCCAGCATCGCCGTGCCGCTGTCGCTGGTGGGCACCTTCGGCGTGATGTACCTGGCCGGATTCAGCCTGAACAACCTGTCGCTGATGGCCCTGACGGTGGCCACCGGTTTTGTTATCGACGACGCCATCGTGGTGGTGGAAAACATCTCGCGCCGCCTGGAAAACGGCGAAACCCCGATGCAGGCGGCGCTTAACGGCTCGGCGCAGATTGGGTTTACCATTATTTCGCTGACCTTTTCGCTGATTGCGGTACTGATCCCGCTGCTGTTTATGGGCGATGTGGTCGGGCGCCTGTTCCGCGAGTTCGCCATTACCCTGGCGGTGGCGATCCTGGTGTCGATGGTGGTGTCCCTGACGCTGACGCCGATGCTGTGCGCCTACCTGTTGCGCCATATCCCGGCGGAACAACAGAGCCGGTTCAACCGCAAGGGCGGGCAGCTGTTCGACAAGCTGGTGGCCGGCTACGATCGCTGGCTGACGGTGGTGCTGGATCACCAGCGCCTGATGCTGTTGGTGGCGCTATTGACCCTGGCCCTTACGGCACTGCTGTATCTGGTGGTGCCGAAAGGCTTTTTCCCGCCGCAGGATACCGGCCTTATCCAGGGGGTAACCGTGGCCTCGCAGGATGTGTCGTTTAGCGAGATGGCGGCGCGACAGCAAAGGCTGGCGGATGTCATTCTCAAAAACCCGTCGGTGGCGAGCGTATCCTCGACCATCGGCATCGACGGCAACAATACCAGCCTGAACAGCGGCCGGCTGCAGATAAACCTTAAGCCCTTCGCGGATCGCGACCTGCGCGCCGATGCGATTATCACGCAGCTTAAGCAGGCCGTCGCGGATATCGCCGGCATCCAGCTGTATCTGCAATCCGCGCAGGACCTGACGGTTAACGATCAGGTCACGCCCAGCCAGTACCAGTTCACCCTCGACGACGCGGACAGCGAAAACCTGGTCGCCTGGACGCCGAAAGTGGTGGCGGCGCTCGCGGGGCGGCCGGAGTTCAGCGAGGTGGTGAGCAATCTACAGGATCAGGGCCAGGTGGCCTACGTGGAACTGAACCGCGACGCGGCGGCGCGCTACGGCATTACCGCCGCCGATGTGGATACCGCATTATATAACGCCTTCGGGCAGCGCCTGGTGTCGACGATCTTTACCCAGTCCAATCAATATCGCGTGGTGCTCGAGGTGCTGCCGAAGTACCAGCAGTCGCCGGCGTCGCTGGACGATATCTACCTGGCCACCAATCTTACCGACGGCACGAGTACGGCCAGCACCTCGGGCAGTTCGGGTTCGTCCGGCGCCACGACGACATCAAGCGCATCGAGCGGCTCCACCACCAGTTCCTCAGCCGGCATGGTGAAACTCACCGCTATCGCCGCAATCCACCTGCGTACCGGGTCGCTGCTGTACGCCAGGCTCAATCAGTTCCCGGCGGTCACCCTCTCCTTTAACCTGCAACCCGGCTATTCGCTGGAAGACGCGCAGCAGGCGATAACCAACGTGACCGATGAGCTGAAACTGCCGTCCAGTATTACCCTGCGCTACCAGGGCGAAACCTCGGCGTTTCAGAGCGCCACCGATAACACCCTGTGGCTTATCCTGGCGGCGCTGATAACCATGTATGTGGTGCTGGGCATCCTGTACGAAAGTTTTATCCATCCGGTGACGATTTTGTCCACCCTGCCCTCGGCGGCGGTGGGCGCCCTGCTGACGCTGCTGTTCGCCGATACTGAGTTCAGCCTGATAGCGCTTATCGGCGTCATCCTGCTGATCGGCATCGTCAAGAAAAACGCCATTATGATGATCGACTTTGCGCTGGAGGCGGAGCACCACCAGCATCTTACGCCGCGTGAGGCCATCCACCAGGCCTGTCTGCTGCGCTTCCGGCCGATTCTGATGACCACCATGGCGGCGTTGCTGGGCGCGCTGCCGCTAATGCTGGCGCACGGATCCGGCGCCGAGCTGCGCCGGCCGCTGGGGCTGGTGATCGTCGGCGGCCTGATATTCAGCCAGGTGCTGACGCTGTTTTCCACGCCGGTGATCTACCTGTGGTTTGACGGCCTGTCACAGCGCGCGCAGCGGACATGGCGCCGTTACGGCCGCCAGGAGCGCTGATGAATATCTCGCGCGTGTTTATTTTTCGCCCGGTGGCGACACTGTTGCTGACGCTGGCCATTGTGCTGCTCGGCCTGCTGGGCTACCGGCTGCTGCCGGTGGCGCCGCTGCCGCAGGTGGATTTTCCGACCATCATGGTCAGCGCCAGCCTGCCCGGCGCCAGTCCGGAAACCATGGCCGCGACGGTGGCCACGCCGCTGGAACGCGCCCTGGGACAAATCGCTGGCATCAGCGAAATGACGTCCAGCAGCGGGCAGGGCTCCACCAACGTGATATTGCAGTTTGACCTGGACCGGGATATCAACGGCGCGGCGCGCGATGTGCAGGCGGCGATCAATGCCGCGCGCAGCCTGCTGCCTTCCAGCATGCCCTCGCTGCCCACCTACCGCAAAGCCAACCCGTCCGACGCGCCGATCGTCGTGCTGGCCCTGACCTCCCCCACCCGCACCAGCGGGGAGTTATACGATCTGGCCTCCAGCGAAATCCAGCAAAAAATCGCCCAGGTCGAGGGCGTCGGCCAGGTATCGCTGTTGGGCAGCTCGCTGCCGGCGATACGCATTGAGCTGAGCCCGCAGATGATCACCCACTTCGGCTTATCCCTGGATACTGTGCGCAGCGCCATCGCCAACAGCACCAGCAATCTACCCAAGGGGATATTGCAGGGGGACAGGCAATCCTGGGTGGTGGACGGCAACGGCCAGCTGGATCTGGCGCGCGATTACCGGGCGCTTATCGTCAGCTATCAAAACGGCACCGCCGTGCGGCTGGGGGATGTGGCCACGGTCTACGACTCGGTGGAGGATAAATACAACGTCGGATACTACAACCAGACCCCGTCGGTGATGATTGGCGTGACCCGCCAGGCGGGCGCCAATATGCTGGAAACCATCGACGCCATTAAGGCGCGGCTGCCGGCGCTGTCCGCCACTCTGCCCGGCGACGTCGGTTTGCATATGGTGGTGGATCGCTCGCCTAACGTGCGTTCCTCGCTGCGCGATACCGAAGAAACGCTGCTGATCGCCGTCATACTGGTGATCGCGGTGGTGTTTGTCTTCCTGCGCAACCTGCAGGCGGTGATTATCCCGGCCCTGGCGCTGCCGGTATCCCTGATCGGCACCTGCGCGGTCATGTACCTGCTGGGCTATAGCCTGGACAACCTGTCGCTGATGGCGCTGATTATCTGCACCGGGTTCGTGGTGGACGACGCCATCGTGGTATTGGAGAACATCACCCGTTATATCGAACAGGGCCTGGGGCCGGTGCGCGCTTCAATCCGCGGCGCGCAGGAGGTCAGTTTCACCGTGCTGGCGATGACATTGTCCCTGGTGGCGGTGTTTATCCCCATCCTGCTGATGGGCAGTATCGTCGGCCGGTTGTTTCGCGAGTTCGCGATAACGCTCACCGTCTCGCTGCTGATTTCGATGGTGGTCTCGCTGAGCCTCACCCCGATGCTGTGTTCCCGGCTGCTCAAGCGCAAGCCGCCGGTGACCCGCAAGCCGCCGCGGCTCTATGTGCTGATCGAGCGCGGGCTGGCCCGGCTGCTGGCGGCCTACGCCGTTGCCCTGGCCTGGGTCATGCGCCACCAGCGCCTGACGCTGTTCAGCCTGGTGCTGACCGTGATGCTGAATATTTTTCTCTATACCGTGGTGCAGAAAGGCTTTTTCCCCAACCAGGATACCGGCCTGCTGATGGGCATGCTGCGCGCCGACCAGAACGTCTCGTTCCAGGCCATGAAACCCAAGCTGCAGGAATTTTCGCGCATCATCCAGCAGGATCCGGCGGTGGACGGCGTGCTCTCCTCCATGGGCAGCGGCGGCTTCGGCTCGCGCAACAGCGCCAACTTTTTCGTGCACCTGAAGGATTTCAGCCAGCGGGACGCCAGCGCCGCCGAGGTAGCCAACCGCCTGACCGCCAAAGGTCTTAACCAGCCCGGCGTCCAGCTGTTCCTGATGCCGGCGCAGGATTTGCATATCGGCGGCCGCAGCGCCAACGCCCTTTACCAGTACAGCCTGCAGGCCGACGACCTCGATACCCTGCGGCTCTGGACGCCGAAGGTCAAGGCGGCGCTGGAAAAGATCCCGCAGCTTACCGGGGTGGACGCCGATTCCCAGACCGGCGGCCAGGAGGTGATGCTGAATATCGACCGGGATAAGGCCACCCGGCTGGGCGTGAACGTGCAGATGCTCGATACCCTGCTCAATAACGCCTTCAGCCAGCGGCAGATCGCCACGCGTTATAAAACCCTTAACCAGTACCATGTGGTGATGACCCTGGACGCCGCGTTCACCGTCGATCCGGCGGTCCTGAACGAGCTGATGGTGGTCAATGGCCAGGGCCAGCAAATCCCTATTGCCGCCTTTGCCAGTTTCAGCGGCGCCAACGCCTCGTTATCCGTGGCGCATCAAGGGCAATCCGCCACCAGCACCGTGGCGTTTAACCTGGCGGACGGCGTGTCCCTCGAGCAGGCGCAGCAGCTTATCAAGACGGCCATGGCGCAGATTGGCCTGCCGTCCACCATCCAGGGCGGCTTCCAGGGCACCGCCAAGGCCTTTACGGCGCTGGCCTCCAGCATGCCCTGGCTGATACTCGCCGCGCTGGCGGCGGTCTACATCGTGTTGGGCATGCTGTACGAGAGTTATATCCATCCGTTGACCATCCTGTCCACTCTGCCCTCCGCCGGGCTTGGCGCCCTGTTGCTGTTGATTATCACCGGCACCCAGCTCACGGTGATCGCCCTGATCGGCATTTTGTTATTGATAGGCATCGTTAAGAAAAACGCCATTATGATGATCGATTTTGCCCTGGCGGCGGAACGGACCCAGGGGCTCAGCCCGCAGCAGGCGATTACCCAAGCCTGCCTGATGCGTTTCCGGCCGATTATGATGACCACGCTGGCGGCCTTTTTTGGCGCCCTGCCGCTGGCGCTGGGCAGCGGCGGGGATGCGGATTTGCGCAGCCCGCTGGGCATGGCGATTGCCGGCGGCCTGGCGCTGAGCCAACTGCTGACCCTGTTCACCACCCCGGTGGTGTATCTGTATATGGACCGGCTAAGCCGTTCCGGCAAGCGGGCCTGGCGGCGTTTTGGCAAAACCGGCGCGGCCTGAAGCCGGTAACCCGACGATGGCGCCTCACCCTTCTTACTTATGATTTCGGACAACAGTGACTTTATGATAACGATATTCCCACATCCCGCCCTGAAGCTGCTGCCCCTGGCGCTGGCGTTGATCCTGGCCGGCTGTATGGTGGGCCCGGACTACCGGCGGCCGGCGATGACGGTGCCGCTTGAATTTAAACAGGCGAAGGGCTGGACGCAGGCCGCGCCGCGGGATGAGGCGGGCAAGGGGGAATGGTGGGCGGTGTACCGGGATCCGACGCTTTCCGGCTTATTGGGCCAGGTGCGGATTTCCAACCAGAACGTGGCGCAGTATGAAGCGCTGTACCGCCAGGCGCGGGCGCTGACGGCCGCCTCGCGCGCCAATCTGTACCCGACGGTCACCGGCACCGCCGACACCACGCGCAGCGGCACCCGGACCGCCGCCGCCACGACGCATGAGGCGCAGGTCAGCGCCAGCTGGGAGCTGGACCTGTGGGGTAAGCTCAGACGCACGGTGGAGGAAAACCAGGCCAATGCCCAGGCCAGCGCCGCCGAACTGGCCAATATTACCCTGAGCGCCCAATCAGAGCTGGCGCAGGATTATTTCCAGCTGCGGGTCATGGATGAGCAGATAGCGCTGTATCAGGAGAGCGTCGAGGCCTACCAGCGCTACCTGAACATTATCGAGAATAAATACCGCGCCGGGAGCGAGTCCCGCGGCACCCTGGCGCAGGCGCAGACCCAATTGGAGAGCGCCCGCGCTTCCGCGCTGGATTTACAGTGGCAACGCGCGCAGCTTGAACACGCCATTGCGGTGCTGATCGGCCGGTCGCCGGCGCAGTTCAGCCTGCCCGCCGCCAGGCTCACCGCCACCCTGCCCGTTATCCCGGTGGCGCTGCCGTCACAACTGCTGCAACGCCGGCCGGATATCGCCTATGCGGAGCGCAGCGTCGCCGCGGCCAACGCCGCCGTCGGCGTGGCGCAGGCCGCCTATTACCCCGACCTGACCCTGAGCGCCAGCGGCGGTTTCCAAAGTTCGGTGCTGCATAATCTGATTTCCATGCCGAACCGGGTATGGTCGCTGGGACCGGAACTGAGCGGAACGCTGCTGGACTTCGGCGCCACCAAGGCATCCGTTGAGCAGGCGCGGGCCGCTTACGACGCCAGCGTCGCAAGCTATCGCCAGAGCGTGCTGTCGGCGTTTGAGGAAGTGGAAAATTATTTGGTGGAGCTGTCGACCCTGGAGGCGGAAACCGCCGCGCAGCAGCGCGCCGCCGAGTCCGCGCAGGAATCGGCCCGCGTTACGCTTAACCAGTACCGGGCGGGGATGATTGATTACCTGGATGTCGCCACCACCCAAAATACCAGCCTGTCGCAGCAGCAAAACCTGCTGTCGCTGCGCAGCACCCAATGGGTGGCCAGCGTTCAGCTGATCGTCGCCCTCGGCGGCGGCTGGCATGACGAAGACCGTCGGTAGGCCGTGACGGTCCGTGGCGGCCCCGGGCCGCCACGGACGTCGCCCTTATTCCGCCGGCGCCGGCGCGCGCGCCGTCAATGCGCAGGCCGCCACCCAGACGCGCCCCTGGCGGATTTCCACCGGCCAGGCGCTGACCGATAGGCCTGCATCCTCCAGGCAGCAACCGTCGCGCAGGCGGAAATGTTTTTTATACAGCGGCGAAATCACCACCGGCTCGCCTGCGACATCGCCCACCAAGCCGCGCGCCAACACGTTGGCGCCGCTGCCCGCCTCATGATTGGATAAAGCATATACCCGGCCTTCCCCGCCGGCCGGGCCCGCGGCCGACGGCAGGTAAAACAGGGCTATCTGCCGTTGCCCTAAACGCGCGGCGATGCCGGCATGGGCCGGGATATCACCGAGCATGCACACCGGTCGCCAGCCGGTTTCCTCAACGGCGGACGACGGCCCGGGGCCATTTCCTGCCGCGGCTGGCAACGCCCCCATGGACACCTCATAGCGCGCATCGCCCTCGGGCGGCGCGCTTACGCCCGCCCGCGGTTTTTCTTCCGGCCGTGCGGGCCGGATCTGGGATCGCTGCGCCATCATGACCACCGCTTCATCCGGCCGGTCGCTGTTGATAAATCCCCGGAACAACGCCAGCCGGCCGGCATCCGCCAGGGTGGTTTGCCATTCGCACTGGTAACTCGCCACTACCGACTGCATTTCCTGTTCAAGCTCGGCGCAGATGCCGAGCGCGTCATCGACGATCACCCGCTGCAGATAGTTTACGCCGCCTTCCAGATTATCCAGCCAGGTGCTGGTGCGCTGCAGCCGATCGGCAGTGCGGATATAAAACATCAGCAGGCGGTCGATCATGACGATAAGGCCGTCGGCATCCAGATCGGTGGCAAATAAATCCGCGTGGCGCGGTTTCATGCCGCCATTGCCGCAAATATACAGGTTCCAGCCTTTGTCGGTGGCGATAATGCCGATATCCTTGCCCTGCGCTTCCGCGCATTCACGCGTACAACCGGAAACGCCCAGCTTGAATTTATGCGGCGCGCGCAGGCCCTTGTAGCGGTTTTCCAGTCTGATGGCCAGCCCGGTGGAATCCTGCACGCCGAAGCGGCACCAGGTTGAGCCGACGCAGGATTTTACCGTGCGCAGCGATTTACCGTAGGCATGCCCGGTTTCAAAACCGGCGGCCACCAGTTCCCGCCAAATGGCCGGCAGCTGTTCCATCCTGGCGCCGAACAGCGCGATGCGCTGGCCGCCGGTCACCTTGGTGTATAAATTATAACGGGCAGCCACCTGGCCCACGGCAATCAGCCCCGCAGGGGTGACTTCCCCGGCGGGCATGCGCGGCACGACGGAATAGGTACCGTCCTTCTGGATATTGGCGAAAAAACGATCGTTGGTATCCTGCAACGGCAGATGTTCGGGTTGCAATAGAAAGTCGTTCCAGCAGGAAGCCAGCAGGGAACCGGCCAGCGGTTTGCAGATTTCACATCCCAGGCCATGGCCATATTGCGCCAGCAGTTGGCTGAAGGTACGGATACGGTTGACGCGAATCAGGTGATACAACTCCTGGCGTGAATAGGCAAAGTGTTCGCACACGTCTTTTTTCACCACCACGCCCTGTTGCGACAGCTCATATTCCATGACCTGCCTGACCAGCGGTACGCAGCCGCCGCAGCCGGTGCCGGCGCGGGTGCAGGTTTTCACCGCCGCCAGATCGCGCGCCCCCGCCGCCACCGCCGCGCGGATATCTCCTTTGCTGACGTTATGGCAGGAGCAAACCTGGGCGCTGTCAGGCAGGGAGGCCACGCCCGCGGCCTTCGGCGCGTCCCCCGAGCCGGCCGGCAGGATCAGGCTTTCCGGTCGTTCCGGCAGGGGCATGCCATTGAGTATCATCTGCTGCAGGGTACTGAACTCCGCGCTGTCGCCCACCAGCACCGCGCCCAGCAGGCGGGTTTTATCCCCGGAAACCACGATTTTTTTATAGATCTGCCGCGGGCCGTCGGTCCATAGATAGCTTTGGCAGCCCGGGGCGGCGCCCTGGGCGTCCCCCAGCGAGCCGACTTCGACGCCCAGCAGTTTCAGCCGGGTACTGAGATCCGCCCCGCTAAATACCGCCTCCTCCCCGGCAAGACATGACGCCAGCGCGCGCGCCATCTGATAACCGGGCGCCACCAGCCCAAACAAGGCGTCGCGCCACGCGGCGCATTCGCCGATAGCGAAAATATGGGCATCCGAGGTCACGCACCGATCGTCGATAGCCAGTCCTCCGTGCGCGCCGAGCGTCAGTCCGCACTGATGGCCCAACCGGTCCATGGGACGGATACCGGCGGAAAACAGGATAAGATCGGTATCAAGCGACCCGCCGTCGGCAAATTCCAGCCGCAGGCCGTCTTGGCCGGCAGGGGTGATACGGCGGGTGTTTTTGCCGGTGTGCACGGTTACCTGCAAAGCGTCGATTTTCCGCCGCAGCATGGCCGCGCCGCCTTCATCAAGCTGCACCGCCATCAGCCGCGGGGCAAACTCGATCACATGGGTTTCCAGTCCCAGCTGCCGCAGGGCATTGGCGGCTTCCAGCCCCAGCAGGCCGCCGCCGATCACCGCGCCGCGCCGTGACTGGCGCGCCCGCGCGGCGATGGCGTCAAGATCGTCCAGGGTTCGGTACGTCAGGCAGCCGGGTAGATCGCAGCCGGGAATCGGCGGCACAAAGGCATAGGATCCGGTGGCCAGCACCAGCCGATCGTAGGGCGTTGTTCCGCCGTGGTTATCCGTCAGGCATTGCCGCTGACGATCGATGGCGGTAACGGTGGTGGCGCCGCGCAATTCGATGTCATGCAACGCAAAAAAACCGTCGGGCACCAGCGACAGCGATCCCGCGCTGCGCCCGGAAAAATACGCCGACAAATGTACTCTATCGTAAGCGGGGCGGCGCTCGGCGCCGAAGACGATGATGCGGTAACGCCGGTGCAGCTCGCGCGCCACCAGCTGTTCCAGAAAATACTGGCCCACCATGCCGTGGCCGATGACAGCTAATACGGGTTTGTTCATAACAAAAGTCCTTACATAAAAAAAAGGCGTCCAAAAACATGCAATGACTGCATGCTTTTGGACGCCTTTATCCTTGACCCGCGCTACGCCGCCATTGGCTTAACACGAAGTCATATCCTGATGTCGCTTACCCCCGGCCCGCCGTTATGGCCGGCCGGTCAATATCTCTTCCACCGCCAGGATGGCCGCGGCCACTTCCGTCAGCTTTTTATTTTGGTTCATTGCCATACGCCGCAGGGCGTTATAGGCCTCTTCCTCGCTTAACCGCTGATGACGCATCAGCAGCAGCTTGGCGTCTTCGACTTGCCGCCGGTCATTAAGGGTGGCGCGCAGTTGCGCCAGCTCATCGGCCAGTTCCCGCAGCCGGCGCGATTGTTGCCCGACGAGAGATAATACCGATCGTCCCAGCTGCGGGCTGAGGCCGTTATTGCCCAGCGGCTCAGCGGCGTCGTCCGGTCCGGCGGCGGCAACGAATACGCTATACTCCACCGGTTGGTCCATCTGACGCGCCAGCAGGGCTTCCAGCGCGGCATCTCCCGGCCAGTCGCCCGCGGCGTCTTGCGCGGCGTCGATGCCGGCCCGGCATAATTGCATCAATACCGCCGCCAGTCCGTCCTCGACCCCCTTCATCAGGTCGATACGGCGGGTCGTCGCCTCATACCAACGCAGGCTGTGATCCGCGGCGATGTTACCCGTGAGAACGATGCGGCGCAGCCGCTCGACATCGCAATCGCCGTCACGCGCCATCTCGCCCCAGCGCTGCAGGTTAAGGGGATCGCTGAATTCGCCGAAGGTGGCGAAACACCGCTCCTGGCCTTCAATCAGGTCCAGCAACTGTTGGCGGGCGGCGGCGCTAAATGCGCGCGCGGCAAACACCGCCGCGCCCTGCGCCCGTTCCTGCCCCGCCAGCTCTTTGCCCTGCATAAAGCTGAACATGGCGATCAACGCCCGGGAAACAGCCGGCTCCGCCGCCGTATCCGCCGCCTCGAATACCAGCGCCAGCAGGCTGCGGATCACCGCGTTGAATACCGCCGCCGCCTGCGCCTGATCGATCCCGGCCCGCCGGATGCGGCGGCGTAACGCTGGCAAACGTCCCAGCGCATAACATACCGCGGCAATTCGCCCCAGCCTTTGGCTGTCGGACGCCGGCCGATTGACGCCTTCCTCCCGGCCCAATAGCCGCAATACGGCACGCTCGGCAATAACGGCATCGCGCGCCGGTTTTTCAAGCGTATCGGCGTGCAAGCCCGAGCTCAGGTAAAGGGTGGTTACGCCACGTTCGCGTTGCAGCATATGCACCAATTGACTGACCGCCCCCACCAGTTCGCCGGTTTGCAGCAAACGTCGCAACGCCGCGATCTCGCTTTGCCGCGAGGCCTGCAGGAAACGAATAGCGGTGGAAGTATCGGCAATCAATGGGTTCATTTATCCAGTCCGGAATTGCCACGACGTGACCTGATAAACGCATATTACGTACCGCAGGACACCGGCGCCCTGCGCAGAATCAACTTTATCTGCGTCGCGCCGCTGTCTTTTCGGCCGCGCCGGGTCGGCGCGGCGCCGTTAAACCTGTGCCGTATCCCGGGCGGCGGCCGCGCCGATGCGCGCCAGAGTCGGCCACACTTTCATCAACGTGGTAACGATGGTATCCAGATCCGCGCGGGTAGCGCCGTCACGGGCCTGCACCGACATCCCCTGCAGGATACAGGTCAGGTATTTCGCCAGGGTGGGCACATGAGTGCCGGCCGGCAATTCTCCCTGGGCCTGGCGCGCGCGCAGGAAATCCGCCAGCATGTTTTCCTGGAAATGGTGCCGCGCGCGCAGCAGTTTCGCCACGGCGTCGGATGAAGACGAGAGCGCGGCGGACGTACAGATAATAAAGCAGCCCGAGGGCAAATCTTTGTCGGTGTACAGCGCCGCGGTATCGCGCAGGAAATTTTCAACCGCCTGCGCCGCCGTACAGGCGGGGTCGGCCAGCAGCACCTTGCCCCGTTCGGCGAATTTCGCCACGTAGCGTTCGGCCGCCGCGCGGAACAGGCCTTCCTTATTGCCGAACTCGCCGTACAGCGTCGGGGCCTTGGCCCCGGTGGCCTCCACCAGATCGGTCAGCGAGGTCGCTTCGTAGCCGTGGCGCCAGAACAGTTCCAGCGCTTTATCCAGCGCATCGTCACGGTCGAACTGTTTTGGGCGTCCGCGTCCTTTCCGTATGGGCGCAACATGATCGGTATTCATAACATCCTCTCTTATCGCATTTTTATGCCTGGCATCTTGCCGCTTGCACAACGTCCTTGTGGATATCAGCCGGCACCTATATAATTAACGATCATTACAAAAATTACAAGTGCCTTTCGTCACATTGCCCAAAGAATGTTAAATTTGGCGGCCATGCCTGTTCCTCCCTTGCGGCGGCCTCTCCAACCCAAAGTGAGTGAGCGTTGACAATAAAAATAAATTTTTCATTATTAACAATGGCTTATCTATTATATTAACGATCATTAAAAATTTAGTTGATCAACGCCGCCAGGAGGACTAGTATTTACTTATCGAACGTTAACAAATAGCGTTGACCCACAAATCCTGCAACCAGAATGCATAGAGAGATAAGATTATGAAAAACGTAAAATATGCCATCGCCGCCATCGCCCTGAGCGCCGTCTCTTTCGGTAGTTTTGCCGCAGAACTGGCGACCTCCGCCCCGGCGGGTCAGCAGCCGGTAGGCGTCATCAGCGCCACCGGCGGCGCCAACCTGTCTTCGCTGGAAAGCCAGCTGTCCGCCAAGGCTTCGGCCGAAGGCGCGAAGTCTTTTGTGATTACCTCCACCACCGGCCAGAATAACCTGCATGGCACGGCGGTAATTTACCAATAAGGATGGCGCCATGATGAACAAAGTTAATCTTGGTATCGTTGCCCTGGCCGCCATGGTGTCGTTCGGCAGTGTTGCCGCCGACACCATCAATACCGCCCGGTATGAGCCTCACCAGGTGGTATTGACGACCGTGGGCGCCAGGACAGGGTTGCCTACCCTGCCCGGTCATGGCAGTGAACGCGCCGTACGCGTCGATAACCGCGCCTATCCGGTAACGTCGGTGTCGGGGCGCAATAATATGCACAGTACGTCGGTCGTTTATGAATAGCGCTTTACCGGCGCGTCATCAAAAAATCCGGGCTTGGCCCATTCATTATTTTCCCTAAAGCGTTTGCGTAATATCATCGCGCAAACGCTTTTTTTTACGTTGTAACAAAATAACGCTTTCTTTTCTCCTGCCCGTTGCTATCCTCTGTCAGGAATATTCTTAATTATATCTTTATTAAAATAAATAAAAGCCCTAAATAAGCTTTTTCCTATGTTAATGAATAAATTAGCCCTGCCGTTTTCCGCCAAATTTACGCTTCCATGCAATAAACGCAAATAGAAACATCTGTGCCAAATATCTTTACGGTTGCCGCCGTTGACCCCTTTTAACGAATGGATAATCATCTAACGGTAACGTAATTATTAATATATGGAGCAAAACAATGCGTCGCATTTTAGCATTTGTCGGAATTATTGTTCTTAGCGCCGCGCTTAGCGGTTGCCTGTGGCCACCTCCTTGGGGCGGCGGCGGCGGTCATGGCGGCGGCGGCGGTTATCACCATGGCGGCGGACCGGGCCGCGGCTAAGGGTTGCGATCCTCTGGTATAAAACCCATTGAGAGCTGCGCCCCAACTGTCAGGTGCTTTTATTGACAGTTGGCGGCGCAGTTTTTTTTGCCGCCCGTCCGCTGAGGCGGCGGGTTAACCGCTCCCCTGGCCTGGCGGTTATCTCAAAGCGCAATATCCCTCTTACCGTCCTTGCAGTTATCCTGCAACCACGCCAGAATCGGCAATAATCGCCTTACTGTTAAAAAGGATGGGTTATGACCGAGCTGCGTCGATTTAAACAGGTCGATGTGTTTACCGCCACTGCGTTGATGGGCAATCCCCTGGCGGTGATCCTGGATGCCGATGGCTTATCCGATCGACAGATGCTGGCCGTGGCCCGCTGGACTCATTTATCCGAAACCACGTTTGTCCTGCCGCCTTCGGCCGCCGGCGCCGATTATCATGTGCGTATTTTCTCCCCGGCAGGAGAATTGCCTTTTGCCGGCCATCCCACGCTCGGCACTGCCCATGCGATGCTGGAAAGCGGCTTTAGGGCCAAGGCGGCCGATAGACTCATCCAGGAGTGCGGGGTGGGCCTGGTCGCCCTCGATATCACCCGCGCCGGATGGCTGGCGTTCCAGGCGCCCGAGGCCAAAATCTATACGGTGAACGAAAGTTATTTCCCCCTGCTTAACGCCGCCGTGGGCGGCGCGACGACGGTCACCTGGTCTCCGCCGGTCGTGGTGGACATGGGGATCCGCTGGCTGGTGGCCCGGGCCGACAGCGCGCTGTCTTGTTTGCGGATGCAACCGGACGCCGTCGCCCTGGAGCGGTTGCTCAAGCGTTGCGAAGCGAACGGCCTGGCGGTATATGGCCTGCACGAGGCAAACGGCCCGGCGGATTATGAAGTCAGGGCCTTTTTGGTGGAACAGGGCGCCCTGGTGGAGGATCCGGTCACCGGCAGCGCCAATGCCTGCCTGGCGCGCCTGCTGCACGCCCAGGGATTTCCTGATAATCCGGCGTTTGCCGAGTCCTGGCGCGTCCGCCAGGGCACGGTCCTGGGGCGCGACGGCCAGGTCAGCGCGCGCTTTATCGACGGCGTGCCGTGGATTGCCGGCCAATCGGTCACCGTGATCGACGGCACGTTCAGGCTGTAGCCGTCAGGTAAATGTTAATAACCTGCGTCCTTACTGTTAATAATTAGCAACAATCTGCAAACGGTGTGGCTATTGCGCATCAATCATTAACGACTACCTTTAACACTATCTTGGTGGCCGCCATGGCAAAGATGCACATGATAGGTGGTGGTTGTTATTTGAGGTAGCCTGATGAGCCAGACAGACTGCACGATTATTTTTGACGGTGTGCCGCTGACCGGCAAAGCGGATACGCCGCTGGTGGATTTCCTGGCCGCGCGGGGCGTCAACCTGCCCCATGTCTGTTATCACCCGGCGCTGGACCCGCTGAAAACCTGCGATGTCTGTTGGGTGGAGCAGGACCATCAGCTGGTGCGCGGCTGTACCTTGCGCACCCGTGACGGCATGGTGCTCAACAGCCGGGGCGCGCAGGCCCGGGCGGCGCAAGTCGAGGGCATGGACCGGCTGCTGGCCAAGCACGAGCTGTATTGCACGGTATGCGAGCACAATACCGGCGACTGTACCCTGCACAACACCATGGCGGATATGCATATCCCCATCCAGCGTTATAAGTTCGAGCGCAAGCCGTATGCGAAGGACCATTCCAATCTATTTTACACCTACGATCCCGATCAGTGCATCCTGTGCGGCCGCTGCGTGGACGCCTGCCAGAACGTCGAGGTCAACGAGACGCTGAGTATCGACTACAGCGCGGATCATCCGCGCGTACTGTGGGACGGTGGTGAAAAAATCGCCGGCTCCAGCTGCGTCAGCTGCGGTCACTGCGTCACGGTCTGTCCCTGCAACGCCTTGATGGAAAAAACCATGCAGCCGGACGCCGGGCCGTTTACCGCCATGTCTCCCGATCTGAAACGCCCGCTGATCGATATGATCAAAACCCTCGAGAACACCACCGGCGCGGAAATCATTACCGGTATCTCCATGATGGATATGCACTGGCGCCAGCCGGAAATCAAACGCACCAAAACCGTCTGCACCTATTGCGGCGTGGGCTGTTCGTTTGAAATGTGGACCCGTGACCGGCATATCCTGAAAGTGCAGCCGATGGTGGATGCGCCGGCCAACGGCATCTCCACCTGCGTCAAAGGTAAATTCGGCTGGGATTTCGTCA
The DNA here is from genome assembly GCF_047324165.1 of Sodalis sp. RH22. Classification (NCBI taxonomy): domain Bacteria; kingdom Pseudomonadati; phylum Pseudomonadota; class Gammaproteobacteria; order Enterobacterales; family Bruguierivoracaceae; genus Sodalis; species Sodalis sp. RH22. Next base: position 3,121,313 of record NZ_CP178731.1, read on the forward strand.
ACAGCGAAGCGCGCCTGACCACGCCGCTGATTCGTGAAAACGGCCGTTTCCGCAAGGCCGGCTGGGATGAAGCGCTGGATCTGGTGGCCCGCCGCCTGCTGGAGATACGCAATACCCACGGCGCCGAAAGCATCGGGTTTATCGGTTCCAGCAAAGCCAGCAATGAAGAAGCCTACCTGACGCAAAAAATCGCCCGGCTGATTATCGGCACCAATAGCGTCGACAATTCGTCCCGCTACTGCCAGAACCCCGCCACCATGGGTCTGTTCCGCACCGTGGGATATGGCGGCGACGCCGGTTCCATCCAGGATCTGGAACGGGCCGAGCTGATTATTATCGTCGGCAGCAATACCGCCGAGAACCATCCGGTGATCGCCGCCCGTCTCAAGGCGGCGCGCAAGCACCGCGGCCAGCGGCTGATTGTCGTGGATCCGCGTAAACACGAAATGGCGGAACGCGCGGATCTATTCCTGCGCATCAACTCCAGCACCGATATGGTCTGGGCGTCCGCCATGGCGCGTTATATGTTTGATCATGGCTATGCGGATACGGACTTCCTGGCGGCACGGGTAAACCAGGTGGACGCGTACCGCCAATCCCTGGCGCCTTTTACCCTGGCGTTCGCCGAGCGGATCACCGGCATCGCGCGCCGGCAGTTGATTGACGCCGCCGAAATGATTGGCCGGGCATCCTCCGTCTGCATATTGTGGGCGATGGGCATTACCCAGCACAGCCACGGGGCGGATACCAGCACGGCGCTGTCGAACCTGCTGCTGGTGACCGGCAACTACGGCCGGCCCGGTACCGGCGGATACCCGATGCGCGGCCATAATAACGTGCAGGGGGCCAGTGATTTCGGCTGTCTGAAGGATTTTTATCCCGGCTATGAAAAGGTCACCGATCCCCAGGTGCGCGCCAAATGGGCCAAGGCCTGGGGCGTGGCGCCGGACCGCCTGTCCGATAAGGCCGGCGACGATAATTTCACCATGGTGAAACATGCGAAAGAGAAAAAAATCAAGGCGATGTATGTGATTGGCGAGGAAACGGCATTCTCTGACGCCGATGCCGCCAATGTGCATGAGGGCTTTACCAATCTGGATTTTCTGGTGGTGCAGGACCTGTTTATGAGCCGCACCGCCGAATTCGCCGACGTGGTGTTGCCCGGCTGTCCGAGCGTGGAAAAAGAAGGGTCGTTTGTGAATACCGAGCGCCGCATCCAGCGTTTTTATGAAGTGATGCCGCCGCTCGGCGATAGCCGGCCGGACTGGCGCATCCTCACCGACCTGGCGGCCAGGATGGGCCATCCCTGGGGCTACACCCATCCTTCGCAGATCATGGCCGAGGCCGCCGGTATCGCCAAGGTCTTCGCCGGCGTGACCTATGAACGGCTGGCGGGATGGCAATCGCTGCTTTGGCCGGTCAAGGCCGACGGTACCGACACGCCGCTGCTGTATACCGACGGTTTCCATACCGAGGACGGCAAAGCCGTCCTTTATCCGCTGGAATGGAAGCCACCCGCCGAGGCGCAGGACGGCGAATATGATTTAATGCTGAATAACGGCCGGATGCTGGAGCATTTCCAGTCCACCAACCAGACCGGACGCGGAGGTCGCCTCCTCTCCCTGTCGCCGGACTGGTTTGTGGAAATCAGCCCGGGGCTGGCGGCGGAGCGGGGCATCGAGGAAGGCGCCTGGCTACGCCTGGCCTCGCGGCGCGGCGCCGTCGAGGTGCCGGCGGTGATTACCGATCGGGTGCAGGGCAATACCCTGTTTCTCCCCATTCATCTGGGCAAGGACGGCGTTAACGCCCTGACCGGCGAGCATCACGATCCGGATGTGAACACCCCCGCCTATAAAGAGCTGGCGGTTAAACTTACCGTACTGCCCCGGGAGAACATGGTTTCGCCCCTGCCGCGCCATAATTTCCGCTATGGCTCCCGTACCCCCATCGACAAGGTGCCCGTGGAGCAGAAATGGCGGCGCGACGATTACCTGCCGCCGCCTGAACAAGAACCTCATCCGGAGAAATTCTAATGGCTAAACCTATCGGTTATACGGTGGAGGCTCCGAAAATCGGGCCGGATGCCCATGAGGAGCTGGAACGCTTGCTGCAAACCCTGCACGAGCACGGCGTGCTGCGCCTGGCCAACGACCTGGTGGCCGCCAATAACCAGATAGCGCGGGTGCTGGTCAACGGGCTCAACCGGGAAGGCTCGCTGAACGTTATCCAGAACCTGTCGGTGCTGGCCATGGCGTTATCCACCTTTCCTCCCGGTCAATTCTACAAGATGGTGTTCGCCGTGCGCGATATGGTCGATGTGATAAGCCGCGCGCGGGAAGGAAACGACGCTCCCCAGGATGCGCCGGGAGTCCGGGGACTGTATAAGATGCTTAACGACGACGCCTTCTGGCAGGGGATTACGCCGTTTATCGACGGCATGAAGGCCTTTAGCCGCCGCATGGATGAAGAGGTGGATAAACCCATCTCTTCGTTTACCGGCAAGCCCAGCGACGCCTGAGGTCAAACACGGCAATTGCTGCCGAAGCAAGGGTCCGATGGAACACGTTTCTGCGCTGCTGATTGCGCGCGCCCAGTTTGCCTTCACCATAGGTTTTCATATCGTGCTGGCCGCCTTTACCATCGGCCTGGCCCTTTTTTTGACGGCGCTGGAAGGCCTGTGGCTATGGCGGCGGCGCCAGGTCTATCTGGACCTGTATCGGTATTGGCTCAAGATCTTTGCGCTTAACGTGGCGGTGGGCGTGGTGTCCGGGGTGGTGATGGAGTTTGAGTTCGGCACCAACTGGGGGGTGTTCTCCGCGCGGGCGGGCGCGATTATCGGGCCGCCGATGTTTTATGAAGTGCTGGTGGCGTTTTTCCTGGAAGCCGGTTTTATGGGCATTATGCTGTTCGGCATGCAGAAGGTCGGGCCGAAACTGCATTTTTTCACCACCTGCATGGTGGCGCTGGGTTCCCTGTTCAGCGCGTTCTGGATTATCTCCGCCAACTCCTGGATGCAAACCCCGGCGGGTTTTTTGATGGACGACGGCGGTCGTTTCCACCCGCAGGACTGGCTGGCGATTATCTTCAATCCTTCCTTTGGCTATCGGCTGGCGCATATGCTGCTGGCCGCCGTACTTGGCACCGCGTTTATGGTGGCGGCAGCCGGTGCCCGGCATCTGCTGCGCGACAGCCGCAATCCGGCGGCCCGGGTGATGTTTTCCTGGGCGCTGTGGACCGTGGCCGTCGCCGCGCCCTTGCAAATTATCGCCGGGGATTTGCACGGCGAAAATACCCTGCGCCACCAGCCGCAAAAAGTGGCCGCCATGGAGGGCGACTGGGACCGACCGCCGCCGGGCGCCGGGGAGCCGATGCGGCTGTTCGCGCTGCCGGACATGACGGCGCGGCGCAACCATTGGGAGGTGTCGATTCCCCGACTTGGCTCGCTCTATCTGCGCCATAACCTTACCGGCACCATTAAAAGCCTGAATGAGTTTCCGCCCCAGGACATCCCGCCGGTGCCACTGGTGTTTTTCGCCTTTCGCGTCATGGTGGGCCTGGGGCTGGTGATGGCCCTGGCGGGCATCGCGGGCGTGGCGTTGCGCTGGCGGGGCGCCCTGTGGCGCGCGCGCTGGCTGCAGCGCATCATGGTGCCGCTGGCGCCGGCGGGATTTATCGCCATGCTGGCCGGTTGGGTGGTTACCGAGGCCGGCCGCCAGCCGTTTATGGTCTACGGCCTGACGCGTACCTATGAGGGGATCTCGCCGGTATCCATGGCCCTGGTCATCGCCTCCGCCATCGCCGTGGCGATGGTTTATCTGCTGGTGTTCGGCACCGGGCTGCTCTTTATGCTGCGCCTGCTGGCGCAACCGCCCCGGCCGGGGGAAGAAGGTCCGGTGCCGTCGCTGGCGCGGCAGACCGGCGATGGCGCGACGTACGCGGGCCAGGACGCCGCGCCGCCGCCGGAGCAACACCCGTAACACGACGAATGCAGGAGTTTATCCTATGCCGGAGCTGATTTTTTCCGCCGCCGCGCTGCAACTGTTATCCGCCGCCGCGCTGGCCTTCAGCGTGCTGATCTATGTCTTGCTGGACGGTACCGATTTGGGCGTCGGCATGCTGTATGCGTTCAACCGCGCCGAAGCGGATCGCCAGGTCATGACGCTCTCGCTGCTGCCCGTTTGGGACGGCAACGAGACCTGGCTGGTACTGGGCGGCGGCGGCCTGCTGGCCCTGTTCCCCGCCGCCTACGCCATTCTGCTGAGCGCCCTGTATCTGCCGGTATTTCTCATGCTGCTGGCGCTGATAGCGCGCGGCATGGCGATTGAATACCGCGACCGCGCCGACCCGCAAAAGCGGTGGCGGTTCGATCTGATGCTGATGGGCGGTTCGGCGCTGGCCGCCGCCGGCCAGGGCGTGATCATGGGTACGTTTATTCAGGGTATTCCCCATGACGGCGCGCATTATACCGGCGGCGGCTGGGAATGGCTGGGGGTATTTCCGCTATTCTGCGGCCTGGCGCTGATGGCCGGTTACGCGCTGCTGGGCGCCTGCTGGCTGATATGGCGTACGGAAGGAATGCTGCAGGCGCGCGCACGCGCGCTCGCCCGGCGGCTTGGCCCATTGGCCCTGGCGCTGGTTGCGCTGCTGACGCTGTGGACCTGCGGCCTGCATGAGGAGTACCGCCGGCATCTGTCCGATCTGCGTTTCACCCTGCCCGCCGCGCTGTTGCTGCTGGCGGTCGCCGGCGGATTCCGGCGGGCGCTGTCCGCCCGGGTTGCCCTGCTGCCGCTGTGCCTGGCGCTGGGGGGCGTGGTGCTGACATTCGCCCTGCTGCTGCTGGCGGTATATCCGGCGATGATCCCGCCCCGGCTGTCAATAAGCGCCGCGTCCTCGCCGCCCCTGAGCCAGGGATTTGTGCTGATTGGCTTCGCGGTGCTAATCCCCATCACCCTGGCCTACAACACCTTTGGTTTTTGGGTGTTTCGCGGCAAAATCCACGCTCAGGCCAAAGGCCCCTTATCGGGTAAGTGACCGGCGTCTTCCGCCAGCGCCCCCCGCGCGTCCTTTTGCGCCTTATGGGCCGCTTCCCGTTGCTGGTTTTTTTCCCGCAGCGCCTTGGCGCGGCTTTCAAGGCCCAGGTACAGCACCAGCGCCAGCAGCAGCGGCGCGATGAAATAGATCGCCCGGTAGGCCAGCAGGGCGGCGATAATGGTGCCATGGGACAGATGCTCGCTGCCCAGCATGGCGACAAATACGCCCTCGAGCACGCCGATGCCCGCCGGGATATGCACGATAACCCCGGCGATGCTGCTGACCAGTAGCACGCCGAGCACCAGCGGAAAATCGACTTTGTCGTTCAGCAAAATGTAGATAATGGCGGCCATCGCCAGCCAGTTGGCGCAGGAGGCCACCAGCTGCGCGCCGGCCATGCGCAGCGACGGCAGCACCAGCTTCTGGCCCTTGATGGTCCAGCGCCGGCGTTTGGCAAAGGCGCACAGCCAAAAATAAGCGGCGATCAGCAGCAGCAGGACCACGCCCGTCAGGCGCAGCGCCAGCTCGCCGATACCCCATTTAGCCGGCAGATGCAGCACCCCGAACGCGCAGACGATGCCGGAAAGCAGGATATATCCCAGCCAGTTGGTGGCCAGGCTCAGGCTGAAGATACGGGTGATGGCGCTGTTGGACAAACCGAGGCGCGAATAGAGCCGGTAGCGCATGCCGATGCCGCCGACCCAGGCGCTGAGGGTGAGGGTAAAGGCATAACAGATGAAGGAAACCAGCATCACCTGCTTTTTCGCCAGCTTATGGCCGCAATAGGCGCGGCCGATAAGATCGTAGACGCCATACAGCAGGTAACTGAACACCGCCAGCCCGATCACCATCAGCAGCGCATTGAGCCGGTAGCCGGTAATGGCCTGCTCCACATCATCCCAGTCCACCTTGCGGGCATAGACCACCAGCAAGATAATGACGCCGATAAAAAACAGGCCGGTCAGGATTTTTTTAGCCATCGACCAGGCGCGGTGGCGTTTACCGGCGGGGCGTTTTCGGGTCATGATTTTGCCCCCTCGTTTTCGGGTTCGGCGCGATCCTGGGTTTCCATTTCCGGCTGGACCGGCGGCGCCACCAGCGATAATTTCGGCGTATGGGCGGGAAGCCAGCCGACCCAGGCCGGGAAGTGGCGCAGGAAATGGAACACCAGCACGCTTTTCACCACATGCCAGTAGGTCTGCTTGGGCACCATGCTTTCGTCAATTAACCGGCAATCGTTTTCAATCAGCCCGTTAAGATTGTCGCGCAGTTGCTGCGTGAAGGCGGTGTCATGGATGATCAGGTTGGCCTCCAGGTTCAGCGCCAGGCTGAGCGGGTCAAGATTACTGGACCCGACGGTGGCCCAGCTATCGTCCATGACGGCCACTTTGCCGTGCAGCGGACGGCGGCAATATTCATAGATTTTCACCCCTTCCGGCACCAGATAATTGTATAACATGCGCGCGCCGACCGTCACGATCGGCATATCCGGCTCGCCCTGGACAATCAGCACCATGCGCACGCCGCGCCGGGCGGCGTTGCGCATCTCCTTCAAAAGGCGGTAGCCGGGGAAAAAATAGGCATTGGCGATGATGACCTCGCGTTTTGCGCCGCGCAGCATATCGATATAGTGGCGCTCTATATCGGTATCGTGTTCATCGTTATCCCGATAGACAAACAGCGCCTGGGCCTCGCCGGGCTGGCGGTTATGGGCCGGCAGCCTGGAGCGCCGGCGCAGCCAGCTGCGATGGTGGTCTTCCTTATACAAGGCCTGTAGGGTAAAGCGATGGATATCTTCCACCACCGGCCCCTCCACCTCCACCGCATAGTCCTGCTTGGCCTCCGGGCCGTAGTCGCTCAGGTGCTCGGCGGAAAAATTAATGCCGCCGATAAAGGCGATAACGCCGTCCACCACCACGATTTTACGATGCAGGCGGCGGAACAGATTGGTGCGCATGCCCATAAACGCCGGGCGGGGATCGTAATAACGGAAATGCACTCCCGCGGCGGTAAGGGCGCCGACGTAGCTGTCGGACAGATCCGCCGAGCCGTAACCGTCGACCATGATTTCCACCCGCACCCCGCGCCTGGCGGCGGCAATCAGGTTTTCCTGCAGCGCCTTGCCGACTTTATCCTCGAACAGGATAAAAGTCTCCAGCAGCACCTCTTTCCTGGCCTGGCCGATGCGCTCGTACAGGGCCGGGAAAAACGCTTCGCCGTTTTCCAGCAGCTTGATGCGATTGCCGTCGCGCCACTCCATATTCATATTCATAAATGGATCTCCACGGCGAGGGGAGCATGGTCGGATAAATGCGACCAGGGTTGGTTGGCCAGGGAGGTCGGCTCGCTGATGCGGGCGTTCCTGACATAAATACGGTCCAGGCGCAGCAGGGGAAAGCGGGCGGGGAAAGTACGGGCCGGTCGGCCGCGCGCCTGGGTAAAGACCTCCACCAGGCCGGCTTCGCGCCGCAAAAGCGTATTGGCGCGCTGGCGCCAGTCGTTGAAATCACCGGCCACCACCAGCGGCGCATCCGCCGGCAGCGTGGCGATATGCCTGCTCATGCGCAGCATCTGCTCGCGGCGATGCGCTTCCTTCAGCCCCAGGTGCACGCAAATCATATGCAGCTCCAGCTCACGGCCGGGCACCTGCAGCACGCAGTGCAGCATGCCGCGCTTCTCCGTGCCGTCGATGGACACGTCCAGATTGCTTTGGCGGGTGATGGGGAAACGGGAAAGCAGCGCATTGCCGTGATCGCCGTCGGGATAGACCGCGTTGCGCCCGTAGGCGAAATCGGCCCACATGGTGTCGGCCAGAAATTCGTACTGCGGCACCACCGGCCAGTTATCGAAGCGTTGCGAATGCTTTTCGTGCGTGCCCAGGACTTCCTGGAGGAACACGATATCGGGCGCCACGGTACGCACCGCTTCGCGCAGTTCCGGCAGGATAAAACGCCGGTTAAAGGCGGCAAAGCCCTTATGGGTATTGATGGTCAGCACCTTAAAGGAAAATCCCTGCTCCACTTGCGGCATGCCCGGTACATCCTTATTTTGATGATAATCCGTTCGCAGCATGATCTCGAACCCCTGCAAAATTAAGCGGCAAAAACCCACTCCCCGATATAGCGCGGGTAGAATAGGTGAGAAGTCATTATTAGTTAATGTGCTTACTATCTTAGCTGCTGCCGGACAACCTCGCCAAGTTTGACCGCGGCGGTTATCTCCGGGTGTCATAAAAATGACATCCGGGTTACGTAGACTTACACAATAATAAATTCAGACATACCCTTCTTCTCGTCCGGCAACAGGAGCCTTCTTTATGCCGCATCCGCACCAACCCGTACTTTCCCTCGTCCTGACCCTCGCCCTGGCGGGCGGCAACGGCCTGCTGGCGCGCAGCGTATCGGCCGCCGGCGCGGACAGCCTGCGCGCGGCGCAGGGGGATATTACCCAGCCCGGCGGCGCACGCCGCCTGCAGGCCGATCAGACCGAGGCGCTGAAGGCGGCGCTGAACAACCAGCAGGCAAAAAACGTCATCCTGCTGATTGGCGATGGCATGGGGGACTCGGAAATCACCGCCGCGCGCAACTACGCGCTGGGCGCGGGCAACGCGTTCCCCGGGATCGACGCGCTGCCGCTGACCGGTCAATACACCCATTACGCGCTGGACAAGACCACCCATAAACCCGGCTACGTCACCGACTCGGCGGCGTCGGCCACCGCGTGGTCCACCGGGGTGAAAACCTATAACGGCGCGCTGGGCGTCGATGTGTTCGGCAAGGATCATATGACCATCCTGGAACTGGCCAAGGCGGCCGGTAAAGCCACCGGCAACGTGTCCACCGCTGAACTGGAGGACGCCACCCCGGCGGCGCTGGTGGCCCACGTCAGCTCCCGCAAATGCTACGGCCCGGAAGTGACCAGTAAAGATTGCCCCACCCAGGCGCTGGAAAACCAGGGGCGCGGCTCCATTGCCGAACAGCTGCTGGCGGCCCGCGCCGACGTGACGCTGGGCGGCGGCGCCAAAACCTTTGGCGAAACCGCCAAGGCCGGGGAGTGGCAGGGTAAAACCCTGCGGGAACAAGCCGTGGCGCGCGGCTATCAGTTGGTGAGCGACCTGGATGGCCTGAACGGCGTAGCCCTGGCCAACCAGGACAAACCCTTGCTGGGCCTGTTTGCCGAGGGCAATATGCCGGTGCGCTGGCAGGGCCCGAAAGCCGTCTATCACGGCAATATCGATAAGCCGCCGGTTACCTGTAGCGATAATCCCAAACGCGGCGCCGGGGTGCCTACCCTGGCGGCCATGACGCAAAAAGCCATCGATCTGCTGAAAACCCATCCCAACGGCTTTTTCCTGCAGGTTGAAGGCGCATCCATTGATAAACAGGACCATGCCGCCAACCCGTGCGGCCAGTTCGGCGAGACGGTGGACCTGGATGAAGCGGTGCAAAAGGCGCTGGAATTCGCCCGCGCCGACGGCCATACGCTGGTGGTGGTCACCGCCGATCACGCCCACTCCAGCCAGATTATCGAAGCGGACGCCAAGGCCCCCGGCCTGACCCAGGCGCTGACCACGAAAGACGGCGCGGTGATGGCCATCAGCTACGGCAATTCTGAAGACCCCGAATCCCAGGGACATACCGGCACCCAGCTGCGTATCGCCGCCTTCGGTCCCTATGCGGGCAACGTGGCCGGCCTGACCGACCAGACGGATTTGTTCTATACCATGCGCGATGCGCTGGGCATTAAACAATAATTACCGCCAGGGACCCCTCCCGCCTTTACCGCCGTGCCGGCGGTAAAGGCGGGAATGGACCAGGGTATCGCGCCATGGCGTATCATCCCTTGTCATTTCCTGTCGCCGGGAAGGATTTTCCGCACGGTGAGACTTGCCTAAACCCGTCATTTTCTTTAGCCTGCGAACTGGCTCCGCTCCCATAAGATCAGGTGACATGTCAGAGCAAAGCGCGCCCGCGCTGAAGGAAATCTTTAACCACGCCCGGCTGCGCGATATCGCGGCGCACACCGCCGCCGTCCACCCCGGTTTTGACGGCGCCCGCTTCCTGGCGGCCACCGGCGACGGACTGGACCAATTATCGCTGATGGCGCGCCTGCGGCGGGTAAGCGTCTGCCTGCACGACGGCCTGCCGGCGGACTATGGGCAGGCGCTGGCGATTTTACGCCGGCTGGCGCCGCGGTTGGACAATCGCTTTGTCACCCTGGTATTGCCGGAGTATGTGGCGATGTACGGGCTGGATGAGTACGATCTGTCGATGGAGGCCCTGCGCTTTTTTACCCCGTTCGGCTCCTCGGAATTCGCGGTGCGCCCCTACCTGCGCCAGGATCTGTCCCGCGGGCTGGCGCTGATGGAACGCTGGTCGCGCGACGATGACGAGCACGTCCGCCGGCTGGCCAGCGAAGGCAGCCGGCCGCGCCTGCCCTGGTCGTTCCGCCTGGAGGCGCTGCGGGCCGACCCGTCGCCGGTGAAACCCATTCTCGACAACCTGCGCGCCGATCCCAGCCTGTACGTACGCAAATCCGTGGCGAATCATCTCAACGATATCACCAAGGATCATCCCGAGTGGGTCATGGACCTGCTGGAGGGATGGGAATTGCATCATCCCCCCACCGCCTGGATCGTCCGTCACGCGTTGCGCAGCCTGATCAAACAGGGGGACCGGCGGGCGCTGGGGCTTATCGGCGCAGGCGAAGCGGCGCAGGTCAGCCTGGAGGAGATGCGCGTGAGTCCCGGGGAAATCCGGCTGGGGGACAAGGTGACCGTGGCGTTCCGGCTGCGCTCGACCTCGCCCCTGCCCCAGCGGCTGGTAATTGATTACGCCATCCACTATGTGAAAAAATCCGGCGGCACATCGGCCAAAGTGTTCAAACTGAAAACCCTGACGCTGGCGCCGCATGCAAGCGTTGAGATTAGCCGCAGCCAGTCCATCCGCAACTTTACCACCCGCATGCACTATGCCGGCAGACATGCCGTCGAGGTCTTTATCAACGGCGAATGCCTGGCGCGGGGCGCGTTTTTTATTGTCTAGCGTGACAGGGGTTTCACCATATTCACCCCGGTAACGTGGAAACCGCAGGCATCATACAGCGCACGGGCGCCGGGATTATCGGCCGCCACCCTTAGCCCCAGTTCGGTCACGCCCTGGGCGCGCAACCGCTGATCCAGCTGCGCCAGCGCGCTGCGTCCGAGCCCGCGGCGGCGCCAGGCGGGCAGGATGCAGAAATCGGAGATATAGGCCGCCTCGTCTTTGCACGTGATCCATAAATACCCCGCCACCGGCGGTACGCCTTGCCGGTCCGCCGCGTCGCCGGCCTCGATGCAGTACAGCTGGTTATCCGGCGTCGCCACCCCCTGCGGTAAATACCCGTCAATGCTGGCGATGGCGTTGATCCTGCCCTGCCCGATATCGTAACCGTGGTTGGCGCTCAGGTCCCGGGCGTATTCCCCGATAAAAAAATGGCGATAATCGGGGTATTCCCCGGCGGTCATATTCCTCAGATGAATCATAGCGCTACCCGTTATCATAACGTGCTTATCCACGCCGGCGCCCCTAATGCAAAGCCAGGGCTTATCCGGCCACCGGCACATCATAAGCCGCTGACGCCACCGTCGACAATCAATTCACTGCCGACGACAAACGCCGATTCATCGGACGCCAGATAGACCGCCGCCTTGGCCAGCTCCAGCGGCGTGCCCAGCCTGCCGAGCGGCACCAGTTGCTTGATTTGCGCCAGCAGGGCCGCATAGGCCGCCCCGTCCAGGCCCAGTTTTTCCAGCGCCGGGGTTTGCGTCGGGCCGGGGCTTAAGCTGTTGACACGGATGCCGCGCGCCAGCAGTTCCCCCGACAAGGTCCGGGAGAGCGACAGCAGTCCTGCTTTGCTGGCGGCATACGGGCCGCTTTGCGGCAGGCCGATATGCGCGCTGACCGAACCGCATAAAATCACCGAGGCCGGTGCATGCAGCAGCGGCAGGAGTGACTGCACCAGAAAAAACGGCCCCTTCAGATTGGTCGCCATCAGGCGATCCCAACCGGCTTCATCCCATTCCTCCAGCGGACGGTGGGTCACATCGGCGGCATTGATCAGCAGCACATCCAGCCGGGGCCACAAGGTGGCAAGCGCTTGGGCCAGGAGCGGCTGGGCGGCCACATCGCCCGCGTCGCTTTGCAGGCATACCGCCCGTTCGCCCAGATCCGCGGCGGCGCGCGCCAGCGCATCGGCGTTGCGTCCGGTGATGGCGACGGTGGCGCCCTCGGCCAGGAACTGACGGGCGGTTTCCAGCCCGATACCGCTGGTGCCGCCGGTGATCAAGGCAAATTTATCGGCTAAACGAGGCATTTTTATCTCTCTGACAGGTGAAAAATGCCATTATTTATAAGATAGTATTAAAATGATAGTAGGTACCAATAGGATACTAAAGAGGCGAGTGGGATGAAATGACGACCCGAACGATTGCGCAACCGAAAAAAATATTACCGCCGCCGGCGATAACGCCCTGCCCGATGCTTACCTTTGTCGAGCTGGTGGCCGGCAAATGGGCCATTCCCATCCTCTACCGGCTGATCGTTATCGACGCCCCGGTGCGTTTTGGCGAACTGCAGCGCGGGGTCTACCCCATCACGCAAAAGGAGCTGACGCGTCAGCTGCGCGCGTTTGAAACCAAGGGCCTGGTGCGGCGTACCGCGTTCGCCGAAATCCCGCCCCGGGTTGAATATCAGGTCACCGCCCTGGGTAAGACGCTGAAGGCGCCGCTACAGTCCCTGGCCGCGTGGGTCGACGCGCACCAGGAGGATTTACAGGCCGGCGCCGGCCTAGAGCGCCGCGCGGGGCAGATCGCTTAGCCGGGAGGTATAGGCCGGCGACAACATGTCGCGTTTCATTTGCCAGTCCCGGCGGATGCCCTGGCCGGCAAACCAGATTTGCCCCCGGCCCGAGCGGTTGACCTTATCCAGGGTCGCCATCAGCGCCTCGGCGTTAACGTGCGGCTTATACCGGTCGAACAGGCCGAGCTGCGCCACGCCCCGGTCATAAAAATCGCCCAGCACGACGCCGGCCTTCAGATAACGCCGATCGTCCAGCCACAGGCTATCCAGGCAGGCCGTCGCCTGGGCGATGATATCCCGGGAATCGTTAGTCGGGACGGGAATGCGGCCGGTGGCCTGGTTGGCGTAATAGATTTCGCCGGCCGCGTGCGGACTGGTGCGCACAAAGACCGCGACCTGCCGGCAAAACTGGTTTTCCCCGCGCAGTTTTTCCGCCGCGCGCGCGGCATAACTGCATACCGCCTCTCGCATATCCTGGTAACGGGTGATACGGGAACTGAAGCTGCGGCTGCAGATAATCTGCTGCTTCACCGCCGGCATTTCCTCCACCTCCAGGCAGGGTTCGCCGCGCAGCTCACGCACCGTGCGCTCCAGCACCACGCTGAAATTATTACGGATAAACGCCGGATGGGAATCCGCCAGTTGCAGCGCCGTGCCGATCCCCATCGCCCGCAGCGTTTTGCCCAGCCGGCGTCCTATGCCCCACACCTCCTCCACCGGCATCAGCGCCATCAGCTTACGCTGGCGCAGCGGCGAGGACAGATCCACCACGCCGCCGGTTTTGCTCCACTGCTTGGCGGCGTGGTTGGCAAGCTTTGCCAGCGTTTTACTGGGCGCAATACCCACCCCCGAATGCAGATGCGTGCACTGCAACAGGGTTTGCTGTACCTCGCGGCCAAACTGTTCCAGCGCCCTGCAATGGCCGACGCCGGTGAGATTGAGAAAGGCCTCGTCGATACTGTAGATCTCAACCGCCGGCGCCATGTCCTCCAGCAGGGTCATCACCCGATGCGACATATCGGCATACAGGGCATAGTTGCTGGAAAACACCGCCACGCCATGTTGTTCAAGCAGCCGGCGAATCTTGAAATAGGGCGCGGCCATAGCAACGCCAAGGCGTTTGGCGGCGGCGGAACGGGCGATAACGCAGCCGTCGTTGTTGCTCAGCACCACCACCGGGCGCCCGCGCAATTCCGGCCGGAATACGGTTTCACACGAAGCGTAGAACGAATTGATATCCACCAGCGCGTACATGGCTACAGCGCCGCATAGATGATAAACGTCACCACGCCGAAGATTTCCACCTGGCTGTCTTCGGTAATGGGAATGGGCGCGAAGGCGGGATTCATCGGCATCAGCCGCGCGCGGGGATGAAGCTGCAGGCGTTTCACGGTAAAGCCGCCGTCGACGGAGGCGATAACAATATTGCCGTGGTCGGGTTTAAGGGCGCTGTCCACCACCAGGATATCCCCTTCACGGATATTGCCCTCAATCATCGATTCACCCGTGGCGCGGACAAAATAGGTGCTGGCCGGATGGCGCACGCAGATGGCGTTGATATCCAGGCGATGTTCAACATAATCCTGCGCCGGGCTGGGGAACCCCGCAGCGACTTTATCGCCAAAAAACGGCAGCGGAACGCCGATGCCCAACGCCGCGGGATAAATCTTCATAACGGCCACTCCATATACTGTATTTACATACAGTATAGATGCGACCGGGGGAACATGTGAAGCTGGAAAAACCACGGCGGCGACAAACGGCTGATAATCATTGGATTTAAGATCACGCGTGGCTGGCGCCCATGCGCCGGCCTGGCGCCGCATATTTGTATGATAAAACGAGACGTAACTCATACTTTTGGTTCTTAAAAACCCTTTTTGTTATGCGACTTTGTTCAGGAACAAGTTTTTCCGCCTGTTTTTCGCGCATTATGCTCCCATGAATTGTAACCCCAGTAACTATCAGGCTTTATAGGATTGCGGGCTGCAACGCTTTGTGTGTGCAATGTGACGGGTGAGAGATGAAGAACAAGACATTAACCCTGCTTGGCGAAGCCGCCATCAGCCGGCGCAGCCTGGTGAAAGGCGGCGTGGCGACCGGGGGATTGCTGTTGGCCAGCAGCGCGCTGCAGCTCCCTTTCCTGTTCGCCCGGGCGGCCGTTACCCCGGCAACGACCGCGGGAACGGCCGATAAGGTGGTCTGGAGCATGTGTTCGGTTAATTGCGGCAGCCGCTGCGCGCTCAGGCTGCATGTGCGCGACGACGAGGTGTATTGGGTGGAAACCGATAACACCGGCCAGGATGAATACGGCGATCATCAGGTGCGCGCCTGCCTGCGCGGCCGCTCCATGCGCCGGCGGATGAACCATCCGGAACGGCTGAAATATCCGATGAAGCGCGTGGGCGAACGCGGCGAAGGCAAATTCCAGCGCATCAGCTGGGATGAAGCGCTGGACGCCATCGCTGATAATCTCAAGCGTATCGTCAAGGATTACGGCAACGAAGCGGTGTATATCAATTATTCCTCCGGCGCCACCGGCGCCAATTTCGCCCGCTCGTCACCGTCGGGCTCGCTTATCACCCGCCTGATGAACTGCTACGGCGGCTACCTCAATCAGTACGGTACCTATAGCACCGCCCAGATCAATGCCGCCATGCCCTACACCTACGGCAGCAACGAGGGCAACAGCACCTCGGATATCGTTAATACCAAACTGGTGGTGATGTTCGGCAACAACCCGGCGGAAACCCGCATGAGCGGCGCCGGCATTACCTACCATCTTGAGCAGGCGCGCGAGCGCTCCAACGCGCGCATGATCGTTATCGATCCGCGCTATACCGATACCGCCGCCGGGCGCGAGGATGAATGGATCCCCATTCGCCCCGGCACCGACGCGGCGCTGGTGTCGGCGATCGCCTGGGTATTGATCAGTGAAAATCTGGTGGATCAGGCGTTTCTGGATACCTACTGCGTCGGTTACGACGAAAAAACCCTGCCGGCCGGCGCGCCGGCCAACGGCCACTACAAAGCCTATATCCTCGGCCAGGGCGACGACGGCATCGCCAAGACGCCGGAGTGGGCGGAGAGGATCACCAGTATCCCCCGCGATCGGATCATCAAGCTGGCGCGTGAAATCGGCGCGACCAAACCGGCTTATATTTGCCAGGGCTGGGGGCCGCAGCGCCAGGCCAACGGCGAGCAGACCGCGCGCGCCATCGCCATGCTGCCGATCCTCACCGGCAACGTGGGCATTAACGGCGGCAACAGCGGCGCCCGCGAGTCCACCTACACCATTACCATCGAACGGCTGCCGGTATTGACCAATCCGGTGAAAACCCAGATCCCGGTATTTTTATGGACCGACGCCATCTCACGCGGCAAGGAAATGACGGCGTTAAAAGACGGCATAAAAGGCAAGGACCGGCTCGACGTGCCGATTAAATTTATCTGGAACTATGCCGGCAATACCCTGGTCAACCAGCATTCGGATATCAATCGCACCCATGAAGTCCTGAAAAACGAGCGCGATTGCGAAATGATCGTGGTGATTGAAAACTTTATGACCTCATCGGCGAAATACGCCGACATCCTGTTGCCGGACCTGATGACCACCGAACAGGAGGATATCGTCCCCAACGATTACGCCGCCAATATGGGGTATCTGATTTTCGGCCAGCCCGCCACCTCGGCAAAATTCGAGCGCCGCTCGATTTACCAGATCACCAGCGATATCGCGCGGCGCCTCGGCGCGGATGTGGCGCAAAAATTTACCGAAGGGCGCACCCAGTCCGAATGGCTGCAATTTTTATATGCCAAGATGCTGGCCAAGGACCCGCAACTGCCGTCCTATGAGCAGTTAAAAGCCCAGGGCATCTATAAACGCCAGGATCCCGACGGCCACTTTGTCGCCTACCGTAAATTCCGCGCGGACCCGGCGGCCAATCCGCTGAAAACCCCTTCCGGCAAAATTGAAATCTATTCGGCGGCATTGGCGCAGCTGGCCGCCACCTGGCAACTGCAGGCGGATGAAAGCATCAGTCCGCTGCCCCGGTATGTCCCCACCTTCGAGGGCTGGGACGATCCGCTGCGCGCGCGTTTTCCGCTGCAGATGGCCGGTTTCCACTATAAGGCGCGCACCCACTCCAGCTACGGCAATATCGACGTGCTGCGGGCCGCCTGTCCGCAGGAGGTGTGGATCAATCCTATCGACGCCGAAAGCCGGGGCATTCGCAACGGCGATAAGGTGCGGGTCTTTAACGACCGGGGCGAGATCAGGATCGACGCCAAGGTAACGCCGCGCATCCTGCCCGGCGTGACGGCCGTCAGCCAGGGCGCCTGGCATCAGGCCGATATGGCCGGGGATAAAATCGATCACGGCGGCTGCATCAATACCCTGACCACGCAGCGTCCATCGCCGCTGGCCAAGGGCAATCCGCAGCATACCAACCTGATACAGATCGAGAAGGTGTAGTGAATGAGCACGCAATACGGTTTTTATATTGATTCGAGTCGCTGCACCGGCTGCAAGACCTGCGAGCTGGCCTGCAAGGATTACAAGAACCTGGGGCCGGATGTCAGTTTCCGCCGCATCTATGAGTATGCCGGCGGCACCTGGCAGGCGGACGGCGCCGGCTATCGCCAGGATGTGTTCGCTTATTACCTGTCCATCGCCTGTAATCATTGCGAGGATCCCGCCTGCGTCAAAGTGTGCCCGAGCGGCGCCATGCACAAAGGCGAAGACGGCTTTGTGGTAGTCAACGAGGACATTTGTATCGGCTGCCGCTATTGTCATATGGCCTGTCCCTACGGCGCGCCGCAGTTTAACGAGGCCAAGGGGCATATGACCAAATGCGACGGCTGCCATGAGCGCGTGGCGGTGGGACAAAAACCTGTCTGCGTGGAATCCTGCCCGCTGCGCGCGCTGGATTTGGCGCCTATCGGCGAACTGCGCGACAAGTATGGCGACCTGGCCGACGTGGCGCCGCTGCCGGCGGCGCATTTCACCATGCCCAACCTGGTGATCAAAGCCAATGCCAATTGCCGCCCGCAGGGCGACACCACCGGCTTTCTCGCCAATCCAAGGGAGGTGTGATATGGGTAACGGATGGCATGAATGGCCGCTGATGTTTTTTACCGTGGCGGGCCAGAGCGTAATCGGCGGTTATCTGGTGATGGCCATGGTGCTGCTGGCCGGCAACCTGACGGTGCAGCAGGCGCGGCGGGTGCATCTGGCCATGTTTTTCCTGTGGCTGCTGATGGGGCTGGGATTTATCGCCTCGATGATGCACCTGGGCTCGCCGATGCGCGCCATGAACGCGCTTAACCGCCTGGGCGCCTCGCCGCTGAGCAATGAAATCGCCACCGGTTCGCTGTTTTTCGCCCTCGGCGGCATCTACTGGCTGATGGCGGTGTTTAACCACATGCCCCGGGCGCTTAACAAGATCTGGCTGGTGATTACCGCGCTGTCGGGCCTGGTATTTCTTTATGCCATGGGCCGGGTCTATATGATTGATACCGTGCCCACCTGGGATAATATCTATACCCCGCTCGGCTTTGTGCTGACGGTGTTTATCGGCGGCCCGCTGCTGGGCTACCTGCTGCTGCAGGCCGCGGGCATCCGCGGGCCGGGCTGGCGCTACCTGCCCTGGATAAGCGTTATCGCGGTGATGATAAGCGTGGCGGCGGTGATGATGCAGGCCGCAGGGCTGGCCGCGATCCACAGTTCGGTGCAGCAGGCCTCGGCGCTTATCCCCGACTATGGCCTGCTGATGGCCGGACGGGTGCTGCTGCTGGCGCTGGGCCTCGCCTGCTGGCTGTGGCCGGTGGCGCGCGGCAACACGCCGCCGCTGGCGGGACTTACGCTGGGCCTGGTGCTGGTGCTCGGCGGCGAACTGATCGGCCGGGCGGTATTTTACGGCCTGCATATGACCGTGGGCATGGCGATTGCCGGTTAGGGGCGATGATATGAATGATGTGAATATGGCCCTGACCGGGCGCACGCTGGGGGCCTTGCTGTATTATCCGCCCCTGTCGGCGCCCAACGCCGGCCTGCTGAAAGCGCTGGCGGCCCCGGGCTGGGAGCGGGAATGGCCTGTCGAGAGCGGCGTCGAAGACGCGGCGGCGCTGATTCGCCAGGGCCTGGCCGCGCCTTGGCATGACGCTTTGGAGGAGACCTTTCAAAATCTGTTTATCGGCCCCTATGCCCTGCCCGCCCCGCCCTGGGGATCGGTCTATCTCGATAAGGAAAGCGTGCTGTTTGGGGAATCCACCGTGGCGCTGCGCCGCTGGCTGGCGCAGGAAGGCATCGCCTCCCGGCAGCAGGACGGCGAGCCGGAGGACCATATCGGCCTGCTGCTGATGCTGGCCGCCTGGCTGGCGGAAAATAATGAAAGCGTGCTGGACGCCCTGCTGGCGCAGCATATATTGCCCTGGTCGGGACGCTACCTGGCATTGCTGGAACAAGGCACGGAGCATCCGTTCTACCGGGGCGTGGCGCGCCTGGCCAGCCTGACGCTGGGCGACTGGCGAAGCAGGCGGAATCTGCAATCACCGGAGAGGGAGTTATACCGTTAACGGCCGCGCGATGAGGCCGTTTTACCGTCAACAGCACCGGATGCCAAAGCGGCTTATGCGTTTTTGACTGTAAGCCCCGGTACATTGCGGTCGCCTTCGAAACGGGCGCTGCCTTTCAATATAACGGTGCATTCATCCCCGTCAAACCTCAATGATTTCACCACTGCGTCATTTTCTATCGTTATGCTATTTTCTTGTGGTTGAGTTATGCGTCCGCTGGTAAAATCGTGATTTTGTGTGCTGAACCTAATATTATTTACCCCAACAAGGTTTAAGTTTCCGGGGGGGAAGTTAACGCCACTAACAATGATATTTATATTGCCAGAGTTGACTCCATTAATACTAATGATTTTTTGGTAATTAGAGTTAATAAAATTTTCTTCTATATTAGACTTTTTCATATAGACTTCATTAACGATTGAGTTAGCACCGATAGTGACATTATTCGAGCATATTTCCAACGTTTTATCTATGACAGAGTCTTTTATTGAAAAAACGCCTGCAGTAATGACATCACCTTTTACATGGCTTTTGTTTTTAAGTGACAAATTACCACTGGCGGTAGTCACACTGTCCGCAATGGAGTTATTAAGCGTAACCTTGCCTGACATTGATTTTATAAATCCGGCCTTTTCGACATTTTTTAAATTAATTTTTCCAGAGTCGGTTTCGACGTTAGACAGAATAACATGTTCACAGCTGATTTTTCCTGATTGAGATTGAACATGACAGTGGATATCTCCTTCAGAGATGGATATAGCACCGCTTTGGCTTTTGATATAAATGTCGTTATTACCCGCGCGAGTAAAACAGTTATGCAAATTTATTTTTTCGCAACCCGTTTCGATTACACTTTTTATTTCCTCGCCTGTAAGGTTGACAGAGTTACCTGAATTGTTTTTTATGATGATGACGTTACTGAGTTGAAAAGACTCATATTGGAAATTCACATTCATATATTAGCATCCTTAAATAAATCAAACGGTTCAACTATATATATTTAATGGCCATTATCAAAAAATAAGCACATAATCTGACTATTTCATAATAATCGTGGAATTATAGCCAATCCTGGCTAAACCTTGATTAAATAACCTAAATGCTACCGGTAGCTTTACATTCCCAGCGGCGTTTTCACGTTCGCCGTTCCCCGGTATGTCGCTCGCGATTGAGTGTTGTCGCGCACAATGTTAAGTTTTAAGGCGACATTGCAAAACACAACCAGAAACAGGGGCGCTATGGCCCCGGTGATTTATAACATTGCACGGCAATAGGATATGATCAGCATGGCGCCTCGCTCCGCATTACGCGACCTCTCGTTTTCCGCCGTCATCGCCGGTTTTATCGCCGTACTGGTGGGCTATGCCAGCTCGGCGGCCATCGTGTTTCAGGCGCTCCAGGCCACGGGGGCCAGCGTTGAGCAAATCGGCGGCTGGCTGACGATGCTGGGCCTGGGAATGGGCATAACCTCGCTGGGCCTGTCGCTGTATTACCGCGCGCCGATCCTCACCGCCTGGTCGACACCCGGCGCGGCGCTGCTGGTCACCAGCCTGCCGGGCTACTCGATTAACGAGGCCGTCGGCGTCTTTATCTTTGCCTGCGCACTGATTTTACTGTGTGGCGTGACCGGGCTGTTCGCCCGGCTGATGCAGCATATTCCGCAAGCGATTTCGGCGGCGATGCTGGCGGGAATTTTGCTGCGTTTCGGACTGGATGCGTTTATCGCGCTGCAAAGTCATTTTGTGCTGGCGGCGGGCATGTGCCTGGCCTTTTTCCTGACGCGGCGCCTGGCGCCGCGCTATGCCGTCGTGGCGGCGCTTGGCGTCGGCCTGGCCGTTGCCGGCCTGCAGGGCCAGATTGCCTTCGCCGGTAAGCCGCTGACCTTCGCCGCCCCGCATTTTATCATGCCGCATTTTACCCTCTCCGCGCTGATGGGCGTCGGCATGCCGTTTTTTCTCGTGACCATGGCCTCGCAAAACGCGCCGGGCATCGCCACCCTGAAAGCCGCCGGCTATCGCGTGCCGACCTCGCCGCTGATCGCCTGGACGGGGCTGGCGTCGCTGATCCTGGCGCCCTTGGGCGGGTTTTCCATATGCATCGCCGCGATTACCGCCGCCATTTGCATGAGCCCGGAGGCCCATCCCGACCCCGCGCGCCGGTATATGGCCGCCGCCGCCGCGGGCGCGGCCTATCTGCTGGCCGGGCTGTTCGGCGGCTCCATCGGCATGGTGTTCGGCGCCCTGCCCGCGGCGCTTATCCATACCATCGCCGGGCTGGCGCTGCTGAGCACCATTGCCGGCAGCCTGCATCGCGCCCTGCTGGAAGAGACGCACCGGGATGCCGCTATCGTCACCTTTTTACTGACCGCGTCCGGCGTCGGTTTTTTCGGCATCGGCAGCGCCTTTTGGGGACTGGCGGGGGGGATTATCACCTGGGGTATCCTGGCGCTGCCGGGTAAGACAAAATAAGCGGAAACACGCCTCGCCGCCGGTACCGGTAGCGACATTCCTCGCGTCGCTAAGTCGTTGGCGTCCGCCGCCGGCGGTGGATACCGGCATCATCGGGCCGCATCGCGATGACCCGGCTGGCTCATCGCGGGTATTATATGGCCGCCGATCGTGGCGTCACGCCGCTTAGCCTTTGGCCTCCTTATCCAGTAGCAGCCGTTTGCGGTCCACCCCCCAGCGATAGCCGGATAACGCCCCGTCGCTGCGCACCACCCGATGGCAGGGTATGGCCACCGCCAGCATATTGGCGGCGCAGGCGCCCGCCACGGCGCGCACCGCGGCGGGCGAACCGATGCGTTTCGCCACCTCCAGGTAGCTGGCCGTGCGCCCGGGCGGGATATCCCGCAGGGCCTGCCAGACGCGCTGCTGGAAGGCGGTGCCGCGAATATCCAGCGGCAGGTCCAGGCCAAGGGCCGGCGCATCGACAAACCCCACCACCAGCGCCATCCGCCGGGCAAAGGCCTCATCGTCCCCCGCCAGCGCCGCGTGGGGGAAGGTATCCTGCAACTGTTCCACCAGCCGCTGCGCATCGTCGCCCAACAGGATGGCGCAGATGCCGCGCGCGCTCTGGGCGACCAGGATATCACCCAGAGAGCAACGCCCGACCGCAAAGACGATAGCAACGCCCTTCCCTCCCGCCCGGTAAGCGGTGGGCGTCATCCCCAGCAGCGCATCGGCTCCGGCGTAAAAACGGCCCTGGGAGTTAAAGCCGGACTCCAGCACCGCGTCGGTCACCGAGGCGTCGCCCGCAAGCCGTTGCCGCACCCGCTGGTTACGCCGGGCCACGGCATAGGCTTTCGGCGTCAGGCCGGTAACGGACTTAAATAACCGGTGGAAATGGAACGGGCTTAAGGCGGCCTGTTGCGCCAGCTCCGCCAGTGTCGGCATCCCCTCAGCCCCGTCAATATAACGGCAGGCCAGCTGGATTTTCGCCGCCTGTTCCGCCGCCAGCGAAGGCCGGCCCTGGCGGCAGCGTTTGCAGGGACGGAAGCCCGCCCGCGACGCGTCTTCGGCATTGGCGAAAAACAGCACATTCGCCGCCAGAGGCAGGCGCGACGGGCAGGATGGCGAGCAGAATATCCCGGTGGTCCTGACGGCATAAACAAACCGGCCGTCGGCGGCTTTATCGCGCGCGACGATGGCCTGCCAGCGCGGGTCCTGCTCGGTGGGTATCATGGATGCGGTGTTACCTGGTTTCATGGCAAAGCCCCTTTGGTTTCATCATATCGCTACGGCCAGGTGGTGACCAGACTGATGATTAGGGTGGCATGCCCGCGGCGGTTAAACCCCCTGAAGCTTGCTTTTTAATGTATGCCGTTATGCCAATGGCTTTTATCGCCATGCGCGCGCCGGCATTATGCAAGACGCCCGTCGCGCATGGTCAGCACCCGGTTGGCATAACTCGACGCCTCCTGCGAATGCGTCACCATCACCACGGTCGTGCCTTCCCGGTTGATGTTTTTCAGCTGTTCCAGCACGTCGCGGCTGTTCTTACTGTCCAGGTTGCCGGTGGGTTCATCCGCCAGTATCAGGCCGGGGCGGGACACCATGGCGCGGGCAATGGCCACCCGCTGCTGCTGGCCGCCGGACAGCTGCGCCGGATAATGCCCGGCGCGATGCGTCAGGCCGAATACCGCCAGGATCTGATCAACCCGCCGCCGGCGCTCCGCCTTCGCCACGCCGCGGTATTTCAGCGGCAGAACCACGTTGTCATAGACCGACATGGAAGGGATCAGGTTAAACGATTGGAATATATAGCCGATAAGCCGCCGTCGTAAGGCGATTTTCTGCGCATAACCCAGGGCGGCGACGTTTTCGCCGGCCAGGGTCAGACGGCCTTCATCAAGGGGTTCGAACATTCCCAGCACGTTCAGCAGGGTGGATTTGCCTGAACCGGACGGCCCCATGACGGCAAGAAAGTCACCCGCCCCGACGTTAAGGCTTACCGCGTTCAGCGCCAGGGTCTTGATGGTCTTGGTGGTGTAGAACTTACCGCCTCTTTCCAGGGTAATCATATCAATCAAACTCAATGATATTGGATTTTTCGTAATCATTATCCGCGAAGGTCACCACCCGTTGCCCTTCGGCAAGCCCGCCGAGTATTTCCGCCTGTGCCGCGCCCTGCCGCTTTAACCGCACCGGCGTCTTAACCGCCCGCCGATCGTTTTCATCAAACACATAGACCAGCGCCTGGCCCTCGTTGAAAAACACCGCTTCGGAAGGGACGAGCAGCGCGTCCTGCTGCGTACTCAGAAACACATGCAGATCGATGGATTGCCCGCGCTTCAGGGCAATCTGCTGGGGCTGGGACGGCCGGAGCCTGGCCTTGAACTTGCCGTTGTCCACCGCCGAGGATACCGATTCAATGGCCAGGGGGATTTCGATGCCGCCGGCCTGCGCCATGACATTGGCCTGGGGCTTGATTTTATCCAGGTAATATTCACTGAAATCGGCTTCAAAGTAGTAGGAATGCAGGTTGTCGACCATGGTAACCTTGTCGCCGGGTTTAATCTGCTGGCCGATTTTGATATCCAGCGATGAGAGGGTGCCGTCGATAGGCGAGACGATAATCAGCTGCTCCAGGCCGCCCTTGATCAAATCCACCAGTTTGCCCAGGCGTTTGATGGAGCGATCAATTTCCTGGAACTGCTGCGGCAGTATTTGGTCCTGCTGCCGATCGTGTCCGGACAAAATGGCGCAGGTTTTTTCCCAATGCGCTAACTCATCCAGCAGGTCTTCATATTTAGCCTTTTCGATAATGGCTTTTTCAAACAGCTTTTTATTGCGCCGGATGTCCTTGACCAGCTTCTGCCGGTTGTAATGGGATTTCTGCAGCTCAAGCTTGGTGTCGCGGCTGTTGCGTTCCAATAACATGCGCATATTGCGCAGATTATTGATCTGTTCGGTGGCGTCGGCGATGCGCGAGGTGACCTGCAGGACAAAATCATAATTGGACAGGCGGGCGATAATTTCGCCTTTTTTGACATAATCGGAAGAGGCTTTATAGATATCGACCACCTTCCCTCCGCGCTCCGTGGAAACGATAACGCTTTCGTTGGGGAGGGCGATGGCGCGGGTAACCAGGGTGTCGGTATAGGCCCCGCGCGTCACCGGATGCAAGGCCACGCTCGCCAACGGCAGGCGCAGGTAATTATCGGTGGTGGCCAGCTTATAGAGCCCTGCGCACAGCAGGATCAACAGCGCGGCGGCGATCCAGGCGATCCATCCGGCGCCCGGATGCAGGGCAGCCTTTTTATCCAGTTTTACGTCCATAGCCGTGGCCCTCGCCGCAGGCGCGCCAGCCGGCCGCCACCGGCCAGCAGGGTCGCGACCATCACCGCCATCACCGCCAGGCCCAGGAGCATCAGGGCGGCGAAGGCATAGGTAAGGGCCAGACCGGTGACCACGTCGAATTGGCCCAGCCAGCGCCGCAGGAGCACAACCCCGATGCCGAGGGATAGCGACAACGTCAGCGTCAGCGCCAGCATGTTTTGCCGCAGGAAAAAGACCGCGCTGGTAGACACCGAGCCGCCCACCGCCGCCATGATCATCAGGGTCTGATTGAGCCGCCGGGCCTCCGACAGCCCGATGACCATCGCGCTGACCAGCATCAGGAACAGGGAAAGAGAAGCCACCAGCCTGATGACGTCCTGGATCAACAGGCTGTTTTTATAGTGTTCGGCATGCAGTTCTTCCACCGTGCGCACCTGCAGGTCCGCCAGGCCATAACCGCTGAGCGCGGAGATGATGCGATCCCGTTGCGCCGCGGTGGAAAACCCGATAGCGGCATACTTTTCCACCCGATCGTTAATGAACAGCATCAGCGGCGGCGGCTGGCGGGTACGCTCGCCCGGATAAAAGTTATCGACGACGCGCAGCACGCGCAGCCGGCGCCTCCCGCCGTCCACCTCGGCGTAGAAGGTCGTGTTAAGCGCTTCATCATAGGAAGACAGCCCCATCAGCCCGATAAAGGCCCGGGTGGCAATCACATGGCGCACCGCCGGATCGGCGCTTACGGCAATGGCATTTTCTCCGCCGCCCAGGGTTTCAAGGCCCCATACCCGGGTAAAGTGAGGGTCGACGTCGAGAGCGCTGACGGTCACGAACTGATCCTTGGCCTGCTGGCGGGCATGCTGGATAATGAGCGCGGTAGGCGTCATATCAAACGGGCGCCAGTTGCTCAAGGCGATATTGGCGCTGCCGGCGTCCTCTTTGAGGCGGTTTTGCAGCGCGCGCACGCTTTCAAGCGAATGGAGCCGTTCGCTGGGTTCAAACGTCAGCAGGTTCTTTTGGCGATAGCCGAAATCGGCTTGCATGACGTAACGGTTCTGCGCCGCCGTACCGGCCCAGGAGTAGACCAGGACGCCCGAGATCAGCAGTTGCGTCACCAGGGTAAGCCGGTTGAGGTAATAGGCCGCGGTGGTTTCGTGGCGGTGATTTGCCCGTCCCGCGCCGGCGGATACAACAAAACAGCAGAAATAAAGCACATGCGCGGCGATCACCACGCAGCCGATAAGCAGCAGCACCGCCAGGAACAGCGCGGCCAGCAATGCGGCGCTGTGATGTGATATCAGCGCCAGGACGTAAGGCGACATGGCGGACGTCCCGAACAATATCAACAGCGCCAGCGCGCAGATGACGGCAAACTGCGGCACGATAACCGCCACCGACTCGGCGGCAAGCTGTTTATCCGACGCGCCCAGCGCGCGTTTGATATTCAGGCTGCGCCGTTTGGCGGCGTTAATGATGGCATTGACGTTAAAATAGTTTACCGCCGTGGTCAGCAGCACAAACAACGCGGCCGCATACAGGGCATGCAGCAAGGGTTTGGCGATAGTCGCGGCCATGTCATCGGCATAACCGTCGTCATAATGCATCTGCTGGATAGGTTTGGCGCGCAGGTGAATGAATGCCGTGGGAGTAATGGGCGTCCCGGATAGCGGCGGGGCGTGAAGCCCGACCAGTTTATCCAGCAGAGCGTTATCGAACGGCGCGGCCGGGGCGGTCCTGATAAAAATAAACAGGTGGCTGTGATACCAGTCTCTCCGCTTATCGTGATAACCCGCCATCGCCGCCGGTGAGAAGGCAATGACCGCCGGCATATCGATGCTGCTGTCGGAACGGGGTTCAAGCACGCCCTTGATCACAAACCGGCCTTTGTCGCCCAGATCGATAGTCTTGCCCACGGGGGACGCCAGGCCGAGATACCGGCGGTTAAAGGCCGGCGTGATATAAATTTCGTTCGCCGCAAGCAAGGCGGGGGCTTGGCGGTAGGGATTGAGCTGCGTCAGGAAGCCTGCGCTGACCGCGAACACCGGTACGCGATGGACAAACCGCCCCTCGCTGCGAACGGTAGTAAACAGCCGCAGGGCATAGACGACGCGGTCAATCCCCGGTTGTTTGCGCAGCGCGTCAAGCAACGGCAGCGGGGCCTGGGCGGAAAGCACCTTATCGCCGTTGGGTGGGCAAAACAGGGTTTCGATGCGGTAAAGGCGTTCAGCGCCGGGATAAAACCGGTCTATTTTAACATCGTCGATAAAGAGCAGCAGAATTAAGAAGGTCGTGGCAAAACCGATGGCGGTAATAACGATCGCCAACAGGGAGGCAACAGGATTGGCTTTTATATCGTTAACAAACTCACTCAGGATCATCAGCGGATTATCTCGGTGGAGGGAGTAAAAAACCACTATGCCTTGCAATATATTATTTAATTTGTCTATTAATTATTAATTACTATATATTAATCACGCTAACTGATTGAAAATCATTATACTTATAAACAGGATTATCCTCTTATTGATTTAAGAAGGCATTAATAAAAGCGTCAATCTACTGGGTGTGTTTTTTAATATTATTTAATCTGCGTTTAACTTTACGCCATAAAAGCGCGTACCGTTAATGAATAAAAAAACGGGCCGCCCGCCGGCGGCCCGTGGCGCTGAAACAGACCTTACACCCGTTTTTTGGTGGCGGTATCCATCCAAACCGCCAGCAGCAGGATGGCCCCTTTAACGATATATTGCCAGAACGTGGGCACGTCAAGCATGCTCATGCCGTTATCCAGCGACGCCATGATAAACGCGCCCATTACCGCGCCGGCCACGCTGCCGACGCCGCCGGCCAGGCTGGTGCCGCCGATGACGCAGGCGGCGATGGCGTCCAGTTCGGCGATATTGCCCGCCGACGGCGATCCGGCGCCAAGGCGGGAACTGAGGATAAGCCCGGCAATCGCCACCATCAGGCCGTTGATGGCGAATACCGCCAGCTTGGTGCGCTCGACATTCACGCCGGAAAGCCGGGCGGCGTCAATATTGCCGCCGATGGCATAGACGCGCCGGCCGAAGGCGGTGCGGGACGCCATAAACAGGCCGGCCAGCATCAGCGCCACCAGCATCAGCACCGGCGTGGGCACGCCACGGTAGT
Organism: Sodalis sp. RH22; assembly: GCF_047324165.1. Classification (NCBI taxonomy): domain Bacteria; kingdom Pseudomonadati; phylum Pseudomonadota; class Gammaproteobacteria; order Enterobacterales; family Bruguierivoracaceae; genus Sodalis; species Sodalis sp. RH22. The sequence continues at coordinate 3,149,688 of NZ_CP178731.1, forward strand.
CGTTAAGCAAATAAATGGCGCCCAATACCACCACGGCGGTAATAGCCTGGCGCGTCATATCCCAGGTCTTGGCCGGCACGGACAATCCCAGACGCTGGCGATTGCCGCGCCGGCGCCATTGCCAGGCGATAAACAGCACCAGGCTGATAAACCCGATGCCGAACCCCGCGCCGCCCGGCAGATAGCTTTGCCCGATCTGCGACATGGCGGGCGATGTGGGCGATACCGTGGTCCCGTTGGTGACGCCGATTAAAATGCCGCGAAACGCCAGCATGCCCGCCAGGGTGACAATAAACGAAGGCACCTTGCGGTACGCCACCCACCAGCCGTTCCAAGCGCCGAGCAGCAACCCGAGCACCAGGGTCACGGCGATGGTCAGCGGCAGCGGCCAGCCCAGCCAGACGTCGAAAATCGCCGCCGCCCCGCCCAGCAATCCCATCATGGAGCCGACCGACAGATCGATCTCCGCCGAGATGATGACAAATACCATGCCGACCGCGAGAATGCCGGTAATGGCGGTCTGGCGCAGCAGGTTGGAAATATTGCGCGCGCTCAGGTACGAGCCTTCGGTGGTAAACGTGAAAAACAGCATGATGACCACGATGGCGGCCAGCATGACGAACACCTGCAGGTTGAGGGACTTCCGCCTGCCGCCGGCAATCGCCGCACCGTCGGTGTGAATAATTTTAGACATGGGAATCACTCCTGAGCGCCGCTTCCATGACCTGTTCCTGGGTCAGGTTGCGGTTGATAAGTGAGGCTTTAATGACACCCTGGTGCATCGCCAGCACCCGATCGCTGATGCCCAGCACCTCGGGTAATTCCGAGGACACCACGATGACGGCGATGCCCTGGCGCACCAATTGATTAATCAGCAGGTAGATTTCCTGCTTGGCGCCGATATCGATACCGCGGGTCGGCTCGTCGAGTATCAGGATGTCCGGGTTTAGCAGCAGACATTTCGCCAGGATGGCTTTTTGCTGGTTGCCGCCGCTAAGCCGGCCGATGGCCAGTTCCGGGGAAGCGGTTTTCACCTTCAGCCGCCCGATGGCGTCACGCACCGCGGCCTGCTCGGCGGCCTCGTCCACCATGCCGAACCCGCCGGTGAATTGGTTGAGCGCCGCCAGGGTAATATTGGCGCCGACGCTCATCACCGGCACGATGCCGTCCTTTTTACGATCCTCGGGCACCATGGCTATCCCCCGGCGCATTGCCTGGCGGCAGTTGGCGAAACGTACCGGCGCGCCATGGAGCAGGATCGTGCCCTCCCAGCGCCCCGGATAACTGCCGAACAGGCACTGCACCAGTTCGGTACGACCCGATCCCACCAGCCCGGCGATGCCGAGGATTTCCCCTTTATGCAGGCTGAAGGCGGCATTATTGACGCGGCGGATATGCTGATTGACCGGATGCCAGGCCGTCAGGCCCTCCACCCGCAGGATTTCCTCGCCAATCACATGAGGCTCATGGGGATAAAGCTCCGTCAGTTCGCGGCCCACCATCATGGTGATCAGCGCCTCTTCGCTCAGGCCCGCGGCCGGACGCGTGGCGATATGCCTGCCGTCGCGAATGACGCAGATCATGTCCGATATGGCTTTGACTTCATTAAGTTTATGGGAAATATAAATGCAGGCGATATCGTGATTGCGCAAATCGTCGACGATATCGAGCAGGATGGCGGTCTCGCTTTCGGTGAGCGACGCGGTGGGCTCGTCCAGGATCAGCAGGCGGACCTGCTTGTTGAGCGCCTTGGCGATTTCCACCAACTGCTGCTGGCCCAGGCCCAGTTCGCCGACCCGCGTGTCGGGGTCGATATTGAGTTTGACCTGCGCCAGCATCCGCTGGCAGCGCAGGTACATATTGTCATAATCCATGACGCCGTATTTCGCCCACTCGGTGCCGAGGAAAATATTCTCCAGTACCGTCATTTGTTTCACCAGCGCCAGCTCCTGATGAATAATGGCGATGCCCTTTTGTTCGGTATCGCGTACCCCGTGCGCCACCAGCGGTTCGCCGCCGAACAGGATCTCGCCCTCGAAGGTGCCGTGCGGATACACCGCCGACAGCACTTTCATCAGCGTCGATTTACCCGAGCCGTTTTCGCCGCACAGCGACAGCACCTGGCCGGCCTCGATGGTCAGGGACACATTATCCACCGCCTTGACCTGGCCGAACCGCTTGGTGATATTTTTCATTTCCAGCAAATTTGATGCCACGATAATCAACCTCCGCAACCGGGCCGCTGTTTAGCGCGGCCCGGTTCAGTTAACGTCACAGACGACAGCCGGCGTTCAGGCGGATTAGTTCAGATCGGATTTCTTGTGGAAACCATCGGCGATGACCGTGCTCTCTATGTTGCTTTTATCCACCGAGATCGGCGTCAGCAAATAGGAGGGGACGTCCTTGAGGCCATTGTTAAGGGAGGCGTTGGACTTGGGTTTTTCACCATTGCCCAATTGAACCGCTATCTCGGCGGCAGTGGAGGCCAGCTGCTTGATCGGTTTATACACCGTCATGGTCTGGGTGCCCTGGTTAATCCGCTGAATACCGGCCAGATCCGCATCCTGGCCCGAAATGGCCACTTTGCCGGCCAGCCCCTGGGCGGCCAGCGCCTGGATGGCGCCGCCGGCGGTGGCATCGTTGGAGGCCACTACCGCGTCAATTTTATTGTTATTGGCGGTCAGGGCATTCTCCATGATTTTCAGGGCGTTTTCAGGTAACCAGCCGTCGGCCCATTGGTCGCCGACGATTTTTATCTTACCGCTGTCAATCAAGGGTTTAAGCACCGTCATCTGGCCGGCGCGGAACATTTTGGCGTTATTATCCACCGGCGAGCCACCCATCAGGAAATAATTACCTTGCGGCACCCGCTTAACCAGGCTTTGCGCCTGCAGTTGCCCGACTTTTTCGTTATCAAAGGAAATATAAAAATCCACATCAGCATTATTTATCATTCGATCATAAGCGAGGACTTTTATGCCCTCCCGTTTCGCTTCGGCAATAACATTGCTTAACACTTGTCCGTTGTAAGGAATAATCACCAACACGTCGACGCCGCGATTGATCATATTCTCTATTTGTGACATTTGCGTTTCTTCATTGCCGTTGGAGGATTGAACAAAAACATCGGCACCCAGTGATTTGGCCTTGGCGACGAAAATATCGCGGTCTTTTTGCCAGCGTTCCAGACGCAGGTCGTCCACCGCCATGCCGATCTTGATTTGTTTGGCCATGCCCGGCTGGCTTAGCAATACCAGCGCCGCGCAGGCGGAAAGCAGGAGAGTTTTCAGTTTCATTTTAATTCCTTATGTTACTTTTATAAGAACATATTCAGCAATGGAACTTGCCGAGCAACGGATAAGAATCAAACCTTTACAAATAATGTTGCGTAGGGGCGCCCAAGAGGCGACAGAGTTAACCCATGTAGTATTAGGGTCGGAAATCAGCAGCGGCAATTGCAAATTTTCACAACGGCATTATGATATTTTACTCAAATGCGTATTCTGTGAGCTGCGCCTTATTTTGCCGGTGAGGTTAAGGCCGGCCAAACATTAACTTCCGTATTTTCCCCGCCAAAAAGCGCTTTTATCCCCTATTCCTTGTGATCCCGCGCACAATTAATAATTTCATGAATGGCGATGTGAAATAACGTAATTGATCGCGCCGGGCGTTATTACCAGAATCAAGCACAGATTTGCTTATTGTGCCGTCATATTTACCCGCCGGCCTGATAAATCCCGTCCGCTTCAGAACGGACCTGGTGTTTCCAAGGAGTCATTATGTCTCAATTCTTTGATCAAGTTGAAAAAATCCGTTTTGAAGGTACGCAAAGCACCAATCCGCTGGCGTTTCATCACTATAACGCCGACGAAAAGATTTTGGGTAAACGCATGGAGGACCATTTGCGTTTTGCCGTCTGTTACTGGCATACCTTCTGCTGGGGCGGCACCGATATGTTCGGCGTGGGTTCTTTCGACCGTCCCTGGCAGCACGCGGGAGACGCGCTGGCCCAGGCGCGGCTGAAAACCGATGTGGCCTTTGAATTTTTCAGCAAACTGGGCGCGCCTTATTACTGCTTCCATGATATTGATATCCTGCCGGACAGTCCCACCATCAAAGACTATCTGAATAACTTCGCCATATTGACCGACGTGCTGGCGCAAAAGCAGCAGCAGACCGGCATCAAGCTGCTGTGGGGCACGGCGAATTGCTTTAGCCATCCGCGTTACGGCGCCGGCGCGGCCACCAGTCCGGATCCAGAAATCTTCGCCTGGGCCGCCACCCAGGTCAACAGCGCCATGGACGCCACCCGCAAACTCGGCGGGGAAAATTACGTGCTGTGGGGCGGACGCGAAGGCTATGAAACGCTGCTGAACACCGATTTACGCCAGGAACGCGAGCAGATCGGCCGCTTTATGCAAATGGTGGTGGAACATAAACACAAAACCGGTTTCCAGGGCGCGCTGCTTATCGAACCCAAACCCCAGGAGCCGACCAAACACCAGTACGACTATGACGTCGCCACGGTGTACGGCTTTTTAAAACAGTTCGGCCTGGAAAAAGAGATCCGGGTTAACGTCGAGGCCAACCACGCCACGCTCGCCGGGCATACGTTCCATCATGAAATCGCCACCGCCATAGCACTCGGGATCTTTGGTTCGGTAGATGCCAATCGCGGCGATCCGCAGTCCGGTTGGGATACCGACCAGTTCCCCAACAGCGTGGAGGAAAATGCGCTGGTGATGTATGAAATCCTCAAGGCCGGCGGCTTCACGACCGGCGGACTGAATTTCGATGCCAAGGTACGCCGGCAAAGCACCGATAAATACGATCTGTTCCACGGCCATATCGGCGGCATGGATACCATGGCGCTGGCGCTGAAAGTGGCGGCGAAGCTCATCGAAGACGGTCGCCTGGAGCAGATGGTGAAGGCGCGCTACGCGGGCTGGAACGGCGATTTGGGGCAGCGGATACTGCAGGGCAACCTTTCCCTTGCCGAGCTGGCCCAGTACGCCGGCAAGCACGCCCTGGCGCCGGAGCATCGCAGCGGACAGCAGGAACTGCTGGAAAATATCGTCAACCAGGTCTTGTTCAGCTAACGTCTCCGGCGGCGATCCCGGCGTCCGCGCTGGCGGACGGCCGCTATAGTCAACCCGCGCCGCCCCCGCCAACGCGGGGGCGGCGCGGTGACAATTCAGAAGGATAGCGTATGTATATCGGCATAGATTTGGGCACCTCCGGCGTGAAAGCCATTCTGCTGGACGAGGCGCAGCATATTCTGGGCAGCCATACGGAACCCCTGACCGTTTCCCGGCCCCGGCCACTGTGGTCCGAGCAGGACCCGGAGCAGTGGTGGCGGGCGGCCGACAGCGCCATGCGCGCCCTGGCCGCCCGGCATGATCTGAGCGGGGTGCGCGCCCTCGGACTGACCGGCCAAATGCACGGCGCGACGTTGCTCGATAAGCAGCAGCGGGTATTGCGCCCGGCCATTTTGTGGAACGACGGGCGCAGCTTTGCCCAGTGCCGCTCGCTGGAAGACGACGTGCCCCGTTCCCGGGATATCACCGGCAACCTGATGATGCCCGGTTTTACCGCCCCCAAGCTGCGCTGGGTGCGCGAACAGGAACCGCAGATCTTTGCGCAAGTGGATAAGGTCCTGCTGCCGAAAGACTACCTCAGGCTGCGTCTAACCGGGGATTTCGCCACCGATATGTCCGATGCGGCGGGGACGATGTGGCTGGATGTCGGGCGCCGCGACTGGAGCGATGCGCTGCTGGGCGCCTGTGGGCTGTCCCGGGCGCAGATGCCGCGGTTGTTCGAGGGCAACCAGGCGACCGGCACCCTGTTGCCGCAGGTGGCGGCAAGCTGGGGCATGGCCGCGGTGCCGGTGGTGGCCGGCGGCGGCGACAACGCGGCCGGGGCCATCGGCGTCGGCCTGTATCGCCGGGGACAGGCCATGCTGTCGCTTGGCACCTCCGGCGTTTATTTTGCCGTCAGCGATGGGTTTCTCAGCAATCCCGAGCAGGCGGTGCACAGTTTTTGCCATGCGCTGCCGGGTACCTGGCATCTGATGTCGGTCATGCTCAGCGCCGCATCCTGCCTGGACTGGGCTGCCCGCCTGACCGGCATCGGCAGCGTGCCGGCACTGCTGGAAGCCGCCGCGCAGTCCCGCCCCGGTGCGGCGCCGGTGTGGTTTTTACCCTATCTTTCCGGCGAACGCACGCCGCACAATAATCCCAACGCCACCGGCGCGTTTTGGGGGCTGACCCATGAACACGGCCCGGCCGACCTGGCGCGCGCGGTGGTGGAAGGCGTCAGCTTCGGCCTGGCGGACGGTATGGACGCCCTGCACGGCACCGGCCTGCGGCCGGACAGCATCACGCTGATTGGCGGCGGGGCGCGCAGCGAATACTGGCGGCAGCTGCTGGCCGATGTCAGCGGCGAGGCGCTGGACTACCGCACCGGCGGCGACGTCGGTCCGGCGCTGGGCGCGGCGCGTCTGGCGCAGCTTAGCTGCCACCCCGGGACGTCCTGGGCGGACATGCTGCCCGCGCTGCCGCTGGAGGCCCGCTATACGCCGGATAAGGAGCGGCACGAGGCTTATGCGGAGCAACGGAAAGTATTCCGCCGGTTCTACCAGCAGGTGGCGCATTTGGGCGAGTAGAGCCTCGCCCGCACTTTATAATGAATTTGCTAGCTGGCGCACATCCGGTCAATTCTTTCTGATTGTTCAAAGGTATATGCTGGCCTTCGGCAGATTTTCGTGAGAACCCACCGTATGTTTGAAAAACGTTATCGTATAACTCTATTATTTAATGCCAATAAAGTGTACGACCGCCAGGTTATCGAGGGGGTGGGCGAGTATTTGCAGGCGTCGCAGTGCGATTGGGATATTTTTATCGAAGATGATTTCCGCTGCCGTATCAACCGTATTGAAGAGTGGCTGGGCGACGGCGTGATTGCCGATTACGATGATAAGGAAATTGAACTGCTGCTCAGCGAGGCCAAGGTGCCGATTGTCGGCGTCGGCGGCTCTTACCAGCATGCCGAGGAATATCCGCCGGTGCACTATATCGCCACCGATAACCATGCGCTGGTGGCCAGCGCTTTTTTGCACCTGAAGGAAAAAGGCCTGAACCGGTTTGCTTTTTACGGCCTGCCGGCCAGCAGCGGCAAGCGCTGGTCACACGAACGCGAGCAGGCGTTTCGCAAACTGACGGCGGATGAGTATTACCAGCCGATAGTCTACCAGGGCGTGGAAACCGCGGTGGATAACTGGCAGCATGCCCAAAACCGGCTGGCCGACTGGCTGCAGTCGCTGCCGCCGCAAACCGGCATCATCGCGGTAACCGATGCCCGCGCCCGCCATCTGCTGCAGGTATGTGAACACCTGAATATCGCCGTGCCGGAAAAACTGTGCATTATCGGCATCGATAATGAAGAGCTGGCGCGGTGCCTTTCCCGGGTAGCCTTATCGTCCGTCGCCCAGGGCACCCGCCAGATGGGCTACCAGGCCGCCAAGCTGCTGCACCAGTTGCTGAATAAATCACGGCTGCCGCTGCAGCGGATTCTGGTGCCGCCGCTGAAAGTCATGGAGCGCCGCTCGACGGACTTCCGCTCGCTGCGCGATCCGGCGGTGATACAGGCGATGCATTATATCCGCTATCATGCCTGCAAGGGCATCAAGGTCGAGCAGGTGCTGGACGTGGTGGGCATGTCCCGCTCCAACCTGGAAAAACGGTTTAAGGACGAAACCAGTAAAACAATTCATAACGTCATCCATGAGGAAAAGCTGGAGAGCGCGCGCAATTTATTGATCTCCACGTCGCTCACCATCAATGAAGTCTCGCAAATGTGCGGCTACCCTTCTTTGCAATATTTTTATTCGGTATTTAAAAAAGGGTTTGATATCACGCCCAAGGAATATCGTGAAAAATATGGCGAAATGTCTTATTAACGCCGCGCGATACCGGCACGGCTGACCATTGCGGCATCAGGCACGGCCAGGGCATCCGCTTCCCGCCGCGCCGGTTTTGCCTGCCGCGCCTGCATGATCTGCGGCAAATGGGTTTCTATCCAGTCGGCCAGGTGTTCCACGATAGCGCCGACCTCCAGTCCCAGCCCGCTAAGGCTATATTGCACATGGGGCGGCATCACCGGCAGGGATTGACGGATGACCAGGCCGTCCTCCTCCAGGCACGAGAGGGTCTGCGCCAGCATTTTTTCACTGACGCCGCCCACTTTACGGCGCAGCTCGCTAAAACGATGGGTACCTTGCGACAAGGCGATCAGCACCAGTACGCCCCAGCGGCTGGTCAGGTGTTTCAACACCTCCCGCGACGGGCAATTGACGTCAAGCAATTCGCCGCGCTGCATTTGCCGCGCCAGCGTGGATTTGGGTGCCGCCTGAAAATTCATATACTTACCTTTTTGTTAGTACTTACTTTAAGTAAGTATAGGGGATATGATGCTCTTTCTGAAGCCCAAAGGAGAAAATGATGATTGTTATTACAGGCGCGACCGGCCAACTGGGCCGTTTAGTGATAGCTGAACTGTTAAAAACCCATCCGGCCGCGGATCTGGTGGCCGCCGTGCGCTCGCCGCAAAAAGCGCAGGATCTGGCGGCGCGCGGCGTTAACGTGCGCCAGGCCGATTATGACCGGCCCGAGACGCTGGACAGCGCGTTTAAGGGCGCGACGAAACTGCTGCTGATCTCCTCAAGCGAACTCGGCCAGCGCACGCGCCAGCATGGCGCCGCGATCGACGCCGCCAAACGCGCCGGGGTGGAATTACTGGCTTACACCAGCTTGCTGCATGCCGATACCAGCCCGCTGGGACTTGGCGAAGAGCACCGCGCAACCGAAGCGCTGCTGCGTGATTCCGGCCTGCCGGTCGTGCTGCTGCGCAACGGCTGGTACAACGAAAACCATGCCGCCGGCGTCCCCGCCGCCCTGGCCCACCACGCCCTGGCGGGCAGCGCCGGCGACGGCAGGATAGCCTCGGCCGCGCGCGCCGACTTTGCCGCTGCGGCGGCAAAGGTATTAACCCTGGACGGCCAGGCCGGTAAAGTGTATGAACTGGCGGGGGACAGCGCCTATACCCTGTCCGAACTGGCGGCGGAAATTACCCGCCAGTCCGGCGTGGCGGTGAAATATGTCGACCTGCCGCCATCGGAATACCAGGCGCTGCTCAGCCAGGCGGGACTGCCCGGGCCGGTTGCCGCGCTGCTGGCTGATTCTGATGCCGGCGCGTCGCAGGGCGGGCTGTTTGACGATGGCCGGCAGTTGAGCCGGCTGATAGGCCGCGCCACCACGCCCATCAGGGATACGGTGGCCGCCGTACTGAAAGCCGGGTAATCGCCCGCCGCGATGCGCGGCGTTGCCCGCGCTACAGCGGCTGCAGCACGATCAGCAGCACGCAGGCGATAAGCGCCACCAGGGTAAAGGCGGCGGCGTGGCGCAGGATGGCCGGGGCCGTCAGTTCGGCGCGGCCCAGGCTGCGGCGCAGCGATCCCGACTGCATACCGTGCAGCGCCGATAACGCCAGCACAAAGATGACCTTGATGATAAGCGACAGGGACGGCGGCCAATTGCCCATCAGGGTCAGCGCCAGCCCGGAAAGCCAGGTGACGATCATGGCCGGCAGCGTCACGGTTTGGTTAAAACGCTGCACGGCGCTGAATAGCCGCAGGCCGGGCGCGCGCTCGGCGGCGGGAGTGTGTTTCCAGGCGGTCATCGCCACCGCCAGCAGCAGCATACCGCCTATCCACAGCGTGAACGCCACCAGATGCAGCGCCTTTATCAGCATATAGGTCATTATATCCGTTTCTCCTTAACCGGCACGCCATCCACGCCCGGCCCGGCTTCACGCCGTTTAATCATGCCCACGTTAAAAAACGTCCCGAAAGGGATAAAAGCCAGGATCAGCAGGCGCGCCACCTGGGCTTTACGCCACATACCGCCGGCGGCGGTATTCACCACCATCCAGGCGTAAAACAGAAAAGCCAGTCCGTGGATCGGCCCCATCGCCGCACTCACCTGGGGAAAGCCGGCGAGGTGTTTTAACGGCACGGCAATGCACACCAGGATAACCAGCGTACAGCCTTCCACCACCGATGCGAGATGCAGGCGTCTTAACAGCGTAAGCTCCGCGCCGTCCAGACCCTGGCGCGATTGATTGTCGATGGCCACGTTCGCCCTTTTTGCCGCTGCGGCGGCGATAGCTACTGAAAAAGTAGGGTTATTCTAACCGCAGGTTGCCATGACGGCAAGCCAGCCGGCCAATGCCGCCGCCGGCGGGTAACACGTCAACCGGGGCAGGCGACGGCGCCGGACCCCGCTGACCGGAGGGCGCCGGCGACATCCCCCTATCCCATAACAGAACGCGTGGCGGTCGCCGGCGCATCGGGCGGCGTGGCCGCGGGCGGGCTGAAGGCGGTGGCATCGTAGGCGAAGACCCAGTGAGCTTCCAGGCCGGACGCATGGGGATTCATCAGGGCCTTGACCTTGTAGCTGAAATCACGCCGGAACTGCTGCCACGGCGAGGACAAATGATACAGCCGGCCCCGCTCGCGCGCCGAAAGCTGGACCCGGCTGGTGCGCGGCAGCCGTTCCGCCTCGTATAACCGCAGCGCCCGGGGGATATCGCCGGCATTGGCCGCCAGGACGCTGGCCAGCACATATCCGTCCTCCATGGCCATGGCGGCGCCCTGGGCCAGGAACGGCAGCATGGGATGCGCCGCGTCGCCCAGCAGCGTGATATGCCCCAGCGACCAGCGCGGCATCGGATCCCGATCGAACAAGCCCCATTTCAGCACGTTTCGCGCGCAGGACAGAATGCGCAGCAGCTCGGGATGCCAGCCGCTGAACGTGCGCAACAGCTCGTCGCGATTACTGGGCAAATGCCAGGATGACTCCATCCAGTCGGCGGCTTCGCTGACCGCGACGATGTTCAACACCCGGCCGCCGCAGATGGTATAGGTCACGACATGTCCGTTGGGGCCAAGCCAGACGGCGGAAACCGGGCTGATAAAATCGGCGTGTTCGCCCAGGGTAATGGCGGCGCGCCAGCAGATATGGCCGGTAAAACGCGGCGCTTCGTCGCCAAACAGCGCGCCGCGCACCACCGAATGAACGCCGTCGGCGCCAACGATGACATCGGCCTCGTACTCCGCGCCGTTATCAAAGCGGGCGACCGCCGTCCCCTCATGGTTAAGCACCGAGACGCAGCGCGCGTTGTGGGTAATCAACCGCGCGTCGATAAGGCCGACCAGCATGGCCAGCAAATCGGCCCGGTGCAGGTGATAAAACTCCGCGCCAAACAGCTGCGGGCAGGCACTGGATAATGGCGTGCGAAACTTCTCCCGCCCGGTACGCCAGTTGCGCCCGACAATCGCCAGCGGCAGGTAGCCCAACCGCTGGAGTTCGCCGCCCAGGCCAAGGGCCTTTAACACTTTTACCGCGTTGGGCGTCATCTGCACCCCCGCGCCCACTTCTCTAAATGCCGCTGTACGCTCAAACAGATGTGCTTCCATGCCCCGTTGCTGCAATGATGCGGTCAATGCAGCGCCACCGATGCCTCCGCCGATGACGCCTATACGAAGCTTACGATTCATTCAGTTAACCTTTGGTGAATAAACGTTTAATGAAATAGTGCTACACACCTTTTGTCGGAACCCGCCCAGGGTTCGCCGGGGACCCGGCGGGCGGGCGCAGCACATGTCGGGAGGCTTGGGGTTAAACGGCCGTCTCGGCATAGGGCGTGCTTATGTCAGTCTTGTTCACCACGGCGGGCGACGCAATGGCAGCGACGTTATAGACATATTGCTTATTATTTTATGAATAACGGCTAGCCGTATACGCTACCCTGAAGACGTTATGGCTGGCGGCCACGCGGCGCCTCCCGGCGTCCGGCACCCCCTGCGGCCACGGAAATTAACGCCGGCGCGGCGCCGGCGTTAAGGCCCGGTTATTGCTCCACACGCAGGCCGTAGGTTTTGAATTTTTCCACCACGCGCGCAATTTCATCGTTGGACAATACCGGCACCGGATCGATAATCGGCAGGAGTTTTAAGTACAGCGCGGCCAGCACCTCCACCTCATGGGCCAGCCACAGCGCCTTGGCCAGATTATCTTCCGCGGCGATAAGCCCATGATGCTGTAACAGGATGGCCTTACGGTGTTTGATCGCCGCGGCCACATGTTCGGACAAGGCCCGGCTGCCGAAGGTGGCGTAAGGCGCGCAGGGAATATCGCTGCCGCCGGCGGCGGCAATCATATAGTGGATCGCCGGAATCGGCCGGTTGAGGATCGACACGCCGGTACAGTTGACCGCATGGTTATGGACCACGGCGTTGGCGTCCGGCCGGGCCTGGTATACCGCCTGGTGGAAGCGCCATTCGCTGGAGGGGATCTTGTCCGTTTCGCCATGTCCCTGGCCGTCGACAAAGACAATGTGCTGCTCCGTCAGCTGCTCATAAGGGATACCGGACGGTGTAATCAGCATTCCGCCCTGGTAGCGGACGCTGACATTGCCGGCGGTACCCTGGTTCAATCCTAAACGCGTCATCTCCAGACACGTGGCGATAATCTCGTGCGCAAGCGTCGTTCTTGCCATGATTGCTCCTCAAGTTAATAAGTGCCATTTTTCCGCGTAATAATTAACTGAACGACTTACCCTGCCGTCGACGAGCATTATAATTGTGATAACATCGACATTATTTTAATGGTCATACGCTTTTCATCGTGCTGAAGTTAAATAGAAATGTCCGTTTAAACGCAGAACCGGCGTAAACGGTCAACCTGCTTTGTCTATTGTTAATAAGTGCCCGTTTTTTTACTAAACCTCTAATACGGTCATTTATCCGGCGCTATTTTTTTCATGGCAGAAGAAAAATCATTTAACCGTCGTTTTTTTTAGTGATTAACTTCACAATTTATTTACATAACAGGCCTTACCTCTCCCCCGCCGTAGGTTTTTATCCGTATCTGCCTTAGATTTTTTCCAGCGGCAGGCTTTTACGGCAAACACGTTCATTACCCCGCGCCGTAACGTCCCCGCCCGAGAAGAAGGGATAAACCGTCAATAAAATTGTTTTTTATCAGTGTATTAATCTGACTGGCCCGATCGCCATCACAAAAGGGGGATAAATACTTTGTTTATCCGGGGAACATGCCTTAAATAGCTAACTCGAGTTAGCTAAAACATTGAAACACCCAGAACCCGTTTTGTCCGGAGGCAACATGTCCGCAGCGTTGTTAACCATGAAGCATGTCACAAAACGATTCCCCGGGGTATTGGCCCTGGATAACGTTAACTTCGATTTAAACCGCGGGGAGGTTCATGCGCTGCTGGGTGAAAACGGCGCGGGCAAATCCACGCTGATGAAAATATTATCCGGTGTTTATTCTTGCGACGAGGGCTGGATAGAACTCGACGGCCGGCCGGTGACGATTACCAGCCCCATCCAGGCGGGGGCGTTGGGCATTGCCATTATTCACCAGGAATTCAATTTATTTCCTGATTTAACCGTGGAAGAAAATATTTATATCGGGCGGGAATTTCATCAACGCGCGCCATGGATCCTGGATGACGTCGCCCAGCGCCAGGCGGTCATGAATATCCTGCAGATGCTGAACCTGACCATCGATCCGGCCAGGCGCATCAGTGAATTGACCGTGGCGCAGCAGCAGATGGTGGAAATCGCCAAGGCGCTCTCGGTCAACGCCAAAATCCTGATCATGGACGAACCTACCGCGGCCCTGACCGAAAGTGAAATCGACAGTCTGTTCAAGGTGATCGAACTGCTTAAGTCGCAGGGGGTCGCCATCGTTTATATCTCCCACCGGCTGGAGGAACTGGCGCTTATCGCCGATCGGGCCACGGTCATGCGCGACGGTAAATATATCGCCACCGTCGATTACACCATGGTGCGCATCGAACAGCTGATCGCCATGATGGTGGGACGCGAGCTGGGCGATATCTACCCCGCCCGGGCCGCCATTCCCGGCGACGACGTGGTGCTCGACGTCCATAATCTCGGCCGTAAGGGCGTACTGCACGATATTACCTTTGCGCTGCGCAAAGGCGAGATCCTCGGCATCGCCGGCCTGATGGGCGCCGGACGAACCGAGGTGGCGCGGGCGCTGTTTGGCGCCGATCCCATGGACCACGGGGAAATACGCCTGTCCGGACATCGCGTCAAAATAAGCAGCGTGCACGGCGCCATCGCCCTGGGCATCGGCTATCTGACCGAAGATCGCAAAAAAGACGGGCTGGCGCTGGGCCTGTCGGTCGGCACCAATATTATGCTCAGCAGTTACCGGCACTATGCCAACGGCTTAGGGATTATCGACGACAAAAGGTGTCACGCCGAAAGCGAGCGCCTGCGCCGCCAGCTGCGTATTAAAACGCCCGACCTGGAACAACTGGCGGTGAATTTAAGCGGCGGCAACCAGCAGAAAATTATTATCGCCAAATGGCTATGCAAGAATTCGGAAATATTGATTTTTGATGAACCGACACGCGGCATTGACGTCGGCGCCAAGCTCGAAATATACGATTTGATGAACCGTCTGACGGCGGAAGGTAAATCAATCATTATGATTTCGTCTGAATTACCGGAGATCTTGGGCATGTGCGACAGGATATTGGTAATGCGGCAGGGGCGTATTACCGCCGAGCTGTCGGCCGCGCAGGCCACCCAGGAAAATATAATGAAATATGCAACGCTTGAGGGGTAAATCATGATTGGCATAACCAAATATTTACAGAACGGCTCCAATAAAAAAATAAGCAATAAAGCGTTGCTGATGCGTTTTGCTCCGCTGCTCAGCCTGATTCTGCTGATGATATTTTTCAGCCTCGGTTCGCCGTTTTTCCTGAACACCGAAAACCTGATGACCATCGCCCTGCAAACCTCGGTAATAGGCATCATGGCCATTGGCGTAACCTACGTCATTATTACCTCCGGCATCGACCTGTCGCTGGGGTCGGTGGTGGCGTTTTCCGGCGTGGCCATCGGCCTGGGGGCCGCGGCCGGACTGCCGCTGGCGCTGTGTATCCTCTGCGGGGCGCTGGGCGGCGCGTTGTGCGGTTATATCAACGGTTTTCTGGTGGCCCGGGCGGCCATTCCCCCCTTTATCGCCACGCTCGGCCTGATGATGTCGGTGCGCGGCATCAATATGGTGCTGACCGACGGCCGCGCCATTTATTTTTCGCAATATCCCGGTTTTAAAATCCTGGCCCAGGGCAAGCTGTTCGATTTCCTGCCCTATCCGGTTATCTACCTGATCGTACTGGCGGCCATTGCCGCCTATATCCTGAAAAGAACCGTTATCGGCCGGTATATCTACGCCGTCGGCAGCAATGAGGACGCCGCCCATTTATCGGGAATCAAGGTGCGGAACGTCAAACTGTTCGTTTATCTGTTCTGCGGCATATTGACCGGCATCGCGGGAGTGGTGCTGGCATCACGGCTGAATTCCGGACAACCGACGGTGGGCGTGGGCTATGAGCTTGAGGCCATCGCCGCGGTGGTGATCGGCGGCACCAGCCTGATGGGCGGCATCGGTACCATCGGCGGCACTATTATCGGCGCCTTTATCATGAGCGTGCTGAAAAACGGACTGAATTTAATGGGCGTGTCGCAATTCTGGCAAATGGTTGCGATGGGCATTGTCGTGGTTGCGGCGGTGTATCTGGATACGCTGCGCAAAAAGATCTGATTCACCGACGTTCCTGTTATCTGGACAGTAAAAATATCACTTTGGAGGTTGTCATGATGAAATTAATCAGGTTGTGCGGCATCGCGCTGTTCACGCTATGCGGCGCGGGCGGCGCTGATGCCGCCACCGGCGATATCTCTATTCCGGTGGTGAGCAAAGGCTACCAGCATGAATTTTTCCAAACGGTAAAACTGGGTTCGGAGGCGGCGGCAAAAGAATTAGGCATAAAAACCAGTTTTGTCGGCCCGTCCGATGAAACGCAAATCGCCGAACAAATCCAGCTGATGGAAAATACCATCACGCGCCAGCCCAGCGGTATTCTGCTCGCGGCACTGGATGCCAACGCCCTGGTGCCGTTGGTGGAAATGGCGCACAGCAAAAAAATCGCTGTCGCCACCTTCGACTCCGGCGTCAACTCCGATATCCCGGTGAGCTTTGTCGCCACCAATAACGTCAAGGCCGGCTCCGCGGCGGCGGACGCCCTGGCGAAAGAGGTGGGAGGCAAAGGCAAGGTCGGCATTATCGCCCATGTGGCGGGCACCACCTCGGCGATAGAGCGTACCGAGGGTTTTACCAAGACCATCAAGGAAAAATATCCCGCCATTACCCTGCTGCCGGTGCAGTACAGCGACGGCGATCCGCAGAAAGCCATGGATAAAACCATCGATATGGTGCAGGCCAATCCCGACCTGGCGGGCATCTATGCCACCAACGAGGGGTCGACGCTGGGCGTCGCCAACGCCATTGACAGCCTGAGCCTGGCCGGCAAGGTCAAGGTGATCGGTTTCGACAGTACCGAGGCCATTATCGGTTTCCTGAAATCCAATACCCTGCAGGGTTTTATCGTCCAGGACGCCTACCAGATCGGCTACCAGGGCATCAAAACCCTCGACAGCTTCCTGAAGGGACAGAAGGTGGCCAAGGTCATCGATATCCCGGTGAAATTCGTTACCCAAACCAATCTTAACGATCCGGCTATCCAGAAATTGCTCTATCCGTTCGGCAAAAAATAACCGTCAACGTCACAAGGAATTGCCATGAACAAGACAACAGCTTCCCCACAGCGGCATGACGATATGCCGGCCATCGGCATTCGCCCGGTTATTGACGGCCGTCGCCTGGGCATCCGCGAATCGCTGGAAGAACAAACGCTGTCAATGGCGCGCGCCACCGCCACCCTGCTAACCGCGTCCCTGCGCTACCCCAACGGCGAGCCGGTGGCGTGCGTCATCGCCGATACCTGCATTGCCGGGATGGCGGAATCCGCCGCCTGCGAGCGCAAATTCAGCGGCCGCAACATCGGCCTGACCATTACCGTAACGCCGTGCTGGTGCTACGGCAGCGAAACCATCGACATGGACCCCTTCCGGCCGAAAGCCATCTGGGGGTTTAACGGCACCGAGCGCCCCGGCGCGGTGTATCTTGCCGCCGCGCTGGCCGGCCATAACCAGAAAGGACTGCCGGCGTTCGCCATCTATGGCCGCGACGTGCAGGACGGCGGGGACGGCGCCATCCCCGACGACGTGCGGGAAAAGCTCCTGCGCTTCGCCCGCGCGGGCATTGCCGCGGCATCCCTGCGCGGTAAAAGCTATCTGTCCATCGGCGGCGTCGCCATGGGCATCGCCGGTTCCATTGTCGATCATGACTTTTTTGAATCCTGGCTGGGCATGAAGGTGCAGGCGGTGGATATGACCGAGCTGCGCCGCCGCATGGATCAGGGCATTTATGACGAGGAAGAACTGGCGCTGGCGCTGGCCTGGGCGGACAAGGCCTTTCGTTTCGGCCCGGACAAGAATGCGCAGCGGTACCGCCGCGATGCCGCGCAAAGCCGCGGCGTATTGCGCGACAGCCTGCTGATGGCGATCTGTATCCGCGACATGATGCAGGGCAGCGCTAAGGTGGCGGCCAAGGGCTTTATCGAGGAGTCTTTGGGCTATAACGCCATTGCCGCCGGCTTCCAGGGGCAGCGGCATTGGACCGATCAGTACCCCAACGGCGACACCGCCGAGGCGTTGCTCAACAGCGCGTTCGACTGGAACGGGGTACGCGCGCCGATGGTGGTGGCGACGGAAAACGATAGCCTGAACGCCGCCGCCATGCTGTTCGGCCGCGCCCTGACCGGCACCGCGCAGATTTTTGCCGATGTGCGTACCTACTGGTCGCCGCAGGCGGTGGAACGGGTTACCGGCCACCGGCTTGAAGGCCGGGCCGCGGCGGGCATTATCCATCTGATCAACTCCGGCTCGGCGGCGCTTGACGGCACCTGCCGCCAGACCGATGACGCGGGCAACCCCACCATCAAACCGCATTGGGAGATAACCGAACAGGACGCCCAGGCGTGCCTGGCGGCCACCGCGTGGTGCCCGGCCATTCATGAGTATTTTCGCGGCGGCGGCTATTCGTCATGCTTTTTAAGCCGGGGCGGCGTGCCGTTCACCATGACGCGCGTCAATATTATCCGCGGCGTCGGACCGGTGCTGCAAATCGCCGAGGGCTGGAGCGTCGATTTGCCCGCCGGGGTCCACGATACGCTGAACCAGCGCACCGACGCCACCTGGCCGACCACCTGGTTCGCCCCCCGGCTGACCGGGCAAGGACCGTTTCGCGACGTCTACTCGGTGATGGCCAACTGGGGCGCCAATCACGGGGTGCTCAGCGTGGGCCACGTCAGCGCGGATTTTATTACCCTGGCGGCGATGCTGCGCATCCCGGTTTGCATGCATAACGTGGCGCCGGAAGACATCTACCGGCCCTCCGCCTGGGCCGCCCACGGCATGGATCCGGAAGGACAGGATTACCGCGCCTGCGCCAACTACGGCGCGTTATATAAAAAATAATCCCGGCGGCGCGCGGCCGGATCCCGGCGCTATCGCGGGATTGCCGGCCCCGCCCCTTGACGCGAGTGGGGAGACGGTATGAAGCAAGATGTGGTTATCGTACTGGACTGCGGCGCCACCAATATCCGGGCGATCGCCATGGCCCCGGACGGCCGGACGGTCGCCAAGGCGGTTATGCCGAACGCCAGCCTGCCGGCGGCGGAGAACCCCGACTGGCAAACCTGGTCGCTGGACAGCATTATGGACGGCTTCAGCCAGTGCTCCCGCCGCCTGGCGGCCGAACTGGCGTCATGCCGGGTGCGCGGCCTGGCCGTGACCACCTTTGGCGTCGACGGCGCGCTGGTGGACGCGCAAGGCGCCTTGCTGTATCCGGTTATCAGTTGGAAGTGTCCGCGCACCGCGCCGGTGATGGCCGATATCGCCCGCTATATCAGCCCGGCGGAATTACAGGCGATATCGGGCGTCGGCCAGTTCAGTTTTAATACCCTGTATAAACTTATCTGGCTGAAACAGCATCATCCCGCATTGCTGGCGAAGGCCCGCGCCTGGCTGTTTATCTCGTCGCTTATCAACCACCGTCTGACCGGCGCGTTCACCACCGATCGCACCATGGCCGGCACCAGCCAGCTGCTGGATGTCGGGCGCGAATGCTTTAGCGCGCGGATACTGGCGGCCGTCGGCCTGGACGCCGCGCTGTTTCCACCGCTGGTGAACGCCGGCGATATCATCGGCGCGCTGCTGCCCGCCGCCGCCGCCAGGCTTGGGCTGCCGCCGGGCCTGCCGGTGATCGCCGCCGGGCATGACACGCAGTTTGCCCTGTTCGGGTCGGGGGCCGGGCTGGACCAGCCGGTGCTGTCCTCCGGCACCTGGGAAATACTGATGGTACGCAGCCGGCGGGTGGACACCAGCATACTGCCGCGTATCGCCGGGTCCACCTGCGAGCTGGACAGCTGCGCCGGCCTGTTTAATCCCGGCCTGCAATGGCTGGCCTCCGGCGTACTGGAGTGGGTGCGCGAGCTTTGCTGGTCGGCAACGCCGGCCAGCAAAGTCTATCAGGCGATGATTCGCGAGGCGCGCGAGGTGCCGCCGGGGGCGGACGGCGTCAGGATGAGCGGTTCCCTGCTGGCGGCGGGGGCGGGACTGGCAAGCTGGCAGGGACTTGCGCTGGCGGCGCGGCGCGGCCATATTTATCGCGCCGCGCTGGAAGGACTGGCCGTGACCCTGCGCGATAATCTGGCATTATTAGCGCAAATAGGACATTTCACCGTTAGTGAACTGACGCTGGTGGGCGGCGGCGGTCGCAATGCCCTGTGGAACCAAATCAAGGCCGACCTGCTGCAGGTGCCGATCAAAGTGATGGACGAGGCGGAAACCACGGTATTGGGCGCCTCGATGTTTATCTGGAGCGGCATCGGTTATGTTCCGTCGCCGGAAGATGCCCGCGCCCTGGTCGGTTATCGCTATCAATGGTTCAGGCCCGGCGGCGACTATGCCGATATTAAGTGGCCCCCGACCGGGCTCCCATCCCCTCGAACTGGAGTGCATGTATGTTAAAACTGATATCCCCGCTTATCTCGCCGTCGCTGCTAAAAACGCTGGCCGAAATGGGCCATGGCGACGAGATTGTTTTCGCCGATGCGCATTTTCCGGGGCATTCCCTCGGCCCGCAGGTGCTGCGCGCCGACGGGCTGGACATCGGACCGCTGCTGGCGGCGGTGATCCCGCTGTTCCAGCTGGACAGCTATGCGCCGCCGCTGGTGATGATGATGCCCGGCGCAGGGGATGAACTGGACCCGGCGGTGGAAAACCGCTACCTGCAGGCCTTGTTTGGCGCGGGCGAACGCCTGCCGGTGACGCGCATCGACCGGTTTGCTTTTTACGAGCGCGCCCGGCGGGCGTTCGCCATCGTCATGACCGGCGAGCGGGCAAAATACGGTAATATCTTATTAAAAAAAGGGGTAACGCCCATATTTTGACCGTCCGTTGCCGTATCTTATGCCGACAACCGCTTTCACACCCTGGCCTGGGGCGCCGGAAGCGGGACATCGGGTAAGCGGGAGGGCAAGATGAAATCAACGCGGCAGCAAGATATCCTGGCGTTAATATCCCAACAGGAGGTCCTGAAGGTGGATGAACTGGCGGCGTGGTTCGACGTCAGCAAGGAAACCATCCGCCGGGATTTCAACAGCCTGCAGGACCAGGGCCTGATCATCCGTCAACATGGCCGGGCCAAAGGCATTGCGCGCGGCAAACCCGACAGCGGCGACTCGTTTAATGCCCGCGTCAAAAGCCATTTAAACAGCAAGGCTGATATCGCCGGCCAGGCCCTGACCTGGGTTGACGAGGATATGGTGATTGCCCTGGATGCCAGCACCACGTGCTGGTACCTGGCCAAAAAGCTGCCTGACATCCCCCTAACCGTGTTTACCAATAGCGTCCGGGTGTGCAGCGAGCTGGAAAAAAAATCCCATATTACGCTGGTCAGCTCCGGCGGCACGTTGCAGCGTAAATATGCCTGTTACGTCAATCCAGCGCTGTTTTCCATCGTCAGGCACCTTGATATCGACCTGTTTATTTTTTCCTGCGAAGGCATTGATAATGACGATATCATGTGGGATTCGAACGCGATCAACGCCGATTACAAGACCTTGATGCTCAACAAGGCCACGCAGTCGCTGTTGCTGATGGACAAAAGCAAGCTCGGGCGCAGGAGCACGGTGAAAATCGGACCGCTGGCCCAGGTGGCGCGGGTCATTTCCGATACGGAGTACCGAAAGCCGCCAACGTGATGCGCCCGCCGCTATGGCCGGGGAAACGAAAAGCGGCGCATGGATATTAAAAACATAATATTTATTGCAAATAATTAAGTATATTAATGCTAAATCATTGAGCGAAAAATAACGTTAAAATTTTAACTTTATGATGATTTTTTTACATTAATGGCATAAGTTATTCTCCCGGCCATCAAGGAAGAATAAGCTATATGCTTAACATTATCGATATTAATCATCACGCACTTGAATTATTAAAGACTGGAAAATCCAACGCGCGGGCAACCCATTTACCTATGGAAAGCGACGGCTTAATCAGTATTATTAATAACGAAGCCAAATACGACAGCGGCGCCCCTATTCCATTTCTCCCCTTCACCCGGCTTAATTCGGACAAAGAGCGGGCGGCTTGCCTGGAAGAAATGGAAAAAGTGGTGGCGTCAGGCCAGTTCACCAGCGGCGACTTTATCACCCGGCTGGAAAAACGGCTGGCGGCGTCTTACCGGGCGACGGCATGCGTCGCCACCAGCAGCGGGACGGACGCGCTGAAAATTGCGCTGAAGGCCATCGGCGTCGGTGCGGGCGACGAAGTCATTGTGCCGCCCAACTCTTTCGCGGCCACGGAAAACGCCATATTTTCCATCGGGGCAAAGCCGGTCTACGCCAACATCGACGCCAGTTTCAATCTCAACCCAACCGAGATCCCGCGGCTGGTCACCCCGCGCACCAAGGCCATCCTGGCCGTTTGCCTGTACGGCTCCGTCAGAAATATGAGCGCCATATCCCAAGAGGCCAGGCATCATGAGCTGCGCGTCATCATTGACGCGGCCCAGTGTTTCGGCATACCGGATATCATCAACTACGGCGATGTAGTGACGCTGAGTTTTAACCCGTTTAAAAACATCGGCGGATTCGGCAAGGCGGGCGCGTTGCTGACCTGTTCCTCGGCCATCGCCAAACGCGCCCGGCAATTTTCCTATCATGGCTTTTGCGAGGGTAAAAAAAACGTCAAAGCGCAGAATTGGGGGTTTAACAGCCGGATGGATAATATCCAGGCGGCGACGTTATTAGCCAAATTAACTTTTTTTGCCCTGAATGCGTTAAAACGATCTTACCTGGCTTATCGTTATATTAATAAGCTCGCTCTCCTGGAACATCGCGGATTTATTACGCTGCCCATCGAACAAACGGCCAACACCTGGCATTTATTCCCCATCCGGGTCAACGCGGGCAAGCGGGACGAGTTGATACGTTTTGCCAAAATAATGAATATCGAATTTGATATCTATTATCCCATATTAGGGTATGACGGGGCCAACGAGTTTGCCTTAACCTACCAGGATAAAATAAGTTTCGCTACCAGCCGCAGCATTCATGCCACGGTGCTCCATATTCCACTGCACAATCATATGTCCCTGGCAGAGCAGGACCGGATCGTCGGCGTTATCAACCAATTTTTCCAGTAAGCGCGCGCGTGATGCCGGGACAAGCGTGGCCAATTACCCGCTTGTTGGGCTAGTATTGTGCTCTACGATACCGGCCCGCCGCTGCACGGCGCGGCCTGAAAAACCGGAGGAGCCATGCAGACGATAGCCATAGATATGGATGAGGTGATTGCCGATTTCAACAGCAAAATGATCCGGCATTTTAATGCCGAATTTGGCGAACATATCGGCTTAAACGATCTTGCCGGACAGACTATTCAGCAATTGCGTCCGGCGCTGCGCGAGAAAATCAACCAGATGATCGGCGAGCCGGCGTTTTTCAGCGATCTGGATGTGATCGCCGGCGCGCAGGATGTGGTCCGGGAATTGAGCGGCAAATACCATGTTTTCATCACTACCGCCGCCATGGAATTCCCCGCCTCGTTTACCGCCAAGTTTAACTGGCTGCAAACCCACTTCGGTTTTTTAAGCGCCATGAATTTTGTCTTTTGCGGCAACAAGCGCATCCTCAACGCCGATTTTCTTATCGACGACAATGTCCGTCATTTTGAGCATTTCGTCGGCGAAGGCATCCTGTTTACCGCTCCGCATAATATCCATGCGCGCGGCTATCGCCGGGTCAACGACTGGCGGGAGGTGGCTGATCTTTTTTTGTAGGTTTGCGCCGCGGCGGACAGGGTTTGCTGATTAAATGAACCAATGTTTCTTAATAAAAGAAATAAAATTTTATAAATTTGAGCTTGATCGCCCCGCTCTTTATTTTTTTGCCATTCAATCACCGGGTCTGGCAACGGGAGAAAGGTTTCTCGCCGCCCCAGGCGCTAGGGTTGACAGCGACAATGAGGATTACGGTCGGTTGACCGTTTTTTACCATGCCCTGTCAACGCCTTATCCGGGGAAGCATGACGATGAAAATACGCTCCATAGGTTTACCGCAATACCTGGCTTATGGCTCCGGCGATTTCCTGGGCGCGGGCACCACCGCCCTGACCGCCGCCTGGCTGCTTTATTTCTACACCACGTTTTGCGGCCTCTCGCCCATCGAGGCCACCTTTATCTTTGCCTGCGCCCGGGTGCTGGACGCCGTGGTCAGCCCGCTGATGGGCTACCTGACCGATAACTTCGGCGGCACCTGGCTGGGCAAGCGTTTCGGCCGCCGTAAGTTTTTTATCCTGCTCGGCATTCCCTGCGTGTTCAGCTACTGCCTGATGTGGGTCGGCGGCATGGGCTACGGTTATTACCTGCTGACCTATCTGCTGTTCGACGTGGTCTACACCATGATCCTGGTGCCCTACGAAACCCTGGTGCCGGAAATGACCGACGATTTTAAACAAAAATCCAAGTTCTCCGGCGCGCGCATCGCCCTGGCGCAGCTGTCCGCCATCCTGGCCGCCTTTTTGCCCGGCATCCTGCTGTCGCATTTCGGCAAGGACAACGCTATTTCCTTTTTCTACGCCAGCGTGGTGTTCGCGGTGATCTGCGCGCTGGTGCTGACCCTGGTCTACCTGTTTACCTGGGAGCGACCGGCGGCGCTGAAATCGGAGGCGGTATTAAAGCTTGAGCGTGAAAAACAGCAGCTGACCCTGGGACAAAGCCTGCGGCGCCTGCATATCGAACTGTCCTCCACGCTGCGCGTGCGCATTTTTCGCCAGCATCTGGGCCTGTACCTCGGCGGCTACATCGCCCAGGACGTGTTCAACGCGGTGTTTACCTATTATGTGGTGTTCGTGCTGATGCAAAGCGCCACCGTGGCCTCCAACCTGATGGGGGTGATGGCGATCCTGCAGTTCGTGGCGGTGATCGGCATGATCCCGCTGTGCATCCGCTTCGGACCGGCGCCGTCCTACCGGCTGGTGGTCACCCTGTTCGGCCTGAGCGCGCTCTCCTACGGCGTGCTGTACTACGCCGGCCTGAGCGACACGTTCTCGCTGCTGCTGCTGGTATCGGCCGTGGCCGGCCTTGGCCGGGGCGGCATCAACTATGTGCCCTGGAATATCTACACCTATATCGCCGATGTGGACGAGGCGATCACCGCCCAGCGGCGCGAGGGCATCTTCGCCGGCATCATGACGCTGACGCGCAAGGCGTCCCAGGCCGGGGCGGTAATGCTGGTGGGGGTGTTCCTGCAGCTGTCGGGGTTCGTTTCCGGGCAGAAAGTGCAGTTGCCGCAGGTAAGCCACGCCATCCTGGCCATCCTGTGCATCGGCACGGTGCTGGTGCTGACCGCGGGTTTCATTATTTCCCTGCGCTTTAAGCTGAACCTGAAAACCCACCGCATCCTGCAGCTGGAAACGCAAAAAATGCGCGCGGCCAATCATCCGCTGCCGCAGCAGATCACGCCGGAGGCACGGGCCACCGTGGAGACGCTGACCGGCATGAAATACGAATCGCTGTGGGGCAATAACAACATCGGCTACCTTAACCGCCATAAAGGCGCGCCGGAAAAAGCCGCGCCCACCGGGCACCTGATTTAATCTATCTATAAAGACATCGGCAGGACGACATACATGACTATCTTTAGCGTAAAACACAGCCCGTTGCTCCGGCAGCCTGAATATCTGTTACCCCGCGACCGGTTAAAAGGGTTGATCGGCAAAGTGACCGATAACCTGATCAATATCGAGGATCGCACCGGCGAGTTTTTACTGCGCCTCGACGACGGACGGGTCATCGACACCAAGGGATGGGCCGGGTGGGAATGGACGCACGGCATCGGCCTGTACGGCATTTATCAATACTACCAGCAAACCGGCGACGACCGGATGCGGGGGATTATCGACGACTGGTTCGCCGCCAGGCTGGCGGAGGGCACGCCCACCAAAAACGTGAACACGGTGTGTCCGCTGCTGACGCTGGCCTACCGCTATGAGGATACCGGCAATCCAGCCTGGCGCCCTTACCTGGAGCGCTGGGCGGAATGGGTGATGTACGAGATGCCGCGCACCGAAAAAAACGGGTTGCAGCATATCGTCTATAACAATGAAAACCATCAGCAGTTGTGGGACGATACGCTGATGATGAGCGTGCTGCCCCTGGCGAAAATCGGCAAATTGCTCAACCGGCCGGAGTTCGTGGCGGAAGCAACCTATCAATTTTTACTGCATATCCAGTACCTGATGGATCGGGAAACCGGGCTGTGGTTTCACGGCTGGAGTTTCGCCGGCCGGCATAATTTTGCCCGGGCGCGCTGGGCGCGCGGCAACAGCTGGCTGACGGTGGCCATTCCGGAATTTATCGAGTTGCTGGATTTGCCGGAACAGGACCCCACGCGCCGCTATCTGCTCGAGGTACTGACCAGCCAAATCGACGCCCTGGAAAAATGCCAGGATGAGAGCGGCCTGTGGCATACGCTGCTTGATGAGCCGCAGTCGTACCTGGAAAGCTCAGCCACCGCCGGTTTTGCCTATGGCATACTGAAGGCGCTGCGCAAACGCTACATCGACCCGCGCTACCGGGCAATGGCGGAAAACGCGGTGCGCGGCGTCATCGGCCGCATAAACCAGGACGGCGAGTTGACCGATGTGTCGTTCGGCACGGCGATGGGCAGCGAGCTGGAATATTACCGCCAGATCCCCCTGACGTCCATGCCCTACGGCCAGGCCATGGCCATATTGTGCCTGACGGAGTATTTGCGGGTCTATATCTAAACCCGGCCATTGCCGCTCGCTTAGGCAAACTCCGCGGTATTATTCTCAAAAGAAGCAAATAACGTTGACCGGCTGCCGTCGCGAAAAAAGGCGCGCAGCCCGCTCAACGCGATATCATAATCGTTGAATAAAAACAGCTTGTGGATGACCCTTAATGGCGGCCATCGTGTTCTTAGCAACCCCGCCGCTATAATGATCTGCGACAGGCTAAGCACGGGGACGGCATCGCCCGGCGCCCCGGCGGTGCGAAGGCGCGCGCTTTTCCAGAGCTGATGTAATTGCGTTGTCAGCCTGTTATAAATGACATCGGCGTATGTATCAGCGCTGGAGACCATATCATAATGCCCTTGGTCATTCACAGAGCATTTTAGTATACAATTAAGCCAGATAAGTTTATTACTGCCTTTGAGCACAGCCGTTAATTCTTGATAATAGCTGTCTATATTATTGTTTAGTGCGAAAATAATATTCACACAGTTGGCTTCGTCCAGCTCTTCGGTAATATGCCCGCGCATACAGACCTGGCCCGCCAATTGTTTTTCCTGCGACGGCGTCAAATCTTTCATCGCTATCGCCGGCGGCGCCATGGACAGCACAATGGCGGCGCCGTCGTCCCTGTCGCCTGCCGCCCAAGCCCCCGCGCCCGCCATAGGATCAAGATACGCCCGCTCGGTGGAAAAAGTCTCGATGCAAGAGCCGGTGCATTCACGGAAAACCCTGATGGCGTCGGCAAAATCCTCATGGGCATACATAACGTCGATGCAGCGCCAGCGAAGATGCGTAAATCCCTTATCGGTTAATAACCGGCTGATGACATATTCCGCCAAAAGTCCGCCGGCACCCAGTGAAATCAGGGTTAGCGGCTGTTGCCTGGGCAAGTCCATGGCAATGATGCGATCGACCAGACAGCGGGTAAAATGGATGCGCGCGCTAAGGGAAGCGGTATCGGCATGTTCAAACCAGCGCATGCCGTGATAAAGGCGATATGCGCCGTAGCGGCAGGGCTGCACATAGGTCTTCAGGATAAAATGATCAAGCGAAAAGCGAGGCGTTTCCGGCGGCCCATCATCAACGGCGTGCAGGCAGGCCGCCTCTCCCAATACATGGCCGGTTAATAACGGATCTGGCATGGCGTAGTCATCCTTATCAGTACGCAACAACGCGTTAGTGGATAGCTATGATCACTATGTATGGGTAATAAACCTAGTCCCGAATCGGCAAAGACTGCATAACGAAAAGCGGCCGATCCGTTGACGCATGCCCCTGATCACCATATAGTTAGCAAACTACCTAATTACATACTAACGATAGCGATGACTATGCCGAAAACCCGCGCGCAGGCGCTGATGGCGATGACCATGGCCCTGGGCCAGCTACAACGGGCCTATCGGGCCAAGGCGGATAAACTGGTCGCGCCGCTGGGACTCTCCTCCGCCATGGCCTGGCCGCTGGTGCTGATAGGCCGTCATCCCGAAGGGATACGTCCCGGCGGGCTGTCGGAAGAACTAGGGATCGAGGGCCCCTCCCTGGTGCGCTCGCTCAACCAACTGGTGGATGCCGGGCTGGTGTTGCGCCAGGACGACCTGGTGGACAAGCGCGCCAAGGTTCTGCACCTGACGCCGGCGGGCAGCGCTATCCAGATACGGATCGAGGCGATGCTGAACGACTTTCGCGCCACGCTGTTCGAGGACGTGCCGCAGGCGGACATTGACGCATGCCTGCGGACTTTTTGCCTGCTGGAACGGCGGCTGGGTATCAACGGATCTTCGTCCCTGGACGACGCGCTAATCAACACGCCGGCCTGATGACCATGACGTTGCCTGCCTTGAGGCTGTTTTCCCGCGCGGAAATGATTTATTCGCTGAAAAGCTTTACGGCGGCGATGATGGCACTCTATTTGTCCAGCCGCGCCGGGCTGCCCAATACCTTCTGGTCGATGATGACGGTCTATGTGGTCAGCCAGCCGCTGGCCGGCATGGTGCGATCGAAGGCGGTCTACCGCCTGTGCGGCACGTTTATCGGCAGCACCGCCACGGTATTTATCATTCCCGCCCTGTCCAACGCGCCGGTGCTGCTGGTGCTGGCCATGGCGCTGTGGGTCAGCGTCTGCCTGTTTATTTCCCTGCTCGACAGAACCCCGCGCTCCTACGCCTTTATGCTGGCCGGCTACACGGCGGCGCTGATCGGTTTTCCATCGGTACAGACCCCGGATTTGATCTTTAATACCGCCATCACCCGGGTGGAGGAAATCTGCCTGGGGATTTTATGCGCCACCCTGGTACACAGCGTGGTGCTGCCGGCAGGCTTGACGGGCAGCGTCATGGGCCTGCTGGACAAAACCTTAACCGATACCCGGCGCTGGCTGAAGGATATTTTTTCCGCCCCGGCGCCGCTTCCTCCTACCGCAGGGGAGGACGGCGCCACTTCCGCGGCGCGCCTGCGCCTGTCGGTGGATATTACCCAACTGCGGCTGCTGGCCACCCATATCCCGTTTGATACCGGCAATCTGGCCTGGACGGCGGGCGCTATGCGTACCATGCAGGACCGGGTGGCGGAACTGATCCCCACGCTCTCCGGGGTGGAGGATCGCCTGCAGGCGCTGTATCGGGCGGAAGGCGGCTGGAGCCCCGATGTGCTGGCGGTGCAACGTCAAATCAGCGCCTGGCTGGCGGCCAACGAACCGCTAATGGCCGGCGTCGAGGTCCGGCTCACCCCGGCGGAGTATCACGACCAGCGCCTGGCGCTGAGGGAATCGGCAACACGGCTGGAATCCGGCGGTAATCACAGCCCGTGGTCGCGGGCGTTGCGCATTTCGCTGGTCAGCTATCTGGAAGAACTGGTGATGAAATGGCAGGAGTGCATAGTGCTGCGCCAGGATATCGCCACCGCCATGCGGCTCGGCGTCATGCCCAGGCGCCGCCTGGCCGCCGTCGGCAACCGGGTGCTGCATCGGGATCTTGGCATGGCGCTGCTTTCGTCGCTGGCGGCCTTTATCGCCATCGGCCTGTGTTGCGTGTTTTGGATCCAAATCGGCTGGGCCGACGGCGCCACCGCGGCCATGATGGCGGCGGTGTTTTGCAGCTTTTTCGCCGTCATGGACGATCCGGTGCCCGCCATCAATAATTTCCTTAAATACACCTTCCTGTCGGCTCCCATATCGGCGATTTATATTCTGGTGCTGCTGCCCGCGGTACATGACTTCGGCATGCTGGTACTGATATGCGCGCCGCTGTTCCTGGTGCTGGGCTGCTACAGCGCCCGCCCGGCCCTGCTTATGGTGGCGCTGCCGCTGCTGTTCGGCGTGGCGGGCACCCTGTCGCTGCATGATACCGCCCATGCGGACGTCACCAGCTTTATCAACAGCACCACCGCCCAGTTATTGGGAACCTTCGTGGCGGCGCGGGTAACCCGGTTATTTCGCTCGGTCGGCGCCGACTGGAGCGCGCGCCGTATCCGCCGGGCAATACGCCGCGACCTGGTGGCGATGGCCAGGGGCGTAAAAGCGCAGCAGCTGCAAATTTTTGCCGTCAGGATGATCGATCGCATCGGCCTGCTGGTGACGCGCATCGCCCAGGGCGAAACCAACCGGCACCATAGCGTCGCCAGGGAAACCCTGCGCGATCTGCGCCTGGGGGTGAATATCATCGCGCTGCAGCAGGCGCGGCGGCATTTTCCGGCGGTGGACTTCGGCGCGCTGCTCGCCCAGTTGTCCCAGTTGTTCCGCTCGGCGGAAAACCTGCCCGCCGTGTCGTTGCATCGCGCCGTCGACCAGGCGCTGGGCACGATGCTCGACATGCCGGAACCCACCCCGCAGTGGCGCAGCGCCATTTCCGCCCTGGTGGGGCTGCGCAATAACCTGTTCCCCGACGCCCCCGTCGCCCTGAACGTTAAGGAGGAGGCGCCATGATTGGCGAAGCCAGTTTTTATGGTCTCTTTTTCCCCTGGCTGATGGTGCTGGCACTGGCCGCGCTGGGGCTATTCTGGGCGGTACGGCGCCTGCTGGCGATGGGCGGTTTTTATCGCTGGGTCTGGCATCCGGCCTTGTTCGATATCGCCGTTTATTTCCTTTTACTTTATGGGATTACCCATGTCACGTATCTTTTGCAGCGATAACCTACGATGAAATCCGACACTTTTGCCTTACGTTCGCGGCAAGCGATCCGCGTATTGATTACCCTGCTGGTGACGCTGGCGGCCATTTGGGCGGTATTGCAGCTATGGGATCATTATGAACTGGCCCCCTGGACCCGGGACGGCCGGGTGCGCGCCAACGTGGTGCCCATCGCGCCGGATGTTTCCGGCCTGGTGACCGAGGTGGCGGTGCATGATAACCAGCGCGTGGCGGCCGGCGCATTGTTATTCGTGGTGGATCGCAGCCGCTATGAACTGGCGGTGCGGCAGGCGGAAGTCGGCCTTAACTCCCAGCGCATCGCCATCGCCCAGGCCCAGCGCGAGGACAAGCGCAATGCTCAGTTGGGCACGCTGATCCCGCAGGAGGAACGGGAACGCACCCGCACCCAGCTCGACCAGGCGCAAAACGCCCTGGCCCAGGCCGAGGTCGCGCTGGACAGCGCCCGGCTGAACCTGCAGCGGGCCCAGGTGCGTTCGCCGGTCGACGGCATGGTGACCAATCTTGATCTGCGCCAGGGCAGCTATGCCACCACCGGCAAACCGGTGATGGCGCTGGTGGATACCGGATCGTTTTACGTCGAGGGTTATTTTGAGGAAACCAAGCTGCCGCGCATTCACCTTGGCGATCCGGTCCGGGTTATCCCCATGGGCGGCAATGGGCCGTTCAAGGGTACGGTGGAAAGCATCGCCGCCGGCATTGCCGAACGCGATCGGCTGACCGGCGATAACCTGCTGCCCAGCGTGAACCCGACCTTTAACTGGGTAAGGCTGGCGCAGCGTATCCCCGTACGGGTGAAAATCGGCGCTTTAGCGCCGGATCAGCGGCTGGTAGCCGGCGAGACGGTTACCGTGGAGGTGGCGGGGTCGTCCAGCGGCATCATTAACCTCCATCCCGTCGCGCAAGGACGCTAGCCATGCCGATGCAAGCCATGATTGCCGGATATCAAAAATTTCCGTTCGGGCCGGCCTGCGCCATAGTGCTGGCCCTGGCCGGCCTGAACGCCTGCTCGTTACAACCGGTCGGGCCGGACTACCGGGCTCCCGCATCAACGCTGGTCACCCGCGCCGGCAGCCTGCCGCTGGTGGATGAAAAAACGAACGCCCCGGCGCAGGCCGGAGCCGCGCCGGCCAGCGCCCAACCGCTGCCGGACCGCTGGTGGCAGCTTTACCGGGATGCCAGGCTTGACCGCCTGGTGGCCCAGGCGCTGGCGCGTAATACCGATCTGCGTGTCGCCATGGCCAATCTTGAGCGGGAGCAGGCCTTGCTCAGGGAAGCCGGCAGCGCGCAAAATCCCACGCTCGGCGTTAACGCCAGGCCTTATTACGGCCATCCGTCCGGGCTGTCCGAATTGCAGCCGGGTTATGTGCCGGATAACGCCTGGCACTACGACAGCGGCCTGAACTTGTCCTATCAGCTGGATTTGTTCGGCCAGATCCAGCGCGCCATCGAGGCCGCCAACGCCGACAGCGAGGCGGCCCGGGCGGCCCTTGATCTGGTCAGAATCAACGTGGCGGCGAACACCGCCCGCGCCTATGCCGAGATCTGCGCCACCGGCCTGCGGCTGCAAACCGCCCGGCGTTCTATCGACCTGCAGCGTCAATCGGTGGCGTTAACCGGCCGGCTGCTACAGGCGGGCCGCACCGGTGAACTGGATACCGTACGCGCCCGCGCGCAGTTGCAACAGCTCACGGCTACCCTGCCGCCACTGCTGGCCCAGCGCCAGAACGCGCTCTACCGTCTGGCCACCCTTACCGGGGCGCTGCCGCAGGATTTTCCGCATGATGTCGCCGACTGCGTGACGCCGCCCCGCCTCAGCCGGCTTATCCCGATGGGGGACGGCGCCGCGCTCCTGCGCCGCCGTCCGGATATCCGCCAGAACGAGCGTCAGTTGGCCGCCGCCACCGCCCGGGTCGGCGTGGCGATGGCCGATCTCTATCCCAAAATCACCCTGGGCCTGGCGGGCAGCTCCGCCGGCTTGATGAACGGCATCGGCGAAAAAGATACCTATGGCTGGAGCCTTGGACCGCTGATTTCCTGGACGATCCCCAATAATGGCGTGGCGCAGGCGCGCATCGCCCAGTCCCAGGCGGCCACAAAAGCCAGTCTGGCCCGCTTTGACGGTTCCGTCCTGACCGCGCTGCGGGAAGTGGAGACCGCCCTGAATAACTACGCCCGGGAACTGGACCGCTACCAGGCGCTGCGCGCTGCGGGTAAAGAAACCCGTGACGTGGCGGAAAAAACCCGCCGGCTGTACGCCAGCGGCAAAATAGGCTATCTGGATGTACTGGACGCGGAACGCAGCCTGGCCGACAGCGACGCCGCCCTGGCGCAGTCGCAGGCGCAACTGGCCGACGATCAGGTGATGCTGTTCCGGGCGCTGGGCGGGGGCTGGGAAACAGCGCAGGGCGCGATAAAATAGAGGCGCACGCCCTGCCGCTAAGGGGTATTGATAAATTCCACCTCGACGGGCAAATGCGCGGGGCGCTGCTTAATCATATTCTTGCTAACGTCGATAAGCTCCAGGTCACGCGGCACGTTGGTCATAATGGCTTTCAATTTATTGTCGGCGATGAAAATCTTTTTTATGCCGGCGGGCAAGTTTTCAGACAGGGACTGGATATGGTTTTGGTTCAGGTTGATCAGCCGCAGCCCGGGCGGGAAGTGGGTGTTTGCCAACGTGGTGATATCATTATGCTGTAGCCCTATAAACCTTATTTTAGGTGGCCAGGTTGGCGGCAGTTCCATGATAAAGTTGTGGTTTGCCGACAAGGTAATCAGCGTTGGCGGCAATAGCCGCTGTATATCACTTATCTGGTTGTTATTGAGTTTCAGATGCAACAACTGGCTGAACTGCCATTGCTGGGGTATTTTGTTGATTAAATTAAAGCTAAGATCCAGATTGGTTAATTTGTGCGGTAATACCGCCATTCCCTGCGCTAAAATATTATTCGCGGCGCTGAAAATAGTTAACGTCTCCGGTAACCGGGGCAACTCGGTCAGAAAATTATGGTCCAGGTAAAGACTTTTTAATTTCAGCTGGCTAATGTCGGGTAACGTGGTTAATTCATTATTATTAAGTTTTAACGACATCAATTTCCCATGGCTAATCAGGTTGACCATATTAATCTCGTTATAGCTGACGTCAAGTTCGGACAAGTTCGGCGCCTGCGTGGCGGGAAGTTTTTGTAACTGGTTGTGATGGACGATAAGGGTTTCCAGCTTATCCGCCTGCACCCGGGGTAACAGGCTAAAACGATTATGGCTGATATCCAGGTGCGTTAAATTGGGCAGCGGAACGCCTTGAAAGTGTCGCAGCTCATTGTGGCTAAGCTTCAGTTTCACCACCTGTGGCGGTAATGCCGTGGGTAAAGACCTCAGGCCCAACCCCCTTAAATCAAGTTCCTTCAGGTTATCTCGCAGGCAGAACTGCAATGTTACCACCGCATTGCCGCGCTGTTCGTGGCTGCTCCCGCCGGCTGCCCATCGATGCCATATGTCATTGAAATGGGCATGTTCTTTTGCCAGGAGCAAATCGGATTGCCGGGGAAAAAGCGCCAGGACGCGATGAGCGTTATCCGCTGCAGGAGAAGCAAGGCCGGTATGGCTTAATGTCCCCGGGTAGGAAGGACCCAGGATACGCTGTTGCATAGCAGGCGGCAGGTCAAGAATGCGACGCCATGTCACCGGCGCGGCGTTTTGCAGCATCTCGCGCCCCCGGGCCGTTAATACCCCGTCCGGGCTTACATAGCCCCGCCATTGGCGCACAGAAATGCGCCACCGCGCGATAAGGGCCAGGGTAGTGGTCGGTAATGGACCGATGGCGTTTTCCACCCATGCCGCCAGGTGTTGGGCCGTGACCCAGGCATAGGGCTGGCCGGAAGATGCGGCGGCGAATGCTTTCCCCGCCCCCGGCGCGCCCCGCCCGCCCATACCCTGCTCCAGAATGTTTCGCAACCGTTTGGCCATGGGCAAAGGTATCGCCTGCAATATATTGCCAAGGGCCAACTGGTATTTTTTGCCGAAGGCTTCGCCGGTCTCGGGATTAAAACGGACATAAACGTCCTGGCCCGCCAGCTTATCGCCCCCGAGTTTTACCACCGGCAGTTCCTTGTCCAGCCCCGCCAGCCGAGCCATTATTACCGGTGTAGCGGGCGGCGCCATTACCGGCGGTAGACGCTGTTCAAGCCCCAGGCGTATTTTTTGCCATACCGGTAGTCGGCCGTTCATGAATTCGGCGATGGAGACCAGCTGTTTAAACGTCCGGGCGCCGGCGAAGCCCGCCAGTTCAACGCCGGGATCCATGGCCCTGATGGCCGTCAGGCCAAGCGAAATCATGGCCTGGCGGTTCAGCTCGCGCGACGCCGGCAGCACGGCGAAGTGGACGACATCCGTTCCGGCCCGGCGCAGCGTTTCCCTGAA
Organism: Sodalis sp. RH22; assembly: GCF_047324165.1. Lineage (NCBI taxonomy): Bacteria > Pseudomonadati > Pseudomonadota > Gammaproteobacteria > Enterobacterales > Bruguierivoracaceae > Sodalis > Sodalis sp. RH22. The sequence continues at coordinate 3,184,664 of NZ_CP178731.1, forward strand.
TGACGCGCGCACAACCAGGGCGCCGAGGCTGGCGCGCAGGGCAACTATGCCGCCCATGGCGCCGCGTTGTGCAAATCGGGCCGATAGCGCCACGCCCTGCCCAGCCAGGGGAACCAGGGAAAACGCGTCCGTCAGGCAGGGGATGATCGCCTCCCTGCGCCCTTCCTCGAGTCCCGTTAAGCAATCATGAAACGGAACCAGTGACAGCAGGAACTTTTGTGTTTTTTCCCATGACGTTTCTTCAAAACCGAATTGATGCAGTTGGTCCAACAGCCGCTGCTTATGCCGCATGACCAAATTTTCGATCAACGGCCCCAGCGTATCGCCGGCACTTTTCATCAGCGGCGCATTGACGGCCTTCTCATAAATTTCCAACTGATAGTCCGGATCTTTTCTCGCCGTCGTGGGGTCCGTCATCAGCGCATAATAATGTGCCGTTATCTTATCCACGCGCTCAAGGCTATAACCCGCCTGCGAGGGTCGCAGGGCAAAAATCCGTATTTCGCTCCCCACGGACGCGGCCAGCAGGTCTACCTCGGGCAATAGCGCGATGGAATAAGCGTGTCGGGGAATATGCCTTGCGCCCATGAGATGCTTCAGGCTTTTAAAGGCGCTGAATTTTGCCGATATTAACCTCACCGCTGCGCCGGCGATAAATTCAGACGCCACCGACGCCCGATCCTCCAGCAACCGCGACAGCATTAATGCGTCCACCACGGCGTATTTAGCGGCAATATCCTCATTTTGACTCTGGAACAGCGCCGTAGCCTGCGCCAGATCCGGCGACAATGCGGTACGGGTTTGGTATTTCCCCAGCGCCGAGAGTAAAATTTCCGCCGGATTATGGTCGTTTTTATATTTTTCGCCGGCGGCAAAGAACGCCTCGAGGGCAACAGAGGAGGCATTCGTCCCATGGAAGATATTTTCCACCTGCCGCTCTGTCGCCGGCAACCTTTGTTGCCGGCTATAAAAAATCCTGGCCGGCGCGTCAAATAAAAACAACACTTCGGCATCAATCACCGCGGCGCTTAGCATCTCTTCCAGCGAATACCCTAGCTGGAGCAATTCTTCTTTCGACAGGAGAGAACCGTCCAGCGCCAGGCTGTCGGCATAACGCAGCCCGGCATGCAAATAGACCCATTCCACGCTGCCAACATCCATGCCGGCAAAAGGCGCGGTTTCGTTATAAAACCGCAAGGTCGGCATGTCGGCAAAGACCACATTGTCCAGGATATAGCGCTGGGCGGATTGGCTTAACGCCTGGCCCGCGTCCGGGGAAGCCGCGTCCTCTTGCGCCGTGGCGGGGGCCGCCAGCTCAGCTTCGATGGCGGAAAATAGGTGCCTTATGGCCGTGCGCGAGGGGGGATTTTCATCGTCGCCGGACCTGTCGCACACCAGGGCGCGGGCAATAAACTCGCCGATGCCGGGTTTAAAGACCACCGCATCCAGCCACTGGCTGAAAATACGCTGCTGCTGTTTTTCAGATAATAGCTCCGCGCGATATGATCCAAAATCACCCGACGGCTTGCTCAGTTCCCTGGCCAGGCTGGGTAATATGCCGGGATTATCCTGTAAAGAATCAATACATCGGTTGATCAAGGGGTAAATATGATTGGCGACATCGTCAACGGCGGCGAGACGTTCTTTTATCAGCCACGCCGTAATCCGGCGGGTTTGGGCTTTCACTTTATTGGCCGCCGGATCATCCACGCCGGACGGGCCGCGCAAGTTTATGCCATGATCATGCCTGGTTTTTAATGCCGTATGCCGACGCTGGCGCCGCGCGAGCGTGGAGCGGCCGGCGATTACGTCACCGCGCCCCATTTCGGCGTCGCCGGATTTTATCCACGCCGGGTTGACCATGGCGGGCAATATGCCCCCCTCACCCGCTTTCGCATCGGTTCGGGCGAGAATAAGGCTGGCGTGCCAATAATGGCGGCGATCGCCGGCGTTCCCCGTCTGGCGTTCAGCGGCGAGCGGGGCAGCCGGCGATACCGGCGAATGTGTGTTCTTTTTATGCGCCACCGGCGGCAAAATGCGGGTCGACGTATGAGCCGTGATATTCGTTATAAATAGCAAACTTTGCAGCAGCAGATCCGCGCGCGCGCGTTTAAGCGGGTCGCCGGGGTGCTCGGATAAATAGCGAATGATTTGACGCTGATATTTTTGATCCGCAACGGTAATGGCGGTTTTATTATGATAAATACCAATGCAATTTCTGCTGGCAAGGGGACATTGCGGCATAATTAACTCCGGCAGCGGACATTAAAGAACCTTGGGATATTGATTATAACAGGGGGGAACCTCAATATTACCTAGCGGGACACTGTAAATGACGTGATTTCATTATCAGAGCCCATAAATAAAAATATTATATTTGTTTTAATGAAAGTAGTGTGAAGATAAGTAATTAATAAAATACCTCACTAAGACGCTTCACGCCGTCATTCGCCTTTTACTGGCATCGGCGCGGCGCATTGATATATGCCGCGCGCCGATGCCTGCAAATATTGCACCAGGCGGGAGGCGCTAGGCTTTATTCGCCTCGTTTAGGCGCTTGCGACGATTCTCGCCCTGGCGCTCCAGCATCCAGCCGGGATATTCCGCCGGCAGGGCGCTGATCTTATCCAGCCGGGCCAGTTCATCCGGCGACAGGGTGATGGCGGTGGCGGCGATATTGTCTTCCAACTGCTCGATTTTTTTCGCCCCGATGATAACGCTGGTCACCACCGGCTGATGCAGCAGCCAGGCCAGGGCGATCTGCGCCACCGACACCCCTTTGGCATCGCCGATTTCGCGCATGACGTCAATACAGTCATACGCGCGTTCCTTATCAACCGGCGGAAAATCAAAGGTGGTGCGGCGGCTGCCTTCCACCCCGGCGGTATGGCGGTCGTATTTGCCGCTTAGCAAGCCGCCGGCCAAGGGGCTCCAGGTCAGCAGGCCGACCTTCTCGCTTTGCAGCAACGGCACCAGTTCCCGTTCCAGGTCCCGGCCGGCGATAGTGTAGTAGGCCTGCAGCGATTCAAACCTCGCCAATCCCAGGCGCGCGGAGATGCCCAGCGCCTTCATGATCTGCCACGCGCTCCAGTTGGAGACGCCGATATAACGCACATGCCCGTGCTGCACCAGATTATCCAGGGCATACAGCGTTTCCTCGATTGGCGTGGCAGGGTCGAAGCCGTGCACCTGGTAGAGATCGATATGATCAAGCTGCAGGCGCTTCAGGCTGGCCTTCACGCCCTCCATAATATGAAAGCGCGACAGTCCCGAGGAATTCACGCCCTGGGTGCCGCTGGCGCCGAAGACCTTGGTGGCCACCACCACGTCTTCCCGCGCCACCTTCAGGTTTTTCAGGGCCTGGCCGGTAATGGTTTCCGACCGGCCTTCCGAATAGACGTTGGCGGTATCGATAAAATTGATGCCGGCGTCCAGGGAGCGGCCGATAAGCCGTTCGGCGTCCGCCTGCTGCAGGTTGCCGATCTGTCCCCACATGCCGCCCTCGCCGCCAAAGGTCATGGTGCCCAGGCAGAGCTCGGAAACAAATAAACCGGTATTGCCGAATGTGCTGTAACGCATAATTCCTCCGAAAAAAAATCTCCCCGCCGTGGCCCGCCGCAACATGGACATCCGTGTTTAAATTAAACAAATGCGACGCGCATCAGCGGCAGGCACGGCAGGGAGGGAACTGAGAGGGGATGGATAACAGAACGCGGGGCCGGTGGTAGCGCGCCTACGCTTTGCCGATCCTGAGTATAGACCAGATTAATTTATACCGGATCACGCCGGTAAGCATGGCGGTTTAAGTAACTTTTTGTGTTTTCGTCAGGGGCGGTGCCGGCAGTGTGACGTCGATCCCTCTATTTTCCTTATTAATGACTATTCTGAAAATACTTTATATTCAATAGAATATATTTACCAGCATATAATTGGCATCGGATTTTTTAGGAAAATATCAATGAAAAGAACACTCCCCGGTTATGCCCTTGGCCTGCTGGCGCTGCAATGTGCCATGTCTTCCGCCCCCCTGCGGGCAGCCGAAAACAACGCCCGGATCCCCGCGGGTTATACCCTGGAGCAAGTGGTGGCGCTCAGCCGCCACGGTATCCGCGCGCCGCTGGTGAATTATGGCGACGCGCTGGCGGAAGCGACGCCGCAAAAATGGCCGGTATGGCAAACCGACGGCGGACTGCTCACCCCCAAGGGCGGCGAAGTGGAACAACATGTCGGCCGCTATTTCCGGCAATGGCTGGCGCAAACCGGCCTGCTTCCCAGGGAGGGTTGCCCCGCGGACCAGCAGGTGTTTATCTATGCCAACAGCCTGCCGCGCACCATTGATACCGCAAAAGCATTTATCGCCGGCGCCTTTCCCACCTGCGGCATTGACGTTACCCATCAGGCCGCCGTCGGCACCATGGATCCGACGTTTAATCCGATCATCACCGCCGAGGTGACCGATAGCTTTAAGCAAAACGCGCTGGAATCGGTTAACCGGCACGCGGGGGACGGCGGCATCGACGGCCTGAACCAGCGGCTGCAGCCGAACTACCGCCTGCTGGAAACCGTATTGGATTATCGGCAAAGCACGGTCTGCCTGCGGGACCATACCTGTGATCTTGCCGCACAACCGTCGTCGGTGACGCTGACCACCGGCAGGGAACCGGGCATCAACGGCCCGCTGCGCACCGCCACCGGCGCCACCGATGCGTTTATGCTGCAATATTATGAAGGCTTTCCGCTTAAGGATGTCGCCTGGGGCAAAGTGACCACCGATAAGCAATGGCGGCAGTTGGAGACAATTAAAAACCTGTACCACGAAACGCTGTTCGGCTCGCCGGCCATCGCCGCCAATGCGGCCAAGCCCCTGCTGGGCTTTATCGCCGGCGCCTTGGATGTCCAGCCGGCGGCGGATGCCAATCAACAGGCCGCTCAGCGGGCGAAGCTGACGGTGCTGGCAGGTCATGATTCCAATATCGCCTCGCTCCTGGCGGCGCTGCGCACCGGCGATTATCAACTGCCGGGCCAGTTTGAACGCACCCCCATCAGCGGCGCCGTGGTATTTCAGCGCTGGCACGACGCTCGACACAATCGTGATCTGATGAAAATCGAATATGTGTATCCCACCGCCAGGCAAATTCGCAATACGCGTGCGCTGTCGCTTTCCGCGCCGCCGCAACGTGTCACTCTACATATTGCGGGATGTCCGGTGGATGCCCGCGGGTTCTGCCCGATGGCGCAGTTCAAACAGGCGGTACTCAAGGATTTACAGGGCTGACGCCGCAGGCGCGGCGGGAGGCAGTCACCCCGCGCCGCCCGGTGGCGCGGCGCCGGGATCGGTTTTAAGGGGGTAAGCATCATGGAAAACGCCAGACGCAAATCAACCGCGCCGCTGCTCTATGTTATCCGCAATCAACGCCTCACGCCCCCGCCGCATTTGCTGGCCGGCGAGCGGGTGATCCTGTTTGACGGCGAATGCGTGTTATGCCAGCGGCTGGTGCGTTTTCTGATCCGCGCCGACCGGCGCAAAAAAATCCATCTGGCCACGGTGCAATCGCCAGCCGGCCAGGATCTTCTGCGCTGGGCCGGTTTGCCCACCGATAATTTCAGCACCATCGCCTATATCGCCAACGGCGAGGTATCGACCCGCTCGACGGCCTTTTTCGCCGCCCTGGCCCAGCTTGGCTGGCCATGGCGCGCACTGCTGATCCTGCGTTTTTTCCCGCAGGTGATCAAAGACGGCATCTATAACGCCGTCGCCCGCAATCGCTATCGCTGGTTCGGCAAGCTGCCCGCCGGCACCCCGCCCCCCGATGACGGCCAGGGTCGTCGCTACCTGGATCACGGCAGGGGCTGAGGTGTTGCGCTTTACCCGTTGCCATGGCTGAACCCGGGCGCCGTAATGTCATAACAGGTTACCGGCATTAACATCCGCGCGCACTATTTATGAAGGATACCTTTGTAGTTTACCTGTATATCTGCTATTCATTCCGTTATGAAAACCCAATTGCTACCCAACGATGCCGATGCCGCGCGTACCTTGACCCTGGTCAGGGATTTTCGTGTCCTGATCGGCCAGCTGAAACGCCGGCTGCGCGAGGAAACGCGGCCGGGCGGACTGACGCCGGCGCAAACTGCCGTTATTATCCGCCTGGAGCGCGAGGGCCCCATGACCGTCACCGGCCTTGCCCGGTGCGAGGGCATGCGCCCGCAATCCATGGGCGCCACCGTGGCCGCCCTGCAAACGGCCGGACTGGTCGGCGCCACGGCGGACCCGGCCGACGGACGGCAGACCTTGCTCTCATTGACCGACGCCTGCCGGCAGTGGGTTGCCGACAATCGGGCGGCCCGGGAGGACTGGTTGTTCCAGGCCGTGCGGTCCAAATTCTCGCCGCAGGAACAGCGGGAACTGGCCAACGCGGTAGCATTGCTTCAACGCCTTGTCGACGACCCGCGCCCATGACCGGCCCAGGCGGTACGGCCACGGGGATGTTCCGTTCATTACGCAATGTCAATTACCGGATATGGGCCGGCGGCGCGCTGGTGTCCAATATCGGTACCTGGATGCAGCGCACCGCACAGGACTGGCTGGTGCTGACGCAACTTACCCATAATAACGCCACCGCCGTCGGGGTGGTGATGGCGCTGCAGTTTGGCCCGCAGATCCTGCTGCTGCCCCTGACGGGATTCGCCGCCGATTATGTCGACCGGCGAAAACTCCTGATCGCCACCCAGGCGTCCATGGGCATCTTGGCTCTGGCACTGGGTCTCCTGACGGTGACCGGGTTGGTGCAGTTATGGCACGTCTATGTATTTGCGTTCTTACTGGGCTGCGCCACGGCGTTCGACGCGCCGGCGCGCCAGACATTTGTCGCCGAGCTGGTGGCGCAAGCCGACCTGCCGAATGCGGTAGCGTTGAACTCCACCTCGTTCAACACGGCGCGCATGGTCGGCCCGGCCCTTGCCGGGATACTGATTGCCGTGGTGGGATCGGGCTGGCTGTTTCTTATCAATGCCGCCTCCTTTATCGCCGTGCTGGGCTCGCTGCATGCCCTGCGTCACGGTGAACTGTATGCGCGCGACCGGACGATGCGCGCGCCGGGAAGCTTCGCCGGGGGATTTCGTTATGTCTGGGCCCGGCCGGAACTCAAGACCATCCTGCTGATGATCTTTTTAATGGGTACCTTCGGGCTGAATTTCCCTATTTTTATCGCCACCATGTCGGTCAGCGTATTTCATACCGGCGCCAGCCAGTACGGATTGTTAACCTCGACGATGGCATTTGGCTCGGTTATCGGCGCGCTACTCGCCGCCCGGCGCGCCACCACCGGCATCTCACTGCTGTTCACCCATACCCTCATCTTTGGTCTCGGCCTGGCGCTTGCCGCCGTTATGCCCAATTATCTGCTGTTCAGCGTCATGCTGGTGTTTATCGGCGTGACGGCGCAAACGTTAACCACCTCGGCAATCAGCCTGATGCAACTGACCACCGAACCCGCCATGCGCGGGCGCGTTATGGCCATTTTCCTGGCCATCGCCCTGGGCGGCACCCCCATCGGCGCCCCGGCGGTGGGCTGGGTGGCCGACAGGTTCGGCCCGCGCTGGGCAATGGGCATCGGCGCCGCCGCGGGACTGGCCGCCGCGCTGGTCGGCATGTACTACTTGGTTAAATATCGTCACCTGCGCGTGCGTGTCGAACAGCGGCGCCTGCGCTTTATCCTCGACGACGATCCCCTGGCCGCGCCGCGTTAACCCGGCCAACGCGTTTAGCGTACCTCGCCATAACCCACCGGCGTCCAACGGTATCCCTGTTGCCCGTTTTCGCTGACATAACCGATGCCGGGAAAGGTGATATGGGCGCCGGCAATCAGTGTTCTCTGATGCGCCATCAGTTTTAACAGGCCGGCACGGGTTTTCACCGCCTGGGCGCCGTCGGCGTCAAACCCCACCGCCAGCTGCGGATGGGCGAACTGCAGGGCGGAGTAGTGCACGATGTCGCCCCAGAAAAAAATACGCTGCCCGCTTTGTTCCAGGACAAAACCGCTGTGTCCCGGCGTATGGCCGGGCAAGGCAATGGGCTGCAGGCCGGGGAGCAGGTCTTTGCCGGCGGTAAAGGTTTTCAGTTTGCCTGCGTCTTTCAGCGGCGTCAGGATATCCCGCGCGCGCTGGAAACCCGCCTGCTGCGCCTGCGGCGCCTTGGCGGCCCGGCTTGCCGACAGCCAGTAGTCCACCTCCGGCTTAGCCGCCCAGACGGTGGCGTTCGGATAGGCCGGCCTGCCGTCGGCGGTCACCAGCCCGCCGATATGATCGCCATGCATATGGGTTAATAAAATAGTGTCCACTTGCTCCGGTGCGTATCCAGATGCCTTCAGATTGGCCATTACCTGACCGAAACCCGGGCCCAGCAGTTTGCCGCCGCCGCTGTCGATCAGGATCAGGTGTTCGCCGGTATTGATCAGAAAGCTGTTAACCGATCCGTTAACCACCTTGGGCGCGTCGCCGTCCACTTGCGCGACATAACGTTGCAATTCTTCAGGCGTGGCGTTTTTAAACAGGGTCAGGGGAAAGGTGGAGCTGCCGTCATACAGGGCGGTGACTTCCGCATTGCCGACCATAATCCGATAGTAGCCCGGGGCCTGGCTTTTGATCTGCGGCGTGGCGGCAGCCCACGCAAACGGCATCATTGCCGCGGCGCAGAGCAGGATAGCGGCGCGGGTAACGGCTTTAATCATCATGATAAGTCCTCCGGCGATGGGTTCAGGTAGTGAGAAGCCTTCCTACCTTACCTGCAATCGCTCACTTTTACATCAATATCATGACTAATCAATGCCCTATCCCTATGCCGGCGTGGCTTAGCGTGGGCCGACATCCCTAGGGAATACCGGCTTGCCATGCTGCCCAACGGCGCGCCTGCCGGGTGTACGGGCAACTATAGCCGGAAGGCCGCCCCGGTAAAGCGCCATGCGCGTGTTGCCTTCGCTACTGCGCCCGCTGTTGATGACTGGAGATAAACTGCCGGAAACGTTCGGACGGGTGGTGATTAAATAATTCCTCCGGCGTGCCCTGCGCCTCGATAGCGCCCTGATGCATAAACACCACTCGATTGGAAACGCCGCGGGCGAAACCCATTTCATGAGTGACCACCAGCATGGTGCGGCCCTCCTCCGCCAGCGCCCGCATGACCTTGAGCACCTCGCCCACAAGTTCTGGATCGAGCGCGGAAGTCGGCTCATCGAACAACATCACTTCCGGATCCATGGCCAGCGCGCGCGCAATGGCGACCCGCTGCTGCTGGCCGCCGGACATCTGGGACGGATAATAATTGCGGCGATCATATAACCCCACTTTCGCCAGCAGCTGTTCGCCCCGTTCGATACAGAGCTTGCGCGTTCGTTTCAGCACATGCTGTGGACCTTCGATCACATTTTGCAGCGCGGTCATATGGGGCCAAAGATTAAAATTCTGGAACACCATGCCGAGCCGGGCGCGGATCTTATCAATCTGGCGCCGATCGGCGGGCTGTTGATGCCCGCGCCGGTGTCGCTTCATGACGATGGTCTCGCCGCCAATGGCCACGGTGCCTTCATCCGGCGTTTCCAGCAAATTGATGCAGCGCAGAAAAGTGCTTTTGCCGGAGCCGCTGGCGCCCAATAGGGAAATCACCTCGCCCTGGCGCGCATCCAGCGATATGCCTTTTAATACTTCCTGGTCGCCAAAGGATTTGCGAATGCCGATCATCGACAGGGTTATGGGGGAAGGCATACGGCGGCTCCATCAGAAAATAACGCGAAGGTGGGACTTGTATAGACAAGAGCAAGCAATTACAGGGCCAATAATGAGCACAAAAAACACTCATGGTAACCGTATGATTAATCATGTTATTCGTGGATTTTTTCCAGGATGGCAAACGTACGCGGCGGCCATACTTCCGCTTTTGGTGCAAGAGAGGGGAGGAATGCACTACGGTGAGGCCCGGTCATAACGCATTGCGGCTCAGCGTGGCCCAAATGCCGCTGATCGGCCGCGCATCATGGCCCGGACGTTGAAAAAGGGCGGAGCTGCCCGCTCCGCCCTATGCGCTGCCGGTGCAAGCAACGCGGTTCCGTCAGCTCATCTGGCGGTCGTCGACATACTTACGCTTATCGGGAGGCGGCGGAAAATACTGGTACAGCCAGGTTTCGCTCAGCACATTGCCGCGCGTGCGCAGGAACATGCGCAGCTCCACCGGGTCAATCGAATCGCTGTCCGGCGTCCAGTCGAACAGGATACGATACCCGTCCATCGGTTCGACAAACAGGATTTCGATATTATCGATCTTGCCGCGCGTGGGGGTAATCACCGGTTCTATCCCCTGGGACGCTGCGGCCTTGATGTCGCCGCCGACAAAATCGATGGCGAAGCGGCGCGCCCAGGTGGCGGGATAGTGCTCGCCCGGCGCCCAGCCTTCAGGGAATCCGCCCATGCCGGTACGGGTGGCCTTAACCCGCGCCAGGGGACTGCTGACCGGCGGTTCGCCGCTCCAGTACAGACGATAGCTGAAGCTGAGCTCTTGCCCGGCCTGGATAGGCTCGGCGGGTTGCCAAAAGCAGACGATATTGTCCAGGGTTTCGCCGGTGGTCGGGATCTCCAGCAGGTTGACCGACCCTTTGCCCCAGTCGCCCACCGGCTCTACCCACAGGCTGGGCCGCTTATTATACCAACCGATCACATCCTGGTAATTGTCAAAATCATGATCGAGCTGCAGCAGGCCGAACCCCTTGGGATTTTCATCAAGGTACTCGTTAAACTGCAGTCGCTGGGGATTATTCAGCGGGCGGCAGATCCATTCGCCGTTGCCGCGCCACATCGCCAGGCGATCGGAATCGTGGATTTGCGGATGGATGGTATCGCAGGTGCGCCGTTCGTTGGTGCCGCAGCTGAACATACTGGTTATCGGCGTCACGCCGAGCTGCTTGATGGCCGTGCGGGCATGGATATGTTTCTCGATATCCATTACCACCCGTTCGGCCTCGCAATGGATGACAAAACGATAGGCGCCGGTGGCGCTGGGGCTGTCGAGCAGCGCGTACAACGTAAAGGTGGTATCGGCGGGCTGCGGTTTATCGAACCAGAAAGCGACAAAATCAGGAAATTCTTCCCGTTGATCGGTAAAGGTGTCGATGGCCAGCCCGCGCGCCGACAGGCCGTACTGATAGGTATCGTCCACCGCGCGGAAATAGCTGGCGCCAAGGAAGGAAACCACGTCGCGTCGGGTCAGCTCCGGCGCCTTATTGACTTTAAAACCGGCAAAACCCAGGTTATCGCGCCCCTGGAGCTGAGCGGTGTCCACCCCGGCGTTATGGTAGTTAAACAGCTCGGGCCGAAAATGGATCTCCTTGGCAAGATGGGCCTGCGGATCAACGGAATACATCCGCACCCGGCGCTTGAATCCCATGCCGACATGAAACAGATGCACATCCAGCTGACGGCCGGGGACGTCATGCCATAGCGAATGGTTGGCATCGTACTGGATATCGTTATAAGCCTGGGGAGTCAGTTCGGCCAGGGTCTTCGGCAGTTCTGCCGGAGGACCGCCAAAGGCCTGCCCCGCCAGATTGGCGGCCATGGTCTTCAGCGTGGAAAAATCAAACGCGGTTGCGCTGCCGTCGGCGACGGTGTCGGCGGCCTGCGCCGAGCGCACGAATAATGATGCCATGGCGGGCACGCCGCAATAGGCGGCCAGGGCCAATGAAGCTTTGATAAATGATCTTCGTTCCATGCCGGAAAAGGTTCCTATGACTGGCAGTATAGTGACCGCGCGGAGCCGTGCGCCGACAGGCGTCGCGGCGGGCTTCGGGCACTCGGCTCCTCCCGGGTTCGACTTTTTCGACAGCGGGCGGGATAAAAAATTCCACGGAAAAAAATTACAGCGCCAATGAGTTTACGGGAAATACGTCGCGGATGCGCGGGTTGGGCAAAAATATCTCTCTGCTTTGGGGTTAACGTAGCCATGAAGATAAATGAGACTTGGATCACTTTTTAAACCCCGTCGGCAATGTTAATAAAATGTTTTTGATTGCATAGGTTATTAATTATGTCTTCACCTGACTCCCACGCCGGGATTCACCAGGCCGGCATCATGACCGTCTTTCGCGTCACCAGCGGCAACTTCCTGGAAATGTACGATTTTATGGTCTTCGGCTATTACGCCAGCGCCATCGCCGCGGCGTTTTTCCCGAATAATAATCCGTTCGCCTCGTTAATGATGACCCTGATGACCTTCGGCGCCGGGTTCCTGATGCGCCCGCTGGGCGCCCTGGTGCTTGGGGCCTATATCGACCGCCACGGCCGCCGCAAGGGGCTGTTGCTTACCCTGGCGCTGATGGCGTTCGGCACCCTGACCATCGCCTGCGTGCCCGGCTACGCCACCCTGGGCGTGGCGGCGCCGGCGCTGGTGCTGCTGGGACGCCTGCTGCAAGGGTTTTCCGCCGGCGTGGAGCTGGGCGGCGTATCGGTTTACCTGGCCGAGATCGCCCCGCCGGGCAAGAAGGGCTTTTATGTCAGTTGGCAATCCGCCAGCCAGCAGGTGGCGGTTATCTTTGCCGCCCTGCTCGGCGTGGCGCTGCATCATCTGTTTGGCGAGGCCGTCATGGCGGCCTGGGGCTGGCGGGTACCGTTTTTTATCGGTTGCCTGATTGTGCCGGTGCTGTTCTGGATCCGGCGCATGCTGGAGGAAACCAATGCATTCAAACAGCGCCCCCACCATCCCCATACCGCCGATATCATGCGCTCAATGGCGGAAAACTGGCGGCTGGTGCTGGTGGGCATGTTTATGGTGACCACCACCACCGTGGCGTTTTATATGATCACCGCCTTTACGCCCACCTATGGCAAAAGCGTGCTGCATTTCAGCGAGCAGCAAAGTTTTATCGTCACGATGTGCGTCGGCGTTTCCAATTTGTTCTGGCTGCCGGTCATGGGCGCCATGTCGGATAAAATCGGCCGGCGGCCGCTGTTGCTGGCCTGTAGCGCCCTGATGTTGCTGACCGCTTATCCAGTGCTGCACTGGCTGGTGGTCGCCCCGGCGTTCGGCCGGCTGATGATGGCCCAGTTGTGGCTGTCTTTTCTCTACGCCAGCTATAACGCCGCCATGGTGGTCACGCTTGCCGAAGTCATGCCGGCCGACGTGCGCGCCACCGGTTTCTCCATGGCCTACAGCCTGGCGACGGCCATTTTCGGCGGTTTTACGCCGGCGGTTTCCAGCTATCTCATCCATGCCAGCGGCGATAAGGCCATGCCGGGGGCCTGGCTGTCGCTGGCAGCGCTGCTGGGCCTTATCGCGGCGCTGTTGTTGCCGAGGATGCGTCGCTACGGCGCGGTGTTCCGACGTGCACGGGCCATGCCGGCGGGCGTGGGACAAAATGACTAGCCGGGGCCAAAATGCGGCGGTACCCTGTTTTGCTTATGGCGTCGATAAGAGAAAGCGGCTACCCGGCGCGGAATTTCTGCATTATGCTGAACGCCTGATGTATTTGATTGACAGGCCGATAACGTGTCCATTACCCCCTTAAGCATCACCGACGCCACCGACGCGGATATGACCGCCATCCAGGCGATATACGCCTGGCATGTCCTGCACGGCATCGCCTCTTTCGAGACCGAACCACCCTGCCTGGCGGACATGGCGGCGCGGCGCGCCGGCGTGTTGGCGAAGGGATTGCCCTGGCTGGCGGCAAGGCTCGACGGTCGGGTGGTCGGCTACTGTTACCTGGGATTATATCGTCCGCGCCATGCCTACCGTTTTACCGTGGAGGACTCGGTCTATATTCATCCGGAAATGGGCGGCCAGGGAATAGGTTATGCCCTGCTGGCCGAGGCCATCGAGCGGGCGCAGCGGGGCGGCTGGCGCCAGATGCTGGCGGTTATCGGCGACAGCGGCAATATTGGTTCCATTCGTCTGCACGAAAAACTGGGATTCCGGCTTATCGGCACCCTGGCCGCCGTTGGGTTTAAGCATGGCCGCTGGGTCGACACGCTGCTGATGCAGCGGCCGCTGGGTGAAGGACAGGATACCTTGCCCGGGCCGGCCGCATAGCGGCCATGCCATAACGGATCCCCCGCCGCCGGGCGCCAGGCCCGTCATTGCCGACGCCGCGGTTTTAACGGGCTACTGGGCCGTGGTGTCCAGTATGCCCGGCGCCGACGGCGGCGAATTCTCGAAAATCATTTTCTGCGGCGTAGACAGCACGATGCCGGCGGCGCGCATGCGTTTAAGCATTTCAAATAACAGATCGCTTTTAGTGCCCGCCACGATACGCGGACTGCTGACGAACCCGGTTACGCTTAGCGTAATACCGCTGGGGCCAAGCTGGCTGAAGGTCACCGAGGGCGCGGGCGTATCCTGGATGGACTCATGATCGCGGTAGGTCTCAAGCAACAGATTACGCACCTGCTCCGGGTCGATATCCAACGGGAACGTCAGGGCGATGGTCGCCACCCCCTGGGCGTTACCCATGGTGGCGTTGCGCACGTTCTGGGAAATAAACTGTGAATTGGGCACGATAACGGTAGACCTGTCGCCCAGCTGGATTTCGGTGGCGCGCACGTTAATACGCCGGATATCCCCCTCGACGCCGCTGATGGTGATCAAATCGCCCACTTTTACCGGGCGCTCAATCAGCAGGATAATGCCGGAAATAAAATTCTTCACGATTTCCTGCAAACCGAAACCGATGCCCACCGACAGGGCGCTGACGATCCAGGCCAGGTTGTTCCACTGGATGCCCAGCGTCGACAGGGTCAGCAGGGCGATCAGCACATACCCGATATTGCTGAACAAGATCACCAGCGAAGCGCGCATGCCGGGCTCCATCATGGTCTGCGGCAGGAAATCCTTATCCAGCCATCGCCTGGCCGAGCGCAGCACATAGATGCCGATGGCCAGGAAAATCAACGCGTTCATCACATGCGCCGGGACGATATTCAGCTTCTCCAGCCCCTTGCCGCCCCACATATCGATGGCCTTGTTCAGCAACGCCAGCGGGGTGGTGGAACCAAAGGTGCCGTTAAGCAACGCCACCGCGGCAAACAGGATCAGCACCGTTTTACCGATGGCCGACAACAGCGTGGAGGCCTGGGCCAGGTGGCGGTCGTCAAGGCCGAGGGAGTGTTTAATACGCTGGCCGACCAGGGTGGCAGGGGAAAACAGGCTATCGGACAGATCCACCACCAGGTGGATCAGCAGATAAAGGCAGGACAGGATAATGCCCACCCACACCAGCTCATATGTCAGGAACCGCGCCAGGGCGATATAGCCGATCAGCAGGGAAACAAGGATGGCGATGGCGGTGACGGTAATGCACAAGTGAATCAGCCCGGCCAGCGTCCTGCGCGCTTCCGGCTCCCCGCCTTCGGCCAGAAGCTTGCGCCGGGTACGGTTGGTGCGCAGCGGCGCGTAGCCTGCGGTCAGCGCCACCAGCAGCGCCGAAATGCCGTTGCCGAAAATCGTGGTGGCGACGCTGGTGCCGACCAGGTTATTCATCTGCTCCACCGCGCCGAACACCAGAATAAACGACGCCAGCATCGGCGGCAGCGAACGCATCGCCATGGCCACCGGATCGGCGATGGCCATCAGCCGCCACGAGGGGCGCTTGATGGAGAGCAATCCGCGGCCGAGCCCGGCAATCAACGCCGAAAACAGGGTGAGCTTAAAGATTTCGATGATAAAATCCGTCACCAGCTGCGAGACATCGGGATGGCGGAGAAACAGCAGCAAAATCAGCTGCGCCCCCAGCCCGACGCTGAATACGGTCACCAACGCCGTGGCGCAGGCCAGGAAACTGCGCCGCAGGCGCCCTTCCGGCAGGATATTGATACAGAACCACGCCGTCAGCTTGTCCAATAACCGACTGGCCAACGCCCAGACGGCCAGCGCCATGATCAGCAGCGCGGCCGAGCCAAAGCGCCACTCGGGCTCCCAGGCCGCAAGCCAGGCCTCTTTTAACTGTTCTCCGAAATTGTCCAGACGCCGCTTGTCTTCCGGCGCGGTATTGAACAACGGCGACCAGAAGCTACCCGACAGGATGCTGCCCGAGTTCAGCGCCATCTGCGTGCGCAGCGCATTGCGGCGGATATCGACGATTTGCACTGATAAATTGGTGGCGCCGGTACTGATAGCCTTGGCATGTTCGAGCTGTCCGTCGATAAGCGTTTTGCTTTTATTCAGAGCATTGCGTTGCTGGGCGACCACGCTGGTCTCGGGCATCGCCCCCTCGGCGGGCGGCGGCCCCAGGATATCGAGCTGAGCCTGGACCTGGGCCCGATCCGGCTGGATGGCGGCCACCAGCGCGTCGGCGTCGGCGGCTAATTGCAGCGTCTCATCGTTCAGCGCGCTCAGCTGATTGTCATTGGTGGCGGCTGAGACGCGTTGCTTGATGCTGTCCAACTGCTTTTGCAGTTTGGGCAATTCCACGCTGGCCACCAGTTTCGGCGCGGCGGGGGCGGCGCCGGCCGGTGCGGGATCGGCGGCAAAGACAACATCGATGGGGGAAAAACCCGCCGCGATGATAAACACCATCAGGACGCAACGGTGCAAACATGTCCGAAAGAAAAAGTTATACATAGAGTAAATGATTCCGAAAATCAACGATGCCGTGGCCGCTACGCCGGTTGTTGTGCATGCGACGCTCACAGATAACTGCCGGTACTGATTATTATCTGCCGTCGTCCGCCGCTAGGCCGATAACGGTTTAATATTGTATGGCATTTTATTTGCCCACTAATATTACACTGAATACCATCAAGCGTGTTGCCGTCAGCGGAGGAAACTTGCACGATGGCTGCCGGTGACGGGGGCGTTGCCGACGGTATCGTAGGGCAAATCACGGATAAACGCGTTAAGACTTCTCTTGAACACGCCGGCGCCGGCAGGTGATAAGAATGCGTTAACGGCAAGGCGCGCGAAGGAAGGGATCGGCCGCCTATTCGTTTACCGCCGGATGAAATGCCGACTACGCTTAAGGAACCTGAACGTTAACCACCGCACGAGAAGTCGTTCACACGCCCGATGGCGTGCGCCTCTTCTGCGCAGTCACCGGCGGCTGTCCCCGAGCGTTAGAGCGCCAAGGCCACGGCCGCCTGATGGATGCCGATATTAGTACTTTATGACTAAACAAACGGAACTGAAAAAAATCAAACGGGTGGCTCTGCTGTTATTGGCCGTGGCCGCGGGCATATTTGTCGCGACGCTGTTTATACCGCCCGGCTTTTGGCGCGATGGAATCAAGGCCGTCGCCGAGGCGGCAATGGTCGGCGCCATGGCCGATTGGTTTGCCGTCGTAGCGCTGTTCAGGCGGGTGCCGATCCCGTTCATCGCCGCCCACACCGCCATTATTCCGCGCAATAAAAACAAAATTGCCGATAACCTGGCGCTGTTCGTCCGGGAAAAATTCCTCAATACGTCGTCCCTTGCCGGCCTTATCAGGAAACACGATCCGGCGCAGACCATTGCCGGCTGGCTGACCGACCCCGCCAACGCCGATCGTCTGGGCGGCCAAATCCTGCAGCTGATGCGCGGCTTTCTCGACTTTACCGATGACCGGCGCATCCAGGGTTTTATCCGCCGCGCCCTGGACGCTGTGATTGATAAAATCGACCTGTCCGTTTCCGTCGGCGCCATCCTGGACAGCCTGACCAAAGACGGCCGGCATCAGGATTTGCTGGACGCGGGGCTGCGCCAGCTGGTTAAACTGCTGAACAAATCTTCCACCCGCACGCTTATCGCCGATCAGATTATCCAATGGCTTAAACGTGAGCATCCGCTGAAAGAAAAGGTTTTGCCGACGGAATGGCTTGGCGAACACAGCGCCACGGCGGTGGCCAACGCGGTGAACGCCTGGCTGGATGAAATTGGCCGCGATCGCGGCCATGAGCTGCGCGGGCGGTTCGATCGGCTGGCGCAAAAATTGATCGAGCGGCTAAAACACGACCCCGCTACTGCCCGCCGGGCGGAGGAAATCAAACATTACTTGAAAAACGATGAGGTGTTGAATACCTATATCAGCGGCCTGTGGGGTGATGTGCGCGGCTGGCTGAAAGACGATCTGGATCGGCCGGACTCGGTATTGCATGGCAAGGTGACCGACGCCGGCCTCTGGATGGGCCGGACGCTGGCGGAGGATGCCAACCTGCGCGCTTCGTTAAACCAGCATCTGGAACAGGCGGCCCTGCGCATGGCGCCCGACTTCTCGGCCTTCCTGACCCAGCATATCAGCGATACGGTAAAAAGCTGGGACGCGCGCGATATGTCGCGGCAAATAGAACTGAACATCGGCAAGGATCTGCAGTTTATTCGCATCAACGGCACGCTGGTGGGGGGATTTATCGGCCTGGTGTTGTACCTGCTGTCGCAATTACCGGCTGTGCCGGCCATGCTGCGCCTATGGTTGCAATAACAATAAACAACGGCATTTTTTTGCGTTCGTTAGCAAGCGCTTTTTTATCACAAATACATTAACGAAAAATCCACTGTCCTTTCTTAATTAACATGCTCCAATATGCCTTATATAGCACGCCATAATATTATGGCGCCCCGCTTACTTTTCCCGTCGGCAAGCTGCACAGATGCCTATAAATCACTGGAGATACTATGTTAAATACAACTATCAGCCAATATAATTGCTTTTTAACAAAAGAATCCAACGTCGCTGTCGCCGGTCATGCCAACTCATCAACAATTAATAATTACTATCAAAAAATTAACAACGTTCAGAACCAACATGATACTAATCTGCCGTCAAAGCAGCGCGAATGCGTATCTAAACCACATAACGGTATTGACACTGAAGAAACAGCTGAACAAAAATTAAAAGCGGATCGGTTATACGCCTGCGTGGCTTTATTTAAAAAACATCCCGGAAGCGTATCCACGGCGACAACCGGAAAAAATATTACCATCACTATTGCCGATCAATCCCTTAGCATTCCGACCCGCAAGATTGTCTTGCCAGGCGGCTATGGTGTTTATATCGCGGAAATGGACGGGCGGTGGCTGCTTTCCGATGGGGAGATCTATCATATTGACGATCTTGCCGGTCCGCCCCGCACCTGGATGGACAATTTGGTCAATCTGCTGGAGCATCTCGCGGGCGTGGTCAGCGGCTATTACGCGAGCCGGATTTTCCAGGCGCAACCCCGGGGCACACCGGGGCCGCAACAAGCAAAAATCGCCGCATCGGGGCACCGGCCCAACGCGCAAGCGCGCGATATCGGTCCTTCCCCGCTGCGTGCCTCCGGCATATTAACCACCCTGTGGCAATCCCGTCATAGGTTCTTTCTACCCACATTGTTACCTGGCGCCGGCGCGGCAGCGGTAGATGACATTGAGCGGCGGCATGACCACGCCTTGCCCTTGTTTTCCGACCCGCCGATAACAGAAAACGACGATAATGGAAAAAATCATATCTGTGAAACAAACTTACATATCGCTAATCATGCAGCCAAAGAATTATATACGGAAATTAAACAGCAATATATCCCATTGGCGAAAGGTAAAATTTACTCGCTAGAATGGATGTACGATCTCAATATTTTTTTATACGACAAAATAACTGAACTATTTAACGATATTTCATACCTTAACAATATAGTGCAGTTTACTGATATTATAATGATCAAAAAATATATCGAAAACAATATTGAAGATTGTATTAAATCATCAGCCAAAATAACAAAATATGAAAATTCCAGCAGAAACTATTTCAAAGAGCAAAGGATGGTGGCCGATTTTTATCCTCAGATTAGCCACCACATTGAAGAGGCGTTGGGAAAAATCAATTTCAAACTTTTGCGTGAATTGATAGATTTTAAAAATGGCATTTCGTATGCCGATGCCAAAAAAAACCTGCTGCAACTGATTAAAGAATCATCATTAGACGATGTTGAAATGTATAGAGAACAATATACAATGCTTATTTTAATGCAAGAAGCGCAGCATAAATACGAAAGATCATTATTTAGTGATTCAATCCCAACAATAGACAGACTCATCTATTACAATTCCCGGGAAATATATATTGACATGCTCGATGAACAGCCCAAAAATCTCAAGCGGATTCTTATTAAGCGTTTTTTTTATTATATTTTCGAGTATAGCAGGAACAATGGCCTAAGCATTCAGGGCAATTATCTTTTTATTCCAGGAGAGCTGACTGAATACAGAAATCTTTTTGACCAGCCGGTCCCACCGTTAAGCGAAGAGGAAATAGCCGAGCTGGTGGCAAAGCAGATCGTGGATTTTATCCACGGCAGTGATAAATATCATCCCCATATCGACCGGTTGCTGCGTGACATCGCTTTTTATCGTACCCGCCTAGCTACTCACAACGCAGGCCAACGCTGGCAGGATGAAAGTTTGCTACCCTACCAAGAGACATTACATTGCCTTGAGAAAAGCGCGGCCACCAATCTTGCGCGTATGGACGATCCTGCCTATGCGCATAATCCTCAATGGATTAATACTTTATTCGATCAAATTAAATATGACAAGGAATGCATTTTATTGTTGAGTTTCCTTGAAAAGCTGCAAACCTCCTTAATAATTATAGTCGACGAGCATCAGCACGAACAAGTGTTGTTAGGCAGTAACACGGATGAGCAACGGCTGGCGGAAGCAAAAATCATGGCGATGATAATGGCCTTCCCCGGCGACGCCAGCAACAAATCAAAGCAGGACATACTCAACCAATACTTCCACCGCGTTACTATGGGCGATATTGAACTGCTTTTGAGAGCGTCAATCTACTGGTACATGGATTATCATCGCGTCCGGCCGGATCAGTTAAGCGAACTCAATTCATTATTTATCATCAAGCAATTTCAAGATGCAAAAAAAATGGTCGCGCTTGATTTCGAGTCGCGATCCGTTGAAAATTTTAAAAAAATATTTGAGTTGAAACCCTCGAGTGAATTTGATTCAGCCAGGGATTTTTATAACCAATTTATCCATTATAAAGCTTATTCCCTACAACAGGAAGCACGGCAATTTACATATAAAATTCTTTCCCGTTCGCAATTAGATTATTTGGATATGATCTATCCCCCCAAGGAAGTACATACTTTTAAAATCTATTCTAGGAATTACGTCCAGAATTCATTATCTCCCAATACTGATATTTTCGCGCCAAATAATAACTTTGGCACTTTTTCCCTGATTAAAACTTACAGTCATAAACTCATTATGGCATGCACTCTTTTTAGCGCTCCATTTATCAAAGAGATATCGATATCTCCTGAGAATGTCATACTTAGTTTTATTCGGGCTGAACATAAAAAAACCAATTTCGACCTTAACTGGCTTAATCGCCGGAAAATATCTATAACAACAGATGATTTATTAGAGCTTTTTAATATTCATTTTGACAACTCTACGTTGCGTATGTCGCCATTGAGTCTTTTCCTGATTGAACCAGAAGAAAACATTGCCAGCATGCCCACACCGGATTATGTTCTGGTGGCGGGAAAAGAAAAAGATGGATATAAGACGCTGATGGAAATAGTGGACTACTGGAATACGCAAATGCTAAAGGAGATAACGGATCAGTTAAAAATTTCGCTACGAGAAAGAAAATGGTGGCAAGAGTTGCTGGCGTTAATACCCTTTTATGAAATCTTGTGGAAGGAATGGCATGACGCTGACAACCAGCCCAATGGCATAGAAATCATATTCGATACTTTTGATCTGGCTTTTATGCTCGCGCAATTAACCGGTAGTGCGGCCAAAGGAACTGGGATATTATACAAACGTTTATTTAACATTGCCAATATCGATAATCTGCCCGTTAAGCAGCTGAATAGGGCTATTTCAAAAATACTGGTTGAAGAATTACCCACTATTGCAAGAAAAAGCTCGGGTTCTGTTGTTAGCAGCCTTATCGGTTATCTAAATCCGTTGCCGATACATTCCATATTCTCAAGGCAGGTAAAGCATCACTTATCTAAAAATATGGCCACGGTAATTTCATGGATGAGCAATTTTATTCTAAATAATATGGAGCAAAGAATGACTAATTTTATTCTTTGGTCCGCTAAAATTGATAAAAATTTGCTCTCTCAAAAAAACAACGATGGCACATTTATCCTTGATCAGGGACAGGGGACCACGCAGAAATTTATCGAGATTGACGATTATTTCTTTCAGGTTATTTGGGATGCCGCGATAAAATCCTGGCGTGTCGTCAAACCGACCGAGGTTATAAATTTCAATTACGCCATCCCTATGTATAAAAACGATAAAGGCAAATGGAGTGCCACCTATTTTTTGGATAATGACCGCTTCCCTATATACATGCGCTCCGGCCGTCGAACCCGGCATATAAATAAAGAAATTGATATTTTTACCATGGAACCATTACGCGCCATACAATTTACGAAAGACCATTACCGGGACAATAAATGGATGTACATTTACATGTTAGAAATCATGGTAAATGACTACACCACCCATATGAAAAATTTATTTGACCAAAACAGCGACATAAGTAATATGTTAACCGACTTTGTAGATTGTCTTGCCGACGAGCATAAATTCCGTGAGGTCTTTACGCAGGGATCCGGTGAGGAAAACATTATGCTGCGCCACTTTGTAACCGGTTTAGCACTGGATGGGGGAGTGGGCGTCGCCTACCGCATGCAGCGCTTATGGCAGAATGAGCACGATCGTTTGCCGGTAGATCATATTGTTTTAGTCTTAAAGATAAATGGGAATAATTATATTGTTGATATGACCTACCTTCGTCCGTACGGAGCCGGGCTCATTGAAGACCGGCAGGTTTTTAATGAACCCGAATGGGCATATCTGATTAAAAAAACCATCAGCAACGATTACCCTCTGATAAAATACAAAGATTTCAGTAAAATTAAATCGGCTATCGCCTTTCCCTATCGTGAGGCGGAACATCCGGGAAAATACGTCAAAGGCGCGTTCTTGCTGCGTGAACCTATATGGTATAAAACCGCAGGGATTAAATATTATTATCGCTATGTCAAGGAAAAATTACCTACTGAGTATGATGATACCCCTTCCGTTTTGTCGGCAGCGCGTAACATGACCGCTGAATATGATCGTATTGATCGAACAGATGAAAATCATCATATGAAAGTGACCTTTCCTTTTCTCATTTTGAAAGAGGCTAAACTTCTCAGCGCCCAGGAAACGGAAGATATGCAGCAAAAAACCACGCGGGCATTAGGTCAAAATTATCCCAGCCAGAGCTACATGTCAGCCGGTGTCGAACTGCTGGAAATCGATGATTTGTTAAAAATAAAGCCGGGAAAATTGCTCGCGGTATTCTATGATGATTTATATTTAAGCCATTTATTACTCAGCGTCGGCGATGGCCGCTTTGCAGGCGTAGGCAATAATTTATTTAACCCGCTGTTCGAGACCGGGCCTTCGATTATCCTGGCCGAAGAAATGGGTACTTTTTCCGAAGGCAAGCTCACGATAAGAAACACGTCCGAACAATATACCCTGATCGCAGGTAATCTTTTTAACGCGCCGCCTGATGAACCCGTTATGTCGGACAGGCTGGCGTTTCAGAAGATTGTTAACACCACTACGTATGGTGAAGAGGCCATCGCAGAATTTCCTGTGGCCGCAAGGGAAAAAACGCTGACCCAAAATACCTGGACGCTGGCGACTTCGGCTGATAATCCCGCGGTGCTGACGCTTAAAATGGAGGCTGTCCCACAAAATATTTATCCCTCCCGCCCCCGCGAAATGGCGCACATTATCCGCGGTCTGGTTTATGCCAACAGCAAGCTGCCCGACCTCGCGCAGGTACGATATATGGAATTAATCACCCTCTTTGATGGATTTGCGCCTCATTCCCAGCGGGGACAGGTGCTGGCTAATGATCTCAGGCTCAACATCCAGCTGGGCCCCTATCTGGCGACAGATAACATCAGGCAACGGCAGCCCCATTGGTTTACCCGCTTTTCACCTTCTACCGTCGAACCGGGTGAAGCATTGCCAGCGCCGGTAACGCACAGGCATGGCGCTACTGAACATCGCCGGGGCTATGCAAAAACCAGGCGCCTGGCTGATATGGTGGAAATGCTTATTACCATCAGAAAATCACTCAATAACGCCCGCATCAAACGAAACGTCACTTTTTTACCCGATATTTTGAGTGATTTAGCGCGACTTATCATTCGCGATATGAATTTCTATGATTTTACCGGCATCTACCGGCAGCAGTTGGATAAAGAGTCTGAAGAAAAAATTTATCATATTCTCAGGGAGTACCAGGACTATATTGCGGAAGCGGACGAATATTACCTGCAGTGTTTTTTCGATATCCTTTTTTCCGTCAAGAATTTCCGCCGTCTTACCGAATTGATTTATCCCATGCCCATAACTACCGCGAACCATACGTTGCCATTATGGCCCTACAGCTGATGAACATCACCGCCGCGATCCGTCGCGGCGGTAACAGGATGGATGCCAGGCCATAAGCGCCTTGAGATACTACCGCTTGTGCGGTTTTAATAAGTCTTCCAGGCCGATGCGGCGGAACAGTTCGGCGCGCACCCGGTCCGCCATGCCATTGACCACCTCGCAGCCGTCCCCGGACGGGTCGATATGCACCCGGAACGGCCGGGTGCCGAAGGGCATATCCACGACCCGGACGATGGCCCTGGCCACCTCGGCGACATCGGCATTCGCCGGCTCCAGCGAAGACAACCCCTTCAGGCTTTGCTCCGCCAGCCCGGTGTAGGGCCCCTGATCGTATTCCGCGGCGCGCGGCGCATCGGCCGGCGCCCCGGCATGAGCGAAGTGATGGGTGCCGCGGGTAAACGCCCCCGGCACGATAATGCTGGTTTCAATTCCCCAGCGACTCAGTTCCGCGGCGTAAGAGACGGCCAGTGAATCCATCGCCGCCTTGGCGGCGAAGTAAGGAGACAGGTAGGGCGGCGTGCCTCCCCTGGCGCTGCTGGACGACACCCATACCACCAATCCCCTGCCCTGCTTGCGCAGCTGCGGCAAGGCGGCGCGGTTTACGCGCTGGGTGCTGAGCACGTTGATATCGTACAGTTGGGCAAATTGTTCCGGGGTAAACGCCTCCGCCGGGCCGAACGACATATGACCGGCATTATGGATCACCACATCCAGCCTGCCACACTCCCTGATAATGCCGGCAGTGGCGGCCTGCACCGATGCGTCGGACACGACGTCCAGCTCCACAGGGCGCAGATCGACGCCCTGTTCGGCGGCATAGCGCCGGGCTTCAGCCGCCTGCGGCGCGTTACGCCCGGCGGTTTCACGCATGCCGGCGTAAACGGTATGTCCGGCTGCGGCCAGCGCCCGTGCGGTCAGGGCGCCAAAGCCGCTGGAGGCGCCGGTTATCACGATCACGTGTTTCATGGCCAAACCTCTTTTCAAGATGAAATGAATCGACTGAAAAGGCGTTAGATCAGCCCGCCGTTGGCGCGCAGCACCTGGCCATTGATCCAGGCACCGTCGGCACCCACCAGGAACGCCACCACGGCGGCAATATCCTCCGGCGTGCCCAGGCGTTCCAGCGGCGCCATTTTGGCCATGCGGTCAACCACTTCCTGCGGTTTGCCTTTTAAAAACAAGTCGGTTCCCGTTGGTCCGGGAGCGACGGCATTGACGTTGATCGCGCGGCCGCGCAGTTCCTTAGCCAGGATGGCGGTCAGGGTTTCCACTGCCGCCTTGGTGGCGGCGTAGACGCCGTAGGTTTCAAGCCGCAGGCCGACGACGCTGGTGGAAAAATTGACGATGCTGCCGCCAGTGCGCAGGCGCCGCGCCGCTTCCCGCAATCCGTTAAAAGTGCCTTTCAGGTTGATGGCGATCTGGCGATCAAACAGCGCGTCGTCACTGTCCGCCAGGGTGCTCAGGTTCATGATGCCGGCATTATTGACCAGGATATCCACCCCGCCGAACGCCTCTTCCGCCCGATCAAACAAGGTGGTAAAAGTCGCCGGGTCGCTGACGTCACCCTGGGCGCTGAGGGCATGGCCGCCAGCCTGCGCGATCTGGCTGACCAGCGCGTCGGCCTCTTGCTGCTGGCGCGAATAATTAACGATAACGGTATAACCGTCATGGGCCAGGCGCCGGGCGATGGCGGCGCCGATGCCTCTTGAGGCGCCGGTAATGATGGCGACGCGCGATGTAGCGTTATTCATGCTGTTCTCCTGTCGGGTTGCCGGCCATACCCTGTCGGGGCCGGTGAAAACAGCATGGACCTTTTTCTTTTCCGGATAATCCCCTATTATTCGTCATCACTATCCGAAAATGAGAAACAATGCCTTGGACAGATACGATGCCATGCGGGTATTTACCCGGGTGGTTGAACAGCGCAGTTTTACGCTGGCGGCGCGGGATTTGGTCATTCCGCGTTCCACCGCCACCGACGCCGTCAAGCAGTTGGAGAACCGGCTGCAGGTAAGGCTGCTGCATCGTACCACGCGTCAGGTAAGCCCGACGCTGGATGGCGAGGCGTATTACCAGCGCTGCCTGCTGATCCTGGCGGCGGTGGAGGATGCGGAGACCGCCTTTAGCGGCGCCCGGCCGAAGGGATTATTGCGGGTAGACGTACACGGCACCCTGGCACGCCATTTCCTACTGCCCGGCCTGCCCGGCTTTCTGGCGCGGTATCCGGAAATCGAGTTTTTCATGAGCGAGGGCGACCGGCTGGTGGATCTGGTGCGCGAGGGCATGGATTGCGTATTGCGGGTCGGCAACCTGAAAGACAGCGATATGGTGGCGCGGCGTCTCGGCGCGCTGGCACAAATCACCTGCGCTTCGCCTGATTATATTCAGCGTTTCGGCCTGCCGGCTTCGCCGGCGGATCTGGCAGACCACAGGATGGTCGGTTTCCGCTCGTCCGCCACCGGTACCCTTATGCCGTTGGAATTCATGATCGATGGCACCCTGCACACCCGCACGCTGCAGGCCACGGTCTCGGTTACCGGCGCGGAGAGCCTGGTGGCGGCGGCGCGGCTGGGCATGGGGATAATCCAGGTGCCGCGCTACCATGTGGCCGGCGATTTGGCCAGCGGCGCCCTGTTGTCGCTGCTGGCGGATTATCCCGCCGCGCCGATTCCGGTTGCGGTGCTCTATCCGCATAATCGCCAGCTAGCACCCCGGGTGCGGGTATTTATAGACTGGCTGGGCCAGGAGTTCACCAACCGCAATGTCTGAGCGCGGGCGGTATCGCCTTAACCGGGCGTGAACTCAATCCAAATGGCTTGATGCTGTTTCAGATAGGAGGCCGGCGGCGGAGAAATGGCGACCGGGACAATTTGTTTTTCGATAAAGGCGCACAACGCCTTATCACCGGAAAACGACTTTTCCGGGCGCGTACCGCTGAAATCCAGTTTCACCGAGCAGGTCCTGCCGGCGAACTGACCGAATTCCTGATGCCAGATACAGCTCATCATGGCGGAGGCGGTATGGGCAAGATAGGTGCTTAATTCATCATCCATCCCGGCGTCCAGATAGGCCTGCCTGGTGGATTGATAATAATCCATTTCCGCGCCCGCATCCGGTTTGCCGCAAAGGGCCGGCGCGCTCGCAGCCCTTTGCGATAGCGCCGGCGCCTCGCGGTGCGGCGCCGGCGCGCAGGCGCTTAGTACGGCGCACAGCGCCGCCATAGAGAAGCTTTTATTGATGTCCATATCTCTACCTTAGGCTGAGCGAGGGCGCCCGGATGACGGTGAACCCATGAATCCGGCAATCATAGCAGCGATTTACGCTGCGGTCAGCGGCAAATTATGGATCCGGCCGGCGGGTGATGTCGGGTTTACTTTCCCGCGCCGCCGGCCTGAAAACATCCGCGCCGCTAACCGGGAAATGTCAGACCCGGCGCCAATGGCTCGGGCAGGGTCAATTGCTCGCTTTCCAGCGACGCCATGGGCCAGGCGCAATAATCCGCCGCGTAAAAAGCGCTGGGCCGGTGGTTGCCGGATGCGCCGATGCCGCCGAAAGGCGCGCTGCTGGCCGCACCGGTCAGCGGTTTATTCCAATTGACGATGCCGGCGCGGGCCTCAAGCAATAGCCGGTCGAAATGATGGCGATGGGGTGATATCAATCCCATGGCCAGCCCGAAACGGGTATTGTTGGCAATATGCAGGGCCTGGTCAAAATCGTCATAGCGGATAACGCTTAACAGCGGGCCAAAGTATTCTTCATCCGGGGCGTCAGGCACCGCGGTGATATCGATAATGCCCGGCGTCAGCAGGCTGCTTTCCGCCCGCGGCTGAGTCAGGGCCAGCATGGCTTTGCCGCCCGCGGCCAGCAGTTGTTCCTGCGCCACGATAAGACTGGCCGCCGCCTGCAGGCTTATCACCCCGCCCATAAACGGCGGCGGTTGGCTATCCCAGGCGCCGATACGCAAGGCGGCGCTTACCTTTACCAGCCGGCCGAGCAGGGCATCCCCCGCCGCACCGCGCCTGACCAGCAGACGGCGGGCGCAGGTACAGCGCTGGCCTGCGGAGATGAACGCCGAGTGGATAATAACATTTACCGCCGCGTCCACGTCGTCCGCCTGTTCAACAATCAGGGCGTTGTTACCGCCCATTTCCAGCGCCAGCATTTTTTCCGGCCGGCCGGCCAATTGCCGGTGCAGTTGATAGCCGGTATGGGCGCTGCCGGTAAACAAGAGCCCGTCGGTCTCAGAAGATTGAGCCAGGGCCATGCCGGTTTGCCGGCCGCCCTGCACCAGGTTGATAACCCCCGGGGGCAGTCCGGCTTCTTGCCACAAACGCAAGGTCAGTTCGGCGGTCATCGGCGTCAGTTCGCTGGGTTTAAACACCAGGGTATTGCCCGCCAGCAGCGCGGGCACGATATGGCCGTTGGGTAAATGCCCCGGAAAGTTATACGGGCCGAATACCGCCAGCACGCCGTGCGGCCGGTGGCGCAAGCTGGCCTGGCCGTCGCCCTGCGCCGCGACGCTTTCTGCGGTGCGGGCGTGGTAAGCCGTCAGGGAAATAGCCACCTTATTGATCATGGCCTGCACTTCGGTCTGGCTTTCCCACAGCGGCTTGCTGGTCTCGCGGGAAATGACGCTCGCCAGCTCGGTTTTATGCTGGGCAAGCAAACCGGCGAATGCCTGCAGCATCTCGACGCGTCCTGACAACGGCCGCCTGGCCCAGGCGGGAAACGCAGCGCGCGCGGCCCGACATGCCTCGTCGACCTGAAGCGCATTCGCTTCGTTACCCTGCCATAAAAGCGCGCCGCTGACAGGGCAAAGCTTGGTAAAAGGATCGCCTTTGCCGCTGCGCCAGCTGCCGTTGATAAAATGGGTCATGACAATCTCTCCATGGCGAAAATTGACTCCCAGCGCCGGTACGCCGGGCGGTAAACACCGGTGGTATGGGTCAGATTGCCCACTACTATTCCATAAAACAGGCCGCGGGAATGGGATAACCCACCCTCATTTTATTAATATCCCTATTAGAAATATTAATAACAAGCCGGGCCCCCCAATGCAATACAGCCTGGAACGGCGTTTCCGGTAAGAGGATCAAAAAGCAGGCCGCCATGGGCGCGCCGAACGGCGCACTAGAAAAACGCACGATGCGTGTAGCTCGATTCGGCATTGCCTACCTTTGTTAATGACTTAACATTCTTGTTAATATATTGACGTTCCTTAGGCCATATTATCCCGCTGGCCAAAATATTGCGATAGGCCTCGTTCATACTGATTTTTTCGCTATCAAGCAGCAAAGTCTGGCCGACATAAAGATCTTCAGGCAAAGCGGTAATATTGGTACCCTGGATGTTCAGATAACCCCCTACGCACAGATTACTCGGTAACGTTCTTATCGGCGTATTTTCAAGATCCAATCCGCCGTCAACCTCGAAATTGTCCGGCAGCTCGCTCAACTGCGAATTTTCCAGGAAGATACTTCCGCCAACGTGCAGGTCCTGCGGTAATCGCTTGATCGGCGTGTTTTTCAAGTCCAGGTCATCAAAGACCTGTAACCCCTCGGGAAGATATTCAATGTCGCAATATCTCATAATAAGCGAATTAACAATTATCAATTTTTGCGGAATATGCCTGATTCCCGTATGGGTTAAATTCAAGGCGCCAAAAATTATTGTATTTCCATCAGGCTTCCTAATGAACTCAACATGACTATCAAAAAGGAACTCATAGAAGCAGGGGCTGAATTTACACATGCGTCTTCTCCTGCACCGGCAAATGTATAGTGTTATGTTGTTAAAATAGCTGCGTATTAAAACATATTTATTATCGAGTAGAAAGTACTCTACCACGTGGATTAGTGGACAGCGGCTAATTGTGATATACCAGTGATTAACAACGGGGCACATTGTGGCATAAAGCCCGGTATTGTCATGGCGCTGGCAGATTACGTTAAATCTTACCTGAACGATATATTCATTTTCCTTAAACACATAAAGAATTATTTTGAATATCAAAGAAGCGATCAGGATATCCGCCTTTTTCCGGACGCTGATACGCTTCCTGTTAATGTTATGGCATTTTACTTTACCAGGGGAGGGTTATTGTACATCGGCAACGCGCCTTGATTTAAGAGTACATATTATCCAATAGACAATAATGGAAACCATTAACGAATTAAGGGCCGCGATCCCCGCATCAAAGAGAAGGCCGGCCAGGATCCCCGTTACGCAGGCTATAACGGCCCGCCAGCCGATGACAGGCGTCAATGCCGGGTCCGGCAGGGCATGGTTGGCGCGCGTTTGGTCGAGGAGCCGGCGGCTGGTTCGCAGCAGATAATAATCACAAACCATAACGCCTGCCACCGGAGGGAAAACCACACCCATCAGGATAAGGAAATGCTGATATTGCTCCAGAATGCCGATTAGCGTCAATATCGTGCCGCAGGCACCCAAGATAATCGTCAGCCGGCGATAGCTTAACTTCCTGCCGGTAATGCCTTCGAAAGCGTTGGCCAGTGCCAGGGAAGACGAATACAAATTGGCGTCATTGATTTTCACCGCCGACAAGATCACCGCGGATACGCCTACCCATCCGGCGGTCTGCGTCATCACCGCGACCACGTCCGACGTTCCCAGCGCATGCGCTATCAGGATGGCGATACCGTTAACCACGAATTCGCCGATGATAATCGAGACGGTGATCATCCAGAAAACATGCCGGCCGTTTTTACAATAACGGCTGATATCCGCCGTGGTGACAGCGCCGACGATACAACCGCCCGCTACGCTGGTGGCCGCCATCCCCAGGGTCATGGGTTCGCCGATAGGCGCGGCGGCGACCAGGGCGGCAACATCATGGCCGGCCAGCAGCTCCAGCGCGATCCAGCCGACCACCAGGAAGAAGAGCGGTACCGATATCATGGCCGTCCAGCCCAGGGCGCGAAAACCGCAGGCGACCAGGGCGGTAAGCGCCATGCCGGTAATAACCGCGGAGCAGCCGAAACCGAGCCGCCCTCCCAGCATATAATCAACGCCATGGGCAAAAATGGCGTTCTGCACGCCAAACCACCCTAACAGGCTAAGGGCGATCACAACGCCAATCAGCACCGATCCCGCCTGGCCGAAACCGCACCAGCGGGCCAGCAGGCTGGTGGACAACCCCTCCCTGGCGGCGGCCAGTCCCAGCCCCAGGCCGACGAATTCCAGGATCAGGCTTCCCAGAAAGGTCGCGAACAGCGCCTGGTAAAATGTCATGGCATGGCCAAGCATCGCCCCAAGCAAAAATTGCCCGAGGGTGGTGGTAATGCCGATGCGTATCATGGTCACGGTGAGAAAGCCGGAGCGCCGCGCGTCCGGTACGCGCGCGCAGGCATAATCATTGGCGGCGATATTGATTTTTTCCATCACAAATATCCTTATAGTGTAAATAGCGCCAGATGCGGGATCGGCGGCTTATACGTTGGTTATATATCTAATTTTATAATTTACGTTTAATTAAAATTAAAAAAATGAAGGTGTAAGCTACACGGGCGCCTTCGGCTTAACGGCCTGCATTCTATAATGACAATGTATTTTTATCAGTTATTAATATCTTTTTTACCCCTCTGGACAGTACTATGTTTAAACATTATGATGGGGATATGGACAAGTTGTGATTAATTAGGTGGCACACTAATGGAAGTTAATATGAAATGCGCTGCTGGGATAGCCGAGCGATTTGCAATTGAAATATCACCACAGCTTTTGATGTTCTGGGATAATTCCAGCGAGCCGTGGGGCGTTAAAGATACAGAATCTCGTTATGCCTATGCAAATAAAGCTTATTATGACCTTATTAATGTAAAGCGCTCGTTACACAATATTGAAGGCTGCCTGGACGATCAGTTGCCCTCCTCCATTGCCGAATTCGCCTGGCATTTCAAAGAGCATGACCGCAGCACGCTGCAAGTCAAAGATCGGCTCTGTTCCCTGGAAATTCATCGTTATGGCGGCGAACAGCTGCTACAGCCCTATTATTTTGATAAATTCCCTTTATTTGACCATAGAATCGGCAAATGTATCGGCACCGTTTTCCATGCCCGCAAGTTTGAGCATTTTTCCCTGCTGAAACATATTAACGGCGAGCGTCCCACGTTCTTCTCTTTTTTCCCGCCGGAACAGCTGTTTTCCGAAGGCGAGTTGGACGTGATCTTTTATGCATTGCAATCCATGAGCAGTAAAATAATAGCCAAAAAACTTAACCTCTCGTTCAGGACCGTCGAGAATAGATTGCTTATTGTGTATAAAAAAGCCGGCGTGCACTGTTTAAGCGGGCTAGTGGATTTTTGCCGTGCCAAGGGGTTCGATCGTTACATTCCGCAAAAATTTTTCTGCGCCGGCAGCCAGCTGATCAACATCAATGCCAAAACCCGGCTCTCCGTGCCTGCCGCCTGAAATCATCCCTGCATAAACCCCATAGACTGGCGCGCATGAACGCGGATGCAAAGGCCAGGCCATTCATCCTGCGCTATAGTTAGTACTACATTGACTCAATCCAGCGGCATACGCGCCTTTTCAGGAAATCAGGGACATGGCTGACTTACCTCAAACCGACGCGATACGACGCATTGGGGAACACGGCATCATCGGCGATTTACAGACCTGCGCACTGATCGCCGTTGACGCCAGCATTGACTATTTCTGCTGGCCCGACCTTGACAGTCCGTCCGTGTTCAGCGCGCTGCTGGATACCGACGCGGCCGGGGTTTTCACCTTATCCCCCGATTGGCCGGATGCCCGCAGGCAACAGCTTTACCTGCCCGACAGCAATATCCTGCAAACCCGCTGGCTGGACACTACCGGCTTGGCGGAAATCACCGATTTTATGCCGATCTGCGACGACGAAAACCGCATGCCGCGCATTATACGTCGCCTGAAGGTGCTTCAGGGCGAAGCCTGCTTTACGCTGCGCTGCGCGCCGGTGCACGACTATGCCCGCGCGGCCACCCGCGCCCGCCTGGACCATGAGACGGTGGTGTTTACCGCTCCCGGCCAGCCCAGCCTGCGCCTGGTGTCCAGCGTCCCCCTGCATACCGCCGCGGGCACCGCCGCCGTGGCCCGTTTTACGCTTAAAGCCGGTGAACACGCGGAATTTATCTTCGGCAGCGCCCGCGACCCGCAGGTCAATCTGGATAATACCCGGGTATGCTTCGATACCACGCTGCGCTATTGGCGGCGTTGGAGCGCCGCCAGCAGCTATAAAGGGCGCTGGCGGGAAATGGTCAACCGATCGGCGCTGGCGCTTAAGCTCCTGACCTCCTGGAAACACGGCTCCATTGCCGCCGCCGCCACTTTCGGCCTGCCTGAGCATCTGGGCGGCGCGCGCAACTGGGACTATCGCGCCTCCTGGATCCGCGACGCCTCGTTTAGCGTTTATGCCCTGATGCGCCTGGGTTATATCGAGGAAGCCGGCGCCTTTACCACATGGGTGGGCCGCTGCATGGAAAACAGTCAGTTTGAGCCGGATAAACTGCAGGTCATGTATCGGCTGGACAGCGGTACCGAACTGCCGGAGGCCAGCCTGCCGCATCTGTCGGGCTATGCCGGGTCGGTGCCGGTACGCATCGGCAACGGGGCTTACCGGCAGCTCCAGCTCGATATTTATGGCGAACTGATGGATGCCGTTTACCTGGCGAACAAATATGGCGAGGCTATTTCGCACCGCGGCTGGCAGCATATCGTCAGGATGATCGATCATGTCTGCAACAGCTGGAACCAGCCGGATGCGGGCATCTGGGAAATGCGCGGTGAACCCCAGCATTTCCTGCACTCCCGGCTGATGTGCTGGGTAGCCATCGATCGCGCGCTGCGCCTGGGGATGAAACGCTCCCTGCCCATGCCCTACGATCGCTGGGATCAGGCGCGCACCGATATCCGCGCGGATATCTGGACGCATTTCTGGAATGATGAGCTAGGCCATTTTACCGCCACGCGGCACGGTCAGGACCTGGACGCGTCCATGCTGCTGATGCCGCTGTTCCGTTTTGTCGGCGCCACCGATCCCGACTGGCTCGCCACCCTGGACGCCATCAGGGATACGCTGGTCCAGGACGGCCTGGTGCGGCGCTATAATAACGAAAACACGCCATCCGATACCTTGCCCGGCAGCGAGGGCGCCTTCGCCGCCTGCTCGTTTTGGTATGTAGAGTGCCTGGCGCGCGCGGATCGCCTGGAGGAAGCGCATTTCGAATTCGAAAAACTGCTCAGCTATGCCAATCCGCTCGGCCTGTACGCTGAAGAATTCGACCAGCGGGGCTACCCGCTGGGCAATACGCCGCAGGCGCTGACCCATCTGGCACTGATCAGCGCGGCGTTTTTCCTTGACCGTAAGCTCAGCGGACAGGAACCGCTATGGCAGCCCTGACCGCCCGCCGTTTATGCCGGGAGCTTACGCCGTCTCCGGCAGCAGGCCGATAAAGGTGGTCTTCTTGCGCGGTTCGGTCATCAGCGGCGCCAATTGCTCAACGCAGCGCAGGTAGTGCGCGGTTTTTTTATGCGCCGCCACCGCCTGTTCATCGCGATACGCCTCGTAAATATAAAATCGGGTCGGCACCTGCTCGTCCTGCAGCACGTCGAAGCGTAAATTGCCTGGTTCCTGAATCGAACCAAGATGATTTTGCCGGAAAACCGCAATAAAATCGTCTATCTTGTCGGCTTTGACATTGATCTCCACCAGCGTCACATGCATTACCTGCCCCCTTCTATCGGGTGTTGCTCGCTTTTGAACAGCGCATACGCGCGCTCGGCGTTTTCGCCGTGGTGCACCACCGCCTGCACGGCTTTCAGCATCGCCACCGGCGCCTCGGACTGGAAGATATTCCGCCCCATGTCGACCCCGGAAGCGCCCTGGTCAATGGCGCGATAGCACATCTCCAGCGCCTCCCGTTCGGGCAGTTTTTTGCCGCCGGCAATGACGATCGGCACCGGACAGCCCGCCGCCACGCGTTCAAAACCGATATCGGTATAATAGGTCTTGATCACCTGCGCGCCTATTTCGGCGGCAATGCGTGTCGCCAGCGAAAAATAGCGCTGATCGCGCGCCATATCCTTTCCCACGCCCGTGACCGCCATGGTCGGCATGCCGTAGCGCGTGCCCTGGTCAATCAGCTGGATAATATTTTTTATCGACTGATGCTCGTATTCGCTGCCTATATACACCTGCGCCGCCATCGCCGCCACGTTCAGGCGCAGCGCATCTTCAATGGATACCGCCACCGCCTCGTTCGACAGTTCACCTAAGATGGAGTTGGCGCCGGACGCGCGCAGCACCACCGGTTTATTTACCGCCGGCGGCACCTGGCTGCGCAGGATGCCGCGCGTGCACATCAGCACGTCGGTATGGGCGAACAGCGGCGCGATGTGCAAATCGATCCGCTCAAGACCGGTGGTCGGCCCCTGGAAATAGCCATGGTCGAACGCCAGCATTACCGTACGGCCGGATACGGGATTGAAAATCCGCGCCAGGCGCGATTGCATGCCCCAGTCAAGCGCTCCGCTGCCCTTGAGGAAAAACGGCACATTGCGCTGCGCCACGCCGATGCCGAAATCCTTGCCGTCCTTGATATCGTCCAAATCAGCCATAATCATGTCTCCTACGCAGACCGGTTAAAAATCGTATTTATCGATATTGTCTTTATTGAACTGCACGCGTTCGGGCAGCAGGACGATGCCGTTGTTCTTGGCCTCATATTGATATCCCTGCACGCTGTTGGCGGAGACCTCCACCGCGCCCACCTGCGGGATGGTCAGTTTATCGCCGACATTGAGGTCGCCCTTTTGCAGCATTTCATGCGCCACATACACCGCAATCTTGCCCTGCTGTACCACATCCCACAGGCCAAAGGTCTTTACCGTGCCGCGTTGCACATAGGGACGCATGACGTTAGGCGTGCTGAAACCGACGATGGTCACGCCCTTACGGCCAAGATTCTCCGCGGCCTGCGCGGCGGCGGGCAGCGCGTTGGCGTCAGGCGCGATAATCGCATCCAGGTCCGGGTAGGCCTTCAGGATACTCTCGGCGGTTTGCAGGGATTTGGTGGCGTCGTTATAACCGAACTGCGTGGTGACGATAGTCCAGCCGGGATGATCGGCGCTGATTTTGGCCTTGGCCTCTTTGACCCATTGATTTTGATCGGTAACGGTCGGGCTGGAGTAAAAAAACGCCACCTTGGCCTGCTCCCGGGTGACCTGTTTCGCCGCCATATCCACCAGCAGCGAGCCGAGCTGTTTCGGCGTACCCTGGTTGATATACACCGAACGGCACTCCGGTTTGGTATCGGAATCCCAGGTCAGCACCTTTACCCCGCGTTGCATGGCCCGCTTGAGCGCCGGACACAGGCCGTCGGGCGACACCGCCGATACGATGATGGCGTTGTAGCCCTGGTTGACAAAATTGTTGATCAACTGTACCTGCCCGGAGACGCTGGGCTCGGTAGGGCCGTCATAGGTAACGTCGACGCCCAGTTCCTTGCCCGCCGCCAGCGCGCCGTTGCCGCCGCTGGTAAAAAAACCCACGCCCACCAGCTTGGGGATAAAGGCGATGCGCTCGGCGGCCTGGGCGGTGGCGAACCCAGCGGCCACCAGCAGGAACGCGCCCGCCATTGCTCTATTGCGCCAGATATTGTTATCCATGTTCGACTCCATTGATCTCAGAGATAGTCATCATAAGGAAACCCGCGGGCGCAGCCGGCGAGTCAGGAAGCGGGCCAATAGTTCCCGATGCAGGCTGGCGGAGCGGCCGATAACCACCAGGATCAGCAGCGCGCCCGACAGGGCGCTGGAGACCTGGTTGGCGACGCCCGCCATTTGCAGGCCCTGCTGCAAAAAGCCCACCAGCAGGGTCGCCAGCGCGGTGCCGAGGATGGAACCGGAGCCGCCGTAGATATTGGCCCCGCCGAGCACCGCGGCGGTAATCGCCGGCATCAGCAACGCGCCGCCCAGGTCGGACCGGGCGGAGCCGAAATAAGACACCAGCAGTACCGCGGCCACCGCCGACGCCAGGCCGGTCAAGCCATATACCGCGCACAGGGTGCGCCCGACCGGCACCGCGCTATAACGCGCCACGCGCGCGTTTTGGCCGATAACAAAGCAATTGCGGCCGAGCCGCGTGCGGTGCATCAGCAGCCAGAACCCCATCAGCGTCAGCAGGAACAGCAGCAGCGGCATCGGCAGGCCGCCCGGCGCCAGGTTGGCGAAATCGCTGAAGACCGCGGGAAAACCGCCGATGCCTTCAAACCCGGTGGCGCCCGCCAGGCCTGACAGCAGCAGGGCGCTGCCGCCGAACAGATACAGCGTGCCAAGGGTTATCACCAGCGGATTCACGCCGGTATAAAGAATCAGGGCGGCGTTAAGCAGCCCGCACGCCAGGCCAAGCAGCAGGGTCAAGGGGATCGCCAGGGACAGGGGCACCCCGCCCTGGAACAGGACCCCGAGCGCGATGGCGCACAGTCCGACGGTGGCGGCGAAAGAGATATCAATCCCGCCGCTGACGATAACCATGGTCAGCGGCAGGGCGACGATGCCGATGGCGATAAAATCACTGGTGCTGAACAACAGCATATTGAGATCCAGCATGCGCGGGTTGATGACGCCGAACAGCAGGATTTCCGCTATCAGCAGCACTATCAGCGCGCCTTCCCAACCATAGCCTTTTAGTTTTGCCGGTTTCATCAGGCCACCCCGCTGTTCTTTTTAGTGGTGCCGGACGCCGCCGCGCGCGCGCCGCCGCCGGGGCGTTTTTTAGCGTCTTTGGCCTTCGCCGCCGGCGCCGGCATAAAACGGGCGTATTTCTGGCGACGGCGGTTCAACTCCAGCGCCCGGCGCAGGCGGCCGTCGAAAATCAGCACGCCGAGCAGCACCAGGCCGGCGATAAAATCATTCCACCATGCCGGCAGACGCAGCAATACCAGCACGGTGTCGATTTGCGTCAGGAAATAGGCGCCGAGGATGGCGCCTATCACCGTACCGGTGCCGCCCAGCAAACTGATGCCGCCCAGCACGCAGGCGGCGATAGCCTTCATTTCCAGTCCGCTGCCGGTCTGGTTGGGGACAAAACCGATCTGCGAGGCAAACACGATGCCGGCAAGCGATGCCATCGCCCCATTAACGGCAAACGCGGCGATACGGATGGCGTTTACCGGCACGCCTAATTGGCGCGCGCCCTGCAGATTGTCCCCCACCGCATAGAAGTTGCGCCCGAGCGCGCTGCGCGAGCATAGCCAGAACAGGCCGGCCAGCAACAGCATGATCACCCAGCCGATGGGCGAGACGCCAAACCAGGACGGATTGGACAAAGACTTTAACCCGGACGGCAGGCCTTCAATCCATTTACCGCCGGTCAGCAACAGCATCAGTCCCCGGTACAGCCCCAGGGTACCAAGCGTGGCGACAATGGCGGGTATCCGGCACCAGGCGACCAGCACACCGTTAAACAGCCCCGCCACCAGCCCGGTCAAAAGGGTAAACACAATGGCGGTGGCCAGCGGCCAACCGGCATTGAGCAACAATCCCAGCGTTACCGCGCAAAGACCGGCGATGGACCCCACCGACACATCGATATTGCGCGTCAGCATAACCAGTGCGGCGCCCATCGCCAGCAGCATCAGGATCTGCGCGCTGCTGAAAATCATCAGCAGCGTCTGGAAACCGATATAACCGCGATCAAGCGCCCCCAGCAGCACAAACAGCACCAGGATGGCCAGCAAGGCGGTAAATTCACGGTTATTCTGCAATAGTCTAAGCATCCGCGATCTCCTCATCCGGGGCATGGGAGCCAAAGGCCATGCGCATCATGTGTTCTACGCTTACGCTGCCGCCCGTCATGGGCGCGCTTAATTGCCCCTGATGCATGACAAAGACCCGGTCCGCCAGCAGCGCTATCTCTTCCGGATCCGAGGAAATCAGCAGCAGCGCCACATTCTGCGCCACCACCCCGCGCAGCAGCTGG
This sequence comes from Sodalis sp. RH22, assembly GCF_047324165.1. Lineage (NCBI taxonomy): Bacteria > Pseudomonadati > Pseudomonadota > Gammaproteobacteria > Enterobacterales > Bruguierivoracaceae > Sodalis > Sodalis sp. RH22. The sequence goes on from NZ_CP178731.1 coordinate 3,224,077, forward strand.
TAGATATCGGCGCGCGCCGATACGTCGACGCCGCGCGTCGGTTCGTCGACGATCAGCAGACGGGGCTGCGCTTCCAGGCATTTGGCGATCAATAGCTTTTGCTGGTTGCCGCCCGAGAGGGTGCGCGCCGGCTGATCGGGATCGGCATATCTGATGCCCAGCGCGCGATGGTAGCGTTCCAGGGTGGCTTTTTCCCGCCGGGGATGCAGCCACCAGCCGCGGCGGCCGGCGGTCAGCGCGGCGGTATTCCAGTACAGCGGCGCATCCAGGTACAATCCCGACGACTGCCGGTCCTCCGGCAGGTAGACCAGCCCGGCCGCCAGCCGCTGGGCCAGCGTCAGCGATCCGATATCGCGTCCCTCCAGCCGTAGCTGCCCGCCGCGGACCGGGCGCAGGCCATACAGCGTTTCCGCCAGCTCAGTACGCCCGGCGCCCACCACGCCCGCCAGGCCGATGATTTCTCCGGCATTAACCGTGAAAGAGACGTCTTTAAACCCTTCGCCGGTAAGGCCCGACACGTCCAGTACCGGCCCGCGGGCGGCGAAGGTATTGCGCCGTCCCGGCAATTCCAGCCACATCTTCTGCTCCACCGGCAGGCTATCCACACGCGCCACGGGGGCGATCGCCTGGATAAGCGCGTCGGTGGTAAACGCACCGATGGCGCCGCTGAGGGTAATCGCGCCGTCGCGCATAACGCTGACCCAGTCCGCCAGGGCATGGACCTCCGGCAGTTTATGGGAGATAAACACCACCCCCACCCCTTGACCGGACAGGTCGCGCACCTGTTGAAACAGACGCTGGGTTTCCGCGGGCGTCAGCGACGCCGTGGGTTCGTCGAGGATCAGGATACGCGCGTCGCGCATCAGGCCGCGCAGGATCTCGACTAACTGCTGGTCGGCCACTTCCAGCGTGCCGGCCGCGGCCTGCAGCGGCAGATCGCAGCCCAGGCGGTGCAACAGCGCCTGCAATTTCCGGCTATCGGCCTGATGGCGCGGCAGGCGGAACAGGATATTCTCCTTAACCGTCATGTTGGGAAACAGCATCGGCTCCTGGGGCACCAGATAGATACCCAACTGATGCGCCCGGGCGGGCGTCAGCGACGGGCAGGGCTCGCCCATGATGCTTAGGGCGCCGCTGTCCGGCGCCACCACGCCGGCGATGATTTTCATCAGCGTCGACTTACCCGCGCCGTTGCCGCCGAGCAAGGCATGCACTTGCCCCGGCATCAGGGTAAAGGCGATATCTTTTAATACCGCCACGCCTGAATAGCGTTTGCTGACGTTATGCACGCTGAGCAACGGCGTGGGTTCCATCGGGGATGGTAGTATCATGCTGCCTCGATGCGTATGAACAAATGAATTTAAAATTCAAAACTGTTCATAATCCTAGTTGGGCCGTTATAATAAAACCGCCAGATCGATCACATTTTGTGCATCACGGGTTTATTAACCGCCGTACCAGATGGCGGAAAGGTCTTTTTGTCGTCTCCATCACAATTTAGCGTTGTGATTAATTGAACAATTGATTTAAATTTTAATAAGTGTTCTATATGAAGAAAAATAATCCGGATCATTTCAACCCAGCGGACAGCAGCATGGCCGAGCAGGAACTGTTAGCGCGTATAGCGTGGTTTTATTATCACGACGGCATGACCCAGGGAGAGATTGGCGAGCAGCTTGGGCTGACCCGCCTCAAGGTGTCGCGTCTGCTGGAAAAAGGCCGCCAGTCGGGCGTCATCCGCGTACAAATTAACTCCCGTTACGAGGGATGCCTGGAGCTGGAAAACCAATTGCTGGAGCGTTTCGATTTGCGCCACGCGCGGGTGTTGCCGGCCTTGCCGCAGCGGGATATGAGCCAACGCATCGGCATCGGCGCCGCCCAGGAGATCATGAAACAGCTTCAACCGCAGCAACTGCTGGCGGTGGGTTTTGGCGAAACCGCCATGAGCACGCTGCAGCATCTGAGCGGTTTTATCACCTCGCAGCAGATCAGGCTGGTGACCCTTTCCGGCGGGGTCGGTCCCTATATGACCGGCATCGGCCAGTTGGACGCCGCCTGCAGCGTCAGCATTATCCCGGCGCCGCTGCGCGCGTCCTCGGCAAGCGTGGCGGAAATTTTCCGCCAGGAGCGCAGCGTACAGGATGTCATGCTGACCGCCTGCGCCGCGGATATCGCGGTGGTAGGCATCGGTTCGCTAAGCCAGCGGCGCGAGGCCACCATCATGCGTTCCGGTTATATCAGCGAGGGGGAACAGCTGCTGTTCGGACGCAAGGGCGCGGTGGGCGATATTCTTGGCTATTTTATGCAGCGAAACGGCGAATTGACGGCGGCCATGCCAATCCACCAGGAACTGATCGGCATATCGCTGCGGGATTTGGACAATATTCCCTTGGTGATCGGCGTGGCGGGCGGCGTGGAAAAAGCCGAGGCCATCCTGGCGGCGCTGGCGGGCAAACATATCAACGCCCTGGTCACGGAAGAAAGTACGGTGAGGGCCATGCTCGATAGGCTGTAATCCATACCCATAACGCGCCCCGGCGCGGATAAAACAGAGATAAAACCATGACATCACTCTGTAACCCTACGCACAATGACCCCGCCCCCGGCGGCGATTATCTGATGGCGATCGATGCCGGCACCGGCAGCGTGCGGGCGGTAATTTTCGATACCGCAGGCAATCAGGTGGCCGTGAGCCAGGCTGAATGGCGGCACGTCTCCGACCCCGCCATCCCAGGGTCCATGGACTTTGATCTGGACAACAACTGGCAGCTGGCCTGCGGATGCATACGCCAGGCGCTGCAACGCGCCGGGCTTCCTCCCCTGGCGATTCGGGCGGTGGCCGCCTGCTCCATGCGCGAAGGCATCGTGCTCTATGATCGCCACGGCAAGCCCATCTGGGCCTGCGCCAACGTCGATGCCCGCGCCAGCCGCGAAGTGGCCGAGCTGAAAGAACTGCACGATTATTGTTTTGAGCGCGAGGTATATGAGTATTCCGGGCAAACCCTGGCGCTGAGCGCCATGCCGCGCCTGTTGTGGCTGGCGCACCACCGGCCGGACGTGTATCGCCGGGCGGCGACGCTGACCATGATAAGCGACTGGCTGGCCTATATGCTTTCCGGGGAACTGGCGGTCGATCCCTCGAACGCCGGCACCACCGGCATGCTGAGTCTCTCCAGCCGCGACTGGCAACGCAGCCTGCTGGATATGGCCGGCCTGCGCGCCGACATGCTCTCGCCGGTGCGCGAGACCGGCACCCTATTGGGCGAGGTCACGCGCCTGGCCGCGCATGCCTGCGGACTGGCGGCGGGCACCCCGGTCGTCATGGGCGGCGGCGATGTACAGCTCGGCAGCCTGGGATTAGGCATCGTGCAGCCGGGACAAACCGCGGTGCTGGGCGGCACCTTTTGGCAGCAGGTGGTTAACCTGCCCGCGCCGATGACCGATCCGGATATGAACATCCGCATCAATCCCCATGTCATCCCCGGCATGACGCAGGCCGAGTGCATCAGCTTTTTTACCGGGCTTACCATGCGCTGGTTTCGCGACGCTTTTTGCAGCGAGGAAAAATCCATCGCCGCGCGCATGGGCGTGGACACCTATAGCCTGCTGGAGGAAATGGCGGCCCGCGTACCGGTGGGATCCCATGGCATCATGCCGATATTTTCCGACGCCATGCATTTTAAATCCTGGTATCACGCCGCCCCCTCGTTTATCAATTTGTCCATCGATCCCGATCGCTGCAATAAACAGACGCTGTTCCGCGCCCTGGAAGAAAACGCGGCCATCGTTTGTGCCTGCAATCTGGAGCAGATCGCCCGCTTCTCAGGCGTACAGGCGCCCTCGTTGGTTTTCGCCGGCGGCGGATCCAAAGGTAAGTTATGGTGCCAGATCCTCAGCGACGTTACCGGCCTGATGGTTAAAGTACCCGAGGTCAAGGAAGCCACGGCGCTGGGCTGCGCCATCGCCGCCGGGGTGGGCGCCGGCATCTATCCGGCGCTGGCCGAAACCGGCGAGCGCCTGGTGCGCTGGGAGCGTGAATACCAGCCCGACATGGAAAACCATCAGCGCTACCAGGAAATGAAAATCAATTGGCAGGCGGTGTACGCCGATCAGCTGGGCCTGGTGGATCATGGCCTGACCACCTCGATGTGGAAAGCGCCCGGGCTGTAAACGGCGGGGAGTGCCGGCCGCGTTGCAGGGATGGCAACGGTATGGCGCAGGTTATATCTCTTAACGGCAGTCATATAAAAAAGGTTGTGGCCTGATAGGTTGCGCCGAACTCCAGGATGTTGAACCCGCGCTTATTTTCCGTGAGTAGTGTTCTGGCGCCGTCTTGCCATTGAAACGAGGTCGCCGGGCATACGCTTATCATGCAATTATTTTGTATTTCCTGATATTCTGTATGCGCATGGCCGCAGCACAGCGCCTTGATTTCATCGTGAGCCTGACAGAGGGCGATAATGTCTTCGCCGTTAAGCAGCATGCAATCATCGACCAAAGGTATACCTACGGCAACGGGGTGATGATGCATAAATAATGCGATATTATTTTTTTCACCGCCGGCGATTTGCCTGCGCAATGTCTCCTGCGCCTGCGCGGACAGGAAACCGCTGTCCTGGTTATTTTGTACGGTGTCGACGCAGATAAATTGCCAATCGTCGCATAACAACGCCTCTATCTTGCCGACGTTTTTTTCCGCGCCGAATACCGCAGCCAGATTTATTGCGTTATCATGATTACCACCCAAATAATAAATCGGCAGACTCAGCCTTTTCATCTGTTGCAGCGCAAGCCGATAAGACGCGTGAGAACCGTCATCAGAGATATCACCGGTAACCAGCAGTGCTTCGCATGCAAAATTATGATGGTCAATAATAACGTCTATCACCGAGGTTAACCCCTCATAGGTATTATAGCCATGGATCGTCGCGCCAGGCGTTGAGCGCAGGTGGCTGTCGGTGATCTGGATGATTTTCATTTCTTATCTCCGCTAATATTAATTCATATAACATTATCAAAACTTTTGAATACTATCTTATCGATGACATTATTATCGGATCGAATGACGGGTCATCCATCATGCGCCGATTAACAGGTCGGCCGGCACTTTTACCGCCAAGCGTCAACATATACGATTCAATAATCTATTAAGAATGGCATAATATATTTTATTTTAAAATCATATTATTAAATTCATTATAATTGAATAAAATGACATTTTCATGACCAGACCGGATCAAACAGCAGGTGGCGAAAATAATCCCGCGGTAATTGCCGCCGCAATATAAATCCCGGCCTGACGCTGGCTATTGAGACTGAATAGCGTGGATTATCACGGTAGTATTTTTCATAATAAACCGCTAGAAAGATATTTTCTTAACGCCATGCATTGCGTTTAGATTAACGTATCCTGTCCGCTCCGTGGCGCAGGCCCCATCCCAGACCGGGTTATGCGATGCCTGGGATGTCCGCGCGCTGAGTTGCATCCTCACCCATTTCTGGCGGATGATGGGGTTCTTCACTATTTAACAATAAGAAGGGAATACTATGCGGATCTTAGTTGTCGGCGCAGGCGCTACCGGAGGTTATTTTGGCGGCAGGCTGGCCCAGGCCGGACGCGACGTGACTTTTTTGGTGCGCGGCAAGCGTGCCGATGCGCTGCGCCATCACGGCCTGCGGTTAGTCACTCCCACAGGCGAGACGTCATTGCAACCGCAGCTGATAACCGCTGCGCAAATCAACCGCCCCTTTGACGTCATCCTGTTAACGGTAAAAGCCTTCGGCCTGGAAGCGGCGCTTAACGATATTGCCCCGGCGGTGGGCGCCGATACGATTATCATGCCGATACTCAACGGCATGAAGCATCTGGAGATCCTCATCGACCGCTTCGGCGGGCAGGCGGTTATCGGCGGGTTGTGCAAAATAGCCGCCACCCTTGACGAACAGGGACGGGTCGTGCAATTAAGCCCGCTGCATGAATTCACCTACGGCGAACTGGACGGCTCGCTGTCCGATCGCATCAGCCGGCTTGATGCGCTGTTCAAGGATGCGGGTTTTACCTCCCGGTTATCCACCACCATCATCAACGATATGTGGGAAAAATGGCTGCTGCTGGCAAGCCTCGGCGCCATTACCTGCCTGATGCGCGGCAATATCGGCCAGGTGGCCGCGGCCCCGGGCGGGGAACAGTTCGCCCGCGCGATGATAAACGAGATACTGACGGTGATAACCTCGGCGGGCTATCAGCGGCGCGAAGACTATATCGCGCATACCACCGCGTTATTGACTCAGAAAAATTCAGCGCAAACCTCGTCCATGTACCGGGATATGAACCAGGGTTACCAGGTGGAGGCGGAGCAGGTGCTGGGCGATCTGGTGGCAATAGGCCAGCGCGCCGGGCTCGCCACTCCCCTGCTTTGCGCCGCCTATACCCATCTGGCGGTCTATCAGCGCGGCCGGGAGCACGCCGTAGCGTCATAGGCCGGTGAGAAAAATAATTTATAAAAAGCGAATAAATTGCCACGATGAGGTGTTTACTCTGTATTCCAACCAGGCAATCAGGATACAGGTATGTCAACCACACCTTCCGCGTCGGAAAAAACGCCCTCGCGACGCTATGATAAATGGACCATCACGTTGCATTGGGCAACGGCGTTAATCGTTATTTTTCTTTTTGCCAGCTCGCAGATATGGGAGCAACTGGAGCGCGGTACGCCCTGGCGTAAAGGGCTCCAGTCGCTGCACATCTCCTTCGGTATCATGCTCGCCGCTCTGATTGTCGCCCGGCTTATCTGGCGCGGTACGGCCGGGAAACGATTACCCGCCGCCTCGTCGTCATTATGGCTGCACCGTATCGCCAAGCTGACCCATTGGGCGCTATACCTGCTGCTGATCGGGCAGGTTACCCTGGGCTTTCTGTTCCGGTGGGCTCAGGGCGAACCTTTTCTGTTTTTCGGCCTGTTTCCTGTTCCTGATATTTTCGGCGTCGATCCCATGCTGCGCCGTACGTTCGGCATGCTGCATTTCTATACCGCGTGGACCATTATCATCCTTGCGGGCCTGCATGCCTGCGCGGCGTTATTCCATCACTACGTTCTGCGCGACGATACGCTGAAAAGAATGTTCCCGCCGGCAGAATAACGTCCGGATATCCGCCCCTTAACCACCGGAGTACCAACCATGACTTATGCAGCGACTGTAAGGGTATTAAAAAAACGCGTCCTGCCGCTGGCGGGCGGCGTCATGCTGCTGCTGTCCGGCGCGGCGAACGCCATGGGCGACAGTTCGGCCACGACGCCCACCTGTCCCAAGGGACAGATCTACGATTCACGCACCAAAAGCTGCATGGTGGATAAAGGCGGCATGCTATCCGACGCCGATCGCGCCCGGTATGCCTATTCCCTGGCCAAGGCCGGGCGTTATGACGAGGCGCTGGGAGTATTGAATACCCTCAGGCAGCCCAATACCGCCCGGGCCTGGAATTATCGCGGTTACGCCACCCGCAAGCTGGGGCGCACCGACGAGGGCATCGGGTATTATCAGAAATCGATCGCCCTCGATCCGCATTATGCCCAGGTACGCGAATATCTTGGCGAAGCCTATATGATCAAGGGACGTCCGGACCTGGCCAGGGAACAGCTGGCCACGATCAAGACCCTGTGCGGTACCGGATGCGAGGAATATCGCGATCTGGCGGCGGCCATTGACGGCCACCCCGAGCTGTAGGCAGCGCATCCGGCAGTGAGAGGATAAGTGTGAAAGCAGACGAGATCAGAGGCGAACTGGAGCACCATCTGGCGCGCCTTTGGCGCTACGGCATGGTGTTATCGCGCAAACCGGATATCGCCGATGATTTGGTGCAGGCGACCTGCGTGCGCGCCCTGGAGCGTGCGGGGCAGTTTACCGCCGGCACCACCCTGGATCGCTGGCTGTTCACGATTCTGCACTCAATATGGGTCAATGAGATCAGGTCACGGTTAATCCGCCAGGGCCAGGGATTTGTTGATATCGATGGCGCCGATGTTCCAACCGACGACCATAGCGCGGTGAATGCTATTTGGGCGAATCAAGTCATGGCGCGGGTCAACCGGTTGCCGGAGGCGCAGCGCAATGCGGTATTCCTGGTTTATGTGGAAGGTTTTACCTATCAGGAAGCGGCACATACCTTGTCCGTACCTATCGGCACTATTATGAGCCGACTGGCGACCGCCCGGCAACGGTTGGCAAACGACACCGCCGTCGCGTCAGGACGGATCGTGGCAGAGGGGGATTTTTAATGACACAACAACACCCGGCTCCGCCGTTTTCCGATGAAACCCTGGTGGCTTACCTGGATAATGAAATCAGCGCGGAACAACGCCGTCAGATAGAGGAGCAGGTCAGCCGGGACCCACGGCTGGCGGCGCGTCTGGCCCATCTGGATTCCGCCAGCCTGCCGTTTGGCGCGGCTTATGCCGGCCTGCTGGAACAGGCGCCGGTGGCCCGCTTAAAGGCCGGGCTGGCAACGCTGTACGCCGGGTCTTCACCATTGCCGGCGTCGTCTGCGCGCGGGAATGGCGTCAGCCGGCGCCAGCTGATCGCGGCGGCGATAGCGTGCCTGGCGGTGGGCGGCGTGGCCGGACGGCTGTCGGCGGGGCTGGGAGAAGGCGAAGCGCCCGAGGGCAACTGGCGCGGCCTGGTTGCGCAGTATATGTCGCTTTATACCAATGAAACCTTTGCCGACATGCCCGAATCCATGGCGCTGCAACACCGGCAACTGCGCACTATCGGCGCCAAGCTGGGCCTGGCGCTTGAGCCTTCACGCCTGTCCCTGCCGGGGATAGAGCTGAAGTTTGCCCGGATGCTGCGTTACGATAGCCAGCCCATTGCGCAAATCGCCTATCTGGACCCTAGCCATGGCCCACTGGCGTTCTGTATTACCACGGCCGATCGCGCGGTTAACCGCGGCGCGCAAAGCGAAGTCCGCCTGGAGATGAACGTGGTGTACTGGAGCGCGCAAAAGCACCATTTTATGCTGATCGGCCATAATCCGGCGGCGGAAATGCGTACGCTGGCGCAAAAATTAATGCTGGGGTAATCAGTGGTATCACGCAGGCAGCCGTGTAAAACGGACCAGCGCACGGCGGGGGATGTACACGCCCCCTGGCCGGCGCGCCAAGGGTGGTGGGGGGCCAGGCTGCGCCGACGGGCCGCCGGGGGTAAAAGTCAGGCTTCGACGGCGGCAAGCAGCCTGAAGTCCGCGCCGATGCGGATTAATTCCGGCCAGACCGCCATAAGCGTGGAAACGATACTGTCCAAATCTTCCTGGGTTGCGCCGTCCCGGGCCTGGACCGACATGCCTTGCAGCGTGCAGGCCAGATATTTCGCCAACGCCGGGATGTTGGTGCCGGCGGGCAGTTCGTCCTGGGCCTGGCGGGCCAGCAGGAATTCCCGCAGCGTATTTTCCTGCAAATGGTGGCGCGTGCGCAGCAATTCGGCGACATCTTCCGAGGAGGCGGACAACGCCGCCGACGTGCAGATGATAAAGCACCCTGAAGGCAGGCTCTTATCGGTAAAGGTGGCCGCCGCGGCGCGGAAAAAACCTTCCACGGCTTCGGTGATGGAACTGCCGGGGCGTGTCAGCAAGGCTTTGCCTTTCTCGGCGAATTTGCTGACATAGCGTTCCACCGCCGCGCGAAACAACCCTTCTTTATTACCGAACTCGGCATACAGCGTCGGCGCCTTGGCGCCGGTGGCCTCGACCAAATCGGCCATTGAGGTGGCTTCATAACCATGCCGCCAGAACATTTCCAGCGCCTTGTCCAAAGCGATGTCGCGGTCAAACTGCTTAGGGCGTCCACGACCCTTCTTCAGACATGCTGCTTGTTCAATGCTCATGACATCCTCTCTGGCCCAAACTGCGGTGATTGAATAATTAATGGCCATTATAAAAAATCGCGACGCCAGTGTCGAGGTGGTTTTCAGATTTTGTCAAGGCTGTTGCCCCAGGGACATCCCGGCGCGAGGACCGCTTTCGACAGCAGAGAGCGGCAATAATGGTCGAAGGCGGAGGCAAGGTCCTCTCAACCGCGGCCGGGGCATGGAATATAATGCACAGACGTCATCTTTTTTTTAATTCAGGCAATAGCGGTTAATTATAAAAAATAATCGAATTTCATGCCGACACCCTCTTTTGTTACATACATTACTTAATACTTTAATAAGCAATTTTATGAACATGCATTACCAAGAAGTTCAATTTAACCCGGTGATTTTTATTTATTCTTTCTCAGTGTAACGTTTCGTTTAAAATTCTCGCCCTCAAACACGTTATTATACTCACGCGTTATAACACTATTGAACAATTGCATATATTTAATTTATAAATTAATTAAGGATGAGATAATGAAAAAAATATGCCTTGCGCTGGCCGCTTGCGCGACCCTGGGAACCAGTTTTGCCGCCGCCGCTAACGAACATACCCTGTCTTTGGGGTATGCGCAGAGTAAAATTTTAGACTCCCGTCCCAAAGGCGCGAATCTCAAGTATCGTTATGAAGGGGAGAGTCCGGTCGGTATTATTACTTCCATGACGTTTATGGGCTCCAATGATTCTTACTCCGCATTTGATCCTAAACAGAACTATCGCACCGGCGAAGAAAAAGAAAAATTCCGTTATCTGTCTCTTGCCGCCGGCCCGGCTTTCCGATTCAATGAATTTATCAGTATTTATGGCCTGGCTGGGGTTAACTTTAATAAATTGGACTATAACCGCAAGGCTTATGATAAAACAGGAAAGGTAATAAGAGAAAACCAGGCTAACTATAAAAATACGTCCCTGATGTATGGAGCCGGTGTGCAGTTTAACCCCACTTCAAACCTGACGCTGGACGTGGGATATGAAGGCTCCCATTTCAAAGCCAGCGATAATCATAAATCACTGGCAATCAATGGGTTTAACGCGGGCGTGGGTTATCGCTTCTGATTAGCGCTGCCCGCCGACGGCAAGAATGATTGCCGGCGGCGGGCAGATGTCTTATCCGGACAGTGTGATTCACGCCCGTCTACGCGGTGGCTATCGGCATCCTCTTGAGCGGCTATGGACGCAAAGCCGCGTGGAGGGAATCATAGCAAGGCAAAGGCAATCATGCCCACCACCGCGCCGGTGGTGCCGAGAATGGTTTCCATAACCGTCCAGGTCTTTAACGTTTGCAGTTCGGTGGCGCCGGTCAGCTTGCCGAACAGCCAGAAGCCGGCATCGTTGACGTGACTGCAGACAATGGAGCCGCCGCCGATGCATACCGACAGCGCCGCCATCTGCGCGCCGCTGAATCCCAGCGGCGCGACCACCGGCATAATCAGGCCGACGGTGGTCAGGCAGGCAACGGTGGCGGACCCCTGGATAATGCGGATAGCGGCGGCCAGCACAAAGCAGGCCACGGCAATCGGCAGTCCGGTGCTGATCAGGGCATTGCCCAGCGCCGGCCCTACGCCGGAATCCACCAATACCTGTTTGAATACCCCGCCGGCGCCGGTCACCAGCAGGATGATGCCCGCCGGCTGCAACGCCGCCGAGCAAATCTCCATCACCTTATCCTTGCTCATGCCCTGGCGATAAGCCAGACCGTAGATGGCCACCAGGCAGGCGAGCAGGATGGCGATAAACGGGTGACCGACCAGTTCCATCCAGCGATACATGGTTCCGCCCTGGGCCACAAAGCGCACGCCGATGGTTTTCAACCCCACCAGGATCAGCGGAAACAGCACCAGCGAGACGCTAAAACCAAACGACGGCAGCTCGCCCGTTTTCAGCTGCGGTTCAGCGACATCCGCCGGCACCGGGATAAAAACAGACTTGCTGATAACGCTGCCGAATACCGGACCGGCCAACAGCATGCCCGGGATTGCCGCCATCAGGCCGATGGCAATCATCCAGCCAAAATCCGCGTGCATCTGCGAGGCGAGCAGCATTGGCGTCGGACCAGGCAGCAAAAATGCCGCCGCCGCCGCAACGCCGGCAAATAACGGCACCAATAACTTAACCAAATTACCGTCGGTACGGCGGGCGACGGCAAAAACCACGCCAATCAGCAGCATGACCGCCACTTCAAAAAACAGCGGCAACGCGCAAATTAATCCCACGATGCCCATAGCCAAAAAGGCGCGGCTTTCGCCAAAGCACTTCACCATTTTACCGGCGATTTGATCCAGCGCGCCGGTCTCATGCAAAACCTTGCCAAACATCGACCCCAGAGCGACGACGATGGCCAGGAAGCCCAGCGTCCCGCCCATGCCCGCCTGCATGGTATCGGCAATTTTTTCCAGCGGCATTCCGGAGAAGATACCTGTGCCCACGGAAACCAACAGCAGGGCGACAAACGCGTGCATACGCGCTTTCATCACCAGGAACAGCAGGATAAGCACCGACCCGATGGCGGTGATAATCAATGTTAAGGTACTCATATTGCCTTATCCGCCATACCGGTCATGGCGCCGCCGGTCCTGACGGTAGTTCTTTTTTGTGCGATCACGCGCTGACTCCTAAAGAAAAAATGTTACCGGTAACAATAGTCCTTCCTGACTATAAAAAAGGCAAGAACTTAGAAGCAGATCACACTAAAAGTGTGATGTACCTCCAAAAAATGGGGTTATATCACATTTTTTTTGTAACGAATGTTGCTTTGCCCCAGACCGGGTCGAGTCACAGGGTGAATAAATAACTCACGGGTAGATTATGTAATGTTACTCATGGATTTAAGCAGATATTATTGCAAGATATGCCAAACCCTATTTAATTTATGACAGAGTTACTATTAAAATTAAAATTAATTGAACTTACCAAAATAAAAACCCTCCAAGGACAAGCTCATGGAGCATTTGGTATAAACGCCATTTAAGTAACATATAAAATTATTTAATTTAACTTGGCGATAAAAATGGCATACCCTGTTCTTCTGGCCGCTCCGTTTTGCCATCAGCATTTACGAATTTAACGATTTCCTGGCAATAATAGCGAATATTTTTTGGCCAGGTTATGTTATTATGCCTTTAATTCTCTTATTAATAAAATAACGCTATGAAAAGAAATAAGATCAATATTATCAACAAGATACTCTCTTGCTACACTTTTTTTAGCGGCTATAAAAAAGGCCGGGCGGACGAGTGCAACAATAATGACATTAGTTGTATTGTCATCTATTCCACTACTGCGCTAGGCGATTTAATTCTTAATACCCCTGCAATTCATGCGCTCAGGAAAAAATTCCCCCATGCCAGGCTGGTGCTGGTGTCCAGCCCGAAAAATAAGGAACTGGTACATAACAGCGCGCTGTTTGACGAGGTCATATACTGGAACAATAAGTTCAATAATATTATCTATTTTATCTATAAATTACGTCGCCTGCGTCCGCAATTGGCGGTGATCCTGCACTCCTATTTTCCTTACGATATCCTAAGCGTGGTACTGGCCGGATGCCGTTACATCTTTCGCGATCATTACGGCAGCGAAAGCCCGGCGCTCAACCCCTGGCTCACCGCCTACTCGCAAAAATTCGAGGGACATACCGTGCAACGCAAGCTGAATCTGCTGCAACCCCTGGGATGCGATACGACCGCGGTGCGGATGGCGATTCCAGTGGTCATCCCGCATCAGGCAAAACCCCTGGATAGGGTTCGCGTCGGCTTCCAGCTTGGCGCCTCGCGGGATTTCAGGCGCTGGCCGCCGGCGAGCTTCGCCGCGTTAAGCCGCAAACTGATGGATCAGGATTCAACGCTTGACGTGGTGCTTATCGGCGGCAAGAACGAGTTATCCCTGGTCGATGACTTTATGGCCCTGATACCGGCTGATAACCGGCGCCGGGTAATTTCACTGGTGGGTAAAACCAGCCTGCTGGAACTTGCCGCCGCGATAACCACTTTTGATACGCTGGTAACCGGCGATACCGGGCCACTGCATCTGGCGATTGCGCAGCAGGTGCGGACCGTAAGCTTGTTCGTGACCGCCAATCCCTTGTATACCGGGCCCTACCAGGACCAGCACCTGCACCATGTGTTTTATAAACCGCTGCACACGCTGGCGCCGGACCTGGCCAACAGCCCGTTCCCGATGACGGCCATTACCGTCGATGAAGTTTTTGCCGCCGTGCGCCGAAGTTACCGCCGCGGCCAGGACAACACGCCGGATCTGGCAATGAGCGAATACCATTATGGAACCTGATTTGCGCCAGCAGGTATTCGATTTTATCAGCCCGTTTCGCCAGCCCGATATCTGGGGCCGGAGCAAGCCCCTGTGCCCGGCCTTTTCCCTGCGCGAGGATCTGAATTTATCCCAAGACGAATTCGATCACCTGATGAACGACTTTTTTCTGCTTTTTCAGGTCGACGCCAGCCACTACGACCATTTGGCCTATTTCCCGGAAAACAACCGCCCGATCCCCATCAGGATAATGCAGCATTTGGGCCTGAGCATCGGTGCTGCGCCGCCAGACGGTCCGCGGCCATTAACCCTGGCGATGCTGGTCTCGGCCGCCCGCGCCGGCAGATGGCCGCGGCAGGAAAACTAGCGCGCTTCCGGCCTGAGCCCGCGCAACGCCTGATACACCCGTTCGGGTGTCAGAGACGCCACATTGTTATCCTCTGCCAGCAAAACCGTATGCGGCACCCGCCAGGGGGCCCAGCATATCGGATCGCTGTCGCCGAATAACGCGACAATGCCTTTGCCCAATCCGGCCGCGATATGCATCGCCCCGCCGTCGCTGGTCACCACGCTGTCGCACAGCTGCATGGCCGCCGTCAGCTCATCCAGCGATCGGGTGGCGATAGGGATCAAACCAGGTAAACGGCAGGCGGCCACAATGCGCGCAGCCAACGCGTCATCACCCGGATGCGTGGGATTATCCGCCGCGCCCGGCGACCAGAGCAGGATGATCCTGCCGGGACCGGCGGCGGCGATGAGCCTTGCCAAGGCGACAAAATGAGCCTCGGGCCAGCGCTGCAGAATTCTGCGGGCGCTGATTTGCAGCCCGATGACCGGCTGGCCGGGCTCGATGCCGTAACGTGCCGACAGCGCGTCGACCGCGGCCGGATCGGCGTTAAGCACCAGGGGTCCGGCGGGCGAGCGTAGCCCCAGGGGGGCCAGCATACGGTGAAATCGCTGCACCAGATGTTCCCGGCTCTCTGGCGGCGGCGTGACCAAATCGGTAATCATCGGATGGGAAAGTTCGCCCAGGGCCAGGATCCTGGCGGCCCCCGACAATGTGCCCCATTTTAATACCCGCCGGTCCCAGCGACTTTTGGCAATCACGGCAATATCGTAATGCGTACGGCGGATAAGCCACATGATTTTTATCCGGCGCAGGAGAATACCGAGACGGGATGCGCCCGCGCCGCGATGGTGGCTTTTCTGATAGACGTAGATATTGCCGATATCGGGATTGCGCGCCAGCACCCCGGCATTGTAGCTGTTTGCCAGGACATCGACCTGGTAGCCGCCTTCCCTGGCCAGGGCGCGGATGAGCGGAGTGGTCAACAACGTATCGCCGATATTATCCCGACATACCACCAAGGCTCTCATGGCGTAGCTCCGCTGATAGAATTAACAGTCAGGTTAAAACCCCACCGGGCCACATAAGGATGGTTTATGACCGGTTATAGGACACCGGCGAATTAGACACGTTCAACCATTTGAAGATAAATGATAAGGCAATAAATGATATCAGCCCTGGACCAGGGCTGAAAGAGGGGGGTAACCGGCCGGGTCGCCGGCCAATTATTTCATCAGAAAGCGGTCCAGGCGCTGATGCAAACGCCGGTTCTCCGTTCTTAAGCGGGAGATTTCGTCAAGCAGGTTCACCGCCAGCGCAATGCCCGCCCAGTCCAGCTCCAAATCCTGGCGCAGGCGCTGCGCCCGCTTAAGCTCCCGCAACGCCGCCGGCTCGAAACGCCAGTCGTCGGTTGAGTTATCCTGCGGGGCAATAATGCCCAACGCCACCACTTCTAACAGTTCGTCCCGGGAAATACTGGCTGTTTGGCAAATTTCCGTGATTTCCAGGGTAACCCTGACATCGGTCATGGCCTTTTACTCCCATTCCGCACGAGGATTAAACGCACATTGCGCGGCGAGCTGCGTCCACAGGTCACGGGCCCGATCGTCGGCCTGCGGCGGCATCACCACTTTAATCAAAGCATATAAATCGCCGGTTCCCTGCTTATTCACCAGGCCCTTGCCCTTGACGCGCAGGTGCTGGCCGGTCTGGCTGTTGGCCGGCACGGTAAGGGTAATCTTGCCGGTGAGCGTGGGCACAGTGACTTTAGCGCCAAGCGCCGCTTCCCAAGGGGCCAGGGGCAAAGTGACCAGCAGGTTGTTGCCGTCGATGTCAAATAACGGATGCGGGGCGATGCGGATAACCAAATAAAGGTCGCCATTGTCGCCGCCGTTGCTGCCCGCGGGCCCCTGTCCTTTGATGCGGATGCGATCGCCGTCGCTGACGCCGGCGGGGATCTTCACCTTCAGCGTTTTGCCGATCGGCGCGCCCTGCCGCCCGCGCTCAACCGGGGCCGACAGTTGATAACTGATGGTGCGCTGGTGCTCCTCAAGGGTTTCCTCCAGGAATACCGCCACCTCAATTTCAGCATCCTGGCCGCGCCTGGGCGCGCGGGCGCGCTGTCCGCCACGGGCCTGGCCGCCGAACACCGATTCAAAAAAATCGGAATAGTCACGCGGCTCGAAATCGTTTTGCGCCTGGCCGCCGGCGCGCCCGCCGGGCTGCCAGCCGGGGGGTGCCTCGAAGCGCCCGCCCTGACCATATTTACGCAGTTCATCGTATTCGGCGCGACGGGCGCTGTCCTTGAGCACCTCATAGGCTTCGGCGATATCTTTGAATTTAGCTTCGGCATTGGGCTCGGTGCTGACGTCGGGATGATATTTACGCGCCAGCCGGCGATACGCGGTTTTGATCGTTTTAATATCGGCCGTGGGTTCGACACCCAGAGCGGCATAATAATCTTTAAAATCCATACAGCCCTACCGCCATATTTGATGTAGTGAATTGCGGCGTTTAAACCCACCGCTGACGGAAATACCTGCAATTTGATTAACTTTAGCACTTCGGCCAGTGCATTAAAAGTCTGTCCGGTCGCCGGCGCGCGGCATAAAAAAAGCGGGCAATCGTAAAGCTGTTTTATCCATTTTGTAGGGATTAACCAGCTTGTAAATGTGATACACCTATCACAAATACCCGATAAGTAGCAGGACTCTCTATATCTTTAGCCGACCAAGTCTCACGCTGAACGGCAATGGGTTCCATGTTAAGCACCTGTCCGGCTGACCGCCGTTGTTATGCTTTGTATGGAGACTTCATGTCACACTCTGGCGAATACCCCTCCCCGGCCGCCGCTACCGGCATTCCGTTGGCCGGTAACGCGCGCTTTATGAATGCGTTTATCTCCTTCTCCGCCGCCATGGCCGGCCTGTTGTTCGGGCTGGATATCGGCGTGATTGCCGGCGCCCTGCCACTTATCGCCGAGCATTTTTCCCTGAGCAATCAATTGCAGGAGTGGATAGTCAGCAGCATGATGCTGGGCGCGGCGATCGGGGCGCTGGCCAACGGCTGGTTCTCTTCCCGTCTGGGACGCAAATACAGCCTGATGATTGGCGCCGTGCTGTTTATCTTCGGATCTCTTGGCTCGGCGCTGGCCCAGTCGGCGGAAATCCTGTTGCTCAGCCGTGTGCTGCTGGGTTTTGCCATCGGCATCGCGTCCTATACCGCGCCGCTTTATTTGTCCGAAATGGCCACCGAATCCATACGCGGCAAGCTTATCGCCATGTATCAACTGATGGTGACCCTGGGCATATTGCTGGCCTTTTTGTCCGATACCGCCTTTAGCGCTAGCGGCAACTGGCGCGCCATGCTGGGCGTGCTGTGCATCCCGGCGATCGTCTTGCTGGCGGCGGTGTTTTTTCTGCCCAACAGTCCCCGCTGGCTGGCATCCAAGGGACGGCATATCGAGGCGGAACAGGTACTGCGGATGCTGCGCGACACCTCGGAAAAGGCGCGGCAAGAGCTCAATGATATCCGTGAAAGCCTGAAGCTCAAGCAAAACGGCTGGGCATTATTCAAATCCAACGGCAATGTGCGCCGGGCGGTGTTTCTCGGCATGTTGTTGCAGGCAATGCAGCAATTTACCGGTATGAATATCATCATGTATTACGCGCCGAAAATTTTCAGCCTGGCGGGATTCACCACCACCCGCCAACAAATGATCGCGACGGTTATCGTCGGTCTGACGTTTGTGCTGGCGACATTTATCGCCATCGGCATGGTGGACAAGGCGGGGCGCAAGCCGGCGCTGAAAATCGGCTTTAGCGTCATCGCCGTCGGCACGCTGCTACTGGGGGTTTGCCTGCAATTGATCGATAGCGGCAATCATTCCGCCGGCATTTCCTATCTGGCGGTGGGCATGACCATGATGTGCATCGCCGGTTACGCCATGAGCGCCGCGCCGGTGGTCTGGATCCTGTGTTCTGAAATCCAGCCGCTGAAAAGCCGCGACTTCGGCATTACCTGTTCCACCACCACCAACTGGGTCGCCAATATGATTATCGGCGCCACCTTCCTGACCCTGATGGGACATATTGGCGCCGCCGCCACGTTCTGGCTCTACAGCGCGCTTAATGTGGTCTTTGTGGTGATCACCTTTATCCTGATACCGGAAACCAAAAATATGTCGCTGGAA
The DNA here is from genome assembly GCF_047324165.1 of Sodalis sp. RH22. Classification (NCBI taxonomy): domain Bacteria; kingdom Pseudomonadati; phylum Pseudomonadota; class Gammaproteobacteria; order Enterobacterales; family Bruguierivoracaceae; genus Sodalis; species Sodalis sp. RH22. Next base: position 3,242,787 of record NZ_CP178731.1, read on the forward strand.
AAAATAGAGCACAACCTGCTGGCGGGTAAAAAGCTGCGGCATATCGGCCAGTAGCGGCTAATAGCGGCTAATAGCGGCTAATATACCGCTATCGTCAGTCGTTGCCGGCGCCAATACCGATATTAGCCGCCACCTGCCTTCATACGTGCCGGGCGCCAATCCCCTGGGCTGGCGTAACGTTATCAGGAACCGCGGGTTGCCCCGGCGATTAACGACGCCGCTCCAGCATGGCGAAAAAGATGACCGTCATGGCGAGCACAATGAGCAGCAATACCAGTGCGGCGGCCGAGCCTTCGTTAATCGACAGGCCGAGGAAGGCCCGACGGTAGGCAAAAAAACTCAGTACCTCGGTGGCGGTACCGGGGCCGCCGCGGGTCAGCACATAAGGCAAATCATAGGTTCGCAGCTCGTTAATCAGCTGGATGACCACGGCGATGGCCGCCACCGGGCGCAGCATCGGCAAGGTAATATACCAAAATTGCTGCCATTGCCTGGCGCCGTCCATTTCGGCGGCCTCGTAAGGTTCACGTGGCAGCGCGGCAAGACCGGCCGCCAGGATCAGCACCACAAAAGACATTTGCTGCCAGACATCAATAAACGCCATGCTCCAGAACGCCAGGGTCGGATTGCCCAACCAGTCCATGCGCGGTAGTCCCCAGGACTCGAACACATGGTTGATAATACCCAGGTTGGGCTGCAGCAACATACGCCAAATCAGCGCAACGCATACCGGCGACATCGCCATCGGGATGGTCAGCAACGCGAAATAAAGCGGCCGGGTCCTGACCACCCGGTTAAGCATCAGAGCAATGCCCAGCCCCGCCAAAAACTCGCCGGTGACGGTAATCAGCGAATATTTAATAGTCAACCAGGCAGCCGCCCAAAATGCCCCATCGTTCAGCACGGCGACAAAGTTGTCGATGCCGGCAAACGGCGCCAGGGCAGGCCGCATCAGGGTAAAGGAAGAGAAAGCCAGGGCGACGGCATACAGCACAGGGAAACCCAGCACGATAGCCAATGCGGTCAAACCCGGTGAGGCAAACGCCCAGCCGGTCAGGCGAAACCGGTCAAACCCGACGCGGTCGGGTTTTGTCTGTCGCAGGGAAGCTGCGGAGGTTTTAGATAGCATCATCAATGACTTCTACTTCTTCATCAGCTTTTCAAGCTGGGCGGCGGATTCCGCCAGCGCCCCGTCAACGGTGCCGCTGCCGCCGGCCACTTGGGAAAGTTGGGTGCCGAGCACATCCTCATACTGGGCGGAATAGGTGAAGATAGGGAAAGATTTGCCGCTGGCGACCACCTGCTGCGCGGTTTGGTAATAGGGGAATTTAGCCAGCACCGCCGGGTCTTGGTAGACATCGGCGCGCACCGGCGCATGGCCCTGCAGCGCGCGCTCGGTTTCGGTTTTTTTACTTTGCACCCATTGGATAAAGGTCCAGGCGGCCTGTTTTTCTTCAGGTGAAACATTATGTGGAATGCCCCATCCCCAGCCGCCGCTTTCACCATGGCCGCCCGGCATCGTCGTCAGCGCCAGTTTACCCGCCACGGCCGGGCATGCCTGCTGGTTGTCCAGTTGCGGCAGCATCCACCAGTAGGTGATCATGCTGAAGGCCTTGCCGCCGCACATCAAACGCATGGTATCGTCGAGGGTGGCGGACAGCGCGCCAGCTTGGGCCCCATGCTGGATGGCATCGACATATAAGGCCAGGGCCTTTTTACCCGCCGGGCTATTGAGCACCACCTTATTATCCTGGTCCAGGTAATCGCCGCCGGCGGCAAACAGATAGTTGGAGAATTCCATGCTGTTGGGATCCCCGCGTTGCCCCTGCATGGCCGCCCCGGCAATACCCTGTTTTTCTTTAATATATTTAATTAACGCGACATAGTCTTGAAGCGTTTGCGGTGGCACCAACGCCTTATTGGCGCTGGCCTGGTATTGCTGCTGTAGCGTTTTATCCGCCAGAATATCAGTGCGATATATCAGCCCCATGGAATAGTTATACATCGGCAAAATAAATAATTTATCTTTGTCGTGGTTGAGCAGTGAAACGGTGGATGGGATAAACGCCGACGTATCAAAATTATCTTTTTTAATGAGCGGGGTGAGATTGGTTAGCCATTGCGCGGCGGGAAATTCACCGGCCCATAGAAAATCCACTTCCAGCAAATTGTAATAACTTTGTGGAGCAATTAATTGTGCTACCAGCTTATCATGCATATCGCCGTAGCCGATCTTTTCAAACTCAACCTTGATACCGCTCTCTTTTTCGAATTGCGGCAGCATTTGCTCGATAATATGAGTCTCAGGGACATCTTCCATCAGGGCGCGCAATACCACCTCTTTTGCCTGCGCTGCCATAACGGTGGACAACATAACCAAACCTGATAAGAATAATATTTTTGTCTTTATTAACATGACCGGCTCCTGTTTCGTCGGATTGATGATTTTCTCTGGTGAAAAAGAACAATGGGCCGTGAGGTTTTAACTATTAAACGCTTATATTATTTAACGCTACCGAACGTCAGGCCCTTGACGATAAAACGCTGGATAAAATGCGATGCGATAATCAGCGGTAAAATGGCCATTACCACCCCCGCCGACACTTTGCCAATCTGTACGCCGTTGGACGTTTGCAACGCGGCCAGCGCCACCGGAATAGTCGAGGTTTGCGGCCCGCTCAGCACCAGGGCGAATAGAAACTCGTTCCACGAAAGAATAAACCCCAGCACCGCGGCGGCGGCCAGGCCCGGCAGCGAAACCGGCAGCACCACGTGGCGGAAGGCGCCCCAGGCGGTGGCGCCGTCGGTCATGGCCGCCCATTCCAGGTCGACCGGTATACCCTCGAAAAAACCCATCAGGATCCAGGTCAGGAACGGCAGGTTCAGCGCGGCGTACACCAGCGTCAACCCGACCAGCGAGTTGGTCAGCCCGAGCGTGCGCAATAGGGCAAACGCCGGCAATACCAGCGCCACCGCCGGCAGCATTTGGGTTGCGAGCATAATAAAGCGCGCCGCCCGTCCGCCGGTCCTGAAACGGGCAAACGCATAACCGGTGGCGGCGGCAAACGGCATCGCCAGAATCACCGAACATATCGAGACAATCAGACTGTTGCGGTAATGAACCAGAAAATTGTTTTTCTCAAGCAGTCCCTGGTAATTTTCCCATGACCAGCCTGGGAACAAATCGGCGCTGTAGGCCATAGGCTCGGGTACCAGACTCGTGCGCAGCGCCCATAACGGCGGCAGTATCACCAGCAGGCAGGAAAGTATCAGCCCAAGATGCAGTGCAATTTTGCGTAACATACCATGCCCTCGGTGTAGCCTAGCTGGCGAGTGGAGGGGAGGCCCGGCGCGGCAGGACATCCCCCGTCAGGCTGTCAAATAAATGCAGTGGGTCGGGGTCCATATAGAGGGTGATGGTACTCCCGGGCGACGGCAGAGTATGCCGGTCAAGCCGCACCACGAACCGGACATCGGCAATGGTGCCGATGACGATGTTCTCCGCCCCCAGGGCTTCCACAGCCGTCACCTTTAACATCACCGGCTGCCAGTTGGCGTTAAGCTGCCGCGCATGGAAATCTTCCGGGCGGATTCCCAGGATCACAGGCTGTCCGTCATAGTGCCGGTAATCCCCCCGCGCGTAATCCGCCACCCGCAGGCGGCAGGTGGCGTTCAGCTCAAGAGATACTCCCTTGGCCCACGCGCGCACCACGCAGGGGATCAGGTTGATGGGCGGTGAGGAAAGAAAACGCGCCACAAAGGTATTGGCCGGGTTGGCGTAAACCTCCAACGGCGTGCCGCTCTGTACCAGGTATCCGTCGCGCATGATGCAGATGCGATCACCCATGGTCATCGCCTCTATCTGGTCGTGGGTGACATACACCATCGTTTTACCCAACCTGCGGTGCAGTTTTATCAGTTCGGTGCGCATTTCGGCGCGCAGTTGCGTATCCAGGTTGGATAAGGGCTCATCCAGCAGAAAAGCCTGCGGTTCCCGCACGATAGCGCGCCCCAGCGCCACCCGCTGCCGCTGGCCGCCGGACAGGGCGCCCGGTTTGCGATGCAGAAGTTGGTCCAGTCCCAGCATGGCGGCGGTTTCGGCGACCTTTTGCCGGATAACGCCGGTCGCGGTGCCGCGCATTTTCAAACCGAAACCCATGTTTTCCGCCACCGTCATATGGGGGTAGAGCGCGTAACTTTGAAATACCACGGCAATATTGCGATCGCGGGGCGCCACATGGTTAACATTTTGGTCATTGATGCGCAGTTCTCCGGAGGTAATGCTTTCCAGGCCGGCAATCATGCGCAGCGTCGTGGATTTGCCGCAGCCGGAGGGGCCGAGAAAGATCACAAACTCACCATCGCGAATCTTCAGGTCGACGTCACGTACGCTGTACTGATTGTTTTGATAGATCTTGGAAACCCGCCGCAGTTCAATAGAAGCCATGGTATTCCCTCTCTTTGACGTTAACGCAAAACCGACCATCATCGGGGCAAACGATTGCTTTTACCGGTGGCGCGCTTTCGCCGGTTGCCTATCGGATCCCGCAGAAGTGTTGTCCGCATCTGATTAGAATGTTTCTTTTTGTTGTATTTATCAGCCGGTATAAACGCCACCGGTGACATTAACACCCTGACCGGTCATAAAGCGGGCGGCGTCCGAGCACAAAAACGCCACCACATCGGCGACATCATCGGGGGTTTCCAGACGTCCCAACGGCGTCTGCGCGATATAATCGGCGATGACCCGTTCCGGCTCGACGGAACGCAGCTCCGCTTCCCATTCCACCTCTCGCGACTGCATCCCCGTTTTAACAAATCCGGGGCACACGGCATTCACCCTAATGCCATGTACCGCCAGTTCACGGGCCAGCGCCTGGGTCCAGCCCAGTACCGCGAATTTACTGGCGGAGTAGTGCGCCAGAAGCGGCGCGCCAACTTTCGCCGCCAGGGAAGCGGTATTGACTATCACCCCCCGGCCCTGGCCGACAAACTGGCGGGCGGCGATCTGATTGGTCAGAAACACCCCGCGCGCATTGACGTCAAAATTAAAATCCCATTCGTCATCGGTGAGTTTTAACGCATGCTGCATCGTAGAAACCCCGGCGTTGGCCGCTAAAATCTCAAAACCGCCAAAAACCTCATTTACCCGGGCAAACCCGGCGGTGACCGATGCGCGGGAGCATACGTCAAGATGAAAACCAAACGTCTCGCCGCCTAATTCCTCGGCGGTGCGTTTCGCCTTTACCTCATCGATATCACCAATGGCGACGCGCACACCCTGCGCGGCCAGCGCGGCGGCGATGGCCCGGCCGATACCGGTGGCGCCGCCCGTGACTACCGCGGCCTTTCCGGCCAGATCGTGATACTGATAGGGACTGGCAATATCATAGCTCATGTTGCTGCTCCTCTAAGTTATCCACTATTATCTACAACAAAATATCGAACAAATCAAAACATAAATATGTTTGATAAAAAAATAATTCTCCGTATTATGTGAATTATTGTTTGATGACAGACAAACCCAAACATTAAGCTGCAATGGATGTCGGAATGAACACCAATAAAGAACAGTTTTCGGCCTATGACGCGAAACCGGAACGCCCCAGGCTTCTGGCACAAGACCGCCATTTACATATCATCGAGACCTTGGCGCAGCAGGGATCCGTTTCGGTTACCGGCATCGCCGCCGAATTGGACGTTTCAGATATGACCATCAGACGCGATCTCCTCGAGCTGGAGTCGGAAGGGAAACTGGTGCGGATCCACGGCGGGGCGGTGCTGCCGGACCACATTACGCCGGTGGCGATAGATCGCGAAGAGCCCAGTTTTGACGCCCGCCTGGTAAAGCATTGCGAGGCAAAGGCCCGCATTGCGGCGATGGCGGCGGATATCGCCTGCGGTTACCGCACCGTGGCGCTGGATGTCGGCACCACCACCTATTTGGTGGCGGAAAGACTACTGGAGCGCCAGCGGATGAAAATTTTCACCAACAGCGTGCGCATTGCCCACCGTATGAGCAGCGGGGCGCCGGATATTTATCTCGCGGGCGGGCATATGCGCGGCGATGAAATGGCCATGGGCGGCCCGGCCGCCATCGCCCAGTTTGAACAGCTGTGGTTTGATGTCGCCTTTATCGGTGTTTCCGGCATTACCGCCGACGGCATTTATGACTACTCCTTTGAGGATGTGGACCTGAAACGGCTTTACCTAAACCGATCGGGTTATACCGTGGTGCTGTGCGATTCATCCAAATTCCAACGCATGTCGCTGGTGAACATCGCCCCGCTGGAGGGTGTGGACATGCTGATTACCGAGAGCTCGCCGCCACCGGCAATTGCCCTGGCGCTCGAGGCAGCCAGGATTAAGGTGGTCATCGCTCCGCCTTTGTCGGCAGGCTGCTGATATGTGGCCCGGGGATACCGGTCCCCGATAACATCGTCTGGAGTGTCCTATGATTTTTGATTTTTTTGGTAATAAAGCCAAAGCGGTTATAGCCATGGCGCATATCGGCGCGCTGCCGGGGTCCCCGCTCTACGATGCCGGCGGCGGCATTGATAAACTGATCGCCGATGTGCTGGCCGATGTGGAAAAGCTACAGGCGGGCGGCGTGGACGCCATCATGTTCGGCAACGAAAATGATCGGCCTTATGTGTTTAACGCGGCATTGGAAGGCGTCGCCGCCATGTCGGCGGTGGTGCAGGCCATTAAACCGGCGCTTAGGGTACCCTTCGGCGTCAACTACCTGTGGGATCCGAATGCCAGCGTCGCTATCGGCGCCGTCACCGGCGCCAGTTTTGTGCGGGAAATTTTTACCGGCGTGTTCGCCTCCGACATGGGCATTTGGCAGCCCGACTGCGCCACCGCATCCCGGTTGCGCCATAATCTGGGCCGGGACGATATGAAACTGCTGTTCAATATCAACGCCGAATTCGCCCATTCCCTGGACTGCCGGCCGATTGAGCTGCGCGCGCGCAGCGCGGTATTCTCCTCTCTGGCCGACGCCATTCTGGTCTCCGGCCAGATAACCGGCGAGGCGGCGGATAAATCCCATCTGCGTAAAGTCTGCGAAGCAGTTTCCGACGTGCCGGTATTCGCCAACACCGGCACCACCATCGATAACGTGCGCGACGTGTTAAGCATGGCCAGCGGCGTGGTTATTGGCACGCATTTCAAGGTGGACGGCTATACCTGGAACGCGGTGGACGGTGATCGGGTCAAGCGCTTTATGGATGTGGTGGAAAGCCTGCGTTAATGAACTGACATCGCGACGGCGGCCTGACGGGAGGGCGCATGAACTGCTTACTGGGTATTGATATAGGCACCACGTCCACCATCGGCATGCTGATCCGGCTCCCGGATGACGTATTGGGCTTGGTTTCCCGTCCGGTGCGGCTCTCCTCGCCGCAGCCGGGATGGGCCGAGGAGGATCCTGAACAATGGTGGCGCAACGTCGGCGAAATTTGCCGCGAGCTGCTGGAGAGTAGCGGCATAACCAACACCGATATCGCCTGCATCGGCATCACCGGCATGTTACCGGCCGTGGTGCTACTGGATGGAGAGGATCGGCTATTGCGCCCCAGCATCCAGCAAAGCGACGGCCGTTGCGGTAGGGAAGTGGCCGAACTTCGCGCCGAACAGGATGAGCAGGCGTTTATCCGCCGTAGCGGCAACGGCATCAACCAGCAGTTGGTCGCCGCCAAGATCCGCTGGATCGAACGCCATGAACCCGCGATCTATCAAAGGATCGCCACGGTATTCGGCGCCTATGACTTCATCAACTGGCGGCTGACCGGCGAAAAGGCCATCGAGCAGAACTGGGCGCTGGAAGCGGGTTTTATCGATATCGCCTCCCATAGGCTTGACGACGAACAGATTGCCCTGGCCCATCTGCCAAGATTGGCGGTGCCGCGCCTGGTACGATCCCATGACATCCTGGGCAGGGTATCGCCGGCGGCGACTAAGTTCACCGGCCTGGCGGCGGGCACGCCGGTTATCGGCGGCGCGGCGGATTTTATTGCCTCCGCGCTGGGCGCAGGCGTCACCCGGGAGGGCGACGTGTTGCTGAAATTCGGCGGGTCGGTGGATATATTGACCGCCACCGCCACGGTCAATCCGGATGCGCGCCTTTTTCTTGATTATCATCTGGTGCCGGGTATGTATATGCCGAACGGCTGTATGTCCACCGGCGGCTCGGGACTAAACTGGTTTGCGGAAAATTTTGCCGGCCAGCACCGGCCGGCGGCGGCGCAGGCCGGCCTTTCACTGCATCAATATATCGATAGCCTGGCGCAACAGAAACCGCCGGGGGCCGGCGGGGTGATATGCCTGCCCTATTTCCTGGGCGAAAAGACGCCGCTGCACGATCCGGCGGCGCGCGGCGTATTGTTCGGCCTGACGCTGTCCCACGACGCAGGTCATATCTGGCGCGCGTTATTGGAAGCCTACGCCTTTGCCATCAGGCACCATATCGACACGCTACATGATATCGGGTATCCCACCCGTCGTTATATCGTTTCCGACGGCGGTTCCGGCAGCCGGTTGTGGATGCAAATTGTCGCCGACGTGCTCGGTGAGCCGTTGCAGCGCCTGGAGGGACATCCCGGCTCTTGCCTGGGCGCCGCCTGGACCGCCGCCATTGGAGCGGGTCTAAGCGACGACTGGAACGGCGCCAGCCGGTTTGTGCGTTTCGGCGAGGTCATCCGGCCCAGTGCCGCGACACGGGATTTTTACCACCAACTGTACCCGCGTTTTCGCCAGCTTTATCAGCAGTGCCGCCCCTTGACCGACGCTGCGCAGACGCGTTAATTTTAGGCGAAAACGGGCGTATGCACACTCGTTGCATACGCCCGCACCCAGCGCTGGTTTGCCCACCAAAACCACATGCCCCGATCGGTTTGGCCGCTCTTCCCGCCGAAGTGGCTTTACGCCCGCGCCCGGGATTTAAAGCTTTCCAGCATCACCGCGATGATAATGATGGCGCCTTTGACCACCTGTTGGTTATAGCCGGAGATATTCATTAAATTCATCAGATTGGAGATGATACTGAGAATCAGCACGCCGATAATGGTATTGACCACCGTGCCGCGGCCACCCGCCAGGCTGGCGCCGCCCACCACCACCGCCGCGATCACATCCAGCTCGAAGCCGATGGACATCACCGGCGATCCGACGCCGGTACGGGTGGAGGCCAGCACGCCCGCCAGGCCGCAGGCCAGTCCGCTTAGGGCATAGACGGCAAACTTATACCAGTCGACCCGCACACCGGCGAAACGGGTGGCCGTTTCGTTGGACCCGATGGAAATCACCAACCGGCCGAACACGGTGTACTGATAGACAAAATGGGCAATGATGGCAAATGCGATAAAGACATAGACCGGCAGGGGCAGTCCCAATAAATAGCCGGTGCCGAAATTCACATAAGACACATCGTCGATGAAAATCGGCTGCCCCTTGGCGGCAATCAGCGCCAGGCCGCGCGCAATGGTCATCATGGCGAGCGTGGCGATAAAGGGGGCGATATTAAAAAAAGTCACCAGGCAGCCGGCGGCGGCCCCCACCAGCGTGGCGATGCCCGCGCCCGCCACGATGGCCGGCATCACGCCGATTTCCGGGATCAGCAGCGCGACGGCCACCGACACCAGGGCCATGATCGACCCCACCGATAAATCAATGCCGCCGGTGAGGATAACAAACAGCATGCCGATGGCCGCCAGGCCCAGCGGCACGCTTTGCCTTAGCACATTGGTAATATTTTCCGGGCTATAGAAGCGATCGGATAAAAAATTGGCCACAATCAACATCACGAAAAATACCAGTAACGTGGAGTTGTTGGCGAAAAATTTCAGCACTTTGGCTCGCATGGCAAAGCCCGTCGTTTTAGTGGGATTGTTTACCGTTTCCATAATTTTTCCTCATCTACACTAAAGCACGTTTAGGTATGGCGAATCTCATGATGTTTTCCTCGGTAATCTGGGAGCCCTGCAACTCTTTGGTTATCGATCCCTCGCTCATCACATACACCCGGTGGGAGAGGGAGATAACCTCGATCATTTCCGACGAGATAACGATAATGGCGTAGCCTTTCTCGGCCAGTTCATGGATGACGTTGTAAATTTCCACCTTGGCGCCGACGTCGACGCCGCGCGTGGGCTCATCCAGGATCAGCAGATCGCATTCCGTGGCCAGCCATTTGGCGATAACCACCTTTTGCTGATTGCCGCCGCTCAGGCTGGATATGGGGTCCTCGACGGAGCCCAGCTTAATCGCCAGCCGTTGCCGCGACTGTTCGCTGAACGCCCGCTCACTGCGATAATTAATAATGCCAAACCTATAACAAACGCGTTTCAGACTGGATAACGTCATATTTTCCCGAATAGGACGGGTTAAAATCGCGCCCTGCTCTTTGCGGCTTTCCGGCACCAGGCCGATGCCCTGGCGCATGGCGTCGGCCGGGTGGCGAATGGTGATGTCCTTGCCGTTTTTAACAATCCGGCCCTTGGTCATGCGGTCCAGGCCGAACAGGCAGCGGGAAATTTCCGTGCGCCCGGATCCGACCAATCCCGCCAGCCCGACGATTTCCCCTTTCCTGGCGGTCAGGCTGATATCCTTTAACAGCGATTTGGTGGACATGCCGTACACCTCCAGCACCGTTTCGTCCTGGGGAATATTTTTGGTCGGATACAGGTTTTCAAATTTACGCCCCACCATGCTGGAAATAATGTCGTCTTCCGTGCAGGTCTTGGGGTCCAGATCGGTCACCGTCTCGCCATCCTTGATAACCGTAATGGCGTCGGCGATGGCGAATATTTCATCCAGGCGATGGGAGATATACAAAATGGTGACCCCCTGCCCTTTCAGTAATTTCAGCTGGCTGAATAAAATATCGATTTCCCGGTTCGATAATACCGCCGAGGGTTCATCAAGAATCAATATCTTGACGTCCCGGGCCAGCGATTTGGCAATTTCCACCATCTGCTGGTAGGCGACGCTCAGCGTGCCCAGGCGCGCGGTGGGCGGTATATGGAAACCCAGGTTGGATAATACCCGGCCGGCTTTCTGGTTCATTTTTTTCCAGTTCACCAGTTGGCCACCGAACCCCAGGTCGCCGAGGAAAATATTTTCCGCCACGGTCAGATCCGGCGCCAGCGCCAGTTCCTGGTAGATAATGCCGATATTATTTTCCCGGCTTTGTTTTGGCGTGGTGAAATGCACCTCTTTACCGTTGATATAGATGGTGCCGCTATCCTTGATATAGATACCGGAGAGGATTTTCATCAGCGTCGATTTACCCGCGCCGTTTTCACCGACGATGGCGTGGATGCTTCCTTTCTTCACCTTCAAATCAATACTCTTTAGCGCATGGACTCCGCCAAAGCTTTTTTTAACCTTTTCGATAACGACTGCATACTGGTCCATGAACATACCTCATATCAGCCCCCCTTGTGGCAAGGGGGGGGAAGACGTTAGAAAAGCGATTTAGCATCGTAGACTTGTTTCACGTTATCTTTGGTAATGAGCACGGTGGGGGTGTAAACATAATCCGGGAAGTCTTTATTGCCCGCCTGGTATTTGGCGATAACATCCAGCACGGTATTGGTCAGCGTATTGGGGTTATTGGCCGCCGTCGCCTGCAGGTCGCCGCGTTCAATGGCTTCCAGGCCTTTTTTATAGCCGTCGTGGGCAAATACTTTTACGTCCTGGAGTTTATTGGCGCCTTTTAGCGACAAAATGGCGCCCAGGGCCATATCGTCCATTTCGCTGTAGACGCAGTTGATCTTATTGCCCTGGGCGACAATGATGTCTTCCATGGCTTTCAGGCCGCCCTGTTGATCCCAGTTGCCCCAGCCCTGGCTGACGATGGTCAGGTTGGTTTGGTTATATTTACGCAGTTGCGCTTCCATCACGCCGCGAATAAAATTGGTGCGCCTGGCTTCACCCACCAGGTTGCCCTGGTTGCCGCTGATAATGACGCAGTTCATCGGCTTATTGCCAAACTGATCGACCGCGAATTCGCCAATGGCGATATTGTTCTTGGCGTTATTGGCCTGCACGCGGGTGATCACCGGCGCATCCAGTGAAATATCGCTGTCGAGGATAACGGTAGGAATACCCGCGCGTTTAGCGATTTGCGTAATACGCATGCCGGCTTCGGGATCCTGCGGATTGAGCACCAGATAATTAATGCCTTGGGAAATCATATCCTCGACATCGGAGATCTGCTTGTTCAAATCCCCGCGCGCATCGGTGGTGATCAAATCATAGCCCCGTTCCTTGGCATGGATTTTCATATACTCTGTCAGGCCGTTGAAAAAGGCACCATTGAGGGTTCGGTTGGCAAAACCGACTTTGATTTTATCTTCGGCATGGGCCGATATCGCCACCGAGGCCACGGCCAGCAACAGACCCGCTAATACTTTTTTCATCGATATCCTTCCTTCTGTTTGTTTACGTTAGGGTAGAGGTAACGTCTTTATTGTTCTGTTCAGCGTGCGTGAATGGGGGTGGCCCGCCGGATACGGCGCCCGATCCGGCGGGCCGGGATCATAGCGCCAGTTTCCTGGCGTCCACCTGCTGGCGATAGAACAGCCGGTAGAGCGCCAATCGGTGTTGCAGCTGTTCGGTGCGGTCGGTCCCGGCGGTGAAACGGGTATGGATTGCCGGTTTGCGGCACACGTCCGCCTCGTTGCCGCCCGCCGCCAGCCAGCCCAGCCTGGCCGCGCCAAGCGCGCCGCCGGCCGCGCCGTCGCGATGGGTTACCACCGGGACGGCCACCACGTCGGCTATCAGCTGCGCCCACCACGGGCTGCGGGCGCCGCCGCCGATCAGCGAAAATTGTTCGATATGGCTGCCGGCCTGTTTCATGACCGCCAGGCCATCGTCGAGACCGAACGCCACGCCTTCCAGCACCGCGTAGCCCAGCGACGCGCGCTCCGTGGAATGCGTCAAGCCATGGAACGACCCGCTGGCGACGGGATCGTTATGCGGGGTACGCTCGCCGGAAAGATAAGGCAGGAATATCGGCGCCCGCCGCTGTTCCTCAAGACTCAGCGCGGCCACCTCCGCCAGCAGGGTGGGTTCGTCGGTATGCAGAATCTGGCATAACCACCGCAGCGCGCTGGCGGCGGTGAGCATGACGCTCATCTGATGCCAGCGGCCCGGCAGGGCATGGCAAAACGCATGCACCGCCGACTGCGGGTTGGGGCGGAAACATTCGTTAACGGCAAAGATCACCCCGGAGGTGCCGAGTGAGATAAACGCATCGCCGGTATTCACCGCGCCGATGCCCACGGCGCTGGCCGCATTGTCGCCGCCGCCGCCGGCTATCACCACCGATGGCGGCAGACCCCATTCCCGGGCGACATCCGCCTTCAGGGTGGCGGACGGCGCGGAGCCTTCCACCAGCGCCGGCATATGATCCCGGGTCAGGCCGCAGGCGCCGAGCAAGGAATCCGACCAGTCGCGTTTCGCCACATCCAGCCACAGCGTGCCCGCCGCGTCGGACATATCCGACACTTTTTCACCGCTCATCATCAGGCGCAGGTAATCTTTGGGTAACAGTACGGTCTTGACGCGGGCAAAGATCTCCGGCTCATGTTTCGCCACCCACAGCAGCTTAGGCGCGGTAAACCCCGGCATCGCCAGGTTACCGGCTATTTGATGCAGCTCCGGCGCCAGCCGGGTAAGCTGTTCGCACTCCTGCGCGCTGCGGGTGTCATTCCACAGAATGGCCGGGCGCAGCACGTTATCCCGGGCGTCGAGCAATACCGCGCCATGCATCTGGCCGGAAAGGCCGATGGCGCGAATCCCCGCCCAAAGATCGGTATGCCGCGCGCGCAGGCGGCCGACGGCGCGGTTGGTGGCCGCCCACCACTGCGCGGGATCCTGCTCGGACCACTGCGGATGCGGGCGCTGCACCGTCAGCGGTTCGCCTTCACTGGCGACCAGTTGTCCCTTGTCATCGATAATCACTACTTTGATTTCCGAGGTGCCTAAATCAAGACCGAGATACATATTCGCTCCCCTTCGTTATTGGCTGATGCGGTTACTGAGCGGCGACCTTCGGGGCCTTGGCCAGCGCCCAGGCGTCAAGCCGGGTGATGGTCTCGCGCAGTAATTTTTCAAAATCCTGGTCGGTGGCCAGCGGCCCGAACAGTTTAGCGTCGCGGGCAAAGAGCGCGACGGGGTCGGCCGCGCTGAACATGGCGTGGGTGGCCGCCGCGTCCAGGATGCCGTCCTGGTAGTCGTAAGGCAGTTCGCCGTCATGCCAGCGGCGCATGAAGATAAAAAACAGCGCCGGCAGCACGGCCGTGGCCTTGGGCGGCTGTCCCCGGCGGTAACATTCAATCAGGGTCGGGGTGATCATGCCCGGGATCTTGGAGAAGCCATCGGCGGCGACCCGTTGATTGGTGTCGCGGATATACGGATTGCTAAAGCGGTCCAGCACCACATCGCGGTATTGCGCCAGGTCCAGCGGGCTTGGCGTCAGCGAGGGGATCACGTCCTGAGTGACATAGTCGTAGGCCATGCGGCGGATATCCGCGGTGCCGGTACTTTCATGGATATAAGACTGGCCGATAAGCGTGCCCGCCCAGGCAATGCAGCTGTGGCTGGCGTTGAGGATGCGGATTTTCGCTTCTTCATAAGGCACCACGGAATCCACCATTTCGACGCCGACATTTTCCAGCGCCGGACGTCCGGCGATAAAATGGTCTTCCACCACCCATTGGATGAAAGACTCGCCCATCACCGGCGCGCGGTCGTCCATGCCCAGATTTTCCTTGACCCGGCCGGCAATATCAGCGGACGGACGGGGCGTGATGCGATCAACCATAGTGTTCGGCGTGGTAGTATTGGCCTGGAACCAGGCCAGCAGATCCTGCTCGCCGCGCAGGGTCAGGAATTCGGTCAGGCCGTCACGGAACCGTTCGCCGTTATGGCGCACATTGTCGCAGCTGAGCAGGGTGACGCCGCCGGTGTCCTGGCTGCGGCGGGTTTGCAGGATGCGCGCGATGGTGCCGTAAATCGTGCGCGCGCCGCCCTTCAGGTCGGCCTGCAGATCCGCGTTGGATTGGTCGAGTTTAAAATGGGTATCCAGGTAATAACCGCCTTCGGTCACGGTAAAGGAGATAACCCGGGTATCGGCGCTCGCGCCCTGCCCGACCAGCGCCGACAGTTGCTCGTCCCAGGGGATGATTTTGCGGATGGAGGTGATTTTTTCATAGCTGCGCTCCCCGGCGGGCGTCACGGTTTCCAGTGCATATTCCCCTTTCTGTGCCGCCAGGATATCCAGCAGTGGGTTGGCGTCGTCGCGGATATTACCCAGCGCAATCGACCAGCGTCCGTCGCCCTGCATCAGCAGACGGTGCAGATACCAGGCTTGGTGCGCGCGGTGGAAAGAACCGGCGCCGATGTGCATCCAGGTAAAGTGTTGTGAAGTGGTCATAATGTATAGTACCTCGCGAAAGGGAGATGAGCATAAGCTCACAAAATGAGTAATTGCCTAGATGGAGAGCTTAATCGAATAATAGCCCATCAAATGAGCTTTAGCTCACAGTTCGCACATGATCGATTTACGCCCTCCATAAATGATGGGTATAGTTCCACCACTGCTAAAAGCTGAGTATGATCAATGGGTAAAATCGACAGGAAATTGGATCAGGCCGCCCGGGCCGCCTGGATGTATTACGTGGCGGGCAAAACACAGCATGAAATCGCCGATGTGCTGGGGGTGTCGCGCCAGGCGGCGCAGCGCCTGGTGGCGCTGGCGTCGGAAAATGGCCTGGTCAGGGTGAATATCACCCATCCGGTGGCTGAATGCACGGCGCTTTCCCAACGGCTGGCCCGGTGTTTTGGCCTGTCGGTATGCCTGGTGGTGCCGTCGGGAGGCATGGATACCGGCAGTATTAACAGCATGATCGCGGTGGCCGGCGCGGAGGTGATGATGCAGTTTCTCGATCAGCCGCAGCCCAGGACCATCGCCGTCGGCTCCGGCCGGGCGCTGCGCGCCACCATTAACGAAATGGCGCCCATCGATCGCCCGCAGCATAGCTGCGTATCGCTTATCGGCGCCATCGCCTCCGACGGCTCCTGTACCCGTTACGATGTGCCGTTATGGATGGCGGAAAAAACCCAGGGTAAATATTTTATCCTGCCGGCGCCGCTGTTCGCCGATAACCTAACGGATAAAGAGCTGTGGTGTAATCACCGTATCTACCGCATGGTGACCGATAAGGCGGCGCAGGCGGATGTCACCTTTATCGGCATCGGCCAGATGAACTACCTTTGCCCGTTGCATAAGGATGGTTTTATCACCACCGACGAAGTCAACCGGCTGACGCAGGCGGGCGTAGTGGCGGAAATCGTCGGCCATTTTATCGGCGCAAACGGCCAGCGGGTGGCAAGCGAAATGGACGATCGCCTGACCAGCGTCGCTATCCAGACACGCCCCGAAAAACCGGTGATCGCCTTTGCCGGCGGCCGGGAAAAGTTCCAGGCTATCCAGGCGGTGCTCAGCGGCGGCTGGATTAACGGCCTGGTAACGGATGAGGATACCGCCGTAAAACTGCTGGCCGCCGCCGAGGCGTGATTCAGGCCGGATGCGGAATACGCAGTTCGAAATAATTACCTACCGCGCTTACCATCTTGCCGAAGGAAACGGTTTGCCAGGCGGTATGCAAGGCGTTGAGGGTCCCGCCGGGCCGCATATCCCGCGCATTACCCGCCGCGCGCAGCAGTTTGCCAAAGGATACGGTGCGCCGGGCGGTATCGGCCGCCTGGCCTATGCGGGTTATTTCCCCCCCGGTGTAAATATCGGCCACCTGCGTCACGCCGCCCAGGGTGCCCCCGGATATCGCCGCCAGCCATTCCGCGGGACCGGCCGCGGGTTCTTCCGATGTCCAGGGTAATAAATACCAGGATTTAGCGGTGTTGATATACTGATTTTGTATATTGCGAATCAAACCCAGCCCGAGGGGAGAAAAAATAAAATCATCGATTAAACGGCCAACTGACGCCCCGGTTTGGCTGCCAGACGCGGCGCCATCGGCAACTTTGCCAAGTTCGTGCTCCGCCAAATTACTGTACCATGCCAAACAGCCCGCCACGGCGGTGCCTACGGCCGCGCCCCATTGTTTAGCCACATTAGCCGTTCCACACATCATCGTATCCATTACGCCAACGGCTTTGCCAATGGGCGCCAACAAAACCTTGGTCAGTTCAGGTTTCCCGATTGTGGCGCAGCAATAACCGGCTATGCCGCCAACGTAGGCGGCGGTTTGCATTCCACGGGTGCTGGCATTGTGGCCAAACGCCGACATCAGAGCCACCGCGCCGCCGGTTTTGGCCTGGGTTTCGGCGGATTTATTTTTGACCACATGAACCGCAGCCTTGGCGAAAGCGCGGGATAAACCCTTGGCCGTTAAACTCACCAGCGCGCCAATGGCAAAACCTACCGCGACGACGATAAGCAAAGGTCCCCCCGCCACACCGACTAAGGTCGCCACGGCGGAGAATAGCGCGGCAGCGGTCATGGCTACGCCCACCACTCTGATGGCCTTGTTAATATTTTTAGCCGTAAATAACGACTTAATGAACATCTTAATGCGCTGGCTTGCCGTGGTTTCGGCGTTAGCGGGTATGGCCTTTATAGCGGTGGTCTTGTGTGCGGCGCCGGGGGCTACCGCCATGGAAGAACCCGCCGCGGCGCGCGCTGCCGCAACACCCAGATTGATAGGCTGAACCGGCAAAGGAAGGAATCCAGACGCACGATGGCCGTTTGGTGCTAACGGGCTTCCCGCCGGCCGGTTACTGACTTTGATGATATGTTGCGGCACGCCCGGCTGTTCATACGCTCCTTCGCTGCGATCATCTAACCGCAGCGCGCCCGACATTCTGTTCACGCCTGTGTTGAACGCATTATTATCCTCGGGACGGTAAAAAGAGTTGTTAGTGATGTTTGTCGTCATAACGAATTCTCCCCTGATTTACCGCCACAAGGTAGCGACCGTCTGCCAAAAAAACTTTCAAATTTAGATGATTTTGAAATTATTTTTTTAAAATCCGTGTTCGCGATCGCATAAGACGATAAACGGACGCGTCGCGCGGCGGATGGGGTTAAATTGATTTTCCCGACCGGACGTAGTACCGTCAAGCCCATAACATGTATCATTCTTTTCCCAAGCGGTCAGCCATGCCAATCATCCAATCCGTTGAACGAGCCCTGCATATTCTGGACCTGTTCGATGAACACGACACCGAACTAAAAATCACCGAAATCAGCAATAAAATGGGCCTGCACAAAAGCACCCTGCACTCCTTGCTTAAAACCCTGCAGGTGCAGGGTTATATCGATCAAAATCATGAAAACGGCAAATACCGTCTGGGCATGAAATTGGTCGAACGGGGAAACCTGGTGGTCAATTCCATTGATATCCGGCAAAAAGCCAGAAGTTTCCTGCTTGAATTATCGATTAAAACCGGCCAGACCACGCATTTGGGTATTCTTGACGGTAAAGAAGGCGTGTATATCGATAAAGTGGAAGGGAAGATGGCGGTAATTTCTTATTCCCGCATCGGGCGCAGGCTGCCGGTGCATGCCACAGCCATCGGCAAAGTGCTGTTATCCTTTCTTAAACCGGCGGATATCCAGGCGTTGCTGGAGAATTACGACTATACCCGGCAAACGCCGCAATCCATTACCGATGAAGGCCGGTTTTTAGCGGAACTGGCCGAGGTGCGCAGCCGGGGATATGCCCTCGATAACCAGGAAAATGAACAGGGGGTAAGATGTATTTCCGTGCCGATATGGAATGTTGAACGCAAGGTTATCGCCGCCATCAGTATCTCGACCTTAATTTCCCGCGTCAGCGATAACGAATTCGATGACTATATCCAATTATTAAAACAGGCCGGGCAGGAATTATCACAGCAATTAGGATATACGGCCGGGAACT
Source organism: Sodalis sp. RH22 (assembly GCF_047324165.1). Classification (NCBI taxonomy): domain Bacteria; kingdom Pseudomonadati; phylum Pseudomonadota; class Gammaproteobacteria; order Enterobacterales; family Bruguierivoracaceae; genus Sodalis; species Sodalis sp. RH22. The sequence continues at coordinate 3,261,740 of NZ_CP178731.1, forward strand.
GACGGCGACAAGGGTTACCGCGCTCCCGGCATCAAGATCGTCATTCATCACTCGCCGGGAGTTATACCACCAGGCTCAGTAATAAGATAAACCCCAACCCGGCCACCGAGACAATGGTGGACAGTACCGTCCAGGTGGCGAATGTCTCTTTCATGGTCAGGCCGAAGTATTCCTTGATCATCCAAAAACCGGCGTCGTTGACATGCGAGGCGATGGCGCTGCCGGCGCCGGTGGCCAGCGTCACCAGCGCCAGGTTGGCATCGCTGTGCGCCAGGGTGGGTATGACCAGCCCCGCCGTCGAGATAGCGGCCACGGTGGAGGAACCCAGCGAAATACGCAGGATCGCGGCGACCACCCAGGCCAGGATAATCGGCGAGGCGGCGGTGCCGGTGAATAAATCGGCCACATAGTGCCCGACGCCGCCATCGATCAGCACCTGTTTAAACGCCCCGCCGCCGCCGATAATCAGCAGCATCATGCCGATGCTGGTCACCGCCGAGCCACAGGAGGCCATAAGGTTTTTGATGGGGATATCGCGCGCCAGCCCCATGCTGTAGATGGCGAACAGCAGGGAAAGCAGCATGGCGACAGAAGCGTTGCCCAGCAGGCGGATAATGGCCAGCGCGGTATTATCGGCCAGCCCCGTTTCCTGCTGGATCATGGTAATAATGGTCGCTAACGACATCAATATCACCGGCAGCATGGCGGTCAGCATACTGATGGCGAAACCGGGGGTATCCTCAAGCCTGAACAGCTTTGATTCGCCAAGGGAATCGATATTGCCGATTTTGTTAAACCCCTCAGGCACGATTTTTTTGGCCAGTTTATTATAAACCGGACCGGCCAGGATCACCGTCGGCGTGCCGACAATAATGCCGTACAGCAGCACTGAACCGATATCGGCGCCATATTCCCCGGCGATCATCGTCGGCCCCGGATGCGGCGGTAAAAAGCCGTGGGTCACCAGCAGCGCCGAGGCCATGGGAATCCCCAGATGCAGGATTGACACCTTCAGCTGTTTGGCGATGGTGAAGATTATCGGGATCAGCAAGACCAGGCCCACTTCAAAAAACAGCGCGATGCCAACGATAAAAGACGCGACCACCACCGCCCATTCGATATTTTTCTCGCCAAATTTGCCGATAAGGGTAATGGCGATGCGCTGGGCGCCGCCGGCATCGGCAATAAGGCGTCCCAGCATGGCGCCGATACCGAATATCAGCGCGATATGACCGAGCGTGCCGCCCAGGCCGCCTTCGATGGATTTCACCACGTTATTCAGCGGTATGCCCAATGCCAACGCCACGCCGAATGAAACAATAATCAGCGAAACAAAAGTATTAAGCTTACACTTCATGATTAAAAATAAGAGGGTTACTATTCCCAAAGAAACAATAATTAAAGGCATTCTCTCACTCCGGTTTTATTGTGTTATCAATTAATAAAAAAGACACACGCTTTCGCCAACCTTATATAGAGAAATAAGGCTGCGGTTATTATCACTGGAGCTATAGTCAGCGCAGAGATATGTTCTATCATGACAACAATATGAAAAAAGAGGTGGCAATCCTGTTAATAAGATTGCCACTTCATATCAGTGAGCTATTAATAGCTTCGTCGTTATAGATCTGAATAGTAATTTAATTATGCGTTTTTTCCGCCAGGGCTTTCACGCCCGCATCGAGCACCGCGATAATACGGTCCGCGTCGTAGACGCAGCCGCGCCAGGTTCCACCGCTGACCGCCTGGAGCGCCGCCCAGAGCCGGGTGTCGTCGGGCAATTGGGGATGCGGGCGCAGCCCGGGGTGGCTGGGACGCTGCGCCAATACCGCGGCGCCTTCGCCGGGGGACAGCGTGGCGGAATCGGTGCCGATAAAATTAATCGATCCCACCAGCCGGTCGCGGTCGACGATCATTTCAATAATATCGCCGTCGCGCAGTTTGCCTATCGGGCCGCCCACCAGCGCTTCGGGCCCGATATGACCGACGCAGGCGCCGGTGGATACCCCGGAGAAACGCGCATCCGTCAGCAGGGAAACATGCTTGCCGTAGGAGAGGTGCTTTAACGCGGAGGTTAACTGATAGGTCTCCTCCATGCCGGTGCCCGACGGGCCGCCGCCGATCACCACCATCATGTCGCCGGCGTGGATATGACCCTGCTTGATGGCCTTGATGGCGTCGGACTCGGCGGTAAATACCCGGGCTTTGCCGGTATGGCGGTAAACGCCGTCGGCGCCGACCACCGAGGGGTCGATGGCGGTAGATTTGATGACCGACCCCTCGGGGGCGATATTACCGGTGGGGAAGGTAATGGTCGAGGTCAGGCCGCGTTCCTTTGCCTGGCGCGGCGACATGATTACCTCATCCGGATGCACGCCGTCAAGCTGTTGTAAACGTTCGCGGAACAGTGCGCGCCGCGGCGACGCCTCCCACCAGTCCAGATTGGCGCCCAGGGTTTCGCCGGTCACGGTCAGCGCATCCTCATGCAGCAAACCCAGCCGGCGCAGATGCAGCATCACCTCGGGAACGCCGCCGGCGAGGAACGCCCTTACCGTGGGGTGATATACCGGGCCGTTGGGCAACACGCTCACCAGCCTGGGCACGCGGCGGTTTATCGCCGCCCATTCGTCCACGGTGGGGATATGGCATCCGGCGGCGTGCGCGATGGCGGGAATATGCAGCAGCAGGTTGGTCGAACCGCCAAAAGCCGCATGGATGACCATGGCGTTTTCTATGGCTTTATCGGTGATGATATCCTTGGTGGCGAGTCCCTTGCGCCCCATCACCAGCGCGGCGCGGGCCGATTGGCGGGCAATTTCAAACCAGACGGCCTGGCCGGACGGCGCCAGCGCCGAATGCGGCAACGCCAGGCCCAGCCCTTCCGCCACCACCTGGGAAGTGCCGGCGGTGCCGAGGAACTGGCAGCCGCCGCCGGGTGATGCGCAGGCCCGGCAACCCAGCTCCGCCGCTTCCTCAAGGGTAAGCTCATGGTTGGCGAAACGGGCGCCGATGGTTTGCACCTTGCCCGCATCCTCACCCTGGGTGGGCGGCAGCGTCGCGCCGCCGGGCACGATAATCGTCGGCAGGTCGTGCATCGCCGCCAGGGCGATCATCATCGCCGGCAGCCCTTTGTCGCAGGTCGCCACGCCTATCACCGCCTTGCGCGTCGGCAGGGAGCGGATCAGGCGCCGGAATACCACGGCCGCGTCGTTGCGATAGGGCAAGGAATCAAACATGCCGGTGGTGCCCTGCGAGCGTCCGTCACAAGGGTCGCTGACGTAACCGGCGAAAGGAACGCCGCCGTGCCGGCTGATTTCCTCCGCCGCGGCTTTCATTTGCAGGCCGATTTCCCAGTGGCCGGTATGGTAACCCAGGGCGATGGGCGCGCCGTCATGATCGCGAATCCCGCCCTGGGTACCCAGGATCAGTACTTCGGTACCCAATAGCTTATTAGGATCCCAGCCCATGCCGGCATTCAGGGTCAGGCCGAAAATGTTGCCGCTGGGGGAATCCATCAGCATTTCCGGCGTCAGCGGCAGCGACCCCTTGGGCCCTTCCGCGTGCGTCTGGATATCATATATCGACGCATCGACATCAGTGAAAATAGTATTGATAGACATAATATTACTCACCTGCTGCTATGACTTCATTCTCTGTGATTCAACATACCGCGTAGCGGCGACATTAACGTTGCGGCGCATCATTGTTGGTTAATGACGCCGGCCCGTTGCAGTACCCGCCTGACGGCCGCTTTGCCCGCGCTATCCAGCGGCTGCGCCGGCGGCAGTACATAATCGGATACCGCCAGTCCGCATACCCGCATCGCCTCCTTGACCACATTGACGAACGGGCTGTCGATGGCATACAGCGCGGGCAGCATCAGCAAGGATTGGTTTAATTCGGCGGCCCTGGCCAGATCGCCGGCGCGTACCGCGTTATAAATGCCGACGGAGAGCTGGGGGGCGAAATTGACGCTGGCGGAAATCGCGCCGGCGCCGCCCAGCAACAGGGTATTAAGCAGATGATCGTCAAAACCGCAGAATACCGAGAAACCGGGATGGGCATCCTGCAGGGTGACTATCATGTCACGCAGATGGGCCACGGAGTCGATAGTGTCCTTGATGCCGACGATATTGCCATGGGCATCGGCCAGGCGCTTGACCAGGGCCGGCGTCAGATCCTGCCCGGTCAGGAAAGGGAAATTATATAAAATCACCGGCAGATCGACGCTTGCGGCAATGTCGCCGTAATAGCGCAACAGGTTGGCGTCGGTGAGATGCCAGTAATAGGGATTGATCACCACGATGGCGTCCGCGCCGATAGCCTGGGCATGACGGCTCAGCGTCAGGGCCTCGCGCGTATTGGTGCTGCCGGTGCCAATCAGCACCGGCACCCGGTGGTTAACATAGCGCACGGCGAATTCGGCCACGGTCTGCCGTTCGGCGCACGACATTTGCGAAAATTCGCCGCCGGTCCCCAGGAAAAACAGGCCGTTGACCCCGGCGGCGATCAGATGGTCGATGGTCAGGCCCATGCCCGCCTCATCAAGCTGGCCTTCCTGGGTCAGGATGGTGGACACCGGCGGAATAATCCCGCGAAACTTCTTGTTATCAATCATAATAGTAACCTTTTACAACCGGGAATGTGGGAAGGCGCATTATGCGGACCGGCCAAAAAATCAGGATCATTACCGGCAATCGTCAGTGGATTTGTTCTATATTATAGAACACGGTTGTATAATGCTTAACGAGATACTAGCACCGTCATTTTGGCGGTGTAAATACCCACCGTGGGAATGCGTGTTCGTTCTGTATCTTGGATCACAAAAACCCGCCGGATTGATCCTGGCGGGCCGGTCTTGCGTCGCTTGAGCGTTTGCGGGAAATAACAGGTGGGGAAATGGCCGCCGGACGGGCGCAAAGGTGGGACCGTCGTCGCCACCAGCGCGGCGAACGTGGCGTCCGGCGGCGGCGCAATGACGGCGATGCCGGGCGCAGAAATCTACACCGGGAACGGGTTTCGGCCCGGTTTATCAGGGTTATATCGGTGCCGGCCGGTTAACCGCCCTGGCGTCCCGGCGCTGTTTCCGGCGCCTGGGCGTTATCGCCGGCGGACGCCTTTAGCCCATGCAGCGCCGTCAGGAAAAGCTCTTCCTCTTCTTCCTCGTCCAGCCCGCCATACACCATATGTAAAAATTCCACGGCGAATTCCTGATCATCGCCCAGCATCTCGATGATGGCGCGATCGTCATTACGTGGCTTACGCATATCTCCCCCCGCGTTGCACCTGTCCGGATATGGAGATCATAGTTCATACCACGCCGGTGTTTCAGTATGGCGTCAACTTATACTTATTTTGTTTAAGCTAACGCATTTTTTGCCTATTGGGCCGCAGGGCCGGCACCGGAACGCGATACCCGCCGTCGCCGGACCCAGCGCCGGCGCGGAAGAGGTTTTATTTTATCTTTCCTTACCGCTATACGGCCGTACATCCCGACGTCTAAACAGAGCAATATATTACTTTATGGCATATAAAGTAGTTATTTGTTCTTTAAACACCGGCTTGATTCAGCTCTATTATCCACGCAAATCATCCCCGGCACGTTAAAGGACATTGCCCATGCCATTACCTGATTCCGTTCTCGATCTGATAGGCCATACCCCGATGCTGGAACTTACGCGGCTGGACAGCGGCATCTGCCGGCTGTTTCTTAAGCTGGAAAACCAAAACCCGGCGGGATCGATCAAGGATCGCGTGGCGCTCGCCATGATCGAGCAGGCGGAGCGCCAGGGCATCCTGGCCCCCGGCGGCACCATTATCGAGGCCACGGCCGGCAATACCGGCCTGGGCCTGGCGCTGGTGGCCGCGCAAAAAGGCTATAGCCTGATATTGGTGGTGCCGGATAAAATGAGCCGCGAGAAAATATTCCATCTGCGGGCGCTGGGGGCGAAAGTGCTGCTGACCCGCTCCGACGTGGGTAAGGGACACCCCGATTATTATCAGGACTACGCCCGTCGCCTGGCCGGGGAAACCCCGGGCGCCTTTTATATCGATCAATTTAACAACCCCGCCAACCCGCTGGCCCATTACCAGGGCACCGCGCCCGAACTGTGGCAGCAGATGGATCAGGATATCGACGCCATCGTGGTCGGCGTCGGTTCCGGCGGCACCCTGGGCGGACTCAGGCGCTTTTTTGACGAGGTATCGCCCAAAACCGAATTTATCCTCGCCGATCCGGCGGGGTCAATCCTGGCGGATGTGGTGGAGCACGGCACCGCGCCCGAGGCCGGCAGCTGGCTGGTGGAGGGGATTGGCGAGGATTTTGTGCCGCCGCTCAGCCAGGTGGAGCGGCTGAGCCAGGCGTTTCGCATTACCGACGGCGAGGCATTCGCCACCGCCCGTACCCTGTTGCATAAGGAGGGCATCCTGGCCGGGTCGTCCACCGGCACCCTGCTGACGGCGGCGCTGCGCTACTGCCGGGCGCAGCGTACGCCCAAACGGGTGGTGACCTTCGCCTGCGACAGCGGCAACAAATATCTCTCCAAAATGTTCAACGACGACTGGCTGCGCCAGCAGGGTTTGCTGGCGCGTCCGGTTACCGGCGATCTGCGCGATTTTATCGCTTTTCGTCACGATGAAGGCGCCACCGTGTTCGCCCTGCCGGCGGATACCCTGGCCACAGCCCACGCCCGTATGCGCCTGTACGATATCTCACAACTGCCGGTGCTGGAAAACGGCCGGCTGGTGGGGCTTATCGATGAATGGGATATTCTTACCCAGGTACGGGCCGATGCCCGGCGGTTCGCCCTGACGGTCGACGCCGCCATGACGCGGGAGGTGATTACCCTGGCGAAAGAAGCCGACGAAGCGACGCTATTGCGTACTTTCGCCCAAGGCCATGTGGCGGTGGTAATGGATGGCGGGCAATTCCTGGGGCTCATCACCCGCGCCGATGTGCTGAACACGTGGCGCAACCGCCTGCCTTCAACATGATGTGCTGAACACCCGACGCAACCGCAACCTCTATAATCATAATAAGGATAATAGCATGACCCATATCGCCACCCTTGCCGTGCACAGCGGTTATACCCCGGACGCCACCGGCGCGGTAATGCCGCCGATTTACGCCACCTCCACCTTTGCGCAAACGGCGCCGGGCGAACACAGCGGCTACGAATATTCGCGCAGCGGCAATCCCACCCGCCACGCGCTGGAACAGGCCATCGCCCAGCTTGAGCAAGGCACCCGGGGATTCGCCTTCGCCTCCGGGCTGGCGGCCTGCTCAACGGTGCTGGAATTGCTGGATCAGGGTAGCCATATTGTGGCGGTGGACGATGTATACGGCGGCACCTACCGGCTGCTGGAAAACGTGCGCGCCCGCACCGCCGGCCTGCGCGTCAGCTGGGTCAAGCCACAGGACGCGGACGCGCTAGAGCGGGCCATTCAACCCGATACCCGGATGATTTGGGTGGAGACCCCCACCAATCCGCTGCTTAAGCTTGCCGATCTGGCGGCGATTGCCGCTATCGCCCGCCGCCATAACCTGATAAGCGTGGCGGATAACACCTTTGCCTCGCCGGTATTGCAGCAGCCGCTGACGCTGGGGTTCGATATCGTGGTGCATTCGGCGACCAAATACATTAACGGCCATTCCGACGTGGTGGCTGGGCTGGCGGTGGTGGGGGATAATCCCGCGCTGGCGGAGCGGCTGGCCTATTTGCAAAACGCCATCGGCGGCGTGCTCGACCCGTTCAGCAGTTTTTTAACCCTGCGCGGCATTCGCACCCTGGCGCTGCGTATCGCCCGCCACAGCGAAAGCGCGCTGCGCATTGCCGCATGGCTGGAAACGCAGCCGCAGATTGAGAACGTTTATTACCCAGGCCTGGCGAGCCATCCGCAGCATGAGCTGGCGCGGCGCCAGATGCGCGGCGCGGGCGGCATGATTTCCATCCGCCTGCGCGGCGACGATGCGCAGTCGGCCAATCGCTTTATCCGGCAGCTTAGCCTGTTCACCCTGGCCGAAAGCCTGGGCGGCGTCGAAAGCCTGGTAAGCCAGCCCTTCGCCATGACCCACGCCTCCATTCCGCTGGAGCAACGGCTGGCCACCGGCATTACGCCGCAGCTGGTGCGGCTGTCGGTGGGCATTGAGGACGCCGGGGATTTGATGGCGGATCTGGCCCGCGGGCTGGCGGCGTTATAATAACGCCGGGATATCGGGGTAATAGCGTTGCGCCACATCGGGGTGGGAGCGCAACCGTCCTTTCAGATAATTCCAGCCGACGTCGCGCAGCAGCGGATTGCGCGGATCGCTTGCGGGGCCGCGCGCCTGGGCGGCCAGCGCGGGCGGCAGTTCAAACAGCGGCACCACCGCGTCCAGCCGGGCGCCAAGGAAAAAGGCGATGGACAGGCGATCGGCGCCCGCGGGCGGCGACACCACCCGGTGCACCGTGGCGCGCAGGTAGCCGTTGGTGGCCAGTTCCAGCAGTTCGCCGATATTGACCACAAAGGTGCCGGCAACCGGCGCGGCATCCGTCCAATGACCTTCTTCCACTTCCACCTGCAGGCCCTTTTGCCGATCCTGCAGCAGGAAACTGAGAAAACCGGAATCCTTATGGGCGCCGACGCCCTGGCTGCTGCCGGTCTGGTTGCGGGCGGGATAACGGATAAGCTTAATATGCTCATTGGGCTTATCGCCGTACAGGGGATCGAACGCGTCCGCCGGCAGCGACAACGCCTCGGCAAAGGCGCGCAGCAGGCGCAGGGACATCGCGGTCATTGCGGCCTGCCAGCGCAGCAGCGCCGGTTTTAACCCGGGCAGTTCCGCCGGCCACTGGTTAGGCCCCTGCAACCGGGTCCACGCCGGCGTCCGCTCCGTCTGCGGCAGCGGCGCGCGCTCGGCGCCAATATCGAACTGTTCGCGCCAGTCGGGTTGTCCCCGGGTCAATTCCGACGCGGCGCGGTTATAGCCGCGAAAATGGGGAGAGTTGATCATCGCCACCGCCTGTTTTTGCGCGTCGGACAGCGCAAAAAATTCACGCGACAGCCGCTGCACCTGGTCAAGCAACTGCGCATCCACGCCATGGCCGGCCAGGTAGAAAAAACCGATATCCCGCGCCGCGAGACGCAGCTCGGTTAAAAAGACCGTACGCTCCGCCTGGCCGCCATCAAGCCGGGAAAGATCGAGCAAGGGTAAAGATGCCGCTACTGCCGTACTCATAGGCTGCTCCGTTGTTCATACCTAAGAGCCCAACATGCATCATCTTTAAAACGTCGCCCAATACTGATCGGTTCTAAGTTATTGCCGGTACTGCTAAGAAATCGCGGCGCACCCTTCAACCGTTGCCGTTATACACCCCGGTGACCGCGGGCAGCCATAGCGAGATAATCGGCACATAGGTAATGATCAACAGCACGATAAACAGCACGCAGTAAAACGGCAGCATCGCCTTTACCACCGCCTCCATTTTCTGCTGGCTGACCGCGCTGGCGACAAACAGCACGGTGCCCACCGGCGGAGTGATCAGGCCGATGCCGAGATTGACCAGCATAATCATGCCGAAATGCACCGGGTCGATACCCAGCGAGGTGGTGACCGGCAGCAGAACCGGGGTCAGGATTAGTATCAGCGGCGCCATATCCATCAGGCAGCCGACAATCAGCAGCATGATATTAATGCACATCAGGATAACGTATTTGTTTTCTGAAATGCTCAGGAAAAAGTCGGTAATAATCGTCGGCAGCTGCATAAAGGTCATCACCGAACCAAAGGCGGCGGCAAAGGCGATCAGCACCATGACGATAGTGACGGTTTTAATGGTGCGGAACAGCAGCAGGTGCAGATCGCGCCACCTGAATTCGCGGTAAATGAACATGGTGACAAAAAAAGCCCAGATACAGGCGATAGCCGCGGATTCAGCGGCGGTGAACACGCCGGAAAGAATACCGCCGAGTATAATCACGATGGTGAACAGGCCCCAGAACGCATCGACAAATATTTTCAACGCCTGGCGGAACGGCACCAGTTCGCCTTTGGGATAATTGCGCTTGCGCGCAAAGCCGATACACATGATAACCAGGCACAGTCCCAGCAATAAGCCGGGAAAGATACCCGCCATAAACATGGAGGAAATGGTTACGGTGCCGCCGGTGGCCAGCGAATAAATCACCGAATTATGGCTGGGCGGGGTTAACACCGCCTGCACCGAGCCGCTGGCGGTCACCGCGGCGGCGAAATCGCGCGGATAGCCCTGCGCCTCCATTTGCGGGATCATTACCGAGCCGATGGAGGCGGTATCCGCCAGCGACGAGCCGGAGATCGCGCCGAAAAAGGTCGACGCCACAATATTCACCAGCGACAGGCCGCCGCGGATAAAGCCGACGAAGATGTACGCGAAGTTCACCATTCGCCGCGCTATGCCCCCTTCGGCCATAATGGCGCCGGCCAGAATAAAGAACGGAATCGTCAGCAGGGAAAACTTGTTAATGCCGTTGGTCAGCTGGATAACAATCGCCTCCAGCGGTAAATCAATCCACCACGCGCCGATAAAAGCGCTTAAGCCCACGGCAAAGGCCACGGGAAACCCGAGGGCGAGAAGCACCACCAGGCTGCCTATCAAGATTAACGCATCCATAGCACCGCTCCGCTTTATTAATGGGAATTGCCCAGCATCACCAAAGGACGGTGATCCTGGGGCCCGGATATCATGCGTTCGATGACAAACAACATCATCAGGAACGAGCCTACGGGGATGGGCAGGTACATTTCTCCGTACGAAAAGCCCGGCAGCGAGGCCATCATCTGGTCCCACATGGCGGCGCACAGGCTGGTGCTGTACCAGATCATGATCAGGCAGATCACGCACATCAGAATATCGCAGACCAGCTCGCAGAAACGCTTTCCGGCCGGGGACAACCGGTCGGTCATGATCGAGACGGAAATATGGGTGTTGGCGCGATACCCCACCGGCGCGCCGATAAAGGTAAAGATAATCATGCAGACAATCGCCACCGGCTCCGGCCAGGACAGGGCGTTATCAAACAAATAACGGGCGCCGATGCCGATGGGGATCACGGTGACCATAATCATCAGCGCGATGCTGGCGATCAGCAGACATATCGCATACAACCCGTCCATTAACCGGGAATAATTAAAAGGCATAATGTTCCACCTGAAAGGTTGCAGGCGGCGGGACGTTATCCCCGCCGCAGGGAGGGATAAGGATTAATGCACATCGGCAATACGTTTCATTAATTCTTCATGTCCTTTGCCAAACTGATCTCTTACCGGCTGCGTCGCCTTAATGAAATAATCATGATCGATATTCTGGAACGTCACGCCGGCGGCTTTCATTTTATCCAGCGATTGCTGGTTGTAGGTGGCCCATAATTGCCGCTCGTCCAGTTGCGCTTCCTTGCCCAATTTCAGCATGGTCTGCTGATCCGCGGCGGATAATTTATTCCACACCAGCGAGGACACCAAAATCATTTCCGGCTGGATAAAATGGCCGGTCAGGGTGTAATACTTGGCCACCGGAATATAATTATGGGCAACAAAGGTCGGCGGATTATTTTCGGTGCCGTCCACTACGCCGGTCTGCATGGCGCTGAAGACTTCGCTGACGCCCATGGCGACCGGATTGGCGCCCATGGCTTTTAACGTCGCCAGCGATATCTGGCTGTTCTGTACGCGGATTTTCATGCCGTGCAGATCCTCCGGCTTCACCACCGGTTTTTTGGTGATCATATTGCGCACGCCGGCGTCGGTCCAGCCGAGGAAGACCATTTTAGCCTTGGGATCCGCACTGACCTTGGCGGCGATTTCCTGCCCCACTTCGCCGTCAAGCACCTTATGCATATGATCTTCATCGCGAAAAATATACGGCAGGGTGAGCACGCTGGTTTCCGGGGCAATGGTGGTCATCGGCGCCAGCGAAACGCGGATCATATCCACCGCGCCGATTTGTACCTGCTGCAGCGTCTGCTCTTCATCCCCCAGCACGCCGCCGGAATAGACCTTCATCTCCAGGCGCCCGTCGGTAGCCTGCTTCAGCTTTTCCCCCATATGCTGCAGCGCCACCACCGTGGGATAGCCGTCGGGCTGCACCTCGGCGACCTTGAGCACCCTGGCCGTGGCGATGGGGGCGGACAATGCGGTGGCCAGGGTTATCGATAGTGCAATCAATAATTTATTCGTTTTCATTATTTTAACTCCGGACGGGTTTCAGAGGTCGCATACGCCTGGGCGGACGGGCAGCTCGCCGCTGGGCGCTAAAATGTATAAGCAAAAGGAAAGTAACAAAATGAATATATCTGGAACGGTGTTTTATAAAATACACCATCAATCAGTAGAATGAAGTGGGTCACATTTTTTGGTTATCAAAATGTGAAATTTTAATGTCTGTCACAAATTGAAATTAAATGCCAATTTTTGCGGCAAACCGTTTTGAAGAGCAATTAAAGAGAAATAGGCAACAAATCAAAAGGACTGTATATTCGCGCGCGGCGGACAACCCCGTACCATAGCATGGTCATTCTCCAGCCGGACGGCGTCGACGTCGGCAAACCGATCGCCCGTCAGACCGACGGCCCGTTTCATTATCCTGAGGAATAACTGCTATGCGCACCCTACCACCCAAGACTTGGTTTATTACCGGCGCCTCCAGGGGCCTCGGTCTGACCCTGGCCCGCCTGCTGCTGGCGCAGGGCCACAACGTGGCCGCCACCTCGAGAAACCGCGCGGCGCTGGAGCGCGCCGTGGCGCCCACCGCCGACCAGTTCCTGCTGTTCCTGCCGCTGGAAGCCGATCTCACCGACGAGGACAGCGTCGGCGCGGCGGTGGAGCAAACTATAAAGGCGTTCGGCGTTATCGATGTCGTGGTAAATAATGCCGGTTATGGCCTGCAGGGCACGGTGGAAGCGCTGACCGACGCCGAACTGCGCCGTAATTTCGACGTCAATGTCTTCGCGCCGCTAAACGTACTGCGCAAGACCTTGCCGCAGCTGCGCCGCCAGCGCGCAGGGCACATTATCAATATCGCGTCCGTTGCCGGTTTCCAGGGCGGCTATGCCGGCTGGGGCGGTTATGTCGCCGCCAAGTTCGCCCTGGCCGGACTGACGGAATCGCTGGCGGCCGAAACGCGGGAGTTGGGCATCCATGCCACCGTGATCTACCCCGGGCCGGTGCGCACCGACTTTCTCTCGGCCGGCTCCCTGGCGGTGGCGCAGCGCCAGATTGACGACTACGCCGCTGCCCAGGCGTCGCTGGATCTGCATATGGACACCCTGGCGGGCAACCAGGCCGGCGATCCCGACAGGCTGGCCGCACTTATCGCCCGGATCGCATCCGTGGAAAAACCGCCGCTGCACCTGTTCCCCGGCAATCTGGCCTGGGATCTGGCGTATCAGAAACTCGGCGAGGTTAAGCTGGATCTGGCGGCGTGGAAGGATGCGTCGCTGGCGACGGATTTCCCGCAGTGATATCAATGAGAGGTCGTTGATGATGGCGGGAATAATCCGGGACTTATGGCCTCCCTCAATTTAATGAACTAGCGTATTGATGGCAAACACGTAGTGCGCTTGGGGTAACCGCTTTATTTCTTTGATTTGTCATATTTTTGTCATCCGCTGTTCAACCCCTTTTTTTACCCTTGCGCTGCGCTTTATGGCCCGCCCCAGGGCGGGCAGCCGCGCGGCCGCGCAGATTTTATCCCCTGCGCACGTGATTTTTGTCTTATGATGTCAGGCAGAGCCCGTGGCGAAATCAACTCGACATTCATTCATTTTTGGCCTGACCCATGGAGAACAACCCTGTGATGAAAAAAGTGAATCGCGTTTTATTGACCAATGATGACGGCATCGACGCCCCCGGTCTGGAGCTGCTGGCCAAGGCCGCCCAGGAGATTGCAGAAGAGGTGTGGATAGTCGCCCCCGCCCAGGACAAAAGCGGCGTGGCCAACTCCCTGAGCATGCGCGAGCCGGTGCGGGTGATCAACAAAGGTCCGCGGCGGTTTGCCGTCTATGGCACGCCCGCCGACTGCGTGGCCTACGCCGTGCACCAGGCGATGCTCGGTTCCCCGCCCGACCTGGTGCTTTCCGGCGTCAACAACGGTTCCAACCTGGGATTTGAAACCCTGCTCTCAGGCACGGTGGGCGCGGCGATGACCGGCATGCTGTCGGGCATTCCCTCGATTGCGCTAAGCCAGAACCGCGATCCCGATCAACCGGTAAACTGGGATAGCGCCACGCGCTACCTGATACCGACCCTGCGGCATGTGTTGCAGGCGACATGGGACCGGCAGGTGTGCCTGAATGTGAATTTCCCGGATATGCCCGCCGATCGGGTGAAAGGCATCAGGGTCACCAAGCAGGGCATGGGCAATGTGGACGGCATGATGGTCATTCCCGCCAAGGATCCCCACGGCGAGGACTATTTCTGGATCCGGGTGCAGCACGGCGGCCTTGAACGCCCGGAGAACAGCGAGCTGAAGCTGAATGACGAAGGCTATATTTCGGTGACGCCGCTCACCTTCGAGCGGACTGAAATGAAAGAGTTCCAACGTCTCGGCAGCCTGTACGGCCAGGACTTTTAGCCCCTGCCTAACCGCGCCCCGCCGGTGCGGTTGCTCCCCCCGCGTTATCGCCGCCTGCGATATTTGCCTGAGGCTTAACAGAAATCCCGCCGGGATTCTGGAGTAATACCTCCCTTGATGCCGTTAATCCGGGGAGACGATACCTTGGTGCTGAAAACTGCCTTGCCCCACCCTGGCCGCGACGACCTGCCCAAGCGGGAACCGGCGTGCGCCGTTCCGGCCCTGGAGGAATCCCGGCGCCGCTGCCGCAAACTGATGCAGCCCGCCGACTGGCGTCCCGCGCACCGGGCCGCCGGCGTGACCTTCGCTTCCATTTGCCGGCGTAAGGACGATTTGCTGGTACTGGGACAGGCGGCGCTGGAGGATGCGTATGAGTATATGGAGTCGCGGCCCTGCGCGTTGCTGATCCTGGATGAAAGCGGCTGTACCCTGTGGGCGTGCGGCCATCCGTTTACCCAGGCCCGGCTGGAGGCGCTGGGCATCGGCCCCGGCAGTTACTGGACCGAAGGCCTGATCGGCACCAACGCGCCGGCGCTGGCCATCGCCGGGGGCTATCCGGTGCAACTGGCGGGAGAACAGCATTTCCGCCAGGCGCTGCACCCCTGGCACTTTTGCGCCGCCCCGGTGTACGACAACGGCGGCCGCCAGCGGGCGGTCATCGTGCTGGCCAGCCTGGTGGAGGACAAGGCCGCCAGCGATCTGTCGCTGACGCTGGTGCTGGCGCGCGAAGTGGGCAATTACCTGCACGCCGACAGCCTGCTGGCCGAAACCAACCGCCACCTTAACGCGCTCAACGCCCTGCTCGACGGCGTGGAAGACGGCGTGCTGGCCTGGGATCAGCACGGTTGCCTGCAATACCTTAACGCACGCGCGGCGGCCATGCTGCGCCTCGATGAAACGGAGAGCCTCGGCAAGCCGGTGCTGACCCTGCTGACGCTGCCGGCGCTGGTGATCCAGGCCATGCATAACCGCAGCCCGCTGAGCCATGTCCAGGTCACGTTTGAGAACCGGCAGCAGTTTATCCCGGCGCTGCTGACGCTAAAGCCTATTCCCGACGGCGATCGCTGCGGTTTTATCGCACTGCTTCACCCGCAGGAACTCCTGCAGCAGTTGGTGCATAACCAGCTGGGCCGGGTGAGTTATACCTTTGCGGATATGCCGCTGGCGTCGCTGGAAATGCGGCGGCTGGTGCGTTATGGCAAACAGGCGGCCAAAGGCAGCCATCCCATGCTGCTGCACGGCGAGGAAGGCGTGGGCAAGCAGCGTCTGGGACAGGCCATCCATAACGGCGGCGAACGCGCGCAGGGTCCGTTTATCGCCCTGAACTGCCAGGCGTTGCCGCAGGATTTGATGGCGCGGGAATTTCTGGGCAGCGATGCCAGCGAGGGCGAGGCCGGGCAGCCGAGTAAATTCGAACTCGCCAACGGCGGCACCCTGTATCTGGAACAGGTGGAATATCTGTCGCCGGAAATGCAGTCAGCCCTGCTGCAAATCATCAAGACCGGCATGCTGATGCGCGTCAATTCGAACCGGGTGATCCCGGTGAATGTGCGGGTCATCGCCGCCACCGGCGCCGATCTGCCGCTGCTGGTCAAGCAAAACCGTTTTCGCCGCCAGCTGTTTTACACGCTGCAATCCTTTGAACTGCATATCCCGCCGCTGCGCCTGCGGACGCAGGATATTCCCGTGCTGGTGCAGGACAGCCTGCAGGCGCTGGGCCGCCATTTCCAGTGCCGCTATCAGATTGCCGGGGACGTCATTCGCCAGCTGTGCCTGTACCCCTGGCCGGGCAACGATCAGGAGCTGAAAAGCGTGGTGGAGCGCGCCGCCATGACCTGCCGCAACAATCGTATCGAGCTTAACGATCTGCCGGAGCATTTGCTGCAGGAACGGGCGCTGGTGGAACCGGACGCGCCCGCGTCGCAGCCGGTGCTGTCGTTTCCGGACCTGGAGCGCCAGGCGATTATCCGCGCGGCGCTGGTATGCCGGGGTCAGCTAAACGAAATGGCGCCGCTGCTGGGCATCGGCCGCACCACGCTTTGGCGCAAGGTGAAGCAATACCACCTGGAAATGGCGCGGTTCAAAACGGGCGCCGAGGCGGAATAAGCGCCGGCGGGTCCGCCGGCGCCGGGAAAATACTCGCGTCAAACATCGCTGCGAAAGCGCCAGGCGTTAAACCAGCGCGCCGCCGCGCGGCTTTTTGTCTTCGCTCTCCTCCGTCCCCGCTTTTTTACCACCGGCGGGCTTGTCGACGGTGAGGGTGCCGGCGGCCATGTCCAGCGCCGCCGTTTGGCCGTTGCGGGTGGCCTGTAAACATCCGCTCACGCCCACTACCATCGGTATGCCCAGCGCCCGCGCCAGGATGGCGCTATGCGACCAGATATTCCCCGCGCTCAGGCAAATGCCTTTCACCTTTTGCCGGTCCAGGCCAAGCATCTCGGAAGGCATCAGTTCCTCGGCCACCAGCAGCACGCCGTCGCCGTCGCCAACGCCGGGCGGCGCCACCGGCCCGGCGCCAAGATGTCCCAGCACCCGGTTGAGGATATCGCGGATATCCAGTTCCCTGGCGCGCAGGTAGGGGTCCTCCATCGCGCGGTACTCGTCGACCATGGCCATCAGTTCCCGCGACGCCGCCGCCTCGGCGCTGGAGAGTTCCGTTGCGATGCGTTGATCCAGCGCCCGCAGCAGATCCGCATCCTCAATCAGCAGCGCGTGGGCGCTGAAAATGGCCGCCTGATCCGGCCCCATGGCATCGCCGGCCCGATGCGCCAGCCGCCGCAGATCGCCGCGGGTCGCCGCCAGCGCCGAACGCAGCCGCTGCTGCTGTCCGGTTATCTGCTGGCGCGAAATCGTCTCCGGCCGCGCATGATAACGGGCCGGACGCAGCTTCAGCACCGGCGCGCGAATACCGCCGGGGGGAACCGGTATGCCGGTAAGCGTCATGCCGGCGCGCACGTCGACCTGTTCGCCGAAACCCCGGCGCGCCAGGGCGATAAACGCGTCCAGCGCCGCCCCCGCCTCCGGACCGCTGGCCAGCAGGCGCAGGGTATCGCCCTGGCGGATTTGCAGCGTCGCCAGTTGGTTAAGACTGCGCGGGTCGACGCCGCGCCCGCCCTTTTCAAGACGCAGGTCCGCCTTAAACGGCGCCAATACCCCGGCCAGCCGCGCCGCCGGACGGACATGGAGTCCGTTCGGGTTAAGCACCGTCCAGCTGACGCTTTGGCTGTCGGCGGGCATTACCGTCTTGCCCGGCCCCTCGTCGCCGGCGTCATCCGGCTCGCCAAGCTGGCGGGCCTTAGCCGCCAGCGCGCCCAGCGCCTCCGCCTTCACCTGCGCCAGGCTACCCCCCGCCGACGCCGCCACCACCGCCGCCAGGGTGCCTTCCACCAGCGGCGCGGCGCACAGCGTTACCCGCTGCGCCAGCGCGGGGTCCAGCAGTTCCAGTGCGGTTTCCGCGCTCAACAGGGCGCTGCCGAGATCCATCAGCACCAGCACCCCGGAGGGATCGTCCGCCGATTCAATGGCGTCCATCACCTTGACCGCATCGGTGCCGATGGGATGATCGCCGTCGTCCACCCCGGCGGCGATAACCAGCCGGCAGCCGCCCTGGATCATTTGTTCAGCCAGCTCAGCTACGCCCTGCGCCAGAAGAAGGCTGTGGGACACTACCACGATATTGACCATCTTTCCTCCTGCCCGCCCGGGGCCTGCGACTAACGGGTCGTCACCTGGTAAAGCGCCTGGATCATCAGCATCGCCGAGGTGGCGCCGGGATCCTGATGGCCGATGCTGCGTGCGCCCAGATAGCTGGCCCGTCCTTTACGCGCCTGCATGGTGATGGTGGACTCCAGCGCCCGCTGCGCCCGCTCGACGGCCTGGCGCAGGGCGTCGGGCAACGCCAGGTGGTCCCGGCTGTCCTGTTCCAGTTGCTCGACCACCGGCACCCAGACGTCGCACATGGTCTTGTCACCGGGTTCAGCCTTGCCGCGCATGACCACCCCTTCCACGCCCTCCTTCAGCATCTGGCACAGGGCCGGCAAATCGAGGCTTTGTTTGGCGTTGGCGCTTTGGGCGGCGCGGATAAAGAAGGTGCCGAACAACGGGCCGCTGGCGCCGCCCACGCTCGACAACAGCGTCATGCCGGTATTCTTGAGGATAAAGCCGATATCCTTGTCCGCGACTGAAGGCAATTTCTCCAGTACCTTATTAAAACCGCGGTTCATATTCAGACCGTGATCGCCGTCGCCGATATCCGAATCCAGTTGGGTAAGGAAGTCCCGCTGTTCGGTAAACACCTCGGCGCACAGTTGCAGCCAACTGACGATATGCTGTCTGGTAATAACCATTATTGCCTCCATAAATTAACAGCCCCAGCGCAGGGCCGGCGTGTTGACCGGCGCATCCCACAGTTCCAGCAGCGCGTCATCCACCTTCAGCAGGGTGATGGACATGCCTTGCATATCCAGCGAAGTGCAATAGGAACCGATTAATTTACGTTCCACCTGCAGGCCGAACGCCGCGCAGCGCTCCGCCAGGCGATGCCAGACGCCATACAGCTCCGACAGCGGCGTCGACCCCAGGTTATTGACCAGCGCAATAACCCGATCGCCTTTTGCCAACGGCTGCTTGGACTGGCGGGTTTCACGCCAATCGCCCGCCTGGCGATCCCAGTGCCGCAGGGTGCGCTGGTAGCCGCCGTTTTCGATCAGGGTGGCGAACAGGGTATCCACCGTGTCGTTAAGCGAGATAAACGGACGGCGCTCGATGCCCGGCTCGCCGTGGATGCCGATGCCGAATTCCATCTCGTTGTCCGCCAGCGCAAACGACGGTTTGCCGGCGGCGGGCACGGTGCAGGCGCCCAGGGCGATGCCCAGGGAATGCCCCTGGTTGTTGATGCGCTCCCCAAGCGCCGCGCAATCATCGAGCGAGTCGCCGCGCGCCGCCGCCGCGCCCAGCAATTTTTCCAGCAACACGGTATTGGCCACGCCACGCCGCCCGGTGGTAAACAGGCTGTCCTTTACCGCCACGTCATCGTCGACCACCAGGGTCGCCACCGCCGTGCCGCTGGCGTGCAGCAATTCCGCCGCCGTCTCGAAATTAAGGATATCGCCGGTATAGTTTTTAATCAGCATCAATACGCCCTGGCCGCCGTCAATCGCCTGTCCGCATTCATACATCTGATCCGGCGTGGGCGAGGTGAAGATTTCCCCGGGGCAGGCGCCGGCCAGCATACCCTGGCCGATATAACCGCAGTGCATCGGCTCATGGCCGCTGCCGCCGCCGGACATCAGCGCCACCCGCCCCGCCACCGGCGCGTCGGCGCGGGTGATAAACAGCGGTTCCTGGTGCAATGCCAGTGTGGGATGCGCCTCTACCAGGCCGTTGAGCTGTTCCTGCAACACCGTTTCAACGCTATTGATTAATTTTTTCATACGCTGCTCCGCCAGATGAATAGGAATAGATCATGACTATAAGGCAGCTTTGGCCGGACGGGATAACGACGTAAATAGTTCCGTTTTGGAACGTTGCGGCGCGAATAAGGTTTCATTTTGGAACATCGGGCGGGCGTAGCGCGGCAGAGGGTGAACTGACGCACATTACGGGCCGGCGATAACACCGGGGCGACGCGGCCGCGGCCGTTGGTTTTACACCCGGGATCCGTTACCCTTAGCCGGGTCGGCATCTTTTGCCGCGCAACAGGGCACTTATGACACCACTTATCTATTTGCAGGGTTACCCGGAGCACCTCCTCGCCCAGGTGCGCACGCTTATCGCGGAGCAGCGGCTGGCGGCGGTGCTGGCGCAGCGCTATCCCGCCGCGCATGAGGTCGCCAGCGACAAGGCGCTGTACGCATATACGCTGGAGCTGAAAAACCGCTACCTGCGCAACGCGGCCCCGATCAATAAAGTCGCCTGGGACAGTAAAATCCACGTGCTGAAGAATGCGCTGGGTTTGCACACCGCGGTGTCGCGCGTGCAGGGCGGCAGGCTGAAAGCCAAGGCGGAGATCCGCATCGCCACGGTATTCAAAACCGCGCCGGCGGATTTCCTGCGCATGATCGTGGTGCATGAGCTGGCCCACCTGAAAGAGAAAGAGCATGACAAGGCGTTCTATCAGCTTTGCTGCCATATGGAGCCGCGCTATCACCAGTTGGAATTCGATACCCGCCTGTGGCTGACGCAGCTCGCGCTGCAAGGCAAGCCGGATTGACGCCGGCGCCGGGATTAGCCGACGGCGCGCGCGGGCTATGCTATGCTCGCTTATCCTTGTGCGAACAGATAACCCCATGAAAGACAGTGATACTTATGCCCCCGACCGGTTGATTGCCCCTGGCGGGCGCGTATTGGGCTGGCGGGATCTTTTTTCCTTATGGTTCTCTTTAGGCCTGGGGCTGGCGGTGTTGCAGGCCGGCGCCCTTCTTACGCCGGGCCTGGGCATGCTGGGCGCCCTGTCCGCCATCGCCATCGGATCGCTGGCCGGCTGCGTGCTGCTGGCGCTGTCAGGCGTTATCGGTTATGACACCGGGCGATCGTCCATGGCGGGCATGGCCTTCAGCCTGGGTAATACCGGCGCGTCGGTACCCGCGCTGCTCAACTTTTTGCAGTTGGTCGGCTGGGGCGCGTTTGAAATTGTGATGATGCGTGACGCGGCCAGCCTGCTGGCGACACGCGCCCTGGGCGGCGGCAGTCCGTGGGCGAATCCCATTCTGTGGACCTGGCTGTTCGGCCTGTGCGCCACGGCGCTGGCGTTGTCGGGGCCGCTGGCGTTTATCCGGGTGGTGCTGCGGCGCTTCGGCATCTGGCTGTTGATTATTGCCTGCGGCTGGCTGAGCTGGTCGTTATGGCGGCGGGCGGATATGGGCGCGCTGGCCGCCAGCCCCGGCGACGGCACGCTGCCGTTTGCGGCGGGCTGCGATATCGTGATTTCCATGGCCTTATCCTGGCTGCCGCTGGTGGGGGATTACACCCGTTTCGGCAAAAGCGCCCGGCAAACCTTTTTCGGCACCCTGGCCGGCTATCTGTGCGGCAGTCTGTGGATCATGGCCCTGGGCGGCGCCTATGCCCTGGCGTTCGTCAGCAATAACGATACCAGCGCGCTGCTGGTGGCGTTATCGGGCGCCGCCATGGGCATTCCCCTTTTGCTTATCCTTATCGATGAAAATGAAAACGCCTTTGCCGATATCCATTCGGCGGCGCTGTCGTCGGCGCTGCTGGTGCCGCTGCGGGTGAAACCGCTGACCCTGGTTATCGGCCTGGCCTGTACGCTGATAGCCTGGCGGGTACCGCTGTCGCAGTATGAAAACTTTCTGCTGCTGATCGGGTCGGTGTTCGCGCCCCTGTTCGGCGTGGTGCTGGTGGAGCATTTCCTGGTGCGCCGCCGCCATGACCTGGCCCCGGGCGCCGCCTTGTCATGGCGGGCCTTCCTGGCCTGGGTCTGCGGCATCGCGGTCTACCAGGCCATGTCGCACTGGTTGCCGCAGGTGGGCGCCACCCTGCCGGCGCTGCTTATCTCGGGGCTGCTGCATTGTGCGTTGTCCCGCCGTCCCCGTCAGGTTTAACAGGAAAGCCATGCTTTTATACCGCGTTATCTCATTTTCACCTGTTGCCCAGGCCGCCGACAGGATCGCCCGCCAAGCGGGAAACCGCCCGGCGGCGGCATTATTGCGCGCCTGCCGCCCCTGGGCGGGCATCGCCCTGCTGCTGGCGCTGGCCGGCTGCGGCAGCCAGCAGCGCCAGCCCGCCAAGCCGCAGCCGGCGGACGTCCAGGCGCATATCATCCGGTTACTGCCGGCCAATACCGCCGATCGCGCGGGCTGGGCCAAGGATATCTATACGGCGTTCGCCGTCCGCAATATCGACCCCAATAGCGAGAATATCTGCTCGGTACTGGCGGTAGCCCAGCAGGAATCAGGGCTGCAGGCCGACGCGCCGGTAGCGGGCCTGGGCAAGATAGCCTGGGATGAAATCGACCGCCGCGCCGCGCAGGCGCATATCCCGGCGATCGTGGTCCATGCCGCGCTGCATATCAATTCGCCCAACGGCAAGACCTATAGCGAACGCCTGGACAACGTGCGCAATGAAAAAGAACTGAGCGGCATTTTCGAGGACTTTATCGGCATGGTGCCGATGGGGCAAAAACTGTTCGGCAACCTGAACCCAGTCCATACCGGCGGGCCGATGCAGGTCAGCATCGCCTTCGCCGCCGAACATGCCGACGGCTACCCCTACCCCATCGAGGGCTCGATCCGCCACGAAGTATTCAGCCGGCGCGGCGGCATGTATTTCGGCATTGTGCATTTACTCGGCTATCCTACCCATTATCCCCGGCAGATCTTCCGCTTCGCCGATTTCAACGCCGGCTGGTATGCCAGCCGCAACGCCGCGTTCCAGAATGCCGTCAATCGCCTCTCCGGCAAGCAGCTGGCGCTTGACGGCGATCTGGTCAACTATGGGTCAGATGCGGCGAGCGCCACGGAACTGGCCGTACGGGCGATCGGCAAGCGTCTGGATATCGGCGACGCGGCCATCCGCCGGGCGCTGGAAAAGGGCGAACGTCTGGATTTTGAAGAAACGGATCTTTACCGGCGCGTGTTTGCCCTGGCCGATAAAACCCAGGGCCAGCCGTTGCCGCGCGCCATACTGCCGGGCATTACCCTGGAAAGCCCGAAAATAACCCGCAAGCTGACCACCGCCTGGTTCGCCAAACGGGTTGATGAACGGCGCCTGGCCTGCCTGGCCCGCGACCGGGCCGGCTGAGGCGTTGGCCTGCGTATGCCGTACCTGAAACCAATGCCGCCGGGTTATCAAATTTCATAGCGATCGTTAAAAAAACATTGACGGGCCGGATGCCGCGCCCTAAGTTGATGGCGGGCAGAATCAACGGCCCGCTGTCTATCCTGATGTCCGATAACGATGAGAAGACGAAAAATGGCTAATCCGGCACAACATGACCTGACCTACTACCAGGCTTCGATCCCGGTATTTATCCGGGCGCTGAACAATCTGTCCGCGCTGCTGCATAAAGCGGTCGCTTACGCCGCCGAGCAGGGCATCGACGAATCCCAACTGGTCAACGCCCGCCTGGCCCCCGATATGTTCAGCCTGGCCCGGCAGGTGCAGTCGTCCAGCGACGCGGCAAAATCCTGCGCGGCGCGCCTGTCCGGCGGCGACATTCCCAGTTTTCCCGATACCGAGACCACCTTTGAGCAGTTGCAGGAGCGTATCGCCAAAACCATCACCTACCTCAACAGCCTGTCCCAGGATCAGTTTGCCCATAGCGGCGAAAGGCCCATCGTGATGAATATGCGCGGTACGGCGAAAACCTTCACCGGCTATGATTATTTATTCCGCCTGGCGTTGCCGAACCTGTTTTTCCATATCACCACGACCTATGACATCCTGCGTAACCAGGGCCTGGCTATAGGTAAAAGCGATTATCTGGGTTCATTTGAATAAGTGATTTGACAAGCGATGAGCACGCGAACGCGGCGGATAAACAGGGAGGTTAACGGCGGGAGAAACTATTAAGACGCCGCGCTGACGGCGCAATAATAGCGAATAAAAAAGAACGGAAGGCCGGTTAAACGGCGCTTCCGTTCTTTTTATATTATTCATAAATAACCGCGGTGCCGTGCAGGTTATTCTGACCGGTGGTCGAGGTGATCTGGAACGACTTGGCGCCGGACTGGGCGGCTTTATCGGCCAGCTGGCTTTCCAGCGAGGACAGGTTGCTGCCGCCGGTGGCGGAAATCACCCCGACCTGGCGCTGGTTGGCCGGCGCTGAATTAACCAGGTCGGCGGCGAAGCTACCGAAGGAAATAGCGCTCAGGGCGATGGCGGCAACGGCATATTTTACGTTTTTCATGATAGCGACTCTCTGTATTCAAATGACATTATCATTATCCGCGGGTAAGCGCATAATTAACGATTGTGGGTTTGTTATTTATCTGCGGCGCGGGGGATAGGCCCCGCGGCCGGCCACACTTATTGATAAATCACCGCGGTGCCGTGCAGGTTATTCTGGCCGGTAGTCGAGGTGATCTGGAACGACTTGGCGCCGGACTGCGCGGCTTTATCGGCCAGTTGGCTTTCCAGCGAGGACAGGTTGCTGCCGCCGGTGGCGGAAATCACCCCGACCTGCTGTTGGTCGGCCGGTGCGGCGTTAACCAGGTCGGCGGCGAAGCTACCGAAAGAAACAACGCTCAGGGCGATGGCGGCAACGGCATATTTTACGTTTTTCATGATGTGTACTCTCTAAAGTTAGTCAGGATTCAGTTGGCGACGTTAATTTCTTAACGTTCGATAACTAAATACTATCCTCCCGCAGCGCGGCACGCAACTTCTTTTTATTATCGATCGTTAATTTAATAGTTAAGCAACTGATAATAATACGATTAAAGTTGAAAATTTTTTGTCTTTATCCCCTTTACGACCCCCCTGGCAATGCGTCACCTCCCTGCGTTGCCACGTGGTGCTTGTAATTTTCTTAATGATCGTTAATTATATACTGATACATCACCATCATTAAGAGAGGATTTTATGGACACACATCCGACTGCGTGTGTCAAAACCGCCAAAGGACCGGGCCGGCCAAAACAGTTCAGCCGGGAGTGCGCCCTGGATAAAGCGCTGGAACTGTTCTGGCGCCATGGCTATGAAGCCACCTCCATGTCCGATCTGGTGGCGGCCACCGGCGCCAAGGCGCCGACGCTTTATAGCGCGTTCGGTAATAAGGAGGGGCTGTTTCGCGCCGCCGCCGAACGTTATATCGCGCTGTACGCCGAGCGGGGTAAAAACCTGCTGGCCGATGCGGGCCGCCCGCTGGATGAGGTACTGCGGGATTACCTGCGCGACGCCGCAGCGATGTTTACCAATGAGACGCTGCCGCCGGGCTGCTTTTTAATCTGCACCTCTGCGGCGCTGTCTTCGTCCTCGCACGACGTGGCGCTGATGCTGCGCGCTCGCCATCACCGGCAGGAGGATATGCTGCTGGCATTTTTCCGCCAGCGCCAGACGACGGGAGAGCTGGCGGCGGATATTGACGCGGCAGGCCTGGCCAAGAATCTGGTCTGCGCGCTGCACGGCATGTCGGTACAGGCGCGCGAAGGCGCCAGCCGGGATGATCTGCACGCCATCGCGGCCACCTGGATGGCGGTTTGGCCGGCGCTGACCGTACCCAAGCCTGACGCGGGAATGAGGGGCAAGGAGAGTAAAGCGTAGCGCCTTAGCCTTTCGGCAGGCTCAGTCGGCGTTCGACGGCGCTGGCGAGCACTTGCAGCAGGATCACCAGCACCACATAAAACGCGGCGGCCAGCAGGTAGGCCTGAAGATTAAGGAAAGTGGCCGACGCCACCATCTGGGCATTGCGCATCAGCTCGGTAACACCGATAACCGACGCCAGCGACGTTCCCTTAAGCACGATGATAAACTCATTACACAACGGCGGAAACGCCACCCGCAGCGCCTGCGGCAGGATAATGCGCCGCATGGCCTGCGGATAGGTCATGCCGATGGAGCGGGCGGCCTCCATCTGCTCGCTGTGAATCGAGGTAATGCTGGCGCGAATGCTTTCCGCGGTATAGGCGCCGGCGTTAACCGCAAACGCCAGGGTCGCCGCCAGCAGCCGGTTATCCAGCGGGCTGAGCAGGCTTATCAGCAGCGGGCTGCCGGCCTGGCTGGCCCAGGCCGGCAAGCCGAAATACACCAGATACAGCAATACCAGCGGCGGCACGCCGCGAAAAACAGTGACATACGCCAGACAAAACAGCCGCACCGGCATCCGCCGGGATAAACGCCCGAGCGCCACCAGCAAACCGATGACCAGGGCGCCCGCCATAGCGAAGACGGTTAAAGAAAGACCGACCAGCACGCCCTGCAAATACAGCGGCGAATAGGCCGCCACAAATTCCATCATAACCCGCGCCATCCTGTATCAAGATTAAATATTGCCGTCGCCGGCGCGCTTATTTTGCCTCGCTGGCCGTCAGGAACGCCCGGATACGCTCGTTGGGCGGCTCGGCAAAAAACTGCCGGGCCGGCAGGTCGGCCACCACGCGTCCCTGCTCCATAAACACGATGCGATCGGCCACATCGCGGGCAAAGCGCAGCTCGTGGGTGACCATCAGCATGGTACGCCCCTCCTCGCTGAGGCGGCGCATCACCGCCAGCACCTCGCCCACCAGTTCCGGGTCCAGCGCCGAGGTCACCTCGTCAAACAGCAGCACGTCCGGTTCCATACACAGGGCGCGCGCAATGCCGACCCGCTGCTGCTGGCCGCCGGAAAGCCGGGCCGGGTAGGCATGGGCCTTATCCGCCAGTCCCACAGACGCAAGCGTCGCGGTCGCGCGCGCCACCGCCTCGCGATGGGATTGTCCCAGCACCCGCGTCGGTCCCTCAATCAGGTTTTCCAGCACGCTCAGGTGCGGAAACAGCGCAAACCGCTGAAACACCATGCCGGTTTTACGGCGCATCCGGCTGATATTGGCGTCGCTATCCTCCACCCGCCGGTTGCCCAACTGCCGGTAGCCGATTTGCTCGCCGCGCAGGGTCACGCTGCCGCTGTCGTAGGTATTTAAAAAATTGACGCAGCGCAGCAACGTGGTCTTGCCGGCCCCGCTGGGGCCAATCACCGCCACGGTTTCCCCGCGCGCGATATCAAGATTGACATCGGTCAGGACAGGCACGCCGTTAAACGACTTGCAGAGCTGGCTAATCCGCAGGATCGGCGGCTCTGGCTCCACCGACGGCGTTTCCGTCATTTCCGGCATCTGTTGACCTCATGGGTAACGTTGGCAGTACAATCAGTGTGGCACATTCAAGGTATTGCCGAACCACTTGGTGGCGATGGCGGCCAGGGTGCCGTCCGACTTCATTTTATCAATGGCGGCGTTAACCTGCGCCAGCCCGTCGGTATCCTGCTTGCGCAGCGCCACGCCGTTCAGCTTCACATCGTCGGTGAGCGGCTTCGGCACCACTTTCAGCTTGCCGGCATACTGGCTGGCGGCAATATAGGTACCATTAACGCTTTCCACCGCCACCACGTCGATGCGCCCGAGCATCAGATCATTATAGGCGTCCACCACGGTGTTATAGGTGGCCGGCGTTACCCCCTTCATACCCTGCAACGCGGTGGCGGCGGCAGTGTTGACCATCACCCCGACCTTAAGCCCCGGCAGGTCGGCGGCGGCCGCCTGCGGATGCTGGCTGTCGGCGCGCACCACCGCGACAATCGTTTGCGTCATGATCGGCTGGGAAAACGCCACGACTTTCTTGCGCTCGTCGCTTATCACCAGATTGGTGATGGCGTCTATTTTTCCGCCCTGGAGCGACGGGATAATACCGTCCCACGCCATGCCATCATAGGACACCGGCACCCCCATATGCTGGCCGAGGGCGGCGGCGAAATCGGCGTCGAAACCGATAAGCTTGCCCGACGGATCGACGAAGGATATCGGCCGGTAGCTGGGATCGGCGCCAACGCGCAGCTGGGTCAGGCCCTGCGCCTGGGCCGATAGGGCGGCGACGGTCAGGCTGGCGGCCAGTACAATCAGCGCCGCGCCGTGCTTAGCAGAAAATCTCATAGGGTGCTCCTTCGGGTGAATGGTTTCAGTCGGTGTGTGGGTGGATGCGAATCGATAAGGCGCGCGTGCCGGGCAGGACCTCGGCGATATCGCCGCGGCCGAGTACGGTCACGGCGTCGAACTGTTCAATCACCAGCGGGCCTGTGGCGCGCCAGTGGTCCGGCAGCGTGGCGCGCTGATAGACCGGGCAGGCGACGCATTCGGCCTCATCAAGCCAGATATCGCGTTGACCGGCCGGTTCGGCCGCCGTCGCGGGCGCGGCGCCGACCTCGCCGACGCCCCCGCGCGGCCGGCTGATTTTCAGCCGCAGGTTGAGCAGTTCCACCGCCGCAGTGGCGGAGGCGTGGCCGTAGCGCAGCAGATGCTCGGCCAAAAACGCCGAGCGGCTGACGGCCAGGCCCGCCGCGTCCGGCGATGGCAGCGCCACGGTCAGCGCATGGGACTGGCCGCGATAGCGCAGGTCGGCCGACCAGGCGATGGCCAGGTCGCCGGCGCTAAACCCGTCTTCGGCGGCGCGGGCCAGCAGCGCGCCGAGCATCTCGTCGGTCAGTGCCGCCAGCTCGTGGGCATCGATGGCGGACAGCTCCCGCAGCCAGGTGCGCTGGGCGTCATAGGCGATATCCACCGACAAAATACCGTGGGCCGAAAACACGCCGGAAAAATACGGGATCAGCACGCGCGGAATCTCAAGCGCGCGCGCCACGTCGACGGCGTGCAGCGGGCCGGCGCCGCCGAAGGCGATAAGCGTCATGGCGCGCGGATCGTGACCGCGTTCCACCGACATGGCGCGGATGGCGCGCACGATATTGGCGGTGGTGATTTGCAATATGCCGTGCGCCGCCCGCTGCCAGCTGACGCCCAGGGGCGCGGCGATATGCAGTCCGATGGCGGCGACGGCCGCCTCCCGGTCGAGGGGGAATCCGCCGCCGAGCATGCTGTCGACCCCCAGGCGATTGAGCGCCACATGCGCGTCGGTGACGGTGGGCAGTTCGCCGCCGCGGCCGTAGCTCACCGGCCCCGGCGTCGAGCCGGCGCTGCGCGGCCCGACCTTCAGGGATCCGGCGCGGTCCAGATACGCTATCGAACCGCCGCCGGCGCCGATGGTTTCAATTTCCGCCGAGGCCACCGCCACCGGATAGCCGCCGATCGCCCGCTCGTCGGTCACCGGGATGGCGCCGTTGCGCAGCAGGGCGATATCCGAACTGGTGCCGCCGATATCCAGCGTCAGCGCTTCCCCCAGGCCATGGCGGGCGCAGAGATCCAGCGCGCCCACCGCCCCGCCGGCGGGGCCGGACATGGCGCATTTTATCGGGAAACGGCGGGCTTCGGCAAAGGTCAGGCAGCCGCCGGCCGATCCCATGATAAAGGCCCGGGCCGGTCCCTGGTCTTTCAGGGTTTGCAGGCCGGCTAAAAACTGCGCCATCACCGGCATGGTGGCGGCGTTCAGCACCGTGGTGGCGGTGCGTTCGTATTCGCGGAATACCGGCAACACGTCGGAGGACAACGAGACCGGCACCCCCAGCACCGCCAGCTTTTCCAGGATACGCCGCTCATGGTCGGGATTGACGAAGGAAAACAGCAGGCTGACCGCCACCGCCTCCACTTTTTCCTCAAGCAGCTGTTCGATACAGCGGTCCAGCGCGGCCTCATCCAGGGGCAGCAGCACCTCGCCACGATGATCGAGGCGTTCCGGCACCTCCAGGCGCAAATGCCGGGGCGCCACCACCGGCGCGCGCCGGGCGTGCAAATCATAGGAGGACGGCCGGGTCATGCGGGCAATTTCCAGCACATCGCGAAAGCCCGCCGTGGTCACCAGGGCGGTCTTGGCCAGCGCGCCTTCCAGCAAGGCATTGGTCACCACGGTGGTGCCCACCACCGCGGCATCGATGTCGGCGGCGCCGGCATTCATCTGCCGCGCCAGCCCGTCCAGCGCCGCCAGGATGTCATTGCCCTGATCGCCCTTGCGGTGCAGGACTTTGGCGATGCGGGTTTCGCCGGTGGCGGGATGGGTCACCACCACGTCGATAAAGGTGCCGCCGACGTCAACGGCGGCCAGTAATCCGCTCATGCCTGAGCCTCCCTGATCTGGATATCGCCATAGCCGTACAGCCGGTCCTGCGCGCGCGCCGGCGCGGCGCGTTCGCACGGCGGGCCGTAGCCGCCGCCGCCCGCCGTTTCCACCCGGATGACCGTGCCCGCCGCCGCGGAGAGTTCGCTAAAACCCGTGATGGACAACGGCGCGGCGTCCGGTGCGGTGACGGTAATGCGCGTCGGCGCGCCGGCGCCGCCGCCCAGCAGGCCGCCCGGCCCGTGCGTGGGCATGCTGACCTGGAAAGAGCAGCGCACCGGCGTCAGCACCTGGAATTCCCGGCGCAGGCCAAAGCCGCCGCGCTGGCGTCCGGCGCCTGCGGAACCCGGCACCAGTTCATAACGTAAAATACGCACCGGCAAACTCATTTCCAGCACTTCCACCGGCGTGTCGTGCAAATTGGCCACCGGCGGGATCATGCCGCTCTCGCCGTCGGCCACGTTGCTGGCGCCCGAACCGCCGCCCAGCGCCTCGCCATAGGCAAAAAGCCGGCCGGTCAGCGGGTTCATGCCGCCGAAGGAAAACACCCCGCCGCCGCCGGTGCCGGCCAGCACCCGTTCCGGCGCAAAGGCGGACAGCGCGTCCATCAGCGCCTCAAAGGTATGATAGGACACCTGGGTGGCGGCGGAAATGGCCGCCGGGAAAACGGGGTTGAGAATGGAACCCGCGGGAATGGCGATCTCAAGGGCGCGGTACATGCCGGCGTTGGCCGGGATGCCCTGCGCCAGGGTGATGCGGATGGCCATGTAGACGCAGGCCAGCGTATTGGCCAGGCAGGAATTAAACGGGCTGTTGGTCTGCGGGCCGCTGCCGGAGAAATCAATTTTCAGGCGATCGCCCTGATGGGAAAGCGCCACCCGCAGCGGGATCATCTCGCCGCCGAAATCCGCCGCCGCCGCGCCGTACCAAACCTCGTCGGGCAGCGCGGCGATACAGGCGCGGGTCGCCGCCTCCGACCGGCGGATAATCTCGGCCAGGGCGTAACGCAGCTGATCGGTATCATAGCGGCGCGCCAGTTCGTCAATGCGGCTCTGGGCGACGCGGATGGTGGCGATTTGCGCGCCGAGATCCGCCATGCGCTCGTCGGGCAGGCGCGAGTTGGCGGCGATAATGGTCAGGATATTGTTATCCACCAGGCCGGCGGCCGCCAGTTTCACCGGCGGAATGCGCAGGCCCTCATGGAAGATCTCGGTGGCGGTGGCGGGCATGCTGCGCGGCGTCAGGCCGCCCACGTCGGTATGGTGCGCCATGCTGGCGCCGAAGCCGACCATCCGGCCGCCGGCGAACAAGGGTCCCGCGACGATAAAATCCGGCAGGTGATTGGCGCCGTAATACGGATCGTTGACCAGGAACACGTCTCCCGGCGCCATCTCCGCCGCCGGGAACGCCGCCAGGATATGGCGCAGCGCCCCCGCCATCACACCGAGATGGATGGGAATATGCTCCGCCTGCACGGCGATATCGCCGGCCACGTCATAGACGCTGCATGAGCAGTCGCGCCGCTCCTTGATATTCGGCGAGTGGCTGGAACGCACCAGCGACTCGGCCATTTCATCGCAGATGGAATGGAAGGCGTTGCGGACAAGCTCGATGGCTATCTGGTCCAGCGGCGCTGTTTGGTTCATCGCGGATCCCGTATCAGGAAAAGATTGTGTTCCGAGTTCTAACACAGTAAAAATAAGTTCAGCAACAAGAATAGAGTTCACATACATGAACGAAGTCAAAAGCGCGGTGCGCGTATTGGAAGTACTCGAACTGCTGGCGCAGGCGGAAAAACCGCTCGCCCTGAAAGAGGTGGTGGACGAGTTGGGCTACCCGAAAAGCAGCACCCATAACCTGCTGGCGACCCTGGTGGCGCGCGGCTATGCGGTGCGCGGCGAGGCGGATCGGTATACGCTGAACGACACGTACCGCAACGGCCCGGGCTGGATTTGCGGGCCGGAGGCCAGGCTGATTGAACTGGCCGGGCCGGTGATGCGCGAGCTGCGCGACGGCTGCGGCGAAACCATCATGCTCGGGGTACTGAACCGCGATTGCCGGCTGAAAACCCTGGAGCGTTGCAGCGGCACCCAACCGGTGCGTTACGAGTCGCCGTTGGGCAGTTGCCTGCCGTCCTATTGCACCGCCATGGGGCGCGCCCTGCTGGCCGCCCGGGACGACGGCCAGATCGAGCGTTACCTCGCCCATGAACGCATCGTGCAGTACACCCGGCATACCCTGGTGGACCGCGATCTTATCCGCCAGCATATCGCCAAGGCCCGCCGGGACGGCTTCGCGGTGTCGGATCAGGAGATGGATATCGGCGGTTCGGGGGTGGCGGCGCCGGTGCTGAACGCCAAGGGGGAAACCGTGGCCGCGCTGAATGTGGCGGCCCTTTCCAGCCGTTTCGCCGAGCGGCGCGAGGATATTATCGCGGCGGTGAAACGCCATGCACTATTATTGAGCAACCGGCTGGGCTGGCACTGAATCAGGCCGGCCGGCGATGAAACACGTCCGCCGGCGTTAGCGCCCGGCGGGCCGCAACGGCATCAGGCGGCAAGGGTCGCGCCGCCGTCGATGACGATA
Source organism: Sodalis sp. RH22 (assembly GCF_047324165.1). Lineage (NCBI taxonomy): Bacteria > Pseudomonadati > Pseudomonadota > Gammaproteobacteria > Enterobacterales > Bruguierivoracaceae > Sodalis > Sodalis sp. RH22. The sequence continues at coordinate 3,294,562 of NZ_CP178731.1, forward strand.
TCCTGCAAGGTAATATGGCCGGCATGTTCCGAGGCCAGGAACAGCACCGCGTCGGCAATCTCGCGCGGCCGGGCGATTTTCCCCAGCGGAATGCCCAGCTTGAATTGCCCGGGAAAACCGGCAATGGTCCGCTGTTCCGCATCCGCGCTTTGCCACAGGCCGCGCTGCATCGGCGTATCGGTCGAGCCGGGCGACACCAGGTTGCAGCGCACTCCGAACGGCGCCATTTCCAGCCCGACGGTCATGCACAGGCTTCTCAGCGCCGCTTTCGAGGCGCAGTAGGCGGACATGCCCACGCGCGGCACGTGGGCGGCGTTGGAGGCGATGCTGACGATGGCGCCTGCCCGCTGGCGGCGAAATACCGGCAGGGTATGGTGAAAAAGGTTAAACGCGCCGCCGGCGTTGACCGCCATGCAGTCTTGCCAGTCCTGGAGGTCCAGGCTATCGGTGGCCCCCATGCGCAGGATGCCGGCGCCGTTGACCAGGACATCCAGCCGTGGGTTTTCCTCAAGCAGCGCCCCGCACACCCGTCCGACCTGGGGGGCATCGGTGATATCCAGCAATTGCGTGCGAAACGGGTAGCCGTCGCCGGCAAAGCGCCGGTCCAGTCCGACCACGTCGGCTCCGGCCTCGCTGAACGCCAGCGCGGTCTGGTAGCCGATGCCCTGACCGGCGCCGGTCACCCAGACGCGCTTACCGCTGAAATCCAGGCTGATAGTCATACGTTATGCTCCGGCGCCAGTAATTGCCACCAGCCGTTAAGGGTCGGGTTCCGCGCCAGCGCGACAAAATCCAGCCCCGCGCGCGCCTGCCGCCAGCGGGTGGCCAGCGTCATGATGCGCACCGAATCCAGGCCGTAGTCGATCAGGTTGTCATCATCGCCCAAATCACCGCAGTCGTCGTCGAGCATCGGCAGGATCAGCGCGCGCAGGTGCGCCTTGCTGATGGGCGCCGGCAACAAATCGGCGGTCATCAGCACGCGCCCGCAGCGGCCGGCGGCATAACGCAGGGCCATCAGATGGTCGTCGCGGGTAAAATCGGCCAGGGCGTCCGCCACCAGCAACGGTTTGATATTGCGCATAAACGCATCGGCGGCGGTCATCAGGCAGCCGATATGCGCATAAACGCCGCAGATAATAAGCTGGTTGCGGCCGCGCTCGGCCAGCATATCCGCCAGCGGGGCGCGGTGAAAGGCGCTGTAACGCCATTTGACCAGGACCTGGTCATCGGCGTCGGGCGCGAGGGCGGCGATGACCGCCTGCTGTTCGGGATACTGGTTTAACCCCGGCCCCCACATATCGTTTAACAGCCCGCGATCTTCCTCGCTCTGCCGCGCCGGTTGGGCGGTATAAAACACCGGGATGCCCTGCGATTTACAGTAGCGGCGCAGGGCGGCGATATTCTCCACCAGCCGGCTGACCAGCGCGCTGTCCCCGCCCCAAAAGTTAAGGAAATAGTCCTGCATATCATGGATAAGCAGCGCCGCGCGCTGCGGCTCAAAGGCCCAGTTGACCTTATTGGCGGGCAGTTCCGCCGGAGTGGGCATGGCATAGGAAACCAGTTTCGGGATGGCCATTTATTTTTCTCCTGTGGCGGGGGTGGCGGTGGCGGCGTCGATCAGCAGGCGCAGTCGTTTTTTATCGACCTTGCCCACCGGCGTAAGGGGCAATGCGTCCACCCGTTCAAAACGGTCGGGCAGTTTAAATTCCGCCACCCCCAGCTGGCGCAAATGGCGGCGCAGCGCCACCGGTTTGATCTCCTGCGTAACGACAATATAGGCGCAGCTCTTTTCCCCCATCAGCGCATCGGTCATGGATACCAGGGCCGCATTCACCACGTGCGGATGGCGCAGCAACAGGTTCTCGACTTCTTCGGCGGCGATCTTTTCCCCGCCGCGGTTGATCTGATCTTTTTCGCGTCCCTGTACTTTCAGGTAGCCGTCGTCCGTCAGCTCGATTAAATCGCCGGAACAATAAAACCCGTCGGCGTCAAACGCCGCGGCGTTGTGCTCCGGGCTTTGGTAATAACCGCGAAACGTATAAGGCCCGCGCGTCATCAGGCGTCCCACGCGGCCCGGCGGCAGCGGATTGCCCTGCCCGTCGGCCACCCAGACTTCATCATCCGGCGATATCGGACGGCCCTGGGTGGTAAAGATATGTTCGTCGTCATCGTCCAGCCGGGTGTAGTTCACCAGCCCTTCGGCCATGCCGAACACCTGCTGCAGCCGGCAGCCCAGCTCCGCCGGAATGCGCGCGGCCAGGGCCTCGCCAAGCTTGGCGCCGCCGACCTGCAATAATTGCAGGCTGGCCAACTGCCCGCTGTCGCCCCATTGTTCCATCGCCTGCAGCCACAGCGTCACGGCGGGCGGCACCAGCCCGGTGACGGTGATCCGATGTTGCGCTATCAGCGGGAAACAGACGTTGGCGCTCGGATCGCTGGCCAGTACCACGCTGCCGCCGCCGTAAAACACGCCCAGCGCGCCCGGCGAGCTCAGCGGGTAGTTATGGGCCGCGGGCAGCGCGCACAGGTAGCGGGTATCCTCATCGAAACGGCAGATGTCCACGCTGGCGCGAATACTGTAGTAGTAGTCGTTATGGGTGCGCGGAATCAGCTTCGGCGTGCCGGTGCTGCCGCCGGACAGCTGGAAAAAGGCCACCTCGTCGGCGGGCGACGGGGCGGCGGTGAACGCGCCCGGCGCTTCGTCGAATAATGCCTGTAAACTTGTTTGCGGCGCGTCGTCGCCGCGCATCGCCACCACCCGCAGCGACGAATGCTGCCGCCGCAGTTCATCGATAAAGCCATTATCGCTGAACAGCCCATGCTGCCGGTCGGCAATCAGCAGCGCCGGCCTGATTTGCAGCGCATAGGCGGTAAGTTCGCTGCGCTGGTGGCTGAACAGGGCATTTACCGGCGCCACGCCGATTTTCAGCAGGGCGAACAGCACCAGGTAAAATTCCGCCACGTTGCCCAGCTGCACCAGCGCGGTATCCCCCGCCGCCAGCCCGCGCCGGGCAAGGGCCGCGGCCAGCCGGTCGGACAAGGTGTTGACATCCCGGTAGCTCAGGCGGCGCTCGCCGCAGGCCACCGCCAGCGCGCCGCTGTCTTTACGGCGGTCGATAATATCGGTCAGGGGCAAATCCAGCCAGTATCCCCTGGCGCGGTAGCGGGCCGCGAACTCATCCGGCCAACGGTTAAATACAATGCTCATCATCTCTCCTGTTAATGCAATCCGAACGCGCTCAGCATGGTATCGAGCTTGACGCCGGTTTCGCGCCACTCCGCGTCGGGGAGGGAGGCGGGCACGATGCCGGCGCCGGCGAACAGCCGCACCTGGTTGCCCGCCACCCTGGCGCAGCGGATGGTTACCACCCATTCGCCATTGCCCTCCTCGTCGCACCAGCCCACCATGCCGCCGAACAGATCGCGGTCGAAGGGTTCCAGGGTCTGGATTAAGCGGCGCGCGCGATCGGTGGGGGCGCCGCACAGCGCGGGCGTGGGATGCAGCAGGCAGGCCAGCGCCAGGGCGTTGACGGCGGGGTCCGCCACCTCGCCGTCGATGGCGGTGGCCAGATGCCAAAGGGTGGGCGTATTGACCAGGCCGGGTACGGGCGGCACGTTTAAACCCGCGCTGTAGGGCGCCAGCACTTCGCGCATCTGGTCGATAACCAGCTGATGCTCATAGCGGTCCTTGACGGAATCCAGCAATTGGCGGCCGGCGGCGGCGTCACGGCCCGGCTCGGCGTCGCGCCGGGCGGAACCCGCCAGCGGCGTGGAGTAAAACCGGTTGCCGGTCTTGCGCAGCAGCAGCTCCGGGCTGGCGCCCAGCAGGGCGCCGTTGTCGAGGGGAACATGGAAATTGTAACTGGCGGGATTTTGGGCCGCGATGCGCCGCATCAGGGCCGCGGTATTCACCGGTTCCCGGGTGGTGATATCCAGCAGGCGCGCGAGCACCACTTTACTCAGCCGTTGCTGGCCGGTGGCCTCCACCGCTCGCGCCACCATGTGTTTAAAGTCGCGCTCCGGCGGTCGCTCGATTTTGCCGGTTACCTGCGGCAAGGGTTCGGCGGGCACATTCCGGCTTTGCAAAAACATCTCGCGATCGAACCCCTGGCTGCGCTGCGGGATAAACAGCGCCGCGGGCCGGTCGGCATCGAAGGGAATGGCCCCCACCACCAGCGGCCGTTCAATGCCGGCGTTTCTGGCGCGCCGGAAGGCGTGGCGCAGCTCCCGCTGAAACACGCCATCGGGCTGATCACCCCTGCCCGCGGGCGCGCTGATGGCGCAGAAACGACCCTGGGTAACGAAGCTGCGATAAGGCGACATGAAAAAAAATCCGTTTATAAGGGCATCCGCGTCGCCTGGTGTTGTCTGTCGAAACAATGAAAATTCCACGTGACGATCTCCGCTATTATCAAATGATAAACACAATAATAATAATTATCATTTGTATTGATAGCACATAAACTACGTCGTAGAATCTGCCGTGTCAATGAACGTAAACACTGCCTCACCCGCGCAAGGGTGGATTTGATTGCCCGTTTTTTGTCATCATAAGGCGGACAAAACCAGCCCCTACCCCAGGAATACCAGACATGATCACTCTATTGTCCCGGCGCCGATCCGCCTGCAATTGGCTCGCCCTGATGGCCCTGCCCTTACTGCTGGCGGCCGCGTCCCCGCGCGCCGCTGAAAACGGCTGGCCGCGGCAGGTGGCGGGCGCGCATGGCGCCATTACCCTGGATCACATGCCGCAGCGCATCGTATCCACAAGCGTCACCCTTACCGGCTCGCTATTGGCCATCGGGGCGCCGGTGATAGCCAGCGGCGCCACCACGCCGAATAACCGGGTCGCGGACGAACAGGGCTTTTTTCGCCAGTGGAGCGATGTCGCCCGGCAGCGCGGCGTCAAACGCCTGTACATCGGCGAGCCGGATGCCGAGGCCATCGCCGGCCAGAATCCCGATTTGATTATTATCGCCGCCACCGGCGGCGATTCGGCCCTGCGCCTTTACGATCAGTTGTCGCCGCTGGCGCCGACCCTGGTGGTCAATTATGACGATAAAAGCTGGCAGGACCTGGCCCGGGAGCTGGGACAAGCCACCGGCCATGAAGCGCAGGCCGCGGAGGTCATCGCCCGCTTCGACGCCCGCCGGCAGGCGCTGAAACAGCATCTGGCGCTGCCGCCGCAGCCGGTATCCGCCCTGGTATACCAGCCGGACGGCAAAGCCGCCAACCTGTGGACCGCCGATTCGCCGCAGGGCCAGCTGCTGCGCCAGCTGGGCTTTACGCTGGCCGAACCGCCCGCCACCCCCGTCGGCGGCCGAAGCATGGGCGTGCGCAAGGACATCGTCCAGCTGTCCGGCGAAAACCTGGCCGCCGGCCTGAACGGGCAAACCTTTCTGCTGTTTGCCGGCGATGACGCCAGCGCCCGGTTGCTCTTGGCCAATCCGTTCCTGGCGCATCTGCCGGCGGTGCAAAACCGCCGGGTCTACGCCCTTGGCAACGACACCTTCCGCCTTGATTACTACAGCGCCAGCAATGTGCTGGCCCGCCTGGAACAGCTGTTCGCCAAGCCGTGATCTTTCCCCATCCTGCCGCGTGGCTAACCGCGTCATGCCGCGGCCATTCCCGGCCGGGCGGGGATTCATGGCGGTTATGGCTCACTGCGGCCGGCGGGCGGGATTTCATCCGCCGGCCGGCCCTGATCCCGATGCCGCGCCATATCCACGGCGCGCAGGCCCCGCAGCGCCAGCGCCGGCAGTAGCCCCGCCAGGGCCGCCGCCAGGCCGAACGCCGCGGCGGCCAGCCCCGGCGGCATCAGGGTGCCCAACCCCCCCAATACCAGCGCCCCCAGCGCGTCGCCGGTGACGTTCTGCGCGGTCCACAGGCCGTTGATGCGGCCCAGCAGATGATCCGGCGTCAGCTGTTGTATCAATGCATATTGCAGCAGCGAGTTGATGGCGCTGAAATAACCAAAGCCCGCCAGACACAGCAGCGCCAGCGCGTAGCACGGCATCAGGCTGCATGCCGCGACGCAGATAAACGCCATGACGGCGGTAAGCAGCAGCATTCTTCCCGGCCGCGCCGTGGCGGCGACGCGGCCGCTGGTAAACGCGCCTATCGCCGCGCCCAGGGGCACCGCCGCATACATCAGCCCCAGCCGGGCGGCGTTGATATGCCAGCTTATCGCCAGCGCCGGGTAAAGCACCCGTACCGCGCTTGCCATGGTCAGCAGGGCGCCGATCAGCGCCACCAGGCCGATGGTTTTATGACGAAACAGATAGGCCATGCCGCCGGCCAGCGCGTGCAGCGGGTGTTCCCGGGGCTGGGGAGGCGGCGCCAGCCTGGGCAGGCGCAGCAGCGGCAACAGCGTCAGCAGCGTGCCAAGCGCCGCCAGCCCGTAGTTCCAGGCCACCCCGCCGGAGGCGATGACCAGGCCGCCCGCCGCCGGTGATAAAATGGCGCCGAAGCGCACGGTCAGCATGCTGATGGCGCCCGCCTGCATGACATTTTCCCGCCCGACCAGCGACGGCGTGGCGGCCAGCAGCGCCGTCACCCCCACCGCGCCAAAAAAACCATCCCACACCGCCAGCAGATAAATCGCGAACAGGGACGGTACCGGCAGCAGCGCGTTAAGGCACAGGCCGATAAACCCCACCCCGCAGGTTGCGCGGGCAAACAGGATAAGCCCGCGCCGCTCGCGGCGATCCGCCATCACCCCGCCGGCCAGCAGGCCGACGAACATACCGCCGCCCGCCAGCGTCACCGCCAGTCCGACCTGCAGGGTGGACCCCGTCATGGCCTGTATCTGCACCGGCACCGCCACCGCCAGCATGCCGAGCGCCAGGATGGACAAAAACCGCGCGATAAAAACCGCCCGGAAGGCGGGGTGGGTTTTCAGCAGGCTGATATCGAGTAAATACGAGGGTTTTTGCATAAGACGCTAACTATCCGGGGAATTCGACGCCACTGGGCGCTGCAATCAGGGAAGCAGTCATGCTATCATAAGTTATTGCGAGTAATAACGATAATAAATATCATTATCATATAATTTATGGTTTAGCCTTTTATGCGCCATTATTACGGATTGCTGTTAAGCGGCGTGCTGTTGGCATTATTGATGGCGGCGAGCCTCTTTATCGGCGCCAAAACCATTCCCGCCGACCAGGTATTGCCCGCGCTGACCGGCGCCTGCCGCAGCCCGGATTGTATTATTATCCTCGAGAGCCGCCTGCCGCGCACGCTGGCCGGGCTGCTGGCGGGCATCGCCCTGGGGCTGTCCGGCGCCCTGATGCAAACCCTGACCCGCAATCCGCTGGCCGACCCCGGCATTCTTGGCGTCAACGCCGGCGCGGGGTTCGCCGTGGTGCTGGGCATCACCTTTTTCGGCGCCGCCTCCATCGATCGCTACCTGTGGTTTGCCTTTGCCGGCGCGCTGGCCGCCGCCCTGCTGGTGGCGTTAATCGGCGCGGCGGGCGGCGGGCGGCTGAACCCCATTCGCCTCACCCTGGCGGGCGTGGCGCTGGGCGCGGTGCTGGACGGCATGGCTTCCGGTATTTCCTTGCTCAATCCCCTGGTCTACGACCAATTGCGCTTCTGGCAGGCCGGTTCGCTGGATATCCGCAGCATGGCGGCGGTAAACGCCGTTATCTGGCCTATCGTCCTGGGCACCGGTCTGACGCTTTGGCTAACGCGGGCGCTCAATACCCTGGGCATGGGCAGCGAACTGGCGACGGCGCTGGGCTCGCGGGTGGGCCTGACGCAGCTGCTCGGCCTGGCGGCCATTACCCTGTTATGCGGCGCGGCTACGGCGCTGGCGGGGCCGATAGCCTTTATCGGGCTGATGATGCCGCATATCGCGCGCTGGATAGCCGGCCCGGACCACCGCTGGCTGCTGCCCTGGACGCTGCTGCTTACGCCGCTGCTGCTGCTGGGCAGCGATATGGCGGGCCGGGTGATGGTGCCCGGCGAGCTGCGCGTATCGGTGATAACGGCGCTGCTCGGCGCGCCGGTGCTGATAGCCCTGGTACGCCGCCACCGGATGATAAGCCGGTGATGATGGCGAACCGGCACGCCCGGATCAGGACGTCGCTGACCGTCGGCATCCTGCTGCTTGCCTGCCTTGCGCTGGCGATTTACGCCCTCGGCGCCGGGTCGCTCCCGCTTCCGGCCCGGCAGGTGGTGGACGCCCTGCGCGGCGCGGCGGCGCACAATATCCAGGTTATCGTGACGCAATGGCGGCTGCCCAGGGTGGCGATGGCGTTATTGCTGGGCGCGGCGTTGGGCGCCAGCGGCGCTATTTTCCAGTCGTTGATGCGCAACCCGCTCGGCAGCCCGGATGTCATGGGTTTCAATACCGGCGCGCACAGCGCCGTATTGATAGCGATAGTGCTGTTCAACAGCAGCTATCTGGGCATAACCGGCGCGGCCCTTGCCGGCGGCCTGCTGACCGCCGCCGTAGTCTACCTGCTGGCCTGGCGCAACGGCATCCAGACCTTCCGGCTCATTATCGTCGGCATTGCCGTTCGCGCCCTGCTGGTATCGCTTAACACCTGGCTGGTGGTCAGCGCTTCGCTTGAATCCGCCCTGACCGCCGGGCTATGGAGCGCCGGATCGCTTAACGGCATGACCTGGGCGAAATGCCCGCCGGTGGCCGTGCCAATTGTCCTGGCCTTTGCCCTGGCCCTGGCTTTGTCGCGGCGCATGCGCCTGTTGGAAATGGGCGATGACGCCGCCTGCGCGCTCGGCGTGCCGGTGGAAAAATCGCGTCTGGGACTGATGCTGGCGGGCGTGGCCCTGACCGCCGCCGCCACGGCCGCCGCCGGCCCCATTTCCTTTATCGCCCTGGTGGCGCCGCAGATTTCACGCCGCCTGGCGGGCAGCCAAACCCTGGCGATCCCCCTGGCGGCCCTGACCGGCGCGCTGCTGTTGCTGGCGGCCGACCTCGCCGCACAGCGTATGTTTACGCCTTATCAGCTTCCGGTCGGGGTGGTTACCGTCAGCATCGGCGGCCTCTATCTGATCGGCTTATTAATCCGGGAGTCGCGAAAAAAATGAGCGCCCTTACCCCGTCGTCCAGCCGCCTGCGGGCGGAAAATCTTACGCTCGCCTATGATAAAAAAGTGATTGCCCGCGATCTGTCCATCACCATCCCCGATGGTGAACTGACGGTGATCATCGGCCCCAACGCCTGCGGCAAATCGACGTTGCTGCGCACGCTCAGCCGCCTGATGCGGCCCGGCGAGGGCACCGTATGGCTGGACGGCCGGGAGATCGGCGCCTACGCCACCAAGGAGGTGGCGCGGCGCCTGGGATTGTTGCCGCAAAGCTCCAGCGCGCCCGGGGATATCACGGTGGGCGATCTGGTGGCGCGCGGACGCTACCCGCATCAATCGCTATTAAGCCGCTGGAGCGGGCGCGATGAACAAGCGGTGCAGGAAGCGATGCGCGCCACCGGCGTCGCCGGGCTGGCGGAACGGCCGGTGGATACCCTGTCCGGCGGCCAGCGGCAGCGGGTCTGGATCGCCATGGTGCTGGCGCAGCAAACGCCGCTGCTGCTGCTGGACGAACCCACCACCTGGCTGGATATCGCCCATCAAATAGATCTGCTGGAGCTGATGCGCGAGCTGCACCGCGCCGGCCATACGCTGGTGGTGGTGCTGCACGATCTTAATCACGCCTGCCGCTACGCCACCCATCTGGTGGCGATGCGCGACGGGCGTATCCTGGCCCAGGGGGCGCCCGTGGACATCGTCACCGCCGAACTGGTGGAGGCGGTATTCGGCCTGCGCTGCATGATCATCGACGATCCGGTCTCCCATACGCCGATGATCGTGCCGCTGGGCCGGGGCTGACGCCTACAGTTCCCTGAGCGCCTGGTTAAGCAAGGGTCCGAGCACCTGGAACGACGCGGGCGAAATAATATCCACATGGGCGCAGTCCAGTTCGTGCACGCGCAGCCGGTCCACATAATCTGACCAGGTCCGGCGCACGTCCATAGCGGCGGGCAGCGTGCGCCGGGCCACGAACAGCGTGGCTTCTCCGGCAAAATACGCGCTGCGGCTGGCCGCCAGCAGGCGTACCGAATCCGCATAGTTGCCCTCGATGGCATCGAACAGCCGCCGCTGTTCGTCCCCCGCCGGCTCCGCAATACCCTGTTGCGCGGCGATGAACTGCTCGCGCTCGCGCCGTACTTCCTCCAGCACTTCGGGGTCCAGCACATGTTTACCCTGCACCGCGTCCCAATTGCGCGTCTCCGGCGGGTAGGTATCGAGCAGGCCGAGAAACGCCACCGTTTCCCCCGCCGCGCGTAAACGGGCGGCAATACCCTGCGCCAGCGTGCCGCCCAGCGAATAGCCGATAAAATGATAAGGGCCGTGCGGCTGTATGCCGCGCACCGTCAGCAGATGCGCGTCGCACACCTGCTCCAGCGTGCCGTACCGCTGCAGCGGACCGTCCGGACGCGGCGATTGGATACCCACCAGCGGCCAGCGCGGATCGATATAGCGCCGCAGCACGCTGAACTGCCAGGCGAAACCGGAGGCGGGATGAAAGCAAAACAGCGGCGGGCCCTCGCCCTGGCGCAGCGGCAGGACCGCGTCCAGTCCGGAACGCCGGATAGCATCGCCGGGGTCGTTATCCACCTCATCATCAAACAGCGCGGCCAAGCGCGCCACCGTCGAGGCCACCATCACCTGTCCGACGGTTACCGGCTTACCCACGTCGCGGCGCAGCTCCGCCGCCAGCCGCATCGCCAGCAGGGAATGGCCGCCAAGGGCAAAAAAGTCATCATCGACGGACCCGATCTCCTGTTGCAACAGTTGCGCAAACAGCGCGGCTACCCGCCGCTCGATGGCGGTTTGCGGCGCTCGCCCCCGTGTCGCCCGACGCGACTGGGGTAACGGCAGCGCCTTGCGATCCAGTTTACCGTTGGCGCTGAGCGGCAGGGCCGGAAGTTCGACCAGCGCCACCGGCACCATATGCGCCGGCAGCCGTTCGGCCAGGGCGTCGCGCAGCGCCTCGGGGTGCAGCTTTTCACCCGGCTGCGCCACCAGATAGCCGACCAGTTGCCGCGCATCGCCGCCGATGCCGCCATCAGGCGCGGCGCCCAATACCCGGGCATGGGTCACCGCCTGGCGCACGCCCGGCAATAACAGCAGCGCATGATCGATTTCACTTAACTCCACCCGCTGCCCGCGGATTTTAAGCTGATCATCGCTGCGGCCCAGGTACTCCACCGCGCCGTCGTCCAGCCAGCGGGCAACATCGCCGGTGCGGTACATCCGCCCGCCGTCGCCGTCGGGATCGGCCACGAACCGGCTGGCGGTCAGCTCCGGGCGCGCCAGGTAACCCTGGGCCAGTTGAACGCCGGTCAGGTAAAGATCGCCCGCAACGCCCGGCGGCACCGGCCGCAGCCGCCCGTCAAGAATGCGCAGGCCGGTATTCCATACCGGGAAGCCGATCGGCACATGCGCCCCGCGCACCGCCGCCAGCGTCTCGCCGTGGGCCGGGTACCAGCTGACGTCCACCGCGGCCTCGGTGGGGCCGTAGAGGTTATGCAGCTCCACCCCGGTGCGCCGCTGCCACAGGCGCGACAGTTCGGCGGGCAACGCCTCGCCGCTGCAAAATACCCGCCGCAGGGTGGCGCAGCAGGCGATGGCGCCGTCATCGGCAAGTGAGGCGACAAACGCCGCCAGCATCGAGGGGACGAAATGCAGGGTGGTAACGCGGTAATCGGCGATAAGCTGCAGCAACACCTGCGGATCGCGGTGGGCGTCCGGCGGCGCCATGACCAGCCGCGCGCCGTTGATAAGCGGCCAGAAAAATTCCCACACCGATACGTCAAAGCTACAGGGGGTTTTTTGCAGCACCGCGTCATCCGCGCTCAGCGGATAGCGATCCTGCATCCACAGCAGCCGGTTGACGATGGCGTCATGGGCCACCACCACGCCTTTCGGCCGTCCGGTCGACCCGGAGGTATAGATAATATAAGCGGGATGATGGGCCGACGGCCGGGGGAAATCCCGCGGCAGCCGCGGGTCCGCTGTCAACGGCGCCTCATACAGCAACAGATCGCCGCGGCCGTCGAACCGCGCGGCCTGTCCGGCGCAGGTGATAATCAGCCGCGGCCGCGCATCGTCCAGCATCAGTTGCAGCCGCTCGTCCGGATAACCGGTGTCCAGCGGCAGGTAGGCGGCGCCCACCTCGATAACCGCCATCAGCGCCAGCGTCAGGAATACCGAGCGCGGGAGCGCGACGGCGACGATATCGCCCGGGCGTACCCCCTGCGCCGCCAGCCGTTGCGCCAGCGCCAGCACCTGCCCGCGGGTTTCGCCGTAGGTCAGGCGGCGCCGCGCATCCGCCAGCGCCACGGCCTGGGGCGTGCGCAACGCCTGGCGTGCCAGCAGGGTGGCGAGCGTATCCGGCGCCAGCGTTTTACCGGTATCATTGATGCGCGCCAGCAGCGCGCGGTCGGCCTCGCCCAGCAAATCGGCCTGGCCGCATGGCAGCGCGGGATCGGCGGCAAACTGGAGCAGCAGCAGCGGCAGGCGCCGGGCATGGCCGGCCAGCTCGCCGGCGGTATACCGCTCGGCGTTGGCCACCAGTTCCACCGCTACCGTTTCTTCCCCAAGATAGAGCGCGATTTCCAGATCGCGCACCGGCCCGGAAGCCAGCGCGTGCGTCACGCCCTCCACCCCGGCGAAATCAAGCTGGAAGTCGAACATCTTCAGATTAAATACCGGGCCGAACAGCGGTTGTTCATCCCCTGTGCGGCCCAGGTCGCGCAGTACCTGTTCCGCATCATAACGCTGATGGCGGCGCAGGCTCTTGAGCTCGCCGGACAGGGCGGCGGCCAAGGCGCCCAGCGTCTGCCCCGGGCCGACGGTCACGGCCAGCGGCAGGACATTGATCACCGGACCGGTGGCATCCAGGGCGGCCGAGGCCATACGGCGCATAAAGATAAAACCGGCGGCATAGGACGGTTGCCCGCACAGCCGGGCAAACCATAACGCCACCAGCGCCAGGGCCAGATCGGCGATGCCCGGCGCGCGCTCCTCCCCCGTGACCAGGCCGGCGAACAGCCGGCTATCGAGATCAAGCGCATAACGCAGCACATGGGTGGTGGCGGCCTGGCCGGACAACGGTTTGAGCGACAGCGTGCCCGGCGCCGGCAGTCGGCCGGTTTTTTCGCGCCAGAAAGCGGCGTCGCGGCGCCAGGCATCCGACTGATAATACGCCTGATATTCCTCCACCACCCCCTGAAAGGGGGTAAAAGGCGACGGCGGCGGCGTTTCCCGGCGCATGAAGGCGCTATACAGCACGGCGATGCGGCGGGTGATGGCGGTAAAACTAAAGCCGTCGACGATCAGATGATGATAGCGCTGATACCAAAACCAGCGATCGCGGGCCACGCGAATCAGCAGATGCCGGTACAACGGTTTGCCGCTCAGCACCCGCAGATCTCCCGCCAGATCCTGCTGCATCAGCGCCAGCGCGGCGTTCCGGGCGTCGCCGGCGGCGCTGAGATCCACGCAATCGGGACGGTCAAAGGTCAGATCGCCGTCAACCCATTGCACCGCAATGCCGTCACGCTCGGCAAAACGCATGCGCAGGGTGTCGGCTTCGCCCATGCCCTGGTCGATGGCGCGCAGCAGGCAGCCTTCATCGATATCGCCCTTAAGCTCGATATAGTGCGCCACCGCATAGGCGTTGGGCTGCGCGGAAAGTTGGTCTGCCACCCAGATACCGGGCTGCGCCGCCACCAGCGGCAGTTCGGCCGGCTGTCCATCGGCGCCGGTTGGCAAGGATATTTCTGACACGGCGGTAACTCCTTAAAAACGATGGGTTGCGCTGCTTATGCCCCGCGCAGCGCGGCGGGACGCATATCGGTCCAGTGGGTCTCAAGCCACCGGCCGCATTCCGGGCGCGGCGCCGGGCCAAAAACCGGCGTCCATCCGGCGGGCACCGGGCTGAAATCCGGCCAGAGGCTGTATTGGGCCTGGCGGTTTTGCAAAACCAGACAAATCTGTTGCGGATCGTCGAAGGGGTTGGGGTGTTCCAAAACGCACTCCTTATTTTGTGGCGATAGCGCCAATGACGGGGATTGCCCGGGGCGAAAATAGCCAGGCCGGGCATGGACGCGGGAAGCGCGGGCCGGGGGCGCTAGCGGCCGGGCGACCAGAGCGCGGCCAGCCCGTCCAGCAGGCCGCCGCGCCAGCACAGCGCGTCATGGCCGCCGTCCACCACCCGGTAATCAACCCGGTGCCCTTGCCGGCGCAGGAGTTCCACCACCCGGTCGTTTACCTGGTGAATAAGCCGCTCCCGGTTGCCGGCCTCGATAAAGACCTTAAGCGCCAGTCCGTCGCCCAGGCCCCGCCCGATCTGCGCCGGCAGCCCACGGTCATCGCCGGAGGCGTCCCGCGCCTGTGCCGCATCCCGGTCGGGCCACCAGAACGAACCGGACTGGCTGAGCACGCAGCCAAAATGCCCGGGCCAGTTTAAGGCGGCATACAGGGCGGACAGGCCGCCATAGCTTTGCCCCGCCACCACCGTCGTCGCCGGATCGGCGCGGTACGGCGCCCAGGCTGCCAGCTGCGGCAGCAGTTCTTCCCGTACCGCCCGCCAGAATTCAGGGTTGCAGGTTAATTCACGCCCGCGCCGTGGGCTATCGATGGCGTCAATCAATACATAGACCGCCTCGGGCAGGACCCCGGCGCGCGTCATATGCAGCAACGGCGACCAGACCGGCATCTGCCGCGCCCAGAACTGCCCGTCCAGCAGGATGGCCAGCGGACGCCCGGGCGCATGCCGGCGTCCGCTGGTGAATACCCAGATATCGCGGCTGTTGCCCAGGCGTTCGCTATGCCAGCGATGGCGCTCCAGCCCTGCGGGCGGCGGCAGCGGCGGCAGGGTGCGCCCGGCCACCGGGCCAAGCCTGTCGTACTCGTTCCAGGCCGTCTGCGGGGGCGCCAGCGGCATATGCAGCGCGGAAACCGGATGGCCGCGTCCGTTGGTCCAGGCGCGCAGCGGATTAAGCCGGTCGGCGACCGCGCCGGAAAATAAACCACGCCAGGCGTTACGCAGCGCGGCGCGGTCCATGGGCGCCGCCGCGCCGAACGCCCCGTCGTCCCGGCATGGGATAAAGCAATAACTGCCGCGCCACCGCGCGCCGAGACTGGTTTGCCAATACCAGACATCCGTGCCGGCAATACGCTCCAGGCTTTGCGGACCGGTATCGCTATGGTGGTCGGTCACGCCGCTGATGTTAATCCATACCCGGCGGATAGGGGACGCGCGCTCGTCGCCCCCGGGGTCGCGCCACAGGAATATCACGCCGCACTGCCCGGACGCACCGGCCTCCACCCAGGGCGCGCCCTGGCGTTCCACCTCCCGCCACCAGTCGTCGCCGCCCACATCGGCGCGGGCCAACATCATTTTTTTCACCGGGCGCGATTCCTTATGTAAACCGTGAATGTAGACGTTTTAATCTAAAACGTAAACTAAATACTATTGATAATTATTTCTATTTGCAATAGTGTGTAAAAGTTCCATTAAGGGTCGGTTTTATTTGTCAATGGCGTGGCCGAACGAGGGAATAACGCAATGTTAACAGCGATTTAACATTGCGTGCTAGCCGCCGGCAGTTGCTGAAAAAACTGCTTATTTTATCCAATTTATAACATAGCAGGCCGTCCATACTGCTGGCTTTCGCCGGAGCAGTCACGGGATCGGCTACAGATCAGGGAACATATGCATACCACATTCTCAGGTTACTCCTTAGCGACCCTAATCAGTCTGGGTCTGGGAACTCTGGCACTTCCTTTGGCCGCGCCTGCGGCCGACAGCACGACCACAGCACCGGTATCAACCTCCGCGACGACGGACGACGCCACGGCAACCAGCGGCGGCAAAAGCGCGGCGGGCGATACCATCGTCGTCACCGCGGCAAAGCAAAATCTCCAGGCGCCTGGCGTATCCACCATCAGCGCCGATGAAATCAGGAAACGGCCGCCCGCCCGCGATGTGTCGGAAATCATCCGCACCATGCCCGGCGTCAACCTGACCGGCAATTCCACCAGCGGCCAGCGCGGCAACAACCGCCAAATCGATATCCGCGGCATGGGGCCGGAAAATACCCTGATCCTGATTGATGGCCTGCCGGTCAGCAGCCGCAACTCGGTGCGCCAGGGCTGGCGCGGCGAGCGCGACACCCGGGGCGATACCGCCTGGGTGCCGCCGGAAATGATCGATCATATCGAGGTGATCCGCGGACCGGCGGCGGCGCGCTACGGCAACGGCGCCGCCGGCGGCGTGGTGAATATTATTACCAAAAAAGACACCCGCGATTGGCATGGTTCATGGAATACCTATCTGAATATGCCGCAGCATGACGACGAAGGCGCGACCAAACGCACCAACTTCAGCCTGTCCGGGCCGCTGAGCGACGCGTTCAGCTTCCGCCTGACCGGCGGCTACAGCAAAACCCAGGCCGACGCCCAGGATATTAACGACGGTCATCAGTCCCTGCGCACCGGCACCTATGCCGATACCGTCCCGGCCGGACGCGAAGGGGTCAGGGACAAAAATATCGATGCCCTCCTGCACTGGGATTTGGCGCCGATGCAAAGCCTGGAATATGAAACCACCTACAGCCGCCAGGGCAATATCTACGCCGGCGATACCCAGAACACCAATACCAGCCAGTTGGTGCAGGACAACTACGGCCATGAAACCAACCGTATCTATCGCCAGACCCATGCCCTGACCTGGCGCGGCGCCTGGGACAGCGGCGTCAGCACCCTTAATTACCTGCAATATGAGCGCACAAAAAATACCCGCCTGGACGAGGGGCTGGCCGGCGGCACGGAGGGGATTTTCGCCAGCAATGATTTTTCCACCATCCAGCTGGACAGCGTGCTGGCGCATACCGAACTCAGCGTGCCGTTTGAGCTGGGGGTCAACCAGACCCTCACGGCCGGCAGCGAGTGGAACCAGCAGAAAATGAAGGATCCGGCGTCGAATACCCAGACCCTCCTGGGCGGCGCTATCCCGGGCGTGGCCAGCACCGGACGCAGCCCCTACTCCTCGGCCGATATTTTCTCGCTGTTCGCCGAGGATAATATGGAACTGACCGACAGCACCATGCTGGTGCCGGGGCTGCGCTTCGACCACCATTCCATCGTCGGCGACAACTGGAGTCCTTCGCTTAACCTCTCGCAGGGGCTGGGACAGGATTTCACCCTGAAAATGGGCATCGCCCGCGCCTATAAAGCGCCGAGCCTGTTCCAGACCAACCCCAACTACCTGCTCTATAGCCGCGGCCAGGGCTGTGCCGCCAGCACCGGCGGGTGTTATCTGCTAGGTAATGATGATCTCAAGGCGGAAACCAGCATCAACAAAGAAATCGGGCTGGAATTTAAACGCGACGGCTACCAGGCGGGCGTGACCTATTTCCGCAATGACTACCGCGATAAAATCGAGGCGGGTTATGTGCCGACCGGCGTCTCGACCAACGGCGCGTCCGATATCTATCGCTGGGAAAACGTACCCAAGGCGGTGGTGCAGGGATTGGAAGGTACGCTGAATATCCCGGTTAGCGAAACGGTTTCCTGGAATAACAATGTTACCTATATCATTGAAAGCAAAAATAAAGAGACCGGGGACTACCTGTCGATTATTCCGGAATATACGCTGAATTCCACCCTGAGCTGGCAGGCGCGCCAGGATCTGTCGCTACAGTCCACCCTTTCATGGTATGGACGCCAGAAACCGAAAAAATACAACTACAAGGGCGAACGCGTTACCGGCAGCGAAACCAATGAGGTCAGCCCTTACGCCATTGTCGGCCTGAGCGGCACCTACGATATCAACAAATACGCCAGCCTGACCCTGGGCATCGACAACGTCTTCGACAAGCGCCAGTTCCGCGCCGGTAACGCCCAGACCACCGGCAACGCCGCCACCAACGCTTATATGTACGGCGCCGGCGCCGCCACCTACAACGAACCGGGCAGAACCTTCTACCTTGGCCTTAACACCCACTTCTGATGTGCGGGTAGGCTTATGTTGCCGTGGCGGAGGTTTCGCTTGCCGTGTGCGGGTAGGC
Organism: Sodalis sp. RH22; assembly: GCF_047324165.1. Taxonomy (NCBI): domain Bacteria; kingdom Pseudomonadati; phylum Pseudomonadota; class Gammaproteobacteria; order Enterobacterales; family Bruguierivoracaceae; genus Sodalis; species Sodalis sp. RH22. Next base: position 3,312,668 of record NZ_CP178731.1, read on the forward strand.
TTATGTTGCCGTGGGGGAGGTTTCGCTTGCCATGTGCGGGTAGGCTTATGTTGCCGTGGGGGAGGTTTCGCTTGCCGTGCGTTCGGTGGTGATATGTATTGCCGGGTGCCGGCAAGCGACAAAGAGGCCGTACCGCGACGGCCTCCTTGACCTCCGCGCGTCCGACAGATCGTGCGCCGCTGCGCGGTCCCCGGCATCACCCATCCCGGCTTGTGGACCGCCCGGGATGCGCTCACGGCGCAGCCCGGGCTTTCGCCGCTCCCGGCGGCTCATCCAGCCGTGATGTGCGCCGCCGGCGCACTCTATGCCGGCACCACGTCAACACCATCGCCTGTGAGTAAAACAGCGTTTTGGGGTTCATCGCGGTATGTGATTACCGGGAGAAATATCAGCATGCTTTTTGGGCTGAAGTCGATAGGCGGATAGCGGATGGCTGAAAACGTAGTACTTACTGTAGCTGAATGATGAATGCCTTAATGTGTGACTGTATGTCTGTATGACCTGCTTTTCGCTGCGCCAGCGGCATTCCATACCCGTTGCATCCCACCACAGTCGATCCTAAGCCGACGCCAGTCCTATCCTAAGCCACAGCGCCGCTATCGCTTCATAACATGCAGTACGAACAGCGACATATGGACCGGCATAAAGCGCGCTGACGGCGCCTGTGCCCCCGGCATGAGCCGCCGGGAGCGGCGAAAGGCCCGGTTGCGCCGGGAGCGCTAACCGGGCCGGTGCATAACGGGGGCATGGGCGGCGGAAGGCATCGCGCAGCGACGCGCGACCTGCCGGGCGCGCGGAGGTCAAGGAGGCCGTCGCGGTACGGCCTCCTTGTCGCTTGCCGGCGCCAGGCAATACATATAACCACCGGACGCACGGCAAGCGAAACCTCTGCCGCAGCAACATAAGCCTACCCGCAAACGAAACTCTCGCCGACGCAGCATAAGCCTACCCACAAACGAAACTCCCGCCGCCGCAGCATAAGCCTACCCGCACACGAAACTCCCGCCGCCGAAGCATAAGCCTCCCCGCAAGCGAACCTCCTACCGCCGCAGCATAAGCCTCCCCCGCAAGCGAACCTTCCGCAGCGGCAGTATAAGCCTCCCCCGCACACGGCAAGCGACCCCCCCCGACGCAACATTCAGCTGACCGCAAACAAAACCTTTGCCCACCGGGCTCAAGCCGCCACGAGGCCGCTGTAATACCGCCCCCTTTACCCATCACGCCCGAACGAAAACAAGCGCCGGCGCCGTCAACAGCCCGGACGCGTAATCGATACGCGCCTTATACCGCATAACCGATCATCGTCAGCATCTTTTTCACCTGCTGCACCGCATCCTGCCGCTGCCCCACCCCCAGCTTCTGGTAAAGATTACGAATATGGGTTTTGATGGTGGTCGACGCCACGTCCAGCTCGCCGGCAATCTGGTTGTTACTGTAACCCGAATAAATCAGCCCCAGCACCTGCCACTCCCGCTGGGTCAGCGGACTGATGCGAATCAACTCGGGCACCTGCGGATGATGGAGCAATTGCTGGACAAAAACTTCGTCGAAATGGGCGAACTTATGGCGATGATGGGCATTAATATCGCGCAAAATGCGCCGGGTCCGCTGTTGTTCCAGCTCCGGCAGCACGCCGAGCTGCAGCAGTTGCCGCAGCTGCATCGCCATCGTTTCGCCTTCAATAACAAAATGGCTGATAAAACCGGTGCGATTGGCTAACGACAACGCCTCCATCAGCACCCGCTGGGCATCGTTCTTGCGCCCGGTGCGCCAATAAATAAGATTATTAAGCAACAGGTTACGGTTAAGATCGCTCACCAAATGCAGTTGTCGGGCATTATCATTAAGCTCGTCCAGCACCACTTCCGCCTCGTCGAACTGGCCGAGCAGAATCTGGGCGCGGGCAATATTACGCCACTGCCCCTGCAAAAAATGGTTATCGACGTTATCCGGTTTCACCGTCTGGTCCAGCCACCTCGCGGCGGCATCGACATCCCCGGTCAGTTGCCAGAACAGCACCCGCGGCTTATCGGCATTGGTCACCCAATCGCTATGGTATTGCGCGCCGCTTATCAGGTTCTCGCAACGGTGCAGATGGCTGCGGGCATTATCGAAATCGCCGCGCGCCAGCGCGATTTTGGCCAGCATCGCCAGGCACTGCAGCTGCTGCTGCGGTTCGGCGCTTTCCAGCACCTTCAGCCCGGCGCTGGCGGCCTGTTCGGCCTCGTCCAGGCGCGCCCAGGACCACAGCAGCTGCGCGCGCAGACGCAGCAGGAACTCATGCATCGGCAATTGTTCCAGATGCTGCTCGCCCACCAGTTCGAACGCCTTATCCTGTATTTCATACGCCGCCTGCAAATACCCCTGCGCTATCAGGATTTCGCTTTGCTGCAGCAAGGCCCACAAGGCGTAGTGATACACCCCATGCCGGCGGGCCATCCGATCGGTCTGCTGCATCATGCTCAAGGCTTTGACCAACTGTCCCTGGCAATGCGCGACTTCGCCGGTCACCGACGTGGCGACAATACGGCCGTAATAATTAAACTGCGGCAAAAACCGTAGCGCTTCGGCAGCCAGGGATTCCGCTTCAAGGGGCTTGCCGGTATTTATCGCCACCTGCGCCAGCAGGGCGTTAAACTCCGCCACCAGCCAGGGGGCAAGATCGAGTTTGCGCCGCGCCATCTCCGCTTTGTCATGGGCCAGCAGGCTCGCCACCTCGGCGCTCCGGTGCTGGCCCTGGGCCAGCCAGCCCTTGAGCAACACCAGCCTGGGCCGCAGGATCAGCACGTCGTAGGGCAAATGCTTCAGGCAACGGTCCAGCAACGCCAGCTCACCATGGTTAAATAACGTCCAGCCGCTATCAAGCAGTATCCGGCACATCATACCCACATCATTCGCCGCCATCGCGTGGTGGATGGCTTCGGCGGGATAGCCCTGCGCCAGCCAGCCCTCGGCGGCGGCGCAATGGATCTCGGGCAGCTCGGCCGCCAGTTCCCACTGGCAGCGCTGGCGCAGGAAACTGGCGAATAACGGATGAAAACGAAACCATTCGCCGCTGTCGTCCATACGCTGGATAAACAGCCCCTGGTGTTCGGTCTGCTCCAGCCGCTGCTGGCCGTTTCCCTCGCCCATCAGCCGGTCAATCAGCGCATCGTTCATCGAGCGCAGCAGCGAACAGCGCAGCAGGAAACGACGGGTGGCGCCATCGACCCGATCGAGCACCTCATCCACCAGGTAATCGGACAAATGACCGGCATTAATGCCCGACAGCCGCCGGGCGGTTTTGCTGGCCGGGGTATCGGACTGGCGGGAAGACAGAACAATCAGCTGCAGCGCCGTCGCCCAGCCCGCGACCTCGTCGCACAGCCGGTTGCTGTCCTGGGCTGCGATGGGCATATCCAGGCGTCCTGCGAAAAACTGCCTGGCCTCCTCATGGGTAAAGGCCAACTGCTGGCTGCCGATTTCCAGCAGTTGATCGCGCACCCGCAGATTGGCGATGCCCAGCGACGGCAGGTTGCGCGACAGCAGAACCAGCTTGAGGCTATCCGGCTGCTGGCGCAGCAGGCCGCGCATGGCGTCATGGATAACCGTATTGGTGATCAGATGGTAATCGTCGATGACCAGGAAAAGCGGCGTGGTCCAGTCGGCCAGATCCACCGACAGCTGGGCAAACAAGGTTCCCAGGCTGGCATACTGATGCTTCTGCGCCAGCGCTTCGCTTCGCAGGCAATGGCCGCCCGTCGCCTGCTGGATCGCCGCCACCAGGTAATTGGCAAAGATCTCCGGTTCATTATCGCTATCGTCAAGGGAATACCAGCCCAGATCCTGCCTCGCCGCCGCCCACTGCGCAATAAGCGTCGTTTTGCCGTAACCGGCGGGGCTGGTAATCAGCGCCAGGCGATAGTTCGCCGCGCTATCCAGCCGGTCCAGCAAACGCTGGCGCGGCACGGCACTTTGCAGCCTCACTGGCCGTCTCAGTTTTGATGGGATTAGCATTGTTTTTATTTCCCCAGGGGTACACGGCAATGTGCTAAAACTAACTGTTAACCATTGTAATTATAATGTAAATAATTATTACCTAAGGTTATCCATATCCCATTTTAGTAAATTGCGCCCTATCACAATTTTAACTCAGCCTTGGCGCTCCTCCCCTTTTAACCCGCCGCCGGGAGGATGAAAAACGCCCTATGCCGCGTCATGATGGCCGGTGGCGGCAAACGGGCGACGGCTATCCACCGCGGGAAAAATAATGGAAGAACTCTTGTTCGAACAGATATCGGCCCAGGCCGGTATCGGCAGCGACTATATCAATGCCCTGGGCCAGCGGCAGGCCATCTCGGCACAAACCAAACGACGGTTGCTGGACGCCATGGGGCGCGGGTCAGGATTGGCGGCCGTCTCGCAGGACCCGCTGCCGCCGGTAGCCGTTTGGCGCCGGGATGCGCCGGCGGCGCTGACGCCCGGCGGCCGGGGCGATTACCGCTGGCAACTGCGCACCGAGCAGGGCGGAACCCTTCAGGGCGAGATAAGCGCCGGATCGCCGCTATCGCTGCCCCACACCCTGGCGTGCGGCTATCACCGGTTAACGTTAAGCCAGGGCGCGCGGGAGTGGCATTGCCGGGTAATCATCGCCCCGCCCCGCTGTTTTCAGCCAGGGGCGCTGCTGGCCGGGCAAAAGCTCTGGGGCGCCTGCATCCAGCTCTATACGCTGCGTTCGGCGGTCAATTGGGGTATCGGCGATACCGGCGATCTGAAAACGATGGTGCGGGAAGTCGCCCGGCGCGGCGGCGCGTTTGTCGGTCTCAACCCCATCCATGCGCTCTGCCCGGCCACGCCGGGCGATGCCAGTCCCTACAGCCCGTCGTCACGGCGCTGGCTGAATATGCTGTATATCGATATCAATAGCCTGGAGGATTTCCACCTTAGCCCGGCGGCGCGGTCATGGTGGGCGCGCGAAGAGGTGCAGCAAGCGCTGGCGCTGGCGCGCGCCGCTCCCGAGGTGGATTATCCCCGGGTCGGCGCGCTGAAATTAGCCGCGCTGCGTTTGTGCTGGCAACAGTTCAGCCTGCGCGGAGAGCAGGACGCGCAGCGCCTGGCGTTTGCCGCTTTTGTGCGCCTGGGCGGCGACAGCCTGCGCCATCAGGCTGAATTTGACGCCCTGCACGCGTACCTGTTGGCGCGGGATCCGTCCTGGCGCCGCTGGCAGGACTGGCCTGCCGAGTACCGCGCCAGCCAGGGCGCCGGAACGCAGGCGTTCCGCCGGCGGCATGCCGGTGAGATCGCATTTTATCTCTGGCTGCAGTGGCTGGCCGACCGTCAGTTTGCCGAATGTTCTGCGCTCTGCCGGGCGCTTGGCATGCCTCTCGGCTTATACCGCGATTTGGCGGTGGGGGTCAGCGACGGCGGCGCGGAAACCTGGAGCGATCCGGCATTATATTGCCTGGAGGTAGCGCTAGGCGCGCCGCCGGATGTGCTCGGCCCGCAGGGGCAGAACTGGGGGCTGGCGCCCATGGATCCGCGGGTGATGGCCGCCCGCGGCTACCAGCCGTTTATCGATCTTGTGCGATCGAATATGCAGGGCTGCGGCGCGCTGCGCATCGATCACGTCATGTCGCTGCTGCGCCTGTGGTGGATCCCACGCGGCGATACCGCCGGACAGGGCGCCTACGTCCACTACCCGCTGGACGATTTGCTCGCCATCCTGGCGCTTGAGAGCCTGCGCAACCAGTGCCTGGTGATCGGCGAGGATCTGGGCACCGTGCCGCATGAAATCCTCGCGCGGCTGCGCGACAGCGCCGTTTATTCCTATAAAGTGCTCTATTTCGAGCGGGACGCCCGGCATCATTTCCAGCCGCCGGAAGCCTACCCGCCGCAGTCTATGGCCACCGCCGCCACCCATGATTTACCGACGCTGCGCGGCTACTGGGGCGCCGGCGATCTCAGCCTTGGCAAAACGCTGGGACTGTATCCCGACGCGGCGGTGCTGCATTATCTGCATGAGGACCGACGGCGCGCGCGCCAGGGGCTGCTGGACGCCCTGCACCGTCACGGCGGCCTGCCGCGGCGGGTATCGCGCCGGGCCGATGGCCTGCCGATGTCGCGCATGCTTAACCATGCCATTCACCGCTATCTGGCCGACAGCGGCAGCGCGTTATTGGGATTACAGCCCGAGGACTGGCTGGATATCACCACGCCGGTCAACGTGCCCGGCACCAGCGATGGGTATCCGAACTGGCGCCGCAAATTGACGCGCAGCCTGGAGGAGATTTTCGCCGATAAGGGCATCAATGCCCTGCTGCGGGATATCAACCGGCGTCGCCAGTTGCGTTAGAGGCTGGGGTTCAGCCTTGGATCAAAGGTAAATTCGAGCGGCGTAACCGACGCCAGACAACCAGCAAACGCCGGATGCTCATTGTTAATCAATACATTGTATTCCATAGGCACAATGGCGGAAGGCACCATTAGCCCGACGCTCGATTTTCCCTGAAACCATTGTGTGCCGATATCCTTGGTGGCGGGAATCGGCACCGGCGCATTCCAGTTAGCAGGAAGATCTTGCGCATTGAGCTTGACAATGAAATCGTCGGGTACGTCAATACTCATTAACTGATAAAAATCTAATATGGATTCGTCCTGTAAATGCACTAATACTTCCAGAATGGCCAGTGACACTGCCGAGGAGATATACACCATCGGCGTACCCATTCTGTTCCATCTTGCCACCGAGCTGTTAAAAGCGCCAACGCCACTCCACGCGGTGGCGATATATTGCTTCTGGCAAAATCGATACAAGATCACATGACAACTCCATGTTTAATGCCTTCAATCAAACTGACCACATCACGGGCACCGGTTTCAGTGCCAATCGCCTGATTGGGTGTTTCGCCGCCTAAAACTTTGGCAGGTTTGTTCATCCAGGCAATGGTTTTCTGGAAGTCATTGCCGAACAGCGCTAAAGCCATATCAAAGGCGGTAACATAACGGGTAATAGATTCACTTTGAGCCGGAGAGAGCTTCTCTTTACGCCGGGCAATGCTGCGTCCACTTAACCCAAGCGTCGCCAAAAATTCTTCCCTTTTGAAGCCGACGATGGACCTGATATTATCAATTACCGACACTTCAAGCCCTTCCATCATCAGATGACGCAGCTCGGGACCGGACGCATCCGGCAAATGAGCGGAGGCCCACAGGCTATGTGCGGGCTCTTTCATTACGGGAGGGGTATATATTTTCATGCACGCCTCACTTTCTGCCAAATGTCATACTTCATGATAGCCATTTGGCAGAAAAAATCAATATTTTCGTGCCCGGCAAAAAAATGGCGACATAACGTCGCCAAAAACACAGGACACAGACACAGACACGTACGCAAGAACAACAACAGTGGCTTAACCTTTCAGGCCTCCGGCGGTAAGACCGCTTACCAGCCAGCGCTGGGCCAACAAAAACAGCAGGGTGATGGGTAGGGCGGACAGTACCGCCGCGGCGGCAAAATCCCCCCACAGATAGTTTTGCGGATTGAGATACTGCTGCATGCCCACCGCCAGGGTGAAATTATCCACATCGCGCAGCAGCAGCGACGCCACCGGCACCTCGGTAATGGCGGCAATAAACGACAGCACGAACACCACCGCCAGTATCGGCACCGACAGCGGCAGCAACACCAGCCGGAACGCCTGCCAGGGCGTGGCGCCGTCCAGCGCGGCCGCTTCCTCAAGCGAACCCTCGATAGTGTCGAAATAGCCCTTGATGGTCCAGACATGCAGCGTAATGCCGCCAAGATAGGCGAAGATCACCCCGCCATGGGTATTAAGCCCCATAAACGGCAGATACTGACCCAACCGGTCAAACAGCGCGTACAGCGCCACCAGCGACAGTACCGCCGGGAACATCTGGAAAATCAGCATGCCCTGAAGCAACGCGCTTTTACCGTGAAAACGCATGCGGGCAAAGGCGTAGGCGCAGGTGGTGGACAGCGCCACGATGCCCAGGGCGGTAATGGTCGCCACCTTTACCGAGTTCCATAACCACAGCAGCACCGGGAACGGCGGCGGGGTTATGCTGCCGTCCGCGTGCCGTACGCTCAAACCCAGCGCCAGCCGCCAGTGCTCCAGGGATATCTGCTGCGGGATCAGGCTGCCGGTGGCGAAGTTGCCGACGCGCAGTGAAATCGCCAGCACCATCAGCAATGGAAACACGATCAGGGCGATAAAACCCAGCAGCAGCACGTGCGTCGCCGCCAGCCGCAGGAAACGCGATGAAGATTGCACCATAGCCACCCGGGACCTCCTTAATCAAATGTCAGACGCGCCGTTTTCACATTCAGTATCGCCAACCCGCCCACCAGCAGGAAAATAAGGGTGGCGATGGCGGCGGCCAGGCCGAAATCCTGCCCGCCGCCGCCTTCAAAGGCGATACGGTAGGTATAACTTACCAGCAGGTCGGTATAACCGGCGGGAGTGCTGGTGCCAATGCGGTCAGGCCCGCCGTTGGTCAGCAACTGGATCAGCACAAAATTATTAAAATTAAACGCAAAGCTGGCGATCATCAGCGGCGTAAGCGGCTTGAGCAGCAACGGCAGCGTAATACGGAAAAAATTCTGTAACGGTCCGGCGCCGTCCATGGCCGAGGCTTCGTATAAGTCATCGGGTATGGATTTCAGCAGCCCCATGCACAAAATCATCATATAGGGATACCCGAGCCAGGCGTTCACCACCACCAGCATCAGCCGCGCCAGCAGCGGATCCTGAAACCAGGCGGGCCGGATGCCGAACACAGCGTTCAGCAGCATATTGATTTCCCCAAAACTCTGGTTGAACAATCCCTTGAAAATCAATATTGAAATAAACGACGGCACGGCATACGGCAAGATCAGCAGCAGCCGGTACAAAGCGCGGCCCCGCAGCGCCTCCCATTGCACCACGCAGGCCAACACCATGCCGATGGCCACCGTCAGGACCACGGTCAGCAACGAAAACACAATGGTCCAGACAAATATGGCCAGGAAAGGCTGCCGGATTCCCTGATCCTCTACCACCCGCATAAAATTTTGCCACCCCACCGGCACGGTATAACCCGGGCTGAGCTGCCCGGCGACAAAATGGCCTTCGGCATCGACCGCCTGGTAAAAACCCGTGGCCCGGTTGGGCCGGTAGACGGCCCCGGTGCGGCTGTCGGTCAGGCGGTCCTGGCCGCCCAGCGTATACAGCGGCCGCAGGCCGGAAAATTGCCGTAACGAGCTGATGCGCAGCCGGGCGCCGTCGGGCAATTGCAGCGTCAGCCGGCCGAGGGCCTGGCGATACTGTGTTACCACCCTGAGCGTGCCGCGCTCTCCCGGCGGCGGCGCGTCGCCCGGCGACATCATTAGCGTCTGGTCCCGGCCGCCGTCCAGGCTGAACGCCGGCGAGACCCATAACCGTCCGCCGTCGGCATCGGCCAGCGCCAGCCGCCATGCGGTTCCCTGGCCGTACAGGCTGAAGGCGTAGGCTTTGCCGATTTGCAACTGCCGATCCAGCAGCACCGATTGCGCGCGCTCAAAGGACAGCTGATGGACGCTGCTGTAGTTGGTAAAGGCGATGCCGACGGTGCACAGCAGCGGAAACAACACAAACAGCCCCACGCCCGCCAGTCCCGGATACACATAGCGCCAGGCATAGGCCCCGGCATTGGCGAAAACGGCCAGCCCCGCGCTTGTCAGGATGAGCGTCAGCAGGGCAAACAGATATTCACCCCGGGCATACAGCGGTATCACCATCCAGGCGATGGCCAGGGCGCAAAAAATCACGACCGCCCACTTCACAAACCGGTGATGCCGCCAGCGCGCGGGCTTGCGGGACAGAGGAACCGAGCCGGTGTTTGACATAACCCTTCCTATAACGGCGGATGACAACCCGCTTGAACGCAGGCCCCGTGACGGCGGCCGGCGGATTATTTGGTAATGCGGTCCTTCACGCCGTCCAGCGCCGCCTGCACGCTTTGTTTACCGTTTATGGCGTTGACCACCGCGCTGCGCTCGGCATACCAAAACGCGCTCATCTGGGGAATATTGGGCATGATTTCACCCTGTTGCGCATTCGCCATGGTGGCGGCGATCCGGGGATCCTTGGCCAGCTCCGCCTGATAGCTTTTCAGCGCCACCGCGCCGAGCGGCTTGTCTTTATTCATCGCATCCAGTCCGTCCCTGGTCAGCAGGTAATTTTCCAGGAACTCTTTCGCCAGTTCCTTATTGGGGCTGGCGGCGTTAATCCCGGCGCTTAGCACGCCGACAAAAGGTTTCGACGGCCGGCCCTGGAAGGTAGGCAACGGCGCCACGCCGTAGTGAACGCCGCTTTTTTCCATATTGCCCCAGGCCCAGGGGCCGTCGATGGTCAAGGCGGTCTGTCCTTTGTTGAAGGCGGCTTCGGAGACGGAATAATCGGTATCGGCGCTGATATGCCCGCTTTTGACCAAATCGACAATAAACTGCAGCCCGGCGCGGGAGCCGGCATTGTTCACCCCCACATCCTTGATATTGTAACCGCCGTTTTCCGGCTTGAAGGCATAACCGCCGGCGGCGGCGATAATCGGCCAGGTAAAGTAGGGTTCCTGCAGGTTCCACATAATGGCGCTTTTGCCTTTGGCGCGCAGTCGGGTATCCAGCGCCGGGATCTCTTCCCAGGTTTTCGGCGGCGCGCCGACCAGATCCTTGTTGTAAATCAGCGACAGGGACTCCACCGCGATGGGATAGCCGATCAGCTTGCCGTTATAGCGCACCGCGTCCCAGGTAAAGGGGAACAGCTTATCCTGAAACGCCTGATCCGGCGCCACTTCCGCCAGCAGGCCCGATTGGGCATAACCGCCAAAGCGGTCGTGCGCCCACAAGATAATATCCGGCCCGTCACCGGTAGCCGCCACCTGGGGATATTTTTCCTCCAGCTTATCGGGATGCTCTACGCTCACCTTGATGCCGGTATCCTGTTCGAACTTCCTGCCGACTTCAGCCAGGCCGTTGTAACTCTTGTCGCCGTTGATCCAGATAAGCAGCCGGCCTTCTTCTATTTTGGCGAACGCCGAAGAACAGGCCATCGCCGACATCAGGGACGACAGCGCCAGGGTACGGAGAGTGCATTTGATGCGGGTCATAGTTCCATCCTTACTGGTGGCAGCGTTCCCAACGCGCGCAAAGCGGGTCCCGACAGGCATCGCACCTGCAACCAGCCCGGCGATGTCCGGGGCGCACGGAAAGCTGTGGTGAATTTACACACCGGACATACTGCGTTTAACCTCGGGCGCGCTCATCCTCCCCCGTCCTACGCCCCTGCGCCTCCCGATGTGACCGCATTAACACTCCGTGGACAATTTGCGGGGCAAGCCACAAAAAGCATGCTGGATATTTGCCGCCGCCGTCACGTTTTTTCCGGCTCGCCGCCGCCGCGGCCGTGAATGGCGCTTTGCCGTCATCCCGCCGCCTCCCCCTTGAAAAAAACCGTCCCGGATGATTTCCCTGCCGCGCATTTCCCTCACACTTGCCGACACTTGATGTCAGCCTGCCGCCGCACCGCCGGGCGGCAGGGTAAACAGAGGTAGGAATCCGGGTCTATGGCAAGCGTGACGCTGCGCAATATCTGCAAAAGCTACGGTGAAAACGTGATTTCCCGCGATATCAACCTGGATATCGGCGAAGGGGAGTTCGTGGTGTTTGTCGGCCCGTCGGGCTGCGGCAAATCCACCTTGCTGAGAATGATTGCCGGGCTGGAGGACATCACCTCCGGCGAGCTGAAAATCAACGATCGCCGGATGAATGACGTGCCGCCCGCCGAACGCGGGGTCGGGATGGTTTTCCAGTCCTACGCGCTTTATCCGCACCTGTCGGTGGCGGGCAATATGTCCTTCGGCCTGAAGCTGGCCCGGGTGAAAAAAGAGGAAATAACGCGCCGGGTAAACCAGGTGGCGGAGATTCTCCAGCTCGGCCATTTGCTGGACCGCCGCCCCAAAGCGTTATCCGGCGGGCAGCGCCAGCGGGTCGCCATCGGCCGCACCCTGGTGGCGGAGCCGCAGGTGTTCCTGCTAGACGAACCCTTGTCGAACCTGGACGCCGCGCTGCGCGTCCAGATGCGTATCGAGATTTCACGTCTTCACCAGCGCCTGCGGCGCACCATGATTTACGTCACCCACGACCAGACCGAGGCCATGACGCTGGCGGACAAAATCGTGGTGCTCGACGGCGGGCGCGTGGCGCAGGTCGGCAAGCCGCTGGCGCTGTATCACTACCCGGAAAATCGGTTTGTCGCCGGGTTTATCGGTTCGCCGAAGATGAATTTCCTGCCGGTAAAAGTCACCGCCATCGCCATCGACCAGGTGCAGATCGCGCTGCACAACGGCCAGAAAGTGTGGCTGCCGGTGGAGAGCAGCCGGGTGGAGGTCGGCGCCACGATGTCGCTGGGTATCCGGCCCGAGCATTTGCTGGCCGGCAACATCGCCGATGTCGTCCTGGAAGGCGTGGTGCAGGTGGTGGAGCAACTGGGGTATGAAACCCTGATCCATATTCAAATTCCCTCGCTCCGCCTCAATCTGGTTTATCGCCAGAATGACGTGGTGCTGGTAAACGAGGGTGCCCAATTCGCTATCGGCCTGCCGCCCGAGCGCTGCCATTTATTCCGCGAGGATGGCAGCGCCTGCCGACGGTTACATCAGGAACCGGGCGTATAAGTCTGCCTGTCCGCAGGCAATAATAATCAGGAGAAAATAATGACTAACCTACGCATTTTACCTTTGTCAGTGGCAATCATCGCCGGCGCGGCTTCCGCCCAGGCGATGGCGGTGGATTTTGGCGGTTATGCCCGTTCCGGCATCGGCTGGACCGGGAGCGGCGGCGAGCAGCAATGCTTCAAGGCCACCGGCGCCTCCAGTAAATACCGTCTCGGCAACGAATGCGAAACCTACGCCGAATTAAAACTCGGGCAGGAGCTGTGGCGCGAAGGCAACAAGAGCTTCTACTTCGATACCAACGTGGGGTACTCCGTTTCCCAGCGTAACGATGACGAACCGCTGGAACCCAGCTTCCGCGAAGTCAACGTGGTGGGCAAGAATCTGATCGACGCCTTGCCGGGCGCCAATATGTGGGCCGGGAAACGTTTCTATCAGCGTCACGACGTCCATATGATCGACTTCTACTACTGGGACATTTCCGGTCCCGGCGCCGGTTTGGAAAATATCGATCTGGGCGTAGGCAAGCTGTCCCTGGCGGTCACGCGCAACAGCGAGTCCGGCGGCTCTTATGGTTATATCGATAACCAGCTCAACCAGGTGCCGACCATTAACGACATCTACGACGTGCGTATCGCCGAACTGGAAACCAACCCCGGCGGCAAGCTGGAATTCGGCGTGGACTACGGCCGCGCCAACGTGCAGGACAATTTCAATCTGGCGGACGGGGCCACCAAAGACGGCACCATGGCCACGATGGAGCATACCCAGACCATCGGCAACGGCTTTAACAAGTTTGTGCTGCAATACGCCACCGACGCCATGACCACCGATAATACCGGGCGCCCGCACGGCTCCTACGTCGATAACGACGGCCATATGATCCGCGTGCTGGATCACGGCGGCCTGGACTTCAACGACAAGTGGGCAATGATGTACGTCGGCATGTACCAGGATATCGACCGCGATAACAATAACGGCACCACCTGGTACACCGTCGGCATACGCCCGATGTACAAATGGACCCCGATCATGAGCACCCTGTTGGAAGTCGGCTACGACAATGTCAAATCCCAGCGCACCAGCGATCGCAACGATCAGTATAAAGTGACGCTGGCGCAGCAGTGGCAGGCCGGGGACAGCATCTTCTCCCGTCCGGCGATCCGCCTGTTCGCCACCTACGCCAAATGGAATGAAAAATGGGGTTATGGCAATAACGACGCCGGTTTTACCAACGGCATCGCGTATAGCGATAACAGCTCGACCACCTTCAGCCGCGGTAAGGATGATGAAGTCTCCTTCGGCGTGCAGATGGAAGCCTGGTGGAAATAATCTCCGGCGCGTCCCGCCCCCGGGGGTAGGACGCGTGGGATAGTACCTGGCGGGCCGGCGCTACTTGCCCGGCGACGGCCCGTCGCTCGTCACGCTGAAAAGGCGATAATAATGAAAATAAAAATACTTTCCCTGTGCCTGATGGCCGCACTGAGCGCCACCCTGCCGGCCACCACGCTGGCGGATACCCTGACCAACCCCCAAGATATGTCGGTGGCGCCGGTGATACCGCAGTCCACCTTGCGGCAATTGCCCTGGCAGACGCTGATGCCCCCGGCCAGGCAGGAAATCATTCTCGACGGCGCCTCGCCCCGCATCCAGATGGGCGATATCACCGGGCCGGTGGCCGCCATTACGCTGCCGGCCAACCGCGGATCGCTGGCCATCACCCTCAGCAGCCTGGCTAAAGGCCAGTCGATCTATGCCCCCAACGTGCTGGTGCTGGATGAACAACTGCGTCCGGCGGCGTTTTTCCCCAGCAGCTATTTCCCCTATGAAAAACCGGGCGGCATGTCGATGGACCGGCTGGAAGGCACGCTTAAGCTCACTCCCGCCCTGGGACAGAAACAAATCTACCTGCTGATCTACACCACCCGCCAGGACCTGCTGGCCACCACCACCATGACCAATCCGGCCAAGGCCTACGCCGAGGGCGTCGGTAATGCGGTGCCCGATATTCCCGATCCCATCGGCCGCCATAGCGACACCGGCACCATCAGGTTAAAAGTGGAGGCGGAACAGAAGAGCGGCAATATCACCATCGGCCAGATCTTCTCCGGCCCCGAGACGCAGCCGGTCGTGGTCGGCAATACCGCGCCGCCGGCGCCCCAGGCCGCGGCAGCGGCAGCGGGACCGGCCGCGCCGATGCTTAACGATACCGAGAGCTATTTTAATCAAGCCATTAAACAAGCGGTGCGCGACGGTAATATCGATAAGGCGCTGAAGCTGCTCAACGAAGCGGAGCGGCTGGGATCGTCATCGGCGCGGCAAACATTTATCAGTAGTGTAAAAGGCAAGGGGTAAGGTTATCCCGATACTGCTGATATTTGGCAGAATATTGGTGCGCCCAGGCGCACCTTTTTTTCCGGCCGGCAAAAACCGGCAAAAATCACCCGGCACTAATCTAAATCATTGTTTCAGCCGTGCAAGGTCATTATGATGCCGCAGCCCTCCTTCGGCCGCAGAGCCATCTGCGCCGTCGCGGGACGCAACAGGACAGTCAGTCCACTTCATTTTGCTTTTTTCTGCTGAGGATATATGCATACCTTTAAGTTGGCGAACCCCGGCCCGCTGGGATTAATGGGTTTTGGGATGACCACCGTCTTGCTAAACCTGCATAACGCCGGTTTTTTCCCTTTAACCTCGATCATTATCAGTATGGGGATTTTTTACGGCGGCATTGCCCAAATCATCGCCGGTATTATGGAATATAAGCACGGCAATACCTTCGGCACCACGGCGTTTACCTCGTACGGCGCGTTCTGGCTGAGCCTGGTGGGGATTCTGATGCTGCCGCGCATGGGCCTGGCCGAGCCGAGCGACGCGGTATTTTTAGGCGTTTATCTGGCGCTGTGGGGCATTTTTACCCTGTTTATGTTTTTGGGCACCCTTAAATCCAGCCGTGGCCTGCAAATCGTGTTCGGCAGCCTGACCGTGCTGTTCGCCCTGCTGGCCGCCGGCAATATTACCGGCAATCATCAGATCATCGTCATTGCCGGCTATGAAGGCCTGTTCTGCGGCGCCAGCGCCATTTATCTGGCCATGGCGCAGGTGGTCAATGAACAGCTGGGCCGCCAGGTGATGCCGGTCGGCTGAGCATCACGACGCTTACCGCGGGATTTATGCCGAACCGGTGGGGGGGCGCCTAGGAGTAAGCTTTATGCCGCCTAGGCAAAACCCGCGCCAACACGGCAACCCCTCCCGCAAGCGCCAACGGCGGGTCCGTCTTATGCGGTCAGGCCGGTCGAGGCGGCCAAGGGGAACGGTATGTGTGCCTGCGTTTGCGGCTGCGCCACCGTCGTCGCCGGCGTTTTGTAATGGGCCGGTTCCTTGCCGCGCATCTGGTCCAGTACCCGTTCCGCTACCGCCAGCACCTGCTGGCAATACTCGGGGGTAATGGTCAGGGGCGGCTCGATGCGGATGGTTTTGGAATTGTTCAGCGTACCCGCCACCAGGATTTGATGACGGAACATACCCTGGGCAAAGGCATAACCGATATCGTTGCGTCTGAATTCCAATGCCTGCAACAGCCCGCGCCCGCGTGCCTCCACCATAAACTCTGGATACGCCGACGCCAGCCGGGCGAAACCGCTAAGCAAAAACTGGCCCTTAAGCGCCGCCTGCGCCGGCAAATCCTCACTCAGCAGCACGTTAATGGTCGCCAGGGCCGCCGCGCAGGCCAGCGGATTGCCGCCAAAAGTGGTGGTATGCAAAAACGGGTTCTCGAACAGCACCGAGAATACCTCTTCGGTGGCGACGGTGGCGCCGATCGGCATTACGCCGCCGCCCAGCGCCTTGGCCAGGCACAGGATATCCGGCTGCACGCCTTCGTGCTCGCAGGCAAACATCCGGCCGGTGCGGCCCATGCCGGTCTGCACTTCGTCGAGGATCAGCAGCGCGCCCACCTCGTCGCACAGCGCCCGCACCGCCGTCAGGTATCCCTCCGGCGGAATAATGACCCCGCCCTCCCCCTGGATAGGCTCCAGGATAACCGCCGCCACGTCCGCGCCGGTGGACCGGCAGCGATAGACATGATCGCGCATCGCCCCGATATCGCCGAACGGCACATGATCGAAACCCTGCAGCATCGGCATAAAAGGACGGCGAAAGGTGGATTTGGCGGTGGCGGACAGCGCGCCGAGGGTTTTGCCGTGAAAGGCGCCGGTGGCGGCGATAAAGGTGGTTTTGCCGCGCGGGGTTTGATACGCCTTGGCCAGCTTCAGCGCGCCCTCGACGGCCTCGGTGCCGCTGTTGCTGAAAAAACTGTATTTCAGCGTGCCGGGGGTGACCGCCGCCAGGGTCCTGGCGAGCATGGAGCGCAGCGGATCAAGCAGTTCCTGGCTATGCAGCGGTTGTTTCGCCAGTTGGTTTTCGACGGCGGAAAGAACTTTTGGATTACGGTGCCCCACGTTAAATATGCCGAAACCACCCAGGCAATCGATATATTCCCTGCCCTGGGTGTCGACCAGCGTATTAAGACCGCCGGCCCGCCATTCTACGGCTCCGTAATCCCCGCCTACCGTCACGGATTTACGGTAATCGAGAAAACCAGGATTCACATACTCTTTAAAATTGTTTATCACTTCCTTATTCAGGTTAACCATCTCATCATGCGTCAGCGTTTTTTTCTCAATCCACGAAAGCGCCTGCTGAGTACATTCTAACGGGGTAAGCATGGGGGTTGAACGAGACAAAATAAGCTCCTTGGAAGGAGATATCATATGATATCGATCTGACAGATGCAGCGTCCGGGCCAACTGTAACTACATGCTTAGGTTTAGAACAAAATATAAATAAGACCAATAAAAAAAGTTATTCACATAGGGAGAGAGAAGAACCGCGGCCGGAAATGCTGATTACTGCCAAAGGAAATATAAGGGGGATTTATTGCGAAAATAACCATGCACCATAATAGATCGCGCCTGCATTAAATAGGTGCAATTGACCAGTGATATTTAGCCAATAATATTTGAACGCAGAATTTTATAACAGACGCGGAGCGGAACGGCAATCTTTTTATGTCGATGGCAGCGCTTTTTATGGCAATTTTTTCGCGGCCCCGGCGCGGCGGCGAAAAACCCTATTCCCGCCGCCGACCGGAGTGATAAGCCGCGGCTAATGGCGAATCATGACATGCCGCACCGCGGTATAATCTTCCAGCCCGTACATCGACAGATCCTTGCCGAAGCCGGACAGCTTCTGGCCGCCGTGGGGCATTTCGCTGACCAGCATAAAATGGGTGTTGACCCAGGTGCAGCCGTACTGCAAACGGGCGCTAACCCGATGGGCGCGGCCGATATCCCGCGTCCATACCGACGAGGCCAGGCCGTAGGGGGAGGCGTTGGCCCAGCGTATCGCCTGCGCTTCGTCGTCAAAGACCGTGACGGTCACCACCGGCCCGAACACTTCGCGCTGGACGATTTCATCCTCCTGGCGCGCATCGGCCAGCACCGTGGGGGCAAAATAGAAACCCGGTCCGTCGATCGGCGCGCCGCCGGTAATCACCCGGATATGCGCCAATGCCCTGGCGCGCTCGACAAACCCGCTGACCCGCCGCAGGTGCTCAGCGGTAATCAACGGCCCCAGTTCAGTGCCGGCATCGGCCGGATCGCCGATTTTAAGGGTGGCGACGCTTTTGCCCAAGGCGTCCACCAGCGCATCGTAAACGCCGCGCTGCACATACAGCCGGCAGGCGGCGGTGCAGTCCTGGCCGGCATTATAAAATCCAAAGGTGCGCACACCGTCCACCACCTCGTCGATGTCGGCATCGTCAAACACAATCACCGGCGCCTTACCGCCCAGCTCCATATGGGTCTTTTTGATCCCCCCGGCGGTATGGGACAGGATATGCGCGCCGGTGGCAATCGAACCGGTCAGCGATACCATGCGCACCCGCTCATGGCCGGTCAGGGCGTCGCCCATTTCCGCGCCGGTGCCGAACAGCACGTTAACCACCCCCGCCGGCAGGATCGGCGCCATCAGTTGCGCCAGGAACAGCGCGGTCAGCGGCGTCTGCTCGGCGGGCTTGAACACCACGCAATTGCCGGCGGCCAGCGCCGGCGCCAGTTTCCACGCCGCCATCATCAGCGGATAGTTCCAGGGCGCGATGGAGGCGATGACGCCGATGGGATCGCGCCTGATCATGGAGGTATGCCCTTCCAGGTATTCCCCGGCGGCGCTGCCGCCCAGGCAGCGGCTCGCGCCGGCAAAGAAACGGAATACGTCCGCCACCGCCGGGATTTCATCGTTGATAACGCAGTGGTACGGCTTGCCGCAGTTCAGGGATTCCAGGCGCGCCAGCGCCTCGCCGTGGCGCTCGATGGCGTCGGCCAATTGCAGCAACAGCGTGGCGCGGGTTTTCGGCGTGGTTTGCCCCCAGGTTTCAAACGCCGCGTCCGCCGCCAGCACCGCCGCGTCCACCTGCTCCAGGCTGGCCTCGTTAATGGTGATAATCGTATCGCCGGTGGCGGGATTTATCACCGGCGTCGGTTTGCCCGCGCCCGTCACCGACCTGCCGTCTATCAATAATGTGTCATGCATAGGAGAGTCCTTGGGTTATTTGCCGCTGCCCGCCACGCCCTCGCCGCCGCGTGTCAGGTAATAGGCCAGGAGTATCGGCAGCATGGTCACCAGGGTGACCAGCAGGGAAACGACATTGGTGATGGGCACATCGCGCGGACGGCCCAGTTGGTTCATCAGCCACAGCGGCAGCGTGCGCTCATGGCCGGCGGTGAAGGTGGTGACGATGATTTCGTCAAACGACAGCGCGAACGCCAGCATGCCGCCGGCCAGCAGCGCCGAGGACAGCCCCGGCATCACCACATAGCGGAAGGTCTGCCAGCCGTCGGCGCCCAGGTCCATCGACGCCTCGATCAGGCTAAAAGAGGTGCGGCGCAGCCGGGCGATAACGTTATTGAAAACAATCACCACGCAGAAAGTGGCATGGCCGATAACGATGGTCATCAGGCCGGGGCTGATATCCAGCGCCTTGAAAGCGGACAGCAGGGCGATGCCGGTGATAATGCCCGGCAGGGCGATGGGCAGCACCATCATCATGGCGATGGCCTGTTTGCCCAAAAAATCCCGCCGGTACAAAGCCGCCGCCGCCAGGGTGCCCAGCAGCAGGGCAATCAGGGTCGCCAGGCAGGCCACCTGCAGGGACAGCCACAGGGCGGACAAAATATCCGGGCGCCCGGCGGCCAGTTCAAACCAGTGCAGGGTAAATCCCCGCGGCGGAAAACTGAACGCCGCGTCCTCGGTGTTAAAGGCGTACAGGGCAATGATCCCCAGGGGAAAATGCAGGAACAGGATACCGCCCCAGGCGGCAAGCCTCAGCGCCAGCGGCGCGCGATCAGAGCGCATCGAAAGCCCCCAGACGTTTGGCCAGGGTAAGATACAAACCGATCAACACCATCGGCACCAGCGTAAACGCCGCCGCCATGGGCATATTGCCGATGGCGCCCTGCTGGGCGTAAACCATGCTGCCGATAAAATAGCCCGGCGGCCCCACCAGCTGCGGCACGATAAAATCGCCCAGGGTCAGCGAAAAGGTAAAAATGGAGCCGGCGGCAATGCCCGGCACCGCCAGCGGCAGCACCACATAGCGCAACGTCTGGTCCGGACGGGCGCCAAGATCGGCGGAGGCCATCAGCAGCGACGGCGGCAGGCGCTCAAGCGCCGCCTGGATCGGCAAAATCATAAACGGCAGCCAGATATACACAAACACCATAAAGCGGCCCAAATGGGAGGTGGACAGGGTGCTGCCGCCGATGCCCGGCAGGGTAAGCACCGCCTGCAGCGCCGGCTGCAGGCCGAGATGCTGTAAAAACCACTGCAACACGCCGTCATGGGCCAGCAGCAGCGTCCAGGCATACGCCTTAACGATATAGCTGGCCCACATCGGCATCATCACCGCAATATAAAAAAACGCCTTCCAGCGGCCGCTGGTATAACGCGCCATATACCAGGCGATGGGAAACGCCAGCAGCGCGCTGGCAAGCGTTACCGCCACCGCCATCGCCAGGGTGCGCAGGATAATGTCGTAGTTGGCCGGACTGAACAGCGCGAGGATATTGGCCGTGGTCAGCTCCGGCAGCACGGTCATGGTGAAATCGTCAAAGGTATAGGCGCCCTGCCACAGCAGGCTGAGCAAGGCGCCCAGGTAAATGATGACAAACCACATCAGCGGCGGCAGCAGCAGTAACGCCAGCAGCACCGCCGGCCGGCGGTAGAGGAATGTCGCTATCGCGCGGCCCGGGCGCCGGGCGGTTTGCGGCCGATCGGCCAGGCTCATAGCCATACTCCTTACTCCTCGAGGACGGTCATGGCCGCCCGGGACCAGGACGCGGTCAGCCGCTGGCCGAGGGCAATCCCTTCCTGGCCGGATGAACGTACCGGATGGGTCTCGCTGACGGAAAAATGGGTTCCCTCCGCCAACACCAGCTCATAGCGGGTCATCGCCCCCTGAAACAGGATATTGCTCACAACGCCGCTAACCGACAGCTCGCCGGCCGGCGCGCCCGCTACGCTGATGCGGGCAAACTCCGGGCGCACGGCGAACAGGCCGTTTTCGCCGGTCAGTTCCCGGGCCAGCTCGCCGCCAATCACATTGGCGCTGCCGACAAAATTGGCGACGAACCGGCTTCTGGGCTGAAGATAAAGCCGGCGCGGCGTATCCACCTGTTCAATGCGTCCCTGGTTAAATACCGCCACCCGGTCGGACATGGAAAGCGCCTCGCCCTGATCGTGGGTGACAAAAATAAAAGTGATTCCCAGCTCGCGCTGCAGGGTTTTCAGCTCGCCCTGCATCTGTTCGCGCAGCTTAAGATCCAGCGCCCCCAGCGGTTCGTCCAGCAGCAGGATGCGCGGTTCGTTGACCAGCGCGCGCGCCAGCGCCACCCGCTGGCGCTGGCCGCCGGAAAGGTGGGCCGGCTTGCGATCGTGCACATCGCCCAGCGCCACCCGCGCCAGCGCGGCCCGGGCCCGGGCCATGCGCTCGGCGCGCCCCACCCCTTTGACCATCAGGCCATAGGCCACGTTGTCGAGCAGCGACATATGGGGAAACAGGGCATAATCCTGGAACACGGTATTGACGTCGCGCTGATAGGGCGGCAGGTTGGCGGTGTCGACGCCGTGCAGCCGGATAACGCCGCCGTCCGGCTGCTCAAAGCCGGCAATCAGGCGCAGGCAGGTGCTTTTGCCGGAACCCGACGGCCCCAGCAGCGCGAAAAATTCCCCGTCGGGAATATCCAGCGACACCCCGTCCACCGCGGCAACGCCGTTAAAACGGCGCGTTACGTTATCCAGGCTCACCGCACTGTTCATCATGGCCCCTCCTGCTGGCGCCCCGGCGCAGGCGCCGCGGGCAAATTACCGGCGCCCTAACGGCCGCCCATCATGGCGATATAATCCTGGGTCCAGCGGCTGTAGGATACGCACTGGCCGCCGTTGCCGCTGTCGCACTTCGCCATCGGCGTTTTCCAGAAGGCGATTTTGTCGAACTGGCTGAAGCCGTTGGTTTCACACCCTTTGCTCCCCAGCAGGGTACTGGCCTTGCAGCCTTCCGGCACCGCCGGCACCGACCCGAACCAGGCGGCGACATCCCCTTGCACTTTCGGCTCCAGCGACCAGTTCATCCAGCGGTAGGCGCAGTTGGGATGGGCGGCATCGCTGTGCAGCATGGTAGTATCCGCCCAGCCGGTAACCCCTTCTTTCGGGATCACCGTGGCGATCGGCTGCCCCTCGCCCGCCAGGGCATTGGCCTGATAAGGCCAGGCGCCGGACGCCACCACCCCTTCGTTTTTAAAATCGCTCATTTGCACCGAGGTGTCGTGCCAGTAGCGGTGAATCAGGGGATGCTGCTGTTTGAGCAGCGCCAGCACCGCCTGGTACTGGGTTTCATTGAGCTGGTAGGGGTCCTTGATGCCGAGCTGCGGCTGGGTACTTTTCAGGTACAGCGCCGCGTCGGCGATATAGATCGGGCCGTCGTAAGCCTGTACCCGGCCCTTATTGCTTTTGCCGTCCGGCAGGTTTTGCGGCTCGAATACCACCGACCAGCTGTCCGGCGGCGTGGTGAATACCCGGGTATTGTACATCAGCAGATTGGGTCCCCATTGATAAGGGGCGCCGTAGGTTTTGCCGTCGACGTTATACCAGACGCCGCCCATCAGGCGCGGATCGATCTTGCTCCAGTTGGGGATCAGGGCGGTATTGATCGGCTGGACGCGTTTGCCGAGGATCAGGCGCAGCGAGGCGTCCCCGGAGGCGGTGACCAGATCGTAGCCGCCCTTGGCCATCAGGCTGACCATCTCGTCGGAGGTGGCGGCGGTCTTGACGTTGACCTGGCAGCCGGTTTCCTTTTCAAACGCCGTCACCCAGTCATACTGCTTGTCGGTCTGGCCGCGCTCGATATAACCGGGCCAGGCGATGATATCCACCCGCCCTTCGTTTTCGCCCAGCCGGGTGGGAAGATCGGCGGCCCGGGCCAGGGCGCTGATACATAACACGCTGATACATAAGGCGCTTGACCGCATTATTTTATTCATTGCCTGTCTCCTGTCTCGGGGTCGGGGGGCGGGTGGGAAAACGGGTATCGAATTTGGCCATGATATGGCGCACCACGCTGTACTCCTGCAATGCCTCGCCGGAAAGATCCTTGCCGTAGCCCGAGCCTTTCAGGCCGCCGTGGGGCATCTCGCTGACCAGGGTGAAATGGGTATTGATCCAGGTACAGCCGTATTGCAGCTTCGAGGCCAGGAAAAACGCCAGGTCGACATCACGGGTCCAGACCGAGGACGCCAGGCCGTACTCCGAGTCGTTGGCCCAGGCCAGCGCCTGGGCGATATCCTCGAAGCGGGTGACGCTGACCACCGGGCCGAACACCTCTTTTTTGATGATCTCATCGTGCTGCAGGCAGCCGGCCAGCAGCGTGGGCGGGTAATAAAAGCCGGGGCCGGCGTGGGCCTGGCCGCCGGTGACCAGGGAGATATGCGGCTGTTCCAGCGCGCGTTCGATAAAACTGGCCACCCGGTCGCGCTGACGCGAAGAAATCAACGGACCAAGCTCGTTGTCTGCATCATCGGGCCGGGCATAACGCAGGCCGGCCACCGCCTCCCCCAGCGCGTCCACCAGCCGGGAGTAGATGCCGGCCTGGGCGTAGATGCGGCAGGCGGCGGTGCAGTCCTGGCCGGCGTTGTAATAGCCATAGCGGCGGATCCCCTCCACCACCGCCTGCAGATCCGCGTCGTCGCAGACAATCACCGGCGCGTTGCCTCCCAGCTCAAGATGGGTACGCTTGATGCCGCCGACCGCCGCCTGGAGGATCTTCTGACCGGTGACGGTATCGCCGGTCACGGAAATCATGCGCACCAGGGGATGATTGACCAGCGCCGCGCCGGTGGTCTCGCCGCGGCCGGAGATAACATTAACCACGCCGGGGGGAAGCAGGCCGTCCAGCCGGGACATCAGCGCCAGGATCGATAGCGGGGTATGTTCGGAGGGCTTGAAGACCAACGTATTGCCCGCCGCCAGCGCCGGGGCTATTTTCCAGGCGGCCATCATCAGCGGGTAGTTCCAGGGCGCAATGGAGGCCACCACGCCGAGCGGGTCGCGGCGCAGCATCGAGGTATGGCCGGCGATATACTCCCCGCCCAGTTGTCCTTGCTGGCAGCGCACGGCCCCGGCAAAAAAGCGGAACACGTCGGCGGCGGCGACGATATCGTCCTGCCGCGCCTGGTGCAGGGGCTTGCCGCAGTTCAGCGCTTCCAGCCCGGACAGCAGACCGGCGTGGCGGTCGATGACGGCCGCGATCTCCAGCAGGATGCCGGCGCGAAAGGCCGGGGTGGTGGCGGACCAGTGCGCAAAGGCGCGATGCGCGGCGTTAACCGCGCCGATCACCTGCTCCTCGCCGGCTTCGTTAAGCGCAAGGATGACCGCGCCGGTGGCGGGATTGATAATCGGCTGCGCGGCGCCTTCGCCGGCGACGGTTGCGCCGTCGATGAAGTTGAGCCAACGGGTCTCGCTTAACAGGGAAAGGTCGGTCACGGCGTTGCCCTCGGGGATTGGCGCGGGTGTTAACAACGTAGGTACAATTGCTTACACATTGAGACTATCCCGCAGGCCTGCCAGCGACAAATTCTAAATAACGAACGCCCCGTTCGATTAAAGCGAAACCTTGCGCGCCGACGTCTTTTCGCGCGCCAGCGCCAGGAACGGCGTCACCAGCTCCGGCCGGCTGTTGCCCCGCCGCCAGGCCAGGCCGATATTGAGATGTTCATTCAGATCCGACAGCTGGCGGGCCTCAATCATGCTGCCTTCCAGCGACCAGGGACGGTAGGCCATGTCCGGCTGGATCGAGACCCCAAGCCCGGCGGCCACCATGCTGCGCACCGCCTCGGTGGACGCGGTGCGCATGGCGATGCAGGGATGCAGCCCGGCCCTGGCCCAGATTTGCCTGGCGTGCCTTTCCATTTCATCGGCGTTGAGCTGCACCAGCGGATAGGGCGCCACATCGCCCAGGGAAATGGCTTCCTGCTCCAGCAGCGGATGCAGCGGCGGCAGCCATAACCGGTACGGGGAATGGACCAACACTTCGGTCTGCAGGGCGTGGCGGTCCTCCAGGTTGCTTAAGATCAGCACGCCGATATCGATCTCGCCGTTGACCAGCAGATGCTCGATATAACGGCGTTCATCTTCAATAATCTGCACCGTCACCTCGGGATAACAGGCGCGGAACCGGGTCAGCATATCCACTAAAAAATACCCGGACACCAGGCTGGTCACCCCCAGGGTCAGGTTGCCGCTCAGGCGCGCCATGCCCTGCTTGACGCTGAATTTGGCATTATCCACCGTCGCCAGGATCAGGTTGGCCTGGCGCAGAAACTGGTGGCCCTGATGGGTGAGCGTCATGCCTTTGGCGTGCCGTTCGAACAGCGGCGCCTCCAGTTCCTCTTCCAACTGCTGCACCGCCAGCGTCAGCGAGGACTGGGCGACGAAGGTGGCCTGGGCGGCGCCGGAAATGGAGCCAGCCTCGGCCACCGCAATAAAATGACGTAACTGCCGCAGTGTCAGCATCAGCGCCCGCCCCGTTATCCAAATAATAAGCAACCTTATCTAATAGTTATATAGAGCGGGTGACCCTATAGCCAGTAAATAGCGCGCATGCCGGACAGTTTCGGAAAAATCGAACGCCGCGATCGGCGCCCGCGCCCGCCCGGGGCGCAAAGCGGTGCCGGTTCCGGCCGCGCCCATGCATTTACCGTCGCGGTTGCTATAGTAAACAGGGGATGGATGTCACCGGGGTAGCGCATGTCTAACTTTGCCATCAGAAATAATAAGGTGTACTGGCGCGCCAGCGGCCAGCAGTTAATCATGGAGGCCTGGGGCGAAGACAGCCTGCGGGTCAGGGTCAGCTACTATGCCAAACTGGATATGCAGCAGGATTGGGCGCTGCTGCCGGTGAAAAAAAAATCCAGGCCGGTCATCACGCATACCGATGGGCGGGTGACTCTGATTAACGGCAAGATCAGGGCGGAAATCGATAAGCGCGGCCGGCTGGCGTTCTACAACCAGCGCGGCGAGCTGCTGCTGGCCGAACAGTGGCGCCAGCGCACCACCGACGGCATAGAACCGGGCGAGACCGATAAGGACAAATATATCAGCCCGCTGGAAATCGAGGCGCGGGAGTTCAATCCCATTCCCGGCGGCAAATATCAGCTGACGCAGTTTTTTGAAGCGCGGCGCGGCGAGAAAATCTACGGCATGGGGCAATATCAGCAGGGCATGCTGGATCTCAAAGGTTGCCTGCTGGAGCTGGCCCAGCGCAATTCGCAGTCCAGCGTGCCCTTTATGCTTTCAAGCCTCGGCTACGGTTTTTTATGGAACAATCCGGCGGTGGGCGAAGTCCATTTCGCCGCCAACCAGACGGTCTGGCGCGCGCGGGTCACCGACCGGCTGGATTACTGGATTACCGCCGGCGACAGCCCGGCCGCCATCGAGGAAAACTATGCCCGGGCCACCGGCACGGTCTCGGTGATGCCGGAATTCGCCACCGGCTTTTGGCAATCGAAGCTGCGCTACCGTACCCAGGAGGAAGTACTGGCGGTGGCGCGGGAGTACCGGCGGCGCGGGCTGCCGCTATCGGTGCTGGTGATCGACTCCTTCCATTGGCCCATCCAGGGCACCTGGTGTTTTGATCAACGCGACTGGCCGGACCCCAAGGGCATGGTGGACGAGCTGCGCGCCATGGGCATTGAGCTCATGGTCTCCATCTGGCCGACCGTCGACAGCCGGGCCGACAGTTTTGCCGATATGGAAACCAAGGGACTGCTGGTGCGCACCGACCGCGGGGTGCCCATCAATCTCGACTCGCGCGGCAGCACCACGTTTTTTGATCCCACCAACCCCAAGGCGCGCGCGTATGTCTGGAAAAAAATCAAAAAAAACTACTACGATATCGGCATTCGCCTGTTCTGGCTGGATATGGCGGAGCCGGAATACCGCACCTACCACTTCGATAATTATCGTTATGCCATGGGCACTGCGCTTGAAGTCGGCAATGTCTATCCGCAGAACTTCACCCAATGCCTGTATGACGGACAGCGCCGGGAGGGGCAAACCGGCATCGTCAACCTGGTGCGCTGCGCCTGGGCCGGCAGCCAGCGCTTCGACGCGCTCGCCTGGTCGGGAGACGTGCATTCCTCATTCACTTCACTGCGTATCCAGGTGGTCGCCGGGTTGAATATGGGGCTGGCGGGCATCCCCTGGTGGACGACGGATATCGGCGGTTTCCAGGGCGGGGACATCCGCGACCCCGGCTTTCTGGAACTGCTGGTGCGCTGGTTCCAGTGGGGCGTGTTCTGCCCGGTCATGCGCCTGCACGGCTGTCGCGAGCCGCAAATCGATCCGCCGGAAAAGTTCCGCGACGGCGTCGAACAATGCAACAGCGGCTCGGCAAACGAGCTGTGGAGCTTCGGCGAACGGAATTACCGCATTCTGTCGCGCTGGCTGCATATTCGCGAGCGCCTGCGACCCTATATCCAGCGCCAGATGGTGGCGGCCCATGACAAAGGCACGCCGGTGATGCGCCCGCTGTTTTACGATTTTCCGCAGGATGAGCCCTGCTGGTCAATCGAGGATCAGTATCTGTTCGGGCCGGATATCCTGGTGGCGCCGGTGCTGGAGGCGGGGATGGCATCCCGGCGCGTCTATCTGCCGCCGCTGCCCCAGGGTATGCGCTGGCGGGATTTTTTCACCGGCCGGACCCACCCCGGCGGCGCCTGGATCGAGGTGGCGACACCTATCGACACCATTCCGGTGTTTGTCAGGAACAAGGCGGATATCGACGCGGACGCGGGCGCTACAGCTTGATAATGGCCGTTTCCCACGGGCGGATAACACCGTTTTCCCACGGGGTCGGGTCGGGATAGTTATTGAGCAGCGGGACCGATCGCGCGCCAAGGCGCAGTTCCGCCGGGTAGATGGTAAGCGTAAGGCCGCTGAAATTGCCGAACACCAGATATTCCTCGCGTTCATACCGCCGGCAATAGGCAAACAGCTGGCCGTGGTCGGGCAACAGCAGTTCATAACTGCCGTAGACCAGCCAGTCCGCCGTCTTGCGCAGCGCCACCAGCCGCCGGTAATAATGGAATACCGAATCCTTATCCTCCACCGCCGACAAGGCGTTGATGTCCCAATAGTTGGGGTTTACCTTTATCCACGGCGTGCCGGCGCTGAAACCGGCATGCTCGCTGGTATCCCATTGCATGGGTGTGCGGGCGTTATCGCGGCTCTTGGCGTAGATCGCCGCCATGACGCCATGGGGCCGGTACCCGGCCGCCAGGCGGTCGCGGTACATGTTCAGGGTTTCAATATCGCGGTAATCGGCGATATCGGTAAAACGCACGTTGGTCATGCCGATCTCCTCGCCCTGGTAGATGTAGGGCGTGCCCGCCATGCCGTGCAACACCGTGGCCAGCATTTTGGCGCTTTCAACCCGATACCGGCCGTCATCGCCAAACCGCGACACCGCCCGCGGCAGGTCATGGTTGTTCCAGAACAGGCTGTTCCAGCCGCGGCCGTACAGTTCGGTCTGCCAGCGGCTTAACACGGTTTTCAGCTCGCGCAGGTCATAGGGGATGATATCCCATTTTTCGCCACCGACCCGGGCCTGATCCAGCGTCAGGTGGCCAAACTGGAAGATCATGCTCAGTTGCCGGCTCTCGGGATCGCTCCAGCGCACCCCGGTCTGCGGGGTGGCTCCCCAGGCTTCGCCGACGGTCAGGATATCGTCATACTGACCGAAGCCGTCTTCATTGAGTTCCAGCACGTAGTCATGCAACCGGGGACCGTTGGCGATGATGCGCTGTTCAGGGATTTTGCCGATCAAATCGATGACATCGAAGCGAAAGCCGCCCACGCCTTTTTCCAGCCAGAAGGTCAGCACATCGACGATTTCCCGGCGCACCTGGGGATTAGCCCAGTTCAGGTCCGGCTGTTTGCGCGAGAACAGATGCAGGTAATATTCATCGAGCCGTGGTTCATATTGCCAGGCGCTGCCGCCAAATACCGACATGAGATCGTTGGGTTGCTTGGTCCAGATATAATAATCATGATAAGGATTATCCGGCGATGTACGCGCCTCGCAAAACCAGCGGTGCTCGTCGCTGGTATGGTTAGCCACCACGTCCATCATGATCTTCATGCCGCGCCTGCCGGCTTCGGCGATCAGCAGATCCATATCGTCCATGGTGCCGAACTCGTCCATGATGCGGTAATAATCGGCAATGTCATAGCCGTTGTCATCGTTGGGCGACGCGTATACCGGGCATAACCACAGGACGCCCACGCCCAGCAGCGCCAGGTAATCCAGTTTGCGGATAATGCCCGCCAGATCGCCGATACCGTCGCCGTCGGCGTCATAAAAACTGCGGGGATAAATTTGATAGACTACGGAACGATGCCACCATTTATGCTCATGATTCATAAAAGACCCTTAATATCCGCCGGGAGGCTCCTCCTTCCCGGCTGCGCCGACGCGATGCTGGTTTAAGCACGATACTGTTAGGTATATGCCAAGCCGGCGAAAGTCGCCAGCGCCGGCCATGGCGCCGTTTTTGGCGTCAATGGGCCGGGGGCGCGGCCCGCGTTTGCGACGCGCGGGCCTTTTCATCCTCCGCCTCGCCCATGCGCTGCAGCAGCCGATGGCCGATATTATTGGTCCAGTTAAAGCTGTTTTGCAGCACCACCACCGCGATGTTATGCCGCGTGTCCAGCCCGATATAGCTGGAATAACCGCCGATAAAACCGACCTGGTAGGTAATTTTCTGCGCGCCGAGATCATCGACGATCCAGCCCAGCGCCGCGGCTTCCCGCGTACGGCTATAACGTACGCTAAGGGAGTCCCGCAGCGCCGCGTCCAAGGCGGGATAACCGGTGGGGCGCAGATGCGCGCGCGCATACAGCAGCAGGTCGTCGGCATTGGTGTACAGCCCGGCGGCGCCCACCATATACGATGAAAAATGCCAGTCGGGCACCGCCTGCCCGCGGCGGATAAACTTGGGTTGATCGCCCGCGTGGCCGATGGCCCGGCGCGCATAACCAGGCAATGAGCCGGCGTCGTAGCCGGTATGCTCCAGGCCCAGCGGCCCGGTAATATTTTCCGCCAGCAGCTCTGTGACTTTTTTTCCGCCGCGGCGCTGCAGGATATAATCCAGCAAGGCATAGCCCAAGTTGGAATAGCGCGGTTCCAGGCGGGCGGGACGATGAAAACCGGCCAGCGCATCCATCAGCCGGTCATTATCCAGCGAAGAGTAGAAATTCTCGCCGGTAAATAAATAATGAACGAAAGAAGTTAATATCTCCAGGGAAAACATTTGCCTTGGCAGGCCGGAAGTATGGGTGACTAATTGCAGCAGGGTAATATTGCGCGCGTCCGGGCTGAGCGGCACGGTCGACGGTAATAGCGTCTCCAGCGTCTCATCCCAGCGCAAGAGGCCCTTATTAACCAGAATGACCGTCACCTCGGCAAGGAATCCCTTGCTCACCGATCCGACGGCAAAGAGCGTATCGCCCCGGACGGGGTATCCCCCGCGCTTATCGGTAACGCCATAACCAAAGGTGGCCATGGCGCCGTCGGGCCGCAGCACGCCGACCACCAGGCCGGGCGTTTGCCCGGCGGCGATCATGGGCAGCGCCAGGCTGTCCACCTGGGCGCGCAAATCGCCGTGGCCGGCAAGGCGCAGGCCCTCGACGGCCGAATTATCAATGGGCATGCTTGACAGGGTGGCGCAGGCGGAGAGGACAAATGTGCCCGAAAACATTAATCCTATTTTAATTAAATTTTTTATCATTGTTTCCAAAAATAATTTTGTCTCATACGTGCCCGCGCTTACCGTCCTGGCCGGCGGGCGCCGATTGTCCCACCCGCCCGCTCCGGTGGCAATAGCTGTCCGGACATTCTTTCAGCGCCTGGCGCGCTTATTAATGTGAGGGCGGTAATTGCGCTATGCGCGGCCCGGGGCGCCGCCGGCGGGGAATAATACGGCACGGGGAAAGGTCACTAAATGCAATAATTCCCTTCATAATAATAAAATGCGCAGAAGCAGACGAAAAATTAAGAAGGTCCTTCAGAATTTGCGCCAAATAGACCTGAATGGTTTACGCCGGCTGTTTATCCCGCGGTCCGGCCAGGCCGCAACCAGCGCGGCAGTGAAAGGCGATGGTTAAAAAAATCTGTCCGGTCGCGACTTTTGCCCTGGCCGCCGCCCGGCGAATAAATCAGCAGGCCTGTTAAATCCGCCGGAAAGGTATCCCAAATAAGATAAAAATATCTCATGATTTAATGTCATCAGTATAACCTTATCCTCCGCATAGTATAATCAACGGGTTAACCCACGACTATCCCAGGTCATTGCATACCGGCGCCTTATATAGCCAGGGTGGCAAAAAGCCGGCGCGGCGCGGCGGACATGGCTTTTATTCAGCGGCAATCATGGTTATGCCGGTGGAATAAAAAACAACGTTAAGTATTAACACACTCTTTTGCGGCCCTCAAAGTTCATACTTAATAATATTATTTATTCACCTATCTAATAACGGAAAATAAGCCGCCATTTTTAATGCGCACCCGATCTCAAATACGGCAAATGATTGACGACCAGAATACAGCGACGTGACATAGTTTATTGAGTAATGGCGTTTTTATTAACCCGCCGGCGGCGTGTTCCCGCAAGAATATCCTTAAGGATCGATAACTATGAGCTTAATAAATAACAGTCAGTCCATCTGGCCCGGCGCTGTTTCACCAGGTTACGGCAAAACCTCTAAATATCCCTGGCTGCTCCTGGTGGGAATACTCTGTTTATTTTCGTCTGCCGCCCTGGCGGATGAAGGCGATTTCGCCATTCCCGGAGAAGCCCCGCCGCCGCCGGTCAATCACGAGGTGACCTTATTCCAGGATGTCCGCATCTTTGACGGTAAAAGCACCGCCCTGTCCGGCCCGGCCAACGTTCTGGTCAAGAACGGCGTCATTGCGCGCATCTCCGCCGACCCCATCGCCGTGGACAACGGCGACCATGCCCAGGTGATCGCCGGCAATGGGCGCGTGCTGATGCCGGGGCTTATCGACGCGCACTGGCATGCGTTTATGGCGGCAACCCCGCAGATGATGCTGATGACCGCCAGTCCGGACTATCTGCAGATGCGCGCGGCGCACGAGGCCGGCGACACCTTGATGCGCGGTTTTACCACGGTGCGCGACCTCGGCGGTCCGGTATTCGGCCTCAAGCGCGCCATCGACGAAGGGTTGATTACAGGCCCGCGCATTTATCCCTCCGGCGCGTTTATCTCGCAAACCTCCGGCCATGGCGACTTCCGCTTTATGTTCGAGCTGCCCCGCCAGCCTGGCGGCCCCTTAAGCTTTTCTGAACGCACGGGCATTGCCGCCATCGCCGACAGCCCCGACGAAGTCCGCCTGCGGGCCAGGGAACAATTAAGGCAGGGCGCCAGCCAAATCAAGCTGATGGCCGGCGGTGGCGTGGCCTCGCAGTACAATCCCCTCGAATCGATACAATACACCGTGCCGGAAATTCGCGCGGCGGTGGAGGCCGCGGCCAACTGGGGCACCTATGTCACGGTGCACGCCTACACCCCGGCGGCAATACGCCAGGCGGTGGACGCCGGGGTTAAAAACATCGAGCATGGCCAGCTGATGGACGAGGACACCGCCAAATTACTGGCGGACAAAGGTATCTGGCTGAGCATCCAGCCGCTGCTCGACGATGAGGATGCCTCGCCGCTGCCAACGGAGCTATCCCGGCAAAAAGCCCAGCAGGTGTTTGCCGGCACCGGCAACGCCTACCGGCTTGCCGGTAAATACCATATCAAGACGGCTTTCGGCACCGACGCGCTGTTCGACCAGCGGGTGGCCAGCCGCCAGGGCGCGCAGCTGGCCAAGCTGGTACGCTGGTTTACCCCGGCGGAAACGCTGAAAATGGCCACCGGCGACAACGGCGAGCTCATGGGATTATCCGGTTTTATCAATCCCTATCCCGGCCGGCTCGGCACGGTGGAGGAAGGATCGCTGGCGGATCTGCTGCTGGTGGACGGCGACCCGCTGGAAAATATCAAGCTTATCGAGGATCCGGGGAAGAATTTCGTGATCATCATGAAAGACGGCCATATCTATAAAGATATTTTGCCTAAATAGCACCGGGCCGTCTTTGCGCCGCCGGTAAATGGGTGGATTGGGCCGTTTACCGGCCGGGCTAAATTTTGGTATAGCGCAGCCAAACGCCATCGTGATCGGTTTTTTCCACCGATGCGAGCTTCAGGTAGTTCGGCGTTTTCCAGGCCTCGCGGGCAATTTCAAACGACGAGGGACGCCCGGGACGTCCGTCTACCAGCGGCAGGATTAGCACGCTGACCTCATCCACCAGGCCCGCGTTGACAAAAGCGCCGCTGACATGGGCTCCGCCTTCGACAATCAGCCTGGTCACGCCCAGTTCGGCCGCCAGCAGCGTAACCA
Source organism: Sodalis sp. RH22 (assembly GCF_047324165.1). Lineage (NCBI taxonomy): Bacteria > Pseudomonadati > Pseudomonadota > Gammaproteobacteria > Enterobacterales > Bruguierivoracaceae > Sodalis > Sodalis sp. RH22. The sequence continues at coordinate 3,346,425 of NZ_CP178731.1, forward strand.
CCGCCGCCAAATCAATTTCCAGTTCGCCGCCAAACACATAGGACACCTCAATGGAGCGCAGGTAGGCCAGAAAATCGTCCGGGACCTGTTTTGTCACCACTTCAATCACATGTGAGTTAAGGGCGGTATTGCTTTTCCAGGCCACCAGACCCCGCGGATCGATGGATATGGCGTACTGTTCGGCATCGCGCCTGGCGAAATAATGGGTACGGGGCAGCGGCGTGCTCGCCAGCCTCTTGGGATAATCGGTGCCGTGGGATATTTCCTGCATGGTCACGCGGCCGCAAATCCAGCCATCGGCCTTAAAGGTGGCGGCGGTGGATTCATACAAGTCCGAGGCGTAGTCAAGGTTCCAGCCATCCGTCAGGCTGCGCCCGTCCACTGCCGACATCATGTGGCATACGATATAAGGTTTCATAATGGACATCTCCGGTGGAGTCATAACCTGAGGTAATTGTAGATCATGGCTGGGGATATTATGACAATACTCCGCCAGCGCGGCGGCAAACCATGAAAAAAGCCCTGACGGTGAGGTCAGGGCTTTCAGGGTGCTACGAATTTAAAATTTAACATTCAATACTTCAATTTTTTAACACAAACCACATTAACGATGTACATTTTCATACGGGAACATCAAGTATTTATAACGAACTATCCTCCGGTATATTACTGAATAAAAGCTTCCCGACACTTATATTGGTTAATCAGTCCAGACGCCAACCGACTAACACAGCACATCACCCATCGCGATATATACTTTTGTTACAAGACCTTACTTTCTCCGTGATATTCTCAATCATTTGGCTACAAACCCACAATCACGAATATTCACTTCAACTACAAGGCTTTACTGTATCGCGCTAACATTTAAGACCCCATTGTGCGATGATAAAGCTTTATTACGTGGCCTTATTTACCATCGTGACGTCCGCCGTTTGGCAAACTCAAACCTTAAATCACGACTATTTTTACCACTTCGCTGCCTTTATCGCATCATCTTCTGGAACACAGGCTTAATTAAGTATTTCAAAACTGCCTTCGCCTGCGTTAATAATCAATCTACCCCTTTCCATCGTCATGTCAACACTGTAATTAATAACATCAACCCGGCATCACATAAGGACCGCTTATTTCTTAGCGTGCAATCCGCGCGCGGGACAGGAACCTGCGCCGCGACGGGCGCAGGATCATGACGATAGCCGGTTTTCCCTCAGCCTGAAGGATCAGTTGCTGCCCGGCACCCGGGAGGGCTGCGCTTTACGGCCCAGCTCATCAAGCAGGCGAAACTCCTCGTCGGTCAGGCGCACCTGGGTCGCCGCCAGGTTTTCCTCCAGATGTTTTACCTTACTGGTGCCGGGGATGGGCAACATGACCGGGCTGCGTTTTAATATCCATGCCAGCGCGATCTGCCCGGGAGTAAAGCCTTTTTCCTTCGCCAGGGTGTCAAGTATCGATCCGGGATTGGCCAGCTCGCCCGAGGCCAGCGGGAACCAGGGGATAAAGCCGATATTGTTGTCAGTACAATAATCCAGCACGGCTTCGTGGCCGCGCGACACCAGATTAAACATATTTTGCACCGAGACCACCGGGAAAAAGCGCTGGGCGTTTTTGATTTGCTGCACGTTGACTTCGCTCAGCCCGACGTGGCGGATCAACCCTTCTTTTTGCATCTGGGCAATGGCGTCGAACTGTTCATCCTCGGGAACCTTGGCGTCCACCCGGTGCAATTGCCATAACCCGATTTGCTCCACCTTGAGTTTGCGCAGGCTCATCAAAACCGCCTGACGCAGATATTCAGGACGCCCCACCGGCTGCCAGATATTCGGGCCGTGACGCGTTAAGCCGCCCTTGGTGGCGATAAGCAACCCGTCATAGGGATACAGCGCTTCCCGAATCAGGTTTTCGCTGACGTCCGGGCCGTAACTGTCGGCGGTATCGATAAAGTTAACACCCAGCTCCGGCAGGCGCCGCAGGGTATCCAGCGCGGCCTGCCGATCTTCCGGCTCGCCCCAGATGCCGTTGCCGGTGATGCGCATGGCACCAAAACCCAACCGGTTGATGGTAATATCGCCTAGCGTAAATTGTCCTGAAGCCGCTGCGTTAATCGTGCTCATAATGGGTCCCCTTATGGAGTTGGTGTCTGGAATATCGCTAAGTGCCGCTATGGCGCTGACAGGATGGTGATGAAAATCGAAGGCGACAGCGTCGTGGCTATTTAGAACCGATTGGTTCAATTTATAGCGACACATTGGGCTTAGCAAGATTTTTTGAACCAATTGGTTTTTTATTGCCGAACGGAACACCCCCCGGCCGGCAAACCAGGGTAAAGTATAGTGCAGGACAGGCCGGAGTGGTAAGCGGGCCCGCCCCGGCGGCCGGACGGCGGCTTTAGATGTACACGTCGACCTTATCGGCGTCGGCGGCGCGATTGACGCCATCGGCTTTAATCTCGTCGGTCGCGGCGGTTTTTTGCGTGCCGACGGATTTTTCGGCCTGCTGCTGGCGCAGTTGAGCAATTTGCGCTTCCAGCATTTTGATTTGCGCCTCGATAAGCTGTTGCTGCTCCTGTTTCAGGTCGGCAGTCAGGCTGGACTGGGAGACGGTTTTCAGTTGCTTGGTCAATTTGGTGATTTGCTGGGTAAGATTCTTGATTTGCGCGGCGACGTCGCTGCCGCCCCCGGACGATGTGGCCGACGCCGAGGATGTGATGGTATTGGACAAGGTAGGGCTCCTTTTTCTATGCACCCGGTAGGTTATCGGCAACCCTGCGGGCGTCTTCAGCGCGCACATTGCAAAGAAAGCGCAAAGAAACCGTAAAAAAAGCCCGATGACAAAGGCAAAGCGGCGCACGGGGGCGCTACGCTTTACGCTGTTTGCCCCATAGCGGCGGCAAATAGTCTGAACCCCGGTCAAAGCCGGGGTTCAGGGCCGGGCGGACAACACCGTTACGCCACATCATGCTCCAGCGCTTTCGGCGCATCCTGGTTGCGCTGTCCAATCGCTATTTTTCGCGGTTTTTCCGTTTCCGGTATTTCCTGCAGCAAATTCACCGTTAACAGGCCATTTTCCAGATTGGCGCCTTCAACCTTGACATGTTCCGGCAGCCGGTAGCTCAGGGAGAAATCAGTCCGGCTGATGCCGCGATGCACCCAGCCGTCTTGTTCTTCAGCGGTGTTTTCTTCTTTGCGTTTACCGCTGATGACCAGCGTGCCGCCCTGGGCGCTGATGTCCAGCTCGTCTTCCTTCCAGCCGGGAACGCTGAGGGTTAAATCATAGCGGTCGTCGCCATGCCGGCGTATATCATAAGACGGCGTCGTGGACAGCGGCGTGTCGCCGGTGAGTTGGCTGAACAGCCGGTCGATGCGATCGAACCGATCGCTGAAAATAGCATCGTTAAAGCTTGGGAATACGGATAATGTTGTGCGTGCCATGGTTAAACCTCCTGAATATCAGTTGCACATTCAAAAGCTCAAACCTGAAGGCAATATCATCTGTTGCCTTCGCTAGTTAAATAAGGGCGCCACCACGGCTTTCAAGGGGAAATTTTGTGATATTGATCACAAATTAAATCACTGGGCCCCGCGTCTTTCCGCCTGTGTGTCCTTACCCGGCGGCAGGCCGAACATCCGGCTATATTCCCGCGTAAACTGCGATACGCTTTCGTAGCCCACCGCAAACGCGGCGCTGCCCGCCGTCATACCTTCCGCGCGCAATAACCGGCGCGCCTCGATCAGGCGCAGCTGCTTTTGGAACTGCAGCGGCGAAAGCGAAGTGACGGCGCGAAAGTGATGATGGAATGATGACGGGCTCATGCCGGCCGCCTGCGCCAGGCTATCGACCCGCAGCGGCTGGGCGAACCCGGTGCGCAGGATGGCGACGGCGCGCGCCACGCGCCGGAAATGGCCGTCCGGCCAGCCCAGGCGGCGAATGGCCGCGCCATGCCGGCCGGCCAGGAGCCAATAATGCAGTTCGCGCACCAGCTGCGCATGCAGCACCGGCACCGCCGCCGGGCGGTCCAGCAGGCGCATCAGGCGCAGCGCGGCGTCGGCGACCTCGGCGTCGGTCGGCTGGGCATGCACCGGGATCCCGGCGGCTGCCGGGTCCGCCTGCATTTCCACCGTCAGTTCCGCTATCACCGCCAGATCCAGGTCCAGCACCAGCGAAAGGTAGGGCGCGTCGCTGCTCGCGCCAGTAACCTGGCTTACCGTCGGCACATCCGCCGTGATCAGCAGCGAGTCGCCGGCGCGAAACGAGAACGCGCGGGTTCCCATCGCCACCTGCTTGCTTCCCTGCAGCACCAGGCAAACCAGCGGTCGGGAGATATCGTAAACCAGTCCGCTGGGCGCGGTCGCGCGGATGGTGGTCAGCCCGGCGATGGGAGTGTGGGCAAGTCCGGCGGGATCGGCGTAAGCCTCGACATACCGTCGCACGGCAGTAAGCAGGGTATCATTCATGCGCAGATGCTAGCCGATCGCCGGCCGGCAGGCAAATCAGTTTGGAGGAATAGGCAAAGAACGTCGAGGTTTCGGCAACGATGAAGGCACGGCGGACCGCTTATGATGGACATCCCAATCAAGAGGAGTGCCCCATGACTAAAATCGCCATCGTTACCGGCGCCAGCCGCGGACTCGGCCGCAGCAGCGCCTTAGCCATCGCCCGCCGCGGCGGGGATGTGATCATCACCTACCGCAGCCGCGGCGAAGACGCCCGATCCGTCGTCGCCGACATCAACGCCATGGGGCGCAAGGCGGTCGCCCTGCCCCTCGATACCGGCAATATCGCGGGCTTCGCGCCGTTTGCCGCGGCGGTGAAGGCGGCGCTGAGCGAAACCTGGCGGCGCGACAGCTTTGATCATCTGGTCAATAATGCCGGCCATGGTGATTACGCACCTATCGGAGAAACGACCGAGGCGCAGTTCGACAGCCTGGTCAACGTCCATTTCAAAGGCGTGTTTTTCCTGACCCAGGCGCTGCTGCCGCACATGGCGGACGGCGGACGCATCGTGAACCTGTCCTCGGGCCTGACCCGGGTAGCGTATCCCGGCTACGCCGCTTATGCCGCGGTAAAGGGGGCGGTTGAGGTGTTAAGCCTCTACCTGGCGAAGGAACTGGGCAGCCGCGGGATTGCGGTCAATACAGTGGCGCCGGGCGCCATCGAAACCGACTTCGGCGGCGGCGCGGTGCGGGACAATCCGGAGATCAACGGGATTTTCGCCGCGATGACCGCACTCGGCCGCGCCGGCCTGCCCGACGATATCGGACCGATGATCGCCAGCCTGCTGTCGGAAGACAACCGCTGGATTAACGCCCAGCGTATCGAGGTCTCCGGCGGCCAAGGCATCTGATGCGGATATCCGTGCGCCGCCGGACGCCGTTATTTCACCTCGCGGGCGATCCGCGGCGCCTGGAATAAGGGGATGTCATTACCGGTAATGTATTTCTTGCGCAGCAGGGACGAAATCTTATCCATGACCATCACAATTACCACCAGCACCAGGGTAATAAACATCACCACATCCCAATTCCACAGGCGCATATTTTCAGCGTAAACCAGCCCTACCCCGCCCGCGCCGACAAAGCCCAGCACCGCGGCGGAGCGGGTATTGGACTCAATTTGGTACAGGCTGAGCGCCAGGAAGGCGGGAAACGATTGCGTATAGATGCCGAAGCGCTGTTTTTGCACGTAGTTGGCGCCCACCGCGCTCAGGCCGCGGCCGGGCGATTTATCCACCGCCTCATGGCCTTCGGCGTACAGCTTGCCGAGCAGGCCGACATCCTGCACGATAATCGCCATCACCCCGGCCAGCGGCCCCATGCCGACGGCGCGCACGAACACCATTCCCCAGATAGCCATATCGATACCGCGGAAAATATCAAACGTGTGGCGGACCACAAGGGCGATAGGCCGCAGCGCCGGCGTGGACATCACGTTGCGCGCCGCCAGGAAAGACAGGGGCAAGGCAATCAGGGTGGCGGTAAGGGTGCCGACCCAGACAATGGCGATGGTGAGGAAGATCTGCCCGAGGTAATAGGCAAACGGCCAGTGGGCCACATCATGCCAAACCAGCATGCGCGCCATGTAATGGCCGATTTGCTGGCAACCGAGCAGGAAACGCGGCCACGGCAGGCCGAACGCCGAAAAAAAATAAACATAATACAGCGCGACGGCGGCGGTCAGCAGGCCCAGCCGGCGCAGGTAGCGGTTTTGCCGGGCGAAGATATCTTTGTGCCGCCGCCTGGATTCCGCCAGCGCCTGCGGTGACAATGTTGTGGTCGGCATCAGCCCCTCCCCTCCACGACCCATTTGCGCAGCCTGCCGGAAATATAATCCAGCAGCGCCACCACCAGGATGATCAGCAGCAGCGTCATGCTGACCTGATCGTACTGATCGAGTTTAATATTGGTCATCAGCTCCTGGCCGATGCCTCCCGCCCCCACCAGCCCCAGAATGGTCGACAGGCGGAAATTGATTTCCAGGCGCATAAAGCTGTAGGACAGGAAGATCGGCTTCACCTGCGGCCACAGGCCGAAGCGCATGCGCTGTAATGTCCCCGCGCCGCAGGCGGACAGCCCGCGCACGGGTTTGTCCGAAGCCGACTCAATGGCTTCATAAAACAGTTTGGTCAGGCTGCCGACGGTATGTACCGCCAGCGTCAGGAACCCGGGGAACGCGCCGATGCCGAACGCCATCACAAACATCACCGCCCAGGCCAGCTCCGGCATGGTGCGCAAAAACGCCACCAGCGTACGCAGCGCGAAGCGCAGCGGTGCGGGACTGCGGGTATTATTAGCCGCCAGAAACGCCAGTACGCTGGCGACCAGCACCGATAATATCGTCGAAGCCAGCGCCAGCTGCACGGTATCCCAAATCAGCGGCAGCTGGATAGGCAGCCGGTAGCCCCAGTAAGGCAGCGAGCCCAGGGTATGGCGATCGGCGAACAATACCCGCCAATGCAGGACAGGAATGGTTTGCGCCAGATAGTCGAAAAAGTGGGGAATGGCGACCCAAACCGCGTACAGGTTGAATTCGGCGATATTGCCGGCGCCAAGATACAGCAGCACCAGCGCCCCCGACCATAGCAGCGAGTCGCGTTTATGTTTGCGCCGGACCTGATGATAATAGTGGTTGAAATCAGTATTCATAGGCCATCGTTTCAGAGCCGGCCGCCAACTGGCGGCCAGCGGGGGTTAACAACCCTACCGCGCCTTAGCGATTGCCTTTCACCAGCTCGCGTTTCAGGTCGATAATATCCTGGAATTCCTTCAGGGACGTGGGGGCGATATGCTGTTTGCCGCCAACCGCCTTGATAAAGCATGAGTGGTCTTGCTTATCCAACTGCTCGATAGCATCGACCAGTTTGGCTTTAAAATCCGCCGGCAGGGAGTGGCGTACTAATATCGGGCCATTGGGAATTAACGGCGATTGCCAGATAATGCGGATTTGTTTCATCAAATCGGGATGGTCCGCCTTAATCAGGCGCACAAAGGCGCCGGTGTTGTAACCCTTATCGTAATCGCCCACCATCGACGCCCAGGTTACCGCCCCTTCGAACTGGCCGTTCAGCACGCCCAGAATATCCTGCTCATGACCGCCGGAAAAAGTAACGCTTGAGAAAAAGTTATTGTATTTATTATCAATATTGCCGCCAAATTGCTTCTTGAACACATGATCCGGGATCAGATAACCCGAGGTGGAATCCTGGTCGGCGTAACCAAAGGATTTACCTTTCAGATCTTCCAGCTTTTGATACGGGCTGTCGGCCTTGACCACCACTACAGAATGATAGCCCCTTGACTGATCGGTATCGTCCACCACGATGCCCGCCAGATCGACCGCGTTGGGATTGGCGATATACACCGAGGCAAAGGACGACGGCGACATGCTCAATACCATATCCACCTTCTCGCCCAATAACCCCTGAATGACGCCGGAATAATCGGAGGAGTTGCGCAGCTTGGTATCGACATTTAATTTTTTATCCAGAAAATCCTTCACGCACATATTGTCGCCAATCTGCTGCGTCGCGTTCTGCCCGCCGAGAATACCCAGGTTAAGTTCTTTCGGGGCATCGGCCGCACCGGCATTCAATGTCATGAAGGCACCGGCCAGCAAGGTTATCAGGGAACATGTCTTTTTCATTAAAATAGCCTTTGTGAGTCAATGAATAAAATGGCAAAAAGTGTGGGTTAATCCAACCCGCCCGCTCTATTAACGGAGGCTGATCTGCTTATCAATGAACCTGGGCAATTTCATCGCCATATAATATCTGCAAGACGTGCTCATCCAGCAGATCGGGATGTCCGTCATAAACAATCCGTCCCTGGGAAATACCTATTACTCGCGTGCAATATTCTTTTACTAATTCAACGGAATGCAGGTTTATCAAAACGGAAATATTATTTTCGGCCACGTTCTTCAGCGCACCCATAATACGGTGGGTATTTTTGGGATCGAGAGAAGCCACCGGCTCGTCCGCCAGCATTATTTTCGGGTTTTGCATCAGCGCGCGGCAAATGGCCACCCGCTGCATTTGCCCGCCCGACAGATGCTCCGCCCGTTGCAGGGCGTGGGGCAGCATATTCAGCCATTGCAGGAGTTCGATCGCCCTGGCGCGATCGTTATCGTCGAATATTTTAAACAGGGATTTTAACGTCGATGTCTGGCTTAATCGTCCCAGCAGAACGTTGGTAATGACATCCAGGCGCGGCACCAGGCAAAAATCCTGGAAAATCATGCCGCACTGCGCCCGCCATCGCCGCATCTGGCGCGCGGGCAGACTGGCGATATCCAGCATGCCGCCGTCTTGCGCGTAATGCAGGATTTCGCCGCCGGAGGCGGGCAATGAGCCGTTGAGGATATGCAGCAGGGTGGATTTCCCCGCGCCGGAACGGCCGATGATCGCGACAAATTCACCGGCGTACAGGTCAAAGTTAATGTCCTGCAATACCTTATTTTGCGGATTAAAATGCTTATTCAATCCCCTGACCGCCAAGACCTTTTTTTGTTCCAGCGCCAGCAGTACGGGATCCTCGGGCTGCGCCAACTGCAACAGTGCCTGTGCCATAAGTTTGCTCCGGAATAAGTCTACCAAACCACTATGGATTGCTATTAACGGATTAATATATGACAGCAGGATGATATTATTATGATGCTCAGGTGACGCTGCCCCGGATTAAGTCATTCATCAGCCTGTTGCCCCAAAAAATATATTCCCGTCGCATGAGCAATATCTTTTTATCTCTTTAATTCAAATAGCTGCAGACGTTTCTTCTTTTATAAAAACAGTGAATGGCAAGTATTCATTGCGATGTCATCTTATTTTAACCCCACTGTCATCTTGCGCCGCCATCATGCTATGCAATGTCGTAACGGAAGCGTTGCCGTATGTTATGCCGCCACACCGCGCCATCCCGTTATTGCATACCCACTGTCCGCCGCCCCGTGGAGATTTTTATTATGATGCAGTTATCTAGACATCCGACCAGTTATCCCACGCTTTATCAGCATATCGCCGCGCAGCTGGAGCAGGAGCTGCGCACGCAGTACCGCAGCGGCGAATATTTGCCGTCGGAGCAGCGCCTGGCGCAGCGCTATCAGGTTAACCGCCACACCCTGAGGCGCGCGGTGGATCAACTGGTGGATCGCGGCTGGCTGCAGCGTCGGCACGGTATCGGCATCCTGGTGTTGATGCGGCCCTATGACTATCCGCTGCATGCCCAGGCGCATTTCAGCCAGAACCTGCTGGATCAGGGCAGCCACCCCACCAGCGAACTGCTGCTGGCGGTGCTGCGACCGTGCAGCGTGCCGGTGGCGGACGCGCTGTCGTGCCAGGCCGGCGCAACCGTGATTCATTTACGCACGCTGCGCCGGGTCAACGGCGTGCCGCTCAGCGTTATCGACCACTATCTGCCGGACCTGGCGTGGTGGCCCGAACTGCAGCAGTTCGCCAGCGGTTCGCTACATGAATTTATCACTACGCGCCTGGGCGAGAAGCTGGTGCGCAGGCAAACGCGCATCAGCGCGCGGCGGGCCCAGACCAAGGAAAGCCAGCTTCTGGAGGCGGCCCATCAAATCCCGCTGCTCTGCGTGCGCACGCTCAATACCCGCGGCGACAGCGACCGGATAGCGGAATACTCCTTTACCCTGGCGCGCGCCGATATGATTGAACTGACGATGGAGCACTGAATGTTTACCTTACAGCAAAGACAGCGCTGGATGTCGGTACTGGCGTCCTCCCCCGCCGCGGAAGTGCGGGCCGGCTGGCAGACCCTGGATCTTAACGTCCCGTTTGACATTATCCGCGCGCCGGAAACCGGGCTTACCCAGCTTGTCGCGCGCATGGGCGCCACAGGACGCCGTTTTGTCCTGGGCGACATGACGGTAACACGGGCCGTGGTCCGCCTTGGCAGCGGCACCTATGGCTACAGCTACGTGGCCGGTCGCGATAAAGCCCATGCCGAGCTGTGCGCCCTGGCGGATGCCATGCTGCAACGGGCGGAGCATCATGAACGCCTGCATCGGCAATTAATCGAGCCCCTGTCCGCCCGGCGGCAAGAGCAACACCAATTACGGGCGCGTGAAATCGCCGCCAGCCGCGTGGACTTCTTTACCCTGGTGCGGGGGGATAACTGATGACGCTGCTGCCAGGATTTACCCAACCGGTGCACCAGTCCCAGCAGGCTTTTCGCCTGATCCTCAAAGCCCTGAGCGAACCCGGCTCCCGGGTGACCCTGCCGGTAAAGGACGGGTGGCATCCGCTCGGCAAGGCCGCCACCGGCGTACTGCTGACGCTGGCCGATGGGGAAACGCCGCTCGCCATCTGCCCGGCATTGGGCAGCGACGCCGTTATCAACAACCTGCGTTTCCATACCGGCGCGCCGCTGGCCGCACGCCCGGCGCTCGCCAGCCTTGCCGTATTCGATAACCGGCTTACCGCCGCGCAGCTCCAGGCGCTGGCGCACGGCACTGAAATTTCGCCCGAGCTCGGCGCCATGGTGGTAGTGCAAATCGACAGCCTGGACGATGGCGTACCGCTGCGCCTGAGCGGCCCGGGCATAGAGCATCCGCGCCGGGCGGCCCCGGCGCTGCCGGCGCCGCTGCTGGATTACCTGATCAACCGGCCACAGCGTTTCCCGCTTGGCCTTGATTTCCTGCTAGCCTGCGAAGACGGCCTGATGGCCATTCCCAGGACCACCCATGTGGAGGTGTGCTGATGTATGTTGCGGTGAAAGGCGGGGAAAAGGCGATTGATGCCGCCCATCAACTACAGGAACATCTGCGTCGCGGCGACGACGCGATCCCGGCGATCGGCTGCGGGCAGATCGATCAACAGCTCGGCCTGGCGGTGGATCGGGTCATGACCGAAGGCGGCATCTACGATCGGCAACTGGCGTCGCTGGCGATAAAACAGGCCAGCGGCGATCTGGTCGAGGCCATCTTCCTGCTGCGGGCTTATCGCACCACCTTGCCTCGCCTGGCGGTGAGCGAACCGGTCGCCACGGAAAAAATGCGCCTGGAGCGCCGCATTTCGGCGGTTTATAAAGATCTGCCCGGCGGACAGGTGCTCGGGCCGACCTATGACTATACCCACCGGCTGCTGGACTTCGCCCTGCTGGCGGAGGGCGCGCCGGTACCGGCCGCGCCGCGCGCCGACGCCGCGCTGCCCGATGAATGCGCCCATGTGTTCAGCCTGCTCGGCCAGCAGCAGCTGGCTCCCGGCGAACACGACGACGGCGCGGAACCGGACGATATCACCCGCCGTCCGCCCACCTATCCCAGCTCGCGCTCCGCCCGCCTGCAGCAGCTGGTACGCGGCGACGAGGGTTTTCTGCTGGCGCTAAGTTACTCCGGCCAGCGCGGTTACGGCCGCACCCATCCGTTTGCCGGCGAGATCCGCAGCGGCTACGCGACGGTCACCGTCGTGCCGGAAGAGCTGGGTTTTGCCATTGATATCGGCGAAATCCTGCTGACGGAATGTGAAATGGTCAACGGCTTTGTCGACCCCGCGGACCGGCCGCCGCATTTTACCCGCGGCTACGGGCTGGTATTCGGCCGCGCCGAGCGCAAGGCGATGTCCATGGCGCTGGTCGATCGCGCGCTGCAATGCGGCGAGTACGGCGAGCAGGTCGATAGCCCGGCCCAGGACGAGGAGTTCGTGCTGGCCCATGCCGATAATGTGGAGGCGGCGGGATTTGTTTCCCATCTCAAGCTGCCGCACTACGTCGATTTCCAGGCTGAACTGGAATTGCTTAAACGCCTGCGCCAGGAATTTGTCCACGGCGCCGGCACCGGATCGGAGAACCCCCATGAGTGAGACATTGGCCGGCTATAATCCGGGCTATCTCGACGAACAAACCAAACGCATGATCCGCCGCGCCATTCTCAAGGCGGTGGCCATTCCGGGCTACCAGGTGCCGTTCGGCGGGCGTGAAATGCCGATGCCCTACGGCTGGGGCACCGGCGGGGTCCAGCTCACCGCCAGCATTATCGGCCGCAACGATGTGCTGAAGGTGATTGACCAGGGCGCGGACGATACCACCAACGCGGTGTCGATCCGCCGCTTTTTCCAGCGGGTGGCGGGCGTCGCCACCACCGTGCGCACGACCCAGGCCACGCTTATCCAGACCCGCCACCGTATCCCGGAAACGCCCCTGGCGGCGGACCAGATCCTGATTTACCAGGTGCCGATCCCCGAGCCGCTGCGCTTTATCGAACCGCGCGAAACCGAAACCCGTAAAATGCACGCCCTGGAAGAATACGGCGTCATGCAGGTCAAGCTGTACGAGGATATCGCCCGTTACGGCCATATCGCCACGACCTACGCTTATCCGGTGAAGGTGAACGATCGCTATGTCATGGATCCCTCGCCGATCCCCAAGTTCGATAATCCCAAAATGCATATGATGCCGGCGCTGCAGTTGTTCGGCGCCGGCCGTGAAAAACGCATCTACGCCCTGCCGCCCTTTACCAAGGTCAAGAGCCTGGATTTCGATGATCATCCCTTTAGCGTGCAGCGCTGGGAACAGCCCTGCGCGCTGTGCGGATCCCGCGCCAGCTACCTGGACGAGGTGGTGCTCGACGACGCGGGCAATCGCATGTTTATCTGCTCCGATACCGATTTTTGCCAGCAGCAGCTGGCGCAACAGCCACAGGGGAATCCCGTATGACCTCCGTATCGCTTTCCCCGACGCCGCTGCTGTCGGTTGAGCGCCTCACGCATCTCTACGCGCCGGGAAAAGGCTTCAGCGACGTCTCGTTCGATATCTATCCCGGCGAGGTGGTCGGCATTGTCGGCGAGTCCGGATCGGGCAAAACCACGCTGCTGAAAGCCATTTCCGCGCGGCTCACGCCGCAGGAGGGCAGGATAACCTATTGTCCGGCCACCGGTCCGGGGCGCGACCTGTACGCCATGGCGGAAAGCGACCGCCGCCGCCTGCTGCGCACCGAATGGGGCGTGGTGCACCAGCATCCCCTCGACGGGCTGCGCCCGCGCGTCTCCGCCGGCGGCAATATCGGCGAGCGCCTGATGGCCGTCGGCCAGCGTCATTATGGCGAGATCCGGCAACAGGCCGCCCACTGGCTGGAGGATGTGGAAATCCCGGCGGCGCGCATTGATGATTTGCCCACCACGTTTTCCGGCGGCATGCAGCAGCGGCTGCAGATCGCGCGCAACCTGGTCACCCGGCCGCGGCTGGTGTTTATGGATGAGCCCACCGGCGGACTGGATGTGTCGGTGCAGGCCAGGCTGCTGGATCTGCTGCGCGGGCTGGTGGTCGAGATGCAGCTGGCGGCGGTGATCGTCACGCACGATCTCGGCGTGGCGCGCCTGCTGGCCCATCGGCTGCTGGTGATGAAGGAAGGACGGGTGGTGGAGAGCGGACTCACCGATCGGGTGCTGGACGATCCCCATCATCCCTACACCCAGCTCCTGGTCTCGTCGGTCTTATCCTGAGACGGAGACATCTATCATGTGGAACCATCGGATGAATACGCAATTGCGGGTCGAACATCTCAGTAAAACCTTTGTGCTGCATCAGCAAAACGGCGTGCGCCTGCCGGTGCTGCGCGACGCCAACCTGACGGTCAAGGGCGGCGAATGCCTGGTGCTGCACGGCCATTCCGGCAGCGGCAAGTCCACCCTGCTGCGCTCGCTGTACGCCAATTACCTGCCCGACCAGGGCCATATCTGGATACGGCACCAGGACGGATGGCTGGATATGGTCCAGGCCGAGGCCCGGCAAATCCTGGCGGTGCGCCGCCATACCGTCGGCTGGGTGAGCCAGTTTTTACGGGTGATCCCGCGCATCAGCGCCCTGGACCTGGTGATGCAGCCATTACTGGAGCTGGGCGTCGAACGCGTGCAGTGCCGCGAGCGCGCCGAGGCATTGCTCGACCGGCTGAATGTGCCCCGCCGGCTTTGGCATCTGGCGCCCTCCACCTTTTCCGGCGGCGAGCAGCAGCGGGTCAATATTGCGCGCGGTTTTATCATCGATTACCCGGTATTGCTGCTCGACGAGCCCACCGCGTCGCTCGACGGCCGCAACGGCGCGGCGGTGGTCGCCCTGATCGAACAGGCCAAACAGCGCGGCGCCGCCATTGTCGGCATTTTCCATGACGACGCCGTCCGCCAGCGGGTGGCGGACCGGCTCTACGCTATGCAACCGTCTCATGAGGTGAATACCCCCGATGATCATTAATAACGTCAAACTCATATTAAAAGATGAGATTGTCAGCGGTTCGCTGGAGATGCGCGACGGCATGATTCTCAGCTACGCCGACAGCGCCAGCCAATTGCCCCAGGCGCTGGACGGCGAGGGCGGCTGGCTGCTGCCCGGGTTAATCGAACTGCATACCGATAACCTGGATAAATTCTTTACCCCGCGCCCGAATGTCGACTGGCCGGCGCATTCCGCCATGAGCAGCCATGACGCGCTGATGGTGGCCAACGGCATCACCACCGTGCTGGACGCGGTGGCGATAGGCGATGTGCGCGACGGCGGACACCGGGCCGGCACGCTGCAAAAAATGATCGACGCCATTGTCGCCAGCCACGCCTCCGGCGCCACCCGCGCCGAACACCGGCTGCACCTGCGCTGTGAATTGCCCCATAGCAGCACCCTTGGGCTGTTTGAGCAATTTATGGATCAGCCGGCGGTGGCGCTGGTGTCATTAATGGATCATTCGCCGGGCCAGCGCCAGTTTGTCTCGTCGCTGAAATACCGTGAATATACCCAGGGTAAATATCATCTCAGCGATCGGCAAATGGATGCCTTTGAACAGGAACAGACCGCCCTGGCCCTGCGCTGGTCGGCGCCCAACCGCGCGGCGATCGCCGCCCATTGCCGCCGGCGCAATATTACCCTGGCCAGCCATGACGACGCCACCGTGGCGCATGTGCAGGAATCCCGCGCCCTGGGCAGCGCCATCGCCGAATTTCCCACCACCGAGGCGGCGGCGCGCGCCTCGCACCAGCTGGGTTTGCAGGTATTGATGGGCGCGCCGAATATCGTGCGCGGCGCATCGCATTCCGGCAATGTGGCGGCCCACCATCTGGCCTCGATTGGCGTGCTGGATATCCTCTCCTCCGATTACTATCCGGCCAGCCTGCTGGACGCCGCGTTTCGCATCGCGGCGGATGAGACCAACGGTTTTACCCTGCCGCAGGCGGTGATGCTGATGACCGGCAATCCGGCGCGGGCGCTGGGACTCGGCGATCGCGGCCTGATTGCCGAAGGCTTGCGCGCCGATCTGGTGCTGGCCCATCGCCATCACGGCCATGTGTCGGTGAAAAATGTCTGGCGGCAAGGGCGGCAGGTCTTCTGACCGCGGCCCGCTGCGCCTTTCAGCCCGCGGCGGCGGGGCAGGCAGCGCCGATCCGCCGTGAAGAATGCGTTATTTTGACAGGAACCCAACTCATGACATCCCGGTCACAGCCGAAAATCGGCAACAACGTGATATTGAACAGCACCCGCCTCGGCCAGTATGTTCATCTGGCCGATGACGCCTTTCTCGAAGAGGTGGACATGGGCGATTACTCGTATACCGACGGCCATAACAAGATTTCGTACGCCACCATCGGTAAATTCGTCTCGATCGCCTCTTATGTGCGCATCAACCCGGGCAACCATCCCACCTATCAGCGCATCGCCCAGCATCATTTTACCTATCGCAGCTCGGCATACGGACTGGGCGCCGACGACGAGGCGTTTTTCGACTGGCGGCGCGAACGGCATGTCACCATCGGTCATGACGTGTGGATAGGCCATGGCGCCACCATTATGCCCGGCGTCACCATCGGCAACGGCGCGGTCATCGGCACCGCGTCGGTGGTGACCAAGGACGTCGCGCCCTACGCGATTGTCGCCGGCGTACCGGCGAAACCCATCGGCAGCCGTTTTGACGCGACGCTGATTGAACGTATCGAGCGCAGCCAGTGGTGGCATTGGGATCATGAGACGCTGCAACAGCGCCTGGCGGATTTTCGCGATCTGGACAGTTTTATCGCGCGCTATTTGTAGTTCACCACGGTAAGGGTTTTCCCTGATAATCCAGGTAAAGATGTTGTCCGCTATGGCGATAATGCTCCACTACGTCCGCCACGCCCGTGACGCTCGTCAGCACGTCTATTTCCGCGGCCACCCTGCCGTCCAGCGTGCCCATTGCGGTGGCGGCCCATCCCGGATGCAGCGAAAGTACGGTAACGCCCCGCGCCTTTTGATCGGCATAGATACCACGCGCTAACATATTCAACGCAGCCTTGCTCGCCCGGTACAGCTCCAGGCCGCCCTCCACATTGCCGGCGATACTGGCGCGGTGAGACGACATAAACGCCAGCGTGCCCCTTTCGCGCAGGAAAGACAGCAGACTACGGGCCAACCGGGCAGGGCCAAAGGTATTGGTCAGCATAATCTGCATCATCTCCTCATCAGTGGCCTCCAGCACTGACTGATGTAAGGCGCCGTAAATACCCGCATTGAGATATATAACGTCAAACTTGCGTTCTCCCAGCGCGGTTTTAAGCTCCTCGATCTGTTCGCGGGCGGTAACGTCTATATAGCCGATGGCCAGTCTGGCCGGATCGGCTACCGCAATACGTTCAAGCGACGTGGTATCGGCGCCGGGAAACGCCGTCACAAACAGCCGCCACCCCCGTTGGAAAAATTGTTCCGCCAGGCCAAGGCCCAGTCCGCGTTCCGCCGCGATGATCAGTATGTCTTGGTTGTTCATTTGTTTTACTCCCAAAAATGTTTAACGTGCCGTATAACCGCCGTCGGCCATGATTAACGCGCCGGTGACAAAACTGGCGCGCGGCGACGCCAGCCAGGCGATGACATCGGCGATTTCCCCCGGCTGAGCCACACGGCCCAAGGCATGCAGATGACCGTAGCCGGCCAGGGTGGCGCGGCTATCCGCGACGATGCCGTTCAGGATGCCGGTTTCCACCACCCCGGGCGCCACAGCGTTTACGCGGATGTTGTGGGCGCCGTATTCAAGCGCCATCACTTTGGTTAGCTGCGCGATAGCCCCCTTAGAGGCGGCATACGCGGCGGTGTCGGCCATACCGATAACGCTGACCACCGACGCTACGTTTACAATAGCGCCCTGCTCCTGCGCCGCCATCACCCGCAGCGCCTCGCGGGAATGCAAAAAACAACCGCGCGCGTTGACGGCCAGGATCTGATCCCATTCTTGCGCGCTGGTGTCGGCCACGGATTTGTTCAGCGTGCGCCCGGCGTTGTTCACCAGAATATCCAGCCCGCCATACTGCTCTTGCGCTAACTTTATCGCCTGCTTTGCCGTGGCTTCCTCGCTGACATCCGCCACCAGCGTCACAATGTGGCCGGCTTGTTCTAGATCCCTAACCTCGGGATTAATATCTTCCGCTACGATGCGAACGCCATGGGCCAGCAGCAGCGCCACGGTGGCGCGGCCGATATCCCCCGCCGCGCCGGTAACAATGGCAACCCGTTCCCTCAGGCCTTGGGTGGTATCTATAGACATAATGTTTACCCTACGATGGGCGGTAAGGAACCCAGTGTCCCTTTCTCGCCAGATGGCTGATTGAGGCCTATTGTAAAAATTGCCAGCGAGGGAAATAATGCCCAGGCCTCTAAATAAATTGCCTATTCCTATCGCAATAAGGTAAAAAAAGAGCAATAATTTTGAAATAATCCAGTAAAAACCTGGATATATAAGAGAAATATGCTTTCTACCACACACTCCCTAGGCGGGGAAATAGTCGGCCACCTTCTGCGCCTGGCGTCCAATCCGGGTTACAACCACTCATTGCTGCCCGGTGTACGCTTGCTACGCGCCAACGCCGCTCTGGAACGTACCCCCGTCTTGTATGAGCCCTGTATTGTATTTGTCTGCCAGGGGCGCAAACGCGGTTTTCTCGGTGACGCCGTGTTTGTCTATGATGCCCGGCACTATCTGGTGCTGTCGGTTCCCCTGCCCTTTGCCAGCCAAACCGAGGCCAGTGCCGATGAACCCATGCTGGCGATATCCATGAAACTGGATTTCAAACTGCTGGCGGAGGTAATGCTAACCCTGTCCCGGCAAAAACCCGCGGGGTATGCGGCTCCCGCCAGTATGGTGTCTACGCCTATCGATGAAGCGTTAAGCGAAGCGATATTGCGGCTGGTGAAAATCCTCGGTTCCGCACTCGACTGTCAGGTGCTGGGTGAAGGTATAATCAAGGAAATTTATTATCGGGTATTGCTGGGGGAACAGGGGGAAGCGCTGCGCGCCGCGCTGGACAACCAGGGGCATTTTGGGCAAATAGCCAGAGCGATGCAAAAAATACAGCAGCAGTTCGCCGCGCGCATTGATGTGACCGAACTGGCCGCAAACGCCGGCATGAGCATTCCCGCTTTTCATGCCCATTTTAAAGCGGTGACGCAAAGCACGCCGATGCAGTATCTTAAATCCACTCGTTTGCACCAGGCTCGCCTGTTGATGGTGCGCTCAGGCCTGAGCGCGGCGGAGGTCGCTATCCGGGTCGGTTATGAAAGCCCATCCCAGTTCAGCCGGGAGTTTAAACGGTTGTTCTCACGCAGCCCACGCCAGGAAGCGGTGCGCATGCGCGACCTGCTGCAGGTCAAAGCCGCGCTGGCATGGCCGGATTATATCACCCTGGAGGAGTAATCTGGCCAGGCTTTATCCCCCGGGTGTTGGCGCCTGGGGGTTTAACGCACCGAGAAATTCAACCAGCTTTTTTGCCGCTGGGGTAAGATCGAGGCGCGAGCGCATGGCGATCCTCAACTGCCGCCGGGTCCAGTTTTCGTCCAGCGGGATAAAGGCCACGCCGTCGTCCGGCCCGTTCGCCGCCATGGCGATGGGCAATATGGCAATCCCCGCGCCGCCGGCCACCATGCGCCGGATATTATCCAGGCCGCGCACCCGGGCCCGCAGCCGCAGGGTTTTACCGGCGCGGATCGCGTGTCCTTCGATATGCCGCGCCAGCGCGCTGTCTTCCGGCAGGCCGATAAACTCATGGTCCAGCGCCTCGCTGAAGCTGACCCGCCGACGCCGTTCCAGCGCATGTCCCGGCGCCACCGCCAGCACTAAACAATCCTGCCTGAACGGCAGGATTTCCAGCCCGCTGAAATCCGCATGATCCGCCGCGATACCGATATCCGCCGCGCCGCGCGCCACCGCGCGGGTAATCTCCTCGCTGGGCAGTTCATCCAGCTCAATATCCACGCCGGGATGCAGCCGCAGGAAATCACACAGCGGCCCGGGCAAAAACTGCCCCAGCGCCACGGTGTTCGCCAGCAGCCGCACCTGCCCCTTGATGCCTTGGGTAAAGGCGCTTAATTCGCCCGACAGCTGCGCGGCGTGTCCCAGGATGATTTTTGCCCGGTCATAGACCACCCGTCCCGCCGGCGTGGCCGTGACGCCCCGGTGGCGGCGCGCCAGCAGGCGGACGCCCGCCTCCCGTTCCAGACCGGCGATGCGGGCGCTGGCGGACGACAGGGACAGGCAGGCCCTGCCCGCGCCGGCGGTAATGCTGCCGGCGTCGACGACCCACACCAGCAGACGTAAATCGGTCAGGTCGAAATGCATGATATTACCTCCCTACCCGTGTGCGGCTTGGCGGCTAGCCTTCGGATATAACGAAGGCCGACTTAAAAACATACGCATTGTGCCGCATCCTTTACGCGGCAAAAATAGAAGGACCCGCACTTTGAGAAAAAAGCTTACCATGGAACCGACGCTGTATATCCTGTTAATCGGGCTGACATTCCTGATCGCCGGTGTGGTAAAGGGCGTGATTGGCCTTGGCCTGCCTACCGTTGCCATGGGCGTGCTGGGCGTGGTGATGCCGCCCGCGCAAGCGGCCGCGCTGCTGATTATCCCTTCGCTGGTGACGAATATATGGCAGCTGTGCAGCGGGCCGCACCGGGCGCGTTTATGCCGCAGGCTTTGGCCGATGCTGCTGGCCGTATGCCTCGGCACCTGGTACGGCGCCGGCATGATGGCGGGCGCAATGGCGGCGTGGACATCGCTGTGGCTGGGGATCCTGCTGATGGTCTATGCGCTGGTCAGCCTGCTTAACCGGCAGGCGCGGGTGCCGCCCGCGGCGGAGAAATGGCTGGGGCCGCTGGCGGGAGGAATCACCGGCCTGGTAACCGGCGCCACCGGCGTGTTTGTCCTCCCCGCCGTGCCCTATTTAAATGCCCTGGCCCTGGCGCGGGACGAGCTTATCCAGGCGCTGGGGCTGTCGTTTACCGTCTCGACCCTGGCGCTGGCGGCCAGCCTCGCCTGGCATCATATGCTGCCGTTGCACGCGCTGGGCCTGTCGCTGCTGGCCGTTATTCCCGCGCTGGCGGGCATGTTTTTCGGCGCCTGGCTGCGCGCCGTCATCAGCCCCGGACTGTTTCGCCGCTGTTTTTTCCTGGGCCTGCTCGGCCTTGGCCTGGAAATCGCCTGGCAACATTTGCCTTAGGCCGCGCCGGCGCCGGATTCGTCGCCCCAGGCCCGGTTTTGCAGCACCAGCCGATAACCGTCATGATCTTGGAAGGTCTTGCCCGCCACGTCCCAGTACGGATTAAACGATACCACCCGCTCGAAACCCGCCTCGCCCAGACGCTGGCACGATCGCCGCCACCGCGCCTCATCCGGCAGGTAGAGCACCAGCAGATCTTCCGGCGTCGGCGCCGGTGGCACCGGGTGCTGTTCGCAAACGGTAAATTCAAAATGCCAGGGCAGTCCCTGCGCGCCGAGCATGACGCCGTTAAACCCATTATGGCCGGTAAAACTGCCCAGCACCCGCATGCCGAGGCCCGAGCAGTACATTTCCCTGCTGAGTTCAAGGTTGGTGACGGGGCGGGCGATGCGCATATGCGATGTGAGCATGGTAAGATCTCCGGGTTAAACAGGACCGTGGCCCCTGGCATAACTATCCTGATCTCACTGTAATACATAACCGCCGTCCGGGCATCATCTCCAAACCGGATTGTTTCCCCGGATAACGCTAGCCGCCCGGGACGACTTACGGACGCTCCCGGGCGGTATCGAAAGTCGCCCGTGCCTGGCGAAACCGGTCGGCATTCTCCACCACCCATAACCACAGCGGTATCATTTGCCCCAGCAACTGCCTGCCCAGCTCCGACAGCTCATACTCCACGCGCGGGGATTTCTCAAAATAGTCATAACGCAGCACCAGCCCGTCGCGCTCCAGCTGCCGCAGCGAGCGGGTCAGCATACGCTGCGTCACCCCGCCCATGCGCCTGGCTATCTCCGCATGGCGCAGCCGTCCCCCCACGCCCAGGATGTGTACGATGCCGAGCGACCAGCGGTTGCCGGCATGGGTCAGCACCTCGCGCTTTAAACCATCGTCGTCGTCGCTCAACGCGTCGCACACGGCCTGCGACCGTGCAATCATATCGCTCATTTCCACATTGCCTCCCGGTATCACCGGTGTGCCTTCTTGTTCTTCATCATGGGAGATGTAACCCTGGTCGCAACTTAATAGGAGAAGTCCATGAACGTCAACCCTGTAAATACCCACGACGCTATCCTGGTGATCGGCGCCGGCGAGCTCGGCATGGCGGTGATCCGCAATTTGGCGCAGCGCGCCGCCTTATCCGCCTGCACCACCATCACCGTGCTGCTGCGCCAGGCATCCATACACAGCCGGGAACCGGGCAAACAACGCGATGTGGCCGAACTGCGCGCGCTGGGCGTACAGTTGCTCGCGGGCGATCTGCTCACCGCGACCACATCGGACCTGGCCGACCTCTTCCGGCCGTTTACCACCCTGGTGTGTTGCACCGGCTTTGCCGCCGGCGGCGGCACGCAGCTTAAAATAGCCCATGCGGTACTGGCGGCGGGAGTGAAACGCTATTTTCCCTGGCAATTCGGCGTCGATTACGATCTGATCGGCAAAGGCAGCGGCCAGGATCTGTTTGACGAACAGCTCGACGTGCGCCATCTCCTGCGGGCGCAAACGCGCACCGAATGGGTCATCATTTCCACCGGCATCTTTACCAGCTATCTGTTCGAGCCGTCTTTCGGCATCGTGGATCTGGCGCACAACACCGTGCATGCCCTGGGCAGTTGGGATAACGCCGTTACCGTCACCACGCCCGAGGACATCGGCGTACTGACCGCGGCTATTCTGTTCGCCGCGCCGCGCATCGTCAACCAGGTGGTGTATATCGCCGGCGATACTCTGACCTATGCGCGGCTGGCGGATATCGTTGACGGCGTAACCGGCACCAAGGTTCGCCGTGTGACATGGGATTTAGCGTACCTCGCCGCCGGACTGGCGCGTGAACCCGGGGATACGGTGCGCAAATACCGGCTGGCTTTCGCCAAAGGAACCGGCGTGGCATGGGATATGAACCAGACGTTTAATCACCAGCACCATATCGGCATAACAAACGCAGAGCAGTGGGCGCGGCAAAAAATCAGCGGACAATCCCGCAGCGCTGGCGACGCGGCCTAAAGCGACCCGGCCAGGCCGATGTGTTCTCTATAACGCGCCCGGACGTTAGCGCCTGGTCGCGTAGCGGCCGGAATAACGCCCGGTTTTCCTCTTGCCATAGCATGACAATGTCAGGCCTCCTGTTTCGCAACGTTGCGAAAATGACTCGGCGCCGTGCCGATAATGCGCTTAAAGGCGCGGCTGAAGGACGCCTCGGAGTCATATCCCAGCCGCTGGGCCACCTCGGAAATGCGCGCGGAATCGCGGATAATCCACTGCCGCGCCTGGTGCATACGCACCTGCGCGACATAGCGGGCCGGCGTTTCCCCAACGATGGCGGCAAACTTGCTGGCGAAGCTGGAGCGCGACGCGCCCATCACGCCGGCCAGTTCGGACAACGGCCAGTCACGGTGGGGCGCCGCGTGGATAGCCGCCAGCACGCGGCCGATTTCCGGGTTGCGCACCGCGGCAATCCATCCCGCCGCGCTGCCGCAGCCGTGTTCTACCCAGGCGCGGATAATCTGCGCGGCCAGGACATCGGCCAGGCGCGTTACCATACCGCACGCGCCCACCCGGTTCATCGCCACCTCGCAGCCCATGGCCTCCAGCAAAGGCACGATCGCCGGCTCGTTACGCATCAGCTCATGGGCGCGCATCATATCGGGCATCATGCGCAGCAAGGGATGCAGGCTATCAAGATTAAAACGCATGGAACCGTAGAACAGCACGCAATGCTCGCCTTCCTCGCCGGCGTTTAAATCGAAGAAATTGCCGGTAATCGATTGACACTGCCAGCGGGGAAAGGCTTGCGGCGCCACGCCCGGGGCGCTTGCCAGCGCGTGCGCGCTGCCGCGCGGCAACAGCACCGCGTCGCCCGCGTTCAGCTCTTCCCATGCGCCGGCCGGGGTCTGCAGCCAGCAGCCTTTTTCCGCCACGAACAGAAAACAGGCGTCCTGGCGGGCCGGAAACGCAAAGGCCCAGGGCGCGGCAAGTCGGCAGCGGCCATATTCCACCCCGTCCAGTCGCAGTCCCCGCAGCATATCGGTTAAAGGATCGTTTAACGGCGGCGCGCCAGATTTGGACGAATTGTCAAGCATTACGGGTTTCCTAGCATGGATGTTCCAACTCTTCAACTGTACCATCCGGATCATACCTTGCAAAGAATCTCGTGGAGTCTCCATGTCAGAAAAGTCCTGTACCGGTGATGAAAGCTTGTCATGCCCTGGGGCGCGTACCGATAACGGGCGCTCCGCCGCGGCCTGGAGCGCGGTGGTTTCACTGTCGCTCGGCGTATTTGCCCTGGTGACGGCGGAATTTTTACCCGCCAGCCTGCTGACGCCGGTCGCCGCCGATCTGGGCATCTCGGACGGTGCCGCCGGGCAGGCGGTAACGGCGACGGCGCTGGTGGCCGCCATCGCGGGCCCCGCGGTGGTGCTCGGCACGGGCAAAGTGGACCGGCGCATGGTCGTCTGGGGGCTGGCGCTGCTGCTGGTGCTGTCGAATCTGCTGGCCGCCGTCGCCGCCAATATCTGGGTGCTGATCGCAGCCCGGGTGCTGCTCGGCATAGCCCTGGGCGGCATCTGGTCGCTGGCGGCCGCCATTGCCCTGCGCCTGGTGCCGGCCCGGTTATTGCCGCGGGCCATGATGATTATTTTTACCGGCGTTTCGGCGGCCACGGTTTGCGCCCCGGCGCTGGGCGCCTATCTGGGCGATATCCTGGGCTGGCGCGCCACTTTTCTGGCGGCCGCCGGCATCAGCATCGCCGCCTTGCTGGCACAGCTGGTCACCCTGCCCCGGCTGCCGCCGGCGGATGTGCCGAGCCTCGGGACATTTTGGCTGCTGCTGCGCCGCCCGGGCATCCGCATCGGCCTGGTTACCGTGATATTCGTCATCTCGGGGCATTTTGCCGGCTTTACCTATGTACGCCCTTTTTTGGAACAGGTGCCGCACTTTGACGTGCGCATGATTTCCCTGGCGCTGCTGGCCTTCGGCATCGGCGGGTTTTTCGGCAATCTCGCCGGTGGCTTTATCGCTGAACGCAGCGCCCGCCTGGGCGTTGGGCTGGCGGCGCTCCTGCTCAGCGTCATGGCAGCGTTGCTGCTTGCCTACGGCGCGTTGGCCGGGCTGGCTTTTGCCGCCACGGCGACCTGGGGTTTTGCCTTTGGCGCGCTGCCGGTAAGCTTCCAGACCTGGAACACGCTGGCCGCGCCCGATCATGCGGAAACCGCCGGCGCCCTGCTGGTGACGACGTTCCAGATCGCCATCGCGCTGGGCGCAGTGGCGGGCGGCCTGTTGGTGGACGGCTTCGGGCCGCCGGGCGCCATCGCCTACAGCGGCCTGACGCTGCTGGCCGGCGGCCTTATCATGCTGATCGCGGGCCGGCGCAGCGAGCAGCGGCCGGCGTAAAGCGTCGCAATTTTATACCGCTAAACAGCCATGGCTATAAAATATAGCCATGGCTATACTTAATCCCATGTTTTTATTGTCTTTTTTTTCCCGCGATAACGCTGTATCATCCCCTCTTTCACTGATTAACCGGTATGCGCCCGCCGCGCAGGACGAACAGCGGCAGGATCGATGCCAGGCACCACCCGGTAATAATAATGAATATGTACGCCACCATGATCCTCGCCTTCGCCATGTCGATGGACGCCTTTGCCGCCTCCATCGGCAAAGGGGCGACGCTTGAACGCCCGGGGCTGAAAGAGGCGCTGAGAACCGGCGCCATCTTTGGCGCGGTGGAAGCGATCACGCCGGTAATCGGCTGGATAATGGGCATTGCCGCCAGCAAATACATCGTCGCCTGGGATCATTGGATCGCCTTCATCCTGCTGGGTATCCTGGGCGGCAGAATGATGATTCACGGCTGTTTTAACAAAACCACCGACGATCTGCCGCCGCGCAGAAAACACAGTTTCTGGCTGCTGGTCACCACGGCCATCGCCACCAGCCTGGATGCCATGGCGGTAGGGGTCGGCCTGGCCATCCTGCAGGTGAATATCGTCACCACGGCGCTGGCCATAGGTACGGCAACGCTGGTCATGACCTCATCCGGCGTGCTGCTTGGCCGCTTCCTGGGCCCGGTCATGGGTAAATGGGCCGAGATCCTGGGCGGCATGGTGCTGGTCGGCATCGGCTGTCATATCCTGATCGAGCATCTCGGCCTGTTCAGCTAAACCGCGGCGCCTTATGCGCCGAAGCCATGGGAGCCGAGGGCCTCGACCAGATAATCGACAAAAGACTGGATCCGGGAAGACAGCGCCGTATTACGATAATACACCGCATTAATCGGCTGGCGGACATCCAGCGTCTGCCGCTGAAACAGTTGACACAACCTCCCCTCCCGCCGATCCGCGCACGTCATAAAATCCGACAGGCAGGTGATACCGGCGCCATTGAGCGCCAGTTGCCGCAATGTTTCGCCGCTGGACGCGCGGATGGACGGCTGGATATGCAGCGGCAGCCCGCTGTCATCGGGCAGCGGCCATTCATTCAGCGCTTCGGGTTGGTTAAAACCCAGCAGGGTATGCCGGGATAATTCCGCCACGCTTGCCGGCGTGCCGCGCGCGGCCAGATAAGCGGGACTGGCGAGCACGCGGATGCGGCTGTTGCCGATAAGCCGGGCGTGCAGCGTGGAATCCTTCAGCCGCCCGATGCGGATCGCCAGATCGGTGCGTTTTTCCAGTAAATCGATAATGCCCTCATTGCTGTTCAGCTCCAGCGCCACCTGGGGATAGCGCGCACAATACCCCGCCACCAGCGGCACGATGACGTGCAGCATAAACGGCGAGGCGGCATCCACGCTCAGCAGCCCGGACGGCTGGTTACGCCGCATGGACAGCAATTCCTCCGTCTCCTCGACGGCGCGGACGATATCCCGGGCGCGCTCGAGAAAGGCCCGGCCCTCCTCGGTAAGTTCCAGCCGGCGCGTGGTGCGCCTGAGCAGCGTGGTGCGCAGTTTCTCTTCCAACCGCCCGAGGGTGCGGCTGGTGGCGGAAATGGTTTGATCCAGCTGCGCGGCGGCGGCGGTAATGGAACCGCTGTCCACTACCGCGATAAACGCCTGCATTTCATCAAGAGTCGTTTTCATATTTGATTAATTATCAAATATGTTTGCCGGATATGCCACTTTTATGAAATATATTCCCGGCAATGGTTTTACCGCGGTTTTGCCGGGAAAAACAGGCTGAACCGGGTGAGCCGTTTACCGCTTTGCGCATGCCACCTGCCCTGATGCAGCATCATGATGCTGCGGACAATGGACAAACCCAGCCCGCTGGCGCTGGCGTCGCCGGTACGCGAAGCGTCCGCGCGGTAAAAACGGTCAAAAAGGCGTTCAAGGTGCTGCGGCGCAATGTCGGGGCCGGTATTCTCCACGCTGATGGTGGTTCCCTCAGGCTGCTGCACGGCCCGCAGCACGATGGCCGTGCCCGCGTCGGCATAACGTATCGCGTTGGCCAGCAGATTGGCCAGGGCGCGGCGCAGCAGCTCGGGGTCGGCCCACGCCGTGGCGCCGTCCCGCGCACAGACCAGCGTCAGGCCGCGTTCTCCGGCCGGCCCTTCAAAATACTCGCTCAAACGCCCGAATTCGTCCGCTAACGACAGCACCACGCGCTGGATGGCATGGCCCGCATCCCCGGCCCGGGCCAGGAACAGCATATTGTCAATCATTTTTGCCAGGCGCTGCAGTTCTTCGAAATTCGAGCCCAGCAGGTTTTCATAATAGTCATTATCACGTTTGAACCGCATCGCCACTTCCGTTTGCCCGAGCAGTATGCCGATGGGGGTGCGCAGGTCGTGGGCCATATCGGCGGATACCTGGCTAAGCTGGCGAAAGTTGATTTCCAGCCGTTCCAGCATGGTATTAAACGCCGCGATCAGTTCCCGCAGTTCGGGCGGCGCATGGGTGATACCGATGCGCCTGGACAAAAAGCGGACATCCATCATGGCGGTTTCAGCGGCCAGGCGGCGCAGCGGCGCCAGACCCCGGCGGGTGAAAATCCAGGCCAGCAGCGCGGTAAGCACGGTGGCGATCGACGCGACGAGGATGATCTGGTTGCGGTACATGTCCAGGGTACGGGTGCGCTCCGACATCAGGCGGCCGGTGGTGATTTTTACCTGATAAGGCGCGCTGGCGACGTTTGCCAGGGCGGAGGCGGAAATAAAGGGAATGCCGCCGGCGGCCACCGCATGCTGTACGGCGGCGAGCGTCAGGGGCGCGTCCGCGGGCACCGGATTGATGTGCGGAATGGGCGAATGGCCGGGATTGATTTCAATCAGGGGGGGCCGGTCGGTAAATTGCAGCACCAATAACGACTCCGTATTGCCGAGCATATTGGCAAACAGGCCGGGCTTATCGTGAATCAGCGTCATGACGTCTTCATTGAGCAACAGGGTACGGATCTGCTCGACGCGGGTGATTAGCGCCCCGTCGTCGCGGATAATCAGCTGTTGCTCAAGAGTACGGTACAGGGCGTATCCGACGGTGGCCATGACCAGCATGACCAGCATGGCCAGGGCCGATGACAGGCGGGAGGTCAGCGAGAAACGTTTCATGTTTCGTCTTCACAGCGATAACCCACCCCATGGACGGTATGGATCAATGGCTTGCCGAACGGCTCGTCTATTTTCTGCCGCAGACGCCGCACCGCCACATCCACCACGTTGGTGTCGCTGTCAAAATTCATATCCCACACCCTGGAGGCAATCAGCGAGCGGGTCAGCACCTGCCCCGGGCTCAGCATAAACAGATGCAACAGGTTAAACTCCTTGTTGGTGAGGTCGACGCGCACACCGTTGCGCTCCACGCGCCGTTTGGCGACATCCATCTGCAAATCGGCGACAGCCAGCACGTCATCCTGCCGGCCCTGTCCCGCGCGCCGCAAAACAATCCGGATGCGCGCCAGCAGCTCGGCGAAGGAAAACGGCTTTACCAGGTAATCGTCCGCGCCCAGCGCCAGCCCTTTGAGTTTATCCTCCAGGGTGCCTTTGGCGGTGAGGAAGATCACCGGGGTATCAATCCGTTTGTCCATCACCTCCATCACCGACCAGCCATCCATTCCCGGCATCATCACATCCAGCAGGATCAGATCGTAGCGTTCTTCCAGGGCCATATGCAGGCCGTCCACGCCGCCCGACGCCACGTCGACCACATAACCTGATTCGGTCAGGCCGCTGCGCATATAGTCCCGGGCCTTGGGTTCATCTTCGATGACGAGAATCTTCATATAATCTCCGGCGCGGCCTGTCGCGGCCACGGTTTAGTCTAACGCATGGCGCGCCGCCTGTTCTATCAGCGCCGCGACCTCTTGGGGATGGGATTCGTATACCGAATGGCTGGCGCCGGCGACTTCCACCGTATGACTATGCGCCCGCGCCGCATACATCCGCTCCAGGTCGGGACTGATGATTTTGTCGGCCTGCGCCACCATGTACCAGCTCGGCTTGGTTTTCCAGGCCGGGTCGGCAATATTGGCGGTAAATACGCTGGCCGAGGTCGGCATCTGCGCCTGCGCCTCGAACTCGGCCTGTTTGCGCGGCAGATCGGCGGCGAAATCCGCCGGATAATTTGCCGGGTTGATGTACAGGTAGCCGTCGGGCGTTTTGGCGAAAGGTCGCGCGGTGTTGGGCATTTTTTTACCGTTACTGGCCTCGGTTTCGCCATTATCCAGGGCGTGGGCCGCGATATACACCAGGCCGGCGACATGGGAATCGTTACCCGCCTGCGTAATGATGGCGCCGCCGTAGCTATGCCCCACCAGCACCGCCGGACCGTCCTGCATGGCCAGCGTACGTTTGGCGGCGGCCACATCTTCCGGGAACGATGTCAGCGGCTCCTGCACCAGTGTGACGTGATAGCCGTCCCTGGTCAAAATATCATACACCGGCCGCCAGCCGGCGCCGCCGACAAATGCGCCGTGCACCAGGACGATATTCCTGACCGGCGCGGCCTGGGCGGAAACCATGCCTGCCGTAAGCAAAAGCGCGCAGGCGGCGGATGACAACATAGTACGGGTTAACAAAATACGCATGATTTTAAGCTCCATATACCGTGGTGGCAGTGGTCTGTACCACTTGTTTCAGGTAAGGAGTTTACGGCCCCGGCGCTGACACCGGCCTGACGCAATCATGACAAAGTTATGACGACGGCGTGGTCCCTGCGCAAAGCGTCAAACCGGCATCGCTGCCGCCCCGAAATTATTCGCTGGGACAGGCGTCCCGCGAAATAGCATTTCCCGCCTTATAGCGTGCGAGATAATTGATTCTTTCAGCGAGCCAGTCAGGTTTTATCCCTGCGAAGATCGCAAAGAAACGGTTAAACGGCACAGGAACGAAACGGCAGGAAGCATGATTATTCTCCGGCCGGCCGGGAATAATCCCCTGGCCGAGATTGTTGGTTAAGCGTGGCCGCCGGGGACGGCCGCGCGGCAACGGCAGGGGGTGCTACTAATGCCGGGCGTCCTGATAGGCGATATAATCGCCGGATTAAAAAGGATGTCCTGATGACCAGAAAAACAACATTCAGCATGGAGTTCAGGCGGGAGGCCGCAAGCCTGGTGCTCGATAAAAACCATACCTACAAGGAAGCCTGTGACGCCACCGGGGTCAACGAAAACGTACTGTACCGCTGGGTCGCGCAGCTGCGGGCTGAACGCAGCGGCATCATGCCGCCGGGCATGGCGGTCACGGCGGATCAGCAGCGCATCCAGGAGCTTGAGGAACGCATCAGGTGCCTGGAGATGGAAAGGGATATCCTGAAAAAAGCCGCCGCGCTGCTGATTACGGACGATTTTAAGAGCCTGCCCGGGGAAGCGGGCCGACATCACTCCTGCCGCCCCTGCCAAAACAGCACAAATAATTCCGACTGCGTTTTCACGCCCAGCTTGGCATAGATATGCTTTTTATGGGCGCGCACGGTTTCGATGGAGATACACAGGCGACGGGCGATTTCCTTGGTGGAGCAGCCGCTTAACATGAGCTGCGTCACCTCGCTTTCGCGTTCGGTCAGCATTTCGGTGCCCGGCAGGCCGGTCAGGAAAGGAGAGGCCACGCTCTCGGCGCGGGCGGTTTCAAAACGCATGCGCTGGCGCATCAGCGGCAGCAGCCAGGCCACGGACAGCCGCAGGAGGCCCATGTCATGATCGCTGAAACGCCGCGCCCCGCCCAGCGATAAACATAAAATTCGCCGCTCATCCAACACCAGGTTTAACTGCACTTCATCCTCGACGATATTGCGCTGGAAATAACGGCGGTAATACTCGGAGTCGCGAAAATGGATCGGCGCCACCTCGTCCAGGCGCTGCAGCCCGCTGCGCGGATTGGCCCATACGCCAAGGTAAAAGGGGTCCAGCAGGTATAGGCCTTTCTGATAATCCAAAAACAATTTGGCGTCGCTGCCGTCACTTTCATCACTTTCGGCGAAGATCACCGGCGGCGCGTCGCGGATAAACAGCAGCGCCACCCAATTATCGAATACCAGCCGTCCATGCAAATAGCGCGCGGCTTTCAGCCAAAAATCCGCCTGGTCCAGGCTATCGATCAGCAGCCCGATATCATGGTGCCAGGCCAGGTCCTCCATTGATAAGTAAAGCTTATCACCCATTTGAGTCATCCCCGTTCGTGTTATAGGCAAGCATATCCCTACATGCATAATCGGACTAATGATTAACGCCATAAATATGCACAAAGGATAACAGTGTATGCAGCTTGAATTAATACAGGCACGCAACCGCGAGGGTGATATCAAAGGCAATATGGCGCAGGCAGTAATGCATATCGAATGTTGCAGTCCGCAAACACAGCTGGTGATTTTTCCGGAAACCTTTCTGACCGGCTTTGCCGAAAACGGCCATGTGGACGATCGCGCCCTGCGGCTGGACGGGCCGGAGATCGCAACGCTTAAGGCACTCAGCGTCCGGCGCGATATCGCCATCGCCATCGGCCTGCTGGAACGGGATGAACAGGGCGTCTTCAACACCACGGTTTTTATCACCCCGGAAGACGGCGTGGCGTTTAAATACCGCAAAACCCATTTATGGCCGGATGAACGCGCGCT
The DNA here is from genome assembly GCF_047324165.1 of Sodalis sp. RH22. NCBI lineage: Bacteria > Pseudomonadati > Pseudomonadota > Gammaproteobacteria > Enterobacterales > Bruguierivoracaceae > Sodalis > Sodalis sp. RH22. The sequence continues at coordinate 3,378,413 of NZ_CP178731.1, forward strand.
GGTGCTGGCCGGCGATCGCCTGGTATGCGGCCTGTGGCGCGGCAAGCGGATCGGGCTGCTTATCTGTTATGACATTGAATTCCCGGAAACCGCCCGCGCCCTGGCCGCCATGGGCTGCGATCTGCTGGTCGTGACCAATGGCAATATGGATCCCTACGGTCCGGTACACAGGCATGCGGCGCTGGCCCGGGCGTTCGAAAACCAGATTTTTTTCGCGATGACCAACCGCGCCGGCGCCGGCGCCGGTTTCACGTTTGCCGGCGAAAGCGCGGTGGTGGATCCCTATGGCAACCTGCTCGGCGCGCTGGGCAGGCAGGAGGCGACGCTCAGGGTCACGCTGGATTTTACCCTGCCGGAAAAAGCCCGCAGCCAATATCACTATCTCAAGGACCGCCGGCTCATGTTATCCGGCCATATGGAAACCTGCCCCGACGGGCAACGCTGGTGGCCGCTTTAACGGCTTAACGTTCACTTTTTAAACTTGATGTTTAGTAAAACTAAACACACACGGGAGTTTTCCATGTCGGCATTTAAAAAGACGCTTACCACCGGTCATTTGGTGCTGTTCGGCCTGGCCTATATGACGCCGATTATCGTTTTGGGCACCTTTGGCGTGCTGGCGCAGATTACCGACGGCCATGTGCCCGGCGCCTATGTGCTGGCCCTGGTGGCCATGCTGTTTACCGCGTTTAGCTACAGCCGGATGGCCAGCGCCTTCCCGGTGGCGGGTTCCGCCTATATGTACGTGCGCAATGCCATCAGCGATAACCTGGGCTTTCTCGCCGGGTGGGCGATACTGCTTGATTACCTGTTCCTGCCGATGGTGATCTGGCTTATCGGCGCGGTCTACCTCTCCTCGGCGTTTCCCGCCGTTGGGCAGTACGTATGGCTGCTGGCGTTTATCGCCGTGACCACATGTATCAATATTATCGGCCTGAAAGTCGCCAGCGCCGTCAACAGCCTGCTGATGATAGTGCAACTGCTGGTGCTGGCGGCCTTTGTGGCTCTCGCGGTGCATTATATCTGGGGCGACGCGTCCCGGCCGTTCTGGAGCCTGGCGCCCTTTACCGCCGGCGGCGCCCATCTGCTGCCGCTGCTGGTCGCCGGCGCCGCCGTGGCCTGTTATTCCTTCCTCGGGTTTGATGCCATTACCACCCTGACGGAAGAAACCATAGACGCCAAACGCAGTATTCCGCGCGCCATTATGCTGATTACGCTTATCGGCGGCATTATTTTTATCGCGGTGTCCTGGTGCGTACAGCTGGCGCACCCCGGCGCGGCATTCGCGAATACCGACGCGGCCGCATTTGAGATTGCGCGCAATATTGGCGGCGATATTTTCGTCACCCTGTTTATGATTGGCCTGGTCTTCGGCCAGTTCGCCTCCGGTATCGCCGCCCAGGCCAGCGCCAGCCGGCTTATCTATACCCTGGGCCGCGACGGCGTGCTGCCCCGGGTCCTGGGCAGGCTGGGACGCTGTAATACCCCGGCGAACGCCATCCTGCTTTGCGCCGCGGTCGCCCTGCTCGCCTTGTTCATGAGCGTCACCACTTCCACGTCATTTATAAATTTCGGCGCTTTCCTGGCCTTTACCCTGGTCAATGTGTCCGTTATCAGCCACTACTTCATCCGCCAGCGCCGGCGAGACCCCCTGTCCACCCTGCTCTATTTGGTTTGCCCGGCGTTCGGCGCCGTCGCGACCTTATGGCTGCTGGTCAGCCTGGATAAAACCGCCATGATATTAGGCCTGATCTGGCTGGCGTTAGGCGGGCTGCGCCTGTACGGGTTCCGTCGCACCCACCGGCAGCCGGCGCCGGTATTACATTTTAACGGCGATGCCGAGTAATCAAGGCGCCGGCATTCTTTTGTCCCTGCCTGGGGATGTCGCCCTGGACACCATGGCTCGTCATGGCCTGGGCCGCCGGCCATAGCGCCAGCGCCATATCCGCCATGGCGTCAAGCGTAGCGAAACCGGCGCCGTCGCGTGCCTGGATGGACATCCCCTGCTGGATGCTAAAGTACATCCGCGCCAGCGCCGCGGTATCGATGCCGGCCGCCAGCTCCCGCTCCGCCACCGCCTGATCCAGCCGGGCGGTGAGCTTATCGATACCGCGCTGGCGCGATCGTTTCACCTGCTCGCCCAGCCGCGCGTATCCTTCACCCGCCACATTCGACAGCGTCACCATACAGCCTGGCGGCCACGCGTCCCGGGTCAGGATACGCGCCGAGCATTTCAGCCATTCCCCCACTGCTTCACGCGCGGTCGGCGCGGTATCCAGCGGCGACCATATCAGTGGCGCGATAGATTTTTCGTAGCAGGCCACGGCTTCCAGGAACAAGTCTTCCTTATTGCCGAATGCGGCATACAGGCTTGGCGAATGAATACCCATCGCCTGATAGAGCTCCGCCATTGACGTCGCGGTGTACCCCTTCTGCCAGAAGAGTCTCATTGCCGCGGCCAACGCCGCCTCGCGATCGAAACCCCTGGGTCGTCCTCGTGCCGCCATAACCTGCGCCTGCCCTCATTAATTATGTGTCGATCATTATAATAATACGCTTGATCTTCGGCGGCAATTCCGTTTAAGTTATTTTTGTATCGATTAACACATAAAGAGGAAGCGACCATGAATTCACTGCAAGGCAAACGCGCGCTCGTTACCGGCGCCAGCCGCGGCCTGGGCAAGGCCATGGCGATATCGCTGGCGCGGGCCGGCGCCGACGTGGCTATTACCTATGAAAAATCCGCCGACAAGGCCAGCGCGGTGGTAGCGGAGATTGAGCGGCTTGGCCGCAAGGGGCTGGCCATCCAGGCCGACAGCGCATCGTCCGGCGCGGTACGCGATGCGGTAAGCCAAACCGTGGCCGGGCTGGGCGGTCTCGATATCCTGGTCAATAATGCGGGCATCGCGCGCGGCGGCATGCTGGAGGATATGGCGCTTGAGGATATCGACGCGATGATTAACGTCAATATCCGCGGCCTGGTGGTCGCCACCCAGGCCGCGCTGCCGCACCTGGGGCAAGGCGGGCGCATTATCAATATCGGCAGTTGCCTGGCCGATCGGGTGCCGATGCCGGGCATTGCCGTTTATGCGATGACCAAGTCGGCCCTGTTGTCGCTGACCCGCGGCCTGGCCCGCGATCTGGGCCCGCGCGGCATTACCGTTAACCTGGTCCACCCCGGCCCCACCGACAGCGATATGAACCCCGCCGACGGCGAAGGCGCCGAGACCCAGCGCCAGTATATTGCGCTGGGCCATTACGGCAAGGCAGAAGACGTGGCGGCCGCGGTCACGTTCCTGGCGTCTCCGGCGGCGGGGCATATTACCGGCACCGGCATCAATGTGGACGGCGGTATTAACGCGTAATCCTAGCCGTGGATTTTCTCCTCCTGAGCCTCGCGCCAGGGCGGGACCGGCGAAAACCGTTCCCGCAGAAAACGCATGAACTGGCGCGTGCGCAGCGGCAACCCCTCACGCTGGTGGGTCAAGGCAATCACATTGGCGTCGGGGGTTTTCCAGGCCGGCATCAGGCGCACCAGTTCCCCTTTATGCAAGGCCTCCGCCACATCCCATTCCGAGCGCATGATAATGCCCAGCCCGCGCGTCGCCCACAGCCGGATAATATCGCCGTCGTTGCTGGCAAGCGTTGAGCGCACGCGCACGCTGCTGCTGGTGCGTCCGCGGGTAAAATGCCACAGCAGCACGTCTTCATTATTTTCACGCAGGGCGATGCAGGGCAGGCGGGCCAACTCTTCCGGCGAGCTGGGCTGGCCATGGTGGGCGATAAAATCGGGCGAGGCGCAGACAAAACGTCTGTTGGCGGCAATAGCATGGCCAATCAAACTGGATGACCGCAATTGGCCGATATGAATCACGATATCAAACCGTTCGGCGGCTTCAACCAGCGGGCGGTCCGACAGGGTAAGCGACATCTCGACGTCGGGATAGCGCTGCTGAAAATCCGCAGCCGCCGCCGCCAGGTAACGCCGGCCGAAGCCAAACGGGGCGTTGATTTTCAAGGTGCCGGCAAAACCGCTGCGCCGCTTGTCCAGCTCATGCATCAGGGCATCGTACTGCTCCACCAGCTGTTTACCGCGCAGGCATAACAGTTCCCCTTCGCCGGTAAAACACAAGCCCCGTGCGGATCGGTCGATCAAGCGCACATTTAGCCGCTTCTCTATGGTCTGCAAACGCTGGGTCACCGCCGAAGGGGTCAGGCCCAGCTGATGGGCGGCGGCCACGAGGGTATCGTTATCGCGAATCGCCAGCAGCAGCTTCAGATCCCGCATATCGTGCATAGGACATTCCTGAATCTGGGATTAATAATGATAAATTATCATAGTCACCGCCCGTTACCATACTACTGTGACTAATATTGCCATCCTGCTAAATGCATGAATCAAGTATTAAGTAGTACTGAATCATAGATACAGAAAGATTCAATTTACTCCGCCAGCGGCGGTTTTTTATACTGTCACTATTCAGCCGGAGGACCTATGCCCGATATAAGCGCCACCATGGAAACCCCTTACCTGACGCTGGATGTTGCGCGTCTGGACAACAATATTCAGCGCATGCGCCGCCAGGTTGCGCCGTTTAACGTTACGCTGCGCCCTCATGTGAAGACCAATAAATCCCTTCAGGTCAGCGAGCGTCTTTTTGCCGGGGAAAAAGGCCCGATTACCGTGTCCACCCTGCGCGAGGCGGATTTCTTTTTCGCCGCCGGCTACCGGGATATTCTGTACGGCGTGGGAATTGCGCCGAATAAATTAGCCCATGCCGCCAGGCTTATCGGCGCCGGCTGCCGGTTGCTGCTGATCCTCGATAACCTCGCCAGCGCCGGCGCGCTGACGGCCTTTGCCGGCCGTCACCAGGTCGATTTCGCCGTCCTGCTGGAAATTGATTGCGACGGCCACCGTTCCGGCGTGCCGCCGGCGTCGCCCTTGCTTATCGATATCGCCCGCGTGCTGCAAAACAGCAGGGTGCGGCTGCGGGGCGTCATGACCCACGCCGGCGGCTCTTATCACTGCCGCTCCGCCGCCGCGCTGGCGCAGTGCGCCATGGATGAACGCGACGCGGTGGTCACCAGCGCCGATATGCTGCGCCGGGCCGGTTTTCCCATAGAGATCGTCAGTGTGGGTTCCACGCCCACCGCGCTGTTTGCCCGCGACCTTAGCGGCGTAACCGAAGTGCGCGCCGGGGTATTCGCGTTTTTTGATTTGGTGATGGCCGGACTGGGTGTCTGTCGTGCCGGGGATATTGCGCTGTCGGTGGCGACCACGGTCATCGGCCATCAGCCGGCCAAAGGCTGGACCCTTATCGATGCGGGCTGGATGGCCCTGTCGCGCGATCGCGGCACCGCGGCCCAACCCGTCGATCAGGGGTACGGCCTGGTGTGCGATAATCAGGGCAACCCCATCGCCGACCTGATCGTCGCCGACGCCAATCAGGAGCACGGCATTATCGCCTCCCGTTCCGGCGCGCGCGATCTGCCGGCGCTGCCGATCGGCACCCTGCTGCGGATATTGCCCAACCACGCCTGCGCCACCGCCGCGCAGTTCAGCGGTTATTACCTGGCCGATACCCAGCCGCCGGTATTCTGGCCGCGCATCAACGGCTGGTAGGCAATACGGGGCACGTCAAGGCGGACATCAGCGCCATCGCGCAACCAGACTAAGGCCAGGCAAGGAGAAACCCATGGACCAAACCGCTATCCAGGCAGGGGCACCCGTATTGCCGGTGGAGCTGGTGTTATTTGATTTGCTTACCGCCGTGCTGGACTCATGGACGGTATGGAACCGGGCCGCCGGGTCCGAAGACGCGGGGCGCGCCTGGCGCATGGCCTATCTGGGGCTGACCTACGGCTGCGGCGCCTACCGGCCTTATGAAACCCTGGTGGCGGAAGCCGCCGCCGGGGTCGGACTGGGTCAAGCCGCCGCCCGCCGCCTGGAGGAGGGCTGGCGCGATTTGCGTCCCTGGCCGGAAGCCGCGGGCGTGCTTAGGGCGTTAGCGCGGCATTACCGGCTGGGCGTGGTCACCAACTGCTCGCAGCGCCTGGGTCTGGCCGCGGCCCTCAGCGTTGGCGTGCCCTTTGATGTAGTGGTCACCTCGGAACAGGCCGGCTTCTATAAACCCGATCCGCGCCCCTATCAACTGGCCCTGGATATCGCCGGCGTCAGCGCCGACCGGGCGGTATTCGTGGCCGGTTCGGCCTACGATCTGTTCGGCACGGCCAAAGTGGGCCTGCCCACGTTCTGGCACAACCGGGTGGGACTGCCCGCCCCCGATGACGCCCCCCGGCCGGTGGCGGAGCTGGCGACGCTGGCGACATTGCCGCAGGAGATAAGGCGGCGGCGTTAAACGCGGCGCTGCCTCCTGGGTTAACGAATAACGCTAAAGCTCGCCGAATCCTGTTGCTCAACCCAATCTCCAGCGCCAGTCCCGGCACCAGCGCAAATTCTCTGATATTATTGGTCACCAGCATGGCGCCGGGAAGCCTTCTGGCCGATTGTCCCGAAGCGCGTTTCGGCGTAGGTGATGGCCGATACCACGATACGGTGATTACGCGGCACCCTCTGCTCCAGGCGTTTAAATCACTATATATAATTAACATTATAATTAAAATAATCTATCTATAACTTGCAAAAAATGAATAATGATTTTAAAAAATGGATGAACTTTACCGCCCACCCAACATCCAACCCTATATAAAAACACACCACAATAGTCTATTTTAAATAGCAGTATGCGAGCATTGCATTCCGGTTAGATTATTCTGGGTCATTTTTATTTTATTTAAAATAATTTTAAAGTGAATAATTGGCATAATTTTTTTAATTAACGCGTTTTTAATAAAAATAAATTTAACGAGGATATAAAATGAAAAAATTGCTTTGCATGCTATTACCAATCGTAACGCTTAGCCCACTCACGTATGCGCACACCACACATGAGTCAGTAAAGCTGAGGGAAAACGAGAGTGAGCGGATAAAAAGCTGTACCAGGCTGCTGCCTGACGGCCATGAGTACCTCATAGATATCAAAGTGGCGGTTGATAAAAAATCACCGGACAAACAGGATAAAATAACGAGGGAACTGAATATTAGCGACGAAACAAGCCAACCCGTCAGTCAGGACCGGCAAGAGCAAGTCAAACCTTTCCTCCAGTGTATGATCGATAATGTACTTTGATAGATAAAATGTGAAGACTTAGAGGGCCTGAATGCTAATCAGGCCCATTTCCGGCCATTGCGATTTCGGTAAGAGCGTTAACGGCACAGCCGGTAATATTGCCGCCATGCCTTCCTGGCCCAGGCGATAAGCGGGGCTGATTTTTTTGATCTGTCTCATTGTGATCGCAATTTCCCCACCATTTCCCCGGCAAAATCGGTAGAATTTTCGCCCCAAAGACGCCATCCGCTTAAGAGTTCCCCGTGCCGACAAGCCTGATCCGCCCCGAACGCCAGCTGTTCTCCTATCCGCTTTACTGGGCCGAATGTTTTGGCACCGCGCCCTTCCTGCCCATGTCCCGCGCGGAGATGGACCAATTGGGCTGGGACAGCTGCGATATTATCGTGGTCACCGGCGACGCCTATGTCGATCATCCAAGCTTCGGCATGGCGATAATCGGCCGCATGCTGGAGGCGCAGGGCTTTCGGGTGGGCATCATCGCCCAGCCGGATTGGCGCGGCAAAGCGGACTTTATGCGCCTGGGCAAGCCGAACCTGTTTTTTGGCGTTACGGCCGGCAATATGGACTCGATGATCAACCACTACACGGCGGATCGCAAAGCGCGCCATGACGATGCCTATACGCCGGGCAATCTCGCCGGCAAACGCCCGGACCGCGCCACGCTGGTCTATACCCAGCGCTGCAAGGAGGCGTTCAGCGATGTGCCGGTGGTGCTGGGCGGCATCGAGGCCAGCCTGCGCCGTATCGCCCATTACGACTACTGGTCGGATACCGTGCGCCGCTCGGTACTGGTGGATGCCAAGGCCGATATGCTCATTTACGGCAACGGCGAGCGTCCGCTGGTGGAAGTGGCCCACCGCCTGGCGGCGGGAGAGCCCATCGCTGATATCAACGATGTGCGTAATACCGCCGTACTGCGTAAAACGGCGCTGCCCGGCTGGACCGGCGTCGATTCCACGCGCCTTGATGCGCCGGGGCGTATCGAGCCCATGGTTAATCCTTACGGCGACGACCTGCCCTGCGCCACCCGGACGGTAAACGCCGGCGACGCCCGGCCGGTAAGCGTGCGCGCGCCCAAACCCAAGCCATGGGAAAAAACCTACGTCCTGTTGCCCTCGTTTGAAAAGGTCAGGAACGACAAGGTGATGTACGCCCATGCCTCGCGCATCCTGCATCATGAAACCAATCCCGGCTGCGCCCGCGCCCTGATGCAAAAACACGGCGACCGCTATGTCTGGATCAACCCGCCGGCCATTCCGCTGCTGACCGAAGAAATGGACTCGGTATTTGCCCTGCCTTACCAGCGCGTGCCGCATCCGGCCTATGGCAATACCGCTATCCCGGCCTACGATATGATCCGCTTCTCGGTGAATATTATGCGCGGCTGCTTTGGCGGCTGCGCGTTCTGCTCGATTACCGAACATGAAGGCCGCATTATCCAAAGCCGCTCGGAAACCTCCATTACAAGGGAAATCGAGCAAATCCGCGACAACGTGCCGGGCTTTACCGGCGTGATCTCCGATCTGGGCGGCCCCACCGCCAATATGTATATGCTGCGCTGCCAGGCGCCGCGCGCCGAGCAGACCTGCCGGCGGGCATCCTGCGTCTATCCGGAAATCTGCCCGCATATGGATACCAACCACGAGCCGACCATCAAACTTTATCGCCGCGCCCGGGCGCTTGCGGGCGTCAAGAAGATCCTGATCGCCTCGGGCGTGCGTTACGACCTGGCGGTGGCGGACCCGCGTTATATTAAGGAACTGGCGGAGCATCACGTTGGCGGTTATTTAAAGATTGCGCCGGAGCATACCGAGGCAGGTCCGCTGGCCAAGATGATGAAACCGGGCATGGACAGCTATCAGCGCTTTAAGCAGCTGTTCGATACCTATTCCCGGCAGGCCGGCAAGGAGCAATACCTGATCCCCTATTTTATCGCGGCGCATCCCGGCACCCGCGACGAGGATATGGTTAACCTGGCTCTGTGGCTGAAGAAAAACCGCTTCCGGCTGAACCAGGTACAGAATTTTTACCCCTCGCCGCTGGCCAGCGCCACCACCATGTATTACAGCGGTAAAAATCCGCTGGCGAAGGTGGATTATCACAGCGAAGAGGTGGTGATCCCGCGCGGCGAGCGCCAGCGGCGCTTGCATAAAGCGCTGCTGCGTTATCACGACCCGGCCAACTGGCCGCTGATACGCGAGGCGCTGACGGCAATGGATATGAAGCAGCTGATCGGCAACCGCAGGGAGTGCTTGATTCCGCCGGCCACCGTGGATGAGCTCAGGACGGGCAAAAAGCGGGATCGCAATGCTCAGCCGGCGTTAACGCGCTTTACGGGGATGGGGGCACAGGCCGCGGGCAAGCCGGCACGCTCGGGTGGCAAGGCGCCCGGGCGAGGGAAAAAAGCAGGATAAGATCGTGCGCTATCCGTTTAATCGATAATTGCAGCCGCCATCGCAAAGTGGATAGGGTAAATTAAATGATTTAATCGAGAAATTTAATGCGATGACTTAAGAGCCTAATAACTCATTAGGCCCTTAAAAAATTATTTATTCCCAACCCAACTGGGATTCATCGGTACGTTAGGCATGGGCGTACTAATAGGCATATGATTCGCGGCCCTGCCTAACACATCGGTGGCAACCGCAATTCCGACGCCTACAGGAGTGGGAATAGCCCGCATAACCGTTGTTCCAATGCCTATTCCTAAAGGCAATAAACCATTGGTATTGTAATTAGTATTGCCCACGGGATTGGGTTGATTGCAGGCTGGGTTAGGGGTAATACCAAACTGTGGTCTGATCATAATTATCTCCTTTTGTAAAAAATGTTAATGAAATTCCATTTATTTATAATCTCACCAATATCAATAAGGTTTAATTCTTAAAAACATTAAGTGTGCAAAAGCAGCAATGAATAAACTTATGAAAAAAATAGTTATAAATACATCAAATGACATAATCAACTCAGGCGACGATGAGCTATAATTTCTGATAAAATAAGTAATAAAAAACAGGGTCATACATATGGAAAATACATTTATAAAATTAATCGTTTTATTTAATTCGGTTTTATTCTTAAAGTAAAAGCCCATTAATGATACTGAAAGTATCAACACGATCAATGACATTGTTTCTCCAGCGGTCAGCGCATGAGGTAACCCTAATGTTTATCCTTCAAAAAGTCAATATAGACAATACACAAGTTCGCCATGGCTTATTCAAAAATATTTTTTCAACCACGCTCACATCATAACGATGACCTTTTAAGTGAGCGTGCCTTTTGAATCGCTTTACTGGGAACTATTCTCTTTTAGTAATTCAGTTAGTTCATTAATAGAATAGGGCGGTTTGCGCCGATGCAGCATAGCATGGCAATTCGGACATACGGGGCGCAGATCTTCAACGGGGTCGAGTTGATACTCCGCCCCAATCCCAGCCAGCGGCTTGAGATGATGGACGTGGATAAAACCTTTGCCGACCTCCCCATAGACCTTGGCAAAGTTAAACCCGCATACGGCACAAGACACGCCATGTTTATCGATGCACAGCCTGCGCGCCTGGGGGTTGCGTTCATAGATATTCACTGAAATGGTTTTAGTGGCGCCTTCATAGAACTTTTCCGGCTCCACCTCTTCTTGCGCCAGCACCTCAACGCGTTGCTCTCCCGATTGTAGAAACCCCCATAGGATTTCAACCGGTCGTATATCGCGCACCTGTATCGCCTTGGCGTTGCCCGCGAAGGTGAAGGGGGAGCGATCGTCTGTGCGATAAAAGATGAAATTATTGCCTATTCCATCCCGCATTGATTTGATGGAAGGCTGATTGATATGGGAGTCGGTCTTGCCATACCACAACAGATCATCCCCAACGAATCTATTGCCATAGTTATGGCCCGTACGCCCCGGCATGCCGATATTACAAAAGATAAACCAATCCCCATCGTACTGGGTATAGCCGGTATTCCAACTGCCTTTTTGCTTTTCTACGGGAATACGGCACAGGGTATAAAGATCATTTTTGGTATAGCTATTCCCTACTACAAAATCATATGTTGCCATTCCACTTTCCTGTTTGCATGACTGCAATCATTAATTTGCTTATAATCAATGATTACATATTACTACATATGATTTTGATTCTGGAACTATTATTACACCGACATCAACGTAACGCGCTGTCGTTTCCTCGCCTTTATTCGTTGGGGTGACGTCCCGCTACCCGGCCCGACTGGCCTTACGATCGGCGATGGACTTCCCGACCATGAGTCCGCGATGCAGGTGGGTGATGGATTAATCGGCGGCGGGAATATTTCCGGCCAACTCAGCGACAATCGAGATAGTATGACCGCGACATAAAATTCCAGGACGGATATTAACGAGCCTCCAGTCTGGCATTTATGCATGCAAAAAATATTTTCACAGCATACAAATATTGTATAAGTTCTCTTTATACATATTTTGTATAAAACGGAAATATACCTATTGTGTATAAAAAAGCGATATCAACCTGAATCCCCGGGACGTTTAACATAAGTTCGTACAGCGCCCTTGTTGTTGAGACGTCATCCAAGGGCAAATGAGCAATAAAAAGGGCCGTCGCCGGCCCTTATTCAGTATGTCCGGCGGAGCGATTACACCTCGCGCTCCTCCACCGCCACCTTCTTCCTGGCGGCAAAGTTATAAATCACCAGCAGCACAAATACCCCGGTTATCGCCATGGTAATGGTGCCTCGGTCCATAAAGCGCGCCATGTTGCCCAGCATAATCCCCACCACGCCAAAATCGGTATCCGAGAAAGTGGTGTTGGCCAGGCCCATGGCGCCGAGCACCGGCAGCAGCGCCACAGGCAGGAAGGTGATTAATACACCGTGGGCAAAGGCCCCCGCCATGGCGCCGCGCCTGCCGCCGGTGGCATTGCCGAAGACGCCGGCGGTGGCGCCGCAGAAAAAGTGCGGTACTACGCCCGGCAGAATTAATACCCAGTGCAATTGCCCGAGGAAAAACAACCCCACCAGCCCGCCGATAAAACTGAAAATAAAGCCCAGCAGCACGGCGTTGGGCGCATAGGGATAGACAATCGGGCAGTCCAGCGCCGGACGGGCGTTAGGCACCAGCCGTTCCGAAAAGCCGGTGAAGGCCGGAACAATCTCCGCTAAAATCAAGCGCACGCCCTGCAGGATAATAAACACGCCGGCGGCGAAGGTTATCGCCTGCACAAATGAATAGACCAGATAGTTTTGGCCATGGCTGAACTGGCTTTCGACATATTCCCGGCCCGCTGAAATCGCCAGAATAAAATAAATAATCATCATGGTGATGGAGATCGAGATGGTGCTGTCGCGCAAAAAACTCAGGTTTTTCGGCATGTTCATCTCTTCGGTGGATTTAGATCCCTTACCCACCAGCGAGCCTATCCAGCCGGAAAGAACATAACCCACGGTGCCGGTATGGGCCAAAGCCACCTGGTCGTTGCCGATGATCTTGCGCATATACGGCTGGGCCATCGCCGGGAAAATCGCCATCAGCAGGCCCAGCGTCAGGGAACCGGTATAAATCAGCTGCACGCCCGTAAATCCGGCCACCGACAAAATAATCGCCACCATACAGGCCATATAGAAGGTGACATGGCCGGAAAGGTAAATGTATTTCAGCCGGGTAAAGCGCGCGACGATAATGTTGGCCACCATGCCGAAAGCCATAATCAACGTGGTCGAGGCGCCATATTTTTCCAGGGCGATGGACACCATGGCTTCATTGTTGGGGATGATGCCCTGCACATCAAAGGCATGCTTGAAGATATCCCCCAGCGGCGACAGGGAACCGACCAGGACCGATGCCCCGCCGGCCAGCACCAAAAACCCCAGGATGGTTTTGACCGTGCCCTTGATGACGTCGGGAAAAGGCTTTTTCTGGGCGACCAGGCCGAACAGCGCCACCAGTCCGACCAGGATAGACGGCACCTTGAGCACGTCGACCACGACCAGTAAAAGGTTTTGTATAAACATAGCAACCTCAGCGGTAAGATGTATAACCTGTTATTGTTTCTGAAAATATTCGCTTATCTTGGTTTCCAGCTCTTTGATATCAATGATGCTGTTAACAATAATAAGCTTGTTCTCAGGTAGGTTGGCGCTATAGGCGATATCCCGGCCCATAACAAACACATCGGCCGCGTCCGGTGTTACCGACCCCAGATCCGAATGTTCAACGTCCGCGGAAATATTCAGGTTTTTCAGGACCTTCTTGATATTCATTTCCATCATAAAGCTGCTGCCTAAGCCTGCGCCGCACACCGCCATAATTTTCATGCTTCACCTCGTTGGTCATAGTGAATAAGTGTCGATACTCAGTTAAAAACTGTTCACGATCTTGATTAATTCCGCCCGATCCCGCGCGTTAAATACGCTCGCCATCACGTCGTCATCCGACAAAAACTCCGCCAGTTGGGCAATCAGCTCCACATGGCTGTTGCCGTCAGGCGCGGCGAACATCACTACAAAATCAACCGGATCGTTTTCCTGCGCGCCGAACACCACGCCCTCGCGCAGCTTGAGGATGGACAACCCCAGGCGGTTGGCGCCTTCCTCCGGCCGGGCATGCGGCATGGCGATACGCGGCGCGATTACAAAATAAGGGCCGATGGCCTCTTTTTGCTTGATGATGTTCGCCACATAGTCCGCGGAAATAGTCCCGTCCTGTAACAGCGGCTCGGCCACCCGTTTGATGGCCTCCCGCCAGTCGCCGACGGTGTTGACATACTGGATGCGATCTTCATTTAACCATGTTGATAAAGCTGGCATATTTAACCCATTCAATTGATTGACCTTGCATTCGCCGGCGCGCGTTAAGCCGTAAGCAGCGCGCGGGCGGCCGCCAGGGCATTATCTTTCGTAAAGCCGAAATGCCCGAACAGCACCGCCGCCGGCGCCGACTCGCCAAAGCTGTTCATACCGATAACCTTGCCGTCCAGTCCCGCATACCCTTGCCAGAATCCGGCGATGCTGGCTTCAATCACCAGACGTTTACGCACCGCGATGGGCAGCACGCTTTCGCGCCAGGCCGCGTCCTGTTTTTCGAAGCGTTCAACGCAGGGCAGGGAGACCACGCGTACCCGCCTGCCTTGCTCCGTGAGCCCGGCGGCGGCATAAACGGCCAGCTCGATCTCCGACCCGCTCGAGATAATGATAAGTTCAGGAACACCGTCGCAATCGCGCAGCACGTAGCCGCCCCGGGCGATATCCGCCAGCTGTCGCGCGTTCCTGGGCTGCTGCTCCAGCGGCTGGCGGGTAAACACCAGCGCGCTGGGACCGTCGTTACGCTCGATGGCCTGCTGCCAGGACACGGCGGCCTCAACCTGATCGCAGCCGCGCCAGGTTTCCATATTCGGCGTCAGACGTAATGCGGCGAGCTGTTCCACCGGCTGGTGCGTCGGCCCGTCCTCACCTAAACCAATGGAATCATGAGTATAGACAAAAATGCTGCGTATCTTCATCAGCGCGGCCATGCGTACGGCGTTGCGGGCGTATTCCATAAACATCAGGAAGGTGCCGCCGTAAGGGATAAAACCGCCGTGCAGCGCCACGCCGTTCATCATCGCCGACATGCCGAATTCGCGCACGCCATAGGAGATATAGTTGCCCGAGGCGTCATCCGGCGTAATATCGCGCGCCTGGCCGTGGCGGGTTAAATTGGAGGGCGACAGGTCAGCCGATCCGCCCAGCAGTTCCGGCAGCCATTGGATAAACTGGTCAAGCGCTTTCTGGCTGGCCTGGCGGGTGGCCAGGTTGGCCGGGTTAGCCTGCAGCCGGCGGATATACTCCTGGCTGTTGGCATGCCAGTCCGCCGGCAGGATTTTCTGGCTGCGCCGTACTAAGCCGGCGGCTTCTTCGGGGTATTCCCGGCGATAGCGCGTAAACAGCTGTTGCCATTCCGCCTGGGCGGCGGCGCCTGTTTCGCGCGCGTCCCAGTGGGCGTAGATATCCGGCGGGATCTCGAACGCGGCATGGGTCCAGCCCAGGGTTTGCCGGACCAGCGCCACTTCCGCCGCCCCCAGCGCCGAGCCATGGCTGTCATGGCTATCGGCCTTGTTGGGTGAACCGTAGCCGATGGTGGTCTTGCAGCAAATAAGCGTGGGCCGGTGTGGTTCATTTCTGGCCTGTTCCAGCGCCGCCGCCACCTGCCCGGGGTTATGGCCATCGATATCGGCGATGACCTGCCAGCCGTAGGCGCGGAAACGGGCCGGGGTATCATCGCTAAACCAGCCGTCGACATGGCCGTCGATGGAGATATTGTTGTTGTCCCAAAGCGCGATAAGCTTGCCGAGTTTAAGGGTGCCGGCAAGCGAACAGGCTTCATGCGAAATCCCCTCCATCAGGCAGCCGTCGCCCATAAATACATAGGTGAAATGGTCAACCACCGGAAAACCTTCCCGGTTAAACTGCGCGGCCAGCGTCTTTTCCGCCAGGGCCATGCCCACCGCGTTGGCAATGCCCTGGCCCAGCGGCCCGGAGGTGGTTTCCACCCCGGGGGTATAACCGTATTCGGGATGCCCCGGGGTTTTGGCATGCAGCTGGCGGAAATTGCGTAAATCCTCGATACCGAGGTCATAACCGGTCAGATGGAGCAGGGAATACAGCAGCATCGAGCTATGGCCATTGGACAGCACAAAGCGGTCGCGGTTAATCCACTGCGGATCGGCCGGGTTGTGTTTTAAAAACTTCCGCCATAACACAGTCGCCATATCCGCCATGCCCAGCGGCGCGCCGGGATGTCCCGAGTTGGCCTTCTGCACGGCATCGATGCTCAGAAACCTTATGGCGTTCGCCAGCTGCTTCTCTTCCACGATTTTCCCCTATCCGACTGAATCCATGAACCTTATGTGGTGCTGCCAAGCCGAGGGGATTGCCCCTGAGCCTGAAACGCAGACGATAAAAACACACAGAATCCATAGCAGTATGTACATGTTGAATTTGTATAGTCATCTTTAGAATGCACCTGGACGTGACTATACACAAGAGGTAAGCTTGCAAAGATGAGCAGACAGGATGGCTTTACAGTAAAGCTGTTAACTTGATCACATTTATCATGCACATCGTGCCGGCTGGTGGACTTCTGTTACCCGCTCCGGAAACTATGCCTTTGGTGTGCGCAATCTGATAACGCGGCGGAAGATGACGAGATGACCGACAATATTACGGAAAAACAAAAAGAGGTTATCGACTATATCCTCGCTAAAATAAAGGAAGCGGATCTGCAGCCCGGGGATAAACTGGACACTGAAATAGCCATTGCACGGGCGCTATGCCTCACCCGCGCCACGGTGCGCGAAGCCACCCGCATCCTTATCGATCAGCGCCGGATTTATCGCATCAAGGGGTCGGGTATCTATATCGGCTCCATTGGTAAAAATAATCAATCCGGCCGGTTCCATGCGCTGTCTCCTTTTGATTACCAGGCGCAAAAAGGCGGCCATCGCGCCGGCCGCAAAGTGATTTCCGCCAGTATTGTCGCCGTTCCCGACGCCGCGATGGCACAGGCGTTGCGTATTAAAAACAGCGATTCGGTTTATAAAATACTGCGGCTGATGAGCTTCGACGACATTCCGGTTTCGCTGGAGTATATCCATTTCCCGGCATCTCTGTTTAATTCAATAGAGTTTAAAGAGCTGGAAAATTCCAAATATTCTTATATCGAGCGGATTACCGGGAAAAAGGTTTATAAACGTGATCAAAATTTTCATGCATTTAATGCTACTGATCTGGAAATGATCAAACATATGAATATAAAACCAAATGACGCCATGATGGAGTTATATGAGGTCGTGTATCTGGATGACGGTACGCCTTTTGAAGTGAATATCGCCATCGTCAATACCAATATGCTGCACCTGAGCCAGGTATCGGTACGCGGCGATTGATAGCCGGCCGTAGCGGCATAAGATGACTGAGACAGCGTCGCCGGCATAAAAACCCCTGCATATATTCCTGCTTTGTATAATGGCCGGGCCTTAGCAAACGTCGCCCGGTGACGTTGCGCGCCCAACCGCACAAATAGTTTAAATGAGTTATTGCTCTATTTGCGCAAAAATAGCATTAAAAGCTTATTGCGTCGCCACGATATTATGAAAATCACCACCGTTATAATCACATTTAAATAGCGATTTTTTTCGCTGATATGTAAATTATCGCCGTATTTTTCCGTGCCAACAGAAGCGGCGGCGATAAAAATATTTGTCATATCATCAGGTTATGTATTTTTTCTATTAATGCGTACTAATTAAAATAATTAATTAATAAAAATATCTTGCAACTATTTTTACTTATTAGATCATATGTGCAATAAGTCATTTTTATCGCTAACGGTTATTATAAACAGGCTAAGATTAAGGTAGACTTCCCGTACGGCAAACTGCCGGGTTCTGAACAAAGGGGTGACCATGGCAACAACCGCCAGGCTTGAAGCCCGTATTCCGCTGGCGCTTCACGCGTTAATCAAACATGCCGCCGACCTGCAGGGAATCACCATGACGGACTTTATCATTACCGCCACCCATGACGCCGCAAAACAGGCGATAGAAGAAGCGGCGGTACTGCAATTGGCGATGGAAGATCAGCTGCGGTTCGCCGAGACATTGCTGGAGGATCGTAAGACGCCGGCCGGACTATTGCGCGCCATGAGCCGGCGCAGGGAGTTCGGCGGAAGATAATGCGCGCGCTGACCTTTACGCTGCTCGGTGACCAGCATAACAAAACGGATTTTGACTGCGGCGTCCCCTGCCTGAATCTTTATCTGGCGAAATATGCCGGCCAGGAAAACCGCGAACGCTTTACCCAATGTTATGCGGCCGCGGATAATAATAATAACGTGCTGGGCTTTTACACCCTCTCGTCCTACGCCGTGAATATCAATGCCCTGGCGGCATCCGCCACCCAAAAGCTGCCGCGCTACCCGACCGTGCCCACCGCCCTGCTTGGCCGGCTGGCGGTCGATATTCGTTATCAGGGTAAAGGCCCGGGCGGCTCGCTTATCGTCGACGCCATCGTTAATACCCTTAACTCCGCCATAGGGGTCTGGGCGATTAACGCGCAGGCAAAACATCCCCGGGCCAAGGCATTTTATATAAAATATGGTTTCTATTCTTTTGAAAAAAATGAGCATGCCTTGTATTTACCGTTAAACGGCGATATCACCCGCGCTCTGTCTTCCTTACATCGGCATTAATGCACCTGTACGCCCCGCGTGCGGAACAAAATCGTTTATCGCCGGCCGATTCCCTCATATTGTCCTTAGCGGTGTGGGCAAGTCGCCCGATGAAATGCTATGGTAAAGATGTACCCCGGCATTCCATAGCCGCCGTTAAGGTGAGATGTTACACCGGCTTCCCGTTGGGAACGTCCGCAAGGGCCCTGATCATGCTGACAAACCTGAGTCATGACGAAAAAAAACGATTGGCGGCCATTGAGCTGCTGAAAGCGGATGAGCATGATCGTGACGAAATACTGGGCAGGATGACCCGGCTGACCGGCAAGACGCTGGGCATCGCCACCAGCTTTATCGCTATCCTCGACGGCGATACCCAGTATTTAAAAGCGCCCTACGCGCTTCCGGCGCCGGTGACGGAAACGCGGCGGGAAGACGCATTTTGCCTGACCGCCGTGGCCGCCGACGATATCACGGTCTGCGCCGATATGCGCCTGGACCCCCGGTTTCGCGATAACCCGTTTGTGCGGGGCGAGCCTTATGTCAGGTTTTACGCCGGCGCGCCGCTGCGGTCGCGGGACGGCGTGATTATCGGCACCCTGTGCCTGATTGATATCCAGCCCCGTCTCTTTACCAGCGAGCAGATCGCGACCTTGCGCATTATGGCCGGGCTGGTTTCGGCGTTCCTGGAAGCCTGGCATAACATTGGCTATATCGACGCGGTGACCCTGCTGCCCAACCGCCAGCGGTTGATGAACGATCTGCGCCTGTTGCAAACACCCGGCGCGGTCAGGCGCTATCGCCTGATGTTGTTTGACTGTATCGATATGCCCTTCGCCTATGAAATCGCCCGTTCCCTGGGCATGACGGTGGTGGAGGATATGCTCAGGGATATGGCCACCCTGCTCAGGCTGAAACTGGAGTGGCATGATACGCTGTATAGCGTCGCCACCGGACGGTACGCGGTGATTATGGACGATGACAGCCCGATACCGCCCGCGGAGCTTAACGACCACCTGGCGGGGCTTAGCGCCCATATCAACACGCAAATCAACATTGACCTGCATATTTCAGCGGGTTATGTCGGCTTTGCGCCGGGTGAGCTGGATCCTACCGAAATCCTGCGCCGGGCGGTAAGCGCCCTGCATGACGCCATCGGCCGCAAAAAACGCGTCATGGCGTATGACGCCGCCAGCGACGCCCGGCAAAAAGAGGATTTCCGGCTGCTGAATGATTTCTACCCGTACCTGCATGGCAAACCCGGCTTGTATCTGGTGTTCCAGCCCAAAATCGCCTTACGCAACGGGCGGGTAACGGGGCTTGAAGCCCTGATCCGCTGGCAGCATCCGGCGCTGGGCAACATCACCCCCGACCGGTTTATTCCGCTGCTGGAAAAAACCACCCTGATGGCCGCGCTGACCGACTGGGTCATCAACGCGGCCCTGGACCAGGTTAAGCAATGGTCGGCAAAAGGGATACATTTGCCGGTTTCCATTAACGTCGGCGTCAGCGATTTATCCCGGCCGCATTTTGCCGATGCGCTGGCGGAAAAAATAACGGCGCACGGGCTGCCGCCCGCGCTGCTGGGCATTGAATGCCTGGAGACGGAAAGGGTGCTGGAAAGCGCCGAGGCGCTGCACGGCCTGGAGAGGTTAAAACAGCGGGGCTTTACCATTTCGCTGGATGACTTCGGCACCGGCTACAGCAATATCGGCTATCTGCGCAAAATGCCCCTGGATATCATCAAACTCGATCGTTCCCTTATCAAAACCCTGACCACCGACAAGGCCAGCCATACTATCGTCAGCCATGTGATCAGCATGCTTAAGGCGCTGGACTATACCGTGCTGGCGGAAGGCGTCGAGGACGCCGGCACATTTACATCGCTGCGCGCGCTGGGCTGTGATGAAGTCCAGGGCTTTTATCACTCGCCGCCGCTGACGGCGGCGCATCTGGAAACCTGGCTGGGGCATTATCAAACGGCGCACGGTTAATCCCGGCGTTTGCCCGCCGACGGGGCGGCCCGGTCAGGATTTTGCCGGCGCCGTGCTGTCCCTGACGGCTAATAGCGTCGGCAGGAGGGTGGTGGCGAACGGCGCGCCCGGCTGCGCCATGCGCTTTAGCAGGGCCTCGCCCGCCAGGCGGCCCAGTTGCCGTTTTGGCTGATCGATGGTGGTCAGCCCCTGCGCGCGCAGCGCATACAGGCCGCCGACACCCAGCTTGAACGCATCGTCAAAACCGGTCACCGAGATATCGTCCGGTACCCGTAAGCCGCGTTCATTTAAAAAAGCGATGATTTCCAGGGCGACAAAGTCATTGGGCGCCAGGATGGCGGTGGGCGGCGGGGCGCACTCTAATAAAGCCGCCGCGGCCAGTCGCCCGCTTTCCCCCTGGTAGGACCCCGCGATAATAAATCCCTCCGGCACGGGGCAGCCCAGGCGCGCCATTTCCCGGATAAAACAGGCCCGCCGCTCCTGGGCGGTAGAGGACGCCGCCGGACCGGCCACATAGGCCATGCGGCGATGCCCCAGCGCGTAAAGATGCTCCAGCAGCTGCGCCACCCCCATGGCGTTATCGGGGCCGATATAATCGCCGAACAGGGGGTCGGGCCGGCGATTGACAAAGACGCAGGGCGGGCCCGCCTGCAGCAATGCGAGCGCTTCATCCGCGACGGTCTGGGATATGAGGATAAGCCCGTCCACCTGGCGGTCCAGCAGGGAGCGGATCAAGGCGCGTTGCTTAACGACGTCCTCATCGGTGTTGCACAGAAACAGGGTGTAGTTGTCCACGGATACCGCTTCGTCTATGCCCTTGACGATCTCGGGAAAGATGGGATTGGTGATATCGGCAATCAGCACGCCGATGGTGGCGGATTTCTGGGTGCGCAGCGCGCGGGCGATGGCCGAGGTGCGGTATCCCAGGCGTTCGGCGGTATCATGGATAAGCTGCCTGCGCTGGGGATTGACGTATCCCTTGCCGGACAACGCCCGGGCCACCGTCGCGCGCGAGAGGCCGCATTCGCGGGCGATATCCAGCAGCGTCGGGCGTTTGGCCGCAGCCGTGATGGTAGTGATGTTCTTCATTGCGCCTTCTTCCCGCCGGCCCATAGGTTTCTTCCCGGGTTATACACTGGTTAACGATGTTAAAACTGGGATCGATCTCACAGCCAGCGCGCGCAAAGCCCGATAATTTATAAACCAGGTCGCCGCCGTCATGACCACGTGCTTTACCGCCGGGTATTCACCGCAGAGCGACGCTTCATCCGCCCCGTTGGGCGTTTTTTTTCATTATATATGAGATCGATCTCATATACGATTCATAACCTGCCGGGCTGACGATGGACGGGCGATAAGACGCTGGATAAGGGGGGATAGTGAGCCGCACGACAAAACTGACTACGCTTGAAACCGCGGTGCATACCGTGAGGGACGGGCAGCGCATCGCCCTGGGCGGGTTCGCCATCTACCAGCGGCCCATGGCCCTGACGCGTGAACTGGTCCGTCAGCAACGGCGCAACCTGACCATTGTCGGCATCGTTAACGCCATTGAGGCCGATTGGCTTATCGGCGCCGGGGCCGTGGCGCGTATCGAGACCTCCTATGTCGGGCTGGAAAAATTCGGCCTGGCGAAAAATTTCCGCCGGGCGGTGGAAGCAGGCCGGCTGGAGGTGGTGGATTATCCTGAACTGCTGGCCTGGGACCGCTTTCGCGCCTCCCAGGAAGGGTTGCCGTTCTGGCCGTGCACCTTTCTCGGCGGCAGCGGCGTGGCGCAATACAATGCGGATATCGTGCCGTTCACCTGCCCCGTCACCGCCGCTCAGCTTTGGGCGGTGCCGCCCGCCCGGCCGGATGTGGTGCTGGTGCACGCGCCGATTGGCGACGAATACGGTAACGTGGCGTTTCACCGGCGCAAGATGTTGCCACAAAGCGTGGATATCACCTTAACCCGCGCCTGCGATACGGTGATTGTCAGCGTGGAAAAAATCGTCACCCCGCGGGAGCTGCAAAAACAGCCGCACCTGGTGGAAATCCCGGCCTTTCGCACCACGCATATCGTCGAGGCGCCATTTGGCGCGCACCCTACCTCGCTCCCCGGTATTTACGACTGCGACGACGCGACCTTCGCGGAATATGTGGCGGCCAGCGCGACGCCTGGGCAATTCGCCGCCTGGCAGGACGAAACCCGGGCGTTGACGCCGATGGGCTGGCTGGAGCGCATCGGACTGACGCGCCTGCTGGCCCTGCGCAATACGGAGCTGCCCGCATGAGTGCGAATGACTGTACGCTTGAGGAAATCATCACCATTACGCTCGCCAGGCGCTTTCGCGACGGCGAAGTGGGTTTTACCGGTCTTGCGACCGGCGGCGCGGCCGCCCTGTATATTACCGGCATTCCCCTGGCCGCCATGGAATTTGCCCGCCATACCCATGCCCCCAATTTAACCATCCTGCTGGCCGGCTGGTGTATTAATCCCGATTTTTCCGCCCTCAGGGCGCTGCCCACCGCGGAATTCGACACCCGCTTGCAGGATCTGCCCTGCGAGGCGCAAATGCAAAGTTACCCCGGCCACTACGCCGTACGGCGCGGGGATGTGGATTTCGGTTTCGGCTCCGGCGTGCAGGTGGACCGGCAGGGCAATATCAACAGCACCTGCATCGGCGATTATCGCCGCCCGGACGTGCGCCTGGTCGGCTCCATCCTGCTGCCGGAACATATGACCTGCTTCGGCCGCGAATACCTGATGATGCCCCATCACCAGGCGCGCAGCCTGGTCGGGCAGGTGGACTATGTGTCCGGCGTCGGTTATCCGGGCGGCCGGGACGGGCGCCGGGCCCTGGGCCTGAACCACGGCGGGCCGGAATGGATAGTGACGCCGAAATGCATTTTCGCCTTCGACGACGTTTCCGGCCACGCGCGGGTGGTCAGCATCCATCCCGGCATCGACCCGGACGACGTGCGGCGCAGCACCGGGTTCCCGGTGTCCGTTGCGGACGCGCCGATCACCCCGCTGCCCACCCGCGAGGAGCTCGCCATTTTGCGCCGCCGGGTCGACCCCCATGACGTGCTGATCCCCCATGGGCGGGGAAGCGGCTTCCCGACGCCATACTGCGCCACCACACGAGGAACGCAATGAAATCCAAACTGACCACCCTACCCGACGCGGTGTCCCGTATCCCCTCGGGCGCCACTGTCGCCCTGGGCGGCTCGCTGCTGCGCCGCCAGCCGATGGCGTTGGTGCACGAACTGATCCGCCAGGATATTACCGGCCTGCATCTGCTGACCTGGGCGACCACGCTCGCCACCGATATGCTCGCCGCCGCCGGCGCCATCCGGCGCTGGGAGGGCATTTACGCCGGTTTCTTCCGCCACGGGCTGGCGCCCAATTTCCGCCGCGCGGTGCAGGACGGCGCGATCGAGACCCATGATTATTCCGAATCTGCCTTCGTGGCCCGCTTTCGCGCGGCGGCCATGGGGCTGAGCTTCCTGCCGTCGAAAGCCCTGCTGGGCACCGGCATGCGCGCCAACAGCCCCGAGGAAATCAAACCTATTACCTGTCCGTTTAGCGGCGACACCTACCTGGCGCTGAAAGCGGCGGAAACGGATTTTACCCTGCTGCACGGCTATGTGGCCGATGAATACGGCAATGTGCAGTGGCCGGTGGTGCGCGACAGCGATGACATCGATCAGATGATGGCTTGCGCGTCCAGGCGCCTGATCGTTACCGTGGAGAAAATCGTGCCCCATGCGGAAATATGCCGGCGCCCGGCGCTGACCTACATTCCGCACACCCTGGTGGAGGCGGTGATCGAAACGCCTTACGGCGCGCATCCCACCGCCACCGATGGGTTTTATAACGAAGACGAGGCGGCGCTGAAAGCCTGGCTGGCGGCGGCAAAAGAGCCGGACGGGCCGGCGCGGTACCTGCGCGACTATATTCTCGCCACCCGGGATCGCGCCGGCTATCTGGACAAATTCGGTTCCCATACCGCGCTCCGCGCCTTTGACGTCGCCAGGGAGATGTAAGCTTATGACCGCAGATGATTACACCACGGAAGAAATGATGATAACCGCCATCGCCCGCGAACTGCGCGATGACGAGCTGGGTTTTGTCGGCCTGGGCACCGCCGCCCGCGCCTTTACCCTGGCGGTGGGCATCCCCATCGCCGCCGCGCGCCTGGCGCAGCTCCGGCACGCGCCCGGGTTCTCCATTTACTGGGGCAACCTGCTGACCCCGTCCCTTGACGCCATTCCCGACGCGCTGCTGCAGGATGCCTATACCCGCTGGCCGGCCGCCGCGTCCCCCGCCGATGTGGGCTATAAAATCGATATGGTGACCCGCGGCCGGTTTGATGTGTCCTTTGAGTCCGCGCCGCAGGTTGATCGGTACGGCAACCTCAATATTACCGCCCTCGGCGGCGGCAGCCCGCCGAAAACCAGGCTGGTGGGCTGCCTGGCGCAAACCGAGCACCTGGCTTTTATCAAACGCCCGATTATCGTCACCGATCTGTCCCGGCGCGGGTTTGTGCCGAAGGTGGATTTTATCACAAGCGTCGGGTATCTCGACGGCGGCGACAGCCGCCGGGCGCTCGGCCTGCCCGGCCCGGGTCCCAGCCTGTGCGTAACCGACAAAGCCATTTTCGATTTCCATCCGGCGTCGAAAATGATGCGTTTACGCTCGATACATCCGGGTTTTACCCTGGAGCAGGTGCTGGACAATATGGGGTTCGAGCCGGTTATTGAAGGCGAGCCCCGGCCAACCGCGCCGCCGACGGCGGAAGAGGTGCATTTGATTCGCAAGGTGATCGATCCGCACGGCACGCTGTTCCAGCCAGGATCGGTTTAACCGGATTATCGCGCCGGTTCCGGCCTGGAACCGGCCAGGGAATAGCGCGCGGAGTATGGCCCCTGACGCCGCCGGTTAGTCCGCTTTGGCCGGCCCGGTGGACCCGCGCACGATAAGCTTCATCGGGAAGATTTTCTTTTTAGGCTTGGGCGTGCTTTTCTGGCGGATCATTTTCATCAGCAGCGTGCTGGCCGCCGCGCCCATTTCACGCCGCTGCAGGGCAATGGTGGTCAGGTTGATGGGCGAAAACGACGCCATCTCGATATCATCCAGGCCGATTAACGAAAAATCGGCCGGTATGGCCAGTCCCGCCTCATGGGCGGCATTCATCACGCCGATGGCGCTCATATCATTGGCCGCCAGTATCGCGGTGGGCCGCGGGTCCATGGCGAAAAACCGTTTGGCGGCCCGGTACCCGCCCATGACATGGTAATCGCCCTGTACCACATAGCCGGGCGGCACCGGCAGCCGATGCGCCGCCATGGCCTGGAGGTAGGCCTCATAACGTTCGTCGGCGGTGGAGGAGTCGCCGGGGCCGCGAATCAGGCCGATACGCCGGTGCCCCAGGCCGGCCAGGTGCTTCACCGCCGCGCCGATGCCTTCCTCGTTATTGGCGCCGACATAGGTGTCTTCATGCGCAAGCGATCGGCGTTGCAGCAGCACATAGGGCGTATCGCCCGCCAGCAGTTCCCTGACCTCCGGCTGCCCGCAGTGCTGCGACAGCAGCACCAGGCCATCCACCCGGCGGTCAAGCAGCACGCGCATCTGCTCGAGCTGTTTTTCCAGCCTGCCGTCGGTGTTGCACACCAGCAGGCTGCATTGTTCTTGATCGGCCACATCCTCGATGCCGCGCAGGAAATCCGGCGACGACGGGTTGGCCACGTCGGCCAGCAGCACGCCCAGCGTAAAAGTGCGGCGCATGCGCAGGGACCGCGCCACCACCGATACCCGGTAGCCCAGCCGGTCGGCCGCCGCCTGTACTTTCAGCCGGGTGTCCGCCCTGACATTGTCCTTGCCGCTCAGCGCGTTGGATACCGTGGACAGGGCAACCCCCGCTTCGCGGGCCACATCGTGGATGGAGACTTTGTTAGTCGATGACGGGCGCTTACCTGGCGCCGATTTTTTTGCCATTCAATCCGAACCTTGCACCCTTAAGCGAGATGAGCCGGGAAACCTTCGTGAACGTTATTGTACCGTCGCGCCCGCTTAAAAAAACGTTTTTATTCACATAATCAGAGATATCCCCGCGCCAGGCCCCGGCGGTCAGGCCAGCCCCGTGCTCGCCGCCGGAGCGACCCGCCCGCAGCGGCGCCGGCGTGAAAGCAGAAAACCGTTAAGCGAAGCGCGCCGGGCGATAGCATCCGGCCGGTGTCGGCGCGCCGCGCCTTCGCCCCGGGACACGTGACTAGCGCGTTTTCAGCAGGTACGATTCGGCGTTACCTTTATGCTTTTTTACCGGCATCATATCGCTGTTCAGATCGCGCCCGAGCGTTTCACCCGCCCCGAGGGCGCACAGCGCGGTAATCAGGCCGCAGACGATAATCATCAGGGCTATGGGCCAGAATGCGCCGCCGGCCCAGGCCACCAGCACGGTGGCGACCGCGGGGGTAAAGCCGCCGAAGATGCCGGCAATCTGCGAGCCGACGGAGACGCCGGTATAACGTACTTCGGTGGAAAACAGTTCCGACAAATAGCAGGGTTCGATACTGTACATCGACCCGACAATAAAACTGTAGGCCAGCACCAGGCCGGCATAAATACCCCAGATATTGCCGGTGTTGATCAAGTAGTAAAACGGATAGGCCAGCAGGCACGAACCCAGGGAGCCGATGAGGAATACCGACCGGCGGCCGATCTTATCGGAAAGCAGTCCCCACAGCGGGAAGGTGATAATTCCCGACGCCGCCGCAATCATGACGCCGAGTAACACCGTATTGCCCTGCATGCCAAAGTGAGAGGTGCAATATTGCAAGACAAAACTAATAACCAGGTAACCCACCACGCTTTCACTGACGCGCAGCCCGGCCGCCAGGAAAATCTGTTTGGGAAACTTTTTAAATACCACGACGATGGGCAGCTTATTTTTCTCGCGTTCCGCCTGCACTTTGCGAAACATCGGCGGTTCCTGGATTTTCAGGCGGATAAAGATGCCCACGAACATCAGCAAAATACTGGCGAGGAAAGGAATGCGCCAGCCCCAGTCCAGGAAGATGTCCTTCGGCAATGACGAGGCCAGCGCAAACGCCATGGTCGAGACCAGTACGCCGAATACGTTGCCCAGCTGGACAAAGGTACCGTAAAAGCCGCGCCGGTTAGGCGGCGCGTATTCGATCATCATGGTGGTGGCTCCGCCCCACTCGCCGCCCACCGCCAGCCCCTGGATTAACCGGGTTATCACCAGCAGGATGGGCGCGGCCACGCCGATGGTTTCATAGGTGGGCAACAGGCCGATGACCACGGTCGCGCCGCCCATAATGGTCACCGAGGCCAGCAGCATCGCCTTGCGCCCGATCGTATCGCCGAAATGGCCGAATATTACGGCGCCGATGGGACGCGTAATAAAGGCCACGCCCAGCGTGGCGAACGAAACGATAGTGGCGACGGTGGGCGGCATATCGCTGAAAAACAGATGGGGAAATACCAGCCCCGCCGCCGCGCCATAAATAAAGTAGTCATAAAATTCGATAAAAGTGCCAATCAGGCTGGCAAACGCCACACGCGACAATTCCTTTTTATTTATTTTCTCCGCCGCGGGCTGTTGCGCGGTTTCGTTCGTTACGTTAGTCATATAACCTCCGTCAGGAGCTATTAGTGTAGGGTTGTTTTTATGCGCGCGGTTTCCCGCACGCTTTATAGAGCGTGATGACAATAAAAATAAAGATGTGCCGTTAACTACCGCTAACGGCGTTATGCGTTATGTGCTTTATCGGCGCTTGCCCACCCCACGGCGGTCATGTCTCCATGCTGGTTCTCGGCCCAGACATGGAAGGTCACCCGTTGCCCGACGATGTCCTGGACCACGGCTTTGCAGGTGATACGGTCGGCACGATAGACCGGTTTGATATAGGCCATTTTTATCCAGCCCGAGGTATGCCACGACGGGCCGATAAAACCGGCCAGCATTTCCGCCACCCAGCAGGTTTCCATCATGCCCTGGGCCAGGGTGTCGCGAAAACCGGCCTTAAGCGCCACCTCGATATCGGTATGGATGTTGTACCACTGGGTATTGCCGCCGGAAAACACCGTCATTTGCCCCTGTTCCGGGCATTTGGTGAGCGGCGTAACCGGCGTGCCCGGGCGCAGCGCGGCGTCCGCTTTCGCCGCGGGCGTCACGTGCGCGGGCCAGTGCGGTTCGATATGGCCCGGCGCGGGCGCGGCGCGGGACCCGCCGGCGCCCAGCTGGATATTGTCCGGAATGCGCATGATCTCGGTGCTGATCTGGCGCACGTAGAGTTCGCCGGTATCGGCGTCGCGGGCCTCGGTATCAAACACGGTATAGCCCTTGCCGCGCTTCATATATTTATCGGTGTATTTGCCGGTATAACGCAGCCCGGCGTTTAGCGGAACCGGGTTCACAAACCAGATCTCTTCCTTTTGATGCAGCCCCACCGTGCGGCTGGGATCGTAAACACTGCAGAACAGGGCCACCAGATCGCGGCCCAGCATGGCGGCCGGCACGTACGGCCCGGACGCAGGGCAATAGTCCGCGCTGTAGTCGTCCAGGGCAAAACAGGCGCGGCGGCGATAGGCTTCATCCGCCGTTACCGCCAGCGGGCCGATTAATTCGCCGACCACCACATTTTCATAGGTCGGATCCCGAAGTTCAGGGTTGATACGGGCCATATAATCCTCCTCCTGGCGGCGTTTACGCCTTGTGGGTATGGGTGATGCCGCACCACTCGGCCAGCACTTCGCCGGTATGCTCCCCCACCAGCGGCGGCGGACGGCGGATCATGCCGGGCGTGTCCGACAGGCCGACGGTAACGCCATGGGTGGTATAGACGCCGGCGGTGGGATGCGTAATGTCCACCAGTTGGTTGCGCGCCCTGAGCTGCGGATTCTCCAGCACCTCGTCAATGGTGGCGACCTTGGAGCAGGGCACGCCGGCCAGATCCATCCTTGCCACGACGTCCTCCGCGGTATGGTTTTTTATCCAGTCCGCCACCACCCCGTCGATGGCGCGGTAGTTTTCCAGGCGCGCGTGATAGGTGCTGAAGCGGTCATCCGCCAGCAAATCGGCGCGCTCCATGGCCTGCGCCAGGCGGCCGAACAGCGTATCGGTGCCGGCGGACAGGTAAATCCAGGCGTCGTCGCCGGTCTGGTAGCTGTTTACCGGCGCGGAGAAACGATCGAGATTGCCGATGCGCGACATGGTGCTGCCAAGCTGGGCCTGTTCCGGGATGGCTGAAATCAGCATGCTGATGGCGCTGTCGAGCAGGCAGGCCTCCACCAGCTGGCCGCGCCCGGTCAGGTGACGGGCGTTCAGCGCCGCCAGCGTGCCGATGGTGGCGTAAAGGGCGGAGGCATAATCCACCATAAAGGTGCCGGACATGGTCGGCGGACCGTCGGGCTGGCCGCAAATGCTCATCAGGCCGCTCATCGCCTGGGCGATGGCGTCAAAGCAGGGACGCTGCGCCAGCGGGCCGGTTTGGCCGAACCCTGAGATGCGTACCATGATCAGGCGCGGGTTGAGTTGTTTCAGGGCTTCCCACCCGCAGCCCATTTTTTCCATGGTGCCGGGGCGAAAGTTTTCGATCAGCACATCGGCCGCGGCGATCAGCTGCCGCAGCTGTTCCTGGTCTTGCGGGTCGCGAAAATCCAGCGCCAGGCTGCGCTTATTGCGGTTGAACGACAGGAAATAGAGGCTTTGCCCATTTAGCTGCGGCTTGTTCTGGCGCGTGTCCTCCCCCTTGCCCCGCCGCTCGACTTTTACCACGTCCGCGCCCAGATCGGCCAGTTGCATGGCGCACAGGGGACCGGCGATAAAACGCGACAGGTCGAGCACTTTCAGTCCTTCCAGGGATCCTGGCATCATGACACCTCCTGAGGGATTGCCGCATGGCCGGCGGCGGCGTGCACCAGACAGGCAAAAGCCACCATGCCGGGATCGTCCAAACCGATGGAACGTTCGGCGAACATGCGCGCGCGGCCGATTTTATTAGGTTTTTGCCGGTATTCTTCCAGCGTGGCGCGCACCGCGCCGACGGCAAGGGCGTGATAATCGTCGCCCGGCGCCGCCGCCTGCAGCGCCCGGCGCACCGCATCCAGCGGGTCCAGCACCGTTTTATCGCCAAGGCTTGCGCCGCCGCGCGCCATCAGCGCCGCCAGCACCGCCTCCAGCAAAGGCGCGATATCCTCGCGCCGCAGCGTGGTTTTGCCGGCGCATTGTTGCGCCGCGGTCAGCAGCGCCACCCCCAGCAGGGTGCCAAAGCTTGATCCCGAGGCGCGCACGCAGGCCATGGCCGCGGCCTGGAATACCGGGGCGATATCCGCGGGCGCCGCCGCCAGGGCCTGGTCGGTTAACCGCGCGCATTTCTCAAGGGTCGCCCCCAAATCGCCGTCGCCCAAACGGCCGTCCAGCTCGTTAAGCCTGGGCGAGACCTCGCGGATTTTGGCGGTACATCGCGTCAACAGCGCAATCAATTCCTGATTGGTCATCAGAGATTACTCCAGTAGGGACAATGGGCCGGCTCCAGCAGCAGGGATTCAAGTTCCCGGTCCAGCCTGATGAGAGACAATGACATGCCGGCCATTTCCATCGAGGTGGCATAACGGCCGGTGCGGGGCGCCACGACCTGGATGCCCTGGTCACGCAGGCGCCGGTCTACATGGCGATACAGTATAAACAACTCTTCCAGCGGCGTGGCGCCGAGGGAATTGACCATGACCGACACCCGATCGCCGGCGGCGAAACCGCCGTCCTGAATCAGCGTATCCAGCATTTCACCCACCATTTCATCGGCGCTTAGCAGCGGGCCGCGGCGGATGCCCGGCTCGCCGTGGATGCCCATGCCGATTTCCATCTCGTCGTCGCCCAGCGTAAAGGTCGGTTTGCCCGCCTCCGGTACGGTACAAGACGACAGCGCCACGCCGAGCGTGACCGTGTTGTCCAGGGCGCGCGCGGCGACGGCGGCAACGGATTCCAGCGTGGCGCCGGGCTGCTCGGCCCTGGCGCCGGCAATTTTATAGGCATAAACCAGGCCGGCGACGCCGCGGCGTTTGTGCCGTTCCGCGCGCGGCGCGCTGCCGGCGTCGTCGGCGGCCAGCACCGTCGCCGTGCGGATATTTTCCGCCGCCAGCATCTCGGCGGCCATGGCGAAATTCATCTTGTCGCCGCCGTAATTGCCGAACAACAGCAGCACGCCCCGGCCGTTATCGGCGGCGCGAATGGCGTCCATGCAGTCCATCACGGCGGGGCCGGCAAACACGTTACCCACCGCGCAGGCATCCAGCAGGCCCTGGCCGACATAACCGGCAAACAAAGGCAAATGCCCGCTGCCGCCGCCGGAAACAATCGCCACTTTATCTTTTTTGACGCCGGCGTTGCGCACCACGACCCGGCCCTCTTCCCCGATCTGCCGATAGAGATGGGGATGCGCCAGGCACATGCCCGCCAGCGCCTCATCGGCATAGGCGTCGGGGGAGTTCAGTATTTTTTTCATAGCGTCTCTCCGCCTGTCAGTAATCCAGGTTCTTTTGCCCGTCGAACATCGTCACCGGGGGGTAGGCGCGCTGTTCGGTAATCACATCGATAACGGTGGTGTTATCGGCGCTGAAGGCGTGTTTCAGGGCCGGTAAAAAATCAGCGGGATTCTCGATACGCACCCCCTCGCAGCCGCAGGCGCGGGCAATGGCGGCATGGTCCACCGGCTTGAAATCACAGGCGTCGGAATAATCGCCGAACAGCGTTTTCTCCGCGTGTTTTTCGTAGCCGAGGATTTCATTATTCAGCACCACCAGCACCACATTGGCCCCCATGCGGCGGGCGGTTTCCAGCTCCGACCATACATGGGCGAAACCGCCGTCGCCCACCAGCGCGAAGACGGGCGCCTCGGGACGGGCGATCTTGGCGCCTACCGCATAGGGAAATCCCCACCCCAGGCCGGCCAGGCCGCGCGGGGTAACAAACCGGGCGCCGACGGCGCGCGCCTTGAGAAAATTGGCCACCCAGATCGAGGAATAGCTGGCGTCGGAGACCACGATCGTCTCCGGCGTTAAGAGGGAATCCAGATCGAGCATCAGGCGTTCCGGGCGAATCGGGCGGGCGTTGAGATCCAGGGTTTGCTGCACCTCCGATTGCCAGGTTTCATGGGCGGCGGCAATCCTGGCGGCAATGGCGGAACGGGCGCCGCGGCGTTTGCCGAGATCCTGCCGTTTCATGGCCGCCGTCAGCGCCTGCAGGGTCAGTTTGGCGTCGCCCACCAGACGCAGCGCGTCGTAGTTGCGGCCCACTTCCTGGCTGTCGATATCCAGGTGGATATATTTGGCCTCCTGCGGATACAGGCTCCAGCTATCGGTGCCGTTCTGGTTGGTGCGGTTGCCAATCAGCAGGATGACATCGGCGCCGGCCACCATATCGCGCAAATGGCGGGTACGGCCGCGCGCGCCCATAAAATACCCGACCACGCCCAACGAAAGCTCATGGTCCTCGCTGACCGCCCCTTTGCCCATGGCGGTGGTGGCCACCGGCAGGCAGGCCGCATCCTGCAGCGCCGCAACCTCCCGGGCCGCATCGGAAATATGCACGCCGCCGCCGGCGATAATCAACGGCGCCTCGGCCCCGGCCAGCAGGCGCGCCGCTTCTTCAATCGCCTCGGGCGCGGCCACCGTGCGATCCAACGGAAAATGCCCGAGCGAGGAGGCATGCCGGCGGGGATGTTGCGGCGCGGCCTCGTTAAACAGATCGATGGGAACGATAATCACCACCGGGCCGGGGCGGCCCGACGCGGCGGCGGTAAACGCCATGTCGATATAATCATCAAGCCGGTCGATGTCGGTAACGCGGCGCGTCCACTTCGACACGCCTTTAAACAAATCGAGATGGTCCAGTTCCTGGAACGCGTTTTTATCGGTCATTTTGCGGTGCACATCCTGCACCACCGCCACCACCGGCACCGAGGCCTTATAACACTCCGCCAGTCCGGCCACCAGCAGGGTGGCCGCCGGACCGTTTTGCGCTGTGACCACCGCCACCTTATGGGACAGGCGCGCATAAGCGTCCGCCATATACGTACCGGCGTTTTCCGCACGATAGCCCACCTGGCGGATACCGTATTCCGGCGTGGCCAAAAACAGCGCGGCCGGAATGCTTTGGCCAAAAATCACCTCCACGCCATGGCGTTTCAGCGCGGCGGCGAAGATATGCGCCCCGGTCCTGCGCTGCCCTGTGTTTTTCCCGCTACCTTCTGTGTCCATGCATGACTCCCCTTCGTTGTTTCCGCGCTCCCCGTTATCCAGACCTCAATCAAGGTTAACAGAGTGGCAACCAAGCCGTAACATAGCGCCAGCCTCCCATAAAAACGTTTCTAATAAAAACGTTTTTATTAGGATTTGTGGGACAGGATCACAGAATAAACACTTTCAGAAATACCGAAAAAACATTAACCCATTGTTTTAAATTAATTTATTAATTCAATGGTTTTTTAGGAAGGAGGCGGAGCAGCCTTGCGCGCCGGCAAGCCGCCTTATCACCGCTGGCGCGCCATCGCCCGGTCAGCTATCCGGTTTTTTTGCGTCCGACAGATAGATTTCCGCCATGGCATAGCTGCCGTTACCCGGCGAACCGGCGCTAAACTCGCCGATATCGTGAAAAACCAGCAGCCGGTCAAAAGCATTATTAAATTGGAGCACCATCTGCTTTTGTTTGGGATAGCTGATGCCCGCCAGATTAAACAGTGCCTCGGGCACGCTTACGCCGCCAAGAGAAATGCCCACGCCGGCGTTATTCTCATCATCGATACGGTATATTTCAATGTAACCGTCGGAGAAACCAACCGCGACCAGCGCATTCAACGCTGAGAACGCGACGCTGACCACCTTGCCCAGGCGAAAGTTCTCCAGGTTGAAAGGCCGTCCGCGCCGCAGTATCAAGCGGTTATCGGTAACGGTATCGATCAGCATTATCTCATGCTGGCGTAATTGGCTATCGTGCCCGCTATAACCGAGAAAACGCTGGTCGGGGGAGACGAAATCCGGCTGGTAACCTTCAGGCGCGCGCCAGCGGGGTTGCGGGTCATCCTGCAAGGACCAATAATGTTGCCGCGGTACAAACAGCTCGCCCCGATCGGTAACCCACCATGCCCGGCCATGGGCCACCGAACCGGTAACAACGACTTCCCTCGAATAAGCAATATCCGCCTCCCCGGTCCGCGCGCCCATGGCCGGCATGGCGTAAAACAGCGCGCGCTGCGTTATCGGTGCGCTGAAGTGAAGCACCACCACCGTGGCGCCGTCGGGAGAAACGATAATATCATCCACCGGCTGGCGGCTGTCATTGCGCAATAAGCGTCTTTTAACGCCGTCGGGTGTTTGCGCCCAGATATGATCCGCTTCATCACACCAGAACACCGGCTGCTGTGTTTCCGCCAGGGCATGTTTGGTCACCGTCGTCCGCTGCGGGTCCTCAAACAGCGGCAGCCAACGACGGAATCCGTCCTCGCTGACGAGTTCCTGTATGGCTATCCGGTCGACAAACAGCCGTATGACAAATTTTTTTTCCTGGTGCGGCCCCGCCGGAACCGGTGTATGGCTGACAATAAACAGCATGGGCTCCGGCCCTTCGGCAATCAGGACTGGCGCAGGGAAACCCCATTCCTGTCCCGCCAACTGCGCCAACTGCCGGCTTGCCAGCAGGCTCTCTCCCTCGTTACGCCGGCCGCAGGCCGTCGCCACGTTTTCCAGCGTGGCCCAGAGTGCCAGGGGATGGAAGTCGGCAATCCACTCCATCGGCAGGCGGTCGTCTTTCCTGAACGCGCGCAGCGCTACGCTTGAAGCATGCAAAAGCTCCGATCGGCGATGAGGATCAAGACGAAGCAGCAGCGCCACCTGGCGCAGACGACCGCCAAGATGCGATTGCCGCGCGGGAGAAAGGCCGTCAGTCATGTTGCCCGGCTGGCATAACGCCGCCAGGGTGGGGTATTTTTTTTTCGCAAAGGCGCGAACGGCAAGCTTTTCAAACCGGGAAAGGAATTCGTCGTCTCCCTGGCCCGGCAGGTGAAAAGACGACCGGAGGACGGACAGCTCAAAACTTCCGGTGAACAATTCATAGCGTAAGGTCCATACGCCCTCATGGCTATCCCCTTCCTCCCCCGGCAGACCATGGTAATACGCGCCGGCGGGCGTGATGGATAAAAACCGATCGCCGTTTTTCAGGAACATGCGTTTACCGTAGCGGAAAGCGCCGTTGAAAAGCGGCGGCTGCAGGATATCGCCGGGGAATGCCCGGGCGGACGGCGGGATAGCGTCCATTTTCCGGCGCAAATCCTCGCCGATCCGGTGGGAATTGAGCCGATCGAGCGGCGAGGCAAAAACAAAATCAGCCTCGTCGGGAAGATACGCCACGCGAAAAGCCGGCGCTGCTGCGTTTCGCGGATGACGCAACAGGAAGGTGGCGGCATTCTTTTCCGGCGCAAGGAGAAATTTTGCCTCGCCGATTGCCACATCCAGGTGTGCGTCATCGTAAATATTGGCGGCGAATCCGGAAATTTCCCCCTCATCATCCAGCCGGTAATCCGTCAATAATTGACGCCACGTGCGCAGGCTGCGCGATCCCGTATCCCGTTTACGGCGTCCTGGCAACTGCATCAGGCGCAGCCTAAAAGTCCTGTCGTCAGCGCCGCGATCAATCATCGAGATAAAATCTCCGGCCGCGGGGGGAGAGATATGCCATTCATCGGTATTATCCGCCGGCATCAGAATGCCGCTGTCATGGGCGAAGGCCCAGCGCCGGCCATTGATTTCAAATAGCACCCACCGATTGCCAACATATTCGACCTGATAAATAGGATGCACCACCACCAGGTTTATCGGTAAGGTGGTGTTAAGCAACCAGACAAAATGTCCCTCCTGCGCCTGGGAGATATTGGCGGCCTTTTCAATCTTGAAGTCCGGATGGCGATAGGTCTCCAGCCGGCATTGCGCATCGCCGGTATAGATGCAGTAATATTTTTTATAGATGCCGAACCGGCTCTGCAAATCCAACTGGGAAAACATTAATTCGCCGTGGGGCATGCGCTCGCCGGTCTGCGCCGCCACCATGCTGCTGTTTTGTATCTGCAATACCAAATAGGAAATCCCTTTCACATTGATGGTAAGGGGTGTATCTGCCTGGTCCCCATAGGTCAATTGATAATTCTGGGTAGCATTGATAGAGACGTACTGAGGGATTTTCCCGGTGATTTTGGCCAGGCTAGACCGCCATGGTATCAGCCCAACCGCCGTTCTGCCGAGCACCGCAAGGTAGACCCCTTTGGTCAGGAGACTCAGCGATCGCAGCGCGGCAAAACCGGGGTCGAAGCTTTTCAACACCTCTTTGCCCATCACATCCATAAATCCCGCGAGTTGCGTTTGGGCGGCCGTGACGCCGCCGGCAATTTGTGTCGAGGCCGGCACCCTGTTGGCGAAAATTTCCCGCTCCGATGCGATGAACCTCGGTCCGCCCAGTGTTTCAGCGGCGCCAATAGCCGCCTCCCGGTACAGGCCCAGACCGGCTTTTACCCCGACAAATATCAGCGGCAACCCCACCAGCGCGCCGTCCACCTGACAATGTGTAAAGGCGGATTGTTGCTGGCCCGCGATAAGAGAATTTACACAGGTGTAAAAGGGAATAAACATGCCGGCCGCCTTATCCAAAATGCGGGGAAAAGGCGACTTGATGGCCTGATAGCCCTGTTCATAAATTTTTTGCCGATAGGATTGGTAGTGAATTTCGGCATAACGCTCCAGGAAAACCGCCAGTGTTTCATTTCGTTGTTTTAGGGGCGCGTTGTGATTCAGGACCGCGAGCGAAAATCGGAAGTGCGGCAGCAATCCCGGCGCCGGCCAACCCTCCATAAAGGGTTTCAGTGCCTCAAGATGGGCATTGTCATAAACAATCCTGCGCAACAGGTAGCCCTGTTCCGTGGTCCGCAACGCAAACAGCCGGCGCTCATGGGTCAGCCGGGCCTGGAAAAAAAACGTATCGGATTTACCCACATTTTGTACGGGCACGCTGGAATAAAACATGTCCGGCACGCGCCGGATGCGCTCCAGCTTCGCAATCACCCAGTCTATGCCGGCATGTTCCAGAAACTTTACGTCCACTGACTGGAGGAGGTGATCATGAAAATCGCTGGGCAGAAAGGCCGCAGCCAGAAGGGAGCCATCCAGGCTTTTGATTTTATTGGAAAAATTTTCCACTTCCTGGCGATAAAAGGCATCGAGATCCGGTATGGTCGTACCGTTTTCAGCACATTGCTGGCCGGCAGGCCGGATCATCAGTTGCCGTACCGGATTCTGCTCATAATAGCGGAAATGCCTGGCAGCCGGAGCATGTTTCCTTGACAGTGGAAGCGAAGCCGATCCGCAATACTGCCTGAGCAATTCCTCCGCGGCGCCCTGACGGGTACGCCATGCCGGGCGTTGGTAATCCGCCTGGTAATCGCTGACGCTGTCGTACAGGCGCTGGGCGATAATATGCCTGTTTTCTAATTCTTCTTTGAGAAGCGCGAAAGCAGGGTCCAGCGTTTCATTAACGACTATCTGCCCAAGGTCCAGCTCTGGCCGAGCACGCAGGTAATACAGCAGCAGGCCCAGATGAAACGTAGGTTCCACGCCGGTTGCCAGTAATCCTTGCCGGAAAAGAGCGACCAGCCCCAAGCCCAATTCCATCATGGAAAAAGGAGAGGTGGCGTTAAGGTTGTCCATATCTTTCAGCGCGATAGACCTGGCGCCGAATTGTATTAACGTCCAGGTCAGGCTGCCGACCCAAAGGTTATCCAGATCGAGAAAAAAGGGATAATCATTTTTGTGCCACGCCTGCCCTTCCGTCAGGGTATAAAGGCTGTTGAGGTATAGAACAGGAATTTCCGCCGCTTCATAATTTTTTCGCCATAACCGTTCACCTGTCTCGAAGCCCTCGGCGTAGGGCCAGGTCCGCACTACCGCGGCAAACTCTTTTTGCGTCACCTGACGATTTACCGCAAATAATTTTGCCATGCGCAGGGGGATGCTTTCTTCCTGGTAGATAAGCCGGCACAGCATTTGCCCGACCAGGCCGCGTTGTTGCAACGAGCTGAGCGTTTCCCCCCGACGCTCGCCGTAGAGATTGCTGCCGGAAAGCGCCATGCGGGCAATATCCGGTATCAGGGAAGGCTGCCGGGCGACGACGTCGAGCAACTTTGCCGCCAGTTGCAGATCGCCGCAGGTTTCCGGGTCGAGACTCGCCGTTGCGTTTCTGTTGAGAAACAGTGCCAGGAGATAGAATCTATCGGTCCTGATCCGCCGCGAATCCGGTTTCGCCGCGCGTTTAACCTTGCCGCCTTGCGGCAGGCCTAAGAGACGCTGACCCCGGCGCGGCGTAGCGGACATTACGCAAAGCGTATTCCCGCCGCGCAAGGGGGTAGCCCACAACGCCTCCTTCCCCATAACGGGAGACGCCATCAGCAAAGCATAAGCGAGTCTGTGCCACAGGTTTTTGGGCGCTGTCGGCGTTAATGATTCCTCCGCCCCGCAGTGATGAGCGCGCTCCGTATTTAATTGCGCCGCCCGCTGGAAAAGATCGTCGCCGGTTATGGAAGTATTATCTTCCTTTAAATTATTAATCGATGAATAAGCAGAAATAAAAGCATTACTAATATTATTATGCAACAACCGTTCATGATGGCGTGAATGATTTGATGGTGGTATTGTATCGCTGACGCCGCTTACCATAATGGCTACCTTTCCCCATGTCACCTGTTGCTTTGAGTATCTGCCGATAATGATGCGTTAATAAAATAAATTTAAAATATATACTAAATTAAAAAATTAAGTTTTTTATCACTTATTCAATTTAATAATAATTATTTCTATATGCGAAAGATATAACACCGCCGCATTCAAGTTTGGCGAATAAAGAACATGCTTGAAAGATATTTATCGCTAAAGATATTTTTCTGTCCCGATGCGCCTGGCGCGCCCTATCGGTGCGGGTCGCCTCCTTGCGCCGCCCTGCTCCTATACTACATAGTCTAACCGGCGCCGGTGATGTCGCACCTGGGTTCGTCGCCCGCCGGGCCTTCCGCCAGCGTCAGCACCGCCTCCAGATAAGCCCGGATCGCCGCCGCCACGTCCGCCATGGCGACCGCTTCATCGGGATGGTGGCTTATTCCCCGGTCGCAGCGCACGAACAGCATGCCCACCGGCCAGCGTTGCGCCACGGCAATGGCGTCATGACCGGCGCCGCTGGGCAATAACAGGCTTTTTTGCTGCATGGCCTGCACGCTGCCGGCCAGCACGGCTTGCAGGCGTCGATCGCAGGGCGTGGCGTCGATGCGGTAAAACTCCTCGCTGCCGAAGGCACAGGCATGCTGCCCGGCGATAGCGGCGGCACAGTCCAGCAGGCCGGCAAGCAATGCCGCCAGCGCGCGGTCGTCGGGGCCGCGGACGTCCAGCGTTAGCCGGACCTCGCCCGGGATCACGTTGACCGCGCCCGGCAGGCAGTGCAGCTCGCCCACCGTCGCCACCATCTCCGGGCCGTGGGCGGCGACGATATCGTTGATGCGCGCTATCCAGCGCGCGGCGGTATTCAGCGCGTCCGCGCGGTTTGCCATCGGCACGGTGCCCGCATGCCCGGCCGAGCCGGTAAAGCGGCAGTTCAGGCGCCTGGCGCCGTTAATGGCCGAGACCACGCCCAGCGCCAGTCCCGCATTTTCCAGGCAGGGGCCTTGCTCGATATGCAGTTCCAGGTAAGCGCTGAAGGCTGCTTTCTCCCGTTTGGCCCGGCCGATAAGCCCCGCATCCAGCCCGGCGGCGCGCAGCGCCTGAGCGACGCTTATCCCTTCGGCGTCGCGCCGCTCCAGCCAGTCCGGCGGCCAGGTGCCGGTAAGGCCCCGGCTGCCGAGCAGGGCGATGCCGAAGCGCGTGCCCTCCTCATCGGCAAAAGCGATGACCTCAATCGCCATCGGCAACCGCAGCCGGTGCTGGTACAGGTAATGCACCACCTCCAGGGCGGTGAGCACGCCCAGCATACCGTCGTAGCGCCCCGCGTTGCGCACCGTATCCAGATGGGAACCGAGCAGGATGGCCGGCAGCGCCGGCTGCAACCCCTCGTAACGGCCGCACAGGTTGCCGACCTCGTCCTGCCAGACACGCATCCCTATCGCGCGCATCCATGCGCCGACCTGCAGATTGGCGCGCAGATGTTCCGCAGAAAGATAGACCCGCGTCAGCTCGCCCGGCGTCGCGCTGATTTCCGCCAGCGTATCGCAGCGCGCCATCACCCTGAGCGCGGCGCTGCCGGCCAAATCCGCCGTCATTCTCGGTTGCGTCATTACACCTCCGCCGCGGCTGTGTAATGATCCCAGGCCGCCTGCGTGCCGGCGCCCTGCCCGCTGGCAAAACCCAGCCGGTTCAGCACCGCGTCCAGCGCGGCCAGGGTCTGCATCACGCAATCCTTGCGCGCGTTATAGCCCATGGTGCCGATACGCCAGATCTTGCCGTGCAGCGGGCCGAACGAAGTGCCGA
Source organism: Sodalis sp. RH22 (assembly GCF_047324165.1). Taxonomy (NCBI): domain Bacteria; kingdom Pseudomonadati; phylum Pseudomonadota; class Gammaproteobacteria; order Enterobacterales; family Bruguierivoracaceae; genus Sodalis; species Sodalis sp. RH22. The sequence goes on from NZ_CP178731.1 coordinate 3,419,348, forward strand.
TTTCAATGGCGAAATCGTTCAGCAGCAGTTGCCGTACCTGTTCGCCGTTGATGCCGTCGGGTATCACCACCCCCAGCACATTATTCATTTTATGGCGTATATCGCCGAAGACGCCCAGCCCCATGGCTTGGATACCGGCCAGCATCGCCGCGCCGTGCAGTTCATGGCGGGCGATGGCGTTATCCAGCCCCTCCTGCAGCAGGATGCGCGCGCACTCGCGGGCGGCGAACAGCATGCTGGTGGCCTCGGTATGATGATTCAGCCGCTCCGGCCCCCAGTAATCCATGATCATGCCGAGATCAAAATAGTTGGAATAGATCATTTCATCATCGCCGTCCCGATGATCGGCGGTGCGGATCCCCTGCTCCACGCATTTGCGGCGGCGGATCTGCTCTTCAAAGCGCGGGCTCAACGTGACCGGCGCGCTGCCGGACGGGCCGCCGAGGCATTTCTGCAGGCCGGCGGATACCGCGTCCAGGCCCCAGGCGTCGGTGTCCAGACGGTTGCCGCCGAACGAGGCGGTGGCGTCGGTATAAAACAGCGCGCCGTAACGGCGGCAGATATCGCCCAGCTCCGCCAGCGGCTGCAGCATGGTGGTGGAGGTATCGCCCTGCACCGTCAGTAAAACACGCGGACGGATCCGTTTCACGGCGTCCTCGATTTGGCCGGGGCTGAAGACGTCTCCCCAGGGAACCTCAAGGGTGTGTACCTCGGCGCGACAGCGGCGGGCGATTTCGCATAACAGATGGCCGAAGCGGCCGAATACCGGCACCAGGACCTTATCACCGGGCCGGATCACGGAAAGCAGCACCGCCTCGATGCCGGCGCGCGATGTGCCGTCTACCAGCAGGGTCCAGCGGTTGGCGGTGTTGAACAGCTGGCGGTACAACGCCATCACCTCGTTCATATAGCCGGTCATCGCCGGATCATACTGGCCGATAAGCTGGGCCGACATCGCCCTGAGCACGCGCGGATCGGCATTAATCGGCCCCGGCCCCATCAGCAGCCGGGCCGGCGGATTCATCTGGTCATAGCTCGCAATATCCAACATGATTTATCCTTCCGAGAACGCTATTAATTTATTTAGTAATACGCCAAGTAAGTCGGCAACGGGGAACCGCCTCACCGGTCCTGAACCCCGCTGCCCGCCGCGCCCAATCCAGGCGGCGGCAGGGATGCAGATCCTGGCGCCGGACAGCCAGGCCTAGGCGTCGCCGAGGCCCCGTACCGAGGCAATAAACTGTTTCAGTTCCGCCGTCCGCGGCCGGGCGAACAGTTCTCGGCTTGCGCCCTGCTCCCACACCGTGCCCTGGTGCATAAACACCACCCGGTCGCCGACTTCGCGGGCAAAGCTCATTTCATGGGTGACCAGGATCAGGGTCATGCCTTCGCCGGCCAGTTTTTCCAGCACTTTCAACACTTCCCCCACCAGTTCCGGATCCAGCGCCGAGGTGATCTCATCGCACAGCAGCACCTTGGGATCCATCGCCAGCGCGCGGGCGATGGCCACCCGCTGCTGCTGGCCGCCGGAAAGGCTGGCGGGGTGGTAATCCAACCGGTCGCCCAGGCCGACCTTGTCCAGCATCGATACCGCCAGTTCGCGGCATTCGGCCGCATTTTTCCCCAGCACCCGGCGCGGCGCCAGCATCACGTTTTGCAGCGCGGTCATATGTGGGAACAAATTGAAATTCTGGAACACCATCCCCACCGAACGACTGATTTCCCGCGCCTGGGCATCACGGTGGGTCACCGTCATGCCGCCCAGCTTAATGCTGCCCTCCTGATACTCTTCCAGGCCGTTGATGCAGCGCAGCAGGGTGCTTTTGCCGGAACCGCTGCGCCCGATAATCGACACCACCTCGCCGGCGTCGATATCCAGATCGATCCCCTTCAGCACATGGTTCTGGCCGTAATATTTCTGCACCTGGTTAATGGTTATCAGCGGCATGATACTTTTTCTCCAGATAATGGCTGAGGCGGGAAAGGGGATAACACATCAGGAAATACCCCAGCGCCACCAGGCCGAAGACTTTAAACGGCTGGAAGGTGACGTTGGTGAGCATGGTCCCCGCCTTGGTCAGCTCGACAAAACCGATGATGGACGCCAGCGCGGTGCCTTTAACCACCTGTACCGAAAACCCCACCGTCGGCGCAATGGCGATGCGGATGGCCTGCGGCGCCATAACCCGCAGCAGGGTCTGGCCGAAGCTTAAGCCCAGGCAGCGGGACGCTTCCCACTGTCCTTTCGGCAGGGCATCGATACTGCCGCACCAGATATCCACCAGGAACGCGCTGGTGAACAACGTCAATGCCAGCGCCGCCGCCAGCCAGGGGCTGACATCAATGCCGAACAGCGCCAGGCCGAAAAAGGCCAGGAACAGCTGCATCAGCAGCGGCGTGCCCTGGAACAGGTTACTGTAGGCGCGAACACCCTGCTTTAGCCAGCGCCGGCGCGACAGGCGCATCAACATCAGCGGCAGGGTCAACAGGCCGCCGCCGGCAAAGGCCACCAGCGACAACAGCAGCGTCCAGCGCGCGGCCAGCAGCAGGTTGCGCAGGATATCCCAGTCGGTAAACGACGTCATGCCCCTTCTCCGCCGAAGATCAGGCGCCCGGCCCGTAGCAATACCTGGCGCATCAGCAGCGACAGCATCAGATACATCAGCGTCACCACCAGGTACACCTCAAAACTCAGGAACGTGCGCGACTGGATAAGGCTGCCGGCAAACGTCAGTTCCTCATAAGACACCTGGGAAACCACCGACGATCCGAGCATCACGATCACGCACTGGCTCACCAGCGCGGGGTAGATGCGTTTTAATGCCGGCGGCAGCACCACCCGCAGGAAGACCTGGCCGCGCGACAGGCCGAGCACCCGGCCGGCCTCCCACTGCCCCTTCGGCGTGGCCTGGATGCCCGCGCGGATGATTTCCGTGCTGTAGGCGCCGAGATTCACCACCATCGCCAGCAGCGCCGCCTCGCCGGCGGTCATTTTCAGCCCCAGCGCCGGCAGGCCGAAGACGATAAAAAACAGCTGCACCACAAACGGCGTATTGCGGATAAGCTCCACATAGACGCCCCATAACCGGCCCGGCACGACATACCGGCCGCTGCGGATAGCCGCGCCGCACACGCCGAGGGTAATACCGCCCGCCGTGGCGGCGGTGGTCAGCATCAGGGTCACCCACAGCCCGGACAGCAGTTCGGGCGTATAGGGCCACAGGGCGGCGAAATTAAGCTGATAGGTCATGGGCGCGGCGTCCTCAGGCGCCCAAATCGGCCGGCAGCGGCGCTTTCATCCATTTTTCGGACAGACTGTTGAGGGTATTGTCTTTCAGCGCTTCGTCGATCAGGGCGTTAACCTTCTCCTTCAGCGCCGGCTCATCCTTGCGCAGGCCGACATAGCACGGCGAGTCCTTAAGCATAAATTTCGCCGCCGGCGCCTTGGCCGGGTTCTGGCGGGCAATGGCGCTCACCACCAGATTACCGGTCGCCACATACTGCACCTGGCCGGACATATAGGCCGACAGCGTGGTGTTGTTATCTTCATAACGCTTGATCTGGGCATCCTTCGGCGCCAGATCGGTCAGCACCATATCCTCCACCGCGCCGCGGGTCACCCCCACCGTTTTGCCGGCCAGTTCCGCCGGCGCTTTCAGCCCGTCGTCCTTCGGCCCGAAGACGCCGAGGAAAAACGGCGCGTAAGCGCGGCTGAAATCAATGGTTTTTTCGCGCTCGGCGTTTTTACCCAAACTGGAAATCACCAGATCGACCTTGTCCGTTTGCAAATAAGGCACCCGGTTGGCGCTGGTCACCGGCACCAGTTGCAATTTCAGCTTCATCTTGTCGGCCAGGTAACGCGCCATGTCGATATCGTAGCCCTGGGGCTGCAGATCGGTGCCGACCGACCCAAAAGGGGGGAAGTCCTGTGGAATGGCGACCCGCAGCACGCCGCGCTGCTGGATTTGCTGTAACTGATCGGCCAGGGCCGCCCCCGCCTGGGTAAACAACAGGACCGCGCCCGCCAGGGCTATAAGCTGTTTTCTGATTTGCATACCGGGTTCCCAAGATGAAGTAATGAAACAAATGATTCTCAGGCTAATTATCTGCAACTAATGTGCCAAATGAAACCATTGATTCACGCCGGGGAACACCGGGGGGAAACATCAGGCCAGCCCCGCCATAAGCGGGGTTATGCTAACGGGAATGGCAAAGCCTTGGCCCTGCGGCGGGAAAATAACGCACCCATAAAGTGCAAGCGCACCGCTATGTCGCGCTGTTTTTTTATGAACCCCGGGGTTCAAGCTCATCCAGTTCGCCATACCCATCGGCGATACTGTGGATGCGCGCCCGTCCCTGGGCCAGGGTATGATGCAGCAATGCGTTGCTGATAAGGTTCGCCAGGCTCATGGCAGACGAGTAGGAATCAAACGCCGATACGCTGTCAAGCGTTGCGGCGATATGCCAGCGCGCCAGCGGAATCAGCGCCTGCGCCTGGGGCTCGCTTATCAGCAGCACCGGCACGGCGTTATTTTTAAGCTGCAGTAATAACGGCCGGATTTGCGGCGTGCGCCGGCGAAACGCCACCACCACCACCATATCCTCGGCGGTCAGATCCACTATTTCTTCGGCCAGCGTCTGCCCCGGCTGCGGCAGCAGGCTCACCCGCCCGCGCACCTGCAGTAGTTGCTGGCGCAGGTGCATCGCCACCGGATAGCTGTTGCGCAAGCCCACCAGGCACAGACGCCGGGCATTATCCATCGCCGTTATCACCGCGGAAAACTGCGCGCCGTCCAGCCGGTTGACCCAGTAGGTCAGGTTAGCCATTTCCTGTTTGTAATGCCGTGACAACAGCGTGTTGCCCTGGACCGCGTCGCGGCTATCGGTTAACGGCATCCCGCTTTGGCGCAACACCCGCAGTTCGTCGCGCATCTGGCGATAGTTATCATAACCCAGGCGTTTGAACAGCCGGCTGACGGTCGCCTTGGAGACGCCGCTTAAACGCGACAGCTCCGCGCTGTTATAACTGATCAGATCGTCGAAATGATCGAGGATAAACGCGGCGACCCGCTGTTCCTGCGGTGAAAGCTGCGCATAAGCGGCGCGCAGGCGCTCATCGAATTGCTTCATATCTCCTTCCCGGCTGCAACCTTTGTTTCATATTACCCTAGCATATCCTGCCGCGGCGCAGGCAAATGAATCCGGCGGCGCGGGTTGGAACGCCTCTTGCTTAACTGTTGCCAGCCTCCGCCCGTTAACAAGAGATATTGACCAAGATGAACAACAGTTCCATGGCGCCGATGGGCATGGCGGTGACGCCGCATCATCTTGCCAGTGAAAGCGCGCTGGCCGTCCTGCGCGCGGGCGGCAACGCCATTGAAGCGATGGTGGCCGCCGCCGCGTCCATCGCGGTGGTCTACCCGCATATGAACGGCCTGGGCGGCGATGGTTTCTGGCTTATCGTGCCGCCGCGCGGCGAGCCGGTCGCCATCGATGCCGGCGGCCCGGCGGGTTCGCTGGCGACTTTCGATTTTTACCGGGATGAGGCGCTTATCCCCCATCGCGGCGCGATGTCGGCGCTGACGGTGGCGGGCACGGTGGCCGGCTGGGCTGAGGCGCTGTCGCTCTCGGCGGAAATGGGCTACCCGCGGCTGCCGCTATCAAGCCTGCTCGCGGATGCCATCCGTTATGCCGCCGACGGCATGCCGGTTTCCCTGTCGCAGGAACAGGCTTCCCGCGCCAAATTCTCCGAACTGGCGGGCCGGGCGGATTTTGCCCGGGTGTTTTTTCCCCATCGGGAGATTCCGCTGGCCGGTAGCCGCTTTACCCAGCCGCGGCTCGCCGAAACCCTTATCGCCCTGGCGGAGCAGGGACTGGACAGTTTTTACCGCGGCCCGGTAGCCGCCGGCATGGCCCAGGAAATGAAGGCGATCGGCATGCCGGTCACCGCCGCGGATTTGGCCGCTTACCGCGCCAGACGGCGCGCCCCGCTGCGCCTGGCGCACGGCAAAGGCGAGCTGTTTAACCTGGCGCCACCCACCCAGGGCCTGGTGTCGCTGGCCATCCTCGGCATTACCGATCGCCTGTCCATGGCCGCGCAGTCTGAAACCCAGACCATCCATCGCATCGTCGAGGCCACCAAGCTGGCGTTCGCGCTGCGCGATGAAGTTATCACCGACCCGGCGCACCTGGCCTGCGATCCTGACGCCCTGCTGGCGCCCGCTTTCCTGGACGGCCTGGCGCGCCGGGTGGACGCCGAACGCGCCGCGCCCTGGGGCAGTATGCTGGCGCCGGGGGATACGGTATGGATGGGCACGGTGGACAGCAGCGGGCTGGCGGTGTCCTTTATCCAGAGCATTTACCACGAATTCGGCAGCGGCGTGGTGCTGCCGAAAAGCGGTATATTGTGGCAAAACCGCGGCGCCGCCTTTAGCCTGGAGCCCGGGCATTTGCGGGCGCTGGCGCCGGGCAAATATCCGTTCCATACGCTTAATCCGGCCGCCGCAAAGCTGCATGACGGCCGGGTCATGGTCTACGGCGCCATGGGCGGGGACGGCCAGCCGCAGACCCAGGCGGCGATATTTACCCGCCATATCATGCAGGGCATGCCGTTGCAGCAAGCCGTCAACGCGCCCCGCTGGCTGCTGGGGCGGACCTGGGGGCAGGCCACCGATACCCTGAAACTCGAAGGGCGTTTTAGCGGCGCCACCTTTGATGCCCTGCGCGCGCTCGGCCACGAGGTGGAGTCCCTGCCGGATTTCAGCGAAGCGGTCGGACACGCCGGCGCGATAGTGCGCCATACCAACGGGATGCTGGAGGGCGCGTTTGACCCGCGCAGCAACGGCAGCGCCGCCGGATTTTAGTGTTAACAAAACCTGGAGAACCTGATGGATAAGCCCTTGATTCCGACCGATGCGGTACCCATGGTTTCCGTACCGGGCGATTCAGCGCCCGGAGACTCAATGCCAAACGATTCCTTGCCTGGCGATGCCGTTCCCATCGATTGCGCGGCGTATATCCGCCAGATGGAAAGCGTGCTGGCGCTTAAGCTTGATGACGCCAGGCGCGCGGAGCTGCTGGCGCAGTTTGAGCGCATCGCCGCCATGGCGGCCCCACTGATGGCCTTTCCGCTGGATGACCGGCTGGACGTGGCGGGAGTCTACAAGGCATGAACATCACCACCCTGGCGTCATTATCGATAGCCGAGATCACCGCCCTGCTGGCCGGGGGCGAGGTATCGGCCCGTGAGATCGCCCGCGCCGTCCTGGACGCCATCGACGCCGCCAATCCGGCGCTGAACGCCTGGACCCGGGTCACGACGCAGAGAATGTTAAGCGAAGCCGACGCCCTGGACGCGCTGCGCCGTGCCGGCTCCCCCCTGCCGCCGCTGGCGGGCGTCCCTTATGGCGTGAAAAACCTGTTTGACGTGGCGGGCGAAACCACCCTGGCCGGCGCCAGCCTGTACAGCGATCGCGCCGCGGCGCAGCGGGACGCCTGGGCGGTGGCCAAACTGGCCGGCAGCGGCGCCATGCTGTCCGGCATGCTGAATATGGATGCCTACGCCTATGGTTTTACCACCGAGAACAGCCATTATGGCGCTACCCGCAATCCACGGGACCCGGCGCGCATCGCCGGCGGCTCCTCCGGCGGGTCGGCCGCCGCGGTGGCCGCCGGGCTGGTGAAGTTTTCCCTGGGCAGCGATACCAACGGTTCCATCCGGGTGCCGTCGTCACTGTGCGGCATCCTGGGCTTAAAACCCACCTTCGGCCGGCTGTCGCGCGGCGGTACGCATTCATTTGTCGCCAGTCTGGATCATATCGGGCCGATGGCGCTGTGCTGTGAAGATCTCAGCGCGGTCTATGACGCGTTGCAGGGCATTGACCCCGGGGACGGGTTCCAGGCCGACCGGCCGGTCAGCCCGACGCTACCGCTGCTGGACCGGGGACAGGAGGGGCTGCGCTGCGCGGTGCTGGGCGGGTATTTCCGCGCTTGGTGCGACGCGGATGCCGCCAGGGCGCTGGACACCGTCGCCCGGGCGCTGGGCGCGGACGAAGAGGTGATGTTCCCCGAGGCGGCGCTCGCCCGCTCGGCGGCCTTTATCCTCAGCGCGTCGGAGGGAGGCAACCGTTACCTGCCGGCGTTGCGGCGGGAACCGCACCGTTTTGAGCCGCTGTCGCGCGAGCGCCTGCTGGCCGGCGCGATGCTCCCTTCCGCATGGTATATCCAGGCGCAGCGTTTTCGCCGCTATTTGCAGGAGCGCATCCAGCCGCTATTCGCCCACTGGGATATTTTGCTGGCGCCGGCCACGCCCTGCTGCGCCACGCTTATCGGCCAGGACACGTTTACCGTTAATGGCCAGGCGCTGCCGGTGCGCGCCAGCATGGGCATGCTGACCCAGCCGGTGTCGTTTCTGGGTCTGCCGGTGGTGACCGTACCGCTCACCATCGCGGGCGGGATGCCGATCGGCGTGCAGCTGATCGCCGCGCCGTGGCGTGAGGATCTCTGCCTGCGCGCCGCGCGGGCGCTGGAGCAAAGCGGCGTGGTAGCGGCGACCGCCGCCTGCCAAAAAGCGGCCTGACGGCTGACGACGCAGGCCACAGCGGGCAACGTTAAATGCCGGGTTTTTACGGGCTGGTCTACAGGTTCAGCCCGTTAAAATGGCCGCTGATCTCTTTTGGCAGGGGATAATCCAGATCGCCGTATTTGCTGGTGGACAATCCCATGGCGTAAAGGGATTCAATCAGCTTGATGGCGGCGCTGACGCCGTCTATCACCGGCAGTTGCAGTTCCCCGGTCAGTTCCTGCGCCAGGTCGGCCATTCCGGCGCAGCCCAGTATAATGGCGCCGATACCGTCTTCCCGCTTGGCCCGGATGCAATGCTCCCGCACCTGCTGCTGCGCCAGCCCCGAATGATCCTCCAGCGCCAGCACCGGTAAATCAATGGCGCGCAGCCGGGAACAGTGCCGCTCGAAACCGTAGCTGTGCAATAGCTGGCGGGCGATAACCAGCGTGCGCGGCAGGGTGGTGACCACCGAAAAACGGGTCGCCACCAGGGTCGCCATATGCATCGCCGCCTCGGCAATGCCGACCACCGGCGCGCCGGCCAGTTCCCGCGCCGCCAGCAGGCCCGGATCGCCGAAGCAGGCGATGACATGCCCGTTCATCCCCTGTTCGCGGCCCTGTTTCACCCGTTGCAGCACGCCCATGGTCGCCACCGCTTCGTCGAAATGCCCTTCCACCGAGGATACGCCCTCCGCCGGACAGACCGCGACGATATCGGTGCCCGGCGCGGCAACGCGCCGCGCGGCCGCCTGGATCCGCTCGGTCATGGCAACGCTGGTGTTGGGATTGATTAATTGTATACGACAAGCGGCCATTATCGCGGCTCCTTTCTACCTGTGCCTGCACCGAATATACGGCGATGGTTATCCGGTTACGCCCGGGCGGGCGGCCAGATTTCTGTGCCGCCCGGGGCCGGAACCGGGCAAGTACTACCCTTTTACCGCCGGCGAGAATAAGCGCGCAAAGTCCGGCGTGGTTTCGCCGCTGCGCTCGAAATGAAGATTCGCCAGGATATCGTCGAAATGCTGTTCCATCTGCCGCACCAGCGATGGGGTATCCCCCGCCTTTAACACCGCGACCAGCTGCTGGTGATCATGGCAGCGGCAACCCTGCTGCCACGGCGCGCCATAAGCGGCAATCACCAGCGAGGAGCGCAGGGTGAGCTGCGAGACCATTTGCGTCAGCACCTCGTTGCCGGAAATCGCCTGCAGCTGCACATGGAACAGCGCGGAAAGACGAATCGCGGTGGCGCCGTCCCGCTCTTCATGCGCCCTCGCCTCCCCGGCCAGCAGATCCTCCAGCGCGCTGATATGCACCGCCTGGCAGTGTGCCGCCACCTGCGGTAAATTCGCGCACTCCAGCATGCGCCGGGTCAGCAGGACATGACGCGCCTCATCCACCCCCGGGGTGATCACCTGCGCACCACGCTTGGGCGTAAGCCGGATCAAATGCACTGCGGCAAGGCGCTGCAGCACTTTGCGAATGCCGGTACGGCTGATGCCGAAGGCCGCCGCCAGCGCTTCCTCCGGCAATTTGCTGCCGGGCGGCAGCTGATGCTCGACGATGGCTTTAACTATGGCGTGATAAATCTCATCGTCCTTATCCTGCGAAAAAACAGTACTTTTCAGGCCGTACCAACTGGACATTCACCGCTCCTGTATACGATAGAGATCTATTTCCGTATACCAAAATTAAAAATTAAGTATACACATTTTGTCGCATTGGCCTGGATCCTGCAAATCATTCCTCAGTACCGACATCCAAGGGTAGTGATAAGAGGAGCACATTTCATGCCAAACACTCATCAGGTAAGCGATAGCATTGGATCCACCGATCACAGCCGTTACAGCCCCAAGCTCTGCAACGAGGATTTAGCCCCTACCCGCCAGCAGGACTGGAGCTGGTACAATATTTTTTCATTCTGGATGTCGGACGTGCACAGCATGGGCGGCTACGTGGTGGCCGCCAGCTTTTTCACCCTGGGACTGGCGAGCTGGCAGGTATTGTTATGCCTGCTGCTCGGCATTTGCATCGTGCAAATCTGCGCCAACCTGGTGGCGAAACCCAGCCAGATGGCCGGCGTGCCCTACGCGGTGATCTGCCGCCAGGCATTCGGCGTATTCGGCGCCAATATCCCGGCGGTGATCCGCGGGCTTATCGCCTTTGCCTGGTACGGCATCCAGACCTATCTGGCGGCGAACGCCCTGATGCTGGTATTGCTGAAATTCGTGCCGTCATTACAGGCGCTGACGCAAAGCCACTGGCTGGGGCTTTCCACGCTGGGATGGCTCTGTTTTGGCGTGATGTGGCTGCTCCAGGCGATGGTGTTCTGGCACGGCATGAACGCCATCAAGAAGTTTATCGATTTTGCCGGACCGGCGGTCTACGTGGTGATGCTGGCGCTGGCCGGCTGGATCCTGTTCCAGACCGGGATAAGCAATATCTCCTTTACCCTGAGCAGCAAAGCGCTGACCCCGGGCCAGCAGGCCTGGGAAATGCTCACCGCGGTGGCGTTGGTGGTCTCCTATTTTTCGGGACCGCTGCTGAACTTCGGCGATTTCTCCCGCTACGGTAAAAGCATGGATGAAATCCGCCGGGGCAACCGCTGGGGCCTGCCATTCAATTTCCTGCTGTTTTCCATTGTCACCGTGGTCATCGTCTCCGGTACCCAGAGTCTGTTCGGCCAGATGATTACCGATCCGATTGAAACCGTCAGCCGGGTCGGCAGCAGCGTGGCGGTGGCATTGGGCCTGCTGACCATGATTATCGCGACGATAGGCATTAATATCGTGGCGAACTTTGTCTCGCCGGCATTCGATTTTTCCAACTGTTCGCCGCAGAAAATCAGCTTTCGCACCGGCGGCATGATCGCGGCAGTGGGCTCGGTATTGCTGACGCCGTGGAATCTGTTCCAGTCGCCGGAGCTTATCCATTACACGCTGGACGTGCTGGGCGCGTTTATCGGCCCGCTGTTCGGGATCCTGATCGCCGACTTCTATTTTATCAAGCGCGGCAAGGTATGGGTGGACGACCTGTTCAACGCCACGCCGTCCGGTCGTTATTGGTATAATAATGGTTTTAACCCCAAGGCGATCATGGCCCTGGCGCCGGCGGTGCTGATAGGGCTGGCGATAAGCTTTACCCCCGGCCTGCATCAGGTGGCGAACTTCAGCTGGTTTATCGGCGTCTTTCTGGGCGCCGGCTGCTATCGCTATCTGGCGCGGCGCGATATCGTCGCCAGCGCCGGCATGCATTACGCGGGCCTGGCGCCGGCGCCGAAAGAGTAGGTTTTAGCCCTGGCACCGCCCCGGGTGTCCGGGGCTGATGCTGCGCGGCGGATGATTATAAATTGTGGTGATGCTAATCCGCGTGACAGGGCCGCACAAAACGCTGTTCCATCACTTCCCGGCCCCATTGCCGGCCGGGAGACGCCTCGGCCAGGACAAAACCCTGTGACTCATAAAGACGCCGCGCCGCATCCAGCCCGCTGAAAGTCCACAGCTGGGTGGCGGTAAAAGCCCGGCGGTCGCAGAACGCCAGCGCTTCTTGCAGCAAACGCCGGCCGATACCCGCCCCGTGCAGGCCCTCTTCCACGATAAACCAGCGCAAATGTGCCTGCCGCCCGGGCAGATCCTCGCCGTCAATGGCGACCGAACCCACGATCCGCCCGCTGTCGACGGCGGTCCATAATTGGTTGTCAGGGTGGGCCAGCCTGGCGGTAAATTCAGCCAAACCGCTGGCTACCTTGGCTTCAAAAAACTGGCCGAACCCCGTATGACGGGAATAAAAATGCGCATGCATTTGTACGATGCGGCCGATAACGGCGGGCTGATAACCCGTATCTATACGCACCGGCGCGGCGATCTGCGCTGGCGCCTGGCCATGGGACGTCAGGGCTTGGGCATAAAGAGCCAAACCCCGGGCAACCGCCTGCCGCTCCGCTTGCTGCATGCGTTCCAATGCCGCCCTTACTTGTTGCCGCGCAAACGCCTCAATAACGGCCCGGGTGCGCTGGCCCGCCGCGGTTAAGGCCAGGAGTTTGACGCGCCCATCGACGGCGCTGGCGGTTTCTTTTACTTCCCCGGCGTTAATCAGCTTACGCACCATGCGGCTGACGCTGGACTTTTCCAGGCCCAGCAGCTCAGTGAGCTGCGCCGCCGTCATATCGCCCCGCGCGCCAATTTCCACCATGGCATGCACAGCCGAAGGCGGATAGTCGGTTGCAGCCAGGGTTGATTGCATAAACCCCAGTTTACGCACCATCTGGCGCGAGGCCGCGCGAATGCCGTCAACCAGCGGCAGATCATCCTCTGTCATGCAAATTGCCCATATAGTTGTATTATGCAACTTACTATAGGGCCGAATCCGGCATCCTGTCGAGGCCTGGACGCGATGTAACGGCGGGGACATAGAGGGTCATCACATAATAAGATCGGCAATAACGGTATCCGCGGGGCCGGAACCATCACTCCGTCGGTGCCCCGCGCGTCCGGTGTGTGAGGCCGTGATATCATGGCCGCCCGGGGCCGGCATTTCCCTCAATGGGCTGTAAGACACCCCAAGCCCATCAGCGTTGTTTCCACCGCCAGCTCCAGCGGCGTATGGGGTTCGCTGCCCAGCATCGCCTGCAGGCGGCTGTTATCCAGCCTAACCGGCTGGCGCCAGAGATAACGCATTTCCTGCAGTTCACGCAGGGTGGGCACCACCGGCGCCAACAGCGAGGTAAGCCACCACGGAAAAGCGCGCAACGCTGGCTGCCCGCCGTGGCGCATGACCACGCGGCGAATAGCGTGCGCCATTTGCATGCCGTCATCATCCCAGTGCCCCGCCATATGGAAGGTGCTGAAAGGCGATAATGTCTCACGCCGGGCCAGCAACGCCGCCATCGTCTCGGCGATGTCCGGCAGATAACACCACTGATGGCCGATACCGGCCTTCCCGGGGCTATTGATCACCGTCACCGCCCGTCCCGGTTTGATCACGCCTTGCGAGAACCAGGTATTGCCCGCTCGTGGGCCAAAAAAATCCCCGGCCCGCACCACGATGGCCTGCGCCCCCCGATCGGCCGCCGCCTGCAAACGCCGTTCAAGCTCGACGCGAATGGCGCCCTTACGGGTCAGCGGATGCTGCGGGGCATCTTCGTTCAGCAATGGAAAAGCATCCGGTCCATAATTGTAAACCGTGCCCGGCAGCATAATGGTGGCGTTTTCGGCGACGGCGGCGCGGATGCTATTGTCGATCATCGGCAGCACCAGCTCTGCCCAGCGTCGGTAGCCCGGCGGATTAACGGCATGGACAATCACGCCGCACCCCCGCGCCGCGCGCATCACATCCCCGGGGTTCATCGCGTCCCCGCGCAGCCAGTGGATGCCGTCCCGGTATTCGCCGGCGGCCGGCGCCTGCCGGTAAAGCGCCCGCACCTGCCAGCCGGCGTGATGCAATTTGCGCGCCGCTTCGCCGCCAATGCCGCCAGTCGCGCCAAGGACCAAAGCCGTATGCGCCGGATTGTCCGTTATGTTCATCGCATTTCTCCCCAAGGGTTATAAGAGAATTTTAATGCGGCGGCGTATAAAAGAAATTGTCTATGTCAGGCTACAACCTATACATTTATGTATGGTCAACAAGAGAGGGGAGTTTATGGGCTCAACTATCGGCTGGGAATACTACCGCACTTTTCTCGCCGTGCTCACCGAAGGGTCGCTCTCAGGCGCGGCGCGTGCCCTGGGCATGACCCAACCAACAGCGGGCCGCCATATCGCCGCCATGGAATCCTCATTCGGCCAGCCCTTGTTTATCCGATCGCGTAACGGCTTATCCCCGACGGAGGGCGCAATAGCCTTACGGGGGTATGCCGAAACCATGCGCGATACCGCCGCGGCGTTGGAAAGGGCGGCCACCGGCCGTGGCCGGGAAATCGCCGGTACGGTACGGATTTCGGCCAGCGAAGTGATAGGGACGGAAGTATTGCCGCCAATGCTGGCGCAGCTAAAACAATCGCATCCGCTGCTGCGCCTTGAACTGGTGACCACTAACCGGGTACAGGACTTACTGCGGCGCGAAGCCGATATTGCCGTTCGTATGACCCCGCCCAAACAGGAATCGCTTATCGCCAGACGCGTGGGCGATGTGAAGCTCGGCCTCTACGCGCATCGCGACTATCTGCGCCGGCACGGCGTACCGTCCGCGCCCGCCGACCTGACCCGGCATGCGCTGATCGGATTCGATGAAGAAACGCCTTATCTGCGGGCCGCGCGCAGGCAGTTGCCGGTATGGACGCGCGATGCCTTCACCTTTCGCACCGACAGCGATCTGGCCCAACTGGCGCTTATCCGCGCCGGCTGCGGCATCGGCATATGCCAAACGGCGCTGGCGGGGGACCTGGTGCGCGTACTGCCGCAACAGTACGGGTTTATCCTGCCCACCTGGATCATCGTGCATGAAGATCTGCGCGCCAGCCCGCGCTGCAAAGCGACCTTCGACGCGCTGGTGCTTTGCCTGCAACGGCATACCGGAGAGCTGGGCTAGCAAGCGTTTAGAGAGCAAGGTTTTAAAGGCGCGGTGCTGAGATCAGGAAAATACTGCATGATGGGCTAAAGCAGGCGGTGATGAAGAGGATAGCCGGCGGGGCAAATCACGTTCACGAATGCGAAAATCAACTGGTAACATCACGCTACGGATGGCCAACACGGATAATAAAAATACGCCGTCATTCTTGCTTGTAAAATTAAATCCCGGCACGGACGGCAGTCAACGCGCCGGGGTAACAGAGTTATAGGCACCTATGTATAGGTACTTACATCTTTATAGGCACTTACCTCTGTTGATAGTGCGTTTTGCACTGAACAGCACTAGCTGCGGCTGCTGTTCTGACCGCCTTTCTTACCGGCTTCAGACGCTTTTTCACGGTCGTTCTTGAAATTACCGCCGCTATTCTGGCCGCCTTTTTTACCGGCTTGAGAGGCTTTTTCACGATCTTCAGCGAAATTACCTGAACCACCACGATGTTCGGTCATAATAATATTCCTCTTTTTCATGGTTTACTTATTTGCATACCTTTATCTATAGGTATATCAGGAGATAAAGTGTATGCGCGTCTTACATTTTTAACTTTAGCGCATTATGCCCAAAACGCAAGGCTTGCTTATTTTTAATAAAAAGCATTCCTATTCAATTTGTTATTTGTTGTCGTTACATTTTGTAAAAAAATTAAAGAAAATTTCTTATTGATATTCCCGGTAACCTGACGGGTAAACGCATAAAAAACAGGCAATATTTTATTATTGCCATGCGGCGTGCTTTCGCCGGCAGAAGCGTCAGCGGTAAATTAAGCTTAGAATTTGGTGAAGCGCGATACCCGCATAAACATCGCGAATAATATGATAGTTTGAGATAAAAAAATCCCGCCGTTCCACAACGGAGCGAGTGGTGGCGGGCAAAACTTCACCAGGGAAAAACGTCATCACATCTTATTGTTATAAGACTACAATATCATTATGTGTCCGCACTTCATTATTTCAAGGAGGCCATCATAAATAAACGCCATGCCCTGGCGGCGTACCCAAAAAAAGCCTGCCAGAGAAGCATGTCTGTTATGCCTACTGGTCTAATATTTTATCAGTGGGCTATTTTCAATCCTGCCATGCTCATTATCATTCTTAATATCAGAGAAACAATAAACAACGCCATCACACTGCCACACCAAATCACCACCAGCCAAAATATACGGCCCCACCAGGACGGCAAGGACGATGAATGTTTCATTTTTCGTATCAGCGCCATAGCTCTGTCCCCCTCAATGGTAGCCTTCATTATGGCTAACCTTGCCCCGGAACACATAATAACTCCAAAACGTATAGACCAGGATCAGGGGAATAATAAACAAGGCGCCGACCAGCATGAATCCCTGGCTCTGCGGCGGCGCGGCGGCGTCCCAAAAGGTAATCGACGGCGGGATAAGATGAGGCCAGATACTGATGCCCAGGCCGCTATAGCCCATAAAAATAAGAAACAGGGTCAGCAGAAAAGGTGAATAATGGGTATCGTCCCGCATAATCGCGCGCCGCAGCGCCCAGGCCGTGAGTAATACCAACACCGGCACGGGTAAAAAGAAAAACACATTCGGCAGGCTAAACCAGCGATGCGCAATCGCCGGCTGCGCCAAAGGCGTCCAGACGCTGATAATGGCGATAATGGCCAGCAACGCCAGGGTTAACAGCCCGGCCCACCGTTTCATGTCGCTATGCAGCCGGTCACCGGTTTTCATGATTAGCCAGGTGCTGCCTAACAACGCATAGGCCGCCATAAGTCCCAGGCCGCAAAACAGGCTGAACGGCGTAAGCCAGTCCAGGACGCCGCCGCTGTAGTGGCGCGCCTGCACCGTAAAGCCATTGATAAACCCGCCCAATACCACCCCTTGCGAAAAGGTGGCGATAAGGGAACCGGCAAAAAATGATTTATCCCAGATATGCTGGCGCTCCGGGGCGGCCTTAAAGCGGAATTCAAACGCCACGCCGCGAAATATCAATCCGATAAGCATCAGGGTAAGTGGGATTGCCAACGCGTCCAGAATCACCGAATAGGCAAGCGGGAATGCGCCGAATAATCCGGCCCCGCCCATCACCAGCCAGGTTTCATTCCCATCCCACACCGGCGCAATGGTATTCATCATAACATCGCGATCGTGGCGTTCTTTCACCAGCGGAAAAAGCAGACCGATGCCCAGATCAAAACCATCCATGACCACATACATCATGATGCTGAAAATAATGATGATCAGCCAAATCAGCGGAAGATCGATGCCCATAATTAGTGTCTCCCCTCAGGAAAACCCACGTCGCCAGCGGCGCCAGTGTCCGCCGCCGACAACGGCCGGGCCGGCGTCCGCTTCTGTCCGGGGCCGCCTTCCGGCGCGTGCCGTCCGCTGCTGGATTGCGGCCCCTGCCTGATAAGCCGGAGCATATAGATAATGCCGGTGCCAAAGACGGCAAAATAAACCACGATAAACGCCAGCAGGCTGATGCTCATATGCAGCGCGCCGTGGGCCGACACCGCGTCCCTGGTACGCAGCAGGCCATAAACAACCCATGGCTGTCGGCCTATTTCAGTGGTAAACCAGCCGGCAATGATCGCCAGCAACCCTGTAGGGCCCATATATAAAACAAATTGATGAAACGGGCGGCTGTGAAATAATGTGCCGCGCCAGCGCAAATACAGGCCGGCGACGCCCACGGTGATCATCAATAAGCCCAGGCCGACCATGATCCGGAATGACCAAAAGATAATGGTGGAGTTCGGACGTTCATCCGGCGGAAAATCCTTCAGCGCGGGAATGGGCTTGTCCAGGCTATGGGTAAGAATAAGACTGCCGAGATAAGGTATTTCCAGCGCAAAGCGCGTTTTTTCCGCGCGCATGTCGGGCAAGCCGAACACAATCAGCGGCGTGGCCCGGCCGGCGGTATTCTCCCAATGCCCCTCTATGGCGGCGATTTTGGCGGGCTGATGTTCAAGCGTATTAAGACCGTGCGCGTCGCCGACAAAAGCTTGTATGGGGGCGACGCACAGCGCCATCCACATCGCCATTGAAAACATGATACGTACCGGCGCGCTATTATTGCCGCGCAGCAAATGCCAGGCGCCGGAGGCGCCGACGAAAAAAGCGGAGGCCAGAAACGCGGCGATGGTCATATGCAGCAATCGATAAGGAAACGAGGGATTAAAAATCACCGCCAGCCAATCCACCGGGATAACCTGGCCGTTGACAATCTCGAACCCCTGCGGCGTATGCATCCAGCTATTGGAGGCCAGGATCCAGAACGTGGACATTATCGTGCCCAGCATCACCATACAGGTGGAAAAGAAATGTAATCCCGGCCCCACCCTATCCCAGCCAAATAGCATAACGCCGAGAAACCCGGCTTCAAGGAAAAAGGCGGTCAGGACTTCATAGGTCAGCAAAGGGCCGGTGATGGATCCGGCAAATGCCGAAAACCCGCTCCAGTTGGTGCCGAATTGATAGGCCATAACCAGCCCCGAGACCACGCCCATACCAAAATTGATGGCAAATATTTTTAGCCAGAAATGATAAAGATCGCGATAGCTTTCCCGCCGGGTTTTAAGCCATAGGGCTTCCAGCACCGCCAGGAAACTGGCCAGACCGATAGTGATAGCGGGGAAAATGATATGAAAAGAAACGGTAAAGGCAAACTGTATCCTTGCCAGTATAAACGCGTGCATATCGCCCATGCTTACCTCTGCTTGCCCGGCTCTCCTGAGAGGGGCTTTTAGCCGTTGCCACCGTCCTGAGACGTCGCGATAAGCCGCATTGCTGCGCTCACGCCCAGGCACGGTAATTAAGGGATAACATTGGTTGCTAAGTCTGGCCAGGATCCTGCCCGTGTAATAAAGATAGCCTTATTGATGAGAGGCATTAAGCAGCGTGACGGGAAGCAATGGGCAAAGATGTTTTCCAGGCCAGCTCACCTATTATAAGCCAATAACGCCAATAGCAGCGGTTTACCCCGGCAAAAGATGCCGTGGGTAAACCGCGGGGTTTTTATTTTTTCTTGCTTTTCTTCGCGGGTTTGGTCTGCCCGGCCGCCTCGTTTTCAATCGGGGGCACCGCGCCGATTTCCGCGCCGGTGATGGGATTCACCTGCGGATCGGATTGGGTACGCAGCGTCAGGGTATCCACATTGGCCTGCTGCTTGGGCGGCAGCGCCACGCTGGCGCCGCCATCACCCCCGTCAACCGCCGGCGCGGGATTGGCGACGTACGCGAAGTTTTCATCCGAATTCCAGCTACCGCGCACCTCGCCGCCATCCGACATATTAAAATACGTGGTGGCATATTTTTCAATAGGCGGAAGCTTGCCCGGCGGAAAGTTATTGCGAATGGAATACAACGCCTTTTCAAACGAAATCTGGTGCGCCACTTCACGCGTCATCAGAAAACCCAACGCATCCTTTACCCCGGGATCGTCCGTCAGATTAATCAGACGTTCATAAATGATTTTGGCCCGCGCTTCAGCGGCGATATTCGATCGCAGATCGGCGGTCACTTCACCGATGGTATCAATATACGCCGCGGTCCAGGGCACGCCGGCGGAATTCGTTAATGCCGGTCCGCCGCCATACAGCAATGCCGTCGTATGGCTGCTATTGCCGTTGCCGGTTAATGAACGATACAATTCCGCCTCTTGTTCGGTGCCTTCCGCCAGATCGCCCTTGGCGCCTTTATTAAGCATGCCGACCAACGAGCCGATAATTTCCAGATGGCTCAGTTCTTCCGTGGCGATATCCAGCAGCAAATCCTTGCGTCCCGGATCTTCATCCCCGAGGCCCTGGGTGAAATAGCGGCACGCCGCCGCCAGCTCGCCCTGCGGACCGCCGAATTGCTCCAGCAGAAGATTCGCCAGCCCTGGATTAGGCTGGGCGACACGAACGGTAAATTGAAGTTGTTTTACGTGTCTAAACATGCTCACTCCCGACAAAAGTTATTATTTTCAATGCTTCCATGCCGGTTTTCCCTTATTCCCACCACGGACGAAGCAACCTGTCGCTTTATCCGGCAAGATCATTTTTTCGCCTCGACATCGGGCGTGGCGGAACGCACCATAAACTGTTCCGTGACATTCGGCAGATGGGTAAAGGCCCATTCGGCCATGGCGAGTTCCTGTTCGCGGATTTGCTCAAAAACCCTGGCGCCTTCCACATCCCCGGCCAGCTTGGCGGCGGCGATAAGCGATGTGTAGCAAGCGGCTTCAAAATGCTCAAAGACATAACCGCTGATGGCGCCTTTAACCACTTCGTCCTCGGCGGTCATGCCGCCCACCGCCTGCCCAAAGGCCGACATTTTCCCCATGACGTCTTTTAAGGTTGAACGGGAAATGTTATTACGATCAATCACGTCCTCCAGCAGCACCAGTTGCTGACGGGTTTCTTCTCCATGCAGTTCAAGACGCGCCTTCAGATCGGGATAATGCTCCAGCCGGCCGGCCATTTTTTCCAGCATGCTTTCGGCTTGTTTTTCCATGGCGTGCGCGTCACGAAGCCAATCGTGGTAATTTTCTTCGTAAGTCATGATTCACCTCTCAATTGATTAAACAAACCTGCCTGTCGTGGTATCCGTGGTCTTTTTGCCAGGAACGTATGCACCAGGGAGGTAGGGTGGCTTAACTGCCGTGCCAAAAAAAACCGGGCCTTGAATTTGAAGTAATGGTTAACAAGATACGGCGCGCGGAAAAAAGAAAATATTTCTGCAGCCGCGCTTTCATTTTGTGGTTATCCGGCAAAAAACATGGGGGAAAAAGAGAGTACCTAACAACCCTGCCCTGCACGGCGCAGCGTCAATTTCTTTATTTTCCAATGCCATTTCGCCCGGGCTATGAAATATAATACGTTGCAGGCATACAATAATGTTCCATTGCTTAAAATAGCTGTCATTGCGTCATTTTATGCCCGTGATGATAAATACGCCTGGCACTTTAGCCTGGTTTACATTGACCGGGTTTAAATGGATGGGTGCCGTCGAATAATTTATCTCACCGCATTAAAGATGAACAATTAACCCCCAGCGCGGATGATACTCTTAACAAAAATAAAGCGCCTGCGGTATATTTAATCCGCTGACCACCCTATTTCACAGGGTCCAGTAATCTTCCCCCGCCCTATCACTGCGCGGCCATAAGAATATTCTCCTGCAACTCTGCGCAACACTCATAACATTAGAGGGTGCTTGATGTTAATTGTTTAGTTAATGTCTCGCTTGTTGTACCTATTAAAATGTAGCGCATCTTAAGATAAGCGCAAGTTTGAATCGATATTTTTGACTTTATAAAAAAACCATTTTATTCATAGCGTTATCATCGCACCGTGCCATGGAAAAATAAAAAAATAAACTTTTACCATCAACGCGCCGGCTCTTTTTATGCCAGTGATAATGATTGTTTGGCGTGGCGCCAATCCGGAAATTAAGCGAAGCGGGGAGCTGTTTCATTAGATTAGATTTATGTTTTATGCAACTCTATAAAAAATTCACATTAAATCCGTCTGTTATGGAATTTTCCTCTTTCCAGGGCGGCCGCTATTTTTCAGCAGTCGCCATCGCCGGGAAAGGATTATTACGCGCATGTCACGTCACAGATGAGAATGATATATATTATCAACGCGCTAACCAAACCGACTGTTAGCCAAAAAAACCACGGTCGCGAAAAATAAGAATAATGCCACGGCAACGGTGGGCTTGCGTATGGAGACTCAGCCGGGACCAGGGAAAAAACCTCGCGCGCCGCCGGTTAAAGTGTCCGGGGGAATAGCCCGCCATCCAAGGAAAGCGCATAAAATAATAAGGCCCCTGTCCTGTTACAGCGGACAGGGGCCAAAGGGTATAAACCCATCATTAAAAAGGTGGCGGCTGATGCCGGCCAGTTCCCTACGCCTGAAACAACCTAGGCCATATCCAGCGATGCCATATCAATCACAAAGCGATATTTCACCTCGCCACGCTCCATACGTTCAAAAGCATGATTGATATGCTGTATGGGAATGATTTCACAGTCGGGAAGGATGTTTTGCCTGGCGCAGAAATCCAGCATTTCCTGGGTTTCGGCAATACCGCCCGAGGGTGAACCGGTTATGCGCCGGCGTCCCATAATCAACGGCAGGCTGCTAAAGCCCGCCATATCCCCTAAATTGCCGACAATCACCAGCGCGCCTTCAATATCCAGCAGTTGAACGTAGGGCGACACATCATGAGATACGGGAATGGTATCGATAATCACGTCAAAAGAAGCCCCTGCCGCCGCCATATCGTCTCGTGATGTGGACAGCAGCATTTTTTCCGCGCCCAGCGCTTTGGCTTCCGCCGCTTTTTCACCGGTGCGGGTAATCACCGTCACCGCGGCGCCCAGGCCCGCGGCCAGCCGAACCGCCAGGTGGCCAAGACCGCCGATGCCGATGACCCCGACCCGGGTCCCGGGTCCAACGTTCCAGGTACGTAACGGGGAATAAACGGTAATACCCGCGCAAAGCAACGGCGCGGCGCGGGCCGGATCGAGCCCCTGCGGCAATGTCAGGACAAACTCTTCCCGCACGACGATATGCTTGGAATAACCGCCGCGGGTGATCTCGCCGGTGAGGCGATCGTGGCCGTTATAGGTCACCGTGGGGTATTCCCGGCACATCTGTTCCTGATCTTTGCGGCACTGGTCGCAATGCTGGCAACTGTCGACAATAGTTCCCACCGCCACCAATTGACCAACGGCGTGGCGCGTAACGCCGGCGCCGATCTCAATCACCCGGCCGATGATTTCATGGCCCGGAACGCAAGGATAGGTCGTCGGCCCCCAATCTTGCCAGTCGTCCCGGCTTTGGTGGAGATCGCTATGGCAAACGCCGCAGTACAAAATCTCAATCGCCACATCATTGCCGCGCAGGGCGCGCCGTTCAAAGGAAAAGGGCGCCAGTGGGGTACCGGCCTTCAGCGCCGCATAACCGATAGTCTTCATACATCTCTCCCAGTTGATTGAATTGCGTTCCCTGACTTTACACGCGCCCGGCGGGCCGGCGTCAGTCCGATCCTTCCGGATTATTGCCTATTCCGCTTGATTTCTTGCGCCACGCGAACCGCGCGCCGGCGCGCCTATGCCGCTGAATACGCTGCGCTAACGGTACAAACCCCCTTCCCTCTCATCGGGCAAATTCTCTCTTGCTGATGCAGCCCGCGGGCTTTTGTTTTATGCTCAGATAACACGCAATCATTCACGGGCACGGGCATGGACGAACGCAATACGGTCAACGGCAACCTGCGGTTCCTGGGCATTATCGGCGATCCGGTGGCACAGGCTAAATCCCCAGCGCTAATTAATGCCGCGCTGCGCGAGCGACGGATCACGGACACGCTGATGATCCCTTTGCATGTCGACTCCGCCGGTTTAGCGGACGCCATTAACGGGCTGAAGGCCTGCCGCAATTTTTGCGGGGCGGTCGTCACCATGCCGCACAAGCGCAACGTGTTGCCCCTGCTGGATAGGGTATCCGACTCAGCCAGGGCCATCGGAGCCTGTAACGTATTTAAGCGCGCTCCCGACGGCCGGTTAAGCGGCACCATGATGGATGGGGAAGG
The DNA here is from genome assembly GCF_047324165.1 of Sodalis sp. RH22. Lineage (NCBI taxonomy): Bacteria > Pseudomonadati > Pseudomonadota > Gammaproteobacteria > Enterobacterales > Bruguierivoracaceae > Sodalis > Sodalis sp. RH22. The sequence goes on from NZ_CP178731.1 coordinate 3,443,030, forward strand.
GTTTGTCGCCGGTTTGCAAACACGGGGATATGGCATCCGGGGTAAAAGCGTTTATCTGGCCGGCGCCGGCGGCGCGGCGGCGGCGATTGCCTTTGCGGTGGCCGCCCATGGCGCCCGTCGGCTGGTTATCTTCAATCGCACCGCCGGTAAAGCCTCCGCGCTGTGTCAACAGCTGCGGTCCCTTTATCCCGGAGTGTTAATTGAGCAGGGCAATGAATTTCCCCGGGAGGTGGATATCGCCATTAACGGCACCTCCGTCGGCATGAGCGGCGATACCGCACAGCCCTTTTCATTGCGCTATCTGGATGCCTCCACGGTGGTGTGCGATATTGTGGTGTTCCCGGAGCAAACGCCCCTGCTGGCCAACGCCGCCCAGGCCGGATTGCCGGTCCATTACGGCAAGGAAATGATCATGGCGCAGGTCCCGCTGCTTATCGACTTTATGCTGAGTTGATGAGCGGCTCTCCCGCCAGGCCATGGGCCACGCCGGGAAGTTTGAGCCGGAATGATACGAACGAACCTGTCTATAATTCCGCCAGGGAGATCTCTGAAACAGCGTAGGTCCCATTGCCCTGATGGTCTGCCCGGAAATCACCCACATCGTGGAACACCAGCAATTGGTCAAAAGCATTGTTAAATTTCATCACCATCTGTTTTGGTTTGGGCAGAACCGTATCCGTCAGGATGAACCGGCCCATCGGCAGCCGCGCATAACCAAGCGAAAAAACGCCTCCGGTCTCCTCGCCGCCGCCAATACGGAATATTTCAATATAACCATCGGCAAAACCTACCGCCACCAGCGCGTTCAGGGCTGAGAACGCGGCGCTCACCATTCTGCCCAATCCAATGCCCTCGCAGAATAAGGGCTGGCTGCGTGGCAATAGGTGTTGTTTATTGTTGGTCGTATCATGTAACAGGATTTCATGGTCGGCCATATTCACATCGCGCTTAACAAAACCAAGAAAACGCTGGTCGGGGGACACAAAATCCGGCTGGAAACCCTCAGGCGTCGCCCAGCGTGGATGGTCGTCTTCCAAAAAAGACCAGTGCTTTTCCCATGGTGCGTATAAATCGCCCTGGTTTGTAACCCACAACGCCCGGCCGGGGACAAAGATACCCGTCAGCAAGGCTTCTTCGAAGAATTCTTTATCCTGTCCCGCCGACGGACTGCCCATAAACGGCAGATGATAATATAAAGCCCGGATCCTGCCTTGTGTGCGCTCGGTAACCAATACGACGATATCGCCGTCCGGTGAAACGATAATATCGTCGACGGGATGGTGGCTGGCTTGCCGATATAGCCGGGTTTTAACGCCGTCGGGCGTCTGCGCCCAGATCTGGTTATCCCCGTCCACCCAGAAAATGGGCTGCTGTGTCTCCGCCAGGATGAATTTGGTCACTATTGTCGGCTGATTGCCGCCCGGGGCCGGAAACCAGCGACGGTATCCCGTTTCCGATGCCAATGGCGTCAGCGCTATTCCTTTCTGCTCGAAAATAACTTCATGGGCCGCGTCTTCGTTAATGAGGGTTGCTCTGCAATCGGGGCCTTGGGTTATCAATAACGGCGGGAAAAAGTGCCATGGATGATCAGCGATGAAAGCCAATTGCCTGCTTGACCACGGGTTGCCTTGCGAACGGTCGCGCTGGCAGGCCGCCACCACATTAACCAATGTGGCCCAGAGCGCCAAAGGCGGGTATTCCGCCGTCCACTCCGCCGGCAGGGTTTTATCCATTTTAAAGGTACGCAGCGCACTGCTTGAGGCGTGCAGGATCTCGTCTCGCCGCAGCGGATCAAGACGCAGCAGCAACGCCACCTGCCGTAAGCGGGTACGAAGCGGATGCCCCTGGGCCAACGCCGCGTCCTGAGTCGCGTTTTCCCTGCGGCAAAGCGCCGCCAGGGAGGGAAACCTGCTTTTTGCATATGTCCGTGCGGCGAGTTTCTCAAACCGCGAGAGCGAGCCTGCGTCATGACCGGGCGCGGGAGGTCGGTCGCTTATGTCAATGATATCGAAGCAGCCCGTAAATAATTCATAACGCAGGGTCCAGTAACTATTAACGGACCCCGCCTCACCCTCGTCCAGGGACAGTGTGTGATAAACCCCGTTAAACGGCGCGATATGTAAAAACCGCCCGCCGAGATTAAGGAACATTTTATTGCCGTAGCGGAAGGCGCCGTTCACCAAAGGCGGCAACAGGATATTAATATAAGGCTCCTGGGTGGCCTGGGGATGATCGGCAATTTTCCGGCGCAATAATTCACCGATATGGTGGGCATTGAGCGGTTCGCACGGCGAGGCAAAAACGAAATCGCCCTTACCAACCTGATATGCCACCCGGAACACCGGCGCGTTAGCCTGCGCCGGGTGGCACATCAGGAAGGTGGCGGCGTTTTTTTCGGGCAATAATAAATAGCGCGCATCGCCTATCTGCACGTCCAGGTGCGTTTCGTCATGGATCAGGGCGTTAAAACCCGTGGATTCATCTTCATTGAGCGTATAGTTAGTCAATAACTGATGCCAGTCCAAAACCCGCGGCAGAGCGGCTTCGCGCTTTTTTTGATGCCGCATTGGCGTGAAACGCAGCGAGAATGTCCGGTCGTTATCGCCCGTGTGGATCATGGCAATGGCTTCGCCGCTTCGGCGGACGCGCACCTGCGCATCATCGAGATTATCCGCCGGCATCAGGGTGCCATTGTCCCTGGAGAAAGCCCAGCGTCTGCCGTTGATCTCAAACATCACCCATGTCTTGTCGGCTATATCCAGAATATGGAGCGGATGCACAACCAACAAATAAATAGGCGTGCTGCTGGAAAGCGGCCAAAAAAGCTGCACCTCTGTTGCAGGAGGTATTTCGGCATTTTTTTCAATCCTGAAATCCGGCAGGCTATATTCGGCCAGATTACACACGGCACTACCCGTTTCCAGACAATAGTATTTCTTATAAATACCGAACTGGCTTTGCAGATCCATTTGGACAAACAGCAGCTTGCCGTCGGGGGTACGCTCACCGGTCTCAACCGCCACTATGCTGCTGTTTTGTACTTTCGCCACAGGATAGATGACGCCCTTGATGGCCACGGTTAAAGGGACCCTGCCCTCGGCGCCAAAGACTATTTTTGCATCCTGTACGTGGATTGCGGGCACAAATTTCGGCAGTCCGCTGGTCACTTTTGCAATATTGGATCGCCACGCCACCACCCCGACGGTCGTCCTGCCAAGGAGGGCCAGATACAGGCCTTTAGTCAATATACTCAGCGATCGGGCGGCGGCAAAACCAGGGTCGACACTTTTCAGTATGCCTTTTCCCACGGTATCCATAAATGGCCATAATTGGGCGTGGGTAGCCTCGATACCCCCGGCGAGTTGTATCCTTGTCGGCACTATATTCCTGAAGACTTCTTGTCCCGAGGCGCTGAATACCGGCCCGCTCAAGGTCCTGGCGGCGCCAATCGCCGCGCTCCTGAACAACCCCAGACCGGCCCTGACGCCGGTAAACACCAGCGGCAAGCCCACCAGAGCGCCGTCCATCAGGCATGAGGTAAAGGCATCCTGGGCTTGTCCGGCGTGCAGGGCGTTGGCACAACCATAGAAAGGGATGATAAGCCCCGGCAACGATGCCATAAGCTGATGAAAACCAGACTTCTCCTCTTCGTACCCCATTTCATGGATTTTGAGCCGGTAAAGCTGGTAATGGAAATCGGCATAACGCTCCAGAAACAGGGACAATGTTTCATTCGGCTCTTTTGAGATGCCGGTATTATTTAATGGCAGAAGGGTAAATTCGTGCTGCGAGACCCGCTCCGGGAGCGGCCAGTCCGCCATAAACGGCATCAGGGTGCCAAGATGCGGATCATTAACCGCAATCTTGCGCAGCAGATAGCCCATATCTGTGATCCGAAGTGCAAATAGCCGGCGATCGCTCCCCTGACCGCCCTGGAAAAAAAACGTATCCGGTTTACTAAGATAATGAATAGGCTTATTTGAATAAAACATATCCTGTATGGTCCGGCGCTGAGTCAGCCGCGGGGCCACCCATTTAATTTCCGCTCCTTGCAGAAACCGCTCATCATCCGCTTGTAGATTATCATCAAGAACATCACTGGGCATAAATACCGCTTCCAGCAGCGCCGTGTCCAGGGCGCGGATTTTCATCGCGAACCGGTCCACCTCCCGACGATAAAAAGTATCCAGATTCGGGATCGACGCACCGTTAGCCACGCATTGCCGGGCCGTGGACGATCTCATTAACTGCCCGACAGGGTCCGGAGCATGCGATGGGGGGTCATGTCTATCCAGATTGTCATAGCCCATAATGAGAGCTTGCGCGCTGCCGCAGTGCTGCTTGAGTAATTCCTCCGCCGCCGACTTGCGCGAACGCCATACGGGCCGTTGAAAATTGATTTTGTAATAGCTAAAACTGTCATAAAGATGTTGCGCGGTGAGATGCCGCTTTTCCAGATCGGCCTTAAACCAGGCAAACACTTCATCCAAGCTGCCCTCGGCCATTATCTGCCCAATGCTCAGCTCAGGGCGGGCGCGCAAATAATACAACACCAATCCCAGATACATTGTCGATTCCGCGCTTGTGGCCAGCAAGCCATGCCAGGATGTACTGACCAGGCCAATACCTAATTCAATCAGGGATGACAGGGATGACGATATAAGGTTATCCGGGTTATCAAGCACAATTGCCCGGGCGCCGAAATGCAATAATGTCCAGGTCAGGCTGCCGACCCACAAATTATCGAGATCAAGGATGGCAGTCTGATTTTGCGCCATCCATGCCGGCTGGTCCTTGACGTGAAAATAGCTTTTCAGATACAGCGTCGGAATTTCCATTGCCTCGTACTTTTCCTGCCACAACCATTTATTCCGCACATAACTTTCTGACAACGGCCATGTTTCCACCAGGGCGGCAAACGCCTGGTGGGTGATGCTGCGATTAGCATCAAATAATTTCGCTATGCGCAGAGCGATATTGTCTTCCCTGAAAATAAGCTGGCAAAGCAGTTGTCCTATCAGTCCCTTTTGCTGTAAAGGCCTGAGTGTCTCTCCCCTGCGTTCTCCATAGAGCTGACTGCCGTACAACGTCAGCCGGGCAACATCAGGCATAAGCTCCGGATGCCGATCGATGCTGTCGATAATTATTATGGCCAGATGTTTATCATCCGTGAAGTCGGGATTAATTCCGACGCCTATATTTTTATTAAGGTATGTGGCAAGGCGATAATTTCTTTCGGCGGCGTAATCGTGCAGGGCTGGCAAAGCCTCGCGTTTTATCCTTCGCTCCGGAGGGAGGAATGGCCGTGGGAAAGAAGAAGACATTGCCGGTGGTTTTACCTGATGTTGCTGTGCTACTTTTAAGGAGGACACCAGCAAAAGACCATAGAGGATGCGCTCGAAAATATTTTGGGGCTGATTTAGCGTGGCTATTTGGCGAGGCTTATCATCAAGCTGCCGGCTGCTTTCTTGTTTGAGAACGTGCGCCCTATGGAAAAGTTCTTCTCCGCTAAGAATAGCATTATTTCGCTGCGGGGCATGGTGGTATAGGTACCCGGCAGTTAAATTATTATTTAATTTGTTATGGCCTTTCTTTTCATAGTCAGGGTACGCCTGCGGCGGCCATAGCGATGGAAAAATAGTGTTCATTTTATTTCCCCCAATGATGATAATGGATATTTTAAAGATATTTTTATATAGCACTCGCGTTGTTAACCCAAAATACACACCGGGCTATTGTAAACACTAATAACATATATTTAATATATAAATTACCTTACAGAATTCACGATTAAAAAATTGATTAATATACAATAGCTAAATTAATATCTTATTAAAGAAGAAATCATATAAATTACTCACAAATAAAAACCTTCATCAGCAATAAACGTTTTCAAAAGCGACATTGACGGCGGGAATGATAAAAACCCGCCGCATTCCTTTTTTGATTTTTTATTGGATTGTCAGCAGCCGGCGCGCCTGAAGCCTTTGTAAAGGCAACCTTGGCCCAGGTTCCCTTCCCGAAGGACGCTGCCGGCGCTATTATTATCGCAGCCGCCCGGCCATCACGGGCGCCATCACTCCGCTCCGGACAAGGATTTATCTCTGAACACCTACGCCTTATCCGCGGGCGGCGATCGGGTCAGGGCCTGCCCTTGCCCGGTAGCGCCCCCGGCCAGTCCTTTTGCCGCGCAGATCAGCGCCAGATGGCTCAAGCCCTGCGGCATATTGCCGCGCCAGGTCTGGGTTTTAGTATCAAACATCTCATTGAAGATCTGCACATTCCCCGTCTGGCAAAGCGTCGCTAAAATCTCTTCCATGGCGTTATCCGCCGCCGCCTGGCGCCCCATATTCGCCAGCGCTTCCACCAGCCAAAAGGCGCAGGCGACAAATGCGCTTTCCTCTTTGTCCATGCCGGAGTAGCGATAAACCAGCGGGCCGCCCTCGCCAAGTTCCCGCTGGATAACGCCAAGCGTGGAGAGCATGCGTGCCGGATTGACCTTGCTGCCATAATAGTGGGTCAGCGCGATGGCCGCGTCCAGCCTGTCGCTGCCGGCGTAGAAGGTGTAAGCATGGCGCTGTTCAGACCAGCAGTGCCGCTCAATCCAGGCGCTGATGCGGTCGCGCTCCCGTTGCCAGCGCCCTTTCCAGGTCGGTTCGATATGGCCCGCGTCCGCCAGGGCGACAGCCTGGTCCAATGCCAGCCAGCAGGCCATCTTTGAATGCGTATAATGCTGTTTTTCCGGCAGTTCCCAGATACCGCTGTCCTGTTCGCGCCAGCTGTCGGCGCAGCGGTTGGCGAGATGGCCCAACAGCCGCGACGTTGAGAGATCCAGGATATGACCGGCATCGATAAAGAGGCGCGCGGTAGCCAGCATATCGCCATACATGCTGAGCTGGACCTGGTCGCTGGCATTATTGCCGGACCGCACCGGCTGGGTGCCCCGGTACCCTTTCAGCGGCAGGAAACGCTCCTCGGGCACCAGCCCGCCCTCAAGGGTATAGCAGGCGCGCAGTACGCCATCATGGCGGATAATGGTATTGGTCAGCCAGGAGAAGGCCGCTTTGCAATCCTCCAGCGCGCCAAGATAAACAAACGCCTTGATGATCAGGCAGGCGTCGCGTACCCAGGCATAGCGGTAATCGTAATTTTTCCCACCGCCCAGCCCTTCCGGCAGCGAAGCGGTGGCCGCAGCGGCCAGCGCGCCGGTGGGCGCATACCACAGGAACTTCAGGGCCAGCGCTGAACGCTTAACGTGATCGGTATAAGGGCCATCCCAGGTAAGATTATCCGCCCAGTCGCGCCAGGCGCGATCGCTGGTCTCGATACGCTGGTCAATCTTCGCCAGCGGCGGCACCGCCAGCGGCTCCCGTTCCGTGGTCACCAGCGCCACCAGCGAGCGGGACTCGGGGCGGGTAATAAAAAAGCCGCTTACCCCTTCATCGTCGCTGCCGGTAAGGGTGATATCGTCGGAAAAACGCAGCATCGCCATCAGATCGCCAAGATGAAACACCGGTATGCCCTGCGCGTCATCCAGCCAGGGCGACTGCGTTTCGGCGCGCGTACCCAGCTTTAATCGCAGCAGCATGCGCACCGTCCCTTCCAGCCCCTCGACGCGCCGCGCCAGTTCGTTCCACGGCAGGCGGCCCGCCAAGGTACTGTTCAGCGATTCCGTTATCCGCACGCTGCCGCTTGCCGTCTCGTAATGGGTTTCCAGCACATTGCTGTCCCGGCGGTAACCGCGCCGCATACGCCAGGCCCCCTCCGGAACCAGCTGAAAATACCCGCCGATACCGGCATCAAGTATGCGGTCGAACAGCGGCGGTGAATCGATATTGGGCGCGCACCACCAGTCAATGGCGCCGTCCGGGGCGATCAGCGCCACGGAACGGCCCTCGCCAATCGCGGCATAGTCGCCCAACTCGGCGTACCCCTGTTCCCGGGCGGGCGAGATAAAGGTTTTGTTCTTCACAACTGGCTGATTCCTGGCTCATCAATGAACGCCGGCGGCCGCGGCGTGGGATACGATTAAGCGTAGTACAACCGTGATCATTGTCACAGGCTTCAGCATTCCAACACCCGGCGCGCTGCCGGCGCCCGGGAATAAACCCCTGATCCCCTAGCCAGGAGTTAATGGGCGGGATGCCACAAGTGGCAGTGGTACTAAAAACCGGAGGGGCTAAACAACTATCGGTGCTGTAATAACACAACGCCTATCAGTGGCTTACCAAGTAGTTGAACGCCTCGCCGTATCGGCCCGGCGCAGGGTCTCGGTCGTGGCTGGCAACGGACGGCGCATATGGATATCAAGGATTTTACGCCGGCTGTGGGCCATGCAGCCGACCTCGCGGATACAAACATGATCGAAGCGGGATATAGCCACATTTGTACTATTGTCAGTAAGTTGATGTTGATTGAATCCTGTACTTATGTTGACTGGGAAAGCGTGTAAAGCCTTGCGGCGACTGAATTTCAAGCATAAATAAGCCACCCGCGGATGACCTGTAACGCTGAATGTATAACTGGTCAAACCAGATTGCGAGGCTCTGTTCAACGCCATTTTAAAACTGATATCTATATCAAACGTAGCCCATCAAACACTCATTTCCATTCCTGGCGGATCTGGCTTTCAAAGAAAATCCCGTCAGTATTGCTTTTAGCCCATAGGCCAAACGCATTATTATTACTACCGGTGCAATTATCTGCAAGGTAGCCGGACAAGGCTTGCCTGATTAACCCTGCCCGGGAGAGAGGGCGAATAGCGGCCAGATTATCCCATTGCCGCAGATCTTCGTCAGATAAATCGATCGCGATGCGGGTCATCAGCACCCTCTCCCGGATGATTCCTTATGTGTATCATGATCGATCACAATAGTGCTCCGAACCACTTATTTAATTACCATCATCAACGGCTGACCGATGACATAGGCAATACCTTTCATCATGTACTGATATAAAGAAAAGATAACACCCAGGAATCTAAACAAGCTAATTAATGTAATTAGATTAAAATATAAAATGAAAAAATTAAGTTGCTGCATGATTAAAATCATACTTTTAATTTACCGAAAAATATTATGCTGTCTAGCCTATATAAAAAAAAGCCCCCGGGGGCATGCTTGCGCAGAGGTCGCACCGGGGGTCTACAAGCATGATATTAACCTTTCACTGTTGTTTAATCAACAGGGTGGCATAACATAGAGAAGAAGCAGAAAGCATCCAGCAAAAGACTTCCCAGATTGAATGTAAGCAATCAAATCGTTGATAAAGGCTTAATTAAGCGCTTTATGTTTTTTTAAAAATTCGTCTATAGACATGCCATTGATGGTCGGCGGTGCGCCGGGCATGAAAGGCGTAGGTCCCATAGGAACCGTTGGCATAGTTACAGCCACGGGGCCGTGTTTCACCGCTCCTTGCACCACATTTTGCACGGCGGCACAACCGGCCCCCACCATTGCCCCGACGGGGCCGCCGGACACCGCGCCGAACGTCGCGCCCCAAGCCATGTCGCTACCTATACCACGCGCTACTTCAGCATTATCCGGTCCTGCATTGACATTATTCATTTTTTCCCCTTTTGCAAAGATAATAAAGAAATAACACGATAAGCATGATAATTATCGTGAGTGATGATGCAGAGAGGTACGATAACATACCGTCTTGAGTGATATTATCAATACTTAGGTTATCGGGCGCGAGCAATATCACAAAATTGGCCAGAAAAGAATAACATATGCCTTTGTAAATACTATTTCGGCTCAGGCCATGATTGCTCACCGTAAAATACATCGCTATTAGGACATAGGTTAGCGGCATATATATTTGCATTAACATTATTATCATTCCATATAGCATTTTTAGCATTAAAATATAACAAATCTGGATGTTGCTCATCCAACTTCATATCGCAATCAGTTATTTTTCATTTACGCCAATAATAATTGTGATAAGAGTTATAAATTAATTCTGCTGGACACAGTATATTTCCATTGACCCATGTTGACATCTCCAACCTCAGTGGGTCTTTTTACATTGGCGGCAACAAATAAACTATGGATGGGTTATGAAAATTATCAGTTGTGACATACGAGACGTGACTACCGGAGATAACGTCAAAGTGATGATACCGTCGAACATTTATGAATGTGAGCTTCATGATGATGTTTTTATCGGCCCCTTCGTTGAGATTCAGAAAGGATGTGTCATTGGGCGCGGCAGCCGTGTGCAGTCACACACGTTCATTTGTGAGAACGTGTCATTGGGGGAGAACTGTTTTATTGGGCATAATGTCACATTCGCCAATGATTTATTCAGGTATGGTGCGCCAGACCCAAATCCAGCAAGTTGGATTAAAATCAGCCTTGGCGATAATGTCACCATCGGCAGCGGTGCGACGATATTAACCGATTTCATTTGCAGCGGGTCGGTGATAGGGGCTGGGGGGGTTGTGGTCAATCCCGTGACGGTGAAAGGGATTTATGCCGGCAACCCAGCCCGATTGATTAGAACGTTGTAAAAGGCTCGGCCCTTTTTAACAGTCCCATAGGCCCGAGTTCTACTAAAGATAAATTTGAGAATAGGGCAACTCGGCGTAAAACAGCGACGTCGATCGGGCGGCGTTAATGTATATGCTGATCGGCAGTTGCAAACTGAACGGCGTGGGGCCGGAAGCGTATCTGCGCCATGTGCTGGAAATTATCGCGGATCATCCCATCAATAAAATCACAGATCCCCTGCCGTGGAACCTCAAAATCCCTACTGAATAAGCGTCAATACGGCCCAGAGTTGACGCTGTGAGTACCGGCATCCACCACCGCTAAAACGTACAGTCAGAGCTCATGCAACATATTCAAGGTGCTCACTCCATATCTAAAGGACTCGCACTCGCCTTACAACTGGCGCTGCTCCAGGCTGGTATAAATCGTGTTGATTTCACCTTTTAAGCTCTCGCCGCGATAAACCATCGACGTATCGTACCGTTGATACTTCTCTTCTCTCGTGGCGCTGAACCAGTTAAACGACCCTACGCACAGTAGTCCCTCGTCCCCAATCACAATTTTACTGTGGACGCGCTCAACTAGCTTCGTAGTGATACCCATCTCGTTCAACTTTTCCAATGCTACGTGAAGACGCTGTTGCTTCTCTTTACGCTTTTCATAATCGGCGTGTTCGGTATTGTAATATCTGTCTGTCACCACCGTGATATTAATGCCGCGCGAGCACGCCTTAATCATCGATGTCAGAAAGCCGGTTTGTTCCAGCTTTTGCCAGGTCAACCAAGGGGAAACAATGGTAATACTCTTCCCGATAGTGTCAAAAGCCTGGTTCAAAAACGCATCATGCTGCTCCACCCCGTGCAGGGTAGAGACCTGCGTTTGTGCTGCGCTTAAATCTTTGCGCTCCTGAAACTCAAACTGCAATGCGTTGCTGTCTGAGGCGAACACGTATTTTGCCAGCAATCCTCGTGGCGAAGAACCGGGCTGGATCTCAAACAAATCCATATCGCCGAAGACCAGAAAGCTGTCCTTAGCGCGGGAGACGGCGACATTCAGCATGCTGCTGTCGCTGTCGATAAACCCGCCATCCTCATGTTTGGAATAGACCGGGGAGAAGAGCACAATCGCTCTTTCCGCCCCCTGCAGGGAGTGCACCGTGCCGACCGTCAGGGAATCTTCATCACCGTTACAGTTAATGTCAAGCTTACGCAACGCCGCTTTGATGGCGTTGACCTGCGCCGAAAATGGCGTAACGACCCCCACCACTTTATGCAGCGGTTTGTCGTAATGACGCTCGATTTCCTCTTTGTGCGACGCCAGCCAGGCCGCTATCGTCCCGGCCTCAAAGGCGTTGTAGCGGCTGCCACCGTTTGTCTGCTGACCCAGACCATCTATATGCAGATAACCCATCGCCGGAAGAAGCGTCTCTTTTTGTGCGCCCCGTTTCGGCTGTAATTTGCCGTGGTAGCAGAGCGCGTTACAGTAGCCAATGATGTTATCGAAGCAGCGTCGGTGCTCGTACAGGTACATCCCGCGGACCAGATCCAGATCGTACTGATAGCGCGAATTAAATTGCGCGACCTTCATGACGCTGCCCGACGCCGCGCTTTTACCTGAATCACACATCAGCGCATAGGCATCCGTCAGCTCTTCCTGAGTGCCGCCGGGGAGGATGTTCTCCTCCACCATATTGCCCATATCAATACCGGGCAAACTGTTCCAGATAGGCGCGATTTGTTCCGTATCGCCAATCACTAACGCTTTTTTCGCCAGCGCGAAGGAGGCTGCCGCCACCTCCGGGAGCACCTGCCCCGCTTCATCGACGATTAGCAGATCAGCAAGATTATAAAAATAGCTTTTATCAAATGGCTTTCCCTTACCTGCAAATTCACTGGTTTTCATATGGTAAGGCAGCATATAACAGGTCATCACCACACAGGGGGTGAGCTTCATTCTGCGCTGCCAGCGAGCCTTAACTGTTTTCGCGCCGTTTCGGCCTTTTTCTTTTTGAAGATTATCAATAGCGGCCATATCCATCAGCCAGCGACCTTCCCAGTAGTGGGTCGCCAGCAGGAACGCCGGAAAGCGAATCTGCGTATCAGCAAGCTCATCAGCTCCGGCCAGGCCCAGCTCTTCTTCGCCTGAATGTCCCAATGCCCCGGTCAGTTGGCGCCAATGCTTGACGGCCGCGCTTTCGCGCCGGGAAACGTCCTGTGCAAGATCGATTTGTTGCTGATACTCACCCTGCTCTTTTTGCGTTTGCGCAATCAAACCGTCGATATACGCGTCAATACCTTCCGGCGCAATTCCCTGGAACCCGGCCATTCGTGTGCCAAACGTAGTGTCCAGGAAGAGGTTAATTTGATAATGGCGCTTAGTACGAACTGCGGGGATCCATGAAAAGAACGCATACATCATCGACTCACCCGCGCGATATTGCTGCCACTGCTTTTTGCCCAGTGTTAAAAGCGCAATTTCATTCGTGCGGTCGAGCAATAACGTACTTTTGTCCTGAATGTACTGGTCAAGATCTTCGCTGATAGCGCTCCGTTCCTGGCGGATGCGGCTCAGGCTGTACCATGCTGAATCGATTTGCTTGAGCTGCGCGGACTGCTCGGTTAAACGCTCATGCAGGAGATCCACGACGCGTTCGGGCGAACTGCATTCCTCCGACGGAAACGCCACCCTTGCCCTTGCAAGATAGAAGGCCTGCGCATCTTCAACATACTCCAGGGATTCAACACGGTTAAAAAAGTCATCCGTCTGGTATTTTTTCACAGCCTCGGCCTTACGGCCCGAAGACGGGAAGTACGCGCCATAGCTTTTCAGCTCAGGCAGCCAGCGCCCGGCCATTGCTCCGGTGCCAATGGCAAAATCTTTACCGAACGCTTCAATGATGTTGGTCACTGCCTGGTTATTGGTTGATGTGGCAATCACCACCGGCGGTTCGGTTTTATTGAGAGCAGCTCTTGCCCATTCAGTAGCAATGATAGAGAGAACCAGAGTGGTTTTTCCGGTTCCCGGCGGGCCGTTGACGGCGAGGATATCACCCTGCTTTTGGGTGAGATAATGGCTCAGGGCGTCTCGCTGCGCCACAGCCAGTGGGAACTCGTCCCCGGAATGCCCCAGACGCTCGCTGAACTTTGCATTGGCGGCAAGGAGAAGTTCTACGGGGGGCATTTCCGTCGAGGCAAAGCGCGCCAGTAACGGAACCTCTTTTTTACACATCAGCAGATGATCATACAGAGGAAGGATATGGAGGCTGGCCCCGCTGGGCTGGTTCGCTTTGATAATGTAGCCATACCCTGCCGGTTCGTATTGCTCGTGTGTGGCGATCCATTTTCCGGCCACGCTTTCCAGGAGATTATTTGTCTCAGTCAGGTACCTTTGCCACTGCTGCTGATGCTTTTCATAACGCTTAACCCGCTGCTCGTCATTTTCCTCGCGGCGTTGCTGTTCGTCATCCTCGCCAAAAGTGGTCGAATTATGCGTGGTTTTGTATCTGTCATATTGCGCCATCTCGCCAATGGAGAAGGTGCCTTTGGGAAGCGGTTCGAGCAGGTCACGAGGGATAGTGGCAGGTGCAGTGGGGAACAAAAAGCCTTCACGGTTCAGGAGAGCGGAAGTCACCAGCGGTGTGGCGATACCTGGCGCACCTGCCGTTCGCTCTTTACCATGCTTTAGCTGGCGGATCCAAGCTTTTGGTCGTAACAATACCTCGACGGTTTTTACCGTGTCGCTTTCACCCTCAAAGAATGCGTTAATAACTTCTTCATCCAGCCGTCCCGTGGAGATGTCCATCCACCGGGTGAATTTATCCGCGTCTTTACGCTCAAATGCCCCTTTACCAGACTCGGCGTCTGCTAAGGAGTTACGCCAGTATGATGTGAACCCCTGAGTATTCTTGTCCATTCCCCGTCCCTGACTTAACAAAAATTATTGATTTCATTGATATAAACGCAGCACATTGTTAAGCATTCCACGATGCGAACACGATCGCAATAGTTTGTTTGTGTTGGGAAGGAATTGAGCATGACTGGGTTTACTTATGGCGACAGGCATTCAAAATTTTTTATTATTCAGCTTGTGTTTACTATTACGCGATTAATAAATAGAGGTGTTATTTAACACGATTTGGGTATGTAGAATGCCCCCATAACCGCCAGGATCCGGCACATTATTGATGGAATGGTCCGCAATTGTCGCCTGCACAGGGCGCAGGTACGCTTCCGGCGTTGCCTCATTTAGTTTATAGACTGTTTTGTCTTCGACCCAATGCGTTTTGTATGCTGGAAAATGGTTATAGATCAATCCAGATGGCGCACGTAAAACATCTTAGAATATGTCGATAAAAATGATTTTTTTAAATATACGGCCCGAACGTATTTACAATATCGACATGTCTCGGCCATGTGTCGATGAAATTTTTTTTTAAACATATGGCCGGGATAGGATTATGGTATCGACACGTTTTAGCCATGTGTCGATAAAACACGATTTTTTAAACATGATGGCGTGATATGTTTTTTGAGTACATCCACCCGTTCCCGGACGGGAACAGGTGAACGAGTCGTATCCTGAATATCCTGTACCTGATTCAGTCTGGGTTGCTTTCGCTGCCTATACTGTATTTGTCCCGCCCCAACCTGGAGAGGCGTGATGATTACCACACATTCCTGCGCGGGGTGACAGAATAAGGGATTTTAATGTTCCGAAAATCGATTCTGATGACTTTACTTCTGCTGACGACGTCGGTATTCCTGCTGACAGGATGCCCCCCAGGATCGGATATAACACAGTGGCAGCGGCCTGATACGGATATCGACGGCCTGCGCGCCGCGATGGATAAATGCGGCGTGCAACTCCCCGGCGCCGATATCCCCAAAACGGATAATGAGTCAGTTCTGTATTACCAATGCATGGAGAATATGGGGTTTACCCGTAAAGACGGATTCAAAATTTGCAGCGTTCGTGTTTACCATGATACACCAGCCTGCCTCCAGCAAAAGCAGGGGCACCCCTTGAGCCAGAGCCAGCTGGAAGCGCTGCCTTTTGTCGCAGACAGCGGGTTTCATCCGATTAAGCAGGATTCCGGCGTGAGCAAGTTTTCCTTGATTACTTGGCGTAAAGTGGGGGCCTCGCTGCATTTTTCTCATGAAGTTGAAAACGACAAACAAGCACTGGCGGTGATGTATCAATGCGGTTATCCGCAACCTTTGGGCTCGGCGCCTTACGTGCCCACGCTGCGCAAAGCCGCTAATGTTCAGCGATGCATGCTGGATAAAGGTTTCGAGCCGAAAAACAAACTCGATCTCGTATGTCGCAATTACCCGCAAGTCACGGGCTGTCAAAAAACATAGCGCGTCTCCCTGAACTTACCCCGAAGAAGCTGTATAGACACTGTCGGCACCTCTCCCAGTGTAAACATACACCCAGGGCCGTATTGACCGTTATTCCGCAGGGATGTGAGGTTCCATGGCAGGAGCGCGTTGATTTTGTTTGTTGCAAACGGGAAGCCGCATCCATGGACCGGATATTAATGGATGAAAAACGGCCAGTATGGAAGAATGAGAACTCGACACGGAAGGAAACATGGATATATTTCTTTATATAAAAGAAGATTATGAACTTGCAGAAGAATATGGACAGAAAAAGCCACCCTTGGGTGACCTGATTATGTACTAATGGGAAGGCCGAAATCGAACACCAAATAATTATTTAATTTTAGTAAGTTAGAAAGCCTTTCTATCGAAGCCCCCAAAAAGGCCCCCAATTTGTTAAGATGGGGCGGAGCCGACATATTTTTACGCTGAATCCAGCACTAGTCAAACCAGATTGCGAGGACTTTTTCAGCGCCATTTTAAAACTGATAGCGATGTCAAACGAAGCCCATCGAACACTCATTCCCAGTCATGATTGCGGACCTGACTTTCATAGAGGATGCCGTCAGTGTTGCTATTAGCCCATAGGCCAAACGCATCATTACTATCAGCACGATTATCTGCAAGATAGCCAGACAAGGCTTGCCTGATTAACTCTGGCCGGGAGAGATGGCGTATAGCGGCCAGATTATCCCATTGCCGGAGATCTTCTTCAGGTAAATCGATCGCGATGCGTGTCATCAACGTCCTCTCCCGGATGAATATTGATAGGTATATCATCGATCAAAATAGTGCTTCCCTCCACTAATTTCATTAGCATCAAAGCAAGCTGACGTAACCGACGACAAAGGAGACTTGTATCATGACTGCGTCGCACAACGATTTATCCCGGCAAAATGTGTACGATGACCCTGATTTTTTCGAAGGATATAAAATATTACGCCAGAATGACTCCGGCCTGAACGGCGCGCTGGAGCTGCCCGCGATCCGCGCGTTACTGCCGGAACTGAGCTACTTGAACGTGCTCGATCTTGGCAGCGGCTTTGGCGATTTTGCGCGATACGCCCGCGCCAAGGGCGCCGCCCATGTCACGGGAATTGAACTGTCAACGCGTATGCTGGCTGAGGCGCAACGCCTGACGGATGATCCGGGCATTACCTTTCAGCCTATTTCGATGGAGGATTTTGCGGCTGATGACAATATCTATGATCTGGTGGTGTCGTCATTAGCCTTGCATTACGTCGAGGATTACACGGGAATATGCCGCAAGGTTTATAAGGCGCTAAAACCCGGTGGCTATTTTATTTTCAGCGTTGAACATCCGGTTTGTACCGCCTGGCCGGTGGGGTGGATCACCACTGAAACCGGCGAACATTGGCCGCTGGATAATTATCACGATCAGTCGATACGCCATACGAAATGGTTTATAAACGACGTTATTAAATACCATCGCACAACTGAAAACTATGTGAATACCCTGCTGAATAGTGGATTTACCCTGCGCGCGTTGTCTGAGCCGCAGCCGACAGAAGAAGCCCTGGCACAACGGCCTGAATTAATGAAGCACTGCCGCCGGCCACCGTTTTTAATACTTAAAGCGCAAAAGTCGCTGTCGGCACCCGTGCTCAATGTGGGTTGACCGCTATTTTCCGCGTCTGCAGTGAATACTCTCCCCTTGCTTACCGTCCTAAATAAACAGTGGTGATCTGGGTACGCTCATGCCCGGTAAATAATTTTGAGTAACTGCCACCGTATTAAAGATGATCGCTCGGGCAGATACTCACTCTGCGCCAAGAAGTGCTTGATGCCACCGCCCAAGAACTTTGCCCGTGACAGCATGCAAAACGCACTCACCTGCTGATATTGGCTATTTTATAAGCAACATGTATTTACTCCGTTGTGAGGGGTTGCTGGATTCCAATTCATATGTTTATAAAAACCGTTTTCATCGACATATAGTCATACTATGTCGATGTTATAAACATGTCACGCCATCATGTTTAAAAAATCGTGATTTATCGACAGATTGCCGGGGCATGTCGATATCGTAAACAGGTTCGGGCCGTATATTTAAAAAATCATTTTTATCGACATATCCGGCCTTAACAACTGGCGGGGATAAAATTTATAATTGAATTCAACTTAATAGAGAGCTGAATGTTCCCGAGTCGGGCACTATGATGTAAAGAAACCAGCCTGACGGCTGGTTTCTGCCTTCAAGGTATTCAGTTTTCCTTAACCATATCCAGTTCCTCGATAAATTTCACCCCGTCATCAGTACGTATCCAGCGTGGCGCACGCAGTTCATCAGCGAAATACACCACCAAATCAAACAGCAGCCCGGCCAGAACCGGCTCCATCTCCGGCGATAATTTACGCTCCGCCAACAACCGCGCCAGCGCCTGGCCGTACCCGCAGAACAGATCGGCATCGGGTTCAAAGCGAGGGGAGGTCATGGGCAGGTCATCCACGGTCAGACTTTCAATCAGATGAGATGGGATGGCATCGTCCAACGTGGGTCGCAACTGCGCCAGGCAACGGTCAAGCCGTGCGCAGAGCGCCTGGCGCTGCTCCGGGTCGTCGCTTTGCAGCAAAGCGTCGGCCAGGTTTTCACAATGGCCGGCCAGAACGGTAAAATCGGTGGTTGAATCGAACGGGATGGCAAGTAACGTGTGAGTTCGAGTGGGGATCGTAGCCATTAGGCAGCCTCCAGTATGTTATGTCTTAAACCACCACAGCGTAGAGACCAATCTAGCGGGTGATGGACTGAACGGAGTTGGTCTTACCGGCCATACTGGACACCGGCGCACCTTGCGGTGCCCCCGTCCAGCCCACCATTGAAGTGGAAGACAATCAATCATCGCTCCCAAGGGCCGGACATACAACATAAAAAAAGACGCAGGCGCGTCATATGTCGCCAGTATGAATCTCGGGAGACCAATCCCGACGCCTGATTTTGCAGGCGCAGCTAAAAGATACCGTTAACGGTAATGAACCGCAAGGGATTTCGAAGGGAGAATGCATGCTGATAAATTAATTTAAATATTATTTATCAAATAATTATGTAATTAAGAGATAACCTAATCTCGCTCCTTGAAAGTAATGAGCAGCAAAAAGTCTCAACATGAAGACACCGAGACTACTGTTTTTTCAATGCTGAAGGGTGGAGCATTATCTACAGCATTCAGCGAGACATTTTTTATGCCGCTGAAGGGGCTTGGTTGTTCGGTGCTCGCTTTGGCTGCGCTCCGCTTCAGCCATGACGCGATGTAGATCTCATGCTGAACCTCTCCGACAATCCCCAGATCCGCAATCAGAAATGAGCTTCCCAGCTCGGCATTGAGGCGGGAGGATCATGCCTCAGTGAGGACATGCCTCTCCCGCCCACCGAACCGGACGTGATGTAGTAGAGTAGAGCGCCCGTGAGTTACTGTCTGTAATAGCACTTTTCCGGACGCTTACCGACAATCTCTATTGAGATGGTTTCTAAGTCTGTCCGACACAATCAAACCAACACCTTCAAACCATGTTTCTGCACCACGGTAAGCAGCTTCAGCGATGACCCGCTAGGGCGTTTTATGCCGCTTTCCCATTTCTGCACCGTCGAAACACTGGTGTTCAGGTAGCGGGCGAAAACCGGCTGGCTGACGTTCAGCTTCTCACGCAACGCCTTAATCTCAAGGGGTTGAAGCTTGTCCACGCTGTTGAGGCACTCTTTGTCAAAGTTGCGCATCGTTTCCTGTGGGATAGCATCGACGCTGAATAATCCAGAAGCCGCGCTGTGGATGGCTTCAAATGCAGGACTCTTGAATTTACTTTTTGCGGTCATGGCAAATCTCCACCCGTTCTTTACTCTTAATGAGTGCCGTAATTTTTTTCATCGGCAAGGGCGGCATAGTGCTTCGCCAACTCACGGAATCCGGCCAGTTCTCGATTATCAATGTTCGCCATATCCTGCTTGGCATACAGAAACGTGTAATACCAATGCTGTGCACCTTTCGCCAGTATGATGGCGCGATCGCGATTCTGGTTCAGCCGCTTCTTATAAACGCCGCCGCCCAGATCGTCAGCTTTCCCTTGCATTACCGCCTCAATAGCCTGACATAATTCGCTATCCTTGATGGCGTGGGATTTAGCCGCCTTAGTGAACCATTTGGTTTTGAATACATGCATCAGGTCGACATCCTGTAACCTTAACTATAGCACTAAGTGCTAGATTACTCTCTTTTCTGGCAGAGTCAAAGCACTTGAAACCTGCAAAACTTTGTCTTATTTCTGACCACGAAGCCCTGCTGTCGATGACAGCCACCAATGTTTCCAGTAGCGGGATGTTACGAGTGACCTGTGAGAAACGCCGTAAGATAGTATGACTTTCCGTGAGACAGGTGCTGGCCTGGCGTGAAGTATTTAACGCGGGTTAACATTACTGTCAGAGCCGCATGGGTGAGGCCAGTCCCGAGGCCTTTGAACGGGCCTCATCGTGAGGACAGGAAATGTCCACGGTTTTGGGGGCAGTCCATTAGTGTCCAGACTGGCTGACACACTCGGTGTAAAAGACTCTGCTGATGTGAAAGCGAAGCTGAAAACCATGAAGGGATCAGATATCGCAGAACTGATGATGAAAGCGATGCAACCAACTCCTGAACAGGTGGAGATGGCCCAGCACAATATCCTTGCTGCTCGTGGTCGCATGTACAACGCTGAAAAATATGCGATGGATAAAAATTTCCGTGGTTTCAGCTCACACCTTTCAACTCTGTATGACTCCCTTGCCAGTTCCCTGAACAACTCAGGTGGACTGTTTGAACGTGGCGGTCAGGCTATCGGCTGGTTCATCGAACGTCTGAACGATATCACCAAAACTCTCGACAACATCGGGATGAACGTTGACGGGTATCTGACCCTGTTCGAAGATAAGTGGGATAAGTTTTATAGCACTCTGTCACCATCGACACAGAAAGCCCTCGATCTCGTTAAAGACCAGCTCGATACCTTCTTTGATTGGCTCCTTGTTACCACTACGGCTGCACTCGGTCTGGGTGGCCTGAGACTTGGTGGACGTCTGCTCGGTGTGGGTCGTGCTGCTGGTGGCACTGCTGAGGCTGCTGCTGAAGGTGGCGCAACTTCTGTGATGGGTAGTACCTCAGGTAAGGCGTTCGGGATTGCGGCCGCTGCATACATTGGCGTTGAACTTGGTAACCTGATTTTTGACAAATGGATTCCAGAGTTCCAGAAGTTCGCCCATGAAAAATTTGGATGGGGTGGGGTAACTGGTACTAAAACGACACACGGTGGCAACGCGATTAAAGATTCATGGGTCGATAAAGGCTGGACATGGCTCGATAACATGTATGCCCGCCTCAAGTCTGCACCTGTGCCTAACAACGGTGTACCGTTACTTTCGCCAAACATGCTTCAGGATCGGGCAGCATTGTCAGCCCAGAAGCCTATCCAGTTTGCACCTTTGAGAATCGAAGTAATCTCGAATGGGCAGCTAAATGTCGCCCTTCCAGACGGAACGATCCAGCGTGTGGCTCTGGACACAATCAATCAGCAACATGAACTTCAGATGATGTCTGCAAATGGCCTTGCTGGTAGTTGGCAATCACCTGGTAACAATGCTGGATGGAACCCTTCTTTACTTAAAAAACCTCAATAAATTTGACCCCGTCCAGTGAAAGCTGTTCGGGGTTTTGTGTTCAGAGTTTCTCGTCGCACTTAGCCAGAAACAGTAGGGTGGACGCCGTAAGATGGAGCGCATAGCCCGCCAAATGCTCAGGAACAGTTGTAACTTCGTGACCCTGACCATGACCACCTTCTTTGTTCCGAATGGTAGGAATACCACTCTCCAGTAGGCTTCTTAAGGATGAAAACTCATTCTGCATGTACTCCGGGATCAACCCGTTCGTAAGGCAACCATTGATTAATTTCTTCGCTGTATCGTTCTGATTGAAAACCCAACCACGTTTTGTATGAATGGTCTTCATCAAACTTTCAAATGACTTTAAACAGTCATTCAAACACTCTTTGTAGTTATGGTGCCTGTAATGCTCATGAGCGGAAAGAAATTCATCGTTAACGCCCTCGTAGTTCGGATTAACTCCCAGAATTTGAAGGGTTGGTTTAACCGCTTCAGAATGTAAGAATTGAGAGTCCACTCTGACCAATTCATCGGCCTCTAATTGATAACCAATTCCTGACTCTCTGAATCGGACGTTTAATTCATCAATAGCTTGCTGAGGTTCTTCATCATCAAGACCAAAACTCCAGGGTTCTTCCGCAACCGTGTAGATGATATGTTTAAATGTTATCTCTATGATATCTAAGCATTTTTCATATTCTCTTGTACCTAAAAAGAAGTCATACACAGCTTCAAAATTTGATCTGGCATGTTCTTTTAAAGTAAACACACCGTATTCCCGGCAGAGTGTACTATTTATTGCTGCATAAATATTGCCAGTGTTACTCCCTTGACCATAGTCCTCGCCGAGTATTTCTCTAATTATTTGAACGACTTGGACTCGAAAATTATGAGTTAAATCCGTGTATTGATAAACATCAGAGACATCTCCACGAAGCCTCTTCTGCCTTTTTGAATACAGCTCAACTATTGCCATGGTAATCTCCCTTGATTGCTGCACCGCATCATTGTCTTCGTCTATCTCACAGACTTTTTAAAGCTCGTCATCTGATACGCTGAAACTGCAATGACCAGAGAAGCCAGCGTTAACGTACACTCTGTGACCGTGGCTATCATACACGCAGATCAGGTCGTTGTTATCATCCCGAAACTTCTCCTTAAGCTGTGCAGCCTCTGAAAAATTACTCAAACCCACCAGCAGCAAAATAGCAATCAGTATACTTTTCATTCTTCTGCTTCTAACAATGGGTAAGTGATATTTTCTACATAACGTGCTAATTCGATGGGAGAACCTGATTTACTGTAAGTTTTGAAACTCTCTGTTTTGCCTCGTTCATGCCCCATAAGCAGGGCTATCCTATCCTCAGGTACTTGCGCTCGGTCAAGCTGTTGAGCAAATTCATGACGCAAGCTGTGAAACACCTTCTTCTCGCTTCCTTGTTTTCCTAAAACCTTCCATTTAGCCCTCGTAAAACGCTGTGTATGCCACGTGGATCGCTTACCATCTGCACGCTCAATAATAGATGCCCGGTAGAATAAGAAGCCGTTAGAAGGCGTCTGAAGCAATGATTCAACGAGTGTCTTAAGTGCGCTATGAACAGGAACTAATCTTTTCGCTGATTTCGTCTTACCTTCCATAATTTCAAAACACAACACACCTTCAACACTCTTAATATTGTCCGTTTTCAATGAACAGATTTCATTGAGACGCATACCGCTGTACATACCTATCAGCGTAACAGCTTGCATTTCTGCGTCACCATTCATTGCAGCAAAGACTTTCGCTATCTCAGTATGTGCAAAAACCTCATAGCTAACCTTACTGCTTTTCGCTTCCAGTCCATGACCACGCCAAGGGTTATCCTGTGGTGCATCGTGATAACGATTACGGGCCAGATCCCAGATTTGAGCAAGGGAGCTGATGTAGTTCTGTATCGTCTGTAGTGCCTTCTCTTGTTTAAGCTTATCAAGCCAGCCTGTGACAGATGTACGGTTTATCTCACTAAGCTGAATATCACGTTTACCAAGATGGGATAAGAAAACCTCTACAGCTTTATTTGTTTTAGACAGGGTAGTCAGCTTCCGCTTCTCGCTGAACTGGAGAAGATACTGATCCCGCATCTTCAGGAGAGAAGGGCAACTCGTTACCTTTGATTGGGTATGAGGTATTGCTGGAGGGGCATTAATGGCAATCACACCAATCTGGCGAAGTTCAGTCAAAATCTGCTCGACACGTGAACCTGATTCTTTAGGTCTGAGCTTGTATTAGCCCCCTGATGATCCATACACTTTGACCCGCCTAAAATAAGAGGTAGGCTTGGAACTATGTTCAAGACTGGTCAAAGCGAAATCATGGGTACTGTTCTTACTGAGCCAGAGCGACGCCGTCGTCGCACTCCGCAGGAGAAGATCGCCATCGTTCAGGAGACCTTCCAGCCAGGAAGCTCCGTTTCTCTTGTCGCTCGTCGTCATAATGTGAATGCTAATCAAGTCTTTAAATGGCGTAAGCAATACCAGGATGGCAGCCTGACGGCGGTCTCTGCCGACGAAGAAGTTGTGCCGGCTTCTGAGTTAAACAGTGCCATGAAACAGATCCGTGAACTCCAGCGTCTCCTGGGTAAGAAAACCATGGAAAATGAGATCCTTAAGGAGGCGGTAGAATACGGCAAAGCAAAAAAATGGATTGCGCACGGACCCTTATTGCCCGGGGACGACGAGTAAAACCAGTGAGTGAAGCTCTGGGTGTGTCGCGTGCGCAGCTCTCGCTTTATCGTTATCGGCAGGCTGACTGGCAGGACGGTCGCATGCAGCGGCATCAAGATGACGCCGAATTACTGGAACACATCCGTGCCGAAGTTGCCGACCTTCCGAGTTATGGCTATCGACGCATCTGGGCTAATCTGCGCCGCCGTTCGGAGCAGGAAGGTCTGCCGAGGGTGAACGCAAAACGGGTATGGCGCGTGATGCGTGACAACGGCTTGTTGTTAGAGTCGAAACCCCGTCCCACACCGGATACCCGTCGTCACACAGGCCGGGTGGCGGTGGCCGAAAGCAATCGGCGCTGGAGTTCGGATGGCTTCGAGTTCCGCTGCGATAACGGCGAAAAGCTGCGGGTCACCTTCGCCATCGACTGTGGCGACAGGGAAGCCTTGGACTAGGCGGCCAGCACCGGCGGTTATGACAGCGATACGGTACAGGACGTTATGCTACGCTCAGTTGAACGCCGGTTCGGGCAAAACCTGCCGACAGCGCCCCTCGAATGGCTGACGGATAACGGTTCGGCCTATCGTGCCGATGAAACCCGGAGCTTTGCTAAAATGCTGGGCCTGGAGCCCCGAACGACCGCGATCAGAAGTCCACAAAGTAATGGTGTAGCAGAAAGCTTCGTTAAGACGATGAAGCGTGATTATATCGGCATGATGCCAAAACCGGACAGCCAGACGGCAGTGTTGAACCTGCCGTTAGCGTTCGAACATTACAACGAATATCACCCGCACAGCGCTTTAGGATATCGCTCACCAAGAGAATATCGGCGCAGGGGGAAACCATCAACCTAAGCGGGAATAGGTGCATGGATATATGGGGTCAAAACCACTCGTGAGCTTCTTCACTTTTGCCACCATTCCCACAGAGCACTCGCACAGTTTTGCTATCTCTGCGTATGTGTAGCCACCTTTAACCAGGTAACGGGCAATCTTGTCACGTAACGCTGTGTCTGCTGGGCGTCCCTGATACTTGCCCTCTTCTTTCGCTTTCGCAATACCCTGTGACTGACGTTCACGGCGTTTGGTGTAGTCCTCATGGGCATAGTGAGCAGCGATATCCATCATCAGACCATTTATCAACTGAATGATCCTGTCATCTGCTGATGCTTTCAATGCACCGTGCGATGTTGGCAGATCAACCACGACAACACGTAAACCACGTTGAGCAATGATTGCTTTCAGTTCTTCGTATTGTGCTGCTGGTAAGCGAGTCAAACGGTCGATGCTTTCAACAAGAATCAGATCGCCCTTCTTGGCACTGCTGAGCAATCTGGAGAGTTCTGGACGTTCCAGCTTTGCACCAGAGAAGTTTTCAACGTAGTGAACCACGTTCTTAAGCTGGTGGTCATCAGCGAACTGATTAACAGTCTGGAGAGCACGTGTTGCATCTTGGTCAGAGGTCGATGCACGCAGGTAGATATGAGCTGTTGTCTTCATGGTTGGCCTGTTGTTCACAATGGGTTTCAATGTGATTATTCTACGTGAAATAACTATGTAGAGTAAATAAAAATAATCCTATATGAACAAATTTATTCACAAAATCTGTTTTCAAATCAGGTATACCCTATGTGAACGATTAAGCGACCACTTTGGGGGCGAATTGACTGGTTAGCCCTGCGTGACGTTGAAAGGTTGGTGTAGCCGATGCTGGTTGAGATTGGGTCACAGTGTTAATGGATGTTGTAACGTCTGTTGAGGCTGTCTGGTCAGTTAAGCCCTTAAGCTGTTTGTTGACCTTAGACTGTTCGTGTCTGCGTTGAGCATTGCGGTCAGCGGTGAATTTACCCATCACAGCAAGCTGGTCTTTAAGCTGAACATCGTCAGGCTTCAAGCTGAAGAGTGCTAACAGTGTCGGGTCACGATAGAACACAGCGGCCTGGAACAGATCGATGTCTGCTGGATTGATGCAGGTACGAAGCAAGGCTGGTGCAGTGGCTGAATCATCAGCGGGTGTAAGTTGGTTATTTTCGGACATTATGCAGATTTTCCAAATAAGGTGGGGAGCTGGGTAGCTGTACCGTAACGCAATGAGCAGATACCCATCAGAGATTTCTCAGATAAATAATTACAAATCAAGAAGTTAAATTGATATTCGCCTGAATGGTGTCTCTTCAATCGTCTTTGCTGGTCAGATCGTCAACGAGTTTCAGAATGAACACCGTCAGGACGCTACAGGGGAGAGTGTCGTACAGGATATGGAAAAGAAATTGCTGGGTCATTGCTCAGTTACCGGGTGAGTGTTTTGCGATGCTTGCATAGGATCAGGTTGACGTAGCTCTGGGAAATACCGAGCTGTTGAGCAATCTGTTTGTGAGTTAGTCCCTGAAAACGCAGCTTAACGACCTTTTCAGGGATGTTCTGCTTAGGACTGTTGACGGGAAGACCTGCGAGTTTACGGATCAGGATGGCTTCATGTGGGTTCAGACCTGCTTGAACAGCAGCCTGAGAGGGGGTCTGTCCAGAGTGGATTAGAGAGAGGAAGCGTTGCACTTCCTGTGTTGGGATTAGCGAGTACATTTGGTGAGATACCTTGTGTATGAGATGGAGTCTATGCTGACATAAGATTAACGCTCAGCCTTGAGGGTTAAGACTGAGCAGGAGGATTAATAGACGGGGTTGTTACGAATGAGTTGCTTCTGACGCTTTTTCTGGTGCGGAGCCATTCCGATACGGTTACCGGTAGCGAAGATGTTCTGATTGGGTACTTTTACATCATCGTCATGATCAAGCAGTTCATCGTCGTCATCTTGAGATGCAGTAAATGAATCATCTGAATAATCATCGCTATGGTCGAGTGGTTCATCATCGAAGTCATCTTGAGCAGGAGGCATACTGGCGTATGTTTTCGTCACCAGTTCTTCTCTCTTTACAGATTTCTCTTCAGAGATTTCTTCCCCAAGATTAAGATCGCTATCGCTCTTATCACAATGGATTCTGGTTTCATCCAATCCCATGTTTACCTGTGACAGCGAAGCGTCCTGGTTTTGACCTTCCTCTTCTAAACTGATCTTATCTTTGATCTTATCAGTGATCTTATAAGAGGACACTGTGGCCCCAGGCTGGGGACTGTGTGGCCCAATGGTAAGGGACTGTGTGGCCCCTACATCTTTCGTAGCATAGGGCATGACCTTAAAAATACTGGATGAGTTGAAGCGACGTGTTTTCTGGATCAGGCCGATGTCTTGTAATGCTTTTGTCGCACGCTTAACCGTTCTATCTGAATTGCACGTAAATTCAGCAATTTTCTGAGTAGATGGGAAAATCTGGTTGATTGATTCAGTTTCCTGGAAGCTGAGTAAGAAGCAATAGACTTCTTTCATGGGTTTGGTCATACGGGGATCTTTATCAAGCATTACATGGTGATAAGATTTGGTGAATGTGGTCATTCCATACATTAAAACCTCAAGTGTGATAAGTGGTTGCGGGATAGTAGAGCTACTGTCAAACAGACAATAAAAAACTCTTCAATGTCACCTAAAAAAGAATTGTCTCCACGAGAAACCGTCAGCCATGTATGAGAGCTAACACTGGTTTTACGACCCGCATCAACTTGCAGGGACAATCAAAGTAATCTGTCAGGTGACATTGAAGAGTTTGTTAGAGAGGTATTCATACATGATGGGCTTGATGAATGCGGGGTAATCATCGGGCATAATCCATATTAACATTTATGCAACAAATATCAACATTTAATTGACATATCTCGCTGAATATGAATTGGCACTGTTAGGTCATTACCTGCGATTTACACCCTATCAAAGGAGGTTCCACAACCTCTGCAATACCAGTTAGGTTTCGCATAACTATCACCAAAAAGTGAGGTTTGATTATCAAGTGCAAGCATGTGTAGCTTTTTACCATCCTTTTCCCAACATTTTGGGCAAAAGGCTGTATCATCGCCATCTTTCCAGTACACACCGGATTTGAAGATAAAGCTCTCATTGTCTTTGAGCTTTTCCTCAAGAGCTTTATTCTTTAGCTCCGCATCGAACACAAGTGCCTGAAGAGAGATCACCTCCATCTTCACGCTTGCCAGTTCAACCATCAAGTTTGCTAACTCAAGTTTGAGCGTAGCTTTATCGAGTTCAGGACTGTTGTCAGAAAGTTTTTTAGTGATACCTACAGCTTTATCTATGATCCCAACGGCGGTTGCTGCACTGGCTAATGTGATACCCATTTAAGACCTCAATTGTAAAAACAATCCCACTCATCAACCCAGCTTGTTACAGCCTGATGCATTCCCTCTCGACCAAATTGCATGTATGAGAAACCATTTTGCTGTCGCAGGTATGCTTGGAACAACATGCTTTTCCCTGGATTCTGCTGACGTCGTTCAGGCCAGTTTAGGTAGAGCGAACGAACCTCTTGCTTAGTCTCAGCTACACGACGACTCATCCTTAACCTCACATCATGATAAACGCTTGTTTATCTTATAATCTGTGATAAGAAAGGACAATATGTAATCTACGTGAGTGAAATAGGAGTGAAATAGATGTCAGATTTTTTGGTCAACCTTTTGATGAGTTTAGTCACTGGTGGCTATATGGGTATAGTAGTCTCAAAGGCAGTAGCTTTTTCAAATTTGAAGAAGGAAGCCTTACGGATTATAAGAACCATAGATACCTTGGGGCCAAATGGTAATTGCTACCATAAAACAGAAAGAGTTGATGAACTTCCTCTTTTGAGTTCCGAATTGCTGGGATTAAAACATCTGGAAGCAGGCCGTGAACTTATGGGCATTTTCAACGCAATACATACAGAGATTTGCACACCTTCAGAAGACTCATCAATAAGGGGAAAAATTCTGGAAGCATCTCAAGTTAGAGTGCGCAAACTTAAACCCTCTATAAAAACCTTATTTAACCCCTTTGACTTTAGTCTTTGATAACTGGCAATAGCAGCCATAAAGCCCCGTTGGTGGTACTGCCAACATGCGGAGCGTAGCGACTTCATTAGCTGTCCAGAGTAATCACACCTTATCAGGATAACCGTGTACCGTTAGGAGCGTGGCTGAGACGCTAGTAGAGCCTGCATATCGTGTGCAGGTACGTTTACCACCATAGACCTGTTTGGGGCTGTACAACGCCACACATCGGGCTTAAATGCGTATGATTAATCTGTGATGGGAAATTTTAAAGACGTTGGCTGCGTCATTAGCTTCAAGTTGGATAATGCTACGTGTTTGAGCCTGGAACTACACGCCACTGTAAGTTAGAATCCCAAATAGCCACTACTAACCACAGAGGCATTTTCGTGTGTTAGGGTTCAGTACAGTTTCAGGTGACAGAAAGGTAATTCAGGTAGCTTAACCTTCTGTTTTAATTGAAATTATTCTGCATGGTGCCGAAGGCCGGAATCGAACCGGCATGCCCGAAGGCGGTTGATTTTGAATCAACTGCGTCTACCGATTTCGCCACTTCGGCACTGAAGTTAGTATACGGAAAACGAGGTGCATTATACCGTTAACGCATCCCGGCGCAATACTAATCAGCTTCAGGTGCTGCCGACTGCTGAAAAAACACCCTTCCGGGCGGATTCATGCGGCCGGTATGTGAACCCATCCCGCGCCGGCGC
The DNA here is from genome assembly GCF_047324165.1 of Sodalis sp. RH22. Lineage (NCBI taxonomy): Bacteria > Pseudomonadati > Pseudomonadota > Gammaproteobacteria > Enterobacterales > Bruguierivoracaceae > Sodalis > Sodalis sp. RH22. The sequence goes on from NZ_CP178731.1 coordinate 3,472,887, forward strand.
CTTTTTTACCGCTGGCATCCCGGGCACCAGTAAAACGGCCGCGATGCTACCGTGGTTTTTTCTATCGGCCGGCCGCAGCGCTCGCAGGGCTTGCCCGCGCGGTGAAAGACCCGGAAGCGGAATACCGCGCCGTGGTGCTTATCGATATCGCTTTGTCCTCGGGTGGCGTAGGACAAGCGCGGGATTTCAAGGATGGCCTCGCACAGGCGGCGCAGCTGCTGCGCGCTTAAATCACGCGCCTTGTGCTGCGCGGTCAGGCCCGCCTGCCAGAGAATCTCCACCCGTAGGTAGTTGCCCAGGCCGGCGATAAACGACTGGTCCAGCAGCAGGCCGCCGAACTGGCGGCCGCTAAAGCGGGGCGACGATAGGCGATCGATGACCTCGTCCACCGTCAGGGCCATATCCAGGGCGTCGGGACCGATGCGCAGTAAAAACGGATGCGCGGCCAGTTCATCGGCGCTGAGGATTTTGATATCCGAGGCGCTGTAGAGCAGGATGGCCTGGTCGGCGTTTTCCAGGCGCACCCGCAGATCGCGTTTGGTGACCGGTGATTCCCCGGCCGCGGCCACCCGCCAGACGCCATAGAGCTGATTATGGCTGTAAAGCACCTGGCCATTGGAAAACCAGGTCAGCAGGGCTTTGCCCCGGGTATCGATTTTCTCGATATGCTGGCCCACCAATCCGTCCTCATAAGGCTTAAGGTGGGGAAAAGCGAACCAGGCCCGGGTTAGGGGCCTGTTTGCCATCGCCGCCAGCAGGGTATCGGCGGCGCGGCGGATTTCCGGTCCTTCCGGCATTGCTGCACTCCGTTATGTTCCGTTTATGTTTCGTTTCTGTACTTAAGATAGCACCGGCCGTCGGGAATAGTCTTAATTTGCCGTCCGGCGGGGGGTTTTCACCCGTCCGCGCTGGCGGTGCGGCGCGGGTGTGGGGTAGGTTATTCGCAGATTAACAGCCGGCGCGTCCGGCGCGACTATTTCAGGAGTAGGCTTATTATGATCACCACCCACCGCAGGTTAATGGCGCTGGCCGTTGCCGCCGCGCTCTGCACCGGTTTGGCCTCGGGCGTGGCCCAGGCGGCCGGCAACTGGATGGATTCGGTTAACAGCGCGGTTACCGAGCTGAATAAATCGTCCACCGGCAACGGGTCCGGCACCGCCGGCGCCACCACCGGCAATAACGCCAGTTCGCTGGCCGCCCTGTCGGGCCTGCTGAACGGCGGCGACAAGGCGTTAAGCTCCAGCAGCATGACCAATGCCGCCGGCGTGCTGCAATACTGTGTTAAAAATAACCTGCTGTCCGCCAACGGCACCTCGACGCTGAAGGACCAGTTGCTTGGCAAGCTGGGGATTACCAGCACCGCCAACGCCAAAAGCCAGGATTATCAGGAAGGCCTGGGCGGCCTGCTGACCACCGGTAAAAACGGCCAGGTGAATCTTAACGATCTGAGCAATTCACAACTGGGGCAGAAGGTGAAAACCAAGGCCTGCGATGTGGTGCTGAAACAAAGCAAGAATTTCATTTCCTGACCGCGCGGGATAAGGCGCGGGAACTACCGCGCCGGATATGCCGTCCGGCATGGCATATGCCCGCGGGCGACAACGCCACCTATACTAAAGGGTAGTTGCAATTCTCAGACTAAGTTCAACATAAGGCACATCCACAGTCAGTTTGTGTGTATTAGTTTCCCTCCCCCGCTTATATTCGGTTATCATAAAACCGCCCTTCACATGGTAAACATAATATTAATATCATGCTATTTACACTCAATTAACTATATTATGAAACGCAACAATAATGGCAAGACATGCCAGCGCCAGCGCCCTTCCGCGGTCATTTTATGGCCTTCTCCGGCGCTGATGCATTTCATTGGAGATATTTTCGCCTTGTCATCGTTAAAAAATAAAAGATAAAATCATTAGTCACTGAAAGCAGTACGTTAATAATTCTCATGCTATCGATATATAGGAGCAGTAGAAGCAGGATAATAATTTATTTTGCATTTATATCCGTTTAGCTATCGGATATCCCTCAAACCAGCGTTCTAGATCATGACAATTATATGAATAACTTTGATTTCAATTTATTGATAGTACTCAATGCGCTGCTGGAAGACTGTAGCGTAAATCTGGCGGCCAGGAAACTGAACGTCACCGCGCCGGCCATCAGCAAATCGCTGAATAAGATTCGGGGGCTGTTCAACGATCCCATCCTGGTGCGCAGCGGCACAAAACTGATCCCCACGCCCAAGGCTATCGCACTTAAGGAGGATGTGCGCCAACTGGTCAACCGCATTGAGTCGATGCTCAATACCAATATGGCCTTTGAACCCCATACCACCACGGTGTCCTTCACCATCGCGGCGAACGCCACCATCGTCTTTACCCTTAACGCCTCGTTATTCAGCGAAATACAGCGCAGCGCACCGAATGTCTTTATTAATATGGTGCATGATTCGGAATTTGATGATGATTTCCTGCGCTCCAACGATATTGATCTCTACATTGGCGAAATGCGCGATCTCAATCCAGAAATTACCATCCGCACCATTCACTCGGCCAAATGTTATTTTATGTGCCGCTGCGGTCACCCTATTATTTGTGGGGATAAAAATATGGATAACTTATTGAAATATCATTTTGTCCAGACCAAGGAAAAATACCCGGCCGGGTCGGACGAAGCAATGAAATATTTTTGGTCCACGCGCCATGTGATGGGCACCACGCCCGGTTATATGGCCACCATGAACGCCATTACCCATTCCGACGCGCTGGCCATCGTGCCGGATTTTGTGGTGAATAACCTGCGTAAACTGAATATCGCGGTGGAGTTTTTCAGCGCCGATTTTGATTTGGGCAAACGCAGCATCATCCAGGCTTGGCATTCCAAGCATAATCACTCGCCCTGCCATAAATGGCTGCGCGACCTGACCAAGGTGATGTTTGTCGAGAGTATTAAATGAGTTTTTTACGGTTGTAATAAGAGAGCTGAATCTGAAGGTCGATGCAATGGGCCTGCGCCAATCCAACCCGGCGCTAACAGGTTTTGCCTGTTAGCGCGTCGGGATATCTTTACCGTTTCTTCAAGAGCAACGCCACGCTTATCACCAGGAAGGCCATGCTGGGGAGCAGCGCGCCGAACAGCGGCGGCATATTGTACACCAGGCTGAGCGGTCCGAAGATCTGATCCAACACGTAGAACAAGAAGCCGAAGCTGATACCGGTGATCATCCGCACGCCCATCGCCACGCTGCGCAGCGGGCCGAAAATAAACGACAGGGCCATCAGCATCATCACCGCCACCGAGAAGGGCGAGAAGATCTTGCTCCACATATTCAGCTGGTATCGGCTGGCTTCCTGCCCGCTCTGCTTGAGATATTTGACATAGTCGTACAGCCCGGAAATAGACAGTGATTCCGGGTCGAGCGCCACCACGCCCAGCTTATCGGGGGTGAGGTTGGTTTTCCATTCCCCGCTGAGCGTTTGCCGGCCGGTGATCTGCTGGCTGTCGGTCAGGTCGGATTCATCCACCTGCGCCAGGCGCCAGGTGCCGTCGGTAAAGGTGGCGCTGGCGGCGTAGCGCAGCGTCTGCAGGCGGTTCTCGTGGTTGAAGTGATAGATATTCACCCCCGACAGCTGGTTGTCGCTGACCACCCGTTCGATGTAGATAAAATCGCTGCCGTCCTTGGCCCAGAGACCGTTTTGCACCGACAGCATGGAGCCGCCGTATAACGACTGCGAGCGGAAATTACGCGCCATCTGCTCGCCCTGGGGGGCGACCCATTCGCCGATGGCCATGGTCAGAAGCACCAGCGGGATGGCGGTTTTCATTACCGCCGCGGCGATTTGCATGCGGGTGAAACCGGAGGCTTGCATCACCACCAGCTCGCTGCGGCTGGCCAGGGTGCCGAGCCCCATCAGCGCGCCGAGCAGCGCCGCCATCGGGAAAAAGATTTCAATATCCTTCGGCACGCTCAGCAGGGTATAGAGCCCGGCGCCCGCCGCGGAGTAATCGCCCTGCCCCACCTTGCGCAGCTGATCGACGAATTTGATGATGCCCGACAACGACACCAGCATGAACAGGGTCATCATGATGGTGTTGAAGATGGTTTTACCGATATAGCGGTCCAGTACTCCAAACATCAGGCCGCTCCTCTGATATGTAAACGTTCGCGCGCCCGTCTGAACGGTACGCTGTCCCACAGGTTAAGCAGCAGGGCGATGCCCAGGTAGGCCAGGTTGACCAGCCACATCCATATCACCGGATCAAGCTTGCCCTTGGCGCCGTTGGAGCGCAGCGAGCTTTGCAGCAAAAAGAACACCAGGTACAGCAGCATTGCGGGCAGCATGCTTAATACCCTGCCCTGGCGCGGGTTGACCGCGCTGAGCGGCACCACCATGATAGCCATGATAAACACCGATATGATAAGGGTAAGGCGCCACTGCAGCTCCGCGCGCGCTTCCGGCTGGCTGGATTGCCACAGGGCCTGCAGGGTCATCTGCTCGGCGTCGTTGTTGTTCACCGATACCGCCTGGTGGCCGATGACCGCCTGGTACTGGGTAAAATCGGTAATGCGAAAATCACGCAGCAGCGCGGTGCCCTCGTAGCGGGTGCCTTTATTGAGGTTAACCACCTGCGAGCCGTCGGGACGCTGGGTCATATGGCCCTGGTCCGCCACCACCACCGAGGGGCGCGAGTTACCACGCGGGCGCAGCTGCGCCAGGAAGACGTTCTGGAATTCCTGCCCTTTGACGTTGCCGACAAAGAGGACGGAGTTGCCGTTTTGCGCCGCCTGGAACTGCCCGCCCACCATGGCCGCCATGCTGGGGTTGGCCTTGGCCTCCGCCAGCACCTCGTCCTGGTGCCGGGACGACCAGGGCGACAGCCAGATGACATTGGCGGCCGCGAATAACGCCGTCAGCACGCTTAATAGCAGCGCCGCCTTGATCAGTACGCTCTTGCCCAGCCCGCATGCGTGCATGACGGTTATTTCGCTTTCGGCATACAACCGGCTCAGGGTCATCAGTAACCCAAGGAACAGGCTAAGGGGAAGAATCAACTGCGCCATTTCCGGCACGCCTAAACCGAGCAGGGATAACACCAGGTTTGTCGGGATATCGCCGTCTACCGCCGCGCCCAGGACCCGCACCAGCTTCTGACAGAAAAAAATCAGCAGCAGGATAAACAGGATGGCCAGCTGGCTTTTAAAGGTTTCCCGAACCAGATATCTAATGATGATCACGCTTATTTCGCCTGTGAAAACTTGTCTTTTTGCAGGAAAATCGATAATTTCTTCGCTAATGCACTATTAATGCGTATCAATTAGTCACCTTTATCGCCAGATAGAGTATAACAACATTAAGCGTTCGGCTGTGCTATGAGAACGCACTGATTATTGCCGGAATAACGTCCTTTGCGTCGTTCAGATTAACACATAAGAGTTAATGCAAAGGCGGGGGATACGATAGGGAATGAAATATTTTATCCCGGTTGGCCGTCTTTGTCTTTAAGATTCAGGAGAGTGCATGGAGTTCAGTGTAAAAAGCGGTAGCCCGGAAAAACAACGCAGTGCCTGTATTGTCGTCGGCGTCTTCGAACCGCGCCGTCTGTCGCCGATTGCCGAACAGCTCGACAAAATCAGCGATGGTTATATCAGTGCCTTACTGCGCCGCGGCGAACTGGAAGGGAAGGTGGGCCAGACATTGCTGCTGCACCATGTTCCCAATGTGCTTTCCGAGCGTATCCTGCTTATCGGATGCGGCAAGGAACGCGAGCTGGATGAGCGCCAGTACAAGCAGGTGATCCAGAAAACCATTAATACGCTGAATGACACCGGATCAATGGAAGCCGTCTGCTTTTTGACCGAACTGCATGTCAAGGGGCGTAACACCTACTGGAAAGTGCGCCAGGCGGTGGAAACCTCCAAAGAGTCGCTTTATACCTTCGACCAGCTGAAAAGCAATAAGGCCGAACCGCGCCGGCCGCTGCGCAAGATGGTGTTTAACGTGCCCACCCGCCGCGAGCTTACCGGCGGCGAGCGCGCCATCCAGCATGGACTGGCCATCGCCTCCGGCATCAAGGCCGCGAAGGACCTGGGCAATATGCCGCCCAATATCTGCAATCCGGCCTACCTGGCATCCCAGGCGCGCCAGTTGGCGGATAAGTACGGCAAGACCACCACCACCCGCGTTATCGGCGAGCAGCAGATGAAAGAGCTGGGCATGAACGCCTATCTGGCGGTCGGCCAGGGCTCGCAAAACGAATCTCTGATGTCGGTTATCGAATATAAGGGCAATCCGGACCCGGAAGCGCGTCCGATCGTGCTGGTGGGCAAAGGCTTGACCTTTGATGCCGGCGGCATCTCCATCAAGCCCGCCGACAGCATGGACGAGATGAAATACGATATGTGCGGCGCCGCCACCGTGTACGGCGTGATGCGCATGGCGCTGGAGCTGAGCCTGCCGCTGAACCTGGTGGGCGTGCTGGCGGGATGCGAGAATATGGTCGACGGGCGATCCTTCCGTCCCGGCGATGTGCTGACCACCCTGTCCGGCCAGACGGTGGAAGTGCTGAATACCGACGCCGAGGGGCGGCTGGTGCTGTGCGACGCGCTGACCTATGTCGAGCGTTTCGACCCCGAGCTGGTGATTGACGTCGCCACCCTGACCGGCGCCTGCGTTATCGCCCTGGGCCATCACTTGACCGGGCTGATGTCCAACCATAATCCGCTGGCCCACGAGCTTATCGCCGCCGCCGAGCAGTCGGGCGACCGCGCCTGGCGCCTGCCGCTGGGAGATGAGTTCCAGGAGCAGCTGGAGTCCAATTTCGCCGATATGGCCAATATCGGCGGGCGACCGGGCGGCGCCATTACCGCCGGCTGCTTCCTGTCCCGTTTCGCCCGTAAATACAGCTGGGCGCATCTGGATATCGCCGGCACCGCCTGGCGTTCGGGCAAGGCCAAGGGCGCTACCGGGCGTCCGGTCTCCATGCTGGCGCAGTTTCTGCTCAATCGCTCCGGTCTCAACGGTGACGAGTAGGCCTAAAAAAGGTAAACTTGTCCGGGCGGCCCAGGCCGCCCGTTATTTTTCCGTTCTCCCCCTCAGGCTTGACTAAAACGGTACATGAAAAACGCAACCTTTTATCTTCTCGACCGGCAGGATCTCCAGGAAGGGCTTAGCCCTGTGGAGCGGCTGGCCTGCGATCTGGCGGCGCTCCACTGGCGCGCCGGCAAAAGGGTGCTGATAGCCTGTGACGACGAGGAGCAGGCGCTGAGGCTGGACGAAGCCTTATGGCAGCGGGACCCGGCCGCGTTTGTTCCCCATAACCTGGCGGGCGAGGGGCCGCGCTATGGCGCGCCGGTGGAGCTGTGCTGGCCCAAACGCCGCGGCAATGCGCCGCGCGAGCTGCTGATAAGCCTGCTGCCGCAGTGCGCGGATTTTGCCTCCGCTTTCCATGAAGTGATAGACTTCGTCCCGGACGAAGACGCATTAAAACAGTTGGCGCGCGACCGGTATAAAGCCTATCGCAGCGTCGGCTTCCAATTGACCACGGCCACGCCGCCAACGCAGTGAAATACGACGCATAATGGAAAAGACATATAACCCGCACGATATCGAGCAGCCGCTGTACGAGCACTGGGAAAAACAGGGCTATTTCAAGCCGCATAACGATACCAGCAAAGAAAGCTTCTGCATCATGATCCCGCCGCCGAACGTGACCGGCAGCCTGCATATGGGTCATGCCTTTCAGCAGACCATTATGGACATTATCGTGCGTTACCAGCGCATGCAGGGTAAAAACACCCTGTGGCAGGTGGGGACCGATCACGCGGGCATCGCCACGCAGATGGTGGTGGAGCGTAAAATCGCCGCCGAAGAGGGCAAGACCCGCCACGATTACGGCCGCGACGCCTTTATCGAAAAAATCTGGCAGTGGAAGGCGGAATCCGGCGGCACCATTACCCGCCAGATGCGCCGCCTGGGCGCCTCGGTGGATTGGGAGCGCGAGCGCTTTACCATGGACGCCGGGCTGTCCGAGGCGGTGAAGGAAGTGTTCGTCCAGCTGTTCAAGCAGGATTTGATTTACCGCGGCAAACGCCTGGTGAACTGGGATCCCAAGCTGCGCACCGCCATTTCCGATCTGGAGGTGGAAAACCGCGAATCACAGGGATCCATGTGGCACCTGCGCTACCCGCTGGCCGACGGCGCCAGGACCGCGGACGGCCGGGACTACCTGGTGGTGGCCACCACCCGTCCGGAAACCATGCTGGGCGATACCGGCGTGGCGGTGAACCCCGCGGACCCGCGCTATAAAGACCTGATCGGCAAATTCGTCCTGTTGCCGCTGGTCGGCCGCCGCATCCCCATCCTCGGCGACGAGCATGCCGATATGACCAAGGGCACCGGCTGCGTGAAGATCACCCCGGCCCATGACTTTAACGACTATGAGGTCGGCAAGCGCCACGGCCTGCCGATGATCAATATCCTGACCCTGGACGGCGATATCCGCGAACAGGCGGAAGTGTTCGACACCCTGGGCGAGGCCAGCGACGCCTGGAGCGGCGAGATCCCGGCCGAATTCCGCTCCCTGGAGCGTTTTGCCGCCCGCAAGGCGGTGGTCGCCGCCTTCGACGCCCTGGGCCTGCTTGATGAAATCAAACCCCATGCCCTGACCGTGCCTTACGGCGATCGCGGCGGCGTGGTGATTGAACCCATGCTGACCGATCAGTGGTATGTGCGTACCGCGCCGCTGGCCAAGGTGGCCATCGAGGCGGTGGAAAACGACGCTATCCGGTTCGTGCCGAAGCAGTATGAAAATATGTATTTCAGCTGGATGCGCGATATCCAGGACTGGTGTATTTCCCGCCAGCTGTGGTGGGGACATCGCATCCCGGCCTGGTACGACGCCGCCGGCAAGGTCTATGTCGGGCGCGACGAGGCCGAGGTGCGCCGTGAAAACGGCCTTGACGCCTCGGTGGCGCTGCGCCAGGACGAGGACGTGCTGGATACCTGGTTCTCCTCCGGCCTATGGACCTTCTCCACCCTGGGCTGGCCGGAGCCGACCGAGGCGCTGAAGACCTTCCACCCCACCAGCGTGCTGGTGAGCGGGTTTGATATTATCTTCTTCTGGATCGCCCGCATGATCATGCTGACCATGCATTTCGTCAAGGATGAACAGGGGCGTGCGCAGGTGCCGTTCAAGACCGTGTATATGACCGGCCTTATCCGCGACGACGAAGGCCAAAAGATGTCGAAATCCAAAGGCAACGTTATCGACCCGCTGGACATGGTGGACGGCATCTCGCTGCCGGCGCTTATCGAAAAGCGCACCGGCAATATGATGCAGCCGCAGCTGGCGGACAAAATCCGCAAGCGCACCGAAAAGCAGTTCCCCAACGGCATCGAGCCGCACGGCACCGACGCGCTGCGCTTTACCCTGGCGGCGCTGGCCTCCACCGGGCGCGATATCAACTGGGATATGAAGCGCCTGGAAGGCTATCGCAACTTTTGTAATAAGCTGTGGAACGCCAGCCGCTTTGTGCTGATGAACACCGAGGACCAGGATTGCGGCCAGCATGGCGGCGAGATGAGCCTGTCGCTGGCGGACCGCTGGATCCTGGCGGAATTCAACCGTACGGTAAAAGCCTATCGCGACGCGCTTGACGGCTACCGCTTCGATATGGCGGCCAATATCCTCTATGACTTTACCTGGAACCAGTTCTGCGACTGGTATCTGGAACTGACCAAACCGGTCATGACCGGCGGCGCCGAGGCCGAATTGCGCGGCACCCGCCATACCCTGGTGGAGGTGCTGGAAGGCCTGCTGCGCCTGGCGCATCCCATAGTGCCGTTTATTACCGAAACCATCTGGCAGCGGGTGAAGGTGCTCAAGGGCATTACCGACGATACGCTGATGCTGCAAGCCTTCCCGCAGTTTGACGCCACGCTTGACGATACGCAGGCGCTGGCGGACGTGGAATGGATTAAACAGCTGGTTATCGCCGTGCGCACCATTCGCAGCGAGATGAATATCGCCCCCGGCAAACCGCTGGATGTCCTGGTGCGCGGCGCCACGGCGCTGACCCGCCGGCGGATTGCGGATAACAAGAGCTTTATCCAGACGCTGGCGCGGCTGCAGAGCCTGGATATCCTGGCGGACGGCGAGAAAGGCCCGGTCTCCATCGTCAAGCTGGTGGAGGAAGGCGAACTGCTGATCCCGATGGCGGGCATTATCGACAAAGCCCTGGAGCTGGACCGGCTGGCCAACGAAGTGCTGAAAATCGATACCGAGATCGGGCGCATCGAGAGCAAGCTGTCCAACGAAGGTTTTGTCGCCCGCGCGCCGGAAGCGGTGGTGGCGAAAGAGCGGGAAAAACTGGCGGGTTATGCCGACGCCAAGGCCAAGCTGCTGGAGCAGCAGGCGACCATCGCCAATTTATAGCTGACAACGAAAGCGTCACCTGCGGGCGTTTGCCGGTCAGGCCATGCCCGCGGGCATGAGGGCGAGCGTAAATCGTCCCTGGCGACATAGACGCGCGCTTATGGCTCACACGGAGGTGAGCCATAAGCGCGTGCCAACGTCCGCGCCGTCGTGCAAAGACGTGGGCGCTCGCTCGGTTCCCGGCCCGGCACACCCGCTTTCAGCGCGTGTGGAGGTTTGCCGGCAATCGACAAAAGTTTAACCGCCGTTTAATTTATTTGCATCCGCCGCCCGCGCGATGCTATTACTCATAACAATAAATCCAGAACGCTTAGTGTCTTTTTTCTTTTTTGGGTAATGACGATGTCCACAGCTACTTCAGTCAATATTCTGGTGCGCCCCATTACGCCGGAAGATAACCATGCCATTGCCGACGTCATTCGCCAGGTATCGGCCGAGTTCGGCCTGACGGCGGATAAAGGCTATACCGTCTCCGACCCGAACCTGGATAATCTGTACCAGCTCTACAGCCAGCCGCGCAGCGCGTACTGGGTGATTGAGTTTGAAGGCAGGATTGCCGGCGGCGGCGGCATTGCCCCGCTGGCCGGCGCGGATGTGGGGATATGTGAACTGCAGAAGATGTATTTTTTATCGGTCCTGCGCGGGCGCGGCCTGGCCCATGAGCTGGCGCTCAAGGCGCTGGACTTTGCCCGCGGGCAGGGGTTTACCCACTGTTACCTGGAAACCACCGCCACCCTGACCCGGGCCATAGCGCTGTATGAACGGCTGGGGTTTGGGCATATCGCCGGGCCGATGGGCCACACCGGACATGTGGATTGCGAAGTCACGATGCTTAAGCCTTTGATCTGACGGCGCGTATGGCCTTAGTGGCGGGTGCCGTTGTCGTCCTGATCCAGAAGGCCGCGCGCCGGCGGGGCCGAGCCGTCAATCCCCTCTTCGCCGTCCTCATCCGCTTCGTCGTCTTCGCCGTCTTCAAAATACGTGCCCCAGCCGTCATAATTAACGCCCAAGCGCTCGGCCAGGGTAAACAGCTGTTCGACCTGGGTGTCGATGAGTTCCGCGTTCAGCGCGATTTCGCTGACGGCGTCGCAGCACATCAGCACGGAGCCGTCTTCCACTTCCAGCTCTTCGGCATCGGTGACTTCATAACCCAGCTTGAAGGCTTCGACCGCGGCTTTTTCCAGCGTATCGAAATTCTCGGCGGACAGATGGTGTTCGATGGTGTAAAGCGCTTCCGGGTCGCTTCCATCTTCCAGCAGCTCTTCGATTATCAAACGCGTTTCGTCACGCTGCTCTTCCAGAAATTGATGTGCCATGCCCTCAATCCTCAATGCGTCGGTCGGCCTGTTAGGAACCTATTTTCCCACAGCCGGGGGTAAGGCTCCAGCTTAAACATGAAAGAATTGATATCAACACTTGAAATTGAATATTCATACATATAAAGTGAATTTAAATTCAATTTACAATTGATTAAGACCGGAGAACGCCGCATATGAGCCAGTTCTATCACCGTCATTTCCTGAAGTTATTGGATTTCACGCCCGCCGAGATCCATGAATTACTGGCCCTGGCCGCCAGCCTGAAGCGGGAAAAACAGTCCGGGCGGGAAACGCCGCGCCTGGCGGGTATAAATATCGCGCTCATCTTCGAAAAAGACTCGACCCGCACCCGCTGCTCTTTCGAAGTCGCCGCATTCGATCAGGGCGCGCGCGTCACCTATCTCGGCCCGAGCGGCAGCCAGATCGGACATAAGGAATCCATTAAGGATACCGCCCGGGTCCTGGGCCGGCTTTACGACGGCATTCAATACCGCGGCTACGGTCAGGAGATCGTCGAGACACTGGCGCGCCATGCCGGCGTGCCGGTGTGGAACGGGTTAACCACCGAGTTCCACCCTACCCAGTTACTGGCCGATCTGCTGACCATGCAGGAACACCTGCCGCAGAAAACCTTCGCGCAGATGGCGTTCGCCTACGTGGGGGACGCCCGCAACAATATGGGCAACAGCATGCTGGAAGCGGCGGCGCTGACCGGCCTGGATTTACGCCTGGTCGCCCCCAGCGCCTGTTGGCCGGATAAGCGGCTGGTGGCCCATTGCCGCGAACTGGCGCAACAGCGCGGCGGCAATATTACCCTGACCGAGGATATCGCGGCGGGCGTGCGCGAGGTGGATTTTATCTACACCGACGTTTGGGTTTCCATGGGCGAGGAGAAAGCCCTGTGGGGAGAGCGTATCGCCCTGCTGCGTCCCTACCAGGTCAATATGGCGATGCTCCGGCTGACCGGCAACCCAGAGGTGAAATTTCTGCACTGCCTGCCCGCGTTCCATGACGACCAGACCGGCGTAGGCAAACAAATGGCCGAACAATATGGCCTGGCCGGCGGCATGGAAGTGACCGACGAGGTGTTTGAATCGGCGCACAGCCTGGTATTCGATCAGGCGGAGAACCGGTTGCACACCATCAAAGCGGTGATGGTGGCAACGCTCGCGCGGGAATAAGCCGGCGTGCTATCTGTTCAGCGAACCAGGGCGGTGTCGATTTTCACCACCGCTTTGCGCACATGGGCCGGCGCGCCGACCGCGCACAGCGGTTTATGCACTTCGCCGGGGTAATACACCACAAAGTCGCCCGCCTGCATCACAAACTGTTTTTCCTGCTCGCCCGCGGCCAGGAAGGCAATATCCTTATCCGCCAGCCAGTCGGTATCGGTCTTGCCCGCCGGCAGGTTGCTGAAGGTCATGCCTTCCACGCCGTCCAGCACGATCTGGATATCGAGATATTTAGCGTGGAACTCGGCGCGACGCTTTTCCAGCAGATCGGTGCTGTCGTTGGAGATCAGCACAAATACCCGGTCGCCGTCGATATCATGCTTACCCAGCGGCGTCTCGCTGGTAATGTGTTGTTTGACATAGTCGATGGCGTCACGCAGCTTGGCGGGCAGATAAGGCACGAGATCGAGATGATGGATATTACCGGTGATCATAATTTTTCCTTAAAATGAAATATCGTTTCATTATAAATCAGATTGCGCGCGAAAAAAGAGAGTTATTTAACACTTATTTTGATTAGCAAGCCAATCGTTTGCTTATTCATAAATATCGGCGTTTTGGCCCTTGAAGTGTGCCGGCACGCGCGTATAATTCCGGGCAATTTGCCGGGAGGATCAATGAACAGCTGCGTGATTTTTGCTGCCTATGACTGCCGCCGCCTGCCCGCAGGCGGCCAGCCGCCGTTGCTGCTCCCGTTGCCCGTTTTTATCTATCCGTATCAGGCCCCTCGTTGAGGGGCTTTTTTTTGCGCGCTATCCCGGACCGCGATCTACACTTGCGCAAGGCCGGCGTCAACGACACCCGTAAGGAGGACATACATGGCTAACCCCCTTTATCAAAAACACATCATTTCCATTAATGACCTGAACCGCGAGGAGCTGGAGCTGGTACTGCGCACCGCAGCCGGCCTGAAAGCCCGTCCGCAACCGGAGCTGTTGAAACATAAAGTGGTGGCCAGCTGTTTTTTTGAAGCCTCCACCCGTACCAGGCTGTCGTTTGAAACCGCCATCCACCGCCTGGGCGCCTCGGTGGTCGGGTTCTCCGACGCCGGCAATACCTCCCTGGGCAAAAAGGGCGAAACCCTGGCGGATACTATTTCGGTTATCAGCACCTACGTCGACGCCATCGTCATGCGCCATCCGCAGGAAGGGGCCGCCCGGCTCGCCACCGAATTTTCCGGCGGCGTGCCCATCCTCAACGCCGGCGACGGCGCCAACCAGCACCCGACCCAGACCCTGCTTGACCTGTTTACCATTCAGGAAACCCAGGGACGGCTGAATAACCTTAACGTGGCCCTGGTGGGCGACCTGAAGTACGGCCGCACCGTCCACTCCCTGGCCCAGGCGCTGGCCAAGTTCGACGGCAATCACTTTTTCCTGATCGCGCCGGAAGCGCTGGCGATGCCCGCCTATATCCTGAATATGCTGGCGGATAAAGGCATCGGGTACAGCGTGCATGCCACCATCGAGGAAGTGATGCCGCAGCTGGATATCCTGTATATGACCCGGGTGCAGAAAGAACGGCTGGATCCGTCGGAATACGCCAACGTCAAGGCTCAGTTTGTGCTGCGCGCCGTGGATCTGCTGAAGGCGCGCGCGAATCTCAAGGTGCTGCATCCGCTGCCCAGGGTGGATGAAATTGCCCACGAGGTGGACGCCACGCCCTACGCGTATTATTTCCAGCAGGCCGGCAACGGCATTTTCGCGCGCCAGGCGTTATTGTCCCTGGTGTTAAACGATCAACTGGCAGGCTAAGGGGAAAGAGAATGACTCAGGATAATAAACTGCAGGTCGAGGCAATCAAGCGCGGCACGGTGATCGACCATATCCCGGCGCAGGTGGGTTTTAAGCTGCTGACCCTGTTTAAGCTGACCGCCACCGATCAGCGCATCACCATCGGGTTGAACCTGCCGTCGAACCAGTTGGGGAAAAAAGATCTGATCAAGATCGAGAACGTGTTCCTTACCGAACAGCAGGCGAACCAGTTGGCGATGTACGCCCCCCACGCCACCGTGAATCGTATCGATAACTATGAAGTGGTGCGCAAGCTGACCCTGACGCTGCCGGATCGCATCGACGGGGTGCTGACCTGCCCCAACAGCAACTGCATCAGCCGCAGCGAGCCGGTGGCCTCGGGTTTTACGGTCAAAAGCCGCGACAGCCAGGTGCACCTGAAATGCAAATATTGTGAAAAAGAGTTCGAGCATCAGGCGGTTATCCAGAACGCCTGAGCTGGGCACGCGCCGGTTTAGTCCTTATAATGGCCGGCAACGCTTTTTGATTCGCCTATCAACCCCAGGAGCCAGCATGTCCCGTATTATCAGTACTGAAAACGCACCGGCCGCCATCGGACCCTACGTTCAGGCGGTCGATCTCGGCACTATGCTTTTCACCTCAGGCCAGATCCCCATTAACCCGCAAACCGGGCTGGTGGCCGATGATATCGCGGCGCAGGCCCGTCAATCGCTGGACAACGTGCGGGCGATTGTGGAAGCCGCCGGCCTGAAGGTGGCGGATATTATTAAAACCACGGTGTTCGTCAAGGATTTAAACGACTTCGGCACCGTCAACGCCGCTTACGAAGCTTTTTTCACCGAACATAACGCGCCCTTCCCGGCCCGTTCATGCGTGGAAGTGGCGCGCCTGCCGAAAGACGTGCAGATTGAAATCGAGGCCATCGCCGTACGGCGCTAGGCCATGACAGGCGCGCCCGGCGCCTTAGTTAATCCAGTTTTCAATCAGCAAACCCTCGACCCGGCTGAATTCCGCCGGGTTGTTGGTGACGACGACCAAACCCTCGCTGCGGGCATGGGCCGCGATATGCACCTCGTTTACCCCTATCGGCAGGCCCGTCTGTTCCAGATGGGCCAGGATATCGCCATAATGCCGCGCCGCTTTCGCGCCATACCCCAGGACTTCCATGCGCGAAACAAAACTCTCCACCGCCCGGTAATTGCGCGCCGCATCCGCGCTTTTTTCCGCGGCGTGCATCAGCTCGGCCAGCGTAATGGACGATAACACCATGCGCCCCGCATTGGCGTTGAACAGGTCGAGCATCTCAAGCGGACGCCGTTTTATCACGTAGATGACAAAATTCGTCTCGAGCATATATTTATACATTAAAAGGACTCACGCTCAGGTTGCGGTTGAGAGGGTCTTTCCTCCGGAAAATCTTCCGAGACCGCCGGGTCGGTCAAAAAAAAGCTATCCCAGCGGTGCTGCGCGGGAGAGATAATCCGCTCATTCCCCACCGCGCGGACATTCACCACCTTCACATCATCGGCAAAGCGTAACTCAGCCGGGATGCGCACGGCCTGCGAGCGATTATTGATAAAGATTGTACTCGTGGACATCCAACCTCTCCTTTAGCCTGTTTATTCATCAAATTATACGTCATTACGGTATATAGCAAGTGTATATGGCAGGCAAGCGTCCGCGTGCAACAGGTTAATTTTACGCACCATTTTGGGGAGTAAAAGGCGGCGGCGGCGTTGCGCGCACTAAAATAATGCAGGCGGACGCCCCGCGGCATGGTTTTCTCCGGTGGCCGCGGTTCCCGGGCTGGCGCGTTTTATGCATGGGTTGTCAATGGAGCTGCTAACGGGGTTTTATCAGCGTTGATGGGCCAGCAAAGGTAAACAGATGATTAAAATAAATCTTTCCGGGTCGCCCTTTTTTGATGAGATGCTGTTGGCCGACGGCGGACATCGCGGCCACTACGGCGCTTACTGGCAATGGCTGCAGCAGGCGGACCGGCAGGCCATTCAGCAGAAAAAAGAAGAAGCCGAGCTGTTGTTTCACCGGGTTGGCATTACCTTTAACGTCTACGGAGAAGAGGGCGGCACCGAGCGCTTGATCCCGTTCGACAGCGTGCCGCGCATTATCCCGGCCAAGGAGTGGGCCTGGATGGATCGCGGCATTCGCCAGCGGGTCAAGGCCCTGAACGCGTTCCTTTATGATATCTACCACGGGCAAAATATCCTAAAGGCGGGTATCGTGCCGACGGAACAGGTGCTGGCCAACGAACAATACCAGCCCTGCATGCAGGGGATCGATCTGCATAATAATACCTATGCGCATATCGTCGGCACCGATATGGTGCGCAACAGCGACGGGCACTATTATGTGCTGGAAGATAACCTGCGCACGCCGTCCGGCGTTTCCTATATGCTGGAAAACCGCAAAATGATGATGCGGCTTTATCCGGATCTGTTCGCCAGCCAGCATATCGCCCCCATCGAGCGCTATCCTTTCGACCTGCTGCAAACCCTGCGCGAAAGCACGGCGGTGGAAGACCCGACGGTGGTGGTGATGACGCCGGGGCGTTTTAACAGCGCCTACTTCGAGCACAGTTTCCTGGCGCAGCAGATGGGCGTGGAGCTGGTGGAGGCCGCCGATCTGTTCGTCAAACAGGGCGCGGTTTATATGCGCACCACCGAGGGACCGTGCAAGGTGGATGTGATCTACCGCCGTATCGACGACGCCTATATCGATCCGCTGGCCTTTCGCGCCGACTCCACGCTGGGCGTGCCCGGGCTGCTGTCGGTCTACCGCGCCGGCGGCGTGGTGCTGGCCAACGCGCTGGGCACCGGGGTGGCGGATGATAAATCCATCTATCCCTATGTGCCGGAGATGATCCGGTTTTATCTTTCCGAAGAGCCCATCCTCGGCAATATCCCCACCTGGCAGTGCCGCGATCCCAGCGCCCTGTCCTACGTGCTGGCCAACCTGGAAAAGCTGGTGGTGAAAGAGGTGCACGGCGCCGGCGGCTACGGCATGCTGGTGGGGCCGAAAGCCTCGCGCGCCGAACTGGCTGAATTCCGCCAGCGGCTGCTGGCCAACCCCAGCAACTATATCGCCCAGGAGACGCTGGCGCTGTCCACCTGCCCGACCTTTGTCGAGGACGGCCTGGCGCCGCGCCATATCGACCTGCGGCCGTTCGCCCTGACCGGCGATGAGGTGCGGCTGGTGCCGGGCGGGCTAACCCGGGTGGCGCTGAACGCCGGCTCGCTGGTGGTGAACTCGTCCCAGGGCGGCGGCACCAAGGATACCTGGATTATGGAGGACGACGCATGCTAAGCAGAACCGCCAGCGAACTCTACTGGATGGCCCGCTACCTGGAGCGGGCCGAGAGCATTGCCCGGGTATTGGACGTGACCTATAAGCTGTCGCTGATGCCGCTGCGCAGCCAGCAAAACGAGGATTTAACCCTGCCGCTTAACCTGACCGGCACCCACGAGCTGTTTGCCGAGCATTATCCCCGCCTGAGCATGACCAATCTGCTGAACTTTTTCGCCCTGGATCCCCACAATCCGAGCAGCATCTACAGCTGCTTCGAGGTGGCCTGGAACAACGCCCATGCGGTGCGCGGCAGCCTGTCATCCGAGGTGTGGGAAAGCATTAACGCCACCTGGATCGAAATGAAGCTGATGCGCGGCAAGGGCGTGGCCAAGGTGGGCACCGACGCGTTCTTTGACTGGGTCAAGGAACGGGCGCACCTGTTTCGCGGCGCCATGTTCGGCACCCTGCTGCGCAACGACGCCCTGTGTTTTATCCGCCTCGGCACGCTTATCGAGCGCGCCTACGCCACGGCGCAATTGCTGGGCGTCAAGGACCAGCAGCTGGATGCCGACTCCGATCCGGTGCGCGAATATTATCGCCTGGATACCCTGCTGCGCGCGGTCAGCGCCCGCGAGGCCTACCACAGCCTGTATAAACATCCCGTCAGCCGCGAAACGGTGGCCGAGCTGCTGGTGCTGCGCAACGATATGCCGCGCTCCCTGCGCGCCTGCGTGGGCGACGTGGTGCAGCAGTTGGAGCGGATCGGCGGCCAGCGGGCCAATGTGCCCCGGCGGCTGGCCCATACCCTGAACGTGGAGCTGCGCTTCAGCACGCTGGATGAAGTGCTGGCGCTGGGGTTGCAGGCTTATATGATGCAATTCCAGGGCAAGATCAACGCGCTGGCGGAAAGCATTAACTATACGTATCTGGAGGCGTTATGAAACTGGCCGTCGATCACCTGACCCATTATCGCTACGATCACGAGGTCAAATTCAGCACGCAATACCTGCGCCTGACGCCGCAGAACACCGCCCGGCAACGGATTATGGAATGGTCGCTTAACCTGCCGGAGCAGGCGACGCAGGTTATCGACGGCTTCGGCAACCTGCAGCATGTGCTGACCCTCGACCGGCCGCATGAGGTGATCGCCATCCGCGCCAAAGGCGTGGTGGAGATTGCCGATAACAGCGAGGAAATCATGGAGGAATGCGGCCCGCTGTCGCCGCTGGTCTTCTTGCGTCCCAGCCCGCTGACGCGGGCGGACGAGGCCATCCGCACTTTCGCCGCGCGTTATTACCGCGCCGCCGCCGCGGACGAAAGCCTGCGCGAACTGATGGCGGAACTGCGCGAACGCATGCCCTATACCCCCGGCGCCACCCAGGTGCAGGATTCGGCGGCTAAAGTATTTGCCGCCCAGCACGGAGTCTGTCAGGATCATTCCCATGTATTCCTGGCCTGTTGCCGCAGCCTGCATATCCCCGCGCGCTACGTCAGCGGCTATATTTACAGCGAAGACACCAAACACGTGGCGATGCACGCCTGGGTGGAAGTGTGGCTGAACGAGCACTGGCAGAGTTTCGATATTACCAATAATACCTGTAACCCCAGCCAGCACCTGAAGCTGGCGGTCGGCTTCGATTATCTCGACGCCTGCCCGGTGCGCGGCTCGCGTATCGGCGGCGGCTACGAGGAGATGTTTTCAGAAGCGACGGTGGAGCAGACCGAGGGAAGCCTCCCGCCAGGCAAGGAAAGCCAGGCCGGCGCCCAACAACAATAACCTGCATAACGAGGATATATTTCTATGACCTACTGCGTGGCGATGCGCCTGTCGGACGGACTGGTGTTTGCCTCCGACTCCCGTACCAATGCCGGAGTGGATCATATCTCGACCTTCCGCAAGCTGCATGTCCTGCATCAGGACAGCGAGCGCACGCTGGTGCTGCAAAGCGCCGGCAACCTGGCGACCACCCAGAGCATCATCAACCTGCTGCGGCTGCGCACCCGGGATATGGAACGGCCGAACCTGCTGACCGTGCCTACGCTGTTCGACGCCGCCAGCCTGATTGGCGAAACGGTGCGGGAAGTCATTTTCCGCGACAGCAGCGCGCAGCAAAGCGGTTCCAGCACCGATTTCAGCTGCAGCATCCTGCTGGGCGGGCAAATCGCCGGCGAAGGGCCCCGGCTGTTCCATATCTACCCGGAGGGCAATTTTATCGAGGCCACGGAAGATACCCCCTACTTTCAGATTGGCGAGAGCAAATACGGCAAACCGATTATCGACCGGGTATTGTCCTTTGACACCCCCCTGGAACAGGCCATGTGCTGCGCGCTGATTTCCATCGACTCGACGCTGCGCAGCAACCTGTCGGTGGGCCTGCCGCTGGATGTGATGATCTATCGCCGCGACAGCTTCGCCAGCGACGAGCAATATCGCATTACCGAGCAGCACCCCTACTTCGCCACCATCCGCAAAGCCTGGGCCGAAGGATTGCTGAACACCTTCCTGCAGCTGCCGCCGCTGAAGCTGGCGGAGAATTAGCCGGCGCGGGACGAGGCTTGGCGCCGGCGTGCGCTTATTGCCAGCCATACCGGCGCACGAACCAGCCTTTCATGGACTGGACCAGCGCCATATAGCCGGCGAGTATCGCCACCAGCCAGGGCCAGTAGCCGCCCGGCAGCGCCTGCAGGTGCAGGAATCCGGCCAGCGGCGTAAAGGTCATGCCGACGGTGGCGGCGATGACCGCCAGGGTGGTGATGCCAAGCTGCCAGGACGGGCGACTGTGCAAAAACGGTATTTTACGCGTGCGCAGCATATGCACCACCAGGGTTTGCGACAGCACGCCCACCACAAACCAGCCGGTCTGGAACAGAGTCTGTTGCTCGGGCGTGTTGGCTTTGAATACCCACCACATCAGGCAAAAGGTCAGGATATCGAAGATGGAGCTAATGGGGCCGAAAAACACCATAAAACGCCCCAGGTCCCCGCTGCGCCACCGTTGCGGGCGCCGTAGCTGCTCCTCGTCCACCTTATCGAACGGGATGGCAATCTGCGAGATATCATAAATCAGGTTCTGCACCAGCAGATGCAGCGGCAGCATCGGCAGGAACGGTAAAAAGGCGCTGGCCACCAGCACGCTGAAAACATTGCCGAAGTTGGAGCTGGCGGTCATGCGGATATACTTCATCATATTGACGAAGGTGCGCCGGCCCTCGATTACGCCCGCCTCCAGCACCATCAGGCTTTTTTCCAGCAGGATGATATCCGCCGCCTCCTTGGCGATGTCCACCGCCGAGTCCACCGAGATGCCGATATCCGCCGCGCGCAGGGCCGGCGCGTCGTTAATGCCGTCGCCCATAAACCCCACCACGTGCCCTTCCCGGCGCAGGGCGCCGACAATGCGCGCTTTTTGCAGCGGCGTCAGTTTGGCGAACACCGTGGTCGCCCGGGCGATAAGCGCCAGCTGCCTGTCGTCCATGCCCTCGATCTCATCGCCGGTCAGCACCCGGTCGACCGCCAGGCCGACGTCCCGGCAGACCTTGGCCGCCACCCGTTCGTTATCGCCGGTGAGTATTTTCACCGTGACGCCGTGCCTGGCCAGCGCCTCCAGCGCCGGCGCGGTGCTTTCTTTCGGCGGGTCGAGAAAGGCGATATAACCTTCGAGGACCAGATCCGCCTCATCCAGCCGGCTGAAGTCGCCGCGTTCCATGGCGACGGGTTTACCGGCCACCGCCACCACCCGCAGCCCTTGCAGCGACAGCTCGCCGGCCACGGCGCTGATTTGCGCCAGCAACGCGGCGCCGAGCGGCACGATATCGTCGCCGTGGCGCACCCGGCTGCAAACGCCCAGCACCTCCTCCAGCGCGCCTTTACAGATAAGCCGCGCCTGGCCGTCTTCGGCGCCGACAATCACCGACATCCGGCGGCGCTCAAAATCAAAGGGGATTTCGTCGATTTTGCGCCACCGCGCCTGCGCCAGGCCGGCGTCTTCCTGCGCCATTTTTTCCAGCACCGCCTTATCCAGCAGGTTTTTCAGGCCGGTCTGGTAGAAGCTGTTCAGCCAGGCGTTTTGCAGCACCCGCTCACAGCGCTTGCCGAACGCATCGGTATGGCTGGCCAGCACAATTTTATCCTGGGTCAGCGTGCCGGTTTTATCGGTGCACAGGATATCCATCGCGCCGAAGTTCTGGATGGCGTCCAGCCGCTTGACGATCACCTTCTGGCGCGAGAGCTGCACCGCCCCCTTCGCCAGGGACGAAGTGACAATCATCGGCAGCATTTCGGGCGTCAGGCCCACGGCCACCGAGAGCGAAAACAGCGCCGCTTCCCACCAGTCGCCTTTGGTAAAACCGTTCACCAGCAACACCACCGGCGTCATGACCAGCATAAAGCGGATCAGCAGCCAGCTGACCCGGCTGATGCCCAGCTGGAACGCGTTTGGCGGCGCGCATTGCGCCGTGGACTGGCCGGCAAGCTGACCGAACCAGGTGCTATCGCCGGTACCGATGACCAGCGCCTGCGCCGTGCCGCTTACCACGTTGGTGCCCATAAAACACAGGTTGCCGCATTCCAGGGGATTGCGCCCGGCCTCCCCAGCGACGCCGGCTTTTTTTTCCACCGGCAGCGCTTCCCCGGTCAGCGCCGCCTGGCCGATAAACAGATCCCGGGCATGCAGGATGCGTAAATCCGCCGGGATCATATCCCCGGCGGACAGTTTGACGATATCCCCCGGCACCAGGCTGGCCATGGCGATCTCCTGGTACACGCCGCTGCCGCCCGGCCCGTCGGCGCGCAGTACCGTGGCGGTATTGCTCACCATGGCCTTGAGCGCGTCGGCGGCCTTGTTGGAGCGCGCCTCCTGGATAAAATTAAGCAGGGTGGCAATCATCACCATCAGGGCGATCACCCCGGCGGCAATGATGTCGTCGGTGCCGTAGGACACGATGCCCAGCACCGTCAGCAGGATATTGAAGGGATTGCGATAGCAGGACCATAAGTGCCGCCGCCAGGTCAGCGGCTGCTCGGCGGCCACGCTGTTCAGGCCATGCCGCCGGTGCGCGATGGCGACGCCGGCCGCGTCCAGGCCCTGCGGGCCGCTGGCGAAACGCGCGTAAAGCTCCGCTTGCGTGGCCTGCGCGCACTCCAGGCAAGCGCGGGTCAGGGCGGCGGGCACAGTGCGGCTGGCGCCGGCTTTCAGCCCATCCAGCATCAGGTCGCGCTGGAACAGGCGGCGGGGCAAATGATGATAGAGCCGCGTAAAAAGTTGACGTGCGTAAAGTGTAATCATGATGCTGTCTTCCGTGCCGATCCGGACGAATACCGCCGGGCAGGGCAAAAAGTTCATCAGCAGAAGAGCGTCGCTTCCGCCTGCCGTTTATCATCCGGCAAGGCAGGCGCGAAAAAGCGCGTGGGGGCTTACCGGATGGGAGAATAACAATCAGGGTTGGGTACGGGGTCCATACAGGTGATCCACCTCCGGTGAGACAAAAAACATGCGGTTATCGACAAATCCGCCCGCGGGAAGACGAAACTACTGTCCCTGGCGCGGCAACTTCTTTAGGGTAGGTAACGTCAGGCATAAACTGTATTGCAGGCAGCCGCGTTTATTTCCTGGCGGACTATACGGCCCCAGACATCAACGAAAAATAAACAACTATGCGTTTGCCGGCTGATAATTGAACCCCTTGGTCGCGACAGCACATTTTGCCCCGTTGCCAGGCAATCGTTATACCGTCACGATGAAAAACAACCGGGAGACCAGCGCATCGACAATCATAACGACACCGGCGGCAGGCCGGCTGCGGGGCGGAGGCTAGCATGACGGTCCCGTGGTGGCGCAACGGCGTTATTTACCAGATTTACCCGAAAAGTTTTCAGGACAGCACCGGCAATGGCTGCGGCGATCTGGCCGGGATCACCCGGCGTCTGGATTACCTGCACCAGTTGGGAGTGGATGCGCTGTGGCTGACGCCTGTCTATCGCTCGCCCCAGGTGGACAGCGGTTATGATATTGCCGATTATTACGCCATCGACCCGTCCTACGGCACGATGGCGGATTTTGACGCGCTTGTGGCCGGCGCCCACCGGCGGGGCATGCGCATCATTATGGATATGGTGCTTAACCACAGCTCCACTTCCCATCCCTGGTTTATCGCCTCGAAAGACCCGCACGGCCCGTACCGCTCCTATTATTTCTGGCGCGACGGCCGGGACGACGGCCCGCCCAATAACTGGCTGTCAAAATTCGGCGGCAGCGCCTGGCACCAGCCGGCGCCGGGCGGACAATACTACCTGCATTTGTATTCCCGGGAGCAGGCGGACCTGAACTGGGCGCATCCGCCGCTGCGCGCGGAGCTGAAAAATATCTGCCGGTTTTGGGCCGATCGCGGTATCGACGGCCTGCGCCTGGACGTGATCAACGTGATAGCCAAGCACCCGCGGCTGCCCGATGCGCCCGGGGGCGACGGCCGGCCTTTTTATACCGATCTGCCGCAGGTGCAGGATTATCTGCGCGAGATGAACCGGGAAATCTTTACGCCGCTGGCGCTGACGACGGTGGGGGAAATGTCGTCCACTTCCCTGGAGAAATGCCGCCAGTACGCCAATCTCAACGGCGAACAGCTGTCCATGGCCGCCCATTTCCATCACCTTAAAGTGGATTACGCCGACGGAGAAAAATGGGCGCTGGCGCCGCCGGATTTTGTACTGCTCAAGCAGATATTCAACCGCTGGCAACGGGGGATGCACCGCCACGCCTGGAACACGCTGTTTTGGTGTAATCACGATCAGCCGCGCATCGTTTCCCGCTTCGGCGACGAGGGCGAGCTGCGGGTCGTCTCGGCCAAGATGCTGGCCATGACGCTGCACGGCATGCAGGGAACGCCGTTTATCTTCCAGGGCGAGGAACTGGGCATGACCAACCCCGCGTTCAGCGCCATTACCGACTACCGCGACGTCGAAAGCCTGAATATGTATGCCGACGCCATGGCGCGTGGCCTGGGCCGCCAGCAGACGCTGGACGTCCTGGCCGCCCGATCCCGCGACAATAGCCGCACGCCGATGCAATGGGATGACGGCGTCAACGCCGGGTTCAGCACCGGCACGCCGTGGATTGCCGGCGCCGGCAATGCCGCCCGGATCAACGCGCGGGCCGCCCTGGCCGACGCGGATTCGGTATTTTATTGCTATCAGCGGCTGATTGCGCTGCGCAAAACCCTGCCGATCCTGACGGAGGGGGATTATCGCGACCTGAGCCCGGCGCACCCCGCGCTTTGGCATTACCGGCGCGCCTGGCGCGGCCAGCGGCTGCTGGTGCTGGCGAATCTGGGCCGGCAACCGCAGCAGTGGCGGCCGGCAACCGCCTGGCGCGGCCCGTGGCGGCGGCTGATGAGCAATTATGCCGATACGCCCCACTCGCCGGGGCCGCTGACATTGCGGCCTTATGAGGCGGTTTTCTGGCTGCGGGAATAATCACGCGCGCGGATAAAACCCGTCGGTAACGACGACCGGAAAATCGCGCGAAAAATTTTTTAACGCCCCAAGCCGCCCCGGGGGAAATTTATTGATTTATTTTCAGCGGCATAAACCGCGACGGCCGGTTTATCGGCTAAAAACCGCGCTGTACAACTCTTCGACCACGGGTCGATTTTATTGCGTTAGGTCAAGTTTAGTGACATCTGACTAGCTCATACTCTACATCTAGTGGCATTATTGATTATAACAAACTAGATATAGTGTTTACCTTCTCTACCGCTGGTATCGCGCCCGGCCAGGCCCGCCGGGAAAACGGCCGGTAAAAGAAGGAAACACCTAACCCGCCCCCAGGCGTAAAGGAGTCGCATCGTGAAACCGGTAGTGATCAAACGAGACGGTTGCCAGGTCAATTTCGATGAGCAACGGATTTACCAGGCTATAATGCATGCCGCGCAGGCCGCCGGTGTTCAGGATAACGATTATTGCGCCACCGTCGCCGCCCTGGTGGGCCAGCAGATGAATTCCCGCTCCCATGTCGATATCCGCGATATCCAGGACGCGGTGGAAAACCAGCTGATGGCGGGGCCGCATAAAACGCTGGCCCGTTTGTATATCGAATACCGCCACGATCGTGACGTCGCCCGTGAACAACGCGGCCGCCTGAACCAGGAAATCCGCGGCCTGGTCGAGCAGAGCAATATGGCGCTGCTCAACGAAAACGCCAATAAAGACAGCAAGGTCATCCCCACCCAGCGCGATCTGCTGGCCGGCATCGTCGCCAAGCATTACGCGCGCCAGCACATTCTGCCGCGCGACGTGGTGCTGGCCCATGAACGCGGCGAAATCCATTACCACGACCTGGATTACGCGCCGTTCTTCCCAATGTTCAACTGTATGTTGATCGATCTGGAAGGCATGCTGACCAAAGGCTTTAAAATGGGCAACGCGGAAATCGAGCCCCCCCGCTCCATCTCCACCGCCACGGCGGTAACCGCGCAGATTATCGCCCAGGTGGCCAGCCATATCTACGGCGGCACCACCATTAACCGGATCGACGAGATCCTGGCGCCCTACGTGGCCGCCAGCTACGACAAACATCGCAATACCGCCACGAAGTGGAAGATTCCCGACGCGGAAGGGTATGCCCTGTCGCGCACCGAAAAAGAATGTTACGACGCTTTCCAGTCGCTGGAATATGAAGTCAATACCCTGCATACCGCCAACGGCCAGACGCCGTTCGTCACCTTCGGTTTTGGCCTGGGCACCAGCCGTGAATCGCGCCTGATCCAACAATCCATCCTGCGCAACCGCATTGCCGGGCTGGGTAAAAACCGCAAAACCGCCGTTTTCCCGAAGCTGGTGTTCGCCATTCGCGACGGCCTGAACCATAAATTCAGCGATCCCAACTATGATATCAAGCAGTTGGCGCTGGAATGCGCCAGCAAACGCATGTACCCGGATATCCTGAATTACGATCAGGTGGTGAAGGTTACCGGTTCATTTAAGACGCCGATGGGCTGCCGCAGCTTCCTCGGCGTTTACGAGGAGAACGGCAGGCAGATCCACGACGGGCGCAACAACCTGGGCGTTATCAGCCTCAACCTGCCGCGCATCGCCCTGGAGGCCAAACGGGACGAAGCCCGTTTCTGGCAATTGCTGGATGAACGCCTGGTGCTGGCGAAAAAAGCGCTGATGACCCGTATCGCCCGGCTTGACGGCGTCAAGGCCCGCGTGGCGCCGATCCTGTATATGGAAGGGGCCTGCGGCGTGCGCTTGAAAGCCGATGACGACGTGGCCGACATTTTCAAGAACGGCCGGGCTTCCATTTCGCTTGGCTATATCGGCGTGCATGAAACCATTAACGCCCTGTTCGGCGGCCAGACCCATGTCTATGACGATCAGACGTTGCGCGCGAAGGCCGTGTCCATCGTGGCCCACCTGAAGGCGGCCACCGACCGCTGGAAAGAAGAGACCGGCTACGGCTTCAGCCTGTACAGCACGCCGAGCGAAAACCTGTGCGACCGCTTCTGCCGTCTGGACGCCGCCGAGTTCGGCATCGTCGAAGGCGTGACCGATAAGGGCTATTATACCAACAGCTTCCACCTCGACGTGGAAAAGCAGGTCAACCCTTACGACAAGCTGGATTTTGAAGCGCCCTATCCCCCGGTCTCCAACGGCGGGTTTATCTGCTACGGCGAATATCCGAACCTGCAGCATAACCTGAAAGCGCTGGAAGACGTCTGGGACTATAGCTATACCCGGGTTCCCTACTACGGCACCAACACGCCCATCGATGAATGCTACGAGTGCGGTTTTACCGGCGAGTTTTCCTGTACCAGCAAGGGCTTTACCTGCCCGAAATGCGGTAATCACAATCCGGCCAAAGTGTCGGTAACCCGCAGGGTGTGTGGTTATCTCGGCAGCCCGGACGCGCGGCCGTTCAACGCCGGCAAGCAGGAAGAGGTGAAACGGCGGGTGAAACATCTGCCCGACGGCCAGCTGGGCTGACAGGGATGAATTATCACCAGTATTACCCGGTGGATGTGATTAACGGCCCCGGCACGCGCTGTACGCTGTTTGTGTCCGGCTGCGTGCACCAATGCCCGGGCTGTTATAACAAAAGCACCTGGCGGCTTAACTCCGGGGTGCCCTTTACCCCGGCCATGGAAGACCGGATTATCGCCGATTTACAGGATACCCGTATCCACCGCCAGGGGCTGACGCTCTCGGGCGGCGATCCGCTGCATCCGCAGAATCTCTCCGCCGTGCTGCAGCTGGTGCGGCGCGTGCGCGCCGAGTGCCCGGCCAAGGATATCTGGGTCTGGACCGGTTACCGGCTGGCGGAATTAACCGACGCCCAGCAGGAGGTGGCCGCGTTGATAAACGTGCTGATCGACGGTAAATTTATCCAGGCGCTGCGGGACCCGGCGCTGATCTGGCGCGGCAGCAGCAACCAGGTGGTGCATCATCTGCGTTAACATCCGCCATCATCCGCGAAACCGTCGCGATTACGCCGTATCGCGGCGGGCATCGCGGCTTACCCCCTGATTTGTCAGTTAGTGCAAATTACCCTTGCCAGTTTTTGCTTATCAAGTAAAAATTGATGCGCATCAATAAGCTGTCCGCGCTTTTCGCGTTCACTTAAGCCGACCGGCGCCTTTTCCACGCCGGAGTCGCCAAACAAGGGAATTATCGTGTCCTCCGCTTCAGTAACAGAATTCATGGTCAAGCTACGCTGCCGCAGGCGGCGGGTGTTCGCTATGATTCTGCTGGCCTTTTGGCTGTTACTGAACGCCCAGCTGGCGCTGGCCAGCCACCAGTGCTCAATGCCGGTTACCGCGCTGCCGGCGGCCCTTGAGCATAGCGAGCATATGCTGCATGACAATATGCCTTCGCAGCAGCGCGCCGCCGCGCCCGGGTTATTATGCGATAAGCACTGCGTGCCGGATTCCGCGCAAAAAGACACCCAGCACGCGCCGTTCGTGGTCCTGCCCAGCCAAACCGATCTCCAGGTGGCCGAGTGGCGCGACGAACCGCGCCTGCCGGATGTCGCCTGGCTTACCCCGCCCATAGCAGGGCCGCCGGCGGAGATTCAATTCTGCCGGTACCGGTTATAGATCCTGACATAACGCCAACGGTTGCCGTCGCCTGAACGCGACGGTAGTGGATGACTTATGTTCAGGAATCAATGCAATGCGCACATTATTTATTGTTGTTCTCTCCGCTGTTTCTGTTTTTGCCTTGCCCGCGTTTGCCGACGACATGGCCGGTATGGGCGATATGCCCGGTATGCATCATGATCACGGCGTCACGGCCGCGTCAAACGTTAACACCTCCCCCGCCGACTACCATGCAAGCGGCATTATCAAGCGCTGGGATAACCAGCATGTGGCTATCGCCCATCAGGCCATTGCGGCGCTGAAATGGCCGCCGATGACCATGACCTTCGCCGTGCCGGCCGACCTGGACGCAGGTAAGCTGGCCGCCGGCACGCAGGTGGATTTCAGTTTCCGCCAGGACGCCCAGGGCTATACGCTCACCGCCATTCATTCTCTCCAGCAGTAAGCGAGGATCATTATGTTGCTACCATGCTCCTCCCGGACGTGGCTGGTCCTTATGCTGTTCGTTTCCGCCGCGGCTCCCGCGGCGCAAATGAGCCTGGATGAGACGCTGGCCCGGGCCGAACGCTATTCGGCGGATCTTTCCGCCAACCTTCATCAGCGCCAGGCGCTGGAAAATATGGCCGATTCCGCCCTGCAGCTGCCCGACCCCAAGCTGAAATTCGGCATTGATAACCTGCCGGTGGGCGGCGGTAATGCCCGGCGTTTTACCCGTGAAGACATGACCATGCAGCGCATCGGCGTCATGCAGGATTATGTCAGCAGTACCAAACGCGAACGCAAAGCGGACGCGATCAGGGCCGAGGCGGCCTCCACCGCCGCCGGTTATCAAAACCTGCGCGCGCAGCTGCAGCGGGATACCGCCCAGGCCTGGCTGGATTTGGCCCTGTCGCAACAGGCGGTCGAGGCGGCGACCCATCTGCTGACGGAAAGCGAACGGCAGATTGCGGTGCAGAAGGCGGCGATAGCCGGCGGGGGCAGCGCCGGCGCGGTGCTGGACGGCCGCCTGGTGGTGATCGATATGCGCGATGCGCTTACCGACGCGCAGCGGGACGTGGCGATGGCGCAGGCGCGCCTGATGCAGCTGACCGGCATCGATCGTATCCAGACCGCCGGCCCCCTGCCGCGGTTCGACCGCCTGCCGGCCGATCCGCAGGCACTGGCCCAGGGCGTGAACCAGCATCCTGAAATAGTGCAGGCGCGGCGCGAGGCGGAAGTCTCGCAGGCCCGTTCCGCTCAGTCGGCGGTGGCGGCGATTCCGGATGTCGGCGTGGAAGTGTATTACGGCAAGCGCGACAGCGGCCGCGACGATATGGCCGGCATTATGTTTACCGTCGATCTGCCGCTGTTCCAGTCGCAACGGCAGGATAAGGATCATGCCGCCGACCAGTCGCGTACCTTCGAGGCCAACGATCGCCTGGCGCAGACCATTCGGGATCATACCGCCCAGCTGAATATCCTGGTGGCCCAGTACCAGGCCGCCCAGGCCCGCTGGCTGCGGCAGCGGGACGAGGTACTGCCGCTGCAAAAGCAGCGACTGCAGCTGATGCAGGCGCAGTATCGCGCCGGCAGCGCCACGCTCGCCGAACTGCTGGGCGCGCGCAGCGCCCTGCTGGCCAGCGAGCAGAATGAAACCCGCGCCGCCAGGGAACTGGCGCAAAGCTGGGCCGCCATTCGTTATCTTATCCCGCAGGAGAACAGGTCATGAACCGTATTACCACCGGACGTACCGTCGCCGTCGTCCTGGCCCTGGCCGCGCTCTGCGCCGCCTTTGCCGCCGGTTATTTCCTGCGCCGGCCGCCGGAAGCGGCAACCACGCCGGCCCAGGCCAATCCCGCGGCCGACAGCGGCCGCCGGGTGCTGTATTGGTACGACCCCATGTCGCCGGCACAGCGCTTTGATAAACCCGGCAAATCGCCGTTTATGGATATGCCGTTGACGCCGCGTTATGCCGACGAGACGCAGCAGGACGGCGGAGTAACCGTCAGCGCCCGCCAGCAGCAAAACCTGGGCGTGCGCCTGGGCACGGTGGCATTGAGAACCGTGCAGCCGCGTTTCGAGGCGTTCGGCACCGTCAGCATTGACGATCGGGGAATACAGGTGATACCGGCGCGCGCCAACGGTCTGGTGGAAAAACTCTATGTCCGCGCCGAGCAGCAGTTGGTGAAAAAGGACCAGCCGCTGGCGCGGCTGTGGATTCCGGAATGGAGCGCCGCCCAGCAGGAGTATCTGGCGGTGCGGCATTTGGGGGATGCGTCGCTCACCGCCGCGGCGCGCCAGCGTCTGCAACTGCTGTTTATGCCGGAGGACATTATCCGCGCTATTGAAAAAACCGGCCGGCCGCAAACCCGTATCGAAGTACGGGCGCCGGAGCAGGGTTTTATCAGCCGCCTGGAGGTGCGCGAAGGCAGCCAGGTCGGCACGTCCCAGGCGATGTTTGAACTCAGCTCGCTCGATCCGGTCTGGGTGGTGGTGGATTATCCTGAATCCCAGGCCGGGGCCCTCCAGCCCGGCAGCGATATCCAGGCCACGACGTCACGCTGGCCGGGGGACCTGTTTCACGGCCGGATTGCGGAAATGCTGCCGGTGGTGGATAACGCCACCCGCACCTACCGGGCGCGCATCGCGCTGGAAAATCATGACGGCAAGCTGCAGCCCGGCATGTACCTTAACATCCGCCTGGCGCAGGCGGCGCGGGGCGAAACGGTGTTGACCATGCCGCAGGACGCGCTGATCCAGACCGGCAGCCGCAATACCGTGCTGCTGGCCAAGGGCGACGGGCATTTCACCCCGGTAAGCGTTATCGCCGGCCGGGAGTTCGGCGACTGGGTGGAAGTGCGTAAAGGGCTGGCCGCCGGCGATCGGGTGGTCACCTCGGGCCAGTTCCTGATTGATTCCGAAGCCAGCCTGCGCAGCGCTCTGCCGCAGATGACGGACGATACGGACGCTTCATCGCCGGCGGCAACCGGCGTAAATCCTGGCGCCGGCGCGGATGATGCCCCCCCGTCCGCCGCTACGCCGGCTGACGGCGCCGCGACGCAATCGCCGCCGCCCGGCGCCGCGCAGGAATATGCCACCGAGGGCGTTATCGACGCGGTTAACGGCGAAATGGCGACGTTGTCGCACCATGCCGTGCCCGGCCTGAACTGGCCGCCGATGACCATGGATTTTATCCTGCCCGCGGGCGGACTGCCCAAGGGCATCGCCGTCGGCAGCCGTGTCATGTTCCATTTTACGCTTGACGACAGCGGTGCGCGCATCACCCAAATGATGCCGCTGGGGAGTGCCAAATGATCGCCTTTATCATTCGCTGGTCGCTGCGCAACCGTCTGCTGGTGCTGCTGGCCGCCGGGCTGCTGACCGCCTGGGGCATCTGGTCTTTGCAGCGTATGCCGGTGGACGCGCTGCCCGATCTGTCCGACGTACAGGTGATTATCCGCGTCAGTTATCCCGGCAAGGCGCCGCAGGTCGTGGAGGATCAGGTGACCTATCCGCTGACCACCACCATGCTGTCGGTGCCCGGCGCCACCACCGTGCGCGGCTTCTCGATGTTTGGCGACGCCTATGTCTATATCCTGTTCGCGGACGGCACCGATCCCTACTGGGCGCGCTCTAGGGTGCTTGAGTATCTCAGCCAGGTGCAGTCTACGCTGCCGGCGGAGGCCAAGGCCAGCCTTGGGCCGGACGCCACCGGCGTCGGCTGGGTCTATGAATACGCGCTGGTGGATAAAACCGGGCGCCACAGCCTGGCCGATCTGCGCGCCATCCAGGATTGGGTGCTGAAATTCGAATTAAAAACCGTACCGAACGTGTCGGAAGTGGCCAGCGTCGGCGGCATGGTGCGCCAATACCAAATCCTGCTGAAACCGGACCGGCTGCGGGCGCTTAACCTGTCTCACCAGCAGGTCATCGACGCGGTTAAGCAAGCCAACCAGGAGGGCGGCGGATCGGTACTGGAAATGAGCGAGGCCGAATATATGGTGCGCGCCGCCGGTTACCTTAAAACCCCGGAGGATTTTGATCATATCGTCATCACCTCGCGCGGCGGCGTGCCGGTGTTGCTGTCCGATGTGGCCGATATCCGCCTGGGTCCTGAAATGCGGCGCGGCGTGGC
Source organism: Sodalis sp. RH22 (assembly GCF_047324165.1). Taxonomy (NCBI): domain Bacteria; kingdom Pseudomonadati; phylum Pseudomonadota; class Gammaproteobacteria; order Enterobacterales; family Bruguierivoracaceae; genus Sodalis; species Sodalis sp. RH22. The sequence goes on from NZ_CP178731.1 coordinate 3,506,143, forward strand.
CGAACTGAACGGCGAGGGGGAAGTGGCCGGCGGCATTGTTATCATGCGCTATGGCAAAAATGCGCTGGAGACCATCAACGCGGTCAAACAAAAGCTGAACGAGGTGCGCCGCAGCCTGCCGCCAGGCGTGCAAATCGTGCCGGTCTATGACCGTTCCAGCCTTATCAAGCAGGCCATAGAAACCCTCTCCCATAAGCTGCTGGAAGAGTTTATCGTCGTGGCGCTGGTGTGTAGCCTGTTCCTGTTTCACTTCCGTTCGGCGCTGGTGGCGATCATCACCCTGCCGCTGGGCATCCTCGGCGCCTTTATCGTCATGCATTACCAGGGGGTTAACGCCAATATCATGTCGCTCGGCGGCATCGCCATCGCCATCGGCGCCATGGTGGACGCGGCGATAGTCATGATTGAAAATATGCACAAGGTGCTGGAAAAATGGCGGCACGATCATCCCGGACAGACGCCGAAAAGCGAGGATTACTGGGAAATCTCCGCCCGCGCATCCACCGAGGTGGGGCCGGCGCTGTTTTGTAGCCTGCTGATCATCACCCTGTCCTTTATTCCGGTATTTTCACTGGAGGCGCAGGAGGGCAAAATGTTCGGCCCGCTGGCGTTCACCAAAACCTATGCCATGGCGATCTCGGCGGGGCTGGGCATTACCCTGGTGCCGGTATTGATGGGGTACTTTATCCGTGGGCGTATCCCGGACGAACACGCCAACCCGCTCAACCGGGGGCTAATCCGCATGTATCAGCCGCTGCTGGACAAGGTTTTGGCGTGGCCGAAAACCACGCTTGCCCTGTCGCTGGCGCTGCTGGTGGTCACCCTGCTGCCGCTCAGCCGCCTGGGCACCGAGTTTATGCCGGCGCTGGACGAGGGGGATTTATTATATATGCCCTCCACGCTGCCCGGCATATCGGCGCGGGAAGCCGCCCGGCTGTTGCAGCAAACCGACCGGCTGATTAAAACCGTGCCGGAAGTGGCCACTGTTTTCGGCAAGGCGGGACGCGCCGAAACCGCCACCGACCCGGCGACGCTGACCATGCTGGAAACCACCATCCATTTCAAGCCCAGGGATCAATGGCGGCCCGGCATGACCACCGATAAGCTGGTGCAGGAACTGGACCGGACGGTGTCGCTGCCGGGGGTAGCCAATATCTGGGTGCCCCCCATCCGCAACCGGCTCGATATGCTGGCCACCGGGATTAAAAGCCCGGTGGGGATCAAAGTGAACGGCAATAATATCGAGCAGGTCGAGGCGGTGGCCCAGCAGATCGAACGGGTGGTGAAAAACGTCCCCGGCGTCACCTCCGCGCTGGCGGAACGGCTCAACGGCGGGCGCTATGTCGATATCAATATCGATCGGGTGCGCGCCGCCCGCTACGGCGTGTCGGTGGGTGAACTGCAGTCCATCGTGGCGGCGGTTATCGGCGGTGATAATATCGGCGAGACCATTGAAGGCCGCGAACGTTTCCCCATCAACGTACGTTATCCGCGCGAGCTGCGCGACTCGGTGCAGAAACTGCGCGACTTACCGGTAGTGACTGCCGGGGGCGCGCAGGTCACCCTGGCCGATCTGGCGGATATCCGCGTCAGCGAAGGCCCGCCGATGCTGAAAAGCGAGAACGCCCGCCTGTCGGACTGGATCTACGTCGATTTACGCGGCCGCGATCTCAAATCCGCCGTGCAGGAAATGCAGCGGACGGTGGCGCAGCAGGTCAAGCTGCCGGAAGGCGTCTCGTTAAGCTGGTCGGGACAATTTGAATACCTGGAGCGCGCCAGCGCCAAGCTGAAAATCGTGCTGCCCTTTACGCTGGCGATTATTTTTGTCCTGCTGTATGTCACCTTCGGCCGGGTCAGGGACGCGCTGCTGATTATGGGCACGCTGCCCTTTGCCCTGATAGGCGGCGTCTGGCTGCTTTACCTGCTGCATTATAATCTGTCGGTGGCGGCGGCGGTGGGCTTTATCGCCCTGGCGGGGGTGGCGGCGGAGTTCGGGGTGATTATGGTGCTGTACCTTAATCATGCCATGGAAAACCATCGCACCGGCAACGAACCGCTCAGCGAGGCTCAACTGCTGGCGGCCATCCGCGAAGGCGCGGTGCTGCGCGTACGCCCCAAGGTGATGACGGTGGCCACCATCATGGCCGGGCTGCTGCCCATCATGTGGGGGGGCGGCGTCGGATCCGAGGTGATGCAACGCATCGCCGCGCCGATGATCGGCGGCATGGTCAGCGCGCCGCTGCTGTCGATGCTGGTGATCCCGGCGCTGTATCGTCTATTGCACCGCAAAGGTTAACGCACCCACGGCACGCTGGGCCCGCCATCACCAGACCGACAGAAGTCGTGTTAAAGGGAGAGCATGCCGATGGGGTCGAATCGGGCGTGCTTTTCCCGCCCGACCGAGCGCCCCATGGCAGGGTATGCCCGCCAACACCCATCTCAAAGCAGACGTGTTCAAGGGCGAGCGTGCCAATGGGGTCGAATCGGGCGTGCTTTTCCCGCCCGACCGAGCGCCCCATGGCAGGGTATGCCCGCCAACACCCATCTCAAAGCAAACGTGTTAAAGGGAGAGCGTGCCAATGGGGTCGAATCGGGCGTGCTTTTCCCGCCCGACCGAGCGCCCCATGGCAGGGTATGCCCGCCAACACCCATCTCAAAGCAAACGTGTTAAAGGGAGAGCGTGCCAATGGGGTCGAATCGGGCGTGCTTTTCCCGCCCGACCGAGCGCCCCATGGCAGGGTATGCCCGCCAACACCCATCTCAAAGCAAACGTGTTAAAGGGAGAGCGTGCCGATGGGGTCGAATCGGGCGTGCTTTTCCCGCCCGACCGAGGCCCCATGGCAGGGTATGCCCGCCAACACCCATCTCAAAGCAGACGTGTTCAAGGGCGAGCGTGCCAATGGGGTCGAATCGGGCGTGCTTTTCCCGCCCGACCGAGCGCCCCATGGCAGGGTATGCCCGCCAACACCCATCTCAAAGCAAACGTGTTCAAGGGAGAGCGTGCCAATGGGGTCGAATCGGGCGTGCTTTTCCCGCCCGACCGAGCGCCCCATGGCAGGGTATGCCCGCCAACACCCATCTCAAAGCAAACGTGTTAAAGGGAGAGCGTGCCAATGGGGTCGAATCGGGCGTGCTTTTCCCGCCCGACCGAGCGCCCCACGGCACGCTGGGCCCGCCGTCACCAAACCGACAGAAGTCATGTTAAAGGGAGCGCGCGCCGCCTTCAGAAGGGCGTCGCGGCCGACGTCTTTAGCATCAGTACCTGCTGTTCATACGCCAGGGCCTTATCGCTATCGAACTGGTTTTCCCACTTGGCTATCACCAGCACCGCCAGCGCGTTGCCCACCACGTTCAGGGCGGTACGGGCCATATCCAGGATGCGATCGACGCCGGCGATAAACGCCAGCCCCTCCAGAGGAATACCCACGCTGCCAAGCGTCGCCAACAGCACCACAAAAGACACCCCCGGCACGCCGGCAATCCCCTTGGACGTCACCATCAGGGTCAACACCAGCACGATTTCCTGGCCGATGGACAGATCGATACCATACAGCTGGGCGATAAAAATAGCCGCGATGCTCTGGTACAGCGTGGAACCGTCCAGGTTAAAGGAATACCCGGTCGGCACCACAAAACTGGTGATTGCCGCAGGCGCGCCATAGGCTTCCATCTTCTCGATAATACGCGGCAGCACGCTTTCCGAACTGGCGGTGGAATAGGCCAGGATCAGCTCCTCCTTCAGGATGCGGATCAGCGTCCAGATGCGCAAATGGCACAACCGCGCCACCAGCCCCAACACCACCAGGGCAAAAAACAGGATCGCGGCATACACCAACAGCACCAGCTTGGCCAGCGGCAGCAGCGAGGCAAAACCAAAATTGGCCACCGTCACCGCAATCAAGGCGAATACCCCCACCGGCGCATAGCGCATGATCATATGGGTCACTTTAAACATGGTCTCGGCCACGGCCTTAAACACATTAAGCAGCGGCGTCTTGGTCTCGCCGGGCAAAGCCGCCAGACCCAAACCGAACAACACCGAGAAAAAAATAATCGGCAGCATATCGCCGCGCGCCATGGCGGCGAAAATATTCGGCGGGATCAGCGAAAGCAGCGTGCCCACCAGGCTATGGTTGCCGCTTTGCACCTGTTCCGTGGTCTTTTCATATTGGGAAATATCCACCGCCGCAAGCGTGGACATATCAATCCCGTGCCCCGGCTGGAACACGTTGGCAAGCGTAATGCCCAACACAATGGCAAGGGTGGTGATAATCTCGAAATAAACAATGGTCTTCAGGCCCAGGCGTCCAAGCTTTTTCGCATCGCCGACGCCCGCAATGCCCACAATCAGCGTGGAGATAACAATAGGCACCACGATCATCTTGATAAGACGGATAAAAATATCGCCCGCCGGCGCAAGAATATTGCCGATAAACCATACCCTGGCTTCAATCTGGTTATGCAGCAACGCCCCGGCGCCGATGCCCAGGATCAGGGCCAGGAGAATTTGCCAGGCAAGACTAATTTTTAACTTTTTCATAACATTTACAATTTCCCGAAGTGATTCCGTCGTGGCCGATTGCGGCCTGAATACGTCGTCGCGCGCATTTTTTAGCGCCCTGTCATCGGACGCGGCGGAGCCTGTTTACAGACTGCCTAAAAAAAAGGACGTCACTCTGTACCATCTTGAAAAGCCCGAATGCAAGCGCTGATTTATAGGGAGTTGGCGACGATTTAACTTATTGCGGTGGAATTAGGCCTAATATCTCATATAACCGTTTGTTATAATTTGATAAATTTTATCCATTTACGCATTATAATCAGGTTTACCCTTCTCTTTTCGGTCCTTATTTTTCTTTTTTGGCGCTTTAATCGGCGATGAAAAAGCGACCAAAAAAATATTTATGTATGATAAATAAACTCCCTACAAACGGACAAAAAGTTCAGTTCGCGGCAGATTTTTGTACACTGAGGTAAAACCTCAGTTTTGCTGCGTGATCTAACGCGCAAAAAAGAAACAAAGCCCTCAGGGCAGGTTCAATTAACCCTCGCTTGACATATTATTAACAAATCCAAGGAGGAAACCATGAGCCATCCCCATACGTACCCGATTCCCGACGCGATTGCGCAACGCGCCCTGTTATCCCAGGAGCAATATCGCCAGCTTTATCAACAGTCTGTCACCGACCCCGATACCTTCTGGGGTGAACAGGGCAAGATTATTGATTGGATCACGCCTTACCAAAGGGTGAAAAATACCTCTTTCGACCCCGGCCACGTGCGAATCCGCTGGTTCGAAGACGGAACCCTCAATGTATCCGCCAACTGCCTGGACCGGCACCTGGCGGAACGCGGCGATCAGACCGCCATTATCTGGGAAGGGGACGACGCCCGCGAAAGCGAGACCCTGACCTACCGGCAACTGCATCAGGCGGTGTGTCGCTTCGCCAATGTACTGAAAGAGCAAGGCGTCGCCAAAGGCGATGTGGTGGCGATTTACATGCCCATGGTGCCGGAAGCGGCGGTGGCGATGCTGGCCTGCGCCCGTATCGGGGCGATACATTCGGTGATCTTCGGCGGCTTTTCCCCCGAGGCCATTGCCGGACGGATTGTCGACTCCAGCGCCAAACTGGTGATCACTGCCGACGAAGGCATTCGCGCCGGGCGCAAGATCCCCTTGAAAAAGAATATCGACGACGCGCTGAAAAACCCGACGGTAAAAACCATAGAACGGGTAATTGTCTTTAAGCGCACCGGTAAAGACATCGACTGGACCGAGGGGCGCGATCTCTGGTGGCATGACGCGGTGGCGCGCGCCGCTGACGACTGCCCGCCGGCGGCAATGAACGCCGAGGATCCGCTGTTTATCCTTTACACCTCCGGCTCGACCGGTAAACCCAAAGGCGTGCTGCATACCAGCGGCGGTTACCTGGTCTACGCCGCCATGACCTTTAAATATGTCTTTGATTATCATCCCGGCGATATTTACTGGTGCACCGCCGACGTGGGCTGGGTAACCGGCCACAGCTATTTGCTTTACGGCCCGCTGGCCTGCGGCGCCATCACCCTGATGTTCGAAGGGGTGCCGAACTGGCCCGACGCCCGGCGCATGGCCCAGGTGGTGGATAAACACCAGGTCAATATCCTGTACACGGCGCCGACCGCCATCCGCGCGCTGATGGCCGAGGGCGACAAGGCCATCGAGGGCACCAGCCGCGCATCCCTGCGCATCATGGGGTCGGTGGGCGAACCCATCAACCCGGAAGCCTGGGAATGGTATTACCATAAAATCGGCAACGCCAAATGCCCAATCATGGATACCTGGTGGCAAACCGAAACCGGCGGTTTCATGATCACGCCCTTGCCGGGGGCCGTGGCGCTGAAGGCCGGCTCCGCCACACTGCCGTTTTTTGGCGTCCAGCCCGCGCTGGTGGATAACGGCGGCGCTATCCAGGAAGGCGCCGGCGAGGGAAACCTGGTGATCACCGATTCCTGGCCGGGGCAGGCGCGCACCCTGTATGGCGATCACGACCGCTTCGAGCAAACCTATTTTTCCACCTTTAAAGGCATGTATTTCAGCGGCGACGGGGCCAGGCGCGATGAAGACGGCTATTTCTGGATCACCGGCCGGGTGGACGATGTGCTGAATGTGTCCGGCCACCGCCTCGGCACCGCGGAAATCGAGTCGGCGCTGGTATCGCATCCGAAAATCGCCGAGGCGGCGGTGGTCGGTATTCCGCATGCGATCAAAGGCCAGGCTATTTACGCCTACATCACCCTTAACCACGGCGAAATGCCCACCGCCGAACTGTATAACGAGGTACGCAGTTGGGTGCGCAAGGAAATTGGCTCCATCGCCACCCCGGATATCCTGCACTGGACCGATTCATTGCCTAAAACCCGCTCCGGCAAGATTATGCGCCGCATCCTGCGCAAAATTGCCGCCGGCGACACCAGTAATCTGGGCGACACCTCGACGCTTGCCGATCCGGGCGTCGTTGAAAAGCTGTTAGAAGAAAAACAATCCATGGATATGCCTTCATAAAAACTCCGCCGTCTCCGGACGGCGCTTTCCGATCTTTACCTCTACCCTACTGGAGAGTCCCTGATGAATGACGTCATTTATCAAAGGATAGCGAGTAACCCACACTTCAAGGAACTGGTGGCCAAACGACAGCATTTTGCGGTGCTGCTCTCGTTGATAATGCTGGTGATCTACTATGGTTTTATCATGCTGATCGCCTTTGCGCCGGGCTGGCTGGGCACGCCGATCCATGAGGGGACCAGCATCACGCGCGGTATCCCGATAGGTGTCGGCATTATCATCCTCTCATTTGTCCTGACCGCGGTTTATGTCATCCGCGCCAATGGCGAATTTGAACGCCTGACCCAACAGCTCCTGCGCGAGGTACGGTACGATGCATAAATTCATCAGACTCCCGGCGGGCTTGCTATTGGCCGTTCCCCTGCTGGCACAGGCGGCGCCGGGGGACCGGCAGCCGCTGAACATCCAGGCCATCATCCTGTTCGTGCTGTTTGTCGCCATGACGCTGTATATCACCTATTGGGCCTCGAAACGGACCCGCTCGCGCAAGGACTATTACACCGCCGGCGGCAATATCACCGGCCTGCAAAACGGTCTGGCCATCTCCGGCGACTATATGTCGGCGGCGTCGTTTCTCGGTATTTCCGCGCTGGTGTATACCTCGGGTTATGACGGCCTGATCTATTCGCTGGGTTTCCTGGTCGGCTGGCCGATTATCCTGTTCTTGATCGCCGAACGGCTGCGCAACCTCGGCCGCTATACCTTTGCCGACGTGGCTTCCTACCGCCTTAAGCAAATGCCGATTCGTACCCTGTCCGCCTGTGGTTCGCTGGTGGTGGTGGCGCTGTACCTGATTGCCCAGATGGTGGGCGCGGGTAAGCTTATCCAGCTGCTGTTCGGCCTGAATTACCATGTGGCGGTGGTGCTGGTCGGCATACTGATGGTGATGTATGTGCTGTTCGGCGGCATGCTGGCCACCACCTGGGTGCAGATTATCAAAGCGGTGCTGTTGCTGGCGGGGGCCACGTTTATCGCGCTGATGGTGATGAAAACCGTCCACTTCAGTTTTGACACACTGTTTTCCGAGGCCATGAAGGTGCATAGCAAAGGCGCCGCCATCATGCGCCCCGGCGGGCTGGTCTCCGATCCCATCTCCGCGCTCTCGCTGGGACTGGCGCTGATGTTCGGCACCGCCGGCCTGCCCCATATCCTGATGCGCTTTTTTACCGTCAGCGACGCCAAGGAAGCGCGCAAGAGCGTGCTCTACGCCACCGGTTTTATGGGTTATTTTTACTTTTTAACCTTTATCATCGGCTTCGGCGCTATTTTGCTGGTCGGCGCCAACCCGGTGTTTAAGGACAGCTCCGGCGCGTTATTGGGCGGCGCCAATATGGCGGCCATCCACCTGGCGAACGCCGTGGGCGGCAACTTCTTCCTGGGCTTTATCTCGGCGGTGGCTTTCGCCACTATCCTTGCGGTGGTGGCGGGACTGACCCTGGCCGGGGCGTCGGCGGTTTCCCACGATCTTTACGCCAGCGTCATCAAGCGCGGCAACGCCACCGAACGCGACGAGCTCAGGGTGTCAAAAATCACCGTGGTGATCCTGGGCATCGTCGCCATTGCGCTGGGCATTGCCTTTGAAAAGCAGAACATCGCCTTTATGGTCGGGCTGGCCTTCTCCATTGCCGCCAGCTGTAACTTCCCCATTATCCTGCTGTCGATGTACTGGTCGAAGCTCACCACGCGCGGGGCCATGGTGGGCGGCTGGCTGGGGTTGATTACCGCCGTGATGCTGATGATCCTGGGGCCGACCGTCTGGGTGCAGGTGCTCGGCCATGCCGCGCCGATTTATCCGTATGAATATCCGGCGCTGTTCTCGATGCTGGTGGCGTTTATCGGTATCTGGGTGTTTTCGATTACCGATACCTCGGCGCAGGGCGCCAGCGAGCGCGCGCTGTTCTTCGCCCAGTTTATCCGCTCGCAGACCGGCGTGCGCGAACCCAACGCCGTGCGGCCGGAAACACCGGCCCCGGCCGCGTTCAAAAAGGCCTGATCGCGGCGGCGGCAAAGGTGTCGCTTGCGACCGCCGGTGGGGTTTCTATCGCCTAGGCAGGGTTACGCGTGCCACGCACTGGGCGATAGAGGAATTGCCCGGCGCAGGCAAGCGGCCCGGCGGTCCGTGCGGACGGACCGCCTTTACCAGCGCGCGTCCGGCGCCCGCGCCACGCAAGTCTTTTACCCATAAAATCAAATTACTGATGCGGCTTTACCACATCACCCGCCCAATCAGCGGCGCCACCATCACCGTAAGCACTCCCGCCAGCATCATCACCAGGCTCGACACCACGCCCTCCTCCCGGCCCAGCTCATAGGCGCGCGCGGTGCCCGCGCCGTGGGATGACGCGCCGAGGCCGGCGCCTTTGGCCATCTTGCCCGTGACCGACAAACGCAAAAAAACAATATCGCCCATCGCCATGCCGAACACGCCGGTGATCACCACGAACAGCGCCACCAGATCCGGCTGGCCGCCCATCTGCCGGGCCGCCTCGAGCGCGAACGGCGTGGTGATGGAACGCACCGCCAGGCTGCGCTGGATAACCTCGGGCAACGCCAGCAGACGCGCCAGCCATACCGAGCTGATGACCGCCGTTAGGGTCGCGGCGATAACGCCGGCGCAAAGCGACAGCCAATGCTGGCGGATAATGGCGAGGTTTTCGTATACCGGCACCGCAAACGCGATGGTGGCAGGACCCAACAGCCATAACAGCCAATGGGTTTCCACCAGATAGTGCTGATAGGAAACATGGGTTACCGCCAGCAATGCCACCAGCACCGCCGGGGTAAAAATCAGCGGCATCAGCATCAGGTGGTGATGAAGGCGATAAAGGTGCTTATTAGCGAAATACAGTACCAAGGTCACCAATAAACAGGCCAAACCCAGGATCAGATCAATCATGTCGGGCCTTTTGGCGCGCCAGCCACAGCTCAAAACGATACACCCGGTCGACCACCAGGCCGGTAACCCCCAGCACCAGCACGGTGCTGATGGCAATCACCACAAAAATACGCCAGCCGTCCAGCATCAGCAGTTGGGTATAATTAATCACCGCCACCACGGCGGGGACGAAAAACAGCAACATTTCCGCCAACAGCCAGCGCGCGCCGGCCGCCACCCACGCCACCGGCACGATACCGGATAAAATCAGCGCCAGCAGCATAAACATGCCCACCACATTGGCGGGCAGCGGCAGATGAAAACGCGCCACCAATTGCTGGGCTATCAGGAACAGGCCGATATACAACCCCACCTGGACCGGGAGTTGATATTGCAGCACGCGCGGCGGCAGGTTCAGGCGCCCTTGCGACAGCATGACAGCATCCTTTTTTGCCTCGAAGAAACGGCATTATAGGCGGACGGGTAAACTTGCTTAAAATGAATTAATATCATGGATATCATTACCCATTGGAATAGTCATGGATATCCGCACCCTGCGATATTTTGTGGAAGTGGTCAAACAGCAAAGCTTTACGCGCGCGGCGCAAAGCTTATTCGTTACCCAGCCCACCATCAGCAAAATGCTCAAACATCTGGAGGAGGAGCTGGACTGCACGTTGCTGATCCGCGAGGGACGCAGGCTGCGCCTGACCGACAGCGGGCAGGCGGTGTATCACCGCGGGCTGGGCATTCTGGATCAATTCCGCCAGCTGGAGACGGAGCTGGAGGATATCGGCTCGCTGAAAAAAGGCCGCCTGCGGCTGGGCATTCCCCCCATGGTCGGTACGCAGATGGCGGATCTGATCCGCGATTTCCGCCGCCAGTACCCCGGTATAGAATTGCAGATCGCCGAGTTTGGCGGTTTGACGGTACAGCAGGCGGTATTGTCCGGCGAGCTGGATGTGGCGCTGACCGCGCTGACGCCTGATACCGAAGCCGCCCTGGCCATATTGCCCCTGTTTGGCCACCCGTTATGCGCGGTGGTGCCGCGCGCAGCGCCGTGGCTCAGGCGCGACACAGTGCCTTTTGCCGAGTTGGGGAGCTGGCCGATATTAATCTATAACGAGGATTTTGCGCTTTACCGGCAGTTGATGACCGCCTTCCAGGCCGGGGGCATCACGGCGCAAATCGCTGTGCGCAGCGGGCAATGGGATTTTCTGGCGGCCATGGTGGAAGCGGGCATCGGCATCGCCATCCTGCCCGAGCCCATCTGCCGGCGGCTGGACAAAACCCGGCTGCTGTCGCTGCCGGTAGCGCCGTTGATGATGTGGCGACTGGGGCTTATTTGGCGCCAGGACAGTTATCTGTCCCATGGCGCCCAGGCCTGGATAACCGCCTGCCGCCAGCATTGGCCGCAGCCGAAACCCGCCGATGCGCGCTAAACGGCACGCCAGCGGATAGCCGCACGCGGCCATAAACGGACATCAGCGCGCTTCCCCGCCGGACGCCCCCGGGCACTATTCCCGCTCGATGAGCAGCGCCTCGAGCAAATCCAGATCGTGCAGCAGCTTCATCAGGGTTTCATTGCTGATTTTCTGCTGGGCGCGCAGATGATAATACTCGCCCCGTTCGGCGCGCAGCGCATTGAGCCGCATGCGCCGCTCCAGGTTTTCCGCCAGCAGCGCGTCGCCCTGATCGCTTTTGCCGTCGACGCGCCGGCGCAGGTTGCCGACAACCCGCGCGCTAACCTCGTTAAGCAGCTGGGTGTCGATATTTTCTTCGTTATCGTTGGCCAGCCGCTCCTGCATTTTACGCAGGCTTTCAATAGCCACCTCGGCGGCGGCGGCGCGCGCCATGCGCTCTTCCTTGCGGTTCAGCGCCTTATCCGATACCACGATGCCGCGCAGCAGCAGCGGTAGGGCGACCACCCCGCAGATCAGCGAAAACAGGATCACCCCGGCGGCGATAAACACCAGTTGGTAGCGGGAAGGAAACGCGGCGCCGTCGCTCAGCAGCAGCGGGATCGACAACACGCCGGCCAGGGTGATGGCGCCGCGCACCCCGGCAAAGGAGGCGATAAGGATTTCGCGCATGCTGTAGTCGCCAAACACCATCGGCCGTTTATGCAAAAACCGCTGGCTGAATTTTTTCATCAACAATAGCCAGACGAACCGCAGCAGCATCAGCGCCGCATAGATCACTACGATATCGGTAAACAGCATCCAGGTTTCGATGGTCGGATCCAGCTCGGCCTGGGTAATGGAGGTGGCCAGGATTTCCGGGAACTGCAGGCCCAGTAGGATAAACACCATGCCGTTAAACACGAACTCCAGCATCGCCCAGACGCTATTGGCGCGCAGGCGCATGGCCAGCGGCGCGTTGCGGATAATGCCGGACTGGCCGATGGTCATGCCGGAGGCCACCGCCGCCAGGATACCGGACACGCCGAGATGTTCGGCGATCAGGTAGGAGGCGAAGGGCAACAACAGCAGCAATACCGTTTGGGTGGCGGGGTCGTCGCCGCTCCAGCGGTTGATCAGCCGCAACGACTTGCTATAGGCCCAGGTCACCGCCACGCCGGCCAGTAAACCGCCGGCCGCCACTTTCACGAACTCAAGCGTGGCGCCGCCCACAGTAAACACCATGGTGCCCATGGCCACGGCAATGGCGAACTTCAGCGAGACCAGGCCGGACGCATCGTTCATCAGCGCCTCGCCCTGCAGGATGTCCATCAGCTTCTTGGGGATGCGGCCTTCGCCGACGATGCCGGAAAGCGCCACGGCATCGGTGGGCGACAATACCGCCGCCAGCGCCAGCGCCGCCACCAGCGGAATGCCGGGCACCATCCAGTAAATCAGGTAACCGACCCCGACCACGGTAATCAGCACCAGCACCAGGGCCAGCGCCACGATTTCGCCGCCGTGGCGTAAAAATTCCCGCGCCGGGGTTTTCCAGCCGTCGGCGAACAGCAGCGGCGGGATAAACAGCACCAGGAACAGCTCCGGGTTAAAATCCACGTGCAGGCCGAACTGCGGCCAGGCCAGCAGCGCGCCCAGCGCAATCTGCATTAACGGCAGGGGAATTTGAAACGGCAAAATACGCGTAATCACACCCGACAGGGATACAATCAAGGTGAGGATCAGAATTGTAAAAAAGATTTCCATGCTTACCTTAGTCTGTCCTTCTGGCAACGTTTACCGTCTGGCCCTGGAGCGGGGTCCTGGCCTGAAACGCGAGTTTTGATAGTAGATCATTTTGCCAAAAGTTAAAAACCTGTTATCGGCCATGGGCGGTTTTTTTTTATCCCCCGATCGGGTAGCGGCGCCGGGATAGCAATAAAAAACCGCGCCGGTTAAAGAAACCGGCGCGGCCTGGAAGCAAGATAAAGCTGCGCAAATAACCCGCGCGACGGCGGGTAGCCGCGTCACGCCGGCATTAAACCCCTCAGATAGCCCAGCCGCCGGCGTAAAACGTGACCAGCGCCACGGCGATAAGCACCGTGCCGACGTTAAGCCTGCGCCATTCCCCGGCAAAAACCCGGCCGATAACCAGCGATCCGAAGCCCAGCATGATACCGGTGACGATATTGCAGGTCAGCACGATAAAGGTCGCGCACAGCAGTCCCGACATCGCGTCGACAAAATCGCTGAAATCCAGTTTGGCGACGTTGCTGAGCATCAGCAGGCCGACATACATCAGCGCGGGTGCTGTGGCGTACGCCGGCACCAGATAAGACAGCGGCGATAAAAACAGGATCACCAGGAACAGCAGGCCGACAATGGTCGCGGTCAGCCCGGTCTTGCCGCCGGCGGCGGTCCCGGCGGCGGATTCGATATAGACCGCGGCCGGGGACGCGCCCACCAGCGACGAAAAGATACTGCTCAGGGAATCCGCGGTCAGCGCGCGGCCGCCGTTGATAATCTGGCCATCCTTATCCAACAGATTGGCCTGCCCGGCCACCGCGCGAATGGTGCCGGTGGCGTCGAACACCGCCGTCATCACCAGCGCCAGCACGCTTGGCAATACCGCCGGCTGCAGCGCGCCCTTGATATCCAGGTTAAAAATCAGCGAATGCCCCTCGGCGTCGGACAGGGTCGGCAAGGCAAACAGCCCGCGATAGCTGACCTGGGGATCAAATATCAGGCCCAGCAGCGAGATGGCGATAATCACCAGCAGAATGCCGCCCGGCACCCGTAGCTTTTCCAGGCCAAAAATGGCCGCCAGCCCCGTCAGCGCCATCATGACCGGGAACGAGGCAAAATGACCCAAGGCCACCGGCAGGCCTTCGATAGGGTTCTTTACCACCAGGCCGACGCCATTGGCGGCAATAATCAATAAAAACAGGCCGATGCCGATACCGGTGCCGTGGGCCACGCCCATAGGCAGGTTATGCAGGATCCAGGAGCGGATGCCGGTGGCGGAAATCAGGGTAAACGCCACCCCCATCAGGAATACCGCGCCCAACGCCACCGGCACGCTGATATGCTGGCCCAAGACCAGGCTGAACGCGGTAAAGGCGGTAAGGGAAATGGCGCAGCCGATCGCCATCGGCAGGTTGGCCCATAGCCCCATCAACAGCGAACCGAACGCCGCCACCAGGCAGGTGGCGACAAATACCGCCGCCGGCGGAAACCCGGCCTTGCCCAACATGCCGGGCACCACGATCACCGAATACACCATGGCCAAAAACGTGGTCAGGCCGGCCAATACTTCCTGGCGCGGGGTACTGCCGCGCGCGGAAATCTGGAACCAGGCATCAAGCGAGGAGCGCGGCCGGGCGTTGTCGCTGGCCGGTTGGATGGAACTGGACATAAAAAATCCCCTGGGATTATGTTGCTTCATCATCACTTACCATCACGATTGCGATGATATAACCATGCGAGGGCGGGGATTATCCTGCCCCCGGCGGGGGGATTTCAACCGAAAGTTCCTTTAGCTGACACTTTATTGATTTGGCGGGGGTCCTCAGGCTGTCCCGGGCTGCTGCTCGCGCTCTTTCGCCCGCTGGTAGGCCGGCCGCTGCCGCAGTTTATCGAGATAAGACCGCAGCGACGGGTACCCGTCAATGCCCACGCGCGTCGCCAGGCCCTCCAGCGGAAAGCTCATCTGGATATCCGCCGCGCTGAACCGGTCGCCGGCGAACCAGGGATACTGGCTGAGATGATTTTCCAGATACCGGCAATGGGTCAGCAACTGGGGATCGAGATACTTGCGCGATACCCCCTTGCCCACCGCCGCGCCGATGGGCCTTGCCAGCAGCGGTACCGGCGGTTTACCCAGCATGCCGAAAATCAGCTTCATCACCAGTAACGGCATTAACGACCCCTCGGCATAATGCAGCCAGTAGCGATACCGTACCCACTCCTCGCTGCGACTGTCCTGCGGCGCAAGCAGGAACGCGCCGTCGTAGCGATCCAGCACATAATCAATAATGGCGCCCGATTCCGCCAGCGTCAGCGCGCCGTCGGTGAGAATGGGTGATTTGCCCAGCGGATGGATTATTTTCAGCGTTTCAGGCGCCAGCATATGTTTATCCCGCTGGTAATAAAAAACGTCGTAGGGCAGATCAAGCTCTTCCAATAGCCACAGGATACGGTGTGATCTGGATTTATTCAGGTGATGAACGGATAGCATCGCGCGCTCCTTGAAGGGATTGCCTGTTATTACTGTAGACCACCCCTTGCGCCATCCGCTGTGATCGCCAGGTTTTTCGCAGGCAATTGCAAATGTAATTCTTACTAATTGTTGCAAATGAATTCCAATTATTGATAATTAGCCACCTAAGAATGAAACTCATTATCTTTATCATTAAGGGATGTTATGCGTATGTGTTCACTGGTAGGGCGGCGGTTTAGGGTTCGCCGTTCCCTGGCCCTAGTCCTCAGTTCCGTATTAAGTGGCCATGTCGCTGGGGCAACGCTGCTCCCCGCCGCCCCTACAGCGACCCCCGCCGCCACCGGTGCAAAGGACGACGTGATTACCGTGGTCGCCGCGCCGCAGGCGTTTAAACCCGGTGGTGACCAGCCGGTGCCGGCATACCTGGACGGACAAGTGGCCAATGGCGCTCGCTTGGGCATCCTGGGGGAACAGAGCGCGCTTGACGTGCCATTCAATGTAATAAGCTTTACCGCCAAGATGATTGAGGATCAGCAGGCGAAAACGCTGTCCGATGTCGTGCGCAACGATGCATCGGTACAGTTGGCCGGCGGCTACGGTAATATTGCCGAAAGCTATCGGATCCGGGGTTTCCAGGTCGACGGCCAGGATATTTCCCTGGGAGGGCTTTATGGTGTGATGCCGCGTCAGATTATTTCCACCCAGATGATAGATCGAGTCGAAATTTTCAAAGGTTCCAACGCCTTCCTCAACGGCGTACCGCCGGGAGGCAGCGGCGTCGGGGGCGCAATTAACCTGGAGCCGAAACACGCCGGCGACGACCCGCTGGTGCGTCTGGGAACGGACTACAGCACCAAATCACGCATCGGGACATCGGTGGATGCCGGGCGCCGCTTTGGCGATAACAACCAGTTTGGCGTACGCGCCAACGTCCTGCAGCGCGAAGGGGAAACGGCGGTGCACGACGCGAAGGAACGCACCACCCTGGCCTCGGTCGGCCTGGATTACCGCGGCGATCGTTTTCGCGCGTCGCTGGACGGGGGTTACCAGAAACAGACCGACCACGGCGGCCGGATGGGATTGAAGCTTGGGCCCAACATGACGGACCTGCCCGCCCTGCCGGATGCTTCCACCAATTACAGCCCGCAGTGGGCCTATTCCGATCTGAAGACCCAATTCGGCATGCTGCGCGGCGAATATGACATCACCGAGAACTGGACGTTTTATTCCGCCATCGGCGCCAGCCGTAACGATGAATTGGGCTCCTATACCGCTGCGACGGTGCTTAACAGCCAGGGCGACGCGAGCATAAGCCGTCTGTCAACCGGTTACAGCAGCGATAATTTCTCCGGCATGACCGGCATCCGCGGGACATTTCATACCGGCGTGATCAAGCATAACGTGAACGTCGGCTATTCGGGTGTCAATACCCAAACCCGCGCCGGCTATACCCTATCGGGCTCGACATCGCGGACTAACATATACGATCCGGTGCAGGTTGATAATCCGCCGACGCTGTATTCCGCCAGTTCACTGCATCATCCGGTGACCCGCAGCCGCACCAATACCACCGGCGCGTCCGTATCCGATACGCTCTCGGCGCTGGACGATCGGGTACTGCTAACGCTTGGGGCGCGGCGCCAGGAAATTCGCATCCGCAATTACAGCTACACCGGCGTCGAAGACGGCGCCAGCGCCTTTGACGCGATGAAAATCACGCCCGCATATGGCCTGGTGGTCAAACCCTGGGAACATATTTCCCTTTACGCCAACCATATCGAAGCGCTGCAGCCGGGCAAGACCGCGCCTTCGAGAACGGCTAACGCCGGTTATGTTACCGGCACGGTGTTATCCAAACAGAATGAAATGGGGATTAAAGCCGATTTCGGCCGCGTCGCCGGTTCGGTGGCGTTGTTTGAAATTAAACGGCCCAACGGCTTTACCGATCCGACCAGCAATATTTACGGCCTGAACGGCGAACAAAAAAATCGCGGCATAGAGCTCAATGTGTTCGGCGAGCCGCTATACGGCGTGCGCCTGCTTGGCAGCGTCACCTGGATAGACAGCGAACTGTCCCGAACCCTTAATGGGGTCAATGATGGCAACGATGCCGTCGGCGTGCCGAAATACCAAGCGGTGCTGAACGGGGAATGGGATATCCCGGGCGTTGAAGGACTGACCGCCACCGGCACCGTGACTCACGCCGGCTCGCAATATATGAACGAGGCTAATACGGTAAAGCTTGATTCCTGGACCCGCCTGGACCTGGCCGCGCGCTACACCACCAGCCTTAAGGAGCATAACGTGGTCTGGCGCGCCGGTGTCGAAAACGTCACTAATGAAAATTACTGGTCATCGGTGGAAGAAACCGGCACCTATGTTTTCCAGGGCGACCCGCGTGAATTGAAGCTTTCCATGAGCGTCGACTTCTAATAGGTCGACCGCGTGCGGCCAACGCTGCACGCGTGACGCATCTAACGGCGGACATGTCGTCAAAGGCGGCGCAAATACCAGAAAAAAAACCGCAACGGCCGGGGCCGGCGCGGTTTTTTTATGCCCGGCGCGTTATCAGAAGTCGACCGTCATGGACACTTTCGCTTGGCGCGGGTCGCCCTGGGTCAGGTAACCGCCGGTGGCCGAAGCCCAATACTTCTCGTTGGTGACGTTTTCCACGCCGGCACGCCAGATAATATTGTTTTTCGGCAGGTTCATATTGTAGCGCAGGCCCAGGTCCAGGCGGTTCCAGCTATCCACCTTCAGGTTGTTGGCCGAATCGGCATACTGCGAGCCGGTATGAATCACCTTGCCGGTGGCGGTAATGCCGGTCAGGCCGGGAATATCCCATTCGCCGCCCAGCACCATCTGGTAGCGCGGGATACCGATGGCGTCATTGCCGTCGTAAGTGCCGTCTTGGGTCTTGGTCATTTCCGGGTCCATCCAGGCCATGCTGCCGTTTAAGCGCACGCCGTAGATCGGTTCGCCAAAGACGTTCAGCTCCAGGCCGCGGTTACGCACCTCGCCGCTGTTGTTGAACGAATAGCTGTCGGCGCCGTTGCGGGTATACACGCCCACCGGTTTCTTGATTTCAAACAGCGCCACCGAACCGGCGACGCGGCCATAGTCCGCCTTGATCCCCACTTCGTTTTGCTTGGAGGTCTGGATGCCGGCCACCTGCCCGCCGTTGGTTACCAGATCGCCGTTATAGGTCAGGCCCGCGCTATCACCGGCCTGCAACGCTTCGATATGGTTGGCGTACAGCGAAATATGATCCCAGGGTTTAACCACCAGGCCGAAGGCCGGGGTCACCTTGGTTTCATCGAACTGGCTGCTTTGCTCGCCGGTGTAGGCGTAATTGGCCACCACTACGTTTTGGCGCCGGGCGCCGGCGGTCAGCTGCACTTTGTCATCCAGTACCGACATGGTGTCGGCGATGGCGATACCGTTGTTGCGCACCCGGTTGAAGACGCCCGGATCGCCCATATGACCGCCGGTATAGAGGTTTTCCTCCGGCCTGTCGGAATAGTGCGGATCGTAGATATTATTGGTTATCGTCGCGCCTGACATGGTGTAGGCGGTGCTCACCTTACGGTTGAGGGTGGAGAAGCCGACATTGACGTTGTGTTTCACGAAGCCGGTATTGAATTTACCGCGAATCCCCGCCTGGCTGGCAAAACTGTCGGAAAAATACGGTACTGTCAGCCGGCTCATGGTGCCGTTGCCGTTATCATCGCTCAACGTCGGCGACGAGTAATCGCCGTTCTCATGATCGTGATTGGCGCCGACCGCGCCATAGAGGGTCCAGGAATCCGTCAGGTCATATTCTCCGCGCAGCATGCCGAACTCGTTTTCCGTATCGGTATAAGCCCATTTCTGGCTGTAGTTATTCGTCGCGGAAGGCGCGTCGGGAATCTTGGTGGCGTTGCCCAGGTAGACCACCGAACGGCCGCCATGTACCGTCTGTTTACTGGCGCCCAGATCAAGCGAGGTGCGAAAACGATCGCCCCGGTAATCCAGGCCGATGGAGGCCATGGTCAGGCGGCGTTTTTCATCATCAATGGCGCTGCCGCCTTCGCGGTGCGCCGCGTTGATGCGCACGCCGAACTGGTTGTTATCGCCATAACGACGGGCGATATCGACCCCGCCGCCCACCTGGGATTTGGAGGTATAATCCAGGGAAACGCGGTTAAGCGGTTCATCGCCGGCGCGTTTGGGCTCGACGTTTACCGTACCGCCGACCCCGGTGCCGCCGGGCGGCACGCCGTTGAGGAATGCGCTGGATCCCTTCAGTAATTCGATACGTTCGGCAAACTCGGTGGGCAATATCTGGCGCGGCAATATGCCGTACAAACCGCCGTAGGAGATATCGTCGCCATTAAGGGTAAATCCCCGCACCACGAAGTTTTCCGCATAGTTGCCGTACCCGTAGCCGCGTTGCACCGAGGCATCGTTATTCAGCACATCCGCCAGCGTGCGCGCCTGCTGATCCTGGATAAGCTTCGACGTGAACCCGACGACGCTGAAGGGCACATTACTGGCGTCCTGCTGCCCCAAAAATCCCACCCGGCCGCCGTTGGCGATCTGGCCATCCATATACGCCGGCACCAGTTGATCGCCGCCCGGACGGAAGTTGGTCTCCGGCGCGGCCACCACGGTAATGGTATCACCCTTGCCCGCGGCCGTATTGGCGGCAGGCGTGGCGGCGGTAGACGCGGCGGCGTTAGCAGCGCTGGATGCGGCGGCGGCGTTGGCGGGTAACGCCATCGCGCCGCAGCACGCGCCGATAACCACGGCCAGCAGACGTGGAGAGGACGTGATTCGCCCTACGGGAGAAAAATCGGCAGTACGCATGTGCAGAAAACCCTTGCTGAATAATAATGAGAATGATTCTTATGAGAGTTCAGGATTATGCAAGAGGATGCATTATTTGCAAGACAATATTTTAGATATTAGTAATTCTTTTGTCTTAAATTAACAAATCTCACGCGCCGACGGGTATTTGCCCGGTATTCCCCTGTAACCCGCGGGGGAATGGTGAGCTGTGAACCGATCCGAGGCCAGGCGCACCGGTCTGTTAACCGGTCCGCCGGCGCGGTGTGTAAATAGATTAGCGCGCCTGATGCCAGGGTAATACATCAGCCGGCCTGCCGGCGCAGTAAATAGATAAAATAGGGCGCGCCAAAGAAGGTGGCCAATAGCCCGGCGGGAATTTGATAAGGGAAAATAATAAATCGGCCGCACCAATCGGCGATCATCATCAGCACGCCGCCCAGCAGGCAGGCCGCCAGCATCTGTGGCATGGGACGGCGAAATCCGGTCAGCCGGGCCATATGCGGCGCCATCAGGCCGATAAAACTGAGCGGGCCAACGTTCAGGGTGGCGGTGGCAATCAACCCGGCGGCCAGCAATAGAATGGCCATACGCGCCGGTTTTAACGCCACGCCTGCCGCGCGCGCGGTGGCGCCGCCCAGCGGCAGCAGGTCCAGCCAGCGGCGCAACAGGGGCGCCGCCGCCAGCAGTACCACGGCGATAACGGCGGTGCGTATGGCCTGGGCGCCGCTGACCTTGTAGGTGGAGCCGGATAGCCAGGTCAGCACCGATGACATGCGCGGATCGCCGCTGACCAGCAGCAGGGTAAGCAAGGTGGTGAACAGCGTGCTCAGCGCTATGCCCACCAGCAGCAAACGCCCGCTGGAAAACCCGCCGCGCTGCGAGAGCACTATAATCAGCAGCAGCGTCAGGGCCGCCCCCAGGCTACCGGCCGGCAGCAGCCAGGCAAACGCGTCGTTCGGCACCAGCAGCAACAGCAGCACCACGCCAAAGGCCGCGCCGGAACTGATGCCCAGCACTTCCGGGCTGGCCATCGGATTGCCGGTCATTTTCTGAATCAGGGTGCCCGCCGCCGCCAGCATCGCGCCGGCCGCGCCGGCCGCCAGCACGCGCGGCCAGCGCCAGCGCCACATCTCCTGTAGCGACCAATACCAGCCGTAATTATCGCGTCCCAGCGTCAGCGCCACGACGGCGACCAGTATCAGCAGCGCAACCCCTGCCAGTACGGCCGGCGGCGTCATCCGCCGCTCCGGCCTGAGCGTCTGGGCGTTATCCGCGGCCATGGCGCGGGTCTCCCTGAGCCTGGGCAACAGCCATAGCAGCAGGGGGGCGCCGATCAGGGCGGTGGCGGCGCCGGTGGGGATTTCCCGCCACAGCCGGGCCAGCAGGATCATCAGCTGATCGCTGAGCAGCAGCAGCAGCGCGCCCAGCAGGCAGGAAAACCCTAAACGGGGCAGCAGGCGCCTGGCCCCGAGCATCCGCGCCAGCAGCGGCGCGAACAGGCCGATAAAACCAATAATGCCGGCGGCGTTGACCAGAAAGGCGCTTAACACGATCGCCACGCCGATGCCGCCGACGCGCGCGGCGATAAGGCCCAGGCCCAGGTTGCGCGCCACGCCGTCATCCAATCCCATCAGCATCAGCGGTCGCAGCATCAGCAATATCAGCAGCAGGCCGACGGCCAGCCGGGGCAGCAGGAACTGTACCCTGCTCCAATCCTGCTGGTTGAGCATGCCGCTGCTCCAGAGAAAAAGGGTTTGCAGCCGCTCATAGTTAAGCAGCGCCAGCAGGCTTTTGGCCGCCCCGCAGTAAAGCCCCAAGACCAATCCCGCCAGAATCAGGGTGACCGGCGACAACCGGCGCCCCCAGGAAACGCCGAACACCAGGCCGCCCACCGCCAGCGCGCCGGCTATCGTCGCCAGTTGGCGGGTCGCCTCGTCGCCCGGCAACGCCAGGAGGGTCGCCACCGTGAGCCCCAGTTGCGCGCCCGCCGACACCCCGAGCGTGGTGGGTTCGGCCAGCGGATTGCGCAGTATTTGCTGGAACACCACCCCCACCAGCCCCAGCCCGGCGCCCACCAGCAGCGAGAGCGCGGTGCGCGGCAGCAGGCTGTAGTGAAACAGCATTTGATCAATACTGCCGGTATCGGGATGGCACGCCGCCCGCCACCATAAACCGGGCGCGAGCTGAAGGGTTAAATTAAATACCGCAAGCGACAGCGCGGCAAGCGACAACGCCAGGACCAATGCGGCGGATAAGCGCGGAACGCGTTTACTCATGCCCGTGGCTCCATCGCCTGCCCGAGCATCCGGCAAAAGCGCATGGCGGCAAGGGTGGCGCCGAAAAACCACACCGCGGGCAGCACCCGCAGCTGTTTTTCCCGGACAAAAGGCAGCGTTTGCCAAAGCGTGGAACCGGCCACTTCCGCCAGGGGATCCTGGGCGCCGCGATGAAAACACAGCGCCCTGACGCCCCGGAACTGCGCCAGCCGCTCAAGGCCCACCGTTGCGCTGCCCCAGACATTTTCCTCGCCGTCCCAGGCGTTCGCCACCCTCACCCGATCCAGCACATCCTGGAGCAGGCTGTTTTTGCCGATAACCATGATGCGGCGGCTGTCGATAAAGGAAAACAGCAAGACGGGGGGAAGCGGAAGGGATCCAGACGCCAGCCGCTGCCGGGTCTGGTCCAGTTGCCGGTCGAGATCGGCCATATGCCGTTGCGCCCGATCCGGCATCCCCAGGCGCCCGGCCAGGGCGACGATATCCTGGCGGGCCACGGCCAAAGGCCTATCGCCTTGCCGGCTAAAACGGAAGGTCATGGTGGGCGCAATGGACGCGACGCTTGCAGGCGCCGGGCCAAAACCCTCCGATAGCAGGATCAGCGAAGGCGCCAGGCGCTGCATCGCTTCCATATTCGGTTCGTTGCGCAGCCCCACGTCCAGCACCGACGGCGGCAGCGCCGGCTCCGCCACCCAGCTGCGGTAATTCGGCGCGTCGGCAATGGCCATCGGCGTCACGCCAAGGGCCAGCAGCAGCTCCGCCGGGCGCCACTCCAGCGCGATAATACGTGCCGCATCGGGTATGGGCGCGCCGGCGGCGCGGCGGGAAAACCACCAGGGCAACACGGCCATCGCCTGTAAAAGACGTCGGCGATAGGCATCATGAGTCTGCATAAATTTTAAATATTAATAGTTATCATTCTGATTTTGATCGCCTATTATGCGCATTTGGAGAGAGACCGCAAGCCGCCCGCCTGCCGGAAGCTCTTTGCCTTGTCCTTAATCAATAGTCCCGATCGATACAGGAAGCGTATGAAGCCTGACGCAGCAGCACCCACCCCCGGATGCGCCATTGATATCAACGGCAGTTTTCTCTTCTCCGTTCCCAGCGGCGGAACGGGCTATTCGGCGGCGGATTTATGCGCGCCGGAAACGGCGCTGGCGCTACTGGAGCCGTTCCTGCGGCTGAACGAAGGGGGTGACCGGGCGGCGGTGATCTCCATGTGGTCGCAGTGGTATTTTGCCCTGCTGCTGGCGCCCTGGACAAGGATCGCGCTGCTGCATGACTGGCGGCTGCCGGCGGATCCGCGCGCGATTCAGTTTACCCAGGGAGCGCAATCCGCCGTGCCGGAAAAATTTATCCTGGCCGATCGCGGCGCAAAAATCGCCGGCGGCGTCGCCATCCCCGCCCTGTTCGGGCAGTTGCTGGAGACGCATGTGCTGCCGGTTTGCCGGACCTTCGGCCAGTTGGCCGGCATCAGGCCGGGCCTGTTCTGGAACAACGCCGCCATCCGCGTCGCCCACGGCATCGATATGGCCGCGGAACAAGGCGCCGATACCGGGGAAGCCAGGGCGTTTCTCGCCACCAAAACCCTGACGGACGGCGCGCCCAACCGGCTGTATCAGCCGGTACGGGTGGTGGAGCACGACGCCGGCCCGAAAATCATCCGCCGGCTGTGCTGCCTGCGCTATAAGCTCAGCGGCCTGGAATATTGCCCGAGCTGCCCGCTGTTGGTGGCGCAAGAGCGTAAATGCCGGCATCGGGAACAGCAGGGCTAAGCGTTCGCCACTGCGGGCATGACGCCGGGCAAGACGTATTTCTCCGCGCCCCAGGCCTCGCACCGGCGGCCGCTCGCGCCGCGGGTACTCCCGCCGCATAAACGGCTCCCCGCACGGTGCCTTGCCCGGGCGGCGATCAGAGCAGTTCCATCACGCGCCGGGTTTCTTCGACACCCACCTGCCAGAGGGCCAGCATCTCCTCGTCGGCGCGCTGATAATACCCGCCGTAGTTGCCGTCGCCCAGCATCGCGCGGGCCTTGGCCGGATTGAGCTTGCGAAAGCCGACCAGATCGAGCATCGGTTTTTGCCGGTCCGGCTGGGCGACGCCCGCCAGCCGGGTCCAGGGGAAATTTTCCATCCATGAGGCATGCGAGGCCACCGGATCGGTTTGCTGTACCTTTGCCCAGGTGAGCGGCGCGCACCACCAGTTATGCAGCTGTACCATCACCTCGGGATTGGCCACCATCCATTCGCTGATAATATGCTGCGCCGGCATATTACCGCCGTGGCCGTTAACCAGCAGAACGCGCTTAAAGCCCTGCCGTTTCAAATTATCGAGAATATCGTACAGCAGCCGGAGGTAAGTGCCGACCCGCAGGCTGATGGTGCCGGGAAAATCGCTGAACGCCGGCGTCATGCCGAACGGCATTACCGGGAATACCGGTATGCCCAGCGGCTCGGCCGCCTCGACGGCGACCTTTTCGGCCAGGATGGAATCCACCGACAGGCTGAGAAACGCATGCTGCTCCGTACTGCCCAGCGGCACCACCACCCGATCGTCCCGGCCCAGGTATTCTTCCAACTGCTGCCAATTCATTTCACTGATTTTCATGATATTTCCTTCAATCCGGTCACAGAGGGCACATCCGGCGTCAGCAGCGGCATCACCACACGCCTGATATCGCCGCTGTCAGGAATATGCCGGTATTCAAACGCCTGTTGGCCGGGAGATAAGGCGTCCTGTAACGCCTCGGCGCCGGTGGCGTAGACCAGCACATCGGCATGCGCCAGATAGCGGTTCAGTTCAGGGTCGTCCCGATGCACCACGGTAATGGACTGCACATGCGGGGCGAAGCGCTGCACCCCGGTTTTCATCAGCGCGGTAAACTCCGGGAAGATCGACACCACCAGCACCCTGGCAAGGGGATCAAGCGACGCCAGCGCCCGCCGGGTCTGCTCGGAGGGGATAAAGCTGATATTAATAACCCGCATACCGGGCAGCAGGCTCATCACCTCGCGCCGGCGGTGGGCAAAGGTCAGGATCAGATCGGCGCTGTGCGCCTGCTCGCGCGCGCGGTTATCGGCGGTCAGTATCGACAGCGTCGTCGCGTCCAGCTGCGCGCCGTCGCCCAGGGTGCCGGCGATAATCTGCGCATAATCGCGGGCGGACTCGATAAAATTACCCACCACCAGCACCGTTTTGGTCCTGGCGCGCCGCTGGCGGTGATGGAACCGGTTGGTGACCAGGGCGGCGAGGTCGGCCGCCGATAAAGACAGGTCCTGCGCCCGATCGATCAGGGCGTCGATGTGCTGATGCAGATCGGTCAACCGCTTGTCGCTGTGGCGCAGGACCTGGGCGGCGTCGGCAATAAAGGTACCGGAGCCGGGCTTGCTGTAGATCAGTTCAGCCTGTTTCAACTCGCGATAAACCTGCGCCACGGTCATCGGCGCCACGCCGACCCGCTCGGCCATGTCGCGCACCGAGGGCAATTTATCCCCCGGCTTCAGCGCGCCGAAGGTGATGGCATACTCCACCAGCCCCCGCAACTGCATCCCCAACGGGAGCGACAATGTTCTATCAAGTTGGAAGTCCACAAGGCGCCCATTAATGCGTGCTAATTTACTAATACACTATCGTTATAAGCTTAGCTAACGCAAGCACAGCGGGCATATTTTCCTATTCAACGGGCTATAGCATTTTCCTATGACAAAATAATGCCTTTTTTACTGCCTTTTATTGACATTAAACGATCATTGCTTCAAATATCGTACTACTGCATTAGAACAGTGACGCGGGATTTTCCGGCGGGGATCATTTTCCAAGCGATAAGGGGATGGGCACAATGAAGGTTATGCATCGGATAACGTTAATCGCCTTGCTGACGGCGGGCGCGCTACCACTGGCCCACGCCTGGGCGGCGGATACCGTGCAGCGCGGCGGCACGCTGGTCTATGGCCGCTATAGCGATAGTTCGTTCCTGGAACCGGTATTGAATGAAAACAATACCGATATCTGGATCCTGTCGAATCTGTATGACACGCTCCTGTTTCCCACCGCCGACGGCAAAGGCATCGAACCGGGCCTGGCGGACAAATGGAATATCGCCGCCGACGGCAAAAGCGTCAGCCTGACCCTGCGCGATAATATCAAGTTCTCCGATGGATCGCCGATTACCGCAGAAGATGTTAAATGGTCGCTGGAACGCGCCAGCAAGCCCGGCAACGGGGTATGGCAATTTATGGTCGATTCCATCGCCAGCGTCTCCATTGACGGCGCC
Source organism: Sodalis sp. RH22 (assembly GCF_047324165.1). NCBI lineage: Bacteria > Pseudomonadati > Pseudomonadota > Gammaproteobacteria > Enterobacterales > Bruguierivoracaceae > Sodalis > Sodalis sp. RH22. The sequence goes on from NZ_CP178731.1 coordinate 3,533,121, forward strand.
AACGCCATTACCCTGCATCTGAAACACCCGGACCCGGCCATCCTCAGCGCCCTGACGGCGTTTAATACCTCCATCATGCCGAAAAAGCAGTTCGAGGCGACGCCGGGCGCCACCGACCAGCAAAAAGCGGAAGCTTTCGCCGAGCATCCGGTGGGGTCCGGCCCCTATGTGCTGAAATCCTGGCAGCATAACGCCACCATGACCCTGGTGCGCAACCCGTATTACTGGCGCAACGGCGCCGACGGCAAGCCGCTGCCCTATCTCGACGGCATTACCTTCGAGATCGTCCCGGACGACGCCACGCGCATCCTGAAGTTACAGTCGGGCGAGCTGGACGCCACCGAGTTTATCCCGTATTCGCGCGTCAACGAATTGAAGGCCAATCCGGCCATTGATATGAAACTGTTTCCCTCCACCCGGGTGGAATACGTCAGCCTGAACGTGCGCCCGCAGTACCAGGGCGCGGCCAATCCGCTGGCCAATGAAAAGGTGCGCCAGGCGCTGAACTACGCCACCGATAAGCAAGGCATTATCCAACTGGTGACCTATGGCATCGGCACGCCGATGACGTCTTATATTTCCAGCGGCACGCCGGGGCACGTAGGCGACAAACCGCTCTATCCGGTGGATACGGCCAAGGCCAAACAGCTGCTGGATCAGGCCGGTTTCGCCAGCGGTTTCAGCGCCAATATCATGGTACTGGCCGGCAATGAGGACGAAATCAGCATCGCCACCGCCCTGCAGCAAATGTGGGCGCAGGTGGGCGTTAAACTCACCATCACCCAGGTGGACCACGCCACGGAAACCGACCGCTATCGCAAGGGCGATTTCGGCATGCGCTTATCTACCTGGACCGATGATATTGCCGATCCCAATGAAATCACCTCTTACTTCGCTTATTCGAAAAATATCCAGGCGGTGCATTCGGGCTGGAAAAACGATCGGGTAGACCAGCTGTTTGAGCAATCCCAGCAGGAAATCGATCCGCAAAAACGCGCGGCCGATTATCAACAGATCCAGGCGATCTTTAACGCCCAGGGGCCGATCGTGCCGCTGTATGAAAGCCCTTACCCGGTGGCGTTGAATAAGACGGTGCACGGCTTTGTGCAGATTCCGCTGGGCAATAACCTGTTTGCCGAAACCTACCTGACGCGCAAATAACGTCGACGCAGGTTAACGGCCGGAACCTGGAACAGGAGAAGAGAGGGGTGTCAGAGTTTGCCTATATCGTTAAACGTATTTTGCTGATTATCCCCACGTTGCTGGTGATCCTGGTGGTGACTTTCGCCATTGTACGGCTGCTGCCGGGCGATCCCGCCAGCGCCATGATTGGCGATCGCAGCACCGAGGCCGACGTGGCGAGGATCAACGCACAGCTGGGACTGGACAAACCGCTGCCGGTGCAATTTTTCTTTTTTGCCCGCCAGGTACTGACCGGCAACCTGGGCAACTCCTATGTGCTGCACAGCCCGGTGACCAGGGTGATTGCCGAGCGCCTGCCGGTCAGCCTGATGCTGACCGCCATGGCCGGCCTGTTCGCGCTGCTGATGGCGATTCCGCTGGCCTTTGTCTCGGCGCTTAAGCGCAATAGCGCCGCCGATATGACTATCCGCGGTTCTTTCCAGGTAACGCTGTCCATGCCGTCGTTTTATATCGGCCTGGTGTTGCTGACGGTGTTTTCCGCCCATCTGCACTGGTTTCCGGTGGGCGGCTACGGCGCCACTTTCACGGATAAGCTGTACCATCTGTTCCTGCCGTCGATGACCCTGGCCCTGAGCCTGGCGGCAGTGCTTATCAATAACCTGCGCACGTCTATTATCGCGGTGCTGGACGCGGAATACATTACCTTTGCCCGCGCCAAGGGGCTGAAAAACCGGGTGATTATGCTGCGCCATGTGATGCGTAATTCGCTTATCCCCACCGTCAGTCTGTTTGCCCTTAATATCGGCACCATTATCGGCAGCGCGGTGATCACCGAAACGGTGTTTGCCGTCCCCGGCATCTGCCGCCTGATGGTCGACAGTATCTTCAGCCGCGACTACCCCATGGTCCAGGGACTGGTCATCGTGCTGTCGGTAATGGTGTCGCTTATTTTCCTGGTGACCGATATCGTCCAGGTCATGATCGACCCGAGGAGAGCGCGATGACGGTCCATCCGGCGCCATCAATGCCGGCCCGTACCTGGCGGCGGCATATCCCCTGGCCACTGCTGAGCACGGCCATCATCCTGCTGTTCAGCCTGGCCGCCGGTTTTTTCCCGCAGTTGATCGCCCCCTACGATCCGCTGGCGTTCGATTACCGCGCCATCCTGAAACCGCCCGGCCCGCATCACCTGTTCGGCACCGATAATTTTGGCCGCGATATTTTTTCACGTGTTATCTATGCCTACCGGGTGGATTTGCAAATCGCCTTGTTTACCACGCTGTTCCCCATGGTTTTCGGCACGCTGGTCGGGCTATTGGTGGGTTTTTACGGCGGCTGGGCGGAAACGCTGTTCCAGCGGGTGGTGGACGCGGTGATCACGTTCCCGCTGCTGGTGCTGGTGATAGCCATCGTGGCAATCCTCGGCCCGGGCCTGGGCAGCATGTATGTGGCGGTCGGCATTATCTATTGGGTGTTCTATGCCCGGCTGATCGCCGGTGAAGTCAGTATCCAGAAACGCCTGGACTATATTGCCGCCGGCCAGGTGATGGGGTATAGCCGGCCGCGCATTATTTTCCGACATTTGTTGCCCAACGTCATGACCACCACCCTGGTGTACTGGATGACCGATATGGCGCTGGCTATTTTGCTCGGCTCCAGCCTGGGCTATCTCGGCCTGGGGGCGCAGCCGCCCACCGCGGAGTGGGGAGTATTAATCGCCGCCGGCAAGAATTTTATGGATACCGCCTGGTGGATCACTATTTTCCCCGGCCTGGCCATCGTGCTTACCGGACTGGGATTCAGCCTGCTGGGCGATGTGCTGGCCGAACGGCTCCGGCCCGGACACCGCTGATGAGGGAGGTCGAGAATGCATGCCACGACAGCGCCAGGCCCTGAATTACCAGGCAAGGCGCCGGGCGCGCCGGGTGACGATACCCTGCGGGTCAGCAACCTGAACACCGTTATCCATACCCCGCGCGGGATGATAAAGGCCATCCAGGATATCAGTTTTGAACTGCGGCCCGGCGAAATACTCGGGCTGGTGGGCGAATCCGGCTCCGGCAAAAGCGTGACGCTGCGTTCCCTGCTGCGCCTTATGCCCGGGTCGGCCCAGGTTAGCGGTTCGGTGACCTGGCGGGGACGGGAACTCATCGACGCCGCGCCGCAAGAATTGCAACGCATCCGCGGCGGCGACATCGCCATGATTTTCCAGGAGCCGATGATCGCCCTCAATCCGGTGTTAACGGTACACCGGCAAATTGACGAGACGCTGCGCGCCCATACGCGGCTTAACGGTCGCCAGCGGCTGGCGCGCACCGTTGAACTGCTTAACCAGGTCGGCATTCCCGACGCCCGGCGCCGGCTGGAAAACTACCCCCACGAGTTTTCCGGCGGCATGCGCCAGCGGGTGATGATTGCCATCGCGCTGGCGGGAGAACCCAGCCTGCTGCTGGCGGATGAGCCGACCACCGCGCTGGACGTCACCATCCAGCAGCAAATCCTTAATCTGCTGCTGTCCCTGCGGGACAGGCTGCATATGGGCATTATTTTCGTCACCCACGATCTGGGGGTGGTGGCGCAGCTGTGCGATCGGGTGGCGGTGATGTACGCCGGCCGCATCGTGGAATCGGGCGAGGTGGGTGCGGTGTTTGCAACGCCACGCCACCCCTATACCCAGGGTTTGATGGGCTCGGTGCCGCGGGTCGGCGTGGAACGCACGCCGCTGCTCTCCATCGAGGGCACGCCGCCCTCGCTGTTGGACCCGCCGCCGGGCTGCAGCTTTAACCCGCGCTGCGCGTACGCCACGGATCTGTGCCGCCAGCAGGTACCGCCGCTGCTGTCCCTGGCGGACCACCGGGGCGTGGCCTGCCACCATTATCAACATCTGGTCAAAACGCGGAGCCTGTGATGAACGGATTAACCCCGGCGGACGAACAACCGATTATCTGCGTCGAGGACGCACAGGTGCGTTTTGCGGTAAAACAATCGCTTTGGCATCGGTTGCAGGGGCACCCGCCCCAGTTTATCCAGGCGCTTAACGGCGTCAGGCTGGAATTACAGCGGGGTGAAACCCTGGGGGTGGTGGGCGAATCGGGTTGCGGCAAATCAACGCTGGCGCGGGCGCTGGTGGGCCTGCTGGCGGCCGATGACGGCCGCATCCGCTTTAAAGGCCAGGATATCGCCGCGCTGCGCGGCAAGGGAAGGCGCGATTTCAACCGCCAGGTGCAGATGATCTTCCAGGACCCGTATGGTTCGCTTAACCCGCGCATGACGGTGGGACAGGTATTGCGCGAGGCGCTCTCGGTACACAGGATGTGCCCGCGCGCCGCGATCCCGGCGCGCATCATGGCGCTGCTCGAACTGGTACGCCTGCCCGCCGACGCGGTGGATAAGCTGCCCCATGAATTTTCCGGCGGCCAACGCCAGCGCATCGGCATTGCCCGGGCGCTGGCGGTGGCGCCGGAAGTGCTGGTGGCGGACGAACTGGTGTCGGCGCTGGATGTCTCGGTACAGGCGCAAGTAGTGAACCTGCTGCTGGATTTACAGCAAAAGCTGGCGCTGACGGTGCTGTTTGTCGCCCATGACCTGCGGCTGGTACGGCATATTTCCCATCGCGTGGCGGTGATGTATCTGGGTGAAGTCATTGAAACCGGCGCGACGGAGGTCCTGTACCGGCAGCCGCTGCATCCCTATACCCAGGCGCTGCTGCGCGCGGCGCCCGGCATGGATCCGGCCAACCGCGTCGCCACGGTCAGCCTGGCCGGCGAGTTGCCAAGCCCCCTGTCGCCGCCCCCGGGCTGCCGTTTCCATACCCGCTGCCCCTATGTCACGGACCGCTGCCGCGCGGAACATCCCATCCTGCGCGCCAAACCTTCCGGGCAGCAGGTGGCCTGCCATTTGGCCTGAGGAATTTTTTTGGCACTATATAACTGAATTAATTGAAAAGATTGGCAATCAGGCGCAGCCATTTTGACCACGCCGACCGGCGCGGGCATAAGGCAGCAAGCCATACCGGCTATCTTGCTGGTTAGATGACGGGGACAAAAGCGCGGCGTTTGATATTGGCTGGACAGCTAAAGCCAACTCTGACAGCATGGCGATATCCATAAAATCAGCCGTGCCATTGGCTTAACTGAACGGGCGCTATGAAGGGACAAAGTCGTTTAGATCAGATTATGGAATACCTTAAAAGCCATAATCTGGTCACCGTGGAACAACTGGTCGAGGCGATAACCGCCTCCCCCGCGACCATTCGCCGCGATTTAATCAAACTTGATGAGCAGGGCGTTATCAGCCGTACCCACGGCGGCGTCACGCTCAACCGTTTTATCCCCGCGCAGCCGACCACCAATGAAAAACAGCAGCGCAACCTGCTGGAGAAACAGGCCATCGCCGAACTGGCGGCGCAATGCGTGCGGCCCGGCGACGCCGTCGTGCTGGATGCGGGCACCACCATGCTGGAACTGGCGCGCCATCTGACCCATCTGCCGTTGCGGGTTATCACCTCGGATTTGCATATCGCGCTGTTCTTATCGGAATTCAAGCAAATCGAGGTGACGATTACCGGCGGACGTATTGATGACAGCAGCCAGTCCTGCATCGGCGACCACGGCCGCCAGCTGCTGCAGAAAATCTATCCGGACGTGGCCTTTATCAGTTGTAACTCCTGGAGCCTGGAAAAGGGCGTGACCACGCCGACAGAGGATAAAGCGGCGCTCAAACGGGATCTCGCCGCCCATGCCGGACGGCGTATCCTGCTGGCGGACAGCAGTAAATACGGCGCTTACTCGCTGTTCTGCGCCATGCCCCTGGCGGACTTAACCGACATCATCACCGACGACAAACTCCCGCCGCCGGTCATGGCGGAACTGCGCCGGCAGCCCTGCGCCCTGCAGCTGGCGGACAGCGCGGCCCGGCGCGTCAGATAAACATGCCGCCGGAGGCTTCGATACGCTGGCCGGTCATCCAATGAGTACCCTCGGCAAGCAGGGCGGCCACCGCGCCGCCGATATCGTCGGGCAGACCCGCCCGGCCCAGGGCGGTGTTGGCGGCGATAAGCTGATTGACCTGCTGGTTATCGCGCACTATCCCACCGCCGAAGTCCGTTTCTATCGCCCCGGGAGCCAGGGCATTTACGCTGATGCCCCTGCCGCCCAATTCTTTGGCCTGATAGCGGGTCAACACCTCAAGGCCGCCTTTCATGGTGGCGTACGCGGCGGCGGCCGTCGAGGCGGTGAAACGCGTCAGGCCGGTGGAGATATTCAGGATGCGCCCGCCGTCGGCTATCAGCGGCAGCAGTTTTTGCGTCAGGAAAAACGGTCCCTTCAAATGAATCCTGAACAGCTCATCAAACTGCTGTTCGGTGGTGTCGGCGATAGCGGCATGCAGCCCGATGCCCGCATTGTTGACCAGATAATCAAACCGATCGCATTGAAACTCCCCGGCCAGGGTGCGGCCGACTTCGGCGGCAAATTCACTGAACCGGCTACTGTCGCCGACGTCCAGCTGCAGCATGACCGCCTTGCCGCCGGCCCGTTGAATCTCCGCCACCAGCGCCTGCGCTTCCTCGGCCCGGCTATGATAGGTGCCGATAATATCCACGCCCTTTGCCGCCAGGTGCAGAGCGGCGTTTTTGCCCAGTCCACGGCTGGCGCCGGTAATTAAAGCAATTTTGTGACTCATCTCGATGTGCTCCTGTGGGTAGGTAAATCTGTCGGTCTACAGCTTATTAGCCGGCGGGGTATAGATAAACCCGCAAAAAGCGGAAATACTGTTCGGTATGACAGGACAATAATCCGGACATACGATGGTCAACAAGCTTGAGCTGCTGCGCAGTTTTATTCGCGTCAGCGAACTGTCCAGTTTTACCCAGGCGGGCGAGAGCCTTGGCCTGCCTAAATCAACGGTATCGGAACATGTCCAGACCCTGGAAGCCCTGGTGGGCGCCAGGCTGCTGCATCGCACGACCCGCCGCGTCACGGCCACCCAGGACGGGCTGGCGCTGTATGAGCGCGGCAAGGATATGCTGGCGAACATGGATGAACTTGAGGGATTATTCCGCCAGGACGGCCTGGTGCTGGCCGGGCGATTGCGGGTGGATATGCCCGCCGGTATTGCCCGCGCCCTGGTATTGCCGCAATTGGGCGAATTTATGCAAAAATATCCCAACCTGCGCATTGAAATCAGCTGCACCGATCGCCGGGTGGATATCGTGCGCGAAGGTTTTGACTGCGTCCTGCGTATCGGCGAACTGACCGAGGCTTCCCTGGTCGCCCGGCGGCTGGGCCGGCTGCCCATGGTGAACTGCGCCAGTCCGTCTTACCTGGCGGCCTATGGCATACCCAGGACGCCGGCGGATCTGGCCGGCCATGTGCTGATCCATTATGTCTCCAGCCTGGGATCGCGCGCGGAGGGATTTGTTTACCGCCATCAGGGCAAGTACCTGAGCCAGGAGCTTCCCTCGCTGGTCACGGTGAACAATGTTGATGCCTATAACGCGGCCTGTCTCGGCGGCCTGGGTATTATCCAGGCGCCGGCCATCGGCCTGGAGGAGCATCTGGCCGCCGGACGACTGGTGGCGATCCTGCCCGACTGCCCCGCGCCGCCTATGGACGTTTCGCTGGTCTATGCCGATCGCCGTTATCTGCCCCAGCGCGCGCGGGTGTTTATGGACTGGCTGGCGGCACAGCTTGCGCCGCATATCAGCGCGCAGCGGCCATAGGCGCCACGGTGATAAACCGCTGGGCGGTGGCGGCCGCACCGCCCAGCCATTATCCCGGGATTTGCGGCGCCGCTCGCTAATCCACTGTTAAATAACCCGTTATACTCTCTTCTTGCGAAAGATTTGTTACTCTCAGCCGGCAGGAGACTGCCATCTACCGTTGACAAGCGTCAACATTTCTAATACATTAACCCAAGCAATAGGGAGGGAGATGAAGGATCATCCCAACAAGCATATTCAGGCGGCGATTGAATATGCTCTCTCCAAAGGCTGGCGATTTCGCCATGGCAAAGGGCATGCGTTTGGCCGCCTGACCTGCGGCGTGCCCGGCCATGAAGAACATCAAATGCGTGTCTGGTCTACGCCCCGCAGCGCGGAAAACCATGCCAGGCAGCTTCGCCGCAAGATCAATCACTGCCGGTAACATGGCCACATGCTTTATTACGCAAAGGCGGATCTCCGCCTTTAATCGAGGTGACAATGGCATTGTACAATTTTGCGCTTACCCTCTCCGGCGTAACCGCAGAGACCAAAGGACTGGAAGACCGGCTGTTCGAGAGCGGCTGCGATGACGCCCTGGTGTGTTTTTATGGTAAATCCGTGTACCTGGAATTCGATCGCGACAGCGCGTCTTTCGCCCAGGCGGTGTTAAGCGCCATCGGTGATATCGAATCGGCGGATTTGGGCGCCAGGGTCATCTCGGTGGATGCCAACCTGGTTGGTTTAAGCGATATCGCCGAGCTGTCGGATATGTCGCGGCAGGCGGTTGCCATGCTCAAGGACGGCACTCGCGGCTCCGGCGATTTCCCCTCGCCGGTGCAAAGGATCAAAGGCGTATCGCCCTTATGGCGCTGGGCCGACGTGGCCGAATGGCTCGCGGCAAAAGGAAAGCTACACCCTGATATCGCCGTCAATGCCCGGCAACTTGATATTATCAATATGGCCCTGCAACTGCGCGAAACCAAGCAGCGCAAGCAAATCGGCGATTATCTGGCCCTATTGGAAGCGTCCTGATCCATAACCTATCAGGACGCGGCGCAGCCTGCCTATTCACAGGGCCGGGATGGTTTAATCCTGCTGTATAAAGGCCAGCAAATCCTGATTCAATCGGTCTTTATGGGTAAAACACAGGGCATGGGGGGCGCCGGGATACACTTTCAGGATGGCCGACGGGATTGCCGCCGCCGCGAGTTTACCCGTCGCCGCAAAAGGCACCACCTGATCGTCATCGCCATGGATGACCAGGGTCGGCAATGAAAATGCCGGCATATCCTGGCGAAAATCCGTTTCCGAGAACGCGGTGACGCAGTCCAGGGTGCCTTTAAGGGAGGCCAGCAGGGCGATATTCAGCGTTTGGGTGAGGATGCCGGCCGAAACCTTGCTATCGGGGCGATTGGTACCGTAGAACACCGTGCTGAAATCGCTTAAAAACTGCGGCCGGTCGGCGGCCAGGCCCGCTTTTATGCCGTCGAAGACCGATTTATCCACGCCTTCGGGATGATCGGCGGTTTTGATAAACAACGGGGTTACCGCGCTTATCAGCACCGCCTTTGCCAATCGCCGGGTGCCGTGGCGGGCAATGTAGCGCGCGACTTCGCCGCCGCCCATGGAAAACCCCACCAGCACCGCGTGCTGGATCTCCAGCTTTTGCAGCAGTTCCTCCAGATCATCGGCGAAGGTATCATAATCATAACCCTCCCAGGGCTGGCTGGAACGGCCGAAACCACGGCGATCGTAGGCAATCGCGCGATAACCTTTTGCCGCCAGGAAAGTCATCTGGTATTCCCACATATCGGCATCCAGCGGCCAGCCGTGGACAAAGATCACCGGCTGTCCCTGCCCCCAGTCCTTGAAATAGATTTCTGTGCCGTCACGGGTCATAAAAGTAGTCATAGGTATACTCCTTACAGGGTGTGTGCGGGAAAACTGAAGGTGTGTACATTCCTGGATTCAGGGCGTCATATCTGTTGCCGTAATGCGCTATTCAGGCGCCACCAGATGGCGCACCACCGGCGGCTGCTCGCCATGATGGAATGCGCGCACCCGATCCTGGATGCGTTTATCATTCACCGTGTGACGCTCATGCTGTCGCAGATGTTCAAGCCAGGACCCGACGACAAACACCTCGACACACTTGCCGGGAAACTCGATGTCCTCATACACCGCCCAGGTCAGCGCGCCGCCGCGCCGGCGGACGCGCCGCATTTCCTGGATCGCGCGCATAAAGGCGGGTATTTCCCCGGGTTCAACCTGATACTCGACGCTTATCATCACTGGGCCCCGGTCATGCTCTATGGCGGACTCCGGCGCCAGGGGGTGATCCGTGGGTTCAAGGTTTAAATCGGGATCTTGGTTTAACCGCCAGCGCAGGGCGGTGGCGGTGCCCAATACCATGCCGATGGCGGCCACGGCCAGGGAGGTGGATATAGTCAGCTGCGACGCCAGCTTCCCCCAGACAGCGCTGCCGGCGGTCATGGAGCCGAAAAATACCGTCAGGTAAACGGCCAGGGCGCGCGCCTTTACCCAGCGCGCCGCGCTGCGCTGCGCGCCGACATTCAGGGTCGACAGCACGGTTATCCAGGCAAAACCGGTAAAAAACTGGATACCGGCAAGCCACCAGAAATGGCGGACAAAGGCGAGCGCCAGCATGGTAAGCGCAAACAGCAGGCTGGCCAGTACCGTCAGGCTGTCGGGCGTCAGCTTTTTACGCAGCCCCGGCAGCAGGATGGCGCCGCAAATCGCGCCGATGCCGATGGCCGCCAGCAGCACGCCATATCCGCCTGGCCCCAGGCCCAATTCGCGTTGCGCCACCAGCGGCAATAATGCCCAGCCGGCGCTGCCGAAAAGGAAGAACGCCATGGCCCGCACCAGTACCGTGCGCAACACCGGCGCCGCATGGACATAACGCAGCCCCACGCGCATGGCGGAAAAAAAATGCTCGGGCGGCAGGCGCTGGATGGCGGTGTCGGTTTTCCAGCGGTACAGCACGACGATGACGCCCACCACCGACAGGGCATTCAGCATAAAAACCACCGCCGGACCGGAAAACGATAAAATCAGGCCGCCAAGGGCGGGGCCGATGGCGCGGCTAATATTGATGCCAAGCGAGTTCAGGGCGATGGCGGGCGCCAGATCCGCGCGCGGTATCAGATCCGGCACGATGGCCTGGAACGGCGGCGAGCTCATGGCGGCGCCGGTGCTTAGCAGGAACGCCGCGGCCAGCAGCAGGGGCGGCGTCATCTGGCCTGACAACGCCAGCAGCGCCATGGCCACCGCCACCGCCAGTACCCAGGCCTGCGAAAACAGCAGATATTTGCGCCTGTCGACGATATCGGCCATCACCCCCGAGGGCAGCGCAAACAGGAACATGGGCAGGCTGCCGGCGGCCTGGACCATAGCCACCATCAGCGGGTCGGAATTAAGGGTGAGCATCATCCAGCTGGTGCCCACATCACTCATCCAGGAACCGATATTGGAGGCCACCGTGGCAATCCACAACATACGGAAGACGCGCTGGCGCAGCGGGCTCCAGGAAGAGGGCGGCGCGGCCGCCGCGCTGTCCCCGCCGGCGGCATCCTGATTGAAAACCTGTTTGTCCGATGTCGTCATAAGATACCTCCCCGCGCCGCCGGCCGCAGGCTCCAGCGGCCGGGACCGCATAACCCGATGGTGGTAAAGATAATCAGCAGCAGCCAGCCGAATTGTCCTTCCGCCACCGACCAGTCCGGATGAACCGCCAGCATGGCGATAAGCAATACCGCGATGATGGGCAGACAGGCCGCCCTGGCGGCCACGCCCAACGCGATAAACACCGGGCAGACCACTTCGGCGAAAATGGCGGCCCACAGGCTCAGGGACGCCCCCAGCCCAAAAGGATCCTCAATCCTGGTGAGCTCATCGGCGTAGTGCAGCACTTTAGGCGCGCCGTGTACGTACAACAGCATAAAACAGCCGGTCAGGCGCAGGAACAGCAGGCCCAGGTCGACCTGCGGGGTGAGGTAAAACCGCCCGGTGGTTTTCATGGTCAAAACGCAAAGCAGCTGCAGCCCAGCGCGCCCCAAAAACCGGCGTGATTGGCGACCGGCACCGAGGAACCGCGCGCGGCGTCATGGGCGTGGCCGTGGACGCCGCAGGCACCGGCGCAGGCATGGGGCAACATCGGGGCGCGGGCGGCGGTCAGTTGGCGGTAATGTCCCGGCACCAGGGCGACGGGCGACCAGTCCGGCAGCACCGGGATTGCCGCCGGGCCGTGGGAGGTAAACTCGCCGTCCGCATACACGACTTTACCGCCGACGAGGGTCATCAGCGACGCGATGGATTTGATCTCATCCTCGTGCACGGCAAAAAAATCCGCGGTCAATACCGCCATATCGGCAAGCTGGCCGGCCTTGATCCGTCCTTTTTTATCCTGCTCGCCGGAGAACCAGGCGCTGCCGGCGGTCCACAGCTCAAGGGCAATATCACGGGGCAGACGATTCGCACTATCGTAAAGCTTCATGCCGCCGACGGTGCGGCCCGATACCAGCCAGTAGAGCGCGGTCCAGGGGTTATAGCTGGCCACGCGGGTGGCGTCCGTGCCGCCGCCCACCGGCACGCCCATCGCCAGCATGCGCGCGATGGGCGGCGTATGGCTCGCCGCCGCCGCGCCGTAGCGATCGACAAAATATTCGCCCTGAAAAGCCATGCGGTGCTGGATGGCAATACCGCCGCCCAGGGCGCGCACCCGCTCGATATTGGGCGGCGTAATGGTTTCGCAGTGGTCAAATAACCAATGCAAGCCGTCGAAGGGGATCTCGCGATTCACCTTTTCAAACACGTCCAGCATGCGGCTGATGGATTCGTTATAAGTGGCGTGCAAACGGAAGGGCCAGCGATTGGAGACCAAATGCCGGACCACCTGCTCAAGTTCGTTCTCCATGCCGGCGGCCAAATCCGGCCTCGGCTCCAGGAAGTCCTCGAAATCGGCGGCGGAGAACACCAGCATTTCGCCCGCGCCGTTGTGCCGGTAAAAGTCATCCCCCTGCCCGGGCTTGACCATGGCGGTCCATTTTTGAAAATCCTCCAGCTCCGCGCCTTTACGCTGGGTAAACAAATTGTAGGCGATGCGCACCGTCAGCTGGCCTTCCCGCGCCAGTTGATCCACCACGTCATAATCCTCGGGGTAGTTCTGGAAACCGCCGCCGGCATCAATGGCGCTGGTGACGCCGAGCCGGTTGAGTTCGCGCATAAACTGCCGGGTGGAATTCACCTGGTACTCCAGCGGCAACGTCGGCCCTTTTGCCAGGGTGGCATACAGGATCATGGCGTTCGGGCGGGCTATCAGCATGCCGGTGGGATTACCCGCCGCATCGCGCTGGATTTCGCCGCCCGGAGGATTGGGCGTCTCCCTGGTATAGCCGACGACCCGCAGCGCGGCGCGGTTAAGCAGCGCGCGATCGTAAAGATGCAGTACAAAGACCGGCGTATCCGGCGCCGCCGCATTAAGCTCGTCCAGGGTCGGCATCCGGCGCTCCGCAAACTGGAACTCGGTCCACCCGCCCACGACCCTGACCCACTGCGGATGTGGCGTGCGGTCCGCCTGCGCCTTTAACATCGCCAGGGCGTCGGACAATGACGGCACCCCTTCCCAGCGCAGTTCGAGGTTATAGTTCAGCCCGCCGCGGATCAGGTGGAGATGGGAGTCGTTCAGGCCGGGAACGACGGTACGCCCCCCCAGATCAATAACCTTGGTCTGCGTACCGCGGTAACGCATCACCGACGCGGCGTCGCCGACGTCCAGGAATGCTCCCTTGCCGACGGCTACCGCGTCGGCAAGGGGATTTTGCCGGTCCAGGGTATGAAACCTTCCATTCACCAGGATTAACTCGGCTGTCTCTGCTTTATCGGGCGAAACCATAAAACCTCCGGAACTGTGGGCAGCGCCAGGCTGCGGGCGGAAACGCGCACCGGGCGGTCAGGCGTGGTCGCGTTGGCAATGGCTGGATTATTATCGCCGGCGCGGATCACCGTCTAGTTATACATAGAGATAATGGTTTCGCTTATTTCCCCGGCCTACCATCTCAGCAGATGGATGTTCCGCTGACTTCCGGCTTCCATCGTCCCAACCGGCGCGCCGCGTAAGCGCGGGCGATCCTTTCCTTCCACCCTCTCGGGATACCATTATGATTGATTCAAAACTTGACGTGCTGACGCCCTCCAACTGCCAGATGATTTTTATCGATCAGCAGCCGCAAATGGCGTTCGGCGTACAGTCGATAGATCGCCAGGTGTTAAAGAACAATACGGTGGCGCTGGCGAAAGCGGCGAAGGTGTTCGGCATTCCCACCATCATCACTACGGTGGAAACCCTGAGTTTTTCCGGCCATACCTATCCGGAACTGCTGGATGTATTTCCCACCCACGACATCCTTGAACGCTCGTCGATGAACTCCTGGGACGACCAGAAAGTGCGCGATGCGCTGGCCGCCACCGGCAAGAAAAAAGTCGTGGTCTCGGGACTGTGGACCGAGGTGTGCAACAACAGTTTTGCCCTGTGCGCCATGGCGGAGGGCGATTATGAAATCTATATGGTGGCCGACGCATCGGGCGGCACGTCCAGGGAAGCCCATGATTACGCCATGCAGCGCATGATCCAGGCCGGCGTGATCCCGGTGACCTGGCAACAGGTGATGCTGGAGTGGCAGCGGGACTGGGCGCGCAAGGAAACTTACGACGCCGTGATGGCTATCGTGCGGGAGCATTCCGGCGACTACGGCATGGGCGTGGATTATGCCTATACCATGGTGCATAAGGCGCCGGAAAGGGGCCATGGCGATCACCATACCCTGGCGCCGGTTCCCGCGAAATAACCGCTCTCCCGGCCGGCGTGTCCCCATGGCGCGCCCGGCCGCTTCCCGTTAAAGCAGGGGTGAATATGAATGCTTATTGTATTTCGCTGGGCGCCGGGGTTCTGATCGGCCTGGTCTATGCGCTGCTGAAAGTGCGCTCCCCCGCCCCGCCCGCCATCGCCCTCATCGGCCTGCTGGGGATGCTTATCGGCGAACAGCTGTCGGCGCTGGTGATAAGCCAGGCCTTTGCGGCGCAAGCCACGCCACGCCACGCGGCAAACGCCGCCCCGGCAAAAAAGACCGTTGCCTCCTTAACGGCGCAAGACGCGGCTCTCACGCCCAATCGATCCCTGCGCGGCGAGTCATCCGCTCCGGGAGGAGGTCTATGAAATCCTACGTTGTTTCCCTGCTGGCCGGGGTGTTAGCCGGCGTGATTTATTCATTGCTGCAGGTGCGTTCACCCGCGCCGCCGGTTATTGCCCTGCTGGGCCTGCTCGGTATGCTGATAGGAGAGCAGATTGTGCCGGTCTGCCGGCGCCTGCTGAAGCGGGAGCCGCTGACCCTGGCATGGTTTCGCACGGAGTGTGTCCCCAAGATCAGCGGCGCGCCGCCGCCCGATACCCGAAAGCCCCCGCCATCCTAGGGACGACCGTCATGACGCCCTCGTTGCTTATAGCCATTATCGACGACGATCGTTCCGTAAGAAGCGGATTAAGTAATTTATTGCAATCCGCCGGTTATGCGACGATATCTTTTGAATCGGCGGAGCAATTCCTGAATGATGAAGCGCGGGATAGCATCGATTTCGTCATCCTGGATGTCAAATTGAAAGGGATAAACGGGTTTGAACTTATCAGCCGCCTGGGACAATCCCGACCGGGGCTGCCGGTCATGCTGATTTCCGGCCATGGCGACGAGGACATGGCACAAAGGGCGCTAAACGCCGGCGCGGTTTCTTTTATGCGTAAACCTATCGATGTGGATATGCTGTTGGAGCATATCCAGCGGGTATTAGCCCAACGCGGGGGAAGTCCATGATCAATGCAATGCCGCCGGCGCCACGATCGCGCTTAACCGATGACAAGACGCACCCTGCCCCCGATCCCTTATCCGCCCCGGCGAATGGCGCCATCGCCGCTTTTCTCTCCCAGGCCCTGAGTATTTGCGCCGCGCTGCGGCTGTTGCATGCCGAGGGGATAATCCATGGCGCGCTGACGCCCGCCGCGCTGTCGATGACCGACGATGGCGCTTGCCGCCTTGATATGGGCGGCCCGGCGACGCGCGCGGCGGCGGCGCCGGCGGGCATGCCGGTCAGCAAGGATATGCTGGCCTATATGTCGCCCGAACATACGGGACGGACCCAATGCGGCGTCGACGCCCGCAGCGATCTGTATTCCCTGGGGATGATTTTTTATGAACGGCTGGCCGGCCGGCCGCCGTTTGTGTTCCCCGGCGGCGGCGGGGTAGCCGAATGGATACATCACCATATCGCCTGCGAGCCGGCGGCGCCCCATACCCTGCGGCCGTCTGTGCCGGAAATGTTATCGCAGGTGGTGATGAAACTGCTGGCTAAATCTGCGCAAAGCCGCTACCAGACCATCGAAGGGTTGATGGCGGATTTCAGGCGATGCCGTTCTGCGCTGGCGGCGTACGGCCATATCCGGCACTTTATACCGGGGCTGCAGGATGTTTCCCCGTCGTTGCGGCCGTCCGATGGCCGCTTCACGCCGCCCAGCGGTCTCCAGGCTTTTTCCGCCGCGTTTACCCGGGTGAAAAGCCAGGGAACCCATGCGCTGGTGGTGGTCGGCGGCCCTCCTGGGATCGGCAGATCATCGCTGATTGCCCGCGCCCTGGCGGGACTGCGGGGAGAAGACGCGCTCCTGGCCGTCGCCCGGGTCTGCCGGTATCGACAGGTACTGCCGTTCGCCGTGCTGTCGGAGGCGTTCAGATCGCTTACCCTGTATATGCTCGGGCAACCGGCGGCGCAAATCGATGCGCTGAAAACACGTCTCGCGTCGGCGCTTGGCGATGATGCGGGGCTGGCCATCAATCTGGTACCGGAACTGGCATTGATATTGGGTAAAAAAAGCCCGCTGTACGCGCTTTCCGCCGAGGCGGGAGAAGCGCGGTATAACCCTATGATATATGGCCTGGCCAGCGCCTTTGCCTCTTTGGGCCGCCCGCTGGTATTGGCCATCGACGACATTCAGTGGATAGACCCGGCCAGCATGGGCCTGCTGGAGCACCTGATGGCCCATACCGCCATGCTGCCGCTGCTGCTGGTGGTTGCGTTACGCGACGCGACATCCCCCGGGGACCCGTCGCGTCCCGCGCCGCTTGCCACGCTGCGCCATAACGCGGCGCGGGTGGTGGATATCCAGCCCGCGCCCTTAAGCCCCGCCGCCCTGGCCCGATGGCTGGCGCGCGATTTTCGTACCACACCCGCCAATATGGCGGCGCTTGCCGGTTTGGCGCATGCCGAGACCGGCGGCAATCCTTTACTCGCCCGGCAGTTTATCAACGGCGTTATCAATGACGGACTGGCCACCAGGGCCAGGCGAAACGGTAAATGGCAATTTTCCCTGGCGGCCATACGGGCGCGCCGGGGCGCTAAAAACGCAGCCGGGCTGATGCGAAAGGAGATGTTCGCTCTACTCGACAGCCGGGAGAAAAGCGGCGATGGCGGCGGTTTCCCCGCGGGGGTTTCCTTTAGGCAGGCCCAGGAAAACCAGGATCTGCAAAGCGTTATCATCGCCTCGAGGGCATTATCCGAGGAAATCGATCTCGGCCGGCTGATTCATATCCTGATGAAAATGACGCTGGAGCACGCGGGCGCCCAGCGCGGCCTGCTGATCAGGGTGATCGCCGGTTCGCCGGTTATCGAGGCGCGGGCCGACACCACCGTCGCCGGCGTAAACGTACAGGTGGTCAAGGCCGCGCCGGTGGCGGCAGATCTGCCGGTATCCATGCTTAACGCGGTCATTCGCACCGGCCAGGAAATCCGCCTGGGCGCGCCGGGGGAGTTCAGCCCGTTCAGCCACGACCCCTACCTGATGGCTTCCGGCGCGGCGGCGCTGTGCGTGCCCATGTTTAAACAGGCCCGGCTGGTGGGGGTGCTCTACCTGGAAAACCGGCTGATGCCTGATGCCTTTACCGCCGAACATTCGAAGGTAATTGCGCTGTTGGTGGCGCAGGCCGCCATCTCCATTGAAACCGCCACCCTGTACGCGGAATTGCTCGAGGAGAATATCCAGCGCCGTCGCGTCGAGAACGAGCTGCGCACCAGCCAGACCTCATTAATGCTGGGGGAAAAGATCAGCCACACCGGCAGCTGGCGCTGGGAAACCACCCAGGAAACGCTGGAAATATCGGCCGAATTCGCGCGTATATTCGGTTTGAATGAAGAGCAGCAGGCTATCTCCTATACCGCCTATATCGGTTTTGTCCACCCCGATGACCGAAACCGGATACTCAACCAGATCGACTATTGCCTGGGTAAAGGATTGTCCATGCAAGCCGAGTATCGCATCGTCAGGACTGACGGCACTGTTCGCTACGTGGCGGGAATCGGCGAGCCGATCCCGGCCTGCGGCAATGCCCACGAGTATTTTGGCACCATAACCGATATCACCGCCCGCAAACAGGCCGAGGACGCGGTCAGAGCCGCGCAGGCCGACTTGGCGCGTGTGGCGAGGGCCACGACGGTCGGGCAGCTCACCGCCTCGATTGCCCATGAAATCAACCAGCCGCTGATGTCCATCGTGGCCAACGCCGGCGCCAGCCTGCGCTGGCTGAACCGCGACCCGGCCAGGCTGGATAATGTCCGCACCGGCCTGGAGGATATCATTGCCGAAGGCAAGCGCGCGGGAGAGATGATCCGCAGCCTGCAGGCGCTCACCCGCAACGCGCCGCCCCATTTTGCCCCGGTCGATTTGCACCATACCGCGCATCATATCCTTACCCTTTCCCATAGCGAACTGGAAAGACGCCGGATTGCCATCGAAGATAAGCTATGGGCCGATGCCTTTATCGTCTATGGCGACAGCGTGCAAATCCAGCAGGTGCTGCTTAACCTGGTGATGAACGCCGCGGAAGCCATGGCGGACGTGGATGACCGGCCGCGCATCCTCACCTTGTCCTCCGTCAATCCGGCGCCGGGCAAGATAACCTTCGCCATGGCCGATACCGGTATCGGCCTGAGCGACGAGGTCAGGGCGCGGGTATTCGAGTCTTTTTATACCACCAAGAAGCAGGGCATGGGCATGGGGCTTGCCATCAGCCATGCCATAATCGAAAACCACCGGGGGCAGATGGCGGCGTCACAGTGCCATCCCCACGGCAGCTGTTTTTCGTTCACCCTGCCTGCGCTGCCCACCGGCGCTTAAAGGCAAAACCAGGCCGCGCCGCGGCGGCGTTCGCCCTAATGGCTAAATTCTGAATCCCGCCCCGGCGCCCCGGGAAAGGGTCGCCAGCCGGGTATTCTGTGGTTTACTGTGGGTCTGCAGCGATCCTTGTTGTTGCGTGCGCCGCGTGCGCAGTCTAAGCCGACGACATTCACCGGGAGCGTAAAAAATCGATACTATCACCTCGCCAGTCAACCCGCTGGCCACCGGCGCGGCGCGGCTGGTCGTCAGCCGCCATAGGGAAACCATGCCGCCGGAACACGCGCCGGTTATCGCCATTCCCCATCACGAAGCCTTTTCCGTTATCGTGCAACTGCGGGATTTCGCCTCGCACCGACTCTGGCATGACGGCCGCCTGGTCCACGCGGGCGGACACGCGCAGCAGGCCGTCGCGATTACCAGGCTTACCGAGGACTGGCGTTGCCAGCATTTGAGCGCCTTTGATAACGTACGATTTTTAATTACCCGCCAGGCGCTGGACGAATTCACCTATGACAGCGGACAAAAGCGCATCGGTCATTTTGACTGCGCTCCCGGCGCGCTGGATCCGGTGATTTATCATCTGGCACAGGCGCTGATCCCGTTATTGGGTCAACCCGGCGGCATGCATGATTTTATGTTTGATCATATCTCCCTGGCGCTGTTCGCCCATATTGCCGAAGTCTACGGCAAGGCATCCCAGGACTGGACCCGGCAGAAAGGCCGGCTGGCGCCCTGGCAGGAACAACGGGCCAAGGATTTTATGCTGGAAAACCTGGCGAAGGGCGTTTCACTTGAATTGATTGCCCGGGAATGCGGCCTGTCCCGCGCGCACTTTGCGCGCAATTTCAAAAATACCACCGGCACTTCCGCCTGTGTCTGGCTGCAAAACATGCGCATCCGGAAAGCGCTGGAACTCCTGGGCGCCAGGCAACAGACGCTGACGGAGATCGCGCTCGAATGCGGTTTTACCGACCAAAGCCATTTTTCACGGGTATTTAAAACCTTTACCGGCACATCGCCGGGTTATTGGCAACGCACCCAGGGCGGCAGCCTGGCCGTACCGGTGGCGCCGTGGCCCCCGGCACAGCCCTGAGCCTATGCATCATGCCGGCGCATTACCCGGCGCGCCTGACGTATCATTGGCTAAAAACAGGAGATGACGCAGCGCCCCGTGCGCCATAGCCACCTCGGTGGATTCCTGCAGCGCGGCGATATATTTTTTAGCGAATTCCGTGTCGTTTTCCGGCCCGAGGGCAAGTAAACGCTCAATGACGGTTTTATATGACAGGACCGTTGCGGCATCGATGTCGTCCGGTTCATCCAGCCGTTCGTCCAATTCCACCAAGATCTCCGACAGGCGCCGGATCCAGGCAAACTGCGGATGGCTGCTCACCAGTTGCAAATGCTCAAACGGGCCGCCGATCGGGCCGAAGCGCGCCGTTTCCAGGTCAATCAAGGCCTTATGCAGCTTACGTAATGAGGTTGAAACGGTTTTGAGGCTGGCGCGATAATCGCCATTGACATGCTCCGGCATAATGATGTTCCTCATAAGAAGGGAAGCGTTAACGACTTTGTGATTTAACAATATGCAGCCGTTCCGCCGCCCGCACCAGATCGGCCAGGGAGCGGGTCTGCATTTTTTCCATCACCCGCCGTTTATGGACCTTGGCGGTAATTTCACTGACGCCCAGCGCCGTGGCGATTTGTTTATTCAGCAGGCCGCCGATGGCCAGTCCCAGTACTTCGCGCTCCCGGGGCGTCAGGGTTTGATGCCGTTGGGCCAGGCTCGACTGCTCGCTCACGAACGAGAGGTTTTTTTCCGCCGCCGACAGCCCCTCGCGCACGGCGTTGAGCAGGTCTTCCGCGTCGATCGGTTTGGTTAAAAACTCGCAGGCCCCGGCCTTCATCGCCCGCACCGAAAGAGGAATGGTGCCAAACCCGGTGATAAAAATAATCGGCAATTCCCTGCCCTTTTTTTCCAGCGCGGCCAGAACCTGGAACCCATCCGCCACCGGCATATTCATATCGAGGATCAAGCAACTGGGGAGCGGGCCAAAATGCTGGTTCAGGAACATCTCCGCCGAGGCGAAATCGGCAACGTTAAAGTCTTCCGACTGTAGCAGCCGAACGATGGCTTGTCTTACCGCATCATCATCGTCAACAACATACACAATATGATCCATGGCATGGTCCTATTATTGATACGACGCGTGTCTACGCTTCGATAATCCCTGGAAGGCCGCTGCCGATCTTGTAAAATAGTACGATTTTTTAACGAAACAAGTGATATTAGCCAACAATCGCCGGACAAAGGAGGGTAATTCAAGGATAGTAACCCAGGTTACCAATGTCATCACGCTACGGCCGTACTGTATCGTCCGTATAGACTGATAAACATAATTAATTTTAATGTTTAACAATTTATCTTGTAGACATATACATATTGGTGTCATGATTGTTGTAAATAAATATTGATATTAAATTCCGCCACAGGTAGGAGGCTGAGTGATTTAACATGGCCAGAGCGAAACGTCCGACAGATGAAAATATGCAGGCCGCGGCCACGCTATGTGCCCGGGATCGCAGCGCGGTGTATGAGAAATTAATGAATGCCATCTCGGAACACCGCCTGAAGCCCGGCACCAAGCTTACGGAAGAAAAGCTGGCGGCCATTTTCAAGGTCTCCCGCACCGTCGTAAGAGAGGCTTTGCAACAAATGGCTTTCGAGCGCGTGGTGGAAATCCTGCCCAACCGTGGCGCTTTTATTGCCAGCCCCACCATTGCGGAAGCGAAGGAATTTTTCCAGGCCCGGCGCTATGTCGAGATTCCCTTGCTGGAAAATATATGTCAGCGGGTGACCGCGCAGGAAATCACGCTGCTGCGCCAGCACGTTAAACAGGAAGAAAAAGCCAGGCATTCAGGCGATCGCCGCAAGATTGTGCGCTTGTCCGGCGAGTTTCATGTGCTGCTGGCCTCCCTGGCGGGAAATCGTTTTCTTGAAAGAACCGTACGCGGCCTGCAGTTATTGACGTGCTTGACTATCCTGCTGTATGACACCCCCACGGACGTCACCTGCCAGCACAACGAGCATGAACGGCTGGTCGATGCGGTAGAGGCGCGGGACAGCATGCGCGCGCAAAAACTCATGTTGGATCACCTGCTGGGGATCGAAAATTCGCTTCATCTGGAAGAGCCGGAAGAAGAGGAAGACGATCTGGAAGAGATCCTGCTCGGCACGGGAAACTGAATTTCTTATATCTGGCGCATGCGGTCCGGCAGCCCCGATGTCCCCACACCCTTTACATCCACCGGTTTTCCCCTGTAGAAAGAGCGCTTTAGGTGCTCTTTTCTCACTTTGTATTTTCCTTTCTTTTTGCCCGCAAAACGCTATATATAAGAAATGCATATTACGAAAATAAAACTGATGAACAATTTAAATAATTATTGACTTCAATTTTGCATGATCTTATTGTCAAATTTAATCCATATCCTCTGCCGCAACGATCCCGACGCTATTTCGCCGCAGATGATTGTTGACAATCTTTAAGCATTTTGTGGAGCACCGCATGTCTGAACTGGTATTGGCTCATGGTGAAGCGCTTTCCAACCTGCCGTTATTCGTGGCGCAGGCATGCGGTTACTTTCGCGAACAGGGATTAACGGTGAGGGTGCCGGAACTCAGCGGCACCGCGTCAACCATCGCATTGCTCAGAAGCGGCGCGGCGCAGATTGGCACCACGGGATTTACCCAGCCGCTGAGCGATTTCAGCGCGGCGGATCCGCTGCGCATTATCGCCGGAAGCGGCGTTGGCGGCATGGCGGTAATGATCCATCCGGACAGCGTGGCCGCGGCGCCTTCTGCCCTGCGCTTCGGCACCTTCTTCGAGGATCCGATGGAAGTGCTGCTGCACGATACGATCACCCATTACCGCGGCGCCTGGCAACACAGCGATATTCGTTATTTCGACACCTTGCACCAGGCGATTACCGCCATGCAGCGGCGTGAAATAGACGCCTGCACTTTTATCGAGCCGGTGATTAGCCAGCTCGAAATGCTGGGTTTTCAAAAAATGTGCGACACCGCCGAAGTGTGGGGAACCGGTTACCCCGATACCGTATTGGTCACACGCCAGAGCTTTTTACATCAATACCCGGATGTGGTGGATGCGGTGATAAAGGCCCTGTTGCAGGCGGAAACCACGATAAAGGCGGATCCGCAGGGCGCCCTGGCAAGCGTAACCCGATTTTATCCCGGCGTTCCCCCGGCGACGATGATGCAAGGCTTGGCGCGGCAACCGCCGCAAATCGATATTCGCCCTCTTGCCGGCGCCATTATCAGCCGGTTCCAGGCGCTGGCGGCGATGGGCAGGCTGGCGCCACCGGATAATCCGTATTCCGTACTCGATTTCAGCCGGTTATCCGCCCTGCTGGCGCAAACGGAATATACGCACTAATACGCGGCTTCGCCTGCCACCAGGCCGCGACAGCCATCCACTGGACATTATGCCTTGCAGGCAGGGGTTCGTTCGCTCTTTTATCAACACCAGGAGACAAACATCATGTCAACAAAACGGGTTTTTCCGCGGCTTAATGGCTTTGATATCAATCGCCGCCATTTCCTGAAACACAGCGCGCTGGCGGCCGGCGGCCTGGCGTTGGGCAAATACCTTATCAGCACCCCCGCCCTGGCGGCGGATATCACCACCTTTAAGGCCACCCATGGGACGGGCTTATGCAACTGTCCCTTCTTCCTGGTCAAGGAACGCGGGCTGGCGAAAAACGTCGCGCTGGATTTTGTCACCACGCCGACTAACGCCGATATAGCCGCCTTGTTCGGCGCCGGGCTGGTGGATGTGACGGTAGTCCCCTACACCAACTTTATTACGCTTTTCGCCCAGGGCGCGCCAATCAAGATCGTCGCCGGCTCAGGCGTGCAGGGCTGCGTAATCGTCAGCCAGCAGGGCATCGATTCCGCCGAAAAGCTGCGCGGCAAGACGCTGGGCACCTTCCAGGCGGATACGCTGGAAATGCTGCCTTATGACTATCTGAAAAAAGCGGGCATGGGCTTTGCCGACGTCAAAGTGCGCTACTTCGGCACCTCCCCGGAACTGGCCCAGGCGTTTATCAACGGCAATATCGACGCCATGTGCCATATCGAACCTTATGCTACCCAGGCATTGCAGGCGCGCCCTGGCGCAGTACGGCTTTCCGACGGCGTCGACATCTATGGCAAGAACTATAGCGATTGCGTGCTGGCGGTACGCTCCTCCGTGCTGGCGGAAAATCGCGAGGCGGTGAAGGCGCTTATCAAGGGCATGATGATCGGCCAGCATCAGGAAGAGACCGACCGCGCCTCGGCGGTCAAGGATACCGTGGGCAAATATTTCAAGACCAGCTACGAAGCCACCCTGGACGCCGCCGCCAAACAGCCGGCGATGATAGACCAGCGGCAGAACCAGGATTTTATCCTGCAGCGCGCCAATAACCTGAAAGAGCTGCGTTACATCCAGAAGGTACCAGGAGCGGATATCTTCGACTGGTCATTGCTCAATGAGGTGATTAAGGAGAATCCCGACTTATATGGTTCGCTGGAGCTGAAAAGCGCATGAAGGTGAATACCCTGCAAAAACCGGTAAAAACCGCCGGTGTCTCACCGGTCGGGATCATTCCTCCTGTCAGGAAAACCCGCCGCCGCGGCTGGCCGGCGTTTTTCTCTCGCCTCGGCTGGGGCGTGGCTTCCGTCGCCTTGTTTGCCGGGATCTGGGAAGCGTGCTGGGCTTTTGGGGGATTAAATCCGCTGTTGTTGCCGCCGCCACATATCTTCCTGGCGAATTTCGCCCAGCAGGCGCAATATTTTATCCCGACCGATGTTATCGGGCAGGTCACTGACGACACCGCGTTACTGTCGTTGGGAAAAACCATCCTCGCCACGGTGGGCCGCGTGATGGCGGGGCTGGCTCTGGGTTTCATCCTGAGTTTGGTGTGTGGCCTGGCTATTTGCTATTTCCGTCTGTTCGGCAAGTTGGTATTGCCGACCATCACCCTGCTGGCGCCTATTTCGCCTATCGCCTGGCTGCCGGTGGCCATTTTTATTTTCGGCATCGGCAATCCGCCGGCGATTTTCATGGTGTTTATATCACTGTTTTTCGTCATGACGGTATCCACTATCAGCCAGATTGAGAGCGTGAGCAAAACGCATCTCAACGTGGCGGCGGTTATGGGGGCCACCCGGGCGCAAACCTTCCGTTACGTCATTATCCCCGCCATTCTGCCCGCGTTATTTTTCGTACTGCGCATGAACCTGTTCGGCGCCTGGATGATTGTGCTGGTGGCTGAGGCGACAGGCGTTGGCAGCGGGTTGGGGCAAATCGTCATGCAGGCGCGCAATACCTTCAATTCCAGCCTGTCGTTTTTCACCATGACCATCATCGGCATTACCGGATTTGTTTTCGATCTGCTGTTGCGCTATGTGCAGAAAAAGCTCCTTTACTGGGTACCTGACAACCGCGCCGGAGGCCAGAAATGACGCAAAATACCCTCCCCCAGCCGCCGCTGATTGATTGCAATAGCGTGGGCAAAGTCTGGACCGACGCGCAAGGCGGCGCTGTCGTCGCGCTGAAAAATGTCGATTTGCAGGTGGCGCGCGGAGAGTTTGTCGTGCTGCTTGGGCCCAGCGGCTGCGGTAAAAGCACCCTGCTGTATATGATAGCCGGGCTGGAATCGGTCAGCGAAGGCTCAATCCGCTGCGGCGGCGCCGAGGTATCGCAACCGGGCACCGATCGCGGATTTGTCTTCCAGGAAGCGTCGCTCTATCCCTGGCTTTCGGTTGCGGAAAATGTCGCCTTCGGCCTGAAGATGCAGGGTATGTCGAAAGAGCAAAGGCTGAAACGGGCGCAGTCCATCTTGCAAAACGTCGGCCTCGCCGATGCCGCGCAGAAACGGCCCGATCAGTTATCCGGCGGCATGCGCCAGCGGGTGGCGATGGCCAGGGCGCTGGCGCTGAATCCCGAGGCGCTGCTGCTGGATGAACCCTTTGCGGCATTGGATGTGCAAACGCGGGCGAAGATGCAGGACTTCCTTATCCGCATATGGCGTCAAACCGGCGTATCGATGATTTTTGTCACCCATCATATTGATGAAGCCGTGGCGCTGGCCGATCGCGTGGTGGTCTTTACCGCGCGTCCGGGCGGCATCAAAGAAATCATTCCCATCGATCTCCCGCGGCCGCGCGACCCCAAAAGCCCCCTGTTTCATCAGCTCAGCGACCATCTTATCGATTTGCTGCGCGATGAAGTCGATCGCGCCTTTGCCGAACAGGAGGTGGGCTGATGATATCACCCTACCTGCCGGTGGCCGCGCTGCAAATGCCGCCGGGCGGCGAAGATTTGGCGCTTAATCGCCGGCAGTTGGAGGCGGCCATTACCCGCGCCGCTCAAGCCGGCGCACGGCTGGTGGCGCTGCCCGAGCTGGCGCTGACGCCCTATTTTTGCGCCGCGCCGGCGAAAAAATATCGCCACTGGGCCGAATCCGTCCGGGGCGAGAGCGCCGGATGGTGCGCGGCGCTGGCCCAGCGGCTGGGATGCGCTATTTTATTGCCGCTCTATGAGCACGATAGCCAAACCGGCTGTTACCACAACGCCGTTATCGGTTTTGACCGCCTGGGGAAAAGGCTGGGCGACGGCGCCCTGGCCAGGAAGCTGCATTTGCCGGCCAGCGACTATCCGCCGCCCGGCTATGACGAGGCCGCGCATTTCACGCCGGGCGACGGACTGCAAAGGTTCGCTATTGAAGGCTGGCGCTGTGCGATTTTGATCTGTTATGACCGCCGCTTTCCTGAATGCTGGCGCGCGCTGCGCCAGGCGGGGGTTGAGGTGGTCATTGTTCCCGTCGCCGGCAGCGGCGGCGATGACGCAGCCTTCTTCCTCGGCGAATTGCGTACCCATGCCAAAGAGAACGGCCTGATAGTCGTTTGCGCCAATAAAGTGGGCGAGGAATGGCTGGACGAAATAGCGACGGATAATTACGGCGAGTCGTGTGTGATCAACGCCGACGGCACGCTGCTGGCGCACCGCCCTCGCCACCTTGGGGCGGGGGAAGTGAACGCAACGCTGGATTACCGGCAATTCAGTCAGCTTCGTCAGCAAATGCGCTATTTCAACGATCGGCGCGACGATTTGTTTGGGCCCGTGCCGCATGGTTGGGTGCGTTAATTTTACAGCTACAGGATATCCTTATGTCTGAGTCACTGATATTAGCAGGCACGCTGATCCAGGGGATCGGCGACGATGGTCGCCCGATCGCGGTGGAACGGGGCGCGCTTTACCAAAAAGACGGTGTTATAGAGGACATCGGCAATGCCGATGATTTGATCCATAAATATCCCCAGGTCCGCCGCTACGGGTCCATGCAACACGTGCTGATGCCGGGATTTGTCAACAGCCATCATCATGTGGGCTTAACCCCGCTGCAGTTGGGTTCGCCCGATTATGCGCTGGAACTGTGGTTTGCCAGCCGCATGGGCGCGCGCGAGGTGGATTTGCGGCTGGATACGCTTTATTCCGCTTTTGAGATGATCGCCTCCGGCATCACCACCGTACAGCATATCCACGGCTGGCGCCCCGGCACGCTGGAGACGATACATCAGGCGGCTGGCGCGGTGCTTGCCGCCTACCGTGAGATAGGCATGCGCGCCTCCTACAGCTTCGCGGTGCGTGAGCAGAATCTGCTGGTCTATGAAGCCGATGAACGGTTTGTGGCCCGCGTGCCGGCTGAAATCCAGCCGCAGTTGGCTGCTCATTTGAAAAAACAGCGGCTGCCGCTGGGCGATCACCTCAAACTGTTCCGCATGCTGGCGGCAGATAATAGCGGCCAATCGCTGACCCGTATTCAACTGGCGCCCGCCAACCTGCACTGGTGCAGCGACGAAGGGTTACAGGCGATCAAAGCGGAGGCGGATAACGCCGGCGTGCCGATGCATATGCATCTGGTCGAAACCGCCTACCAGCGGGAATATGCCCGTAGACGCACCGGCACCACGGCACTGGCGCACCTGCACAAGCTGGGCCTGCTGGGACCATCGCTGACCCTGGGACATGGCGTTTGGCTGAACGAGGCCGATATTGAACTGGCGGCGGCGACGGGAACCTGCGTTTGCCATAACTGCAGTTCTAATTTGCGCCTGCGCAGCGGCGTCGCGCCGCTGAACGCCTTCCGCCGCCATGGGCTGACCGTCGGCCTGGGGCTGGATGAGGCGGGAATTAACGAAGATCGCGATATGCTGCAGGAGATGCGCCTGGCGCTACGGGTTCACCGCGTGCCCGGCATGGAGGAGGATGAAGTGCCGTCCTGTGGTGAGATCGTGCGCATGGCCACCGAGGGCGGGGCAAAAACCACCCCCTTTGCCGGGCGGATCGGCCGGCTGGAGCCGGGAAAACTGGCGGATGCGGTGCTGTTCGATTGGCAAAGTATCACCTGGCCGTATCAGGATGAGGATATTCCCCTGCTGGATGTGCTGGTGCAGCGGGCGCGCGCCAAGGATATCGAGAGCGTATTCATCCAGGGCGAGGAAGTCTGCCATCGGGGGCGGTTTACCCGGGTCGATCGCGCCGCCGTGCTCAATGATATCGCGCAAAAGCTGGCCGCGCCGCGCAGCGCGGACGAGCAGGCCCGGCGCGAGCTGGGCAAGGCCGTATTCCCGCATGTAAAAGATTTTTACCGCGATTATCTGGCGCAGGAAACGCCGCGCGCACCGTTCTACGCACCGTCGTCCCGTCGCTAGCAGGATACATTCCGCCGCCACACGTCATGACGGCCAGTGGCGGATTTCATCAGCGGATATCACGTCCCCCGGTTCGGCTTAGCGCTGAGTGACGACGAAAATACAAAACCCCCGCGATGCGGGGGTTTTAAGCCTGGATGTGGCAAGATGGGCTGGGTAGCTAGTTGGGTAGGGTACGTGCGTCCTGACGGATTAGCCGTTACCCCCCCACCGAACCGGACTTGCACATTTCTATGCATCCGGCTCTCCATTGGATCAAACAAAGCTTCTTCGGTCTGGCAGTGTTCCTCTGTGAAGGTTGACGTGACAGATCCGGCACATCACTAATGTTTTCCTGTTACGGGCAATCATCAGCGTCTTCCAGTTATCTGTACCCGACTTGATATCCTTAAGTTTCCTCACATGGTGGACTTCAAAAGGGCCGGTTCTGGTACCGCAATATTCACATTGGCATGCAGCCATCCTGTCCAGCAATTCAGTTCTGCCAGAATATTTATACGTATTCGGCAATATATCCGGTGAACTGTGTTTGGGCGCACTCCTGTTTTTGAGTCTAAATACCTCCAACTCATATACCTTTCCATTACGATTTTCCCGATAAACATACCTGCCATCCGCTTGCCTTAACCGCCGCGCGATTTTGGTGCGAGATATCCGATGCTTACCTGCCAGCGTATTATAAAGACTGTTTTCCCATATCCAATGCAACTTATTGAGATAGAGAACGGGGGCAAGATTGTAGTAATTCGCGTAGCCGCGCATTTCAGCGTTGTACTGACTAATGATTTCATAGTCAGACATGTGCATCATTGCTGGCCGACCAGCACTATTACCATATCCGCCATCGTAATTCCCATAGCCACGTAGAGAGCAGAATTTCAGGATTCTTTCCCTCGGTACACCCAGATGGACGTGTTCCGTTATCGTACGTTTTACCGCATGAGTTTTACTTCCATCTGTATTAAGCCCTACAACACATTTGACCTGTTTTCTTTCACGGCGTGTTTTTTTTCTTAACCGAGAAAAGTGAATCCTTTCTTTGGGTCAATAATGCCGGATTTTTCCTTTGATATTTCCAGATGAAGTTCGGATTCAACAAAATAGACAACCTCTTCCATTATTTTTTTTGCCTCACCTTTACTTCCTATCACTCCAATCAGAAAATCATCAGCATATCGAACATACCGCATTCTTTTGAATTCAGTATCATCCATAATAACACTGGATAGTGTGCGCAATTGTTTCTCCAGTTCATCCGCTTCCTGTTTCCACTTTTGGATTTTCTGCTCATCAGCAGGCATTCCTGAAGCGCCGAAACCTTGCCTGATCCATTTAATACGATTTGTCCGGTTTTGTAGTGCTCTTCTGTATATGGGATTGGGTTTCCTCCGTCCTCCTTTGCCGAACTCGGTGATTCTATTTTTCATAAATTCATCAAGCTCGTGGAGAAATACATTGGCAAGAATAGGGGAGATAATGCCACCTTGTGGTGTTCCGCTATGAGTGCCAAAGTAACGCCAGTTGTCCAGATAGCCAGCTTTCAGGAACTTCTTGAGAAGCGCCAGAAATTTGTTATCAGCGATCCGCTTGCTCAGGAATTTCAGCAGCAGATCGTGGTCAATGTTGTCGAAGTAACCTTTGATATCAACATCACATACCCATTTTGTTCCTTTCCAACCGTTTCTGATTTCTTTTAATGCAGAATGACAGGAACGCTTAGGCCTGAATCCATAGCTCCAGTCGCTAAAAACCGGTTCATAGATTTCTTCCAATAACATTCTCATTACTTCCTGTATTAATTTATCGTCTCCGGTTGGAATACCTAATGGACGTTTCTTTCCATTCGGCTTTCGGGCATCTTTGGGTATGTGCGTGCGCTTACAAGGTTTGGGTATGTACGAACCGGACTCTATGAGGTGAATAAGACTAATAATCCTGTCCACACTCATTCCATCCATCGTATTGTTATTTATTCCTCTTGTCATGGCTCCCTGATTAGAATAAATATTAGCATAGGCCTGTGCCCAAAGATCTTTATTACTGCACATAATTTTATGCAGTTTCTTGATCTTATAACCTTGTATACTGGCTTTGTTTATACCATTTAGAGCATTGAGTGTTCTCTGTGATAGCACTGACTATCGAACCCCGCTTCTATTAGTATAGATCCAACTGACTCCCTTCCCCCTTACGAATATAGTTTCACTGATAATTACTTATCAATTTATATATATTTTTCAGATTGGTTAGCCAATTGCGACTCCATTACAGAGCTACGTTGGGTACTACGGAGTCTCCGTTACCATATTGGTTAATTACTTAACCAACTTAGGTAATCCCGTATTTCTTTGTAGTCAAGGTGCATCCCACTTAGGTTTCACTTACGTTCAATTACCACTCTCACCGAGCAGGTGCCAACATTGTTGGATATAGTAACCTTCTAAAAATAATTACTATAAATATTGGTATGACTCCTAAATAACCGTGAGCCATCGATATCCCGAAACCCACTATGAACTATGATTCAACCAATCAGGCTTAACCATATGGGATTTGCAATGGCTGGCGCAAAGTAGGTTATTTCCCCGCAACCAGCCTTTTCCTGACATGCTACACTCCCCCTCCCTCTTTCGAGGTTCAAACCCATTACTGGGTAAGGATAAGTCAGGCTTGCAATAGGCACTCCAACAGCCTATGATTAATTCAATAACTCGAATTAACCACTTGATTTACAAAGAAAAACGGCACACTTAAAACGGGATATCGTCGTCAAAATCCATCGGCGGCTCATTGCCCGCGGCCGGCGCATTATTCTGCGCGGCGGGACGACTGGCCGCGGGCGCTGCCGGCGCCGCGCCGCCCGGATTGCCGCTGAACTGCGCGTTGCCGCCCTGCGGCTGCTGCGGCTGGCCCCAGCCCTGCTGGCCGCCGCCCGCGCCGGCACCCGCCGCGCCGCCGCCCTGGCGGCCGCCCAGCATCTGCATGGTGCCGCCGACGTTAACCACGACTTCGGTGGTGTAACGTTCCTGGCCGCCCTGATCGGTCCATTTACGCGTTTGCAACGCGCCTTCGATATAGACCTGCGACCCTTTTTTCAGATATTCGCCGGCCACTTCCGCCAGCTTGCCGAACAGCACCACGCGGTGCCATTCCGTTTTTTCCTTGGTCTCGCCGGTCTGCTTGTCGCGCCAGCTCTCGGAAGTGGCCAGAGTCATGTTGGCCACGGCGCCACCGTTCGGCATGTAGCGGACTTCCGGATCCTGGCCCAGATTTCCGACTAGAATCACTTTATTAACGCCTCTGCTGGCCATGTCGACTCTCCTGATAAGATGTTTTACTTAAACGTTTACGTAAGTGTAATCGGTAAAGTTTACCACGCAAATGCCCAAAGGACACGGGTGAAAATCATTGCGGCTGCGATCGCAGCCCGATGAATGCAGAGTTCAGCGTTACAATCAATACTGGATATTCGTTCAGCTTTTTTTGTGTCATAATTGTCCGTTTCGCGCCAGGTGTGTCGTTGCAGGCATCACCGGCGGCAAATATTCATCCGGTGTCGGGATTAAGTTGAATGGATAAGATCGAAGTTCGGGGTGCGCGTACCCACAATCTGAAAAACATTAGTCTGATTATTCCCCGCGACAAGCTCATAGTGATTACCGGCCTGTCCGGCTCCGGCAAGTCCTCGCTGGCGTTCGACACCCTGTATGCCGAAGGGCAGCGCCGCTACGTCGAATCGCTGTCCGCTTATGCCCGCCAGTTCCTGTCGCTGATGGAAAAACCGGATGTCGACCATATCGAGGGGTTGTCCCCCGCTATTTCCATCGAGCAGAAATCCACCTCGCATAACCCGCGCTCAACCGTCGGGACGATTACCGAAATCCACGACTACCTGCGCCTGCTGTTCGCCCGCGTCGGCGAGCCGCGCTGTCCCGATCACGACGTGCCGCTGGCGGCGCAAACCGTCAGCCAGATGGTGGATAACGTGCTGTCACAGCCGGAGGGCAAGCGCCTGATGCTGCTGGCGCCGATCGTCAAAGACCGCAAAGGCGAGCACAGCAAAACCCTGGAAGGCCTGGCCACCCAGGGCTATATCCGCGCCCGCATCGACGGCGAAGTATGCGATCTCTCCGATCCGCCCAAACTGGAACTGCAAAAGAAACACACCATCGAAGTGGTGGTCGACAGGTTCAAGGTGCGCGAAGATCTGGCCCAGCGCCTGGCGGAATCGTTTGAAACCGCGCTCGGCCTGTCAGGCGGCACGGCGGTGGTGGCCGAGATGGACGGCGGCGATGCCGAGGAGATGCTGTTTTCGGCCAACTTTGCCTGCCCGATCTGCGGTTATAGCATGCCGGAGCTGGAACCCCGGCTGTTCTCATTTAATAACCCGGCCGGCGCCTGCCCCACCTGTGACGGACTGGGCGTGCAGCAATACTTCGATCCGGAACGTGTATTGCAGAACGAGGAAATCTCGCTGGCGGGCGGCGCCATTCGCGGCTGGGATCGGCGCAACTTTTACTATTTCCAAATGCTGCGCTCCCTGGCGGATCATTATAAGTTCGATGTGGAAGCGCCGTTCAACGCGCTGGACGCCTCGGTACAGCAAAAAATCCTGTTCGGCTCCGGCAAGGAAACCATTGAGTTCAGGTATATCAACGATCGCGGCGACAGCTCGGTCAGGCGCCATCCTTTCGAAGGCGTGCTGCCGAACATGGAGCGCCGCTATAAGGAAACCGAATCCTCGGCGGTGCGCGAGGAACTGGCGAAATATATCAGCAACCGGCCCTGCGCCAGCTGCGGCGGCACCCGCCTCAGGCGCGAGGCGCGCCATGTGTTTGTGGAAAACACCACCCTGCCGACCATTTCCGATATGGGCATCGGCAATGCGCTGGGGTTCTTTGATGAGATGAAACTCAGCGGCCAGCGCGCGCAGATTGCGGACAAAATCCTCAAGGAGATCCGCGATCGACTGAAATTCCTGGTGAACGTGGGCCTGAACTACCTCTCGCTGTCCCGCTCGGCGGAAAC
Organism: Sodalis sp. RH22; assembly: GCF_047324165.1. Taxonomy (NCBI): domain Bacteria; kingdom Pseudomonadati; phylum Pseudomonadota; class Gammaproteobacteria; order Enterobacterales; family Bruguierivoracaceae; genus Sodalis; species Sodalis sp. RH22. The sequence continues at coordinate 3,567,003 of NZ_CP178731.1, forward strand.
CTTGTCCGGCGGCGAGGCGCAGCGCATCCGCCTGGCCAGCCAGATCGGCGCCGGCCTGGTGGGGGTGATGTATGTGCTGGACGAACCGTCCATCGGGCTGCACCAGCGCGATAACGAACGCCTGCTGGAAACGCTTATTCATTTGCGCAACCTCGGCAATACGGTGATTGTGGTCGAACATGACGAAGACGCCATCCGGTCGGCGGATCATATTATCGATATCGGCCCGGGCGCGGGGGTGCACGGCGGCGAAATCGTCGCGGAAGGCACCGCCGAGCAGATCATGGCCAATCCGGCCTCGCTGACCGGCCAGTTCCTAAGCGGCAAGCGGGAAATCGCCATCCCCGAACACCGCATACCGGCCGACCCCACCAAGGTGCTGAAGCTTATCGGCGCTCGGGGCAATAACCTCAAGGATGTTACGCTGACCCTGCCGGTGGGCCTGTTTACCTGCATCACCGGCGTCTCGGGTTCCGGTAAATCGACGCTTATCAATGACACGCTGTTCCCGGTGGCGCAGCGCCAGCTCAACGGCGCCACCACCACCGAGGTCGCCCCTTATCGCGATATCCAGGGCCTGGAACATTTCGATAAGGTCATTGATATCGACCAAAGCCCCATCGGGCGCACGCCGCGCTCCAACCCGGCGACCTATACCGGCGTATTCACGCCGGTGCGTGAACTGTTTGCCGGCGTGCCTGAATCCCGTACCCGCGGTTATACGCCGGGGCGTTTCAGTTTTAACGTGCGCGGCGGACGTTGCGAAGCCTGCCAGGGCGACGGGGTGATAAAAGTGGAAATGCACTTTCTGCCGGATATCTACGTGCCCTGCGATCAGTGCAAAGGGCAGCGCTACAACCGTGAAACCCTGGAAGTGAAGTATAAGGGTAAAAATATCCACGAGGTGCTGGATATGACCATCGAGGACGCCCGCGAGTTTTTTGACGCGGTGCCCGCACTGGCGCGCAAGCTGCAAACCCTGATCGACGTGGGCCTGTCCTATATCCGGCTGGGCCAGTCGGCGACCACGTTGTCCGGCGGCGAGGCGCAGCGCGTGAAGCTGGCGCGCGAACTGTCGAAACGCGGCACCGGGCAGACGCTGTATATCCTTGACGAACCCACCACCGGGTTGCATTTTGCCGATATCGAACAGCTGCTGGCGGTACTGCACCAGCTGCGCGATCAGGGCAATACCATCGTGGTTATCGAGCATAACCTGGACGTGATTAAAACCGCGGACTGGATTGTCGATTTGGGTCCGGAAGGGGGCAACGGCGGCGGCGAAATCCTGATCTCCGGCACGCCGGAAACGGTGGCGGCCTGTGAAACCTCGCATACCGCGCGTTTTCTCAAGCCGATCCTGGCGCGCAAACATCATCCGGTAACCTCCGTCGGGTGATGGCGCAAAGCCGCCCTACCCAACGCCGGGCAACCACCCGGCGTTGTTTCCCTGCCTTATTGGGTATACGCCGCCTCGTGAAAATCAATTTCCCACACCAGCACCTGGCGGTAAAGGGCGGAAAGGCGCCGGCGCTCCGTCTCCGGCAGGGCCGCGGCGAGGGCGTCCAATTCCTCTTTTAACCAGCGCGCCTGGGCAAAAAACGCCTCGGCGGCATGCATCTCCACCCAATGGCGCAAATCGGCGTCCGACTGCGCCGACTCGCTGACGCGCCGACACCAGGCGTAATACATCCACTCGGCGCCGAACATCAGGGTAATAATATCCGCATAGCCCCCCTGCCGCGCCGCCGCCAGCATACCGTCGCGAAAACGGGCGACCGCCGGCACATCGCGCCTGTAGTTGTTAATATCGATGCCGCGCCTTGCCAGCACGTCCTCAAAATAGCCCATCTGCTCGTCCACCAGCGCGTTTAGCACGCCCACCAGCCAGCGCTGCTGGCGGATGCCAGGCGCCTTGCTCACCGCCAGGGCAAAAATGCCGATGGCCGTGGCGACAAAATCGCCTTCAAACACCAGGTACTGGTTAAACACCCGCGCCGGCAGCCGATCCTGCCCGATATCGGTGACAAAACGATGCTGCTGCATGGCCTGCCAGGTGGATTGATGTTCCGCCAGCAATTGTTCGCTAAAACTTATCACGATCACGCCTCCAGCGCGGCCCGCGCCGCGGCCATAAAATGTTTAACCCGCGCCGGCTCCACTTCGTTCCACCATACGCCGCCCACTTTCAGGGTGCTGGCCACGATCACCCCCTGGGTGCGCTGCAGGATCTGTCCTACGTTATCTGGCGTGACGCCCGACCCGACCAGCAACGGCAACGCCGTGGCCGAACGGATTTCGTCAATTTCCTCCAGGGTGGCGCTGTCGCCGGTGCGCTGGCCGGTGGCGATCACCGCGTCGGCCTGGAAAAAATCCACATCGCGGGTCAGTTCCTGGATGGAGCGATCGGCGACAATGGCATGGCTGCCGTGTTTTACATGGCTGTCGGCAAATACCCGGATATGCTCGGCGCGCAGCAGGCTGCGATAACGCAGCGCCCTGGCCGCCGCCCCCTCGATAAAACCTTCGTTGGCGATGTAGGCGTTCGCCCATTGGTTGACCCGGATAAAATCCGCGCCGCCCGCCAACGCCGTGGCCAATGCCGGCAACGCCGCATTGGCCAATACATTGATGCCGAGCGGCACGCCGAATGCCATCTTAATACGATCGGTAATCACCGACATTAACGCCGCCGTTTCCGGGCCGATATCCTCGGGTTTAGAAAAAGGAATATCGCCGTGGTTCTCGACAATTAATCCATGCACACCGCCTTCAATATAACTTTTTGCGTCATAGAGCGCGCGATCAATTATTTTAGCAAAAGACTGGCCTTTATATTGTGGCGAGCCGGGAAAGGCTTCGCAATGGACCACGCCAATAATCGCTTTGTTTCTTGAAAATATATCTTGTATTGCGCTTGGTTTTTCTGCTGATATAGATGCCATTATGTTTCACCTTCTAAGGAATAAGTTATGCACGTCTATGTCGTGGGTAATATGGGCGTTGACCAGACCTATCAAATCGATGAACTGCCGGAAAAAGGCGCATCGATCCATGGCCGAAAAATATCGCAGGATCTTGGCGGTAAAGGCGCCAATCAGGCCGTAATATTGGCCCGCTGCGGAATAAGCACCACGTTAATCGCCGCCCGCGGCAACGATCATCAGGGTGACTGGTGTCGCGATAAATTAGCTCAGGAATCATTAACATTATTTCCAGAAGAACCCTTGGATTGTGCGACCGATACCTCGATTATCTTAAACAGCGCCGACGGTGATAACGCCAATATTACCACCACCACCGCCGCCGGGATGTTATCGCTGGCGCAGATAACTGCCGTCCTGGCCGATGCCCGGCCGGGCGATATCGTCTTGCAGCAGGGTAATTTCTCCTTTGATAAAACGCGCGCCATTTTTGAATATTGCCGCAGCCGCCGGTTATACACCGTGTTTAATCCCTCGCCGGTCAAAACGGAATTCGCCCGGCTCTGGCCGCTGGTCGATTTGGCCGTGGTGAACAGCGTCGAGGCCCGTTTGCTCAACGCCGCCCTGGAAAACAGGACCGACGCCGCACGGCGCCTGCTGGCCGGCGGCAACGGCGCCCTGGTCATGACCCTGGGCGCCGACGGCGCGGTATTGTTCAGGGACGGCCGGCAACTGCGGGCCGAAGCCGCGCCCTGCCGGGTCGTCGACACCACCGGCGCGGGCGATACCTTTTTGGCGGCCATGCTGGCCTCCGCGCTGCGGCGCGACCTGCCGGTTGATGCTATCGCCCTGCGGCACGCGGGCCTGGCGGCGGCAGTCACCATCGGCCGCAGCGGTACGCTGCGCGCGTTTCCCACCCGCGCCGAGCTTGACGCCATCCTGGCGTGACCGGACGCGTTCATCCATCCCGGCCCGGGCCGGGATGCCGTACGGGTAATGGCGTTATCACCCATGACCATCAACACCGATCCGATCGGCGTTATTTAAACAATGGCCGATAGGTATCGACGTTGGTTTTGGTCACCACCGCGGCCGGTACCAGGATATTTTTCTCCACGCTGTTGCCGGCGGTTACCGCGTTTAGCGCCTTCAACGCCTCGGCGCCCATTTTCTGCGGATCCTGCTGCAGTACCGCCGCCACATACCCCTGATCGATACCGGCAATCGCCTGGGCGGTCAAATCCCAGCCGAAGACCTTGATATCGCCCTGGCGTCCCTGGTTGACCACCGCCGCCATGGCACCCAGCAGCGCCGGCTCGCCGGTGGCGTAAATCGCGGTCATATCCGGGTTGCCGGTGATCAGGTTTTCCGCCGCGGTCAGGGCATCATCCTGGATATTGCGTCCGTCCACCACATCGGCGACGGTAATCGCCGGATTCTTTTTTATCGCGTCTTCAAAACCTTTCTGCCGGGCATTCTGAATGGCTGAGTTCAGGGCGCCGACAATACCGACCTTCGCTTTGCCGTTCATATTTTTTTGTACATAATCGGTAAAATAATCGCCCAGGATCTGGCCTCCTTTGACATTATCCACGCCCACCTGGGATTTTTGCGGGCCGTCCGGGAGTACTGCATCGATGGCGATAACCGGTATATGGGCGTCCGCCGCTTCCTTAATGGCGGGCATAATGCCGTTGACATCAATAGCATCCACCAGGATGCCTTTCACTCCCTGCTGGATATAGTTTTCGATGGCGTCATTCTGCGCCACCGGATTGTCGTTGGCATTAAAGATGACCAATGATTTACCGCTCTCTTTCGCGGCTTCCTGCGCGCCTTTATTCATCAGGTTAAAGAACAACGCCTGCTGGTTAATTTGCACCAGCGCGTAGGTGGGCGGCGCGTCCTTGGCCATTGCCCCGGCGGAGAAAACCCCGCCGGCCACGAGCGCGGCGGCGCTTAGCGAGCATGCTACAGTACGGATAATTTTTTTACTGGCATAGAATGACATAACGTTGTCCTCGTCGGAAATAAACGCTCAGGGCATGATGGGAAATGTAAAGCGGCAGCCGCGTTACGCATCAAGGATTATTTTTTGGCGGGACAAATATCTGATAGCGCGAAGAAACATTCCCGGGCTTAAATTGTTTTCGCCGGGTTTGCATACATCGTCACTGCTGAATCCTTACCATAACCTGTCCATGTAGGCTATTTCACGGCAGGAACCAACAGGCTTGGGAATAACTCCCGGTTACTCTTTGGTGCAGGTAAACTGTTAATTACAATTAATCGGCGCCGTTTTTTTGTCAAGCGCTAATTTTTTTATGGCTAGCAGTCGGGAGCCCGCGCCGGCTAAAAAAAGGCTGTAAACGCCTGACCAAAATGTGTTAACAATACCGCTGGATTCACTGACAGCGGTGGGCTGGATGGGTAAAAAAAGGGTCGTACTGTCGGATGTCGCCTCTCTGGCGGGCCTGTCCAAGGCTACCGTTTCGCGTTACCTGAATAACAGCATCGTCCTGCCGCAGGCCACTATAACGCGTATCGAGGATGCCATTGCCAGTCTGGACTATCGGGCCAACAGCCTGGCGCGCCGCCTGAGCAAGGGCGGCAGCGAGACTATCGGCCTGGTGCTGCCGGATATTACCAATCCGTTTTTTGCCGAGCTGGCCGATGCGGCGGAAGAGGCGGCCTCTGAACACCACTACAGCCTGGTGCTGTGCATTACCCGCAATAATCCCGACAAGGAGCGTCAGTTTATCCGCTGGCTGGATACCTGCCAGGTGGACGGCCTGCTGTTCACGACCAACCGGCCCGATAACGGCCTGCTGCGCGAGGAGTTGCTGGGCCATCAGCGCATCGTGCTGATTGACGAGGATATCCCGGGCAGCGCCGTGCCTAAGGTCTTTGTCGATAATGTCCAGGGCGGAATACTGGCCACCCAGCATTTGCTTGATGCCGGACACCGGCGTATCGCCTTTGTCGGCGGTCCCGACGCCCTGATGAGCGTGCGGGAACGGCATGAAGGATTCAGGCAGGCGATGGCGCGCGCCGGTTTGAGCTGCCCGCCGGAATGGGTACTGTATGGCGATTACAGCCGCGAGTTCGGCCAGGCCGCCCTGCACCGGCTGCTGGCGCTGCCGGATGCGCCGAGCGCGGTATTCGCCGCCAGTGATTATCTGGTGCTGGGTCTGCTGGACGGACTGCGCCAACGGGGCCAAAGCGCCCCCGACGCACTATCGCTGGTCGGCTTCGATGACGCCAGCTATGCCGAGCTTATCACCCCGCGGCTGTCCACCATTCGCCAGCCCGCCCGGCTGCTGGGCCGCACCGCCATTGAGATTATGATGAAGCTGCTTGGCGGCGGCCAGGCGGTGGCCCAGGTTACCCGCATCCCGGTGGAATGGATTGGCCGCGATTCGGTTAAACCTTATGCCCCGGTCTAACGCTTTTGCACCATAACGGCGCATGCCTGCACAACCCTGCGTCACGGCGCGGTAATCCGCGCCGGTCCCCCTGACCGGCAAGTCCGGGATCGCAATGTTGCGAATAATTTTTATTATCTTAAAAAACAGTTAAATACCTGTTCATTACACCAATATGTCGCCCCCGCCCCATCCTGAATGGCATGAAAGCTGCTTGATGGCGTATGGCGATACAAATATCCATGAGCAGCGCGTTATTGCGAGTGGAGCGGCGAAAGTGGATTCCCGTTATTTTGGTAAACCGGTTTACAAAGGAATGCAAACCGAAAATAACGGCAATTTCCGACGCCGGCGTGACGGCCCTGCGGGCCGGCATGCCCCCCCTTCGTATTTGTTAACACGAGTGGAGGTTAATCAATGGCTGTAGCACAGAGGGTGCCACCCCGGGTGGAGATGGTGGCCATCACCAAAACCTACGGATCCATACGTTCGCTACGCGGCGTCAATCTCAAGCTGGCGCCGGGCGAGGTGCTGGGACTGGTCGGCGATAACGGCGCGGGCAAATCCACGCTGACCAAGATTTTATCCGGCGCGGTGGTCCCCTCCAGCGGCGCCATCCGCATCGACGGCAGCGAACAGCGATTCGCCACGCCCGCCGATGCCCGCCGCTGCCATATCGAAATGGTCTATCAGGATTTATCGTTGTGCGACACGGTGGATGTGGCCGGTAATTTATTTATGGGCCGGGAGCCGCAGACGCGGCTACTGGGCATGCCGTTCCTGGATGAAAAAAGAATGCATGCCGAGGCGCGGGACATGCTGCAGGGGCTGGGCATTTCCATTCCCGATACCCGTCTGCTGGTGCGCAACCTGTCCGGCGGGCAACGGCAGGCCATCGCCATCGCCCGCGCCGCGGCATTCGAACCCAAGGTGCTGATCATGGATGAGCCGACCGCCGCGCTGGCGGTGGCCGAGGTGGAGGCGGTTCTGGCGTTAATCAAACGCGTCAGCGCCCGCGGGGTCAGCGTGATCCTGATTACCCACCGCTTACAGGATCTGTTCCTGGTATGCGATCGCATTATGGTGATGTACGAGGGCACGAATGTTGCCGACCGCCGGGTGGCCGATACCAGCCTGGCGGAAATCGTTAACCTTATCGTTGGCGAAAAGTTCGAGGCGCATTCCGCCCGCGCCCATTAACGGGGGATCTCCGCATGAGTATGATAAATATGACCAGTACCCGAATGATCCGGCACTCCCTGCCAAGACGCATCCTGCACAATCACTCCGGCGTGGTCAGCATCGCGCTGTTTTGCCTGTTCTGCTGCGTGGTGTTTGCGCTGATTACCGATAACTTCCTCAGCGGCGCCAACTGGCTGAATATTATTCGCCAGAGCGCGCCGCTGCTCATTGTCGCCACGGCCATGACGCTTGTGATCACCACCGGCGGCATCGACCTGTCGGTAGGATCCACCCTGGCCCTGGTGGGCGCGCTGTCCGCCATTGCCCTGAATAACTGGGGATTGCCCTGGCCGGTGGTGCTGCTGGGCGGCCTGGCGCTCGGCGGGATGATAGGCGTGCTTAACGGGTATTTTATCGCCTACGAAGGCATCCCGGCCTTTATCGTCACCCTGGCGACGCTTGCGGTGGTGCGCGGCGTGGCGCTGCTGATAACCCAGGGCTATTCCATTCCCATCCCGGCCGATAGCCCTTTTACCCTGCTGGGACGGGCATGGGTGATAGGGTTGCCCTTGCCGGCCATCCTGGGCGTGCTGGCCCTGCTTTGCGGGCATGTTTTGCTTAATCACACCCGTTTCGGCCGTTATGTCACCGGCATCGGCTCCAACACCGAAGGAGTCAGGCGCGCGGGGGTCAATACCCGCGCCACCACCCTGTGGGTGTATGTGCTAAGCGGCATGAGCGCCGCGCTGGCGGGAATGATTATTACCGCCCGCCTGGGCAGCGGTTCCTCCAACCAGGGCGAGGGATTCGAGCTGCAGGTTATCGCCGCGGTGGTGCTCGGCAGCACCAGCCTGTTCGGCGGATTCGGCACCATTATCGGTACCCTGCTGGGGGCCCTGTCCATTGCCGTAATCCAAAACGGACTGATCCTGTCGCATATATCGCCGTTTTATACCCAAATTGCCACCGGCACCATAATCCTGCTGGCAATCTGGCTCAATACCCGCATTTTTAATCCCGTGCCGACCAAAGGATAGACAGGATGCAAAACTCGATTTTCCGCCATGCCGATCCGCTGCCGCTCGGCGTGGACAGCGGTTATGTGATGACGGTGCTCGGCCCGCTGCCGGTGGCGCGGATGGGGGTGACCCTGATGCATGAGCATATTCTGCTGGATGCTTCCGGCAAATGGGTGCCGCCCTGCTGCTGCAGCGAACGCCACCTGGCCGAAATGCCGGTGCGGATGGAAAACCTCGGCGAACTGGCGCTCAATCCCCTGGCCAGCCGCGATAATTGCCAGCTGTTCGACCCGGAGCTGGCGGTGGCGGAGCTGATGAAATTTCGCGCGCTCGGCGGCGAAACGGTAGTTGATCCCACGAATATCGGCATCGGCCGCGATCCGCTGGCGTTGCAGCGCATTTCGCGCCTTACCGGCCTGAATATCGTGATGGGCACCGGCTTTTACCTGGAACCCTCGCATCCGGCCTACGTCAAGACCCGATCGGTGGAACAGTTAACGGAGCAGCTTATCTACGATGTCGGCGGCGCCGTGGAAAAACCGCTGGTTATCGCCGGGCTTATCGGCGAAATCGGCGTATCCGCCGCGTTTACGCCGGATGAAGAAAAATCGCTGCGCGCCGCCGGACGCGCCAGCGCCGCCACCGGCGTGCCGATGGAAATCCATTTGCCGGGCTGGGAACGCCACGGCCACCGGGTGCTGGACATCCTGGAGCATGAGGGCGCCGACCTGCGCCATGTGGTGCTGTGCCATATGAACCCCAGTTTCCAGGATAAAACCTATCAGCGCGATCTGGCGCGGCGCGGCGCGTTCCTGGAATACGATATGATCGGCATGGGTTATTATTATGCCGATGAAGCCGCGCAATCGCCGTCGGACGAAGAAAACGCCCGCGCCATTCGCGAGCTTATCGACGACGGGTTTATTCAACAGGTGCTGCTGTCCCAGGATGTGTTCCTGAAAACCATGCTGACCCGCTATGGCGGCCATGGCTATGGTTATATTCTCAAGCATTTTGTACCGCGCCTGCGGCGCCACGGCATCAGCGGCGAGCAGTTGGAAACCCTGATGATCGATAATCCCCGGCGTGTCTTTACGCGCTGAATGCCGCGGGGCATCGCCCCCGTGGCGCTGATTGCGGACCAAGCCATGAACCCGAACGATGACGTTATTTCACTCACCCGCGCCCTGGTGCGGTTTAATACCATCAATCCGCCCGGCGACGAGTCTTTATGCATGGCATTCCTGGCGGATTATCTGCGGGAACAGGGATTCAGCATCGATCTCAAGCGGTTCGGCGAGCGGCGGTTTAACCTGGTGGCCCGCCTCGCGGGCCGGCGGGCCGACGAGAAACCGCTGGCGTTCACCGGCCATGTGGATACCGTGCCGCTCGGCAACGCGGAGTGGCGTTTTGACCCCTTTGCGGGCGAAATCAGCGACGGCCGGCTGTACGGGCGCGGCGCCAGCGATATGAAAGCGGCCATCGCCGCCTTTATCGTCGCCTGCCGCCAGTATCGCGATGCCATCCTGGCAGGCCCCGGCGTGGTGCTGGTCTTAACCGGCGGCGAGGAAACCGGCTGCGACGGCGCCCGGGCGTTGATCGACGCGGCGCGCGACACATTGCCGGCGGCAGGCGCGCTGATTGTCGGCGAACCCACCGCCAACTATCCGGTCATCGGCCATAAGGGCGCCTTGTGGCTGCGCTGCGAAACCCGGGGAAAAACCGCCCACGGCGCCATGCCGGAGTTGGGTATCAACGCCATTTACCTGGCCGCCGAGGCAATAGGCAAGATCCGTCATTTCACGCCGGGCGCGCCGCATCCGCTGATGAAACAGCCCACCCTGAACGTCGGCACCATCCGCGGCGGGCTGAATATCAATTCGGTACCGGACCATAGCCAATTTGACGTGGATATCCGCACCGCGCCCAATCTGCGTCATGACGAAATCCGCCAGCGGCTGACCACCGCGCTGGGCGATACCGTGACGGTGACGACGCTTGTGGATCTGCCCGCGATACTGACCGAGCCCCGCAACGCCTGGATCCGCCGGGTATTCGAACGCTGCGCCCCGCTGCATGACGCGCAGCCAGAGCCGCGCGTGGTGCCCTATTTTACCGACGCCTCGCTGCTGCTGGGCGCGCTGGGCGCGCCGCCGTGCATTATCCTCGGCCCCGGTGAACCGACGATGGCGCATCAAACCAACGAATACTGCGCGGTGGATAAACTACGGCAGGCCGTAGCGCTGTATGGCGCTTTAATTAGCGACTGGGGAAAATACGGCGCGGCGTAACGGCACAGGCGCCGCCGCAGGGTGAGCGCGTTTTCGCCCTGTCAGATATTCAGTTCCTGGCGCCGCGCGTCCGGCAGCGATTCCACCGCCAACTGCCAGGAGGCGTCGGCCAGGTGATAAAACTGCGAATCAGGGATATCCCCGTCCAGGAACAGCGTATTCCAGTGCGTTTTATTCAACAGGCCGCACGGCACGATGGCTTGATATTCCGCGCGCAGCGATGCCGCCATTTCCGGACTGCTTTTCAGTGAAATCACGGGCTTGCCATTCATTTCGTGGGTCATGGCGAACATAACCTCCCCCACTTTTACCTGACTGGCCTGCCATTCTTGCCGCAGGCTCTGTTCCGTGCCCGGCTTATCCATGCAATACGCCAGAAATGTGGATTGATCCATATTTACTCCCCTTGCAGGGTAGCGACGATGCGGCGCTCCCCTCCCCGATTACGATGTTCACCCAGCCAGATGCCCTGCCAGGTCCCCAATAGCAATTTACCCCGACCGATGGGGATCAACAGTGACGCACCCAGTAAAGACGATTTAATGTGCGCGGGCATATCGTCCGCGCCTTCGTAATCATGTTCATAGGGGGCGTCCTCGGGCACCTGGCGCAGGAAATGGCTTTCCATATCGGTTCTGACGCTGGGGTCGCAGTTTTCATTCAGCGTCAGCGAGGCGGAAGTATGCTGCAGCAATAAATGCAGCAGGCCGGTGCGAATATCGGCAAGCGCGGGGAGCTGGCCGGCTATCTCGTCGGTGACCAGGTGAAAACCGCGCGCGCGGGCTTTCAGGATCAGGGTTTGTTGATGCCACATAGTTCAGGCTCCTTTCAGTAAGTTTAAGTATAGCAGCGCGAGCATAGGGGCATACCGGCGTGGAAAGGGGTGATTAATAGAGGGGGAACCGGAGAAAAGCGGGCGTTCATGGCAGGCGCCGGCGGCCCGCCGCCGGCAAAACGCGCGACGGGCCGTCAGGGCATTGCCGGGCACATTACAGCGCGGCGATAGCCCGCGCTACCCGCTGGACGTTATCGGTGTTCAGCCCGGCGAGGCACATCCGGCCGCTGCCAATCAGATAAACGCCAAACTCGTCGCGCAGCCGGTCCACCTGCCGCGGGCTAAGGCCGGTATAGCTGAACATGCCGCGCTGCTCCAGCAAATAGTCAAAACGACGCGCGGGCAACGCGACTTTCAGCGCGCCCACCAGGTCCCGGCGCATCTGCAGGATACGCGCGCGCATGGCGGCGACTTCCTCACGCCACAGCGCGTACAGCGCCGGATCGTTAAGCACCCGCGCCACCACCTGCGCACCAAAATTAGGCGGGCTGGAATAGTTACGGCGCACGGTGGACGTCAGCTGGCCCAGAACGCGCCCGGCTTCTTCCGCGCTGGCGCAGACCACGGACAACGTTCCCACCCGCTCGGCATAGAGCGAGAAAATTTTCGAGAACGACTGGCTTACCAGGCAGGGCAGTCCCAGCCGCGCCATTTCGCGCACCGCATAGGCATCCTCATCTAATCCTTCGCCAAAGCCCTGGTAGGCAATATCCAGGAACGGGATGAGTTCCCGCTCCGCCACCACGCTGATAACCCGGTCCCATTGTTCGCGGGTGAGATCGGAACCGGTGGGGTTGTGGCAGCACGGATGCAGCAGCACGATGCTCTGGGCCGGCAACTGGCGCAGGCATTCCAGCATGGCGCTGACATTGACCGTCAGCGTTTCGCCGTCAAAATAGGGATAACGGTTGACCTTAAACCCTGCGCCGGAAAAAATGGCCACATGATTTTCCCAAGTCGGATCGCTGACCCAGACTTCGGACTGCGGGAAATAATCCCTGAGGAAATCCGCGCCAATCCTTAACCCTCCCGAGCCGCCCAGGGTCTGGATGGTGGCGATGCGCAACGCCGCGCGCATCGGATGATGCTCACCGAACAGCAGCGACTGGCTGGCGGAACGGTACGAGGCCAGTCCCGCCATCGGCAGGTAGGATGATGCCTGCGTCGGGCTGACTTCTAGCAGGGATTCGGCTTGCGCCACCGATTTCAATTGCGGAATAATCGCCTGCTCATTGTAATACAGCCCTATGCTCAGGTTGACTTTGTCCGGTCGCGGGTCCTGTTTGTAGGTTTCCATCAGCGACAGGATTGGATCCCCCGCATAAGCATCAACATTCTGGAACACAGTGCAGCTCTCCTGGGTTGTCGGGTTCAAATATGAAACCTCGCCACTACATTACCAAATAAATATAATTATTTGTCATAACCCTAATTAAAATTTAACGGATGTCGCCGCCATCCACATACTCGCGCGCGACCCGCGAGGTGACCTTGGTGATAAGCTCATAGGCGCTGATGCCGCTGGCGGCGGCAATGCGTTCCACCGGAAGCCGCGGCCCCCACAGCTCGACGCGGTCGCCCACGCGCTCACGCCCGTCCGGCCCGAGATCGACGGTCAGCATATCCATGGACACCCTCCCCGCCAGCGGCACTTCGCGGCCATTAACCAGCACCGGGGTGCCGTTCGGCGCGCTGCGCGGATAACCGTCGCCGTAGCCGAACGCCACCACGCCGAGGCGGGTATCGCGCGGGCTGACCCAGGTGCCGCCGTAACCGCAGGCTTCGCCGGCACGATGGCGGCGCACCGCAATCAGCACGGAGGCGAGGGTCATCGCCGGGCGAAAACCGTCGTTCGCCGCCGTGTTGTTATCAAGCGGCGAGACGCCGTAGAGCAGGATGCCGGGGCGCACCATATCGCGGTGGGATTGCGGCCACAGCAGGATGCCGCCGGAAGCGGCAATGGATTGTTTGCCCGGCCTGCCCTGCGCGAAGGCGTCGAAAACGGCCAGTTGCCGGCGGGTGGTATCCAGCTCCGGCTCGTCGGCGCGGGCAAAGTGGCTCATGATATTTACCGGCCCGGCGACATTCCGACTGGCCGCCAGCCGGGTATAGAACGCCTCGGCCTGGGACGGACGTACGCCCAGGCGGTGCATGCCGGTATCCAGCTTCAGCCAGACCTCGAGGGGATGCGCCAGCGTAGCCTGTTCCAGCGCCTGCAGCTCCTCGGGGCTGTGCACCGCGGTGGCGAGACGGTATTCGGCCAGGAGCGGCAGCTCATCGGCGCTGAAAAATCCCTCCAACAGCAAAATCGGCTTGGTGATGCCGGCTTTGCGCAGCTGAAGCGCCTCGTCAAGGCGCGCAACGCCAAAATAATCGGCCTCATCCTGCACGGCGAACGCGGTTTCCAGCAGCCCATGACCATATGCCTGCGCTTTTACCACCGCCACCACGCGGCTATGCGGCGCCAACCGGCGAACCTGCCGCAGGTTATGGCGCAACGCATCACGGTCAATAACGGCGATTGCCGTTTTCATTATCCTTGTCCTGGTTGTTAATCATCATCATATTGCGGCCCGGCGTAACTATCGAACCGCGACCACTGTCCGTTAAAGGTCAGCCGTACCGTCCCGATCGGGCCGTTACGTTGCTTGCCGAGAATAATTTCCGCGATACCTTTCATATCGCTGTTTTCGTGATAGACCTCGTCACGATAGATAAACATGATCAGATCGGCATCCTGCTCGATGGAGCCGGATTCACGCAGATCGGAGTTGATCGGACGTTTATCGGCGCGCTGCTCCAGGCCGCGATTGAGCTGGGACAGCGCCACTACCGGTACCTGCAATTCTTTTGCCAACGCTTTCAGCGAACGGGAAATTTCGGCGATTTCCAGGGTACGGTTTTCCGACAACTGCGGCACGCGCATCAGCTGCAGGTAGTCGATCATGATAAGGCTCAGGCCGTCGTGCTCGCGAAAAACCCGCCGGGCGCGCGAGCGTACATCGGTCGGCGTCAGCCCCGACGAGTCATCGATATACATATTGCGTTTTTCCAGCAGGATGCCCATGGTGCTGGAAATTCGCGCCCAGTCCTCATCGTCCAGCTGGCCGGTGCGGATACGCGTCTGATCGACGCGGGACAGTGACGCCAGCATACGCATCATGATTTGCTCGCCGGGCATTTCCAGGCTGAAAATCAGCACCGGTTTATCCTCGGTCATAGCGGCGTTTTCACACAGGTTCATGGCGAACGTGGTTTTACCCATCGACGGGCGCGCCGCGATGATAATCAAATCGGATTTCTGCAGGCCGGCGGTTTTTTTATCCAGATCGGAATAACCGCTTGAGACGCCGGTAACGCCGTCATGCGGTTTTTGGTACAACTGCTCGATGCGC
Source organism: Sodalis sp. RH22 (assembly GCF_047324165.1). NCBI lineage: Bacteria > Pseudomonadati > Pseudomonadota > Gammaproteobacteria > Enterobacterales > Bruguierivoracaceae > Sodalis > Sodalis sp. RH22. Next base: position 3,582,074 of record NZ_CP178731.1, read on the forward strand.
GCCACGGTGTCTTCCAGGATGCGGTCGATGCTCTTGGGACCTTCATCCTTGCTGGCGCGGTTTTCGGCAATCTGGAATACCCTGGATTCCGCCAGATCGAGCAAATCCTCGCTGCTGCGCCCCTGGGGATCGTAACCGGCGTCGGCGATTTCGTGGGCGACGGCGATCATTTCACGCACCACCGCCCGTTCCCGCACGATATCGGCATAGGCCGAGATATTGGCCGCGCTGGGCGTGTTTTTGGATAATTCCGCCAGGTAGGCGAACCCGCCCACCGAATCCAAATCGCCTTTCTGCTCCAGCGACTCGGAAAGGGTGATTAGATCGATCGGCTTGTTCAGCTCCAGCAAACGCTGCATCTCGCCAAAAATCAGGCGGTGGGGACGATTGAAGAAGTCCTTGGCGGTGACGCGTTCCGCGACGTTATCCCAACGTTCATTATCCAGCATCAATCCGCCCAATACCGACTGCTCCGCTTCCAGCGAATGGGGAGGAAGTTTCAGACCCTCGACCTGGCGGTCACGGGAAAATTGTGTTTTGGCGGCTGGTTTTTTTTCTGACATGGAATAATGGTTTTGCCTGATAGATGCGACATTGGGTAAAACAGCATTGTAGCGTTGATTGTCGCCAAATCCTATGCGGCTTTGCAAACCGGTATTAAGCGCTTATGGTTAAATAAAGGGTAAATAACATTGTCCAAGCGAGGAACAGACATGGCCAAGCGCATTCAGTTTGCCGCCAACGGCGGACCGGAAGTGATGCAATACGTGGATTTTAACCCGGCGGATCCGGCGGCGGGCGAGGTGCAGGTTGCGAATAAAGCCATAGGCATCAATTACATCGATACCTATGTACGCAGCGGGTTATACCCGACGCCCGCCAAGCCGTCGGGCCTGGGGACCGAGGCCGCCGGCATTATCATCAAGGTGGGCGCCGGTGTCTCCGGGCTGAAGGCGGGCGATCGGGTGGTGTATGCGCAGTCGCCCCTGGGCGCCTATAGCGACGTGCATAACGTGCCGGAAAAAAATATCGCCCTCCTGCCCGACGCCATTTCGTTTGAGCAGGCCGCAGCGTCATTTTTGAAAGGCCTGACCGTCTTTTACCTGCTGCGCCAGACCTACGAAATCAAACCGAATGAAATTTTCCTGTTTCACGCCGCCGCCGGAGGTGTCGGCCGCATTGCCTGCCAGTGGGCCAAGGCGCTGGGCGCCAAGATGATTGGCACCGTCGGCTCGCAGGAAAAAGCCGCCCTGGCCAAAGAGGCCGGCGCCTGGGAAATCATCAACTACCGGGAAGAAAACGTGCCGGAACGCGTTGCGGCGCTGACCCAGGGGAACAAGGTGAGCGTGGTGTATGATTCAGTGGGTAAAAACACCTGGGAAGCTTCGCTGGACAGCCTGCGCCGGCGCGGCCTGATGGTCAGCTTCGGCAACTCGTCCGGCCCGGTGACCGGCGTTAACCTGGCCATCCTGAACCAAAAAGGCTCGCTGTACGTTACCCGTCCCTCGCTTAACGGATATGTCACCAATCGCGAAGAGCTGAAATTTGCCAGTAACGAATTGTTCTCGATGATTGCCAGCGGCGCCATCAAGATCACGGTACCGGAGCGGCAAAAATACCCCCTGGGCGAGGCACGGCGGGCGCATGAGGCACTGGAAAACCGTGAAACCAACGGCTCCTCATTATTAATACCCTGATTAAGTTCGGCCACATTATCCCTTCCCTTCTCCGACCGCGGGGATAATCCATGGCCAAAGCATGCCTTGCGCCATGCAAAAAAACGGGCCTTCTCACGAAGGCCCGTCGATTACAACGAACTGCAAAACGCGTGTGTAGGTAGGACAGTGGCTTAAACAACGGTGTATGCTGCTTATACAGCTATTATTCACCGATGCCGATGAAACGCTTATGCTAAAACCGAGGTATTATTCTAACAGGATAGATAAGTAAAATGCATACTTTGCCGCTGACTGACGTCGGCAAAACATCAAAGTGTGATCCATCGCCCACATTTCCCTTCCTTACTTATACGCATACGCCGCGCGCCTCATTTTTTGATAGTGGCATCCGGCCATGCGGTGCGAGGAAAAGCGCCTTGGGTGTAATAAGGCGAAAAAGGCAATGGACTTCCGATTATTGCCGCGCTTAATATTGAATTAGCCGATTTCATTGATGCTGATAAACATATGCTTTATCTATGCTGATTTATTTCCGCATTGCCCATGTGTGTGCAACAAATCCGATTGGGAATGAACAAACAAAAGATAATTTTGCCGGTATTTGTGCCGGCAATTTTAGCGTAATTTCTTAGAGGGGTGCTTATGTCTGACACATTTTATCAACCTGATTATGCACCAGAGCACAATTCGGTATGCCCGGTAAATCCGCTGGCGGTAGAGATATCCTTGACCTCTGAGACCTATTATATTAACCCACAAGTCATCCCGGATGTAACGCTGAGCCTTTTCGCCAGTTCGGCGGGGGTGCCCCATAGAGACGCGTTGGTAACCTGGAGTTCTTCTTTTGGTGAAATTACACAGGTCACTGAGACGGACAATAATGGGATCACCACTAATACGCTGATGAATTCAGTGGCAAATCCTCAATTCGGCACCGCGACGGTAACAGCTTCTGTCGGCGGTAATAGCGCATCCATTAATATAATCTATTTTAATGCCAGTTTGCTGCCGGTACGCGTGAATGGTCTGACGACACAAAATGTCTTGCCCGGTAGCGTTATCAAACAAGGCGTCCAGGCACTCATATATCGCCCGGTTGTGCTGGCAATTGGCGACGTATTCACTTTTTACTGGGGGTCTTTTAAAACGCAAAGATTCTATGATGGTACGAATATCCCTTGGGTCATAGATATTTCCGGTCTAGTGGATGCAGGAGTCGACCTCGTTGACGGAACCTACCTTGTTTATTATGAAGTAGAAAGTCAGAACGGCTTTTTTCCCTCCACGCCATTGCTTCTTGCTATTGAAGGAAGCCCCTATAGTCTTCCAACTCTGGCCGCGCCAACATTACCCTACATATCCGATTATCGTATAACTTATAATGCCGCGGTCCAGGGCGTCATAGTGCAAATTCCCGGTGGCCAGCCGAATGTCTCCAACGGGGACCATTACAGAATAACGTTAGCACTCAGCACCTACGCCGGCGTACCTATCCGTAGTACGGTGGTAGCGGAGGGTGAAGTGACCAACTCAACGGTGGGCACAAACGCCACTATAAATTATTTCAATCTCCGGGAACTCAGTGGCGTAAACGGCAGTATTTCTTATAGCATTATCAATCGTATTACAAATGCAGTTAGTGTTTCCAATATTACAAGAGTATTGATCAATACAGTGTTACCCGGATAGACGTATTACCAAAATATCCCGAGCCAGAACATAACCCTGGCTCTCATCGTCCGTAATAGTGAATTATGGACAAAAAGGGGAAACGCTATGGCATTGCCTGAACCTACAGTTCCTCAAAAAAAAGAGGGTGTCGTTACCGGAAACGATTTGGCGGTGGCGGGGGGACTGATTGTAATTGTTCCCCGCTATGTGACCGCAGGGCTGGGCGATTATATTGATCTCATATTTAATGGAACATCAGTACTCCAGCGCATTATTATGGATTTAGCCAATGAACCGCCATTTTCTACAATTATCCCGGCGTATAATGTTCCGAACGGAAATAACACGCTATTCTATACGGTCACAGATACGTTTAATCAAACGAGTACATCGCCGGCGGCGGAGGTCTTTATAACCGGCAATAGCCAGGCGCCTTCACCCCCGTTGGCTATGGCGGTTTCAACCAATGCCGCCAGTATTGATTACGACGCTATTAATGTAGAACCCTTTAATCAAGGGGCATTGGTGGGGAGGCCAACTGCCCAGGTTAATGTCACTGTTAGCGAACCTGCTTTTATTTATGAGTCGCACAGTCAGAAATATAGCTTTTTTTTAGACCAAAATGGGCTTGGATTTTTTAAGGTGTATTCGCCAAGACAAGTAATGACATATTTAACAGCCTATGAAACCGACAGGCCCGATCGCGTATTGCACGACACCATGATTTTTGGTCCTTATAAAATTGGCAATGAAAATATCGAAGCCATAAACTTTACCACTCATGCTCCGGCGAATGGCCGCACGCAGAATTCTATTTACCTGCAAACCCGCCCCCAGGCCGGGGGCATATATATCACCGAAATCGACGTTAGGGTAAACGGGCATGCCGTTATTGCCGGCTACAACGCGCAAGCCGCCACCATCGCGTTGAACAGCGACAATTCGGTCGCTATCAATATCACTGATACCTATGTCGAGAGGGTGACGGTGATCCTGCGGCTGCCGCAGGTTGCCGGTGGGGCATTCACGCTGAATACCGATTTCGTCGCGCAACCGGTCCCCGGCATTGCGGCACCCGGTTATGTCAGGGATAGATAGGAGAATCGCCTATGTATTATCTTGCAAACATGCGCCAGGAATTTTCAGTATCGCTATCCGCCACCTCATCCGCAACCGCAGACGGGCAGGATACCAATAGCGCGACGGCAACAGCCTTACGGGATAACGACATTTTGCTGGCAAATGAAGATACCCTGTTTACCTTATCCGGCAACGCGCGATTTACCAATGGCTTAGCAACACAGCAACTTCGTACCGGCGTAACGGGCAGGGCCCAGGTTTTTTTCACTAATCAAAGTGCGGAAACTGTTATCGTACAGGCCATTCTCATTAACCGACCCGGCGCCATCGATACCGTTACATCGCAATTCCACCCGCCGGGGACGCCGGGCATGATACCCTGGGTCATGGGGCGGCGATCCCAGCAAACGGCGAGATACACGGGGAATCCCACGCTGTTAACCGCGCTTAACCGTATGGATCGCACATTACTTAACGCCCATTGGCAATATGAAGGTGAATCGATTAGCGTCAGCGGCGCGTATTTTATTGATACCAAGCCTGAAAAAATTTTGCGGGTCACGGCCGGCGGTGCGACGGCGCGGATACGACCGTTGAACGTAATAATCAATGACAATCATTTCGGTGCGGTGGCCGCCTGCCTTAATAATGGCAGCGTTGTAGCATGGGGGAATGCTGAAGCAACGGTGCCGGGGGCAATAGCCGGCCTGCGCGATATCGTGACGCTTTGCGCCACGCTTAACGCCTTTGCCGGCCTGAGGCAAAATGGCGGCGTGATCGGCTGGGGGATCGCGGGCCGGGGCGGGGAGGTACCTGCCGACATAGGTAATTTACGTGACATTATAAGCCTGTGCGCCTGTGATTTTGCTTTTGCCGCCATTCGGCAAAACGGCGGGGTGGTGGCCTGGGGTTCGCCGTCCGAAGGCGGGTCTGTGCCCTACAACATCAGCCAACTTCGCGATATCGTCAGCCTGCGGGCAACGGCTAATGCCTTTAGCGCGTTGCGCCAGGACGGTAGCGTGGTGGCCTGGGGCACAGTTTCAGGCGGTGGCATCGTGCCACCGGAAGCCGAAGTATTACGCGATATCATAAGCGTAAGCGCATCAAACCTTACCTTCACCCTACTCAGGCGCAATGGCAGCGTATTGTCCTGGGGAGGGGGGCAGCAACTCCCGCCGGAAATCGGCGCGCTAACCGATATTATCAGCGTAGTGTCGGCAAACTATGCATTTGCGGCCTTACGCAGAGGCGGAGGCGTCGTCGCATGGGGTACCGCGCAGTATGGCGGGTCTGTGCCTATGGCAATCGCCACGTTACGGGATATCATCGCCCTGTGCGGCAACGGAGGCGCGTTTGCCGCTCTACGCCAAAATGGCAGTGTCGTAGCATGGGGTCATGAATACTTTGGCGGCCCCCTGCCGGGCGTCATCGGCAGTTTAAGGGATATTGTCTCTCTGAGCAGTACGGAAACAGCCTTTGCCGCCCTGCGCGCCGATGGTAGCGTGGCGGCATGGGGCTCGTCATTCGCAGGGGGAAACCCTCCATTAAATATCACATACTTACGTAATATACGCGCTATCTATGGCGGTAGAAGGTCTTTCGCCGCGCTACAGGATGACTCACGGGTCAGCGTATGGGGCGGCGGCGAAGCCGCGCAACAAGCCAATGTTCCCGCCGTGCTGGCCGGCAATATTTCCTATACCCTGCCGGTGTAACGACGGATCCGCCTGTCAATTATCCGCGGTTATAGTCACTGTTTATTTTATAGAAAATTCATATAATTACCTGTACTGTTTATTTGCATGCCCAGGTTATAAGCGGCTAATGCCCCCAGGACCACCACATTTGCTTCCGCCGAGCCATTGGTTGCTTCAAGGGTGGCGATACCGTCAGCACCGGTAAAAACAGGGTTGACGACGGCCGCGGCAGTTGACGGCAGCTGGACACCAGACTGTACCCGGACAAAGGTGATATCTATTCTTGCGTTAGGCACCGGTTCGCCTCGCGGCGAAAGAAGGTCTATTTCGATTCTATTACGTGAAAAGCCGTCAGCGGGCTGATTATTGGTGATAACACGCCAGGTAGCGGTAGGCGACGCGAAACGGCCGCCGGTGCTGGAGTAGTTTTGCCCATTTCCCAATGCGGCGGTGAGAACCACGCTGCCATTGCTGGTACTGGTATAACGCACCTCCGCCCTGCCATTGCCATCTGTCACCGGGTTGGTTGACGAATCAATGGTTAAGGTCCCCGGGTTTGAAGGCAGGGTATAGGCGGCGCTTAACGCAAGCTGGACATTTGGCAAAGGAATGCCGTTAACATCTTTGGCAATAATTTCAGCGACATTTTGCTGGAGGCCGTTGCTTAAACCATCATTTGCCGTAACGGCGATACTCAGCATCACCACCTGCTCGATAAAATGCATTTCCCCGGAGGTTTTGCTGATACCTTCGACCGCCGCCGTCACCTTGACCGGCCCCGGCCGATCGGTGGTGACGCTTGCCATCAAGGTACCGTCATCACGCGTGCGTCCGCTGGCAGGATTCACCCTGGCGTCATTATCCGCCGAGAAGGTCACCGGCAGATCGGCCAGGGGCTGATTGTTTATATCCCTTACCGTAAGTTTAATCTGGTGGGCGTCAATATTGTCGGCCACTTTATCGCCGCTGGTTAAAATCTCAAGCGTCGTGTTGGCTTCGTCCGGCGCGGCGACAGCAGCAAAATGCACATCCACCGCGCGGCTGCTGCCCGCGACCGTCGCCCTCACCTGGCTGGTACCGCCTTTCAACGAGGTAATCCGGGCGGTGGCGATACCAAAGCGGTCCGTGACCACTGGACTTGGCACCGTGGCCTCATTGGTGGCGCTAAAGTTGACCGCCTGCCCGGCGACCGCCCGCCCGGCCAGGGTGACGGTGGCCTGAACCTCATTAGCCGCGGCGCCGTTCGCTTCGGCGTTATCCACCGTCACCGCAAGCCCACTTATCACTAGCTGTTCGGCGGGGGCCACGATGTTGATGACCACCTGTGCCTGGTTTGACCCATTGCCCTGTTGGTCGATGGCGCGCGCGCGCAGATGATAGCGGTTGGCCGAAGCTCCTCCCTGCCGGAACGGCGGCAGCACGATGTCGATGGCATCCGTGGCAGGAAGGGTTACCGCGCCCCCCGCCCCCACAAGCTCCGCGGCATCCCAATCAATCCTTGCCAGCCCATATTTTGCCATAACCTGCGCGCTGATATGCATTGTCTCACCGGCGGTTCCGGTCAACTGCTCTGGTAAAATCAGGCGGATTAATTCTTGCTTCTGGTATTCGAGAACAATATCGTTGTTACGTTCGACCAGATCATAACGGCTTACGGCCAGAGTACGCATAACGGCAACGTCCGCAGGGTCGATTTGTTTTTGCCACGTCTCGCCGATGCGATAGTTTAGCTGCAGGTTGATAGAGGTATCCTCATTATTACCTTTTCCGATGCGGTAATTTGCGCCCAGGGTTAATAACGGGAAAGGGGTATAATTCACCCCCAGCGTCACGGCATAAGGATTTTGCACCCGGGTTCCCCTGCCGAACAAGGCCACATCATCTCCGCGGTATTTTTCATAGATGAGTTTCCCGCCTAATTGCGGCCAGGCCGGTAGCCAGGCTTGTGCGCGCACATCATAGCCGTCCGCCGGCCGTTCATTATAATCGGCATAATCCCGCGACTGATGCCAGCCGGACAAAGCAAAGTAGTTGTTGGCGGATAATTTCAGGTAATCGGTCCAGGCCTCCGCGCCTACGCCTGCCCGCCGATTGTTGCCGGTCAGGTCGTTATCGTAGAAAAAATTCATCCCGTACAGCCAGGCATCATGATAGGTTCTTATTCCCCATCCCATATTAAGGGTGTTCCTATCGTCGTTATTCCGCCCGCCCAATTGCACAAATAACATAGCAGAGTCGTCGTCATACAGAGGTAATAAAAAATCCAGCGAGCTATTTACGAAGCGGAAACGATTATCGGTATTGATCTTCACCCTGGCGGTACCATAGTGATTTAACCATTTCTGCATGGCCGCGCCTGCCTCGCCGGTCACCAGCGAGCCAACCCTTGCTCCCATCTCCCCATCGGATTGATCGGCGGACATCATCGTGCCAAGCGTGGTAAACCTATTGATGAACCGCTGATCATCGTCGGTCGCCACGGCTATGGGCAAACCAGGCTTACTCAAGGTATCGCCATCCGGCACGTCAATTTCATCCCCTGCCGTCAATGAAGCGAAAGGTTTCGAAAAAGTACGGAATTTATTCAAATTTTTTAAATTTTCCGCTGTAATATGATATTTCCTTGCTACAGAATCAACCGTTTCCCCTTCCCCTAAAATATAAGTCCGACTCATAAATACAGCGGCACCTGGCGTCTCAGCAGCATGCACATCAATGATAACAGAGTGCAACATCAGGATTATAAAAACAAAAAGCCAAATAAAATACTTAAAAAAAGCTAATCGATAAAATAACGATTTATGTATTTTAACTTTAGTTAGCTGCATGATATACCACGCATTATAAATAATATATATTAAAAATGCACACCAGCTTCAATGAAATGCAGCTCTCATTTATATAGCGATGTGAGTGGACGCATAGCTTTAAATAACGAGAGCTACTATAGCAATCTATAAATAAGCAATATCGAGATATTCGCTGGGTTTTTGAAAAGCTTATGGGATACTAATATTATTATATCAAAAATAACGTTTTGGCACCTTGCCCTTGTCAGGTAAGGCGCCAGCTGGAAGACTTCGGATTAGATATAACACCTATGCCGCCCATCCCGGGCGGGTAGCTTAATAGCGGGGAAAACGGGGCGGGTTAACCGTACGCCAGATCCAGGCCACCACCAGCGCGAGTAACAGCCAGGGGAGCAGTTTCAACGCCATGACCAGCACGCCGGCAAACATCATGACCAGGAAACCCACCGCCAGCGCCGCCAGTACGCCCAGGAATGAGATACCGGTCAACAGCAGCATGAAAAAGAATGCGATGACAAAGACGAATTCCACCATTACAGGCTCCTGAAATCGGGGTGACACAGCAGGCTGGACCTTCTGCGCCTATTGCGATGATAATAAACATATTACAAAAATCGTGCCAATAAAGTAGCGCGCCAGGCCATTGAAAAATAATGAAAAATAGTGTTGTGCTCAAAGCGGGAATGGTATTTTTGACTAATTAATAGTTATTATCGCCGCTATCAGCAGCCTCAATCCCGCGCCATGGCCGCAATAGCCCTCATGACGCGCTTTCACCCCCGGCGGCGCATGGCGGTACCCATTGGCTGGGGGCAGCCGGCAATAGTTATTCGGCAACGCACCGCATCGGTTCAGCTTTTGCCACTTTGGCCAATGCCTGACGTACCACCTCAATACCGGCGCCGGGCTTGTGGGCGTTTTCGCTCAGATGACGTCGCCATTGCCGCGCGCCCGGCACGCCCTGGAATATCCCAAGCATATGGCGGGTGATATGGCCGAGGTAAGTGCCGTTCGCCAGCTCGCGTTCCATATAAGGAAACATGGCTTCCACCACCGCTGTCATGGTGTCATGGGGATCAACGACACCAAATAACCGGCTGTCCACCTGGCACAGCATACCGGGATTCTGGTAGGCCTCGCGTCCTATCATCACGCCATCCAGGCAGCTCAGATGCCGCTGGGCGTCGTCAAGCGTCGTGATGCCGCCATTAATGGCAAACGTCAAGGAAGGAAAATCGCGTTTTAGCTGATAGACGCGTTCATAATCCAGCGGCGGTATCTCGCGATTTTCCTTCGGGCTCAGCCCCGATAGCCACGCCTTACGCGCATGGATAATAAAGGTCTCGCAGCCGCCCTGCTCAGCCACAGTCTGGATAAACTCGCACAAGAATTCATAACTATCCTGTTCGTCTATACCAATACGGGTTTTCACTGTCACCGGAATCGACACCGCCGAGCGCATAGCGGCGATACAATGGGCCACCCGCTCGCGCTCAGCCATCAGGCAGGCGCCGAAGCGGCCGTTTTGTACCCGGTCGGAAGGGCAGCCGACATTAAGATTAATTTCGTCATAACCGCGCAGCGCGCCCATGCGCGCGCATTGCGCCAATGCATCCGGCTCGCTGCCGCCCAATTGCAACGCCACCGGATGCTCGGCCTCGTTATAGGCCAGGTAGTCGCCCTTGCCGTATAGCAATGCGCCGGTGGTCACCATCTCCGTATACAGCAATGCATGACGGGTCAGCTGGCGCAGAAAATAGCGGCAGTGACGATCGGTCCAGTCCAGCATCGGCGCGACGGAAAAGCGCTGCGGGGAAAATGGCGCTACGGCCAGCCGGCTGTTAGCCTCGGTTGAAAATGTCATAACGTCATATGCAGGCATAAAAATGGGTTTAAGGAATACAGGGAGATTATCTGTGTAGTGTATCACAGAAACCCTATTAGGTAGCGAACACCCCATGCGGCGATTCATCAACCATGTTAATGTTTAATTCTTACTAAACATAGGTAAATGTTTAAAGATTGTTAAATAATTATGCTTCCAGAATGCGTGAAAAGGCCACGGCGTCTCAAATAAGCACCATTTCATCCCAATACCTCCCCAAGTGATTTACAAAGCGATCATAATCATTTATCACATGATCTTAATTCAAATTTATCCAGCCATGCTGATAAAAGGTTGAAAAATGATAAATCGATATAGACAGTAATTTTTATATTTTAATATTCCCCTATGTCATTTTTTATCCGAATCCTTTTTATTTCAGGATGAATCTAATTGCAGATATTATTATGACAGTATTTATACTCGATCCTTGCACTTATACTAAATGCGCGCTTAAAAGCTCATTGTCGGCAAGCGGTATCAAAGGCGCCATTCGCGATGTGGACAATATCAGCACGTTGCGAATGAGATGCAAAAACGCCAATCCTTCGATAGTTTTTATTAATCAAAACTCTTATCAGTATCAAGGTGATGGAGAAGGATTAAAATCCATTATTGACGAACGGCCTTTGACGCTTTTTTTTATTTTCATTGGTAATGAGAATATTAAGTTCCATGATTTCGTGCCAATCAGGGACAATGTGATTATTTTATCAAAATTTATAAAGATCAGCACATTGTTAATGATAATCCGTTACTTTATGGACACCAAAGCCTGGCGCAATGACGATTCCGCCATCGGGTTCTCTCCGCTGCGTTTTAGCAAGACCGAAGTAGAAATTTTAACCATGTGGATGTCAGGTTATGACACCATGTATATCTGTACCCAATTGCACATTAAAGAAAAAACGCTTTCTTCTCACAAAATAAATATTAAGCGGAAAACCAAGGCCAGTAATAAACAGGTGATATACCATTTAATTGCTATTGCCAACAGCGTCACAGATAGTATCAATATCCGTTATCCCGTTTGCTGAAAACCAGCGGCTCCGTTCGAACGCCACAGCTAAAGAAACCTGCCCCCGATCCCCGTCCCCTCACCCTTTTGCCGGTGACAATATGGGTTAAAACACGCCAATATTCGGCGTTTTTCCGCCTTCATGATAAGATAGAGGGCGGAAATCAGCAGTGGGGGAAACGCTATGAATACCACCGATCAGTCTCAATTGCTCAGCCAGGCTGAACAATTATGTGAGCAACGCAACGTGCGCCTGACGCCACAGCGACTTGAAGTGTTGCGCCTGATGACACAGCAGGATGGCGCGATCAGTGCTTACGACCTGCTTGATCTGCTGCGGGCGACGGAACCGCAGGCAAAGCCGCCGACAATTTACCGCGCGCTGGATTTCCTTCTGGAACAAGGTTTTATCCATAGAGTGGAATCCACTAACAGCTTTGTTCTTTGCCACCATTTTGAGCAGCCCAGTCACACCTCCGCCTTCTTTATCTGCGATCGCTGCGGCCAGGTGACTGAACAATCAACCGAAGGCATTGAAGATATTTTGCAAAAAATGGCGCAAGCCACGGGTTTCGCCATGCGCCATAATGTCGTCGAGGCACACGGATTTTGTACCTTATGCGCCGAAGTGCAAGCTTGTGACAATCCCCAGGACTGCGGACACGATCATAGCGTAGCGATAAAGAAACGCTAGCGTCCCATTTTGGCTTTTACAAGAACCCGGGAGCAAATGACGTTTATTATGGCTGAAGTGAGATAACGCGTTTGGTTAATACATTGGAGAGGCGGCAAAACAGGGGAATGCTGATAGGATCATATAAAATAGGTGGTACGTCCTTGTACCTTTGGGTAGGAACACTTAAGGAAGCCATAACCGCACAGTGAATATGCATTAGTCATGATTTCCAAAAATCATTACCAACGATATTTGTTACGTGTTTCCCAGTCCTTTACTTCCGTTTCCGCGGCTTCTTTGCCGTAACCGTAACGTTCCTGGATCTTACCGATTAACTGATCGCGTTTACCTTCAACTACCGTCAGATCATCGTCAGTAAGCTTACCCCATTGTTCTTTCATTTTACCTTTGAACTGTTTCCAATTACCGCTGGCTTCATCTTTGTTCATCGGAGTTCTCCTTGGTTATCGGTTTCTCAGTCAACATCTGCCACTCCAGGTTTTGTTAGCGCATAGCGAGGACACGTATTGCGTCCCAAAACCTGCATGTCATAAGTTAACCCTATGTCTAAAGTATAGCAGGGGATTTGGCATAAGGTTTATTCAGCAGATGATTAGACCATATTGGCAGGGTTATAAACGCCGTATGGGCTATAAGGTGAAATAAAACAGTAGGTAGAAGGTATCAGCCCGTACACCGCTAATTGTAACTAAATATAAATACCGCTAGCGGCAGCGGACGCGCCGCGGCACTTTTATGGCGGCGAACCCGCATTCCGCGTCGCCGGTTATCCGCCATAAAATTCTCGCTGACGCGGGATAAGGGATATTCAGGATGCCATGGAGCACCGTGAGTTAAATCCAGTTGCCGTTGCGGATAACGCCGACCGCTAAACCTTCGATGGACATTTCCTGCTCGCGCAAATCGACAATAATGGGCGAAAACTCGCTGTTTTCCGGTAGCAACTCAACGATGTTACCGTGTCTTTTCAGGCGTTTTACCGTGACCTCGTCATTGATTCGCGCCACCACGACCTGACCATTATGGGCATCCTGGGTTTTATGCACCGCCAGCAGATCGCCGTCCATGATGCCGATATCCTTCATGGACATGCCGCTGACACGCAGCAGGAAATCCGCGTGGGGCTTAAACAGATCGGGATCGATCTGGTAATGGCTTTCGATATGCTGTTCGGCCAGCAGGGGTTCTCCGGCGGCCACGCGGCCGATCAGCGGCAGGCCGGTTTCTTCTTCTATCAATAACCGGATGCCGCGCGAGGCGCCGGAAACGATTTCAATGGCGCCCTTGCGCGCCAGCGCCTTAAGGTGCTCTTCGGCGGCGTTAGGGGATTTAAATCCCAGACGATGCGCGATTTCCGCCCGGGTCGGCGGCATGCCGGTTTGCGCAAGATGATCGCGGATGAGGTCAAATACCTCTTGTTGTCTGGCGGTTAATGCTTTCATTCCGTCCCCTGTTTGTTTATACAGTCTTTCTGTGAGTATATACAGGTCCGCAGCAATTGAAAACCACAAGCGTTGCAAAATGTGATAAAACCCTGCCGACGACCGGCCGCGCCGGCCATTTTAAGGAATATACCGCCATAACAGCGTTATCCACACGAACAGCGCCAAAACAATGGCCAGGGTCACCGCCGCCGAGCCCAGGTCCTTCGCCCGGCCAGAAAGTGGATGCAGCTCCGGCCCGATGCGATCCACCACCGCTTCAATAGCACTATTCACGATCTCAACGATCAGCACCAGCCATACCGAACCGATCAATAAAATCCGCGCCACGGGTTCTGGCTCCAGGTAACAGGCAAGGGCAATCGCCACCACGGCAACCACCACTTCCTGGCGAAAAGCGGCTTCATGCCGCCAGGCGGCGCGATATCCTTTTATGGAATAGCCCATGGCGTTAAAGATGCGCCGAAGTCCGTTGGTTTGGTTTGCCATAATTTTGCGCGCTAAAGAAAAATTGTGCCTATATTACCGTTTCTTCTCGTTCGCATCACCACAGATCTGTCGCGCGGTTTCTGGTATTCTTGTGGCGCAATGCTAACAAGAGGCTTCACGAAGATATGTCAGGCTGGCGTACTATTTATTATACGTTGTTGAATTTACCGCTCAGGCTACTGGTGCGGAGTAAAGCCATTCCCGCCAATCCCCGGCAAGAAGCCGGCTTGGACCCGCTGCGGCCAATGATGTATGTTTTGCCCTATAACTCCAAGACGGACCTGCTCACCCTGCGCGCGCAATGTCTGCAACTTGGGTTGTCCGATCCGCTGATACCACTGGAGATCGACGGCGTCGTCTTGCCGCGCTACGTCTTTATCCACGATGGCCCCCGTATTTTTCGCTATTTTTCCGAAAAACTGGAATCCGTGAAGCTGTTTCACGATTATCTGGATTTACATCGCAATAATCCGCAGCTTGATGTCCAGATGGTGCCGGTATCCGTTATGTTCGGACGATCGCCCGGCCGTGAAGCGCAGCAGAACCAGCCGGCGCCCCAGTTGCGCCTCCTCAATGGTTTCCAGAAGTTTATCGCCGTCTTGTGGTTGGGGCGCGACAGCTTTGTGCGTTTTTCCCGTCCGCTGTCCATGCGCTATATGGCGACCGAGCATGGCACCGATAAAACCATCGCGCAGAAGCTGGCACGCGTCGCCATGATTCATTTTGCCCGCCAACGCCTGGTGGCTGTGGGGCCGCGGCTGCCTGTCCGCCAGGATTTATTCAATAAGCTGCTGGCGTCCAAGGCGATTGAAAAAGCCGTGGAGGACGAAGCCCGCGCCAAAAAAATCTCGACTGATAAAGCGCAGCAAAACGCCATCGAGCTGATGGAAGAAATTGCGGCGGATTTTTCCTATGAAGCCGTGCGCTTGTCGGATCGGGTATTAAGCTGGACCTGGAACCGGCTATACCAGGGCCTGCACGTGCGCAATGCCGAACGCGTCCGGCAACTGGCCGAGGACGGCCATGAGATTGTCTATGTGCCCTGTCACCGCAGCCATATGGATTATCTGCTGCTGTCCTATGTCCTGTATCATCAGGGGCTGGTGCCGCCGCATATCGCCGCCGGCATTAACCTGAACTTCTGGCCGGCGGGTCCGATTTTTCGTCGGCTGGGCGCGTTTTTTATCCGGCGTACCTTCAAGGGCAATAAACTTTACTCCACCATATTCCGCGAATATCTGGGTGAGTTATTTACCCGGGGTTATTCGGTGGAATATTTTATGGAAGGCGGGCGGTCGCGTACCGGGCGCCTGCTCGATCCCAAGACCGGCACATTGACCATGACCATCCAGGCAATGCTGCGCGGCGGCAACCGGCCTATTACGCTGGTGCCCATCTATGTCGGCTATGAACATGTTATGGAAGTGGCGACCTACGCCAAGGAATTACGGGGCGCCACCAAGGAAAAAGAAGGCTTTGTGCAGATGGTGCGCGGTTTACGTAAGTTACGCAACCTGGGACAGGGTTATGTCAATTTTGGCGAGCCGCTGTCGTTAAGCGCCTATCTTAACCAGCAGGTACCGCACTGGCGTGATTCCATCGACCCCATCGAAGCCCAGCGTCCCGGCTGGCTGGCGCCGGCGGTGGATGACATCGCCGCGAAAATCATGGTGCGCATTAATAACGCCGCGGCGGCAAACGCCATCAACCTGTGTTCCACGGTGTTGCTGGCCTCCCGCCAGCGTTCGTTAACCCGCGAGCAGCTTTTGCAGCAGTTGGCCTGCTATCTGGAACTGATGCGCAATGTGCCCTACGCCGATGACGTCACGGTGCCGGACACCACGGCGCAGGACCTGTTGGAGCATGCCCTGGCGATGAACAAATTCAGCGTCGAGCAGGATACCATTGGCGATATCATCTACCTGTCCCGCGAGCAGGCGGTACTGATGACCTATTACCGCAATAATATCCAGCATCTGTTTATCCTGCCCGCGTTGGTCGCCAGTATCATTATCGGCCATCCCGGCATCGATCGCGCGCAGCTGGCACGCCGTATCGATTTGCTTTACCCACTGATGAAAGCCGAGCTGTTCATGCGCTACGAGACGTCGCAGCTCGGCCCGGTCATCGACGCGCTCATCGGGGAACTGTCGCGCCAGGAGCTGATTGCCGAGCGCGAGGGGCGGTTGTTCTTGAACCCTCCGCAATCATTTACCTTGCAACTGCTGGCGGCGGGCGTGCGCGAGACATTGCAACGGTATGCCATTACCTTTTCATTGCTGCGTTTTAATCCCCGGATCAATCGCGGCACATTGGAGAAGGAAAGCCGGATTATGGCCCAGCGACTTTCGGTGTTGCATGGCATCAACGCGCCGGAGTTTTTTGATAAAGCGGTATTCTCCACCCTGGTGGCGACGCTGCGGGATGAACATTATATTAGCGACACCGGCGATGCCATCGGCGAGAAGGTCAATGAGATGAGCGAAATCCTGAGCGAACTGATGACGCCGGAGGTACAGCTGACCATTAACAGCGCCAGCCTGCTGGCCGCAACGCCGGAAGACGCCTCCCCGTCCACGGTGTAAGAAAGCAACGGGCGTATGCCGACGCATCGCCCGTCTTTACCGCGCTGCTATAAACGGCCCTGGCCGAAAAAACTCAGGGCAATACCGATAAAAATCAGCATGCCCACCAGGTTATTGTTTAAAAAAGCTTTAAAACAGGCATCCCGTTCCCGCCGCGCGATCAGTTTTTGCTGATAGACAAATAACGCCCCCGCCAGCGCCAGGGACGTATAGAACATCACCCCCAGCGCAGACCGTATTCCCAGCCAGACCAGCAACAGCAGCGTCGCCGCTTGCAGCAGGCCGATAATCAGTTTGTCATGGCGCCCAAAAAGGATGGCGGTGGATTTGACGCCGATACGGATATCGTCATCGCGATCCACCATGGCGTACTGCGTATCGTACGCCACCGTCCAGAGGATATTGGCGGCAAACAGCAGCCAGCAGGAAAGAGGTAAGGACTCACTGACCGCCGCGTAGCCCATCGGTATCGACCAGCCGAACGCCGCGCCCAGCACCAGTTGCGGCAGATGGGTTACCCGCTTCATAAAGGGGTACGCCCAGGCCAGCGCCAGTCCCGCCACCGATAGCGCAATGGTCATGGTATTAAGCGTCAGCACCAGCCCAAACGACACCCCCACCAGGACCACAAAGATGATCTTGGCTTCTTTTTCGCTGATAAGACCGCTGGGCAAAGGGCGGGATGCCGTACGCTTGACGTGGCCGTCTATCTTGCGATCGGCATAATCATTGACGACACACCCCGCGGCGCGCATGAAAAACACCCCGAGGACAAATACCACCAGCGTGCCGAAAGCGGGCGTGCCGCTTCCCGCCAGCCATAAAGCCCACAGGGTCGGCCAAAGCAATAACAGAGAACCAATGGGTTTATCAATGCGCATCAGGCGGCACCAGGCCTGCCATTTGCCCATCGTGGCGCTTTGTTCCACTTATTTCTCCTTTACTTCATCATTCTCGCACGGCGCTTAACAATACAGCGGGGCTTGGGGTAAAAACAGTTCGGTCAGCAATAACGGCTTACCGTCCGGCCGCAGGCAGGAGCGCCGCGCCCACAGGCCGTCAGCGCGGCCCAGTTGGATAAAGTCCCGCTCCGGCGCCCGGCCGCGGAACAGCCAGCGGCCCAGGGGGATATCTCCCAGCGTGGTGAGCGCCCACTCCGCTCCGTTCATGGCGTTTTCGGGCACCAAGGTGCGGCCGGCCAGCCAGGGCCGTTCATCGCCGCATAAGACGATTTCGCGCAGCCAGTAGCGATCGCTTGGCGGCAACAGAGCGATATCGTCTCCCAGCGCCTGGGCCGGGAAATAACCTTCGCGGCCGCGGCGGATGGTAACCCGCCGGCAATGGCGCTCGAGGCGCCGGGTCATCGACCCTTGTTCCATCAACCAGTCCGCCAGGGCGGGCGATGGCGGCGGATCCTGGTCAGTCAGCCAGGTGATGGATGCCAATAAGGCGATAGAGGGATCGTCCGTCATCCTGTTCCCCATGGTTTCAGGTGGTCAGCTCCGATATTGTAGCTCAGAACGCCATTTTATTAACCTGCCGATGCGGGAAGAATGCGTTTCTTCAGGCGGCAATATACCGGTCGCCGGGCGCTAAGGCGCCGGCGGCAAAAAAAAGGCCTCCGCAGGGAGGCCGTTAAAATCAGATCTGCCCGCCGCTATTCCAGCGCCGGCGAACGTTCTTCGGTTAGACCGTACAGATAGTATTTCCGGCCGACCATCTGGCCGCCGTCACGCGTCAGCGGGATCCAGTTCAGCTGCGCCCGGCTGCGGTTCGGCGTCGGCGTCAGCAGATCCAACGGAATCGAGAGATAGAATCCTTTGGTAAACGACCCTTCGCCATAGTCCTCTTTGGAGACATTGGTAAAGGTGGCAAAGGCGCCGGCGGTGACCCCGCTGTCGAAGCGGCGCGAGACATCGAAGGTGACGCCCTTATCCTTGGCCAGGTATCGTCCGACGCTGGCTTTAACCAGTACGCCGTCCAAAAAGCCGGGCTGCCAGTAGCCGGTCAGGTTGCCGGTCGCCACGGTATAGTCGGCGAACTGCATCATATTGTCCCAGTCGCGCTGCTTGACGTAGTTACCGTCAAGACCCACCGCCCAGTTCTTGTCCAGCGGGCGATACAGTACTTCACCGCCGACGCCGCCGTACATCATTTCCAGGTAGCCGCCGTAGAGCTGGCCGTACCAGCCGTCGCCCAGGCGATCCATATAGGTGGTTTGCAGGTTGCTGATATAAACATCGTTCTGCACATATTCCCGAATCCGGGTACGGACGCGCGGCAAATGCGAGTCGCTCGGCGGCGCGGTGAACTTAAACCGGTCATAGTTATTGGTGATATTGCCGAACAGGGTACCGGAAGTCACCCAGTGGTCGGTCAGCCAATAATTGGCCGAGCCTTCGACGCCGATTTGATACATATAAAACGATTCCGGCCCGCCGAACGATTGGTTAAGCACCGGCGCCCAGCCAAGCTGCAGGCGGTCCCGTTCGATATAGTAACCCTGTTCGGCGTTTTTCGGCACATCCGGCTCGGTGCGGCGCTGCTTGAGCGGCTGCTCATGCCCCAGGGGGTAGCCCGCCAGCGTGTCTTGCAAACTCTTCACGTCGGTTTCCGTGGTCACCAGCGGCAGGTTCTGCCGGGTCTGGGTCACCTTCAGCTTATCGATATTCTCCGGCAGGTTATTGACCAGGATCCGATTGGCGCGATCGACACCCTCTGCATTATCCCGGTACTTATACTGCTCGCCGGTCATATACAAGGTGCGATCTTTAACCTGGATATGCGGGCCGGCAAAACCGGCGTTGCTGTCCATATCGGTCAGCTGCTGCGCCACCACCTGATGCTGGAGCATGTCGGTCTGCGGCTGCGGCGCATATGCCGGTTTTTCGCTGTCGCGGTGCTGCTGGGTCAGGTCGTTAAAGTTGGTGCGAAGCGTCACGCCGAACATCACGGTATTGCCGCGTTCATAGCTCAGGTTAAGATCCGTCCATTTGCCAAGCCGGTATATGGCGCCGACATTGACCGGCGAGTCCTGCTTCAGCCGGCCGGCAAAATCCCCTTCGTAATCATTGCCTTCATATTCCAGCTTAAGGCGCAGCGGCTGCCACGGCGTTTGGTATTCCACGCCGCCAAACAGCGAGGCCGGGCCATGGAAGAAGTCGCCGCCGTTAAATGAACCGGCGCTGCGGTGGGCATTATTGCGGGTACAGTAGCCATCGGAAACTTCGCAGAACGGGTTTTTCACATTGCCGCTATTGCCCAGGTAGCCCCAACCAAGCCCCAGGGTGAAGTCCAGGGGGCCCCAGGCTTTGCTGGCGGCGATAAACTCGCTGTCAAACAGGCCGGTACCGCCAAAATCACGGATACCCACCGATGTCTCGGGCAGCCAGTATCCTTCCTCCCATAACCGCAGCTTGAAATCGATGCCCTTATCTTTATAGGTTTGATCGCCGCTGAAGTTCTCATTGCCGCTGTATTGCCGGGTACGGACGTCGGTATAGCGGATAGTGCTTTCAAGCCAGGGGAACAGCTGCACGTTGATGGAATAAAAGCGGTACTGATCGTTATCCCGGTAGTTCAGGCTGAATTCAC
This sequence comes from Sodalis sp. RH22, assembly GCF_047324165.1. Classification (NCBI taxonomy): domain Bacteria; kingdom Pseudomonadati; phylum Pseudomonadota; class Gammaproteobacteria; order Enterobacterales; family Bruguierivoracaceae; genus Sodalis; species Sodalis sp. RH22. Next base: position 3,602,721 of record NZ_CP178731.1, read on the forward strand.
CGTCCTTCGCCATGCGCCCGGAGGGGGTTTGCAATAATCCGGCGCCGCCCATATCCATCTGCGATGGCCCCAGCGGCTCGGTATAGGAGGCCGCCTGGCAAGCGGAGGCCACTGACAGCGCGATGAGACTTAATAGATATTGTGTTTTCATCAGTCAGGGATCCGGTGTGTCAGCAAGGAAACAATTTTTTCGTTTACGTCCTGATAGGCCCGCGGCAATGACCACGAGGAAAAACCCACGTAAATCGCACTGCCCGGCGCCACTTCATTGTGGCGCCGGTTCCAGTAGGCCACCGGCACCGATTTGGCCTGCCCATCCGGCAGGATTATCCAGGCATAACTTCTTTCGGCTCCGCTCAGGCGCTGGTGGGTCTGCAGATAATCATCCGCATCGCGACCCACCTGAAACGGCTGTGAACCGGTGGGCGTCACCGCGCCGAACACATAAACGCTGGTCGGCTTAGCCAGCGTATACAGGCTGTAGTCGCCCACGAGCCTGCGGTTGGCGCCGGTCTGCAGGCGAATCACGTCCGCGTCCAGCGAGACGAACTGACGCCCGGTCACCTTCAGGGCGGCGATCTGGCCGCGCACCCGATCAACGGCATCGGCCAGATCCAAGTCGTTGTCCTGGCGGAAATCGGCGCTCAGGGCGCTCAGGCGCGCCAGCAATTGCCGCTGTTGCTCCTGCTGGACGGCGGTGGCCAGGTTTTCCGCGATAACGGTGCCGGGCCACCAGGTACGCCCGGCCAGTTTCGGATCCAGGGTCAGCTGCTGGAGGGTATTAATCCCCGTCAGGACCACGGGCTGCGATTGACCTGGAGAATAAACCGCCACACGACTGTCGGCTGCGGCGGAGGCAATAAAACCAGCACATAAACTCACTACGAGTAAGAGTTGTTTTTTCATGGCTTATAAGGATTTAAAGTGATGGTTTCAATCGGGAAATTACCCGGCCCGACATATTGTTGGGCTTTGCGCACGGCGCCGGTGCCTGGTTCGATCCAAAAGCGGTTTTGATAATGCGTGTTGAGCTCGGCCACCGTAACATCCTCATTGATGACGCGGTAGGCGTGCGGCGCATTCAATACGGTAATAGTCTCGGTGCCCGCCAGGGTGAAACGGGAGGTCAGGGTTGCCGAACGTAGTTGTTTATCTTCCGTCCAGGACTGGATGCGGGTCCATTCAGTGCCGTCGGTAATCCTTTGAGCGTGGGCCAGCGGATCGGAGGCCAGGTTGGTGACTTCGAGGAGATTATCGGGCAGGCCCAGGGTTTTGATCAGGCGACCATTGCGGGTCACCAGCATGGCTTTATCGCGCGAAACCCATTTTAAATCGCCGTTTTCGGCATAAGCCAAGACCATGAAGATCTGCGCGCCGTCATTGATGCGCGCGTAAATACTGGCGTAGGGAATGTCATGGACCTGCTCCGGCGTTAACTCAACGTCCGGCGTGCCGAACAGCGCCAGTTTGAATGTTTCACCAATACCTTGTTGCGACTGACTGCAAGCGGCCACCAGAAAGCACACCACCACCATAAATAAATAGCGCACGTCGTTTATCCCAAACGAAAGGAGACCAAAAAATAACCACACTTGCGTGTGGTTATCGAATAGTTATTATTACTGCACCGTTGAGGTGGTGGTGCCGGTACCGGTATTGCCATTACCGTCACCGTTATCGTCATTATGAGCGCCGATTAAGGCCACTCCAGCTAACAGTGCGACCGCACCAACGCCGACTGCCGTGGCAGCCCCGGCGCTCAGACCAGAAGCAGTCTCGGTGTTACCGCTACTGTTACCCGGCGTGGCAGCTAACGCATAAGAACCACTAGCCATCAACATTGCAGCCATTACTACACTAAACAGTTTATTCATATTTATTACCTTTGATTCATGAGGATGATGACTATAAAGCAATGAAATGATGATTTGCCTTATATAAGCATCATAAAGGAATATAATGCAATAAAATATATCTTGCATTCATCATCCCTGATTTAGCCGAAAAAATGCGCGACACCGCATTGGTACGCGGCAAAGTAGTGAAATGCCCTTTTTTGTTGCATAAAAGCAAAATTAATCACCAGTAATGCGATTTAGGGCACAATTTTTCGGTGAATGAGAAGTTCACGCCAAGGGGCAAAATCAGATAATTCCGCTGTCAGTACCTCAATGAGGAGGCTTATACGCCCAAAAGTATATAAGCCGTCTGCGTGTTTTAAAATAAGGCCTTAGAGCCGGTTTTTATATTCCCTGCCCGCAACGATGCGCCTTATTCTGAAAACAGGCGCGGTTAGTTTTTTAGGAAAATCCTTAAAGAGTGCCAAAAAGCCGCCAAGTAACAAACAGTTAACACCACGGCTGTTTTCTGCAACACCCGGCGAAAGCAGCGCAACCGCCGGGTATGCCGGCCTCCCGGCGGCCGTTCCCTGGCCGTCCTGCAAGGCCTTCGGCGCGTATCAGCCGCGCCAGTTTTTAAAGCGGTTAATCAGGCCATTGGTGGAGCTGTCATGGCTGGTGACCCGGTCATCGGCCGCCAGTTCCGGCAGGATCCGGTTCGCCAGCTGTTTACCCAGTTCCACGCCCCATTGGTCAAAGGTGTAGATGTTCAGGATAACGCCCTGGGTGAAGATTTTATGTTCATACAGCGCAATCAGCGCGCCCAGGCTGTAAGGGGTGATTTCCCTGAGCAGTATGGAATTGGTCGGCCGATTGCCGGCGAAGACTTTGAAAGGCGCCACGTGCCCGACCTGATCCGGGGTTTTACCCGCCGCCGCGAATTCGTCCTCGACCACCTGCAAAGATTTACCAAACGCCAGGGCCTCGGTTTGCGCAAAGAAGTTCGACAGCAGCTTGGCGTGATGATCGCTGAGCGGATTATGGCTTATCGCCGGGGCGATAAAATCGCAGGGAACCACTTTGGTGCCCTGGTGAATCAGCTGGTAAAAGGCATGCTGGCCGTTGGTGCCCGGTTCACCCCAAATAATCGGGCCGGTTTGGTAATCCACCGGATGGCCGTTGCGATCCACGTACTTGCCGTTGGACTCCATATTACCCTGCTGGAAATACGCGGGGAAACGGTGCATATACTGATCGTAGGGCAGGATGGCTTCTGTTTCCATGCCGTAGAAATTGTTATACCAAATGCCGATCAAGGCCAGCAGCACCGGCAGGTTTTGTTCCGCCGGGGTGTCCCGGAAATGACGATCCATGGCATGGGCGCCGCTGAGCAGCTGTTCAAAATTGTCAAAACCCACGGACAGGGCAATGGACAGGCCGATGGCCGACCACAGGGAATAACGGCCGCCGACCCAGTCCCAGAACTCAAACATATTGTCGGTATCGATGCCGAATTCACCCACGGCCTTGGCATTGGTGGACAGGGCGGCAAAGTGCCTGGCGACGTGTTTTTCATCGCCGGCGGTCTGCAGGAACCAATCGCGCGCGCTGTGGGCGTTGGTCATGGTTTCCTGGGTGGTAAAGGTTTTCGACGCCACCAGGAACAGGGTGGTGGCCGGGTCGAGGTGCTTGACCGTTTCGGCGATATGGGTGCCGTCGACATTGGATACGAAGTGCATGGTCAGGTGGTTTTTAAACGGGCGCAGCGCTTCGGTCGCCATATAAGGCCCGAGATCCGAGCCGCCGATACCGATATTCACCACGTCAGTGATCGCTTTGCCGGTATAGCCTTTCCATTCACCGCCGATGACCCGGTGGCAGAATTGCTTGATCTTGGCCAATACCGCGTTCACATCCGGCATCACGTCTTTGCCGTCCACCAGGATCGGCGTGTTGCTGCGGTTACGCAGGGCCACGTGCAACACCGCGCGATCTTCGGTGCGGTTGATCTTTTCACCGGAGAACATCGACTTGATAGCCCCGTCGAGATCGCACTCCCGGGCCAGGGCCTGCAATTTTTCCAGCGTTTCATGGGTAATGCGATTTTTGGAATAATCGACCAGCATCTGGTCGTCAAAGGTGGCGGAGAAGGTGTCGAAACGGGAGTTGTCCCTGGCGAACAGTTCGCTGATGGTAACATCCTTCATGTGTTCAAAATGCTGCTGCAGCGCTTTCCAGGCCGCGGTGTGGCTAGGGTTTATGTTTTTCATAGGCAACGCTCTTATTGAGAATAAAAAGACGTGATGACAATGATTGTATCGCGTAGCTCACGAGTTGCGACCCCTTTTCTTGCGATTGCCCTCTTTTCAGGATAAATGCGTTTGCATCATGCGCTGCCCGTTGACACCGGGGTAATTACCCGCTATTTGTAAGGTCCTAGTAGCGCACCCGTTGCGTGAACCAGAAGAGGCGCGTCGCCCAGGCAAGGTTTCGGAGGATCCGTTTTCCGCTGATGAAACCCAAGGGGGAGCGACGCCGAGGCAGCGTACGGCAAACGGGCCGGCGTTACCGGCCGCATGGGCTGAATCCCATGGGTTGTCACCGGCATTTTCGCCATTGGCGATAGGCACGGTGGGGCGCTTCTGGGTGTACCGTAGTCTTCTACGCCTGCTCCCTGTTTCCCGCCCCTGACTCGTGCCAAAAGCTTAATATGTTGTCATCAAGGATGGCATCCTGACACGAGGCATTAGAGGCATTAATAGCATGGCAGAATCAATACAGTCCCCTATCGTGGCGAAGTTCGGCGGCACCAGCGTCGCCGATTACGACGCGATGAACCGCAGCGCGGATATCGTGCTGTCCAATGCCGCCGTCCGTCTGGTGGTGTTGTCCGCCTCGGCGGGCGTCACCAATTTGCTGGTGGCGCTGGCTGAAGGCAAAGAACCCGAGCGCCGCGCCTTTCATCTGGATGAAATCCGCCGCATCCAGTATGCCATTATCGACCGGCTGGCCGATTCGCGGGTGATTCGCGAGGAAATTGACCGCATGCTCGATAATATCGCCATGCTGTCCGAGGCGGCGGGCCTCGCCACATCCCATGCCCTGACCGATGAGCTGGTCAGCCACGGCGAACTGATGTCGACGCTGCTGTTCGTTGAGGTGCTGCGCCAGCGCCAGGCGCAGGCCCAATGGTTCGATATTCGCAAGGTGATGCGTACCAATGACCGTTTCGGCCATGCCGAGCCGGAGATCGCCGTCCTGAAGGAATTAACCCAAAGCCTGCTGCTGCCGCGCATCGACGCGGCGCTGATCATTACCCAGGGCTTTATCGGCAGTGAGGCCAAAGGGCGCACCACCACGTTGGGACGGGGCGGCAGCGATTATACCGCCGCCCTGCTGGGCGAAGCGCTGCAGGCCCAGCGCATCGACATCTGGACCGATGTGCCCGGTATCTATACCACCGACCCGCGCGTCGTGCCCGAGGCCAAGCGCATTGATGAAATCAGTTTCGAGGAGGCGGCGGAAATGGCCACCTTCGGCGCCAAAATCCTGCATCCGGCCACCTTGTTGCCGGCGGTGCGCAGCGATATTCCGGTTTTTGTCGGGTCCAGTAAGGACCCTCATGCCGGCGGCACCCTGGTGTGCAATAAAACGCCCAATCCACCGCTGTTCCGCGCCATTGCCCTGCGCCGCCGGCAAACGCTGCTGACCCTGCACAGTCTGAATATGCTGCAGGCGCGCGGATTCCTGGCCGAAGTGTTCAATATCCTGGCGCGCCATTATATTTCCGTGGATTTGATTACCACGTCCGAGGTGAGCGTGGCGCTGACCATGGACACCACGGGATCGACTTCGTCCAGCGCCAGCCTGTTGACCACGTCCCTGCTGACGGAACTCTCATCCCTGTGCCGGGTGGAGGTTGAAGAGAACCTGGCGCTGATCGCCCTGATCGGCAATAAGCTCTCCCAGGCCTGCGGGGTGGGTAAAGATGTATTTGGCGTACTGGACCCGTTTAATATCCGGCTGATCTGCTATGGCGCCAGCAGCCATAACCTGTGCCTGCTGGTGCCGGGACAGGACGCGGAACAAGTGGTCAAGACCCTGCACCACAACCTGTTTGGTTGACGTTATCCCCGCACGGGCGCGCGGGCGCCCGGACCAACCAGGGATGACGGGCCTTTAGAGCGGGGTGGATGCCTTGTCGCGCCGCTCCTCATTCTCTTCCGCCTCGTCCTCTTCATTGAGTTCCAACGCGTTATAGGCCACCGAACAGAATAGGGAGTTCATCCGCTTCATATCCCCGAGCAGCCCAAGGTGCAGCGAACTGGTTTCCAGGCTCTGCACATTTTGCTGATGGAGGCGATCCACATGGGCATGGGCATAGCGCCGGTCGGTAATGCGAAACCGATGTTTGGCGCGGCGCAGGCGCCGCGCGCTGGTGATATCGCCGGTCAGGAACACCGACAGGCTCAGGCGCAGGTTGGACATCAGCTGTTCGTGCAGCGTATCAAGCTCCTGCAGCCCCTCGGTGGAAAAGGCCCGGCGCGTGGCCAGAGACTTGGCGGCCACATCCCCGGCCATGCGCTCGATAATATCCCCGGCCTGTTCCAGGTTGAGCGCCATTTCGATAATCTCGGCCCAGCGGCGGGAATCCGCTTCCTCCAGATCCTCTTTCGGCATCTGGGCCAGATAGAGTTTGATGGCGGTGTACAGCACGTCGACATCATCATCCAGCCGGCGTATTTCCCGGTCTTTATTCGGCTGGCCGTGCAGCACTTCACGAAGCAGCAGCAGCATGCTTTCCACCACATCGCCCATGCGCAGTGTTTCCCGCGAGGCATTGGCCAGCGCCAGCGCGGGCGTATCCAGGGCGCTGGTATCCAGATGACGCGGGCGCACGCCCACGTCGCCGACCGCCGTATCGCCGATCCATTGTGTACATAAGCGCGCCATCGGCCCGGCGAACGGCACCAGGAGCAGGCAGCGAATCAGGTTATAAAAAACATGGAAATAGATCACCAGCTCCGAGGCGCTGACCGGCAGGCGCCCAAGCAGGCCGGCCAGGAATGAGATGGCCGGCAATACCACCAAGCCGCCCACCAGCTTGAACAGCAGGCTGCCCAGCGCCACGCGTTTGCCTTCCGCGTTTTGCCCGCTGGCGTTGATCATCGCCAGGATGCCGCTGCCCAGGTTGGCGCCGATAACCAGGCACAGGGCCACCTTAAAGGAAATCACATCGGTGGCGGTCAGCGTCGCGGTCAGCAGCACCGCCGCCAGGCTTGAGTAGCTGATAATGGCGAACAGCGCGCCGAGCAGGGCGTCGAGCACCACATCGCCGGTCAGTGATGAGAACAGCACCTTGACGCCGTTGGCCTGGGTAATGGGGGTCGAGGCGGCGACAATCAGCTCCAGCGCCAGCAGGATCAGGCCCAGGCCGATACACACCCGGCCTATCTGGCCGACGCGCGATTGCTTACGGCTCAGGAACAGGCAGACGCCGATAAAGATCAGCAGGGGGGAGAGCCAGGATAAGTCAAACGTCAGCACCCGGGCCATCAGCGCGGTACCGACATCGGCGCCCAGGATAATCACCAGGGCCGGCGTCAGCGCCACCAGGCCCTGGGCGACAAACGAGGTGACCAGCATTGCCGTGGCGTTACTGCTTTGGACCAGCGCCGTAACGCCGATGCCCGCCATGAACGCCATCGGTTTTTTTTCTACGCTTCTGCTCAGCACCTGCCGCAGGCGGGCACCGTAGACACGCATGATCCCGGTACGGACAATATGCGTCCCCCAAACCAGCAGCGCTACCGCGGAAAGCAGATGCAACAATGTTAACACGCTTCTTACAACTCCTTGATGACCCACTATTTACCATTGCAAAACCGGCCATCCAGCCTGTTGTGCATGCCGAAGCAGGATACCGTCGGGATTAACGGCATAAGGATAACCCACCTGACTTAATAACGGCAGGTCATTACACGAGTCGGAATAAAAGCTGGCCTGCGCCAACATTGACTCCTTGCCCTCGATCAGGTCCAGCAGCCTGGACACTTTCCCCTCCCGATAAGTTAATACGCCACAGGTTTTACCGGTATAAGAATCGTCATAAACTTCAAGTTGTATCGACAAGGTTTCAGCGACGCCGAAGCGGCGCGCAATCGGCGTCACCAAATGTTCGCCGGACGCCGAAATAATAACGTTCCGATCCCCGCGGCGTTGATGTTCGGCGATACAGCGCCGGGCGGGCTCACGTATGCAGGGAACGATCGCCTCGTCGATAAAGGCCTCCACGCACTGCGCCACTTCATCCGTAGAACGGCCGATCAGCGGCTCCAGGGTAAACGACATATATTCTTCCATGGATAATGTCCCCTGCCGGTACTGTAGCATTAATGCCTGTTCCCGTTGCACAAATCCGTCGCGTTGCGCCCAGCCCAGCGTCAGCATGTACTGGCTCCACAGGCTGGCGCAGTCTCCATCAATCAGTGTGTCATCCAAATCAAATAACGCCAGGCTCATGCCACCTCACATAATGTCGTTATATCTAACTGTAGACCAACCGGCGTGCCATTTGGGTGCAGATCGGCCACCGATCGGTTCAACACATCCACCAGCAGTTCGACCCCCTGCGCCGACACGCGATAACGGATCACATTACCCAACAGGCTGTGGCCGTCGACGCGCGCGCTAATGCCCTGCCCGGCCGGCAACAGCATAATAGACTCAGGCCGCACGGCGACCCGGCCCCGCCAGCCGCGCCCGGTCAACAGCGCGGCCTGATCCGGGCTTAACAGGTTATAACTGCCGATAAACCCGGCGGCAAAGGCGTCCACCGGCTGGGTATAAAGCGTTTCGGCGCTGCCGTTTTGCACGATTTTACCTTTATTCATCAGCACCACGCGGTCGGATAAGGTCAGCGCTTCTTCCTGATCGTGCGTAACAAAAATGGCGGTCAGCCGCAATTCTTGCTGAATACGCCGGATTTGGTCGCGCAAATGCTTGCGGATGCGGGCATCCAGGGCCGATAGCGGCTCATCCAGCAGCAGCAGCCGGGGACGGGTGACGAGCGAACGCGCCAGAGCCACCCGCTGGCATTGGCCGCCGGAGAGCTGATGCGGATACCGGTGGGCGAACTCATGCAGTTCCACCAGTTCCAGCACCTCGTTGACGCGGCGCGTGATCTCGGTCGCCGCCAGCTTTTGCATTTTCAGGCCAAAGGCCACGTTGCCGGTGACCGTCATATTCGGGAACAACGCATAGCTCTGGAATACCATGCCGATACCGCGGTCCTGGGGCGACAACGGCACTAAATCCGCGCCTTGCAACAAGATTTGCCCACTGTCCACCGGCGTCAGGCCCGCCAGGCAACGCAACAGGGTAGACTTGCCGCAGCCGCTCGGCCCGAGCAGGGTAACAAATTCGCCTTCCGCAGCATCGAAATCGATATTTTCGAACACCTGGGTCGGACCATAATGTTTATTAAGCTGTTTTACCGCCAGATAAGACATGATTATTCCTTGCCCTTATTCACGGAATTCGCCACCAGCGTCAGCAGCAAGACCACCAGGAAATAGGAGATCACCAGGGCGCTGGTGAAATGGCCGCTGCCGTTGCGGCTATTATAAAGATAGACCTGCAGCGTCTCGAAACGGTTGCCCACCAGCAGGTTGGCAAAGACAAACTCGCCGATAAGGAACGAGAACGACAGCAATACGGCAATCATGCAGCCCTTGCGCAGGTTGGGCAGCACCACCAGTAGCGCCGCCCGCCAGGTACTGGCGCCGAGCAATTGGGCGGCATCCATCAAATCACGCAGGTGGATGGCCTGCATATTGTTGGTGATCGCCCGATAGATAAACGGCAGCGCGATGGTGAAATAACAGCCGATTAAAATCCACGGCGTGCCGGTCATGGCCAGCGGACCGTCGGAATACAGCTGCAGCAGGCCCACCGACGACACTACCGGCGGCACGGCGAACGGCAGCAGGATCAGAATATTCATCAGGGCATCAAGCTGCGGGAAATAGTAAGCAATCACAAACATTAATGGCAATACCAGTACAACGGCAAGGGCCAGCGCGCCAAAACAAATCAGCAGCGAATGCCACAGCGCCGTCAGGAAACGCGGATCCTGCCAGAGCTGGGCCATCCATTTTAAGGTGAACCCTTCCGGCAACACCGTCGACCCCCACTGGCTGGAAAAAGCGTAAACCAGCGTCGCCACCAAAGGCAGCAGCAGGATAAACAGCAGCACCGCGACCACGGCGCGGTGATAAATGTTTTCAGCACGCGTCATCAACCCCCTCCCGTTTTGCCGCCAACTAACTTATCAGGATCGTACATGGGTATAGCTCCTGCGCATCACCCAGCGATGAACCAGGGTGATAAACACCATCAGCAGTACCAGGAACATGCCCAGCGCGCTGGCCATATTCGGGTCAAGTTCCAGATCGCCCGCCACCAGGGCGGCGATACGGATTGGGATAACGTTGAAATTGCCGCTGGTCAGGGCAAAAATCGTGGCGTAGGCGCCCAGGGCGTTAGCCAACAGGATAACAAAGGTGCCCAGCAGGGCCGGCGCCAGCACCGGCAGGCCGATATGCCGCCAGTAACGCACCTTGCCCGCGCCCAGCAACGCGGCGGATTCGCGCCAGTCCTCGCGCAGGCCGTCAAAGGCCGGATACAGCAACAGCACCCCGAGCGGGATCTGGAAGTAGGTGTACAGCACCATCAGGCCGGTTTTGGAATAGATGCTGAAGTCCCCGAGCCAGCCATAACGGCGCAGAATAAGCGTAACGCAGCCGTTGGTGCCGAGCAGGATGACAAAAGCGAACGCCAGCGGGACGCCGGTAAAATTGCTGGTCATATTGGTAAAGGACATCACGGCGGTGCGCAGGCGCGTCACCCCGAGCTGGCGCAGCGAGTAACTGCCCACCAGGGCGATCAGCAACCCGAATACGCTGGACCAGAAGGTGATTTGCAGGGAGAAGTAGATCGCCTGCCGGTAAAACGGCGAGCCGAGGATTTGCCGATAGTTATCCATCCCCCAGCCTTCGATGTCGCTGTTGAAGCTATGCACCGCCATCCACGCCAGCGGCGCGATTTGGAAAGCACAGAACACCAGCGCAAAAGGCAGCATGACCAATACCGCCAGCCATTTGGCCTTCATTTCAACAGCTCCGCGCAGGCCGGCCGATCGTGTTCAACCCCCAGCAGGCTGCAAAGGGTGCCGCACAGTTCCGTCTGGCGCGGCGCGGCGGGCGCCTGGCTAAAAGCCGCGCCGAACACAAATAACGGCACCTGGCGCTCTTCGGGCAGGATGCCGCCATGGCTGCGATCGTCGTTCATGCCGTGATCCGCCGTGACGATCACCTGATAACCGGCTGCCAGCCACGCGGGCATATATTGCGACAACAGGCCGTCCGCGGTGCGGGCCATATTACGGTATTGCGGCGACGACAGGCCGAAGCGATGGCCCGCGTCGTCGATATTCATGGGATGAAGCAGCAGGAAATCCGGTTGGTGGCGCTGGCGCAGGCTTTCCGCATCTTCAAACAGATGGGAGTCGGGATAATGGTCCGCATGATAAAAATGCCCGTACTGGATAGCCGCCTCCGGCGCGACGGTATGGCGATCGCGCACGGCATCGAAGGGGGCGCGGTTATACAGTTCGCTCACCCAATAATAGGCCGCCGCCGCGGTGGTAAGGCCGGCGGCGCGGGCAAAATGAAAAATGCTGCGATGATGCGAAAGCCTCACCACGTTATTATGCACGACGCCGCTCGCCACCGGCGGCACGCCGGTAAGGATACACTCATAGAGCGGTCGCGATAATGACGGCAGCTCGCAGTCCAGTTGATAGAGGCATCCATGCCCCGCCGCGCACTCAGCGTGCAGATATCCCATGGCGTCGTAGGCCACCGGATAGCTTAGTCCGTCCAGTATCACCAGCAGGGTTTTCATCACGCCTCCTTTACTGCGGCATGACCATCATGACATTCTCCTGCCACAGGCGCGGCAGTTCCTTGGCGCTCTTTTCCCAGGCAACCGGATCGGCGATGGGATGGGCGTTTTTATACTGTTCGATAGGCAGCAGCTTGGCTTTCACGTCATCCGGCAGCGTCAGCTTTTCCACGCGGATCGGGCGGGCATAGCCCCGGGCCAGGTTGATCTGTCCGGCATCGGAGAAAATATATTCGCGCGCAAACTTGGCCGCATTGGGATGTTTGGCATATTTATTTATAATCGTGGTATAGCCGGAGGTAATGGAGCCATCGGAGGGGATCAATACATCAAAACGGGTCTTGTCGATGGTGTCGCGGTAATTAAGGCCGTTGAAATCCCAGACGATGCCCACATCCACTTCGCCTTTTTCCAGCGACGCTATAGTCGGGTTGTTCAGTCCCAGGCGTCCCGCCTTGGCCAGCTTGGCAAAAAATTCCAGGCCCGGCTTCAGATTCTTTTCATCGCCGCCCATGGCATAGCTCGCCGCCAGCACGCCGTTGGTCGCTTGCGCCGCGGTACTGACATCGCCGACGGTCACCTTATAATCGCCTTTCAGCAAATCGGCCCAGCTATGCGGCGTTTCTTTTACCGTTTGCTTGTTCACGATAAAAGCGATGGTGCCGGTATACGCCAGCGCCCAATGGCCGTCTTTGTCCTTCGCCCAGTCGGGAACCTGATCCCAGGTACTGGGTTTGTAAGGCAGCGTTACGCCTTTTTGTACCGCCACCGGCCCAAAGGACGATCCCACATCGCCGATATCCGCGCTGGCGTTGCCTTTCTCAGCCAGGAATTTGGCGATCTCCTGCGCTGAACTCATATCGGTATCGCTATGCTTCAGGCCGTATTTGCCGGCCAGATCCGCCCAGGTATCCTTCCAGTTTGCCCAGCTGTCAGGCATGCCGACACTATTGACCTCGCCTTCCTGGCGCGCCGCTTTCTCCAGGGCCGCGACATCCGCGGGCGCGGCGAAACCGGCCGGGCTTGCCATCAGGATGGCGGTGGTTAACACAGAAGCGAACAGAAGTTTCATAAATGATGCTCCGGGTGAAGGAATGAAGGTGACGAACTCTACTGGTCTAGTCCAGCAAGAACCAAGCCAATCTACCGAAGTAAGATGAATATTTGATGTCAGTAATTCTTTTAGCCGATTTTTTGTTATGGTTTTACCACCCCATCCGCAAAGGCAGAAAAATGTGCACTATGAACAGGCAGGCCGGTAAAAAAAATGCTGCATAATGGCGCTTCTTTCAGCGCCAGCCTGTCCCGGCAAAAAACCGTTACCGCGATTTGCCAGGCGATCGCCGGCTGGATTGCACAAGGGGACTTGACGCACAACGATCGCTTGCCCGCCGAGAGGATGCTAAGCGAACAATTTGCCACGACCCGCATTACCCTGCGGGAAGCGTTGGGGCAGTTGGAAGCCCAGGGGCTGATTTACCGCGAGGAACGCCGCGGCTGGTTTGTCAGCCCGCCGCGTATTATCTATAACCCGCTGACGCGCAGCCATTTCCATGCCATGGTGCGCGAGCAGGGGCGTAAACCCGCCACCGAGGTATTGGATGCCAGCGAAATGACGACGCCGGCGGCGATATGCGCGCATTTGGCCTTGCCGTCCGGTTCACGGGTATATTGCATACGCCGGGTCAGGCGCATTGACGGGCGTGCGGTGCTTTACGTGGAACATTATCTGAATCCGGCGTATTTCCCGGCGATTTTGCATGAGGATCTGACATCCTCGCTTACGGAACTGTATGCCAACCAGTATGGCATCCGTTACGGCAAAGTACGTTTCGCCATGCTGCCCACCACCTTTCCGCAGGCGGCGTCGCAGGCGCTGAAATTGGCGGATAACAGCCCGGCACTGTTTATTACCCGTATCAATCGCGATCAGTATGGCCGCATTATTGACTGCGACCTGGAGTACTGGCGCTACGATACCCTGCATATCGACGTAGAGGCGCAGTAGCGCCGGGGGTCATTCACAATGCGTTTTCATGTCCCCACAGATCAAACACCAGCACGGACCCCGCGCCGTCCGCCAGTACCGGGAACAGGATATTTTCACACACGTAAAGATGATGGCGATGGGCCAGGTACTGGTCCAGGGCTGCGCTGTCGGCAAAAAAAAGCCGGAGCAGATGCCTGAAGCCCTTATCCCGTTGTTCCCGGCTGGCATTGTCATGCCACGATGCCTTCAGGATGCCGGGAATATACCGATCCATCGCCAGCAGCGTCGCGGCGACCTGCTGGATCTCCGCCGGCGCCAATGCCGGCCTGAACCGGAACAGGACATTATGTTCAATCATCGTTCTCTCCGATTTTTCATCCCTTGAACCACGCCGCCGTTCAGGGGGAAGGAGGGCTTTTCGCCCCGGACTTGCCATAAGGATAATTGCGCTTCATATAACGATGTGTCGATCTGAAGGCCGCCACCAGCGTCGTCAGAAATATTTTTTGTTCATGTTGATTCATCAGTTGCCCTCTTACCGCTTATTATTTTGTCATGCTAAGTCCGCCATCCCGTCTGTGCGCGCGGTCCCGTACGCCAGGGTGCCTTTTCATGAAGGGTGTCCACAGAGTTGCCTCAATAATAGGGATTGATTACACTCATCCTTGCGTTGCCAGCGGAAAGTGGCGCTAAGTATTTTAAAAAAAATTAATATAATTAAAATAATATAAAACTTTTCTTTCTCAGCTTGTCCTTGAGTACGATTAAATTTAACCCGTCCATCCCAATAGGTAAAATAATTATATTATTAGCTATAATTAATTAGCGTTAAATCATTTAAAACAAAAATTGAATATTGCTAATAGATTCAATATTAAGCATATCGATATTTTTTTCTTATGAAAACGCGCGGGGGGAATGGGGAAAGCACAATGAAGCAGCGCGGCGCGTCAACGCCGGGCCGCCCCGCTATTTTACCGCTGTGACATCCGTGGCCGATCAGTCCGCATCGTAGCCCAGGTTCGGCGCCAGCCAGCGTTCAACTTCAGCGATAGGCATATTTTTACGCCGGGCATAATCTTCCACCTGATCCCGCTGGATCTGCGCCACGGCATAATATTTACTGTCGGGATGGCTGAAATACCAGCCGGAGACCGACGCGCCGGGCCACATGGCATAGGACTCCGTCAGGCGCATCCCGGCGGTGTCGTCCACATTCAGCAATTGCCAGATAGCCGCTTTCTCGGTGTGGTCGGGACAGGCCGGATAGCCGGGCGCCGGGCGGATGCCCTGGTAGTTTTCCCGAATCAATTCGTCATTGCTCAGGTTCTCGTTGGGCGCGTAGCCCCAGTAGACTTTACGCACCCGCTCATGGAGATATTCGGCAAAGGCTTCGGCCAGACGGTCGCAAAGGGCTTTGACCATGATTTTATTATAATCGTCCTGTTGGGCGTCAAAGGCCGCCGCCAGCGCATCTTCCTCCAGACCGCCGGTGACGGCGAACGCGCCCAGGTAGTCCGCCTTGCCACTGTCTTTCGGCGCCACAAAATCCGCCAGGCAATAATTGGCGAATTCGCTTTTCTCCGTCTGCTGACGCAGATGATGGCTGACCACCAAAATTTCGCGCCGGCTTTCATCGCGATAGATTTCGATGTCGTCGCCCACCCGGTTGGCGGGAAAAATACCCACCACCCCGCGCGGGTTAAGGGATTTTTGCGCGGAAAGCTGGTCCAGCAGGGCATTGGCGTCGTCAAACACGCGTTTCGCCTCGGCGCCGACCACTTCATCCTCCAGGATGCGGGGGTATTTACCCGCCAGCGACCAGGTCATAAAAAACGGCGTCCAGTCAATATAGTTGCGCAATGTCTCGATAGAGGCGCTGACGGACTGAATGCCCAGGCGATGGGCCACCGGGGGAATATAGCTATCCCAATCGATGGCCAAGTCGTTATCGCGCGCGGCCTGCAGCGAGACCGGCGGCGTACGGGGCTTTTTGCGGCCATGCTGGATGCGCACCGTGTCATACTCCTTACGGGTACGCAGTATAAATTCATCCCGCTGCTCGTCCGACAGCAGGGCCGACACCACCCCCACGCTGCGCGAGGCATTCTGCACATACACCGTCGGCCCGCTGTAGTTTTTCTCGATTTTAACCGCGGTGTGCGCCTTCGAGGTGGTGGCGCCGCCAATCAGCAACGGCAGGGTAAATCCCTGGCGTTCCATCTCTTTGGCGACGTTGACCATCTCATCGAGCGAGGGCGTGATCAAGCCCGACAGGCCGATAATATCCACGTTGAATTCCCGCGCCGCTTTCAGGATCTTATCCATCGAGACCATCACGCCCAGGTCGATGATTTCGTAGTTATTGCATTGCAGCACCACGCCGACGATATTTTTGCCGATATCATGCACATCGCCTTTCACCGTCGCCAGCAGAATCTTGCCGGCCGCCTTTTGCTTTTCTTTTCCCGCCTTGATAAAGGGTTCCAGATAGGCAACCGCCTGCTTCATGACCCGCGCCGACTTGACCACCTGCGGCAGGAACATCTTCCCGGCGCCGAACAGGTCGCCCACCACGTTCATGCCGGCCATCAGCGGCCCTTCAATCACCTCAATGGGCCGCGCCGCCTGTTGCCGCGATTCTTCGGTATCCGCTTCGATGTATTCGGTAATGCCTTTTACCAGCGCGTACTCCAGCCGTTTATTGACCGGCCAGCCGCGCCATTCCGCCTGCTGTTGTTTCGTATCGTCGTCGTTTTTGCCAACGCGGTATTTCTCCGCCAGATCCAGGAGTCTTTCGGTGCCGTCGGCGCGCCGGTTGAGCACCACGTCCTCTACCGCCTCGCGCAGCTCATCGGACAGGTCGTCATAGATGGCCAGCTGGCCGGCGTTGACGATCCCCATATCCAGGCCGTTCTTGATGGCGTAATAAAGGAACACCGCGTGTATGGCCTCGCGTACCGGCTCGTTGCCGCGAAACGAAAACGACACGTTGGATACCCCGCCGGAAATCAGCGCATGGGGCAGCTCGGCCTTGATATCGGCACAGGCGCCGATAAAGTCCTGGGCATAGTTATTGTGTTCTTCAATCCCTGTGGCGATGGCAAAAATATTGGGGTCGAAGATAATATCTTCCGGCGGGAAACCCACGGTTTCGGTCAGGATGCGGTAAGCGCGGCGGCAAATGTCTATCTTGCGCTGCCGGGTATCCGCCTGGCCCTCTTCATCAAACGCCATCACTACGACCGCGGCGCCGTAACGGCGCACCAAACGGGCATGGTGGATAAAGGCGGCCTCGCCTTCCTTCATCGAGATGGAATTAACGATGCCCTTACCCTGGATGCACTTCAGCCCTTGCTCGATGACGTCCCATTTCGACGAATCGATCATAATCGGCACCCGGGATATATCCGGTTCGCCGGCGATCAAATGCAGAAAACGCACCATGGCGGCGGCGGAATCCAGCATGCCTTCATCCATGTTGATATCAATGATCTGCGCGCCGCTTTCCACCTGCTGCAACGCCACCGCCAGCGCCTCATTATATTTTTCTTCTTTGATCAGGCGCTTGAAGCGCGCCGAACCGGTAACGTTGGTGCGCTCGCCCACGTTGACGAACAGCGTATCCTTGGCGATATTCAGCGGTTCCAGGCCCGCCAGACGGCAGGCTACGGGCCGTTCCGGCAGGACGCGCGGCGCTATGCCCTCGACGGCGCGCGCCATGGCGGCGATGTGCGCAGGCGTGGTGCCGCAGCAGCCGCCGACGATATTCAGGAAACCGGAAACGGCCCATTCCTTGATCTGCCCGGCCATTTCATCCGGGCCGAGATCGTATTCGCCAAAGGCGTTCGGCAATCCGGCGTTGGGATGGGCGCTGACATAACAATCGGCAATGCGCGACAGCTCGGCCACATACTGGCGCAGCTCATCGGGGCCTAAGGCGCAGTTCAGGCCAAAGGACAGGGGCTTGACGTGGCGCAGGGAATTATAGAAGGCCTCGGTGGTCTGGCCGGAAAGGGTGCGGCCCGAGGCATCGGTAATAGTGCCGGAAATCATCACCGGCAACTGTACGCCCATGGCCTCGAATTCGGTTTCGATGGCGAATATCGCGGCCTTGGCGTTAAGGGTATCGAAAATGGTTTCCACCATAATCAAGTCCACGCCGCCCGTCACCAGAGCGTGAACCGCCTCACGGTAAGCGCTCACTAACTGATCAAAACTGACGTTGCGGAACGCCGGATCGTTAACGTCCGGCGAAATGGAGGCGGTGCGGTTGGTGGGGCCGAGGACGCCGGCCACATAGCGGGGTTTCTCCGGCGTGCGCGCCGTCCATTCGTCCGCGCTGCGCCGGGCCAGCCGGGCGGCCTCGGTATTCAGCTCGCCGACCAGCGACTCCATATGGTAGTCGGCCATGGCGATGGCGGTAGAGTTAAAGGTGTTGGTCTCAAGGATATCGGCGCCCGCGGCCAGATAGTCGTGATGGATAGCGGCGATCACCTCGGGCTTGCTCAGCACCAGCAGATCGTTATTGCCTTTCAGATCGCTCGGCCAGTCGGCGAAACGCGCCCCCCGGTAGTCCTCTTCCTCAAGCCGGTAACTCTGGATCATGGTGCCCATGCCACCGTCCAGCACCATGATGCGCTGTGCTAATTGCCTGCGCAGTCCGTCCACTCGATTGTTCACCATTACCCCATCCACCGCTGAAAAAATCATCTTTTATGAAGCCAAAACAGGCAGAACATCCTAGCATAAATTACAGGCAATCGACGCCGAAGGCGCATGAGACTTTTTCAAATCCCACCGGTCCGGCCCGAAACGATGCTGTGCGATGTAAAAAGAATGTTTCAGATTACATTTTTAATTTGAAGCAGATCACAATTAGCGCGAAAAAACGACAAAGCATCTGGAAACCGCAGCAAAAATCGGGATAATGTTACCGGTAACATCACTACACTCTTTTCTGGCCACGGAGCCTTACGATGACAACAACAGCTAACCATATCTTCGTTTTAATGGGCGTTTCAGGCAGCGGCAAGTCCGTGGTGGCCAACGCCCTGGCCCGTGAGCTATCGGCCGCGTTCCTTGACGGCGACTTTTTGCATCCGCGCGCCAACATCAACAAAATGGCGGCGGGACAGGCGCTTAACGACGACGATCGCGCGCCCTGGCTGGCGGCAATCAATGATGCCGCGTTTGCGATGCAACGTACCAACGCCATTTCCATTATCGTCTGTTCGGCGCTGAAAAAACATTATCGCGATCGGCTGCGGGAAGGCAACGCCAACCTGTCCTTCCTGTATCTCAAGGGCGAATTCGATGTGATAGAAGCCCGGATGAAAGCGCGCAAAGGTCATTTCTTCAAGACCCAGATGCTGGTCACTCAATTCGATACCCTGGAAGAACCGGGCGCCGATGAAAAGGACGTCCTGGTGGTGGATATCAACCAGCCGGTGGACGGGGTCATCAACGATGCCCTGCGCTGCATCAAGGAACAGATCGGGGCAACGGCGGCTGACCTCCCGCGCGCTTAAGCAGCGATCGGCACAGCAACTATGCTTGTTATGCCAGGGATAATCATTGTCATACCCGGCCGGTAATCTCCAGAGGGCGCATCCGGCTGTTTAAGCTTTTTTAGCTGAAACGATTCAATTTTACAATATCGCTGTAATAGCCGGCAGGCCGCTTCGCTACCAATAGGTTGTCATTATAAAAAAAGCGATTCGACGGTTTGTCCGGCGGCTGGGACACCAATTCCGTTGTTGAGCCAGGCTCCGCCGACGGCAAGAGCCAGGCTTGACCATTCAATCTTAAGTGTGAGGCAGATATGAATCCTACCGTAGCCCGGGTGACGCAACGCGTTATCGACCGTTCTTTACCCACCCGCACCGCTTATCTGGCGCGCATCGACGCCGCACGCGTCAAAACGGTTCACCGGTCGCAGCTGGCCTGCGGCAACCTGGCCCACGGCTTCGCCGCCTGCCAGCCCGATGATAAGCTGGCGCTGAAAAGCATGACCCGCAATGATATCGCCATTATCAATTCTTACAACGATATGCTGTCCGCCCACCAGCCTTACGAGCATTACCCGCAACGCCTGAAGGACGCCCTGCACAGCGTCGGCGCGGTAGGCCAGGTAGCCGCCGGGGTACCGGCGATGTGCGACGGCGTGACCCAGGGACAGGACGGCATGGAGCTGTCGCTGATGAGCCGGGAGATCATCGCCATGTCCGCGGCCATTGGTTTATCCCATAATATGTTCGACGGTGCCTTATACCTCGGGATTTGCGACAAGATCGTCCCCGGGCTGGTGATGGCGGCGCTGTCCTTTGGACATCTGCCGGCGGTATTCGTCCCCGCCGGACCGATGGCCAGCGGTTTGCCGAATAAAGAAAAAGTACGCGTACGCCAGCTCTACGCCGAGGGCAAGATAGACCGCGCGGCCATGCTGGATGCGGAAGCGGCGTCATATCACAGCGCCGGCACCTGTACCTTTTACGGCACCGCCAACTCCAACCAGATGGTCATGGAAATGATGGGCCTGCATTTACCCGGCTCATCATTTATCCAGCCCAATACCCCGCTGCGCGACGCCTTGACCGATGCCGCCGCCGTACAGGTTACGCGCCTGACGGAAAACAGCGGCAACTATCTGCCGATTGGCCGGCTGGTGGACGAGAAGGTGATCGTCAACGGCATTATCGCCCTGCTGACCACCGGCGGTTCCACCAACCACACCATGCATTTGGTCGCCATGGCCCGCGCCGCCGGCATTATCATTAACTGGGACGACTTCTCCGAATTGTCGGACGTCGTGCCGTTGCTGTCGCGCATTTACCCCAACGGACCGGCGGATATTAATCAATTCCACGATGCCGGCGGCGTCCAGCTTGTGATACGCGAATTGCTAAAAGGCGGCCTGCTGAATGAAGAGGTCAATACCGTCGCCGGTTTCGGTTTAAGCCGTTACACCATGGAACCCTGGCTGGATCAAGGAGTGCTGGCCTGGCGCGAAAGCACCGAAATCTCGCTCGATCCCAAGGTGATAGCCAGCATCGATAATCCGTTTGAACATCACGGCGGCACCAAGGTTCTGGACGGCAATCTGGGGCGCGCGGTGATGAAAACCTCAGCCGTACCCGTGGCCAACCAGGTTATCGAGGGGCCGGCGATGGTGTTTGAAAGCCAGCATGACGTGGGTCCGGCCTTTGATGCCGGCGAATTGAACAAAGACTGCGTGATCGTGGTGCGCTACCAGGGACCGCGCGCCAACGGCATGCCGGAGCTGCATAAACTGATGCCACCGCTGGGCGTGCTGCTGGATCGCGGCTACAAGGTCGCCCTGGTCACCGACGGACGTTTATCCGGCGCGTCAGGCAAGGTGCCGGCGGCCATCCATGTCACGCCGGAGGCCTATAACGGCGGATTGCTGGCGAAAATCCAGACGGGCGATCGGGTGCGGGTGAACGGCGTTACCGGCGAGCTGTCGTTGCTGGTGGACGCCGACGAACTGGCGCGGCGGATCGTGGCGCGGCCTGATTTAAGCGCGGAGCATATCGGCTGCGGCCGCGAACTGTTCGGCGCGCTGCGCGGGCAACTCTCCGGCGCGGAACAGGGTGCGAGCTGCATTCCCTTTTAATCCAGGGTGGGATTCATTTTTTTCAGATCGTATGGCGTAATCTGGTAAACGTAGTAGTTCAGCCAGTTGGCGAACAATAAATGCCCATGGCTGCGCCAGCTGGCCCTGGGCGGCAGGTCTGGATTATTATCCGGGAAATAGTTAACCGGGATGGCGGGATTCAGGCCGGCCGCCAGATCGCGATGATATTCGCCGGCCAGGGTTAAGGCGTCGTATTCCGGATGACCGGTGACGAAGGCCAGGCGTTTATCGGGACTGGCGAATAGATAGGCGCCGGTTTGCTCCGATTCCGCCAGGATCTCCAGGTCGGTATATTGACGGATAACGTCGGAGGGGAAGTCGGCATAGCGGGAATGCGGCGCCAGAAACGTCTCGTCAAACCCACGGGTCAGCAAGGCATGCGGCTTAAGGGTGTTATGCTGATATACGCCGGCCAGCTTCTCCCGCCGGGTCATTTTGGGAATGTCGTATAAAATATTCAGCGCCGCCTGTACCGCCCAACAGACGAACAGGGTCGAGGTGACATGTCCTTTAGCCCATTGCAACACCCGGTCTATCTGCGGCCAGAAAATCACGTCCTGAAAGTCCACCAGCCCCAGCGGCGCGCCGGTCACCACCAGACCATCGTAGTTTTCATCCTGGATATCCTCAAAATCACAGTAAAAGGTGTTGAGGTGTTCCGCCGGGGTGTTTTTCGACTCATGATTGTCAATACGCAACAGCTGAATATCAATTTGCAGCGGCGAGTTGGACAGCAGTCTCAGGAACTGATTTTCCGTCTCGATTTTTTTCGGCATCAGATTAAGGATCAGCACCTTTAGCGGACGTATTTCCTGGGTGCGCGCGCGGGAAGTGGTCATAACAAACACGTTTTCGTTACGCAGGAAATTCACTGCTGGCAACTCATCAAGAACCCGAATCGGCATAACTATAGAACCTCAAAGCATACGTATAAACGTTTAGACATCCAGATGCCCACGATAGCGTTTTTAGTAAATGATGTCGAGTGTTCAACCATTAGTTGAAAATGTTTCATCTTTAGCGAAACATTTTCTTTATTACTTCCAGCTTGCCGAACCGCTGATTGTTACCGGACGCAGGGCAAGCCCGCGGCATCGGCCAGCATCTGGATAAAGGGCAGCGTCAGGGCGGAGGCATCGCAGGCGTGACGGTGGAGCAGCCAGGTTCTGTTCTTAACCGCCTGGCCGTCCACAGTGATGGGCAGACGGAACAGTGAATCCGGCAACGGCAAATAGCTGGAGATAATGGCGTAACCTAAGCCATGGTTCACCATGGCCAGGCAAACCTCCAGTTTGTCCACCGTCATGGCGATACGCGGCGCCAGGGAAAAATTGGCATTCCACCAGCGCTCAATCAGTTGGGTAATATGCGGCCCATGATTAATTTTAATCTGTGGCAAATGAGGCAGCAGGCTGAAATTAAGCTCATGCTGGCTTATCAGGTAATAACAATCCTCATCGATCAGCCGTTTGCCCTCTTTCCAGTTAAAATCATCTTTCACCAGCGCCAGATGAATCTCATCCCGTTGCAGGCGCTGGAAAATTTCTTCGCTGTAACCACTGGTAAGGCTAATGCTGACGCCGGGATATTGCCGGCGAAAACGTTCCAGCAAGGCGGGCAGGCGGTAGGCGGCATAATTACTCGACACCCCGATGCGGATCTCCCCTTGCTGTTGCTCATCCAGGCTATGCAGGTTGATTTTCAGCTGCTGCATGTCCCTAAGCACCTTATCGGCATGGCTGGCCAGAAATTCCCCCTGCGCGCTGAACGCCAGGCCTTTGCTGTTCTCGTCAAATAACTGGATCGCCAGTTTGCGCTCGATTTGTTTTAAGCGATAACTCAGCGCGGGCTGGGAGGTATATAACTGTTCCGCGGCGCGGGTGATATTTTTATGCTGGTAAACGGCCCGGATAATGAGCCAGTCTTTTTCATTCACGGCCGGTGTCCATGGGAAATTATCTTCCACTATAAAATATTTTTTGGCTTAAGGATGCAAGTCATAAAAACGCTCGATTGGGCTTAGCAGGGAAAATCGCCTATATCTGCGGTATAAGATATTGATGCTGCGCTGAAAACGCACCAAAACAGGGAGACACCATGGCGATTGGCACCATAAGCGAGCAAAAGAATAAAATTATTTATGCTGTTGATGACATGGCTGCGCAGTTAGAACAGCTGGCGTTGCA
Source organism: Sodalis sp. RH22 (assembly GCF_047324165.1). NCBI lineage: Bacteria > Pseudomonadati > Pseudomonadota > Gammaproteobacteria > Enterobacterales > Bruguierivoracaceae > Sodalis > Sodalis sp. RH22. Next base: position 3,626,358 of record NZ_CP178731.1, read on the forward strand.
GATCCATGGCAATCCGGAGCTGAGCTTTAACGAAACGCAGTCCGCCGCCGCGCTGATCGCGCCACTGAGGAGCGCGGGTTTTGTCATTGAACAACCGCTGGGCGGCCTTCCTACCGCCTTTCGCGCCACTTTTGACAGCGGCAAACCCGGACCGGTGGTGGCGCTGCTTGCGGAATACGACGCGCTGCCAGAACTGGGGCATGCCTGCGGCCATAATCTTATCGGCACCGCCTCGGTGGGCGCCGCGCTGGCGTTAAAGGCCGCCTGCCCTGAATTAGGCGGGCGCCTGCTGGTGATCGGTACCCCGGCGGAAGAAGAAGGCGGCGGTAAAATCATTCTCGCCGATCTGGGCATATTCGATGCAGTGGATGCGGTGATGATGGTCCACCCGCGCGAGAAAACCATGGTGGTGCGCGGCGGACTGGCGTGCGTGGATGCGGTATTTAAATTTTACGGCAAGGCGGCGCATGCCTCGTCGGCACCGCAGAAAGGCATTAGCGCCCTGGACGCGGTCATCCATACGTTTGTCGGCATTAATGCCCTGCGCCAGTTCTTCACCGACGATGTGCGGGTACATGGGATTATTACCGATGGCGGCAGCGCCACTAATATCGTGCCGGCCTATGCCGAGGCAAAATTCCTGATGCGCGCGGCGACGGTTAACGGGTTGCGGCTGGTGCGGGATAAAGTGTTCGCCGCAGCGCAAGGCGCCGCCGCGATAAGCGGCGCCAGGCTGGAAATCGAGCCGGGCCTGACCTATGCCGAACGCAACAACAACCTGGCCCTGGCCATGGGTTTTCAACGCAACCTTGAGCTGTTGGGCATCGACGTGTTCGATCCGCCGGTAACCGGTGGTATCGGCTCGTCCGATATCGGTAATGTCAGCCAGGTCACCGCGGCCATCCATCCTTATATCCGCATTGGCGACGTTTTCCCGCATACCCCTGAGTTTGCCCAGGCGGCGGCTTCGCCCGCCGGCCTGGACGGCATGCTGCAGGCCGCCAAGGCGCTGGCGATGACCGCCTTTGACCTGAATCAGGATCGCTCGCTATTGCAGGCGGTAAGAGATGAATTTTCGCGCTGGAAGCTCGCCAACCAGGCCGGGCAGGAGGAATAAAATGAAAAACAGAGGGGTACTCGCGTTACTCGGCATGGTTATGGGCGCAACGGCGGCACAGGCGGCCGGTGAAACGGTGCGTATCGGCGCCGATCTGACCTATCCCCCGTTTCAGTACCGGGAAGCGGACGGTACGCCGCGGGGCTTTGAAATCGATATTACCCATGCCGTCTGCCGGGCAATGGCGGTGCAATGTCAATTCGTGGTCAGTAGCTTTGACGCGGAGATTCCCTCGCTGCTGGCTAAAAAAGTCGATGTTATTTCGCCGCTGGGAGCGACCGAAAAACGCAGGAAAGCCATCGACTTCAGTGATTTCGTTTACCATATCCCCACCCGGCTGGTGGCGCGCAAGGGCAGCAACCTGCAGCCGGACGTGGCATCGCTGCAGGGCAAGCATATCGCCGTCCAGCAGGGCACCATCCAGGAGATGTATGCCAACCAGTTCTGGGCCGCCAAGGGCATCGATATCGTCCCTTACGCCGATCAGGATATGATTTATCAGGATTTGGCGGCGGGACGGCTGGACGGCGCATTAAGCCCGGCGGTAGCGGTCACCTATGGTTTCCTGAATAAACCCGAAGGCAAGGATTTCGCCCTGACCGGACCCGAAGTACGCGATGATAAACTCTTCAGCATCGGTTCGGCCTATGGTTTTCGCAAAGATGACGAAAAGATCAGGGCATTGCTAAACGAAGGTTTGGCTAAAATCAAGGCCGACGGCACGTGGGAAAAGATCAAACAGCAGTACTTTGGTGATATCGATTTGTCGGTTCATCAACCGGAGCAGGCCGATGCCAGTCACTGAGCCGCACGCAGGGACGCTATTGCCGCTGATGGACAGCCTGTTGCGGCAGTTCTCGCAGTTGCACCGGTTATCCGGCAGCGACGACGCCGAACGCTCGGCCGGCTATCTGGCAGAGGTGCTGAGCCGTCATGGCCTGTCGCCGCGCATTGAGCAATGTTCATTGTTGTTAAGCAATCCCCTTTCCGGCAGTCTGCAACTGCCGGACTACCCGGCATGGCGCTGCGCGGCCAAGACTCGCTCTTTCTCGGCCAGTTGCCCGCTGGGCGTGGACGCTGCGCTGTTTTACGACGCGCGCGCCACGGACCCGATACCGGATAATCAGATGGCGCAATGGTCCGCCCAGGTGAAAGGTAAGATTGTCATTGCCGATCAGGGTTTTGAAGATTATGTACAGCGGCTTGATGCCGCCGGCGCGTTGGGTCTCATCCATATCTGGTGGTCGGGCGAAACGGCGTTGCATGAGGAAACCGTCGGGCCGATCTGGGGCACCCCGGTGCCCGACGATCGCCATCGTTATCCGCGCCTGCCGGTCATCTCGATCAACCAGCAGCAGGGGCGCGAGCTGCTGGCGCTTTATCAACGGCACCCCGCCCCGCTTACCGCGCGTCTGCGCACCGAGCTGCAGGTGGCGGTTTCCACATGCAGCCTGCCGGTGGTGGAGATAGCGGGAGAATCTCCCGAGTTTGTCCTGTTATCTTCCCATTATGATTCCTGGCATGAAGGCGTTACCGACAATGCCACCGGCAATGCGTTATGTCTGGCGATGGCCGTTCATTTTCATCAGCATCGCCATGAGTTAACACGGGGTCTGCGGATTGCCTGGTGGCCGGGCCATTCGAATGCCCGCTATGGGGGGTCGACCTGGTATGCCGACCGGTTTCGTCATCAATTGGCTCAACATTGCGTGGCGCATATTAACGTTGATTCCCCCGGCTGTAGGGAAGCATTGCAGGTAGTGATCAACGCCAGTGGGGCCGAACAGCCTGATTTCCTTAACCGCGCGGTGCGTCGGGTAACCGGTAGTGCGGCACAACGCATTACGCCGTTGGGCAAAGGAGGCGACCAGTCTTTTTGGGGCAGCGGTTTGCCGCTGCATTTCGCCCTGCGCGAAGAGCCGGTAAATAAGAATACGCTGTCGCCGGGCAGCGGCGGCGGCTGGTGGTGGCATACCGAAGCGGATACCTATGATAAGGTCGATCTGGCTATTTTATGGCGTGACAGCCGGATCCATGGTTACTGGCTGGCGGAGCTTCTAACCGCTACGGCGTTACCGCTGGATCCGCTGGGCTATCGGGATCGGCTGTATAAAGAAATGGCGGCGTTGCAAGATCAGCTGGATCCGGCGTTTGACCTGAGTCCGGCGCTTGACGCCATGGTGGGTCTGCGGGACGATTTGCAGCGGGTGGTAGCATGTTGGCAATACGATACTCAGGCATGGCAGCCGGCAATAATCAAGGTGCTGGCCTTATGGCACCGCCTGCGCTATAGCTCGGTCGATGATTTTCATTACGACCTGAGTTATCACGGCGGCGCATTTCCCGGGCTGCGGATCCTTAAAGATCAGGCCGCCCAGGCCACGCCTGAAACCTTTTTGATGATGACCACCCAGTTCCACCGCCAGCGGGATCGGGCGCTGGATCTGCTGGAGCGCAGCGCGCAAGTCCTGCGTACGGCATTATCGCGGGATCGGCCATAGCGCCCGGGTAGCGAACCGCCAGGGTCACGGACATGAAAAAGCCCTCTGTTTTCTTTGAGGGCTTCGCCAATTGGATGCCTGGCAGTGGATGCCTGACTGCGTCAGGCACCCTGCGGGCCGTCGCCTGCGGCTCCGTTCCACCGGCGTTGCCGGTGGTCCTACTCTCTTACTCGAGTAGCGAACCGCCAGGGTCACGCACATGAAAAAGCCCTCTGTTTTCTTTGAGGGCTTCGTCAATGGGATGCCTGGCAGTGGATGCCTGACTGCGTCAGGCACCCTGCGGGCCGTCGCCTGCGGCTCCGTTCCACCGGCGTTGCCGGTGGTCCTACTCTCTTACTCGAGTAGCGAACCGCCAGGGTCACGCACATGAAAAAGCCCTCTGTTTTCACAGAGGGCTTCGTCAATTGGATGCCTGGCAGTTCCCTACTCTCGCATGGGGAGACCCCACACTACCATCGGCGCTACGGCGTTTCACTGCTGAGTTCGGCATGGGGTCAGGTGGGACCACCGCGCTAGTGCCGCCAGGCAAATTTCTCGTCTCATCCTGAGACTCGCCCTGCGGGCCAGCGCTGTGCGCTGTACAAAATCGCTCCCGGCGATTTTGTCATTTCCCCTGTGCAAGGCCAACGCTCCGCGTTGTTGACAACCCGTCAATATCTCGACCGGTTGTGTTTAATACTTTCCGTTACAAGCTGAAAATCCTCTCGCCGCCCCTTGGGGCAACGCTCTCTTCGCGTCAAACACTTTAGGTGTTGTAAGGTTAAGCCTCACGGGTCATTAGTATCGGTTAGCTCAACGCATCGCTGCGCTTACACACCCGACCTATCAACGTCATCGTCTTTAACGTCCCTTCAGGTGACTTAAAGCCACAGGGAAGACTCATCTCGAGGCAAGTTTCCCGCTTAGATGCTTTCAGCGGTTATCTCTTCCGCACGTAGCTACCGGGCAATGCCATTGGCATGACAACCCGAACACCAGTGGTGCGTCCACTCCGGTCCTCTCGTACTAGGAGCAGCCCCTCTCAATCTTCCAACGCCCACGGCAGATAGGGACCGAACTGTCTCACGACGTTCTAAACCCAGCTCGCGTACCACTTTAAATGGCGAACAGCCATACCCTTGGGACCTACTTCAGCCCCAGGATGTGATGAGCCGACATCGAGGTGCCAAACACCGCCGTCGATATGAACTCTTGGGCGGTATCAGCCTGTTATCCCCGGAGTACCTTTTATCCGTTGAGCGATGGCCCTTCCATTCAGAACCACCGGATCACTAAGACCTGCTTTCGCACCTGCTCGAGCCGTCACTCTCGCAGTCAAGCTAGCTTATGCCTTTGCACTAACCTCACGATGTCCGACCGTGATTAGCTAACCTTCGTGCTCCTCCGTTACTCTTTAGGAGGAGACCGCCCCAGTCAAACTACCCACCAGACACTGTCCTCGACCCAGATTATGGGCCGGAGTTAGAACATCAAACATTAAAGGGTGGTATTTCAAGGTTGGCTCCATGCAGACTGGCGTCCACACTTCAAAGCCTCCCACCTATCCTACACATCAAGGCTCAATGTTCAGTGTCAAGCTATAGTAAAGGTTCACGGGGTCTTTCCGTCTTGCCGCGGGTACACTGCATCTTCACAGCGAGTTCAATTTCACTGAGTCTCGGGTGGAGACAGCCTGGCCATCATTACGCCATTCGTGCAGGTCGGAACTTACCCGACAAGGAATTTCGCTACCTTAGGACCGTTATAGTTACGGCCGCCGTTTACCGGGGCTTCGATCAAGAGCTTCTCCTTACGGATAACCCCATCAATTAACCTTCCGGCACCGGGCAGGCGTCACACCGTATACGTCCACTTTCGTGTTTGCACAGTGCTGTGTTTTTAATAAACAGTTGCAGCCAGCTGGTATCTGCGACTGGCTTCAGCTCGGGGAGCAAGTCCCTCCACCTAATGCCAGCGTGCCTTCTCCCGAAGTTACGGCACCATTTTGCCTAGTTCCTTCACCCGAGTTCTCTCAAGCGCCTTGGTATTCTCTACCTGACCACCTGTGTCGGTTTGGGGTACGATTCGATGTGACCTGGAGCTTAGAGGCTTTTCCTGGAAGCGTAGCATCAATTCCTTCACCACCGTAGTGGCTCGTTATCACGCCTCAGTGTTGAATGAAAAAGCGGATTTACCTGCTCTTTCCACCTTCACGCTTAAACCGGGACAACCGTCGCCCGGCGAACCTAGCTTTCTCCGTCCCCCCTTCGCAGTCACACCCAGTACAGGAATATTAACCTGTTTCCCATCGACTACGCCTTTCGGCCTCGCCTTAGGGGTCGACTCACCCTGCCCCGATTAACGTTGGACAGGAACCCTTGGTCTTCCGGCGAGCGGGCTTTTCACCCGCTTTATCGTTACTTATGTCAGCATTCGCACTTCTGATACCTCCAGCAACCCTCACAGGCCACCTTCGCAGGCTTACAGAACGCTCCCCTACCCAACGGACATATCCTTAAGTCAACTCGACGTGATGAACGCATTGACGTCGCTGCGCTCCGTCAATCGTTTTCCGTACAATTGTCTTAAGTGATATGTCCGCTGCCGCAGCTTCGGTGCATGGTTTAGCCCCGTTACATCTTCCGCGCAGGCCGACTCGACCAGTGAGCTATTACGCTTTCTTTAAATGATGGCTGCTTCTAAGCCAACATCCTGGCTGTCTATGCCTTCCCACATCGTTTCCCACTTAACCATGACTTTGGGACCTTAGCTGGCGGTCTGGGTTGTTTCCCTCTTCACGACGGACGTTAGCACCCGCCGTGTGTCTCCCGTGGTAACATTCTTCGGTATTCGCAGTTTGCATCGGGTTGGTAATCCGGGGTGGACCCCTAGCCGAAACAGTGCTCTACCCCCGAAGATGAATTCACGAGGCGCTACCTAAATAGCTTTCGGGGAGAACCAGCTATCTCCCGGTTTGATTGGCCTTTCACCCCCAGCCACAAGTCATCCGCTAATTTTTCAACATTAGTCGGTTCGGTCCTCCAGTTAGTGTTACCCAACCTTCAACCTGCCCATGGCTAGATCACCGGGTTTCGGGTCTATACCCTGCAACTTAACGCCCAGTTAAGACTCGGTTTCCCTACGGCTCCCCTATTCGGTTAACCTTGCTACAGAATATAAGTCGCTGACCCATTATACAAAAGGTACGCAGTCACCCTGATAAATCAAGGCTCCCACTGCTTGTACGTACACGGTTTCAGGTTCTATTTCACTCCCCTCGCCGGGGTTCTTTTCGCCTTTCCCTCACGGTACTGGTTCACTATCGGTCAGTCAGGAGTATTTAGCCTTGGAGGATGGTCCCCCCATCTTCAGACAGGATATCACGTGTCCCGCCCTACTCATCGAGCTCACAGCACTTGCACCTTCGGATACGGGGCTATCACCCTGTGTTGCCGGACTTTCCAGACCGTTCTCCTGATGCAAACGCTGATGGTGACTCTGGGCTGTTCCCCGTTCGCTCGCCGCTACTAGGGGAATCTCGGTTGATTTCTTTTCCTCGGGGTACTGAGATGTTTCAGTTCCCCCGGTTCGCCTCAATACGCTATGGATTCACGTAATGATAGTGCAACGAATTGCACTGGGTTTCCCCATTCGGACATCGCCGGCTGATAGCGCTTCATATCAGCTCACCGGCGCATTTCGCGGATTAGCACGTCCTTCATCGCCTCTGACTGCCTAGGCATCCACCGTGTACGCTTATTCACTTAACCTCACAACCCTAAAGTGTCTGTGTTGCGACTGGCTGCACACTGCCATGGCATCGTTGCGCGGTGCTCGCCATGCTCATGGACATTGAGTCCACTCCGCTGGCTGCGCGCCGTGCGCCTTGCCCTGACACTGTTCGCACAGTCTCACCCTGGTGAGAGTAAACCCTCGCCTGAGCTACAGAGATTGCCATCGACACGGCAATCATTAGGTTTGCTTGCTTTGAGAGAATCGCATACTGATTTTGCTCAGCATGTTTTTTTCAAATTTTCAGCTTGTTCCGGATTGTTAAAGAGCATGTATTTCGCAGCATACTGATACGCGGTTGCGTAACAATGTGCTCTGAAATCATCAGACAATAAAGGCGGGTCTGGTTTGGTTAACAGGTCGTATGAAAAAGAGTTTGGCGTCCCCTAGGGGGTTCGAACCCCTGTTACCGCCGTGAAAGGGCAGTGTCCTAGGCCACTAGACGAAGGGGACAGGAGTGCGTTTGTGAGATAAGTTGTCGTCAATAGGCAACGAATTCTTATGCCACCGTTTTTTATCAACCCTGCCTTAACATTCAGGAAGAGGGCATGACAAAAAACCATACGAGCTGTTTGCTCATTACAGTTATCAGACAATCTGTGTGGACACTACACAATCTAGTATCTATTTCGGTAAGGAGGTGATCCAACCGCAGGTTCCCCTACGGTTACCTTGTTACGACTTCACCCCAGTCATGAATCACAAAGTGGTAAGCGCCCTCCCGAAGGTTAAGCTACCTACTTCTTTTGCAACCCACTCCCATGGTGTGACGGGCGGTGTGTACAAGGCCCGGGAACGTATTCACCGTGGCATTCTGATCCACGATTACTAGCGATTCCGACTTCATGGAGTCGAGTTGCAGACTCCAATCCGGACTACGACGCACTTTGTGAGGTCCGCTTACTCTCGCGAGTTCGCTTCTCTTTGTATGCGCCATTGTAGCACGTGTGTAGCCCTACTCGTAAGGGCCATGATGACTTGACGTCATCCCCACCTTCCTCCGGTTTGTCACCGGCAGTCTCCTTTGAGTTCCCACCATTACGTGCTGGCAACAAAGGATAAGGGTTGCGCTCGTTGCGGGACTTAACCCAACATTTCACAACACGAGCTGACGACAGCCATGCAGCACCTGTCTCAAAGCTCCCGAAGGCACGTTCGCATCTCTGCAAACTTCTCTGGATGTCAAGAGTAGGTAAGGTTCTTCGCGTTGCATCGAATTAAACCACATGCTCCACCGCTTGTGCGGGCCCCCGTCAATTCATTTGAGTTTTAACCTTGCGGCCGTACTCCCCAGGCGGTCGATTTAACGCGTTAGCTCCGAAAGCCACGGCTCAAGGCCACAACCTTCAAATCGACATCGTTTACAGCGTGGACTACCAGGGTATCTAATCCTGTTTGCTCCCCACGCTTTCGTACCTGAGCGTCAGTCTTCGTCCAGGGGGCCGCCTTCGCCACCGGTATTCCTCCAGATCTCTACGCATTTCACCGCTACACCTGGAATTCTACCCCCCTCTACGAGACTCTAGCCTGCCAGTTTCAAATGCAGTTCCCGGGTTAAGCCCGGGGATTTCACATCTGACTTAACAGACCGCCTGCGTACGCTTTACGCCCAGTAATTCCGATTAACGCTCGCACCCTCCGTATTACCGCGGCTGCTGGCACGGAGTTAGCCGGTGCTTCTTCTGCGGGTAACGTCAATCAACAAGGTTATTAACCTTGTCGCCTTCCTCCCCGCTGAAAGTGCTTTACAACCCGAAGGCCTTCTTCACACACGCGGCATGGCTGCATCAGGCTTGCGCCCATTGTGCAATATTCCCCACTGCTGCCTCCCGTAGGAGTCTGGACCGTGTCTCAGTTCCAGTGTGGCTGGTCATCCTCTCAGACCAGCTAGGGATCGTCGCCTAGGTGAGCCATTACCTCACCTACTAGCTAATCCCATCTGGGTTCATCCGATGGCGTGAGGCCCGAAGGTCCCCCACTTTGGTCTTGCGACGTTATGCGGTATTAGCTACCGTTTCCAGTAGTTATCCCCCACCATCAGGCAGATCCCCAGACATTACTCACCCGTCCGCCGCTCGCCGGCAAAGTAGCAAGCTACTTCCCGTTGCCGCTCGACTTGCATGTGTTAGGCCTGCCGCCAGCGTTCAATCTGAGCCATGATCAAACTCTTCAATTAAAAGCTTGATGCTCAAAGATTGTCATACTGTTAATCTTATGAATTAACTGTTTGTTCACTCTTCAAGACTTGGTATTTTGTGTTTCGATACGGTCTTGTGAGTGCCCACACAGATTGTCTGATAAATTGTTAAAGAGCAGTGCGCCGCTGTAATCAGTCTGGCGCGAGGTGGCGTATGTTACGCTTTCCTCTTTCAGTGTCAAGCCCGTTCGGCCTGTCTTCTGACTCGTTTCCGCTACCCTGCGATGTGCTGCACGGTGCCGGTCGATGGAGGCGCATTATAGGGATTTCAACCGAAGCCGCAACAGCTAATTTGCCCAATCCGAACTGTTTGCTGCATTCCACAGCAATACCGGGGTTTATACCCTCTTTTGCACAAACTTATCCACAGATGATTGCCGCAGGCAAAAATTGCCGAGCATCGCGCAATCGTTTTCGCTACAATTCACGCAAATTTTATCGGCTCGCGTATTTTATCAAGCGGCGGCTTTTTTCAGTAAAAAACCGCCGCTTGATACCAGTTTTTTATTAAAGCTATCCAATCAAGGGATAAATTGACCATGCAACAACCACGTCCTGTTCGCCGCGCCTTGCTCAGTGTGTCTGACAAAGCCGGTATCGTAGAATTCGCTCAGTCATTATCGCAACGCGGCATCACGCTGCTCTCCACCGGCGGCACCGCGCGGCTGCTGGCGGAGGCAGGGCTGCCGGTGACCGAGGTTTCCGATTACACCGGTTTTCCAGAAATGATGGATGGACGGGTGAAAACCCTGCATCCCAAGGTCCATGGCGGCATTCTGGGGCGACGCGGCCAGGACGATGCAATTATGCAACAGCACCATATCGACCCCATCGATATGGTGGTGGTTAATCTTTATCCGTTTGCCAGCACAGTGGCGCGTGAAGGCTGTACCCGCGAGGAAGCGGTGGAGAATATCGATATCGGCGGGCCTACCATGGTGCGCTCCGCCGCCAAGAATCATAAAGACGTGGCGATCGTGGTTAACAGCGGCGATTACGCCGGGATCATTGCCGAGCTGGATGCGCATAACGGCTCGCTGACGCTGGCGACCCGTTTTGATCTGGCCATCAAGGCCTTTGAGCATACCGCCGCCTACGACAGCATGATCGCCAACTACTTCGGCAGCCAGGTACCGGCCTATCACGGCGATACCACCGTACCCGCCGGACGTTTCCCACGCACCCTTAACCTGAACTTTATCAAAAAACAGGATATGCGCTACGGAGAAAACAGCCATCAGCTGGCCGCCTTCTATATAGAAGAGCCGGTGCGGGAAGCCTCGGTCGCCACCGCGCGGCAGTTGCAGGGCAAGGCGCTATCCTATAACAATATCGCCGATACCGACGCCGCCCTGGAGTGCGTAAAGGAATTCGCCGAGCCGGCCTGCGTGATTGTCAAACATGCCAACCCCTGCGGCGTGGCCACCGGCGGCGCGTTGCTCGAGGCATATGAGCGCGCATATAAAACCGATCCCACCTCGGCGTTTGGCGGCATTATCGCCTTTAACCGCCCTCTTGACGCCGCCGCCGCGCAAGCCATTATCAGCCGCCAGTTCGTGGAAGTGATTATCGCGCCGTCCGTTAACGACGACGCCCTGGCCATCCTTGCCGCCAAGCAAAATGTCCGGGTACTGGCCAGCGGCGTCTGGTCGTCCCGGGTGCCGGCGCTGGACTTCAAGCGGGTTAACGGCGGCCTGTTGGTACAGGATCGCGACTTAGGCATGGTCGGCGAGGCGGATCTGCGCATCGTCACCGAACGCCGGCCGACCGCAAGCGAGCTGCGCGACGCGCTTTTTTGCTGGAAGGTGGCTAAATTCGTTAAATCCAACGCCATCGTTTATGCCCGCGATAACATGACCATTGGTATCGGGGCGGGCCAGATGAGCCGCGTTTATTCGGCGAAAATCGCCGGCATCAAGGCGGCGGACGAAGGGCTGGACGTGCGCGGCTCGGCCATGGCCTCCGATGCGTTTTTCCCGTTTCGCGACGGGATCGACGCGGCGGCGGCGGTCGGCATCAGCTGCGTGATCCAGCCCGGCGGTTCCATTCGCGATGACGAAGTCATTGCCGCGGCCAACGAACATGGCATCGCCATGATCTTTACCGATATGCGTCATTTCCGCCACTAAGCCCAGGAGCGACCAATGAATATCTTAATTATCGGGAACGGCGGCCGCGAGCATGCCCTGGCCTGGAAGGCCGCCCAATCGCCGCTGGCGGATAAAGTCTACGTGGCGCCCGGCAATGCCGGCACCGCCCTCGAACCGGCGCTTGAAAACGTCGACATCGGCCCGACCGATATCCCGGCGCTGGTCGCCTTCGCCCAAAGCCACGCCATCGGCCTGACCATCGTCGGCCCCGAAGCGCCGCTGGTGATGGGCGTGGTGGATGCGTTCCGCTCAGCCGGCCTGCCGGTATTCGGCCCGACCAAAGCGGCGGCGCAGTTGGAAGGCTCGAAGGCGTTTACCAAGGATTTCCTGGCCCGCCACCATATCCCCAGCGCGGAATACGGTAACTTTACCGATATCGACCAGGCGCTGGCCTACGTGCGCAGCAAAGGCGCGCCCATTGTTATCAAAGCGGACGGCCTGGCCGCCGGCAAAGGCGTGATCGTGGCTATGACGCTTGCGCAAGCGGAAGCGGCCATTGAGGATATGCTGGCCGGTAACGCCTTCGGCGATGCCGGGCACCGCATCGTGGTGGAGGAATTCCTGGAAGGCGAGGAAGCCAGCTTTATCGTGATGGTGGACGGCGATCATGTCGTGCCGATGGCCACCAGCCAGGACCATAAACGGGTCGGCGACGGCGATACCGGTCCCAACACGGGCGGCATGGGGGCATATTCCCCCGCCCCGGTGGTTACGGATGAAATCCACCAGCGTGTTATGGATCAGGTTATCTGGCCGACGGTGCGCGGCATGGCGTCGGAAGGGAATATCTATACCGGCTTTTTATATGCCGGACTGATGATCAACGCCGATGGCCAGCCAAAGGTGATTGAATTTAACTGCCGCTTCGGCGATCCGGAAACCCAGCCCATCATGCTGCGCATGCGTTCCGATCTGGTGGCGCTGTGCCTGGCGGCCACCGAAGGGCATCTGGATCGGGAAAGCTCGTTATGGGATGAACGACCGGCCCTGGGTGTGGTCCTGGCCGCCGGCGGCTATCCGGGGGATTACCGCACCGGGGACGAAATCAGCGGCCTGCCGACGGCTGAGACAGCAGGCGAAAAAGTCTTTCATGCCGGCACCTGTCTGGCGGACGGTAAGGTACTGACGCAGGGAGGGCGGGTTTTGTGCGTTACCGCGCTGGGCGAAACGGTGGCGGATGCTCAGGCCAGGGCCTATCGCGCGGCGAAGTCTATTCGCTGGCAGGACAGTTTCTGCCGGTCGGATATCGGCTATCGCGCGATCCAACGCGAGCAATAATCCTGTCATCATCTGGTGTCGCGCATTCATGACGTTGGGCAATGCGCGGCGCCCTGTCGATGTTGGCTTGCAGGCGGGTGACTACAACTCGCTTTTTTTAGGTTGCCAGTGGCAGAAGTCTTCATTGGCGACCAGTAATAGCTGCGTCCCTTCCGGTGCCTCCAGCCAGGCGATGCCCAGTTGTCCGGTGGAATGTTGGGCGCGCGCCGCAATCCACGAGGCCGAGCGCTGGTCAAAATCAGGCCGCGCCGTCTTGCCGTCGCAGGTGGTTATCACGCCGTCGCGCCATATCCCCTGCATCAGCTTTACCTGTCCGGCACGTAGCGTGCTGCTGACATCCAGCAATCGCCTGGCTTCAAACTGATACAACGCCAGTTCGTCATCACTGAGTTTTTCACGCAGCCCATCGCGCTGACGCTGCATATAGCTGGGATTACCCTGATCGTCAAAGCGGATTTGCACGGTTTGCGGATGTGCGCCGTTTTGCGTCCGGTTAATCTGGCGCACGTCGTCATGGAGGAATTGATAGCGGGTAATGATGGTATTTTCGCCCTGATAGGGGCTGTAGACGCTGACGATATTGACCGTTTGCTGTGCCGCGTCGTCTTTACGCCATAAACGCATGGCGCCCCGATCGGCGACATAACCGCTGGCGGTGAACGCAGGCGGCGCCTTGGAATGCGAACCGCATGCCGTGAGGAGACAGGCCAGCAGCCCGAGCCAACCGCACCGGCGCAAAAACAAAAGGGGCACGGTTGCCCCTATGCTTAATCTTTTCACCAACACACGGTGGTTACTTAACAGCGTCTTTCAGAGCCTTGCCAGAAACAAATGCCGGAACATTGGCCGCGGCGATTTTGATTTCTTTACCGGTCTGAGGATTACGGCCAGTGCGTTCGTTGCGATGATTAATTTTGAAAGTACCGAAACCAACCAATTGTACTGCATCACCCTCTTTAAGAGACTCGGTAATTGCTGCCAAAGTGGATTCCAGAGCCGACTTCGCCTGCGCCTTCGAAAGATCGGCCTTATCAGCAATTACATCAATCAGTTGAGTCTTGTTCATATGTTATCCTTACAGTGTGTTTATCGCTTGCTAAGCATCGAGTACGACGGATAAGCCGGAATACGGCACTCTCCTGCAAACACGCACCGATAGCCACTTTTTTTATGCCCCCCCAAATGTAGACCAGACGGGGTGCAGATGTGAAGTATTAAGACATGGCAAAACAGGTCTTAAATCACGTTTTATTGCCTTATTGCTGTAAAATTATTCCAATATTGCTAATTCCGGCTTCGCGCAGGTCTGCGCGCAGCCCTTTGATCAATTCTACGTCGCGGTTTTCACAATCAGCTAACAGGCGAAAAATTTCCCACTGAATGTCCCATTCCTCTTCAATCGAGGGCAGGGCATTCAGCTCCTCTTCGGTCATTTCCCGCTCCGCATGGGTCATTTCCAGCATGGCCACGGTGCGGATAGAGGTTTCGCTGACGGTGACGGCATGCTCCAGCGTTTCACCGCTCAGCCGCGAGTGCAATAATTCACTCAGGGCCACACAGGCATCAATCGCCGGATAAACGCCGTAAAAATCGTAATCATCCGCTGCGGGAATGCATTCTTCCAGCTTTTCCAATTGTAAATCAAAATTGACCTTAGCATCTTTAACAACCTGTGTCTCCCAAACCAGGTCGAGAATACGCCGGTAGACGGCAGGGTCGCCAAAGCCGGTCTGTACGCAGAACAGTTGATAATTGGGGTACATCCGTTCACACAGCGACGCCATAAAAATGACGTGCTGCCAGGCTTCCTGCTTTTCCAGACGTAAATGTATCGGGTTACGTAACATCGCGCTATTCCATTACTCTTAATCTGCGTCGCAGTGTACCTGAAATTAGCCGGTTACCCTATTCCAGGTCGAAAAAGTCCGGTTCGCCGCGCCCCTGCTCCCACTGTTTAAACGCGGTGCGATTAGAGGCCACCGCATCCGCCCAGCGGGTAGGCTCCGGCAAGCGGTAGCCGCGCATGCATTGTTGTACCCAATACAGGGCAGTGTCCATGCCGACGCGATGGCCGGTGGAGATGAATAAAGGATTGCAGCGGATCTTGCTGCGCCATACCCAGGCAAGCTGTTCGCCTTTATCCATCAGCGGCGCCCTGGCGCCCGCCTCATCGCTCAAGGGCTCAAACCGGCCGCACAGCCGGCGCTTAGCCACGCCGATAGTCGGCTGGTCGACCAACAGGCCAAAATGGCTGGCGACGCCCAGACGGCGCGGGTGGGAAATACCATGGCCATCGACGAACAGCAAATCCGGCCGCTGATTCAGCTGTTCCCAGGCGGCCAGCAGGGCGGGATACTCGCGAAACGACAAAAAACCCGGAATATAAGGCATGGTGGTCGTTACACGGGCAATGCGGTATTCGATAAGCTCCAGCGACGGAAAACGCAGCAGCGCGATAGCCGCGCGGGTAACGTCGCCCCCCTGTTCGAACCCCACATCGGCGCCGGCGATTATCGCGGGCGTGGAAAAAGCGAAATCGTCATGGCGTATGACCCTACTGGCGGTGGCGACCTGCTCGGCGCGCAATGCTGTTATATCCATGTTTTTTCCACCTTTTTCACCAGTCTTTACAGATGATAGGGGCGCGACAGGCGATGCACCGCCTCAACAAAAATGCCCGCATGTGCCGGCGGCACGTCCTGATGGATACCGTGCCCCAGATTGCAGACATGCCCCTCACCCCGACCGAAACCGGCCAGAATGGACTCCACTTCCTGTTCAATACGCGCCGGCGGCGCGTACAACACCGAAGGATCCATATTGCCCTGCAGCGCGACCTTATCGCCCACGCGACGGCGCGCCGCCTGAATATCGGTGCTCCAGTCCAGGCCCAGCGCATCGCAACCGGTTTGCGCCATGGCTTCAAGCCATTGGCCTCCGCCTTTGGTAAACAGCGTTACCGGCACCCGGCGGCCTTCATGCTCCCGCTGCAGGCCGTCGATGATTTTTTGCATGTAATCAAGGGAAAACTCAAGATAGCCGCTGCCGGTCAGCACGCCGCCCCAGGTATCAAAGATCATCACCGACTGCGCCCCGGCGCGAATCTGGGCGTTCAGGTACAGCGTTACGCTCGCCGCCAGCTTATCGAGCAATAAATGCAGCGTCTGCGGCTCGGCGTACATCATTTGTTTGATTTTAGTGAAGACTTTGCTGGTGCCGCCTTCAACCATATAGGTGGCCAGGGTCCAGGGACTGCCGGAGAAGCCAATCAGCGGCACTTCTCCGCGCAGGTTGCGCCGGATGGTACGTACGGCGTCCATCACATACCCCAGCTCCACCTCCGGATCCGGTATCGGCAACTGCTCCACGTCGGCTTTACAGGTAATCGGACGGGCAAAGCACGGCCCCTCCCCCTGTTCAAAATACAATTCCAGTCCCATGGCGTCGGGAACCGTCAGGATATCCGAAAACAGGATCGCGGCATCAAGCGGAAAACGACGCAACGGCTGCAAGGTCACTTCACAGGCCAGTTCGGCATTCCTGCACAGTGACATAAAATCACCGGCCTCGGCGCGGGTGGCTTTATATTCCGGCAGATAACGCCCGGCCTGGCGCATCATCCATACGGGCGTGACATCAACAGGCTGGCGCAGCAGGGCGCGCAGATAGCGGTCGTTCTTCAGTTCATGCATACAGGATTCCCTTGCAGTTATGAATGGAGTGTAGCATGCGGGCCGTCATTTTCCCGATCGGCGCGGCAGAGCGCGACCGTGTCCTCAATTAAGCGCCTGGCCACGGTGCCGGGCGGCGGCAGCAGGGGCAGCGCGTCATAACGGTACCAGCCGGCATCAAGGATTTCATTATGATCGGGGGTGATTTCGCCGCCGGCGTACTCCGCCATAAACGCCATCATCAGCGAATGCGGGAAAGGCCAGGGCTGCGAGGTGACATAACGGACGTTTTTCACCTTAATCCGCGTCTCCTCCATGACCTCGCGGGCCACGGTCTGCTCCAGGGTTTCCCCCACCTCGGCAAAACCGGCCAGCACCGTGTAAATGCCGCCGCGATGGCGGGTATGCTGGGCCAGCAGGATATCGTCGCCGCGGCGGATCGCCACGATAATACAGGGCGCGATTTGCGGATAATACCGTTCATGGCAATGATCGCACAGGCAGGCCCATTCCCGGTTACTGACGCGCATCTCATGGCCGCAGTAGCCGCAATAGCGATGGGAACGATAAAACTCCGCCAGTTGCACGCCCCGGCCCGCCAGTTGGAACAAGCCTGGGTCGCTATCGATGATCTGGCGCACCGAGCCCATATCCCGGGGCATGGCGTGGCGTACCAGCCAGGCGGGCGACCCCTCCCATTCGCCGATAAGCGTCGCTGTCAATCCTTGAAGTGACCAGGCCGATGCCGTTCCAAATGGCAGTTCCCCCTTGGGTAACCACAATTTGCTGTCCTGGCTGACGATCCACCAGCCATTTTCGCTACCGTTGAGTTCTTGTTCCATTTTAGTTGCACTACCTCTTATTCACTGGCAAGCTAGAAATTAGCTTTAATTGATGAGTAACGCAGCGTTACTTTATTACATCGGAGTCAATCATGCTAAACCAGCTGGACATTCTGGCTCAACGCGTTGGCGGCAGTAACGAACTGATCGATCAGTGGATACTGGCCCGCAGGAAGTTGCTCATTGCGTATTACCATCTCATCGGTCTTAAGCCCAATAAAGAAAAGCATACTCCCCTGGACGAAAACGCGCTGGACGACTTTTGCCATAAACTGGTGGACTACCTTTCCGCCGGCCATTTCCATATCTACGATCGTATCGTTCAGGACGCG
Organism: Sodalis sp. RH22; assembly: GCF_047324165.1. Lineage (NCBI taxonomy): Bacteria > Pseudomonadati > Pseudomonadota > Gammaproteobacteria > Enterobacterales > Bruguierivoracaceae > Sodalis > Sodalis sp. RH22. The sequence goes on from NZ_CP178731.1 coordinate 3,644,217, forward strand.
GACGATACCAGCAGCAGCAAAAGAATCATCAGTACCCAGTTGTATCCGGCGTTGCAGGAAAATACCAAACAAATCATGGCATTTTATGATAGCCAATTGGAAACGGCCATCGATCATGATAACTGTATGGAGTTCCAACAGGCGCTTTCCGGCGTGGGCGAGGCCCTGGCCACGCGTTTTGCCCTGGAGGACAAACTGATCCAGCAGGCGCTGGAATATAAAGCGGACTACCTGGCCTCGGTGCCGGCCGCCAATAATCCGGACGTATCGCGTCTGGCGTAATTTTGCGGTAAGCAGTAAGTCGTAACCGGTCCTTCACGGGCCGCTATATCTTGTCGGAGTGCCTAGCGCGTACATTACGCCAGGCTGAGACCGTTAATTCGGGATCCGCGGAACCTGATCGGGTTAATACCTGCGAAGGGAACAAGAGTAAAGCAACGCTTTGATTTATAGTCTATTTTGCTAAATTCAAAGCCCGGCCTCATTACTCCCGTAGCGCTCCTGACAAGCAATTTTCCCGTTTATTGTGAGGAATTGCTATGTCGTTATCCAAAACCACCCCTTCCCGCCGTGAGCAGCGCGCCCAGGCGCAGGAATTCATCCATCGTCTGAAAGGCGAAGCCTTCCCCAACTCCCGGCGTATTTATCTCCAGGGCAACAGCGCCGACATCCGGGTGCCGATGCGGGAGATCGCGCTTAGCCCCACGCTTATCGGCGGCAACGGCAAAACGCCGCGCTACGAAGAAAACGAGCCGGTGCCGGTATACGACACCGCCGGACCCTATGGCGATCCGGCGACAGAGATAGACGTGCGCGCCGGCCTTCACCGCCTGCGTTCGGGCTGGATTGAACAGCGCGGGGACAGCGAGGCGTTGAACAGCCTAAGCTCGCGTTATACCGGCGAACGCCGGGCCGACGAGGGCCTGGATGAGGTTCGTTTCGCCCCCAGCCATACGCCGCGGCGCGCCAAACCCGGCCGGCGCGTCACGCAATTGCATTATGCCCGCGCCGGCGTCATTACGCCGGAAATGGAGTTTATCGCCCTGCGGGAAAATATGGGCCGCGAACGCATCCGCGGCGACGTATTGCTGCAACAGCATCCCGGCCAGAGCTTCGGCGCGCATTTGCCGCCGGATATTACCCCGGAGTTCGTGCGCCGGGAAGTGGCCGACGGTCGTGCCATTATCCCCGCCAATATCAACCATCCGGAGTCGGAGCCGATGATTATCGGCCGCAATTTCCTGGTCAAGGTCAACGCCAATATCGGCAACTCGGCCGTCAGTTCATCCATTGAGGAAGAGGTCGAGAAGCTGGTCTGGGCGACCCGTTGGGGAGCGGATACGGTGATGGACCTGTCCACCGGCCGCTATATCCATGAAACCCGCGAGTGGATCCTGCGCAACAGTCCGGTGCCCATCGGCACGGTGCCCATCTACCAGGCGCTGGAAAAAGTCAACGGCGTGGCGGAAAACCTGACCTGGGAATGCTTTCGCGACACCTTGCTCGAGCAGGCGGAACAGGGCGTGGACTATTTTACCATCCATGCCGGCGTGCTGTTGCGTTACGTGCCGATGACCGCCAAACGGTTGACCGGCATCGTGTCGCGCGGCGGATCCATTATGGCCAAATGGTGCCTGTCGCATCACCAGGAAAGCTTCCTCTATGAGCATTTTCGCGATATTTGCCAGATTTGCGCCGACTACGACGTCTCATTATCCCTCGGGGACGGCCTGCGTCCCGGCTCCATCCATGATGCCAACGACGAAGCGCAGTTTGCCGAACTCTATACCCTGGGCGAATTGACCAAAGTTGCCTGGGAGTACGACGTGCAGGTGATGATCGAAGGCCCTGGCCATGTTCCCATGCAGATGATCCGGCGCAACATGACCGAACAGCTGGAGCATTGCCACGAAGCGCCGTTTTATACCCTGGGGCCGCTGACCACCGATATCGCGCCGGGTTACGACCATTTTACCTCCGGCATCGGCGCCGCGCTTATCGGCTGGTTCGGCTGTGCGATGCTGTGCTACGTCACGCCGAAAGAGCATCTGGGCCTGCCGAACAAAGAAGATGTTAAGCAGGGGCTTATTACCTATAAAATCGCCGCTCACGCCGCCGATCTGGCCAAAGGCCATCCCGGGGCGCAAATACGCGATAACGCCATGTCCAAGGCACGCTTTGAATTCCGTTGGGAGGACCAGTTTAATCTGGCCCTGGATCCGGCCACCGCCCGCGCCTATCACGATGAAACGCTGCCGCAGGAATCCGGCAAAGTAGCCCATTTTTGCTCCATGTGCGGTCCGAAATTCTGCTCGATGAAAATCTCCCAGGAGGTCAGGGATTATGCCGCCGCCCAGGCGATTGAGGTACGGGAAAGCGGCATGGCGGAGATGTCGTCGGCGTTTCGCGCCAGCGGCGGGGAAATCTATCTTGCGCCTGAGGATACGGGGGTGGCGAAATGATTGCGCCCGACGCGCCCTTTGCGGCGACCGAGCCCAGGCTCGGGCTCTATCCGGTAGTGGATTCGCTGGCATGGCTGGTCCGGCTGCTGGACGCCGGCGTCGCCACGCTGCAGTTGCGCATCAAGGACCAGCCGGAAGACCGGGTCGAACCGGATATCGAGGCCGCGATTTTGCTGGGACGGAAATACCGCGCCCGGATTTTCATCAACGATTATTGGCGGCTGGCGGTTAAACACGGCGCCTATGGCGTGCACCTGGGACAAGAGGATTTGGCTACGGCGGATTTGGCCGTCATCCAGCGCGCCGGATTGCGACTCGGTCTTTCCACCCACGACGATAGCGAACTGGCCCGCGCTTTGGCGCTACAGCCATCCTATATCGCGCTCGGCCATATCTTCCCTACCCAGACCAAAGCCATGCCGTCACAGCCGCAGGGCCTGGCGGAGCTGAAACGCCTGGTGGCCGGCATGCCCGGCATCTCCACCGTGGCCATCGGCGGTATTGGTATCGATCGGGTGGACGACGTGCTGCGCTGCGGCGTCGGCAGCATCGCGGTGGTCAGCGCCATCACCAAGGCCGCCGACTGGCGGCAGGCGACCGCCACGTTATTGCGGAAAATCGAAGGCCGGGAGGTGCGCAATGCTTAGCGACCAGGCTTTTTTGCGCTACAGCCGCCAATTGCTGCTGGAGGAGATAGGCCCCGGAGGCCAGGAGCATCTGAGCGCAGCAACCGTGCTGATCGCCGGACTGGGCGGCCTGGGCTCGCCGGCGGCGCTCTATCTTGCCGCCGCCGGGGTCGGCACGCTGCTGCTGGCCGACGACGATAACCTGGACGTGAGCAATCTCCAGCGCCAAATCCTTTATCGCACCGGGGATATCGCCCGGCCCAAGGCGGCGGCGGCGCTACGGCAGCTGCAGGCGCTTAATCCCCTGGGCCATTATGTCGCGCTGAGCCGGCGCCTGGCCGGGGATGACCTCGATCAGGCGGTGGCGCTGGCCGATATGGTACTGGACTGCAGTGATAATATGCAGACCCGTCACGACATCAATGCCGCCTGTATCCGCCGGGGGAAAACCCTGGTCAGCGCCAGCGCGGTGGGGTTCAGCGGTCAATTGCTGGTGCTGCGGCCGCCCTACCGGCACGGCTGTTATGCCTGCCTGTTTCCCGACGCCGTCGAGCCGCGGCGTAATTGCCGCACCGCGGGCGTGCTCGGGCCGTTGGTCGGCATCATGGGCGCCATGCAGGCCCTGGAGACGATCAAAATCCTGTGCGGCATGCCGTCTACGCTGGACGGCCAGCTGCGGCTGTTCGACGGCAAGTCGATGAACTGGCGCACCCTGCGCCTGTCCCGCGCGGCCGGCTGTCCGGTGTGCGCCGCGGCGGTTCAGCGGGAAGAGGCGCTATGAACATTACCCTTAACGATACCCCCGTCGCGCTTTCAGGCACGCCCTCGCTGCTGGACATGCTGGAGCTGCTCGGCCACCCGCCCGAGGGCAGCGCGCTGGCGGTCAATCAAACCATTATTCCCCGTAGCCGGTGGGCCCAACAGCCGGTAAACGAGGGCGACGATATCTTACTTTTCCAGGCCATTGCCGGAGGCTGACCATGTTAACCATTGCCGATACCACTTTTACGTCCCGGCTGTTTACCGGCACCGGTAAATTCGCCACCGCGGAATTAATGCGGCAAGCCATCGCCGCGTCCGGCAGCCAATTGGTCACCCTGGCGATGCGCCGGGTGGACCTGCGCGGCGGTAATGACGCCATCCTGCCCGCCCTGCGCCAGGCAGGGGTAAAGTTACTGCCCAATACCTCAGGCGCAAAAACCGCCGAGGAGGCGGTGTTCGCCGCCCGCCTGGCGCGCGAGGCGCTGGGCACCCGCTGGATAAAACTGGAAATCCATCCGGATATGAAATACCTGCTGCCCGATGCGGTCGAAACGTTGAAAGCGGCCGAACAGCTGGTGCGCGAAGGTTTTGTGGTCTTGCCCTACTGCGGCGCGGATCCGGTATTATGCCGCCGTCTGGAGGAGGCCGGCTGTGCGGCGGTGATGCCGCTAGGTTCGCCGATCGGCTCCAATCAGGGTTTGATCACCCGCGATTTCCTGCGCATTATCATTGAACAGTCGGGCGTGCCGGTGGTGGTGGACGCCGGTATCGGCGCCCCCAGCCAGGCCCTGGAAGCGCTGGAAATGGGCGCCGACGCGGTACTGGTCAATACCGCCATCGCCGTAGCCCGCAACCCGGTGGCCATGGCCGGCGCGTTCAGGCTGGCGCTGGAAGCCGGCGCCCTGGCGCGCGAGGCCGGGCTTGCCGCCACGCTAACCCAGGCCAGCGCCACCAGCCCGCTAACCGGATTTTTGCGCCATCCCCAGGAAGAGGGGGCGGCCTGATGACATCTTTTCTTGACCACTGGCGCCGGCTCGGCTGGGACGACGCCGGACTGCAAATCCACGCCAAGACCGCGCGCGACGTGGAGCGGGCGCTGAATGCCCCGCGCCTGGACCGGCAGGATTTCATGGCGCTGCTGTCACCGGCGGCGCTGCCTTATCTTGAACCCATGGCGCAGCGTGCCCAGCAACTGACCCGCCAGCGTTTCGGCAATGTGGTGGGGTTTTATCTGCCGCTCTATCTTTCCAACCTGTGCGCCAATGATTGTACCTATTGCGGTTTTTCCATGAGCAATCACCTGAAACGCAAGACGCTGGATGAGCAGGAAATCATCCAGGAATGCGAGGCCATCCGGGCGATGGGTTTTGATAATCTGCTGCTGGTCACCGGCGAGCATAAGACCAAGGTGGGCATGGACTATTTCCGCCGTTACGTGCCGTTGATCCGCCGGTATTTCAGCGCGCTGATGATGGAAGTACAGCCATTATCCCAGGAAGATTACGCCGAGTTGAAAACCCTCGGCCTGGATGGGGTGATGGTTTATCAGGAAACCTACCATGAGCCAACCTATCAAAAACATCATCTGCGCGGGCAAAAAATGGATTTTGCCTGGCGGCTGGAAACGCCGGATCGGCTGGCGCGGGCCGGAATCGACAAGATTGGCCTGGGGGCGCTGATAGGATTGTCGGATAACTGGCGCACAGACTGCTATATGGTGGCCGAGCATTTGCTGTATCTGCAAAAGACCTACTGGCAAAGCCGCTATTCGCTTTCTTTCCCGCGCCTGCGCCCCTGCGCCGGAGGCATTACGCCTGCGTCCCTGATGAATGAATCACAGCTGTTGCAAGTGATGTGCGCCTTCCGGTTATTGGCCCCTGACGTAGAGCTGTCGTTGTCCACCCGGGAATCGCCCTGGTTTCGCGATCACGCGGTGCCCATCATGGTGAACAGCCTCAGCGCCGGGTCCAAGACCCAACCGGGCGGTTATGCCGGCGGCCGGCCGGAGCTGGAGCAGTTCGAGCCGCATGATAACCGCTCGCCGCAGGCCGTGGCGCGGATGGTAACAAAGGCCGGGTTGCAACCGGTATGGAAGGATTGGGACAATTATCTGGGCAGGTCGCCGACGCTGGTTAAATAAACGATGATGAGCACTTCGAGGATTTTAATCTGATTTATCGGCGGGACAATCATCAGTCCCGCCGATAAGTATGCCTTAATCAGCGCCAGCCTAGATTACTCCGGGCAGCGGAACATTTTTAATCGGCGCACACCACAAATCCCGCGTTCTCGCCTGATATCCCCATGAGCAATTTCAGTCCGTTCTGTTTGTTGAGAGCTTCGACGGCCGGGCCGGCTAAAACAATTGGGGATGCCGTACCAGACCAAATAAAGCCGCCGGGGGATAAGGGCCATCCACTCGTGCGCATTGTGCTATAGGCTGCCTGCAGAGAAGTAAAGGACGGCAATCTACAGTGTGAGCTTGCCAGTGAATAACTCGCCACTGCCCAATTTTCATGATTAAAACTCTCGCTGTAGCCGCCGGTGAGTTCTGAGGTAAGCCTGGGGCGCTGGATACCGCCGATGGACTCTACCATATGACCATAATAATTGGCGGCCGGAACGTTCGGGCTGGTGGCTACGGTAAAGATAACGTCTTGCGTCACACTTTTCCCCCCGGGTGCGACAACCTCAATAGTGGTTTTAACCCCCTTCCCCACGGGGTCGGTTAACGGAATGCTGATTTTACCCGTCGCCATCGCCACTCTGCCTTCATATTTTGGCGCATCGTTAATCAACAGCGTGGCACTTTCCGACCTGTTTTGCCGATTGACGGCGCCAAGGGAATGGATATTGATGAGCACATCGCCTGCCGGCGAACCGTCTCCCAAGGTCGCGTCCACCGTCAACATAATCTGCTCGCCGGCTTGCGCCTGCGCCTTGTCCACTGTGACTTTTAACTCAATGCTATCAGGAGTGAAATTCAGCTCTTTTACCATTTCGCTGATTTCGACGCCGTCCACTTTGGGCGCGACCCTGACTATGCCGGGTTTAGTACCCCGCACGGTGGCGGTATACGTGCCATCACTCTCGCTAAGAGGCGAGAGGGTCACGTTATCTCCCGGCGAAGCGCTGAAAGCAAGCCGGGCGCCCAATCCGGCTACTGCCCGGCCGCTCGTATCCCTGGCGCTAAAGGTCAGCGTAGCGGTCTCGGTGTTATCCGCCGTCAGCGTATCCTTATCGATTGCAAAGGCGGATTCGGCTGCATCCACCGCCAAGGCGATCAGGGTGATGGGCTTACTCAGGCTCGCCATGCGATCGCCTCCAACCGACGGCGTTATCGTATAGTGTCCCGGTACGGAGCCGAACAATCGGGCGACATAGGCCCCCTCACCATCAAACCGCGCATTTTCTTGTCTGAAACCCGTTAACGATGAAGGATGAAAATCAATATTGCCTACTGTTTTGGTCAGGTTGCCATATTCATCCCGCGGTATCAGCTTAAGCTCTACGCTATCTTCATCATTGGCTTTAAGCGGGTCCCCGCTGATGCTGAATACGGAATGAAGCTCGCTGAACGGGCCTGGCGTCAAGGTTATCACTTTCACCAAGTTGCTTAATTGCTGGCCGTCGATTGACGGCGCGATATTGATACTGCCCGCCACGATACCGCTCAGCCGGGCGGTATAATGCCCGTCGGTTTCCACCATGTCTGAAATCGAGATCCCCGCTGACGGCAAAGCGATAAATTTCAAACGCTCGCCCAGCGCCGTGACCAGCTTGCCGTCCTTGTCCTTGGCGATAAAGCGCAAGACAGTGAAGGCATCGCCCACCGTAAGCGTATCTTCGCCCACGCTGAAATCAGAGTGGCCTTCGTATGCCTGGGCCGCGCGCAGGCTGACGGTTTTCGCCAAGGCGTCCCTCTTCACGCCGTCCACAACCGGCGTAATGGTCACCGTCCCCGGTTGAGTGCCCTTTAAAGCGCTGCTATAGCTACCGTTATCTTCCTCTATCTCGGTCAAAACGGCGCCCTCTAACGCCGTCATAGCAAACACTAAGCGTGGACCGAGGCCGGTGAGGGCATTGCCGGCGCCATCCCTGGCGCTGAAGACGACCGTCGCCTGTTCGGCGCCGTCGGCAAGAATATTGTCGCGACTGATATCAAACCCCGATCGGCTATGATCCAGATCCAACGACAGCAAGACAACGCTGATTGGCTGCAACGCTTGTCCGTGAATCATCGGCGTAATGACTGTCCGTCCGGTATCGCTGCCGGCGGCCAGGGTGGCCGAATAGACACCGGCGGCGGTTTCACTGATATCACCCACCACCGGCGCCGCGCCGGTTACGCCGGCGCTTGCCGCGGCGAAAGCCTGGCCGTCCCCGCGTTCAAATGTAATATCCAACGTCAGCGCCTCCGCCATTCCACTCAACGGCTGATGGCTTTCATCCCTAAGACTGATTGATAGCAGGCTGGTTGAAACACCATCCGCCGGTAACCTGTCCGGCGTTGCCGTCGTGGACGTCGACGCCAGGCTGATGCCCAGACCGGTCACCGTAAGCTGGGTATAGGCGGGGCTTGAAGCGTTGCCTTTTTTATCATGGGCCGTTGCACCAATAGTATAACGATTTGTCGTGCCGGCGGGCAGATAGGACGGCAGGGTCACCGCCAGGATATGGGGCGCCGATTGCGTGATGGAACCGCCGGCGGCGATCAATTCCGCAGCATTCCACTCCACGCGGTCCAGGGCATGGGTAGCGGTAACCTGGGCGGTGATGGTGAGCTGTTGGCCGGAATTTCCGTTCAATCGCTCCGGCATCAGCAGGCGGATAGCATCCTGCTTTTGATAGTCCAGCACGATATGATTATTGCGCTCCACCAGATCATAACGGCTACCTGCCAGGGTTCGCCCGGCCGCAACGGCGGATGGGTCCACCTGGTCAAGCCACGAATCCCCCAGGCGGTAATTGATTTGCAGGTTGATACGGGAATCATGCTGCCCGCTCTTACCCTGGCGATGCTCACCGCCTAGGGTCAATAGCGGAAACGGCGTATAATTAAGCCCCAAGGTAAACGCATAGGGATCCCTTTGCCGATTGTTTTTGCCAAATAACGCCACCTCGTCGCCGCGATAGCTTTCATACATCAGCTTGCCGCCCAATTGCGGATGCGACGGCAGAAAAGCCTCGGCACGCAGGTCATAACCATTGGCCGGTCGTTCGTTATAATCCGCGAAATCCCGCGATTGGCGCCAACTGCTCAAGCGAAAATAGCTGTTGGCCGATAATTTCAGGTAATGGGTCCAGGCTTCCGCGCCGATCCCGGCCCGGCGATTTCTTCCGGTAAAGTCATTATCATAAAAAGTATTCACTCCGTACATCCAATCGCCGTAAAAAGTCCGCACGCCGCCGCCGATATTACCGGTATTACGGTGATCGTTATTGCGTATGCCCCCTTGGATGAATACCATAGCATCCTGGTTTTCATATAACGGCACCAAGAGATCGAGCGCGCTATTGTCCAGTTTGAATCGCTCATTGAGATTGAGCTGTAACCGCACGGTGCCGAATTGATCAAACCAGTCTTTGGCATAATGGCCCGCCCCGCTTACCAGCGCCGAACGCGCCATATTGAGCGCCGCTTTATTGCTTGGTTGTTCTGACAGCATATTCCCCGCCGACAGCGCATGGACGGCAATCTTATTCTCCACCGCGGCGGACTCCGGTTGTCCTAAGGCTGTCGCTGGAGCAGATGCTATACTGAGTGGGAACACGGCCTGCGCGGCAATGACCATCCAGGCGACGGGCCGCCATAATGGGAAACGCCGGTTGTCGGCGGGTGTACGGGTGACTGAACATTTCTTAGGATCGGATGTAGGGTATGAGGGCTTTCCTGGCATGAATTTTTCCTATTAATCGTCAGGGCGCGCTATTACATGGATAGTGATTATTCAGATATGGCTTCACTAATTCCTTTTTAATTTATTTATAATAACGATGCATAATTCTCCTTATCTTATGTCGTTAATGCAGCTTAATATTTTTTGGAAAATTAATTATTTTAATTACATTATCTGCAGGAAAAATAAAAACATCTTGATGAGATTATGATGTATTTCAGGGGAATTATTAAGGCGGATATTTAAATTACCAGAAACTCGTATTCTGAAAGAGAACACTATTTAAGTTAGTCACCATTAATATAATTCATACCAATAACTTCAATCTATGACTCAAACCCAGGCAAAAAAAAACCGCCCGGTCAGGGCGGTTTTATAGGACGTCAGGGGGAAGGATTAACGATTATTTATCGTTATTGCCACCCAGACCGGCGTTAAGCAGTTCCGCCATGTTGGCGGACGCTTCATCAGCGGTGACCGACGGTACTACCGGCACTTCGCCCAAGGCGCGACGGCGCGCGCGATCCTGATGGTAGGCATAGCCGGTACCGGCTGGGATCAGCCGGCCGACGATGACGTTTTCCTTCAGGCCGCGCAGTTCATCGCGTTTCCCGGCAACGGCGGCTTCGGTAAGCACGCGCGTTGTCTCCTGGAACGAGGCCGCGGAGATAAAGGACTCCGTGGCCAACGAGGCTTTAGTGATACCCAGCAGATCGCGGCTAAACGTCATTTCAATCTTGCCGTCCGCATCCAGCTGGCGGTTGGCAATCTTGACGCGTGAGTATTCAGCCTGTTCGCCTTCCAGGAAGTCGGTGCCGCCGGCGTTAACGATGGTTGCTTTGCGCAGCATCTGACGAACGATAACTTCGATATGTTTATCGTTAATCTTAACGCCCTGCAGACGGTAAACGTCCTGCACTTCGTTGACGATGTAACGGGTCACGGCATGGACACCACGCAGGCGCAGGATGTCATGCGGCGATTCCGGTCCGTCGGAAATCACGTCGCCGCGTTCCACGCGTTCGCCTTCGAACACGTTGAGCTGGCGCCATTTCGGTATCATCTCCTCGTAGGCATCGCTGCCATCGATCGGCGAAATGACCAGGCGGCGTTTGCCCTTGGTTTCTTTACCGAAAGAAACGATACCGCTGATTTCAGCCAGGATGGCCGGCTCTTTCGGACGACGGGCTTCGAACAGGTCGGCTACACGCGGCAGACCACCGGTGATATCCTTGGTACCGCTCGATTCCTGCGGCAAACGCGCCAGGGTGTCGCCGCCGGTGATAGCCAAGCCATCTTCCAGCTGGACGATGGTTTTACCCGGCAGGAAGTACTGCGCCGGCATATCGGTACCGGGGATCAGCACGTCATTGCCATTGGCATCGACGATTTTCAGCGCCGGGCGCAGGTCTTTACCGCCACCGGTACGTTCCGCCGTATCCAATACCACGATAGAAGACAAACCGGTAAGTTCGTCGGTCTGGCGGGTAATGGTCTGGCCGTCGATCATGTCGGTGAAGCGCATAAAGCCGCTCACTTCGGTGATCACAGGCATGGTATGCGGATCCCAGTTGGCAACCGTTTCGCCGCCCAGGACTTCGGAACCGTCGCCCTTGGCCATAACAGCACCGTAAGGCACTTTATAGCTTTCCTTGGTACGGCCGAATTCGTCGATCAGCTTCAGTTCGGTGTTACGCGACGTGATAACCAGTTTACCCACGCCATTGACAACGAACTTGGCGTTGTTCAAGCGGATGGTACCCTTGTTTTTCACCTGAATGCTGGATTCGGCGGCGTTACGCGAGGCGGCGCCACCGATATGGAACGTACGCATGGTCAGCTGGGTGCCCGGTTCGCCGATGGACTGCGCGGCGATAACGCCGATAGCCTCACCTTTGTTGACCAGATGCCCGCGGGCCAGATCGCGGCCGTAGCAATTGGCGCACACGCCGAAGTCGGTTTCGCAGGTGACGACCGAACGCACCTTGATGATATCCACGGAATTTTCTTCCAGGATGTCACACCATTGTTCGTTCAGCAGCGTATTGCGCGGCATCAGAATGTCGGCGGTACCCGGCTTGAGAACATCTTCAGCCGTAACACGGCCCAATACACGTTCACGCAGCGGTTCCTTAACATCGCCACCCTCGATGACCGGGGTCATGGTCACGCCGGCATGCGTACCGCAATCGTCTTCAGTCACCACCAGATCCTGCGCCACGTCGACCAGGCGACGGGTCAGGTAACCGGAGTTCGCGGTCTTCAACGCGGTATCCGCCAAGCCTTTACGAGCACCATGGGTCGAGATGAAGTACTGAAGCACGTTCAGGCCTTCACGGAAGTTCGCGGTGATCGGCGTTTCGATGATGGAGCCGTCAGGCTTGGCCATCAGGCCACGCATACCCGCCAGCTGGCGAATCTGCGCCGCCGAACCACGGGCGCCGGAGTCGGCCATCATAAAGATGCTGTTGAAGGAAACCTGGCGCTCTTCCACGCCGTCACGGTTAATCACCGCTTCGGTGGACAGGTTGTCCATCATCGCCTTGGCAACGCGTTCGTTGGCCGCGGCCCAGATATCGATCACCTTGTTGTAGCGTTCGCCCGCGGTCACCAAACCAGACTGGAACTGCTCCTGGATTTCGGCCACTTCGGCTTCGGCTTCTTCAATGATGCCCGCTTTCTTATCCGGGATAACCATATCGTCGATACCTACCGACGAGCCCGAACGGGCGGCGTAGGCAAAACCGGTATACATGATCTGGTCGGCAAAGATAACGGTCGGCTTCAGGCCCAGCACGCGGTAACAGGTATTAAGCATCTTGGAGATGGCTTTTTTACCCAGCGCCTGGTTAACCAGCGCAAACGGCAGGCCCTTGGGCACGATCATCCACAGAATGGCGCGACCGACGGTCGTATCCACGATGTGGGTGTTCTCTACCCATTCGCCTTCTTCGTTCTTGGCATGCTCGGTGATACGCACCTTAACGCGCGCATGCAGCTCGGCAATGCCGCCGCGATAGATGCGTTCGGCTTCCTTCGGCCCGGTCAATACCATGCCTTCGCCTTTACCGTTCACACGGTCGCGGGTCATGTAATACAGACCCAATACCACGTCCTGGGACGGAACGATGATAGGCTCGCCGTTGGCCGGCGACAGGATGTTATTGGTGGACATCATCAGCGCGCGCGCTTCGAGCTGTGCTTCCAGCGTCAGCGGCACGTGCACGGCCATCTGGTCACCGTCGAAGTCGGCATTGTATGCCGCGCAAACCAACGGATGCAGCTGGATGGCCTTACCTTCAATCAGTACCGGTTCAAACGCCTGGATACCCAAACGGTGCAGGGTTGGCGCACGGTTCAGCAGTACCGGGTGTTCGCGGATGACTTCATCCAGGATATCCCAAACAACGGCTTCCTCACGTTCAACCATCTTCTTGGCTGCTTTAATGGTGGTCGCGAGGCCACGCAGTTCCAGCTTGCCGTAAATGAAGGGTTTGAACAGTTCGAGCGCCATTTTTTTCGGCAGGCCGCACTGATGCAGACGCAGGTACGGGCCTACGGTAATCACGGAACGACCGGAGTAGTCCACGCGCTTGCCGAGCAGGTTCTGACGGAAACGACCCTGCTTGCCCTTGATCATGTCGGCCAGGGATTTCAGCGGACGCTTGTTGGAGCCGGTAATGGCCCGGCCGCGACGGCCGTTATCCAACAGCGCATCCACCGCTTCCTGCAGCATGCGTTTTTCATTACGCACGATGATATCCGGCGCGGCCAGATCCAGCAGACGTTTCAAACGGTTGTTACGGTTGATCACGCGGCGGTACAAATCGTTCAGATCGGAGGTCGCGAAACGACCGCCGTCCAACGGCACCAGCGGACGCAGGTCTGGCGGCAGTACCGGCAGCACCGTCAGGATCATCCACTCCGGCTTGTTGCCGGACTGGACAAAGGCTTCCAGCAGCTTGATACGCTTGGTCAGCTTTTTACGTTTGGTTTCGGAGTTGGTTTCATTCAACTCTTCACGCAGCGTTTCGCATTCCGCTTCCAGATCCATGTTTTTCAGCAAGGCCTGGATCGCTTCGGCGCCCATCTTGGCGTCGAATTCATCACCGAACTCTTCCAGCGCGTCCAGATACTGCTCTTCAGTCAGGATCTGACGACGCTCCAGATTGGTCATGCCGCCTTCGACCACCACATAGGATTCGAAGTACAGCACACGTTCGATATCACGCAGCGGCATATCCAGCAGCAGGCCGATACGGGACGGCAGCGATTTCAGGAACCAGATATGCGCGGTCGGGGAGGCCAGCTCAATATGACCCATGCGTTCGCGACGCACTTTGGTCTGAGTGACTTCAACGCCGCATTTTTCACAGATAACGCCACGGTGTTTCAGGCGCTTGTACTTACCGCACAAGCACTCGTAATCTTTTACCGGCCCGAAGATTCGCGCGCAGAAAAGCCCGTCACGTTCAGGTTTAAACGTACGGTAGTTAATGGTTTCCGGCTTCTTGACTTCGCCGAACGACCAGGAACGGATCATATCTGGCGAGGCCAGAGCTATTTTGATCGCATCAAACTCTTCGGTCTTGGTTTGTGCTTTCAGAAACTTAAGCAAATCTTTCACGGATTGGCTCCTGTCGGAGTTAGACCTGTTAGGCGCCTGAAACGCTCAGGCGCCCTTATTACCGGTGCGAACGCACCCAAGCTGATCCCCCATCGTCTTTCAAGCCGCAGGTGCGCTGGCTGAAAGCCATAGGGGGTGAATTACTCTTCTTCCAGCTCGATGTTGATGCCCAGAGAGCGGATTTCCTTCAGCAACACGTTGAAGGACTCCGGCATGCCTGGCTCCATCGTATGATTGCCATCCACGATGTTTTTGTACATCTTGGTACGACCGTTAACATCATCCGACTTAACTGTCAGCATTTCCTGCAGGGTGTACGCGGCGCCATAGGCTTCCAGCGCCCACACTTCCATCTCACCGAAGCGTTGACCGCCGAACTGCGCCTTACCACCCAACGGCTGTTGGGTAACCAGGCTGTAGGAACCGGTGGAACGGGCATGCATCTTGTCATCAACCAAATGGTTGAGTTTCAGCATGTACATATAACCCACGGTAACCTGCCGTTCGAACTGTTCACCGGTACGGCCGTCAAACAAGGTGATCTGGCCGGAGGTCGGCAAGCCGCCCAACTGCAGCAGTTCCTTGATTTCTTTTTCCTTGGCGCCGTCAAACACCGGTGTCGCGATGGGCATGCCCTTCTTCAGGTTTTCAGCCAAACGGAACACTTCGTCATCCGTGAAGGTAGTCAAATCCACTTTCTGGCGCACATCATCACCCAGATCGTAGGCTTTCTGGATAAACTCGCGCAGCTTGGACACGTCTTCCTGGCGTTTAAGCATGGCGTTAATCTTGTCGCCGATGCCTTTGGCAGCCATGCCCAAATGGGTTTCCAGGATCTGGCCGATGTTCATACGCGACGGTACGCCCAGCGGGTTCAGAACGATATCCACGGGGACGCCGTTTTCATCGTAAGGCATATCCTCGATCGGGTTGATCTTGGAAATAACACCCTTGTTACCGTGACGGCCGGCCATCTTATCGCCCGGTTGGATCTGACGTTTCACCGCCAGGTAAACCTTAACGATTTTCAGCACGCCCGGCGCCAGATCATCGCCCTGGGTGATCTTGCGGCGTTTCGCTTCCAGCTTCTTCTCGAACACGGTTTTCAGTTCGTCGTACTGTTCCGCCAGTTGCTCAAGCTGATTCTGCTTGTCTTCATCGGTCAGACCCAGTTCCAGCCAGCGTTCGCGGGTCAGCTTGGACAGTTTTTCGTCTTCGATGCCGCCGGAAACCAGCACGTCATGGATACGGGCAAACAGGCCGGCTTCAAAAATCTGCAGCTCTTCGGTCAGGTCTTTCTTGACCTGCTTAAGCTGCATTTCTTCGATTTCCAGCGCGCGTTTGTCTTTTTCCACGCCGTCGCGGGTAAACACCTGCACATCGATAACCGTACCGGAAACGCCGTTAGGCACGCGCAGCGACGAATCTTTCACGTCGGAGGCTTTTTCGCCGAAGATGGCGCGCAGCAGTTTTTCTTCCGGGGTCAGCTGGGTCTCGCCCTTCGGCGTAACCTTACCCACCAGGATATCGCCGCCGGTCACTTCGGCACCGATATACACGATACCGGACTCATCCAGCTTGGAAAGCGCAGCTTCACCCACGTTCGGGATGTCGGCGGTGATTTCCTCAGGCCCCAGCTTGGTGTCGCGCGACACGCAGGCCAATTCCTGAATATGGATGGTGGTAAAGCGATCTTCCTGCACCACGCGTTCGGAGACCAAAATGGAGTCTTCGAAGTTGTAGCCGTTCCACGGCATGAACGCCACGCGCATATTCTGGCCCAATGCCAGTTCACCCAAATCGGTGGACGGGCCATCGGCCAGCACATCGCCGCGTTCTACCGGTTCGCCCAAGGACACGCACGGCATCTGGCTGATGCAGGTGTTCTGGTTGGAACGGGTATATTTAGTCAGGTTGTAGATATCGATACCCGCTTCGCCGGCCACCATTTCGTCCGGGTTAACGTTAATCACGATACGCGACGCATCAACATACTGGATGGTCCCGCCACGCTTGGCCACGGCGGTCACGCCGGAGTCAACGGCCACGGCGCGTTCCATGCCGGTGCCTACCAGTGGCTTGTCGGCGCGCAGGGTCGGCACGGCCTGGCGTTGCATGTTCGCACCCATCAGGGCGCGGTTGGCGTCATCGTGTTCCAGGAAGGGAATCAACGACGCGCCCACCGAGACGATCTGCTGGGTCGAGACGTCCATATAGTCGACCTGGTCGCGGGTGAACAGGCTCGATTCGCCTTTGCTGCGGCACGTGATCAAATCATCGACGAAATGGCCTTCTTCGTCGAGATTGGTATTGGCCTGGGCAATAACGAAGTTGCCTTCTTCAATCGCGGACAGGTAGTGGATCTCATCGGTGACCACATCTTCACGCACCCGGCGGTACGGCGTCTCAAGGAAGCCATACTCATTGGTCTGCGCATAGACGGACAGGGAGTTGATCAGACCGATGTTCGGGCCTTCCGGCGTTTCGATGGGACATACCCGGCCGTAATGGGTCGGATGCACGTCACGTACTTCGAAACCGGCGCGTTCACGGGTCAGGCCGCCTGGGCCCAACGCGGAAATACGGCGTTTATGGGTAATTTCCGACAGCGGGTTGTTCTGGTCCATAAATTGCGACAGTTGGCTGGAACCAAAGAACTCCTTCACCGCGGCCGAAATCGGCTTGGCGTTGATCATATCCTGCGGCATCAGCGTATCCAGATCGCCCAGGGACAGACGTTCTTTCACCGCACGCTCGACGCGCACCAGTCCGACGCGGAATTGGTTTTCCGCCATTTCGCCCACGGAACGGATACGACGGTTGCCCAGGTGGTCGATATCATCGACTTCGCCTTTACCGTTACGGATGTCGATAAGCTTCTTCATCACTTCAATGATGTCGAGCTTGCTCAGGATGCCCGAGCCTTCGATTTCCTCACGCAGCAGCGACCGGTTGAACTTCATGCGGCCAACCGCGGACAGATCGTAACGATCTTCCGAGAAGAACAGGTTTTCGAACAGGTTTTCAGCCGCTTCGCGGGTCGGCGGCTCGCCGGGACGCATCATGCGGTAGATTTCAACCAGCGCGCTCAGGCGATCGCTGGTCGGGTCGACGCGCAGGGTCTCGGAGATATACGAGCCATGGTCCAGATCGTTGGTAAACAGCGTTTCGATACGCTTATGTCCCGCCTGGCTCAGTTTCGCCAGCAGGTCCAGCGTCAGTTCCATATTGGCCGGACAAATGATTTCACCGGTATTTTCGTCGATGTAATCCTTGACCACCACTTTACCGATAATGTACTCAACCGGTACCTGGATTTTATCGATGCCGTCTTTTTCCAGCAGGCGAATATGACGCGCGGTAATACGGCGGCCTTTTTCGACATAGACGGTACCGTTGGCTTCGATATCAAACGAAGCGGTTTCACCACGTAAACGCTCAGGAACCAGTTCCATCTGCAGTTTATTGTCGTGAATTTCATAAATGACTTTGTCAAAGAACGTATCGAGAATCTGCGCGGTGGTGAAGTTAAGCGCGCGCAGTACGATAGTCGCGGGCAGCTTGCGCCGACGGTCGATACGTACGAACAGGTTGTCTTTGGGATCGAATTCAAAATCCAGCCAGGAACCGCGGTAAGGGATGATACGTGCGTTATACAGCACTTTACCGGACGAATGCGTCTTGCCCTTATCGCTGTCAAAGAATACGCCGGGGCTACGATGCAACTGGGAGACGATAACACGCTCGGTCCCGTTGATAACAAAAGTCCCGTTATCGGTCATGAGCGGAATTTCGCCCATGTAGACTTCCTGTTCCTTGATATCTTTAACCGTGCCTTCCGGTGCTTCACGCTCGTAAATCACGAGGCGCAGTTTTACACGCAGCGGTGCGGAGAAGGTGACTCCACGAATCTGGCACTCTTTGACATCAAATACAGGCTCGCCCAGACGGTAACTGACGTATTGCAGTTCCGAATTGCCGCTGTAGCTTTGGATGGGGAACACAGAACGGAATGCTGCTTCTAGTCCGTACTGCCCTTCCGGATCTTGCTCGATAAACTTCTGGAACGAGTCAAGCTGTATGGAAAGGAGATATGGGATGTCCAACACTTGGGGACGTTTCCCAAAATCCTTACGAATGCGTTTTTTTTCGGTATAGGAGTAAACCATAGGGTTCCTCAGCTCGCTGATCAGTGACCCACTCTGTCCGCCCAAGAAGGACAGGTCATGCAACACAATTTCTCTCGTTCGGAAAGAAAATTCCCCTTCCGCAATACCTGTTTCTATCACTCTTAAACCATTTCGTCGCACTTTGCTAAACCAGGGAGGCTCGACAGGAGGTGCAATATATTAAGTCGTCGATAGAGAAAGATATTGGGGTTGGCCAGTGGTTAAATCGTGTCAAACCCCACTGACGCCCTACAGCGCAAAAAGGCTGGTGACCAAAAAGTCACCAGCCATCAGCCTAGGTTCAGGCTGCAACCTGGGAGGTCTTACTTAACCTCAACAGAAGCACCAGCTTCTTCCAGGGCTTTCTTCAGTGCTTCGGCGTCGTCTTTGTTCACGCCTTCTTTCATGGTTGCCGGAGCAGATTCAACCAGATCCTTGGCTTCTTTCAGGCCCAGGCCGGTAGCAGCACGGACGGCTTTGATAACCGATACCTTGTTGCCGCCGATAGCGGTCAGGACAACGTCGAACTCGGTTTTTTCTTCAACGACTTCAGCCGGGCCGGCAGCAGCTGCAACAGCGGTAGCAGCGGAAACGCCGAATTTGGTTTCCATCATGGAGATCAGTTCAACGACGTCCATGACGGACATTTCTGCAACTGCGTCCAGAATTTGTTCTTTAGTGATAGACATAACAATAGTTCCTAAAATTCAGAAAGTGTTTATACGTTCGCAATAACAACCGAAAGGGTTGGCCAATTAAGCCGCTTCTTTCTGATCGCGCAGTGCAGCCAGTGTACGGACCAATTTGCCTGCAGAGGCTTCTTTCATGGCCGACATCAGGCGTGAGATTGCTTCATCGTAAGTCGGCAGAGTTGCCAGGCGATCGATATTGGCCGCCGTGATAACTTCGCCTTCAAAGGCTGCTGCTTTAACCTCAAATTTGGCATTTTCCTTGGCAAAAGCCTTGAACAGGCGAGCGGCAGCGCCCGGATGTTCGTGAGAAAATGCAATCAGGGTCGGACCGACAAACGTGTCTTTCAGGCATTCGAAAGGAGTGCCTTCTACGACGCGACGCAGCAAGGTGTTGCGAACAACACGCATGTATACGCCGGCTTCACGACCTGCTTTACGCAGTTCAGTCATTTTACCTACTGTAACGCCGCGAGAATCCGCAACGACAGCAGACAGCGCGCCTTTGGCTACTTCGCTGACTTCAGCAACAATCGCTTGTTTGTCTTGAAGGTTTAATGCCATTAGCTTGTGCTCCTGGATTTAGCCGGGGAAAAGCACCCGACACTCACTAGCTTAACGCCACAATGGCGATAAGCGGCTAAACACGGTGAGCAGAATCCAGCAAACGAATATGTTATTCAGCTTCTGTCACCGTCTACGCAGGACGATTAAGCATTTTACCCGCTCTATTTCATACTGCGAATGCCTTGGCTGCCCGCATTCACTCCAGCCCCTTACGTAAGTAAGCCACTGGCGATCGCTTGGTTGCCGCCTTCCTGCACCTCGAAATAGTTTAGGTAATATGCACCTGCGGTCTTGGACGGAGGCTTGGATAAGGCCAAGCTCCAACCGAAAATCTTGTTTTTTTTCGTCCAGACTAAACAACGGCCAATGACGAAACAATGGGCGTTAGATTCTAGACAAATCTTTCGCCCAAGTCAAAGGGGTAATTATGCAACAACCGTTGCCAGACCGCTTTGATCGATAGCCAGACCTGCGCCCATGGTGGTGGAGAGACTGATTTTCTTGATGTACACGCCTTTGGCCTGTGTCGGTTTGGCTTTTTTCAGCGCAACCAGCAGGGATTCCAGGTTTTCTCTCAATTTGTCAGTATCGAAGTCCACTTTACCGATGGTGGTGTGGATAATACCGTTTTTGTCGTTGCGATAACGAACCTGACCGGCTTTGGCGTTTTTAACCGCTTCGGCGACGTTCGGGGTAACGGTACCCACTTTCGGGTTAGGCATCAGGCCGCGCGGCCCGAGGATCTGGCCCAGCTGGCCCACGACGCGCATGGCATCCGGGGAAGCGATAACAACGTCAAAGTTGAATTCGCCTTTTTTGATCTGATCGGCCAGGTCATCCATACCGACCAGGTCCGCGCCGGCTGCCTTGGCAGCTTCGACGTTGGCGCCCTGGGTGAAGACGGCTACACGTACGGTACGGCCGGTGCCGTTAGGCAGGACGGTGGCGCCACGAACGTTTTGATCGGACTTACGGGCATCAATCCCGAGGTTTACGGCAACGTCGATGCTTTCAACGAACTTGGCGGTAGCCAGTTCCTTGAGCAGCGCAACGGCTTCGTTGATGTCATATTGCTTAGTGGAATCAACTTTGTCGCGGATTACACGCATGCGCTTGGTCAGTTTAGCCATTTCTTAATCCTCCACTACCAGGCCCATGGAACGAGCAGTACCTTCAATGGAGCGGGACATCGCTTCCACATCGGCACCCGTCATATCCGCCGCTTTGGTTTCCGCGATTTCGCGAACCTGGGCGTGCGTTACTTTACCGACTTTTTCTTTGTTCGGCTTACCAGAACCAGACTTCACGCCTGCGGCTTTCTTGAGCAGCACGGCAGCCGGCGGGGTTTTGGTAACGAAGGTGAAAGAGCGGTCGGAGTAAACGGTGATAACAACCGGGATTGGCAGACCTTTTTCAATGCTTTCAGTCTTGGCATTGAAGGCTTTACAGAATTCCATGATGTTAACGCCCTGCTGACCCAGCGCTGGGCCGACCGGCGGACTTGGATTCGCCATGCCTGCTGCAACCTGCAGTTTTACATAGGCTTGTACTTTCTTGGCCATTTGAATTTCCTCTAGCGGGTGATAGCGCCGGTTAAGGCTCCCCAGTGTATAAGCTATTACATGCCCGTGGGCACATAAAAACGAAAGGCGCGAAATTCTAGTTCAATTTCGCGCCTTGAGCAAGCATTAATCATTATCGATAGGGGGTCGGCTATCAGCCCTTCTCAACCTGGCCGAAGTCCAGCTCGACCGGAGTGGCGCGACCGAAAATCGACACCGACACTTTCAGGCGGCTTTTTTCGTAGTCGACTTCTTCCACCACGCCGTTGAAATCGGCAAACGGCCCGTCGTTGACGCGCACCAGTTCGCCGGGTTCGAACAGCGTCTTCGGCCGCGGCTTGTCACCCACTTGCTGGAGGCGATTCATGATCGCATCCACTTCTTTATCGCTGATAGGCGCCGGGCGATCGGATGTGCCGCCGATAAACCCCATCACGCGGGGCACGCTGCGCACTAAATGCCAGCTGGCGTCATTCATCACCATTTGTACCAGCACATAGCCCGGGAAGAATTTGCGTTCGCTCTTGCGGCGCTGACCGCCGCGGATTTCGACGACTTCTTCCGTTGGCACCATGACTTCGCCAAACAGCTCTTCCATATTGTGCAATTTAATATGTTCGCGTAGAGACTGCGATACGCGACCTTCAAAACCGGAAAACGCCTGGACGACGTACCAACGTTTCTTCGGAGCTTCGGACATCTTAGAACCTCAGGCCAGTAATAAACGATACCAGACGGACCAGAATACCATCCAGTCCCCACAGGATCAGTGACATCACGGCGGTCACCGCGGCGACGATTAACGTGGTGTGCAACGTTTCCTGGCGGGTCGGCCATATCACTTTGCGTACTTCGGTACGCGCTTCACGGGCAAACGCGACGGTCGATTTGCCTTTCACTGTCATCAGGGCAATACCGCCTGCAATGGCGATAATCAGTACGACAGCCAGCGCTCGCAGGGGTAAGCTAAAATCACGATAATAATAATTACCGACGATCGCAACCACCAGCAGTACAGCGACCGCTGCCCACTTTACCACTTCCAGGCTACGCCCGCTTCCTTGAGCTTCGGTATTCGCACTCATAAAAAAAACCTGTCACGTAGGATTCACACAAACAACTTAGCCCCGCAGAGGGCGAGGCTACCAAGCGAAGAGTGCTCTTTAAAAGCAACAAAACTTCAAAGCTTCACGCCGCTGATGAAGAGCCCATCTCACCAATGATTATGACGTAAAATCGCTGATGAGATAGGTTCTCTGTCACAGCGTAGAAAAAAGGCATCAAATGATGCCCTTTTACTGCGCGCTACGTCAAATGTTATTCAACATCTTTCGAAGACTTATACGCCAGTCTTACGCGATAACCTTGGCAACCACGCCGGCGCCAACGGTACGGCCGCCTTCGCGGATAGCGAAACGCAGACCGTCGTCCATGGCGATCGGGGCAATCAGGTTAACAATCATCTTGATGTTGTCGCCAGGCATAACCATTTCCACGCCTTCCGGCAGTTCGATGGTACCGGTCACGTCAGTGGTACGGAAGTAGAACTGAGGACGGTAGCCTTTGAAGAACGGCGTATGACGGCCGCCTTCATCCTTGGATAGGATGTAGACTTCGGATTCGAACTGGGTATGCGGTTTAATGGAGCCCGGTTTAGCCAGTACCTGGCCGCGTTCCACGTCGTCACGCTTGGTGCCGCGCAGCAGAACGCCGACGTTTTCACCGGCACGGCCTTCGTCCAGCAGTTTGCGGAACATTTCAACGCCGGTACAGGTGGTCTTGACGGTATCCTTGATGCCGACGATTTCAACTTCTTCGCCCACTTTAACGATGCCGCGTTCCACACGACCGGTTACCACGGTGCCGCGGCCGGAGATGGAGAATACGTCTTCGATGGGCAGCAGGAACGGTTTGTCGATTGCGCGTTCCGGTTCCGGGATGTAGGAATCCAGGGCTTCGGCCAGTTCCAGGATTTTAGAGGTCCAGGCTTCGTCGCCTTCCAGCGCTTTGAGCGCGGAACCACGGATTACCGGGGTGTCGTCGCCCGGGAAATCGTACTGGGACAGCAGTTCGCGCACTTCCATTTCAACCAGTTCCAGCAGTTCTTCGTCATCGACCATGTCGCATTTGTTCATGAAGACGATGATGTAAGGAACGCCTACCTGGCGGCCCAGCAGGATGTGTTCGCGGGTCTGCGGCATCGGGCCGTCGGTTGCGGCAACCACCAGGATGGCGCCATCCATCTGGGCGGCGCCGGTGATCATGTTTTTCACATAGTCGGCGTGTCCCGGGCAGTCTACGTGCGCGTAGTGGCGGGCCGGGGTGTCGTATTCAACGTGGGACGTGTTGATGGTGATACCGCGGGCTTTTTCTTCCGGCGCGTTGTCGATCTGATCGAAAGCACGGGCGCTGCCGCCGTAAGCTTTGGCCAGCACGGTTGTGATGGCGGCGGTCAGGGTCGTTTTACCATGGTCAACGTGGCCGATAGTACCGACGTTAACGTGTGGTTTTGTACGTTGAAACTTTTCTTTAGACATCGATTGTCCCTCTAAGACACGAATAAATCGGTGGTATCACCACATTAACCAGACATAGGCCTGATAAATTTATTTTCTAACAGAAAGTGAATCAGGAGGGAGACTAGAAGTGGTGCTGATAGGCAGATTCGAACTGCCGACCTCACCCTTACCAAGGGTGCGCTCTACCAACTGAGCTATATCAGCACATTTGGAGCGGGCAGTGGGAATCGAACCCACGTCATCAGCTTGGAAGGCTGAGGTAATAGCCATTATACGATGCCCGCATCTTGGAACTCGGCTACCTGATATTTCTGTAGATTGTTGAAAGGTTCATATCATACAAACCTTGGTCGAAGGTTTTCAACCTTCCCCTGGCGCATGATGTTGCTTTGCATCAGGGATTGCCTTGGTTGCCCGCGGCGAATTTGGTGGTGGGGGAAGGATTATTCGTCACTTCGTTCCTCACCCTTCGGGCCGTCGCAAGCGACGTTGTCTCGCTTTGCTCGACTCGAACCTTAATCGAAGGTTCTCAACCTTCCCCCTGGCGCATGATGTTGCTTTGCATCAGGGATTGCCTTGGTTGCCCGCGGCGAATTTGGTGGTGGGGGAAGGATTATTCGTCACTTCGTTCCTCACCCTTCGGGCCGTCGCAAGCGACGTTGTCTCGCTTTGCTCGACTCGAACCTTAATCGAAGGTTCTCAACCTTCCCCCTGGCGCATGATGTTGCTTTGCATCAGGGATTGCCTTGGTTGCCCGCGGCGAATTTGGTGGTGGGGGAAGGATTCGAACCTTCGAAGTCAGTGACGGCAGATTTACAGTCTGCTCCCTTTGGCCGCTCGGGAACCCCACCAGATTTTTGTTGGTGCCGGCAGAAGGAGTCGAACCCTCGACCTACTGATTACAAGTCAGTTGCTCTACCAACTGAGCTATGCCGGCATCAAGTGCAGCGCATTCTAGGTAGAGCCGGCGACCTATGCAACAAAAAAATCGCGTAAATCGCACTTTCGCTCATAAAATACCCAAAATTAGAAAATGTCTCACAAATTTGTTTGTTATTCATGCGCCGTGAGGACCGCCCCGGCCCGCCAGGCGAGGCTGCACCACGATGGGCCTATTGCACCGCCGTGGCGCCCGGAACATCGCCGCTTTCCGCGCGGTGCCTCTGTTGGCCATGATCGCCGGCTGGCACGCGTCTTGCTTTATTTATACCGTAGTTTCTGTGATATCACCGGCCGGAGGATGACATCATGAAAATAGTACAGCTGAATGCCGCCACGCTTCCCGTTTACCGCAGCGAGCTCGCAGGCCTGCTGATGGACGCCGTTGCGCGCGGCGCCTCGGTGGGCTACACCAATCCCCTGACCCAGGATGAGGCGGAGGGCTATATCCACGGCCTGCGCTCCGCCATGGCTAAGAATGACTTATTGTTATGGATTGCGCGTGACGAGCGGGGCATTGTCGGCAGTATCCAGCTGGAGTTATGCCGTAAGCCAAACGGGCAAAACCGGGCGGAAATACAAAAACTCCTGGTGCACAGCCGCGCCAGGCGCGAAGGGATTGGGAAATCGCTGATAGGCGCCCTTGAGCGCACCGCCCGCGATCTGCAGCGCGGCCTGCTCTACCTGGATACCCAATCCGGTTCCCCCGCGGAGGCCTTTTACCGCGCGCTCGGCTACCGCTGCCTGGGTGAAATTCCCGATTACGCCTGCACGCCGGACGGTTATTACCATCCCACGGTTATCTATTACAAACGCTTATTCGCCGTCAACCAGCAGCTAAACGCCATCGCCAGCTAAGCTCATAAGCGGCGGGTACGGATCTTTGACCTGTGACCCAAGTGTCCCCGGGCCGTACCCTTCCGCCCATTGTCAAGATTCCATGGTTTAAGCAGAAAAAACACTCTACGATGTTAACGAAGCTGTCTATACTATGCAGCTTGTTTTCGTTCCGGGTGGGCTCGGCTGCCCCGATTGGACCTGCGCAACAGGCTGGCTAAGCTTATGATAAATCGTGATCAATCACTTACCACACCCTATCTTCAGTTCAACCGGCAGCAATGGGCCGCTTTGCGTGATACGGTTCCCCTGACGTTAACCCAGGAAGAAATAATAAAACTGAAAGGGATTAACGAAGATCTTTCCCTTGATGAAGTGGCGGAAATTTATCTGCCGCTCTCGCGTTTAATCAATTTCTACATCAGCTCCAATCTGCGCCGCCAGGCGGTATTGGAACAGTTCCTTGGCACCAACGGCCAGCACATCCCGTATGTTATCGGCATTGCCGGCAGCGTGGCGGTGGGTAAAAGCACCACCGCGCGCGTATTACAGGCGTTGCTGAGCCGTTGGCCTGAACACCGCTCGGTCGAGCTGGTCACCACCGATGGTTTTTTATATCCCAACCGCGTACTGAAAGAACGGGAATTAATGAAGAAAAAGGGATTCCCACAATCCTACGATATGCGCAGCCTGGTTAATTTTGTTTCCGAAGTAAAATCAGGCGCCAGTGAAGTTACTGCTCCGGTATATTCCCATCTGATCTACGATATCGTGCCGGAAGATAATAAAGTCATCTCGCAACCCGATATATTAATTCTTGAAGGATTAAACGTGTTGCAGAGTGGCATGGATTATCAGCATGCCTCCCATCATGTTTTTGTTTCCGATTTCGTCGATTTTTCCATTTATGTGGATGCACCGGAAGATTTACTAAAAAGCTGGTATATCAACCGTTTCCTGCGTTTTCGGCAGGGTGCGTTTTCCAATCCGCATTCTTACTTTCATAATTATGCCAAGCTGACGGAAGAAGAAGCCGTACAAATTGCCAGCCAGCTTTGGGAAGAAATTAACGGATTAAACCTGAAAGAAAATATCCTGCCCACGCGTGAGCGTGCGAGTCTGATTTTATCCAAAAGCGCCAATCACGCAGTGGGGAATATCAGGCTGCGGAAATAGTCCATAACGTCCGGGCGCGCTGTAATCCATAAATAACAGGAAACGGCGCCCTATAAATCGTCAGTGATTGTCTATTACGGCATTATTGGCCGTAGCCATATGACCCCGCGCGGGATGAACATGTCAAAGTCCCCGCAGCGAGATTTCACCACCGAGGTAGGCTTTTACCTTACCGTCTTGTTCCAGCAACAAGGCCCCCTGCGCATCGATGCCGCGTGAAATACCTTTGATTTCACGCTCGCCAATCAGCAGCTTAACCGGGCGATGATAAAAGTTATCCAGTGCCTGCCAACGCGTTACGAACGCGGCGAAGCCGTCCCGTTCAAAAATCGGCAATGCCAGCCTGAGCCCGTTGATAAGCTTCGCGGCCAGAGCGTTACGATCGATCTGGATACCCGCTTCCTGTAAATTAATCCAGCCCTGATTGATGACCGGCTCGGCCGTTTCCCTCATCGCCAGGTTAATTCCGGCGCCTATCACCAGATGCGCGGCATCGCCGGCCTTGCCGCTGATCTCCACCAGGATGCCGGCCAGCTTGCGATCGTGCAGATAGAGATCGTTAGGCCATTTCACCCGCACCTCGCGCGCGCCCAGTTCATGCAGCACTTCCGCCATGATGATGCCGATCACCAGGCTAAGGCCGATCGCCGCCGCCGGACCTTGCTCCAGCCGCCAATACAGGGACAGATAGAGATTGGCGCCAAACGGCGAGACCCATTGCCGGCCGCGCCTCCCCCGTCCCGCCATCTGATACTCTGCGACACAGGCGTCGCCGGAGCGCAGGACGGCGGTGCGCTCCATCAGGTACTGATTGGTGGAATCAATCACCGGCAGCACCGTGACCCCGCCCCGCGGCAGCAGCGACAGGATTTTCCCCTCATCCAAAAGTTGCAGCGGGGCATAGAGGCGATACCCTTTACCGGGAACGGTGAAAACATCAATACCCCACTCCCGCAGGGTCTGGATATGTTTATTGATGGCCGCGCGGCTCATGCCCAGCGAATCGCCGAACTGTTCGCCGGAGTGGAATTCCCCGTCGGCCAGCAGCCCGATTAATTTTAGCGGAACGGTGATATCTTTCATGACAGAGTATCCACCGCGTCTACTTCACCGCCGGCGGCGATAAACCGCACTTCTGGCTCCAGCCAGACGTTAAACCGTTCCGCTACGCTATTGCGCACCAGTTTCGCCAGCGCGACGATAGCCCGCCCATCAGCCTGGCCGTTATTGATCAATACCAGCGCCTGTTTGGCATGCACCGCGGCGGCGCCCAGCACATAGCCTTTCAGGTCGCACCGATCTATCAGCCATCCCGCCGCCAGTTTTACGCTACCGTCCGGCTGCGGATAGTGCGGCGCATCGGGATACCGTTGCAACAGGCGCCGTGCGTCCTCAGCGCCGACCAGTGGATTTTTAAAAAAGCTGCCGGCATTGCCGGTAATGGCGGGGTCGGGTAATTTGCTGCGGCGCATGGCGCAAACGGTATCAAAAACCTGGCGCGGGGTGACGGTCCGGCTATCCAGGCGGACAAGATCGCCGTAGGTAAGCACCGGGCGCCAGGTTTTGTCCAGGGTAAACCCCACCGCCACGATAGCGTAGCTGGCCCGATAACGGTGTTTAAACACACTGTCGCGATAACCGAACCGGCACTCCGCGGCGCTAAGGCGTATCTTCTCGCCGTTATTCAGATCAAGCAGATCGACGTATTCGCATACCGATTCCAGCTCCACGCCGTAGGCGCCGATATTCTGGATGGGCGCGGACCCGACACGGCCGGGGATTAACGCCAGGTTTTCCAGCCCCGCCATGTCCTGCGCCAACGCGAAGGACACCAGTCCATGCCAGTCCTCGCCGGCGCCGACATGCAGATGCCAGGCATGGTTGTCTTCGCTGACCTGTATTCCTTTAATGCGATTTAGCAATACGGTGCCGGCAAAATTTTCCAAAAAAAGGACATTACTGCCGCCGCCCAGCAGCAATACCGCTTCGGACCGCCGTTGGGCGTCGCGCCAAAGCGTCAACAATTCAGTTGCGGTATGGGCAGTGGCGATATGGGCGGCTACCGCGTCGATGGCAAAGGTATTCAGGTGTTTTAACGCCACACCATGCATTGTCATGGTAAAAACCTTTCTTAATCACTCTTGAGCCTAGTTTACCCGATCGGGACGGATTTCAGCGACTAACTTTAGCGCCTTCCCGATCTGGCGGGCAGGATTCCGTTACCCCTTAGGGTATGAGGCCGTTATGATAAGAAAAGTGTAAACATGACCAGACTATCTGCATTTTCCCCAACATTTCCTTTTATCACCGTTACGAAACGCTGGATTTGCCGTGCTACGCTATTTTAACCACCGATTGATAATGACCAGGAGTATTTAAGATTATAATCTCGCGTACAGGGCTATTATTATCCGCCTCATCGCCAGAGTACTCTCCTTCAGTAATGTAGTGATTACCGTCATCTACAATATTAGGAGAAATCAATTTAACCTTGATGTTTTCACCAAGAGCCTGATTGACTAAATTAACAATAAAAGTGGCGTCGCCGCTATTACTACCCGTGGAATTATTGTTATCAAAAAAGAGGCCTTGGTTTTCACTTCCTGGTTTTACTGCATCATAAAACATACGCAGTTCAAATGCTTTATGCCCGATAGAGCCGGTAATTCCTTTATCGTGGTAAATACACTGGACAATGGAATGAAATAAGCAATTGTTATTCTCACCACTACTATCCCGTATAACATATCCCGTTTCAAAGAGATACTTTTCTAACGCCGGCATCGCGCTGAGATGGGCCATTGCCTGCGTTTCGAGCTGTACCGTATTCTTATTTGCCTCGGCTGCAGACCCTGCCATGCCCACACGGCCATTTCCTACGGAAGTGGTGCTGGCCAAACTTGCTTCCATTGCTCGCCTGATCTCCTCATCTTCAAGGGCGGTTTCCTGGCTGGCAGCCAGTGCCCTTAGGAAATCATCATCCTTTTCACCGGAGGGCAGGTTAGCGGAGGACAAACTGGCGTCAATGGTTTGCCTTAATATAACGTCTTCATTTAAACTCGCCATACTCCGTAACAATACCGCTGACAAATCGGGGTCATCATCGGTGCTTTCGCTAGCACCTATAATCAGTGGTAAGCTTACATTACTTACTTCTGTCAATACCCGACCATTCGGATGTGCATTTATATGAGAATGAAGTGACTGATTATATATCCCAAATAAATCTGAGTGGTTAATGTCTCTATGATTATTGATCATTTTACAAAAATCCTGATTGATTTAATTGTGTCTTATAATATAGATCAGCCCATAAACAGTAATCAAACAATCGTCCGGTCTATTGTCACATTTCGCGTTGATAATAATCTTAATCTGAAGTATTTAGTAAAATGTCAGCAATTTTATTACATGAACTATTAAAAGATGATATTGGGATAAATATATTTATAAAGCTTTGCCGGGGGTCCTACTCTCTTACTCGAGTAGCGAACCGCCAGGGTTACGCACATGAAAAAGCCCTCTGTTCTCACAGAGGGCTTCGTCAATTGGATGCCTGGCAGTTCCCTACTCTCGCATGGGGAGACCCCACACTACCATCGGCGCTACGGCGTTTCACTGCTGAGTTCGGCATGGGGTCAGGTGGGACCACCGCGCTAGTGCCGCCAGGCAAATTCGTTACCAACCGTCATCCTGCTTCTGATGACCATCGGCCTTTATCCGGAACTTCGCTGAAAATTCTCTCGCCACCCCTTGGGGCGACGCTCTCTTCGCGTCAAACACTTTAGGTGTTGTAAGGTTAAGCCTCACGGGTCATTAGTATCGGTTAGCTCAACGCATCGCTGCGCTTACACACCCGACCTATCAACGTCATCGTCTTTAACGTCCCTTCAGGTGGCTTAAAGCCACAGGGAAGACTCATCTCGAGGCAAGTTTCCCGCTTAGATGCTTTCAGCGGTTATCTCTTCCGCACGTAGCTACCGGGCAATGCCATTGGCATGACAACCCGAACACCAGTGGTGCGTCCACTCCGGTCCTCTCGTACTAGGAGCAGCCCCTCTCAATCTTCCAACGCCCACGGCAGATAGGGACCGAACTGTCTCACGACGTTCTAAACCCAGCTCGCGTACCACTTTAAATGGCGAACAGCCATACCCTTGGGACCTACTTCAGCCCCAGGATGTGATGAGCCGACATCGAGGTGCCAAACACCGCCGTCGATATGAACTCTTGGGCGGTATCAGCCTGTTATCCCCGGAGTACCTTTTATCCGTTGAGCGATGGCCCTTCCATTCAGAACCACCGGATCACTAAGACCTGCTTTCGCACCTGCTCGAGCCGTCACTCTCGCAGTCAAGCTAGCTTATGCCTTTGCACTAACCTCACGATGTCCGACCGTGATTAGCTAACCTTCGTGCTCCTCCGTTACTCTTTAGGAGGAGACCGCCCCAGTCAAACTACCCACCAGACACTGTCCTCGACCCAGATTATGGGCCGGAGTTAGAACATCAAACATTAAAGGGTGGTATTTCAAGGTTGGCTCCATGCAGACTGGCGTCCACACTTCAAAGCCTCCCACCTATCCTACACATCAAGGCTCAATGTTCAGTGTCAAGCTATAGTAAAGGTTCACGGGGTCTTTCCGTCTTGCCGCGGGTACACTGCATCTTCACAGCGAGTTCAATTTCACTGAGTCTCGGGTGGAGACAGCCTGGCCATCATTACGCCATTCGTGCAGGTCGGAACTTACCCGACAAGGAATTTCGCTACCTTAGGACCGTTATAGTTACGGCCGCCGTTTACCGGGGCTTCGATCAAGAGCTTCTCCTTGCGGATAACCCCATCAATTAACCTTCCGGCACCGGGCAGGCGTCACACCGTATACGTCCACTTTCGTGTTTGCACAGTGCTGTGTTTTTAATAAACAGTTGCAGCCAGCTGGTATCTGCGACTGGCTTCAGCTCGGGGAGCAAGTCCCTCCACCTAATGCCAGCGTGCCTTCTCCCGAAGTTACGGCACCATTTTGCCTAGTTCCTTCACCCGAGTTCTCTCAAGCGCCTTGGTATTCTCTACCTGACCACCTGTGTCGGTTTGGGGTACGATTCGATGTGACCTGGAGCTTAGAGGCTTTTCCTGGAAGCGTAGCATCAATTCCTTCACCACCGTAGTGGCTCGTTATCACGCCTCAGTGTTGAATGAAAGAGCGGATTTACCTGCTCTTTCCACCTTCACGCTTAAACCGGGACAACCGTCGCCCGGCGAACCTAGCTTTCTCCGTCCCCCCTTCGCAGTCACACCCAGTACAGGAATATTAACCTGTTTCCCATCGACTACGCCTTTCGGCCTCGCCTTAGGGGTCGACTCACCCTGCCCCGATTAACGTTGGACAGGAACCCTTGGTCTTCCGGCGAGCGGGCTTTTCACCCGCTTTATCGTTACTTATGTCAGCATTCGCACTTCTGATACCTCCAGCAGCCCTCACAGGCCACCTTCGCAGGCTTACAGAACGCTCCCCTACCCAACGGACATATCCTTAAGTCAACTCGACGTGATGAACGCATTGACGTCGCTGCGCTCCGTCAATCGTTTTCCGTACAATTGTCTTAAGTGATATGTCCGCTGCCGCAGCTTCGGTGCATGGTTTAGCCCCGTTACATCTTCCGCGCAGGCCGACTCGACCAGTGAGCTATTACGCTTTCTTTAAATGATGGCTGCTTCTAAGCCAACATCCTGGCTGTCTGTGCCTTCCCACATCGTTTCCCACTTAACCATGACTTTGGGACCTTAGCTGGCGGTCTGGGTTGTTTCCCTCTTCACGACGGACGTTAGCACCCGCCGTGTGTCTCCCGTGGTAACATTCTTCGGTATTCGCAGTTTGCATCGGGTTGGTAATCCGGGGTGGACCCCTAGCCGAAACAGTGCTCTACCCCCGAAGATGAATTCACGAGGCGCTACCTAAATAGCTTTCGGGGAGAACCAGCTATCTCCCGGTTTGATTGGCCTTTCACCCCCAGCCACAAGTCATCCGCTAATTTTTCAACATTAGTCGGTTCGGTCCTCCAGTTAGTGTTACCCAACCTTCAACCTGCCCATGGCTAGATCACCGGGTTTCGGGTCTATACCCTGCAACTTAACGCCCAGTTAAGACTCGGTTTCCCTACGGCTCCCCTATTCGGTTAACCTTGCTACAGAATATAAGTCGCTGACCCATTATACAAAAGGTACGCAGTCACCCTGATAAATCAAGGCTCCCACTGCTTGTACGTACACGGTTTCAGGTTCTATTTCACTCCCCTCGCCGGGGTTCTTTTCGCCTTTCCCTCACGGTACTGGTTCACTATCGGTCAGTCAGGAGTATTTAGCCTTGGAGGATGGTCCCCCCATCTTCAGACAGGATATCACGTGTCCCGCCCTACTCATCGAGCTCACAGCACTTGTACCTTCGGATACGGGGCTATCACCCTGTGTTGCCGGACTTTCCAGACCGTTCTCCTGATACAAACGCTGATGGTGACTCTGGGCTGTTCCCCGTTCGCTCGCCGCTACTAGGGGAATCTCGGTTGATTTCTTTTCCTCGGGGTACTGAGATGTTTCAGTTCCCCCGGTTCGCCTCAATACGCTATGGATTCACGTAATGATAGTGCAACGAATTGCACTGGGTTTCCCCATTCGGACATCGCCGGCTGATAGCGCTTCATATCAGCTCACCGGCGCATTTCGCGGATTAGCACGTCCTTCATCGCCTCTGACTGCCTAGGCATCCACCGTGTACGCTTATTCACTTAACCTCACAACCCTAAAGTGTCTGTGTTGCGACTGGCTGCACACTGCCATGGCATCGTTGCGCGGTGCTCGCCATGCTCATGGACATTGAGTCCACTCCGCTGGCTGCGCGCCGTGCGCCTTGCCCTGACACTGTTCGCACAGTCTCACCCTGGTGAGGGTAAACCCTCGCCTGAGCTACAGAGATTGCCATCGACACGGCAATCATTAGGTTTGCTTGCTTTGAGAGAATCGCATACTGATTTTGCTCAGCATGTTTTTTTCAAATTTTCAGCTTGTTCCGGATTGTTAAAGAGCATGTATTTCGCAGCATACTCATAAGAGTGTGCTCTGAAATAAATAAGAAAAACCAGACAATCTTACCACCCATCACCGTCAGGAAATGGTGGAGCTAAGCGGGATCGAACCGCTGACCCCCTGCGTGCAAAGCAGGTGCTCTCCCAGCTGAGCTATAGCCCCAAGTCGTTTAACCTTTTAACATCAACCAGACTCTTTTCCACACTGAAATTGCTGTGCATCAATTAAGCTACAAAGCAATGGCATTTAGAAAGGAGAACAACTTGATAGCCCATTCGTTTCCAGGCAAGGCGTGGGGTCACGAAGTTTATTGAAATAAACGAGTGGCGCCGTAATCCTGCACAGTAAAGAATGGACCAGTTCGCTTAGCCGCAGACAGTTTCGGCGCGAGTAACGCAGTGTGCGCAAGCACATGAGTCACGCAGCGGTGAAAATGACCAGGGTAAGTAGAACTGGTAGGCCTGAGTGGACTCGAACCACCGACCTCACCCTTATCAGGGGTGCGCTCTAACCACCTGAGCTACAAGCCTATAGAAGGTTTTTCTTGCTCGTTACAGTTATCAGACAATCTGTGTGGACACTTCACATTACGTATCTTTCGGTAAGGAGGTGATCCAACCGCAGGTTCCCCTACGGTTACCTTGTTACGACTTCACCCCAGTCATGAATCACAAAGTGGTAAGCGCCCTCCCGAAGGTTAAGCTACCTACTTCTTTTGCAACCCACTCCCATGGTGTGACGGGCGGTGTGTACAAGGCCCGGGAACGTATTCACCGTGGCATTCTGATCCACGATTACTAGCGATTCCGACTTCATGGAGTCGAGTTGCAGACTCCAATCCGGACTACGACGCACTTTGTGAGGTCCGCTTACTCTCGCGAGTTCGCTTCTCTTTGTATGCGCCATTGTAGCACGTGTGTAGCCCTACTCGTAAGGGCCATGATGACTTGACGTCATCCCCACCTTCCTCCGGTTTGTCACCGGCAGTCTCCTTTGAGTTCCCACCATTACGTGCTGGCAACAAAGGATAAGGGTTGCGCTCGTTGCGGGACTTAACCCAACATTTCACAACACGAGCTGACGACAGCCATGCAGCACCTGTCTCAGAGTTCCCGAAGGCACGTTCGCATCTCTGCAAACTTCTCTGGATGTCAAGAGTAGGTAAGGTTCTTCGCGTTGCATCGAATTAAACCACATGCTCCACCGCTTGTGCGGGCCCCCGTCAATTCATTTGAGTTTTAACCTTGCGGCCGTACTCCCCAGGCGGTCGATTTAACGCGTTAGCTCCGAAAGCCACGGCTCAAGGCCACAACCTTCAAATCGACATCGTTTACAGCGTGGACTACCAGGGTATCTAATCCTGTTTGCTCCCCACGCTTTCGTACCTGAGCGTCAGTCTTCGTCCAGGGGGCCGCCTTCGCCACCGGTATTCCTCCAGATCTCTACGCATTTCACCGCTACACCTGGAATTCTACCCCCCTCTACGAGACTCTAGCCTGCCAGTTTCAAATGCAGTTCCCGGGTTAAGCCCGGGGATTTCACATCTGACTTAACAGACCGCCTGCGTACGCTTTACGCCCAGTAATTCCGATTAACGCTCGCACCCTCCGTATTACCGCGGCTGCTGGCACGGAGTTAGCCGGTGCTTCTTCTGCGGGTAACGTCAATCAACAAGGTTATTAACCTTATCGCCTTCCTCCCCGCTGAAAGTGCTTTACAACCCGAAGGCCTTCTTCACACACGCGGCATGGCTGCATCAGGCTTGCGCCCATTGTGCAATATTCCCCACTGCTGCCTCCCGTAGGAGTCTGGACCGTGTCTCAGTTCCAGTGTGGCTGGTCATCCTCTCAGACCAGCTAGGGATCGTCGCCTAGGTGAGCCATTACCTCACCTACTAGCTAATCCCATCTGGGTTCATCCGATGGCGTGAGGCCCGAAGGTCCCCCACTTTGGTCTTGCGACGTTATGCGGTATTAGCTACCGTTTCCAGTAGTTATCCCCCACCATCAGGCAGATCCCCAGACATTACTCACCCGTCCGCCGCTCGCCGGCAAAGTAGCAAGCTACTTCCCGCTGCCGCTCGACTTGCATGTGTTAGGCCTGCCGCCAGCGTTCAATCTGAGCCATGATCAAACTCTTCAATTAAAAGCTTGATGCTCAAAGATTGTCATACTGTTAATCTTATGAATTAACTGTTTGTTCACTCTTCAAGACTTGGTATTTTTGTGTTTCGATACGGTCTTGTGAGTGCCCACACAGATTGTCTGATAAATTGTTAAAGAGCATGGCCAGCGTGCATCAATCTCACCTGGCGCGGGTTGCGTATATTACGTTTTCCCGCTGAAGAGTCAAGCTTTTATTTGCCCGTACCGGGCGCTTTTCCCTTCCCGACCCGGCATCGCGTTAGCGTTTGTTCCCGGTCAGTGGAGGCGCATTATAGGGACTTTCCCCAGCCTGACAAGTACTTATTTCACATATTGCGCCGACCGCTGAATTATCACACAACCGCAGGCTGCATCGGCAATTTTTCCAGCGAAACGAAGCCATAGCGCTGTAGTACCGGTACCAGCTCCATGGCCTGCGGTGAAGCCACCAGGCAATAGGCCTGGTTCGCTTCCGTCGAATAAGCACCGTCTATTTCATGGGCGATAAGCCAGGCCGCGCGTTTGGCGATCGCTGAACCGGAATCCACCAGCCGGGTACCGTCCGGCAACACCGCTTTAAGCTCGTCGCCTAATAATGGAAAATGGGTACAACCAAGGACCACAGTGTCGGGCGGCTCGGGAAGCCGCAACCAGGGGCGCAGGATTTTCTGCAGCACCGACAGGGCGATGGTTTCGCCATGAAGCTTGGCTTCAGCAAGCTCCACCAGCTCGGCGGATCCAAGCGTAATGATATGGCAATCCGCGGCGAATTTAGCGATCAGCTCATGGGTATAGCTACGGTGCACGGTGGCGCGGGTAGCCAACAGCCCGACGATACCATTACGGGTTAGCTTGGCGGCGGGTTTTATCGCCGGCACTACGCCGACAATAGGGCACTCAAACCGCTCGCGCAGGGCCGGCAGGGAAATGGTGCTGGCGGTATTGCAGGCGACAATCACCATATCAAGCACGTGCAGGCGCTGCACCGCCGCAACGATATTCACGACCCGCTGGACAATAAAGTCTTCCGGCTTTTCGCCATACGGAAAAGCCTCATTGTCGAATACGTAGATATAATGCGGGTCCGGCAACAGTTGCCGCACTTCATCATAGATAGATAAACCGCCCACGCCAGAGTCGAAAATCAGGATCGTGGGCCGTTTGATGTTGCTACCGTCAGAAGGAATAAGTTCCGGTGAGATAAAATTCTCGCTCTGCGGTCTGGTAGCCATAAGCCGTCTCATAGTCTTTGTCGAACAGATTGGCTATTCTACCACGAACCGTCAGATGGGGGGTTAGCGGATAAGAGGCGGCGATGTCCCACAAACTGACGCCGCCCATTCGCACCCGGTCATTCGTGTTGTAGTTGGTATCGTAACGCTCGCCGAGATAACGGTAGTTAAGCGACCAGTCGATATCGGCCACCTGCCAATCCAGCTGATATTTCACCTGCTGCTTGGCGCGTCGCGCCAGCACCTGATTGGTGGTGGCGTCGCGGGGATCGAGGTACTCCAGCGTCAGTTGATGCTGCAGCGGGCCGGTATAGACCGAGCCGGTCCATTCCACACCTTTGATCCGCGCCTTGCCGATATTCTTATAAGTGTCGTCGTTGGTGTCATAATCAATCAGGTTGTCGATATCGTTGCGGTATGCCGAGACGCGCCAGGTCAGCGGGCCGGTCAGCCCTTCCACCCCGCCCTCCCACTGCTTGCTCTCCTCGGGTTTTAAATCTTCGTTGCCGCCAAAACCACTGTAAAGCTGACTCAGGTTGGGTGCCTTGTAGGCGGTGCCGTAAGACCCGATAAGCCGGTAGCCCTCAATGAACTCCCAGGCGGCGCTGGTTTGCCACGTGCCGTGCCAGCCGAACTGCGAATTATCATCACCGCGCACCGCGCCCTCGAGGGTAACCGGCCCGACAAGCTGCGAAGCGGTGGCGTAGATACCGGTATTGCGTTGCTCATAGCCGTCGGTAAGGTAACCGGTGCCTGGTTCGGTGGTCTGCTTTTGCCAGTCCACCCCAGCGCCTGCCGTGCCATGGCCTGTCTGCAGGGTATTGCTCCACTGCGCATTATACTGTTTGGAATCGTCAAGGGTGGCGGAGGCGGAATAGGGTCCATATTGAGGATCGTAGTTATAATCCTGAGTATGGTTATAGCTAAAGGACAGCTGCGACGCGTAGATCCCGTCCTGGTAACGCATGCCGGTATCGTAAGTACGGCTGTAGAGTTTACGGGTATCGGGCAGCGCGTCAAAATGATCAGGGTCGGTATAGGCGTAGCTGCCGTCATAGCCGCTGCGGTTGTCGTAGCCATAGGCGCGGGCAAAACCGCTGAACTGCTGGTTAAAGATATGATCAAGCGAGGCAAACAACGTTTTGCTCATAAAACCATCGCGGTCGGGCTGCGCGGGATCGCCATAGGTATCCGGCAGGTTGGCGCGCACATCAAAACCATGGGTATAGGTATAGTTGCCCGCAACGGTGGCGGTGGTGTCCTCTCCAAGCTGTTGCTGGGTGGAGCCATCATAGGTTTGATAGCCATGGGACCCTATGCCGGTGCTGAGGGTGGTGCCCGGCTGCTCGCGTGTGGTAATGATATTCACCACGCCGCCGATGGCGTCCGACCCATAGACCGCGGAACGCGGGCCACGGATATATTCGATGCGCTGCACCAAGGACAGCGGAATCTGGCTAAGGTCGGAAGAACCTGAGATGCCGGCCTGGTTCAGCCTCACGCCGTCTATCAGCACCAGGGCATGGCTTGAATCGGTGCCGCGGATAAACAATGAGCTTTGCTGCCCCAATCCGCCGGATTGGGCGATATCCACGCCCGGCAGACGGCTTAGCGCTTCGGCCACCGATTTGATCTGGCCGCGGTCAATATCGCTGCGGGTAACCACGCTGGTCGGTGCCAGTACGGTGGATATTGGCTGGGGAAAACGGTTGGCGGATACGACCATCATTTGCGCGGCCTGATCCTGGGCGCCGTCTTGCGCCCACCCGGAGAATGCCGTGACGCAGAGCGCCAGCAGCACGGTATTGTTAATCTTAGGCATTGCCATAGCATCCAAATGATAAAATAGGATGCCGCAGGTTCCATGTTTGATGGCTCGCGATAAACAGGGATATTGCGACAGAATACCGGCAGGTTTTCGGGCTTGGGATGCGTATAATACGCCAGGCGACGACTTCCCATCATAAAGACAGTGTCTGCTTGCGCGATCGCCCTGAAGTCCCCTTACCGCTGCGCGTCAGCTCCAGCTTTCCACTGGATTCCCTTTTAACTTACGAAAGACCGGACAATAATCCTACAATCAAAGAGATAAGCATGTCTATAGCACTAATAATCAAACTATTTATAAGCGCAACAACACTGGACATCACCGGTTTATCCCCTACAATCCCCCACAAAGTGGTACAAATAACGGATATTAGCGAGAGATCATCATGACCGACGAGACGTTACCCATTAGCGCGTATGAAACCCAACTGGCGGAAAAAGCCGCTCGACTGAACGCGATGATGGCGGCGTTTCAGGCGCCCGAGGCGGAAATATTCCGCTCGCAGCCCGAACATTACCGGATGCGTGCTGAATTCCGGGTCTGGCATGATGAGCAGGATTTGTATCATATAATGTTTGATCAGCAGACCAAGGACCGGATCCGCATCGATCACTTCGCCGCCGGCGGCGAACTGATGAACCGATTGATGGTCGCCATGATGGACGCATTGCGGCCATCGCCGATCCTGCGGCGCAAGCTGTTCCAGCTTGATTACCTGACGACCCTGAGCGGTGAAGCGGTGATTACCCTTATCTATCATCGTCCGTTAGACGACGAATGGCGCGAGCATGCGGGCGCGCTGCGCGATCATCTGAGGACGCAGGGTTTTGCGGTCAACCTGATTGGCCGCGCCACCAAAACCAAAATTTGCCTGGACCGTGATTATGTCGATGAGCGCTTGCCGGTGGCGGGACGGGAAATCATTTACCGTCAAATCGAAAATAGCTTTACCCAACCCAACGCCGCCGTGAATATCCAGATGCTTGAGTGGGCGCTCTCGGCCACTGAACCGGCACAAGGGGATCTGCTGGAGCTGTATTGCGGCAACGGCAATTTTTCCCTGGCGCTGGCGGGCAATTTTAACCGGGTGCTGGCCACGGAAATAGCCAAGCCTTCGGTGGAAGCGGCACAGTTTAATATCGCCGCCAATCGAATGACCAACGTGCAGATTATCCGCATGTCGGCTGAGGAGTTTACCCAAGCCATGCAAGGGGTGCGGGAGTTTACCCGCCTGAAGGACATCGACCTGGCAAGCTACCGCTGCGAAACCATATTTGTCGACCCGCCGCGCAGCGGGTTGGATGATGCCACCGTCAGGCTGGTGCAGGGGTATCCGCGCATCCTGTATATCTCATGTAACCCGGAATCGTTGTGCGGTAATTTGACAACGTTGGCGGAAACCCACCGTATCGAACGATTGGCGCTGTTTGATCAATTTCCTTATACCCGCCATATGGAATGCGGAGTGCTGTTAACCGCCAAAACGCAGCCATAGATCAATGGCACCTAAAATGAGGCTCTTACGCATGCTTCGTGCCCGCCTAGAGCCGCTGATCCCCCTTAAAGGATGTTTATTTGTCACTGTCATAGTCAATGCTGGTGACATTTCAGCTTGACCGACCGCCCCCGGGGTGCGGACAGCAAAGGCGCTGAACTAGCAATCGAAGCCTAAAGCGGTATCGTTTATTTTCATGAGACCGAGATAAAATAACGCACCCATAAAAAAACTGACCATGGACATCTTTAACATGCCAGGCTTATGATTAAACTGGTTATGGGCGGCTTGATAAACATAATCTATTACAAAGGCTGCAGCGCCGGCCATAAGTCCGGTCATGAAACAATTCACCAGCGTATTTTCAAATAGCTCGTGGCGCCACTGTTCTGTATCGCATCTCGTGCGGATTTCACTGCATATCTCCTTCAACTCTGCGCAAGACTTTTCCATCGCTAACGTTTTATCAATGTTAATCCTGCAATCTTGCAGCGGTTTCCAGCACCCTTCCAACTCAAGCTGGAAGTAGCATCGGTCGGCCCTTGCGGCTTTCAGGCTACCTAACAAATCATAAATTAACTTATTTGTTAATGATACGGTAAGCGGGATGGAAATCACCGATAAAGGATTAGAGCAACAAAACGCCGTGGCGGAATTGCAGGCACGTGCCAATTTCGTCATCAACTTAAAAAATTTGCTTGTCGTATTATTGTGATATTTATCGGCATGAGACACTTGGCTGTCCATCCCGGCATTATTCTTTTCTCGATTATTAATTTCAGGGTTCATATAATGATTCCTCGGCAAAGGGATTAAATGGCATAACGATGTAAAAAGACGAAAGCGCTGATAGACTATTTTCACAAATAAAGGTTAAACTCCCCGAAGCCGGTAATATCCCTAACAACCGCCCGGGTCGGTGCCTGCAAGCGGCAAAATTGATTCCGAAGTTAGCCGGTTCGCTTACAGTAGCCGCCTGACCAGATTAACTATCCTATTGGGTAATATTGTCCAGTTCAATGTCGATAAAGTTTGTATAAGCCACACCGGCTAAAGCGCCTACGATAAAACCAATTCCTACGGTATAAAAAACACTATCACGATGACGCAGCGGATCCGCACCACAAAATGATTTGCATGATTCTAGCGCACAGCCTGCGGCGAATCCCGCAGCGCCGCCGCCCAACATGCCGATGCTCAAACCCAGGCCCATGATTTTGCCTTTCCATTCCCTGACGTCCAGATGGGTAACGGGGGGCGGCTTGCTGATATTTTGGATTGAAACAGCGATAAGCCGTTGGGCGCCAAAGACGATACCTATTGCCGACGCGGCAGACAAAGTGACTACAGACAGGGTCTTGATAAAGGGTAAGGCGCTGTTGGCCGCGCCGCTAAATGATCTGGCAAAACGCGTAACGCCCTGACCGAAACCATTATCCCCCTGGCTAATCTCCTCTAAAGGGCAATGGGTTGTTGTGGTCGGCATTGTTGGGTCTGAGACAGGCATCATTAACTCCTATCAATACTAACTAATTTTCTATTACATAAAATCGATCCGAAGATAAACTGAAGGCTGATATTTCTACCTATCATCATAAGAATACCCCCCGCCATAGGCCTTTTTAAGAATCACAGATAATTAAGCGCACTTGAAAAGTGAGGGTACCATAACAAGCCTAGAGAGAAATAGAACAAGGCGACTATACAGTACATAGCTAATGGAACTCTAGCAATACGATTAAAATTAAATAACTTATTAATTAACGAGTTTATATTACCGAGCGTAAACCCAGCGACAAAACAAGCCGCCATGATACCCATACATAGCTTATAGTTGAAAATATTATACTGCGGATCATATATCTGCAAGCTGGTAGAACCCATAGGGGGTGCTTCATTTCGGTTGGTCACAATAGAAATTCCTCGGAAATAGCTATTTGCCGACAGCGCCGTGGACAGGGCAACCCCTGCTTTATAGCAAATTTTAGGTAGCGTCATTACAGCATTGTTGACCTGGACTAATGGCTGGGAAAACAGGGGGCGCGCAGAAAACTCATCGTCAGTCTCATCATCCGATGAAATATAAAAAAAATTGTCATGTATTATTGGATTACGCATAGTTATGTTGGAGAAATTCAAATTACACATAATTAACACCCTATTTTACTTGAAGTAAAACTTCATTTGCTTATATTTTACAAGGCTAACCGCAGGAAAAAACTTTACTATAAATACATAAAAAACAACAGGAGAGAATATCTTAATGAAAATTTTTGTATAGCGTTCAAAAGAATTAATAATTATACTTTTCTCTTTGATAAATTAGCAACCTTTGAGCATAGCGGAGTTCATTTTGTAAAACGACGGATTATACGTCATTTAAAAATAGCAGATGCGGTCTTCGCGTTCAGTATTGGCTATTGTTTAATAATCCAGGCTCAAGAAATTTATGAATCCCGTTGGATTTTGTCTAGCCGTTTCAATTTGCGCCCAATCCAGAATACCAGGACCACCATCAGGATGGCTGGAATAAAATTTGAGCCGATAACCGGGTATTCCACCCGGATAATAGCACTGTACATCAACAGGCCCAGCAGGAAGCTTGCCGCCGCCAGGGAAGGATAACCCTCCGGCATGGCGCAGTCGCGATAATGATGGTGCAGGCAGTATACCGACAGCACCAGCGAAATCAGCGGGAAGATGGAAAAAGGCACAATAGTGCTGAACAGGGCCGCGAAGGAGCCGTTAATGGATAAACCGGCAATCAGCGCCAATAGGAGCGTGCCTTTTTCACCCAGGGGTCGTGTCGTCATATTATCTACCTGCTTGCGTCAAAAGAGAGGGCGGTCGACTTTTCCTGTTCCCGGCGATACCAGTAAAACGCGCCCTTCGAAATCATGCGCAACTGAAGGACCAGCCTCTCTTCCAGCAGCCTGCGCTGATTGACGTCCACATCCAGCGCTTCCGCGCCGGCGTTAAAGACAATGATAACCATGGCCTCGGCCTGGGCTTCGGTGAAGCTGCGCGGCATATGGTTTTCCAGCTCGAGGTAATCGGCCAACTCCGCGATAAAATGCTGTATTTCCCGGGCGACGGCGGCGCGAAACGCCGCCGAAGTGCCGGATCGCTCGCGTAGCAACAGGCGAAAAGCGTTAGGGTTATTGCCGATAAACTCCATAAACGTGGCCACCGACGTACGGATAACGCTGCCGCCTTTAGCGATACGCTGGCGCGCCTGGCGCATCAGTT
Organism: Sodalis sp. RH22; assembly: GCF_047324165.1. Classification (NCBI taxonomy): domain Bacteria; kingdom Pseudomonadati; phylum Pseudomonadota; class Gammaproteobacteria; order Enterobacterales; family Bruguierivoracaceae; genus Sodalis; species Sodalis sp. RH22. The sequence goes on from NZ_CP178731.1 coordinate 3,688,080, forward strand.
GGCGCAGCATCAGGCCGCTTTCGTCCACCATGGTAAGGCCCAGTTCATCGACATCGCGAAAGTGGCGATAGAACGAGGTGGGCGCAATGCCGGCTTCACGGGCTACTTCGCGCAGGCTCAGGCTGGCAAAACTACGCTCGGCGCTTAACTGGCTAAAGGCCGCTTCGACAAGGGAACGACGGGTCCGCTCTTTTTGTTGCGCTCTGACGCCCATAGTCCTGACCTGCCCCACATTACCGGTAAAAATGCCACTATATCAAAATTTGTTGCAACAGCGTTGATACAAACTGCGAATTTTGACGTAATGTTGTTCGCCGTAGGCGCCGGTGCCATAGACCAAGAAAAAAGGCCGTGAAGATTGGGATCTCCCGTCTACAATGTTACATTGACGTTGTGATTTTGTATAAATATAGGCTAAGCCGGTATGCAACCACAGTACGATTACGATGCCATTATCATTGGTTCAGGCCCGGGTGGGGAAGGCGCCGCCATGGGCCTGACGAAACAGGGCGCCCGCGTCGCGGTTATCGAACGCTATAACAGCGTCGGCGGCGGCTGTACCCATTGGGGGACCATTCCCTCCAAGGCGCTGCGCCAGGCGGTTAGCCGGATTATCGAATTTAACCAGAATCCGCTGTATAACGGTAGTCAACATCTGCCGCGCGCCAGCTTCGCCGATATCCTGCATCACGCCGATAGCGTGATAAAACAGCAGATCCGGATGCGCCAGGGATTTTATGAACGTAATCAGTGCCGGATTATTACCGGCGACGCAACTTTTGTCGATGCCCATACCGTCAAGGTCCAGTATCCGGATAATACCGCCGAGCATTTCAGCGCGGCGCATATCGTTATCGCCTGTGGTTCCCGTCCGTATCATCCCAACGATGTCGATTTCACCCATCCGCGCATTTATGACAGCGATTCCATCCTGGATTTAAAGCACGATCCGCAGCATGTGATTATTTATGGCGCCGGCGTGATCGGCTGTGAATATGCATCAATCTTTCGCGGCATGAACGTCAAGGTGGATCTGATCAATACGCGCGACAGGCTGTTGGCCTTTCTCGACCAGGAAATGTCGGACGCGCTGTCATACCATTTTTGGGAAAACGGCGTGGTTATCCGCCATAACGAAGAATATGAAAAAATCGAAGGCACCGAGAATGGCGTGGAAGTCCACTTCCGTTCCGGCAAAAGGATGCGCGCGGACTGCCTGCTGTATGCCAATGGGCGCACCGGCAATACCGATTCGCTGTCCCTTGGCAACGTGGGACTGGAGGCGGACAGCCGGGGGCTGATTAAAGTCAACAGCATGTACCAGACCGCCCTGACGCATATTTACGCCGTCGGCGATGTTATCGGCTACCCAAGCCTTGCCTCGGCCGCTTATGACCAGGGGCGAATCGCCGCACAGGTGATCATCAAGGGCCAGGCCAATGTGCAGCTGATTGAAAATATACCCACCGGTATCTATACCATTCCCGAAATCAGCTCGGTGGGTAAAACCGAACAGGAATTAACGCTGCTGAAGGTGCCGTACGAAGTGGGACGGGCGCAGTTCAAGCATCTGGCGCGCGCGCAGATTGTCGGCATGAATGTCGGCAGCCTGAAAATCCTTTTTCACCGTGATACCCGGCAGATACTCGGCATCCACTGCTTTGGCGAGCGCGCCGCGGAGATCATCCATATCGGCCAGGCCATCATGGAGCAAAAAGGCGAAGGCAATACTATCGATTATTTCGTTAATACCACCTTCAACTATCCCACCATGGCGGAAGCCTTCCGTGTGGCGGCGCTGAACGGCTTAAACCGCCTCTTTTAAGTCGGTACCCATATAGGCCTGCATATGGGTGCGTATCGACTCGGCCAACTGCTCATAGCGGGCGCGCAGCGGTGAGCCGGGCCGGTAGACCAACGCCACGGTGCGTTTCGGCTCGGGTTTATAGCATTTCATATAACAGACGCCGTCACGCTTACGCTCATTAGGCACCGCCAATGCGGGCAGCAAGGTAATGCCGCTGCCGGCCGCCACCATGTTGCGCAGGGTTTCCAGGCTGGTGGCGCGAAAATGCGTATCCTCGTCGGCGCCGGCCTGGAAGCAGAAGCCCAGCGCCTGATCGCGCAGGCAATGGCCGTCTTCCAGCATCAACAGCTTCTCCCCCGATAAATCCGACATCGGCACACGTTCACGGTCCGCCCAGGGATGATCGGCATAAACAGCCAGTTGCATCGGTTCATCGAATAACGGGATTTCGATAAAAGCTTCGCTCTCTTTTACCAAGGCCAAGATGGCGCAATCGAGTTTGCCGCTGTCCAGTTGCAGCAGCAGTTGACTGGTCTGGGCCTCGTGCAGGTACATTTCCAGCTTTGGGTAGGTCTCATGCAGGGTGGGGATAATATGCGGCAGTAAATAGGGGCCGACGGTAGGGATCAGGCCGATATGCAATGGGCCGGACATGGACTCCCCCTGCTGGCTGGCCATCTCGCGCAGTATTTTCACTTCGCGCAGGACCGTGCGGGCCTGATCCACCAGCAGCAGCCCGGCCTGGGTGAACAGGACCTTACGGCTGGTGCGCTCCAGCAGCATCACGCCCAGTTCGTCTTCCAGCTTACGAATCTGGCCGCTCAGGGTGGGCTGGCTGACATGACTGGCATCGGCCGCCCGTCGGAAATGACGGTGCTCGGCCAGGGCCACCAAATACTCAAGATCGCGAATATTCATTAACATCCTCCGTGCCGCGATAGTTCGCGTCGATAGATAGGATAGCAATCAACGATTATCCCTATCAATAGTTAATCTTAATAATAATTCCCGCGCAGTATGACAAGCTGTTAAAGTCACTTTTTTCTTTTCTGTTAAGAGGTTCTTCAATGTTTAGTAGTCATGAAGGCAAGAAAGTCCCATCGGTTACTTTCCACACCCGTAAGGATGACAACTGGGTCGATATCTCTTCCGACGAACTGTTCAAGCATAAAACGGTTATCGTATTTTCACTGCCGGGCGCCTTTACGCCTACCTGCTCCTCCAGCCATTTACCGCGCTACAATGAGCTGGCCGGGTTATTCCACAAGCACGGCGTGGACAGCATCGTCTGTATTTCGGTTAACGATACGTTTGTCATGAACGCCTGGCAAGCCGACCAAAACGCCGAACATATTACCTTTATCCCCGACGGCAACGGTGAATTTACCCAGGGCATGGGCATGCTGGTGGAAAAAGCCGAGCTGGGATTCGGCCCGCGCTCATGGCGTTATTCGATGCTGGTACGCGACGGCGTGGTGGAAAAAATGTTTGTTGAACCGAACAAACCGGGCGACCCGTTCGAAGTTTCCGACGCCGATACCATGCTGTGTTACCTGGCGCCGGAATGCAAAGTCCAGGAATCCGTTTCGCTGTTTACCAAACCAGGCTGTCCGTTCTGCGCCAAAGCCAAGCAGATGCTGCGCGACAACGGAATCCAGTATGAAGAAATCTCATTGGGTAAAGACGCCACCACCGTCAGCCTGCGCGCGGTAACCGGCCGTTCCACCGTGCCGCAGGTGTTTATCGGCGGGCGCCATATCGGCGGCAGCGAAGAGCTGGAAGCGTTTTTACTGCAACCGGCCTGACAGCTACGCCAAACGGTTTTTCGCCTCGGCAATGGCGGCCGCCACCTGCTGCGGCGACACGCCGCCTTTTGCCGAGCGTTTGTCCAGGCACGATTGCAGCGACAGGGCCGGATAAACATCCTCGCCAATAACCGGGCTGAACGCCTGCAATTCAGCCAGCTCCAGCGCCTCCAGGGCTTTGCCCTGGCCGATGGCCTCGACTACCGCCTCGCCGACGATATGATGCGCCTCGCGAAACGGGATGCCCTTGGCGACCAGGTAATCGGCCAGTTCGGTGGCATTGGCATAGCCCTGCTGCGCCGCCTCGCGGCAACGCGCACGCTTCACCTGTAGCCCTTCCAGCACCAGCGCGGCCATATGCAGGCAATCCAGCCAGGTATCCAGCGCATCGAACAGGCCCTCCTTGTCTTCCTGCATATCCTTGTTATACGCCAGCGGCAGCCCTTTCAGGGTCACCATCATGCCGGTAAGCGCCCCCTGGACCCGGCCGCACTTGCCGCGGATAAGCTCCAGCGCATCGGGATTTTTCTTTTGCGGCATCAGGGACGAGCCGGAAGTGACCCGATCGGACAATTCGATAAACGCCGCCTCGCCGCTGTTGAACAGAATCAGGTCTTCGGCAAAACGCGAGAGATGGACCATGCTGATGGCGGCATTGGACAGCAACTCCAGCACATGGTCACGATCGGACACGCTATCAAGGCTATTTCGCGTTGCCGTGGCAAAACCCAGCCAGCCGGCCAACTGGTCGCGATCGATGGCGTAAGCGGTGCCGGCCAGCGCCCCGGAACCCAGCGGGCTGACGTCAAGACGTTTTAGGGTGTCCCGCAGGCGGCTTTCATCGCGCGCCAGCATTTCGCCATAGGCCAGGCACCAATGGGCAAAGGTGACCGGCTGGGCGCGCTGCAAATGCGTATAACCAGGCATCACCGCGTCCTGGTTGACCTCGGCGGTGGCGACCAGCGCGGTTTGCAACTGGCGCACGGCGGCCAGCAGCTCGGACAGTTGCATCTTGCACCACAGCTTCAGATCGGTGGCCACCTGATCGTTGCGGCTGCGGCCGGTATGCAGTTTTTTGCCCAGGTCGCCGACTTTTTCAATCAGGCGCTGCTCCACCCAGCTATGAATATCCTCGGCGTCGCTGGCAAGGATGGACTCGGGCGCGGCACTCACTTCCTCCAGAAGAAAAGACAGGGCTTCCTCCAGGCGCAGCTGTTCCTCCGCCGTCAGCACACCGACGGTAACCAGCGCTTTCGACCAGGCCACCGAGCCGATAATATCCTGCTCCGCCAGCCGGTAATCAAAGCGCAGCGAGTCGTTAAATGATTTAAACCGCTGATCCGCCGCCTGGCTGAACCGTCCGCCCCAAAGTGCCATAACCGTGCTCCATTATTTTTTTTGCCGGCGCGCTCGCCGCCGCGCGCCCATGCCGAATGATGAGGGGACGCCGGAAACGGCGCTCCCATGGAAATACTGCTGAACCTGCGCCAGGCCCCCCGGATAGCCATGCGGCCGCGCACGTTATCTTACCCAGCCGGTATCCCGCCGGCAACGTCAGGCCAGGATGCGCGTGCCGATGGACTCGCCGTTAAACAACGCCGGCAGTTGCTCCGCATGCCGCCAGCCGGCGATGTCCACCGGACGGCCCAGCGTGCGGGCCGCATCCAGCGCCGCGTTGACTTTTACAATCATGCCGTCGGTAATGATCCCCTGCGCTATCAGCTGCTCCGCTTTATGGGCGGTCATTTCGGCAATGCGCTGGCCTTTGCCGTCGAGAATGCCGCTGACATCGGACAATAAGATCAGATCGGCCCCCAGGGTGGCGGCCAGCGCGGTGGCGGCCTGGTCCGCATTGACGTTCATCAGCCGGCCGTCGGCGGTAATGCCGATAGAGCTGATAACCGGCAGGTAACCGGCGCCAAGCAAGGTATTTAACAACGCCGGCGAACCCGGCTGCGCCTTGCCGACATGGCCGAGTTTCTCATCAAGCGTTGTAACATCGACGCTATTGCCGTCGCCCAGGCATAACCCGACCGCCGGGATGGCATGTTTTTTTGACCAGGCCAGCAGGGTCTTATTGGCCGTGCCGGCCAGCGCGCCGGTGATGATATCAATCTGGTCCGCCGGCGTAACCCGCAGGCCGTTGACCTTGGTCACCGGCAGCGCCAGTTTTTTCATCAGCTCGTCCACCAGGCAACCGCCGCCATGGACAATCAGCAACGGGCGTTGATGCTGCGCGCGATAGCTGTCCAGCGCCGAAAATAAACGCTCCAGCGCCTCTTCGCTATCGAGTAACACGCCACCCAGTTTTATAATTAACGGATTCATTATTTTTATTACCTCGTCGCCAGCCGTTACAGCAGCGCCTGCGTTTGTGCAAAACCAAAGCGGATATTAGCGCATTGTACTGCCTGCGCGGCCGCTCCTTTTAATAAATTATCTTCGGTGGCCACCACGATTAAATGCTCGCCCTGCACCGCGAAGCCAATATCGCAAAACGGCAGTCCCACTACCGCCTTCAGCGCCGGCACGCCTTTCTCATACAACCGTACCAGGGGTTTATCGTGATAGGCGTTATGATAGGATTCGGCCACATCGCCCGCCGTCACGCCCGCGTTTAAGCGGCAGGTGATGGTGGCCAGGATACCGCGGGCAAAATTGCCTAAATGGGGGGTAAATATCACCGGGATGCCAAGATGGGCGGCGATTTCCGGCTGGTGGCGATGGGTAAATATGCCGTAGGGTTGCAGACTGACCTCGCAGACGCTGGTGGCAAGCGACGCTTTCCGGCCAGCGCCGCTGACGCCGCTGACGGCGTTGATCACCGGCCACTGGGCGTCGTTAAGCAGACCGCCGTCGACCAGCGGCTTGAGCGCCAGCTGGGACGCGGTGGGATAGCAGCCCGGCACGGCAATCAGTTGCGCCTGCTGCAACGCCTCGCCCTGCCATTCCGCCAGGCCGTAGACCGCCTTCGCCAGCCAGTCGGCATGCTGGTGTTCAAAACCATAATACTGGCTGTAGAACGATGCCTGATTGACGCGGAACGCGCCGGAGAGGTCGAACACCACGCAGCCGGCGGCCAGGAATACCGGCGCCAGATCGTGGCTGACCTCATGGGCGGTGGCGAGAAACACCACATCCACCGTTTTCGCCAGTTCAGCGGCGTCGATCAGGGGCAGCAGCGGTAAATCGACCACGCCCTTAAGCTGGGGATGCAGTTCGGACAGTAATTTCCCGGCATCCGCACTTTGCGCTGAAACCGCCAAAGCGGTTATGTTCATATGCGGGTGACGGTTGAGATAGGCCGCAAGCTCAGCTCCGGCGTATCCGCTGGCACCAACAATCAGCGTATTCAGCATGACTTTTGTTCACCTTCTTGATTTGCTATCACGACGAGAAGGGATCTCCAGCAACTCTTTGTCGCCTAAGTCGTCGCTTAAGCAACTATTCGCTGTTCACCCGCGAGGTCAAGCGTAGTAGTCTGGTAAGTATCCGTTTACTTTACGCTCAACGTTAGTGTATTTTTATTCACTATTATTGCATGAATATTGATACTATCCAAACTAAAGGCTGTCAACAGTGAAGACAAAATTACCCCCGTTTATGGAGTTGTACCGCGCCCTGATCGCCACGCCGTCCATCAGTGCCACCGACAGCGCCCTGGATCAAAGTAATCAGACCTTAATCAATTTGCTGGCGGGGTGGTTCACGACGCTGGGTTTCCAGGTCGAAATCCAGCCGGTGCCGGGCACGCGCAACAAATATAATATGCTGGCCCGTATCGGCAGCGGCGCCGGCGGCCTGCTGCTGACGGGGCACACCGATACCGTCCCGTTTGACGACGGACGCTGGACACGCGATCCCTTTACCCTGACCGAAGACAATAATAAGCTGTATGGCCTGGGCACCGCCGATATGAAAGGCTTTTTTGCCTTTATCCTCGACACGCTGCGCGATATCGATACCAGCAAGCTGCAAAAGCCATTATATATCCTCGCCACCGCCGATGAGGAAACCAGTATGGCGGGAGCCAGCTATTTCGCCCAGTCCAGCGAGCTGCGCCCGGATTGCGCCATTATCGGCGAACCGACCTCGCTGCAGCCGGTGCGCGCCCATAAAGGCCATATTTCCAATGCGGTGCGTATCCAGGGCCAATCAGGCCACTCCAGCGACCCGAGCCTGGGCGTTAACGCTATCGAACTGATGCACGAGGCCATTTCCCACCTGATGATACTACGCAATACGTTGCAGGAACGTTACCATCACCCGGCCTTCGACATCCCCTACCCCACCATGAATTTCGGCCACATCCACGGCGGTGATTCCGCCAATCGCATTTGCGGCTGTTGCGAGCTGCATATGGATATCCGCCCGCTGCCCGGCCTGACGCTCGGCGACCTGGACGGGTTATTGACCGAGGCCCTGGCGCCGGTAAGCGCGCGCTGGCCGGGACGGTTAACCATTACCGCCCTGCATCCGCCCATCCCCGGTTATGAATGCCCTGCGGACCATCGTCTGGTGGCAGTGGTGGAGACGTTGCTGGGCGTCAAAACCGATGTGGTCAATTACTGTACCGAAGCGCCGTTTATCCAGCAGCTGTGCCCCACTCTCGTCTTGGGCCCGGGATCGATAAAACAGGCGCATCAGCCCGACGAATATATTGATACCGCCTTTATTAAACCGACGCGGGAATTAATTTCCCAAGTGATACGACATTTCTGCCTGCAATGATCATCGCTGACTTTTTGTCCTTTGCCCCAGACTTCGCGCGCCTGGCCCCGTATGAAAGGCGCGGCCAGGTTTATGGCGATAAGTATTTCTTATAATCATTACATGTTGTTAACTTTCAAGAATTGACGCGATTTTAATGTTATATGGCGTGAATTGATGTCATTTGACGAATGAATGGATACATGGCTAGATAACGGTGGGTGATTTACGTCATTCGGGTGAAATAAATTTTCAGGTGAGTTGGATCAGGGTCCTTATGAACGAACAATATTCGGCAATGCGAAGCAACGTTAGTATGCTCGGGAAACTTCTGGGCGACACCATAAAAGATGCGATGGGCGAGAATATCCTGGATAAGGTAGAGACCATCCGCAAGCTGTCAAAGTCCTCCCGTGCGGGTAGCGAAACCCATCGCCAGGAACTGCTTTCCACTTTACAGAACTTATCCAATGACGAGCTGCTGCCCGTGGCACGCGCCTTCAGTCAGTTTTTGAACCTGACCAATACCGCGGAACAGTTCCACGTCATTTCCCCCCACGGCGAGGCGGCGAATAACCCGGAAGGCCTGGGTAAGGTCTTTGCCCGTCTGAAAGAGAATAACGCGCTGGATGATAAAGATATTCGCGCCGCGGTGGAGTCACTGTCAATCGAACTGGTATTAACCGCCCATCCCACCGAAATTGCCCGCCGCACCCTGATCCATATGATGGTTGAAGTCAACAGCTGCCTGAAACAGCTGGATCACAGCGATCTGGCGGACTATGAGCGTAAACAGATTATGCGGCGTCTGCGCCAGCTGGTGTCGCAATACTGGCATACGGACGAGATACGCAAAAACCGTCCATCGCCGGTGGACGAGGCAAAATGGGGTTTCGCCAATGTGGAAAACAGCCTGTGGGAAGGCGTGCCGCAGTATTTGCGCGAACTGAACGAACAGCTGGAAACGGTGTTCGGTTATAAACTGCCGGTGGAGAACGTGCCGGTGCGATTTACCTCCTGGATGGGCGGCGATCGGGACGGCAACCCCAACGTCACCGCCGATATCACCCGGCGCGTGTTGTTGTTAAGCCGCTGGAAAGCCGCCGATCTGTTTATCCGCGACATCCAGGTACTGGTATCCGAGCTGTCGATGACGGAATGCACGCCGGAGCTACGGGCATTGGCCGGCGGCGACGAAATCCAGGAACCTTATCGGGTCATCATGAAGCGGTTGCGCGCCCAATTGATCGGCACCCAGAACTGGCTGTCGGCGAAACTCAGGGGCGAGCTGGTGCTGCCGCCGGAAGATCTGCTGGAGCACAACGATCAGCTTTGGGCGCCCTTGTTTGCCTGTTACGAATCGCTGAAAGCCTGCGGCATGGGCATTATTGCCAGCGGCCAGTTGCTGGATACCCTACGGCGTATCAAGTGCTTCGGCATCCAGTTGGTGCGTATCGACGTGCGCCAGGAAAGCACGCGTCACACGGAAGCGTTAAGCGAAGTCACCCGCTACCTGGGGCTGGGGGATTACGAAAGCTGGTCTGAAAGCGATAAACAGGCGTTTCTGATCCGCGAATTGAACTCCAAACGCCCGCTGTTGCCCCGTCATTACCAGCTCAGCGACGAAACCCGCGAGGTGCTCGATACCTGCCGGGTGATCGCCGACGCGCCGGAAGGCTCCATTGCCGCCTATGTCATCTCCATGGCCAAGACGCCTTCCGATGTGCTGGCGGTACATTTGCTGCTTAAGGAAGCCGGCTGCCAGTTTATCCTGCCGGTGGCGCCGCTGTTTGAAACCCTGGACGATTTGAATAATGCCGATGAGGTGATGAGCCAGCTGCTCAGCATTGACTGGTACCGCGGCATTATCCAGGGCAAACAGATGGTCATGATTGGCTATTCGGATTCGGCCAAGGATGCGGGGGTCATGGCGGCCTCATGGGCGCAATACCGCGCGCAGGACGCGTTAATCAAAACCTGCGAAAAAGTGGGCATCGCCCTGACGCTGTTCCACGGCCGCGGCGGTTCTATTGGCCGTGGCGGCGCGCCGGCCCACGCGGCCCTGCTGTCGCAACCCCCGGGCAGCCTGAAGGGCGGCCTGCGGGTGACCGAACAAGGCGAAATGATCCGCTTTAAATTCGGCCTGCCGGAAGTGGCCATCAGCAGCCTGGCGCTGTACACCGGTGCGATCCTCGAAGCCAACCTGCTGCCGCCGCCGGAACCGAAGCAGGAATGGCGCGCCCTGATGGACGACCTTTCAACCACCTCATGCAATATGTATCGCGGCTACGTGCGTGAAAACCCCGATTTTGTACCTTACTTCCGTTCGGCTACGCCGGAGCAGGAACTGGGTAAACTGCCCCTGGGCTCGCGTCCTGCCAAACGGCGTCCCTCCGGCGGCGTTGAGAGCCTGCGCGCCATTCCGTGGATTTTTGCCTGGACGCAAAATCGCCTGATGCTGCCCGCGTGGCTGGGCGCCGGCGCGGCGCTGCAAAAAGCGGTGGAAGAAGGCAAACAAGATCAGCTGGAAGCCATGTGCAGCGATTGGCCGTTTTTCTCCACCCGCATCGGCATGCTGGAAATGGTGTTCGCCAAGGCCGACCTGTGGCTGGCGGAATATTACGATCAGCGCCTGGTGGAAGAAAAGCTCTGGCCGCTGGGTAAACAGCTGCGCAAGCAATTGGCGGACGACATTAACGTGGTGCTGACCATTGCCAACGACGATCATTTAATGGCCGATCTGCCGTGGATTGCGGAGTCCATCGCGCTGCGCAATGTTTATACCGACCCGCTGAATGTACTGCAGGCTGAATTGTTGCATCGCTCGCGCCAGCAGGAACACCCCGACCCACGGGTCGAGCAGGCGCTGATGGTGACCATTGCCGGCGTGGCGGCGGGAATGCGTAATACCGGTTAATGTGAAACCCTGATCTCAATACCCTGAAGCCGGACCTGTTATGGTCCGGTTTTTTTATGATTGCCGGGTGAAGATGCTTTTTAACGCGCGGACTGGGCGGTGGCTATCTGCGGCCGCACACCCAGGGTATGGCAGATGGCATAGGTTAAATCGGCGCGATTGAGGGTATAAAAATGAAAATCCTTCACCCCTTCCCGGCTGAGGATTTTCACCATGTCCATGGCAATGGACGCGCCGACCATTTTGCGCGTCTCGGCATCGTCGTCCAGTCCTTCGAACATACTGGTCATCCAGTTAGGGACCTTGACATTGGTCATGGCGGCAAAACGCTGCAACTGCTTAAAATTGGAGACCGGCAGGATACCGGGCACAATTTCGGTATCAATCCCGGTCGCCACGCAGCGATCGCGAAAGCGCAGGTAACTTTCCACATCAAAAAAGAATTGGGTAATCGCCCGGTTGGCGCCCGCGTCCACTTTCTTTTTCAGGTTAATCAAATCCGATTGCGCGCTTTTCGCTTCCGGGTGTACTTCTGGATACGCGGCCACGGAGATATCAAAATCGCCGACTTTTTTCAGCAATGTCACCAGATCGGCGGCATACATGGCTGGCGCCCCGCTCCCGGGGGGTAAATCCCCGCGCAGCGCCACGATATGACGGATACCGCTATGCCAGTAATCCTCGGCGATTTTTTTCAGCTCGTCCGCGGTGGCGTCGATACAGGTCAGGTGGGGCGCGGCCTCCAGGCCGGTGCGCTCCTTGATATCCTTGATAATGCTATGGGTGCGGTCGCGCTCGCCGGAATTGGCGCCGTAGGTCACCGAGACAAAGGTGGGCTTGAGGGCGCTTAGCCGGTCGATGGAATGCCACAGGGTTTGCTCCATATCACTGGTGCGCGGAGGGAAAAACTCAAACGAGACATTAATGCTGCCCTGTAATTCAGCCAGGTTTTGGTTCAGGGCTTCCCGCTGATTGGCGTGAAAAAAACTCATACCTTTTCCTCTTAACGCGTGTGATGGTTCACTAACACTCTACGCCGGTGGTGGTCCGTTGCGATCGGTTGTTTTATGCGTCTATACGTTTAGACGGCTAAATAGAATTTGACTGAAATCGTTAGTGGAGTCAACAAAATCATTTGGCAGGATGGGGAGTAATCTTCACGCATTATGAAAAAAATTCATTTTATCCGCCGCTGTGATGTTCAACCGATTCTGATGTCCGAGGCCGCCGGTCGCGCAGTCGTCTTTGTTCTAATAAACGTACAATATCGGCAAGCCCCCCGGAATGCGCTATTTGTTGCGGTGTCCACAGTCCGCGGTTGCGGGCATCAATATTTATCTTTGACGCAGTAAGTAATCTGTCGACTGTTTCTTTGGCGCCTTTTATCACCGCAATATGCAAAGCGGTGTCGCCCCGACGGTCCTCAATATTTACATCGGCCAGGGTTTCCAGCAGATCCGGCAAGATATCATCATTGCCGCCCAGCACGGCGGTATGCAGCAATTCGCGGCACCGTTGGTCTTGCTGGCACAGAATAATATCATTTCTTTTTAACAACTGGCGAACCATTTCATTTTGTTTCTTGAAAATTGCTTTCATTAAAGCAGTGTTACCGTCCTGGTCAACAATATTGACATCCGTGTTTTCATTTTTACATATAGCGTCGAACACCTCAACATTACCGGCATCGACGGCAAAATGGAGAGCGGTGGCGCCTGAATTATATTTATGCGAGAGGGCGAATACAAAATCATATTCTCCAAAACCATAAATACCTCTATCACTGATATCATAACTAATATTCATGTTGATGCCAGGCGCATTGATCAGCTTATTAACCGCAACAATATCTTCCTTTTTTACCGCCATCAGCAATGGCGTGAATCCTGTAAGATTTTTGGTATTAACATCTATCGTTCCTGACTCTAAAAGGGCTTCCATTACTGTAGGTTGATTAGCATTCACCGCTTCATGCAATAGCGTATTACCCGTTTCATGATCAATGCTATGGCCGAGGTTCTGGCCCAACTTGATAAGAGTACGCAAGGCACTATCATCGCCACTGGCGACCAGTTGAAAATAGATTTCCGATTTAGACTTTTCCTGTAATAAATTCAGTATACGTTGAGATTCCGCCTCGAAATCTGGCGTCGTCTGTGACAATCGGATCAAGTCCGGCACCGGCAGCCTACCCAAAATATCGCCGATAATCTCCTTGGGCAATCTATCAAAATAGAGCGCGATGCAGTTATTTTTTATGCTAACACATGATTTCAGCCCCGGGATACAGTCATTCTGTTGCTGTAGAGGTTTGAGATTAGTCTTGATGATACTAAGGGATTCGGCCTGCAATTGATGGCATCCATTCATCCTTTGACAACTCCTTTTATTATCTACTGACGATGGGTATTACCCGCTATATTTACGGCAATAAGTAAAATACACAATATGATAAATTTCAGAAGCAGACAAAAAATTAATGAATTTTCAAAGCTAAGGTTATACTTCGTTTAATTAAGCAGATACCGAATTCTGCTCAATAGAGGGGGAGATAAACACAGGTAGCAGCGGGCGGATTTCTCCGCCCGTGAATGGCATTATAATAATTGCGCCAGCCGGTTCAAATCCGACTGGATGGCGCCGGCGGTAACATCCCGGCCCGCGCCCGGCCCACGGATGACCAACGGGTTATCGCGGTACCAGCGGCTTTCGATGGCGAACACGTTATCGCAAGGCAGCAACGACGCCAGCGGGTGCTCGTGACGTACCGCCTCCACCCCGACCCGCGCCTTGCCGTTGGCGTCAAAACGCGCCACATAGCGCAGCACCAGGCCCATCTCATTCGCCGCCTCCAGACGTTGGACCATTTGTTCATTAAGGGCATGGCCGTCCTCAAAAAACTGATCCACCGACCCGAGCACGCTGTCGGGCGATACCAGCGATTCCACCCGCACGTGGTTCGGCTCGATTTCATAACCCGCTTCGCGCGCCAGGATCACCAGCTTGCGCATCACGTCCTGGCCGGATAAATCCACCCGCGGATCGGGTTCGGTCAGCCCCTGCTGCCAGGCCTGTTCCACCAAATCGGTAAAAGGCACCGTGCCGTCGAATTGCAGAAAAAGCCAGGAAAGGGTACCGGAAAAAATGCCGCTTATGGACAAGATGCTGTCGCCGCTGTCGCGCAGATCGCGCACCGTATGGTTAACCGGCAGGCCGGCGCCCACGGTGGCGTTGTATAACCAATGACGACCGGTTTTGGCAAAGGCGTCGCGGATCTGGCGGTAGTTGTCACCGCTGGAGGCGCCCGCTAGCTTATTGGCGCTGATAACGTGAAAACCATAGCTGGCGAAATCCAGATATTGTCCGGCCAGCGCTTCGCTGGCGGTGACATCGAGCACCACCAAATCATCATAGGGATGGGCGCGCATCCATAAAAACAGGTCTTCCGGCTCCTGCTCGACGGCCTCATCATGAAAGAAAGCCAGCGCCCGGCTGGCGTTCAGCCCGTCATAGCTGAGCAGGCTGCGCCGGCTGTCCACCACGCCGCTGAGGATAAACTCAAAACCAGTGCGCGCCGACAGGCTTTCCTGCTCGCGGGCGAACAACTCCAGCCAGCGCGAGCCGATATTGCCTTTGCCGAACAGGATCAGGCCGATGCGCTTTTCGGCGCGGAACAACGAGGTGTGCAATCCCTGCACCACATGTTCGGTGGGACCGACGCGCAATACCGCCACCAGGCTGATGCCGTCCTCCGCCTGCCAGAAAAATTCCACCGGCTGATATTTTAACTGTTGGTAAAAACGATGGCAGTGCAGCGGGTTTTTAGTAACCCCCGCGCCGACCATCGCCACCAGCGCCAGTCCTGCGCGCAGCTTAAGCTCTCCCGGCAGCTCCGCCTGCTGCAGGGTCTGGAACACGCTATGGACCAGTTCGGAGGTATAGCACAGCTGCAACAGCCGCCGATCGCGATGAACGCCTACCGCCAGCGGCTTGATTTGCGCGCGCTTTAACGCCTGGTCGAGTTCTTTCTGCGCCAGGGAAAAGTCGTGCTGCGGCGCAATGGTCAGCTCGATCAGGCAGACATCGTCGTGGCTGGTGACGATTTTCGCCCCGGTGCCGGAAGCCAGTACCCGCTCGATACGTGTAGACCCCTGTTCCGGCTGATAGCTGCAGCGCAATAACAGATCGATATCGCTGCCGGATACCGGCTGCAGGGTGCGGGTATGCAATACCGGCGCCGCCAGGCGCGCCAGCTCGCTGGCTTCGTCCAATCGCAGCAGGGGCAGCAGGCAGGCGTCTTTCACCTTGCGCGGATCGGCGCTATAGACTCCGGCCACGTCGCTCCAGATGGTCACCCTGGCCACACCGGCCAGCGCGCCGATTTGGGTGGCGGAATAGTCGCTGCCGTTACGCCCAAGCAATACTGTTTCCCCGGCCTGATTGCGGCAGATAAAGCCGGTGACCACCAGACGTTTGCTGGGGTATTGGGTCAATAGCTGCTGTAATAAGGGCCATGAACGCCCTTCGTCTACCTGCGGCTGGGCGGCATATTCAGCGCGCAGGAAATCCCGCGCGTCCAGCCAGACCGCCTCGATATCCTGGCAGTTGAGTACCGCCGCCATAAGACGCGCCGACCAGATTTCACCGTGGCCGACCACTTCCGCATACACGCTATCGGTCACCGCGCCGTCCAGCAATACCGCCAAACGCTCCAGATCGCGGATAAATTCCGTCATCATCGCATCCGCCAGGTCGGGCGGCAGCAGGCCGGCGAACAGTTGCTGCTGGTAGCGGCGCAGGGTCTGCTGGACCTGATGCGCGGAAAGGCGATCGGTTTGGCTCAGCTTAAGCCAGCTGATCAGCTGGTTGGTGGTGGAGCCCGCCGCGGAGACCACCATTAAATCACCGGGTTGGCTGTAATCGGCCATAATGCCCGCGACCCGTTGGTAACACTTCACATCGGCCAGACTACTGCCGCCAAACTTGTGCAGTTGCCTGCCGGCCAAGCGTACCGTCGTTCCCAGAGCACTCATAACTACCTCTTCGCCGCCGCCTGGAAAGCCTGTTCCAGATCGGCAATTAAATCTTCGCTGTCTTCGATGCCGACGGACACCCGCAATAATGTTTCCGATATACCGGCCGCAGCGCGTGCCGCAGGCGCCATACCCGCGTGGGTCATGGTGGCGGCATGGGAAATCAGGCTCTCTACGCCGCCAAGGGATTCCGCCAGGGTAAATAATTCCAGGCTGGCTAAAAAGCGGCGCAGCACGGATTCATCGCCGTTCACTTCAAAGCTGAGCATGGCGCCGAACCCTTTTTGCTGGCGACAGGCGATTTCATGACCGGCATTGTCCGGCAGGCCGGGGTAATATAATTTTTTCACCAGCGGCTGCTGTTGCAAATAGGCCACGATATCCAGGGCATTGCTTTGCTGCTGGCGTATGCGCGGCGCCAGGGTGCGGATGCCGCGCAACAAAAGATAGCTATCAAAGGCGGCGCCGGTCACGCCGATGTTATTGGCCCACCAGGCAAGCTCGGTGGCGAGCGCGTCGTCCTTGGCTATCACCGTGCCGGCCACCACGTCGGAGTGCCCGTTAAGGTATTTGGTACAGGAGTGCACCACCAGATCGGCCCCCAGGGCCAGCGGCTGCTGCAGGGCCGGGCTCATAAAGGTATTATCCACCACGCACAGGGCGCCCGCCCGATGGGCGGCCTGGCATATAGCGGTGATGTCCACCACCCGCAGCAGCGGGTTGCTGGGCGTTTCGATCAGTACCAGCTTGGGTTTTTCGTCAAGCGCCGCCTGCAACGCCCCCGCATCCCCCTGATCGACAAATTTGACCCGGTACGCGCCGCGTTTGCTCAGACTGTCGAACAGGCGATAGCTGCCGCCGTAGCAATCATGCGGCGCCACCAGCAGATCGCCGGGTTGCAGGAATACGGTACAGACAAGATGTATCGCCGACATGCCGCTGCTGGTCATCACCGCGCCCGCGCCGCCCTCCAGTTCCGCCAACGCGCGCTGCACCACATCCCGGGTCGGGTTACCGCGCCTCGAGTAATCATGCACGCGCGGTTGATTGAAGTCGGTAAAGTTATAGGTGCTGGAAAGGGTGATGGGGGGAACGACGCAGCCGAACTGTTCATCATTATTTAACCCGCTGCGAACTGCGATGGTGGCCTGCTTACGCGTCATGTACTCGCATCCTGACTGTGTGCGTGAGAGTGAAGGTCAAAGAGTAAACCGCCCGGCGATAGACGTCAATACATCTGGACATCTAAACTTCTTTGCGTATAGATTGAGCAATGCATTAATAACAGCTAAAATTATGCGGGTTTTAAGTGTTAAAATCTAACTGACTTTTTACCGCAGCCGCCAGGCCAGGTCGAGGGCGGGGTGATAGGAAAAGTTGATAAATCGCAAAATAAGCGGGCATACGGTAGTGAGAGACAGACAGTTACGGCATAATCTGCCCGTTTTTAGCATATTATATTCATTTGATGAGAGTTAAGGTATCCCATGGCGGAATGGAAAGGTGAGTATGTCAGCCCTTATGCTGAACATGGTAAAAAAAGCGAGCAGGTAAAAAAAATTACGGTATCCATTCCGCTGAAGGTTCTCAAAATCCTGACCGACGAAAGAACCCGGCGCCAGGTCAACAACCTGCGGCATGCCACCAATAGCGAACTGCTTTGCGAGGCGTTCCTGCATGCGTTTACCGGCCAGCCGCTGCCAGACGATAACGACCTGCGTAAAGAACGTAGCGACGAAATTCCCGAAGCCGCCAAGGAGCTGATGCGCGAAATGGGCATCAATCCCGACACGTGGGAATACTAACCCCGGCCAGGTAAAGACAGCGCGTGGCGAAGGCTTCGCGCTAGCGCCATCCGCGCGCGGGCAATCGTTGCCTGCGTCCCCCGTTGCCTGGCATAAATGCCTGTGCCGTTGCACGCTGCTGGTCGTTAACTGACGGGCATTAACATTATAAGCGGCTCCCTTTACCCTCCGCCCAACTCTAGCCGGCCGCAATAATGAAAAAAAGCCCTTCAAAATCAGAAAAATAAATTCACCCCATCCCTGCGTGCCTGTCGGGGGACGCCGCCATCGTCGCATAGCCGCGATAAAATAAGCTGATTTCCCTGTTGTAACCATTATCATAAAAATCCTTGTATCCTATAGGCTTAACATTATGCATCCTTTTTGTTTACCTATTTCCGGGGCCCCTGCGCCAATCTGCTTATTTTCGACGCAACGCCGTTTGCCATATTCTCAGGAGATATCGTTGCCTCAACACTTCCTCAAAAAAATACAATCGGTAACGTCATGGCCGGAAACACTGTCTCGCCCCGGCGGCCGGGTGAAGAAAAAGGCGCAAGCCCTCGCCGGGCGCGCGATCGTGCATAGCCAAGGCGTGGACATGGCCCGGGCATTTGCTGCGCGCCCTATCCTCCAGATAAAAAATGTCGTTCCGCCTTCCGGGCCGGATTTCGCCGCCATGCCATCCGAAATAAAGGCCGCTATTTTCCGCAACCTGGACTTGGGTGATTTGCTTAATGTGATGAGATTGGGCGGTATCGACCGGGACGAGGCGCTTTTTGCGTTTCGGCGCATTGAAAAAACTGCGCTGGCGCAGCAAATATTTGCCCAAGTTTGCCAGGGAAATACGCGAATAGTGCCGTTTTGCCAAGCCATGGCCTTGGATATCGCCACGCTCACTAAAGCAGAAAATGACAGGACGCTGTTAATGGAGGCGATCCGGCATCATCATCCCGTTATCGTCAGACAACTGCTTGCGCTGCCGAAAATAGACGTCAATGCCGCCGATCGGAATAGACTCAGCGCCCTGCATTTTGTCGCCCTGAACAATGATGACGCTATCAGCGCGCAACTGCTGGCCCAGCCCGGCGTTAATATCCACGCCGTTAACCATCTCGGTTCAACGGCGCTGCATTGCGCCGCCGCGTTCGGTCATGTCGCCGTGCTGGAGTTACTGCTGGCAAGGCGGGAGATTAACGTTAACGCCGGCGATCATATCGGTGCCACCCCTCTGCACTATGCCGCCATGACTCTCGGTCCGGCGGATGTTGCAAAGGACATGCTTGCCGGGAAAATAACGGCGATACAACAATTGCTGGCCACCCCTGGCATTGATGTGAACCGTTGTGATAACGACGGCTGTACCCCCTTGCAACTCGCGGCCAAGGACGGTCTTGATCCCATCGTTCACCGGCTGCTGTCCGCGCCCGGGATTAATGCTGATTGCGCCGACAGCCTCGGCTACACGGCGTTGCTAAGCGCGCTGGCCCTGTTGCGCACCGATATCGCTATCCGCTTGATTGCATTGCAGGACATCGATATCAATTCCGCCCAGGCTGAAGGCTGGACAGCGCTGCATTATGCCGCGGCCCAAGGCAATACCGTTTTGGTGGACCTTCTGTTGCGCAAACCCAATATCCAGATCAACAGGCGCCAGAATGACGGATGGACCCCGTTGCATTGCGCCGTCCTCAATGGTCATACCCAGGCGATAAGACGTTTGCTTGACGAGCCGGATATCGATATTAAAGCCACGGATAATTATGGCTGCAACGCATTATTCTATGCGTTAATCCGGCGCGAAGGCGGCATTACCAGGCTGCTGAAAGAAAGGTAACGACCAGCGCGGCACTTTTCTGCGGGGGGCTTGAACATCAAGGGCGATCAACACAGCGGGGCGGGCGCGTTCTTTTCCTGCCGTTAAAAAACGAAGCCCCAGCCTTGCGGCCGGGGCTTCGTTAAACAGCAAAAGTCACACTGGGTGATTTTTGTGCTGTCGGTCAGGCAATTATTTTTTACTGACCGGAACGCTGAAACGTTTGTTGAAGCGATCAACACGTCCGCCGGTATCAACAACACGTTGTTTACCGGTGTAGAACGGATGGCAGGCGCCGCAAACGTCCAGGGTCAAATCGTGGCCCAGGGTGGAGTGGGTCTTGATAACGTTACCGCAAGAACAGGTTGCAGTAATTTCTACGTATTTCGGATGGATATCTTTTTTCATGGAAAACCTCGTCGTAAGGCCGCGTCGCTATCCAGTCTTCTTCCGCCGGACACCACGCGAAGGGAGTTGAGTTTCTCTAATGCCGGATGGCACCAAAGGCGGCGAATCATACAGAATGCCGCCGGGCTTTGCAAACACATCCGTGCATTGAAGGCGACACAGTGTACACTATCAGCGCAATTTTTCCACCCTGGATGAGTCGATGCCTGTTGTTCACGTTGCGCTACCGGTGCCATTGGCACGCACGTTCGATTATCTTTTGCCCGGCCATCTGCGCCCCGCGGTGGGTGGGCGCGTCCGCGTTCCCTTTGGACAACGCCACGCCATCGGCATCGTCACCGGCATCAGCGAAGAAAGCGAACTGCCGCTGGATAAACTCAAAAGCATCACCGACGTGCTTGATGAACATTCCCTATTCCCGCAAAGTCTGTGGCGGATTCTGAACTGGGCCATCGGTTATTATCATTACCCGGTCGGGGAAGTGCTGTTCCACGCGTTGCCGGTATTGATTCGCCAGGGCAAAGCGGCGGAAACGGCGCCGTTATGGCAATGGTTCGCCACCGAGCAGGGACGCGCTACGGCGCTTGACACCCTGAAACGGGCGCCGAAACAGCAGCAGGCGCTGGCCGCCCTGTTGCAAGGCCCTGTCTACCGGCATCAGGTTGGGGAACTCATGCTGGCCGACAGCGCGCTGCAGGCCCTGCGCGCCAAGGGGTTGAGTGATTTACGTTCCAGCCCCGCCGCCGTCGGCGACTGGCGCGAGAGTTATCGGGTCGAGGGGGAACGACTGCGGCTTAATACCGAACAGGCCACCGCCGTCGGCGCCATCCGCAGCGAAGACGATCGGTTCGCCGCCTGGCTGCTGGCCGGGGTTACCGGCTCGGGCAAGACAGAAGTCTATTTGACGGTGCTGGAAAATATCCTGGCCAAAGGCAAGCAGGCACTGATCCTGGTGCCGGAAATAGGCCTGACCCCGCAGACGATTGCCCGCTTTCGTGAACGCTTTCACGCGCCGGTGGAGGTGCTGCATTCCGGTTTAAACGACAGTGAACGCATGGCGGTTTGGCTGAACGCGCGCAGCGGCGAAACGGCGATTGTCATCGGCACCCGATCGGCGCTGTTTACGCCCTTTGCCCGCCTGGGCATTATCGTTATCGACGAAGAGCATGACAGCTCTTATAAACAACACGAGGGCTGGCGTTATCATGCCCGCGACCTGGCGGTATTCCGCGCGCGCGAAGAAAACATTCCCATTGTGCTGGGGTCGGCGACGCCCGCGCTGGAAACGCTGTATAACGTCCAACTGAAAAAATACCGCAACCTGACGCTTGGCAAACGCGCGGGCAACGCCAGGCCCGCCACGCAGCAGTTGCAGGATCTGAAGGGACTGGCGCTGACCAACGGCATGTCGCAGCCGCTGTTGAAAAAAATGCGTACCCATCTTGATGCCGGCAACCAGGTGATGCTGTTCCTAAACCGGCGCGGCTTCGCCCCGGCGCTGTTATGCCACGAATGCGGCTGGATCGCCGAATGCCAGCGCTGCGATCATTATTATACCCTTCACCAGCAGCAGCGCCTGATGCGTTGCCATCATTGCGACAGCCAGCGACCGATCCCCAATCAATGCCCGCAGTGCGGTTCAACCCAGTTGGTGCCGGTCGGCCTCGGTACCGAGCAGCTTGAAGAAACGCTGACGGCATTATTCCCCACCACCCCCATTACCCGTGTCGATCGCGACACCACGTCGCGCAAAGGCGCGTTGGAACACCATTTGGCCGAAGTGCATAAAGGCGGCGCCCGTATTTTAATCGGCACCCAGATGCTGGCGAAAGGGCACCATTTCCCGGACGTCACGCTGGTGTCGCTGCTGGATGTGGACGGCGCGCTGTTTTCGGCCGATTTCCGCTCGGCGGAGCGGTTCGCGCAGCTCTATACCCAGGTTTCGGGACGCGCGGGGCGCGCCGGTAAACCGGGCGAAGTGTTCTTGCAAACGCATCATCCCGATCATCCGTTATTGCAGGTATTACTGCATGAAGGGTATATGGCTTTTGCGCTACAGGCGCTGGCCGAACGCCAGACGGTGCTGTTGCCGCCCTTTACCAGCCATATTCTGTTTCGGGCGGAAGACCACGATAACCAACAGGCCAGGCAGTTCCTGGAGCGCCTGCGCCAGTTGCTGGATGCCAGCCCGTTACGCGATGAGTCCCTGTGGCTGATGGGACCTATCCCGGCGCTACAGCCCAAACGCGGCGGACGTTTTCGCTGGCAACTGCTGCTGCAGCACCCTTCGCGCGCGCAATTGCAACGACTGGTCGCCGCCAGCCTGCCGCTGGTGGGCACCATGACCCAGGCGCGCAAGGTAAAGTGGTCGCTGGATGTGGATCCGGTGGATATTTAATCCTGACGGGGTTATCAGTATTTTGCGCATCACATTCGGATAATATTCAAAGTTTGTACCGGAACGATCTTTTTAGTCACTCAAGTAACGCACTATCTGATAGAAAAGACGGGCCAGGGGACACTGGGATCGTCCCGTGCCGCCACGCGCGGCCGGCATCTTTCCGGGCGCTGGTGTTGAGGGTCGCACCGGAACACCGTATGGAACATGCGCGATAAAACGTGCCTATTGCGCTGACATCAGGAGAAAGATGTGGAATCTAAAAAGTTTGCCGGCCTGGCGACCATGAAGGATGTGGCGGAAAAAGCCGGCGTGTCGACAGCCACGGTTTCCAGGGCGCTCATGAATCCGGAGAAAGTCTCCGTCACCACGCGTAGAAAAGTCCAGCTCGCCGTAAGCGATGTCGGCTATTCCCCGCAGCCTCTCGGCCGCCAGGTAAAACGAAATGAAACCTGCAACCTGCTGGCCCTGGTGCCGGATATCTGCGATCCCTTTTTCTCTGAAATCCTGCGCGGCATTGAGGAAACCGCCGATGAAAACGGCTATCTGGTCCTGATTGCCGACTACGCCCACCAGCGCCCACATAAAAAAAGCTTCAGTGATTTGATCATTGCCAGGCAGATAGATGGTATGTTGCTGCTCGGGTCCGAGCCGCCATTTGCCATTGATATCGCAGAGCAGCAAAACCTGCCGCCGATGGTGATGGTCAATGAGTTTGTTCCGGAGCTTGCATTGCCCACGGTGCATATCGATAATCTTACCGCGGCCTATGAGGCGGTGGATTATCTGTTCAGCCTTGGCCACCAGCGTATCGCCTGCATTAGCGGCCCGGAGCATCTGACGCTTTGTCATTATCGGGTACAGGGGTATATTCAGGCGCTGCGACGTCATGGCATCCCGCCCGAAGATCATATTGTCATCCAGGGCGACGTGAGTTACGAGGCAGGCGCGGCGGGACTTAATGCATTAATTTCGCGAACGTATCCGCCTACTGCTATCTTTTGTCACAGTGATATCATAGCGTTTGGCGTTTTATCCCAGGCGAAGAAAATTGGGCTGGACGTGCCGGGGGATTTGTCCCTGGTCGGCTTCGACGATATAACGCTTGCGAAATTCTGCGACCCACCGTTGACTACCGTGGCCCAGCCGAGCTACCAGCTTGGCCGAGAGGCGTTATTGTTACTCTTGCAGCAGCTCAGGCAACAGGCGGTAGCGAATACCTCCCTGCTATTGGATAGCAAACTGATCGTCCGGGGCAGTACCGCCATGCCCCGCATAAAACGAAATGCGCTTTAGGACTACAGGCGCTGGTCAAATATTATTGCCTTCAGTAACATGACGGGCTGGTTACTTTCTCAAACTTAGCGAAACGACAGTGGCACAAAGAGACTATGTAGGCCGTGGAAGGACAAACACGCGGCGCAAAAAAACCAACAGTCGAAAAAAACGCACCTCTTCCGGCATCTCAAAGACCATGATCGCATTGGCCGTTGCCGTATTGATTACGTTTATTGGCGGTCTCTACTTTATTGCCCACAATAAGACGGAGGAGGCAGTCATTCTGCCGAGCCACGGCAACCATACCAGCAACGGCCTGCCGCCTAAACCGGAAGAGCGTTGGCGTTATATTAAAGAGCTGGAAAATCGCCAGATAGGGGTGCAAACGCCTACCGAGCCCACCGCGGGCGGCGAGGTGCAAACACCCGCCCAGTTGACCGACGAGCAGCGCCAGTTGCTTGAGCAGATGCAAGCGGACATGCGCCAGCAGCCGACCCACCTCAACGAAGTGCCTTATAACGACCAGGTGAAATCGTCGGCGGCAAATCACGCCCGTAACCAGCAGAACCAGCAATCATTCCAGACGACGCCTGCGCCGCGTCCAACGCCTGCCGCCACGCCGGTACAACCGCGCCAGGTTTTCTCCGCGCCGGTTGAGCAACAGCCGCCGCGCCAGGCGCCGGCCGTACAGCAGGTGCAACAGCCGCCGCGCCAGGCGCCGGCCGTACAGCAGGTGCAACAGCCGCCGCGCCAGGCGCCGGCCGTACAGCAGGTGCAACAGCCGCCGCGCCAGGCGCCGGCCGCACAGCAGGTGCAACAGCCGCCGCGCCAGGCGCCGGCCGCACAGCAGGTGCAACAGCCGCCGCGCCAGGCGCCGGCCGCACAGCAGGTGCAACAGCCTCATCAGGCGCCGGTGACCGCCATACAACCGGCGCCCCAGACGAAAACGGAAGCCCGCGCCGAACCCAAGGCCGAAGCGAAGGCGGAAAAAGAACCGGCGGAAAAAGCCCAACGCTGGCTGATCCAGTGTGGTTCGTTTAAAGCGATGGATCAGGCCGAGTCTATCCGCGCCCAGCTCGCCTTCGGCGGCATTGAAAGCCGGATCACCAGCAATGGCGGCTGGAACCGCGTCATGTTGGGCCCCTATTCCACCCGCGCCGGCGCCGATAAGTCGCTGCAAAATTTACGCGCGTCCGGGGTGTCAAATTGCATTCCCATTGCCAGTGGGGGTTGAAAACCCTTAATCCCACCCCATCTATAAATTCAATATGTCTCATACTCATTATGAGACGCTTGAATCTATAGTTACCGGAGGGTTGCACGTGACAACAATCGTAAGCGTACGCCGCAATGGCCGTGTGGCCATCGGCGGCGACGGCCAGGCTACCCTGGGTAATACCGTGATGAAAGGGAATGTGCGCAAAGTCCGTACGCTTTACCATGATCAAGTGATAGCGGGTTTTGCCGGCGGCACCGCGGATGCCTTTACCTTATTCGAACTGTTCGAGCGTAAGCTGGAACTGCATCAAGGCCATCTGACCAAGGCGGCCGTGGAGTTGGCTAAGGACTGGCGTACGGATCGCATGTTACGCAAGCTGGAGGCCATACTGGCGGTGGCGGATGAACAGACGTCGCTTATCATTACCGGCAATGGCGATGTTATCCAGCCGGAAGACGATCTGATCGCCATTGGTTCCGGCGGGCCGTATGCCCAGGCCGCCGCGCGCGCCTTGCTTGATAACACCGAGCTTGGCGCGCGGGATATCGTGGAGAAAGCATTGACGATCGCGGGAGACATCTGCATTTACACCAATCAATTCCACACGATTAAAGAAATCACCTCCAAAGTGAAGGAGCCTGAAAATGTCTGAGATGACTCCACGCGAAATCGTCAGCGAACTCGACGACTATATTATCGGACAGCATAATGCAAAACGCGCGGTTGCCATCGCGCTGCGCAATCGCTGGCGCCGCATGCAGCTGGACGAAGCATTGCGTCATGAAGTGACGCCAAAAAATATCCTGATGATCGGCCCGACCGGCGTCGGTAAAACAGAAATCGCCCGCCGTCTGGCAAAACTGGCCAACGCGCCGTTTATCAAGGTGGAAGCCACTAAATTTACCGAAGTCGGTTACGTCGGCAAAGAAGTGGATTCAATCATCCGCGATCTCACCGACGCGGCGGTAAAAATGGTGCGCCTGCAATCCATGGATAAAAACCGCCAGCGCGCTGAAGAGTTAGCGGAAGAACGCGTGCTGGATGTGCTGATCCCGCCGCCGAAAAATAATTGGGGCCAGCCGGAGGAGACCGCCGAACCGTCGGCGGCGCGTCAGAATTTCCGTAAAAAGCTGCGCGAAGGCCAGCTGGACGATAAAGAGATCGAGATAAACCTGGCCGCCGCGCCGATGGGCGTCGAGATTATGGCGCCGCCGGGAATGGAGGAGATGACCAATCAGCTGCAATCGATGTTCAAAAACCTGGCCGGGCAAAAACAAAAACCACGCAAGATTAAAATCAAGGAAGCGCTGAAGCTGCTGGTCGAGGAAGAGGCGGCAAAGCTGGTCAATCCGGAAGAGCTGAAAGAGCTGGCTATCGAAGCCGTCGAACAGCACGGCATCGTATTTATCGATGAAATTGATAAAATCTGCAAACGCGGCGAAACGTCCGGCCCGGATGTCTCCCGCGAGGGCGTGCAACGGGATTTACTGCCGTTGGTGGAAGGCTGTACCGTCTCGACGAAACACGGCATGGTAAAAACCGACCATATCCTGTTTATCGCCTCCGGCGCGTTCCAGGTGTCCAGCCCGTCCGATTTGATTCCGGAGCTGCAAGGCCGGCTGCCGATCCGAGTCGCGCTTGAAGCCCTGACGACCAACGATTTCGAGCGTATCCTGACCGAACCCAGCGCTTCCCTGACGATTCAGTACAAAGCGCTGATGGCCACCGAAGGCGTCAGCATCGAATTTACCGCCGACGGCATCCGACGCATCGCCGAGGCCGCCTGGCAGGTCAACGAACGCACCGAGAATATCGGCGCCCGTCGCCTGCATACCGTGCTTGAGCGCCTGATGGAAGATATTTCCTATGACGCCAGCGAATGGGATGGTAAAACAATTTCAATTGATGCAGATTATGTTCGTAGCCATCTGGATGAGCTAATATCTGACGAAGATTTGAGCCGATTTATCCTGTAAGCGCCAAGGGGTAAACGACATCCGCAATGGGAGGCTCCGGCCTCCCGTTTTTTTTTGCCAAAACCGGGTATTACACATAAGATTCGTTAATTATGAGCGAAACCGTCACCATCAGCCCGACCAAAGCCTGGATGGTCAGCCTGCGCCTGCGCACGCTGCCGCTGGCGCTGGCCTCTATCGTCACCGGCTCGGCGATTGCCGGCTGGCAAGGCCATTTTAAACCCGGCGTCGCGCTGCTGGCGCTGCTTACCGCCGCGCTGCTGCAAATCCTGTCCAATCTGGCCAACGATTATGGCGATTCAGTGAAAGGCAGCGACGATCACGGCCGCATCGGGCCGCTGCGCGGTATGCAGATGGGCGTTATCTCCCGCGGGCAGATGAAACTGGCGTTGATTATCGCCATCGCCCTGTCGCTGATTTCCGGCGCAACGCTTATTGCCGTGGCCTGCGAAAAACCCGCCGATATCCTGGGTTTCCTGGCCCTCGGCGTACTGTCGATTATCGCCGCCATTACTTATACCATGGGTACGCGCCCCTACGGTTATATGGGCTTGGGCGATCTGTCGGTGCTGATTTTTTTCGGCTGGCTCAGCGTCGGCGGCAGCTATTATCTGCAAACCGGCGCCTTCCATACCATCGTGATGCTACCGGCTACCGCCTGTGGGCTATTGGCGGCCGCCGTGTTGAATATCAATAATCTGCGGGATATCGAAACCGATCGCCTGACCGGGAAGAACACGCTCGCGGTGCGTCTCGGGCCGCTGCGGGCGCGTTATTATCATGCGGGCCTGCTGGCGTGCGCGGTGTTGTGCCTGGCCGTTTTCACCCTGCTTGAGTTGCGCAACCTGGTAGGCTGGCTGTTCGCCCTGGCCGTGCCGGCGCTGTATATGCAGGCGCGTTATGTCCTGCACGAGCCAGACCCGTCAGGCATCCGTCCCATGCTGGAAAAAACCGTAAAA
Organism: Sodalis sp. RH22; assembly: GCF_047324165.1. Taxonomy (NCBI): domain Bacteria; kingdom Pseudomonadati; phylum Pseudomonadota; class Gammaproteobacteria; order Enterobacterales; family Bruguierivoracaceae; genus Sodalis; species Sodalis sp. RH22. The sequence continues at coordinate 3,716,190 of NZ_CP178731.1, forward strand.
TGCGCGCTGCTGATCAATATCCTGTTTGCCGTGGGGCTGCTGTTTAGCTAAACGTTTTCTGACGCGCATCAAGTTAACAATTGATGATTTTGGCAACTGGCGCGAGAACGCGATATACTTTCCGCTCCAGCGGCAAACCGACGTAAATCCTATGAAATACGATACTTCAGAACTATGCGACATTTATCATGAAGACGTGAATGTTGTCGAACCTCTCTTCAGCAATTTCGGCGGGAGGACATCGTTTGGCGGGCAAATCGTTACCGTGAAATGTTTCGAGGATAATGGTTTGCTTTATGACGTGCTTGAAGAAAACGGCCTTGGCCGCGTGTTGGTCGTTGATGGCGGCGGGTCGGTCAGGCGCGCGCTGATTAATGCCGAGCTGGGCACGCTTGCGGTGCAAAACGAGTGGGAAGGTATCGTGGTTTACGGCGCGGTGCGCCAGGTGGACGATCTTGAAGAGCTTGACCTGGGCATCCAGGCCATGGCCGCCACGCCTGCCGGCGCCGCGAGCGAAGGCATAGGCGAGAGCGATATCCGGGTCAATTTTGGCGGGGTAACCTTCTTTTCCGGCGATCATCTTTACGCCGACAATACCGGTATTATCCTGTCGGAAGACGCGCTAGATCTTGAGTAATTGGCGGCAACGCGCAAAAGGGCGATCTGGCATCGCCCTTGTTGTTGCCCGCAAGCCGGCGTTACACTTCCTCCATCTTACTGAGCAATGCGCGTAAACGCTCTTGCCACACGCCCTGCTCCTGCTTCAACTGCTCATTTTCGTTAACCAGCGACTCGCGGTTGCTGGACGCTTGCTGAATTTCCTGAGCCAGACTGTTATTCTTCTCTTTCAATTCTTCAATTTCCATTTGCAACAGCGTGATGGTATCTATCGCCTGCTGTACCTTCGCTTCTAATTTTTCAAATACTTCAAAAGCCATTTCAGCCCCCTTAAGCCTACAAGGTGTAATCATGAATGGGAGCTACACGCCGGCGTGTAGCCCTTAAATCGTCTTGGCGTCAGCACCGCTACAGGCGCGTATCACATTGCCCCGGGTACAGCCTGGAGAGGGGATTTTATGTAGCGCCTCCCCCAGTGTCCAGCCGCAATCGTCTAAACGGCCGAATGAGTCGGTTATTGTACGCTATGAACCCAACGTGCAGCGGAAAGTTTTGCCGGCGATGAGATGCTCGTTTTAGCAATTAACACATTTTGTTAAAAAAGGTGATAGCCAGCACACAGAAATTTTGCCCATAACAGCCTAAATTAAGCGAATACGCTCATTTTTATGACGTACTGCACACAATTTGATTTCGATATTTCTCGTTTCTGCTCGTTAACGATAAATTTACAACATACCTACATGCCTTACTAGGTAAGATTTGATTCGGTAAGCAGACATGTCCACCACTGCTACCCCACTTTTCGCCAGCAGGAAAAGATTATGAGCCAACAAAAAACTCCAACACTGAAAGGCCAATGTATCGCTGAATTTCTGGGCACCGCCTTGCTGATTTTCTTCGGCGCCGGCTGCGTTGCCGCACTGAAGCTGGCCGGCGCCAGCTTCGGCCAATGGGAAATCAGTATTATCTGGGGCTTTGGCGTCGCCATGGCGGTTTATCTTACCGCCGCCGTTTCCGGCGCGCATCTCAGCCCCGCGGTGTCCATCGCGCTATGGCTGTTCGCCAATTTCGAGCGCCGCAAGGTGGTGCCCTACATCGTTGCGCAAATGCTCGGCGCCTTCTGCGGCGCAGCGGTGGTCTACGGTCTTTACTACAACCTGTTCATCGACTTCGAGCAGGCAAACCATATGGTCCGCGGCAGCGTGGAAAGCCTCCAGCTGGCCGGGGTATTCTCAACCTATCCTAACCCGCATATTTCCGTGATCCAGGCGTTTTTAGTGGAAACGGTGATTACCGCCATTCTGTTATGCCTGATCCTGGCCCTGACCGACGACGGCAATGGCATTCCCCGCGGCCCGCTGGCGCCGCTGCTGATCGGTATCCTTATCGCGGTCATCGGCGCATCCATGGGGCCGTTGACCGGGTTCGCCCTTAACCCCGCCCGTGATTTCGGTCCCAAGGTATTCGCCTACCTGATGGGCTGGGGCAAGGTAGCCTTTACCGGCGGCCGTGAAATTCCCTACTTCCTGGTGCCGCTGATTGCACCGATCATCGGCGGCTGCCTTGGCGCCTTTATCTATCGCTCGCTGATCAGCCCTTACCTTCCTTCTAATATTATCGAGGATGGTTTGGAAGAGACCCGCTCGGCAAACACAGCAAAATCCGAACGCAAAGCGTAATGCTTACTGTGCCAATGTTAACTTTTGCAGGAATCTATTATGTCATCAGATAAAAAATATATTGTGGCTCTCGATCAGGGAACGACCAGCTCACGCGCCATTGTCATGGATCATGACGCCAATATCGTCAGCGTTTCGCAGCGCGAATTCACCCAGATTTATCCCAAACCAGGCTGGGTAGAGCACGACCCGATGGAAATTTGGGCATCGCAAAGCTCGACACTGGTGGAAGTGCTGGCTAAAGCCGACATCCGCTCCGACCAGATCGCGGGCATCGGCATTACCAACCAGCGTGAAACGGCGGTGGTCTGGGATAAGGAATCCGGCAAGCCTGTTTACAACGCCATCGTCTGGCAGTGCCGCCGTACTTCGGATATGTGTGAGAAGCTTAAACGCGACGGCCATGAGGAGTACGTACGCAAAACCACCGGGCTGGTTATCGATCCCTATTTCTCGGGCACCAAGGTGAAATGGATCCTGGATAATGTCGAGGGCGCCCGGGAACGCGCCAAACGCGGCGAACTGCTGTTCGGCACCATAGATACGTGGCTTATCTGGCGCATGACCCAGGGTCGCGTGCACGTTACCGACTATACCAACGCCTCCCGTACCATGCTGTATGACATCCATAACCTGCAATGGGACGACAAGCTGCTGGAAATCCTGGATATTCCCCGCTCCATGCTGCCCGAGGTCCGTCCCTCGTCCGAAGTGTACGGCCAGACCAATATCGGCGGTAAAGGCGGGACCCGTATTCCCATCGCCGGTATTGCCGGCGATCAGCAAGCCGCGCTGTTCGGACAACTGTGCGTCCAGCCGGGTATGGCCAAGAATACCTACGGCACCGGCTGCTTCCTGCTGATGAATACCGGCACCAAGGCGGTGCAATCGAAACACGGCCTGCTGACCACCATCGCCTGCGGACCGCGTGGGGAAGTCAATTACGCCCTGGAGGGCGCGGTGTTTGTTGCCGGCGCCGCCATCCAGTGGCTGCGCGACGAAATGAAACTGATAAGCGACGCCACCGATTCGGAGTATTTCGCCAGCAAGGTGAAGGATACCAACGGGGTGTACGTGGTGCCGGCGTTCACCGGCCTGGGCGCGCCGTATTGGGATCCCTATGCGCGCGGCGCGATATTCGGTTTGACCCGCGGCGTTAATGCGAATCATATTATTCGCGCCACGTTGGAATCCATCGCCTTCCAGACCCGCGATCTTCTTGACGCCATGCAGGCCGATTCCGGCGCCCGCCTGCAGTCCCTGCGGGTTGACGGCGGCGCCGTGGCCAATAATTTCCTGATGCAGTTCCAGTCCGATATCCTCGGCACCCGCGTCGAGCGTCCCGAAGTACGGGAAGTGACCGCACTGGGCGCGGCGTATCTGGCCGGCCTGGCGGTAGGCTTCTGGAGCGATTTGGAGGAGGTCAGGAGCAAGGCGATTATCGAGCGAGAATTCCGCCCAAGCATTGAAACGGTGGAACGCAACGTTCGCTATAGCGGCTGGCAAAAAGCGGTTGAGCGCGCCCGCTCATGGGAAGAACGCTCGGACGAATAATACCCAGGCCGGCACGTTTTTTTACCCTGGCCGCATTGCGCCGCGGTCCCCGCGCCCGGAATGCGCGCCAGGTGTGATAAACTTTGCGATAAACTTCTCTTAAGTGGATACGCAAGGTTTAAGCATGAAACGTGAATTAGCCATCGAATTCTCCCGGGTGACCGAAGCCGCCGCGCTGGCGGGCTATAGCTGGCTGGGCCGCGGCGATAAGAACGCGGCCGACAATGCGGCGGTTCAGGCCATGCGCATTATGCTCAACCAGGTGCAGATCGACGGCCGGATTGTGATTGGCGAAGGCGAAATTGACGAAGCGCCGATGCTTTTCATCGGCGAAGCCGTCGGCACCGGCCAGGGAGACGCGGTGGATATCGCGGTGGACCCTATCGAAGGCACCCGTATGACGGCCATGGGCCAGGCAAATGCGCTGGCGGTATTGGCGGTGGGTGAAAAAGGCGCTTTTCTGCATGCGCCTGATATGTATATGGAAAAGCTGGTGGTCGGCCCGGATGCCAAAGGCGCCATTAACCTTAGCCTGCCCCTGGACGAAAACCTGCGTAATATTGCCCATACGCTGAATAAGCCGCTTTCGCAGCTGACCGTGGCCATTCTGGCCAAACCCCGTCATGACGACTGTATTGCCGCTTTGCAGCGGCTTGGCGTGCGCGTATTTACCATTCCCGACGGCGATGTGGCCGCCTCCCTGCTTACCTGCATGCCGGATAGCGAAGTGGACGTGATGTACGGTATCGGCGGCGCGCCTGAAGGGGTTATCTCGGCGGCGGCCATCCGCGCGATGGATGGCGATATGCAGGGCCGGCTGTTGCCCCGCCATCAGGTCAAAGGCGACACCGCGGCCAACCGCCTGATAGGCGACGATGAGCTGGCGCGCTGCGCCGCCATGGGCATCAGCGCCAATACCGTGCTGACGCTTAACGATATGGCGCGCAATGACAACGTGGTCTTTTCCGCCACCGGCATTACCAAAGGGGATCTGTTAAACGGCATCACCCGCAAAGGCAACCTGGCCACCACTGAAACCTTGTTGATCCGCGGCAACAGCCGCACCATCAGGCGTATCGCCTCAACCCATTACCTTGATCGCAAGGATGCCGCCCTGCACCCCTTTATTCTTTAACCCGCGGATTTCGCGCCATGGCATCAATTGCAAAACGTATTGTTAACAATTACAGTCGTCCCGCTGGATGCCAAGGCTGAATTAGCCGATAATGACGCGTTCGCGGCGTAACAAAAAAGGTAGCGCAGGCAACCATGCCGGCGCTTACCGGATCCGCTATCATCACCAGCCGCTGTGACAGAGTGGAGAATCGTTAGCCGGTCCGGGTACCGGCCGGAAAGACCAAGGGGAAAGTGAGTTATGGCAGAATGGGTGACCGGGAAAATCATACATGTGGAACACTGGACGGAGAGCCTGTTTAGCTTAACCGTTAACGCTCCCGTCGATCCTTTTACCGCCGGACAGTTTGCCAAACTCGGCCTGGAGATCAACGGCGAGCGTGTCCAGCGCGCGTATTCCTACGTCAACGCGCCGCACAGCGATAACCTGGAATTCTACCTGGTGACGGTGCCGGAGGGTAAGCTTAGCCCGCCGCTCCACGCCTTGCAGCCTGGGGATTCGTTAATGATCACCAAAGAGGCCGCCGGCTTTTTTGTCCTTGATGAAATCCCGGAATGTGAAACGCTATGGATGCTGGCGACCGGCACGGCGCTGGGGCCTTTTCTGTCCATCCTGCAGCAGGGGGAGGGACTGGAGCGCTTTAAGGATATCGTGCTGGTACACGCCGCGCGTTTTGCCCGTGACCTCAGCTACCTGCCCCTGATGCTGGAACTGCAGCAGCGTTTTAACGGCAAGCTGCATGTGCAGGCGGTGGTCAGCCGCGAGGAGGTTCCCGGCTCGCTGACCGGCCGCGTTCCCGCCCTGATAGCCGACGGGTCCCTGGAAGCCGCGGTTGGGCTGCCGTTAAATGCCCAAACCGGCCATGTGATGTTATGCGGTAATCCGCAAATGGTCAGGGACACCCAGCAGATATTAAAAGATACCCGCGAAATGCGTAAACATCTGCGGCGCAAGCCGGGCCATATTACCAGCGAGCACTACTGGTAAGCGCCATGCGAATTTACTGGTTAAGATCACTGGGAATCTACGCACTGTGAACAGCAAAATCCGCTTCGTTATCCCGGCCCTGTTGCTGGCATTGCTGTTCCCGGCGGCGATGGGCGCGGCGGCGGAAAACCCCGCCGACACGCCCGCCCCCGCGCCTTATTTGCTGGCCGGCGCCCCCACCTTTGATCTGACGGTGGTGACATTCCGCGAGCAGTTTAATGCGCACAATCCCGCGCTGCAGATAGGCGAGTTCCGGGCTATCGACAGCCGTGGCGACGGCATGAATCTCACGCGCGCCGCCAGTAAAATCAACGGCACCCTGTACGCGTCCACCGCCCTGGAAAAGGGCAGCGGCAAGATCAAGACCTTGCAACTGACCTATCTGGCGGTGGAAGGCGGCAGCGAAAAAGCGGCGCGCGCCGTGGCCGTGAGTTATATGGCCGCGCTGCTGCGGGAGTTCGAGCCGGCATTGACGGCGGCGCAAAGTAACGCCCGGGTGGCCGACCTGCTGGCCAAAGGGAAAGGCTCGCGCTTTTTCCAGCAGTCCTGGGGAGCCTTGCGTTATGTGGTGGCCGATAATGGTGATAAAGGTCTCACTTTTGCCATAGAGCCGGTTAAGCTCGCCTTATCCGAACCCTGAGCGGCCGCGGTTTCATGACAAAAAACAAAGCCACCGCGGCGCTTTCTCTCTATACTGGGGACAGGTAATGCTGTCCCCGGGACAGTCAATTTTTTTATTTCGCGTTCCCTATTGGAGATTTTAAAATGCGATATCCGTTAGTGATGGGTAACTGGAAGCTGAACGGCAGCAAGCGTTTGGTTAACGATCTGATCGCCGCGCTGCGCACGGAATTAAACGGCGTGACCGGCTGTGGCGTGGCTATTGCGCCGCCGGTCGTCTATCTGGAGCAGGCTAAGCGCCAGCTTGCCGGCAGCCAACTGGCGCTGGGCGCCCAAAACGTCGATACCAATCTCTCCGGCGCGTTTACCGGTGAAGTGTCCGCCGAGATGCTAAAGGATATTGGCGCCAAATATATCATCATCGGCCACTCCGAACGCCGCACCTATCATAAAGAAAGCGACGAACTTATCGCCGAGAAATTCGCAGTTCTGAAAGAAGCGGGCCTGATCCCGGTATTGTGTATCGGCGAAAGCGAAGCCGAAAACGAAGCCGGTGAGACCGAAGCGGTCTGTGCCCGCCAGTTGGACGCGGTATTAAACGCCATGGGCGCCAAGGCCTTTGACAACGCGGTTATCGCCTACGAACCTATCTGGGCCATCGGTACCGGCAAATCGGCCACCCCGGCGCAGGCGCAGGCGGTTCATAAATTTATCCGCGGCCATATCGCCAAACACGACGCCGCGGTGGCTGAACAGGTTATTATTCAGTACGGCGGCTCGGTGAATGCCGGCAACGCGGCGGAACTGTTTACCCAGCCGGATATCGACGGCGCGCTGGTAGGCGGCGCCTCGCTGAAAGCCGACGCCTTTGCGGTGATCGTCAAAGCGGCGGCGCAGGCCAAACAGGCCTGAGATAACGCCACGGGCGGGTTCACGGCGCGTTAACCGTCCCGCCCCCTCGTTATCGTCGCCCTGAACCGTAAACCGGGTCTCATCCCCCGTGTTTGCGGTTTTTTTTTGCCATGATTAAACCCACGGCACAACTCAGCGACGGCCGACCGACGCCCGCTCCACCAGCTCGGGGGTCAGCACCAGCACCTGGGGTTCGGTATCGGGATGTTCTAACCGGTAAAGCAGGGTGTCGATCGCCAATTGGCCAAGCGAGTCTTTCGGCTGGTTGATCGTGGTCAGCGGCGGGGTAAGGTATTTTGCCAGCTCGATATCATCATAACCGATGACCGCCATATCTCCCGGCACCGACAGCCCGGCCTGGTACAGCGCCTGGTAGACGCCCACCGCAACCGCATCATTGCCGGTAAATACCGCATGGGGCGGCTCGCTGAGGGACAGCAGTTGTTGCATCGCGCTTACGCCGCCGCCAAATTCGAAATCGCTGAAAACCTCATAACCGGCCGGCACCGCCAGCCCGGCGCGCGCCATGGCGAGGCGATACCCCTGCAGGCGATGGCGGGCGGTGGTTTTATCCTGCGGGCCGGATATACAGGCGATTTTGCTGTAGCCGCGCGCAATCAGATAGTCGGTAGCCAGGCACCCGCCCAATAACGAGTTATCCTGGATAATATCCAGCGCGTCCTCAAACGGCGTCCAATCCATCATGACAATCGGCAGCGAGGGGTAGCGGCGCAGCGCCAGACGGGAAGGCCGGTTATTTTCGGTACACATGATAAGCAGCCCGTCGACGCGTTTTTGCAGCAGCGTCTCCATACTACGGCTCATGCGATCGGCATCCTCTTCGGTATTACACAGGATCAGGCTGTAGCCCCGCTCGTAGCAACTGCGTTCGACGCCGTGCACCACCTCCGCGTAAAACGGGTTATTACTGGAGGTAATCAGCATGCCGATAGTGCGCGTCTGGTTGATCTTTAAACTGCGGGCCAGGGCCGACGGCGCGTAGTTGAGCTGTTCCACCACCGCCATCACTTTAGCGCGCACCCGATCGCTGACAAACCGGTTGTTATTGATCACGTGCGATACGGTGGACGTGGAAACGCCCGCCAGACGGGCAACATCCTTCATGGTGGCCAAATAAGCTCCTAACCCTGCAGAAAAGCGTCGATTTCATCACGCCAGGGAATTGACGGCTGCGCCCCCGGACGGGTTACCGCCAACGCGGCGGCGGCATGGGCGAACCTGACGGCGTTATCCAGGTCCTGGTCTTCCAGCAGCGCGGTCATCAGCGCGCCGTTAAACGTATCGCCCGCCGCGATGGTATCCACCGCCTTGACCTTGAATCCGGGAACCCGCTTGCCATTGCCACGTTCGCTCAGCCACACACCGCGGCGGCCAAGGGTAATGATAACCGTAGCGATGCCCTTATCATGCAAAATCCGCGCGGCGCGGGCGGCGCTGGCGTCATCGGTGACGGCGACGCCGGTCAGTTGCTCCGCCTCGGTTTCATTGGGCGTAATAATGTCTACCAAGGCCAGCAATTCGTCCGGCAGCTGACGCGCCGGGGCCGGGTTTAATATCACCTGGGTCTGGTGATCGCGCGCCAGGCGGGCGGCGGCGATCACGGTATCAAGGGGGGATTCCAACTGCATCAGTAATGCCGCGGCATGAATGACCAACTGCTCATAGCGGGCCAGGTAGGCCGGCGTTACCGCGGCGTTAGCGCCGGGATGGATGCCGATGACATTTTCACCCTCCGCGTTGACAAAAATCAGCGCGACGCCGGTGCTGGCGCCAGGGCTGGGTTCCACGGGCAGAATATCAATGTTGTCCGCCTGCAGCTGCCGGCGAATCTGCGCGCCGATGGCATCCTCGCCCACGCAGGCGATAAAGGCGATATCGGCGCCGCTGCGGCCGGCGGCCACCGCCTGATTAGCGCCTTTGCCGCCGAACGCCACCTGATAGCTGCCGCCAATTACCGTTTCACCGGGACGGGGAAATTGTTGTAGATTAAGTATATGATCCGCGTTAATGCTGCCGAGAACCACCAGCTTTTTTATTGCCATAGCCTGTATCCTGGTTAGAAGCGTTATCGCCGGCGCGCGGCGATAACACAAGGCGCTGCTGTCGAGGTTTTACGGGCTTATTTGGTGACCAGCTTCAGGGCAACCGGGATCACCGCATCCACTTTTTCGCCTTTCAGAACCTTGTCTGCAGTTTCCACGCCGATTATACCGATCTGGTCGGGCTGCTGCGCCACGGTGGCGGCAAGTTTACCGCTTTGCACCGCTTTGATGCCGTCGGCGGTGCCGTCAAAACCCACCACCAGCACATCGGTTTTATTCACGGTTTGCAGGGCGCGCATGGCGCCCAGGGCCATTTCGTCGTTCTGCGCGAATACCGCCTGCACCGCCGGATGCGCGGTCAGCAGGTTCTGCATCACGTTAAGCCCTTTGGTGCGATCGAAATCGGCGGGCTGGCTGGCCAGCATAGTAAATTTATACTGATCGGCCGATTGTTTAAACCCTTCGCCGCGCTCACGCGCAACAGACGTGCCGGCGATACCTTCCAGCTGGATAACCTTGGCGTTCTGGCCCAGTTTTTCACCGATAAAATCACCGGCCATTTTGCCGCCGACCCGGTTGTCGGAGGCGATATGGCTGACGACGGCCCCTTTGCTGGCCTTACGATCGAGGGTGATCACCGGGATCTTGGCCTGGTTGGCAATAATGACCGCGTTGCCCACCGCGTCGGAATCGCTTGGGTTGATAAGCAAAAGCTTAACGCCGCGCACCGTCAGATCCTGCACATTGGCCAGTTCCTTGGCCGGGTTGTTTTGCGAATCGAGCACCACCAGCTGATAACCCAATTTATCCGCTTCCTGCTGGGCGCCGTCTTTCATGGAAACGAAGAACGGATTATTCAGCGTGGACACCACCAGCGCGATGCTGTCTTTCGCCAGGGCATTGGCGCTGAGAGTGGCGCTTAACGCCACGGCGGACATCAAAAAAGCTAATTTTTTCATTTTCATCTTTATCATTCCTGCGGGAGAGGTTATTTACTGCTTTTGTTATCTACCAGCACCGCCAACAAAATCACCACGGCTTTAACAATCATCTGGTAGTAGGAGGAAACGCTCAATAAATTCAGTCCGTTATTAAGGAAGCCCAGGATCAGCGCGCCGACCAGCGTCCCCATGATGCGCCCTTTCCCGCCGGACAGGCTGGTACCGCCCAGCACCACCGCGGCGATGGCGTCCAGCTCATAGCCGGTACCCGCCGTGGGCTGCGCCGAGGACAGGCGCGCCACTTCGATAACGCCCGCCAACGCCGCGAGCAACCCGCACAGCGCGTAGACGATGACCTTGACCCGATCGACGCTGATGCCGGACAGCCGGGTGGCGGCTTCATTACCGCCCAGCGCATAGATATAACGGCCCAGGCGGGTGTGATGCAGCATGTACCAGGCGGCAAGAAACACCACGGCCATGATCCATACCGGCGTGGGCACGCCAAGGGGACGACCGATGCCAAACCAGCCAAACGCGTCGGCCGTATCGCTGAAACCAGTGTTTACCGGACTGCCGTTGGTATACACCATGGTGATACCGCGCAGCAGCAGCATCATGACCAGGGTGGCGATAAAGGCCTGTACCCTGCCCTTCGCCACAATCAGGCCGGTGATGGCGCCGATGGCCGCGCCCAGCGCCAGGGAGGCGCCCACCGCCACCAGGACATTCATTTCCAGCCCCACCACCGAGGCGGCTACCGCGCCGGTCAGCGCCAGCAGCGACCCGACGGACAAGTCAATGCCTGCGGTGAGGATCACCAGCGTCATACCCACCGCCATGATGGCGTTGACCGAGGTCTGCTGGAGAATATTGAACAGATTGTTGAGGCTGAAAAAATTGGCGCTCATTGAAGAAACCACGGCGATCAGCACCAGCAGCGCAATCAACGATTTTTGCTCCAGCAGCCAGGCTTTGCTGATGCCGCGTTTAACGGGGATAGTCCGGGAATTCATTACTGATTCTCCTGCTGGGTACGATAAAGCTTGCCGACGGCCGCGGCCATCAGCACTTCCTGGGTGGCCTGTTCGATGGGGAATATGCCGCTTAAGCGGCCTTCATGCATCACCATGACGCGATCGCTCATGCCAAGGACCTCCGGCATCTCGGAGGACACCAGGATGATGGAGAGCCCTTCCTGTTTAAACTGGTTGATCAACTGGTAAATCTCTTTCTTGGCGCCCACGTCGACGCCCCGGGTCGGCTCATCCAGGATCAGCACCTTAGGGCGTGTCATCAGGCCGCGCGCAATGGCGACTTTTTGCTGGTTGCCACCGGACAGCAGGCCGATAGGCTGCTCCATCGACGGCGTTTTGATATTAAATAAACGGATAAAATCCCCGACAGCCACCCGCTCGTCGGCGTGTTTCAGCCAACCGGCCTGATGGCTAAAGTAGCGCAGGGCGGTTAAAGTCATGTTTTCCTTTACCGACATGCCCAGCACCAGTCCGTCGCGCTTGCGATCCTCGGAAATATAGACAATGCCGTTGGCAAGCCCGTCCTGGGGCGACCTGGCGACCACGGCACGTCCGTCGAGCGTCACGCTGCCGCCGGTGCGCCTGGCGGCGCCATAGAGGGTTTTCATCAGTTCGGTACGGCCGGCGCCCATCAGCCCGGCGCAGCCCAGGATTTCCCCCTGGCGTAGGGAGAAACTGACGTCATGCACCCCGGGGCCCGACAGGTGGCTGACCAGCAGGCGCTCCTCGCCCGGACGCTGTGTGACGCGCGGATACTGTTCCTCCAGGCGGCGGCCCACCATCATTTCAATCAGCCTGTCTTCCTGCAGCTCGTTTACCGGCCGTTCGGCAATAAACTGCCCGTCGCGCATCACCGTGACATCGTCGCAGATCTCGAAAATTTCCTTTAGCCGATGGGAGATATAGACAATGCCGCACCCCTGCTGCTTCAGTTCGTTTATCACACTGAACAGCGATGCCGTTTCCGTATCGGTTAACGCATCGGTGGGCTCGTCCATGATGATCACCTGCGACTTAAAGCTGATTACCTTGGCGATTTCCACCATCTGCTGATCGCCAATCGATAATTCCCCCACCAACCGGTGGCTGCTATAGCCCAGGTTCAGGCGGCCCAGGAGTCGGTCCGCTTCGCGATACATCCGCTTCCAGTCGATGCCGCCGATACGGTTAAGGAATTCGCGCCCCAGGAAGATATTTTCGGCGATCGTCAGTTCAGGGATCAGGTTAAGTTCCTGATGGATGATACCGATACCGGCCTCCTGCGACGCCTTGGGGCCGCTGAAGGCAACTTCCTTTCCCATAAATATGAGCGTACCGGCATCCTTGCTGTAAATCCCGGTCAACACCTTCATCATGGTGGATTTACCGGCGCCGTTCTCCCCCACCAGCGCCATCACGCGGCCGGGATACACGGTCAGCGCCGCGCCGGAAAGCGCTTTGACGCCCGGAAACGACTTGTCTATCCCGCTCAGTTGCAGTAAGGGTTGCATAAATGCCTCAGAAGGTGACGCCGGAGCAGAGGATAACGTTGGCGAAGGGCGAGCACTCCCCGCTGCGAATAACGGCCCGGCTGTGGGCGGTCTGCGCTTTGAATGCCTGATGGCTGATATAGTCGATGACGATGGTATTGCCCTGCGCTTGCTCCAGCTGGGACAGCCCGGCCAGCAACGCCTGGTGCAGCGCGGGATTATGGGCGGCCATTTCGCTGGCGATTATCGCCCTTTCCACCTGCATCTCACTGGCCACGACGTCGAACACCTGTAAAAAGCCCGGCACGCCCTGGGTCAACGCCAGATCGATCCTGGCGGCTGTCGCGGGTATGGGCAACCCGGCATCGGCAATGACGATTTCATCGGTATGCCCCAAGCGGGAAATCAACGCGGAAACCTCGGCGTTGAGCAGTAATCCTTTTTTCATTGGCAGATCCTCCCAGCGAAACGTTTCGCTGGGCTGAAAATAATCACAAACGGGCCAAGCCACAAGCGGGAAACATCAAAAATGTGATCGCCATCGAAACGTTTCGCTGGACCAGGCGGCACGGCGGCGGCTGGCGTGACCACCGGCGCGTTGTTCATTATCGCCGGATAAAGAGCGGCCGCATCCTTGCCATGGCCTCAGGGCGCCATCTTTTGTTTGATCTCATAAATCACATCGTCCCATCTTTCTTCGCCACGCATGTTTAGACTGTGTTTATAGTCGTTGCCGCTGCGAAAAAAATCTTTTTTAATATCAATGATATCAATGGGGAAAAACATTTCACTTTCTGCATCCCACAACATATTCGCCCCATGGAGATCAGCGTGTATCATATTGACATTATTTAGTTTTTCCAGCATATCGACAAAGCGTTCAACTGCATCGTGCGGCAGGGAGCCCTCGGGAAGTGAATCTAACGTTATGCCGGGAATTTTGTACATTCTGTTATAAAAATTACCATCATTATCAGCAAATACCTTTGCCGATTCCGGGCCATAATATAAACGAAAGCTTTCAGCCTCCTTTTCCGCCAACATTTCAATATCTATATCGGCGTCGCCATCCGGATGTGGGCGCATCATCTTGATATACCAATTGGGATCCTGGCCATCCTGGAAAACGATACCGTAATCACCTTCACCAATCTGCGTACCGAGCAGGAGTTCAAGGTTAACGGATTCGTCATCGGGATCAAACACAGGCACTTTCCGCCCTTGCGCCGGCGCCACATTGACGGCGCTTTCATCAATTTTAAACCGTTTTGCCCAGGGAGGAATTTCACTAAACTGTTCAATATGCAAGGCAAACGAATATTCGTTAAACAGTCCCTCCTGGGGGAAATGGTATTGAGACAGCAGTGTTTTGGCCTGTTCAAGGTCGAACCCATCCAGGTCCTTGAGAATATCCACAGCATGCTTACGCGGCCTGAGTCCCCCCCGGCCGCTCATGCCAATCTTAAGGAGATCGTTAATCCTTTCCCTAAAATTTTCGACATGAAATTTATTTTTCTTGAAGCGAAGGTTGATTTTTCGATGATTATTCATCAGAAAAAACTTGTATGCGGTTTGCGGATATCTTTTCACTTTAAAATATTTATTTTTAATTTTCAGATATGAATTATTATTTATATCCCAGCGCAGGCCAAGCTTATCAGGCGTGGACAAATCGAACGCGTTGACGCTCTCCCCGACAATATCCTTGGCAATGGCGCGTCGCAGCGTTTTGGCGACATGGATTGACGTCGGCGCTTCAAACAACCAGCGGCGACCGTCAAACTCGACGGGATGGCCGCGCCGGCCAGGCATAGCCCGATTAAAAATTTCATATTTAAGGCCTCTTTTGGGCACTACCGCCGCGCGCACAGGCACTAATTCTCCCTTCAGCTCAACCACCCTCATTATGACATTATCACCCATAGCCATTGTGTCTTTTGACCTGACTTCAATAATTTTACCGGCACCATAGTGTTTGGGATTAAGGTTATCAACCTGAATATATTCATAGGCGCCGTCAAACCTCACCTTGAACGACTTAATTCTTTTCTCTTGTCTAAACGTGAAGGCAGGTTTGTTATTGTGTGTGCCAAGATGCCAAGAATGGCTGATTTTTTCATGATATACCGGAATCCGGGATTCCGTTCCGTCATGGTTCCGCAATTTCACTTCGTGCGTTCTTTTCCCCGCGCTATACTTAAGTTCATAATTCTCGCCATATAATTTAATAAATTTCTTACCGTTTTGTACTGTATAATCAACTCCCTGCCCTTCAGGCACATCTCCGTCGATATGGATCTTATCATTTATCGCGTCATAAAAAACTTTCCGGCCAGTTTTAGCGTTATTACCCTGCTGCCCAGTTGGAATAATGTATTCACCCGCTTCTGTTTGCCGAACACGCTGGATGGCGCCATCCAGGTCAACGGCAAGATGTTTGACAGTATTGATACCGGTCGGATATTTTTCGTGAACAAATACCCCGTCTGGATCAAAGGCATTTGCCTTTTGCAATTCCCGTGGTTTGTGATGTAACAGTGGATTTGAAAAAGCCCTGCGGTCGGTAATGCCAACCTCGGTATTGAACAGTAGATTGGCCATTTCCTCAGCCGAAAATTCGTTCCTGACGCAGTTGCTGTCACCATTGATGGAATGGCCTGATACAGACAAGGCTTTTGCCGAAGTATATTTTATAATCGGGTACGCGCCAATAGTGTAAATCCCGAAAATGATGTCATGACCAAGATTGACAACTTCAAACAGTATGGCCCCTATTTCAGAAAGTTCACCATTACCCCAGATCCACTCCTTAAGTTTTTCGGCGAAACCACGAACGGGATTCCTGATATATTCGCCGGTGACAAGCAGACTATCCCCCAATACTTTCCCTTGGTTGGTTTTGGTCCTGATATGGCAATTCTTTTCAATATAATCCCGGTAATCCTGTTCTTGCAGACCGGCTGAGATATCTAAAGATATTCGCTTCTGTCTAAAAGACTTATCCTTTTCTGGCGAAATATACATAAACGCAATCGCGTCTTGACCGATGCCATGCTCCGCATAGCCTTGTCCCGCGCTTAACATCTTAAACAGTAGCCGTTGTGGTGCCTTGCCCTTCATTTCATGGATGCTGTTTGCGGGTGGCGCCGCCGCCGGGCCTGCGGGCGCGGCCTGGCGAGAAAGCAACGGAGAAACGGCGCGCCCGGATGGCCGCACGGCTGCCGGCGCCAGGCTCACTGATATATTGGTGGCCAGCGTGAGCGCCTGAAGCATGAGATGCGCCCTGGCGCCCACGACCCCATCGCCTGGCGACGCGGCCATGCCGTTCAATTTTTGCTGGATTTTTTTATTACTGACATAATCGTGAGTCTGGCTGTGGTAGCGTCCGATATGTTCCCTGTGCTGAATAGCGGATGATGGCATAATGTGAATCCCTTCCCTCCCTCTATCATGATGTTATTCAAGTCGCAATGACCTTTGCCAAGGCAAAAAACCCTTAATCATGACAAGCCGGGTGTTCATTAATTGAGAATTTGGTGCTGTTATCCATATGTTGCATAAAAAATTAGCGGGAGATAATTAAAATATGGAATACAGTGGGTTAACGATAGATTAACGAAGCGGCCAGCCCTTGTGCCGGCGGCAGACCGCGCTGCGGGATATTTTAAACGGCTGTCATACAAATCATAAAAATGCCATACGGTGTCGCCGCACGGCATTTTTTTAAGATAAAACTTCGTATTGAGTTAATTTATAATTAACGCTGGCTGATTTGATCGTAACTGCCACCGGTGGAGAAATGGACTTTTTGCACTTTCTGCCAGTCGCCGAAGTCATCCTTAAGGGTAAATAATTTAATCTGCGGAAACTCCTTGGCGAACTCTTTGGCGATTGCCGGATCGCGCGGGCGATAATAATTCTTGGCGGCGATACGTTGACCTTCGGTTGAATAAAGATACTTCAGATATTCGGTCGCGATGTCACGCGTGCCCCGCTTGTCCACCACCTTGTCAACCACCGATACGGTAGGCTCAGCCAGGATGGATTCACTTGGCGCCACGATATCGAATTTATCTTTGCCGACTTCATTGACGGCCAGCAGCGCTTCGTTTTCCCAGGCGATCAGCACATCACCGATGCCGCGTTCCACAAACGTATTGGTAGAGGCACGCGCGCCGGAATCCTGTACTTCGACGTTTTTAAACAGGGCTTTGACAAAGTCCTGGGCCTTCGCCTGATCGTTATTATTATGATGCAGGGCGTAACCCCAGGCAGCCAGGTAATTCCAGCGCGCGCCGCCGGAGGTTTTCGGGTTTGGCGTAATGACCGAAATACCCGGTTTAATCAGATCCGGCCAGTCATGGATCTGTTTAGGATTACCTTTACGCACCAGGAAGACAATGGTGGAGGTGTAGGGGGCGGAGTTATCGGGCAGGCGGGTTATCCAGTTTTTATCGATGCTGCCGCGCTCGGCAATCGCATCCACATCGTATGCCAGCGCCAGGGTTACGACATCCGCGTCGAGTCCGTTGATAACCGAAGTGGCCTGTTTGCCGGAGCCGCCGTGCGACTGGCGCACCGTCACCTTATCTCCGGTCTTGTCCTGCCAATACTTACTGAAAGCCACGTTATAATCCTGGTATAACTCACGCGTCGGGTCATAGGATACGTTTAATAATTGAACATCCTTTGCCAGTGCGCTTCCAGATAACAGCATCAACAACAGCCCTGCTTGCCATTTCGACATCGTTCCACTCCCCAAGAGAATTTTTTGTCATGTGAATAGTGCTTAACCAGAGAGTGTCAGAAATCGCTGCGTGTTTTAAAGAATAAAAACGTAATTTATATAATCAAAAGAGATAACCAGTGAATGTGCCGCAACGGCACGGCAAAGGAACGGCGGCGTAACGGGCGTGCTCTGGGATTGGCGTCTACGAGAGGTTGGGCGGAGTAAAGGCGGGTGAGGCAAGAAAGGCCGGGTATTATTCTAGGGGGGCCGGGAAACGCCGCAATGGCGTTCTCATCCGTGAGAACCAAGGCCTTGTCCTTTGGCGGCGCCGTGGCCATCGGCTTGCGGCGCGGATATCAATACAGTTTTTTAGCGCATTCCAGCAAATCGCTTTTAAATGGTCGCTTCATATTTTCTATGGCATCGACGATGTCATGGTGAACCAGTTTTTCGTTTTGCACCCCGACGCAACGCCCGCCGTAGCCTTGCAGCAGCAGCTCAATCGAAAACGCGCCCATGCGCGAGGCGAGGATGCGATCGTAGGCCACGGGGCTGCCGCCGCGCTGGATATGCCCTAAAACCGTGGCGCGGGTCTCGCGGCCGGTCTCTTTTTCGATATATTGCGCCAGCTCGGCAACATTACAGATATGTTCGGTAATGGCGACGATGGCGTGTTTTTTACCTTTGGCGATCCCGGCTTTGATTTCATACACCAGATCGTCTGGTTTGAATTCCACTTCCGGCAGCACGATGAATTCACAGCCGCCGGCGATAGCCGCGGACATAGTCAGGTCGCCGCAATAGCGCCCCATAACTTCGACGATGGAGATGCGCTGGTGCGAGGAGGACGTATCGCGCAGCCTGTCTATCGCCTCGACCACCGTTTCAAGCGCGGTGAAATAGCCGATGGTATAATCGGTGCCGGCGACGTCGTTATCGATGGTGCCGGGCAGGCCAATACAGGGGAAACCCATTTCGGTAAGGCGTTTCGCCCCCATATAGGAACCGTCGCCGCCGATGACCACCAGGGCGTCAAGGTCGCGCTTTTTCATATTTTCTATGGCTATCGCGCGGGTACCCTCTTCCCGGAATTCTGGAAAGCGGGCGGAGCCGAGGAAGGTGCCGCCACGGTTAATCATATCCGACACGCTATAACGGTCCAGCTTCTTCATCCGATCCTGAAACAAGCCGAGGTAGCCGTCATAGACGCCGTACACTTCCAATCCCTCGGACAGGCCGGCGCGCACCACGCCCCGGATCGCTGCATTCATGCCTGGTGAATCACCGCCGCTTGTCAGTACACCGATTTTCTTAATCATGACTACCTCTGAACTTTAAATATAATTGTAGAATACACTATGCCGGCTGAATATCGGGTCCCATTTGCACTAAGGCCCTTGGCTTATGGTAAAAATAGTATCTCAAATCCGATTTGCTGAATTGATTCAGGTCAGGCAACATCCGACTATCTGCTGGTTTTAAGCCATATGATAATGCATTGCATTTCCGCTTGCCCGCGCTTTTTTTCGCCACAAAAAGGATATGGGGTGCCGATAAACGCAGCCGCGTAATACCATAATGCCGCCGCCGGATGAATGCAGCATTGCAGTTGATAACAGATGTTACCGTCTCGCTGTACGCCTCCGATGCCATATGGCCGACGCCCGGTTTTTCCGAGCGGGTCGCATCCAGGATCTTCAGGGATCTTCAGGCAAAAAAAAACCCACCTTTCGGTGGGGAAGACAGGGATGGTGTCTATGGCAAGGAAAAATGGGAATGCACTATTTACTTACTTACGCGTTACGGTACTCATCACAACTTTTCACATCTCACATCACTACACTGGGCGTTGCTACTCGTTACTCAACGCTGGCTTCTGGGACGAAGTTTGGGTCATTTCCGCCATCTGCAGCTGGATCTCGGCGATACGCTGCTGATGTTTTTGATTCAAAATTTGTCTTTGCTCCGGGGTCAGCAGGTTGTACATTTGGTTGCGTACTTTGGCCATTTCAACCTGACGGATCACCTGCTGCTGCGCCATTTTTTCCGTTTGGGCCCGCACTGCCGGTTCGTCAAAATTTTCCGCCGTCACCAATGTATGCAGCCGTTCCATTTCGCTAATATTAAAGCGAGGAGTGGCAAGCAGGGCCTGACTCATTAAATCACGCATTTGTTGCCGCTGTTGTTCGGTGAGCCTGACGCCGTCAAACATGCTGTAATGGCTATCGCTTAGCCGACTGGCGATATCATCGTGATGCCAACTTTCCGTAGCGGTCTGCTCGCCGGCCAGGGTGCTTCCTGTTACCAGGGCGGCGGCGATGACCAATACGTTAAGCTTGTGCATCCTTAACCCCTTGACTCTTTCTTTGTTGCTTAACCATGAAGTCATTCTACTGAGGCCGCTGCAAACATGCGTCAGGGGATGTAAAGCTACGTAAAGTCATGGATTGGTAGTGATTGTTGACGTATTTTGCATCATGAGGTGAATAAAAATGAATAAAATCCTTTTGGTTGATGACGATCGCGAATTAACAGCATTATTAAAAGAATTGCTCGAGATGGAAGGCTTTGAAGTCCTGGTCGCCTATGACGGCGAGCAGGCGCTGAACATGCTGGACAGCTCGGTGGATTTGCTATTGCTTGATGTGATGATGCCGCGCAAAAACGGTATCGATACGCTTAAGGAGCTGCGCCAGCAGCATCAAACGCCGGTGATTATGCTGACCGCGCGCGGCAGCGAACTGGATCGGGTGCTGGGGCTTGAGCTGGGCGCGGATGACTATCTGCCCAAACCGTTCAACGATCGCGAGCTGGTGGCGCGTATTCGGGCCATTTTACGCCGTTCGCACTGGACCGAGCAGCAGCAGGCCGGCGATGCCGGCACGCCCGCGCTGGAGGTGGATTTTCTGCGCCTGAATCCGGGGCGTCAGGAAGCCACCTTCGACGGCGTTGCGCTGGAGCTGACCGGTACCGAGTTTACGCTGCTTTACCTGCTGGCCCAGCATCTTGGCCAAGTGGTCTCCCGCGAACACCTGAGCCAGGAGGTGCTGGGCAAACGCCTGACGCCGTTCGACCGGGCGATCGATATGCATATCTCCAACCTGCGGCGTAAACTGCCGGAACGCAGGGACGGGCATCCGTGGTTTAAAACCCTGCGGGGACGAGGCTACCTGATGGTATCCGCCGCATGATAAACAGTTTAACCGCCAGGATCTTCGCCATTTTCTGGCTGACCCTGGCGTTGGTGCTGATGCTGGTGCTGATGGTGCCCAAGCTGGATTCCCGTCAGTTGACGCCGCTGCTCGACAGCGAACAGCGCCAGGGCATTATGCTGCAACAGCATGTGGAAGCGGAGCTGGCGGGAGATCCTGCCAACGACCTGATGTGGTGGCGGCGGCTGTTCCGCTCCATCGATAAATGGGCGCCTCCCGGGCAGCGGCTGATTCTGGTCACCAGCGAAGGGCGGGTCATCGGCGCCCAGCGTAATGAAATGCAGGTTATCCGTAATTTTATCGGCCAGTCCGACAACTCCGATCATCCGCAAAAGAAAAAATATGGCCGCGTGGAATTGGTGGGGCCGTTCCCGGTGCGGGACGGCGAGGATAACTATCAGCTGTATCAAATCCGCCCCGCCGGCAATTCACAGTCGGACTTCATCAGCCTGATGTTCGACCGGCCGCTGCTGCTGTTGATTGTCACCATGCTTATCAGCATCCCGCTGCTGCTCTGGCTGGCCTGGAGCCTGGCGAAACCGGCGCGTAAACTCAAGCATGCCGCCGATGAGGTGGCCCGGGGCAATTTGCGCCAGCATCCCGAGCTGGAAGCCGGTCCACAAGAATTTCTGGCCACCGGCGTCAGCTTCAACCAGATGGTCAGCGCCCTGGAAAGAATGGTTAATGCCCAGCAACGCCTGCTGTCCGATATTTCCCACGAACTGCGCACCCCCCTGACGCGTTTACAGCTGGCCACCGCCCTGATGCGGCGTAAACATGGCGAGGGCCATGAACTGGCCCGTATCGAGACCGAGGCGCAGCGTCTGGACTCGATGATTAATGATTTGCTGGTGCTGTCGCGCAATCAGCATAAGAACGAATTGACCCGCGAATACGTCACGGCCGGCGATTTGTGGAACGATGTGCTGGACGATGCCAAATTCGAAGCCGAACAGATGGGCAAAACCCTGCGCATCGCCTCGCCTCCCGGCAATTGGATGCTGGTCTGCAATCCCGCCGCGCTCGACAGCGCGCTGGAAAATGTGGTGCGCAACGCCCTGCGTTACTCGAATCAGCAAATTTCGGTGACGTTTACCGCCGATCAGCAGGGGGTCACCATTATCGTCGATGACGACGGGCCGGGCGTCAGCGCTGAAGATCGCGAACAGATTTTTCGCCCGTTCTATCGCACCGATGAAGCGCGCGATCGCGCATCCGGCGGCTCGGGACTGGGCCTGGCCATTGTCGAAAAAGCGGTGGAGCAGCATCACGGCTGGGTTAAAGCGCAAGACAGCCCGCTTGGCGGGCTGCGGCTGGTCATGTGGCTGCCGTTGCATCACCGGCGCCCGGCGGCGGGCACGGAGAACAAAGCCGAGAGCAAATAAGACGCGGCCGGAAGTAGGCAATTGCGGCATGGCGGCGTTTTATTTGCTATCCTTCGCCCTCGTCAAGGGGGCACCATGCTACACATCGTTTTATTCGAGCCGGAAATCCCGCCAAATACCGGCAATATCATACGCCTGTGCGCTAATACCGGGTTTCAGCTGCATCTGATCGAGCCGTTGGGGTTTACCTGGGATGATAAGCGCCTGCGCCGCGCCGGGCTGGATTACCATGAGTTCGCCGATATCAGGCGTCACCATGATTATGGCGCCTTCCTGGCCGCGCAGGCGCCGCGGCGGCTGTTTGCCCTGACCACCAAGGGCAGTCCCGCCCACAGCGCGGTGAGCTATCAGCCGGGAGATTATTTGCTGTTCGGTCCGGAAACGCGCGGCTTACCGCCCGCCATTCTCGATACCCTGCCCGGGGATCATAAAATCCGCATTCCAATGCAACCCGGCAGCCGCAGCATGAATCTGTCCAATGCCGTCGCAGTGGTGGTTTATGAAGCCTGGCGCCAATTAGGGTATGAAAGCGCGCGCCCGTAGCCGTTAACGCCGGTCAAATGCCGTCGCCATATTCAAAACCATGGCCGCCGAAGAACTGGTCCATATCCATGGAGGGCTTATCGCTATCCGGCCGGCCGACAATCCTTGCGGGCACGCCGGCGGCGGTGGTATGGGGCGGCACCGATTGCAGCACCACGGAACCCGCGCCGATTTTGGCGCCCCGCCCGACCTCGATATTGCCAAGGATAGTTGCGCCGGCGCCAATCATTACGCCTTCGCGGATCTTGGGGTGGCGATCGCCGCTGGTTTTTCCGGTCCCGCCGAGCGTGACCGACTGGAGGATGGAGACATCGTTTTCCACAACGGCCGTTTCACCGATAACGATACCGGTGGCATGATCGAGCATAATGCCGCAGCCGATATTGGCGGCCGGATGGATATCGACGCCGAAGGAAACCGAAATCTGGTTTTGGAAATAGATCGCCATCGCCTTGCGATCCTGGCGCCACAACCAGTGGCCTATGCGATAGGCCTGCAGGGCGTGGAACCCCTTGAGATACAGCAGCGGGGTGGAAAATTTATCCACCGCCGGATCGCGCAGGCGCACCGCGTGGATATCGCGCGCGGCCGAAATAATCATCTGCAGATCGGCGCTGTAGGCCTCTTCGACGATTTCCCGGATGGCGATGGCCGGCATAATCGGGTTGGCGAGCTTATTGGCCAGCATATAGCTGAGCGCGCTGCCGAGGTTTTCATGTTTGAGCAGGGTCGCATGAAAAAAACTGGCCAGCATGGGTTCACAATCCGCCAGCAAACGTGCTTCAGCTTTAATGTTATTCCAGACTAATTCCAATTCTTCAGTGGACATACTCACTACCTTCCGCGGATGGCTATCTTCTGACATACCGGCGTCAGCCGCCGGTTTTCTCATCTTTCTGCGCCCGGCCCAGCAAGGTCAGGGCGGCTTCCCGGGCATTTTTATCCCGGTAGAGCACCTGGTAGATTTGCTCGGTGATCGGCATTTCCACCCCTGCGCGCCCGGCCAGCGCCAGTACTTCCTTGGTGTTACGGTAACCTTCCACCACCTGGCCGATGGTATCCTGCGCGGACTGCACATCGATGCCCTGGCCCAGGAGCATGCCGAAACGCCGGTTACGGGATTGATTGTCGGTACAGGTCAATACCAGGTCGCCCAAACCGGCCATGCCCATGAACGTGCTCGGATCGGCGCCCAGCGCCGTGCCGAGGCGGGTCATTTCAGCCAGTCCGCGGGTAATCAGGGCGGTACGGGCGTTGGCGCCGAAACCGATGCCGTCGGACATGCCGGCGCCGATGGCAATGACATTTTTAACCGCGCCGCCGAGCTGGACGCCGATAAAATCAGGGTTGCCATAGACCCGGAAACTTTTGCCGCAGTGGAGTAAATTCTGTAAATCCGCCGAAAAAACGGCGTCGGTGGCGGCCAGGGCGATAGCGGTGGGCAGGCCCGCCGCCAGTTCCTTGGCAAAGGTCGGTCCGGAGATGACCGCCAGGGGAATAGCGTCACCCAGCACGTCGCGCGCGACATCCGCCAGCAACCGTCCGGTTTCCGTCTCCAGGCCCTTGGTCGCCCAGACCACCCGCGCATCCGGCCGCAGGTGCGGCTTAAGCTGCGTCAGGACGCTGCCGAACACGTGGCTGGGGACTACGATCAACACATCGCGGCCGGCGGCGAGCGCCAGCGATAAATCGCTCTCCAGGCGCAGCGAGGGCGGGAAAGGCACATCGGGCAAGAACGCCTGGTTGCACCGCGCCGCCTGCAGCGCCTGGATATGTTGCGGATCGTGCCCCCACAGCACCACCTCATGACCGTTGCGTGCCAGGGTAATAGCCAGGGCCGTACCGTAGGAACCGGCACCGATAACAATCATTGAGGCGTTAGCGTGCATTATCAGGCTTCCTGCGCCGGTTGGCTTCCTTCGCTTTCCGACTGCTGTTGCAGGTAGTTCATGAACAAGGCGTCAAAGTTTACCGGCGCCAGGTTCAACTGCGGGAACGTGCCGCGCGAAACCTGGCTGGTGATGCATTCACGGGCATACGGGAACAGGATATTCGGGCAGTACGCGCCCAGGCAATGGGCCATTTGCGTGCCGTCGATGCCGGAGATGGTGAAAATCCCCGCCTGCTGGACTTCACATAAAAACGCGGTTTCCTCGCCCAGCGAGGCAGTGACGGTAACCCGCAGCACCACTTCATAGATGCCTTCCGCCAGCTGGCTGGAAGCGGTATCCAGATCCAGTTTGATTTCCGGCTGCCATTCCAGCTGGAAAACCTTCGGCGCGTTCGGCGCTTCAAACGAGACGTCTTTGGTGTAGATACGCTGGATCTGAAACGCCATCTCGGTACTATTTTGTTCTGACATTAAAAAAACCCTATGGTTAATTTGCTGCATGCGCCCGCGCACGTCAGCCGGCCCCGTCTATTTCAGCAGGGGATCCAGGCCGCCGCGCGCATCAAGCGCGTGTAAATCATCACAGCCACCCACGTGCTGTCCGTCGATGAAAATTTGTGGAACCGTGGTGCGCCCGCTGCGTTTAATCATTTCTTCCCGTTTATCCGCGTCCCCGTCAATGGGTATTTCCTGGAACACGGCGTTCTTGCGGGTGAGTAAAGCCTTGGCGCGATGGCAATATGGACACGTTGATTTAGTGTAGATTTCTATATTGGCCATGGTTCCCCCTCTCAGGTGATAATTTATTTACCCCGGACCAGCGGTAAATTTTCTCCGCTCCAGCCGGATATGCCTTCTTTCAGAACATAAACCCGATCAAAGCCTGCTTTATTCAGGTTTTCGGCCGGTTCGCGAGACGTGCTGCCGGTAGCGCAAACGACAATAACCGGTTTGGTCTTGGCCTTGTCAAGCTCGCCCAGGCTGCCGCTTTTTATCTCGGCCGACGTCAGGTTAAGCGCGTTGGCGATATGCCCTTTACGGTAATCATCCCGGGTACGCAGATCAACGATCACTGCGTCTTCCTTGTTGATCAAGCGGATGGCTTCGCCGCGGGAAATTTCATTAACCTTGGAAAAACGATTTTTGAACGTTGTTACGATGACGGCGATCAATAAAGCGACCCACGCCAAACATAGCATAGGGTGATCGCTGACAAACTGCGTAATTTCTTGCATGGGGTGTAAAAGCTCCCGTTAGTTGTGGCCACGCTTTAAAGCCTTCGAGTATACCCTCGCATTACGGCAAATTCAGCCAATATACATGACCGGAAAGAAGAAACTACCTGCAATGCGCGTCATGTCGCTAAAAACCGGGCGGTTTATCAACCGTTTCCTCCGGTCCGCGCGCGCCGCCGCCGCGGTATTGCCGCAAGAGATGACTGGTAAGCGGCTGGTCAACGTGGAATAATCCAGACAATGAGGGGAAAGGCATCGTTGAACAGATTGAGTCACAGGGAAAACGGCCCGCAGCGCCGTCCTTCCGCGCGAAAACTTACCATGTACGCCAGCATTATCTTCGCTGGCGTTATGTTATTGCCTGCCAGCAGCCATGCCGAGGATAACAAGGAACAGCTCAAAACCCTGCAGCAAAGCATTGCCGAAAAAGAAAAAAACGTGCATTTGCAACAGCAGCAGCGCGGCAAACTGCTCGGACAGTTGAAACAGCAGGAAATCGCCGTTTCCCAATCCAGCCGCATCCTGCACGAAACGCAGACCACGCTTGCGGCGCTGGACAAGGCTATCGCCCGGCTGAACCAGTCCATCAAACAATTGGAAGCGCGTTTGGCCGAGCAGCAAAAACTGCTGGCACAACAGCTTGACGCCGCGTTCCGCCAAGGCCGCAATGCGGGCATGCAGCTGATTCTGAGCGGTGAGCAGAGCCAGCGTAACGAGCGTATCTTCGCTTATTACAGCTACCTGAATGAAGCGCGGGAAAAATCCATCCGCGACCTGGGCGCGACCCGGCAGGCGCTGGCGGACCAGAAAAAAGACCTGCAGCAAAAGCAGCAGCAGCAAACCGCCCTGTTGCAACAGCAGCACGCGCAGCAAGATGCGCTGGAAAAAGCCCGCGCGGCCAGGCGTAAAACCCTCTCCGGTCTCGACTCGTCTATCGCGCAGGATCAGCAAACACTGAACGAACTGCGCCAGAACGAATCGCGACTGCGGGATAATATCGCCCGGGCGGAGCGGGAAGCGCGGGCGCGGGCCGAGCGTGAAGCGCGGGAGGCGCAGCAGGTGCGCGAACGTCAGGAACAGGCCAAACGCAAAGGCGATACGTATAAACCTTCGCCCAGCGAACGCGCCCTGGTATCCCGCACCGGCGGCCTGGGCCAGCCGGCGGGCCAGGATCTGTGGCCGGTCCGGGGACGTACGCTGCATCGGTTTGGTGAATCCCTGCAGGGTGAACTACGCTGGAAGGGCATGGTCATCGCCGCGGCCGAAGGCAGCGAAGTCAGGGCCATCGCCGACGGACGCGTCCTGATGGCCGACTGGCTGCAGGGATATGGGCTGGTAGTGGTGGTTGAACATGGCAAAGGCGATATGAGCCTTTACGGTTATAACCAGAGCGCGCTGGTCAGCGTGGGCGCCCAGGTCCGATCCGGCCAGCCTATTGCGCTGGTGGGCAGCAGCGGCGGCCAGGGCACTCCTGCGCTTTATTTTGAAATTCGTCGCCAGGGCCAGGCGGTGAATCCGTTACCCTGGTTAGGAAGATAGTTTGCTAAGGAAAAACCTTCATCGCATTTTAGTCTGCACGCTGCTCGCCGCCTCCACCGGTGTGGACGCCGGCAAACTGGCCATCGTCATTGATGACTTCGGCTATCAGCCGCATAACGAGTATCAGGTACTCGCCATGCCGACGGCGGTGTCGATTGCGGTGCTGCCGAATGCACCCTACGCGCGGGAAATGGCCACCAGGGCGCATCAGCAGGGGCGCGAAGTGCTGATCCACCTGCCGATGGCGCCCCTGAGCAAGCAACCCCTGGAACGCGATACCCTGCGCCCCGAGATGAGCCGCGATGAAATAACGCGCATCGTGCGCGACGCGGTCGGCAAGGTGCCCTTCGCCGTGGGGGTCAACAACCATATGGGCAGCGCCATGACCTCAAGCCTTGGCGGCATGCAGAATGTCATGCAGGTGCTGAAACAATACCCCTTTTATTTTCTCGATAGCATGACCATCGGCAACAGCCAGTCGCGCCAGGCGGCGGCGGGCACCGGCATCAGCGTCATCAGGCGCAACGTTTTTTTGGACGATACCAGCAACGAAGCGGACATTCGCCAGCAGTTTAACCGCGCCGTGGCCCTGGCCCGGCGTAACGGTTCAGCCATCGCCATCGGTCACCCCCACCCCAATACCGTCAGGGTCTTGGCGCAAATGTTGCCCACGCTGCCCGCGGATATTGTGCTGGTGCGCCCGAGCATGTTATTGAATGAACGTTACGCCCCGGCCCCCGCGCCGGAACCGAAGCCCGTCAGGCCGCGCAACCCGTTCCACGGCATCCCGCAATGTACCGTGAAACAGGCGCCGCCGCCGGTGTACGCCGACGCCATGTTCAAGGCCATATTCTCTAGCCTGGATGAGACGCGGCGGGTTATGCTCGGGGAGCATGGCAAACCGCTCCCGGCGCCGCTGCGCCCGGAAAAATAGCGGATCCCGGCAATAAATAACGAAATAGTGACGGGGCGGTGCCCGCGTTAATGTACCTTAAATGATAATCATTCAAATATTGGGAATGCATGACGATGCCACAAAGCCGGATGAAAATTCTTCTCTTGGACAGCGGCAAGGAATGGGGCGGCGGCACCAACAGCATGCTGGAATTGCTTAAACGCATCGACCGCGAAAAATTCGACATCAGCTGCTGTTTTTACAATAATTATGCCCGCGATAATAACGAAACGGTCAGCGAGGTCCTGGCCGCGCTGGGGATTCAGGTGTTCTTCATTCCCCAGACCCGGCAACCTGCCTGGGCCAAATGGGGCAAGGAAATCCTGCGCACCCTGCTTTTCTTCAATAAAAAGGTTCGTCTCGCCGCGATTTACGCCATCGACAAAATCTGGCGAATTGATCCCAATATCAATAAAATCAGTTCATTACTGGAAATGGGCCAATATGATATTTTATATATGAACAACCAGCCCAGCTCCAATGTCGAGGGGTACTACGCCACCATGGGCTTATCGACCACCGTGGTGCAACATTGCCGTATCGAACCCGTGATGAGCCGCCAGATAGTCAGAATGGTCAATACCCTGTGCCATGCCATTATCTCGGTATCCTCCGGGGTGCAGGACAAGCTGATCCAAAGCGGCGTGCAGCCGGAGATCTGTTATACGGTGTTTAACGGTATCGACATCGATCAGCCCCTGCCGGACGGACTCCCGCTGCGCCACACCCTTGGCGCCGACGATCACACCTTTATCTTCGGCAGCATAGGCTCGCTTATCCCGCGCAAGGCCCATCACCATACCCTGCAGGCCCTGCATTTATTCAACCAGGCCTACCCCGAGGCACGCTGGAAAATGGTGATCGTCGGCGCGGGTCCCGAGCATCAGCGATTGGTCCGGATGGCCGCCGGCTTTCGTCTGCTGGATAAGGTGATTTTTACCGGTTTCAAAAGCAACGCCATGGAATACCTGGCCGCCTTTGATACCTTCATCCTGGCGTCGCGCAGCGAAGGACTGCCGCGCGTGATCCTTGAAGCCATGCTGCTGAATACGGTGGTCATCGGTTCCGATGTCACCGGCACCATGGAATTGATTAAACATCAGGAAACCGGACTGCTATTCCCCTACGGCGATACCCAGGCCCTGTTCAAACAGTTGAAAACGGTTTACCTGGACGCCCAATACCGCCGCACGCTGGCCCAGCAGGCCAACCATATGGTAAAGACCCACTTCACCATTGATAAATATGTCCTGGGTGTCGAAGCCGTGCTCGGCAGCATAAAAACGCTTTGAGGTAGATATGTTCGAATTTCTTAACGCCAAATATCGCCATATCGTCCGTCGTCATAATATCGCTTATGACGAAAAAATAGACGCTTCCCTGCCTTGGGTGCCGGTAACGTCCGTCGTGATCCCCTCGGTGGGCGAGGATTATATTGAGGAAGCGATGCTGAGCGCCACCTTTGCGCAGCGTTATGCGCAGGAGGTGCGTGAAATCGTGATTGTCACCGACCAGCCGGCGCATAAATTCCCGCCGCTGCCCGAAAAGGTCAGGATAGTTACCCTGGCGCTGGAAACCCGTGACGGCGATTATCGCTATAAACAAATCTATCTCAGCCGCCTGGTCAAGCTGCAGGCGCCCCTGCAGGCCCGCACCGAGGGTATATTGATGATCGATTCCGATTTGAACCTGCTGCGGATGCCCGTTATCCGCCTGGTGGACGATCATATTTACTCCAGTTTCCGGCAGGGGAAAATGACGGCTAAACTCAGCCGCGCCGCGCCGGAACGCATCCCGGCATATTATCGCGATGCCGTGCGGCCGGGCCTGCTGGATCATGTTAACGGCGCTTTTCTTGCGGCTACGGCCAGCACCTGGCGGCGGATGTGTCCCATATGGACGGCTTTTTTCATCGATACCTGGACGCAGTTGGGCGATGATCAGCCGCCGACCGACCAATTGCCTCTGGCCGCCATGCTCGATACGCTTGATATCCGCACCATCAACCTGGGCGACTGGATGAATTGGCCGGTGTCGAAAAAAATCGGCGGCACGCCCTCGGTGATTCCAGCGCAGGTAGTGGGGGCGCATGGAGGTTTTCCGCTGGCGGAGTGGCAAAAATATCTGGCGTCCCCCGATGGCGAACTGCTGTTCAAATCACAGGATTATACCCGAAAAGTGCGCTATCTCACTGATAATGAAAAGCAATCATTATGACTGCATGCATTCCTCATGGCATGGCGATAACCCGGCGGCATTTTACCGCACGGATACTAAGGTCACAGAGGAAATGGTATCATAGTGGACATAAAGGAGCAGACACAGTGCCAGCTCCGCGTAAGCTCAACAAGGGTATCCCATGATAGTCGTCACAGGTGGGGCCGGATTTATCGGCAGTAATATTGTTAAGTCGCTGAACAACCTCGGGCACAGCGATATCCTGGTGGTGGATAACCTCAAGGACGGCACAAAATTCATTAATCTGGTAGAGGCGAATATCACCGATTATATGGATAAGGAAGATTTTATCGCCAGCATCATGGCCGGCGATGATTTTGGCGATATCGAAGCCGTATTCCATGAGGGCGCCTGTTCCTCCACCACCGAATGGGACGGCAAGTATATGATGGATAACAACTATCAATACTCCAAGGAGCTGCTGCATTATTGCCTTGAGCGTTCGATTCCCTTTCTGTACGCCTCCTCCGCCGCCACCTACGGCGGCAGGACGGAACATTTTATCGAACAACGGCAGTACGAGCAGCCGCTGAATGTTTACGGCTACTCAAAATTCCTGTTCGATCAGTATGTTCGCGCTATATTGCCGGAAGCCGAGTCCCAGATTTGCGGTTTTCGCTACTTTAACGTGTATGGTCCGCATGAAGGTCATAAAGGCAGCATGGCCAGCGTCGCGTTCCATTTGAATAACCAGATCAATGCCGGTGAAAACCCCAAATTATTTTCCGGCAGCGAAGGCTTTAAACGTGATTTCATCTACGTCGGCGATGTGGCCGAGGTGAATTTATGGTTTTGGCAAAAAGGGGTTTCCGGTATTTTCAACTGCGGCACCGGACGGGCGGAGTCCTTCCAGGCGGTAGCGGACGCGGTGCTGGATTTCCATAAAAAAGGCCAGATTGAGTATATCGATTTCCCCGAGAAACTCAGGGGGCGTTACCAGGCTTACACCCAGGCCGATCTGACCCAGCTGCGGGCCGCGGGCTACACTAAGTCGTTCAAAACCGTGGCCGAAGGCGTGGGCGAATATTTAGCATGGTTAAATCGCAACCATTAATGCACAGGCAAGGATGATATCAGCGGTATGAAAATACTGGTTATCGGGCCGTCGTGGGTTGGCGATATGATGATGTCGCAAAGCCTGTACCGTACCCTGCTGAGCCTTCATCCCGGCGCGGAAATAGAGGTGATGGCGCCCGATTGGTGCCGTCCGTTGCTAAACCGTATGCCGGAGGTGAAGCAGGCGCTGTCGATGCCGCTTGGCCATGGCGCGTTGGCGTTGGCGCAGCGGCGGCGGCTTGGCCTCAGCCTGAAAAAGCAGCATTATCAGCAGGCCATCGTACTGCCCAACTCCTTCAAATCCGCCCTGGTGCCTTTTTTTGCCGGCATCGCCAGGCGCACCGGCTGGCGCGGTGAAATGCGCTACGGCCTGTTAAACGATCTGCGCGTGCTGGATAAAACCGCGTTTCCCCTCATGGTGCAGCGCTATGTGGCGCTGGCATATGATAAAGCGGATATCCGCAGCGCGGAGGATTTACCGCAGCCATTGCTCTGGCCGCGCCTTGAGGTCCGGCGGGATGAAATCCTGGCTGCCCGCGCCGCCTTTTCCCTCACCACGGAACGGCCGGCCATCGGTTTTTGTCCCGGCGCGGAATTCGGGCCGGCCAAGCGCTGGCCCCATTATCATTACGCCGCGCTGGCAGGCACGCTTATCGCCCGCGGCTATCAGGTCCTGCTGTTCGGCTCGGCGAAAGATCGCGCCACCGGCGACGAGATAACCGGCATGCTGGAGGCGTCCGCGGGCGAACACTGCCGCAATCTGGCGGGGCAAACATCCCTTGAACAGGCGGTGGCCCTGCTGGCCGGTTGTCGGGCGGTGGTCAGCAACGATTCCGGCTTGATGCATATCGCCGCCGCGCTGGAGAGACCCCTGGTGGCGCTTTACGGCCCCAGCAGTCCCGATTTTACCCCGCCGCTGGCCCGGCATGCCAAAGTGATCCGTTTAATCAGCGGTTATCAGCGCATCCGTAAAGGGAGCGACGCACAAGGCTATCATCAGAGCCTGATGGATATCCAGCCCGAGCGGGTGGCGGCGGAGCTGGACACACTGCTCGCTGCGGATGAGGGGCGCTGATGCAGGTGCTGATTGTCAAAACCTCCTCCATGGGCGACGTGCTTCATACGCTGCCCGCCCTGACCGACGCCATGCATGCGTTGCCGGGCATTCGTTTTGATTGGGTGGTGGAAGAAGGTTTTGCGCAGATCCCCTCATGGCACCCGGCGGTCGACCGGGTGATACCGGTGGCAATCAGGCGTTGGCGCAAAAACTGGTTTGGCGCGGCAACCCGCCAGGAACGCTGCGACTTTAAGCGCCAGCTGCAGCTAAAACGCTACGATCGGGTGATCGATGCGCAGGGATTGATAAAAAGCGCCGCGCTGGTGACCCGGGTTGCCCGGGGGGAAAAACATGGAC
Organism: Sodalis sp. RH22; assembly: GCF_047324165.1. Lineage (NCBI taxonomy): Bacteria > Pseudomonadati > Pseudomonadota > Gammaproteobacteria > Enterobacterales > Bruguierivoracaceae > Sodalis > Sodalis sp. RH22. The sequence goes on from NZ_CP178731.1 coordinate 3,749,406, forward strand.
TGGATGGCAAAAGCGCGCGTGAACCTTTTGCTAGCTGGTTTTATAATCATCGCCATCACATCGATCGCCAGCAGCACGCCGTTGAGCGCATTCGCCAGCTGTTTGCCGCCAGCCTCGGTTATGACGTGCCGGCGGGGCCCGGGGATTATGCCATTGCCGGACATTTTACCGGCGCCGCCCCCCGGCATGATCCTGTCGCGCCTTATCTGGTTTTTTTGCATGCCACCACCCGGAAAGAAAAACATTGGCCGGAAACGCATTGGCGCGAGCTGATTGAATTGTTATCGCCCAGCGGTTTTGACATCAGGCTGCCCTGGGGCACCGCGTCGGAATATGAACGCGCCCTGCGTCTTTCAGACAATTTCCCTTCAGTTGTGGTGCTTCCCAGGCTTAATCTGGCGGGAGTGGCCGACGTGCTGGCCGGCGCGACGGCGGTGGTCTCGGTTGACACCGGCTTAAGCCATCTTGCCGCCGCGCTCGATCGGCCGAATATTACGCTATACGGTCCCACCGATCCCGGGCTTATTGGTGGTTACGGCAATAATCAGCATGCATTGCAGTCAGAGGATAACCGGCTGGAGAATCTCCCGGCAACGCGTGTTTACGCCGAGTTGGCTGCCCTGTTATCGCGTGAGGCAAGCGGACGAATTAACTAATGAGCTATGTGTTTCTGTTTATTTTATTGCTACCAATAAAGTTAGCGCTAAAGCCATTCCAAAAGCACACTGGTAGAAATTTAATTATCCAAACCGCCAAGATTGGCGATTTTGTCAATATCACGCCGCTGCTGCAGCAGCTTGGCCGATCGGACGCGCTGCTTAGCCGGACGGTGGCGCCGCTCGCCTCCCGCGACAGCACGCTGGCGGACTACTTTTTTATTGAAGAATACAAGTCCGGCTTGGTAAAAAAAATGCGTTTGGCGCTGAAGCTGCTTAACCGCTATAGCAATGTCTACCTGCTGCAACCCAATAGCACCAACCTGTTTTACGCCGCCGTCTGCAATGCGCCCAATAAACAGTTTCTTACCGTCTACACGCGCAAATGGTACCACGGCATTTTTTATCTGACGGCCTCAGGCTGCGTTGAACACCGCCGCGACACGCTGACGCTTGAGAACTACCTGAAGCTTGCCGACCGCTCTCTGACCTGGCGCAGCCAGCCCAAACATGCCACGTTTCCGCTCTGGCAACCGCCGCGGGCATTGCCGATACCTGACGCGCCGGGGAAAATAAAAATCGGCATCAGCATCTCCGCCGGCAATAAAGCCAAAACCATTCCCGCCGCCGTCTGGGGGCAAATCCTGGCCACCCTTGCGCCCCTGCCCTGTGTTTTTTATGTTTTCGGGCCACAGGATGAACAGCGCTACCTGGACGAGTTTTACCAGGTTAACGGCGACGCCGGCAATGTGGTTAGCCTGGTCGGACAGTTGCGGCTGGAGGAAATTCCCTGCGCCATAGCGCGCATGGATTGCTACATAGCATCGGATTCGGGCAACGTGTATATCGCCGACGCGCAGCGGGTACCGGTAATCTGTCTGGCGGGCCCATGCTGTATGGCCGAACAGCGGCCTTTGGGCCAGGTGCTTATCATCGCGCCGGCGGATATTGCGCCATCATCGTTTGTATTTTCCGCGCCTTACCGCTTTGAACACTCGCCGCTCAGATTATTTGCGCTAACGCCGGCTAATCGCGACGATATTTTCGCCTTTGTTGCTAGACTTAGTCATAAGGAAGTGATCAATGGATAGCAAAGTCGTGACAAACATGATTGAGCATCAAGAGATGCTCATTGATACGTTGCCGGCCGCCTCCCAACCTGTCTGTCATATTGCGTTTGGCGTTGATAACCAGTATGCGCGCGGTATGGGTGTAACGTTGTTTTCTTTGCTGGAAAATAATCCGGATAGCTATTTTCATATCCATATTTTCAGCAACGGCTTGGCCGATGACGTCAAAAAGAAGCTGCTTACCCTGGTGGCGGGGCGCGCGCTTGCCATGACATTATACAAATACCATAGCGGCTGTTTTGATGACATGCCCTGTATCGGCCGGTATGCCAAAACGATTTACTACCGTATTTTTATTCCGTTAATACTTAAGGACAGGGTGTCGCGGGTGATCTATCTGGACGCGGATACGTTGTGCATTGGTAGCATCAAGCCCTTGATTGATCTCTCTTTTGATAATTACACCCTCTGCGCGGTCAACGATAATAAACGCGCGCGCGCTACGCTTTGCCCGGAGCTGAGCCTGGCCTCGGGAAATTATTTTAATTCGGGGTTTCTGTATATCAATGTCCCGCTATGGCTGGAGCGTAACACCACCGCGCGCTTGCTGAAGGTACTGAACGAAAAGGGCGATTATTTCCGTTTTCCCGACCAGGATGCGCTTAACCTGGTGTTGGAAAAAGAAGTCCTGCTATTGCCTAAAAAATATAACTACATCTATGATATTATTGCCAATAAGGTCAATCATCGGCCCAAACTCCCCGCCGATACCGTGCTGATCCACTACACCGGCAAATGTAAACCCTGGCATTTATGGGGCTCGGGGCCGTTGGCCGATCTCTACAGTACGTATTATCTGCGTACGCCCTGGCAATCCGAACCCTTGGATATCCCGGTCAAACATAAGGAAATGAAGCGCTACGCTTATGTGCTTTGGTTTCAAAAGCGTTATTCTGATAGCCTGATGTGGCTGATAAGATACATAAAAAATAAATATTTCCATGCTGGAACCGCTAAATGATTGCTTTGAATAATGCTTATCGCTGGCGCAATGTTGATCACGTTCTTTCGCTGACCTACTTTTTTCTCATCAGTATTTCCATCGCTTTTTTTTTGTTTTCAGGACCGGTGAGCCGCAATGCGTTTTACATCCTGACCTATATCAGCGTCATACATTTCCTCATCCTGGTTTTCAAAGTCGATAAAAAAATTCATTTTTACGTTTTTCCGACCTTGTTTTTCCTGCTGGGCCTGAGCAAATTAGTGTGGCTGTCATTAACCAGCAGTCCCGATTTTCCCTTGGTTGCCTACCATTATCAAATTAGCGGTAAGCGTATGGTTCTGGGGGCTTTTGTGCTTTACTGCATCGAACGCAACAGGACAACCTGGCATTTCAGCTTCCGCGCCGCCAACCTCGCCGGCTATCTGATGTTCGCGCTGCTGGCGATCATCGCTATCACCGATACGCTGCAATACCTGAAGACCGGCGTGCGGATAAAAATCAACGCCGATGCCGCCACCTCGGGCGCCTATATGCTGGTGCTGTTTTCAATGATCGCCGTCTACTGCCTGCGCCGATTTGCGCCGCATCTCTACCGTCCGCTCTGCCTGCTGGCCATCGGCCTGACCCTGGTGACATTGTTGGCCACCGAGACCCGTTCGGCCTTGGTGTTTTATGGGATATTCGTGATCTTTTGCCTGGGGCATGAATTGTTTTACGGCAAAAAAAACCATAAACGCATTTTTGCCACCGCCATTGTGATTTTAGGGGTCTGCGCCCTGCTCTACGGCAAATCCTATTATCACCCGGCGTTGGACCGCCTGGACGGTATCCAGCAAGAGGCGGAGCTCTATATGCAAGGTCAAAACAGCACCTCGCTGGGAGCGCGGCTTAGCTTATGGAAATCCGCCTGGCACAGTTTTGGCGAGCACCCGTTCGGACAATCGGTGGACAGCCGCAATGCGCTGGCAACGCGCTATATTCAGCAGCACGAAGCGGGAAACCAGGAAGCATTGAATAACGTACAATATCACATGCATAACGATCTGCTGGATACGCTCTCATTACAGGGTATCTTTGGCGCGCTTTTGATGCTGGCGGTGTTTGTGGCGCTGCTGGTTTACCCGTTTGTCCTGTTTTCGGGCGCGGGGGCATTTTTACTGCTGTCGCTGCCGGTGGTTATCTTTAGCCAGGTCGACTGCCAATTTTATAATCGCGAATCGCCCTACTTTATCATGATGGTTTTGGGTTATCTGCTGCTGTTGCGCCAGGTCGCCCCGGCCCCCGAAACGGTAAAAAGCCGGGTAGACAGCGCTGATAAGACCACCAATGCCGTTTAACCTTGCAAGCCTATCGGCCGATACGGCCCGGGGGTATAGCGTCACTTTGGCCGGAAAGTTTATTGTATGACTGCTAACATGCCGTCCGTAGCCCCCGTTAAGCTGAGCGTCATTATCCCCCTGTATAACGCGGGCGAAAAGTTTGCCGCTTTTATGGATTCGCTGCTCGCCCAGACGCTGCATGACATTGAGATCATTATCGTCAACGACGGTTCCACCGACGGTTCGCAAACCCTGGCCCAAAAATATGCGCAAGACTACGGGCATATTACCGTTATCAACCAGCCCAACGGCGGCGTATCGCGCGCGCGCAATGCCGGCCTGGCCATTGCCCGCGGCGCTTATGTCACCTTCCCCGATGCCGACGATCTGCTGTATCCCGCGCTGTACCAGACGCTCATGGACATGGCCGAGGGGGATGACCTTGACGTCGCCCAATGTAACGGCGAGCGTTTTTTCCTTGGCTCGAAGCGCATTAAAACGTTAATACCGCCGGAGCGCCTGACATCCACCGGGGTGCTGGACGGACCGACCTGGCTGCGCAAGGCCCTGGCGACCAGACGCTATCTGCATGTGGTATGGCTTGGCATCTATCGCCTGGCGTTGATAAGACAGCTCAACCTCAGCTTTGAGCCGGGATTGCATCATCAGGATATTCCCTGGACCACGGAGCTGATGTTCAACGCCCGCCGGGTGCGCTATACCCAAGAGGTGCTGTACCGCTATTACATCCATGATCAGTCCATCAGCAATCAAAAAAGAACCGGCATGAAAAACGTTGAGTACCAGCGCCATTACATCCGCATTGCGCAACGCCTGGAAGAAATAAACCAACGCTATCGCGGCAAGATAACAATGTATCCCGAATTCGCCTTCCAGGTGACGCATGAAGCATTATCCGTTTGTCATTCCCTGCGCCGCGAACCTGACCCGGCGGCCAGGCAAATCATGATTAATGATATCTTTGCCAGCGGAACCCATAAGCGTATGATCCGCAATGCCCGCGGCATTAAGCAGTGGTACCAGCTATTGCTGTGGCTGCGCAGGATCTATGCGTGGCGCGAGCGCTGAATTTTAGCGTAATTCCATGGTCTGAGTTATCAGAATATCAATAGGTCTGCGCCAACATGTCCATTCGCCATGCCGTTCCATCCGCCCCGGTAAAAAGAATTCTGTTAATCAAACTACGCCATCACGGCGATATGCTGTTGACCACGCCGGTTATCAATACCCTGCGCGGGCACTATCCTGATTGCGAAATCGATGTGCTGCTCTACAAAGAAACCGAAGCCATACTCCGCTACCATCCGGCGATAGCGGTTATCCATGCCATCGATCGTTCCTGGAAAAAACAAGGCATCCGCTATCAGCTTAAACAGGAGCTGGCGCTGCTGAAAAGCATTCGCGCCCGCCATTTCGACCTGGTAATCAACCTGGCCGATCAGTGGCGCAGCGCCGCCATCACGTTATTAAGCGGGGCGCCGGTGCGCATCGGCTTCAATTATCAAAAACGGCAGTCGTTTATCTGGCGCAGGGCGCATACCTGCCTGGTCGCCACCGACAACCATGGCGCGCTGCATACCGTTGAGCAAAACCTTAGTATCCTGGCGCCGCTGAATATCGCGATTACCGACCGCCGCGCCTCGATGCACTACTCGCCCGATGACGAGGCCAGCCGGCGGCGCCTGCTGGCCGAACGCGCCGTCACCGGCGAATATATCGTTATCCAGCCCACGTCGCGCTGGACCTACAAATGCTGGGACGACGCCAAGATGGCGCAGTTAATCGACGCCCTGCAATCCCAGGGATTAGCCATTATCCTCACCGCCGGGCCGGATAAAAAAGAGCGCGACATGATCGCGCATATCCAGTCCCTTTGCCATAATCCCCAGGTCGTCTCCCTGGCGGGGGAGCTGACGCTGACCCAGCTGGCGGCGCTTATCGATCATGCCAGGCTGTTTATCGGCGTCGATTCGGCGCCGATGCATATGGCCGCGGCGCTCAATACCCCCTGCGTGGCCTTGTTCGGCCCGACCAAACTGCAGCACTGGCGGCCGTGGAGCGATAACAGCACCGTGATCTGGGCCGGCGATTTTGCCGAGATCCCGCGGCCCGACGCCATAGATACCCGGACACGGGAGCGTTATCTCGACGCCATTCCCGTTGAGACGGTATTGGACGCCGCGCGGTATTATTTATCAACAGCACCGTAAGCAGGGCATGATGAAAAAAACCAGGCTGGCGATAGTCCGGCAAAAGTACCGCCCCGACGGCGGCGCGGAGCGTTTTATTACCCGGGCGCTGGATGCCCTGGATAATTCCGGGCTGGAACTGAATATTCTGACACGGCAATGGTCGGGCGAACCCCGGCCCGACTGGCATGTGCATATCTGCAACCCGGCCAAATGGGGCCGGGTGTCCCGCGAGCGCGGTTTTGCCCGGGCCGCCCGGCGTTGCTGGCAACATGAGCATTTCGATTTAGTGCAAAGCCATGAGCGTATCGCCGGCTGCGATGTTTTCCGCGCCGGCGACGGCGTGCACCGGGTCTGGCTTGAGCAGCGGGCGCGTATTATCCCGGCGCACCAGCGGTGGCTGACCTCGTTAAGCGGCTATCACCGTTATGTGCTGGCGGCGGAAGAGGCGATGTTCCACGCGCCCGAGTTAAAAAAGATCATTTGCAATTCCCTGATGGTGAAAAACGACATTATCCGTTGCTATCAAGTGCCGGAAGAGAAATTCGCCCTGATTTACAACGCCATCGATTCGACCCGCTTTTATCCCGCCGCGCCGGAACAGCGCAGGCGCGCCAGGGAGCACATGGTTATCCCGGAGCAGGCCTGCGCCCTGATCTATGTCGGTTCCGGATTTGAACGCAAAGGGCTGAAAGCGGCCATCGCCGCCATCGCCGCCACCGATCGCTACCTGATCGTGGTGGGCCAGGATAAGCAGCAGGATAAATATCGCGCTTTCGCCCAGGGATTAGGCTGCCTGCAGCGCATTCGTTTTGTCGGGGTACAAACGGACGTACTCCCCTTTTATCATGGGGCCGACGGTTTGATTTTACCCACCCTCTACGATCCGTTCCCAAACGTAATACTGGAAGCCATGGCCTGCGGCCTGCCGGTGATTACCAGCGAGCGCTGCGGCGGCGCGGAGTTTATCGAGGCCGGGAGAGAAGGATTTGTCTGCGATGCGCTGGATATCAAAACGCTGACGGAGTGCGCCAACGCCATACCTTCGCGCCAGCGCCAGCCCGGAATGGGTCTGGCCGCCCGTGAACGGGTGAAAGACTGTACTCCCGCGCGTCTTTCCCAGCAATTGACCGGGCTATACACCCAATTGTTATCCGTATAAAAACACTTGATATAATGTGGGAAAGCGACTTATCTGTTAGCATGGACGCGCTTAAAATGCGCTTTTAATAATTTGGTTAAACATTAACTCTGCACACCAGCCGCGGTGCCTTACTATAGCTAACTATAATGATCTATAACATACTCATCTATCTTATCCAGCCGCTGATATGGATTCGGTTATTATGGCGCAGCCGTAAGGCGCCGGCATATCGCCGCCGCTGGGCTGAACGCTACGGATATTGCCAGGGCAAGGTAAAACCCGGCGGCATTATGCTGCATTCGGTATCGGTCGGCGAGACCCTGGCGGCGATACCTTTGGTGCGCGCACTGCGCCACCGTTACCCTTTTTTGCCCATTACCGTCACCACCATGACGCCCACCGGCTCGGAGCGGGTCCAGTCCGCCTTCGGCAAGGATGTGCACCATGTTTATTTGCCCTACGATCTGCCGGGGGCCATGAACCGTTTCCTGAACCAGGTGAATCCCAAGCTGGTTATCGTGATGGAAACCGAACTTTGGCCTAACCTGATCAAAGCCCTGCACAAACGTAAAATCCCCCTGGTGGTCGCCAACGCGCGTTTATCCGCCCGCTCCGCCGCCGGTTACAAAAAATTCAGCACGTTTATCGCCCGGATCATGGAGCGGATTACGCTTATCGCCGCGCAAACCCAGGAAGACGGCGACCGCTTTCTGCAACTGGGGCTGAAACGAAACCAGCTGGCCGTCACCGGCAGCCTGAAATTCGATATATCAGTCACCCCGGAACTGGCGGCGCGGGCGCTGACGCTGCGGCGCCAGTGGGCGTCGCGCCGCCCGGTATGGATTGCCACCAGCACCCACGAAGGTGAGGAAACCCTTCTCCTGCAGGCCCATCGCCAGCTGCTGGCCGCCTTTCCCGATCTGCTGCTGATCCTGGTGCCGCGCCATCCGGAACGCTTCCCGGTGGCGCGGGAAATGACGCAAAAGGCCGGTTTAACCTCGATATTACGCAGCTCCGGCGATATTCCCGCTCATGATACGCAGGTGGTGATCGGCGACACCATGGGCGAGCTGATGCTGCTGTACGGTATTGCCGATCTGGCCTTTGTCGGCGGCAGCCTGGTCGAGCGCGGCGGCCATAATCCGCTGGAGGCCGCGGCCCATGCCATCCCGGTGCTGATGGGCCCCCATACCATCAATTTCAAGGACATCTGCGGCAAGCTTGCCGAAGCCGGGGGATTGATTACCGTGACCGACGTCCCGACGCTGGTCAAGGAAATCACTACCCTGCTGACCGACGAAGATTATCGCCTGTATTACGGCCGTCACGCGGTGGAAGTGTTGCACCAAAACCAGGGCGCCCTGCAGCGGCTGCTACACTTGCTGGAGCCATACCTGCCACAGCGGAGTCAATAAATGCCGTCGCAAACGCGTCTGTCGGTGGTGCTCATTACCCATAACGAAGCCGGGCTGCTGCCGGACTGCCTGGCATCGGTGCAATGGGCGGACGAAATCGTGGTGCTGGACTCATCCAGCACCGACTCGACGCGCCACATCGCCCTGCAGGCCGGCGCCCGGGTTTTTGAAGCCGAAGGGTGGCCGGGCTTCGGTAAACAGCGCCAGCGCGCGCAGGGGTACGCCACCGGGGATTTTATCCTGATGCTCGACGCCGATGAACGGGTAACACCCGGCCTCAAGCGCGCCATTGAACAGATAATCCGCCTGCCCCCCCAACCTGATACCGTTTACAGCTGCGCGCGCTCCAACCTGTTTCTCGGCCGCTTTATGCGCCACAGCGGCTGGTATCCGGATCGGGTGGTACGGCTGTATGCCCGCCAACACTTTCGCTACAACGATAATCCGGTGCATGAATCCCTGGATATCGGCAGCGCGCGGGTCGTCAAACTTGAAGGTTGCCTGCAACATCTTACCTGCCGCGATCTGATGGCCTTCCAGCGCAAACAGCTGCAATATGCCGAGGCCTGGGCGCTTGAGCGCCACCGGCAAAATAAAAAATGTGGTTTTTTCGCCATCATCGGACATACGCTCGGCGCGTTTATCAAGACCTGGCTGCTCCGCGCCGGTTTTCTGGACGGCAAGCAGGGTTTGTTGCTGGCAATAGTGAACGCGCAGTATACATTTAATAAGTATGCCGCCCTGTGGGCGCTTGGCCGCACTATCAAGAGAGAAGCCTGATGACAACCAAAGCCATTTATCCGGGCACCTTTGATCCGCTCACCAACGGCCATCTCGATTTGGTGACCCGCGCCGCGAAGATGTTCGACCACGTGATCCTGGCCATTGCCTACAGTCCGAGCAAAAAGCCGCTGTTTTCCCTTGAGGAACGCGTCGACCTGGCCCGGCAGGTTACCGGCCATTTGCCCAACGTCGAGGTTATTGGTTTTAGCGATTTGATGGCCAACTTTGCCCGCCAGCAGCAGGCCAATATCCTGGTGCGCGGACTGCGGGCGGTATCGGATTTCGAATATGAAATGCAGCTGGCCAAGATGAACCAGCACCTGATGCCGGAACTGGAAAGCGTGTTCCTGATGCCGGCCCAGGCGTGGTCTTATATCTCATCGACGCTGGTCAAAGAGGTCGCCCTGCACGGCGGCAACGTCGATCATTTCCTGCCGGACCCTATCGCCCGGGAAGTCAACGCGCGCCTGCAGCCCTGACTCAATGCTGGCAGTGGGGGCAAAAGAAGGTGCTGCGCTGGCCGTGCTTCGCCGTCTGGATCGGTGTCCCGCATACCCGGCAGCTTTCTCCCCCGCGCCCATAGACCTGCAGTTCCTGCACAAAATAGCCGGGCTTGCCGTCCGTTTGCATAAAATAGCGCAGCGTGGTGCCGCCCTGCGCTATGGAGCGCAGCAATACCGCCTTGATGGTTTCCGCCAGCAGCCCGGACTCGGCCTCGGTCAGCGAACCGGCGGGGCGCCCGGGCAAGATGCCCGCCACAAACAGCGACTCGCTGGCATAGATATTGCCCACGCCCACCACCAGTTTATTATCCATCAGCCAGGGTTTGACCGGCGTGCGCTTATTGCGTGATTTGCCGAACAGCCAGCGGCCATTGAATTCATCGCTCAGCGGCTCCGGCCCCAGATGCGCGAGCACGCGGCTGGTGGCCAGATCGGCGCTCCACAGCCAGGCGCCGAAACGCCTGGGATCGGTATAGCGGATGGTGCAGCCGTTGCTCATCAGCAGATCCACATGGTCATGTTTTTCCGGCGCCGCCGGCTGCGGCAAGACACGCAGGCTGCCGGACATACCCAGGTGGATAATGATCCAGCCGTCGCCAAGCTCCAGCAGCAGATATTTGGCCCGCCGCTGCACGCTGATGACCAGACGGTCGCGCAGGGCGATGATTTCGTCGGACACCGGCCAGCGCAGGCGCGCGTTGCGCACCACCGCCCGGACAATATGCTGACCGGCGACCCAAGGCTCTATGCCGCGCCGGCTGGTTTCCACCTCGGGGAGTTCTGGCATATACCACCTGTTGTTTTTTAATGCCGCGCAGGCACATGTTGCTCAGGTAAAATAACATGATGATAAAGAGCGCGAAGCACAATTGCCCTTTTCAACAAAACGCCTGCAAAACACGTCATAAAAAAACCCGGCCGGGGCCGGGTTTTTTGCAATCCGCTAAAATTATTTGATTTTAGCTTCTTTGTAAAGTACGTGCTGGCGTACAACCGGATCGAATTTTTTCAATTCCAACTTTTCCGGTTTGGTACGTTTATTCTTCGTAGTGGTATAGTAGTGACCAGTACCAGCAGAAGAAACCAGCTTGATCTTCTCGCGAACACCTTTAGCCATGATTCAGTTCCTTAATACTTTTCACCGCGGGCACGCAAATCGGTCAAGACCGTTTCGATGCCCTTCTTATCAATCACACGCATACCTTTAGCAGATACACGCAGCGTAACAAAGCGTTTTTCGCTCTCAACCCAAAAACGGTGAGAGTGCAGGTTAGGCAGAAAACGGCGTTTGGTCGCATTCATTGCGTGGGAGCGGTTGTTGCCGCTCACCGGGCGCTTGCCGGTAACTTGGCAGACTCGGGACATGTCTATTCTCCAAAAATCTAATCAGCTCGAGCTTCGTAAAAAGGTGTTAGCCGCCTCGTCAGGCTTTAGAGCCCATCTCAGCACATTCACTGAGGAGAGACTTTCAACAGATTTAAATCTGCTGAGATAGGCTCTCAACGCTACACCCAGGATTCTCAAAGGTGGCGTAGTATACGCTTTGAAGCGCAAGTGCTCAAGTCCCGCGCAACTAAAGATCCCGGAGGATCGCAGGAAAGCGTCTCACAACCACCCTTTTTCGGCAAAAGAGACGTATTCTCCCGCCCCAATGACCAAATGATCGAGTACCCGGATATCCAGGAACAAGCACGCTTTGACCACCAGATCGGTTACATCCCGATCGGCGCGGCTGGGTTCGGCTTTTCCCGACGGATGATTGTGCGCTAAAATTATCGCCGCCGCATTGACTTTAAGCGCCTCGCGCAGGATTTCACGCGGATGCACCTCAACGCTGTTCACCGTGCCCTGGAACATCTCCTGATGGCTAATCAGGCGGTGCTGGTTATCCAGGAACATGACCACGAAGACTTCGCGCTCCCGGCGCGCCAGTAATAATTGCAGGTAGCCGCGGGTGATCTCCGGGCTGGTCATGGCGTTTTCGCGCATCAGATGGGAGCAATAAAAACGATGCGCCATCTCGCCAATGGCCTGCAACTGGGCGTATTTAGAATTGCCCAGTCCCTTGACGGCGCAAAGGGTCTGCCGGTCCGCCGTGATGAGTTTATGGACGGAGCCGAACCGCGCCAGCAGGCTTTCGGCATATTGCATAACGTGCATGCCCGGCACGCCGGTACGCAGGAACAGCGCCAGCAGCTCCGCATCGCTGAGCATTGCCGGGCCGAACAACAGTAATTTCTCGCGCGGCGCCAGTTTATCGCGCCATCCTTTCACCTTATGCTGCTCTTCCATCCGCCCGCCTCCATTCATCCGCCCGCCTATCATGCCACCATGCGCGGCCCGGCTCGACGCGATAAGAGAGAAGTTGCGGCCGGCGCTGCAATTTAACACTGGGTGCTTCTTGACGAGAGAGATGCCTGTTCTCGGAAGGGTTATGATAAAATGTTTTTTACTTAAGCTTACAAGCGGACAACCGAAATGACGGAACTTGCCGGCAAGCATATTGTGCTGGGTGTGAGCGGTGGCATCGCAGCCTATAAAAGCCCTGAACTCGTGCGCCGTCTGCGCGACAGGGGCGCGGATGTGCGGGTGGTCATGACGCCCGCGGCCAAGGCGTTTATTACTCCGCTGACAATGCAGGCGGTATCGGGCCATACTGTTTCCGACGATCTGCTCGACCCCGCCGCCGAAGCGGCCATGGGCCATATCGAGCTGGGCAAATGGGCGGATCTGGTCCTGATTGCCCCTGCCAGCGCCGATCTGATGGCCCGTATCGCCGCGGGCATGGCCAACGATTTGCTCACCACCGTTTGCCTGGCCACCGCCGCCAGGATCGCCATAGCGCCGGCCATGAACCAGCAAATGTACCGGGCGCCGGCTACCCAGGCCAACCTGCGCACCCTGGAGTCCCGCGGCGTATTGCTCTGGGGTCCGGATATCGGCAGCCAGGCCTGCGGCGATACCGGCCCGGGCAGGATGCTCGATCCCCTGGATCTGGTCGATCTGGCGCGCCGGCATTTTACCGTCGATCGCTCTTTGGAACATCTCAATATCATGGTGACCGCCGGCCCCACCCGCGAAGCCCTCGATCCGGTGCGCTATATCAGCAACCATAGCTCCGGCAAGATGGGTTACGCCATTGCCATGGCGGCGGCCCGGAAAGGCGCCCACGTCACGCTGGTGACCGGCCCGGTGAATTTACCCACGCCGGCCGGCGTCTGGCGCGTCAATGTCACCACCGCGCAGGAAATGCAGGATGCGGTGATGAAAGACATCGGCAATCAGCACATCTTTATCGGCTGCGCCGCCGTGGCGGATTACCGCGCGGCCGAGCCGGCGGAGGAAAAAATCAAAACCCGGGGTGAGGAAATCACCATCAGGATGATCAAGAACCCGGATATCGTGGCAAGCGTCGGCGCGCTAACGCAACATCGTCCCTATGTGGTCGGATTTGCCGCTGAAACCCAGAATATGGAAGAATACGCCCGGCGCAAACGCGCGGCGAAAAATATGGATTTGATTTGCGCCAATGATGTTTCCCAGCCGGGACAGGGTTTTAACAGCGAGACCAACGCGCTGCATCTGTTTTGGCAAGACGGGGATACCCGGTTACCGCTAAGCGATAAGTCCCTGCTTGGTCAACGTTTAATTGACGAGATTGTCAGCCGTTATGATGAAAAAAATCGACATTAAGATCCTCGATAGCCGCATAGGCGATCGTTTCCCCTTGCCCGCCTATGCCACGACGGGCTCCGCCGGGCTGGATTTACGCGCCTGTATCGACGACGCCGTGGTGCTGGCGCCCGGTGAAACCACCCTTATCCCCACCGGCCTGGCGGTACATATCGCCGATACCGGCCTGGCGGCAGTGGTGCTGCCCCGTTCAGGGCTGGGCCATAAGCACGGCATCGTGCTGGGCAATCTGGTGGGGCTCATCGATTCGGATTACCAGGGACCGCTGATGGTGTCCGTCTGGAATCGCGGCCAGCATGTGTTCACCATCGAACCGGGAGAACGCCTGGCGCAAATGGTGTTTGTACCCATCGTCCAGGTGGAATTCAACGTCGTCGACGAGTTTACCGCCAGCTCCCGCGGGGAAGGCGGTTTCGGCCATTCCGGCCGCCAGTAGGCGTTAACGGGCGGATCTTCCCCGGCATCGACAATTCACTCTTTTAACGCCGTAACACATCATGCTGTTACGGCCGATGCCTGATGTTAATTCATTATTGATGTTGTTACTCAGGGACCTATTCGGCATGGTAGAAAAAAAGAATACGAAACGTAATCGCCGCGAGGAGATTCTTCAGGCATTGGCGCAAATGCTTGAATCCGGCGACGGCAGCCAACGTATCACCACCGCCAAGCTGGCGGCCACCGTCGGCGTTTCGGAAGCGGCGCTGTATCGCCACTTTCCCAGCAAAACGCGGATGTTCGACAGCCTGATCGAGTTTATCGAAGATAGCCTGATTTCCCGTATCAACCTGATCCTGCAAGATGAAAAGGACACCCTTAATCGTCTGCGCCTGATTCTGCAGCTGATCCTGGGTTTTGCCGAACGCAACCCGGGGCTGACCCGCATCATGACCGGTCATGCGCTGATGTTTGAGCAGGACCGGTTGCAGGGCCGGATTAACCAGCTGTATGAGCGTATCGAAGTGCAGCTGCGCCAGGTGCTGCGCGAGCGGAAATTGCGGGAAGGACAGGCGTTTGAACTGGATGAGGCCCTGCTGGCCAGCCAGCTGCTGGCGTACTGCGAGGGCATGCTGTCGCGTTTCGTGCGTACTGAGTTCCGCTATTCGCCGATGCACGAGTTCGACGTGCGCTGGCCGCTGCTGGTGGCCCAGCTGCGCTGAGCGGGTCCAGCCGCGCTTTTCGGCGCTGAGCCCTTAGCGCGCGGCATGGTCCGGCGGCAGCCGATTGTTGCACTGTTTTGCCCGCCGGGTTAACTTAGACACCATATTGACGCTGATAGGCGCGCACCGCCGCCAGGTGATCGGCCAATTCGCTTTTCTCTTCCAGGTAATCGATAAGATCGCGCAGCGTGACGATAGCGATCACCCGGCAATGGTAATCGCGTTCCACTTCCTGTATCGCCGAGATCTCGGCCCGGCCTTTTTCCTGCCGGTCGAGGGAAATCAGCACGCCGGCCAGCTGCGCCTTATGGGCCTCGATAATCGCCATGGATTCGCGGATGGCGGTGCCGGCGGTGATAACGTCGTCCACCAGCATAATCTTGCCCTGCAGCGGGCTGCCGACCAGGCTGCCGCCCTCGCCGTGGTTCTTAGCTTCCTTGCGGTTGAAGCAGTAGGGCACGTCGCGCTCAAAGTGTTCCGCCAGCGCCACGACCGTGGTGGTGGCGATGGGGATGCCTTTATAGGCCGGACCGAACACCAAATCAAAATCGATGCCGGAATCCATCAGCGCGGCGGCGTAAAAACGCCCGAGCAGCGCCAGGTCGCGACCGGTATTAAACAGCCCGGCGTTAAAAAAATAAGGACTTATCCGGCCCGACTTCAGCGTAAATTCGCCGAATTTCAAGACCTGTTTATTTAAAGCAAACTCGATAAACTCACGCTGATACGCTTTCACGGCTACCACTCCTCACAACGGGGCGACTAACGCCGCCCGATATTACCGGCCTTTACCCGGCCAGGGCGGCCTTTTGCGCCTGGATTAACGTTTCTATGCCGCCGCGGGCCAGCTCCAGCAGGGTGATGAGCTCTTCCTGGCTGAAGGGTTCGCCTTCGGCGGTGCCCTGCACTTCAATCATCCGGCCGTCTTCCATCATCACCACATTCATGTCGGTTTCGGCGACCGAGTCTTCCACATATTCCAGATCGCAGCGCGCTTCTCCCGCCACGATGCCGACGGAGATAGCCGCGACAAATCCCTTAAACGGGCTGGTCTTGAGCTGGCCCTTTTTCTGCATTACCGCCAGGGCGTCGGCCAGCGCCACGCAGGCGCCGGTAATGGACGCGGTGCGGGTGCCGCCGTCGGCCTGCAACACATCGCAGTCGAGGGTAATGGTATATTCGCCAAGCTTCTTCAAGTCCACCGCGGCGCGCAGCGAGCGCGCAATCAGGCGCTGGATTTCCAGGGTGCGGCCGCCCTGCTTGCCGCGGGACGCCTCGCGGGCGTTACGGGTATGGGTGGCGCGCGGCAGCATGCCGTACTCGGCGGTGATCCAGCCCTGGCCCTGGCCTTTCAGAAAACGCGGCACGCCCTCCTCCACCGTGGCGGTGCACAGCACCCGGGTCTCGCCGAATTCAATCAGCACCGAACCTTCGGCGTGCTTGGTAAAATGGCGGGTAATGGTGACGGGACGGACTTGCTGAATGTTTCTGCCTGCTGGACGCATGGCTCTCTCCGGGCTGGTATTTCGTGTATTGGCTGCGCATTATACGGTCTTCGGGACCATATGCCTATCATGCCCGGCCATGCGACGGTATAATCCCCCCAACTTTTTTATCGAGACGGGTACGCATATGATCCGCAGTATGACCGCATTCGCACGGCGCGAAGTTAAAGGTGATTGGGGCAACGCCGCCTGGGAGCTGCGCTCCGTTAATCAACGCTATCTGGAAACCTATATTCGTTTACCGGAGCAGTTTCGCGGCCTTGAGCCTGCCATCAGGGAACGCACCCGCACCCGCCTCACCCGCGGCAAGATTGAATGCAACCTGCGTTTTGAGGTCAATCCCAATACGCAAAGCGCGCTGATTTTAAACCAGCCGCTGGCCAAGCAGCTGGTGGAAGCGGCCCAATGGGTCAAGATGCAAAGCGACGAGGGTGAAATCGACCCGATGGAAATCCTGCGCTGGCCCGGCGTGATGGCGGCCGAAGAGCAGGATCTGGACGCCATCGGCGCGGAGCTTCTGGCCGCCCTGGATGCCGCCCTCGATGACTTTATCCTCGCCCGCGAATCCGAAGGCGCGGCGATTAAAATCATGATTGAGCAACGCCTGGCCGGCGTCAGCGCCGAAGTGGCCAAAGTGCGCCAGCAGATGCCCGATATCCTGGTATGGCAGCGCGAGCGCCTGCTGGCCAAAATGGAAGACGCGCAGGTACAGCTGGAAAACAACCGCCTGGAGCAGGAGCTGGTGCTGCTGGCCCAGCGGGTGGACGTCTCCGAGGAGCTGGACCGCCTGGATGCCCATGTCAAGGAAACCTATAATATCCTGACCAAGCAAGAAGCCGTCGGCCGCCGCCTGGACTTTATGATGCAGGAATTTAACCGCGAGTCGAATACGCTGGGCTCGAAGTCGATTAATGCCAGCGTGACGACGTCGGCGATTGAACTGAAGGTACTGATTGAACAGATGCGGGAGCAGATACAGAATATCGAATAATTTCTGCTGACATCCTCTGAATGCCGCAATGCCCTGTTTTCAGGGCATTTTTATTGCCACTAACGTCCAGTTCGCTTTTGATCTGCGCCCCGGGTACTGGACAATCTCATCTGAACTGATGGTCGGCTATGTGCCAAAAGCAGACGTTGCTAAATCAGTCTATGTTAATAAACGGGGGGCAGGGAAGAGTGTAAAAGCGCCGGAAAGCCCCACATCACATTGATGTATCATGAGGCATGAGGCTTTATGCTAAATACACTCAACCCGCATTTTCAATCGATCTCCCGAGACCGATTCTGTACTCATGGAAAGCATGCTTGTTGCACTGTTTTCTAGTATTTCATTCGACGTTATGGAAAAGTGGTTCCGGTAGTACTGGCGGTGTCGAGTCTTCATAGCGCAGCCAGTTCTGCCACTGATTATGAATCCTTAATTCAATCAGGGCTATCTCACGGTCAGTAGCTTTAACCCCTCGAATTGTGCCTCCCTGCCACTCTACACCAGTAGCATGTGATGCCGTATCAATCAGAATGTCCCACGCCTTATTTTCTGCCTCAAAGGCATTAAGGGTCTGGTTATCTTGTGTTGCCGAAATACGTTGACGTGCTGTGTTTAAATACTTCGCTTCGACAGACTTAACTGCATCACGTTTTGTGCCTATACAATCATTCATATCAATAGTTGTCTGCTGGGGATTGTCAGGGCAAGCTATTTCAAAAGTTTCGGTATTATCCTTCAGTACACTGTCTGGCAGCGGAACTTCGGCATAACTGTGTGAAACGTATCCTGATAAAAAAACTAGCGGTATAAGGCGATAGCGTAGTTGAGTCATGGTAGGAAATTATTAAAAGTTACGGATACATCAACAGTAATCCAACTTGAGGGTAAAGAACATCCTGCACAGTGAATTCCTGGATTATACCGGGTCTGTGACCTGCTGCTCGTTGATGAACATACGGCTATGTCAGAAATGACAATACCTGGTTTGAAAGCAATCGCAAACTTCCGCTCCTCGCTCTTGAGGGACAACCATACTCAAATCTCCCACATTGCATGAGATTTGAGTATGAACACATCACCGTGGAACAAAGACCGTATCATCGGCCAGAAAAGACCACTTCAGATATCTCATATCTGGGGGATTAGAATCAGGCTTGAACTGGAGGGTAGAACACGCGATCTGGCTCTGTTCAACATGGCTTTGGACAGCAAACTGCGTGGCTGTGATCTGGTTAAACTAAAAGTGTCAGATGTTTCATATGGTAATTCTGTTTCAAGCAGAGCGACGGTGTTGCAACAGAAGACCGGTAGCCCTGTACAGTTCGAGTTAACTAAGGGGACGAGAGAATCTGTCGCCGAGTTGATAAAACTTGGCAAGCTGCACAGTAAAGACTATTTGTTCCAATCCCGCGTCGGTTCTTGCCAACATATATCAACTCGGCAATACAACCGAATTTTTCATGGGTGGGTCGCAAAGCTTGGTCTCGAAGTTTCGCTGTACGGCACACATTCCATGAGAAGAACAAAACCTTACCTGATATACAAGAAAACCAAGAATCTCCGGGTGATCCAACTTCTGTTGGGTCATAAGAAACTGGAAAGCACAGTGCGTTATCTGGGCATTGAAGTCGATGATGCGTTGGAGATCTCTGAGTCGATTGAAGTATGAGGTCGTCAGGGCTGCTACAGCAGCCTTGTGCCAGAAGCTGACCCTGGCGCTTTGGGCGACCAACGCGCAAAAGATCGTACTCAGGTGCGGCATGGATATCTGTAACCTGTGCTATTAGCATGAACACATCACTAGGGGCGGGTACAGGCAGATGACACGAGAGCGGTTTGAGCGCGGACATCCTGCTGGCGGATTGAGTAAATTAAACGTCATCATTAATTTCAGTGAGTTGCATTTATGCTACGCTTGTATTATCGGTTTCCTTTCGAGGTTTTTTTATGTTAAAAAAATCAGTTAACTACATTTCTCATCAACTCATGTGCGTTCACCATTTACTCCGCAGATAACCGTTAAGACAACGGTTACTGAATTTTTATTACTGATCTGACAACCAGAGGTTGTTGACTTGATATAAGGGAAAAGAATGCTAATGATATTCGATGAGTTATCTGGTGCTCCAATTTGGGTGCCTGCGGTATTGCTCGTCATTCTCTCACTCGCACTGGGGTTCCTGGCCCGATTTATACTTCTCAGGTTCATCCGCTACTGGCAGAATCGTGACCGAAAGCTCTTCAAATCACTTGAAAAACATCTTCGTGGATCAATGTTTCTTTTCATTCCCTTACTGTTGATAAATGTAGGGGTTAATTATATTAACATTCAGCCAAACTCCCTTGATTTTATTACATCCACCCTTAATATCTTTATTATATTATCATTTTGCTCCATTTTAATTCGATTAGTTAATGTTGCGCAAGATATGCTTTTTATCCGCTATGACATTAATCTTTCGAATAATCTTCGTGCCCGTAAAATTCGCACTCAAATAATGTATGTAAAAAAAGTCGCTATTGTATTGCTCGTGTCATTCTGCCTTACTCTGATACTTCTCAGTTTTCCCGGTTTCCGAAAATTCGGCACTACAATCCTGGCCGGTGCTGGGGTTGCCGGAATAATCATTGGGTTTGCCCTTCAGAAGTCGCTTGTCAACCTGTTTGCCGGAATTCAGATAGCTTTTACGCAACCTATAAAAATTGATGATGCTGTAGTCGTCGAAAATGAATGGGGCTGGATAGAGGAGATAAATCTGACTTATGTCGTTGTGCGTATCTGGGACCTTCGTCGACTGGTCCTGCCCATCACATACTTTACAGAAAATCCTTTCCAGAACTGGACGCGTAATAACGCACAGATATTAGGCTCTGTTTTTCTTTACCTCGATTATTCCATGCCATTAGATCCTCTCCGTAAGCATTTTGAAAAAGTCCTCAGTGAAACAAAACTCTGGGATCAACAGACTCAGGTGCTCCAGGTAACCGAAACTACTGACAAAACCATGACCATCAGATTATTGATGACTGCACAGAATTCCCCCATCGCCTGGGATTTACGCTGCCACGTGCGGGAAAAAATGATTGAGTTCATTCAGCAAAATTATCCGCAGAGCCTTCCTCACGTGAGGGCTACACTGACCGATTCGGTGTTTGATCGTCCGAAAGATCAGTAGTTAATCGTTTTCATTTTTTCTGTATACCGTGGAACGTACAGATACTTTAAGCGTGCTGCGTGAGCACCAGGACAACTGAGCTTCCGCTCCTCGCTCAAAGCAGCTGGTCAACTTCGCTTTATTCCCTGCTTAATGAGGCTTTGCGGCTGACCTGCAGGCTATGTGAGGCGAACCGCAGGACCCATTAAACGGCCTGCGCCAATATCCGGACATCTTTCGCCGTTCGCTGTAGAGTGATAATCGCATGTGTCTGGGCAGCTATATGGATGGCCGCTAAAGACAATGAGCTACCCGAAGCGGTGAAAATAGCCAGGAGTCGGCCCGATCTCAGCTTGTTTGATGAGTTAAACCAAAGTTATCGAACTGCTGGCCTGCTCCCGGCATAATGGGAAGCCAATGATTTATTGGTGAGTTTAAACTGATTTAACGTCAGCGAGTTATAAGGAAAACACATGATCGATACACATGCGGTTCTTACCGTGCTGCTGATTTATCTCGCTGGCGTGGTGATACCCGGGCCAAACTTTGTCGCCGTGGTGCATAAAGCGGTCGCTTCCACGCGCTCGGCCGCCCTTGCGCTGGTTGCTGGCATTGTGGTGGTCAACCTATTATGGGCAAGTTGCGCTATCGGCGGAATCGGTTTGCTATTTGCCGCATTCCCTTGGGTTGCGCTGATTGTGAAAATATTAGGGGCAGGATATCTGCTGTGGTTTGGCTTACGCCTTATCCTCAATGCGGGAAGCCAACCCGTTGCGAACGAAAATGCCGTATTGCCAGGTCATTTCCGCCAATCCTTTGTTCAGGGCGTGATGACTAATATCGGTAATCCGAAATCCATGGCTTTTTACGCCGCCATATTCTCTACTGCCGCTCCGGCGCATGTTTCTGCGGGCACCTTTATCGCCATGCTCAGCGTTGTCGGCATCATTGCATCACTCTGGTACGGAGCGGTTGCCATCACCCTTTCTCAACCACGCATTTCTTCCGCCTATCAGCGGGCCAAAAAAGTCATTGATAGGCTTTGCGGCGGGTTGATCATACTGTTAGGGATCAGGCAGATTATTAATTAATCAGCCAAAATTATCCCTGCAGCAGCTTAACCAGTAAAGCAACGTTATAAAATGCATCTTTAACCGGAGCGGCACCGGGCATGGCCCTACCCCAATATTCTGCTCCACCCAGAACTGGAAATCCGGCATGATAAATCCATGCCGTTGACGGAGGTGAGGCCGATGAAAAAATCCCGCTACACCGCAAGGCGTTATCACTCACGGCGCTGTTCTGTATTGGGGTACTTCCCGCAGGGGATCAGGCTGCTTTTACCGCTCTGATTTTTTTTGTGCCGGCATCAGCATTACCATCGGTTTCCATGCTTTCCGATTCATCTGCGGGAGCCTGAGCGCCGATGGCTTCCGGCAATTTGCTGGTGCGCAGTATATGCTGGACGTCGTCTTTATGCTCGGCCAAATAAAGACCCAGCTTTTCAGCCTGCGGTTCATCCAACGGCATCCCACTGGTCAACAACCAGTCGCTGAACGCTTCAGCCATATCGAGCATCTTGTCGTAGGCCTCCGCTTCTTTCTTACTGGCAAATGTCATTTTCTCTTCACCCTTTCTGACGACCACATATTTTGTTTCAATAGCCATAACCGCCTCCAATACTGTAATTATAGCCAGTATATCAGCAAGTGTCGCTCATCGTCCACCACACTTTCAACGGCTGTATGTGCTGTAATCCATTCCCATTAAACAAGTCTTGCTGGTCTCATGCCGGGAGCCATGCAAGCCGCTATGTGATTTATCTGCCGCTGGAATACTCAACCAGCAGCAACTTACGCGCATCTTTGCGCAATAACGGCAACTGCTGCTCCCGGGCAGGTGAAACGGCGAAACCGTAACGCTGGTGGAAACGTGCTGCTTTATTATCCCGGTTTTGAGCGCGATGTCTTGCTGGGTCAGGTACATAGCCTTGCGTGCCGTCTTGACATCCGCGCCGTATCAACCGAACTGCCGCGCCCAGTGGTCCGCCAGCGCGATATCCTTTTCCGCCGGCAAGCCGCTTATGCCGATTGCGCCCACCAGGGCGCCGTTTATCACGATCGGCACGCCGCCGGGCATTGGCAATAAGGCGGCGTCATTGAGCATGCGCATATCCAGGGAACCGTTTTTCACCTCCTCCGACACCAGACGGGTACTGCGCCTGAGCATCAGCGCAGTATAGGCTTTACGTTGCGCCAACAGCCGCGGCAAAGGCGGACAGGAGTGATGGGCGCCAAAGGCCGCCAATTCGCCGTGAACGCCCACCACGGCCACCGCCAGCCCAGTGGTGGCGGGATCCAGCGAAGCCGAGGCGATGATTTCGGCGACTTTACCGATAGCCACCTTATCCTGCAGGATATAACGCGCGGCAAGGCCGGCAGGTTCATTGGCCATGCGCGATACCCTCCCGGATAGTGTCATTGAGCACGCCCAGCTCGTGTTTTTGCCGGTCCGTCAAGGGAACGAACGGCTCCCGCACCGGCCCGAGGTCCTCCAGGCCAAGGCCCGTCATATACTTCGCCGACTGAAAGATCCCCCGCGCCACCATAAATTCGACGGCATTGTTAATCTGCAGCTGGATTTCCCGCGCCCGGTTGAGCTCGCCCCGCCGGAATAAGTCGCGAATGGCCAAAAACCGCTCGGGCTGCAGATTGACCGTGGTGCCGATGGTGGCGGTCGCGCCGGCCGATAGCGCCGACAGGTAGATCTCATCAAAGCCGTTGAAAAAAACCTTGCCGGGATATTTTGCCGCCATGCGCTCCAGGGAATAGAGGTTGTGCGAGGTATGCTTCACCCCCAGCACCTGTTCATCGGTTAATAACGCGTCGGCGGTTTCCTCGTCAAGTTCAACCGAAGTGAATTGCGGGATATTATAGACAATCACCGGCAGCGATATGGCCGCAAGCACCCGCCGGTAATACGCGATGATCTCTTTTTTGGAGAATTTGTAATAATAAGGGGGCACCAGCGATACCGCGTCGGCGCCATCCTGTTCCGCCTGCCGGGCCAGAGAGACCGCGTCAGCGGTCCTCACCGTACCGACATGGGAGATCACCGGCACCCGGCCTTTCACCTGCGCCGCCAGGACGCGCAGCAGCTGTGCCCGTTCCTCCATGCCCAGGAGCGGGCCCTCCCCGGAAGATCCGCAGCAATAAAATCCCTCCACTCCGCGCTCGAGCTGATGTTCCACCACCTTCGCCAGCACATCGTAATTGACGGATTCATCCTCATGCATCGGTGTGACCAGCGCTGAAATGACCCCCCGGTATTTATCCCACCCGCCGCGCTTTACCATGCCGTCCATCCTCCGTCCACCACCACATTGGCGCCGGTCATATACACTGACGCGTCGGAAAGGAGAAACACGATAGTGCCGTTATATTCATCTTCATTGGCCATGCGGCCGATGGGCATGCGGGCGATATAATTTTTCTGGAACCGCGGATCCTGATCCGGTCGCGCCACGCCGGAGATGGTCAGCGTATTGACCCGGATACCGTCCCGGCCCCAGTAGGTGGCGCAATAACGGGTAAAATTGTACAGTCCCGATTTGGCCGCGGAATAGGCGACCGGCTTGATGAAGGGCACGCCGGTATCCTCTTTTTTGTAGCTGTAGATATCCTGCACCGGCGACACCACGCCGTAGATCGATCCGACATTGATGATGGATCCCTTTTTCCCCGCCGCTTTCATCCTGGCGCCTACCTGCTGGGTCGCCAGAAATGTGCCCACCAGGTTGACCTCCACCACTTTACGGAAGACGTCCACGGGGAACTGCTCAAAGGGGCCGGAGACCTCCGGCGGCGCGCTGGGCTGGGTATCGATGCCGGCATTATTCACCAGCCCGTCTGGTACGCCCCATTGCCGCTCGATATCATCCAGCGCACGATTGATACTGCCGCTGTCGGTGATATCAACCTGATAAAACGCCAGGCGCGGGGATTCCCGCTGCTCGCCGAACACCTTCAGCAGCCGTTCTTCAGCGATGTTCTGCGCGAAAACCGCCACCCTGGCCTGCCGTTTATGCAGCTCCTTGACATATTGGGCGCCCAGTTGCCCCAGGCCGCCGGTCACGACGATAATCTTATCTTTGACGGAAAATAAGGTATCTTCCATATGCATCTCCTGCTATCGAGTGATGACGTTATATTTTGTGGGCATGCAAATAGTCTCTGTCCAAAATGATGCCGTGACCGGCCCGCTCGCTGGGAACGTAGTACCCGTCCACCTCCTCGCCGGCGGATAATACGATGCGCAGATCTTTCCAGCGTCCGCCGTCGGTGACTTCCGCATAGGACACATTGGGCACCGCGGCCAGCAGGCTGGCGCTCAGTTCCAGGACGAAATGCGGCGTCATCGGCAGGTTATGCGCGCGGGCGACCGTCGCGACATCCAGGTATCCGGTGATACCGCCGACGCGCCCCAGGTCGGCCTGGACAAAATCCACGGAACCGTTGTCGATATATTGGCTGAACTGGCTGAGATTATAGACATTCTCGCCCAGGGCAATCGGCGTGCTGGTCCTCTCGCGCAGCTGTTTATGGCCGGCGATATTGTCCGACGGCAGCGGCTCCTCAATCCACAGCAGGTTCAACGGATCAAACAGCTTGAATGCCCGCAGGGCTTGGGGGAAATTCCATCCCTGATTGGCATCCACCGCCAGAGGGAATCCCGGCACGGCTTCCTGGATTTTGATTAAGCGCTCGACATCCTCTTCCAGGTCGGGTTTACCCACCTTGACCTTGGCCGCGAGGTACCCCTTCGATTTCCAGCGGCGCACCTGTTCGATCACCTCCTCCACCGACATGTGCAGGTTGATGCCGCTGCCATACAACGGCACGCGATCGCGCACCCGTCCGAGCAAGTCGATGAGAGGCACATTCAGCGTTTTGCCCAGCAAATCCCAGTAGGCGATATCCAGGGCGGAAAGCGCATGGGTGGTGACGCCGGCGCCGCCGACATCGTGAATATATTTGTAACTGCGATCCCAGAGCGCGCGCGGCGACAAGCGCTGTCCGATAACATCCGGGATGATTTCCTTGATCAAGGCCGAAATGGTGGCGCCGCACCAGCCGGAAGTGTGGCTGAAGCCGGTGCCCACCAGTCCGTTGGAGCCATGCACATCGACGATGGCCACCTCAATATCGGTGACGTGGTGGATCTGGTCGCCCCAGGGTCCTTCCGGCAGCGGTACGCGCGCCGTCATCAGTTCGATATTTTCAATTACCGGCATTTTGGTGATAGTCATGATCAGTCCTCTTTCTTTAGTCCGTTCAACAATTCCGGATGCGTGAATCCCGACATCCCGTGGGAAGTGTCTTGCACATCATTTTCATATTCATTGTCGCCGGCGACATGGCCGAAGACTTCGGGCAGCAGGAATGTCGCGGCCAGAAAAGCCAGGAACGGCGCGATGGCGATAAGCGATGAGGCCAGCGGCACGCCCAGGGTGTCAAACAGCGGCGGGAAGACCAGGGTGGTCAGGAACGCGGTGATTTTTACGATGGTATAGCCGATGCCGGATGCCACGCCGCGGTATTTCGGTTTGGCCACCAGCGATACCACGGTCATGCCGCTTTCCGAATCCCAGTAATGGCCCCACAGCATCAGGGCGGCGCCGCCGGTGATCATCAGATAATTCAGTTTGAATACACCGTAGGCGGCTAACAATATGCCGAAAGTCACCAGCAGGAAGCCGAGCTGGCTTAAGCCGCGATGTCCCAGCCGTTTGAGCAACAGCGGTCCGACAAAGGCCGAAAGCGCCGCCACGCAGTTCACCGCCAGCAGCGCCAGGTTGTTCTGGATCTGGCCGGAAATGCCGATGGTCACCAGGATCAGGGGCAGGTAAAAGGAAAAAGCGTAGTTTTCAAACGACTGGACCGCGCAGGAAATCCAGCCGAACAGCGTGGTGCGGCGCGAAAATTTGCGACTGAACAAATCTTTTAGCGCTTCGCCCATGCTCGGCTGTTGGATAGTGACATCGTGTTCAGGCAGCAGATCGTCCAGCAGTTGTCCATCGCGATCGCCATAGTACTGGCGCGCTGCCTTGCGGGCGTCGACAAACCGGCCCCGTTCCACAAACCAGGCGGGGGTTTCGGGCAGTTCACGGCGCAGCATCAGCAGTATAAAGGCGGGGATGGCGGGTACCGCCAGGACGATGCGCCAAACATGATCGCTATGCACGCCAAGGGCGACCAACAGAGTGACCAGGGAAATCGCCGCGAGGATGCCGAGGGCGAACATAAACTGCCATCGGTTGGCCATCACCTCCCGTTTGCCTTTCGGCATCACCTCCATGATGTAGGTGAAGCCGTTGGCGACATCGGCGCCCACCGGAATGCCGGCGAAGCAGCGGATAATCGCCAGCCAGTAGATATTCGGCGCCAGCCCCTGCAGTATGGCGAACAGCGCAAACATCAGCATTGAGCCGAGGAAGATTTTACGCCTGCCCACCTTGTCCGTTAGCCAGCCGCCCAACATGGCGCCGATAATGGCGCCGAACTGGGTGCCGGCGGCGGTGAATCCCAGCAGCCAACTGCTCGGATGATAGATATCTTTGAGAGCGTAGATAATAAACGCCATCGAATAGATATCCCATGACTCGATAAGCAGGGCGGTGATCATCAGCCATCCTGCTTTGGTGGATCCGGGAGCCTCCTGCAAATCCAGCCGTTTCTTGGCCATCAGGATCAGCTTGTCGATATTCATATTCTGGTGCATATATACTCCCATTTACCTTGCTTATTGAGGTACACGAGTATTTCGCCGTTCTGTCTGTCCTACTCATCCTTCGTTGATGCCGGCGCTTCCTGTTGGCCGCGCCAGACGCAGCGGCCGGCAACAGGGTCACGCGTTGCTAGGTTTCACCGCATCGCCGGCGATAAAGACCCGTCTATATTGCGTCAGCGCCCGGGCGCCAAATGCCATGACGTGTATCCAATGACATTTAACAGGCTGCTTCGAGTTAGCTTTGGCGACAAAAAAATACAGGGGAAACAATGCTTAAGCTCACAGGCGCGGCATTGCGCGTTGTCCGCCCACCGGCGGCTCTGCCTCACAACCCGCCCCATGGGCCGTCAATACGGGTCCGCCGCCATCGCCGCCGGGTGAAGACGAAACCTCACCCGTCCCGTTACATCATTAAGCATTTTCAAAACAATGCGTTAACATGCTTGCCTGTATAAAATGAGCACAGGCTTTGCCGCCGGCACGTTTTTTCAGGTAAAGATATTCTTGCTAATTCGAGTTAGCATTTTTACCGAAGATTTTTACCCCGGCAATAATGCCCTGTAAGATTTGTGATAACGTTCACGACAATTTGATTAAGAAACTGAAAAATAATTAATAAATATTTTAGCCTGGGTAGCTTTATGTCATTAAAAATATTCACATTTTCCGCCACCCGCAAAGGCGGCCGAAATATCTGCGCGGGATTCGGATGCCTGGCAGCCGCCCCGGAATTGCGGCTGGATAAGGGTGGGTGAGGAGATCGCATTGAGGGAAGTGAAGTGCACGTTGTATTGGGGCGAATGATCCTCAATCCGCTTTTGCAGGCGCGCCGGCGACAAACGCGCTATGCCGGGCGAGACGTTGTCCCCTGGCCTCACTACGCTGATTTGGCAAGATTAGGAACAGTTAGGGAACCATTAAGATTCGTTCTGCCACTATACAGTCTCATTCAAGCTTTGGTTCTGTGAGCTATGGGCGGGTTGCATTGGTAGGCTAATGTTGCTGGCCGGGCTTTCGGGCCCGGCGATTTTTACACCTTGCCGGATCCATTTTTGCTCCAATACCCTCATCTATTGACTGGGTGCCGATAATTTAAGCAAGGGGATCCCGGCCGTTAAGGCGATGCCATGCTTTCTGACCGCGGGTGGGCAAGCCTTCCCCCGCGCGCGTCTCTTTCTAAGCCCATACCGGTCATCAATAGCGGGGATCATCAAAGACGTTAACAGGCCAGGATGGCCTTTACCCATGGTGGCTCAACGTTCAAACCTGGCATAATTCTATCGTGGCATTCATATCCAGCAGGCACAGAAAAACATGAATCGACTTATCGTTATTTCCGGCTGTTCCGGTGGTGGGAAATCCACGTTACTCGCCGAGCTGAAGCGACGCGGCTATACCGTTGTCGAAGAACCCGGCCGGCACGGCATTCGCTCAGACTGTTGTGTTTGCGTCGTTATCGCCATCGGCATTTAGCGCTTTCCCCTGCACCACCAGCCACTGCTCAAACGCTTGGTGCAATACGGTTTTTTGCACGCTCACCGGCGTTAAGGCCTGGTATTGACAGGGGGCAACGGTAAATTGCGGAAACAGCGGGACAAGACGGCCATGCATTATCTCCGCCGACAGCGTGTTGACCGGCCCCAATCCCACCCCGATCCCTTCCAGCATCGCCTGCAGGGAAACGTGGAAATGGTCGTAACGGCGAAATAAGCTCGCGGGTGTTTTTCGCAGGCCGGCCGCCGCCAGCCACAGATTCCACTGCCCAGGCCTTGTCAGGGTTTCAATGCGGGGACAGGCGAGGACATCCGCGGGCAGGCGGAGCGGATAACGCTTAAGCAGCGCGGGGGAGGCCATCAGGCAATGCTGATCTTGCAAAAACGCGATCGCGGAATACTCCGCTACGCTAATATCACGCCGGATCAACAGGTCATAGTGCCCGATAATGTGCAATTGCTCGGTATTGGCCGTGGAAATCTGCAAATTTGCCTGGGGAAAGCGCGTATAAAAATCATCGAGGCGGGGCAGCAGCCATTTCAGGCACAGTGTGGTCGGCACGCTGACATTAAAGACATTATTACGTCCACCGTTGCCGTAGCGCAGGGCGATGTCGGACAGGTTATCAAACGCGCTCCCCAGCTCCCGGGCCAGCGTCAGGGCGTAAGGCGTCGGCACGCGTCGCTGGCCTTCCCGGCTGAATAA
Organism: Sodalis sp. RH22; assembly: GCF_047324165.1. Taxonomy (NCBI): domain Bacteria; kingdom Pseudomonadati; phylum Pseudomonadota; class Gammaproteobacteria; order Enterobacterales; family Bruguierivoracaceae; genus Sodalis; species Sodalis sp. RH22. Next base: position 3,779,001 of record NZ_CP178731.1, read on the forward strand.
ATTAACGCCGAACCATTTTTCAACCACCTGCATATGGCGGCTGACCGCCCCATGGGTAATACATAATTCTTTGGCGGCGGCGGTATAGCTGCCGGCATGGCATGCAACCAAAAATGCCCGTAATGCCGCCAGGGGTGGGAGTGAATGCATAACCAGTCCTTTTTTATCACTATTGCGTGATATTTTATCACGCACCATTCCATTTCTGATCGCTATCATCATGGTTACTACCCCCTGAAAAAGGACGTGCCGGCGTGATGTATCTGATCATTGTCATTATTGGAATAGCGGCCGGCATCATCAGCGGCATGGTGGGCACAGGCGCTTCCATCATGCTGTTGCCGGCGCTGGCGTATACCTTTGGTCCCAAGGCCGCGGTTCCCATCATGGCCATCGCCGCCATTATGGGTAATGTTTCGCGTGTGCTTATGTGGCGCAGGGACATCAATATCAGGGCCTTTCTGTGGTATTCCCTGCCGGGTATCCCCGCCGCCGTCCTGGGCGCCAATACGCTGTGGCTGATGCCTGCGCCCCTCTCCAACTTCTGCATCGGCCTGTTTTTCTTCCTGCTGATCCCGGCGCGCCACTGGGCCAATGCCCGGGCAATAACGCTCAACGCCAGGCAACTGGCGCTGGCGGGCGCACTGGTCGGTTACCTCACCGGGGTGGTTTTCTCCACGGGCCCGCTGACCATCCCCCTTTTTGCCGGGTATGGGCTGACAAAAGGTGCGCTGCTGTCGACGGAAGCGGCCGCCTCCTTTGCTATCTACCTTGCCAAGGCATCGGCGTTCGGGGCCATCGGCGCCCTGCCGCGGTCCGTCGTTATCAGTGGCCTGATGGTAGGCGGTACGCTGGTTGCCGGCATGTACATCGGTAAAATATTCTTGGTGAAAATGGCTGAAAAAACCTTTAACCGCCTGATTGACGCCATGATGCTGGTGGCGGGCGCCTCAATGATTTGGGACGCGCTTAATTGATAAATGATTCCCTGCGGAATATAACGCGCTATAAAATCCATAAAAATAAAAAATAGAACCCAATGGCCAAGCATACATAAAGCCAGCACCGGCAACCGACAATGCCTGGACAGGCGGCGGCGGTAACTATCGCCTGTTTATCAGAGGCGTACTCTCGCGATCCGTAATAATGAGGGATAGCAAATACCTAATAACATAATTAGCATCTATTTAGCGGCCAATTTACCATACCGGGTTATTCACATTATTTCTTGTTCATTTTGAACGGAGGTTGCTTTTTATTAAGTCAATCACGTTATGCGTTACATCATTTTCGTTACATCATTTTTAAGTGACATCCATCACAGTTTTGCACATCCATAGCCGTTTAACTGCACCTCAACGACATTACCGTTGAGGAAATAAAAATGAACGTTGATACCCAGTCTTGCGTGGTTACCGGAAAAAAAGCCGTTGCCGTGGTGGCGCAAAACGTAGAATATTCCGGCCAGGGGACCTTGGTTAAAATATCCCGCGGCGGGATTTGCGGATCCGATCTGCATTATTACCAGGAGGGTGCGGTCGGAAATTTCAAAGTGCGCCAGCCCATGATTCTGGGGCACGAAGTTATCGGCCATGTGGTAAAAAGCGATGCCCCGGGGTTATCCGTTAACCAGAGCGTGGCCATTAACCCCAGCAAGCCCTGTAAACAGTGTAAATATTGCCTGTCCGGTGAGGAAAATCAATGTATTAATATGCGCTTTTTCGGCAGCGCCATGTATTTCCCGCATGTGGATGGCGGATTCACGCAATTTAAAGTCGTGGATACGGAACAATGCATCCCCTTTGACAATGCCCTCGATGAACGCGTCATGGCTTTTGCCGAACCGCTGGCGGTGGCCATTCACGCCGTGAATCAGGCCGGGGACGTTAAGGGTAAAACCGTTTTTGTCTCCGGCGTCGGGCCTATCGGCAGCTTGCTGGTGGCGGCCGCCAAGGCCTCGGGCGCGCGGGAAATCATCTGCGCCGACCTGAGCCAGCGTTGCCTGGATATCGCCGCCCAAATGGGCGCCACCAAAACCCTGCATGCGGCGGCCGGTGATTTCTCCGCGTATGCCGATCAAAAAGGCTACTTCGATATCGCGTTCGAAGCCTCGGGCCATCCCCAGTCCATTACGCGCTGCCTGGAATTAACCCGGGCCAGGGGTACCTTAGTCCAGGTCGGCATGGGCGGCGTGACGCCGGAGTTCCCCATGATGATGGTCATAGCCAAGGAAATCAGGCTGGTGGGGAGTTTTCGTTTCACCACCGAATTTAATACCGCCGTGGCCTGGCTGGGCAACGGCACCATCGACCCGCTGCCGTTGTTATCCGGTGAATATCCGCAGGCCGAACTTGAACAGGCGTTGATCTTCGCGGCGGACAAATCGTTAGCGTCAAAAGTACAGTTGGTTTTTTGAAAATAGGGATCCAAAATGAACGATATTTTTTCATTAAAAAATAAAAAAGCGCTGATTACCGGCTCCGCCCAAGGCATTGGTTTTTTATTGGCCAACGGACTGGCGCAATCGGGTGCGGAAATCATCATCAATGATATTACCGCCGCCCGCGCGGAAAAAGCGGCGCAGCAGTTACGGGACCAAGGGTATACCGCTTATTCTGTCGCATTTGATGTGACGAAAAGCCAGGCCGTTAATAGCGCTATTGAGCAAATTGAGTCCGATATCGGCCCTATTGATATTTTGATTAACAATGCCGGCATCCAGCGACGCCATCCGTTTACCGAATTTCCTGAGAAAGACTGGAACGATATTATCGCGGTAAATCAAACGGCGGTATTTTTGGTTTCACAAGCGGTTGCCCGTAACATGATCAAACGCAACCGGGGTAAAATCATCAATATTTGCTCCATGCAAAGCGAACTCGGCCGTGACACCATTACCCCCTATGCGGCGTCAAAGGGCGCGGTTAAAATGCTGACCCGCGGCATGTGTGTGGAACTGGCCCGTTATAATATTCAGGTTAACGGCATCGCCCCCGGCTATTTTAATACCGAAATGACCAAGGCCCTGGTCGATAACCAGGAATTTACCGCCTGGCTGACCAAACGCACCCCGGCCGCCCGCTGGGGAGACCCGCAGGAACTTATCGGCGCCGCGGTATTCCTGGCGGCGAAAGCCTCTGATTTTGTCAACGGTCACCTGATCTTTGTTGACGGCGGTATGTTGGCGGCAGTCTGAAAGTAAAAAAAATAACGAATAATAAATAAATGACGGGAGCCGCCCGCGGGCGACTTTTCGTCATTAGCATGGGGATTGGATATGCCGATTATAATTATTGCATTAGGGGTAATATTACTCCTGATATTGATGATCAAATTTAAAGTCAATGGTTTTATCGCCCTGGTGTTTGTGGCGGCGGTGGTGGGTATCGCCGAGGGCATGAAACCGCTGGCGGTCATGCACTCGATTCAAAACGGTATTGGCGGCACCTTGGGTGGTTTGGCGATGATCCTGGGATTCGGCGCCATGCTCGGACGCCTGATCTCCGATACCGGCGCCGCCCAGCGCATCGCCACGACGCTGATACAGTTTTTTGGCAAACAACGCATCCAGTGGGCGCTGGTGATAACCGGGTTGGTGGTCGGCCTGGCGATGTTCTATGAAGTCGGTTTCGTCCTCTTGTTGCCGTTGGTATTTACCATTGTGGCCGCCTCGGGGCTGCCTTTGCTGTATGTGGGCATTCCGATGGTCGCCGCCCTGTCGGTGACCCATTGCTTTTTGCCGCCGCATCCCGGCCCTACCGCTATCGCCATCATTTTTAACGCCAACCTGGGCACCACGCTGATTTATGGCCTGATCATCGCTATTCCGACCGTCATTATCGCCGGCCCCCTTTTTTCCAAACTGCTGAAAAAATTTGAAAAAGAACCGCCGGCGGGATTATTCAACCCGAAAATTTTTACCGAACAGGAAATGCCCGGTTTTGCCGTCAGCATGACCGTGGCCATTATCCCGGTCATTCTGATGGCATTGGCCGCGATCGCCGACATGACCATGGCGAAAGACGACGGCGTGCGTCTGTTGCTGGAATTTATCGGTAATCCCGCCGTGGCGCTGTTTGCCGCCATCGTACTGGGTATTTTTACTCTCGGCCTGCGCAGCGGGCGCCAGATCGGCCAGGTGATGGATATCCTGGGCGATTCCATTGCCGCCATCGCCATGATCATTTTTATTATCGCCGGCGGCGGCGCCTTTAAACAGGTATTGGTGGACAGCGGCGTCGGTGATTTTATCGCCAATATCATGCGCGGCACGTCGCTGTCGCCGCTTGTCATGTGCTGGTGCGTCGCGGCGTTATTGCGCATCGCGCTGGGGTCGGCCACCGTGGCGGCGATCACCACCTCGGGCATTGTTTTACCGATTATCGCCGTCACCCATGCCGATCCGGCGCTTATGGTGCTGGCGACCGGCGCGGGCAGCGTGATCGCATCCCATGTCAACGACCCGGGCTTTTGGCTGTTTAAGGGTTATTTTAACCTGAGCGTGGCTGAAACCTTGAAAACCTGGACGGTCATGGAAACACTGATCTCGTTTATCGGATTAGCCGGTGTACTATTGCTCAATATGATTATCCATTAGTTGGCACAGATTTTTTGGAGCGTAACGCGAAAGGATATTCCCGGTCTGCCGGCCATGGCTGCCGGACCGGGATCATCAGAGAGGGTGGAATGAAAAAATACCGGGTCAGCATGCAAGACATCGCCACCTTTGCCGGCGTCACCAAAACCACGGTCAGCCGTTATCTGCGCACGCCGGAAAAAGTTGCCAAGGCGACCGGGACCAAAATAGCCGGTATTATCGAAGAGTTGAATTATATTCCAAACAGGGCGCCGGAGATGATGCTGAATTCCATCAGCCACTCCATCGGCATCCTGGTGCCGTCGTTTAATAATCAGGTATTTTCCGACGTGCTGGCCGGTATCGAGTCCGTAACCTCGGTTAATAATTACCAGACATTAATCGCCAATTATAATTACAGCAAGGAAACGGAAGAGCAGCAGATTGTTAATCTGCTTTCCTACAGCATCGACGGCATTATTTTGATGGAAAAAGAACATACCCTGCGCAGTATAAAAAGCCTGCTGGCCGCTAAAATCCCCGTTGTTGAAGTGATGGATACCCGTGAGGAATTTATGGATATCCAGGTGGGCTATGATAACCAGGAAGCGGCTTTCGATATGATGTCGACCATGCTGGCCAGCGGCAAACGCCGGGTTGTCTATCTTGGTTCGCGGGATGATCTGCGCGACCGCCAGCGCTACCAGGGGTATGCCCAGGCGATGAAGTCTTACGATTTAACCCCGCTGATGCTCACCGCCAATGAAATATCCTCGTTTTCCCTCGGCGCCGATATTTTTAACCAGGCGCTAAAACGCTTCCCCGATCTGGACGGTCTGTTTTGCACCAATGACGACATCGCCGTGGGCGCGCTGCTGGAATGCCTGCGGCAAAATATCCCCGTCCCCGGCGATATCGCCATCGCCGGTTTCCATGGGCTGGATATCGGCCGGGCCATAACCCCCCGCCTGGCAAGCGTTATTACCCCGCGTATCGGCATGGGAAAATGCGCGGCGGAAATGGTGCTGAAAAAAATCCGCCATGAAGATGTCAATTACTCTATTGACCTAGGCTACCAGATTTTTAAAGGAGGAACGATTTGACGCCGCTGTTAAAACCGCGGTTTAACGGGTATGGATGCCAGAAGACAAGGCGGGATATCTCCCGCCCTGTCTATGATCAGAAGGTGTAACCCACCGTTACCGACATATTGCGCGGCGCGCCATATACCGCGTAAGGACCGAGGTAGTCATAGTACTCTTTGTCGAACAGGTTGTTGATATTGGCCTGCACCGAAAGCTGGCGGGTAACCTGGTAGCGGCTGAACAGGCTGACCAGCGCGTAGCTGCCCTGGTCGGCGCGCATCGTACCCTGCGGGCCGGCGGCATCCTGCCAGGTATGGTTCTGCCAGTTTACGCCGCCGCCCACCGCCAGATCGGGCAGCATCGGCAGTTGATAACGGGTAAACAATTTCAGCGAGGTGCGCGGCAGTTCGGCGTTGATGGCGTTGCCGTCCTGATCGTCGGCCACATAACGCGCGCCGCCAAAAGTGACTTGCCAGTTGTCGGTTACCGCGCCGTTAAGTTCGAACTCGACGCCTTTGCTGACGGTGCCGTCGACGCCGCGATAGGCCATTTCCGTCGTACCGGGAATATAGGTGCCTTCGCTTTGCGCCACATTATCCTGCTCGATACGGAAAATCGCCAAAGACGCGGTCAGGCGGCTGTTGTACCAGTCGCCTTTCAGGCCGGCTTCATAGTTTTTACCCGTCGTCGGGTCCAGATAGTTTTTACTGGCGTCCCGGTAGGTCTGCGGCTGGAAGATGGCGGTATAGCTGGTATAAGCGGACCAGGTGTCGTTGATATCATAAATCAGGCCGGCGTAGGGCGTGACGTCGTCTTTATCGCTGGTGGCGGTCGAGCCATTGGCGCGCCAGTCGGTGTAGCGCGCCCCGACGATCAGGTGCAGCGGATCGGCCAGCGAAAAACGGGCCGCGGTATAGACCGATTTTTGCCGGATGGTGTCGTTGGAATAATCAACCCATGGACTCCAGTCCGCATCGGCGATATGGCCGTTCCAGTTGTTATAATTGCCGATATCGGACTCGGTAATGGTGGCCTGGGAGTTAAAAAAATGATTATTTTGTTTGCTGTAGCTGGCGCCGGCCACCAGCTCATGCTGTCGGCCCAGCAGCTCAAAGGGTCCCGTGGCGTAGGTATCGACGGAATCCAGCTTACGTTTGCCTTTATTCCAGCCGCCGTAGGCGGAAACGCCCTCGCCGGTGTCCTTATCCGGGAAACCGTCGGCATACATCAGCTTGGAGTCGAAATCGGTTTCGGCATGGGTGCCGTTGACGCGCAACTGCCAGCCGTTGGCAAAGCGCTGGGTCAGATCGGCAAAGACTTTTTTCGACTCATGGCTGGAGTAGCTCCAGTCCGGCGCCGGATTAAAACTGCGGTCAAAATGCGTGCGGCTGCCGTCGCTGTACCAGGTCGGCAACCCGCCCCAGGTGGGATTGCTGGTATCGCTTTCCTGATAATCATAACCCAATGATAGCGTGGTGGAATCCGTCAGGTCGGCGTCAATAACGCCATAAATGAATTTTTTGCGGTTATGATAGCGATCAAGCCAGGTATCGTTATCCTGGTAGCCGGCAATAACGCGGCCGCGCACGTTGCCTGATTCCGTCAGCGGCGCGGAAAGATCGGCTACCATCCGTTGCTTATCCCACGTGCCGTAAGTGCCGGAAACAGATCCTTGGAATTCGCGGCTATCGGCACGTTTGCGCACCATATTGATAGCGGCGGAGGGATTGCCCGATCCGGTCAGGAGCCCCGTTGCGCCGCGCACCACTTCGATACGATCATAAATGGCGGTATCCGAACCGGCGTCGCCGAAGTTCCAAACGTCGCTCAGGGTGGTGGGAATATCATCATAAAGAAAATTGTTGATGAAAAAACCGCGGGAATAATACGTTGAACGATCGGAGTCGATATTATTGGCGGTTATGCCCGTGGTATTGGTCAGCACCTCGCCCACGGTTTGCAGGTCTTGATCCTGCATGCGCTGTTTGCTGATAATGCTGACGGACTGAGGAATATCACGCGGCACCAGCAGCATTTTTGTTCCGGCGCGGGTGACCGGCACACTGTAATCCTGCCGGGCGGCATCGGTTGCGCCGCTTGCCTGGGCATTGACCACCATCGTTTCATCAGAAGACGCTTTTTCGCCGGCCGGCTCATCCGCCCATGCCGGATTGACAAAGGATGAAATCAACGTGGCAATAAGGGACAAAGAGCATGTCCAGCCTGAATGAGTTACCCGTTGCCCCGCGCTGCGTTTCATTACCCCTGGCACTGCCGACATTCTCTTTCTCCACAAGACCGTTGTTTTGTTAAATCAATGAGTTGACCGCTACTTTTATGATTCTTTCCCGCCCCCGCGCAGCCTGATGAGTCTGGCATAGAAGGGCGCGCAAAGAAGATAATGAGAATACTACTCATTAGCTTTACATATGTAAATAAATTTAACCAATGTCAGTTCGGCGGGCGGAATCGGTAAGGTGAATGGCGCTGCGGGATATTTTCCAAGTGGGTGATAAATCTTTTAAGCGATTGCCCAGGGGTGGTGCAATGCCGCGGGGCCGGTGCATTATTCTGCCCCGGTATGATCCGCCGGGGCGATGGCGGCATTTTTAAGCGCATCACGAAATAACTTCACCACGGAATTTAACGCCGCGCCTCTTTTTACCACCAGATTAAACGGCGTGGTCACCGAGATATTCTCCGGTTTGAGCGCTTTGATTTTTCCTTCGCGCTCATAGCGGCTGATATAATGTGCGGGCAAAAATCCGACATAATTACCGGTAAGGATAAGCATGGTAACCGCTTCGACCTGTACCGCCACGGCGTTGGAAGAGGAAAAATGAAGCCCGGGATTTTGATGGCCATGATTGGTGTAGAAATGCCTGATTAAACTGGCGCTGGCAATACGCTCATTGGTTAATGCGTTAGGCGCCAAAGAAAACAGCTCATGCCGGTTTGAACAGCAAAGATAGGCTATTTCATGATAAAGGAAGAAATAATCAAAATCGGGTTTTTCCTGGTAGACGGGTATTATGCCACAGGTGAAACGGCCGTCGATAACGCCGCGCTCGATTTCCTCAAGCTGGGTGGCATGGAGACGCACGCTGACCTTGGGCGCCTGGCGGTGTATCTCGCTTAGCGCCCCCACCACCGGTGACTGCGCGTCGGTGATGGTATTATCGATAATGCCGATATTTAATTCACCGAATATTTCATGGCGGGCATGGTTTAACGTATCCCGGAACTGATTTATCGATGAGAACAAATCAAGGCACGCCAGATAAGCCACTTTGCCATGCTCGGTAAGATAAAACCCTTCACGTCCCCGGGTGCACAGTTTCATGCCGAAACGGATTTCAAGATCGGATATTTGTTTACTTATCGCCGCCAGTCCGATATTTAATTCATTGCAGGCCGCGGTAAATCCTCCGGCCTCAACTACCGTTTTGAATACCCGCAAAAGCTTTAAATCGGCAACGCCAATGTTCTGCTGATTAATATCACTTTTGACTGGCGACGTGTTTCCAAATTTGGAAAGTGGACTTTCCATAATAACTATTTACCCCCACGCCCTCGTTCTCCATTATCAATTTAACAGCCTCTTTTATCTCATTTCGCCATGGCCAGCGGATGTTTGTCCTCTTTTCTTCCGGTCTTCATCACCGACCGCGGATAAAGCAAAGATTGCAACATCCATGCCATGAAAGGAGCATGCCATGCCACAACCGGTAGAACGTTTATGGGGAGCACGCTTCAAAAGCGGCCCCGCCGCCGCGCTCAGCGCGCTGTCGCGCAGCCCCGACGCCTATTTTGCCCTCACCGCCTACGACCTGGAAGGCTGCCGCGCCCATGCTTACGAATTGCAGCGCGCCGGGCTGCTGGACGCGCGGGAAACCGACCTGATGGTGGCGGCCATCGGGCAATTGGCCGATGACCACCGCCAGGGCCGTATCCAGCCCAGTATTGATGATGAGGATGTGCATACCTTTATTGAGCGCATGCTGACCGAGCGGCTGGGGGAACTGGGCGGTAAACTGCGCGCCGGCCGGTCCCGCAATGACCAGACCGCCAACGATTTGCGCCTTTACCTGCGCGATAACGCGCGGAAAATCGTCCTCGCCCTGCTGGGATTGCAAACGGCGCTGGTGCAGCAGGCGCAGCAGCATATCAACAGCATCGCCCCCGGCTTTACCCACCTGCAGCAGGCCCAGCCCATTGTGTTCGGTCATCAGCTCCTGGCCCATGCCCAATCGTTTGCCCGCGACGTCGAGCGCTTGCAGGACTGGGATAAACGTTGCGCGCTGTCCCCCCTGGGCGCCGCCGCCATGGCCGGTTCGGCGATTGCCATGCACCCCGAGCTGTCGGCGCGGGATCTGGGTTACGACGGCCCCTGCGAAAATTCCATCGACGCGGTGGCCAGCCGCGATCATGTGGCGGAATTTCTGTTTGCCGGCGGCATGCTCGGCGTCAATCTCTCCAGGCTGTGCGAAGAGGTCTGCCTGTGGGCCTCGCGCCAGTTCCGCTGGGTATCGCTGCATGATGCGTACGCCACCGGCAGTTCCATTATGCCGCAGAAAAAAAACCCCGATATCGCCGAGCTGACCCGCGGCAAAAGCGGGCGCTTAATCGGCAACGTGACGGCGATGCTGGCCACCATGAAAAGCCTGCCGCTGTCCTATAACCGCGATCTGATCGAAGACAAGCGCAATGCCATGGATACGGTTGAACAGCTGTTATTGGTTCTGCCGGCCATGGCCGGCATGATCGAGACCCTGGTCGTCGACCGCGAACGACTTCTGCAGCAGGCGCCGGAGGGCTTTACCCTGGCCACCGAGGTGGCGGACTGGCTGTCCCGCCGGGGTGTGCCGTTTAAAGAAGCCCATGAAATCACCGGCCGGCTGGTACAGCTGTGCGAACAGCAACAACTGGCGTTGCACCAGCTCAGCGACGATCAGCTGGCCGGGGTGGATGCCCGCCTGACCGGCGAGGTGCGCCAGTGCCTGACCCTGGAGGCGGCTATCAACGCGCGTTGCGCCTGGGGCGGAACCGCGCCGGTCCGCGTAGCCGAACAAATCGCCCGGCTACGCCTGAAACTGGCGGCCCAGGCCGCCTGGGTGACCAGCTATGCCGGTCTGACGTTAACCTCTGTTGAATAACCGGCGGGAGTGGCTATGAACGAACAGCGCTATCCTGGCGGCGACCCGTCCGCCAGGATCGATCTCAGCGAATATCAGCACGTGCCGCAGCGCTATTATGGCCGGATTTTCTCCTCGGTGATTATTCTGGCGCTGCTGGCGTTGCTGATCAATGCCTTCGCCCACGGCAACATCGAGTGGCGCTTCGTCGGCCAGTTCCTGACCGCCAAAGCCATTCTGTTCGGCCTGGGCAATACTATCGTGATGTCTGTCCTGGCGATGCTGCTGGGCGTCATCTTCGGCGTCGTTATCGCGGTGATGCGCATGTCGCAAAACCCGGTGCTGCGCGCCGTGGCTATCGGCTACACCTGGATTTTCCGCGGTACCCCGTTGATATTGCAATTACTGCTGTGGTTCAACCTGGCGCTGATCTTCCCGGTCATGGGCATTCCCGGGCTATTCAGCGTTCACACCGTCGATATCATGACGCCGTTTATGGCCGCGCTGCTCGGCCTGAGCATCAATCAGGGCGCCTATACCTCGGAAGTGGTGCGCGCCGGCCTGCTGTCGGTGGACCAGGGCCAGTATGAAGCCGCTAAAACCATTGGCATGACCCGCCTGCATGCCCTGCGGCGCATTATTTTACCCCAGGCGATGCGGGTGATTATCCCCCCCATCGGCAACGAATTTATCAGCATGGTGAAGACCACCAGCCTGGCCAGCATGATCCAGTATTCCGAGCTGCTGTATAACGCCCAGACCATCTATTTCGCCAACGCCCGGGTAATGGAACTGCTGTTTGTCGCCGGCATTTGGTATCTGGTGGCGGTGACTCTGCTGTCGCTTGGACAGGTGCGTCTGGAACGGTATTTCGGCCGTGGCACCCGGCGCCGCGATCGCTAACGGGAGGACCGATGAAAAACATCATCAACGCCGTCAATGTGAATAAGTATTTCGACCAATTTCAGGCCCTTAAGAACATTAACCTGTCTGTAGACCACGGCGAGGTCATGTGCGTTATCGGCCCTTCCGGCTCGGGGAAAAGCACGTTTTTACGCTGTATCAACCAGTTGGAGCGCATCGACAGCGGCGGCATCTGGGTGGATGACGAGCTGGTGGGCTACCGCATCGTGGGTAAAAAGCTCTATCCGCTCAATGACCGTCAGGTGGCCCGCCAGCGCCTGAAGACCGGCATGGTATTCCAGCGCTTTAACCTGTTTCCCGATAAAACCGCCCTGGAAAATATTATCGAGGGGCCGACGCAGGTGCTGCTGCGGCCGGTAAAGGAAGCCACCGAGGAAGCCATGGCGCTGCTGGACAGGGTGGGGCTGGCCCACAAGCGCGACGCCTATCCGCTGGAACTTTCCGGCGGACAGCAGCAGCGGGTGGCGATTGCCCGCGCACTGGCCATGAAACCCAAGCTGATGCTGTTTGACGAACCCACCTCCGCGCTGGATCCGGAGATGGTGGGCGAGGTGCTGGCGGTGATGCGCGGCCTCGCCGCCGAGGGAATGACGATGATCGTGGTCACCCATGAGTTGGGTTTTGCCCGGGAAGTCGCCAACCGCGTGGTCTTTATGGATGAAGGCGGGATCATTGAGAGTGGTAATCCGGAAGATGTTTTGCTCCATCCCCAGAATCCGCGGACCCAGAATTTTATCTCTGCCGTCCTGATTTAAACATCATTACATAATGAGAACCTGATCATGAAAAAAACGCTGTTGTCCTTGTTAACCGCCGGCGTGTTGCTCAATACGGCGGCCGGCATCACGACTGCCGGTGCCGCGGAACTGACGCAAAAAGATGAAATCAAAGTGGCCATGATGCCTAACTATCCGCCGCTGGAATTCAAGGATCCCGCCACCGGCGAGCTGACCGGCATGGATTACGATCTGGGCATGGAGATCGGTAAACGCCTGAACCGCAAAATCAACTGGCAGGAAATCGGCTTTGAACAAATGGTCAATGCGGTGGCGACCAAGCGCATCGATATGATCCTCTCCGGCATGACCGATACCAAAGCCCGCCAGCCCATAGCGACCTTCGTGGATTATTACCACAGCGGGCCGCAGTTCTACACCACCGTCGCCCACAGTGAAATAAACCAGATGCTGGATCTGTGCGGCAAGAAGGTCGGCACCAGCCGGCGCACCACCTTCCCGGCGGAAATTGCCGCCTGGAGCCAGGCCAACTGCGAGGCCGCCGGTAAACCGGCCATCGTGGTGGTGGGCGCGGAAGGCACTGCCGATGCCCGTACCCAGCTGCGCCAGGGCCGCATCGACGGCGTGGTGCAGGGCAGCGAAACCCTGCCGTATATCATGAACCTGGAGAAAAATACCTATAAACCGCTGGGCAAGGCGTTTGCCTACCAGGTCACCGGCATGGGCATCGCCAAGGACGACAGCGCCCTTATCGACGGCGTGAAATCGGCCCTGACCGCGATGATTGCCGACGGCACCTACATGAAAATACTGACGAAATGGGGCATGCAGGACGGCGCGGTAACCGAGGTCACCATCAACGGCGGCAAATAACCGGTCGTGGTTTTACCGCGTGGACGGTTTGCGGCCGCGCGGCCTGTTAGCGGAGAAAGCGCGTAATCATGTCTTCTACTTCCACCCGCTGGCCCGGGGGTAAAACGGGCTGTATGGCGCTGGCGTTCGATGTCGACGGCCCTACCGGCGATGCCATGCTGAACGGCAGCATTTGGCGCAAAGCGGATTATTTTACCTTCGGCGGCTACGGTCCTTTCCGCGCGCTGGGGCGCATCCTCGATCTGCTCAAGGCGCACCAGCTGCCCGCCACGTTTTTTGTGCCGGCCTGGGTCGTGGAGAACTGGCCGGCACAGTGCCGGGCCATTGTGGAGCAGGGTCACGAGGTGGCCTACCACGGCTACCGGCATGAGTCGTTCTATGCCCTGAGTCCTGAACAGCAGCGTTGGGTGATGGACACATCCCGGGATATTTTCCAGCAGGTATTGGGCGTTCGCGCCGAGGGCTTTCGTACGCCGTCCGGCGACTGGCACCAGGAAACCCCGGCGATGCTGCTCAACGCGGGCGTAACCTATTCCAGCAGCATGCGCGGTGATGACCGGCCTTATCTGATACGGGTGCCGGGACAGCCGCGGCCGCTGGTGGAAATCCCCGGACGCTGGGAGATGGACGATTATGCCTCCCTGGCCTATACCCGCGAGCCGAACTTTCCCTCGGGCCTGGATCGCACCGCCGGTTATGCGCTGACGCTGGATAACTGGTGCCGCGAATTTGACGGCGCGATGGACGAAGGCCTGAGCCTGACCACATTATTCCATCCGAAGATTTCCGGTAAACCGGGCCGCATTATGCTGCTCGACCGGTTTTTTGACCATTTGCGCCGGCGCGACGACGTGTGGTTCGCCCGCTGCCGCGATGTGGCGCGCTGGTGGCTACAGGAGCATGGCAATGAATAATGACGCGGGTTTATCCCCGGGCCGCTGGCCCGGCGGCAAACGCTGCGCCGTGGCGGTGACGGTTGATTTTAATGATATCCACGGCATCCTGAGCCAGGTGCCGGCGGTGGCCGGCCGGGAAAAAACGCTGTCGGTATGGCGCTACGGCACCCTGCGCGGCATCGATCGGTTACTGGCGCTGCTGGCGGCAAAAAACGTCCCCGCCAGTTGGTGCGTGCCGGGCGTGGTGGCGGAAGAACATCCCGACCGGATAAGGCAAATCCGGCAGGGCGGCCATGAGCTTGCCGGCCGCGGCTATCGGTTTGAATCGTTTGACGCCCTGACGCTGGCGGAGCAGATAAAAAGCGTGCGCCGCGGTAATGCCGCCATCGCCAATATAACCGGCGCCGCGCCGCGGGGTTTTCGCCTGCCGGCGGGCAATTGGGCCGACGGCCTGCCCGATGCCCTGGTGGCTGAAGGCCTATGCTGGACCTCGGGCTGGCGCGGCGACGATCTGCCTTTTTTTATTCCCTTACACTCGCCTGCGGATGCGGTACCCGCGCCCCGGCTGGTGGAACTGCCGCTGCACTATGAGCTGGAAGACGAACCCTATTTTGCCTTTAACCTCAGCCCGGCGGTGCCGCCGGCGCAGTCGCGCATCGCGTCCTATAGCCAGACCCTGGGCAATATGAAGATGGATTTCGACGGATTTTACCGCTTCGGCCTGTGCTATGTCCTGCGTTTGCATCCCGAGGTGATCGGCACCGCCGGCCGCATCGGCGTACTGGGCGAACTGCTGGATTATATTGCCGCGCATCCCGACGTCTGGGTCGCCACCGCCGGCGACATTGCCGACTGGTGGCGGCGCAGCCAGCCGGATAACGATCCCGCGCATCCGGCCGAAGTCTGGCGGCGCCATCGCGGGCGGGAAAACCCTGCCGGCCCCTTCCCCACAGGGGAGTTACCGAAGAGGATGCCCCATGACTGACGCACCACTGCAGAACACCGGCGCGCCCGTCGCGGCCAATCCCCAGCAGGCGCTGGTGGATTTTATCGCTAATACCTCCTTCGATCGGCTGCCGCCGGCGCTGGTGGCGCGCTGTAAACGGCATATTCTTGATACCCTGGGGGCGGGCCTGGCGGGCGCGGGCAGCCAGGTGGCGCAGGAGATGACCCGGCTGCTGGCGGAGGAAGGCGCCGCGCCGCAGGCGGTAGTCTGGGGCACCTCACTGGCAACCTCGGCCCGCAACGCGGCGTTGCTCAATGGCGTGGCCGCCCATGCGCTGGAGCTTGACGATACCGGCGGCTGCGACCATTCCGGCGCGGTGGTGATCCCCGCCCTGCTGGCGGTGTTGCCGCTGTGCCCGCAGCCGGTCAGCGGCAAGGCCTTGATTCTGGCGACCGTCATAGGCTATGACATTGCCCGCCGGGTACTGGAAGCCTGCGGCGGTTATGCCGCCCATAACGGCGCCGGATGGCATTCCACCGCCACCTGCGGCGTGTTCGGCGCGGCGGCGGCGGCGGCCAGCCTGCTGCGGCTGGACGCCGCGCAGGCCAGCTCCGCGCTGGGTATTGCCGGCAGCTTCAGCGGCGGACTGTGGGGATTTATTCACGACGGCTCGCAAAGTAAAAAACTGCATGCCGGCCGCGCCGCCGAGGGCGGCGTACTGGCGGCGCTCAGCGCGCGCCGGGGTATCACCGGTCCCGGGGCGCTGTTTGACGATCGCTGGGGCGGTTTCCTGTCCACCTTCGCTGCCGCCAGCGCCGCTCCCGGGGCGCTAACACATGAGCTGGCGCGGATATGGAAGCTGGAGCGCTGCTCGATAAAACCCTATGCCTCCTGTCGCGGCACCCATGCGGCGATTGACGCCGCCGGTCTGTTGCTCGGCAGGCTTAATGCCGGCTATCAGGAAATTGAAAAAATCGAGGTCCGTCTCTGCCCGTTTCTTAACGATATGTGCGGCAATATGCATCTGCAGACGCTGGCGGCCGCGCAGATGAGCCTGCCCTATGCGGTGGCGGCGCGGCTGGTATTGGGTCACGCGGGCCTGGACGCCTATGGGGAACAGCAGCGTCGGGACCCCCGGCTGCTGGCCATGATGGCCCGCATTGAATTACGGGTGGATCCGGCGCTAAGCGCGGACGGCGAACCGGAAATTACCCTGCATACCCGCGAGGGCGATCGCCTGACGCTGCGGGTGGACATCGCGCTCGGCAATCCGGCCAATCCCGTCAGCGACCGGCAGCTGCGGGATAAATTTTTATCCCTGGCGGCTCATGCGTTGCCGGCCACCCAGGCGCAGACGTTGTGGGCCAGGGGAATGGATCTGGAGCATGAAACGGATATCGGCGCGCTGGCCAGACTGCTGATCCCCAGTCATGATTTTATCTGAGCGCCGCCAAGAACCCCCGGGCAGAGCGTGGGAATATCAGGATCACGCGCATCACCCCGGACGCGCACAGGGCCGGCCGCAGGCGCAAGCAGCCGGACGATCCGGCTTATGCATGACATGCCGGTTAACTTATTAGCCTTTATTGAGAACAACATGTCATCGGAGATAGGACATATGCAGGCACAATCCATTATTTTCCCGGCGCAGATCCTGCGCGGTCCCGGCACCCTGTCCCGGCTGGGTGAGGTGTGCGGCAAACTCGGGCGGCGCGCGCTGCTCATAGGTGGCCACCAGGCGCTGGCGGCGGTGGACGCGGCCGTTAAAACACAGCTGGCCGCCGGCCCGGTGACGCTGGTCGACAGCGCATGGTTCGGCGGCGAATGCAGCGCAACGCACATCCACCGGTTAACGCAAAGGGTGACTGAGCTGGGTATCGATTTGATCATCGGCGCCGGCGGCGGCAAGGCGCTGGATACCTGTAAAGCGGTGGGCGTGGCCGCCGCCGTGCCGGTGGTCGCCGTCCCCACTATCGCCGCCACCTGCGCGGCGGTTACACCGCTGTCGATACGTTATTTTGATGACGGCCGGTTCCAGGATCTTTATCCGCTGCCGCAGGCGCCGGCAGCGGTGATTATCGACAGTGATTTGCTGGCACGCGCGCCGATGCGCTGGCTGGCGGCCGGCCTTGGCGATACGCTGGCGAAATGGTACGAATTCCGCGCCATCAGCGCGCAACAGACCCGGTTGATAGGGATCCAGCGCTCGTCCCAGGCCAATAGTTTAATTTGTTACGACCTGATTGCCGCCTACGGGCCGGCGGCTTGCCAGGCGGTGCGTGACGGCCGGGCCAATACGGAGCTGGATCAGGTGCTGGACGCCATTTTTATGTTCGCGGGCCTGACGTCGCTGATGAGCAACGGTGCCCATGCCGCCGCCGCCCACGCCATTTACGAAGGCTTTACCGTCTGCCATAAAACCCGTGATTTCGGCCACGGCCTGCTGGTGGGGTTCGGCAATCTTTGCCTGCTGGCGTTGGAAAACCGTTGCGACGACGAACTGCGCGCGGCCATCACGCTGGCGCAAGCCTGCGCGGTGCCGCTGCGGTTAAACGAGATAGCGGAATTGACCGCTGAAGAGCTGGACAGCATTGTGCGGGCGTCGGTACACGCGCCGGATATGGCAAATATGCCGGGGAAGGTTACGGCGGCGGATCTGTACGCGGCCATCAGGCGTGTGGAGGCGATGGCGGAGACGATTGGCAAGCCCGGAGGGTTATAGTCAATCCCGAAAACACCCGCTTATCGCCCAACGCGGTAAATGTTTGCGGTAATCATTGCAAAAGTAAAACGATCGGTTTACTTTTGCGGTTATGCACAAAAAACAAGACATCATCCAGGCCGCGGAGCGGCTGTTTTATACCAACGGTTTCCACGCCACCAGTACGGACCGGATCTGCAGCGAGGCGGGCGTATCAACGCGCACCCTGTATCGTTATTTTCCTTCACGCGAGGCATTGACGGCGGCGGTGATGCACGATCGTAAAAACCGGTTTTTTTCGGCGCTGTATCCTGCGCGGCATCCGGAGGCGGTCAGCAGGCTTTTCGCGGTGCTCGGGCAGTGGATGCGGGACTACGGCACATCGGGATGCTTCTTCCTGAAGGCCTGGGGCGAATATGCGCAGCAGGATATCAGGCTGGCGGCGCAGGCTCTTGACTATCGCTATGCGATGCGGGATTACATCGCGGCCTGTAGCGGGAATTCGCCCTGCGCGGCCGGCGCCGCCCTTTCCGACGCCATATGGATGCTGTTTGAAGGCGCCATCACGTCGGCGCTGATTATCGGTCCCGAAGCCGCGACCCGCGCGGGGGAAGCCGCCGCGCTGCTTATCGCCGGCGGGGAACGGCGATGAAAGCGTCCGTGGCGCTCGGAATCACCGGTTTCTCGCTGATCGCCGTCACCTACGGCATGGCCAGGTTCTCATGGGGACTGATGCTGCCCGCCATCATGAACGATATTCCCTTCAGCCCCCGGGTGGCCGGCGTCATTTCCGCCTGCAGCTTTGCGGCTTATTGTCTGTCCACCCTATGCGCATCGGTACTGGCCGAACGTTTTGGCCCGCGCTTGCCGGCGGCGGCGGCGGCCTGTTGCGCCGCCGCCGGCCTGATGCTGCTTGCCCTCGCTTTTTCTCCTGTTATGCTCGCGGCCGGGCTTTTTATTGCCGGCCTGGGTTCAGGCCTGGCCTCGCCATCCCTTGCCGCCGCGGTCAGCCGGGTTATTTCCGTCACACAACAGCCGCTGGTGAATACCGTCATCAACGCCGGTTCCGGGGCGGGCATTATCCTGTCCGTGCCGGTGTTGCTCTATCTGCCGGGCGGATGGCGCGCAGCCTGCACGGTATTCGGCATCGTGGCGCTGGCCAGCCTGGCGCCGGTGATATGTTGCCTGCCCGGCGGTCGCCTCAATATCCGTCTGGGGGAAAAAAACCGGCGCGAAACGCTTCTGCGGCGTCCGGTAGCGCGGCTGGTCATCATCGCCTTCGCCAGCGGAATGGCCAGCGCGGCCTGGTGGAGCTTTGGGCCGGACGTGCTGCGCCATCATTCCGGCGTGGATGAAAATACCGCGAGTATGCTCTGGCTGGTCAGCGGCGGCGCGGGCATACTCGGCGCAATGACCGGCCCCATGGCCACGTATGCCGGTCTTAATCAGGTTTACCGTATTTCACAGCTGTTTATGGCGGCGCCGCTTCTGCTGCTGGCGTTCAGCCACGGGTTCTCATGGTGGTTCTTTCCGGCGGTTGCGCTGTGCGGCGCCGGCTATGTCACGCTGACCGGCGTACTGCTGGTCTGCGGGACCTCAGCGGCGCAAGACGCCCCGGCCTCAGGCGCAGGAGCGGTGTTTTTCATGCTGGCGGCGGGGCAGGTCGCGGGGTCGGTGGTCTTTGGTATGCTCTATACCGAAACGGGAGCCGCCTTCGCCCTTACGATGTTTGCCGTTCTCTCCGTGCTGATGACGTTTTATACCCCGCAGAAAAGGTACGTTGACAACGAGATACCGGCCCGTTAAATAACGCTTTGTCCACACGACGGAAACCCGGCGTCACGCAAGACATCTTTGGCCGGCGCGTTGATCCTGGCCTCCATTGGCGGTCGTTCAGTGCGGCCAAGCCATTGTCCGGCAAGCTCATAACCCAGGGTATAACCAAGCCAAAGCGGATAACGGCCGGTACCGAAAAACCATTCCGCATGGTTATAGCCGGTCGCTTCCAATTGTGTTTGGTCCGGCAACCAGCGGCCAAGGGAGGCCACGGGCAATGCCGCTTCCCATAATTCCGGCGGCGTGCCCAGCAGATAGGAGACAAATTGCCCGGCCAGGCCCTCGCTGACCAGCGCCTCACCGAGCGTATAACCGTAGCCGGGGCCGGCCATGCGCATACAGTGATGAATTTCGTGCAGCAGTTGACGTGTAAACGCGCCGTTATCCAGGCTGACGGCCAGGTTGGGGTTATCGGGATCGACATACAGAGAAAACAGCGCCGGCTCCCAAGCCCGTCCGCATAAACCCAATTGCGCTATGACCTGTGTGGTTGAACGGTGAAAAAGAATATCCAGCGGCGGCGGGGACATTTGCCCGGATAACACGTCGAAGGCGCGCTGGCATTCCCGTACAAATGCATGTTGGTGAGCCTGCAGGCTGCCCCGCGCCGCAAGCCAGTGCAGATGCCATAGGCCGCCGATAATATCCGTCATACGCCATTCCTCCGATGCCAGGCGACATCACAAACATATCATTTTAGCGGCAAGCCCCGCCAGACCACCAGTGCCAGAAAAAGATGGCTAAGCATCGACACCAGCATCAGCGTAGCCAGAGGCGAGGAGATAAGCGTAAAGGCCAGCCCAGCCAGCGCAACGCCCATTAGCGAGCCTAGTTGGCGTAGCGTAGTGTGCACCGCCGAGGCGGTGGCCGCCATGGATAAAGGTGCGCTATGCAGCACGGCGGCAGTCATCGGCGGCACCACAAAAGCGGCGCCGCCGGCCAATACCGCCATCGCGGCGATTACCAGGGGGGTAATATGATCCTGTAAACATGCCATGCCAAAATAACCGCAGGCGCTTAGCACTAGTCCGATAATCATCTGCTTTTTTATTCCCCAACGCGCCATGAGCCTGCCAGAGAGTATATTGCCGATCATCAGGAAAACCGCCAGCGGCAGCAGCGCTATCCCCGTGCGCAAAGGGGAAAAACGCAAATGTTGCTGCAGGACCAGGCTGAGCGCGTAGATGCCACCAAAATAGCACACGTTAATTATCATGCCGGTAAGATTGGCGATGTTAAACGTGCGCTGCATAAACAGGGACTGCGGGATCAGCGGCGAGACGGCGCGCCGTTCAGCCAGGATAAAACCCGCCGCACCCGCCAGCGCAACACCCGCGCTAAGTTGGATTAAGCCATTGGTCCATCCCCGCGTAGGCAGCTCAATCAGTAGATAACTTATCCCAGCGCACGTTGCGATACCAAGACCCTGTCCCGCCGGATCAAAGCCACGCCCGTGACCGCCGGTTACCACCGGTAACAAACGAAACGCCGCCAGCAGTCCGCACAGGCCGATGGGGATGTTTATCAAGAAGACGCTGCGCCAGCTGAAAAAGCCGACCAGGAAACCGCCCAGTACCGGTCCCGCCGCGGCAGCAAGGGAAACGATGCCGCCAAACAGGCCGATCGCGCGCTGCCTGGCCGCGTTAATAGGCCAGATAAGCGGCATCAGCGCAAACGACGCGGGGATAAATAATGCCGCACCCATACCCTGGGCCAACCGCAGCACAATCAATTGAACGATTGAATGGCTCAGACCGCATCCCAATGACGCGCCGGTAAACAACAACAGGCCCAGCATCCATATACGACGGGCGCCATGGCGATCGGCCAGCGCCCCGGCGGACAGCATCAGGCCGGTCAGCGCCAGATTGTAGGCATCCACCGCCCAGGTCATACCCGCAACCGTCGTCCGGAATTCCGACTGTATGCTGACGATGGCAATATTCATCACATTCACATCCAGTATCGCCATGAACATACCGGCACAGAGCACCAGCAACACGGCAAATTGCCCTATGTGTCCGGAAATGGCACCGTCGCTCGTTACCAGCCTGGTTTCAGGCATGATGAATTCCTTCTATTTATGCATAAGCAGTGAGTGTAAAAGGAAATCTAAAGGCTTAAAATGCAGCAGGAATAACACCAGGTGCGGCAAAATTGCCGTGGGGAGAGCATGAACTGGGATAACACGCGTTATTTCTTGGCAATCGCCCGTACCGGCAGTTTACGCGCGGCAGCCCTCAGCCTCGGCGTCGATCAGGCCACCGTCGCCCGCCGCCTGCGTACCCTGGAACGGGAGTTAATAACCGGCCTGTTTACCCGTCATCCCGAGGGCTATAGACTGACGGCGGCAGGAAAATTATTGGTGCCGGAAGCGGAAATGATGGAAGCCGCGGCCGCGGCAATACGGCGCAAAACCGTCGGTTTGGATAGCTCGCTCGCCGGCACGGTACATATCGCCTCGACGGAAGCGCTGGCGCGTTGTTTTTTATTACCGGCCCTGCGCGGACTGCGCCGGTCCCATCCCAATATTACCGTGACGCTCTCCACCGCTCCTGCGCTATTGGACATCAAACGAGGCGAGGCCGATCTGGCGGTGCGCAGTGCACGTCCGACGGACGGCAGTTTAATCATACGTCGCCTGGCCACTGTCCATATGGGGTTGTACGCCTCGGCGGACTATGTGTCACGGCATGGCCTGCCGTTGGCCGGCAGCGCCTTTGCGGGGCATGATCTGATAATGTTCCCCCGCGAGGTGTTGCCACAGTACTGGCAGGAGTTGTGTGGCGAGCCCCTGACCAACGGTACTGTCGTGATGGAAACCGCCTCGCAGTTATTGCTGATGGATGCCGTTAGGGAAGGGATGGGTATCAGCATGATGGCGCGCGAAATAGTGCAACGATGCTGCCCGGAACTGATTAACGTGATGCCGTCGCGCATCGACTCCGCCGATATTTGGCTGGTGGTCAATCCTGATGTTTGGACTTCTGGGCGAGTGAGAGTGGTGACAGCGGCGATTAATGACGCGTTTGCCTGCTCCCCGGTGGTTAAAACGCCTGTATGTCGAGACAATAAGCCATGACTTCATTCCGGCAGCTCGGTTTTTTCTGCTGGTTAATGTCATGATACGTTAAGCTCATCTTCGACTATGTCCACCCGATCGGGCCGGTTTTTATCTTCTATTATCGGTTTTGCTTGGCGCCCATCAGGTTTCCTGACTACTGCAAGAGATCAGTATCATCACCCCCTACAAACTCATACTGGTCGCCAATCTCTCCGCCAGACGGTCCACCGCCAGCCGGACCTTCAGCGGCAGGTGAGTGGTCTTGGGCCATACGGCATAGGACTGAAAAAAAACGCCCGCGTATTCCGCCAGTACCTGGACCAATTCACCTTGCTGCAATCGTTGCCGTACCAGCCAGCAGGGCAGCCAGGCAATACCGAAGCCGGCGGCGGCGGTATCCGCGATCGCCTGTAAATCATCCATTAACAGACGCGTTTTTGGCACCACTTCTTCCACCGTGCCGTCGGGCAGACTAACCTGCCAATGCTGTAACATTCCCGCGCGCAAATAAGCCACCGTCTCAAGGCGGGCCAGTGACGCAAGGGTATGCGGCGTGCCGGCCCGTGCCAGGTAACCGGGCGAGGCGCAGAAGGTCATGCGGTGATCGCCGATACGGCGCGCCACCAGCCGGGCGCTGTCGGGTAAAGGCCCGTTGCGGATAGCCAAATCGTAGCCGTCCTCGATCAAATCCACGATACGATCGCTGAACGAAAGCTCCAGCTCCAGCCCGGGATGCTCCCGTGTCAGCTCGATCAACAGCGGCGCGGCGCACAGACGGCCGAACAGCACCGGCATTGATACCCGTAAGCGACCGCTGACCTGCTGTTTACCGGTTTCCAGCAAGGTTTCGGCGGTGTGGATCTCCTCCAGCGCCCGCTGGCAGCGTTCGTAAAATAACGCGCCGTCAGCGGTCAGGCTTTGGCTGCGGGTGGTGCGCTGGAACAAACGTACGCCGAGGCGCTGCTCAAGCCGGGCTATGGTCTTGCCCACCGCCGAACGGGAGAGATGCAGCCGGCTGGCCGCCAGGGCAAAACTGCCCGCTTCGACCGAGGTGACAAACACCGAAATACCTTTCAGCCGATCCGTCATGGGTTGTCGCCTTTTTGGAAACAATAATTGGAAATATTATCGCCACTGGCGACGTGATATCAACGCTATCCTGACGTAACACATTTTATTATCAGGAGGACATCATGGCCGACACCATGCAACGCTGGACGATGGACGCTATTGGGCGTGGAAATCTTAAGCTGACCGAGATCGCCGTCCCGCAGCCGGGACCCCGTGAAATCCGGGTAAAAGTGAACGCCGTTTCCCTCAATTACCGCGATAAGCTGGCTATCGAAACCGGCATGGGGCTGGATCTGCCGCTGCCGTTTACCCCGGCGTCGGATATGGCCGGCGTGATTGATGCCACCGGCGCGGGCACCACCCGGTTCAAGGCCGGCGATCGGGTGATATCGAATTTTACGCCCGGCTGGATCGACGGGAAGCCAGGGGGTAATGCCCGCACGCCGCCCTATATTACCCTGGGCGGCGCCCTGCAAGGCGTACTGGCGGAATATGTGATTTTGCATGAAGACTGGGTATCCGCCTCCCCCGCCACGCTTGACGACGCGCAGGCCAGTACCCTGCCTTGCGCCGGTCTGACCGCCTGGTTCGCCCTGGTGGAGCGCGGCCGCCTGCGCGCCGGGGACTCGGTGCTGGTGCAGGGCACCGGCGGCGTGGCGCTGCTGGCCCTGCAGATTGCCAAAGCGCACGGCGCAACGGTGTACGTCACCTCCGGCAGCGATGAAAAGCTGGCCCGCGCCAAGGCCCTGGGCGCCGATTACGGCATCAACCGCCTGAACGGCGATTGGGTGGAATCGGTTTATAGCCTGACGCAGGACCGGGGCATCGACCATATTATCGATACCGTGGGCGGCCCCAACCTGGCGAATTCGATTCGCGCCGTGGCCGTCCACGGTACTATTTCAGCGATCGGCGTGTTTGAGGGATTTGACATCAGCGGCCCCGGCGGCCCATTGCTGCTGAAATCGCCGGTCATCCAGGGCATTGGCGTCGGCCACCGACGCGCGCTGGAAGATCTGGTGCGCGCCGTGGATGCTATCGGCCTGAAGCCGGTGATCGACCGGCAATACGGATTCGATCAACTGCCCGATGCCTTGGATCATCTCGATCGCGGCCCGTTCGGGAAAATAGTGCTGACGTGCTGAATACGCCCTTGCGCAGCGCGGAAGCAGGCGGCGGCACATCAGGTCGGGAGCGCTCCGGGCAGACCGGCGGCCGATGGCGCAGCGGCGCCGGGGCTGTCATGCGCGGGACAGTACGCTTTGCAGGAAGGTCCTGGTCCGCGCTTCCCTCGGCGCGCCGAAAATAGCGGCGGGCGGGCCCGCCTCGATTATCACCCCGCCGTCCATGACCACCACCACATCGGCCACTTCCTGGGCGAAGGCCATTTCATGCGTCACCACAATCATGGTCATGCCGTCCTGGGCTAACATTTTCATGACCCGCAGCACCTCGCCCACCAGTTCGGGATCCAACGCGGACGTCGGCTCGTCGAACAGCATCACCAGCGGCTCCATCGCCAGCGCGCGGGCAATGGCGACCCGCTGTTTTTGACCGCCGGACAGGCTGTTGGGCATGGCATCCGCTTTGGCGGCCAAACCGACTTTGCCCAACAGTTTAACCGCCTGCGCCCGGGCGTCGGTTTTTTTAAGGTTACGCAGCATCTGGGGAGCGACGCAAATATTGTCCAGTACGCTCAGATGAGGAAATAAATTAAACGACTGGAAAACCATGCCGACGTTTTTGCGCAGTTCGTTAAGCTCAACGTCAGGCAACATTTTCCCCTGTTTTATCAGGGTGCTGCCGCAAATCTCAATGTCGCCTTCTTCCGCTTGCTCAAGCCCGTTGCAGCAGCGCAGGAAAGTGCTTTTGCCCGACCCGCTGGGCCCGATAATCACGACCACCTGGCCGGGGAAGACCTCAAAATCGATACCGTTAAGCACCCGGTTGGCGCCAAAGCGTTTGCCGAGACGGCGGATCCTGATAATGGGATTGCCCATAGCGCGTGATTCTGTCATTGCAGCGCCCCCTTCGATTTGAGCCGTTGTTCACAATAACGCAACGCCAGCACTGAGATTCCGGTCAGGAAAAAATACACGGCGGCAATCACCAGATAGGTTTCCAGATCCCGGTAAGAGTTACTGATAATCGTCGAGCCCGCCTGCATCACATCCTGGATGGTGATAAGCGACACCAGCGCCGAATTCTTGATTAACGCGATAAACTCATTGCCGAGCGGCGGTATCATCCGGATAACCGCCTGCGGCAGGATAATCTTGTACATTGCCTGGCCGCCGGACATACCCAACGATCGCGCCGCTTCATTCTGCCCTTTTTCGATGGACTGGATCGCGCCGCGCACCACTTCCGCCACGTAGGCGCTCGAATACAATCCCAAGCCGATAACACCGCAGAAAAACGACGGCAGCACCAGGCCAAGCCGGGGAAGGCCGTAATACCAAATAAACAGCTGCACCAGAAGCGGCGTGCCCCTGATCAACGCGACGTAGGCGCTGCACAGGGCATAGATAACGCGCCGTTCGGGATTGAGACGGCCGATGCCTAACAGCAATCCAAGCGTACAACTCAACAGCAATGCGCAAAGCGTGATTTCAACGGTCACTATCGTGCCTTGAAGCAACAGTCCGGCCCCGGCAAAGACGGGTGAAAAGTTCAGGTCTAGGGTCATAGTATTTCCGTCGATTGTGCCTCGGATACAAAGAGTTACATCAAAGCGTAACAGCCGAAGACAGGATGCCAATGCCTCATCGCGCCATGCTTACTTGGCAGCGGTAGGGAACCATTTTTGCACCAGGGCGGCATAAGTACCGTTGGCCTTGAGCTGGTCAAGCGCCCCGTTGATCTCCGCCGTAAGCCTTGGCTGGTTCTTCTGTACGGCAATACCATATTCTTCGGATGTCAGCTGATCGGCCAATATCCGGACGCCGCCTTTGGTGCGCGCATATTGGAACGCCGCCGGTTTGCCGGTGACCGCGGCATCGACACGTCCGATATCCACCAAGCTGAACATCTGCTGGTTTTTCTCCACCTCGACCAATTGGGCCGACGGAATATTGTCGTGCAGCCATTGCACCGATTTGGTCCCCACCTGGACGCTTATTTTTTTGCCTTTCAGGTCATCCAGGGTTTTGATCGTCGTGTTGTCCTCTTTGACCATCGCCACCAGGCCGCCGCTCAGGTAAGCGTGGGTAAAGTCGACGACTTCCGCGCGCGCCGGGGTGATATAGATAGCGGAGACGGCGATATCGGCCCGGTTGGCGGTCACGCTGGGCACCAGTCCTTTAAAATCCACATTGGTCCAGGCGATGGGCCGGTTAAGTACCTTGCCAATCGCCTCGACCAGCTCGATATCAAACCCGGCAAACTTTCCGTTTTCCATATATTCCATGGGCGGGAAAGTGGCGTCTGTTACCGCTTTAATCGGTTCGGCGGCCTGGGTAAAAGACGTTGCGGACAGGCATAACATGCCGGCGACAAACAGGCGGGTTAATACGGGACGGATAATGGACATGGTTCTTTCCTTTTGAATGAATAAAAGAGTAAAAATCAGCTTGCCCGCAGGCGCTTATTGATACGTCCCGCGGCCTCGATGGCGAGGCCTATCAATTGCGGCTGCCGGTCAACGGCCCGTTGCCAAGGCGCCATCAGCGATAACACGCCCAGCACAAACGCGCCGGAGGCAAATAAGGGCGCGCTAATCCCCCAGACGCCGTCGTCAACCTCACCCTGGCTGCAGGCATAACCTTGGGTACGGATGTCCTGTAATTGCGCCAGCCTGTCGTTTCTCTCGGCCGGATCGGGAAATTCCGCCTGCAGGATAGATTGCTGTTGCAGGTCAGGCAGGTGGGCCAACAGACATTTAGCGGTGGCGCCATCCCTTAACGGCAGGCTGCGTCCTTTTTCGAAAGAGCAGCGCAGAGACTGGGGCGCCTCGATCATATCGACGCAGACCGCCTGGGCATCCACGGCAACCGTGATGGCCACCGTTTCGCGTGCAAGATCCGAGAGCCATTGCATTTCCGGCCGGCCATGGTGCGTCAGCAGCGACACGGTGTTAAAGCCCAGGGCGAGCTGCAGGCTGACCGGGCCGGGGGCATATAAATTGCCTGATTCAAAAACAAACCCCCAACGCTTGAGCATCACCAACTGGCGGTAAAGCGTACTCTTGGCCAGGCCGGTCGCCTTCATTAACTCCGCCGCGTTGACCGGACGGCCAAATTGCGCCAGCACTTTTAAAATCATTAAAACACGTTCATGGGAGGAAATATTTTCCCGACCCTGGACCGGCATGGATGCTGAGTTAATGGACATCGGCGGCTTCGTATTGAGCATAGACGTAACCTTGGCAAGCAGGATCCATGCCACAGTATGGGAACAGAATCCCATTACACGGGAATGCTGGTTTTTATCGGGGTACCCTCGGGTTATTAACCTCTTTAAAACGCGCGACAAAAGGGATGTCTGCACTAAAAAGGGACGGACGCACCACCGTGGTGAAAAGCGCGGAGGGTGCAGACAAGCATAAAATAGGCCAGTAATATACCGTCATACAGTCGGCGAAATAAAACCGCCTGATGCTGACCCGCATAACCTGTTTAACCCGTCAATCACGCTCAGGTGAACCATGCCCGGCATTTTTCCCATCATGGTGAAAAGCTAACATTATGACCCTATCTTCTATCCCGGTAACCGCCCGGCAGGCCCGCGCGATCTGGCTGCGGGCGCAGCGGCTCGATATCCCCGCCCCTTTCGGCGAAGGGCCCGACGCCGTTCGTTTAGCCACCGAACATCTCGGGTATGTGCAGATCGATACCATCAACGTCATCGAGCGCAGCCACCATCATATTCTCCATACCCGTATTCCCGCCTATCGACGCGCCGACCTTGAGCAGTCCCAGTCGGAGGCTAAATCGGTCTTTGAATACTGGACACATGCCCTGGCCTACGTGCCGACGGCGGATTACCGCATGTTCCTGCCGGCCATGAATCAGTTTCGCGCCAGGCCTCATGCGTCGTATGCCGACATGGATGCACAGCATTATGCCGCGCTGCTAAAACGCATCCGTGACGACGGGGCGCTGTCGATCCGGGATATCAACGATGAAGTGCTGGTTGAGAAGACGCATCCGTGGGGCAGCCGCAAGCCGTCACGGCGCGCGCTGCGTTATGGCTTTTTCAGCGGCGACCTGACGGTGAGCAAACGCACCGGCATGCTAAAAAGCTATGATTTATCCGCCCGCCATTTCGCTTGGCCCCGCCGTCCCCGCCCGGCAACCGCCCAGCAGTTCGCCCACTATCTTTTGGCGCGCGCCGTGCGTTCCCAGGGCATGGTCAGCCTGGATTCCATTTGTTTCGGCAATGCCGGGGCCAAGGCGGCGGTGCGTACGCTGATTGACGCGGCGGTAAAGAAAAAGCAATTGGTGCCGGTCCATATCGAGAACCACGCGAAAAGCCAGCATTGGGTCGTCCCGGCGGCGCTGGAAAATAGCATTGAACCGTTAGTGACTCCCCGTACCGCCATTCTGTCACCCTTCGATCCCCTGATCATCCAGCGCAAGCGGCTACACCTGTTTTTTGGGTATGAACATCGGTTCGAGGCCTATGTGCCCGCCGATAAAAGGGTACTGGGTTATTTTGCGCTGCCGGTGCTGGTAGGGGATGAGATCGTGGCCGCGCTCGATCTCAAGATGGATCGTCCGGCGGGCAGGCTAATGGTACAAAAGTGGACCTGGTTCACGGAGCCGCGGCCGGATCTGCGCATTGCCATCGACGAGGCCTTGGGCCGGTTCGAACTGTTCCAAAAAGGGTAGATAGCCGGCGGGTGGCGCGCAAAAACCTTCATACGGTGAAATGCCGCCCGCGGCGTGCCCACGACAAGGCCATGGCAGCAGCTGATGGGTTGTTTATCGTGCATAAGTACAGGCAGCGTAACAAGCGTACCACACAGTGAATAATGAGATGATTCATCTCGCGCTGCAAGAAAATTAATCCGGCCTGCAACAGCACTCTATTCACTTAGCAAATTATATAATCACATAAATTATGTTTCACTTGATTTTAGAATACTCGCGGAAGAAAGGGTAAAAATTAACACTTCCTCTATCAGAGCAGTTAATTTAATTTTGATATTGCAATCTTCATTCCTATGATTTAGGGTAAAGTCATTGGCCACATTTAAGGGTTATCCATCATAAGTCATTACAAAAGCAAAGTTTATTACAATAAAATAAATACTATCATTATTACTTATTTATTATTATCTTTATAAATAACTGTGTATTCTTACGCGCATATTGACTTCAATAATAATAATTTAAATAGATATTTTACCACTTTACATTGCAAAATAAATTAAATATCACGTGCGTGTTGATAGCCGGCACGCATTTTAACCCAAAGGAGAAGCAATCATGAATATGACTAAACGCAAAATTATCATTGTGGCTAAAAAAACCCGTCCTGTCCTGATGCCATCGCACCTATGATAACCCAAACCAATAAGGCATCTCCATGAGATGCCTTTCTTCATGGAGTCATTGTCATGAGCGACTTAAACTACTGTCCCCATTTAAATTGTACGCTTTCATTGTCTAACAATCATTTATTGGCGATCACTGATGAAGATGAGTTCACCATTAACGTATTACCGGTGACGCCAAACGAAGCCTATGAATTCTTGTTATTATTAGATGGAAAAACATCCATTCCTGACATCATTAAGAAAAACAAAACCCACCTGACCTGTGAAGACGCCACCTTGCTGATAGAATGCCTGTCTGAATTTGGGTTGCTCACCAGAAACATTCCAACAGAGTTTATCACCGGAAAACAGGCCATACTCGAAATAGAAGATCTCCAAAATCGTCTGATGGATAAATCATTATATAACAACATATTCTGGCAAAAATGTAATGAACCCGATGACGTGCCGGAAAATGTCTTTATCGGTATGGCGATTGAAAATTATCATTTGCTTGCCCGTGGCAGCTCGTTCGATGCCCATGCCCTTTATTTCCACGGATGCAGGAAGACCCGGCAGGCAATGAACGCCGTCTTTTGCAGCGAGCATGGCCATGCTGAGATTATCCTTTCAGCGTTGGCATTACTCGGTATTGACGAAAACAACATCATCGCGTCGGTCCCGCTGCCGGAAACGCTGGGGCTGGCCAATTCCCTCGCCTATTGGTCGGCCAGCGATCCGCTGTTCTTCTTTAGCACCATGGAAGTACTGGAGGGTAAAGACTGCGCGGTAGACAGCTATGTCATTGCCATGGAAAAATCCGGCAAGATGGATGCCCAATTTATCGAAAAAATAAAATCTCATTCGCTGATAAATATTGAACATAACCATGCCAGCTTTGGCCGACAGTTACTATCAACCATCCCCGTAGTATCTAGAGAAAATTTGATCAGGATGAAAAGGCAAACCCACCTTTTTGTAGAATTATACGACGCCTATTATCGTGCCATTTGGGAGCATTATTCTGATGCCACCAGCCTTGTGCGATCGATATAACCCAGCAAGGGAGGATATCTCTTATGAACAATTTTTTCTGTTTACCACGGCTCAGGAAAGGGGTCGCCATTACGGTTATTGATAGCGGGATTTCGTTGCACTACCATGAGCAGGGTTGCGACATTACCGTAGGAACGGAAGCCAAAAACAGCCTGCTTGCCTTTCTGAAAACCTTAGCCAAAGGTAAATACAATATCTTGCAATTGATAGAAAAATTCCCTGAAGAAGAAAGTTTCAGCTGCAATGACGTTATCAAACACCTCGACCAACTGGGGTTGATAGACGACGGTATGCAAACACAACCCTCCGGAGCGCTCAGCGGGGATGATTTTTATTACTCTCGCCTGATACCCGTCATCAGAAAGTGGCAATACAATGCTGGTGATTCACCATTTTATAGCAGAATGCTTTCTGGTAAAATTACCAATAATGAAATAATAGGTTTTGCCATGGAGTACTATCATCTGGTACACATGTCCCCGGCGATTATTGCGCCCGCCTTAAGCCATAACGTCAATAACCCTATCCGCAGCCGGCTATTAAACCTGTTTGTCGAGGAATATGATCATGATAAAATGCTAATAGCCTGCCTTGATACGGTTGGCATTGATGAATCGGTTTTATCAGCCCGCCAGCCGTTACCTGCTACTTTTATGGCCAATGCCAGCCTTGGCGTCTATGCCAGGCAGCATTTATTAAGCTTCATTTGTGCGCTGTTGTTGTTTGAAACGCCAAGCCATATTTTTAATGAAGCATTCATTAACGCCTGCATTAAAAATGGCCTTCCGGAAAATTTCTATACGCCAATAATAAAACATTCTGATATCAATGAAGAAGGAGAGCATGGCCTTATAACGCTGAACCTGCTGAAGGAGATCCCGGTCATCTCCGCTGAAGAGCAGAATGTGATATTAGTACATATTTGCAGCCTCATTGAAATGCTCAATGAGGAGGATAGGCAGATAGTCGATTTTTATAGCCAAAAAAACGACCTGAGAAGAGTGTATAATTACTGATGTTAAACTTATTAAACAAAGAAAATGTTGCCGGAAAAAATGAAAGGGCCATCAGGCTTGCGGGATACCGTTTGTTAAATTTGCTATCCGCGCATTTTCTAGAACGCCTGCTCTTTCTCGGCGTCGCGATTGTTTTACCGTTGAAAATGACAGGCGCCGGACAAATGAGTATTGCACAAACGGGATTATTTTACTCATTTCTCCTATTTATGTACCGCTGCACGCCGCTACTGTTCAGTTACCTGAGCCGGTTTATCCGGCGGGAACTGATCTTTATCACTGGGATAATAATTGAATCGGCATCCTTACTGTTTATGGCCTACGTCCAGGTTCCGCATTGGTCATATGGCTTCGCGCTGCTGGCGGGCATTGGCGGCGGGGCCGCCGCCACGATGATGGTGAGCTTGATTGAATCAGCCGATCGGGATGCCAAAATGCTGGCGGGGAATAGCGTCAATCATGATATTTTCAATATTCACTTAATGCTGATAAATGCGTCGGCATTTATTAGTCCATTTTTCGCTTTTTTTCCCACCCGGTTCTACCAGGGCATGATGACGGTTATTCTATTAATTTTAATGATGTTTATTGGTAATTTTTTCCGTCTCGGCCAGGTTGGCTCACAGGAGCATCGCATCATGGGATGCGATAAGCTGCCAAGTTTTGATAAAAGGTTTTTCCTTATTTGGGTCGCGGTGCTTTCCGTATGGGCGGCCTGTTCTGTTGTTTATATCATTTTGCCCTCGCTTGATGCACATTTCCTGGGGCGGGACGGTGTAAATATCTGGCTATCGTTTGATGCCGTCGTCGTTGTGGCGCTGTTCTTCCTGCTCAAACATATCAATCTATTCCAGCATAACACGACGTTTAATGCCGGTATCGGCTTGATGGCGATTCTGGCGGCATTGCTGTTATTCGTACTGTGTCAGCATAATTTTTATATTCTGCTGTTTGCGCTGTCGGTCTTGGCCTTCGGCGGCTATCTCGCCTTCGGGCAGTTGTACGGTCTGGCCATGCGGACCCGATTTACCCAGCGCAAGACATTTTACCTCGGATTATTATCATTTTCCGGCGCGCTGGGTGAAGGCGGCACTCAGGCTATTTTTTGGCTGACCCGCAATGCCGACGCCAGCCTGGCCATTACGTTTACCATCGTCCTGATGGGCCTGATCGCGCTGCTTCGCCTGGGTAACGATTAAGCCACCGCCATCCGCCTTTGTTGGCGTGTTGGCGTGTTGGCGTGTTGGCGTGTTGGCGTGTTGGCGTGTTGGCGTGTTGGCGGTGGTGGTTTTCACCCTTTTTCAGGCAACGGTAGCGGGTTTCACACCATGACATATTAATAATTAATTAACTTATCATGAAAATATCAATATATATTTTTTATAATATCTCCACACCATGCACGCCATTTCTCGCCTAACAGAGCCTATATTTTACCCTATTTTTCATATCGGCAATGGTATATTCGATTGGTTAACCTCTGTTATTATTGCCAATATCATTGCTAATGAGTTTATTTAACACATAATGCCGATATATAAAAATAAGGCATATTCCATAAGAAAATATTATGTGCAAAGAATTATTTCTGACGAGTTAAGCCGATATTTATTCCCGATCCTTAATCAGCTCTCTCCTGAAAAAACAGGTCAACACAACTCATTTAATAAAAATTGTGC
Source organism: Sodalis sp. RH22 (assembly GCF_047324165.1). Classification (NCBI taxonomy): domain Bacteria; kingdom Pseudomonadati; phylum Pseudomonadota; class Gammaproteobacteria; order Enterobacterales; family Bruguierivoracaceae; genus Sodalis; species Sodalis sp. RH22. Next base: position 3,813,077 of record NZ_CP178731.1, read on the forward strand.
CATTTTTAAAATAACATTTTTTCCATCTGCAATGGATTATCAGGATTGACAAACTGATTGCGGACAACCAATCTTAAAGCGGTTAATTTTTATTAATTAGAGATGTCATTCAGCGCATTAACTTATTATAAAGATATTATGGAGCCATACAAAAAATGCCTACACTGCACAAACCAGCCATTTACCTTCCGGAATATGTTATTACCTTGGAAGATACGATTGAATTAGCGAAAAGGGAATTCAAGGACAGTCCCAACCTGGACAAGGCAATCGAACTCATCACCCACACCGGAGTTAAAAAAAGACATATCATTCAACCCATTGAGCTTGCATCCCTTCATCCTGGCTTTGGTTACAGGAATGCGATTTTTGAATATCAATCAAAACGGCTTGTTCCGGGTGTGATTGAAGAAGCCCTGAGCCATGCGGATATTTCCGCCAGGGATGTTTCAGCGATAATTTATGTTTCCTGCTCGGGCTTTTTGATGCCGTCCTTGACCGCATGGCTTATCAATAAAATGGGCATGCCGCTTGATACCGTGCAAATCCCTATATCACAAATGGGCTGTGCCGCGGGCGGCGCTGCGATAAACCGGGCGCTTGATTTTATCAGCGCGCATCCCGGCAGCAATGTGTTGATCGTCAGCTGCGAATTCTGTTCGCTAAGCTACCAGCCTACCGACGATGATATCGGCAGTCTTCTTTCCGACGGCCTGTTTGGCGATGCGATAACCGCGGCGGCGGTCACCTCCCATTCCGGCCACGGGCTGGAGCTACAGCGCAACTGCAGTTATCTCATTGCGCAGACCGATGAATGGATCCGCTACGCCGTAAAAGATACCGGCTTCCATTTCCGGCTGGATAAACGCGTGCCGGGTACGATGAAACCCCTGGCGCCGGTGATGACGGAGTTTGCCCAGAAGCATGGCTGGGAGATCGACAAGCTTGATTATTATATTATCCATGCGGGCGGACCAAGAATACTGGATGATTTGTGTAAATATCTGGGCGTACAAAGGGAGCAATTTTCATTTAGCCGCGACACGCTGGTGAATTGCGGCAATATCGCCAGTTCCGTGGTATTCGAAGCCTACCGGCGAATGCATGAATCCAGCGTATTCAGCGCAGGGGGCAAAGCAATAATCGCGGGTTTCGGGCCGGGCATCGTCGCTGAAATGAGCTTATCGCAATGGGAATAATGCCGATATATTTATCCGGGGCCGGCGGCGCGGCCAGCCGACGATAATGCTGTCATCGAGAAGCCTGCGCCGCGGGCTGCTGGTTTAGCGGGACCCTGCTTACGCTGACGGCGGCCGGTAATTATCCATGCCGATATGGGGTATGCCGTCTTCGTCATACACCTCCGTTACCGCGCGGAAACCTAACCGGGCATAAAACGGCTGCAAATGCGCCTGGGCGGACAGATGAACGGTCCGTTCAGGCCAATGCGCCGCGCATGCCGACAGCGCACGCGCCATCAACTGCAGGCCCAGGTTCATGCCGCGGGCCTTGGCCGCCACGATGACGCGGCCGATGGCCAATTGGTCACCCTCATCCAGAATACGGGCATACGCGCTAAGCTCACCGTCCAGATAACCCGCCACATGGCGGTTGTCGCCCACCAGATCCCGGCCGTCCACATCCTGGTAAATGCAATTTTGCTCGATAATAAACACCGCGTTACGCAAGGCCAGGATGTCATACAGTCTCTGTGGCGTCAGTTCGCTTTGGTGCCAGTCATACCAGTCCAGGTTCATCGGATTCCTACAGCAAGGGTCGGGCTTGAAGAGATGCCGGCGCGGTGTCATTAACGCCGGCGCTGTTTGAGATGGCCGCAAATCCGGCGCGCACTCGCTTGGCAGGGCATGCCGTCCCTAAGGCGCGATGCGTCCCGCCGAATATAGTACGTCAATTTCCCGCGGGACAATAGGGTATGCTTACCAGGCCGCGCACGCGGCAGGGACGACCTCCCCCCCGGCCCGGCCCCGGCTGGAAAATGTGTCGTATTTATGGCAAATCTTGTCGTATTCATCATGGCCCGCGCCTGCCGCTGTGTAAAGATAGAACCATGACGACCAGCGCGGAAAAATGCCCATGCGGATAGAGGAAACGGTATGGATTACCCTGGCGGACGGCTGCCGGCTGGCGGCGCGCCTCTGGCTGCCGGACAGCCCGGAACCGGTGCCGGCGATACTGGAATACCTGCCCTACCGGCGGCGGGATCGCCATCGCGGCGACGATGCCATCCTGCATCCGGCGCTGGCCGGCGCCGGTTATGCCGCGATCAGGGTCGATATGCGCGGCGCGGGCGATTCCGACGGCCTGATGAACGACGAATATACGGCGCAGGAATGGGCGGATGCCTGTGAAGTGATTGCCTGGATTGCCGCGCAGCCTTGGTGCGCGGGCGCGGTGGGTATGATAGGCATTTCCTGGAGCGGCTTTAACGCGCTGCAAATCGCCGCCCTGCGCCCGCCTGCGCTGAAGGCAATTGTCACCGCCTGCTCGACCGATGACCGCTATGCCGACGATATGCATTATATGGGCGGCGTGCTGCTTAACGATAACCTGCAATACGGCGCCACGCTGTTTACCTGGACGCCGACACCGCCCGATCCCGCCATCGTCGGTGAACGTTGGCGGGAGATGTGGCTGGAACGGCTCCAGGCCATGGACCCGCCGCCCGCCGCGCGCTGGATGCGACATGCGGTGCGTGATGACTATTGGCGCAGCGGATCGGTGTGCGAGGACTATTCCGCTATCCAGATACCGGTACTGGCGATCGGCGGCTGGGCGGACGGCTATACCAATACCGTACTGCGCCTGCTGGAAAACCTGTCCGGACCGCGTAAAGGGCTGATCGGCCCCTGGGGACACGCCTTCCCCCATATCGCCACGCCGGGGCCGCAAATTGATTTTATCGGTTATGTCACCCGCTGGTTCGATCACTGGCTCGGCAATAAACCGACCGGCATCATGGACGAACCGATGCTGACCTACTGGCTGCAGGAGGCGGAACCTCCCCGCGCCCGTTATACCGTGCGGCGCGGCCGGTGGGCCGCCGAGCGTCAATGGCCCGCCGGCGCTACAGTCCCGCGGCGCTTGCACCTCTCTTCCGGGGGGTTGCGCGAGGACGCGCCGGAGCCGTTTGCCGTCAGCGTCTGCTCGCCGGCCACCACCGGTATCGCCTCGGGCGAATGGTGCCCCTATGGGTGGGGCCCGGATATGCCCGGCGACCAGCGCGGGGATGATGCCGGCTCCGCCTGTTTTGACGGCCCGGCAACGGCGGCGGCGCTGCAAATCGTGGGCCGGCCGGTCATCAATATTCAGTTGGCCGCCGATCGACGGCAGGCCATGATTGCGGTACGCCTGAACGCGGTGGGCCCGGACGGCGTCTCTATCCGTATCACCTACGGTCTGCTTAACCTGACCCAGCGTAACGGCCACGATCGCTGCGAGCCGCTGGTGCCCGGCGAGCGTTATACCGTCCGGCTGCCGCTTAAGGCCGTCGCGTTTGAGCTGCCCGCCGGCTTTCGCCTGCGCGTGGCCGTTTCAACCGCCTACTGGCCGCTGGCCGCGCCTCTCCCGGCGCGCGCGGTCCTGACGCTGCACGGCGGCGCTATTGACCTGCCGCTGCGCGGCGAGGCCACGGCCCCCTGCGCCGCGCCGGATTTGGGCGCGCCCTGGTCGCCGCCGGCCGTGCCCGCACGGGTTCTGGTGCCGCCGCAGCGGGGGCGCCTGCGCCTGATCCGGGATATGGATGACGGCGACACTACCCTGGAAGTGGTGCGCAACCTGGGGGCGCTGCTGCTGGAAGAAACCGGCCTGCGCCTGGATGCCCTGGGCCGGGAAACCTATAAAGTGAATGCCCTCGACCCGTTATCCGCCACCTCGCAGGCGGTGCGCAGCGCCGGTTTCCAGCGCGGCGACTGGCATGCCAGGCTTGAGGTGACCCACCGCCTGAGCGCGGATAACGACGGATGGCGGCTCGAATCCAGCCTGGACGCGTTTGATCATGACCGCCCCTTCTTTTCGCGCCGCTGGGATGAGTATTTCCCCTTTTTCCCCGCCGCCCTTCCTGACGGAGAGACGCCATGAACATCGGTATCGCCCAGGTCGCCGGCGCGCCCGGCGGGCGGGAGGAGATCGTGGCCTGGGTACGCGCGGCGATGGAGGCCCTGCCGCAGGCCGATCTGGTGATGTTGCCGGAGCTGGCCCTGTGCGGTTATGACGAACCCGGACGCATCCGCAGTATGGCGTTGGCGCAGGGCGACGCCATACTGCGGGCGCTGGCGGAGCTGGCGCGGGAAAAACGGCAGGCATTGGCCTTCGGTTATGCTGAGCAGGGCGCCGACGGGCTGTACAATGCGCTGCGCCTGATCGATCGCCATGGCCGGGTGCTGGCGAATTACCGTAAGGTCCATCTGTGGTCCGGTTATGAAACCACGCTTTTCCGTCCCGGCGGACGCCTGGTCAACGTGGTGCTTGAGGGAGTGAACTTTGGTTTGCTTATCTGCTACGACCTGGATTTCCCCGAAGCGGCGCGTTTTCTGGCGGCAAACGGCATGGATTGCCTGCTGTGCGTCAGCGCCACCAGCGCCGGTTATGACGTGGTGCCGCGCCATACGGTGCCCGCCCGCGCCTATGAAAACGGCTGTTTTGTCGCCTTTGCCAATCGCGGCGATGACAGCGGCGCGTTCCCCTGCGTCGGGCAAAGCCGCGTAGCCGGCCCGGACGGCGCCATTATCGCGACGGCGTCCTCCGGCGCAGCGGCGTTTATCACGGCGCAAATCAGCCTGGAAACGTTAAAAGCGTGGCGGCGCGACCATCCTTATCTGGCGGACCGCAGGGCCGATCTTTATTAAATCCGTCCGGATTTGACTTTCGATATGACCGGCCGAGCGCCAGCCAAGCGTTGCCGCGGGATGCGGGCTGGCGCCACAGCGGCAGGTCCGCCGCGGTATTGAGCGGCATCAGCGGTTTCGGGCATGCCTGGCGCGCCGCATATCCGACGGCAGGACGCCGAACGCGCGCCTGAAGCCGCCGGCGAAGTGCGATGTGGAACTGAAGCCGACGGATACCGCGATATCGATAATCGACAGGTCGGAATAGATCAGCATTTCCCGCGCCTGCTCCAGGCGCAGTTCCAGATAATAACGCTGCGGCGTCCTGGCGAAATAGCGGGCGAAGAGCCGTTCCAGCTGGCGGCTGCCGATACCCACCCGTGCCGAGATATCCGGCAGCGGCAGGGGGTCTTCGATATGGGTCTGCATAATGGCGATGGCCGATGCGAGCGTCGCCGGGATCGGTCCCTGGGTGGGGCGGCCGCCCCGCTGATCGTCGGCGGCGCTGCGGATGCGTTCATGATGGAACTGATTGGCGACGGCGGTGGCGCGATCGTCGCCATAACGCTCGGCAATCAGGGTCAGCATCATATCCATCGCCGCCGTTCCGCCGGAGCAGGTCAGCCGGTTGCGATCGATCTCGAAGATTTTACGGGTACAGTTAATCTCCGGATAACTTTCCCCGAACGCCGTGCGGCTTTCCCAATGAATAGTACAGCGATATCCCTTCAGCAGGCCGCATTTGGCCAACAGAAAGGTGCCGGTGGACAGCGAGCCGATAAACAGTCCGGCCCGGGCCGCCTGCCGCACCGCCTTAAGGTAGCCGCGCTCGAACCTGGGCGCCACCACGCGTTCGCCGCCGCAGATAAACAGATAGTGGGACACCGGCAGCACATCGTTAACCGGCACGGTAGGAAAGGGAATGCCGTTGGCCGCCTCGACCGGCTCCCCGGCCAGGCTGGCCAGGTGCCAGGCGAAGGTTTTCGCCTCGTAGAGCCGGTTATAGGAGCGCAGCGGCTCGATAGCCGATGCCAGGCTCATCATGGAAAAATCATGACCCAGCAGGAAAGTGAACACGATGGGGTCGTTTGACTGCATATTACTGAATCCGGTTACGCACCAATAAGCCCGTCATGTTCACCATAGTAACGTAATCAGCCGCGTTTGCCGCTAATTCTGGCGGCGAAGTGTTGTTCCCACCGCCGCTCGAACACCACCTGCCCGTTTTCCTGCGCCTCATAAGCCGAGGTCAGGATCAGGCCGCCGTCCTTCCAGGCCAGGGAGGTTTCGCTGCGTAGCGCGATATGCCAGCCGGGCCGGGTGTAACGCTGCATCCGCACCGCCTCCCAGCGGGCGCTTTCAGGGGTGGCGCCAATGACGTAAGACTCATGGCCCTCGCCGTCAAAACTCAGCTCGCCGATACGGGTTTGCTGTCGCTGGGCATCCATGGTCAGGCGGTGCGTGCCGCTGGCCGCGTCCCACAGCGCCTGGCGCGACGTGATTTCCGGGGCCAGCACTTCATGCGCAAGCGCGGGTGCCGAGCGGGCGGGGCCAAACGGCCGCGCGCGATCCACTACGCCGGCAGGCCGGGACGGCAGGCGCAACACCGCGCCGTGCGGCCACAGCGTAACCGGCCCCTGCCCCGGTTCCGCCCAGGCCATCGGCCAATAGGTGGTGGAGAGCGCCAGACGTATCCGGCAACCGGCGGAGAAACGGTAGGCCACGCCTTTCAACGGCAAGACCACCCGGAAAGCCTGCCCCGCCGGCACATCGGGGCGCACCAGCCGGTGAATGCCAAAGGTAATGCGGGCTGAGCGGCCGTCGGCCGCCACCTCGTTAAGGCGCAATATCAGCATGGCGGAGGGGCTGTCAAAGGCGATATCCACCTCCAGCCCGGCTTTGCCGCACAGGGTAAGCGGCTCGCCGAGGACCGGCGTATCAAAACAGACCGACAGGCCGTCGTCCTGACGCTGATCGGCCTGGAATTCAGGGGCATTGCCGCCGCCGTCCAGCGGGCACCATTCGCCGCCCATCAGGCCGCAGTGCATGGGCGTGGCTATCACCCGCGGTGAGGCGGGCGCGGGCGCGCTGTCGGCTAGCCCGCCGCCGGACAGGTAGAAATCCCGGGTTTGCGATCCCACCGGCCAGCCCGGCGCGCTGATCCAATGACCGTCCAGGGTCAGCGACGACGGTTCGGAACGCAGGTTTTCCCCCTGCCAGAGATCCAGCATCGGCTCGTCCATGATGCCGGTCTCCTCCCCCAGCAGCCATTGCCGCCAGAAGCGCAGGCAAACGCCGAGGAAGTCGATAGCCGGCCCCGGCGTGCCCCAGTTGGGATAGATATGGGTCCAGGGACCGATTAGCCCTTTGCGCGGCACCTTCAGATTAGCCATCAGGCGCAGAATGGCGTCTGAATAACCGTCGGTCCAGCCGCCCACCGCATAGACCGCGCATTGGATATCATCGTAGTTTTCGCACACCGAACCATGCCGCCAGAAATCGTCGCGCTCCATATGCGCCAGCCACCGGCCAAGCGGCGGCTCCATGCCGTTAAGGCGTTCCAGCCACAGATCGCGCCAGCTTTCGCCCACATGGGCCGGGTCCAGCGGCCGTCCCAGTTGGGTAAACAAGCCGCTGCCCCATTGCAGCCCGTCGGTCAGCAGCGCCCCGCCCATAAAATGCACGTCGTCGGCATAACGATCGTCGGTGGAGCAGCAGGTAATAATGGCCTTCAACGCCGGCGGGCGGCGGGTGGCGATTTGCAGCGCGGCAAAACCGCCCCAGGAGATGCCGATCATGCCGACACTGCCGTTGCTCCATTCCTGGGCGGCAATCCAGGCGATGACTGCCACCGCGTCGTCCTGCTCCCGGGCCAGATACTCGTCTTGCAGCAGCCCGGTGGAGTTGCCGCTGCCGCGCAGGTCGATACGCATGGCGGCCATGCCGTGGGCGGCAAAAAAACCATGGATCATCGCATCCCCCACCGCCGTATTATCGGACTGGCGGTACGGGATCCATTCCAGCACCAGGGGGACTCGCGCCGCGCCTTCCGGCAGCCATAGCCGGGCGGCGAGCTGCACGCCATCCGACAGCGGAATAACGATCTGGCGATATGGCGGTACCACGAGTGATGGTTCAACGATGTCAGACATGCGGGTGCCTCCCGGCGATAAGGGCTGAAAAGGGGAAATCATGCGTTGCGCCGGGCGCCGAAATGGTCCCAGCCGGCAATGGCGGCGACGCCCGCCAGGCATGCCAGGCCGCCGATGATCATGGTCAGCGGCAGGCCGAGCAGTTCGGCCGCGCCGCCGCAGATGATGGCGCCGATGGGCACGGTGCCTATCAGCATCATGGAATAAAACGACATCAGCCGGCCGCGCAGGGCGTCGGGCACCCGGTGCTGGAGCAGCGAGTTCGAGCTGAGGTTCTGGGTCAATATGGCATAGCCTATCGGCGCGGCTATCAGGGCGCTGAGCCAGAACAGATGCGACAGGCCCAGGCATATCTGCGAGATGCCCAGCATCAGCGCCGCCCACATCGGCCAGGGGCGCATCTTGCCGATATCGCTGCTCCATGCCAGGCGCAGGGCGGCCATAAGCGCGCCAACGCCGGTAATGCTCATTAAAATGCCCGACCCGGCGGGGCCCCCTTGCAACACCGTATCCGCCAGCATGGGCAGAAAGGAAAAATAGGGCACGCTGGTCAGGCTGCACAGCCCGACCAGCAGCAGGATGCGCAGGGCGTCGGGATCCTGGCGCAGAAAGGCCAACCCTTCCGCCATTTCCGTCAGCAGGTTGCCGTCGCGCGTTACCGGTGGACGCTGCGGAATACGCATGGTGGATAAAAACAGAATCAGCGGCACATAAGAGGCGGCGATAAAGGCGAAACACCACCCTTCCCCGACGGTATCCACCAGCACGCCGCCCAGCGCCGGTCCAATCAGGCGGGCGCCGTTAAAAATAACCGAGTTCAGCGCCAGCGCGTTGCCCAGGTCGTTATATTCCACCAGGTCGACCACCAGTGACTGCCGGCCCGGCAGATCAAACGCGCTGATAAGGCCCAGGCCGAGGGCGATGACAATAGCGATTTCCCCGGTAATCCAATGGTTTAACGTCAGTATCGACAGCAGCGCCACCAGCAGCGTCAGGCCGATTTGCGTGGCCAGCACCAGACGGCGCCGATCGCAGCGATCGACGATAACGCCGGTAAACAAACCAAACAGCAGAATGGGTCCCTGGCTGCAAAACGCCAGCAGCCCGAGCATCACCGGCGACGACACGCCCAGTCGCCAAATCAGCCAGCCCAGGGCGATGGTATGAATCCAGCTGCCAATCACCGATAACAGCTGACCGCCGAAAAACCGTCGGTAGTTGGGATGTCTCAGTGCGCTGGCGGCGGTGCGTACGCTTTTTTTCGGGGCGAGGGGAATACGGGCAGTAGTCAAGGAAGCTCCCACATCCGGCGCCGGGCGCACTCAACAGCCCGGGCCGATATTCTTTTTTTCAGTGATAAAGCCCGGCGCTACCCGCCCGGGCGGTAAAACCGGCCGATCAGACGCTTTTGATTTCGCGGAACAACGGCCACTGGCCGTCGGGCGTCCAGGCGCCATGGATAGCGGCGGGTGTCACCCAGGCGTTGCTGCCGTGATATAAAAAGACATAGGCGCCGGTCTCTTCCAACTGATCCTGCAGCTTGACGTACATGGCGGCCCGCTTAGCCTGATCCAGCTCATTGGCCGCCTCAAGATTCAACTGATCCCATGCCTTGTCGCAGGTGCGCTGGGTGTTCCAGATGCCCACCTGGCTGCAGGTAAACCACGCGGTAACCCAGCTGGCGTCCGGCGCGGTGGTGAATGTGGTCATGCGCAGCTGCGCGTCCTTCCAGGCGGTGCCTTCGGACTCCTGGCCCGCGGCGACAAAAGCGGCGCCATCCATCTGATTGATTTTAAGCGTGATGCCCACTTCGGCCAGCTGCGCCTGGATCACCTGCGCCACGGTGCCGCCGTCGGTGGAGGTGGTTAAGTCCAGCCGCAGTTGCAGATTGGACACACCCGCTTCCTTGAGCAGCTTTTTGGCGGCCTCCGGGGAGTACGGATAGATATTTTTGCCGCGCGCGCCGGGCAGCGGCGGCGGCACCAGGCCAAACGCCGGTTTCACCGCGCCGCCGAAGGCGGCATCCAGGATGGACGGCACGTCGATCGCCTGCTGGATGGCCCGGCGCACCCGCAGGTCTTTCAGCAGCGGATGATCAACGTTCATGCCGAGCCAAGTATAGGCCAGCGCCGGCCGCACGGTAAGCGTGGTGCCTTCAACGCCGCCCTGGTACTTGGGTATGGCGCTGATGTTGATTTTGGTCATATCCAGATCGCCGGCTTCAAAGGCGATTTCCGCCGTGTTCAAATCGCCAATCGGCACCAGTTGAATCTGATCATAAAAACTGTGCGGGCCGCTCCATTTTTCATTGCGCACCAGGGTCAGCCGCTCGCGCGGCAGCCATTCGCCAATCTTATACGGGCCGGAAGACGCCAGCGGATCGGTGGCGATTTTTTTGTCCTTGGCGGCTTCCACCGCTTTTTTACAGACGATCAGGCCTGAGGCGTGCGGCAGAGTGCTGGTGAACAACGGCGCAAACGGGTGCTTGAGATGGATAACGCCCTCATAGGTGCCCTTGATTTCCACGTGATCCAACGCCTCCCAGTCGGAGGCATAGATGGCGGACAGTTTTGGGTCAAGGAAACGTTCATAAGAGTATTTAACATCCTCCGCCGTCATCTCGCCGAAGTCGCCGGTCCATTTTATGCCCGGCTTCAGCTTGAAATGCACCGTCAGCGGGTCCACCTGCTCCAGCGATTCAGCCGCATCCAACTGCCAGCCCCACTCGGTGCCCGCCTTGTACTGGCACAGGCCGGAGTACACCGCGAACATCACCATTTCGTCATACCAGCCGCTGCGGTTGGCCGGATCGAGGTTGGTAATATCCAGGTCGTTTTGCACCCGCAGGATCTTATTTTTATTATCCGCGGCAAAGGCCAGCCTCTGGCCGCCGATCATCAGCGAGCTGGAAGCCCCCGCGGCGAGAATCGCCATCGTCTTGAGAAGGGAACGTCTGTTCATCGAGGGGCCTTTCATGGATGCATCTCCTTAACTATGATGCGGCTGGGCTGAGCCTGTTGGGGTTGCGCGTTAATCAAAGGGGTATGACAGGAAACCTGGTGCTCCCCGCTGAGGGGACGTAATACGGGTGCGGCGGTCCGGCACAGCAGGGTCGCCAGGGGACAACGGGTATGGAATTCACAGCCGGAAGGCCGGCGCGCCAGGGTGGGCACCTCGCCGGTCAGCACGCCGGCATTGGGCGGATTATGTTTGCTTTTCGCGCTCAGCAGCGCCCGGGTATAGGGATGGGCCGGCTGGCGGAACACCACGTCGGTCGGACCGGTTTCCACGATGCGCCCTAGATACATAATGGCGATACGGTCGGTAACGTGGCGGGTGATGGCCAGGTTATGGGTAATGATCAGGTAACTCATGCCCAGCTCGCGCTGCAGGGCGGTCAACAGGTTCAGCAACTCGCCCTGCACCGACAGATCCAGCCCCGCCGTGGGTTCGTCGGCGATGATAAGCTTCGGACGCAGTGCCAGCGCCCGCGCCACCGCCACCCGCCGCGCCTGGCCGCCGGACAGCTGATGGGGATAGCGGTCGAGGAACAGCGACGGCAACCCCACCAGGTCGAGCAGCCGGGAGGCCTCCACCCGGCGTTTAATCTCCCGGCCGTTGACGGTAAACGGCTCAGTAACCAGATGTTCGACGGTCATGCGCGGGTCGAGCGCGGCCATCGGGTCCTGGAATATCAGCCCGGTTTCCCGTCGAATGGCGCGCCAGGACAAATCGCTGGCGTCATGCGGTTCGCGGCCGTTGACCTGAATGCTGCCGCGCGCCGTAGGCGCCAGGCCGATAACCGCGCGGCCGAGGGTGGTTTTGCCGCTGCCGCTTTCACCGATAAGGCCCAACGTCTTGCCCGGCGGCACATGCAGGCTGACGCCCGCCAACACATCGACATGGCGGACCGCGCCGGGCCGCAGGCGGCTCAGCAGGGTGCCCGTCTTGTAGCGGACGACTAAATCCCGGATCTCAAGCATGGGCATTCACCTTATGGCAACGAACCACCCAACCGTCGGCGTCAAGCAGGGTGTCGGGCGGGTTTTGCACGCCGCACGGAGCAAAGGCCACACCGCAGCGGGGCTGGAAAGGACAGCCGACGCGATTGATGCTGGGCATGGGCACCGAGCCGGCGATAAACGGCAGTTCCCGCGTCGCCACCTCGATACGTTCAGGATCACAGGCCAGCAACGCCTGGGTATACGGATGGGACGGCGCGGAAAAAATCTGCTTTATCGGCCCGGCTTCGACAATTTCCCCGGCGTACATCACCGCCACCTTGTCGCACAGGGCGCTGACCAGATGTAAATCGTGGGTGACAAAAATAATGGCGCCGTCCACCAGCTTCCGGCTGGCCCTGAGCACCTCCACCACCTGCATTTCGGTGGTGGCGTCCAGCGCGGTGGTGGGTTCGTCGGCGATCAGCAGTTCCGGTTCGGTCAGCAGGGCGGCGGCGATGGCGATGCGCTGGCGAATGCCGCCGCTCAGCTCATGCGGGTATTGCTTTAACCGCCCTTTGGGGTCGGAAATTCCGACGCGCTCAAGCATTACCAGGGCGCGCGCCAGCTTTTCCGCTTTAGATCCCGATTTATGGTGCTGAAACGCCAGCAGTTGCCTGCCGATGGTAATCACCGGATTCAGGGCCGTAAACGGGTCCTGGGAAACCGTGGCGATGCCGTTGCCGCGCAGCCGTCGCTTGGCGTATTCCGGCAGGTCGAGCAGGTTTTGGTCCTTGTAGCGCAGTTGACCGCTCGCATGGGCGTTGGCCGGCAGCAGGGTCAGCATGGCGCCGACCAGCGTCGATTTGCCCGAGCCGCTCTCCCCCACCAATCCCAATACCTCGCCCTTGTCCACGGACAGGGAAATATTACGCACCGCTTTCAGCGGACCTTTGGCCGAGTCATAGGTGACCGACAGATCGTGGATGTCCAGCAGGGCCATCAGCTCTCTCCTCTGGATTGCCGGGCGGTGCGCGGGTCAAGCGCGTCGCGCAGCGCCTCGCCAAGAAAGGTGAACCCCAGGGTGGCCAGGATAATGGGGATGCCGGCGGCGATAACGATATGCGGCGCCTGGCGGATATAGGAATAACCGTCGTTGAGCACCGTGCCCCAGCTGGCGTCGGGAGGCTGCACGCCCTGGCCGAGGAAACTCAGGCCGGATTCGATGGCGATCACCGCCGGGATATCCATGGCCACCAGTACCAGCAGGGTACCCACCAGATTGGGGATCAGGTGGCGGAATACCACGCTCAGGGGAGAGGCGCCCATGGCGCGGGCGGCGACAATATATTCCATACGTTTCAGCACCCGCGTCTGGCTGCGCACGACCCGGAAATACCCCGGCACCATAAAGGTGACGATGATCATGATGATGGTGACGACGCTTGAGCCGATAAGCGTCACCACCGCCAGCGCGAATAAAATCATCGGAATCGACATCAGCGCGTCGCAAAACAACATCAGCAGCGTATCGACTTGCCGTGGGCCATACCCGGCCAGCAGCCCCAGCATGGACCCGATCAACAGCGCGCCGCCGGTGCCGATAAACGCCACCGTCATGGCGATACGGCTGCCATAAATCAGGCGCGAGAGAATATCGCGCCCCAGCTGATCGTTGCCCAGCCAATATTCCATGCTTGGCCCCTTCAGCCTGAGCGCCGCCTTGATGGCGATGGGATCGTGCGGGGCCAGCCACGGGGCGAAAACGGCGCAGGCCAGCAGCGCGGCGACGCAGATCAGGGCAAAACGGCCCATCCCGCCCGACCAGACCTGGCGCAGCACGCGAAAGGCGCCGGGACGCGGCGCGGCGGCGGAAACCGGGGTGGCCGCGACCGGGGTATTGGTGGTGATAAGAGCCATGGTCAAAGCTCCTGCCGCACGCGCGGATCGAGAAAAGTGTTAATCAAATCGGCAATCAGGTTGGCCAGCACATAAAAGCCGGAAGTCACCACCACCGTGCCCATCACCACCGGAAAATTACGTGAAATCACCGAATCAAAGGCCAGCTTGCCCAGGCCGGGACGGGCAAAAACGATTTCAGTCAGCACCGCGCCGGATAACAGCGAGCCGATGCCGACCCCCAGCACAGATACCACCGGCACTACCGCAATCGGCAGCGCATAACGCATGGCGATAAGCCGCTCGCCGATGCCGAACGCCCGATAGGTGCGGATATGGTTCTCCTTAAGCACTTCCAGCATGGACGCCCGCACCAGCCGCGATAGATAACCGATCCAGCTCAGGCCCACCGTCAGCGACGGCAGTACCAGGGCATTCAGCTGGGAAACGGGATCGTCCCGCTGTCCCGCGCCAATGGCGGGAAACCATTTCAGGGTGACCGCGAAAATCAGCAGGGCATAGATAGCCACCACAAAGGCCGGCAGGGCGATAACGCTGGTGGACATCAGGCCGATAAGGCGGTCGGCCAGGCTGTTCTGGCGCAGCGCCGCCCAGCAGCCCAGCGGGATGCCCAGGAGAACGGCCCAGGCGATGGCCGACAGCGCCAGAATCAGGGTATTGGGCAGGGCGCGGGCAATCAATTGGGCCACCGGCCGGTGGGTGAGGACGTCTTCGCCCAGATCGCCGGTGGCCACGTTAGCGATAAAGCGGGCGATCTGCACGACGGCCGGCCGGTCCAGCCCCATATGTTCGCGCAGCGCCTGTTTTTGCGCTTCGCTGGCGCGCGGCCCCAGCGCCACCGACGCCGGATCGCCCGGCACCAGGAACACCAGGCAAAAAAGTAACGAGATGGCGAGCAACATCACTGACGCCGCCAGCATAAGCCGCCGAAGCAGGTAAAAAAACATAAGCCCAGCCTGTTTAAGTTTTCGCTAAGGAACATCCGCCGGCACACCGGTAAGGCCGCGGTGGACAGGCCGGATTCTGCTTGATGGCAGCAGGAAACGTAAGCAAGCTTGCCAGTGTTTACACCCATTGAACGTCGTTATTACGACGCGTTTTAGCAAAAAAACGACATATAAGAACGCCGTATGCCTCGCCGCGCTTCCCGCTAGGGATTTACCCCGCCGGCATGGACGAAGCAGAGTTTATTGCCTTCGGGATCGCGGCAGTAGGCGGCGTAAAAATCATCGGCATAGATGGCGCGGACACCGGGCTCGCCCTCGTCGATTCCGCCCTGGCTGAGGGCCACCGACCAGGCTGAGGCCACCGCGTCCTGCGATGGCGCGGCAAAACTCACCTGGCAACCGTTGCCCCAGGTGGCGGGCAGGCCGTTGATGGGACGCCGGACCACAAACTGCGGCCAGCGCTGACCGGCTTTGCTCCAGATAATGCCGGCGGGGCAGTCCAGCTCCTGCGGCGTCATCCTTACTAAGTCCAGCTCGGCGAGAACGCGATCATAAAAGGCAATCATGCGCGGCAGCTCCCGTGCGCCCAGTTGGATATGGCTAAACATCGGCTATCCTCCGAAATGAACAGATACGTATTGATTATAGGTGTCCCGGCCTACCCACCCCTATTCGCGGCGCGACAATAGATTTATCCCCGACGCATTTACAGCCTGGCGCTGGAGTATAAAATAATAACGCCTTGATACTTCACGGTTATTCGTCGACGTCTTAGCCGGG
Source organism: Sodalis sp. RH22 (assembly GCF_047324165.1). Taxonomy (NCBI): domain Bacteria; kingdom Pseudomonadati; phylum Pseudomonadota; class Gammaproteobacteria; order Enterobacterales; family Bruguierivoracaceae; genus Sodalis; species Sodalis sp. RH22. Next base: position 3,828,661 of record NZ_CP178731.1, read on the forward strand.
TTTTGGTAAAACGAAAAAATTATGATTATAAATCAGTTATTTAAATGAAAATTTCCCGGAAATTATTCCGCGGTGATGTTTTTGTGAGGAATTTATTTAAATTAATTTTTTTAAATCTTTATTATTTTATTACTTAACAATATAAGTGAGTCACTTTTTTAATTGATGTTATTTGTAAAATACCTATATATATCATGAAGTTATTATTTTTTACTTTTTGTAAAAATATAAAGATAGCAGGCTATAAAGTTAATATAAAAGTAATAAAATAAAATAAAATATCACTGCCGTGATATTTCAATATTACATGCGTATTTTTCTATTAGCCATGTTTCAAAATAGAAAATATTCATATAAACTGCACTGGCTTTAACAATCAATATTGTAAATGGCTCTTCTTAGGGAAGGGCAATTCATGATTCTTGTAGCGCTTTGCGCGAACTATATTGACGGTTTCTTTGCTACCGGTGGATTGCGGGTAGAACGTTATTGCTGTGCAAGGCGTTTTTCACTAACTCAATGCCGGAGGGATAAATTAATCCCTGTATCAATATAACAGCTTTTAACCTGCCATCGCGGCGAGTAAATCGTCTTAATTTACAGAGAGGAACGACAATGGACAAAAAAATAGACATGTCAGTTACCGTAGAATCTTTATCTCGCATCTATCATCGCCTGAGAAAAGAAGTGAACGGCCAATTGGTCAATGAAGGACTTTCATTGTCCAAAATGAAGATCCTGCAATTGATTACCCATGGCAAGACCAGCGCCACGGATATCAAAAATTATATGGGATTTTCTTCCCGTACGGTAGTGACGGTGCTGGACGCCCTGGAGAAAGACGAAATGCTGCAGCGCCAGCAAAGCCCGACCGACCGCCGGGTTAAACATGTTTATATTACAGAAAAAGGACGCGATAAACTGGAAATTGCCCAGCAGACTCATCGTACTATCCTTGAGCGTATTCTGGCGCCTTTATCTGAAGCGCAATTGGAAAAATTCGGTGAAATTTGCAATACCCTCGAAGCAGGCCAGCGTTAATTGTCGGTTTAGACCGCTGCATATCCTATTTAATGGGCGGCATAAACCATGCCGCTCTAAAATATAAGCAGTATCAAATTTCCCTCATCCACAGGGCGTTATTTGTCGATGAGGGAACGCCTTCGGGTAGCAAAAGTATAAGCAATTCTTGATAAATGCATGTCTATTGCTTTTTCGGCCACACCGGGTTGAATGGAAAACTGGCCGTTAATAAAGCCCAACCTCGCTGGATATATGCGACTACGATCGGGGCAACGTTGGCCATGACATCCCATCCCCCTATGATTCTGAAATAGTTAGCGGCTCATCACTTAAGTTTCCTTTATGTAATAATCGAAAAAGCGTAAACCACATCCATTATTTGAGCGCCCGCTATGCTTGCCGCCGCCGTCACCCTGGCGCCAAGGGCGCAAAAGCCCGGCGCTAAACAGCAAGGGAAGCTGCAACCTGCATCAATGCCGTGTATAATGTGAGACGATATCGTCTTCACGCGTCGATTCATCAACGACGGTTATCCACTAAAGACATCAACTACAGCCGAAAAATTCCCACTATGGTTCATGGTACGCTTTACATTGTTTCCGCTCCCAGCGGCGCGGGAAAATCAAGCCTGATCCAGGCGTTGCTTAAAACACAACCGCTTTACGACACCCAGGTATCGATCTCCCACACCACGCGGCCCATACGTCCGGGGGAAAAAGACGGGGAACATTATTTTTTTATTTCCGAGGCTGAGTTCAAGCGCATGATCGGGGAGGAGTGCTTCCTCGAATACGCCAACGTCTTCGGCAATTATTACGGCACGTCGCGCGAGGCCATCGAACAGGTGTTGTCCACCGGCGTGGACGTGTTTTTGGATATCGACTGGCAGGGCGCGCAGCAAATTCGCGAGCGCATGCCCCAGGCCCGCAGCATCTTTGTGCTGCCGCCGTCCAGGGAAGAGCTGGATCGGCGCCTGCGCGGCCGCGGGCAGGATAGCGAAGAGGTCATTGCCCGCCGTATGGCGCAGGCAGTGGCGGAAATGTCGCATTATGCCGAGTATGATTACCTGATTGTGAATGACGAGTTCAATACGGCCCTGATGGATTTAAAAACCATTATTCGTGCCGAACGTCTGCGTCTGGGCCGGCAAAAATTACGGCATGACGCTTTAATCACCAAACTGTTGGCGGACTGAAACAACTTTCAGTATGATGCCCAGTCATTTCTCTATTTGCGGAGTAGCTCACATATGGCACGCGTAACTGTACAAGACGCCGTTGAAAAAATTGGTAATCGTTTTGACCTGGTGCTGGTCGCTGCCCGTCGCGCTCGCCAACTTCAGGTCGGCGGTAAAGATCCCCTGGTGGCGGAAGAAAACGACAAATTCACCGTTATCGCCCTGCGTGAAATAGAAGAAGGCCTGATTACCAATCAGATCCTCGACTTGCGGGATCGCCAGGAACAGCAGGAGCAGGAAGCCGCGGAAATCCAGGCGGTAACCGCTATTGCTGAAGGTCGTCGCTAAATTCGGACAACGGTTCACAATTGTATCTGTTTGAAAGCCTGAATCTGCTGATTCAACGATACCTGCCCGAGGATCAGATTAAACTCCTCCGGCAGGCATACCTTGTCGCCCGTGATGCTCACGAGGGACAGTCACGCTCCAGCGGCGAGCCTTATATCACCCATCCGGTGGCCGTGGCCTGTATTCTGGCCGAAATGCGTCTTGACCATGAGACGCTGATGGCGGCGCTGCTGCATGATGTGATTGAGGATACCCCGGCCACCTACCAGGACATGGAGCAGTTGTTCGGTAAAACCGTGGCCGAGTTGGTCGAAGGCGTGTCGAAACTCGATAAGCTTAAGTTTCGCGACAAAAAAGAAGCCCAGGCGGAAAATTTCCGCAAAATGATCATGGCCATGGTGCAGGATATCCGGGTGGTGCTGATAAAGCTGGCCGACCGGACCCACAATATGCGCACCCTTGGCGCGCTGCGTCCTGATAAACGCCGCCGCATCGCCCGCGAAACCCTGGAAATCTATAGCCCGCTGGCCCACCGGCTGGGTATCCATCACCTTAAGACCGAACTTGAGGAACTGGGCTTCGAGGCGCTGTATCCCAACCGCTACCGGGTGATCAAGGAAGTGGTCAAGTCGGCGCGCGGCAACCGCAAAGAGATGATCCAGAAAATCCTGGCGGAAATTGAAGGACGGCTGACCGAAGCGGGCATTCCCTGTCGCGTCAGCGGACGCGAAAAACATCTGTACTCCATTTATTGCAAAATGCATCTCAAAGAGCAGCGCTTTCACTCCATCATGGATATCTACGCCTTCCGGGTCATCGTCGGCGAAGTGGATACCTGCTACCGGGTACTGGGACAGATGCACAGCCTGTATAAACCGCGTCCGGGACGGGTGAAGGACTATATCGCCATTCCCAAGGCCAATGGCTATCAATCCCTGCATACCTCGATGATCGGCCCCCACGGCGTACCGGTGGAAGTACAAATCCGCACCGAGGACATGGACCAGATGGCGGAAATGGGCGTGGCGGCGCACTGGGCTTATAAAGAACAGGGTGAAACCGGCACCACGGCGCAGATCCGCGCGCAGCGCTGGATGCAAAGCCTGCTGGAGCTGCAGCAAAGCGCCGGCAGCTCGTTTGAATTTATTGAAAGCGTTAAGTCCGATCTGTTTCCGGACGAAATTTACGTCTTTACCCCGGAAGGACGCATCGTCGAACTGCCGGCGGGCGCCACGCCGGTGGACTTTGCCTACGCGGTGCATACCGATATCGGCCATGCCTGCGTCGGCGCCAGGGTCGATCGCCAGCCTTACCCCTTGTCCCAGGCCCTGACCAGCGGACAGGCGGTGGAAATTATTACCGCCCCCGGCGCCCGTCCCAACGCCGCCTGGCTGAATTTTGTCGTCAGTTCCAAGGCGCGGGCCAAAATTCGCCAGATGCTGAAAAACCTTAAACGCGACGATTCCGTCAGTTTGGGCCGGCGTTTATTGAACCACGCCCTTGGCGGCAGCCGTAAACTGGCCGAGGTGCCGCCGGAAAATATCCAGCATGAACTGGACCGGATGAAACTGGCCTCCCTGGACGATCTGCTGGCGGAAATCGGCCTGGGCAACGCCATGAGCGTGGTGATTGCCCGTAATCTGCAGGGCGACCAGTCCAATATGGCGCCGTCCGGCGCCTCCGTTTCCGGTCCCAAAACCCTGCCGATCAAAGGCGCGGAAGGCGTGCTTATCACCTTTGCCAAATGCTGCCGCCCTATTCCCGGCGATCCGATTATCGCCCATGTCAGCCCGGGTAAAGGGCTGGTGGTTCATCATGAATCCTGCCGCAATATCCGCGGCTACCAGAAAGAAGCGGAAAAATTCATGGCGGTGGAATGGGATCTGGATACCGAGCAGGAGTTTATCGCCGAGATTAAAGCGGATATGTTTAATCACCAGGGCGCGCTGGCCAACCTGACCGCGGCTATCAATGCCGCCGATTCCAATATCCAAAGCCTGAACACCGAAGAGAAAGACGGGCGGGTCTATAGCGCGTTTATCCGCCTGACCGTGCGCGACCGTGTCCATCTGGCGAATATTATGCGTAAAATACGCGTTATGCCGGATGTCATCCGGGTCACCCGTAACCGCAACTAACAACCTGGCCGCCAACCGGCGCGACATCATGGCCGTTCCGCCATTGCGGGCCAGTTTACCTGCCACGGAGTGCTGAATGATGGAAGGCCGTCTGCTGAATGCCATACCGCTGAGTTCGCTTTCAGGGGTCGGCCCCGCCCAGTCGGCAAGGCTTGCGCGGCTTGGCCTGGAAAACCTGCAGGACCTGCTGCTGCATCTGCCCTCGCGCTACGAGGATCGCACCCGTCTCTACCCCATTGGCGATGCGCTGCCCGGCATGTTTGTCACCGTGCAGGGCGAGGTGCTGGCCTGCGATATCAGCTTTGGCCGGCGGCGCATGTTGACCTGCCGCATGCGCGACGACAGCGGCATGATGACCCTGCGGTTTTTCAACTTTAACGCCGCGATGAAAAATAGCCTGGCTCCCGGCCGGCGCGTTACCGCCTATGGCGAAATCCGCCGCGGCCAGCAGGGCGCCGAAATTATCCATCCTGAATATCATGTGCTCGGCGATCATGACGACGTCACCCTCGCGCCGTCGTTAACTCCCGTCTATCCCACCACCGAAGGCGTGCGCCAGGCGACGTTGCGCAGCCTGACAGACCAGGCGCTGACCCTGCTTGATACCTGCCCGATTGCCGAGCTGCTGCCGCCGGAGCTGAGCCGGGGCCTGATAAGCCTGCCCGACGCCCTGCGCACCCTGCACCGTCCGGCGCCGGACATTTCGCTCGCCGATCTGGAGCTGGGCAAACACCCGGCGCAACGGCGGCTGATCCTGGAGGAGCTGCTGGCCCATAATCTCAGTATGCTGGCGGTGCGGGCTGGGGTACGCAAGGAGCTGGCGCTGGCGCTGACCGCCGATCATCATCTCAAGCAGCAATTCCTCGGCCGGCTGCCTTTCGCGCCCACCGGCGCCCAGCAACGGGTGGCGACGGAAATCGAGAGCGACCTGGCTCTACCCGTGCCGATGATGCGTCTGGTGCAGGGCGACGTCGGCTCGGGTAAAACCCTGGTGGCGGCCCTGGCGGCGCTGCGAGCCATTGCCCAGGGCAAGCAGGTGGCCTTGATGGCGCCCACCGAACTGCTGGCCGAGCAGCATGCGCAAACGTTTCGCAACTGGTTTGAGCCATTGGGCATTGAGGTGGGCTGGCTGGCTGGCAAACAAAAAGGCAAGGCGCGTATTGCCCAGCAAGATGCCATCGCCGCCGGCAGGGTGGCGATGGTGGTGGGTACCCATGCCATTTTCCAGGAACAGGTGCAATTCTCGGGGCTGGCGCTGGTGATTATCGACGAGCAGCACCGCTTTGGCGTGCATCAGCGCCTGGCATTATGGGAGAAGGGCCTGGCGCAGGGGTTCCATCCCCACCAGCTCATCATGACCGCCACCCCCATCCCGCGCACGCTCGCCATGACCGCCTACGCCGATCTGGATACCTCGGTTATCGATGAGCTGCCCCCCGGCCGCACGCCCGTGACCACGGTGGCCATTCCCGACACCCGGCGCGAAGATGTCATCCAGCGGGTGCGCCAAGCCTGCTTACAGGAGCAGCGCCAGGCCTATTGGGTCTGCACCATCATCGAGGAATCCGATCTGCTGGAAGCCCAGGCGGCGCAGGCCACCTGGGAGGGGCTCGCCGCCGCCCTGCCGGAACTGACCGTCGGGATGGTGCATGGGCGCATGAAATCACTGGAAAAACAGCAGATTATGCAGGCATTCAAGGCCGGTGAGGTTCACTTGCTGGTGGCGACCACCGTTATTGAGGTTGGCGTCGATGTGCCCAACGCCAGCCTGATGATTATCGAGAACCCGGAACGCCTGGGACTGGCGCAGCTGCATCAGCTGCGCGGCCGCGTGGGACGCGGCGCGGTGGCCTCGCACTGTGTGCTGCTCTATAAATCGCCCCTGAGCAAAACCGCGCAGCGGCGTCTACAGGTGCTGCGGGATACCAACGACGGTTTTATCATCGCGCAACAAGATCTGGAGATCCGCGGCCCCGGGGAATTGCTGGGCACGCGCCAGACCGGCAACGCGGAATTCAAAGTGGCCGATCTGCTGCGCGACCAGGCCATGATCCCGGAAGTCCAGCGGCTGGCGCGCCATATCCACCAACACTATCCCGCCGCCGCCCAGGCGCTGATTGAGCGCTGGATGCCGGAGCGCGTGCGCTATACCAACGCCTGAGCCATAAGTATTCCCTCTTGTTCCCTCCCGCCGGCATCGGCACCCGGGGCGCCGGCCTGAAATCTGCGCCGGCATTGACCTATATCAACCGGCGCGGGCGCAGGTCGCGAGCAATCGTTTGCTTTTAAAAACAGGATGATTAAAATGCCTCCTTTGCCGCCCAGGAATGTTTCCCCCCATGACCATGCCAGCCACTGACGTTGATGACGCGCCGATTCCCGTTGCCAAAAGCGAGCTGATTTATCACCTCGACGATCGTCCGCCGCTGGCGGAAACCCTGTTTGCCGCCTGCCAGCATCTGCTGGCCATGTTTGTCGCCGTGATTACGCCCGGCCTGTTAATCTGCCAGGCGCTGGGGCTCCCGGCGCAGGACACGCAGCATATTATCAGCATGTCGCTGTTTGCCTCCGGCCTGGCCTCACTGCTGCAAATCAAGACCTGGGGACCGGTGGGATCGGGCCTGCTGTCCATCCAGGGCACCAGCTTTAACTTTGTCACGCCGCTTATCATGGGCGGCCTGGCGCTGAAAAACGGCGGCGCCGATGTGCCCACGATGATGGCGGCCCTGTTCGGCACGCTGATGGTGGCGTCCTGCACGGAAATTTTATTATCCCGCGTGCTGCACCTGGCCCGGCGCATCATTACGCCGCTGGTATCGGGTATCGTGGTGATGATTATCGGCATTTCCCTGATCCAGGTCGGCCTGACTTCCATCGGCGGCGGTTTCGCCGCCATGGGCGATCATACCTTCGGCGCGCCGAAAAACCTGATGCTGGCGGGCGTGGTGCTGCTGGTCATCATCCTGCTCAATCGTCAGCGCAATCCCTATCTGCGGGTCGCCTCGCTGGTGATCGCCATGGCGGTGGGCTATCTGGCGGCCTGGATGATGGGCATGTTGCCGCAGACCGCTCCCGCGCCGGCGCAATCCATAATCATGGTGCCGACCCCGCTGTATTACGGCCTGGGTTTTGACTGGGATCTGCTTATCCCGCTGATGCTGGTATTTATGGTCACTTCGCTGGAGACCATCGGCGATATTACCGCCACCTCCGACGTCTCGGAACAGCCGGTACGCGGCCCCATCTATATGCGGCGCCTGAAAGGCGGCGTGCTGGCCAACGGCCTGAATTCAATGCTGTCGGCCGTGTTCAACACTTTCCCAAACTCCTGTTTCGGTCAAAATAACGGCGTCATCCAACTGACCGGCGTCGCCAGCCGCTATGTCGGCTTTGTGGTGTCGCTGATGCTGATTGCGCTGGGGCTGTTTCCGGTGGTCAGCGGCTTTGTACAGCATATTCCCGAGCCGGTGCTGGGCGGCGCGACTATCGTCATGTTCGGCACCATCGCCGCGTCCGGCGTACGTATCGTATCCCGTGAACGGCTTAATCGCCGCGCCATTATGATTATCGCCCTATCGTTGGCGGTAGGGCTGGGCGTGTCGCAGCAGCCGCTGATTTTGCAGTTCGCGCCGCAGTGGCTGAAGACCCTGATGTCCTCCGGCATTGCCGCCGGCGGCATTACCGCCATCATCTTGAATTTATTGTTCCCGCCGGAACATAATTAATTAGTTAGCTATCATTTTTTTGCGGTCGCCGTATCAATACGGCGGCTTTTTTTTGTCTGAAGCACATTGGCTATTGAGAAGCCCCGTTAATTACGGCATAAACTGGGTAACCTTTATGACAGCGATGGATTTGAGCAATGAAATTTATTGGGAAACTCTTATTATCAATACTTTTGATAGTGCTATTGATAATTATCCTGATCTACGTGTTGCTGCAAACCACCTGGGGCGCCGGCTGGGTTAGCCGGTTAGTCACCCAGCATACCGGCTACCAATTATCGTTTAATAAGATCACCCACAACTGGTCCGATCCGGGCGACATTTATTTCGACAACATCTCTTTCGGGCAAAAAGAACGCCGGGCTACGCTTGTGGCCAAACGGCTGGTGGCCGGATTCAGCATCCGCCAATTCACCGATCCCTATCACTTCTACCGCATCCAGCTGCAGGACGGCACCCTAAACCTGGACCCCGCCTCGCTGGCATTCCCGCTGCAGGCGGATGTGCTGCAGCTCAATGGCATGGCCATCCAGTCCCCTTACGGCGGCTGGGAGCTGAACGGTCAAAACGTCAATGCCGGCATCACTCCCTGGCAACCGCAGACCGGCTTTCCCTTGGGGCGTAACGCCCGTTTCCAGATCAGCGCCCGTTCCCTCACCCTTAACGGCATCCCGGCGGAAAACGTCCTGGTGCAGGGCGAAATCAATAATAACCAGCTGCGGCTGGATAATCTGGGCGCCGATTTATCCCAGGGGGAATTAACCGGCAATGCGCGGCGGGACGAAGACGGCGCCTGGCAGGTGGATAACCTGCGCCTGAGCAATGTACGCATGCAGACCACGCAAAGCCTGGATGAGTTTCTGCGCCAGCTATCGGAGGTGCCTAAAATCACCATCCATCGCTTCGATTTGATTGATGCGCGTATGGAAGGCAAGAACTGGGCCTTTAGCGATCTGGATTTAACCCTGCGCAATATTACCTTTCAGGATGGCGACTGGTCGTCGGATGACGGTAGCCTGTCGTTTAACGCCAGCGACCTGATTAACGGCGCCGTGCATTTAAACGATCCCATAGCCAATATGACCCTGTCGCCGCAGGGCATCGAAATACGCCAGTTCAGCGGGCGCTGGCAGGGGGGACTGATGCGCACCTCGGGTCGCTGGCTGCGGGACGGCCAGCGTCTGGAATTGGACGAATTTATGGTGGCTGGGCTGGAATATACCTTGCCCGGGCAATGGCTGGACAGTTGGCTGCAACCCCTGCCCTCGTGGCTGGCCGACGTGCAGGTGAACAAATTTACCGCCAACCGCAATCTGCTGATAGATATTAATCCCGCGTTTCCATTTCAAATCACCGCGCTGGACGGCTATGGCAAAAACCTGGTATTGGCGCGGGATCATCAATGGGGCATCTGGTCCGGCAGCCTGACCCTTAACGGCAGCGACGCCACCTTTAACAAAATCGATGTCCGGCGCCCGTCGCTGGCGTTAACCGCCGACCAGGGCAGGATCGCCGTCACCGAACTGAGCGCCTTTGCCGGCGAGGGGCTGTTTGAGGCCACGGCGGTGATCAACCAGCAGGGCGAACGGGGATTTACCCTGAATCTTAACGGACGGGCGGTGCCGTTAAACATACTGCAGCGCTGGGGCTGGCCCGTGGCGCCCTTGCCGGGCAACGGCAATACGCAGCTCACGCTGGCCGGGAAAATGCCCGCCAACGCGCCGTTTAAACCCACCCTGAACGGCAGGCTGCATGCGCTGAACGTACAGGGCCAAACGGTGGATCAAACCATGGTCAACGGAGAACTGGCGCCGGCAGCGCCGTAAACGGCATGACTTGTCCCTCATGCCCACTTTTTGCCCATATTAGCCGGCCTGGGAGCCGCCGCGCTCCAGCGGCTTGTCCGGCGCTGGCGGCAATACCAGGTAAACGCCTTTGAATATGGCGCCTTTATCTTCATTGCCGAACAACTCGACCTCAAGCTGTACCCGCGCCTTGCGTCCGCGCGCCAGGCGATCGAGATCGCCGCTCAGCGAACCCAGATCCGCCACGGCGCAGGGCCGGCCGGTCACCGGGGTGAGATAGCGGATATGGGCATCGGCCAGGATAATGGTGCCGCCCAATTGGCGCTCACGCAGCAATAGCCATATCAGCCCCCAGCCGGTCAGGGTCGCCAGCGAAAACAGGCTGCCGGCAAACAGGGTATGGTGGGGATTCTGGTTACCGGTTTCAGGCATGGTGGTCATAAACTTCTGGCCGGTGTACTGGCTGATGCGCACGCCCATCTTTTCGCTGAGCGGAATATGCTGGTACCAGGCCTGCTGCAATTGGCCGCACCAGTCCGGCCGGTGCAAAATATCATCCAGGGTCACGATGGGCTTGATCATTAAAAAATGGCGTATCGGCGTGGTGGACGGCACCGTGATTTCGCCCTGGTTGATAAACCCCAGCTTGGCGAAGAAGTCCACCGCGTCCTCGCGCGCGCTGCAGACCACCCGTTTGACCCCTTCCTGGCGCGCCACGGACTCCAGCGTCATGGCCACCAGCGTGCCCAGGCCTTTATCCTGTACCTGAGGGTCGACCGCCAGGAACCGGATGGAGGCTTCATTGTCGGCATTGATGTACAGCCGGCCGATGGCCACCGGCTTGCCGTTTTCGTCGACCACCATCTGGTGATGCGCCGTCGCGTCATAGGCGTCCCTTTCGGAGCCTTGCGGCTGATGCAACGGCTTGCGTAGCATTTCCCAGCGGAACTGATAGTAGTCGCTGAGTTCTTGTTCGGTGTGTGGAACGCGCAGGTGATACATGCCATGTTCTCTCTATAAAGGGCTTTAACGTCTTATACCTGAAGCCAGAAGGTCACCGGGCCGTCATTCACCAGCGAGACCTGCATATCAGCGCCGAAGCGGCCGGTCTCGGTCCTGATATCCTTCTTACGGCAGCAGTCGTTAAAATACTCATACAGTTCTTCGGCCAGGGCGGGCGGCGCGGCGTGCGAAAAGCCGGGGCGCAGCCCCTTATCGGTTTGCGCCGCCAGCGTGAACTGGGATACTACCAGCACGTCGCCGCCGGCCTGGCGGACATTAAGATTCATTTTACCCTGCCCGTCGCCGAAGATGCGGTAGGCCAAAACGCGCTCGCATAACGTTGCCGCCTTTTGCCTGTCGTCATCCCGTTCGACGCCGAGCAGGATCAGCAAACCGGGGCCGATGGCGCCCACGCTTAAGCCCCCGATGGCGACATCCGCGCGCAACACCCGTTGTATCAAGGCAATCATCGCGATAACCGCTCCTCTTGCCGCAACCGCCGGTGCTCCGTCAGCGAGGCGGTGATCTCCGCCCCCAGTAATACAATACACCAGCTCCAATAGACCCAAAGAAATAAGATGGGTATCACCGCCAGCACGCCGTAAATCAGCTGATACGATGGGAACATGGTGACATATAAGCCGAAGGCCTTTTTACCCAGTTCGAACAGCGCGCCCGCCACCACCGCGCCGATCAGGGCATCCCGGCCGGGAACGCGCACCGTGGGCACGACGCAATACAATAACCAGAATGAGGCGCAGGAAAGCACCAACGGGAATATCCGCAGCACCAGGGTGACGAATGTCGTGGTGCCGGTATTGTTAAGCCAGGTCAGGGAGATTAAATATGAGCTTATCACCATACTGGCGCCGGTCAGTATCGGCCCCAGCGTCAACACCATCCAGTAAACCGCGAAAGAGAAAATGATCGGCCGCTTGTTTTTGCTGCGCCAGATGGTGTTCAGCACCGTATCGACCGAATAAATCAGCAACAGCGCGGTCACGATAAGCCCGCAGGTTCCCACCGCCGTCATCTGGCTGGTATTAAGGATAAACTGCTCGAGATAGCGCTGGATAACGTCGCCGGTGGCCGGCATGAAGTTATGGAAGATAAACGACTTCAGCTGGACGCTGGCGCCGGAAAAGACCGGAAAAGCGGCGATAAGCGCAAATACGACGGTAACCAGCGGCACCAGCGAAAGCAGGGATACATAGGCCAGATGGCCGGCCAGCACCGTCATCCCGTCATGGTCGATACGTTTATATAACAGGGAACAGAACGAGAAAAAACGGATAAATTTTTTCCGATAAGCAGCTCTCATCGCCACAGCCTCCCCGATGAATACGCCACTTACGCAAAATAAGCGGGTATTACGCCCGGATCCGTTACATGAACCGACTGTAAGCCAATGCTTTGCGCGCCCTTGATATTCTCGGCGTTATCATCGAAGAAAACCGCGTCCTGGGCGCTTACCCCTTCCTGCTCGAGCACGGCGCGATAAATCGCCGGGTCGGGTTTGCGCATGCCCAGGTCCTGCGATAAATAGAGCTTATCCACGCACTGCTGGATCTCGGGATACTGGCTCGGCCAATAGTCGCAGTGCAAACGGTTGGTATTGGACAATATCACTACCCGGTGGCCCTGTTCGCGCAGGCGATGGATGATGTCGATAACCTCGGGACGCACGCCGACGAACACCGCCTGCCAGCCGGCGGTAAACTGCTCAAAACTCAGGGCGATGCCCAATTCATTGCAGATCAGGGCGGCAAACGCCTCATCGGTAATATCGCCCCTTTCGTGCTGCTCGAAAGCATCGCCCATGACGAACTGTTTCTTCAGACGGGCCAGGGGCACACCGCTGAGATTACTCCATACACCCAAAACGCGGTTAAAATCGATATCTATCACGACATTACCTAAATCAAAGATATAAAGCATGGCTCCCTCCCGATCTTTACTCATGTTCCCACTGTAGCGGGAAAAGGGCCAACTGAACAGCCATGAACACGCATTCGGATGCTTTCGCCGGCCGGCCGTTGACCTCAGCCATGCTGATTCGGTTGTGCCGCGTCCTGAAGGCTAACCGGCCAGTCCGGTCTCCACGCTGAATTCCCGCGTCGCGCCCGGCTCCAGCGCAATCAGTGTGCCGGCCCGGCTGGCGGCGATATGGCCTTCGGGACGGCAGGTGGCCGGCAGGATAAACGCCGCCACTTTTTGATCGCCGTTATGGAGTATCCAGCGCGTGGCATGGTTAAACTGCGCCGTATCGAAACGGGTGACAAAGCGCGGCCCCGTCCCCGGCGCCTGCATAACACATTCCACCCGATCGGTATAGGTTGCCAGGTTGTCGGCAAAAAAGACAATTTCCGGATCGTAGAACTGCGGTTGGTCCAGCGCCTTAAGCGCCAACGGATCGCGGGCCAGCCCGGCGGTATATTCCAGCCATTGCGGCGTGGGGTGCACATGGCCTGGAATCGAGGTACGCAGCGCAAACGCCGCGGCAGGAATATTCTGGCTGAAGGTCGCCAGGGGAACATAGGCGTAGTTCATATGGCACATATACTGGAGCGGCATCGGCACGCTGGCCAGATTGGTGACCCGCATGGCGATGGTCATCAGTGTCGCGCCGGCGCCCAGCCTGACCGAGGGCGACGCCAGGTAATGATCACCAAAGCCTTTAACATATTCATAGCCGCCGCCCAGGGTTACGCTGTCGCCATCCACCAGCAGGAAAGCGCTATCCATACGTGCGCAGGGCATTTCGCCATGCAGGGGATGGGTATCTTCCGGCGCCGGGCAGCCGTTGCTCAGCAGGCCGGAGTGGAACGCAAAGCAGCCATAGGTATCCACCACCGACTCGCCCCATTTGGGTTCGCTAAAGGGGTTCTCCATGCGCAGGCTATGGCCGTCGAACTGCGCGTCCCATACCATCTGCCCGTAAAAGGGCAGCAGGGTGATAAACCCCCGGCTATTGCGCAGGGTCACGGCTTCGATACCCGAAGGATAGGTAAATAACGTGACGCTAAGTTCACCATTCTCCACCAGACGAAACGGCTGTCCGGTGAATTGCTGGCGCGTAAGATGAATAACAGCGGCCATAATATCGACTCCTTGCTTAAAGTTGGTTATCCATCATCGATTCCGCGGTCGCGATTCGCGGTTGTTTATTGCGCAGTTCGCCCCAGAAATAGTAACCGACATAGGCAAAGCACAATAATGACACGCCGAACGCCTGTTTCATCGACCCGAGATGATCGGAGACATACCCCTGGATTGCCGGCACCACGGCGGCGCCGACGATGGCCATAACGATCACCGCGCCGGCCACTTCGGTATATTTATTATCCACCGTATCGAGCGTGCCGGCATAAATGGTGGCCCAGCAGGGTCCGAACAGTACGCTGACAAATACCGCGGCATAGACGGCGGTGAAGTTCGGCACCAGCACCACATAGGCCAGCGTCGCCACGCCCAGGATAGAATAGGCGATAAGAACTTTTTGCGGGGTAAAGCGCGTCATCAGGAAATTGGCGACAAATTTACCGATAAAAAAACAAATAAAGCTGTAAATCATAAAGTTGGACGCGTCACGCTCATTTACCGCCCCCAGGTTCAGCGCCAAACGGATGGTAAACGACCATACGGCCACCTGCATGCCCACATAGAGAAACTGCGCCGCGATGCCCTTGCGAAAGCGCGCATTGCCGGCAAGATAACGCAGCGTTTCGCCCATGCCGGGCGCGGCGCGGCGGTTTTGCTTATCGGGCTGCGGTTTGCAGTGGGGATACCGGGTGAGCATAAACAGCACCATCACCACCACCAGCACCATAATCAGGTATTTATAGGGTTCCAGGGTCAGTTCCAGCATATTGAGACGGAACTGATGCACCTGCTCCGGCGTCATGGCGGCCATTTGGCTGCTTAAACTGCCGCCTTCCTGAAACACCAGGTATTTCCCCAGCACAATACCCATCAGCGCGCCGATGGGATAAAACGTCTGGCTGATGTTCAGCCGCAGGGTCGCGTAATCGCGATGACCGATCATCGAGCTGTAGGTATTGGCCGCGGTCTCAAGAAAGCTTAAGCCGATGGCGATGGCAAAAATGGCCGCCAGGAACATGGTATAGGTGGCCATATGGGAGGCGGGATAGAACAGTACGCAGCCGATGATATACAGCGACAGGCCGATCATAATGGCCATTTTGTAGCTGCTTTTGCGGATAACCATCGACGCCGGGATGGCAATCAGGAAATAACCGCCGTAAAAGGCGCTTTGCACCAGGGCGCTGGCAAAATCGCTCAATGCGAACACCGTTTTGAACTGGGTGATCAGGATATCGTTAAGGCTGGCGGCGCAGCCCCATAGCGGAAACAGGCAGGACAGCAGGATAAATTGAAACAACGGTGTTTTGTTTAAATAGCCGTCAGGCATTTGTACCGTATTGTGGCGCATGATGTTATTCCTGATGAAGGGTGGCAAGGAAATCATGGAACTGGGAAGCCTCGGCATAGGAACGCTGGGTGCCTTTACCCCGGACGCTGTAGGCGGCATAGGCGGACGCGTAGCGCATGGCCTGTTTGATATCGCCGCGCGCGACAAAATAATGCGCAAAACAGCCGATAAACGCATCGCCGGCGCCGCTGGTATCCACGGCGTCGACCGGTACCGGATCGACCCGGTACACCTCGTTGCCGCTTAGCCACATCGAGCCGCGATGCCCCATGGTAATAATCAGGTTCTTCAATCCTTTGGCCAGCAGCGAACGGCCGGCCAGCAGGATATGCTCCTCGCTGTCCACCGGCATGCCGGTCAGAATTTCCAGCTCTGTCTCGTTAGGCATAAAAAAGTCGCACCGGCAGGCATACGCGATATCCAGTTCCCGGGTGGCGGGCGCCGGATTAAGGATTACGGGAACCTGATGCCGGGCGGCAAAATCAATGGCGTGATAGACGGTGGCGAGCGGAATTTCCAGCTGCAGGATAATCAGCCGGCAGCCCTTGAGCTGTTCCGCCGCCCGATCGATGTCCTGCGCGCCGAGGTGATCGTTGGCGCCTTTGATAATCAGGATGCGATTATGTGAATCTGGATCGACAAAAATCGGCGCTACGCCGCTGGATACGCCCGCCACCGTTTCCACATAGCGGGTATCGACCCCATGGCGCACCAGGTTGTTAACGGTATTGTCCGCAAAGAGATCCTCGCCGACTTTACTGACCATCATCACCTCCGCCCCTAGCTTGGCGGCGGCTACCGCCTGATTGGCGCCCTTGCCGCCGCAGCCGATTTCAAAACCGGGGGCTTCCAGCGTTTCCCCGGTTTTAGGCATCTCTTTGATATAGGTGATTAAATCCACCATGTTGGAACCGATAACTGCGATATCCATAATTATTAGCCCTCATATTTTTAACCTTATTCAATGTTATTTTATTAACACTAACAAGACAAAAATGTTAGTAACATGACAATGATCACATCGTTTAATGAAAATTAAATTGCCACATGCCTATTGTAAGAGGCTTCTGTAATGTTATTATTCTCACATTATTATCGTGATAATCCACATAAAGGACATTAACATGACTTCCCCTGAAATCGATTTTGCCCCTTACATCGACCATACCCTGCTGGCGCAGGATGCCACCGAAGCGCAGATCACCACGTTATGCGGCGAGGCTAAACAGTGCGGATTTTATGCGGTCTGCGTCAATTCCGGGTATGTGCCGCTTGCCGCGCGCTTGCTGCGCGACAGCCCGGTAAAGGTCTGCTCGGTGATCGGCTTTCCGTTGGGCGCCGGCCTGACCTCCGCCAAGGCGTTCGAGGCGCAGGCGGCGATTGCGGCGGGTGCGCAGGAAATAGATATGGTGATTAACGTCGGTTGGCTCAAAAGCGGCAATATTGACGCGGTAACCGCCGATATCCGCGCGGTCCGCGAGGTTTGCGCGGCTATTCCGTTGAAGGTAATATTGGAAACCTGTTTGTTGAGTTCACCACAAATTGTCGCGGTTTGCCGGATATGCCGCGAACTGAAGGTGGCGTTTGTGAAAACATCCACCGGCTTCAGCACCGGCGGCGCAAAAGAAGAACATGTCAGGCTGATGCGCGAAACCGTCGGCGGGGAGCTGGGCGTTAAGGCCTCCGGCGCCGTACGCGATCGCCAGACCGCCACCGCCATGATCCTGGCCGGCGCCACCCGAATCGGCACCAGTTCAGGTGTCGCGATCGTATCGGGCAAGGCGTCCGCCAGCGACTATTAATTTCTGAGAACCCGGCGGAAATCGGGTCTGATAACGCAGGATGTCATATGGAAACGCGGCGCGAAGAAAGGATTAATAAACTGATACTCGCCCTGAAGCGGGAAGATAAGCTTCATTTGAAAGATGCCGCCGTCCTGCTGGGCGTCTCGGAGATGACCATCCGCCGCGATCTCAGCGCCGAACCCGCGCAGGTCGTACTGCTGGGCGGTTACGTGGTTAACGATCCGCGCAATAATAACGTTACCCACTATTTTGTTTCGGATCAAAAAGCCAAGCACGTTGAGGAAAAAACCCTTACCGGCCGCCTGGCGGCGGCGCTGATCGAGCCGGACGACACGGTTTTTTTCGACTGCGGCACCACCACCCCGTTTATCATCGATGCGATTGACGATGACCTGGCGTTTACCGCCGTCTGCTATTCCCTGAATACTTTCCTGGCGTTACAAGATCATCCTAATTGCAAAGTTATTTTATGCGGCGGCGAGTTCCACCCCGCCAACTGCATCTTTACGCCGCTGACCCAATATTCCATCCTGGATAATATCCGCCCCGATAAAGCGTTTATCTCCGCGGCGGGTATTGATATCGGTTTCGGCGCCACCTGCTTTAACTTTGACGAACTCACCATGAAGCATCGCGCGTTGTCCATGTCGCAGCAGGCAATCCTGGTGGCCGATCACAGTAAATTCGACAACATCAAACCCGCCTTTATCGGTGCTTTATCCTTGTTTCATACCCTGATAACCGACCAATCGCCGCCGCCGAAATTTCATGAGTATTGCCAACAGCATGACATCAGGCTGCTTTATCGCCGGGAATAGCTGAACGACGGGCAAAAAAATGCCGGGCTGCTTACGCAGACCGGCATTGTTACGTTATCGCCGCCTGGGCCGACGGGTTTAAGCTTCTTTACCCGAACGGTTAGCGCGTTTACGGTCATTTTCGGTCAAATGACGTTTACGTAAACGCACGGACAGCGGTGTCACTTCCACCAGTTCATCATCATCGATAAACTCCAGGGCCTGTTCCAGCGACATCTTGATCGGGGTCACCAGCGTCGTGGCCTCATCGGTGCCGGAAGCACGCATGTTGGTCAGTTTTTTACCTGTCAGGCAGTTTACCGTCAGGTCGTTGGAACGGGTGTGGATGCCGATAATCTGGCCTTCATACACTTCCGCGCCGTGGCCCAGGAACAAACGGCCGCGATCCTGCAGGCTGTACAAGGCGTAGGCTACCGCTTTGCCCTGGCCGTTGGAAATCATCACGCCGTTCTGGCGTTGGCCGATTTCACCCGGACGGACATCGTCATAATGGCTGAACGACGAATACAGCAGGCCGGTGCCGGACGTCATGGTTAAAAAGTCGGTGCGAAAACCAATCAAGCCGCGGCTGGGGATGATGTAATCAAGACGGATGCGTCCTTTGCCATCCGGCAGCATATCGCGCATTTCACCTTTACGGATGCCCATGGCTTCCATAACCGGGCCCTGGTTCTGTTCTTCGATATCCAGGGTAACCTGTTCGAACGGCTCTTGTTTCTTGCCGTCGACGGTACGATAGATAACTTTCGGGCGCGATACGGCGATTTCAAAACCTTCACGCCGCATGTTTTCGATCAGCACCGACAAATGCAGCTCGCCGCGGCCCGAGACCAGGAAGGTGTCCGGATCGACGGTTTCTTCCACGCGCAGGGCCACGTTGTGCACCAGCTCTTTGTTCAGGCGCTCAAGGATCTGGCGGGAGGTGACGTATTTGCCTTCCTTGCCGCAGAACGGCGAGGTGTTGACGCCGAACGACATGGAAACGGTAGGTTCGTCCACCGTCAGCGGCGGCAACGCTTCGACCAGGGCCTGATCGCAAATGGTATCGGAGATATTCAGCTCGCCAAGGCCGGTAACGGCGATGATATCACCCGCTTCCGCCAGCTTGGACTCGATGCGCAGCAGGCCCATATGGCCCAGCACCTGGCCCACTTTGCCGTTGCGACGCTTACCTTCATGGTCGATGATGGTAACAGACTGGTTCGGTTTAACCGAGCCGCGTTTGATGCGGCCGATACCGATGACGCCAACATAGCTGTTGTAGTCAAGCTGCGAAATCTGCATCTGGAACGCGCCGTCGCTGTCGACGTTCGGCGCTTCGACGTTCTTGACGATGGATTCAAACAGCGGGGTCATGTCGCTGGCCATGTTCTCGTGCTCATAGCCCGCAACACCGTTTAACGCGGAGGCATATATGATCGGAAAATCCAGTTGCTCATCGGTTGCGCCGAGGTTGACAAATAAATCAAACACCTGGTCCACTACCCAATCAGGGCGGGCGCCGGGACGGTCGACTTTATTGATGACCACAATGGGTTTGAGACCGTAAGCAAAGGCTTTCTGGGTCACGAACCGGGTTTGCGGCATGGGTCCGTCCATGGCGTCGACCAGCAGCAATACCGAGTCAACCATGGACATCACGCGCTCAACCTCGCCGCCGAAATCGGCATGTCCGGGGGTATCAACGATGTTGATACGGTAGTCGTGCCAGTTAATAGCGGTATTTTTAGCGAGGATGGTAATCCCGCGCTCTTTCTCCAAATCGTTGGAGTCCATGACGCGCTCAGTGGCGTCGTTGCGGTCACCCAATGTTCCGGATTGTTGCAACAGCTTATCGACCAGGGTAGTTTTACCATGGTCGACGTGCGCGATGATGGCGATGTTACGCAAATTTTCGATCACAACTTTGCCTCAGGCATTAGAAATAGCGCGTTATTGTACACGTAATAAGCGAGGGACTAAACAAGATCGCGACGATCTCTGCATTTGCGTCATTTTTGACGCTTCGTCATCCCTTTCTCAGTGCATTATTTCACCTCGCCCCATTTATTGCACCAAAATAGTGCCCACTTACTGCCCAAATGCACTAATATAGCGCTATCCCACCAATCTGGTGCAGGCGGACTTTGGTTAATAAGGCCGGAAACGCGGCCCTTCTCATCATTTTGGCAATGTTGGCACACTTTTAGCTACTGTTTATACCAGTCCAGTTTAGCCTAGCCCAGCTAAGTTAAATAAAATTCGATCCATACGATTTCGTTCCACGACGACAATGGCACATCCGGGAGAATACAAGTTATGTCCGCTGAACACGTTTTGACGATGCTTAACGAGCACGAAGTAAAATTCGTCGACCTGCGTTTCACTGATACGAAAGGTAAAGAACAGCACGTCACTATACCAGCCCATCAGGTAGATGCCGACTTCTTTGAAGATGGAAAAATGTTTGACGGCTCCTCCATTGGCGGCTGGAAAGGCATTAACGAGTCCGACATGGTGCTGATGCCCGATGCCAGCACGGCGATGCTCGACCCCTTCTATGAAGAAACCACCCTGATTATCCGTTGCGACATCCTTGAGCCTGCCACCATGCAAGGCTACGATCGCGACCCGCGTTCCATCGCCAAACGCGCCGAAGAGTTTCTGAAAACCTCCGGCATTGCCGATACCGTGCTGTTTGGGCCGGAACCTGAATTTTTCCTGTTTGACGATATCCGCTTTGGTTCGTCAATTTCCGGTTCCCATGTCGCTATTGACGACGTTGAAGCCGCATGGAATACCGATAAAGTTTACGAAGGCGGCAATAAAGGCCATCGTCCCGGCATCAAAGGCGGTTATTTCCCGGTTCCCCCGGTGGATTCATCACAGGATCTGCGTTCCGCCATGTGTTTGACCCTGGAAGAAATGGGCCTGGTGGTTGAAGCTCATCACCATGAAGTCGCCACCGCCGGCCAGAACGAAATCGCCACCCGCTTCAACAGCCTGACGAAAAAAGCCGACGAGATCCAAATTTATAAATATGTCGTGCATAACGTTGCCCATGCCTTCGGCAAAACGGCGACCTTTATGCCGAAACCGATGTTCGGCGATAACGGCTCGGGCATGCACTGCCATATGTCGTTGACCAAAGACGGCAATAACCTGTTCTCCGGCGACAAGTACGGCGGCCTGTCCGAAACCGCCTTGTTCTACATTGGCGGCGTCATCAAACACGCCAAGGCCATCAACGCCCTGACCAACCCGACCACCAACTCCTACAAGCGTCTGGTCCCGGGATATGAAGCGCCGGTTATGCTGGCCTACTCCGCCCGCAACCGCTCAGCCTCCATCCGTATCCCGGTGGTCGCCAGCCCGAAAGCCCGTCGTATCGAAGTGCGCTTCCCGGATCCGGCCGCCAACCCATACCTGGCGTTTGCCGCCCTGCTGATGGCCGGTCTGGACGGGGTTATCAACAAAATCCATCCTGGCGATGCCATGGACAAAAACCTCTACGATCTGCCGCCGGAAGAAGCGAAAGAAATCCCACAGGTGGCCGGTTCGCTGGAAGAAGCCCTTAAGGCGCTGGACGCGGATCGCGAGTTCCTGACCCGTGGCGGTGTTTTCACCGACGACTCCATCGACGCGTATATCACCTTACGCACGGAAGAAGTAGACCGTATTCGCATGACGCCGCATCCGGTGGAATTCGAGCTGTATTACAGCGTATAACTTGACGTTTTTTTGTTGCCGTGGAAACTTTCAGCCCATCTTCGGATGGGCTTTTTTCTCCAGCAAAGCTTGCGCGCAGCCATGCGCATGACGACATAACGGACTAAATGCACTGGTAGAGTGCGGGAGACTGCTTTATGGCTACAGGCTCATTGCCCGATGCTGGGCAGATCCTTAATTCCCTGATCAACAGCATATTGCTGCTGGATAATGACCTTGCCGTTCATTACGCCAATCCGGCGGCGCAACAACTTTTAGCGCAAAGCTCGCGCAAGCTTTTTGGCACGCCGTTGCCTGAGCTGCTGGGCTATTTTTCGCTCAACGTCGAACTGATGCGCGAAAGCCTTAACGCCGGCCAGGGGTTTACCGATAACGAGGTCACGTTGGTGGTTGACGGGCGGGCGCATATCCTTTCCCTTACCGTGCAACGCCTGCCCGAGGATTTTTTCCTGATGGAGCTGGCGCCGATGGATAATCAGCGCCGCCTCAGCCAGGAACAGATTCAGCATGCCCAGCAGGTGGCGGCACGGGATCTGGTGCGCGGCCTGGCCCATGAAATCAAGAACCCGCTGGGCGGTCTGCGCGGCGCGGCGCAACTGCTGGCCAAAGCATTGCCCGATCCCTCGCTGCTGGAATACACCAAGGTGATCATTGAACAGGCCGACCGCCTGCGCAACCTGGTCGACCGATTGCTCGGGCCGCAGCAGCCCGGCATGCACGTTACGCAAAGCATTCACCAGGTGGCCGAGCGGGTTTTCCAACTGGTCTCGCTGGAAAAGCCGGATAACGTCACTCTCCTGCGGGATTACGATCCCAGCCTGCCTGAACTGGCTCACGATCCCGATCAAATGGAACAGGTATTGCTGAATATTACCCGTAATTCGCTGCAGGCGCTGGGTGAAGACGGTGGCACGATCACGATACGCACCCGTACCGCGTTCCAGTTAACGTTGCACGGCGTTCGTTATCGTTTGGTAGCGCGAATTGATATAGAAGACGACGGCCCGGGCGTACCGGCGCAATTACAGGATACGCTGTTCTACCCCATGGTCAGCGGCCGTGAGGGCGGGACCGGTTTAGGGTTATCCATTGCCCGCAGTCTTATCGATCAAAATTCGGGTAAAATTGAATTCAACAGTTGGCCGGGGCATACCGAATTTTCGGTGTTCCTGCCTATTCGCCAGTGAGGTCACTATGCAACGAGGGATAGTCTGGATCGTCGACGACGATAGCTCCATCCGCTGGGTGCTTGAACGCGCCCTCACTGGAGCCGGACTGACTTGCGCCACTTTTGAAGGCGGCAATGAAGTGCTGGAAGCGCTCTCCACCCAAACTCCGGACGTATTGTTATCAGATATCCGCATGCCAGGCATGGACGGCCTGGCATTACTCAAACAGATTAAACAGCGCCATCCGATGCTGCCGGTCATCATCATGACCGCACACTCCGATTTGGACGCCGCGGTCAGTGCTTACCAGCAGGGCGCGTTTGATTACCTGCCCAAGCCGTTCGATATCGATGAGGCGGTGGCGCTGGTTGAGCGCGCGGTCAGCCACTATCTGGAACAGCAGCAGCCGGCGCGCGCGCAGCCGCCTAATGGCCCGACTACCGATATCATTGGTGAAGCGCCGGCCATGCAGGACGTCTTCCGCATTATCGGACGCCTGTCCCGCTCCTCCATCAGCGTCTTGATTAACGGTGAATCCGGTACCGGTAAGGAACTGGTTGCCCATGCCCTGCACCGCCATAGCCCGCGCGCCAAGGCGTCGTTTATCGCGCTGAATATGGCGGCGATTCCGAAGGATTTGATTGAATCGGAACTGTTCGGCCATGAGAAAGGCGCCTTTACCGGCGCCAATCAGGTACGTCAGGGACGCTTTGAGCAAGCGGACGGCGGTACCCTATTCCTGGACGAAATCGGCGATATGCCGCTGGATGTCCAGACCCGCCTGCTGCGCGTATTGGCGGACGGCCAGTTTTACCGGGTCGGCGGTTATGCGCCGGTCAAAGTCGACGTCAGGATTATCGCCGCCACCCATCAGAATCTGGAGGTACGGGTGCAAGAGGGCAAATTCCGCGAGGATTTGTTCCATCGCCTGAACGTTATCCGGGTGCATTTACCGCCGCTGCGGGAACGGCGGGAGGATATTCCCCGCCTGGCGCGCTATTTCCTGCAGGTGGCGGCCAAGGAGCTGGGCGTTGAACCGAAAAACCTGCATCCGGAAACCGAAACCGCGCTGACCCGCCTGCCATGGCAAGGCAATGTCCGTCAGTTGGAAAATACCTGCCGCTGGCTAACCGTCATGGCCGCCGGCCAGGAAGTGTTGATCCAGGATCTGCCGCCGGAATTATTTGAAAGCACGGCACCGGACGCCACGGTTCAATCATTGCCGGACAGTTGGGCCACCCTGCTGGCGCAATGGGCGGACCGCGCCCTGCGTTCCGGTCACCAGAACCTGCTTTCCGAAGCCCAGCCGGAGATGGAAAGAACCCTGCTGACCACCGCCCTGCGCCACACCCAAGGTCATAAACAGGAAGCGGCCAGGCTGCTCGGCTGGGGCCGCAATACCCTGACGCGTAAGCTAAAAGAGCTGGGCATGGAATAAAAGTCCAGGTTTTATAACCTGGCGGAATAGCGGCGTAGAAAAAAGCAAAATAACGTGCAAAACGGCGTTATTTTGCCCTTTACATCCCGATTGCAGACAGTATGATCTTGTCGCTGACCGGGAGGAAGACCATGTTAGATTCATTAATCAATTTGCTGTCCCAGGGCGCGGATATGACCGCCGCGGTGGGCCATGCACCGCAAACCGCGCTGGCCGCCATCCTTTGCGCCGCGCTGCTTAACTTTTTCAGCTGATCAAATCACCCGCGAGAACTGGTGCTGGCGCGATTTAGTGCGCAGGTAAGCGTCAAAGCACATGCAAATGTTGCGGATCAGCAGGCGACCTTTGGCCGTGACCGTAATCGCCCGGTCGGCCACAGCCACCAGCCCGTCGCGCTCCAGGGGCCGCAGCAGGGCGATGTCATCGGCGAAATACTCGTTAAAAACGATGCCATAGCGGCTTTCCAGCACATTAAAATCGATATAAAACTGACAAATCAACGCCTTGATCACATCACGCCGCAGACAGTCGTCTTCCGACAGCGCCACGCCGCGCCATAAGCCGTTGCCCTGGCGCGCAACGCTTGCCACGTAGCTTTTCATCTCTTTCTGGTTCTGCGCATAACTATCCCCGATCATACTTATCGCCGAGATACCCAGCCCCAACAAATCACAGTCGCCCTGGGTGGTATAGCCCTGGAAATTGCGATGCAGCTTGCCGGCGCGCTGCGCCAGGGCTAATTCGTCGTCGGGGCGCGCAAAGTGATCCATGCCGATAAACTGGTAGCCCGCGTCGCATAGCGCAGCAATGGAATACTGTAAAATGTCCATTTTCTGCGCGGCATCGGGTAAATCAGCGGTGTTGATTTTTCGCTGGGCGGCAAACAGCGCCGGCATATGCGCATAATTGAATACGCTCAGGCGCTGGGGGTTAAGCGCTATCACCCGTTCCAGGGTGTGCCGGAAGCTTGCCAGCGTTTGGCGCGGCAACCCGTAAATCAGGTCGATATTGGTGGAAAGGAAACCCAGCGCCTTGGCGCGGCCGATCAGGTCGAAAATCAGCTGCTCGTCCTGCTCACGGTTAACCAGCCGCTGGACCTCAGGGTTAAAATCCTGCACACCCATGCTGATGCGGTTAAACCCTTCGCCATGCAGATGATCCATCATGTCCAGCGCGATATCGCGCGGGTCGATTTCAATGGACATTTCCGCGCCGGGGGCAAAGCGGAATTGCGCGCGCACCACCGCCACCAGGCGCGATATTTGCGCCGGCGACAAAAAGGTAGGCGTGCCGCCGCCCCAGTGCATCTGGGTAACCAGCCGGTCCTGGAACAACGGCGCCCGGCGCCGGATTTCCTGCTCGAGCACATCCAGGTAACGATCGACTTTTTCCGGCTGGCGGGTCACGATTTTATTACAGCCGCAGAAGTAACAGATCTTATGGCAAAAAGGCAGATGCAGATACAGCGACAGCGGCCGGGTGGGATAGCGCGCCACCGCCTGGAGGAAAGCCGGTTCGCCATACCCTTCGCTAAACTCCAGGGCAGTGGGGTAGGACGTGTAGCGCGGCCCGGATTGGTTATATTTTTGAATGAGGGCCGAATCCCATTCTATCGCTGGCACTGACATGGCTGCTTACTCCTTACCAAATTTACGCCGTCCCCGCCGTTTTACGGGCGCGGCCGGTTTTCGCCTGGCGACCCGGGCCAAACGTAACCGTTCTTTACGTCGCGAGAGCCGCCATAGTTTACTCAATAACCACACTAAATAACATGTCAACGGCGTCGCGATCAGCAGCAGCAGCGGGTTCAAAGATTAAAAGGAATCTTTCTGGCCGCGCTTGAGCAATTGCAGCATATCTTCATTTTTGGCGTCGTCGTCTTCATCATCTTCGATCTCAATGCCCAGTTGGGTCATCAGCTCATCGATGCGATCCAGCGTCTTATCCACATAGGCCTGTTCGGGCGCCGACAATTCTTTGCCTTGCTCCAAACGTTGCAATAATTCATCCAGGCGTTCGTCGTTTTCCAGATTCTCCAGCTCCACTTCCGGCAGGATAGCGGTGGTGACGGGAATAACGATGTCCGGCGCCACCGGTTTTTTTACCGTGGGGCCGTCGGCGAGAAGCGGCACGGGTTTTTTGCTGCCGATGCGGTGATCGGGGGCTTGCGCCTGGGTATTACGGCTCCCGCTTTTATTACCTTCCTGCGCCCGCGAGCCGGAAGCCAGGCCGCGCCGTTTTTTCTGACGCTGGCGGGCGCGCCCTTCGGTATTCAACTCTTCGCGGCTTTTGCGCTTGTTCTTGGCGACGACGGGTTTACCGCGCCCGCCTTTTGCTGATGGATTCATGTTGTCTGCTCTGTCGTAAGTGTCATTAAGTATGGAATTGCGGCGAAATCTATCAGAAACCCTGCCAATAAAAAAGGTGGCAGTTAATCTGCCACCATAAAGTAAAGGTGCTTCGCGAGAAAAACAGTCCCCACGGCAATGAACCTGACGGTCCACATCCTGTGTATCGGGTCGTCGCTGCGATGATGTTTTATTCTACGCTATACGAAGCGGATTGGTTAGGGTGTATTCCCTTACGCGCTCATCCTGAGCAGAATTCATCCCTGGGAAAGGTAGGAAAAGGGCTTTGTGCCGGGCTAAAGCGGAGCACTGGGCCAAGTATGGCGCTTTGCGCGCTGCAAAGTGCCACTTTCAGGCGCTCCATGCCTTGTCTGCTAATGTAGCCTAATGAGCTTTACCCGCAATACGCTCCGCGCGCGCCAACGGGCTCTTGTTAACGCGATGATTATTTAACGTTATGATTTATAATTAATTAATTCTAATTTAAACGAGAATGCTTAGTGAGTAGCGAGCCGATCTCTTACAAAGACAAAATGCCGATTACTCACGTGAACCGGCCTGGTTGTTCACATCGGGCCATAACAATGGCGGCGGCGCGGTTGCGGATAAAGATAAAAACCGCTTTTTAGCGTTTACCCCGTATAATTGGCGGCAATAAGTCATCCCGAGGGAGAGGAAAATTTGATCACCTCATACAACTACCATATGACGCATTTTGTCATGAGCGCTCCCGATATCCGCCATTTGCCCGCGGATACCGGCATCGAAGTCGCGTTTGCCGGGCGCTCCAACGCCGGCAAGTCCAGCGCCCTGAATACCCTGACCAATCAAAAAAGCCTGGCCAGGACCAGTAAAACGCCCGGACGCACACAGCTCATCAATCTGTTCGAGGTCGAGCCGGAAATACGCCTGGTGGATCTGCCGGGCTATGGCTACGCCGAAGTGCCTGAAGAAATGAAACGTAAGTGGCAGCGCGCCCTGGGCGAATACCTGCAAAAGCGCCATAGTTTAAAAGGGTTGGTGGTACTGATGGATATCCGCCATCCGATGAAAGACCTGGATCAGCAAATGGTGCAGTGGGCCGTTGGGGTGGATATCCCGGTCCTGGTGCTGCTGACCAAATCCGATAAACTGGCTTCCGGCGCGTGCAAAGCCCAGTTGAACCTGGTGCGGGAAGCCGCGGCGGCTTTTGAGGGAGATATACAGGTGGAAGCGTTTTCGTCGCTGAAAAAAACCGGCGTCGACAAGCTGCGCCTTAAGCTGGACACCTGGTTCAGTGAAACCCCGCCGGCGACGGATGAAGAACCGCCGTATACGGAATAACCCGCGGCGCCGGTATGGCGCACAATAAAAAACGCCCCAGCCAATAATGACTGGGGCGGCTAATATTTAGCCAAATCCGATTACGTGAAGTAAAAGGTCTGAAAGATAGAACATCTTACCTCTGTACCCTACATCTGTAACTTTACATCAAATTATCGCTGTGCAAAAGAATTTTTTGTAGTTTAATTTCACTTTTTTGGTGTTCCCAGCGCCATAATCCCAGCCCAAATCACCTTTTTATGTAGCTTAATTACGAAAAATGCTTAGTGTATCGCCACTTAGTGCGCTTGATCCCAATTTTCCCCCATACCCACATCGACCCGCAACGGCACATCCAGGGCGAAACAGCCTTCCATCAGGGATTTGATGCGCGGCGTGGCCGACTCCACGGCGTCACGCCGCACCTCGAACACCAGTTCATCGTGGACCTGCATAATCATGCGCACCTCCGGCCGGTCTTTTTGCAGCCAGGCGTCAATGGCGATCATCGCGCGTTTGATGATATCGGCGGCGGTGCCCTGCATGGGGGCGTTTATCGCCGCGCGCTCGGCGGCTTTTTTGCGCGTCCCGTTACGGGAATGGATATCGGGCAGATACAGCCGGCGGCCGTCGAGGGTGGAAACATAGCCCTGTTCCTCTGCCTGCCTGCGGGTACGCTCCATATATTCCAGCACGCCCGGATACCGCTCGAAGTAAAGGTTCATATAACGCTGCGCCTCCGCGCGGCCAACCGAAAGCTGGCGCGCCAGACCAAACGCGCTCATGCCGTAAATCAGGCCGAAGTTAATCGCCTTGGCGCTGCGGCGCTGCTCATTAGACACCTTCTCAAGCGCCAGGCCGAAGACTTCGGCGGCGGTGGCCCGATGTATATCCTTGCCCTCGGCGAAGGCCTTGAGCAGGCCCTGGTCGCGCGAGAGATGCGCCATGATGCGCAGTTCGATTTGCGAATAGTCCGCCGCCACGATAACGGCATCTTTCGGCGCGATAAATGCCTGCCTGATCCGCCGTCCTTCCTCATTGCGCACCGGGATATTTTGCAGGTTCGGATCGGTTGAGGACAGCCGGCCGGTGGCGGTAACCGCCTGCTGATAAGACGTATGCACGCGTTTTGAGTGCGGGTTAATCATCAGCGGCAATTTATCGGTATAGGTCGATTTCAGCTTGGCCAGGCCGCGATATTCGAGGAGAAGCTTCGGCAGCGGGTAATCCAGCGCCAGCTCCGCCAGCACCTCCTCGTTGGTCGACGGCGCGCCGCCCGGCGTTTTTTTCAAGATCGGCAGTTTCTGCTTATCATATAAAATCGCCTGCAACTGCTTGGTGGAGGAGAGATTAAAGGCTTCCCCCGCCAGTTCATGCGCCTCGGTTTCCAGCTCGCCCAACCGTTTCGTCAACTCAACCGAATGTGCAGCCAGGATCTTCTCGTCGATCAATACCCCGGTACGCTCAATGCGCGACAGCACCGGCACCAGCGGCATTTCGATTTCCTCGAAGACCTTTTTCAGGCCGTCCTCGCGCTCAATCTGCGGCCAGAGTTTTTCATGCAGCCGCAGCGTCACGTCCACATCCTCAGCGGCATAGGGGCCCGCCTGCTCCAGAGCGATTTGATTGAAGGTCAGCTGGTTTTTGCCTTTGCCGGCAATGTCTTCAAAGGTCACCGTGGTGTGTTTCAGGAAACGATCGGCCATGCTATCCATATCATGACGGCCCGACACGCTGTTAAGCACATAGGATTCAAGCATGGTGTCAAAGGCGATGCCGGCCAGTTCGATATCATAACGTTGCAACACGCCGCGATCGAATTTCAGGTTCTGGCCGATTTTGCGAATGGCCGGGTCTTCAAGCACCGGTTTCAGCAGCCTGAGCACGTCGTCGCGATTTAGCTGGTCCGGCGCGTCGAGATAATCGTGGCCCACCGGCAAATAAGCGGCGTCGCCGGGGACAATGGCGAAAGAAAGCCCGATCAGGTTGGCGCTCAGGGTATCCAGACTGTCGGTTTCGGTATCGAAGGTGAACTGCCCCGCCTGTTTTATCCGCTCTATCCAGCTGTTGAGGTCCGCCAGCGCGTAGATGACCTGGTAACCCTCCTGGGAAAGCTGCACCGCCTCCTCAACATCCTCATCGGCCGGGGCCGGCGGGGCATTAAACGGAGTGCGCGCGACGGGGGCCGAGCTGATGCGGCCTTGCAGCCATTTGCCCGCTTCCAAATCCGCCAGCCAGCGTTTGAATTCGTATTTCTTGAACAGCAGCAGCAATGCCGCCGCGTCGGGTTCGGTCACGATGAGCTTATCGAAAGGCAAATCAAGCGGCACATCGGTCTTAATCGTCGCCAATTGATAAGATAAATACGCCAGCTCTTTATTTTGTTCCAGCTTTGGCGCCAACGTCTTGGCGCCGCGAAATGGCAACCCGCCCACGCTTGCCAGGTCGCTGTAAATATTATCCAGGCTACCCAGTCCCTGCAGCAGCGCCTGGGCGGTTTTCTCGCCTACGCCCGGCACACCCGGAATGTTATCCGAACTGTCGCCCATTAACGCCAGGTAATCAATGATCAGTTCCGGTGGAACACCGAATTTTTCCCGCACTTCCTCCGGCCCGAGAATGGTGTTGGACATGGTATTGATAAGCGTAATCGTCGGCGATACCAGCTGCGCCATATCTTTATCGCCGGTGCTGATCAGAACTTCGCGGCCGGTACGCGCCGCCTCGAGCGCCAGCGTGCCAATCACATCGTCCGCCTCGACGCCGGATACCGCCAGCAAGGGTAATCCCATCGCCTTGACCATGCTGTGCAGCGGCTCGATTTGGCTGCGCAAATCATCCGGCATCGAGGGGCGGTGAGCTTTGTAGTGTTCGAACAATTCGTCGCGAAAAGTTTTACCCTTGGCGTCGAACACCACCGCCACATGACTGGGCTTATACTGCGTGAGCAGGCTTTTCAGCATATTCAACACGCCGTACATGGCGCCGGTCGGTTCTCCCGCGCTATTGGTTAACGGCGGAAAGGCGTGGTAGGCACGATAGAGATAGGAGGAACCATCAACCAGGATTAACGGATTGTCTGCAATATGAGCCATAGCGTAATTCGATCTTTTTAGTCAGCCATCATAGGGGGTAGCATGCCACAGCTGGCCGCCTGAGACGAATGTTTGCGTAGCAAAAGGACGATAAAAAAACTGGCGATTGGACTTGATCCGCGCGATCGTGCTGTGGATAACTTTGTGAGTAAAAAAAACCGCTAATATGTTTATATCTTTAATAACGTTGAGATTTACAAAAAAACCTTTCTTTATCAGCGCGTTATGGTTATTTTTTCACTAATCCCATATTTATCAGTAGCATTCCGCGTTTGTGGATATAACCCGCCGCTTAAAGTCCTGCATAAAATGATAAGCGCTTTTGGCTAAAAAAGGATATACACAAATCCTCCAGACCGACAGGCGCAACGCGGGAAATAACTTAGTGAGGCAGGTTAATCAATTGCATAAAAAACGCCGGACATGGCCGGCGTTTTGAAGTAATACATTAAAGTATTTAATTCTGCGTTAGCAGGAATTTTACCACGTCGGCAAATTGTTTGACGTAGACATCCTTTGACGACATATCCAGACCATCGTTCTTAACCATATATTTGCCATTCACGAACATGGCTGGAACACCGCGTAATTGCAAATCGGACGCGGCTTTTTCCTGCTGGACTACCAGGGATTTGACCACAAAGCTATTCCAGGCGCCGTCATATTCCTCGCCGCTCACACCGGCCTGGATAAAGACATTACGCAGATCGGCGGGTGTTTGCACCGTCTGAGTTTTTTGAATACCGTCAAACAACAGCGGACTGACTTTGTCCTCCACGCCCAATGCCATGGCAACGGCCCAGGCCTGGGTAACCTGCTTGCCCATATCGCCGCCCAGGAAATCCACATGATATTTGATCATTTTGGTTCCTGCGGGCAAAGCCTGTTTTACGGTACTGGAAACATGGAAGTTTTGTTCAAATTCATAGCAGTGCGGGCAATAAAACGAGAAAAATTCCAATACCTGCGGCTCACCGGTCGCTGGCTTATCAAGTTGGATATATTGCTGCCCTTCGGTAAATTGCGCGGCCGAAACGCTAAACGCCAACGCGAGCCCCATAAGCGCCAACCAAATCTTCTTCATTAAGTTATTCTCCAAATGTTTAATACGTAGGCATAAGCTGTAAAGGTGGTTCATGCAATAGCTTCACCTGCTCTGTAAAGATGAGTGTTTGCTGTGACCAGAACTCAGCTTCCACCATCCAGGGGAAACTATAGGGAAATGCGGGATCGCCCCACCGCCGACTAATCCAGGCCAGGTAATAGATCATCCGCATCGCGCGTAATGGTTCTATCAACGCCAATTCGCGCGGATTAAAATCCATGAATTCACTATAAGCCTCAAGCAAAAGCGACAGCTGATATTGCTGTTCGATACGATCGCCATTAAGCAGCATCCAAAGATCCTGAACCGCGGGTCCGTTTCTGGCATCATCCAGGTCAACAAACATCGGACCGTCCCGCCACATAATATTACCCGCATGCAGATCGCCATGCAGACGCAGCGGACGCCATTGCGTCGTCCAACATAACTTAACTTCGGCTATTAGGGTGTCAACGGATTGTAAAAAAGCGGTTTTTTGTTTGCCCGCGATAAGCGTGCTGCGTTCAAATTCACGCCTTGGCTCATACAGATACTCATCCAGGCCGATAGTCGGACGGGTAGTGAAGCATTTATCGCCGTTATTGCGATGGATACGTCCGATAAAACGCCCCACCCATTCAAGCTGTTCGTCATTATCCTGTTCAAATTGCCTGCCGCCGACGCTTGGAAATACGGCAAAATGAAAGCCTTCATGCTGCAAAAGCGTGGATCCATTGATAAGCATCGGCGGCACCACCGGGATTTCCGCCTCGTTCAATCCCAATGAAAGCTCATGTTCCTCAAGGATCTGCTCAACCGACCAGCGCTCAGGTCGATAAAATTTCACCACGTAGCGTTTTCTGTCTTCATCCAGGAATTGGTAAACGCGGTTTTCGTAGCTATTGAGGGCGGTAAGCCCAGAATCTATGCGTAAACCGACGTTTTCCAGGGCATCCATTATAAGCTCCGGCATCAACGTCTTGAAATTAAATGCGGTTATATTCATAAAACGCTCATTTCGTCGCCCTTGCCTAGTCTTTAATGATGCCGCGCGCCCGCAGAATCGCGGTTTTGAAATCCTCTTCATAATCCTTTTGCAGACCCGGGATAGCTTGCGTTTTGTCGGCACCGCGCATTTTTAAGTGATAAATTAACGTATCATCCGACAAAGCGGTTAAATCACCGTCATAACCGGCCTCTTGCGCCAATTTATGCAGGAATTGCAGCAAATTCAAATCCGGCTCTTTTTGCCATGCCGGATGCAGCAGTTCGATAAGCTCATTAAGGCGGTGATATTTCATAACGCAATCCCTCTCTATAGGTCCCAGTGTTAATGTATCAAGATCCACCAGGCAGGATAAACATGATTGTTCTGTAACATGTGAAACATTGTATCTTAATATGTGAGCCTGCCTATCAATGATTAGGCTTTGGAGGAGAGTTATTATAAAAGCGGACATCACAGGCGTAATCCTGGCCGGCGGCCAAGCAACACGTATGGCCGGCAAAGACAAAGGGTTGGTTATGGTCAATCAAATCCCCCTTTATCGCTATGTCCTGGACGGCCTGGCGCCCCAGGTCGGTACCGTGCTGCTTAACGCCAACCGCAATATCGCTCTCTACCGGCAAAGCGGGTTGCGGGTTGTGAGCGATAGCATGCCCGGTTATCCCGGACCGCTTGCCGGCATGCTGGCGGGGTTACAAGCAGCGCCGACCCAATGGGTGGTGTTCGCCCCTTGCGATGTGCCGGTTTTCCCGGGGGATTTAGTGCAACGGTTATGGGATGGTAAGCGGGAAGCTCTTGCCGCCTTTGCCAGCGCAGGAGGGCGGGAACATCCGGCTTTTGCGCTGCTCCACCGGGTATTGATTTCTCAGCTGGAGGCCTTCCTGGCGCAGGGAGAACGCAAGGTAATGTTGTTTTTTAACCGCATCGCCGCCGAAAGAGTGATATTCCCGGTGAAAAACCCGAATTTCCATAATCTCAATACCCCCCTTGACGTGCAGAACTGGGTAAAAACCTAAGGACTATTTTATGTCGCATGCCGTTCCCCCTTTGTTGGCGTTTACCGCCTTCAGCGGCACTGGAAAGACCACCTTGCTGACCCAGCTCATTCCCCGGCTTAACCAGGCCGGCATACGCGTGGGCATCATCAAGCACACCCATCATAACGTGGATGTCGATACACCCGGGAAAGACAGCTATGAACTGCGTAAGGCAGGCGCGAGGCAAACCATGGTGGCAAGCGAGGCGCGCTGGGCGTTGATGACCGAAACGCCGGACCTGGCGATGCCGACATTACTCTGGCTGGCCGGTCAAATGGACAGCGGGCTTATCGATGTGATCCTGGTCGAAGGGTTCAAAGACGAGCCGGTGCCTAAAATCGCCCTGTTTCGCCAGGATACCGGCAAAGAGTGGCGGCCATTGATTGACGGCCATGTCATTGCCGTGGCCTGCGACGTGCAGATTGACGTCAACCTGCCGCTGCTGGATATCAACCAACCCGATGCTATCGCGATTTTTATCGCCAACTGGCTGCGTGTACAGCAGCAGTCCGGCGTAGGTTGATTGGGCAACGCCGGCGCGAACGGCGCGCGAACGGCGATCCCGGACGCAGACGGATGGGGCATTGAAATCCCTTTTAAATAAGTTTTAAGAGTGGATTGGATTTTCATCACTTGCCTAAAAAAGATATTTCTTCAAATAAGTTATCAACTGTTTATATAGATTAAATTACAATCATCAGGTCAAGACGAGAATTATCATCGTTTCATTCAGATAAATCGTATTTTAAAAAATCCCAAGATGGCTTTATAACAGGCCATCGAGGGATGAGTTTATTTTTATTTATTATACTGGTCCCGGCATGCCGATGGGGGCATTTCCTTGATCGTGCCTGTTTTGCTGCTAAGCGGCCCTGAAAGGAGCGAACCTGTGTTTTAATCATAGATTAAATAATCATTAAACATGCAGTGAAGCCTGCCAGAGAAAACTGATTATTCATTCTCTTTTAATTTATAACTTCCTGCATATAAATATAATCATGTGGCAGTATTGGCAACTGCTTGAAATATTTACTTTACGGCATTATATATGATTTATACAAAATGGCACGTTACCGTTATTAGTATA
The DNA here is from genome assembly GCF_047324165.1 of Sodalis sp. RH22. NCBI lineage: Bacteria > Pseudomonadati > Pseudomonadota > Gammaproteobacteria > Enterobacterales > Bruguierivoracaceae > Sodalis > Sodalis sp. RH22. The sequence continues at coordinate 3,864,229 of NZ_CP178731.1, forward strand.
GCGGCCTTGTTGGCCGGCTGTTTTTCAACTGACAAAAAAAAGGAACTTAAAAAAACCAGCACCCATAAAGGCGAAGATATTACCATCAGGGAAAAATTACCCCAACCCAATTTTAACGACCATACATTACATGAATCTTTACTATCAATCCCTTCGCTCAATGAAAATGCCCTTTCCTCCAAGGACAACACGACAGCCCCGCGCGTTAAACACGGAACGCCGTCTGGCACCTCGGCAGTCAATTTGCCAATAAAACACAATTTATTGACTGGCGCCTCATTTGATTTCCTGGTGCCCTTGACAAACAGGGACGAGCGGATGCTCTTCAGCCAGCTCGGTATAAGACGGCATAATGCCAAAAGTATCATCAATATTGGTGTGGGGCAGCGTCATTTTTTCGAGAGCTGGATGCTGGGATATAACGCCTTTTACGACGCGCAAATCTCAGGCAATCATCATCAACGGGCAGGTATCGGATTTGAAGTCTGGGGAGATAATATTAAGCTTGCGGCTAACGGCTATTATCGCCTGTCGGATTGGAAAACGTCTTCATTACTCACAGGTACCAAGGAACGCGCCGCGAATGGTTTTGATCTTGTAGCGGAGACGTTTTTACCGGCATACCCCCAGGTGGGCGCCAAAGTAAAATATGAGCGCTATTTCGGCGCTGAGGTCGTAACCCTCAGCCGCAATGAACGGTATCGAAACCCCTCGGCGCTTACCGCGGGCTTGACCTATTCTCCGGTACCGCTGATTACATTTGGCGCGGATCATGCGCGTTGGAATAATGGCAAAACAGAGGGTAAAGCCAATCTTTCATTAAATTATCATTTTAATGTACCTTTAGCAAAACAGCTGGATCCGCATTATACGCCGCTGCGGCGCAGCCTGGCCGGCAGCCGATTGGATGTTGTGGCGCGTAATAATAATATTGTGCTTGAGTATCAGCGCAGGGAACAAATTCATTTCCAGCTACCCACGGAGCTGAGCGGGGTTGAAGGCGAACGAAAACACATTAATTTTAGGGTCTCGGCTAAACATGATATTAGCCGTATTGAATGGGACGACAGCGCGCTGAAGCCTGCAGGGGGTCAAGTCGTTACCCTCAACAATAATGCTTACCAGGTACAATTTCCGGACTTCAGCAGCCATGGTACCAACCAGTATGTCGTCTCAGCCGTTGCGTATGATAAGCGGGGAAATGCGTCAAATCGCAGTGAGATGACCATAAACACCGAGCCCTACCCGTGGCGTCAGCTTAACGAACAAAATACCGCAGATGAGAGCAAGATGGTTATATCAACGCAGGATAATATAAATCAACCTGAGATTATCCAGCCTATAGTTAATCCGGGCGGAAATGAAAAAAAGGATGTGAAGTCAGTGTCTTCACAGACAGATGATGATGGCATCCCCGATGACACTAGCGATATTAATAGTGATATGAGCGACAGAGGAAAAAAGAATTCTAAGTCAGTGTCTTCACAGACAGATGATGATGGCATCCCCACTGACACTAGCGATATTAATAGTGATATGAGCGACAGAGGAAAAAATAATTCTAAGTCAGTGTCTTCACAGACAGATGATGATGGCATCCCCACTGACGCTAGCGATATTAATAGTGATATGAGCGACAGAGGAAAAAATAATTCTAAGTCAGTGTCTTCACAGACAGAAGATAATGGAATCGCCACTGACACTAGCGGTACCAATGGTTCGCCGCCACCGCCGCCGCCGCCACCACCGCCGCCTTTCAATAGTGAATCCAAGGAAAGGCGAATTCTCAAAAAAAGCTCTGGGCAACAGCCACCGCACCGGCCGGAGATAACATTGGATGTTATTCAGAAAGCGCGGGAGGGGTTAAGAAAAGTATCGGGGCAGCCCAGTAATTTCTCGAATGAACATCATGACCAATTGGGGCGGCAACCGTCTGAGCATGATTTACTTTCTAAAATTAAAGCCTCAGTGCCCCAGGTGCTTAAAAAGGATATTCCATCAAATGAGTCAAAAGATCCTTCTCACTCCGCAAAAAAACTTGATGAAAGTCTTATTGAAACACTTGCTCGCCGTCGAGGACATGTAATTGGTGATAAAAATGAAGATATTGATGATAAACATAATGGTGATGAAGTTAGTACTGAGGTTATTTCCGCGACGCAGGTGGACGCTAATAAACCAATATTTGTTCAACCGATAATAGTATAAAATACGTCAGGCCAGCCAGATGCTATTTTATTACCAATGGGTACCCTTTTGCCCTGCTGGCTTGCCTGTTTTATCGCTATGAAAAAGCCCTCTGTTTGCACAGAGGGCTTCGTCAATGGGATGCCTGACAGTTGATGCCTGACTGCGCCAGGCACCCTGCGGGCCGTCGCCTGCGGCTCCGTTCCACCGGCGTTGCCGGGGGTCCTACTCTCTTACTCGAGTAGCGAACCGCCAGGGTTACGGACATGAAAAAGCCCTCTGTTTTCTTTGAGGGCTTCGTCAATGGGATGCCTGGCAGTTGATGTCCGCCTGCGGCGGCCACCCTGCGGGCCGCCGCAAGCGGCGTTCAACAGGCTCCGCCTGTTGTCCTGCTCTCTGACTCGAGTAGCGAACTGCCAGGGTTACGCACATGAAAAAGCCCTCTGTTTTCTTTGAGGGCTTCGTCAATGGGATGCCTGGCAGTGGATGCCTGACTGCGTCAGGCACCCTGCGGGCCGTCGCCTGCGGCTCCGTTCCACCGGCGTTGCCGGTGGTCCTACTCTCTTACTCGAGTAGCGAACCGCCAGGGTTACGGACATGAAAAAGCCCTCTGTTCTCACAGAGGGCTTCGTCAATTGGATGCCTGGCAGTTCCCTACTCTCGCATGGGGAGACCCCACACTACCATCGGCGCTACGGCGTTTCACTGCTGAGTTCGGCATGGGGTCAGGTGGGACCACCGCGCTAGTGCCGCCAGGCAAATTCGTTTACCAACCGTCATCCTGTTACTGATGACCATCGGCCTTTATCCGGAACTTCGCTGAAAATTCTCTCGCCACCCCTCGGGGCAACGCTCTCTTCGCGTCAAACACTTTAGGTGTTGTAAGGTTAAGCCTCACGGGTCATTAGTATCGGTTAGCTCAACGCATCGCTGCGCTTACACACCCGACCTATCAACGTCATCGTCTTTAACGTCCCTTCAGGTGGCTTAAAGCCACAGGGAAGACTCATCTCGAGGCAAGTTTCCCGCTTAGATGCTTTCAGCGGTTATCTCTTCCGCACGTAGCTACCGGGCAATGCCATTGGCATGACAACCCGAACACCAGTGGTGCGTCCACTCCGGTCCTCTCGTACTAGGAGCAGCCCCTCTCAATCTTCCAACGCCCACGGCAGATAGGGACCGAACTGTCTCACGACGTTCTAAACCCAGCTCGCGTACCACTTTAAATGGCGAACAGCCATACCCTTGGGACCTACTTCAGCCCCAGGATGTGATGAGCCGACATCGAGGTGCCAAACACCGCCGTCGATATGAACTCTTGGGCGGTATCAGCCTGTTATCCCCGGAGTACCTTTTATCCGTTGAGCGATGGCCCTTCCATTCAGAACCACCGGATCACTAAGACCTGCTTTCGCACCTGCTCGAGCCGTCACTCTCGCAGTCAAGCTAGCTTATGCCTTTGCACTAACCTCACGATGTCCGACCGTGATTAGCTAACCTTCGTGCTCCTCCGTTACTCTTTAGGAGGAGACCGCCCCAGTCAAACTACCCACCAGACACTGTCCTCGACCCGGATTACGGGCCGGAGTTAGAACATCAAACATTAAAGGGTGGTATTTCAAGGTTGGCTCCATGCAGACTGGCGTCCACACTTCAAAGCCTCCCACCTATCCTACACATCAAGGCTCAATGTTCAGTGTCAAGCTATAGTAAAGGTTCACGGGGTCTTTCCGTCTTGCCGCGGGTACACTGCATCTTCACAGCGAGTTCAATTTCACTGAGTCTCGGGTGGAGACAGCCTGGCCATCATTACGCCATTCGTGCAGGTCGGAACTTACCCGACAAGGAATTTCGCTACCTTAGGACCGTTATAGTTACGGCCGCCGTTTACCGGGGCTTCGATCAAGAGCTTCTCCTTACGGATAACCCCATCAATTAACCTTCCGGCACCGGGCAGGCGTCACACCGTATACGTCCACTTTCGTGTTTGCACAGTGCTGTGTTTTTAATAAACAGTTGCAGCCAGCTGGTATCTGCGACTGGCTTCAGCTCGGGGAGCAAGTCCCTCCACCTAATGCCAGCGTGCCTTCTCCCGAAGTTACGGCACCATTTTGCCTAGTTCCTTCACCCGAGTTCTCTCAAGCGCCTTGGTATTCTCTACCTGACCACCTGTGTCGGTTTGGGGTACGATTCGATGTGACCTGGAGCTTAGAGGCTTTTCCTGGAAGCGTAGCATCAATTCCTTCACCACCGTAGTGGCTCGTTATCACGCCTCAGTGTTGAATGAAAAAGCGGATTTACCTGCTCTTTCCACCTTCACGCTTAAACCGGGACAACCGTCGCCCGGCGAACCTAGCTTTCTCCGTCCCCCCTTCGCAGTCACACCCAGTACAGGAATATTAACCTGTTTCCCATCGACTACGCCTTTCGGCCTCGCCTTAGGGGTCGACTCACCCTGCCCCGATTAACGTTGGACAGGAACCCTTGGTCTTCCGGCGAGCGGGCTTTTCACCCGCTTTATCGTTACTTATGTCAGCATTCGCACTTCTGATACCTCCAGCAACCCTCACAGGCCACCTTCGCAGGCTTACAGAACGCTCCCCTACCCAACGGACATATCCTTAAGCCAACTCGACGTGATGAACGCATTGACGTCGCTGCGCTCCGTCAATCGTTTTCCGTACAATTGTCTTAAGTGATATGTCCGCTGCCGCAGCTTCGGTGCATGGTTTAGCCCCGTTACATCTTCCGCGCAGGCCGACTCGACCAGTGAGCTATTACGCTTTCTTTAAATGATGGCTGCTTCTAAGCCAACATCCTGGCTGTCTGTGCCTTCCCACATCGTTTCCCACTTAACCATGACTTTGGGACCTTAGCTGGCGGTCTGGGTTGTTTCCCTCTTCACGACGGACGTTAGCACCCGCCGTGTGTCTCCCGTGGTAACATTCTTCGGTATTCGCAGTTTGCATCGGGTTGGTAATCCGGGGTGGACCCCTAGCCGAAACAGTGCTCTACCCCCGAAGATGAATTCACGAGGCGCTACCTAAATAGCTTTCGGGGAGAACCAGCTATCTCCCGGTTTGATTGGCCTTTCACCCCCAGCCACAAGTCATCCGCTAATTTTTCAACATTAGTCGGTTCGGTCCTCCAGTTAGTGTTACCCAACCTTCAACCTGCCCATGGCTAGATCACCGGGTTTCGGGTCTATACCCTGCAACTTAACGCCCAGTTAAGACTCGGTTTCCCTACGGCTCCCCTATTCGGTTAACCTTGCTACAGAATATAAGTCGCTGACCCATTATACAAAAGGTACGCAGTCACCCTGATAAATCAAGGCTCCCACTGCTTGTACGTACACGGTTTCAGGTTCTATTTCACTCCCCTCGCCGGGGTTCTTTTCGCCTTTCCCTCACGGTACTGGTTCACTATCGGTCAGTCAGGAGTATTTAGCCTTGGAGGATGGTCCCCCCATCTTCAGACAGGATATCACGTGTCCCGCCCTACTCATCGAGCTCACAGCACTTGCACCTTCGGATACGGGGCTATCACCCTGTGTTGCCGGACTTTCCAGACCGTTCTCCTGATGCAAATGCTGATGGTGACTCTGGGCTGTTCCCCGTTCGCTCGCCGCTACTAGGGGAATCTCGGTTGATTTCTTTTCCTCGGGGTACTGAGATGTTTCAGTTCCCCCGGTTCGCCTCAATACGCTATGGATTCACGTAATGATAGTGCAACGAATTGCACTGGGTTTCCCCATTCGGACATCGCCGGCTGATAGCGCTTCATATCAGCTCACCGGCGCATTTCGCGGATTAGCACGTCCTTCATCGCCTCTGACTGCCTAGGCATCCACCGTGTACGCTTATTCACTTAACCTCACAACCCTAAAGTGTCTGTGTTGCGACTGGCTGCACACTGCCATGGCATCGTTGCGCGGTGCTCGCCATGCTCATGGACATTGAGTCCACTCCGCTGGCTGCGCGCCGTGCGCCTTGCCCTGACACTGTTCGCACAGTCTCACCCTGGTGAGAGTAAACCCTCGCCTGGGCTACAGAGATTGCCATCGACACGGCAATCATTAGGTTTGCTTGCTTTGAGAGAATCGCATACTGATTTTGCTCAGCATGTTTTTTTTCAAATTTTCAGCTTGTTCCGGATTGTTAAAGAGCATGTATTTCGCAGCATACTCATAAGAGTGTGCTCTGAAATAAATAAGAAAAACCAGACAATCTTACCACCCATCCCATCAGGAAATGGTGGAGCTAAGCGGGATCGAACCGCTGACCCCCTGCGTGCAAAGCAGGTGCTCTCCCAGCTGAGCTATAGCCCCAAGTCGTTTAACCTTTTTATATCCACCGCATTCTTTTCCATGCGCTTATGACCGGGCACCGGTTAAGGATACTCAGCAATGTCACATCGGGGAGGATTTCGGTACGATAGCCAGTTCGCTTAGCCGCAGACAGTTTCGGCGCGAGTAACGCAGTGTGCGCAAGCACATGAGTCACGCAGCGGTGAAAATGACCAGGGTAAGTAGAACTGGTAGGCCTGAGTGGACTCGAACCACCGACCTCACCCTTATCAGGGGTGCGCTCTAACCACCTGAGCTACAAGCCTATAGAAGGTTTTTCTTGCTCGTTACAGTTATCAGACAATCTGTGTGGACACTACACAATTAGTATCTATTTCGGTAAGGAGGTGATCCAACCGCAGGTTCCCCTACGGTTACCTTGTTACGACTTCACCCCAGTCATGAATCACAAAGTGGTAAGCGCCCTCCCGAAGGTTAAGCTACCTACTTCTTTTGCAACCCACTCCCATGGTGTGACGGGCGGTGTGTACAAGGCCCGGGAACGTATTCACCGTGGCATTCTGATCCACGATTACTAGCGATTCCGACTTCATGGAGTCGAGTTGCAGACTCCAATCCGGACTACGACGCACTTTGTGAGGTCCGCTTACTCTCGCGAGTTCGCTTCTCTTTGTATGCGCCATTGTAGCACGTGTGTAGCCCTACTCGTAAGGGCCATGATGACTTGACGTCATCCCCACCTTCCTCCGGTTTGTCACCGGCAGTCTCCTTTGAGTTCCCACCATTACGTGCTGGCAACAAAGGATAAGGGTTGCGCTCGTTGCGGGACTTAACCCAACATTTCACAACACGAGCTGACGACAGCCATGCAGCACCTGTCTCAGAGCTCCCGAAGGCACGTTCGCATCTCTGCAAACTTCTCTGGATGTCAAGAGTAGGTAAGGTTCTTCGCGTTGCATCGAATTAAACCACATGCTCCACCGCTTGTGCGGGCCCCCGTCAATTCATTTGAGTTTTAACCTTGCGGCCGTACTCCCCAGGCGGTCGATTTAACGCGTTAGCTCCGAAAGCCACGGCTCAAGGCCACAACCTTCAAATCGACATCGTTTACAGCGTGGACTACCAGGGTATCTAATCCTGTTTGCTCCCCACGCTTTCGTACCTGAGCGTCAGTCTTCGTCCAGGGGGCCGCCTTCGCCACCGGTATTCCTCCAGATCTCTACGCATTTCACCGCTACACCTGGAATTCTACCCCCCTCTACGAGACTCTAGCCTGCCAGTTTCAAATGCAGTTCCCGGGTTAAGCCCGGGGATTTCACATCTGACTTAACAGACCGCCTGCGTACGCTTTACGCCCAGTAATTCCGATTAACGCTCGCACCCTCCGTATTACCGCGGCTGCTGGCACGGAGTTAGCCGGTGCTTCTTCTGCGGGTAACGTCAATCAACAAGGTTATTAACCTTATCGCCTTCCTCCCCGCTGAAAGTGCTTTACAACCCGAAGGCCTTCTTCACACACGCGGCATGGCTGCATCAGGCTTGCGCCCATTGTGCAATATTCCCCACTGCTGCCTCCCGTAGGAGTCTGGACCGTGTCTCAGTTCCAGTGTGGCTGGTCATCCTCTCAGACCAGCTAGGGATCGTCGCCTAGGTGAGCCATTACCTCACCTACTAGCTAATCCCATCTGGGTTCATCCGATGGCGTGAGGCCCGAAGGTCCCCCACTTTGGTCTTGCGACGTTATGCGGTATTAGCTACCGTTTCCAGTAGTTATCCCCCACCATCAGGCAGATCCCCAGACATTACTCACCCGTCCGCCGCTCGCCGGCAAAGTAGCAAGCTACTTTCCGCTGCCGCTCGACTTGCATGTGTTAGGCCTGCCGCCAGCGTTCAATCTGAGCCATGATCAAACTCTTCAATTAAAAGCTTGATGCTCAAAGATTGTCATACTGTTAATCTTATGAATTAACTGTTTGTTCACTCTTCAAGACTTGGTATTTTGTGTTTCGATACGGTCTTGTGAGTGCCCACACAGATTGTCTGATAAATTGTTAAAGAGCATGGCCAGCGTGCATCAATCTCACCTGGCGCGGGTTGCGTATATTACGTTTTCCCGCTGAAGAGTCAAGCTTTTATTTGCCCGTACCGGGCGCTTTTCCCTTCCCGACCCGGCATCGCGTTAGCGTTTGTTCCCGGTCAGTGGAGGCGCATTATAGGGACTTTCCCCAGCCTGACAAGGGTTAATTGGTAAAAATAAGCCAATCGGTTTATTTTTCAGCAAATCTTGGATAAATTCAGGGATCGGGACTGCATTTACGACATTTACCCCGCCATATGCCCGTGCGCAGGCATAATATAGAGTCAATTAAAACACATGGGACGGGACGCGATGCATTTGACACCGCAACAACAAGCCGCACAACGAAACCTTTCCTATATTCTGGCCGAGAAGCTGGGACAACGCATCCTGGCGGGAGAATATGCCGCCGGCGACATTTTGCCGGGTGAAATTGAGCTGGGCGATCTGTTTGGCGTCAGCCGTACCGCGGTCAGGGAGGCGGTGAAAATATTGGCGGCAAAAGGCATGCTCTTGCCCCGGCCGCGTATCGGCACGCGCGTCTTACCGCGCCACCAGTGGAATTTTCTGGATCAGGAATTACTAGGGTGGTGGGTCACCCGCGAGAATTTTGACGGCGTGATGGATCACTTCCTGGTCATGCGCACCAGCCTTGAGCCGCAGGCCTGCGCGCTGGCGGCGGTGAATGCCACCGATGAGGAAAAAAACAGGCTGGTGATGCTGATGGAGGAGATGCAGTTGCTGCATGCGCATTTTGACCGTGAACGCTGGATACACGTCGATGCCCAGTTCCACCGGCATATCTATGAAATCAGCGGCAATCCATTCCTTTCATCTTTTGCCAATCTGTTCAGTTCCATCTATCAGAACTATTTTCGCGCCATCGTCAGCGATGAAAACGTGAAGGCCGACCCGCACCAGGCTATCGTGGATGCCATTCTGGCCGGCGATTCGCGGGAGGCGATGGCGGCCTGCCAGCGGCTGCTGGCAGGAAACGATTAGTCAGCGGCGCAAGACGGCAAGCGGCCCCCGCGCCGCCGTTAACAAACGGCCTGCCGGGCTGGCTCGCCTGGAGTACAGATCAGCCGGCGACTTAGATTTCCACCTGGGTGCCCAGCTCGATAACCCGGTTAGGTGGAATCAGGTATTGATCGGGCGCACGCAGGGCGTTGCGGCTTAAGGCGATGAACAGCTTGCCCCTCACCAGCAGATACCAGGGGCGTTTACCCAGGATCAGCGATTCATGGGACATAAAGAAAGAGGTCTCCATCATCCGGCACGACAGCCCTTCCAGGCCGCAGCGATGGAAAATTTCCTCCATATCCGGCGTTTCTTTAAAGCCGTAGCTCGCAACCACCCGCCAGAAGGTCGGCGAAAGCTGCTCGATGGTGACGCGCCGCACATTGTGTACAAATGGCGCGTCTTCGGTGCGCAGCGTCAACAGCACCACGCGTTCGTGCAGCACCTTGTTGTGCTTGAGATTGTGCAGTAGCGCAAAAGGAATGACGTTCATCGCCCGCGACATAAATACCGCCGTGCCCGCTACCCTGACCGGCGGCGATTTTTCCAGCGAGGCGATCAGCGCCTCCAGGGAATTGCCGTGCTCATGCATCCTGCGCAACAGCCGGAAGCGTTCGCTCTTCCAGGTGGTCATGACGATAAACATCAGGAAACCCAGCAGCAGAGGCAGCCAGCCGCCGGAGAAAATCTTCAGGGCGTTGGCGGCGAACATGGGAATATCCATGCCCAGCAGCAATATCAGCAATACCAACACCAGCAAACGGTTCCAGTGCCAGTTTTTTATGGCGACGGTGCAGGACAGGATGCTGGTCAGCACCATGGTGCCGGTAACCGCGATACCGTACGCCGCCGCCAGATTGCTGGAATGCTCGAAGCTCATGATCACCAGCACCACGGCAACATACAGCAGCCAGTTAATAAAGGGGATATAGATCTGGCCGGATTCCATCTCGGAAGTATGGACGATGCGCATCGGCGGCAGGTAACCCAGGCGCACCGCCTGTCGGGTGAGGGAAAAGACGCCGGATATCACCGCCTGGGAGGCAATCACCGTGGCGAGGGTGGCCAATATCAATAAGGGAATCAGCGCCCAGTCCGGCGCCAGCAAAAAGAAAGGGTTCTTGATGGCGGCGGGGTATTTCAGCAATAACGCGCCCTGGCCGAAATAGTTTAATACCAGCGAGGGCAGAACCGCGCTGAACCAGGCGATACGGATCGGCAGCTTGCCGAAATGGCCCATATCGGCATACAGCGCTTCCACGCCGGTAATCGACAATACCACCGCGCCAAGGGCAAAAAACGAAATGGTTTTATATTGAATAAAAAAGCTTACCGCCCATTTGGGATTGAGGGCGTACAGCACTTCGGGATTGTCCATGATGCCGCGCGCGCCCAACACCGCCAGGGCCAGAAACCACACCACCATGACCGGCGCGAACAATTTGCCTATGCCGCCGGTGCCTTTTTTCTGGATAAGGAACAGCAGCGTCAGGACAGCTACGGATAAGGGGACGATATAGGCATCAAGCGACGGCGCGGCGATTTGCAGCCCTTCAATGGCCGACAACACCGAGATGGCCGGCGTAATCACAACCTCGCCGTAAAAGAAACTGCCGCCGATAAGCCCCATGATAACCAGCACCGAGGTCATGCGCGCCGACGTATTCCTGCCGGCCAGCGACATCAGGGTTAAAATACCGCCTTCCCCGGCGTTATCCGCCCGCATGACGAAAGACAGGTATTTGAAGGAAACAATAAGGATCAGCAGCCAGAAGATGAGCGACAGGAAACCAAGCACCGCGCCCCGTTCAACGCCGAAACCATAGTGCCCTGCTAGGCATTCTCTGAGGGTATATAGAGGACTTGTGCCGATATCTCCATAAACCACGCCGATAGCGGCCAATGTTACCGCCGATAGGGATTGCTTATTCTCTCTACTCATAACCTCTTTCGCGCTGTAATGTATCCGTAGCGTTTGGTGGGCTTAATCCATAGCTCATCAAAAAGCGCACAGTATGCATGAAACTAGCAGAATACCTAATCTAATATCATCTTTCTTCGCATCGATATCAGCCCGTCGGGAAGAAATGACCCTGCCTCCCGCCTGTTTTCAGTCCTATCATTATAAAAAGCGGTAGTTTATTGTTGCGTCATCATAATTACTCGGGATCAGACATTTATTATGGCTCATTCATCCCCGCTGGTTGAGAGAATTTATCGCCTGAGCAGCGCGCTGGAAAGCGGGCTGTACGAACGGCAGCATACCGTGCGCCTGTGCCTGCTGGCGGCGTTATGCGGCGAAAGCGTGTTTTTATTGGGTCCGCCCGGCATCGCCAAAAGTCTTATCGCGCGCCGTCTTAAACTGGCGTTCAGCCATGCGCGGGCCTTTGATTATCTGATGACGCGCTTTTCCACACCGGAAGAAGTGTTCGGCCCCCTGTCCATCCAGGCCCTGAAAGAAGACGGGCGTTACCATCGCCTGACCAAAGGCTACCTGCCGGAGGCGGAAATTGTCTTTCTTGATGAAATATGGAAAGCCGGACCGGCCATTTTGAATACCCTGCTGACGGCCATTAACGAGCGGCGTTTTCGCAACGGCGATACCGAGCAGGTATTGCCGATGCGGCTGCTGATAACCGCGTCCAATGAACTCCCGGATAATGACAGCGGCCTGGAAGCCCTGTATGACCGTATGCTGATCCGTTTGTGGCTGCATAAGGTCAAAGAGAAAGCCAATTTCCACGCGTTGCTGATTCACACGGCTGATAGCGGGGAGCAGGCTTTACCCGACGGCCTGGGCGTTACCGATGAAGAGTATCTGGCATGGCAGCCGAAAATAGATCTCATCAGCCTGCCGGCGGAATGTTTTGAATTGATTTACCTGCTGCGCCAGCGCCTGGATGCCGTGACTCAGGCGCCTTATGTCTCCGACCGGCGGTGGAAAAAAGCGTTGCGCCTGCTGCGGGCAAGCGCGTTTTTCAGCGACCGGCAGGCCATCGCCCCGATAGACATCATCTTGTTAAAGGATTGCCTGTGGCACGATCCGGACAGTCTGCAACTGGTGGAACGCCAGGTTGAATTGTTGCTTATCGAGCAAGGCTATCAACAGCAAACCATGCTGTTGAAAATCCAGGATATACAGCGGGAAAGCCTGGCGCACCGTCGCCGGCAAAACCAACGGCAGGCCCTGGCGTTCGAGTCGCGCAAAGGATTGATAAATCGTAAACCGGTCTATTCCCTGCCCGCAGCGATAACCGACGGCACCCTGCGGCTGGTATTGCAAACACCGCTGGTATTGCATGACGTCAACGTGACCCATATCGCCGTCGAGCGTGAGGCGCTGCAACAGTGGCTGCTTAAAGATACGGTTTTAAAAGGGCGGCTCAATAATATCGGCTTTGCCCAGCCCCTGGAGGTACGCATCAACGCCGAGCGACAGCTGGAAATATTGGATATCAGCCGGCAAGCCTCGCTATTGGCGCTGGAGGAGCAACTCCCGCCGGCGGCACCGCCGCAAGCGCTGCAAGAGGCGTTGGCCTTGGTGGAGAGGCAGTATCGCCAGCAGCGCGCCCGGTTCAGCGAACAGCAAGCCTGTCTGTTCATCCCGCGCGATTGGGTGGCTAAAATAGAAGATAGCCTGCTGGAAGTGTCCCGCCAGCTCGCGCAAGCCGGACAAGGTTAACCCATCATGCTGGCCTTGAGCACTCTGGATTTATTTTTATCCATCAACGAAGGCGAGCTGCTGGACGATTTTATCCTGACGCTGCTTGCCAGCCCGCAGTTAGCCGTGTTCATGGAAAAATACCCGCTGTTCAAAACCGTTTTGCTCAAGCGCATGCCGGTTATCCGGCAACGTTTGGCACGGGTATTGATGGAAACCCGGGTTTCATCCGAACTGGCCACGGAGTTTTACCACTTCCAACACTGCCAACTGCTATCGCCAGGCGAGTTCAGGGACGCGCTTGCCCCCACCCTGGAACTGCTGCAGCGGCTTTCCTCGCCTTTTTATCCGGAGGCCGCAAGCCTGGCCGCGGCGGCGACCTTTGCCCGGGCGCGCCCGCAGGAAAGCTTTCATCCCCTGTTTTTACAGCGCTGGCGCATCGACCTGACGCTGAGGGCGGTCACCCTGCACCATCAGTTGCTGGATACGGAACGCGAGCTGCTGCTTGACGAGCTCGCGCAGCAGCTGGCGACCAGCGGCGCGCTGGCGCCCCTGATGGCGGAAAACGAAGCCGCGGCCGGACGTTTGTGGGACATGGCCGCCGCGCAAAGGCAGCAGCAGGATTACCGCCAGTTGGTCCATTACGGCGAGTTTTTACGTCGGCAACCGGAATTACGCCGGCTGGCCGAAAGCTTGGGACGCAGCCGGGAAGCCCACGCCGCCGCCGCTCCCGAGGCGCCGCAGCAATGGATGCGACTGCGGGTGCGCGAACCCATGGTACAACCCGAGGAAGTCGGCGGTATTCACCAAAGCGACGATCTGTTGCGGTTGCTGCCCACCGAGCTGGCAACACTGGGTATTGATGAATTGGAGTATGAATTCTACCGGCGGTTGCTGGAGAAACGCTTGCTGACCTATCGCCTGCAGGGCGAGGGCTGGCGGGAGCGGGTGGTAAAACAGTCGGCGCAGGGCGAGCAGCGGCAACCGCAGCCGCGGGGGCCGTTTATCGTCTGCGTCGATACGTCCGGTTCGATGGGCGGATTTAACGAGCAATGCGCAAAGGCGTTCTGCCTGGCGCTGATGCGTATTGCGCTGGCGGATAACCGGCGCTGCTATATTACGCTGTTCTCCACCGGCATGGTCAGCTATGAGCTTAGCGCCCTATCCGGGCTGGAACAGGCGATCCGTTTTCTCGGCCAGCGCTTTAGCGGCGGCACCGACTTGACCGCCTGCATCGCCGCCCTGGCCGATCGGCTGGATACGCCCGAGTGGCGGGACGCGGACGCGGTAGTGATCTCCGATTTTATCGCCCAGCGTTTGCCGGACAACCTGGCCGCCAGGATAAAACAGCAGCGGCAGCGGCAGCTTCAGCGGTTTCATGCCGTTGCGCTGTCGTCCCTGGGAAAACCGGGTATCCTGAAGATATTCGATCATATCTGGCGCTTCGATACCGGCCTGAAAAACCGTTTGCTACGACGCTGGCGCCGTCAGGACTGACCGCCGGCAGCAGGGGTCGCCTGTTGTCACCAAAGAGGAAATAATGCCGGAAAATTATCAGATAGATGCGCTCGATCGCGCCATTTTGCAGGCGCTGATGGCCAATGCCCGTACCGCCTATGCCGAGCTTGCCAAGCAATTAGCGGTCAGCGCCGGCACCATTCATGTGCGGGTGGAGAAAATGAAGCAGGCGGGTATTATTACCGGCGCCCGGGTAGACGTCAGCGCCAAGCACCTGGGTTATGACGTCTGCTGCTTTATCGGCATCATTCTCAAGAGCGCCAAGGACTACCCGTCGGCGCTGAAAAAACTCGATGCGCTGGAGGAAGTGGTGGAAGCCTATTACACCACGGGGCATTACAGCATTTTTATCAAAGTCATGTGCCGCTCCATCGATGCCTTGCAGGAAGTACTTATCAACAAGATCCAGACCATTGATGAAATCCAATCCACGGAAACGCTGATCTCGCTGCAAAACCCCATCAGCCGTACGATCGTCCCCTGACGGCAAATTGTTATACCCCTATTGTCCACAGGTAGATCCCAGGCGATACACAGCGTACAATATCGGCTCTTTGATCAGACGGAAAGAATATGGCCGATATAACGATCGTCAGTGGCAGCACCCTGGGCAGCGCCGAATACGTGGCGGAACACCTTGCCGGTATTCTTGAAAATCAGGGGTTTACCGCCACTGTGCTGCACGGTCCCGAATTGGAAGAGATAACTTTGGAAGGCCTGTGGCTGATCGTATCCTCGACGCACGGCGCCGGGGATCTGCCGGATAATTTGCAGCCGCTGTTTGAACAACTGGAAACCGAGCAGCCGTCGCTGGCCAATGTTAGATATGGCGCGGTCGGCATCGGCAGCAGTGAATACGATACCTTTTGCGGGGCGATCGATGCTATCGATCGTCACATGATCGCGCGCGGCGCGGTGCGCATCGGCGAAATATTAAAGATCGATATCACGCAACATGAAATTCCCGAGGATCCGGCGGAAGAATGGGCGGAAAGCTGGATCGACTTAATAAAAACTAAAAAAGATCGCTGATTTTTTGTGTATAAGTATGCTTAAAACCCGCCTATAACCGGTACTTATCCACTGTATAACCCTTGTGCGTTTTTCAATCAGTGGATAAGTACCGATCTTGATCCCAGCTTATACCGTTTGGGATCACCGATCATTCACAGCAAACGATCGTCAGCAACGATCTGATATTGCGGCTGTTTAAAGGCTTATCCACAGAGGATCGCGATCATAGTAGTAGACATAATAAAGAGATCTTTAAATAAAAAGATCTTTCTTTAATTACCTGCGGATCCCCAGGGCTTGTATCACCCGCAAAGTTGAGTAGAATCCACTTTCCCAACCGCCCTTGACGATCGTTCGCCCCAGGCGATGGCCCCATGCGAGGAAGAGTTATCATGTTTTATCCCGATCAATTTGACGTCATCATCATCGGTGGCGGCCATGCCGGCACCGAAGCTGCCATGGCGGCGGCCAGGATGGGCCGCAAGACCCTGCTGTTGACGCATAATATTGATACGCTTGGACAAATGTCCTGTAATCCGGCAATCGGCGGGATAGGCAAAGGCCATTTGGTCAAGGAAATCGACGCCATGGGCGGCCTGATGGCCAAGGCGATCGACCTGGCGGGGATACAGTTTAGGATACTAAACGCCAGCAAAGGGCCGGCGGTGCGCGCCACCCGTGCCCAGGCGGATCGGCTGCTGTATCGCCTGGCGATCCGAACCGCATTGGAGAACCAGCCCAACCTGATGATCTTCCAGCAGGCGGTGGAAGATCTTATCGTCGAAAACGATCGCGTGGTCGGGGCGGTGACCCAGATGGGCCTGAAATTCAGGGCCAGGGCGGTGGTACTGACCGTCGGGACTTTCCTGGACGGCAAGATCCACATCGGCATGGATCATTACAGCGGTGGCCGGGCGGGCGATCCGCCGTCGATCTCATTGTCCAAACGTCTGCGTGAGCTGCCGTTCCGGGTAAAACGCCTGAAAACCGGCACCCCGCCGCGCCTGGACGCCAGAACCATCGACTTCAGCCAGCTGGCGACCCAGCAGGGCGATGTGCCGTTACCGGTATTCTCGTTTATGGGCTCGGTTGAACAGCATCCGCGCCAGGTGCCTTGTTATATTACCTACACCAATGAGAACACCCATGAGGTGATCCGGCAGAACCTGGATCGCAGCCCGATGTACGCCGGCGTCATCGAAGGCGTGGGACCGCGCTATTGTCCTTCCATCGAAGACAAGGTCATGCGTTTTGCCGATCGCGACTCCCATCAGATTTTCCTTGAACCTGAAGGGCTGACCAGCAATGAAGTTTATCCCAACGGCATTTCCACCAGCCTGCCGTTTGATGTGCAGATGAAAATCGTGCATTCGATGAAAGGACTGGAAAACGCCGCCATCGTTCGGCCCGGCTATGCCATCGAGTATGATTTTTTTGATCCGCGCGATTTGAAGCAGACGCTTGAGAGCAAATACATTGCCGGATTATTCTTCGCCGGGCAGATCAACGGTACCACCGGCTACGAAGAAGCCGCCGCCCAGGGCATGCTGGCGGGCATCAACGCCGGCCGCCTGGCCAATGACCAGGAAGGGTGGTTCCCACGCCGCGATCAGGCCTATCTGGGCGTGCTGGTGGATGATCTTTGCACCCTGGGCACCAAGGAACCCTATCGTATGTTTACCTCGCGCGCTGAATACCGGCTGCTGCTGCGCGAGGATAACGCGGATTTACGCCTGACCGAAACCGGCCGGCAGCTGGGGCTGGTGGACGATGAGCGTTGGGCGCGCTTTAGCGAGAAACTGGACAATATCGAGCGGGAGCGCCAGCGCCTGCGCGACGTCTGGGTTAATCCCCGCACCGCCGAGGTTGAACAGATCAACCTGCTGCTTAAGGCGCCTTTGTCACGCGAAGCCAGCGGCGAAGAACTGCTCAGGCGTCCGGAGATGACTTACGGCGTCCTGACCGGGCTACCGATGTTTTCGCCCGCGCTTACCGATCCGCAGGCGGCGGAGCAGGTGGAAATCCAGATTAAATATGCGGGTTATATCACCCGTCAGCAGGAAGAGATCGACCGCCAGCTGCGTAATGAAAATACCCTGCTGCCGGCGGAGCTGGATTACCGGCAGGTATCAGGCTTGTCCAATGAAGCGATCGCCAAGCTTAACGATCACAAACCCAATTCCATTGGGCAGGCCTCACGCATTTCCGGCATCACCCCGGCGGCGATTTCCATTTTGCTGGTATGGCTGAAAAAGCAGGGCATGCTGCGCCGCAGCGCCTGAGATGACATGTCCGCCACCCCGCTTATTTTTAAGGATCCCGCCATGCTGGCCAAACTGGAAGTCTTACTCAACGCCGCCGGCATTGCGCTGCCCGATGGGCAAAAGCGGCAGCTGGTACGCTACGTTGAACTGCTGGATAAATGGAACAAGGCGTATAACCTGACGTCAGTGCGCGATCCCGCGCAAATGCTGATCCGCCATATTCTGGATAGCATCGTGGTCGATCCGCATCTGCGCGGCCGGCATTTTATCGATGTGGGCACCGGCGCCGGCTTGCCCGGCATTCCGCTGGCCATCGTCCGCCCCGATTCCCGCTTTACCCTGCTCGATAGCCTGGGCAAGCGCATTCGCTTCCTGCGCCAGGTGCAACACGAACTGCGGCTGGACAATATCGAACCGGTGCAGAGCCGGGTGGAGGACTATGCGCCGGTCACGGGTTTTGACGGCGTTATCAGCCGCGCCTTTGCTTCGGTGGGCGATATGCTGGCCTGGTGTCATCATTTGCCCGCCGTGCCGGCAGGCCGTTTTTATGCGCTTAAAGGGCAGGTGCCGGCGGAGGAATTGTCCGCGTTGCCGGAAAAATACGTGCTGGAATCAGTGATTACGCTGTCCGTGCCGCAATTGCAGGGCGAGCGGCATTTAGTGGTGATCGGGGTGCGTTAAATTTGTTTTTTATCAATAAAAGATTGAATAGAATTATCGCGGTTTTTGCCGGACGGCCGCATTTCCCGGCGGTGTAATTTCAAATCTCGGTTACTTAAATTTTACATTATTTTATCATATTGTATTGTCGCTCATTTAGTTCTAAGGCTAATAGTCACTGTGTAAAATATATGTGTCCAAAAATGTCAGTGATATTACCGCCGGCTTTGGCAGAGAATAAGCCGCCTCATCACACTCCGGCGCGATTGTGATGATATAAGGCTTTTTAAGGACACGTTAATATATAACTGTTTGAAAATTAATGTGTTTTTATAGTTATTTTAATGAGAGGCAAAAAAAGCCCGCCGACGAGCCATAAAAATTAGCGAACTATAACGTGATCAGACGCACAGTTTCAGAAGCAATAATTGCCCAAGCAGTATAAAGTTATGCATGGTATCATTCCCGCGCTTTAGCGGGGAAAACGGGTAAAACGAAGGAATTTAAATTATTGTTCACCTTTTCGCTACTTATGCATTGAATTCGTAGTGTCTACCCGTATAATTTGCACGTTTTTCGCTACTTGACTCATCGCGCTAAAGGCAGTTTTATACACCTTCAGCCTGACCGGAACAGGTATGGGGGAAGTGAAATAATGTCCTTTTCCCTCTACAGTGGGAAAGTTGCTGGAAAAGTGTTGTTTATCCAGTTATTGACGTTGGGCCTGCTGGGCGCGTTGTTCGCCTTGCGCAGCCCGCAGTGGGCCGCATCCGCCCTGGGCGGAGGATTGGCGGCCTGGCTGCCGAACGTGTTGTTTGTACTCTTTACCTGGCGCCATCAGGTGAAAGTTCCGGCCGCGGGGCGTGTTGCCTGGTCTTTTGCCATCGGAGAGGCGCTCAAGGTCGTCGCTACCATAGCTTTGCTTATCGTAGCGCTTGGGATGTTCAGGGCCGCGTTTGTTCCATTGGGCCTGACCTATTTATCGGTGCTGATTGTGCAGATATTGGCACCGGCCGTAATTAACAACAAAGGGTAAGAGGCATCATGTCTGCATCAGGAGAAATCTCTACTCCACAGGAATACATAGGCCACCACCTGAACAACCTTCAGTTGGACCTGCGTACTTTTGAACTGGTTAATCCCCATAACGGCCCGGCAACATTCTGGACGCTGAACATTGACTCCATGTTCTTTTCCGTTCTGCTCGGCGTGATTTTTATTACGATTTTCTCGCGCGTCGCCAGAAGGGCTACCAGCGGCGTTCCCGGTAAACTGCAGACGGCGGTTGAACTGATTATCGGGTTTGTCGACGGCAGCGTGCGGGATATGTTCCACGGTAAAAGCAAACTTATCGCGCCGCTGGCGCTGACCATCTTCGTCTGGGTTTTCCTGATGAACCTGATGGATTTGCTGCCTATCGATCTGCTGCCGACCATCGCCGAGCGTTATATGGGACTACCGGCGCTGCGCGTGGTGCCTTCCGCCGACGTGAATATCACCATATCCATGGCGCTGGGGGTCTTTATCCTCATTCTCATCTATAGCGTGCGGATGAAAGGGATCGGTGGTTTTGTCAAAGAACTCACCATGCAGCCGTTTAACCATTGGGCGTTTATACCCATCAACCTGATTCTCGAAGGCGTGAGCTTACTGTCCAAACCAGTTTCCTTAGGCCTTCGGTTGTTCGGCAATATGTATGCGGGTGAGTTGATCTTCATTCTGATTGCCGGTCTGTTACCGTGGTGGTCGCAGTGGATCCTGAATGTGCCCTGGGCCATTTTCCACATACTGATCATTACGTTGCAAGCCTTTATCTTTATGGTGCTGACGATTGTCTATCTAGCGATGGCGTCCGAAGAACACTGATATTTTTACAATACTGTTGCGTTTAATCTGAAACAAACTGGAGACTGTCATGGAAAACCTGAATCTCGATCTGCTGTACATGGCTGCCGCTGTGATGATGGGTCTGGCGGCAATCGGTGCTGCGATCGGTATCGGCATCCTGGGTGGTAAATTTTTGGAAGGTGCAGCGCGTCAGCCGGATCTGATCCCTCTGCTGCGTACTCAGTTCTTTATCGTTATGGGTCTGGTCGACGCCATCCCGATGATTGCCGTGGGTCTGGGACTGTACGTGATGTTTGCCGTAGCGTAGTGTGTAGCATTGCGTGAAATTAATACAACATCAAACCGTTAACTTTATAAGAGGCATTGTGCTGTGAATCTTAACGCAACAATCCTCGGCCAGGCCATCGCGTTCATCCTGTTTGTCCTGTTCTGCATGAAATACATATGGCCGCCGCTTATCGCAGCCATAGAGAAGCGTCAGAAAGAAATTGCTGATGGCCTCGCTTCTGCGGATCTGGCGAAAAAAGAGGTGGATATCGCGCAAGCCAATGCGACCGATCAACTGAAGAAGGCCAGAGCCGAAGCCCAGGCAATCATCGAGCAAGCCAACAAGCGCAAAGCTCAGATTATGGACGAAGCGAAAGCGGAAGCGGAAGACGAACGTAACAGAATCGTAGCGCAGGCTCAGGCAGAAATTCAGGCCGAAACCAAACGGGCTCGTGAAGAGCTGCGTAAACAGGTCGCGCTGCTGGCTTTAGCGGGTGCCGAGAAGATCATCGAACGTTCCGTGGATGAAGCTGCCAACAGCGACATCGTAGATAAACTGGTCGCTGAACTGTAGGGAGGGAGGGGCTGATGTCTGAATTAGTAACGGTAGCTCGCCCCTACGCCAAAGCAGCTTTTGACTTTGCCGTCGAGCATCAAAGCGTTGAACAGTGGCAGGCTATGCTGTCGTTTACCGCCGAGGTTAGCCGCAACGATCAGATGGCTGAACTGTTATCCGGTGCGGTTGCACCAGAAACACTGTCGGAAACGTTTATCGCGGTATGCGGCGATCAACTCGACCAGGCGGGCCAGAATCTTATCAAGGTCATGGCCGAAAACGGACGATTAGCAGTTTTGCCGGATGTGCTGGAACAGTTTATGGAGATGCGCGCCGCGCACGAATCGACTGTGGAAGTGGACGTCATTTCCGTAAGCCATCTAAAAGACGAGCAACTGGCGAAAATTACTGCCGCGATGGAACAACGTCTGTCACGCAAAGTTAAGCTGAATTGCAAAATTGATAAGTCTGTCATTGCCGGCGTGATTATTCGCGCGGGCGATATGGTGATAGACGGCAGCGTACGCGGTCGTCTCGAACGACTGGCAGACGTATTGCAGTCTTAAGGGGACTGGAGCATGCAACTGAATTCCACCGAAATCAGCGAACTGATCAAGCAGCGCATTGCTCAGTTCAATGTGGTGAGCGAAGCTCACAATGAAGGTACTATCGTTTCCGTGAGTGACGGGATTATCCGTATTCACGGCCTGGCCGAAGTCATGCAGGGTGAAATGATCGCCCTGCCGGGCAACCGCTTCGCTATCGCCCTGAACCTGGAACGCGACTCCGTCGGCGCCGTGGTGATGGGACCCTATGAAGACCTGGCCGAAGGCATGAAGGTCAAGTGCACCGGCCGCATTCTGGAAGTGCCGGTTGGCCGTGGCCTGCTGGGCCGCGTGGTCAACACGCTGGGCGCGCCCATCGATGGCAAGGGCCCGGTAGAGAACGACGGTTTTTCCGCCGTCGAGGCTATTGCGCCGGGCGTTATCGAACGCCAATCCGTGGATGAGCCGGTACAGACCGGTTATAAATCCGTGGATGCCATGATTCCCATCGGCCGCGGCCAGCGCGAGCTGATCATCGGCGACCGCCAGACCGGTAAATCGGCTCTGGCGATCGATGCGATTATCAATCAGCGCGAATCCGGCATCAAGTGCGTCTATGTCGCCATCGGCCAGAAAGCCTCCACCGTGGCGAACGTCGTGCGCAAGCTGGAAGAGCACGGCGCCCTGGCCAATACCATTGTCGTGGTTGCCACCGCGTCCGAATCGGCCGCCCTGCAATACCTGGCGCCGTATTCAGGCTGCGCCATGGGCGAGTATTTCCGCGATCGCGGCGAAGATGCGCTGATCATCTATGATGATTTGTCCAAACAAGCCGTGGCTTACCGTCAGATTTCCCTGTTGCTCCGTCGTCCGCCTGGACGTGAAGCCTATCCCGGGGACGTATTCTATCTTCACTCCCGTCTTCTGGAACGTGCGTCGCGCGTCAACGCCGAATACGTAGAAGCCTTTACCAAGGGTGAAGTGAAGGGCAAGACCGGCTCGCTGACCGCATTACCGATCATCGAAACCCAGGCGGGCGACGTTTCCGCGTTTGTTCCGACCAACGTGATTTCCATCACCGATGGCCAGATCTTCCTGGAATCAAGCCTGTTCAACGCCGGTATTCGTCCCGCCGTTAACCCCGGTATTTCCGTATCCCGTGTGGGCGGCGCAGCCCAGACGAAGATTATGAAAAAACTGTCGGGCGGTATTCGTACGGCTTTGGCTCAGTACCGTGAGCTGGCCGCGTTCTCCCAGTTTGCTTCCGATCTGGATGAAGCAACGCGTAAGCAGCTGAATCATGGACAAAAAGTGACCGAACTGTTGAAGCAGAAACAATATGCTCCCATGTCGGTATCGCAGCAGTCCCTGGTGTTGTTCGCCGCTGAACGTGGTTACCTGGAAGACATCGAACTGGCAAAGGTCGGCGACTTCGAGGCCGCGCTGCTGGCCTACGTAGACCGCGAGCAAGGCGATTTGATGCAACAAATCAACCAGACCGGCGCTTATAACGATGAAATCGAAGGCAAGCTGAAAGGCATCCTCGATAACTTCAAGGCAACCCAGTCCTGGTAACGCGCTATGGCCTGTTTCGGCAGGCCATGACGCCATGAGGAGAAGCAGAGATGGCCAGCGCCAAAGAAATACGTACTAAGATCGCCAGCGTGCAAAACACGCAGAAGATCACCAAAGCGATGGAGATGGTTGCCGCATCCAAAATGCGCAAATCGCAGGAGCGTATGGCGGCCAGCCGTCCTTATGCAGAAACTATGCGTAATGTGATTGGTCACCTTGCTTTGGGAAATCTGGAATATAAACATCCTTACCTGGAAGAGCGCGACGTCAAGCGCGTCGGGTATCTGGTGGTGGCCACCGACCGTGGTCTGGCCGGCGGCCTGAACATTAACCTGTTCAAAAAAGTGCTGACGGACATGAAAGCCTGGAGTGAAAAGGGCGTTGATGCGGAACTGGCGCTGATCGGCTCCAAGGCGGTGTCGTTCTTCAACGCCGTCGGCAGCAACGTGGTTGCCCAGGTCACCGGCATGGGGGATAACCCCACGCTGTCTGAACTGATTGGGCCGGTTAAAGTCATGCTGCAGGCGTATGACGAAGGCCGCCTGGATAAGCTCTATATTGTCAGCAACAAATTCGTTAATACCATGTCCCAGGTACCGCAACTGCTTCAGGTCCTGCCCTTGCCGCCCGCGGAAGATGGGGAAGAGCTGAAGAAGAAAACCTGGGATTACCTGTATGAACCCGATCCCAAGGCGCTGCTGGATACATTGTTGCGCCGTTATGTGGAATCGCAGGTTTATCAGGGCGTCGTTGAAAACCTGGCCAGCGAACAGGCCGCGCGAATGGTAGCGATGAAAGCCGCAACGGATAACGGTGGCAACCTGATCAAAGAGTTGCAACTTGTTTACAATAAGGCTCGTCAATTCAGCATCACTCAGGAACTCACCGAGATCGTTTCGGGAGCCGCCGCGGTTTAGGTTTAGGGTTACGAATTACGTAGAGGATTCAAGATGGCTACTGGAAATGTTATCCAGGTTATCGGCGCCGTGGTTGACGTCGAGTTCCCGCAGGATGCTGTACCTAAGGTGTACAACGCCCTTGAAGTGGAAAACGGCGCCGCCAAATTGGTGCTGGAAGTAGAACAGCAGTTAGGCGGCGGCGTTGTCCGTTGCATCGCCATGGGCTCGTCCGACGGTCTGCGTCGCGGCCTGAAAGTGACCAACCTGGAACGTTCGATCGAAGTGCCGGTGGGTAAAGCCACGCTGGGCCGCATCATGAACGTGCTGGGCGAACCGGTCGATATGAAAGGCGAGATCGGCGAGGAAGAACGTTGGTCCATCCATCGTCCGGCGCCGAGCTATGAAGATTTGTCCAGTTCGCAGGAACTGCTGGAAACCGGCATCAAGGTTATCGACCTGATGTGCCCGTTTGCCAAAGGCGGTAAAGTCGGCCTGTTCGGCGGCGCCGGCGTGGGTAAAACCGTCAACATGATGGAGCTTATCCGTAATATCGCCATCGAGCATTCCGGTTATTCGGTGTTTGCCGGCGTGGGCGAACGTACCCGCGAAGGGAACGACTTCTACCACGAAATGACCGATTCGAACGTTATCGACAAAGTATCCCTGGTGTACGGCCAGATGAACGAGCCGCCGGGAAACCGTCTGCGCGTGGCGCTGACCGGGCTGACCATGGCGGAAAAATTCCGTGATGAAGGCCGCGACGTCCTGCTGTTTATCGATAACATTTATCGTTATACCCTGGCCGGGACCGAAGTATCCGCGCTGCTGGGCCGTATGCCTTCAGCGGTAGGCTACCAGCCGACGCTGGCGGAAGAAATGGGCGTGCTGCAAGAACGCATCACCTCCACCAAAACCGGTTCCATCACCTCGGTACAGGCGGTATATGTGCCTGCGGATGACTTAACCGACCCGTCGCCGGCGACCACCTTCGCCCACCTTGACGCCACCGTGGTATTGAGCCGTCAAATCGCCTCACTGGGTATCTACCCGGCGGTTGACCCGCTCGACTCCACCAGCCGTCAGCTGGATCCGTTGGTTGTCGGCCAGGAACACTACGACGTGGCCCGTGGCGTGCAGTCCATCCTTCAGCGTTATCAGGAGCTGAAAGATATTATCGCCATCCTGGGTATGGACGAACTGTCAGAAGATGACAAACTGGTGGTGTCCCGCGCACGTAAGATCCAGCGTTTCTTGTCGCAACCGTTCTTCGTCGCCGAAGTGTTCACCGGTTCGCCGGGTAAATATGTTTCCCTGAAAGACACTATCCGCGGCTTTAAAGGCATCATGGACGGTGAATACGATCACCTGCCCGAGCAGGCGTTCTATATGGTCGGTTCCATTGATGAAGCAGTGGAAAAAGGCAAGAAACTGTAACGCTGTGATAGGAGGGTGATATGGCTGCAAATACTTACCATCTGGATGTCGTCAGCGCGGAACAGAAAATGTTTTCCGGGCTGGTGGAAAAAATCCAGGTGACGGGAAGCGAAGGCGAACTGGGGATTTTTCCCGGCCATGCCCCGCTGCTCACTGCCATTAAGCCCGGTATGGTGCGTATCGTCAAAGAACATAACGAAGAAGAGTATATCTACCTGTCGGGGGGCATCCTCGAGGTGCAACCGGACATCGTTACCGTTTTGGCCGATACCGCCATTCGTGGCAAAGATCTTGATGAAGCGCGCGCAATGGAATCCAAGCGCATGGCGGAAGAGCATATCAATAATTCACATGGTGACGTGGATTATGCTCAGGCCTCGGCCGAACTGTCCAGGGCCATCGCCAAGCTGCGGGTCATTGAATTGACCAGAAAAGCAATGTAATCAAGCTAGTGTGATTAAAAAGCCAGTCCTTTGTGACTGGCTTTTTTATTGGAATTCATTCTCTTCCACGCATAGAGTGTCACAACTTGACGCTCTTATTTTTCGATCTGAAATAAGTTTCACCTTCTTCGCCTACCTAAACCGCTAATTCCAGCCTGTACCTGCGGTAATTGGCCCCGAAACGCCCACTATTTCCGCATTGCGTCCTAAACCGGGTAAAATGATCCCGGCTTACGTCATTATGCGGCCATAATGTGTTTTTCGGCCCAAAATATGTGGTAATCCCTTCTCTGAACGGGTTTACTTTCGTCTATTGAATCAGGTTCATCAGGATGGTTATGTCGAATCGATTGATGAGCGTAGTGATCCTTGCCGCCGGCAAGGGCACCCGCATGTATTCCGATCTGCCCAAGGTCTTGCATCCGTTGGCTGGCAAACCGCTGGTCAGGCATGTTATTGACGCCGCCGCCGCCCTGGGCGCGGCGCGTATCCATTTGGTTTACGGCCACGGCGGCGAGCGACTGCGGCAGGCGTTGGCCGGCCCTGGTCCGGAACTGAGCTGGGTATTGCAGGCCGAACAGCGCGGCACCGGCCATGCCATGCAGCAGGCGGCGCCGTTTTTCCAGGATGATGAAGATATCCTGATGCTGTACGGCGATGTGCCGTTGATAGCGCCGTCAACCCTTGAGCGCCTGGTGGCCGCCAAGCCCGAGGGCGGTATCGGCCTGCTGACCGTTACCCTGGACGATCCTACCGGCTATGGCCGCATCGTGCGGGAAAACGGCAATGTATGCGGTATCGTCGAGCACAAAGACGCCGACGAGGCGCAGCGGGGCATCCGCGAAATCAATACCGGCATCCTGGTGGCCAACGGCGCCGACCTGAAGCGCTGGTTAAGCCGGCTGACCACCAATAACGCCCAGGGAGAGTATTACCTTACCGATATTATCGCCCTGGCCTGGGGCGAGGGCCGGCGTATCAATACCGTTAACCCCGATCGCCTAAGCGAAGTGGAGGGCGTGAATAATCGTTTGCAGCTGGCAACCCTTGAGCGGGTTTATCAGCGCCAGCAGGCCGAAAATCTGCTGTTGGCCGGGGTCATGCTGCTCGACCCGGCGCGTTTTGATTTGCGCGGCGAGCTGACGCACGGCCGCGATGTGACCATTGACACCAATGTCATTATCGAGGGCCGGGTATCCTTGGGCAACAATGTGGTTATCGGTACCGGCTGCGTATTAAAAGACTGCGACATTGGCGATAACGTGGTGGTCAGCCCCTACACGGTCATGGATCAAGCCCGGCTGCGTGCGGACTGTACCGTCGGGCCGTTCGCCCGCCTGCGGCCCGGTGCGGAGCTGGAAGAGGGCGCCCATGTCGGCAATTTTGTCGAGATGAAAAAAGCGCGCCTGGGGCGCGGATCCAAGGCCGGGCACCTGAGCTATCTGGGTGATGCGGAAATTGGCGCCGGTGTGAATATCGGCGCCGGCACCATTACCTGCAATTATGACGGCGCCAATAAACACCAGACCGTGATCGGCGATGATGTCTTTGTCGGCTCGGATACCCAACTGGTGGCGCCGGTTACCATAGGCAACGGCGCCACCATCGGCGCCGGCACCACAGTTACGCGCAGCGTGGGGGAAAACGAACTGGTGCTTAGCCGGGTGCGGCAGGTGCATATCACCGGCTGGCAACGGCCGGTTAAGAAGCATCGTTAATGGTATTACGCGCAGTTTGTCAAATCTGGGCATGAGTTTGCCGCGGGTATGATGCGCAATGAGAGTAAAGCCTGGCGCCGGGAAGAGAGATAGGGCGTCTTTACCATCTTGCCCATCATGCCCGTTATCATGGTTTTGTCAGCCATTTTCACGAGAGTGGCTGACAAAACATAATAATCCCCAGTTCTACAGGCTCGGGGAAACCGGAAAAACCGGTCTCTGTCAGGTCAAAGACATCGATACGGCGGAGCATGCCGTTCATTTAGGAATAACACTGATGTGTGGAATAGTAGGCGCGGTTGCGCAGCGTGATATTGCCGAAATCCTGTTAGAGGGATTACGCCGGCTAGAGTATCGTGGGTATGATTCCGCCGGCCTGGCGGTGGTGGATAACGAGGGGCATTTGCAACGGCTGCGCCGGGTCGGCAAGGTTGCCGCGTTGTCGCAGGCGGCGGCGGAGCATCCGCTGACCGGCGGCACGGGCATCGCCCATACCCGTTGGGCCACCCACGGGGAACCCTCGGAAAATAATGCCCATCCCCATGTCTCCGGGCATATCGTGGTGGTGCATAACGGTATCATTGAAAACCATGAACCGCTGCGTAAACTGCTGGTGGAGCGCGGCTATGTATTCGCGTCCGAAACCGATACCGAGGTTATCGCCCACCTGGTGCATTGGGAACAGCGCCAGGGCGGCGGCACGCTGGCTGAAGTGATCCTGCGCGTGATCCCGCAGCTGCGCGGCGCCTATGGCACAGTTATCATGGACAGCAAGGACCCAAGCGTGCTGGTGGCGGCGCGATCCGGTAGTCCGCTGGTGATTGGCCTGGGCGTGGGCGAAAACTTCCTGGCGTCCGATCAGCTGGCGCTGCTGCCGGTCACCCGCCGGTTTATGTTCCTGGAAGAGGGCGATATCGCCGAAATTACCCGCCGCACGGTGCGCGTATGGGATACGCGCGGCAACCCGGTGCAACGGGCGGAGATTGAGTCCCAGGTAAAATACGACGCCGGCGATAAGGGCATCTATCGCCACTACATGCAAAAAGAGATTTTTGAACAGCCGCAGGCGATTAAAAACACCCTGGCGGGCCGTTTTTTACACGGCCAGATCACGTTATCCGAACTGGGCGAGGCCGGCGATCGTTTGCTGGAGCAGGTACAGCATGTGCAAATCATCGCCTGCGGCACCTCGTACCATTCGGCCATGGTATCGAAATACTGGTTCGAGGCGCTGGCCGGCGTGCCCTGCGATGTGGAAATCGCCTCCGAGTTCCGCTATCGCAAATCCGCCGTGCGGCCGGGCAGCCTGATCATTACCCTGTCGCAATCCGGCGAAACCGCCGATACCCTGGCGGCCCTGCGCCTGACCAAAACCCTGGGCTACCTCGGCTCGCTGGCGGTGTGTAACGTGGCCGGCTCCTCGCTGGTGCGCGAATCCGATCTGGCGCTGATGACCCGCGCCGGGACGGAAATCGGCGTGGCTTCCACCAAGGCCTTCACCACCCAGTTAACGGTATTGCTGATGCTGGTGGCGCGCCTGGGCCGCCTGAAGGGCATGGATAGCCAGGTCGAGCAGCAGATTGTGCATGCGCTGCAGGCCCTGCCGGCCCGTATCGAGCAAATGCTGGCGCTGGATAAGCCGATTGAACAGCTGGCGGAAGGGTTCTCTGATAAACATCACGCCCTGTTTCTCGGGCGCGGCGAGCTTTACCCCATCGCCATGGAAGGCGCGCTGAAGCTCAAGGAAATTTCGTATATCCACGCCGAAGCCTATGCGGCGGGCGAGCTGAAACACGGCCCGCTGGCGCTGATCGACGCCGATATGCCGGTAATCGTTATTGCCCCCAATAATGAATTGCTGGAAAAACTCAAGTCGAACATTGAGGAAGTGCGCGCCCGCGGCGGCCTGTTATATGTCTTTGCCGAAGAGAACGCCGGTTTTACCGACAGCGAAAATATGAAAATCATCCCGCTGCCGCACGTAGAAGAGATTGTGGCGCCGATATTCTACACGGTGCCGTTGCAGCTGCTGGCGTATCATATTGCGCTGATCAAAGGCACCGATGTCGACCAGCCGCGTAATCTGGCAAAATCGGTGACGGTGGAGTAACCCGCGTCTGCGGCGGCACCTAAGCCGCCGCTTGCAAAGTGATCGCAAAAACCGACACAGCGTTAATCGGATCCGGTGGGGATGGCAAAGCCCCAGCGGATTTTTTTTTGCCCGATCACACCCCAATAAATCCTTTTCCTTATATTGATATTGCAAATGCGTAATTCAAATAAGCTTAATTAATTTACGCATGGTTATTTACGAGAAACTTCTTGTTCCCACCCGGAATATAACAATAATGATTATGTGAGCGGGGTCATGCCGGCTTATGACAACGGTCATAAAAATAGGGTGCTGAAAAGTGTAAAACATCTGTCATGTCAACAATACACTATTACCGGCTTGTCTGGCCTGCGACGACTTTCTCCTGGGTTTTTACCGCGGGAAATGCCGCCTGACGTGCGGCATGGCTCCGCTCGCCGCTTGCCTGTACCGAACGGAATAATCGTAACGGCTTAAGCTGCGCATTTCTCTCATTAATCGACCGCCCACTATTCTGATTTTATTGGAAGGGTCACATCTATGCTGATATTTTTATAACTAAAAGGTGCGATTTATGAATAGCCTACAGATATTTTCTTTTGTATTTTTTACGTGCCTTGTCGCTATTGTTACCTGGTGGAAAGTAAGGAAAAACGATACCCATACCCAGCAGGGCTATTTCCTGGCCGGTCGTTCCCTTAAAGCGCCAATAATTGCCGCATCGCTGATGCTGACCAATCTTTCAACGGAACAATTGGTCGGCCTGAGCGGACAGGCCTATAAATTCGGCATGTCGGTGATGGCATGGGAGGTGATTTCAGCTATTCCCCTGGTCCTGCTGGCGCTGGTGTTTTTACCGCGTTATTTGCAGCGGGGCATTATTACCATTCCGGATTTTATCGAAGAACGCTACGACAAAACCACGCGTATTATGGTGGACTGCTGTTTTTTAATCGCCACCGGCGTCTGTTTTCTGCCCATAGTACTCTATTCCGGCTCGCTGGCGCTCAACAGCCTGTTTCATTTCAGCGACCTTACCGGGCTGAGCCAGGGCAGCGCGACGATAGTCATGGTGATAGCCCTTGGCGTGATAGGCACCCTGTACGCGGTTATCGGCGGACTGCGCGCGATTGCCGTCGCCGATGTCGTCAATGGCATCGGCCTGGTGATTGGCGGGCTGATGGTGCCGTTTTTCGGGCTGATGGCGCTTGGCGGCGGCAGTGTTATCGCCGGCCTGAATACACTGACGGCGGATCATGCCGAGCGCCTCAACTCCATCGGTGGCGCCCATGACCCGGTGCCCATCGGCGCCGCCTTGACCGGCCTGGTGCTGGTGAATACCTTTTACTGGTGTACCAACCAGGGCATCGTCCAGCGTACCCTGGCCGCCAAGAACCTGGCCGAAGGGCAAAAAGGCGCGCTGCTGACGGCGCTGCTGAAAATGCTCGACCCGATAATCCTGGTCCTGCCCGGCGTTATCGCCTATCACCTGTATCAAGGGCTGCCCAAGGCGGATATGGCCTACCCGGTGCTGGTCAACCAGATCCTGCCCGCGCCCCTGGTCGGTTTTTTCGGCGCCGTGCTGTTCGGCGCCATTATCAGCGTGTTCAACGGGTTTTTAAACAGCGCCAGCACCTTATTCAGCATGGGTATCTACAGCCGTATTATCAATCCTGACGCCACGTCCAAGAAACAGGTGTTGGTGGGGCGTTATTTCGCCCTGATCCTGGCGCTGGTGTCGGTGGTGGTGGCCCCCGGCATTGCCAATGCCCCCGAAGGATTATACAGCTGGATGAAGCAGCTTAACGGGGTGTACAACGTTCCCCTGGTCACCATTATCATCATGGGGTTCTTTTTCCCGCGTATCCCGGCCATGGCGGCCAAGCTGGCGCTGCTGTTAGGTATCGTCAGCTATATCCTGATCAATTACGTTTTCCATTTCCCTATTCATTTCCTGTATGTGCTGGCGATAACGTTTTGCCTGAACGCGTTGGTGATGCTGGTTATCGGTAAACTTGCGCCGCGCGCCACCCCGTTTGTCTTCCATGATTCCCTGGCGGTGGATATGTCGCCGTGGCGGTCGGTAAAAATCGCCTCCGTCGGCGTTATTGCGGCGATGATATTTATTTATGCCTTTCTCGCCCGCTTCGGCGGCTGGCACAGCCTCTGGTTATGCTGGATCGCGGGCATAACCGTTGTCGCCATTTCCGGCTGGCTGATATTCGCCGGTTTGAGAAAAACCAAAACCAGGGAGGAAATCGCCTGATGCAACCTAATATTATTTTTATCATGACCGATACGCAGGCCACCAATATGGTCGGGTGCTATACCGGCCTTCCCCTGCATACCGAGCATATCGATGCGCTGGCCGGGCGCGGGGCCAAATTCAATTCGGCATTTACCACCGCGCCGCTGTGCACCCCGGCGCGCGCGGGACTGTTCACCGGCCTGTATTCCAACCAAAGCGGTCCCTGGACCAATAATCTGGCGCCGGGTAAGAATATGCGCACCCTGGGCAACTATTTTCAGGATGCCGGCTGGCAAACCGCCTATATCGGTAAATGGCATCTTGATGGCCACGACTATTTCGGCACCGGCATCTGTCCGCCGGAATGGGCGGCGGAATATTGGTACGATGGCGCTAATTACCTGCATGACCTGCCGGAAGAAAAAATCAGCTTATGGCGCAACGGGCTGAATTCAAAGGAAGAACTTGAACAACATCAGATTGATGATGAATTTACCTGGGGCTATCGCATCAGCCAGCGCGCGATACATTTTATCGATAAGCAGCGCCTGCGGCGCGAGAAACCGTTCCTGCTGGTGCTTTCTTACGATGAGCCGCATCATCCCTTTACCTGCCCGCCGCGTTATCTCGACCGTTTTGCCGATTTCCATTACCCGCTGGGCGCAAAAGGAACCGATGATCTCAGCGATAAACCGATGCACCAGCGTTTGTGGGCCAGGGCGATGCCGTCGCCGGTAACGGATGGCGCCACCTATCATCATCCGATTTATTTTGCCTGCAATGATTTTGTCGACGACCAGATAGGACGCGTGCTGAACCACCTTACCCCCGACGAATGGGAAAATACCTGGATAGTGTATACCTCCGATCACGGTGAAATGATGGGAGCGCATCAACTTATCAGCAAAGGCTCGGCAGGCTATGACGACATCTGCCGCATTCCCTTTATCATCCACGGGCCCGGCCTGCCGGCGCGGGAGATTGATACACCGGTGAGCCATATCGACCTGTTGCCGACGTTATTATCGATTGCCGGTATCCCGGTGCCGCCGTCGCTGCACGGCGAAAGCCTGCTGCCTATGCTGTCGTCGGCGGAGCGGGAACGGGAGCGGTCGGTCATGGTGGAATTTAACCGTTATGAAATAGAACATGACAGCTTCGGCGGTTTTATCCCGATGCGTGCCTGGGTCACCAATGATTTAAAACTGGTGATTAATCTGTTTGACGATGATGAACTCTATGACCGGCGCAACGATCCCGAGGAACTGATAAACCTGATTGGCCGGGACGACTATGCGGAACGGCGTAATGCATTGCATGATAGCTTATTAGACTATATGGATAGTATTCGCGATCCGTTTCGCAGCTATCGCTGGGCCATGCGCCCGTGGCGGCCCGACAGGCATGAGCAATGGCTGGGCGCGTTTCGTCCTAAACCGGATGATTACGTCTCGCCGGTGGTCAGGGATTACGATACCGGCCTGCCGACCAAGGGAGTAAAAATTGAGGAAAAAAGACAAAAATTCTGAGGATGGGGACGAGGGCCGCGCCGTATTCGCAGAATTGTCCGGCAGCGAACACGCCATGTTTACCCGGCTGGATCAGTTGCCGAAGCAAACGCGCATTTATCCCCAGGAGGATGAGGCCCTCTCTTTTTATTACCTGCACAGTGGGTTGGTGGGGCTGTACCATATGCTGGAGAACGGTAAGGTGTGCCTGATCCGCCTGTTCGGCCCCGGTGATTTTTTCGGCTACCGCAGCCTGTTCGGTAATACGTTTTACCACTGTTCCTCGCGCGTGCAGCGCACCGCTACGGTAACGCGCATTACCCCCTATCAGCCGCAGCGGTTTTTATGCCGCTATCCGCGCCTGAATGTCTATTTGTTCATGCGGCTGGCGCGTGATCTGGGCGAGGCGGAAAAAAGGCTGGCCAGCATGGCCTACGATAAATCCCAGCAACGGGTATTACTGGGCATTCACTATTTATACCGGCAATGGCCGGGCTATGAATGGACCTGGCGTGAAATTGCCGAATACGCGGGTTGCGAAACGGAAACCGCTATCCGCCATGGCAGTGAGCTCAAGCTACAGGGACTGTTGCCGGATGAATTTACCGGTTAACTGCCGCCGCTGCCGGTGCGGCATGGTATTTGACGCGCAATATTGTTTGGAGTCGCGGTTATGAAACGCCCGTTTTCCCTGATGGCGAAACCCACCAGTTATCAATGCAATATTCACTGCGATTATTGTTTTTATGTGGACAAAAAAAATACCCTGTTACCCGCCGGAGCATCGGCGTCGAAGCATATGGCCGACGATGTGCTCAGGGAATTTATTAAGCAGTATATTGACGCCAGCGCTGGCGACGAGGTCATGTTTGCCTGGCAGGGCGGCGAGCCGACCCTGGCCGGAATTGACTTTTATGCCGCCGCGCTGCGCTATCAGCAGCGTTACGCCCGGGGAAAAAGGATTACCAACAGCATGCAAACCAACGGCGTATTGATAAACGATCAATGGGGCCGTTTTCTTGCCGATAATCATTTCCTGCTGGGTATTTCCGTGGACGGCACCGCCAGGCTGCATAATCATTATCGCCATACCGCCAGCGGCCGGCCGGTATTTGACAGCGTGATCAACGCCATCCGGATATTTAAGGAATATCATATAGATTACAATGTATTGAGCGTGGTGAACGATAAAACCGCCCAGGCGCCGCTGGAAATATATCTTTTTATCACGCAAGAGCTGGGCGCGCAGTATGTGCAATTTATCCCGGCCGTGGAACAAAGGTTGTCCGGAGCCGCGCGGGGGGACTTGATTTATCCCCGGTCGACGGCGGATAAAACGCTGACGCCATGGTCGGTGAGCGGCGAAGCCTACGGCACGTTTATCAATACCCTGTTTGACTACTGGGTACGGCATGATGTCGGCAGGGTGTTTGTGCAGCTATTCGATAATGCGCTGGCCGCCTGGTGCGGCGTGATGCCAAGCCTGTGCGTGATGCAGCCCACCTGCGGCCAGGGCCTGATCGTCGAGCAGAACGGCGATATCTATAGCTGCGATCATTTCGTCTACCCTGAGCATAGACTGGGCAACCTGATGACAGGGAACCTGGCCGCCATGGCCGGTGGGAAAAAACAGCGCCAGTTCGGCCAGCTAAAAGCCAATGTGGCGACGCCGTGTTTGTCATGCGACTATCGGTTTGCCTGTCACGGCGGCTGTCCTAAGCACCGTATTCACCGCATCGGGGGCCAGTGGCATAATCATCTTTGCGCCGGCTATAAAGCTATTTTTTCCCATATCGCGCCCTATATGGCGTATATGGCCGGCGAACTGGCGCGCCATCGGCCGGCCGCCGGCATTATGCGCGAAATTGATCGGATTGCGGAGGCGGGGATTGAAAAAAAAGGCTAATATGCCATTAAAATAGGTACCCATCCCGGTGTCATAAAAATGTCATATTACCGACATGTATCTGTAACCTAATTGTCCTATTTTCCCTCCTGCAGCAATTATAATAATTGAAGAAAACGGCCATGGGCCGATTTTAAATATCCCACAGGAGGGATTATGAGACTGATGCATACCACCGTTGCCAGTGTTGTAGCAGCTACGTTCGCCCTGGCGAGTATTTCTTCGTTCGCTGCCGCCAACCTGACAGGTGCCGGCGGCACATTCCCCGCCCCGGTTTATGCTAAATGGGCTGATACCTATCAAAAAGAAACCGGCGTAAAAGTTAACTACCAGGGCATCGGTTCTTCCGGCGGCATTAAACAGATTATCGCCAATACCGTTGATTTCGGCGCGTCCGATGCTCCTTTAAGCGATGGCGACCTGAAGAAAGAAGGTTTATTCCAATTTCCGACCGTGATTGGCGGCGTGGTGCTGGCCATCAACGTACCGGGAATCAAAAGCGGCGAACTGACCCTGGACGGCCATACCCTGGGTGAAATTTACCTGGGCAACATCAAAAAATGGAACGACCCGGCCATCACCAAGCTGAACCCGGGCCTGAAGCTGCCTGATCAGAATATCGCCGTGGTACGCCGCGCCGATGGTTCCGGCACGTCGTTTGTCTTCACCAGCTATCTGTCCAAGGTGAATGCGACCTGGAAAGAAAAAATCGGCGCCGGTTCCACGGTTAACTGGCCGGTCGGACTGGGCGGCAAGGGCAATGACGGCATCGCCGCCTTTGTCCAGCGTTTGCCGGGTTCCATCGGTTATGTGGAGTACGCCTACGCTAAGCAGAACAACCTGGCCTACACCAAGCTGATTTCCGCCGACGGCAAGCCGGTAATGCCGACGCAGGATAACTTCAGCGCGGCGGCGAAAGGCGTCAACTGGCAGCAATCTTTTGCCCAGGATCTGACTAACCAGAAGGGCAACAATGCCTGGCCGATCACCTCCACCACGTTTATTATGTTGCATACTACCCAAACCAAGCCTGAGCAGGGCCGCGAAACCCTGAAATTCTTCGATTGGGCCTACAACAAGGGTGCCGACCAGGCTAACGCCCTTGACTACGCCACCTTGCCAAAGGACGTGGTCGAACAGATCCGCGCCGCCTGGAAGGCCAATATCAAAGACAGTAACGGTAAAGCGCTCTACTAAGTCCTTGTGTTTCGTCCCTTCCCTTACGGGAAGGGATTACGAACCAACAAAAAGAGTACTCTATGGCTGACAATACGCCGGCACGGCATGCCCCCGGTAAACAAGGCGACCTGATATTCGGTACGTTGGTCAGGTTGGCCGCATTGATTACCTTATTGATGTTGGGCGGAATTATCGTTTCGCTGATTGTCGCTTCGTGGCCGAGCATGGAAAAGTTCGGCTTCGCTTTCCTGTGGACCAAGGAGTGGGATCCGCCCGGTGAAAAATTCGGCGCGCTGGTTCCTATCTACGGCACCCTGGTGACCTCTTTTATCGCGTTACTGATTGCCGTTCCGGTCAGCTTCGGCATCGCCCTGTTCCTTACCGAGCTTGCCCCCAACTGGTTGAAGCGTCCCCTTGGCGTCGCCATTGAGCTGTTGGCGGCCATCCCAAGCATTGTCTACGGCATGTGGGGGTTGTTTGTTTTTGCTCCCCTGTTCGCCCAGTATTTTCAACAGCCCCTGGGCGATGTGATGTCGACCATCCCTTTTATCGGCGTCCTGTTTTCGGGGCCGGCGTTTGGTATCGGCATCCTGGCCGCCGGTATTATCCTGGCTATCATGATCATCCCGTATATTGCCGCCGTGATGCGCGATGTGTTTGAGCAAACGCCGGTGTTGATGAAGGAGTCGGCCTACGGTATCGGCTGCACCACCTGGGAAGTGATCTGGCGTATCGTGCTGCCCTTCACCAAAAACGGCGTGATCGGCGGCGTGATGCTGGGCCTGGGACGGGCGCTGGGCGAAACCATGGCGGTGACCTTTATCATCGGCAATACCAACCAGCTGGACAGCATTTCCCTGTTTAGCCCGGGCAACAGCATTACCTCGGCGCTGGCCAATGAGTTCGCCGAAGCCCAGGCGGGTCTGCATACCGCCGCGCTGATGGAGCTGGGGTTAATCCTGTTTGTGATTACCTTTATCGTGCTGGCCTGCTCCAAATTCATGATAATGCGCCTGGCGAAAAACGAGGGGGTCAAATAATGGCGACCGTCGAGCACCAAATGACCCATACCGCGCCACAAATGGAAGCGCGGCGTAAAATGCAGTCCTGGCGGCGGCAGAAGAACCGTCTGGCGCTGTTATTATCCATGATCACCATGGCCTTCGGCCTGTTCTGGTTATGCTGGATCTTGCTGACCACGGTAAGCCGGGGTTTTGACGGTATGTCGCTGGCGTTGTTTACCGAAATGACGCCGCCGCCCAATACCGCCGGCGGAGGGCTGGCCAATGCCCTGGCCGGCAGCGGATTGCTGATTCTCTGGGCCACTGTTTTCGGCACGCCCCTGGGCATCATGGCGGGGATTTACCTGGCGGAATACGGGCGTAAGTCCGCGCTGGCGGAAGTGATCCGTTTTATTAACGATATCCTGCTGTCCGCGCCGTCCATCGTTATCGGTTTGTTTGTCTATACGCTGGTGGTGGCGAAAATGGAGCATTTCTCCGGCTGGGCCGGGGTGATCGCCCTGGCGCTGCTGCAGGTGCCGATTGTTATCCGTACCACGGAAAACATGATGCGGCTGGTGCCCGATACGCTGCGTGAGGCTGCCTATGCGTTGGGTACGCCGAAATGGAAAATGATTTCCGCCATCACGCTTAAGGCCTCGGTTTCCGGCATCATCACCGGCGTATTGCTGGCGGTGGCGCGCATTGCCGGCGAAACGGCGCCGCTGCTGTTTACCTCGCTCTCCAACCAGTTCTGGAGTACCGATCTCATGCAGCCCATCGCCAACCTGCCGGTGACGATTTTCAAATTCGCCATGAGCCCGTTTGCCGAATGGCAACAGCTGGCCTGGGCCGGCGTGCTGCTGATTACCCTGTGCGTGCTGTTGCTGAACATTATCGCGCGGATTATTTTCGCCAAAAAAACCTATTAAGCGTCAGGCGCCGACGCGTCTTTGATCGAAAGAGAGAGTGTTGCATGAGCGGGATCAACAACGCCAACGACAGCAAAGTACAGGTTCGCGATCTGAATTTTTATTACGGTAAATTTCATGCGCTGAAAAATATCAGCCTGGATATTGCCCGTAACCAGGTGACGGCTTTTATCGGCCCGTCCGGCTGCGGTAAATCCACGCTGTTGCGTTGCTTTAATAAAATGTACCAGCTTTATCCGGAGCAGCGCGCCGAAGGGGAGATCCTGCTGGACGGGGACAATATCCTCACCGATAAGCGCGATGTTTCCCTGCTGCGCGCCCGGGTCGGCATGGTGTTCCAGAAGCCGACCCCCTTTCCGATGTCTATTTATGACAATATCGCGTTCGGCGTGCGCCTGTTTGAGAAACTGTCGCGCAGCGAGATGGAGGAGCGCGTGCAGTGGTCGCTGACCAAAGCGGCGCTGTGGAACGAAACCAAGGACAAATTGCACCAGAGCGGTTATAGCCTGTCCGGCGGCCAGCAGCAGCGTTTATGTATCGCGCGCGGCATCGCCATTCGCCCCGATGTGCTGTTGCTCGATGAGCCCTGTTCAGCCCTGGATCCGATCTCGACCGGACGTATCGAAGAGCTGATTTCAGAATTGAAAGCGGATTATACCGTGGTGATAGTGACGCATAATATGCAGCAGGCGGCGCGTTGCTCCGATCACACGGCATTTATGTATCTCGGCGAGTTAATTGAATTCAACGATACGGATAGCATTTTCACCGCACCGAAGAACAAACAAACCGAAGATTATATTACTGGCCGCTATGGTTAATAACGGGATATATCATGGAAAACCTGAATCTCAATAAGCATATTTCCGGCCAGTTTAACGCCGAACTGGAACACATACGCACCCAGGTGATGGCGATGGGCGGCCTGGTGGAGCAACAGCTTACCGACGCCATCAGCGCGATGCACAGCCAGGATGAAGAATTGGCCAAACGGGTCATCGCCGGGGACGTCAAGGTGAATGCGATGGAGGTGGCCATTGATGAAGCCTGTGTGCGTATTATTGCCAAGCGCCAGCCTACCGCCAGCGATTTACGCCTGGTGATATCGATCATCAAAACCATATCCGAACTGGAGCGTATCGGCGACGGCGCGGATAAAATCTGCCGTACCGCGCTGGAAAAATACTCCCAGCAGCATTTGCAGATGCTGGTCAGCCTGGAGTCGCTTGGACGCCATACGGTGCAGATGCTGCATGACGTGCTGGACGCCTTTGCGCGCATGGATTTGGATGAGGCGATCCGGATTTATCGCGAGGATAAAAAAGTCGACCAGGAATACGAGGGTATCGTCCGTCAGTTGATGACCTAT
Source organism: Sodalis sp. RH22 (assembly GCF_047324165.1). NCBI lineage: Bacteria > Pseudomonadati > Pseudomonadota > Gammaproteobacteria > Enterobacterales > Bruguierivoracaceae > Sodalis > Sodalis sp. RH22. The sequence goes on from NZ_CP178731.1 coordinate 3,904,459, forward strand.
ATGATGGAAGATCCCCGCACTATTCCCAGCGTGCTGACGGCGCTGTTTTGCGCCCGCTCCATCGAGCGTATCGGCGATCGCTGCCAGAATATCTGCGAATATATTTTCTATTTTGTTAAGGGACAGGACTTCCGCCATGTGGGCGGCGACGCGCTGGAAACGCTGCTGACGGGCACGGGTAAAGATAAGGCCGCGGATGCCGGCGGCGAGGCCAGTCCGCCGAAGGAATAATAATCCTGGCCGATCATACCAATACTTCCGGTGCGCCGGTCAACGTCCATCCCCGCGCGCGCCATAACGCCGGCAGCTGACCCATATCATCAAAGCGGGTGACCAGCGGGTGGTCGATCGGCGGATTATGCGCATCGGCGCAATAGTAAAATACCGGCATGCCGGCGGCGATGCCCGCCTGGACGCCGGACACCGAATCCTCGACTAAAATGCATTGCGCCACCGGTACCCCCAGCTGGGCGGCGGCATGATGGATCACCGCCGGGTCGGGCTTCCAGCGCTGCACATCGTAACCGCTGAACAGACGTTGCGCAAAAAACGGCAGCAGCGACGTCAGGCCGAGCGAGTGCTCCATTTTACTGACCGGACCGTTGGACACCACCGCCATCGGTACGACGATCCGCTGCAAAAGCTCGCGCACGCCCTCGATGGCAACCAGCCGCTCATCAAACAGCCGGGCTACATGCGCGCGGTACTCGGCTTCCAGGATATCCGCCCGCTGGCGCAGGCCGTGCTGTTCCCTCATGCGATCGAAGATGTCATTGAGTTTTACGCCTTTGAAATCCCTGATGGCATCGGTAAGCGTCAGCGCAATGCCGTATTGGGCGAACAGGAGCACATAGGCCTCGCAACACAAGATCTCGCTGTCCACCAGCGTGCCGTCACAATCAAATAATACGCATGTTTTGTCCGTCATTAACCCTGTCCTTATACCGTTGCCGGGAATATCCGCTCTTACTTTACCCGATCAGGGCGGACAAGCGATCGCTTAACCCGTTGCCGCGCCTGTTTTTTGGCCCCGGCCGCGGGCAGCGGTGGATACCCGCTTAACCCGGCTGGTGGGTGTTACACAGTGGAACACACGGCCATAATGTTTTTTATAATATAAATAATTATATATCAACAACATATATAAGGATAATAGTGTAGTTAAAAATATATTGTCATCTCAGTGTGTAAAATTACACATCGATCACATTTAGCGATTCATTAACATGTTTTAATCATCCCACTTCTTCGACTGGGAACTGACTATGAAACATATGATGATTTGCTGCGGCGCCGGCGTTGCCACCAGCACCGTGGCGCTGAAAAAACTGGAAGCTTACCTGCAGGGGGAAAACTTGCTGGATAAGGTGCGCATATCACAGGGTACCGTGGCGGAAGCCGCCACCCGCGACGATGTGGACTTTATCGTTTCCACCTCGCCGGTGAAAGTGTCCGTACCGGTCATTAACGCTTTGCCCCTGTTGACCGGCATGGGGACCGACAAAGTATTCAGCAGCGTTAAAGAATTGATTCTCGCCGAGGGTTAATACCATGTTTGTTATCGATTATATCGTGAGCATGGGGGCCTCGGTCATGATGCCCCTGATCTTCATTCTGCTGGGATTGCTGCTGCGTTTATCCATCGCCAAATCGATTAAAGCCGGGCTGATGGTGGGGATCGGTTTTATCGGATTAAGCATTACCGTTAACCTGATGATTGATTCGTTAACGCCCGTCAGCCATGCCATTGTCGAGCGGTTCGGCCTGAACCTGACGGTCTTGGACATGGGATGGCCCGCCGCCGCCGCCGTGGCCATGGGTACCCGGGTCGGCGCGCTGGTGATCCCGGTGTGCGTCGCCATCAATGTCCTGATGCTCTATACCAAGACCACCCGTATCCTGAACGTGGATATCTGGAACCTGTGGCATCACGCGTTTACCGGCTCGCTGGTGGCCATTATCACCGGTAATCTCTGGCTGGGGGTGCTGGCCGCCGGGCTGAACTGTATCGTCACCATGGTGATAGCCGATCGCACCACCGCCGATGTGGAAAAATACCTCAATTTGCCGGGTATCTCGGTGCCGCATGGTTTTTCCGCGTCGTTTGTGCCCGCCGCCTGGCTGGTTAACGCGATAGTCGATCGTATCCCCGGCGTGCGCGATATTAAAATCGATACCGATGTGATTCAAAAGCGCTTATCGATATTAGGCGATCCCGCCTGCCTGGGCGCGATTATCGGCGCCATCCTGGCCGTTATCGCCGGGGTTGATGTGAAGGCCATCCTGCAAACCGCTATCACCATGGCCGCGGTGATGACCATTATCCCCCGCATGGCCAAGATGTTGATGGAAGGGGTCTATCCCATCAGCGAGCGTATCCAGGAAATTGCGCAGTCCCGGGCCGGTTCGTTCGGCAAAATTTCCATCGGGCTGGATTCCGCCGTCAGCGTCGGCCATCCGGTTACCCTGTCGGTGTCGATGCTGATGATCCCGATTATGCTGGTGCTGGCGGCGATTATCCCCGGTAATCAGTTTCTGCCGTTCGCCTCGCTGACGGGCCTGCCGTTTGCCTTTGTGCTGGTGACCGCCGTATGCCGGGGCGATATGTTCCGCACCCTGCTCACCGGCCTGCTTACCCTGAGCCTGGCGCTGTTAATCGGCACCAGCCTGGCGCCGCTGGTGACCAGTACCGCCGTCAGCACCGGGTTCTCGTTACCCCATGGCGCAACCAGTATCAGCAGCGTTGATTATGCCGGCGCAATGCTGCCCTGGGTCATTATCCAGGGGTTCTATTTCAAGGCCATCGGCGTCGGCGTGCTGATCCTCTTGGCGCTGCTGCTGGCGCTATGGAACCGCAAAAAAATCCTCCGTGAGGACCGGTTGGCGGCGCAAACGGGCGCCGCCGGCACAGAGATGGGAGAATAATCATGATGTTCAGCGCCGAGCGCGTCTTCACCATTACCCAGCCGATAAGCCGTGATGAACTGCTGACCCTGATGGCGGACAGCCTGTACGCGGACGGCTTGGTCAAAGCAAGCTTTCGCCAGGGCGTGCTTGATCGGGAAGCGGTTTATCCCACCGGCATCGATATGGAGACGCACAGTATCGCCATACCCCATACCGAGTTTGAACATGTGCTCGCCACCGGCTTTGCCGTCGCGGTAAACCAGGCGGGGGTGGAGTTCCATCGCACCGATGAGCCACAAGCGGTGGTAAAACCGGCCGTCGTGGTGTTGATGGCCATCGATCCGTCGTGCGAAAAAGTGGCCATTATCCAATCCCTGTTTGCATTGCTGGGGGATATTGAGCAGGTTAACAAAATCGGCGGAAACTCGCCGGAGGGCATCGCGAAACTGTTCACTGAATCCATCACTACCCGTTAGAATGAAGCCGGAATCTCCCTACGCCTTCAGAGAAATGCGATGTTAAGAATAAGCCAGGTGATTGAGATAGCAATGGTCAGCCGCAAGACGGTTTATAACGCCATCAACAGCGGCCGCTTGAAATATCAGATGGTTAACCTGGATAACCGTCAGGTGCGCATGTTTCATGAACATGACGTGCTTGACGCGTTTCCCAAAGCCAACCGCACTTCGCTCGAAGTGCGGGCGCTGCAGCAGGAGATCGCCTCCCTGAAATTCGCCCTGGCGGAGCTGCAAAAGGCGGTGGAGGCCATGGATCCTTCCGTTCAGGTGGAGATGATCGCGGCAAAACCTAAAAAATAGGCGTCCGGTGTTCGCTTGCTGTCCCGGTTTGTTTGGTTTAAGCAATATTAAGCAAGGATCGTCAAATTATCATTGCATAAAAGTACATGTACAACCGCGTTGGTTTATCATTAAATGGGCCGGGAAAAGGTGCTTATATTTAATTTATCGTTACCAAGGAAGGTTATGTGGTATTTTTCGGCAACCAATATACGGCATGATATAAATAATGATTACCTTGATTATGCTGAGGAGGCCAATCAACCGCTTATATCCGAGGTAAACTCGATCAGTAATAGTCAAATATCTATAAATGCTAGCGCTACTAATATGCCCGTTCACAAGCCTTTTTTCCGGCGCGTAATGCAGCGCATGGCCGATATGCTGGCTTATGTCGGCAATTATTTTCATCATGGCGACCAACAGTGGTCTTTTGGCGCCACAAACAGTTCTCACCCCAAGATGGGCGCTATCGTACCATTACTTGATGAGCCGTCAATGGCAAGAGCTACCCTTATCATTAACGACCTTATGGTCCCTTTGCCGTCCCTGGGAGATAAACAACAGACAGTTGAAGAAAAGGTTTATTTTATCGGGATTGCCGTTATACGGCTGGCTGAATCGAAAGCGCAGAACTTAATTCATGGCCGCGCAAAGAAAAAGGCATGTGAAATAATAAATAAGGGTGATGACCATCCGGGCATCGGTATGCTGAGGCATATAGATAGCAGCTGCAAAGGGCAGAAAAGTTTTGCCGTGTCGCTGCTCGTTCTGGCCATGGAAATAGGCCGTATGGATTTGTCGTGTTCCGGTTCTAAAGAATATGGCGATTCACTGCATGCCATGGCCGTGTTATGGGGCTATATTCTTGCCAATGCCGCGACCGGCGGCACCAATGGAACGGGCATCGGCTTGGTGGATGAGCGCGCGGGCGGCGTCAGTGTGCCCAGCGTTTAATAATCAGTGAAGTATTAATACCGCCGAAGGCAAAGTTATTGGACTGGATATAACCGGTGTCGATGAGCCTGGGCTGGCCGGTGATATAGTCCAAATCGCCGCATTCCGGGTCCGGCTGGCGCAGGTTAAGCGTTGGGGCAAACCAGCCCTCGCGCATCATTTCCAGGCTCATCCAGGCTTCCAGCGCGCCGCAGGCCCCCAGCGTGTGGCCGAAATAGCTCTTCAGCGAGGATATCGGCGTGGTATTACCGAATAGCGCGGCGGTGGCGCGGCTCTCGGCAATGTCGCCGCGTTCCGTGGCGGTGCCGTGCGCGCTGATATAGCCGATGTCCCCGCTGGATACGCCGGCGTTTTGCAGCGCCTGCGCCATGCAGATTTGCATGGTGGACTGCTGCGGCTGGGTAATATGGCTGGCATCGCAGTTGGTGGCGAACCCCACCAGCTCGCCATAAATAGTGGCGCCCCTGGCCCGGGCAAAATCCAGCGCTTCCAATACCAGCGTGCCCGCGCCTTCGCCAATGACCAGTCCGTCCCGGTTGACATCAAAGGGGGCGGGTGTGAGCTTAGGCGCGTCGTTAAGCTGGCTGGTGGCAAACAGCGTATCGAAGGCCGCCGCCTCGGAAGGACAGAGTTCCTCGGCGCCGCCGGCCACCATGACCGTTTGGTAGCCATGCTTGATGGCTTCATAGGCATACCCGATGGCCTGGCTGCCGGAGGTGCAGGCGCTGGAGGTGGGGATTACCCGGCCGCGCAGGCCGAAGAACAATCCGGCATTGACCGCCGTGGTATGCGGCATCATCTGCACATAGGTGGTGCCGGTGATATTGTGGGTGTGTTTCTCCGTCAGCATGGTGGCGAAATCGCTGATGGGTTTGGTGCTGCCGGTGGACGAGCCGTAGGCAATGCCTGTTTCGCCGCCGGTCAGGATGGCATCATTCAGCAGCCCCGCCTGTTCCAGCGCCAGTTCGGTGGCCCGGGTCGCCAGCAGCGATACCCGGCCCATGGAGCGGATGCGCTTGCGGGTATAATGTTCGGGCAGCGCAAAGGCGGGCAGCGGGGCGGCCAGCAGGGTATTCAACCCGTCGAACTCGCGCCACTGCGGCATGGCGACCACGGCGTTTTCCAGGCGCTTAAGGCCTTGCGCCACCGCCTGCCAGCTTTCGCCAAAGGCGGTGACGCCGCCCATGCCGGTAATCACCACGCGGCGGTTCATAGCATGCCTCCGTTAATGGAGATGACCTGGCGTGTGATATAACCGGCTATGTCCGACATCAGGTAGCCGGCAAGTCCCGCCACTTCATCCGCCTGCCCCATGCGTTTCATCGGGATAAGGCCCATGGCCTGGTCCAGGGCGCGCGCGTCCAGGTCGATCATGCCGGTATCAATCAGCCCCGGCGCAATGCAGTTAACGGTGATATGCCGTTTCGCCAGCTCAACCGCCAGCGCCTTGGTGGCGCCGATAATGCCGGCCTTGGCCGCGCTGTAGTTGACCTGTCCCCGGTTGCCGATAAGACCGGATACCGAGGACAGGGTGATGATGCGCCCGCCGTCGCGCAGGCCGATCATCGGCATGATGCAGGGATGCAACACGTTATAGAAACTGTCGAGATTGGTATGCATTACACTGTCCCAATCCTCGCCGTCCAGCGCCGGGAAGGCGCCGTCGCGGGTCATGCCGGCATTGCTGACCACGCCGTAATACGCGCCGTGCCGGTCGATATCCGCCGTTATCGCCTGACGGCATGCGTCGCGGTCGGCGACATCAAAGGCGATAATCCGTCCCCGGCCGCCCTGCGCCGTTATCCGCAGCAGCGTTTCCTCCGCCCCTGCCCGGTCATGATGATAGTGAACGATTGCCGTAAAGCCGTCCCGCGCCAGCTGGCAGGCTATCGCGCGTCCTATTCCCTTACTGGCTCCCGTCACCAATACCGAGCGTGTCATCGTCTTATTCCTGTAATAATGGGTTAATTTCATTTTCATCGGGCTGATAAGTATTCAGCCGCCCGGAAGCAAGGGTGTCGCCGGCGCACTCTATCCGGCATTCAAAGCTGCCGATACGCTCATCCCGCAGCAACAGGCTGATACTGATATCCAGCTCGCTGCCATGGGGGAATACCGGCCGGGCGCAGTGTAAGGCGCGCGCGCCCAATAGCAGTCCGGGACGGGGCGGCTCGCCGCGCTGCCGCCCATGCCAGCCGGACCAGACGCCGATGGTTTGCGCCATCATCTCCAGTGCGTACCAGGCGGGCAAATCGCCGTGCATATTCAGAAAGGGACCCAGCACGCCTTCGCGGCCGACGGCGACCCGGCAGCGGGCATGCAGATCGTCGATAGCGCAGACGTGTTCGATCAGCACCATCGGCGTGTCGTGCGGCAGATAGTGCGCGGCGGGCAAGGCATCGGGCATGACGGGTGTTTCAGGCAACATGGCTTACCTCGTTATCGCCCAGAATAAGGCAGGTATTATTGCCGCCGAAGGCGAACGAGTTGGACATGATATAACGCCGGGCCAGGCGGGCGGGCGCGGTCAGCAGGCCGAACTCCGCCAGGCCGGGATCGAGGGTGGCGGCGGAGAAATCCTGCGGCGGCAGCGGCAGGGAGTCGGTCAGCAATAACCAGCCGAGCGCCGCCTCGATTGCCCCGGCGGCGCCCAGCGTATGGCCGGTCAGGTGTTTGGTTGAACTGCAGGGAACCTGTTGACCGAACAGACGGTGAATCACCAGCGCTTCGATGCGGTCGTTCAGCGGGGTGGCGGTACCGTGTAGATTAATGTAACCGATATCCGACGCCGCGAGATTGGCGTCCGCCAGGGCCATTTCAATGGCGCGGATCGCGCCGCTGCCTTCGGGATGGGGCGCTGACATATGCCAGGCGTCGGAGGATTCGCCGATGCCCCGCAGGGCAACGGCGCCCGGCGCCCGGGTCAGCAGCAGCAGCGCCGCGCCTTCGCCGATGCTGATGCCGTCGCGTTCGGCGCTGAACGGCCGGCAGCGTTCCGCGGATAACGATTCCAGGCTGTCGAACCCGTTGATCGGCATCCGGCTCAGGCTATCGGCGCCGCCGACGATGGCCGCGTCCGCCATGCCGGTTTCAATCAGCCGGCGTCCGCTGATAATCGCCCGCGCGCTGGAAGAGCAGGCGGTGGATAAGGTATAGGCCGGGCCCTCCAATTGCAGGAACGCGGCGAGAAAACGCGCCGGATCCCCTAATTCCTGCATCTGATAATAATATCCTGGCGATGTTTCCCCGCGCGCGGCGGCGGTAACCTGCCGATCGCATTCATCCAGCCCCGAGGTGCTGGTGCCCAGCACGATGGCCACGCGCTCCGCGCCAAAGGCGGCCACGGCGTCGTCCACCTGGGCGCGGATTTGCGCCAGCGCCCCCAGCAGCAGGCGATTATTACGGCTATCGTGGCGCTGAAGCCGGGCGGGTATCCGCGGCAGAGGGCCGGTAACCGCTCCCAGCCAGCAGGGACGCCCCCGCAATAGCCAGTCATGGCTCAGTTTCATCCCCGGCGCCACGCCGCGCGTAAGATTGGCGGCGATCTCCGCCATATCGTTACCCAGGGCATTTAGCATGCCGACCGCTGAAATTGAAATCATCGTTTAGTCGTCCAGATGTTGAATGGCGATCTGGTAATGGAAAACCAGGTTATGCAGCTCGACCGGCTGACGCCGGCCCGCAATTAACCCATAGCGTATCTCGGTTACGCTATGGCCGCCGGGATCCGCCAGCACCCGCCGGTCGGCCTGGTCCACCAGCGTCCAGCCTGGCGGCAGCACCTCGCGCCAGGCCGCGGCCGGCCAATAGCTTAGCATGATATCCGCCAAAACCTGGCTCGCCGGCGGCAGCTGCGGCAGCACCACCGATTGCTCGGTATGGATCCCCTGCCGGTCGTAGGCGACTTTAAACAGGCGGATACCGAGCGATGACAGCCCCACCAGGGTTAACCGCTGCCCATCGGCATTCAGCAGCACCAGCAGGGATTGCGCACCGTGTCCCGGTACTGTGGCGGTCAGTAACTGCTGTTCGCTGATGGCCGGTGTTATGCCGGGCTGCGGCAGCCTTACGGACACCCCGGGTTTTAGCCAGGCCGACGGCGCTTTCGGTCCGGCGGCGCAGGCGGCAAGCAGCAGGGCCGGCAGCAGCACCAGTGCGGATAATGCTTTCATCAATAATCCCCCCGCCCGGGCGGCAAAGCCAGCGGCGACAATAAAAAGGCGGTGAAAATACCGCTGCAGAGAACGATGCCGAAGCTGGCGATGGCCTGGGTGTGGCTGAACACCAGCATGCCCAGGGTCAGGGAAGTGGTCATCACCGCCAGGGTCACCGCCAGCATCGACGTGGAGGGCGTGCCGCGCGGATTGGCGAAAAACAGCTGATAGTTGATGCCGATGCCCAGCACCAATACCAGCGCCAGCATGGAAAATAAATTCAGCGTATGGCCGCTTAACGCCAGCACCGACAGGCCCGCCCCCAGGGATAATAGCGTCGGGATCAGGCTTAGCAGGCCCTGCCGCCAGCCCTGGCGCGCGATAAAGCTCGCGGCAATCACCCCAATCGAGGCCAGCAGCAGCCAGCCGAGCTTATGCCGGTAGGCGGCGAACATCGCATCGAAGTCCGCCTTGCGATCCACCCAGCTGACGCCGGGCTGGGATTGGGCAAGGTGTCGCAGCGCCGCACTGTCGGTCACGCCGCTTACCGGGATCAGTACCGCGCTTTGCCCGTCGGCCAGGCTAAGCCATAACAGGCGCCAGCCTTCGCTGACCACGCTTGCCAGCCAGTCCGTGGGCGATACCGGCATCGGACTGAGATCGGGCGCCGCGGCGCCCACCCCGATTTGCCCCAGGCGCTCGACCGCCGCCGGCGCCGCCCGGGTCAGCAAGGCCAGATCCTCGCGCTGGCGCCGCTGCGACGACAACGGCGGCATCCGGTAGCCCGCCAGAATGCCCCGGCTTTGCGCCTGCGCCAGGGCCGGCGCCAGTTGCTCCATGCGCTGCAGCGTCTGCTCCGCGCTGGCGCCGGTAACCACCAACCATTTTTGATCCTGTTCCTGGCCGGAGAGCCGGGCGATGTCTTCTTCCTGCTGATGAATCTGCTGCGGCAGCGCCTGCAATTGGGCGATATCATCGTCAATCCGCAGTTGCAGCAGCCCGGCCAGGGTAAATACGGCCAGCGCCAGCGGCAGGCCGACGCGCAGGACCTTACGATGCCGCCAGGCGGACAGCCAGGCGCGGATAAGCGGCAACGCCGGGGTGGGCCGCACCGGCAAACGCCTGGTGAGCAGCGGGTACCAGCAGATCACCGTCAGGCAGGCGGCGCTCAGCCCGGCGGCGGCGAACACCGCCAGCTGACGCAGGCCGGGGAAGGGGGCCAGCACCATGATAAGGTAGGCCGCCACCGTGGTCGCCAGCGCCGCCGAAAGCGCCGGCAGTACCTTGCGCAGGCTGGCCATCGGTGTATTTTGCCGGCCGTGTACCAGGCGCTCGGTCAGGTAGTAGAGCGTGTAGTCGGCGGAAATGCCGACGATGCTGATGCTCATCATCAGCGTCATGACATGCAGCTCGCCAAAGAGCAGCAGGCAGGCCACGGTGCCCGCCAGCGCGCCGACGGCCACCGACAGGGCGCAGCATAGCAGGGGCAGCGGCGAACGGAATACCAGCCCGATCAGCAGCAGCACGCCGATGACCGTCGCCAGTCCCAGGGTGGAAATATCATGCCTGGCCTGCTGGCTGGCGTAGTCGCTGTAAAACAGCGTGCCGCGGGATAACAGCCGCGCGCCCGGCCAGCGCGTTTCCAATTGCTGGCGCAGTTGCGCCAGCCGCAGGGCCACCTGATGGGACGACTGCATATCATAGGAGGAGGCGGCCAGCTCTGCGTGGATCAGATACCATGCGGCGCCCTGCGGGTCCCGGCTCATCAGCCAGCCCTGGTCAAGGGTCAGGCGGCCGGCGGACTGTTGCAGCGCCAGCTGGGACCCGCGCACCAGCAGCAGCGGGTCGTGCTGCAGTTCCTGGCCGCCGACCCCGGCAAACGCGGAGTAAAGCTGGCCGGCAATCCAGTCGGCCTGCGCGCCGCCGCCCTGTTGCAGCCGCGCGCGGGTCTGGTCGTCAATCATGGCGTTACGATGCTGGAAATAAAACCGGCCCCATTGCTGCTGCTGCTGTTCGGTCATCGGGCCTTTCACCGCGCCCATGCCGGGCAGGGCAGCCACCTGTTGCGCCCACCATTGCACCGGCGCCAATCCCTGCCCGTCGGCGGGACTGACCATCCAGACCAGCTGGCGGTCGAGGCGTTGCATAAAACCGTCGTACACCGCCGGCGGCAACGGGCCCATGGCCTGGCGCGGCAGCAACGCCAATACGCTGCTGTTAATCTGGCTGCGCGGCAGCAGCAGCGCCAACGCCAGCAACAGCCCCAGGCAGATCAGCAGCCAGGCCGCCGCCGCGCGCAGGTAGAATTTACTGAAGGATTCACTGCTCAAAGCGCTGCTGCTCGTCATGGCTCAGCACCCCGGGCTGCGTGCGCTGCCGGCTGAAGGTAATGGCGGTGCTGTCTCCCTGCTTATCCTCCAGCAGGATATGATCAAGATAGGTTTGGCCGGTAAGCGTGATGGCCGTGAAGAGCTTATCCAGCGGCGAAGTCTTTGGCACCAGCACCAGTTGCCAGTTTTCCTGGCCTTTATCGGTGAATTGCAGGGTAAAGTTTTGCTCCAGCACCGCGCGGTCGGCCTGGAACAGGGCGCGCAGCAGATGATTAAAGCGGAACATCTGCGGATTACCGGCGGCGGTGACCACCTCAGGCGGCTGGTTGCCGGTGATTTGCACCATTTTGCTGTCGTTGAGGATCAGGGTTAGCAGAAACGGCTGCTGCTGCTGCCACCACAGACCGTTTTGCCGGGCGATAAGCAGCTCGCCCGATGAGCGCAGCGGGCGGGCGATGCCGCTGATGCTGCGCTGCTGATCAAAATGCGCGCGCACCACCGGCTGCCCGGCGAAACGCTGCTGCAGCGCATCAAGCGTAACCGCCCGGGCGTTGACGGCGGCAAGGCAGCAAAGCAGCAGGCCCGGCAACAGCTTTTTCATCATGCTATCCCCATGCGTTGCAACAGTGCCTGCGGGCTGACAAAACAGAGCTCGCGGCTGTGGCGCTCCACCGCCACCTGGATGGTGTAGCCGGTGGTGGTTTTATTGCCGCTCGGCCGGTCGAAAATGCTGTAGCCGATGCGCAGGCGGTTCTCGTATTCCTCAATGCGCGCCTGAACGCGGATGGATTGCTCAAAGGTCAGCGGCGCGCGGTATTTGACGCGCGCATCCACTACCGGCCACAGATAACCGGAAGCTTCCATCTGCCGGTAGCCGTAATCGAACTGATTAAGCAGCGCCTCGCGCGCGATCTCCATATACCGCAAATAGTGGCCGTGCCAAACGACGCCCATGGCGTCGACATCATGAAACGGGACGGTTATCTCTATTTCCGCGCGAAACCGCGGATCGGTTAACAGCATATCAGGCCTCGGGTGGCTGCGGCGCCTGCTCGTCGGGCAGGCGCCAGAAATCAAAAAAATTAAACCAGTCGAGCGGCGAGCGCAGGCAGTAGTGCTGCAACCTCCCCGCATACCTGTCGACGGTTTGCTGCAGCGCCTGCTGCCGCTGCTGGCGCGGCAGCTCGAGCCGGTCGGCGAAATGTTCGTAATAAATACGTAGCTTGCCCTGCTCTTTCAGGGCAAACATCAGGGCTACAGGGCAGCGCAGGGCCGCCGCCAGCACAAACGGGCCTTGGGGGAACGGCGCGGGCCGGCCGAGGAATTCACTCCATATGACCCGGCGTCCGGCGCCCCGTTGCTGCGCCTGTACCGGCGTGCGATCGCCGACGATGGCCACCCATTCCCCCAGATCCAGCTTCTCGCGCAGCAGGATGGCGGTTTCCGGCCCGATATCCGTCACCGGGATCAGGTTGATGCCCGCATCCGGGTTGATCTGTTCCAGCAGCCTCCTGAAACGCTGCGCGTGGGCGCTGAATACCAGCGCGTTGATCTTGACCCGGCCGCCGCCCTGCGCCAGGGCGCGGCAGACTTCAATATCGCCCAGGTGGGAGGCCAGGATCAGCAGGCCGCGCTGGCGGTCGATATCCGGCTGCGCCGGGGACTGTTCGGCAAAATCAATCTGCTCCCCGAGCCTGATATCGCCTTGCCAGCCGGCCAGCTTATCCAGCATCGCGTCGCCGAAGCGCATAAAATGGCGAAAACTGGACAAGCGGCCCGGCAGCTCAATACCCTGGAGGGCGGCGGTCTGTCTCAGCCGGTGCAAATACTGCCCGGACGCGCGGCGCTGGGCCCGGCCGGTGAGCCAAAAATAACCGATAACCGGATAGAGCAAGGCGTTAAATAGCCTGCGGCCGCCGCAACGGTAGGCGGCCAGCATAAAACGCATACCCATGGCGCCGTGCCGCTCGGCCATGCCGGACCAATGCAGGGACGGCGGGCGCCGCCGCCAGTTGCGCCGCAACAGCGCGGGAATACGCGGCAACATGCCGAAAAACAGCCGGGTATGCATCCAGGAAATGCGGCAGTTATCGCGCAGCCCGTCAAAATGGGATAATCCGTCCACGGGGTAGATGACCCGGGTCGGCACAAACAGGCTCTCGTTGCCCTGCCAATAAAGGCGGACCATCACCTCGGTATCGAAGTCCATGCGCGCGCCAAGCGTAACCCGCCGGCCCAGCGACAGGGTGGCGGCGATGGGATAGACGCGAAAGCCGCACATGCTGTCTTGCAGCGACAGCGACAGCGTTTCGATCCATACCCAGACATGGGTAATATAGCGGCCATACAGCCTGGCGCGCGGCACCGAATCATCGTATACCGGCCGGCCGGAAATCAGCTTATCCGGCGCGGCGGCGGCGGCGCGCAGCAGCAGGGGGATGTCCTCCAGCTGATGCTGGCCGTCGGCGTCCACCTGCAGCGCATGGGTATAACCGGCCGCCGCCGCGGCGGCAAGTCCCGTCATTACCGCCCGGCCCTTACCCTGGTTTGCCGCCAGGCGCAGCAGGGTGATGCCGTCTTGCCCGGCGCAAAGCCGCTCAAGAATGTTCCGGGTAGGGGCGCCGCTGCCGTCGTCGATAATAAAGCAGTGCAGGCCGTAGGGCCGCAGGCGCGTCAGTACCCCGGTCAGCATGGGACCATGGTTGAAACAGGGGATGATGACACAGGTCGTCGGCTCCGCGGCGCGGGCATCGGTCAGGGACATAGCATTATTTTCCCGCTGCTGACCGTGGGCCCGTCCATGAGATCGGCATCGCAAAGCGTATAGCGAAAGCGTAATAACCGGTGCGGCGCCTGCCACTCCAGATGCAGGCGCAGCGTTTGGCCCGGTTTAACCGGAAGCTGGAACTTAACGTTCTCAATGCCGCTGAACTGAACGGCGGGCGCCGGCTGATCGCCGCCCGGCGCTTCACGCGCCAGCAGCTCCCGGAAATAGTGCAGCGCCCAATCTACCTGCGCCACCCCCGGTAATATCGGCCGTGCGGGAAAATGGCCGCGAAACCAGAACAGAGCCGGATCCAGCCGCAGCAGCAGTTCGGCCCGGTTCCAGTCCGGCGTCAGGCGGGAAATCTCAGTGGGAAGCATAATAAAAAACAACTCCTTGAGCCGATCCCAGTCGTATTTGCCGCGCGCCGTACGCGGCAGCGCGCCGGCCACGCGCCAGTAACGCGGCACGGCCACCGGTTCGAGCCAGGCGCCGAGCGCGCGCCGGTATTGCCGCACCAGCGCCGGCATGGAGCCTGCGGCCAGGCGTTCTTTTCCCGCCGGCGACAGCACGATCACCGCGCCGAGGGTGTGGCGGCCGTGCCTGGTCAGCGGCAGCGCCACCGCCTCGGCGATATCCGGCAGCGCGTTCAGGCGCTGCTCGATGTCGGCCAGCGACAGCCGCTTTTCTTCGATATTGACCACCCGATCGTCGCGTCCCGCCAGGGAAAACTGACGGCCATCTTCGCCGAATACCAGCCGATCGTCCAGTAATTGCCCTTCAGGCCCGGTTATCAGCGCCGAAGTCGCCCTGATCCCGCCCGTGGCGGCATGAAATTCAACGCCGTCGAACGGTTGCCATAAATCAGTCTCGCCAAAGCGGCGCCGCCAGGCCAGAATTCCGGTTTCGGTGGCGCCGTAAATATCGGTCACCGCGGCCGACAGCCATTGCCCGGCGGCCCGTGCGTCGGGCCAGGACAGCGGCCCGCCGGCGGAAAATAGCGCAATACAGCGCGGCGCGGGCAGCCGGGGGTCGATGCGCGCCAGAAAGGCCGGACTGCTGATAAACAGCACCGGGTGCCCGGCGCACTGGCGGATAAATTGTTCCGGATAACGCGCGATTTCCAGGGTAAAGGGCAGGCCCAGGCTCATCGGTAGAAAAAGGGCGAAGGTCAGTCCGTATAAATGCTGATGGGTAACGCTTGAGATCACCCGGCACCCGGCAAGCGTATCCCCCCCCGCCTGGTCGCGCGTCAGCGCCGCCAGCCAGCGGGATTCGGTTTCCATGGCGCGCAGCGTTTTGGTCACCTCTTTCGGCCGGCCGGTGGAGCCGGAGGTGAACAGTACCAGACGGGCGTCTTCCGCCAGCGGCGGCAGGGGCAGGGCGGCGGGCTGTTGATGCTGCCGGGGGTCAAGCAGCGGGCAGTCCAGGGCCAGCGGCAGGGTGCTGATGACGCCGTCGAATAAATGCCGTTGCTCCGCCAGCAGCGCCTGCCGGTTATGGCCGGGAATGACCGGCGTTTTGCCGCTATGCCACAGCGCGAGCAGCGCCACCAGGAAGCCGTAGGCATCGTCGAAGCACAGCGCCCACCGAGTGCCGCCGGCATCGGCCAGGGCATGCCATAATACCGTGACGTCATGGCGCAATTGCCCCAGGTCGAGGCATCGATCGCCCTGCCAGGCGACAGGCGTGGCATCGGGGCGCTCCCGGCTCAGCCAGCGCGCGGGAGGGAAAAATGGCAAAGGCGCTAGCCGGCTTGTGTCCGTTTCCTGATTATCCATTCCGTTCCCATCAGCAGCCCCATCAGCAGATAACTGATGACGCCGTTATACAGCGCCCATAAGGACATATTCCCGTACAGGCAGGTAAACAGCGCCACGCCGCCGTTAATCATAAAAAACAGGCACCAGGCCTGCGTCACCCGCCGTGTATAGGCTATCGCCCGCGGCGGCAGCCGGGGTCGCCGCAGCCGGGCCAGACGTTCCACCAAGCTGGCCCGGCTGAGCAGCGATGCGCCAAACAGCAGCAGCATCAATAGGTTCATCATCACCGGATACCAGAGCAGTAAATGATGGCTTCGCAGCAGCCAACTGGCCGCGCACAGCAGAATGCCGAACAGCGCCAGCGCTTTGGCCAGCCAGTCCAGCGCCGGCAGCAGGCCCCGCAGCACCAGCAGACGCAGCAGGAAAACGGCGGCCAGCGCCAGCGCCGTCAGGCCGGGTCGCCCGTGGGCGCTGCCGTACCACACGGCGAACGGATACAGTATCATCCCCCCCAGGCTGAACAGGCGGGCCGCCCCGAGCGCCAGGAAGCGGGCCGGGACAGCCGCGCAACGGGCAGTCACGGCGTTATTCCGCCAGCAGTATGGCCACCGCATCCACCACATCCTGCACCGTGCGTACGGATTTAAATGCCTCGGGCTTGATTTTCCTGCCGGTTTTTTTCTGCAAATGCACCACCATATCCACGGCGTCGATGCTGTCGAGATCCAAATCCTCATACAGGCGCGCCTGTGGCGTGATAAGTGCCGGGTCGATTTCAAATAATGCGATCAGCAGTTGCGTCACGTCTTGGTAAATTGCGTGTTTATCCATCTTTGGACCTGTTTTTATAAGCACTGCTTTGAAGAATACTTATCCGGCGGCGCGTTGCGACTGAATAAACGCCGACAAGGTAGCCACCGAAAAAAAGTGCCTGCGTATTTCCTGGTTTTCCGCCGAAAGTACGACGTTATAACGGTTTTTTACCGCCAGCCCCAATTCCAGGGCGTCGATAGAGTCCAAGCCCAGCCCATCGCCAAACAGCGGTGCGTCGGTGTCGATGTCGTCCCTGCCGATCCCTTCCAGATTCAGGGTGTCGATTATCAACTGTTTAATTTCCTGGTTAAGCTGTTCCATGATGTTATCTCAAAAAATTTAGCAATGTTCCGGTGCCAGGATCCCGGCCAAATGCCGGGTCAGACGCCGCGCCGCCAGCGCGGGCGACGGGTCCCCACCGGCAAAAAAATCACCGGCGGAAAACCGCGTCTTGACCTCAACGGTGAACAGCGGCTTGGTCCGCGGGATCTGGTACCACTTGCTGCCCTTGCTGAGAAACAGCTGGCTGCAGTGGATATGGACAATACGGATATCGCATGCGCTGCGCACCGCCAGGTTCGCCGCCCCGCGGTGCAGCTTCATCGGTACGCCGGGGCGCGATCGCGTTCCTTCCGGAAAAATCAGCAGGCTGCTCCCCGCGTGCAGCCGTTTACTGCTTTCCATGAGCAGCAGCTCCGCCTGCGTATTAATCAGGTAATCCGCCGCCCTGATGGCCCCGCGGACATAGATGTTATCCAATAGCGCCCGCTTGACGATGCAATCGCATTGCGGCATGACCGAGGCCAGCAGTACGTAATCAAGCAGCGTCGGATGATTCGCCAGTACCAGGTTACCGCTATCTTCGCGCAACAGATGCGCGCCGTGGATATGGTAATCCAGAACGCCCAGCCGCCGCGTGACCCCGAGGAATAACCGGAAGCTGCCGGAAATGACCGCGCGCGCGCGGCGGGTGCGCGCATGCGGATCTTTTTGCCGCAGGCACAGGATATGAAACCACGCCGTCAGCAGCAATCCGCCGATTCCGAATAAAGCGAAGCAACAGCCGGTCATCAGCATGCGCCAGACAAACTTCAGTTGATTATCGGGCCGGCGGACGGCGGGTGTGGCCACGCGGGTGCTCATTAACAACTCCAGTGCCAGCTCAGGCGCTCGCTGGTCAGGGTAAACGCCGGCGCGCCGCTTAACCAGCCGTGCAGGAAAGCCAGGCTTTGCGGCAGCATGCCGGGAGAAATGGGCTTATCCAGGCGCTGCGATCGGCAGCGCAGCGTAGCGCCCGGCGTCAGCAACAGCGCCACTGCATAAGGATAATCCGGGGTCTGTTCCGCCAGGTACGGGCGGTAGAATGCCGGGATGGTATTATCGAAATCCACCAGCAGCACCCGCTGATAACCGCTGTGCAAAAATAGCTGCGCTTCAACCAGGCCCTGCTGGAAACTGTCTTCCCCGGCGGAAAGAGAGGCGGATGCCAGCGGCGCCTTCGCCACTATCGTCAGGCTGCCGACGGCGGCATTGTGTACCGACATGGCGAAATCGGTGGGAGACGGCGGCGTGAGCCCCGCCAGCGCCTCGAGTATACGCTGGTTGCGCTCCAGCTCGCCGTGACGGCTGGAAAAAATTACCGCATCGGGCTGATGGCGCTGCAACAATGCCAGGCCGTTGTCTACCGCCAGCCGGCTGCCCGCGCTCAGGCGCCGGGCCGTCATCATCGGCAGGTGAGGGCAGTCCGGCAGCGGCGCATTGCGGGCGATAAGCGGCGCGGCAACGCTCCAGCGCCGCCAGTCGTCCCGCCTGGACAAGCCGGGCGCCGAGGCCTGCCAGTCAAGGATGTTTAACGATATTTGCATATAATCTCACTGGCATCACCCTTTCAGGTCTCTTATCTATCATAGCCGATACGTTGATGCCACGTTTACATTTGTTTACAATGCATAAATGCGCCGTTGGCCGCCAACCCGCGCATGCCGACGGCAGGATAGCATGGCTGTTTGGCGCAATCCGGCCGCTCCGGCGAGAATTAGCCGGACTGTCGGGCAGCTTGCCGTGATGAGAAACCAGGAAAGGTCAAGGCCTGCAAAAATGGCCGGTTATAGACCGGCCCTGAAATCACTGGCTTGACTTATTGCGCGGTTGCGGACAATTTTAACTGGATATCCTTATCGAGGTTATTTATCCAGTTATTATAATTGCGGTGAATATGGCCTTTGCCGTCTGCCAACAGATTTTTACTGGCAATATAATTGATCTTATAACCGGTAGCGCTGTAGACGATTTGAATATCGGCCTGATGGCCGCGCAGGTCAAGCCGGCCGTTAATGATACCGGGCTGGACCGGGGTCATTTTCCATTGCCGCGCCAGGCCCGCTTGTAAAATAGCGTTTTTTACCCGATCGTCGGAATAGTGGGCCGCCAGCGGGGTAGTGACGTTGGCGATGGTGGCGGTGCGGGCGCAGCCGGCCAGGGAGATAATACATACCAAAAAAACAACAGCCGGTTTTAAAAGATTCATTTTCTACATTTCCCTGTAAATGATTTAAGTATTAATGGTGTCGGTAAAGTTTCTTTAGGTCAGTTTAATAGACTAATAAAAAAATTAACGTGCTGATGGAAAGCTGCTAAAGAAATAGTTTTATCCTGATGATGTCCGCTGCGGCGTAAACATCATAAACAACCGGGCCGGGGATGTAAATATCGCTATGCAGGGGTGAAGGACCGCCCGCAATTAACAGTTATCATTTACAGGTACGGGTATGTTTAATAACGAGGTGATAACCGATGCAGGCCCGCCGCCGCCGGCGCGGGCGTTTTATCCGGCCACCAGATCGCCGCGGATCACCAGCGGGCCGCGGCCGTCGGCATCGGTTATCATCGCCAGCGCCTGTTCCGCCAGTTTTTCCAGGGGGTATTCAATGGCCGGCAGCGGCCGCAGGGATCCGGGCAGGGGCGTGGCGCCATCCAGGCTGATGATGGCCAATTGCTCCGGTACGTCGCGCCGATAGGCGTGCAGTACCGAGATGGCCTCCTGGGCGTCGGCCTGGTTCATGACGACCAGCCCGTTGAACGGGGTACCGCTGTTGATCAGCGCCTGGAGCGCCGCGCGTGGCGAGGGCGCGCGGCAGGCGACCAGTCGGCGGTTATAGGGCACCAGATGGTATTCGAGCCCCTGGCGGTAGCCGTGCAGTACGTTTTCCGCGGTTTCGCCGTCGGGGTAGTTCAGCAGCGCCAGCTGGCGGCGGCCGTGGCTTATCAGGTACTGGCAGGCGGTTTCGGCGGCAAAGGCGTGATCGAAGCTGATGCTGAGCGCGCTCGGCGCGTTCAGGCAGTCGATTAGCACCACGCTGCCGTCCAATGGCGGCAGTTCGAAACGCGCGCCGATAACAATCATGGCATCGCATAACCCCCGTCCCAGCGACGATACGGCGCTCTCGACGCCGGCGGCGCTATCGGCAAAGCGCAGCAGCAGATGCTTGTTATGGCGGCGGAACTGTTTTTCCAGCGCCGGCAGGTAATTCACCGCATGCTGCATGGACTCCATCGCGCAGATGACCCCCACGCAACCGGTGGACTGGGCGCTTAGGGACTGGGCAATCAGGTTGGGCTGGTAGTTCAGCGCCTGGGCGGCCTTCAGCACCGCCTGGCGGCTCTCTTCCCTGACGCCGCGATTACCGCTGAGCACACGGGATACCGTGGCTTTTGATACCCGCGCCAAACGGGAAACATCATTTATGGTCGCCATAATCCTGCTGTGCTTGTTGCCGTTGATAAAGTATCACCATCTCATTAATCAATTCCCGCGCCAAGATGGCATTCATTAAATGATCCTGCGCATGCACCAAAATCAGTGTCATGGGGATTTTGCCTTCGCCCTGGTCCGCGCCGATAAGGCCGGTCTGGAGGCGATGGGCGGCTTTGATAAAGTTATCCGCGTCCGCCAGCAGCATCCCGGCGCGGTCGACATCGCCGTCGCGGGCGCAGGCCAGCGCCGTCATGCACAGGCTGCGGGCTTCGCCGGCGTTGACCAGCAGGGTCATTATCGTGGTTTCCATATCTATCATGTACTTTCTCCGTCAAAGCCGTGATTGCGCGCCACGCCGGCAAACCAGCGGCCGCTTTTTTTCACCGTGCGCCGCTGCGTGGCGAGGTCGAGCTGCACCAGGCCGTAACGGTTTTTATAGGCGTTGCTCCAGGACCAGTTATCGATAAAGGTCCACATATGATAACCGAGGCAGCGGCTGCCCTCCGCCAGCGCGCGGTGTACCCAGATAAGATGTTCGCGTACGAAATCGATGCGATAGTCATCCTCGATCCTGCCGTTTTGCATAAAACGCAGTTCATCCTCTACGCCCATGCCGTTTTCGGAAATAAAACAGCGCGGGTTATGATAGTTTTCCCGCAGGTTGGTGAGAATATCGTAGACGCCGCGCTCGTAGATTTCCCAGCCGCGCCAGGGATTCATTTTACGCCCGGGCATCTGGTAATGATCGAACAGCCATTCGGGCATAAACGGGCTGTCGGGGTTGACCTGGTTCATCCGGCACTGCACCCGGCGCGGCTGGTAATAATTGATGCCGAGCAGGTCCACGATGCCCGCGGCCAGCAGTTCGTCGTCGCCGTGACGGCAGGCCGGCAGTTGATCGTAACGCGCCAGCAGCGCGATCAGCTCCTGCGGATAATGCCCGCGCAGCGCCGGGTCGAGGAAGCTGCGGTTAAACAGCAGATCGGCGTTATTCGCCGCCGCCAGATCCGCCGGGTGCTGCGAGCGGGGATAGGAGGGGGTCAGGTTGAGGATAATGCCGATGTCGCCGTCCCGGCCGTCCTGGCGAAAACGCCGTACCGCCGCGGCGTGCGCCAGCATGGTGTGATAGGCCACGGTGGCGGCGCGTTTGAAATCCACCACGTTGGGATAGTGGAAATCATATAAATACCCCCCTTCCACCGGCACGATCGGTTCGTTAAAGGTAAACCAGTGCCTGACCCGATCGCCGAACAGGGCAAAACACCGGGCGGCATAATCGGCATAGGCGTCCACCACCTGGCGGTTTTCAAAGCCGCCCAGCGCCTGCATGCTCATCGGCATATCGAAATGGAACAGGTTAATAAAAGGCGTAATGCCCTGCGCCAGCAGTTCGTCGATAACCTGGTTATAAAACGCCACCGCCTGCGGATTGCAGTCGCCCCGGCCGTCCGGGATCAGCCGCGCCCAGGATATCGAGGTGCGAAAGCTGTTATGGCCGGTTTGTTTGAGCAGGGCGATATCGTCGCGCCAGTGGCGGTAAAAGGTCGAGGTATCCCCCGGCCCGACCCGTTGGAAAAAACGTTCGGGCTGCAAGGCATACCAGTGGTCCCAGACGGTGGCGGCTTTGCCGTGGCCCAGGCTCTCCCCCTCGGTTTGCGGCGCCGAGCTGGCGCTGCCCCACCAAAAATCATCCGGAAATTGATACTGCATAAAAAGGTCTCCATGTCATGCCGGCGGCATCGGGCGTCTTGCCTGCTCCCTTCCCGCCGGCTGGATCTGCCGGGGTTTATGGCGTCACGCCGTCACGAATCCAGCGCCATGCGCGCGTCCGCGGCCAGGCTCTCGTCCTGTTTTCTCAGCAGCGCGCGTTCGTAGGCTTTCAGGAACGGGTAGTACATTACCGCCGACATCACCATACAAAACAGGCACATGATCACCGGGCTCAGGGTCCAGTTGGCGGCCCAGGACGCGCCGATGGGCGCCGGGGTCGTCCAGGGGGTCAGCTGTACCACCTGCGCGACCCAGCCCAGTCTGGTGGCGGTCCAGGCGAAGGTGGCGTTAATCATCGGCACCAGGGTAAACGGGAGGAACATCACCGGGTTCATGATAATCGGCGTGCCGAACAAAATGGGTTCGTTGATATTAAAGAAGCTCGGCACCACGCCCATGCGTCCGATGGTGCGCAGATGGACCGAACGGCTGACCAGCAGCAGGAACGCCAGCGGCAGGGTGGACCCGACGCCGCCTATCAGCAGGTAATGATCCCAGAACCCCTGCAGGTAGATATGCGGCAAGGGGGTTCCCGCGGCCAGGGCGCTTTGGTTCAGCGCCAGGTTGGTCATCCAGAAGGGATTCATGATGCCGGTGACGATCAGCGCGCCGTGGATACCGGCAAACCACAGGATCTGGCATACCAGCACCGACAGCAGCATGGCGGGCAGCGAGTCCGACGCGGACACCAGCGGCGCCAGCAGCTGCATAATGGCTTCGGGAATGATCATGCCGGTGAAATGCGCCACCAGCAGGTTCAGCGGATGCAGGGTGGCGACGATGACCACCACCGGGATCAGGATTTCAAACGAGCGCGCCACGCCGGTCGGCACCTCTTTCGGCAGCCGGATGGTGACATGGCGGCGTTTTAGCCAGGCGTACATTTCGCTGGCGTAGATGGCGGCAAGAATGGCGGTAAAAATGCCCTGGCCGGAGAAATAGGCCACCGAAATCTGTTTGTCGTGATAGGGAGCGGCCACCAGAAGGAAGGCCATAAAAGACAGCAGGCCGGTCATGATGGGGTCAAGCTTATCATGCTTGCCGAGACTGGCGCCGATGCCCACCGAGATAAAAAACGTCATCACGCCCATGCTGAGATTAAACGGCAGCATCAGCTGGTCGCGATAGCGCACGGAAAAATCCAGCCAGCCGCGGGCGAAACGCCACTGGGTATCGGGTGAAAACGGCGGAAAAATAAACACCAGCATAAACGAGCCGATAATCATAAACGGCAGCGCGGCCAGAAAGCCGTCGCGGATGGCGATAATGTGTTTTTGCTGGCCGACGCGACCGGCCATGGGGGTGATATAACGCTCAATGACCTCGACCATAGCTTGGTAAAGAGTACTCATGGTGTCGTCCTGTTTTGATTATGCGCGGTTATTTAATCAGGGAAAGGGCGAAATCCAGCACCTTGTCGCCGCGCTGCATGCCGTAATCCATCATATCGATGGCGGCCACCGGGATATCCTGCGCCGCCGTTTTGGCCGAAAGCGAAGCCAACATATATTTGACCTGCGGACCCAGCAGCACCACCTGGTAGCGGGCGAACTGCCCGTCGAATTCGCTCACGCCGTAGGCGTCGATTTTCACATCCAGCCCGCGTTTTTCAGCCTCGGCCTGCATTTTTCTCACCAGCATGCTGGTGGACATCCCGGCGGAACAGCACAACATAATGCTTTTCATTTTCAGCCTCTGGGGAAAGGGAAGTTACGAGCGCAATTGGACACAAAACGGAAACCGGTTTCCATTCATTTGCGCCGCTTTTGTGAGGCCACTCAAGTAAACGGGGCGGGGCGGGTGGGAATGTGTGAAACAGCTCACGCGGCCAATGCCTGGCGGGTGCCAGGGGTTGGCCGGACGCGCCCCATGGCGGTAATTCGCCGGCGCCGGCGGCCGGGGTCGCTTTCTCCGGCGGCGGATGATAATTTGGTGGGCATCGGCGCGGCAAGCGGCCAGGCATTATCACCGGAGTCAATATGCGTTATCAGCGTCAGCGGACATTAAGCCTGGCAGCGGCGGTCCTGCTGTTATCGGCCTGCAGCACCACCATGCCGACCAAAGCCAGTGGGTTTCTCGGTTCCTACGATCGCCTGGCGCCATCGCCCGACGGCAGCCAACGCAGGCTGCGCACGCCGTATGCGCTGGATCCGGCGCATACGGTTATCGCCACGGTGGAATGGCGGGTAAAGAAGGGCGATTCGCTGTCCCCGCTCGAGCGCGCCAGGCTGCTCAACGAACTGCGCGCGGGACTCCAGGCGCAGATCAACCGCCTGCCGGCGGCGGCTGACGGCCGCCCGGCGGAAATCCGCGCCGCGATCACCGATATCGCCACCGTATCCCCCTCGTTAAACGTGCTGAGCGTGGCGATGTTTGCCGCGCCCCTGGACCGGGGCGGGGCGTCGGTGGAAATCGAGGCGCTGGATCCCGGCTCCCGTCAGCAGCTGGCGGCCATCAGCATCGGCTATTTTGCCCCGCTTAGCGATCTCAAGGCGCGGTTCAGCGCCCTCGCCCCGGCATCCATTGCGCTGAATAAGGCGGCCGCGGAATTCGGTCCGTTATTACGTCCGGCCGATTGAGATAATAATAAGTTTCCGGCGCGCGGGTATTTATTCTCGCCAAATACGCTATATTAAGGGAATTGCACCGCAACCAATAAAATTGTATTTAAAGAAAATAGGTAACGAATAGTTAATCATCAATTTTTTGCAATATTTCCGTAAACTCTATCCCCATATCCTGGGCAGGGTGCGCTCCGAGCGTTGAGGACTATTTAAATGGAACGGAAAGGAATCATTCTCGCCGGCGGTGCGGGCACACGCCTGCATCCTGCCACCTTGGCCATCTCTAAACAGCTTTTGCCTGTATTCGATAAACCGATGATATATTATCCGCTAAGCACCCTGATGCTTGCCGGTATAAAAAATATATTAATTATCTCCACCGAGCAGGATACGCCGCGCTTCCAACAATTGTTAGGCAGCGGGGAACAATGGGGAATCAATCTGAATTACCAGGTACAGCCCTCCCCCGATGGCCTCGCGCAGGCGTTTATCCTGGCGGAATCATTTTTGAATGGCCACCCCTGCGCGCTGATCCTGGGGGATAATATCTTTCACGGTCATGATTTGCCAAAACTACTGAATACAGCCATGGGTTGCGATAAGGGGGCCTGCGCCTTCGCTTATCACGTCCATGACCCGCAACGCTACGGTATCGTAAAATTCGGCCCGGGAGGAAAAGTCGTCAGTCTCGAGGAAAAACCGATCAATCCTAATTCCACCTGCGCGGTAACCGGACTGTATTTTTACGATGAGGAGGTCTGTGAATTAACTAAAACGTTAACACCTTCACCGCGCGGTGAATTGGAAATTACCGATTTAAACCGGCTCTATCTGGAAAAAGAGGCGCTGACGGTGCACGTCATGGGCCGGGGATACACCTGGCTGGACGCGGGCACTCATACGGCGTTATTGGAGGCGGGGCAATTTATCGCCACGCTTGAAAGCCGGCAGGGATTAAAAGTGTCTTGCCCGGAGGAAATTGCTTACAAACAGCGGTGGATCGACGAACGGCAGCTTGCCGCGCTGGCCCGGCCGTTAATGAAAAATAGTTATGGACAATATCTGAAATTTTTACTGGAAGAAAATACGCCATGAAATTCACCCCCCAGTCTATTTCCGACGTCGTGTTAATTGAACCCACGTTATTTGCAGATGGACGCGGTTATTTTTATGAAAGTTTTAATTTGGAGAAATTCCAATGGGCCGTTAAGCGCGACCTGTGTTTTGTCCAGAACAATGAATCTTTTTCCGGGCAGCATGTGATTCGCGGCTTGCATTATCAAATTCACCGGCCGCAGGGCAAACTGGTGCGCGTGGTGGCGGGAGAGGTGTTTGATGTGGCGGTGGATTTGCGCCGCCAGTCACCGACTTTCGGCCGCTGGACGGGAGCGCTGCTGTCCGCGGACAATCACCACCAGCTGTGGATCCCGCAGGGGTTTGCCCACGGATTCCAGGTCATGTCCGCCACGGCCAAACTGCAATATATGGTGACCGATTACTGGTGTCCGCAATACGACCGCTGCATCCGTTTCGACGATCCCGATATCCGGGTGACATGGCGGGAGATCACGGCGCCCGACGGCGGACCCGTTGAACCGACATTATCCGCCAAGGACCAGCGCGGCAACCTGCTGGCCGATGCCGAGGTATTTTAACGTTATGGAAAAAATATTCCTTACCGGCGGTACCGGCATGCTCGGTAGCTATGTCACCGTCACGCTTAACGATCGCGGCTACGAGATTATCGTTGCCGATCGCCGCCATTTCGATTTAGCCAATCACAAGGCCATCTATGACTACGTAAAAGAGATCGCGCCGGATGTGGTCCTGCATTTTGCCGCCGAAACCGATGTGGATCTCTGTGAGCGCGAACCGGCGCGGGCCGGCATCTGCAATCACCTGGCAACGGAACAAATCGCCAGGGCGGCCCAGGCCTGCGGTGCCTGGATGTTATATATTTCCTCGTCGAACGTTTTTGGCGCCGAGGGCAAGATAAGCTATAACGAACTGGATATCCCCCTGCCGACCAATTATTACGGACGCTCGAAACTTAACGGCGAAGAGGCGGTCAGGTCCAACTGTCCGGATAATCACCTGATATTGCGCGCCGGCTGGATGATAGGTGGCGGTCCGGGGAAGGATCATAAATTTGTCGGCAAGATTGTCCGGCAAATCAAGGAAGGCGCTACCGAACTTAAAGCGGTCAGCGATCGTCTGGGCAGTATTACCTCCGCCGGTCAGTTGAGCGCTTTTATTATGAATGCGATGGCCCATCGCCAGACGGGAACCTTTCATTTTGCCAGCCACGGTACCATCAGTCGTTTTGATATCGCGCGCGCCATCGGCGATATATTAAAGTTCCAGGGCGATATCGTGCCGGTGGAGTCGTCCCGATTCCCTTTGTCCGCGCCGCGTCCCTTTTCCGAGGGCATCCAATCCATTTATCTTCCGTCGTTGGATACTGCGTGCGCACCGGGTTATTGGAAGGATGATCTGGCAAGCTATGTTGCCTCATTTCAGGGATGAAACGGCATGATAAAAAGTAAAATGCACTATTTTTTTCACTATGCCCGTGAATTTGGCTATGGCAACGCGCTGATATTTTCGTTATTCAAGCTCTGTCCCCGCTTTTTTGTTTTATTGCATCAAAAAGTCAATGCCGGCACGAATACGGTGTGGCCGGAAATGGCGACGGTGGACCCTGTCGTTTCCGCTAACGCCGTGCTGGATTATATCCCCTGGACCGCCTATGGCGGCGCGCCGGTTGCCGCCCGCAGTAAAGAGGAACGGCCGGCCTTTATCTGGTTTGTCCCGGATTGGTCTAATGTCTGGGGCGGGGGCCATTATACCTTATTTCGTTTTGCCAACCATTTTGCTAAATATGATACCCGGAATATTATATTTATTTATAACAATGAACGGCACTCTTCCCCGGCGCAATTGCAGGACGAGCTAATGCAAGCCTTGCCAGGCTGTTTATTGGAAGTGATTACCGATCCCGCCCTGCTTCCCGCGTGCGCCGGCGCTATCGCCACCACCTGGCAATCCGCATACCAGGTGCGGGCATTTCCTTTCGCGCGCCAGAAATTCTATTTTATGCAGGATTATGAAAGCCTGTTTTATGCCTATGGCACGGCGTCCATGCAGGCCAACGCCACCTATGGTTTTGGTTTTACCGGTATTACCGGCGGGGGCTGGCTTAAGCAATGTTACGAGTCCCATGGCGGCCGCGCGCGGAACTATGTGTTTGCCGCCGATCGCAACATCTTTTATCCGGCGGCGGGCGAACCGAGGGTGCGCAAGACGGTATCTAGGCTGTTCTTTTACGGCCGGCCGTCTACGGAGCGCCGCTGCTTCGATTTGGGTATGGCGTCGCTGAAGAAAATCGCCCGCCATTTCCCTGATGTCGACATCGTGATTGCCGGCCTGGACTTAAAAGCCCGCCCGCCGTTCCCGGCCACCCTGCTGGGCAATATGACCCTTAAAGACACCGGGGATCTGTATCGCACCTGCGATCTGGGCATGGCGTTCTCCGGTACTAATCTGTCGTACCTGCCGGTGGAGTTAATGGCCTGCGGCGTGCCGGTTATTTCCAATAATGGACCGCAGGTGGAGTGGTTTTGCCGCCACGGCGTCAACGCCTGGCTGGCGGATCCCACCCCGCAGGCCATGCTGGAGGCGTTTACCGCGCTCTATCACGATCGCATGCTGCGGCAAACCCTGGCGGACGGCGGTTTGGCCGCCATGGCGCCGCTGGACTGGGAAGGGCAGATGACGGACATCTATGAGTACGTCGCGGCTAATAGCGGATGACAGAGCCTGTTTTCCCACCCGGCTTGGCGCGGGACAACCGCGCCGGGCCTATTCGCCCGGCGTAATCTTGCCGCGGTCAATCATGCCCTCCACCCCCATTACGCCGTCCCGGATGCCGCGCAGCATCATGCGCAGGCGCCGCGCCCGACGCTTGCCGGCAAGCAGGAAGAAGACCAGGAACAGCGCCAGGCGATAAAGATGGGCGAGACGCCAGGACATGCTCATCGGCGTGCGGCGTACCATAACAAGGGTATTGCGGAAGAGATAATAATTTCTCAGCGGGTTATGTTGCGGCACCTCGCGCCAGCGGCCGCACCAGATTTTGACTACCCCGTGGCCTAACGTATGGCGCAAAACCGCCTGCTGCGCGCCAAACAGGCGGTAGCCGCGGTGAGCGGCGCGAAAGCACCATTCGGTATCGACGTGATCGATAAAAAAGCCGCTGTTCATCAGGCCAATCTCCCGCAGCGCCGTGGCGCGGATCAGCATGCCGGAGGAGATAAGGAAATCTGTTTCCGCGTAGCCCCCGCGGCGGGGATAGCGGCGGCGAATAAACAGGCTTTGTTTGCGCACGAAGCCTGAACGGGTGGCGGTGCGTCTGTCCACTTGGGTCGGACCGACCGCGCCGACCTGGATATTGTCGGCTAAGAGCCGGGTTTCCAGCAGCAACAGCTGCGCCACCATATCTAAGGCCGGGATACTGTCGTGATCCAGCAGCAACACATGGGTGCAATGCAGGTCCAGCGCCCGCCTGATGCCACGGTTCTGGGCGGCGGCGATGCCGAGATTGCCGGGCTGGGGCAGGATATGCCGGCGCGGCGAGCCGTGGGCGAATGCCAGCAGGCCCGCTACGCATGCGGCGGCGGATCCGTTATCGACGATCACCACTTCCTGTACCTGCCCGCCGACGGCGGCGAGCAGTTCGGACAGCACGTCCGGGTCGGGATGATAGGTGACGATTACCGCGCCAACACAAGGCGAAGCCATTTTTCTATACGTCCCGACGCGTATCCACGGACATCAGGGGCAACATCATAAATACTGTTTCTCCACCCAGCGGGTATACGCGCCGTTGACGACGTTGCCGACCCAGTCCTGATGGTCCAGATACCATTGTACGGTCTTGCGGATGCCGGTCTCGAAGGTTTCCGCCGGCCGCCAGCCCAGTTCGGCCTCGATCTTCGTGGCGTCGATGGCATAACGGCGATCGTGCCCCGGCCGG
Organism: Sodalis sp. RH22; assembly: GCF_047324165.1. NCBI lineage: Bacteria > Pseudomonadati > Pseudomonadota > Gammaproteobacteria > Enterobacterales > Bruguierivoracaceae > Sodalis > Sodalis sp. RH22. The sequence goes on from NZ_CP178731.1 coordinate 3,934,067, forward strand.
TCTTTGATAAAGCGGATTTGCCCGGCGTAAGGCTTGCCGTCCGCCCTCGGCCGCAGCGTATCAAGCAGGAAGCAGATTTTAGTTATTACATCGATATTGCTATGCTCGTTCCATCCGCCGATGTTATAGGTTTCCCCCACCCGGCCGGAGGCCAGGACGCAGCGAATGGCCGCGCAGTGATCCTTCACGTATAGCCAGTCCCTGATTTGCCGTCCGTCGCCGTAGACCGGCAGGGGGTTGCCGGCCAGCGCCTGGTGGATTACCAGCGGGATCAGCTTTTCCGGAAAATGATACGGGCCATAGTTGTTCGAACAATGGGTGGTAATCGCCGGCAGGCCGTAGGTATGGCAATAGGCCCGCACCAAAAGATCGCTTGCCGCCTTGCTCGCGGAATAGGGGCTATTGGGCAGATAGTTATCGGTTTCACGAAAGGCCGGCGCGCCGGCGTCCAGGGTGCCGTAGACTTCGTCGGTGGACACGTGAATAAAACGAAAACCGGTCCTGACGGCGCTATCGGCGCAGTCCAGGTATAACCGCACGCTGTCGAGTAAATTGAAGGTGCCGACCACATTGGTCTGGATAAACTCGCCGGGGTTGAGAATGGAGCGATCGACGTGGCTTTCGGCGGCAAAATGGACCACGCACCGGGGCTGATAGATTTTCAGCAGACTGTCGACCACATCGCGATCGCCAATATCGCCACGGATAAAGATATAGCGCGGATCGTCGGCCAGTCCCGCCAGGTTTTGCCGGTTGCCGGCATAGGTCAGCTTGTCGAGGTTGATTACCCGTTCGTCGTGCTGCGCCAACCAATCCAGGACAAAGTTCGCGCCGATAAATCCCGCCCCGCCCGTTACCAATATACTCATAGCCTCAAATCTTCCTGAAAATCACGGCGAAAAATAACCCTATGTTTCCCAATAGAGTCTGACGATAGATGCCGGTCTGCCTTAACACTTTCAACCTGGCGAACAAGGGCACATCACGGCCGCGGATAAAGGTATGCAGCAGCCCGATGTTTTCCCGCTTCAATTGATTTTTGGCCAGCAGCAGCGCCATGATGTTGCGATCGACCCACTGGCGAAATTCGCCGCGCCATAACATCTTGAGGCGGCGTATTTTGTTGTTAACGCCTTTATTGGTGCCCACCAGATTATTGGCATGCTGGCGATAGCGTACCGACGGATAGTCGTCATAAATCACGCAGCCGCCGCAGCCGGTGACCAGCAGATAGGTCCACCAGTCATGGGAGACAATATTGACCCGCCCGGCTTCCAGCAGCAGGCCGCGCGCCGCGTGGTTAAATATCATGGTATTGCCGCCGCCCAGGCTTTGCGTCAGCGCGTTGGCAAAACTCGGCGGCTTGCGAAATAACGGCGAAAAACCGATTTCACGGTTGCATTCATCCACCAGCCGGGTTCTGGAGCAGTACATGGCAGGTTCCGTCTGTCCTTTGGGCGCGAGAATAGCCAGCGCCCGCGCCAGTTTATCCGGCTCCCAGATATCGTCCTGATCGGCGTAAGCATAATAATCCGCCTTGATTGCCGGGTTACATATCAGCGACAGGAAATTGCCGGCGAAGCCCTGGCGCGGACCCGCCAGCAGGGTAAGCCTGCGCGCGCCGCAGCGTTGCGCGAAGGTGGAAATTATCGCCAGGCTTGCGTCCTGCGAGCCGTCGTCGGAAATCCATAACGACCAATCATTGCAGGTTTGCCGAGCAATGGATTCCAATTGCATAGCAAGAAATTCCTGGGCGTTGTAGGTGCCCATCACTATTGCGACCTTATTCCTGTCGGCGTTCTGCGGCTGCAAGGTATCCAAACGAGTCCCTCTCCCTCTCCGGCAAATAATGGCCTCGATACGGCGATGAGGCAGGCATCCATTGCGGAAATGCTAGTACAGGAATGGTCGCCGGCGCAGGGAATAGAGTGTTTACCCGGGTGAAAAAGATATTGCGGCTGTAGCAATTGGTGGCGTGCCGGTAAATCACTACACTGGGTGCCACGGAGGCGGGACCTGATGACGCCCCCGGGTCCGGGCAATGCCGGACGTGAATTTTTATCCTTTCTACCACCGCGCTTTAGGATGAGCCGCCGCAATGGACTTTGCTTTTAACGACTTGCTTAACAGCCTGCGCCACCTGCCGCTGATCGGCCATTTGGCCTACAGCGACACCAAAGCGCGGTATAAGCGCAGCATGCTGGGGCCGCTGTGGCTCACGCTTGGCGCGGCCATCGGCGTGGTCGGCCTGGGCCTGGTCTGGAGCCAGCTGCTCAACCAGGAGCGCAGCCAGCTTATCCCTTCGCTGACCGTGGGATTGCTGTTATGGCAATTCATCTCAGGCTGCGTGACGGAAAGCACCTCGGTGTTTGTGCGCCAGGCGCAGATTATCCGCAACCTGCAATTGCCTTTTTTTATCCATCCCATCCAGCTGATGGCGCGCCAGTCCATTACGCTGCTGCATAACCTGATAGTGCTGGTCCTGGTGCTGCTGGTCTATCCCCAGCCGGCGGGATGGGTCACGTTGCTCTGCCTGCCCGGCCTGGCGCTGGTGCTGGTTAACCTGCTGTGGATGTCGGTGCTGCTGGGGTTAATCGGCGCCCGGTTCCGCGACGTGGAGCAAATCGTGCAGTCGCTGATGCCGATAGTCTTTTTCCTGACGCCGGTTATCTATAAGGCGGGCCATGCCGGCGTGAACCAGGCGATTATCTGGATGAATCCTTTTACCTATTTTATCGCCCTGGTGCGTGAACCTCTTTTCGGCGCGGCGCCGGGGGCCTTTGTCTACCTGACGGCGGGGGCCATGGCCGTGCTGGGCTGGACGGCGACGCTGATACTGTTTAACCGCCGCGCTCCGCGTCTGGCATTTTGGATTTAACCGCGCGGTTCTTTGGGGTGGAACTCTTCTTATGGCTTCTCTTGTCTTTGATAATGTCACGGTCGCGTATCCGATTTACAACGCCCATGCGCAATCCCTGCGTAATCAGCTGGTCAGGATCGGCACCGGCGGCCGCATCGGCAAGGGCGCCGGCGCCATCGTCACGGTGACCGCGCTGGATCGGGTGAGTTTTCGCTTGCAGAGCGGCGATGCCGTGGGGTTGATTGGACATAACGGCGCAGGCAAGAGCACCCTGCTGCGAACCATGGCCGGCATTTACAGCGCTACCGCCGGCGTGGTGACGCGCACGGGGTCGGTGGCGACGGTGTTCGAGCTGGGCGCAGGCATGGACCCCGAATTGTCCGGTTATGAAAATATCATGCGCATGCTGCTGTTGATGGGGCATTCCCGGGCACAGGCCAGGGCCGCCGTGGCGGATATCGAGGATTTTAGCGAACTGGGCAACTTTCTGGCCCTGCCGGTGCGCACCTATTCATCGGGGATGACCATGCGGCTGATGTTTGCCGTGGCCACCTCGGTGCGGCCCGATATCCTGCTGATTGACGAAATGTTCGGCACGGGCGACGCCGCTTTTCGGCATAAGGCCGAGACGCGCATGCAGGACTGGATTGCCGGGACCGATATTTTTGTTTTTGCCTCCCATGACCTGGGATTGGTCAAACGGTTGTGCAATCGCCTTTTCCGCCTGGAGCACGGCGCAATCCATGAGGAGGATATCCAGGCGCTCTGACGGTCGCCGCGCATCCTAGAGCGCGATGGCCAGCAGCACCGCCGCCAGTAAACCGACGTATATGCCGGCATGTAGCGCGTCGTTTACCGGCGGGATACACTTTTTCGCCAGCCAGATGCCGCTAAAACCCGCGATAATCAGCAAACCCAGGATCTTGAGATTGATAAAACCGATATAATCCAGGCCCCGGTCGCGGCCCCACGCCGCAACGGCGTATATCGCCGAACCCGCCAGCGCCACCGGCAGGGATAAAGGATTGGCGGCGCTGACGCAATGCTTCATCGCGTAGCCGTGCCGGCGCAGTAAAGGCACCGTCATAACGCTGCCGCCCACCCCCAGCATGGCGGCAACGGCGCCGATGGCGAGACCCGCTCCCGCCGAGACGGTGCCTGACAAGCGTTTTTCCGCCGGACGGTCGAGAAAACCGCGGCGAAAAACACAATCCATTAGGGTCAGCAGCATATAGAGAATAAACAATACCCGGATGATCCGATCCGTTAATATTAAGGATAATAGCGCGCCGCCCAGCGCACCCGCGGCAATAAAATAGATCATCGGCAATACGGTTTCTTTTAGCAGGCCCCCCGCGCGCCATTGCATGATAGTGGCATAACCTGAATTCACCACCATCACCGCCGTCGAGGTGGCGACCGCGATATGCATGGCCTCATGAGATAGCCCGGGCGTGGCCGATACCAGATGATAAACGAAGGGCACCACCACAAAACCGCCGCCGAAGCCGAACATAATGGTGGTAATACCGGTGAGCAAGCCGGCGGCGAGTATGATGATGATTTCGTTCATATCCTATTTCCTGCGGTTAATGATGCCTGATAGCCCTGGCGGTGAATAAGCAAGGCTTGGGGTTATTCCGGGCGGGTTTATACGGGGCAGGGGGATAATAGGCGTCCGTGGCGGCGTTTACTTGATATTACCAATCAACTATCATCGAGATTCGGTCATTTCACGTCATGCCGGGCGGTGAATGTACAATATTGCCATAAATGATGTCGATCATGTGGCGCGTCCGGTCGTCGCCATCGGCACTGATTATCCGCGGGGGTTTTCCCTGCCCGCCCACCGGCACCGGCGCGCGCAGCTGCTGTACGGCGCGTCGGGCGTGATGCATGTCCGCACCCGTACCGGCAGTTGGATCGTGCCCCCGCAGCATGCGGTCTGGGTGCCGCCGGAGATGGAGCACAGCGTACGTTTCGAGGGGGTTTCCACCCGCAGCCTGTATATCGAACCGGAATCGGTCCGGCCGCTGTTTGCCATAGACCGTTGCCGTATCGTCACGGTATCCCCCTTGCTGCGCCAGCTGCTTATCGAGGCGGTGGCCGTAACGCCGCTGTATGATCCGGCGGGGCGCGACGGACAGTTGATTAACCTGTTGCTGCATGAGCTGGCGCTAATGCCCGGCGTACCGTTTGATATTCCCTTGCCGGAGGATGCGCGCCTGCTGGCGCTGTGCCGGCAGTTCCTCGAACACCCGACCATACACCAGCCGCCGGAAGAATGGGCGGCGCGGTTTTTTATGAGCATCAGCACCTTCAGGCGTTTTTTCCGCCAGCAAACCGGCATGGCTTGCGCGCAATGGCGCCGCAGGGCATGTGTCGTACTGGCGCTGGCCCGGCTCGCCGACGGCGAACCGGTCACCGCCATCGCCTTCGATCTCGGTTACGAAAGCAGCGCCGCGTTCGCCACCATGTTCAGACGCGAACTGGGTCATGCGCCGTCGATCTACTTCCCGCAGCGGATGGGGTTGGCGCAAAGCTGACGGCGGCGAGCTCAGGCACCGTGTTTATCGACGATAAAATCAAACTTGGTCAGACCGACGCTCTGTGCGCTGGTCATGATAAATGAGACGCGGCCATATTCCGACGCTTTATCGGCGTAAATGCGCAGGTGGGGAAGTTGCGGCAGTTTTGCCGTCTCTTCCAGCCGGATTTTAAAGGTGGCGTCATCCACCGCCTGCTTATCCCAGGCGATACTGCCGTCGGCCATGACCGAGATATCAACGGATTTAACGTCTTTATCCACCACGCTGGCATTGGCTTTGGGCAGATTTACCTTTACCGAGTGATTGATCACCGGCAGGGTGATCATAAATACAATCAGTAGCACCAGCATGACATCGATAAACGGCGTCATATTAATATCGTTGACCAGGGGCTCTTCGTCTATCTCGAATTGTGAATTACCGGATATGCTCATTTTTACTCCTCTCACTTGCCTTTACATCGACTGACCGGCGCGAAACGGCTGGACACGATTACCGGCCGTGGCGTCGCCGGCCCGCAGTTCGGTGACATCGCCGGTGGTAATACGCGAGCCGGTGAGATAGTAGGCATGCAGATCGTGGGCGAAGCGGGCGATGGCATGCTGCAGGCCGCGGTTGCGCCGGCTGATGGTGTTGAATCCCAGCACCGCCGGAATAGCGACGAACAGGCCGAACGCCGTCATGATCAACGCTTCGCCCACCGGGCCGGCGACGTGGGCCAGATCCGGCTGATCCGCCAGGCTGATGGACTGCAGCGCATGATAGATGCCCCAGACGGTACCTAATAGCCCGACAAACGGCGCGGTGCTGCCGATGGAGGCAAGGATGCCAAGGCCCGCTTGCAGACGCGCGCTGCTGTCGTCGATACTGTTTTTCAGGCCGCGCGCCAGCCAGTCGCTAATATCCAGATTATTACTGATACTGGTCTCTACATTGTATTGGTGAGACATCGCGGCATGGCCGGCGATCGCCAGTTCGCGAAACGGATTGTTGCCGCCGTCGCCCAATGAATCAATGGCGGACGGTAAATTCTTTTCGCTCCAAAACCGGTTTTTAGTGCGCTGGGCGATTTTACGCAGTCCCGCTCCCTGGATGCATTTAATCACAATCACCGACCAGGACATTACGGACATGACCAGCAGCACCAGGGCCACCGCGCGGGTGATTATGTCGCCCTGCTGCCAAACGTGCTCAATGCCAAACTCATTCATTTTGCTACCTCGATTATCAAAAAAGGCTATCGGTAATATTCATGCGCCGCCCGTGAGAGCTAGCGGGTTAATTTAAACGTAATGGGCTGCACCGTCATAACAGCGATCGCCTGGCCGTTTTCCACATAGGGGTTGCAGCGTATCCGGGATACTGCCGCCATTGCCGCCTGATCCAGGTCGTCATAACCGCTGCTGCGCGCAACGTCGCTGCGGCCCAGGGTGCCGTTGGCGTTGATCACCAGCCGGATCAGTACCTCGCCTTCCTCCTGCAGCCGTTTTGCCTTGCGCGGATAGTCTGGCGCCGGTACCTGGCAGCCGACGGTGGAAACCGTCTTCGGCACGGCATTGGGCACGCTTTTCAGCATTTCACCCTGAGAGGTCGCCGGCAGGGCCGCCTGGTCGGCGACCTTGGCATTTTGTAGCGGTGAAGGTTTTGCCTGTGCTTGCGAACGAGATATCACCGGCTCAGGCTTGGGTTTTACGATGATTTTGGGTTTCGGCTTGAGCTGCGGTTTTGGCGGCGGCGGTGTTTCCGGCTTGATTTCCGGCGCAGCCACAACCGGAGCCGCCTCGGTTTGCGCCACGTCGCGTTCGCCGTTATCCGCGGTCAGCACCGGCGGCGTTTCAGTAACCTGGGGCACCGGCGGCGCCTCGGGCTGCGGCGCTTCGACCATGGTCACCTCGACGCTGGTCTGCTCGGCGGGATTGATGATGTCCAGCGGTCGATATTGCGTGGTATGGGTAATCGCCACGGCAATCAGCGCCAAATGCGCCAGCACCACGGCGGCAATGGTTAATTTAGGCTGATGATTTTTTTTCGGCGCCGAGGCGAGCGCGGACAACAGCGTCGCCGTCGCCGTCAGTGCAGGCACTTCGATTTTATCTTTCAACATCCGGTGCTGTGCTTTCACCCCTACCTCGTGATAAATCCTGACTGCCCGCAAATATGTATTACCAGCAATCTCTGGAAGACTTATTTTCTATGTGCAACGAGGAATAAAAAGTGACACCGGCGTTGGCAAAAAAAAGCGCAGAATTGAAAAAAATCATGCGTCGGCCGCGGTGATGCGGATCCAATAGCCGGTGGTGCGGGTAATGGCAATCGGCATGGTCTGAGCCAAGGCGTCGAGCGCATAGGGTACATCGTCCAGCGGGAAGTTGCCGCTGACGCGCAGATTGGCTATCGCCGGATCCAGGCGGATAACCGCCGGGCTGTAATTTTTCAGCGCAGCGATCACCGAGCTTAACGGCGTATCCCTCACTTCCAGCCTGCCCTGGGTCCAGGCTATTTCCGCGTAAGGGGAAATGCCCACCGGCATCAACGTATGCTGATTAAACCACAGGCCGTGGCCGGCCCCGACTTGTTGGCTGCCGCCGCGCCGGTTCGTCACCTTTACCACCGACTCCAGCACCGCCAGATGAATACCCCCGGATTCCTGGCGTACGTGAAAAAGTCCCTCCCCGGCCAGGATTTGTCCCATGGCGGTATTGACGCTAAACGGGCGATTGCCGTCGCCCACCACGCGGGCAATAATGCCGCCGGTGCGTAACTCAACGCTGCGCACGGTCTCGCTGAGGGAAATATTCAGCGCCGTGCGGGCGTTCAAATCCAGGGTGCTGCCGTCATCGAGCTCAATACGCCGCCGTTGGCCGGTGTCGGTATGCACATCGGTCAACAGATAGGGCAAAGGGTATTTTTGGTTTACCACCGTCCCGCCGACCATGGCAATAGCGGCCACGCCCAGCGCGTTTTGCAGGAATTTACGCCGGCTGGAAGGCGCCAGCAGAGTCTGGCGCACGTTTTCCGGCGGCATGGCGTGCGTCAGGAACTGGATTTTACCCAGGGTGGTTTCAATTTTGGCGCAGGCAGCGTCATGGCTGGCATCGGCATAACGCCAGCGTTCATATTCCCTGAAATCCTCCTCCGTGGCTTCGCCGGAACGCAGCAGCACCATCCATTCAATGGCGTGCTGGGCGGCGGCGTCGGGATGCTGGGTTAATTTTATCATGCGTTGTTCAACCGGTTATTCATGTTGGCCAGCGGTTATCAGATAACAGCTGGTGAGCGCTTTCGCCACATACTTGCGCACCATACTGGTGGAGACGCCCAGCTCTTGTGCTATTTCCGCATAGGTCATGCCGTCAAGCTGATTAAACAAGAACGCCTTGCGGGCATTAATGGATAAACCGTCCAGCGCCCGGTCAATGGCCAGTAAAGACTCAATTACCAGTTCCTGTTCTTCCGGCGAAGGATGACAGAGCTGCGGGTTGCCCGCTAACGCTTTCAGATAGGCCTGCTCCAGGTCGCGGCGCCGCCAGTTTTCATACAACACCCGCTGGGCGAGCGTGGTGAGCATGGCCCGCGGCTCGCGGATATTGAGCAGTTCAGGAATTGCCGCCAGCCGTACAAACGCCTCGGACGCAATATCCTCCGCGCCGGTGCCATGGCTGATACGCCGTCTTAATTTGTCAGTGAGCCAACGGTAATCACTGCGAAAAATAAACGTTAATACATCTGAACGGTTGGTAAATTCGCCAGGCATCGTCTTGTCCGTCTTGCTAAATCTAACGTAAATACCTTTCTCAGGCTTTCAAATAAGGACCGTTACGGCCAATCCTCAGTTTTGCCGCTCTTTCCTGCGTTGCGTGTCAGCGCGGGGGGAGTGGAATGAGCATTCAAGCCTGGCCAGCAATAAGCGAGCCAATAATTTTTACATCTAGGTTATATCCATAGAGTATAAGTATATTTTTTTATTAACTAAGGCCGCTTTTGTTATAAGGCCGTAACTGCAAGCCGTTTTGTACAACAAACGAAAACCAACGTGCACTGTTGTCGATCAATGCACGTTTTTTTGCACCAATTCAGTACCGCAGAAGCCATTTTACCCTCAGCTTTTGAGCGTTAACCGAAAGTCTACGCGCAACAACTTTATCCGTTAAAATAAAAACAGTAATGTAATTAATAAATTAAGTTAAAAATCCCGATAAGTCGCAAAAAAATAAATATAACCCGGTGACACATTTTTTCCCTCATTGCACATACCCACTGAGATGAAACGCAGACCCCTACCAAACTGGCGTCGCTTAACCTTTGCCTTTTCTCCGGGAGCCGTAACAATGAATGCAGTACTGCAACGCGCAAGGAAAACTCGTTTTACCCCAGGCCGGCTGGCGTTGGCGATTGATTTAACATTTGCCGTGGCGGGTATGGCGCTGATATTGCCGCAAACGGCTTATGCCGCGCCGGCGGCTTTAGCTCATTATTCAGTACCGGCGGGTTCCCTGGAGCAAGGGCTATTAACCATAGCGCGGCAAAGCCAACAGACCATCTCATTTGATCCTAAACTGGTGGCCCCTTACCAGGCTAAACCCGTTGACGGCCGCTATACCCTGGAACAGGTCATTTTACAACAGTTGCAGGGTACGCCGCTGTCTGTCACCACCACTGCCAACGGCACCCTGACCATTGATGCCGTCACCACGGCCAAGCCGCTCACCGCCTCGTCGGATTTACAGGCGGCGCAGGACAGCGGCCAGACGCTGCCGACTATTACCGTCAGCGGCGGCGCCGAGCAAAGCGAAGACGCCACGGTCTATAATCCGTCAATGTCCAGTTCCGCCACCCGCACTAATTTATCATTGCAGGATACCGCGCAGTCGGTGCAGGTGGTCAGCCGCAAACTGATCGAAGACCGCCAGGCGGTCTCGGTGGAGGATGCGTTGCGCAACGCCGGCGGCGTCACGATGCAGGGCGGTAATCGCGGTATTAATTCGATAAATATTCGTGGATTTAACGTCACCTCCGGCTCTACGGACGGCGTTTCCAACCCCAACAGCACCATGAACGGCAGCGCCACCGGCTATTCCAATATCGACGGTATCGAGCGTGTCGAGGTACTGAAAGGGCCACAGGCGGTGCTGGCGGGCAACAGTTCTCCCGCCGGTTCGGTCAACATAGTGCGTAAAGCCCCCACGGCCGATCCGCTGCATACGCTAAAATTCGAGGTCGCCAAGTATGGCGAAGTGAAAACCGCCATCGATCTCGGCGGCCCGATAAACGATGACAAAACCTTTCAATACCGTTTTAACGCTTCCACTATGCGGGCAGATAACAGCTTTCCTGATTTTAACGGCAAGCGCGCCGATTATGTTGCGCCGGTGCTGGCCTGGGTAACGGATAAAACCAAATTTAAAGTAGGCGCGGAATTCAGTACCGGCAGAACCTCAGGACCTGCGGCGACCCTGTATAACAACGGCCGTATTCAGCGCCTGCCGGAATATCGTCTGGGGGATAAAGATAATCATTTTGCGGGCAATGCGAAAACCGCCTATTATGAATTCAACCAGAATTTAAGCGACAACTGGTCTTTTAACAGTAAAGCCACCTATCTTGATAATACCCTTAATTATCGCATTCATGAGACTTACGTGGCGTACCCCAACGGCTCGTTGGTCACTCATGAGCTGGGCAATAAGCAGGATTTAAATTCATTAAGCCTGCAAAACGATATTCGCGGCAAGATTGATATGGGCCCGTTAACCCATAATATCTTGGTCGGCTACGACTATCAGCATTCAAAAACCACCAGCTGGGATTTATCTGACGGCAGGATTTTCACCACCGCCAACTACAACGATCCCGACAGCCTGTCGTTTCCCGATATCCCCGACCCCACCTTTAAATCCTATAAAAACACCCAGGATCAAAGGGGGCTGATATTGCAAGACCAGATCGATTTCTGGAAAAAATTGCATCTCCAGCTTTCCGCTAAGCGGGCTGAATGGACGATGCAAAGCACGGCGAATTACTCCGCCACCCGTCATGTGACCTCGTTTTCAGATGAGACCAAATGGATACCCAGCTATGGCATCAGCTATGATATCACGCCGGAAGTGACGGTCTATGCCAACCTGCTTAATAGCTTCGAAACCGTCGGCACGATCAATACCCTTACCGGTAAACCGTTGGCGCCGTCGACCGGTAAATCCAAGGAGGCTGGGTTTAAATTTAACCTGCTGGACGATAACCTGACCATTACCACAGCGGTATTCCATATCGTGCAGGACAATGTGGTGGTCTACAATATCGCCGGCGACGCGGTCGGCGCGCAGGGGCGGGAAACCAAAGGCTTCGATTTTGATTTAAACGGCCAGATTTTACCGGGATGGAATATCACCACCAGCTACACCTTTGCCCAGCCTAAGGATCCGGATACCACCGATCTTACCGGCTATAAAACCAAGGTTACCGCACAGCCCAAACACTCCGGTAGCCTCTGGACTACCTACGAACTACAGCAGGGGAGTTTGCAAGGCCTGGGCGCCGGCGTAGGCGTAGAGGCGGCCAGCAACACGGTCAACGGCTATACGGGTAATTACTTCAAAATGGGTGGCTGGGCCCAGACCGACGCCTCTATTTTTTACCATCAGCCGAAATATACCGTCACCCTGGGCGTGAAAAATATCTTTGACCGCGATCTGTATTATTACTCGACCACACCAACGTATATCGGCGTCAAGCCAGGCCGTACCGCCAGGTTATCGGTGACCTATTCGTTTTAAGCAATGGACATTATGACGGCTCAAAAGTTTACAAAAGAAATACCCAATGATGGTAATCGACCGGGGATATGGCAATTAATCCGTCCTTTCTGGGTATCGCCGGAAAAGTGGCTGGCCATATTTTTAATTGCCGTCATCCTGACCATTAATTTCACCACCACCTATGCGTTTGTGGCTTTAAATAAACTGCAGGGGCAGTTAACCGACGCATTGGTGGCGCTGAATTGGAGCCTCATCAGCGCTACGATGGTAAGAAGCCTGGCCATTGGCACTGTAACGGTATTATTGCCGCTGGTCAGTGTGTTGGCGATTAATTACTTGACGCTGCGCTGGCGTACCTGGATGACCACCCGCTTTGTAGAACGCTGGACCCGTCATCCAGCGTATTACCAACTGGAGCGCGACAATTTAATCAGCAACGGCGATCAGCGTATCGCCGAGGATATCAATCTCTTTACCGATGTGACGATTAACCTGTCCACCAATATTATCAACGTCGTGGTCAGCGTCGTCACTTTCACTATTATGCTTTGGGGACTGTCCGGCACGTTGTCGTTTCCTCTTGGCGGCAGGACCTGGTCTATCCCCGGCTATATGGTGTTTGCCGTGTACCTTTATTCATTTGCCCATCTCGCCCTGGCCCACTGGCTGGGTAAGGTGCTGATCGGCGTGAATATGAATAAACAAACCGTAGAAGCCGATTTTCGTTTTCTCGGCATGCAGGTGCGGGAAAACGCCGAACAAATCGCTTTTTTTGGCGGCGGCGAGCGCGAGGGGGAAAGATTACTGTCCCGTTTTATACGGGTACGGAATAATACCCTATTGATGATGCGTAAAACCTTTAAGCTGAATTTCTTCCAGAGCATTTTCTCCCAGATATTTTCCCCGCTGCCCACCCTGCTGGCGCTGCCCTTACTGCTGTCGGGAAAAATTACCCTCGGCGGCCTGACCCAGATCACCATGGCTTACGGTACGCTATTGAGCACCCTGGCCTTTTTCCCGCAGGCTTATCAATCCTTTACTAACTGGATAGCGCTGGCCAACCGGCTGCGGGATATGCTGTGGGCGTTAAACAAAGCCCGCGACCAGCCCCATGGCATTCAGCTAATGCGCCAGGGCACAGCGCTTTGCTGCGAGGCGTTAACCCTGCGGCGTCCGGACGGCGCGGCGTTATGCCAAGTGGCGCGCTGGCAGGTCGAGGCCGGCGAACGCTGGGTGATTCGCGGGCAGTCCGGCAGCGGCAAAAGCACCTTGCTGCGGGCCTGCGCGGGGTTATGGCCTTTTGGGGAAGGCAGTATCATCCGGCCGGATACGGCGCGTAGTCTATTTATACCGCAAAAGAGCTATATCCCGGTGGGTACATTAAAAAGCGCGCTGGCCTATCCCGATGAGCCGGAGGCCTTTACCGATCGGCAGTACCGCCAGGCGCTGACGGACTGTTGCCTGGCGGAACGGGCCGATTCGCTTACCCAGTCCGACCGCTGGCAGCAAGTGTTGTCCGGCGGCGAGCAGCAGCGGCTGGCCATGGCGCGGGTACTGCTGCATCGCCCGGAGGTTCTCTTCCTTGACGAGGCGACCAGCGCCCTGGACCCGGAAACGGAGCGGCGTTTATACCAGGCGCTGATCGATCAATTGCCCGGCAGCACCATTATCAGCGTGGCCCATCGCAAAGAGCTGGAACACTTCCACCAGCATATTTTAACCCTGACACCCGATCAGGGTCGCTAACATTTTATAGGAACCTGTATGTCGCTCAAACCCAACGAGTTAACCGATAGCAATTTTGATAATTACCTGGCGGGCGCGCGACTGCCGGTGCTGGTGGATCTCTGGGCGCCCTGGTGCGTACCTTGCCGCGCCATGGCGCCCGTTATCGATAAGCTGGCCAATAATACCGAAGGCAAGCTACTGGTCGCCAAGATTGATGTGGAAAAATACCCGGCCATCATGGAGCGCTATGGCGTGCGCGGCATTCCCACCCTGTTGCTGTTCAGAGGCGAGGCGGAACCGGTACGCCAGGTGGGTGCCCAATCCCTGGGCCAGTTGAATGCCTGGCTGGCGGCTCATGAGGTGGACGTCGTTTCGCAACCGCCGGTACGTCAGACGGAGGCGCTGGAGTGGAGCAGTTTTTACGGCGATGAGGGCTTGCATGGTTTTATCGCGCAACGCACCCTCGGACATGCTAAGGCCGGGGATATTACTGTTGCCCCTGGGAGCTTTTGGCTTGACGGCAAAGGCACTACTATGGCGGCCATGATTCATCAGCCGGATAGCGTTGCCTTTGAACGTATTACCGGGTTACCGATTGCTCTGGGTAGGCTGCTGGACCGCTGCGGCTACCTGACCCCGGAGCAGATCGGCGGTTTGTTCGCCGCGTTACGCCCAGGCAAGGATTACCGGCTGGTGCCGCAGCGATTTATGCACTGGTGGCTGAGTGAGGAATCGGCGCCATGGGCTGATTACCTGCGCGATCCTAGGCTGGGGCAACTGCTCATGCGCTGGCTGACATTGAGCGCCGGGCGGCTTGCGGGAGGGGAGACGGCACCGGGCGACTGGTCGGCCATCAAGGAGCAGGCGGACCTGCTGCTGCATGATTACCAGCAGCCGGAACGCCAGCTGGAAAAAATCATCGCCACGCTTTTGCAGCACCTCTCGCCGTTGCCCGCCGCCGCCGATGACGAAAAATGGGGCAACGTAGCCCTTGGCGTAAGCTGGGCCCAGTTCCAGCAATTGCAGATCCTAGCAGGGTGGAGCGACGATGATCGCGCCACGCCCGATATACGTTTCGCCTGGTTTACCGAAAAAGAGCGTTTGTCCCCGGCCGGCAAGCTTAGCCAGGAGGAAATCACTCTGTTAAGAGCGGAGTGGCTGGCGCAAAATCCGGCGTTTATCGCCAAAGAAAATACCTTTCATCAAAATTACAACCAGCTCAGCGAACCGATAAACACCAAGATCCAGCGGGCGTTGAACCGGCTGCTGGCCGAAGCGCCGGACTTTTAAACCATGACCTTTGACCAGGAGGCATCCATGCCGAATACTTTTGCGCACAGCCAGCAGCAATTGGCTGAACTGGCCGATAACGTCATAGCGCAGGCTGTCCGGGAAGGCGCATCCGATGCGCAGGTGATATTTTCCGAAAGCAACGGCTTGCTGATTGAAATGCGCCAGGGCCGGCTGCGGGCGCGCACCCGCGATGCGCAGTCCAGCATGTCGCTCACCGTCTATCGCGGACAGCATCAGGGCACTACCAGCTCCACCGATTTTTCACCCGCGCGCCTGCGCGAAACGGTGCAGGCGGCATGTCGTATCGCCGGTTATACCGGCGAGGATGAATTTACCGGCCTGCCACCGGAGCCGTTGTTGTGTCGGGAGCCGCGACAGCTCGATTTATGGCATCCCTGGGGTCTGGACGAGCCCGGCGCGCAAGCGCTGGCTCATCGTATCGAGTCCGGTATTTCATCAGCGGGCAAGGGCGCGATGAGTGACGGTGTTTGGGTACGTTCCGGTCAGTCCCATTGGTTTTTGATGAACAGCCGTGGTTTCGCCCAGGGCCAGCGGCAAACCGACCATGTGATGAGCGCCAAGGCGCTGGCCAAAAATCAGGGCCACAGCCAACTGGATTTCTGTAATTCCCATTCCCATCTTGCTTCGACGATGATGACGCCGGAAGCTATTGGGCGCCGGGCCGCGAGCGGTGCGCTGGCCGCCCTGGATAGCGCGCCGCTGGCCGGTAGTCGACGCTGTCCGGTGTTGTTCGATCCCCTTTGCGCCCTCACGCTGCTTGATCATTTGGTGCAGGCCGCCGGCGGCGCGGCGTTGTATCGCCGTAACAGTTTTCTCGCCGGACGGCTTGGCCAGGCGATCTTTAGCGGGCATATCACCGTTGAGGAAAATCCCTTTATCCCGCAGGGGCTCGCCAGCCGGGCGTTCGATAGCGACGGTATCGGCGGTGCGGTGCGGCGGGTGGTGGACGACGGACACCTTACAGGCTTTTTTCTGTCGGCCTATGCGGCGCGGCGCCTCGGAATGACGCCCACCGGCAACGGTTGGGGACCGGGCAATTTGACGCTGCGCAGCAGCCTGACCCAGCCTGGCGATGACTTTGCCGCCATGGTGAAAAAACTGCATACAGGTCTTCTGATTACCGGATTTAGCGGCGGCGGAGCGCGTTTGATAACCGGTGATTACTCCCGCAGCCTGCGTGGCTTTTGGGTCGAGGGCGGTGAAATACGCCATGCCGTCGATGGAGTGACCGTGGCGGGCAACCTGGCGGATATATTCCGCGATATTGCCGCTGTCGGCACCGATAATTTCACCCAGGGCGCCTTTACCAGCGGTTCCGTGTTAATCAACAGCCTGCAGGTGGCAGGACGCTAAGCCAAAGGAGTTTTATCATGATTGAAACACTAGCCACCTCCCATCTGGCGCCGGCTAAACAGCAGTTGCTGGAATCGCATGGCATATCCGATGGGCAACTACAGGAGGTGATGGATCAGGTGCTGTCGCACCGGGTGGATTACGCCGATCTTTTTGTACAGAGTCTGAGACGTGAAAGCTGGGCCATGGAGAACGGCGTGGTGAATTTCGGCTCTTTTGACGTCGACCAGGGCTTCGGCCTGCGTGCGGTCGAACATGACCAGACCGCGTTCGCTTATTCTCAGCATATTGATCTTAAGTATTTGCAAGAGGCCGCCCGCTCGGTAAAAAGTATCGCGGTGCCGGGCCGGCTCTCTTTGCCAGCGCCTGCGGCTTACCCCCCGGCACGGCTGCGTTTTATCGACGATGACCCGCTGCTGGCGTGCGACGCGGCGCAGAAAATCGGCTTGCTGCAAAAAATTAACCGCATGACCAGGGCTCTCGATCCGCGGGTCGTCCAGGTTACCGCCAGCCTGGAATTAACCCATTCGGTCAATTATATTCTGCGTCATGATTTCCATCAGGCGGCGGATATCAGGCCGATGCTGGTATTGCATGTCGGCGTGGTGGTCGAGCAGCGCGGCAATAAGGAATCGGCCGGTACCGGCATGGGCGGGCGCGGGGATTTCGGCATGTTCAATGACGTCGCGCTGCAGGTCTCATTGCGCGCTATGGTTGAAAAGGCATTGATTAACCTGGAGGCGGTAGCGGCACCATCCGGCAGCATGCCGGTGGTGATAGCAGCCGGCTGGCCCGGTATGTTGCTGCATGAAGCCATGGGGCACGGCTTTGAGGGCGATTTTAACCGATTGGGCACCTCGGTTTATTCCGGGCGCATCGGCGAACGGGTAGCGCAGCCGGGGGTCAATATCGTCGACGACGGCACGGTGGCGGGACGACGCGGGTCGCTGAATGTGGACGACGAGGGACAGCCGACACAGTGCACGTCCCTTATCGAGGATGGCGTCTTACAAGGCTATATGCACGACAGCCTGAGCGCGCGCCTGATGAAGCTGCCGCCCACCGGCAACGGCCGGCGCCAGTCCTATGCGCATTTGCCGATGCCGCGCATGACCAATACCTTTATGCGCAGCGGGCAATATGATCCAGGTGAGATTATCGCCTCGGTCAAACGCGGATTATATCTGGCTGACTTGGGCAGCGGGCAGGTGGATATCGTCAGCGGGCAATACAGTTTCCAGACCGCCCTGGCGTACCTGATTGAGGATGGCAAAATCACCGCGCCGGTCAAAGGCGCCACCCTGACCGGCAATGGCCCGGAAACCCTGCAACAAATCAGCATGGTCGGCAACGACCTGGCGCTGGATCGTGGCACCGCCGTGTGCGGCAAGGCGGGGCAAAACGTGCCGGTATGCGTGGGACAGCCGACGCTTAAGGTGGATAACCTGGTGGTGGGCGGTACCCGCCAGGGCTGACGATAGGCGACGGCTATGATGTCCAGACTAACGCTCCGGCATCGCGGCTGGTCGCCACAGCTTTCATAACGCAGCGTTTGCAGGAGAAAATATCGTAGAGGACAGGGCGCAGCATCTGTGCGCGAGTCATGACTGGTCACAGATGCCAGAGCGTTCTTATTTACCGTTTCAGCGAAACCTGCGGCACCCCATACTCCGCATGGGGCCGCACCACCAGATCCGCCTGATACCACCGCGTTAGCCGCGCTTCGGTCAGGACATCGCCCGGCGCGCCGCTTGCCGCCAGCCTGCCTTCATGCAACAGCAAAATCCGATCGGACCACAGCGCCGCCAGGTTCAGATCGTGCAGTACGCAGCAGACCGTCAGGCGGCCGGTCTGCGTAAGCCGGCGCAGCAGGCGCAGGATATGCTGCTGATGATATAAGTCCAGCGCGGAGGTGGGTTCATCCAGAAACAGCCAGCCGGCCGGGCCGTCGTCCTGCCACAGCTGCGCCAAGGTGCGGGCCAGCTGCACCCGCTGCTGCTCGCCGCCGGACAGACGACGGAAATCGCGCCCCGCCAGGGCATCGCAGCCGGTAAACGCCATGATTTCCGCCACGCGGTCGCGGTTTGGCTGCGTTTGCCAGGGCGCGCGGCCCATGGCCACCACTTCGGCCACGGTAAACGGAAAGGAGAGACTGCTTTGCTGGCGCATGACCGCCCGCTGCCGTGCCAGTTCCTGCGCCGGCCATCGGCGCAGGGGGCGGCCCAGCAGGCGGCATTCCCCAACGCTTGGCGTCAGGTAACCGGTCAACAGGCGCAGCAGGGTGGATTTTCCGGCGCCGTTGGGGCCTATCAGCGCAACCAGCTCGCCGGGGGCCAGCGATAACGAGATATCCTCTAATAACGTCCGGTTGGATATGCGATAGCCCACGCCTTCGGCGGTTAAGCCCTTATTCATTTTCGCCTCCGCGCCGGCGCAGGATAAGCCACAAAAACCAGGGGCCGCCCAGCAGGCTGGTGAGCAATCCCACCGGCATTTCCGCCGGCGCCACCGCCGTGCGGGCGAGGGTATCGGCCAGCAGCAGCAGGGCGGCGCCGGCCAGGGTGGCGCCCGGCAACAGCCAGCGATGGTCGGCCCCCAGGCACATGCGCACCAGATGCGGGATCACCAGGCCGATAAAGCCGATAATGCCGCTGACCGCCACCGACGCCGCCACCAGCAGCGCGCTGAGCATCAGCAACAGCCGCTGGGTGCGTTTCACGTCCACGCCAAGATAATGAGCTTCCTCGTCGCCCAGTTGCAGCAGATTTAACCGCGCCGCCTGACGCTGCACCAGCAGGGCGGCGGGCAGCACCAGGGAGGCGCAGGCCAGTACCGTCGGCCATTGCGCCTGCCCCAGGCTGCCCATGCCCCATAACGACAACTGCCGCAGCTGCCGGTCGTCGCTTATCCAGGACAAGACGCCGATGGCAGCGCCGCACAGGGTGTTAATGGCAATGCCCAGCAGCAGCAGGCGCGACAAAGAGCGATGACCGGGACGTCCGAGGGAAAAAATAATAAGCGTCACCGCCAGGCTGCCGATAAAAGCCGCCAGCATGGGAGAATAAAGCGCCAGCAGCGGCGGCAGCGTCACGGACAGGACCACCGACAGGGCCACCGCCAGCGCCGCGCCGCTGCTGATGCCCAGCAGGCCAGGGTCGGCCAGCGGATTGCGGAATAGCCCCTGCATCACGCCGCCGGACAGCGCCAGCGCCGCGCCGATGATCACCGCCAGCAGGATGCGCGGCAGCCGGATATGCCACCAGATATGCCAGAGCGCCGCGTCAAAAGGCCGGCGCCAGAGGCTAACCAGCGACAAATGCATCGCGCCGACATTTACCGCCAGCGCCGCCATGGCCAGCAGCACCAGTGCCAGCAACAGTAAAAACCGTCCCGGCCGGGCTTGGCGCATCATGGCAGCGTTTCAGCGGTCTGGCGCAGGCGGGCAATGGCCGCCGGCGTTTCAAGGCCGAACCCCAGCAGCGCCATATCGTCCAGCACCAGCAGCCGTCGCGCCTTGCCCGCCGGCGTCAATGCCAGCCCCGGCAGCGCCCAGACCTTCTCCTCGCCGCCCAGGGTTTTTACCCCGTCGGTGGTAATCAGCACCAGATCCGGCGCGCTGCCGATGACGCCTTCCTGCGACAGCGGCTGGTAATGTTTAAATCCCTGCATGGCATTTTGCAGGCCGGCGGCGCGAATGGCCGCATCGGCCGCCGTTTCCTGGCCGGCGGCCATGGTGGTCATGCCGCTATGGTTGAAAATAAACAGGACTTTTACCGGCAGCGGCGTGGCGGGGATGGCCGCCATCTGGCGGCGGATATCCGCGCGCAGCGTCTCGCCCTGCGTTTGCCGGCCCAGCGCCGAGGCGATGCGGGCGATTTTACTGTCGATGACGGCGATATCGGGCGTACCGGGCACCGTAACCACCGTGACGCCGTTATCGGCTACCTGTTGCAGCGCCACCGACGGTTTGGCCTGATCGCTGGCCAATACCATCCCGGGGTGCATGGCCAGGATGCCCTCGGCGTTGAGCATGCGCATATAACCCACGTCGGGCAAGGCGACGGCCGCGGCGGGATGCTGGCTGGTGCTGTCGCGCGCCACCAGTTGGTCGCCCGCGCCGAGGGCATAGATGATTTCCGTTACATCGCCGCCGATGCTGACCACCCGCGTTTGCGCCAGCGCCGCCATCGGCAGGGCCAGCAAAACGATAAGCCATTTTTTCATGCCGGTAGGCCTTTTTGCGTCAGCAGGGCCATTTGTCCGCGCCAGGCGATCTGCTCGGGTTGCCCTTCGCTGCGCTGACCGAACAATTGGGCGATTTGCGTGCCGTCGGCGGCAAACAGTTCCAGGCTGGTGACCATGCCGTCCCGGGTCGGTTTGCGCGTTACCCAGGTTTCGGCAATGGCGTCTTCCACCAGATGCAGCGTAAACCGGCGGTTAAAGATATTGATCCACTTTTCCATCGGCACCACTTTCTCTATGGCGCCGGTAAATATCTGCACGCAGCCGCGGTTACCAACAAACACCATGATTTCGTTGGCATCCGCAAGCGCCGCTTGCAATACCCGGCTCAGCGCCCGGTTATCCACACGTATGGCCAGGTCGTCGCCCACCGCGCGAAACGCCTGCTGCCGGGTAATGTTGTGGCGTTTAAGCAAGGGGAAAAACTGATGCACATCGGTCATGGCGCGCCAGTCCAGTTCGATGCGCCGGTTATCCGGACTGTCGTTGTGCGCCGGTTTATCCGCCGCCGCCGCCAGCGCCAGCGCCGCATTATCTTCACTGACGAAACGCGCGATAAGCTGTTCCCAGGCATGGCGATCGGTTTGCTCCGTGGCATAGATTTTCAGTACCGCGTCGCCCTGATGATCAAAAATCTGCAGGCTTTGGCGCTCGCCGCGCGGACCCGATTCGATAAGTGCAAAGGCGCAGTTCCACTGGCCGACGAACAGGCGCAGATCCAACGCCCGCGGGTTTAAGACCAGGCCGCCGTGCTCGCCGAGACGCAGGTTGTCGTAATGGCCGATCTGTTCATGTACCGCATATTCATTACGGGTAATGGATTTTGTCTCGCCCACGGCGGCCAGCGCCTGCAATAGCGCCGGCATATCGCCGTCCAGGCGCCGCGCGTCATGCCCGACCCTGGCCCAGGCCAGCTCCGCTTCGCTGATATTCAGCAACTGCGCCAATTCCCGGGCATATTTTTTCGGATGCTGCTGTTTTAGCTCAAGGTAATGCTGATAACGCTGGTTCATTCAGGGTTCCTTTTTGTGCCGGCGAAAGCGGATGTTAGCGGGATACGGCTGCGAATGGGCCTGCTTAACGGGCGTGTAAATCATTCGCAGTGAAACTGTTGCAAATATAACTTAAAAATGTATAAAGATGATAATGATTTCTGTTATCGTAAAGATTATCGTTATCAATTGTGAATATGCCTTCGGCTCACCACTTTTTATTAGGGATATAACACCACGCCAGCAAGCGTCAACGCCTGAAGCCGTCAGATAACCGTAATTAAAATAATGTTATCGTCAGCGAATAGGAAAGCAAAAACCTGACTTTTATAACGGGTAGCCAGACTAATACTGCTTATTTCCGTAGGGTTTTTACGTCATTAAATGCAGCGCGTTTTAGCAATAATAATAATTGGGATAGCTATTCCCTTACTAATACTCCGGCAATGGTTGAGCATTAACTTATAATTTGACCGCTTTGAGGCTCTATTATGTTCACTGAAAAAAGGCGAAACAGGCCTTTTAACGCCCTTATTTCGGCGATGCTATTTATCCTGCCGGCCTGGCATGCAAGCGCCGTGGAAAACAAAATGCCGCCGGCCGCTTCGGATAATGACGCCAAGGGGCAGCCGGCAAAAGAACCGGCCGCCGTTGAAGATGTCATGAAGGTCAATGCGCCTCGCCTGGTGAAACAGGCCGGCACCGCTACGCGCATCAGCGCGGAGGATATGCAACGCCACGGCGGTAATGATTTCGGTACCCTTATGCGCTACCAGCCGTTAATCAGCGCCACCGGTTCAAGCGCCGGTTCGTCGTCGGGTAAAAGCGGCTTCGATCGCAGCGGTTATACCGGCTATAACATCCGCGGACTGGAAAGCAACCGCGTCGCCATCGACGTGGACGGCATCCCCTTGCCCAACGCCACCGGCCGCGCCTACGCCAGCCGCGCCGGCCTGGGAACCTTCGGCATCGGCCGCGACTATATCGACCCCTATATGTACGGCCAGGTGGATATCGCCTCCGGCGCCACGCCCACCGAGCGCGCCAACACCGCCATCGGCGGCGCGGTATCCTTTCTGCCCAAGTCGCCTGACGATTACCTGAGCTATAAAAAGAACACCTATTTTGGTTATCAAAGCGATTATGATTCGGCCAACCGCGCCTGGCACAACGGCATCACCGCCGCGGCGGGCGATGAGGAGCTGCGGGGCCTGGTGGTGATAAGCCGCCGGGACGGACAGGAGACGCGGACCAATAGCGACAGCGCCGACGCCTTCCCGGCCAACTGGCATTCCACCGCCATCATGACCAGCGGCATCTGGCAACCCAACGAAGAGCATCAGTTCACCGGGACGGCGGAATATTACGATAAGACCAACCATACCCACTTTGATACCTGGAATAGCGCGGGCAGCAGCGTGATCGGCACGTCCCGGCAGCAGAGCGATACCCGCCGCTGGAGCCTGAGCGTGAAGGATCGCTGGACGCCGATTGACCTGGGCTGGGTAGACCAGCTGGATACGCAGCTCTATTACCAGAACGCCGAGGCCCACGACAACACCGACATGCCGCTGACCGCCGCCACGCGCGAGCGGGTGCAGTCGGATTATAATGTCGATACCTGGGGCTTTGATAGCCGTTGGCTGAAAACCGTCGGCATTCATGCGCTGAGCGCCGGCCTTAATGCGCGTCAATCAGAAACGGAGCGGCCGTTCGCGCAATTCCCGGCCCCGAGCATCTATACCGCCATTATGCAGCCCGAGGCCGACAGCCGCACCTACACCCTGGGCGGTTTTGTTCAGGACCGCATCAGCCTTGACCTGGCCGGGCACGGCTTTGCCATTGTGCCCGGGGCGCGGGCGGTCTACCAGAACAGTAAACCCACCAACCTGTCCAGCCTGGCCTCGGGCAGCGCGGTGCTCACTCCGGGCGAGGTGGAATCCCTGTACGGCAAGACCAACAGCGATACCCAGATACTGCCGTCCCTGAGTTTCCTGTACGATCTCACCCCGGCCATGACCACCTACCTGCAATATAAACGCGGCGCGCAGTTCCCCGACGCCAGCCAGTTATATGGGTCGTGGAATCTCGGCTCGAGCTATGCCGGCAGCCAGCAATATGCCCTGATTGGCAATAGCGATCTGAAAACGGAGACCAGTAATAACTTTGAATGGGGCCTGAAAGGCGATATTACTCCCGGCGTGACCTTTAACGGCGCGCTGTTCTACAACACCTATAAAAACTTTATTGCCAATACCCGCTATACCCGCAGCGCCAATCCGGGGGAATTTACCCGCGTTCCGGGCAATATTTTTGTCGCTTATAAAGCTGAGAACCGCGACAAAGCCTATATCTACGGCGGAGAATTCAGCAGTAAATTTAATTTCGGCACCTGGTTTGAATCGGTCAATGGCTTAAGCGCCACCGTCGCGTTCGGTTATAATAAGGGCAAGTCCAAATCCAGCTATATGGGCGACGACTATGTCGATTTAGACAGCGTCGCGCCGATGAAAGCCATTGTGGGACTGGCCTGGGACGATCCGGGCCGGCGCTACGGCACCGCCATTACCTCGACATTCCAGAAGGGGAAAAAGGCCACCGCCACCAACCGCCAAAGCTATACCAATAGCGGTGGCGCATTAACCGACGCCACCACGGACTATATGCGTATTCCCGGTTACGGCCTGGTGGATCTTACCGCCTATTGGCAGGTGGCGAAAAACGTCAAACTCAGCGGCGGCATTTATAACCTGACCGATCGCAAATACTGGGATTATCTGAGCAGCCGCCAGTTAACCAATGTCACCCGGCAGGATTTCGCCAACCAGGCGCTGGCCGTCGAGCCGGGACGCTCGTTCCAAGTGGGGGTCAATGTCGATTTTTAAATCGTGATAATAATATCCCCGGCCCGGAATGGGCGGGGGTATTTATCGGTTTTTCCATCCTGCGCGGCGGGAGAGTCATTATTGTTCCCGTCCCGCCGCGGACGGGAGGCGGTGTTGTTATGCGTGGTGGCAGGCGGTGCGCAGTTTCGGCAACAGCGCGATCGTGTAAATAGCGCATAGCCCCACCAGCGCATAAATAATCCGTGATACGACGGCGGCCTGTCCGCCGAACAGGGCGGCGACCAGATCATATTGAAACAGTCCGACCAGTAACCAGTTCAGTCCGCCAATGATTAACAGGACCAGCACAACAGTGGTTAATATTTTCATCATTCCTCCGCAAAAAAATAAATAATGTGGCTAATACAATTTTTATAAATAAACGGCTAGATAGGGTTGGTTCAATAAAATATCTATATTCAATAGATTATATTTACAGTATACATTCTTTAATCATCGTCATAATAACCTTTGCGACAGATCACTTTTCAGCGGGATATAAAGCCTCTAAATATCCGGCCGGATGAGACGAGGCCCTTGTTCACACCGACGCCGCGATATGGCCGCGCAGCCATTGATGCGCCGGGTCGTGATGGGCGCGATCATGCCATAGCATGGCCAGTTCGAATCCTTCGACCTCCACCGGCGGTTCGGTCACCCGCAGCGCGGTGGCGTCGCGCACCAGGCGCGATGGCAGCATCGCCACCAGATCGGTGCGGGCCAGCACCGCCATCACCAGCAGGAAATGGGGCACTGACAGCACCACCCGGCGCGCCAGCCCCAGATCGGCAAGCGTTTTGTCCGTAATGCCGTAAAATCCCCCGCCATCCGGCGATACGATCACCTGATCGAGTTCGCAGAACTGCGCCAGGGTCGGCGGTTTTTTCAAGCGCGGATGACCGGCGCGGCCGACCAGTACATAGCGCTCCGCGAACAGCACCCGGCGATGCAGGCCGGGCGGCGATCCTTCGCTGGTATGAAAGGCCAGGTCAATTTCACCCTGTTCCGCTTGCCGGGCGATAAGCGACGGCACCGGCGCGAGCACCGCCAGCCTGCTGCCGGGGGACATCAGGCGTAATCCCGGCAGCGCGGGCAGCAGCGCCGTCGATTCGCTGTAGTCGGAGGCGGCGACGCGCCAGGTATGGCTGGATGTGGCGGGGTCAAAGGGCGCGCCGGGCGACATCGCATGCGAAAGCGCGTCAAGCGCTTGCCGTAACGGCGCGCGCAGCTCCTCGGCCCTTGGCGTGGGGATCATGCCCCTGGGTCCCGGCAGCAGCAGGGGATCGCCAAAGGTTTCCCTTAATTTGGCGAGATGGACGCTGACCGAGGGCTGCGACAGGTTCAGCCGCCGCGCCGCGCGCGTAACGTTATGTTCCGCGAGCAGCACATCCAGCGTCACCAGCAGGTTAAGATCCAGTCGTTGGAGATTAATCATCGCTATACCCGGAATAGAATAAATTAATTTCTACTATACCTGACCACAGCCTATTCTGCCTCTTTGCCATCACCAAGGTCCCGCTATGAATATCCTGATCGTCTATGCCCATCCCGAGCCTCAATCCTTAAACGGCGCGCTGAAAAATTTCGCGGTTACCCATTTAGAACAGGCGGGCCACCGGGTCCAGGTATCGGACCTCTATGCCATGAAGTGGAAAGCCGCGCTTGACGCCAACGATAGCCTGGACGGACCGGCCGGCGCGCGTTTCGATCCCTCGCTGGATTCCAGGCTCGCCTTCGAAAACGGCCGGCAAAGCGCGGATATCGCCCAGGAGCAGGACAAGTTGCGCTGGGCGGATGCGGTGATTTTGCAGTTTCCGCTGTGGTGGTTCTCGATGCCGGCCATCCTGAAGGGCTGGGTGGAGCGCGTTTATGCGTATGGCTTCGCTTACGGTGTGGGAGAACACTCCGACGCGCGCTGGGGCGATCGCTACGGGGAAGGCGCCATGGCGGGAAAACGGGCGATGCTGATCGTGACCACGGGGGGATGGGAGCCGCATTATAGCCCGCGCGGCATCAATGGCCCGATGGAGGATATTTTGTTCCCGATCCAACACGGGATCCTCTATTATCCCGGGTTCGACGTCTTGCCGCCCTTCCTGGTCTATCGCACCGGCCGCATGGACGAGGCGCGGTTTTCGGCTATCAGCGACACGCTCGCGCAGCGCCTGGACAACCTGTGGCGCACCCCACCCCTCTCTTTTCGTGCGCAGAACGGCGGCGAGTATATTATCCCCGAACTGACGCTGCGGCCTGAGATTGCGCCGGGGCAGTCCGGTTTTGCCGCGCACCGGCGTCCGACCGTGGCGGGTGATTCCGAGCCCGGCGCGGCCTGAGCCTGGCGCATTACAGCGCTATCCGCCGGCTAGGTTCGCGCCGGGCTGGAAACACCCGGCCAGATAATCGATAAAAACCCGGGTCTTTAACGGCAGGTACGGCCCGGAAGGCCATAACAGCCATAACGGCTCCGCCCTGACGGCATACTCATCCAGTACGCTGACCAGGGCGCCCTCATCCAGCGCGGGGCGGACAATATAATCCGGCAGCCATGCCAGCCCCGCGCCGCGCCGGGCAAAGCTCAGCCGTCCCTGAATGTTATTGCACACCATGGCGACAGGCAGCGGGTTGGCCGATGCCGGATCCACGCCCAGCAACTGCCAGGATTCAAGTTTACCGCTGTGGGGGAAACGGTAATGCAGGCAGGCATGGCGCTGTAAATCATCCGGATGCAGCGGAATGCCGGCCCTGGCAAGATAAGCGGGCGAGGCGACCACTTTTGAACTGAAGACCGCCAGTTTTTTGGCCATCAATTGGGAATCACTGATAGCGCCGCTGCGCACCACCACGTCGAAGCCTTCCGCGATAACATTCACCATGCGATCGGAAAAATCCAGTTCCAGCTCTATCGCCGGCCAGGCCAGGGCAAAGTCGGCCAGGCGGGGCAATACCATGCTTTCATCCGCCAGGCTGACCTTAAGCTTGCCCCGGGGATATTCCTTTATCTGGGTCAGCTCATTTTCCGCGGTTTCAACAGCGCGCAGGATAGTCTGGCTGCTGTCGTAAAAGCGGGCGCCTTCCGCCGTCAGGGCGACGCTGCGGGTGCTTCGGTTCAGCAAACGGACGCTTAAACGCGCCTCCAGCCGGGCGATGCCTTTGCTCACCGCCGAGGGCGACAGGCCGCAAAGACGGGCCGCCTCGACAAAACTGCCCGCTCTGACCACCTGGACAAAAAGTTCCAGGCCGTTTAAAGAGCCCATGCTCCCTCCATTCATGACGTAAATGTCATCTGAGAAGTGAATAGTATCGTATTTTTCTTTAATCCTTTAGCGGTTATGGTTAACGCCATCCGTCGGTCTTTACGCACCTCCCGTGCATTACTGGATATTCAAAAGATGATACGTGCGTTGCTGGTATTGATGTTGGGCGCGTTTGTTTCCCAAACCACCGAGTACCTGCCTATTGGACTGCTGTCGCGCATTGCCGCGGATCTGCGGGTTTCCCACGCCGCGGTCGGCTCGCTGGTGACGGGGTATGCCTGGATCATTACCCTGACGGTAATCCCCCTGACGCTTTCGACCAATCGCATTGATCGCCGGCCGCTATTTCTGGTCCTGCTGGGGATTATTACCCTGTGCAACGGCCTGGCCCTGATAACCCATTCCTGGGGACAGCTGATGGGACTGCGGATCGTGGCGGCATTGGGGCATGGCGTCTTCTGGTCCAGCCTGGCGTCCTACGCGGTCAGAATTGCGCCGCGCATGGCGGCCAGCCGCGCCACCGCCTGGGTGTTCTCGGGAATTTCCCTGGCCATCGTGGCCGGCGTGCCGTTATCAACCGCCCTGGGGCAGGCTTTTAACTGGCAGCAGGGCTTCGCGATCTTCGGCGCGTTCGGGCTGATAATCCTTATCATGGGCTATTTCTGGCTGCCGCCGATGGCCGTGGCGGCGCGCGGCGAGGGCGCGGGGTTTCCCCGTCGCAACTGGCCGCTCTACGGGGCCGCCGCGATAACGCTGTTGATAATTACCGCCCATTTTAACGGCTATACCTATATCACCCCGCTGGTGACCGAGACCCTGGGGATGCGCGGCGCGCGCCTGCCGTTGGCGTTGCTGGTCTTCGGCCTGGCGGGTGCCGCGGGTACGCTGCTGGCCGGCTGGCTGGGGCCGCGGCCGATGCGCCTGGCGGTGGTTTCCGCCATCGGTATTGTTATCAGCCAACTGCTGATGCTGTGCTTCGCCGGGCTGCCGGGTATTTCCTGGCTGGTAATGGCGCTATGGGGCGCATCCATCGCCATGCTGATTATCGGCCTGCAGAGCTGGGTGATAGAGCTGGCGCCGGGGCAGGCGGAGGCGGCGTCGGCGCTGTACGTGATGACCTTTAATATCGGCATCGGCGCCGGCGCCATGTCGGGCGGAATCTGGATGGATCACTACGGCGCCCAAACATTATTGCTGGCGGGGGCGGGGCTGGGCATTATTGCCGTGGCCAGCTTTCTGCTACCGCCTTATTGGCAGAAGACGGGCCGGAAACCGGCGGGTGAAATATCGCAACGCAAAGCCGGGAATACCGCTGAAAATAGGGAATAATATCCCGCCGGAAGAAATCCGTGGCGATGTTTACCCGCGGATATTCTTCCCCTGGCGCTAATCAAACCAGGTGCTTTTATTGTTTTTTATAATCTCCAGGCTGGTTGCAATTTCTACTGGCACGATGCGGGTTAACGATAACGGCGGCAGGTCGAGGGGGTCGAAAAAATCAACGTCCAGCGAGTCCTCGCTTAAGCGGATTTCACCGCCCAATTCCCGGCAATGAAATATCAGCTTATAGACGTGCCAGGGATAAGGCGGATGGCCATGCTGATTACGGTCCCATACGCCCAGCAAGCACTCCACGCTGGCGGTAAGGCCGGTTTCTTCCTCGACCTCACGGCACACCGCGCCGGATGGGCTATCGCCGACATCGGCCCAGCCGCCGGGCAGGCTCCACAGCCGATCATCGGCCTCTTGCACCAGCAGTATTTTACCCTGGCGCAGAATTATCGCCCTGGTGTCGACCTTTGGCGTGGCATACCCTTCCTGTTGTTTGAACATGTCCAATACCGGCGGCTTATCTAACGCCAATACGTCGGCTGTCAGCTGCGCGGCGATATTCCGTAGCTCCAGGTAACGCTCGATATCATAACGATCTTTGGTATAGGTCAGCCCGGTTTGCGCCAAAGCCTGTAATTTTTGCGCCAGGGCGATGGCCGATAAGGAAGCGGGGTTGTCGTTTTCACTGTTTTTTGCCGTCATCATGTCCTCGCGGGAAAAATAATCGCTGAATTACCGTAACGCCGGTTTGCCCGCCAGGCAAATGGTTATTGCAACGCTAAAGCATGTGACGCGATCAGTTCCCTGAACCAGCGCTGGGCCGGGTGCTGATCGCTTTTCCGGTGCCAGATCAGGTGGAATTCTATCGGCGGCAATACCACCGGCGGCGCAAACAAGGCCAGTTCGTGCCGGACGGGCGAATTCAGCACGACCCGCCGCAGCAGGGTTGCCGTCAATGCGGTCCGCGCCACGACGCCGGGCACCGCGAACATCTGGGGCAGCGTCAGCGCCAGGATACGCTGTTTGCCCATCTGCGCCAGCGCCTGGTCCACCAGGCCGTGCCGGTCGTCCTCCGGGGACGCGAGGACATGGCGCAGGGCCAGGAAGCGCTCCAATGTCATCGCGTCTTCCACCGCCGCGCCGGCGCGGCGGGTAATGGTGACAAACTCGTCCCGCAGGATGGGCCGGGTCATTATCCGGGTCTCCGGGCGGGTGGGCATGACCCCGACCGCGACGTCGATAGTGCCCGCGTCCAGCAGATCGACGGCGCTATCCCGGCCGGTAAAGGCGCGCACGTTTAACGACACGCCCGGCGCCTGCTTTTCCAGCGCCGTGACCAGGGCCGCCAGCAGCACAAAGGCCGGATAGTCGGGCACCCCGAGGGTAAAGGCCAGCGACGCCTTCGCCGGCATGAACGCCGGTTTGGCCACCAGGGCCGCTTCTATCTGCCGCAGCGCCTGAGCGATGGGTTGCGCGATATCCCTGGCGCGCGGCGTGGGCAGCAGCCCCTCGGCGCTGCGCAGGAACAACGGATCGCCAAATAACGCGCGCAGACGCGACAGCGCCGCGCTCATCGCCGGCTGGCTTACCCCTACGCGCGCCGCCGCGCGGGTGACGTTCCGCTCGTCCATCAGCGCGTCAAAGGCGGCCAGCAAATTCAGATCGATACCGTGGAAATCCATAAATCAAATACTCATTCATATCTTATATCTGTTGGACAAATAATAGCGGATTCATCAGACTCCAACCTTATATTTCCACTTATCAGAAAGGAACGGCCGCAAATGACATCCTCCACCGCGCTCGCTGAAACAGAACAACTGCGTGTTGAACGGCAAACGGTCGACATGCTCTACCGTGCGTTTAACGACCAGAACCCGGATTTGCTGGATATCGCCGTCACCGCCGACTGGGACGATATTCCCCTGGCGCCCGGCCAGGGTCCCGGCCCCGATGGTCTTAAGCCGATTATCCGCGCCTTTATCGCGGCGATGCCCGACGTCAAAATCACTATCCTCGATGTCATCCAGACGGCCGGGCGCATGGGGGTGCGGGCGGAGATTACCGGCACCCATCTAGGGCCTTTGTTCGGCATTCCGGCGACGGGCAAACAGGTCGGTTTTGCTATCCATGAATTCCACGAATTCGAAGGGGCGCGCATTAAGAGGACCTGGCATCTTGAGGACTGGTTCGGTTTGTTTCAGCAGTTGGGCCGGTTTCCCACGCCTGAACAGCCGTAAGTCAGGCGACAATGCGCAAAACCGCGCGCCTGCGCTGATGTGACCGCCTAGGGGGCGTCATACCGGGTGGGCGCGCCGTCATGACGGCCTCTGCTTATTGACGGGCCGGTGATAATGCGGCTTTAATAAGCACTGGGAAATGGCCAGAAAGCAGAGGAAAACATGGAGCTATCCATCGCAGGGGCACAAGAACTGGACAGCGTGGCGGAACTGGTTAACCAGGCCTACAGAGGCCTCTCGGCGCCGGATTGGACCACTGAAGTCGGGCTGATCGACGGGCCGCGCACCAGCCGGCGCGACCTGGCCGACATGATAGAGAATGGCGCGTCGATCATTCTGCTGGCGGTGGAGCCCGCTCGCGGCGAATTATGCGGGTGCGTGGCGCTCACGCCCTTGGATCAAGGCGAATGGTATCTCTCGATGCTGGCCGTAAGCCCGCATGCGCAAAGCGCCGGTCTCGGCAAAAGCATCATGGCGGGCGCGGAGAAATTTGCCCGCGACGCGGGTGCCGGGAGCCTCAAGATTTCCGTTATCAATGTGCGGGATAAGCTGATTGCGTGGTACGAACGGCGCGGTTTTGCCAAAACCGGTGATACGGAGCCCTTTCCCTATAATGATCCCAACGTGGGCGTGCCTTTACGCGACGATCTGGCGCTTATCACGCTGACTAAATCATTGGCTGTTTAAGGTCCGGACGAAATCAGGGTTGCTCCAGCAACTGCTGAACCTTCATACCGATCTGCCGTATGGCCTGCTTTATCTCGTCTGAAAGCGGGCGCGCGTAATTTATCCGCAGGCAGTTGTCATATTTACCGGCGGCGGAAAACACCGCGCCGATGGCTATGGAAACCGCCTGGTCTGATAATGCCTGGTTCAGTCGCTGGGCATCGATACGGCGATCCAGCTCAATCCATAATAAAAAGCCCCCCTGCGGGCGGCTTACCCGCGTACCGCAGGGAAAATAATCCGTCACCCATCCGGTTATCACATCCCGATTATGCTGGTACTGGCCACGCATACGCCTGACATGCTTGAGGTAATGCCCCTGCCTGATAAAATCGGCGATGGCCAGCTGCGGCAGGCTGGCGGTGGGGCCGGTGCCGATATATTTCATATGGACGGCGCGGTTCATATAGCTGCCGGGGGCAAGCCAGCCGACCCTTAAGCCCGGCGCAAGGGTTTTGGAAAAGGAGCTGCATAACAGCACATTGCCGGAAAAATCCATTGACGTAATCGTGGCCGGCCGGGGATAGGGATAAGACAGCTCGCCGTAGACATCGTCTTCAACGATGGCCACATCATGTCCCTGAGCCAGCTCCAGCAGCGCCTTGCGGCGCGCGATCGGCATATGGCAGCCCAGCGGGTTTTGCCCCGTGGGCGTGACCAGGATGGCTTTTACCGGCCATTGCTCCAGCGCCAGTTCCAGCGCCTCGACGCTGATGCCCGTTACCGGGTCGGTGGGGATTTCCAGGATATGCATGCCCAGTCCGTGCAACAGTTGCAAACCGGCCGGGAAACAAGGTTTTTCCACCGCCACCAGATCCCCTGGCTTGCAGACGCAGCGAATCGCAATCGACAGCGCTTCCCGGCCGCCGTCGGTAATCAGGATGTTGCCGGCATCCATGCGGCTGCCGCCGTCAATCATCAGCCGGGCGATTTGCCCGCGCAGCTCAACGCTACCCCGGATATCCTCGTCATCGAACGTCCGCAGGTGTTGCCGCTGGCTCACATGGCTCAACGCCCGGGTTAACGGCTTGAGGCTACTGGCGGTAACGTCGGGCGCGGCGGTCCCAAAGGCCGTCTCGCCCGCCTGCGCCGGGCCGGCCATGCCAAGCACCAGGTCCCACTGCGGGATGGCCAGCGAGCATTGGGTCATATCACAACCGGCGGGCAGGCCGGGGCGCAGTTTGCGGTGAGCGACAAAATAGCCGGATTTAGCCCGTGCCTCGACCAGCTGTTGTTCTTCAAGCTCGCGGTAAGCCTGCTGTACGGTGGTGATGCTGACCCCGTGCTCTTTGCTGAGCACCCTGATAGAGGGCAGGCGAACACCGATGGGATATAAACCTTGTTCAATACGCTGGCCCAGCAGGGCAGCCAGATTGTGGTAGCGGGTCATAGCCATATGCGTGTCGTCAATTAACCCATGTTGGTAGCGGTCAGCCAGGAAAAGGATACAGATGGCCTCTATAAATAACATAATGTGTCATGGTGACGCCATCTGTCTATGACAAACCATTAATCGGTTGAATCTACTCGTTTTTAGGCAAAGGATTCATGCTGTTGCCATCAATTGCGGATGGACGACAGCCATGAAGAATCTTATTACGGCGGACCCTGATAACGCGCCTGAGCGCATCGCTTGCGGCAATACCGGCTGGTGGCGGCGGTTATATGGCCGGTATCAACAGTGGCGGCGACACTCCCGCAGCCGCAAGGCGCTGAGGTCGCTTAATGACGCGCAATTGCGGGACATCGGCCTTACCCGTGATGACCTGCCGTATAAAGATGAGCGCGGCCCGTCAGCGCAGTAGCCGGTATCCCGCCTGTTCAGCGGCGGCTGCCCGCCGCGCCAGCAACTGATAGTCGCGTGGGTCGGGGATCTTAAATCCTTGCAGCTGCAGGGCCGCCAGCAGCGCGGAGCCGTTACTGTCCTGGGCTAAGGCGATAAACGCGCGTTGCAGGGCGGCAAGCGCGGCCGGCGGCAGTGAAGCCGACGCCACCAGCAGGGGCATCGGAGCCGGCGCGGTGTGATCTATCACCCGTACTTTTTCTATCAGCGCCGGCTCGTCGCGCGCCAGCAGTTCATAGGCATAGCTGTCCACCGGGCCGATATCGGCGTCGCCGCCGGCGACGGCCTCCACGACCCGGCGCGGGGTCACCAGCGGGCCGGTGGTTTCGCGATACAATGTGGTTTGCCCGGGGCGCAGGAACGGCAGCAGGTGAAAGCGCAGGGCGCTGTAGCCGGAGTGCGATTCCGGGTTGGTAAACGCCAGGCGCCCGCCGAAGGTATCCCGCAATTGCCGGTAGGGCGCATCGCGGGCGACGATCAGGCGGCTGCGGTAGCTGCCGGGGCCATCGGGCAGCGAATGCAGCGGAACCGGCGCGGCAATGGCCACGACGGGAAACAGCCCGAGCGAAAACGGCAGGCCGCACATAAATACCCCGGCCAGATCCGGACGTTGCCATAGCGCTTCCAGCGGGGCAGGGGCCGGATAATCAATCACTTCCCCAGAGATGCCGGCGCGCCGGTAGACCGCCTGCAGCAGCGTTTTCCAGCCCGCCGCCGCCGCCGCGGTGACCGAATACATACGTCCGTTGGCGATCATGCGTAGCGTAACTCCTGTCCGATACCAAGCCTGCGCGCCTTTTCCAGCATCGCATGACCCAGGGCAATATCGCTGAGCGACAGACCGCGATGCCAGAACAGGATAGTTTCATCGTCGTTCTCGCGTCCGCTTTTAACACCGGCGACGATCTGGCCCAATTCGCCATGCAGCGTTTCCCCGCTAAGCTTGCCGGCTTCAACGTGCGCCCGCAGGGAGCCAAACATGCCGCCTTTGCACTGGCCCCAATCATCCACCACCAGTTTATCCATGATGTCGGTCAGCGACAGCTCAACCGCGCTCATCGTGCCGTAGGGCACGACCAATGCGCCGGGTTTGATCCAGGCGGTTTTCAGCATGGGCGCCGGCTTTTCCAGCCGTGACGCCTCGACCACGATATCCGCATTGCGCACACAGCTTTCCCAATCGGCGGTGACGATAATCTTTTTGCCCAAATCCTGTTCCAGGCGCTGCGCGAAGGCGTTGCGACTTTCCGGACGGCGGGAGTGAACGCGGATTTCATCGAAGTCATACAGACTGTCCAGCAGGCGTACATTCCAGTAAGCGGTGCCGCGCGCGCCGATATGCCCGAGTATTTTGCTGTTTTTACGCGCCAGATGGCGGGCGCCCAGCGCGGTAATCGCTCCGGTGCGCATATCGGTAATGGCCGATGCGTCCATGATGGCCACCGGCATGCCGGTGCGCGGGTTAAATAGATTGAGCATCGCCATCTCGGACGGCAGGCCCAGTTGGTAGTTATTCACGTAGTCGCCCACCACCTTCACGCCCGCCAGGTTAAGCGGCGCGATATAGCCGCGCAGTACGTTGAAATGGCCGTTAAACGCCGGATCGGGGATCAGGTGCATGCGGGGCTCGATGACCGTTTGGTTTTGCCCCTGCGCCAGCAGTCCGGCTTCGACGGCGGCGAGGATTTCGCTGTCGGTCATCGCCAGTTGCTGGATGTCCGGGCCATTGAGGTAACTGATATTAACGTGTGCAGTCATTTAATTCCCTTAGTCCGGCGCTCAGGCCGCAAGCAATGTTTGCTGATAATGAAAAAGCTGCTGACGGTTTAATTCCCCCAGCACCTGGTGTTGGTCATCGGTAATGCGCACGCCTGGCGCATCCTGGGCCAGCATCAGGGCCAGCACGTCTTTCAGGCTCGCCCGGGCGTTGACCGAGAGGGTATAGCCGCTTTGGGCGCCGGGCGTCATCGCATGACCGACCGGCGTCAGCGCCAGCAGTTTTAACGACGCGTCGCTGCCGATAAACGCGGCGACAAAGTCATCGGCCGGTTTGCTGAGGATAGCCGCGGGCGTGTCGTACTGACAGAGTTTACCGTCGCGCATAATGGCGATGCGATCGCCCATCTTGATGGCTTCGTCGAGATCGTGGGTCACAATTACCACGGTTTTCTTAACCCGCTGCAGGATTTGCTTAAATTCGTTTTGCAACCGGCCGCGTACCAGCGGATCGATGGCCCCGAAGGGCTCATCCATCAGCATGACCGGCGGGTCGGCCGCCAGCGCCCTGGCCACCCCGACGCGCTGGCGCTGTCCGCCCGACAGTTCCGCCGGATAGCGGCCGCGATCGACGGGATCGAGACCGACCAGATGCAGCAACTCATCGACACGCGCGTCGGTTTTGCGGCGATCCCAGCCCAGTAGACGCGGCACGGTGGCGATATTGTCCGCGATGTTCATATGCGGAAACAGGCCGACGTTCTGGATAACATACCCGATCTGGCGGCGCAGTTGCACGGGATCGACGGCGGTCACATCTTCGCCATTAACGAAGACGCGTCCCCGGGTGGCGTCCTCCAGCCGGTTAATCAGCCGCATGGTGGTGGTTTTTCCGCAGCCGGAGGGGCCAATCAGCGCGGTGGTGGAACCTTCCGGAATCTCAAGCGTCAGGTCAAATACCGCTTTTGCCGTTGTCCCGGGATAAATCTTGGTAATATTTTCCAGTCTGATCATGGGGTTTACCCTTTAGGGACGTGTTTGAACCCGATTTTTTCAACGGCGCCGAACAGCAGTTCGGCGCCGATGGCCAACAGGATGATGGGGATGGCGCCCACCAGCAGGCGCGACATATCCATAATGGCGATGCCGGTGGTGACAAAATCACCCAGCCCGCCGCCGCCGATAAAGGAGGCCAGCGCCGCGCCGCCGATCACCTGCACGGCGGCCGTACGCACGCCCGCCAGAATGCCGGGCGCCGCCAGCGGCAGAATGACCCGGCGCGTTGTTTGCGCGCGCGTCAGCCCCATTCCCTTGGCGGCGGAGAGCGTGTCGTTATCCACCGCCTGAATGCTGGTGCAGGTATTCAGCAGGATCGGCGGCAGGGCGAGAATCACCAGCGCCACCACCGACGGCAGCAGCCCGATGCCCAAAAACGGCAGCGCCGCCGCCAGGATCGCCAGGCTGGGAATGGTTCTCAGGGTGCTGGCGATATTGGTGGCGATAAACGTGGCGCGTGGCGAGGCCGCCACTTTCACCCCAATCGGAATAGCCAGCAGCAGCGAAAACAACAGCGCCAGCCCGCACATCACCAGGTGTTGGCGCAGGGCGTCGAGGAACTGATCCGGATTAGCCGCAATCCAGCGCCACGCATCCAAAAAAATCATGCGTTTGCCTCCACGCGAACGACGGCATGGACGCGTCGCGCCAGGCGCCGTTGCAGCAGCAGGAACAGCGCGTCGACACCGATGGCCAGCAAAGAGGTCAGGCCGCCGCCCACCAGGATTTTTTCCGGATAACGCTGGTCCAGCCCGGCGAAAATAATGGTGCCCAGACCGCCCGCGTTAATATAGGCGGCCACCGTGGCGATGCCGATAAGAGTGGTGGTGGCGATGCGCAGCCCGGTGATAATAAACGGCAGCGCCAGCGGCAGCTCAATCTCCCACAGCATGCGCCAGTAGCCATAACCCATACCGCGCGCCGCATTCAGCACGTCGGGCGCAATGGCGTGAAAGCCGGTAGCGATATTACGCACCATGATCATCAGCGCGTAGGCGGTGAGGCCGACAATCGCCGGCAGCAGGCCAATTCCCAGCCATGGAATAAACAGCGCGAACAGCGCCAGGCTGGGAATGGAAAACAGCATGCCGGTGAAGGTCAGCACCAGCGCATAGGTTTTGGGCCGGCGGGCGCTCCAGATGCCTAATATCATGGCGATGATGAAGGCGCCGCTTATCGATATGCCCACCAGGTAAAGATGTTGCCATAAGGCCAGGCCGATATCATCAAGGTGTTTGGGAGCCCAACGCATGGCACTCAGTCTCCAGAAGCTGTTCGCCGGCGTTCAGCCAGCCGGGGGCGGTAATGGCCTTAGCCAGATTTTCAATATCGCGGGCGGTGGAGCGATCCTGAACCAATACGGCGACCCGTCCGCGCACGCGGGCATAAACGGCCGCGCTGCCCTGGCCAAGCCGCGCCTGTGGGTCCTGGCGCAAATCGACGGCCTGCGCCGCCACCATCAATTCAATGGCTACCAGATAGCGCAGGCTTTCCACCAGGCGCGCCGTTTTACTGATGACGG
Source organism: Sodalis sp. RH22 (assembly GCF_047324165.1). Taxonomy (NCBI): domain Bacteria; kingdom Pseudomonadati; phylum Pseudomonadota; class Gammaproteobacteria; order Enterobacterales; family Bruguierivoracaceae; genus Sodalis; species Sodalis sp. RH22. The sequence goes on from NZ_CP178731.1 coordinate 3,972,434, forward strand.
CCATGGCCTGCGAGGCGTAGTCCTCCACCCGATCGGCCACCGGTATGGTGATAGCGGACAGCGGATTGGCCTGATGCACAATATCGCCGGTCAGCGCGGAAATGGTTTTTTGCAGCGTGGCAAACCCCGTCTGCCCGCGGTGCGGCGTCAGGAAGCGCGGCAGCCCGCTGGCCCCCTCGGACATCAGTTTCATCATGCGTTCAGCGGCGCAGCTGGCCTGGCGCGCCAGCGCCAAACCCAGGGCTTCAAATGCCAGCGCCAAATGCGTGGCGTCAAAATTGGCGTTGGCCAACACCATCCCGGCCTCGGCTATCAGGGCCGGATTATCATCAGCGCTGTTCAGCTCAAGTTCAGTCGCCTGCCGGGCCAGGTTGAAGGCCTGATAGACGCTTGCCAGCACCGACGCCGCGCAACGGAAGCTCAGCGGGTCTTGCAGCAGACGCGCGCCGCCGGGCTGGCATAAAACACCGCCGGCCAGCAGCGACAGCAGATGGGACGCGCATTCCGCTCCTCCCGGCAGCCGGCGGATACGGCTGGCCCATGACGACAGCGGGGAGATGTTGGCGCGGAACGCTTCGAACGACAGGGCAATGGCGCCGGCCTGGACGTTAACCAGTTGGGCAATATCGGCCAGCAGCAAGGCGGCCAGGCCGACGCTTGCCGCATTGGAGGAAACCAGCGCCAGTCCATCCTTGCCGGTCAGAGCCGGCAGGGTGAAACCCAGGGTGCGCGCCAGCGCGCGGATATCGGTGACCTGTCCCCGGTATTCCGCCTCTCCGTCGCCCGCCAGCGCGCAGCCGATATGCGCCAGCGGCGCCAGATCGGCTTCGCCGATCGAACCCAGCAATGGCACCTGCGGATGCACGCCAAGATTTAATAAATTAAGTAAGGCCTGCGCGCTCGGCAATGAGATGCCGGAATACCCTTCGGCAATGCCGGCAAGCCGCGCCAGCATCATTGCCCTGACCTGTACGCTATCGGCAAGCGGGCCGACGCCTACCGCGCGCGCCAGTGGAATACGCTGCTGGATGGCGTGCAGGCGCGCGCTATCCCGGCGCCCGTCGGCGCCATTGAGCACCGCGGTATCCACGCCGGCGCCCAGGCCGGTGGTCACGCCGTAGATCCGATCGCCGGCGTCTATGCGCTGGTAAAGAAAAGAAAAGCCGTTTTTTATGCGCTCAAGCGCCGCCGGACTAAACGCCACCGGCTGATTTTCCCGCGCTATGCGCGCAAGCGTTGCCACGGTTAAAGCACTGTCGCCACCGAGATGAAACGTCATGATCACTTTTGCCCGGTTGTCAGGGTTTCACAATGCCTTTTTCACGCAGAAACGCTTGCGCGACGTCGGCCGGTTCTTCTTTGTCTTTTTCCACCGCGGCGTTAAGTTTTTGCATGGTGGCGTTATCAAGCAGCGCGCTGACCTTATTAAGCGCCGCTTCCGCGTTGGGATAGGCCTTTAGCGCCTGGTCGCGGACCACCGGGGCGACGAAATACGGTGGGAAGAGATGCTTATCGTCCGCAAGCGAGACATATTGTCCGTCGGCGATTTGCCAGTCGGTGGCGAAACCGTTGGCGACATCGATCTGTCCGGCGGCCAGTGCATCATAGCGCAGGCCGACTTTAGCGAACTGGCGGAAGGATTTGAATTTAATGCCGTAAACCTGCTCCAGTCCTTTCAGGCCGTCCTGGCGATCGCCGAACTCCGCCCCCGCGCCGATGGTCAGTTGCGGCGCCACCTTGGCGAGATCGGAGAGGGTTTTTAAGCGATATTTATCGGCGGTGGCTTTACTGACCAGCAGAGCATAGCCATTGTTCAGCCTGGCCGGGGCCAGCCAGGTAAGCTGATATCTCTCGGCGTAGGCGGTTTTGACCTGCTGGTAGACTTTGTCCGGGTCGGATGACAATTCACCTTTCACCACCGCGCTCAGGGCGGTACCGGTGTATTCGGGATACATATCGATATCGCCTTTTACCAGCGCCGCCTGCGCTATCAGCGTGCCGCCCAGGTTAATTTTGCGTTCAACCGGAATGCCCGCCTGCTCCAATGCCGAGGCATAGATTTCCGCCAGAATATACTGTTCGGTAAAGCTCTTGCTGCCGACGATAAAATCCGCTGCCTGGGCCGCTGACGCTAAGGCGCTTAATCCGGCAATGAAAAATACCATCTGCTTAAGGGGGGTTATGCGCATTTTTTTCCAGAGTAGAATGAGTTGTGTGAATAGACAGGTATATACAATTTCTATGCCAACAATATAAAACATCAATACTCATTGGCTTAGGCCCATCAGCCGCTATTGTCGCGGAGTAAACACGCGCAATTGCACCAGCATATGAGAACGGCCCTTCGAAAGTAGCGCATAAACACCGCGCGGGTGAAATTCGTTTTCGCCATAAGTTATAGCGTTAGTAGCAAAGACAGATCGGATCGGTCGGGATGACCAGCCGCAAGAAAATCAGTCCAGGGGAGGGATAACGCCCTCGGCCAGCGTCTTGAGCAGGCGCGCGCGGCGGCGCTCGAGGTCGGCTATCTGGCGCTCGATGGAATCCAGGCGCTTGCGCTGGACCTCGGTGGTCTGGGGGCAGGCGCTCGCCCCTTCGATCATCCGCATGCAGTCGGGGAACGCGCGGATCTCCGCCAGGCTAAAGCCGGTGGCGATCATGCGCTGGATCTGCCTGACCTGAGCCACCGCCGCCGGGGGAAATGACCGGTAGCCGTTACAGGTGCGGATGGACGTGAGCAACCCCTGCTCATCGTAGTGGCGGATAGAGCGGACGCTGGCGCCGGTTGCGCGCGCGAGCTGGCCAACGGTCAGCGAGTCTGGCGTAATCGTTTTATTCATGGCAACAGCATAGCACATTTTTACCTTGACCCTGACATCAGTGTGAGGGTTGAGTCTGTGGGCTCTTGTCCAACCGAAGAGCATTGCTTATGTCCACATTTACGTTTAGCCGCATCTTGTCCGCGCTGGTGGTGACCGCCACGCTGTTCACTTTTTCCCCGGCAGCGCTTGCCGACACGAAAAACTACACTATTACCGCGCCGGACGGCGTAAAAATAGCCGTCCAGGAAGCGGGCAATCCCGACGGCGCCGCCATTATTTTTATCCACGGCCTGCTTGGCAGCCATCTTAACTGGGAGGGGCAAATCAACAGCCCGCAGCTTGCGCGCTATCGTCTGATTACCTACGATATGCGCGGCCACGGCCTGTCCGGTAAGCCCACCGACGCCGCGTCTTACACCGACGGACGGCGCTGGGCGGAAGATCTCGCCGCGGTCATCAAAACGTCGCATGCGCGAAAACCGGTGCTGGTGGGGTGGTCGCTGGGCGGGGTCGTTATCTCCAATTATCTGGAAGAGTACGGCGATAGTCCTATCGCCGGCGCGGTTTATGTTGACGGCGTGATTGAACTTAAGCCCGATCAGCTACCGCCGCATCCTGCGGTCTATCGCGATTTGAATGCGCCTGATTTAAAGACCCACCTCGACGCCGTGCGTGATTTCCTCAGCCTGTGCTTCTATACCCAGCCGGACGCGGCCACTTTCGGGCGTCTATACGCCAATGCCGCCATGGCCTCATGGGATATGCAGCGAGCCGTGATGTCGATAACGGTCGATGCGGCCAGGGCCCTGGGCAAGGTCCGGGTGCCGGTGCTGCTGATTTATGGCGCCCGGGACGCGCTAGTGCGGCCAACGACGACCATGGCCCGCGCGCAGGCGCTGAATCCGGCGATACAAAAGAAGCTTTACGCCAATTCGGGCCATGCGCCTTTTATCGAGGAGCCGGAGCGCTTTAACCGCGATCTGTCCGCCTTTACCGATAAGACGTTGCCGCGCTAAGCCCGTTTGACGGGATGGCCGCATGAACAACGCGCGGGTGATTACGTTCTGCCATGCCGCGGGGCTAAAATGCCCGGCGGCATGTATTAGTTTCTGGCTCAGCGGCAAGTATCTTCGTTATTTACCAGCGGGTAACGGCGCTGGCCGGGGACGTCTGACGCCATCATTGCGACCGGCGGTAATATTATAAAAATGCGTTATGCCACCCGGATAAACGATAAAAAAAGCTTATAAATAAAATGATCAATGGAATATTAATAACAAGGTTATTTATTTAACTCTCTCTGCCATTGGAATATTAAGAATAATTACTCTTATTCCGTACCGCGATCACAATTTAATTTTACTCGAGATGAATTCTATTTTTTAATAGAGATTATTTACAAACGGAGAGCTGACGCAATTTTTGCCAGGTTAAACAGGCTTATACTGACCGAAATCTGATAATAATGATCTGTGCGGGGAGTTAACCATGCTTACCTTTGCGCTGCGTAATAGCCTGTGGCTGCTGGTTTATCTGTTCTTTATTTCGGCTCCGCTGTTTGTCCTGCTGTTAGGCTCGCTGCCGCCCGCGCGTGATTTCTGGACCGAGTTATCCATGGCCCTGGGATATTCGGGATTAGCGATCATGGGGCTGCAATTCGGCCTGACGGCGCGCTTTCGCTGGGTAACCAAACCCTGGGGCGAGGATGTTATCTATCATTTCCACCGGCGCATCTCGTTAATCGCCCTTGGCCTGGTGCTGGCCCATCCGCTGATTTTGTTTATTATCCGCCCGGAGCTGCTTGCGCTGCTTAATTTTTTCGCGGCCCCCTGGCGCGCTAGGCTGGCGGCGATATCCACCTATTCGCTGATTGCCCTGATCGTCATGGCGCTATGGCGGGTGAAACTCAGGCTCAGCTATGAGGTGTGGCACCTCACCCATATCATCCTGGCTGTGGCGGCCGTGGCGGCGGGACTTTTGCATATGGCCGCATGGGGCTTTTATCTTAATGACCCGGTAAAAAAAGCGTTGTGGTGCGGGCTGATGCTGTTCTGGCTGGCGTTGCTGCTGTATGTCCGCCTGGTAAAACCTCTTTTTATGCTACGCCGGCCCTACCGGGTAACGCAGGTGAAAGCCGAACGCGGCGCCACCACCACCTTGGTGATGATGCCGGAGGGACATAAGGGGTTTGGTTTTACGCCGGGCCAGTTCGGCTGGCTGACGCTGTGGAAGGGTCCGTTTAATATTACTGGTCATCCCTTCTCGTTCTCCTCCAGCGCGGAGGCGGAAGGCGGACGCGTAGAGATGTCGATCCGCAACTTGGGCGATTTCACCGCTAAAATCGCCCGGGTTACCGCCGGACAACGGGTGTATCTCGACGGTCCGTACGGAGCATTCACCATCGGCAACCCGGCCGACATGCATGTGCTGATTGCCGGGGGCGTGGGTATTACCCCCATGATGAGCATGTTGCGCACCCTGGCCGATCGTGGCGATAAACGCCCGGTGGTACTGATATACGGCAGCAAGGACTGGGAATCCATTACTTTTCGCGAGGAGCTGGACGCCTTGCGGGCACGGCTTGATCTGACGCTGGTGCATGTTCTGTCCCGCCCCCATGAGGGCTGGACGGGAGAGACCGGCTTCATTAACGCCGCCTTGTTCAGGCGCCACCTGCCGCCGCCGTATAATTTGCATGAATACTTTATTTGCGGGCCGAACGTGATGATGGATGCCATTGAACACGCCCTGGCCGAGATGGATGTGCCGATGGCCAAATACCATACCGAACGCTATAACTTCGCTTGAGGAGCACAGGCTATGCAACGACGTGTCGCCGAACGGCTGGCTTTGATCAGCGGGCTTATTATCGTGATGCTGGCGCTACTGTTCGCCTGTTTACGGGTCTATGGATGATTGCCCGGCACGCCCCTTTTACAGTGACGGCCGGGACGAAAAGATCCGGTTAATCCTGTGTTTGGTATGCCAGCCCGGCGCCGATGGCCGGGCCTTTGGACTTAGGCCGCGTTAGCCGTGGTTCTTAACCGGGCAAACACCCATTTTTCAATTTCAACAATAATGAATATACCGATGCTGACCAGCAGGGTAACGCCCCAGTAAAAAGCCGGCAGCGGCTCGGTGCCGAACGCCCGATTCATAAACGGCAGGTAGATAATGGCCAGTTGCAGCACTATCAGCACGCCGGTGACCAGCCATAATCCCCGGTTGAGGAATATTTCCCGGTTCAATGGGAAGCGGTCCATTACCCGGCAATTGAACATATAAATCCATTGCGCGGTGACCAGCGTCTGCATGACCAGCGTGCGGATAAATTCGCCGCTGTAGCCGCGCGGCAGCAGCAATGATTCCAGCCAAAAGGCGCTGCAGGCGATAAGCGTGCCGACAAAAGCGATACGCCAGATGGCATGTCCGTCCAGCACATGCCGGGCGGGATCGCGCGGCGGGCGCAGCATCACGCCTTTTTCCGCCGGTTCAAAGGCCAGGCCGAACGACAGCGTGGTGGACGTGGCCATATTCACCCACAATATTTGCAGGGCGGTCAGGGGGATCACCGCGCCGGCCAGGATGGCGAAGATAATCAACAGCCCTTGCGCCAGGTTGGTGGGCAAAATAAACAGGATGGTTTTTTTCAGGTTGTCGTAAACGCGTCGCCCTTCTTTAACCGCGTTGGCGATAGTGGCGAAATTATCATCGGTTAATACCATGTCCGCCGCTTCCTTGGTGACCTCGGTACCCTTAATTCCCATGGCGATACCCACATCGGCCTGTTTCAGCGCCGGTGCATCGTTAACGCCGTCGCCGGTCATGCCGACCACCCCGCCTTTGTCCTGCAGCGCTTTGACCAACCGCAGCTTATGCTCCGGGCTGGTGCGGGCAAAAATATCATAATGCACCGCGGCGCCGGCCAGCTGGTTGTCATCCATATGCTCCAGCTGGCTGCCGGTAATGGATTCAACCCCATTGCCGATCCCAAGCATGGCGCCGATGGCCATGGCGGTTTCCTGATGGTCGCCGGTAATCATTTTCACGCGAATGCCGGCACGCTGGCACAGGGCGATGGCTTCGATGGCCTCGGGACGCGGCGGATCCATCATGCCGGCGATGCCGGCAAATACCATGCCCCGCTGGATATCCGCATGCTCCAGGCCCGTCTCTCCTGGTATGGGGTGTTTAAAGGCGGCGGCCACCATCCGCAATCCCTGCCTGGCATAGCGCGCCATTTCCTCTTCCCAGAAATCACGGCGAAACGGGCGTAATCCCTCTTGCGCCAGTTCCTGGTGACAGAAGGTAAACAGCACGTCCGGCGCGCCGGTAAGGAAAACCAGGGTCTCATCGCCGATCTGATGGCGGGTCGCCATATATTTATACGCGGAGTCAAAGGGGATTTTATCCAGCAGGCTGACCTCGCCAAGCCGCAGGCCGGACTTAGCGGCCAGTACCTTCAGCGCGCCCTCCGTCGGCCCGCCGGTAATGCCCCACAGGCCCCGTTCGTCCTGCCGGATTTGGCTGTCATTACACAATTCCACCGCGGTAATAAAGCGCGCCAGGGCGGCATCCTCGCTCAGTGCCACCGCCTGCTCGCTTTCCTGCGGGTAAATTTTACCCACCGGCTCATAACTTTCCCCGGCCACCCGATAGCTGCGATCCGCCACCACCACCGCTTTTACCGTCATTTCATTCATCGTCAGCGTGCCGGTTTTATCGGAGCAGACCACGGTCATGGCTCCCAGGGTTTCCACCGTCGGCAGCTTGCGGATAATCGCCCGCGCCCGCGCCATGGACTGTACGCCCAGCGACAGGATAATGGAGATGATCGCCGGCAATCCTTCGGGCACCGCGGCGACGGCAAGGCTTATCAGCGCCAGCAGCAAGTCGGTGAACGGCATATCGCGCAGGAAAAAAGCGAAGATAAACAGCAGCCCCATCATCACCAGGATCAGCATGAAAATGCCTTTGCCCAGGCGATCCATTTGCGTCAACAGCGGTGTGCGGTGCGGATCGATGGCGGCCATCATCTGGTTAATATGGCCTAACTCGGTATCGCCGCCGCTGGCTATCACCACGCCTTTGGCCGTGCCCGCGCTGATGGTGGTGCCGGAAAACAGCAAATTAACGCGATCGCCAATCGTCACCTCCCGATCAATCGCGCCGATATGTTTGGCCACCACTGTCGATTCACCGGTTAGAATGGCCTCTTCCACCAGCAGGTTATGGGCCTCCAATAACCGCAGGTCGGCCGGGATTTTGTCGCCCGGGCGCAGGGCGACGATATCGCCGGGCACCAAATCCCGGGCTGCAATGGTTTGGGTAATCCCCGCGCGAATCACCACCGCCGTGCTGGACAGCATGCCCTGAATGCTTTTCAGCGATTTTTCAGCGTTGCTTTCCTGCACAAAACCAATCAGCGCATTAATCACCGCCACCGCCAGGATAATGACCATATCGACCCATTGCGCCATAATCCCTTTTAATACCGCCGCAATCAGCAGTATATAAATCAGCACATCATTAAAGTGCGCCAGGAATTGTAATAACGGATGCCGGGTTTTGCGCGCGGGCAGTTCATTGGCGCCATGGCGGCGCAGGCGTTCGGCGGCCTCATGCGCGCTTAATCCGGCATCGGTGGTGTCAAGCTGGCGCAACGTTTCCTTCGTATCCAGCCTGTACCAGGCTTGGTCCGGGTTCGTTGGTGAAACAGATGGTTTTACCGGTGCGGTAGCCATGTAATGACCTCCAAAGGGCAAACAAATAATAGATTATGTTTACAAGACAATGACGCGTTGTTTTATTCCGCAGCGAAATAACATTGACCCGCCGCGTGGCCACACCCGGCCGACGGCGGCGTTTGGGTAGTAAAAAGGCGATGAAAAGTAACCTAATAATAACAGCCTCATGCCGTTATCAATGAGAGATCGGTCAGCTTATTAACAGGAGTGTAATAATTAATTGGCCGGATATTTTTCGGTGAGCCTGGTTGAACGGGGACGGTGCTTGCCGGTAAAAGCACAATTAATATTAAATGGGCGGCTGTTTATTAAATAAATTTATTCTTTAGTCTCTTAAATATCAATTTTTATTAATTAATGGTCTGACTTATTATGTCGCTATATAGAGTTACTGTTGCTACTCGCGAATAAAATCAATAAAGGCGCGCAGCGGCGCCGGCACCAGCCGCCGGTCCGGGTAATACAGATAAGGACCGGAGAAATCCGTCCACCAGGATTCCAGTATCGGCTCCAGCGCGCCGCTGGCGAGATGGGGACGCAGCCACTCTTCGAACAGCTGGATCACCCCGATGCCCGCCACCGCCGCTTCCACCGCCAGATCCACCGCCGCCCCTACGCTTACGATAAGCGGTCCCGAGGGCTGCACCCTGACCCTTTCGCCATCTTTGGCAAATTCCCATTCCGGCATGATGCCGCTGGCATATTTACCGCGCAGGCACGCGTGGCGCAGCAGGTCCCGGGGATGCGCCGGCCGGCCCCGGCGGTCAAGGTAGCCGGGCGCCGCGGCGACGGCAAAACGCTGTCGCCTGGGGCCGATGGGGACGGCAATCATATCCTGCTCCAGCTTTTCGTCGTAGCGTATGCCCGCGTCGCAGCCGGCGGAAAAGATATCCACCACATTGCTGTCTGCCATTATTTCGAGCTGTATTTCAGGATATCGGGCCAGAAACGCCGGGATGATGCCGGGTAAGACCAAACGCACCGCGCTGACGGGCACATTCAACCGCAGGGTGCCGCTGGGGGTATCGCGAAAGGCGTTGACGGCATCAAGCGCCGATTCCACTTCGTTCATTGCCGGCAGCAACCGATCCAATAACATCTTTCCGGCGGCGGTCAGCGCCACGGAACGGGTGGTGCGATTAAACAACCGCACGCCGAGCTGCTGCTCGGCGCGGCGCACGGCATCGCTCAGGCGCGAGGGATTGCTGTTGATGGCCCGGGCCGCTTCCCGGAAACCGCCGGCTTTGGCCACTGCCATTACCGCGTTCAGCAGCCCAAGATCGATTTGCATTGTCCAGAATCCCGCACAGCCCGTCTCTATTTAACCCTATAGTCGCACAGGATCGCAGCGCCTACAATGGTGGATATATTGCACAGGAGAGCCACTATGACAAACAACAACACCGCCGCCGGCACTTATCAACTCGGCCACCGCCAGGTCAACCGTATCGGCTATGGGGCCATGCAACTGGCGGGGCCGGGCGTATTCGGCCCACCCAAGGATCCCGCCATGTGCCTGCGTGTGCTGCAAGACGCGGTGGCCGCCGGCGTCAACCATATTGATACCTCCGATTTTTATGGGCCGCACATCACCAACCGGCTGATCAAAGACGCACTCCACCCCTATGCCGCCGATCTGTGTATTGTTACCAAGGTAGGCGCGCGCCGGGATGACAAGGGGGGGTGGCATCCGGCCTCTTCAAAGGAAGAGCTCACTCAAGCGGTCGAAGATAACCTGCGTCATCTGGGGCTGGATGTGATCGAGGTGGTGAACCTGCGCAGTATGCTGGATATTCAGCATCCGGTGGAGGGCTCCCTGGAAGCGCCGCTTACCGCGCTGGCCGAGTTAAAGCAGCGCGGCCTGATTCGCCATATCGGCCTGAGTAACGTCACGCCAACGCAGATAGACGATGCCCGGAAGATCACCCCCATCGCCTGTGTGCAGAATTTCTATAATCTCGCTAATCGCCAGGACGACGCCCTCATTGATACGCTTGCCGCCCAGGGTATTCCCCTGGTGCCGTTTTTCCCGCTGGGCGGATTTTCGCCGCTGCAATCCGGGGCGCTCAATGATGTCGCGCGCCGGCTGAATGCCACCCCCATGCAGGTGGCTTTGGCCTGGCTGTTGCAGCGCTCGCCGAATATTTTGCTGATCCCCGGCACGTCGTCGCCGGCGCATCTGCGGGAAAATCTGGCGGCGGCCGAAGTGCGGCTATCGGCGGAAGATGTCGCGTTGCTGGAGCAGTAGGGCGGTCGGCGGCTAAACGCGTCTTGTGCTTAGCTTGCTACTGGATAGGTCGTGGGGCGTTTTCACATTATTGAGCCACCATGATAAGTTGTATCAAGAGGCAGCGGCAGACTGCTGGCGGCATGTTCCCAGGGCGGAAATGTCGCTTTTATGCCCCGGCGTCCGCCAGGGCATCAAGCTCCGCGTCGCCCAGGCCGGTAACCTGTGATACCGTGGCCCGCTCCAGGCCCATGGCCAGCATGTTACGGGCGATTTCTTTATCTCGCTCGCTGCGTCCTTCATTTCGTCCTTCCTGTCGTCCTTTCAATACCCAGTGCTCTGCGATGGTCATCATCTCCTCCTTGTAGCGTGGCGTATCTCTTCCCAGATTACGGAAAAAAATCTCCGGGTCAAGGCTATTTGCTTCTTGCGCCAGGTAGTGCATCAGGCATACCACCAGCTCTTTGCCGGGAGGCGCCAACTCCAGCAATAAGGCGATATCCCGCAGCCGAAGGTTAATATCCCTGTCCCGGATATGCTTTTGTACATACTCCAGCAACGCCGCTTTACGGTGGGTTTTGATTTCATCGTCGGGGATAACCGTCACATCCACCAGGGGAAACGGCTGACAATACAGCGCCTGCGCCAACGCCGGGTCGTGAAAGCCGTCCAGCCAGCGGGTGCTGTAGGGATAGGGGCTGCGGGTCCCGTGGTAGAACAACAGCGGTATCACCAGCGGCAGCGTGTTATTGCCCTGGGCAAGGTGGCGGTGCATCGCCGCCACGCTATAGCGCAGAAGGCGAAACGCCATCATCTCATCGGCGCTGGACTGATGCTCAATCAGGCAATAGATATACCCCGCTCCCGCCGTGGTACGCAGGCTGTAAAGGATATCGCAGCACTGTGTGCTCATGTCGTCCTCGATAAAGGTGCCGGAGGTGATGGCCAGCGTCCCTAAGTCGCACATTTCCCGCAGCGCCGGGGGCAAATGTATGTGCAGGAAATCGGTTACGACGCCGATATCGCTAAAAAATTGCCTGAATAACGAATCATGGGGTGTGGGGAATGTTTTCATCGGCGTACTGTAGCGGCGTTATGGTATACAGGATATAAACGCCATTGCGGGGGGAGGGAGGCCGATATCAATTTGGGGGGAGGTGCGCATTTTAATGAAACGTCTATGCACGCGCCCCTTTATGTTTGATAATTATTTTTTAAATTAATGCGATAATGCCATTATTTAATAGCTGACTTTCGCTGTTCGATCGGCTTTTTGTGATTTTCGTGGATTTTCTCTTTCTTCATCGATAACACCGACAGTGTTATTCCGCTCGTGTTTTGCCGCGCCGCTCAAGGCGAAGAGTATTATTCATTCTAGCCACATCGGAATAATGGACACAGCGAGCAGAATGCCCAATAAAGCGTTGAGCGCATGCCATTGCGTATCTGTCCGAAGCAGGCGGGCGAGTAGCAAGCCGGCGATGCACCAAAGGGACAGGGAAAGGATCGCCGCCAGCCCGAACGAACCTCCGAGGGTGAGGGCGAGATGAATTGGCCCGGCCGCCAGCGAGGCGAAGGAGGCGGCGGCGCCTAAGGTCATCGCCCAGCCTTTCGGGTTGTGCCAGACCAGCCAGACCGCGCCGAAGAATCCCGTGGGCCTGGCAATGTTCGAATGCAGGTGTGGCGGGCCGCTGCGCGCCATTTTCCATGCGAGCCATAACAGGTAAAGGGTGCCGACGAGCTTCATGGCAAGCTGGAGAGATGGAAACGCCAAAATAACGCTTCCTAGTCCGGCAGCGGCACCGGCGGCCATGGCGGCAAGACCCACCGCGATTCCGCACATCAATGGCAAGGAGCGGCGATAGCCAAAATGGGCGCCGGACGCGGTAGCTAACGTCGTGGCGCCGCCCGGCGTTATCGTCGAGACCATGACAAACAGAACCAATGGCAAAAACTCAGCGATGGACATGCAATTCTCCCCACGCATCTCAAACGTATTGGGGAACTCTATCGCGGCGCCATGCATAATTGAATCTCATATTGTGCATGGCATGCATTACAAGTCATAATGCATGCCATGGCTCGCAATCTCGATATCGTTCTACTTCGCACCTTCGTCGCCGTCGCCGATCACGCCAGCATGACAGCGGCCGGTAATGCTTTGCATCTTACGCAGAGCGCGGTCAGCCAGCAGATTGCCCGGCTGGAGGACTTATCCGGCGCATTATTTATACGTCAGAACAGAGCTCTTCGCCTGACCTCAAACGGAGAGCGGTTCCTGGCAAAGGCAAGGCGCCTTATCACTTTGAATGACGAGCTGTGGGCCGAGATGGCGGAAGGACCCATAGATGGCCTCGTCCGCCTTGGCGCGCCTTATGATCTGGTCGGAACCTGGCTACCTCCGATCCTGAAGGCTTTTTCGCAAGCGTATCCGCAGGTGGATATCAAACTTGTTTGTCTTGCTTCCCCTGAACTGTTGACCGCCATTACTGATGGCGCAATAGATCTCGCCCTGATCGAGGAGCCGGTCGGGACGTCGGGGGGAGAATGCCTGGCGGTGGATCGTCTGGTCTGGGTCGGCGCGAAGGGCGGCGCGGCGTATCTGAAGAACCCGCTTCCGGTTTCCATGGTCGCGGAAACCTGCGCTTTTCGCCCCGTTGTTTTGCAGGCGCTCAGCGCATGCGATCTTGCCTGGCGAACGATGTTCGAGAGCGGCAGCATTGATGCGACACGGGCCACGGTTCAGGCTGATTTGGCGGTAACGGTGTGGCTGGCCTCGACCGTTCCGAACGATCTCAGCATCCTGCCCTTTGGCGAGAACCTGCCCAAACTTCCCCCGTTCGCCATCAATCTTTACCACGCGAAAGGACAGCTTCCACGTGCAGTGAGCGAACTCGCGCAGCAAATACGCCATAGCGTGGGCGTCCCCTCTTACAGAAGCTAAAAATGTATATGCAATTGATTTAAAAGTTTATTTTCGGGTAATAAACTCACGGCGGCGAATTAACGGGGTTGCGGTTCGCTCTGAGATGATGAGTTGTGGCATTCAGGACTATCCTTGCCCGCTTCTGTTCCCCAATCACGCAGCCAGGCGTAGATTTCATCACCGGTCAGATGCAAACCGCTCTCCTGGTAGTGATGCCAAGAGTCGATGGCTTCCCGCTTAAAACTCTCGCGTGCATCCGCCCACTCTTTGACACGCGTTTTAAGCCTGTCGTCGATTTTGAGAGGGATAGCGGGTGTTGACATGATGGCGTCCAACAAAGCAAAAGATGTTATTTTTTCCAAGATTACCTTTCCGTTCTCACTTCCCGATACAAAAACTCGAAAATATCCTCCCCAGCAAATCATCCGAGCTGAATTCCCCGGTAATTTCGCTGAGCGCCTGCTGCGCCAGCCGCAGTTCCTCCGCCAGCAACTCCCCCGCGTAAGCACTTACTAACTGTTCTTTACCCTGTACCAGATGCGCGCCAGCGATATCCAGCGCCTGTAAATGCCGCCGCCTGGCCAGGAACCCGCCCTCAAGGCTGCCGTTAAAGCCCACGCTCTGCTGTAAATGCGCGCGCAGCAGATCAACGCCATCGCCGGACTGGGCGGAAAGGGTAATAAGTGAGTGGCCATTTACTTCGGTGATACCCGGTGCTTCACCGGTCAGGTCGGCCTTATTGCGGATTACCGTCAGCGGCATGGCCGGCGGAAGGCGGGCAATCAGTTCCGGCCACAGCTGGTCTGGGTCGTTAACGGCGGTGCGGGCGCCGTCCACCATCAGCAATACGTGGTCGGCCTGCTCGATTTCCCGCCAGGCGCGTTCAATGCCGATGCGCTCCACTTCGTCGCCGGCTTCGCGCAGGCCGGCGGTGTCGATAATATGCAGCGGCATGCCGTTGAGCAGGATATGTTCGCGCAGCACGTCGCGGGTAGTGCCGGCGATGGCGGTGACGATAGCCGCCTCGCGCCCGGCCAGGGCGTTCAGCAGGCTGGATTTGCCGGCGTTGGGCCGCCCCGCGATGACGACCTTCATGCCCTCGCGCAGCAGGCTGCCCTGGCGGGCCTCTGAGCGTACCTGGCGCAGGTCGTCCATGACGCGGTTAAGGCTGCCTTCGATTTTGCCATCGGAAAGGAAATCAATTTCCTCATCCGGGAAGTCGATGGCCGCTTCGACATAGATGCGCAAGTTAGTAAGTGCTTCCACCAAATGATGTACGCGCTGGGAAAATACGCCCTGTAATGAGTTTACCGCCGAACGGGCCGCCTGCTCGGAGCTGGCGTCGATTAAGTCGGCAATGGCCTCGGCCTGGGCCAGATCCAGCTTATCATTGAGAAACGCGCGCTCGGAGAACTCTCCCGGACGGGCGATACGCAGCCCTGGCAGGGCCAGGATGCGTTTTAACAGCATATCCAGTATTACCGGGCCGCCGTGGCCCTGCAGCTCCAGCACGTCCTCGCCGGTGAAGGAATGGGGGCCGGGAAAAAACAGTGCGATGCCCTGGTCCAGCGTGGTGCCGTCTACCGCGCGAAACGGCAGGTAATCGGCATAACGGGGCTTGGGCAACGTGCCGAGCACCTGGCGCGCCACCTCCGCGGCCATGGGCCCGGAAACGCGCAGCATGCCTACCCCGCCGCGTCCGGGCGGCGTCGCTTGGGCAACGATGGTATCCATTTGGCTCATACTGTTCTCTCTTCGCGCCGCTGGCGCGCTTAAAAAAACCAAGGCGGTCAGATGACCGCCTTGGCAGGGTTTAGCGTCCGGAAAACCGACTGGGGTTATTTCTTTTTGTCCCGGCTGTGCAGGCCGCGTTTTTCCAGGCCGCGATAAATCAGCTGCTGCTGGATAATGGTCACCATGTTGCTGACGATATAGTACAGCACCAGGCCGGAGGGGAACCACAGGAAGAACACCGTAAAGATGACCGGCATGAAGGTCATCACTTTCTGCTGCATCGGATCGGCGACGGTGGTCGGCGACATCTTCTGAATGAAGAACATCGTGATGCCCATCAGGATCGGCAGGATATAGTACGGGTCTTGGGCGGACAGGTCTTGTATCCACAGGATAAACGGCGCGCCGCGCAGCTCGATGGAGCCCATCAGCATATAGTACAGCGCCAGGAATATCGGCATCTGCACCACCAGCGGCAGGCAGCCGCCCAGCGGATTGACCTTCTCGGATTTATACAGCGCCATCATTTCCTGGCTCATGCGCTGCTTATCGTCGCCGATTTTCTCGCGCATGGCCGCCAGCTTCGGCTGCAACATGCGCATCTTCGCCATGGAGGTGTACTGCGCCTTGGTCAGCGGGTACATAATGCCACGGACGATAAAGGTGATGACGATGATCGAGAAGCCCCAGTTACCCACATAGCTGTGGATAAACTTCAGCAGCTTAAACAGCGGCTGGCTGATAAACCACAGCCAGCCGTAGTCCACGGTCAAATCCAGATGCGGGGCGATGGCCGCCATCTTGTCCTGGATTTCGGGGCCGACCCATAACGTGGCGTCCAGGGTGCTTTCACCGCCCGGGGCAACGGTGACCGGCGAGGATTTAAACCCCACCGCGGCCTGGCCGTTATCCATATGGGTGGTAAAAAACGTATTGGTGCCCTGGGTGCCCGGGATCCAGGCGGTGGCGAAATATTGTTGCAGCATGGCTACCCAGCCGCCCTGGGTATTGATGCTCAGCGGCCCGTCTTTAATATCGCTGAAGCTGTATTTCTTATATTTGGTGTCGCTGGACGAGTAGGCCGCGCCGCGATAGGTGTGCAGGGCAAAGTTGCTGCTGCCGGTATCGCGATGCTTGGGTAAATCGACGGATTGCTTCAGCTGGCCGAACAGGGCCAGTTCAAGCGGCTTATCGCCGGTGTTCTTAACAGCGTACTCGACGCCCACCGCGTAGTCGCCCCGTTTCAGGATAAAGGTCTTGGTGTACACCACGCCGTCGGCGCCGGTGTAGGTCAGCGGCACGCGCAGCTCGCCCTGGTTATCGGCCAGCACATAGGTGTCCTGGTTGATGTTATACAGCGGGCGCTCGCCGTTGGCCGGGTTGTCCGGGCCGTTTTTGCCGGTCAGGCCGCTTTGCGCCTGGTAGACAAACTCGGGGGAGGTTTCCAGCAGGTGGAACGGCTGATCGGAACCCAGTTTATCCGGATAAGTCAGCAGATGGGCCTGCTCGATATCGCCGCCGCGGGTATTGATGGTCAGTGAAAGCACATCGGTTTTCACGTTGATCAGTTGCCCCTGCCCGCTGGCGGGTAGTCCCTGAGTTACTGCTGCGTCACCGGTTGCCGTGTTCGCTGTCTGTTGCGTTGTCGTGACGGCCTGCTGCTGCGGATTGTGGTCCGTCTGCCAGGTCTGCCAGATCATGAAAGACACGAACAGCAGAGCGATGACAAGAAGATTGCGTTGCGAATCCATCTTTAATGTTCTCTGTTATCGTTGGTTTTCGGCGGCACGGGGTCATCGCCACCTGGGTTCAAAGGATGGCATTTTAATACGCGTTTCAATGTCAACCAACTGCCTTTTAACATTCCGAACCGGCGTATCGCCTCAATACCGTACTGCGAGCAACTGGGCTGGAACCGGCAGTGAGATCCCAGCAACGGGCTGATAAACAGTTGATACCCGCGTATCAACCCGATTAACAACCAGGAGACTGGCGACAATGGCGGCGCCATAATTTTTCCAACGCTTCCGTCAAGGCATGGTTATCCAAATCCTGCACCCCTTTCTTGGCGATGACGACAAAATCCATGGCGGGCAGGGCGTGCTGGTGCGTCCGGAAACTTTCGCGGGTAAGCCGCTTGATCCGGTTGCGTTCATGGGCCCGTTTGACATGTTTTTTGGCGACCGTCAGACCGACGCGGGGATGCCCCAGCGTATTCAGGCGGCCGAGGATGGTGATTTGCGGCGTGCCGGCCCGTTGTGGCTGCTGGAAGACGAAAGTAAAATGATTGGGAGTTAACAACCGTAACTCCCTGGGAAATGCTAGCTTAACCACCGGGGGGGTTAGCTTTATTACTTAGAAGATACGGACAGACGTGTACGGCCTTTAGCACGACGACGTGCCAAAACCAGACGACCATTCTTCGTTGCCATACGAGTACGGAAACCGTGGGTACGGTTGCGTTTCAAGACGGACGGTTGGAAAGTGCGTTTCATAGCGATTTATACCTAACAAATGTGTGACTTCACAGTAAACGCGTTTGGCTACTCGGCGTGAAAAAGACCGACGCCTCAATCGCATCAAAGGACAAAGAGGCGGGGATTGTAATAATTGTACAGTCCTGAGTCAATTCTCATCACGTTTTACCCACCTGGATACCCGTGTCCATCCCGGCAACCCCGTCTGAAAATCAAACTTAACCAGACAAGCTGACCAGGTGTCACGCGTAGGGCTGAGAATTATACGGGTTCCGGGGCAAAGCGCAAGGATCTGCCGGGATCAAGCGCATTATTATTAGGATCCCGCGGCGGCGGGCAGTGGTCGAAAATCAGACTATGCTTAATTTCACTGATATAAGAGTTACATTTTATCCAGCGAATGGAGAATCGGTTACACTCTTTCGCGCCCCTGGGAGCCTGTGGATAAAAAGGATCAAAACTGTGTAGAAGAGGAGGATCTTGGACGCGCTTTGCGTTATGATCCGCAGTCCCTGACGGGGATCCTCCGGGGATTTCGTCGCGGTAAACCGTTAAAGGCGGTTCGCGGGCTGCCATCGCGGTAGCCGGTGTCAAAAAGATGATCCTGAATCATACAGTTGTGTTTCTTTTCTTTTGTTGATCTTGTTCGATTGGAGTCCGCCGTGTCACTTTCGCTTTGGCAGCAATGCCTTGCCCGACTACAGGATGAATTACCTGCCACAGAATTCAGTATGTGGATTCGCCCTTTGCAGGCGGAGCTCAACGACAACACGCTGGCGCTATATGCTCCGAATCGTTTTGTCCTGGATTGGGTGCGCGATAAATATCTGAATAATATCAATGGGTTGTTAAACGATTTTTGCGGCACCGATGCGCCTTTGCTGCGTTTTGAAGTCGGCAGCAAGCCGCCGTTATCGGTGGTGGTCGCCCATCAGCAGCCGGTCAGCCATGCCAGCGAGGCGCCGGTGCAGGCGTCCCGTCCCAGGCCCGCGCGGCCAAGCTGGGACAGCTCGCCGGTGCAGCCTGAATTGTCCTACCGTTCAAATTTAAATCCGAAACATAATTTTGATAATTTCGTCGAGGGTAAATCCAACCAGCTGGCGCGCGCGGCGGCGCGGCAGGTGGCGGACAATCCCGGCGGCGCGTATAACCCGCTGTTTTTGTACGGCGGTACCGGCCTGGGCAAGACCCATCTGCTGCAGGCGGTGGGCAACGGCATCATGGCGCGTAAGGCCAATGCCCGGGTGGTGTATATGCATTCCGAGCGTTTTGTGCAGGATATGGTGAAGGCCCTGCAGAACAACGCCATTGAAGAATTTAAACGCTACTATCGCTCCGTCGATGCCCTGCTGATCGATGATATCCAGTTTTTCGCCAATAAAGAGCGTTCGCAGGAAGAGTTTTTCCATACCTTTAATGCGCTTTTGGAAGGTAATCAGCAAATCATCCTGACCTCCGATCGTTATCCCAAGGAGATCAACGGGGTGGAGGATCGTCTGAAATCACGTTTCGGTTGGGGTCTGACGGTCGCGATCGAACCGCCGGAGCTGGAGACCCGCGTGGCGATCCTGATGAAAAAAGCCGACGAGAACGATATCCGCCTGCCGGGGGAAGTGGCTTTTTTTATCGCCAAACGGCTACGCTCCAATGTGCGTGAGCTGGAGGGCGCGCTGAACCGGGTAATCGCCAACGCCAACTTTACCGGCCGCGCCATCACCATCGATTTTGTGCGCGAGGCGTTGCGCGATCTGCTGGCGCTGCAGGAAAAACTGGTCACCATCGATAATATCCAGAAAACCGTGGCGGAATATTATAAAATCAAGGTGGCCGATCTGCTGTCGAAGCGGCGATCCCGCTCCGTGGCGCGTCCGCGGCAGATGGCGATGGCGCTGTCGAAAGAGCTGACCAACCATAGCCTGCCGGAAATCGGCGACGCGTTCGGCGGACGCGATCATACGACGGTGCTGCATGCCTGCCGGAAAATCGAGCAGCTGCGTGAAGAGAGCCACGATATCAAAGAAGATTACTCCAACTTAATCAGAACATTATCTTCCTAAACTATGAAATTTATCGTTGAACGAGAGCATCTGCTTAAACCACTGCAACAGGTCAGCAGCCCGCTGGGCGGCCGTCCCACCCTGCCGATCCTGGGCAATTTGTTATTGCAGGTCGCCGAAGACAGTCTGTTGCTGACCGGCACCGACCTGGAAATGGAGATGGTGGCGAAAGTGGCCCTGTCCCAGCCCCATGAGCCGGGGGCGACCACCGTGCCGGCACGGAAATTTTTTGATATCTGCCGCGGCCTGCCCGATGGGGCGGAGATCACGGTGATATTGGAAAGCGATCGCATGTTGATCCGCTCCGGGCGCAGCCGTTTTTCGCTGTCGACCCTGCCGGCGACCGATTTCCCCAATCTGGACGACTGGCAGAGCGATGTCGAATTCACCCTGCCCCAGTCCACGCTTAAGCGCCTGATTGAATCGACCCAGTTTTCCATGGCCCATCAGGATGTGCGCTATTACCTCAACGGCATGCTGTTTGAAACCGAAGGCGAAGAGTTGCGTACCGTGGCCACCGACGGCCATCGCCTGGCGGTGTGTTCGATGCCGGTCGGCCAGCAATTGCCCACCCATTCGGTGATCGTGCCGCGTAAAGGGGTCATGGAGCTGGTCAGGATGCTGGACGGCGGCGAAACGCCGCTGAAACTGCAGATAGGCACCAACAATATTCGCGCCAGCGTCGGTGATTATATCTTTACCTCCAAGCTGGTTGACGGACGCTTCCCGGATTATCGCCGCGTATTGCCGAAAAATCCCGATAAAACCCTGGAAGCGGGCTGCGATGTGCTTAAGCAGGCCTTCGCCCGCGCCGCCATTCTCTCCAACGAAAAATTCCGCGGCGTGCGGCTGTACCTCAGCACCGATCAGCTGAAAATTACCGCCAACAATCCCGAACAGGAAGAAGCCGAGGAAATCCTGGACGTTGTTTACCAGGGAACCGAGATGGAAATTGGTTTTAACGTCAGCTACGTACTGGATGTGCTTAACGCCCTGAAAAGCGAAAACGTCCGTTTATTGCTTACCGATGGGGTGTCCAGCGTGCAGATCGAAGACTGCGCCAGCCAGGCGGCAGCATATGTTGTTATGCCGATGCGTCTCTAGAGATGTGGTAAGGTAGTGTGTTAAATGGCCTTGTCCCGCCTGCTTATCCGTGATTTTCGTAATATCGAGTCCGCCGATCTGGCCCTGGCGGCCGATTTTAATTTTCTGGTCGGCGCCAACGGCAGCGGGAAGACCAGCGTGCTGGAAGCCATTTACACCCTCGGGCACGGCCGGGCGTTCCGCAGTTTGCAGATTGGGCGCGTTATCCGCCATGAGCAGCCGGAATTTACCCTCCATGGCCGCATTGACGGCAATACGGCGGACGACCGCCAATCCTCGGTGGGCTTAAGTAAAAGCCGCCAGGGCGATAGCCGGGTGCGCATCGACGGCAGCGACGGCCATAAAATCGCCGAACTGGCCCAACTGCTGCCGATGCAGCTGATTACTCCCGAAGGATTCACCCTGCTTAACGGGGGGCCGAAATACCGTCGCGCCTTTATGGACTGGGGGTGCTTTCATCACGATCCCGATTTTTTCAATGCCTGGAGCAACCTCAAGCGCCTGCTCCGGCAGCGGAATGCGGCGCTGCGCCAGGTCAGCCGGTACGCGCAGCTGCGCGCCTGGGATCAGGAACTGGTGCCCCTGACCGCCAGGATTAGCCAATGGCGCGCCGACTACAGCGCGGCGATAGCGGTGGATATCACCGCCACCTGCGCCCAGTTTTTGCCGGAGTTCCAGCTGGATTTCAGCTTCCAGCGCGGATGGGATCGCGAGAGCGATTACGGCGAGCTGCTGGAGCGTCAGTTTGAGCGCGATCGGGCCTTGACCTATACTGCATCCGGCCCGCATAAAGCGGACTTTCGCATTCGCGCCGACGGGGTGCCGGTGGAGGATATCCTCTCGCGCGGGCAGCTTAAATTATTGATGTGCGCCCTGCGTTTGGCGCAGGGCGAATTTCTCACCCGCCAGAGCGGGCGGCGGTGTCTCTACCTGATAGACGACTTCGCTTCCGAGCTGGATACCGGCCGGCGCCGGTTACTGGCGGAGCGCCTGAAAGCCACCCGGGCACAGGTGTTTGTCAGCGCGCTGAGCGCTGAACAAATCCGTGATATTACGGATGAAAAGGGCAGGATGTTCCAGGTGGAACAAGGTAAAATACGTATTCAATCCGAAGTTTAAAATGAGCGAGAAACGTTGATGTCGAATTCTTATGACTCCTCAAGTATCAAAGTACTCAAAGGACTGGACGCGGTGCGTAAACGCCCAGGGATGTACATCGGTGATACGGATGACGGCACCGGTCTGCACCATATGGTATTCGAGGTTGTGGATAACTCAATTGACGAAGCCCTCGCCGGCCATTGTAAAGAAATCGTGGTTACAATCCACGAAGATAACTCCGTATCGGTCCAGGATGACGGGCGTGGGATCCCCACCGGCATCCATGAAGAAGAAGGCATTTCCGCCGCAGAAGTGATCATGACCGTACTGCATGCCGGCGGTAAGTTCGATGATAACTCGTATAAAGTGTCGGGTGGATTGCACGGCGTGGGTATTTCCGTCGTCAACGCCCTGTCGGAAAAGCTGGAACTGGTAGTGCGGCGCGAAGGCCGCGTCCATGAGCAGACCTACCTGGGCGGGATTCCGCAGGCGCCGCTGGCGGTGGTCGGTGAAACCGACCAGACCGGCACCACCATCCGCTTCTGGCCGAGCTTCGCCACCTTTACCAATAACGTAGAATTTCAATATGAAATCCTGGCCAAGCGCCTGCGCGAACTGTCCTTCCTGAATTCCGGCGTGTCCATCCGCCTGAAGGACAAGCGTAACGATAAAGAAGATCACTTCCACTACCAGGGCGGCATCAAGGCGTTTGTGGAATACCTGAGCAAGAATAAAAACCCGATCCATCCCACCGTGTTTTATTTCTCCACGGAAAAAGACGGTATCGGCGTGGAAATCGCGCTGCAGTGGAACGATGGTTTCCAGGAAAACATTTATTGCTTCACCAACAATATCCCGCAGCGTGACGGCGGTACCCATCTGGTCGGCTTTCGCGCCGCCATGACCCGTACCCTGAATTCGTACATGGATAAAGAAGGCTACAGCAAAAAGGCCAAGGTCAGCGCCACCGGCGACGACGCCCGCGAAGGCCTGATTGCCGTGGTATCGGTGAAAGTGCCCGATCCTAAGTTCTCTTCCCAGACCAAGGACAAACTGGTGTCGTCTGAAGTGAAAACCGCGGTGGAAACCCAGATGAACGAGCGTCTGGTGGCCTATTTGCTGGAAAACCCCACCGACGCCAAAATCGTGGTGGGCAAGATCATCGACGCCGCGCGCGCCCGTGAAGCAGCCCGCAAAGCGCGTGAAATGACCCGCCGCAAAGGCGCGCTGGACCTGGCGGGCCTGCCGGGCAAGCTGGCGGATTGCCAGGAACGCGATCCGGCCTTATCAGAACTGTACCTGGTGGAAGGGGACTCGGCCGGCGGATCCGCCAAGCAGGGCCGTAACCGTAAAAACCAGGCGATTTTGCCGCTGAAGGGCAAGATCCTCAACGTCGAGAAAGCGCGCTTTGACAAGATGCTCTCCTCCCAGGAGGTGGCCACGCTGATTACCGCGCTGGGCTGCGGCATCGGCCGGGATGAATATAATCCCGATAAACTGCGCTATCACAATATCATCATTATGACCGATGCCGACGTCGACGGTTCCCATATCCGTACCCTGCTGCTGACGTTCTTCTATCGTCAGATGCCGGAAATCATCGAGCGCGGCCATGTGTTCATTGCCCAGCCGCCGTTGTATAAGGTGAAAAAAGGCAAGCAGGAACAGTACATCAAGGACGATGACGCCATGGACCAATACCAGATTGCCCTGGCGATGGACGGCGCGGCCCTGCATACCAACGAGCACGCTCCGTCGCTGGCCGGCGCGCCGCTGGAAAGCCTGGTGGCCGAACACTATGCGGTACAGAAAATGATTGGCCGCATGGAACGCCGCTACCCGCGCGCGCTGCTCAATCACCTGATTTACCAGCCTTCGCTCAATGAAGCGGATCTGGCCGACCGGGACCGCGTGACCGCCTGGATTGCCGCGCTGGTGGCGGATTTGAACCAGAACGAAAAGCACGGCAGCAACTACAGTTTTGAAGTTCGTGAAAACCGCGAGCGTCAGCAGTATGAGGCGGTGCTGCGCATCCGTACCCATGGCGTCGATACCGACTATGTGCTTGATTTTGAATTTGTCCATGGCGGCGAATACCGCAAGCTCTGCACCCTGGGTGAAAAACTGCGCGGCCTGGTGGAAGAAGACGCCTTTGTGGAACGCGGCGAACGCCGTTTGACGGTGACCACCTTTGAGCAGGCGCTGGAGTGGCTGGTGAAGGAATCCCGTCGCGGTCTGGCTATCCAGCGCTATAAAGGCCTGGGGGAAATGAACCCGGAGCAATTGTGGGAGACCACCATGGACCCGGAAAGCCGCCGTATGCTGCGTGTCACGGTCAAGGACGCCATTGCCGCCGACCTGCTGTTTACCACGCTGATGGGCGACGCGGTGGAACCACGCCGCGCCTTTATTGAAGAGAATGCCCTGAAGGCGGCCAATATCGATATCTGATATTATACTAAAGATAAAATGCCCGTGCGCCTTTGGCTGCACGGGTTTTTTTTTTATCATCGGTTATCGCCCGTTTTTTTGCAAAAAAACAGTGAATAATAAATAAAATAACAACAGGTTGAAAAGAGATAATCTGCGGTCCGTGCACATCTTGTATTTACTATTAGCAACACACATTATGATGAACCGGGTAAGGTCTGCGTTGACCGCCAGTCCGTCGATCCGAGTCAAATCAATTAAAAAATGTATCATCTATTTAATTGGCGTTAAATATAAAATGTCTTACCAGGAGAGATTATGCAGGTTATTACAGCGTCTGTTTATTACCCCCCGTCCGTCTTCGATCACTCCGTCTCGGAACCGGCGCCCCCGACAGCAAGAATAATTTATACGGCGGAAAAATACGGCAGTTATGAGAATTTTGAAAAGAGCGACGCGTTCAAACACTATATTAAGCAAACAGAGAATGATTTAATCGCTATTGCGGAACTTCTGGAGTGCCATGATCAATTCCGTACAGATATCATCAGTTTTTGCGAAAAATTAAATCATTATGAAAATTTCAGTGCTGAATCAAAAAGGCTTCTGTACATCAATCTTAACCAATGTTTGCATAGTTTTAGACAGTTAAATTCCAATTGTTTTTCTATTGCAAACGTTCATATTAAAGACTCGTTTGGCGATATTTTCAAAAGTTTGAAAAAAAACGTAGGGGAAGTTTTGACCGCCATCTTACTTGCGGATTCGGCGATTGATGGCTTTAAAGCGGTTAGCGGGCATGTATACACCAGAAGGTGCGACATCATTAACGCCATGCTGGCACAACATGTCGCATGCCATCATCAATATTTTGATGATGGCAAAAGGAAGCAATACATTAATGCGTACAAAGGTCATTTGACAAAAGCTAATTGGTTATATCAATATTTATATAAAAATAACACTGTCGGCAAGTATATACTATCCGAGACGGAGCCTTATTTCTTGCCTTTGCTTGAACAACTTAACCGGGCAGTAGATATTGTCAGTGTTATTAAAGACATTGGCAACATGATACGCCATAGGATAGAGAAGATCCTTAATGAGCCGGGGCATCACCTGGACATCGACGGGATGCGGTATTTTAGCGAGTGCGGTCATCAGGCGGTGGAAAAATTTGCGCAATTATCGAGCCCGCCGGTCGATCTCAACACGGTCCTGGCGCGCAATGTGGATAACAATCGGCCCTTCTTACTTAAGGATGCCGATGCTATTTATGGCGCTTTAGCGGAAGCATTGGCGGCGGAAAATAATAAAGAGATTGTATTTCATATTAAGCATGTTCTTATTTTTGGTAGAATTATTGTAAAATCATTTAATGGTTTTTTTTGGGTGGAGTACGAAAGTGTCTTTAGAGGGCCGTTAACCTTGGTGGCATTGTGTTCGGAAAAGGTTCAAGGCGTTTTAGACGACGATCTACTCCGCTTTGCTATTATCAATACACCGTCGGAATTGCTGCTCAATAATTTTTGTTTAGACTGGTGCGGCGATCGTTACAGTGTTTTAAATGATTTTATGGAAGAAAATATTTTTGCGTTGTATAAATGGTATTTCATTAATGGAAAGGTAAATCCTCTTAATAAAGATAAAAATGGCAATACCTTTCTTCATGCCGCCGTCTGCCATAATGACGATAATGCGTACGATTATGTGAAGGATAAACTTGATGTTATTATAAATTGTAAAAATAACTTCGGCGTTACCGCCCTGATGCAGGCTGTGGTTAAGGGAGAAACAAAAATGGTGTTGAATTTATTAGACTGTGATGAAATTGATATACATATCGCCGAAAAAAATGGCTTTACAGCCTTAGGGTTGGCGGTAAAAAACCAACGCAAAGATATCGAGGTAATATTAAAAAGCCATTCTGTCGCAATGAATAGCCGCAAATGGGCGTTAGGATATGCGAGCAATCAAAAATCCACGGCAATGAACCCCCGAATATAGATGCCACGCGCCGGAGAATTCTTTAACCCGCAGCATTCGGCGTGATAAATTGCTATTTTTATAACATCAAATTGAGCTATTATTATATCGTTAGCGCGCTAATCTGAAAGCGGTACGCCACGGCGGTGTTCAGGTCGTGATGATATTATATAACGAGGATAAGATGGCGATAAAACTGATAGCAATTGATATGGACGGGACGCTGCTGAACCCGCAGCATGAGATCACCCCGGCGGTCAGGCAGGCCATAGACGCGGCGCGAAAGAAAGGCGTTTATGTGGCGCTGGCCACCGGCCGGCCTTTTATCGGGGTGCAGCGCTATCTGCTGGAGTTAAATCTGCTTGGCGAAGGACAATACTGCATCACCAATAACGGCGCCCTGGTGCAGAAAACGGTAAACGGTGAATGCATATCGCAGACCACGCTCGATATCAACGATTACCGCTATCTGGAGGCGCTGTCGCGACAACTGAACGTCCATTTTCACGCGCTGGACTTCGATACCCTCTATACCGCTAATCGGGATATCAGCCCTTATACCGTTCATGAAGCCTATCTAACCGGTATGCCGTTTAAATTCCGCCGCGTGGATGAAATGGACCCCACCATGCGCTTTCCGAAGGTGATGATGATTGACCCGCCGGCCATCCTGGACCGTGCGATTAGCCACATTCCCGCGCAGGCGTATGAGCGCTACACCATTATGAAAAGTGCCGAATACTATCTGGAATTGCTGAATAAACAGGCTAATAAAGGCGAGGGCGTTAAAGCGCTGGCGGAGCATCTGCACCTGACGGCGGACGAGGTCATGACCATTGGCGATCAGGCCAACGACCTGGCGATGATTAACTACGCCGGCACCGGCGTCGCTATGGGCAATGCCATCGACGAGATCAAGGCGGCCAGCCAGTTTGTCACTAAAACCAATTGGGAAGACGGCGTGGCGGTGGCCATTCGCCAGCTCGTGCTGGACGCGTGAGGCGTGTGGAACGGAGAGCGCCCGCCCCCGGTCGGGAACGGGCGGCATTCAGCGGTGATACGCCTTAGTCGTTAAAAAAAGTCTGCTTAAGCGCCAGCTCGACGCCACGCACTTCCGCCAATCCGCGCAGCCGTCCGATAGCCGAATAACCGGGATTGGTTTTTTTCTTTAAATCATCCAGCATCTGGTGGCCATGGTCCGGGCGCATGGGAATGGCGCGGGTATTGCCCTGTTTGCGCCGGCGCTGCTCTTCGGCCAGGATGACTTTAACCACGCCTACCATATCCACGTCGCCGTCCAGGTGATCGGCCTCGTGGAAGCTTTTCGGGTTTTCCTCCCGGCGGGTGGCGCGCAGGTGGGCAAAATGGATGCGGTCGGCAAAGGTTTCGGCCATCTTGACCAGATCGTTATCGGCGCGCACGCCGTAGGAACCGGTGCACATGCAAAAGCCGTTATTGATGCTGTCGACGGTCTCTTTCAGCCATTGCATATCCTCGATGGTGGAGACAATGCGCGGCAGGCCGAGGATCGGACGCGGCGGATCGTCCGGGTGTACCGCCATCACGATGCCGGATTCCTGCGCCGCCGGCACGATGGCCTTGAGGAATTCGGCCATATGTTCGCGCAGTTTGGCTTTATCGATGCCGTCGTAGCGCGCCAGCTGCTCCAGGAACTGTTCCAGCGTGTAGCCTTCCTCGGCGCCCGGCAGGCCGGCGATGATATTGGCGGTCAGCTGGTCGATTTGTTCCTGGCTCATGGCGGCAAAATACTCCGCCGCCTGGCGCTGCTCATCGGCGTTATAGTCCTCTTTGGCGCCCGGACGCTTGAGGATATGCAGTTCAAATGCCGCGAAGGCGATAGCGTCGAAGCGCAGCGCCCGGGATCCGTCGGGCATCGGGTAGGCCAGATCGGTGCGGGTCCAGTCCAGTATCGGCATAAAGTTGTAGCAAACGGTGTCGATGCCGCAGGCGCCCAGGTTGCGCAGGGACTGCTGGTAATTGGCGATATACTGGCGGTAATTGCCGGTGTGGGTCTTGATATCCTCATGCACCGGGACGCTTTCCACCACCGACCATACCAGTCCTTTTTCCGCCAGGATGGCCTGGCGTTTCTTGATTTCCTCGACGGTCCAGATTTCGCCGTTGGGAATATGGTGCAGGGCGGTAACGATACCGGTGGCTCCCGCCTGGCGGGCGTCGTCCAGCGATACCGGATCGTTAGGGCCGTACCAGCGCCATGTATGTTCCATAATTCACTCCTTGCTGTTTAACGTAGCGGTGCGTAGCCGGGCTTTGAGCCGCAAAGGGCTACGCAGCGGATTGTTCTTCAATCGGATTTTTGACGATAAAGAAATAAGATAACGCGCCGGCGAAAGTGACGCATGAACAAATAATCAAGGCCAGATTAAACGAGTGGGTGGTATCTACCACCCAGCCGGTCACAATTGGCGCAAAAGAGGCGCAGATAAAGCTGCCGAAGTTCTGGATGCTGCTTACCGACGCCACCATGCGCGAGGGCGCCATGACCTGCACCAGCCCCCAGGCGGAGGTACCGGCGAAATGGATAAAAAACAGCGCCAGGCTGATAAAGGCCACCGCCATGGTGGTGGACGTGGATTGTACCACCAGCAGGGTGCAGGCGGCGGAGCACACCAGGCCAAAGCAGATCAGCGTCTTGCGGCTTTTAATCAGGGAATAGCCTTTCTTGGCCAGCCGGTCGGCCACCACGCCGTTGACCAGCATGCCGATGGAGCCGAACAGGAAGGGGATTGCCGCCACCCAGCCGGTATTGGCCAGGCTTAGCCCGCGTTCGGCCTGCAGGTAGCCCGGCAGCCAGGACAAATACAGCCAGCCGGTATAGTTCACGCCGCTGAAACCCAGGATCATGCCCCATACCGTGCGGCGTTTAAACAGCGCGCCCCATTCGCCGAAGGACAGGCGGGTGACGTTGCGCGGCGTGGCGGAAGCATCCAGGTATTGCTGCTCCTCGGCGGTAAGCGGAAAGCGCTCACGGTTGCGATACCAGACGCACCAGCATAACGCGATGACAATGCCGGCGACGCCAATCATCACAAACATGGTGCGCCAGCCGAACGCCAGCAGGAGCGCAACCAGGATCGGCGGGGCAAAAGCTTGCCCGAGGGTGGTGGAGGAATTGAATATGCCCACCGGCACGCCGCGTTCCCTGGGATGGAACCAGTCGCCGATCACCTTTACACCGCTGGGCATAAACGGCGCTTCGCCGATGCCAAGGCCGATGCGCAGCATAATAAAATGGGAAAATGAATTCACCGAACCGGCCAGCGCCTGCATCAGCGACCAAAAGAACAGGCCGCCGCCGAGCACGATGCGCGGGCCAAAGCGGTCGAGCAGGATACCGCTGGGCAATTGGGCTATGCCGTAGGATAACGAAAAGGCCGACAGCAAGACGCCGAATTCGGTGGCGGATAATCCCAGATCGCCGCGGATCGCCTGGTTGGCGACGGACAGCGAGCCGCGATCGAGAAAGTTAATGATCCCGGCGATAAATAATAAAATCAGCGAGACCGTTTGGATCTTTTTGATCCGGGCCGTTTTTTGCAGCGGCTGCAATTGATCTAGGGCAATGGTGGGCATACAAGGATCCTCAACAGCGATTTTTTTGTTGTCTTATTGACCCTGTAAGAGAATCACTTCACGATGGTTACAGGGAAAAGGACTGAAGGTCTGGTGGTCAGGCCACTGGACCTGGCTACTATTCCTTAACATTTGGTTGATTTCCGTGATGCAGATCTCATTAATCGTCTTAAGCGCTGAGATCCGCGGCGATTAATTTTTTTTGCCGTCCCGGCCGCTGTGTTAAGCTCTCGCCAATTTAACGGCTGACGTGCCGGCGATACGGGTTTTGCGCTGGAGGCAATATGGAATTACCTACGCTTAAAGTTGAACGTCTTTACCGGCAGATTTCCAATTTACTGATCGGGTGTATCAATACCGGTCAGTTCAAGCCAGGCGAAATGATTCCCGCCGAGCGGGAACTGGCGAAACAGCTCGGCGTCAGCCGTTCTTCCATCCGCGAGGCGCTGATTGCGCTGGAAATTACCGGCTGGGTGGAAATCCGCACCGGCAACGGCGTTTTTGTCGCCGATCCCTTGCCCAAACTCTCCCAGCCCCACGCCGATGAAGAGTTCAGCCTGAAATCCCTGATCAAGGCGCGGCAAATCTTCGAGTCAACGATGGCGGAACTGGCCGCGCGCAACGGCACCGATGACCAACGCGCCGAATTGCGGGAAGTGACCCACGATTTAACCCAGCTGCATGTCAACGATGAAAAATTCCTGCGCGAGGATAAGCGTTTTCATGTGCTGATCAGTGAAATGACCGGCAATGAAGTGCTGCGCGATATGATGGAATATCTGTGGAACAAACGTAAAAGCTCGCGTTTTGTCCGGCTGGAAAGCCATTATGCCGATAACGATTTTCCGTTGTCCATGAATCGCGATCACAATGATATCGCCCAGGCGATTATCGAGCGCGACGCCGCGCGTGCCAGGCTGTGCATGGAATTGCATCTGCAGCATGTCTACGATCGCCTGTTCGACGACGGGAAGTAGCCCGCGCGGCATTGGCGGTTTACCGTAGCAGTGTATCCTCCCCGCTTTTCCATCTTCCGGCCATGCGCGTGGCGTTCGCCGCCCATGGCATGTCTAAAACGTGATCCAGATTGTAGTACAATATAAAAATATGGTGCTACAATAGTTCACAGGTTCTTAGCGCTTAAAGCAAAATTGTGCAGCAGTGCCGCGACATAAAACCATTAAATGATAAAGTGGCCTTATTTTTATCACTTTGTGGGAAATGTTATGGACCGTCAGGCTCTCAGCAAAACCGATCGCATCATCCATGAAATGGGTCAGCAGATCGTCAGCGGTAAGTATATCCCCGGAACGGGACTGCCGTCGGAAGCGGATTTGTGCGAGGAGTTCGAAACCTCGCGCAATATCATACGTGAAGTGCTGCGCGCCCTGATGGCCAAGAATTTAATCGAGATTATTCGTTATCGCGGCGCCTTTGTTTGCGCGCGCAATAAGTGGAATTACCTGGATACCGATGTCTTGCAGTGGGTGCTGGCGCTGGATTATGACCCGCGGTTAATCGCCTCGCTGACCGAGGTGCGCCATCTGGTGGAACCGACCATCGCGCGGTGGGCGGCCGAGCGGGCCACCTCCGGCGAACTGGCGGTTATCGAGACGGCGCTGAACGAGATGATTGCCAACAGTCACGATCGTGATGCCTTTAATGAGGCGGATATCCGTTACCACCAGGCGGTGCTGAGCGCGGTGCATAATCCGGTGTTGCAACAGCTGGGCGTGGCCATCAGCTCGTTGCAACGCGCGGTGTTCGAGCGCACCTATATGGCGGACGAAGGCAATATGCCGCGCACGCTGCAAGAGCATAAAAACTTATACGACGCCATCAGGCATCAGGATTGCGAGGCGGCGGAGCAGGCGGCGGTCACCATGATTGCCAGCTCGACCAAAAGGCTGAAGGACATAACATGAGCAACAGTTATATCGCCATAGATTGGGGATCGACAAACTTACGCGCCTGGCTGTACCTGGACGGCGAACTGGCCGGCAGCCAGCAGTCCGAGGCCGGGGTCACCCGTTTGGGCTCGCGCACGGCGGAGCAGGTATTCCATGAGGTGCTGGCGCCCTGGCGGCAGCACGATGTGCCGGTGGTGATGGCCGGCATGGTGGGCAGCAATGCCGGCTGGGTGCCGGTGCCCTACCTGCCGTGCCCCACGCGGCTGGGCGACCTGGCCGGACGGCTGACCCTGGTGGCGCAGGCCGCGCCGCGGAAGGCCTGGATTATTCCCGGCATCAGCATTATCGGCGACGGCAACTGCAACGTGATGCGCGGCGAGGAGACCCAGCTTCTCGGGGCCTACTGTTCCCAGCCCGGCGCCCTGTACCTGATGCCCGGCACCCACAGTAAATGGGTGCGCGTCAATGACGGCGTGATCGATGATTTCCGCACGGTGATGACCGGAGAACTGCACCATTTATTGATGAAGCAGTCGCTGGTGGGCGTCGGCGTCGGCGAACAGCGGCCGAACCCGGATATTTTCCGCCAGGGAATGGAGCAGGGCTTCCGTGAAAGCCATATTCTGCGGTGCCTGTTCGAAACCCGCGCCGCCCACGTGCTGGGCCAGCTGGATACCAGCGCGGTGAGCGAATGGCTCTCCGGCCTGTTGATTGGCAATGAAGTGGCGCAGATGCAGCGCGGCTGGGCCATCGGCGGCGGTGAAACCATTACCATTATCGGCAATCCGTCGCTTGCGGCCCGCTATCGTCAGGCGCTGCAATATGCGGGTCTTAACGACCGGTTACTGGATGGCGATGCGTCATTCCAGGCCGGCATAAGGAGCATAGTCAATGAACTGGAACGATAAACTTCCCCTAATCGCCATCCTGCGCGGTATTACGCCCGGCGAAGTGCTGGAGCATGTCGAGGCGCTGCTGGCGGCGGGATTTGACGCGGTGGAAATCCCTTTGAACTCGCCGAACTGGCAGGAAAGTATCGGCAAAACGGTGCAGGCGTTTGGCGACCGCGCGCTGATCGGCGGCGGCACGGTGCTGAAGCCCGCGCAGGTGGACGAGCTGGCATGGCTGGGCGGCAAGCTGCTGGTCACGCCCAATATCCAGCCTGACGTGATCCGCCGCGGCGTAAGCCATGGCATGGCGGTATGTCCCGGGTGCGCCACCGCCACCGAGGCTTTTACCGCTCTGGACGCCGGCGCGCAGGCGCTGAAAATTTTCCCGTCGGTGTCGTTCGGTCCGGATTATATTAAAGCGCTGAAAGCGGTACTGCCGCCGGAAATACCGGTATTCGCCGTCGGCGGCATTACGCCGGAAAATCTGCATCTCTACCTGAAGGCCGGATGTATCGGCGCGGGCCTGGGTAGCGATCTTTACCGCGCCGGCCAGCCGGTCGGCCGCACGCGGGAGCAGGCCGCGGCTTTTGTCGCCGCTTACCGGGCCGCGGCGCAGGCACGCTAGTCCCGCCGGCCGGCGCGCGCGGCAAGCCGCGTGATGCCCTTCCGTGCGCCCGGCGAGGCGACCAAGGCTGTGTTACGCTTAACGGAAAGGGGGAATACCATGACGGGTTTATTTGATTTGTCCGGCCGCACAGCGCTGGTCACCGGATCGGCGCGCGGCCTGGGTTTTGCCTATGCCAAGGGCCTGGCGGGGGCCGGGGCCGCCGTGATCCTTAACGGTCTGCATGAGGATACCCTGGCGGCGGCGGTGGCCGAGCTCCGCGGGCAAGGGCTGGCCGTGCGCGGTATGGCGTTTGACGTCACCGATGAGCAGCAGGTGGCGGCGGTATTCGCCCGGCTGGATGACGAGGGCGCGCACGTGGATATCCTGATAAACAATGCCGGTATCCAGCATCGCCAGCCGCTGGTCGACCTGAAGCTTGCCGACTGGCGGCGGGTGATCGACACCAACCTGACCAGCGCGTTTATCGTATCCCGCGAGGCGGCATCCAGGATGATCGCCAAAGGCGACGGCGGTAAAATTATCAATATCTGTTCATTGACCAGCGAGGCCGCGCGCGCAACCGTTGCGCCCTATACGGCGGCGAAAGGCGGCATCAAGATGCTGACCCGCGCCATGGCGGCGGAGTGGGCCGGGTATAATATCCAGGCCAACGGCATTGGCCCGGGCTATTTTATTACCGAAATGAATACCGATCTGGTGAACAACGCGGAATTTGACGCCTGGGTTAAAAGCAGCAATCCGTCCAAACGCTGGGGTAAACCGGAAGAGCTGATCGGCACCGCCATATACCTGGCCTCTTCGGCGTCCGACTATGTCAGCGGGCAGATCATCTATGTCGACGGCGGATGGCTTTCAGTGTTGTAACGCGCCTGGGCGCCGGGCAGGGTTTCACCCGGCCCGCAAACCTTTTTCGTCCCGCCGGTCAGAATATGACCGGCTTTTTTATGCCTGGCGTCCAGAATACGCCGTTGTCAGTCCCGGGCGCCGGCGTTTTCCCGCCGTTGGATTGCCTAAAGTGTGATCCAGATTGTAGTACAATATAAAATGATGGTGCTACAATCATGGGCATGATAGCGCTGCTTCACACCGCAGGCTGGAGTCATTAAAGTCAGGCTTGAGAGGAAAACAGAGTATGAAAGTCACCAAACTCACCACCTACCGGCTGCCGCCGCGCTGGATGTTCCTGAAAATCGAAACAGACGAGGGCATCGTTGGCTGGGGCGAGCCGGTAATTGAAGGCCGCGCCAAGAGCGTCGAGGCCGCGGTGCATGAACTGGCGGATTATGTCATCGGCCAGGATCCGGCGCGCATCAACGATATTTGGCAGACGATGTACCGCGCCGGTTTTTACCGCGGCGGGCCGATTTTGATGAGCGCCATCGCCGGCATCGATCAGGCGTTGTGGGATATCAAGGGCAAGGCGCTGGGCGTACCGGTATATCAACTGCTGGGCGGCCTGGTGCGCGATCGCATCAAGGCCTATAGCTGGGTCGGCGGCGATCGCCCGGCCGATGTGATTGCGGGCATGAAAAAACTCACCGCGATTGGCTTTGATACCTTTAAGCTGAACGGCTGCGAAGAGATGGGCCTGCTCGACAATTCACGCAAGGTGGATGCGGCGGTGGCGGTGGCGGCCCAGGTGCGTGAAGCCATGGGTAATGATATCGAGTTCGGCCTCGACTTCCATGGGCGGGTTAACGCCCCGATGGCGAAGCTGCTGATCAAGGAGCTGGAGCCCTACCGGCCGCTGTTTATCGAAGAACCAGTGCTGGCGGAACAGGCGGAGTACTATCCGCGCCTGGCGGCGCAAACCTCGATCCCCATCGCCGCCGGCGAACGTATGTTCTCGCGCTTTGAATTTAAACGCGTGCTGGCGGCCGGCGGCCTGGCGATTGCCCAGCCCGACCTGTCCCATGCGGGCGGCATTACCGAATGCCTGAAAATCGCGTCAATGGCGGAGGCTTACGATGTCACGCTGGCGCCGCATTGCCCGTTAGGCCCTATTGCCCTGGCGTCCTGTCTGGCGGTGGACTTTGTTTCCTATAACGCGGTTTTGCAGGAACAAAGCATGGGTATTCATTATAACCAGGGTGCGGAACTGCTGGATTATGTGATTAATAAAGATGACTTTAAAATGACTGACGGTTATTTTTATCCATTAAATAAACCGGGTCTGGGCGTGGAAATTAATGAGGAACTGGTGATTGAGCGTAGTAAAAACGCCGGTGAATGGCGTAATCCGGTATGGCGTTATCCTGACGGTGCGGTGGCGGAGTGGTAATTACCCGCTATAGATGAGTGCCATTATAGTAATGCCATAATATTAAGCAGTACCATCCCGCGTTGCTTCACCACGCCCAGTCAGGAGTCCTGTGCTCCCAGGCCGGGCGTGGCCTAAAGGTGATGATATGAATATCGATTTAAGTACCTCTACCCTGGCCAAGCTGAATTTAAAAATAATCCCGTTTATTATCTTGTGCTATTTTATTTCCAACCTGGATAAAACCAATATTTCCGTGGCGGCGTTGCAAATGAACGCCGACCTGGGATTGACCACCAGCATGTATGGGCTGGGCGTGGGCATGTTTTATATTTCCTACATTCTCTTCGAAGTGCCCAGCAATATTTTAATGACGAAGGTCGGCGCCAAATTATGGATTGCGCGCATCATGATAACCTGGGGGCTGGTCAGCACCGGCATGGGCTTTATCCATACCCCGACCCAGCTGTATGTCATGCGTTTCTTGTTGGGGATGGCGGAGGCCGGTTTTGCTCCCGGTATTATTTATTATATTTCCTGCTGGTTCCCGAAAAGCAACCGGGCCAGGGCCATGTCGTTTTTTTATATGGGTTCGGTGCTGGCGTCGATTATCGGCCTGCCGGTTTCCGGCAGTCTCCTGGGTCTGCATGGCCTGGGCGGTATCGAGGGATGGCGCTGGCTGTTCTTTATTGAAGGCATCCCCGCGGTTGTGATGGGCGTGATGGTGTTGTTTTACCTTTCCGACAGCCCGGATAAAGCCCACTGGCTGAGTGCGGAGCAAAAAAGCTGGCTGAAGGCGACCCTGGCGGCGGATAACGCCGACGCGGTCGTGGGCCAGGACCATTCCTGGGGCAGCGCGCTGAAAAATAAAGTGGTGTGGCTGTTGAGCCTGGTGTGGTTCCTGCAAGCGTTTTGCTCCATCGGCATTACCTTATTCCTGCCCTTGATATTAAAAAGCATGGTGGCGGACAAGAGCAATTTTGTTATCAGCGTGCTGGCGGCGGTGCCCTTTGTCTTCGCCTGCCTGTTTATGTATCTCAACGGCCGTCATTCGGACAAAACCAAAGAGCGCGCGCTGCATTTGGGCGTACCGCTGATCATCTCCGGGCTGCTGCTGGGCATCTCCATTTTTACCGCCAACCTGTGGCTGGCCTATATTCTGCTGGTATTGACGGTGGGCTTTAACTTTGCCCTGACGCCGATATTCTGGGCGGTGACCACCGAGAAACTGACCGGGGTGGCGGCGGCGGCCTCCATTGCCTTTATCAATGCCATCGCCAATTTCGCCGGCCTGGGCCTGCCGCCGCTGCTGGGGAAAATCAAGGATCTGACCAATAGTTATCATTACGGGCTGATGATTATCGCCGTCGCGCTGGTGATTGGCGGCGTGGTGGGCATCTTTGTCGGCCGGACCCGGACGCCTGCGGTAAAGCCAGGCGCCGTATCACCGTTATCACATTAATCGCAGGGATTATTTATGACTTATTCCGTTATCAAGGCCGCCATGTTACCCGACGCGCTGACGCGCCGCCTGGAAGAGCAATTCCATATGGTGGATTATTCCTCGCTGCCGGAGCCGGAACGGCCGCCGGCCGCGCGGCAGGCCAGGGTGCTGGTGGTGAACGGCGAATCCACCGTCACCGAGGCGTTTATCGCGCAATTCCCGCAGCTTGAGCTGATTGCCGATTTCGGCGTGGGTTATGACGGTATTGACGTGGCCGCGGCCACGCGTCGGGGCATTGCGGTATGCAATACGCCTGACGTGCTGACCGAGGACGTGGCGGATATGGCGATGGGGCTGTTGTTGGCGACCTCACGGCAGATCGTGGGCGCGCAGCGGTTTATCGAGCAGGGCGGCTGGCGGGACGGGGGGTATCCCTGGACCAAAAAAGTATCCGGCGGGCGGCTGGGGATTATCGGCATGGGGCGTATCGGCCAGGCGATTGCCAGGCGGGCCGCGGCCTTTGATATGGCGATTTCATATCATGATTATCGTCAGTTGCCTGACAGTCCCTGGCCGTTTTATACCTCGGTAGTGGAACTGGCGGCCGCCAGCGATTTCCTGGTGGTGTGCGTTAACGGTGGGGAGAAAACCCGTTCGCTGGTGAACGCGCCGGTATTGGCCGCCCTCGGTGCCCAGGGGATCTTGATTAATATCGCCCGGGGTACGGTAGTGGATGAGGGTGATTTGATCGAGGCGGTTGAGCGGGGGATTATCGGCGGCGCGGGGCTGGATGTGTTCAGCCACGAGCCGGAGGTGCCCGCGGCGTTGTTTAACCGGCCGAATGTGGTGATTACGCCGCATATGGCCAGCGCAACCCATGATACGCGGCGCGCGATGTCGGATCTGGTGTTTGATAATATCGCGGCGTTTTTGGCGGGCAAGCCGCTGTTGACGCCGGTGGCGCCGTACTAATCCGCTTGGCGCGCTATGGGCTGATGTGGCCTGGCAATATGGGGTGCCCGCGAAGATGAATGCCGCCACGTTTATGTCGCTTCGGCGCGGGTTTCGCTTGCCATATGCCGGGCGGAGAGATGAACTGCCCGGCGCGGGCAAGCGACCAGGGGAGCCGTATGCAGGGTCCCCCTGGCCGCTCATAAAACACCTTAACGCACGGCAAGCGAAGCCCACACCGCGGCAACATAAGCCCCCGCAAGCTCAAGAGAAACCCCTGCCAAGGCTGGCTGCTCCGCATTTAAATGCGGGAGAAAGGTCCGGCTATCAATGTTATGGCGTGCTGCTTGGCCTGTCCGGCGGGTCCGGTGCGCAAAGAGCCTACCGCGCCCGGCGGTAAAGAAAGATCTGGCCGTTATAATTTTTTGATTATCATCGCCTTACGTCTCGCTTCCCGATCCAGCTCACAAATCCCATAAAATTCATTTGTCACCGCCAATACCTTTGCTTAAATTGCTAACTCGACTTAGCAAAGGGGGCAAGCATGAAAAACCAGTGCTTTATCGGTGTGGACGTGGGGTCGGCCAGCGTCCGGGCCGGCGTGTTTGATAAGCAAGGCGCCCGGCTGGGCTTTGCCGTGCGCCCTATCAGTCAGTTCCATCCCCGGCCGGATGTGGTCGAACAATCATCACAGGAAATCTGGTCGCAGGCCTGCGCGGCGATTCAAGAGGCGGTGGCCACCGCAGGCGTGGCGCCTGAATCGGTGGTTTCCCTGGCCTTTGACGCGACCTGTTCGCTGGTGGCGGTGGATAGCGCCGGCGAGGGGGTTTCGCTGGCCGAAGATAACGCCGCCGGGCACGATATTATTATGTGGATGGATCATCGGGCGGTGCGGGAAGCCCAGGATATCAACGCCACAGGCGATCGGGCGCTGGACTATGTCGGCGGCGAGGTGAGCGTGGAAATGGAATTGCCGAAAGTCCTGTGGCTGAAGCGTCATTTTCCCGAGCGTTACCAACGGACCTGGCGACTGTTTGATCTGGCGGATTTCCTGGTCTGGCGCGCCACGGGCGTGGATGCCGCCAGCACCTGCACGCTGACCTGTAAGTGGAATTACCTGGCCCATGAAAACCAGTTCAGCGCCCCGCTGCTGCGGGCGATTGACCTGGAAGACCTGCTGGAGAAGGTGCCGCCGGCGATCCTGGAACTGGGCCGGCCCGCAGGGCGACTCAGCGACCGGGCGGCGCGGGAGTGCGGCCTGACCACCGCGGTGACCGTGGCAGGCGGCATTATCGACGCCCATGCGGGCGGACTGGCGCTGGTGGCAACCCAACCCGAGGGCGCCCTGGCCATTATCAGCGGTACGTCGAATTGCCATATGCTGGTTAACCGGCGTGAGATTCATGTCCCGGGCGTATGGGGACCCTATTGGGGCGCGATGCTGCCGGACTGGTGGCTGAGCGAGGGCGGCCAGAGCGCCGCCGGCGCGCTGGTGGAATGGACGCTGCGGGGGCATGCCGCCTGGCCGTTGCTGCAACAGCAGGCCCGTGAGCGGCAGTGCAGCGACTATGAGCTGCTTAATGCCTGGGTGGACGACCTTGAACGGCGCGATCCGTTCCCCACCCGCCATCTGCATGTGCTGGCGGATCATCATGGCAACCGTTCGCCCCGCGCCAATCCGCTCGCCCGCGGCGCGGTGATAGGCCTGACGCTGGAGCAGGGACCGGATGCGCTGGCCCGGCTCTACCTGGCTACCCTGCAGGCCATTGCCTACGGCACCCGCCATATTATCGACGCCATGAACCAGGCCGGTCATCATATTACCCGGCTGCTGATCTGCGGCGGCGCCACCAAAAATCCCCTCTGGCTGCGCGAATACGCCAACGTCACCGGCTGCGATATCGAGCTGTCGGCCGAGGATGACGCCGTCACTCTCGGCGCGGCCTTGTTGGGCGCGGTGGCGGCCGGTGCCTTTCCCACCCTGACCGACGCGGCGCGCGCGTTGGTGCGTCCCGGCGAGGTTATCCGCGCCGATGCGGGCAGCGCGGCATTCCATCAGGCGAAATACCAGGTTTACCTGCGGCTTTATGACGATGCGCAGCGGGCCGAAAACGACATGCGCGTTTGGCGCTGACCTTATTATTTACCAGGAGCAAACCATGTTGAAATTTACCCTTCCGCCTTCACCGGCGATGATCCAGGCAGGCAATCGGGAAGTGTTGCTGGTCGCCAATGCCGATTTGCGTGAACCGGCTAATGTCACCTGTTGGCCGACCCAGCAGGATTATGAACAAAAGCTGCAGGCGGCGCTGGAAAAACTGGGATACCGCATCAAGCGCGCCCATCCGATCCATGCCGATCGCGGCCATGGCTTTATCAGCAGCCAGAAAGAAGGCGGCGATTTGTTCGCCGCCATTGACCCCGACGCGCCGGTTATCGTGCTGCTGACCGCGTGGCAGTATTCCCATCATATCGCGCCGTCGCTGGCGCATCATCGCGGCCCGGTATTACTGCTGGCCAATTTCGACGGCACCTGGCCGGGCCTGGTGGGTATGCTTTGCATGGCGGGCACCCTGACCAGCCTGGGCGCCGCCTATTCCCGCCTGTGGTCGGAAAATTTTGACGACGAGTTGTTCTACCAGGGATTAAGCACCTGGCTGCGCGACGGCGCGTTGAGCCATAAGACCGGCTATTTGCGCGATATCGCGCCCACCCATGCGCTGATGGCAAGCCCGGCCGGGCAAATCGGCCGGGCGGCGGGGGAATACATCCTGCGTCATAAGGCGATTATCGGCCTGTTCGATACCTTTTGCATGGGCATGATTAATGGGGTCTTCCCGCAGCAGGCGCTGGTAAACGCGGGCATCCCGCTGGAATCCCTGTCGCAATCGGCGCTGTTGGTGGAAATGGCCAAGGTGCCGGCGTCATTGCGCGAGGAGTGCCTCGCCTGGTATGAGCAGCGCGGCATGACATTTGACTTCGGCACGGACGGAGCCCAGTCGCTGACGCGTGAGCAGGTATTGGAACAGTGCGCGATGATGATTGCCATGGCGCGTTTCGTGCAGCGCTTCGGTCTGGCGGCGGTGGGGGTGCAATATCAGCAGGGCCTGAAGGATTGCTGCGCCGCGTCCGATTTTGCCGAAGGCGCTATCGGCAACGCCGAGCGGTTT
Organism: Sodalis sp. RH22; assembly: GCF_047324165.1. NCBI lineage: Bacteria > Pseudomonadati > Pseudomonadota > Gammaproteobacteria > Enterobacterales > Bruguierivoracaceae > Sodalis > Sodalis sp. RH22. The sequence continues at coordinate 4,013,913 of NZ_CP178731.1, forward strand.
CCCATCCCGGATGAGCAGGGCGGGATTATCTGGCCGGGCAAGGCCATTCCCTGCATCAATGAAGTGGATATGGGCAGCGCCATCCCGCAGGTGATGATGTGGCGCCTGCTGGATGGCCTGGGCCTGCCCGCCGAGACCACCCTGCACGATATCCGCTGGGGCAGCGACTACCAGGGTACGTTTTATTGGGATCTGGAAATCTCCGGTGCGGTGCCGTTTGCCCACCTGAAGGGCGGTATCGCCGGGGCTACCGGTTATCGTCAGCCGGCGATGTTTTTCCCCTACGGCGGCTCCACCATCGCCGGGCAGGGCAAAGCCGGGCGTTTTATCTGGGCGCGCGCCCATTACGAAGGCACGCAGGTGGTCATGCATATGGGCACCGGCACCGCCGTTGAGCTGCCGCCGGAGGAATTCGAGCGCCGCCGCCGCGCCACCAACTATGAATGGCCGCTGCTGAATGCGGTGCTGGACGGCATCGGGCGCGACGATCTGATGGCGGGCCATCAAAGCAACCATTTGACGCTGGCCTATGTGGATCAGGATCTGCTGGGCGAGGTCTATCAGGCGTTTGTCGCCCAGGCCTTGACGCTCGGCGTGCGGGTACGGGCGGCGGGCAGCGCGGTTGATCTGCTGGCGGGGCCACGGGCATGACGCAATCGGCGCGGGATGGGCAAAAATACGCCGGCATTTGGCCGGTGATGTTAACGCCCTTTGACGAACGGGGCGAGATTGACTGGGCGTCGCTGGAAAAGCTGGTGGAGTGGTATCTGGCGGCCGGGGTGCACGGCCTGTTCGCCGACTGCCAGTCGAGCGAGATGTTTTTCCTCAGTGATAAAGAATCACGCGAACTGGTCGGGCGCATCGTCGCCCAGGTGGACGGACGCGTGCCGGTCGTGGCGTCGGGACACACCGCCAGCGGGCTGAGCCAGCAGGTGGAACAGCTCGGCGCCATGGCGCAGACCGGCATTGACGCTTTGATCCTGATAAGCAACCGTCTGGCGCTGCAAGGCGAGAGCGATGAAAAAACGCTGGCTACCCTGCAACGACTGACGCAACAGCTGCCGGCGACGCTGGATTTAGGTATTTACGAATGTCCCTGGCCGTATAAACGCCTGCTGTCGGATGAGATTATCCGCTGGTGCGCGTTAAGCGATCGCTACACCTTTATCAAGGACACCAGTTGCCATTTGCCCACCATGCGGCGCCGGCTGGCGCTGACGCAGGGTTCCCGGCTGCACCTGGCCAACGCCAACAGCCAAACCCTGCTGGCATCCTGGCAGGCGGGTTGCCACGCCTACAGCGGCGTGATGGCCAATTTCCATCCGCAGCTCTATGTCTGGCTCTATGAAAACTGGCATGGCCAGCCGCAACAGGCGCGGCGGGTGGCTGATTATCTCGCCACCGCCGCCCTGATCGAGAGCCTGGATTATCCCGCCTGCGCTAAATACTGGCAGCGGGAACTGGGCAACTTCACTACCATGCAGTGCCGGGTGCGCGGCATCGGCGCGTTCAACGACAGCTTTTTCCCGGCGGCGGTGGACAGCATGGCGCGCCTGGGCGACGAAATACGGCAACTGGTGCTCCCGCAGTAAACCCGACGCCGGCCACAAGAGTTTTAAGACGATCTTTGCCCTACGCCCGTGGCGCGCGGCTGCGCGCCACAACCTATAACCTGTCCGGCCCAGGCGGGACAGATAAGAAATAATGAGGAACCCATGTCTATTTCTCTTGATATAACCCAAGACCGCAAACTGCTCGACAGGTCGAATATTCGCCGGGTGGTGATCTCCAGCTGGATTGGCAATACCATCGAATTTTATGACTTCCTGCTGTACGGGCTGGCCAGCGCCCTGGTGTTCGGCAAAATATTTTTCCCGACCATCAGCCCGCTGGCGGCGATGCTGGCGTCGTTCGCCACCTTCGGCGTCGGGTTTATCGCCCGGCCGCTGGGCGGTATTTTTTTCGGCCATATGGGCGATACCCTGGGCCGTAAATACACGCTGATGATTACCCTGGGCGGCATGGGGGTGGCGACGTTCCTGGTCGGCTGCCTGCCTACCTGGGCGCAAATCGGCGTCTGGGCGCCCATTCTGCTCGTCGTGCTGCGCTTTACCCAGGGTTTCCTGGTCGGCGGCGAGTGGGGCGGCGCCATGCTGATGGTGGTGGAAAGCGCGCCGGCCAACCGGCGCGGCCTGTTGGGGTCCATCCCGCAAACCGGCGGCTTTTCCGGCCAGCTGCTGGCCACCGGGATTTTTGCGCTCATCACGTTGTTGCCGGAAGATCAGCTGATGTCGTGGGGCTGGCGTGTTCCCTTTATGCTGAGCTTCGCCCTGGTGCTGGTCGGCCTGTATATGCGCCGCCGCCTGGAAGAAACGCCGGTATTTCAAGCGGTGCAACGTCGCGAGCGGCAAAATCCCACCACCGCGCCCGGCGAAAAAGCCAGCAGCCCGGTGGTGGAGGTGGTGCGTCACCAATGGCGCAGTATTCTGCTGATCATGGTGTTGCGCTTTGCCGAAAGCGTGCCGTTCTTTCTGGCCACGGTATTTGCCGTTTCGTACGCCACCTCGCAGTTGGGGGTGGATAAGCAAACCATGCTGAATGTGGTGATGACCACCTGCGTGCTGGCGTTTCCGATGCATGCGTTCTTCGGCATGCTGTCCGACAGGGTCGGCCGTCGTCCTATCTATATCTTCGGCGCGCTGTTCGCCGCCGCCATGGCGTTTCCGTTTTTCTGGCTGCTCGAAAGCGGCTCGTTTGTCCTGATGGTGTTGGGGTATATCCTGCTGATCAATATCGCCCATAATTCCATTAACGCCGTACAGCCGGCCTTCTTTACCGAACTGTTCGGCCCCAAGGTGCGCTACAGCGGCGCGTCCATCGGCGCGCAGCTGGGCGCGATCGTCGCCGGCGGGTTTACTCCTTTTATCGCCAAGGGACTGACCGCGCTGGATCATGACGACTGGACCTATGTGGCGACGTACGTGGTGATTGCCGCGCTGGTGGCTGCCTACGCCGCCTGGCGCGCGCCGGAGACCTCGCGTCGCGACCTGACGCTCGATCACTGATTGCCGGGGCTGTGCAACGGATCTTCCCCTGCCAGGGGGTTTGCCCGCCGTTTGATTTACCGTCCGCCGTCCGCCGTTTTTTCCGGCGGCCGGCGGCGTTGCCCCTGGCTGTATCTTAACGTCATCATGGCGTTAACACTTTCGCCTCGATCCTGCTCACACTTCATAACAAAACCCTTTGCCAGCCCATCTGCCGTTAGCTAAATTGCTAACTCGACTTAGCAAGAAATGAGACGTTGACGCCGTCCGCAGGAATATCACGGCGCCATTATCTTCCTGGCGCCCGATGCTTCCTTTTATATGACGGGCTGCAGCCTGAACGTCGATGGCGGCGGGTCCGTCTGGTAATGATTCCCTCTATCCATAAGGAATGAGTTATGTCTATCTTAACTGATTCAACATTGGCCGACGCCGGCACCAGCGCAGAGGCAAAAAAGGCGCAGAATAAAAAATTGATGACGGTGCTCGGTTCGGGGCTGAGCGGCACCACCATCGAATTTTATGATTTTTTTATTTATGGCACCGCCGCCGCGCTGGTGTTCCCGAAATTATTCTTTCCCAATCTCACGCCGTTTATGGGTCTGATCGTTTCTTTTCTTACCCTGTCGATTACCTTTGTCAGCCGGCCTATCGGCGCCATCGTTTTTGGTCATTACGGCGATAAAATCGGCCGTAAAAAATCGCTGGTGCTGTCACTGATGATCATGGGCGCCTCGACATTCTGTATCGGCCTGGTGCCCAGTTACGCCGCCATCGGCAATCTGGCGCCGCTGCTGCTGATTTTCCTGCGCTTGTGCCAGGGATTCGCCATCGGCGGCGAGTGGGGCGGCGCCACCACGCTGGTCACGGAATACGCCCCGGTGCACCGGCGCGGTTTTTTCGGCACCTTTGTCCAGTTGGGCAATGTGCTGGGGCTGTTTATCGCCACGGCGGTGTTTGCCATCGTCGCCTGGCTGCCGGAACCGCAGCTGATGAGCTGGGGATGGCGCATTCCGTTCCTGCTCAGCGTCGCCCTGTTGTTTGTCGGCCTGTATATCCGCTCCAAAATTGAAGAAACGCCGGTATTTACCGAAGGCAAAGCCACCGGCCAAAAACATGATTTCCCGATTATCGCGGTACTGAAATACCATTGGCGCGCGGTGCTGACCGCCATGGGCATGCGCATGGGCGAAATCGTGCTCGGCTGGCTGACCGTGGCGTTTTTTATGTCCTATGTCACCCGGCAATTAAACTTCAGCCGCGAAACCGCCCTCAACGGCTTATTGCTGGCCAGTTTTGTCGGTATTTTTACCTTCCCGTTTTTCGGTTATCTGTCGGATAAAATCGGCCGGCGGCCGGTGTATCTGGCCGGCGCGGCTATTACGCTGATTTTTGCGTTTCCGTTGTTTTGGATGATCGATACCGGCTCGGTGAAAATGTTCTATTTCGCCACCACCTTTTGTTATTCCGTCGGCCTGGGCATGATGTTTAGCGTGCAGCCGGCCTTTTTTTCCGAATTATTCGATACCAATGTGCGTTATACCGGCGTGTCGCTGGGGTTCCAATTGGCCAATATTGTCGGCGGCCTGACGCCGATGATCGGTACCCTGCTGATTGCCTGGTCCGGCGGCGATTCCTGGCCGGTATCGCTATTCTTAGCCGTCATGGCGACGATTACCATTTGCTGCGTGTGTATTACCAAGGAGAGCTATCGGGCGGATCTGTCCGCGATAAAAGAGCGCTGAACCTGATCAACATGACGAAAATAACCCGGCGGCGCTATTTTCATTACGCCACCGGCGAGTCGCTATTGCAAAGCAGCGCTGAGCGTGAGGCGATCTTGACATTCGTTGCCGGGCCCATTGCCCGGCAACGGACGCAGAAAGCACGGCAACAGGGCGTGACACTCTGACCGGAATGGACGCATCCGCGCCGGCCGGAGGGGAAAAACCACTTTTTATTGAGCAAGGCGTGAGTATTTGGCGTAATTATCCGCTGATTCGAGTTAGCCAGTCCGTTATACTGCGTTATCTACAGAATTCGATAACAGGATTAACCGATAAGATGGCCAAGACCGTAGAGCAGATAGCCAAAGCGCTGGGTATTTCAATCACCACCGTTCGCCTGGTGCTTAACGGTAAAGCCGGGCAATATCGTATCAGCGCCAAAACGCAAAGCAGGATTGCCAGCTACGTGGGCGAATACGGTTATACCATTAATCATGCCGCCCGCAGCCTGAAGCTGAACAAAACCGATACCCTGGGGCTGATTATTCCCAGGTTATCCAATCTGTTTTTCTCCACCCTGGCGGAAAAACTGGAAATCCGCTGCCGCGAGGCGGGCTATCAACTGACCACCAGCTGTACCTATAGCGATACCGAACGCGAAAATACCCTGGTGGAAACCATGCAGCAGCGCAATGTCGACGGGCTGTTCGTGGTGCCCTCGTCATTGCCGGCGCAAAATCACCATATCAAGCGTTTTACCAAACCCCTGGTCTTTCTCGATCGCGATTTCAGCGACAGCGCGGTGTCGCTGGTGGTCAGCGATAACGTCAACGGCAGCGCGGCGTTAACCCATGCCATCATTGATGCCGGGACATTGCCGCTGTTTTTTATGGCCGGCGATATGCAACAGCCGACCATAAAACAGCGCTTACAGGGCTTTACCGAGACCCTGGCCGCTCATGGCATCAGCGAAAACGCGGACTGGGTACTGACCGCCCAGCATAACCGGCGCGAAGACGGCCAGCTGTTGATGCAGCGTTTTTTCGAATTGCACCAGGATGCGCCGCCGGCCTTTATCGCCTCGTCGCTGCCGGTACTGGAAGGCGCGCTTAACGTCTTGCGCGAACATTATGGCTATATTCCCGCCGAGATGAATATCGGCACTTTCGATGAGCATCCCATGTTGGGTTTTTTACCCAATAACACCTGGTCGATGCGCCAGGACGAGGATGCCTGGGTCGAGCATGCGTTCCAGGCGATGACGCAGGCCATGGAGGGCGAAACGGCGCCGGTCAAGTCGGTCATTCCCATGACGCTTAAGCACCGCCGGCGGGCGGCGTTCTGTCAGCAGGCCCAGGGCAAGGCCGATCCGGCCGGGCAAGCTTAAACTCCCCCGGTTGCCGGCGTGGCGGCTTATAGGGTATGGGCGCCGCCGGCCTTGTTTTTATGCCGGGAACCGCCGGGGCTGTTGGCGCCGCTGTGCAGCATACGTTCGCGCGGTGAATCGGCGGATTTATCGCTATCCTTGCGCAGATAATCATACGGCAACAGCAGGGTATCCAGCACCGCCGAGAACGGCAGATCGATAAGCGCCAGCGGCACCATGGCCCAACTGGTATCCTCATCCCGGATGACATTCACACTGGCGCGGGTACCCGGATAATAACCCTGGTCGGGCCCGGTGTGGCTCATCACGCTTGAGCACCCGTTGCTGGCCAGCAACGCGCAGCCTGTTGTCAGAATGAATAATACTTGTTTCAACATGATTCCTATACATCCATTAGGGTGGTAATTTTACTAACGCTATGCATTCCGCCCGGTATTGCGGTAAGTATTCCCTACTGCCGTTATCAGTGTAATGGATATTCAGCCCGTGACTTGCAGTTTTTGCTAAATGAAGGAGATTTTTTTCTTATTGACGCTTGAAAATGCCGCGGCCGGCTCCATTTTATTAATGTGACCCCAGATAAGTACGCCGTAAGGGTATTTAGGTCACTGACCTGTCCATCCGGAAGGTTGTTTGTCACCTCGCTGAATGTTGGAGGCTGTTGTATGCGTAATTTTGATCTGTCACCCCTGTACCGTTCCGCTATTGGCTTTGATCGGCTGGTAAATCTGCTTGAATCAGGACAAAGTCAGGGCAATGGCGGTTATCCTCCCTACAATGTTGAACTGGTTAATGAAAACCAGTACCGCATTGCCATCGCCGTAGCCGGTTTCGCCGAACATGAGCTGGATATTACCGCCCATGATAATTTATTAACGGTTAAAGGCGCTCATGCGCAAGAACCCGCCGAGCGGAACTATTTATACCAGGGGATTGCCGAACGCAATTTCGAGCGCAAATTCCAATTGGCCGAGCATATTCAAATTAAAGGCGCCAATCTGGAAAACGGCTTGCTCTATATTGATTTAGAACGCGTTGTGCCGGAAACACTAAAGCCGCGGCGTATCGAAATCAATTAAACCGATCGCGGCCGATCGCCGCGATAATGTAATAACATCCGCCTGCCGTAACCGGGGGCTAACCCAGCCGCGGGCTGGGGAAAATAATCTCGCTTCATAGAAGGAGTTAATACCATGCGTAATTACGATCTGTCACCTTTACTGCGTCAGTGGATCGGTTTCGATAAATTAGCCAGCACCATGCAGGGCAATCAGGAAGCCTTTAGCTTCCCGCCGTATAATATTGAAAAAAGCGATGATAACCATTATCGCATCACCCTGGCGCTGGCGGGCTTTAAGCAAGAAGAGCTCACGCTTGAAGTGGAAGGGCCGCGCCTGACCATTGCCGGCAAGCCCACCCCGCCCGAACGCGAGGTTGAATATTTGCATCAGGGGCTGGTCTGCAAAGAATTCTCCCTGAGCTTCACCCTGGCGGAACATATGACGGTAACGCAGGCGGAGTTCGTTAACGGGCTGCTGCATATTGCGCTGGAACGCCATGTGCCGGAATCCCTGCAGCCGCGCAAGATCGCCATCGGCGACGCCCAGCCCCAGGTGCTTGAGCATCAGGCTGAAGCCCCGGCGGCCGGCCAGTAATAACACCGGTCTTGATCGTGAAAACGCCGCGCGGAGTTACCGCGCGGCGTTTTCGCTCATTAAAAACCGCGGCCAGGTTATTGGCCAGCGCTGCCCGCCGTTTCCCGAAACGCCCGCTCCACCTCTTGTGCCAATATCGCGATGCCCCGCTCGATTTTATCGGCGTCGGGCACATAATTCATACGCATACACTGCTGCGCATGCGGCCACTCGGTTTCCAGCCCGGGGAAAAAATAATGCCCCGGCACCATCAGCACGCCACGCTGTTTAAGCCGCTGGTAGAGGGTCTCGGTGGTAATCGGCAGGTTCTGGAACCATAGCCAGAGGAAAATCGCCCCTTCCGGCGTGTGGATAAGGCAACGCTCCGGCGGCAGGTAGCGGCGCAGGATAGCTATGGTTTCCCGCACCCGTTGTTGATAGAACGGGCGGATCACCGTTTGCGACAGGCGCATTAAATCGCCGCGCCGGATCATCTCGGCGGCCAGCGCCGGGCCGAGCCCGCCCGGCGCCAGGCTGATAATGCCGTTCATATTGCTGACGGCGTCGATAACCTCTTCATTGGCAATGATAATACCGCAACGCGCCCCCGGCAGGCCCAGCTTGGACAGGCTCATGCACAGGATAATATTGGGATTCCACAACGGCGCGGCCTGGCTGAAGATAATGCCGGGAAACGGCAGGCCGTAGGCATTATCAATCAGCAGGGGCACCTGATGCTGGCGGGCCAGCGCGTCAAGGCGCAGCAGCTCCTGGTCGGTAATCACGTTGCCGGTGGGGTTGGTCGGTCTGGAAACACAAATCAGCCCGATATCCCCGCCCACTTTTAAATGTTCGAAATCCACATGGTATTTGAACTGGCCGTCCGGCAACTGCGCAATGGTCGGCTTGGCGGCGACAAACATATCCTCCTCCAGCCCGGCATCGGCATAACCCAGGTATTCCGGCGCCAGGGGAAACAGCACCCGACGCAGGCCGCCGTCCGCGCCGCGCCCGGCAAACAGGTTGAAGAGGTAGAAAAAAGCGCTTTGGCTGCCGTTGGTCAGCGCGATATTGCGCGTGGTCACCGGCCAGCCCAGCTCCTGGCGCAGCATGGCCGCCAACGCGGTCAGCAGCGCGTTTTTGCCCTGGGGGCCGTCGTAGTTGCACAGAGCTTCGCCCAGGGTGCCGTCGGCCAGCATGGACTGGCACAGCGCGTGAAAATAACGCTCCATTTCGGGGATGGCGGCGGGGTTGCCGCCGCCGAGCATAATGGCGTCCGGTGCGCGCAGGCCATCGTTCATATCGGCCATCAGCTGGGTGATGCCGGAATGGCGGGTGAATTTTTTACCGAAAAGCGAGTAGGTCATAAAATGGGTTCGGATAATATTAACGTAAGCCTGAGTGTTACCATACCGTTTGCGTCACGCCAGGCAACCGCTATTTTGCGACGGCGCTTCAGATAAGATCCAGACCGCGCAATTCGGTCTTCAGGTAGGCGTAATAGATGGGGGCGGCCACCAGCCCCTCCAGTCCAAACGCCGCTTCAAACACCAGCATGGCCAGCAGCAGCTCCCAGGATTTGGCCTGGATGCGATTGCCGACAATCTCGGCGTTGAGGAAATATTCCAGCTTATGGATCAGCATCAAATATACCAGCACCACGCCCGCTATCGGCAGCGAGACGGAGAGCGCCGAGATAATCATCAGGAAATTGGATATCAGGTTGCCGATAATCGGCAGCAGGCCAAAGATAAAGGTGGCCACCACCAGCGTCTTGGATAACGGCAGATGCACCTTGAACAGCGGAAAAATCACCAGCAGCAGGATAGAGGTCAGGATGGTATTGACCAGCGAAATCTTGATCTGGGCAAACACGATATTACGAAAAGAGCTGGATAAATTCTGTACGCGCTGCAGCATTTGCTCGCGAAAATAGGTGGTGCGTCCCGATGGCTTATTCAATGAGATAATCGCGCCGATAATCAGCCCGATAAGGATGGTGATTAAGCCGTGCAAAAAACTGCGTCCCATATTGCGGATGGTAATGAGGTTTTTTTCCACCACGGCGAAAACCTGGTTTTTCAGCTCTTCCGCGCTGTCCGGCAGGTAGGCTGGCAATATATCGGGCAGACGATTTTTGACGCCGGAGAAAATGCGGTTGGTTTCGGCGGTTAAATCAATGCCGCGCTGGATATTCGAGGTCAGGAAACTGACCAGGCTGACAATGGATAGCGTCATGACAATCACTACCACGGCGGCGATGATGCTGACCACGACCCAGCGCGCCCGGCCGCCGATGATGCGCTCAAACCAGGGCGTAAGGGCGAAAATGATTTCATAGGCCAGGAACCCCGCGACAAAACAGGGAAATAAGTGCAAAGGGATAATGATCGCAATAAACAGCAGCATCAACACAAAGGTGCTGATTTTGATGTGAGTATGACTAATAGTCATTATTGTTCCTTTCCATACCGCTTGATTCCATTTTATCGCATACCATAAAAAAGCATAGCGTAGCGCTGATGCCGGCAACGTTTATTTTAGCGGCCATGATACGCTTTTCCCGCCCGGGTGGACGGGGAATCGTTATGTAAAGGCGATGGGAGCAAGGGTTATTTGATGACCTGGGGATTAACGCAGTTTTCCCTAATCCGGCCGGTAAGGGCGTTGATCAGATTATCCACCGCGGTGGCGGCCATTTGATAGCGGGTTTCATCGGTGGCGGAGCCCACATGCGGCATGGCCACCACGTTCGGCAGGCGCAGCAGCGGCGAATCCACCGGCAGCGGTTCCTGCTCGTAGACATCCAGGCCGGCGCCGCGGATGGTACGGTTTTCCAGCGCCTCGATAAGCGCCGCTTCGTCCACTACCGGACCGCGTCCGGCATTGATAAGGATAGCGCCGGGTTTCATAAGGGCCAGCTTCTCGCGGCCGATCAGATGATGGGTTTCATCCGTCAGCGGCAGGATGATACAGACAAAATCAGACCGGGCCAGCAGGGTATCCAGATCGCAATACTCGGCGTCAAAACGGCTTTCCGCCTCGGCGTGCTGACGACGGGCGTTATAGAGCACCGGCATGGAAAACCCCAGGTTCGCACGCTGCGCCAGCGCCAGGCCGATACGTCCCATGCCGACCACGCCCAGGGTTTTATGATGCACGTCGGTGCCAAACCAGGTGCTGTCGACGCTCTCACGCCATTCGCCCGCCTTGGTCCTCTCCGCCAGTTCCACCAGGCGCCGCGCGGTGGCCAGCACCAGCCCCATCAGCAGGTCGGCCACGGTTTCCGTCAGGGCGTGGGGAGTATGCATCAGCGCAATGCCGCGCGCGCTCATCTCGTCGACGTCGAACTGATCGTAGCCGGCGGAAATGGTGGAGGCGGCCCTGAGGTTGGGCAGCGCGTCGAGCATTGTTTTATCGAATTTACCGCCGGAGCCGATGATACCCTGAGCCTGTTGCAATATGTCCGCATGCCTGCGCACATTTTCTGCGCCCACATCCCCGATTTCGGTCACGTCAAAATGCTCATCCAGACGTTGGCGCAGGTCGTCGGGCAACGATTTGTACAATACTACGGCAGGTTTCATCATGATCTCCGTTGGTCGGTTATGTCATTTGGCGATAAAGACCAGCATACCATTTTTGCCTGTTAACGGAACAGGCGGCGCCGGCTTTAGGCCATGCGCGGCACGGCGTTTTCCGCCGGTTTGACAATTAACGTCAACCACACCGATACCAGCAGCGCCACCGCCATAAAGACATAGGACGCCGAGGGCGAACCGGTGGCGCCGTTAAGGTAGCCGACCACCCACGAGCCGACGAAGGAACCGAGGGCGCCCATGCTGTTAATCAGCGCCATCGCCCCGCCGGCGACGTTGCGCGGCAGCATTTCCGGCACTATGGCGAAGAACGGGCCATAAGGCGCATACATGGCGGCGCCGGCGATAACCAGCAGCGCATAGGAACCCCAGAAATGGTGGGCGCCCAGCAGGTAGGAACCGATAAAGGCCAGGGCGCCAATCAGCAGCAGTGGCCAGACGAATATTTTGCGTTTCTGTAGCTTGTCCGATGCCCAGGAGACGATGATCATGGCAATGGTGGCCGCCAGGTAAGGCACCGCGGATAACCAGCCGGCCTGCACCATGCCCATTTCCATGCCGTTGCGCAGAATGGACGGCAGCCATAATACAAACCCGTAAACGCCGATGCTCCAGGCGAAATACTGGATGCACAGAATAATCACATTACGCGAACGGAACGCCTCGGCGTAATTATGCACCGCTTTAATGCCTTCCTGTTCCTTGGCCAATTGCCGTTGCAGCGCCTGCTTTTCTTCCTCCGACAGCCATTTTGCCTGGGCGGGTTTATCGTTAACCAACACCCACCAGCAAAAAGCCCAGATAACCGCCGGGATGCCTTCGAAGATAAACATTTCCCGCCAGCCGAAGGCGTTGATCAAATACCCCGAAACCACCGACATCCACAGTACCGTCACCGGGTTGCCGAGGATCAGGAACGTATTGGCACGTGAGCGTTCGGCTTTGGTAAACCAGTTGCTGATATAAATCAGCAACGCCGGCATCACCGCCGCCTCCACCACGCCCAGCGCAAACCGGATCGCCATCAGCATGGGAATATTACTGACGATGCCGGTGAGCGCGGCGAAACCGCCCCATAAGACCAGGCACCAGAAAATCAGCGTCTTGACGCTGCGGCGTTCGGCATAAATAGCGCCCGGTATCTGAAAAAAGAAATAACCGAGAAAGAACAGCGCGCCCAATAATGACGATACCCCTTTGGTTATTCCCAGGTCATCGTTAATACCGGCGGCGGAGGCAAAACTGAAGTTGGCCCGGTCGAGATATGCCAGACTGTAGCTGATAAATACAATCGGCATAATATACCACCAACGTTTTGGTGCTAATTTCGCTAAGCTCATAGATGTATTCCTTCATTGATATCGCTGCTGTCTCAACCGCCGCAGGGTAGGGCCGGGGCGGGTGTTCCGATGTCGTTGTTATTGTTTCGACGCGGTGCGTCAATAGCCTGCCCGGCCATCCGCCGCCGCGCGCGCTGGCATCATCATGTTCTTTGGTATCGGTTCCATCCCTATGTCGAATAAATTACCCCGGTGCCCGGGCGCACACCGCGGGGGCGGGGCCGTCGTGACGCCGGCGGCCGGACCCGGCTACCGCCGGGAAGAGGCCCGGTAATAAGCCGGCCAGGCGGCGCGCTTATTGCAATAGCGCGATGAATCGGCGGGTCACCGCCGCCAGATCGTCTCCTTCCAGCGGGAACTCGATGGCGCGCGGCACATCGTCCGGCAGGCTTGCCAGCAACCGCCGCCAGTCCTGCCCGTCGTGTTGCGGCGCCGTGGCGCGCCAGCCGTTATCCGACGGGAGCGCGACCTTGATATGGATATAGCTGACAAAAGAGGCCAGCTCCGCGGCCGCCGCCTGCGGATCTTCCCCAACCCAGCGCCAGTTGCCCATATCAAACGTCATGCCGACCGGCAGCCGCGCATCCCGCGCCCGGTGCAAAAACGCGCTGATGGGGGCCAGCGCGCCGCATTCGGTCTGGTCGTTCTCCACCATTAACCGCACGCGCCGGGATGTCAGCAACGCGTCCAGGCCGGCGATATCCCCGGTGGCGGAATAATGGCCTAAGGATAATTTTAGCCGCTCGGCGCCAAGGCGTTCGGCTTCGTCGAACAGCTGCGGCAACAACGGGTTGGGCGCGCCGTCCCGGGTAAATAAGGCCTCCGGCGCGGAATAGAAGCAGCGCAGCCCCAGGCCGGCTATCTCCCGGGCCAGTTCCGGCAGGCGGGCCAGGTCGGTTTCCGTCAGCAGCTCGCGGCGCATTTCCACCCCGGCGGCGCCCGCCCCGGCGATGGTCGGCAGCAGTTTTTGCTGCCCGCCCATGGCGAGGACATTGTCATTGCCGTACGCGGCGGTAACCACAAACACATCATGTTTCATCTTGGACTCCCGTGCGGAGACATTTTCCGCGGTGATGGTTTTACGGTAGATGGTACCGGTTCCATTGAGAAGTCCGTTATGTCAGATTTATGATCGCTGTCACTAATTTAGCCAACTGGCATCCGGGGCGGGGCGGGGAGGTGCGCGGCGATTAACGGCGCGTGGTCGCCGCAGGGAGGAAACTATTATCTGACTTTTCCGTTTCCTAAGGGTGCCTTACGGTCTTATCCGCTTCGCTAACGGGTAGTGGACCCCCGCACGATCAGCTCGCCGCTGAACGCTTGTTCGCTGACCGGTTCGTCGGCCCCCTGGATGCGCTTTAACAATTGTTCCAGCGCGGCGTAGCCGATTTGGTAGGTCGGCTGCTTAAAGGTGGTAATGCCCACGCCCGCCAGCTCCGCCCACTCCAGTTCGTCAAATCCCAGCAGGCCTATATCGCTGCCCCAGTTCAGGCCCTGGCGCCGCAGTACGCGTGCGATGTGCAGCGTCAGCGCGCCGTTGGCCGACAGAATGGCCTTGCGCATGCCGCGGTGGCGGCGGTTAAAGTCCTGGATAACGGCGGCCAGGGTGTCGGTATCGTTCAGCGCGCACTCCGCCTCTTCCGCCGCCAGATCCGGATGGGCCGCCAGGCAGGCGCGAAAGGCCTGCAGCCGTTCGATGCGGGTATTCACCGTGCCCAGGGGCTCGCTGAGGAACATAATGGCTTCAAATCCCTGCGCGATCAGGTGCCCGGTGGCGCGGGTCGCCGCCTCGCGGTTGTCCAGGCCCACCATGTCGCAGGCGAAACCGGGAATTTTGCGGTCAATCAGCACCATCGGCAGCAAGGACTGCTGCAGCATGGCAAGCGCATCCTCATGCATGCCCACCGCGTTGACCACGATCCCTTCCACCTGATAGCCGTTAAGCAACTGAAGATAGTGGCGTTCCTGGTTCACTTCGTTGTTGGTGTTGCATACCAGCAGGGTGAAGCCGTGCCGGCGGCAGGCGGCCTCGATGCCGCGCATCACGTCAACGGAATAGGGATTGGTAATATCGGCGATAATCAGGCCTATCAGCCTGGTCTGTCCCCCCTTCAGGCTGCGGGCCATCTGGCTGGGGCGGTAATTGAGCTGCACGATGGCCGCTTCGATGCGCGCCTTAAGGTCGTCGGAAAGCAGGTGCAGCTCGCCGTTCAAATAGCGCGACACGCTGGTCTTGCCGCTGTTTGCGGCTCTGGCCACATCGCTGATGGTGGCGCGTCCCGATGCGCGGGTCCCTTTTTGCTGGCTCACGGCGTACCTCTCCTGATAGAAATTCATGCACCTGAGCGGCTGATAAATGTATCCGCGCCCCGGCGGCGCGTATTATCAAACCATTGAACAACGTGCATGTGCGGATTATGTGCCTGCGTCCCGGCGGCATTGATTTGTTTGCCGCGCCAGCGCATGCATGGGCAACGTTTTTTCGCCCCGGGTAAATAACCTGCTGACCAGCGTTAGCATAGCCAATCCTGAAGCGGTAACAAACGCTTTTAACCGGCGCGCCATTGCAGGGTCAGCAGCATATGGCCGGTTTCGGCGTTAAACGCCTTGCCGATTTCGCGGAAATCCTGGCGGTAGTAAAAATGACAGGCGGCGCGGTTTAACTGGTAGACCTCAAGGGTCAACACCGGGTAGCGCTGTTTTACCCGCGTCATCAGCGCCTGGCCGATGCCCTGGCGATGGTAGCGGGGCGCGACAAAAACCGCGCCGACAAACTGCTCCATCATCACGCTGATAAAGCCGGTGATGACGCCGTCGCGCTCAGCCACCCAGCTCCGGGCTTGCGGCAGGTAGTCGTCGCGCACCAACGGCAGGCTCTCAAGCCAGTAGCCGGCGCGGATAAAGGGATGGGCGCGGGTGGTGCTGTCCAGCCACAGCGCCAGCAGCGCGGGCATATCGCCCGGCACAAACGGGCGGATCATCGCCTTACTCCTTAATTGGGCTGTATATCTTACCGCCAGAGGGTATACTGGCGCATTCTTAATATATCCACTTTTATCGCGTGCGAATTCAACATGCAAAAGTTTGATCCCAAGACCTTTCAGGGCCTGATCCTGACCTTACAGGACTACTGGGCGCGCCAAGGCTGCACCATTGTCCAACCGCTGGATATGGAAGTCGGCGCGGGCACCTCCCATCCCATGACCTGCCTGCGGGCGCTGGGACCGGAGCCGATTGCCGCCGCCTATGTGCAGCCGTCGCGTCGTCCCACCGACGGCCGGTACGGCGAAAATCCCAACCGCCTGCAGCACTACTATCAGTTTCAGGTCATCATCAAGCCTTCCCCGGACAATATCCAGGAATTATACCTCGGCTCGCTGAAAGAAGTCGGGCTGGATCCGACCATTAACGATATCCGTTTTGTCGAGGACAACTGGGAAAACCCGACGCTTGGCGCCTGGGGCCTCGGCTGGGAAGTGTGGCTCAACGGCATGGAAGTGACGCAGTTTACCTACTTCCAGCAGGTGGGCGGGCTGGAATGCCGCCCGGTGACCGGCGAAATCACCTATGGCCTGGAACGCCTGGCCATGTACCTGCAGGGCGTGGACAGCGTCTATGACCTGACCTGGAGCGACGGCCCGCTGGGCAAGACCACCTACGGCGATGTATTCCATCAAAACGAAGTGGAGCAATCCACCTATAACTTCGAGTACGCCGACGTCGACTTCCTGTTTGTTTGTTTCGATCAGTACGAAAAAGAAGCGCAGACGCTGCTGGCGCTGGAAAAACCCCTGCCGCTGCCGGCGTATGAACGTATTCTCAAGGCGGCGCACAGCTTTAATTTATTGGATGCCCGCAAGGCCATCTCGGTTACCGAACGTCAGCGTTATATTCTGCGGATCCGCACCCTGACCAAAGCGGTCGCCGAAGCCTACTACGCTTCCCGGGAAGCCCTGGGTTTTCCGATGTGCAAAAAGAACGAGAAATAAGAGGCCGGCCATGACGCAACACACTTTCCTGGTGGAAATCGGCACGGAAGAGCTGCCGCCAAAAGCGCTTCGCCAACTGGCGCAGTCGTTCGCCACCCTGTTTACCGCCGAACTCGACGGCGCCAACCTGCCCCACGGCGAGGTGCAATGGTTCGCCTCGCCCCGCCGCCTGGCGCTTAAGGTGCTAAACCTTGGCGCCGCCCAGGCCGACAGCAACATTGAAAAACGCGGTCCCGCCGTTGCCCAGGCGTTTGACGCCGAGGGCAAACCCACCAAGGCGGCCGAGGGCTGGGCGCGCGGCTGCGGCATCACCGTCGAGCAGGCGGAACGCCAGGTGACCGACAAGGGCGAATGGCTGCTCTACCGGGCGTCGGTTAAAGGCAAGCGCGCGCAGGAACTGCTGCCGGGCATGGTCACCACCGCGCTGGCTAAACTGCCGATCCCGCGCATGATGCGCTGGGGCGACAGCGACACGCAGTTTATCCGTCCGGTGCATACCGTCGTCCTGCTGCTGGGCGACAAGCTGATCCCGGGGCGGGTATTGGGCATAGATTCCGCCCGCACCGTGCGCGGCCACCGTTTTATGGGCGAGTCCGAACTGACGCTGGACAACGCGGACCAATACCCGGCCCTGCTGCTGGAACGCGGCAAGGTGATGGCCGATTACGAGCTGCGCAAGGCCCAGATCAAGCGCGACGCCGAGGCGGCGGCCAGGGAAATCGGCGGTACTGCCGATTTGACCGACAGTTTGCTGGAAGAAGTGACCTCGCTGGTGGAATGGCCGGTGGTGCTCACCGCGCGGTTTGAGGAAAAATTCCTCGCCGTACCGCCC
This sequence comes from Sodalis sp. RH22, assembly GCF_047324165.1. Classification (NCBI taxonomy): domain Bacteria; kingdom Pseudomonadati; phylum Pseudomonadota; class Gammaproteobacteria; order Enterobacterales; family Bruguierivoracaceae; genus Sodalis; species Sodalis sp. RH22. Next base: position 4,031,465 of record NZ_CP178731.1, read on the forward strand.
GAGGCCCTGGTCTACACCATGAAGGGCGATCAAAAATACTTCCCGGTATACGACGCCCAGGGCAAACTGCTGCCGCACTTTATCTTTGTTTCCAATATCGCCTCCAAAGACCCAAGCCAGGTGATATCCGGCAATGAAAAAGTCGTGCGCCCACGTTTGGCCGACGCCGAATTTTTCTATAACACCGATTTGAAAACACGCCTGGAAGACCGGCTGCCCCGGCTGGATACCGTATTATTCCAGCAGCAGCTGGGCACCGTGCGCGATAAAAGCGATCGTATCGAGTCGCTTGCCGGCTGGATTGCCGGCCGGATTGGCGCCGACGTGCAGCATGCCGCCCGCGCCGGGCTGCTGTCCAAGTGCGACCTGGTGACCAATATGGTGTTTGAGTTTACCGACACCCAGGGCGTGATGGGCATGCACTACGCCCGCCACGACGGCGAGCCGGAAGACGTGGCGCTGGCGCTAAAAGAACAGTACCAGCCGCGTTTCTCCGGCGATGCCCTGCCGTCCACGCCGGTATCCTCGGCGGTGGCCATCGCCGAGAAAATGGATACCCTGGCCGGTATTTTCGGCATCGGCCAGCATCCGAAAGGGGATAAAGATCCGTTTGCCCTCAGGCGCGCCGCCCTGGGCGTGCTGCGCATTATCGTCGAGAACAACCTGCCGCTGGATTTATCGGCCCTGGCCGCCGAAGCCGCGCGCCTGTACGGTGAAAAACTCACCAATGCCAGGGTGGTGGACGATGTGGTCGACTTTATGCTCGGCCGCTTCCGCGCCTGGTACCAGGAAGCGGGCCACAGCGTCGACACCATCCAGGCGGTGCTGGCGCGCCGGCCTACCCGACCGGCGGATTTCGACGCCCGCATGCGCGCGGTCACCTATTTCCGCACCCTGGACGCCGCCGCCGCGTTGGCGGCCGCCAACAAGCGCGTGTCCAATATCCTGGCCAAGGCCACCGACACCCTGAACGGCGACGTGCGCGCCGCGGTGCTGAAAGACGCGGCGGAGATCCAGCTGGCGACGCACCTTACGGTGCTGCGCGATAAGCTGGAGCCGCTGTTTGCCGCGGGCCGCTACCAGGAAGCGCTGGCGGAACTGGCCACCCTGCGCGAGCCGGTGGACGCCTTTTTCGATAAAGTGATGGTGATGGACGATAACGCCGAGGTGCGGGTTAACCGCCTGACGCTGCTCAGCCAGCTGCAACAGCTGTTTTTGCGGGTGGCGGATATTTCGCTGCTGCAATAGCATTTCGGACGTAACCGCGTAGCGGGTAACAGAACCGGTCAGTGAATACTGGCCGGTTTTTTTTAGCAAAGAGCTTAATCCAGCAAATGGTTTTTCTCTGACGCCTCGTTATCGATAATATTGATGAAACTTATTGATATGACATTTTTTAACTTTTACTCGACATAAATTAAAATATTAATGCCCGATGGCAATTTACTGCTGGTACTATTGTTATATAGCGAGTGAGCGAAAAATTTATAACAGCAATGTGATTTGTTTTTATCTTAGAATAAAGTTTTTTAATGTATGCACCTCTCTCTTATTTATTCTTTAAATGATTGAAAAAAAAGAATTTTGTATCGTTTATGAATTCCATTTATTGACATCCTTTTGAATTACTTTTCCTTTAACAATAATTAAGGAATTTTAATGAAAATAAATACATATTGTTTTATATAGGAAAAAATATAAAAATAATGTTAATGAAAAAATCTTCTCTCGTTTCAGTTAATGAAATTCAGTAATTGGAATTTGAATTTTACAAAAATAATTTTAGCTTCTTGAGTATCGATTGTGATTTTATAATGATAGGAGGTAAAAAATGGCTTGGTCTGATATCAAATCTATTGAATCCTTGCAGGTTTCATTTACTACAACTAACCGTGTTGCATATATCTATGGAAATGGTTTCAACACCGTAGAAGTTATCATTTATATAAAAGCATTGGATGAATTCGGCCAGGAATTCACGGATTATTCATTGGACGAGTTTCGACGTAATGTAAATCTAATAGAGGTTATTAGGACAGCGCATCTAAGCCAGAATCCTAACAACAGTACTTGGTTTGTTGTTTATGGTTCCCTTGGGTTCGATATTCTCCCTCCGGCACCATCATTTGCGCCAGTCCAGGATACACCGTCTACGTACATACTGCCTGACAATACTGAGACAAATGCAGATGCCCATCAGACTACATTTGAAAAAGATCCTATGTTGGAAAACAGCTATTCATCAACGGGATATTACCAAGGTGATATCAATGAGATGAACATGTCCGAAAGGTTCAGGGAAACCGAATCTCAAATGGTGCCTGTGGATGGACTTATCGAGACAAGTGGCAGAACGTTTAGTTATTTCGTAGGACGTGGGGCAGCTAGTCCTTCCAGAACCATTGAAATCGCGGTGCAACTAACCTTGACCCATCCGGCCGCTTCGCCAAAGGTGATAAGTACAGGTTTATACGGTACCCCCGGATTTTTCAGTTCTGTTACAATTAATGCCTTGGACCCCATTGATTATTCTGACGCGAGAAACGTTACTCTCAGTCAACGATCGAGAGAAACTTTACGGGATAATATTTATTGGGAGTCCCATAGACTAGTTACCTATTATCATTATAATGGAACGCTCGATTGTGTAACTATCAATCTTTATCCAAAAATAGGAGGAACTTTTTTATTAGCAGAACCTATGGATATTATTTCGGACGCCGATTTGAATTTAGGTAATGACCCTTGGGGGGGGGCAGGATTTACAGGAATTGCTCAAGGCTCTAGTTACCTTTATAGTCGGCCTTTTTCTGTGATGGAGCGTGGCTGGGGCCGCTCTTATTATCAAGTGAATTTTTGGTATGTAAAGCCATTTAATCCAGAAGTTCAAGGCCATTTCTTGGGGTATGCTTCTGGTTTCGCGTTTAAATTATTTACCTCTTTAAATGCCGGTGACGTAGATAATAATATTACGAATCCGGCAACGTTGGTCATGTATCAGTTTTCTATATGGGGTGAGACTGACATTGTGGCTCATTATTGGAGTAGCGGCCAAGCGAGCACGCGTGTTATTAGTCTCACTGATAAATACGGTAATAAAGGCAATCTCACACTGTATTTTAATACCAATGATTACTTCGATGTGCCTCAGTTACGATGATTGTATAAACGAAAAAAGTAAATAAACTCGCAAGGATTGATCTATGAGCAATTTATTTTCTTCCCAGGCCTCAAATTCTATCGAGGGTCTGCAGGGCGGAGTCGATCCCCGCACGGGCCTGTTTGTAATCGCGCTTCCCATTGCCAATTTGGTGGGTAACGGCGGTGTTGGCCCGGCATTTGACGCCAGGTTGACATATTCACCGCTTAGCACTGGAAATGATGGTTACGGAATAGGTATCTCACTGGGTTATTCCTATTATGACTTCGCGAATCGGCTATTAGTGCTTAATACCGGCGAGCGATATAATATTATTGAAACCGGAGATCAACCGATCATTGTTCAGCATAAGCTGGACAGCTTTCGCTTTATGCGGACCAGTACCAATTATTTTATTATCTGGAAAAACGGCACCGTGGAAGTGCTGACCGGCCCACAGGACGCGCGGTCGATGAAAGTCCCGGAATATATTCATGCACCCACCGGTCAGTGGCTTAAGTTTGATTGGAACATCCTCGGCTCTCTGACGCGCCTGGAAAGAATTACCGATAGCACCGGCAAACTGTTGCTGTCGGCGGTCTACTCCGGCACTAACGCCTCCACGTTTACCCTTTGGCCGGGGAGCAGCGAAAGTTATGTCCTGACGATGATTTACCGTAATAATAATCTGTACCAGTTGACGAATAACGCGGTGACGCCGCCCTTGACCTGGACGTTTGACTATACAACGGTCGGGTCTTGGTATCCGATTACCGGTATTCACTATCCCACCGGGCTCAGGGAGCAGGTCTGGTATCAAAACGCCCGGATGTTGTTTCCGACCAGTGCGGGCCTGCCGGCCCTGCCGGCGGTATCAAGGCATTTAAAATCTCCCGGCGCCGGTCAGGAGGGGATTGACACTACTTATACCTACTCCAACTCGAATTACCTCGGCTACGGCACCGCCGGCAGTTGGTCGCCGGACCGCGATAACCTTTTCGGCGTTCTCAACGCCTATACCTATTGGTCGCGCAGAACAGTGACCAGCGGCGGCGTCTCGCGGGCGACGATCTGCACATACAATAACTTCCATCTGCAAATCGAAGAGGAAACGCAAAGCCTGGGTGCCAGCACTCGTACCATTACCGAGTATTATGCCTTGCCGGGCACGGTTTTTGACAATCAGCCCCCGCAGTTTCAGCTGCCGCGCAGCCGGACTGTTATATGGCGCTATCTCTCCGGTACGCCGCGTAGCGAAATTACCCTGACGGAATTCGATGCCTCAGGCAATCCCACCCGCACGCAAACCCCGGACGGTATGGTTACCGAGCTGTTTTATTATTCGCCCGCCGGGGAACCCGGCTGCCCGCCCGACCCATGGGGATTTACACGCTTTATACGGCGGAAAAATACAATCCCGGCCCCCTCGGCGTTCTCCACCCCCGCGCGCGACGAGAACTACAACTATATTTCCCTGCCCGCCATGGCCGGCGCCCCCGCCCCTTATAGCGTGCTGATGGAAGACCGCTTTGACGCCAGCGGCGCAACCCGGATACTGCATACCCAGCAGTTCTACCTTAACCAGCGCGCCAGCCCGACGATGCATGGGCGACCTGCGCGCACGGTGCGCTGGTTTTATGACCTCAACAACAGTAGTCTGAGTTATCCGAATTTCCTCGAACAACTTTATACGTTAAACGCAAATGTGCTGACCACCAGCGAGCGGGTCACCGGTCACGATAAGCTAACGCTCACTACCAGCCGGGAAGTATCGATATTAAGTGGGCGGGTGCTGGCCGAGACCGATGAGCAGGGCAACCGCACGGTAAATGTCTATGATAATCTCGGTCGCCCTACCCGCTCCACCCGCAATGCCGGCAGCGCGTTCCAGCAGGTGACCATGCTTGCCTATGCAACCCAGCCTGTAACCGGCGGCACCGCTATTTACACCACCACCACCGATCCGCTCGGCAATGCCACGCGCAGCTGGTTTGATGGCCTGGGGCGGGTGACGCGCCAGGAAGTTAGCGATCCGGATACAAACGGTCAGTGGTTTGAGGCGCAAACCGCCGCCTATAATGCTTTTGGCGAGCGGGTCGCCGAAAGCGTGTTTGACTATCCCCGTAGCGGCCAGGTCGCCCGTATGGCGCGTACGGCGGCGATCACGTATGACATTTGGGGGAACCTATTGCGTACCGCGTTCAACGACGGAACCACGTTGATAACCCAAAGCGACCCGATTGCACTGACCCAGGCTGAGACCCGCGAGGGCTTCGCCAATAATCAGACGCTATATGCCGGCTGGACCCTGACCACTCTGGACGTCCGCGGGCTGCCGCTGACCATTGTCCGGCGCGATCGGTCGGGCGTGACGCTGGGGCAGGTCACCCGCCGTTATGATGGCCTGGGTCGTTTGCGTCAGGAAACCGATGAAATGGGCCGCACCACCGATTACCAGTATGATGCCTTCGATCGGGTAGTGGGCCAACGTCTGCCCGACGGTAGCGTGGTGAGTAAAATGTACGTGCCGTTTAGCGACCAGCTATGGGCTACCGCCATCCGTGTTACTAATTCCGCTGCGCGTATTTTTCAGTTGGGCTCCCAGGCATATGACAGCAGTGGGCGCATCATGCAAAGTACCAGCGGCGGTCGCCTGACCCGTTTTGGCTGGACTGGCGCCAGCCCGCTGCCGTCCACTGTGACCACGCCGATGGGCGAAGTGCTGCGCTATGAATATATTCCCCAATTGGATAATGCCGTCAGGAGCGTGACCAGCGGCACCCTGCGCCAGGATTTTACCTGGGATCCCCTGAGCGGCAGAATGACGCGAGCCACGGGCGATAATGGCGTGGTTACCACGCGCGCGTTTACCCGCTCCGGCCAGTTGCAGGGAGAAACCTTTACCGTGCCGGGCCAGCCGTTGCGTGGGGTAAACCACGCCTGGAGCCTGATGGGCAGCCAGACGCAGTATACCGATGTCACCGGCACGCAGACCCAATATCAGTATAATGCGGTGGGGCAACTGGTTCGGGTCAGCGATGCGGATATGGTTATAACACTGACCTACGATGCGCTGGGCAGACTGGAAACGCGGCACACCGCCGACCCACGCGGTCTGCATGGCTGCACCATCAGGCTGGGCTACGATCAGTTTGACCGCGAGATTGCCCGCTCGGTCACAGCGGCCAATAACGAAACGCTGACCATAAGCCAGACCTGGTATGCCAACGACCAGCGGCGCAGCAGCGAAACACGGCACAATAATGTAATACTGCGCCAGGAAGCCTGGTTTTACGACAGCCGCAACCGGCTGGAACGCTATACCTGCGCCGGCGCCGCGCCGCCGGTAGACCCCTACGGCAAGTCTATCTCGTTACAGACCTTTGTCTATGACGCCATCGACAACATTACCCAATGCGGCACCACGTTTCCCGGCGGCGTGGACAATGCGCTGTTTCAATTTAATAACCCCAGCGATCCCACTCAGCTCAGCCGGGTGCAGCACAGCCATCCGGATTATCCCGCCGTGATAGCGCTGACGTATGACGCCAACGGCCAGATGACGCTGGACGAGGCCGGACGCCGGCTTGCTTATGACCCGCTGGGCCGTTTGATTTCGGTGACGGGCGGCCCCGCTCCGGGCGGCGGTTATGGCTATGACGCCCTCAATCGATTGGTCGGACAATCGGTAACCGGGCGCGGCGCGCATGCGCTTTATTACCGCAGTGATGAGAGGGTCAACGAGCAGCAACCCGGCGCGTTGCGGCCGGTGCGGCTAGCCAAACTGGGCGGCGCCACTGCAGCGGTGCATGACGGTACCCACTTGCGACTGACGGCCACCAATGATCAGAACAGCCTGCTGTGGTCACGGGCCGAAAATCAGACCTCGGAGCTGGTCCGTTATACCCCCTGGGGCTTTAGTCCTGCCTTCCGCCCGTCGTTGCCCGGTTTTACCGGCGAGCGTCCCGATCCGGTGAGCGGCGCTTATCACCTGGGCAACGGCTATCGCGCTTATAACCCGGTGCTGATGCGTTTTAATACGCCGGATTCGTTAAGTCCGTTCGGCGCGGGCGGTATCAATGCCTATGTCTATTGCGCCGGCGACCCGGTCAATAACGCCGATCCGAGCGGCCATATCAGCTGGCAGGGCATTCTGGGTATCGTTTTGGCTGTCGTAGGCTTTGCCTTGAGCATTCCCACCGGCGGCGCCTCACTATCATTGGTCGCGGGCGTCTTGATTACCCTTGAAGCGGCGGCGGCGGCGACAGGCATTGCCTCCATCGCGCTGGAGGAAAAGAATCCGCAGGCCTCGGCGGCGCTGGGATGGGCATCGCTGGCTCTGGGATTAGGCGCGGGGGCGGGGGCGGGCGTCGGCAAATTGGCGGCCAGACGCGCTAACACCGCCAGGGGAGGAGGTCTTGAAGATATCGCGCTTGGCAACAGGATAGAGTTGGGCGACGATCTGTATTTATTTAAAGGGTCTGAAAATTCAGAACGCCTTATTATTTCGTCCCATGGAAAATATCACCAAGAGGCGGGTTTTTTCACGCCGCCGCAAGGGACTCAAGTGAGGTATGGTATAAAAGAGGGAAGAAGGCTAAGGTTGGGATTGCGGCAAGCAGCCGACAATAGCTTTACGCCCGCAGAGGTCACTCGCCGTGATTTTCAGCACAATTACCGGTTAGAGCGATTCCCTAAGGATGACGATCTTTTTGCGTCCCGCCTTGCAAGTGAGTATAAAGTGGATATTATCACCGTGCGTTCTCATGCCTCGCAAGATTTTGAAATGGTTACAATACGTACCTTGTTAAAAAACTTGGAGGACAAAGGATTGCGTTATAAAACTATTGACGGTATTTTTTGCCGCGTATGGGAGTGGGACGCCCCGAATACCTTCGTAATCAAAGATCCCATGCGCTTTCACTTGACCAAGAAATTCAGTCTTAAATAAAGCGACGGAATATCTGAATCAAGTCATCGTTTATATACAGTAATAATTGTGTGCGCGGCATGACTATAAATGTGGTGTTTTATTAGCATGTTTTCATCTTGATAAAACCTAAGAAAATCCGCGTTAATGATTTAAGTATCATAAAAGAGCTGCTGTCGTGCCATTTCATTTCGTTAAAATGATCACATGATAGAGGTAAGTGACCTGATGCAATAAAGTAATCTTATTGATTTTATTATCGAGACCGATGTTTACGATGCGTCTGCCGGCCCCTCGCCGGCTGGTGATAACGTTTGGGGCTTCAGTCTGACCGGCAACGGCTTTATTCCTCCGGCCTTGCCGTTGCGGTTGACGGACCGCTATGGCAATAGCGGATGTGCCTCCCTTACCCTTGATGCCGTGGATGGGTTCGATGCGCCGCGGGTTTTGTAAAAAAATGAGACCATCGGTAGGGCTTTGAGCATATTTATTCCTCGCAAAGTGGACTATCCTTACTCTGCAAACAGGACGCGTTAATTGGGTAACCAGGGAAAGGGGTGAGCTATTTTACAGGAGTAGTTGGTCATGATGTTAAGGGACAGACTGGCGCAGTTGCGCTATGCGCTGATGATTCCAGTGCTATTGATGCTGGCGCTGCAGATTACCGCCTGCGGCGACAAGGAGCCGGAGCAGCGCAAGGCGTTTATGGCGTTTTTACAAACCACCGTGCTGCCGGGCGGCGAGCGCCTGCCGACGCTGACCGACGATCAGAAAAAACAGTTCGGCACCTATGTGGCCGACTACCAGATCCTGCTGACCTTTACCCAGCAATATACCCAGGCGGTCAATGCCAGCCTGCTGCCGGTGCTGGATCAGGTCAGCCAGATCCGCGTGCCGCAGGATTATCTTACCCACCGGGTGGATTTGCAGCAGTCCGCAGGGGCACTGAATCTGCTGGGGCCGCAGATAGAACGCCTGAAAAAACAGGCGGATGACTCCCGCGCCGCGCTAAAGCAGCCCGACGACCTGAAGGCGGTATACGAACAGGCCTATACCAAGCTGGTGATTCAGCCGGCACAGCAGGTGACGCCGGTGGTGACCAGCGCGGCGCAGCTTGCGGAAACCCTGATCCAGGTGGGCAATTTCCTGAATATGCAGGGCAGCCAGGTGACCTACAGCCCCACGTCGGTGGCCTTTCCCACCCGGCTGCAGGCGACGCAATATAATGAGCTGATGGCCGGCCTGCAAAGCCAGCACCAGCAGCTGATGCAGGCGCAGACCGCCGCAGGGACGGCCCTGCGCTAATGACGCGCCGCGTTACACCAAGGTGGCCCGCCGGGTCACCTTTTTGTAACATATCCGCGTCATGATGGCTGTCGTGCGTGCGAGAAAACGCAGGTATTACAGCGGTAATTTTCTTACAGCTTTAGCTACGCAATTCCGCCTTTTAGCGTCTAAATCAGCCGCTATCGCCCTCTCTTCGCCGATGCCCGGCTGGGATGATAAATAATTTGTGATACAAATCACATTTATCAAACAAATACCCAGCAAGCAAGAGTGATCTCTATCACAATTTACCCGCCGTTAACTCCCTGAAGTTATAATTGTGGTTTTTTTTCATACGGAATTTGTGATGAATATCACCGATATAGGGGATAAACAGGGGGTGACATGGTGATATTCGTCACAGTTACGCCGCTGAGTACGCATTCGGCACGCAGCGTGGTAGAGTCCCGCTGCTTATAGAACTACCGACAGAGAATGCAACACTGTCGCAACAATTTTCACGCGCCCTTATTGTCCGGCGCGTATCAATAGGGGTGTTTTTTATGTCTTCTTCGGATATCAAGGTCAGAGTACAAAATTTTGGCCGTTTCCTGAGCAATATGGTGATGCCGAATATCGGCGCCTTTATTGCCTGGGGGATTATCACCGCGCTGTTCATCCCCACCGGGTGGACACCCAACGCGACGCTGGCTAAATTAGTCGGCCCGATGATCACCTACCTGCTGCCGTTGCTGATCGGTTATACCGGCGGACGGCTGGCCGGCGGCGAACGCGGCGGCGTGGTGGGCGCCATTACCACCATGGGCGTGATTGCCGGGGCGGATATGCCGATGTTCCTCGGCGCCATGCTGGCCGGTCCGTTGGGCGGCTGGGCGATTAAACGTTTTGACCGTATGGTGGACGGCAAGATCAAAAGCGGCTTCGAGATGTTGGTCAACAACTTCTCCGCCGGCATCATCGGCATGATCCTGGCGATTATCGCCTTCCTGGCCATCGGGCCGCTGGTTGAAATCCTGTCCCATATCCTGGCGGCGGGCGTGAACCTGATGGTACGCCACGATTTATTGCCGCTGGCCTCGATCTTTGTCGAACCGGCAAAAATCCTGTTCCTGAATAACGCCATCAACCACGGCATCTTCTCGCCGTTGGGCATCCAGCAGGCTACCGCCACCGGCAAATCGATCTTCTTCCTGATTGAAGCCAACCCGGGTCCGGGCATGGGCGTGCTGATTGCCTACATGATTTTCGGTCGCGGCAACGCCAAACAGTCCGCCGGCGGCGCGGCCATCATCCATTTCCTGGGTGGTATCCACGAAATCTATTTCCCTTACGTGCTGATGAACCCGCGTCTGCTGATAGCGGTAATCCTCGGCGGCATGACCGGCGTGTTTACCCTGAGCGTGCTGCACGGCGGCCTGGTTTCCCCCGCTTCGCCGGGTTCCATCCTGGCGGTGCTGGCCATGACGCCTAAAGGCGCCTATTTTGCCAATATCACCGCGGTCATTGCGGCGTTTGCCGTGTCCTTCGTTATCGCCTCGATCCTGCTGAAAAGCATGAAGGCCAAGGAAGGGGACGATCTGGAAGACGCCACCCGCCGTATAAAAGACATGAAAGCGCAGTCCAAAGGCATGGCCGCGCCGGTTACCGCCGGCGCCACCGGCGACCTGGCTTCGGTACGTAAAATCATCGTGGCCTGCGATGCCGGCATGGGCTCCAGCGCCATGGGCGCCGGGGTACTGCGTAAAAAAGTCAAGGAAGCCGGGCTGACCAATATCAGCGTCACCAATACGGCCATCAACAGCCTGCCTGAGGATGTTGACCTGGTGATCACCCACCGCGACCTGACCGAGCGGGCCATGCGCCACGCCCCGCAGGCGCAGCATATCTCGCTGACCAACTTCCTGGACAGCGGGCTGTATACCGATCTGGTGGCGCGTCTGGTCGCGGTGCAAAAGACCGAAACCAATCAGAATAAAGTCATCACCACCCTGGACGACAGCTTCGAAGACAGCGAGCAGAACCTGTTCCGCCTGACCGCGGCCAATATCTTCCTCGGACGGCAGGCCGACAATAAGGAACAGGCGATCCGTTTTGCCGGTGAACAACTGGTCAACGGCGGTTACGTGCTGCCGGAGTATGTGGAAGCGATGCTGGATCGTGAAAAGCTGACTTCCACCTACCTGGGCGAGTCCATTGCGGTTCCCCATGGCACCATCGAGGCCAAGGATAAGGTGCTGCGCACCGGCGTGGTATTCTGCCAGTATCCGGCGGGCGTGCGTTTCGGTGATGAGGAAGACGATATTGCCCGTCTGGTGATTGGTATCGCCGCGCGCAATAACGAGCACATCCAGGTCATTACCAGCCTGACTAACGCGCTGGACGACGATGCGGTTATCCAACGCCTGATCAACACCACCGACGTAGATGAAGTGCTTGAGCTGCTCAAAGGCGGCAAAACGGCCTAACCACAGCGCGGGCGATGGAAACGGTTGTATTTGAGAGGGGGCCTGCGTTGGCCCCTTTTTAACTAAGAGAATCCAAGGTTAAATCTATGAAAGCATTACATTTCGGAGCAGGTAATATCGGACGCGGCTTTATCGGTAAATTATTGGCCGATGCCGGGGTGGACGTGGTGTTTGCCGACGTTAACCAAACGGTGCTTGACGCCTTGAACGCCAGGCATGAATACGAGGTCCATGTCGTGGGCGAGCAGTCCCATGTGGAAAGGGTCCGGGGCGTCAGCGCCGTTAACAGCACCGGCGCGGAAGTGGTGGCATTGATAGCCGACGTTGATTTGGTAACCACCGCCGTAGGGCCGCAGATCCTGGAACGCATCGCCGGTACCGTCGCCAAAGGGTTGATCGCGCGCCATGACGCGGGCAATACCCGGCCGCTGAATATTATCGCCTGTGAAAATATGGTGCGCGGCACCAGCCAGTTGAAACAGCATGTCTTAAAGGCACTGCCCGAGCAGTATCACGCCTGGGTGGCGCAGCACGTCGGTTTCGTCGATTCCGCGGTGGATCGCATCGTACCCCCGGCCGAAGCCGGAACCCAGGATCCGCTGGCGGTGACGGTGGAAACCTTTAGCGAGTGGATTGTGGATAAAACCCAGTTTATCGGCGAGCCGCCGGCTATCGCCGGCATGGAGCTGACTGATAATCTGATGGCGTTTGTCGAACGTAAGCTGTTTACGCTTAACACCGGCCATGCCATCACCGCCTATCTGGGCCAGCATGCCGGGCATAAGACCATCCGCGACGCGATCCTCGACCCCGACATCCGCCAGGTGGTGAAAGGCGCCATGGAAGAAAGCGGCGCGGTGCTGATTAACCGTTACGGTTTTGAAGCCGCGAAACACGCCGCCTATATCAATAAGATCCTGCAGCGCTTTGAGAATCCCTATTTACATGACGACGTAGAGCGCGTCGGCCGCCAGCCGCTGCGTAAGCTCAGCGCCGGCGACCGGTTGATCAAGCCGCTGCGCGGCACCATGGAATACGGCCTGCGCCACGACAACCTGCTTAAGGGCATCGCCGCCGCCATGCATTATCATAGCGAGCAGGATCCCCAGGCGCAGGAATGGGCGGCATTGCTGGAAAAATCAGGCCCCGGAGCGGCGCTGGCGCAGGTCTCCGGTCTTGAGGAAGACGGCGAGGTGGTAGCGCAGGTGGTGGATCTTTATAACGCCATGCAATGATGATGAAGATCCGGCGGCGGGCAATATCCCGCCTCCGGGGGTTACATGGTGTTCGGTGATGACGGAAAATACTCAACTGTACGAAAACCAGGTCCTCGAACAACTGAACGCCGGCACAACGGTCAGGGATTTGATGGGCGCGGCGGTGGAATTATTGGCCGAGGCGGTCAATATTCTGGTGCTGCAAATCTTTCGCAAGGATGATTACGCGGTAAAATATGCCGTGGAGCCGCTACTGATTGGCGCCGGTCCGCTGGGCGAACTACCGGTGCGCCTGAAGCTGGTATACGCCCTGGGCGTTATCAGCCGACAGGAGTATGAGGACGCCGAGCTGCTGATGGCCTTGCACGAGGCCTTGCAGGACGATCCCAAGGAATACCGGTTTACCGACGATGAAATCCTCGGCCCGTTCAGCGAACTGCACTGCGTCGCGGCGTTCCCGCCGTTGCCGGAATTTTCCCGCGTACCGGCGGATGACGCGCTGGTGCGTATGCAGCAGCAGCGCTACCAGCAGATTGTCCGTTCCACCATGGTGCTGTCGACCACCGAGTATTTAGTCCGCATCAGCGCGAAAAAAGCCTTCACTGACAAGTTGTTACTGAAATAAGCCTGCTTCAGGGAGCAACGGTACCTGAAATGCAAACGTCCCGGCCGTAAGGCCGGGACGTTTGCGATCAACCGAACCATCCCGCGGGATGGTTTTTACATTTAACGGACGCCGGTTATTTGGCTTCGCCGAAACGTTTGGCCGCTTCGTCCCAGTTCACCACGTTCCAGAAGGCCTTGATATAGTCCGGGCGACGGTTTTGATATTTCAGGTAGTAGGCATGTTCCCACACGTCCAGGCCCAGGATCGGGTAGCCGGAGGTGCCGGCGATGGCTTCGCCCATCAGCGGGTTGTCCTGGTTGGCGGTGGAGACCACGGCCAGTTTACCGTCTTTCAATACCAGCCAGGCCCAGCCGGAACCAAAACGGGTGGCGGCGGCTTTTTCAAACGCTTCCTTGAACGCGTCGACGGAACCCAGATCGCGCTCAATGGCGGTTTTCAGATCGCCCGAAAGGGTGGTGCCCAGCTTCAGGCCTTTCCAGAATAGGCTGTGGTTGGCGTGACCGCCGGCGTTGTTGCGCAGTACGGTTTTTTTGTCCGCCGGCACCTGATCGAGTTTTTGGATCAGTTCGTCAACCGGCAGGCTGGCGAGTTCAGGCAGGCTTTCGAGCGCGGCGTTGGCATTGTTGACATAGGTTTGATGATGCTTGGTGTGATGGATTTCCATCGTTTGTTTGTCGAAATGCGGTTCCAGGGCGTCATAAGCATAAGGCAAGGATGGCAGAGTATAGCTCATATTTATCTTCTCCATTTTAGGTGAGCGGCACCCTGAATGAATGTTAGTGCCGCGTAAGCAATCCGATCATTATAGTTAATTAAACGTTTATTAAAACGTTTATCAGTCCCTTTTAAAGAACATGTTTAGCTTTTGCTGTCAACGATTCGGCAGGGATGCGTATAAACCGCGGCCCGCCCCGGCTTGCTGAATCCCACCAGCGTCAGCCCGCAGCGTTCGGCCACGTCTACCGCCAGGGCGGTGGCGGCCGAGACGGCGAACAGGATTTCCACGCCGCACATGGCGGATTTCTGCACCATTTCATAACTAGCCCGGCTGGAGACCAGCACCGCGCCGGGCGCGGCGCCCTGGCGCGCCCGGCAGCCGAGCAGCTTGTCCAGCGCCACGTGGCGGCCGACGTCCTCGCAGCCCAGCGTCAGTTCGCCTTCGGGGGTGATCCAGGCCGCCGCGTGGGTACAACCGGTCAGCCTGCCGATGGGCTGCACGCTTTTCAACTGCGCCAGCGCATGGTCCAGCCGCGCCAGCGGCCAGGTTTGGGTAAAGGGCAGGGGAGCGATGGGTTTGCCTATCTCCTCAAGCTGCTCGACGCCGCAGACACCGCAGCCGGTGCGTCCGGCCATGGCGCGCCGATGCTCTTTCAGCGCCATAAAACGGCGGCTGGACAGTTCGATATGCACCTCCAGGCCGTTGCAGGCCGTCACCACGTCCATACCGTAAATCTCGCCCGGCGCGCTGATAATGCCTTCGGACAGCGAGAAGCCCAGGGCAAATTGCTCCAGCTCTTTTGGCGAGGCCATCATGACCACATGGGAAATGCCGTTGTAGACCAGCGCCACCGGCACTTCCTCGGCCAGCCAGTCGGGTAGCTCCCGGTCGAGCTGCCCCCGTTTGCGAACGCCGAGCCGGCTTATCCCGGCAAGGGTGGTGGGGTCGGTATCCTGTATGGGAAGAGGGTCGGTCACGATGGTTTACTCGCCGTTGTGCTGGTGGGCCTGATGTCCCTAGTCTACTCCACCGGCGGCGCGGTAACAAAATGCGCATGTGGCGCGCCGCTGCGCTTAAAAAGGGGCTATGCTTTTGCTTAACGATGTTTTCACAGCAGGCTGCCGTTGGCGGCCACTCCGTTGATTGCGAGAAGGATGTTTGACATGGCAAGGCGTATTATCAGGATTATGACCGCGATCGCCCTGGCGGGCGTATCGGTGCTGGGCGTTACGGCGGCATCGGCGCCGGCGGCGTCCTCTTCCGCCGCCGCGCCGGCGCCGGAACTGAAAAACAGTGTCCGGGTCGCGTTGCTCGACGGCAAGATAACCTTACAACTGCCGCCGGATTTTGTTAACCAGACGCGGGAGGACGCCAACGCGCAAAATACCGGCGTGGTGGTCCAGCTGTTCGCCAACCGGGCGCATTCGCAGGCGGTGGGCATCAGCGAGGTGCGCACGGTCAACGGCGATGCCAACGACACCAGCGACGCGGCATTTAATAAAATGGCGCAGGGCGCGCTGTCGGGCCTGAAAACCCAGTTCAAGAATGTCAGGAAAACCGGCCAGGTCCCGGTAATGGTGGATAAGCATAAATTCCTGCGCATCGACTCCCAACAGGAAATGCAGGGCAAAGCCATGCTGGGCACCTTGCTGATAACGCCTTACCTGGATCGCGTCATCACCATCCAGGTATTGACGCCGACCTCCGGCGCAGCCGTTCATGACGACCTGGTAGGCAACATCTTGGGCACGTTGTCATTCCATTAAATACGGCTTCTCTAACTTAAACTTCTGTGTCATGAGCCATACTGATTTGTGCGACCACGGCCACCGGAGGCGAACCAATGAAACTGTTAGGCAGCTATACCAGTCCTTACGTGCGGAAAATCTCAGTTATCCTGCTGGAAAAGGATATTGCCTTTGAATTGGTCAGCGCCTCTCCTAACGGTCGTGATGCCTGCGTCACGGCGGTGAACCCGTTGGGCAAGGTGCCGGTACTGCTTAACGAGCGGGGCGAGGGTATCTTTGATTCGCCCATCATCGCGGAATATCTGGAGTTGGCCCATCCCGAACCGCCGCTGCTGCCGGCCGATCGCCTGGAAGCGCTGCGGGTGAGGCAAATTGAAGCGCTGGCCGACGGCGTGACGGATGCGGCCATGGCCATCGTCCGCGAATGCGGGCGCGGCGGCGGCCCCGATGAAAACGTGCTGTTGAACCAGCGCGCAAAAATCTGCCGCGGCCTGGACGCGCTGGAGGAACATGCCCACGAGGGCAGGCGGCTTAACGGCCCCACCCTGACGCTTGCCGATATTGCCGTGGCCTGCACGCTGGGGTTTATCAATTATCGCCGCGTGATGCCCAACTGGTGCGTGAATCGGCCGATGCTGGTGGCGCTGGCGGAACGGCTGTTTGCGCGCACCAGTTTTGCCCGTACTGCGCCGCCAGTAGCAGCGGCACTGTATGGCACTGAAATGTTATGACACAAACTGTGAACCCTCTCGAATAGTTAAAATTCATTCCCTCCTTACCTGTCTCGTGGTGTCCGCTGCAGCTAACGTTAAAGGATAGCGTTTATCAGCCCAGCCCACTCTTGGTAAAGTCACAGTGTCTAGGAGAAAACATGGCTTACAATCCCCCCTCAAGCCGGTTAATACCCGGCGAATATGGTTATCCGCTCAAACTTAAACCCCGTTACGACAACTTTATCGGCGGTGCTTGGGTCGCGCCGGTAAAAGGTGATTATTTTGTCAACCTGACGCCGGTAACCGGCCTGCCGCTGTGCGAAATCGCCAGTTCCAGCTCTGACGACGTCGACCTTGCGCTGGATGCCGCCCATAAGGCGAAAGCGGAGTGGGGCGCGATGTCGGTACAGACCCGCGCCAATATCATGCTGCGCATCGCCGATCGCCTGGAGCAAAACGTCGAACTGCTGGCGGCGGTGGAAACCTGGGACAACGGCAAGCCGATTCGTGAGACCAGCGCCGCCGACGTGCCCCTGGCTATCGACCATTTTCGTTATTTCGCCTCCTGCGCGCGCGCCCAGGAAGGGGGCATCAGCGAAATCGACGGCGATACGGTCGCCTACCATTTTCATGAACCGCTGGGCGTGGTGGCGCAAATTATTCCGTGGAATTTCCCGCTGCTGATGGCCTGCTGGAAAATGGCCCCGGCGCTGGCCGCCGGCAACTGTATCGTCCTTAAGCCGGCCAAGCTGACCCCGCTCTCCATCCTGGTGATGATGGAACTGATTCAGGATTTGCTGCCGGCGGGGGTGATTAACGTGGTCAACGGGGCGGGCGCCGAAATCGGCGAATACCTCGCCACCTCAAAACGCGTGGCCAAAGTGGCCTTTACCGGCTCCACGGAAGTAGGCCAGCGCATCATGAGCTATGCGGCGCAAAACATCATTCCCGTCACGCTGGAACTGGGCGGCAAATCGCCGAATATCTTTTTTGCCGACGTCATGAATCAGGAAGATGCATTTTTTGATAAGGCGCTGGAAGGGTTTGCCCTGTTTGCCTTTAACCAGGGCGAAGTCTGCACCTGCCCAAGCCGGGCGCTGGTGCAGGAATCGATTTATGAGCGGTTTATGGAGCGGGCGGTAAAACGCGTCGAGGCCATCCGCAGCGGCAATCCCCTTGATGCCCGGACCCAGCTGGGGGCGCAGGTATCCTCGGGGCAAATGGACACCATTCTCAACTATATTGATATCGGCAAAAAAGAAGGCGCCGAGATCCTCACCGGCGGGCGGCGCAAACAGATGGAGGGGCAACTGTCCGAGGGCTACTACCTGGAGCCGACCATTTTGTTCGGCAAAAACAGTATGCGCGTCTTCCAGGAGGAAATCTTCGGTCCGGTGCTGGCGGTAACCACCTTTAAGGATATGGATGAGGCGCTGGCGCTGGCCAACGATACGGATTACGGCTTGGGCGCCGGGGTCTGGAGCCGCGACGGCAACGTGGCCTATAAAATGGGCCGCGGCATCCAGGCCGGCCGGGTATGGACCAATTGCTACCATGCCTATCCCGCCCATGCCGCCTTCGGCGGTTATAAGCAGTCCGGTATCGGGCGCGAAACCCATAAGATGATGCTCGAGCATTACCAGCAGACCAAATGCCTGCTGGTCAGCTACTCCGATCAGCCGATGGGGCTGTTTTAACCCCAGGGTGACAAAGGCCGGCCTTTGCCGGCCTTTCTCTTGCTGACGCTTATAGCGCGGGCGTGGGAATGGACGTCAGCGTGGATGCGCGGCGGCGGATAAACAGCCGCACCAGCGTATACCAGCCCAGCACGCTTATCAGGTTAAACAGGTTGAACAGGCCGCTGCCGCCCTGGGCGTACAGCGTTTTTGCCAGTTCGATGCCCAGGGTATAAACCATAATGTTCAGCATGCCCAGCGCGGCGGACACGGTGCCCTTGCTCATGGCGCAGGAAAACAGCGTCAGCCGGTACAGGCCGGCGTTGGCGACGCCGATGCCGTAGGCGTACAGGCTCATGCCGGCGGTCATCCACAGATAGGCGTGGGGCGAGAACAGGGTGGCCGCGGTGGCCAGCACCAGCCCGCCGATGATCGGCGCGGCGCCGAGCTTGATCAGCCGATCCACGGTACGCCGGCCGCTTAATCGCGCCAGGGTGATGTTGCCCAGGATCAGCGCGCCGAACACCGGCATCTGCAGCAAGCCGTATTCCATCGGCGTCATCCCCCCGTCGCCCATCAGGATCACCGGCGACTGGGCCAGCCAGGACAGCAACGGCAGGCAGGCCAGTCCGATGGCCATGGCGCCGTACAGGAACTGGCGGTTGGTCAGCACCACCTTATAGTCGCGCCACAGGCCGCCCGGAGAAAACGACTCCCCCAGGCGCGAGGCGGTTTCGGGCATGGCGCGCCACAAGCCCGCCAGCGCGATGGCCGAGAGGCCGGCAAACAGCACGAACATGACCTGCCAGGAAGCCAGCTGGATAATAATGGAGCCGGCCAGCGGGCCTAATAACGGGGCAATCAGCGCGACGTTGGCCATCAGCGCGGTAATTTTGATGCAGGTGGCTTCATCGAACGACTCCTGGATGGTGGCATAGCCCACCGCGCCGATAAAACACAGTCCGAACCCTTGTAAAAAACGCAGCGCCATAAATTGCTCAATGGTTTGCGCCAGCAGAATGCCGAGGCAGGCGGCAATAAAAAACATCACCCCGGCCAGCATTACCGGGCGCCGGCCACGGCGATCCGACAATGGCCCCAGCAGCCATTGCAGCACCATGCCGCCGCCCAGGTAGGCGGTCATGGAGGTCGGAACCCATTCCCGGCCCGCATTAAAGGATGCGACCACCGCCATCATGCCCGGCTGGATCATGTCGTTGCCGATATAGACGGCAAATTCGAACAGCACCAGGCATAACGGAAATAGCAACGCCCTCCGGCCTAAACGAACGGAGGGAGATAATGAGCTTTGCATATTATAACCAGCTGAAATATAGAGTTAAAAACAAAATAATCCGTCAATGTTTTTAACATTGGCCGGCTATTTTGCATTTATTTTAAATCCCACGCAACCCCGGCCGAAATTATCCTTCATCCGGATAATTCATTTTTTACTTTGCTTCCTCATTTGTAGATATATAGCCTATTTTTAAGATATTGAAGATTAAGCGTATGCATACAAAATGCGGATAGGGATGAAGTGAGTGGACGAAGATAAAAGAATTGACTGGATAGATAATCTGCGTGCGCTGGCCTGCATGATGGTGATAATGATCCACACCACCTCGTTTTATGTTACCCATGGCCTGGACATCGGTGAGCACAACTGGCTGCTGGCCAATGTGCTTAACTCCGCGTCGCGGGTTGCCGTTCCGCTATTTTTTATGATATCGGGCTTTCTTTTTTTCGGCGCCAGGCGCGCCGGCGCCAGACATTTCCTGCGCATGGGGCTATGCCTGCTGTTTTACAGCCTGATCGGGCTGCTGTATATGGCGCTTTTTACCCCCATCAACGCGGCGCGGGCGCTGGAAGGGGCTTTGCAGAAGCCGGTTTTCTACCATCTTTGGTTTTTCTACGCGGTGATGGTCATTTATCTGCTGTCGCCGCTGATCGAAATCAAACCGGTGTCCGCCGGTTTTCTGGCGACGATAATAGTGCTGCTGGCGGTGATGGCCAATCCCAACACCGTAACGTTCAATCGCGGCCATATAACCTTGCTGCCGGTAAACCTGTTTATCAGCGGCGATACGTTTTATTACATCTTGTATGCGGTGCTGGGCCGGGCCGTGGGTATGCTTGATCTGCGCGGTAAAAAAATCCCCGTGATCGCCGCGGCGCTGTTTATTATCAGTGTCGTGCTGGTGGCGGTGGGCACGAAAAAGCAGCTGATCGTTAATGGCGACTTCGCCGATACCTATTACCTTTATTGCGGCCCCCTGGTATGTATCGGCGCCGTCAGCCTGTTTGTATTTTTTAAACAGGCCTGCCGGCGGCAATGGTGGCCGCCGCTACGCCTGATCTCGCGCTATTCGCTGGCTATTTATGGCTTTCATGCGTTTATCATTCATTTTATCCGCACCCATGGCCTGGATTTTAAAGCGGCGCCGCCGCTGGATATCATGTATGTGTTTATCGCCACGCTGTTGGTGAGCCTGCTGCTGGCGGCGGGGCTACGGCGCGTTGATGTGCGCCGCTGGGTCAGCTGAAATCCCGGATCCGGGGTTGATATGCCGGCAGGGCGTTATTCCTGCCAGCGCTGCTGCGCCCGGCGCAACTGGCGGCTGGAGGAAAAACCGGCGGCCAGCGCCGATTTCTCGATGCCCTGGCCCTGCTGTAAACGCTGCTGCGCCACCGCCAGTCGCAGCTGTTCGTGATATTCCCTGACGCTAAGCCCTAGATGTTCCCGGAACAGCCGGGTCAAATGGCGGCTGCTCATAAATACCTGCCGCGCCAGCGCGTCAAGGCGCCATTCCGCCTCCGGCTCATGGGCCAGGATGTCCTGGGCGCGGTGTACCGCCGGGTGCAGGTGATTACGGTGGCGCAGCCAGGGCGAAAGCTGCGGGTCGTCGCCGCCGCGGCGGAAATAAACCACCATTTCCCGGGCAGTGGCCATGGCCTGCTGCGGCCCGACATACAGGCTGACCAGGTACAGGGCCAGGTCAATACCGGCGGTAATGCCAGCGCTGGTAAATACCCCCCGATCCTCGACAAAAATCCGGTTGTCCTTGACCAGGGCCGCGGGAGCCTGCTGGCGCAGGCGCTCCATCACGTCATGGTGGGTGGTGCAGCGATACCCGTCCAGCAGGCCGGCCCGCCCGGCCAGCAGCGACCCGGAGCAAACGCACACCAGCGTCCATGTCCGATCCTGAAAGGATGATCGGCGCTCACGCAGCCACCGCTGCGCCTCCAGCGCCGGCGCGCTGTCCAGCTGCTGGCGGGAGTCGGCGACACCCGCCAGCACCACGATGCTGTCCGGCGGCAGGGAGGCCGGCAGCGGCGCAATCCGGCTGACGGTCATGCCGATGGAGGTGGCAATCTCCTCCTGCGGGCCGATGTAGTGCAGCCTGAAGGCGCCGGACAGCGCCAGCACCTCCGCCGGGCCGGTGAGATCCAGCGCCATGACCTGGGGCAATACCAGGAAATAAACATCACGCATCACGCTTGCTCCAGTTCCTCCAGGCAGCCGGCCACGGTGCGGATAGCGGCGAAACGGTCGATAAGCACCGTTTCGGTGTGGTGCTTGAGATCCGCGCTGCTCAGCGTCCGGCCGTCATGGGTCATGGGAAACGTCAGCGTCGCCTCGGTCACGAAAGTGACGCGATACCCCAGGTCCGACGCCACCCGGGCAGTGGTTTCGCAACACTGCTCGGTGCGGATGCCGGCGATGATCACGTGCTTGATGTCCCGCTCATCCAGCCATGCGCGCAGTCCGGATTCGGTCAGGGCGTTATGGACATGTTTGTGGAACGTGGCGTCGGCGGTATGGGTCAGGAACGGCAGCGGTTTTACCAGGCCGGACTGCGGGCTAAAGGGGCCGTCGCCGCTGTTATGGAAAATATCCACCAGCGCCGCGCCGCGCTGCCGGCACCCGGCGATAAGTGACAGCAGCGCCTGTTGAAAGGCGGGCACGTCGTCTTCCGACCAGAAGGGACGCTGCAGGAAAGATTGCTGGACATCGATAATCAATAACGCGCTTTGTGCCATTTCCGGACTCCGTGATAATGCTGTAGCACTATAGTGCCCATGGGTAGGGCACATAAACAGGCTAAATCCGGCCATGATCGGGCTAATTCGGGACAATACCGCCTAACGGCGCTGACGTGCGCCAGTAATCGTAATAGATATGCTCAACCTGGAAGTCGGTCTTTTGTTGATCGCCGGTGAGGCGATAGGCCAGGGAAAAGGCAAAATCAAAGGCGACGCCCAGTCCTTTACCGCTGAGCAGGTTGCCGTCCTCGACCACTTTCTCATCAATAAAGCGGCCGTCGCTGATTCCCCGGTGCAGATCGCCGGAGCACACATAGCGGCGTCCCTTGAGTAAATCGTTGCCGCCCAGCACCCGGGCCGCGGCCGAGCATAACGGACAAATCCATTTGCCAGCCTCATCGTGGCGGCGGATAAAATCCGTTACCAGCGGATTAGCGGCCAGGTTGACCGTACCCTCAAGGCCGCCGGGGATCACCACCGCGTCATAGAGCGTCTCCCGGCGATGCTCGAGCAGGGCGTCGGCGAACATCCGGATCTGGTGATAGCTCACCAGCTCAAGCCTATCCTGACATGAGAGGGTTTCAACCTTGATATCCAAGCGGCGCAGCACATCAATTACGATGATGGCTTCCGCTTCCTCAAAACCCTTCGCCAGCAATACGGCGACTGTCTTGGACATAATTCCTCCTGTTATCCTATGAAGTCATGATCTGATGCCATAGGGTAGCATGACGGCGTCGCAAAAATAGAACGCTGTTTTATTTTTGACAGGAGGATCGCAGATTTTCCGCGCCGGCTAATCTTCCGTCCAAACGCCTAATATGTAGCCGTCGGGATCCTTGAAATGAAAGCGTTGCCCGCCGGGGAAGGCGAATATCGGCTTGACGATTTCCGCGCCGGCGGCTTCCAGCTTTTTCAGCGTGCCGGGCAGATCGCTGGCGTAGAAAATGACCAGCGGGCCGCCGCCCGGGGTAATCGCCTCGGTGGAGGTAAAGCCGCCGGTAATCCTGCCATCGTAGAATTCGGTATAGGTCGGGCCGTAATCCGTAAACGCCCAACCGAACGCCGAACCATAGAACTGTTTGGCACGCTGGATATCGCTGACGTTGAACTCAACGTAATCCACCTGGCCGTTTGCGCCGATCTCTTTCATCAGGAATTTCTCCTTGTGAGTGGGGGTCACCTAAGTATGGCCCAGGTTCCGCTATATGACAGGCGGGTCCATTGCCCGGCCGCGTATTACTCCTGTTTGCCGTAATGCATGCCTTCCAGCTTCAGGCCGTCGGGATCGAGGAAAAAGACCGCATAATAGTCCGCATAATATTCGCCGGCCGGGTCGACGATGCTGGCGCCGTTGTGTTCCAGCCACGCCTGCAGCTCATCGACGTCCCGCCGGCTGTTCAGCGACCAGGCATAATGGTGGAATCCCACGTCGCCTTTACGATAAGGATGCTTTTTACCCTGCTCGTCCGCCTGGTAAATCCAAAAGCGCGTCGTGCCGTTGCTCCAGCCCATCGCCGCGGGCATTTCGTCCATCACGTCAAAACCCAGGAACGTAAACAATCCGCTGTAGAATTTCTTGGAAACGGCAATATCGCTAACGCTGATAACCAAATGATCGACTGCCTGGACTCGAGACATAGTTTCCTCCTGTTCTACGCCGGCTTATGCTTGTTCCGGATTATGCCATAGCGTGGTAATGCCGCCCCGATCGCCGCTGATCGGATCGGTGGCCGGTAACGGCACCTGCCCGATATGCTGTTGCACTGAGGCCAGCCTGGCGGGATCGTCGCGGCATAAATCGGCGTTCATGCCGTTGGGATAAGCGCCGACCACCATAAAATCCTCGCTTGATTGCAGCGCTTTATGGCCGACGCCGGCCGGGATCAGCACCACATCGCCTAGGGACAAAGTGACGACCGGCCCGCTTTCACCGCCGAACTGCACCTGGGATTCGCCGGCGTAAACACCTAGCAGCTCGTGGCAATTGGAATGGAAATGGGTGAAGTTATAGATAATATACCGCCACTGGGCCGGCCAATCATTGGCGGCAAAATGACGTTCCAGCCAGGCCGCCGGATCGGGCGTTTGCGCCGGTATCACGCGGCGATAGATGACCAGGGGCAGCGGACTGTTGGGAACGCCGCCCACCGCTTCATTTAACGCGAGGGTTTCTATGGTCATAAGATCATCGCTCCTGCTCGTCTGGTAGGTCATGGGCTAATGCCATGAAGATCCGCAATAAGTCTTATCAGCATAGTTAATCGAGAGAATGATGCGAATGATTTACAGATTACACCGACAAGGCATAAGCTAGCCGGTGCGATGAACCGCCTGTAGCCGCCGTTCATTAATTTCCCTTTAACAGGAGTAGATCTATGAGCAATGCATTTCTGGACGTCATCAAAGCCCGCCGGTCGATTTACGCCATCGGCAGGAATGTCGCGCTATCGGAAGACCAGATCGCCTCGCTGGTGAAAGACGCGGTCAAACATAGCCCCTCGTCCTTTAATTCTCAAAGCTCCCGTGTTGTCGTGCTCTTTGGTGAACAGCATGAAAAATTATGGAATATCATTAAAGAAACGCTGAGGAAGATTGTGCCCGCGCAATCCTTCGCCGCCACTGAAACCAAACTGGCCTCATTTGCCGCAGGCAAAGGGACGGTGCTGTTTTTTGAAGACACCAAGGTCATTGATGTTTTGCAAAAGCAATTTGCCGCCTATGCCGATAACTTCCCCATCTGGTCGGAACATTCCACCGGCATTGCGCAATTTTCAGTATGGACGGCCCTGGCTCAGGAGCGTATCGGCGCGACATTGCAGCATTATAATCCCCTGATTGACGATGAGGTTAAACGCACCTGGGAATTGCCGGACAGCTGGAAACTGCGCGCGCAAATGCCGTTTGGCTCCATTGAGCAGGCGGCGGGCGAAAAAACATTTATCGACGATGAAGAACGTTTCCGCATTTTCAAATAACATCCCGGGCATGTTGTGCTTGGGCTAAGACGGGTCTGATGGCAAAACCCGGCTTGCGGGAGTGGCGGACATGCGTCCATCGCTCCCACTTGTTTGCATGTCTGCCGGCATGGGCAAGGGATGGCGAACGATTTTTTTGCACAGATGTTTTTCAGGTTCGGCCGGCGCGGCTATAGTATAAAAGGGCTGGTCAAAAAACAGGCAATATTTTGATAAGGAGCGAAGCGATGACCCGAATTCTGCTGGTATTTTTATTCTTTGTGGCAATCTGCGCCGGTATCATGGTGGTGCAAATGGGCGGCCGTTATCCCTGGATTTAACTGTTCCTGGCGGGGATCTTGCGAAAGCCCGACCAGAGCTGCACCGTATTGATCAGCACCATCAAGGCCGTGAATAAAAACACCCAGCGAAAGCCCAGTACCGCCGAGACGCTGGAGCCGATGAGCGGCCCTACCACATTCCCCATATACATAAACGACTGGTTATAACCGAAGATACGGCCGGTGACTTTATCGCTGGAATATTTTACCAGCAGCGTCTGGACGGCGGGCATCAGCGCGCCGTCGGTGAATCCGAGCAAGAAGCGCAGCACGCCCAACTGCAAGGGCGTCTTCACCAGGGCCATGCAACAAAACAGCGCTATGCTTGCCATCATCGCCGCCATCAAGATACGCGAGGTGCCGATGCGGTCGCCCAACTGGCCCAGGCGCGGCGCGGCCAGCAGCGCCGACACGCCCGGCACGGCGGCGATCACGCCGCTGATAAACGCCAGATTGCCGGTATCGTTGTAGATATCTTTGATAAACAAAGTCAGAATAGGGCTTATCGAGCTGTTGGTCAGCTGGATCATCATGGTGGTAATAAACAGGCTGAAAATCAGGCCTGGATAGGGCAATGAATGAAAGATTGCCCGGCCCTTGAGCTGATCGGCTTTTTTGATGTTAACCGTTTTCTCTTTAATCAAGAACAGCGTCACCAGAAAGCTGGTAAACATCAGTGCCGACGTCACCAGGAATACCACCCGCAGACCCAGGTGATCGGCCATAAAGCCGCCGAGCAGCGGGCCGACAATCACGCCGGCCACCTGGCCGGTGGAAAGGGTGCCGAGCGCCCAACCGCTTTTCTCGCGCGGCACCTGCGATGCCACCAGCGCCATGGCGTTGGGAATATAACCTGATGTCAGGCCCATCAGCGCCCGCAGCAGGAATAACTGATAGACATTACTGGCAAAACCCTGCAGCGCAATCACCACCGCCATGCCAAGCGACGCGCGCAACAGCATCAGCTTGCGCCCCCGCCGGTCCGCCAGGCTGCCCCACAGCGGCGCCACTACCGCGGAAACCAGGAACGTCGCGCTGAATACCAATCCCGACCAGATGCTGAGCGCCTCATGGGATCGCACGCCAAGTTGCTCAACGTACAGCGGCAAAAAAGGCAGGATTTGGCTCATGGCCAGGCCGGTGAAAAAACAGCCTAACCAAACGGAAAAGATATTGATCTTCCAGGCTTCCATGGGTCACACGCAGTAGGTAAGGATTAATAGCAAGTTTGCTAATGATATCATCGATGTGAAAAGTTACGGTAACGACTTACCGATAAAAAGTGTAGCAAAAACGCACGGTATGTTTTCCGCGCCGCCAGTCCAGACGGGGGAAGGTGAGCAAAAAAATAACTTGCGATTCTATCGCGCGCTATTTATAATAACACCATGAAAACGAAACATGATGACCCAAAAGCGACGGCTACGCCTTTAGCCCTTGACCAGCAGTTCTGCTTTGCCCTGTACTCGGCGAACCTGGCCTTGAACAAGGTCTACCGCAAATTATTGGTCAAGCTGGATCTCACTTACCCGCAATATCTGGTTATGCTGGTACTGTGGGAGCGTGACGAGGTGATGGTATCGGATATCGGCGAACGGCTGTATCTCGATTCCGCCACGCTGACCCCGCTGCTCAAGCGCCTGGAAACCGCCGGCCTGCTCGGACGCTTTCGCTCCGCGGCGGACGAACGCCAGGTGATTATCCGTCTGACCGACAAGGGCCGGGCATTACGGGAAACCGCGCGCACGGTGCCGGACGATATCCTGTGCGCCACGGCCTGCAGTGAAGAAAAGCTCAACGACTTAAAACGGCAGTTGCAAACCCTTCGCGCCCAGCTGGCGCAGTGGTAACCGCCCTGGGGGCCTGAGCGGCGACCAGGCTACCGCTATGGGCTATACTGAATAAAGCCCCTGCTTTTAAGTTGCAAGCGATTTAATCGCTTGCAATATATCTTCGTCCGGCACTCGGTCCGGCGAAGGCATCATCCAACAACGTAAGAGGGAAAGAACCATGTCTATTGAAAAAGTTGTGTACCGCGCAAAAGCCAAAGCCACCGGCGGGCGCGATGGCCGGGCCACCTCATCCGACGGCGTGCTGGATGTCAAACTGGGCGTGCCGAAAGAAATGGGCGGCCCGGGCGGGGAATTCACCAACCCGGAGCAACTGTTCGCCGCCGGCTATTCCGCCTGCTTTCTGGGTGCGTTAAAACATGTCGCCGCGCAGGAGAAAGTGAAGCTGCCGGCGGACGCGTTTATCGAAGGCACGGTCGGCATCGGCGCGGTGCCGACCGGTTTTGCCATTGAAGCCCAGCTGGATATTCATTTAGCCGGCATGGATCGCGGCCTGGCCGAGTCGTTAGTGCAGAAAGCGCATGTGGTCTGCCCGTATTCCAACGCGACCCGCAATAACATTGATGTTAAACTTAACGTCATTAATTAGTTTTCAGCGTTAAACCGGTGCCGCCGCTCAGCGCGGCTGCCGGTGAAACCGGTTGGATAACGCCGCGAGCCTTTGCTTGCGGCGTTTTTTTTTGCCCGGCGCGTCCGCCGCAGGATAAACCGTTACTACCCAAAACTTTTTAATATGAAATTTGTCAAAATGGTTTCGCACATTAAAGGTATGCTTATCCATTCGTTGTTAGCCATGGCGGCATAAGTCGGGTGCGAATCCGCTAGCCAAATCGCCGGCAGCGAGACCTTAATTTATTGATTATCATGGACTATTGCCTTGATTAAATTAGTCAAACAGCTGTCGCAGCAAAAACTATCGATAATAATCGCTGTTTATGTGGGTTTTTTTCTTAACCTGTCGGTTTTTATCCGGCGTTTCGATGTGCTTCATCCGGTTACCACCGTCGGCCACATGGTTATCGCCCTTACCGAAATTATGGTGACGGTGCTATCCACCTTCTTTTTGCTGCGGCTGATTTCGCTGGGCGGGCGTCATTTCTACCGTACTGTGGCTACAGTATTGTTGTTAATCTCGGTTGCCGCCAGTTATTACATGACCTATTTTAATGTCGTTATTGGCTACGGCATTATTGCCTCTGTCATGACCACGGATATTGATTTATCAAAAGAGGTGGTCGGGTTTTATTTTGTCCTGTGGATGGTGGCGGTCAGCGCCTTGCCGTTGTTTTTGATCTGGAAACACTCGGTGAGCGGTACCCTGATCCAGCAGATGAAGACCCCCGGCCAGCGCATTAAGCCTCTGTTGATCCTACTGGTTACGTTGGCGCTGATCTGGCTGCCGGTGCGCTATCAGGATAAGGCGCAGAACGTGCGCGAAAAAATCACCAATATCGATCTGCCCAGCTACGGCGGCGTTATCGCGCATTCCTACCTGCCGGTTAACTGGATGGCGGCCCTTGGCCTGTTCGCCTACACCCATTTCGACGAAAACCAGGACAATGACACGCTGTTCGATCCCGCCAAGCAGTTTACCTATGTGACTCCGGCCGGTATCGATGATACCTATGTGGTTTTTATCATCGGCGAAACCACCCGCTGGGACCATATGGGGCTGCTGGGCTATCACCGCGATACCACGCCCAAATTATCCCGCGAGAAAAACCTGGTGGCGTTTCGCGGGCAATCCTGCGATACCTCCACCAAACTCTCCCTGCGCTGCATGTTCGTGCGCGAGGGCGGGACAGCGGATAACCAGCAGCGGACGTTAAAAGAGCAGAATATCTTTGCGGTAATGCGTTCGCTCGGCTTTACCTCGGAGCTGTTCGCCATGCAGAGCGAGGTGTGGTTTTATAAAAATACCTATGCCAATAACTTCTCGTTTCGCGAGATGATCGCCGCGGAAAAACGCAACGACGGCAAATCCGTGGATGATATGCTGCTGGTGGATGAGATGAGCGAATCGCTTAAACGCTACCCCAAAGGCAAGCACCTGATGGTGTTGCATACCAAAGGCTCGCATTACCTCTATTCGCAGCGTTATCCGCGGGATTTTGCCCGCTACCAGCCTGAATGCATGGGCGTGGATCATGCCTGCTCCAAAGCGCAGCTTATCAATGCCTTCGATAACAGCGTGTTGTATACCGATAGTTTTATCGCAAGCGTCATCGACAGGATGCGCAATAAAAAAGCCCTGGTGTTCTACGCCTCCGACCATGGCGAGTCCATTGATGAAAACTACCATTTACACGGCACGCCGCGCGATATGGCGCCGCCGGAACAGTTCCGCGTACCGATGATGGTCTGGGCGTCGGATGCGTTCCTGGCCGACCAGCCCCATCGGGAGGCGTTCGACCGCCTGCAGGCCCAGCAGCGTATCGGCGCCACCCATCGCCATGAAGAGCTGTTTGATACCATTCTCGGCTGCCTGGGCTATACGTCGCCGAACGGCGGCATCAACCCGCGGAACAACTGGTGCGCCAAGCCTGCGGCCAAGGGGATGGCCCTGTAAGCGACAGGTACCGCCGGCGGCGCTTTTGTAAACAGTCGGCAGTATTTCTTGAAAAAGGGATTGACGCAAAAAGACGGCCGCAGTAAGATGCGCCCGCATTCGGTGAGTGGCGCAGCCTGGTAGCGCAATACGTTCGGGACGTATGGGTCGGAGGTTCAAATCCTCTCTCACCGACCAACCTCTTCAAGGTCTTGTCTCCAGCAGTCCAGACAAGGCAGAAAAAAAGCACGTCTTAGGACGTGCTTTTTTTTTTGCAGCAAACCTCGTCCCTGACCAGCGCGCCCGTTTTGGGAAAAACACTTCAGCCCCGCCAGCCGATATTATCGGGAACAGGTGATTTCCTGTGTAAAAATAACCGCGGCACGACGGCCGGCAAGGATTTGAGGCCCGGGTGGGGATAAGCAAATCCATCATTCGTTTTACAAAATATATTAATTATAAAAATTTACCTGACTGACATTTGAGATTATATGTTTATCTGCGGGTGAAAATATAAAAAGCACGCGGCGGGCTAAAATACGCTTCTATAAAAGGCAATCAATTGGCATCGATAAATCATGCCCGTAAATTCTCTTGTCGCTAACGCATTATCTTAAGTGGCAAAGCTGCATTTTTTCTTAAGCATTTCTGATGAATTGCTGAACAACTCTTTGAATAAATTTACCTTTACAACAGGAAATTAGCATTGGTATTGCCTGGATATGTCAAATAAATGTTAAAAAAGCTTGTATCTGCCGGCTTGACGGCGCATGTTATAAATTAGTCTGGATATTGTTTTGCTGTCGGCATTGGATGCTATTTTAGGGAGACGATGAATTCGTATAATAAAGTCAGGCCCTGGGGGCATTTTTAAACGATATAACAAGCGATGCGGGGATGATATGAAAGTTGATTTCTTTTTGATTGAAAATGACAGGAAAACGTCTATTTATCATGATGAATTCAGGCTTGGACGTATTCTGGTCATGCCAAAAACAACGCTTCAGCTGATGTCTCGCAGGACAAAGCGGAGAAAAGAAACCTCTGGTAAAAGCTACGATACTGTTGTGCATATCAGTTCAGGGGGACAAAGGTATGCCGTCGCCTTTTCCGGCGAGGCTATTCCAGCGTTCGAAACGGATGAATTGATCAGGAAGTCGGTGCCAAAACCCACGCCTCTGGCGTAGCGTCCGCTAACGCCCGCCCAGGGTGCCGCAAAAATCCACTCTATAAAAAACGTCAATGGATTGGTTATTGATAATAGCGATATTCGTGAAATTAAGCCCTTTCCACTCTTTATTGTTTAACGCCTGCCGCACGGCCTAGAACGACAGATCGATAACCACATTATCGGTATAATTGCCCGGCGGCGGCGTAGGCTGGTTTGGCAAAATCCGCGCGACATAATTGTAGGTACGCAGGGTGCCGTCGCTGCTGACGCTATTGGATAGCGCGCTGGACCAGCGGTCATTGCCGTTGTCACGCCAGGACTCGGCGCCGTTGGATTTAGAGATCTCATAGCCGAGCAGACTGCCGCCGCTGGCCATGTGCCTGACGTTGCCGACCGCATGATTGCCGTTATTCATCCCCACCGTATACGTGCTGCCTTTGGTACAGACGATGCCGATCGTCTGCGATACCGGATTAAAACCGCTCACCAGCGGCGCGGCGCCAAAGCTGATGTCGGGGGCGGTAATAGCGACGCAGTCGTTGGTGATGACCAGGTTAACCGTCAGCGGCACCATGGCGGAACCCATCTGGCTGCTGCCCGGCATACATTGTCCCAGCGCGCCTATGCCGGTGCAGATAGCGTAGTTCACCAGGATATTCAGGGTGACGGTATAGGTTCCCGCCGCCACGTTCTGGCCCGTCATGGTGTGCAAATACAGCGGGATACTGAAGTTCGACCCCCCCATCAGCCCGACCAGGTTTACCAGCTCGGCGGAATGGTATCTCACCGGGGCGCCGTTAAGCGCCAGTTGCGTGGCGCAGTTGGCGGCGGTGCATACCTGGATGGGGATAACATCGCCGCCGTCGATGGCTTTCAGCGCCGCCTGTCCGCTGCTGGTGGCATTGGCGGAATAGAGCTGCAGATCAATATGGTCGGTGCTCAGCAGGGCAAGCGTGCTGCCGGCGCCGCAGTTAACCTCGATACTGTTGCTGGACGTGCTGACGGTGCTGTTAATGCTGAAAGAGCTTGCCTTGCCAAAGGCGACGGTACGGCCGGGCAAGGCGCAGGCGGCAAGGGCGGACTGGCATAATAATGCGAGCAACAGCAATCCCGGGGAAAGGGTTTTCATCAAGCGTTCCTTAAGGTGTCGCGGACAGCGGGCATGGCAACGGCCCGTAGGTATGTAAAGCCCGGGGCCTGCCGTCCGGCAGCGTCAGGCGGGCGGCGCAGCGCCGTCCGTCCGGAGTGACGGCGCGCAGCCGGTTGTCGGTTGCCAGGTTTTCCAGCCAGGTAAGGCCTTCCCAGCCCACATAATCATCGGGCCGCCCGTCGCGCACGACCCGGGTGCCTACGGGCAGCGGCCGGCCCTGGCCGTCATGCAGGATGATGCTGGCCGCGCGCAGCGGCTCGATAGGGAAATGGAGCAGATAGCCGCTCTGGCGGGGCACCGAGAAACGTTGCTCGATAGCGGGCGCCGTCAAATCAGCGGGGATATTTAAGATATCGATGCCGTATTTAGCCGGGTAGTAGGCGATAACATTGGGAATCAGCAGGTAGCCCGCTTGGTCGGTCACGCCCGCCGGCTGGTTTTCATAACGTACCAGCACTTGCGGCTGCCCGGTTTTTATCAGCACAAACGCATTATTTAACTGGTTTGCCGCCAGCAGCCGCCCATCCATCGTCACCAGCGCGCCGCTGATATCCGCCCATTGCACGTCGCTGCCGCTGACGCCGTAAAAGCCGCCGGAGGCGTCGACATAACGGTTACGCCAGTCGAGCGTGGCCTGGCGATAATCTTTGTCTCTTTGCTGGCGGGCATAGGAGGCGTCCCAGCTGAAACCGCCGTCTGAGGGCATGGCGCGGGACACCGTCAGGCGCTGGGCGTCGCCGCCGGGCCTGTCGCGCTCCAGGCCGACGCTGGCGCTGGCCAGGCCGCCAAAGGGCATGATCAACGAGAGGGCGCCGGAATAGTCCCGCTGTTGCCGATCGAAACCCGCGGTCGCAAACAGGCTGGCGTCGCCCCACAGATTCCTGCTCCATGACAGATTCCATAAGCGGGTACGATCGCCCCTCCGGCCGCGGATATCGATCATTGCCGCGCCGAGGCTGCCATAACGATGCAGCGTGACGCCGGCGTTATATTGCGCGCTGGCCCGGCTTAACGTCGAGGCGGTGCGCGGCCGATGACGGGCGCCGGCATCATAGAGCGCCAGATGGGCAAAGTGACTGCTGCGCCAGGTATGCTGCGTGCCGATGCTGGCGACCCGGTTACTGTATTGATAACCGCAGCCATATTGTTCTCCGGCCCATCCGCCAAAACGGCTGCGGGTCCAGGAGCCGTTGATCACTCCCGCGCGTCCCACCCGCAACAGGCTGCCCGCGCCGGCCAGGGCCAGGTTTTGCGCGCCCTCGGCATGGCTTTCCAGCGTCAACCAGTCCGTTGTTCCCCGGCGGTAGGAACCGCTGGCCACCGGCGGGCCGTAATCGGCGTTTTTTACGCCATACGCGCGGCGCAGCGCGCCGGCGCCCACGGAATAATCGGATAAGCCGGGTTTGAGCAGGGTACTGGACACATAGAACGGCAGGGTAGTGATCACCTGGCGGCCTACCGCGTCCGTGGTGACGATAACCGCCTCGCCGGCGCCGTTGATAAAAGGCATATTGTTGAGCGAGTAAGGACCTGGCTGGAGGTTGTTGCTGCTGGTTTTATAACCGTTGATAAACATATCGACGGTGGTGGGCACCGCCGCCTGTCCCGCGAACGAAGGCAGAGGATAGGTCACGATATCCGGGCGTACCGAAAAATCACGTGCGAGCTGGATGCCGCCGATACGCACGCTGCTGCTCCACGATAACGCGTCGGTGATCACATCGCCCGCCGCCCAGCGCAGGGCATGCTCCTCGTTCTGGCTGGCCCAATAGGTATCGTAGCGCATATAGCCGCCGCCGCCGGGCGCGCCGGTTATCTGGCGCTGCGCCACGCCGTCAATGGAAAAGTGGCCGGCATCGCCAAAGGTACGCAATTCATGCCATACGGCTAAGCGCACGTCGCCGCTGATGCGACTGCCATAAATATCATAGTTGAACAACGCGCCGGGGCTGACGCGTGCAGGATGGCGCCGGCCGCCCGGCTCCAGGCTTATCGATTGTTCCGGCAGCCAACTGGCCGGCACCGCCAGCAACAGCCGCTGCCGCGGCCGGTCATAAGTCGCCGTTACGCCGGGCAGGGCGGTGACATCCGTTTGCTGCGCGTTTAGCCGATCGGCCGGCAGCCCGGCTTGCACCAGATCGGCGGTGGGCACGGTATAATGCCCGTCGCGAAACGCCACCGGCACGATCCGGCCGACGGCGGATTCATTCACCACCAGCTCCAGCATATATTGACGCTGCGCCTGCCCGGGCGCCATCCCCGGCGGCGGCGGCAGCGAAGAGAACGTTTCCGCGTTGCCGTCCATGGGAAACCCGCAAGCCCAATAACTTAACAGGGTAACGGCGCAACGGCGGAGAAAGGTCGGCGCAGGACGGTCCATTATCTAGCGCGCGGAAGACGTGCCGCGCCATACCTTGTTGCGGTTATCGACCCGGGTCTCCAGCACCGCGTGAGCGTCAACGCCGGCGTTAAGCGGCCAGCGATGGCGGGCGTTGGCCAGTACGTAACCGAACAATCCGTCGGTGAGCTGATATTTCCCCAGCCGCGTTTTGCTGAGCCGGGCGTGTACCGGTCCTTGGTTGCGGATCTCCAGATAAGGCTCGCCCCGTACCTGGACCAGACGCCAGCTTAACAGCGGCATGCCGCTGTCCGGCGACGATTGGCCGCCGTAGACAAACAGCGGAATGGAGTAACGCATCTGGAACATCAGCGAATTGGCGGGATCGTCGGCCCGGTCGTTAGGGGTGGGAATTTCGTCGAGCAGGATGCGAAAGGCTTGTTCCGGGCCGGAAGCCGGCGGCGCTTGCCTGATAATGCGGATCAGCTGTTTTTGTCCGGCATCCAGCCTGAGCATGGGCGGGCTGGCGATAATATCCTGTTGCGTATGAAAGCGCTCCCCGCCCTCCGTCTGCTCCCAGGAAAAGATCCGCACCTGCAGCAAGGTGGCGGCGGCGCCCTTGTTTTCCACCCACAGCTCGGTGGCTTTTTGCGTGCCGGCCAAAAAGGGATCCACCGGCCAGATCAGGACGGCGTGCCCCGCCCAGGCGATGGGCAGCCACAGGCCCAGCAGCAGCGACAACAGAAAGCGCCCGACGGCGAGAATGGTCATATTCAGATCCTTCTAAATCGTTACCAGGACAGGGTTACCGTAATGCTATCGGTATAGGTTCCTGCCGGGTGAAAGCCATCCAACTGCAGCTGTCCGTAAACCGGCAGCTGGATGTGGTCGCCATCGCCGTGGCTGATGGCGATATCCTGGTTAACCGGAATTTCACTGGCCGGCGATAAACTGGCGCTGGTGAAAAGGCGGTAGGCAATCAGATCGGTATTATTCAATCGCTGAAGATGACGCGTTGTGGTGAAATGATTACCGCCGCCCAGATTCATGGTTAAGGTCGTGCCCGGGGTGCAGGCGATGGCAAACGAGGCGCTTTGCACCAGCGCGGCATTGGCGGCCCGGGTATCGATACCGGACAAGGTACCGAAATCCAGCGTCCCGAGCACACCGCCGCCCTGGATCTGGCAGCCCGACACCACCGACGCCGATATCTGAAAATTTTGCGTCGGCAAGGCGGACAGCGGTCCTGGATACAGCGCCAGCAGCGACCCGAGCGCCACGCCCAGGCAATGAGGCCGTTGCCGTCGGTTGAGTACTGACATCCCTTAAGCATTCCGCTATCAATAAATGACCTGGACATTAATCACGTCGCTATAAGTACCCGCCGGCACGCTGGTATTATTCCCGCCCTGGGTGACCCGACCATATACCGGATAAATATTGCCGTTTACCGGATCAGGGACACCGGTAGCCCTCAGGCCGGTATTGTTGGCAATAGGCGTGGTAAACGCGGCGTCGTTATACAGCGTATACGCAATGCCCTGTGATGCGTCGCTGCCGAGCACCAGATAACGCGGGCTGGCGGTTTCCGCGCCATACACATTCACCGGCGCGGGGTTGCTGCCGGTTATCTGCACGCTAAAGGTTGCCCCGGTGGTACAACGAACACGGATGCCGTCGCCGGTGGCGCCGCTCAGTGTCGCGCTCAGCTCCTCGAAAGTGGCGGGATGGGTACCGAAATCGAGCGTGCCGAAGTTAACATTGCTGGTGGCCGGGTCGCCGTTGATCAGGCAACCGTTGGTTAAGGTCAGCGAGGCGTTAATGGCTCCGGTGGTGGTTACCGCCCGGGCAACACCCGCCAGGCCACAGCCCAGCCAGCACGCCAGGAAAAAAAACTTCTTATTCATATCCTTACCTCAAAGGAATCTTAGAGAATACTCAACGGGATATTTATTAAAATTAAAACATTATTTTTTGAAAAATATATTGAATAATAATTAAAGGTTCGATGAATCAATGTTAATAAGCCATGGCTAGATGGCCGATGTTTTATAGTAGTCATAAATAAATCCGGCGACGGATAATAACTTTTTCCTTCCCTTGGCGAGCACATTGCGAAACGTCGGGTATCCCCAGAAGCGCACGGGGGTTGTCAAGATGAACGGCGGGCGTTTATCAGGTATCCTGGGGAAACAGGCCGCGCCGGCCCGGTCATTTTCCTGGTGAGTCATAACTTAAATAAACACCGTCCGGGATATATGGCATAAAAGTTGCTGCGTATTGGCAGGGGTAGTGACTTTTTGCCCAGGCTTCCTTTTACCTTCTGGAGAAGACTATGCTGACATCCGCAAGAAACCATCTGACTGGCACCGTAACGGCCATTGTCGCCGGCGCGGTCAATGATGAAATAGAACTCACCCTGGCGGGCGGCAAGAAGCTGGTCGCCACCATTACCCATAGCAGCGTGCACTATCTCGACCTGCGCCTTGGCGGCGAAGCCAGCGCGTTTATCAAAGCGCCCTGGGTGATCCTGACGACCGCCGGCACCGGCCTGCGGTTTTCGGCGCGCAATCAATTTACCGGCAGCATCACCAACATCGTCAAAGGCGCCATCAACAGCGAAGTTACGGTCGCCGTCGATGCCAGCATGTCATTGGTTTCGGTCATTACCAATGAGAGCGTCGCCGGCATGCGCCTCAAGGACGGTGATGAAGTGATTGCCCTGGTCAAGGCGTCCAGCATTGTGCTGGCGACCCACGACTCACCGCCAATAACGGCCGGAAATCCCTAATACCTTACGGCGTGCGCTGTTGAGACGCGAAGCGGATGACGGCGGTATCACTTGGCGGGATACAGCCGGACGCCGATATCGGCGGGCGGACTGTAGTAAGGCATCGAGGTGATTGCCAGCTCAATGCCGGTGCGGGCGTATTCCCCGATATTGCCGGAATGGATCCCGCCCGCCGCCGCCAGCCGGCAACCGGTAGCCTGGCTGTTGGCATAGGCCAGCGCCCGGCTTACCGCGGCGGGACTGAATTTATCCAGTTGCACCAGGTCCGGGCCGGCGTCTATAGCCGCCATGGCTTCGGTTTCATTATCCGCTTCCACCACGATTAACCGGTCCGGCGCCGCGCCGCGCAGTGTGGCCACATGCTGGCGCCAATCCGCCGGATCGGCGCAGAAATGACGGTGGTTGGCGAACAACAGTACCGTATCCGCGGTTCCGCAGCGATGCAGGATGCCGCCGCCGTCAATCACCGCGCCCAGCGCCAGCGTTTTGGTGCCGGGAATGGTTTTGCGGGTGCAGGCGATGCGCATCCTGGGGTTTACCGCTTGCGCCATGGCGACCATCTCATGAGTGGCCTGGGCGACGCCGCTGCACCATTCCAAGAGGTTTTGCGCCACTTTCCAGCCCTGGTGTAATCTTTCGGCCGGCCCGGCTGCGGTTAACAGCACATCGCCGGCCTGCGCCATCTGCCCGTCGGCCATCGCCATCACCACGCTGAGCCCCAGCCGTTGCAGGACCCTTGCTGCGGCGTCCAGCCCGCTGACTTTCCCGGCGGTGCGCCGGCTAAAGCTCATGACGCCCTGACGGTTGCCGATGCCCAGGGCGCGGGTAGTCAGGTCGCCGTAGCGGATATCTTCCTGCAGTAGCGAATCCAGTTCCTGATCGGAAAGATAAAGCATGATCGTGCCTCGTCGTGTTGAGAGAGATGATGTAAATGCGCCGTCGCCACTTCCTGCTGGATCACCAATAACACAACCGGCGCTAAAACGTGAATGATACGGATCAAGCGCCGGGCCGGTCGGGTCCTCCCACCGGATAAAACACCGTCGTGAACTTTTATTTTTAATAATGTTCGCGAATGTACTAAATGCGCGGATATGCATTTTCCCGTCAGCAACCGGCGGTATGTAAAATACGATTTCGCCGCATGGTGATATTGCCAATAAATACAGGCGGTAACGTATTCCCGCTACAAAAAAATACGCATTATTATCGCGGCCGTACGGACTGTTTTACGCCTTGGCATGGGGATTGCTCTATTCATGCTGTCTTTACTATTTTTTATTCATTATACATTATTCATCAGAGGAGTTCTTTATTGTGACTCGCAAACTGGCAATCTATGGCAAGGGTGGTATTGGTAAATCGACCACCACACAAAATACCGCCGCCGCATTAGCCTATTATCATGGTCAAAAAGTGTTTATTCATGGCTGTGATCCGAAGGCGGATTCCACGCGGCTGATATTAGGCGGCATGCATCAGGAAACCCTGATGGACGTGCTGCGCGATCGGGGCGCCGAAAAGATCACCAATGACATGGTGGTCAAAACCGGCGTGTTCGGCATCAGCTGCGTTGAGTCCGGCGGCCCTGAGCCGGGCGTAGGCTGCGCCGGACGAGGCGTCATCACCGCCATCGACCTGATGGAAAATAATCGCGCCTACTCCGAAGATCTGGATTTTATCTTCTTTGACGTTTTGGGCGACGTGGTCTGCGGCGGGTTCGCCATGCCGATCCGCGAAGGCAAGGCCCAGGAAGTCTATATTGTCGCCTCGGGTGAAATGATGGCGATCTATGCCGCCAATAATATTTGCAAAGGCTTGGTGAAATATGCCAAGCAAAGCGGTGTCCGTCTCGGCGGTATTATTTGTAATAGCCGCAAGGTTGACGGGGAGCGGGAATTTGTTGAGGAGTTCACCGCGGCCATCGGCACGCAATTACTGCATTTTGTACCGCGGGATAATATCGTGCAGAAAGCGGAATTCAATAAAAAAACCGTTACTGAATTTGATCCGGAATCTAACCAGGCCCATGAATACAGCGAGCTGGGACGTAAGATTATTGAAAATAAAAACCTGGTTATCCCTAAACCCATGA
This sequence comes from Sodalis sp. RH22, assembly GCF_047324165.1. Classification (NCBI taxonomy): domain Bacteria; kingdom Pseudomonadati; phylum Pseudomonadota; class Gammaproteobacteria; order Enterobacterales; family Bruguierivoracaceae; genus Sodalis; species Sodalis sp. RH22. Next base: position 4,071,274 of record NZ_CP178731.1, read on the forward strand.
CCATGGAAGCGCTGGAAGCCATGGTGGTCAAATACGGCCTGGCCGATTGATTGAACAGCGCCAAGGGCTAAAGGACCGGATCGCCGCCGGCCGGCAAGATGACCAGTTACTTAATCGGGGAATGAACCATGCCACATCATGAGTTTGAGGTTAGCAAGTGTATACCGGAGCGGAAACTCCATGCCGTAGTCAAAGGCGCCGGGGAGGACTTAACCTCGGTGCTGCCCCTGGGCTATCTGAATACCATCCCGGGAACATTGTCCGAACGCGGCTGCGCCTATTGCGGCGCCAAGCATGTTATCGGCACGCCGATGAAGGATGTCATCCATATCAGCCACGGACCGGTGGGATGTACTTACGATACCTGGCAAACCAAACGCTACATCAGCGATAACGACAACTTCCAGCTGAAATATACCTTTGCCACCGATATGAAGGAAAAACATATCGTGTTCGGCGCGGAAGGGGTGCTGAAGCAGAATATCCTGGAGGCGTTTAAGGCCCAGCCCACCATTAAGCGCATGACCATTTACCAAACCTGCGCGTCGGCGCTGATCGGCGACGATATCGCCGCCGTGGCGCAGGACGTGATGGACGAATTGCCGGATGTGGATATTTTTGTCTGCAATTCGCCGGGTTTCGCCGGCCCCAGCCAGTCCGGAGGCCATCATAAAATCAATATCGCCTGGATTAACCAGAAGGTCGGCACCGTCGAGCCGAAAATCACCAGCGATCATGTCATCAACTATGTGGGCGAATACAATATCCAGGGCGATCAAGAAGTGATGGTGGATTACTTTAAGCGCATGGGTATCCAGGTGCTGTCCACGTTTACCGGCAACGGCTCCTACGATGATTTGCGCGGCATGCATAAAGCCCACCTTAATGTGCTGGAATGCGCGCGCTCGGCGGAATATATCGCCAATGAACTGCGGGTGCGCTACGGCATTCCGCGCCTGGATATCGACGGTTTTGGTTTTGGCCCCTTATCGGATTCCCTGCGCAAGATCGGACTGTTTTTTGGTATCGAAGACCGCGCGCAGGCCATTATCGACGAGGAAACCGCCCGCTGGAAACCGGAGCTTGACTGGTATATGGCGCGCCTGAAAGGCAAAAAAGTCTGCTTATGGCCGGGCGGTTCCAAACTCTGGCACTGGGCGCACGTAATCCATGCGGAAATGGGCGTGGAAGTGGTGTCGGTCTATACCAAATTCGGCCATCAGGGCGATATGGAAAAAGGCATTGCCCGCTGCGAGGCCGGCGCCATGGCCATCGACGATCCCAATGAACTGGAAACCCTGGAAGCGATGTACCAGCTCAAGCCGGATGTCATCTTTACCGGCAAGCGCCCGGGCGAAGTGGCGAAAAAAATCCGCGTCCCCTACCTGAACGCCCATGCGTACCATAACGGTCCCTATAAGGGGTACGAAGGCTGGGTGCGTTTTGCGCGCGATATCTATAACGCCATTTATTCACCCATCCATCAGCTGGCCCTGCTGGATATCAGCAAGGATGCCATCCCCACCGACCGGGGTTTCGCCACACAGAAAATGCTCGCTGCCGCAGGCCTTGACGATCAGACCCTGGCGTCCACCACCCTGCGCCAGTATAGCGGCGGCTATGACAGCGTAGCCAAGCTGCGTGAGCGCGTTTATCCCACCTTTCCCGGCCAGACGGTCATTCCGGCGGAATAAGGAGAACCATCGATGGCAAACCAGATTGAAGACCGTATCGAGCCGCTGGTGGATTACATCATGAAACATTGCCTCTGGCAGTTTCATTCCCGCGTCTGGGACCGGGAAAAGCAGAATGAAGGCATTTTGCATATCGTCGCGCAATTGCTGTGTGACGAACCGGTGGATCTCAGTACCCCGGCCAATCGCTGCTACTGGGCCGACGCCGTGGTACTGGTGGAGGCGTATAAAACGCGCTTTTCTTGGCTGGGCATGATGGGTAAGACGGAGATCGCCGCGCTTATCACCGCGCTCCATGAACGGCTGAACTACCTGACGATTACCGGATCGCTAAACGCGGAATTAACCGATCGGCGCTATTAGAGGGCACTAGCATGTCGTGTGAATTAAGAAAGAAAGATCGTACCGGCGTTATCAATCCGATATTCACCTGCCAGCCGGCGGGGGCGCAATATGTCAGCATCGGCGTCAAGGATTGTATCGGCATCGTGCACGGCGGCCAGGGCTGCGTGATGTTCGTGCGTTTGCTGATTTCCCAGCATTTAAAGGAGAGCTTTGAAATCGCCTCTTCCTCGGTGCATGAGGACGGCGCGGTATTCGGCGCGCTCGATCGCGTGGAGCAGGCGGTGGACGTGCTGCTGATGCGCTACCCCCATGTCAGGGTGGTGCCGATTATCACCACCTGCTCCACCGAGGTGATCGGCGACGACGTGGACGGCGTGGTGCGCAAGCTTAACGATGGGCTGTTGAAAGAGAAATTTCCCGGCCGCGAGGTCTATCTGATCCCGATCCATACCCCGAGTTTTGTCGGCAGCATGATAAGCGGCTACGATGTGACGGTGCGGGATTTCATCAAATATTTTGCCAAGAAAAGCGAACCCAACGGCAAGATTAACCTGTTCACCGGCTGGGTTAACCCCGGCGACGTGACGGCGCTGAAACATCTGCTGGCGGAAATGCGCATCGATGCCACCGTGCTGTTTGAAATTGAAAATTTCGACTCCCCGGTGATGCCCAGCGGCAACACCGTTTCCCACGGCAATACCACCGTCGAGGACCTGGTGGGAACGGCCAACGCCCTGGGCACCCTCGCGCTGAACCGTTATGAAGGACGCAAGGCGGCGGATTACCTGGCGGAACAATTCGCCATCCCCACCATTATCGGGCCTACGCCCATTGGTATCCGTAATACCGACACGTTCCTGCAAAACCTGCGGCAGCTGACCGGCAAGGCAATTCCGGAATCGCTGGTGCGCGAGCGCGGCATCGCCATCGACGCCTTGACCGATTTGGTGCATATGTTCCTGGCCGATAAGCGGGTGGCGATTTACGGCAATCCCGATCTGGTCATCGGCCTGGCCGAGTTTTGCCTGGATCTGGAAATGAAGCCGGTACTGCTGCTGCTGGGCGACGATAACGCGTTTTATGATACCGATCCCCGCATTATCGCCCTACAGGAGCAGGTGGATCACGGCATGGAGATCATTACCAATGCCGACCTGTGGGAACTGGAAAACCGCATTACCCACCAAGGGCTGGAACTGGATTTGATCCTCGGCCATTCCAAAGGGCGCTTTACCGCCATCGACAATCAGATCCCCATGGTCCGGGTTGGGTTTCCCACCTATGACCGCGCCGGCTTATGGCGCCATCCGGTGGTGGGCTATGCGGGGGCCATCTGGCTGGCGGAGCAGTTTGCCAACGCGCTGTTCACCGATATGGAATACAAGAAAAACAAAGAGTGGATCCTTAACGTCTGGTAATGGGTATCGGCCTGTCATTCATAAGGATAAAACCAATGTCAAAACTGTTATTTGAATCCGATCGGCAAAAGTTTATCCGGCTTTCCCATGATGCCGAAGGCTATCACCGGCGGGCGGAACTGTTCGCCGAACAGGCGCAGTCGCCCGGTCTGGTTTTCAACGTGGCGTCCATTGCCGTGGAGTGTTATCTCATCGCACTCTGCGCCTGGTACGGCAGCATGCCGTATAACCACAACTATGGCAGCCTTATGGATACGGCGGAGGAGGTTATTCTCTTTTCGCCGTCATTAAGCGGCAAAATCCGCGCGCTGGATGACATCTTTGGTCTCTGTTCGCTGGAAAACTACCACCACGGCACCCCGACCCTGGCGGATTCGGCCGGCATTATCGCCATTTGCCGGGAATTGTCGGGGATTTTAACCGCTTTGGGCACCCAGGGTTCCCAGGCGCGATAAAGGAGGGCACGACCTATGCAGTCGACAGAACCGCGCGCGGCCCCGGGACATCCGCACGGCGCCATGCGTCGCGATGAACGGGAAATAACGCAACCGGCCGAAATAGCGGCGATCCTGGACTCCGCCAGGGTGATGTATATCGCCCTGGCGCAGGACAATATCCCTTTTATGGTACCGGTATTTTACGCCTGGGACGGCACGTCGCTTTATTTCCATTCCGCCAGGGCCGGCACCAAAATAGCGATGCTGAAAAAAAACAGCACCCTGTGTTTTGCGGTTTCCACCGAACAGGGCGTGGTGGAAGACGAGGTGATCTGTAATTTCGAGGCCAGGCACCGTACGGTCATCGGTCTGGGCAACGCGGTGTTTATCCGGGACGAGGCGGAAAAGATCGCCGCGCTTAACCTGATTGTCGCCCGCTTCAGCGACAAAGCCTGGACCTTTCCCGCCGCCAATGTGCGCGCCACCCTGGTGCTGCGTATTGATATCATTTCAATGAAGGGTAAACAGCACGGATTTTAGGGAGTGGAAAATGAAGATAGCGGTATTTATCGATGCCGGCGGCCGGGCCGCCTCGCTGTACCAGCCAGGCGCGGTGCGGGTGTATGAATCAACCGCCGACGGTTGGCGGCCGGTTGCGGATATTCCGTTTACCCTGCGCCCGCAAATGGGATTAAGCGAAATCAGAACCCGCACCCTGGAGATGCTGACGTCCCTCGACGGCTGCCGCCATTTTGTCGCCGCCGCTATTCACGGCGCGCTGCTGTCCTATTTTGACGGCATGGGCATCACTATGTGGCGGCTGACCGGGGAACCCGCCGGTTTCCTGACGCGTATCCGGCAGTTTGTGGAAGAAAACGCGCCGCGGGAGCAGGCAGCGGCGGCCCAAAGCGTTATCAAGCCCGGCCAGGGCGCGGGGGAATATTGCCTTAACCTTATCGACGCGCTGAAAAGCGATGGCGCCTTAACCTCGAAACAGGTGCTGCTGCCATTTTTCCGCGCGGGAGCCTTTAAACAAATCGACATTACCTGCGATCATGTGCCGAAATGGTTTAAACATGAACTGCCGGCATTAAAGCTGGCGCTTACGGTGGCGCAACAACCGGACGGGCGTTGCCGGGCGTTGGTGCTCAATATCGCAGGCAACGCTTGAGTTGCCTGCTTGGGCGTTTAAAAAGTCAAGCCCGCTTCTGGCGCAAATTCTGGGCACTTGACCTGCCTGTGGCTCGGCAATCAATCAGGTGTCCTCGACCTCCGTTCCTTGCTCCGTCATTGTCCAGGGGATGATTTTCCGCAGGTATCGCCCATGCTAAATGCCTATTTGGGTGCTGGTGATAACCCCGGCAGTAGTCGGGGTAAGCTGCCTCTAATCATTCCATTTGATACTGTAATCGGTTAATTGATTATCAAGATATTCTCTTTTTTCAAACCAATAATCAAAGACCACCTTATCACTGTTCTGAAATATTAAATAATAGCCACCAGTATCACCCAGGGTATCATCTACAACCTGTATTTCCCATCCATTATACTCTCCACTAACTATGGTTCCATTTTTCATAATCATCATCTTTCCTTAATCTTCGTAAGGAACATGGTTATTCGAACTATACTTACCCGTTACCGGGTCTTTTACACTAAAATGAACATGCGGAATACCGGGAGCATGCATGCCGCTTATAGAACCTGAATCTATTCTAAATTCTTTTGTTCCGTCTGCACTATGGTAGACCCCTGAACCAGTCTTGCCAATTTCCTTGTAATTTGAGCCTAAAAACTTCAAACCCGCAGCTAATGCTTTGTCAGTAGTTAACGTCGTCGAGCTGGTGAAGTTTTTTTTACCCGATAATGTTTCAGTGATGACGTTTTCAATTTTACTGTTAGATTATTGAGAAAGGTAAACCAGATCTCTCATAGTAAGAGGATCCGCACCAGGATTTGCAAAAATATTTCCGCCCCTTACCGGTTTACCGCCTATGTTGCCGGTATGCCTAGAACCTTGCTCACGGCGTTGATCAGGCGATATCAGTGCCGTTTTACCGTCCTGGCTCGAGGGAGAACCCCGGTGCTAGGCCGGGGTTTTAATCAAAAAATTACTCACTGGAGATCACCGGTGGAACTAACGATAGTACATCTATCACATCTTCAATTGTAACTATTGAATAGTGAACAACACCTTCTTTCGCATGGATATCAGCACTCTGTTCATTAAACCACTTCAAATATGGTGAATGTAAAATAGTATAAATGCCAGCGACCATTTCACCTTTTTGTTCTTCTTGCATTTTCAATAAATCACCCTCGTCAATAACGCGGAAACAATAAATCCAATCAAAGGCAATTTTTATTTTTTTATTGTTTGCAAGTAAAGATAAAAAAAGCGCCCCAGAAGCATAGTTACAATTAATCAATTGGCTACCAACCAGCGTGGAGCATTCATCATATGCAAGTTTAACTAATTTTTCCTTCATATATAATCACTCCTCATATCTGAATTTTATTCTATTCCTGCCAGATTGTATCTCTAATGTAGGTCTGCCGTCAGTACTACGTTCGCGGATAATGACTGTCCGTCCATCAGACAATGAACCGACCCTGCCACCGGGAATTTGTTTAACATTATCAGGCGCTAAGGCATCAAATTCTTTATTAGCTGCGTTTTTTCCACCTGCTCGTTCAAAAAGCTTTGATCTGCCTAAAGTTTCTTGCCCCCTTGAGGAGGTGGACCTCAGCTCTTCAACAGTAATAACTTTTCGGTCATTATTTCTGGCTTTCTCTTCGTCTTCCGGCCCCCAACCTCCCGGTGTTCCCGATCCCACTCCGCCCAGCTCGGCTTTTTGCGCATCGGCGGCTTTGGCTATGTCTTTGCCCAGATTCGGTTTAGCCTCGCCGCCCTCTTCGTTGCGACTTTCCATCCGTCCCGGCCCGCGCGTTCCATCACGTACCGAACACTGTTCGCGCGTGCCTTCACAGATGTCTCCACCCATATCGAAGCCGTCGTCATCGTTCGACTCCGACTGGCTGCCATGACCTACTGCTCCCGCTATCGCTGCACTTTCCGCCGCACCACCTACGATCGCGCCCAGCAGGTTATTCTCCACAGCGTTACCTGCGGAAAAGCTGATCCCTGGCGCAGACGCCGGTCCAGACGGAGCCGCTGGAGCAGATGAAAAGCGTTGCGCCAGGTCGCGCCCCGGCACTTTATCGCTGCCTTCGCCCACGTTGCCGCTGTAGGCTAACAGCCCCACCCCCAGGCCGAGGGGATGTTTTGCCAGCCCGAGCGCGGCCGCGCCTAATTGTGGCGGCTGACCGGGGAACCCGCCGGTTTCCTGACGCGTATCCGGCAGTTTGTGGAAGAGAACGCGCCGCGGGAGCAGGCAGCGGCGGCCCAAAGCGTTATCAAGCCCGGCCAGGGCGCGGGGGAATATTGCCTTAACCTTATCGACGCGCTGAAAAGCGATGGCGCCTTAACCTCGAAACAGGTGCTGCTGCCATTTTTCCGCGCGGGAGCCTTTAAACAAATCGACATTACCTGCGATCATGTGCCGAAATGGTTTAAACATGAACTGCCGGCATTAAAGCTGGCGCTTACGGTGGCGCAACAACCGGACGGGCGTTGCCGGGCGCGGGTACTCAACATAGGTAAGAGTTGAACGGGTTCTTGTTCAATCCACTTTTTTAACTGCTGCTATCCAGTCTTCCCATACCGCTGGATCGGCAGGTTTGGATGAATCACGCCATATCGTCCAATCCATTGAGCCAAGTAACGCTCCTAAATCATCAGATACGGACTGGCATATAAGTTAAAAATACCGGCGTAGGTGCCGGAATTTTAGTCAACTATATAGCATCTTTGATTGGGAGTTGTGCGAACACATTACTGATAGTACCTTTCTTAAATATGGCTTTTTTAGCTGTATTACCGTAATCCGCTGTGTATATCAAGTATTCTTCATCTTCATCTTTAGGATAATAAAACAAATAAAAGCCAACGTCTGATACTTCAAGTGGGCTTAAAAAAACGCCTAACGGCTTTGCGTCAGGCAATTCCAAATCTTGAGGATCACTATCAAGAAGCATTCCATGCGAATGTGCCAGTTTTCTTAACAGTTCTAAATCGCTGTCGGGAAAAAGGAGCTCATTATTTTTGCAATTAGTTATTTCAGGCTCACAATCCTTTAGATAATCAATAGCCATTGACAATGTATAATTAGATCCCTTTGCTGGATATATTTCGTCCTCAATAAAAAAACCAAAAAGTCCATATTTCCAGTAATTGTCCTCTGTTTTTTCCAGTAATTCGTAAAAAACAGCAAATACAAAAGGTTGTCCGAAAATCATTTTTTATCCTTCAGCTCTTTGATTTCTCTGTTAAAGTTCCCCAATTCCCTGTTACCTAAAGCATTTTTTTCATCTCCCGAGCTGCCACTCCAGTGAAAATTGCCCTTTCCATCCTTGCTAGTGTTGAAGAACCGATGAATATTCCCATTATTATCAATGGCTAGCCTTATCTTCGGATCTTTCGTAGCAATAGAATGGTCAAATAGTTCTAAAGAATTTCTCGGCTCAACCCCGGCATTAGGCCTAGATCCTTGTGCTCCAGGTGTATGTTTAGCATTAGATTCAACTTTCAATCCATTATTTGCCACCGTAGGTTCTGAAATGGGTAATCTATTATCTTTGCCATTAGACAGATAAATGAATTTATCTTTACTATGTTCCGGTATCGGCGTTACCGTCGTACTCTCATCCGTATACGGTTTGCGTTCGATATTGCCGGTGTGACGGAATCTCTGATCTCCTCGCTGATCCGGTGAGATAAATACGTTCTTATTATCCTGATTTGACGATGGGTTTTCAAGTTTACCGCCCGTCAAATCATCCGCAACAGGCACAGTTTCCGTTGTACTACCGCTTTGTCCCGTCAGGATAAGTTTCGCCACACACAGCAGGCTGTCGCGACAAACAGCGGCCTGAACCTCGGTTGCAGCCTTACCAAGCGCCAGCGCTGCGTCTTTTTTGCCTTCTTTGGCAGCATCGCAAGCAGCTCCGGCCACCGGTGCGCTTTCCACTGCAGCCCCGGCGACAGCGCCCAGCAGGTTATTTTTTACAGCGTTACCTGCGGCACAGCTGACCCCTGGCGCAGACGCCAGTTCAGACGGATCCAACGGAGCAGTGGCGAAGCGTTGCGCCAGGTCGCGCCCCGGCACCTTGTCGCTACCTTCGCCCACGTTGCCGCTGTAGGCTAACAACCCCACCCCCAGGCCAAGGGGATGTTTTGCCAGCCCGAGCGTGGCCGCGCCTAATTCGCTTATCGCGGTGCGTAGCGCGAGACCATTAACCCCGCCGGCGGCGGCGTTTGCCATACCGCCATTTACGCCGGCGGCGACCGGCGCCAGCGCCATCCTGGGCGATGGGGCCACTGCCATACCGGATAACGCTATGGCGCGCCGCGCGTTAACCTGCGCCATGGAGGGCATTGCCGATGTGGGAATGGCATTACGGTCCACCATGGACGGCGATACCGATGCGGGAATAGCAGTATTGCCCACCATGGAGGGCGTTGCCGATGCGGGTATAGCACTTTTATCCGCCAAGGGTTCGCTACGGGAGTTTGCGGCGTTTTCAGCGTTGACAACAGCTTTCCGCGCTTCAGGGGGAGCTCCCGCAGCCTTTTGTTCTGCAATAGAGTTTCTTATTGCCGCTAAAATTTGCCCGGTTTCATTTTTCCGTTTGAGCGCGTTATCCACCTGTCCAGCCCTTGCCCGGGCGGCATGGTCAAGATTATTCCGTTTGGTCTTTTCTAGATTGAGCTGATGTTCTTGCCGTAAATAGCGTTCCCGAACAGACGTACTCGGGTTAGTGCTTAGTTCTTTATGTAATGCGATAACGCCGGTACTGAGATGGCAAAGGCGGTCGTTAATCTCACTCAGCGCTTGGTAGGCGGATTGCTTTTTATGCTGGGCGGAAAACACCTGCGCCCGCATATCATTGTCCAGCGCCTCTGCCGCCGCCAATGTGGCAGGCCTTGGCTGGGAGTGATAGCCATCATGATCTTCCTGGCATTCCGCCAGGGCTTTATCCAACACTTCTTTTGATAAATTAATGTGATATTGAAATTGTTCCGTAAGTGCTTGAAAATCCCTTCTTCTCGCCGTCTCTAATTGCTGTGTATTATTAAAACCTCCGCTCCCGCTGGTATTACCGCCGTTGCCGCCGCCATGCAGACGGAAATGATGATTACCGGAGTGGTGTCTGCCAGGGGTGGCGGTTACGGTCATGACATCTTCATTTCTCGACGAGGTGACCCGGCCGGCATAATCACCGCCACCCCCGCCTCTGTGCGTCGCGCATGCTCCACGGGAATTGCCGCCGCCACAGCCCCTGGATGAGCTGCCGCATCTGTTGCCCGATGAACTGCCACAACCGCCGATATTCATTTATTCCCTTATTTGAATGATAATAAATTATTCCCGATTAATTGGGTTCATCACATAAGACGCGGATAGGGGTGTGCTAATAGGGCAAGTAAAGCATGAAAAAGTTAACAAAGAGTTAAACGGCAATATCAAAGAGAAACCTTTTTAAAACCGGCATTGTTGTCCATGGGTGAAAATATTATTAATTGAAAGTCAATTGAAAGCTATATTGCCGCAATATTTTTTGGGTTGCTGGCGACAGGTTATTGTTTCGAGTATCTTTTTTGAATAACAAATTCAGCGGCATGGATGATATTATTTTTTTAATTTCCTAAATCATTATCTTTGCTTAAATAAGATAAACGAGTTAGCCAGCATTTTGGCATATTTATTTTTTTATTAAAAACTTTAACCTTCCTGATTAGCATTATTCCTGTGTGAGCAGTAAAAAATACTGCGTATTCTCTAAGATGCTGAAGGCGGATGGTCTAATAATAATGTGTTGATACGCGTGCCGGCACCACTTATCGGGATAATCAGCCTGCTATCCCATTATCGCTGCGGTTTGTCCACAGCGCGGTATGAGTGTCCCCATCCCGGTTTTTATCAACATGATGATGCGGACTCAGGCTGCTGCAGGGCGCGCCGCTTCAGCCGGGCGCCTGACTCCGGCGTGAAACGTACATTGTTGATTATCCGTTGTCACATACAAGACAAAAAAGCCACTGGCGTCAATGCGCCAATGGCAAAACGACGTTAAATCATATCGTTATATATTTAATTATATAGCGATAGATGGCCGGCAACTTGCACCACTCTCACTCGGGCCGGAAAACCTATGCCGGCACATCGGTTTTTTGACCTTCACCGCCCATTGGGCGCCAAAGGGAGGCGCGCTTTATGCCACCGGCCATGCTTAATGACACCGCATCCGCCCATCCGACGCTGGCGGATTCGTTATCCTTTACCTGCCAACTGGGCGAGTGCCGCTCCGAACTGCTGCCCCTGCTGTCCGAGGTCAGCAAGGTGGTCAGCAGGGAAGGCTCTTTATCCAAGACGCTCAAGCTGGTGCTGGAGCTGATGCAAAAACATTTGCAGGTTACCCGGGCGATGATCTCGCTCTACGATGCCAGCTGCGACCAGATTTTTATCCATGAAAGCTACGGTTTATCCAAGGATGAAATCGAAAAGGGCGTCTATTATCCCGGCGAGGGCATCACCGGCAGGGTGGTGGAAACCCGCCAGCCCATTATTGTCCCGATCATTGCCGAAGAGCCGTTGTTTCTCAATCGCACCGGCAGTTGGGATAAAACGGTCGATGGCCATCTTTCCTTTATCTGCGTGCCCATCATGCGCGGCATGAAAGTAATGGGCACCATTGGGGTGGAACGTTTATACAATAACCGGCAACTGTTATATCTGGATCTGGAGGTGCTGGCCATTATCGCCACCACTATTGCCCAGGCGGTGGAGCTGCATTTGCTGGAGCGCGCCCATAAGCAGGTATTGCAGGCTCAAAGCGCCCGGCTGGATAAAGAGCTGAAGGAAAAATTCAAACCGGCGAATATCATCGGCAACTCCAGGGCGATGCAGTCGGTTTATCTGATGATTGACAAAGTCAGCCACGCCCGCACCACGGTGCTGATCCTCGGTGAAAGCGGGGTCGGCAAGGAACGGGTCGCCAGCGCCATCCACTATAACAGCAGCTGCGGCAGCGGGCCGTTTGTTAAATTCAACTGCGCCTCGCTGCCGGAAAGCGTCATCGAAAGTGAGCTGTTCGGCCATGAAAAAGGCGCCTTTACCGGTGCCGTCGCGCGTCGGGCCGGAAGGTTCGAGGAGGCGGATGGCGGCACGATTTTCCTGGATGAAGTGGGCGAATTATCTCTTTCGGCCCAGGCCAAGCTATTGCGGGTGATCCAGGAACGGTGCTTTGAACGCCTGGGCAGCAACGAGTCCATTAAGGTCAACGTGCGCATCCTGGCGGCGACGCACTGCGATTTAACCGCCATGGTCACCAACGGCACCTTTCGCGAGGATCTGTACTATCGTCTGAATGTCTTCCCTATTACTATTCCAGCGCTGCGTGAGCGGGGTAACGATATCCTGATCCTGGCCGAACATTTCAACGCCTGGTTTGCCCGGGAACAGGGGGTTGATGTCCCTGCCATTTCCACGCCCGCGCTGAACTTAATGCTCAACTACGACTGGCCGGGCAACGTGCGGGAGCTGGAAAATATGATGGAGCGTGCGGTATTGCTGGCGGAAGAGGGGGTGGTCCACAGCTATCATCTGCCCGCCGCCCTGCAACCGGCCGTGCTGGGCACGCTTGGCGAGCAGTCGGGCCTGGAGGCCCGTTTATCCATGATGGAGTATGAACTGATCGTCGAGGCGCTGGCCCGCTTCCAGGGCAATATGTCCAGGGCGGCGGCGCAGTTGGGCCTGACCCGGCGCATGCTCGGCCTGCGCATGGCGAAATATCAGCTGAACTATAAAGATTACCGGAGTGGAGACTGATATGGCCGGCACCGGTGATCTCGCCGCGGGGCGGTTAGCCATTCCGCGCTGCGCCGTCGACCTTTGCGGGCCGGCGGGAAAAGCGCGCTCACGTAAAGGACGCGGCGGCCATGCGGTCGATCAGATCATCGCCCATTCCCATGCCATGAAACGCACCCTGGCGGCGGTGGCAAACATTGCGCCCACCCGCTCAGCGGTATTATTGCGCGGCGAGCCGGGAACCGGTAAGGATGTTATCGCCCGGGCGATTCACCTCCAGTCGCAACATCGCGCCGGTCCGTTTATTAAAGTGTGCTGCGATTACCTTGCCAGCGACGATATCATGCGCGAATTGTTCGGTTGTGAAGCGGGCTTTTCCGGCAATATCGCCGGCTATCCCGGCGATATTGCCCTGGCGGCGGGCGGAACGCTGTTTATCAGCGAAATCGGCCATTTTTCCCTGTTATTGCAAAAGCGGCTGCTGCGCATTTTACAAGAACAGCGTTATAAGCCGCTCGGCGGCTCCCGCACCCTGGCCTGCGATGTGCGCATAATTTGCGCCACCGAGAAAAACCTGGAGCAGAGGATGGCGCAGGGGACCTTTTTAGCCGAACTCTATTATCGCATCCATATCGCCACCATTGCCCTGCCGGCCCTGCGCGAGCGTAAAGAAGACATTCCCGGCCTGGTTAACTATTTTTTCGAACGTTATAACCGCGATAATCACAGGACGCTCACGCTGACCGAGGCGGCCCAGGCGCCACTCTATCTGTGCCATTGGCCGGGGAATGTGCGCGATATCGAGAATTGCCTTGAGCATGCCGCCATCCAGGCCCGGGATGGCGTTATCCAGCAATTGCCCTGCCTGTCCGGGCGCTGCCTGCGCCAGCGTTTGAACCAGGAAATCAGCCGGCAGCAGGAGACGGTGCCGCAGGAGGCGGGCCACGAGGCGGGGTATGGCCCGGCTACGCCGCTATGGCCGGCGGAAATAATGATGAGCGCCATGACCGCGACGGCCGGCGCCCCTGACGACGCCGATGAGGAGCTGCGCTATCGCCTGGTCGCCGCCCTGGAAAAAAGCGGCGGGGTCAAGGCCAAAGCCGCCCGTTTGCTCCATATCACCCCCCGGCAGCTTTATTATGCCTTGAAAAAACTGCACATTGAGGTAAAGAAATTTTAACTGCGCCGTCATGGTACCGATTTCCCGGCAAGCGCATATTCTCTCTAAGGTTAATAACTTATTTATTTTATGGCAGCAAATAGTTAATTTATTTATTTTGTTTTTATCAGGGAAAATATGACACCGTTATTTGATCTTATCGCGATGTATAGCCGAAAAAGCGGTTTGTTGCATTGCGCCTCATTTTATTACGCCCCCCGATAAAACGTCCTGCGGAGTCAATACTGCAGAGAGCGATTAGCGTTAAAAATAAGCATAATTATCAGTATATTACAAAGTTATCCTTATTTCCGGCATCAATAAACAAGGTTTTCTTATGGTCGGTCATAACCTTTGTTTATGGCTGATGGATAGCGCGCAGATAGTATGGCAGACTGGACGGAAAGGTTGTCGATATGGTCATCAAGGCGAACCAATGTCAGCATTTTTACCTGCTTTCATCCGGAAATTCTGAAATAACAGTTCATATATTCGCCACACGATCAAATTTTTTTTTAGTTTTTAAATAGTATGTATGACTGCTTACTCATTGTCATAAAGTGAATTACTTCACAGTTTAGCTATATTGACTGGCGATCGTGCTTCATTTTTGGCCAAACACCTGTGGATTGTTTTCGTTTGCTGCGTCTCACAAAATGTGTAAATCCCTACGGGTTATATTGACGTATTGGCAAACAGTTGCCAAATTGGGAGCCTCGGAATTCAGGAGGGGCAATGGATTGTTTGAATGGTCCCACGCATTCAACGCGTCGGGGGGTGCTGCCTCATGGGCATCCCGGCATATATTCCCTTCTTTGGTTCTGATGCCGCAAGGCGCACTGCACAGACCGCAGCATTAAATAAAACAGCGTCTGGCCGTACAACACACAACATCACATCACACAATGGAGCAGAATGATGACAATTTCCTTGACCAAATCAGGGATACTGAAGGTCGGCATTAGCCTGGCGGCATTAGCCGTGGCGGCCAGCGTTCAGGCAAAGACTCTGGTATATTGTTCAGAGGGCTCGCCTGAAGGGTTCAACCCGCAGTTATTCACGTCCGGCACCAGTTTTGATGCCAGTTCCGTGCCGATCTACAATCGTCTGGTCGATTTCAAGCTGGGCACCACGGAAGTGATTCCGAGCCTGGCCGAAAAGTGGGAAGTCAGCGCCGACGGCAAAACCTATACTTTCCATCTGCGTAAAGGCGTGAAGTGGCAGGAAAGCAAGGATTTCAAACCGACCCGCGATTTCAACGCAGACGACGTGATCTTCTCCTTTATGCGGCAGAAAGACGCCAATCATCCTTACCATAAAGTCTCCGGCGGCAATTACGAGTACTTTGACGGCATGGGCATGGGCGATTTGATCGCCAGCGTGGAAAAAGTCGACGACTACACCGTGCGCTTCAACCTGACCCGCGAGGAATCGCCATTCCTGGCCGACCTGGCCATGGACTTCGCCTCCATCATGTCCGCCCAGTATGCCGATCTGATGCAAAAAGCGGGCACGCCGGAAAAAATCGATCTTAACCC
Source organism: Sodalis sp. RH22 (assembly GCF_047324165.1). NCBI lineage: Bacteria > Pseudomonadati > Pseudomonadota > Gammaproteobacteria > Enterobacterales > Bruguierivoracaceae > Sodalis > Sodalis sp. RH22. Next base: position 4,086,795 of record NZ_CP178731.1, read on the forward strand.
GATCGGTACCGGCCCCTTCCAACTGCTGCAGTACCAGAAAGATTCCCGCATCCTGTACAAAGCGTTTGAAAACTATTGGGGCACCAAGCCGAAAATCGACCGCCTGGTGTTCTCCATTACGCCGGACGCGTCCGTACGTTATGCCAAGCTGCAGAAAAACGAATGCCAGATCATGCCGTATCCTAATCCGGCCGACATCGCGCGCATGAAAGAAGACAAAACCATCAACCTGATGGAACAGCCGGGCCTGAACGTGGGCTACCTGGCGTTTAACGTCGAGAAAAAACCGCTGGATAACCTGAAGGTTCGCCAGGCGCTGATCACCGCGGTAAACAAATCCGCCATCATCGACGCGGTATACCAGGGCGCGGGCCAGCCGGCGAAAAACCTGATTCCGCCGACCATGTGGAGCTATAACGACGCGGTGCAGGATTACGCTTACGATCCGGCCAAAGCGAAAGAACTGCTGAAGGAAGCGGGCTTGCCGGAGGGTTTCTCCATCGATTTGTGGGCTATGCCGGTACAGCGTCCCTACAACCCGAACGCCAGGCGCATGGCGGAAATGATTCAGTCCGACTGGGCTAAAATCGGCGTTAAGGCCAAGATCGTCAGCTACGAATGGGGCGAATACCTCAAACGCGCCAAGGCCGGCGAGCATCAGTCTGTTATGATGGGCTGGACCGGGGACAATGGGGATCCGGATAACTTCTTCGCCACCCTGTTCAGCTGCGATGCGGCAAAAGACGGCTCCAACTACTCAAGGTGGTGCTACAAGCCGTTTGAAGACCTGATCCAGCCGGCGCGCAGCACGTCCGATCATGCGAAACGCGTGGATCTGTACAAACAGGCCCAGGTGGTCATGCACGATCAGGCGCCCGCGCTTATCGTTGCCCATTCCACGGTATACGAGCCTGTGCGTAAGGAAGTGAAAGGGTATGTGGTCGATCCACTGGGTAAACATCATTTCGAGAACGTATCTTTAGACTAAAGGTCAATTAACCCCCCATATCCCTAAAGGGAGCTTCCCCCACCCATGCGGGGAAGCGGGAGTGTTCCCCGGTGCCGCACCGGGGAAGGAATCGCGCCAGCGAGGCCAGGGGGGAATCCTGAAGATGTGAGCTTTGATAACCCGGGCGCGTAATGCGCCCGGGTAAACTATCTACAGAAACAGAGAGTTCGGAATATGTTGCAGTTCATACTCCGACGTTTGGGACTCGTAATCCCGACGTTTATTGGTATTACCTTGCTGACGTTTGCGTTTGTCCATTTGATTCCCGGCGATCCGGTGCTGATCATGGCGGGTGAACGCGGAATGTCCCCCGAGCGCCACGCAGAGATGATGGCGGCGCTGGGCCTGGATAAACCCTTATTTCAGCAATATGTTCATTATGTCGTCGGCATTATGCACGGTGACCTGGGCATTTCGCTTAAAAGCCGCATCCCCGTTTGGCAGGAATTCGTGCCGCGTTTCCAGGCAACCCTGGAACTGGGTGTTTGCGCAATGATTTTTGCCGTGCTGGTCGGTATCCCGGCCGGGGTGCTGGCGGCGGTCAAACGTGGTTCGCTGTTTGATCATACCGCCGTCAGTATTTCGCTGGCCGGCTATTCGATGCCTATTTTCTGGTGGGGCATGATGCTCATCATGCTGGTGTCGGTGCACTTTAACCTCACCCCGGTGTCCGGGAGGGTGGGCGACACGGTCTTCCTGGACGACAGCATGCCGCTTACCGGCTTTATGCTGATCGATACCCTGATTTGGGGCCAGCCGGGGGATTTTAAAGACGCCGTGATGCATATGGTGCTGCCGGCCATCGTGCTTGGCACTATCCCGCTGGCGGTGATTGTGCGCATGACCCGTTCGGCGATGCTGGAAGTGCTGAGCGAGGATTATATCCGCACCGCCCGCGCCAAAGGCCTGAGCCGCATGCGCGTCATTATTGTCCATGCCCTGCGCAACGCCCTGTTGCCGGTGGTGACGGTTATCGGGCTGCAGGTCGGCACCCTGTTGGCGGGCGCTATCCTGACGGAAACGATTTTCTCCTGGCCGGGCCTGGGCCGCTGGCTGGTCGAGGCCTTGCAGCGCCGTGATTATCCGGTGGTACAGGGCGGGGTGTTATTGGTGGCGATCCTGATTATTGTGGTGAACCTGCTGGTGGACGTGCTGTATGGCGTGGTTAACCCGCGTATTCGCCACAAGAAATAGGGGAATGGAAAATGACTGAAATCTCTGAGCCGGTAATAACCGGCGCACCGAAGCCCATGACCCCGCTCCAGGAGTTCTGGCACTATTTTAAACGCAACAAGGGCGCGGTCATCGGCCTGGGCTATATCGTCCTGATGTTCGTCGTCGCCATCGGCGCCGGGGTCATCGCGCCCCATGGCCCGGCGGAGCAATTCCGCGAGGCCTTGCTGCGCCCGCCGGTATGGATGGAGGGCGGTAGCTGGCAGTTTATCCTGGGCACCGATGACGTCGGGCGCGATATCATGACCCGCCTGATGTACGGCGCGCGCCTTTCGCTACTGGTCGGTTGCCTGGTGGTGGTCCTGTCGCTGATATTCGGCGTGATATTCGGGCTGTTATCCGGTTATATCGGCGGATTGGTGGACGTGGTCATCATGCGCGTGGTGGATATCATGCTGGCGCTGCCCAGCCTGCTGCTGGCGCTGGTGCTGGTGGCCATCTTCGGCCCCTCCATCGTCAACGCCTCGCTGGCGCTGACGTTCGTCGCCCTGCCGCATTACGTGCGCCTGACGCGCGCGGCGGTGCTGGGCGAGGTGAACCGCGACTATGTGACCGCCTCGGGCGTGGCCGGCGCCGGACCCCTGCGCCAGATGTTTATCAACATCCTTCCCAACTGCCTGGCACCCTTGATCGTGCAGGCGTCGCTGGGCTTCTCCAATGCCATCCTTGACATGGCCGCGTTGGGCTTCCTGGGCATGGGCGCGCAGCCGCCGACACCGGAGTGGGGCACCATGCTCTCCGATGTGCTGCAGTTTGCGCAGAGTGCCTGGTGGGTGGTGACCTTCCCGGGGGTCATTATCCTGCTCACCGTGTTAGCCTTTAATTTGATGGGGGACGGACTGCGTGACGCGCTCGACCCCAAACTCAAGCAGTAACGAGGAAGCAATGGCGTTATTAACCATAGATAAATTATCGGTACATTTCGGTGATGAAGGAACACCGTTTCGTGCCGTCGACCGCATCAGCTACCAGGTGGAACAGGGCCAGGTCGTGGGCATCGTCGGTGAGTCCGGCTCCGGCAAGTCCGTCAGCTCGCTGGCCATTATGGGCCTGATTGATTTTCCCGGCCGCGTCATGGCGGAAAACCTGGTATTCAACGGCCGGGATTTGCAGAAAATCTCCAACAGCGAGCGCCGTCAGCTGATTGGCGCCGACATCGCCATGATTTTCCAGGACCCGATGACCAGCCTTAACCCTTGCTACACCGTAGGCTACCAGATTATGGAAGCCATCAAGGTGCACCAGGGCGGCAACCGCAGGACCCGGCGCCAGCGCGCCATCGATCTGCTGACCCTGGTGGGCATTCCCGCGCCGGCATCCAGGCTGGATGTCTATCCGCACCAGCTGTCCGGCGGCATGAGCCAGCGCGTGATGATCGCCATGGCGATTGCCTGCCGTCCCAAGCTGCTGATTGCCGATGAGCCCACCACCGCGCTGGATGTGACCATCCAGGCGCAGATCATCGAGCTGCTGCTGGATTTGCAGCAGCGGGAAAATATGGCGCTGGTGCTGATTACCCATGACCTGGCGCTGGTGGCGGAAGCCGCGCATCATATTATCGTCATGTACGCCGGCCAGGTGGTGGAAACCGGCAAGGCGACGGAAATCTTCCGCGCGCCGCGCCACCCCTATACCCAGGCGCTGCTGCGCTCCCTGCCGGAATTTGCCACCGACAAGGCCAGGCTGGCCTCGCTGCCGGGCATGGTGCCAGGCAAATACGATCGCCCCACCGGCTGCCTGCTGAACCCGCGCTGTCCCTATGCCACCGATTATTGCCGCCAGGTAGAGCCGGAGCTGCGGGATTTGCCGGATCGTCAGTCTAAATGTCACTATCCGCTGGATGATGCGGGGAGACCCACCCGATGAGCGAGACTATTTACGATCCGCAGGCAACCGCCTTGCTGCACGCGGTGGATTTAAAGAAATACTACCCGGTGAAAAAAGGGTTGTTCGGCAAGGAGGTCATGGTCAAGGCCCTGGACGGGGTATCCTTTACCCTGGAGCGCGGCAAGACGCTGGCGGTGGTCGGCGAATCCGGCTGCGGCAAGTCCACCCTCGGCCGTCTGCTGACCATGATTGAAACGCCAACGGGCGGGCAGTTGCATTACCTGGGCCAGGATCTGCTGAAACCTGATGTGACCGCCGCGCACCTGCGGCGCCAGAAGATCCAGATCGTGTTCCAGAACCCCTACGGCTCGCTGAACCCGCGCAAGAAGGTGGGGCAAATCCTCGAGGAGCCGCTGCAAATCAATACCTCGCTCAACCGCGCCGAACGGCGTGAGAAAGCGCTGGCGATGATGGCGAAGGTGGGACTGCGTACCGAATACTATGATCGTTATCCGCATATGTTTTCCGGCGGCCAGCGCCAGCGTATCGCCATTGCCCGCGGGCTGATGCTCGACCCCGACGTGGTCATCGCCGATGAGCCGGTATCGGCCCTGGACGTATCGGTGCGCGCCCAGGTACTGAACCTGATGATGGACCTGCAGCAGGATATGGGGCTGTCGTATGTGTTTATTTCCCATGACCTGTCGGTGGTGGAACACATTGCCGACGAAGTGATGGTGATGTACCTGGGCCGCTGCGTGGAGAAGGGCAGCAAAGAGGCGATTTTCAGTAATCCGCGCCATCCCTATACCCAGGCGCTGCTGTCGGCCACACCCAGGCTGAACCCGGATCTGCGCCGCGAACGCATCAAGCTGACCGGCGAGCTGCCAAGCCCGCTGAACCCGCCCCCGGGATGCGCCTTCAGCGCCCGCTGCCGCCGCCGTTTCGGTACCTGTACCGAACTGCAGCCGCAGCTTAAGCGCTACGGCGACCAACTGGTGGCCTGCTTTGCCGTCGATCAGGACGAGGCGCAGGGCATTCGCTGAGTTTGATAACAAGACCGTGCCTGCGGGCATGATGGGATTTTTCCTGCCTATCATGACCGCTTCAAACGTATGTGCAATTATGCCTTCGTACCCTTATTACCTCAGTGTCATCCTAACCTGATGACCGGTTACGCCAACAGTCCATAATAGATTTTTGTTATTGTTTATTCTCAGATATATGCGTTTTCGTTATGCACATAAACGTGCGCACAGTGAAACGATGAAACCGACCTTCTTAAATACGAAAGCCCAGCCATTAAACTAGCAAATGCTAAAAATTGTATCACTATTAATCTGATCAAAGCTGTGACAGAAGAGGCAAGAGATAGATAACAATTTTTCAAACATGTTTGAGGGCGAGTTTGCCGCCACCGCGAAGGCAAAAAAAAGGCAGCAGAATCAAGAAAACAATAAAGCGCGGGCCCAAGTTTTTAAAATGTTTTCAGGATGTAGGAAATTTTACTGATGATGATCATTATGGCTTGATTTGAAGGTATTATCTATGTGTCTGCCACATCCGTTTTTAAGGCGAATATAATGAATTATCTCTCAAAAAAGGAGAACAATTTTGCCACAGTATTTCTTCCTGCGTCGATGCCCAATCAATCGTATCTTGCTAGTCGTGAGGATCTTGATGCGATAATTCGCTGGGGATAAGCTGTTTTTAAAATCGGCGTCGAGCCGATGTATTCCTGCAGAACTTACTACGAAACGAGATCTAGACGAAACACCGGTTAAAGACATAGATATTTGGCAGCAAAGCAGACATACAGGGTATGAACATTGGTAAATATCATCCGGTGGAGGTGGGACCATGACTTCTGTCCCACAGTTTAGATGTTGATGCTGCCTACTTACTCCATAGGCTTAAAGTTGTAAATATTATCTGTGTTCGTTTTAGCTGGTTTAAGCTTTCTACTATCGCTGACATCTTTTAGAGCAAGAGAAACCCTTCGGCCTTTATTAAAACCGGTCGCATACATAATTTCACAAAGATCTTTCGAGTGAAAGTTCTGAAAAACATCAATATTTTTATGTATGTACTCGCCTGAAAAACAAACTTCCTGATCCAGTGCTTTCAGCTTATAGTTATTGCCAATTGTCATTTCAGTTATGTAATAAGCTTCGTAATCTTTTTGTATTTTAGATTCAATTAGGCTTATTTCAATTAGGTTGTTAGGGTTAATGATATGTAGTAAGTTTTCACTTTTTTTTATATCCTCGAATGTTAAACTAATATATTCATGACTACCAAATTCTTTAAACATGTATTTGGATTTATAGGGGATCCTGGATTTTATTACTTCACTTAAAGTTAATTGATACTGAGGGGTAAAAACTGCCTTAACCCATTTTATAACTAAACGCCAATGCATTAATCACCTCAGAATATTTAATATCAAGAAAAATATTTAATGGTTTTGATTATAATACCAACTATAGAATAAGATTTATATGCCGAAGGGACTAAATCCTGATCTATCGATACCGCAGTGAACAAATAACCTGTATCTTCAATAAATACACGTCTAAAACAAGGAGTGCAATTGTTTATTTTTACTAAAACAATATCTCCGTCATGGGGTGTGTTATCTTTTTTTACTATGCAAATTGTTCCGCTAGAGAATTGTGGGTATAGAGAATCATTATTTATATTAATAGCAAAACAATCATTATTTCCAAATACACATAATTCTGTAGTATAAGTATCATATGTATCCAACACGTTATCCAAAAATATATTTAATTCATTAAGTTTTATTAATGGCAGTGTTTTAATTTTTTTATGACTTATTGCCTGCCTTTCTATATTAATGTCTGTGAACTCGCTTAGGCTAACTTCAAAAAATTGAGCCAACGCGACAATCGTTGCGAGCGTAGGATTTCCGATACCTCGCCGCATACTATTGATAGTTGCTGTGCCAAGACCGGTTAAGGTGCTTAATTCTGTACTGTCAACATTTCTTGTTGACATCAAATAAACCAAATTTTTCCCAATAGTAAGAAGTGCTTCATGCTCACCATTTTGATTTTTTAAGTCAATTTTATGCATTATATTGTCTCTGTGATGATATATTGAAAAAAATACAGTATATTGTCACTCAGAACTAAAAACGAGTAATTTATGTCCGTTAGATATTGCTCTATTGTTTATTTTCCTAGTGGTTAGAATAATTAATATTAAGCTGAGTTATATAGATATTTAAATATATTTTATTCAAAATGATTGTCTATCAAAGTATATTTTTCCCTTGAAAATCACATGCTAGTTTACATTGACACAATCACCATATAACGAAGGAGACATAAAATTAATTTTTTCGATTATCTTCTCTCAAAAAAAGTTGAGTTTTCCCGTACACCGGGCGGATTAATCATAATCAACGATACCCTTGACCTTAGCGATAGTGGTGTGACTCATCTACCTGAATATTTAATTGTCATGGGATCATTGATTTTAAAAGGTTGTGCTATTAATAAGCTACCCAATAAACTCAAGGTTTATGATAATCTTGACGCTAAAGATACGAAGGTTCGGATATTACCAATAGACATAGAGGTTGGACAATCTATCTTCATGGAAAACACTAATATTGAAGCCCTACCTGATGATTTTCATTGTAATGATTCATTAGATCTTGAAAATACGCCTATCGATAAACTGCCCACAAACCTACGTGTAAATGGGTATTTAAATATAAAAGGAACCTTGATTACTGAATTAAGAGATGATTTATTGATAGGGGGCCCTCTACTTGTTGATTTAGAAAATCTGCAAAATCATTTTGCTTGGCGTAGTGTAGATACTGCGGCCTTAGCTTTTGAAGCAGAACACAATCATAAGCCTAAAAGTGCCATGCTTTTATCGCAAAGGTTAGATAATTGCTCTCAGATTTTTTTTGCAGTATGGGTATCCAGAACAATCAGGATTTCATTCTTGGATTTTTATGGGACAATGGAGCAATTCGTGGCTATTCATGATTCAGAGATAATTAAAGAAATTATGTTTGAATGTGTACAAGAATTAGACGAAAAGATAAAAAAATAAGTATATCGAATATAATTATTATAGCAGATATTCTCCTCCGGTACTTCGGCAATATACTGAGAGGAGAAACTGAATTTTTACTCTAATTTCCAGATTAATATTGATGTTAAATTTTAAAAAAATAGTACTTTTCATCTTTTATAACTTTAAGCTATTCGTTAATAGTGATATTTTAAAATATTTCTGACATTATAGGTACACTTTAATAATTAACCAGGAAGAAATAATTTCTAATAATAAATATGCTATATTTTTCAATTTGTATAAAAAGTAAATTATTCAATTAAACGAAGTAATAAAAAAGCATGACTTATTGAAATTTTGAAATTAAGATTATGACCTGTTCGCTCTAAATGTTAAAACTATTAAAGCACTACTAAAAAGTCTAAAGGCCTTAAAGATGAAGATCTTTTCCAATACAAGTATGTACACGTTAACAGACGATAATTTTTAAAAGGGATTTTATGAATACAGATTACAAGCTATACGGATTATTTGTCGGATTAACTGTTACCATCATGGTGATGTGCGACACATTGATGTTTAAGGTATTTAATTTAGGCGACTTTAGAATTACCGCTAGCGGCATTATATTTTCATTATTTTATTTATTATCAACTATTTCCACGGAAGTTTATGGTTATAAATTAGGGGGGCGTACGGTTTGGATTGTGGTTTTATGCCAAACAATATATGTTTTTTTAATAAATATATGTGCAGTTATTCAAGTTGATTCGAATGCCTATTCCCAGCACTATTATGGCCTCTACAATGACTTTTGGCGGGTAACCGTTGCGACCTGGGTCTCGATGCCGGCATCTTATTTTTGCAATAGCTTTTTAATATCCAAGCTTAAAGTGTATTTCAACGGCCGCTTTTTCATCATCCGCTATACCTTATCCGCCATGATGGCCCAGGCGGTATTGCTGATTACCGATTATCCAATCAGTTTATCATCTAAATATTCATTTTATGAATTAGTTAATATCATATCTACTACGTGGTGCTATAAAGTGGTTATGTCAATTATACTTTTACCCGTTGGCATTTACATCGTACACAAAATTAAAAAGATTGAAAAAACGGACTATTACGACTGGGGAATCTCTTATAATCCGTTAACTGTATTCAAGGGGACCAATGATGATGTTAAGAGGAATAAATTCGATGATAAAGGGTAACATTTTTTATGCATGTGGCCCTGTCGAGGGCCGCACGCGACTGCACTTGTAGTTCGGGTAATTATTTCAGCGACCAGTACGTCAGCATCCGCAGGCTGGCGGAATAGTAGTCTTCCTGCGGCTGGATATTGTCATTGACCTGCGCGCCGTTGCCCATGATGGCGTCACGAATGGCCAGCATGCCCGGCGATAGCATGAAATCGGCCTTGGCGCCGGTCAGCACATCGACCCAGGCGGGAGTGGCCAGCCGGTCGAACTGGCGCCAGTAGGCGACGTACGGCCCAAGCGCCAGGCTGTTGCGCTGCGCCCAGTTGATATACAGCGGTATGCGCACCGCGTCAAAGCTAAAGCGCGACGGCCAGCGATCGGAAGGCGTCAAGGCGCCATCCGCCCGCAGGGTGACCCAATCGGTGGGCAGCCGGGGGTCGCCAAAGCGCATCAGCCCCAGGATTTTAAGGGAATCGGCGGTTAAATCGTTCCAGATCTTCAAATGGCCGGCCTGGTAAAACGCCTGCCAGGCGGGGAAGATAAAGTATGACGGATTGAGCGTCACCGAGCTGGTCTGGTTAAAGCCCGACGCCCCCGGCAACAGCAGGTTGAAGCCGGCGAACTTAATCACATTGTGTTTGATTATCGCCGCCTGCAGCGCGTTCGACGCCGCGGTATAGTTCGGCAGTTTCCACTTGTCCCCGGCCTGGAGCAGCGCCCAGGCGATCAGGGTGTCGCCGTCGGAGGCATTGTTGATGTCGGCCACCGGCGGGGTAGCGGCGGGATCGTAGCGCCAGGAGTACAGGCCGATGTCTTTACGGTACAGATGCTGGTTGGTCCAATTCAACAGGGTATCGAAGGCGGCGCGGTCGTTATAGTTTACCGCCAGCAGCATGGCGTAGCCCTGCCCCTCGGTATGGCTGACATTGTGGTTGCCGGTATCGATAATGCGGCCTTCCGGCAGCATATAGCGGCTTTTATAATGTTGCCAGCCGGCGCTGTCGGCCTGCGCCGCGCCCGTCAGCAGGGCGAAAAACATAGCGAGCAGCAGCGGCAAATGGCGGGCAAATTTCATAACGCTTCAATCCCTTAAATAGTGTTTTGATAACTAAAAGTCATTATGCCTTCCGCGCTGTCCTGCTGCCAACGCAGCGCGACATGAGGCTGTCCGCCCTGGGCTAATATCCATTCAGCATAGGCGCCTTCCAGGATCGCCGCCAGCCCGGCGGTCCACTCCTCCGGCTCAGCGCCCGTAGCCGCGGGAGGAACGGCATGATGTATCAACGTGAGATGGGTTTCACCCGGCTGCAGCCGCACAAAGCCCCAATTGAATTCCGACCAGAGCCGGTTAAAGCCATCTTCCAGATCCCCGACCGTTTCGGCATGGGGTAAAGGAAAGCGCCCGGCCAGTTGGCTACCCATCAGGTTAAGGAACTGGCGGCGATCTTCGTCGCCGGCATTGGCGGCGATGCCGGAGATCATGATATCGAGCAGATCCTGCCAGCCGGGCTGATATTGCCGCCGGCGGAAGTAAACCAGCTCGGACGTTGCGTCAGATATATCCTGCATACTTATTTACCACCCAATAAATATTTAAAGTACACCAGCGCGGTGCTCTCGGAGTAGTCGCCAAAGGTGTCGTAGCCCACCTGCCCGCCCACGGACATATTGGGATTGATTTTATAGCTGCCGTTGGCGTGCACATTATAGCTGACGCCGTTTTCATTACGGGCGTCGTAATAGGCCGAATCGACGTATCCGCCGGCCACCAGTGATTCCAGGGCGGTTTGCAGCGCCGGATTATTCGGATAGTAGGCGCTTTTATCCTGTGAATAGGACTGATAGCCCACCGAGCCGCCCAGCGTCAGGTCCCAGTCGTCATACTTTTGGGTGTAATCCACCGGCAGCGAGACGCTGATATAGTTTTGCGGACTGAAATAGCCTCCCTGGCCGTAGCTGTAATAGCTGAGGTTTTTATCATAATCCATAAAGGTAATGTTAATACCGGTCTTCACCTCGCTATGGTCCTCGCGTAGCGGGCGGACATAAAATCCCGCCGATGAGGTGATGCCGGTATTGCCGGGAATATTGTCGCCCTGGTAACTGTAACCACCGACGCCGGCATACAGGCCCGCGTCGCCGTCGTCGTAGGAGTATTGGACGCCGCCGCCGTTTTTGGTGACCTGCCCCCATTTTTTACCGCTAATCTTATCCCTCGTGCCCACGTAGGAAAGCAGGCTGTCGGTGACCGCGCGTCGTTCGGCGGTAAAGATAAGCTTACTGAAGGTGGTCAGGCTGGGGGACCATTGAAGACCGCCCACCAGTGAGCTCAGATCCTCGCCCAGTGGCGTGGTGCCGACATCGGCCTTGTAGCTGTCGCCGCTGAGCGCCAGGTTGACCTCCACGCCGGAGGCCTGCTGCGAACCGGAGGAATCGGCGGCGTAATCGCCGGGATTGACGGTGGAGGCGGCATCCGCGGTCGAGGACGTGGTGGTGGTGGTGCTGCTCTGGGTGCCGTCGGAGTTGGTGGTGGTGGACGTGGTGGTGGTCGACGTGGTGGCGCCGGCGGCGGCGGTGGCGTTATTGGTGGCGTTTTCCACCATGCGTCCCTGCTGCAGCGCGCCGGTGCCGAAACGGTTGCTGACCGTGCCGCTGGTGGAGCCGGAATTTAACGAAACCGGCGTGACCGATAGTTTTAGCCGCGAGCTGTCGAACGGCACGCCGGAGAGCACCAGCGGCGCCTTGATTTCCGTCAGGCCGCTCAGGCCGCTTTCGCCGTCGCGGCTGCGGATTCCCACATCGCCTTCCACCCAGGTGGCGGTTTTTTGCTGTTCCTGATCAAGCAGCTGATTGATTTGTTTAAGCGTACGGTCTTCGGGCGTTTCGGCGCTGGCGGTTGCCAGCGTCAAGCCGGTCAGCGGCAGCGGCGCCGGGCTATCGGAACGCTGCCACGGCAGTACGGCGCCGTAGGCGGAAGCGGTGCGCGGCGCGGCCGCGGCCACGGTTTTATTAACGAAGGGATTGTCGGCGGTTTCCAGCCCACCGACAACCGGCGCGCCGCCGGGGCCGGCGGTATTCAGGCCGATGACCCGGCCTTTGGCGGAGCGCAGCAGGGCGATGGCCTGCTCATGATCCCCCGCCGCTTCCGCAATGCGCGCCTCGAGCACCATGCGATCTACCGAACGCGGTCCCTGCATGCCGGCCACCAGTCGTTTGGCGCGGGCGATATCGCCCTGGGCCAGGGCCGCGTTGGCGGCGCCTTCGCGGGCGCCTTCGTTTTGCGGTTCGCGCACCAGCACATAATCATAGACCCGCGCCGCCTGTTCGTTCATTTTGCCGGACTGGTAAAGACGCGCCATGGCCAGCATCAGATCGACGTTTTGCGGATCGCTTTGCATCGCCACGATGAGCTTATCGTAGGCCGCCGCGTATTGTCCGCGTTCGCGCAGTTCATCCGCCTGGTTAATCACCGAGCCCTGGCGAATGCGGCTCAGTTCGGCCGGCGTGCTGCTGGCCACGATGCGCGGATTATTCATCCAGGCCTCCGCCTCCGCGGTCAGGCCGGCCTGGTTGAGCACGCCGACCTGGGCCGCATAATCACCGGCATTGCCGTTAACGCCGGCGCGCATATTATTACGTACCAGCGCCACCGCGGCGGCGCTGTCGCCCAGGGTCATCAGATCCTGCGCCAGTTTGCCCACATCTGCCGGCGCGGCGGGTGGCGTTTGCGCCAGGGAGCGCAAGGTGTTTAACGCCGCCGTGCGGTTGCCCTCCTGGATATAACGTTCGGCGCCCGCCATCTGCTGGTTAAAGTTTACCCGCACGGCCAGATCGCGCATGGCGCGGTTGCGCCGGCTGTCGGGAATATAGGCCAGCAGCTGCGCCGCGGCGGCCCAGCGCTGAGTTTCGCTGGCGAACAGGGCGGCGGCGTAAAGGTTGTCCGCCGGCGCGCCGCGCTGGCCGGCGGCGGCCATCAAGGCCTGGGCCTGCGCGCTGTCTCCCTGCTTTTGCAGGATGCGCGCCATATCCAGGCGCACCCAGATATTGGACGGTTGTTTTTCCAGCGCCTGCTGCAGCAAATTCAATGCCCGCTGCGGATCGTTGGCTTGCATTGCCTGCGCGGCCTGGCGGCGCAACGGCTCGACGTTGACGCCGCCCGCCGCCACCTGCGGGCGCTTATCCGCCGGTATTGTTTCCAGCACCTGCTGCGCGTCGGCGGTCTTATTGGCCTGGCGCAGGGTATAGTAGAGTCCCAGCTTGGTATCGGTATTCTGCGGATCGCTCGACAGCGCGGTGCGATAGGCTTGCTCCGCGCCGGCCAGGTCGCCCCTGCGGCGCAAGACGTCGGCGCGGAACAGCTCCGCCGAGACGCCTTTGCTGCCTTCCGCCTGCGCCAGCGGCTCGCTGAGCGCCAGCGCCGCGTTCAGGTCGCCGGACGAGACGGCGCCTTTGGCTTTGTTCAGTTCGCCGTAAAAATGCGCGTCCTTGGCCAGCGCCGCCCATTGGGCGCTGTTCGGACCGCCTTGCTTCATTGCCTGGTTAAGGTAGTTTTCCGCCGCGCTGAAATCACCGCCGCGCATAGCGATATAACCCAGCCCGGCCAAGGCGTCGCCGTCGTTGGGGTTGGTGGTCAGCACCGCCTCGAACCGGCTGCGCGCCGCCGTAAGATCGCCGCTGTTCAGGGCTGAATAGCCCTGTCCCTTTTCAGCGCCGCCCACGCTTTCCTGAAAATGGCGTAATACCGCGCCGTCGCTGGGGTGGCGTTGCATATAATCGTCATAGACGGTTTTATCCCCGGGCTGCGGCGCCATCCAGATGAGCGCCTGGCGCAGGGCGTTGTCCGCCGCCTTGTTATTGGCCGCCATCGGCGCCAGCAGCCCGACGCCTTCGCGACGGGTGTTTTCGTCATAGGTCAGGATCCTGCCCAGCGCCATCCTGGCGGCCGTATCGGACGGCTGCTGGCTGACGCGGCTGCGCAGGCCGGCGATAGCGTCCGGGCGCGAGGCCGGAACCCCGGCCAGGGTTTCGTAATACTCTACCGCCAGGCTGTCCAGCGGCTGGTTGCCCTGGAACAGGGTGCGGTAGCTTTCGATGGCGCGCGCCGTGTTGCCCTGCGCCGCCAGTTGGCGCGCATTGGCTAATTGGGTCGGCGAGATGGTTTGCAGTACGCTGGCGCTGTCGAGGTTCTGCAGGCGCGCGTCGCCTGGCGAGGCCTTGACCAGCCGCTGGCGCCATTTCTGGGCCTCGGCCTTTTGTCCGTCGCGTAACGCGTAGAGCGAGAGCAGATACAGGGCATCGGCGTTATTTTCATCCACCGCCAGGATTTTCTGTAACGATTCCTGGGCCAAATCGTTATGGGCTTTTTCGTGCCAATAGGCTGCCTGCTGCAGCAACGCGTTAATGGCCGGGCTATTATCCGCTGCCTGCGCCAGGGCGGAAAACAGCGACAGGCCCGCCAGGCCGGCGACATACAGCGTTTTTAAGTCTTTTTTTATTTGCCGTTTCATTTTCTTTTACCCATATGGCCCAGTCAGGCAACGCATCTTATCGATACGGTTATTTGTTCGCGCTATTGGCCAGGCGTTTAGCCGCATGCCGCGCCAGCAGAACGTAAATACAACTTCCTATCAGTACCGCGAACACCAGGCCGCTTAAGGAAAGGAAAATAATATGCTGATTGGCGTACCAGATTATCATCATGTACCAGGGCATCTCCCCGCTGGGGAACTGGCTGCCCACGGTAAAACTTTTTACGCCGTTTTCCGCATTGATCACCGCTATATCGCCGCGAACGCCGGCATTAATGGCCGGTACCTGTAAATCAGCGTTAATATGCGACAACTGATCGCTGTCGGTGGCCGTGGCCAGTACCACTACCCGTTTGCCGGCCCAGGGCGAGGCGAAACTCAGGAATCCCCGCCAGGCGTCGGTGGAGGCCAGATAACGGTCCGCTTCCACGCCCTGACGGAAAAAACGCCCGGTAAAATAGCCTTTCAGGCGGGCGGTAAGCGTTTCTTCCTTGACCGACAGCAGGCCGTTGCGCATTTCATACGGCGAACCGGCCAGCAAATCGCGCACCAGATCGGTCTGTTTAAGCGAGGCGAAGGCGAGGATATCCTTATCCGCCAGGGGAATGCCGCCGGCGGCATGGTCTTGCAGGCCCAGGCGTACATCCACATGATTGAGGGCGATGCCGGTGGCATTGCCGGCGCGGGCGGCCATCGCCAGCAGCGTGGCGATTTCACCGGCCTCCGGTTTGGCGGGCAGCAGCATCACCGTTTGGGAGAAATCCGCCAGCCGGCTAAAGGGAAATGACGCGCCGACGTAATAGGACAGGTTGGGCAATAGCGTAAAATGGTGCGTCCGGCTCAGGTCGATGGTTGAGTCCGGGTCGATGCGGCTTTTGATATTATTGCTGGTCAGCAGGCTGCAGGGCGCGTCGGCCTTAGGCTTCAGGGCGAAATAAAATTCCATTTGGTTATCGCCGTAAATCAGATAAGGCGCCAGCTGCAGGGTAAAGGTTTCCTGGCGGGTATCGCCGCCCAGCTTGCGCCAGGCGGTTTCCACCAGCCCGTGCTTATTGACCGGCAAACTGTGCAGGAAGGTGCCGTTAAGCGTAATGCTCAATTGCGACGAATCTTCGTCTATCCAGTTTTCGGTCGGAAAGCGGTAATCAATTTTTACCGGGATGAAATCGCCATCCCACATAAACAGATCCGGGGCGGCGCGAAAGCCGATGCGTATGCCGTCGTGATACAGGCCGTTGGCGGTCAGCGATTCCGGGTTTTGCGCCAGATCCTTCAGATAGACCGGCTTGGTGGTGTCAATCCAGCGCGGCGCGTCGTAGGGCTGGCGTAACGGGATAGTCTGGTTTTGCACCTGGATGACATCCTGCCTGGCCGGCAGCGGCGACGAAATCAGGCGATAGGCGGCCTGGCGCATTTCATTACCGTTGCGCCCCACCACCAGCAACAGCTTATACACCGGATTGAGCGGATTATCGATCATCTGCAGCGTGGGGCCGGTTACCTGCGGCAGGGTGATATCGGCGATTTTATCGCCGGGCTGGCCGAACAGGATGCCGTTTTGCGCCGGCAGCTCGTTCAGGTGCACCGGGAATTCCATATTACGGTAGCTGGACAGCAGGCCAAAATAGGACGCCAGCATGCTGGCGGCCGCCACCGCGTCGGATTTGACCGTCTGGCCGAAGATAAACGCCACCGACGAGCCCTTCATCGACAACGGATCGTAAAACGGGCGCGGGAAATGGCTTAAGTCGCGGCCGATATCCAGTATCTGGCTGCTCAACTGCAAATGGCTGGTGGGCAGGACGGTCACCCAATATTTATCCGACAGATCCCGCTCGCACGTCAGGGTATTGTCGTCATTCACGCTAAAGCTAAGGTTGTTGTTACTGACGATCATTGCCGCCGGAATATCCAGCTCATAGACATTATCCGTGGCGCTGGCCTGGCTAAGCGCCACATTGCCCAGTTCCTGGCCGTTGAGCATCAGGCGCAGGCTGGTGTCCCGCGCGGCCAGGGCCGGGGAGACTTTCAGCGCCAGGTATAGCCGGGCGGTGGTCGCCACCTGATCGCGGGGCAGGGTAAACACAATGCCGGACTGGAGCTGGCCGCCGCTCAGCGTGAGGCCGTTCGGCTGGCCCATGCCGGCAACACTGATAGTGTCATCGTTGAGGGGGGTCACCTGCGCCAGTTGGCTATCGACGCCCTGGCCCGGCGCGGCGGCCTGCGGCGCCACGCTTATTACCGGCGGGGGAAAATCCATCGGCAGGCCGCCGGCAGGTGTGCCGACGGCGCTTGCGGTTGGTGGCGCGCTGCCATCGGCCGGCGCGCCGGCGCCGGTTGCCGCCGGGTCGGCGGCCGGGGATTGGCGCGTATCGTCAGCGGACTGGGCGCCCGCGCCGTCAGTATCCTGCGCCGCCGGAAGCGGCGGCAGGTGATAAACCGGCGCGGCCTGCGGATCGGCGGCAAAGGCCGCCCCGACGCATGCCGTGGCGCCGAGGCCGCCCAAGGCGGCGATCAGTAATACACAATGGGCTATCTTCCTGATACGAAATGGCATGCAATTTTTTCCGCGTGAGCTTAGGTCGCTTCGCCAGGTCCTGCGGACTTGGCATTCTTTCTTTTTTGGCCGCGCTCTTTCCAGGTGTTGTAAAAGAGCTCGAAGACGCAGCGGACAATGCTGGCAAATGAGTGCAGCGGCCGATCTTTCGGATAGGGCGGCACAATCCAGGCATCCGCGCGTGCCAGCACCACGCGCACCAGCTCACGTCGTTTTTCCAGCGGCATCGCTTCAAACATCAGGCGAATAACGCTGGCGTCGGCGCCAATCAGGCTGACCGGGATACAGACCGCGCCGGACTGCAGCCGCAGTTCCACTTCCTCGATGCGATCGGTTTGATAGCGGTCGTCGGGGGTTACCAGCTTCATCCCGCCCATGGAGAGGTCCAGGGTTTCGGTGCGCACCGAAATACCGCTGGCGTAGTGGATAATGGCCGGGATGCTGACATCGATACGGATAGTCTTGCGGATCTGGCGCGTTTCCTTGGCCACCGCAATCGCCGCCAGCAAAATGATGACGCTCAGGGACGCCCAGACGATATTGAGCAAAATCACCCGGGGATCGACGTTAAAATAGTCATGCATGATCGCGCGCACTACCCCGGCGGCAATACCCATGCCCAGAAGCACCGCCACGATCAGATGCGGTTTGACGATATGGAAATCAAAGAAGCCGACATCCAGTAACCCGCCTTTATCGGTGACGTTAAACTTACCGTGCCGGGGGGAAATCAGGGTCAGCAGGGTGGGGATAATCAAATGGAACGCCATGGTCGTTTCGTAAATTTCACCCCAGAAGGTATAGCGGAAACGCCCGTTCATGCGGGAATTGATATAGATGGCCAGGAACAAATGCGGCAAAACATAGGCAAAAATGGCGCTGGCGGAAGAGGCGATAATATTTTGGTTAAACAATAAATACGCCAGCGGCGCGGTCAGGAACGCCACGCGCGGCAGGCCGTATTGGAAATGCAGCATGGCGTTGAGATAACACAAACGCTGTTGCCACTTGAGGCCGCGGCCGAATAGCGGATTGTCCAGACGAAAAATCTGGGTCATGCCCCGCGCCCAGCGGGTACGCTGGAT
The DNA here is from genome assembly GCF_047324165.1 of Sodalis sp. RH22. Taxonomy (NCBI): domain Bacteria; kingdom Pseudomonadati; phylum Pseudomonadota; class Gammaproteobacteria; order Enterobacterales; family Bruguierivoracaceae; genus Sodalis; species Sodalis sp. RH22. The sequence continues at coordinate 4,105,298 of NZ_CP178731.1, forward strand.
AACATGCAGCCCCAGGCGCTCGGTGGCAAGACCCGCCGCCAGCGGAATGGACAAAAAGGCGGAGTTCCAGCCCAGCCGCTGCAGCTTCAGCGCTGTATGGGCGTCCTCGGTGACGGTTTCCACCGCGAATCCGCCGATTTCTTCCAGCGCGCTGCGCCGGATCACCGCACAGGACCCGCAAAAAAAGGTGGCGTTCCAGTTATCGTTGCCCTGCTGCACCGGCCCGTAGAACAGCGCGCCTTCATTGGGGATATCGCGCGCCGCCGACAGGTTGCGCTCGAACGGATCGGGAGAATAGAAGTGGTGGGGCGTTTGGATCAGCGCCAGGCGATCGTCAATCAAAAAGCTGCCCACGGTGGCCTGCAGGAAGCCACGGGTGGCGACATGATCGCAGTCGAATACGCAGATAAACTCGCCTTTGGTCACGGTCATCGCATGGTTAAGGTTGCCGGCCTTGGCATGCTTATTATCGTTACGGGTGATATAACCCACCCCGGCATCGGCGGCAAACACCGCGAATTCATTGCGTTTACCGTCGTCCAGAATATAGATTTTCATCTTGTCGCGCGGGTAGTCGATACACTGCGCCGCAAGGACGGTATCACGCACCACGTCCAGGCTCTCGTTATAGGACGGGACGTAGACATCCACCGTCGGCCAGGTGGCCGGGTCGTCCGGCATAGGTTCAATTTTGCGCTTTAACGGCCAGGTGGTTTGCAGGTAACCCAGCACCAGGATAACCCAGGCATACATTTCGGCAATAAACAGGCCGATCCCCAATACCGCTTCAATCACCGAATTAAAGTGCAGCGTTTCGGTGGCGCGCCAATAGATATAGCGGGTGGACATCAAAAAAGACATCACTATCATGATGACGCTGATTAAATGGCTTTTACTTACGCCCAGCAGCAACATCAGTCCGATACTGAACAGGCCGAAGATGTATTGTTTGTCGCTGTCCATCGGCGTGATGATGATAAGCACGGCAACAGGCAGTAACAGTAAAAGCAGTATAGAAAATAGAAACTTATTCATGCCTGTTCCTGTGCTTATTATTTGATGCCGTGATTAGGCATGGCATAAAACTCGCCATCGCCCACTTTCACGCCGACAATGGCGGCGACTTTTTTGCTGATGAGTTCTATATCGAACGCGGCGGCGGACACCGGGCTGAATTCAATGATTGAACGCTGCGACGCGTTGGCTTCGGGTACGCACTCATCGCGGTGTATGGTGCCTAATAACCGGTCGCCCAGACGCTGTTCAAAAAACTGCGATACGTCGCGGCTTAAGTTGCGGCGCATATCGCTTTGATTAACCACATAATACTCCCCAAGGCGGTTATTCATCGGCGCGCCGAGGAATTTGTGGTTTTCCATTTGCGGTAATAAGGAAAGCGAGGCGGTATCCGCCAGCATGACCACAATGTGCATATCCGCGAAGGGTTGCACGGCTTTTAACGCCGCCACCGGGCCGGGAGGAAAATCGGCGATGACCACCAGGCCGGGGTAATTTAATACCGTGTTTAATCCGCGCAGCAGGAAATGCGGATCGCGGCTGATGGCGTTTTCAAACGCCAGACGCTGTTCTTCCTCCACCTCGCCATAGGGCAGGACAAACAGATTGGCGTCGGCTTTCAGGATAAACTGACTCCAGTCCACGGCGGTGGTGGCCTGTGCCACGTAGCCGCGGGTATCGGAAATCGGTACGCCGAAATGCAGCCGCAGCGCGTTTTGCACATCGAAATCGATAACCAGCACCTTGCTGCCGCTGCGGGCCAGGGCGTAGGCAAGATTGGCGCTGACGGTTGTTTTACCCACGCCGCCCTTCGGCGAACAGACACAGACTAACGGCATAACGCAATATTCTCTAAAAGAAGTGAAAGGAGCGTATCCCGACCCGACGGCATTGCCGATGACTGGGATTTCCGGTTAAACAGACTATTAAAGCGCATGGTACCGGCGGCATTGGCCGGCGCCCGGACCGATGACGCCGCCGTAGAAGACGTCCGGGCGGGTTGGTCATGCCGCGCTGCGTCAAAGAGCGATGCCGCGGCGGGGCGGCCGTGTTGCCCGGCGTCGAAAAGCGATGCCGCGGCGGGGCGGCCGTGTTGCCCGGCGTCGAAAGGCGATGCCGCGGCGGGGCGGCCATGTTGCCCGGCGTCGAAGGGCGATGCCGCGGCGGGTTCCTGTGACCGCGTGGGCACGGCGGCGGGCGGAGCGGCAAATTCCTGCTGTATGGCGTTAAGAAACGCGGCGCCCGCGGGCGCATTGCCGTCCTGGGGCGTGGCGACGGGCGCCACGGGGCCTATCGCCGGCAGCGCCTTGCCGACCGCGCTCATCAGGGGGGAAGCAAAAGACTCCGCCGCTGTTGAGGCCTGCGGCTGATAGTGGGCGTTTATGGCGCCAATGTCCCGATTAATATTTCCGCCCGCGCGCGGCTGCTGGGCCGCCAGCGGTTGCCCCAGCGGCGATGCGCTGAATTCTTTATCCGAGACGGGAGCGGGGGTGGGCTGTGTGGGGCGCCCCTGCTCCAGGGGATGAAAAGGTTCATCGGCCGTGGCCACTTGTTTTATAATCGCCCAGTTATGCGCGGTAATATTAGGATTGCTTTCAGCGATTTCTTTATAATCAATGCCTTCCATATTGAGTTTTTCTTTAAACCGCTTAATATCATCGTAATTATTCATTCCTACCTCACCGGATAAATTTGCGCGACCACTCTGCGGACCGCATTATCTTATGAACAAGACGGCGCCCGCGGGTTATGTTAGGGATGGTAATGGGCCTCGAGCCTGGCACAATGAAATGAATGAGAAGGTCCTCAAGACAAACTAATACAAGTTTCAATTTTTTACAAAGTTAAATCAAATGAAACACATTGAGCTGCGGTAAAATTATAGTCCCGTCTTGAGTGCCGAAGCAGTGAAAATGTAAATCTTCAACGCCGGCATGGGGCGGCTATGAATAAAAGCGATAGCCTGGGAAATGCCATTATCCTCTGCTCATGCTATCCCATTCGTGATGCCTGCGAAAAATTATAAAGAAAACTTAATGTCTTGTTAAAATAATGGCATTTCAAACTGCAACAAAACTGATGTAAGGCGCTGATTGCATTTTACACAGCTGTTGTTCTTCACGCCAGCGCCGCAACGTCAGGGATGCGCGGGGATTAATGCCCTATCTACCCCGCCGGCGCGCGCCAGGACCGCCATGAATCAGAATATTCCTAGGTAAAACGTCGTCATTATAACCGAGTGTCGCCGATAAGCGTTAAAGAGACGAAATGCCTGTTTTAAAAAATAAAACCCGGCGTGAGATAGTATATATTAGTATGCACAAAATCGCTCTGCGGCCCGCCCGGCAACTTTTGCTGCCCGAATCGCGAAAATATGCGCTGTCCTTCGTCATGGCCGGGGCCGGGGTGAGCCGGGTAACCGTCCGCCGGGTTAGGGAGCGTAACGGGTCGAGCTGAAAAACGCCTTGGAGAACAGTTTGCGGATCAGACGTTCATTAACGATTAAACAAATGGCTACGGTGTCAGGCGTGGCGCTGGTGACTATTTGCATTTTCATTGTGATCCAGCTGTTCCATTTTGTGCAGCAGCGCCGTGAGGATTACGCCCAGCAGCTGCAAAATATAGCCATGTCGGTGCGTCAGCCTTTATCCAGCGCGGTATTAAAGGGAGACGTGCCGCAGGCCGAGCGGATTCTCGCCACCCTGAAGCCGGTGGGCATCCTGAGCCGGGCGGATGTGGTGCTGCCGGATGATTTCCAGGTGCTGCACGCGGATTTTCCGCCGGAGCGGCCGGTGCCGGCGCTGATAGAGCGCCTGTTCCGGCTGCCGGTGGAAATCTCGGTGCCGCTGTACGCGCTTCCGCGGCCTTCGCATCCACGGGCCCTGGCGTCGCTGGTATTGCAAGCCGACTCCTACCGGTTGTACCAGTTTATCGCCAGCGCGTTTTCCACCATGATGTCCACCTATCTCCTGCTGGCGCTGGTGCTGACGATTGCGATCACCTGGTGTATTAACCGCCTGATGGTCCATCCCCTGCGTGAAATCGCCCGCAGTCTGGAAACGCTGCCGGCGCAGGACATTCCCCGCCACCAGCTTTCGCTGCCGGATATGCACCGCGACGACGAGCTTGGCGTGCTGGTGCGCAGCTATAATCGCAACCAGCAGATACTGGCCGGCATGTTCGACGATCTTAACCGGCTGTCGACCCGCCATGCCGAGACCGCGCTGCCGAATAAAAACCTGTTTACCGCCATGCTGGATTCGCGCATGGTCCTGTGCCGGGATATGCAGCAATATTGCCTGCTGGTCATCAGTATCAGCACGCTACAGGAAGCCACCGGCATTCTTACCGAGGCGCAACGGGGCATCCTGCTGATGACGCTGACCCGGCAGCTTAAGCGGCACCTTAACGATCATCGTTTTCTCGGCCAGCTCAATCACAATGAATTCGCGTTGTTCGATCACGGAATCCAGAACGCTTACGAAGGAATGCAACTGGCGCAGGGCATCATGAAAAGCATTAATGCCCCCCTGGCCATCGGCAGCCTGTCGCTGCGTCCCGCCGCCAGCATCGGCATTGCCCTGAGGCTGCGCAACGACGAGTCCGCGCATCAACTGCTGCGGCGCGCCACGTCCGCCATGATGCTGGCCCATGACAACGGCAAAAACCAGATCTTATTCTTCGAGCCCAAGCTCACCGCCATGGTTCACCGGCGCATGACGCTGGAAAGCACCATCCTGGAAGGCATAGAGCAGGAACGCTGCGCACTGTTCTTCCAGCCGCAGGTGGATATTCGCGACCGGCGGCTGATTGGCGCGGAGGTCTTGCTGCGCTGGCGCCAGGATGACGGCAGTTACTCGCTGCCGTCGGATTTCATCAGCGGCGCCGAAGAAATCGGCGCGATGGTGCCGCTGGGCAACTGGGTCTTAGAAGCCTCCTGCCGCATTCTGGCGCAATGGCGTAAACGCGGTATCCATCTCCAGCTGGCGGTGAACCTCTCGGCCAAACAACTGCAGGAATCCAATCTGGTGCCGTTTCTCAAAGTGCTGCTGGCCCGCTACGAGATCGCGCCCGCACAACTGGTGCTGGAAATCACCGAGACCGCGCGCATTACTGAATTCGAGCACTCCCTCGGCCTGCTGCGGCAAATGCGCGAGCTGGGGATTTTGATTGCGCTGGATGACTTCGGCATGGGCTACTCCAGCCTTTATTATCTGGACCGGTTGCGCAACCTGCCCATTGATTTGCTGAAAATCGACCGGAGTTTTATCGAAAAACTGCCGGAGGATTTGGTGATGCTGCGTATTGTCAGCGCCATTGCCGAGGTGCTGTCGCTGCCGGTTATCGCTGAAGGCGTGGAAACCCAGGCGCAGCTGCAATGCCTGCTGGATCATAACATCAGCTGGGGACAGGGCTACCTGTTTTCCGAGCCTCTGCCCCAGGAGGATTTCGAGCAGCGTTTCCTGCATCTCGCCGCCGTTTGATCGCCGGTGCGGCCGTGTGCCGCTTCCCATGGCCGGTTACTATAGTTTCTAAAGTCCAACTGAAGCGTTTCAATTCTAATTTCTCTCCGTTGCCTGCCGACAACCCCCGCGCGGTGGTGTATTGGTATTTCGAGATATGTAATTCATTATCAAATCATTAATATCCTTGCTACATATTCAACCCACTTAAACGCGTATAACTAATGAATAAGGTTGGCGTATGACATTCAACCCGTTTAAAAGCCTTTATCTTCAGGTCCTGGTGGCCATTGCGGCAGGGATCCTGCTCGGGCATTTCTATCCGGAACTGGGCGCGGACATGAAACCTCTGGGCGATGGTTTTGTTAAATTGATCAAGATGATCATTGCACCGGTTATCTTTTGTACCGTGGTCACCGGTATCGCGGGCATGGAAAGCCTGAAAGAGGTGGGCCGCACCGGGGCGGTGGCGCTGCTGTATTTTGAGATCGTCAGCACCATAGCGCTGATTATCGGCCTGATTATCGTTAACGTGGTGCAACCGGGCGCCGGCATGAATATCGATCCGGCCACCCTGGATGCCAAGGCGGTGGCTATCTATGCGCAGCAGGCCGAGCAGCAGGGACTGGTGGCGTTTCTGATGGATATCATCCCGGCGAGCGTAATCGGCGCTTTCGCCAGCGGCAATATCCTGCAGGTGCTTCTGTTCGCGGTGTTGTTCGGTTTCGCCCTCCACCGCCTGGGCGAAAAGGGCCAGGTGATTTTTAACGTTATCGACAGCTTCGCCAAGGTGATTTTCGGCATTATCAATATGATCATGCGCCTGGCGCCGATTGGCGCATTCGGGGCCATGGCCTTTACCATCGGCAAGTATGGCCTGGGGTCGCTGATACAGCTGGGGCAGCTTATCGCCTGTTTCTATCTGACCTGCATCCTGTTCGTGGTGGTGGTGCTGGGGCTGATTGCGCGGGTCACCGGCTTTAATATCTTCCGTTTTATCAACTATATCAAAGAAGAACTGCTGATTGTGCTCGGCACCTCTTCTTCCGAGTCGGCGCTGCCGCGCATGCTTGATAAAATGGAGCGTGCCGGCTGCGAAAAATCGGTGGTGGGCCTGGTGATCCCCACCGGCTATTCCTTTAACCTCGATGGCACGTCCATCTACCTGACCATGGCGGCGGTGTTTATCGCCCAGGCCACCAATAGCCATATGGACATCATCCATCAGGTGACCCTGCTGGTGGTATTGCTGCTGTCAAGCAAGGGGGCGGCGGGCGTCACCGGCAGCGGCTTTATCGTCCTGGCCGCGACCCTGTCGGCGGTCGGGCACCTGCCGGTGGCCGGGCTGGCGCTTATCCTCGGCATTGACCGGTTTATGTCCGAGGCCCGCGCGCTGACCAACCTGGTGGGCAATGGCGTCGCCACTATCGTCGTGGCCAAGTGGTGTGATCAACTGGATGAAAAACAGCTGAACGCGGTGCTTAAACCCACGAAAACGGCCGCCTCCGGAACCTGATCATTTCCTGCTGTTTTTGCCCCCCTTTTACCGGCCGATGCATGGCGATACGGCCGGTAATGCCCTGTTACGCCTATTTTTATCTCGTTTATACCCCAGGCGGTACTATTTTATGCCGTGCCGTGACATCCGCAAAGGTCTGCGGTCTAACAACATGGTACACTTTGCGCCACGCTTTTTTCCGACGGAAAAAGTACTAATCGATGGAACGCACGGTAAACCGTCTGAGTGAGATTACATATTTTAATAGGCAGTTATTGAGTAGGGGTTCACATGCAGGGCACCGGAATTCGTCTTTTCATGAGTGGAGTGTTACTGGCGACGGTGGGTGGCAATGTTCAGGCAGAAGCATTACAACCCGATCCCGCCTGGCAACAGGGTAAACTCAGTAATGGCTTCTCCTGGCAAGTGTTGGCAACACCGCAACGGCCGAACGATCGTATTGAATTACGCTTAATGGTGAATACCGGTTCGCTGGCTGAAAACGCGCAGCAGACCGGTTTTGCGCGCCTGCTTCCGCGCCTGGCGTTGACACACAGTGAAAACTTTTCCTCCGCGCAGCTGAAATCACTCTGGCAACAGGGCGTGGACCGCGAACGTCCGCAGCCTCCGGCCGTCATCTCCTACGATTACACGCTTTACAGCCTGAGCCTGCCCAACGGCCGCCCCGAGCTGTTGAAAGAGGCGCTGAAATGGATGATGAACACCGGCGGCCATTTAACCATTAATCCCACCACGCTGCATGCCGCCCTGGAAGGGGCCGATCCGGTGGCGACCGCCCCCGCCAATGCCGGCAGCCCCTGGTGGCATTACCGCCTTAAAGGGTCGGTCTTGCTGGCCCACGATCCGAGCCGGCAGGCGGCCGCGCCGGTGAGCGGCCAGCAGTTGCAGCAATTCTATCAGCGCTGGTATACGCCGGACGCCATGACGCTGTATGTGGTGGGCAACGTCGACAATCGCGGGCTGAACGAGCAGATCGTCAAAACGTTCTCATCGCTGAAGGGCAAGCGCGATACGCCTTCCACGCTGCCGGCGCTGTCGCCGCTGGTGGCGCAGCCGGTCAGCCTGATGAGCGAGGACGCCAAAGAAGATAGTCTGAAGCTGGTATGGGATACTCCCTGGCAGCCTATCCGCGATTCGCGCTCACTGGATCGCTACTGGCGCAGCGATCTGGCCCGCGAGGCGTTGTTCTGGCATGTCCAGCAGGCCATGCAAGACAGCAACCTGAAGCAGACCAACCTGCGTTTCGATTGTAATGTGCATTACCAGCGCTCCCAGTGCGCCGTGCATATGGACACCGCCATGGATAACCTGACGGCCGCGTTGACCTTTGTTTCCCATGAGCTGGCGAACCTGCGCAATAACGGCCTGAGCAAGGCGGAGTTCGACGCGCTTATGGCGCGCAAGACCGGCGAGTTGGGCACGCTGTTCGCCACTTACGCCCGTACCGATACCGACATATTAATGAGCCAGCGTCTGCGTTCACAGCAAAATGACGTGGTGGATATCGCGCCGGAGCAGTACCAGAAGCTGCGCAACGCGTTTTTGTCCAAGCTGACGCTGCAGATGCTTAATGAAGAGTTGCGCTCGCAGCTATCGCAAAACGCCACGCTGGTGCTGATGCAGCCCAAGGGCGAGCCGGAAATGAATATGAAGGCGCTGCAGGAAACCTACGAGCATATCATGGCGCCGGGACCGCAGCCGGCAGCCGTCGATGAGAGCAAACCGGAAGTCACGGATATCCCGCCGCCGTCTTGATGCGGGCTGGGCGGGGCTGGTTTCAACGCGGTAACGGCGGGCATGATGGCGGCGATAGCCAGGAAAGGGCATTCGCCGCCTCACGCATCATGGGCTTATGCAGGTATTGCGGGCATTGCGTCGCGTGGAATGATGGCGCCGCGATATTGGATCACCGTGCTGGCGGTCAGGTGGCCGCATTTGGCAGCAGAGACCGCGTCGCCGCCGGTCAGGCGCACCGCCAGATAGCCGGCGCTGAACGAGTCGCCCGCGGCGGTGGTATCGACCACCTTGTCCTGCGGCAGTTTGATCGCCGGCACGTCCAGCAGTTCCCCTTCCCGGGTCGTTACCAGACAGGACTCGGCGCCGCGTTTGATGACAATTTCCTGCACGCCCCAGCCGCGGGTGCGCTTAATGACCTCGTCCACCGGCTGTTTGCCCCACAGCATATCTTCATCGTCCAGGGTCAGGAAGGCGATATCTGTGTGGGTGAGGATATCCCGATATGCGCCTTGGGTTTCTTCCCTGTTCGCCCACAGGCGCGGACGATAGTTATTGTCAAAGATGACCTTGCCGCCGTTATCCCGGCAGGTTTTCAGCAGCGCCAGCAGGCGCTGGCGGCTTTCGGCGCTGAGGATGGCGATGCTGATGCCGCTCAAATAAAGATAATCAAAACCCGCCAGCTCACGGCAGATACGCTCTGAATCCGCGCTTTCCAGCCAGTAGCGCGCGGCGGCTTCATTACGCCAGTAATAGAAGGTGCGCTCGCCGGTGGCGTCGGTCTCGATATAATATAAGCCCGGCAAACGGTTATCCAGGCGCTGGATAAGATCGGTTTTCACCCCTTCCTGCCGCCATGCGCCGATCATGTCTTCACTGAAGGTGTCGGTGCCGAGCGCGGTGACGTAATGTACGTCCAACTCGCCCGATGTGACCAGCCGCGCAATATACACCGAGGTATTGAGCGTATCGCCGCCAAACCCGCGTTTAACATCGGTGCCTTTTTCGGACAGTTCAATCATGCATTCGCCGATAACGGCAATGTTTTTGGTTGTCATTTACTGCGAGCCTGTATGAATAAAGTGAATAGAAAGGGGTTAACGCACTTAGTCTCACTAGATTGGTCGCCGCCGTCAATAGCACTGAAACGTTGTTTTAATTTTTCATGACTTAGATCGCGCCCTGCGGGGGCCCTTGTTCAGGGATAATCACTATTTTCAGTAACAAATTCAATCATTATCCTGCCTCAGGTCCGAAATCCTCAACTATGATTAATGACATAAGGCCGTTTAATGAGGAATGTTATCACCATGACCCGGACGAAAAAGGCGATCTTAGGCATTGTATTATTCTTAGTGGTGGTATTGATTGCCATCGTTATTTTTATCGCCACCTACGATCTGAATCGCCTGAAGCCCACGATCAATGAAAAGGTTACCGCCGAGCTGCACCGGCCCTTCGCCATTAACGGCGACCTGGGCGTACAGTGGTCGCGCCAGCGGGACGAGGCGGGATGGCGGGCATGGATCCCCTGGCCGCATCTGCATGCGGAAGACGTGGTACTCGGCAACCCGCCCGACGTGCCCGGCGATTATACCGCCCGGCTGAAACGGGTGGAGGCCAGTCTGTCGCCGCTGGCGTTGCTGCATAAGGAGATCTACCTCCCGCGCATTACTCTTTTCAGCCCCGACGCCGCGTTAAAGCGTTTGGCCAACGGTAAGAACAACTGGACCTTTAACCTGGCCAACAGCGATCAGCCGCAGCAGGACACGCCGCCTTCCGCCTGGTCATTCAAGGTGGACGATATTGCCTTTGACCAGGGGAAAATTGACTTTCTCGACCCGATAACCAAGGCCGACATTCATATGACGGTCAATCCGCTGGGCAAGCCTATCCCTTACGCGGAGCTGGCCGGCGCCAGCACCAAGGATAATACCACCCGGGGCGACGCCTCCAGCGCGGGCGGCGACAAAACGGCCAAGGCCGATGATACCTCGGCCAAATCTGGCGGCGATGATAAAACGGCCAAGGCCGATACCGCCGCCAAGTCCAGTGGTGATGAAAAAACGGCCAAGGCCGATACCGCGGCCAAGTCCGGCGGCGATGAAAAAACGGCCAAGGACGATACCGCCGTCAATCCGGATGGCAGCGGCGCGGCGCGGCGTACCGACGACTATATCTTCGGCTGGAAGGTGACGGGGAAATATAACAACGAGCCCCTGAGCGGCGACGGTAAAATCGGCGGCATGCTGGCGCTGCGCAGCGCCAGCCGGCCCTTCCCTTTGCAGGCGGACGTGCGCTCCGGCGCGACCCGGGTCGCTATCCAGGGGACGCTGGAAGATCCGATGAACCTGGGCGGCCTGGATTTGCGGCTGCGGCTGGCGGGCGATAACCTGGGGGATCTGCATGCCCTGACCGGTGTCGTATTGCCGGATTCACCGCCGTATTCAACGGACGGGCACCTGATTGCCCATTTCCAGGGCAAGGAGGCCGGGCATTATCGCTATGAGAAATTTAACGGCAAAATCGGCTCAAGCGATATCCACGGCACGCTGGAGTTCGTGCAGGGTAAACCGCGACCTTCTCTGACCGGAGAAGTGGTGTCGAATGAACTGCGCTTTGCCGATTTGGGGCCGCTTATCGGCGCGGATTCCGGCACGGAAAGCGGTAAGCAGAAAGCCAAAACCCAGTCGGTACAGCCGGCGGATAAGGTGCTGCCCTACGATAAATTCGATACCGCCAAGTGGGATACCATGGACGCGGATGTGAAATTCACCGGCAAGCGCATCGAACACGGCAAAAATCTGCCAATCAGCGATCTTTATACCCACGTTAAGCTAGATGACGGCGTGCTGCTGCTTGACCCGCTGCGTTTTGGCATGGCGCGTGGCAACCTGAATTCCACCATTAAGCTTGAGGGCAACAAGACGCCGATGCGGGGCAGGGCGGATTTGCACGCGCGCGGACTGCAGCTTAAGGCGTTGTTCCCCGACGTGGAAGCCATGCGCAGCAGCATGGGGCAGTTGAACGGCGATGCGCAGTTTACCGGCACCGGTAATTCCGTGGCCGCGCTGTTGGGCAGCGCCAATGGCGATGTGCGTATTCTGATGAACGACGGCGTTATCAGCCGTAATCTGATGGAAATCGCCGGCCTGAACGTGGGTAACTATGTGGTCGGCAAACTGTTTGGCGACGAACAGGTGAAGATTAACTGCGCGGCGGCGGACCTGGGGGTGCGTAACGGGTTGGCTACGCCGCGCTTGTTTGTGTTTGATACAGAGAATGCGGTCATCAATATTGCCGGCACGACTAATTTTTCCAGCGAACGGCTGGATTTATCCATCAATCCGGACAGTAAAGGGATGCGTATCGTGACATTGCGCTCGCCGTTGTATGTGCGCGGCACCTTTAAGAACCCCGACGCCGGGGTAAAACCCGGCCCGCTGATTGCGCGCGGGGCGGCGGCGGTGGCGCTTGGCGCGGTTCTGGCGCCGGCGGCGGCGCTGCTGGCGTTGATTTCGCCCAGCGGCGGTGAAGAGAATCAGTGCGGTCCGATTTTGCAGGAAATGAAAAACAAAAAATAACAGGGCGGCACGCTCTCCCTTTAATATGCCGAGTGGAGATTTTGCGATCGCGGTCCTGATGCGTGATGGGGCTGATGAGGTCCGGCAATATTGGCCGCCCCGGGAAGTAAATGTCGCGCTGTTTATGTCGCCTCGTTAGGGGCTTCGTTTGCGGCTGGCGGGGCGATTTATGTCGCCGCGGTGTGAGTTTCGCTTGTCGTGTGCGGGGCGATTTATGTCGCCGTGGCGAAGGTTTCGCTTGTCGTGTGCGAGGCGATTTATGTCGCCATGGTGAAGGTTTCGCTTGTGGTGTGCGGGGCGATTTATGTCGCCATGGCGGAGGTTTCGCTTGTCGTGTGCGGGGCGATTTATGTCGCCGTGGCGAAGGTTTCGCTTGTCGTGTGCGGGGCGATTTATGTCGCCATGGCGGAGGTTTCGCTTGTCGTGTGCGGGGCGATTTATGTCGCCATGGCGGAGGTTTCGCTTGTCGTGTGCGGGGCGATTTATGTCGCCGTGGCGGAGGTTTCGCTTGTCGTGTGCGGGGCGATTTATGTCGCCGTGGTGGAGGTTTCGCTTGTCGTGTGCGGGGCGATTTATGTCGCCATGGCGGAGGTTTCGCTTGTCGTGTGCGGGGCGATTTATGTCGCCGTGGTGGAGGTTTCGCTTGTCGTGTGCGGGGCGATTTATGTCGCCATGGCGAAGGTTTCGCTTGTCGTGTGCGGGGCGATTTATGTCGCCATGGCGAAGGTTTCGCTTGTCGTGTGCGGGGCGATTTATGTCGCCATGGCGGAGGTTTCGCTTGCCATGCGTCGGGTTGCTTTATGTATTGCCGGGTGCCGGCAAGCGACAAAGAGGCCGTAGCGCGACGGCCTCCTTGACCTCCGCGCGCCCGGCAGGTCGCGCGTCGCTGCGCGATGCCTTCCGCCGCCCATGCCCCCGTGATGCACCGGCCCGGTATGCGCTCCCGGCGCTACCGGGCCTTTCGCCGCTCCCGGCGGCTCATGCCGGGGTCACAGGCGCCGTCAGCGCGCTTTATGCCGGTCCCTATGTCGCGGTTCGCACGGCATATTATGAAACAACAGCGGCGCTGATGCTTGGGATAAGGTCTGGCGCCGGGATACGGTTAACCATTACAGAATGCAACGGGTCTGGAATGCCGCTGACATAGCGAAAAGCAGGCATACCGAAAGAGACTTATCAGTCATGCAGTCATGCAGTCATGCAGTTATGCCATATGACATTCATCATTCAATTTTGAGTTTTGAGTTTTAACATTAAGCATTACGCTTCCAGCCATTAGCCATCAGCCTGTAAACATTAGCGTAAAATGAATACTGAGACCTTTCCCGGTAAGCGCATACCGCTAAGAACCCCAAAACGCTGTTTTGCCGGCAGGCGATGGTGTTGACGTGGTGCCGGCATAGAGTGCGCCGGCGGCGCACGTCACGGCTGGATGAGCCGCCGGGAGCGGCGAAAGCCCGGCTTGCGTCTGGAACGCATGCCGGGCGGTCCAAAAGCCGGGATGGGTGATGCCGGGCACCGCGCAGCGGCGCACGATCTGCCGGACGCGCGGAGGTCAAGGAGGCCGTCGCGGTACGGCCTCTTTGTCGCTTGCCGGCGCCCGGCACTGCATAAAACAACCTAACGCATGGCAAGCGAAACCCTCGCCGCGGCAACATAAACCCCACCCGCAAGCATCAGCGAAACCCTCGCCGCGGCAACATAAACCCCACCCGCAAGCATCAGCGAAACCCTCGCCGCGGCAACATAAACCTCACCCGCAAGCCGTACGCGAAAATCCCGCCAAGGGGCGACACGGACATGTCCGCTTAGCGCAGGATGGCGCAGTTGTGATCCTGGATCTCCTCGCTGGAAGCCAGATTACCGCGCAGCAGGTTGCGCTCGCCGGCCAGCAGCGCGAAGCCGCCGTCGGCCAGCGGCACCAGGGCCAGCGTAAAATGCCCCATGTTATCCGCCGCGTCCGGCACGCCGCGCGCCAGCATCAGAAACGGGCTCTGCGCCGCCAGTTCGGCGGCGGTAACGTGCATTGCCAGGTACGGATGCCCCATCAGCGGTTCGCCCAAGGGGCGCCAGGCATTGCCGAGGGCGGCGGCTTCGCCGTCAAGCCGGCGCCGCACATCGGAACGCAGGCAGGAGATATGGATATGCAACTGGTTCTGCGTGCGGCCCGAGGCGGAATTAATCGCCAGGGAGAGGGCGCTGTCCGGGATTGGGGCACCGCGTTTTTCGGCGAGATAGTGCCGCGCCCGCCAGGCGTCATAAAAGAAGTTGGGGGTCTGGGGCTGTAACAACTGCGGGCTTTCCATACCGGTTATTTTTTCGGTCGGCATCAACAAATACTGCAGGGGGCCGTTCAGGTCCTTAAGTATCACGTACCCCGCCGCCAGGTTGACTTGCGCACAAGGCGCCGGCTGTCCGGTTTTTTGCTGTCCGGGTACGCATTTCTGGCTGACGATCTTCCACAGCGCATCGGGGTTGCCGCCGGGCAAGCGGCTGTAATAGATGCCGGCGCCAATGGCCGCGATGACCAACAACAGTATCGGCAGGAAATATCGGTTACGCCGCATATTCATTACAGCCCTCATTATTTTCGCATAATCAAAAAAAACGGGCCGCACCACTGGGGATCCGGCCCGTCATTCTCCAGCCGGCCGGGGGATGGCCCCTGACTGCCGGCGCGCTTATTTTAACAGCTACAATGACCGATGCCGAGTCTCGTGCGTGGCCAGCAGCGCCAGCAGCGTCAGGGTCGCCATTGAGGCCAGGTAGATGCCGACATAGAACAGACCATAATTGGCGGTCAGCCAGGTGGCGATATAGGGCGCGACCGAAGCCCCGATAATCGAGGAAACGTTATAGGAGAACGACGCGCCGGTATAACGCACCTCGGTGGGGAACAGCTCGGGCAGCAGCGCGCCCATGGGTCCGAAGGTGAGGCCCATAACGGTAAAACCGCATAGCAGGAACGCCATTACCAGCCAGATATTGCCCGAGCCAAGCATGGACGGGAAAACCAGCGCGAACAGGATGATAATCAGGGTTACGGTGATCATGGTCCGCCGGCGGCCGAAGCTGTCGGCCAGCTGGCCCGACACCGGCACCAGCAGCCCGAAACCGATGACCCCGACCATCAGCATCAGCAGGAAATCATTGCGGGGGATCCCCAGGCCAATCGGCTTGGGGGTCGTGCCGTAGGTCAGCGAATAGACGGTCATGATATAAAACAGCGTATAGGTCGCCACCATGATAAAGGTGCCGAGCACGGTGGCTTTCAGATGCTTACTGAACAGCGTGCCGATGGGCATGCGCACCTGCGCCTTGGCCAGGGCTATCTTGGCGAATACCGGCGTTTCGTGCAACGAGACGCGCACATACAGGCCGATCAGCACCAGTACCGCCGACAGGATAAAAGGCACGCGCCAGCCCCAGCTCAGGAACTGCTCGTCGGTCAGCAGCCAGGACAGGGCTAAAAACATGGCGTTGGCGAAAAAGAAGCCGATGGGCGCCCCCAGTTGCGGGAACGAGCCGTACAGCGCGCGCTTATGCGCCGGCGCGTTTTCCGTGGCCAGCAGCGCCGCGCCGCCCCATTCGCCGCCCAGTCCCAGGCCCTGGCCGAAACGGGCCACCGCCAGCAGTATCGGCGCCGCGATGCCGATGGTTTGGTAACCCGGCAGCAGGCCGATGAGCACGGTGGAAATACCCATGGTCAGCAGCGAGGCCACCAGCGTCACCTTGCGTCCGACGCGATCGCCAAAATGCCCGAACAGGGCGGAGCCGATGGGCCGGGCGACGAAGGCCAGCGCGAACGTCGCCAGCGATTGCAGCGTGGCGGCGGTAGCATCGCCCTGCGGAAAGAAGATATGCGGGAAAACGATGACCGCCGCGGTAGCGTAAATATAGAAGTCGAAAAATTCGATGGCGGTACCGATTAACGACGCCACAATCACTTTACCCCGGGAGTTTACCGGGACGGATGGCGCATTGGGTTCGATGGCTGGTGCGATGGAGGCTGGCATGTTGTTTCTTATTGATCAAATGCGTAAAAGAAAGGCATCTTAGACATAGAAAAAAGCATTTTCAATGGCGTATTTTTGACCACCCGGCGTCTTTGCCTGCCAAAAAGCAGATTATGTGACACAGACGCTTGTTTGCAGAGGGAAGACCGTGATAGGCGGCAACCGGCAGAATTTAACCCTGCCCCGGGGGCAAATAAAAGGGCGGGGTAAGTGTTATATGCTGGTTTGTGGTTATATTTTTGTTAAAAGTAGCAATACTCACTGCTTTTAGCGCATTTTATTGAAATAATACACTGCTATACCGGCGGTAAGCACCATTAGATAGGGCAAGAGGCGGTCCTGTCCCGATGCCGCCCGGGCGGCGCAGAGGCGCCGGGCCGCCGGCGGTTTTCCAGGCGCGCCGTAAGATATGCCGGCGCCGGTATTGTCCCGGCCGCGATTCGCCGCGGGAGGCGCTTTCGTCCCCGGCGGCGTGGGAGTGTCGTCGTCGCGGTATTTTGCCGTGGCTATCCAGGCGGCGCAAAACAATGTCAGGCGGGCAAAAAAGTAGAAAAACGCCATCAGCCCGATCACCGAGCCAAACGCCGCCCCCGAAGGCGAGGTGGCCAGCTTGGGCAGCGTCAGGGTCATGATAATTTTGATGATTTCAAAACCCACCGCCGCCAGGAGCGCCCCGCGGAACATGGCTTTGCTGTGCGGCTTATGGCGGGGGATGACCCAGTAGATCCACAAAAACAGCAGGTAATTGGCCAGCACCGAGACTATCAGCGTGACCACCGTCATGACCGGCCGCAGCCATTCAACGGTGTCCAGCCCCAGGGCTTTGACGATACTTTCCTGGGCGGCGCCGGCGATGGAGGTCAGGGACAGGGTGACAATCAGCGCCACGATAAGTCCAATCAGCGAAATCAGATCGCGCAGGTATTTAAGATAGAATTTTTCCTCATCCTGGGGATTGCGCTCCCATTCGTCGCGCAGCTGGGCGCGGATGGCCTCGCGCAGGTTGCCCATCCAGTTCAGGCCGGAATACAGCGCTATCAGCAGCCCGGTAATACCCACCGTGGTACGCTGGGCGATGGCGGTCTTGACCGTGGTTTTCAGCGTATCCGCCAGGGTCCGGTCGCTGATGCTGTCGGCAATCTTGTTAATCAGGTTGGTCAGGATATCCGGATTGGACGCCAGGAAAAACCCCACCCCGGCGAAGGACACCATTAAAATGGGTATCAGGGACAGGAAGGAAAAATAGGTGATCGCCGCGCCGAACTGGCTGCCCATACGGTCGTTAAAACGTTCCACGGCGCGGATCACGTGCGCCACAGCCGGATAGGCGCTGACTTTCCCGATCAGGCGGCCGGAACGTAACGCCACCTTATCAATCTTTTCGTTGCCGGTATGGATATTGCCGAACAGCGAACTGCCGGATTGCCCGGGGGACGGGGTTGATGTCGTCGATTTTTCAGCCATGATCCTCTCATCTCTATCGCGATATTAGTTCGCCATGCAATTGATTATAGATAAGGATCGCTAAAAACGGCACGGGCGGATCAATCCGGCCACAGCCAGGCGGCGCCGCGCACCCCGCTGGAATCGCCGTGGGCCGCCTTGCGCACCGGCGTTTCGCACTCGCCGCCGAACGTCCAGCCTTTAATCAACGCCGGCAGGGTACGGTATAAGCGGTCGACGTTGCTCATGCCGCCGCCCAGCACCACCACGTCGGGGTCGAGGATATTGATCACATGGGCCAGCGACTTGGCCAGCCGCTGCTCATAGCGGCTGACGGCCATGCCGGCCAGCGCGTCCCCCGCCGCCGCCCGCTGCATAATCTCCGCGCCGGTGGACGGCGGCCCGCCCAGGCGGGTGTAGTCGCCGGCAAAACCGGTGCCGGACACAAAGGTCTCGATACAGCCCGTCTTGCCGCAGTAGCAGGGTACTTCCCGGGCATGGCGCTGTTCGTCCCCGTCCTGCCAGGGCAGGGGATTATGGCCCCACTCTCCGGCGATGCCGTTGCCGCCGGCATGAACCCGGCCGTTGATCGCAAGCCCCGCGCCGCAGCCGGTGCCGATAATCACCGCAAACACGGTGGCGGCGCCGGCGGCCGCGCCGTCGGTGGCCTCGGATACCGCCAGGCAATTGGCGTCGTTGGCGATGCGTACCGGTCGTCCCAGCAGCGCCGTTAAATCCTTATCGATCTCCCGGCCGTTGAGCCAGACCGAATTGGCATTTTTCACCCGTTGGGTATACGGCGACAGGGTGCCCGGGATGCCGATGCCGACGCTGCCCTGCCGGCCGGCGGCCTGTTCGGCGCCGGCCACCAGCGAGGCGATGGTGCGTAGGGTCTGGTCATAATCGTCGCGCGGCGTGGGGATACGCTGGCGATATATCGCCTGTCCGTCCTCGCCCAGCGCCACCACTTCTGTTTTGGTCCCGCCCAGATCTATGCCAATACGCATTGTCACCTCCTCCATTTAATCCGCCGCCGGCCATCGCGTCCCCGATGCGGCATGAGAGACGTCTCACACATCCACATCCTGAACCATGCTATCGATTTGGCTTAATGTACACTCTATTATCATTCCCGTAACACAGCGAAGACGGCATATGAAACCCAGTATTCTTGTCGTGGACGACGACCCCGCCATCTGTGAACTGTTAAACGACATGCTCAGCGAGCATGTATTTACCGTGCACGTCCGCCATCAGGGCCGGTCGGCGCTGGCGCTGCTTGAGCAATCGCCGGAGATTGCGCTGGTGCTGCTGGACCTGATGCTGCCGGATACCAACGGCCTGCTGGTATTGCAGCAGATCCAGCGCCTGCGGCCGCATTTGCCGGTGGTGATGCTCACCGGCATGGGATCGGAATCCGATATCATCGTCGGTCTGGAAATGGGCGCCGATGATTATATCGTCAAACCCTTTCATCCGCGCGTGGTGATTGCGCGCATCAAGGCGGTGCTGCGCCGCGGCGGTTCGCCGTCCATGGCGCCGCCGGCCGCCGGCCGTCACAACGGCTGGCTGTTTAACGGCTGGCGGCTCGACAGCGACAGCTGCACGCTGTTTAATCCCGGCGGGGATCCGGTGGTCCTGACGCAGGGCGAATACAGCCTGCTGCTGGCGCTGATTGCGCACGCCCGTAAAGTGCTCACCCGCGATCAACTGCTGGAACTGACCCACAGCGAAACCCTGGACGTCTTCGATCGCACCGTCGACGTGCTGATCATGCGGCTGCGCCGTAAGATAGAATCCAATCCCCACCAGCCGACGCTTATCCGCACCATCCGCCGGCTGGGATATGTGTTTGCGGCCGATGTGGTGCGCGCCGATGCCGCCATCGCCCAGACCGCCTGAGCGCGTCAGGCCGGTAAGAGGGGGTAGTCGTTGCATAGCAGCCAGCGCGGCGCCTCGTCTTCGGTTATCGGGCTAAAACGCGCCTGTCCCCGCAGGAAACGGTTATCATGCTGGTCGTCATTGGTCATGGAGACTTCGCCCACCAGCACATCGCCATAACCCTCCTCCCCCCAGAAACTGTGGTAAATACCGGGCGTGAGGCAAATGCTTTCCCCGGGCGCCAGCCGCACCCGGGAGCCGGCGGCGTGGGTTTGCCGGCAACCGTCGATGACGACCGTCACTTTCGAGGCGGCGAGCTGTTCCCCCTCATCGCTGTTATACATTTCCACCATCAGGTTGCCGCCGCCCCGGTTGATAATATCCTCGCGCTTATGCCAATGAAAATGCAGCGGCGTGATTTGTGCTTCCCGACAATGGATGGCTTTTTCGGCATAGGTTTTGGCATAAGGCGCGCCGTCGGGGGAGCCGTTGCGCAAGGTGAACAGCGTCAGGCCGGTATGGCTAAAATCATCGCCGCCGAAATCGGTGACATCCCAGCCCAGGCGCAGATCAAACACCTCGCGCCAGTGCCGGCGTTCCAGGGCCAGCCAGTCCGGGGGGGAAAAACGGGCAAACGGCGGCAGATGCATGCCGTTGCGGGCAAAAAATTGCTGGGTCTGCTGCAGGATACTGTTGACCTGAGAGCGTTTCATATCGCCTCCGCTGTCATCGGGAGCGGGCGGCGCGATACCTCGCCGCCCATAGGAGGATGATGGCGGGCCGGCGCGGAGTCGACCGCGCCGGCCCGCCGGCGCTGTGGATTATTTCACCGTCCAGCCCTTGTAGCTGCCGACATTGTTGCGATCGATCATTTTCACCGGGATCAGCACCGGGTCCTTGGGTGCCGGCTTGCCTTGTAAAATGTCATAACCGATTTCCACCGCCTTGGCGGCCATGACCTGCGGATCCTGGGCCGGCGTGGCGACAAACAGCGAGTTTTCGCGTTTCAGCGCTTCCTCGCCGTCCGGCGAGCCGTCGACGCCGACGATAAAGAACTCTTTACGCTGGGCCTGCTTGGCGGCCAGATCGGCGCCGATGGCCGTCGGGTCGTTAATGGCGAAGACCGCGTCGATATGCGGGTTGGCCGCCAGCAGCGAGGTCATCACTTCCAATCCTCCCTCGCGGCTGCCCTTGGCATTCTGGTTATAGGACAGCAGTTTGATATCCGGGTGTTTTTTCAGCTCGTTCATGCAGCCTTCCACCCGGTTTTGCACCGCGGACACCGGCGGGCCGTTAACAATCACCACCTGGCCTTTGCCTTTCAGCTTATCGGTAATGTATTGGCAGGCCAGTTCTCCGGCCTGGGTATTGTTGGAGGTGATGGTGGCGTCGGCCCCCTCGGCCGCCACATCGACCGCCACCACCACGATGCCCGCGGCCTGGGCGCGTTTCACCGCCGGACCTATGCCTTTGGAATCCGCCGCGTTCAGGATAATCATATCGACCTTGGCGGCGATGAAATTATCGATTTGCCCCACCTGCTGGCCTAGATCATAGCCGCTGGACACCAGCGTCACGTTAACTTTATCGCCGGCCAGTTCTCGGGCTTTCATTTCCGCCCCTTTGGTTATCTGGACAAAAAACGGGTTGGCGAGATCGCCCACCGTTACGCCGATGGCCTTCAGATCCTTGGCCTGCGCCAGGGGGGCGACGGTCAGCATGGCCGCCGTCAGCAACGCGGTATAAACAGGATTAAATCGCATGGTTTCTCTCCGGTATGGGTTATGCCTGATGATGTCGGGTACGGTATTTGTCAATCAGCACCGCTATGATGATCACCGCCCCTTTGATCACCAGCTGCCAGAAATAGGAGACGCCCATCAGCGTCATGCCGTTGTTAAGCGTGGCGATAATCAGCGCCCCCACCAGCGTGCCGGTGATGGTGCCGATGCCGCCGACAAAACTGGTGCCGCCGAGGATCACCGCGGCAATGGCGTCCAGCTCATACCCCATGCCCAGGTTGCCGTTGGCGCTGTAGAGCCTGGAGGCGCTCATCAATCCGCCCAGGCCGGAAAGCAGGCCGCTGGCGGCATAGACGAACAGCAGCACAAAGCTGACCCGGATGCCGGTCAGGCGCGCCGCCTGCATATTGCCGCCCACCGCGTAGATATGCACGCCGAGGGTGGTGCGCCTGAGGATAAACCAGCACACCGCAATCACCGCCAGGGCAATGATAATCAGCCAGGGCACCGGCCCCAGGTAGGAATTGCCGATCCATTCGAAATTGATATAGGAATTGATCACCGTGGTGCCGTCCGCCAGCAGGTAGGCGGCGCCGCGCAGCGCGGTATAGGTGCCGAGGGTGACGATAAACGGCGGCAGGCCGGCGTAGGCCACCAGGATGCCGTTGAACAGCCCCATGCCCAGCCCCGCCAGCAGCGCCAGCGGAATCGACAGCCAGGCCAGCGCCGGATTGAGCGAGACCACCATGGCCACCACCGCCGTGGCGCCAAGCATCGACCCCACCGACAGATCGATGCCGCCGGTCAGGATAATAAAGGTCATCCCGGCCGCCAGGACGATGTTTATGGAAGCCTGGCGGGCGATATTCAGCAGGTTGCTGTCGGTGAAGAAATTGGGCGCGACAAAGCCGAAAATCGCCACGATCAGCACCAGGATCGGCAGGATGCCGACAGTTTGCATCAGGTCGTTCAGCCAGGGCCGTTTGGCGGCGGCCGGCGTGGCGTCGGGGGTAGCGGAATTGGTGGCCATGGCGGCTCCTTAAACGGACGACGGTGTCAGTGCGACGCCGGTGGCCAGCGTCATGATATTTTCCTGCGAAATCTCGCCGCGGCTGAGCTCCCCTGCCAGTCGGCCCTCACACATCACGTATACGCGATCGCTCATCCCGACCACCTCAGGCAGTTCGCTGGAGATCATTAAAATGGCCACGCCCTGCTGCGCCATTTGTCCCATCATGCGATAGATCTCGCTTTTGGCGCCCACGTCCACCCCGCGCGTCGGCTCGTCAAGGATCAGGATGCGCGGATGGATCGCCACCCAGCGCGACACCAGCAGCTTTTGCTGGTTGCCGCCGGACAGCCCGCCGGCGCGCACCTGGGCGTGGGGCACGCGGATATTGAGCGCGCGGATGGCCTCGGACGAAATCGACAGTCCCTTGCGTCGGTTAAGCAGGCCGAAGCGCGCGTCGCGCTCCAGGATCGGCATAACGATATTTTCATGGGCGGCCATATCCAGGAACAGCCCCTGTTCCTTACGGTTCTCGGGCAAAAAGCCGATGCCCAGCGCAATGGCGTCGCGCGGCGAGCGGATGGCGACGGGATTGCCGTCCACACGCACGACGCCGCCGGTGGGTTTATGGACGCCGAACACCAGCTGGGCCAGCTCGGATCGGCCGGTGCCCACCAGTCCGGACAGCGCGACGATCTCGCCGGAACGCACCGTCAGGCTGACGGGCTTGACTTTTTTACCGTCGGTAAGGTCCCGCAGCTCCAGGCGCACATCGCCGACCGGGATATGGACGTCCTTATTAAACAGATCGCTTAGCGGCCGCCCGACCATCATGCGCACCAGCTCGGCGGCGGAAAGCTGCTCGCGCGTCAGGCTGCCGACATACTGGCCGTCGCGCAGCACGCTGACCCGATCGGAGAGTTCATAGACTTCCGCCATGCGATGGCTGATATAGATAATGGCCATCCCTTCCTGGCGCAGCCGTTTTATCAGCTCGAACAGGCGCTGCGTTTCGCGGGACGAGAGCGCGGCGGTGGGTTCGTCCATTACCAGGATGCGGCTGTTGCGGTGCAGCGCGCGGCCGATTTCCACCTGCTGCTGTTCGGCGATGGTCAGCGACATGACCAGGTCGGTGGCGTGAAACTGGGCGCCCAGGCGATCGATGACCTGCTGGGCCTCCTGGACCATTTTGCCGCGCTGCACCAGGCCGCCGCGCGCCAGCTCGCTGCCGAGGAAGATGTTTTCCGCCACCGTCAGGTTGGGCGCCAGATTCATTTCCTGGTAGATAAGCGTAATGCCCGCCGCCAGGGCGTCTTTCGGGCTTTTAATCGGCCTGGGCTCGCCGTCGATGACGATCTCGCCGCTGGTGGCGGTGTAAGCGCCGGCCAGGATTTTCATCAGGGTGCTTTTGCCCGCGCCGTTTTCCCCCATCAAGGCATGGATTTCGCCCAGCCAGACTTTGAGGTTGACCGACTTCAGGGCATGGAAATGGCCGAAACGTTTGCCGATATCGCGCATTTCGAGAATCGGGGTAGCTGTCATCCGGTTGGCGCCTTCGTTAAGCCGTCATAGGCGCAGTAAAGCAGGCGCAGATAAATGCAAAATGTCAGCGGTCGTTCATGTTTGTCATAATTAGCCACGGCATGGGTTTTATACTGGCGCCCTGCCCGTCGCGGAGCCCTGATATGACGTCGTTGTTCTCCCCAAGGCCGATCCTGGCAGGCGCCCGGGGCCGCCTGCTGATGTTTAACCTGCTGGTGGTGGCGGTGACGCTGATGGTGAGCGTGGTGGCGATCGTGGGGTTCCGCCATGCCGGCAACCTGCAGGAACAAATGCAGGCCCGTACCCTCAGTGAAATGACCGGCAGCATGGAGCTGGGACGCGATACCGCCAACGTGGCCATTGCCGCCATCCGCCTGTCCCAGGTGGTGGGCGCGCTGGAATACCAGAGCGAGGCTATGCGACTGGCGCAAACGCAGCTGGCGCTGCAATCTTCCCTGCGCCGGTTGGCGCAATCGCCGCTGGCCGGGAGCGAACCGGCGCTGGTGGAGCGCATCACCGGGCGCAGCGGCGCCCTGGAAGCCAGCGTCACCCGCCTGCTTGAGCTGGGCCATCAGCGGCATATGCAGCGCAACCAGCTGCTGAGCGAGCTGTACCAGTGCCAAATGTACCTGCGCCAGATTGATACCATCGCGGCCCGTGAACACCAGTTGGCGCCGACAGTCGCCCTCAGGGGCGAAATCGACCGCTTGCTGGATATCGCCATTCACACCACCAGCCCCCGGTCGGCGCTAATCCAACTGGATCAGGTGATGGCCGGCTGGCCGCCGGCCGGCGACGCCAGCGCCCTGCTGGGCGATAAAATCCGGTTATTTATGCTGAGCCAGCACAGTCTCGGCCCCCTGGGGCGCGAGCTGTCCGGCAGCGATCTGGCCATCGCCTATTACACCTATCATATCAAGGCGCTGGTCGGCATGCTGAACGGCGATATCAACCTGTATGTGCAAAAAGTGGCGGGGGAGTCGCGGGAGCGGATGCGCCAGACGCATAACGAACTGGCGTCAATCATCTATTTCATCGGCCTGTTTGCCCTGCTGTCGCTGGTCATCACCCTGTTCGCCGGCTGGTATATCTATCGCAACCTGGGGTCCAACCTGTCGGTTATCGCCGACGCCATGTCACGTCTGGCCAGGGGCGAGCGCCAGGTCAGCGTGCCGGGACTGCACCGGCGCGACGAACTGGGCGATCTGGCGCGGGCCTTTAACGTCTTTGCCGGCAATACCGCGTCTTTGGAGCATACCTCGCGTCTGCTGAAAGAAAAAAGCACCCAGCTGGAAAATACCTTCCTGGCCATGCGCGACGGGTTTGCCCTGTTCGATCGGCGCGGCCACCTGGTGGTGTGGAACCCGCAATACCCGCTGCTGCTGGGGCTGCCGGCAACGCTGCTGTTTCGTGGCCAGCATTACCGGGAATTGCTGGCGTTCCTCGGCCGCAACCAGGCAAAGGCGCCCGGTTATCGCGACTGGCGCGAGGTGGCGGCCCACCTGCGCGCGCTTCAACCCCGCGCGCTGGAAATACACCTGGGAAACGGCCCTATCCTCGAGCTGCGTTTCAGCCCGGTGCCGCGCCACGGCATGGTCAATGTGGTCTTGGACCGCTCGGAGCGCAAGGCGCTGGAGCAGGCGCTGGTCCATAGCCAGAAAATGAAGGCGGTGGGACAGCTGACCGGCGGCCTGGCCCATGACTTCAATAACCTGCTGGCGGTGATTATCGGCAGCCTTGAGCTGTGCGCAAACGGCGACGGCCGCGACGGCGAGCGCATCGATCGCGCCCTGAAAGCCGCCGGGCGCGGCGCCCAGCTGACGCAGCGCCTGCTGGCCTTTTCCCGCAAACAGGCGCTGCATCCCCAGGCGGTGCAGTTGGCCGGGCTGGTGGATAACCTGAGCGAACTGCTGCGCCAAACGCTTGCGGTCAACCTCGCGCTGAAGCTTGAGCCTCAACTGCCCGGCTGGTTTGCCTGGATCGATGTCAACCAGTTGGAAAACGCCATTATGAACCTGGTGGTCAACGCCCGCGACGCCATGGAGGGACGCGGCGGCGAAATTATTATCCGTACCTATAACCAGCGGGTGGTGCGCGCCGGCGGCAGGAAGCAGGATATGGTGACGCTGGAGGTCGCCGACAGCGGCTGCGGTATGTCGGCCGAGGTGCAATCGCAGGTATTCGAGCCCTTTTTCACCACCAAAACGGTCGGCAGCGGCAGCGGCCTGGGGCTGTCGATGGTCTATGGCTTTATCCGCCAGTCCGGCGGCCGGGTGCAGATTGAATCGTCACCGGGCGCCGGCACGCTGGTGCGCCTGCAACTGCCGCGCGCGCCGGCCGCGACCCCGGTCCCGGCGCCGCCGGCCGAACCCGCTCCCGAGGCGCGCGAGGACTTGCTGGTGCTGATCCTTGACGATCAGGACGATGTGCGCGAAACCCTGCGCGAACAGCTGCATCAGTTGGGATACCTGACGCTCGCCACCGGCGACAGCGCCGAGGCCCTGATGCTGCTCGGGCGCACGCCGGATATCGCCCTGCTGATTAGCGATTTAATGCTGCCCGGCGCGCACAGCGGCGCCGATGTTATTCGCCTGGCCCGCCGGGCGAATCCGGCGCTGGCTACCCTGCTTATCAGCGGTCAGGATATGCGCCGCGACGGCTGCGGATTGCCCGACGCCGTCACGCTGCTGCGCAAGCCGTTTAGCCTGGCGCAATTGGCCCAGGCGCTGCGGCAGGCCTTAGGCGCAAGGCTAAACGGCCATGGGTGATGCTTAACGGTTACCCATTGATAAGACGTTTCGATCAATAAAAAAAACTGTTTGGTCCGACGATAACGCGCCGGATGATACCGGCAAATCCCCTCGCGTGGAAAACAGAAAAACCACGGCCCCGGTCAAGCGCCCATGCCGCCGCGTAGCGGACCCGGCATGATAAAAAACGGCATAATGGTCTTCGCGGCATATTTAAAGGCGCAGCGGTGCGAGAAATAATAACTATGATATCGGCGGATATTCCACCGCGTTTTTTTAATGTTGTTAGGTAATATGTAATAAATATAATTAATATGATTTCCTTCTAAAATTAACTTTCGTATTAAAAATAATTCATCATTTAGTTTCTATGGATATAGAAATCATGGCGACAGGCATGCCGCCAAAGGCATGGAATGGATATATTGCAAAAATCTAAAATCACGAAAAGATCACAATACATTGCGTAAAAAATGAGTTAATTTATGATTTACCGCAAGACATTGAGAATATATATGACAAACTCAGCAGACGCGAAATTGTCTCTATGGTCGCTTACGGCTTTGGTGGTGGGGTCGATGATCGGCGCCGGTATATTTTCCCTGCCGGCCACCTTCGGTCGCGCCACCGGCGGCTTCGGCGCCCTGATCGCCTGGTGTATCGCGGGCGGCGGTATGCTGATGCTGGCTTTTGTCTTCCAGACGCTGGCCCAGCGCAAGCCTGAACTCAATTCCGGGGTATTTATTTATGCCAAGGAAGGATTCGGCGATTATTTAGGTTTTGCCTCCGCCCTGGGATTCTGGGCGGGCACCTGTATAGGCAACGTTTCTTATTATATTTTAATAAAATCCACGCTTGGCGCCTTTTTTCCGATATTCGGCAATGGCGATACCGTGCCGGCGGTACTGGTGGCTTCGGTTATTCTCTGGGCATTCCATGTGCTGTTGTTGCGTGGCGTAAAAGGCGCCGCGTCAATCAATACCATCGCCACCTTCGCCAAAGTTATTCCGATATTCTGTTTTGTCATTGTCTTGATTTTCGCCTTCAAAGGCGATTTTTTTGCCGCCAATTTCTGGGGCGTCCCGGATTTGGCGCGCGGCGGCGACGTATCGCACCTCAACGACTACGGCTATGCCGGCCATGCCGCCCTGGCGATGGCGCCGGCGGCGCAGCCCGAATCGCTGTTTTCCCAGGTACGGAGCACCATGCTGGTGACGGTATTTGTCTTTTTAGGAATCGAGGGCGCCAGCGTCTATTCCCGCTATGCCCGGCAGCGCAGCCATATCGGCATTGCCACGGTGCTGGGTTTTATCGGCGTGCTGTGCCTGATGATCCTGGTGACCATGCTGTCCTACGGCGTATTGCTGCGCCCGGACCTGGCCGCCTTGCGCCAGCCGTCCATGGCCGGCGTGCTGGAAGCGGTGGTGGGCCGCTGGGGTGCGGTGTTTATCAGCGCGGGGCTGATTATTTCGGTGCTCGGCGCATATCTCTCCTGGTCGCTGCTGGCGGCGGAAGTGCTGTTCTGCGCCGCCAAAAGCCAAAGCATGCCGAAGATATTCGCCACGGAAAATAGCCGGGCGGTCCCCTCCGCCGCCGTATGGCTGACCAATATCACCATCCAGGTTTTCCTGGTCCTGACGTTGTTTAGTGATTATGCCTTTCAGCTGGCGCTTGAATTGACCAGCTCGCTGACGCTTATCCCTTATTTATTGGTCGGCGCCTACGCCTTAAAGCTGGCCTGGACCGGCGAGACCTATGAAACCGATTGGCGGGGGCATAAAAAAGACCTGCTTTTTGCGGCAATCGCTACCTTTTACGCGTTGCTGATGATTTATGCCGGCGGATTAAAGTATCTGCTGTTGTCCGCCGTGATCTACGGATCCGGCACCGTGCTGTTTATTCTCGCAAAACGTGAACAGAAGGCGGAATTATTCACCGCGGCGGAACGGATAGTCTTTATCGTCGTGATGCTGGCGGCCATTGCGGCGCTGTGGAGTCTCGCCACCGGGGTTATCACCATCTAAATGACGGGAGCTGATATGACAGAGAAGCAAAAACCTGCGGAGTATGGCGTTTATTCGGAAGTGGGACGACTGCGCAAGGTCTTGGTGTGCGCGCCGGGGAGGGCGCATAATCGCCTGACGCCCAGTAACTGTGATGAACTGTTATTTGACGACGTGCTGTGGGTGGAGCGCGCCAAACGCGATCATTTCGACTTTATGACCAAAATGCGCGAGCAGGGCGTCGAGGTGGTGGAAATGCATAACCTGCTGGCGACGACCCTGGAAAATCCTTTGGCCAGGAGCTGGCTGCTGGATCAGCAAATCGTGCCCGATGAGGTAACGCTTGGGATATTAAGCGAAACCCGCAGTTTCCTCGATGGCCTGCCGCCGCGGATCCTGGCCGAAGTGCTGATAGGCGGCCTCTCCACCACCGAACTGGCCGCACAGGGATATGCCGATCATGAGGAACTGACGCTGATCCGTGAAGCGGTGGGCATTACCGAGTACCTGCTGCCGCCGTTGCCCAATACCCTGTATACCCGCGACACGACCTGCTGGATCTACGGCGGCGTCACGCTTAACCCGCTTTACTGGCCGGCCCGCCATGAGGAAACATTGCTGATGGCGGCTATCTATAAATTCCATCCGGATTTTGCCCATGCCCATTTCGATGTCTGGTATGGCGATCCGACGGTTCACCACGGCACCGCCACCCTGGAAGGCGGCGATGTGATGCCTATCGGCAATAAAACGGTGCTCATCGGCATGAGCGAACGTACCTCGCACCAGGCCATTACCCAACTGGCGGCGTCGCTGTTCGCTAAAAAACAGTCCGGGGTGGAACGGGTAATGATTGCCGCCATGCCGAAACTGCGCGCGGCGATGCATCTGGATACGGTATTCACCTTCTGCGATCGGGATGTGGTGACGCTGTATCCGGCCATCGTCAATCAAATCAAAACGTTTTCCCTGCGTCCGGACGACGGCCCGACCGGCATGAAGCTCAGCCGCGACCAGGGCTCCTTTGTCGAGGCGGTGGCCGCGGCGTTAAACCTGGATACGCTGCGTGTGGTCGAAACCGAGGGCAATGATTACGATACCGAACGCCAGCAGTGGGACAGCGGCAATAACATGGTGGCGCTGTCTCCCGGCAAGGTCATGGCCTATGATCGCAATACCAAAACCAATACCCGGCTGCGTAAAGAAGGGGTGGAGGTCATTGAAATCGTGGGCAGCGAGCTGGGCCGCGGACGCGGCGGCGGTCATTGCATGACCTGTCCGCTGATTCGCGACGCGGTTGAGTGATCCCGCGCGCCAAGGGACAAGGCCGTCGGGATTGCGCCGATAACATCCGCCCGTTCACGCGGCGGCATCAATAAGAGAAGCAGTGGAACGGCGCGCTCTGCATAACGCCTGCCGGCGGCAACCTGACGGCGGGCGCCGGGGAGCGCGCCGTTTTTTACGTCATGAGCCCCGCCGCGTTTCCTCGCCGCCATAAGATACTGTGGCTTAATGAGCGGTGAATTGAGTCAAAAATCCGGCGCAAAATGCACTACTCTTCTTTATCCCGGGTACGCCCAGCTTAAACGAGATGAGAGGATTGTGATGCTGTACCGCCGTTTCGAAAAATTTATCGACGTTTTCCAGGAAGCGCCGACGAAGGCGCCACCCGGCCGGGTATGGCCTTTCTATTGGTATTATCTGCGCCAGGTCTGGCCGAGCTTTGCCGCGCTGCTGGTGGTGGGTTTGGTCGGCGCGCTTATCGAGGTGGCGATGTTCAGCTACCTGAGCCGGATTATCGACCTGGTCAACGGCACGCCCGGCACGCGTTTTTTCAGCGAGCACGGCGGCGAACTGCTGTGGATGACGGTGGTGATCCTGTTGCTGCGTCCGGTGTTCATCGGCCTGCACGACCTGCTGGTGCACCAGACCATCAGCCCGGGTATGACCAGCCTGATCCGCTGGCAAAATCATAACTACGTGCTGCGCCAGAGCCTGAATTTTTTCCAGAATGATTTTGCCGGCCGCATCGCCCAGCGCATTATGCAAACCGGCAATTCACTGCGCGACTCGCTGGTGCAGGCGGTGGACGCCCTGTGGCATGTGTTGATTTACGCCATCACCACGCTGGTGCTGTTTGCCGAGGCGGATTGGCGTCTGGTGATCCCCCTGGTGGCCTGGATTTTCGGCTACCTGGTCTGCCTGTATTATTTCGTGCCCAGGGTCAAAGCCCGCTCGGTGGCGTCTTCAGAGGCGCGTTCCAAGCTGATGGGCTGTATTGTCGACGGCTATACCAATATCACCACCCTGAAACTGTTCGCGCATACGGCGCTGGAGCAGCAGTATGCCCGCGAGGCTATCAGCGAGCAGACGTATAAAACCCAGCTGGCAAGCCGTGTGGTCACCAGTATGGACGTGGTGATCACCACGCTCAACGGCCTGCTGATCGTCGGCACCACCGGGCTGGCGCTGTGGTTATGGACCCAGTCGCTGTTAAGCGTGGGCGCCATTGCGCTGGCCACCGGCCTGGTGATCCGCATCGTCAATATGTCGGGCTGGATCATGTGGGTGGTTAACGGCATTTTTGAAAATATCGGCATGGTGCAGGACGGCCTGGAAACCATCGCCCAACCGGTCAGCGTCACCGACCGGCCGCGGGCGCAGCGGCTGGTGGTCGACCGCGGCGCCATTCGGTTTGATCATGTTGATTTTAACTACGGCCGGGAGCGGCCGGTGATAAACGGGTTGGATCTGTTTATCCAACCCGGCGAAAAAATCGGTCTGATCGGCCCCTCCGGAGCCGGCAAGTCGACGCTGGTGAACCTGCTGCTGCGCCTGTACGACCTGGACGGCGGCCGGATTCTTATCGACGGGCAGGATATCGCCCACGTCAGCCAGGAGAGCCTGCGGGCGCAGATCGGCATGATCACCCAGGATACCTCCCTGCTGCACCGTTCTATCCGCGATAACCTGCTGTATGGCAAACCCGGCGCCAGCGACGAGCAACTGTGGGATGCCATTCGCCGCGCCCGCGCCGACGAGTTTATCCCGCTGCTGTCCGACCCGCAGGGCCGTACCGGCCTGGATGCCCATGTCGGCGAGCGCGGCGTGAAGCTCTCCGGCGGGCAGCGCCAGCGTATCGCCATCGCCCGGGTATTGCTGAAGGACGCGCCGATCCTGATTATGGACGAGGCGACCTCGGCGCTGGATTCGGAGGTGGAGGCGGCCATCCAGGAAAGCCTGGAGCTGCTGATGCGCGGCAAGACGGTCATTGCCATCGCCCACCGGCTGTCGACCATTATCAAGATGGATCGGCTGGTGGTGCTGGATAATGGGCGCATCGCCGAGGTCGGCAGCCATAACGAACTGCTGGCCCGCCAGGGGTTGTATGCCCGGTTATGGCAATACCAGACCGGCGGATTTGTCGGGGCGGAGTAATCAGGGCGGCGGCATGGCGCTTGGTCGGTGCCGGTTATCGCCACGTTTTGCTCAGTCCTGGCGGTAGGGTAGCGACTGCCTGGCGTCCTGCGCCCAGGCGCGCACGGCCTGTTGTTCTTGCGTCAGGAAATCGGCCACCGCCTCGCGCAGGCCGGGGTGGCGCAGGTAGTGCCATGAGTCGGTCAGCACCGGCTCGAAACCGCGGATAAGCTTATGCTCGCCCTGGGCGCCGGCGTCAAAACGCGCCAGCCCATGGGCAATGGCATAATCAATGCCCTGGTAAAAACAGGTTTCGAAATGCAGCCGATCGAATTCCGCCAGGCAGCCCCAATAGCGCCCGTAAAACGTATCGCCGTCCACCAGGCTGAAGGCCATGGCCACCGGGCGGCCCCGTTGGCTGGCCAGCACCACCCGGACGGCGTCGGGCATCCGTGCGGCCAGCAGGCTAAAAAAGTCCCGTGCCAGGTAGGGCGTGCGGCCGCGCACCTCATAGGTATTGGCGTAGCAGGCGTAAATAAAGTCCCACTGCGCCTCGCTCACCTGCCCGCCCGCAAGCCAGGCGAACTCAATGCCCTGCGCCAGGACCTGCCCGCGTTCCTTGCGCATTTGCTTGCGTTTGCGCGAGGTCAGGGCATCAAGAAAATCCTGGAAATCCCGGTAGTCGCGATTAAACCAATGATACTGGCAACCCAGGCGCCTGAGCCAGTCCGGCTCGGCCGCCAGCAGACCGTTGGCGCGGGAATCGGTAAAGTTGATATGCGCGCCCGAGAGGCCGTGGCGGGCCAGATGCCCCGGCAGCGCCGCCAGCAGCCGGGCGCCCGCCGCCGGGTCGCCGAGCAGCCTGGCGCCGGTTACCGGACTGAAGGGCACGGCGCCCAGCCATTTGGGATAATACTGAATACCGGCGCGTTCGCAGGCTTCCGCCCAGCCCTGATCGAAAACATATTCGCCATAGGAGTGGTGTTTCCGGTAGCCGGGCATGGCGGCAAGGGTACGGCCGTCCTCCACCCATAACAGATGGTCGGCTTGCCAGCCCGAACGCGGATCAAGGCTGCCGCTGTCCTCAAGAGACGACAAAAAGGCGTGGCGCAGAAAGGGTTGTCCGGCCGGGACCAGGGCATCCCACTCGCCGGCGGGAATATCGCGCAGGCGCGCCAGGGACGTTAAAGACATCACAATATGCTCCGGTGAAGTGCCGACAATCAGAAAGAACAGTAGCCAGTTGCCGCGCGATACGCAAGGGCGGGGGCACGCAGTGGCAAAGGCGCGGCATCGCAAGGCGGTTCGGTTTTCCCGCGTGACGCGATATGCCGTGCCGGGGTGCCGATAGTCCGTCCACACATAATCAGAGCGAATAAAAAAAATAGATCATACTTAGAGGGGAATAACGACATTATCAGGGGAACGCATGGGTTTTACGGGATGGACAGCGGCCGTGGGCGGCTTGTTATTAGTCATGTCGCTGGCGTCCGGCTGGATCCATCGCGGGCCCGTCACCTCATTCGGCGTATATCTGTTGGCGGGCATCGTCTGCGGTCCCTGGGTGCTGAACCTGCTGCGGGTGGATGTGGCCGCCCACGCGATGTTAATCGCGCATGTCACCGAAATTGCCATGGCCGCCTCGCTGTTTATTACCGGCCTCAAGCTGCGATTGCCGTTCCAGGACCCGGGCTGGCGCATGGGACTGCGCCTGGCTTTCCCGGCGATGATCCTGACGGT
This sequence comes from Sodalis sp. RH22, assembly GCF_047324165.1. NCBI lineage: Bacteria > Pseudomonadati > Pseudomonadota > Gammaproteobacteria > Enterobacterales > Bruguierivoracaceae > Sodalis > Sodalis sp. RH22. The sequence continues at coordinate 4,139,158 of NZ_CP178731.1, forward strand.
CGGCGGCGTGACGCTGGCCGCCCACTGGCTGACCGGATTCTCCTGGCCGCTATCCCTGGCCTTCGGCGCGATAGTGGCGCCTACCGATCCGGTGCTGGCCAGCCTGATTTCGGTTAACGACGCCCGCGACGACGATAGCCTGCGGGTCTCCCTGTCCAGCGAAGCGGGCATGAACGACGGCACGGCGCTGCCGATTTTGATGTTGGCCATGCTGCTGCTGACCACCCATGAGCCGCTGTCGTTCGGCATGCTGGGCCACTGGGCGCTGCGCGATGTCGCCTGGGCGCTGCTGGGCGGGCTGGGCATCGGTTTTGGCATGGGCCGGCTGATTGGCCATCTGGCCACGCACCTGAAAAGTACCCGGAACGACACCGCGCCCAATGATTTCCTGGCCCTGGCGCTGGTGGCATTAAGCTACGCCGCGGCGCAAAGCCTGGATGCGTCGGGCTTTTTAGCCACGTTTGCCGCCGGCGTCGGGCTCAGGCGCACCGAGCTGGGCATCTTTTCCCGGCATTCGCCGGACCATTTGCCGGAGGACGCGCGCGGCGGCACGGCGGAATCCCTGGTCAATCCCAACCAGCGCCATGAGTCCGGTGCGTCGGGGCCGCTGCGCTCCGTCGGCCTGGTGGTCAGCGACGCGCTCTCCTTTGGCGATACCATGGAACGGTTGTTTGCCGCCGGTATCGTTATCGTGTTGGGCGTCACCCTGGCGCTGCATTGGGATCCCATGGGATTGGTGCTGGCGGCAATCGTATTTTTGCTGGTTCGCCCGCTCGCAGTGTATGCGGCGACCATCGGCAGCGGCACGCCGCGCCTGCACCGGGTCTTGATCGGCTGGCTGGGTATCCGCGGCATCGGCAGCATCAACTATATTACCTGGGCCTATATCCACGGCCTGTCCGGCCCTGATGCCGAGCGCATGGCCAATATGGCGTTTACGCTGATTGTGGCAAGCGTTATCGTGCACGGCATCTCGGTTTCGCCGCTGCTTAACTGGCGGCAGAACAAAATGGCGGCGGCCGCGCAACGCCGGGACAGGCCCGACTCCTCCGGCGAGGGCTGAGCCGGTTGCCGCGCCGGTGTTTCTGGCTCAGGCTGCGCGCGATATGCGCAACGGCAGGAACATCGCCGCCACGAACGCCAACAGGTGCAGGCCCGAAAGCAGCGCAAAGGCCAGCAAGAATTGCCGCGGCTGGGCATGAGCGGGGTGCGGCGGGGTTAACGAGACGGCCATGGCCAGGAGCGTGGTCGCCACCGGCCCGCCGATCCGTTGTGCGATATTCAGCGCGGTGTTCGCCACGGCAAGCCTCGCTTTCGGTATCGACGCATACGCGGCCGATATGGATGGTATGCTGATGGTTCCCTGGCCCACGCCGGCGAGAAACAGGCTTGCCATGGCCCAGGCGGGGGAGAACAGATGGCTTGCCATCCACAGGAACGCCAGGGTGCTCAGGAACGCCAGCAACGCGCCGCCCGCCGAGACCGCGCGGCAGCCGTACCTGTCGGTCAACGCCCCCAGCAACGCAAACGAGCACATCATGCCGATCCCCGTCGCGGCGATAAGCCAGCCCGCGTGCGCGGCGGATAACCCACAGCCGGCTATCAGGTACAGCGGGACGATCAGCTGCCGGCCGTACATGATGCCGCTGGCGAAAAATTGTGTGATCGCGGCGACAGAGAAGGTCCGGTGCGAGAAAATCCGTACGTCGATCAGCGCTGAATCCCCCTTGCGCAAGGAATAGCGTACGAACCCGGCCAGAACCACGATGGCCGCAAGCAGCAGCCATCGTCCCCCGGCGTGCGCCGCATTTTGCAGCCCGTAAATCAACGCCACGAGGCCGGGGGAAATCAGCGCGAAACCGGGAAAATCGAACGGCCGCGATGGCAAGGTGACGGCATCGCCCGGCAGCAGTAACGCCGCCAGTGCGACACCTGCCACCCCCACCGGTACGTTAAGGTAGAACAACCAGGACCAGGTGGCCTGCATAAGGATCGTCCCGGCCACCACCGGACCGAGAATGGGTGCGAGCAGGATAGGCAGCGTGGCGTAGCCCATTACCCGCGCCATGTTTTTCCCCGCCGCGCGCGCAATCATCATCTGCGTCATGGGCGCCAGCACGCCGCCCACCAGACCCTGGAACACCCGGGCGGCGATCAATCCGCCCATCGTCCGCGACGCGCCGCACAGAACGGACGCCAGGATAAAGACCGCGAAACAGATAAGATAAAGCCGCTTTGCGCCGATGCGATCCACGAGCCAGCCGTTGAGCGGCAGCATCAGGGTCATCGCCAGCAGATAGCCGCTGACGATCCACTGCGCCGTCGCAATGGATGAGCCGAGCGTATGGCTGATGGCCGGGAGTGAAACGTTGACCACGGTCGAATCGAGCTGCGTCATAAACGACCCGATCAAGACGACGACGGCCACTTTCCACACGGATGAGCCGATTTCGCCGGGCGCGTTGCCGCGCTTCGTTCCCGGGTTCATTTTTCGGCCAGTCGTTTGATGATCCCGCCGGCCTTGAAAAGCATGGCGCGTTCTTCCACGTCAAGTTCCGCGATCGCCTGCGATAACCACAGCCGTTTCGCCTCGCGGTTTTTCTTGCGTAGCTCAACCCCGCGCGCCGTCAGCTCGATAAGCACCTGGCGGCCGTCGGTGGCATGCGGCGTACGCCTGACGATGCCCATGTGTTCAAGCGCGGCAATGGTCGCGCCCATAGACTGCGGCTTCATCCTTTCGGCACGCGCCAGCGCCGCCGTGGTGGCGGGGCCGTCGTTAGCCAGCCGCGACATGACGACAGACTCGGTCATTGAAAGTTCTCCCGCCCCGGATTCATTGCGGGTACGCCGGATAAGCATCCCTATCGCCTGCATAAAATCGAAAACGTCTTGCTCCGGGGTATTGGCTGACATGACCTGGTCACCATAATGGGTAAATGATAGGGAAAGCATGAATGTTGCCAGTCAAACTTGCAAGATAAACTTGCAAGTTTGACTGTTAAGTGCAAATCTCATTCCTGGCGCCGCGCACCTGGCGCCGTCAACCCGCGCCGCCGGGCGAAGCCATCGGCCGCTGCGCGGCAAGCGGCGGGCAACACACTGATATGGCCATTGGAGGATCCCCGCATGCCGTGGTATCACTACCTGTCGTATTTCTTGGGCGGAGCCGTTGTCGCCAACGCGATTCCACATTTGGTCAGCGGAATGATGGGGCGGTCTTTCCAAAGTCCCTTTGCCACGCCGCCGGGCCAGGGGCTGTCATCGGCAACCGTTAATGTGTTGTGGGGGGCATTCAATGTGGCGCTGGCCTATTTTTTGATTTACCAGGTGGGATCTTTCACTCTACGCGCTATGGCGGACGCGGGCGCCGCCGGCCTGGGCGCGCTGTTAATGGCGCTGGTGTGCGCCCGCGCGTTCGGGCGTTTCCATGGCGGTGCCGGAAAATGACACTGGCGGTAGATCAGGGGATCTATCGCCAGTGAACGCGTTTTCCGGATTTTTACCGGGATGGGACGATGGGGTATAGACTTATCGCATGGTGACCAATTCTTCCGCCGCGGTGGGATGAATCGCCACGGTATTATCAAAATCACGCTTGGTGGCGCCCATCTTCATGGCCACGGCAAAGCCCTGAAGGATCTCATCCATGCCCAGGCCGATGCCGTGCAGGCCGATAATTTTTTCCTCCGGCCCCAGGCACACCAGCTTCATCCTGCATGGCTGGCGATGGCTGGTCACGGCGGTGTACATGGAGGTAAACGCTGTTTTGTATATCTTGATCTGTTTTTCACCGTATTTGGCGATCGCTTCCGGCTCGGTCAGGCCGATGGTGCCGATGGGCGGATGGCTGAACACGACGGTTGGGATGAGATTGTAATCCAGATGTTCTTCCGGCTTGCCGTTAAACAAGCGTTCCGACAGGCGGCGACCCGCGGCCACCGCCACCGGGGTCAGTTCCACCGCGCCGGTATTGTCGCCGACGGCGTAGATGCCCTGGACATTGGTATTCTGGTATTTATCCACCCGGATATAGCCGTTGCTGTCGGTTTCCACCCCGGCCGCGGCCAGGTTGAGGTTATCAGTGGACGGCTCGCGCCCGATGGCCCAAATCAGCGCGTCGACGGTAAATACCTGGCCGTTTTCCAGCGTCAGCGTCAGGCTGCCGTCCTGGTTTTTCACAATGGTTTCGGGAATGGAGCCGGTATGCAGGTTCGGGCCTTCCGCCTGCATGATTTCCACCAGCGTATCCACCACCAGCGGATCGAAGGTGCGCAGCGGCGCGTGCTTACGCACAAACAAATGGGTCTGCGCGCCCAGCGCATTCACCACTCCGGCAAGCTCCACCGCGATATAACCGGCGCCGACCACCGCCACGCGCTGCGGCATGGCGTCCAGCGCGAAAAAACCGTCGGAATCGATACCGTATTCGGCGCCGGGGATATCGATATGGCTGGGGCGTCCGCCGGTCGCGATCAGAATATGATCGGCGGTGATGTGTTCGCCGTTGACTGCTACGGTATGCGCGTCAACAAAGGTGGCGAAACCCTCGATAACATCGACGTTGTTATTGCCCAGCACCCGCTCGTAGGACTGATGGATGCGGTCGATATAGGCGCTGCGGCTCTTGACCAGGGTCTGCCAGTCAAAATGGTTAATGGTGGTGTCGAAACCATAATCCGGACCGTAGAGCTTGATCGCTTCGGCGATTTGCGCCGCGTGCCACATGATTTTTTTCGGGACGCAACCGACATTGACGCAGGTGCCGCCAAGATATTTGGCCTCGATCAGCGCGCACTTCCGGCCGTACGATGCGGCACGGTTAATCGAGGCGATACCGCCGCTGCCGCCGCCAATAGCAAGATAGTCGTAATGTCTGGTCATCAGGATTCCCTTTTGGTCTTTTGATGGGCACAAGTTTAACGCGCAAAACGCATTTGTCGCAAAGTTTGCATCAATCCCTCCGATAGGCGCAGAGCGGGGCGCCGTGGCAATGCGCCGGCCTGGGCGTTGGCCCGGCGTTGGCCGCCGCCCGGGCGCCGCCGGATTCGCCCGCGGTTATTCCGGAACCACCCAGCGCACCAGCGTATGGCCGTGTCCGGTGGGCACCAGCGCCTGGTGCAGCCAGGGCAACAGCTCGGTCATCTGTTGCTCCAGCATCCACGGCGGATTGATCACAATCATGCCCGAGCCGGTCATGCCGCGCTGGTCGCTGTCCGGCCTGACCGCCAGTTCGATTTGCAGGATGCGGCGGATGCCGGTTTTCTCAAGCGATGCCAGGATTTTTTTCACATGCTGGCGCAGCACTACCGGATACCACAGGGCGTAAATGCCGGTGGCAAAACGCTTGTAGCCCTCCTCAATGCCGGACACTACGTCGGGATAATCGGATTTCAGCTCATAGGACGGGTCCATCAGGATCATCCCGCGCCGGCTCTGCGGCGGCAGTTGGGATTTCAACTGGGCATAACCGTCGGCGCGCAATACTTCGGCGCGCGCGTCTTTCTGGAACTCATTGCGCAGCAGCGGATAATCGCTGGTATGCAGTTCCGTCAGGTGCAGCTTGTCCTGCGCGCGCAGCATCTGGCGCGCAATCAGCGGCGAGCCGGGGTAATAACGCAGGGTACCGCTGCGGTTATAATGACGGATTACCGTCAGGTAGGGGTCCAGCAGCGCCGGACAATCGTCCCGCTGCCAGATCTTGCCGATGCCATCCAGGTATTCCCCGGTGCGTTCGGCGCGCTCGCTGCTGAGCAAATAGCGCCCGGCACCCGCATGGGTATCAAGATAAAGGAAAGGTTTTTCTTTTTCCTTCATGGCCGTCAGGATCAGACTCTGGACGGTGTGTTTCAGCACATCGGCGTGATTACCGGCATGAAAACTGTGGCGATAACTTAACATAGTGTTTTGCGCTTTCAGATGATGTTGTTATTTACAGTATAATCAGTGCGTTACCGAAAGTGACTACTGTGCGTCGTTGCGGTGCTGAAGATTTACGGCCCTAACGGCAAGACAGGTACGGGGCGCGCTACAGGGCACAGCATATCATGGGCGCTAGTATAAACCGCCTTGGGGATAAAAAGGGAAAAGCATTGCCCGCGACCTGCGGGCTTTTTTATGCCTGGATAGCGCCAGGGCGGGGGAAAACGAGGGGGAAAACCAGGTAAAGCCTGCCGATGGGCGTTAACCCATCGGCAGGAAAAGGCGTTAGTTATGCAGCATGCTGCCGACGATAATGGACGTTATCACTCCGGTCGCCACCGCCATCAGTACATAATTACCGTCGATATAGGCCCATTGCTCGCCTCTGGGCGGCTCGTACAGGCCACGGCTACGCCAGTCATCAACGCGGTAATGTTCGCGGTAATAGCGCGGTACCGGATGTCCGCGCCTGAAATCATGGCCGTTCCAGGCGAAATGGTCGCGTTCACGGCCGCGCGGGCCGCCCCGGTCGCCATGGCCCCGGTTATCATGGCCGCCCCGGTTGTCATGGCCGCCTTGTCCGCCCGGGCCGCCATTACCGTGATGGTCGCCGCCCCCGTTGCGGGGCTGCCAATCCTGGCCGTCGTGTCCGCCGGGACCGTCGGCGTATGACGCTGTCGGGAGGCAGGCGCTTGCTGAAATTAATGTGATTACCATTAGCAGCGTAGATTTTTTCATTTTTCGTCACCCTCAATTAAGCGACTGCTTCGCCAAGCCAGTAAGCACACTATCAGCGAGATCAGACGGGACGACATCAGGAAATATCTTAAAAAAATGCCCTACTGACAATGATTTACCGCCCTTATCGCATTCCTTACATATGTGAAGGTAATGCGGGCGCCCCCCGGCTATCAGCCATGGTTAAACGCGCGCGGCATAGTGTCCGGCCCCGGTGGTGATGCCGCGGGAAGGAACCGGCTTCCTTAGGCGTTACGCATGACGCTATCCTTTAAAATCCAGTATCCGGCCGTCGGCCAGGGTTGCGCGCAGGCCTTGGGCGGGAATATCCGCAAAGGCGCTTTGGCTGAAGTTGGCGACAATCACCGACCCGTCGCTAAACGTGGTTTGCTGCACCCAGCCGGCGTCGTCCAGCCAGCGGAAACCCGTCAGCGCTTGATTCCACAGTGCGGTATGCAGCGGGCGGAAGACAGCATCCGTTTTGAGTATTTCCGGTAGTCTGGCGGCGAGCGTGGCGCGATTAAGATGATACATCGGTGCCGTGTTATACAGCCCGCTAAGCAAGGTCCGGGTCGTTTTCACCTCGCTTAACTTGAGGTTGTCGGTGTGCCAGTGATGGCTGCTGATAAGGGCATCGTGAAAAACGGCCTGATAAAGCGGGATACGATTGCGCGGGTCGAATACAACGCTGCGATAAGGCTCCTTCACCTTTGCCGGGGCAAAAAAGAATGCCGGCTGGGCATCCGGCCACCAGGCGCCGAGATACCAGGGGGAACGGCGATCCTGATACATATCCTTGCGGCCCCAGCCAAATCCCCAGGTCTGGGTGCCATGCGCAAACATAAGCTGACCGGCATTGGCCGCGTTGCCGTCCTCTGATCCCAAGGGCAGTTTAAAGGTGGTATTAAACCAGGCCATGCGGGCATTGCGGGCGGCAATGGTGTGCTGCGCGCCGCTCGGGTGGACCGGATGATAGTCATCCGCGGCCATGCCGGTGCCGTCGACATCCAGGAACAGGCTGTTCAGATTCCCCAGATGCATCAGTTCGCTTATTCTTCGCTGCGAAAAGGACAGCATACAGCTGGGGTTAAGATAATACCCTTTTTGGCCAAAACCGGGCTTTTTGCCGCCATGCGCTTCCACGATGGCGCAGTTTTCGCGCAGCGCCGCGGGTATCTGCGCGCTTAACCAGCTGTCATTAACGCCGCGCGGGATAGCCGTATCGTATGAATCATAGGTGGCGATCAGATAGCCTGATTTTTTTGCCAGCGCCACCGCCCGCGCCGCCATAAAATTAGCGGTCCACTTTTCCGTTGCCAGCCATAACCGCGGCAGCCCCGCCTGATGCAATGCGGTTATCAATGGCGTGCTTAACCCCTGGCCCCAGGCTGCGGCAGGGGCAAGAAAGGGGCCCAGGCGCTGTTCGGCAAGCCGGCGTATGGCGTTGGCCTGTGCCTGCTGCGCCGGCAGGAAATCAGGATCATCGGGCGTGGCGTTAACAGGAACGCTGTCGATTAAGGCTGCATTCAGCGCGGCGGTCAGCGAGGCTTGCTGCCATGGCTGCGGAATCCGGGTTTTAACGGTCTCAAGGGTTTGCCTGCCCTCTTTATCGATTTTATCCCACAGGGATAATCCCCCTGGCGATTGCAGATACAGCGCCAGTCCGGGCCAGTCAATAACATCGGACACATCGAGCGGGCCGTTGCCCCATAGATAAACATGGGTGGCCCCGATCAGTTTTTCGCCCTCCGGCGCCAGGCGGATTTTATCCTGTAATGATGTGAACTGACCGGTTTGCTGCAGATATTGCCGATAGCGCAAGGCGCCGGAAAGCTCTGAACGCCCCGCATAAAGCAGGATCTGCAAAGGCTGATGTTGATTAAATCGATTGAATTCATGCGCGGCGACCATCTTCACCGCGGTTTCTGCGCCGGAAAATGCCACCTCATTATGCATCGGCGTGAGTAAGAGCCAACTGACGACCTGGCCGCCCTGCAACTGGCTCCATAACGGCAGTTTTAAATCCATATTGGTATTGAGCGATGACATCTCGCCCAACAGATACTGTTGCCAGTGCGGATCCTTAAGTGACACCCGGCTGCCTTCGGCCAGCGGCAACAGCAGTGTTTCCACCGGCTCGGGCAGGGAAAACCAGGTAAAGCGCTGTGGCTTGGCGGTCGTGAAATCGAGATATAATTCGTTTTCCCCCAGCCGCAGGGCGACGTTCATTGCGCGCTGCGGCCAGTGCCAGCTGGCCTGGGTGGGGCCGTGGCTCAATGCAGTGACTTTCTCCGGCGCCTGCGGCTGATTTACGGGCATATTGCCGATACGGATGGCAAGCGTGGACGGGTCAACGGTAAAGATCATGTCATCGCGTTGCAAGGTTAACGCGCTGGCCGATCCCGCCAGCAGTAACAGGCCGCAGGTCACGCTTTTGGCCAGGCAATGCCATTGCCCGGCGAGGCGGGGCGTCTTGTTCATGATGTCACCTCGGGATACCGCGTTACTATTTTATATTTATAGGGGGAATGCTTGTGTTGCTTCAGCCGGATTTGGCGATGTCGTGAACCCTAGCATGGCGGCGTGGCAATGCCATTTACTTTACTCAATACGGCTTTTCTGTTAATGGATCGTTTAGATTTTTTCCAGGTAATTTATTGAAAGGATGGGGTTATCATGCGGATTGTTCTTGCGGACCGTTATCCCGGCGCCCAATTCTGGGCTTTTGGCGACAGCGCCGAGATGGCCGATACTCTGCTGGCCCTGGTCCTGCGCGGCGAAAAAACCGCGTCCTGCTGTTCTTATACCGCTTTCCGGCAGGACGGGGCCCCGGCTGTCGGCGGTTATCATGTGATACTGGACGGCGCCGACAATCCCGCCTGCGTCATCCGCACCGTGGCGCAACGGTTGGTGCGTTATTGCGACGTGACCGCCGACATGGCCGCCCTGGAAGGCGAGGGAGATAAGAGCCTGGACTACTGGCGGGCGGCGCATCGGGATTTTTTTCAGCGCGAGGGCGGCTTTTCACCGGAGATGCTGCTGGTATTCGAGCAATTCACGCTGATAGAAAGACTTCAATGAAAAACGGCATATCGCCCGCAGCCGCCGTCCCCGGGCCGGGATGGCGGGGTATTTCCCGCACGGCGCCATGCCTTGCCGGCCATCCAAGCCGGAGGGGGCGGGCGTTTAACGCAGGTTAGGATTGCTCATCACGCTATACCGGCCGCAGCCCAACAGCGCTATGGCGATGCCGGCGAACAGGTAAACGGCGATAACCTCAAAACCCCAGCCGCCCACTTTGTCCAGGGTCAATATCATGCCCGGATTGGTAATCAGCCAGGCAAAGAGCATGGTAAAACAAAATACCAGCGCGGCGGGGCGTACCAGGATGCCGAGGATAAACAGCACCGGCACCACTATCTCGCCGAGAAACACACCGTAGGCAACAAACGCCGGCATGCCGTGCCGCTCCACCATGCCGACGATACCGTCAATACCATAGATCGCTTTATGGATGCCATGAAGCATCATCATGCCGCCAAAAGCGACGCGCAGCACTAATCTTCCTAAATCCGGTTTATCCAGCATACGGTTAAAAGCAGCAATCATTTTACACCATCCCATTTGCAATAAATTTGAATGATTATCGTTGTAACCATTATTACTCTTTTCAGCGACAAAAGCCCACCGCTTAAATGAGCCAGATCAACCAAATAGCAGCAATAACGAAAATAAATTTCCCCTACGGCCGCGGGGCATATTGGCATCCCTCAGCCTGGGGTGTGGGGCGGCAACCGCGCTGTTCTCTCCCCGCGCCGCCGCTATTTTCCACGGGCCGTTAGCCGTCGTCGGCGTTAACGGCATAACACATTCCGTTGCCCGCCATTGATTTTCGCTATAGTTAGCCTCATGTTACTTTCATATCTTTTAAACAATGATCAGGGCCGCGCTATGACAAATCCGTTGTTGACTCCATTTTCCTTGCCGCCGTTTTCCGCCATTCTTCCTGAGCATATCGTCCCGGCGGTAAAATCCGCCCTTGCCGACTGCCGACAGACCGTTGAGCGCATCGTTGCGCTATCGGGTCCGTATACCTGGGACACCTTATGCCAGCCGCTTGCGGAAGCGGACGATCGCCTGGGCCGCATCTGGTCGCCGGTCGGCCATCTGAACGCGGTGCAGAACAGCCCGGAGCTGCGCGAAGCCTATGAGCAAAGCCTGCCGTTATTGTCGGAATACAGTACCTGGGTGGGCCAGAACAAGGGGTTGTACGACGCGTATCGCGATTTGCGCAACGGCGAATACTACGATGAGCTGAGCGTGGCGCAAAAAAAAGCGGTTGATAACGCCCTGCGCGACTTCGAGCTGTCGGGGATCGGCCTTTCACCCGAGAAACAAAAGCGCTATGGCGAGATTGCCGCGCGCCTGTCGGAGCTGGGTTCGGCCTATAGCAATAATGTGCTGGACGCCACCATGGGGTGGAGCAAGCTGATTACCGACGAAGGCGAACTCGGCGGCATGCCGGAAAGCGCGCTGGCCGCGGCCAGCGCCCAGGCGGAGGCGAAGGGGCAGGAAGGCTGGCTGATTACCCTTGATATCCCCAGCTATCTGCCGGTGATGACGTATTGCGATAACGCCGCCCTGCGTGAAGAACTGTACCGCGCCTATGTCACCCGCGCCTCCGACCAGGGTCCCAATGCCGGCAAATGGGACAACGGCCCGATCATGGAGGAAATCCTGGCGCTGCGGCACGAATTCGCCCAACTGCTGGGTTTCGCCAGCTATGCCGATAAGTCCCTGGCGACCAAAATGGCGCAAAATCCGCAGCAGGTGCTGGATTTTCTCACCGATCTGGCCCGGCGCGCCCGTCCGCAGGGCGAGCAGGAACTGGAGCAGTTGCGCGCCTTCGCGGCCAAACACCACGGCCGCGATGCGTTAAATCCCTGGGATATTACCTACTATAGCGAAAAGCAAAAACAACATCTTTACGCCATCAGCGATGAGCAGCTGCGGCCTTATTTCCCCGAGCAGCGGGTGGTAAACGGCCTGTTTGAGGTGGTGAACCGCATCTATGGCATCACCGCCGAGGAGCGTACGGATGTGGATACCTGGCATCCCGAGGTGCGTTTTTTCGATTTGTTCGACGAACAGGGCGAGCTGCGCGGTAGTTTCTACCTGGATTTATATGCCCGCGACAATAAGCGCGGCGGTGCCTGGATGGACGATTGCGTCGGCATGCTGCGCAAAGCCGACGGCAGCCTGCAAAAGCCGGTGGCCTACCTGACCTGCAATTTTAACCGCCCGGTCAGCGGCAAGCCGGCGCTGTTTACCCACGACGAGGTCACCACCCTGTTCCACGAATTCGGCCACGGCTTGCATCATATGCTGACCCGCATCGACACTCCCGGGGTTGCCGGCATCAGCGGTGTGCCCTGGGACGCGGTGGAACTGCCCAGCCAGTTTATGGAAAACTTCTGCTGGCGGCCCGAGGCGCTGGCCTTTATCTCCGGCCATTATGAAACCCACGAGCCGTTGCCCAAAGCCATGCTGGATAAGCTGCTGGCGGCGAAAAATTACCAGGCGGCCCTGTTTATCCTGCGCCAGCTGGAATTCGGCCTGTTTGATTTCCGCATGCATTTCGAATACAGCCAGGAACAGGGCGCGCGCATCCTGCAAACGCTGGCGGAGGTGAAACAGCAGGTGGCGGTCATGCCGGCGGTGGAATGGAGCCGTTTCCCCCATGCGTTCAGCCATATATTCGCCGGCGGTTACGCGGCGGGCTACTACAGCTATCTCTGGGCCGACGTGCTGGCGGCGGACGCCTGGTCGCGCTTTGAGGAAGAGGGGATCTTCAATCGGCAAACCGGCCAGTCGTTCCTGGACAATATTCTCTCGCGCGGCGGTTCCGAGGAGCCGATGGCGCTGTTTGTCCGTTTCCGCGGCCGTGAACCCGAGCTGGACGCCATGCTGCATCATTACGGTATCCGCGGATAATGCCGCTGGAGCCGCTGGCGCTGCGTTGTGAACCGGGCGTGGACAAGGCGCGTTTAGCGGCCCTGGCTGAACGCTGGGGCCTGCTGCACGATGCGTCGGCGGTGATGGAACTGGTGCTGACGCCGGAGCGCCTTGAGCTGCGCAAGCGCGATGAGCCGAAGCTCGGCGCCATCTTCGTCGATTTTACCGGCGGGGTAATGGCACATCGCCGCCGCTTCGGCGGCGGACGCGGCGAAGCCATCGCCCGGGCGGTGGGCGTAAAGGGTAAAACGCTGCCGGACGTGGTGGACGCGACGGCGGGCCTGGGGCGCGATGCGTTTGTCCTGGCGTCCCTCGGCTGCCGTGTGCGCATGTTCGAGCGCCATCCCGTGGTGGCGGCGCTGCTGGACGACGGGCTGCAACGGGCCTATGACGACCCGGAGGTGGGGGCATGGCTGCGTGAGCGCCTGACGCTGGTGCACGGCTCCAGCCTGATCGGGTTAACCGGGCTGCGGCCGCGTCCGGATGCGGTTTATCTTGATCCGATGTTTCCGCACCGGCAGAAAAGCGCGCTGGTTAAAAAAGAGATGCGGGTGTTTCAATCGCTGGTGGGCGCCGACGAGGACGCCGACGAACTGCTTTTACCCGCGCGCGCGCTGGCGACCCGGCGGGTGGTGGTCAAACGCCCGGACTATGCTCCGCCGCTGGCGGGCATTGCCGCCCAGGCCCATATCACCACAAAAAATCATCGTTTCGATATCTATACCCCGCAAGCAATCCCCGCAGAGCAACAGGTTACGGCGGATTAAACCCGCCGGAGAGGCGGAATATCGGGTGAAACCATGCATGCGCCGGCCCCCGCCCCGCAGGGCGGAGGCTGTGCGCATCAACACGCTTAATCCTCGTAGACTTCTTCGTCGTTCAACGGCACGATCAGCATATCCACATGGACGGTGTTGATCAGCTGGCGGGCCGACGACATCAGCTTGCTCCAGAAATCCTGATGATGTCCGCACAGGACCAGATCGACATCGTACTTATTGATGGCATCCACCAGCACCTGGCCTAAATCGCCGCTGCCGCTGAGGATTTCGGCAATCGGATAATGGGCGTTCTGCGACAGCTGCGTCATCGCATTTTGGGTTTCCTCGGAGATGCGTTTTTGCATATCCCCGAGATTGACGTCGATAAGTCCGGTATAGAGATCGGAATAATTGACGTCAACATGGATCAACGAAATCTTCGCGTTGTACGGTCTGGCCATCGATACTGCTTTTTCCACCAACACATTGCTTTCCGGTGAAAGGTCAACGGCGATAAGGATGTGTTTATAAGACATAATCAGACTCCTTGCAAAATGTCACTCGTTAACTCCGCGCGACGTGGGTACTCATCCGGCATGTCTGTGACGCCTTAAGTTTAACACTCGGCGGCGTTCCAGAAGTGATGCCGTGATCACACCTATCCGTATGATATTTATCAACCCGCCCAGCATTTTCGGCTGGGGCGATACTCCGGCGGTAAAACCTTAACAGCAATAACTAACATAATTGAATTATAATTATTAATTTTTCAACGCACTAAATTTAGTATAGCTTTTATTAGAAAGGGTATCGCGCATTATCCGGGGAGGATGCGACGTAGCCTGTATGCCGGGGTGGCCCGGCAAGGCGCGGCCGCGTTGCTGAAAAAAAACCGGCTAAAAGAACAATTTTTGTCGCTTCGATTGCTTTCTTTAGACAAACTTTTCTACACTCAATATTGCAAGGTCCGGCAGTATTTTTACTGCGTATATCCATTCTCGGTTATATCAATTTTTGGGGTGGGCTTCTTCAGCTCTGTGGTTAGTTGCTATCGCGCGTAAACCGCTGCCGGCCCGGATGTCGGAAGGTTGTGTGGAGTCGCGTTGCCGGGGGGGATTTATGATCAACACCGTTGCGCTTTTCTGGGCTTTATGTGTCGTCTGTGTCGTTAATATGGCGCGTTATTACTCATCGTTGCGGGCATTGTTGGTGGTACTGCGGGGGTGCGATCCGCTGCTCTACCAGTACGTGGACGGCGGCGGGTTTTTCACCGCGCACGGACAGCCCAGCAAGCAGCTCAGGCTGGTACGCTACATCATTGCCCAGCGGTATCTCGATCATCACGATCCGGAATTTATCCGCCGCTGCGAGCGGGTGCGCCGGCAATTTATGCTGACCAGCGCGCTGTGCGGATTCATCGTCGTCAGCCTGATTGCCCTGGCTATCTGGCACTGAGACGTAAAGAAACCGTGCTGGGAATCAAACAATTAAAAAGGCGACCCGCAGGCCGCCCTTTTCACTACGCCTGCCGGATGCGTTAAATCAGCTTCAATGCCAGCCAGTAAAGACTACCCGAGAGCACGATAGCCACCGGCAGGGTGAGTACCCACGCCAGCAGGATATTTTGCACGGTCTTACCCTGGACGCCGCCGCCGTCCACCAGCATGGTGCCCGCCACCGCGGAAGACAATACATGGGTGGTGGAAACCGGCATGCCGGTATAGCTGGCGGCGCCGATGGACACGGCGGCGGTCATCTGCGCCGACAGTCCCTGCGCGTAGGTCATGCCCTTCTTGCCGATCTTTTCGCCGATGGTGGTGGCAACGCGCCGCCAGCCAATCATGGTGCCCAGCGACAAGGCCAGCGCCACGGCAACGATAATCCACAGCGGCGCGTACTCCACGGTTGCCAGCAGATCCTTACGCAAATTATTCAGGAAGCGTTTATCTTCGCCGGTGGTTTGCGGCAGCTTGGCGGTCCGGTCCGCGGTATCGGCGACGCACATCAACAGGCGGCGCACATGCGCGCGCTCGAAGGGCGTGATCTTATCGTAGCTCTGCAAATTATCCAGCAGCGCCATGGCGCGGGTGATGGCCAGCAACGCCCGGGAACTGTCGCAGTGAAACTCGGCCGGCGTGGACGGCAGGGCGTTGACATCCGGCGTCGGAATCGCCGGCGGTTCGGCGTTAACCACCTGCGGCAGGGCGCCTTGATGCTGCAGGTAAAATTGCTGCAGGTTGCCGACCGCGTCGCGGGTGCGGGCGATATCATAGCCGGTGGAATTCATATTCACCACGAACCCGGCCGGCGCAACGCCTATCAATACCAGCATGATCAGGCCGATACCTTTCTGTCCGTCATTGGCGCCGTGGGCAAAACTCACCCCGGCGGCCGACAGGATAAGCGCGGTACGGGTCCAGAACGGCGGTTTGCGTTTGCCGTCTTTCTTCTCCCGTTCCGCCGGCGTCAAATGAATGCGGCGCCGTTTCGGGGTACTGCTCCAGTAACGGCGCAGCGCGAAGACCATGATACCGGCCACCACCAGCCCGACGATGGGCGAAATGATCAGCGACAGGAAGATCTCGATAAGCTTCGGGATATTCAGCGCGTCCAGCACCGACGAGTCGGTTACCATGGCGTTGGTCAGGCCGATGCCGATAATGGCGCCAATCAAGGTATGCGAGCTGGAGGCCGGCAAACCGAAGTACCAGGTTCCCAGGTTCCAGATAATGGCCGCCAGCAGCATGGAAAACATCATTGCCAGGCCGTGGGTGGAGCTGACGTTTAACAACAGGTCGACCGGCAGCAGATGCACGATGGCATACGCCACGCTCAGGCCGCCGAGCAGCACGCCGAGAAAATTGAAGATCCCCGACATGCCCACGGCCAGCTGCGAGCGCAGGGCACGTGTGTAGATTACGGTTGCTACCGCATTGGCGGTATCATGAAACCCGTTGATGGCTTCATACACCAGGACAAAAATTAATGCGAGCACCAGCATAAGACCGGTATGAAACTCCAGGCCGGTAAATAGATGTAGCATAGGGTTACGCCATAGATTGGACATGAACGGGGCGCATTATCTGCGACAACAGGGGCCGTGGAAAAGAGAAATATGACCTTTTTATGACATTTCTGTCGGCACTGCGCGGGCTTGTCCGCACTTTACTCTGTAAAATCATGAGGATAACTATGCTTACTGATTTTATCATCCTGTTACGTTGGCATAAGGCCACCGGGGACATTACAATCGGCCCCCGCGTGGAACGCACAATAGCCGGACGGACGCCCTTTTTCATGATTAAGCAGGCATAAGCAGAGAGCAAGTATGGTGGAACAGTTTGACGTAGTGGTGATCGGCGCCGGCGCCGCGGGCATGTTTTGCGCCGCGCAGGCCGGCCGGCTGGGCCGCAGGGTATTGCTGCTGGATAACGGCAAAAAGCCGGGACGGAAAATTCTCATGTCCGGCGGCGGCCGCTGTAATTTCACCAATTTGTATGTCGAGCCGGCGGCGTTCCTCTCGCAAAATCCGCATTTCTGCAAGTCCGCCCTGTCGCGTTATACCCAGTGGGACTTTATTGCCCTGATGCAGCAATACGGCATCGCCTGGCATGAAAAAACCCTCGGCCAGCTTTTTTGCGACGACTCGGCGCAGCAGGTGGTGGATTTGCTGCTCAAGGAGTGCGAATTGGGCCAGGTGACGCTGCGCTGCCGCAGCGAGGTAGGGGCCGTGGAAAAACGCGGCGATGATTTTTTCCTGACCCTGCCGGGCGGCGCCATCAAAACCGCCCGTCTGGTGATCGCGACAGGCGGCCTGTCCATGCCCGGCCTGGGCGCCACGCCCTTCGGTTATAAAATTGCCCAACAGTTCGGACTGCCGGTCATCCCCACCCGCGCCGCGCTGGTGCCTTTTACCCTGCATAAGCCCCTGCTGGAACAGTTAAGCGTGCTGTCCGGCATCGGCGTGCCCGCGGTGGTCGTTGCTGAAAACGGCGTCTCGTTCCGGGAAAACCTGCTGTTTACCCATCGTGGACTGTCGGGACCCGCCATATTGCAGATTTCCAGCTTCTGGCAAAGCGGCGAGTACCTGACGCTTAACCTGCTGCCTGATACCGATTTAGCCACGTTCCTGGCGGCAGAATTGCGCGAACACCCTAACCAAAGCCTGAAAAACACCCTGGCGAAACTGTTGCCGCGTCGTTTTGTCGAGATGTGGTTCGCCCTGCTGGCCATTCCGGAATGCACGCTAAAACAGCTCACCCACCGCCAGCAGGCCGATTGGATTCTGGCCCTGCAGCAGTGGCGGCTGCAGCCGAACGGCACCGAGGGCTATCGCACCGCCGAGGTCACCCAGGGCGGCGTGGATACCCGCTATCTCTCGTCCAAAACCATGGAAAGCCGGCAGGTGCCGGGACTGTATTTTATCGGCGAGGTGGTGGATGTGATAGGCTGGCTGGGCGGCTATAACTTCCAATGGGCCTGGAGCTCGGCGTGGGCCTGCGCGCAGGCGCTGGGGGCCGCGGAACGCCATAACCCTGCCTGAGGGTCACGCGGTGACTTAACGCAGCCGCCTGATCTCATGATCCCGGTACTTGTAGTTACAACGCAGTTCTACGCCTGCGGGGATATCAGCCAGCGTGAACACCGCGATAACCGATACCGTGCGCTTATTCGCCAGAATCGCCGGAAACCGGGCCATTTCCACATTATAGCCGGATCGGGCCTGGCGGCAGGGACGGCCATGCTCGTCATATTCAACCAGAGTGTTTATTTTGGATATGATGCCGTCGCCGTCAAGAATGATCTCCTCTTCCTGATCATCGGCCGCTATGGATATCAGATAGTCATGATCGAAAACGGTTTTGTCGCACACCCCTTCCGGTACCAGGACACCGGCGTAGATTCCCACGCACGTCCCTTTCGCCAACGGCCTGGCGGCCATCACCCCCCATTGGCCGATAAGGGATTTTTCCCGCTCCGGCACATCGTTCCTGGTGAGCTTACGGCACTGCAACAAGCCTGCATAAAGCGCGGCCCGATCGGCGCCGCTCACATCTCCGCTGGCAAAGGGCACTACCTGGTCATTGGCATAGCGGTTATTGGCGGTGGTCGCCTGCGAAAAACGGTTGAGATGGACGATCGTCACGGCATTGCCGTCCACGTCCCGATAGGGCGGCAGGGCATCGAGACCGGTGTGATAACTTCTGTTCCTGGCAATGATGGCGCTGCGGATCTCGCTTTTCATAAAGTGGGTCAGCACGCCGTTCATAAACACCCGGGCAATCAAATGCGTCGCCGCGCGTTCTTCTTCACTGGCCTGGTCGGGCGGTTGCCCGGCCCGGCCATCCACTAATTTAAGCGCGTGCAACCGCGCACTCCAATTCAAACCATGGCGGCGGTTAACGTGTATGCTCATTCCTGCAAGCGCGGCATGGTCTTGCGGCGTCATCAATTTGTCAGCCAATGCCCGGACACACTGCAGCCCGATACTGACCGCGCGATAGGGGTGCTTTTCCTTTTCACCCGCCTTACGCAAGGTACTTTCCAGAATGGCATGCCACTGGCGCCAAACCGGGCGGCACCGGTCACAGCAGTTCTCCGCCACCTTCAGGTGACTGGTTAGCCTGGACAGCCCGCCTGGCCGACGGACCTTGCCCGCCGGGAGGGAATGTATGGCGGGTGGGCCGCCGGGGGAATGAATATTGTACATACTAAGTGGACCTCCCTATCATCATTGCTGCGCGTCGCTTCTCTGCTTTACAGCCGGTAAGCCATGGCCGTGGCTTTCATACGGAGCTTATCGGGAGGGGATACGCGGCACAACAAGGCCGGCTGACATAAGATTTTTCCCCGCGCCGGGTTCGCGGCTTCGCGTTTAGCCGCTATTGTTCATCAGGTTCTGTTATCGGCAGTGGTGTTATATTCCGGCGGCGTCAGGGAATAAATACGCAGTTCCTCACCGGCGGCGATGTTCCTTAAGGCAAATATCGCCAATACATAAATTTTCCTGCCATCCGCCAGTTCCGCCAAAAATTTGGCCGCCTCGACATTGCAGCTTTTCGCTGCGGGCTTATGCGCAGCCCTGGGATCGTCGTAAGCGAAACCGGCCCTTATTTTCGCCAAAATGCCATCACTGTCCAGATAAGTGTCAGGCCCGCCACACACTGAAATATCGACGATATATTCCATATTGAAAAACTGCCGGTGCGCCATAAGATATTCATCGACCAGCGTCCCTGACAGCACGCCTACGCAGGTATCCTTAGCGATCGGGCTGCGCGCCATCACCCTCCACTGTGGCGCCGCCTCCGCCTCCGGTCGCGACGGTTTATCCAATGCTGCATGGCGCAACATAACCTGCGCATATAATTTCAATCTCGCCAAGGGCGCCGTTGTCGAGGTTATAAACGGTTTAACCCCATCATTGGCGTAAACTTTGCCTGAAACGACTTTTTTTGAGTCGGCGCTGATGCTTTTTATTTTCAATATCGTGTCGTCCGAGCGACGAAACGGATAAAGGCCGTTCAGGAGGGGCTCGTAGCAGCGGCTTCGTTCCAATTGTGCCTGGTGGAACTTGGCGTGCAAAAATTCATCAAGCAAGCCTCTCATCAGTAGTTTGGCGAACAGATGAGTCGCTGCGCGTTCTTCCGGTTTTTGTTCATGCTGTTTTTTTCTGCCCGCAAGCGCAAAGATATGGTCGAGAAGCTGTTTTTCGTGCAGGTCGGTTACTAACAGGCTGACGCCAAGTATATTCTCGTCCGCCGCGCTCACCAGCCGTTCGGCAATGTCATATCTGGCCTGCATGCTATGCAGCATCCTTGCCGGTGGATGCGGCGCGGTCAGCATGCCGTCCTCCATTTTAGCGACTTCCTGATTCCATCTTTCCCAGAGGGTCGCGCATCTTTCACAGCAATTTTGTATCCGGGCAAAATGGCTCGCGATCCGGGTTAACGCCTTTGCGGGTTGCGGTGCCGACAGGCTGCGCAAGGTGATAAATTCCTTGAGATAGGGCGAAGCGATTTGGTCCATCATCCGTTCCTGTTTTTATCGTCATAAGGTGGGGCTAAAGCTAAACGGCTAAAACAGGGCTGGCAAGCAGTCTGGCGGGAGAGAGTTTTTGCCCTGCGGCAAGAGAGGGAGAGGGTTGAGACAACGTTATCTGCGGGCATCAGGCCACAGACGCCGCCGCGTATTTCACGGCGCGATGATGACAGCTTTCCGGCCTGGAACAATACTCTGATCTCTTACCGCAACTGAAGGGGTTGTCGGCGGGCTGTCCGGTATTTTAATCCAGGATTTTTAACGCCAGCGCCACCAGCTCCGCCATGTCGTCAAGCGAGCGGCCGGTTTTCCCCACCACCCGCATCCCAAGCAGGATGGTTAACATCATCCTGGCGGCGGCCGCGCTGTTAACGCCGGGTTTAATTGAACCGTCGGCCTTGCCCTGATCAATCAGCGCCGCCAGCAGGTTTTCATTGCCTCGCAGCGTCCCGGCGACAGCCTCCGCCAGTGCCGGATCAAAGGTATCCAGCCCGATGGCGCTGCCGACGACCAGGCAGCCGCGTTGTCCTTCAATATCATGGGATGATTCGGCGTAAAACCGCAGTACCGTGCGCAGGCGCTCGCGGCCGGTGGCGACGGCGGCGAGCCGGTCGGCCAAATCCGCGTTACGCAGGGACGTATAACGATCGAATGCCGCCAGGAACAGAGTGCGCTTATCGCTGAAGGCTTTGTAAATACTGCCGGCCGACAACCCCATCGCCTGGGCCAGATCGCTGATGGAGGCGGCGGTGTAGCCTTTGGATCTGAAGATCAGGATGGCCTGATCAAGCGCCAGGTCCATCGCGAACCCGCGCGGTCGCCCGGGGCTGCGGGCGTGGTGGGGAACAGTGTCTGTATTCATTGTGCCATTATAAGGAAATGGTCGTTTCCCAAACAAGGGTTATTTTACACCCCGCGGCGTAGCCACCATAAAGACGCCGGCCAGGATTGCCAGCGTGATGGCAAAATAGCCCACGCCATGCCAGCCGGCCCGTTCCCAGGCCATCATCGCGCCCATGGAGCCCAGGGTGCCGCCGAGAAACATACCGCCCATAAACAGGGTGTTTACCCGTCCCTTGGCTTCTTCCCGCAGACCGTAGATGACATGCTGGTTGGCGACCAGTGCGCTCTGTACGCCGAGGTCGAGCAAAATCACGCCGACCGTCAGGCCGGTAAGCGACGTCCAGCCCATAAATACCAGCCAGGCAATCAGCGTCAGCGCGGCGCCCATGATAATCACGGGGCGTCCGCCGAGGCGATCGGCCATCCTGCCGGCGGCCGGAGCGGCAAATACGCCCACCGCGCCCACGACCCCGAACAATCCGGCAATACCGGATCCCAGATGGTAGGCCGAATGATCCAGATAAATAGCCAGGATAGTCCAGAAGGCGCTAAAAGAGGCAAACAGCGCGGCCTGGGTCAGGGCCGCCTGGCGCAGGCGCGGCTCTTCGCGCCATAAGTGGATCAGGGAAGCCATCAGCGCCGGATAGCTCAGGGCGGCGCGCGCCGTCGCGGTCGTTTTAGGCAGCATGCGGTACATCAGCAGCGCGCCGAGCAGCGCCAGCGGCACGCCCAGCAGGAACATGGCGCGCCAGCCGGCATATTCGGCCACCAGGCCGGCCAGGGTGCGGCTCAGCAGGATACCGCTTAACAACCCGCTCATCACGCTGCCCACCACCGCGCCGCGCCGGGCGGGAGAGGCCAGGGTCGCCGCCACCGGCACGATCTGCTGTGCCGCCGTGGCGCCAATGCCCAGCAATAGCGACGCGCCCAGCAGCGTCCAGCCCGTAGGCGCGAACGCCGCCAGCAGCGAGGCTAGCGCCAGCATCAGGAACTGCAGCACAATCAGCCGGCGCCGTTCAAACAAATCGCCCAGCGGCACCAGCAGCAGCAGCCCGGCCGCGTAGCCCAGCTGGGTGATGGTCGGTATAAGGCCGGGGGCAGACTGACCGGGAAAACTCGCCGCGATCACCACCATCATCGGCTGGTTGTAATAAATATTCGCCACGGCGATGCCGCTGGCCGCCGCCATGGCGAAAATCAACAGTTGGCTGATGACGCCGGTTTGCCTCTGGGAGGCATTGGTTACAATAGACATGATTTTTTCCGTCAAGTGAAATGCCGTCGCCACCGCGACGACCGTTGACGTTAAGACTACCGGTCGGCGGAGTGCGCCGGTAGACCGTGGAAATCGATAGCTTTTATTCCGCTGGGGAATAGGTGGCGTTCAGCGCGGCGGCGGGGCCCGGCCCGAGGATAGCGGCAAAATACTCGACGAATGCGCGCGCCTTGGCGCTGGCCAGACGGCCGGTGGGAAATACCGCCCACAAATCCATCATCGGCAGGTGCCAGTCGTCGAGCACCGTAATCACTTCGCCGCGCGCCTGCTCCGGGGCGAACATCCAAAGCGATGCCATGGCCAGGCCAACGCCCGAACGCACCAGGGTGCGAATACCCTCTGCGGCCGAGACCTGTATCCGTCCCTGGGCATTAATGGTGCGCGTCTCTTCGCCACGGGTAAAAACCCATCGCGCGCCGCCGCCCCGGCTTTGGGTGTAGACCACCGCCTGGTGGCCGAGGAGATCCTCCGGTTTCAGGGGCATGCCGCAGCGGGCAAAATACGCCGGCGTGCCGACAATCTGCAGCGGCGCCGAGCTGAGCTTGCGCGCAATCAGGCTGGAGTCGCTGAGCGCGCCCAGGCGCAGCGCCACGTCGATCCCCTCGGCAATCAGGTCGATATTGCGGTCATCAAGCACGACGTCGACGTGCAGTTCGGGATGACGGGACAAAAAAAGACCGAGGTGCGGCAAGACATTCATCCGGGCAAAGGTCACCGGCGCGCAGATCCGCAACCGGCCGGTCAAACCATGGCCCGCGCCGCGCGCCGACGCATCGGCGTCATTGATGTCGTCGATGGCCCGTTTGGCGCGCTGGTAATACTCTTCGCCCGCCGCGGTGGGGGTCAGGCCGCGGGTCGAGCGCAACAGCAGCCTGACGCCGAGCCGCTCCTCCAGTTGCGCGATGGTCTTGGATACCGCCGGCTGGCCGATGGCAAGCCGGCGGGCGGCGGCGGAAAAAGAGCCGGTTTCCACGACATAGACCAAAGCTTCCATCGCCGCTAATCGATCCACGCTATTCCTCCGGGGAATGGGATATCACTGCCCGCAGTTTACCCGTCTTAAGCCGTAATCCGCCAGTGCCGGGTGAGGTGCGCCCCGGGGGCATCGCTAATCAATTTGGGGGTGCTGAACCGCCAGCGCCTGCCGTTTGATTTCCAGCTCCTTGATTTGACTATCGATATCCTCGATACGTTGCTCGATATTATCGTATTGTTCTTGCAACAGTTCCTTGGCTTCCGTTTTGTCCGAGGCCGCCGGCGCGGCGCCCTTCAGGGGCAGGTTGGCGGTTTCTTTCATATACAGCCCCGTCAGCAGGCCGATAACGGCGACCAGCATCAGGTAATAGGCGGGCATATACAGATTCCGCGTCTCCTCGACAATCCAGGCGATAAGCGTAGGCGTCAGGCCCGCCACCAGAATCGAGATATTGAACGAAATGGCCAGCGCGCTATAGCGGATATGCGTCGGGAACATGGCCGGCAAGGTAGAGGCCATCACGCCGGTAAACGCGTTCAGCAATACCGCCAGGATCAAGAGTCCCAGGAAAATTAGCCCGATAATCCCGCTGTTGATCATGATAAAGCAGGGAATAGCGCAAATAAACAACCCGATGCTGCCGCCAATCACAAAAGGTTTGCGTCCATACCTATCGCTCATCAGGCCGATAAGGGGTTGCACAAACAGCATGCCCACCATAATGGCGATAATAATCAGTACGCCGCGGTTTTCCGAATAATGCAGGCTATGGGACAGATAGCTCGGCATATAGGTCAGCAGCATGTAATAGGTGACATTCGTGGCAATAACCAGGCCTACGCAGCTCAGCAGGCTTTTCCATTGGGTGGTGGCTATCTCGCGAAAGGACACCTTGGGCGGCGCCTGGAGGGTGGTTTTGGCGTCTTTATCGATGCTATCGATATGCTGCTGAAAGGTGGGCGTCTCCTCCAGGGCATTACGCAGATAGATGCCGATAAGCCCCAGTGGCGCGGCCAGGTAAAACGGAATCCGCCAGCCCCAGCTGATAAAATTGTCTTCTCCCACCATGCTGGAAATAAACACCACGCAACCCGCCCCCAACACGAAGCCGGCAATGGAGCCGAAATCAAGCCAACTGCCGAGGAAGCCACGCTTCCTATCGGGAGAATATTCGGCGACAAAGATGGCTGCGCCGGAATATTCGCCGCCTACCGAGAACCCCTGCGCCAGTTTGGCCGTCAGCAATAGGATCGGCGCCCAGATGCCAATCGAGGCGTAAGAAGGGATAAGACCGATACAAAACGTACTGGCCGACATAATAATGATGGTTACCGACAGCACTTTCTGCCGTCCAAACTTATCGCCCAGCCCCCCAAAAAACAGGCCGCCCAGGGGCCTGACCAAAAACGGCACCGAAAAGGTCGCCAGCGCCGCGATCATCTGCACGCCGGCATTGGCGCCGGGAAAGAATACCTGTCCCAGCGCGTAGGCGACAAAACCATATACGCCAAAATCGAACCATTCCATGGCGTTGCCCAGCGCGGCCGCGGTAATGGCCTTTTTGAGCTTCACGTCGTCGATGATCGTGATGTCTTGTATTCGCATGGGTTTCATGCGTTTTTTTCTTAATAGCATTGCTCGGTTCCTCGGTCCATAAGCGCTCTCCCGACAGCCTGGACAGTCAATATGCCATGATGCCGGTAGGACTAAATTCGCGAGGAGTATAGTGTTAAATGACCAGGCTGGCAGAATATATCGTTCATTTCGTCAATTTAGCGGCCTGGTTGGCGCCAATGGCGGCATTTTTGGCGTTTTATTCCGCAGGTTTGATCCGCCGCCGGATTGCCGCAATGGGGCGGAGGCCGCGCCGGCCTTTATCGACGGGCCGCTGTGCCGATCGCCGCGTCATGTAAATCAAGGCGTTGCCAAAAATTCTGCTCGCCGTTGCCCCCGGACAGGGGGTAGCCGTCCGCCAGGGCGGTTTTTACCAGCAACGCGCGGCGCTGCGCGCCAGAAAGGCCAGGCAGCGGCGCTTCCAGCAGCACCTCCGCGCCCGCGGGCACGCTGACGGGCCTGGCGGCGGTTTTCTGCGCCGGCAGGCCGTAGGTCATGGTATAGCCATAAAACGCCGTCATGGCGCTATCGCGATAGGGGTCGCTCCCGGCGTCGCTTTGGGCGCAAGCCGCCAGCGCCATGCCGCATTCTTTTTCCAGCGCGCCGCGCAGTTGGCTTTTGGCCTGCTCGAACAGCGCGCGGTATGGCGCGTCATTCAGGAAATGCGCCACGTTGCGCTCGGCAACCATCCGCGAACCAATGATATCCAATGGATAATGTACGCCCAGCACGATACGGGAATAGCCGTAGCGGGCGCCGCGATCGAGAAGCGGCACAAACCGCTCGGGCAGCATCTCCGCCAGCAGCAGGGCATCGGTATAACCGGTATTGGTATGGCCGCTGGGAAAAGCGCCGGCGGTGGCGGTATAAGGATGGCCGTCTTTTACCACGCTGTCGTCCGGCACCAGATGGATTTGATTGGCCGGACGTAAAAAGGGCCGGTCATAATTAAAATGATCCTTGGCGGCCGAGGTACTGATTTCCGAGTTTTTGATTAATGCGGCGGCCTTGGCGATTTCGCCTTTTTCATAGGCGTCGAGAAAGGCTTTGCCCAGCCGTGGGCCCAACGCGTCGGCGAGGAAAAACAGGTAATTCTGCCCTTCGGCGTCCACCAGCGCCTGCCGGCGCTGTCCCTGGGTGGCGTCGCGGTTAATCTGGGTGACCGTGGCCAGGCTTTGCGCCTGTACCGCCGGCGATAACCGCGTGAATTCCTCCAGCAGCGCGATGTCGGCCTGCTGGTTCTGCTTGACGGCAAAATCATAACCGCTGGCGGCCAGCCACTGCTTATCCGCTTGTTTTGGCGTTTGTTTGGCTTTGTCCAATTGGGACCGGGCCAGCGTGGCGGCGCCGCCTTGCAGGGCCTGGCGCAAGTCCTGCTGGATACGCTGCTCAAGGGCGACAAATTGCGGATCCTGGCTGGCCGGCGTGGTGGCGTCGACGATGGCGACGGTGCGGCGCGGATCCAGGGTCGTGGACTGCGCCAGGGCCGGGCCGATAAATAATATCGCCGTGGAGGCGATAACCAGGGAAGTGAGAGAGCGCATGGCGAATCCTTCTGTTTTATTTCGCGGGGGAAAAGCAATTAACATCACGAAATAAAACTAGGCCGGATTTATGACAGTTTAATGTCAGCGGGGCACTGGCGATAAAAGGCGGTTTGCCGCCATGGCGCGGGCATCAGTTCAACCCGGCCGCGGCCGCGATATTATCCACCGAGGCCGGGCAGCGCGCCGTTGGCCGCATCCCGCTGCCTTTGCCGCAGCCGGCGTGCCAATTCGTCCGCGCGCATCAGTTCCAGCGCGCCGGTGGGACAGGCTTCGACACAGGCAGGTCCCCGCGCGCGCCCGCTGCAGATATCGCATTTGTGCGCCGTGGCCCGATACGACGCCGGCCGGGTCGCGGTCGCGGCCACGGAGACGGCGCTAACGGAAATCATGCCGTAGGGGCAGGCCAGCGCGCAGGATTTGCAGCCGACGCATAACGACTGCAGCACCTGGACGCTATTGTCGAGATAACGAATGGCGCCGGTGGGGCAGGCGTTGGCGCAAGGGGCATTTTCGCACTGGCGGCAAAGCACCGGCGTGGTGATGCGGGAGGTTTTGACCACCTTGAGGCGCGGCGCAAAATTCTGCGGACTGATGCCGCGTTCACCGCCGTGCGCCGTGGCGCAGGCGATCTCGCAGGTGCGGCAGCCGATGCACTGGCTGCTGTCGGCGATAATAAACTGGTTCATCGTTCGCTCCCGCCGCCCTTAGCGCACATGCAAATAACAGCTGATGCTTTCGGCGGCCTTGCGCCCTTCGGCGATGGCGGTCACGATCAGATCGGCGCCGCGCACGATGTCGCCGCCGGCAAAAATCTTGGCATTGCTGGTCTGGTAGGGATAGCCGGAGACCGTGGGCGCCACGACCCGTCCCTGCTTATCCAGCACCACGTTATGATCCGCCAGCCAGTTCATGCGGTGCGGCTTGAACCCAAACGCCATAATCACCGCGTCGGCGGCGATCAAATGCTCGGAGCCGGCCACCGGCACCGCCTGGCGCCGGCCGTTTTCATCCGGTTCGCCCATGGCGGTGGTTATCATGGTGACGCCGGTAACCCGGCCCGCCCCGTCGACTTCAATGCGCAGCGGCTGCTGGTTGAACATAAATTCCGCCCCTTCCTCACGGGCGTTTTTTACCTCGCGCTTAGAGCCGGGCATATTTTTTTCATCCCGGCGATAGGCGCAGATCACCTGGCGCGCGTCGTGGCGCAGCGACGTTCGCACGCAGTCCATGGCGGTATCGCCGCCGCCCAGCACCAGCACGGTTTTACCCTCCAGGCTGATATAGGTATGCTCGTCGGTATCGGGATATCCCATCAGGTGGCGGGTATTGGCGATCAGGAAAGGCAGGGCGTCGAGCACGCCTTCGGCCTGCTCGTTGTCAAGCCCGGAACGCATCGACTGATACGTGCCGACGCCCAGGAACAGCGCATCGAACTCGCTTAACAGTTGCTCCATGGTGATATCCCGGCCAATTTCCGTATTGAGCCGGAATTCGACGCCCATGGCGCTGAAAATCTCGCGCCGGCGGCTCATAACGCTTTTTTCCAGCTTAAAGGCCGGGATGCCGAACGTCAGCAGCCCGCCGATTTCCGGGTACCGGTCGAATACCACCGGCGTAATGCCGTTGCGTACCAGGATATCGGCGCAGCCAAGGCCGGCCGGTCCGGCGCCGATGACCGCCACCCGTTTGCCGCTGGGTATCACCTGCGACATATCCGGCCGCCAGCCCATAGTGAACGCCGTTTCGGTAATATAACGCTCGATATGGCCGATGGTCACCGCTCCCTGGCGGTCGTTTAAGGTACAGGACTGCTCGCACAGGCGATCCTGTGGACAGACGCGGCCGCAGACTTCAGGCAGGCTGCTGGTTTTGTGGCTCAGTTCGGCCGCTTCCAGGATCCGTCCCTGATGGGCCAGCTTAATCCACTGTGGAATCGCGTTATGCAGCGGGCAGGTCCACTGGCAAATGGTGCGTTCGCCGCAGTTAAGGCAGCGCTCGGACTGTTCGCCAATCTGCGTTTCGTTAAACGGCTGGTAGATTTCGGCGAAACTGGTTTTGCGCTGTTCAAGCGGGATTTTGGCCGCTTCCAGCCTGGGCGTGCGCGGCATATCAAGCAGGTTAACCCTGGGATGCCGGCTGCGCGCCTGGCTTGCGGGCGGCGAGCTGACCGGGCGTGCGCCGGCCAGCAGGTAGCTGGCGGGATCTTTTAACGCGGCGGCGAAGCGCTTTTGCTGCTGACGCACGGCGATCTCCTGCTCATCCACCAATGTCAGTGCCTGTGTCGGGCAGGCGCCGACACAGGCGGGCGTGTAATTTTCCGCCGCGCACAAATCGCATTTTTGCGCCTCGGTTCTTTCATAGGCCTCGGCCAGACGCTGGCTGGCGGGCTGTACGGTCTCGGTCACCACCGTCATCATGCCGAACGGGCAGGCGATAACGCAGCTTTTGCAGCCGATGCATTTTTCCTGCAATACCTGGATGGAATCATGGCTGCGCACTATGGCGTCGTTGGGACAGGCGCTGGCGCAGGGGGCGTCTTCGCAATGATGGCAGGAAACCGCGATACTGGCTTTTGTGCCCTTGATGACCCTAAGCCGCGGCGTAAAGTATTCGCGTTTGCTGGGGAACTGGCCGCCATGATGGGCAACAACACAGGCCACTTCGCAACTGCGGCAGCCGATACAGGTTTCTGACTCTGCCACGATAAATCGGTTCATACGTCTTTCCTGCCGCGGTAGGCCCCACGGCGCAGCGTGATAGGTATTTTGCCCGTGCCGGTACGGGCGTGCCGCCAAAATAATAGCCCTATCTTTATAATGGTTACTGTTTCTTTAATGCAATCTTTTTTCTCGGCGAAAGGCGAAAGTTCGCTGCTTTTGCTACCTGGATGCAGCCGTTTTGTGCAGGTCGTGAAATAAACCGGCGGTCGTTGGGGTAAATGCCCAAGGCGGGAGGGCGCGGATTTTCAGGTATCGCCCGGTCGGCAAAAGATGCTTTTTTGGGCAAATGTCTGGAAATTTAGGCATCGCCACCATGATCGCCCGGGGACATTTCGTTATACTTGTTAATTATTTGTTCACCGGGCGGGTCCCGGTACAGCCGCCCTTTGCCGTGAGTATGATGTCGATGCCTGGTTCTTCACCTCAGCAGGCCGCCAGCGGATGGCGTCTTAATCTGAATATTCTCTCCATCGTTGTCTTCAACTTCGTGAATTATTTATCCATTGGCCTGCCGCTGGCGGTATTGCCCGGTTATGTGCATAACCATATGGGCTACAGTGCGTTTTGGGCCGGCCTGGTGATCAGCCTGCAATATCTCGCTACCCTTCTGAGCCGTCCCTGGGCCGGGCGTTATGCCGACCGGGTCGGGCCGAAGCGCATCGTGGTGCTGGGCTTGTTCGGCTGCCTGCTGAGCGGGGTATTTTACCTGTTGTCATTGCTGGGCGACGCCCTGCCGGTCGCGGCGTTAATCCTGTTATGCGCCGGACGGGTGATACTGGGCATCGGGCAAAGTTTTGTCGGCACCGGCGCCACCCTGTGGGGGGTGGGCGCGGTCGGCTCTCTGCATATCGGCCGGGTGATCTCCTGGAACGGCGTGGCAAGCTACGGCGCCCTGGCCGTAGGCGCGCCGCTGGGGGTATGGTTGTACTATCTGGGCGGCTTGGGATTAATGGCGGCGGCGATCATTGTGGTTTGCGCCATGGCGATTATGGCGGCGGTGCGCAAACCGCCGGTGAAGACCGCCACCGGTAAGCAGATTCCCTTTAGCGCGGTGGTGGGGCTTATCTGGCGTTACGGGCTGGTGCTGGCGTTCGCGTCCTGCGGGTTTGGCGTGATCGCCACCTTCATTACCCTGTTTTATGGCGATAAAGGCTGGGACGGCGCCGCTTTCGCCCTGACGCTGTTCAGCGTTGCGTTTGTCGGCACCCGGCTATTTTTTCCCAACAGTATTAACCGCTATGGCGGATTACGGGTTTCCATGGCCTGTTTTAGCGT
Organism: Sodalis sp. RH22; assembly: GCF_047324165.1. NCBI lineage: Bacteria > Pseudomonadati > Pseudomonadota > Gammaproteobacteria > Enterobacterales > Bruguierivoracaceae > Sodalis > Sodalis sp. RH22. Next base: position 4,169,883 of record NZ_CP178731.1, read on the forward strand.
GGAAGCCGCCGGCCTGCTGCTGGTGTGGCTCTCAGGCTCGCCCTGGATGGCGGAGGTGGGCGCGTTCCTGACGGGCGCCGGTTTCTCGTTGGTTTTCCCTGCGCTGGGGGTGGTGGCGATGAAGGAAGTGCCGCCGCAGAACCAGGGCAGCGCGCTGGCCACCTTTACCGCGTTTATGGATTTATCGCTGGGTATCGTCGGACCGCTGGCGGGCGTGTTGATGGCCCATGCAGGCGTTTCGTCGATTTATCTTTCAGCCGCCCTGCTGGTGCTGCTGGCACTGTTGATGACGCTGTCGCTCAGGCGGCGGGTGCTGCGCAACCACGCGTCCGGCCAGGCGCGTTAGAGCCGGCCCGCGGGGGCCGGACGGTTTATTTTACCACCAGGGTATTGAGGATAGACTCAGCCGCGGTTTGCGCCGTTTGCTGGTTTTCGGCGGGGAGGGTGATTTGCATGGTCAGCAGATGATTATCCACCCGGCCGATGACCACCGACGAATAGGCCGGTTTGCCGCCGCTGGAGACGATGCTGTCCAGCTGCTGAAACGTTTGGCCATTGACGGTAACGGCTTTATTGGTGACGACCTGCAGGTCCGGGTCGCGCGAGCGCTGCTGATCTTCCAGCCGCTGGGCCAGTACATCCAGCCCTTCGGTGGTATTATCGCCGAGGATGACGATCACCGCCTTGTGGCCCGTTTCATCGGCATAGACGTGCATATTATTGGCCTGGGTGCCCACCTTGCCGCTCTGATCGCTCATATCCCCGGGCAGGGCGAAGGTGAGCTTGCCGTCAAGCAGGCTGACTTTGGTTTGTGCCTGGCTATGCGCCGCGCCGTTGTCGACCGTGGCGTTGCGATCGTTTTTATTGTCACAGGCCGCCAGCCCGAAAACCAGTAAACCGATGCCGAGATACTTCGCTGCTTTCTGCATAAATTTCCTTAATGACTCCATTTATTCAGCCGTTCAGCTGTTTATAATCCGATGCGCTTGGGAAAGGCAACCAACTGATTGTCATAACTTTTTCTCAAGCCAAACCTGATTTTCCCCTTCATCATCCTGCGTTCCGTTCCGCGTCGGCAGGTAATGATTTGATATAAGAAACAATAGCATCCCCTGGAAGCTGCTGCGCGTATTTGCGTTAATGGTGTGATATCCCTGCGCTTTTGCCCATGTTTCCTGCGCGGCCAGCAGCGCCCGCGCCACTCCCTGACGGCGGAAATCGGGCAAAACGCCCGCCAGCCACAGGTGAAATTCGCCGGCATTAAGGGCATATCCCGCAATAAAGCCTACGGGGCGGCCGTTGATCTCGGCGATAAGCAATTGATGCGGCCGGTGCTGCAGCCGCATTTCGATATCCATCAGGGAGTGGTGCGCATTCAGCTCCGGCAACTGAGCATACAATAGATGGATCTCTTTCGCGCTGGCAGTACGGTGGTTAATTATCATGGCAATCTCCCAAAAGCGAGTAAGCCAAGAATAACGCAATATGGAGGTTAACTCAGTTGGAGAAATCCGTTATTGCCCGGCCGTGCCATCCGTTTAAGCAGCATATTCAGCAAGATACCGTACATCGGCAGAAAAAACACCATGCTTATCAGTAGCTTGAAGCTATAATCCACCAAGGCGATCTCCACCCAATGCGCGGCCATAAACGGATCGGTGCTTTTATAAAACGCGATAAAAAAGAACGCCAGCGTATCGCTGATATTCCCAAGCAGCGTGGAGGCCGTCGGCGCCACCCACCACGGAAAACCGCGGCGCAGCCGGTTAAAGACATGGACATCCAGGATCTGGCCCAGGGCGTAGGCCATAAAACTGGCGCAGGCGATGCGGGCGACAAACAGATTAAGCTGCGCGAGTACGGCCATACCCTGCCATTCCCCCTGGTAAAACAGCGATGAAACGATATAGGAGATCACCAGCGCCGGCACCATTACAGCCAGGATAATCCTGCGGGCCAGCGGCGCGCCGAATATCCGTACCGTCAGGTCGGTTGCCAGGAAGATAAAAGGAAAAGTAAAGGCGCCCCAGGTGGTTTTGAAGCCGAAAACAGCAATCGGCAACTGCACCAGATAATTGCTTGAGGTGATAATGATAATGTGGAACAGCGCCAGCCAGAGCAGCGCATGCAGCCGCTGGCGCGGGGTAAATTTGAACATATATGGCCTTTTTTTGATAAATGGGGTGAGGGAACCCAGAACAAGAGATGCGCCGTTCAGCTATTAATTAACCACTTATGGGCGCGGCGCGCATAATACCTGCTTGTATTTAAAATGCAACCGTTGAGTTTATCATCAAATTCAGCCAAGCTTGCACAGACTCACGAACGCTGGAAATGTTATGTCTGACTGCTTTGCCGATGCCGACCTCACCCTTGATGCCCAGGGCCTGCGCTGCCCTGAGCCGGTTATGATGGTGCGTAAAACCGTCCGCCAGATGCAAACCGGCCAAACGCTGCTGGTCATCGCCGACGATCCGGCCACAACCCGCGACATTCCCGGCTTTTGCCGGTACATGGAACATGCCCTGCTGGCGCAGTCGACCGGGGAATTACCCTACCGTTATCTGTTGCGCAAAGGCTAATCAAAAATACAGGGACCGCACAATCAGGAAGTGGCCGGCGAAATAACTGGCCGCAATCACCGCTTTCGCCGCCCCGAAAGGGTAACGGAAATGGCTGATAAGCCACAGCACGGTGGTCAGCAGCAGCAGGCTCGCGCCCGCCAGCAGTGAAAAACTGTGATCGGTGCTGCGGGCAAAGTACTGTTCACCGGCGATCCATACCATCAGCAGGGTCATGCCGATATACGTACAAATCGCCCAGCGCAGCTCCGCCAGGCGCGACCACAGCACGGCTATCAGCGCCGCGCCGATAATCAGCAGCACCACGGGCAGCGGCCAGAAGACGGTAAAGGTCATCTGGCTGGCGAACCCTATGGTATACAGCAGGTACGATAAGAAATAGGCGCCGATAACGTACATCATGCGTTCATTGGTCAGCAGCAGCAGCGCATCGCCCACCATGGTCGCCACCAGGCCGAGGATAATCAGGTAACCGGCGACGGTCAGCACCGGCGCCTGCGCCGCCAGGGCCAGGAGCAGCAGCAGGGTAACCGGCTTGAATAACCAGCGTTGCCATACCGGGCCTCGATAGGTGGCGTCGACAAACAACCAACCTGAAAAAACGACAGCGATAAATGACCAGAGCATAGTGTTTTTATCCTTATGTGCAGTGAGGGGGCGTTCCCTGATGTCTCATTTGGTACGATTAGCGCAGAGAAATTATGACGATCGTAAATTCAGTGTAGGGGATCGATATGGGTTTAACCCAGATTTAGGGACTGAGTGTGTTGTTACGGCGCTTTATGCTATGTTAGCGCCAGAATTTTTCCATGCAAATGACAATTACCCAGAAATGTGGGAGATAGCCGGGTTATGAGCAGCGAACTGCCCTTATATCGGATTCAATTTATCAATAACGGCAAAAACTATCAGCTTTATGTGCGCGAACTCAGCCAAAGCCCTATGTTCGGCTTTATCGAAATCGGCGAGTTTGTGTTTTACAGCCAAAGCGCCGTGTTGGTCGACCCGTCCGAAGAAAAACTGAAAACCGAATTTGCCGGCGTCAGCCGCAGCTATATTCCGCTGCACGCGGTGATCCGTATTGATGTCGTGACGGAAAAAGGCAGCGCGCGTATTTCCGATCTTGGCGATAATGTCACCACGTTCCCCTATTTTCCCGGCAAAAAACCCTCTTAAGCGCTCGTCCCGCGCGCTATTTATCCAGGCCGGCCGGCTTTTGCGCGCGTTGTTTCTTTTGCCAGGCCAGCATTTCAAATACGCCGAATAAAAACATGCGCGCCTGGAAAAGACGGCTGAGCTTGGGTTCGTCGCGGGTCAGGGTGGCTTTGAGCAGCGTGAGCTGTAACCCGTGCATAATCACCATAAAAATCATGGCGATATCGAGGAAATATTTTAACGGGCGCGGAAAGGGATGGATCAGGTTAAACACCAGGAATCCCCAGATAAGCAACATCAGTAAACGGCCCAGATTAATCCACATCATGTCGCTCCTGAAAGGGGCCATCTTGACGAATGTACAACCGGCAGGCCACCTGGCCGGCGACTTTTTCGCGGTGCAGGCGCCAGTGCGCGGGCGTCGCGACGTCGTGGTTTTCCGTTTCGGTCTCAAGATAAATCCAGGCGCCGGGCGCCAGCCAGTGATGCTGTTCCAGTAATTGCACCGTCTGGCCGATAAGCCCGCGGCGAAAAGGGGGATCGAGAAAGACCAGATCGTGCGGGGTACCCGGCTGCGCCAGCCAGCGCAGGCTGTCGGTCACGACAACCCGGCCGTTGGCGGCGCCCAGCAACTGCATGTTTTTATCCAGCTGGGCGGCCACGGATCGGTCTTGTTCCAGCAGCGTGGCGGCGCCGGCGTGACGGGACAGCGCCTCCAGGCCCAGCGCGCCGCTGCCGGCAAAACAATCCAGGCAGCGCGCGCCCTGGATCATCGGCGCCAGCCAGTTGAACAGCGTTTCCCGCACCCGGTCGGTGGTAGGGCGCAGCCCCGGGCTATCCGGCACCGGCAGTTTACGCCCGCGCCATTGACCGCCGATAATGCGGATTTGCCCGGCGGGACGCGAAGGGATTTTTTTTGCCATAGATGTCTTATTGTTCGCCAAATCAGTCAAAAAACCGGGTCAGGGTCTGTTGCCGGCTATTCTACCGGGCCGGCGACGCTTGGGGAATGTTAATTCGCTCTTGTTCGCCGACGGCGGGGAAAAGCCAACGCCAGGCGTGTTGAGCGGCCGCGAAGGTGATAAACTATCAGGTTTATCAGTCACGTTATTCATCCGCCATGATTCTTCGGCGAGGAGTGTAGTCGCAAATGGCAAAAGAGAAAAAACGCGGTTTCCTTTCCTGGTTAGGCATTAAGCGTCAGGATGACGAACCGGAACAGGAAAAACCGGTTGACCAGGATGCGCCGATCGCAGCCGATGACGCCGCCGCGTCATCGCCCCCGGCCGGCGAGGCGGCGGCTCGCGATACGGCACGGGATATCGTCGATATCACCGAACAGGTATCGGCGCGACAAACGGAGGGCGACCACGCCGGGCGTGATGACGCGAGTCTGGCCCTTGCCGAAGATGTCCGTCCTGAAGATACGCAACCGCCGGCGCAGGACGATATCGCCGTGGCCGACGGGGATCGCGCCGGATATGGCGAATCAGGCCTGGCCCTCGCAGAAGACGTCCGTCCCGGCGAAGGGGCGTTGGCGGCCGCGGAAGATCTCGCCTGGCGCGACGAGGATAGCGTCGGCGTTCCGGAGAACGACGGGGCCGGCGGCGTGCCCCTGACCGAGCAGCAACGCCCGACCCGGGAAGGTTTTTTCGCCCGCCTGAAGCGGGGGCTGCTCAAGACCAAACAAAACCTCGGATCCGGATTTATCGGATTGTTTACCGGTAAGAAAATAGACGATGATCTGTTTGAACAGCTTGAAGAACAATTGCTGATTGCCGACGTGGGGGTGGAAACCACCCGCAAGATTATCGCCGGCCTTATCGGGCATGCCGACCGCCGGCACCTGAAGGACGCGGACTCGCTTTACGTCAAATTAAAAGAAGAAATGGGCGCCATCCTCGCCAGGGTCGATCGGCCGCTGGATGTGGGCGGCAAGACGCCGTTTGTCATTTTGATGGTCGGCGTCAACGGCGTCGGCAAGACCACCACCATCGGTAAATTGGCGCGCCAGTACCAGGCGCAGGGCAAAACCGTGATGCTGGCGGCCGGCGACACCTTCCGCGCGGCGGCGGTGGAGCAACTGCAGGTCTGGGGCCAGCGTAACCGGATCCCGGTTATCGCCCAGCACACCGGCGCCGATTCCGCATCGGTCATCTTTGATGCCATCCAGGCGGCCAAGGCCCGCGGCGTTGATGTCCTTATCGCCGATACCGCCGGGCGCCTGCAGAACAAAAGCCATTTGATGGATGAACTGAAGAAAATCGTGCGGGTCATGAAAAAGCTGGACGACGACGCCCCCCATGAGGTTATGCTGACCCTGGACGCCAGCACCGGCCAGAACGCCGTCAGCCAGGCGCGGTTATTTAACGAAACGGTGCCGCTCACCGGCATTACCTTGACTAAACTGGACGGTACCGCCAAAGGCGGCGTGATCTTCGCGGTGGCCGACCAGTTCGGTATCCCGATCCGTTATATCGGCGTGGGCGAGGGCATTGAGGATTTGCGGCCGTTTAACGCCCCGGATTTTATTGAGGCGCTATTTTCACGGGATGTTACACAAGAACATTGATTGGTTGCCCAACAGGGTCCATTTTGCCCGAGAGGATTAATTAGGATGATTCGCTTTGAACAGGTCAGCAAAGCGTATCTTGGCGGACGACAGGCGCTGCAAAGCGTCAATTTTCATCTTCGTCCCGCCGAGATGGCCTTTCTGACCGGCCATTCAGGCGCGGGGAAAAGTACCCTGCTGAAACTGATATGCGGTATTGAACGGCCTAGCGCGGGTCATATATTTTTCGGCGGCCACGACATCAGTCGCCTGAAAAATGGCGAGGTGCCCTTTTTACGCCGCCAGATCGGCATGATCTTTCAGGATCATCATTTGCTGCTCGATCGCACCGTCTATGACAATGTGGCGATGCCGCTGATTATCGCCGGCGCCAGCGTCGAGGATATCAGGCGTCGCGTTTCGGCGGCCCTGGACAAGGTCGGCCTGCTGGATAAGGCGCGTAATTTCCCCATCCAGTTGTCGGGCGGCGAACAGCAGCGGGTCGGCATTGCCCGGGCGGTGGTGAATAAACCCGCGGTGCTGCTGGCGGACGAGCCTACCGGTAATCTGGATGACGCCTTGTCGGAGGAGATTTTACGCTTGTTTGAGGAATTTAACCGGGCCGGCGTGACGGTATTGATGGCCACCCATGACCTGAGCCTGATTGCCCGGCGGCGCTATCGCATCATGTCCCTTAGCCAGGGCAGGTTAGACGGGGGCCAGGATGGTGAATAAGCTTAACCGGCCCAAGGGCGCGCGCAGCGCCAAGCCGTTAAAAAACAAAAGTAAGGCGCTGCAAAGCGGCTGGCGCGAGCAATGGGGCTATGCCTGGAAAAGCGCGCTGGCGGATTTGCGCCTGCAGCCCCTGGCGACCTTATTAACTATTGCGGTAATTGCCATTTCGTTGACCTTGCCCAGCGTATGTTATCTGGTATGGAAAAATGTCAGCCAGGCGGCGGAGCAATGGTATCCCGCGCCGCAGTTGACCGTCTACCTGGACAAGGCCCTGGACGACGACGCGGCGCTTAAGGTGCTGGGAAGGCTTAAGCAGGAAGCCGGCGTGGAAAAGGTCAACTATCTGTCCCGCGAGGAGGCGATGGGGGAATTCCGTAACTGGTCGGGCTTCGGCGGCGCGCTTGATATGCTGGAGGAAAATCCGTTGCCCGCGGTGGCCATTATTACGCCTAAGCTGGATTTTCAGAGCGCCGACACCCTCAAGACCCTGCGCGACCGGGTCGCGGCGGTGCCGGGAGTGGATGAAGTCCGCATGGACGACAGCTGGTTTGCTCGCCTGGCGGCGTTAACCGGGCTGGTGGGGCAGGTTGCCGCCACCATTGGTCTGCTGATGATTATCGCGGTGTTCCTGGTTATCGGCAACAGCATCAGGCTGAGTATTTTCAGCCGCCGCGAAACCATTAATGTAATGAAGCTGCTGGGCGCCACCGACGGCTTTATCCTGCGGCCGTTTCTTAACGGCGGCGCGCTGCTGGGCCTGGGGGGCGCGATTTTGTCGCTGATCCTTTCGGAAACACTGGTCTGGCGGCTGGAGTCGGTGGTGGCGAAGGTCGCCGCGGTATTCGGCACCTCCTTTGCGCTGCACGGACTGGACTGGGAAGAGACGCTGCTGCTGCTGCTGATTTCCGCCATGATAGGCTGGGTGGCCGCCTGGATGGCGACGGTGCAACATTTACGTCATTTTACACCCCAATAACGTTTTTTTGTTATAATAGGGCATCGGATGTTGCGACCGCACGAGCTGATCCCCGTAGATAATGGTTATGAACTAAAATCGCTGTGAGCTAAAAATGGCAATGAACTAAGGTGTTCATCCCCGGTCTCATTAATGGCTAGCTGATTAATGAGGCCCATCAACCGGGCGCGCCATCAGGCAGCAGCATCAGAACATATTACGAGAGGACTTGAATGATTAAAGATATGCAAGCTTTAGCCCTGATTCCCCAAGGCAGTCTGGAAGCCTATATCCGGGCAGCCAACGCCTATCCTATGCTTACAGCGGAGGAAGAGCGGTCATTGGCTGAACAGCTGCATTATCAGGGCGACCTGGAGGCGGCCAAGCGGCTAATCCTGTCACACCTGCGCTTTGTCGTTCATATTGCGCGTAATTATTCCGGCTACGGCCTGCCGCAGGCCGACCTGATCCAGGAAGGCAACATCGGGCTGATGAAGGCGGTCCGCCGCTTTAACCCCGAAGTCGGGGTGCGCCTGGTTTCCTTTGCCGTCCATTGGATCAAGGCCGAAATCCACGAATATGTATTGCGCAATTGGCGCATCGTGAAGGTGGCCACCACCAAGGCGCAGCGCAAGCTGTTCTTCAACCTGCGCAAGAGCAAGCAGCGCCTGGGGTGGTTTAACCAGGACGAAGTGGAGATGGTGGCCAAAACCCTGGGCGTGACCAGCAAGGACGTGCGGGAAATGGAATCGCGCATGGCGGCGCAGGATATGACCTTCGATCCAACGCCGGATGAAGAAGCCCGTGACGGGCAAGCGATGTCCCCCATGCTGTACCTGCAGGACAAGTCCTCCGACTTTGCCGACGGTATCGAGGAGGATAACTGGGACGATCATGCGGCGGATAAGCTCAGCGTGGCGCTGGAAGGGTTGGATGAACGCAGCCAGCACATCATCCGCGCGCGCTGGCTTGACGATGACAACAAATCCACGCTGCAGGAGCTGGCGGATAAATATGGCGTCTCGGCGGAACGCGTGCGCCAGCTGGAAAAAAACGCCATGAAAAAGATGCGTCTGGCGATAGAATCCTGACGGGTTTTTCAATCAAATCATAATTCCAAACGGCCGGTATATATACCGGCCGTTCTCATTTTGAGCTCCCGCCCGCTCATCAATAAGTGACGTATTAAATATTTATTTAGTTAAATAACTCTGCAATAAATTATGAATGTAATGGAATATTTTTTTGTACTTAATGATGAATATTATTTTTACTAAAAATAGGCAGGGAATAACAATTTTCTGATTGATGTAGTCATCGTTATTTTATTATTGAACAAGTCTGCCTTTATCATCCCTATTGAAGTCGATAAACTTAACGGGTAAAGTTATACATAATCCGCTTATAATATTCTGCTATAGAGAAATAAAATAGTAACAGGAGATAATATGGAAAAGGTTAATGGGAATATTCCCACTGACAATGGAGTGATCGCATTTACGCCCCCACCTGCCGACAGCATGGTCGCACATAATACGATACTGGCCGGAAGACTACGCAACGCCGGAAACGCGCCCGGTTGCACAGCACTGAATCAGTGTCATCACCCCATGGGCCATTATCCAATGCCAACGGCCATCTATCTCCCCGTTTATCCCGTCTATATGGGATGTTATACGCCGGGATATGTTTATCCGCCCCGGGCTATGGTGCATAACCAAATAAACCTGTCTGTCTGCACTTCGCCTGAAATAGCCGCTTATCCGCAAGAGAGCCGGCAGCAAGCCGTTGGTAAAGAAAGACTCCCGGTTTTTCCCAGCCGGTTCCAAGGTACCTATCGCGGCCCGCTACGCAGCAAGAAAGATATCGCTAAGCCGTCCATGCCTAATCCTGTTGACTCAGCTATTGATACCGGCTCATTAAATGAAAATAAGAAATTCATATTAAAGTGAGCGGAATAATATAAATAGCCATAGTGGTATGTGATCATGCTGCCGCTTTACCCGCCCTAATGCATTCCCGGAAGCCGGCTGGAATCAACGGCGTTTGTGCCAGCCGTCCGGCTCCTGGCAAAAACCGCAGGCATCCATAAACTGCGCCATCACCGCCAGGTCTTCGAAGTATTGGTTATTGCCTAGCCACCAATGATTGATTTCCGGCAGCAGCCGCTGCACTTCCGTCATAAGATAGAGCCCTACGCCGCGGCGGCGGGTTACCGCGCGCACCTGCGGCGCCACCAGGCGGCCTTCGTTCCATTCGTTATCAATGATCACCTGCACCGCGCCTAATAACCTGTCGTTAAAACGGGCGGCGAACACCGCGTGCGAGCCGGAAAGGCGGGCGTTGAGCAACGCGATATCGGTATTTGGCCAAATTTTCGCCAAATCAATCATATCCTGCGGGGTAAAACGGGATAACTGCTCAATAGTCAATTTCATACGTGTAATCACTTAAGACATAAAAAAATAATGTAGCGAATTTGTTGACAAAAGATTGTCTAAATCTTGCGATGATTAAAATAGCAATAAGTGATGCCCATCACAATAATTCCGGGTAAACGATCTCCTTGAATAGCCTAACCTAGCACGACCCGCTAGAAGATGATGAAAATACCGATAATAATATCATTATTTTGTGCTGTCCATGCAGGTTATTTCTGAAAGTATAAGTTGATTTACAGCATAATATTTCTGTTTAATAATATGAAAAATAAAGCTTATTAGAGAATCTTCGCAATCTGTAGGCTAAAGCATTATTACATATAATAAAAATACCAAATAGCGGTGAAAAACCGGCCAAAAAACAGGCAGCAAACACAACAAAACGGAGAACAGTGGATGAAATTCAACAAAGGCAACGCTTTGCTGGCCGGCTGTATGGCCATGGCAATGAGCCATTCCGTCTGGGCACAAGATATCAAGGTCGCCGTGGTCGGCGCAATGTCCGGTCCGGTTGCCCAATATGGCGACATGGAATTTACCGGGGCGCGCCAGGCCATTGCCGATATTAACGCCAAGGGCGGGGTAAAGGGCAACAAACTGGTGGGCGTCGAATATGATGACGCCTGCGATCCAAAGCAGGCGGTGGCGGTGGCCAATAAAGTCATCAACGATGGCATAAAGTATGTCATCGGCCATCTTTGCTCCTCCTCCACCCAGCCGGCGTCCGATATCTATGAAGACGAGGGCGTCATCATGATCACCCCGGCGGCCACCAATGCCGACCTGACCACGCGCGGCTATAAGATGATTATGCGTACCACCGGCCTGGACTCCGATCAGGGGCCGACCGCCGCGAAATACATCCTTGACGCGGTCAAACCTAAACGCATCGCCGTGGTTCACGACAAACAGCAGTACGGCGAGGGTCTGGCGCGTTCGGTACAGGACAGCCTGAAGAAAAATGGCGGCAACGTGGTGCTGTTCGAAGGGATCACCGCCGGTGATAAGGATTTCTCAACCCTGGTGGCGCGCCTGAAGAAAGAGAACGTTGATTTCGTTTATTTCGGCGGGTATTACCCGGAAATGGGGCAAATCCTGCGCCAGGCTAAACAGGCCGGACTGACCACCAAATTCATGGGGCCGGAAGGGGTAGGCAATTCCTCGTTATCCAACATCGCCGGCGCCGCCTCCGAAGGCATGCTGGTGACCCTGCCGAAGCGTTATGATCAGGTACCGTCCAACCAGCCGATAGTCGCCGCGCTGAAGGCGAAAAAGCTCGATCCCACCGGTCCGTTCGTCTGGACTACCTATGCGGCGGTACAGTCCCTGGCGGCCGGTATGGAAAGCGCCGGCATGGAACCGGCCGATATCGTCAAGGACCTGAAAGCCAGGACCGTGGAAACCGTTATGGGTCCATTGAGCTGGGATGAGAAGGGCGATCTGAAAGGATTTGAGTTCGGCGTATTTACATGGCACGCAGACGGTACTTCCACACCGATTAAATAATCTGCCGTTCCTCCCTGGTTAAAAAAATATCGCCGCTCCCGTTGGCCTCGCGTCACCGGGAGCGGCTTCGAAGGTTAAGGTATGTCCGAGCAGTTCCTTTATTTTATGCAGCAGTTGTTCAACGGCCTGACGTTGGGCAGCACCTATGCATTGATTGCCATTGGCTACACCATGGTTTACGGCATTATCGGCATGATTAACTTCGCCCACGGCGAAGTCTATATGATCGGCAGTTATGTCTCCTTTATTGTTATTGCCGCGCTGATGATGATGGGCATCGACGCCGGCTGGCTGCTGATCGGCGCCGGGTTTATCGCCGCCATCGTGATTTCCAGCGCCTACGGCTGGAGCATAGAACGGGTGGCCTATAAGCCGGTACGCTCCTCCAAGCGCCTGATTGCCCTGATTTCCGCCATCGGCATGTCTATTTTCCTGCAAAACTACGTTAGCCTGACGCAGGGTTCGCGGGATCTGGCGCTGCCGAGCCTGGCCAGCGGCCAATGGGTGCTGGGCGAAAGCAATGGTTTTGTCACCAGCATCAGCACCATGCAATTTACCATCTGGGCGGTGACCTTTGTCGCCATGCTGGCCCTGACGTTGTTTATTCGTTATTCACGCATGGGCCGCGCCTGTCGCGCCTGCGCGGAAGATTTGAAAATGGCCAGCCTGCTCGGCATCAGCACCGACCGGGTTATTTCACTGACCTTTGTGATTGGCGCGGCGATGGCGGCGGTGGCCGGCGTGCTGCTGGGCCAGTTTTATGGCGTCATCAACCCCTATATCGGCTTCATGGCCGGCATGAAGGCGTTTACCGCCGCGGTGTTGGGCGGTATCGGCAGCATTCCCGGCGCGATGCTGGGCGGGTTGATCCTGGGGGTAGCAGAGGCGCTGACCTCGGCCTACCTGAGCAGCGAATATAAAGACGTGGTCTCGTTCGCGTTGCTTATCGTGGTGTTGCTGGTGCTGCCCACCGGCATCCTGGGCCGTCCGGAGGTTGAGAAGGTATGAAGATCAACCATTTATTAAACGCGCTGTTCTGCGCGTTTATGCTGCTGGTGCTGGCCGCCTTTATGATGGGTATGCGCCTGAGCCTGGACGGTACCCACCTGGTGGTGCATAACGCCGGTGCGGTACGCTGGTATTGGATCGGTGCCGGCTGCGCGGTGGTGTTCGTGTTCCAGCTGTTGCGGCCGGTTTTCCAGCATAGCCTGAAAAAAATCAGCGGGCCGTCCTGGGTATTGCCGAGCTTTGACGGCTCCACGCCGCGCCAGAAATGGCTCGCGCTGGTAATGATCCTGGCCGCCATCGCCTGGCCGTTCCTGGTATCGCGCGGCACGGTGGATATCGCCACCCTGACGCTTATCTATGTGATGCTGGGCCTGGGGTTGAACGTGGTGGTGGGATTATCCGGCCTGCTGGTACTGGGCTATGGCGGATTCTATGCCATCGGCGCCTATACCTATGCGTTGCTGAATCATTACTGCGGCCTGGGTTTTTGGGAAAGCCTGCCCCTGGCGGGGCTGGTCGCCGCCGGTTTTGGCCTGTTGTTGGGTTTTCCTGTGCTGCGCCTGCGCGGCGATTATCTGGCCATCGTTACCCTGGGATTTGGCGAGATCGTCCGTATCCTGCTGCTTAACAATACCGAGATAACCGGCGGGCCGAACGGGATCAGCCAGATCCCGAAACCCACCTTTTTTGGCCTGGAGTTTAACCGCAGCCCGCGCGACGGCGGTTGGGACACCTTCCATAACTTTTTTGGCCTGACCTACGACCCCAGCGACCGGATTATCTTTTTATATATGGTGGCGCTGCTGTTGGTGATTTTAACCTTGTTTGTGATAAACCGTCTGCTGCGCATGCCGCTGGGCCGGGCCTGGGAGGCGCTGCGCGAGGATGAAATCGCCTGTCGTTCGCTGGGCCTGAGCCCGACCCGTATCAAACTGACCGCCTTTACCATCAGCGCGGCGTTCGCCGGTTTTGCCGGGACGCTGTTTGCCGCGCGCCAGGGTTTTGTCAGCCCGGAGTCGTTTACCTTCGTCGAATCCGCCTTTGTGCTGGCCATTGTGGTGTTGGGCGGTATGGGGTCGCAGTTCGCGGTGATCCTGGCGGCCATCCTGCTGGTGGTGTCCCGCGAGCTGATGCGTGACCTGAACCAGTACAGCATGCTGCTGTTGGGCGCGTTGATGGTGCTGATGATGATCTGGCGACCGCAGGGCCTGTTGCCGATGAAACGTCCGCAGATGAAAATGAAGACCGGTAAAGGAGCGCAGGCATGACGTCCACGGCATTGCAGCCCCTGTTATCCGTTAAGGCGTTGACCATGCGTTTTGGCGGTCTGCTGGCGGTTAACCAGGTTGAACTGGAATTATTCCCCGGCGAAATCGTGTCGCTGATCGGCCCCAACGGCGCCGGTAAAACGACGGTGTTTAACTGCCTGACCGGGTTTTATCGTCCCACCGGCGGCACTATCATGCTGCGCGATCAGCATCTGGAAGGGCTTCCGGGCCAAACCATCGCCCGTATGGGGGTGGTGCGTACCTTCCAGCATGTGCGCTTATTCCGGGAAATGACGGTAATCGAAAACCTGCTGGTGGCGCAGCATCAGCATCTTAAAAGCGGCGTATTTGCCGGCTTGCTGAAAACCCGCGCCTTCCGCCAGGCGGAAGCCGAGGCGCAGGATTATGCCGGCGCCTGGCTTGACCGCGTGGGTTTACTGGAGTTGGCTAACCGTCAGGCGGGTAATCTGGCCTATGGCCAGCAGCGCCGGCTGGAGATTGCCCGGTGCATGGTGACGCGCCCGTCGCTGCTGATGCTTGATGAACCGGCGGCCGGCCTGAACCCGAATGAGACCGCCGAGCTGAACCTGCTGATTGCCGAACTGCGGTCACAGCATAATGTATCGGTGTTATTGATTGAGCATGATATGAAGTTGGTGATGGGTATTTCCGATCGCATTTATGTGGTTAACCAGGGCATGCCGTTGGCAAAGGGTACGCCCGCCGAGATTCGCAGTAACCCGGACGTGATTCGGGCCTATTTGGGAGAGGCCTGATGACTCAGGATACCGCTATGCTGTCATTGCACCGGGTGTCGGCGCATTACGGTAAAATCCAGGCGTTGCATGAGGTGAGCCTGCATATTAATCCGGGCGAGATCGTGACGCTTATCGGCGCCAACGGCGCCGGCAAAACCACGTTGTTGGGTACGCTGTGTGGTGATCCGCGCGCCTCCAAGGGCCGGATTATGTTTGAGGGCGGCGATATTACCGATTGGCCGACGGCGCGGATCATGCGTGCCTCGATTGCCATCGTGCCGGAAGGGCGGCGGGTGTTTTCGCGGATGACGGTGGAAGAGAACCTGGCGATGGGGGGGTTCTTTGCCGACCGTCCGCAGTATCAGCAGCGGATTAAGCGGGTGTTCGAGCTTTTCCCGCGTTTGTATGAGCGTCGTGTGCAGCGCGCGGGCACCATGTCCGGGGGCGAGCAGCAGATGCTGGCCATTGGGCGGGCGTTGATGAGCCAGCCGCGATTGCTGCTGCTGGATGAGCCTTCGCTGGGACTGGCGCCGATTATTATCCAGCAGATATTCGATACCATCGAGCAGTTGCGTCAGGAGGGGATGACCATTTTCCTGGTGGAGCAGAATGCGAACCAGGCGCTGAAACTGGCTGACCGCGGCTATGTGTTGGAAAACGGCCATGTGGTGCTGGAGGATAGCGGCGAGGCGTTGCTGGCGAACGAGGCGGTGCGCAGCGCTTATCTGGGCGGGTGAGGTTATGTTGCCGCGGCGAGGGTTTGGCTGATGCTTGCGGGGAGGTTTATGTTGCCGCGGCGAGGGTTTGGCCTGATGCTTGCGGGGAGATTTATGTTACCGCGGTGAGGGTTTGGCTGACGCTTGCGGGGAGGTTTATGTTGCCGCGGCGAGGGTTTGGCTGATGCTTGCGGGTGAGGTTTATGTTGCCGCGGCGAGGGCTTGGCTGATGCTTGCGGGGAGGTTTATGTTGCCGCGGCTGGGGTTTCGCTGACACTTGCGGGTGAGGTTTATGTTGCCGCGGCGAGGGCTTCGCTTGCCATGCGTTCGGCTATTTTATGTCGTGCCGGGTGCCGGCAAGCGACAAGGAGGCCGTACCGCGACGGCCTCCTTGACCTCCGCGCGTCCGGCAGATCGTGCGCCGCTGCGCGGTGCCCGGCATCACCCATCCCGGCTTGTGGACCGCCCGGCATGCGCTCCCGGCGCAGCCCGGGCTTTCGCCGCTCCCGGCGGCTCATCCAGCCGTGACGTGCGCCGCCGGCGCACTCTATGCCGGCACCACGTCAACACCATCGCCTGCCAGCAAAACAGCGTTTTGGGGTCCTTAGCGGTATGCGCTTACCGGGAAAGGTCTCAGTATTCGTTTTGCGCTAATGTTTACAGGCTGATGGCTAATGGCTGAAAGCGTAATGCTTAATGTTAAAACTCAAAACTCAAAACTCAAAACTCAAAATTGAATGATGAATGTCATATGTCATAACTGCATAACTACATAACTGCATAACTGCATAACTGCATAACTGCATAACTGCATAACTGCATAACTGCATAACTGCATAACTGCATGACTGCATGACTGATAAGTCTCTTTCGGTATGCCTGCTTTTCGCTATGTCAGCGGCATTCCAGACCCGTTGCATTCTGTAATGGTTAACCGTATCCCGGCGCCAGACCTTATCCCAAGCATCAGCGCCGCTGTTGTTTCATAATATGCGGTGCGAACAGCGACATGGGGACCGGCATAAAGCGCGCTGACGGCGCCTGTGACCCCGGCATGAGCCGCCGGGAGCGGCGAAAGGCCCGGTAGCGCCGGGAGCGCATACCGGGCCGGTGCATCACGGGGGCATGGGCGGCGGAAGGCATCGCGCAGCGACGCGCGACCTGCCGGGCGCGCGGAGGTCAAGGAGGCCGTCGCGGTACGGCCTCTTTGTCGCTTGCCGGCACCCGGCATTCCATATAACCGCCGAACGCACGGCAAGCGAAACCTTCTCCGAAACGACATAAACCTCCCCGCCTCCCGCCTCCCGCCGTCAGTCGCCAGCAGCCAGCAGATTCATTGTGATGCTTGCCGGCCCGCCTGTAAGCTCAAAGCGCAGCGGGCCTGCCGCGCCGGGGTGCGCTCCGGTGAACTGATACTGCCGCTTCGCCCCCATCGGCAGGCTTTCCCGCTGGGAATTAAGGGCGTTAAGCCGACTCGCCGGTTAATTTTGACACCGTCAGGCCCGCCTGGCGACGCGCTGGGCGGAGAATTCGCCGCGCGCTGTCACCCCGCTGTCATAAGGGTGTTATTTTTCTGTCATTTCAGCATGTCATGTTACAGGCCGATGAACTTTTCCGGCATTCAGGAGCATGGCATGTTGAAGCACTCAATTCGTATCGCCGCCTTAAGCGTGGCGTTGACGCTGGCCGTGAGCACCAGCGCCCAGGCAGTGACCGAAATTCCTTTCTGGCATTCAATGGATAGCGTGCTGGGCACCGAGGTGGATTCCCTGGCCGCGCGCTTTAACCAGACGCATCCTGATTATCATGTCGTGCCGGTGTACAAGGGGAATTACGAGCAGGGCCTGACGGCGGGCATCGCGGCATTCCGTACCGGCACCGCGCCGGCGATTTTGCAGGTGTATGAAGTCGGCACCGCCACCATGATGGCCAGCAAGGCCTATAAGCCGGTGTACCAGGTGTTTGAACAGGCCGGCATCAAGAATGACGAGTCGGCGTTTGTGCCCACCGTTTCCGGCTACTACAGCGACAGTAAGACCGGGCATCTGCTGTCCCAACCCTTCAACAGCTCGACCCCGGTATTGTATTACAACAAGGACGCCTTTAAAAAAGCCGGACTGGATCCGGAACATGCCCCGCAAACCTGGCAGGAACTGGCCGCGGCGGCCGCTAAACTGCGCGCCAGCGGTATGGCATGCGGTTATGCCAGCGGCTGGCAGGGTTGGATCCAAATCGAGAACTTCAGCGCCTGGCATGGCCTGCCGGTGGCGACCAAGGATAACGGCTTTGCCGGCAACGACGCGGAGCTGATTTTTAATAAGCCCGAGCAGGTGAAACATATCCAATTGCTGTCGGACATGAACAAGAAAGGGGATTTCAGCTATTTCGGCCGTAAGGACGAGTCCACCGAGAAGTTTTACAACGGCTCATGCGGCATGACCACCGCCTCGTCAGGCTCCCTGGCCGCGATTCGCCAGTATGCCAAGTTTAATTACGGCGTGGGTATGATGCCGTATGACGCCGACGTGAAGAACGCGCCGCAAAACGCCATTATCGGCGGCGCCAGCCTGTGGGTGATGAGCGGTAAGGATGACGCGACCTATAAAGGGGTGGCGGAGTTCCTGCAGTTCCTTGCCCAGCCTGATATCGCCGCCGAGTGGCATCAGAAAACCGGTTACCTGCCCATCACCACCGCCGCGTATGAGCTGACCCGATCCCAGGGTTTTTATGACAAAAACCCCGGCGCCGATATCGCCACCCGCCAGATGCTGAATAAACCGCCGTTGCCGTTCACCAAAGGCATGCGGTTGGGCAATATGCAGCAAATCCGCACCGTGGTGGACGAAGAGCTGGAACGCGTCTGGACCGGCAAGGCCACGCCTCAGGAGGCCCTGGACAGCGCGGTTAAACGCGGCAACCAGTTGCTGCGCCGGTTTGAACAATCGCTGAAGTAAACCTCAGTTGGCGACCCGCCGCGCCGTGCGGCGGGTACATTTTTGCATTGCGGGTTGGGTTGTTTATGGCTATCGCGCCCCATCGCGGATTCAAACAACGCTGGCTGGCCTATCTTCTGGTGCTGCCGCAGTTGGTGATTACCGCGATTTTTTTTCTTTGGCCGGCGGGGACCGCGCTGTGGTATTCGGTGCAGCGGGTGGACCCGTTCGGAATAGAGAATACCTTTGTCGGCCTGGATAATTTTGTCCAGCTGACACAGGATGAATATTATCTGGATTCCCTGGTCACGACGCTTATCTTCAGCGGCCTGGTGACCGGCATCGGCCTGCTGGTGGCGCTGTTGCTGGCGGCGCTGGTGGATTATGTGCTGCGCGGCAAACGTATTTACCAGACGCTGCTGCTATTGCCCTACGCGGTGGCGCCGGCGGTGGCTGCGGTATTATGGATGTTCCTGTTCAGCCCCGGGCTGGGGCTTATCGCCTATCTGCTTAATAATCTGGGGTATCACTGGAATCATGCGCAAAACAGCGGGCAGGCGATGTTCCTGGTGGTGCTGATCTCCATCTGGCAGCAGGTAAGCTATAACTTTTTGTTTTTCCTCGCCGCGCTGCAATCCATTCCGCGTTCACTGGTGGAGGCCGCAGCCATCGACGGCGCCGGCCCGGTACGGCGATTTATCGATTTATCGCTGCCGCTTATCACGCCGGTGAGCTTTTTCCTGCTGGTCATCAACCTGGTGTACGCTTTTTTCGATACCTTTCCGGTCATCGACGCGGCAACCGCCGGCGGGCCGGTGCAGGCCACCACTACCCTGATTTACAAAATCTACCGCGAGGGTTTTGCCGGCCTGGATCTCTCCAGTTCCGCCGCGCAGTCGGTGGTGCTGATGATGGTGGTGATTGTGCTGACGGTCATCCAGTTTCGTTTTGTCGAGCGTAAGGTGCGATATCAATGATAGAACATCGCCGCGGACTGGATATCTTCAGCCATTTAATACTGATACTAAGCGTTGCCGTTATTCTGCTGCCGTTATATATCGCGCTGGTGGCGGCCACCATGGACAACCGCCAGGTGTTCCAGGTGCCGTTGAGCCTGGTGCCGGGCAGCCATCTGTGGGAAAACATCCGCCATGTCTGGCAAGAGGGCGTGGGCAGCCAGGCGGTGCCGTTCAGCCGGCTGCTGTTCAATAGCTTGGTCATGGCGCTGGGAATCACCCTGGGCAAGATCAGCGTGTCGATGTTATCCGCCTACGCCATCGTTTATTTTCGCTTTCCATTGCGCAACCTGTTTTTCTGGCTGATCTTCATGACGCTGATGCTGCCGGTGGAAGTGCGTATTTTTCCCACCGTCGATGTGATAGCCAATCTGCATTTGCTTGATAGCTATACCGGCCTGACGTTGCCGTTGATGGCATCCGCCACCGCAACATTCCTGTTCCGCCAGTTCTTTATGACCATTCCCCATGAACTGCTGGAGGCGGCGCGCATCGACGGCGCCGGGCCGCTGCGGTTTTTGTGGGATATCCTGCTGCCGCTGTCGAAAACCAATCTGGCGGCGCTGTTTGTGATCATCTTTATCTACGGCTGGAACCAGTATCTGTGGCCGATCCTGATTATCAACAACAGCGCGATGGGCACCGCGGTGGCGGGCATCCGCAGCATGATCGCCAGCGGCGACAGCGCCACGCAATGGAATTATGTGATGGCGGCGATGCTGCTGACCATGATCCCGCCCCTGGCAATCGTATTGCTGATGCAGCGCTGGTTTGTGCGCGGCCTGGTTGATAGCGAGAAATAAAACATTATGGCGAGTTTGATTTTACAAGCGGTCGAAAAGACCTATGACGGCAAGACGTCGGTGATAGCGCCCTTAAACCTGGACGTGGCCGACGGGGAGTTTATCGTACTGGTCGGGCCTTCCGGCTGCGGCAAATCGACCCTGCTGCGCATGGTCGCGGGGCTGGAGAGCGTCAGCAGCGGCGATATTTATATTGATGGCGAACGGGTGACGGAGCGTGAACCTAAGGATCGCGGCATTGCCATGGTGTTTCAGAATTATGCGCTCTACCCCCATATGAGCGTCTATGACAATATGGCCTACGGCCTGAAAATTCGCGGTTTCGGCAAACAGCATATCCAACGGCTGGTGGAGCGCGTGGCGCAGATATTGGAACTTGGGGAACTGCTGAAACGCAAGCCGCGCGAACTGTCCGGCGGGCAGCGCCAGCGCGTGGCGATGGGGCGAGCGCTGGTGCGGGAGCCGGCGGTATTCCTGTTTGATGAGCCGTTATCCAATCTTGACGCCAAATTACGCACCCAGATGCGGCTGGAACTGCAAATACTGCATCGGCGGCTGAGGACCACCAGTCTGTATGTGACCCACGATCAGGTAGAGGCCATGACGCTGGCGGAGCGGGTGATCGTAATGAATAAGGGGCGGGTGGAGCAAATCGGCACCCCGACGGAGATTTATCGCCGCCCGGCATCGCTGTTTGTCGCCGGTTTTATGGGGTCTCCCGCCATGAATTTGCTGCCGGGACGCGTAAGCGAGGATGGCGGCAGCTTCCAGGTCAGCGGCGGCCCGTCGCTGCCCTTGCCCGCCGTCGGCGCGCAATGGCGCGGGCGCGAGTTGACCGCGGGTATCCGTCCGGAGCATATTGAACAGTCAGGGCGCGCAACTGACGGCCCGGCGCTGGAAATTATTTCACTTGAGCAACTGGGTGCGGATAACCTGGTCCATGGGCGCTGGGGTGGGCGTTCCATGGTGATACGACTGCCGCATGATGAGCAGCCCGCCATTGGGACGATACTTTATTTACGGTGTCCTGCCCATGCATGGCACTTTTTTGATCCCTTAAGCGGATCCCGGGTGGACTTATGACAAAAAACTGGCCTTATCCGACCATCGTCGCGCATCGCGGCGGCGGCTCGCTGGCACCTGAAAACACCCTGGCGGCCATTGATACCGGCGCACGCTATGGCCATAAAATGATTGAGCTGGATGCGAAGCTTTCAGCCGACGGACAGATTTTTTTATTGCATGACGATACGCTGGATCGTACCAGCAACGGCCATGGCATCGCCGGCCACTTTGCCTGGGACGATCTGGCGCTGCTGGATGCCGGGGCCTGGTTCAACGATAAGTTCCGCGGCGAACCCTTGCCGCTGCTGGCGGACGTTGCCGCCCGCTGCGAGCGGCATGGCCTGGCGGTGAATATCGAAATCAAACCCACCACCGGCACCGATATCGGCACCGGTCGGGCCGTGGCGCAGGCGGCGGTTCAGCTGTGGCAAGAGTGCGACGTACCGCCGCTGTTGTCCTCGTTTTCCGTCGACGCGCTGGCGGCCGCTTTGCAGGTTGCTCCCCAACTGCCGCGCGGGTTGTTGCTGCACTTTTGGGATGATAATTGGCCGCGGCTCGCCCAGGAACTCCAGTGCAGCGCGCTGCACCTGAATCATGAAGTGCTGACTGAAGAGCGGGTGGCGAAAATCACCGATGCCGGCCTGCATATCCTGGCTTATACCGTGAATAGCCCTTATAGAGCGCGCGCCCTGCTGAGCTGGGGGGTTGATACCCTGTGTACTGACCGGATTGATTTGATCGGGCCCAATTTTGCCAATAGCTAGCGCCACCTTTTAGCTATGCGGGCGCGCTGACGCCTGGCATGCTGACATCCTATATCCTGCGAACCGCCAGGCCGCCACCGGTAGGGTCCGCGGCATAAACCCGCACCAACCCGGGCTCCTCGCCTGACGACAGGCACCGCGAATTTCGCGCCGGGTTGACCCCTGGCTCAGGGATTTTGCTGCGGCTGTTTTAGCGGCGTGTTCTGCTGCGCCCGCTGACGATCGTTGTTAAGCTGCGATTGCAGCTGGCTGCGCTGCTGTTGCTGCTGGGCTTGCTGCTGTTGCTGCAAGCGGAGCTGCTGCTGCTGCGCGCTGGATTGCATCTGCTGTTTCAACTGTTGCTGGGCCGGGCTTTGCGCAAACGGATCGTTGCGCTGCGCGGGCGTGAGGGGTTTAACCGCCGCCGTAACCGCAAACGACGCCAGCATGACCGGCAGCAATAGCCAAAAATAGGTTTTCATGAGTGGCTCCGTGATGATGACTTTATCATTTTAACCGTTAAACGCGCCAAACGCAGGGTGAAGCGTGCGTATTTGCGTGCGGCGTCCCAGGTAAATATTGAAACTGCCGTTAAATTGGTTAATAAGTAAATAAATAAAACCATCAGGAAGAAAACCTTATGCCTATTCTTTCCTCCGGTCGCTTGTTGTCGCTGGTCCTTGCCCTGTTGCTGATCATGCCGCCTGCCGGCGCCGCGCCGTTGTCCTACGGCATTGAAAATGATATCCAGCATCCGGTGTATGCCCGGCACGGCATGGTTTCCACGGTAGACGAGACGGCAACGGGGGTGGGGTTGGATATCCTGCGCGCGGGCGGCAACGCGGTGGATGCGGCGGTGGCGGTAGGGTACGCGCTGGCGGTAACCCACCCGCAGGCGGGCAACCTGGGCGGCGGCGGTTTTATGCTGGTGCGCACGCGACAGGGCGAAACGGTGGCGATTGATTTTCGTGAAATGGCGCCGGCCGGGGCCACGCGCGATATGTTTATCGGCCCGGACGGCAACGCCGACAGCAAACGTTCGCTGACCAGTCCGCTGGCCTCCGGTACGCCGGGCACCGTCGCGGGTATGTCGCTGGCGCTGGACCGTTTCGGCACCCTGCCGCTGGCCCGGGTGATGCAGCCGGCCATTAAGCTGGCCCGGGAGGGGTTTAGCGTTGATAAGGCCCTGGCCGACGACCTGGCCTCTTATGGCAAAGAGGCGCTTATCAACCATCCGAACAGCAAGGCGGTATTTTTTAAAGCCGACGGCCAGCCCTATGCCGAGGGGGAGAGACTCAGCCAGCCGCAGCTGGCCCACAGCCTTACGCTTATCGCCGAGCAGGGGCCGCAGGCGTTCTATCAGGGCGCCATCGCTGATGAAATCGCCGCCGAGATGCAGCGTGACGGCGGGCTTATCGGCAAGGCCGATCTCGCCGCCTACCGGGCGGTGGCGCGCCAGCCGGTATCCGGCAGCTATCGGGGATATCAGGTCTTTTCCATGCCGCCGCCCTCCTCCGGCGGCATCCATATTATCCAGATCCTGAATATCCTGGAGAATTTTGACCTGGCGCATATGGGCGCCGGCAGCGCTGACGCCATCCAGGTGATGGCGGAGGCGATGAAATTCGCCTATGCCGATCGCTCGGAATATCTCGGCGATCCGGACTTCGTCAAGGTTCCGGTCCAGGCGCTGACCAGCAAGGCCTATGCCAAAACCCTGGCGCAGCGCATCGATGTCAACCGGGCCAATCCGTCGGTCACCATCAAGCCTGGCCAGTTGCAGCCCTACGAGAGCGATCAGACCACCCATTACTCGGTGGTGGATGGGCAGGGCAACGCGGTGGCGGTAACGTATACCCTCAACACGTATTTCGGCAGCGGCATCATGGCCGGCGACAGCGGCATTCTGCTCAATAACGAAATGGATGATTTTTCCGCCAAACCCGGCGTGCCGAATATGTATGGGCTGGTGGGCGGGGACGCCAACGCCGTCCAGGCCGGTAAGCGGCCGTTGTCCTCCATGTCGCCCACCATCGTGGTAAAGGACGGCAAGACCTGGCTGGTTACCGGCAGCCCCGGCGGCAGCCGCATTATCACCACCGTGCTGCAAATGCTGGTCAATACCATCGATTTTCAGATGAATGTCGCCGAGGCGAGCGCCGCGCCGCGGTTTCATCAGCAGTGGACCCCGGACGAGCTCCGGGTGGAAAAAGGCTTTAGCCCCGATACCCTCAAGCTGCTGGGCGAACGGGGACAGCACATCAAGGTCTTGCCGGTAATGGGCAGTACGCAGAGCATCATGGTGATGCCCGACGGCACGTTTACCGGCGCCTCGGACCCGCGCACCATTGATGACCTGACCGCCGGTTATTAACGCCGCCTTGGGGCGGCACAGGCTGGGGCCGGCGGCCGGTCTCCGCCTGTGTGCTCATTAAACATCCATCTGTAAACCCGATTAATCAAAATTATCTAAACGAATCCGCTAGAATAGCGCTTTGGTTTTACAGGATAGCCCAACGTGCCGCTGCTTATCATCACCACCATTTTATGGGCGTTTTCATTCAGCCTGATCGGCGTATACCTGGCCGGACAGGTCGACAGCTATTTTTCGGTGCTGGTGCGTCTTACGCTTGCGGCGCTGGTTTTCCTGCCGTTCTTGCGCTGGCGCGGCTACCGCGTCAAGCCGCTGCTGATGTATATGGCGATCGGCGCCTGCCAGTTGGGCATCATGTATATGATTAGCTACCGGGCCTATCTCTATCTTTCGGTGCCGGAATTTTTACTGTTTACCGTCATGACGCCCTTATACGTGACGCTGGTATACGACCTGCTGCGCCGTCGCCGGCTGCGCTGGGGATATGTGCTCAGCGCCATGCTGGCGGTGGCCGGCGCGGCTATCATCCGCTACGACGGCGTCAGTGCGCATTATTGGCACGGCCTGCTGCTGGTGCAGGCGGCCAATTTGATGTTCGCTATCGGCCAGGTGGGCTACAAACGGCTGATGGAGGTATACCCGATGCCGCAGCATACGGCGTTTTCCTGGTTTTACCTCGGTTCGTTTATCGTGGCGCTGGCGGGCTGGTGTCTGTTCGGCAATGCGCAGCAGTTGCCCGCCACCTCATTGCAATGGGGCGTGCTGATCTGGCTGGGGGTCGGCGCTTCGGCGCTGGGGTATTTTATGTGGAACTACGGCGCCACCCAGGTGGATGCGGGTACGCTCGGTATTATGAATAACTTTCATGTTCCCGCCGGCCTGCTGGTCAATTTCGCCATCTGGCAACAACAGCCGCACTGGCCGAGTTTTATCGTCGGCGCGTTGGTGATCATGGCGTCGCTGTGGGTTCACCGCCGCTGGATCGTTGGGCATCCCGCACATACGGCAAATGCGCGCAGGCATGCTGACGAGACGAGCGAATAAAGGCCTCGATGACGGGCTGGCGCTGCTCGCCGTCCCTGACCGCGGCGTAAAGCCGGCTCCACAGCCCTTTACCCAGGGTCTTGGTCACAATCAGTCCCTGGCGCTCAAAACTTTCCACCACCCAATGCGGCAGCGCGGCGATGCCCATGCGCGCCGACACCATCTGTATCAGCAGTAGGGTATTGTCCACGCTCTTGAGTACCGGACTTATGCCCGCCGGCTGCAGGAAATGCCGCCAGATATCCATACGCTGGCGCTGAACCGGGTAAATCATCAGCACTTCCTCGCTTAAATCCGCGGGCGCTATCCGCTCTTTTAACGCCAGCGGATGATCGGGCGCCAGCACCAGCCGCACTTCATAATCAAACATCGGCACATAAAACAGCCCGCTGCGCGGCAGGATATCCGAGGTCAGCACCAGGTCCAGCTCGCCCTGCTGCAGGGCGGGCTGCGGATCGAAGGTTACGCCCGAGCGAAAATCCACCAGTACCTGCGGCCATAGCTCGCGAAATTCGGTAAGCGCGGGCGTTAGCCATTGAATACAGCTATGGCACTCAATGGCCAGGCGCAGAGTGGTCTGGCGCGGCTCCAGGCAGTTTTGCAGCGCCTGCTGCACCTGGGGCAGGATTTGTTCGGCCAGCTGCAGCAGGATCTCGCCCTGAGGGGTAAAACGCAGCGGCTGGCTTTTGCGCACGAACAACCGGAAGCCCAGCCGCTGCTCCAGATCGCTGAACTGATGCGAGAGCGCGGATTGCGTCTGGTGAAGCTGCGCCGACGCGGCGGCCAGCGAGCCGCTGTTACGCAGCGCCTGCAGCGTGCGCAGATGTTTAAGTTCGATCATGAGGGTGTTTCACCTGGAAGTGAATAATTTGCGCTTGTGGATAATACAGTACATGGTGAATATGGATGTGTAAACATCCGGACGTCTAAATGGGAGAGAGCAATGGCAATTTTAAGTCACACACTGGGTTTTCCGCGCGTGGGCTTGCACCGCGAACTGAAAAAAGCGCAGGAAAGCTATTGGGCAGGGAAATCGTCGCAGCAGGACTTGCTGGCCGTGGGCCGCGAACTGCGCGCGCGCCACTGGCAACAGCAGAAAGATGCCGGCGTGGACCTGCTGCCGGTGGGCGATTTTGCCTGGTATGATCATGTTCTGACCACCAGCCTGATGTTGGATAATGTGCCGGCGCGCCATCGCGACGGCGCCAATGCGTCCGATCTTGATACCCTGTTTCGCATCGGCCGCGGCCGGGCGCCTACCGGTGAACCCGCCGCCGCCGCGGAAATGACCAAATGGTTTAATACTAATTATCACTATATGGTGCCGGAGTTTTCCCGCGGCCAATCTTTCCGCCTGGGCTGGACGCAACTGCTGGACGAAGTGGACGAAGCCCTGGCGCTGGGCCATAACGTCAAGCCGGTGCTGCTGGGGCCTGTCAGCTATCTGTGGCTGGGTAAGGTAAAGGGTGAAGCCTTCGACCGCCTGTCGCTGCTGACCGGAATATTGCCGGTGTATCGCCAGGTACTGGCGGAGCTGGCTAAACGCGGTATCGAATGGGTGCAAATCGACGAGCCGGCGCTGGTATTGGAACTGCCGCAGGCCTGGCGTGACGCCTATCAAACCGCCTATCAGGATTTGCAGGGATCGGTCAAGCTGCTGCTGACCACCTATTTCGACAGTATCGGCCACCATCTGGACCAGATTCGCGCGTTGCCGGTCCAGGGCCTGCATGTAGACCTGGTGGCGGGCAAGGATAATCTTGCTGTACTGCACGCGCAGTTGCCGGCGGACTGGCTGCTGTCGCTGGGCATCATCAACGGCCGCAACGTCTGGCGCGCCGACCTTGCCGCCTGCCTTGAGCGCATCCAGCCGCTGGCCGGCCAGCGCCCGCTATGGGTGGCAACCTCTTGTTCGCTGTTGCACAGCCCCATAGATTTAAGCGTCGAGACCCGTCTGGACGACGAAGTGAAAAGCTGGTTCGCCTTTGCCCTGCAAAAATGCGCCGAGCTGGGACTGCTGCGGGCGGCGCTGGCGCAGCCCGATGACGCGCATCTGCGGGAACTGGCGCAATACAGCCAGCCTATCCGCAATCGCCGGCATTCCAGCCGGGTCAATAATCAGCAGGTCAGCGCCCGCCTGGAAAAAATCACCGCGCAGGACAGCCGGCGCCAACAGCCTTATACGCAGCGCGCCCAGGTGCAGCGCCGGCGTTTTGACCTGCCGGCATGGCCGACCACTACCATAGGTTCATTCCCGCAAACCGCCGATATCCGCGGCCTGCGCCTGGACTTCAAACGCGGGCGCCTGGATAAAGCGCGTTACCGCACCGGGATTGGCGAGCATATTAAACACGCTATCGCCGAACAGGAACGCCTGGGGCTTGATGTGCTGGTGCACGGCGAGGCCGAGCGCAACGATATGGTGGAGTACTTCGGCGAGCATCTGGACGGCTTTGTCTTTACGCAAAACGGCTGGGTGCAAAGCTACGGCTCCCGCTGTGTAAAACCGCCGATTATCATCGGCGATATCAGCCGCCCGTCGCCCATCACCGTGGAATGGGCGCAATATGCCCAGTCGCTGACCGACAAGCCGGTGAAAGGCATGCTTACCGGTCCGGTGACCATCCTGTGCTGGTCGTTCCCGCGCGAGGATGTCAGCCGTAAGACGATTGCGCGCCAGATAGCTTTGGCGCTGCGCGATGAAGTGGCGGATTTGGAGCAGGCGGGCATCGGCATTATCCAGATCGACGAACCGGCGCTGCGTGAAGGGCTGCCGCTGCGGCAAAGCGAGTGGCCGGCCTACCTGGCATGGGCGGTGGAGGCCTTTCGTTTGAACGCCGCGGTGGCGCGCGACGGCACCCAGATCCATACCCATATGTGCTACTGCGAGTTTAACGACATCATGGATGCCATTGCGGCGCTGGACGCCGATGTGATCACCATCGAAACTTCGCGTTCGGATATGGAGCTGCTGGAAAGCTTTAAGGAATTTGATTATCCCAATGAAATCGGACCCGGCGTTTATGATATCCATTCCCCGAACGTGCCGAGCGAGGAGTGGATCGTCACGCTGCTGCGCAAGGCCGCCGAGCGTATTCCGGCGGAACGCCTGTGGGTCAATCCGGATTGCGGACTTAAAACCCGCGCCTGGCCGGAAACCCGCCAGTCACTGGCGAATATGGTCAGCGCCGCGAAACGACTGCGCGCCGAACAAAGATAAGCCAATTAAGAGGCGCCTTCCGGCGCCTTAATTTATTTCACGCCGTACTTATCAAACCATGCCAGCATACGCCGCCAGCCGTCGATGGCCGACGGCGCATGGTAACTGGCGCGGTAATCGGCATTAAACGCATGTCCCGCATCGGGGTAGACCATAATCTCCGCAACCGCGTTGGCGGCGCTGACCGCCTGGCGCATGGCATCAATACTCGCCTGCGGAATACTGGTATCCTGCCCGCCGTACAAACCCAGCACCGGCGCGGTGAGCTCCGCGGCGACATCCACCGGATGGCGTGGCGTAGTCAGGGTTTTGTCACCCACCAGTTTGCCATACCAGGCCGTCGCCGCCTTGAGCTGCGGATTATGGGCGGCATACAGCCACGCGATTCGCCCTCCCCAGCAAAAACCGGTGATCGCCAGGCGCCGGCTGTCGCCGCCATGGCGCGCCGCCCAATGCGCGGTATGATCCAAATCGGCCATCACCTGAGAATCCGGTACCTTGCTGACCAACTGTTGGAATAATGTAGGAATATCATCATAAGCGCTCGGATCGCCCTGGCGGAAATAAAGCTCCGGGGCCACGGCCAGATAGCCCTGTTTTGCCAGGCGGCGGCACAGGTCGCGGATATGCTCATGCACGCCAAAAATTTCCTGGACGACCAGCACTATCGGAAAGCGTTCGCCATCCCCGGCGGGACGCGCCATATAGGCCGGCATTTCCTTACCCTGGGTGGTAATCGTCGTCATGGCCGCAATCAGCCCGATGTCGTCGGTATGGATCGCAGAGGAAGCCGGTGTACCGGCGGCCGGCGCAAATCCGGCGCGGGAGGTTACCGAAGCGATGGTGTCGTCAGGAGTCATTGGGATACCTTGGTTATCCAGTGATTGCAGCCCTTATTATAGTCAAGTCGGCGGGTTATTGAACCGTCGAGAACGGCCATTTTTTTGCATGGAAAAGCTTTCTAAATAGGTGATAAATATCACGTCACCGGCGAAAAGAGCTTTTTTTTAAAGTTTTTATGGTTTTTGTTAGTTAAGGTCAGCTTGGTTTAACAGATAAGAATATTTTAAGTATTTAGTTTATCTATTGCTTCTGACAGGAATATTTCAATATGGTTAATATGGACACTGTATATATAAATCACCACCCCCCCGCCTTGGCGGATGGCTTTCTTCACCTCCGTGGATCACATTGCCTTGATAGATTAAAAAACAGCCTAAAAGAGATTGTGAATAGCGTAATAAGCATGGCCAATTCATTTTATTATATAAGCCAGATCGCCTTCGCTGCCGAACATTTATGTGAGCGAATGTATTTCCGTAAAATGTCAACTCTTATGAAATACGTAGGAAATGTGACTCATTTTTGCGCTAACGGGGGCCTTTTTATGCAGAAAATGCCGGCAATAGGCGGGTTCGCCCTAAATGCAACCGAGCATTATCCGGGCCATGGCCCTAGAAATCAGGATATGCCCCTTGTCGGCATGATTAAATTTATCACCCATAGCCATTTACCTGATCTTATTAATAGAATAGTAAACCCCGAACATGAGAAAGCATTTTGCGTCCCGTTGAGTATGGCCGAACTGGTGAGCAAGAGCACACATGATATTATCAATCTCGTTGAGAAAGAAAAAAACGACTATGAAAAAGGTCTGTTTTTTTTAAAAGCATTGCAGAAATCAGTGGCTTTTTTTATTCAAGCGAAAAATTTAATAGATAATATAGTGGCCGCATTCAAATTCCTAAGCGGTAAGATAAATACAGCTATTGAGCGTGCAGTTTTGACGATAAAAGATCTTATCATCAATCCTTTTTTTGATGCGCTGAAAAATATGACGCAAAAGATATTCCTCTTGCTCAGCCACCTTTTTATGCAGCCATCGAGGCAATGAAGATAATTTTGACGTGGTAATAATAACGCAACAAGTGAGTAGTTTATTTATATTCACGTACTAAAGTTTGCAGGATGAGACAAATTCTGCCGGGTGTTTTTACAATTTTAAAGGTTTTTTCATGACGATATCCATTGCCCATCTACCCCCACCGGTGGCGATCGGCGTAAACGCCGCCGCCGATAACGCCCCCAGCGGTTTGGCGGGTATGCTGAAAATGGTCAGGAACGGTGTCGACACCCTGTCCACCATTGCGCCACAACTGGTCACACTCATGCAAGGCGCGGCGCTCGGTTGCGCCGTTATCGGGCTCGGGTCCAGTCCCCTGGCCGCTTCATTCGCGGGAGCCGGGAGGGCATTCGTGATTGCGGGAACGGTAAGCGGTTCGATGGCTATCCTGGCCAAAGTCTATGATTATCTTGCCGACGCGGTGCAAAAAGGCGCATCGCCCCTACTGGAGGAAATAACCTCTTTCTCCCGGGAAACGTTATACCCTATGCTGCAAACCTGCCTTGATAAAGTGAGCGAGATGATGAATGTCGGCGCGGGAGTCGTTCGTGAGTACTTAGCGGCATGTATTAGTGAACATCCCATAATCAACTATCTGCTGATAACCTTCTCTATGTCCTAACGTGTTTGGGGAGGGGGATATAGAGCTGATTTCCCCGGCCGGTGAGCCTCCTTTCGGGGAATGGCTCTCTCTATAAATATCTCGGCCGGTTTGGGCGCCATTAATCTTACTTATATAGCGCCCAATAAAAATAGCATTAAATGAAAATTGTCTTTGACGAAAATGCAACGTTCATTCAAAGTGCTGCGCTTGAATTATATTCCGTATTCTCATTTTTTGCATTTCACTACCCAGAAAAAGGATATTTCCTTTTATGATAGCCAAGAAACTATTATCAGGAGTAATTAATAGCTATGTTAAAAGGGCAGGCCTTATCAAATTCCATGTCACGGGAGAATTGTCATGTATATCTCTGCCAGTCATTCCATGCCAGACAGTACTGTAGTCCCAAAAACCACTGAACAAAACAGCGGTCCGGGCAAAAAGATATTAGCCAAACGTGTTTTCGGGGTTAAAAACGCTCCGGAGGCCTCCGCCACCTCGCCCTTTACGGCCGTCGCCCGCTTCGCGCAAAAAATAGTTAACGCCAGCGGGCTGACGAAACTGGTCTCGGGGCTTGCCGGCGTCGGCAACGCGGTGGGGCGCCTGTTCGGTATCGGCCGCGAGGTCTCGTCAGTCGCGTCTTTGTTTGCTACAGGAATAAAAGTTGCGCAATACGGCGTCCAGAAACTGCTGTATGAGGTGATGTCCCTGATGAAAGAGCAGGCGTGGACCATAATCGGTACCTGGCTGAGGGGAATCATCGACGATGGGGGGCATATGACGCCTTATGAGGTCTTCGCCAGCCTGATTACGGCCATTCGGGACAATGAGAAAATGAAGCTATTGTTCCATGAGGTGGCGACGGCTTAGCCTGTCTCAGTGAATGTGACATGCCACCGGACAATGGCGGATAAAAAATGGATAATGTCGATATTATCTGCGTGCTAACATTTTATTCTCAGAGGTATCTGCCATGTCCGCTTCCGATGTCTTTCATCTTGGCCTGACGCATGCCGATCTGCGCGGCGCCACCTTGGCCATCATTCCCGGCGATCCGCAGCGGGTGGAGAAAATCGCCCGTTTGATGGACGATCCCGAGCCGCTGGCCAGCCACCGCGAATTCACCTCCTGGCGCGCGGGTCTTGCCGGTCAGACGGTGATTGTCTGTTCCACCGGCATCGGCGGCCCGTCCACCTCCATCGCCGTCGAGGAATTGGCGCAATTGGGCATCCGGACATTTTTGCGGGTGGGCACCACCGGCGCCATACAGCCGCAAATCCCGGTAGGGGATGTGCTGGTGACCACCGCCGCGGTGCGACTCGACGGCGCCAGCCTGCATTTCGCGCCCATGGAATATCCCGCGGTGGCCGATTTCGACTGTACCACCGCGCTGGTGACGGCGGCCCGGCGACTCGGGGCCGGGGTCCATATCGGCGTTACCGCCTCGTCGGATACTTTTTATCCGGGGCAGGAAAGGTATGACACCTTTTCGGGACGGGTGGTCAGCCGCTTCAAGGGGTCCATGCGCGAATGGCAGGAAATGGGGGTGATGAATTATGAAATGGAATCCGCTACCTTATTGACCATGTGCTCCACCCAGGGGTTACGCGCCGGCATGGTGGCGGGGGTGATCGTCAACCGCACCCAGCAGGAAATCCCCGACGCGTTGACGATGCAGCAAACGGAAAGCGCGGCGGTAAGCATTGTGGTCGAGGCCGCCCGGCTGCTGCTTGCCTGAGCCTTTTTCGCGGCCGGGATAAAGTTCCCGGTCGTTTGCCCCCGGTTTAATCTACCCGCGCTTTGTCATGGCATCATAGGATACAAACTCCCCCTACCGGTCTTCCCGGTACTTTACCGCCCTGCGCCAAGGGAGCCGCCTTGTCATTGGATGAAATCATTGCCCATACCACCGAATTTGTCCGCCAGCAGCAATTCTGGGCCATTCCGCTCGTGTTTATTCTCGCTTTTGGCGAATCCCTGGCGTTTTTATCGCTGCTGCTGCCCGCCACCGTCATTTTGCTGGCGCTGGGCGCGCTTATCGGCGAGGCCGGCATTGCTTTCTGGCCGGTCTATGCCGCGGCGGTGGCCGGGGGTTTTTTTGGCGACTGGCTCTCCTATTGGCTGGGATATCATTACCAGGAGCGGCTGGAGCATCTCTGGCCGTTTTCCCGGCATCCCCATATGCTGGCGCGCGGGCAGGCCTTTTTCGACCGCTGGGGTATCGCCGGCGCCTTTTTCGGGCGTTTTTTCGGCCCGCTGCGCGCGGTGGTGCCGTTGGTAGCCGGCATTTGCGGCATGCCCAGATTCTATTTCCAACTGGCCAATCTCGGCTCGGCCGCGGTCTGGGCTTTCGGCCTGCTGGCGCCCGGGGCGTTTGGCATCCAATGGCTTAGCCGCTTCATCGGCTGATAAAACCCGCTGGACATCTATACAGTTCGCCCTTAACGTGGCAGTCAGTATTGTTTTAGGCGGAGGTAACATGGATTTCAGCCTGTTTTACGGCCTGGGCGGCTTGGCAATCGGGGTGCTGGCCGGTCTGCTTATCGCCGCGACCCGTTATCAGCGGCAGCAGGGGCGCGCTGAGGCGGAGCTGCGCCTGCGCACGCAATCTCTGGCGACGGCGCAGCAGGAGGTGGAACGTGCGCAGGCCGCTTATCGCCAGTGCGAGCAGCAGCTGCGCGCCGCTGAGCGGGAGATGCGCGACCTGTACGGGCGTCTCGCCACCGCCGAGGAACGGCTGGCGCCGTTGGCGCACTGGCGCGGCGAATGCGAGCAACTGAACCAGGAACTGCGGGCACAGCGCGAGGTGAACAGCGCGCAGGAAGCGGAGCTGCGCGAAGTCACCATTCGCCTGGAGGAAACCCGTCTGGCCGCCGAGGAAAAACAGCGCCTGCTGGTCAACAGCGAGCAGCGGCTGGCGGCGCAGTTTGAAAACCTGGCCAACCGGATCTTCGAACAAAGCGGGCGTAAAGTGGATGAACTCAATCGGCAAAGCCTGGATTTGCTGCTTATGCCACTGCGCGAGCAGTTGGACGGCTTTCGCCGGCAGGTCCAGGACAGTTTCGGGCAGGAGGCGCGCGAGCGCCATACCCTCACCCATGAAATCCGCAGCCTGCAGCAGCTTAACGCCGAAATGGCGCGGGAAGCGGTTAACCTTACCCGCGCGTTGAAAGGCGATAACAAAACCCAGGGCAATTGGGGCGAGGTGGTATTGAGCCGGGTGCTGGAAGCCTCGGGACTGCGGGAAGGGTATGAATACCAGACCCAGGTGAATATCCAGGTCGATGCTGTCCACCGCATGCAGCCCGACGTGATCGTGCGCCTGCCGCAGGGCAAGGATGTGGTCATCGACGCCAAAATGTCCCTGGTGGCCTATGAACGTTTTTTCAACAGCGATGACGACCTGGAGCGCCAGGCCGCGCTGCTGGAGCATATCAATTCGCTGCGCGGGCACATGCGTTTGCTCGGCAGAAAAGATTACCAACAATTGCCTGGTTTACGCTCGCTGGATTATGTGTTGATGTTTATCCCCGTCGAACCGGCCTTTATGCTGGCTATAGATAAGCAGCCGGAGCTGATTGGCGAGGCGCTGAAGCAGAATATCATGCTCGTCAGCCCGACCACGCTGCTGGTGGCGCTGCGCACCATTAATAACCTGTGGCGCTATGAGCACCAGAGCCGCAACGCGCAGCATATTGCCGAGCGGGCGGCGCGGCTGTACGACAAAATGCGGCTGTTCGTCGACGATATGACCGCCGTCGGCCAAAGCCTGGACAAAGCGCAGGCAGTCTATCGCCAGGCCATGAATAAACTGGCGCAGGGGCGTGGTAATCTCATCAGCCAGGCTGAAGGATTCAGGGCGCTCGGCGTTGAAATCAAACGTCCGATCAATCCGGTCCTGGCGGAGGAATCCGGGCGCCAACCCTATACCGACCCGCCGGGGGAAGGGGCGGTCTCAGGGCTGTATGACGATGACGGCGCGCCGTCCGCGGACGAAGCGGGCGGGCGCGGCGGCGATCTGAAACCCGGCGGGGATGAATTAACGCCGCCGGTTGACGGGGACGCCCCGGCGGCGGAGACTTCGCACCGGGAGCAGGAAGAATACCCGCTCAGGTAGGGGGTGTCGGAGTGGGGCTTTCAGCCCGCTTCTGTTACACTTCTCTGATAACTGATCAAGCAGGGCATAAAAACATGGCAGATGAAGACCAGCGTGAAACGACCCATTTCGGCTTCCGCACCGTTGCTAAGGACGAGAAGGCGGTCATGGTGGCGGATGTCTTTCATTCCGTTGCGGCAAAATATGATTTGATGAATGACCTGATGTCGTTTGGCATCCACCGTCTGTGGAAACGTTTCGCCATTCATTGCAGCGGCGTGCGCCGCGGGCAGAAGGTTCTGGATCTGGCCGGCGGCACCGGCGATCTGACCGCCAAGTTTTCCCGCCTGGTGGGCGAGGAGGGCGAAGTGGTGCTGGCCGATATCAATGATTCCATGTTAAAGGTGGGCCGCGAAAAGCTGCGTAATAAAGGCATCATCGGCAACGTGCGCTATGTGCAGGCCAATGCCGAGGCATTGCCGTTCCCGGACGACACCTTCGATTGCATCACCATCTCGTTCGGATTGCGTAACGTGACCGAAAAAGAGCAGGCGCTGCGCTCCATGTACCGGGTGCTTAAGCCGGGCGGACGCCTGCTGATCCTGGAATTCTCCACGCCGTTGTTCAAGCCGTTGAACAAGGCCTACGACCTCTACTCCTTCCATGTCTTGCCGCGCATCGGCGAGATGGTGGCGCGCGACGCCGGCAGCTACCGTTACCTGGCCGAATCCATCCGCATGCATCCGGACCAGGAAACGCTGAAAGCCATGATGCTGGACGCCGGTTTTGACAGCGCCGAATATTTTAATATGACCGGAGGTATCGTTGCCCTGCATCGCGGTTACAAATTCTGATCGGGAAATGACATGCTGATGTTATTGATTACCGCAACGCTTGAAACCGCGCTGAAACGCCTGCTGTATAAAGATGGGTTTTTGAAGCCGGCACGCCAACGCCTGAAGGGCAAGGTGCTGCGCTTTGAGCTGGCCGAACTGGACAGCCCGGTTATCCTGGTGTTCGGCGAGAGCCAGGCGGATGTATTGGCCGCCTGGGACGGACCGGCCGACTGTACCGTCAGAACGCACTTCTCCGCCCTGCCGGCCCTGCGCCGGCGCCAGCAGTTGCCGTTATTAATCAAACAAGGCTCACTGGACGTAGACGGGGATTTGCAGGTGGTGCAGCAGTTTGTCGCGCTGCTGGACATGGCCGAGGTAGACCCGGCGGAGCTACTGGCGCCTTATGTGGGCGATATCGTCGCCGAAGGCTTGACACAAAAATTACGCGCCCATGCCTGCGGGCTGCGACGGCGTCTGGGCGAACAGCAAACCCGGCTGGGCCAGGCGGTAACCGAGGAGTGGCGCTTATCGCCTTCCTCCCTGGAGCTGGCGTGGTTCAGTGACGAAGTCGATGCGATAGACCGCGCTGGGGCCGCCTTAACGGCCCGCCTGGCAAAACTGGAGTCCGGCCGATGATTGTGGGAGAACTGCGTCGCCTTTATTTTATCGTGCGGGTGCTGCTCAGTTACGGGCTGGACGAGCTGATTCCCAAAATACGCCTCACCCTGCCGCTGCGCCTGGGACGCCGGCTGATATTCTGGCTTCCCAATGAGCATCTTGATGAGCCGTTGGGGGTCCGGTTGCGCCTGGCGCTTCAGGAACTGGGGCCGGTTTGGATCAAGTTCGGCCAGATGTTGTCGACCCGGCGTGATTTGTTTCCCCCGGTGATTGCCGATCAGCTGGCCATGCTGCAGGATCGGGTCAAGCCTTTCGACGGCGCGCTGGCGCGCCAGCATATTGAAAAAGCCATGGGACAGCCGCTGGAGGCCTGGTTCGATGATTTCGATCAGGTCGCCCTGGCATCGGCTTCTATTGCCCAGGTGCATACCGCGCGTTTAAAAGAAAACGGCAAAGAGGTGGTGATCAAAGTGATCCGCCCGGATATCATGCCGATGATCAAGGCCGATATGCGCCTGATGTACCGCCTGGCCAGCTGGCTGCCCCGGCTGTTGCCGGACGGCCGCCGCCTGCGGCCGGTGGAAGTGGTGCTGGAATATGAAAAAACCCTGCTTGATGAACTGAACCTGCTGCGCGAAACCGCCAACTGCATCCAGCTGCGGCGCAACTTCGAGAACAGTCCGATGCTGTATATCCCCGAGGTTTACCCGGATTATTGCAGTGAAACCATGATGGTGATGGAGCGCATCTACGGTGTGCCGGTTTCCGACGTGGCGGCGCTGGAAAAACAGGGAACCAATATGAAATTATTGGCGGAACGCGGCGTGCAGCTCTTCTTTACGCAGGTGTTTCGTGATAGTTTTTTTCATGCGGACATGCATCCCGGCAATATTTTCGTCAGTTTTGAACATCCGGACGACCCGCAGTATATCGGGATAGATTGCGGCATCGTCGGCTCGCTGAATAAAGAAGATAAGCGCTATCTGGCTGAGAATTTTATCGCTTTTTTCAATCGCGATTACCGTAAGGTGGCGGAACTCCATGTAGATTCGGGCTGGGTGCCGCCCGATACCAACGTGGAGGATTTTGAGTTTGCCATCCGTACCGTGTGTGAGCCCATATTCGAAAAACCCCTGGCGGATATTTCCTTCGGCCACGTCTTGCTGAATCTGTTCAACACCGCCCGGCGGTTTAATATGGAAGTGCAGCCGCAGCTGGTATTGCTGCAAAAAACGCTGCTCTACATTGAGGGTATCGGCCGCCAGCTTTATCCGCAGCTGGATTTATGGAAAACGGCCAAACCCTTCCTGGAAACCTGGATCAAGGATCAGGTGGGTATCCCGGCTATTTTGCGGGCGATGAAGGAAAAGGCGCCGTTCTGGGCGGAAAAACTGCCCGAACTGCCGGAACTGATTTATGAAGGATTCAAGCATCATAGATCGCTGCAAAAGAGCGTCGACAAGCTGACCGTCGAGCTAAAAGGACAGCACGTCCGGCAGGGGCAGGCGCGGTTTTTATTCGGTATCGGCGCCACGCTGCTGCTGTGCGGTACTTTTTTATTATCATTGGGTAACGAGATGTCATCGTTTCCCGCCTGGTTAATGGCTGCCGGCATAGTAAGCTGGATCGTTGGCTGGAAACGCACTGCGTAAATTTTGCGGGTCCGGCAAAATCCGGTAACTCGAATTAACCCCTAAACAGAGGTAATATCATGGGCGGCATCAGTATTTGGCAATTATTAATTATCGCGGTCATCGTGGTGCTGCTATTCGGCACCAACAAGCTGCGCGGCATGGGCGCGGATTTGGGCGCGTCCATCAAGGGCTTCAAAAAGGCCATGAACGATGATGACAAACCTGCTCCGCGGGACACGGATAAAACCGGCCAGGATGCTGACTTTGCGGCGAAGACCATCGCACAACCGCAGCAGCCTCAACCCCAGCAATCCCAGCCGCAGCCGCAGCAATCCCAGCCGCAGCCGCAGCAATCCCAGCCGCAGCCGCAGCAATCCCAGCCGGCGCAGCAACCCCTTCAGCCGCCGCCGCCGCGGCCGGACGAAACGGTAAACAAAGACAACAAGCAGGTATAAGCTGTGTTTGACATTGGATTTGGTGAGCTGGCCCTGGTGTTCGTGATTGGGCTTGTGGTTCTCGGCCCCGAGCGTTTGCCCGTGGCCGTGCGTACCGTGGTCGGTTGGGTCAGGGCGCTACGCTCGCTGGCCTCCACGGTACAAAACGAATTGAGCCAAGAGCTTAAGCTGCAGGAATTGCAGGACAGCCTGAAAAAAGTCGAGCAGGCCAGCAAGGATAACCTGTCGCCGGAACTGAAAGCCTCAATGGAAGAGCTGCGCGAAGCGGCCGATTCCATGAAAAAAAGCTTTCACAGCAAAATGGTTCCCGATAGCGAGACCACGCCCCAGACGATCCATAACCCGTTGATAACCGATCCGGAAGCGATTCATGACGGCGTGACGCCGGCGGAAGGCGCAACTCAAGCAGACGCGCCGCCGATGGCGCCGGCGGCGACACCCGGACCGATGACGGCCGAAGCGCCGACAACGCCCAAGCCGGCCCAGGCCGAAGCGCCGACAATGTCCCAGCCGGCCCAGGCCGAAGCGCCGACAATGTCCCAGCCGGCCCAGGCCGAAGCTCCGACAACGTCCAGGCCGGCCCAGGCCGAAGCACCGCCGGCGACGCCCACGCCGGCCAATAACGGCCCGTTCCCACATGATGCTACCCTGCTCCGGCACGGACAGGCTCCGGCGCCGGACAGCGCGGCCGCCCCCACACCCCTTAAAAATAATGATCGCGAATAATGGCCGTTGAAGATACCCAACCGCTTATCAGCCATTTAATCGAGCTGCGTAAGCGTTTACTGTACTGCATTCTCAGTGTGCTGGCGGTGTTCCTGGCGCTGGTCTATTTCGCCAATGATATCTATCAGATCGTTTCGGCACCTTTGATCAAACATTTGCCGGCCGGCGCCAGTATGATCGCAACCGATGTGGCGTCGCCGTTTTTTACGCCTATCAAGCTGACGATTATCGTTTCGGTATTTGCTTCCGCGCCCCTGCTGCTGTACCAGGTCTGGGCCTTTATCGCGCCGGCGTTATATAAGCATGAACGGCGTCTGATGATGCCGCTGCTGTTCTCCAGCACGCTGTTGTTTTATGCGGGCATGGCCTTTGCTTATTTTATCGTCTTTCCACTGGCCTTTAGCTTCTTTGCCCAAACCGCGCCGCGCGGGGTGTTGATCGCCACCGACATCAATAATTACCTCGATTTTGTCATGGCGCTGTTTATGGCCTTCGGCGTGTCGTTCCAGGTGCCGATAGCCATAGTGCTGTTATGCTGGACCGGCGTGGTCACACCCGACGATCTGAAGAAAAAACGGCCTTATGTACTGGTCGGCGCCTTTGTGGTCGGTATGCTCTTGACGCCGCCGGACGTTTTTTCCCAAACGCTGCTGGCGATCCCGATGTACCTGCTGTTTGAAATCGGCCTTTTTTGCGCCCGGTTTTACGTCGGCAAAGGACGGCGCGGCCAGGAGGGCACATCGGACGACAATACCGAAGATCCCCAGGATGGGGACTAAGCGTCGTTTGTCAGCTTCTGAACCGCCCTTTCGGGCGGTTCTGGTTTTAAACAGAATAATCTAAACGCCGCCAGCGTCACGGACGGCGTTATTCAGGAGAAAGACTATGAGCACTGTATTTGGCAACTTCCCCCATCGCCGCCTGCGCAGGGTGAGGCGCTATGATTTCAGCCGCCGCCTGGTGGCGGAAAACCATCTGTCCGTCAATGATCTGATTTATCCGGTATTTGTCATGGAAGGCAAACAGCGCCAGCAGGAAGTGCCGTCCATGCCGGGAGTGTATCGCATGACGCTTGATCTGCTGATCAAGGAAGCGGAAGCGGTGGCCAAGCTGGGTGTGCCGGTGCTGTCGTTGTTTCCGGTTATTGAAGCGCCCTACAAATCGCTGCTGGCGGAAGAAGCCTATAATCCCGAGGGCCTGATTCCGCGCACTATCCGCGCGCTGAAAGACGCGGTACCGGAATTGGGGCTGCTGACCGACGTCGCGCTGGATCCCTACACGACCCATGGCCAGGACGGCATCATCGACGACCAGGGTTATGTGATTAACGACATCACCAAGGAAATCCTGGTGCGCCAGGCGTTGTGTCACGCCGAAGCGGGCGCGGAAATCGTCGCGCCCAGCGATATGATGGATGGGCGCATCGGCGCGATACGCGAAAAATTCGAGCAGCAGGGATTAGTCAACAATCAGATCATGGCGTATTCGGCGAAATATGCGTCTTGCTATTACGGCCCGTTTCGCGATGCGGTAGGCTCAAGCGCCAACCTGAAGGGTGGCGATAAAAAAACCTATCAAATGGATCCGGCCAATAGCGACGAAGCGTTGCAGGAAGTGGCGCAGGACCTGCAGGAAGGCGCCGATATGGTGATGGTGAAACCGGGCATGCCTTATCTGGATATGATACATCGGGTGAAGGAAACCTTCGGCGTGCCGACCTTTGCCTATCAGGTGTCCGGCGAGTACGCCATGCATATGGCGGCGATCCAGAACGGCTGGCTGCAGGAAAAACCGGCCATCATGGAATCGCTGCTGTGCTTCAAGCGCGCCGGCGCCGACGGTATCCTGACCTACTTCTCCAAACGCGTCGCCCAATGGCTGCATGACGATCACCTGAGGCGCTGAATAAACAAGCCGCTCCTTCGCAACGCGTCAGCGGGCGGCTTAGTCCTCAGGGGCTAATTCCCGGCGGTTTATCAGGCTACAAAATCTTTTGAAACTGTTTGTTGTCTATGCTTTGACAGACCTGTTTGTTGAGGAAATTGAGCAGCAGCATGGAGCGCGCTTCGCCGTCGGGCTCGCTATAAATCGCCTGGAGTCCTTCGAAGACGCCATCGGTAATCACGACCAGATCGCCGACATACGGCGTTTGCGGGTCGGTCACCCCTTCGTAGGCATGATCGCGCAGTTCCTCGATAACCTCGGCCGCAATGGTCACCGGCAGGTTGCCGAAACGCACGAAATGGCTCACGCCGCGGGTGGCGCTGATGGTGGTGGTATGGATACGTTCCGGATCAAACTCAATAAACAGATAGTTGGGAAACAACGGTTCGTTGACGGTCGTGCGTTTGCCGCGGACGATTTTTTCCAGGGTGACCATTGGACTCATACACGCCACCGCCTGTCTTTCCAAGTGCTCTTTCGCCCTCATCATCTGGCCGCGTTTACAATACAATAAATACCATGCTTCCATAATCTGATGCACCCCTATCTCCGGTGGCCCAGCATAACAAAGGCCCCCCTAAATAAACAGCGTGACATTATTATAGGCCGCAGCGCGCGGCGCATAAAAAAACAGCATATTTACCATCAATTTTGACAAAAGGGCGGCATGGCTGTTAAACAGACTTTATAATGCAAATATAACCCGGCATCCGATGACGCTATGAAATACCGAGACTTGCGCGATTTTTTATCCTTGCTGGAACAGCGGGGAGAATTGAAACGAATCACCCTGCCCATTGATCCCTATTTGGAAATGACGGAAATCGCCGACCGTACCCTGCGCGCGGGCGGGCCGGCGCTGCTGTTTGAACACCCCAAAGGCTATGCCATGCCGGTGCTGTGCAATCTGTTCGGCACGCCGGAACGGGTGGCGCTGGGCATGGGCCAGGAGAGCGTGGCGGCGCTCAGGGAGGTGGGGGAACTCCTGGCCTTCCTGAAAGAACCGGAGCCGCCAAAAGGCTTTCGCGATCTGCTGGATAAGGCGCCGAAATTCCGCCAGGTGCTGAATATGCCGACCAAACGGCTTAGCTCCGCGCCGTGCCAGGAGCAAATCTGGCAGGGCCAGGATGTCGATCTCGGCCGTATTCCCATTATGCACTGCTGGCCGGGCGACGTGGCGCCGCTTATCACCTGGGGCCTGACGGTCACCCGCGGACCGCACAAGGAACGCCAGAACCTGGGCATTTACCGCCAGCAGGTGCTGGGTAAAAACAAAGTCATCATGCGCTGGCTGTCGCATCGCG
The DNA here is from genome assembly GCF_047324165.1 of Sodalis sp. RH22. NCBI lineage: Bacteria > Pseudomonadati > Pseudomonadota > Gammaproteobacteria > Enterobacterales > Bruguierivoracaceae > Sodalis > Sodalis sp. RH22. The sequence goes on from NZ_CP178731.1 coordinate 4,212,876, forward strand.
GCGGCGCGCTGGACTTCCAGGAATGGCGCGCGGCCCATCCGGGCGAACGCTTTCCGGTGGCGGTGGCGCTGGGCGCCGATCCGGCCACCATCCTGGCCGCCGTCACGCCGGTGCCCGACAGTCTGTCCGAATATGCGTTCGCCGGCCTGCTGCGCGGCTATAAGACCGAGGTGGTAAAGTGCATCTCCTGCGATCTCGAGGTGCCCGCCAGCGCCGAAATCGTGCTGGAAGGATATCTTGAACCGGGTGAAACGGCTCCCGAAGGCCCTTATGGCGATCACACCGGCTATTATAACGAAGTGGATGAGTTCCCGGTATTCACCATTACCCATATCACCCAGCGGCGGAACGCCATTTATCATTCCACCTACACCGGCCGGCCGCCGGATGAACCGGCGGTCATGGGCGTGGCGCTTAACGAAGTCTTCGTTCCCATTTTACAAAAACAGTTTCCGGAAATCGTCGATTTTTACCTGCCGCCCGAAGGCTGTTCCTACCGCCTGGCGGTAGTAACCATCAAGAAACAATATGCGGGCCATGCCAAACGGGTCATGATGGGGGTGTGGTCGTTTCTGCGTCAATTCATGTATACCAAATTTGTCATCGTATGCGATGATGATATCAACGCGCGTAACTGGCAGGATGTTATCTGGGCCATCACGACCCGGATGGACCCCGCGCGCGATACGGTGTTAATGGAAAATACGCCGATAGATTACCTGGATTTTGCCTCGCCGGTTTCCGGATTGGGTTCAAAAATGGGAATGGACGCCACCAACAAATGGCCGGGGGAAACTTCGCGCGAGTGGGGCACCCCGATTCGCATGGACGACGGGGTTCGCGCCCGCGTTGATGCGTTGTGGGACGAACTGGCCATATTAAAAGACAGTGGTAAAGGGCGATGATAGTTACAGCCCTCCATTCCATTTTGCTTATTAGCCCGACAGAGGGAATGCATGACAACATTGACCTGTAAGGTCACTTCCGTGGATGCCATCACCGATACGGTATATCGGGTATGCCTGGTCCCGGAAGCGGCTTTTAGTTTTCGCGCCGGTCAGTATCTGATGGTAGTGATGGATGAACGCGACAAACGCCCCTTTTCCCTGGCGTCGACGCCCATGGAGAACGCGATAATCGAGCTGCATATCGGGGCTTCCGAACTGAATCTGTATGCGATGGCCGTTATGGATCGCATCTTGAAAGATCGTGAAATTACCGTCGATATCCCGCATGGCGAGGCTTGGCTGCGTGACGATACCGAGCGGCCCATGGTCCTTATCGCCGGCGGCACCGGTTTTTCTTATGCCCGCTCAATCCTGCTGACCGTGCTCGCCAATCAACCTGAGCGGGAAGTGGCTATTTATTGGGGCGGCAGGGAGTTACAGCATCTCTACGATCTGGGCGAACTGGAAGCGCTGACCCTGCTGCATCCGCGCCTGAAAGTGGTGCCGGTGGTCGAACAGCCGGACGAAAACTGGCAGGGCCGGACCGGAACGGTGCTCAGCGCGGTGCTGCAGGACTACGGTTCCCTGGCGGCGTACGATATCTATATCGCCGGCCGTTTCGAAATGGCTAAAATCGCCCGCGAGCGTTTTTGCGCGGAACGCGACGCCATTCCCGGCCGGATCTTCGGCGATGCGTTTGCCTTTATCTGATCGCTGCGGCGGGAGGGTTCATCCGCCGGGACGCTATGCTAAGATGGCGGCAATTGCGCGGTAAAATAAGGTCAGACCATGGAATCTTTTTCTACTCTTTACCAGGACCATCTCGCGACGCTGCAAAAACGCACGCGCGAGGTGCTGGCCCTGCATAACCTGGATGCGCTGCTGATCCATTCCGGCGAACCGATCACGGCGTTCCTCGACGACCATGATTACCCTTTTAAGGTCAATCCACAGTTCAAGGCCTGGCTGCCGGTCACCGGCGTGCCGCATTGCTGGCTCTGGGTCGACGGCGTCAATAAGCCCAAACTTTGGTTCTATGCGCCGGTCGATTATTGGTACAGCGTCGAGCCGTTGCCTGAGAGTTTCTGGACCCCTTTCATCGATATCATCCCGATTGCGAATCCCGACGATATCGGTTCATTGCTGCCGTCCGGACGCGGCAACGCGGCCTATATTGGCTCGTCGCCGCAAAGGGCGTCGTCCCTGGGCCTGAAAGCCGACCAGCTTAACCCCCAACCGGTACTGGATTATTTCCACTACCACCGCGCCTATAAGACCGATTACGAGCTGGCCTGTATGCGCGAGGCGCAAAAGACCGCGGTCATAGGGCATCGGGCGGCGCATGAGGCCTTTCAGGCCGGCATGAGCGAGTTCGATATCAATATTGCTTACCTGTCGGCAACCGGCCATCGTGATATCGATGTACCCTACGGCAACATCATTGCCCTGAATGAGCACGCCGCGGTATTGCACTACACTAAACTCGATCAGCGCCTGCCCGAGCGGGTACACAGCTTCCTGATTGACGCCGGTACCGAATACAATGGGTATGCGGCCGACCTGACCCGTACTTATGCGGCGCAAAAAGAGTCTGAATTCGCTCAGCTGGTCGCCGCCATGGATATCGAGCAGCAGGCCCTTATCGGTACCATGGAGGCGGGCGTCAATTACATTGAATATCATATCCAGATGCACCGGCGCATCGCCCGTCTGCTGGCCCGGTTTGATCTCGTGACCGGTCTTGATGAAGAGACCATGGTGAGCGAAGGCATCACCGGCCCGTTCCTTCCCCACGGGCTGGGACATCCGCTTGGGCTGCAGGTGCATGACGCCGGCGGCTTTTTGCAGGACGATCGCGGCACCCGCCTGGCGGCGCCGGCCCTGTACCCTTATCTGCGCTGTACCCGCGTTATGGAACCGCGCATGGTGATGACCATCGAACCGGGTTTCTATTTTATTGAATCACTGCTTGCCCCGTGGCGCGCGGGCAGCTTTAGCCGGCATTTCAACTGGCGGCGCATCGAACTGTTTAAACCCTATGGCGGTATCCGTATCGAGGATAATATCGTTATCATGGATAAGCAGATCGAAAATATGACACGCAATCTGAAACTGGCATAATGCACGCCTATTTTGTTCCCGCGGCGCCGGTAACGGCGTCTATGGAGATCAAAAAAAGCCGCTTTATCACCCTCCTTGCCCCCACCCCGGGCATCGAGGCCGCCAGGGAGCTGATCCGGCAAAGCCGCTGCGAGCATCCCGGGGCGGCCCATCATTGCTGGGCGTATATCGCCGGGCCTCCGCAGGATTCGCAACAGCTTGGTTTTTCCGATGACGGCGAGCCGTCGGGAACCGCCGGCAAACCTATGCTGGCGCAACTGATGGGGTCGGGACTCGGCGAGATTACCGCGGTGGTGGTGCGTTACTATGGCGGCATCAGGCTTGGCACCGGCGGGCTGGTGAAGGCCTACGGCGGCGGCGTGCGGGAGGCGTTACAACGCATGGCCCGCACGCAGAGGGTTCCCCAGGCCGAGTTTATGGTGTCATGTCGTTATGAGCAGCAGGCCTGGATTGACGCGGTGGTCAACCAGACCGGGGGACGCGTCGTCCAGTGCGATTATGGCGAATCCATTATACTCAGGGTAGCCATTCCTATCGCCCGGGTCGCAATGGCCGAGGAAAAGCTGCGCGATCTCAGCCGGGGGGCATTGCAATTAGCGCCCGTTGCGCAATAGCTCCATACCCGGCCACAGTTAAATAAAATATTAAGGATCGTGCTGAAATGCATTTTCGCGCCATAACCCGTATTGTCGGCCTACTGGTCATGCTCTTCTCGGGAACGATGATTGTTCCCGGCCTGGTGGCGCTGATCTACCGTGACGGCGCCGGCAGCGCTTTTACGCAAACCTTTTTTTTCGCCCTATTGATTGGATTGGTATTATGGTTGCCCAATCGTCAGCAGAAACATGAGCTGAAATCACGGGAGGGGTTTCTGATAGTCGTCCTGTTCTGGACCGTATTAGGCAGCGTAGGGGCCTTGCCGTTCTTGTTTGCCGAACATCCCGATTTGTCGGTAACCGATGCGTTTTTTGAGTCGTTTTCCGCCCTGACCACCACCGGCGCCACCTCCCTGGTGGGGCTTGACGGCCTGCCCAAGGCCATCCTGTTCTACCGCCAGATGCTGCAGTGGTTCGGCGGCATGGGTATCATCGTACTGGCGGTGGCGATCCTGCCGATTCTCGGCGTCGGCGGCATGCAGCTTTACCGCGCCGAAATGCCCGGCCCGCTGAAAGATAACAAAATGCGACCGCGGATCGCCGAAACCGCCAAAACGTTATGGCTTATCTATATCACCCTGACCATCGCCTGCGCGCTGGCGCTGTGGGGCGCGGGCATGTCGGTTTTCGATGCCATCAGCCATAGCTTTTCCACCATTGCGCTGGGGGGCTTTTCCACCCACGATGCCAGTATCGGCTATTACAACAGTCCGATGATCAACACCATCGTAGCGGTGTTCCTGCTGATTTCCGGCTGCAACTACGGTCTGCATTTCGCCGTGCTGAGCGGCCATAACCTGCGGGTCTACTGGCGCGATCCGGAATTCAGGATGTTTATCAGCGTGCAGTTTATCCTGGTCATGGTGTGTACGCTTATCCTCTGGCGCTACGATGTTTACCAAAGCGGCTTGCAAACCCTCAACCAAGCCTTTTTCCAGGTGGTTTCCATGGCGACCACTGCCGGCTTTACTACCGACAGCATCGCCCGCTGGCCGTTGTTCCTGCCTATTTTGTTGCTTTGCTCGGCATTTATCGGCGGCTGCGCCGGTTCGACGGGCGGCGGTTTGAAAGTAATCCGTATCCTGCTGCTGTACCTGCAGGGTTCGCGGGAACTGAAGCGATTGGTCCATCCCAACGCCGTCTATACTATCAAGCTCGGCAACCGTGCGCTGCCGGAGCGTATCCTGGAAGCAGTCTGGGGGTTCTTTTCCGCGTATGTATTAGTCTTTATCGTCAGCATGCTGGCGATTATCGCCACCGGCGTTGATAATTTTTCCGCCTTTGCCGCCGTGACCGCGACGCTGAACAACCTGGGTCCCGGCCTGGGGGTGGTGGCGGAAAATTTCTCCTCCATGAACGCGGTGGCGAAATGGATTCTGATCCTGACCATGCTGTTCGGCCGCCTGGAGGTCTTTACCTTGCTGGTATTGTTTACCCCGACGTTCTGGCGCGAATAACCGAGGATTTGTTATGTACACTCTGATTCTGTATTCCACCCGGGATGGGCAGACGCTGAAAATCGCCCGGTTTATCGCCGAACGCCTTATCGCGGATAATCACGCCTGCGATGTTGTCGACCTGGGCCTGGCTGGGCAATGCGATTTGCAACGTTACGATCGGGTGCTGATCGGGGCCGCGATCCGCTACGGACATTTTGCCGCCGAGCTGCATGATTTTATCAAACAGCACCTGGATTGGCTTAACCGGTTGCCCAGCGCGTTTTTTGCCGTCAACCTGACCGCCCGCAAAGCGGATAAACGCACGCCGCAAACCAATGCCTATACACGCAAATTTCTCGCGGCTACGCCCTGGCGACCGGATAGTTGCGCGGTTTTCGCCGGTGCGCTGCGCTATCCGCATTACCGCTGGTTCGATCGTGTCATGATCCAGCTGATCATGCGCATGACCGGCGGCGAAACCGACAGCACAAAAGAAGTGGAATATACCGACTGGCAACAGGTGGGCGATTTTGCCCGCGGTTTTGCCGGGTTAACCGGTAAAAACGGGCTCAAGTCACGAGAAACGCATCAGTTTGTCGAAAATTAAACCAATCAACTTAAAATAAGCAATTAGCGCTTGTCACGCTGCGGGAATTCCCTATAATGCGCCTCCACTGACCGGGAACAAACGCTAACGCGACGCCGGGTCGGGAAGGGAAAAGCGCCCGGTACGGGCAAATAAAAGCTTGACTCTTCAACGGGAAAGCGTAATATACGCAACCCGCGCCGGGTGAGTTTTGTTATCACGCTGGCCATGCTCTTTAACAATTTATCAGACAATCTGTGTGGGCACTCACAAGACCGTATCGAAACACAAAAATACCAAGTCTTGAAGAGTGAACAAACAGTTAATTCATAAGATTAACAGTATGACAATCTTTGAGCATCAAGCTTTTAATTGAAGAGTTTGATCATGGCTCAGATTGAACGCTGGCGGCAGGCCTAACACATGCAAGTCGAGCGGCAGCGGGAAGTAGCTTGCTACTTTGCCGGCGAGCGGCGGACGGGTGAGTAATGTCTGGGGATCTGCCTGATGGTGGGGGATAACTACTGGAAACGGTAGCTAATACCGCATAACGTCGCAAGACCAAAGTGGGGGACCTTCGGGCCTCACGCCATCGGATGAACCCAGATGGGATTAGCTAGTAGGTGAGGTAATGGCTCACCTAGGCGACGATCCCTAGCTGGTCTGAGAGGATGACCAGCCACACTGGAACTGAGACACGGTCCAGACTCCTACGGGAGGCAGCAGTGGGGAATATTGCACAATGGGCGCAAGCCTGATGCAGCCATGCCGCGTGTGTGAAGAAGGCCTTCGGGTTGTAAAGCACTTTCAGCGGGGAGGAAGGCGATAAGGTTAATAACCTTGTTGATTGACGTTACCCGCAGAAGAAGCACCGGCTAACTCCGTGCCAGCAGCCGCGGTAATACGGAGGGTGCGAGCGTTAATCGGAATTACTGGGCGTAAAGCGTACGCAGGCGGTCTGTTAAGTCAGATGTGAAATCCCCGGGCTTAACCCGGGAACTGCATTTGAAACTGGCAGGCTAGAGTCTCGTAGAGGGGGGTAGAATTCCAGGTGTAGCGGTGAAATGCGTAGAGATCTGGAGGAATACCGGTGGCGAAGGCGGCCCCCTGGACGAAGACTGACGCTCAGGTACGAAAGCGTGGGGAGCAAACAGGATTAGATACCCTGGTAGTCCACGCTGTAAACGATGTCGATTTGAAGGTTGTGGCCTTGAGCCGTGGCTTTCGGAGCTAACGCGTTAAATCGACCGCCTGGGGAGTACGGCCGCAAGGTTAAAACTCAAATGAATTGACGGGGGCCCGCACAAGCGGTGGAGCATGTGGTTTAATTCGATGCAACGCGAAGAACCTTACCTACTCTTGACATCCAGAGAAGACTTCAGAGATGAGGTTGTGCCTTCGGGAACTCTGAGACAGGTGCTGCATGGCTGTCGTCAGCTCGTGTTGTGAAATGTTGGGTTAAGTCCCGCAACGAGCGCAACCCTTATCCTTTGTTGCCAGCGAGTAATGTCGGGAACTCAAAGGAGACTGCCGGTGACAAACCGGAGGAAGGTGGGGATGACGTCAAGTCATCATGGCCCTTACGAGTAGGGCTACACACGTGCTACAATGGCGCATACAAAGAGAAGCGAACTCGCGAGAGTAAGCGGACCTCACAAAGTGCGTCGTAGTCCGGATTGGAGTCTGCAACTCGACTCCATGAAGTCGGAATCGCTAGTAATCGTGGATCAGAATGCCACGGTGAATACGTTCCCGGGCCTTGTACACACCGCCCGTCACACCATGGGAGTGGGTTGCAAAAGAAGTAGGTAGCTTAACCTTCGGGAGGGCGCTTACCACTTTGTGATTCATGACTGGGGTGAAGTCGTAACAAGGTAACCGTAGGGGAACCTGCGGTTGGATCACCTCCTTACCGAAATAGATACTAATTGTGTAGTGTCCACACAGATTGTCTGATAACTGTAATGAGCAAACAGCTCGTATGGTTTTTTGTCATGCCCTCTTCCTGAATGTTAAGGCAGGGTTGATAAAAAACGGTGGCATAAGAATTCGTTGCCTATTGACGACAACTTATCTCACAAACGCACTCCTGTCCCCTTCGTCTAGTGGCCTAGGACACTGCCCTTTCACGGCGGTAACAGGGGTTCGAACCCCCTAGGGGACGCCAAACTCTTTTTCATACGACCTGTTAACCAAACCAGACCCGCCTTTATTGTCTGATGATTTCAGAGCACATTGTTACGCAACCGCGTATCAGTATGCTGCGAAATACATGCTCTTTAACAATCCGGAACAAGCTGAAAATTTGAAAAAAACATGCTGAGCAAAATCAGTATGCGATTCTCTCAAAGCAAGCAAACCTAATAAGGTCGCCGTGTCGATGGTGACCTTGTTGAGGGATGAGCGAGAAAGTCCCGGCCAAGGCGCACGGCGCGCAGCCAGCGGAGTGGACTGTATGTCCATGAGCATGGCGAGCACCGCGCAACACCGGCAGGGACCTTTCGCAGCCATTCCGAAGACACTTTAGGGTTGTGAGGTTAAGTGAATAAGCGTACACGGTGGATGCCTAGGCAGTCAGAGGCGATGAAGGACGTGCTAATCCGCGAAATGCGCCGGTGAGCTGATATGAAGCGCTATCAGCCGGCGATGTCCGAATGGGGAAACCCAGTGCAATTCGTTGCACTATCATTACGTGAATCCATAGCGTATTGAGGCGAACCGGGGGAACTGAAACATCTCAGTACCCCGAGGAAAAGAAATCAACCGAGATTCCCCTAGTAGCGGCGAGCGAACGGGGAACAGCCCAGAGTCACCATCAGCGTTTGCATCAGGAGAACGGTCTGGAAAGTCCGGCAACACAGGGTGATAGCCCCGTATCCGAAGGTGCAAGTGCTGTGAGCTCGATGAGTAGGGCGGGACACGTGATATCCTGTCTGAAGATGGGGGGACCATCCTCCAAGGCTAAATACTCCTGACTGACCGATAGTGAACCAGTACCGTGAGGGAAAGGCGAAAAGAACCCCGGCGAGGGGAGTGAAATAGAACCTGAAACCGTGTACGTACAAGCAGTGGGAGCCTTGATTTATCAGGGTGACTGCGTACCTTTTGTATAATGGGTCAGCGACTTATATTCTGTAGCAAGGTTAACCGTTTAGGGGAGCCGTAGGGAAACCGAGTCTTAACTGGGCGTTAAGTTGCAGGGTATAGACCCGAAACCCGGTGATCTAGCCATGGGCAGGTTGAAGGTTGGGTAACACTAACTGGAGGACCGAACCGACTAATGTTGAAAAATTAGCGGATGACTTGTGGCTGGGGGTGAAAGGCCAATCAAACCGGGAGATAGCTGGTTCTCCCCGAAAGCTATTTAGGTAGCGCCTCGTGAATTCATCTTCGGGGGTAGAGCACTGTTTCGGCTAGGGGTCCACCCCGGATTACCAACCCGATGCAAACTGCGAATACCGAAGAATGTTACCACGGGAGACACACGGCGGGTGCTAACGTCCGTCGTGAAGAGGGAAACAACCCAGACCGCCAGCTAAGGTCCCAAAGTCATGGTTAAGTGGGAAACGATGTGGGAAGGCATAGACAGCCAGGATGTTGGCTTAGAAGCAGCCATCATTTAAAGAAAGCGTAATAGCTCACTGGTCGAGTCGGCCTGCGCGGAAGATGTAACGGGGCTAAACCATGCACCGAAGCTGCGGCAGCGGACATATCACTTAAGACAATTGTACGGAAAAACGATTGACGGAGCGCAGGGACGTCAATGCGTTCATCACGTCGAGTTGACTTAAGGATATGTCCGTTGGGTAGGGGAGCGTTCTGTAAGCCTGCGAAGGTGGCCTGTGAGGGCTGCTGGAGGTATCAGAAGTGCGAATGCTGACATAAGTAACGATAAAGCGGGTGAAAAGCCCGCTCGCCGGAAGACCAAGGGTTCCTGTCCAACGTTAATCGGGGCAGGGTGAGTCGACCCCTAAGGCGAGGCCGAAAGGCGTAGTCGATGGGAAACAGGTTAATATTCCTGTACTGGGTGTGACTGCGAAGGGGGGACGGAGAAAGCTAGGTTCGCCGGGCGACGGTTGTCCCGGTTTAAGCGTGAAGGTGGAAAGAGCAGGTAAATCCGCTCTTTCATTCAACACTGAGGCGTGATAACGAGCCACTACGGTGGTGAAGGAATTGATGCTACGCTTCCAGGAAAAGCCTCTAAGCTCCAGGTCACATCGAATCGTACCCCAAACCGACACAGGTGGTCAGGTAGAGAATACCAAGGCGCTTGAGAGAACTCGGGTGAAGGAACTAGGCAAAATGGTGCCGTAACTTCGGGAGAAGGCACGCTGGCATTAGGTGGAGGGACTTGCTCCCCGAGCTGAAGCCAGTCGCAGATACCAGCTGGCTGCAACTGTTTATTAAAAACACAGCACTGTGCAAACACGAAAGTGGACGTATACGGTGTGACGCCTGCCCGGTGCCGGAAGGTTAATTGATGGGGTTATCCGTAAGGAGAAGCTCTTGATCGAAGCCCCGGTAAACGGCGGCCGTAACTATAACGGTCCTAAGGTAGCGAAATTCCTTGTCGGGTAAGTTCCGACCTGCACGAATGGCGTAATGATGGCCAGGCTGTCTCCACCCGAGACTCAGTGAAATTGAACTCGCTGTGAAGATGCAGTGTACCCGCGGCAAGACGGAAAGACCCCGTGAACCTTTACTATAGCTTGACACTGAACATTGAGCCTTGATGTGTAGGATAGGTGGGAGGCTTTGAAGTGTGGACGCCAGTCTGCATGGAGCCAACCTTGAAATACCACCCTTTAATGTTTGATGTTCTAACTCCGGCCCATAATCTGGGTCGAGGACAGTGTCTGGTGGGTAGTTTGACTGGGGCGGTCTCCTCCTAAAGAGTAACGGAGGAGCACGAAGGTTAGCTAATCACGGTCGGACATCGTGAGGTTAGTGCAAAGGCATAAGCTAGCTTGACTGCGAGAGTGACGGCTCGAGCAGGTGCGAAAGCAGGTCTTAGTGATCCGGTGGTTCTGAATGGAAGGGCCATCGCTCAACGGATAAAAGGTACTCCGGGGATAACAGGCTGATACCGCCCAAGAGTTCATATCGACGGCGGTGTTTGGCACCTCGATGTCGGCTCATCACATCCTGGGGCTGAAGTAGGTCCCAAGGGTATGGCTGTTCGCCATTTAAAGTGGTACGCGAGCTGGGTTTAGAACGTCGTGAGACAGTTCGGTCCCTATCTGCCGTGGGCGTTGGAAGATTGAGAGGGGCTGCTCCTAGTACGAGAGGACCGGAGTGGACGCACCACTGGTGTTCGGGTTGTCATGCCAATGGCATTGCCCGGTAGCTACGTGCGGAAGAGATAACCGCTGAAAGCATCTAAGCGGGAAACTTGCCTCGAGATGAGTCTTCCCTGTGGCTTTAAGTCACCTGAAGGGACGTTAAAGACGATGACGTTGATAGGTCGGGTGTGTAAGCGCAGCGATGCGTTGAGCTAACCGATACTAATGACCCGTGAGGCTTAACCTTACAACACCTAAAGTGTTTGACGCGAAGAGAGCGTCGCCCCAAGGGGCGGCGAGAGAATTTTCAGCGAAGTTCCGGATAAAGGCCGATGGTCATCAGAAGCAGGATGACGGTTGGTAACGAATTTGCCTGGCGGCACTAGCGCGGTGGTCCCACCTGACCCCATGCCGAACTCAGCAGTGAAACGCCGTAGCGCCGATGGTAGTGTGGGGTCTCCCCATGCGAGAGTAGGGAACTGCCAGGCATCCATTAAGACCAATACCTTGAGCGAAGCGAGAGGCGTTGTGAAGTAACCCTGGCAGTTCGCTACTCGAGTAAGAGAGCAGGACAACAGGCGGAGCCTGTTGAACGCCGCTTGCGGCGGCCCGAAGGGGGCCTGACGCAGTCAGGCATCAACTGCCAGGCATCCATTAAGACCAATACCTTGAGCGAAGCGAGGGGCGTTGGTTAAGCACCGCAAACGGTTTTAACATGCGTTGACCCCGCAAATGTTATGTTTGGGTGTAGTACCGAATCGTGGTGCGGTAGTTCAGTCGGTTAGAATACCGGCCTGTCACGCCGGGGGTCGCGGGTTCGAGTCCCGTCCGCACCGCCACCCTATTTAGGGGCGTAGTTCAATTGGTAGAGCACCGGTCTCCAAAACCGGGTGTTGGGAGTTCGAGTCTCTCCGCCCCTGCCAGATACAAAAAAAGCCCTTCGCTTACGCGAGGGGCTTTTTTTCGTCTGCATTACTGTAAACGCAACGCAGTCCATCCCCTGGCGTTGGGACTATTGGGCGTTAAAACGCGCTTTATTTGCTCGCTTTCACTCAATAACGCAATCTTCGATTATATTTCCCGGCCGTTTTTTTGACGACCGGCAGTGTGCGGTGACTCATTACAGAAATGGGCTTCATTATCCTAATAAATATTGGGGATAAATAATCCTGCCAGCATTTTTATCCGGGTATTTATTAAATAACTGTTGGCCGGTTTAACGCCATCCTGCCCACAATTTTTCTCGTTGCCCGCTGGGAATAGCTGCACCGCGCGGCTGAAAGACAAAAGCAAAATTATCCATATAAAAAAATTGATTCAGCTATGGTAATTCTAGTTATCGGAAAAATGCCACAATCCCACCCTGCGCACCATCGTTAAATACACCCTCTCTCTTCTGATGAAGACATAAAAAACACCAGCTGATTTATACATAGCCGCGCCCATGTTACGGGTAAAGCAAAAAAAACAGATGGCGTGTAATTGCTTATTAATAAAGCAATTATGTCGTCATACTCTCTGGGGCTGGACAAAAATATATCCATAAGCTACAGATTTAAATAAAGAAGTTGCTGTTAGATCCGGCTCTTATTTATCAAAAGTGTGATGCGCCCCGATATAAAAAAGCGGTTTTTTGTTTAGTTTTATTATTGCTATCAAACTAATGATACCAGCACATTTTATGATTATAAGAGGATGATGACTATGTGGAAGCGTTTACTTTTAGTGTCCGCCATTTCTGTCGCCATGTCTTCAGTGGCTTTTGCCGAGTCGTTGACCGTCGGTTTTTCGCAAGTGGGTTCTGAATCGGGCTGGCGCGCGGCGGAAACGTCGGTGGCGAAAAGTGAAGCCCAGAAGCGCGGCATTACCTTAAAAATTGCCGACGGGCAGCAAAAACAAGAAAACCAGATTAAGGCGGTCCGTTCATTTATTGCCCAAGGCGTCGATGCCATCTTTATCGCGCCGGTAGTTCAGACGGGTTGGGAGCCGGTACTGCAGGAAGCCAAGAGCGCCAAGATCCCGGTATTCCTGCTCGACCGGGCTATTAAAGTGAAAGATGATTCTCTCTATTTAACGGTGGTTACCGCCGATAACGTGCTTGAAGGCCAATTGATTGGCGACTGGCTGGTCAAGACCGTGGGCGATAAACCCTGTAATGTGGTGGAATTGCAGGGAACCGTGGGTGCAAGCGTCGCCATCGACCGTAAGAAAGGTTTTGCCGACGCCATTGCCAAGGCGCATAACATCAAAATCATTCGTTCCCAGTCCGGTGACTTTACCCGCAGCAAAGGGAAAGAGGTCATGGAAAGCTTTATCAAGGCCGAAAACAACGGCAAAAATATCTGTATGGTCTTTGCCCATAACGACGATATGGCGATCGGCGCCATCCAGGCCATTAAAGAAGCCGGCCTGAAACCGGGTAAAGATATTCTTACCGGCTCCATCGACGGCGTTCCGGATATCTATAAAGCCATGCTTGCGGGCGAGGCCAACGCCAATGTGGAGTTAACGCCGAATATGGCCGGACCGGCGTTTGACGCCCTGGCGAAATACAAAAAAGACGGTACCAAGCCCACCAAAATCATCAAGACGGAAAGCAAACTGTTCCTGCCGGCCGATGCCCAGGCCCAATTGGATAAGAAAAGCGGCATGGGTTACTAAAACTCAGGGGATCCTGCCGGCAGCGATGGGGATTAAGCCTGCGTCCGCGTAGCCAGGGAGCGACCTGGATCGGCGCAAAAAGAAATACGTTGTAAACGCGTCCCTGGGATTGGGGTTTTGGCGCCAAGACCCCAGCCGCCAGGGCGCATCTCTACCCTGTTGTTTGCATGCACTCCAGGCGCATTGGTAGCTGGCGAATAGCATCCATTTCTTTTACCCCAATAATGACCGTTAACCTTCAATACCGGGGCACAGGGTCGGGGTGTAACGGTACTGATAGCGTGTTTATCCGGCTACGTCTTTAGGAGGATTTACCGTGGGTATTATCGATAGTCATGATGATGTATTACTCAACATTACCGGCCTAAGCAAAACCTTTCCCGGCGTAAAAGCGTTAAACAACGTGTCGTTAACTCTCAATCGCGGCGAAATCATGGGATTGCTCGGCGAGAATGGCGCGGGGAAATCAACCCTTATCAAAGCGTTAACCGGTGTTTACCAACGTGACGGCGGTACGATTAACCTGGATGGACAAGATATTCATCCCAAGAATACCGCCCATGCGCAAGAGCTTGGCATCGGCACCGTGTACCAGGAGGTCAATCTGCTGCCGAATCTTTCGGTGGCGGATAATTTATTTATCGGTCGCGAACCGCGACGGTTTGGTTTTATCGATCGTAAAGAGGTTAATCGCCGCGCGGAAATATTACTGGCGGGTTATGGTTTTGCGCTGGACGTAACGGAGCCGTTGGGGCATTTTTCCGTGGCGATGCAGCAGATCGTGGCCATTTGCAGGGCGGTGGATCTGTCGGCCAAGGTGCTGATCCTGGATGAGCCGACCGCCAGCCTGGACGCCAACGAAGTCGAGATGCTGTTTACCATTATGCGCCAGCTGCGCGACCGGGGTATCAGCCTGATCTTTGTGACCCACTTTCTCGACCAGGTCTATAAAATTACCGATCGCATCACCGTGCTGCGCAACGGCGAGTTTGTCGGCACGCGTTATACCCGCGAATTGCCCCATATTGAATTGATCAAGATGATGTTGGGTCGTGAACTGGATGAGCATGCCTTGCAGCGCGCCGGCCGTACCCTGCATAGCGAAAAGCCGGTGGCGGCCTTTGCCGGTTATGGCAAGAAAGGCACGATCGCTCCCTTTGATCTGGAGGTCAGACCGGGCGAGATCGTCGGGCTTGCCGGATTGCTGGGGTCGGGGCGTACCGAAACCGCCGAAGTGATTTTCGGCATTCGCCCGGCGGATTCGGGCACCGCCTGGATCAAGGGCACCGAGCGGGTGATCCGTTCGCCCAACCAGGCGGGAAAGCTGGGACTGGGCTTCTGTCCGGAAGATCGTAAAACAGACGGCATTATCGCCGCCGCCTCGGTGCGGGAAAATATTATCCTGGCCCTGCAGGTACAGCGCGGATGGCTGCGGCCCATCCCGCGCAAGGAACAAAATAACATTGCCGAGCGTTTTATCCGCCAACTGGATATCCGCACGCCCAGCGCCGAGCAGCCGATTGAGTTCCTGTCCGGCGGCAATCAGCAAAAGGTGCTGCTGTCGCGCTGGCTGCTGACCAAACCGCAGTTCCTGATCCTGGACGAACCGACGCGGGGCATTGATGTGGGCGCCCATGCCGAAATCATCCGTTTAATCGAATCCTTGTGCGCCGATGGGCTGGCCCTGCTGGTTATCTCCTCAGAGCTTGAAGAACTGGTGGGTTATGCCGACCGGGTTGTTATTCTGCGCGACCGGAAACATATCGCGGATATTCCGCTCGATAAGCTATCGGTGAGCGCCATTATGAATGCCATTGCCGCCTAAGGAGCGTGACTGTTATGTCTGGTTCAATGTCATCCGATACTAAAGTCGTTGTCGCCAAACGCTGGCCGGTGGGAATGCCGCAGCTGGCCGCGTTGGTGGTTGTGTTAGTGGTTGACAGTATTGTCGCCAATAATTTTTTCTCCATCCATATCCAGGATGGACGGTTGTTCGGCAGTCTCATTGATATCTTAAATCGCTGTGCGCCGGTCGCCCTGCTGTCCATCGGCATGACGCTGGTTATCGCCACCGGGGGGATCGACCTGTCGGTGGGCGCCGTCATGGCCATCGCCGGCGCGGTGACCGCGACGTTAACCGTACAGGGCTATAGCCTGACGGTTATCATCCTGGCGACCCTGGGCGTGGGCGTGCTGTCGGGTTTATGGAACGGCGTCCTGGTGGCGCTGCTGAAAATACAGCCCTTCGTGGCAACGCTTATCCTGATGGTGGCCGGGCGCGGCGTGGCGCAGCTGGTGACCGAAGGCCAGATCATTACTTTTAACAATCCGTCGCTGTCCTGGATCGGCAGCGGCTCGCTGTTCTATTTCCCCGTGCCGGTGTTTATTACCCTGATTACGCTGGTACTGGCCTGGCTGCTGACGCGCAAAACCGCCCTGGGATTGTTTATCGAGGCGGTGGGCATCAATATCCGCGCGGCCAAGAATGCGGGGGTGAAGACACGGGTTATCGTCATGTCCACTTACATCCTGAGCGGATTGTGCGCCGCGGTCGCCGGACTGATCGTCACCGCCGACATTCGTGGCGCGGATGCCAACAATGCCGGCCTGTGGCTGGAACTGGACGCTATTCTGGCGGTGGTGATCGGCGGGGCCTCGCTGATGGGCGGGCGTTTTAACCTGTTTCTGTCAATCCTGGGGGCGCTGATTATCCAGGGGATGAATACCGGCATTTTGCTGTCGGGCTTCCAGCCGGAGCTTAACCAGGTGGTGAAAGCCGTGGTGGTGCTTTGCGTGCTGGTCATGCAGTCCTCCAGCTTTATCGCTTTTATTCGCAGGAGCCGTCGCCATGCTTAAACGTAACCTTCCCCTGGTCATTACCATCGCGGTATTTATTGTCGGTTATTTGTTTTGCCTGAGCCGTTTTCCCGGTTTCGCCTCCACCAGGGTTATCTGCAATATCCTGACGGATAACGCGTTCTTGGGCATTATCGCCGTCGGCATGACTTTTGTGATTATTTCCGGCGGCATCGATCTTTCCGTGGGGTCGGTTATCGCGTTTACCGGCGTCTTCCTGGCGCGCGTGATCGGCGATTATCATCTGTCGCCGCTGGTCGCGTTTCCGCTGATCTTGATCATGGGCTGCGGATTCGGCGCGTTTATGGGCTGGCTTATCGATACATTAAAAATCCCAGCGTTTATCATTACCCTGGCCGGCATGTTTTTCCTGCGCGGCGCCAGTTACCTGGTGTCGGAAGAGTCCCTGCCCATCGACCATCCGATCTATGAAACCCTCTCGGGCCTCGCCTGGCAGATGCCCGGCGGCGGACGTCTTAGCGCCATGGGGGTGCTGATGCTGCTGGTGATGGTGTTCGGCATCCTGCTGGCGCGGTATACGCAGTTCGGCAATCAGGTGTACGCCATCGGCGGCAATGCGACGGCCGCCAACCTGATGGGGGTATCGACCCGCAGCACCACGATTCGTATTTATATGCTGTCCACGGGGCTGGCGACGCTTGCGGGCATTGTGTTTTCGATTTACACCTCGGCCGGCTACGCGTTGGCCGGCATGGGCGTGGAACTCGACGCCATCGCCTCGGTGGTGATCGGCGGCACGCTGTTGAGCGGCGGCATCGGCACGGTGTTCGGCACCTTGTTCGGCGTCATGATCCAGGGGCTTATCCAGACCTATATCAACTTTGACGGCACCCTGAGTTCCTGGTGGACCAAAATCGTCATCGGCATCCTGCTGTTTGCGTTTATCGCCTTGCAACGGCTGCTGAACTCGCTGTGGGAGAATAAGCAAAATGCCAAGGTCACCAGTATTCCCCGCACCGGCATCCCGGCGGAAAGCCAACAGCAGGCTCATAAGGCACCCGCAGCCGGCTACCCGGGGGATGGCTCGTCCTGATGGCCGCCAGGGACGTGACGGGCTTCACAGGCTTAAATGACCGGTGTTTTCAACAGCTGCCTTATCTGGGTGCGCTGATCGCTGTTTTGCAGCCATACGGCATAGAGCGGCCTGACCAGGGGAGGGATATCGGCGATGGCAGCCAGGTCGGGATATAACTCGCCCCAATGGCTGGGTAAAAATACGCATGCCCCGGTGGTCGGCAGCAGGCTGCGGGCCAGCAGGGCCGAGGTGGTGCTCATGACCGGCAGGGGGTTATTCACCAGCAGCCGGCTTTCATGGGTATGGAAGTCGGCCCCCCATTCCAGACGGATATAAGGCCGATCCCCCGTTTCGGGAGGTGCCGAGGCGGTAAACAGCGACAACGAAAAATTCCCCAGCAACTGACAGGTCAGCTCCTCCATCTTCGGCGCTTCGGTGCTGATCAGCAAATCCAGCTGGCGCTCATGCAGCTGGCTTATCAGCGCGTGGCGCTGCGCTATGCGGGCTTCTATCTGCAGGGTAGGGCGCTGCTGGTATAACACGTGCAGCCATTGCCCCAACCAGGCCTCCCACAGCGAGGCGGTGGCGCCGATGGATAACAGGCTATGCTGCAGCGATCGGGTCACCTCTTTTTTGGCCAGTTGCCAGGTGGACATCAGGTTTTCCGCATAAGGCAACAGGCTTTCTCCCGCAGGCGTCAGGCGGATATTATTGCGGTGCCGGGTAAATAAACTGACGCCCAATTGCGTTTCCAATTGACGAATGCGGAAGCTCACCGCCGACTGCGTCAAATAAAGCGCTTCCGCGGCGCGACCAAAGTGGCGGGTCCTGCTAACTTCCAAAAAGGTTTTCAGTAATTCCGTATCCACGCCCATCTCCAGAAATTTTTATCGTAACGATTTAAATGTTTTGTTTTACAGAAAGTCAAGCCTATCTAATACTCCGCGCCATAAACAGTACGGCTTATGAAAGGATGGGGAGCGCTTAAGATGGCGGACAGCTTTTCTAGTACCAATCGTTATTTTGATAACAAAAATTACCCGCGTGGCTTTTCCCGGCATGGTCATTTCACCATTCGGGAAGCCCAGCTGCTGGAGCGCTATGGGCATGCCTACAACGATCTGGACAGCGGCAAGCGCGAACCGGTTACCGATGAAGAGACGCAATTTGTCGCGGTATGCCAGGGCCAGCGCGAGCCTTCCACCGAGCACGAAAAAGTGTGGTTCAAGTATATCGAGCACATTCGTCGTCCCAAGCGCTTCCATACCTTATCCGGCGGCAAGCCGCAGATGGACGTGGTGGAAGACTATACCGACAGCGAAGATTAATCCCGGCATGGGGCTGCGGCCCCATGTTATTCCATGTGCCGCCAAAGCTGTTGCAGCAGACGATCAATGGTGCGATAGCTGACGGCCTCCGCCAGATGATCGCGCTGTATTTCGGCCGCGCCCGCCAAATCCGCCAGCGTTCGGGCAACCTTGAGCGTCCGGTGCCAGGCGCGTACCGACAAACCCAGCGTTTCCATCACCTCTTCCAGGAAAACCGCGTCCTCTTCAGCAAGCCGGCAATATAATGCAACTTCCTGGTTATTGAGATACGCATTGATTTTCCGGCCGCGTCGCAGCTGGATGTCGCGCGCCGCTTGCACCCTGGCGCGCACCATCGCGCTGGTCTCGCCCGCCGGGTTCTGCCGGCGCAGCATTCCCGGCGGCAGCAGCGGCACCTCGATGGACAGGTCAAAACGATCCAGGAAGGGGCCGGATAACCGGTTCAGGTAACGCAGGGTCTGCGCGAGGCCGCTGCGGCCGTGGACGCCCTGGTAATCGCCGGACGGACTGGGGTTCATGGCGCCCACCAGTTGGAAACGCGCCGGGTATTGTACCTTGGCCTGGGCGCGGGAGATAACGATTTCACCCGCTTCCAGCGGTTCGCGCAGCGCGTCCAGCACCCGGCGCTGGAACTCCGGCAGCTCATCCAGGAATAACACCCCGTTATGGGCCAGGGATATCTCGCCGGGCCGGGGTAGGGAACCGCCGCCGACCAGGGCCGCCATCGAGGCGCTGTGATGCGGGGCGCGAAACGGTCTTTGGCGCCAATGCCGGCGGGCGGCCCCGGCGCTCATCAGACTGATCAGCGCGGCGGTCTCTACGGCCTCCGCATCGCTTAAGGGGGGCATCAACCCCGGCAGCCGGCTGGCCAGCATGGTCTTGCCGGTGCCCGGCGGACCGATAAGCAGCAGGTTATGCCCGCCGGCGGCGGCGATTTCCAGGGCGCGTTTGGCCTGCGGCTGGCCGGTGATGTCGCTGAGATCGGCGCCGTCGTATGCCGGCGGCGTCGGGTCCTGGCCCGGCACGGCATTGAGTTCGGCGCCGCCCTGCAGGAAGGCGCATACATCGCGCAGATGCCCGGCGACCAGCACGCGGCTATCCGGTATCAGGGCCGCCTCGCCGCTGTTATGGCTGGACAGGATCAGACGCCGCCCGGCCTGTTGTGCCGCCAGCGCCGCCGGAATGGCGCCCTGCACCGGCCGCAGTTCGCCGGACAGCGCCAGTTCGCCGAGAAATTCATGGCAAGCGAGCTTATCGGCGGCAATTTGTTCCGACGCGGCCAGGATCGCCAGCGCAATAGGCAAATCATAGCGCCCGCCTTCCTTGGGCAGATCGGCCGGCGCCAGGCTGACGGTTATCCGCCGGGCGGGAAAATCGAAACCGTTGTTCAGCAGCGCGCTGCGTACCCGATCGCGCGCCCCTTTTATCGTCGCGTCAGGCAACCCCACCAGGGTAAAGCCGGGCAGACCTTTGCTGATATGGGCCTCCACTGAAATCAACGGCGCCTGGACGCCGATCGACGCCCGGGTATAAATTAACGCAAGGGACATGCCCATCCTCCATCACCATCCTGGATGCCGCACCCGCGATGACGGCATCGGCCCTTATCATGCCCGCTTTGCGCCTGCAGCCCAGGGGCAGGCTCCCGCCCTGCGGAACGGCCCGTAAAAAAATTTCGGCGTTTGCCGTGCTTCGCAGCCGTGCGCGGCGGCGCCCCAAGGTTAATCCTGTGCAGAGAAGAGAGCGTGGCGGGGGAGAATGCCGCCGAAGATGAAAAATATTCATGACTCATCAAATTATTGAAAAACGGTCTATTTAGAATTTTCGCCGCCGCGCGATCCCAGCGAAAATAATAAAAAAGATTGTCATAACCCCATTTACTGTGATAACTCTGTAGGTATTCATTCGACCAGAAGTGATGAAACCCTATTTATGAAAGCCTTTGTCCAAGTGATAAGCCTAGTCGTGATTAGCGTGGTGGTGATTATTATCCCACCGTGCGGGGCTGCACTTGGACGAAGAAAAGCTTATTAAACAAGCTTAAATCTCAAGAAAACCCCCGCACCGAAAGGACGGGGGTTTTTTTTTGGCACTTTTTTATGGCCACCAAGATATATTATGAATAAGGAACAGAAAAATGATTAACAGCATAAAATCCTGTTCCCAGCGCAGACAGGCGGGGAACTAACTATGAACGGTGCTCAGTGGGTAGTGTCAGCGTTGCGCGCACAGGGTGTGGATATGGTTTTCGGTTATCCCGGCGGCGCCATCATGCCGGTATACGATGCGCTCTTTGACGGCGGGGTGGAACATCTCCTATGCCGGCATGAACAGGGAGCGGCCATGGCGGCGATTGGCTATGCGCGAGCTACCGGTAAAGTCGGCGTCTGTATCGCCACCTCCGGCCCCGGGGCGACCAATCTCATCACCGGCCTGGCCGATGCCCTGCTGGACTCCGTGCCGCTGGTGGCCATTACCGGCCAGGTCGGCTCGGCGCTTATCGGCACCGACGCGTTCCAGGAAATCGACGTGCTCGGGCTGTCCCTGGCCTGCACCAAACACAGTTTCCTGGTGGAAAGCCTGGACGAACTGCCGGCCATCATGGCCGAGGCCTTCGCCGTCGCCACCAGCGGGCGTCCGGGGCCGGTATTGATCGATATCCCCAAGGATATCCAGCTGGCCACCGGCGAACTCAGCCCGCATCTGGTCGCCATGGACAGTCAGGACGGGGCCGTCCAGGGGGATGTGGCGGCGGCCCGCGACCTGCTGCGCCTGGCGCGCAAACCCATGCTGTATGTGGGCGGCGGCGTCGGCATGGCGCGCGCGGTGCCGGCCTTGCGTGATTTCATTCATCGCACCGGCATCCCGAGCGTGGCGACCCTGAAAGGCCTGGGCGCGCCTGACCGTGAAGATCCCTGTTACCTGGGCATGCTGGGCATGCACGGCAACCAGGCGGCCAACCTGGCGGTGCAGTCCTGCGATTTGCTTATGGCGGTCGGCGCCCGTTTTGACGACCGGGTTACCGGCCGGCTGAATTCCTTTGCGCCCCACGCCAAAGTGATCCATCTGGATATCGACCCGGCGGAACTGGGTAAACTGCGTCAGCCCCACGTGGCGTTGCAGGGTGATTTAAACCAGCTGTTTCCCGCCCTGGCGCAGGCGCTGTCGATTGACGATTGGCGCCGTGAAACCCAGGCGCTGAAATCGGAATACCGCTGGCGTTACGATCATCCGGGCGAGGCTATTTACGCGCCGGCATTGCTGAACGCGCTTTCCCGGCGGGTACCGGATAATACCGTGATCACCACCGACGTCGGACAGCACCAGATGTGGGCCGCCCAGCATATGAGCTTCACCCGTCCGGAGAACTTCATCACCTCCAGCGGCCTGGGCACCATGGGTTTCGGCGTGCCGGCCGCGGTCGGCGCCCAGGTGGCGCGTCCCGATGACACCGTGGTCTGTGTCTCCGGCGACGGCTCGTTTATGATGAATGTCCAGGAATTGACCACCATCAAGCGAAAACGGCTGCCGCTGAAAATCGTCTTGATCGACAATCAGCGATTAGGCATGGTCCGACAGTGGCAACAACTGTTTTTCGACGGACGCTATAGCGAGACCACCCTGACAGATAACCCCGATTTTCTCATCCTGGCCAGCGCGTTTGATATCCCCGGCCAACGAATTACCCGAAAAGACCAGATCGATGCCGCCTTTGACGCCATGTTTTCCCACCAGGGCCCCTACCTGCTGCATGTCTCCATCGACGAAAACGAAAATGTCTGGCCACTGGTGCCGCCCGGCGCCGGCAATGAAACCATGCTGGAGAAATTATCATGATGCAACATCAGCTTTCTATCGAGGCGCGTTCCCGTCCGGAAATCCTGGAACGCGTCCTGCGCGTGGTGCGCCACCGCGGATTCCGGGTTTGCGCATTAAATATGACGCCGCAGATCAATCCGGAATGTATAAATATTCAATTGACGGTTGCAAGCATTCGCCCGGTCGATTTACTGTCTTCACAATTAAGTAAACTTATGGATGTCGCCTGTGTCGAGATCCAGCAATTGACATCACAACAAATACGCGCCTAAGGCACGAGTAAGGAAAAGAAAATGACGACGAAGAAAGCTGATTTTATTTGGTTCAACGGCGAGATGGTTCCATGGGCGGAGGCCAAGGTCCATGTGATGTCCCATGCGCTGCATTATGGATCGTCAGTCTTCGAAGGTGTCCGTTGCTACGACTCGCATAAAGGGCCGGTGGTGTTCCGCCATCGTGAACATATGCAACGCCTGCATGATTCGGCCAAGATCTACCGTATGCCGGTAAGCCACAGTGTTGATGACCTGATGGAAGCCTGCCGTTCAGTGCTGCGCAAGAATAAGCTGGTCAGCGCCTATATCCGTCCGCTGGTGTTTGTCGGCGACGTGGGCATGGGCGTTAACCCGCCGGCCGGTTATACCACCGATGTGATTATCGCCGCGTTCCCCTGGGGCGCCTATCTGGGCGAAGACGCGCTGGATCAGGGCATCGACGCCATGGTGTCGTCATGGAACCGCGTGGCGGCCAATACCATCCCGACCGCGGCCAAGGCCGGCGGTAACTATCTTTCTTCCATGCTGGTGGGCAGCGAAGCCCGCCGCCACGGCTATCAGGAAGGCATCGCGCTGGATGTCCACGGTTATGTTTCCGAAGGCGCGGGGGAAAACCTGTTTGAAGTGAAGGAAGGCATCCTGTTTACGCCGCCGTTCACCTCTTCCGCCCTGCCGGGCATTACCCGCGACGCCATCATCAAACTGGCGAAAGATCGCGGTCTCGAAGTGCGCGAGCAAGTGCTTTCCCGTGAATCGCTTTATCTGGCCGACGAAGTGTTTATGTCCGGCACCGCGGCGGAAATCACCCCGGTGCGCAGCGTTGACGGCATCCAGGTGGGCATCGGCCGCTGCGGTCCGGTGACCAAACAGCTGCAACAGGCGTTTTTCGGCCTGTTCACCGGCGAGACCGAAGATAAATGGGGCTGGCTGGACCCGGTCAATAACTAAAACTATAGGTTTTTAACAGCAGGCGGGTTAACCGCCTGCCAAAAGATTAACTGGAGTATTGAGCATGCCAAAGTATCGTTCCGCTACCACCACCCACGGCCGCAATATGGCCGGCGCCCGTGCCTTATGGCGCGCCACCGGCATGACCGACGATGATTTCGACAAGCCGATTATCGCCGTGGTCAACTCCTTTACCCAATTTGTGCCGGGCCATGTGCACCTGCGCGATTTGGGTAAACTGGTTGCCGAGCAGATTGAAGCCTCCGGCGGCGTGGCGAAAGAATTCAATACCATCGCGGTGGACGACGGCATCGCCATGGGTCACGGCGGCATGCTGTATTCCCTGCCGTCGCGCGAGCTGATTGCCGATTCGGTGGAGTATATGGTCAACGCCCACTGCGCCGACGCCATGGTCTGTATTTCCAACTGCGATAAAATCACCCCGGGGATGCTGATGGCGGCGCTGCGCCTGAATATCCCGGTGATATTTGTCTCCGGCGGCCCGATGGAGGCCGGCAAGACCAAGCTGTCCGATAAAATTATCAAGCTCGATTTGATTGACGCCATGATCCAGGGCGCCAATCCGAACGTGTCCGATGCCGACAGCAACCAGATCGAACGTTCCGCCTGTCCCACCTGCGGCTCCTGTTCCGGCATGTTTACCGCCAACTCCATGAACTGCCTGACCGAGGCCCTGGGCCTGTCCCAGCCTGGCAATGGTTCGCTGCTGGCCACCCATGCCGACCGGCGTCAGCTGTTCCTCAATGCCGGCAAGCGCATCGTCGAACTGACCAAGCGCTATTATGAACAGGACGATGAAAGCGCGCTGCCGCGCAGCATTGCCTGTAAAGCGTCATTTGAAAACGCCATGACGCTGGATATCGCCATGGGCGGCTCCACCAATACCGTACTGCACCTGCTGGCGGCGGCGCAGGAAGGGGACGTGGATTTCACCATGGCCGATATCGACCGTTTATCGCGCCGGGTGCCGCATCTGTGCAAAGTGGCGCCCAGCACGCAGAAATACCATATGGAAGACGTCCACCGCGCCGGCGGCGTCTGGGGCATCCTGGGCGAACTGGACCGCGCGGGCCTGCTGAACCGCGAGGTCGGCAATATCCTCGGGCTGACGCTGCCGGAAACGCTGCAACAGTATGACGTGATGCTGACCGAAGACGCGGAAGTGAAAAGCATGTATTCCGCCGGCCCTGCCGGCATCCGCACCACCAAGGCGTTCTCGCAGGACTGCCGCTGGCCGTCCCTGGATACCGACCGTCAGGAGGGCTGTATCCGCTCCCGCGAGTTCGCCTATAGCCAGGACGGCGGGCTGGCGACGCTGTACGGCAATATCGCCGAAGACGGCTGTATCGTCAAAACCGCCGGCGTGGATAAGGGCAGCCTGATCTTCAGCGGCCCGGCTAAAGTGTATGAAAGCCAGGAAGCCGCCACCGAGGCCATCCTGGGCGGCAAAGTGGTGGCCGGCGACGTGGTGGTCATCCGTTACGAAGGACCCAAAGGCGGGCCGGGCATGCAGGAAATGCTGTATCCCACCACCTACCTGAAATCCATGGGGTTGGGCAAGCAGTGCGCGCTGATTACCGACGGCCGTTTTTCCGGCGGCACCTCCGGCCTGTCCATCGGCCATGTTTCGCCTGAAGCCGCCAGCGGCGGCCTGATCGGACTGGTACAGGACGGTGATATTATCGACATCAACATCCATGAGCGCAGCATCGCGCTGGCCGTGGCGGACAGCGAACTGGCCGCCCGGCGGGAAAGACAGACGGCACGCGGCGCGGACGCCTGGAAACCGGTGGATCGCCAGCGTCAGGTGTCCTTTGCCCTGCGGGCCTACGCCTTGCTCGCCACCAGCGCCGATAAGGGCGCAGTGCGCGATAAAAGCAAGCTGGGAGGCTAACGGTCATGGCCGACTCCCTACCGTTGCCCGCCGCGCCCTGCGCGGCGGAATACCTGCGCGCCACGCTGCGTTCGCCGGTATACGAGGTGGCCCAGGTCACCCCGTTGCAAGTCATGGAAAAACTCTCCGCGCGCCTGGACAATACCGTCCTGGTAAAGCGGGAAGACCGGCAGCCGGTGCACAGCTTTAAGCTGCGCGGCGCCTATGCGATGATTTCCGGCCTCAATGAAGAGCAAAAAGCCCATGGCGTGGTGACCGCCTCGGCGGGCAATCATGCCCAGGGCGTGGCGCTCTCCGCGACCAGGCTTGGCATCAAGTCGCTGATCGTGATGCCGGTTGCCACGGCGGATATCAAGGTGGACGCCGTGCGCAGTTTCGGCGGCGAAGCCTTTCTCTATGGCGCCAATTTCGACGAGGCCAAGGCCAAGGCTATCGAGCTGGCGCGCGAGTGTCATTACACCTTCGTGCCGCCGTTCGACCATCCGGCGGTGATCGCCGGCCAGGGTACGCTGGCGATGGAACTGCTGCAGCAGGACGCGCATCTGGACCGCATTTTTGTACCGGTGGGCGGCGGCGGCCTGGCCGCGGGCGTAGCGGTGCTGATCAAGCACCTGATGCCGCAGATTCAGGTGATCGGCGTGGAGGCCGAGGAATCCGCCTGCCTGTGCGCGGCGCTCAAGGCCGGCGAACCGGTGGACCTCCCCCGGGTCGGTATGTTCGCCGAAGGCGTGGCGGTCAGGCGTATCGGCGACGAAACGTTCCGCTTATGCCGCGAGTACCTGGATGACGTGATTACCGTGGACAGCGACGCCATCTGCGCGGCAATCAAGGATCTGTTCGAGGACGTGCGGGCGATAGCGGAACCCGCGGGCGCGCTGGCGCTGGCGGGCATGAAAAAATATATTCAGCAGCATAATATCCGGGGCGAACGATTGGCCCATGTGCTGTCCGGCGCCAACGTCAATTTCCACGGCCTGCGTTATGTTTCCGAGCGCTGCGAGCTTGGCGAGCAGCGCGAAGCGCTGATGGCGGTGACCATTCCCGAGCAGAAGGGCAGTTTCCTGAAATTTTGCCAGCTGCTGGGCGGCCGCGCGGTAACCGAGTTTAACTATCGCTACGCCGACGCGGATAACGCCTGCATTTTTGTCGGCGTGCGCCTGACCCGGGGACGCGTGGAGCGCGATGAGATCTTAAGCGAGCTGACCGCCGGCGGCTACCAGGTGGTGGATCTGTCCGACGACGAGATGGCCAAGCTGCACGTGCGTTATATGGTGGGCGGACGCCCGTCGAAACCGCTGCGCGAACGCCTGTACAGTTTTGAATTCCCGGAATCGCCGGGCGCGCTGTTGAAATTCCTGCATACTTTGGGGACGCATTGGAATATTTCCCTGTTCCATTACCGCAGCCACGGCACCGATTACGGTCGCGTCATGGCGGGTTTCGAGCTGGGCGAGCAGGAGCCGGAGTTTGACCGCCACCTGTCCGCGCTGGGTTATGAATGCCACGACGAAACCCAAAATCCGGCTTTCCGCTTCTTTCTGCAAGGATAACCGGGCATCCCGGCCTGGCCGGCAACCAGGATAACGGGCATGCTTCCCGGCGCCGGGATGGGTAGCGTCCCGTCCCGGCGTTCCGGGCCGCTATAGCGCCACGACCTTAAGCGGCTCCGGCGCTACCGTCGAAAAAATTCAGCAATGGCGCTTCGCCGCCATTAACCAGGCCATTGCACCCTGGCTGCGTTGCCCCTTAACGTTCCAGCAGTTGCCAGAACGCTTCAATCAACGGTTCCTGCAAGCGTTTGCGCTGTACGCATACCCCTAATTCCAGCGGTTCTACCGGCGTACCGTGCTCGACAATCTGCACGCGGTTGCGCACCGGTTCGGGGCTGTTGTCTACTACTACCGAGGGGATCAGCGCAATGCCGCAGCCGAGCGCCACCATGGAAACAATGGCCTCGTGCCCGGCGACGGTGGCGTAAATCTGCGGATTGGCGAGGCGGTTGTCGCGAAACCAGTGATCGATACGGCGGCGCGCCGGACCGTGCTCCGGTAAGATAAAGGGGATATGCGACCAGTCCGGCGTGGCGACCAGCGCCTGCGCGCGTACCGGGCAGGGCAGGGCCGGGGCTATCAGGATCATCGGTATTGCGCCGATCGGAGTAAAATCAATGCTGGCCGGCAGGATTTCGGGATGGCCGGCAATGCCTAAATCGGCGTCGCCGGACTGCACTTTTTCCACGGCGTCGGCGGGGTCGCCGGTGGTCAGTTTTATTTCCACCAACGGGTGCCGGGCGCGGAAATGGTCGAGGATCGGCGGCAGGTGGCTATAGGCGGCGGTAACCGAGCAGAACAGCCGCAGCTCGCCGCTAAGCGACGGACCGTGCTGGCCCAGGCGATGGGACAGCTGCTGGTACTGCAGCAGCGTCTGCTGGGCGAAAATCTTCAACTGCTCGCCGGCATCGGTAAGCTGTACCGTGCGGTTGTCGCGCAGGAACAAGACCCGTCCCACGTCTTCCTCCAGACG
This sequence comes from Sodalis sp. RH22, assembly GCF_047324165.1. NCBI lineage: Bacteria > Pseudomonadati > Pseudomonadota > Gammaproteobacteria > Enterobacterales > Bruguierivoracaceae > Sodalis > Sodalis sp. RH22. The sequence goes on from NZ_CP178731.1 coordinate 4,241,268, forward strand.
CTGGATCTGGCGCGACAGCGTCGACGGGCTAACGTGGGTCGCTTTCGCGGTGCGGCCGAAATGGCGGCTTTCCGCGAGGTGAAGGAACAATTTAAGATCGCGCAGATCCATAGGGGCAGCACCTTTAAACCGCTTTTTCCATGCGCAGCGCGCACGTTGCACAATATGCAATATCAGATTGTTAATATATCAATTTAAGCAACACGATTCCTGCTTTATAGTGGCAAACATCCTATTCCCGTCCGGCGGGAACCCTTATACCAGAAGTACCATACCCTATTACGGAGTAGCACCATGGCTAACTATTTTAACACCCTGAACCTGCGCCAGCAGTTGGAGCAGCTGGGTAAATGCCGCTTTATGGCCCGGGATGAATTCGCCGATGAAGCGGGCTACCTGAAAGGTAAAAAAGTGGTCATTATCGGCTGCGGGGCGCAGGGGCTGAACCAGGGCCTGAACATGCGTGATTCCGGACTTGATATTTCCTACGCGCTGCGCAAGGCGGCCATTGACGAGAAGCGCCCGTCCTGGCGCAAGGCCACCGAAAACGGCTTTAAGGTCGGTACCTATGAAGAACTGATCCCGCAGGCCGATCTGGTGGTCAACCTGACGCCGGACAAACAGCATTCGGTCGTGGTGCAGGCCGTGCAGCCGCTGATGAAAAAAGGCGCAGCGCTGGGCTACTCCCATGGGTTTAACATCGTCGAGGTGGGCGAGCAAATCCGTAAAGACATCACTGTTATCATGGTGGCGCCCAAATGCCCCGGCACCGAAGTGCGCGAAGAGTACAAACGCGGTTTCGGCGTGCCGACCCTGATTGCGGTACATCCGGAAAACGACCCGCAGGGCGAGGGCATGGCGCTGGCCAAGGCCTGGGCGGCCGCTACCGGCGGCCATCGCGCCGGCGTCCTGGCGTCATCGTTTGTCGCCGAGGTAAAATCCGACCTGATGGGCGAACAGACCATCCTGTGCGGCATGCTGCAGGCCGGCTCGCTGCTGTGCTTCGATAAAATGGTCGCGGACGGCATCGACCCGGCCTACGCCGGGAAACTGGTGCAGTTCGGCTGGGAAACCACCACCGAAGCGCTTAAGCAAGGCGGCATTACGCTGATGATGGACCGTTTGTCCAATAGCGCCAAGCTGCGCGCCTTTGCCTTGTCCGAGCAGTTAAAAGCCCTGATGCAGCCCTTGTTCGAAAAACATATGGACGACATCATCACCGGCGCCTTCTCCAGCGGCATGATGGAAGACTGGGCTAATGACGACGTGAAATTGCTGACCTGGCGCGAAGAGACCGGCGCCTCGGCGTTTGAAAACGCCCCTCAGTTTGAAGGCAAAATCAGCGAGCAGGAATATTTCGACCACGGCGTGCTGATGATAGCCATGGCCAAGGCCGGCGTGGAGCTGGCGTTTGAAACCATGACCCGCTCCGGTATCATCGCCGAATCGGCTTACTACGAATCGCTGCATGAGCTGCCGCTGATCGCCAATACCGTGGCGCGCAAGCGCCTGTATGAAATGAATGTGGTGATTTCCGATACCGCCGAATACGGCAACTACCTGTTCGCCAACGCCGCCGTGCCGCTGCTGAAAGCCAACTTTATGGACAGCCTGCAGCCGGGCGATATCGGCAAGGCCGCGCCTGCCGCCGAGATTGACAATGCGCAGCTGCGCGATGTTAACGAAGCTATTCGCCACCATCCGATTGAAATTATCGGCGCCACCCTGCGCGGGTATATGAAAGATATGAAGCGGATTGCGGTTGCCGGCTGATTCTTCCACCGGCGACAGTCGCTGATATTTCACAAGGCCCCGCGCTGATGCGCGGGGCTTTTTTTTCAGCGCGTGAGATTGCCGACAACGGCCCGACACCGTAGACAGGACGCTGATCCCATTGGGATAGTCTTTATACGTTACGACCGCAATCTGCGCCGATGCGGCAGGCTATGAATAATGTATAACACATGATTCATTAAACGTAATAACGTGCAATATAGCGCTCAATTTTGAGACGGCCCTCGACGATAATGATACTCACAGCGAAAGGCATGGCGGATAGTCGCCCGCCATTATATCGTGCTTTTGCGCCTGCAAATCAGGCGCTGGGATTGGTCTCCCTGATACAAAACTTAGTGGCGGCTGCCTTATGGCTACAATCCCAACCCAAACTCATGCATTTTTTTCTGTCCCCTTCCGTTCAACCACGGATTTCACCGTGCTCGCCTGGCATTGCGAACAGTTCGCTGAAACCCTGCGTGAAAGTAGCGATACCACACGCCGGCAGGCGCTTAGCGCACGGCTTGCCGAATGCCTTGCCCGATTGCAACCCACGCTGAACGACCCGATCCCGCCTCACTTGATTGTAAGCCTGACCGTGGATGATTTCCCGGTGACCTCGCCCCGCTTTGAACCTGACGCCGAGCTACTTTGCGAATATTGCCAGGCGCTGGCGCGAATTCTGATGGACCGGGCGCTATTAGCGGAAATGGAGCACACCCTCACCGGATTGCTGTTTGAACTGGTCAGTTATTTTGCCGATGAGTTGAGAGCGCCGCGCTGGATACGTACCGCCCATGGGGTGAAATTTATCGCGGAGGTGGAGAGGGCTGGGGAAAGCGGAATATCCTGAATAAAGGAACTCGCCCTTACCGCGTGTTAATATTGTAGAAAAAGTCCTGAGCCCTAGGCCAGGACTTAGATTGCACAGGGAAAGGCTAGAAATAGCGGCATACAAAAGCGCCTGGGACGTTCAATACTGTCACCGTGAGGGCAAATAACGCAACAATCGCTCTGTATCGTCATGTTCAAACGACCTTTCCATTCGCATAATTTCCTCGCCTCGCAGACCATTGCCTTTCGCTATATTTCGCCATTGTGAAACTGCTTGGGCAATCTTGGTCAACGCTGCGTTAACTTCAGCTTTCCCAGCATCGAAAAATTCAGCTAGCGCCAGACAGGTGTCCAGAGAGGGTCTGGAGCGGTCGCCATCGAATGACAAGTTATGATTACGGCGCGCAAAATGTTCCGTTGTCGGATTGATATCGTAAGCTGGAGAAAGCCGCCAACCTTGTGGTTCGCGTAAAAAACCATGATTACGCAGATGGTCATCAATGTTGCCCGTCATGGCATTAAAGATCATACGGCTAAACAGTTCCAGCCGGTCTGCCCCGGGTCGCGATGAGTAATGGGTGAGAGCATCCGCAATTTCAATATAGCTGGCGCCTTCTTCATTATTTTCGTTACGTTCCAGTAACGTCATGGCGGAAATAAAGGGGATGCGTTTACCGTCCAGGCGGTCAAAACGCTCCACCAGAAGCACTGGTCTGTCACCACCGGCATTCAAAACCCGGTGATGTGCGGTGCGAATACCCGCTTTTCTTGCGAGACCCAGCATGGTGGCTTCCCAGAGTGATACGCGTTCTGTGTCGGTATTGCTTTGAAACTTCGCCAGCCACAGCTTATGCTTGTCTTCCACCGAGGCTTTGGGATGAGCGCCCCCCAGAGAAGAACCGGGTTGCGCAATCATAGCCAGATCTGACGCGCTTTCCCGCCCGGCTTCAAAGCGGTGAACGGCGGCTTCCAGTTCCCGCAAATTGACCAGTTTTGGCACGTCATGGTTATCCGCTAAAAAAACGTCTGGCTGTGCGGCATCGCTGAGGCGTAACGCCCCCATTCTCATATAATCGCTGACGCCAAGGAGAAAATCGCACTCGGACAGATGGCGGTTGTTGACCCTGGTCTGGACTAGGCGCCCCCATCTATCAGGGGAAATATCCTGGAATGCGCCCCACAGCTTATTATCTACATAAGGTGTTCTGGGGATAAGCTCCAGCGCCGGATCAATGGCGAATCCGTTCCTGGCCCAGTCTGCCGCATAGGTAAATTGATAACGTTCCGTGCCTCTGGCGACATACACGTCCAGTTGGCCGACAAGTCGCGCGTTATCTTGCCAGTCAATGGTGACGTTAATGCTCTTCATTCTGTTCTCCGTGTGCGGATACGGACGGGCAACTCACCATCCATCAAATCCAGCCCGAGTGGATCCTGAGTCCGGTCTATGATGTTTTCCAACTGATCCAACTTACCAAGAACATACAGCGCTATTGCATAACTCCCCATTGACACTTTTGCATCGCCGGCCTCAAGCCTGCTGAGCGTGGCGCGGGTGATACCGATTCGCTCAGCCATCAGCGAGGTACTTATGCGGCGGCGTTTGCGCGCATCCTGTATATCGCGGCCCAGTTTCTTCAATGCCTGCTCTACCCGGAATACTCTCATTTTGCATACTCCGTGATACACTAAAGTTTATATTGCTAAATATAGCATACAGAATGACGACATTTCATAAAGAAATAGAGACAGCGGTCGAGAATTCAGGTTGTTTGTTTACCACCGTTAAAATAGAGCACATCCTCACAGGGTTGCTGTTCGACGTGGTGAGCTATCTTGCCGATGAACTGAAAGCGCCGTGCTGGATATGTATCGCCGAAGTGATAAAGTTTATAATAGAAGTGGAGATGGCAGGATAAAGATACGTGCCACGTTATCAAAATCCGTCATCAGGGCGGATTTCTTCATTGTGGTGTCGGACTCAATGAGAGAAAACTTTTTAAAAGCGCGATAGCAATCGTTTTCCCCGCTGGAAGCGTGACATCAATACCCCGATCTCAGCCAGACGCTATCACATAACATTTTAATATTGACGGCTGAGCCATCGCCATCAGGGCCACATTGGCTTGTTTACTGCCCATTGCTTTCAGCTGTTCAGTCTGATAAATGTTGGGTGCTTACCTGACCGGGCACCCCCCTTGGCGCGGAAACGCTATCGTGACGCTCCACTTACGACCGGATACACAGCATATGAAAAATAAAATTACCCTGATAACCGGCGGCGATCGCGGCATCGGCCGGGCTACGGCATTATGCCTCGCCAGTAAAGGACACCAGGTTTGTATTGGCTATCATACCCGTGAAGCCAGTGCGCAAGCGGTTATCGATGACATTCGCCATGGCGGCGGGAATGCCATTGCGGTTCAGGTAGATATCGCCCAGGAAGAACAGGTGGTGGAACTGTTCAGGCAAATAGATAAACAGCTTGGCCCCATTACCGGGTTGGTCAATAACGCGGCAATGCTGATGCCTCAAGCCTCTATCGAACAGTTGGATGCAACACGGCTTGCCACCCTGTTTGCCACCAATGTCAGCGGCAGCTTTATCTGCGCCCGGGAAGCGGTTAAACGGATGGCGCATCGCCATGGCGGCCAGGGGGGAGCCATCGTTAACGTATCCTCGGCGGCATCACGGCTCGGTTCACCCCATGAATATGTGGATTATGCCGCTTCGAAAGGCGCCATTGATACGTTAACCATTGGCCTGTCCCTGGAGGTCGCGGCCCAGGGAATTCGCGTTAACGCCGTGCGCCCCGGCTTTATTTACACCGAAATGCACGCCGATGGCGGCGAGCCAAAACGGGTGGATCGTGTTAAAGGTAATTTGCCGATGCAACGCGGCGGCCAGCCAGAAGAAGTGGCTCAGGCTATCGCATGGTTATTGTCTGATGAGGCTTCCTATGTCACAGGCAGTTTCCTTGATCTTGCGGGAGGAAAATAGTTCGCATAATAAAAGAACAAAAAATATTGCGGGGCTCATCACTGATCTGACACTATTTCTCAATTACTGGCGTCCTTTGCGCTTACCATTATTTCGCTGATGAACTTAATGAATATCAACCTCATCAGTCAGCCTTATCATATATATTATTCATGCTGGATCTTTGGTGGTTGTTTTATTATTTTCCGCGGAATAGATTAATAATTTCACTTTTCTTTCATCAGGCCGACTTTTCGGCGATATATAGCTTAGCCCGTGAAATTATAATTCCCCAGCAGTGGCTTGCTTCAACTCAAGGTTTAATAATGGTTTAACAATGTTGCCGATTTTGAATTGATTTTTTTCTGGGCTCATACGCATAATGCCACTATCTCAAAACGGATATTCACCCTGCGTTATATCTTGATGCAAATGACTCACTTTATCGGGTGAGAACCATTGTCCTGCGATATTTGAGTAATGGACAAGATGTCCATTGATTGACATTGAATAAGGAGCCATGGATGGGCCATGATTACGCCGGCAGTATACCGCTGCTAACCCGATGGGCATTTCTTTTGCTGTCCATCTTCATCTCTGCTCCGCTGATTGCCGGCCCCTTTTCTGGGGGAGCCGCACAAAGCGCGTCGGCTATTGACGCCCAGGAACAGTTTAGACAGCAGGAACGTGCGCGCGCGTTACAAAAGCAAAATGCCCCTGTTTCAGACATCCACCTTGACCGTCCCGGCATAACTCTGCCTGATTATCCTGTCGATGAACATCCCTGTTTTACTATTAATACTCTTCAATTGGATGGCGATTCCGCCAGCAATTTCCAGTGGGCGCTGGAAGCCGCCGGCGACGCCAAAGGCCGCTGCCTGGGGAGTCAGGGGATAACGCTGGTCATCAATAAAGTCCAGAATGCCATCCTGAAAAAAGGCTATGTCACCACCCGCGTGATGGCCCGGGAGCAAGATCTGACGACAGGCGTGCTGACGCTGACGCTTCAGCCCGGACGCATTGGCAGCATCCGCTTTGATGGGCCGGTTTCCTGGCGCGCCAGATTATGGAATGCCATGCCGGCGGCATCAGGCGACATTCTTAATCTGCGCGATATCGAGCAGGCGCTGGAGAACTTGAAACGGGCGCCCAGCGTTGCGGTCGATATCAAGATTATGCCCGGTGAGCAAGAGGCCACCAGCGATCTCGTCGTGAGCTGGAAAGAAGGCCGCCCGGTTCGTCTCAGTTTAGGGCTGGATGACAGCGGCGCCAAAAGCACCGGCCGTTATCTGAGATCCGCGACCCTGGCGATTGACGCGCCTTTAGCTCATAACGATCTGTTTTATATCAATATGGGCAGTGATGTGTTTCAGCGCGGGCCGTTTGGTAACCGCTCCCGTACCCTTAATTATGCAATTCCAATCGGGTACTGGGGGTTTTCCGCCAACTACAACGATTACACCTATCATCAGAATATCGCCAACGCCAACCAGCTACTGACCTACAGCGGCAAGAGCGAGAACATGCAGTTGACGGTGTCCCGGCTGCTGTTTCGCAATCAGTCGCATAAAACCACTCTCAACGTGCGTGCCCATCGTCGGCATTCCACCAATGCCGTGAACGGTCAAGATATGGATACTCAGCATCGCCGTACCGCTGCCTGGGAGCTGGGGCTTAACCAGCGCAGCTATCTCGGCAAGGCCACGCTGGATGCAAACATTAACTGGCGTCGAGGGACGGGAGCGTTTGGCGCCCGGTCGGCGCCCGAAGAGGCCACGCACCGCGGCAGCGCCCGCACGGGCTTCGCCGTGGGGGATATCAGCCTGAATTATCCATTCGCCTGTGTTGCGCAGCCCTGGCGCTATTACACCAGCCTGCGCGGTCAGTGGAGCAAGCATCCACTGACGCCGCAAGACCGCATGGCCATTGCCGGGCGTTATACCGTGCGCGGGTTTGACGGCGAGCAAATGCTAGCGGGTGAAAAAGGCCTGCTTTGGCGTAATCAACTGGCCTGGAATGTGATGTCGCGCGGTCATGAGCTTTACTGGGCTGTGGACTTTGGACGTGTCGGCGGGCCGGCTGCCCACAAGTTGGCCGGACGCCAGCTGGCGGGCGGCGCTCTAGGGCTGAGCGGCGCGTTCTGGGGGCGGTTCAGCTACGACGTGTTTGCCGGAATGCCCCTTTATAAACCGGAAGGCTTTCATACCTCAGGCGTTACCAGCGGTTTTAACCTCAACCTGCAAATTTAATGTCAACCGGCATGTTTGTCCGTGTCAGATCAACACTTTTGCTGCTTGGGCTGTATTTTCACAGGGACGGAACCCATGAACAAACATTGCTATCGTCTTATCTTTAGCCGCAGCCAGGGTGAATTACGGGTGGTGTCCGAGCTGGCGCGCGGTTGCAGCATCTGGCCCGGTCAAAGGCGCGGAACCGGCGCCTCGCGTCTTTGGGTGACGGTGCGCCGGGCCGAGTGGCTGCTGGGGCTGGCCCTGTTTGCCGGGCCGGCGCTGGCGCATGGCATTGTTGCTGATGGGCGCGTGGCGCATGAGTTGCGTCCGGAAGTGATATCCACGCGGAATGGCCTGCCGCAGGTGAATATCACAGCACCTAATCAGGCCGGGTTGTCACATAATCATTTTCAGCAGTTCGATGTTGGCCCTCAGGGCGCCATCCTTAACAATTCGGCGGAGATGATCACGACCCAGATGGCAGGGATTATTCAGGGCAATCCCAACCTTAATCCGAATGCCGCGCCGGCACGGGTCATTCTTAATGAAGTTAACAGTGACAATCCCAGCCAACTGCGGGGTTTTCTGGAAGTGGCGGGCGGCATGGCGCAGGTGATTGTGGCCAACCCGTCGGGGATTGTGTGTGACGGCTGCGGCACCATTAATGCCGGACGCATGACCCTTACCACCGGGAGGCCGCAGTTAAACGCCGACGGTAGTCTGGCAGGATACCAGGTCGAACGGGGCCTGGTACGAGTCGAGGGCGGCGGACTTAACAACGATGCGCGGCATGATACCCGGTATGTCGATATTCTGGCGCGCGCGGTGAAATTGAATGCCTCCGTCAGGGCCGAAAATGAAATCTTAGTGGTGGCGGGCCGCAACCATATCAGTGCGAACGGTCAGGCGGTGACGCCCCTGGCCTCTGACAGCACGGCACCCGAGCTGGCGATAGATATGGGACAACTGGGAGGCATGTATAGCGGTCAGATCCGCATGATAGGCACCGAAGCGGGTGTTGGCGTGCGCGGCCAGGGCGGACACCTGCGCGCGGGCGCGACCCTGGCTGTGAGCAGCGAAGGCCGCCTTAGCTGGCAATCAGGCGCGGTGGAGATGGTTACCCAGGCCGGAGGCGATATCACTCTTGCCGCCAGAGGCACTATCGAACATCACGGCAAACTCCACAGCGGAGGGCGGCTGGTGGTGCAAAGCCGCGAGGGGGTTATTCGCCAGTCGGGCACCCTGGCGGCGACGGGTGACGTCCGGCTGGACGCTGCCAGGGGCATTCAAGGCAGCGGGCATATGCTGGCGGGGAGCAATGAGAATAGTGCGCTGATACGTGGGGCGGACTTGACGTTGCATAGTCAGGACGACATTCGGGTCAGCGGCAGCCTGTTGAGCCAGAAAGATGTCAATATAACCGGGCGCCGAATAGATATCGGTCAAGGTCGCCTGGCGGCCGAACGCGCCGTCTTTGTGGCACAAGCTGGCGGAGTCGTCCTGCAGCAGGCAACGGTCGACAGCGGTCAGCTCACGATCAACACGACGGGCAATATTGATGCGCAGAAGGCCCAAGTGCGCGCCGGCCATTGGGATATTAATGCCGATAGTCTGTTTACTCCGGGAGGCGTCTGGTCGCAGGTCGGCCCTGGCGGTAGCCGACTCATCCTAACCGGCTCACTGGATAATACCGATGGCGACATCGATGCCCGGCAACTCACCCTGGATGTGGCATCCGTTAATAACCGGCATGGCCGCCTGGCCGCGTTAGACGAGATAGCGCAGCATTGGCGGGTGCGAGGCCGGCTGAGCAACCACGAGGGCGTGGTAGGATGCCATGGCAATCTGACGCTTGAGCTAGGGGACCTGGATAACCAGGATGGCACGGTGAAAAGTCAGTCCGAGCTTAGCATCAAGGTGCAGGAAAATATCCATAGCCTGGGTGGTAAGCTGCTGGCCGGTCAGAAACTGACGCTGAATACTTTGGGAACAGTCGACAACCGGTCCGGAAGGGTGCAGGGCGGGCATCTGCAACTTAGGGCACAAGGTCTGAATAATGCGCATGGGCACTTGGTCAGCGGGGGACACCTGCATCTGAGTGCACGTCAGTCTGTTGACAATCAACACGGCCTTATCGATGCCGGTCACGCGCTTGATGTCAGTACCGATGGCGACTGGAGTAATCAGGGTGGCAAACTGGTGAGCAAAGGAGACTTGCACCTCAATGCACACCAGTCGGTGGATAACCGAAACGGCCTTATCGAAGCGGCCGAGACGCTGGATATGCGCACCGGCGGCGGCTGGGACAACCGCGAAGGTACGGCGCTTGGCGCTGGCCAGGTCAGCGTTGTGGCCAGGGATCTTGATAACACCGCCGGCAAGGTGCGTTCGGGGGGCGGCATGATGCTCGGCACCGCCGGCAACCTCATCAATCAGGCCGGAACCCTGTCGGCAACGCAGGAGTTAAGCTGGCAGGGCGGCACGGACAGCCTGCTGGAGAACGATGCGGGCACATTGCTCAGCGGCGCGCAGATGTCACTGCGGGGCGGGCATCTGCACAACCGGCAGAAGGGAACCATACAAAGCCAGCAGGCGGTGACGCTGGACCTGGATGGCGTTTGGGATAATCAGGGCGGAGAATTGGTCAGCGAGGGACACCTGCACCTCAATGCGCATCAGTCGGTGGATAACCGAAACGGTCTTATTGAAGCGGCTGGGACTCTGGATATGCGCACCGACGGCGGCTGGAACAACCGCGAAGGTACAGCGTTAGGCGCCGGCCAGGTCAACGTTGTGGCCAGGGATCTCAATAACGCCGCCGGCAAGGTGCGTTCGGGGGGCGGCATGATGCTCAGCACCGCCGGCAACCTCATCAATCAGGCCGGAACCCTGTCGGCAACGCAGGGGTTAAGCTGGCAGGGCGGCACGGACAGCCTGCTGGAGAACGATGCGGGCACATTGCTCAGCGGCGCGCAGATGTCGCTGCGGGGCGGGCATCTGTACAACCGGCAGAAGGGAACCATACAAAGCCAGCAGGCGGTGACGTTGGACCTGGAGGGGGTTTGGGATAATCAGGGCGGAGAATTGGTCAGCGAGGGGAGCCTGCACCTCAATGCGCATCAGGCGGTGGATAACCGAAACGGGCTTATCGAAGCGGCTGGGACTCTGGATATGCGCACCGGCGGCGGCTGGGACAACCGCGAAGGTACAGCGTTAGGCGCCGGCCAGGTCAACGTTGTGGCCAGGGATCTCAATAACGCCGCCGGCAAGGTGCGTTCGGGGGGCGGCATGATGCTCAGCACCGCCGGCAACCTCATCAATCAGGCCGGAACCCTGTCGGCAACGCAGGGGTTAAGCTGGCAGGGCGGCACGGACAGCCTGCTGGAGAACGATGCGGGCACATTGCTCAGCGGCGCGCAGATGTCGCTGCGGGGCGGGCATCTGCACAACCGGCAGAAGGGAACCATACAAAGCCAGCAGGCGGTGACGTTGGATCTGGATGGCGTTTGGGATAATCAGGGCGGCAAACTGATTAGCATGGATCACGGCGCGATACGCGCCCTCAGCCTCCTTAACGCAATGGGTGATATCCAGGCGTTCGACGCACTGGATGTGCATCTCATTCGCACGCTTGATAATAGTAATGGCCTCGTCTCCAGCCAGGGCTCTCAGTCCCTGAGGGCGGAAAACATTCTCAACGCGGGGGGGGAAATGGGCAGCCAGGGCGGCTGGTCCGCAGTCACCCGGCGGTTTGACAATAGCGAGGGCAGCGTACTGAGCATGCAGGATGCGGCGCTTACCGTCACCGGCCTGGATAATCGGCAGGGCTCGCTGCAGTCGAAGGGTTCGCTGATGTTGCGAGCAGTGCAGGACATCCGCAACGAACTGGGAAAAATCAGCGCCCAGGTGCGCCTGGATGTGCAAGGTGTCACCGACGGGGCGGCAGGGGGTAAGCTGCGTAACGCCGGCGGCCAATTGACGTCTGGTGACGCTCTCAATGTGACGGCGCAGAGCGTGGATAATCAACAAAACGGCTTAATCTATAGTCAGAAGCAGATGAGGTTGGCTTTGACCGATGCCCTGGATAACCGTCAGGGTAAACTGGTAAGCGGTGAGGGAGTACAGATTAGCGCCCGGTCGCTGCTGAATACGCAGGGAACGCTGAAAAGCAGCGGTGACCAGCAAATTTCAGCGGACCGGGTAGACAACCTGCAGGGGGGGGTATTGTGCAGTTTGGATGCGCTGACGCTTGCCGCGCGGACGCTGTCCAATCTGGGCGGTATGCTTATCAGCCGGAGCGCAGGCGTATACCGTATTGATGTGCTTAATAATCAGGAGGGAAAAATCCACAGTGACGGTACGCTGACTTTGAACGGCGATCAAATCAACAACCCGGCGGGGGATTTGGCATCGACCGGGACGCTGACGCTTGTCAGCGCGCAGCTGGATAACAGCGGCCAGGGTAAAATTACCAGCCGGGATGCGCTGGACGTGGGGGTAAACCGGCTGAACAACCGCGATGGCGGACTGCTGTTGGGTACAACACACACTGATATAACGGCCCATGAGCTGGAAAACAGCGCGGGGTGGGTACAAAGTGTCGGTACGCTGACCTTGTCGCAAATGACGCGATTGGATAACCGACAGGGGCATCTTCTGGCCAACGGTACGTTGAGTATCAATGCCACCGATCCTAACGCGCTAGTGCTGTTCAATCAGGGCGGCAACATCAAGAGCGGAGATAGAACCGTTGTCAACACACAAACTCTGAATAACCAGGGTGGAACAATATTTAGCCAGCAGGCATTGACGGCAACCGTGCAACAGGACTACACCCACCAGGTCGGCGATACGATTAATAGTAATGGTGAGACAATATTATCTGTCGGCGGCGTGCTGATTAATCTTGCCGACTGGCTACTATCCGGTGACCTAACCGTCAACAGCGCCCATTTCACCAATTTGGGCTCCCTGGTCGGGAAAACGCTGAACTTGACAACCGGCGCGTTAATCAATCAAGGCCGCATTGAAGCCGACAGTGTGACACTTATCAGCGACACCACGAATAACCGCGCGACCCTAGTTGGCGGTGACGTGAATGTGCGCAGCAGGATTATCGACAACGACGGACGCGATGTGGTGATGGCCGCCACGGAGAGTCTCAACCTTACGGCCGGCGAGCGCCTGACCAACCGGGATGGTGGCCTGATCTACAGCGCCAACACACTGCAGCTTGTTAGTGATGACAACATTGAGAATCGTGCAAGCAGAATCGAGGCCGATGGAGATGTTTTGGTCGATGCCCAGCGACTGGATAATCTGCGCGAAGGACTGGATATCGAACACGATGCGGAAAAAAGCGACTATAAATGGCGCCGTGCCAACCTCTACTGGCGTTCTTACGGCTCAAAGGTTAATCCCGATAAAAGCACTATCGCGCCCACCACCCAGCGACTGACGTTCAACGATGACGATGCGGCGGCAAACAGCCGTTACGGTACCCTGCTGGAAATAGATGCCGCCGGCAAAAAGGCGCAGCTTTATGTTAAGGATAATAAGGGGAAGATGCGCAGTGTGTGGGTGGATTACCTGGAGCTGACGCCAGGAAGCGACGGTGGCTACGACATGACGTTCTATGAGACGCGGGGTTTTCGGCAGAAAGGGGTTCCGACGCCTTACCATAATACGTTCTGGCGTGAACACGACCGCGGCCGGATTGATACGTGGGATCCTGACCGATACATCGACGTTGCCGAGGCTCCTTTTGTAACCGACTACAGCAATTTCCGTGAGCGGACGGTCACAGGTAGTTCGTCCACGGACAAGCTGGTATCAGCGGGCTCCGGCGCCCACATTCTGGCGGGCGGCAACATGGTGTTGCGCATTGCCGGTCAGTTATTCAATGACGCCAGTACGCTGAGCGCCAACCGCGACCTGTCGGTTGAGGGCGACGGCAAGCTGATCAACCAGGGGTATTCGGTAAATAGACGCGATCAGGAGTATATCGTCGATCATTATGACAAGGACACAATACATTGGTATCCAACGTTCAATCGCGACGAGACCACGGCGCTGGCCACAATTGACAGCATATTAACCGGCCACGGCAATGTCGCCATCAAAGGTACTCATATTGAGAATACCACGGTCAACCCGGCGCAAATCAGCACGGTGCAGGCAGAACAGAAAGCAGCAGAAGCCGAGCGCGCAGAATGGCAACACAATCCGCTGGCGTTCGCGGTTGATAAAGCCAAATGGAGCACGACCCATTTCCAGCTGACGCCCCGTAGCCGGCCGCTCACACAGTCAGAACTTGAGCTCATCCCGGCCGGAAGAAGGCTCGCGCCGGGAGAATGGGCTCTTACGTCGGCGCAACGAAATCTCCCGACGGCTAACCTGACGCTTACGCCGGGCAGTAGGCCGCTCACGCCGGCTGAAATTACCCTGACCCACCAGCAGCACCTTGGCAGAGTGGCGACGTCTATTCCCAATAATGGACTGTTCCGTCAGCAGCCCGACGCGGGAAGCGCCTATTTGGTGGTGACAGACCGCCGATTCACCGATCGAGGCAAATTCATCAGCAGTGATTACTTATTGCAGCGTATAGGATATGACCCCGCAAAAGTCCATAAGCGCCTGAGCGATGGCTACTATGAACAGCGTCTGGTGCGCGAGCAATTGCTGCAGTTGACCGGTCGTCCCTCCGTGCGCGGCGAAAATGCAATGGCACAATATCAGTCATTGATGAACAACGGGAGCCGCGTGGCTTCAGACTTTCAGCTGGTACCGGGAATAGCGCTGACGCCGGCGCAAATTGCCGCGTTGCAACAGGATATCGTCTGGCTGGTGAGCGAAACGGTCGACACTGCTGAAGGGCCACAAACGGTTTGGGTGCCGAAGGTATACCTGGCCGGGAACACATTACGTTTGACGGGGGAGGGCGCATTGATTGGCGGGGGCAATCTGTCTGTGTCGACCCGAAGCCTTGACAATGCCGGCAACCTGTTTGCCGATGAGGCGCTCAAAATAGACACCAGTCACTTCCTGCAAGAGGGTGGTGAAGTCCGTGCTGATGCCATCAGCATCCATGCCGACAGCCTTACCCTGAGTACCCGTCTGCAGGATGCGCTGCGCCAGGCGACAATGACCGCGCGTGAACTCAGTCTCACCAGTGGGGATATCCTCCTGCGGGGGGCCAGACTGAAGGCGGCACAGAACCTCAGCCTGAACGCGCGCAATAATCTTGATATCACCACGGCCAAAAACAGCACGGAGGCGGATCTTAGGGTATTAACCGGAACGATAGGTAACCGGGCCGGTGATTTTTTAAGAGAGGACGGAAATTGTCTGGCACAGGTCAGCGGCGAGTGGCAACAGGCCCTGGGTAGTGAGCTAAGCGCGGGTGGCAATCTCAGCCTTAAGGCGGGTCAGAATCTCTCCCTGCTAGGCAGTCAGGCCCAAGCCGGAGGCAACACACATGTACGGGCCGGCGGGGACGTGAAGCTATTGGCGGATACTACCACCAACACTACCCACCTCAGCGCGGGCAGCCGTACATCGTCGGTGAGTAACCGCCGTGAGGAGGATAGGCTGCATCTCAGCACCCTGAGTGGAGATAAGGGCTTAACTGTTCAGGCGGGAACAACCCTTTTGGCCAAAGGGGCACAAATCGACAGTACCTCCGGCAGTATTGGCCTGAGCGCGCGGCAGGTCACGATCGGGGAAGCGCGTCAGCGTGTCTCGGATCGGGATAGCGAGCGCAAACGCGATGGCAAAACGCAAAGCCGGAGGGACATGGTAACGACGAGTGATAGCGCCGTGAGCAGCACTCTCACCGCCCGTGACGAGATGATGATCGTGGCTCGTGACGGTGATATATCGGTAACGGGCAGTACGCTGCACAGCGAACAAGGGGGGCTGGTTGTGCAGGCGAGCAAGGATATTCATCTTAATAGCGCCACTGAAAGCCAGTACCAATTCTCGGATGAACGCTCGGAGAAAAAGGGATACCTGTCGAAGAGCAGCAGCCACAGGGTTAAGGAAGATCACGTCACCCGCGAAACAGGCACTCTGCTGAGCGGTAATACGGTATTGCTCTCCGCTGGCAACGACCTGACTGTGACCGGGTCGGCGGTGGTGGGCGACAATGATGTCACCCTGCAGGCGGGAAACAATATCGCCATTACTGCCGCCACTGAAACGCAATACCACTATTTACTGGAAGAGCAGAAAAAAAGCGGGTTGATGGGCAGCGGAGGCATCGGTTTTACCGTGGGCAGTAAGTCATCTCGCCACCAGGTCAAGGAAGATGGGGCCACGCAAAGCCAAAGCGTCAGCACGCTGGGCAGCAGCAAGGGCAACCTGAATCTTATGGCCGGCAACCGAATGTATATCGGCGGAGCCGATCTGGTTGCCGGACAGGACCTGACGATAACCGGCGACAGCGTGCAAATTGATCCGGGGTATGACAAACGCACCCGTAAAGAGACGTTTGAGTCAAAACAAAGCGGCCTGAGTCTGGCGCTATCGGGAACGGTGGGCGGCGCGCTTAATACCGCCGTCAGCACGGCGCAGCAGGCAAACAAAGAGAGCGACGGCCGCCTGAGGGCCCTGCAGGGCACCAAGGCAGCGCTTTCGGGTACCCAGGCGGCACTGGCGTATGGGCAAGATAACGCCCTGACGGAGGCGGCGGATGCTAAAAACGCCGCCGCCGGGCTCAAGGCAGGCGACGAAGGTGCACAGCAAGGAGCCACCAACACGGTTGGCATTAGCCTGTCCTATGGTAGCCAGTCATCCCGGAGCGAAACGCGTACGGAAAGCGCACGGTCACACGGAAGTACGCTCAATGCAGGCAAAGACCTGACGATTACGGCCACCGGAAACGGTGCGGACGGCCGGGGAAATATTAGCGTTCAGGGTAGCCAACTGAAAGCGGGCGCGGATATTGCGCTTGCCGCCACACAGGATATCACCCTGCTGTCTGCACAGAATACCGAACGCATCGACAGTAAAAACAGCAGTAAGGGCGGCAGCGTTGGCGTCGGCATCGGCGTTGGCTCCGGCGGTTACGGCGTCAGCGTATCGGCGAGCGTCAATGCCGGCAAAGGGCATGAGAAAGGCCGCAGCCTGACCCATTCGGTAACCACCCTTGATGCGGGACAATCTCTCTCCCTCACCAGCGGTCGCGATACTACCCTGAAAGGGGCGCAGGTCAGCGGAGAGATGATCAGCGCTAATGTCGGCCGCAATCTAACCCTAACCTCCGAGCAGGACAGCGATCGCTATGATAGTCAGCAGCAGAACGCCAGCGCCGGCGGCAGCTTTACCTTTGGATCGATGACCGGTTCTGCCAGCGTGAACGTCAGCCGGAATACGCTGCACAGCAACTATGACTCGGTTACGGAACAGACCGGGCTGTTTGCGGGAAAAGGCGGCTATGATATCAAGGTTAAAGATCACACCCAACTGGACGGAGCGGTTATCGCTGCCACGGCAACGCCGGACAAAAACACGCTGGACACCGGCACGCTGGGCTGGACGGACATTGATAACCAGGCCGACTATAAGTCTGAACATCAGAGCGCGGGCTTTAACAGCGGCGGACCGGTTGGCGGTAATGTGCTAAGTAACGTCAGCGCGCTGCCGCTTGCGGGCACGAACCATGAGAATCATGCTTCCGGCACGACGAAAGCGGCGGTATCGGCAGGCAGTCTGATCGTTCGGGATCAGGTGAATCAGCAACAGGATATCAGCCAGCTCAGCCGGGATCCAGACCATGCCAACGACGGCAGCATCAGCCCCACCTTTGATAAAGAAAAAGAGCAGAAACGGCTGCAAAAGACACAACTTATTAGTGATATTGGCACGCAGGCGCTTGATATCTATAATACCCATGCGAAGACGAAAGCCACCCGCGAGGCCACGGCTGTGATGTCCGATAATGCGGCCCTTTCCCAACTTAAGGCGCAGGCGAAAATGGAGCTCGATACGGTGAAGCGTGCCAACCCCGCAGTTGAGAATGGCCCGCAGGCAGTAAGGGATAAGGCCTGGCAGATGGCTTACGACAATGCCCTCTCAGCACAAAGCGCCGGAATGGGCGGCAGTGTCAGGATGGGGGTCAATGCCGTGGTGGGCGCGCTGCAGGGACTGGCCGGCGGGGATATCAAGGCGGCGCTGGCGCAGGGTGCGGCGCCCTACCTGGCGGACAAGGTCAAGACTATTACCACGCAGGGCAAGCCGCATAGCGAACTGAGCGATGAGGAGAAGCGGAATAACGTGGTGGCGCATGCCATCCTGGGCGGGGTGATAGCCGAGTTGAGCGGCGCCAACGCCGTAGCGGGAGCGACCGGTGCGGCAAGCGGCGAAATGGCCGCGCCGGCGATAGCACTGGCATTATACGGCACGGCGGACAGCGATAAATTGACATCGCAACAAAAGGAGAACCTGGGCGCGCTGTCGACGCTGGCGTCGGGGATCGCGGCGGGA
This sequence comes from Sodalis sp. RH22, assembly GCF_047324165.1. Taxonomy (NCBI): domain Bacteria; kingdom Pseudomonadati; phylum Pseudomonadota; class Gammaproteobacteria; order Enterobacterales; family Bruguierivoracaceae; genus Sodalis; species Sodalis sp. RH22. Next base: position 4,259,573 of record NZ_CP178731.1, read on the forward strand.
GTCAGCAGCGGCAGCATATCAGGTGCGACTGCGGGGGCGCAGGCTGGCAAAAACGCGGTGGAGAATAACTTCCTGAATGGTGATGAAGCCCGTGCGTTTGAGAAAGAGTGGACGGAATGCAAGGCTACGGGCGGTGACTGTGGCGCAGTTCGGGACAAATACGCAGCGATAAATGCCCGACGCAACGAAGAACTCCAGCAAATATGTACCGACAGCCCCCTCACCTGTGCGAGCTATCAAAAACAGCTGGTTGATACCGGTATCGATGCGGCCACACGCCCCACATGGATGCCAGACTGGTTCGGTGCGCCAATACGAGATGATGAGATCCGTGGCGTGGTACAGACGGAAAATGCCAAGGCGTTGGAGTATATCCATAAAAACACCGATAACTGGGACCGACTGGGATCGTTTGTGGCGGAGCCGGAAAATGTCCTAGGACTTGCCGGAACAGCGAAGTCATTCGTGGCCTCATCCGCGACCACAACAGCGAAAGCCACGGGTGCCGCCATGAGTCTGGGGGCAAATGCCGGTGTACAGGTGTTAGAGGGGAAAACAGGCGAAAAATTTGATTACACCAGTTTCTTCACGTCAGGTGTGAGTGGAACCGCCGGGGTAGGGAAATCGCTTAACTCTAATGTCAGGTTGAATGTAGGGGGAGCCTATTTTAGCAGCCATGTAACGGGCGAAAACTCGCAGGCTGCAATGATGGGGGCTGCAGGAGGAGCGGCCTTAGGCTTTGGTGTAGGAACTACTATTACCAGCTCTTGGGAAGCCAAACTTATCAAAGAGCATTTTGGTATGTCGGCCAGCAAAAACGCGTTGAAATATAGCGAAACGAATTTCGGGCCGGGTTATTTGTTCAAAGAAACAAAATTGAGTTCTGTCCCTGGAATTTTGGGTGGGGGAAGCGGATCCTCCTTACAGGAAGCAACAAGCAGCGCAATGCAAAAAAGTGCTGATAATAAATGAAGTTATCATATTTATTGCTAATAAAAATGATGGCTTACTTTTCAGTGTGCTTTGCAAGTGGAATGCCATTTGTTATTTGGCTAGTTATGAAAGATACCTCTGATATAGATTTTATTCGTTATGCAATCTTCGGCTCGTGTTATGGTGCAGTATCTGGCATTGCTATATGGCTGCTATATAGATTTAATTTACATTAATAGGTGTTAACAACTTTTAAGCTTTATATATCCCGGCCCCTGCGCCGGGATTTTATCTTACAGACCCGCTTGTTATTCCGTAAGCGATGAGATGCTCTTCCCCCTTCTTCACGACAGCATTCATTTCCGCCATGATGGATAAACTTTAATCAGAAGAAAAAGTAAGAGGGATACCCTGTCTGAAATGAAAATTACCGGTATCGATCTGGCTAAAACGAACTTTTATCTCTTCAGCGCCTCGCCAGTTCTACTCTCCAGAACTGAAGTTAAAGCTGGTTCAGCTTGCGCTACAACCAGGCGCATCCGTTGCCGAGAACGTGAATGACAATGTCCTGTTCAAATGGATACGCTTGTTCGAGTGTGAAGGACGGGTTACCCGCCGTCAGCCCAAAGCCGGTCACGCCCCGCCAGCCACCACGCTTTTACCTATCCATATCACCGGGAATCCCGCGACGCCTGCGGCCCCGCAGAGATCTCAGCTGGAGCACCCCTGTTCCTGTGAAATCACATTTCCCCGGGGACGGATGATGTTGACGTCACCTTCGGCCGAGTTGCTGACCGTCCTGGTTCGTGAACTCATGCAAGGCCCGCAATCATGATCGGCTTACCGGCGGGCACCCGTATCTGGCTGGTCGCCGGTCAGACTGACATGCGAAAGGGCTTCCAGGGCCTGGCCGGCCAGGTCGTATCCGCCCTCCAGCAAGACCCGCTGTCCGGCCATGTCTTCGTCTTCCGGGAAAAACGCGGCAACCTGACAAAGGTGTTTTGGTCGACCGGTGACGGCCTGTGCCTGCCGGCAAAACGCCTTGAGCGCGGCCGCTTGGTCTGGCCGCAATCCCGGGAGGGAAAAGTCTTCCTGACGCCAGCCCGGTTATCGATGCTGTTTAAAGAAATAAATTGGAAACAACCGGAACGCACTTCGTTTAACCTGGCGATATTGTAATAACCCGATAGCTTCCCTTAACATCCTGGCATGAAACGAAAAAATCATGCCTTGCCTACTGATGTGCCCGCGCTGCAAGCGCTGGTACTGCAACAACAAACGCTGGTCGCGCAACAACAGGCGACCATCGCATCCCTGCACAATGACCTTAACGCACGCAAAGCAGAAATCGACCGCCTGCTGGCGCAACTGGCGAAACTGCGGCGCCTGTACTTCGGCCGCAGCTCGGAAAAGGCCGGGCGGCAGAGCGTCCGGCTGGAGCAGCGCTTGGCAGCGCTACTGACGGAAGAGACGTCCCAGTCTGCGCGTGTCGAGGACCCGGCGGTGCCGCCGGCCTTACGCCCCTCACCGGTACGTCGGCCTTTACCGTCACACCTGCCGCGTGAAGAGCGCTGCCTGGAGCCGCAGGAGCCGGCCTGTCCCGCCTGCGGCGGCGACCTTAAGCCGCTGGGCGAGGATGTCAGCGAACAGCTTGAGCTGATTAAAAGCGCGTTCAAGGTGATAAAAACCCGGCGTAAAAAGAAAGCCTGCGCCCGCTGCGATGTCATCGTCCAGGCGCCGGCGCCGTCGCACCCCATCGAACGTGGCATCGCCGGTCCGGGCCTGCTGGCGCGCGTGATGACGGCGAAATACGCCGAGCACTCGCCGCTATATCGACAATCGGAAATCTTTGCCCGTCAGGGCGTCACACTGAGCCGGGCCACCCTGGCCGGCTGGGTGGGGTTGTGCAGTAATCTGCTGGCGCCGCTGGCCGACGCGGTATGCGACTATGTTATGGACACCGGCAAGGTGCACGTCGACGACACGCCGGTGGACGTGCTGCAACCCGGCAAAGGTAAACCGAAAACCGGCCGGCTGTGGGTCTATGTGCGTGACGACCGCAATGCCGGTTCGCGACTTCCACCCGCGGTGTGGTTCACCTACAGCCCGGACCGCAAGGGGATTCATCCGCCAACGCATCTGGCCGGGTTCAGCGGACTGTTGCAGGCGGATGCGTACGCGGGCTTCAATCCGCCATACGAAGAAGGCCCTATCCGCGAGGTCGGCTGCATGGCCCACGCCCGGCGTAAAATCCATGATATCCATGTTCGCCATCCGTCGCCAACCACCACCGAAGCCCTGCAGAGGATCGGTGAACTGTATGCTATCGAAGCCGACATCCGGGGGCGCCCGGCCGAAGAACGACAACAGGTGCGCGAAGCGCGAACCCAGCCGTTACTGATGGGCCTGGAGAGCTGGATCAGGGAAAAACTCACCACATTGCCGCGACAGGCCGATACGGCAAAGGCGTTCAACTATTATCTGATGAACCACTGGCAGGCGTTGTGTTACTACGCCGGCGATGGCTGGGCGGAGATCGATAACAATATCGCGGAAAACGCGCTGCGGATGGTGAGCCTGGGCCGGAAAAATGATCTCTTCATGGGGTCGGACAGCGGCGGCGACCGCGCCGCGCTGATGTATACGCTGATCGTCAGTTGCAAACTGAACGGCGTCGAACCGGAAGCCTATCTGCGCCATGTGCTGGCTAATATAGTGGATCATCCCATCAATAAGATCAAAGAGCTCCTGCCATGGAATCTCAATATTCCTGCTGAATAACTGTCAATACGGCGCTGGGCGTGCGCTTACTCTGCCGTGGACTTCCGGCAGGCTAATGTTGCCGGCCGGGCTGTAGGGGCCCGGATATTTTAACGACCAGGCCGGTTCCGTTTGTGGGGTTCTTTCATCCGCGCCCGGAGAAAATCCCGCGCATAATCTGGTTGGATACTATGCGGGCATCGTCCTGCGTTAGGTATCAACCTCGTCCCGCCTTTCTGCTACAATCCCAGGCCGTCGTTTATCATTATCAATCCCAGGAAATCACCATGCGCCTGAACCCCAGCCAGCAGCACGCCGTCGAATTTGTTACCGGGCCTTGCCTGGTGCTGGCCGGCGCCGGATCGGGCAAGACGCGCGTCATTACCAATAAAATCGCCCACCTTATCCGCCAGTGCGGCTATCAGGCGCGGCATATCGCGGCGGTGACCTTTACCAACAAAGCCTCGCGGGAAATGAGGGAGCGCGTGGCGCAGACCCTGGGACGGCAGGAGGCGCGCGGTTTAACCATCGCCACCTTCCATACCCTGGGCCTGGAGATTATCAAGCGGGAATACAAAGCGCTGGGCATGAAGGCGAAGTTCTCGCTGTTTGACGAGCACGATCAATCGGCCCTGTTAAAAGATCTGACGGAACAGTGGCTGGAAGGGGATAAGGATCTGCTCAAGCAGCTGGCGTCGGCGATCGGCAACTGGAAAAACGATCTGCTCGATCCTGTTCAGGCGCAGGCTGCGGCGCGTACCGAACGCGACAAACTGTTCGCCCATTGCTATGCGCTCTATGACGCCCATCTGCGCGCCTGCAATGTGCTGGATTTCGACGATCTGATCCTGCGGCCAACCCTGTTGCTGCAACGCGACGCCGAGGCGCGCGAGCGCTGGCAGAACCGCCTGCGCTATTTGCTGGTGGATGAGTATCAGGATACCAATACCAGCCAGTATGAACTGGTGAAGATGCTGGTGGGCAGCCGCGCGCGTTTTACCGTGGTGGGGGATGACGACCAGTCCATTTACTCCTGGCGCGGCGCGCGCCCGCAAAACCTGGAACTGCTGCAGCGCGATTTTCCAGCGCTTGCGGTGATCAAGCTGGAACAAAATTACCGCTCCACGGAGCGTATTTTGAAAGCCGCCAATATCCTGATCGCCAATAACCCGCACCTGTTTGAAAAAAAGCTTTTTTCCCAACTGGGCTACGGCGAGGCGCTGAAGGTGATCACCGCCAATAATGAGGATCACGAGGCGGAGCGGGTGGTGGGGGAGCTGATCGCCCACCATTTTATCCGTAAAACCCGTTATCGCGATTACGCTATTCTCTACCGGGGTAACCATCAGTCCCGACTGTTTGAAAAAATGCTGATGCAAAACCGCATTCCCTATAAAATTTCCGGCGGCACCTCGTTTTTTTCCCGGCCGGAGATCAAGGACCTGCTGTGTTACCTGCGCGTTCTGACCAATCAGGATGACGACAGCGCCTTTTTGCGTGTGGTGAATACGCCGCGGCGGGAAATCGGTCCGGCCACCCTGCAAAAGCTGGGGGAATGGGCTTCGGCACGCAATAAAAGTCTGTTTGACGCCAGTTTTGATCTGGGTTTAAGCCAGACGCTGAGCGGGCGCGGCCTGGAATCCCTGCAACGTTTTACCCATTGGATGGCCGGCATTGCCCGGCTGGCGGAGCAGGAGCCGGTGCCGGCGGTGCGCGATTTGATCCACGGTATGGAATATGAAAGCTGGCTGCATGAAACTTCGCCCAGCCCCAAGGCCGCTGAAATGCGCATGAAAAACGTTAACCAGCTGTTCAGCTGGATGACCGAGATGCTGGAGGGGTCGGATCTTAACGAGCCGATGACACTTGATCAGGTGGTAACCCGTTTTACCCTGCGCGAAATGATGGAGCGGGGCGAGAACGATGAAGAACTGGACCAGGTACAGCTGATGACCCTGCATGCGTCCAAGGGGCTGGAGTTTCCCTACGTGTTCCTGGTGGGGATGGAAGAGGGCCTGTTGCCCCATCAAAGCAGCATTGATGAAAATAACATTGATGAAGAGCGGCGGCTGGCGTATGTGGGCATCACCCGGGCGCAAAAAGAGCTTACCTTCACGTTATGCCGCGAGCGCCGTCAGTACGGCGAGACTATCCGGCCGGAGCCGAGCCGTTTCCTGCTGGAGCTACCGCAGGACGATCTGGCCTGGGAAAGCGTGCGCAAAGTGGTCAGCCCGGAGGATCGCATGTCACGGGGACAAAGCCATCTGGCCAGCATCAAGGCGCAATTGGCGAAAGCCAAGGGACAGGAGCACTGACCGCCCGGCACCGCAGCGGATAGCGGGGCCGGCCGATTGGGTTGCGCACCGTGCCGGGGAACCGGCGCGTAACCCCGCGCAGTCCGGGGTTACGGCAGTTTGTGCTAAAGCGGCTCCATTTCCTCAAGCAGCATCGGCCAGTGGACATAACTTTGCCACTGGCTTTCCTGCTCCAGGTATTCGGCGCGCAGCGGATGCTGCGCCAGCCATGCGTGGGGTAACAGCACGTGCAGGGTATCGTCCAGGGCCCGCAGCTTCACCTCCGGCACCGTTTCGTCCCGACGGCGACTGGCGAAGATAATCGCCAGGCGCATCAACCGGCACAGCCGCTGCGCCATGCGCGGCGGCAGGCTGTTTTGCTGGCTGAGCTGCGCCACATCGATCTGATGGCTCTGGTTTTGCAACAGGGTGGCGATAAGCTTTTGCTGGGCCGGGGTAAAACCCGGTAAATCGGTATGGCGCACCAAATAGGCGGCGTGCTGCGGGGCGTTTTTAATATCGATGCTCAGTCCAATCTCATGAATCATGGTCGCACAGTGCAGGATGGCAAAACATCGTTCGTCCAGCTGCCACGCCTTGGCCACCTGCAGGGCGAAATCCGCCGCCAGGGAACTGACCCGCTGCGCCTGCTCGGTATCCAGCAGGTAGCGGCGCTGCATATTCTGCAGCGTGCGTTCGCGAATATCCTCGCACACCGGTAAATCCAGCATACCGTACATAATGCCTTCGCGCAGCGCGCCGCCGGCGAGCGTCATGGTCTTGATGCCCAGCTCATGGAATACCGCCAGCAGGATTGACAGGCCGCTGGGGAAAACCAGCGCCCGATCGAGGGTCAGGCCTTCGATTTCCAGCTCTTCGAGCTTACCGCACTGGATAGCCCGCTGTTTGAGCTGCAACAGCTTGCTCAGGGTTATCTGTTCGTCCATGCCCTGGGCGACCATGATTTCCTGCAGCGCCTGCACCGTGCCCGAGGCGCCCACGCAGACCTGCCAGCCGCAGGCCAGGAGTTTCGACACCACCGGGCGGATCATGGCGCGCGCCGCCTGTTCCGCCTGATCAAAATTTTCCCTGGTCAGGCTGCGATCGCTGAACCAGCGATCGAGCCAGGTGACGCAGCCCATTTCCAGGCTGAACAGCTCAAGCGCCTGCGCGCCGCGTCCCACCACCAGTTCCGTGCTGCCGCCGCCGATATCCACCACAAGGCGCTCATCCGATCCGCCGGTGGTATGGGCCACGCCCTGATAAATCAGCCGGGCCTCCTCTTCGCCGCTAATCACCTGGACATCGCAACCCAGGATTTCCCGCGCGGTCACCAGGAACGTCTCGGCGTTGGTGGCGATGCGCAGGGTGGCGGTGGCGACCACGCGGATATGCGCCGCGGGAATGTCCTGCAGATGTTCGGCGAACAGCCGCAGGCATTGCCAGCCACGCTGCATGGCCTCGGGAGTCAGCGCCTTGCCGGCATTGAGCCCGGAGGCCAGGCGCACCTTGCGCTTGATGCGCGCCAGCGTCTGGACGGTGCCGGCCACCTCGCGCACCACCAACATATGAAAACTATTGGAACCTAAGTCAATGGCGGCATAGAGCGAGGTGCAACTTAGCATGGTGTTCAGCCCGGACGTTTACGGTTATGACGTGGCGCCCCGCCCGCACCGCTGCGGCGGGGTGCCGAGTGGCGGCGCGGACCCGTGCCCGGCCGTGCGCGGGTCAGGCGTTTCGGCGCCGGCAGGTCGGTCATCAGCGCGTCGCTGTTATACTTACTGACAGGGATCTGATGGCCAATATAGCTTTCAATCGCCGTCAGGTTCAACGCATATTCCTCACATGCCAGGCTGATGGAGCTGCCGCTTTCGCCGGCACGTCCCGTGCGGCCGATGCGGTGCACGTAATCCTCGCAGTCATCGGGCAAATCATAGTTGAACACATGCGTGACCAAAGGGATGTGCAGGCCGCGCGCCGCCACGTCGGTGGCTACCAGGATGTCCAGCGTGCCCTGGGTAAAATCCTCCAGGATGCGCAGGCGCCTTTTTTGCGATACGTCGCCGGTCAATAACCCGACCCGATGGCCGTCGGCGGCCAGATGGCCCCAGATATCCTCGCACCGGTGCTTGGTGTTGGCGAAAATAATGCAGCGATCCGGCCACTCTTCTTCAATCAGCGTCTGTAACAGGCGCATCTTTTCTTCATTGGAAGGATAAAAAAGCTCTTCCTGGATACGATAGCCGGTTTTTTGCAGCGGCTCGATTTCCACATACTCAGCGTTGTTCATATGTTCAAACGCCAGCTCGCGTACACGATATGAAAGGGTGGCGGAGAACAGCATATTCAAACGTTGTTCAACGGCGGGCATACGACGGAACAACCAGCGGATGTCCTTGATAAAGCCCAGATCGAACATACGATCGGCTTCGTCGAGCACCACCACCTGGATAGCGCCCATATCAATATAATTCTGCTTGGTATAATCGATCAGGCGGCCGGTGGTGCCAACCAGGATATCCACCCCGGATTCGAGCACTTTCAGCTGCTTGTCGTAACCATCGCCACCGTAGGCCAGACCCATTTTCAGGCCGGTGGCCTGGGCTAAGAGTTCAGCGTCGGAGTGGATTTGCACCGCCAGTTCGCGGGTTGGCGCCATGATCAGCGCCCTTGGCTGATTGGTCTGGCGCTGCTCGCTGGCAGGCTGGGTGAGTAGATGATGAAACGTGGCGGCGAGGAATGCCAACGTTTTTCCGGTACCGGTTTGCGCTTGTCCCGCGACATCTTTCCCGTCAAGGGTGATGGGTAATGTCAGCGCCTGAATAGGCGTACAATTATTAAACCCTTGTTTTTCAAGAGATTCAACAATCAGCGGGTGCAGGGCGAAGTCGGAAAACTTCTTTTCGGTTAAGTGTGTTTTGCTCATAGTGTGGTAGAATAACAGTTAACTATTGCATTACGAAAGCGTATCCAGTGAAATAAAGTCAACCCGTCGTTGGTTAACCTTAAACCAGCCGGGTAATGATAATCCTGTGGAGTAGAACATGAGCGATAAAATTATTCACGTAAGTGACGACAGCTTCGAAAAGGACGTGTTGCAGGCAAAGGGACTGTTCCTGGTGGATTTCTGGGCGGAATGGTGCGGCCCCTGTAAGATGATCGCGCCCATCCTGGCGGAAGTCGCTGATGAATTCGAAGGTAAATTGACTATCGCCAAGCTGAACATCGACGAAAATCCGGCCACCGCGCCCAAATACGGCATCCGCGGCATTCCCACCCTGCTGTTGTTCAAAGACGGCGAAGTGGTGGCGACTAAAGTCGGCGCGCTGTCCCGCAGCCAGTTGAAAGAGTTCCTGAATAAAAACCTGTAATCGGCAAAAAACGGTTATCTCAACGGGCCCTGACGTTCACTATGTTTTCTCGTATTGACCGCTAGACGCCCGCCAAGAACCGTGCTAAGTTTATGTCCACTGCATTTAGATCTTACCTGTAGTTTGAATCTGAGCTTTACTCTTTGTCCGAGTCCTGTTGTTGAACAGTTGGTCGAACCGTTTGTTGAACCATAAACGGCTGATAAACGGCACAGGCGTTACAAGCAAGGTGTTCAAGCCACCTGGATTTGAATTGATCCGTTTTTAGGCGCTCTCAATCTTCAGTCTTCTTGTACTCATTTTGCATGAATTGCTGTTCATCAGCCCAAACGGGATGCGCTGGGATTAAATGCCGTTAGACAGGCACGATTTTACGCTGCCATACCATTCACAAAAACAGTTCGAGAAATACCCCGAGTTTAAGAACCCACCATTATGAACCTTACCGAATTAAAAAATACGCCGGTTTCTGAGCTAATTACTCTCGGCGAAAACATGGGGCTGGAAAACCTGGCCCGTATGCGCAAGCAGGACATCATCTTCGCCATTTTAAAGCAGCACGCGAAAAGTGGAGAGGATATCTTTGGCGACGGCGTGTTGGAAATATTGCAGGATGGATTCGGTTTCCTCCGCTCCGGCGACAGCTCATACCTGGCCGGCCCTGATGATATCTATGTTTCCCCCAGCCAGATCCGCCGCTTCAACCTTCGCACCGGCGATACCATTTCCGGCAAGATCCGTCCGCCGAAAGAGGGCGAGCGTTACTTTGCGCTGCTGAAGGTGAATGAAGTCAACTACGACAAACCGGAAAATGCCCGTAACAAAATCCTGTTTGAAAACTTAACCCCGCTGCATGCCAACTCCAGGTTGCGCATGGAACGAGGCAACGGGTCCACCGAAGATCTGACGGCGCGCGTGCTGGACTTGGCCGCGCCTATCGGTCGCGGCCAGCGCGGCCTGATCGTGGCGCCGCCGAAGGCCGGTAAGACCATGCTGTTGCAGAATATCGCGCAAAGCATCGCCTACAACCATCCGGATTGCGTCCTGATGGTCTTGCTGATCGATGAGCGGCCGGAAGAAGTGACCGAAATGCAGCGACTGGTCAAAGGCGAAGTGATTGCGTCAACGTTCGATGAGCCGGCGTCCCGCCACGTTCAGGTCGCCGAAATGGTGATTGAAAAAGCCAAGCGCCTGGTCGAACATAAAAAAGACGTCATCATCCTGCTCGACTCCATTACCCGTCTGGCCCGCGCTTACAACACCGTGGTCCCCGCCTCGGGTAAAGTGCTGACCGGTGGTGTGGACGCCAACGCCCTGCACCGGCCAAAACGCTTCTTCGGCGCGGCGCGTAATATGGAAGAGGGCGGCAGCCTGACTATCATCGCCACGGCGTTGATTGACACCGGCTCGAAGATGGATGAAGTGATTTACGAAGAATTTAAAGGTACCGGTAATATGGAACTGCACCTCTCGCGCAAAATCGCCGAGAAACGTGTCTTCCCGGCGATTGACTATAACCGCTCCGGTACCCGTAAGGAAGAGTTGCTGACTACTCAGGAAGAGCTGCAGAAAATGTGGATCCTGCGTAAGATCATCCACCCGATGGGCGAAACCGACGCCATGGAATTCCTGATGAATAAATTAGCGATGACCAAAACCAATGACGAGTTTTTCGATATGATGAAACGCTCGTAATTCACAAAAACTCGGGTAACGCCACGTCAAGACGTGGCGTTTTTTGTTTCTAATGCTAGGATAGTGAGTTCTTACTTGCCGCTGCCTGACGGATAGCGTTTAGCCAAGCGGCCTTTTGCTTCAGTTCACCCGACGGAGATTCGGGTGTGACGAAAAAAATGACAAATCAATATTTCAGTGTCACCTAACCCAGTGACGATTGAGGCAGAGAGTGGGGGGCGTCTACATCGGTGGCGCTTCTAACAGCCTGATGGATGCAGAGAGCTTTCTATTGTGAACCTACTCAATATGAGTACTGATTTTTTCGCTATTTTTTTATTTTCAATGGTTTTTTTGTTTTTCTCCCGCAAGGTTGCGCAAAAGATCGGCCTGGTTGATAAACCCAATTACCGCAAACGACACCATGGGCAAATCCCGTTGGTGGGCGGTATCTCCATTTATGCCGGCATCTGTTTCACGTTCATTTATACCGATCACTTCGTGCCGCATATTGGCCTGTATCTGCTATGCTCCGGCGTCCTGGTGCTGACCGGGGCGCTCGACGATCGTTTTGATATCAGCGTCAAGTCCCGCGCCACCATCCAGGCGCTGGTCGCCGTCACCATGATGTACTTCGGCGGCTTATATATTAATAGCCTGGGATATGTGTTCGGCCCTTGGGAAATGGTGCTCGGACCTTATTTTGGTTATCCGGTCACGCTGTTCGCCGTGTGGGCGGCAATCAACGCGTTTAACATGGTGGACGGCATCGACGGGCTGCTCGGCGGGTTATCCTGCGTCTCGCTCGGCGCCATGGGCATCCTGATGTTCAAGGACAACAATCCCAGCCTCGGCTTGTGGTGTTTTGCCCTGATTGCCGCCATTTTGCCGTATATCCTGCTGAATCTCGGCCTGTTCGGCCGCCACTATAAAGTGTTTATGGGCGACGCCGGCAGCACCATGATCGGCTTCAGCATTATCTGGATTATCCTGCAAAGCACCCAGGGCACCGGGCATCCCATGAACCCGGTCACCGGCCTGTGGATTATCGCCATCCCCCTGATGGATATGATTGCCATCATGTACCGCCGCATGCGTAAAGGCATGAGCCCCTTTTCTCCCGATCGGCAGCATATCCACCACCTTATCATGCGCGCCGGCTTCAGTTCACGGCAAGCCTTTGTTATTATTACCGTTACCGCCGCCATCCTGGCCGCGTTCGGTGTGGCGGGCGAACAGTGGTTCATCTGGCCCGATTGGCTGATGTTTATGTTGTTCATCCTGGTTTTTTTACTCTACGGCTATTTGCTGAAATGCGCCTGGCGGGTGGCGCGCTTCGTTAAACGCACCAAGCGGCGGTTCGGCGCCAAACAGAGACCCACTAACCGTAATGCGGGACAAAAATGAGATCAGAAACCCAACCGACGGCCCGCGATGCGGCGCTGGATAACGAGCTGGATATGCGGGGGCTTTTTTGCGCCCTGTGGCGCGGCAAGCGCTGGATTATCGGCACCGCCCTGGTGTTTGCGGTTCTTGCCCTGGTCTATTCTTATCTGGTAAAGCAGGAATGGACCGCGGCGGCGGTCACCGATAAACCGACGGTGAACATGCTCGGCAGCTATTTTTCCCAGCAGCAGTTCCTGCGTAACCTGGATGTGAAAAATACCGCCTTGCCCACCTCGGATATGCCGGGCATCGGCGACGAGGCGTACCAGGAATTTATCCGCCAGCTGTCCTCCTATGACACCCGCCGCGATTTCTGGCTGGCAGCCGATTACTATACCTCGCGCAAACAGGGCGACGCCCATGCCGATGCGGTCTTGCTGGATGAAATGATCGGCAATATCCAGTTTTCGCCGAGGGATGATGCCAAAAAATTGCCGGATCAGGTGACCCTCACCGCCGAAACGGCGGCGGACGCCAATCTGCTGCTGCGTCGTTATGTGGCGTTTGCCAGCCAGCGCGCCGCCGGTCATCTGAATGAAGATATCATCGGCGCCTGGACGGCGCGCACCATCTCACTCAAGGCGCAGGTCAAGCGCCAGGAGGCGGTGGCCAATGCCATTTATGATCGCGACCTGAGCGCGCTGCGCCATGCCCTGGATATTGCCAAGCGGCAGGGCATCAGTCATAGTCAGATCACGGTCCCCGAGGAGCAATTGCCGCAGTCGGGGTTGTTCCTGTTGGGAGAACAAGTGCTGCAGGCGCGGCTGGAAGCCCTGCAGGCGGCCGGTCCCGGTTTTGATGTGGAATACGATCAGAATCGGGCCATGCTGGCCACGCTTAATGTCGGCCCGACGCTGCAGAATACATTCCAGACTTACCGTTATTTAAGGACGCCCGAGGAACCGGTTAAACGCGATAAACCGCGCCGGATTTTCCTGCTCATTCTCTGGGGCGCTATGGGCGGCCTGGTCGGGGCCGGCGTTGCGCTGGGCCGCCGCCGCTAAGGGCAAAGCCCCGGGACTGCCATTAATCCGAATGGGTGCGCCGCCACTACGCGGCAGAATAGAGAAGCCACGCGTAAGGCTTATTTGAGACGGAAAGGAATTTGCTGTGAAAGTGTTGACAGTCTTCGGCACAAGGCCGGAAGCCATAAAAATGGCGCCGCTTATCCTGGCCCTGGCCAAGGACCCGGCCTTTGAATCCAGGATTTGCGTCACGGCCCAACACCGGGAAATGCTCGATCAGGTGTTACGTTTGTTTGAAATCGTACCTGATTATGATTTAGATATCATGCGTCCGGATCAGGGCCTGACGGAAATCACCAGTCGTATCCTCACCGGCATGAAACCGGTGCTGGCGTCATTTCGTCCGGATGTGGTACTGGTACACGGCGACACCACCACGACACTGGCCGCCAGCCTGGCGGCATTTTACCAGCAAATCCCGGTCGGCCACGTGGAGGCCGGATTGCGCACCGGCAATCTTTATTCGCCCTGGCCGGAGGAAGCCAACCGTAAATTAACCGGCCATCTGGCGATGTATCACTTTTCGCCCACCGAGAACGCGCGGCAAAACCTGCTGCGCGAAGGGCTGGCGGGGGAACGGATATTCGTTACCGGCAATACGGTTATCGATGCGCTGTTTTGGGTTCGCGATAGCATTTTAAATGACGCCGGGTTGCGCGCCGGGCTTGAGACGCGCTACGATTTTCTCGACCCGCAGAAAAAGATGATCCTGGTCACCGGCCACCGGCGCGAAAGCTTCGGCGACGGCTTCGAGCGCATTTGCAGCGCGCTGGCGCATATTGCCCGCCATCATCCCGAGGTGCAGGTGGTCTACCCGGTCCATCTCAATCCCAATGTCGGCGAGCCGGTTAACCGCATTTTAAGCGGTATCCCCAATATTAAACTTATCGATCCGCAGGACTACCTGCCGTTTGTTTACCTGATGGACCGGGCCTATATGATCCTGACGGATTCCGGCGGCATCCAGGAGGAGGCGCCGTCCCTCGGTAAACCGGTGCTGGTGATGCGCGACGCCACCGAGCGCCCGGAAGCGGTGGCGGCGGGCACCGTGAGATTGGTGGGTACCGATCCCAAAACCATCCAGGCGGCGGTCTCCCGTTTATTGACCGACGCCGATGAATATCTGGCCATGAGCCGGGCGCATAATCCCTATGGGGATGGGCAGGCCTGCCAGCGAATTATCGACGCGTTAAAGAATAATCAGGTGACAGTATGAGTTTTGACCAGATCTCCGTTATCGGCCTGGGCTATATTGGCCTGCCCACCGCCGCCGCCTTTGCTTCGCGCGGCAAAAAAGTGGTGGGTGTGGACGTGAACCAGCGTGCGGTGGAGACCATTAACCGCGGCAAAATTCACATTGTCGAGCCGGACCTGGCCGACGTGGTGCAACGCGCCGTCGAAGAGGGACATCTTACGGCGGTAACCCGGCCGGTGGCGGCCGACGCGTTTCTGATTGCGGTGCCGACACCGTTTATGGACGGGCATGAACCCGACCTTAACTATGTGCGCGCGGCGGCGCTTTCGCTGGCTCCGGTCCTTAAAGCCGGGGATCTGGTTATCCTGGAGTCCACCTCGCCGGTGGGCACCACCGAGCAGATGGCGCGATGGCTGGCCGAGGCGCGCCCCGACCTGCGTTTTCCGCAGACGGCGGGCGAGGAGGCGGATATCAATATCGCCTACTGCCCCGAGCGCGTGCTGCCCGGCAAAATCATGGCCGAGCTGATCAAAAACGATCGGGTGATCGGCGGCATGACCGCGCGCTGTTCGGCGCGCGCCAGCGAGCTCTACCGGATTTTTCTGCAAGGTGAGTGTGTGGTCACTAACTCCCGTACCGCCGAGATGTGCAAGCTGACCGAAAACAGCTTTCGGGATGTCAATATCGCCTTCGCCAATGAGCTGTCGCTGATTTGCGCCGATCAGGATATTAATGTCTGGGAACTGATCCGTCTGGCCAACCGCCATCCGCGGGTCAATATCCTGCAGCCGGGTCCCGGCGTCGGCGGGCATTGCATCGCGGTCGACCCCTGGTTTATCGTCGCGCAGAATCCAGGCCAGGCCCGCCTTATCCATACCGCCCGCCTGGTCAACGACGGCAAGCCGCTCTGGGTGGTGGACCGGGTCAAGGCGGCGGTGGCTGATTGCCTGGCGCACAGCGGCAAACGCGCCCATGAGCTGACCATCGCCTGCTTCGGCCTGGCGTTTAAGCCGGATATCGACGATCTGCGCGAAAGCCCCGCGGTCGCCATTACCCGGCTGATAGCCCAATGGCATGTGGGCAAGACCCTGGCGGTGGAGCCGAACGTGACGCAACTGCCCGCGTCGCTCGCGGGTCTCGCCACCCTGGCGGGGCTGGACAGCGCGCTGGATAGCGCGGATATACTGGTAATGCTGGTGGATCACCGTCAATTCAGGGCGCGCCCCCCGGCCGATATTACGCAACGCTGGATTATCGATACCAAAGGTGTCTGGCGCTAAGCTGCAACCCCGGCTTCGGCCGCTAGCCATCGGGTGGACCCTATGTCCGTGCATGCCACTATCGAACCGCTGGAGTGGGAAAGTGATTTTTTCACCTTAACCAGCGGCAAACTCAATTTTGATCCCGCCGCCGCGCCGCTGACCCTTTCCGCCCTGGATGCGTTCCAGGTGGTACAGGCCAAGGTGGCGGCCGACAGCCTGGCGCTGGCGGATGCGCTGGCTGTGCTGGGCTTCCGGCTGGTAGAAGGCGAAATTGATTGCTGCCTGCGGGTGCCGAAACGGGACGGCGGCGGTGATGCCCAGGATGTCATTAACGGCGCGACCACCGGCGCGGCGCGAAACCGCGCCCAAAGCGGGCGCAGCGGCGCGCTGCGCATGGCCGGCCGCGACGACATGGCGGCCGTCGGCCTGCTGGCGTCGGCGGCGTTCAGGCTAAGCCGGTTTCGCGAACCCTGGTACCGCGGCGCGGACTGCCGTCGTTTCTATGCCGTTTGGGCACAAAATGCCATCCTGGGCGCTTTTGACGATCTCTGCCTGGTCAAGGGCCGGCCCGGGGCCGTCGAAGGCATGGTGACGCTCCGGCGACTCGGCACGGATGAGGCGCGTATCGGCCTGCTGGCGGTGGACCCGGCGCTTACCGGCCGGGGCATCGGGCGCATCCTATGCGCCGGCGCGCTGGCATGGTGCCGCCTGCAGGGGATATCGCGCCTGCGTGTCGCCACCCAGGCCGGCAATATCGCCGCGCTACGACTCTACATCGCATGCGGTGCCAACGTTGACAGCACCGCCTACTGGTTATACAGGTGACAACATGATCCCGTTTAATTCCCCACCGGTGGTGGGCACTGAAATCGACTTTATCCGCACGGCGATGGGCAGCGGCAAGCTGTGTGGCGACGGCGATTTTACCAAGCGTTGCCAGCGGTGGCTGGAGCAGCGTTTTGGCAGCCCCAAGGCACTCCTGACGCCTTCCTGCACCGCGTCGCTTGAGATGGCGGCCATATTGTTGAATATCCGGCCGGGCGATGAAGTGATCATGCCCAGCTATACCTTTGTCTCCACCGCCAACGCGTTTGTCCTGCGCGGCGCGACCATTGTGTTCGTCGATATCCGACCCGACACCATGAACATCGATGAAACGCTTATCGAGGCGGCCATCACCGCGAAAACCCGCGCTATCGTGCCGGTGCATTATGCCGGCATCGCCTGCGAAATGGACGCCATCATGGCGCTGGCGGCGAAATACCGCCTGGCGGTCATCGAGGATGCCGCCCAGGGCGTGATGTCCGCCTATCGCGGGAAACCGCTCGGTACCCTGGGACATATCGGCTGTTTCAGTTTCCATGAAACCAAAAACTACACCGCCGGCGGCGAGGGCGGCGCCACGCTCATCAACGACGCCACCCTGGTTGACCGGGCCGAGATCGTGCGTGAAAAAGGCACCAATCGCAGCCAGTTCTTTCGCGGCCAGGCGGATAAATACACCTGGCGCGATATCGGCTCCAGCTACCTGATGGCCGATTTGCAGGCCGCCTATCTCTGGGGGCAACTGGATGCCGCCGATATCATTAACCGCCGCCGCCTGGAACTGTGGAACCGCTATCGCGACGCGCTGCTCCCGCTGGCGGAACGGGGGCGTATCGAACTGCCGACGGTGCCGGAAGGCTGCCGGCAAAATGCCCATATGTTTTATATAAAGCTGCGGGATATCGCCGATCGCTCGGCGTTTATCGCGCATATGAAAACGGCGGATATCCTGACGGTATTTCATTATATTCCGCTGCATGACAGCCCGGCCGGGCTGCGATTCGGCCGTTTCAGCGGCGAGGATCGTTATACCACCCTGGAGAGCCAGCGCCTGGTGCGGCTGCCGTTGTTCTACAACTTAACCGACGAGCATCAATCCCAGGTCATCGGCGCGATTAACCGGTATTTCGCCTGATATGTCGCTGGCCCGCGCCTCGTTATGGACTGCCGGTTCGACGCTTGTCAAGATTGGCGTCGGCCTGCTGGTGGTCAAACTGCTGGCGGTGTCTTTCGGGCCGTCCGGCGTCGGCCAGGCGGGCAACTTCCGGCAACTGGTGACCGTGCTCGGCGTGCTGTCCGGCGCGGGTATTTTTAACGGCATCACCAAATATGTGGCGCAGTACCAGCACCAGCCGCAACAATTGCGCGCCGTGCTGGGCACCGGGTCGGCCATGGTGCTGGGGTTTTCCACGCTGCTGGCGGTGATTTTTTTAACGGCCGCCGAATCCATCAGCCGCGGGCTGTTCGGCCATGGCGACTATGCCGGCGTGGTGCGTGCGGTGGCCTTTATCCAGTTGGGTATCGCCTATGCCAACCTGATGCTGGCTATTCTGAAAGGTTTTCGCGACGCCGCCGGCAACGCCCTGGCCGTCAGCTGCGGCAGCGTGCTGGGCGCGGGCGCTTTTTTCCTCTGCTATAGGCTGGGCGGTTACCCCGGGGCGCTGGCCGGACTGGCGCTGGTGCCGGCCGTGACGCTGCTGCCCGCGGCCCTGGTGGTGGCCCGGCGGCGGTGGATTAGCCCGGGCGATTTGCGTCCGTCATGGGATAGGCAGCTTGCCGGCCAATTGGGCAAATTTACCCTGATGGCGCTGATGACATCGTTCACCCTGCCGCTGGCCTATATTCTGATGCGTAATCTCCTGGCCCAGCGCTATAGCTGGGAAGAGGTGGGTATCTGGCAGGGGGTCAGCAGTATCTCCGACGCTTATCTGCAGTTTATTACCGCCTCGTTTACCGTTTACCTGCTGCCGACCCTGTCGCGTTTAAGCGATAAGCGCGCCGTCGCCCGGGAAATCGGGCGGTCGCTGCTGTTTGTGATGCCCGCGGTGGCGGTGGTTAGCCTGGTCTTGTGGCTGTTAAGGGATGTGGCTATCCGCCTGCTGTTTTCCGCCGAGTTCGAGGCGATGCGCGACCTGTTCGCCTGGCAGCTGGTAGGCGACGTATTGAAAGTGGGCGCTTACGTATTCGGTTATCTGGTCATAGCCCGGGCCTCGCTGCGTTTTTACCTGCTGACGGAAATCAGCCAGTTCGCGTTGTTGACCGGTTTTTCGCACTGGCTGATTCCCCTGCATGGCGCGCTTGGCGCGACGCAGGCTTATATGGCAACCTATATAGTGTATTTTTTACTTTGTAGCGGCGTATTTCTTCTTTATTGCAGGGAAAAATGATCCCATTAACCCATGTGCTTGGCGCGGATATCCCGCATCATAACCTGACGGTGCTGCGTTTTTTCAACGATCGGCTGGCGGGCGATCTCCCCGAGGGACAACCCCATCATTTTATGGTGGCCGCCGCCGACAGCGCACCGTTCGCGCCCTTTACGCGGCTTATTATCGCTACCTACGCGGATAAACGGGCGCTGGCGCGGGCGGTGGTGCGTTTAGCCGCCGCCGAACCGGCGAGGCGTTTCTTCCTGCACGGGCAGTTCAACCCGCGGCTCTGGCTGGCCCTGCTGCTGGGGACCTTGCCCGCCGCCCGGGTCAGCTGGCATATCTGGGGCGCCGATCTCTATGAAGAATCCCAGAGCGTAAAACACCGTTTGTTTTATTTGTTGCGCCGCCGCGCCCAGGGGCGGGTCGGCCATGTGTTCGCCACTGTCGGCGATTTGTCGGTCTATCGCCCGCGCTATCCCCAGGTGCCGGCGGCGCCGCTGTATTTTCCCACCCGCATGGACCCGGCGCTGGGTTTTGACCGGCCGCCGCCGGTGGGTAAAACCCTCACTGTGCTGGTGGGAAACTCCGGCGATGCCGCCAATCGCCACCTGGAGGCGCTGGAAGCGATTCACCGCCAGTTCGGCGCCGACGTGCGGGTGATTGTGCCGCTGGGGTATCCGGCCAATAACGAGGCCTATATCGCCCGGGTGCGGGCGCAAGGGGAGAAACTGTTTCCGGCGGACCGGCTGGAGCTGCTGACGCGCCCGGTGGCGTTTGACGCTTACCTGACGCTGTTGCGCCAGTGCGATGTGGGGTATTTCCTGTTTAACCGCCAGCAGGGCATCGGCACGCTCTGCCTGCTGATCCAGTTCGGCGTGCCGTTTGTCCTGAGTCGGCGCAACCCGTTTTGGCAGGATTTGGCCGCGGAACAGGTGCCGGTGCTTTTTCACGGCGACAGGCTCGACCGATCGGTGGTGCGCGCGGCGCAACGGCAACTGGCCGGCGTGGATAAAAGCCGTATCGCCTTTTTTTATCCCAATTATCTGCAGGGATGGCGCCGGGCGCTGGCCGCCGCCGCGGGGACAAGCTCATGACCCTTGGCCAGTTCGGCGGATTGCTGGTGGTCTATGTGCTCTCGGTGCTGCTGGTGCTGACCCTGACCTATCGGGAATTTCGCCGGATACGCTTTAATTTCAACGTCTTTTTTTCACTGCTTTATTTATTGACCTTCTATCTGGGTTTTCCGCTGACCTGCATTCTCGCGTTTCGCTTTAATGTCCAGGTGGCGCCGGTGGAAAACCTGCTGGAAGCGCTGCTGGCCGCCACCGCTTTTTACGGGATTTATTATGTCAGTTATAAAACCCGCTGGTTTTCTTCTTCCCGGTCCGCCGCCGGGCCGGTATTGTCCCTGAACCGGGTGGAAACGCATTTGACCTGGATCCTGCTGGCGCTGACCGCCGTCGGCACGGTGGCGATATTCTTTATGCATAACGGGTTTTTATTATTCCGCCTGCAGTCCTACAGCCAGATATTTTCCCGCGATGTTACCGGGGTGGCGCTGAAGCGCTTTTTCTATTTTTTTATCCCGGCAATGTTAATTATTTATTTCCTTAACCCCACCCGGCGCAATTGGCTATTATTTTTATGCAGCACCGTGGCCTTCGGTATTTTCACCTATATGGTGGTCGGCGGGACCCGGGCCAATATCATTATCGCCTTCGCCTTGTTTTTGTTTATCGGCATCCAGCGCAACTGGATAAGCCTGTGGATGCTGGGCGCGTCCGGTCTGGTGGCCGTGGCCGCCATGTTCTGGCTGGCGTTAAAGCGCTACGGCCTGAACGTCAGCGGCGACGAGGGGTTTTATACGTTTTTGTATCTGACGCGCGACACCTTCTCCCCCTGGGAAAATCTGGCGCTGTTACTGCAAAACTACCCTAAGATAGCCTTCCAGGGCCTGGCGCCTGTGATTCGCGACTTTTATGTCTTTATCCCTGGCTGGTTATGGCCGGACCGCCCCAGCCTGGTGCTCAATACCGCCAATTATTTTACCTGGGAGGTTTTGGACAATCATTCCGGCCTGGCGATTTCGCCCACGCTTATCGGTTCGCTGCTGGTCATGGGCGGCGTGGTGTTTATTCCCTTAGGCGCCATCCTGGTGGGGCTTATCCTGAAAGGATTCGATACCCTGTATGAACGGGGCAAGGCGGCGTCGGACCGTTATCGTTCGGCGGTGCTGCAGGCATTTTGTTTTGGCGCCGTGTTTAATATGATAGTACTGGCCCGCGAGGGATTGGATGCCTTTACGTCGCGCGTGGTGTTTTTCGCCCTGGTATTCGGCATGTGCCTGCTGCTGGCAAAATTACTCTTTTGGCTGCTTAACCGCGCGGGGCTGATCCGTCCCAGGCGCGCGCGTGGGGCGACAGAGGCATCATCGTAAGCGCGTCAGCCTTTGTAAGGATAATAAATGGAAATTCAGGACGGAATCGCCCTATACCGTATTCGCGGTTTGGTTATCTGGGGTTTTCGCGATCAGCGGCAGTGCGTCGATTACCTGTTTGCCGGCGGACGGGTCAAGACCGGCACCCTGGTGGCCGTCAACGCGGAAAAGGTGCTGACCTCGGAGCGGGATGCCGCGCTTGCCCAACTGCTGGCGGAGGCGCAATACAAGTACGCAGACGGCATCAGCATCGTGCGGTCGATTCGCCGCAAATATCCCGCCGCCGAGGTGGCGCGCATCGCGGGCGCCGATCTGTGGGAGGGTATTATGGCGCGGGCGGGCAAGGAGGGCACGGCGGTTTTTCTTATCGGCGGCCGGCCGGATGTGCTCGGGCAGACGGCCGAGCGCCTGCGCGCGAAATGGAACGTTAACATCGTCGGGATGCAGGACGGCTTTTTTGCCCCGGCCGGGCAGGAATCGCTGTTCGCCCGGGTCCGGGCCAGCGGCGCCGCTATAGTTACCGTGGCGATGGGCTCTCCCAGGCAGGAAAAGTTGATGCGCGATTGCCGCGCCAGCTATCCCGGCGCGCTCTATATGGGCGTGGGCGGCACCTACGATGTTTTTACCGGCCATGTAAAGCGCGCGCCCCTCCTCTGGCAACGCATGGGCCTGGAGTGGCTATACCGCCTGTTCAGCCAGCCCAGCCGTTTCCGGCGCCAACTGAAACTGTTACGCTTTATCGGCTATTATATCAGCGGACGTTTGTAGGCGCGCGGCCCCCCGCCGGGGGGTAAGTACCCGAAAAGAAGGGCTCATGGCGTTTTGACGGCGGGGAAAACGACCTAAGCGGGCAGGAAATGAGCAAAGGGTCATTAAACCCGGCAAAAGTAGTAAAAAGCACTAGACAGTCAGGCCGCGATTCCGTACTATCCCCACCCGCAACGGCGCTAAGCGCCCGTAGCTCAGCTGGATAGAGCGCTGCCCTCCGGAGGCAGAGGTCTCAGGTTCGAATCCTGTCGGGCGCACCATATTTAGTGCGCAAGTGCCGTGTCAGCAGTATCTTCACGTTGCGGTAAGCAGTATCAGTAATGGTGATTGTAGCTCAGTTGGTAGAGCCCTGGATTGTGATTCCAGTTGTCGTGGGTTCGAGCCCCATCAGTCACCCCAACATTAGTGGCCATGCGAAGGTGGCGGAATTGGTAGACGCGCTAGCTTCAGGTGTTAGTGTCTTAACGGACGTGAGGGTTCAAGTCCCTCTCTTCGCACCACAACCTTTAAGTACCCTTTTTAAGATGTTGCAGTACGGCGAGTAGCGCAGCTTGGTAGCGCAACTGGTTTGGGACCAGTGGGTCGGAGGTTCGAATCCTCTCTCGCCGACCACATTCCCGATGGTGTTGCCCATGCGGTAGCGGGGAGCACCAGAAAAAGAAGAGCGGCAGGTCATCATGACCTGCCGTTTTTTTTTATGGAGTTCAGGTGGCGTCAGGTGGTGGCATCTGCGCCGTCGGCGCGTTGGACCCGTCGGCCGCACAACACGCTCCTGCCCGCTCAGCGGCCCGGAGAAGCACCTCGGTAAATACTTCGGCCGGTTGCGCCCCCGAAATCACCTCGCCATCGATGTCGACGCTGGGAACGCCGCGAATGCCGGCATCGTGCAAGGCCCGTTCAATGGCTCTGACAGCGTCGCTTTCTTCTTCACCGGCGAGGAAGGTGGCGACGGCATCCCGAGCGAGTCCCCGTTCAACGGCGATCTCCGCGAGTGTAGCCCGGTTGCCGATGTCGCGGCCCTGCTCGAAATAAGCTGAGAGCAAGGCGTTGCCGAGCGCATCGGCAACGCCGTGGCGCTGTGCAAATCGCATCAGTCGGTGGGCCTGGAAGGTGTTGGCGGTCCTTTCTATTGCATCATAATCAAATGCGACATCATCGCCGTGCGCGGCGGTGACGGTCTGGGCGTCGAGCTGGCGGCTGCGCTCCCAACTGCCAAACTTAAGCGCGCGATAGACTTTACGGTCCATGCCTTCGGCCGGCATGTCCGGGTTGAGCTCAAACGGTCGCCAGCTAACTTCGACGCAAACGCCCGCGGGAAGCGTACGAATTGCCCTGGCCAGACGGCGGTGGCCGATCAGGCACCAGGGGCAGATAAAGTCAGACGTAACAGTGACAGGAATGGACATGATGGATCTCCCGTAATGAAGTAAAATTATTGTCACTCATTACCCTTATGATGATAATCAGTGCAATATCGAAAAGTTCATTGCATAAAATGCAAAGGTGACGTATGGACAAATTCGCGGCGATCGGCGCCTTCGTGGCGGTGGTTGAACACGGGGGGTTCGCACCGGCGGCAAGACGGCTGGGGGTGGCGGCATCCTCGCTGACGCGGCAGGTAAATGGGTTGGAAGAAAGCCTTGGCACGCTGCTGATGAACCGTTCGACTCGTAGCGTGACGCTGACCGAGGCTGGACGACAATATTACGAGGATGGCCGCCGTATACTTGAAGATCTGGTGAACGCTGACCGATCGGCCGGCGAGCTGTCCGGGCCGCCTAGCGGCCTGCTCAAGGTGACGATGCCCGTTGCCTTCGGGCGGCTCCACGTTGCGCCGGCTCTCCCCGCTTTCCTGCAACTCTTTCCCCAAATCCATCTCGAACTCCATTTGAGCGACGCCATGGCCAATCTGGTCGAGGACCGGCTTGATATCGCCCTCAGGCTGGGCGTGCCCGGTCCATCGACGCTGATTGCACGCAAGCTGGCGCCCCATCATCGCGTTATCTGCGCCAGCCCTGATTATCTCGGTGAGCATGGCGCGCCGCGGGAGCCCGGCGATTTGACCGCGCACAACTGCCTGTTGTTCGACTACCAGGCAACCGGTAACCGGTGGACATTGAGCCGGGGCGGCAAACAGGAGAAGGTCGCCGTTTCCGGAAGCCTGCGCGCCAACAACTCGGAAATGCTGCGCGAAGCCGCCATTGGCGGCGCCGGCCTGTTGTTGATGCCGACCTGGCTGGTGGGAGGGGATATCGCCGCCGGCCGGCTCGTCCCCGTACTACGGGAATGGACCCCCTCTCCGGCCGCGGAAGAAGGCGCGGTCTGGGCCGTTTATCTGGCTAACCGGCGCGGGTCCAGTAAGATTGCCAGTTTCATTGATTTCCTCGCCGTCCATTTTGGTTCCCCACCCTATTGGGATAAGGCGTGCGACTGGCTGTGAACACCCGATGACGGTAGCGTTTATCTTTGCGTAATGCGCAAAGATGATAGTTAAAATGAGATAATTGTTGTCATAAATTAATGGGTGCATAGTGATTGCCATCAACCAGGAGGCACGCTATGCACACCATCACTACGCACCAGATAAAACGCAGGGCGCTGATTATAGGCGGTTCGCTCGGGGGGCTTTTTGCCGGCACCATGCTACGCGCCATCGGCTGGAACGTGGATATTTTCGAACGTTCGCCTCACGATCTCGACAGCCGTGGCGGCGGCATCGTTCTCCAGCCTGAGGTGAAAGAGGTATTCCGGCGCGGTGGCATTACCCTGGACAATGACAGGCTCGGCGTCCGTTCAGCCTATCGTACGGTCTTCCTGCCGGATGGCGCGATCCAATCCCGGCATTTAGCACCCCAGACCCAGACTTCATGGTCACTTATCTACACGACCCTCAAAACGGCGTTCGGTGAGTCGCACTATCATCGAGGCAAGCGCCTGGCGCGGATCGAACAGGATTTTTCAACCGCTACCGTTACGGCGTTATTTGAAGACGGAAGCCGTGAAAGCGGCGACCTGCTGATCGGGGCGGATGGCGGCGGCTCGACCGTGCGTTCGCTCTTTTGGCCGCAGGTACAGCCGCGCTATGCCGGCTACCTCGCCTGGCGCGGACTGGTACCGGAGGATGCCATGCCCGCTGCCGCGCGCGAGGCTCTGCACGGCGATTTCGGGTTCGCCAACAACAGCGGGTCGCATATTCTCGGCTACCTGATGCCTGGCGAAGACAATGATGTCAGGCCCGGCCATCGACTTTATAACTGGGTCTGGTACCGGGTGGCCGATGGCGGGCAGCTTGCACAAATAATGACCGATCGTGCCGGCCTTGAACGCCATTATTCCATTCCCGAGGGGATGCTGGCGGATCGATGGCGTGCCCATTTGCGTGACGATGCCCGTTCACTGCTGCCGCCGCCTTTCAGCGCGATTGTGGCGGCCACGGAGCATCCCTTCGCCCAGGCGATCCGCGATCTTGCCGCGGATGAAATGGTTTCAGGTCGTGTGGCGATATTGGGCGATGCAGCCTCGATCCCGCGGCCACATACCGCGGCGAGCACGGCCAAAGCGGCGGCCAATGCCCTGGCGCTCGCCGACGAGCTTGCCGCCTCTCCGGATGACATCGCCGCCGCGCTTGCCCGTTGGGAATTGCCGCAGGTGATGTACGGTAAGTACCTGGAAAAGCAGGGTACGCAAGCCGGTAATTATCTGATGTTCCCAAGCCGCTCGTGAGGCTTTCGCTTAAGCGCCGTTCACTGAGCGACGCTTAAGACTTTGGTCGCTTTCGCCAAAAGCCGAGTGCCTTAGGGCGCGGTGAGCCCCCTACGCGTTTCCAACCGCAGGGCGGCGGGCAATACAGCAAAATAACAGCGGCAGGTCGCCATGATCTGCCGTATTTTATTGGCTGTCATATTTTCCCTGCTATAGTGGAATCCAAAGGAGAAACATAAAATATGCATACCGACATGTGTCACGCGTCCGGGCTGCCGCCGCTTCCAGCCGATATTGTCTCCAAGCTCAACTTGATAGCGTCCTGGCTGGCGGTTGACGATTTTTCCGCCCGGCAGGACCATTTAAGCGCCGATGCCATCATCCTGGCGGGAAATGCAGTATTAGCCACCATTGACGGCGCGTGCGCACTGGCGCGGGCCCGCCATATTCCCCTGGTTATCTCCGGCGGCATCGGCCATTCCACCTCGTTTCTCATCGCGGCGGTGGCCCAACATCCCCGTTATCAGGCCATTGAAACCGCCGCCCGGCCTGAAGCCGCCATATTGCATGAGATTGCCTGCCGATTCTGGGAATTACCTGGAAAACAGGTCGTTATGGAAACCGCGTCGCGCAATTCCGGCGAAAATGCCGGCTTTACGCGCGCCCTGCTGGAAGAACGGGGATGTACGCCGCAAGATATTATTCTTATTCAGGATCCCTTGCTGCAGCGCCGGACCGACGCCACCTTTCGCCGCTGCTGGGTTGATTCTGCCCAAAGTCCGCATTTTATTAACTGGCCGACCTGTGTCCCGCAACTGGTGAGTGACATAAACGGGACCGGCTTTACCCATGATAGCGATGGCCTCTGGCCGGTAAACCGGTTTATATCCTTGTTACTGGGCGAAATTCCCCGTCTGCGGGATGATAAACAAGGCTATGGCCCGAAAGGGAAAGATTATATCTGCCATGTGGATATTCCGAACGAGATTGAAGACGCCTGGGAATATCTGATGCATAACCAGGGGATCCCGGGTGAATGGCGCGATCGTATTGAGATTCCAACGCTCAATGGATAAGCCACGACAATAGCCGCTATATTAAGGTCAAGGATTGCAGGAAATGCGCTTTTAGCGGCGCGGCCTCCACGCCCAGGCAGATTTTTTGCAATCCGCAGCCGGCAAAAGGATCAAAGCGCGTGGCGAGCGCGGTGGTACGGCGCAAGGTCTGGCCGCGCGACAGGCCTTCGGTCACTACCCTTACCGGCGAGGTCGACACCCTGAACCAGTCGGGATTGATCAAATAGGATAGGGTCAGGGTATCATGCAGCGCCATGCCCTCGAACCCCTCGCTTTGCAAGCTGTAGTCCAGGTAGCCGCGGGAAATGGCGGTCAATACCGGCTGCCCGGTTGCGCGAATTTCCTCTCCGGTAATTAATACTTCATGGGTAACGTCCAGCGGCAGCATCACCACCGGCAGGGCGGAGGAGAGAACCTGATCCGCAGCGTGGGGATCTTTCCAGATATTAAATTCGCAGTGGGGCGTCACGTTGCCGGCATGGCCGTGGGTGCCGAAGGCGCCGCCCATGATAACCACTTCCCTCACCAGGGGAACAATCTCCGGCGCCAGGTTGATGGCGGTGGCGATATTGGTCAGCGGCCCGATGGCCACCAGGGTAATTTCGCCGGGATTGGCCTTTACGCTGTCGATAATAAAGCGGATGCCATCTTGCGCCGAGGCGTCATAGGGATTGTCAAACGCGTCACCCAATCCGTCTTTGCCGTGTATCTTGCCGCTAACAGGCGTGGGGTCAAGAGCCAGCGGACGCGAACAGCCGCGATAAATGTCGGCGCGGATCGCCATTTTGGCGCAGAATAGCCGGGCATTTTTAACCGCCTGATCCCGGGTAACATTGCCAAATACTGCGCAGACACCCAGGATTTCCATATGGCGGGCGGCGTAGGCAAGCGCAAAAGCGTCATCCACGCCAATATCGGTATCGATAATAATTTTACGCATAAACGACTCCGTCCTATGAAAAGGTGTTTTACTGTGTCTCTTCCGCATCTTCGGGTAGCGAAGGGGCCTGGGCTACCGGCAGGGAGATGTAAAAACAGGCGCCGCCTTCCGACCGGTTGCCGGCGCGAATCTGCCCTTCATGCATTTCTATAATCGCCTTGCAGATGGCCAGCCCCAGTCCAACGCCGGGCACGGCCGATTCCTTATTGCCGCGGGCGAATTTTTCAAAAATCTTTTGTTCCTGCCCCACCGGGATGCCCGGCCCGTTGTCCCACACCTCGATTTCCAGCCGATGACGTTGTTCATAGGCCCGGATGCCCAGTTGCGCGTTATCGCCGGCATACTTTAACGCATTCTCCAGCAGGTTGGTGAACACCCGCTCCAAGAGCGTGCCGTCGGCTTTGATCAATACCAGATGGTCGGGCAACTCCAGCCTGACCTGACGCTGGGCCAGCAGCGGTTTCATGATTTTCAGCGTGCTGCCGATCACCTCCTCCAGCGCCACCCATTCGGCGCGCAGGTTAAGTCCGCCAGACTGGATGCGCGCCATATCCAGCATATTGTTGACCAGCCGGATGGTGCTCAGGGTTTGTTGCCGGATCTGGCTGGCCTGCGGCGCGTATTTCGATCCTTCCGCCGCCAGGTCAAGGGTCAAAATTTCCGACTGGCCGAACAGCACCGTCAGCGGGGTGCGCAGATCGTGGGATAGGGCCGACAACAGGGCATTGCGCAGCTCCTCGCGCTCGGCGGCCAGGCGCGCGTGTTCTTCGCTGCGGGTCAGCGCCATGCGTTCCAGCGCGCCGGCGATAAGTACCGTAAAAGTTTCCAGCATACGCTGCTGTTCGGGGATCAGCAGATGGCGCAGGTTGGCGGGTTCAATCACCAGCAGCCCGAGTGTTTTGCCGGTGGTTTTCAGCGGTAGTATCTGATAGGGCACGCCTGGCAGGGTATCGGTGCCGGCGCCGGCCGGCTGCCCTTTATCAAAACTCCAGCGGGAAATGGCGGCGTCTGGCAGGGTCGTCAGGTTGCCGGCGGCGCCAATGGCCTTCAGCTCGCCATTTTCCTGCGCCAGCAGCAGCTCGCTGCGCGCCTGTAGCGTACTGTCGATGACGCGCTGGCAGGTTTGGGCAATCTCGTCCATGCCGCGCGCGCCGCTCAGCGCCTTGGAAATTTCATAAAGATGGCGCACGCGCTGTTCCCGATAACGCGCCACGCGCGCCTGGTAACGTACCCCCGACGTCAGGTTGCCGATAATGATGCCGACGGTCAGCATCACGCCGAAGGTGAACAGGTATTGCACATCCGATACCGCCATGGTGCCGGTAGGCGCGATAAACACCATGTCGAAAATAACGATGTTCAGCACGGTCGCCACTACCGACGGCCAGCGGCCGTAGCGCAGGGCCACGATCACCACGCCGAGCAGATAGATCATCACCATATTGGTGGGATCCACGCCGGGCAGCAGCCAGTGGCCGCCGACGGTAATCAGGGCGCAGAGCGCCGCCGCCGCCAGGCAGCCGCGCAGCTGCACCCGCCATTTATCGGTAAAAGATCGGCTGTCCGCCAGCCTGCCGGGAGGATCGGCCGGCGGTTCATCCAGCGCCACGATGATCAGGTCCAGGTCGGGCCCAAGGCGGCCCAGCCGGTCGGCAAAGCTGTCCCTGCGCCAGGGTTTGGCCGGGCGGCGGCCGGTGATGATTTTTCCCAGGTTGTGCTCGCGGGCGTAGCGCAGCACCGCGTTGACCTCGCTGGGATCGGATAGGGTGGCCGTTTCCGCGCCCAATTCCTGGGCCAGCTGCAGGGTGCGCAGGATGCCGCGCCGGCGCGACTCGGCCAGGCGGTGCAGCGAGGGGGTTTCCACGTAGACGGCATGCCAGACGCTGCCGAGCTTGGCCGCCAGCCTGGCCGCCGTGCGCACCAGCTTTTCGCTGCCGGTGTTATTGCCGATGCACAGCAAGATGGCGTCGCGCGTATGCCACACCTTGTCCTCGCCGCCGCTGGCGTCGCGCCAGACCCGCATCTGGTCGTCCACCCGATCGGCGGTGCGGCGCAAGGCCAGTTCGCGCAGGGCGAACAGGTTGCCTTTGCGGAAAAAATTTTCTATGGCCCGTTCGGCGCGTTCGCCGATATACACCTTGCCCTCTTTTAATCGCTGGCGCAGATCGTCGGGGGGCAGATCCACCAGCACCACTTCATCCGCCGAATCGAAAAACGGGTCCGGCACGGTTTCCCGTACCCGGATGCCAGTGACGCCGCTCACCACGTCGTTCAGGCTTTCCAGATGCTGGACATTGATGGTGGTCAGCACGTCGATGCCGGCATCCAGCAGCTCGTCGACATCCTGCCAGCGCTTGGGATGGCGCGAGCCGCGCGCGTTGGTATGCGCCAGCTCGTCCATCAGGATCACCGCCGGACGCCGGGCCAGCGCGGCGTCCAGATCAAACTCCTGATGCCGGTGCCGGCCGGTGGGGCGCCGGGGCAGCACGGTCAGCCCGTCCAGCAAGGCCTCGGTTTCAGCGCGGCCGTGCGTTTCCACCACCCCCACCAGCACATCGAGCCCCTGCGCCCGCAGGCGACGGGCTTCCGTAAGCATCGACCAGGTTTTTCCCACGCCGGCGCAGGCGCCGAAATAGATTTTCAGTTTGCCGCGTTGCTTATTGGCCGCCTGCAGCAATAACGCGTCCGGGTCGGGACGCTGGGGTTCATCGTCGCTCATGGCGGTCCTTAAGACTGGGGAAGTTTATCCAGCGCTACGTTAAGTTCCAGTACGTTTACCGTCGGTTCGCCGAGAAAACCGAGCAACGGCCGCGACGTCTGTTGTTCAACCAATTGGCGCACCTGTTCCTGGGCCAGTCTACGCGCTGCCGCGACCCGAGGCACCTGCCAAAGGGCTGCCTGCGGCGAAATATGCGGATCCAGGCCGCTGCCCGATGCCGTCACCAGATCCACCGGGATGGGGCCGCCGGCCTGCGGGTTGGCCGCGCGCAGCGCCGCCACGCGTTGTTTTACCGCTTCGTCCAGCGCCGGATTGCTCGCGGCCAGGTTGCTGCCCGACGAGGCCAGGGGGTTATTGGGCGTATCGCCGGTGGCCGACGGACGGCCCTGGAAATACTCGGGCCGGGTAAAATTCTGCCCGATAAGCGCGGAACCCCGCGTTTCGCCGCCGGCCTCCAGCAATGAGCCATTGGCCTGCGCGGGAAACCACCACTGCGCCAACTGGGTGGTCAATAAAGGATAA
Organism: Sodalis sp. RH22; assembly: GCF_047324165.1. Lineage (NCBI taxonomy): Bacteria > Pseudomonadati > Pseudomonadota > Gammaproteobacteria > Enterobacterales > Bruguierivoracaceae > Sodalis > Sodalis sp. RH22. The sequence continues at coordinate 4,290,894 of NZ_CP178731.1, forward strand.
ACAACGCCGGTGATAAGTGTCAGCAGCACCAGTAAAATCAAGGCGGGTCGTAATTGGCTCATGATGGTTCCTCTTAGCCCAGACCTAAAACGGTCAAAATCAAATCAATCAGCTTGATGCCGGCAAAGGGTATCAGCAGCCCGCCCATGCCGTAGATCCACAGGTTGCGGCGCAGCAGGGCGGCGGCGCCCATGGGACGGTAACTTACCCCATTCAGCGCCAGCGGGATCAGGAAGACGATCACCAGGGCGTTAAATATCACCGCCGACAAAATGGCGGAGCCGGGCGAGTGCAGATGCATTACGTTCAGCATATTTAATTGCGGATAGGTCACCGCAAAGGCGGCCGGGATGATGGCAAAATATTTGGCGACGTCGTTGGCGATACTGAACGTGGTCAGCGACCCGCGCGTCATCAGCATTTGCTTGCCGATATGCACCACTTCCAGCAGCTTGGTGGGGTTGGAGTCCAGGTCGACCATATTGCCCGCCTCTTTTGCCGCCTGGGTACCGGAATTCATCGCCACCGCCACATCCGCCTGCGCCAGCGCCGGCGCATCGTTGGTGCCGTCGCCGGTCATGGCCACCAGCCGTCCTTCGGCCTGGTATTGGCGAATCAAGGCCAGCTTGGCCTCGGGCGTCGCTTCGGAGAGGAAATCATCCACCCCGGCCTCGGCCGCGATGGCGGCGGCGGTCAGCGGATTATCGCCGGTCACCATCACGGTCTTGATGCCCATCTTGCGCAGTTCGGCAAAACGTTCTTTTATGCCGCCCTTAACAATGTCCTTCAGGGCCACAACACCCAGAACGCGCGCATCTTCCGCCACCACCAGCGGCGTGCCGCCGCTGCGCGCCACCTCTTCCACCAGGCTGCTGACCCCGGCGGGAAAACGGCCGCCGTTGCTTTCGATATGGCGGCGAATGGAATCCACCGCCCCTTTACGGATCATGCGCTGCTGGATATTGACGCCGCTCATGCGCGTCTGGGCCGAGAACGGGATAAAGGTGGCGTCAAGGCTCTGTAAATTGCGTTCGCGCAGATTAAATTTCTGCTTGGCGAGCACCACGATACTGCGGCCTTCCGGCGTTTCATCGGCAAGCGACGCCAGCTGGGCCGCGTCCGCCAGCGCTTCTTCGCTGACGCCGGGGGCGGGCATAAAGCGGGTGGCCTGACGGTTGCCAAGCGTAATGGTGCCGGTTTTATCCAGCAGCAGGACATCGATATCGCCGGCCGCCTCCACCGCGCGCCCACTGGTGGCGATAACGTTGGCCGCCAGCATCCGACTCATCCCGGCCACGCCGATGGCCGACAGCAGGCCGCCGATGGTGGTGGGGATCAGGCAGACCAGCAGGGCCACCAGCACCGTGATGCTCACCGGCGCGCCGCCCCAGGCCGAGAACGGATACAGCGTCGCCGTCGCCAGCAGGAACACAATGGTCAGCGCCACCAGCAGGATGGTCAGGGCGATTTCATTGGGGGTTTTACGCCGCTTGGCCCCCTCTACCATGGCAATCATGCGATCCAGGAAAGTTTCGCCGGGATTGGCGCTGCATGTTATCACCAGCCAGTCGGACAGAATGCGCGTCCCGCCGGTCACCGAGGCGAAGTCGCCGCCGGACTCGCGGATCACCGGCGCGGATTCACCGGTAATGGCGCTTTCATCCACGGACGCGCCCCCTTCAATCACTTCGCCGTCGCAGGGGATAATATCCCCGGCCTCGGCCAACACCACATCACCCTTGCGCAACGCGTCGGCGGCCACTTTGCTGGTGGCGGCGCCGTAACGCGGCTCGGCGAGCTTTTTCGCCCAGCTGGTTTTTTTCACGCCTTTCAGGCTTTCCGCCTGGGCCTTGCTGCGCCCTTCCGCCAGCGCCTCGGCAAAATTGGCGAACAACACGGTAAACCACAGCCAGAGCGAAACATGGGCGGTAAAACCGACATTCCCTGCGGTCAGTCCCGCCGCCATGCCTGCCGCCAGCAGCAGCGTCAGGATACTGCCCAGGTACACGACAAACATCACCGGATTGCGAAACTGCACGCGCGGATCCAGCTTTTTAAACGCATCCGCAAGAGCGACGCGCATCAGCGCTCCGTCAAACAGCGCTTTTTGATTACGACTCATGGCTTCAAACTCCCGCGATTAATGACCAAGCAGTTGCAAATGTTCCGCCACCGGGCCAAGCGCCAGCGCGGGGATAAAGTTAAGCGCGCCGACCAACAGCACCGAGCCGATGACCAGGGAAATAAACAGCGGGCCGTGGGTGGGCAACGTGCCGCTGCCGACCGGCTGCACCTTCTTGATCGCCAGCGAGCCGGCAATCGCCATCACCGGCACAATCACCGCGAAACGGCCCAGCAGCATGGCGACCGCCAGCAGCAGGTTCCAGAACGGGGTGTTGGCGCTCAGCCCGGCGAAGGCGCTGCCGTTGTTATTCGCGGCGGAGGACACGGCGTAGAGCACCTCGCTAAAGCCGTGCGCGCCGGGATTGAACATGCCGGCGCGCCCGGCTTCGGTCATCATGGCCAGCGCGGTGCCCAGCAGCGACAGGGCGGGGGTAATAAGGATGGCGATGGCGGTCATTTTCATTTCCCACACTTCGATCTTTTTACCCAGGTATTCCGGAGTACGGCCGATCATCAACCCGGCGATAAACACCGCCAGCAGCACAAACAGCAGCATGCCGTACAGGCCCGAGCCGACGCCGCCGAATATCACCTCGCCGATTTGCATCAGCCACATCGGCATCATGCCGCCGAGCGCGGTAAAGGAATCGTGCATGGCGTTAACCGCCCCGCAGGAGGCCGATGTGGTGATCACCGCGAACAGGCTGGAATTAAGGATGCCGAAACGGCTTTCCTTGCCTTCCATATTGATGGCGCTGTCCGCCCCGAATTGCAGGAAGTGCGGGTTGCCGTTCAGCTCCGCCCACATCACTACCGCCACCGCGGCGATAAACATCAGCGACATGGCCCAGAGCAAGGCATGGCCCTGGCGATGGTCGCGCACGACATTGCCGAAGGCAAAGCACAGCGCCGCCGGAATGAGGAAGATGGCAATCATCTGGATAAAATTAGTGATGTAATTCGGGTTTTCAAACGGATGGGCGGAGTTAACGTTAAAGAAGCCGCCGCCGTTGGTGCCGAGCATTTTTATCGCTTCCTGCGACGCTACCGGCCCCATCGGCAACGTTTGCTTGGCGCCCTCAAGCGTCGTCAGGCTGAGATAATCACTGAAATTTTGCAGGGTGCCCTGGCTGATGCTGATCAGGGCGATCAGCAGCGCCAGCGGCAGCAGGATATAAAGCGTGATGCGCGCCATATCGCGCCAGGCGTTGCCGAGCGTGGCCACCGACCGGTTGGCAAACCCCCTGATCAGCGCAAACGCCACGGCGATGCCGGTGGCCGCCGACAGGAAGTTCTGCACGGTTAAACCCACCATCTGGCTAAAATAGCTCATGGTGCTTTCGCCGGCGTAGGACTGCCAGTTGGTATTAGTGACGAAGCTGATGGCGGTATTCAGCGCCAGATGCCATGAGAGGGCCGGCAAATGCTGCGGGTTTAACGGCAGGCGATCCTGGAGCATTAACATCGCCAGCAATAGGATAATGCCGAGCACATTGAACAATAAAATGGCCAACAGGTAGCCGCGCCAGTTCATGTCCTGTTTATACACGCCGCACAACCGCCATAACCGGCGCTCGATGCCGGCGAAACCGGGCGCGGGCCGATCGTTAATGAATCTGCTCAGCCCTAGCCCCAAAGGGCGCGCCAGGATCAGCAGCACGGCCATATAGCTGAAAATCAACAAAAACGCGCTGGAAGCCATCAGAATTCCTCCGCGTTAATCAGGGCATAAACCAAATAGCCCAACAGTAAAAACACCAGCACGATACCGGTTATCAAAGCCATACCCACAGTGCACCTCCAGAGGAAATTCTCAGGTACTGCGAGTGTAAATTTTTGTTTGAAAAGTTAATGTAAAATTACTCCTGCCGGGTGTAAAAATTTTATAAAAATAGCGCAAATGCCGCGGCAGGTTTTGTAGATGGTTTAATTCCAGAAATGTATATAAAAAATTTATAGCCCGGCCCTTTATTTTTATAAAGGTTTTATAGTTGCTTGGTTATATTGGCTTTATCAGGAACGCGTAAGGCAAGACGAATAACCAGCTCAATAGATATTTGCCTGGTTAACGATATTCGACAGCGCGTCTATAACGTATTGAGAATATGTCCGGCAGCGGTAAGAGGTCGACAAGAAAATGAAATATATCGTCGTTAATATACTGTTGTTTTTAGCCTGCCTGCTGGCATCCGGTCTGCTATGGGCGGTGTCGCCGGTGCCCGCGCCGGCGCAGAGGCCGGCGAGCGGCGATTTTTCGCCGCAACAACAGGCGGAGATTGAACATATCGTGGAAAACTATTTAGTCGCCCATCCGGACATCCTGGCGAAAATGAACCCACCGCCGGTCAGCCCGGGTGGCTGCCGGCCAGTGCGTTGAGCCGGCATGGTGGCGATGTGGGGCGCCGTCTACCCGCGCCGGGCGGCGGAGGCCATCGCCCGGGGATTATACATTATTGCGGGTAGGGCACCCAGCCGCCGCCATTGAGGCGGATATACACTTTGCCCTGGTATTCCATCACCACCGCGTTTTCATTTTCCGCCACCTTGGGGGTGGTGGGCAGATTGGCGCCTAACGCCGGCCAGTCCAGGAGGGACGTGGTGAAAACCTTGCCGTCCACCGAACGGGCCACCAGTTCGGAAATGGCCAGATAGCTGCTGGGGGCGGTGATGTTCAGTGCCTGGGCCGGATGCGGCGCGCGCGTGCCGAAGAATTTTACGCCGACCGGAATATGGGTAATGGCGGGGCTGGGAATATCGCGCAGGCCGGAGATCTGCATTTTATCGCCAACAAGCCCGGCGCCGTGTTCCGGCACCACGATCAGCATCACCCGGCGGCCGGATTTATCCAACTGGTCCATAAAGGCGTTAAGCTGGGAAAGCAGGGTTTGCGCGCGTGTACGGTAATCGGCGCCTTTGGCTGCGCCGACAAAACGATTGCCGTCGTGCAACGCGATCAGGTTAAAAAATGTCGCGCTGCGCCCGGTGGCCGCCCGGGACTGGTTTGCCAGCCAGCGGGACATCAGTTGCCCATCGTCAAAAATGGGCTCGCCGTCGAAGGAGGCCAGTTCATGACCCAGGCCCGCCTGCGACATGATAGGCGCCTGCATATCAGCGTCCTGGCGCAGGTTGCCGATATAATTACCGAAGACGCCGCTATGATCCATCGCCAGCTGTTCGCCAAAGCCCAGTTTCGCCAGGTTGTCGAACAAATAGCATTGCCGGGCGGCCGGCTGGTACAAATCGTGATGGGACGTTTGACCACAGCTGGCGCGCAGCAGACGGATCGACGCCGGGCCGCTGTAGGCGGTGGCGGAGTTGAAGTCGGTGAACAGCAGGTCAAATCGCGACCACAGCGGGGACGCGGACAGCTGGGCGGCATCCAGATCCGACCAGGCCAGGGAACAGATATTGATCACCAGTAAATCAAACGGCTGGGCATCGGGGGGCAGCGTCTGCGGGAACGGCGTTTGCCTGGCCTGCTCGCGCTGATAAAATTGCTGCAGGTAGGCATCGAGATTGGCGTTAGTCGGCGGGCCGCTGACCGTATTGGGCAGGTTTTGCGCCGGCGCCGTTTCCTGCGCGCGCTGGGCGATGGGAGCGGGCGTGGCGGCCGCGGGCGGCGCCTGGGTCAGCCCCGGGGGCAACAGCAGGCTCAGGTTGAGCCACAGCAGGCCCGCCACCGTGAAGGTAGTAATGCGCAGCCATTGCGCCACAAACAGATACCCTACCAATAGCACGAAGGCGACGCCAATCCATCGCCAGTTGATAAACCGATCGGTCAATTCCAGCAAATAGTCGATGCTAAAGCCGCTGACATCCGCGCCCTGATGGAGAATGGAACGCCAGCCCGGCAGCCAGGTATCATGGTAAAACAAGGCCAGGCCAAACGGCAGCGCCAGCCATTGGCGCCAGCGGTGCAGACGCGCGGTGGACAGGGGAAACAGCAGACAGGCGGCGAAAAACAGGTTGGCCAGCGCGTCGACATGCAAATAGCCCAGCCAGAGCAGGATAAATTTCAGTAAAAAATAATAATTCCAGCCACCCAGTCCGCGCCAGGTCTGCCCGATCTGAAAAACGGAGGTGTTAACGCGCGGGTTATTCATCATGTGCCGGCTTATCCGCCGTTGACCGGTGGTTTATTTTCATCGCCAGGTGGGTTTTGACATGGCTTGCCCTGATCGGACGCAGATAGCGGGGGGATAAAAACCATGCATTAAAGCGATTACGCCACAGCGGCAAATATTTATGCGCGATAAACCCGAGCGGGATAAATATCACCGCCGCCAAGCAGAACATTTGCAGGATATCGACGATGTTCATTGTCCGTAACCTTTATTATTGCGCGGGGGTGAAAACGAAGGCGGTAATGGCTTACCGTCCAGTTGCACGATGAGGGGTACGGGTAGCCGGCGTCTTTTGCCCGGCGGCGCGTCCCGGGTCGGCTCGGCGGCGGCTGGCGGCGGCTCAGGCGGCACGGCCAGCCCCGACAGGCGGCGAACCTCCGCCTGGATGGCATTATCCTGATACCACAGGGTGCGGTTTTGGAACATGTCGGCGGCAGGCAGGCTGAACAAGAAATTAAGCACGCTATCCACATCGCTTGTCTGGCAGTTGGATAAAAACAAATACAGATGACTGTCGGTGAGGGTAAGCACGTCGCCGTCGCGGCGCAGATGGCACAACGACATGGCCTGCTGCGGGCTGATGCCGCCGACCGGGCGCAGGGCAAGCAGTACGCCGCGGGTTTCTACCGCAAGGGTAGGCTGTCCCAGGATGGATTGCATCACCTCGCAAAATACCGGCAGCGGCAAAAAACCTTTGTGGCGGTCGGGCAGCCGCCCTTGCAGCAATAATTCAATATTTTCCGGTACATAGCGATTAAACGTGCCTTGCTGGATGTCGTCCAGCAGCGTCAGGAAGCTGGATAGCCTCGCCGCGTGCGGCACGATTAAATTAGCGCCGCAGGCCTGTAATAAGCGTTGATCGATATAGCGCAGGGCGGGGTACATTTCCCTGACGACAATTTTGAGCGCGTTGCCGCGCCGGATACGCAGGAGATGAATTTGCCGGGCCAGCGTTTCAATCTGGTCGTTGGCGCTGAGGGCGAAAATCAGCGTGGCGGCGCGTGCGCGCAGGCCACGGTCCACCAGGTGCTGATTGTCGGCAAAAATAAACCACTTATCCGATAAGGGCGGCGCGCCTTCCAAAATACTGTTTTCCGCAAGATACATCCATTGATCGTCACTGTGGTTATTAATATGTTGCGCGGATGCCGGAGAGGCCGCTATTTCCCAGCCGGGACTGCGCGGCTGTAAAGCGTACGCGGTATTTGCTTCCACGCCGAATTGATTGTGCCACCAGGACATTACATATTGCGGTGGGTAATGGGCTGAATTTAGCATAGCCAATCCATATAATACGCGGTTTTGGACATATAAACGCGGAATGAGGGCATGAATTCCCTTGCCATAACAGAGAATGAGCATAGCGCAATTCTGGCGCGCGCATTGGCTGGCAATTTCAAGCAGCCACTGGTTAAAATCATTTGGCGCCAGATCATTCCCTGCCGCGGCGGTCAACATAAATATCAACAGTTGATTTTTGATCTGCGGCAGGCGACTGATATCAACCGGCAAGCCGGTTAACGCTTTTTTCCCTGCCGCCTGATGATAATAATGGGTTTTATCCTCGGCTGATAATAAACGGACGATCAGGGCATGTTCAGGCGGCAATGTCGAGGTGCAGGGGAGGGATGTGGGGTTATCTTTCTGATATATAACTGAAATTATTACATCTGGCCGCTGTGCGTCCACCACTTGCCCGCACAGCTCATAGGCGGCCGGCTCGGTATCGGTATTGACCCAGTACAGCCCTTGGGGTTGCATTAAAGACGTATCATCCCAACAATTTTTTATGCCAAAAGGAAAAGACAGTGCCATTTTTATCTGCTTGCAGTAGGTGTAAAAGCAACGGGATTGAAAGTCTTTAAAGTGTGCTTGGGCCGGCATCGAATACTGGAGTATAATAAATATTACCATTCTGGAATGAAATGACCAGTTAATTAGCTACATCAGAACCCTATTTTACGCTGATTTAATTTTTGCTGGATTAATGCCAAACCCAGGTAATGGCACCGTATAAAGGAAAATAAAACTGGATAGCATAGACCCTGGCGCGGCAGCGCATGATGAGAGTGATGATTTTGCTGTGTTAAGTCACCTCTTTTCCCTGCCGGAATTAAATTATGTCGATATAACCCGGGCGGAAAAATTTCCGCTGATGATGTCGCGCTGGCCGCTATTGGCCGAATTGGCCGGCGTGGCGTATGACGCATCCCAGGCGGAAGCTTCATGAAGCCTGCCGTGGCCATGGTTTACCGTTCTTGCGGAGTCATATCATGCCGGTCATAGCCCTGCGGGGTATCCGGGGCGCGACGGGCACGACATCGGTGGCCGCCGGCCTGAGCTGGGCGCTGGCCCAATTGGGCGAGAACGTATTGGCAATTGATTTTTCACCGGATAACCTGTTGCGCCTGCATTTCGCCATGCCTTTTTCCGCCCCGCGCGGTTGGGCCAGCGCCGTGCAGGCCGGCGCCGGCTGGCAGCATGGCGCCATGCGCTATAGCCAACTGCTCGATTTTCTGCCCTTCGGCCGGCTGGCCGACGGGACGCAGGCGTTGGACTCATTGACCGACTGGCGGGAGAACATTGCCCAATTGAAATCCCTGTCGGCCTATCATTGGATCCTGCTGGACGTCCCCGCCGGCGAGTCCGCCCTGGCGACCCAGGCGGTATCCCTGGCCGACGGCGTGTTTACCCTCCTGCAGGCCGACGCCCAGTGCCATGTGCGCCTGCATCAGCAATCCTTGCCCCGGCATGCTCATTATGTGGTTAACCAATTTGTTCCCGCCAGCGCCCTGCAGCAGGACCTGCTGCTGCTCTGGCAGCAAAGCCTGCCGAACTTGCTGCCGGTGGTATTGCATCGCGACGAGGCGATGGCGGAATCCCTGGCGGCGCTGCAACCGGTGGGCGCATTTATGCCGCACAGCAAAATCAGCCAGGAGCTGACTACTCTGGCCAATTGGTGCCTGATCCATTTGCGCAACGGTGAACAATGAATTCCCGGCGGCCCGGCGTCCTGTCGGTGTTCTTGCCGCCGCCGGTGCATTCGGCGCTGCGTGACCGCTACCGTGGCTACCGCCGGGCGGGCGCTTCCCGGCCGGCCGCGGCGCTGATGATGGTTTGCGTGATTGCCGGCTGGCTGTTGCTGCGGTTCGAAACGCCGGCCTGGCAACGCATCCGTCGCCAGCGCGGGCGCTGGTATCCCCATGTTTCCGCCGCGCGTCCCCGCCCGCTCGATCTGGTCCGCTATGTGCTGCAAACGCTGTGGCTATTGCTGATTATGCCCGCCGGGGGTGTGCGCCAGCGGGCGCTTTATGGCGATATTTCCCGGCGCTGGCGGGCGCGTTTGCGCCGCCGGCTGCATACTGTGGCCGGGCGCCGGGCGCCTGCCGCGCGGATTGCCGCCGCGCCGGTTGCAAGCGCGCGTCTGCGCCGCCTGTTGAGCCGCGCGTTAATGATCCTGGCCGGGCTTGTCGCGGCGGTGCTGGCCGGTTTTTGCATTTCCCAGCCCTTCGGCTATCTGGCGCAGTTTGTGTTTGTGATGCTGTTGTGGGGCATCGCGATGATCGTGCGCGATATGGCGGGGCGCTTCCCGGCCCTGATGCTGATTGTCTTGTCGTTAACCGTGTCATGCCGGTATCTGTGGTGGCGCTATACCGCCACGCTGAACTGGAGCGATCCGGTGAGCCTGGTATGGGGGTTGCTGTTGCTTGGCGCGGAGACGTATTCCTGGACGGTGCTGGTGCTGGGCTATTTCCAGACCTTGTGGCCGCTTAATCGCCAGCCGACGCCTATGCCGGCGGATATCGCCAGCTGGCCGACCATTGATGTGCTGATCCCCACCTATAACGAAGCCCTCAGCGTGGTGAAACCCACGCTGTATTCGGCTCTCGGCATCGACTGGCCGAAAGAGAAAATTACTCTGTATCTGCTTGATGACGGTAACCGTGCGGAATTCGCCGAGTTTGCCCGGGAAATCGGCGTGGAGTATATCGCCCGGCCTCGTCATGAACACGCCAAGGCGGGCAATATCAACTACGCGCTCCAACAGGCCAAAGGCGAACTGGTGGCTATTTTTGACTGCGATCATGTGCCGACGCGCTCGTTCCTGCAACTGACCGTCGGCTGGTTTTTCAAGGACGCGCGCCTGGGCATGCTGCAAACGCCCCATCACTTTTTTTCGCCGGACCCTTTTGAGCGCAACCTGGGTCGTGTACGCCGCACGCCGCACGAGGGAAAGCTGTTTTACGGACTGGTACAGGACGGCAACGACCTGTGGGACGCCAGTTTCTTCTGCGGCTCCTGCGCGGTATTGCGCCGCTCGGCGCTGGATGAGATCGGCGGTATTGCGGTGGAAACCGTCACCGAGGACGCCCATACGTCGCTGCGGATGCACCGGCATGGCTACAGTTCAGCCTACATCCGTATTCCGCAGGCCGCCGGCCTGGCAACCGAAAGCCTGTCGGCGCATATCAGCCAGCGCATTCGCTGGGCGCGGGGCATGGTGCAGATTTTTCGCATCGATAACCCGCTGTTCGGCAAAGGGCTGAAACTGGCGCAGCGTTTATGTTACGCCAACGCCATGCTGCATTTCCTGGCGGGCATCCCCCGGCTGATATTCCTGACCGCGCCGCTGGCGTTTCTGCTGCTGCATGCCTATATCATCTACGCGCCGGCCGTCGCCATCGCCCTGTATGTTTTGCCCCATATGGTCCATGCCAGCCTGACGACCTCCCGGGTGCAGGGCAAGTATCGCCACTCGTTCTGGAGCGAGATCTACGAAACGGTGCTGGCCTGGTATATCGCGCGGCCGACCACCATGGCGCTGCTCAATCCCTACGCCGGCACGTTTAACGTCACCGCCAAGGGCCGCCTGATCGATCAATCCTATATAGACTGGACAATCACCCGTCCCTATCTGGTGCTGATGCTGCTGAACGTCGCCGGGCTGGCGGCCGGCGCCTGGCGCCTGACCTATAGCCGCGGCGACGAACTGCTGACCGTGGTGATAAGCCTTGCCTGGGCGTTGTACAACCTGATTATTCTTGGCGGCGCCATTGCCGTGGCCTTCGAGGCTAAACAGATTCGCGCGGCGCACCGGGTGGATACCGTGCTGCCGGCGGCGATCGCCACCCGTGACGGCCATGTGCACGGCTGCGTCATGCACAATTTTTCGGACAGCGGCGCGGGGCTTGAGATGCACACCTGCGATGTATTGCAGCCCGGTCAGGATATCACCCTGCTGCTCAGCCGCGGACGGCAGGAGTATGCCTTTCCCTGCCGCGTTAGCCGCGCGGGCGGCCGCCAGGCCGGCATCCAGCTGGCACCCCTGACGCTTCAGCAGCATGTGGATTTTATCCAGTGTACCTTTGCCCGCGCCGACAGCTGGGTGGTGCGCGGCGATAGCTTTCCGGAGGACAAGCCGCTGGAAAGCCTGGGCGAAGTGCTGGCCCTCGGCGCGCGCGGCTATCTGCGCATGCTGGATATCGCGCCGCCGGCGCTGCGTCCGCTAATCGTCCTTATTTTTAACGCCGGTGGCTGGATCGCTTCTTTCCTGCCACGCAATCCCACGCGGCCCGTCCGCAGCGATGAAACCCCTCAATGATGACTAACCGATGAAAAACCTGATATGGACTTTGCTCACCGTCGCGCTATTCGCCAGCGCGGCGCCGGTATCCGGCGCCGGCGGCCCGGCAGAGGCGGCGCCCCCGGCGTTGACGTTAAACGGGGCCGCAACCGGGACGCGGGATGAGCAGGCGCCTGCGCCCGATGCGGCTTTCCGCGGGCCGGATGCGCCGATGCCAGGCGCCCCGGTGCGCGACATCACGCTGCCCTTTGCCGTCATCGCGCCGCCGCCCGGCACCATGACCCTGCGCGGCATCCAGCCTAACGGCCAGGTTGAATTCGGCGTGCGCGGCGATGAGGTGGTTACCCAGGCGATGCTGAATTTACACTATACGCCGTCGCCGTCGCTTATCCCGGTGCAGTCGCATCTGAAGGTTTATCTTAACGATCAGCTGATGGCGGTGCAGGCTATCGGTCAGCAGCAGTTGGGCAAGGAAAACCAGGTACAGGTACCCATAGATCCGCGCTATATCACCGATTTTAATCGTATCCGGCTGGAGTTTGTCGGCCACTACCAGAATATCTGCGAGAATCCGGCCAATACCACCCTGTGGCTGGAGATCGGCAAAGGCAGCTCGCTGGCGCTGCGCTATCAAACACTGCCGCTGAAGAATGATTTATCGCGTTTCCCCATGCCGTTTTTCGATGCGCGCGATACCGGGCCGCTGACGCTGCCGATGGTCTTTGCCGCCGCGCCGGATGCGGGCCAGCAGCAGGCCGCGGCGATGTTGGCCTCCTGGTTCGGCGTCAGGGCGCAATGGCGCGGCCAGACGTTCCCGGTGTTGTACAATCGCGAGCCCGATCGCCATGCGGTGGTGTTCGCCACCAACGCCGGCCGGCCGGATTTCCTGCGTGATATGCCGCCGGCCACCGGCCCGGCGGTGGCGATGGTCAGCCCGCGCGATAATCCTTTTATTAAACTGCTGTTGATAACCGGGCGCGATGATGCGGATCTGCTTACGGCGGTGAAAGGCATTGCGCAGGGCAACATGCTGTTTCGCGGGCAGGCGGTGGCGGTGGAAAGCGTGGAGCAGCTTCAGCCGCGCCAGCCCTATGACGCGCCCAACTGGGTCCGCACCGACCGGCCGATGAATTTTGGCGAGCTTAAGCAGTACCCCGAACAGCTGCAGGCGGACGGGATCGTGCCCACGCCCATTAGCCTGAATATGAACCTGCCGCCCGATCTGTTTTTGATCAACAGCCAGGGTATCGATATGCGTTTGCGCTACCGCTACACCTCGCCCCAGCTGAAAAATACCTCGCGGCTGAGCGTCAGCCTGAATAATCAGTTTGTGCAGGACTTTATCCTGCTGCCCGGCCATGACGACGGTCCGCAGCTGCTGCACCTGTCGCTGTTGCGGGGCCTGCTGGCCGATCACCGGGACTTGATGATTCCGGCGCTGAAGCTTGGCGCGGTTAACCAGATCCGTTTTGCTTTCGACTATACCTCGCTATTGGCCGGCGGCGCGGAGGGGCGTTGTGAAACCTACACCACGGTGCCCAATCATGTGGTGATCGACGACAGTTCGACTATCGATTTTTCCGGCTACCGGCATTTTATGGCGATGCCGGATCTGCGCGCTTTCGCCAACGCGGGTTATCCCTTCAGCCGCCTGGCCGATCTGTCGCAGACGCTGGTGCTGGTGCCGCCGAAACCGCAGCCGCTACAGTTGACCACCCTGCTGAACACGCTGGGTAATATCGGCGCGCTAACCGGTTATCCGGCCCTGGGCATGCGCCTGAGCGAGGACGGGTCGCAGGTGAGCGCCGTCGATGCCGATATTTTGCTGATAGGTGATCTGCCCGCGGTCTTGCGAAACGACGGCATGCGCGACGGAAAAAAAGCCCAGCTGCTGCTGGCCGCCACCCGCGATTGGATCAACCAGCCGGTGCGCCAGGCGGCGCTGCCGGACAATACCACGCCGGACGTGGACGCCCTGGCCGATACCAGTACCCAGATCGCCGCGCAGGGATCCATCGCCGCCGTGGTCGGCCTGCAGTCGCCTTACTTCAATCAGCGCAGCATCGTGGCGCTGCTGGCGAAGGGACCGGACGGCAACGCCCTGCTTAACAATGCCATGGCGGATAATCTGCAAAAGGCGCGGGTTTTCGGTTCGGTGGCGCTTATCCGCGATTCCGGCGTCAACAGCCTGAAGGTGGGCGACACCTATTACGTCGGTCATTTGCCCTGGTGGGAACGTGTCTGGAATGCCCTGGCCCATCATCCGGTAATACTGGCGCTGATGGCGGTGATCGCCGTGGTGCTGGCCGCCATGGTGCTCTGGTGTGGTTTACGCGCCCTCAGCCGCCGTCGTTTATCCGCGGGCGACGGGGAATAACGCATGCCCACCGTTCGTTTTATCGCGCCATGGGGCGCCGGGGGCAGCCTTCCGGCCGCCATACGCCGCCCCGCACAAGGGCCGGTGGGCAAGGCGCTGATGATGGTGTTGGGCGTGGCCTTGTCGCTAGCCGTTATGCCGCCCGTACGCGCCGGGCAGCCGCCGGCCATAGCGCCGGAGCAGTGGCTGCTGGCGCAGGTCAGACTGGGCGAGGCTAATCATCAGGATCAACTGGTGCGCCAGTCACTGGACCGTTTAGCGTTAATCGCGCCCGATAGTCCGCAAGTGCTGGCGGCCCAGCTGCGTCTGGATCTGCGTGAAGGCAACCAGGACCAGGCGCGGGAGCGGCTGGAAAAAATCCAGCGGCTGGCGCCGGATTCAACGGAATTTCGCCAGGCGCGGCTCAGCCTGGAGCTGGCGCGGCCGGAAACACAGCAGCGGCTGCAGCAGGCGCGCCTGCTGGCCACGGCGGGCCGGCTGGCGGAGGCCCGGGCGTTGTACGACCAGGTGTTCGGCGGCCAGCCGCCGCCGGTGGAGCTGGCGCTGGAATATTGGCAACTGGTGGCCCGCGTACCCGGCCACCAAGACGAGGCCGAACGTCAATTGGCCGACCTTGACCGGCAGTATCCGGGCAATGTCGCCCTGCGCCTGCAACTGGCCCAATACGCCTTTGCCGCCGGCCGGAACGAACAGGCTATCGACTGGCTGCGGCAGGTGGCGAATACCCCGGCGGGCCGGCAGCCCGCCGCCGAAATGTGGCTGGCGCGGATAAAGGCAACGCCGGTGGACGCGCAAAGCGTGTCGGCCCTGCAATTTTACCTTAGGGTATTCAACGACGGCGCGTCTGCCGACGCCGCGCAGCAGGAACTGCGGCGGCGGCAGGCGCTGCTGGCCGACCCGCGCTATCAGGCCAGGATGGTGGGTTTGGCAAAAATTGAACAGGGCGCCTCCTCCGGCGCCATTGCGCCGTTAACCGAGGCTTTGGCCGCCACGCCGGACGATGCCCAAGTGCTGGGCGCCATGGGGCTGGCCTATGCGCGCTCCGGCCAACGCCTGCGGGCGCTGGACTATTTTACGCGGGCGCAGCGGGCTGAACAAAATGGCTTTAATGGCGCAAAATGGCGGGGCCTGATTCAAACCAACCGTTACTGGTGGGCGTTGGAGCAGGGCGATCGCGCGCTTAAGTCCGGGCATCTCGCCGAGGCGGATGGCTATTACCGGCAGGCGCGCGGTATTGACGATCGGGACGCCTGGGCTTGGGTCGGCCTGGGCGATGTGGCGGTGGCGCGCGATAATGACTCGGCGGCCGAATATGCTTATCGCCGCGCGCTGGCCCTTGAGCACGACAACGGCAGCGCCCAGCGCGGGCTGGTCAATCTTTACCAGCGCCGCTCGCCGCAGCTGGCGCTGGATTATCTCGGGCAGCTTCCCCCGGGCCAGCGGCAAGAGCTGCGGGATAAGCAGCTCGCTATCCAATTGACATTACTCACGGACCAGGGCGGGCGCGACGCCGGCGCGGGACACTGGGCGCAGGCGGCGCAGCGTTACCGGCAGGCGCTGGACCTGGAGCCGGGCGCTATCTGGACCGCGTATCATTATGCCCAGGCGCTGCGCCATACGGCCCGGGTGTCAGAGGCTGATACCCTGATGGCCGCGCTGGCGCGGCGCTATCCCGGCGATCCCGCACAGGTGTACGCTTATGCGCTGTATCTGGCGGGCAGCGGGCGGGACGATGCGGCGCTGACCCATCTGCGCGGGCTGCCGTCCGGTCAGTGGAGCGAAGGGATGCGCCAGCTGGCGCAGCGGCTGGAGCGGGAGAAACGCGCGGAAGACATAGACCGCCGGCTTGACGTCATCGAGCGGAGGCTTGCCGACGGCGACCCGGCAGGAGCGCGCGGGGCGTTGCAATACCTGCGATCGACGACCGATGGACTGAGCCTGTATCAGCAGCGGCGCATCGCCATGGCCTGGCTGGACGCCGGCGATGCGGCGCAGGCGGCGGCCGGGCTGCGGCAACTGAAAAAACGGGTACAAACAGCGCCGAACGGGCAGGATAAAACGCTGATTTACCGTGATTTAGCGCGCGTCGAGCAACGGGGCGGCCAGCCGGAAGCAGCGCGCGCGGACTATCAATCCGCCATGCAGGCCGCGGGCCTCAGTGCCGGCGTCCCCGCGAATAACGATGAGTATACCCGCCTGACGCGTCATAACCCCGGCGACGACTGGCTGCGCCGCGGTATCCGCGCCGACGCCGGCGGGCTGTATCGTCAACAGGACGTTAACTTTACCCTGGACCATGATTTCTGGAGCGATGGCGGAACCCCCGGCAAATCGGATCTGAGCGCTAATACCACCATGCTGCAGGCGGATATGCCCTGGGATCAGGGGCGGGCTTTTGGCCGCGCCGATATTGTGCGTATGGACGCGGGAACGTTGGCCAACGATTACGGCGGCACCTTCGGCACGTGCGCCGATTTGCCCTGTCACGGGAATCGCCGCCAAACGGCGACCGGCGTTAGCCTGGGCGCCGGCTGGGAAAATGACCAATGGAAAACCGATATCGGCACCACGCCGCTGGGTTTTCCGGTGGTCGACTGGGTGGGCGGTGTCGCTTATCGCGGCGATTGGCGCAGTCTCGGCTGGACCGCCACCGCCTCGCGCCGGCCGGTTTCCAGCTCGCTGCTGTCCTTTGCCGGCGCTCGCGATCCCGGCACCGGCATGACCTGGGGCGGCGTGCGCGCCACCGGCGGCGGCCTGGGCCTGAGTTATGATCAGGGTAATGCCAACGGCCTGTGGGGCGATCTGAGCGCGCATCAGCTGACCGGTAAAAATGTCGCCGACAATAGCCGCGAACGGCTGATGGGCGGGTATTATTATAAGGTGATTAACGAAGAGGACCGGCGGGCCACCGTGGGGCTGAATTCGATGCTGTGGCATTATCGCCGGGATTTGAGCGGCTATACGCTGGGGCAGGGCGGGTATTATAGCCCGCAGCGCTATTTTTCACTGGCCGTGCCGGTAAATTATCGCGCGCGCGCGGAAAATGTCTCCTGGCAGCTCGGCGCCTCGTTATCCTGGTCGCATGCCTCGACGGGAGAGCGGCGGCGTTATCCCCTGGCGGGGGTGGGCGCCGCCGACATCCTATCGTCGGGCGGCGACAGTTCCGGGTTTGGCTATACCGTCCAGGCGTTAATCGAACGGCGCCTGTCGTCGCACTGGACCCTTGGCGCCGGTATCGATATCCAGCAGGCCAAGGACTACACGCCCAGCCATATCCTTGCTTACCTGCGCTATTCGATGGCGGGCTGGCAGGGCGACCTCGCAATGCCGCCGCAGCCGCTGAACCCCTATGCGGATTTTAAATAACCCGGCCGGAAAATTCCCCCCGGTGTCGTCATCCCCGGCGCGCCAGGTTGAAAGGTTTAAAAGAATCAGCGCGCCGGCCAATGCCATATTGGCCCGTCGTCGTCCACCACCAGCGTTTCCCCCAGCCGTTTTTGCAGCACAATGGGCGTGATTGACGATGCCGCGCAGCGCGTTCATCGCGTATCCGCTCGGCGGGCCCATGGCGATCCGCACGCGTCGCGCTTTTGCTGTACAGCGGACCATGCCAGACCACGTCTGTTTTAATGTGGGGCTCGTGGTTCCGGTAATATTAGCGGGTTGCAGACCACGCCGGCAACGCAATGGTTGAGCATAAAATCAGGTAAACGCCGTAGCGGTTTTTTCCCGTTGTTTGATAGCGTGGTCGCCACTGTTTTTGGCCTGGCGCCGCTGGCGAAAAGGGAATTAGGGGTATGTTTGCGAATTGTCAATTATTCGGCATGGATTTGGCGTTTCCCGACGTCTGCCTGACGCCGGCGCCGGTGCCCGTACCGGTGCCTTACCCCAATATGGCGCTGGGCTGCACGGCGACGCCGCATACCTATACCATCCTGTTCGGCGGACTGCCCGCGCATAATATGGCCACCCTGACCTATGCCAGCTTCGGCGACAATGCCGGCATTAACCTGGGGGTGATGTCGGGTACGGTAATGGGGACCTCGCGCCATTTAACCGGCGCGTTCACCACCCTGATCAAAGGTTCTCCCGCCACCCGCATGACCAGCCTGAGCCTGCAGAACGGTACCAATATGGTGGGCATGCGGCTGCTTCCCAGCCAGCTGAAAATCATGATGCTTGGAATGTAACCCCCGCCGGTAACAGGATTCTTTATATGTCTTCACTGTTTTTTCGGCTTCGTTTTCCCGGCCTCCTGGCGCTGACGGCGTTTATCAGCGCCTGCGCGCCGGCGGAAATAACCCCGCAAGACAGTGGCGGCGGCGATCGCCTGGCGTTGAACGCCCGCGGCCGGCTGAATAACGGATCACCGCTAAAAATAACCGTATTGCAGCTTACCGATCCCTCCCGCTTTTTGTCGGCCGGCTATGAGGACCTGCAACGTGACGCGCATAAGACGCTGCGCGGGCAGGTGCGCGCCGGAGAAGAAATTTTCCTGCTGCCCGACGATAAGTGCCGGGTCCTGCCGCTGCCAACGGCGGACGATGTTCATTACCTGGGCATCTTTGCCGAGTACCAGGATCTCGCCCATAAACGCTGGCGGCTGCTATTGCCTCTGCCGCCGCGGCCTGCGGCCTCGGTATGGACGATGCTCCGGCCGCCTCCGCCCGTTTTGCGCCGGGTTACCGTGACCCCGGACGGTTTGCAGGGAAATGATAATGAAAAATAACCATAAAGTGCTGTGGGTGGAGGGGATGTTCCTGCGTCCCCATCATTTCCAGCAGGCCGAGGAGTATCTGGAGCAGCGCCAATGGCACCTGCGGGATGGCCGCTATCCCTGGGGATTTTCCATCCTGCGGGTGGATGAAAGCCTGCTGGCGCTGGGCAAGGTGGCGCTGGCCGCCGGCGCCGGCATCCTGCCGGACGGTACGCTGTTCGATTTCACCGATCCCTGCGATGCGCCGGCGGCGCTGGATATCCGCGCCGGCTGCGGCGGAGTGACCATCGTTCTGGCATTGCCGGTCCGGCGCGCGGGACGGGAAACGGTCATTTTTACCGAAGCGGCGGATTCGCTGGCCCGTCACCTGGCGTTTGAAAAAGAGGTTGCCGACACCAACGCGTTGTCCTCGGGCGGCGCGAAGATCCAGTGCGGCAGGCTGCGTCTGCGGCTGCTGCCGGAACATGAACTTAACGGCGAATGGATAGCCATGGGCGCGGTACGGGTGCTGGCGAAGGATCGGGACGGCGGCGTGTTGCTGGATCCCGGTTATCTTCCTCCCCTGCTGGACAGCCGCGCCAGCCCGGCGCTGCAGGAATATGTCCGGGAGCTGGCGGGTTTGCTGCAACAGCGACGCCAGCGGCTGGGCCGCCAGCTGCAACAGCGGGACGAAGGGCACAATAGGGCGGCGGACCTGATGCTGCAGGCGCTTATCCACCGGTTCAGCGCCAGGGTAGATCATCTGCTGCACGCCCCGAGGGTACATCCGGAGCGCCTGTTCTCCGCATGGCTGCCGTTTGCGCTGGAGCTGGCGGTGTACCGGGCGCCGCATGTCTTTGCCGGCGATATCCCGGTGTATGACCATGCGGATATCGGCGGCTGCTTTGGCCTCTTGATGTCGCTGCTGCGCCAGGGATTGTTTATCGCGCTTGAAGACAGCGCCATCCCCCTGCCGCTGACCGAGAAGATGCCGGGCTTGAGCGTGGCCACATTGCCGGATAAAGAGATGCCGGACCGGTTTGACTTTGTCTTAAGGGTGGCGGAACTCGAGGGCGGGGCGCAAACGAGCGCGTTTCTGGCGCAAATCAAGATTGCGCCGGCGTGCTGCATCCGCGACGTGGTGCAACTGCAATTGCCGGGTATCCCCTTGCGGCCCCTGGCGCAGGCGCCGCGCCAGCTGCCTTCCCGAACGGGCGCCAGCTGCTTTGCCCTGGAAAATAGCGGCGCATTATGGTCGCAGTTGGCCAAAACCGGGGCCTTCGCCCTGTACCTTACCGACGAATTCGCCCGGCTGGACATTCAATTATGGGCCATAAGGCGTCAATCCCCGCCGGGTGGACCACCGCCATGACAGACCACGCTCGCATGCAGCACGCGCAGCCCAACCGGCTGCTGGCGGCGGCCGGTCCGCTGCTGAACGCCGTGGCGCATTTACGTTACGCGCAGCCGCCCGAGGATGCCGGGGCGCTGCGCCTGCGGATGATCGATGAAATGCGCCGTTTCGAGCAGGTTTGCCAGGAAGCGGCGCTGGGCTATAACGTGATTATCGGCGCGCGCTATTGCCTGTGTACCGCCCTGGACGAGGCGGTGGCGCTGACCTCCTGGGGGCAAAGCAGCATTTGGGCGGGCAACGGCCTGCTGGTGGCTTTTCATAATGAAACCAACGGCGGCGAGAAATTTTTCCAACTGATGGCGACATTGTTGCAACAGCCCGAGCAGCATATCGATCTGCTGGAGCTGCTCTATTTTTGTTTGTTATTGGGTTTCGGCGGCCGCTACCGGGTCATGGAAAACGGCATTTACCGGCTGGAAATCCTGACCCAGCGGCTGGCGCGGCAGATTCGCAGCATCAGGGGTGAATACGCCCGTCCCCTGGGTGAACCGCGCGCGCTACACCCCGCCCCCCGGCGGACCTCCAGGGCGCGGCTGGCGCCGCCGCTATGCGTCTTGTTGGGCGGGATGCTGCTTGGCTTGCTGTATATCGTCCTTAATAACCGGCTGGACGTCGCTGCCACCGGGGTGCAAAACAGGCTGTTCAGCCTGCAACTGCCCAAGGCGCCCCCGCCGGTGGCCGGGATGTCGCTGCCGGAGCTGATGCAGGCCCTGGCGGCGGAAATTGCCGCTAACCGCGTGGCGGTGTCCCTGCGGGATGAGCAGGGGGTTATCACGCTGCGCGGCGGCGACGTATTCGCGTCGGCCTCCGCGACGCTCAACCCATCGTATCAAGACGTTATCTTCCTGATTGCCCGGCATCTGGCGCAGACCACCGGCGTGGTAACGGTGCGCGGGCATAGCGATAACCAGCCGATCCATGGCGCCGCTTTTACTTCTAATGACGCGCTGGCGCTGGCGCGCGCCGAAACCGTCGCCCTGATGCTGCGCCAGGCGCTGGATCAGCCGGGACGGGTGGTGGCGCAAAGCGCCGCCGGCAAGACGCCGCTGGTGCCGAATACCACGGCGGAAAATCGCGCCCTTAACCGACGCATCGATATTGCCTTTAACCTGGCCGGCGGCGACACAGAATGAGGCGGGGAGCACGAACATGTTAAAAATGATGGGGGCGCTGTACGGCGGCGGAATCTGGCGTGGCGTTTGCGCGGCGGCGGGAGTTGGCCTGGCCGTCTGGTTTGTGGGCCCCCGGCTTGACGTCGGCGGGGTGCATCCCCTGGCGTCTGACGCTGTCCGTTATCAGGTTATCGGCGCGGTGACGGCGTTTTGGCTGCTGTCGCGATCCCTCTCCTCAATGCGTCAGGCCCGTTTCCGGCGTAGTGTGCGACGGCAACTGCTGACGGCGGAGCGGACGCCGTCAGCGAGGGAGGAAACCCCGCTTGCCGCAGGGTTTAAACTGGCGGCCAGGATCCTCAAGCGGCATCATGGTTATGGCGCCGGGCTGAAAAAGGAGGGACTGCCGGTCTTCGGGCGCGCGTATTTGTATCGGCTGCCGTGGTACCTGATGCTGGGCGCCGGCGGCAGCGGCAAGTCCAGGGCCCTGCAAAACGCTGAGCTCGATTTTCTCGAACCCCAGGCCCCGGACGCCGGCGCGGCGGACGGGCCGGGCCGTTGCGACTGGTATTTTACCTCCCTGGGCGTGGTGATCAGTCCCTGCGGCAGCTTTCTGGCCGACGGCGACAGCCGTTGGCAACAGATGCTGGCATTGCTCAAGCGCCATCGCGCCCGCCGGCCGCTTAACGGGGTGGTGCTGACAATAAGCGCGCAGGATCTGCTGCAGCCCTCGCGGGAAGAGCACTGCCGGCAGGCCGGATTGTTGCGCCGACGCCTGCTGGAGCTGGGGCGGCAGCTTAAAATTGTCCTGCCGGTGTATATCATGATCACCAAGGCCGATTGCCTGGCGGGGTTTAGCCAGTATTTCAGCCGCTTCGACGGTCCTGAATTGGCGCAGCCCTGGGGCATGGATTTTCCTTGGCGGGGCGGGTCCGAAGATGGGTTCTCGCTGCCAGAAGCCTTTGCGCAGGCCTTCGACCGGTTGCAGCGGCGGTTAGATGACGCCTTGGCGGATACGCTGCTGGCGGAGCCCGATGCCAGGCAGCGCGGCAAATGCCTGGCCCTGCCCCAGGCCTTTGCCGCGCTGCGCCAGCCGCTGCTGCGTTACCTGGAGATTATCTTTGCCTCCTTTCCCGAGGGGGCCGCGCCCGCGCCACGGGGCGTCTGGTTTACCAGCGCCAACCAGAAAACCGGACCGGCCGCCGGCGCGTTAACGGCCCGCCAGGACGATTTGTTCGATTACCGCTTCACGCCGGCGGATATGGCCACGGCCAATGTGGCCGCGCCGACGCCGCAAAGCTATTTCCTCAAGACGCTGTTTCGGGACATTATCCTGGCCGAAGGCGACCTGGCGGGCACCCGCCGCTGGGCCATATGCCGTCGCCGGTTGGGTTACCTCGCGGGCTACGGCCTGTTATCGGCGCTGCTGCTGGCGGCGGGGAGCCTGGGTATCGCCAGCTACCATAATAACCATCAGTACCTGGCACGGGTACAGGCGCGCACCCAGGCGCTGGAACAGCTTAGCGCCGCTATCTTGCGTGCGCCCGACCCCGGGCTGGCCCAGATAATGCCCTTCTTTAACGGACTGGGCGTCTGGGCCGAAACCGGGGTCTTTGATTATCGCCGCCCCCCGCTGGACCATCGTATGGGCCTGTACCGGGGCCGGATGCTGCACGGCGCCGGCGAACTGGTCTACCGGCACGCCCTGAAGCGCGTGCTGCTGCCGCTGGTGACGCAGCAGCTTGCCGCGGTGCTGGCCCGGGCGCATGGCGGCGAGACGGATTTCACTTATCAGGCGCTGAAAGCCTATCAAATGCTGTATGAGCCGCAGCATTACGACGGCGGGTTTTTACGCTCCTGGGTGCTGATGACCCTGCCGGCGATGCCGGGCGCGGCGCAGCTCGACAGCGCCGGGAATGAACAATTGCGCCGGCATCTCGCGCAACTGATAACCGACGCGCCGCTGCTGTCGCCCAACGACAAAGACCAGCGTCTGATCGAGACGGCTCAGTCTGCCATCCGTCAGCACCCGCTTGCCCAGCGCGTCTACCAGCGGCTGAAACCATTGCTTATTAACGACAGCCGGTTCAAGGCCATCAGCCTTATCGATCTGGCGGGCGCCGAGGCGGAGCAGGTACTGATACGCAACAGCGGCCTTCCGGCCACGGATACGCTCCCCGGTCTGTTTACCCCCGCAGGGTATTGGCTGGGCTTTCATCCCCGGGTCGCCGTCGCCCTGCGCCGGCTACAGGAGGAGGACCGCTGGGTGCTGAACCAGACCCTGGCGGCGGATGAGGACGAACTGGCCGCCAACGTACGGCATTGTTATATGAACGAATTTATTACCCGCTGGGATAACTTTCTCGGCGATATCGGCCTGATGCCCGCGCCGGACCTGAACCGGCGCATCGACAGCGCGCGTATCCTGTCCGGCGAACATTCGCCGCTGCGTTGCCTGGTGACGCGTATCGGCGACATCCTCGCCTTGTCGCCGCCGGGCGATGCGCAGGCGTCATCGCCGGACCTCGGGCGGCAGCTCGGCGCCGGCACCCGCGGGTTGCTGAACACACTGTTTCCCCAGCGGGGGAACCGGGAAGGTCAGGAAGGGCCCGAGCTGAAGGTAAGGCACCACTACCGGGATCTTATCGCGCTGTCCCGCCCGGGCGATGAAAACGGCGCCGCCATCGCCTTTGACGCTATTCTCACACAGCTGGGCTGCGTATACCGCTATCTGGTCGCGCTGCACAACAGCGGCGATACGGCGCCTGCGCCAGGAGAGACCCTCTCCCGGCTGCGGGCGGATGCCTTGCGCTTGCCGCAGCCGATGCGCCGCCTGATCCTTGAGCTTGCCGAGGGCGCCGGCCATGATACCCGGCGCCAAACGCAGCGGCGGCTGCGGCGGCTGTTCGATACCCAGATCGGCGCGTATTGCCGGCAGGTCGCCGATGGCCGTTATCCTTTATCGCCGCAGGGCGCGATCGATCTCAGTCCGGACGATATGGCGCGTCTGTTTGCGCCGGAAACGGGGCTGGCCGATCGTTTTTGGCGACAGCACCTGGCGGACAGCGTGGAAGCCTGCGCCAATCGCTGGCATTTTTTCCCCGGGATCAACGCCGGCGACGAGGCGGCCGGGGAGGCATTGCTGCACTTTTTCCGCGCCGCACGTGCTATCGGCGATGCGTTCTTCCCGCCGGGCGCGACCCGCCCCGTCTTTTCCTTTACCCTGCGCCCCGTAAAGATGGACAACGGCATTCTCAGCCTGTCGCTTGATATCGACGGGCAGATGCTCAGCTATAACCACGGCCCGTCGATTGCCTATCACCTGAACTGGCCGGGCGCGCGGGGTACGGGCAAAGCGCGGCTGAGCGCCGGCCTGGCCGACGGCACCATCGCCACCCTGGAACGGGAGGGGCCGTGGGCGCTGAACCGGCTGCTCGACGGCGGCCAAAGCCGGCGGACGGGCAACGACGGCGCGCAGCATATCACCTTCACCCTGGCTGGCCGCAACGTGACGCTGGAAATTATCCCGGACAACGTGCGCAACCCCTTTACCCTGCCGCACTTCAGCTGTGCCGCGCAACCGGAACCGTTATGAACATCGACGCCCTGCTTACGCCGGTAAGCACCGACGCGCCCTGCGGCGAAAACCTGGAATACGATCTGGCCTTTATTCAACTGCACCAGCTGGCGCGCGGTAAAGCGGAACAACAGTTCGGCGATATGCTGATCCCGGCGCTGGAACCGGACTGGCGCCGGGTGGAGCAACAAGCCCTCGGACTGCTGGCGCGCAGCAAGGATCTGCGCGTGATGCTGTTGCTGGCGCAATCCTGGACCGCCCTGCGCGGCGTGCCCGGTTACGCCGACGGCATTATGCTGATGGGCGAAGCGCTCGAGCGGTATTGGCCGACACTGTTGCCGCCGCTGGCGCTGGAGGGCGAGTCCGATCCCCTGATGCGCATTAACGTGCTGCGCGAGCTGGGCGATGGCTTTGAGCTGGCGAAATTGCTGCGCCATAGCCTGTTTGTACGCGAAGCGGGCCACAGCCTGTCGTTTGCCGATGCCGCGGCCGCCCTCGACGGTATAAGGGCCGCGGAGCCCCCCGGCGAATCGGCGCGGCTGTCCGTCCTCCTGCGGCGGGGGCTGGAGACGCACGCGCGCTATCTGCCGTTGATCTGTTCCGCCCTGGAGCGGCTTTTCAACCTGCTGCGCACGCATTTGGGCGAAACGGCGATCCCGGACATGCCCGGCGTGCTGGCTTCCCTGCGCGCCCTGTCCCAGCCGCTGATGGTCCACGATACCGCGCCGCCGCCTCCCGCGCCGGCGGAAGGTTCCTTATTTCCCCGCCGCACCCCGCCCGATAACGGCGCGGCGGCCACACCGTCGTCCCGGCGCGAGGGCGATATCCTCACCCGCGACGACGCCTACCAGGCGCTGGAACAGGTAAAGATCTATTTCCGGCGCTACGAGTCCAGCCATCCGGCGCCGTTGATGATTGCGCGTATCCAGCGGTTAATGAGCCAGGACTTTCTGGCGATAGTGCGCAACCTGGCGCCGGAGGCGGCAAGCCAGTTAGAGCATTTTTTCGGCTGCGAGAGCCTTAAGGAGTAAGAGAGATGAAAGAAGCACACAGCGGACAAAAATTGATCGCCCGCCATCGCGCGCCGCGCGTGCAAATCGAGTATGAGGTGGAATTATACGGCGCCGAACGCACGGTTCAACTGCCGTTTGTCATGGGCGTCATGGCGGATTTGAGCGGCGGGGCGCACGAACCGCCGGTACGGATCGATGACCGGAAATTCCTCGATATCGATAGTGATAATTTTAATGAACGGATGAAATCGTTCCAGCCGGGTATCGCCATCCGGGTGGAAAATACCCTGACCGGCGTCGACGACCTGCCGGTGTCGCTCGTCTTTAACGAGATGGACGACTTTTTGCCGGAGGCGATAGCGCACCAGGTCGAACCGCTGAACGCGCTGCTGGAGGCGCACATCCAGCTCTCCAACCTGCTTTCCTATATGGATGGCAAACATGGCGCCGAGGAACTGATGGCCTCGGTGCTGAATGATGACCAGCTGCTGCGGGGCCTGGCCGGCGCGTCGGCCGATACCGGCGGGCAGGATCTATTACCCTACTCGCCGATGTACGCCGCCGGGGGCGGCGGACGCATTTTGCCGCCGGCCATCGGCGCGGTGATCGAAGAGCAGTTCCGTACCAAGACCGACGAAGCGCGCGCCGCGCTGGAGTTGGCGGTCAGGGCCATGGCGCAGCAGGCGCTGGCCTACCGGGTGACATTATCCCGGGATGCCTTCAGCACCATTCAGGGCCTGATTGCGCTTATCGATCAAACCCTGTCGCGGCAAATCAACATCATCCTCCATCATCCCGAATTCCAGCGGCTGGAAGGGGCCTGGCGCGGGCTGCATTATCTGGTCGCCAATACCGCCAGCAGCGATATGCTGAAAATCCGCGTGATGAACCTGAGCAAAAAAGAACTGGGGCTCACGCTTAAACGCTATAAAGGCGCCAGCTGGGATCAAAGCCCGATCTTTAAACGCGTTTATGAAGAGGAGTACGGCCAGTTTGGCGGCGAGCCGCTGGGCTGTCTCGTCGGCGATTATTATTTTGATCACAGTCCGCAGGATGTGGAACTGTTACGCGAGCTGTCGCTTATCGCCTCCGCCGCCCATTGCCCTTTTATCAGCGGCGCATCGCCCGGGGTGATGCAGATGGAGTCGTGGCAGGAGCTGTCCAATCCCCGCGACTTGGGCAAGATCGTGCAGAATACCGAATACGCCGCCTGGCGCATGCTGCGGGAATCGGAAGACTCCCGCTATCTCGGGCTGGTATTGCCGCGCCTGCTGGCGCGTTTGCCTTATGGCCTGGCCGGCAATCCCGTCCACGCCTTTTTGTTTGAAGAGCAGACCGACGGCGCCACCCATGCCAATTTCACCTGGATGAACGCCGCGTACGCCATGGCGGTGAATATCAACCGTTCGTTCCAGGAATACGGCTGGTGTACTTCCATTCGCGGCGTGGAGTCGGGCGGCGCGGTGGATAATCTCTTATGCCATATGTTCCCCACCGACGACGGCGGCGTGGATCTAAAATGCCCGACCGAAATCGCCATCAGTGACAGGCGCGAGGCGGAGCTGGCCAAAAACGGTTTTATGCCGCTGGTGTACCGTAAAAACTCCGATTTCGCGGCGTTTATCGGCGCCCAGTCGCTGCAAAAACCCGCGGAATACAGCGATCCCGACGCCAGCGCCAACGCCAATCTGGCCGCGCGCCTGCCTTATCTTTTCGCCTGCTGCCGTTTCGCCCATTACCTGAAGTGCATCGTGCGCGACAAGGTGGGAACCTTCCAAACCCGCAGTGAAATGGAGCTATGGCTAAATAATTGGATAATAAATTATGTTGATGGAGATCCGGTTAACTCATCGCAGCAAACCAAAGCGCGCCGCCCGCTGGCGGCGGCCGAGGTGCAGGTGAGCGAGCTGGCGGACAATCCGGGTTATTACCAGGCGAAATTTTTCCTGCGCCCGCATTACCAACTGGAGGGCCTGACGGTGTCGCTACGCCTGGTGTCCAAGCTGCCGTCGCTGAAAGGTGGCAATTAACATCCCTTTTCCCGCGGTAAGAAAGGATTCCTGAGTATGAATAACAGTATTTATTTGCAGGTGGACAGCGTTAAAGGCGAAGCCAAGGACGAGGAACATAAGGACTGGATCGACGTGCAGCATTTCCGCTGGCAGATAGTCCAGCCCTCGGAGAACAGCGTGGGCGGCGGCGGCGGTATCGGCAAGGCGGTAGTGCGCGAGTTGGAGGTGCTGGCGCGGATTGATAAGGCCCTGCCCACCATGATGAAAAAATGCGTCGAGGGCACGCATCTGCCCGCGGTAACCCTGGGGCTGAGAAAGGCGGCCGAGTCCAGCGAGGATTACCTGCTGATTAAACTGCAGGAGGTGATGCTGAGCGCGGTGGAAATCGTGCCCCATACCGGCACCGGCGCGGGGGAAGGACACGCGGTGGCGCCCGGCGCCATGGCGGTGCTGTATCGCTTTTCACCCGCCGTGATGGGCGTGACCTGCGGAGAACAGTTAAGCACCGGCGCCCTGAGCGCGAAGGTTGAATTTGGTTGGGATGTGAAAAAAAATGCCGCTGCCCAAGTCAAGTTTAAATAATGACCCATTGATAGACGACCGCCGCCCGCAAGAGACCTGGGAAAACTTTCTCAATGAATTTCCGGGCGCGACGGTACGGGAAAATGATATCGATCGGGTATTGGGGGCGCTTTTCGACGCGCCCCCCGCGTCCGGCCGGATCGCGGCGGCGGAGGCGCCCGGCGGATCGCGGCTTTACGGCGCTGGGGAAACCGATCCGTTGCGGTTGTTCACGGCACGGGCGGATGATGCGTCCGTGGCGGAACATGGCCCGGGCGCGCTGCCGCCGGCGGATATCGCCACGGGCGGGGTGACTCCGGCGCAGCGGCGGGCGATGCTGGCGGCGCTGGGCGCCTGTCTCGGCACGCTGTCGCAAAACGATGCCGACGCCTTGTTTACCCAGACTTTTTTACCGGTCTATCAGCGGGAAATGACCCATAACGCCTGCTGAGTTTACCAACCCATCGGCTCATCGGGACGATAAACAAAATCGTCGCGGTGGGCCGACGGCAGGTTATATCCCAGCCAACTGCCTTGTCCCAGCGGCTGGCCGCCTCCCAGCGTACAGCCGCGATATTCCTCCCGCGCCAGGACCACTCTTAGCTCCCAGGAAAATTCCACCCCGGCGTAATGGCTCACCCACTTGCGCAACCGGTCAAGCGTGCCGGAATGCCCGGCGGGTAAAAAACGACGGTATTGCCGCCACGGCAGCGGACCGATATCGACGGCGAACCGGGACTGCCTGTCCGGAACGGCAAGGCCCAGGCAATGTGTGCCCCCCAGGCGGGCGCGGTGTTGACCGGCGTGCAGCCGTAGCCGGGCGCCGGCTGGCAGCGGCAGCCAATGGAACAGGTTTTCCCGCAGCCTGGCCGGCACGGCAAAAAAGTGACGTATCAGCGAGCGTAGCCCCTCGGCGCTGCGCGGGCCGCGGGTTAAATGCCCCGACATATAATAACGCGCCTGCGCGTCCGGCGCGCCAACGCGCGCGGCGGGCTGGCCTGTTCCCAACAGGCAGGCGGCATACCCATCGAAGCGCCGGCTGTCCGGCCGATCGAACGAGACGCAGTGCTGGGCGTCGGCCCAGGCGCGATAAAACAGCGTAATCAACCGGTGGTGAAACAGGTTGGCGAAGGCCGTCAGCGCCGGTTCCTGGCCGGGGCGCCGGCGTTGGTAAACCTCTTCGGTCAGATGCAGCGGCAGGGGACCGTTGGGGCCGAACAGCCCGAAGCCGTTAATATCCACCCGCCGCAACCGCGCGTCTGTCCCCGGCGCGATGGCGGCGATATTGGCGGCGGCGAAACCCAGCGCCGGCCGCTGGCCCAGGCGCAGCGGTTCGTCGCGCGGCAGCGGCGCGCGTCCCAGCGCGTAGCGCAGCCCGCCCTGCGCATCAACGCGGCGCAGCAGTTGAAACAAATCATACTCCCAGGGATGGCGCTCGCGCAGGGCCCAGCTATTGGTATCGCCATCAGCGGCTGGAGCGGATGGCGCAGTGACGCGGCGGCGTGAAACCGGAGATAAGCGGCGTTGGGCGGGGCAGGGACGGACGCGGTGAATTTTCATAAAGGTGTCGCCGCCCCGGGACGCGGCGGCCAATAGCCGATGGCGCCCCGCTGTATCGAGCTGAGCGTGGTTTCGGTAAAGCTGTTAATGGTGGCCAGACGCGTAAACAGCCGCGCCAGCACGCTGCCCAGCAGCCACGGGCTCAGGCCGGAAAATGCCTGTTCATCGACGCTTAGCCGCACGCTGATGCCGCGTACGGCAAGGGCCGGGGACGCCATGACGCGATGGCAGGGAAGGAGCTGGCACTGACGAATGCCGGCAATTTGCTGCCTGACGGTCATCTCGGCCCTGCGGGCGTGGAAGTCTACTAGCTGGCGCAGGGCCGCGCCGCCGTCGTGGTTATCCATCAGGCTGAAGTAATTGAGGCGCAACTGGTTAATCAGCGGCCAGCAGGACGCGCTTTCCGCCAGCGCCGGGCGGGGCTGGCTGGGTCCGTTGCGTAACACCACCCGTTGCACCGGCAGAGAGTCGCGCATCACGAATTGCCTATCTTGCTGCAACAACGTGAGCGGCAGGTCGCGATTGCAGCACAGCACCTCGGGGCTGAGATAGGCCAGTTCTCCATGCCAGGGCGGATGCCGTTCGTCTGCCAGGGAGACATAGGCCAGCGAACCGCTGTAGCCGGTATACGCCATCGACGGATCGGCGGCCGATGGCCAGTGGCGCTGCTCCCGGCGCAGGGAAAACCAGCCCGGGCCCTCAGGCCCCTCTTCATCGTGGCGATCGTAAACCGGCCTGAATAGCCGCCGGTAGCCGTTTTCGCCTTTGCTGCCGAAGCCGTGCAGCTGTATGACGGAGTGGACTTCATAATCCAGCGGATGCAGCGTATCCACGATAACCGGGTATTCAGTTTGGCGTTCATTGAGAACAATGCGTTCAGCGGTGCGGGGGAACAGATTGATGACCGGCGTGCAGTGCAGCGCCAGATGCTGCCGATCTACCTGGCGCTCCAGTTCGGGCGCGGCCTGATCCAGCAGCAGGATAATCTCCAGCTGTTGCTGTTTGCCGCCGCGGTCGAACAAGGGCTGCAATCCCTCCAGGCTGAAAAACTGTAGCCGGGCGGGAAAACAAAAATATTCCTGCAACAGGCGAAATGCGTCCAGGTTGCGCAGGTCCGGCGGCAGCATGGCCTGATCGGCGTCAAGTCCTTCATGGCGCAGCGCCTCCCGGCCCAGGTTCAGGCGCACGGACGCGCCGCCGCCGGTCTGCGCCAGCACCGTTTGCGTATGCTGCATGATCAGCTCCAGCAGTTGCCGGGCCGGGATATCGCCGCCGCTGAGATAAAACATCAGCCGATCGCAACGCATTTCACCAAGCGTAACCGGGCCGATACAGGAAAGCCTGATGCGCAGCGCGCAGGCGCAGCCCTCCAGACCCAGCGCGCCGGGCCGGATCTCCGCCGGAATCCCGCCCAACGCCACCTGCTCGATGCGTAACGGCTGGAGGTCGACGTCATGGGCGGTGCGAAAGCGGCAGGTGACGCCGCGGGACTTACGTTCCAGGCTGTCCATCACCGTGCCGCGCGGCACCCGGTAACCCTGGCTGATATCTCCCTTGGCGACATCCGGCCGCAGCTCCACGATGGCCATCGACGGCGTGGCGGCCAGATAATTAGGGTGCAGCATCTCCAGCAGTTGCCGGGAGAACTGCGGAAATTCCGCGTCCATTTTCAACTGGACGCGCGCGGTCAGGAAAGCAACGCCTTCCAGCAGCCGCTCGACATACGGATCGGCCGGTTCGGCGCTGTGTAAGCCCAGGCGCCCGGCGACCTTGGGATACTGTTCGGCGAACTCCGTGCCCATTTCCCGCAGCCAGGCCAATTCCCGGTTGTAGTAGTCCAATAGCCGGCTATCCATCAGTTATCCCTTATCACTCAGTTCAAAATGGCCGTTTTCCAGATCCACGCGGCTGGTAAACCTGAACTCCACCGGCGCCGGCGACCACCACAGGCGCCCCTGGATAATAAACGACAGCAGGTTATGCGACGCCAGCCCGGCATCGTCATCAATGCAATCAATACACAGCTCCGGGACGATGATGCGCGGCTCGAAGCAAGCGATCGCCCTGGCGATGGCGACTTCGATATCCTGCCAGGCGATCTCGGTGCGCACCTTGCCGGCCAGCGGCGGCAAGCCGAAGTTCAGCGTACTGGCGTAAATATGGGGCCAGCGCGCCAGCTCGCCGCGGGAGGCGAAACGCGTGCAGTTGAACAGCGCCTGCAGGTTGGTTAACACCGACTGTTTCAGCCTGTCGCGCAGGCACGCCATGTCCGGCGGCGAGTCGTCCGGATTTTCCGGATCGTCGTCCAGCAGCCGCTCCCATAACAAGGGCGCGGCGCGTTGCCGGCCGCCGGCCGAGCTAGTCTGTCCGGCGGCGCGTTGCGCCGGGGGGTGGCTTATTTTTTTCGCCATTTCCGCTCCGTTTTTACGGCAAATCCGGCGGCTGCCGCATCAGCCCATATGAATGTGTTCAGCATCGATCTTGGTGACGGCGTCGGCGGTGATCATGAGGTTCCGGCCGTGGAGGCGGGCATAATCGGCGGCCTGGTAATCCAGCTGGCCGACCCTGGCGTGCTCCGTTTGCGTCACTTTGCGCAGCCACCGGTGGCTGATATGCACCAGGGTGCGCCATACCGATTCCAGCCGCTTGCCGACGATACAGCCGACATCCACCCGGGCCGACAACGACTTGCCCTGGTAGCGCATCCGCCCGATACGGCATTCCCCGCGATCGGCGCCGATATCCAGCGCCGGGGCGCGCAACGCCAGCCGTTCGGCGCCATGCAGGCTTAACTCGCCCCGGGCGGCGATATGCAGGTCGCCGGCAACCGTCAGGGACCAGGGCGACAGCGTGTCCGCGCGATCCAGCACCGCCAGCAGCCACAGCTGCGCCCGGTTGCCGGCAACCAGCACAGTATCGCCCGGCTGCGGCGCCAGCAGGCAGCTGGCGGCCCGGCGGCACTGCCAGCCGCGCTGTTCATGGCGCACGATATAGCAGCCGTCCGGCAGCAGGTTGACCACCCGGCCTACGGCCTGGCCGGGCGGCGATGCAATCTGGTCGCGCAATGCCTGTTGGTTCATCATAAGGTGTCTCAAATAAGGGATGGCTAAGGGTCCGGTGTCACATCTGGCCGCCGGCGGCTCCACTCTTCGGCGGCATGGAGCGCTGCATCCGCCTCCAGCAGCCCCTTGCGGCTGGAAAACAGCGCCGCCGTTTGCCGGGCGCGGTGCATGCTGGTGCGCATAAAGCGCGCGTGCCGCAGGTCGGCGTCCTGGAGATCGGCCTCGCGAAAATCCGCATACGCCAGGTTGCAGCCGGTAAATCGGCATTGTCCGGCCGCGGCGCGATGCAGCAGGGCCTGCTCCAGGCTGGCGTGGGAAAAATCCGCCTGTCGCAGGTCGGCGCCGATAAACTGCCCCTGGTCAAAATGGCCGCGGCGGCATTGCGCCCGCGCCAGGCTGCTGTCGATAAACAGCGCCTGGCCGCACCGGGCGTGATTGAAACGCGCCATGCCCAGCGAGGCGCCTTTAAAACAGCTGCGGGTCAGCGTGCCGTGGCTGAAATCGACGTTATCCATGGCATTACCGGTAAACTGGCAGGCGATAAAGGTCTGGCGGCGATAGTCGTTATGGCGGTGGTCGCATTCGGCAAAGATAACGCGGTCGAATTGGCTCTGGCTGAACGTGGTGGCGGTAAGGTCGATGCCGAACAACGTGGTCAGGACCGCCCGGCATTGATGCAGCCGGGCCTGGAGCAGCGGCGTTTTAAACAGTGTTACCTGCTCCAGCGAGCAGGTATCAAAAGTCGCGCCGGTCAGCAGGCACTCCAGGAACTGGGTTAATGTCAGGCCGCTGGCGCCAAATCGGCTGCCCATCAGCCGGCAATGATTAAATACTGTGCCGGTAATATCGCACCCGCTGAAATCGGCCGCGGGCAGCGCGCAGTGGTTAAACCGGCAGTCCTTGATATTCCCGCCGCAAAAGCTGGCCCGTTCCAGCCGGCAATGATCAAACAGCGTGTCTTCCAGCTGGCGCCGGCGAAAGTCCGCCCCGGTGAAATCCACGTTGCTGAATACCGCGCCGCGCAGCCGTACGCCGGCAAGCTGTTCCTCGCCCAGCGTCACCGAGTCAACCGCTTCCCCCCGGTCGATGCGGTGCTGTAATTCCCGCGCGGTGAGGTGAGTCATGACGAAGGCTCCTGCGCGCGCGGCAGGGTTTTGCATTGGTGCGTATAGGCGCCCTGCAGGCGGGTATGGCGGTCGATGGTCGCTAACGACAGATCGGCGCGAAACAGGTTGGCGGCGCGCAGGTCGGCGCCGGCGAGCCGGGATTTTTGCAACAGGGCGCCGATCAGGTCGGCGCGGGTCAGCGAGGCGTGGCTGAGGTCGGCGCGGATAAACAGGCAGCCGCCGGCGTTGATACCGTCCAGGCGCGCGCGCGTAAGCACGGCGCCGCTAAAGTCACAACTTTGCGCCTCGACCTGTGAAAAATCCGCCCGGTCCAGCGGCGTTTGCCGGAAGTTGCAGTTTGTTAGCCGGGCGCGCCGGAATGCCGCGCCTCCGGCATGGGTGCCGCCGGTAAAAACACAGCTGTCCAGGGCGGCCTCCTGAAACCGGATCTCATCCAACGCCAGGGTGATAAACGAGCAGCCGGACAACCGCGCGGCGTTAAAACAAGCCGCGTCCAGACGGCCCTGGTTGAACGTCACCTTTTCCAGGCGGCAATGGCTGAAATCCGGCGCCGTGGCGTCGGCATCAAGAAACGTGCAGTTCGTCAGGGCGGCATGGCTGAAGCGGCAGCGGTGGATGGCGGTGTGGTAAAACAGCAGCCCGCTGAGCTGCGCCCGATCAAAACAACAGTCTGCAAACGCCGCCCGGGTCACTGTCGTCCCGGACAGCTGCGCCCCGGTGAACAGCGTGTTGTGACAGCGGGCGCCGGTCAGGCAGGCTTCGGCAAGGCGCGCGTCGCGCAGCGAAGCGCCGGTCAACGAGGCGTGGGCCAGCATGGCGTCGCTGAGATCGGCGCCGTCCAGCAGGCAGTTATCCAGCCTGGCGCTTTCCAGCAGGGCCCGCTGCAGATTAACGCCGCGTAGATCCAGGCCGCGCAGATCGGCGCCGGTCAAATCCATGTCGCCGAGATCGCGCGTTTGCGCCAGCAGGGCCTGAAGGCGAGGGCGGCACTCCGCCGCCGCCTGCGGGGCCGCAGGGCGGGCAGCGGCGGCCAGCCGGTACATCTGGTGCAGGGCCAGGCGGGCTTCAGGCGTATCAATAGACGGCCCGGCGCCGGCGCTGTCCTCAGCCTCCCGCCGCAGCGCCGCCAGCATCCGGTGGTAGTGCGCCGGCCCGGCGCCGTCCACGGCATCCGTCATATCGGCGCCCAGGGCCGCGGCTTTTTCCAGCGCCCGTTGTTGCAGCGCCGCCGCCTGTCGTTCCACCCGCGCCATATACCGCGGCAGCTCGCCGGGCAGCGGCCCCGGCTCCTGCGCGCGGGCCACCAGGTTACCGGCGCTATCTCCTGCGTCCGTATCGCCGTCGCCTGCGCCCGTGTCGCCGTCGCGCAGGCTTATCCGCGCGTCAGCGGCGCCCTGGTGCCGGCCGGGGCTCCGGTCAGCCGGGGTTGCCTGCCCGGGTAAGGTCGTATGAACGCCGCTGTCCGGCAGGGGCTGTCCGCGCTTTTCCCGCAGGTCCGCTTCCCGGCGGGCCAGATTGGCCGCCAGCGGGCTTTCCGGCGGCCGGGGGGCGGTATCCAGCCATGGGCCGATCAGGCTTTCCGTGACCAAATCCTGTTCACACAGGGCATGGGCGGCGGCGGTAGCCTTTCGGCTGCGGGCCAGGAGAACGTCCCGGTAATGCGCCAGGGGCCGGCTCTCCCGTGCCGCTTCAAGGGCGACCAGCATATTGTCGACGTCCAGCGCATCGTCTTCCTGGATCCCGCAGCTGCCCTGCCAAATCAGTACCATCTGTTCCACATGAGGAAAAAACCACAAGGTGGTGGCGCGCAGGGTGATTTCTTCCAGCGCCGGCGGCGCGCAAGCGTGATGATCGTCGGGAACGGCGGCGCGCGTGATAAAACACCGGGCGCGCCAGTCGGGCAGCACGCCCTGCTGCAGCGGTTGCTCCGGGTGCATATTCCAGATACGCCAGGGCGCGCCCAGCGGTAATGACGGCGACCGCGGCCACCACTGATCGCGTCCGGCCCGGTTAAATACATGCCAGTCGATATCGCGGGCGAACCCGGGGTACTCCTGCTCCAGCCAGCGGCGGTCGTAGCTTTTGCCGATACGGCTGAACTGCTCCGGCAGGCAAAAGTCCAGCGGGCCGAAACAGTCGGGTTTTATCCTGCGACGCGATGCGCCATAACCCGCCTCCGGTTCGATATGGGCCAGCGGATGGCATATGACGCCGTTACGCTCTACGGGGTGCGCGCCCAGGCCACGCGGGTTGCGGGCATCGTTTTCGCCGCCGAAGGCGTTTTGCCAGTCCAGGCGCAGCCGTGCAAACGGCAGCGCCTCGGTGGGGCGTCCGCTGACCCAGAAACGTTCCCCGAACACCATCAGGCTCTTTTCCAGCGCGTCCACCTGGATTTTAACCATACAGGCATTATTTTGCCGCTGATGGCGAGTATAGGCATAACCGGTGGCCAGGAATTCCGCGCAGGCTTTGGGAATGGCCAGGTCCAGCAAACCGCCGTCGCCGGCCAGTTCCCGCGCCGCCAGTTGCCACAGCTCCGGTTCGGGACGCAGCCGTGGCGCGGGCCCCATGTCAGCCAGGGCCAGCACGGACACGCCTAACTGGTTTTGGCCCAGCCAGCGCCAGGGGCGGTGCAGCACGCCCAGACGCAGGGGTTTGATGATGTTCATGGCGGCCGGCTCAGATAAAAAGGGTGATGGCGCTGGTGTGCAGGCTCAGCAGCGTGGTGCGGATATCCAACTGCCCCTGGCTGATATTGACGCCCACCGTTTCGACCCGCACCGCGGTCGTGGCCAGGTTCAGCCGGGTGCTGGACGTCAATACCTCATCGGTGGTTACCGCCATTTTTGTCATGGCAACGCGCATGTTATAGATGCTTTCCGCCGCGCCGGCGACGTGAAGCATATTGCCGGCATGGGTTTCGCTGCTTCCCTTGATTTTCAGCACCCGTTTTTTGGCTGTCACCTGAATCTCATTGCCGCCGTCAATGCTGATATCGCCGCCGGCGCACACGGCCAGATCCCTGTCAACCTGCTCATCCAGCCTGCCGTGGATATGGCGGCGCGCGTCGCCCTTTATCTCCACGTGCCGATTGCCGGCGATGGATTGCCGATCCACGCCATTGATGGTGGTATCCACCCCTTTGGCATATTCCACCCGGGTGGGATCCGGGCGCTGGTATTGCCGCTCGGCCCGGCGGCGATCCGCCAGCTCCTGCGCGGTGGCGGGCCGGGCCTGCGCCAGGGCGGCCTGGGCCGGCCCTGGCGCATCCGCCGCCAGCACGCCGGGATAGCGCGTCCGGCCGAACACGATTTTATTGCCGGCGTCAAACATCAGATCATTCAGGGCATGGTGGCTGATAGTATCACCGGCATGCTGGGTCAGGCTGCCGCTGACAATCTGCGCCGCGTGCCCGGTCACCTGCCGGTATTCGCCGCCGGTAACGGCGTCTGCCCTGCCGCCGGCGGTAATCAGGCTGGTTTTGCCCAAGTGGAAGGTCTGTATATCGGGTTTAAATTTGAAGGTGGCGCAGGGACCTTGGTGGATAAAGCGGCTCTGGCCTTTTATCTCCTGCGCCAGATCGCCGTCGACGCTGATGCGTTGGTCATGTTCCACCGAGAGGGTCATATCCCGCTCGGCATGCAGGTTAAAGGACTCGCGTCCCGGCGCGTCCTCCATAAACCAGTAGCTGGCGTTGCCCGTGCCGCCATCCCTGCTGCGGCTCATAAATCCCATGCGGGCGGCGGCGGCCGGCAGTTCCCAGGGCGGCAGGGCGTCTTCGTTGTAGACCCGTCCGGTAATAATGGGACGATCGGGATCGCCGTTGATAAAATCCACGATCACCTCTTCGCCCACCCGCGGCACCTGTACGCCGCCATATTTCCACCCGGCCCAATGGCTGGATACCCGCACCCAGCAGGAATCGGTGTCGTCGCCCGCGCCGTGCCGGTCCCAGCGGAATTTTAGCTTTACGCGGCCATATTTATCGGTCCAAATGCTGTTGCCGGGCGGACCGGCCACCTCGGCGGTTTGCGGCCCCTGGGTTTTAGGCCAGGGGGTGGCGCGGGGCGGACGCCAGGTGACCTGGGCCGGTATAACGGTAAAAGCCACGCTGAACTCAGCCATGGCGGCGCCGGGTGCGGATTGAGCATCTGCGGCATGCCAGCGGTTATCCTGGATGCTGTAATCGACGCCGGTGACCAGATAAGATTGCTCATCCTGCGGGCGCGGACAGTGTTGAATCCGGAAAGTGTAGCCGGGCGCCATGCCGCGCGCCGTTGCCAGTCCCGAGACGCGGCATTGCCGGGAGGCCAGCTCCTGCTGGCGGATTTGCGCCAGGAACTCCCCATGCCCATGATCGGCATACCCCCCCGGCCAGTCGTATATTTCGCTTTTGTTGGCGGCAAACGAGGCGCGGTTTTGGCACGTTTGCCCCAGATGGGCGCGCGGCTGCCGAAAGTCATAATCGTCCATGCTGCACAACCGGGGGGTGATTTCATGGGACAATGTCCAGCGGTGAATGGCTTCGCGGTGTGCGTTAAGACCGGCGCCCGGCTGCCGGTAAACCAGATCCTCGTAGCCGGGGAAAGGCTGGTGCGCCTGGGGGGCGTCGGCCAGCACCAGCGTATGGCCCCGATCATGGTGGCGGAAAAAATAATAAATGCCCTCATGCTCCATCAGACGGCTCAGGAAATCGAAGGTGCTTTCGCGATATTGCACGATGTAGGGGTAGCGATGATAGGCGCTGGTCAGCCGATTTTCACAGTCAATATTATAGTCGGCCAGGACATGGGTAATAATATCCGGCAGGGTTTTCTCCTGCCAGACGCGGCAATCGCGATTTTGCGTCAGATACCACAGGGCGGGATGCAGGGTGAAGGTATACAGCTTATATTTTTCATGCAGCAGATCGTAGCCGTTGAAATCAATGCGGGTGATATGGCCATGCAAAAAACGGCGCTCGCCATTAATGAGCTTTATTTCAATGGTGATATCCTTTCCTAATAATGCATTCATATCTAAATCGTTATGAGTGCTAAGAAATTCCGCGTTGAACCGGTATAAGGCCGAAAAGGATTCCCGGCCGGTCAGCCGTTTAAATATCAGCTCACTTTCGGCGTTGCCGCTTAACGGCGTATGAACATTAATCCAGTCGGGCATGCTGTTCCCCAATACGCGAGATCGTCGGTAATAAGCCGAATTATTTTTTACAACGTCTCTATTTTATTCTGCTAACTATTGGCTTTATAAGACTATTGCCATCATAGGCGGCGAATGAAGATGAAACATCAGGTAATTCCCTGACATCCTTCCTGAATTTTTGTCTAACGGTATTCCACCAATCCCAACCGGAACGACCAATGCACCAGGTCAATGGCTTTATGCACGTCAAGTTTACGCATAATATTCAAACGATGGGTCTCGACTGTTTTAGGGCTGATGGATAAGTTACCGGCGATGGCGTGGTTGCCCGCGCCCTCGGCGATTTGCTTTAATACCTGGCGCTCCCTCAGCGTCAGGGACAAAGGGTGATGGCCGCTTTCGTTCATCAGCTGGAACACGCGAAAATGATCCAGCGCCGGATCAAGGTAACGCTTGCGGTTAAAAACGTACTGCAGCGCGGTCAGCAGGCAATGCTGCGGGCTGCTTTTCAGCACAAAGCCCAGGGCGCCCAGGCGCAGCACCCCGGCGGCATAATGCTCTCCCCGCCTGGAGGTAAGCACGATAATGCGCAGGGCGGGCCAGCGCTTAAGCAATTGCGCGATCACATCCTGCCCATCCATGCCGGGCAATCCCAAATCCAATATCACGATATCCGGGTGGGTCTCGCCGCACAGGCGATAGACCTCAAGTCCATTGTCCACCTGGCCCGCTATCTGGTAACGCGGATAGGGGGTAAGCAATGCTTTAATGCCGTTGATGATCAGTTCATGATCGTCAACCAGCACCAGTTTTATGTTCATAAAACGATTCCCTGGAAAATACATGAAGAGTATTTATTGGCATATTGTTGAAATAAAAAACGCACAGAACCGCCGGCCGCTACTATTATCGCGGACAGCGCTAAAGACAATAACGGATACAGGCTTAAAAGCTGGCAATTACACATTCGGGAAATGATTTTAAATAAAATATTCTACGTTATCATCTGGATAATGAAACGCCACGAGCATAATGGAACCCTGAAATAAATCAAGGACGAGACAGGAAAAAATAAGGCTATATTCAGCATATTTCAATGCGGTTTAGGCGCTGTGCTTAATTAGCGCTTCCTGTTAAAGAAATGGCCGAAGCGAACGTTCATGGTTGCGGCGCGTTACTCATTCATCCCACCGTGATGGGCAACCCGCCTGAAAGTGATCTTCTTCAAGTATTTGATGTCTGTCCGGTGGTTTTGATGGCCGGCAGCGGTTACGGGGCATATATTTTCACCCGTTGTCATTTTAAAAAAACGGAGTACGTCATGAAATTATTGCGCTATGGCCCGCCCGGCGAGGAACGCCCAGGCATTCTGGATAACGAGGGACGCATACGGAGCCTGGCCGGTCATATCGCCGATATCGGCGGGGACGCCCTGCTGCCCGCCGCGCTCGCCACATTACGCGCCCTGGATATCGCCCAGCTGCCGCTGGTGGCCGGCCAGCCCAGGCTGGGGCCCTGCGTCGGCCAGGTAGGCAAGTTTGTCTGTATCGGCCTCAACTACGCCGACCATGCGGCGGAAACCGGGGCGGCCATTCCCACCGAGCCTATCGTGTTTAATAAATGGGTCAGCGCCATCAACGGCCCCAATGACGATGTGCAGATTCCCCGCCAGTCCCGTAAGACCGATTGGGAAGTGGAGCTGGGCGTGGTCATCGGCCAGGGCGGGCGTTACATCGACGAGGGGGAAGCCATGGACCATGTGGCCGGTTATTGCGTGGTGAATGATATTTCCGAGCGGGAGTGGCAAATAGAACGCGGCGGCACCTGGGATAAAGGAAAAGGCTGCGATACCTTCGGTCCCATTGGCCCCTGGCTGGTCACGGCGGATGAAATAGCCGACCCGCAGGCGCTGAACCTTTGGCTGGAGGTGGACGGCACGCGTTACCAGAATGGGAATACCGCCACCATGATTTTTGGCGTCAGGCATATTATCAGCTACCTGAGCCATTTTATGAGCCTGCGGCCCGGGGATATTATCGCCACCGGCACGCCGCCGGGAGTGGGTATGGGACATAAGCCGGAAGCCATTTTCCTGCGCGCCGGGCAGACCCTGCGTTTGGGCGTAGAGGGCCTGGGCGAGCAGCTTGCGCGCACGGTCTCGGCCTGATCGCGGGATGGCAGGGGCCTCTCTCTGGCGGGGCGGCCCCGCTTGCCCCAGGCCGGATTTTGGGCCGCGGGGCGCGCGGCATTGTTTTGCCGCAATGCTTTTACTTTATTTTTTTCACCGTTTTCTGGGCGGATGGATTAACGCGGTTAATGAATTAAGTTTCACCGCCGGTGTCTGAATAAGTTAAGGTCAGAGGAAATTACGATACCTGCCTCTCCCCGGGCTGTTTAAACGTGCCGGTCCGTGCTAGGTTGTCTTTTTTCTGTAAAATAAAACGGCTAGTATTATTCGGTTCTATTTTTCTTTTGACGCTTGGTGAACGGCCGGAAAAGCCTGTTTTTTTTATAATTGAATATCTTTTAATGCACCCATGCGGCGAGAGTCAGTGTCCTCGTTAAGCTCATCGTAGTAAGTAATAACCCAGGTTATTACCTATGCCGAATTATTGACGCCGTCCCGTGCTGCGGAACCATCCCTATGATCCAACGTTGGCTATTGCCGTTAAGTTATATGCACCCCAGGTATTGGTTACTTTGGCTGGGGCTTGGCCTGTTGTTTTTATTAGTGCAGCTGCCTTATCCGCTGCTACTGCGCCTGGGCGGGGGTATGGGGTTGTTATCCATGCGCTTTTTAAAAAGGCGCGTTGCCATCGCCAAACGTAATCTTGAGCTCAGTTTCCCTACTCTCGAGCCGGAACAAATCAAAATAAAATTGGCCGATAACTTTTCTTCCCTGGGCATGGGCCTGATGGAAACCGGAATGGCGTGGTTTTGGTCCGACCAGCGTATAAAAAAATGGTTCGATGTGGTCGGCCTGGAAAACCTGGATTCCCCCATAGGGGAGAAAAATGGGGTTATCGTTATCGGCGTGCATTTTATGACGCTGGAGCTGCATTTTCGTATTTTAGGCCACTGCAAACCCATGACCGTCATGTATCGTCCCCATAACAGCAAAATTATGGAACTGGTGCAGAAGTGGGGCCGTTCCCGCTCGGGGAATTCCCTGGTCAGCCGTAAAAAACTGGTTTGCATGGTACACACGTTAAAACGCGGCGGCGTGGTCTGGTTTGCCCCGGATCAGGATAACGGCCCGAAGGGCAGCGTATTTGTGCCG
The DNA here is from genome assembly GCF_047324165.1 of Sodalis sp. RH22. Classification (NCBI taxonomy): domain Bacteria; kingdom Pseudomonadati; phylum Pseudomonadota; class Gammaproteobacteria; order Enterobacterales; family Bruguierivoracaceae; genus Sodalis; species Sodalis sp. RH22. The sequence continues at coordinate 4,333,656 of NZ_CP178731.1, forward strand.
TTTTTCGGCGTCAATCAAACCGCTACCACCAACGGCACCTTTACCATCGCCAAGCTGGCCCGGCCGAAGCTGGTCAGCGCCGTGGTCATCCGCAAACCCGACCGCCTGGGCTACCAGTTAATTATTTCGCCGGAGCTGCAAAACTACCCTTACGACGACAGCCTGGCGGCCGCCAACTATGTCAACCGGGTGATAGAGACTGAAATCATGAAAGCCCCCGGCCAATATCTATGGCTGCACCGGCGGTTTAAAACCCGGCCGCTGGGGGAGAAGTCATTATATATTTAGCGCGGGCGGCGTTGCGTATACTCTAGGGGTATATGTCTCGATATAGAGACATATAACCATTTGAATTAAATATAAATAATTATTTCAGCCTATTTGTGTCTCTCACAGGTAACAGGTTCCGCCGGCGGCGTCCGCGCAATAAGCGCGGCCTGTCTGTTATCGTCTGTCCGGCAGGCGGCAATGATTTGCACGGCGATGGCGGGGTAAAGTCCGGCGAAATCAATTTAAGTTATTGTTTATCAATATGTTGATATTGTTATTCGCAGCCATAATGCGGAAGGAATGAGGCCGGCCGTACCCTTATTGATGCGCTTCCGCCGCGGGTAAAAAAATATCCCGCGGCAAAACCCGTCCTGGCACGCAAACTGCACTACTTTTGTTGTAGATGCTCATTCCACCCTCATATGTTCGCGTTTACGCCTCATAAACCCCGGAATGACGCAGAGCCAAACTTGTGGCGCCTATTGTCCAGCTCCATGATGAGTCCCTCATCAGAACCTTCGGACAAAACGTTGAGTGAGGCGCCAAACTGTTGTCTTATGACCTGACCTTGTTAAACACTTGCCGTGATGGCAAGTGTTTTTTTTAATCCAAACCGGGGCGGGTTACCTATGGCAAAGGTTTCAGCGCCGGGTCTGGCTGCGGGACGGGCTGCGCCTGCTGCGGGGCTTGCAGCGATAGGTTGATGGATTCCTGGCGCATTTGCGTGGCCTCTTCCGGCAGACGCAGGCGATCGAGCACATCGGCCAGCCAGGCGTAGTCATGGGCGTCCGGACGCTGGGCAAGCGCGGCGCGGAACGCGTCGGCGGCGGCCTGCCATTCGCCGCGCTTCATCAAGAGCTGACCCATGGTGCTGTTAAGCAACGGGGACGCGCCCTGCTGCTTGATCTGCTGGCGCAGGACTTTTTCCAGCTGCTCCGGATCGCCGGTTTTCAGGCGCGGCACCAGCAACAGCAGCTGTTCGTTGTAATGGTCCTTCAATCCCTTGACGATAATAGCCTGGGCGGTTTCATGATCGTTGCAGACGATCAGATGTTCCGCCAGCGCGATCTGTAGTTGGGGATCGTTGCGGGTGCGGCGGCTTTGATTGCGCCACCAGCTATTCAGGCCCTCGCTGCCCTCGTTCTCCATGATCTGGTCCATCAATCCGCTGTAGGCCTGGTGCTCCAGCGACTGGATTTTACTCTCTTCATAGACCCGCACTTTGCGCATGGCCGGCAGGATATCCAGCAGCGCCTGCCAGGCGCGGGTACGGATAAACGCCTGCTCGGCGAGGCGCAGCACCTCCGGATGACGCGGAGCGATCTCCAGCAAACGGTCGGCGCCGTGACGGGCGGCATGGTTTTCATTGCGCGCCAGCTGGATGCGCACCCGGGTGATATCCACCGGCAGCTGATCGTTATCCGCCGCCTCCATGGCCCGCTCCAGATGCTGGTTGGCGCGAATATCGTCGCCCCGTTGCTGCGCCGCCTCGGCGGCCAGCAGGTAATTGACCACTGGCTGATCGGCGTGGTCGGCGTTGCGGGTCAGCAATTTTTCCACCTGCCGGTAATCGCCTTCCGCCAGTTTCATCAGCGCGGCTTTGGTATGTTTGCGGGCGCGGTGGTTTTTACGCACCAGGAACCAGCGGCGGGTACGCGCGCCGGTACGGAAAACGCGCCGCAACACCCACTCCACGATAAACAGCGCCACCAGCGCCACAATCAGGATAATCACCAGACCGGTCACACTGGTCTCGATATTGTAATTATCGGTCTGGATCAGTACATAACCCTGATGGCCGGCGATAATCGGCCCGATCACAATCCCGGCAATCAGCAGGATGAACAGCAACAATACGCGTAGCATCGTTTATTCTCCCTGAGCGGCGGGGGCATTAGCAACCGAGGCCGACGGCTGCGCCAGCAGGTTGCGCACGCGCGTCTGCACCAGTTTCTCCAGCAGCGGCTGGCTGCTTAACTGTGCCGGCACATCCATGGTGATATTCTGCTGGCTCAGGTCGTCCAGTTCGCTGAGAAAGGCGCGGGTATTGGCATCATCGGCGTCGAAATAGGCGCGTACCCAGGTAGAGACGCTTTCCAGGGATTGCCGGTAGATTTCATTTTGGTGGCGCGGCACCGCTTGCGCCGCAATCAGCAGGCGCGAGCGGATATTTTCACGCAGGTAGATATCCTGGTTTGGCGCCAGCAGCGGCTCGGCGCTGGTATCGCGACGGCGGATGGTAATAAAGTCATTCATAAAGTTGTGCCAGCTTTTGCTGAGGTTTTGCCGCCATTCGCGCACCGAGCTTGACAGCTCGCTGCCGCCGTCGCTGTCCATGGGGGATTCATCGCTGTCGTTGTCGGCCAGGCGCAGGTTGTCCACCTGGTTTGACAACTGGTTCACTTTCAGAATAATCCCGTCAAAATCCACCTGGCTGACGCCTGAGAGGGCGGCAATATCCTCGGTTATGGCGCGACGCACGTTCATCAGGCTGGGATCGTTCATATCCGCCAGGCTGGCATCGGCGCTCTTGAGCAGCGCGCCGGCGGTGACGATATCCTGATCGCTCCAGAGCTTGCGGCCGGCCTGCTTGACCAGGAAATCCGCCTGGGCCAACAGCCAGGTATTGGCATCGGAGCCGGAGATGGTGGCGACTTTATCGCGCAATTCGCTTAGCTGCCTGTCCTGGACGGCCGCCTGCTGCTGGGCGGCGCCAAGCTGCCGGCCCTGCTGCTGCAACGCCGCCTGGGATTGCTGCTGTTGCTGTTGCTGCGCTTGCTGCAATGCCTCGATGCGGGATTGCAGCTGTTGATTCAGCGCGTTTTGCGTTTTTGCCTGCCGGACGCCGTACATATAGAGCGCGGCGGCCAGCAGCAGGGACAGGATAATGGCGATAGCCGCCAGGATGACGCCTAGGGGCTTTTTGCCGCTCTTGGGGGCCTTCGTCCCGCCGCCCGGAGGATTGGCCTTGGCGGTACCCGCCGCCGTATCGCCGGGCGCGAATGACGAGGGCTTAGGCGTATCCGCCGCCCGGGTTGCATCTTCCTGCGGAGTCGTTGGAGTAGTGTGTTCCGTCATATTGGCCTATCCCATGATTAGATTTAGAGCAGCACACGCATAAGCGCATCGTTGTCTGCCGCGTTTGCTACGACGATGTCCGTCCAGCCCAATTGGCGGGCTAAAGCCCCGATTCGTTCACTCACCACGACCAGCCGGCATTGCAACAGCCATGAGACGCGATAGTACTCAGGAATTAAAGTATAGAATTGTTGTAACATTTCGCCGCTGGTAATGATCAAAGTATTGATGCCCAGTTGCTGACAGCGCCGGCTTTGCTGCTCGCCGTCGTAATGCACCGGGCTGCGCTGATAGCATTCACAATACGCGACCTCGGCGCCACGTTGCCGCAACGTCTCCTCCAGTACTTCCCGCCCGCCGTTGCCGCGCAGGATCAGCGCCCGCAGTCCGGCGACGCGCTGTAGCGACGGCAGGCGCAGCAGATGTTCGCTGCTTTCGCCGTCGTGGGGGTAGTCCACCGGCAGGCCGGAGGCGGTGTGCATCAGCAGGCCGCTGGTGCGGCCGACCGCGAGGTATTTCAGCGTTTCCGGCCAGGACAGGCCCCGGCGGGTCAGAAACGGGTGGGCATAATTGACCGCGTGTTTCGAGACGATAAACACCAGATCGCCTGGCCGCAGCGCGCCCAGGCGTTCGGGCAGCCGGGCCAGTTCGTCTCCGGGGGCAAAATCAATCAGCGGCAGGTGCCAGGCGGATCGGCCGCGCGCGCGCAAGCGGTTCACCAGCTCTTCGCCGGCGGGGGACGGGCGCGTGACCAGGATGCTCATTGCGGCGAATCCTGTTTTTCCGCCGCATAGACCTGATCGAGGATTTCCCGGGCGCCCTGCCTGAGCAACTCCTCCGCCAGGCGGATGCCCAACGCTTCCGCTTCCTCCAGGGGAGCGCTGCTTTCGGCGCGGATAACCCTGCCGCCGTCGGGGCTGCCCACCAGCGCGCGTAGCCAGATCCGGTCGCCCTGGATTTCGGCGTAGCTGCCGATAGGCACCTGGCAACCGCCGTCAAGACGGGCGTTCATGGCGCGCTCCGCGCTGATGCGAGTGGCGGTGGCGCGGTGATGCAGCGGGGCCAGCAGCGCGCGGGTACGTCGGTCGTCCAGACGACATTCCACGCCGACCGCCCCCTGGCCGACAGCGGGCAGGCACAGCTCGGGTTCCAGCGGCGTACGGATGCGATCCTGCAGATCCAGGCGCTTCAGTCCGGCCACCGCCAGGATGATCGCATCGTATTCGCCCCGATCCAGCCTGGCCAGGCGCGTGCCCACGTTGCCGCGCAGATCGCGGATCACCAGATCCGGACGGCGTTCCCGTACCTGGCACTGCCGGCGCAGGCTGGACGTGCCCACCACGGCGCCCGGCGGCAGCTCGTCCAGGCTGGCGTAGGCCGGGGAGACGAAGGCGTCGCGGGGATCCTCGCGCTCACAAATGGTCACCAGCCCCAGCCCGTCGGGGAATGAGACGGTCACGTCCTTCATGGAGTGCACGGCGATATCGGCGCGATCCTCAAGCAGGGCGCGCTCCAGCTCCTTGATAAAAAGCCCTTTGCCGCCCACCTTGGCCAGCGGCGTATCCAGCAAAATGTCGCCGCGGGTCACCATGGGTACCAGTTCCACCCGTAAATCGGGATGATGAAGCTGCAGCTGGCGCTGAACATACTGTGCTTGCCATAGCGCCAGCGGGCTCTGCCGGGTGGCGATGCGTATCAGGGTATCTTGCATTCTGGGTTACCGTTTCTCACATTCTTTAACCATTCTACCATCGATAGTAAAACGCTGTAAGTTATCAGGATCCGGTGATGGCGGCATGGGGTGAAGTGCCGATAATCGGGAATTAAAGGTTGCCGCGGGGAAAAGTGTTATAATTAACGGGTAGCTTAACTTTCTTTACGGTCAAACAGCAAGGTGTTAAATTGATCACGTTTCCAGCAATTACCGGCCGACCCATCTTCAAAACAACACTCCGGCCGGGTATGGAAATAGGCTCTTAGGCACCGGGATAACCAGGCGAGACGTCTTGTACTTCTACATCGAGACATTGAAACAGAGACTGGACGCGATCAACCAATTACGGGTGGATCGGGCGTTGGCGGCCATGGGGCCGGCCTTTCAGCAAGTCTACAGTCTGCTGCCAACCTTATTACATTATCATCATCCAATGCTTCCGGGTTACCTAGAAGGTAACGTTCCGTGCGGCGTTTGCTTCTACACGTGCGATGAAAGCCAGGCCGCCTGGATAGCCGATATTGAGCGCCAGTCCGCGCAGCCGATGGTGACGCCCGCCAGCGGGGAAAGGCCGATCACCGGGGTTTACTCCATGGGCAGCACCTCGTCCATCGGGCAGAACGCCAATTCCGACCTGGATATCTGGGTCTGCCATCAGTCCTGGCTGGATAACGAAGAACGTTATCAGTTGCAGCGCAAATGCGCCCTGCTGGAAAAATGGGCCGGCACCAAGGGCGTGGACGTCAACTTCTTCCTGATTGATGAAAACCGCTTCCGCCATAACGAAAGCGGCAGCCTGGGTGATGAAGACTGCGGTTCCACCCAGCATATCCTGTTGCTGGACGAATTCTACCGCACCGCGGTGCGCATGGCCGGCAAGCGCATTTTATGGAATATGGTGCCGGGCGACGAAGAAGAGCACTATGACGATTACGTCATGTCGCTTTATGCCCGCGGCGCGCTGACCCCCAATGAATGGCTCGATCTGGGCGGGCTGGGCACGCTGTCCGCCGAAGAATATTTCGGCGCCAGCCTGTGGCAACTGTATAAAAGCATCGATTCCCCGTACAAAGCGGTGCTCAAGACCCTGCTGCTGGAAGCCTATTCCTGGGAATATCCCCATACCCAGCTGCTGGCCATGAATATCAAGCAGCATTTGCACGACGGCGAGATAGTCTCCTACGGCCTCGATCCTTATTGCATGATGCTCGAGCGCGTGACCCACTACCTGACCCAGATTAACGACACCACCCGGCTGGACCTGGTGCGGCGCTGTTTCTACCTCAAGGTCTGCGAAAAGCTCTCGCTGACGCCTGAAAGCGTCGTCTGGCGCCGCGAGATCCTAAGCCAGCAGGTCAAGGAGTGGGGCTGGGACGAAGCGCGCCTGAGCATGCTCGACGACCGCGCCAACTGGAAAATCGGCCAGGTGCGTGAGGCGCATAACGAACTGCTCGACGCCATGATGCAAAGCTACCGTAACCTGATTCGCTTTGCGCGCCGCAATAACCTGAGCGTCAGCGCCAGCCCGCAGGATATCGGGGTGCTGACCCGTAAACTCTACGCGGCGTTTGAAGCGCTGCCGGGCAAGGTGACGCTGATTAACCCGCAGATCTCCCCCGATCTGTCCGAACCGAACCTCACGTTTATCCATGTGCCCCAGGGCCGGGCCAACCGGGCCGGCTGGTACCTGTATAACCAGTCGCCGGCGATGGAATCCATCATCAGCCACCAGCCGCTGGAATATAACCGCTACCTGAACAAGCTGGTGGCCTGGGCGTGGTTTAACGGCCTGCTGACCGAAAAGACCCAGTTGCATATCAAGGGCAGCGACCTGTGCGATCTGCCCCGGCTGCAGGAACTGGTGGCGGATGTGTCGCGCAATTTCCCGCTGCGGGTGCCGGCGCCGACGCCCAAGGCGCTCTACAGCCCCTGCGAAATCCGCCATCTGGCGATCATCGTCAACCTTGAACACGATCCGACCGCGGTTTTCCGCAACCAGGTGGTGCATTTTGATTTCCGCAAGCTGGACGTGTTCAGCTTCGGCCAACAGCAGGAGTGCCTGGTGGGCAGTATCGACCTGCTGTACCGCAATTCGTGGAATGAGGTGCGCACCCTGCATTTCAACGGCGAGCAGGCGGTACTGGAAGCGTTGAAAACCATCCTCGGCAAGATGCATCAGGACGCCGCGCCGCCTGATACGGTGGAAGTGTTCTGCTACAGCCAGCATTTGCGCGGACTTATCCGCACCCGGGTGCAGCAGTTGGTGGCGGATTGCATCGAACTGCGTCTATCCAGCACCCGCCAGGATCCGGCGCGGTTTAAAGCGGTCCGGGTAGCCGGCCAGACCTGGGGATTGTTTTTTGAACGCCTGAGCGTCTCGGTGCAGAAACTGGAAAACGCCATTGAATTCTACGGCGCCATTTCCAACAATAAGCTGCATGGCCTGTCGATCCAGATGGAAACGGAAAAAATTCATTTACCGCCGGTGGTGGACGGTTTCGCCAGCGAAGGCATAATCCAGTTCTTTTTTGAAGACAGCGCCGACGACCAGGGCTTTAACATTTATATCCTGGACGAGACCAACCGGGTCGAGGCTTACCACCATTGCGAAGGCAGCAAGGAAGAGCTGGTGCGCGATGTGAGCCGTTTTTATTCGTCGTCCCACGACCGCTTCACCTACGGTTCCAGCTTTATCAACTTCAACCTGCCGCAGTTTTACCAGATTGTGCAGCTGGACGGCCGTATCCAGGTGGTGCCGTTTCGCAGCAGCGTACTGTCCCATTTGTGCGCGCCGGCCTATGAGCATGACGCGTCGTCACTGCCGCAGCAGGCACGGTTGAACTAGCCGTCCCGCCCGTGTGGCGCGCCTGTTTCCCCCCGCCGATGCCCGGCGCCCGGCGGCGCCGGCATTCGATTCCTATTGCTTTTCAGCATCTAACTGCGATGATAGTTAGCCTGAAAGTATGAATAACAGGTAGCTAAGCGCATGAAAAACCCGTTACGCCTTATTACCCTGGCGTTTTTAGTTCTGGGATTGAACGGATGTGGGCTGAAAGGTCCGCTATATTACCCGCCGGCCGAGAAAACCACCGCCAAACCGAAACCCGCCAGGACGGTTACGCCAACGCCTGTGCAAACCGCGAATCCCGGCGGCGCCTCGACGTCGGCGCAGCCGTAACCGCGATTCAGTCGCATCGGCTTTAGAGACGCGCTATGCTGCGCGTAAGGTTACTCAGCGGAGTGAATTATGCAGTTTTCCAAAATGCACGGTCTGGGAAACGACTTTATGGTCGTGGACGCCGTGACGCAAAATGTCTACTTTTCGCCGGAGCTGATCCGTCGCCTGGCGGACCGGCATTATGGCGTCGGGTTCGACCAACTGCTGGTAGTGGAGCCTCCCTACGACCCGGAACTGGATTTTCATTACCGTATTTTTAACGCCGACGGCAGCGAAGTGGCGCAATGCGGCAACGGCGCGCGGTGTTTTGCCCGTTTTGTCAGGATGAAAAGTTTAACCAACAAACGTGAAATACACGTCAGTACCCAAACCGGCCGTATGATATTAACCATTACCGATGATGAACTGGTAAGGGTCAATATGGGCGAACCCAATTTTGACCCGCAGATGGTGCCCTTCCGCGCCACCAAGGCGGAAAAGACCTATATCATGCGGGTGGCGGAGCAAACCGTGCTGTGCGGCGTGGTATCCATGGGCAATCCCCACTGCGTGATAACGGTGGAGGATATCGATACCGCGCCGGTGGAGACGCTGGGGCCGCTGCTTGAAAACCACGAGCGTTTCCCGGAGCGGGCGAACATCGGTTTTATGCAGGTGATAGACCCGCAGCACATCCGCCTGCGGGTTTACGAGCGCGGCGCCGGGGAAACACGCGCCTGCGGCAGCGGCGCCTGCGCGGCGGTGGCCATCGGCATCCAGCAGGCGCTGCTGGCGGAGCGCGTCAGCGTCGACCTGCCGGGCGGCACGCTGGACATCAGCTGGAAAGGACCGGGCAATCCGCTGTATATGACCGGGCCGGCAACCCATATCTACGACGGATTTATACATCTATGAAGCATGTCGGGGAACAACTGGAGACCGCGGCGCGGCTGGACGACAGCACGGTGGCGCAATTTCTGCTGGAAAACCCGGATTTTTTTATCCGCAACGCTTGCCAGGTCGAGCAGATGCGCGTGCCCCATGTCAACCGGGGCAGCGTTTCCCTGCTGGAGTGGCAGCTGGCCCGCCAGCGTAATCATATCCGCCAGCTGGAGGAAGAGATTACCCTGTTGATGGAGCAGGCGAGCGCCAACGAGCAGCTGTTTAACCGGCTGTTGCATCTGCAGTCCGATCTGGCGGCCGCCGACAGCCTGCTGGATATGCTTAACCGCCTGCAGCGCTGGGCGCGCGGCCTGGGCTTGTCCGGGGCGCATGTCAGGCTGTTCACCGATAAATGGTATATCGGCGCACCGTCGGATTTTACCCACCTGGGCATTTCCCGCACCGCGTTTGAGCCCCTGCGCATCCAGCGGCTGGGGCAGGGCAACCATTATCTGGGCGGCCTGAACGGCCCCGAACTGCTGCAGCTGTTGCCCCAGGCGCGGCAGGTCGGCTCGGTGGCGATTTCCCTGATGGGGGAAAAAGGCGACCTGGGCGTGCTGACCTTTACCAGCCGCGACAGCCAGCATTATCAGTCCGGCATGGGCACGGTGCTGTTACAGCAACTGGCCATCCTGCTGCCCGGCCTGCTGGCCCGCTGGGTCGGGCGTTCATGACCCTCCAGGTCTCGCCGCTGCGCCCGGAGGTGGATGCGTTTTTGCGCTACCTGCGGGTAGAGCGGCAGCTCAGTCCGCTGACGCAGTCCAGTTACGATCGCCAGTTAACCGCCTTGATCGATATAGCCGTCGAGCTGGGCCTGACCGCCTGGCCCCAGCTCGACGTGACCCATGTCCGCGCGATGGCCACCCGCAGCAAACGCCGCGGTCTGCAGGCCGCCAGCCTGGCGCTGCGGCTCTCGGCGCTGCGCAGCTTTCTCGACTGGCTGGTCGGACGCGGCGAATTGAAGGCCAATCCGGCCAAAGGCGTGCCGGCGCCGCGCAGCGGCCGCCACCTGCCGAAAAACATGGATGTGGACGAAGTGAACCGTCTGCTGGATATCAATACCGACGATCCGCTGGCGGTACGGGATCGCGCCATGCTGGAACTGATGTATGGCGACGGCCTGCGATTGGCGGAGCTGGTCAACCTGGACCGCGGCCATATCGATTTGGCGGCGGGCGAAGTCTGGGTGGTGGGCAAGGGCAACAAAGAACGCAAGCTGCCGCTGGGCAAGACCGCCATCGTCTGGCTGGAGCACTGGCTGGCGCTGCGCGAGCGGTTCGCCCCGGTGGATAACGCGGTATTTGTCGCCAGGACCGGCAAGCGCATCTCCATGCGCAACGTGCAAAAGCGTTTTGCCGAGTGGGGCGTCAAACAGGGACTGGAGAGCCATGTCCATCCGCATAAGCTGCGCCATTCGTTCGCCACCCATATGCTGGAATCCAGCGGCAACCTGCGCGCGGTACAGGAATTGCTCGGCCACGCCAATGTATCCACCACCCAGATCTATACCCACCTTGATTTCCAGCACCTGGCATTGGTTTACGATGCGGCGCATCCACGAGCCAAACGAGGTAAAAGCTGATGCATTTTTATCGCCCCCTGCGCGAGATTCGCGCATTGACCTTCGATCTGGACGACACGCTGTATGATAACCGTCCGGTTATCGCCCGTACCGAGCGGGAATCGACGCTTTTCCTGCAACGGTACCATCCGGCGCTGAAAGATCTGGACGCCGGCCACTTCCAGCGCATCCGCGCCGAGCTGCGCCGGCGCGAGCCGGATATCTACCATGACGTCAGCCAGTGGCGCTGGCGCGCGGTCGAGCTGACCATGCGCAACCAGGGGCTGGACGCGCGCGCGGCCCGGGCCGGCGCGGACGCCTTTATGGCGAGTTTTGCCCGCTGGCGCAGCGACATCGATGTGCCAGCCGACACCCACCGGACCTTAAGCGTTTTGGGCGAACGCTGGCCGCTGGTGGCCATCACCAACGGCAACGCCTCCCCCGAGGCCTGCGGGCTGGGCGGCTATTTTGCTTTTGTGCTGCGCGCCGGCCCCGACGGACGCGCCAAACCGTACCGGGACATGTATCATATCGCGGCGCAAAGGCTGGGGCTGGCGCCGGAAAACATCCTGCACATCGGTGATGATTTAACCGCCGATATCACCGGCGCCGTCGCTTCGGGCCTGCAGGCGTGCTGGGTAAACGATCGCGGCGGCAATTTTTTCCAGGCCGCGGATGCCCGTTTGTTGCCTCATATTGAAATTTCGCAGTTGGCTTCCCTGACAGCCTTGTTATAATCCTCACTATGTCTGTATAAATAACCAGTACCTTAACGCCGGATAAAGAAGGCCTTCTATGGACGTTTCCGATCTGCTCAACAGCCTGAACGACAAACAGCGCGAAGCCGTAGCGGCGCCGCGCGGCAATTTGCTGGTCCTGGCGGGCGCCGGCAGCGGCAAAACGCGGGTATTGGTGCATCGCATCGCCTGGCTGCTGTCGGTGGAGAACTGCTCGCCCTATTCTATTCTGTCGGTGACCTTTACCAACAAGGCGGCGGCGGAAATGCGCCATCGCATCGAACATCTGATCGGCACCGCCCAGGGCGGCATGTGGATCGGCACCTTCCATGGCCTGGCCCACCGCCTGCTGCGCGCCCATCACATGGACGCCAATCTGCCGCAGGATTTCCAGATCCTCGACAGCGAGGACCAGCTGCGGCTGCTCAGGCGCATTATCCGCGCGCTCAATATCGACGAGAAGCAATGGCCGCCGCGCCAGGCCATGTGGTATATCGGCGGCAAAAAAGACGAGGGCCTGCGCCCGCAGCATGTGGAGAGCTACGGCAACCCCGTGGAGGCCACCTGGCTGCGCATCTACCAGGCCTACCAGGAAGCCTGTGATCGCGCGGGGCTGGTGGATTTTGCCGAACTGCTGCTGCGCGCCCACGAGCTGTGGCTGAACAAACCCCATATTCTCAAGCACTACCGCGAACGCTTCAGCAATATCCTGGTGGACGAATTCCAGGACACCAACCGCATCCAGTATGCCTGGATAAGGCTCCTGGCCGGCGATAGCGGCAACGTCATGATTGTCGGCGACGACGACCAGTCAATCTATGGCTGGCGCGGCGCGCAGGTGGAGAATATCCAGCGCTTCCTGGATGATTTTCCCGGCGCCCACACCGTGCGCCTGGAGCAGAACTACCGCTCCACCAGCAATATCCTCAAAGCGGCCAATGCCCTCATCGCCCATAACGGCGGCCGGCTGGGGAAAAACCTTTGGACCGAGGACGCCGAGGGCGAGCCGATTTCGGTTTACTGCGCGTTCAACGAGCTGGACGAGGCGCGCTTTGTGGTCAACCGCATCCGCACCTGGCTGGAAACGGGCAATGCGCTTAGCGACAGCGCTATCCTCTATCGCAGCAACGCCCAGTCCCGGGTGCTGGAAGAGGCGCTGTTGCAAAACGCCATGCCTTACCGCATTTACGGCGGCCAGCGCTTTTTTGAACGCCAGGAAATCAAGGACGCGCTGGCCTACCTGCGCCTGATCGCCAACCGGAATGACGACGCGGCGTTCGAGCGCGTGGTCAACACCCCGACGCGCGGCATCGGCGACCGTACGCTGGACGTCGTGCGCCAGGCGGCCCGGGATCGGCAACTGACCCTCTGGCAGGCAACCCGCGAGTTATTGCGCGATCGGGTGCTGGCCGGGCGCGCCGCGTCGGCCATGCAGCGCTTTGTCGAACTGGTGGATGCCCTGGCGGAGGAAACGGTCGACCTGCCGCTGCATGTGCAAACGGACCGGGTGATCAGGAACTCGGGCCTGTGGATCATGTATGAGCAGGAAAAGGGCGAGAAGGGCCAGGCGCGCATCGAAAACCTGGAGGAACTGGTGACCGCCACGCGGCAGTACAGCTACCAGGATGAAGACCAGGATTTGATGCCGCTGCAGGCGTTTTTATCCCACGCCGCCCTGGAGGCGGGGGAAGGACAGGCCCATGCCAACCAGGACGCGGTGCAGCTTATGACCCTGCATTCCGCCAAGGGGCTGGAATTCCGCCAGGTGTTTATCGTCGGCATGGAGGAGGGCATGTTCCCAAGCCAAATGTCCCTGGACGAGGGTGGTCGGCTGGAGGAAGAGCGCCGCCTGGCCTATGTGGGCGTCACCCGCGCCATGGAAAAGCTGACCATCACCTACGCGGAAACCCGCCGGCTGTACGGCAAGGAGGCCTTTCACCGGCCCTCGCGATTTGTCGGCGAACTGCCCGAGGAATGTATCGAGGAGGTGCGGCTGCGCGCAAGCGTCACCCGGCCGGCCAACCATCAGCGCATGGGTACCCCGGTCAGTGAAAACGACAGCGGATTTACGCTGGGGCAGCGGGTGCGCCATCCCAAGTTCGGCGAAGGCACGGTGATAAACCTCGAGGGCACCGGCGAGCACAGCCGGTTGCAGATTGCTTTCCAGGGTCAGGGCATCAAGTGGCTGGTGGCGGCTTACGCCCGCCTGGAAACGGTATAATCCCCCTGGTTTCGGCTAACGGGTCCGTTCACGCGCGGTTACTGATTAAATCAGCCGATCGTACGCGAAATATACAGTTTTGCGCCGCTTGCGTATTGACAGTCTTTTTCATCTCGGCGTAACATGCGCGCACTATTATGATTAGAGGATTACGCCTTGGACGCCCCCAGTAGATACTGGCTCGTTAATCTGTTTATCAGGTACACCCACTAAGGCTATCCCTATTGCTGATGGCCTCAGTGGTTGTCAGCGACCCGCGTTTATGTGTCGCTCTGAGTCAGATCTGTGATGGTCTGAAACTTGCCGGTGACATTCTCACCCCCGGTTTCTGCTTTCTAATGCGTTTCCCGATTGTCACCGCTAAGGAAGCTATGGCGTATGCTTAACGCGTTTAAATTGGATCACAATCGCTTGTCCCGCCTTGAGCTGGATGAAGCCGACAGGTTAGCTGATTCCGTCTGGGTGGATCTGATTGAACCCGGCAACGATGAGCGGGACCGGGTGCAGGATGAGCTGGGCCAAAGCCTGGCGACCCGGCTGGACCTGGAGGATATCGAGGCGTCGGCGCGTTTTTTCGAAGACGAAGACGGGCTGCATATCCACTCCTTCTTTTTTTACGAGGACGCCGAAGATCACGCCGGCAACGCCACCGTGGCGTTCACCATCCGCGACGGGCGCCTCTATACCCTGCGCGAGCGGGAGCTGCCCGCATTCCGCCTCTACCGCATGCGCGCCCGCAGCCAGCGGCTTACCGACGGCAACGCCTACGAGCTGCTGCTGGATCTGTTTGAAACGAAAATCGAGCAGTTGGCCGACGAAATAGAAAATATCTACAGCGACCTGGAAGCCTTGAGCCTGGTTATTATGGAAGGGCACCAGGGCGACGAGTACGACGAGGCGCTTTCCACCCTGGCGGAGCTGGAAGACGTCGGCTGGAAGGTACGGCTGTGCCTTATGGATACCCAGCGCGCCCTCAACTTCCTGGTGCGCAAGGCGCGGCTGCCGTCGGGACAGCTGGAGCAGGCGCGGGAAATCCTGCGCGATATCGAGTCCCTGCTGCCCCACAACGAATCGCTGTTCCAGAAGGTGAACTTCCTGATGCAGGCGGCGATGGGGTTTATCAATATCGAGCAAAACCGCATCATCAAAATCTTCTCGGTGGTCTCGGTGGTGTTCCTGCCTCCCACCCTGGTGGCCTCCAGCTACGGCATGAATTTCACCTTTATGCCCGAGCTGAAATGGTCGTTTGGTTATCCCGGCGCCATCGGTCTGATGATCCTGGCGGGACTGGCGCCTTATCTCTACTTTAAGCGCAAGAACTGGCTATAGCGGCGGCGGTTCAACGGATATTATTGTACGATAAATGATTGCCCCGCCGGGCGAATATGATAAAACAGGATGGCCTGGCTAAAACATCCTGCTTTAGCGCACCTGATAAACGTTGCGAACGTTGCCGATGAAACATTTGCCGCTTACCGCCCAATGGGCCGTGTTGCTGTTTTGCTCGCTGTCCCTGGGATTTACCCTGCAATATTTCCACTTCCCGGCCGCCCTGCTGATGGGACCGATGCTGGTGGGGGTGGTCATGGCGCTCTGCGGCGCCACCATTGATATTCCCCCGCGCATTTTTGTCGGCTGCCAGGCGGTTCTGGGCTGCATGATAGCCTTGACCCTCTCCCCCACGATCCTGCATGTCCTCATTTCCGACTGGCTGCTGGTGCTGATTGTGCTGACGCTGACCCTGTTGGCCAGCGGCCTGTCGGGCTGGCTTCTGGTGCGGTTCAGCAGCCTGCCTGGTCCTACCGGGGCCTGGGGCGCGTCTCCGGGCGGGGCGTCGGCCATGGTGGCCATGGCGGGGGAGTTCGGCGCGGATGTGCGGCTGGTGGCGTTCATGCAGTATCTGCGCGTGCTGTTTGTGGCGGCGGCGGCGGCCCTGGTGGCGCATATCAGCATGGGGGAACAGGGTGTCGCGGCGGCGGACGTAATATGGTTTCCGGCGCTCGATTACCGTTTTGCCGCCACCCTGGCCATTGCCGTCGCCGGCGCCTGGCTGGGGCGGAAACTGCATATTCCCGCCGGCGCGCTGCTGATTCCTATGCTGGCCGGCGCCGCCCTGCACATCACCGGCACGCTGACGATGCAGGTGCCGGAATGGCTGCTGGCGCTGGCCTATGCGTTTATCGGCTGGACCGTCGGGCTACGCTTTACCCCCGCCATTGTGATGCTGGCGTTAAAAACGCTGCCGCAGATGGTGGCGTCCATCGTGGGATTAATTCTGTTATGCGGGTTTATGGCCTGGGTGCTGACGCTGGTGCTGCCGGTGGATCTGCTCACCGCCTATCTCGCCACCAGCCCCGGCGGGCTGGATACCGTGGCGATTATCGCCGCGGGCAGCCACGCCGATATCGGTTTTGTCATGGCGATGCAAAGCCTGCGGCTGTTCTCAATTTTATTGATCGGCCCGGCCATGGCGCGCTTTATCTCCCGCCACGCCGTGCCGCCCATGACGTGATTTTTGCTGCGTGAGCGCCGCGTCAAAGATAAACACCGCCAGCGCCAGCCAGATAAATCCAAAGGCGAACAGCTTATCCTCCGTCATGGCTTCGCCGTAAAACACCACCGCCAGCAGGAACATCAGCGTCGGGCCGAGATACTGGAAAAAGCCCAGCGTCGAGAGGCGCAGATTGTTGGCGGCGGCGGCAAACAGCAGCAGCGGTATGGTGGTGATAATGCCCGCCGCCACCAGCAGCATATTGAGCTGCCACGGATTGGCGCTCAAATGGCTGGTGGGGCTGTCGGCGAAGATAAAGAGATACCAGGCGCCCGCCGGCAGCAGCCAGAGCGTTTCGATCAGCATGCCGGTCTGCGGGTCGACGCCCAGTTTTTTGCGCAGCAGGCCGTAAAACGCAAAGCTGAAGGCCAGGCCCAGGGCAATCCAGGGCAGCGAGCCGAATTTCCACAGCTGTATCAGCACGCCGCAGATGGCCAGGCCTACCGCCAGCCACTGCAATTTGCGAAAGCGTTCGCCGAGAAATACCATTCCCAGCAATATATTGACCAGCGGATTGATAAAATAGCCCAGGCTGGCTTCCAGCATATGGTGATGATTAACCGCCCAGATATACAGCAGCCAATTGCTGCCCACCAGCAATGACGTCACGCCCAGCAGCAGCAGCGCCTTGGGTCGGCGGCATACCTCGCGCACCTGCCGCCATTTACGGCACAGGGTCAGCAACGCCAGCATAAAAAAAACCGACCAGATAATGCGGTGGGTAAGGATTTCCGTGGCGGGAACTTGTTGGATCAGTTTGAAATACGCCGGCGCCAACCCCCAGATAAGATACGCGCCCAGCGCGCATAGCACGCCCTGGCGCGTGGATGTTTCATTCATGGGTTAACCTGGTTAGCAAAAATAAGCTGGCCAGTATAAGCGAAAGTTATGACTTATTCACCTGCGGATCATCGCCGGCGCCTTCCCGCGGCGCAGGCGTTGATAGGGCGCCGCAGGCGGCAGCCATAGGATTTTAAGTGCAAGCGATCGCTTACATGCATGTACGAATAGTGTGTAATTCGCTAAAAGAAATAGTTGATAGTGTGTAAAATGATCCGCTTGCATGGGTTTTATGCATTCTTACATTGCGCACTTCGGAGAAAAATATATGCGTAAGCTGTTGGGAGCCGCTGTTTTCTTTTTAGGATCAACGACGTTTGCGAATGCACAAGAAGCGACGGTGGTTAAAATCCACGACGCGCCGGCTGTCAGGGGCAGTATTATCGCTAATATGCTGCAGGAGCATGATAATGCTTTTGTGCTGTATCCGTATGAAAGCAATTTCGTCATGTACACCTATACCAGCGATATTAACAAAGAAGCCATTAAATCCTATGACTGGGCCGATGGCGCCCGCCGCGACGAACTGGACTTCCAACTGAGCCTGGGCTTCCCGCTGTGGCGCGGCATCGCCGGGGATAATTCCGTATTGGGCGCGTCCTATACCCAGCATTCCTTTTGGCAGACGTCCAATACCGACGAATCGTCGCCGTTTCGTGAAACGAATTATGAACCCCAGCTGTTCCTCGGCTGGGCAACGGATTATGATTTTGCCGGCTGGACCCTGCGCGATATCGAAGTCGGCGTCAATCATCAGTCCAACGGCAGATCCGACCCCACCTCGCGCAGCTGGGACCGCGCCTACACCCGCCTGATGGCGCAAAACGGCAACTGGCAGGTGGAAGTGAAGCCCTGGTTTACCTTCGGTAGCACCGATGACAACCCTGATATCACCAAGTATTTGGGTTATTATCGGCTCAAGATAGGCTATGCGTGGGGTGAAAGCGTGTTCAGCGTTGAAAGCCACTACAACTGGAACAGCGGCTACGGCAGCGGCCAACTGGGCTGGAGTTATCCCATTTCCCGCCATGTGCGCTTTTATACCCAGGTATTCAGCGGGTACGGCGAGTCGCTCATCGATTATGATCACCGGCAAACCCGCGTCGGGGTCGGTTTTATGCTTAACGACTTTATGTAAGCCGGCAGGTATTCTTACAGGCGCCGGAATGTCCGGCGCATGAACGTAATAAATTGGGGAAGATGTGTCAACGGTGGCTGTAATAGATCGGGAAGCGCTGGCGGAGCAGATACTGCATGATACCTTCGGCTACCAGCAGTTCCGCCCGGGTCAGCAAGCGCTGATCAACGCCGTGATGAGCGGCAGGGATTGCCTGGCGGTCATGCCGACCGGCGGCGGCAAATCCTTGTGCTACCAGATTCCGGCGCTGGTGATGGACGGGTTGACTATCGTGGTGTCGCCCCTGATTTCCCTGATGAAGGATCAGGTGGATCAACTGCTGGCCTACGGCGTGGCCGCGGGATGCCTGAATTCAACGCAAACCCGCGAACAGCAGCATGAAGTGATGACCGGCTGCCGCGATGGCCGCATCAAGCTGCTCTATATCGCGCCGGAACGCCTGATGATGGACAATATGCTGGAGCAGCTACTCACGTGGCATCCGGCGATGATTGCGGTGGACGAAGCGCACTGCATCTCGCAGTGGGGGCATGATTTCCGCCCGGAATACCGCACCCTGGGGCAAATCAAGCGGCATTTCCCCGGCCTGCCGTTTATCGCGCTCACCGCCACGGCCGACGAAACCACCCGTCTTGATATTGTGCGCCTGCTGGACCTGCGCGACCCGCTAATCCAAATCAGCAGTTTCGATCGCCCCAATATCCGCTATACCCTGGTGGAAAAATATAAACCCTTCGAGCAGCTTTGGCACTATGTGCAGGGCCAGCGCGGCAAGTGCGGCATTATCTATTGCAACAGCCGCGCCAAGGTGGAGGACGTCAGCGCGCGCCTGCAAAGCCGCGGGGTCAGCGCCGACGCTTATCATGCCGGCCTGAGCAATGACCGGCGCGGGCAGGTGCAGGAAGCATTCCAGCGCGACGATTTGCAGGTGGTGGTGGCGACCGTCGCCTTCGGCATGGGCATCAACAAGCCCAACGTGCGGTTTGTGCTGCATTTTGATATCCCGCGCAATATCGAGTCCTATTACCAGGAAACCGGCCGCGCCGGCCGCGACGGCTTGCCCGCCGAGGCCATTTTGTTTTACGATCCGGCGGATATGGCCTGGCTGCGCCGGTGCCTGGAAGAAAAGGCCCCCGGCGAGCAGCAGGATATCGAGCGCCATAAGCTTAACGCCATGGGCGCGTTCGCCGAGGCGCAGACCTGTCGCCGCCTGGTGTTGCTGAATTATTTTGGCGAGGGGCGCCAACAGCCCTGCGGCAACTGCGATATTTGCCTCGATCCTCCCAAGCGCTACGATGGGCTGGAGGAAGCGCGCAAGGCGTTGTCCTGTATTTATCGGGTGGGCCAGCGTTTCGGCATGGGGTATATCGTCGAAGTATTGCGCGGCGCCAATAGCCAGCGTATCCGCGACTACGCCCATGATAAACTGCCGGTGTACGGCATCGGCCGCGACCGCACCAACGAGCACTGGGTCAGCGTGCTGCGCCAGCTTATCCATCTTGGGCTGGTCAGCCAGAACATTACCCAGCATTCGGCGCTGCAGCTGACCGAGTCGGCGCGTCCGGTGTTACGCGGCGAAGTGCCGCTGATGCTGGCCGAGCCGCGGCTGCCCAACCTTAAGGCGCGCAGCACCGCGCCGAAAACCTACGGCGGCAATTATGACCGCCAGCTGTTCGCCAAGCTGCGCAAGCTGCGCAAATCCCTGGCGGATGAGGCCAACGTGCCGCCGTATGTGGTATTTAACGACGCGACGCTGCTGGAAATGGCCGAACAGCTGCCGGTGACGCCCGGGGACATGCTGCGGGTGAACGGCGTCGGCAATCGTAAACTCGATCGCTTCGGTATGCCGTTCCTTACCATGATCCGCGAACACCTGGTTGATGACGACCCCCTATAGGGGCCGGCCGTGCACAGCCGTATGCCGTTATCCGCGTCCGGCGCGGCGGCCGGGGTGAAGCGGGACCAGCGTTAGCCAAGGGTTTTATGCAAGCAGTGAACCGGTTGCCGGGGCGGCAACCTTTACCAGGAGCGTCCACCGATGTTAATTTTATTTGTTACCGTGGCCATGGTGCATTTGATTGCCCTGATGAGCCCGGGTCCGGATTTTTTCTTTATCTCCCAGACCGCGGCCAGCCGTTCGCGCCGCGACGCCATGATGGGCGTGCTGGGCATTAGCCTGGGCGTGGCGGTATGGGCCGCCGTGGCGCTGATGGGCCTGCACCTGTTGCTGATGAAGATGAAGTGGCTGCACAGCATGATCACCGTCGGCGGCGGGCTTTACCTGTGCTGGATGGGATGGCAGCTGCTGCGCGCGGCCCGGCGTCCGGCCGCGCCGCAGGCGGGCGGCCATCCGGCCGCCGCGTTACCGCGTTCCGGCCGCACCTTTGTGCGCGGCCTGCTGACCAATCTGGCTAATCCCAAGGCGGTGATCTATTTCGGCAGCGTGTTCTCCCTGTTTGTCGGCGATAATGTGCCGGCCGGGGCGCGCTGGGGCTTATTTATCCTGATCATCGCCGAAACCCTGATGTGGTTCAGCATCGTGGCGGTGGTGTTTGCCTTACCGGCCATGCGCCGCGGCTACCAGCGCCTGGCGCGCTGGATTGACGGCGTGGCGGGCGTGTTTTTTGCCGGCTTCGGCATCAGCCTGATTATTTCGCGCTAGCCAGCAGCGCGCCGACCATGATAAACAGCGACCCAAAGGTGCGGTTAAGACGCCGCAGCTGGCGCGGCCCCTTAAGCCAATGCGCCAGGCGGGTCGCCAGGGTCGCGTAGCCAATCATCACGATAGTATCCACCGCCAGGGTGGTGACGCCGAGCACCAGGTACTGGGATGCCTGCGGTTGGTGCGGCAGCACGAACTGCGGGAACAGCGCGGCCAGGAAGACGATGCTTTTCGGGTTGGTCAGGTTAACGAAAACCGCCCGTTGAAATAACCGGCGTCTGGACAGCAGGGCGGCCCCCGCGACGTCCAGGCTGAAACTGCCGGCGGCGCGCCATTGCTGGATGCCGAGCCAGACCAGGTAAGCGACCCCCAGCCATTTCAGGATTTCAAACGCCAACAGCGAATGGGCGAACAATGCCCCCAACCCGATGCCCACCAGTACGATATGCGTGGCCAGCCCGACCTGCAGGCCGGCGATGGACGCCGCCGCGCCGCGATAACCGTGGCTGATGCCGGTGCTCATGGTGTTAATCGCCCCTGAGCCGGGCGACAGACTCAACAGGGTGGTCGTGAGCAGATAGGTCAGCCACCAGTCCCAGGTCATTAATTGCGCTCCCTGAAATGTTATTTTTATGTCACACTATGTCGATAGGGTAGAGTAGCCTTTTCCCCGCCAGGACGGCAATGATTTTCCAGCGCGCAGGACAGTCTCAACTGCCCCGTGTTTTGCCAGTGCCAGGAGTAGCGCAGGTGGTGTCGGTACATAAAAAAAAATGGTTAAACCGCGAACAACAGTTTGCCGCCTTTTCCACCGGTCCGTTACTGGATTTCTGGCATCAACGGGAAGAGGGCGAGTTTGTCGGGGCGCAGGGCATGCCGATTCGCTTTGTCCGTCTGCGCTCGCCCCGGCACGATAAAGTCATCGTCATCAGCACCGGGCGTATTGAAAGCTACGTAAAATACCCTGAGGTGGCCTACGATCTTTTTCACTGCGGCTACGACGTGATGATTATCGATCACCGCGGCCAGGGGCGTTCCGGCCGCCTGCTCGAAGATACCCACCGCGGGCATGTGCTGCAGTTTGGCGATTACGTCAGCGATTTTACCCAGTTCTGGCAGCAGTATGTGGCTCCCGGACGCTATAAACGCCGTTTTGCCCTGGCGCATTCCATGGGCGGGGCGATTCTGGCCCTGTTTCTGGCGGCCATGCCGGATGCCTGCGACGCCGCGGTGCTGTGCGCGCCCATGTTCGGCATCCGCCTGCCGATGCCGCACTGGCTGGCCTGGCAAATCCTGGAGTGGACCGAGCAGCGCCCGGCCATGCGCGACTATTATGCCATCGGCACCGGTCAGTGGCGGCCTATGCCGTTTATGCTCAATATGCTGACGCACAGCGGCCAGCGCTACCGGCGCAGTTTGCGTTTTTACGCTGACGATCCTGAATTGCGGGTCGGCGGACCGACCTATCATTGGGTCAGGGAAGGGGTGTTGGCGGGTCATGACGTGCTGGCCAAGGCCGCCGCCATCACCACTCCGGTATTGCTGCTGCAGGCCGGGGAAGACCGGATTGTCGATAACCGCAGCCACGATATTTTTTGCCAGGCCATGGCGGCGGCGGGACATCCGTGCGCGGAAAATAAACCGGTCAGGATCGAAGGCGCCAGACATGAAATCCTGTTTGAAAAAGACAGCCTGCGCGCCGAGGCGCTGGAGAAAATTGTCGCGTTTTTTAGCTGCGATCACTTTATTCCCGGCGGTGTTCAACCGCCGATAACACCAGAGGTTTAATAAAGGCTTATGTATTACGTTGTTGCTTCCGATCTTGACGGTACCCTGCTTGCGCCGGACCATACTCTCAAACCTTACACCAAGGAAACCTTGCAGCTGCTGACCGCCCGGGGCATCAACTTTGTCTTTGCCACCGGCCGTCATCATATTGATGTTTCCCAAATTCGCGACGGCCTCGGTATTTCAGCCTATATGATCACCTCCAACGGCGCGCGGGTACATAGTCCTGACGGCGAGATGATTTTTGCCCATGACGTGGACGAAGATATCGCCGCCGATCTGTTCGGCCTGGTGCACGACGATCCGGAAATCCTCACCAACGTCTATCGCCGCGATGACTGGTATATGAATCGTAACCGGTTAGATCAACAGGACTTTTTCCGCGAGTCCGAATTTAACTACCAACTGTTCGAACCGGGGATGCTGCCTACCGACGGTATCTGCAAGGTGTATTACACCAGCGACAACCATGAACGGCTGGTGGCGCTGGAAAATGCGTTGAATGCGCGCTGGGGAGATCGGGTCAACGTCAGTTTTTCGTTGCCGGTATGCCTGGAAGTGATGGCCGGCGGCGTCTCCAAGGGGCATGCGTTGGATCAGGTGGCGAAAACGCTGGGGTTTGCCTTATCCGACTGTATTTCGTTTGGCGACGGCATGAATGATAAAGAAATGCTTGCCATGGCCGGCAAGGGCTGCATCATGAAAAATTCGCAGCAGCGCCTGAAAGATCTTCTGCCGGAGCTGGAGATCATCGGCACCAATGCCGATGAGTCGGTGCCGCGCTTTCTGCGCAACATGTTTTTGTGAACATTGCTTCCAGTCGTTTTTAAGCCGGCTCTGACGCCGGCTTTTTTATCTGTATTCCCGCCGTCCCCCCCATGCGCAAAACCGCTGAATGCGGCCAGACTCTATGTTCAGTTTTTTTGAACAGAGCGATGAGATTTTTACCCTTTTATATTCCCGGCGTAAGTCTAGACTAGAAAAAAACGTTGAGGAGAGTTGAACATGATTTACTTAAGAGCAGCAAACGATCGCGGTCATGCTAACCATGGGTGGCTCGACAGCTGGCATACCTTTTCTTTTGCCGACTATTATGACGCCAAATTCATGGGTTTTTCCGCGCTGCGGGTGATTAACGAAGACCGCATCGCGCAAGGCCAGGGTTTCGGTACCCATCCCCATAAGGATATGGAAATTCTGACCTATGTGCTGGACGGTACGGTGGAACATCAGGACAGCATGGGTAATAAAGAACAAATCCATGCCGGGGAATTCCAGATCATGAGCGCCGGCACCGGGATACGCCATTCCGAATATAACGGACGTGACGATAAGGCGCTGCATTTATACCAAATCTGGATTATCCCGCAGCAAACCGGCCTGACGCCGCGTTATGAGCAGCGCCGTTTTGATGCCCCGCAGGGCCGTCAGCTGGTGCTCTCGCCGGATGCGCGCGAGGGTTCGCTGAAGGTGTTCCAGGATATGACCCTGTCGCGCTGGGCGTTGCCCGCCGGCCAGCAGGAAACGCTGGACGTGGCGCCGGGACGGCGTGTCTGGATCCAGGTGGTGCGCGGTGAACTGGATATCAACGGCCAGCGGGCCGGCGCCAGCGATGCGCTCGCCGTTTGGGACGAAACCGTACTGACCCTCAAGGCGGGGCCGGACAGCGAAATCCTGGTATTCGACCTGCCGCCGGTGTGATAGCGCATGAGTGACAGCAAGCGGGCCACGGCCCGCTTGAATTGAATGACCAAACCTTGCCAGCGGGTATGCCGGACAAGCTCGTAACGACGCCGTAAATACGTCCATGTAGGCTCGGGCGCGCCATCCCTGGCGCGCTACGCGTTACTCTCCATGCCCAACATACCCGCTTCACGCTTATGGGCGAGTTTGTCGGCAGTCTGAAGCGGGCCACGGCCCGCTTTTTTATGCCTGGGGACTGCGCCGCCGGATAAACATACTCGCCGCGTCTTTTTTTTGCTAAACTCCGTCCATTCCAGGTAGGAGCTGTCATGTCGCCAATCAAGAAAAAAAGACCGGGACTTCAGGACGTTGCCGATAAAGTCGGCGTCACTAAAATGACGGTCAGCCGCTATTTGCGCAATCCGGCGCTGGTATCGGAGGCATTGCAGCTGAAAATAGCCCATTCCCTGGATGAATTGGGTTACATTCCCAACCGGGCGCCGGATATCCTTTCCAATGCCACCAGCCGGGCTATCGGCGTGCTGCTGCCTTCCCTGACCAACCAGGTATTCGCCGAAGTGCTGCGCGGCATCGAAACGGTCACCGACGCCCACGGCTACCAGACCATGCTGGCCCACTACGGCTACCAGCCCGAAACCGAAGAATTACGCCTGACCTCGCTGCTGAGCTATAACATCGACGGCCTGATCTTAGCCGAGCGCACCCACACGCCGCGCACCCTGAAGATGATCGAAGTGGCCGGCATCCCGGTGGTGGAAATCATGGACAGCGTTTCCCCTTGCCTGGATATCGCGGTGGGCTTCGATAACTTCGAGGCGGCGCGGCAAATGACCCTGCATATCATTGCGCGCGGGCACCGGCATGTGGTGTATTTCGGCGCACGCCTCGATGAGCGCACCATCATTAAGCAGCGGGGTTATGAGCAGGCGATGGCGGAGCAGGGACTACGGGCCCACAGCGTCATGATTACCGAATCGTCCTCTTACTCCACCGGCGCCGAGCTGTTACGCCAGGCCCAGCGTGAATATCCCGTCATGGACAGTATCGTTTGCACCAACGATGACCTGGCCATCGGCGCGGTATTTGAATGCCAGCGCCAGGGGCTGCGTATCCCCGAGGATATGGCTATCGCCGGCTTCCACGGTCACGATGTCGGCCAGGCGATGCAGCCGCGGCTCGCCAGCGTGCTCACGCCCCGTGAGGAAATGGGCCGCCTGAGCGCCGAAAAGCTCCTGGCCCGCCTGCGCGGCGAAACGGTTGATCCGCTAAAAACGGACGTCGGTTTTACCTTATTGCCAGGGGACAGCATCTGAATTTCCGCCTTAACCTCTCCCTACGCGCCGTGAAGTTCATCGTTACGTCATTTTATCTCATCATAATTATGATCTACCTCCCAAAACGTTAATTTAGTCCCGCAGGTGGATTCCTTATCGTGATGTTACCCGTATCATGATACCGGTAACATCACGATACACACTATGCTCTTACGGTTGGCCGGGGAATATCCCCGACTTGCACATCACTAACCCAAATGCATAACTACTCGAAGGCAAGGTATTCCAAATCCTTGCCGGGAAAAAAGCCATTGAGGACTTTTTATGCCGCTCTTTATCGTTGCTATCGGCGTGGCGTTGCTGCTGTTGCTGATGATTCGTTTTAAACTGAATGGTTTTATCGCTTTAATTCTGGTGGCGCTGATTGTCGGCGTGCTTGAGGGAATGCCGGTCAGCAAGGTATTGGTATCCATCAAGAACGGTGTCGGCGGCACCTTGGGCAGCCTGGCGCTGATTATCGGTTTTGGCGCCATGCTGGGTAAGCTGCTGGCGGATTGTGGCGGCGCGCAGCGTATCGCCACTACCCTTATCGATAAATTCGGCAAGCAGAATATCCAGTGGGCCGTGGTGGTCACCGGTTTTACCGTGGGTTTTGCCCTGTTTTATGAGATCGGCTTTGTCCTGATGCTGCCGCTGGTGTTCAGCCTGGCCGCGACGGCGCGCATTCCGCTGCTGTATGTCGGCGTACCGATGGCGGCCGCGCTATCGGTAACCCATGGTTTCCTGCCGCCGCATCCGGGGCCGACCGCCATCGCCACCATTTTCCATGCGGATATGGGCAAGACCCTGCTGTACGGCGCCATTCTGGCGGTGCCCACGGTGATCCTGGCCGGGCCGGTCTACAGCCGGTTCCTGAAAGGGATCGATAAGCCGGTGCCTGAAGGTCTGTACAATCCGAAAATCTTTACCGAACAGGAAATGCCGAGCTTCGCGGTCAGCGTCTGGACCGCGCTGGTCCCCGTGGTGCTGATGGCGCTGCGCGCCGTGGCTGAGATGGTGCTGCCCGCCGGGCATCCCATCCTGCCTTACGCCGAATTCTTTGGCGATCCGATCATGGCAACCCTGATTTCGGTGCTTATCGCCATCTTCACCTTCGGCATCAACCGTGGCCGCAGCGTGCAGCAGGTTATGGACACCATCAGCGATTCCATCAAGATTATCGCCATGATCCTGCTGATTATCGGCGGCGGCGGCGCATTCAAGCAGGTTCTGGTGGATAGCGGCGTCGGTACTTATATTGCCTCGCTGATGGAAGGCAGCACCATTTCGCCGTTACTGCTGGCCTGGAGCATCGCCGCCGTACTGCGTGTCGCCCTCGGCTCCGCCACGGTCGCCGCCATCACCGCCGGCGGCATCGCCGCGCCGCTGATCGCCACCACCGGCGCCAGCCCCGAACTGATGGTCATCGCCGTCGGGTCCGGCAGCGTCATTTTCTCCCACGTCAACGATCCGGGCTTCTGGCTGTTCAAGGAATATTTCAACCTGACCATTCTGGAAACCATCAAATCCTGGTCGGCGCTGGAAACCATTATTTCGGTCTGCGGCCTGATAGGTTGCCTGCTGATGAATATGGCCATTTCTTAACCCATACCGCCCGCGGCATGCCGCTGCGGGGGATACCAGCAATCGCAGGGGCGCATCACGCGCCCCTGTGTTTATGCTGACGGCCACGTCGTCAACTGCGCAAATAGACCCGCACGCCGTCCAGGAACATTTGCGTGGACAGCATCACCAGCAGCAGCCCCATCAATCTTTCCAACGCGTTGACGCCTTTGTCGCCCAGCAGCCGTATAAACAGCGACGATTGCATCAGGATAAACACCGACATGCCCCAGGCTATCAGCAATGCCACCACCAGATGATTAATCTGGTGCGGATACTGGTGGGATAACAGCATCAAAGTGGCCAGAATCGAGGGCCCGGCCACCAGCGGAATGGCCAGCGGCACCAAGAACGGCTCTTCGCCGGCCGGCAATCCGCTGCTGTTGCCCTCTTGCGACGGGAAAATCATTTTAATGGCAATCAGGAACATAATGATGCCGCCGGAGATAGACACGGTTTCCGAACGCAGGTTAAGAAAAGAGAGGATCTTTTCACCGGCAAACAAAAACAGCAGCATCAGCAATAATGCGATTAACAGCTCGCGGATCACGATCGCGCGGCGCCGTTTCGGTTCAAGGTGCTTTAATACCGACATAAAAATCGGTAAATTGCCCAGCGGATCCATTATTAAAAACAGCAATACGGTTGCCGAAATCATTTCAGTCATTTTTGCCTCTTTTTTTTCCGTTTTTTTCCCTGACTCCTCCATCCGGGATGATTATTAGCGTCACTGCTGAAAAACTTTTCCTTATCGATTAATTTCGCTTGCAGCTGTTCGGCCACATTTTGTAAGGTGGTCATTGTATAGCCGGCGTGTTTTTGCCGCGGCTGACGCCAGAATATCCTTTGTCACCCTCCAAGGCAGGACAGTTAACATGAAAAACGTTGGTTTTATTGGCTGGCGCGGTATGGTCGGTTCGGTGCTCATGCAACGCATGAACGAAGAACGCGATTTTGACGCCATCCGTCCGGTATTCTTCTCAACTTCCCAGCCAGGCCAGGCCGCGCCGGTATTCGGCGGGCAGCAAGGGACGTTGCAGGATGCCTATTCCCTGGACGCCCTGAGCGCCCTGGATATTATCGTCACCTGCCAGGGCGGCGATTATACCAACGAAATCTACCCTAAGCTTAAGGAAATCGGCTGGCAGGGATATTGGATCGACGCGGCGTCCTCGCTGCGTATGCAGGATGACGCCATTATCATTCTTGACCCGGTAAACCAGGCGGTGATCCAGCAGGGCCTGAACGACGGCGTCAAGGCCTTTGTCGGCGGCAACTGCACCGTGAGTCTGATGTTGATGTCGCTTGGCGGCCTGTTCGCCCAGGATTTGGTGGACTGGGTGTCCGTCGCCACCTACCAGGCCGCTTCCGGCGGCGGGGCGCGCCATATGCGCGAGCTGCTGGCGCAAATGGGCCGGTTGTATAATGAAGTGGCGAAAGAGTTGCAGGATCCGGCCTCGGCCATTCTGGATATCGAGCGTAAAGTGACGACGCTAACCCGCAGCGGCACCCTGCCTGTCGATAACTTCGGCGTGCCGCTGGCCGGCAGCCTGATCCCCTGGATCGACAAACAGCTGGACAACGGCCAGAGCCGTGAAGAGTGGAAGGGCCAGGCTGAAACCAATAAGATCCTCAATACCCGCCGGGTCATTCCGGTGGATGGCCTGTGCGTGCGCGTCGGCGCGCTGCGCTGCCACAGCCAGGCGTTTACTATTAAGCTTAAACGCGATGTCGGCCTGCCGGAAATCGAGCAAATCCTTGCCACCCATAATGACTGGGTGCATGTGGTGCCCAACGATCGCGAGCTGTCGATGCGGGAATTAACGCCGGCCGCCGTCACCGGCACCCTGAAAACGCCGGTCGGGCGGTTGCGTAAACTGAACATGGGGCCGGAATATCTGTCGGCGTTTACCGTGGGCGATCAATTGTTATGGGGTGCGGCGGAACCATTGCGGCGCATGCTGCGCTTACTGGCCTGACCTGATACGACCCTGCCGACAAAGCCCGTCCGTTTCGCGACGGATGGGCCGCGATTGCCTCCCCTATTTCCTTGCGCCGCTTGAGCAAAGTTAAAAATAAGTGAGCGACAAAATTTCACTTTTTTAACTTTTGTGCAAAGACACTATTTCATATTTCTCTGATTAATATAAGAATCTTTTTTTCTAACTCAAAGTATTTCAATAGCTTATTAGATAATTAAAATTTTCATCAGCTAAGGTTATTCTTTCTTTTAAACCTTTGTCTATGCTTATTATTGTGAGATCTATGATTGCGCATAAGATGTAATCAATACTACCCCGAATCTCTGCACCGTTTTATGCACCCGCGCCGGTCCCGCCGTCGCGGGCGCCCGTGCCTTAGGGAAACCATGGGGGTGGTGTAAGCATCGGATAATTTTTTGGAAATATTGTTTTATTTCATGGAGTAATGAAAGGAATAACACCATGTCAGGATTTCCCGACCATGAGGTCATTACAGCTTTGGTTTCCGGCCGGTATGCCGATCCGTTTTCATTATTAGGCATGCATCAGACCAGCGAAGGGCTGGTGGTGCGCGCGTTATTACCGGATGCCAGTGCGGTAACGCTTATTGATAAAAAAAATGGGCGCAAGATCACAGAATTAACCTGTGAAGACGACCGCGGTTTGTTTATGGCGCAATTAGGCCGGCGTAAAAAACCTTTTACCTATCAATTGGCCGTCACCTGGCATGAGCATACTTATATCATTGAGGACCCGTACCGTTTCGGACCGCTCTTGCAGGATATCGACAGCTGGCTACTGGCGGAAGGCACCCATTTACGTCCTTATGAACGTCTCGGCGCCCACCCGGACGAGCTGGACGGGGTGGCGGGCATGCGTTTTGCCGTTTGGGCGCCCAATGCCCAGCGGGTATCGGTGGTGGGCGAGTTTAATTATTGGGACGGCCGCCGGCATCCTATGCGCCAGCGGCGCGAAAACGGCATTTGGGAACTGTTCCTGCCCTCCGTCACCGTCGGCCAACTGTATAAATACGAAATCATCGACTGTCACGGACAAACGCGCCTGAAAGCCGACCCGTACGCCTTCGAGGCGCAAATGCGCCCGGAAACCGCGTCCCTGACCCGGGGATTGCCGCCGGTGGTGACGCCGGACGCGGCCAGGAGCGCGGCCAATACGTTCAACCAGCCGATTGCCATTTATGAAGTGCATTTGGGATCCTGGCGGCGCCACGCCGACAATAATTTCTGGCTCAGTTACCTGGAACTGGCGGAGCAACTGGTCGATTACGTCAAGTATATGGGGTTTACCCACATCGAGCTGCTGCCGATTAACGAGCACCCTTTTGACGGCAGCTGGGGCTACCAGCCGCTCGGCATCTATGCGCCCACCCGCCGGTTCGGCACCCCCGAGGATTTCCGGGTACTGATTGACGCCGCCCACCGGGCGGGCATCAACGTGTTGCTCGATTGGGTGCCCGGCCATTTCCCCGGCGACGAGTTCGGCCTGGCGAAATTCGACGGCACGTCGCTGTATGAGTACGCCGACCCGCGCGAAGGGCTGCACCAGGACTGGAATACGCTGATCTACAACTACGGCCGCAACGAAGTACGCAACTTCCTGGCGGGCAATGCGCTATTTTGGCTGGAAAGATACGGTATCGACGGTTTACGCGTCGATGCGGTGGCCTCGATGATCTATCGCGACTACAGCCGTCCTGCGGGGCAATGGGTGCCTAACCATTATGGCGGCAACGAGAACCTCGAGGCGATAGCCTTCCTGCGCTATACCAACCATACCGTGGGCACCCAGCGCGACGGCGCCATTACCGTGGCCGAGGAATCCACCTCATTTTCCGGCGTGACCGCGCCGCCGGAAAACGGCGGCCTCGGTTTCCATTACAAATGGAATATGGGCTGGATGAACGACACGCTGAAATATATGCAGCTCGATCCGGTTCACCGCAAATACCATCATCATCAGATGACGTTCAGCATGGTATACGCCTACAGCGAAAACTTCGTGCTGCCGCTGTCCCATGATGAAGTCGTGCACGGCAAACACTCCATCCTGAACCGCATGCCCGGCGATATGTGGCAAAAATTCGCCAATGTGCGCGCCTACTACGGCTTTATGTGGGGACACCCCGGTAAAAAACTGCTGTTTATGGGCAACGAGTTCGCGCAGCTGCGTGAATGGAACCACGACATGAGTCTCGACTGGCACCTGCTGGACGACCCGGACGGCATGCACAGCGGCGTGCAGCGGCTGGTGCGCGACTTAAACCAGTGCTATCGCACCCATGCGCCGTTGTATGAAGTGGATTATCGCTATAACGGTTTTGAATGGCTGGTGGCGGACGACAGCGAAAACTCGGTATTCGCTTTTCTGCGCCGCGACGCCAGCGGCGGCGAAATGATCGTGGTCAGCAACTTTACCCCGGTGCCGCGCCCCGGCTATCGCATCGGCATCCCGTCCCCCGGACGTTGGCGCGAGGTGCTGAATACCGACTCCCATTATTATAACGGCAGCAATATGGGCAATAGCGGCGAGCTGTACAGCGAACCTGTTTCCAGTCATCACCGGGAGCATTCGCTGCTACTGACCGTACCACCGCTGGCGACGATTTTCCTGGTACGGGAGAATTAATGGAGACGCTGTCCGCAGGTTCAGCCAGCCCCATGGGAGCCCGATTTGACGGCAAAGGCGTCAACTTCAGCCTGTATTCGGCCCATGCCGAGCGCGTGCTGTTGTGCCTGTTCGACGACAAAGGCGATGAACGGCAAATCGCATTGACGGCGCGCAGCGGGAATATCTGGCACGGCTACCTGCCGGGCGCCGGCCCCGGCCAGCGTTATGGCTATCGGGTACAGGGCCCGTTTGAGCCGCGAAAGGGACTGCGCTTTAATCCGGCCAAGCTGTTGATCGATCCCTGCGCCCGCGCGCTTGACGGCGCGGTCGGCGACCATCCGTCGCTGTATGACCCGGGCGACACGCCGGACGGGGCCGACAGCGCCGCGGCGGCGCCGAAAAGCGTGGTGGTGGATGAGCGCTATGATTGGCGTGACGATACGCCGCCCGCGACGCCCTGGGGCGAGACGGTAATTTATGAAGCCCATGTGCGCGGACTGACCCGGCTGCATCCCGGGATCCCGCAGGGGCTGCGCGGCACTTATGCCGGCCTGGCCCATCCGCTGATGACGGGGTATTTGCGGCAACTGGGCATTACCGCAGTCGAGCTGCTGCCGGTGCAGCAGCACGTGGACGAACCGCGTTTGCAACGCCTGGGGCTGCGCAATTACTGGGGATACAACGTGCTGGCGCCCTATGCGGTCGAGCCGGGCTATGCCTGCGGCCATCAGGATCTGTCGGCGCTGGACGAGTTTCGCGCCATGGTGCGCGCCCTGCACCAGGCCGGTATCGAAGTCATCCTCGACGTGGTGTTCAACCACAGCGCCGAGCTGGATTTGACCGGTCCCGTGCTGTCGCTGCGCGGCATCGACAACCCCGGCTGGTATTGGCTGGACGAACGCGGGGATTATCAAAACTGGACCGGCTGCGGCAATACGCTGCGCCTCGATAATCCCGATGTTACCGCCTGGGTGCTGGACTGCCTGCGCTTCTGGCGCGAGACGTGCCATGTCGACGGCTTTCGTTTTGATTTAGGCACGGTGCTGGGGCGCACGCCGGAATTCAGCGCCAGCGCGCGGCTATTCGCCGCGCTGCAGGAGCATCCGGCGCTTAACGGCTGCAAACTGATCGCCGAACCTTGGGATATCGGCCCCGGCGGTTATCAGGTCGGCGCTTTCCCGCCGCCGTTCGCGGAATGGAACGACCGTTTTCGCGACGATATGCGCCGCTTCTGGCTGCGCGGCGACCTGGCGCCGGGAGATTTCGCCCGCCGTTTTGCCGCGTCCAGCGACCTGTTCAACACGACCGGGCGCTTACCCTGCGCCACGGTCAATATGCTGACCGCCCATGATGGCTTTACCCTGCAGGACCTGGTCAGCTTCAGCGAAAAACACAACCAGGCCAACGGCGAGGATAACCGCGACGGCGCCTGGGATAACCTTAGCGACAACCACGGCGTCGAGGGCCCCGACGCCGGACAGGATATCCGGGAACGCCGCCGCCGCAGCCAGCAGGCGCTGCTGGCGACGCTGCTGCTGTCGCAGGGCACGCCGATGCTCCTGGCGGGGGACGAGTTCGGCCATAGCCAGCAGGGCAACAATAACGCCTATTGCCAGGATAATGAACTGACCTGGCTGGACTGGCCGCGCGCGGATGCCGGCCTGATAGGTTATACCGCCGACCTTATCAGCCTGCGCCGGCGTATTCCCGCCCTGATGGAGAACCGCTGGTGGCGTGAAAGCGACCCGCAAACGGTCGAATGGCTGAACGAGCATGGCGAGGCGCTGAGCGCCGGGGAGTGGGAGCGGGGAGAACATCGATTGCAGATCCGTCTGTCACGAGATTACCTGTTTGTGATCAATGCCACTACAAAAGCCTGCGAAATGACCTTACCTGAAGGGACATGGGCGCTGGCGGCACCGTTTCAGCGCCCAGGGCAACCGGATCCGGAGCGCCGCTTACCGCTGGCGGCCCGTACGGTTAATGTGCTGGTAAAACAATAATAAGGAGTCGGCGATGGTTAGGTATGAAGGTAGTGACCCGGTGATGCTGGCCAGACAATTGCCGATCCAAAGCGTCGCGCTGATCCTGGCGGGCGGACGCGGTTCGCGGTTAAAAGATTTGACGGCCAAGCGTGCCAAGCCCGCGGTTCATTTCGGCGGTAAGTTCCGTATTATTGATTTTGCGCTCTCCAACTGCCTGAACTCCGGTATCCGCCGGATAGGCGTGATAACCCAGTACCAGTCGCATACCCTGGTGCAGCATATCCAGCGCGGCTGGTCTTTCCTCAACGAGGAGATGAACGAATTTGTCGATCTGCTGCCGGCGCAGCAGCGTTTTGCCACCGAACACTGGTATCGCGGCACGGCGGACGCGGTATCGCAAAACCTGGATATCATCCGCCGCTACCGCGCCAAATACATCGTCATCCTGGCGGGTGATCATATCTATAAAATG
This sequence comes from Sodalis sp. RH22, assembly GCF_047324165.1. Classification (NCBI taxonomy): domain Bacteria; kingdom Pseudomonadati; phylum Pseudomonadota; class Gammaproteobacteria; order Enterobacterales; family Bruguierivoracaceae; genus Sodalis; species Sodalis sp. RH22. The sequence goes on from NZ_CP178731.1 coordinate 4,368,022, forward strand.
GATTACTCCCGCCTGCTTATCGATCATGTGGAAAAAGGCGCCAAATGCACCGTGGCCTGCCTGCCGGTGCCCCGCATGGAGGGCAGGGACTTCGGCGTCATGGCGGTCGATGATGAATACCGGGTGCTGGACTTTGTCGAAAAACCGCCGGAACCGCCGGCCATGCCCGGTTTCCCGGATCTGGCGCTGGCCAGCATGGGTATTTACGTCTTTGATGCCGATTATCTCTTTGCCCTGCTGGAAGAGGATATGCGCACCGAAGGCTCCAATCATGATTTCGGCAAGGACATTATCCCGAAAATCACCGCCCTGGGCGAAGCCTGGGCGCATCCGTTCACCCTGTCGTGCGTCTCTTCCGCCGACGATGACCAAACCCCGCCCTACTGGCGTGACGTGGGCACGCTGGACGCTTACTGGCGGGCGAATCTGGATCTGGCTTCGGTAACCCCGGAACTGGATATGTACGATCAAAACTGGCCGATACGCACGCATATGGAACCGCTGCCGCCGGCCAAATTTGTTCAGGATCGCGCCGGTAACCACGGCGTGACCTTGAACTCACTGGTTTCCGGCGGTTGCATCCTTTCCGGTGCGCATGTCACGCACTCTGTACTGTTTCCCCGCGTGCGCGTTAATTCGTTTTGCACGCTGGACGGCGCGGTAATTTTACCGGATGTGATCGTGGGACGCTCTTGCCGATTGCGGCGGTGCATTATCGATCGTGCCTGCGAATTACCGGAAGGCATGGTGATCGGTGAAAACGCCGCGGACGATGAACGACGATTCTATCGCTCTGAGGAAGGAATCGTGCTGGTAACACGTAAGATGCTGGCCAACGTCAATTAGGAAGATCTGTAGCCATCAGTCAAAAAATAATAGGCCTTAACAGGAGCGATAATGCAGGTTTTACATGTGTGTTCTGAACTGTTTCCCCTACTGAAAACCGGGGGACTGGCAGATGTGGTCGGGGCATTACCCGCGGCTCAGATTGTGGAAGGGGATGACGTGCGGGTTTTATTGCCGGCGTTTCCGGATTTGCGCAAAGGTATCCCGGATACCCGCGTGGTCAATGAATTCGACGCGTTTTCACGCCGCGTCAAACTGTTATATGGTCGTTTCAACGGCGTTGGCATCTATCTTATCGATGCCCCCGATCTTTACGATCGCCCCGGCAGCCCTTACCATGACCAGGATCAGTATGCCTATATGGATAACTATCTGCGGTTTGCGCTATTGGGCTGGGTCGGCGCCGAAATGGCCAGCGGACTGGACCGGGCCTGGCAACCGGATATCATCCAGGCCCATGACTGGCACGCCGGCCTGACCTGTGCTTACCTGGCGGCCAAGGGACGACCGGCGAAATCGGTGTTTACGGTGCATAACCTGGCTTACCAGGGATTGTTCAACGCCCGACACCTGCCGGAGCTGGGCCTGCCGGATGAGTTTTTCCACACCTACGGCATGGAGTTTTTCGGCCAGATCTCCTATCTGAAGGCCGGGCTGTTCTATGCCGATCACGTCACCACCGTCAGCCCTACCTACGCCAGGGAAATCACCCAGCCGGCCTACGGCTACGGTATGGAAGGGTTATTGGCGTCGCTGCAGTCCCAGGGGCGGCTGACCGGCATCCTCAACGGGGTGGACGATGCCATCTGGAATCCGACCCATGACGCCATGCTGTCCACGCGCTATAACCGCGATGTGCTGGAGGCGAAAGTCAACAATAAGCGCCATCTGCAGACCGCCATGGGCCTGACGGTGGACGAAAAGGTCCCGCTGTTTGCCGTGGTCAGCCGCCTGACCAGCCAAAAGGGGCTGGATCTGGTGCTGGAAGTCCTGCCGGACCTGCTGGAGCAGGGCGGCCAGCTGACGCTGCTCGGCGCCGGCGACGCCAACCTGCAGCAGGGGTTCCTGGCGGCGGCGGCGGAATATCCCAGCCAGGTGGGGGTACAGTTAGGGTATCACGAGGCGTTTTCCCACCGCATTATCGGCGGCGCGGACGTGATTATGGTGCCGAGCCGGTTCGAGCCCTGCGGCCTGACGCAGCTCTACGGCCTGAAATACGGTACCCTGCCGCTGGTACGGCGCACCGGCGGGCTGGCGGACACGGTGACCGACAGCTCGCTTGAGAACCTCTCCGACGGCATCGCCAGCGGTTTTGTTTTCGAAGATGCCACCGCCAGCGCGTTGCAACGGGCTATCCGCCGCGCTTTTGTGTTATGGTCAAGGCCTGCCCTGTGGCGTTATGTCCAGCGTCAGGCGATGGGTTTAGATTTCAGTTGGCATGTCGCCGCCCGGGCTTATCAGTCTCTTTATCAACGCTTGTAGATATTCACTGATTGGGAATGAATGCCATGAACTCTCCGTTTATTTATGCTTCACCCACCCTCAGCGTGGAAGCGCTGAAACATTCGATTGCCTATAAGCTGATGTTTACCATCGGTAAAGATCCTTCCGCCGCCAATAAGCATGAGTGGCTGAACGCCACGCTGCTGGCGGTACGGGATCGTATGGTGGAGCGGTGGTTGCGCTCCAATCGCGCCCAACTGTCGCAGGACGTGCGCCAGGTCTATTACCTGTCGATGGAGTTTCTGCTCGGCCGGACCTTGTCCAACGCGCTGCTGGCGATGGGGATTTACGACGATACCAAGGCCGCCCTGGAGGATATGGGGTTCGAGCTGGACGATCTGCTGGAGGAAGAGAACGACCCGGGGTTAGGCAACGGCGGGCTGGGGAGGCTGGCGGCCTGTTTCCTCGATTCCATGGCGACGCTGGCGCTGCCGGGACGGGGTTACGGCATTCGTTATGAATACGGTATGTTCAAGCAGAATATTATCAACGGGCAGCAGGCGGAATCGCCGGATTACTGGCTTGAATACGGCAATCCCTGGGAGTTTCCCCGCCACTCCACCCGCTATAAGGTCCGCTTCGGCGGCCGCGTGCAGCAGGAGGGGGCGAAAACCCGCTGGGTGGAGACCGAGGAAGTGCTGGCCTGCGCCTATGACCAGATTATTCCCGGCTTTGATACCGACGCCACCAACACCTTAAGGCTGTGGAGCGCCCAGGCCAGCAATGAAATCAACCTGGGCAAATTCAACCAGGGCGATTATTTCGCCGCCGTGGAAGATAAAAACTATTCTGAAAACGTTTCCCGGGTGCTCTATCCGGATGATTCCACCTATTCAGGCCGCGAATTGCGCCTGCGCCAGGAATACTTTTTAGTCTCCGCCACCATGCAGGATATTCTCACCCGTCACTGGATGATGCATCAGACCTTCGACAACCTGGCGGATAAAATCGCGGTGCATCTCAACGATACCCACCCGGTGCTGTCGATTCCCGAGCTGATGCGGCTTTTGATCGACGAACATAAATTTACCTGGCAGCAGGCATGGGACGTGGTGGGCAAGGTATTCTCCTATACCAACCATACCCTGATGAGCGAAGCGCTGGAAAGGTGGCCGGTGGACATGCTGGGCAAGATCCTGCCGCGCCAACTGCAGATTATCTTTGAAATCAACGATCATTTTTTAACCGGCGTGCAGGAACAATTTCCCGGCGACAGCGCCCTGCTGTCACGCGTGTCGATCGTTGATGAACATGACGGGCGGATGATACGCATGGCCTGGCTGGCGGTGATTGCCAGCCATAAGGTCAACGGGGTATCGGAACTGCATTCCGACCTGATGGTGCAATCGCTGTTTGCCGATTTCGCGCGCATCTATCCCGACAAGTTTTGCAATAAAACCAACGGCGTCACGCCACGCCGCTGGCTGGCGCTGGCGAACCGGCCGCTGTCGGCGGTGCTGGACGACGCCATCGGCCAGATGTGGCGTACCGATTTGAGCCAACTGGAGGAAATCAAATCCCATATCGATTTCCCGGCGTTTATCCAGGATGTGCAAAAGGCCAAGCTGGAAAATAAAAAGGCGCTGGCTCTCTATATGGCCAAAGAGCTTAATGTGGTGGCCGACCCGGCGGCGTTATTTGATGTGCAAATCAAGCGTATCCATGAATATAAGCGCCAGTTGATGAATGTGCTGCACATTATTACCCGCTATAACCGGATTAAACAGGATCCCGATGCCGACTGGGTGCCGCGGGTGAATATCTTTGCCGGCAAAGCGGCCTCGGCCTATCATATGGCCAAGCAGATTATCCATTTAATCAACGATGTGGCCACGGTGATTAACAGCGATCCGCAGGTGAAGAACCGCTTGAAGGTGGTATTTATTCCCAACTATAGCGTCAGCCTGGCGCAGCTGATTATCCCGGCGGCGGATTTATCGGAACAGATCTCCCTGGCGGGCACCGAAGCTTCCGGCACCAGTAATATGAAGTTCGCGCTTAACGGCGCGCTGACCATCGGCACCCTGGACGGCGCCAATATCGAGATGAGCAGCCGCATGGGCGAGGAAAACATCTTTATCTTCGGCAATACCGCCGAGCAGGTGGAAGCGCTGCGTCGCGACGGTTACAACCCGCGCCAGTTCTATGAGCAGGATGCGGAGCTTAACCAGGCCCTGACCCAGATCGCCACCGGTGTATTCAGTCCGGGCGAGGCCAATCGCTACCGTAATCTGTTCGATACACTGGTGAATTTCGGCGATTATTACCAGTTGCTGGCGGATTATCGCAGTTATGTCGATACCCAGGATCGGGTGGACCAGCTTTATCAGCAGCCGGAGGAGTGGACAAGGCGGGCGGTCATGAATATTGCCAGTATGGGCTATTTCTCGTCGGACCGGACCATCCAGGAATATGCCGATGAGATATGGCATGTGAAGCCGATCCGGCTGTAGCGGAGCAAGCGACAGGCTGTCACCGTATTGACGTCTACAGGGACACGCGGAGCTGGCGTGTTTATGGCCTGGCGGCGCTGATCATTTCTCTATAAACAGCGCTCCAGGGCGATCAAACAAGGCCGCGTCGTTACGCGGCCTTGTTGCTTAAAATGCGCTGGCCGAATCCGGCCGCCCTTGCCTAGGAGGCCAGCGACAGCTTCCTCCCGCCGCGCGCATGATGGGCCAGCCATTCGCTCACATGCTGTTTTTCGCCGTCATCAAGCCACATGCCGAGTTTGGTGCGGCGCCAGATGGCGTCTTCAAGGGTAACCACCCATTCTTTTTCCACCAGGTAATGCAGCTCCGCCTCGTACAATTCGTGGCCGAAATGCTCGCCAAGGTCGGCGAACGTGGCCGCGCCTTTCAGGATCTGCTCGCTTTGGGTGCCGTAGGTGCGACTGTAGCGGCGTGCCAGGCTTTCGGTCAGGAAGGCGTATTTGCGCCGCAGCTGGGCGGCATAATCGTCGCGGCTGCCGTTAAAATCGCCGCCCGGCAATACCGCCCCTTTGGTCCAGGCGCCGTAGGCGTCAGGATAATATTTATGCAGCTTTTCCAAGGCGTGTTCAGCCAGTTTGCGGTAGGTGGTCAGCTTGCCGCCGAACACCGATAGCAGCGGGGCCTTGCCGTGGTCGTCGGTGACCGCGAGGGTATAGTCGCGGGTCACCGCCTGCGGCGAGTCGGACTCGTCATCGCACAGAGGACGCACGCCGGAATAGGACCAGACGATGTCCGCGCGGCTGAGCGGCTTCTTGAAATGCGCGTTATAGACGTTAAGCAGGTAATCCGTCTCGCCGTCGTCGATATGCACCGCTTTCGGATCGCCGTGGTATTCCACGTCGGTGGTGCCGATGATGGAGAACTCGTCCAGCCAGGGAATGACAAACACGATGCGGTGGTCTTCATTTTGCAGGATATAGGCGTGCTGGCCGTTATGCACGCGCGGCACCACGATATGGCTGCCTTTGATTAAGCGTATACCATACTGGGAGGGCAGCTTCAGGCTGTCGTCGATAAATTCCTTTACCCATGGGCCGGTGGCGTTGGCCAGGCCCTTGGCCTGCCAGGTCAGGGTCTGGCCGGTAATCACATCCTGCGCTTCCACCGTCCACAGGCCGTTCTCGCGCCAGGCGCGGGTTACTTTGGTGCGGGTGCGCACTTCGCCGCCCTTGGCGACCACCTCCTGCGCGTTCAGTACCACCAGCCGGGCATCGTCCACCCAGCAGTCGGAGTATTCAAAACCGCGCACGATGGAAGGCTTGAGGATGGAATCCGCGCCGAAACGCAACCCTTTACTGGCCGGCAGGCTGGTGCGTTTGCCCAGATGATCGTACATAAACAGTCCGATGCGGATCATCCAGGCCGGCCGCAGATGCGGCCGGTGCGGCAGACGAAAGCGCATGGGGAAGGCGATATGCGGCGCCATCTTTAATAGCACCTCGCGTTCCGCCAGCGCTTCGCTGACCAGGCGGAACTCATAATGCTCGAGATAGCGCAGGCCGCCGTGAATCAGTTTTGAACTGGCGGAAGAGGTCGCGCAGGCCAGGTCATCCGCCTCAAGCAGCAGCACGGATAAGCCGCGCCCCGCTGCGTCTGCCGCGATGCCGGCGCCGTTAATGCCGCCGCCGATCACGATCAAGTCTTTGGTTTCCACGTTACCTTCCTCCAGGTGCTCGTTACAGTTCTTTTATTTTCGTTTTCGCTCATAATTGTAATCGAAAACCAACATCAGCGCCAAGGCCCATGCTGAAAAAAACGTCTATGCGTGACGCAGGTAACAGTTTATGTTTACACTATGTGGAAAAAACGTTAACAAGCGAGGCGACGCAGGCGATGGAACACTTCGAGGCAATAAGCGTGGAACAGGCGTATGAACGCTGGCGGCAGGGCGACGCGATTCTGGTGGATATCCGCGATCCGCAGAGTTTTGCCGTCGGCCATGCGCCGGGGGCGGTTCACCTTACCAACGAAACCCTGGGCGCGTTTATGCAGCAGACGGACTTTACCCGTCCGGTGATGGTGATGTGCTATCACGGCAACAGCAGCAAGGGCGCTGCGCAGTACCTTCTGCAACAGGGGTTTAACGCCGCCTATAGCATAGACGGTGGTTTCGATGCCTGGCAGAAAGCGTTTCCCTCCGACGTCGCCACCCCGACGGCAGGCTGACCCGCGCCAGGCGCCGGCGTTTCCCTGCGCGGGCGCCGCTTTTTTCAGCGGGCGATAATCACCGGTGCGTCGATTGTGACGCGCTCGCGATTATCCCTGCCCGCAAGCGGATACTGTTCCCCTTCTTATCAAAACCGTTCATTTTCCCCCGTAAGCAAAAAACCCTGCGGCCGTTGATGCCATGATGGGGGATGCCGCAGGGAACATGTTATGATAGTAATCAGCTGATTATCGCGCCGCGGGCGCTATGCCAGCGCTATGCCAGCACGATATCGCCGGTCTTGCCGGCGCCCGAACATCATGATTAAAGGACTCGCCCCACGCTATGATTCGTGTAACGACCCTGTCCAATGCCCGCCTTGCCCAGGCTTTTATCGACTATATGAAAACCCAGGGCGTGACGATTGAAATGCAGCAGCAAGGCAGGATAGCCGAGCTATGGCTTGCAGATGACGCGGAGCTGGCCCGGGTAGAGGCCGCGCTGGAAATCTTTCTGCTGGACCCGACGCACCCACGTTACCAGGCGGCCAGCTGGCGCACGGGCAGCGCCGAGCGCGGGCAGTTTCATTATCAGCGCACCGCCTGGCTGCCGGCGCTGCGCAGCCAGGCGGGGCCGCTGACCCTCGGCGTGTTGTTATGCTGCGTCCTGGTGTTTATTTTAATGAACGTCCTGGGCGATGATGTCGTTATGTACTGGCTGGCGTTTCCCGCCGGTCCGTCGCGCTACCTGCAGGTATGGCGCTGGGTAAGCCATATTTTGTTGCATTTTTCGTTACTGCATTTATTGTTCAATATAGTGTGGTGGTGGTATCTCGCCAGCGCGGTGGAAAAATACCGCGGCGTGACGACCCTGGCGATATTGACCCTGGTCTCGGCGGTGGTCAGCGGCCTGGTGCAATCCCATTTCAGCGGCGCCCTGTTCGGCGGTCTTTCCGGCGTGGTGTATGCCTTGATGGGGTATGTCTGGTGGTATGGCGAGAAAAACCCCAACGGCCCGCTGATGATGCCTCGCGGTGTCATTGTGTTTGCCCTGCTGTGGCTTATCGCCGGTTATTTCGATATTTTCGGCATTGCCGTGGCTAATGCCGCCCATGTGGCGGGGCTGGTTATCGGATTATTAATGGCTTTCTGGGATACGCGCCATGCGATTGGTCGCCGGCGATAGGGTTCAGGCAGCAGAGGATTTAACGTGAAGCAAACGCAGCGGCATGATGCCATTATTGAATTGGTACGGCGGCAGGGTTATGTCAGTACCGAAGAGTTGGTGGAGCATTTCTCGGTCAGCCCGCAAACCATCCGGCGCGATCTGAACGATTTGGCCGAGCACAATAAGATTCATCGTCATCATGGCGGCGCGGCGTTGCCGTCCAGTTCGGTGAATACGGCCTACCAGGATCGCAAGATCATGTGGTCGGCGGAAAAAGCGCGCATCGCCCAGCGGGTAGCCAGTCAGATACCGGACGGCGCCACGCTGTTTATCGATATCGGCACCACCCCCGAGGCGGTGGCCCATGCCTTGCTGAACCATAAGAACCTGCGGGTGGTCACCAATAACCTCAATGTCGCCACGCTGCTGACCGCCAAAGAGGATTTCCGCCTGATCCTGGCCGGCGGTGAGGTGCGCACCCGCGACGGCGGCATTATGGGCGAGGCCACGCTGGATTTTATTTCCCAGTTCCGCCTGGATTTCGGCATCCTCGGCATCAGCGGCATCGATATGGACGGATCGCTGCTGGAGTTCGATTATCACGAAATGCGCACCAAGCGGGCGATTATCGACAACTCGCGCTGCGTTATGCTGGTCACCGACCATTCCAAATTCGGCCGCAACGCCATGGTCAACCTGGGCAAAATGTCCCTGGTGGATTTTCTGTTTACCGACGAGCTGCCGCCGCCGAGCGTAATGAGCATTATCGAACAGTCCGAGGTTAAGCTGGAGCTGTGCTGAGGGCAGGATGCCCCGTTCCGCCAGGCCGCGCCATCGTGGGCGCGGGCCGCTTGCCGGCCCCGGCGCGCCGGTCGTTTTAACCGGCCGCGCGCCACGGTAGATTATTTTTTCGCTAATTAATTAAAATTTTTTGCCAGCGCCCCTCTTTTTAACGCCCTTGACTATTCTTTGATCATAAACGAACAAACCCCGTTGTTTTACGATAACTTATAACATGGGTCCGTCGCTCCCGCGACGGCCGCCCGGTAGAGATATCCCGTGAATATGACAGTCCGCGCAGGCTGTCGGCCCGTTTCCGGCGTTGACCCACTTTTATCAACAGGATAGAGACGCTTTTATGCCAAAAATGAAGCTTGATAAAGTCGCCTTTCAATCGGCCCTGGACCGCCAGTGGCAACGTTTAGGCCTGCAGGAAGCGCAGGAAATGACCGCCTATCAATGGTGGCACGCGGTCAGCGCGGCGGTGAATGAATTAATCTCCCGGCAGCCGGCGCGTCAGCAGGACCAAAAAAATCCAAGGCACGTCAACTATCTCTCCATGGAATTCCTGATTGGCCGCTTGACCGGCAACAACCTGATTAACCTGGGCTGGTACGATACGGTGAAAAAGGTGCTGGGGGGCTACGGCATCGAGCTTACCGACCTGCTGGAGCAGGAGATCGACCCGGCCCTGGGCAACGGCGGACTGGGGCGTCTGGCGGCCTGTTACCTGGATTCCATGGCGACGGTGGGGCAAGATGCCACCGGCTACGGCCTGGATTATCAGTACGGCCTGTTCCGCCAGCATTTTGCCGCGGGCAGGCAATGCGAAACGCCGGATGACTGGCAGCGGGAACAGTATCCCTGGTTCAGGCACAACCCGGCGCTGACGGTGCGGGTGGGGCTGGGCGGCAAACTGGTGAAAAATGAGCAAGGCGGCGTGAACTGGGAACCGGCGTTTACCCTCAACGGCGAAGCCTGGGACCTGCCGGTGGTCGGCTATGAAAACGGCATCATCCTGCCGCTGCGCCTGTGGCAAGCCACCCATCCCCATCCCTTTGACCTGGGGCTGTTTAACGACGGTAAGTTCCTGAAAGCGGAGCAGGCCGGCATCGACGCCGCCAAGCTGACCAAGGTGCTGTATCCTAACGATAATCACCTGGAAGGCAAACAGCTGCGCCTGATGCAGCAATATTTCCAGTGCGCCTGTGCGGTAGCCGATATCCTGCGCCGCCACCATCTGGCGGGCCGGACGATCCAGAGCTTGCCTGATTACGAAGTCATCCAGCTCAACGATACCCATCCCACCATCGCCATCCCTGAAATGCTGCGCGTGCTGCTTGATGAACATCAGCTTTCCTGGCAGGACGCCTGGGCGATTACCTCGCGCACTTTCGCGTATACCAACCATACCCTGATGCCGGAGGCGCTGGAGCGCTGGGACGAAAAGCTGGTACGCGCCCTGCTGCCGCGCCATTTCGACATTATCAGGCAGATAGACCGCGAATTTAAGAAAGTGGTGCGGCAGCGCTGGCCGGATGATAAAGAGATATGGCCGAAGGTGGCGGTGAACTATGACAAACAGGTGCGCATGGCCAATCTGTGCGTGGTGTGCGGTTTTGCGGTTAACGGCGTAGCCGCCCTGCATTCCGATCTGGTGAAAACCGACCTGTTCCCGGAATACTTCACGCTCTGGCCGGAAAAATTCCATAATGTCACCAACGGCATTACGCCGCGCCGCTGGCTGAAGGCGTGCAATCCCGCGCTGGCGAAGCTTATCGACGCCACCATCGGCAAGGGCTGGGTGACCCGGCTGGAAAAACTCAGGGAGCTGGAACCCTATGCGGACCAGACCGAGTTCCGCCAGCGGTTCCAGCAAATCAAGCGCGACAATAAGCACTACCTGGCGGCGAAAATCAGGCAATTGACCGATGTCACCGTCAACCCGGAAGCGCTGTTCGACGTGCAAATCAAACGGCTGCATGAATATAAACGCCAGCATCTTAACCTGCTGCATATCCTGTCGCTTTATCGCCAGCTGCGCGATAACCCGGCGCTTGATATCGTGCCGCGCGTGTTTTTGTTCGGCGCCAAGGCCGCGCCGGGCTATGCCCTGGCCAAGAATATTATTTATGCCATCAATCAGGTGGCGGAGAAGATCAACAACGATCGTAAGATAAACGATCGGCTTAAAGTGATCTTCCTGCCCGATTACCGGGTATCGGTGGCGGAGTGGATGATCCCGGCGGCGGACCTGTCGGAACAGATTTCCACCGCCGGCAAGGAGGCGTCCGGCACCGGTAACATGAAGCTGGCGCTTAACGGCGCGCTGACCATCGGCACCCTGGACGGCGCCAATGTGGAAATTGCCGAACAGGTCGGCGAGGAGAATATATTCATCTTCGGCCTGACCGACCCGGAGGTCAAAGCGCTGCTGGCCGTGGGGTATAAACCGGCTCAGTACCTGAAAAAGGATAAAGCGCTGAAAGGCCTGCTGACCGAGCTGGGCAGCGGTGTTTTCAGCCATAAGCATAAACATGCGTTCGAACCGCTGCTGCACAGCCTGCAGGAGGGCGGCGATCCCTACCTGGTGCTGGCGGATTTCGCCGCGTATTGCGAGGCGCAGCGGCGGGTGGATGCCCTGTTCCGCCGTCCGGACGACTGGACGCGCAGCGCGGTGCTGAATACCGCCCGGGTAGGGTTCTTCAGTTCGGACCGTTCGATACGCGATTATCAGCAACGCATCTGGCAAGCAAAACGTTAAGGAGTTTTGATGGATCCCAAGGTATTGGAGCGGTCCGCCGGACGGGCGGGAATTATTCCGGAATATGTGGATGCCTGGGGACAGCGCAAAATCATCAGCGAGGAGACCAAGCGGCAGCTGCTGGCCGCCATGGCGGGGTTAAGCGACGATGCCGATCGAACGGCGGCGCTGCCGCCGGTGTGGGTGGTCAGGACCGGCCAAGAACGACCGCTGCCGGTGACGCTTGCGCAGCCGGCCGGCTGGGAGCTTATCGAGGAATCGGGCCGCCGCCATCAGGGCGGGACGGTGGATGGCCACGTGGCGTTGCCTGCCGCGCTGCCGCCCGGCTATCACCGGCTCACCCTGCGCGCCGGCGACAGCCAATGGTCCTGCCAGATTATCGTGGCGCCGCCGCGCTGTTATGAACCGCCGGCGCTGCTGGCGGGGCATAAGCTCTGGGGCGCCTGCGTGCAGCTGTATACCCTGCGTTCGCGCCATAACTGGGGCATCGGCGATTTCGGCGATTTGGCCTTGATGATCGAGGGCACCGCGCGCCACGGCGGCGCCTTTGTCGGCCTGAATCCTATCCATGCGCTGTATCCCGCCGCGCCCGGCTGGGCCAGCCCCTATAGTCCGTCCTCCCGGCGCTGGCTCAATATCCTGTATATCGATGTCGGCGCGCTGGAGGACTTCCAGCAAAGCCCGGCGGCGCAAGAGTGGCTGGCATCGCCGCGGACCCAGCAGCGCCTTGCCGCCCTGCGCGCCGATGAGCTGGTGGATTATCCGCAGGTGACGGAATGCAAGCTGGCGGCGCTGACCCACGCTTATGCGCAGTTCAACACCCGCGCGCCCGATGACCCCGAGCGGCGGGCATTTAGCGGGTTTATCCACGACGGCGGCGACAGCCTGCGCCAGCAGGCCACCTTCGATGCGCTCCACCGTTACCTGACCCGCGAGGGCCATCCCTCGGCGGGCTGGCAGCAGTGGCCGCCGGAGTATCAGCAGGCTGACGGCGCCGCGGTGCGGGAATTCTGTCAACGGCACGAAAACGAAATCCTGTTTTTCAGCTGGCTGCAATGGCAGGCCGCGCGCCAGTTCGACGCCTGCTTTCGCCTGAGCCGGCGTCTGGAAATGCCCATCGGCCTGTATCGCGATCTGGCGGTCGGCGTGAGTGAAGGGGGCATGGAGACCTGGAGCGATCGCACGTTGTATTGCCTGGCGGCCTCGGTCGGCGCACCGCCGGACAAGCTGGGACCGCAGGGCCAGAACTGGTGCCTGCCACCGCAGGACCCGAACGTGCTCATCGCCCGGGCCTATGAGCCGTTTATCGCGATGCTGCGTGCCAATATGCGCCACTGCGGCGCGTTGCGTATCGATCATGTCATGTCGCTCCTGCGGCTGTGGTGGATACCGCGCGGGCAGACGGCGCAGCACGGCGCTTACGTGCAATATCCGGTGGATGATTTGCTGGCGGTGCTGGCGCTGGAAAGCCACCGGCAGCAGTGCATGGTTATCGGCGAGGACCTGGGTACCGTGCCGCGCGAAATCACCGGTAAACTGCAGGCCGCCGGCGTGTACTCCTACAAGGTATTGCTGTTCGAGCGTACCGACGCCACCCATTTCCGCCCGCCCGATGAATATATGGCGCAGGCCATGGCCACCCTGACCACACACGATCTCGCCACCCTGCGCGGCTTTTGGCAGCAGGAGGATCTGCGGCTGGGACGGGAACTGAAAATCTACCCCTCGCAGGAGGTGTATCAGCTCTTGCTGGACGATAGGCAGAAAGCGCGTCAGGCGCTGCTGGCGGCCCTGCACGCCTGGAAATGCGTACCGGCAAAGATGAGCGCCAATGCGGACCGGGTGATGATGTCGCCGTTGCTGAACCGCGGGCTGCACCGCTACGTGGCGCGCAGCAATTCGGCGCTGTTGGGGCTACAGCCCGAGGATTGGCTGGATATGGCGCTGCCGGTCAATGTGCCGGGCACCACCGATCAATATCCGAACTGGCGGCGTAAGCTGACGCGGGAGGTGGACGAAATGTTTGACGACCCCACCTTGATGCGCCTGCTCAGGGAAGTAGATCGCCTGCGCAAGGCAGCGATAGGCAATACGCCGACGGGTGAGCGGTAAACGCAGGTAATACAGTGGCGCTCAGGCGCCGTGCGGCGGGTAAAAAGGGGCTTGGGCAGGGATGCGCCGGCCCGTCGCAGCGGACCGGTAATTCACGGTAAGGCCGACGGCCGCGCCGCCGTTAATAGAACGAGTGCTCGCCGCGCTGGTGCTCGGTCAGATCGCGCACGCCTTTTAGCTCGGGGAATTTTTCCAGCAGCTCTTTTTCAATGCCTTCCTTCAGGGTGTAATCGACCATGGAACAGCCGTTGCAACCGCCGCCGAACTGCAGGATAGCCAGGTTATCGTCGGTGATTTCCATCAGCGAAACCTGGCCGCCGTGGCCTGCCAGCTGCGGGTTGATTTGCGATTGCAACACATATTCCACCCGTTCAATCAGCGGCGCGTCGTCGGAGACTTTACGCATCTTGGCGTTTGGCGCTTTCAGGGTGAGCTGCGAACCGAGCTTGTCGGTAACAAAATCGATTTCCGCATCCACAAGATAAGGCGCGCTGAGCTCATCGACATACGCATTGATTTTCTCGAACTTCAGCTCGGTATCGGTGGCTTCAACCGCGTCGGGAGGACAATATGACACGCCGCATTCCGCATTCGGCGTGCCTGGATTAATGACAAATACACGAATCTGGGTGCCAGCTTCCTGATTGGCCAGTAATTTAGCAAAATGTTCCTGGGCAGCATCGGTAATCCGGATCATATCATTCACTCAATAGTTGACTAATCTAGTCGGTTATAATACTCCCATTAACCTGAGCACTACAAGGTCCGGCAAACTGACCAGACCTGCACCGCCCTGGCCTGTCGGGCCAGCAGGAGATGGGTAATTTCGTCCATGGTGCTGCCGGTGGTGACCACGTCATCCACCAGCGCCACGGTCTTGCCGGCCACATCGGCATGGCAGGCAAAGGCGCCGCGCAGGTTGCGCCTGCGGGCGCCGGCATGCAGCGTTTGCTGCGGCGCCACGGCGCGGGTGCGCTCCAGTCCCTGGCTGAGGTATTCCACGCCCAGCCAGCGCGCCAGCGGCCGGGCGAGAAGATCTGTTTGATTATAGCCCCTGCGCCAGTGGCGGTAAGTATGCAAAGGCACGTTTAGTACAAGATCCGGCTTATCGCGCCCGTACAAATGGCGTTCTTCCTGCCAGCGCAACACCAGCAGGCGGGCGAGCACGCGCGCAAGGCCGGTGCCGCCCTGGTATTTGAGTTTTTTTACCAGCCGGCTCAGCGGCGGCCGGTAATCAGCGACATACAGCAATGATTGCCACGGCGGCGATTTCAGCACACAGCGTCCGCAGCAAAGCCTGCGGCTTCCGGCCGGCAGCCCGCAGCGCGGGCAGCAGGTCTCGCGCCGGTTAAGCAGGTGGCCGGCGCAGCACCGGCAAATTCCCTGGTGGCTAAACCATAATGGCTGTTGGCATAGCCAACAAAGGGCGTTGATTGTTAGCATGGGAGGTCCTCCATAACCTGGGTACCGGGAACTATAACTGATGACATCTCTCTATTGGCATACCCTCGGCAGCGGTTCTGTTGATCTTGTGTTGCTGCATGGCTGGGGCCTGAACGCCGGCGTCTGGTCTTGCATCGAAGCGCGGCTGTCGCCGCATTTTCGCCTGCATCTGGTGGATCTGCCGGGCTACGGCCGCAGCCAGGGTTATGGGCCGTTGTCCTTGCAGCAGATGGCGCAGGAAGTGGCCGCCGGAGCGCCGGAGGGCGCGTGGTGGCTGGGCTGGTCGCTGGGCGGCCTGGTGGCGGCGCAGGCGGCGCTGGCGCGCCCGGATCGGGTCGCCGGCCTGATTACCGTCGCCTCGTCGCCCAGGTTCAGCGCCGGCGACCAATGGCCGGGCATCAGACCCGAGGTGCTGGCGGGTTTTGCGCAGCAGCTGAGCCAGGATTTTCACCGCACGGTGGAGCGTTTCCTGGCCCTGCAAACCCTCGGCACCGACACCGCCCGCCAGGATGCCCGCCGGTTAAAGCAGGTGGTGCTTGAGCACCCGCTGCCGCCGGTGGCGGTATTAACCGGCGGGCTGGAGATCCTGCGCACCGCGGATTTGCGCGCGCAGCTTGACGCGCTCGATCTGCCGCTGCTGCGTCTGTACGGCTATCTGGACGGACTGGTGCCGCGCAAGGTGGCCGCGCTGCTGGACGCGCGCTGGCCTCATAGCCGCGGCGTGGTGATCCCCAAAGCCGCCCACGCGCCCTTTATTTCCCATCCCGATTTGTTTTGCCAATACATTATCGACTTTGCCGGCGGGAAAACACTTCCTGACGCCAGGTGAAAAGGATTAAACAAAAACTCTTCTATAGTTAGTGGCACGTTCCACCGTAAAAGAGATGAAGGAATACCGATGAAGACGATAACCTTTATGGCAATGACACTGGCCGGCACGCTATTTACCCTAAGCGCCCTGGCGGCGGAAGAAATTACCCCGCAGGAGGCCAAGGAAAAAGGCTACGAGAAAATTGCCACCGTGCATACCACCGCCAAGACGACCTCGCCGATGGATGCCAAGGCCATACTCTCCAAACGGGCGGATGAAAAAGGCGGTAAATATTATGTCATTATCGCCGGCCGCCAGCATGGCAGGTTCAGCGCTACCGCCGATGTCTATAAATAAAGACTGACGCCCCGGGCCGGACGCGGCCAATAAATTCCATCCTGATCCGGTAGCGGTCTTCACGCTGATACCGGTTTTTTTTGTCTTTTTCCGCCGCGGGGCGGCACAACGCATTCGTTACCCTTACGCTAACGATTGACCGCCGGGGTTAATTGATGAGCCCATCTTGACCGCCTTACACTCCCTCTACCGTTTATGACCACTGTCCCATGTTGCGACAGTTTATGAACCGAGGAGGTCAATAATGCCGCTTCATCAAGCGTCCCCCAGAGTCTGGGATACCCGCCGCACTGAAAAGAAACGCCGGCTGGAGCAGGTTCGCGCTATAGCCGACGGCAAGGTGTTGCCCACCGACGCCATTACCGCCGTGCTCGAAGCGCTGATCCTGCCCGGCGATCGGGTGGTGCTGGAAGGCAATAACCAGAAGCAGGCTGATTTTTTATCACGCATGCTGGCGAAAGTCAGCCCGCAAAAAATCCACGATTTGCATATGATCATGCCCAGCGTCAGCCTGCCGGAGCATTTGGATCTGTTTGAGCAGGGCATTGCCCGCAAATTGGATTTTGCCTTTTCCGGCTCGCAAAGCCTGCGCATTTCTCAATTGCTGGAAGACGGGCAGTTGGAAATCGGCGCTATTCACACCTATATCGAGCTTTATGCCCGCCTGTTTGTCGATTTAGTGCCTAATGTCGCGCTGATTGCCGGTTTCAAGGCCGACCGCAAAGGCAACCTTTATACCGGCGCCAGCACCGAGGATACCCCGGCGCTGGTGGAAGCGACGGCGTTTAAGGACGGCATCGTTATCGCCCAGGTGAATGAACTGGTGGATGACGAAAATGATTTGCCGCGCGTCGATATTCCCGGCTCCTGGGTTGATTTTGTGGTGGTGGCGGACCGGCCGTTCTTTATCGAACCGTTGTTTACCCGCGATCCGCGTTTAATCAAGCCGGTACATGTGCTGATGGCGATGATGGCGATCAAAGGCATCTACGCCAAACACCAGGTGCAGTCCCTTAACCACGGCATCGGGTTTAATACCGCAGCCATTGAGCTATTGCTGCCGACTTACGGCGAGCAGTTGGGCCTGAAAGGCAAAATCTGCCGGCACTGGACCCTTAATCCCCATCCGACGCTGATCCCGGCCATTGAAAGCGGCTGGGTGGAAACGGTGCACTGTTTTGGCGGCGAATTAGGCATGGAAGAATATATCCGCGCCCGTCCGGACGTCTTTTTTACCGGCGCCGACGGTTCGATGCGCTCCAACCGCGCCTTCTGCCAGCTGGCCGGTCAATATGCCGTGGATATGTTTATCGGCTCCACCCTGCAGATCGACGGACTTGCCAATTCTTCCACCGTCACCCGTGGTCGGCTGTCCGGTTTCGGCGGCGCGCCGAATATGGGCCATGATCCTCACGGCCGGCGCCACGCCACCCCGGCCTGGCTGGATATGATCGAAGAGCCTGACCCGATGCTGCCCGGCCGCAAGCTGGTGGTGCAAATGGTGGAAACCTATCAGGCCGGCGCTAAACCGTCCTTTGTGGAAAAACTCGAGGCGGTGGAGGTCGGCAAAGGCGCCGGCATGCCGCTGGCGCCGGTAATGATTTACGGCCAGGACGTCACCCATGTGCTGACCGAGGAAGGCATCGCCTATCTCTACCGCGCGCGTTCGATGGAGGAACGTCGGGCCATGGTGGCGGCGGTGGCGGGCATCACCGATATCGGCCTGGGCGTCGATGCCAAACGGGTGGACGATCTGCGCCGCCGCGAGCTGGTGGTTTATCCGGAAGATATGGGCATCCGTCGTTCCGACGCCAGCCGTTCCTTATTGGCCGCCGGCAGCATTGCCGATCTGGTCGAGTGGTCCGGCGGCTTATATCAGCCCCCGGCTAAATTCCGGAGCTGGTAATGAACGCCTTGCCCTTAGGCCAGCCGTACGCTGCCGAGGCGCGGGCCGCCGCCCTCGCGGCGCTTGCCGTAACGGCGTTGATCGAGGAAGCGCGCCTTAGCCCGAAACCGGGCCTGGTGGACAGCCGCGGTCCCGGGGCGCATCAGGATTTGAGCCTGGCGCTGATGGAGCGCTCGGCGCATAGCCTGCGGCCGACGTTTTACCGCCTGGCGCTGCACAGCTGGCAACGCCCGCCCGATATGGCGCTGCGCCAGGAAATCGGCCGGCTGGGGCGGATGGGCGAGCGGCATATGATGAGCGCCACCGGCGGCGTCAATACCCATCGCGGCGCGATCTGGGCGTTGGGATTACTGGTCAGCGCCAGCGCCATGCTGGGGGGCCGGGGAACGGCGGCGGACATCGCCGCCCACGCGGCGCGGCTGGCCGTACTGCCCGACGCCGCGCAGCCGAAAAGCTTCAGCAAGGGCCAGCGGGCCACGCAGCGCTATCAGGTTCCCGGCGCGCGCGAAGAGGCCATCGGCGGATTTCCCCATATCACCGACCGGGCGTTGCCGCAGCTGCGGAGCAGCCGGCTGGCGGGCGCCGGTGAGCCGCAGGCCCGGCTGGACGCGTTAATGGCCATTATGACCACCCTGACCGATACCTGCGTGCTGAGCCGGGGCGGCATGGCGGCGCTTGCCGCCATGCACCGGGGCGCGGCGGCGGTATTGGCGGCGGGCGGCACCGGCAGTCCGGCCGGACGCGCGGCGCTGGCCGCGCTCGAGCGGCGCATGCTGGCGGATAACGCCTCGCCGGGCGGCGCGGCAGACCTGCTGGCGGCCACGTTTTTCCTCGATTGGGTTAGCGCCTGATCATCTACATCATCAAGAGGATGTTATGGAACGAATCGAACTGCATTTTCCCGCCGGCGACGCCTTGCCCGCCAAGGCCTTGGCCGGCGTGGTGGGCTCCGGCGATCTGGAGGCGATATACCAACCGGCCCCGGGCCGGTCGCTGCGCGTGATTATTACCTCGTCGGTGGAGGGCGGCGGACAGCGCTGGCAACATCTGTTCGAACGGGTCGGCAACGCGCGTGCCTTGCCGGGCGGACGCCTGGATATCAATGATTTTGGCGCCACGCCGGGCGTGGCCCGTCTTAGGATCGAACAGGTTTTCGAGGAGGCCAGCCATGTCTGAACGCACCAGTTTTATTGAATTGGGCGCCCGGCAGCGCGCCCGCGCCATGCTTGACGAGGGCAGTTTCCGCGAACTGCTGGGCCCTTATGAGCACATCACCTCGCCGTGGCTTGAACCGCAGGGCATCGTCCCGCAGGCGGACGACGGCATGGTGGTGGCCCGTGGAACCATCGAGGGCAAGCCCGCCGTGGCGGTCGCCATCGAGGGCGCTTTCCAGGGCGGCAGCATGGGCGAGGTGTCCGGCGCTAAAATGGCCGCGGCCCTGGAGCTGGCGGCGGAAGACAACCGCAACGGCATTCCCACCCAGGCGGTACTGATGCTGGAAACCGGCGGGGTGCGCCTGCAGGAGGCCAACCTGGGCCTGGCCGCCATCGCCGATATCCATGCCGCGATTGTCGATTTGCGGCGCTATACGCCGGTTATCGGTATCGTGGCGGGCACCGTGGGCTGCTTCGGCGGCATGTCCATTGCCGCCGCGCTGTGCAGCCGGCTGATCGTCACCCGCGAAGCGCGCCTGGGGCTGAACGGCCCGCAGGTGATTGAGCAGGAGGCGGGCATCGAGGAATACGATTCCCGCGATCGGCCGTTTATCTGGAGCCTCACCGGCGGCGAAACGCGTTACCAGTCCGGGTTTGTCGACGCGCTGGTGGCGGATTCTGTGGCGGACGTGAAGCAGGCCGCGCTGGCCTTCCTGCGCCAGGGCGTGCCCGCCCGGCTGCGTACCGACGACTACCGCGCCTACCTGGATCGCCTCAATCAATTCGATACCCGTAAACAAGTGGATAAGCAGCAGCTACTGGCGCTGTTTACCCGGGAGGATCGCCTATGAACAGCACCTATCTGAGCCGGGGAGATTATTGGTTCTCCCTGCTGACCGACGGCGCGCGCCAACGCCAGGGCCAATGCGCCTCGGTAAAAGTCGCCGACGGCACCCTTAACGATCGGCCGGTGCGCTACGTCGCCGTGGTGCCGGATGCCGGCAATCATTATCCGCGCGCGGCGCGCGGCGAGGTGGGTCTACTGGAGGGCTGGACGCTGGGGGAAGTGGTGGCGGAGGCCATAGCACAGGATCGGGATAACGCGGTTAAACGCGCCATCGTGGCGGTGGTGGATGTGCCGAGCCAGGCCTACGGCCGCCGCGAGGAAGCCTTTGGCATCCACCAGGCGCTGGCGGGGGCCGCCGCGGCTTATGCCCAGGCGCGTCTGGCCGGTCACCCGGTGATTGCGCTGATTGTCGGTAAAGCCATGTCCGGCGCGTTCCTGGCCCACGGGTATCAGGCCAATGCGCTGATCGCCTTTAACGACCCGGCGGTGATGGTCCATGCCATGGGCAAAGAATCCGCCGCGCGCATTACCCTGCGCTCGGTGGACGCGCTGGAAAAACTGGCCAAGACCATCCCGCCGATGGCCTACGACATCAACAATTACGCCACGCTCGGCCTGCTGGCGCAGCTGATGGATATCCGCGATCCCGATCGGGCCGGCGATGACGATCTGGCCCGGGTGCGCGCCGCGCTTTCACAGGCCATTGACCAGGCGCTGAAGCAGGGCACCGGCCTGGCCAACCGGCTGGGCGCGGAAAACCGGCGCAGCTCTGTGCTTGTCAGGGAACGCATGCGCCAGGAATGGTAGCCACGAACCAGCACCGGTAACACATCTGCCGTCCCCCCGGCGGCCGGCGTAAGCGGGGATAGCGTTAGCGCTATCCTGGTCCGCCGCGCGCCGCCGCCGGCGGGGAACGTATCATAAAAAACACATCGCGCCGGTGCTGGCCATTTATTTTTTTGCTTAATTTCAGGCGGTTATATGACCTATATTATTATTCATGCCCTGGCGCCAATCTTTGTGATTATGCTGCTGGGCTATTATGCCGGCAAGGCGAAAATGGTGGTGAACTCCAACGTTTCATTGCTTAACGTTTTTGTTATGGACTTCGCGCTGCCCGCCGCCCTGTTCAGCGCCACGGTACAAACGTCCTGGCACGGCATTATCTCGCAGTCGCCGTTGATCCTGCTGCTGGTGCTGTCCATGTGGATTGCGTATGCCGCGCTGTATTTTATCTGCACCCTGGGCTTTAAGAAATCCCCCCAGGACGCCGCGGTGTTAACCCTGACGGTGGCCTTGCCGAACTATGCCGCCCTGGGCCTGCCGATTTTAGGCAGCGTGCTGGGTGAAACCCCGGGAACTTCTTTGTCGGTGGCGGTCTCCATCGCCTGCGGTTCGGTGCTGATGACGCCGTTCTGCCTGCTGATCCTGGAACGTGAAAAGGCGCGCGCCGGCGGTGAAAACCAAAAATCCACGCTGATGCTGCTGCCGGTGCTGATGTGGCGCTCGGTGACCAAACCCATCGTCTGGGGACCGCTGCTGGGGGTGTTGCTCTCGGCCATTGGGATCAAAATGCCGGATATCGTGCTGGCGTCGATCAAGCCCCTGGGCCTGGCCGCCACCGCTTCGGCGCTGTTTTTGACCGGGGTGATCCTCTCCGCGCGCCAGTTGAAGATTAACGCGCCGGTGCTGCTCTCGTGCGTAACGAAAAACCTGGTGCAGCCGTTTATTACCTGGGGACTGCTGTACCTGTTCGGCATCACCGGCACGGTGGCGATTACCGCGGTGCTGATGGTGGCGCTGTCGGCGGGCTTTTTTGGCATCGTGTTCGGCAACCGTTTCGGCGTGCAGTCGCCGGATGCCGAGGCGACGTTATTGATAAGCTCGGTGCTCTGTATCCTGACCCTGCCGCTGTTTATCTCACTGACCGCCGGCCTGTAGCCGGCAGGAGCAAGACCATGCCAATGCCCCGGCCGCACGATCTGTTATGGATTGATAATCCGCAGCGGCTTATCTGGCGCCAGGCCGCGCCCGCCTGGGCGGCGGCGCTGGGGCTGGCGGCGCTGCCGCTGGTCGTGCGGCGCGACAGCGATCCCAGCGGGGAACGGGTGCCGGTCGGCCTGCGCGGGGCGTTGCGCTCGCAGCGCGCCGCGGCCTGGGTGCCGGCGGACGCCGTTACCCGTGTCGTGACCCCCGAGATGCTGATCGCGCGGTTATTATTCGCCGCCACCCCCGATGCCCAGGCCTTGCCGGTAATGCGTGCGCTGCGCCTGCTGGCGGCGAAGCACTGGCCGTGGCCGTGGGGCGTCACCGGCAGCTGCGGTTATATGCTGGCCACCGGTTTACCGGTCAGCCGGCCGGACAGCGATCTGGATTTACTGATTCGTTGCCCGCATCCGGCGGCGCCCGGGGACTTCGCCGCATTGCTGAACCTATTGCCGTCGTTGCCCTGCCGGACCGATATTCAGCTGGAGACGCCGCAGGGCGGCTGCGCGCTGACGGAATGGCTGCGCGGCGGCAGGGTGATGGTTAAGACCGCGCGCGGTCCCATCCTGACGGACAATCCCTGGGATAGCGGCCATGCGCACCCTACTGGAAAATAACGCCCTATGAAAATGTTACTGACCTTTCCCGGCCAGGGGCCGCAGGTCCCCGGCATGTTGCACCAGCTACCCGACGATGGCGACACCCGCCGCCTGCTGGACCGCGCGTCGGCCATCCTGGGCGAGCCGGTGCTTGATCTCGATAGCGGCGACGCGCTGCGCGCCACGCGCGCCGTACAGATATGCCTGTTTATCGCGGGGGTGGTCTATGCCCGGCAAATCCTGCGCGCCGGCGTACAGGTGGATTATACCAGCGGATTATCCATCGGCGCCTTTCCGGCGGCGGTCATCGCCGGGGCGCTGGAGTTCGAGGCGGGGCTGCGGCTGGTGGCCCTGCGCGGCGAGCTGATGGAGCAGGCCTATCCTGACGGCTACGGCCTGTCGGCCATCAGCGGCCTGCTCCAGCCGCAGCTTGAGCGTATTATCGCCCGGGTGCATCGGCCGGATAATCCGGTATACCTGGCCAATCTTAACGCCGAGGATCAGTTTGTCATCGCGGGCAGCGAGGCGGCGATGGCGCAAACCTGCGCGCTATGCCGTGAACAGGGCGCGGGGCGCACCCAGCGCCTGGCGGTCAGCGTGCCGTCGCACTGCGAATTACTCAGCGAACCGGCGCGTCGACTGGCCGCCGCCATGGCCGGGGTCGCGCTCAGGCGTCCGGACATCGGGTATCTGAGCGGCAGCACCGGCCGCGTTTTATGGCAGCCGGACCGCATCGCCGAGGATCTGGCGCTGAATATGGCGCGGCCGGTGCACTGGCGCGACGCCATGATCAGCGCCTATGAGCGCGACGTGCGCCTGGCGGTGGAAATGCCGCCGGGCGCGGTACTCACCGGCCTGACCAAGCGCGTGATGGCGCAGGGCGAGGCCATTGCCTTCAGCCAGAATCCGCTGTCGCTGATTACGGCGCTGGCCGGGCGGTTGACGCGGCGTTAAGCGGCCCGCCGCCGATGTCGCCGTGATCGCGCGCGTACATGCGGCCTTCCGCCACCAACGCCAGCATATCGGGGTCATGCTCGCGGCTGCGGGCAAATACCAGGGCGATGGTCTGGCGCATTTGATACGGGGCGGACAGCGTCATCAGGCGCACCGAATGTTCATAAATACGCTTCATGCGGCCCGGCAGCAGGGTATAACCCACTCCCGCCTGCACCAGGTTGATCATCGAGAAAATATCATTGACCCGGGTAACGATCTGCGGCTCGAATCCGGCGATATGGAACGCTTCCTGGAAACCATGATACGTGGCGAATCCTTCGGTGAGCGAAACAAATTTTTCGTGTTTGAAATCGCGCAGATCCGCCGGTCCCGTGGCATACAGCCGGGACGAGGCCGGCGCGGCGAGGTAAATGTCATCAATAAACAGCGGCAGGGTCTCGAAGCGGGCGGGGTCGATCTGCGTATCGCTGATGGAAATCAGGATAGCGTCCAGCTGCTGATCCTCAAGCTTCACCAGCAGATCCTGATTGGATCCCATCAGCAGTTCCAGCTCCAGCTCCGGGCGCCGCAGTTTTAAGCCCATAATCAGCCGCGGGATGGTATCGAGGGTCAGGGAGTACATGGTGCCCAGTTTCAGCCGGCCCTGGCCGATACCGCCGCATTTGCGGGTTTCCTCAATGCCCTTGCGCATCAGGTCCGAGACCTCGCGGGCATACTCGGCCAGGGTCTCGGCGGCCGGCAGCGGTGAAAGATTACGTCCCTGGTGGATAAACAGCGGGCAGCGTACGCCTTCTTCCAGGGTATGCAGGGCGCGATGGACGCTGACGGTGCTGAGCCCCAGCAGATCGGCGGTGCGGCTGATGTTGCGCTTATCCATAAATGCCAGGAAAATCTCAAGCTTACGGAAAGTGATATCGTTATCGATCATAACAGGGGTCCCATCCCGACGGGAAAAGTGTTCGGCACGGGCGGCCCCGAAACCGGTCGCGTGGAGTCAGGCGAGGGTTTCCAGCCAGAAGAATTGATACGGCGCCAGGCTCAGCGGGGTATCGCCCGTCAATAACCGATAATTTACCACGTCCCGGTAGCGTCCCGGCGGTAAAGTGCAGGTCATGGTTTTGGCGCTGAGGTTAAAAACGCACAAAATGGCCTGCCGGGCGGCGCGGCGGTAAAAAGCAAACAGCGCGTTATCCCATTCCAGCACCTCCATGGCGGCATCCGGATGAAAGGCCGGCTGTCCGCGGCGCCGTTGGATCACATCGCTGAGATGATGAAATACCCGCGAGCGCAGCGAGGTTTCGTCCGCGAGCGCCGCTTCGATAGCCTTCAGCGGATATTTTTCCCGGTTCACCGCGCGGTTGTAGCCGGCGGCCTTTACCCCCTCGTAATCATTGCGCGAGCCGAGGATGCTTTGGATATACACCGCCGGTACGCCGGGAAACGCCAGCAGAATGGCGTGCGCCAGCAAAAAACGCGCCAGGCGCGTATCGTCGGTGTCCTGGCGCCGGTTAAGGGCATCAAGAAAGGTGACGTTGATTTCATAAGGACTGGTGGTGCCGTCGGTATTTTGTTTATAGGACACCAGCGCCCCCTCGGATTCCAGATCGCGCACCAGGCTGTTGATTTCCACTTCAGGCAGGATGCCGCGCAGCGGGTTCATGCCGATGCCGTCGTGGGAGGCGAGGAAATTGAAAAAGGTGATGTGGGGATTGCCGGTGTCAAGGGTTGCCGCCCACTGGCGCAGGGCGCGGCTGCTGCCGTTATGGATGGCGTGCAGCACCAGGGGCGGCAGCGGGAACTGATAGACCATTTGCGCCTCGTCCCGCCCATTGCCGAAATAGCTGATGTTATCTTTATGCGGCACGTTGGTTTCGGTAATGATCACCGTGCCGGGCGCCACTTCGTCAACGATGGCGCGCATCAGCTTGACCAGCAGATGGGTCTTGGGCAGGTGGATGCAGCGCGTGCCGATTTCCTTCCACAGATAGCCCACCGCGTCGAGGCGGATGTAATCCGCCCCCTGCGTCAGGTAATGCAGCAAGACCCCGATAATGCTTATCAGCACGTGGGGATCGGCAAAGTTAAGATCAACCTGATCGGCGCTGAAGGTGGTCCACAGATAGCGGGTTTCCCCCTCCTTCATGGTAAAGGGCGTCAACAGCGGCGAGGTGCGCGGGCGGGTCACGGTGCTTAAATCAGTGGCGGGCGGCACGTTGATAAAAAAGTTTTCAAACCCCGTTTGCTGTTCCCGGTAGCCCGCCAGCCATTTGCTGTGCGCGGAAATATGATTGCAGACGAAATCGAACATCAGCCGGGTGGATTGATTCAGCCGGCTGATATGCTGCCAACTGCCGACGATGGGATTGACCTGATGGTAGTCGATGACCGAAAAACCGTCGTCCGACGAATAGGGATAAAACGGCAACAGGTGCACCAGGTTAAACGTGTCCTGGAGCCGCTGTTCAAAAAAGGTGGTCAGGGTCGCCAGGGTGGGTTGTTCCGCTTCCATAAACTGATCGGCATAGGTAATCAGCACGACGTCCTGCTCATCCCAGTGTAATTTGCGTGGCTGCTGTTGCGTCGATTTGGCAAAGCTGATTTTACTCTTGATGGTGTCCAGCTGCGCCTGGGTCAGGGATGAGGCGTAAATCTCTTCAAGTAAATGGGTAATGGCTTCCATCATGGCACCTTGTAAAAGTGACGACGTCCTGAAACAGCATGACCGTGGCGTTGACGCCATGTTGTCAATGTAGCCATTCGCAAGAAAAGCGCAAACCCTGTTATTTCTTCTTATGACGCCCCCGCCGGCGATATTGGCCGCGACGGGTCGATAAATAACCCGATTAACAGCGGGTTAGGGTCTTGGCGGTCCGTGCGCCGCCGGAGAGGGGGAAACACATTTGCGGAGCAGTCCGATACGCTGCGGCGCGGAGCGGGGGGGGAGGGGCGGCGCCGGGAAGGTTAATCCCGCCGTGGCGTCAGCCGGTAAACCGGCGTTCGGCAACCGCCGCCCTGGGGACAGTGCCGGCACCCGGCAGGCAGGTCGGCTCCCGCCGCGACGCGCAGGCGTTCAGCCTTGCCCATCATCACCAGTTGTTCAAGCATGGCCTGCGTCATGGCGGCGGACAGATTGAGCTGCGCGCTTAACTGGCGAGCGTCGGCCTGGCCCCGGAGCGCCAGGGCATCGCGTAATCGCAACAGATCGGCCATCGGCGGCGCGCTTTAATGACAACCGCCGCCGGTTGGCGTGGCGCAGCGCGCGCATCCTCCGTCCGGCGGCAGGGAAACGTCAAATCGGCGGCGCATCAGGTAAAGCGTTGCGATAAACACCATGTTGAACAGCAGGACCACGCCAATACAAAGGGCGCTATAGGCCGGGTGCGCAGTGAATGTCGCCGCCTGGTAAAACAGGGTGGCCAGGGAATAAGCGACGTTAACGCCCCAGACGATGGACAGCGTCATCCAGCCCCGGCTGCTTTCACGGGCGATGGCGCCCATCACCGACACGCAGGGAACATACAGCAGCACAAAAATCAGGTAACTGTAGGCGGCAACGGCGTTGCCGAATTTTCCGGCCATCACGCCCATGGAGCGCCCGTTCATCTCGCCGTCGCCTTTGCTGGCCTCAATCGGATTGGCCAGCACGCTGAGGCTGAAGGTGTCTTTCAGGTTGCGCCACGTTTCGGCCAGCGCACCGGTCAATTCCGCCGCCAGATCAAAACGCTGCGGGTCGAAGGGCGAGGCGGCGATATGTTCGGCGGTGTACAGGGTATTCAACGTGCCGACCACCACTTCCTTAGCCATGGCGCCGGTCACCAGGCCCACCGTCGCCTGCCAGTTATCCGCGTGAACGCCCATCGGCGCCAGCAGCGGCGTCAGCACTTTGCTGACCGACGCCAGCGCCGAGTCGTTAATATCATCCACCGCCGCGCCGCGCAGCGAAAAACTGTTGAGCGCGCCGATAAACATACTGGCGACGATAATCACTTTGCCCGCGCGCAGTACAAATCCCTGGAGCTTTTGCCAGGTTTGCAACAGCAGGCTTTTGAGATGCGGCACGTGGTACACCGGCAGCTCCATGATAAACGGCATGGCCTCGCCACGCATGATGGTGTGCTTGAGCATCAGTCCGGTCAGCACCGCGACGACAATGCCGAGCAGATAGAGCGAAAAGACCACCGTCGCCCCCTCCTGGCCGAAAAACGCCGCGGCAAACACCGCGAAAATCGCCAGCCGGGCACCGCAGGACATAAAGGGCGCCATCATGATGGTCATCAGGCGTTCGCGGTGTGCATCCAGCGTGCGCGCCCCCATCACCGCGGGGACGTTGCAGCCGAAGCCGACAATCAGCGGCACGAAGGATTTGCCCGGCAGCCCGAGCGCTTGCATCATCCGGTCCATGACAAACGCCGCGCGCGCCATGTAGCCGGAATCCTCGAGGAAAGAGAGAAACAGATACATCATGCCGATTTGCGGAATCAGCGGCAGCACCGTATTAATGCCGCCGCCAACGCCCTGGGCCAGGAACACCGTCAGCCAGCGCGGAAACGCCAGCGTATGCCCGAGCCATTGGGCGCCGTCGACAAACAGGGCGGCGGATCCGATGTCAAACAGCGGCTGCAGCGCGCCGCCGACATTGATGGCCAGCAGGAACATCAGGTACATGACAAAAAAGAAGATGGGCACCCCGAGCCAGCGGTTAAGCACCACGGCGTCAAGCCTGGCGGTCATGGCGTTTGCCGCCGTCAGATGGCCGTTGCTGGCCGCCGTGCAGATCGCGGCGATGCCGCGATAACGGGCATCGGCGATCAGCAGCGACGGATCGTCCGCCAGGGTGGCCGTCATCCGGTCTAGCTGACCGGCCGCGGCGCTGAAGCGGGCGCGGGCGTAAACATCCCCCTCCAGCAGTTGCAGCGCCAGCCAGCGGCGCTGGACCCCGGGCAGTTCGGCCGGCAGCATGGGCAGTAAATGCCGCACCGCCCGCAGGATATCCGCCGGATAGGGCGCCTGGAACGGTTCCCTCGGCCGCGCTCCCAGGGTTATCGCCTGTTTTAACGCGCCGATGCCCCTGGCGCGGGTGGAGACCAGCGGCACCACCGGGCAACCGAGCCGCCGTGACAGCATGGGGATATCAATGACCACCCGCTGATTTTCGGCGATATCCAGCATATTCAGCGCCAGGATGCAAGGAATGCCCAGCTCGAGGATCTGCAGGGTCAGGTACAGGTTGCGCTCAAGATTGGAGGCGTCGACCACATTCACCAGCACGTCGGCTTCCCCGCTGAATATAAAACGACAGGCTATTTGCTCGTCAAGCGAGGATTGCGGCGACAGGGTGGTTAATGAATAAGTGCCCGGTAAATCAATTACCGCCACCTGATGGCCAGCGCTGACAAAAAAGCCCTCTTTACGTTCAACCGTGACGCCGGCCCAATTGCCGACCCGCTGGTGCGCGCCGGTTAATTGATTAAATAACGTGGTTTTGCCGGCGTTCGGATTACCGATTAAACCAATGCTGAGCTTTTTCATAGCCTGTAAATATCCATAAACAGAAATGATCCCTATATCGGGCGAACCGCGTTCGGCGTCAGGACCAGGGGACGGCTGGCCGGGTCAGGCCTGGACGGCCAGTCTCAGCTGGGAGAGATCCTTCCTGCGCACCGCCAGCTGCATCCGGCGTGTCTCTATCTGGATCGGATCGCCCAGCGGCGCCACGCGGATGACCTGGAAAGAGGCGCCGGGCAGCATGCCCAGCGACAATAGCTTTTGCCGGTATGCCGGGCTTATCTCTGCAGCATAGCCGATAATTTCATAATGGTGGTGGGGTAACAGCTGCATATAACCTTCTTAAACAATTCACGTACTGCTCTTTGAATAAAGCCTGCGCCCAATAAAAAACGCTTTTTTTGATTTTATTTCCCTGTTTTAACATCAATGGCTCGCATTGGCAAATGAAACTTATTCGTAAATAGATTCGCGCAGGCAGGAATACATTAATTGAAATAATAATTATTATTTCAAAATAATATTAATGCATTATTAATATAATATATTTGTTGAGTGTTTTTTTGGCGGTCACGTTATTATAAGCGGGATTAACGTTATGAATGTTGATGTGATGAAATAAGAATGTTAAACCGGAGCTTCATTGATAGCGGCGCGATGTTTTGCGCCGCACGCCGGTAATCAGCGCCGGCATTGACTCGCGCGCCGGCACCGCGGGGAGAGTGATGACCTCAGCGTTTTTTGCCGAGCGCGGCCGCCAGTGCATCGCCCAGCACGCTGTTGCCGGCGGCGGACGGGCTGCCGGGGCGGGGTTTGGCCGCCGGACGCGCAGGCGCGTCGCGCCGTTTATCGCCGCCGCCGTCGCGACGGCTTGAGGTTTCGCCGGGCTGCTCGTCCAGGCGCATGGTCAGGGCGATACGCTTGCGCGGCAAATCCACGTCCATTACTTTCACCTTGACGATATCCCCGGCCTTGACCACTTTATGCGGGTCCTCGACAAAGCTCGCCGACAGGGAGGAGATATGCACCAACCCGTCCTGATGCACGCCGATATCCACGAACGCGCCGAAGTTGGTGACATTGGTGACGGTGCCTTCCAGTATCATGCCCAGGGTTAAATCCTGCAGGGTTTCCACACCCTCGGCGAACGTAGCGGTCTTGAATTCCGGCCGCGGATCGCGTCCCGGTTTTTCCAGTTCCCGGATAATATCGGTCACCGTGGGCAGGCCGACGCGCTCATCGGTAAAGCGAACCGGGTCGATGCCGCGCAGCGCGCCCGCGTTGCCCAGCAGCTTGTCAAGGGTAAGCTCGGTGGCCTTGAGGATGCGCTCTACCACCGGATAGCTTTCCGGATGCACGGTGGAGGCGTCCAGCGGATTGTCGCCATGGTTGATGCGCAGGAACCCGGCGCATTGTTCAAAGGCTTTCGGCCCGAGCCGGCCCACTTTCAGCAACTGGCTGCGATCGCGGAAACGGCCGTTTTCGTCGCGCCAGTTCACGATATTCTGCGCCATCATGCGCGTCAGTCCCGCCACCCGGGTCAACAGCGGCACCGAGGCGGTATTCAGATCCACGCCGACGGCGTTCACGCAGTCCTCCACCACCGTATCGAGCTTTTTCGCCAGCAGGCTTTGGCTGACGTCATGCTGATACTGGCCGACGCCGATGGATTTCGGGTCGATCTTGACCAGTTCCGCCAGCGGATCCTGCAACCGGCGGGCGATGGACACCGCGCCGCGCAGCGAGACGTCCAGGTCGGGGAATTCCAGCGCCGCCAGCTCCGAGGCGGAATAGACCGATGCCCCGGCCTCGCTGACAATCACCTTCTGCGCGGTGACCTTGGGGAACTGTTCCTTGACCAGGGCGAAAAAGCGTTCGGTTTCCCGGGACGCGGTGCCGTTGCCGATGGCCACCAGTTCCACCTGATGCTTCAGGCACAGGGCCGCCACCGCCGCCACGGCTTTTGCCGTCTGGCCGGTATGAGGATAGATGGTATCGGTGGCCACCAGCTTGCCGGTGGCGTCCACCACCGCCACCTTGACGCCGGTGCGCAGCCCCGGATCCAGTCCCATGGTCGGACGCAGGCCCGCCGGCGCGGCCATCATCAGGTCGTGCATATTGCGGGCAAAGACCTGGATGGCCTCTTCTTCGGCTTTTTCGCGGATGCTGCCCATCAGTTCGGTTTCCAGGTGCAGCAGGATCTTGATGCGCCAGGTCCAGTTAATCACCGCCCGGCGCCAGGCGTCGCCCGGGGCCTGATTGAGGCGCACCTGCAAGTGATCGATAATCATCTGCTCGCAGTGGCTTTCACGCGGCGGCTCGTCCGAATGCGGATCGGCATTCAGAGAAAGTTGCAAAATACCCTCGTTACGGCCGCGGAACATAGCCAGGGCACGGTGGGAGGGCACCTGCGCCAGCGGCTCGTGATGGGCAAAATAATCGCGGAACTTGGCGCCTTCCTCTTCTTTGCCGGCAATCACGCTGGCCACGAGATGGGCGTTTTTCCATAGGTAATGGCGGATTTTCGCCAGCAGCGCCGCGTCTTCGGCAAAACGCTCCATCAGGATATAACGCGCGCCGTCCAGCGCCGCCTTGACATCGGCCACGCCTTTTTCGGCGTCGACATACGCCGCGGCCACGTCTTCCGGCTGCCGGCTGGCATCCCGCCATAGGGTCTCGGCCAGGGGTTCGAGGCCGGCCTCAAGGGCGATTTGCCCGCGCGTGCGGCGTTTGAGCTTGTAGGGCAGGTAGAGATCCTCGAGTTCGGTTTTGCTCAGCGTGCCGTTGATAGCCGTCGCCAGCTGTTCGGTCAGCTTGCCCTGATCGTCTATGGCTTTCAGAATTGTCTGGCGCCGTTCCTCAAGCTCGCGCAGGTAACCAAGGCGGGTTTCCAGCTGGCGCAACTGGGTATCGTCCAGGCCGCCGGTGACCTCTTTACGATAGCGCGAGATAAAAGGCACGGTATTGCCTTCGTCCAGCAGGCGGATAGCGGCGTCGACCTGCTCCGGGCGGGCCTTCAGCTCGGCGGCAATGAGGCGATTCAAAGGATCATTCATCATTCTGTTTTGTTCGTCATCACGTTATGGGTTACTTATGCAGTGGACAGTTATACGTATTGCGCCGCCAAAATGCCAGTCATCTGATGGATGCGGGCGCGGTAAGCGGCGAAAATTGCGCGATTGTTCAAGAAGCCGCGGCTGGGGCGCGGGGATGGGCGCCGGCGCAGCGCCGCGAGGCGGCGGTCTATGGTATATTTCCCGGGTACGGCTTCTCACATTTGCTAAACGGTCACGATGAAAACCAATCTAATTACCCGTCAGGGCTATCGGGAACTCCAGGAAGAGTTAGATCACCTCTGGAAGCACTATCGTCCCGAAATTACCGAAAAGGTGTCCTGGGCCGCCAGTCTTGGCGATCGCAGCGAAAACGCCGATTATCATTACAACAAAAAGATCCTGCGTGAAATCGATCGCCGGGTGCGCTATTTGCGCCGGGTACTAAAAGAAGCGCGGGTCGTGGATTATTCGCCGCAGCAGGAAGGCCGGGTATTTTTCGGCGCCTGGGTGGAGGTGGAAAATGATCAGGGTGAGCGGCTCCGCTTCCGCATTGCCGGGCCGGATGAAATCTTCAAGCACAAATCTTATATTTCCATTGATTCCCCCATGGCGCGGGCTTTAATCAAAAAAGCGGTGGACGATGAAGCGGTGGTCGCCACGCCCACCGGTTTAAAAACCTGGTATGTGAATAAAATTTCTTATCAGGAACCGTTGGGAGAATAAATGAAATATGCGAAATATAAGGCCGCTAAGGTTTACTTTGCCAGGGGTAAAGTGAACAATCATCCTACCCGGTCGGTTTAATTATCGTCATGCCGGCATTTGTGGATAAATACCGGTAAAGACCGGCGATGATCGTCATAAAGCGCGTTTTTTTGCCGAATATGTGGATAACTACGTATTTCCATATGCTTTGTAACAATTTTGCTTAGAATATACACCTGAAACCGCTGTCAGTGCCTTACAGGTTTCTGAACAATACGCTTACGGGCGTATCGCCTTTGGGAGAGAGAACAATGCAAGAGAATTACAAGATTCTGGTCGTGGACGATGATATGCGTTTAAGGGCCCTGCTGGAGCGTTATTTAACCGAACAGGGATTCCAGGTGCGCAGCGTCGCCAATGCCGAGCAGATGGATCGCCTGCTGACGCGCGAGTCCTTCCATCTGATGGTGCTGGACCTGATGCTGCCGGGCGAGGATGGCCTGTCCATTTGCCGCCGGCTGCGCAGCCAGAGCAATCCGATGCCGATCATTATGGTCACGGCCAAAGGCGAAGAGGTGGATCGGATCGTCGGTCTGGAAATCGGCGCTGACGACTATATTCCCAAGCCCTTTAATCCCCGCGAGCTACTGGCGCGCATCCGCGCGGTGCTCAGGCGCCAGGCCAATGAGCTGCCGGGCGCGCCTTCGCAGGAAGAGGCGATTATCGCCTTCGGTAAATTCAAGCTGAATCTCGGCACCCGCGAGATGTTCCGCGAGGATGAGCCCATGCCGTTGACCAGCGGCGAATTCGCGGTACTTAAGGCGCTGGTAAGCCATCCCCGCGAGCCGTTATCGCGCGATAAGCTGATGAACCTGGCCCGTGGCCGGGAGTACAGCGCCATGGAGCGCTCCATAGACGTGCAGATTTCCCGCCTGCGCCGTATGGTCGAGGAAGACCCCGCCCACCCGCGCTATATCCAGACCGTTTGGGGTTTGGGATACGTATTCGTGCCGGACGGCAGTAAAGCATGAGGCGATGGCGCTTCTCTCCGCGCAGTTCTTTTGCACGGAGTCTGTTGTTAATCGTTACCCTGCTGTTCGTCAGCCTGGTGACGACCTATCTTGTGGTACTGAATTTCGCGATATTACCCAGCCTGCAGCAGTTCAATAAAGTGCTGGCGTACGAAGTGCGCATGCTGATGACCGACCGTCTGCAGCTTGAGGACGGTACGCTGCTTGAAGTCCCGCCGGCGTTCCGGCGCGAGATTTACCGGGAGTTGGGCATTTCCCTTTATACCAATGCAGCGGCCGAGGACAGCGGGCTGCGGTGGGCTCAGCATTATGAGTTCCTCAGCCAGCAGATGGCGCAGCAGCTCGGCGGCCCCACCGATGTGCGGGTGGAGGTCACCAAGAATTCGCCGGTGGTCTGGCTGAAGACCTGGCTGTCGCCGGATATCTGGGTGCGCATTCCGTTAACAGAAATCCATCAGGGCGATTTTTCGCCTTTATTCCGCTATACCCTGGCCATTATGCTGCTGGCAATAGGCGGCGCCTGGTTGTTTATCCGGATGCAGAACCGTCCGCTGGTGGACCTGGAGCACGCCGCGCTGCAGGTGGGCAAAGGCATTATACCGCCGCCGCTGCGGGAATACGGCGCCTCGGAGGTGCGTTCGGTCACCCGGGCGTTTAACCAGATGACCTCCGGCGTCAAGATGCTGGCCGACGATCGGACCCTGCTGATGGCCGGCGTCAGCCACGATTTGCGCACGCCGTTGACGCGTATCCGCCTGGCCACCGAGATGATGAACGCCGAGGATGGCTATCTGGCCGAGTCGATCAATAAGGATATTGAAGAGTGTAACGCCATTATCGAGCAATTTATCGATTATCTGCGTACCGGGCAGGAGATGCAGACCGAGATGGCGGATCTGAACGGCATCCTGGCGGAAGTGGTGGCGGCTGAAAGCGGTTATGAACGTATTATCGAAACCGCGCTGTTCGATGATGAGCTGATTGTTAACGTGAATCCGTTGTCGATTAAACGGGCGGCGGTGAATATGGTGGTTAACGCAGCCCGTTACGGTAACGGCTGGATCCGCGTGAACAGCGGGCGGGACGCGCACCGGGTTTGGTTTGAGGTGGAGGACGATGGGCCGGGCATCGAACCTTCGCAGCTGAAATATCTGTTCCAGCCCTTCGTGCGCGGGGACAGCGCGCGCAGCACCAGCGGCACCGGGCTGGGGCTGGCTATTGTGCAGCGTATTGTCGACGCCCACGACGGTACGCTGGATATCGGCAGCAGCGAGCGCGGCGGCCTGCGTATTCGCGCGTACCTGCCGTTGCCTGTGAATGCGCATGACGTTCCCGTCGTGACCTCGGTAAAGAAAACGGCGTAATCCCGCCGCGGCAACGACCGCGGGGCAAAAAAAAGCCTCCGTTACGCGGAGGCATGATGTGGACTGGCAAGCGCCGGATTTAAGCCCGGTGTCAGCGGGCCTAGCATGCCATGGGGCACTCTGGCGGCCAGGAAAACCATGGCCGCTTCGACCCCATTGGCACGCTCTCCCTTGAACACGTCTGCTTTAGGTTCGGCGTTGGCGGGCCTAGCATGCCATGGGGCGCTTTGGCGGCCAGGAAAACCATGGCCGCTTCGACCCCATTGGCACGCTCTCCCTTGAACACGTCTGCTTTAGGTTCGGCGTTGGCGGGCCTAGCATGCCATGGGGCGCTTTGGCGGCCAGGAAAACCATGGCCGCTTCGACCCCATTGGCACGCTCTCCCTTGAACACGTCTGCTTTAGGTTCGGCGTTGGCGGGCCTAGCATGCCATGGGGCGCTCTGGCGGCCAGGAAAACCATGGCCGCTTCGACCCCATCGGCACGCTCTCCCTTGAACACGTCTGCTTTAGGTTCGGCGTTGGCGGGCTTACCGCGCCGGGGTTTAGCCCGGCGCCGGCGTGCTTACAGCTTCGGTCCCGCTTTAACCAGCGCCTTGCCTGCCGGCGTGTCGGTGTATTTATCAAAATTGGTGATAAACCGTTTCGCCAGGTCGTCGGCCTTTTCCTGCCACAGGCTGGGTTCGGCGTAGGTATGGCGCGGGTCGAGAATCTGGCTGTCGACGCCGGCCAGCGTCATCGGCACCGCCAGGTTGAATACCGGTAGCGTGAGGGTTTCCGCATCGTCGATAGCGCCGCTCAGGATCGCGTCGATAATGGCGCGGGTATTTTTGATGGAAATGCGTTTACCGGTGCCGTTCCAGCCGGTATTCACCAGATAGGCCTTGGCGCCGGCGGCGTTCATGCGTTTGGCCAGTACCTCCGCGTACTGGGTCGGGTGCAGCGACAGGAACGCCGCGCCGAAGCAGGCCGAGAAAGTGGGGGTCGGCGCGGTGATGCCGCGTTCAGTGCCGGCAAGCTTGGCGGTAAAGCCGGACAGGAAGTGATATTGCGCCTGTTCCACCGTCAGTCTGGCCACCGGCGGCAGTACCCCGAAGGCGTCGGCGGTCAGGAAGATGACCCTGGACGCATGGCCCGCTTTCGATACCGGTTTGACGATATTCTCAATATGGTAGATAGGGTATGAGACGCGGGTATTTTCGGTTTTGCTGCCGTCGTCAAAGTCCACGCTGCCGTCGGCCCGGACAACCACGTTTTCCAGCAGGGCGTCGCGGCGGATGGCGTGGAAAATTTCCGGCTCGGCTTCCTCTGACAGATGGATGGTCTTGGCGTAGCAGCCGCCCTCGAAGTTAAAGACGCCGTCGTCGTCCCAGCCGTGCTCATCGTCGCCGATAAGCCGGCGGTGCGGATCGGTGGACAGCGTGGTTTTGCCGGTGCCCGACAGGCCAAAGAAAATGGCGACATCTTCGGCGGCGCCGACATTGGCCGAGCAGTGCATCGAGGCGATGCCTTTTAACGGCAGCAGGTAGTTCATGATCGAGAACATGCCTTTTTTCATTTCGCCGCCGTACCAGGTGCCGCCAATCAGCTGCATCCGTTCCGTCAGGTTAAAGGCGATAAAGTTTTCCGAGTGCATGCCCTGCTGTTGCCAGTCCGGATTGGTGCATTTGGCCCCGTTCATGACCACGAAATCAGGTTTGAAGTCCCGCAGTTCCTCTTCATCGGGGCGGATAAACATGTTTTTGACGAAGTGCGCCTGCCAGGCCACCTCGGTGATAAAGCGTACCTTTAACCGGCTGTTTTCATTGGCGCCGCAAAACGCATCCACGATAAACAGGCGTTTGCCCGATAGCTGGTTGCCGACGAGTTGTTTCAGGTGGCTCCAGGTCTCCTGACTGAGCGGATGATTGTCGTTGTTGCCTTTACCCTGATCCGACCACCAGACGGTATCGCGCGTTACGTCGTCGCGCACCAGGTATTTGTCCTTCGGCGAGCGGCCGGTAAAGATACCGGTATCGACGGCCACGGCGCCGGTGCTGGTGACGGTGCCGCGCTCAAATCCTTGCAGTGAATCGGCGGTTTCTTCCTGGAACAATAAGGCAAAATCCGGGTTGTAAATCACCTCGCTACAGTTAGTAATGCCATAGCCGACCAGGTCTTGCGCGTTGATACCATGACTTGCCATATGACGACTCCTTAGCTTTAAATTATTACCTGTAGCGATTGTAAGGGTTACCCAGTGGATCACCGAGAGGTAGGTCATGAAATAACCGACGTCAGCAAGTTTTACACTGTATTGGGAGCTGACGCATAAATAAAGCTTCAGCATGCGCTACCATAGGCAAGTCTATCTGTCCTGTGCCCGCCGGCGCCTATCTCAGTGTAATTGTGTCTCAGGGCCCGTGCGGTCTGACTTTATCGCCGCGACATCCCCGGCGGTAAAGACATAATGACTACCGCAGAAATCACAATGCATGTCGATGGTTTCGTCCTGATCGAGCATTTCATCAAGCTCATGCTCCGGCAGCGTCAGCAGCGCGTCAGCACAACGCTGCCGGGAGCAGGTGCAAAGAAAACGGACGTCCTGGGCGGGGTAAAGCGATACCTTATCCTGATGATAGAGGCGATATAACACGTCATCGGCCGGCAGGGTGAACAGCTCTTCCGCCTTGACTGTGGCGGTCAACTGCGCCAGGCGGTCAAAGTCGTCGTGGCTGGCATCGCGCGCGGGCAGCACCTGTAGCAGCATACCGGCGGCCGCGACCTGGCCGTTGGCTTCGCCGGTGCGGATAAACAGGCGGGTCAGCAGCTGTTCAGACTGCAGGAAGTAGTTTTCCAGGCAATCGGCCAGGTGTTCTCCTTCCAGGCCCACCACGCCCTGGTAACGCTCGCCCTCATCCGGGGTGAGCGTAATGACCAGGTAGCCGTTGCCGACCATTTGTCTGAGCGTGCTGTTTTCGGCGATGTCGCCGTCGATGCGCGCCACGCCGCGCATATTCTGCTGGTGATCGCCGTTAATGACCACCAGGCGCAGCGGCCCGTCGCCCTGCAGTTGCACGGTAATCTCGCCGCTGAATTTCAGCGTAGCGGTCAGCAGGCTGGTGACCACCAGCATTTCCCCCAGCAGGTTTTTGACGCTGGGCGGGTAATCATGCTGGCCCAGGACCTGCCGGTAGGTATCATGCAATGAAACCAGTTCACCGCGCACGGCATAATCTTCAAATAAATAACGGTGTAGCTGGTCGTGAATGGCCATAATTCTCTCTCTTGCCGGTGGCGGCGGGCTTATTCCCCCGACTCGCCATATTTAAATTTAATCAGGTTGCGGCGCTCTTTTTTATCCGGCCGCCGGTCCGGGTGGGTCACGTTCTGGGCATTGATTTTGCGCGCGGCGGCCAGCTTTTCGCGTTTGGCCACGCTTTGCGCCGTTTCCTGGTAGAACAGTTGCGCTTCGCTGGCGGGCCGGCGCTGTACCGTTAGGGTAAGCGCCACCACGGTGCGCTCGTCATCACCCTGGCGCAGGGTGATCTCCGCGCCGCTCTCCATGATTTTGCCGGGTTTGGTGCGCTGTCCGTTGTAATGGACTTTGCCGCCTTCCACCATTTCCCGGGCGATGGCGCGGGTTTTGTAAAATCGTGCCGCCCAAAGCCATTTATCAAGGCGGACGGCCTCTTCCTGTCCGCCTTTGTCCTTATCCTGGTTTTTCATCGTGCCTCCTGTGTGCTGGCCGGGAACGGGCGCTTTTTCAGTACCCGGTCCGCCGGGTGGATGCCGCGCTGGTGTGCCGCCGGTATCAGGATACATTAGGGTATTATACCAGTCGTTGGCGGATGACATGCAAATTCCGTGCGCATGACGCGCCGGGCAAACCGGGGCGCCGCGGGTTAACGCAGCGTTTTTAATGCCACGGTGGGCAGGTGGGTATTAAAACAGCTTTCATAATAACGCTGAATATCCTGGGCGTGATGCCGGCTTTTGCCCAGGCGGCGGATCAGCAGTACGGCGTTGACCAATGCGATGATAATCAACAGGAAAAGCAGTACGCTGGTGCCAAGGTAGCGCCAGACGGTGATGACATCGGGTTCGCTGTGCAGCGAAATATGGCGGGTGCCGTTGGCGTCGACGGTGATATTGGTAATGACGCCCTGGGCGCGGAACGGCGTGTGCAGCAGCATGGCGGAGAGGCGCTGCAGTTCATGCCATTGCGCCAGCCCGGTGTAATCATATAAGGAACTGGCCGGCAATGGATGATCCACCAGTAATTTTCCCTCGTCGCTGTGGATCAGGAATCCGCCCGGCGGGGGACTGTTAAGGGCATTGGTCGCCTGGCGGGTCTCTCCGGTGAAAATGGACGAGGTGGCGCTGGTCACCAGGTTTTGCAGCGTTTCCGCGCTGACCGGGCGCAGCAGGACGTTGACGCCTTTGAGCGTGCCGTTGCGCGCCCGCTTTACAAGCGAAGGCCAATCCCGGCCGTTGGCCAGGTTGACCAGCGCGGTTTTCAGCCGGCCGCAGGCGCTGTCGTCATGGCAAAGGTCCTGCGTTTTCAGCACGATGTCCGCAAAATCATCCAGCAGTATCATGCCCGATTTCTGGATGGCGGTCGCCAGGCCTGGATTGATCTTGGGATCGTTATCCAGTTGGGGATGCAGTTGGGTATTGACGGTATTGAGCAATAATACCGCCTTATCCACCGTGTCGGACTCCGGCAAAGGCAGCGGTTCGGCGTTATTCCAATAAATGCTGGAACAATCGAAAGGGACAAACGGTTCCCGGGCATCCGCGGGTAGGGCGGTATTGATATAGCACATGCCCGAGCCCTGGGCGTGCAGCGTATCGCCGATGCGCAGCTGCGCCTGCGCCAGCGTATTGACATCCACCGCCTGGATATTCTGCGCGCCTTTTAACCAGGCGGTGCTCAGCGTCAGCGGCAAGGTCAGCGGCACGTAGATCAGCAGCAGGCACAAGATCAGGGCCGAGCTGCACAGCAATACCAGGTTGCCGCCAAAGCGCTGGAGCGGGAAATGCCTCATTTCGTCATGCAGGGACAGATATTTCCCCTGGCGCACCACCTGGCGGTTGACGTAGATATCGACATCGGTCTTTTTGCCCATATCATGGCCGATAAAAGGCAGCCAGTGGGGCGGGTAGTTCAGGTCGATAATGCCGAACGAGATGGTGCTGATGCGGCTTTGGTCAGATTCCCCGAACAGGCCCCAGCGCTTGGGCGTGCCGCGCAGGCAGTGCACATCCCGCAGCGCGCTCTCGGCCGGCCGGCGCAACAGCCGCCAGCCGCCCCAACCCATCAGCACGCCGGCGACGGCCACCAGCCATGGCACGGCCAGCACCGGCGCCAGCAGGCTGACAAACAGCAATAATAGCGCCACGCTCAGCAAGGCGGCCTCATAGATGCCCTTCGGCCGGCTGAGCGCATATTCCTCGGGGGTTTCCTTGCGGATGTTCAGCAATTCGACCTGCTCGGTTTCCTGCTCGCGCATGGACGAGTTCGGTACTAACTGCGGCGGGCTGGGCGCTTGCGGGTCGGCGGACATGTAATCCACCAGCGAGTGGCCGTTGAGCGCAATCACCAGGGGGATCCCGGCGGTTTTTATCAGTTCGACATGATTTTCGTCGGCAATATACTGTTCCCAGAGCGGGGGGAGATGCACTTCGGTACTGTCGAGGAAATAACGCCACTTATGGGGCGCGTCGGTGGCCAAGCCATAACGGGTGATGGCATGGGTGACCGCATAGATATTCTCGCTTTGCGGGGTTAACGCCAGGGTCTCCGCCACCGGCGCGGGGGGCGAGGCCAGGGGCAAGCTATACTGGAGGTGTTTATTCAGCTGGAAATAGTGTTCGATGGCCTCGCGTTCCTGCGGGGCCAGTTTGCGGGGCAAGGGTTGCAGCGACGGCATGCGCTTTATCGGCGCGGGGATGTGGCGCCGGCGGTAGGCCCGGTAAGCGGATAACGCGATCGCACAGGTCAACAGTAAGGCCAATACAATGACTATTGTGCTCATGCCATCCCCATCGAAACACGAAAAAACGACGATACATCGATAATATGATACGCATCCGGCAAGCGGCGTGACGCCACGCTCGTCATAGAGAAACGAACACTCGATTGTTTGATTGACAGCCGCGCGGGAAAAAAACGTGACAACTATCAACGCTAATCTCAGGGTAGCAATCCATTCTTTAGCGACATATCGGTATTTTCCTATTTTAATCCCAATTCTTTTCTTTTACTTGCCATGCTATAACTAATTGCATCCGTTTTACCCGGCCTCGCGTTGGCGGAATGGCAGGTAAAGATCGGGTTAGCCGGCGCGGAAACGGCGCCGCTGGCGGGCGGGGGATTTAACGTGGATGCCCTGATCCTGTTGTTTGCGCGCATAGGCGGTTATGCTGTGACATGTATTTTGTCTGCTCGGGACCATTATGGATAAGCATCTGCAAAAACCAAAAATTCATAAAGTTGAAACCGTGGCGCGCTCCCGATTGTTTAATGTAGAAACCGTCGACCTCGAGTTCAGCAATGGGGCGCGGCGGATTTATGAAAGGATGCAGCCGTCCGATCGGGAGGCGGTGATGATCGTACCGATAATCGATGATCATCTGGTGTTGATCCGTGAGTATGCGGTGGGCATTGAGGATTATGAGCTGGGGTTTCCCAAGGGGCTGATTGATCCCGGCGAGGAGATCCTGGAAGCGGCGAACCGGGAACTGATGGAAGAGGTGGGTTTCGGCGCGCGGCGCATGGATATTTTAACCAAGCTGACCATGGCGCCGTCCTATTTTTCCAGCAAAATGAATATCGTGGTGGCGCGGGATCTGTATGCGCAGCAGCGCGAGGGCGATGAGCCCGAACCGTTGCCGCAGGTGCGCTGGCCCATCGATCGCATGATGGAGTTGCTTAATGAGCCGGATTTTCGCGAGGCGCGTAACGTCAGCGCGCTGTTTCTGGCCCATGCGTGGCTGGTGCGGAAATAAAACAACCGGAGTCCGGTTATCCCTTTGGATGCCTGCTTTGAGTGCGGTGTTGGCGGGCATACCGCGCCATGGGGCGCTCGGTCGGGCGGGAAAACCACGCCCGATTCGACCCTATTGGTACGCTCTCCCTTAACACGTCTGCTTTGGGCGCGGTGTTGGCGGGCCTGCCGTGCCATGGGGCGCTCGGTCGGGCGGGAAAACCACGCCCGATTCGACCCCATTGGCACGCTCTCCCTTAACACGTCT
Organism: Sodalis sp. RH22; assembly: GCF_047324165.1. NCBI lineage: Bacteria > Pseudomonadati > Pseudomonadota > Gammaproteobacteria > Enterobacterales > Bruguierivoracaceae > Sodalis > Sodalis sp. RH22. Next base: position 4,410,790 of record NZ_CP178731.1, read on the forward strand.
GCTTTGGGCGCGGTGTTGGCGGGCCTGCCGCGCCATGAGGCGCTCGGTCGGGCGGGAAAACCACGCCCGATTCGACCCCATTGGCACGCTCTCCCTTAACACGTCTGCTTTGAGTGCGGTGTTGGCGGGCATACCGCGCCATGGGGCGCTCGGTCGGGCGGGAAAACCACGCCCGATTCGACCCCATTGGCACGCTCTCCCTTAACACGTCTGCTTTGAGTGCGGTGTTGGCGGGCATACGCGCCATGGGGCGCTCGGTCGGGCGGGAAAACCACGCCCGATTCGACCCCATTGGCACGCTCTCCCTTAACACGTCTGCTTTGGGCGCGGTGTTGGCGGGCCTGCCGTGCCATGGGGCGCTCGGTCGGGCGGGAAAACCACGCCCGATTCGACCCCATTGGCACGCTCTCCCTTGACATGTCTGCTTTGAGTGCGGTGTTGGCGGGCCTGCCGTGGCAGGCCGCCGCATTAGAACAGTTCGTGCGATTCGCCGCCGTTATCCGTCACCACGGTACCCACCTCGTGCACCACCCGGTCCCTCGGCTGCGTACCGTCGATAAAGTATTCCTCGCGACTGTTGCCGCCGCCGTCGGAGAGTTTGCCGCTGCTCTTATCGATGCTGACGGTGACGATGCCCGGCGGGGGCGTGACTTTTTGCTCCGGTATTCCTTCCAGCGCGACCTTCATAAAATCATCCCAGGCCGGCTGGGCGCTTTTGGCACCGCCTTCGCCGCCGGAAATCTGATCGCTGATGGCGCCGGACGCCGTGGCCCGGCCCAGGTTGCGGCGATGATCGTCGAAGCCAATCCATACGGTGGTGACGGTTTGCGGGCCGTAGCCTGAGAACCAGGCATCCTTGGAATCGTTGGTGGTACCGGTCTTGCCGCCGATATCATGGCGCTTCAAGTCCTTGCCCGCGCGCCAGCCGGTGCCCATCCAGCCGGGTTCGCCAAAGATGTTGCTGTTAAGCGCGTCGTGGATCAGGAACGCCAGCGGCGTACTGATGACGTGCGGCGCATAAAGCTGGCTGCCGTCAGCGGCCTGTTGCGCCGGGGAAACGGTTTCCAGGCGGGGCATCGGCACGGCGGCGTTATTATCGGGTTGGCGCGACACGGCGACGTTTTCCATGCTGTCATCGGACAGGACGGCGGATTTGTTGGTGTCGCCGTAGATTACCGGCAGGTTGCAGGTGTCGCAGACCACTTTGGGCTTGGCTGCAAACAGAACATGGCCGGCTTCGTCCTCGATGCGGGTAATCAGGTAGGGGTCGACCAGATAACCGCCGTTGGAGAGCACCGAGTACCCGCGCACCATCTGCAGCGGAGTAAACGACGCCGAGCCTAGCGCCAGCGATTCGGTATGCACGATATTCTGCGCGGGAAAACCAAAGCGCAGCAGGTATTCCGCGGCATAATCCACGCCCATGGCGCGCATGGCGCGCACCATCATCACGTTTTTCGATTGCCCCAGCCCCTGGCGCAGGCGGATGGGGCCGTCATAGGTCGGAGGCGAGTTTTTCGGCCGCCAGTCGGCGCCGGCGCCGGCGTCCCAACGGGAAATCGGCACGTCGTTAAGGATGGTGGCCAGGGTCAGCCCTTTATCCATGGCGGCGGTATACAGGAACGGCTTGATATTCGACCCGACCTGCCGCAGCGATTGGGTGACGCGGTTGAATTTGCTCTGGTTGAAATCGAACCCTCCCACCAACGCCTTGACCGCGCCGTCCTGCGGATTGAGGGACACCAGCGCCGAGTTGACGTCGGGCACCTGCGCCAGCCACCAGATATCGCCGACCTTGCGCACCCAAATTTGCTCGCCCGGCTTGACGACGTCCGAGACCTTGCGCGGCAGAGGGCCTTGCAGCGTATCGGTTTTAAACGCTCGCGCCCAACGCACCCCTGCCATCGGCAGGGCGACGCTGCTGCCGTCCGCCATTACGGCGGTGGCCTGTTCGGCGTCGGCCTGCGTTACCACCGCCGGGAACAGCGGTCCGTAAACCGGCAGCGTTTTTAAAGTATCGACGATATGCTTCTGGTCCCAGGCCATTTCACCCACCTTCCACAGCACGTTGCTCGGTCCGCGGTAGCCGTGGCGGATATCGTAATCGAGCACGTTGTTGCGCACGGCGTCCTGCGCCGCCAGCTGTAGTTTTTTGGTGATGGTGGTATAGACCTTATAACCATCGGTATAGGCATTTTCCCCGTAGCGTTTCATCATGTCCTGACGCACCATTTCAGAGACATAAGGCGCCGAAAACGCCATTTGCGGCACGTGATAATTCGCCACCAGATCGCTGTTGCGGGCCTGTTCGAACTGTTCGCGCGTAATGAAGTTTTCATCCAGCATGCGCGACAGCACGAAATTACGCCGCGCCAGCGCCCGATCGTGGGAATAAAGCGGATTGAAGGTCGAGGGCGCTTTCGGCAGGCCGGCAATGACCGCCATCTCGCTCAGGGTCAGCTGGTCGACATTCTTGCCAAAATACACCTGCGCCGCCGCGCCGACGCCATAGGCGCGGTAACCCAGATAAATCTTGTTGAGATACAGCTCGATGATTTCATCTTTCGTCAGCAGCTGCTCGATACGGATGGCCAGGAAAGCTTCTTTGATTTTGCGAATCAACGTCCGCTCTGGGCTGAGGAAGAAATTGCGCGCCAGCTGCTGCGTGATGGTGCTGGCGCCCTGGGACGCATGGCCGGACATCAGCGCGATGGAGGCGGCGCGCATGATGCCCACCGGGTCAACCCCATGGTGCTCATAGAAGCGGCTGTCTTCCGTGGCCACGAACGCGTGGACCAGTTCCGGCGGTATTTGCTGCAGCTTCAGGGGGATACGGCGTTTTTCCCCAAACTGCGCTATCAGCTCACCGTCCGCGCTATAGACCTGCATCGGGGTCTGCAGCCGAATGTCTTTCAGGGTGGCGACGTCAGGCAACTGCGGCTCGATATATTTGTACATGCCAAATATCGAGGCGGCTCCCAACAGAATGCAACACACTGCAAAGATTAAAAAATATTTTACGAACTTCACCTGAGATTTCCCATTTCATGTCATTTGGGCAGTTTATAAACAACCGCGCGCTAGTATAAAGGTAAGCCAGCACGTTGGATACGTACTTTTAATGACGGACGATAACGAATGAGAAGGAGCTCGGCAAACATGGAATTTTGCACCTGGCAAGTGGGATTGGCGTTTGAAAACGGCACCGCGCGGGCGCTGGCGGTGCAGCGGCGGCGCCAGGGCTGGCAGCTTCGCCATTGGTGGCAGCGGCCCATGCCTGAGGGGGCTGAGGGCACGCCGTCCGCCGCCCTGGAGCAACTGTTGGCGGTGTGGCGCAGGCAACTGCCCGGACGCATTTCGTTACGAGTTTGTTTGCCGTCAACCGAGTTTCTGCACCGGCGCATGGCCGCGCCGGACCATCGCCTCGGCGAGCCGGAACGGGAGTGGTATATCACCGCGCAGGCCCGCCGCCATTTCCCCGCCGGCCGTGAAAAGCTGCTGCTCGATTACCGTGACGATCCGCAGGCGCCCGGCACGCTGCTGGTGACCGCAGCCCGACAGGAGGCCGTGGCGCGGTGGCTATCCTGTCTGGAGCGCGCCGGTCTGGCTCCGCACGTGCTGGATATCGCGCCCAGCGCCCTGCGCTGCATGGCAAGCGCCGCGGGCCTGGCGCGGGACCGGCTGCTGATCCACGCTGCGCGCACGGGATGGCACTGGGTCTCGCCGCTGGCGCGTCCCCTGGAATTCGGCGTTATCGCCACCGGCGAGGCCGCGGCGCTGCCGGCGGCGCGTGGACTCATCCACCAGCGCTATCCTGATGCCTGCGGCAGGGGTGAGCCGGTCTATATCAGCAGCGACGCCATCTGCCCGCCGCAGACGGATGCCCTGCAATGGTCGCCATTTTCCGCCCTGTGGCAGGCGCATCCCCCGCTACCGGCGTGGCCGGCGGCATTCGCCATCGCGGGCGGGCTGGCCGTGCGCCGCGGCGATGAATAATGTATCAGGTCAACCTGCTGCCGTGGCGGCGCCAACGCCGGCGGCGGCGCGCAAGAATCGTGTCCCTGGCGCTGGCGGTCGAACTGCTGCTGGCCTCCGGTCTGCTGGGCCTGCAGGCGCGGCGCGGCCATGAACAGCTCGCCGAGCTTGGCGCACTGCTCTCACAGTGGCAACAGCGCGAAAAACAAATCCGCGGGCAGCGGCAGCGGATGGAGCGTCTGCTGGAACGGCGGCAAGAGCTGGAAAACAAGCTGCGCGGCCGGCGCCGGGCCAACGCCGGCAACCAGCGCTACCGGCAGCTGTGGGATCAACTGCCGGGCCTGCTGCCGCCGGGATTGTGGTTAACCCGGCTGCGGCTGTGCGGCACAGAAGTACATATAAGCGGCTGCAGCGAGCGCTATGTGCATATCCGCACGGCGGACCGCCTGCTTTCCCGACATCCTCGGTTCGCTTCCATACGCTGGCGACGAATCGAACAACAGGAAAACGGCCGCTTCAGCTTTGAGTTACAGGCGGCGTGGCCCGCCGGGGCGGCGGATGATGCCGGACGCTGAGGGCGGGTTCGGCCGCTGGATGGAGCGCCCCTGGCGCGCGCTGGCCCTGGCGCAGATCATCGTGGGCGTTTACGTCGCGCTGGGGATTTTGCTGGTCGTGCGCCCTGGACAGGACGCGGCGGAGTTGCTGCGCCAGGATATCGGCCATTGCAAAACCGTGGTGGCTGGGCAGGAACGGGCGCAGGCCGGCTTACCCGCTCCGGAACGCCTGGAAGCCGATATCCTGCGCTTACGCCGCCCCGTCGACGCCGGCGAAAAAATGCGCGGGGATCCGGCCGCCTTGGCCGCCGTTATCCCTCCGGGCCGGGGGAAGAACCTCACCTGGCGGGCGTTTGGCGCCGCCGGCGACCGGCAGCACGTTTTCGAACGCTGGCAACTGGTGGTAACCACGGACTATGCGCAACTGCGGCGCATGCTGCGCCATCTCTGCGACCTGCGGGGGGCACTCCCCCTGGAAACCCTTACCGTCAGGCGCCGGGGCGGGTTGCTGGAGGCGGAGCTTATCCTGTCTGCCGCGCCCGGGACGGAAACGAAAAACGGGCGGCGGGAAAAGGCGCCGGGGGAGGCGGGGGACGATGACGAGGAGGCCGGTAACGACGGGGCCACGGCGGTAGATTACCGGGAGACGGCGTCCAGCCCGGGTTTGGCGGCGGAGGACCAGGAGAGGAGAGAGGCAACGGACGATGAACGGCCGCAGGAGCGCGATCCTTTTCAACCGGCGCCGCACGTTCAGCCGGGTCACGCCGGTCGGCCTGCCGCGGACGGCCGGATCGATCGGATAAAAGGGAAGGTGGGCGCGGGAGAGCGCTGGTTATTCTGGACCGTTGACGATCAGGGGCGCTGGCGCCGGTGCGGAACAACACGCACTGCGGCCAGGAAAGATCAGGAAGATCAGAAAGATCAGGAGGATCATAATGGAGTCACCCGATAAAAAGGACGAGGCACAATGAAAGGACACGCGCGGATGGTGGGGTTGATCTTGTGTTTGCTGACGGTTGGATGGCGGGACGTCGCGCTGGCCGGACGGACGGCGGGCGGCGACGGCAAACCGGTGACGCTGGTATTTGACGACGCGCCGATACCGCAGGTGCTGCGCGCCCTGGCGGAACATCAGCGCCTGAATCTGGTTATTGCCCCGGACATCAAAGGCAATATCAGCCTTAATCTGCACAATGTGTCCTGGCTACAGGCGGTGGATCTGATCGCGCGCACCGGCCGCCTGCGCCTGGAGCGCCAGGATGACGCGCTGATGGTGTTCCCCGCGCGGCGGGGCGAGGCGGACGGGCCGCCGGGTGAAACTCCTTTGCGCAACCAGTTGGTGACGCTGGAGCACGCCGATGCCGGCGAGGTGGCGAAAAGCATCGGCTCGATGCGCGGCGCCCTGATGTCCCCGCGTGGCAGCGTGATGCTGGATAAACGCACTAATTCCCTGGTGCTGCGCGATACCGACGCGGCATTATCTGCGCTTACCGGCTGGATAAAAATCTGGGATCTGCCGCTGGAGCAAGTGATGATCACCGCCCATATCGTTACCATCAGCCGGGATAACCTGCGGGAAATCGGGGTAAAGTGGCAGCAAGGCGGCGGCACATCGCCTTGCGCCACGCGCCTGGGGGTCGATCTGCCCCTGAGTGAGCATTACGCCAGCATGGGGTTTCGCCTGGCGCGCCTCAGCGGCCGGCTGCTTGAACTGGAACTGACCGCGCTGGAGCAGGAAAACAAAGTGGATATCCTGGCCAGCCCCCGCCTCTATACCGCGCATCAGCAAACCGCCAGCATCAAGCAGGGCACCGAGATTCCGTACCAGGTGGCGAACGGTAAAAATAAATCACCGGCCATTCAGTTCAAAGAGGCGGTACTGAGCATGGAAGTCACCCCTAAAATACTGCGCAACGGCAAAGTAACCCTCAATTTGCGCCTGAGCCAGAACGTGCCGGGGCGGGTAATCAAACAAGGGGAAAATGAGAGTGTTTCCATCGATATGGAGGAAATCAAGACCCAGGTGACCATTGCTGACGGCGAAACCATTGTTTTAGGAGGTATTTTTCAACATCAAAAACATCAAACCCATGATAGGGTACCGCTTTTGGCGGAGATTCCGCTGCTCGGCCAGCTGTTCAAACGCCAGCGTGCGCACTATAAACAGCGTGAACTGGTTATTTTTATTACGCCGACCCGCATAACGGGGTAAACTTGATTGCCTCAATTTGGGCAAAATTGCGGTTTTAGCAACAAATTATGCGTTTTTTTCGCGTTCGATTTGACGCTGTGCACAATTTCGCTTACAAGGGTAACCCATTGAGCATCGCTGTTTTTGCGTCACCTGTAATTACGATAGAGATATCGGAATTCCTCCTTGCGGTGTGAGCATCGATTTAATCGGTTGCCAAACTACCCCGAGTGTTGAGATAATTTTTCGTCTGATTCTCGCACTATCGCTCATGAGGTTTCAGTTTAGGTCCCGCCGCTGATTTGATTGGCGGGGCGGGTTGTCATTAACGAATAATCTTAGTAATACCGAAAAACATGGCAGAGAAACGCAATATCTTTCTGGTTGGGCCTATGGGTGCCGGCAAAAGCACTATTGGGCGTCAGTTGGCTCAACAACTTAATATGGAGTTTTTCGATTCTGATCAAGAGATTGAGCGACGCACCGGAGCTGATGTAGGCTGGGTATTCGACGTGGAAGGCGAAGACGGCTTCCGCGATCGTGAAGAAAAAGTCATTAACGAACTTACCGAGAAACAAGGGATCGTATTGGCTACAGGTGGTGGTTCAGTAAAGTCACGTGAAACACGTAACCGCCTTTCTGCCCGTGGTGTGGTCGTTTATCTTGAGACCACCATTGAAAAACAGCTGGCCAGAACCCAGCGTGATAAAAAACGACCCTTGCTACAGGTTGAAGCCCCGCCGCGTGAAGTACTGGAAGCGCTGGCCCGGGAACGCAACCCTTTGTATGAAGAAATTGCGGATGTCACCATCCGTACCGACGAACAAAGTGCTAAAGTTGTCGCCAACCAGATTATCAATATGCTGGAAAGCAACTGATTTAGTGTGTAACGAGATGCCGAAAAGGTCTTAAGCACCCCATGGAGAGGATTACGGTAACATTAGGGGAGCGCAGCTACCCGATTACGATAGCGGCCGGGTTATTCAACGACCCGGCTTCTTTCATGCCGCTTAAAAGCGGCGATCACGTGATGGTGGTGACCAACGAAACGCTGGCGCCGCTTTACCTGCACTCTGTCCGCACGGTGCTGGAAAGCGCCGGGGTCATCGTCGACCAGGTCATTCTGCCCGACGGCGAGCAATACAAATCCCTGGCCGTATTGGATCAGGTTTTCACCGCGCTGCTGAAAAAACCCCATGGCCGCGATACCACGCTTATTGCGCTTGGCGGCGGCGTCATCGGCGATCTGACCGGCTTTGCCGCCGCCAGTTATCAGCGCGGCGTGCGCTTTATCCAGGTTCCCACTACGCTGCTTTCCCAGGTCGATTCATCGGTGGGCGGTAAAACGGCGGTTAACCACCCTCTCGGTAAGAACATGATCGGCGCGTTTTACCAGCCGGCATCCGTAGTTATCGATCTCGACTGCCTTAAAACCCTGCCGGCGCGCGAATTGTCCTCAGGACTGGCCGAAGTCATCAAATACGGCATCATTCTGGACGAGGCTTTTTTTGGCTGGCTGGAAAATCATCTTGACGACGTGCTGGCGCTTGAGCCCGACGCGTTGTCCTATTGCCTGCGGCGCTGCTGCGAACTGAAAGCGGCGGTGGTCGCCGCGGATGAACGTGAAAATGGTCAGCGGGCTTTGCTCAATTTAGGCCATACTTATGGGCATGCCATCGAAACCCATATGGGCTACGGCGTCTGGCTGCACGGCGAGGCCGTGTCGGCGGGCATCATGATGGCGGCGCATACCGCCCGTCGTTTAGGGCAGTTCAGTATGGATGAGATTGATCGCGTGCAGGCGTTGTTGACGCGCGCGGGCTTGCCGGTGGCCGGACCGAAAGAAATGGCCCCGGCGGATTACCTGCCCCATATGATGCGGGATAAAAAAGTGGTTTCCGGTCAATTACGGTTAGTGCTGCCGCGCTCAATAGGCCAGGCGGAAGTGCGTACCGGTGTAGCAAATGATATCGTATTGGCATCAATCGCCGATTGCCAGGCTTGAGTCAGGGCCGTTCCCCTTATCCCGCGAGCGGGAAAGGGGGGATGAGTTTGATTTAATCGCATTAACCCTCCCCACGACCCCCGGGCCGTGCGGAAATTATCTCTCAGTTGGAGAGTTTTAGATGGATGAGTTCAAGTCGGAAGACGAACTGAGACCCGATAGCAGCGATCGCCGCCCACCCCGTCAACGGAAAGGTCCTTCAGTTCCCAAAGTGGCCATGTCCAAACAGCATCTGATGATAGGCATTGGCATCCTGGTGCTGCTGCTATTGGTTATTGCCATCGGTTCGGCGTTAAAGGCGCCTACCCAGATGGACGCTAACCAGCAAAATCCGAACGTGGCGGAAAAGAGCATCGAACTGCCCGGTACGGCAAATACCGCGACCAACGATCTCAAACCCGTGCCGGACAGCGCCAACCCCGACGTCAATAGCCCAGGCAGTACGCCCGCGGCCAACGGCACCGTGAACGGCGGCAACGGCAATACCGCCGGTACGGTGAACGGCAGCAACGGCACCGCCCAGCAGCCGCAGACGCTCAACGCGCCGCCGGTTGCCGCCGCGCCGACCCAGGCGCCGCCGTCAGCCGACGGCAATCCGCAGCACCGCATCGATCTGCCGGGCAATATGGCGGACGCGCTGTCACAGCAAGGGGATCGGGTTAACGGCGTGACCCAGCAAGTCAACGGCGACCAGCCGGCCTCGACGCTGCCGACCGCACCGGCCACGGTGGCCCCGGCGGGCAGGGAACCTGCCGCCAAGGCGACCAAACCCGCGTCCGCCGCGCATAAAGCGCCGAAGACGACCGCCATGGTCCCCAGCGCCAAAAATTCGGCGCCAACGCATAACGCCAAGGCGCCCGCCGCCGTCCAGCGTGCGCCGGCCGTGGCCGCGCCGCAGCCCACGGCAGCACCCACCCGCCATACCATGGTGATTGAACCCGCCACGCGCGCTCCCGCCGCCGCCGCGCAGCGCGCGCCGGCAGCTACAGCGGCACCGGTAGCCACGTCGGCACCAGCCGCCGCGGCCGCCCCCGCCAGTGCCGGTGGTTCAATCCAAGCCGCCCCGGCGGGGTATTACACCGTGCAAATCAGCAGCGCTTCCCAGGCCACTACGCTTAACGCCTATGCCAAGAAGCAGCAGTTGGGCCAGTATTGGGTGTATGAGACCCGCCGTGACGGCAAGCCCTGGTATGTGCTGGTGAGCGGGGTCTACCCGACATCAGCCCAGGCCAAAAGCGCGGTGGCGCAATTACCGGCCGATATTCAGGCTAAAAAACCGTGGGCCAGGGAAATTGGCCAGGTCAAGCAGGATCAAAACAAATAAGTTCCTGAATTTAACCTGATGTATGGGTCCTAAACAGAGTACAATCCGCGGCTCTTGAGAGTGTGTGAGTAACAATCGACGGCATGAAGAAGAACCGCGCGTTTTTGAAATGGGCTGGCGGTAAATATCCGCTAATAGAAGATATCCGCCGCCATTTACCCGCGGGGGATTGCCTGATCGAGCCCTTTGTCGGCGCGGGGTCGGTATTTTTGAATACCGACTACGAGAAGTACATCCTTGCTGATATCAATAGCGATCTCATCAATCTGTACAACATCGTCAAAGAACGCACCAGTGAATTTATCGGCGACGCACGGCTGATGTTTAACGCCGAGACCAATACGTCGCAGGTGTATTATCTGCTGCGCAGCGAATTTAACCTCTGTACCGATGCTTATCGGCGGGCGGTGCTGTTTCTTTATCTCAATCGCCATTGTTATAACGGCCTGTGCCGTTATAACCTGAGCGGCGAGTTCAACGTGCCTTTCGGCCGCTACAAAAAACCCTATTTCCCCGAAAACGAACTCAACTGGTTTGCAGAGAAAGCCCAGCAGGCCGTTTTTGTCTGTGAACATTATCAGCAGACCCTGCATAAAGCGGCGCAGGGATCTGTGGTGTACTGCGATCCGCCGTATGTGCCGTTGTCGACCACGGCCAATTTTACGGCGTACCATACGAATAGTTTCAATAACCTTGAGCAGCAGAACCTGGCGCGGATAGCCTACCGGCTGGCCAGCGAAGCGCAGGTGCCGGTACTGATTTCCAACCATGACACTCTGCTGACGCGGGAGTGGTATTGCGACGCGGTGCTGCATGTGGTGAAAGGCCGGCGCACCATCAGCCGCAATATCCTTGGCCGCATCAAGGTGAACGAGCTGCTGGCGCTGTATGATTATGCTGACCGCTCCGGCGCCATTGACTGACCATTAATGATTGGAGACGCGGATGAAAAATTTTTTAATCGCCCCATCCATCCTTTCGGCGGATTTTGCCCGTCTGGGCGAAGACACCGCCCGGGTATTGGCCGCCGGCGGCGATGTGGTTCACTTCGATGTGATGGATAACCACTACGTACCCAACCTCACCATGGGGCCGATGGTTCTCAAGGCCCTGCGCGACTTCGGCATCACCGCCCCCATCGACGTCCATTTGATGGTCAAGCCGGTAGATCGCCTGATTCCCGATTTTGCCGCCGCAGGCGCCAGTTACATCACTTTTCATCCCGAAGCCTCGGAACATGTCCACCGCTCGCTGCAGCTGATCAAATCCCACGGCTGCAAGGCCGGCCTGGTGCTTAACCCGGCAACGCCGCTCAGTTACCTGGATTATGTCATGGACCAGCTCGATATTATCCTGCTGATGTCGGTTAATCCCGGTTTCGGCGGCCAGTCGTTTATTCCCGGCACTCTCGACAAGCTGCGCCAGGTGCGCCGGCTGATTGACGACAGCGGTCGCGATATTCGCCTGGAAGTGGATGGCGGCGTCAAAGTCGATAATATCGGCGCCATCGCCGCCGCCGGCGCGGATATGTTTGTCGCCGGCTCGGCGATCTTCGGCCATCCCGACTACCGGGCCATTATCGACGCCATGCGTCGCGAGCTGGGCGCCAGCCGTCCTGAGCCGGATAACACCAGACCCGGGGATAGCCGCCTTGAGCGAAAAAACAGCCATGAGTAAGCTTTGCAACATCCGCGGACTGGCCTTCGACCTTGATGGCACCTTAACCGATACCGCCCCGGGGCTCAGCAGCGCGCTCGATCAGGCTCTCCAGGCACAGGGACTTCCGCCCGCGGGGCAGACGCTGATTTCCACCTGGATAGGCAATGGCGCCGACGTTTTAGTCGAACGCGCCCTGATTTGGGCCGGCGCCTCGCCCGAACCCGCGCTGTGCCGCGAGACGCGCGTGCTGTTCGACCAGTTTTACGCCCAGACCGTTGAGCAGGGCAGCCGGCTGTTCCCGCAGGTAAAAGACACGCTGGCCCGTCTGGCCGCCCACGGCCTGCCCATGGCGGTGGTGACCAACAAACCCACGCCTTTTGTCGCGCCGCTGCTGGCATCGCTGGGTATCGACAGCTATTTTTCGCTGCTGATCGGCGGGGATGACGTGGCGGCGAAAAAACCGCACCCGGCGCCCATCTACCTGGTATTGGGCAAACTGGGACTCTACGTTGAGGAACTGCTGTTTGTCGGCGATTCGCGCAATGATATCATTGCGGCCAAAGCCGCCGGCTGCCCCTGCGTCGGCATGACGTACGGTTATAACTATGGCGAAACGATCGAAACGAGCCATCCGGATTATGTCCTGGACCGTTTTGCCGATCTCCTGCCCATCCTTGGGTTGTCATCTACAGATAATCAGGAAGCGTAAAATGAGTAAACCCATCGTATTCAGCGGCGCGCAGCCCTCAGGCGAATTGACCATTGGCAATTATATGGGTGCGCTGCGTCAGTGGGTTACCATGCAGGATGATTACGACTGTATTTATTGCATCGTCGATCTGCATGCCATCACCGCGCGCCAGGATGCGCAGAAACTACGCAACGCCACCCTGGATCTGTTGGCGATGTACCTGGCCTGCGGCATCGACCCGGAAAAAAGCACCATCTTTGTGCAGTCCCATGTGCCGGAACACACGCAGCTGGGCTGGCTGCTCAACTGCTACACCTATTTCGGCGAGCTGAGCCGCATGACCCAGTTCAAGGACAAATCGGCCCGTTACGCCGATAACATTAACGCCGGCCTGTTCGATTATCCGGTGCTGATGGCGGCTGATATCCTGCTCTACCAGACCAACCAGGTGCCGGTGGGCGACGATCAGAAGCAGCATCTGGAGCTGACGCGGGATATCGTCCAGCGTTTTAACGCGCTCTATGGGCCTATCTTTACCTTGCCCGACCCCTTTATTCCCAAATCCGGCGCCCGGGTGATGTCGCTGCTCGATCCGAGCAAAAAAATGTCCAAGTCGGATGACAATCGCAACAACGTGATTACGCTGCTCGAAGATCCAAAATCGGCGGCGAAGAAACTGAAACGCGCCCTGACCGATTCGGAAGAGCCGCCGGTGGTGCGCTACGACCCCGTAGCCAAACCCGGGGTGTCGAACCTGCTCGATATCCTCGCAGGCGTCACCGGCAAATCCATTATTGCCCTGGAACATGAATTCGAGGGCCAGATGTACGGCCACCTGAAAGGGGCGGTGGCGGACGCCGTGTCCGGCATGCTCACCGATCTGCAGGCGCGTTATCGCCATTTTCGCGCGGATGATGCCCTGCTTAACCAGATTATGCGCGACGGCGCGGCCAAGGCGAGCGCGCGCGCGCAGCAGACCCTGCGCCAGGTGTACCAGGCCGTGGGATTTGTCGCCCGCCCGTAGTTGAGCATTGCTCGCGCCGGCTAAAAACAGCGGCGCTTGGCTAGACTTGGGCCTTGCGGTGGTTATCAAAGGAAGCTGCGGACAAGGGACGGCGGTTGCGTTAAGCTTGCCGGATGAATCCTTGCGTCCCGTCCTGTAACGAGGTGAACCGTGCCGGAATGTCCATTGCAATACATCATCAATGCCCGCCTGCCCCAGCGGGAAGGCCTGTGGCGCATTAGCGTCGAGCAGGGGCGTTTCGCGCGGATCACCGCCGCGCCGGAGACGCCGCCCGCCGACGCCGGGGAGGCGCCGGGAACGCTGGACGCCGGAGGCGGCCTGGTTATTCCGCCCTTTGTCGAGCCGCATATTCATCTCGATACCACCCAGACCGCCGGCGACCCCCACTGGAACCAGTCCGGCACGCTGTTCGAGGGCATTGAACGCTGGGCGGAGCGTAAAGCGCAGCTGACCCACGAGGACGTAAAACGGCGCGCCTGGCAAACGCTTAAATGGCAAATCGCCAACGGCATTCAACACGTGCGTACCCATATCGACGTTTCCGATCCCACGCTGACGGCGCTCAGGGCGATGCTTGAGGTCAAGCGCGAGGCGGCGCCCTGGGTGGACTTGCAACTGGTGGCGTTTCCGCAGGAAGGCATTTTGTCTTATCCGCGCGGCGGGGAACTGCTGGAGGAGGCGTTGCGTCTGGGCGCCGATGTGGTGGGCGCTATCCCGCATTTTGAGTTTACCCGCGAGTACGGCGTGGAGTCGCTGCATACAGCGTTCGCCCTGGCGCTGAAATACGACCGGCTGGTGGACGTGCACTGCGATGAAATCGACGATGAGCAGTCGCGCTTCGTGGAAACCGTCGCGGCGCTGGCGCACCGCGACGGCATGGGCGCGCGCGTAACCGCCAGCCATACCACGGCGATGCATTCCTATAACGGCGCCTATACCGCGCGCCTGTTCCGGCTGCTGAAGCTTTCAGGCATCAATTTTGTCGCCAACCCGCTGGTGAATATCCATTTGCAGGGCCGGTTTGACGATTATCCCAAACGGCGGGGGGTCACGCGGGTCAAGGAGCTGATGGCGGCGGGCATCAATGTCTGTTTCGGCCACGACGATGTGTTTGATCCCTGGTATCCGCTCGGTACCGGCAATATGCTGCAGGTGCTGCATATGGGCCTGCATATCTGCCAGCTGATGGGGTATGAGCAAATTAACCGGGGCCTGGAGCTGATTACCGTTAACAGCGCCCGCGCTATGCACCTTGATGATTACGGTATCCAGGAAGGCAACAGCGCCAATCTGGTGATCCTGCCGGCGGAAAACGGTTTTGACGCGGTGCGCCGGCAAACCGCGCCGCGCTACGTGATCCGCCGGGGCAGGGTGATTGCCCAGACGCTGCCGTCGCAGGCGACGCTGTTCCTCGACGGCCCCGCGGAAAAGGTCGATTTCACGCGGTGACGCTGCTGGTTCAAGCCGTCACGTCGGCCAACTGCCGTTTAATCGTCTCGCCGATTTTTTTGATCGCCGCCTCGATTTCCGCCGTGAGCTGGGTGGCGTAGGTGAGGCGAAAACAATGGCGGTATTTGCCGGAGGCCGAGAAAATCGGTCCTACGGCAATTTGTATTCCCCCTTTTTCCAACTGCCGGTTCAGCCTGAGGGAATCAAAGTGCTCCGGCAGTTCGATCCACATTAAAAATCCTCCCTGGGGCCGGCTGACGCGGGTTTCCGGCGGGAAATAGGTCTTGACCCAGTCCGTCATGATATCGCAGTTAAGCTGGTAGCGGGCGCGCATGCGCCGCAGATGCTTTTGGTAATCGCCCTGGCGCACAAACTCGGCCACCGCCAGCTGGGGTTGCAACGCGGTGGCGCCGGTGCCGATATACTTCATATGAATCACTTTTTCCATATAGCGGCCGGGCACGATCCAGCCGACCCGCAGGCCCGGCGCCAGGGTTTTGGAAAATGAGCTGCACAACAGCACGCGGCCGTCGTCGTCAAAGGATTTAATGGTGTGCGGACGCGGATAACGGTAGGCCAGATCGCCATAGACATCGTCCTCGATAATCGGCGTATCGTAGCGCGCCGCCAGATTCAGCAGCGCCTGCTTGTGCGCGTCCGGCATAATATAACCAAGTGGATTATTGCAATTGGGCGTGACCTGGATGGCCTTGATCGGCCATTGTTCCAGCGCCAGTTCCAGCGCGTCAAGACTGATGCCGGTCACCGGGTCGGTGGGGATTTCCAGCGCTTTGATGCCGAAGGCCTTCAGCGTCTGGGTCACGCCATGGAAACTGGGCGAATCCACCGCCACGATATCCCCGGGCTGGCATAACGCGTGAATGGCGATCGACAGCGCCTCGTGGCAACCGGTGGTGATCATGATATCGTCGGGCAGCGCCAGGCAACCGCTGTCCACCAGCAGCCGGGCGATTTGCTCGCGCAGCGCCGGGGCGCCGCTGATATCGCCGTAGGTCATGCCGCGCAGGTCCGGATGCAGGGCGATGCGGCTTAACTGTCTGGTCAGCGGTCTTAACGTGGGCGAACTGATATCCGGCATACCCGGCCCCAGATGCACCATGCCGTCAACCGGATCGGATCGCAGCAGCTTAAGCACCAGATCCCATTGGGATATTTCCACCGGCCGCTGCGCCGGGCGGCACATGGCCGGCAGCGCGGCCGGCTCATGCTGCTGGCTGACAAAATAACCTGATTTCGGCCGCGCCTCGATCAGCCGCCGTTCCTCCAATACCCGGTACGCCTGTTGCACGGTGCTGATACTTACCTCATGCTCCAGGCTCAGGGCGCGCACCGAGGGCAACCGCTGACCGCAGGTATATAGCCCCTGCTCAATACGTTCGCCGATGATACCGGCCAGGTTGTCATAACGCGTCATATCGCCCTCATACAGGTTAAATTTTCTAAGTAAAAAGCAATACAGAATGGACGAAATCTAAGCATTACAGCGCTGATTATTATTATTTGTATGGTGAAAATACCGGATTTCTGAATCTGTACGGTATCAGCATACCGTTGCATGATAGTTCCATCAACCGACGAGGAGGAACCATCATGAAAAACACGTTAAAAATAGGCCGGACCCTTCCCCTGGACGTAAAGCCGCGCCACGCCGTCGGTCAGAATCCGCTGCTTGCGTTCTACCACCGGTTCACCGACTGGCAGCGGCGGCGGCGCAACCGCCTGATCTTAAGCGCCCTGAGTGACGATCAGCTGAAGGATATCGGACTTTCACGCAGCGAAGTCGCGTATCGGGACGAAAAAAAATAAGTTATTGATAAAGGATTTCTATCACAAGGACTGAATGAACCATGACCAATACCATTGCCGAACTAAGCGCCTTTTGCCTGTACGCGTTTGTCACGTCCATCACCCCCGGACCCAATAATGCCATGTTGGCCAGTTCCGGGGTGAATTTCGGTTTTTACCGTACCTTGCCCCATATTTTCGGCGTTAGCTGCGGGCTGTGCTTGATGATACTGGCCATCGGCCTGGGACTGGAGCGGTTGTTCCAGCTCTATCCCATGCTGTTTCCCCTGGTCAGGGTGAGCGGCGCCTGTTACCTGGTCTATCTCGCGTGGCGCATCGCCAACGCCGTGGCGCCGTCGGGCGGCCTGAGCGGCGCGGCCGTGCCGTTGGGCTACTGGGGCGCGGTGGTTTTTCAATGGCTGAATCCCAAAACCTGGCTGATGGCGATAGGCGCCGTCACCGCCTATGCCCCGCTGCAATATCATTTTCGCGATATTGTGCTGATCGCCCTGATTTTTACCCTGATCAACGCTCCCTGCGTCAGCGCCTGGGCGGCCTTCGGCAGCATGTTGAAAAACAGGCTCGGCCAGTCGCACCGGCAGATGATGTTCAATCGCCTGATGGCCGCGACGCTGGTCTTGTCGCTCTATCCACTGCTGGTGCGCTAGTCCCTGCCCGGGCCAGGCATGCGCGTGGCCAGCCGGTTATTCGCCCGCGTGTCCGTGCAGCCTATGGCGGGTGACGAAACCCAGCGACAGGCACAAGACGAACACGGCGAGATACAGCGCATTGGCGGTTATGAGCGCGAATTTTACCCCCAGATGCGCGACGATAGGGCCGGTAACCACAAATGTCAGCATGGTGCCGATGGTGCCGCAGGTGAGAATGGTGTTCACCAGTTTGGGAGAGGTCACCCGGGTTTGCTGCGAGCCAAGGGTGATAATGGTGGTATAAATGGCGCTGGAAACAAACCCCAGCCCCAGCAGGTAATAATGCAGATGTTCCCCATGGCCGGAGGTGATAAACAGATACATCAGGACGGCGGACAGCGCGGCCAGCAGGGTAACGATGCGCTGTAAATCCACATGGCGCAGTACCGCGCTGAAAAACCACATGCCGACCATATACGCCGTCCAGAAATTACCCACCAGCCCGCCGGCCTGCTCGATATCCATGCCGAAGCTGTGGGTCGCGTATTCAGGCACCCAGGCGATAAAACCCAGCTGCCCCAGGATATAACACAGCGCGGCGGCCGACAGCAGCAGTACCCCTGCGCCCCATTTTTCCCGGGCCGGCGGCACGGCCAGCGGATCCCCCGCGCGGTCTTTCTTGCCCAGCACAGGAAATTCGCTCAGCAGCGTCAGGACAAAAATGGCCACGTACAGCAGGCCGATACAGGCGTACACCCAATACCAGGTAATATGGCGCGCCAGCAGCACGCCGGCCAGGATGGGGAATACCGCCCCGGCCATACTGAAAAACGAGTCGGTAAACAGCAGGCGCGAACCCCTCTGCCGTCCGGTGTAAAGGTAAGCGATGAGATAAGTGCCGATGGACATGGTAATGCCGCTCACCACGCCCAGGACAAACATCGACAGCGAAAACAGCGCCAGGGTATGCCCGCTCATCAGGCCGGCGATGGCGAGCACCATCAGCGCGAAGCCGAAAATCAGCTGGCGTTTGAGCGGGATAATCTCCATCAGCCAGGCGTTCAGGAAAATCGCCAGCAAAATACCGGAGTTGAGAAAAGTGAAGGTGGCGCTCATGGCCGAAACGGGGACCTGAAAATACGCGGCAATATTGCTTAACACCACGCCGGTGACAATCACCAACGCGCCGGTCAATCCGTACGAAAAAAAACTAATCCACGTTAGCAGCAGTCGATTTTTGTTATTCATCATTGGCCTGTTAAATGTCGACGCCCGACCGGCTTGCCGCCCGCCTGCATCATTGTTGCCTTACTGTTACCGATTGGGCACAAATACTATCATGGCGATTTATGCCGTGGACATAAAAGTCGCCCCGCCGGACATTTTCAGCGATTTTTGCAATATCTGTTTAACGGCGGTAGACCCATCCCGCCCGCGCGGGAGGTCCTTCCCGGCGACGATATAAAACCTGTTACGTAAAAAACGGTAAATGGGTAGCGTAAGCGCGGCCCGCTCTTTAGAATCAGAGCCCTTCCTGTTGCCCATGTATTAAAAAGGAACCCTTCATGCTGAAACGAAACCTGGCCACCGCCGCACTGGTTTTCTCCCTGGCGGCGGCTTCTTGCCCGGTGTTCGCCGCCGGTCAGGACACCCATGTACTGCTGACGACCTCGGCGGGGAATATTGAGCTGGCGCTGGATAATCAAAAAGCGCCGGTGGCGGTGAAAAACTTTGTCGATTATGTGAACAGCGGCTTTTACAACAACACCATCTTCCATCGCGTCATCCCCGGTTTTATGGTCCAGGGCGGCGGTTTCAACCAGGATCTGACGCAAAAGACCACCCAGGCGCCGATAAAAAACGAAGCGGATAACGGCCTGCGCAACCTGCGCGGCACCGTCGCTATGGCCCGCACCAACGACAAGGACAGCGCCACCAGCCAGTTCTTTATCAACGTTGCCGATAATGCGTTCCTCGATCATGGCCAGCGTGATTTCGGTTATGCCGTGTTCGGCAAAGTGGTCAAGGGGATGGATGTGGCCGATAAAATTGCCCAGGTGCCGACCAAAAACGTCGGGCCTTACCAGAATGTGCCGGTAAAACCGGTGACCATCCTGTCCGCTAAAATTATGCCATAATCCCCGCCGCGGCCAGCTTAACGGGAAAGGTCGCCATGGCCTTTCCCCGGCGGCCCGTCGCCGTCGTCCGCGCCTCGCTTCCCGGCGAACCCGCCAATGCCGGTTATACTTCATGTTATTACCTCAAGGTCGCAGCCAGGAGGCATGACATGAAAAAAATGACTGAAAAACAAAAAGCCAGGTTGTTCCAGCAACGCCGCAATGAGAATTTCCACGCCAGCAACCGCCTCGAAGGTTTTACCGCCGAACCGGTTACCCTGACGGCGCAAGAGGCCTTGCTGCGCATTGACGAGCTCAGGAGGCATTATGAACGATAAATTCGGCGACGGACGCGATCCCTATTTTTATCCCGGCCTCCCGGTATTGGCCAACCGGCTTAATATTCATGAGTCCGCCGGCCTGCGCGAGGCCGAACTGGCGCTAACCGGGCTGCGCGCCGCGACGATAGAACTGGGGCCGCCAAAGAGGGGACTGCCCTGGCTATGCGCCCTGCATCGCCAGTTGTTCCAGGATGTTTACGACTGGGCCGGGCAGTTGCGCACGGTTGATATCTATCAAAATGAAACCCGCTATTGCCATTTTGCCTACCTGGAAAAGGAGGGCAACGCGGTGATGCAGCGTTTGGAGGATGAAGACTATCTGCGCGGGTTGTCCCTGGACGCAATCGTGCCGCGCCTGGCGCAATATTATGCCGACATCAATATGCTGCACCCGTTCCGGGAAGGCAACGGACGGGCGCAGCGGGTCTTCTTTGAGCAGTTGATTATCCATGCCGGTTACGACGTGCGCTGGCGGCCCATCGAACGGGAGGAGTGGCTGGCGGCCAATGAAGCCGGCGCCTTTGGCGACACGGGACCCCTGGCCGCCCTGTTTGCCCGCGTGGTCGCCGAACCGGGCGAGCCCGATTAAGCCTGCCGGCGCCGCGTTGATTATCCGCCGGGACGCAGGTCGATGCTGTCGACGCGATCGGGATAAAACGCCACGTAATCCTTAATGGCGGCGACGGCCTCATGGGGCGATTCGTAGCTCCATACGGCATTGCGCGAGCGCAGTCCGCCCGGCGTTATGCTGTAGTACGCGCAATCGCCTTTATACGGGCAATAGGTGGCATGGTCGGTCCTTTCCAGCAGCGTCATGTCCACATCGGCGCGCGGGATATAATGCACCGGCGGATAGTCCGCTTCGCGCAGGGTCAGCGACTTTCGGCTGTCGGCGACGGTATGGCCGCCGACGGACACCACGATGCGCTGCGGGTTGGGCTCGATGGTGATCGGATGATCGGGACCTGGTATTTTAACGGGTTTGGTATTCATAACGGTATTACCTCGGTGCGTTATCGTGACGTCCGGGGGACCCGCCGCAATAAACCGCGGCGGGGGTATCCGGCCTGTGACCGGCCATGGCGTACTATCGCAGCCTACGCCTTTGCGCGTGCGGCGTGTTACCGCCAGTGCTCCCTAGCCTTTACTCTCCCGGCAAGCAGGCTGCGGCCTCGGCCACCGGCAGGATGCACGCAAGCCACGTGAAGCCGCGCTGCCGCCCCGAAGGCGTTGTTTACGCCGTCTGTTGATCCTGTTCCTCGCGGCGCTGATGCTGCCACATCGCCGCGTAGCGGCCGTTTTGCGCCAGCAGCTCGCCATGGCGTCCGCGCTCGGCGATGGCGCCGTCCTCCAGCACGAGAATCTCATCGGCATCGATGATAGTGGACAGCCGGTGGGCGATGATAAGGGTGGTATGATCGCGGCTGACCTCGCGCAGATGCGTTTGGATCTCGCGTTCGGTCTGGGTATCAAGTGCGCTGGTGGCTTCGTCGTAGACCAGGATGGCGGGATTTTTCAGCACCGTGCGGGCGATGGCCACCCGCTGCTTTTCACCGCCGGACAGTTTTAGGCCCCGTTCGCCGACGCGGGTCTCGTAGCCGTCGGGCAGGCTGACAATAAAATCATGGATATGCGCCAGCCTGGCGGCCCGCTCGATTTCGGCAAACGTGGCGTCGGTATTGCCATAGCCGATGTTATAGCGCAGGGTATCGTTAAACAGCACGGTATCCTGCGGCACGATGCCGATGGCACGGTGCAGGCTCGCCTGGGTAACGTCGCGGATATCCTGCCCGTCCACGGTGATGGCGCCGGCATCGACATCATAAAAACGAAACAGCAGGCGCGACAGCGTGGATTTGCCCGCGCCCGACGCGCCGACCACCGCCACGGTTTTCCCCGCCGGAATGGTAAATGTGATATTGCCCAGGATGGGGCGGCGCGCGTCATATCCGAAACCGACGGCGTTGAACGCCACTTCCCCACGGGTAACGCGCAGCGGCGCGGCGCCAGGGCGATCTTCAATTTCTCTTTCCAGCGTGAGCAGATCAAACATATTATCCATATCGATCAGCGCCTGGCGTATTTCCGCATAAATAAAACCAAAAAAATTCAGCGGCTGATACAACTGCAGCAGATAAGCGTTAACCAGTACAAAGTCGCCCAGGGTCATGGTGCCCTGGGTAATGCCGCGCGCCGCCATGGCCATCATCGTGACCAAACCGACGGAAATCACCGCCGTCTGGCCAATGCTCAGCACCGTAAAGCTGAATTGGTTTTTAATGGCGGCGCGCTCATACAGCCGACGCGAGCTGTCAAAGCGCTGGCACTCGAACGCCTCATTGCCGAAATATTTCACGGTCTCGTAATTAAGCAGGCTGTCGAGGGATTTATTACTGGCGTCGGCATTGGCCTGGTTTAATTCGCGGCGAAAGCGGGTACGCCATCCCACCGCCGTAATGGTAAACAGGATATACGCGCCGACGGTGGCCATAATCGCCACCGCGAACCAGATGTTCAGCAGCCGCCACATAATGGCCGCCACCAGGCTGATTTCAAATAAGATGGGCACGATGGAGAACAGTACGCGCGACAGCACCGTCGAGACCGCCTGGGTTCCCCGCTCGATGGACAGGGACAACCCGCCGGTGCGCCGTTCCAGATGAAAACGCAGGCTTAGGGCATGCAGCTGGCGGAAAACGCGCAGGCCCAGCAGCCGGGTGGCGTTTTGGCTGACATAGATAAACATCACGTTGCGCAGTTCATCAAATAACGATGCGCAGACCCGCGCCAGACCGTAGGCGAGGATAAGCCCGATGGGCACGGCCAGCAGCCGCGCCTGGTCGCCGCCCAGCCGGTCGACGATGGCTTTATAGGCCAGCGGCACCAGCGACGTGCCGACCTTGGCCACGATCATAAACAGCAGCGCCGCCACCAGATAGTAGCGCAGCTTAGGGTTATTCTTGGGCCACAGGTAAGGCAGCAGTATTTTCAGCGGCTTATAACGGTACATGCGTTGTTTTTTTATCCCTGACGATATGACAATATGGCCGGTAGCCTGCGGGCGGGCGTCGGGTGAATATCACACAGGTCCTGATCTCCTGTCCAGGCAAAGGACGCTATCCTGTGTAGCTGGCGGGGCACGGGCCGCTATCTAAAATGCATCCTGTTGTTATTCAATAAAAATCTATTTACCAGTAGGATATACCGGCGATGTTGCTGCTTATCGATAACTATGACTCCTTTACCTACAACCTGTACCAATATTTTTGCGAGCTGGGCGCGCAGGTAGAGGTATGGCGCCACGACCGGTTGCAACTGGCCGATATCGAGCGCATGGCCCCGCGGCAACTGGTGATTTCCCCGGGTCCCGGCACCCCCGACGAGGCCGGCATTTCATTGGCGGCCATTCGTCATTTTGCCGGCAGGATACCTATACTCGGCGTCTGTCTGGGTCATCAGGCCATTGCGCAGGCTTTCGGCGCCCGCATCGTGCGCGCAAACCAGGTGATGCACGGCAAAACCTCCGCCATTACCCATGACGGCCGCGGCGTCTTCGCCGGGCTGGCCCTGCCGCTGACGGTCACCCGCTACCATTCCCTGGTGATCGACCGCGCCGGCTTGCCCGATTGCCTGGAGGCGACCGCCTGGAGTCTGCGCGACGGCGCGCGGGATGAAATCATGGGCATCCGTCATCGAACCCTGCCGCTTGAAGGTGTACAGTTTCATCCTGAAAGCGTGCTCAGCGAGCAGGGCCATCAACTCCTGGCGAACTTTCTTGCGTGTTAGCCGATCGGCATGTTGATATAGCATTAACGGACAAGGCCACGGGCAGCGGCTTTTTTTCGCTCTGATAGTGATAAAACGATTGCACTGGAGTGATTTTTTATTCATATTTTATGACTATAATATCACTTCTTGATTTGTTGCGGACCGGGTAATTACATATGAATACAGATAATAGCGCAGTAACGCGGGAAACTTTCGACCAGGTTATTCTGCCGGTTTATGCACCGGCGCAGTTTATTCCGGTCCGGGGCATGGGCAGCCGGGTATGGGACCAGGACGGAAAGGAATATATTGATTTCTCCGGCGGCATTGCGGTCACTGCGCTGGGACATTGCCATCCGGCGCTGGTCGCGGCGCTGAAAGCCCAGGGCGAAACCCTATGGCACACCAGCAACGTCTTTACCAACGAACCGGCGCTGCGCCTGGCGCGCAAGCTGATTAACGCCACCTTTGCCGACCGGGTGTTTTTTGCCAACTCGGGCGGCGAGGCCAATGAAGCGGCGTTTAAGCTGGCGCGTCACTACGCCATTACCCGCCACAGCCCCTATAAAACCAAAATCATCGCTTTTCATAACGCGTTCCACGGCCGCACGCTGTTTACCGTTACCGTGGGCGGGCAACCGAAATATTCCGACGGCTTCGGGCCAAAACCGGCGGATATCGTCCATGTGCCTTTTAACGATCTGGCGGCCGTCAAGGCGGTGATGGATGATCATACCTGCGCCGTGGTGGTGGAGCCGATTCAGGGTGAAGGGGGCATTATGCCCGCCACGCCGGAATTCCTGCAGGGCCTGCGCGATCTGTGCGACCAGAATCAGGCGCTGCTGGTGATGGACGAAGTGCAGTGCGGCATGGGGCGCACCGGCAAGCTGTTTACCTATATGCACTATGGCGTAACGCCGGATATTCTGACCACCGCCAAGGCGCTGGGCGGCGGTTTCCCCATCAGCGCCATGCTGACTACGGAAGAGATCGCCTCGGTGATGAAAGTGGGCACCCACGGCACCACCTATGGCGGCAATCCCCTGGCCTGCGCGGTATCCGAGGCGGCGCTGGATGTGATTAACCAGCCGGAAGTCCTGGCGGGCATTAACGAAAGGCACGATCGTTTTGTCAGCGCGCTCCGGGCAATTGACGACAAATATCAGGTATTTTCGGATGTGCGCGGCATGGGCCTGCTGCTGGGCGCCGAACTGCGGCCGCAGTTCCATGGCCGGGCGCGCGAGTTCCTGCACGCCAGCGCCGCGCAGGGCCTGATGATCCTCAACGCCGGTCCGGACGTCATCCGTTTCGCGCCGTCGCTGGTGGTGGAGTTCGCCGATATCGAACAGGGCATGGCCCGGTTTGAACAGGCGGTGGCGCAGGTTATCGCCGCCAAACCCTAGGCGCGCGGCGGGAGACTAATGGCTTAACCGGCGCGCCAGCCAGTTGCCGTGCTGCGGCCGCTGGCGCCAGGCTACCGAAGAAATCGTATGCATCACGCCCAGATGGAACAGAATACGCCGCAGATGGCGTTCCATCAGGGTGCCGGGCAGCTCCGGCGTTTCGCCGGCGGCGTCCATCACCGGGCTGTCTGAGCTTGGGCCGTCATATTCCAGCCGTTGCTGGCAGCGCTGCAGCGCCACCTCGCAAGAGGCCAGGTACTTTTGCGCCAGCGTCGGCGTCAGCATGTAGTGATCCCGCGCCAGGATGGTCATGGCATTGATGTGCTCGACGATGAACTGGCTATGGGTCACCCATAAACGCATATCGGTCAGATAGCGCGAATTAAACGCCGGCTCCCGCATCGCCTGGCTAAGCGACGTAAACAGCGCGTTGTGCGCCTGGTTGACCTTCATGCGCGCGTAGGCCAGCGCCGCCGGCTCGGGGGCGGGTTGCAGCAGCAGCCGCAGCGCGTCCTGGCCCCGCTCCAGCGCCAGATGGGCGTTTTTGCGCAGCATACCGCTTTGCCACTGCGGCCATAACCACAGCATGCCGCCGAACGCCAGCATACAGCCGATCAGCGTATCCACCAGCCTGGGCACCAGGAAATGCGCGCCGTTCAGCGACAGTAGCTGCAACGTATACACCGCGGTCACCGTCATGCCGATCATCGCCAGGCCGTAATTTTTGCGCAACACCAGGTAAGACGCCAGCGTCAGGAACAACATGCACAGCAATACCGTGCCGTCGCTCAGCCTGAATTGCAGCGTGCCGGCGGCAATCACCAACCCCGCCAACGTGCCCAGGGCCCGATGCTGGATCCGCACCCGGGTGGCGTTATAGCCGTTCTGGCTGACAAACATCACCGTCATTAAAATCCAGTAGGGTTTGGGGAGATCCAATACCAGCCCCAGGCTGCTGCCGATGGCCAGCATAATCCCAAGCCTTGCCGCGCTGCGCAGCGCCATGGATTTAAAGGAACAGTAGCTGACCAGCGCATGCCAAAACGACAGCCGCTGCTGGTTGTCGGCCATCAGGTCGCGGCGGTAAAGCGGGCGCTGGGTACGCAGCAGCCGGGCGATACGGCTGAAATGGTAATAACAAAACTGTCCGACCGGATTATCCGGATGCCGGTCGGCAATTTTTTCCAGGGCCGACAGCGCGGTGGCCATGTTAAAACGCCCCGGCTGCCGGTGATAGAGAATATCATCCGCCAGTACCCGCAACCGCGCGGCAATCAGCCGGGCGTTATAGCGGATAACCGCCTCGGCGTGGCTTTGCGCCACCAGTTTTTGTACTTCGTCCGGCTGGTGCAGGCTGACGGCGATATGCTCCTGCAAATCCAGCGCCACCTGGAAAGAACGCAGCAGGCGTTTGTACTGCAGCTGATCATTGGCCGACAGCATATAAAGCTGCTGGTATACCTGGGCAATCAGATCAATCACCGCCTGCTGGCGGGCAAACAGCGGCGGCAGGGCGGTTTCCGGATCGGTATGCTGTGTCAGCAGGGTATATTTCGCCTCGATATAATCCGCCAGCTCCCGATACAGCAGGCTAAGAGATTCCCGCATCGGCTGCTCCTTCCACAACCGGAACCACAGGGCGTTGAACAGTCCGTACCAGGCGGTGCCGGCAATATACAGCAGCGGCGGCACGACGGGCGGCACATTGCCGGCCAGGCCCAGGGTAAAGATGGCGGCGATAAGCGCGGCGGGCAATAAACGGCCGTGCAGCGGGCTGATTTCACCGGTAACGCCGAACAGCAGCGCCAGGCCGAGCATCACCAAGGGCAATGGCACCGGCACGGCCAACAGCACCTGGATCAGCACGCTGCTCAGCGCGAACAGCGCACCGCCGACGGCCAGGCGCTTGAAAAACCGTTTATGCAGGGTATCGAGGCCGGCGATATTGCAGCAGGCAGGGACCAACGAAAACAGCAGGCCGTTTTGCAAGCTGCCGAATAACAGGCCGGCGGCCACCGGCAGGCATAGCACGATGGTTTGCCGCAGGGCATAGT
This sequence comes from Sodalis sp. RH22, assembly GCF_047324165.1. NCBI lineage: Bacteria > Pseudomonadati > Pseudomonadota > Gammaproteobacteria > Enterobacterales > Bruguierivoracaceae > Sodalis > Sodalis sp. RH22. Next base: position 4,437,801 of record NZ_CP178731.1, read on the forward strand.
TTACTTCAGGGTGGTAGATTAACCGGCGCCACATACTGTCAGCAAAAAAAGCGTGGTACGAAGCACCACGCCTGTATAACGGGGCTATCAGCGCGTGCCGTAAACAACAATGGTTTTACCGTGCGCGGATATAAGATTTTGATCTTCGAGCATTTTAAGAATACGTCCTACCGTCTCGCGGGAACAGCCGACAATCTGGCCGATTTCCTGACGAGTGATTTTTATCTGCATGCCGTCGGGGTGGGTCATGGCGTCGGGTTGTTTCGCCAGGTTCAACAGGGTTTGCGCTATGCGTCCGGTAACGTCCAGGAATGCCAGGTTGCCGACTTTTTCCGACGTTACCTGTAAACGACTGGCCATTTGCGCCGACAGGCGCATCAGGATATCCGGATTCACCTGAATCAGCTGCCGGAATTTTTTATACGAAATCTCGGCGACTTCACAGGCGGTTTTCGCCCGTACCCAGGCACTGCGTTCCTGACCTTCCTCGAATAGGCCGAGCTCACCGATGAAATCTCCCTGGTTAAGATAGGAGAGAATCATCTCTTTGCCTTCTTCATCCTTAATCAGCACCGCCACGGCGCCCTTAACGATGTAGTAAAGCGTTTCAGCCTTTTCACCCTGATGTATAAGTGTACTCTTCGATGGATACTTATGAATATGGCAATGAGACAGGAACCATTCGAGAGTCGGGTCTGTTTGCGGTTTGCCGAGAACCATTCGCTGTTATCCTCTTTTGTCATCGCTATCCCAGGTTCGGGACATCGTATTCCCTGTTACGGCGCTTGTATTATTCACTCTGACTCCGCGTTTAAACGGAGCGACGTAAGGGAACTTATTAGGGTCTGGTAATGTGATGTTCCGATCGATCTCTTGCCCTTTCATTATCATGAGGCCGATCCAGCCTTGTTTTTAGCATAGGTTTGAAGCAGTGTCTTCTGTTGTCTTGCTTCAGCATGAAGTATGTTCAGTAACATTGCCAGTTTTCCAACAAAAATGTAGTCTGCTGGAAAGCTTTTCATCAGGAGTATCATAATGCAGGCACGGGTCAAATGGGTAGAAGGGTTGTCTTTCATGGGCGAATCCGCCTCGGGCCACCAGGTTTTGATGGATGGGAACGCGGGCGAAAAAGCGCCCAGCCCAATGGAAATGGTATTGATGTCGGTCGGCGGCTGCAGCGCCATTGATGTGGTATCGATTTTACACAAAGCGCGGCAGGACGTCCGGGACTGCGAGGTCAAACTCACCTCCGAGCGCCGCGACGAGGCGCCGCGCCTGTTTACCCATATCAACCTGCATTTTATCGTCACCGGCGCCGGGCTGACCGACAAGGCGGTGGAGCGGGCGGTGACGCTATCGGCGGAAAAATACTGCTCGGTCTCACTGATGCTCGGCGCGTCGGTCAATATGACCCACAGCTTTGAAGTGCGCGACGAACGCCACGCCCCCGCCGCCTAACCGGCCCGCCAACACCGCACTCAAACCCGGCGTGTTCAAGGGAGAGCGCGCCAATGGGGTCGAATCGGGCATGGTTTCTCTGCCCGACCGAGCGCCCCATGGCACGGTATGCTAGGCCCGCCAACACCGCAGCGAATCCTGGCGTGTTCAAGGGAAAGCATGCCGATGGGGCCGAATCGGGCGTGGTGTTCCCGCCCGAGGCCTCGAGTTTACTTAATTTCCTTTCCTTCCAGCAACTGCTGTACCAGCGGCCCCATTATCAGCTCCATCGCCAGCCCCATCTTGCCCCCGGGCACCACCAGCGTATTAATATTGGAAATAAAGGAGCCTTGCAGCATCGCCAGCAGGTAAGGCAGGTCGATATGCGCCAGGCTACGGAAATGAATAACGACAAAACTTTCGTCAAGTGAGGGAATCGCCTTGGCGGCGAAAGGGTTCGACGTGTCGACGGTCGGCACCCGCTGGAAATTGATATGGGTGCGGGAAAACTGCGGCGTGATGTAGTTAATATAATCCTCCATCGACCTCACCACCGAATCCATCACCGCCTCGCGCGAATGCCCCCGCTCGCCGGTATCGCGCACCAGTTTCTGGATCCACTCCAGGTTGACGATGGGCACCACGCCCACCAGCAAATCCACGTGCTTCGCCACGTCATGGCTATCGGTTACCACGCCGCCGTGCAGCCCCTCGTAAAATAACACGTCCGTCGGTTCCGGCAACGCCTGCCAGGGCGTAAAGGTACCGGGGATCTGGTTATACGGCACCGCCTCGTCATACGTATGCAGATATTTACGCGACTGACCGCGGCCGGTATCGCCATACTGATGAAACGTATGCTCCAGCAGGCCAAAGTTATTGGCGTCCGGACCAAAGTAGCTGATATGGCGCCCTAAATCCCGCGCCTTGCGGATCGCCATATCCATTTCCGGCCGGGTAAAGTGATGAAAGCTGTCACCCTCCAGTTCGGCGGCGTGGATATTCAACTGCTGGAATATTTTACGAAACGCCAGGCTGGTGGTGGTGGTGCCCGCACCGCTGGAACCGGTAACGGCAATAATGGGGTGTTTTGTCGACATGGTAACCCTACGCTTGGTTGAATTGCGGCGTGAAGAAGTGCGCCCGGCATCAAGGCCCAGAAGTGAGTGTTAGCATATTTAGCGCTTAGGGGCCAGGGGCTTCGCTATTCGCCCGGCGTATTACCGGCCTGGTCATTAAACCGGCCGCGCGGCATGATATTGATATTTTCATGCAGTTCCGACCAGACCACCACCGCCTCGCCGCTTATCAACTGGCGTTTTACATCCTCGACCTTTTGCGCCAGTGATTTCTCCTGCTCGCCATAATCGGTGCCCTCACGCAGTACAAAGGACTCGATCAGGTTATAGAGCGTGTCAGGATCGATTTGTTCCCAGGGAATAATCACGATATTGTGTCCCGATAGTCAATAAATCAAGGTGTTGAGTAAATTTCACCTGTTATGCCTTGTGCATCCCCGTGCGCACTGGTAGCTTCATACGCGTTATTTTACGGGGAGCCGCCAAAACGTGGAACTGAGTCTTTTTCTGTCAATGCTGGGGTTTCTCTGGGTGGCCGCCATTACCCCTGGTCCTAATAATATGCTGCTTACCGCCTCGGGCGCCAATTTTGGCTTCTGGCGCTCAATGCCGCTGATGATCGGCATCATGCTCGGCATGCAATGTATCCTGCTGCTGGTGGCCTTCGGCATCGGCGGCCTGATCACGCTTTATCCGTCCCTGCATTTTATGCTGAAGGTGGCGGGCAGCCTTTACCTGCTGTGGCTGGCCTGGAAAATAGCCACCGCCGCCTATGAAAAACTGGAAACCGACGCGCCGCCCCCCCGGCCCATTCCCTTCTACCAGGGCGGCCTGCTGCAGTTTCTTAATCCCAAGGCCTGGCTGATGGCGCTGGGCGCGGTAGCCAGCTTCAGCCTGAGCGGCAGCGCCTATATCACCTCCGTCGGCGCCATCAGCGTCGGCATCGTCAGCGTCAATATCGTCTCCGGCGTTATCTGGCTCGGCTTCGGCACCCTGATCGGCCGGCTGCTGCGCAGCAAACGCGCCTGGATCGCTTTTAACGTCGCCATGGGCCTGCTGACGGCGGCCTGCGTATTGCTGATCTGGCGCTGACGCGCTTATTGCGACTCGAACTCCCGGGTCAGGGTCTCCAACTGTTCCTGGGCGTCCAGCCACGCCATTTCCGCCTCTTCCAGCTGCGATTTAACCTTGGCCTGCTGCTGCAGGGCCAGGGCCAGGTCCGCTTTACGGCTGATATCATACAGCGCCGCGTCGGCCAGTCCGGCCTCGATGGCCGCCAGCTCCGCGCCACGTTTTTCCATTTGCTGTTCATAGCGGGTAATGGCCTTGCGCAACGGCTGGGTCTGATTACGGAAATCCGCCTCGCGCCGCTTCTGGTCTTTCCTGGCCTGGGCATTATTGACCTGCGGCGCCGGGGTCTCGGTATCATTGCCGTCCTGCGCCGCCGCCTGGCGTTGCTGATCCACCAGCCACTGCTGGTAATCCTCCACATCGCCGTCAAACGACGCGACGCGACCGTCATGCACCAGATAAAATTCATCGGTGGTGGAACGCAGTAAATGCCGGTCATGGGACACCACCACCAGCGCGCCGTCGAAATCTATCAGCGCTTCGGTCAGCGCCTGGCGCATATCCAGATCCAGATGGTTGGTCGGCTCATCGAGCAGCAGCAGGTTGGGACGCTGCCAGACAATCAGCGCCAGCACCAGCCGGGCCTTTTCGCCGCCGGAAAAACGCGCGGTCGGTTCGGTCACCTTATCGCCACGGAAACCAAACCCGCCCAGATAGTCGCGCAGCGCCTGCTCATACTCCTGCGGCGCCAGCCGGATCATATGCGCCAGCGGCGATTCGTCGGCGCGCAGGAACTCCAGCTGATGCTGGGCGAAATAACCCAGCTTGATGCCTTTCGCCAGGCCGATGGTGCCGGACTGCGGCTCAAGGGTGCCGGCCAGCAGCTTGATAAGCGTCGACTTGCCGGCGCCGTTGCGTCCGAGCAGGCCGATGCGCGAACCGGGCACCAGGTTAAGCTTGATGGAATTAAGGATGGTGCGCTCGCCATAACCGGCGCTGACTTTCTCCATGCTCAGCAGGGGGCTCGGCAGGCTTTCCGGAGTACGGAACTTGAACTGGAAGGGATTATCCACATGGGCCGGGGCGATCAGCTCCATCCGCTCAAGCATCTTGATCCGGCTTTGCGCCTGCTTGGCCTTGGTGGCCTGGGCACGGAAACGGTCGATATAATGCTGCAAATGGGCCACTTTTTCCTGCTGGTGCTGGAACAGCGACTGCTGTTGCGCCAGCTTGGTCACCCGCTGCTGCTCAAACGACGAGTAGTTGCCGGTATATTCGTTCAGCGTCTGCTGTTCAATATGCAGGATTTTATTTACGATAGGATCGAGAAAATCCCGGTCATGGGAAATCAGAATCAGCGTACCGTCATAATTTTTCAGCCATTTCTCCAGCCAGATGACCGCGTCCAGATCCAGGTGGTTGGTCGGTTCATCAAGCAACAGCAAATCGGAGCGGCAAATCAGCGCCTGCGCCAGGTTAAGGCGCATGCGCCAGCCGCCGGAAAAATCCCGCACCGGCTGTTGCAATTGATCCTGGCTGAACCCCAGCCCGTGCAGCAGGCTCGAGGCGCGCGGCCGAATGGTCCATGCCTCGATAACGTCCAGCTTGCCGTGCACGGTGGCGATGGCGTGGCCGTCGTTTTTCTCGTTGGCGAGCTGGAGGTCGGCTTCCAGCTGGCGATACTCGCGATCGCCGTCGATAACATACTCCAGCGCCGGCACGTCAAGGGCCGGCGTCTCCTGGTTAACCCAGGCCATCGACCAGTTGGCGGGGAAGGTCACGCTGCCGGCGTCGCAGCCGAGTTCATGCTTCAGCAATGCCAATAATGTTGATTTGCCGCAGCCGTTCTTGCCGACGAGTCCGACCTTTTGCCCGGGATTCACCGTGGCGGTGGCGTTATCCAGCAGTACGTTGGTACCGCGGCGAATTTGCAGTGAGGAGAAGACAATCATAAAGCGCCATAGTTTGAGAGTATGTTAAATTAACATTATTGAATGCTATCCAGGATAACGTGTCCTGGTTTCAACTTTGCGAAGCATGGTAGCGGAAAAGCCGCGCCCTGACGACGCTTTGGAGGGGAATTGATCGCGCAGCCACCCAAAGTTTTGTTGTTGTATGCCCATCCGGAATCACAGGATTCGGTTGCCAACCGGATTTTGCTGCAGGCGGCATCGTCGCTCGAGCATGTCACCGTACATGATCTTTACGCCTTTTATCCGGATTTTTTTATTGATATTCACCACGAACAGCAATTATTGCGTGAACATCAGGTCATTGTGTTCCAGCACCCGCTTTATACTTACAGTTGCCCGGCATTATTGAAAGAGTGGCTCGACCGGGTGCTGGCGCGCGGATTTGCCAGCGGCATCGGCGGCGACGCCCTGGCCGGGAAATACTGGCGAACGGTTATCACCACCGGCGAACCGGAGGGCGCTTATCTTAACCGCGGCTACAGTCGCTACGGCATGGAGGATATTCTACGTCCGTTCGAATTGACCGCCACCATGTGTCGCATGCATTGGGTGCGCCCGCAGGTGATCTATTGGGCCAGAAGGCTGGATCCCGTCGTATTGGCGCGCCATGCCGGCGAATACGCCCAATGGCTGAAAGAGCCGCTTAACGAAAGGGGACAACGCATTGGATAGCAGTCCGTCGTTTTTGACCGCCGTGGTGCTGTTTTTATTCGCCGCCGTCGTTGCGGTGCCCATTGCCCAGCGCTTGGGCATCGGCGCGGTGATCGGCTACCTTGCGGCGGGTATCGCCATCGGCCCCTGGGGGCTGGGTTTTATCCGCGATGTGGACGAAATCCTGCACTTCTCCGAACTTGGGGTGGTGTTCCTGATGTTTATCATCGGCCTGGAGCTGAATCCGTCGAAGCTATGGGAACTGAGGCGATCGATCTTCGGCGTCGGCGCCGCGCAGCTTTTCTTTACCGCGTTGCTGCTGGGCGGGGCTCTTTACCTGACCCATGCCACCTGGCAATCGGCGCTGATTGGCGGCATCGGCCTGGCCATGTCGTCCACCGCCATCGCGCTGCAACTGATGCGCGACAAAGGCATGAACCGCAATGAAGGCGGCCAGCTCGGCTTTTCCGTCTTGCTATTTCAGGATATGGCGGTAATCCCCACGTTATCCCTCATCCCCATCCTGGCCGGCGGCGGCAGCGAACCGAGCGATTGGATGAAAATCGGCATGAAGGTGGCGGCGTTTTTTATCATGCTGGTGGGCGGGCGCTACCTGCTGCGGCCGCTGTTCCGTTATGTCGCCATGGCTAATGTGCGCGAGGTATTTACCGCCGCCTCGCTCATGGTGGTGCTGGGCGCGGCGCTGTTTATGGATATGCTCGGATTATCCATGGCGCTGGGCACCTTTATCGCCGGCGTGCTGCTGGCGGAGAGTGAATACCGCCATGAGCTGGAGATCGCCATCGAGCCGTTCAAGGGATTACTGCTCGGCCTGTTTTTCATCTCGGTGGGCATGGCGCTCAACCTGGGCATTTTATATGTCCACTTGCTGACCGTGGTGGCCGGCCTGGCGGTCCTGGTGCTGGTCAAAGGGACGGTATTGTATATCCTGGCGCGGATATCCGGTCTGCGCAGCTCGGTGCGGCTACAGTTCGCCGGCGTGCTAAGCCAGGGCGGGGAATTCGCCTTTGTCCTGTTTTCCGCCGCCGGCGCGCAAAAAATCCTCTCGCCCGATCAACTGGCCCTGCTGCTGGTCACCGTGACGCTGTCGATGATTACCACCCCCTTATTAATGCAACTCATCGATCTTATCCTGGTCCGACGTTACAATGCCCAGGACGAGGAGGGTGAAAAACCCTTCGTCGACGATGACGAGCCGCAGGTGATCATCGTGGGTTTCGGCCGTTTCGGCCAGGTGATAGGCCGCCTGCTGATGGCCAATAAGATGCGGATTACGGTACTTGAGCGCGATATCAGTGCGGTAAGCCTGATGCGCAGCTATGGTTATAAGGTGTATTACGGCGATGCCACCGAGCTTGAGTTGCTGCGCGCCGCCGGGGCGGAGAAAGCAAAAGCCATCGTGGTCGCCGCCAATACGCCGGAAGACAACATGACCATCGTGCACCTGTGCCAGCAGCATTTCCCGCACCTGAAGATACTGGCGCGGGCGCGGGGCCGCGTCGAGGCCCATGAGCTGCTGCTGGCCGGGGTGAATCAGTTTTCGCGGGAAACTTTTTCCAGCGCGCTGGATCTGGGCCGCAAGGCGTTGTTGGAACTGGGGATGCATCCCCACCAGGCCTATCGCGCCCAGCAGCATTTCCGCCGCATCGATACCCGCATGCTGCGGGAGCTGATGCCGCAGCTGCAGGGGGATGTGGCGCAAATATCCCGCGTCAAGGAGGCCCGGCGCGAGCTGGAGGATATCTTCCAGCGCGAAATGCAGCATGAACGTCGTCAGCTTGACGGCTGGGAAGATAACCATCCGCAGGGAGATAAACACCATGACGGCAAAGCGTAAACGTTTTATTGCCGGCGCGGTATGCCCCGAGTGCCAGGCGAAGGATACCCTGGCGGTCTGGCAGGACCAGGGGACGGATAACGTCATTTGTGTAAAGTGCGGTTTTACTCAGCGCCAAACCGACCCGGCGGCTGCGGATAAAACGCCGGCAAAGGATCGCATTATCGGTATTTTTGATCCGGAGTAGCCTTATACCCTCAATTTTTTTAAGCTGAAGGATACATGCGCGTAAATTTTCGTTAGAATCTGCGCCAATTCAGTTTCCAACGGTAGGAGATATCATGAAAGTAGCAAAAGACCTGGTGGTCAGCCTGGCTTACCAGGTACGGACAGAAGATGGCGTGTTGGTCGATGAGTCTCCGGTGAGTGCGCCGTTGGACTATCTCCATGGGCATGGTTCTTTGATCTCGGGCCTGGAAAATGCCCTGGACGGCCACGATGAGGGCGATAGCTTTGATGTGCATATCGTTGCCGACGATGCCTACGGTCATTACGACGACAACCTGGTGCAGCGCGTCCCGAAAGAGGTGTTCATGGGCGTCGAGGAACTTGAGGTCGGCATGCGTTTCCTGGCCGAGACCGATCAAGGCCCGGTGCCGGTTGAAATTACCGAAGTCGACGGCGACCATGTGGTGGTGGACGGCAACCACATGCTGGCCGGCCAGGATTTGAACTTCCACGTCGAGGTGCTGGCTATTCGCGAAGCGACGGCGGAAGAACTGGCCCACGGCCATGTTCACGGCGAACACGATCACGAGCATGAAGGCCATGACCACGATCACGGCGGCGACTGCTGCGGCGGCCACGGCCATGACCACGAGCACAAAGGCGGCGGATGCGGCGGCAATGGCGGCTGCGGTTGCCACTAAACCCGGTTCGCTCGGACCCCGATAGCCGATGGGGCGGGTTTTTCCGCCCCGTTTTATGGGTTATTCAACGAATTAATTAAAATTAATAGTGCGGCGGCGGCGTCTCTTCCGATTGAGACGCGATAATCGAGGTTTGCTGCGTGCGCAGTTTCTCCGACAATAAGCGCAGTTGCTCCTGCAGCCTGCCGATATCCCGTTGATGCGCGACGACGGTCTGATTCAGTTCATCTATCGTGACTTCCTGGAACGCAAGCCGGCCTTCCAGCAAATCAAGACGTTGTTCCAATTGGGATAACTCCATAGTGTCTCCTCCTCTCAATACCGTTTATCATGGAATAGGGGCGATCGCGTCGGCCCGACCTCATACCCGGATTAAGCTGCGACAACAACCAGGTGTTATTCTATCGGTAAATGACGATAAATGCCCGCCGAAAGCCTATTATATGCCCGCGTCACCGAACCAGGCTTCAATGGCGCCGCTAAAAAAGAAACTTCTTGACGTAAAAAAAGTCTTAGAAAGACTCAATTCATCGGGATAGCGATTGTGTTGTGTTTACGCTCACGGCTATAGTATCGGCTTAACTTAGTTATCGACCTTGGGACAAGATAGCCCAGGCTATGGAGATATGGATGAAATCACTGTTTAAAGTCACGCTGTTGGCTACCACCATGGCGCTAGCCCTCAATGCTGCCCAGGTAATGGCCGCGGATAGCACCGCAGCGGCTGATGCCCCCGCCGCGGCTGGCACCACAGCGACCGCTCCGGCAACTGCTCCGGCCAACGCCACCTCGGACAAATTCAAAAGCAGCGAGGAACAGGCTGCTTACGCGTTAGGCGCCTCATTGGGTCGGTACATGGACAACTCCCTGAAGGAACAGGAAAAGTTAGGCATCAAGCTGGATAAAGATCAGCTGATCGCCGGTGTTCAGGACGCTTTTGGCAACAAGAGCAAGCTGACTGACGAAGAAATCGAGGCTACTCTCCAGAGCTTCGAGGCGCGCGTGAAAGAAGCCGCCCAGGCCAAAATGGAGCAGGAAGCCAAGGACAACGCCGAAAAAGGCGATAAATTCCGCGCCGACTACGCCAAGCAAAAAGGCGTGAAGAAAACGGCCAGCGGTGTTCTGTACAAAGTTGAAAAACCGGGTACCGGCAAAGCGCCGACCAATAGCGATACCGTGGTGGTCAACTACAAGGGTACGCTGGCCGACGGTACGGAATTCGACAACTCCTACAAACGCGGCGAACCTCTGTCATTCCGTCTTGACGGCGTCATCCCCGGCTGGACCGAAGGCCTGAAAGAGATCCACAAAGGCGGCAAGATCGAGTTGGTGATTCCGCCGGAACAGGCGTATGGCAAAACCGGCGTCCCGGGAATCCCAGCCAACTCCACCCTGATTTTCGACGTGGAACTGCTGGATATTAAACCGGCGGCTAAGGCTGCCGAAGGCGAAAAGCCGGCGGCTGAAGCACCGGCCGGCGCGGCTGAAACCACTAAATAACCACACTGCCGGCGCATAAAACGCGTCGTCGGTGGTGAAGGGCGGTGTCTGTTTCAACAGCCACCGCCCTTTTTTATTCACATTCTCCCGCCGGAAACCGGGCATGCCAACCCAAAAAAAGCGCGTTATAGCGCCTTTGTCGGCCAATAAGTTGTAAAAATCTGTCCAAACACAAGGACAGCGTTTTAAATCATTTGCTAGACTAGCGACCGGTAAATACAACTGACAGCCGAGTTTGTCCAGGGATGCGGACAGGCTCGCTTTAACGGGTGGTGTCTGCATATGTCTACTTCTCTTCCGACCCCAGAATTCAACGAACTGGATGTTTTGGACGAACGGCCATTCAGCCCGGTTGATCATGAAATACTGGCATCCTACGAAGCCGTGGTGGATGGACTGGCGATGCTTATCGGCGAACACTGCGAAATCGTGCTGCATTCCCTGGAAGATTTGAAAAGCTCCGCCGTGCGCATCGCCAACGGCGAACACACCGGACGCAAAATCGGCTCGCCCATTTCCGACCTGGCCCTGCGCATGCTGCATGACATGGCGGGCGAGGACAGCAGCGTGTCGAAAGCCTACTTTACCCGGGCCAAAAGCGGCGTGCTGATGAAATCCGTCACCATCGCCATTCGCAACCGCGAACAACGGGTCATCGGCCTGCTGTGCATCAATATGAATCTTGACGTGCCCTTTTCCCAAATCATGCAAACCTTTGTCCCGCCGGAAGCCCAGGAAAACGCCACCTCGGTCAATTTCGCGTCTTCGGTGGACGACCTGGTGGCGCAAACCCTTGAGTTCACCATCGAGGAAGTCAATGCCGATCGCGGCGTGTCCAACAACGCCAAGAACCGCCAGATTGTGCTTAACCTGTATGAAAAGGGCATTTTCGATATCAAGGACGCCATCAACCAGGTGGCGGATCGGCTGAATATTTCCAAACATACGGTCTATTTGTATATCCGCCAGTTTAAAAGCGGTGATTTCCTGGGATTGGATCGGTGAGCCTGCGTTACTGCCTGATGGTCGGCGGGCCGGCCTACGGCACGCAGCAGTCCAGCAGCGCCCTGCAGTTTGCACGGGCCTTGCTGGCCGCAGGCCACCGGATCAACAGCATTTTTTTTTATCAGGACGGCGTCTATAACGCCAATCGCCATACGTCCCCGGCCGGCGACGAGGTGGATATCGTGCGCGCCTGGCAGCAGCTTGGCCTGGAGCATCAGGTGCCGTTGGATGTATGTGTCTCCGCGGCGTTGCGCCGGGGCGTGACGGACGGGGCGCAGGATGCGCCGCCGGCACCGGAGCAGGGCAACCTGCAGCCGGGTTTTACCCTGAGCGGCCTGGGCACGCTGGCGCAGGCCGTGCTTGAGTGCGATCGGTTTATCCAGTTTTAAGGTGCCCTGATGAAACGCCTTGCCTTTGTTTTTACCCATGGCCCCCACGGCGACGCGTCTGGACGGGAAGGACTGGATGCGCTGCTGGCCGCATCGGCGCTAACCGATGAGATCGGCGTGTTTTTTATTGGCGATGGCGTCCTGTTGCTATTGCCGCAGCAGCGGCCGGCGGAAATCCTGGCGCGCAATTTCATCCCCACCTTCGGCGTATTGCCGATTTACGATATCACGCGTTTTTACCTCTGCGCGGAGTCCCTGGCGGAGCGCGGGCTGGCCGGTGCCACGGGCTGGGTGCTCGACGCCGAGGTGTTGCCCGCCGCGCGCTGGCGCGAGCGCTTGTCCGCTTTTGATACTGTCTTGACCTTCTGAGCCGGGAAAACGCCATGCTTTATACCCTTAGCCGCTCCCCTTACGCCCGCGACCTGCCGGCGCTGCTGCTTACCGCCCGCAGGGGCGACGATCTGCTGCTGATACAGGACGGCGTGATAGCCGGGCTGGCGGGAACCGCCGCGCTGGAGCGGCTTATCGCCTCGCCGCTCGGGTTGTATGCCCTTGACGCCGACGTTGCCGCCCGCGGCCTGCTTGCTCATTTTTCGGACAAAATCACCCTGATAAGCTATACTGGGTTTGTCGCGCTGACGGTAAAACAATCGCAACAAATGGCATGGTAAGCAGGGCGCTACCCTCTGAATTGCGCCTTGCGGCAAGGCGGTCAAGGGAACGCATTGCGATCAGCGTACAGCGATAAGGGAGGGGGATAAACGAACGCAGCCGATGCATCCGCAGCGCGAAAGATAGCGGGTATATTGTATATTTCTTGACACCCTCACCCGTCGGCCATAAAATTCTGCGTCCTCGTTCTTTGCCTTGCGGCTTAACGAGGCGATTTATTACGTGTTTACGAAGCAAAAACCAGGAGTTTTATCGAATGGCAACAATTAACCAGCTGGTACGCAAGCCACGCACCATGAAGGTTGCTAAAAGCAACGTTCCGGCGCTGGAAGCATGCCCGCAAAAACGTGGCGTATGTACCCGCGTATATACCACCACCCCGAAAAAACCGAACTCCGCGCTGCGTAAAGTATGCCGTGTTCGTCTGACTAACGGTTTTGAAGTCACTTCCTATATCGGCGGTGAAGGCCATAACCTGCAGGAACACTCCGTGATCCTGATCCGTGGCGGTCGTGTAAAAGACCTTCCCGGTGTGCGTTACCACACCGTTCGCGGTGCGCTCGACTGCTCAGGCGTTAAAGACCGTAAGCAGGGCCGCTCCAAATACGGCGTGAAGAAGCCCAAGTCTTAATGGTTCTCCGTTAAGTAAGGCCAAACATTTTATTATTAATGTCAAAGAACTCATTGAGTTTTGGACAATCCTGAATTAACAACGGAGTTATCCCATGCCACGTCGTCGCGTCATTGGTCAACGTAAAATCCTGCCGGATCCTAAGTTCGGATCCGAGCTGTTGGCAAAATTTGTCAATATCCTGATGGTAGATGGTAAAAAATCTACTGCCGAAGCAATTGTCTATACCGCGCTGGAGACCCTGGCTCAGCGTTCCGGTAAAGGACATCTGGAAGCTTTCGAAGTAGCTCTGGACAACGTGCGCCCGACTGTCGAAGTCAAGTCCCGTCGCGTTGGTGGTTCTACTTATCAGGTGCCAGTAGAAGTTCGTCCGGTCCGTCGTAATGCCCTGGCAATGCGTTGGATCGTTGAAGCTGCTCGTAAACGCGGTGATAAATCTATGGCCCTGCGCCTGGCGAACGAACTTTCCGATGCAGCAGAAAATAAAGGCACTGCTGTTAAGAAACGTGAAGACGTTCACCGTATGGCAGATGCCAACAAGGCGTTCGCCCACTACCGCTGGTAATTATGCCGCTGTAGTCATGCTAACCAGGTGGGCGTGCGGACAGCTCGCCCTGCCTGGGTTAGCTCGAATAGAACGCCCCAGTAATCGAGGATACAAATGGCTCGTATAACACCAATTGTGCGTTATCGTAATATCGGTATCAGTGCGCACATCGACGCCGGTAAAACCACCACCACTGAACGTATTCTGTTCTATACCGGTGTAAACCATAAAATCGGTGAAGTCCACGATGGCGCCGCCACCATGGACTGGATGGAACAGGAACAAGAGCGCGGAATTACCATTACGTCCGCGGCGACCACCTGTTTCTGGTCCGGTATGGCTAAACAGTTTGATGCCCATCGCATCAACATCATCGACACCCCGGGACACGTTGACTTCACCATCGAAGTAGAACGTTCCATGCGTGTGCTTGATGGCGCGGTCATGGTTTACTGTGCGGTAGGCGGTGTGCAACCTCAGTCCGAAACCGTGTGGCGCCAGGCCAACAAATATAAAGTTCCGCGTATCGCGTTCGTGAATAAAATGGACCGTATGGGCGCGAACTACCTGCGCGTTGTTGAACAGCTGAAAACCCGTCTGGCCGCTAACCCGGTTCCGATCCAGCTGGCCATCGGCGCCGAAGAAAAATTCACCGGTGTTGTCGATCTGGTGAAGATGAAAGCCATCAACTGGAGTGAGGCCGATCAGGGCATCAGCTTCGAATACGAAGAGATCCCGGCTGAACTGCAGGAACTGGCGCAGAAGTGGCATCAACATATGGTTGAATCCGCGGCTGAAGCCAATGACGAGCTGATGGATAAATACCTCGGCGGCGAAGAACTGACCGAAGCAGAAATCAAGATGGGTCTGCGTCAACGCGTGCTGAACAACGAAATCATCCTGGTTACCTGCGGTTCTGCGTTTAAGAACAAAGGCGTACAGGCGATGCTGGATGCGGTAATCGAATACCTGCCGGCACCGACCGACGTTCAGGCCATCAACGGCGTGCTGGAAGACGGCGAGACCCATGCCGAACGCCATTCAAGCGATGACGAACCCTTTTCGGCGCTGGCGTTTAAAATCGCCACCGACCCGTTCGTGGGCAACCTGACCTTCTTCCGCGTTTATTCCGGTGTGGTTAACTCCGGCGATACCGTGCTGAACTCCGTTAAAGACAAACGTGAGCGTTTTGGCCGTATCGTGCAGATGCACGCCAACAAACGTGAAGAAATCAAGGAAGTCCGCGCCGGCGATATCGCCGCTGCGATTGGCTTGAAAGATGTGACCACCGGCGATACGCTGTGCGATCAGAGCAAGCCGATCATCCTGGAACGCATGGAGTTCCCGGAACCGGTTATCTCTGTGGCTGTAGAACCGAAAACCAAGGCCGACCAGGAAAAAATGGGTCTGGCCCTGGGCCGTCTGGCGCAGGAAGATCCGTCTTTCCGCGTCTGGACCGATGAAGAGTCCGGTCAGACCATCATCGCAGGTATGGGCGAGCTGCATCTCGAAATACTCGTCGATCGTATGCGTCGCGAGTTCAACGTTGAAGCTAACGTCGGTAAACCGCAGGTAGCGTACCGCGAAACCATCCGCAATACTGTTGAGCAAGAAGGCAAGTTTGTTCGTCAGTCCGGTGGTCGCGGTCAGTTCGGTCACATCTGGTTGCGTATCGAACCGATGGAACCAGGTGGTAAAGGCTACGAATTCCTTAATGAAATCGTCGGCGGCGTGGTTCCAAAAGAATACGTGCCCGCGGTGGATAAAGGCGTCCAGGAACAGCTGAAAAACGGCGTTCTGGCCGGATATCCGATTGTGGACGTCCGTGTTGCGGCCTTCGATGGTTCATACCACGAAGTCGACTCCTCGGAAATGGCGTTTAAAATTGCCGGTTCCATGGCGTTTAAAGAAGGCTTCATGAAAGCGAAACCAGTTCTGCTGGAACCTATCATGAAAGTTGAAGTTGAAACGCCGGAAGACTACATGGGTGACGTTATCGGTGACTTGAACCGTCGTCGCGGCATGATCGACGGCATGGAAGATACTGCGACCGGCAAGACCGTTCGTGCGCAGGTCCCCTTGTCTGAAATGTTTGGATATGCTACAGATCTGCGTTCACAGACTCAGGGCCGTGCTTCTTACTCCATGGAGTTCCTGAAGTACAATGAAGCACCGAACAATGTTGCTCAGGCCATTATCGAAGCCCGTAAAGCCGGTAAATAAGCTTTAGGGTCTACAATTAATATCCCGTGCTCTCTCCAATGGGGGAGAGCATAAGAGTAAGGAATATAGCCGTGTCTAAAGAAAAGTTCCAACGTACAAAACCGCACGTTAACGTCGGCACCATCGGTCACGTCGACCATGGTAAAACCACCCTGACCGCCGCCATCACCACCGTGCTGGCCAAAGCTTACGGCGGCAGCGCCCGTGCCTTCGATCAGATCGACAACGCACCGGAAGAAAAAGCCCGTGGTATCACCATCAACACGTCCCACGTTGAATACGATACCCCGGCCCGCCACTACGCGCACGTAGACTGCCCGGGACACGCCGACTATGTGAAAAACATGATCACCGGCGCCGCCCAGATGGATGGCGCAATCCTGGTGGTTGCCGCAACCGACGGCCCGATGCCGCAGACCCGCGAACACATCCTGCTGGCTCGCCAGGTAGGCGTTCCTTACATCATCGTCTTCATGAACAAATGCGACATGGTCGATGACGAAGAACTGCTGGAACTGGTTGAAATGGAAGTGCGCGAACTGCTGTCCCAGTACGACTTCCCAGGCGACGACACCCCGGTAATCCGTGGTTCCGCGCTGAAAGCACTGGAAGGCGACGAAGCCTGGACCTCTAAAATCATCGAACTGGCCGAAGCCCTGGATACCTACATCCCGGAACCGGTACGTGCGATTGACAAGCCGTTCCTGCTGCCTATCGAAGACGTATTCTCCATCTCCGGCCGCGGCACCGTGGTAACCGGTCGTGTGGAACGCGGCATCGTTAAAGTGGGCGAAGAAGTTGAAATCGTCGGCATCAAAGCCACCATCAAGACCACTTGTACCGGCGTTGAAATGTTCCGTAAACTGCTGGACGAAGGCCGTGCCGGTGAAAACGTCGGCGTCCTGCTGCGCGGCACCAAGCGTGACGACGTGGAACGCGGCCAGGTACTGGCTAAACCGGGTTCAATCCACCCGCATACCCAGTTCGAATCCGAAGTCTACATCCTGTCCAAGGATGAAGGCGGCCGTCATACGCCGTTCTTCAAAGGCTACCGTCCTCAGTTCTACTTCCGTACCACTGACGTGACCGGTACCATCGAACTGCCGGAAGGCGTGGAAATGGTTATGCCTGGCGACAACATCAAAATGGTTGTTAACCTGATTGCCCCGATCGCCATGGACGACGGCCTGCGTTTCGCTATTCGCGAAGGCGGCCGTACCGTTGGCGCCGGCGTGGTTGCCAAGGTTATCGCGTAAGACATTTCCGTTTTATGCAAAAAAGGGCGCCTTGGCGCCCTTTTTTTATTTGCTGCAAAAAGAAGCGGTTATTTACCGGCGACGGATATTTACAAAACAAAAATAGTTCTGCTATTGAAATGACACTCGTTCTCATTTAAATTATGCCTAATTTGATTTTAATGAGTATGAAAAATGTACGTTTGTTTGTGTAATGCGGTAAGCGATACTGCCATACGCAAGGCGGTAAGAAACTACCAACCGAAGACGTTTCAAGAACTTAAAAGTGTCGTGCCGGTGGCGAATAAATGCGGTAAATGCGCATGCAAGGCCCGGTTGGTTATGGAAGACGAATTACAGCAGTTAGTGCCGTTTGAAAAAATTGCATAATTAGTAGGGTTATTACCTTGATTTACTCTGACGCGGTTATATTCTGTACATTACCGCAACGGAGGAGTGAATTATGAAAGGCGATGACCAAATTATCACCCATCTCAATACCCTGCTTGGCAACGAGCTGGTAGCCATCAATCAGTACTTCCTGCACGCCCGTATGTTTAAGAACTGGGGGCTGATGCGTCTGAACGACATTGAATACCACGAATCCATCGATGAAATGAAGCACGCCGATCGTTATATCGAGCGTATTCTTTTCCTGGAGGGACTGCCTAACCTGCAGGATCTGGGCACGCTTAACATCGGGCAAAATGTCGAGGAAATGCTGCGTTCGGATTTGAACCTGGAACTGCAGGGCGCGCAGGATCTGCGCGAAGGCATCTCTTATGCCGACAGCGTCCGGGATTATGTCACCCGCGATCTGCTGATCGAGATATTGGCGGACGAAGAGCACCATATCGATTTCCTGGAAACCGAACTGGATTTAATCAAACTGGTCGGCCTGCAGAACTATCTCCAGTCCCAGTTAAAAGATGCGGCGCAATAGGCGTCAGGCTGTTCCCCGCTAAATAATGATAAAGCAACGCCTGCGCATGATGCGACGGTTATGACCGATACGCATCGGCTCCTGGCTGCCGCGTTTCCGGCGTAACCTGGCCGCATTGTCATGTGCGGCCGGGCAGTGGCGCTAAGGGCCGATGTATATCCACCAGCCTGCCAGCGCCAGGCAGGGACCAAAGGGAATGTCTTTATCCGCCGTCCGGCGCCGCAGCCACCACGCTATCCCGGTCAGCGCCGCGCTCGCGCATAACAGCGGCAACGCTTGCCATCCCAGCCAGGCCCCCAGCCCGCTCAGCAGCTTGATATCGCCGCCGCCCAGCCCCGCGTAGCCTCTCACCCGGTAAAACACCCCGTTCAGCAGCCACAGGCCGCCGCCGCCGCACAGCGCGCCCAGCAGGCCGACATAGAGCGATTGCGGCTCGCCAAGCGGGCTTAGCAGTCCGCACAGCAGGAAGGGCAGGGTAAGCCGGTCGGGCAGCAGCAGGGTATGATAGTCAATCCAGCTCAGCGTTAATAAAAACCAGCTGAACACCAGGCCGCTCACCAGGCGTTCCGCCGGCAGGGCGGCGAACGCCGCCAGGAACGCCAGCGCGCAGCTTGCCTCGCAGCGCCGTTTCCACATCTGGCGGGACAGCATTGTCCACGCGGCGCGGCGGGCCCCAGGCGCCGCGGAAGCCCGCTGGCCGGAGATCGCCGTAAGCCGGCCATACGCCAACCGTCCCCCGCCGGCGCAACCGCCGCCCGGCAGTGGCCCGCGCCGCGCCGCCGTGGCGCCTGGCAGCGCGCGGGCCCATCCGAGAATGCGCCGGGCGAGATGGCCCATGATGACGCCATACAAGAGCAGGCAGAAAACCGACAATACCGTTATCACGCGCACCTTCCTTCCCTTATCCCGGCATCCCAGCTGGCATAAGCCTGCCTGAAATCGGCGCCGCCGCCCATTCTGCCCCTGCGGAAATGGAATGAGCGCCGGTTTCCGGCGTTTTTTACCGTATCGTCGCTTGCTTCATGAGCAAATTAACGTATAATGCGCGGGCTTGTCTCATAGACATAAGAAACAAGCCGACTCAATGAGTCCGCGCTGGCCGCGAAGGCGGTAAGCCAGCACACAACATCCCCGATATGGGGATAATACTGAATGATTACACTCCCCCATCAATCGAAATGGGTGCGAGGAGTAATTTTCTACGTTTATAAATAATTGGAGCTCTGGTCTCATGCAGAACCAAAGAATCCGTATCCGTTTGAAAGCGTTTGATCATCGTTTGATCGATCAATCAACCGCGGAAATAGTCGAGACTGCCAAACGTACCGGTGCTCAGGTACGGGGTCCGATCCCGCTGCCGACCCGCAAAGAGCGCTTTACCGTTCTGATTTCTCCGCACGTCAATAAAGATGCGCGCGATCAGTATGAGATTCGCACTCATAAGCGTCTGGTTGACATCGTTGAGCCAACCGAAAAAACCGTTGATGCTCTGATGCGTCTGGATCTGGCTGCTGGTGTTGATGTGCAGATCAGCCTGGGTTAATCAGGTCACCAAACGATTGAGAGGTTGAAACAATGAAGGGTTTAGTCGGTCGTAAAGTGGGCATGACTCGCATCTTCACTGAAGATGGCGTTTCCATCCCAGTAACCGTTATTGAAATCGAAGCCAACCGCGTAACTCAGGTTAAAGACCTGGACAACGACGGTTACCGCGCTATTCAGGTCACCACCGGCACCAAAAAAGCCAATCGTGTGACTAAGCCTGAAGCCGGTCACTTCGCTAAGGCAGGCGTTGAAGCCGGCCGTGGCCTGTGGGAATTCCGCGTCGAAGACGTTGCAGAAATCACTGCGGGTCAAAGCATCAGCGTCGAACTGTTCGCCGATGTGAAAAAAGTTGACGTTACCGGTACGTCCAAAGGTAAAGGATTTGCAGGCACTGTAAAGCGCTGGAACTTCCGTACCCAGGATGCTACCCATGGTAACTCCTTGTCCCACCGTGGTCATGGTTCAATCGGTCAGAACCAGACTCCGGGTAAGGTATTCAAGGGCAAGAAAATGGCAGGCCAGATGGGTAACGAGCGTGTAACCGTTCTAAGCCTGGACGTAGTACGTGTTGACGTTGAGCGCAACCTGCTGCTGGTCAAAGGCGCTGTCCCGGGAGCAACCGGCGGCGACCTGATCGTTAAACCGGCTGTCAAGGCGTAACGTCGAGGAGATAGGAATGGAATTGGTATTGAAAGACGCGCAAAGCGCGCTGACTGTTTCCGAAACTACCTTCGGGCGTGACTTCAACGAAGCGCTGGTACACCAGGTTGTTGTTGCTTATGCAGCAGGTGCCCGTCAAGGTACTCGCGCTCAGAAGACCCGTGCTGAAGTTACTGGTTCCGGTAAGAAACCATGGCGTCAGAAGGGTACCGGTCGCGCGCGTTCAGGTACGGTGAAGAGCCCAATCTGGCGTTCAGGTGGCGTAACATTTGCCGCCAAGCCGCAGGATCACAGCCAGAAGGTAAATAAGAAGATGTACCGTGGGGCGCTGAAAAGCATCCTGTCCGAGCTGGTACGTCAAGAACGTCTGATCGTCGTTGAGTCTTTTTCTGTCGAAGCGCCTAAAACCAAGCTGCTGGTACAGAAACTGAAAGACATGTCGCTTGCAGATGTGCTGATCATTACGAGCGAACTGGATGAAAACCTGTTCCTGGCCGCGCGCAACCTCTACAAAGTAGACGTTCGCGATGTCGCAGGTATTGACCCGGTTAGCCTGATCGCCTTCGACAAAGTCGTCATGACGGCTGACGCTGTGAAGCAAGTTGAGGAGATGCTGGCATGATTCGTGAAGAACGTTTGCTGAAAGTTTTGCGCGCGCCGCACGTTTCTGAAAAAGCGTCTGCAGCGATGGAAAAGCATAACACCATCGTACTCAAAGTAGCTAAAGACGCGACCAAAGCAGAAATTAAAGCCGCTGTGCATAAACTGTTTGAAGTCGAAGTCAATGACGTTCGCACCCTGATCGTTAAAGGGAAAACGAAGCGTCATGGACAGCGTATCGGTCGTCGTAGCGACTGGAAAAAAGCTTACGTCACCCTGAAGGAAGGCCAGAACATGGACTTCATCGGCGGCGCAGAGTAAGTCGGAGGAGAAGAACAATGGCAATTGTTAAATGTAAACCGACATCTCCGGGTCGTCGCCACGTAGTTAAAGTGGTCAACCCTGAGCTGCACAAGGGCAAGCCTTATGGCCCGTTGCTGGAAAAACTCACTAAATCCGGTGGACGTAACAACAATGGCCGTATCACTACGCGCCATATCGGTGGTGGTCATAAACAACAATACCGTGTTGTCGATTTTAAACGCGACAAAGACGGTATCCCGGCAATCGTAGAGCGCCTGGAATATGATCCGAACCGTTCTGCCAACATCGCTTTAGTGCTGTACAAAGACGGCGAACGTCGTTACGTACTGGCGCCGAAAGGCCTGAAAGCAGGTGACCAGATTCAGTCTGGCGTCGACGCCGCCATCAAGGCCGGCAACACCCTGCCGATGCGCAATATTCCGGTTGGTTCCACCGTGCATAACGTGGAAATGAAACCGGGTAAAGGCGGTCAGCTGGCGCGTTCCGCCGGTGCTTACGTTCAGATTGTTGCCCGTGACGGCGCTTATGTCACTCTGCGTCTTCGCTCCGGCGAAATGCGTAAAGTGCAGTCTGAATGCCGCGCAACCATGGGTGAAGTCGGTAACGCCGAACACATGCTGCGTGTACTGGGCAAAGCCGGTGCAAGCCGCTGGCGTGGTATTCGTCCGACCGTCCGCGGTACGGCGATGAACCCGGTGGATCACCCGCATGGTGGTGGTGAAGGTCGTAACTTTGGTAAGCACCCGGTCAGTCCGTGGGGCCTGCAGACCAAAGGTAAGAAGACCCGTAGTAATAAGCGTACCGATAAGTTCATCGTACGTCGCCGTAGTAAAAAATAATTAGAGGATAAACCATGCCACGTTCTCTCAAGAAAGGTCCATTCATAGACCTGCACTTGCTGAAGAAGGTAGAGAAAGCGGTGGAAAGCGGTGACAAGAAGCCTATACGCACTTGGTCCCGTCGTTCAACGATCTTTCCAACAATGATCGGTTTGACCATCGCTGTCCATAATGGTCGTCAGCACGTACCGGTATTTGTTTCCGACGAAATGGTCGGTCACAAACTGGGTGAATTCGCGCCGACGCGTACTTATCGCGGCCATGCGGCCGACCGTAAGGCTAAAAAACGCTAAGGTAGGAGGAAGAGATGGAAACTATCGCTCAACATCGCCACGCTCGTTCTTCTGCTCAAAAGGTACGCCTGGTGGCTGACCTTATCCGCGGTAAGAAAGTGTCGCAAGCTCTGGAAGTTTTGACCTACACCAACAAGAAAGCTGCTGGTCTGGTTAAAAAAGTACTGGAGTCTGCCATTGCTAACGCTGAACACAACGATGGCGCAGATATCGATGATCTGAAAGTCGCGAAAATATTCGTCGACGCCGGCCCAAGCATGAAGCGCATTATGCCTCGTGCAAAAGGTCGGGCGGATCGCATCTTGAAGCGCACCAGCCACATCACTGTGGTTGTGTCCGATCGCTGAGACTCTGGAGACTAGCAATGGGTCAGAAAGTACATCCTAATGGTATTCGCCTGGGTATTGTCAAACCTTGGAACTCTACCTGGTACGCGAATACCAAAGAATTCGCTGACAACCTGGACAGCGACTTTAAAGTTCGTCAATTCCTGATCAAGGAACTGGCGAAGGCTTCCGTTTCTCGCATCGTTATCGAGCGTCCGGCCAAGAGCATCCGTGTGACTATTCACACCGCTCGTCCGGGCATCGTTATCGGCAAGAAAGGCGAAGACGTTGAAAAACTGCGTAAGGTCGTTGCGGATATCGCCGGCGTGCCTGCGCAGATCAATATTGCCGAAATCCGTAAACCGGAACTGGACGCGAAGCTGGTCGCTGACAGCATATCTTCACAGCTGGAACGTCGTGTTATGTTCCGTCGTGCTATGAAGCGTGCTGTACAGAACGCCATGCGTCTGGGCGCTAAGGGTATTAAAGTTGAAGTCAGTGGTCGTCTTGGCGGCGCTGAAATCGCACGTACCGAATGGTACCGCGAAGGTCGCGTTCCGCTGCATACGCTGCGTGCGGATATCGACTACAACACCTCCGAAGCGCGCACCACTTATGGTGTCATCGGCGTAAAAGTGTGGATCTTCAAAGGTGAGATTCTGGGTGGTATGGCTGCCGTTGAACAACCGGAAAAACCGGCTGCTCAACCTAAAAAGCAGCAGCGCAAAGGCCGCAAGTAAGGAGAGTCGCTGATGTTACAACCAAAGCGTACAAAATTCCGTAAAATGCATAAGGGCCGCAACCGCGGTCTGGCTGCGGGCACGGATATTAGCTTCGGTACTTTCGGTCTGAAAGCTGTTGGCCGTGGTCGTCTGACTGCTCGTCAAATCGAAGCTGCGCGTCGTGCAATGACGCGTGCAGTTAAGCGTCAAGGTAAGATCTGGATCCGTGTATTCCCGGACAAACCGATCACCGAGAAGCCGCTTGAAGTGCGTATGGGTAAAGGTAAGGGCAACGTGGAATATTGGGTTGCCTTGATTCAACCGGGCAAAGTCCTGTATGAAATGGACGGCGTTCCGGAAGAAGTTGCCCGCGAAGCCTTCAAGCTGGCAGCAGCGAAACTGCCGATTAAAACCACCTTTGTAACTAAGACGGTGATGTAATGAAAGCAAAAGAGCTGCGTGAAAAAAGCGTTGAAGAGCTGAACACCGAGCTGTTGAACCTGTTGCGCGAGCAGTTTAACCTGCGCATGCAGGCGGCCAGTGGCCAGCTGCAACAGACACACCTGTTGTTGCAAGTGCGTCGCAATGTTGCACGCGTTAAAACGTTATTGACTGAGAAGGCGGGTGCGCAATGAGTGACAATATCCGTACTCTGCAAGGTCGCGTGATCAGCGACAAAATGGAGAAATCCATTGTCGTTGCCATCGAACGTTTTGTGAAACACCCGATTTACGGCAAATTCATCAAGCGTACGACCAAGCTGCACGTACACGACGAGAGCAATGAAAGTGGTATCGGTGACGTCGTGGAAATCCGCGAATGCCGTCCGATCTCCAAGACTAAGTCCTGGACACTTGTTCGCGTTGTAGAGAAAGCGATTCTGTAATACAGTAAGCGCGCTCCAAACAAGATAAACGGCTCAAAGCACGAGCCGTTTATTTTTTCTACCCATATCCTGAGTGCGGTGTTATAATGCTGCGCCCTGTATTATGGGGTTTTTCTTAACGACCTAATATGGGTCCTAAAGTTGTAGTTGACATTAGCGGAGCACTAACATGATCCAAGAACAGACTATGCTGAACGTGGCCGACAACTCCGGCGCGCGTCGCGTAATGTGTATCAAGGTTCTAGGTGGCTCGCACCGTCGCTACGCAGGCGTCGGCGATATCATCAAGATCACCATCAAGGAAGCAATTCCGCGTGGCAAGGTCAAAAAAGGTGATGTCCTGAAGGCGGTAGTGGTGCGCACCAAGAAGGGTGTCCGTCGCCCTGACGGTTCTGTCGTTCGCTTCGATGGTAATGCTTGTGTTTTGTTGAATAACAATAGTGAGCAACCCATCGGTACGCGTATTTTTGGGCCGGTGACTCGTGAACTGCGTACCGAAAAGTTCATGAAAATCATTTCTCTGGCACCAGAAGTACTTTAAGGAGCGAATCATGGCAGCGAAAATCCGTCGTGATGACGAAGTTATCGTGCTAACCGGCAAAGATAAAGGTAAGCGCGGTAAAGTAAAGAATGTCCTGTCTACGGGCAAGGCCATTGTTGAAGGTATCAATCTGGTTAAGAAACACCAAAAACCAGTTCCGGCTACGAACCAGCCGGGCGGCATCGTTGAACAGGAAGCGGCAATTCAGCTTTCCAACCTTGCTATCTTCAACGGTGCCTCCAACAAGGCGGACCGTGTAGGCTTTAAGATTGAAGACGGAAAAAAAGTCCGTATCTTCAAATCTAACGGCGAAACAATCAAGTAACTTGGAGTAGTACGATGGCGAAACTGCATGATTACTACAAAGACGAACTAGTCGAAAAGTTAATGAAAGAATTCGGCTATCATTCTGTCATGCAAGTCCCTCGGGTCGAGAAGATCACCCTGAACATGGGTGTTGGTGAAGCGATTGCTGATAAAAAACTGCTGGATAATGCTGCGAACGATTTAGCGGCAATTTCCGGTCAAAAACCGCTTATCACCAAGGCACGCAGATCCGTTGCGGGCTTCAAAATCCGTCAGGGCTATCCGATCGGCTGTAAAGTAACCCTGCGTGGTGAACGCATGTGGGAGTTCTTTGAGCGACTGATATCCATTGCTGTACCGCGTATTCGTGACTTCCGTGGCTTGTCCACCAAGTCGTTCGATGGTCGTGGTAACTACAGCATGGGCGTACGTGAGCAGATCATCTTCCCGGAAATCGATTATGACAAAGTCGATCGCGTTCGTGGCTTGGATATTACCATCACCACTACTGCGAAATCCGATGATGAAGGTCGTGCACTGTTGGCCGCCTTTAACTTCCCATTCCGCAAGTAAGGCAGGGTACTAATGGCTAAACAATCCATGAAAGCACGCGAAGTCAAACGCGTGAAATTAGCTGAGAAATTCTTCGCAAAGCGCGCTGAACTTAAAACCATCATCTCAAGCGTAGGTTCTTCTGATGAAGAACGTTGGGATGCGGTTCTCAAGCTGCAGACTCTGCCGCGTGATTCCAGCCCGTCTCGTCAGCGTAACCGCTGCCGCCAAACTGGTCGTCCGCATGCTTTCCTGCGGAAATTCGGGTTGAGCCGTATCAAAGTCCGTGAAACTGCCATGCGCGGTGAAATCCCGGGTCTGAGAAAGGCTAGCTGGTAATTGTCACCAATTGAATCACGGGAGTAAAGACAGATGAGCATGCAAGATCCGATCGCGGATATGCTGACCCGTATCCGTAACGGTCAAACCGCGAACAAAACAGCGGTCTCCATGCCTTCCTCCAAGCTTAAAGTGGCCATCGCCAATTTGCTGAAAGAAGAAGGCTTTATTGAAGAATTCAAAATCGAAGGCGACACCAAGCCTACGCTGGAAATCGTACTGAAGTACTTCCAGGGTAAGCCGGTTGTGGAAACCATCCAGCGTATCAGCCGTCCTGGTCTGCGTATCTATAAGAAAAAAGATGCGTTGCCGAAAGTTATGGCCGGTTTAGGTATTGCTGTTGTTTCTACCTCTAAAGGTGTCATGACTGATCGTGCGGCTCGCCAGGCTGGTCTTGGTGGCGAGATTATCTGCTACGTAGCTTAATCGGGAGGAAAACATGTCTCGTGTTGCAAAAGCACATGTCGTAGTTCCTGCCGGCGTAGAGATAAAACTCAACGGTCAGGAAATTTCGATCAAAGGTAAAAACGGCGAGCTGAGTCGTACTATCCACGACGCTGTTCATGTTAACTATGCGGACAACAACCTGACGTTTGTGCCTCGTGAAGGCGAAGCGAATGGCTGGGCCCTGGCGGGTACGACCCGTGCACTGTTGCATGCAATGATTGTCGGTGTTACTGAAGGCTTCACCAAGAAGCTGCAGCTGGTAGGCGTAGGTTATCGTGCCGCGGTAAAAGGCAATGTGGTGAATTTGGCCCTTGGCTATTCACACCCCATCGACCATGTTTTACCGGCAGGCATCACCGCTGAATGCCCGACCCAGACTGAAATCGTGCTGAAAGGCGCTGATAAGCAGGCTGTTGGGCAGATTGCGGCTGATTTGCGAGCCTATCGTCGTCCTGAGCCTTACAAAGGCAAGGGTGTCCGTTACGCCGACGAAGTCGTGCGTACCAAAGAGGCTAAGAAAAAGTAAGGTAACACTATGGATAAGAAAGCAGCTCGTATCCGTCGTGCGACCCGCGCACGCCGCAAGCTCCAAGAACTGGGCGCAACCCGCCTGGTTATACATCGTACCCCGCGCCATATTTATGCGCAGGTCATTGCCCCGAATGGTTCTGAAGTTCTGGTAGCCGCTTCTACAGTAGAAAAAGCTATCGCGGAGCAATTAAAGGGTACCGGTAATAAAGATGCCGCGACTGCTGTAGGTAAAACTATTGCAGAACGCGCTCTGGAAAAAGGCATCAAGATTGTCGCTTTTGACCGTTCCGGATTCCAATATCATGGTCGAGTCCAGGCACTGGCAGATGCTGCCCGTGAAGCTGGCCTTCAGTTCTAAGGTAGAGGTGTAAGATGGCACACACTGAGAAACAAGCTGGCGAACTGCAGGAAAAGCTTATCGCGGTAAATCGCGTTTCCAAGACCGTTAAAGGTGGCCGTATTTTTAGTTTTACCGCACTGACTGTTGTTGGTGATGGTAACGGCCGCGTAGGTTTTGGCTACGGCAAAGCACGCGAAGTTCCGGCAGCGATCCAGAAGGCGATGGAAAAAGCCCGTCGCAATATGATGAATGTCGCGCTGAACAGCGGCACCCTGCAGCATCCTGTTAAAGGTGCTCATACGGGTTCCCGTGTGTTCATGATGCCGGCTTCCCAAGGTACCGGTATTATCGCCGGTGGTGCAATGCGCGCCGTCCTGGAAGTCGCAGGGGTCCACAACGTATTAGCAAAGACCTATGGTTCCACCAACCCGATTAACGTGGTTCGTGCAACTATCGATGCCCTTGCTAACATGAAGTCCCCCGAAATGGTCGCTGCCAAGCGTGGTAAATCCGTTGAAGAAATTCTGGGGTAATTGACCATGGCACAGATGATTAAAATAACTCAGACGCGCAGTTCCATCGGTCGTCTGCCGAGACACAAGGCAACTTTGGTTGGCTTGGGCCTGCGTCGCATTGGTCACACCGTAGAGCGCGAGGATACTCCTGCTGTACGCGGTATGGTCAATTTGGTTTCCTACATGGTCAAAGTTGAGGAGTAAGAGATGCGCTTAAATACTCTGTCTCCGGCTGAGGGCTCCAAGCACGCTCCTCGGCGTGTAGGTCGCGGTATCGGTTCCGGTCTCGGTAAAACCGCAGGTCGTGGTCACAAAGGTCAGAAGTCTCGTTCTGGCGGTGGCGTACGTCGTGGGTTTGAAGGTGGCCAGATGCCTTTATACCGTCGTCTGCCCAAATTCGGCTTCACCTCGCGCAAGGCTATGGTCACGGCGGAAGTTCGCCTGTCCGAGCTGGCGCAGGTGGAAGGCGAGGTTATCGATCTCAACACGCTTAAAGCCGCTAACATTGTTGGCACCCAGATTGAATTCGCGAAAGTCATGCTTTCCGGCGAAATCAATCGCGCAGTAACCCTGCGCGGTCTGCGTGTCACCAAAGGCGCTCGTGCTGCAATCGAAGCTGCTGGCGGTACAATTGAGGAATAAGTAGCAGATGGCCAAACAACCAGGATTAGACTTTCAAAGTGCTAAAGGCGGATTAGGCGAGCTGAAACGCAGACTTTTGTTTGTTGTTGGTGCCTTGATTGTCTTCCGTATCGGCTCTTTTATTCCGATTCCTGGTATCGATGCCACTGTGCTTGCGAAATTGCTCGAACAGCAGAGAGGCACCATCATTGAAATGTTCAACATGTTCTCTGGTGGTGCGCTCAGCCGTGCTTCGATCTTCGCCTTGGGGATCATGCCGTATATTTCGGCATCGATCATTATCCAGCTGCTGACGGTTGTTCACCCGGCGCTGGCGGAGATCAAGAAAGAGGGTGAGGCTGGCCGTCGCAAGATTAGCCAGTACACCCGCTACGGCACGTTGGTATTAGGTATATTCCAGTCGATCGGTATTGCTACCGGTTTGCCGAATATGCCGGGGATGCAGGGCCTGGTGTATAATCCGGGCTTTGCGTTTTACTTTACCGCGGTGGTGAGCCTGGTCACGGGGACAATGTTCCTGATGTGGTTAGGTGAACAGATTACTGAACGAGGTATCGGCAACGGTATTTCAATCATTATCTTCGCGGGTATCGTAGCGGGCTTACCGCCGGCTATCGCCCATACCATTGAGCAAGCTCGTCAAGGCGACCTGCACTTCCTCCTGTTGCTATTGGTTGTAGTACTCGTATTTGCAGTGACGTTTTTTGTTGTTTTCGTCGAGCGTGGCCAACGGCGTATTGTCGTTAACTATGCCAAGCGTCAGCAAGGGCGTCGTGTTTATGCGGCACAGAGCACACATTTGCCGTTGAAGGTGAACATGGCCGGCGTTATACCGGCAATTTTCGCCTCCAGCATCATTCTGTTTCCGGCCACGATTGCATCATGGTTCGGCGGCGGTACCGGTTGGGGATGGCTGACAGCGATTTCACTGTATTTACAGCCTGGACAACCGCTTTATGTGTTACTCTATGCGTCTGCAATCATATTCTTCTGTTTCTTTTACACGGCATTGGTGTTTAACCCGCGCGAAACAGCAGATAACCTGAAGAAGTCCGGTGCATTTGTACCAGGCATTCGTCCGGGAGAGCAAACGGCTAAATATATTGATAAAGTAATGACCCGTCTGACCCTGGTCGGTGCGATGTACATTACGTTTATCTGCCTTATCCCGGAGTTCATGCGTGACGCAATGAAAGTTCCCTTCTATTTTGGGGGCACATCTTTATTGATTGTCGTTGTGGTGATCATGGACTTTATGGCTCAAGTGCAGACTCTGATGATGTCTAGTCAATATGAGTCCGCATTGAAGAAAGCAAACCTGAAAGGCTATAACCGCTAATCCGGCCAGCTTGAGAAGTTACGGAGAGTAAAAATGAAAGTTCGTGCTTCCGTCAAGAAGTTATGTCGTAACTGCAAAATCGTTCGTCGCCATGGCGTCGTTCGCGTAATTTGCAGCGAGCCTAAGCATAAACAACGCCAAGGCTGATAAATTCGGCATTTTTTTCTTGCAAAGTTGGGTTGAGCTGGCTAGATTAGCCAGCCAATCTTTTGTAGGTCAACGCAACATTGTTTGAGTATCCTGAAAACGGGCTTTTCAGAATGGTGTTGCCGTTTAAATTTTTAGGAGTGCATAGTGGCCCGTATAGCAGGCATTAACATTCCTGATCAAAAACATACCGTGATCGCGTTAACTTCAATCTACGGTATCGGTAAGACCCGTTCACAAAAAATTTGTGAAACCGCGGGTATTGCTGAACATGTTAAGATCAGTGAGCTGTCTGAAGAGCAGATCGACACGCTGCGTGACGCAGTTGCTAAATTTGTGGTCGAAGGTGATCTGCGCCGTGAAGTAACCCTGAGTATCAAGCGTCTTATGGACCTTGGTACCTATCGTGGTTTGCGTCATCGTCGTGGTCTTCCGGTTCGCGGTCAGCGTACCAAGACCAATGCCCGTACCCGTAAGGGTCCGCGCAAACCGATCAAGAAATAATCGGGGTGAGTAAATAATGGCTAAGGCACCTGTTCGTGCACGTAAGCGTGTTAAAAAGCAAGTTTCAGATGGCGTGGCTCATATCCATGCGTCTTTCAACAATACCATCGTTACTATTACCGATCGTCAGGGTAATGCGTTGGGTTGGGCGACGGCCGGTGGTTCCGGTTTCCGTGGTTCTCGTAAATCCACTCCTTTCGCCGCGCAGGTTGCAGCAGAACGTTGCGCTGAAGCAGTGAAAGAGTATGGCATCAAGAATCTGGAAGTTATGGTTAAAGGACCTGGTCCGGGCCGTGAGTCTACCGTTCGCGCGTTAAACGCGGCTGGTTTTCGCATCACTAATATTACTGATGTGACTCCGATCCCCCATAACGGTTGTCGTCCGCCGAAAAAGCGCCGCGTATAACGCCGCTTCTAGGTTAGTTGGAGAAAGAAAATGGCAAGATATTTGGGTCCTAAGCTCAAGCTGAGCCGTCGTGAGGGCACCGACCTATTCCTGAAGTCTGGTGTTCGTGCGATCGATTCCAAGTGTAAAATTGAACAGCCTCCTGGACAGCATGGCGCGCGTAAACCGCGTCTGTCTGACTACGGGGTGCAGTTGCGTGAAAAGCAAAAAGTCCGTCGTATCTACGGCGTTCTGGAACGTCAGTTCCGCAACTACTACAAAGAAGCAGCGCGTCTTAAAGGCAATACCGGTGAAAACCTGTTGCAGTTGCTTGAAGGTCGTCTGGACAACGTTGTTTACCGTATGGGTTTTGGCGCTACTCGCGCTGAATCACGCCAATTGGTCAGCCACAAGGCGATCATGGTAAACGGCCGTGTTGTCAACATCGCTTCTTACCAGGTTACTCCGAATGACGTTGTAAGCATCCGTGAGAAAGCGAAAAAGCAATCCCGTGTTCGTGCCTCATTGGAACTGGCTGAACAGCGTGAAAAGCCGACCTGGCTTGAAGTTGACGCTGCTAAGATGGAAGGGGTGTTCAAACGTATTCCAGAACGTACCGATCTGTCTGCGGACATTAATGAACACCTGATAGTCGAGCTTTACTCTAAGTAAGGCTTAGTACCAAAGAGAGGACACAATGCAGGGTTCTGTGACAGAGTTTCTAAAACCGCGCCTGGTAGATATCGAGCAAGTCAGTTCGACGCACGCCAAGGTGACCCTTGAACCTTTAGAGCGTGGCTTCGGCCATACCCTAGGTAACGCACTGCGCCGTATTCTGCTTTCGTCGATGCCGGGTTGCGCGGTGACCGAGGTTGAGATTGATGGTGTACTGCACGAGTACAGCACCAAAGAAGGTGTACAGGAAGACATCCTGGAGATTCTGCTCAACCTGAAAGGGCTGGCGGTGAGAGTTCAAGGTAAAGATGACGTTATCCTTACTCTGAATAAATCTGGCATTGGCCCTGTAACCGCAGCCGACATCACCCATGATGGGGATGTCGAAATCGTCAAGCCGCAGCATGTGCTGTGTCACCTGACCGATGAAAACGCATCGATTAATATGCGTATCAAAGTTCAGCGTGGTCGTGGTTACGTGCCGGCTTCTGCCCGAATTCATTCGGAAGAAGATGAGCGCCCAATTGGTCGTTTGCTGGTCGACGCATGCTATAGCCCTGTAGAGCGTATCGCCTACAATGTTGAAGCTGCACGCGTTGAACAGCGTACCGACCTGGACAAGCTGGTCATCGAAATGGAAACCAATGGCACGATCGATCCTGAAGAGGCGATCCGCCGCGCGGCAACCATCCTGGCTGAACAACTTGAAGCTTTTGTTGATTTACGTGATGTACGTCAACCAGAAGTTAAAGAAGAAAAACCAGAATTCGACCCGATCCTGCTGCGCCCAGTTGACGATCTGGAATTGACTGTCCGCTCTGCTAACTGCCTTAAGGCAGAAGCCATCCACTACATCGGTGATCTGGTACAGCGTACCGAGGTTGAGCTCCTTAAAACGCCCAACCTTGGTAAAAAATCTCTTACCGAGATTAAAGACGTGTTGGCTTCCCGTGGGTTATCTCTGGGCATGCGCCTCGAGAACTGGCCTCCGGCAAGTATTGCTGATGAATAACCCGATCACAGGGTAAGGTTTTACTGAGAAGGATAAGGTCATGCGCCATCGTAAGAGTGGTCGTCAACTGAACCGTAACAGCAGCCATCGCCAGGCTATGTTCCGTAACATGGCCGGCTCTCTGGTTCGTCACGAGATAATCAAGACGACCCTGCCAAAAGCGAAAGAGCTGCGCCGTGTTGTTGAACCGCTGATTACACTTGCCAAGACCGACAGTGTTGCAAATCGTCGTCTGGCATTCGCCCGTACTCGTGATAACGAGATCGTGGCAAAACTGTTTAACGAACTTGGCCCGCGTTTCGCGAGCCGTGCCGGTGGTTACACTCGCATTTTGAAGTGTGGTTTCCGTGCAGGTGACAATGCGCCGATGGCTTATATCGAGCTGTTAGATCGTGCTGCAGAATCCCAAGTTCCAGCGGAAGCGGTCGCAGAGTAATCTGCCCCGTGTACGCGTCCAAAACCCGGCTCCGGCCGGGTTTTTTATTGCCGGTACAAAGTGCCGGCCGCCGCTGCGATGCCGGGCGTTTGTGGCGCTGCGCCGCCGGCGCTTATCATCCGCACGGCAATGCGTTATGCTCATCAATGACCTGTCTGTAGAAGGAGCGGTTGTTATGTGGTTAGTTGATGAATTGGCGGAGCGGCATATCCAGCAGGCCCAGCAAAAGGGCGAGTTTGATAACCTGCCGGGATACGGCCTACCCCTTACGCTTGATGACGACAGCGCCGTGCCTGAAGATTTGCGGGTAGGCTACCGGCTGCTGAAAAATGCCGGTTATCTGCCGGCGGAGCTACAGGATCGCAAGGATGCGCTGCGTTTAAGCGATCTGCTGCGGGGCATAGACGCGCAGGATGCCCGTCATGAGGAAATCAGCGCGCGGCTGCGACTGCTGGAAATCAAGCTGCGGCTGGCGGGAATCAGCACCGATTTTTTGCATCAAGGCTATCATGATCAGCTGCGGCGGCGCTTTGGCGCTGCGGCCAAAGGCTAAACCAGCCGGCAACATATTTTATTTTTCCGCTCTCGCGTTTGGTACGGTTTGCTATAATATCGCCCACAGCTTACCGGCTGGGTTTATACCGGGGGTTGGCTCTTTGCTGGTATTACTGCCGGCAAACAAATCATTTAGCGAGGATATGATGACTGAGAAATACCGCCATACCAAAGGCACTATTAACGACAATGCCATCGCGGCACTTTTGCACGATCCGCTGTTTCGCCAGCGCCGTGAGAAAAATGTGAAGGGTAAGGGCAGCTATTGTCGTAAAGGCAAAAACGCTAAGGCCCAAAACTGGGAGGCCAGTGGTAACGTCATCAAGCGTAACGTTACCACTGGCTTTCTGGTTTGCGGCGCATTCCTTATTGAACGTTGCCAGCACCGGAAGTCTGTCTAGCCTGACCCGCTATAACTCACCGCTTTGTTTTGCGCGCTTTAAACAGCACTGACTGGAATCACGTCCTAAAGCGTCGGCGGCTGCTGCGGTGGCAGCGAGGTGGAGGAGGTGGAGACCGACTGGTTCTGTTGCTTGAGCAGATCGCGGATTTCAGTCAACAGCGTTTCTTCAGCGCTCGGTTTCGGCGGCGCCGCCGGGGCTTCTTCATGCTTGCGATGCAGCCTGTTAATCAGCTTGATAACACAAAACACCGCCAGGGCGACGATCAGGAAATCGAAGACATTCTGCAGGAAAATACCGTATTGCAATACCACGGCCGGCGTATCGCCCTGCGCGGGTTTCAGCACCCACCCGAACGAGCGGAAATCCACCCCGCCAATCAATAAACCCAGCGGCGGCATTATGACGTTGGCCACCAGGGACGTGACGATTTTACCGAAGGCGGCACCAATTATTACCCCGACTGCCAGGTCCACAACATTGCCGCGCATGGCGAATTTTCTGAATTCCTGCAGGAAACTCATAGGCTTGCTCCTTCTTGGTTAATGACAAATTAAGTCTAACAAAGGATGCTGTTTTTACCAGAATCTTTAACAATTTGTGGCAATTGGGTGTGCCGGTGCGCCGGCATTTTATAAAAAGAACGGGCTGGGCTGGAATAAACGCTCGACGTCGGTAATGAATTTTTTATCGGTCAGGAACATAATTACATGGTCGCCCTGCTGGATACGGCAGTTTTTATTAGCGATGATGACATCGTCGCCCCGGACGATGGCGCCGATAATAGTGCCGGGCGGCAATTTGATGGCATCAATGGTGCGTCCCACCACTTTTGACGTGCTTTCATCACCATGGGCGATAGCCTCGATGGCCTCGGCGACGCCGCGGCGCAAGGAGGACACGCTGACGATATCCGCCTTGCGCACATGGCCCAGCAATGCCGATATGGTGGCCTGCTGCGGCGAAATAGCGATATCAATCACGCTGCCCTGCACCAGATCCACATAGGCGCGGCGTTGAATCAACACCAGGACCTTTTTAGCGCCCATGCGTTTGGCCAGCATCGCCGACATAATATTGGCTTCGTCATCGTTGGTAATGGCGATGAAGACATCGATTTGCTCGATATGCTCTTCGGCCAGCAGTTCCTGATCGGAGGCGTCGCCAAAAAATACAATGGTGTCATGCAGCAGCTCCGCCAGCTCCGCCGCCCGCTGCTGGTCGCGTTCGATAAGCTTGACGCTGTAATCTTTTTCCAGTCGCTGCGCCAGCCCCGCGCCGATATTGCCGCCGCCGACAATCATGATGCGTTTATAGGGTTTTTCCAGGCGCTGCAGCTCGCTCATTACCGCCCGGATATGGGGCGATGCGGCGACAAAAAACACTTCGTCGCCGGCCTCGATCACCGTCGATCCCTGCGGGCGGATAGGGCGATCCTGGCGGAACACGGCGGCCACGCGGGTATCGATATGCGGCATATGTTCGCGTAGGGAGGACAGGGCATTGCCCACCAGCGGCCCGCCGTAATAGGCTTTTACCGCGGCGATGCTGACTTTCCCCTGGGCAAAATTCACCACCTGCAGCGCCCCGGGGTATTCGATCAGTTTATAAATATTGTCGATCACCAATTGTTCGGGGGAAATAAGATGATCGATGGGCACCGCCTCGGGCGAAAACAGCTTGGCGGCTTCGCGGATATAATCGGCCGAACGGATGCGTGCAATACGATTGGGCGTTTTGAATAACGTATAGGCAATCTGGCAGGCGATCATATTGGTTTCATCGGAATTGGTCACCGCCACCAGCATGTCGGCATCCTCCGCGCCGGCTTCACGCAATACCCGTGGATGCGAGGCATGGCCCTGGATGGCGCGAAGATCGAATTTATCCTGTAATTGGCGTAGCTGGGCCGGGTTGGTATCGACGATGGTGATATCGTTGTTTTCGCCCACCAGGTTTTCAGCCAGGGTGCCGCCCACCTGTCCCGCCCCAAGGATTATTATTTTCATAGTCGGTTCTTCATGCCCATTCTGTGCGGGTCAATATGCCCGGTGCGTCACTCTTTATCATCTTAGCGTAAAAGAAGCCGTCACCGTCATCTGCGGCGGGAAAACATTGCCGGCCAGGGTGGTCGGCATCGCCGGTTTCAACCAAAACGGCGTCGGCGTGGCTTGCCAGGAAGGCGCCGATTTGTTCGCTGTTCTCTTCGGGCAGTACTGAGCAGGTCGCGTAAAGCAGCGTGCCGCCGGGTTTAAGCAACGGCCAGATCGCAGTGAGGATCTGCCGCTGCAATGCCGCGAGCTCCCCGATATCACGATCGCGCCGTAGCCACTTGATATCCGGATGGCGGCGGATCACGCCGGTGGCGGAGCAGGGAGCGTCAAGCAGTATGCGGTCCCAGGTCCGATCCTGGTTCCATTCGCCAGGGCGGGTGCCGTCGCCCACCAGCACCTGGGCCCGCTGTCCCAGGCGCTGCAGGTTTTCCTCGATACGCGCCAGACGCAGGGGGTCGATATCCACCGCCGTGACACGGGCGTCGGGGGCCAGCTCAAGGATATGGGTGGTCTTGCCGCCGGGCGCGGCGCACAGATCCAGAATATCCTCTCCCGCCTGCGGCGCCAATAGCAGCGCGCAGCCCTGAGCCGACGCGTCCTGCACCGTTACCCAACCCTGTGCAAAGCCGGGCAGCCGGCCGACATTGCAGGCAACGTCCAGTTTAACCGCCTCAGGCAGGCTTGGATGGGCGCTGGCGGCAATGCCCTCCTGCGCCAGCAGGGCGAGATACGCCGCGCGGCTGTGATGCAGCCGGTTAACCCGCAGCCACATCGGCGGCCGTTGGTTATTGGCCTCGATAATGGCCTGCCAGTGAGCGGGATATGCCTGCTGGAGACGTTTTACCAGCCAGGACGGGTGGAGGAAACGGCTTTCCTCTTGCGCGGACGCGGCCAGCAATGCCTCCTGCTGACGCTGGAACTGACGCAGCACGCCGTTCACCAGGCCCTTCAACTGCGGCGTTTTCAGCACTACCGCGCCTTCCACCGTCTCGGCCAGCGCGGCATGGGGCGGGATGCGGGTATAGAGAAGTTGGTAAATGCCGACCATCAGCAGATAGTGCACCGGCCGCTGTTTACCGGTCAGCGGTTTTGCCATCAACTGCCTGATTATCCATTCCAGCTGCGGCAGGGTACGTAAAATGCCAAAGCACAATTCCTGCAGCAGCGCGCGGTCCTTATCGGCCAGAGGACTTTGCAGCATCGGTAGCAGCTGGCTCAGAGACTGGCCGTGATCCAGCACTTGGGACACCGCCTTTGCTGTAATGGCGCGGAGGTTATATCGTTTATTCATAGTTGACCGAAGGAAAGTGAAGGTGGCCGCAATTAAACCGCCCGCGCCATTGCTGGCATTGCCGGGCGGTAGCCGGGAGGCATCAATCCAGGATGGCGCCGGGGGTAAACCACTCACGGCGGGAATTCAGTAAATCCTGCGCCGCCATGGGCTTTTTCCCCGCAGGCTGGAGCAGCGTCAAATTGAGCGCGCCGCTGGACGTCGCGACCTGAATGCCGTTTTTATCGGCTTGTAGAATCGTGCCGGGGGCGGACTGCGCCGGTAAATCCAATGCCGCCGCCTGCCAGACTTTAATGGTCTGGCCGCCGACGGTAAAAAAGCTTATCGGCCAGGGGTTAAAGGCACGCACGCAGCGCGCAAGCATAGCGGCCGGGCATGACCAGTCCAGGCGCGCTTCTTCTTTGCTCAGCTTTTCGGCGTAGGTTACCAGGCTCTCATCCTGCTTTTCCGGCGCCAGGGTGCCGGCGGCGCTGCGCGCCAGGGTATCGAGCAGCGCCCGCGGACCGATTGCAGCCAGTTTTTCATACAGGCTGGCGCTGGTGTCCCCGGGCTCTATGTCGCAGGCTGATTGATACAGCATATCGCCCGTATCCAGGCCCGCGTCCATTTGCATGATGGTGACGCCGGTGACGCTGTCGCCCGCCCACAGGGCGCGTTGAATCGGCGCCGCGCCGCGCCAGCGCGGCAATAACGAACCATGGACGTTCAGGCAGCCCAGGCGCGGCATATCCAGCACCGCCTGGGGCAGTATCAGTCCGTAGGCCACCACCACCATGATGTCGGCCCCAAGCTCCGCCACCAAGCGCTGGCTGTCCGCGGGGCGCAGGGATTTGGGCTGGTATACCGGCAACAGGTGCTGTTGCGCCAGAATTTTTACCGGACTGGCCGTAAGCCTGTTGCCCCGGCCCGCCGGGCGGTCGGGCTGGGTAAAGACGCCCACCACCCGATGCGCGGAATCGAGCAGCGCCTGGAGATGGCGCGCGGCGAAATCCGGCGTACCGGCAAAGATGACACGTAAAGAATCGGACACGTTAATTCCTGTATGGCGACGGTTATTTTTCGGCGCGGGCGTTGATTTTGGCCAGTTTTTCCATTTTCTGGCGGATGCGCTGGCGCTTTAGCGGCGAGAGGTAATCAACGAACAGTTTGCCGACCAGATGGTCCATTTCATGCTGGATGCAAATGGCCAATAGCCCGTCCGCCTCCAGCTCGAACGGCTTGCCGTCGCGATCGAGCGCGCGCACCGTAACCTTCTCCGCGCGGGGTACGAAACCGCGCTGATCGGGTATGGACAAACAGCCTTCCTCGATGCCTGTTTCACCGCTTTTGGCAATCAGTTCGGGATTGATAAATACGTGGCGCTCGTTGTGGTCTTCCGACACATCGATCACGATAATCCGCTGATGTATATCCACCTGGGTCGCGGCCAGGCCGATGCCCTCTTCTGCGTACATGGTTTCAAACATATCATCCACGATACGCCGAACAGCGTCGTTAACTTCTTTTACCGGTTTCGCAATAGTGCGAAGCCGCTCGTCGGGGTAATGTAACACCTGCAATACTGGCATATGAGTCTATATCTGTGTCCGATTATGAAAACGATTCTGTCTCTTATTCTAGACATTTCCCGCCCTGATTGACAGCATCCGCAAGCAAATGTCACGACATACGCCGGCAAAAGGCGCGGGGGAACCATGACTGAACTGGAAATGTGGCTGCGCATGGCGGCGGTAAAAGGCGTTAACGGCGCCAAAGTGCAGCGTTGCCTGTCACAATTGCCCCTTCCCGGCGATTTTAGCCCGCAACCGCTCCTTTACGCCTGTCTCACCCCCGGCCAGCGTCAACGCTTCCTGCAATATCCCGTCGGTGACATTGAGGCCGCCCTGCGCTGGCTGGAGCATCCGCTGCATCATTTTGTGCCCTTTACCGATCCCGGCTACCCCGATGCGCTCAGGTCCCTCGCCTGTCCGCCGCCGGCGCTATTTATCATCGGCGACCCCGCCTGCCTGGCCTCCCCGCAGCTGGCCATGGTCGGCAGCCGGGTATGCAGCCGCTACGGCGAGCAGTGGGGCACGTTCTTTGCCGCCGATCTGGCGCGGTGCGGCCTGGCCATCACCAGCGGGCTGGCGCTCGGCATTGACGGGATATGCCATCGCTCGGCGCTGGACGCGCAGGGCAAAACCATCGCGGTACTGGGCAGCGGCCTGCAGAACATTTATCCGTCGCGGCACCGGGGGCTTGCCGGGCGCATCGTGGCGCAGGGCGGCGCGCTGGTATCCGAGCTGGCATTAGACGCCCCGCCCCTGGCGGCGCATTTCCCCTACCGCAACCGGATTATCAGCGGCCTGAGCCAGGCGGTGCTGGTGGTGGAGGCCGCCGCCCGCAGCGGTTCGCTGATTACCGCCCGTTACGCCCTCGATCAGGGCAAGGATGTCTATGCCTTGCCCGGTCCGCTGGGCAACGCGGCGAGCGCCGGCACTCATTGGCTTATCCAACAAGGCGCTTACCTGGTAACCCAGCCGAAGGAGATTATTGAACAGCTCGGCGGCGGCCTGCATTGGCTGCCTTTGCCGCCACCGGAAATTATTTCTGCGCCAGAATGCGAACTTGAATTGCCATTTGCCGAGGTGTTGGCTAACGTAGGAGATGAGGTTACACCTGTTGACGTCGTCGCTGAACGTGCCGGCCGGTCTGTACCAGAGGTAGTGTCAAAGCTATTGCAACTGGAGTTAGCAGGCTGGATCGCAGTTGTACCCGGCGGCTATGTCCGTTTAAGGAGGGCAGGCCATGTTCGACGTTCTAATGTACTTGTTTGAAACATACATCCACAATGAAGTGGAAATGCGGGTCGATCAGGACAAGTTAACCGACGATCTCACCCGCGCGGGTTTTCATCAGGACGATATCTACAATGCGCTCAACTGGCTGGAGAAGTTGGCCGATCTGCAGGACGGACAGGGCAAATCCTTCGCCATGGGCGGTGATCCGCTGGCATTACGCATTTACACGGATGAAGAGAGTCAGTTCCTGGATACGGAATGCCGCGGATTTTTATTGTTTCTGGAACAGATTCAGGTGTTAAACCTTGAAACGCGTGAAATGGTGATCGATCGCGTCATGGCACTGGATGCCGTCGAGTTCGATCTGGAAGATCTTAAATGGGTAATCCTGATGGTGCTGTTTAATATCCCCGGATATGAAAATGCCTATCAGCAGATGGAAGATCTTGTATTCGAAGAAGATGAGAGCCGTCTGCACTAGAGAATCACTGACGATATATCCCTATGGCAAAAGCTGCGCTCTTTAACGCAAGGCAAACCGAACTCTGCCCTGAATGCGGGGCAGAGCTCGTGATTCGTTCCGGGCAGCATGGACCCTTTCTCGGATGTTCCCAGTATCCGCGCTGCGCTTATATTAAATCGCTTAAACAGCAGGCTGACGGCCATATCGTCACGGTGCTTGAGGGGCAGTCATGCCCGGTGTGCCAGGGCAGCCTGGTGCTGCGCCAGGGCCGCTACGGCATGTTTATCGGCTGTGGCAATTATCCTGACTGTGATTATATTGCCGCCATGGACCAGCCGGATGAAACCGCCTTCAGTTGCCCCGAATGCAAAACGGGCAAACTGGTACAACGCACTTCCCGGTTTGGCAAAATCTTTTATGCGTGCGACCAGTATCCCCACTGCCGGTTTGTGCTTAATTTCAAACCGGTGGCGGGTGAATGCGAATTTTGCCATTTTCCGCTGCTATATGAAAAAAACACCGCGCGCGGGCCCCGGCTTTTTTGTGCCGATAAGCGCTGCGCCAAGCCGGTATCGATAAAAGAAAATGATGAAAAATAATCAACCGCCGGCATTGGCCGGACTGGTGGACACGCTGCGGCAAGGGCGCATCGTCGCTTACCCCACCGAAGCGGTTTTCGGCCTGGGATGCGATCCGGATAACGAGTCGGCGGTCCAGGCGCTGCTGGCCCTTAAGCAGCGCCCCTGGACCAAAGGCCTGATTCTCATTGCCGCCAATTATCAACAGCTATTGCCTTATATCGACGAGACCGCGCTTACCCCGCAGCAGCGGGAGCGTGTCTTTGCCCGCTGGCCGGGGCCGGTGACCTGGGTGATGCCCGCCCGTCCGGAAACGCCGCGCTGGCTAACCGGCCGGTTTTCCACCCTGGCGGTACGGGTTACCGCCTATGAGCCGGTGCGGCGCCTTTGCCTGGCGTTCG
This sequence comes from Sodalis sp. RH22, assembly GCF_047324165.1. NCBI lineage: Bacteria > Pseudomonadati > Pseudomonadota > Gammaproteobacteria > Enterobacterales > Bruguierivoracaceae > Sodalis > Sodalis sp. RH22. Next base: position 4,479,313 of record NZ_CP178731.1, read on the forward strand.
GCAAACCGCTGGTTTCAACCAGCGCCAATGTCACCGGCCAACCGCCTGGCCGCACGCCCGCCGAGGTTCGCCAGCAGTTGGGCGATAACTTTCCCGTGATGGAAGACCGGGTGGAAGGGCGGCTTAACCCTTCGGAAATTCGCGATGCATTAACCGGCAGCCTTATCCGGCAGGGTTAATCAGGAGAACCGCTTATGGATACTTACGCCGTTTTCGGCAATCCGATACACCACAGCAAATCGCCCCATATCCATGCGCTGTTTGCCGCGCAAACCGGTATCGGCCATCCGTACGGGCGGGTGTTGGCCCCGGAGGATGCGTTTGAGCAAACCCTGCGCGATTTTTTTGCCGCCGGCGGCGAAGGCGCCAATATCACCATGCCTTTTAAAGAACGGGCGTTTGCGCTATGCGATCAGTTAACCGAACGGGCTTCCCAGGCAGGCGCGGTCAATACCGTTAAAAAACAGCAGGACGGTACGTTGCTTGGGGATAATACCGATGGCATCGGCCTGCTGGCGGATTTGCAGCGCCTGGGACTGATAACGCATGACAGCAGGATTTTGCTTATTGGCGCGGGCGGCGCGGCGCGCGGGGTCATCCTGCCGTTGCTCTCTTTTGGCTGCGCGATAGTACTCACCAATCGCACCTTCAAACGGGCGCAGGAACTGGTGTCCTTCTATCACCATGCCGGCGAAATCAGCGCGCGGCCGCTGGATGAATTGGCCGCACCGGATTTCGATCTGGTGATTAACGCCACCACCTCCGGCATCCATGGCGAGATCCCGTCACTGGCAACAACGCTGATTACCCCGGAGGTTCGCTGCTACGATATGTATTACCAGCGCGGACTGACGCCGTTTTTGCGCTGGTGCGCCGTGCAGGGTGCCGGGCATAGCGCCGATGGCCTGGGAATGCTGGTGGGCCAGGCGGCTTATTCGTTTATGCTGTGGCATGGGGTGATGCCCGATATCGCACCGGTACTGGAACAGTTGCGCAGCGAGCTGTCTGTCTGAAACGGCGAATTCGCCTGCCCTTTGCCGCCGCCGGGCAGGCGGTGTTATCCGCTATCCGGTCTGCTCGGTGGCGCCGGCGGCTATTTTTCCTGGGCCAGGTACTGATCCTTCCAACGCACATAATTATTGGCTGAATAGAGCAGGCCCGCTATTTCGGCGGGCGTAAGCGCCCTGACCCTGCGAGCCGGGCTGCCGAGATACAGATAGCCGCTTTCCAGCCTTTTGCCCGGCGACACCAGACTTCCCGCACCTATCATGACGTCATCTTCCACCACCACCCCGTCCAGCAGGATAGACCCCATGCCGACCAGGACGCGATTGCCAATGGTGCAGCCGTGCAGCATAGCCTTATGCCCCACGGTAACATCCTCGCCGATAACCAGCGGATTGCCCGCCGGATTATGTTCTGATCTATGGGTGACATGCAGCACCGTGCCGTCCTGGATATTGGTGCGGGCTCCGATGATAATATTGTTGACGTCGCCGCGCATGGCAACCAGCGGCCAGATGCTGACGTCATCCGCCAGGGTGATCTCACCGATCACCACGCTTGAGGGATCGATCATCACCCGTTGACCCAGGATCGGAAACCGCTCCTGGAAGGGGCGCAATGATTTTGACAATTCCGACATGTTTCTACCTTTCCATCGATCTGTTTTTATCGACTGTATCGCCGTAACGGCATAGATATCAACACTGGAGATCCGGAAAAATCCCCTTTTTGGGCAAGAGATCGCTCAAGATCGGGGCATAAGGGATGAAAAATAGACAGTTGGCAAGAAAAGATCAAAAAACGCTTGTGCAATATATCCGGATCCCTATAATGCGCCTCCATCGACCGGCACCGTGCAGCACATCGCGGGGTAGCGGAAACGAGTCAGAAGACAGGCCGAACGGGCTTGACACTGAAAGAGGAAAGCGTAATATACGCCACCTCGCGCCAGACTGATTACAGCGGCGCACTGCTCTTTAACAATTTATCAGACAATCTGTGTGGGCACTCACAAGACCGTATCGAAACACAAAAATACCAAGTCTTGAAGAGTGAACAAACAGTTAATTCATAAGATTAACAGTATGACAATCTTTGAGCATCAAGCTTTTAATTGAAGAGTTTGATCATGGCTCAGATTGAACGCTGGCGGCAGGCCTAACACATGCAAGTCGAGCGGCAGCGGGAAGTAGCTTGCTACTTTGCCGGCGAGCGGCGGACGGGTGAGTAATGTCTGGGGATCTGCCTGATGGTGGGGGATAACTACTGGAAACGGTAGCTAATACCGCATAACGTCGCAAGACCAAAGTGGGGGACCTTCGGGCCTCACGCCATCGGATGAACCCAGATGGGATTAGCTAGTAGGTGGGGTAACGGCTCACCTAGGCGACGATCCCTAGCTGGTCTGAGAGGATGACCAGCCACACTGGAACTGAGACACGGTCCAGACTCCTACGGGAGGCAGCAGTGGGGAATATTGCACAATGGGCGCAAGCCTGATGCAGCCATGCCGCGTGTGTGAAGAAGGCCTTCGGGTTGTAAAGCACTTTCAGCGGGGAGGAAGGCGATAAGGTTAATAACCTTGTTGATTGACGTTACCCGCAGAAGAAGCACCGGCTAACTCCGTGCCAGCAGCCGCGGTAATACGGAGGGTGCGAGCGTTAATCGGAATTACTGGGCGTAAAGCGTACGCAGGCGGTCTGTTAAGTCAGATGTGAAATCCCCGGGCTTAACCCGGGAACTGCATTTGAAACTGGCAGGCTAGAGTCTCGTAGAGGGGGGTAGAATTCCAGGTGTAGCGGTGAAATGCGTAGAGATCTGGAGGAATACCGGTGGCGAAGGCGGCCCCCTGGACGAAGACTGACGCTCAGGTACGAAAGCGTGGGGAGCAAACAGGATTAGATACCCTGGTAGTCCACGCTGTAAACGATGTCGATTTGAAGGTTGTGGCCTTGAGCCGTGGCTTTCGGAGCTAACGCGTTAAATCGACCGCCTGGGGAGTACGGCCGCAAGGTTAAAACTCAAATGAATTGACGGGGGCCCGCACAAGCGGTGGAGCATGTGGTTTAATTCGATGCAACGCGAAGAACCTTACCTACTCTTGACATCCAGAGAAGTTTGCAGAGATGCGAACGTGCCTTCGGGAACTCTGAGACAGGTGCTGCATGGCTGTCGTCAGCTCGTGTTGTGAAATGTTGGGTTAAGTCCCGCAACGAGCGCAACCCTTATCCTTTGTTGCCAGCGAGTAATGTCGGGAACTCAAAGGAGACTGCCGGTGACAAACCGGAGGAAGGTGGGGATGACGTCAAGTCATCATGGCCCTTACGAGTAGGGCTACACACGTGCTACAATGGCGCATACAAAGAGAAGCGAACTCGCGAGAGTAAGCGGACCTCACAAAGTGCGTCGTAGTCCGGATTGGAGTCTGCAACTCGACTCCATGAAGTCGGAATCGCTAGTAATCGTGGATCAGAATGCCACGGTGAATACGTTCCCGGGCCTTGTACACACCGCCCGTCACACCATGGGAGTGGGTTGCAAAAGAAGTAGGTAGCTTAACCTTCGGGAGGGCGCTTACCACTTTGTGATTCATGACTGGGGTGAAGTCGTAACAAGGTAACCGTAGGGGAACCTGCGGTTGGATCACCTCCTTACCGAAATAGATACTAGATTGTGTAGTGTCCACACAGATTGTCTGATAACTGTAACGAGCAAGAAAAACCTTCTATAGGCTTGTAGCTCAGGTGGTTAGAGCGCACCCCTGATAAGGGTGAGGTCGGTGGTTCGAGTCCACTCAGGCCTACCATTCCTTCCCATGCTGCGTTGCGGCGCCACTCGTTTATTTCAATAAACTTCGTGACCCCACGCCTTGCCTGGAAACGAATGGGCTATCAAGTTGTTCTCCTTTCTAAATGCCATTGCTTTGTAGCTTAATTGATGCACAGCAATTTCAGTGCGGGAAAGAGTCTGGTTGATGTTAAAAGGTTAAACGACTTGGGGCTATAGCTCAGCTGGGAGAGCACCTGCTTTGCACGCAGGGGGTCAGCGGTTCGATCCCGCTTAGCTCCACCATTTCCTGACGGGGATGGGTGGTAAGATTGTCTGGTTTTTCTTATTTATTTCAGAGCACATTGTTACGCAACCGCGTATCAGTATGCTGCGAAATACATGCTCTTTAACAATCCGGAACAAGCTGAAAATTTGAAAAAAAACATGCTGAGCAAAATCAGTATGCGATTCTCTCAAAGCAAGCAAACCTAATGATTGCCGTGTCGATGGCAATCTCTGTAGCCCAGGCGAGGGTTTACTCTCACCAGGGTGAGACTGTGCGAACAGTGTCAGGGCAAGGCGCACGGCGCGCAGCCAGCGGAGTGGACTCAATGTCCATGAGCATGGCGAGCACCGCGCAACGATGCCATGGCAGTGTGCAGCCAGTCGCAACACAGACACTTTAGGGTTGTGAGGTTAAGTGAATAAGCGTACACGGTGGATGCCTAGGCAGTCAGAGGCGATGAAGGACGTGCTAATCCGCGAAATGCGCCGGTGAGCTGATATGAAGCGCTATCAGCCGGCGATGTCCGAATGGGGAAACCCAGTGCAATTCGTTGCACTATCATTACGTGAATCCATAGCGTATTGAGGCGAACCGGGGGAACTGAAACATCTCAGTACCCCGAGGAAAAGAAATCAACCGAGATTCCCCTAGTAGCGGCGAGCGAACGGGGAACAGCCCAGAGTCACCATCAGCGTTTGCATCAGGAGAACGGTCTGGAAAGTCCGGCAACACAGGGTGATAGCCCCGTATCCGAAGGTGCAAGTGCTGTGAGCTCGATGAGTAGGGCGGGACACGTGATATCCTGTCTGAAGATGGGGGGACCATCCTCCAAGGCTAAATACTCCTGACTGACCGATAGTGAACCAGTACCGTGAGGGAAAGGCGAAAAGAACCCCGGCGAGGGGAGTGAAATAGAACCTGAAACCGTGTACGTACAAGCAGTGGGAGCCTTGATTTATCAGGGTGACTGCGTACCTTTTGTATAATGGGTCAGCGACTTATATTCTGTAGCAAGGTTAACCGTTTAGGGGAGCCGTAGGGAAACCGAGTCTTAACTGGGCGTTAAGTTGCAGGGTATAGACCCGAAACCCGGTGATCTAGCCATGGGCAGGTTGAAGGTTGGGTAACACTAACTGGAGGACCGAACCGACTAATGTTGAAAAATTAGCGGATGACTTGTGGCTGGGGGTGAAAGGCCAATCAAACCGGGAGATAGCTGGTTCTCCCCGAAAGCTATTTAGGTAGCGCCTCGTGAATTCATCTTCGGGGGTAGAGCACTGTTTCGGCTAGGGGTCCACCCCGGATTACCAACCCGATGCAAACTGCGAATACCGAAGAATGTTACCACGGGAGACACACGGCGGGTGCTAACGTCCGTCGTGAAGAGGGAAACAACCCAGACCGCCAGCTAAGGTCCCAAAGTCATGGTTAAGTGGGAAACGATGTGGGAAGGCATAGACAGCCAGGATGTTGGCTTAGAAGCAGCCATCATTTAAAGAAAGCGTAATAGCTCACTGGTCGAGTCGGCCTGCGCGGAAGATGTAACGGGGCTAAACCATGCACCGAAGCTGCGGCAGCGGACATATCACTTAAGACAATTGTACGGAAAAACGATTGACGGAGCGCAGCGACGTCAATGCGTTCATCACGTCGAGTTGACTTAAGGATATGTCCGTTGGGTAGGGGAGCGTTCTGTAAGCCTGCGAAGGTGGCCTGTGAGGGCTGCTGGAGGTATCAGAAGTGCGAATGCTGACATAAGTAACGATAAAGCGGGTGAAAAGCCCGCTCGCCGGAAGACCAAGGGTTCCTGTCCAACGTTAATCGGGGCAGGGTGAGTCGACCCCTAAGGCGAGGCCGAAAGGCGTAGTCGATGGGAAACAGGTTAATATTCCTGTACTGGGTGTGACTGCGAAGGGGGGACGGAGAAAGCTAGGTTCGCCGGGCGACGGTTGTCCCGGTTTAAGCGTGAAGGTGGAAAGAGCAGGTAAATCCGCTTTTTCATTCAACACTGAGGCGTGATAACGAGCCACTACGGTGGTGAAGGAATTGATGCTACGCTTCCAGGAAAAGCCTCTAAGCTCCAGGTCACATCGAATCGTACCCCAAACCGACACAGGTGGTCAGGTAGAGAATACCAAGGCGCTTGAGAGAACTCGGGTGAAGGAACTAGGCAAAATGGTGCCGTAACTTCGGGAGAAGGCACGCTGGCATTAGGTGGAGGGACTTGCTCCCCGAGCTGAAGCCAGTCGCAGATACCAGCTGGCTGCAACTGTTTATTAAAAACACAGCACTGTGCAAACACGAAAGTGGACGTATACGGTGTGACGCCTGCCCGGTGCCGGAAGGTTAATTGATGGGGTTATCCGTAAGGAGAAGCTCTTGATCGAAGCCCCGGTAAACGGCGGCCGTAACTATAACGGTCCTAAGGTAGCGAAATTCCTTGTCGGGTAAGTTCCGACCTGCACGAATGGCGTAATGATGGCCAGGCTGTCTCCACCCGAGACTCAGTGAAATTGAACTCGCTGTGAAGATGCAGTGTACCCGCGGCAAGACGGAAAGACCCCGTGAACCTTTACTATAGCTTGACACTGAACATTGAGCCTTGATGTGTAGGATAGGTGGGAGGCTTTGAAGTGTGGACGCCAGTCTGCATGGAGCCAACCTTGAAATACCACCCTTTAATGTTTGATGTTCTAACTCCGGCCCATAATCTGGGTCGAGGACAGTGTCTGGTGGGTAGTTTGACTGGGGCGGTCTCCTCCTAAAGAGTAACGGAGGAGCACGAAGGTTAGCTAATCACGGTCGGACATCGTGAGGTTAGTGCAAAGGCATAAGCTAGCTTGACTGCGAGAGTGACGGCTCGAGCAGGTGCGAAAGCAGGTCTTAGTGATCCGGTGGTTCTGAATGGAAGGGCCATCGCTCAACGGATAAAAGGTACTCCGGGGATAACAGGCTGATACCGCCCAAGAGTTCATATCGACGGCGGTGTTTGGCACCTCGATGTCGGCTCATCACATCCTGGGGCTGAAGTAGGTCCCAAGGGTATGGCTGTTCGCCATTTAAAGTGGTACGCGAGCTGGGTTTAGAACGTCGTGAGACAGTTCGGTCCCTATCTGCCGTGGGCGTTGGAAGATTGAGAGGGGCTGCTCCTAGTACGAGAGGACCGGAGTGGACGCACCACTGGTGTTCGGGTTGTCATGCCAATGGCATTGCCCGGTAGCTACGTGCGGAAGAGATAACCGCTGAAAGCATCTAAGCGGGAAACTTGCCTCGAGATGAGTCTTCCCTGTGGCTTTAAGCCACCTGAAGGGACGTTAAAGACGATGACGTTGATAGGTCGGGTGTGTAAGCGCAGCGATGCGTTGAGCTAACCGATACTAATGACCCGTGAGGCTTAACCTTACAACACCTAAAGTGTTTGACGCGAAGAGAGCGTCGCCCCAAGGGGCGGCGAGAGAATTTTCAGCTTGTAACGGAAAGTATTAAACACAACCGGTCGAGATATTGACGGGTTGTCAACAACGCGGAGCGTTGGCCTTGCACAGGGGAAATGACAAAATCGCCGGGAGCGATTTTGTACAGCGCACAGCGCTGGCCCGCAGGGCGAGTCTCAGGATGAGACGAGAAATTTGCCTGGCGGCACTAGCGCGGTGGTCCCACCTGACCCCATGCCGAACTCAGCAGTGAAACGCCGTAGCGCCGATGGTAGTGTGGGGTCTCCCCATGCGAGAGTAGGGAACTGCCAGGCATCCATTAAGACCAATACCTTGAGCGAAGCGAAAGGCGTTGTGAAGTAACCCTGGCAGTTCGCTACTCGAGTCAGAGAGCAGGACAACAGGCGGAGCCTGTTGAACGCCGCTTGCGGCGGCCCGAAGGGGGCCTGACGCAGTCAGGCATCAACTGCCAGGCATCTATTAAGACCAATACCTTGAGTGAAGCGAAAGGCGTTGGTAAAAAAGCTTTGAGCGCTGATATGGCTCAGTTGGTAGAGCGCACCCTTGGTAAGGGTGAGGTCCCCAGTTCGACTCTGGGTATCAGCACCAGTTTTAACGGTAGAGTTCGGCAAATAAAGAATTTGCCTGGCGGCACTAGCGCGGTGGTCCCACCTGACCCCATGCCGAACTCAGTAGTGAAACGCCGTAGCGCCGATGGTAGTGTGGGGTCTCCCCATGCGAGAGTAGGGAACTGCCAGGCATCCAATTGACGAAGCCCTCTGTGTAAACAGAGGGCTTTTTCATGTCCGTGACCCTGGCGGTTCGCTACTCGAGTAAGAGAGTAGGACAACAGGCGGAGCCTGTTGAACGCCGCTTGCGGCGGCCCGCAGGGTGGCCGCCGCAGGCGGACATCAACTGCCAGGCATCCAATTGGCGAAGCCCTCTGTGCAAACAGGGGGCTTTTTCATGTCCGTAACCCTGGCGGTTCGCTACTCGAGTAAGAGAGTAGGACAACAGGCGGAGCCTGTTGAACGCCGCTTGCGGCGGCCCGCAGGGTGGCCGCCGCAGGCGGACATCAACTGCCAGGCATCCCATTGGCGAAGCCCTCTGTGCAAACAGAGGGCTTTTTCATGTCCGTGACCCTGGCGGTTCGCTACCCGGCTTGCGTATAACGGGTAACAAACATTTATCTGAAGCTCCATTGCACGCTGATGACAAGTACGGTAGGAATGATTATTCCAGTTTCAATACCGAAGTAATCTGTAAAATTGTATTGAATAGCATGATAAATATATGGCGCAAATCCTATTCCAGTCGCTTTCTTAAAATTTTTATAGGCGCCATGATCACCGCAACGACTGAAAGCGTCAAAAAAAAATTCCCCTGTATAACCATATATCCCTTTAAAAACCCAGCCGGAGTCACCCGATATCCAGTCCCTTCTCAATCCCATTGCCAGACAGCGGTCCCCGAAACTGTTGTTCATCGTCCCAAGCAATATACTGTAGTTGGAATCTTCAGAAAATTTGCGCTCGACTGATAAGAATTTATTATCAAAAAACTCATTATATTGCCCATAATTACCAGTCAAGTGATACACAAACGAACCGGTATTGGCGGAATATAAGTTTATCTCTCTGGCATACGTTCTGGTGGCGACGATAAGTATAAAAAAACATAAAGCTTTGCTTGAGTTTTTAAACATTTTAATAATCTCTTTGATAATAAAAATTATATCTTTTATCTGAAAATAATTAAAAAAAACATCAAGAGGGGGAGAGAGAATTCTGTAATGAATATATCTAAGATATAGTTTAAATTCGCACAAAGAAAAAGGCTTTATTTTTTCAATCAGATTTTGCCTGAGACCACCCGCTGCAAACCTGGCTGCCAGCCTGTGATTAACCACTTTCCGGTTGCGTTCAGCATATTCCCCCGGTCATTATAACCGGCTACCCTGAGGTAGATAATGGCACAGCATTGTGTAATAAATCCCATTGGCCCAGGCGTTTTTTATTTTATAGTTTATCAGCCGGAGAGGTACAGGAAGGCGTCTGTGCCGGTAATGTTATTTAATGACGGGTCTGTGCCGATGACATTATGCGTCTTCGCAGCAACGTTGGCGTCAGAAGCAATCGTCAATTGTCAGGCATGCAATTGCAAAAAACCTCGGTGACAACAGAGGGCTTTTGCATAGACATCAACCCTGGCGGTTCGCTACCCGGACGAAGAGACGCGACTTAAGCTTTCAGAAACGCCCGCATCCATCATTGAAGCGCCGCCTGAGGCTGGCGCTGACCTGAACCTGGCGGCATCCCGCACCGGTGACATGCCGAACAGGCGTGCATATTCACGGCTGAATTGTGAGGCGCTTTCATACCCAACGGTAAATGCGATTGCGGCGGCGTCCTGAGGATCGAACAACAGCAACCAACGGGCCCTAAGCAGGCGCAGACGCTTCTGGTATTGAATCGGCGTCATGGCGGTGATGGATTTGAAGTGACGATAGAAAGCCGCGACGCTCATATCGGACATTGCCGCGAGCGACTCGACGCGGAATGGTTCGGTGTAGTGCTCCCGGATCCACAGGGTGGCGCGTCGAATCTGCGACAAACGGCCTTCGGGGCGGGCGATTTCGCGCAGCATACCTCCCAGCGGCCCTTGCAGTACCCGAAACAAAATTTCCCGCTCGATCATGGGGGCAAGGATCGCGGCTTCTCGCGGGCGATTGATAAGTCTCATCATACGCAACCATGCATCAATCATTTCAGCAGGCGCGGTCACCGCGGAAAAGCCCCCCGTGTTTGGACGCGCATCCGCTTCGGACTCACCAGCGAGCAACGTGGCGATGACCTTGACATCAAGGGCCAGGCCGATCGCAAGATAGGGCTGCCCCGGTCCGCTCGAATGGATCTCGCCGGTGGCGGGTACATCCACGGGGACGAGAAAATAGGTCGCCGCTGCATAATCCAAAACCTGATCCCCAATGGAGAGCGTCTTGGAGCCCTGTAGAACCAAGTGCAGCATGGGCTGATAAACCCGATCCGCGCACGCCTCGGCCCGCACCATGGTCACGTGCGATAGGCCGGTATCTGTCCACGTGTTTCCTGCACGCATAACGATGCTGCGCAGCTCATCCATTGCATTGTTCATGCAATTGACTATGGGGTAAACCCGATGGCAAAGCAAGCGGAGTGAGAAAATCAGGCAAGGATGAGAGAAGAACTGGCACGCCGCTGGCCGGCTGTTGACCCTATGCTATTGGCAAGCGGGTGTTGCGTCCGGATCTCTGAGATCTGACCACCTTCACCCCCGCGAGCCATTCCTCAACGGCATAAAAGGTAATTATATGAAACTTAATGGCAAAATTGCGGTTGTCAGCGGCGCATCAAAAGGCATCGGCGCCGGCATTGCCAAAGCGTTTGGCGCGGCGGGCGTGACGGTCGTCGTAAACTATGCGTCAAGCAAGGACGAGGCCGACGCGGTTGTCGCGCAGATTCAGGCGCAGGGCGGCACCGCAGTCTCTATTCAGGCGGATATGAGCAAGGCACGCGACGTCATACGCTTGTTCGATACGGTCAGAGCGGACTACGGTAGGCTGGATATTCTGGTAAATAACGCTGGGGTCGCGGTGTTTCAAATGATTGAAGACCTTACGGAGGAAGCCTTCCATCAGCAGTTTAATATCAATGTGCTGGGGTATCTACTGGCTGTTCGTGAAGCGGTAAAGCATTTCGGCAAATCAGGGGGCAGCATCATCAATATCAGCTCCATCCTCAGCACCGACCCTTATCTTGCATCCAGTGTTTATTCAGCCACCAAAGGGGCGGTCGATACCCTGACCCTGGCGTTGGCCAGGGAGTTGGGCCCCCGTGGGATCAGGGTCAATGCCATTCTGCCCGGCCACACCAATACGCCTGCGACGAAAGGTCATTTTGCGGGCGAACTGGGGGAAAAACTTATTGCCGGAACGCCTTTGGGCCGTTTCGGCGAGCCGGAAGACATTGCGCCCGTTGCGGTGTTCCTGGCGTCCGATGATGCACATTGGGTAACAGGCGAATACATTAGGGCCGCGGGCGGAGTGCGAGGCGTGGGTTACTGATCAACGCGGATTGCCGCCCGCGCCTGCGCTTTAACGGGTCTCGCCAAGCCGGTTGCCGCTTTGCGTATCAAACAAATGCAGGCTTTCCGCCTTGGTTTCCAGCCAGAGCGGTTGCCCGGGCTGGCACAGGATCCGGCCGGCAAATTGGACATGCAGCGGGAAACCGCCCCAGTCTACGTGCAGCAGGCTGGTCTCGCCGGTTACCTCCATCACGCGCAACGTGGCGGCGGGCTGTTCCGAAGCATCAAGGCGCAAGAAATCATGCGGACGAATGCCAAGCGTCACCGGCGCGCCGCCCTGAAGCTTTGCCGCAGCGTGCCATTTTGCCGGCAGCGGGAACCACAGTGCGCCACAGCTTACGCCCGCAATCCCATCGCGTGTCTCAACCTTCCCTTCCAGCAGGTTCATCGGCGGCGAGCCGATAAAACGCGCCACGAAGGTATTGGCCGGCCGATCGTAAATTTCCAGAGGCCTGCCTTGCTGAACGATATTGCCTTCCTTCATCACCACAATTTGATCGGCCAGGGTCATGGCCTCCACCTGGTCATGGGTAACATATACCGTGGTGGTTTTGAGCTGCTGATGCAGCGATTTAATCTCGGCGCGCAGCTCCATGCGCAACTGGGCATCCAGATTGGACAACGGCTCGTCAAAAAGGAATACCCGCGGATTGCGCACCATGGCGCGGCCCATGGCCACACGTTGGCGCTGCCCGCCGGACAGCGCCTTCGGCAGCCGCCGCAACAGGCGTTCGATACCCAGCATGCGGGCGACTTGCTCGACTTTGCTTTGCTGTTCCTGGCGCGGTACTTTTTTTACCTGCATATGAAACGCCAGGTTTTCCGCGACCGTCAAATGCGGGTAAAGCGCATAGCTTTGGAACACCATGGCGATATCCCGATCCGCCGGATCCAGGTCGTTGATACGCTGTTTATCAATAAAGATATCGCCGTCGGAGACGGTATCGAGCCCGGCCAGCAGGCGCAGCAGGGTGGATTTGCCGCAGCCGGAGGGGCCGACTAACACCGTAAAGCTGCCGTCGGGGATGGTGAGATCCAGCGGATTAAGCACGGTATGTTTGCCATAACGTTTGGCGATCTTGACGAGTTCGACGCTGGCCATGGATTATTCCTCACCGGCAAGGGATTGAAGGGATGCCCGGTCAGGATACTGACGCGGCGAGCTGCCTATGGCCTGCCCGGCGACACGAATGCCCCAGCGCAGCGCCTGGCGGCGGTTATAACCGTACAGCAGGGCGCTGAGAAAACCGGCGTTAAAACTGTCGCCGGCGCCGATGGTATCTTTGATTTCGACCTGCTCGGCGGCGTGGGAAAATTCCCCCTGCCTCTCATATACCGTGGCACCCAACGCGCCCCGCTTGATGACGCAGGCGCCGCCGGGCGTGAGCTGCGCCGCCAGCGTTTTTCCGGCCAGCGCCAGATCGCCGCTGTCCGCCAGGCCCAGCGTTTCCACTTCATTCAATAATAAATAGTCACAGTAACCGAGCCAGCGGGCGATATCCCTACGCAGGCGCTCGTTCCAGCCGTCGGGGGGCCAGCCGGTATCCACCGCCACCTGAAAACCGCGGCGGCGCAGCGTAGCCAACAGCTCCGGATACTCCTTTAGCAGCCGCAGGCAGAGAAAGGTGCCGCATAATAAGACGATATCCCCCGGCGTCGCCTGCGGCGGCAGCTGCATCAGCACGTCTTGCCGCGTCAGGCGCACGATATGTCCCTGGTTGCTGAAAAAGGTGCGTTCGTTATCAGGATGGGTCAGGCCCACCGTCAGCGAGGTTTCGCAGGCATAACGCGGCCAGAAGGGCGCGCTGGCGGTAAAATAACCCGCCAGCCAGGAAGAAAAATGATCGTCTCCCTGATTGGCCACCGCCCGGTGCGGCGTGCCGAGCGCCGCCAGCGCCAGCGCGCAGTTGCCGGCCGAGCCGCCGGGCCGCATGGCGCTGTGTTCCAGCATCGCCTCGGTTCCGCGGGCGGGCCAATGGTGCAGGGTGCCCATAATCAGGTCGATATTGATATTGCCCACCACATACAGCGTGGCGTCGATCGCGGATGTTGTCATGAAGGTATCCAGTTCGTCCCTTTTTTAGCCCTTGCTGCCGCCGCTGGTTAAACCGCTGACCAGGGATTTTTGCAGCCAGATGGCGATAAACAGCGGCGGTACCGAGGCCAGGATGCCGACGGCGGCGATAAGCCCGTCGTCCGTGGCCCGGCCGGCGGTAAACCCGGCGATAGTGACCGGCAGCGTTTGCGCCTGGATATTGTTGGTAAATAGCAAGGCATAGAAAAATTCATCCCAGGCCAGCAGCCAGCCAAACACCGCCGAGGCGGCCACGGCCGGTTTGGCCAGTGGCAGGGTAATGCGCAACAGCACCTGCCAAAAACGCAGGCCGTCGAGGCGCGCCGCCTGTTCGATATCCAGCGGCAGCGCGTCGAACTGGTTTTTCAGCATCCAGGTCAGAAAAGGCAGGATCAGCGAACAGTACACCAACACCAGTCCCAGATGCGTATTCAGTAACGACAACTGCTGCAAAACAAAATACAGCGGCAGGACAAACGCCACCGGCGGCACCATATAAATAGCCAGGCTGCCCATCAACCAGCCCTCACGGCCGGGATAGCGGGAAAAACTGAACGCCGCCGGCACGGCCAGCAGCAGCGAAATCAGCGTCGCGCCGGTGGCAATCACCATACTGTTGGCCAGCGCGTGCAGGAAAAGCGCGCCCGGCTGGCCCGGCGCCAGCGATAGCAGGCGGGCGTAGCGGCTGAAGTCCCATTGTCGCGGCAGCCATTCCAGCGGGATGCGGGCTAAATCAGCCGCCGAGCTGACGCTCATTAAAAACAGCCACAGCATGGGCGCCAGTATGGTTATCGCCAGCAGCGCCGCCGCCGCGTAGCGTAAAACAATGCGGATCCTGCGTTTCATGATTCTATTCCCCGGCGGCGCTGACGGGACAGCATCAGCATGTAAACGGCAATCAAAATCCCGCACAGAATGGTCATCAGGATGGCATAGGCGGCGCCGCTGCCGGCGCGCAGGTAGCTGAACGATTCCTGATAGACGAAAAAGCTCAGGGTCTTGGTGCTGTCCACCGGGCCGCCCCGGGTCATGACATAAATAATGTCGAAGATCTTAAAGGCGTCGATGGTGCGTAAGATCAGCGCCACGCCAAGTGGAGCCAGGATGGCCGGCAGGGTGATGGCGCGAAATCGCCGCCAGGCGGAGGCGCCGTCGATACGCGCGGCCTCGAACAGATCGTCCGGGATCGATTGCAGCGCCGCCAGGGTCAGCAGCGTCACCAGCGGGTAGTTTTTCCAGATATCGGCAATCATCACCGCGTTCATCGCCGAGTCGGGGGAGCCGAGCCAACTGCGGTAACGATCGATGACACCGGTTTGTGTCAGCAACGCGTTGACGCTGCCGTAATCGGGATTGAAATTAAGCCGCCACATCATGGCGTTAACGATGGTCGGCAGCGCCCAGGGCAGGATTACCAGCACCCGCAGCAGGCCGCGGCCGTAAAATTTCTGGTTCAGCAGCAGGGCCACCAGTACGCCGATAACGCCTTCAAAGGCCACCGACACCAGGGTAAAATAAAGCGTGCGCGCCAGCGCCGCCAGAAAGTCCGGGTCGGTCAGCGCATACAGATAGTTGGCGAAACCCACGTAAGCGGGCACGGCGCCGCCGCCAATCAGCGCGGCGTCGGTAAAGCTGAGCCACAGGGTCCGGCCCAGCGGCCAGGCGGTCAGCAAAAACATCATCACCAGCATGGGCGCCAGCAGCACCCATGCCTGACGACGCTCACGTTGCGGCAAACTGAGCATGGCTAAATCCTTAACGCAAACGTTCCGCGCCTTTCGTCGCCGCCTGCATGGCCGCTTCCGGCGTAGCCTGGTTCTGCAACACCTGCTGCAGGTTTTGCTGCAGCACGTTGGACAACTGCGAATAGGCGGGAATGGCCGGGCGGGACAACATGACATTCAGGGATTGTTTCGCGGCGGCGATTAACGGCTCCTGACCTTGCTGCACCTTGGGGTCATCATAGGAGGATTTCCAGATGGGCAGGCTCAGGCGCGAATATTTATCCTGTACCGGCTGCGAGGTGATATAGCTGATATATTGCCATGCCTGCTCGGGATGCTGGCTGGCCTTGGCAATGCCCAGGCCCATCGAGCCGTTGACCGCCGAAACGCCGCCGGCCTGCGCGCCCGGTGCCGGCACTATGCCGACGTCGCCGGCCACTTTACTCTGTTTCGGGTCGTTGGCCATGTTGTACATATAGGTCCAGTTGAGCGCGAAGGCCGCGTCGCCGTTGGAGAACGCCTTGCGCACATCTTCTTCCAGGTATTCGCGCGAGTTGGGATTGGTCAGGCCCTTATCCAGCGTTTCCTTCATATAATTTACCGCTTGCAACGAGCCCGGGTTGCTGAAATTCAGCTTGCCCGCGGTAAAGAAGTCGCCCTTAAAGGCCGATACCAGCGTGGTGTAATCACAAATCAGCGCTTCCGCCTGCGACCAGCTCCAGACCAGCGGATACTTCACGATGCCCTTTTGCTTTAAAATCTCGGACTGCTGCTCCACCTGCTGCCAGGTCTGCGGCGGCGTGGTGATGCCGGCTTTGCTCAACATCGCCTTGTTGTAATACAGGTATTTGGTGTCGAGGATCCAGGGCAGGCCCCAAACCTTATCCTGATAGGTAACGGTGCTCATGGCGCCGGGGAAAATCTTTTTGCTGTCGTCGGCGTTAATCCGTGCCGTGACATCCTGTAATAGGCCGAATTTGGTAAATTCCGCCGGCCAGATGGCGTCGAACAGCACCACATCGTACCCATTGCCGCCCGCGCCGCGCGCCGCGACGATTTTGTCGTGCAGGGCTTCGTAGGGTACAAATTCCAGGTTGACGTCGATATCCGGATGCTGCTGGGTGAAATCGGTGGTCATGGCGCGGATATCGTTTTCGCTGTAGGCGGCCTGGGTCATGAACAGCGCGTTGATTTGGGTTTTCGCCTGGGCCTGTGCCGGGAGCCCCAGCGCGAGGACCGACAACGCGCAGAGCGTCAGGGCGGGGTAGAAGGTCTTTATGTTCATGCTCTCTCCGGGATCAGATGGTTTGCGTGTGGGTAATTAAATCAATTTGATTGCTTTAATAGACGAAAGCAATGCTTAACTTCTCAGCTTGTGATCGCTATCGCGCCACATTCTCTTAACATACCTGGCAACAATTGCCGCTATCCTGCAGAGAAACTTGCAATAGCCATGCCGAAAACACTGCCCGGGAATTAATAAATCAATTTGATTGCTCTATAACAAGCACACATACTGGCGCCACAGGCAGTGAGGGGTATGGACTCATGAGAACATCAGGTACCAATTTGGAACATGCCAGGGCGCACAACCGGCGCGTGGTTATCGAGGCCATTCGGTTAAACGGCGAGTTGACGCGGGCGGAATTGGCGCGCCTGACGGCGCTGACGCCGCAGACCGTATCCAATATCGCGGCCGAGCTCGGCCAGGCCGGCATTCTCTCCTCCCATGCGCCACGCCATGTCGGCGGCCGCGGCCAGCCGGCGGTACCCATGACCCTGAATCCGGACAGCGCTTATTCGATAGGCATTCATCTCGATCACCAGACCCTGCTGATGGTCTTGGTCGATCTTACCGGCAATGTCCGCTTCCGGCGCCTTTGCCTGGTGCAAAAGCCCCAGCCCGGTGCAACGCTTGCGCTGATCAAAGAGCTGCTGGCGGAGATGAAGCAGCAGGCGCCGGTCGACTGGGGCAAAATGCTGGGGATCGGGGTGGTGATGCCGGGGCCCTTTGGCGTCGAGGGCCTATCGTCCGAAGGACCCACCACCCTGCACGGCTGGGAACATGTCGATGTGGTGGCGGAATTGACGACGGCAACCGGCCTGCCGGTGACCCTGGAGAACGACGCTACGGTGGCCGCCATCGGCGAGCGGTTCCACGGCATTGCCAAGCAGCTGGATTCGTTTATCTATCTTTATATCGGCACTGGCCTGGGCGCGGGCATTTTCACCGACGGCCATATTTACACCGGCCATGCGCATAATGCCGGCGAGGTCGGTCACATGGTGGTGCAGCCCGGCGGGCGCCTGTGCTCCTGCGGCAATCATGGCTGCCTGGAACGCTATTTATCCCTGCAATCGGCTTATGAGGCCTGTGGGCTGGATCCCATGATCGCCATGCCCGGGGACCTGCTGCACGTGGAACACGCCCGCTTTGACCGCTGGATCGACGCGGTCCTGCCGGCAACCCGGCAGGCAATCAATATCCTCGAATGCATTTTCGACGCCGAAGCGGTGATTATCGGCGGCCAAATGCCACAGCCGCTGGTGGAAAAAATTGTCGGGCGCCTGCATCCGCTGCTGCGCTCGGTGCGCAGCAAATACAGCGACGGCCACCGCGTCAGGATTGGGCTGAACGGTACCGACACCGCCGCGCTGGGCGCCGCGGCGCTGCCGATATTCGATGAGTTTAATCCGCAATACGAGGTGCTGCTGAAATAACCGGGGCGGCGCCCCGGTGGTCGATCAATGCAGGATCTGGGACAGGAAGGCGCGGGTGCGCTCTGATTTCGGCTGGGTGAAAAACTCGTCCGGCGCGGATTGCTCGACGATCTCCCCGCGATCCATAAAGATCACCCGATCGGCGACGGTACGGGCAAAGCCCATTTCATGCGTCACGCACAGCATGGTCATGCCGTCATTGGCCAGGCCGATCATGGTATCGAGCACTTCCTTGACCATTTCCGGATCCAGCGCCGAGGTGGGTTCGTCAAACAACATGATTTTCGGCTTCATGCATAACGAACGGGCGATAGCCACCCGCTGCTGCTGGCCGCCGGACAGCTGGCCGGGGAATTTATGCGCGTGCTCGGCAATCCGCACCCGCTGCAGATAATGCATGGCCAGCTCCTCGGCCTCTTTTTTCGGCATCTTGCGCACCCAAATGGGCGCCAGGGTGCAGTTCTGCAGCACCGTCAGGTGCGGGAACAGGTTGAAATGCTGGAACACCATGCCCACTTCAGTACGCACGCGTTCGATATTGCGCAGATCGTCATTCAAAAGGGTACCGTCCACCACGATGGTGCCCCGCTGATGCTCTTCCAGATGGTTAATACAACGGATGGTGGTGGACTTGCCCGAACCTGAAGGGCCGCACAGCACGATGCGTTCGCCGGCTTTTACCTGCAAATTGATATCTTTCAATACATGGAACTGACCGAACCACTTATTGACGTTTTCCAGTGTAATCATCAAACGGTCAGACTGGATGGCGTTATTGTCGCTCATTATGTACCTCAATGGGTGGAGGAATGCCCGGTTTGAAAGCGCCTTTCCAAATGTTGGCTATAGCGGGACATGCTAAAACAAAAAATCCAGTAGACTGCCGCGGCGAAGACATACCCTTCCGTCGACATCCCGAGCCAGGCCGGGTCGACCGTGGCCTGCTGCACGCTGCTGAACAAATCGAATAAACCGATAATCACCACCAGGCTGGTATCCTTAAACAGCGCAATGATGGTGTTGACCAGGCCGGGAATCACCATTTTCAGGGCTTGCGGCAGGATCACCAGCCCCTGGGTTTTCCAATAACCCAGCGCCAGCGATTCGGCCGCCTCGTACTGGCCCTTGGGCAAGGCCTGCAGGCCGCCGCGCACCACTTCCGCCACGTAGGCCGACTGGAACATGATCACCCCTACCAGCGCCCGGATAAGCTTATCGATATTGGTCCCTTCCGACAGGAACAGCGGCAGCATGACCGACGACATGAACAACACGGTGATCAGCGGCACGCCGCGCCAGAACTCGATAAATATGATGCAAAACCATTGCACCACCGGCATTTTCGACCGCCGGCCCAGCGCCAGCAGCACGCCCAGGGGCAGCGCGCCCGCAATGCCCACCGCCGCGATGATGAGCGTCAGGGTCAACCCGCCCCATTGACGGGTTTCCACCCGGGATAAACCGAAAAAGCCGCCATACAGCATCACCCAGGTAAAAATGGGGAACAACACCGCCCAGCAGGCAATATAACGTCCGCGACGCGGCATGCCTTTCCAGAACATCGGCAGCAGGCTCAGCAATCCGACCACCAGGGTCAGGTTAATGCGCCAGCGCTGGTCGAAGGGGTACAGGCCATACATGAACTGGCCGAAGCGGGCGTGGATAAAGACCCAGCAGGCGCCGTCGCGGGTGCAGTCGGCGCGGGTGGTGCCCACCCAATTGGCTTGCAATATCAGCCAGTTGAACATGGGCGGGATAATAATCCACAGCAGCCACAGGCAAAACAGGGTCAGCAGGCTATTGGACAGGCTGGAAAACAGGTTCTGGCGTATCCAAAGCATAGCCAGTGCCAGCCGGCTGCGCGACGCTATCGCTACGGGTTCATGGGGATTGATTGTCATGGTCATGAAGGTCTCTTAGCGCTCAACCAATGCTTTACGCCGGTTGTAAATGTTCATTAAGAACGAAATCCCCAAACTGATAACCAGATAGACCGACATGGTGATGGCGATGGTTTCAATCGCCTGGCCGGTCTGGTTGAGCACCGACCCGGCAAATAGCGAGACCATATCCGGGTAACCTATGGCGGCCGCCAGCGAGGAGTTCTTGACGATATTCAGGTACTGGCTGGTCAGGGGTGGGATAATCACGCGCATCGCCTGCGGCAGGATAACCTGGTTTAACGTGACCGGATTAGGCAGCCCCAGCGAACGGGCCGCTTCATGCTGGCCGAAGGGTACCGACTGGATGCCGGAGCGAATGACTTCGGCGATAAAGGTGGAGGTATAAACCGAAAGGGCCAGCGTCAGGGCGGCTAGTTCGGGGATAAGCACCATGCCGCCGCGAAAGTTAAACCCGCGCAATTGCGGCAAATCCCAATGGAGGGCCGCGCCGAATAGCCACTGCGCGCCGGCGGGCAGCGCAATCAACAGCAGGACAATCCAGGGCCAGCTGCGGCGCAGTTCGCCGGTGGCCATCTGGTGGCGGCGGTTAATGCGAAACAGGATAACCGACGCCAGGATGGCGGCAACCAGCGCAACCAGGGTGGCGGCCGCGCCTTCGCCCATCATCGGGGTGGGCATATAAAGGCCGCGGTTGCTGAGAAAGGCCACGTCAAAGGCATTAACCGCCTGGCGCGGACCGGGCAGGTTGCGCAGCACGGCGAAATACCAGAAAAAGATTTGCAGCAGCGGCGGAATATTACGAAAAGTCTCGATATAGATGGTCGACAGTTTACGTAACAGCCAGTTTTCCGACAGTCGCGACAGGCCGATAAAAAAGCCGAGCAGGGAAGCGAACACGATACAGAGCGCGGAGACGAGCAATGTATTGAGGAGCCCGACGATAAACACCCGTCCGTAGGTATCGCCCTGTTCGAAAGGAATAAGATGCTGCACGATGCCGAAACCGGCGGCGTCATGCAGGAAACCAAAGCCGGACGTGATGCCGCGGTTGCTGAGATTAGTCAGCGTGTTGTGCAGGATATAGCCGCCAAAGGCTACCACCATCACCACGGCCAGTATCTGGTAGACCCAGGCGCGAACCGCAGGGTTGGTCAACGAAAAGGCACCTTTTACGGTTTGGCGTTGTTGCATGCGCAAAGCCTCAGTATAAATTTATCTGCTGGAAAAGCGCCGGCGGACTACGCCGGCGCTCTCGCACTGTGGCTGGTATTAACGTACCGGCGGCGCGTACTGGATGCCGCCCTGATTCCATAATGCATTCAGGCCGCGCTTGATTTTAAGCTCGCTGCCGGCGCCGACGTTACGATCGAAAATTTCGCCGTAATTCCCTACTTGTTTAACGATTTTGTATGCCCAATCGTTAGGCAGCTTCAGCTGTTCGCCGAAGTTACCTTCTTTACCCAGCAGATGGGCCATATCGGGTGTTGCCGGCGAGGCCGCCAGCTGATCGACGTTTTTCGAGGTCACGCCCATTTCTTCGGCATCGAGCATGGCGAACAGCGACCATTTGACAATGGTGAACCAATCTTCATCACCGCGACGCACCACCGGTCCCAACGGCTCTTTGGAAATCACTTCAGGCAGTACGACATAATCGTCGGGCTTGCCCAGCTTGATACGCAGCGCGTAGAGCTGTGACTGGTCGGAAGAGAGGGTGTCGCAGCGGCCGGACTCGAGCGCCTTGGCGCTTTCGTCGGAACGATCGAAGGTCACCGGGGTAAATTGCATTTTATTGGCTTTGAAATAATCCGCTACGTTCAGCTCGGTATCGGTACCGGCCTGGATACAGACGGTAGCGCCGTCGAGATCCTTGGCGCTTTTCAGTCCGGCCTTGGTATGGGTCAGGAAGCCGATACCGTCATAATAGTTCACGCCGGCGAACACCATGCCCATGGACGCATCGCGGGACGAGGTCCAGGTCGTGTTGCGCGACAGGATATCCACTTCCCCGGATTGCAGCGCGGTAAAACGCTCTTTTGCCGTCAAGGGCGTGTATTTGACCTTGGTATCGTCGCCGAAGACGGCAGCGGCGACGGCGCGGCAGACGTCCACGTCGATACCGGTAAATTTACCGCTGGCATCGGCATAAGAAAAGCCGGGCAAACCGTCACTGATACCGCATTGCACAAAACCTTTTTTCTTTACCGCGTCCAACGTCGCGCCTGCATGTGCCTGATTGGCTATCGCAAAAAGGGTGGCTGCGGCAACCAAGGTGGAAATCATCATTTTTTTCATAAAGCATCCTGTGAGGCAGAAAATTAAAGCCAGTGGTTTTGATGCACTTTCGCTGCGCATCCATCCTGTCTGTTGGCATAGTGCCAGTTACCTCTATAGCAAAGGGGATGCCAATCTGGCAGTTGCTTGCCTGGCGGGTGAACTCACACTTTATTAACAGCCGCGCCGCGCCAAAACGGGACAGTTATGCACAAATATAGTGCAGTGATTCGGCGGACGCACCACTATGACGCCCCGGGTTCCGTTATCTGGGAGCGGGTTGGCAAAAATTGTTGTCGAACCGCCTTGATTGGGCGCATGGGATGCGGGCGCAACATCGCCTTGGGTGCAGTCATTGCACCTTAAAAATTCATTTGATAATTAAAGCTTGCGCGGCGGGGGGTTTTATGAGTAAATAGCGTCAACGGTTTGTAGTACAGACCTATTTATGTAAGTCATTTTAGTAAAGTTGTTCAAGTAAAAGCGATAGCAGACCATCACTTCTTCGACGAATTTCCTTCTTAAGTGCCCATAAGTAAGTAATCCCTGGCAAACAGACCTATTCACCACGCCACATTGTGGCACAAATAATTATGAAGGAAGTATCTATGTCTGACAAAATGACTGGTATCGTTAAATGGTTTGACGCTGGTAAAGGTTTCGGCTTCATCACTCCTGCTGACGGCAGCAAAGACGTGTTCGTACACTTCTCTGCCATCCAGAGCAATGATTTCAAAACCCTTGACGAAGGTCAGCGCGTTGAATTCACCATTGAAAGCGGCCAGAAAGGCCCGTCTGCTGCCAACGTTGTTGCTCTGTAATTTAATTACTCAGCCATAACCACGCAGAAGCAGGTTACCGGACATTCTTAAACGAATAGCCCTTTGGTCGCGCGGCGCAGCCGCCAGAAAATCCAAAGCATCCGGAACCTGACAATGAATTAAAGAGCCTCGACATCGTCGGGGCTTTTTTTCGTCCCCAGAATCCACCGCTTGAGCAAAACCTGTTTTGTCGCTTGACTTAGAGCGCGCTCTAACCCTTAGCATGGGTAAGGTCGGGACGAAATAAGGACAGATATGAAGATCGGTGATATAGCAAAAAAAACCGGGCTGACAGCCCATACCCTGCGCTATTACGAACGCATTGGATTGCTGCCGTATGCCCGGAGGGATGATGCCGGACAGCGTTATTACGACCGCGCCATCCTGCCCTGGATTGCCTTTTTGCAGCGGTTGAAAACGACCGGCATGCCGATACGCGATATGTTGCGCTATGCCGCCCTGCGCGACGGCGGCACGGCAACCCTACCCGATCGCCGGCGCCTGCTGGAGGCGCATCGCCAAAAGGTACGGGCGCATATCACGGAACTGCAATCCTCACTGCTCGTCCTCGACGCTAAAATCGCCGGTTATACCGATGCCAACGTTACCGAGGAATAATGTATGACGATACAGAATATAACCCTATCCAGACTGGAACAGGGTAAAAAAGCCTTAGCCGCTATCGACGGCAGCGCCGGAGAAAACGTGATTGACGCCTTAGCCGATATCGCGCCCGATTTCGCGCGTTATCTGCTTGAGTTTCCGTTTGGCGATATTTATTCACGTCCCGGGCTTGACCTGCGCGCGCGTGAAATCGCCACCATCGCCGCGCTAACGGCGATGGGCAACTGCGCGCCGCAGTTGAACGTCCATATCCAGGCCGGCCTGAACGTAGGGTTAACGCGTGAGGAGATCACCGAAATCATTATGCAGATGGCGATATACGCGGGCTTCCCGGCGGCGTTGAATGGGCTGTTTGTGGCGAAAGCGGTGTTTAATCCATCCTGATATCCCCGTATCGTTGCCGATCGCTTAGTCCTGCGGGAGGCGGATGAAGTAACACTGCGCAATGGCGGGTACAGTGAGTGATAAGCCTATGCGTAAATTATATCCGGGCAAGATAGAAACGGCCGGCAGCAGGCTGCGGCGCGAGCGGGCGTACCTGGAAACGCTGCGGCAGCAGGGTAGCGCGCCGATAGCCATGTCCCCGGCATCGCCGGATCTGCCGGTGAAGATGGGCTGACCGCCTGGCTGGAGGGCACATGTTGTGATGGAAACGGCAAAACAGATTAATACGGGTAATGAGTGCGCATGGATTGTTAAAAAAAATAGGTTGCTACCGGTAATAATGGTTTCCTTTTTTTTAGAGATGGCGCCATGTCCTTTCTTGATACCCCTCGCTTTTCTGTCTGGCTGGCAGTCGGCGTGTCCCTGTTCACCTTGATCCTATGGTGCCTGATGCCCACCGACATATTGGTGCATCTGGTCGAAGAGGGGCAGCTGGTGGAAAACCTGACTCTGGTGGGATACGGCATCGCCGTCCTGTCGCTGGCGCTGCTGCCCCTGCCGCTATGCCGGCGGCGCACCCGTGTCGCCGTCATCGTGGCCCTGCTGGCGATGATGGCGCGCGAGGCGGACCTGCATAAATATATCGATCATATGAGCATGCTTAAACTGCGCTTCTGGACCGGTTCCCTGCCCACGCTTGATAAGCTGTACGCCGTGCTGTCGCTGGTGCCTATTGTCGTTGCCTGCCTGTATCTGCTGGTCAGGCATGCGTTGCCTGTTTTGCGCGCGGTGCGCATGGGCAAAGCCCATGCGGTGACCATCGCCACTTTTGTGTTCCTGATTGGGCTGACCAACATTATCGACCGTTCCCTGGGCATGATTAAGGGCACTTTCGGCTGGCACGCGCCTGAATGGCTGGTGGCGTTGCAAACCTCGCAGGAAGAATTTCTGGAGCTGTCGCTGCCGTTCCTGGCGTTGGTGGCGGCAATACAGTATCGACGCGCAATGGCAAGAAGCCTGGCGGCGCTGCCGGCCGGACGCGGCCAATGGGTTAAATAGCCGACGGCAGGGCAATAAAAAGGCGTTATTGGTTGCCCAATAACGCCTTTATTTTTATTCAGTTAGCAGTGGTATTAGTTCATACCATACTTTTTCAATTTCTTACGCAGTGTACCGCGGTTAATGCCCATCATCAGGGCCGCGCGGGTTTGGTTGCCACGGGTGTATTGCATGACCATGTCCAACAGTGGCTGTTCTACTTCAGCCAGTACCAGCTCATACACATCATTTACATCCTGACCGTTTAATTGAGCAAAATAGTTCTTCAGTGCTTGTTTCACCGAGTCCCGCAGCGGTTTTTGAGTTACCTGATCCTGAGAGTTAACGGTGGAAACGGTCAGTACGTCAGAATTTACGCGTTGTTCGAACATAGTTCTGTCAGCTCTTTTTTCTATTACGCAAGATTTTCAAAATATGCCTTCAACGCCTCCAGCTGTTCGCCGGCATCCTCAATGGCGTTGAATGTGCGCCTAAACTGGTTGTCGGGGGCATGCTCCTGCAGATACCAGGAGACGTGCTTACGAGCAATGCGGAATCCTTTGCCTGGACCATAAAAGTCGTGCAGTTCCCGTACATGCTCTATCAACAAACGCTTCACCTCGCCTAACGGCGGCGGCGGCAGCAGCTCCCCCGTATCCAGATAATGCTGGATTTCCCGGAAGATCCAGGGTCTTCCCTGAGCGGCGCGTCCTATCATCAGGGCGTCGGCCCCGGTGTAGTCAAGCACCGCTCTGGCTTTATGCGGGTCAGTAATGTCGCCATTCGCGATAACCGGAATGGTAACAGACTGCTTAACTGCCCGAATACTGTCGTACTCCGCGTTGCCGTTGAACAAGCAGGCGCGGGTTCGGCCATGTATTGTGATGGCCTGTATACCACAATCTTCGGCCAATTGGGCAATTTCTACACAATTTCGGTGTTCCGGCGACCAGCCCGTGCGTATTTTCAGCATCACCGGCACGTCCACCGCCTTTACCACGGTCAGCAGGATCTGTTTCACCAGATCCGGAAACTGCAGCAAGGCGGAGCCCGCCATTTTCCGGTTAACCTTCTTGGCGGGGCAACCCATGTTGATATCAATCAGCTGCGCGCCGTTTGCCACGTTAATGACGGCGGCGGCGGCCATATCAGCAGGATCGCATCCGGCAATCTGCACGGCCCGGATACCGGGTTCATCACTATGTACCATACGTAGACGGGACTTATCCGTGCGCCATACCTCAGGATTCGAGGAAAGCATCTCGGAAAAGGTCAACCCCGCTCCCATCGCATGACAGAGTGCTCTGAATGGGCGGTCTGTCACTCCGGCCATCGGGGCGGCTATCAGGCGATTATCGAGCTGCAGGTGTCCAATACGCATAGACAAAGAGAGACCATACTGTGTCCGCAAGGGCGCGTATATTACGCATTTTTTTCGTCAGATGAAAGGCCAAACTTTGAACAATCCGCTGTTATAGATCAATGAAATTGTTCTTTGCATGTCATCTTTCGAATTTTTCACAATAAAAACAAAAAGTTGTAGCTGAAAAATATTTGGTGCGGTCGCGATTTTTTCCTGAATCGCTCCCGCCCCGTCCCCGTCCCCGTCCCCGTCCCCGTCCCCGTCCCCGTCCCCGGCGACGCGGCGGGACGCGCTTGCCGCCGGATTAGCGGCGGCGGCCGGTTATCCGGCACCACTCGTCCTTTTCCGCCACCGGGTCGAGCGAAAACGCGTCGGCGTAAGCCGCCTTGACGTTTTCCGCCTGGCTTGCCAGGATGCCCGACAGGCCGAGATAGCCGCCCGGTTTCGGCAGGAGGGAGATAAGCGGCGCCAGTTCGCGCAGGGGGCCGGCCAGGATATTCGCCACCACCACGTCGGCGCTCAGGTCGTCGGGTTTGTCATGCGACAAATACAGGTCGAGCCGATCGCCCACCGCATTGCGTTGGGCGTTGTCACGGCTGGCCTGGATGGCCTGCGGATCGATATCAATGCCGATGGCGTGCGCCGCGCCCAGTTTCAACGCCGCGATGGCCAGGATGCCGGAACCGCAGCCAAAATCGATTACCGTTTTACCCGCCAGGTCCAAACCGTCCAGCCATTGCAGGCAAAGGGCGGTGGTGGGATGGGTGCCGGTGCCGAAGGCCAGGCCGGGGTCGAGCATGACGTTTACCGCCGTGGCGTCCGGCACCGGGCGCCAGCTGGGGCAGATCCACAGCCGTTCGCCAAAGCGCATGGGGTGGAAATTATCCATCCATTCGCGTTCCCAGTCCTTATCTTCCAACTGCTCGATTTTAGGATGGAAATCCTGTCCCAGCAGGGCATGGCCCGATAAGGCGTCTATAAGCGCCGCTATGTCGATATCGGCCGCAAAAAGGCCTATGACATCGGTATCGCCCCATAACCGCGTCTCGCCCGGCAGCGGCTCGAATACCGGGTTGTCGTGGGTATCCTGAAAGGTGACCGATACCGCGCCGCATTCCATCAGCGCGTCGCTGAGTTCCTCGGCGTTGGCGCCGGTGGTGTTGATCTTCATTTGAATCCAGGGCATCTGTTGCTCCCAATAAAAAAATTAAAGGCCGGGCCGGGCAACGGGCCGGGCGGCGGGGCGAAGGCAGTTGCCCGCCAGGAACGCCGCCAGGCTCAGCGCCAGGGCGGGCACAATGGGATGGAAACCGCCGATATGCACATCAAGGGTGGCGAGCACGGCGTAACAGACCCCGCCGGCGATCATCGCGCTCAGGGCCCCGGCCGCGTTGGCGCGTTCCCAGTATAGCCCCAGCACCAGCGGCCACAGAAATACCGCCTCGAGCCCGCCGAAGGCCAGCAGGTTGAGCCAGATGATCATCTCCGGCGGGCGCCAGGCGGCCACCATTAATAACAGGCCCAGCGCCAGCGTGACCGTGCCCGACATCCGCGTCAGCAAGCGTTCGTTGCCCGCCTGGGCGGGACGCAGGCTGAGATAGAGATCCTTGACGATGGTCGCCGAGGATTGCAGCAGTTGCGCGTTGATTGTCGACATGATCGCCGCCAAAGGCGCGGCCAGAAATATGCCGGCCACCACCGGCGGCAGGACGGTGATCATCAGCGTCGGGATCACCTGGTCGGGAATGGTCAGGTCGGGTAGTATCGCCCGGCCCAGGGCGCCGGCAAGGTGCATGCCCAGCATCAGCACGCCGATCACCAGGGTGCCGATAATAATGCCGCGATGTACGGCTTTGCTGTCCCGGTACGAAATGCAGCGCACCGCGGTATGGGGCAGGCCGATAACGCCGAAGCACACCAGGATCCAGAACGACGACATAAACTGCGGCGTCAGCACGTGGTCGACGCCTGTCGGGGATACCAGCGCCGGCTGGATGTGCTGGAGTTTGGTCACCGCTGCGGACAGGCCGCCCGCGGCGTGGATAACGCTGAACAGCAGGATAAAAGTGCCCAGCAGCATGACCAGTCCCTGGAAAGCGTCGTTGAGCACGCTGGCGCGAAAACCACCGAACGACGTATACAACGCGATGCTGATGCCGAAAATCAGCAGCCCGGTATCGTAGGGGATGCCGGCGGCGGTTTCCAGCAGGCGCGCGCCGCCGATAAACTGCACCGTCATGGCGCCGATAAAGGCCACCAGCAGGCTGATACTGGCAAGCCATACCAGCAGCGGGCTTTGATAGCGGGCCAGCAGCATATCGTTGAGAGTGACCGCGTTGTAGCGGCGGGCGAGGATGGCGAATTTCTTGCCGAGCACACCCAGAGACAGCCAGACCGTCGGCAGTTGGATCATCGCCAGCAGTACCCAGCCGAGTCCATATTTGTAGGCCGCGCCCGGCCCGCCGATAAAGGAGCTGGCGCTGATATAGGTGGCGGTGAGGGTCATCGCCAGCACAAACCCGCCCATCGAGCGGTTGCCGAGGAAATATTCCGTCAGGAACTCGCCCTTCTGGCGGCGGCGGTAGGCATAGAACGAAAGCGCGAAGACCAGGACCAGGTAGGCAATCAGCGGTAAAAGGATCTCACTTTGCATCATTATCCTCCAGGGGGATATCGCGGTAGATAACGCGCACCATCAGCCAGCAAAGCGCCAGGAACAGCAGCGGCACCCACAGGCAGGCCATTTCAAACCAATGGGGCAGGCCGGTGATCCCCTGCCGGTCGTCGGGCAGGTAGGCGGCCAGCACCCAGGCAATCAGATAGGCCACCGCCAGGCCAAACGCCCACCGGGCTTCGCGGTGAGCCTGAAGAAATCGTTTATCCATGATGTCTTGGTACCGGGATGAATGAATGATAACGAAAAAAAGGCGATTTTACGGCATGCAGCCGATTTGCATAGTGCTAAAGGGGATTTAAACGGAAAAGGCCGGTGACAACCGGCCTTTTGCAGCGCGGGTTATTTTTCCACTAAACCGAGCTTTTTCTCCAGGTAATGGATGTTGGTGCCGCCGTGCTGGAAGTTTTCGTCGTTCATGATTTTCAGCTGCAAATCAATGTTGGTTTTGATGCCGTCGATGATAAGCTCCGCCAGCGCATTTTTCATGCGCGCGATGGCCACGTCGCGGTTCTCGCCATAACAAATCAATTTACCAATCATGGAATCATAATACGGCGGTACGGTATAGCCCGCGTAGATATGCGATTCCCAGCGCACGCCGAAACCACCCGGCGCATGGAAGCGGGTGATCTTGCCCGGACTGGGCATAAAGGTGTTGGGATCCTCGGCGTTGATACGGCATTCCACCGCGTGCCCCGTAACCCGTACTTCGTCCTGCTTGATGGACAAAGGCTGGCCGGCGGCGATGCGCAGCTGTTCCTTGATGAGATCCACGCCGGTAATCATTTCGGTAACCGGATGCTCCACCTGGATGCGGGTATTCATCTCAATGAAATAAAACTCACCGTTCTCATACAGGAATTCAAAGGTGCCGGCGCCGCGATAGCCGATATCCCGGCACGCCTTGGAGCAGCGTTCGCCGATGTAGCGGCGCATGGCTTCGGTAATGCCCGGCGCGGGCGCTTCCTCCACCACTTTCTGGTGGCGGCGCTGCATGGAGCAGTCGCGTTCCGCCAGGTAGATGGCGTTGCCCTGGCCGTCCGCCAATACCTGGACCTCGATATGCCGGGGATTTTCCAGGTACTTTTCCATGTAAATGACATCGTTGTTAAACGCCGCCTTGGCTTCGGCGCGGGTCATTTTGATCGATGATTCCAGCTCGTTGTCGCCGCGCACGACGCGCATGCCGCGCCCGCCGCCGCCGCCCGAGGCCTTGATGATAACCGGGTAACCGATACGCTTGGCCACCGCGCGGTTTTTTTCCATATCATCGCCGACCGGGCCGTCGGAACCGGGCACGCAAGGCACGCCGGCTTTTTTCATCGCGCTGATGGCCGAAACCTTGTCGCCCATCAGGCGAATGGTTTCGGCGCGCGGCCCGATAAAGATAAAGCCGGAGCGTTCAACCTGCTCGGCAAAATCCGCGTTTTCGGACAGGAAACCGTACCCGGGATGGATGGCCACCGAGCCGGTAATTTCCGCCGCCGAAATAATCGCCGGGATGTTGAGATAGCTTT
Source organism: Sodalis sp. RH22 (assembly GCF_047324165.1). Classification (NCBI taxonomy): domain Bacteria; kingdom Pseudomonadati; phylum Pseudomonadota; class Gammaproteobacteria; order Enterobacterales; family Bruguierivoracaceae; genus Sodalis; species Sodalis sp. RH22. The sequence goes on from NZ_CP178731.1 coordinate 4,510,050, forward strand.
TTACCGAAGGCGCGGGCCCGATACAAATGGTTTCATCGGCCAGCAGTACGTGTTTCAGATCGCGGTCCACCGTGGAATGCACGGCCACGGTCTTAATACCCAATTCCTTACAAGCGCGCAAAATACGCAGCGCAATTTCACCACGATTGGCGATAACAATTTTATCTAGCATGTGGCGCCTCGTTATTCGATGACGACCAGCGGCTCGTCGAATTCAACCGGTTGACCATTGTCCAGCAGAATGGCTTTGACCACCCCGGCTTTGTCGGACTCTATCTGGTTCATCATTTTCATGGCTTCGACGATGCACAGCGTGTCGCCGACATTGACCTTTTGTCCGACTTCGATAAAAGGTTTCGCGTCAGGGCTTGGGGTGCGATAAAACGTGCCGACCATCGGGGAGCGCACCAAATGGCCGCTCATGGCGGCGGGTACGGCGGCGGCCTGCTCGGCCGCAGGCGCGGCGGCGGCCACCGGGGCCACCTGCTGCTGGGCCGCGGGGATATAAGCCTGTTGCATCATGGGATAGGCAGGCATGGCCGGAGCACGGCTGATACGAACCGATTCCTCACCTTCGGAGATTTCCAGCTCTGAAATGCCGGACTCTTCAACCAGTTCAATCAGCTTCTTGATCTTACGAATATCCATGAGTGGGGTTCCATACTCTAATTAATTGGATGCAGACAGACGATTGACCGCCGTCTGAAAAGCAAAATTATAACCATCGGCGCCGAGGCCGCAGATAACGCCAACCGCAATATCGGAGAGATAGGAATGATGTCGGAATGGCTCGCGCGCATGCACATTGGATAAGTGAATTTCAATAAATGGGATGTTTACCGCTAACAGCGCGTCGCGCAACGCTACGCTGGTATGGGTAAACGCCGCGGGATTGATCACGATAAAATCGGTATTACCGCGGGCCTGATGGATGCGATCTATCAGGACATGTTCCGCATTGGATTGCAGGTGGCTTAACGTCACGCCGAGAGCCTGCGCCTGTGTTTCAAGGCTGCTGATGATATCGGCGAGCGTGGTGTGGCCATACTTATCCGGCTCACGGGTCCCGAGCAGATTCAGGTTGGGACCATTGAGGAGCAAAATGTGAAACTTATCCGCCATCGTGCCGCTATCTCCGGTTAATTAACGAAGCCCCGTAAAAAATAACCTTCCGTAACCGTTTTGTCACCTTTTTGATGAAAAATCCGGGCCAGAGTGTTAACAGGGTCAAGCATTATAATGATATCGCAACTTTTCGCAGCAACATACTGGCGTTATCTGCGAAGATAAGCTGGACGCGGTATCCAAAGTGGAGTGCAAGATAGCGCATTTTGGCGGGGGAATGAAATAAAAAATTCCGCGGCTAGCGCCACCAGCCGCGAAATTTTTTGTAACGCAGTGCTAACAGAACCGCCGCCGCCAGAGCATACAACACCGGCTGGGGCGAGAGAATTTTGACCGACCAGAGATAGTGTATCGGCGCCAGGATCGCCACCACATAGACCAGATTGTGCAGCGTTTGCCACCGGCTTTTCAATTGCCGCTGGGCGCGCTGGGTGGAGGTCAGCGCCAGCGCCAGTAAAATCAGCCAGCTGATGATGCCCAGCGTCAGGTAGGGGCGGGAGACCAGTTCCCGGCCCAGCAGGCCGAGATTGTCGATGCCCAGTTCAAGCACGGAATAGCTCAGCAGATGCAGGCTTACCCAGGCGAAACACCACAGGCCGATAAGACGGCGGCAGCGGATCAGCAGGGGTTGGCGGCCATACCGGGCCAGCGGGGTTATCAACAGCGACGCCAGCAACAGTTTTAGCCCCATGCGCCCGGTAAAGTGCTGGATATCCTTGGCCGGGTCGGCGCTGAAATCGCCCTGGCTGACCGCATAGACCAGCCAGACCAGGGGCAGGAACGCCGCCAGGTGAATCAGTACCTTTAGCCAGAAAATGTGTTTAAGGTTAAGCCGCACTCAGAAATTCTCCCGCAAATCCAGGCCACGATATAAGCCGGCCACCTGTTCGGCGTAGCCGTTGAACAACAGGGTCGGCTGGCGTTTTACATCCAGGATGCCGCCGGCGCCGATAGCCCTTTCCGTTGCCTGGGACCAGCGGGGGTGATCCACATGCGGATTCACGTTAGCGTAAAATCCATACTCGTTCGGCGCGGAAAGATTCCAGGTGGTGGGCGGCTGCTCGCGCGTCAGCCGGATATGGACAATGGATTTGATGCCCTTAAAACCATATTTCCAGGGGGTAATCAGGCGGATGGGCGCGCCGTTTTGCGGCGGCAGCGTTTTGCCGTAAACGCCGACCGTCATCAGCGCCAGCGGGTTCATGGCCTCATCGATCCGCAGCCCCTCCACATAAGGGTAATCCAGGCCGCCGCCGATATAACGGTCCTTTTCTCCCGGCATCTGCTCCGGATCGTCCAAGGTCTGGAACGCGACATAACGCGCCTGGCTGGTGGGCTCCGCCAGCTTAAGCAGTTTTCCCAGCTCAAAACCGGTCCAGGGCACGACCATTGACCAGGCCTCCACGCAGCGCAGCCGGTAAATACGTTCTTCCAGCGCAAAACGTTTCAGGATGTCGTCCATGTCAAGCGTCATGGGCTTAGCCACTTCGCCGTCGATGACCACTTTCCAGCCGTCGGTTTTCAGGCCGCCGGCGTTGGCCGCCGGATCGGCTTTATCCAGGCCGAATTCGTAGAAATTATTATAGCCGGTGACTTTATCATACGGCGTCAGCGGCAAATCGGCATGCCAGGCGGCGGGCCGGCTGAAAGACAGATCCTTGCCCGTCGGCGCGGCGGGGGCGGCCTTGTCGCCCTTAAACCAGGACAATACGTTGGCCCGGGCCGACAGCGGCAGGCTGAGCGAGGCCGCGGTGATGCCCAGCGCTTGCAACACCTTACGCCGCTGGAAAAACACGGCCTCGGCGGTAACGTCGGCTTCCCGCAGTTTGCGGTTTCGGGTCATAATCGTCTCCATTAAGCAATTAAGGCTCTGTAGCCAGTATGACGTATAAAACGTTTTTTTATTCCCGCGTCCCGGCGACTATTTTTCCACGCCACCCGTCGGCTGGCGATATTTTGCCCGCTTTGGTTGAAAATATGTCATTTTGTCCGTACTGACGATAAAATATCGTCAGGCTTACCTCAGATATTTTACCGGGGCACAGGGATGCGATTACTCGTCAGACTTTCCGCTATGGTGGCCTTGCTGTGCGCGCTGGTGATGTTATTGATGCTGGCGGGCAGCGCGTTAAGTTTTTTTTACCTCAATGAGCACCGTACCGATCGGCAAATGGCGGCGCTTGCCGCGGCGCTCGATGAGGCGCTGTCGACCCAATCACCCGCCGACCTGGCGCGCTGGCTGCCGTTTGCCCTGCAAAGCGGCGGCATCAGCGAGCTGGAAATCCGCCGCGGCGAGACCACGCTGAACCGTTTCCTGCCCGCGGGCCTGGCGGAGAGCGGCCATCCTCCCTCCGATTTCCTGCGCCGCAGCCTGGCGTTGCCTCATCATCCCGACTTGCTGGTCCGGCTGACCTATCCCACGGCGCTGTTAAGCGAGGTGCGCTCGCTGGCAGTGACCGCGCCGGTAAGCATCGCCATCGTCCTGATGGTGCTCTCTTTGCTGATGGGGTTACGCTGGCTGCGCCGTCAAATCCAGCCGCAGGAAACCCTGGAATACCGTGCCCGGCGGATTATGCATGGGGAGCGTGACAGCGTGTCGGGCAATGCCGGCGAGCCGCCGTCGCTGACCAGCAGCGCCATCGATCGCCTGCTCAGCGACCTTGCGCAGGCCCGCGAGCAGCGTAGCCGGGTGGATATCCTGATCCGGGCGTTCGCGGCGCGCGATGCCAAGACCGGGCTGAGCAACCGGCTGTTTTTTGACAACCAGCTGTCGCTCCAGCTGGAAGACAGCCAGGAAATGGGGCCGCATGGCGTGGTGATGATGCTGCGGCCGCCGGATCCCGAGCTGCCGGAAACGCGCCAGGGCAAAACACAGGCCCTGGAACTGATACAGGCGCTGATACAGCTGATCGCCACCTATGTGATGCGTTATCCCGACGCGCTGCTGGCGCGTTATTTCCGGCGCGATCTGGCGGTGCTGCTGCCGCATTGCTCCCTCAAGGAGGCCGAGTCGCTGGCGGCGCAACTGGTGGCGGCGCTTGCCACCCTGCCGGGCGTGGCGGGCCATCACCGCGACGATGTGCTCCATATCGGCATTTGCGTCTATCGCCAGGGCCAGACGGCGGTGGAAGTGATGGAGTCCGCTGAGCAGGCCGCCCGCGAAGCGGAATTGCAGGGCGGCAACGCCTGGTCGGTATTCGACAAGCGGGTGCCGGAGCAGGTGCGGGGCAATGTCAAATGGCGCACCTTGCTTGAACAGACCCTGGCGCGCGGCGGGCCGGAGCTGTTTACCCGCGCGGCCTACCGGCGCGATGGCCGTCTGGATCATCATGTGGTGATCAACCGTATCCCCGAAGGCGGCCAGGCGTTGGCCGCCGCCGAATTTATGCCGATGCTGCGCCGCCTTGGACTGATGGAGCGCTACGACCGGCAGCAGCTGACCCGTATCCTGCCCCTGCTGGCGCAATTGCCGGAACGGGTGCTGGCGATAACCCTGAGCGTTGACTCGCTGCTGCAACGCGACTTCCGGCTGTGGCTGCGCAATACGCTGATGCAATGCGAAAAAACACAGCGTCGGCAAATTATGTTTGAACTTGTGGAGGCCGATCTTTGTCAACACTTGGTGCGGTTGCGTCCGGTGTTACGCTTGCTGGACGCGCTGGGCTGTCGTCTAAGCGTGGTACAGGCGGGGCTGACGGTGGTGAGTACCGCCTATATCAGCGCGGTGACGATATCTCTCATCAAGCTGCATCCCGGCCTGGCAAGGGAAATCGATCGCCGTGCTGAAAATCAGCTGTTCATCCAGAGCTTGCCCGAAGCCTGCGTCGGCACCGCGACCCAGGTTTTCGCCACCGGCGTAAGGACCCAACTGGAATGGCAAACGCTGGTGGATAACGCGGTCGCAGGGGGACAAGGGGACTTTTTTGCCCCGATAGTGCCTCTGGACGAGATGGTAAAAAAATATTCACGCCAGGATGCGTGAATAGTATAAAAGTTCGTGAAAAATTAACGTACAATACGCCCATTAACCTAATTGGTTAGTAGGTACTTACATTACCTGGAATCAGGTGCACTGCCAGATTTTCTGCCTGCGGTTGCCAATCTGTCGCTCCTTTGCCGTTTATCAGTGGCCACGCCGCCGGCGCGTCCGCCCGTATACGGCAGGCAGAGCGATAAGTGCCGACACCGGCGCCGGAAGTAATCTCGCATTTCATCTGACTAAAAACCGCGTCAGGGATTTCTTCGGTGTGTGGGAATGTTAACGAGGACGTATTTTCATTGAAGCAGCGCGTTATTGCGCCTTGTCGCTGCTTCTCGTGGTTGGTAAAGTAGGCGGATTTTATCTTTCGCCCCAGCTTGCAGGATTATCCTTCAGTTATGTTTAAAAAATTTCGTGGCATGTTTTCCAACGACTTGTCCATCGACCTGGGTACAGCCAATACCCTGATTTATGTAAAAGGACAGGGCATTGTCCTGAACGAACCTTCCGTCGTCGCGATTCGTCAGGATCGCGCCGGCTCGCCGAAAAGCGTCGCCGCCGTCGGCCATGAAGCCAAACAGATGCTGGGTCGCACACCCGGCAATATCGCGGCGATTCGTCCGATGAAGGACGGCGTCATCGCGGATTTCTTCGTCACCGAAAAAATGCTGCAGCACTTCATCAAACAGGTTCACAGCAACAGCTTCATGCGCCCGAGTCCGCGGGTGCTGGTTTGCGTCCCGGTCGGCGCCACCCAGGTGGAACGTCGCGCGATCCGTGAATCGGCCCAAGGGGCGGGGGCGCGCGAAGTGTTCCTGATTGAGGAACCCATGGCCGCCGCCATCGGCGCCGGGCTGCCGGTGTCGGAAGCCACCGGCTCCATGGTGGTGGATATCGGCGGCGGCACCACGGAAGTGGCGGTGATCTCCCTGAACGGGGTGGTTTATTCTTCTTCCGTGCGTATTGGCGGCGATCGCTTCGATGAGGCTATTATTAATTATGTGCGCCGCAATTACGGCTCATTGATTGGCGAAGCCACCGCCGAACGCATCAAGCATGAAATTGGATCCGCTTATCCTGGCGATGAAGTCAGGGAAATCGAAGTCCGCGGCCGTAATCTGGCCGAGGGCGTGCCCCGGGGCTTTACCCTGAACTCCAATGAAATCCTTGAAGCGCTGCAGGAGCCGTTAACCGGCATCGTGAGCGCGGTCATGGTGGCGCTGGAACAGTGCCCGCCCGAGCTGGCCTCCGATATCTCCGAGCGCGGCATGGTCCTGACCGGCGGCGGCGCGTTGCTGCGCAATCTCGACCGTCTGCTGATGGAAGAGACCGGCATACCCGTGGTGGTGGCGGAAGATCCCCTCACCTGCGTCGCCCGTGGTGGCGGCAAGGCGCTGGAGATGATCGATATGCACGGCGGTGATTTGTTCAGCGAAGAATAACCTGCCTCGAAAAGGGGGGAACCACCCGGGTGAACGCTGAGATTTCTCATCCTGGTCGGCGCCCCCCTTTTTTGTTGAGGAAAATGCATAGCTTATGAAGCCGATTTTTAGCAGGGGACCTTCTCTGCAACTCCGACTGTTCCTGGCCGTGATGGTGGCTATCGCCATTATTATCGCCGACAGCCGGCTCGGGACCTTTGTGCAGATACGCACATACATGGATACCGCCGTCAGCCCGTTCTATTTCCTGGCCAATGGTCCGCGCAAGATGCTGGACAACGTGTCGGAAACGCTGGCGTCGCGCGGACAGCTCGAGCAGGAGAACCATACCCTGCGCCAGGAACTGCTGCTCAGGAACAGCGAACAGCTGCTGCTGGGGCAATTCCGGCAGGAGAACGCGCGTCTGCGCGAGCTGCTCGGTTCGCCCCTGCGCCAGGATGAGCAGAAGATGGTCACCCAGGTTATCTCCACCAGTACCGATCCTTACAGCGACCAGGTGGTGATCGATAAAGGTCTGGACAGCGGCGTTTATGTCGGCCAGCCGGTCATCAGCGACAAAGGCGTGGTCGGCCAGGTAGTGGCCGCCGGCAAAATGACCAGCCGGGTGTTGCTGATTTGCGATGCGTCCCATGCCTTGCCCATCCAGGTCTTACGCAACGATATCCGGGTCATCGTGGCCGGCAACGGCTGCACCGAAGATCTGCAGCTGGAGCATTTACCGGGCAACACCGATATCCGCGTCGGCGATGTGCTGGTGACCTCCGGTCTTGGCGGCCGTTTCCCCGAAGGATATCCGGTGGGCGTGGTGTCGTCGGTTAAGGTCGATACCCAGCGTGCCTACACCGTGATCCAGGCCAGGCCGACCGCCCAATTGCAGCGGCTGCGCTATTTGCTGTTGTTATGGGGAGCCGACCCCCGGGGCGAGGTGCCGCTGCCGCCGGCGGAGGTCCATCGGGTGGCCAATGAACGCCTGATGCAGATGATGCCGCAGGTGTTGCCGTCCCAGGATAGCATCATGGGGCCGGAAGCGCCGGCAAGCGCACCGGCCGCGGCGCCCGCCGCCGCTGCGCCGGCGGCGGATGCCAGGGCGGGGACCTCCCGCGCGGCACCGGCCGGCAATGCGTCGCCGGCCAATCACGCGGCGACGGGTCGCGCCGCGCCGGCGGGCAATCGCACCGCGGCGGATAGCGCTGCGCCGGCATCCAGCCGTACGGCCCCCGCCGGCAGCGCGCCGGACGCCAACCCGACGTCCCCCGCCGGCAACGCGCCGGCAGTCGGCCATACGGCGCCGGCTTCAGGGCGGTCCACGCCGGCGGTGAATCCGTTTTCCGGGTCCCGGCAATGAACCGTTATCGCCGCAACGGCACCTGGGTCATCTGGCTCTCATTTCTTCTCGCCATCGTATTGCAAATCATGCCGTGGCCCGAGCAGCTTTACCTGTTCAGGCCCTCCTGGCTCAGCCTGGTGCTGATTTACTGGGTGATGGCGATACCACACCGGGTTAATGTCGGCACCGGCTTCGTGCTGGGGCTTATCATGGATCTCATCCTGGGTTCCATCCTGGGCGTCAGGGCGCTGGCGTTAAGCATCCTGGCCTACCTGGTGGTCTTCAAATTCCAGTTGTTTAGGAATATGGCCCTATGGCAGCAGTCGCTGATCGTGGTAATGCTATCATTGACCATGCATGTCATCGTGTTCTGGGCTGAGTTCCTGGTGATCAATATTTCATTCAGGCCGGAAATTTTCTGGAGCAGCGTCGTGGACGGGGTGTTATGGCCGTGGCTGTTTTTACTGATGCGTAAAGTGCGCCGCCAGTTTTCCGTGCAATAGGGGCTGTTATGACCGCGATATATCTGGCTTCCGGCTCACCCAGGCGCAGGGAATTGCTCACATTGCTGGACGTGCCGTTCGACGTGCTCTGCGCCCCGGTGGCGGAACTGCGCCGCGCGGGGGAGAAAGCGCCGGAATATGTGCGCCGGCTGGCGCTGGAAAAAGCGCTGGCCGGCGTGGCGATAGCCCCTGAACCGCGCCCGGTGCTGGGAGCGGATACCATCGTGGTGCTGGATGGCCGCATCCTGGAAAAACCGCGCGACGGCGCCCATGCCGCCGAGATGTTAACGGCCCTCTCGGGACAATGCCACCAGGTGATGACGGCGATCGCTTTTGCCGACGCCGGGCATCAGCTTTGCCTCAGCGTCGTGACCGAGGTCACATTCCGCCGGTTGTCGCCGCAGGAGATTCATCGCTATATTGCCTCCGGTGAACCCATGGATAAAGCCGGGGCTTACGGCATCCAGGGATTGGGCGGGGTTTTTGTCAGGGCTATCAATGGAAGCTATCACGGCGTGGTGGGTTTGCCGCTGGTGGAAACCTCTGAACTGCTTTGCCAGTTTATTGCTTTACGTAGTCTGAGAGGACAACATGGCTGCTGAATTACTGGTTAATATCACGCCTTCCGAGACGCGGGTCGCTTATATCGACGGCGGCATTTTGCAGGAAATCCACATTGAACGCGAGGCCCGGCGGGGTATTGTTGGTAATATCTATAAAGGCCGGGTCAGCCGCGTACTGCCGGGCATGCAGGCGGCGTTTATCGATATCGGCCTGGATAAGGCGGCGTTTTTGCATGCGTCCGATATCATGCCGCATACCGAATGCGTCGCCGGCGAAGAGCAGAAAAACTTCCATGTGCGCGATATTGCCGAACTGGTCAGGCAGGGACAGGACATCATTGTACAGGTGGTCAAGGATCCGTTGGGCACCAAAGGCGCGCGCCTGACCACCGACATTACGCTGCCCTCGCGTTACCTGGTGTTTATGCCCGGGGCGTCCCATGTCGGCGTATCCCAACGCATTGATAGCGAGGAAGAGCGCGAGCGCCTTAAGCGCACCGTGGCGGATTACTGCGATGAGCACGGCGGGTTTATTATCCGCACCGCGGCGGAAGGCATCGGCGAGGAGGAACTGGCCCAGGACGCCGCTTTTCTCAAACGCCTGTGGACCAAGGTCATGGAGCGCAAACGCCGTAACCAGAGCAAATATATGCTTTACGGCGAGCTGGCGCTGGCGCAGCGCATCTTGCGCGATTTTGCCGGCGCCGCGCTGGATCGCATCCGGGTAGACTCCCGCCTGACCTTTGATCTGCTGGTGGAGTTTACCGGTGAATATATTCCGGAGATGACCCACAAGCTCGAGCATTACAACGGCAAACAGCCTATCTTTGATCTTTATGACGTGGAAAACGAAATCCAGCGCTCACTGGAACGTAAAGTCGAGCTGAAATCGGGGGGATATCTGATCATCGACCAGACCGAGGCGATGACCACCATTGATATTAATACCGGCGCGTTTGTCGGCCACCGGAACCTGGATGAAACCATCTTCAACACCAATATCGAGGCCACCCAGGCCATTGCCCGCCAACTGCGGTTGCGTAACCTGGGCGGCATTATTATCATCGATTTTATCGATATGGTTAATGAAGAACACCGGCGGCGGGTATTGCATTCGCTGGAGCAGGCGCTGAGCAAGGATCGGGTAAAAACCGGCATCAACGGCTTCTCCCAGCTCGGCCTGGTGGAGATGACCCGCAAACGCACCCGTGAAAGTATTGAACATGTGCTGTGCAGCGAGTGTCCTACTTGTCATGGCCGCGGCACGGTGAAAACCATTGAGACCGTTTGTTATGAAATTATGCGCGAGATCGTGCGGGTGCACCATGCCTACGAATCCGACCGTTTTTTGGTATACGCCTCGGCGGCGGTGGGCGAAGCGCTGAAAAGCGACGAATCCCATGCGCTGGCGGAGGTGGAGATTTTTGTCGGCAAGCAGGTTAAGGTGCAGATCGAACCGCTCTACAGTCAGGAACAGTTCGACGTCGTGATGATGTAGCCAGAGGATTCAGGCCCGGCGTAGAGCATGAAACGCGGGCAGGAGATAAAAATAAATACTTGCCGTAAGCGGTGCGACGGGAAGCAAGGAGAAAGGCGTGAAGCGACTGCCGGGGATATTGCTGGCCCTATGTGCAACCCTGATTGTCCTGGTGGCATTAGCGGTCAGTGCGTTACGCCTGGCGTTGCCCCATCTGGACAGCTTTCGCCCGCAAATTGTCCAAACCCTAAACGCCGCTACCGGACTCCATGTCCAGATCCGTGAAATGCACGGCACCTGGCAGTCCTTCGGCCCGACGCTTGATATCCGCGCCATTGAATCCGTTACCGCCGATGAACAGTTGCGTATCCAGCGCGTTACCCTGGCCCTGGACGTCTGGCAATCGCTGCTGCACTGGCGCTGGCAATTTCGCGACGTCACGTTTTATCGATTGCAGCTGGATTTAAATACCACCCTGCTGGGCCGCGACCATCAGGGCAGCCCCATTAAATCCGACCAGCTTTCCGATCTGTTTTTACATCAGTTCGACCACTTTATCCTGCGCGACAGCGAGCTCTCTTTCCTGACGCCCTCGGGGGAGCGCACCATGCTTTCGGTGCCGCAACTGACCTGGCTCAACTCACGCCAGCGCCACCGGGCGGAAGGACAGATAGCCTTATCCAACGTTGATGTGCAGCAGGGCGCGATCCAGTTGCGCATGGACCTCAATGATGAAAACGGTCTGCTGGACAACGGCAAGATCTACTTGCAGGCCGATAATATCAATCTCAAGCCATGGTTCAGCCAGTGGGTGCAAAGCCAGACCGGTTTGCAACGGGCCGATTTCAGCCTGGCCGCCTGGCTGAGCCTGGATCATGGCGATATTACCGGCGGCGACGCCTTTTTCAGCCAGGGGACGGCTAGTTGGCAGGACGGAGGCCAGGACCACCGCGTGGACGTGGCGAAATTGGCCCTGCACCTGAGCAAACAGGGCGACGGATGGCAAATGGACGTGCCGGTGCTCAACATCGCCACCGACGGGGAATCCTGGGCGCCCGGCGCGCTCTCGCTGTTCTGGCTGCCGGAAAAGAATCATCTGTTCGCGCCCGACAGGGCCGGGGAAATCCGCCTGCGGGCGAAAAACCTGGAGCTACAGCGTTTCAGTCCCTTCTTGCCGCTGATATCCATTATTACGCCCAACCTGCGCGCCCGCTGGCAGGATCTGCAGCCCAAAGGGGTACTGTCCACCCTGGCGCTGGATATTCCGCTTAATAACCCGGAAAAAATCCGTTTCCAGAGCGACTGGCGCGATCTCAGCTGGCAGCAATGGCAACTCCTGCCGGGCGTGGATCATGTCGGCGGTTCGGTGGCGGGAACCCTTGCCGCCGGCCGGCTAAACCTGGCGCTGGATAACAGCACCTTGCCGTATAAAGATATGTTTCGCGCGCCGCTGGAAGTGCAGCGGGCCAGGGCCGCCCTTGACTGGCGCAATGATGAGCAGGGCCTGCGGTTATGGGGCAGCGATATCGATCTGCAGGCTACCTCGCTGTGGGCGACCGGGGACTTTTATTTTCATCAGCCCCTCAACGGTGATCCGTGGCTGGATGTGCTGTCCGGTCTGCGCTTGTATGATGCCGCCCAGGTCTGGCGCTATTTTCCCGAGCCGTTAATGGGCACCCACCTGGTCAATTACCTCACCGGCGCGTTGAAAGGCGGGCAGGTGGATAACGCCACGCTGGTCTTTGCCGGCGATCCCAAACAATTCCCGTTTAAGCATAACGACGGGCAATTCGAGGTACTGGTGCCGCTGCGCCATGCGGACTATGAATTTGAACCCGGCTGGCCGCGGCTGACCGATCTGAGTATCGATCTGGACTTCCTGAACGACGGTTTGTTTATGCGCGCGCCGCAGGCGAAACTGGGCGAGGCGACCGGCAGTAATATCGTGGCCGCCATCCCCGATTATTCCAAACAGCTGCTGTTGGTGGATGCGGATGTCAGCGGGTCCGGCCCGGCCATCGGCGCCTATTTTAACCAGACTCCGTTGCAGAAATCCCTTGGCGCGGCGCTTGCCGAGCTGCAGGTCGGCGGCAATGTTAGTGGGGACTTACACCTATCCATACCCCTTAGCGGCCAGGCAGTCACCGCATCGGGTCAGGTGAATCTGGCCGACAACAGCCTGCTGATTAAGCCGCTGGGCACCACCATGAACAACCTGAACGGCCAGTTCCGCTACCATAATGGCAACCTGGACAGCGATATGCTGTCGGCACAGTGGCTGGGACAGCCGGTAGCGGTGCGCTTCACGACGCAAGAGCTGCAAAAAAGCTTTGATATCAACGTCGATATGCAAGGGGACTGGTCGGTGGCCCATCTGTCCGGCCTGCCCGAACCCATGGCGAAAGCGCTGGGAGGACGGGCCTCCTGGCAAAGCGTCATGGCGATAACCTTGCCGTTGCAAGGCAAACCCACATATACCGTGGATGTCACTGCCGATTTAAAAAATGTAAGCAGTCACTTACCTGCGCCATTGGATAAAGCGGCCGGCCAGCCGTTCCCATTAGCGGTCAAGGCCCAGGGCGGGCTGACGGGCTTTACGTTGAGCGGACATGCCGGCAAGAATAATGCCTTTAACAGCGAATGGCAGTTGGGCAAGCTGGTTACGCTTGCGCGCGGCGCCTGGGCCACCGATAACGCCAGGATACCGCCGCTGCCGGACGGTAAAAGCCTGACGCTGAATCTACCGGCGCTGGACGGCGAAAAATGGCTGGCGTTAATGACGCCGCAGTCCCGCTCGGCGGGCAAAGCGGTGGCCAGCCGGTTCCGTTTCCCGGATGCCCTGACGCTGAATACGCCGTTATTGGCCCTGGGCGGCCAGCAATGGCACGCGCTGTCGCTGACGCGCCGCAATACCCTGGGCGGCAGCGTCGTTGAAGCCCGCGGCAAGGAAATCGACGGCAAGCTGGCGCTAGCGAACCAAGGCCCCTGGCGGGCGGATATCCGTTACCTTTATTATAATCCGCTGTGGCCGAAAAACGGCGCGGCTGGCGATACGCTCTTCCAGGATGACGACCCGGCCGCCGGCTTTAGCGACTGGCCGGCACTGCAGCTGCGTTGCCAGGAGTGCTGGCTGCTGGGGCAAAATCTGGGCCGGGTCGAGGCGGATGTGACGCCGCAGAAAAATACCCTGGCGCTGAGCCATGGCCTGGTGGATACCGGCAAATCCCGGCTGACGCTTGAAGGCGGATGGTCGCGCACCGGCCGGCAAAACCTGACCTCGGTCAAAGGCAAACTGAGCGGTAAAAATATCGGCGAGGCGGCGGACTATGTCGGCATCGACACCCCATTGCGCGACGCGCCTTTTAACCTGGATTACGATCTTCACTGGCAGTCGCTGCCCTGGACACCCGAGATCGCCAGCCTGAACGGCGTATTGCACACCAATCTCGGCAAAGGCAAGATCGATAATCTCAGCAGCGGCCAGGCGGGCAGGCTATTGCGCCTGATTAGCTTCGACGCGCTGTTGCGCAAGCTCCAGTTCGATTTCCGCGACACCTTCGGTAAAGGATTCTATTTTGACTCCATTAAAGGTACCGCCTGGATTAAAGACGGTGTGCTGCATACCAACGACTCGCTGATTGATGGCCTGGAAGCGGACATCGCCATGAACGGCCAGGTGGATTTGAACGCGCAGCGCATTGATATGGAAGCGGTGATAGCGCCGGAAATCTCCGCCACCGTCGGGGTTGCCGCCGCGTTTGCCATCAATCCGGTGGTCGGCGCCGCGGTATTCGCCGCCAGCAAGGTCCTGGCGCCGCTGTGGAACAAAATCTCGGTGATTCGCTATCACATCACCGGCAGCCTGGATCAGCCGAAAATCGAGGAAGTGCTGCGCCAGCCGCGCACACCGGCGGGTCATAGTAAATAATCAGCGTGCATTTGACGCCGGCGTTGAATTGCCGCAGTCTATAAATATGACTATAACGATTGTTAGTACGATTATTATTCCAGCCGTTGCTGGCCAATCCATCATTAATAAGAGTGAAAACCTATGAGTCTGACTTTTGTCAGTGAGCAATTACTCGCGGCCAACAACCTGAGTCACGAAGATCTTTTTTCGCTGTTAGGCCAGATGAGCGAACGTCGTTTGGATTATGCCGATCTCTATTTCCAATCCAGCTACCACGAGTCCTGGGTGATTGAGGACGGCATCATCAAAGATGGATCCTATAACATTGACCAGGGTGTCGGCGTGCGTGCGGTCAGCGGGGAAAAAACCGGCTTCGCCTATGCCGATCAGCTCACCCTTAACGCGTTGCAATTAAGCGTCAACGCGGCGCGCAGCATTGTCAGCGAGCAGGGCAACGGCCGGGTGCATACCCTGGGCGAAGTTCCTTATAAATCCCTCTATACGCAGCGTGATCCGCTTAACAGCCTGCCGCGTGAAGAGAAAATCGCCTTATTGCATCGGGTGGATAAAGTCGCGCGCGCCGCCGACCCCCGGGTGCAGGAAGTGAATGCCAGCCTGTCCGGCGTGTATGAACAGATCCTGGTGGCGGCCAGCGACGGTACCCTGGCGGCGGATGTGCGCCCGCTGGTGCGCCTGTCCATCAGCGTTCAGGTTGAGCAGGACGGCAAACGCGAGCGTGGTTCCAGCGGCGGCGGCGGCCGTTTTGGTTATGACTTTTTCCTTGAGAGCGTCGACGGCGACGTGCGTGCCGACAGCTGGGCGCGGGAAGCGGTGCGCATGGCGTTGGTTAATCTGTCCGCCGTGGCGGCGCCGGCCGGTGCCATGCCGGTGGTGCTGGGCGCCGGCTGGCCTGGCGTGCTGCTGCATGAAGCGGTGGGCCACGGACTGGAAGGCGATTTTAACCGTCGCGGCAGCTCGGTGTTCAGCGGACAGATGGACCAATTGGTGGCCTCGCCGTTATGCACCGTGGTGGATGACGGCACGCTGGCCGGCCTGCGCGGTTCGCTTGCCATCGATGACGAAGGGGTCCCCGGACAATATAATATGCTGATCGAAAACGGCATTCTCAAAGGGTATATGCAGGATAAGCTCAATGCCAGGCTGATGGGCGTAGCGCCCACCGGCAACGGCCGGCGCGAGTCCTACGCGCATTTGCCGATGCCGCGCATGACCAACACCTATATGCTGGCCGGTCAGTCCACGCCCGAGGAGATTATCGCCAGCGTCGAATATGGCCTGTATGCGCCCAACTTCGGCGGCGGCCAGGTGGATATCACCTCCGGCAAATTTGTTTTCTCCACGTCCGAGGCCTATCTGATCGAAAACGGCCGGGTAACCCATCCGGTTAAAGGCGCGACCCTGATCGGTTCCGGCATCGAGGCGATGCAGAAAATCTCCATGGTCGGCAATGACCTGGCGCTGGATAAAGGGGTCGGCGTGTGCGGCAAGGAAGGCCAGAGCGTGCCGGTCGGCGTCGGCCAGCCCACGCTTAAGCTCGACAATATCACCGTCGGCGGCACCGCCTGAGTCCTGCCCCGCCGGGATATCAGAACATGGTATCCTGGCGGAACGCCTGGTAGACCGCCGTGACATTGTTAAAGTATTCATGCATGGCGTTGATGCACACCTGCACCTTCAGCGGCAATTTATCCTTCTGGGTATACACCGCATACACCGGCCGCGGGTCGGAAAGATAGCGATTGAATAAAATCTCCACATTGCCCTGTTTTATCTCATCCAGAACCCACATGATCGGCACATAGGCGATGCCGGCGCCGGCGGTCAGCCAGCGGATCAGGGTCTGGGAGTCGTTGGTGGCGAAACGGCCCTGCGGCGCCAGATGCAGGGTAATACCCTCCGGGGCCACCAGCTCGAATTCGCTGTCCGGCCTGACGTCATATTCCAGCCAGGAAAAATTAGCCATGTCGCTGGGCTTTTCCGGCGTGCCGTGGGCGGCCAGGTAGCTTTTGGCGGCGCAAACCACCATCGGCATGGCGCCGAGACGGCGTGAAAAAAGACTGGAATCCTGCAGCGCGCCCACCCGCACCACCAGATCCAAGCCGTCGGCGATCAAGTCCGGCGCCGGTATGCCGGTTACCAGGTTTACCGACAGTCCCGGATATTCCTTCAGCATATCGGCGGTGATGGTCGCCAGGACGTTATGGGCCATGGTGGACGAACTGCCGACGCGCAGCGTGCCGATCGGGGTATTGTTAAAAGCGTAGAGCTGCTCATGCACCTCCTGGAACTCCAGCAGCATGCGGCGGCAGCCCTGATAATAAATCTTGCCGGCCTCGGTCAGGCCCAGGCTGCGGGTGCTGCGGTTAAGCAGTTTCACCTGCAGTTCGTTTTCCAGTTTCGCCACGGTCTGGCTGATGGACGATACGCTCATCTGCAGTTGCCGGGCGGCGGAGGTAAACGAGCCGCCTTCCACCACCTTGGCGAATACCATCATACGTTTCAGTCTTTCCATTGTTAAGCCTGAGTGAAAAGTGATTTAGATCACATAATATTGAAAATGCCAGTCAGTAAAGGCTACTATATACCCGTCGGTTCATCTGATCGCGCATTGCCGCCCCTGTTTTGCAGATGTCTTTATTGCTTTGAAATAAACAGTAACATTCTGGGGGCGTTTTCGCCACACGGTCTCAGTGCGTTTTATCCGCCGGGAATAACCCTCGATCACCTTCCTGAGTTCTATACTTAGCCGCGTTAACATCCGCGAATGCCGCCCATGGCCGTGAGGAAGGATGCCGTGGCGGGCGGGACGCGTTTGGGGTTGCCGGCAACGGTCAAACGGGAAAAGGTAAGGAAAATGTCATGAGTTTGCTGCCGGTTATGGTGATATTCGGCCTGTCGTTTCCCCCGGTGTTTTTTGAGCTGCTGGTGTCGATGGTCTTGTTCATGTTGCTGCGTCGCCTATTGCAGCCGACGGGCATTTACGATTTCGTCTGGCATCCGGCCTTGTTTAATACCGCGTTGTATTGCTGCGTGTTTTATCTGATTTCGTGTCTTTTTGTTTGAGGTCGCTGTGAAAACTGTTGCAACAAAAATAATCAGGATTGCGATTACTCTGCTATTGGTACTGATTGCCGCCGTCGCCATTTTCCGGGCATGGGTGTTCTATACCGAATCGCCCTGGACGCGCGATGCCAAATTTACCGCCGATGTGGTGGCGATCTCCCCGGATGTCAGCGGCCTGCTGACCGATGTGCGGGTGAGCGATAACCAACTGGTGACGCGGGGGCAGGTACTGTTCGTGGTCGATCAGCCGCGCTACCAGCAGGCGCTGGACGAAGCGCAGGCCGATGTAGATTATTACCAGGCCCTGGTGGCCGAGAAACGTCGCGAGGCGGGACGCCGGCTGCGGTTGGGCACCAATGCCATGTCGCAGGAAGCCATCGATCAGTCCAGCAATGATTTGACCACCGTCGGCCATCAGTTGGCGAAAGCGGTGGCGGTCAGGGATTTGGCGAAAATTGACCTGGAGCGCACCACGGTGCGCGCGCCCGCTGAAGGCTGGATCACCAACCTCAATGTGCATGCCGGTGAATTTATCACCCGCGGCACGGTGTCGGTGGCGCTGGTAAAACGCAATTCGTTCTACCTGCTGGCCTATATGGAAGAAACCAAACTGGAAAAAGTGCGTCCGGGCTTTCGTGTGGAAATCACGCCGCTGGGCAGCAATCTGGTGCTCTACGGCACGGTGGACAGCATTGCCGCCGGGGTGACCAACAGCAGCAGCGCCGTGGATGCCAAGGGCATGGCGACCGTGGACTCCAACCTGGAATGGGTGCGGCTGGCGCAGCGGGTACCGGTTAAAATCCGCCTCGACGCGCAGCAGGGAGATCTTTATCCGGCCGGCACCACCGCGACGGTGGTGATCACCGGCAGTAAGGATCGCGACCGGCGCGAGCTGTCGCCGATGATGCAACTGATGCATCGCCTGCGCGAGTTCGGCTAAACGGATGGCCCGATAATGTTGCAACTGCTGGCGCCGATATTTTTCCGCTGCCGTTTTGCGGTCAAGCTCACCTTTGCCATTCTGCTGGCGTTGTTCCTGGGCTTTCATTTCCAGTTGGAAACGCCGCGCTGGTCGGTGCTGACCGCCGCCATCGTGGCCGCCGGCCCGGCCTTTGCCGCCGGCGGCGAGCCTTTTGCAGGCGCTATCCGCCATCGCGGCATGCTGCGCATCATCGGCACCTTTATCGGCTGCGCCGGGGCGCTGGTGATTATTACCCTCACCATCCGCGCCCCGGTGGTGATGCTGCTGTTAAGCTGTATCTGGGCCGGCGCCTGCATGTGGATCTCCACGGTGGTGCGGGTACAGAATTCCTATGCCCTGGGCCTGGCCGGATACACCGCGCTGATTATTATCGTCAGTATCCAAAGCCAGCCCCAGGTGACGCCGCAGTTTGCCGTTGAGCGCTGCAGCGAAATCGTGCTGGGTATCGTCTGCGCCATCCTGGCGGATATCCTGTTTTCGCCCCGCTCGATAAAACAGGATATCGACCGGGCGGTGGACCAGCTACTGCTGGATCAGTACCGACTGCTGCTACTGTGCCTTAACGGCGCGGCGAAAGAAGAAGTGGATAAAGCCTGGGGCGATCTGGTGAAATTTACCACCGCCCTCGACGGCATGCGCGTCAACCTGATGATGGAATCCTCGCGCTGGCAGCGCTGCAACCGGCGCCTGCGCGCGATCAATACCCTGTCGCTGACCCTGATTACCCAGGCCTGCGAAGCCTTCCTGATCTTGCAGGTGCGCCCTGACTTTATCGCGCCGCATCTGCGGCTGCTGTTAAACGAGCCGGTGGACACCGTGGGGGATATCCATAAGCGCATGAAGCTGATGCGCCAGGTCATCGCCGCCACGCCCGCCCGCGATACCCCGCAGGTCCTGTATACCTGGGTGGGTGCGGCAACCCGGTTTTTGCTGCTGGCGAAAGGGGTAAAGAGCAACGCGCGTATCAGCAAAATTGAGGACCAGGTGCTGGTCGATCAGGTGATCATTTCGGCCCCCTCCGCCGAACGGCATCACGCCATGATTAACGGACTGCGCACCGGCGTCGCCACCGCGCTGGGCTGCCTGTTCTGGCTTTGGACCGGCTGGACGTCCGGCAGCAGCTGCATGGTGATGATTGCCGTGGTGACGTCGCTGGCCATGCGCTTGCCCAACCCCTGGATGGTCTGCAAGGATTTTATGATCGGCATGTCGGCGGCGCTGCCCATCGGCGCGCTGTATTATATGGTGATCATGCCCGCCACCCAGCAAAGTCTGCTGTTGCTGTGCATTGCGCTGGGGGTACTGGCGTTTATCATCGGCATCGAGGTGCAAAAGCGGCGCCTCGGCACGCTCGGCACCCTGGCGGGGACCATCAATGTGCTGGTGCTGGCCAATCCCATGAGCTTTTCCATTAACACCTTCCTCGACAGCGCCATCGGCCAAATTATCGGCTGCGGCCTGGCGACGCTGGTGATCCTGCTCATCCGGGACGGTTCCAAGGCGCGCATCGGCCGGGTATTGCTGAACCGCTTTGTGTACGGCGCGGTATCGGCCCTGTCCACCAACAAGGCGCGGCGCCAGGAAAATCATCTGCCGGCGCTGTATCAGCAGCTGTTCCAGCTACTGACGCTATTCCCTGTGGATATCGCCAAATACCGCCTGGCGCTGACGCTTATCATTATCCACCAGCGCCTGCGCCTGGCGGATATTCCGGCCAATGCCGATCTCTCGGCGTACCATCGCCAGATCCGCGCCACCGCCGACCGGGTGCTGGTCGCCCGCAGCGACATCCGCCGCCGGAAACATTTCGATCAATTACTGGCGGAATTGCGTATTTATCATGACAAACTGCTTCATTACCAGGCCACGCCCGATATTACCGAATCCGTGCAGCGCCTGACCGACACCCTGGTCCGCTACCGTCACGCGCTCAGCGATTAACCCGCCGGGGCGGCTTTTCCCCGTACCCGGCTGCCCATCCCGCAACCAGCATCTATACTTAAACCATATTTCTTACGCCGCGGCGCGTCCGGGAGCCGGTATCCTGCGGCGGCCGGGGCGTTACACCGCAACTGCACGCCGTCCCGCGACGGGGGACATAAAGGGGAGGATAACAATGAGCGAGCACTTACACCTACAGGACCACCCGCTGTTCAAGACCGGCTATCTGGTCAACGGCGAATGGCTGGGCGCTCAGGACACCTTTGAGGTCGTGAATCCGGCCACCGGCCAGCTTATCGCCAACGTGGCCAAAAGCGGCAAACGGGAAACCGAGGCCGCCATCGCCGCCGCCGACGCGGCGTTCCCCGCCTGGCGCGCCAAAACCGCCAAGGAACGTTCTGAAATCCTGTACCGCTGGTACGGCCTGATTATGGAGAACCAGGCGTATCTGGCGCGGCTGATGACGACGGAACAGGGAAAACCGGTTAAGGAAGCGCAGGGCGAAGTCGCCTATGCCGCAAGCTTTATCCAATGGTTCGCCGAGCAGGCCAAGCGCGTTAACGGCGAGATCATCCCACCGGCCAAAGCGCATTCCCGGATTTTCGCCACCCGCGAACCGGTGGGCGTGGTGGCGGCCATTACGCCGTGGAACTTTCCGCTGGCCATGCTGACGCGCAAGCTTGGGCCGGCGCTGGCGGCGGGCTGTACCGCGCTGATAAAACCGGCCAACAATACGCCGCTGTCCGCCTTCGCCCTTCTGGCGCTGGCGCAGCAGGCCGGCGTGCCGCCAGGGGTGGTTAACGGCGTGGCGGGGGATACCCACGCCATCAGCGACGCCATTATGGCGAGCGACCGCGTGCGCAAGGTGACCTTTACCGGTTCCACCGCGGTGGGCAAGACGCTGATGCGCAACGCCGCCGACACTATGAAAAAGATCTCCATGGAACTGGGCGGCAACGCGCCGTATATTGTGTTTGACGATGCGGATATCGACGCCGCGGTAAAGGGCGCCATCGCCAATAAATTCCGCAACGCCGGCCAGGTATGCGTCAGCGTGAACCGTTTTTATATCCAGTCCGGCGTCTACGACGAATTTGTTTCCCGCCTGGCGCGCGAGGTGGAGCGGTTAAAGGTGGGTAACGGCATGGAGCAGGACGTGGTGGTCGGGCCGTTGATTAACCGCGCCGGCCTGGAAAAAGCGCAGGAGCACGTCGCCGACGCGTTGGCCAAAGGCGGACGGGCGGTTACCGGCGGCAAGCCGCATCAGCTCGGGGGTAATTTTTTCCAGCCTACGGTTATCAGGGACGCCAGTGAGGAGATGAAGCTGGCGCATGAGGAAACCTTCGGTCCCGTGGCGGCGTGTTTCCGCTTTGACACCGAGGAGGAAGTGATCGAACGCGCCAATAATACGCCGTTCGGTCTGGCGGCCTATTTCTATACGCAAAACCTGCAGCGCGTATTCCGCGTGTCCGCCCGGCTGGAAAGCGGCATGGTGGGCGTAAATGAATGCGCGGTATCGACCGAGGTGGCGCCGTTTGGCGGCGTCAAGGAATCCGGACTGGGCCGGGAAGGTTCCGTGCTTGGCATGGACGATTACCTGGAAGTGAAAACGCTGCATCTTGGCGGCTTATGATTAATTTTTTGCGCCGCCACTTTTACACCATGACCGGTAATCGTTGTGTGGCATACTGACGGAGCGATGGGCAACATAAAATTAACAACCTGCAGTGCGGAGAAAGCTTGATGGGGAAAGTATCCTTTGATTTTAACCAGATACCCGATCTGCCGTCCTTTTACCGTGATTTTGGCCGTCAGTTCTCCCTGAGCGAGCCGTGCGCCGCCAATCTGGATGATTTATGGCAAACCGTTACCAGCCGGCTGCCGCTGCCGGTGGAAATAGAGTTCGTGCATCTTAATGCTTCAAAAAAACGCCGTTTCGGCGCGTTGATCCTCTTGTTTGACGAGGCGGAAGAGGAGCTGGACGGCCGGCTGCGCTTTAACCTGCGCTGACGCCGGCTTATTTATCGCCGGCGACGGTACGCAGGTACTGGAAAATCTGGCGGGAGGTCTTGGCGGGTTTGTTGGCCGCTTTCTCCTTTTGCGCATTACGCACCAGCGAACGCAACTGCTGCCTGTCCGCCTCGGGATACAGCGCCATCACTTCCTCCACCACGTCGTCGCCCTGATCTATCAGGCGGTCGCGCAGGTTTTCCAGCTTATGGAACAGGGTGATTTGCTGGTTGTGACGGTTTTTCAGCTTATCCAGCGCCTGCTGGATGGGCTCGGGATCGCGTGCGCGCAGCATCTTGCCAATCAGCTGGATCTGGCGGCGGCGCCCCTCTTTTTTGATGCGCTGCGCCAGTTCTATGGCGGCGAGCAGGTCATCGTCCAGCGGGATTTTTTCCAATGCGTTCTTGCCAAGATCGACCAGTTCGACGCCAAGTTCCTTCAGGGCTTCGGCATCGCGTTTGATTTCGCTTTTGCTGACCCAGATAATCTCGTCGTCGTCTTCTTCGGCGGGCTGCGCCGCGGGCTGTTCGTCTTGCCAGTCTTCCGGTAATTTACTCATGATACGGTTCCTCAAAAAGAGGCTAATCCTAACAGGTTGCGCGTGAGGATCCACGCCCTTATTTTACCGCACCTTCGGTGATGCCATGAATAAATCTGCGTTGAAACAGTAAAAATACCGCCACCAGGGGCAATATGGCGATGGTGGCGCCCGCCATCAGCACCGGAATATTGATGGTATTGCGATTCTGGAAAAACATCATGCCGATAGGCAAGGTGCGCAGCTCTTCTTTATTCACCAGGATCAGGGGAATGAGGAACTCGTTCCAGGTCCAGATAAACAGCAGCAGGGCCAGGGTGGACAAGGTGGGCACAATGGCCGGGACCAGCAGGCCGCACAAGATTTTCCAGCGGCTCGCCCCGTCCATTACCGCCGCTTCCAGTAACTCTTTCGGCACCTGTGAAAAGGCGCTGGCCACCATCAGGGTGGTAAAAGGAATCGACATCGCCACCTGCGGCAGTATTAACGCCAGATAATTATTATTCAGCCCGATCCAGTGGATCTCATGATACAGCGGGATAATATAGGCTTCCGACGGCAGCACCATGCCGATGGCCAGCAGGAATGCGATAAATTTTTTCGCCGGCAGCCGCAAAAATGCGAAAGCGAAACCGGAGGGAATACCCGCCAGCAGGCTGATGATAATCACCGGGAATACCACCAGCACGGAATTGGTAAAATAAATCTGGAAATGACCGTCGCGCCAGGCGGAAATGTAGTTGGCAAAACTGAGGCCGGAGGGCAGGGTAAATACCCCCTGGAACAGTTCCGTTTGTGTTTTGAACGAGGTTAACAACGCCAGGGCGAACGGCAGGATGGTAATGAGGGCAAACAGCCACAACAAGCCCCGCGTATACAATGGAATACCGCGCATTAGCGTCGCTCCCGAATAGCAAAGTGAATCAATCCGTTGATAATAAAAACCAGTCCCATACCGACAATCGCCACCGCCGAGGCATAACCGAAATGGCGTAAATCAAACCCCTGCTGGAACATATAAATATTGGTCACCAGGGTAGAGGTGCCGGGACCGCCACGCGTCATTACGTACACCAGATCGAAGGCCTTGATGCCGGCAATCACCGTCAGCAGCAGCGCGACGCGAATTTCCGGCAGTAATGACGGCAGGGTGATGCGCATGAATTTTTGCCGATGGGACGATCCTTCCAGCTCGGCGGCTTCCAGCAACGACGGGTCCATGCGCTGGATGCCCGCCATAAACAGCACCAGGCAGAAACCAAAGAAATACCAGGTGGCCACCATGCCCACCGCCGCCAGCGCCCAGTCGAAATCGCCCAGCCAGGCGCGGGCCAGGTGCGGCAGCCCGATGGCGCGCAACAGCTGATCGATCGGGCCGAACGCCGGGTTATACAGCCAGCGCCAAACGACGCCGAGCACCGCCATCGGCATGATATACGGCAGGAAAAACAGGATGCGCAGCAAACCGCGCTCGGCGGGACGGGCGTCGCTTAGGAAACTGCATAATGCCAGGCCGATGATAATCGGAAATAAAGTGTAAAACAGCAGCAGCAGGGCGTTATTGCCGATGGAGATCCAGAACACGGGGTCGAGCAGCATGCGGATATAGTTGCCAAGGCCGATGAAGACCGGCCATGAGGTGCCGTCCCATTCGGTCAGGCTGGCCCAAAAGGTGATCAGCAGGGGTATCAATAAAAACACCGAGTAGATAAGCAGCGAGGGCAAAATGTACAGCATATTTTGCAAACTGGACTTATTAAGCATTGATACGCCTCTTGATGCGAAATAAAAGGAGCCGCCGTCCCGGCCCGCGTTATGCCCGCGCACCGGAGCGGCGTCCTGGGGTTAATGCGTTAGCGTCTTGATGTATTGCTGATAGTTCTCATCGAGTTTGTCGGTTAACTGCTGCGGGCTCTCCTTGCCCGCCAGCAACAGTTGCACATGCTCTTGCAGCGCGTTGATCATGGTGGGGGTGGCCCAGTCGATATAATGGCCCAGGCCGTCATAGTCGCTGACCTTGATCCAGACTCGGTAGATCTCGGCCAATAACGGGTTATCAGCCGGAATTTTGGCGTTTTTATCGGCGCTGGCCGGCAGGAAACCCGCCTTCAGCCAGGCCTCGGCCATGTGGTCGGAGACCAGGTAATTGATGAATTTGGCCGCGATATCACGCTGCTGCTGGGTCTTGGCGGTGGCGGTAATAGAGAATGGCAAATCGGTGCCGCCCACCATCAGCGGTGATGTCACGCCGGGAAACGGCGGCAGGTCGGCGAAGTGGATATCTTTGTTTTCCTGGAGCTGCCCCATGTACCAAGTGCCGCTGATAAAAAAGGCCGCCTGGCCGTTCTGGAACAGCGTGGCGGCGTCATCGTTGCCGATGCCCTGGTAGCCGGGGAAGAAATACCCCTTGTCCGCCCAGGTTTTCATTAACGTGGCGGCCTTTAACAGTTTCGCATCATGGAACGTGCCGCCTTTGCCATAGATCAGATCGTCAAGGGGTTTTCGATCCTTGCTGTCGATTTGATCCTGCCAGAGCATCATCAGCAAATGGGGCCCGCCGTTGCTGTCAAGCAATCCCATCATCATGGGCGCGATGCCTTGCTGCTGCAGTTTTGGCAGGGCCGCCTCAAACTCGTCCATATTTTTCGGCACCGCGACGCCCGCCTGATCAAGCAATTTCTTGTTGTAATACAAGCCGACCATTTCCCCGAGGCTGGCCACCCCATACAGATGCCCTTCGCCGAAGTCATTATGATCCGACCACCGGTTGCGTTTTAGAATGGAGGCGGGGAACCGCTGCTCCCAATGATAGGTTTTGGCGTAATCATCCAAGGAATAGAGCAGTTTTTCATGTACCAACGCGCCCATATCGCCGCCACCCTGATTAACCTGCGCCACCTGCGGGCCTTCGCCGGAGGTCAGCGACAGCTTCAGCGGGATGCGCGTATCGGCGGAGGCATGGACGGAACGATCGAGCTTCAGACCGGGATTTTGCTGCTCAAACTGCGTAACGGTCTGCTTCATCAACGCATCCTGGGCGGGGTAGTTCCATACATCCCAGGTGGTGAGGGTTTGCGCCTGCGCGCCGCTGAGCGCGCAGAGACCGAGCAGGCTTCCCGCCAGCGCCAGCTTGATGCGATGGAGGAAAAGTCCGTCTGCGCGGTAAGAAGACCGGCGGTAAGTAGTGACTAAATAGGACATGGTGGTTTTGACCTCCATCACAGGATAATAAGCCCATTGCGCCGGAGAGAAAACGACATGGATTCACCGGCGGAAAACGGCTGACAGGTTCTCCTTTAATACTTACTTTATGGTAAAAATAAAGTCAATATTCTTTTGTTTATCGCCGGTCCGGCGCGGATACAGGATAAAAGAACTGGCTAAAGAATGAATTCAAGGACAATCGAGAGATAAAACAATCAGGAGACAGCATAACGGATCTCTATACCGAAAAGTAAAGGGCTCATTTTTTTGTTTTGTATTTCATTAAGTTATTTATCGTTCTATCATTTTATCTTATAGTTTAGCGTCCTGATGGCGCGGTATTTTCTGCGGTAAAAGCCTAAACTGATGATTATGCATCATTAAAGATATTATCCCAGCAAGCGGTCATCACTTTTATGTCTGGTGGCGTTGATGTTGCGATTGCCGTCATTTTTTTGAACCATATAATATAATTATTATAACTTGCGAACTAAGTATGTTTTCCTTAGTGTATTAATCCTTATTCCTGGGAACGCAACGGAGACCGGTTGTTATGTCCTCTTCCCCATTCTTGATCAGGCAGGCCGCGGAGCGCGATCGCGCCGCGCTGTCTGAGATCTGCCTGAAAACCGCGAATGCCGGCACGGACGCCAGTGCGCTTTACAGCGATCCGGCTTATCCCGGGCTGCGTTTTGTGATGCCGTACGCCATTTTTGAGCCGGAACTGGCGTTTGTTCTGGAGGAAAACGGCCGTACCCTCGGGTATGTCGTCGCCGCGCGCGATACCGCGGCGTTCGAGCAGCGGCTGCAGCGCGACTGGTGGCCGGGGCTTAGGGAAAAACTGGCCGATCGCCGGGCGCTGTTGCCGCTCGATGAAGGCGTGCTGGATTTTATTCGCCAGCCGCAGAGCAAGGAAGCCGGCCTGCTCGAGCAGTATCCGGCGCACCTGCATATTAATATCCTGCCGCAGGCCCAGGGCGGCGGCCAGGGACGGCGGATGATTGAAACGGAGCTGGAGGCGCTGCGGCGCGCCGGCGTCACAGGCGTTCACCTCGGCGTGAGCCTGAAGAATGAACCCGTCTGCGCGTTTTATGAACGGCTCGGGTTCCGGTTGTTGCACCGGAGCCAGGCCATCTATATGGGACAAATACTGTAAACGGGGACATAGATGGCCAACGTAGAGCTTCGGGGGATAAAAAAATCCTATGACAAAATCAATGTTATCCACGGCATCGATCTGCAGATCCACAGCGGCGAATTTGTGGTATTTGTCGGTCCCTCCGGCTGCGGTAAATCGACCCTGCTGCGGATGATTGCCGGTCTGGAGGAAATATCAGGCGGAACCCTGAGCGTCGATGGCCAGGATATTACCCACAGCGCGCCGACCGATCGCGGCATCGCCATGGTATTCCAGTCTTATGCGTTGTATCCCAATATGACGGTTCGCGGTAACCTGCGCTATCCGCTGGAGGTGGCAAAATACAGTAAACGGGATATTGAACAGCAGGTGAACAGCACCGCCGCGGTGCTGCATCTTACCGAGTTCCTCGATCGTTTACCCCGCGCCCTGTCCGGCGGCCAGCGCCAGCGGGTGGCCATCGGCCGGGCGATTATCCGTAAGCCGCGCATCTTCCTGTTTGACGAGCCGCTATCGAACCTTGACGCCGAGCTGCGCCTGAAAATGCGTATCGAAATTGCCCGCCTGCATGAAAAGCTGGGCAATACAATGATTTATGTTACGCACGATCAGCTGGAAGCGATGACGCTGGCCGATCGTATCGTCGTGCTGCGCCAGGGCCGCATTGAACAGGTGGGCGCGCCCCTCGAGTTGTATCATGATCCGGATAATATCTTTGTCGCCGGATTTATCGGCTCGCCGAAAATCAATTTTCTACCGGCCACGGTGGTGGGCAGTGAACCGGGCTGGGCGCGCCTGGCGGTCCCCGAGCTAGGGTTGGATCACCTGGTGGTACGGGTGAGCGGCGCGCTGGCCCGGGATCGTCCGGTTACCTTGGGCATCAGGCCGGAGCATTTCCTGGCCGCTGAAGGGGCGGAGGTGCGGTTTAGCGGCGTGCTGGATTTTGCCGAGCGGCTGGGCCATACCAATTACCTGTATTTGCATACCGGGCGGGACGAGGCGTTGGTGATTGAACAGCGGGCGCTGACCGCTATTAGCAACGGGGAAACACTGACCCTGGGCATCGATGCGGCAAAATGTCTTCTGTTCAGCGAATCCGGTGAGCGGATCCGCTAAACAGGCTAGGCATCCTCGTCCGCGGACGAGGCTATCGCATCGATCAGCCCGTTGACCGCAAATCCCGCCGCCCCCAGCGCCCACATGCGGCTGGAGTCCGTCAGGTAGCGCAGCGGGATCACCTGCGGCGTGAGTTTGAGCCGGTATTGCTGAAAATGCGTCATGATTTGATCAAGCAGGATGCGCGAGGCCATCTGCGGCTCCATCGCCAGGTACACCACGTCCGGATCGAACGCGATCGACAGGTTGGCCAGCGAAATGCCGATGTGCCGTCCGGCGGCGGTGAGGATATCCACCACCTGGTGCGACGGCCAGCCGTCCACCTCCTGCAGGCTGCGCGGCGGGCCATTTTCCGGCAACGTGGCGGCGATACTGTTTAATATCGCTCTGGAGGATGCCACTTCCTCAAGAAGCGCCGCCGACCCGTCGCCGACCAGCGCGTTGCCAATTTCACCGGCGTTGCCGTGCCGGCCGCGATAAAGCTGGCGTTCGAGAATAATGCCGGCACCGATCCCTTTACCATAAGTGGCGATGATGGCCGATTGCGCGTCGCCCAGCTGACCAAACACCAGGGAAGCCAGCGCCATGGCGTTGGCGTCATTTTCGATATAGACCGGTATGGCGAAACGCTCGGATAACAGGCCGGCGATGGGGACATGGTTCCAGTCCAGTACCTTGGAACGAATGCACACCCCGCTGAGGGGATCCACTATCCCGGAGATGGCCAGGCCGATCGCGCCCACTTTGCTGGTTTCCACCGATTTAAGGAATTTCGCCAGCGCGTCGCCGAGCTGTTTCGGCGTTAGCGCGCCGGTCGGCATCTGCTGTTCGCCGATCAGCTTGCCGACTAAATCAGTCATGACGATCACATTGCGCTCGGCGTTGAGCTGTACGCCCACCACCGAGGCATAGGCGGGATCGATACCCAGCAAGATCTTGGGCCGCCCCATGGATTCCCGGCGCAGTCCGAGTTCATGGATAATCCCTTTCGATAATAACCGATTGGTCGCCTGTGAAACCGTGGACATGCTCAGGCCGCTGCGAACCTTCAGGTCGGATTGACTGATAGGCGAGTGTTCGACGATCAGGCGTAAAATGCGTGGCGATACGGTCGGCGCGCTCATAGCTGGGCTGTTTTATCCTTGTGACGACGATAACGGGTGCGCCGGCCGGGCCTGGACGTAAGGTCCGGCGCCGCCGGCCAGGCGCAGCGCGCCGTCCAGGGCGTCCGCGCAGGGTGCGACAATATGCTGGCGCCAGCGGGGGTGCAACCAGGGCAATACCGGCTGTGAAATACCGCCCATCAGGGCAATCCGCGGCGAGCCGGCGTCCACCAGACAGGCTAGCATCAGATCGATCTCCAGTGCCAGTTGGCGCACCAAATGAACGCCGTTCGGATCGCCGCACCGGGCGGAATCAAAGATGCGCGGGGCAAACGCCGCCCAGTCATGGGGGCCGGCGGACTGGGCCCAGTGCAACATGACCTCGGGCGAATGATCGAAATCCGCCATCAGGGCCTGCGTTAATGCGGACGCCGGCAGGATGCCCTCATGGGCCTGCAATGTGCGGCGCAGCGCGTGACGTCCCAGGATGGCGCCCGAGCCCTGGTCTCCCAGGCTAAAGCCCCAGCCGCCGATAGAATGGAACCGGCTGCCGTCATACGACGTGGCCTGGCTGCCGGTGCCGGTAATCAGCACCGCGCCGGGGCGGCCCTGATGAGCGCCAAGACAGGCGATTTCCACGTCGGAGGCAATATGCCGGGCCGCGAACGGCATTGGCCAGCTTTCCGCCAGTTCCCTGACGCGCTGCACATTGGCGCCGGCAAAACCGAACCCCGCCCGCGCGCCGGCCTGTTCCGCCAACGGCAGGCCGGCAAGGCGAAAGGCCTCGGCCACCAGCGCCAGCGACGTGGCCAGGGCTTGCGCCGGAGCGCTGAAAATATTGGCCGCCCCGCCCCGGCACTCCGCCAGCAGGCGGCCCTGACTATCGATCAGGCGCACGCGGCACGCCGTGCCGCCGCCATCTACGCCCACATAAAAATTTGCTTGCAACGTTCCCCCTCCTTTTGGCTCTTGATGACATGAATTGCCGCCAGGGACGCTGTGGAACTGACGTGTCGAGCGGAAAAGATAGGGTAAAAAAACATAAATCGCAATAATGAAAAAAATATCACATTCTTTTATTTTAATAAATTATTAAATTTCAATGTAATATCCAGTGTCATCATTTTTACGTATTGGTTAATAATTGACATTACTTTTGTAATCGTAATAAGTTCAAGGTTCAGAAACGTGGGTTCATCATGGGCGGCAGGGGCAACCAACATGAAAGCAGGCATTGTCGGACTGGGTTTTCGCATGGCGAACGTGGCCAGGGAATTTAAACAAGCCGATGCGGATTTTACCATAACCGGATACGCCGACCCGGCGCCGGCCGGGCTGGAGACGCTCACGCAATTCGGCATCGATGCCGGACGGGGATTCGGCACGCTTGGCGAACTGCTGGCTGCGGGCGGCTTTGACCTACTGATGGTGGGTTCGCCGAATTACCTGCATCTGGAGCATATCCGCGCCGGGCTGGAAGCCGGGCTTATCGTCTTTACCGAAAAACCGGTGGTGATAAACGAAGAGCAGACCATGGCGCTGGCGGAGCTGGTGCGGCAGTACGGCAGCGATCGCATCATTGTGGGCCTGGTGCTGCGTTATTCGCCGCTGTATGTGGATTTACTCCGCGCCCAGGCGCAAAACCAATTGGGCGAAATCACCTCCATCGAGGCCTGTGAGCATATTCCGCCCTGGCATGGCGCTTTTTTCATGCGCGACTGGCGGCGCTTCGAACGCTTCGCCGGGGCGTATATGCTGGAAAAATGCTGCCACGACCTGGACCTGTACCAGGGGCTGGTCGGCGCGCGCGCCACCAGCGTGGCGAGCTTTGGCGGGCGCAAATCCTTTACCGCGGCGCATGAACCGCACGGGCCGGTGACCGCTGCGTCTGACGTGTATCACCGCAAGCCCAGCGGCTGGCATAGCACCGATAACGTGTTTACCAGCGATGCGGATATTATCGACTACCAGACCGCTATCGTTGAATACGCCACCGGAGCAACGCTTTCTTTCCATGCCAATCTGAATGTGCCGGATTATTTTCGCCGTTTTTGCGTTATCGGCAGCGACGGCATGGCGGAAGGGGATTTTGTCCGCAACTATTTTCGCGTCCATGATGCCCGCAGCGGCGACAAGCTGGAGGATAAAACCTATGAAGGCTACGGCGACGCCGGTCATTACGGCGCGGATACGCAAATGGCGCAGGGCGTGGTCGACCATTTGCTGCACGGCGAACCGTTAAAGGTCTCTATTATCGATGCCATGGAGGCCGGCCTGACCGCGATTAAAATAGACGAAGCGCGTAAAAAGAAATGCCTTATCGACCTGACGGAATGCTGGCGGCGCTTTGACCGCAAGCTTGGACGCGGTGCCTGACCCCGCCGGCGCTATCCCTGGCGCGCAGCCGTTATATTCCCAGCGCGGGGGACGGCGGCGCGCCTGTGCCGTTCATTGATTTTTGTCGCCTGCCGCCCAGCCTTTTCACCATCCCACCCTGATACCGTGCGAAACAGCCTGTGGACTGATAGAATTGATACATCATCCTGCGGCGTATAACCCTCACAATTATGGCGGCCCAATGAAATTAGTCACTCAAGTTGCAGAACAGCGTAAGTTATTGGAAAACGCGGTAGCCCAGGCATTGGAACTGGCCGGCGCCGGCTCCGACGCGGCGGAAGTAGCGGTGACCAAAACCACCGGTATCGGCGTCAGCACCCGTTATGGCGAAGTGGAAAACGTTGAATTCAACAGCGACGGCGCGTTGGGCATCACCGTTTTTTACCAGCAGCGCAAAGGCAGCGCCTCGTCGACCGATCTCAGTCCGGACGCGATTGCCCGTACCGTGGGCGCCGCGCTGGATATCGCCCGTTATACCTCACCCGACCCGTTCGCCGGCCTGGCGGATAAAGAACTGCTGGCTTTCGACGCGCCGGAACTGGACCTGTTCCATCCGGCGGAGCTGGACGCGGAGCGCGGAGCCGATCTGGCCGCCCGTGCCGAACAGGCGGCGCTCAACGCCGATAAGCGCATCACCAATACCGAAGGCGGTAGTTTCAACAGCCATTACAGTACCAAGGTCTACGGCAACAGCCATGGCATGCTGGCAAGCTACAACAGCAGCCGCCATTCCCTCTCCAGCAGCGTTATCGCCGAAAGCGGCGGTAATATGGAACGTAACTACGCCTACACCATCGGCAGGGCATTTGACGACCTGCGCACGCCGGAATGGGTTGGCGAGGAGTGCGCAAGGCGCACGCTGGCGCACCTGAACCCGCGCAAGATTGCCACCCAGCAGGCGCCGGTGCTGTTCGCCGCCGAAGCGGCAACCGGTTTGTTCGGCCATCTGGTCGGCGCTATCAGCGGCGGCAGCGTGTATCGCAAATCCACATTCCTGCTTGATTACCTGGGCAAGGCGATTTTGCCGGACTGGCTGTCCATAGAAGAGCATCCGCACTTGCTTAAGGGCTTGGCATCGTCACCCTTTGACAGCGAAGGCGTGCGTACCCAGGATCGGGCCATCATCAAAGACGGCGTACTCCAGACCTGGCTGTTAAGCAGCTACTCGGCGCGTAAGCTGGGGCTGAAAAGCACCGGCCATGCAGGCGGCATTCATAACTGGCGCATCGCGGGCCAGGGCCTTGATTTTGCGGCATTGATCAAAAAAATGGACAGGGGACTGGTAGTCACCGAACTGATGGGGCAAGGTGTGAGTGCCATCACCGGGGATTATTCACGCGGGGCTGCGGGTTTCTGGGTGGAACACGGTGAAATTCAGTATCCGGTCAGCGAGATCACTATTGCCGGCAACCTGAAGGATATGTGGCGTAATATTGTTTCGGTCGGCGACGATATCGAAACCCGCAGCAATATCCAATGCGGATCGGTGTTATTACCGCAGATGAAAATCGCAGGTATTTAACGGGAATTTATAATAATGAGATTCAAAGCAATAGCAATGTTGTCGGCAGCCCTGTTTATCGCCGCTCCCCTGGCGACGCAGGCGCGCGATCTGGGCGAGGATATGGATATCCTTAACGCCAACTATAGTAAAGTGGTCAAAAGCGATAATCTCGATACGCTTAAACCGGCACTGGCCAATATGCATGAAGCGGCGCTGGATGCCCGTAACGGCACGCCGCCCAAGCTCAAGGGGCAACCGGCGGATAGCCCGCAGATGAAGGATTTCCGCCAGGGTATGAGTACTCTGATCGGTCAAATCGAGCAGGCCCAGGCGTTGGCTGATAAAGGCGATCTTAAACAGGCCCAGGCAATGGCAAAGCAATTTCAGCAAACCCGCAACGAAAACCACGCAAAATTCCGCTAGGATGAAGGCTGCGCCAGGCAATAAACCGGTCCCGGCAGGCCGGTTTTTTTATACCCGCGCCGGCGCGGATGTTGCTGGACCGGTCGCATGAAATGCCACGGCGAAAAGCAGGGACATCAGCCACGGATCCTGATGATGGCGAATCTGCGGATGACCATTGTTCATGCCCCGATGCAGATGCGCCAGCAGTTCGCAGAAGAGGTCGGCATTGCGGAAAATCATGGCCATCCGGACCGTGGCCTTCTTGCGAAACAGCTTTCGGGCAAGTTCTCTATCGGTCATGAGCAAATAATTTTTGACCGCGGTGACCTCCGGCAGACTGATCAGGAAATTGACCTCGCCCTCCGTCATCTCGCCTGCCCATAAGCGGTTGATAATGGACTTAAAATTTTCATGTTGATACTGGGCCGCATAATTTCTCCCGGCGTGGGTGCCGTTAATAAGGTTTACCCGGTCGAGAATGGCGATATTCTGCGCTGGGGGCAGCTCGCTGCAACCGTAACGGCAAAAGCGGGCGCGATACCATTGCGATGGACTCGCGCTCTCATTATCTCCATCTCCCGCGCTGACCCATAATCGTTTAAGCGGATCGCCATGGACGGTCATGACTATGGTCTCGGATTGATGAAAGCGCGCTAACCAGATCCGACTGAATTTATCGGCAATATGCTGCTCAATAATATCGAGCATTTTTTCCAATAATTCGTTAAATCGTATGATGTTTTTTGCGCGGAATATATCCTTATCGGGATTTTTGACTCTTATCAACGTATATATAGTATCCATCAAAAACGCTTGCCGTACGCACTCCGAAGTGTTCATCATGTCCATGATGATATGACGGCATGCGCTCATGACATTTTTTAGCCGGGAAGCCAAAACTGTTGCTTCAGGGTGTGTCACTATTTCATGTGGTAACAGACCATAACAAATAATCTCCTTAACGCCGGCATCAAGGATGATGTTGTCAGCCACCATGGCGCTAAAGTATTCTTGTTCGTTAGCACCCCGGTAGCCGCTACGGTAACTTAAAGATATATTGGTGCTTTTGAATTGGTCATTTTCATGCGCCGCCAGCTGGTTGTAGAGCGCCGACAACTTCTGCTCGGGCGTTAAGTAAAGGGTGAATTTTTTTAATTTGCCATCATAGATAATCAATAGATAACAGGCGTCACGATCGCCTAAATAATAATGATTTCTTTCGGCGTCTATTTCAATTTTTATATAATGTATGCCCACTTTTAAATAGCTGTGCCCAAGCGCGTCCTGTGCCAGACCTTGGCTATTAATGGGGGTCAGTGATTTCACCTTTGCGCAGAGGTTATCAATATTTTCCATAATCAAGTCAAACAAACGCACCGAGACAAAAGCGTAATCAGCCATAATGACTTCACTTTCCCCCACCACGTTACTACGGGTGTCCGTCACGCGGCCGAATTGCCAATGCGTTATATTATTGGTGACGAACATATAGACCGGATAACCCGCCTTGCTGATATGATCAATATCGTAAACTTCGAATAATTGTAACCTATTATTAAAGCGTATTGGTAACGCCGCTTTATACATTCGGATGGCGATAATGTCGTCCCTGCGCAGACCGTCCTTGGTCATCAGGCTTAAGGTGAAATGGTTATCCGTGGTTCCATGCTGGTGGGTCTGCAATACCCGCCGGTACCCTAGCGGGTAAACGCTCAGCCTTTTCACCAGGCGTTTCTCGCCGGAGGTGGCCTCAGGCATGGTTTTCCACAGGGCGATATCCGTATGGACGATATGAAAATATTCAGCCAGTGTAAAGTTCAGGCTTAATGCCGGCTGAATTGCGCCTTTTTCATCGTATGGCATTATTTCGCTCAGGACCGATGTGAGTATGGATAACGCTCGTTTCACGGTATCGCCCTGATCGCCGGCATACTGGGCCATGCGCAGGAAGTTTTTTGCGACGCCGTCCGTTTTATTGGTCTGCGCTGCCAGGGGGACGAAGGGGACCAGGGGCATGGCAAACAGGTTTGCGCTAATATCCAGCGCCGTTGCGGCCAGGGTCCACAGGCCCTGGTGGCTCGCGTAGCCAAGTTTTGCGGCGTCGCTTAAGGAGCGCGCCTGCTGCCGGTTGCCCAGCGCCAGATGGCAAGGTTCGCTCAGCGATTCATTCAGCGTCATGATACGGTCAGGGTATGCGCCGGCATGGGCCAGCCAACGGTCGACGCCCCAAGAGTAAAAACCGAATAGCGACATGCCATCCACTCTATCCTGCAACGTGAAATGGCTGGCGATGTCAATGCGCTGCGTTTCGTTCCGGCATTGTTCTATTACCCAGTTTCTCAAATCGTTGATGCCATTGAACACCCAAAAATGCCTGACGCCGCGCGGTTGGTAAAGAATGAGCATATTTTCACCGGTCATGCTGAACACCACCATATCCGTGGCCGGATAACCGTTTATATCAAATAGCTTCACCCTCACCCGCAGTTGATCATTTTTCTCCAAACCCAGCGCATGCAGGATGATAGCTACAACGCTATCAGCCAATGATGTCTGCTCGATGCTAAGATGGGTCAATATATTAATGATATTGGCAATGACATGGTAAGGTTTATTCTCACGCCAATAGACGTCCAGTGCCGTTAAATACCGGGAAGCAATATCCATATTATTCAACAGCTCGATAATTTGTGAAGGTTTGATCGCCGCCTGTGAATGATGGCGAAGCATCGGTTCCGGCCGTTCCGTAAAATATATCCCCTGATATTTATCGACGGAATTCAAATCTTGGCATTCTTTACTAAAGAAATTGTTGATAACATATTCGGTTAACGGCATCGATTGTGTGATTACCGCAATTTGGCTGCGGCCGTAAGTGGGCTCCCGGTCGGGATAAGGACGGTCAAAATACAGAACCCAACATTCTTCCGTCTTAATATCAAGTAGATACCTGGTTTTGATCTCTTGATTTAACCAAGCCGTGACTATGCGGGTGATGGTGGGAAATGCCTGCTGCAGATGGCGGTTAATCAGGATATCGCTTTTGTGCGCGGGGGTATCGCGCTCCGGCGCCAGGGCGGTAATAATCTGCTTTGCGGGTGTCGCGTCCAGTATGGGGGCCGCCGCCGTCATCGGCAGCAGAGAGAGGCGGGGCAGTGAAAATCCGGCCAGCCCGCGGCTGAACGACGGTGTTATCGTGAGCAGATGAGGTGCGCGCGTCCCCGGCAAACAGTCCGTTACCTCGCCGGTATCCCGCGCCACGCTTAATCGTGGGCACCGAACGGGGGGAATGCGCGGCCTTGGCTGCGCGTTGATCTCGACACGCGCCCGCGACGCCGCGCTACCGGTCTTGGCGCTGATGCCATAAAACTGCTCGGCCGCCCGCTCCGCGCGCAGCTGGCTGCAATGGCTTTGCCTGGCCCATTGCCGGGCCAGGTTGCGCCCCAACGCCTGTTGTGTTTTTTCCGTTGGGTTTAATAACATCCTGCCACCTTCATCCGTCGGTTGCCGTTGATGAACCCCGGACGCCACGCATAATCCCTGCCAGTACTGGCAAGCCTTATTAAACAGGCGCGCGATGGCTACCGGCAGGTTCAGACAACGCCGCTGCGGCTGTCGTTCATTCCCCCCATCGCAATAGTACTTACTGGCCAGCGCCAGGGCGCCAAAAAAAAGATAGCTGTTATGCGTGAGGATATTATCCGCACCGATATCTAATGCGCCGGTCAGCGAGGGCCCGAGCTGTTCTTCAATATAATCCCTTACATAAACGGATACAGAAACTAAAAATTGTGACTGGGATAAAATAGCATTTATGCACAACGGCAGCCCGGCTTCCAGGACTGTACTGATACTTTGTCTGGCTGTTATGGCATTATAGAGGCACCAGGCGGTATTGAATACCGCCTGTGGAATATCCAATCCCATATTCATGCTGAATCGACTGGCCTCATGAGAAACCGCTATTTTAAGCAGGTTCGTCAACGCTATTTTTAAATCTTCCGCTAAGGCTGTTTGGGGTTGATTGATTATGTCATCAACGGCGGCATGTTCATCATCATTATGGCCGGGCCATAAGGTGTAAGGCTCGCAATCATAAAAAACATCTTCCGAATTATTTGTATCAATATGGTTATGTTTAATAACTTCATGGTTAATGTACATTAATTTCTCTCTATATATAATCTGTTGCTCGGCGCTAAACCATCTCTTTCAGCTGAGCCATATGAGGGATGAAACATGACCTGGGGGTGGATGCCGCCATGATAAACAGGTAGGCGGCCACTATCGCCATAATGGCGGGTTAATTAGTCTTTGCGGCTGATAAGGTTTAACCGTACCGGGTTTACGCTTCCCAGCCGGTGAACTGACTGAGGCCGGGGCCGGCACATCAGGTGGCAGGGTGCGCATGGTCCATCGTCATTGTTTATCCTTATCCCGACGGCCGCCGGATTAAGGCTTTTTCCAGCGCATAAAGACAGACGGTGGGCGCCAGCCTGCGCGGTATATGGTCTGGGGTTGCCGGGCGTTATCGCCAGGGCCAAATTCAAGATAGGTTATTCTTATAGGTCTATAACGACGTAATATCCGTCCTTCCATGCCCGTCGCCGGGCAATTGGACTCTGATATCCCATATATACAGTGAAATGATGCGGTTTGTAGCCATTATGCGAATGAGATCGCTTGGCCGTGATTTATTTCCACTTCAAAGTGGAAATATAACGGCTACAAACCTGCCGCCGCACCGGCTAGGGTAAATCATCATTAAAGGCGGCAAAAGCAAGACTGCTTTACCGCGCTGAATATTTTTATTATGGATGCCGTAGGAGCACAGAGTGGTCGATAAAGCCGTATCAGCGGGCGGAGAAACGGAACGTGATGCATTGGCCGCCGCATTGACCGAAAAGGTTCTGCTGGAAATCATGCAGATGCTGACGGAGCGCAATATCCGGATCAATCACGTGCAGGATCAAATGCTGCACTCCCATGTGCGCGCCATGGTGATGCGTTCTTTAACCGGCGAGCCGTTACCGGAAGTGGATAAAGAGTTATTTGACGAAATTTCCGCGGATTCGATGGCGATGGCGGAGGCGGTGGTGAATTTGCTGGATAATTTACCGATTGAAGAAGCGTATTTATTATCGGTTCATTTTGAAGTGGCCAAAGACAATAACGCTTAATAACGTGTGGGAGAACCAAATGGCACAGGTAACGGTAGTGATAGGCGATCGGCTGGGTAAGGGGCAGAAAGTGGCCAAGGGCATCGAAGCGGCGGGCGGCAAGGCAATAGTCGTGCCCGGCATGGCGGCGGATATGAAGCTGGGCGATGTGATGAACAGCGAGCAGGCCGACTTCGGCATTTCCTTTTGCGGCAGCGGCGGCGCCGGCGCCATCACCGCGCAGAATAAATACGGTTATAAAGCCAAACACGGCATGCGCTCGATTGAAGAAGGCGTAACGGCTATCCAGGAAGGCAATAAAGTATTGGGTTTTGGTTTTATGGATAAAGAAGAATTGGGGCAAAAATTAGTAGAAACCTGGCTTAAAAAATATGGCAATGCCTGATGAAAGAGCAGTCTGTTTTAACCGTACAGGTGGCGGGAAAAGGTGAAACCAAAGCGGCCGCTTTTGCCGCCGCGTTAAGTCAGGTGCAGCCAGCGGTGATGAAATCCACCGGCTGTGTTTTGCTGCGCATTGAACCGCAGGAAGTCAAAATTATCCAGGCGGAAGAGAAGCGTATTACTGAAAAATTCCTTTTTTTCTTTTTGCCGCGTGAAAAGAAAAGCTACAGCGTCATATTGGATATTACGGTCGGCATCATCATGATCGATACCGAAAAAGTCCCTTTTACCCGCAGTTAACGATGCGGATAAATCATCAAAGGATAATCCGATGTTTCTTATCATTTTAATAAAGTCACTTATTATCGGCGGGCTGGTCGGCGTCGGGGTGGGGGCCGGGGCGGCGCGCATGTTCCATGCGCCGACCGTTCAGGGCATGGGGGCCTTTCGTACCCTGGGTGAACTCAATTCCTGCGAGGGCGATCCCGCGTCGCATTTTTCCTTCGGCCTGGGTTTCTTCTTTAACGCCTGGGCATCGTCGGTGGCCGCCGGTTCGTTTACCCAGGATGTCGACCATCGCATCATTCCCCACTGGGGGGCTGCGGCGCTGATGATTAAAAACCGCCAGCTCAGTGAAACCATGCACGATCCAAAACGCATGGCGTTTGCCTGCGGCATCATCGGCATGCTGGTGGTGGCGTTTCTTAACTCCACCGCTTCCGCCGTGCCCGCCGCGCTCCAGGTGACCGCCGTGAAGGTCCTGGTGCCTGCCGCCAATATCCTGGTGAATACCGTCATGCCGGTGATCTTCTGGCTGGCGGCAATCGACGCCGGCAAACGCTCCGGTTTCTGGGCCACCATTTTCGGCGGCCTGGCGCAGCTTATCATGGGCAACGCCGTGCCGGGCCTGGTGCTGGGCATCCTGATCGGCAAGGGCGTGGAAGAGGGCGGCTGGAATAAAATCACCGGCATCATGATGGCGGCGATTATCGCCCTGTTTGTCCTCAGCGGTTTCTTCCGTGGTTTTGATATGAAAATGCTGCAGTCCTTTAGCCTGGGCGTGCCCGGTTGGCTGAACGGCATCCATAACGCCTTAAGCGGTAAATAAATTTTACAGGGGTTAAGAAAATGGAAGAAACAAAACGCGGTTTTTGGTATGCCGACTGGTCGTTCCCGATTTTTGTCGGACTGCTTTCAGCCGGGATTTTTGCCGGGACCCATATGTACTATCTGTACGGCATCGGCGCCTTTAACGAAGTCGCCTTTGTCGCCATGCTGCGCACTGGTATCGATACCGGCGTTTACGGCGCGGTGGCCGCTTTCGGCGCCAGTTTCCTGTTTGCGCGCATTATCGAAGGATCCCTGGTGGGGATCCTGGATATCGGCGGCGCGCTGCAGACCGGGGTCGGCCTGGGCGTGCCGGCGCTGCTGCTGGGCGCGGGCATCAAATTTCCCCTGGAGAATTTCCTTGCCTCGCTGGCGACCGGCATGGTGCTGGGCCTGGCCATCGGCGGCCTGATTATCCTGGCGCGCAGATTCACCATTAACCAAAGCAACGCCACCTACGGGGCGGATGTCATGATGGGCGCGGGCAACGCATCGGGCCGTTTTCTCGGGCCGCTGATTATCCTGTCGGCCATTACCGCGTCGATCCCCATCGGCCTGGGATCCCTGGCCGGGGCATTGCTGTTTTATCTGTGGAATAAACCCATTACCGGCGGCGCCATCCTCGGCGCGATGCTGCTGGGCGCGTTTTTCCCGGTGGCTATTGCGTAACCTAACGCCCGCCGCCGGGACGCCATCACTGTGTTGATTATCCGGCCGCGCCACGGGGCGGCGGGCGGATAACATAAGGAGGACCCTTGGCACCCTTATATGATCTGATTATCCGGCAGGCCAGGCAGCCGGACGGCACCCTTGCCGATATCGCCGTGCTGGACGGGCGCATCGCCGCCGTGGGCGCCGTGCCGACTTCCGCCCGGCGCGAGATTAACCTGGGCGGGCGCTATTATGCCAGCGCCGGCTGGATTGATTCCCATGTCCATTGCTATCCCGCCTCGCCGATATACCATGACGAGCCGGATAAGGTGGGTATCGCCTGCGGCGTGACCACGGTGGTCGACGCCGGCAGCACCGGCGCCGACGCGGTGGACGATTTTTATCAATTGACCCGGGCGGCCAAAACCCGGGTGTATGCCCTGCTGAATATCGCGCGCACCGGCATCGTCACCCAGGATGAACTGGCGGATATGACGCGCATCGACAAAGCGCTGGCCGGTGAGGCGATTGCCCGTCATCGCGGTTTTATTATCGGTATCAAGGCCAGGATCAGCAGCAGCGTGGTGGGCGCCAACGGCGTCAAGCCCCTGCAGCGCGCCAAGGAAATCCAGCGGGAAAACGGCAACCTGCCGTTAATGGTGCATATCGGCAATAATCCGCCGGATCTCGGGCGCATCGTCGATCTGCTCGGCGCCGGGGATATTGTCACCCATTGTTATAACGGCAAGCCCAACCGCATCCTGACGCCCGCGGGCGAACTGCGCGCCTCGGTGCGCAAGGCGCTGCAACGCGGCGTGCGCCTGGATGTCGGCCATGGCACCGCCAGCTTCAGCTTCGAGGTGGCCCGCCTGGCGATAGCCCAGGGTATCTATCCCTATACCATCAGCTCCGACATCTACTGCCGCAACCGTATTGACGGGCCTGTACATAGCCTGGCGGCGGTGATGGCTAAATTTTTCACCCTCGG
This sequence comes from Sodalis sp. RH22, assembly GCF_047324165.1. NCBI lineage: Bacteria > Pseudomonadati > Pseudomonadota > Gammaproteobacteria > Enterobacterales > Bruguierivoracaceae > Sodalis > Sodalis sp. RH22. Next base: position 4,552,105 of record NZ_CP178731.1, read on the forward strand.
CATGACGCTCGCCCAGGTGATTGACTGTGTAACCCTGCATGCGGCCGATGCGCTGCGCCTGACCAAAAAAGGACGGCTTGTACCCGGCTGCGATGCGGATATAACCCTGTTTGACGTTCGCACCGCCCCCTGCGTGTTCACCGACGCCGAGGGACACTCCGTCGCCGGGGAGCAGCAGTTGATCCCGCTGGCGGCGGTGGTGGCGGGCGTTTGTTTGTTAACGGACGAAGGAAAAACCTCCCATGTCTTCGATTTATGAAAAATATCAGCTGAAAGAAGTGATCAACGCCTCGGGCCGCATGACCCTGCTGGGCGTGTCCACACCCCGGCAGGATGTGGTCGACGCGGTCAATCTGGGCCTGAACCATTATTTTGAAATGAAGGATCTGGTGGATAAGACCGGCGCCTACCTGGCCGGTTTGCTGGGCGTTGAGAGCGCGGTTATCGTCTCCTGCGCCTCGGCGGGCATCGCCCAGTCGGTGGCGGCGTTTATCGTTAAGGACGACCTGAACCTGCTGGTGAACCTGCATGCCGCACCGCTGGCCGTGCCTCATGAAATAGTGCTGCCCAAGGGGCATAACGTGAATTTTGGCGCGCCGGTGGGCACCATGGTGGCGCTGGGCGGCGGTAAGGTGGTGGAGGCCGGTTATGCCAACGAGTGCTCCCCGGAGCAACTGGCGGCGGCCATCGGTCCGCAAACGGCGGCGGTGTTGTATATTAAATCGCACCATTGTGTGCAAAAGAGCATATTGTCCGTGGCGCAGGCCGCGGAAATCGCCCATAGCCGCCATCTGCCGCTGATTGTCGACGCCGCCGCCGAGGAAGATCTGGCGGTATATTACCGCCAGGGCGCCGACCTGGTGATCTACAGCGGCGCCAAAGCGCTCGAGGGACCGACCAGCGGGCTGGTTATTGGGAAAACGCAGGCGGTGGAGTGGGTCAAGCGGCAGGGCGGCGGCATCGGCCGGGCAATGAAAATCGGCAAGGAAGGCATACTGGGCCTGACCCAGGCCATCGAAAGCTATCTGGCGCGTGAAAAAGAGTCGGGCGGCGAGATGGTGGCCAAAATGACGCCGTTTATCGATCGGCTGAATACCCTGGCCGGCATCAGCGCGCGGGTGGTGTGGGATGGGGCGGGGCGCGACATCGCCCGCGCCGAAATCCATTTTGACGAGACGGTATTGGGCATCGCCACGGCGGATATCGTCTCGGCGTTGAAAATGGGCAATCCGGCGATTTATTTTCGCGGGTATAAGGCTAACGCGGGCATTATCGAGGTGGATGTGCGCAGCGTGACCCCGGCCCAGCTTGATATCATTTGTTCACGCATCAGTGAAATAGGAAAAGGATCCCGTTCATGAAATTAACCCCCAATTATTACCGCGACCGGGTTTGCCTGAACGTTCTGGCCGGCTCCAAAGAAAACGCGCGCGCCATCTACGAGGCGGCGGAAGGCCATGTGCTGGTTGGCGTCCTCTCGAAAAACTATCCCGACGTGCCGTCGGCCGTCGAGGATATGCGCGCCTACGCCGCCCTGATTGACAACGCGCTGTCGGTTGGCCTGGGAGCGGGCGATCCGAACCAGTCGGCGATGGTCGCCGCCATTGCCGGCGTCCTGCAGCCGCAGCACGTCAACCAGGTGTTTACCGGCGTCGGCGCCAGCCGCGCGCTGCTCGGCCAGACCGATACCCTGGTCAATGGCCTGGTGTCGCCCACCGGCCGGCCGGGGCTGGTGAAAATCTCCACCGGTCCGCTCAGCGCCAGGTCGCCCGACGGCATCGTTCCCGTTGAAACGGCCATCGCCCTGCTAAAGGACATGGGCGGCAGCTCCATTAAGTTTTTCCCCATGGGCGGGCTGGATCACCTGGATGAATACCGGGCGGTGGCGCTGGCCTGCGCGCGTCATGATTTTTATCTGGAACCGACCGGCGGCATCGATCTGGACAACTTCGCCCCGATCCTGCAGATCGCGCTGGACGCCGGGGTCAAACGCATCATTCCGCATATCTACAGCTCGATTATCGACAAAGAGACCGGCAATACCCGCCCCCAGGACGTGGCGACATTGCTGGCGCTGGTAAAAAAGCAGGTTGCATAAGCCATGGTGAGATTTCCTAACCAGCGACTGGCCAATATGTTCGACGCATTACAGGCGGAATCGCTGCCGCAGGAAGAGCTGGCCAGACGTTTTTCGGTATCGACCCGCACCGTGCGGGCCGATATCCAGGCGCTGAACGCCATCCTGTCCGGCCATGGCGCGCAGTTTGTTCTCAACCGCGGCAGCGGCTATCAGTTGAAAATCGACGACGAGCCGCTTTTTGCCTCGCTCTCCCGGCAGACGCCGCGCCAAAATCGCACGCCTCATTCCAGCGCCGAGCGTATCCCGGCGCTGATGGTACGCTTTTTAAGCTCGGCCTATGCCTTTAAGATGGAGGATGTGGCCGACGAATGGTATGTCAGCCGCGGCACGCTGCAAAGCGATATGGGCGAAGTGCGCGAACGGCTGTCGCGCTACGATCTGACCATCGAGACCAAACCCCGCCACGGCATGAAGCTGTTCGGCAAGGAAGCGTCCATCCGGGTGTGCCTGACCGATCTGATGTATTCCCTGTCGCTGGACGAGCATGACAGCTATCTGCTGGCCAGCGGCGAGCTGCCGTTCGATATTCTGCCGCGGCTGAAGCCGGCCTGGCACCAAAGCCTGGTGGCCAGCGGCATCAAGCTTACCGATGAGGGCGAACAATATCTGGCCCTGTACAGCGCGGTGGCGGTCAAACGCATCCGGCAAGGCTACCCCCTGCCGGATTTCCCGATGGAGGAGGTGGACGAGGGGATTAAAACGGCGTCCGCGCAGCTGGTGCGCCTGATCGAACCGTTAACCGGCAAGGGCTTTTCGGCGGCGGAGGAAAATTACCTGCGCATCCATATTGCCGCGCGGCGGATACAGGACATCAATCCCTCGTCCATTAACGCCGACGACGACGAAACGCTGGTGGACTATATCCTCAGCTATATCAACAGCCACTATAACTATAACCTGCAAAACGACAGCCAGCTGCGCGCCGACCTGCTGACCCATATCAAGACCATGATCACCCGGGTGCGCTATCAAATCACCATTCCCAATCCGCTGCTGGCCAACATCAAGCAGCACTATCCCATGGCCTATGACGTGACGCTGGCGGCGGTAACCAGCTGGGGCAAATATACCCCGTATGTCATCAGTGAAAACGAGATAGGCTATCTGGTCCTGCATATCGGCGTCGGCCTGGAACGGCACTACAATATCGGCTACCAGCGCCATCCGCAGGCGCTGCTGGTCTGCGACAGCGGCAACTCGACGGTGCGCATGATCCAGGCGATGCTCAAGCGCAAATATCCGCAGATTGCCGTGACGCAGGTGATTTCATTACGGGAATATGACAAGCTGCCGGCGCTGGAGGAGGATTTTGTCATTTCCACCGTCAGGATCGGTGAAAAAAACAAACCGGTGATGGTGCTGGCGCCGTTCCCCAGCGACTATCAGCTCGAACAGCTGGGCAAACTGGTGCTGGTGGATCGCACCCGCCCTTATATGCTGGAAAAGTTCTTTTCTGAACAGCATTTTATGATTGTCGACCGGCCGCTGACCCAGCAGGCGCTGTTTAAGCAGGTATGCGGCCAGCTGAAGCGGGAAGGGGTTGTGGATAAGGATTTCTATCCCTCGGTGGTGGAGCGCGAGGCTATCGTCAGTACCCTGTTGGGCGACGGCATTGCGCTGCCGCATTCCCTGGGGCTGCTGGCCAGGCAGACGGTGATTTACACCATTCTGGCGCCGCAGGGCATAGCCTGGGGCGATAATGAAACCGCCTACGTGATTTTCCTGCTGGCGATCAATAAGACCGATTATGAAGAGGCGATGGCGATCTATGAGCTGTTCGTGACCTTCGTGCGCGAGCGCTCCATGCCCAGGCTGCGCGACAGCCTCGATTTCGCCGGCTTCAAGGCGGTGGCCATCGATAGCCTGAGCCGCGCATGATCAGTCTTCGTCGAAACCGGCGTTAAACAGCTCGATCACCGCCGCCAGCGCCTGTATCTCATCCGGGCCGGTGGCCTCCACCTCGATCACCCGGCCTTTGGCCGAGTCCAGCATCAGCAGGGCGATAACGCTGCTGGCTTCCGCTTCGGTGCCGCTATCGTTGCGCAGCAACACCTCCGCGTCAAAGCTTTGCACCAGATCGAATAGCTTCATTGCCGGCCGGGCGTGCATGCCCAGGCGGTTCTTGATTTCCACCGTTTGTTTAACCGTCATGGTTTGCGCTTTTCCAGGGTGCGGTGCCGGGACTGGACGTTTTTACCGCGTGAACGGAAATAGTCCGCTAGCTGCTCGGCCACGTAGACCGAGCGGTGTTTGCCGCCGGTGCAGCCAATGGCCACGGTCAGGTAGCTGCGGTTATTGGTTTCCAGCATCGGCAACCATAACTCCAGGTAACTGCGGGTTTGATAGATAAAATTATGCACTTCGGTATGGCGGTCGAGAAAGGCCGCCACCGGCTTATCCAGCCCGGTCATCGGCCGCAGTTTGGGATCCCAGTGCGGGTTGGGCAGGAAACGCACGTCGAAAACATAATCGGCGTCGATGGGCAGGCCGTGCTTATAGCCGAAAGACTCGAACACGATGGTCAGCTCGCGCTCGCGTTTGCCCAGCAGCCGGGCACGCAGCATTTCCGCCAGCTCATGCACCGACATTTCCGTGGTATCGATAATCAGATCCGCGCGGGAGCGCAGCGGTTCCAGCAGTTCATTCTCTTCATCAATGGCGCTTTCCAGCGACAGGTTCTTGCTGGATAACGGATGCAGGCGCCGGGTATCGCTATACCGCCTGATGAGGGTGCTGCGATCGGCGTCGAGGAACAACAGCTGCGGCGAAAAGCTTTGCGGCAGGTTGTCCATGGCGTGCTCGAAAATCTCCGGCGTCTCGGGCATATTGCGCACATCAATGCTCACCGCGGCGGAGATATTCCGATCGGCCAGCGTATTGGCCAATTGCGGCAGCAGCACCACCGGCAGGTTATCGACGCAATAAAACCCCATATCTTCCAGCGCGCGCAGCGCGACTGATTTCCCTGAACCGGATCGACCGCTGACAATCATCAGCACCATGACGACTCCCCTCTGGTATTTTTATTGACCCATTGGTCACGCTTGCCGTAATCGCGCCAATGACTCCCCGCTGGTCGGTACAGCGCCGGGCAGGCAATCCGACCCGGCGCGTTAAGACCCGGCTTCCGTTTCCGTCATTATGGCATACAGCTCTTCATCGCTTTGCGCGGCGCGCAGGCGACGGCAGACCGTTTTATCGGCCAGGCGCTTGGCCACCAGGGCCAGGGTGTGCAAATGGGTTTTACACTGCTCGGCCGGCACCAATAGCGCAAACAGCAAATCCACCGGTTGGTTATCTATCGCATCAAAGGCAATGGGCTGCTCCAGGCGGATAAACACACCGACCGCGCGCAGGGTGTCTTCTTCCAGCTTGCCGTGCGGGATGGCGATACCGTTGCCGATACCGGTACTGCCCATGCGTTCACGGGTCAATACGGCCTCGAACACCACCTGCGGCGCCAGGTTGAGCTGCTTGGCCGCCAGCTCGCTGATAATTTCCAGCGCGCGCTTTTTGCTCTGGCAGTGGATGGAGCCGCGGGTGCACTCAAGGCTTAACACCGTGTTTATTTGCAAAGCTGTATCGTTAGTCATTTCATTTCACTTAAGGCGCTTGTTTCACCTTTAAGACTCATCGGCCCGTTATCGTACGGATAACGAGCCGATGTGAGGTTAGGTAGCGATAATGGCTACAGTGAATTCAGTACTGTTTCAGTTTCTCTTTATGTTTGTTCAACTGGCGCGTCAGCTTGTCGATCAGCAAATCGACGGCGGCATACATATCGTCCGCCTCTGACGTCGCGTGCAGCTCACCGCCGTTGACATGGATCGTCGCTTCGGCAATCTGCTGGACTTTTTCGATCTTCAGAACAATATATACCTGATTGATCCGGTCGAAGTATTGTTCCAGCTTGGAAAATTTCGTCGTCACGAAATCGCGCAAAGCATCGGTGATTTCAACGCGCTGTCCGGTAATATTCAGCTGCATAGTGTCTTCCTTCTCTGTAGAGGTCAAACCATTTGCTTACGCTGGTTTGACGGCGGGATGGACAAAGACTCTCGGTATTTTGCCACGGTTCGCCGCGCCACCATAATGCCCTGATCGGAAAGCAGGGTGGTCAGCTTGCTATCGCTTAGCGGCTTCGCCGGGTTTTCCGCGGCAATTAATTTTCTCACCAGCGCACGAATGGCCGTAGAAGACGCTTCGCCTCCCCCCTCGGTATTGACGTGGCTGGAGAAAAAATATTTCAGTTCAAAAATGCCGCGCGGGCTGTGCAGATATTTTTGCGTCGTGACGCGGGATATCGTCGATTCGTGCATCTCCACCGCCTGGGCGATATCCGCCAGCACCATGGGCCGCATATACTCCTCTCCCTGATCGAAAAACGCCTGTTGCTGCTCCACGATGCAGCGGGTCACTTTTAACAGCGTGTCATTACGACTTTCCAGGCTTTTGATCAACCAGCGCGCTTCCTGCAAATGGCTGCGGATAAATTGTCCGTCCGAGTCATTGCGGGTGGTATTGCCGAGCGCGGCGTATTGCTGGTTGATTTTAAGATTGGGAATGCTGTCGGTATTGAGCTCCACCGTCCAGCGATTATGCACCTTGCGCACCAGGACGTCCGGGATGACATATTGCGATTCGGTGGTATTGATTGACTGGCCGGGCCGGGGATCGAGGGATTGGATCAGCGCCATGGCGGATTTCAGCACGTCTTCCTTTAGGCGGGTGGATCGCAGCAGGCTGCGGAAATCATGGCTGGCCAGCAGATCGAGATAGTCGCTGACGATAAGCCTGGCTTCGTTCAGGTAAGGGAAATCCTTCGACAGCTGCGATAGCTGGATCAGCAGGCAATCCCGCAGATCCCGCGCCGCCACGCCCACCGGATCAAAGCGCTGCACGCGTTTTAATACCGCTTCCACTTCGTCCATGGTGACGCTGTCGTCGCCGATGCACTCCAGGATATCTTCCAGCGGCACCGTCAGGTAACCGGTTTCATCCACCGCGTCGACAATGGAGGTGGCAATGGCGATATCGGTATCGGAAAACGGCGTCAGCTCCACCTGCCACATCAGATAATCCTGCAGGGTCTGGATGGTCTCGCCCTGGTAAATCGGCAGTTCTTCGTCGCGGTAGTCGGTGCCGGTGCCCGAAGGCGTGCCCGCCGAGTACATTTCGTCCCAGGTGGCGTCCAGCGGCAGTTCTTCCGGCATGTCCTTCTGCTCCATCGCCTCGCGGGTATCAAGCGATTCGCTGTCGGGTACGTCGTGTGAGTCTATTTCTTCATGGACATCGGTTTGCTCAAGTAAGGGGTTGCTTTCCAGCGCGGTTTGAATCTCCTGCTGAAGTTCAAGCGTAGACAGTTGCAGCAGGCGTATTGCTTGCTGTAACTGCGGAGTCATGGCGAGTTGCTGACTAAACCTGAGTTGCAAACCTTGCTTCATATAATGCGTCAATTAACCTCTTGGGGCTTTCACTTCAGGACACCTTATCAGAGGCGGAACTCTTCGCCCAGATAAACACGCTTCACCTGCTCGTCCTGAAGGATTTCGGCGGGTGTGCCATGGGCGATAAGATGTCCCTGGCTTACGATATAGGCGCGCTCGCAGACGTCCAATGTTTCGCGTACGTTATGATCGGTAATCAGCACGCCCAGGCCGCTATCGCGCAGATGTTCAATGATTTTCTTGATATCAATGACGGAAATCGGGTCGACGCCGGCAAAAGGCTCGTCAAGCAGGATGAATTTGGGGTTGGCCGCCAGGGCGCGGGCAATTTCCACCCGCCGCCGTTCGCCGCCGGATAATGATTGCCCCAGGTTATCGCGCAGATGGGCGATATGGAATTCTTCCATCAGCGCATTGGCGCGGTCGTCGCGCTGCGAAGCGCTGAGATCGTTTCTGATCTGCAATACCGCCATCAGGTTATCAAACACGCTCAGGCGGCGGAAAATCGACGCTTCCTGCGGCAGGTAGCCGATGCCGCGCCGGGCGCGGGTATGCAACGGCAGCAGGCTGATATCGTCGTCATCGATAATAATGCGCCCGGCGTCGCGCTGGATGATGCCGACCACCATGTAGAACGTGGTGGTCTTGCCGGCCCCGTTCGGCCCCAGCAACCCGACGATTTCCCCTGAGCTGACCTTGAGGCTGACGTCTTCCACCACATGTCGGCCCTTGTAGGCTTTAGCCAGGTTTTCTGCGATTAATGTTGCCATGGGTTCAATTACTCTTATTTATTGCCGGATTTGGGCGCCTTGGGCGCTGAGGACGCTTTGGGTGCCGCGCCCGCCGGGTTCTTATCCTGCAGCTGGGACGGCACCAATACGGTGGTGACCCGTTTGCCCTTGTCGCTGAAGGCTTCCATTTGCTGTTGTTTCACCAGGTAGGTGATGCGATCGCCCTTGACGTTGCTGTCGAGCTGTTCGAGATAAGCGTCGCCGGTCAGCACCACAAAATCGTTGGCCAGCTCATAGCGGACCTTTTGCGCATGGCCCTTCACCGGCTTGCCGTTGTCCTGCATCTGGTAAAACGTCACCGGATTGCCGTAACCCTCGACCACTTCCTTGCCCTGTTCGCCGTTGGGGCGGGTGATGACCACTTTATCCGCCCGGATGTCGATGGAGCCTTGTTTGACCACCACCGTACCGGTAAGGGTGACGACATTGGTTTGCATATCGACGGCCTGCTGCTCGGAATCAATATTGATCGGCTGGTCGGTATCGCCGGTCAGCGCCAGGGCATTGGCGCTCGCCAGCAGCAGCGCGCCGGCCGCAAAAACGTAACAGATGTTATTTTGGATTTTGGATTTCATAAGAGGTCTTAACCTTTTCAATCAGCTCGGCAGTCTTGTTCCGCAGGTTTCCGCGCATTTTCATGCCTTTAGAGTTAAATCCGATGCCATATAGGGTCACCTCGTCATCGGAGGAAACATCCTGCGTAACAAGATTCACCACCGCACTATCGGTTCTGATACGCTGCAGTTGCGAGGTTTCGGTCAGACTGTCAACCTGAACATGGCCGTATAAATAAAGCATTTTATCATTGGTCAGCTTGGCCCGATCGGACCGGACTGTCCAGGTGGCGACTTTATTCTCATCGTACATCGTCGCCACCGGCTGGGTAAACCAGCTAATCTGCTCGACGGCGAAGTGCTCGACGTGCTCGGAGATCAAGCGATAATTCATGGCGCCCAACGGATTGTATACCAGGGTAATGGTATGTTCGCTCTGGTAGGTGGGTTCGCCGGCATCGGGCGCCGCCGCGTTCTGGCTGCCGTCGTTATCGGTCAGGTTCAGGCCGATTAACACCAGGACCACCAATACCAGCAGTAGGGTGACCCACCATCTTGTTTTACTCATACCGACTGCCCTTTGGCATCATCAAGCTTTCCTTGCGCCAGCAGAATTAAATCGCAGATTTCGCGAACCGCGCCGCGACCGCCGGCGATATGCGTCACATAATCGGCCAGCGGCAGCAACAAAGGATGCGCGTCCGCCACGGCGACGCTTAATCCCACCCGCGACATCACCGGCCAATCAATAAGATCATCGCCGATATACGCGGCCTGATCCGCTGTTAAAGATAGTTTAACCAATAGATCCTCAAAGGCCAAAAGCTTATCCGACCGGCCTTGGTAGAGATGGGAGATCCCCAGGGTACGCGCGCGATCTTCCACCAGTTGGGCGGACCGGCCGGTAATAATAGCGACCTCGATGCCGGATGTCAGTAAGCATCGGATGCCGTAGCCGTCGCGGACGTTAAACGCCTTGAGCTCCTCGCCCTGGTTGCCTTGGTAGATAAAGCCGTCCGACAGGACGCCGTCCACGTCGCACACCAGCAGCCGGATATCCCGGGCGCATTGCAGTATCCGCTGGTCGACCGGGCCGTAACAGGTCTCGATAAGGGTGGTCTCTTGCATGGCGGGTTTCCTTGTTAAATAACGCCGGCTCGCAGCATATCATGCATATGCACCACGCCCATAAGCCGGTTCTGGTCGGCCACCAGCACCGAGGTGATATGGCGCGACTGCATCAGGTTAAGGGCGTCGACCGCCAGGGTATTGGGCGTCACCCGGATACCGCCGGCGGTCATCAGGTCGGCGATGCGCGCCTGGTTTAAATCCACGCCCATATCGAACACCCGGCGCAAGTCGCCGTCGGTAAAAATGCCGGCGATATTCAGCTTATCGTCGCATATCACCGTCATGCCGAGATTTTTACGCGTGATTTCCAGCAGGGCGTCGCGTAATGACGCATCCCGCGGCGTCACCGGGATTTCTTCGCCGCTGTGCATGATATCGGTCACCCGCAGCAATAGTTTACGGCCCAGCGCGCCGCCGGGGTGGGACAGGGCGAAGTCTTCGGGGGTAAAGCCGCGGGCCTGCAGCAGCGCCACCGCCAGCGCGTCGCCCATCACCAGGGCGGCGGTGGTGCTGGTGGTGGGAGCCAGGCCCAGCGGGCACGCTTCCAGGGGCACGTGGACGCAGATATGGATATCCGCCGCCTTGCCCATGGCGCTGGCCGGATTGCCGGTCATGCAGATAAGCGGGATCTGCAGGCGCTTGAGCACCGGAATCAGCGCCAGGATTTCATTGGATTCGCCTGAGTTGGACAAGGCGATGACGATGTCCTGGGCCGATACCATGCCCAGATCGCCATGGCTGGCCTCGCCGGGATGGACAAAAAAGGAGGGCGTGCCGGTGCTGGCGAAGGTCGCCGCCATCTTGCGGCCGATATGGCCGGATTTGCCCATCCCCATCACCACGACTTTGCCGCTGCAATAAAATATTTTTTCGCACGCGCGGCGAAAATCGTCGTTGATATATTGATCAAGCTGCGCCAGGCCTTCACGCTCGGCGGCGAGGACCTGTTTACCTGCTGCCGGGAAATCAAAATCCGGCGCTAACGACAAATGTGACATAACGTATCCTGATGCGCCCGGCAGCGTCCGCGGGCTAAATAAACAACACCGTAACATAGGCGGCAAAACCACATAATAACAGAGCGCCCATGCCAGAGTTGATCCTACGGCGCTTTCCCAGGCAAAAGGCGGTTAATATAATGCTTGCCGCCAGCATAACCCAATAATCGCGGGTAAACGCCAGCGGATTGAACCGGCCGGGCGAAAGCAGGGCCGGCACGCCCAGCACCAGCAGGCTATTGACGATATTGGAACCGATGAGATTGCCCAGTGCAATATCGTTTTCCCCTTTCAGGGCGCCGGCGATAACGGTTGCCAGTTCGGGCAGGCTGGTGCCGAAGGCCACCACCGTCAGGCCGATAACCAACTCGCTTACCCCCAGATGCCGGGCCACCACGCCCGCGTTATCAATCACCATATGCGCCGATATGGGCATGATGATAAAGGCCAGCGCCAGCCACAGCACCGCCACGGTTGTGCCGCTATCCGGCGTGTCCTGCGGCAGCTCAGCCAGCCGTTCGCGGGTCAGGCTGTCGTTGCCGGCGCTCTGCGCCCGGCGGGTCAGGGCGATCATGGCGGCAATATACCCTATCGCCGCCAGCAACAGTATTATACCATCCAGGCGGCCCAGGGCGCGATCCGCCAGCGCCAGGCCGCACAGCGCGGTGGCGAGCAGCAGCAGCGGCAGCTCGCGCCGCACGATGTCCGAATGGAAGGCCATGGGGCGGATCAGCGCCGCGCCGCCGACGATCAATAAACTATTGATCACATTGGAACCAAGGATATTGCCCACGGTCATATCGAGTTGGTGATTCAGCGCGGCGGTCACCGCGATCAGCAGTTCGGGCAGGGACGTGCCCAATGCGACGATGGTGCAGCCCACCAGCCAGGGCGCCATACCCAGCGACCGGCCGATCACGGCAGCACTGTAAACCAATCTATCCGCGCCATAAACCAGTAGAATAAGACCAATAACTAATAATGACGTGGCAAAAAACATATGAAGTCCTTGATGTGAAAGAATCCTGGGCCGCCGTCGCCACCGCCGCTTCCCGGGCGGAAGGGTAAGGATGCCGGCAACCGGCGCGCGTCTTAATTTTGACTGCCCGCGGGCCAAAAGTAAAACATCGGCTATTGATCCTATCTTACCGCCGCCAGGGTAATTTTATGTAAAAGTTCGATGAATCGGTCCTATTGCTTTAATATCTAGGGCAATGGGCTTTAAGTGGGCAAGATATGGGCAGTAATGACATGAACCAGACGGAGCATTTGGTCGATATCCGCGGATTGAGCTTCCGGCGCGGCAATCGGCCGATATTCGACAACATCACCCTGCAGGTGCCGCGGGGAAAGATCACCGCGATCATGGGGCCGTCGGGTATCGGTAAAACCACCCTGTTACGCCTGATTGGCGGCCAGCTGCCGCCCGACAGCGGCGAAATTTGGTTTGACGGCGACAATATTCCCTCCTTATCGCGCGGGCGGCTATACGAGGTGCGCAAAAAAATCAGCATGCTGTTCCAGTCCGGCGCCCTGTTTACCGATATCAACGTGTTTGAAAACGTGGCGTTCCCCCTGCGGCAGCACACGCGGCTGCCGGAAGAAGTGCTGCGCACCACCGTGATGATGAAACTCGAGGCGGTGGGGCTGCGCGGGGCCGCGTCGCTGATGCCTTCCGAACTCTCGGGCGGCATGGCCAGGCGCGCCGCGCTGGCCCGCGCCATCGCCCTCGACCCGGAACTGATTATGTTTGACGAGCCTTTCGTCGGGCAGGACCCCATTACCATGGGCGTGCTGGTCAAACTTATTGATGAATTGAACCACGCGCTGGGCGTCACCTGCATCGTGGTCTCCCATGACGTGCCGGAAGTATTGAGCATCGCCGATTACGCTTACATCGTGGCCGAGCAGCATGTTATCGCGGAAGGAACGCCGGCCGAGCTGCGCGCCAACCAGGATCCGCGGGTGCGGCAGTTCCTGGACGGCATCGCCGATGGTCCGGTGCCGTTTAATTTTCCCGCCAGAGATTATAAAACACAGCTTTTAGGTTCAGGGAGTTGACCGAGCCATGCTACTACAACAAGCATTAGCGTCCTTTGGACGCCGGGGCATCAGCGTCTGCCATACTTTCGGGCGGTCGGGCCTGATGTTATTTAACGCGCTGGTGGGCAAACCCGCCTTCCGGCAGCAGTGGCCGCTGTTGATAAAGCAGCTCTACAGCGTCGGGGTACAATCGTTAATCATTATTATTGTGTCGGGGTTGTTTATCGGCATGGTGCTGGGGCTGCAGGGCTATATTATCCTGACCACCTACAGCGCCGAGGCCAGCCTGGGCATGATGGTGGCGTTGTCGCTGCTGCGCGAGCTGGGCCCGGTGGTGACCGCGCTGCTGTTCGCCGGGCGCGCCGGGTCGGCGCTGACCGCCGAAATCGGGTTGATGAAGGCCACCGAGCAGTTGTCCAGCCTGGAGATGATGGCGGTCGATCCGCTGCGGCGCATCGTGGCGCCCCGTTTTTGGGCCGGCGTCATCAGCATGCCGCTGCTGACGGCCATTTTTGTCGCGGTGGGCATTTGGGGCGGCGGCATAGTGGGGGTGGACTGGAAGGGGATCGACAACGGTTATTTCTGGTCCGCCATGCAAGGCGCGGTGGATTGGCACCAGGATTTGGTGAATTGCCTGATCAAGAGCGTGGTTTTCGCCATTACGGTCACCTGGATCGCGCTGTTTAACGGTTATGATGCGATCCCGACGTCGGAGGGGATTAGCCGCGCGACCACCAGAACGGTCGTCCATGCGTCCCTGGCGGTGTTGGGACTGGATTTTGTGCTGACAGCACTGATGTTTGGGAAGTGAGTTAATGCAAACGAAAAAGAGTGAAATCTGGGTCGGCGTTTTTATGATCATCGCCCTGTGCGCCGTTATTTTCCTGTGCCTGAAAGTGGCGGATATCCGCTCGATGGGCAGCGTGTCCACCTACCGTATTTCGGCCACTTTCGATAATATCGGCGGGCTGAAGGTGCGTTCGCCGGTCAAAGTGGGCGGCGTGGTGGTAGGCCGGGTGGCGGAGATTACCCTCGACCCGAAAACCTATGCGCCCAGGGTATCGATGGACATCGAGGACACCTACAATCATATCCCCGATACCAGCTCCCTGGCGATCCGCACCTCGGGCCTGCTGGGCGAACAATACCTGGCGCTGAACATCGGCTTCGAGGACCCGGATATGGGAACGTCTATCCTTAAGGATGGCGGTATTATTCAGGATACCAAATCAGCCTTGGTGCTGGAGGACCTGATCGGCCAGTTCCTGTACAAAAGCGGCGACAAACCCGCGCCTGTTTCCGGCGACAACGGGCCCGCCCCGACCAGCGGCGCGGCCCACGCACCTGCATCCGCCGACGGCAACGCCCCCGCGGCGGCGGCAAAATAAGAGGATAATGTTTTATGTTTACACGATTTTTACTGCTCGCCCTGCTTGCGGTCGCGCCGCTGGCCCAGGCCGTCGACCAGACCAATCCCTATGCGCTGATGAACGCGGCGGCGGATAAAACCTTTACCCGCCTCAAGAACGAACAAAGCCAGATTCGCGCCAATCCCAACGTGCTGCGCGATGTGGTGCGTGAAGAACTGCTGCCCTATGTGCAGGTCAAATACGCCGGCGCGCTGGTGCTCGGCACCTATTACCGCCAGGCCACCCCGGCGCAGCGCGATGCCTACTTCAAGGCTTTCCAGGCTTATCTGGAGCAGGCCTACGGCCAGGCGCTGGCGATGTACAGTAACCAGACCTACCAGGTTGCCCCGCCGCAGCCCGTGGGCGATGCCACGATCGTCGCCATTCGCGTCACCATCGTCGATCAGGGTGGGCGCCCGCCGGTACGGCTGGATTTTCAATGGCGCAAGAACAGCCAGACCGGCAACTGGCAGGCCTACGATATGATCGCCGAAGGGGTGAGCATGATCACCACCAAGCAGAATGAATGGGCCTCGACGCTGCGCCAGCAGGGGATCGAGGGGCTGACCAGGCAGTTACAGGCCGCCGCCGCGCAACCTATCTCGCTGGATAAGAAAAGCAATGGCTGAAACCCTGAGCTGGCAAGCCGAGGAAGACACGCTTGTCCTGCGGGGCGAGCTTGATCGCGTCACGCTGTTGCCGTTTTGGGAACAGCGCGAACAGGCCCTGCAGGGCATCCGCTTCCTGGACGTCTCGCGGCTGGATCGGGTGGACTCCGCCGGCGTGGCCCTGATGCTGCACCTGTGCGCGCTGCAGGCCAGGCGCGGCGGTACGCTCATGCTTACCGGCGTCACCGATAAACTGCGCACCCTTATCACCTTGTACAACCTGCATAATATCCTGCCCTGCGCGGACGATTCGCCCGGCTGACAGAATGAACACATTATTGCCTGTTTCCGATGACGACGTATTCATCTAAGATATCGGCTTGTTTCCCGACCCATGACAGTGATTTGACCCTTATGGAAAACCACGAAATCAAAGAAGTGCTGATGAACGCCGAGGCGTTGGCATTGGAAGAAGCGCATGTAACGGGCGATGGCAGCCATTTTCAGGTCATCGTCGTGAGCGAGCGGTTTGCCTCCATGAGCCGTATTAAAAAACAACAGGCGGTCTACGGCCCGTTGATGGAATATATTTCGGACAATCGTATCCATGCACTCTCTATCAAGGCGTATACCCCGGAAGAGTGGCGGCGCGATCGTAAGCTGAATGGTTTTTAAGTTGTAGGCGATGCCGCGCTATGGCGTTGTATATCTAAGCCCGTTAAATACAGAGAGCAGTGTTGATGGATAAATTCCGTGTCCAGGGTCCGACCCGCCTGAATGGCGAAGTGACCATTTCCGGCGCTAAAAATGCGGCGTTGCCGATATTGTTCGCCGCGCTGCTGGCGGAAAAGCCGGTAGAAATACAAAATGTACCAAAATTAAAAGATATCGACACCACGATGCAACTGCTGCGCCAGCTTGGCGCCAAAGTCGAGCGCAACGGGTCGGTGCATGTGGATGCGGGCGGGGTGGACGTGTTCTGCGCGCCTTATGAACTGGTCAAGACCATGCGCGCGTCCATCTGGGCGCTCGGGCCGCTGGTAGCCCGTTTCGGCCAGGGACAGGTTTCCCTGCCCGGCGGCTGCGCCATCGGCGCACGGCCGGTGGATCTGCATATTACCGGTCTTGAGCAGCTCGGCGCCACCATCAAGCTGGAAGAGGGTTATGTCAAGGCGTCGGTGGACGGGCGGCTGCGCGGCGCGCATATCGTCATGGATAAAGTCAGCGTCGGCGCCACGGTAACCATTATGAGCGCCGCCACCCTGGCGGAAGGCACCACCATTATTGAAAACGCCGCCCGCGAGCCGGAAATTGTCGATACCGCCAACTTCCTGATTACGCTTGGGGCGAAGATCGCCGGCGCCGGAACCGATAAAATCACCATCGAGGGCGTGGAACGCCTTGGCGGCGGCGTTTATCGCGTGCTGCCCGATCGCATCGAGACCGGTACCTTCCTGGTGGCGGCGGCGGTCTCCCGCGGGCGCGTAGTCTGCCGGGCAACCCGTCCCGATACGCTGGACGCGGTGCTGGCCAAGCTGCGCGAAGCCGGCGCGGATATCGAAACCGGCGACGACTGGATAAGCCTGGACATGCATGGCCAGCGGCCTAAAGCCGTCACCGTGCGCACCGCGCCCCATCCCGGCTTCCCCACCGATATGCAGGCTCAGTTCAGCCTGCTGAACCTGGTGGCCGAAGGCACCGGCGTGATTACCGAGACCATTTTTGAAAATCGCTTTATGCATGTGCCGGAGCTGATCCGCATGGGCGCGCGGGCGGAGATAGAAAGCAATACGGTCATCTGCCACGGGGTGGAAACCTTGTCCGGCGCGCAGGTGATGGCCACCGATTTACGCGCTTCCGCCAGCCTGGTGCTGGCCGGATGCATTGCCGAAGGCGTTACGCTGGTGGATCGCATCTACCATATCGATCGCGGCTATGACTGCATCGAGGCCAAGCTGCGCAAGCTGGGCGCCAATATCGAACGCGTCACCGGCGAATAACCGCTTATCGCCCTGCCGGTGTTTTCAGGCAGGGCGTTATTCCCCCGCTCCATCCCCGCTTAAGCGTCGGCCGCCGGCGTATTTATCGGCACCGTCAACACCCCTGTTAATCCGAAGCCGGATATTCCTGGATGGTCACATTCAGCGTCAGCTTGGCGCCGTTGCGTAAAATCACCACCGGGATCACCGAGCCTGGCCTGATTTCCGCCACCTGGTCCATGGTTTCAATCGCCGATATCGCCGGCTTATTGTTGACGCTAAGGATAACGTCGGTGACTTTGATGCCGGCCTGCGCCGCCGGGCCGCCGGGGGTGACTTCATTGACGATAATGCCCTGGATGCGATCCATATTGGCGCCGGTGGTATGCAGGGGCGCCACCTCGCGCCCGCCGATGCCGATATATCCGCGGATCACCCGGCCGTCGCGAATCAACTTGTTCATCACCTTGGTGGCCAGGGCGGTGGGAATGGCGAAACCGATGCCTTCCGGCGTTTCGCCGTTATTGCTTTTATCGAACGACAGGGTATTGATCCCCACCAGTTCGCCCAGGCTGTTGATAAGCGCCCCACCGGAGTTGCCGCGGTTGATGGAGGCGTCGGTCTGGAGAAAATTCTGGCGCCCTGAAGGGCTGAGGCCGATGCGGCCGGTGGCGCTGATAATGCCCTGGGTCACGGTCTGGCCCAGGTTATAGGGATTGCCGATGGCCATGACCACATCGCCGATATGCGGCGCGCGGCGGGGATTGATGGGGATAACCGGCAGGTTGGTGGCGTCGATTTTCAGCACCGCCAGATCGGTGAGGCTATCGGAGCCGACCAGCAGCGCCTCATAGACCCGACCGTCCTGCAACGCCACGATAATCTGCTCGGCATCGTTGATAACATGCTTATTGGTGAGCAGGTAACCCTTCTGGTTCATGATGACGCCGGAACCCAGGGTATGGATTTCCAGTTCGTTTTGGGAACCGGTATTCATGCTGCGGTTGTAAACGTTGACCACGGCCGGCGCGGCCCGGCGCACCGCCTGGTTATAGCTGACCGGGGTCTCGTCGTCGCTGTCGGCATGGCCGGCAATCAGCGTGCCGGTGGTGGAACGCAGCCCAGGCAACGCCAGCAGCATGACGCCCGCGATGATAAGTCCAAAAATAACCGCACGTAGAAGCTTAACCAGCATGATGTCCGAACAAGAGAAAGGAAATAGCGGCAGGATAACATGAGTTTATCGAACGCTGCATGGTCAGTGTCCGATTTTTTATGTTTTGACCTATACCCGTCATCTTTCACGCGACAGGTGCGTTGGCCACGCTTACTCACCCGAATCACTTACACGAGTAAGCTCATCGGGATTCACTCGCTTGCCGCCTGCCTGTCACCCGAAAGCTATAGGGTGCATCAGCGCAGTAACAGGAAAATACTCTCGTCGCCGCGCATGATATTCATGGCCATGACCGCGGGCTTGGCCTCCAGCACTTTACGCAACTGGGTGATGTTTTCCACCCGTTCGCGGTTGATGCCGATGATCACATCGCCTTTATGCAGGCCGATCTGGGCCGCCGGGGTGTCTTTGGCCACGTCATCCACCGCCACGCCCTTGGTGCCGTCCTTCAACTGCCCGTTGCTGAGCGAGGCGCCCTGCAGGGCCGGGGTCAGGATTTCCGCGCTGCTGGTGGTGGCGGCGCTGTCGTCAAGCGTGACCGTCACTTCCACGGGTTTACCTTCGCGCAGCAGGCCCAGCTTAACGGCCTTGCCCGGCGCGGTGGTGCCGATTTTCACCCGCAGCTCGGCAAAGCTGGTAATAGGCTTGCCTTCGATAGACACGATAATATCGCCGGCCTTCACCCCCGCCTTGGCGGCGGCGCCACCCGGCAGGACTTCGCTGACAAAGGCGCCGCGCTGGGTATCGATCTTGAAGGCCTTGGCCATATCGGCGGTCATTTCGCTGCCCTTGATGCCGAGCAGGCCGCGTTTGACCGCGCCGAATTCAATCAACTGCTGGCTCAGGTTTTGCACCATATTGCTCGGGATGGCGAAGCCGATGCCGATATTGCCGCCGCCGGGCGCCAGGATGGCGGTATTGATGCCGATAAGCTCGCCGTTGAGGTTAATCAGCGCCCCGCCGGAGTTGCCGCGGTTAATGGAGGCGTCGGTCTGGATAAAGTTTTCCAGCCCCTCCAGGTTCAGGCCGCTGCGCCCCAGCGCCGAGATAATACCGGAAGTGGCGGTCTGCCCCAGGCCGAAGGGGTTGCCCACCGCCACGGCAAAATCGCCGACCCGCAGGCTGTCCGAATCGGCCATCTTGATTTCACTGAGGCCTTTCGGGTCCGGCAGCTGCAGCAGCGCGAGATCGGTCTGTTCGTCGCGTCCGACCAGCTTGGCGTCGAACTCGCGGCCGTCGTTAAGCTGCACCTTGATTTTATCCGCGCCGTTCACCACATGGTTGTTGGTGATGACATACCCCTTGGCGGCGTTGATGATAACGCCGGAGCCCAGGCCTTCAAACGGACGGGAATCGCCGGGCTGCTGATCGCCCTGCGGGGTGCCCGGGCCGAAAAAGTATTTGAATTCCTTCGGCAGGGTCGGGCGCTGCACCTGCTGGGTACCTTCCACATGTACGCTGACCACCGCCGGCAGCACTTTTTCCAGCATGGGAGCCAGGCTGGGCATGGTCTGCCCGGGTACCGCGGCCGGCAGCGCCGCCTGGGCAGGCAGGGAAGAGGTTAAGCCGAATGAGATGCAAAGTGCCAATGCGCTGAATAAAGGTGTGGTTTTCATTAAACTTATTACTCGCTTGCTGTCCGTGAACGACGCCATTAATCATTAACCATGTTAAAACGCCACTTTTTGTTCTTCTATGACCCTGTTGGGACGGCTAAAGTTCAGCGGTGGCGCAGTAAGGTTATGTCAGCGGGGGCTGGCGATATCCCGCCTTATTGTAAAGTTATTTACGTGGTTCCCGCGTGCCACGCAGCAGGCCGGTGGCGCTGGCGGGGTAATCCCGCGGCTGCATGCCCGCCGGGATTTGATCGTTGTCCGATTCCGCCTCGGTCAGGCGGTAACGGAACGGATTATCCTCGCCGGTCTGGTTGGGCAACAGGCTATTGGAGCCTTTGGCCATATGTTGGTAAAGCTGGCGGTAATCGTCGGCCATGTTATCGAGCAGTTCGGCGCTGCGGGCGAAATGGCCGGTCAGCTCCTCGCGGTATTCCTCCAGCTCCGCCTTGCTCTTTTCCAGCTCATGCTGCAGCGTTTGCTGCTGACGTAGTTTGCGGTTGCCGAACCGCATTGCGACCGCACCGATGATGATACCGACCACTAATCCAATCAGCGCATATTCCCAGGTCATAATGACTCCTATATTTGACTTCGTTGTCCCGTAGGGTTTTCACACTCTATACTTCCCACTATAACCGTTTACCCGGTCGGTGGGGAATCCCGATAGCGTCACCGCGGGCAAAGCATTGTTATTTGTTGCCCTTGTGTTCCGCGGCGCGGCTGTTTAAGCTGGCCGCAACAAAAGTGTTACAAATAATCGTATCAGGGATCGTTTGCCGCCATGCATGTCACATCGCCATTATCCCTCTACCAGCAGATGCTGGCAGGAGGCGAATACCAGGCCGACGCCGTCCAGGCAGCGGCCGTCGATAAGCTTGAACACCTTCACCGCCAGCTGCTGGCGAAGGCCGCCGCCGCGCCTGCCGCCGGCGGGCTGTTGGGGCTCCTGGGCCAGCGCCTGCGCGGCAAAAAAAACGCCGAAGCCGCCGAACCCGTACAGGGATTATATATGTGGGGCGGGGTAGGGCGCGGAAAAACCTGGTTAATGGATCTTTTTTTTCAAAGCCTGCCGGGAGAACGTAAGCTGCGCCTGCACTTTCACCGCTTTATGCTGCGGGTGCACGAGGAGATGAACCGTCTGCAGGGGCATGAAGACCCGCTGGAACTGATTGCCGATGATTTCAAGGCGCAAACCGACGTGCTTTGTTTTGACGAGTTTTTTGTCGCGGACATTACCGACGCCATGCTGTTGGGTACGCTGATGCAGGCGTTGTTCGCCCGCGGCATCACCCTGGTCGCCACGTCCAATATCCCGCCGGACGACCTGTACCGCAACGGCCTGCAGCGCGCCCGCTTTCTGCCGGCCATCGCGCTGATCAAACGCCATTGCGCGGTGATGAACGTAGACGCCGGCATTGATTACCGGCTGCGCACCCTGACCCAGGCGAGCCTCTACCTGACGCCGCTGGATCAGCAGACCGCCGCCGATATGGCGCGCATTTTCACCCGCCTGGCCGGCGCACGGCCGGACGGCGCGCCGGTGCTGACGGTCAATCATCGTCCGTTGCCGACGCTCGGCGCCCGGGACGGCGTGGTGGCCCTGGATTTCGCCACGCTGTGCGCCGGCGCCCGCAGCCAGAATGATTATATTGTCCTGTCCCGCCTTTATCACAGCGTGCTGCTGCACAATGTGCATGCGATGGGCCCGCAGGATGAAAATACCGCCCGGCGGTTTGTGGCCCTGGTGGATGAGTTCTACGAACGGCAGGTTAAGCTGGTGATTGCCGCCGACGCGCCGCTGGCGTCTTTGTACCAGGGCCAGTTGCTGCGTTTTGAATTCCAGCGCTGCCTGTCGCGCCTGCAGGAGATGCAAAGCGAAGAGTACCTGGCCCTGCCGCACTTGCCGTGAGCGGCGCTCCCGCCGACTGATTGGGCTGGAATCGTAAATAACAGTCGACCTTTGGCCTCGTCTTCTCTATAATCTTGCGACCCCACGTTACAAGAAGTTTTTTTCCCGAAAACTTCGATCGCGCCAGCAACGGCTATTCGAAGGGGTAGGTTTGCTGGACTAGATAGCCGTGTGAGCCTCATAACTATTCATTGAAGCGTTTGGGTGTTCACCAACGTGTAACTTTAATTGGGTAAGCTTTTAATGAAAACATTTACAGCAAAACCAGAAACCGTCAAACGCGACTGGTATGTTGTCGACGCCAGCGGTAAAACCCTGGGTCGTCTTGCTACTGAACTGGCCAGTCGCCTGCGCGGGAAGCATAAACCGGAATTTACGCCGCATGTTGATACCGGTGATTATATCATCGTGTTGAACGCCGAAAAAGTTGCCGTCACCGGCAAAAAGCGTACCGACAAAATCTATTATCATCATACCGGTTTCATCGGCGGTATTAAAGAAACGACCTTTGAAGAGATGATTGCCCGCCACCCTGAGCGTGTGATTGAAATCGCGGTTAAAGGCATGCTGCCAAAAGGCCCGCTGGGTCGTGCAATGTATCGTAAACTGAAAGTTTACAAGGGTACCGAGCACAACCACGCGGCTCAGCAACCGCAAGTTCTGGACATTTAATCGGGATTATAGGCAATGGCTGAAAATCAATACTACGGCACTGGTCGCCGCAAAAGCTCCTCCGCACGCGTCTTCATGAAGCCGGGTAGCGGTAACATCGTTATCAACCAGCGTAGTCTGGATCAATACTTCGGTCGCGAAACTGCCCGCATGGTAGTTCGTCAGCCGCTGGAACTGGTCGACATGGTTGAAAAGCTGGATTTGTACATCACCGTTACCGGCGGTGGCATTTCCGGTCAGGCAGGCGCAATCCGTCACGGTATCACCCGTGCACTGATGGAATATGACGAATCGCTGCGCGCAGAACTGCGCAAAGCCGGCTTCGTTACCCGCGATGCCCGTAAGGTTGAACGTAAGAAAGTCGGTCTGCGTAAAGCACGTCGTCGTCCGCAGTTCTCCAAACGTTAATTCCCGGCTGTTATTATTACAGCTGACAAAGCCCGGCACGGTCCGGGCTTTTTTATTTCCCGAGCGTTGATTTAACGCCAAATATCTGATTGCGTCGATGTATTCAACGCGATTTGCCACACGCCATCCCCCTAAACATGCAAAAATCTGGTAAACTGTTAAACACTTTTATGTCTGTTGGTGTCGCCGGCGTTTTGTCATGATGCCGCAAGCAGCGCTTGCCGCGGTTGCGATGGGCAGCGTGGCGCCAGGTGAATTAACAGTCAAACAATTTCAGGATAGTAGCCGGGTTAGTTGGCTATTCGCGGTATTTTCTAGATAAACTTGGAGGTTTTCATGGCTGTCGCTGCCAACAAACGTTCGGTGATGACGCTGTTTTCTGGCCCGACCGACATTTTTAGCCATCAAGTACGCATCGTACTGGCGGAAAAAGGTGTCAGTGTCGAAATTGAGCAGGTAGAACTTGATAATCTACCGCAGGACCTGATTGACCTCAACCCTTACCGCACCGTGCCGACCCTGGTCGATCGCGAACTGACCCTGTATGAATCGCGCATCATCATGGAATATCTTGACGAGCGTTTTCCCCATCCGCCGTTGATGCCGGTTTATCCGGTCGCGCGCGGCACCAGCCGTTTGATGATGCATCGCATCGAAAACGATTGGTACTCCCTGATGCGCAAGGTCGAGCAGGGCAGCGCCCAGGAAGCGGAAGGCGCCCGCCGCCAGCTGCGTGAAGAGCTGCTGGCCGTAGCGCCGGTATTTAACGAAGCGCCGTACTTCATGAGCGAAGAGTTCAGCCTGGTGGATTGCTACCTGGCCCCACTGCTGTGGCGTTTGCCGCAGATGGGGATCGAGTTGGCCGGCGCCGGCGCCAAGGAGCTCAAGGGCTATATGACGCGCGTATTCGAGCGTGACGCCTTCCTGGCCTCCTTAACCGAAGCTGAGCGCGAAATGCGCCTGCAAACCCGGGGCTAAGGTATGGAAGTCTCTCAACTCTCCCCACGCCGCCCCTACCTGCTCCGGGCGTTCTATGAGTGGCTGCTGGACAACCACCTGACGCCGCACCTGGTGGTGGATGTCACGGTGGACGGCGTCTCGGTGCCGATGGAATTTGCCCGTGACGGACAAATCGTCCTCAATATCGCCCCCCGGGCGGTGGCAA
The DNA here is from genome assembly GCF_047324165.1 of Sodalis sp. RH22. Classification (NCBI taxonomy): domain Bacteria; kingdom Pseudomonadati; phylum Pseudomonadota; class Gammaproteobacteria; order Enterobacterales; family Bruguierivoracaceae; genus Sodalis; species Sodalis sp. RH22. Next base: position 4,576,152 of record NZ_CP178731.1, read on the forward strand.
GTCTCGAGCTCACCAACGCCGAAGTGAGTTTTAACGCGCGCTTCGGCGGTATCCCGCGTCAGGTCAATGTGCCCATTGCCGCCGTGCTGGCCATTTATGCCCGCGAAAACGGCGCCGGCACCATGTTTGAGCCGGAAGTCGGCTATGAGCAAAATGGCGTGGCGGAAGATGCGTCGACCCTGGGTAACGCGCCGGAAACGGTCATGTCCATTATTGACGGCGACCGTCCTGATAGCGATGATGACTATCATCCCGATGACGAGCCGCCAACGCCGCCGCGTGGCGGGCGTCCGTCGCTGCGGGTCGTGAAATAAGCCAAAGGCCCCCACTGCGCCCATCACGGCGGGAACGATTTCATCCGTGCCCGTAACGGCAAGGCCCTCCCGCCCCTGGCGGAGCGGGAGGGCCTTAGCGGCAATCACACTTCCAGGTAGTTCATGATGCCATCTGCGGCCTTGCGGCCTTCGGCAATGGCGGTCACCACCAGATCGGAACCCCGCACCGCGTCGCCGCCGGCGAAAATCTTCGGATTACTGGTTTGGAACGCGGTTTCGGTGCCTTCCGGCGCGATAATCCGTCCCTGGCTGTCCAGCTCGACGCTGAAATCCGCCAGCCACTGCATACTGTGCGGACGGAAACCAAACGCCATGACCACCGTATCCGCCGCCAGCACGTGCTCCGACCCGGCGATAATCTCGGCGCGCCGACGGCCGTGCGCGTCCGGTTCGCCCATGGCGGTGCGTACCATCTTCACACCGCACACTTTACCGGCGGCATCGATTTCGATGCTGACCGGTTGCAGGTTGAACATAAATTCCACCCCTTCCTCGCGCGAGTTTTTCACTTCGCGTTTCGAGCCGGGCATGTTTTCCTCATCGCGGCGATAGGCGCAGATCACATGGGTTGCGCCCTGGCGTATCGAGGTGCGCACGCAGTCCATCGCCGTATCGCCGCCGCCCAGCACCACCACGCGTTTGCCTTCCATGCTGACGTAAGGCGCCGACTCGGGGTTTTCAAAGCCCATCAGCTGCTTGGTATTGGCTATCAGGAACGGCAGCGCGTCCACAACACCGGGCGCGTCCTCGTTTTCCAGGCCGCCGCGCATGGACTGATAGGTGCCGACGCCCAGGAACACCGCGTCAAACTCGCCCAGCAGATCGCTCATCATGATGTCTTTGCCGACTTCGGTATTCAGCCGAAATTCAATGCCCATCTCGCTGAATATCTCGCGGCGCTTGATCATCACGTCTTTTTCCAGCTTGAACGACGGGATGCCGAAGGTCAACAGGCCGCCGATTTCCGGGTGGCGGTCGAACACCACCGCCTGTACGCCGTTGCGCGTGAGCACGTCGGCGCAGGCCAGCCCCGCGGGACCGGCGCCGATCACCGCCACCCGCTTGCCGGTGGACACAATGCCCGACACGTTGGGCTTCCAGCCCATTTCAATCGCCTTATCGTTAATATAGCGCTCGATATTACCGATGGTGACCGCGCCGAATTCGTCATTCAGCGTACAGGAGCCTTCGCACAGGCGATCCTGCGGGCACACGCGTCCGCACACTTCCGGCAGGCTGTTGGTCTGGTGCGACAGCTCGGCCGCTTCGATAATCCGGCCTTCGTTGGCGAGCTTCAGCCAGTTGGGAATGTAGTTATGTACCGGGCATTTCCACTCACAGTAAGGGTTGCCGCAGGAAATACAGCGGTCCGCCTGCGCCTTGGACTGCGATTCCGAGAACGGCTCGTAGATTTCCACAAACTCAATTTTCCGGATCTTGAGCGGTTTTTTAGGCGGATCCACACGCTGCAAGTCGATAAATTGATAAACATTTTGACTCATCATTAACCTCTTACTGCGCTTGCACGCGAAGCTCTGCCGCAGAACGGCTGCGGTGACCCAGCAACGCTTTCACATCACTCGATTTTGGTTTAACCAGGGTAAATTTCGATGCCCAGGCCGGCCAGTCGGCCAGGATTTCTTCCCCGCGATGGGAGCCGGTCAACTGGACATGTTCGGTAATCAGGCCGCGCAGGTGTTCTTCATGGATGGCCAATTGCTCCACGTCCAGCACTTCCACCAGTTCGTGATTCACCCGCTTGCGGAAATCGCCTTCTTCGTCGAGGACATACGCGAAGCCGCCGGTCATGCCCGCGCCGAAATTGACGCCTGTACGGCCCAGCACGCAGACGATGCCGCCGGTCATATATTCACATCCGTTGTCGCCGATGCCCTCCACCACGGTGATGGCGCCGGAGTTACGCACCGCAAAGCGCTCGCCGGCGCGGCCGGCGGCAAACAGTTTGCCGCCGGTGGCGCCGTACAGGCAGGTATTGCCGATAATGGTGGCTTCATGGCTGCGAAACGCCGAGCCCACCGGCGGACGGATAACGATACTGCCGCCGGCCATGCCTTTGCCGACATAATCGTTGGCGTCGCCGGTCAGGGTCAGCTCCACGCCGCCCGCGTTCCACACGCCGAAACTCTGGCCCGCGGTGCCGGTGAAAAAGGCCTTGATCGGATCGGCGGATAAGCCCTGGTCGCCGTGCTGCGCGGCAATGGCGCCGGACAACGAGGCGCCCACCGAGCGATCGGTGTTATGGATATCGTAATAAAACGTCTTGCTCTGGCGCAGCTCCACATGGGGCATGGCCTGTTCGACCAGGGTTTTGTTCATCAGTCCCTTGTCGAACGGCGGATTGCTGCTTTCCGTGCAATACAGCGCCTTGCCCGGATGCGGGGTGGCGGTTTTCAGCAGCGGCGACAGGTCCAGCTTATGCTGCTTGGCGGAAATGCCGTCCAGCTCCAGCAGTAAATCGGTGCGGCCGATAAGATCCACCAGCCGGGTCACGCCCAGCTCCGCCATGATTTCGCGGGTCTCCCGAGCGATAAAACGGAAGTAGTTGGTCACCAGTTCCGGCAGGCCGTGATAATGATCGCGGCGCAGCTTTTCATCCTGGGTGGCCACGCCGGTGGCGCAGTTGTTCAAATGGCAGATGCGCAGGTATTTACAGCCCAGCGCCACCATCGGACCGGTGCCGAAGCCGAAGCTCTCCGCGCCCAGGATCGCCGCCTTGATGATGTCCTGGCCGGTTTTCAGGCCGCCGTCCACCTGCAGGCGTATCTTATGGCGCAGGCCATTGGCCACCAGCGCCTGCTGGGTTTCCACCAGGCCCAGTTCCCACGGGCAACCGGCATATTTTACCGACGACAGCGGGCTGGCGCCGGTGCCGCCGTCGTAGCCGGCGATGGTGATTAAATCCGCATAGGCCTTCGCCACGCCGGTGGCAATGGTGCCCACGCCGGGCTCGGAAACCAGTTTGACCGAAATCAGCGCCTTTGGATTGACCTGTTTTAAATCGAAAATCAGCTGCGCCAGATCCTCGATGGAATAAATATCATGATGCGGCGGCGGGGAAATCAGCGTCACGCCGGGCACCGAATAACGCAGCTTGGCGATATACGGGGTCACCTTATCGCCCGGCAGCTGGCCGCCTTCGCCCGGCTTGGCGCCCTGCGCCACCTTGATTTGGATAACATCGGCGTTGACCAGGTAGGCCGGCGTGACGCCGAAGCGCCCGGAGGCGACCTGTTTGATGCGCGAGACCTTATTGGTGCCGTAGCGGACCGGGTCTTCGCCGCCTTCGCCGGAATTGGAGAAGCCGCCCAGGCTGTTCATGGCCTGCGCCAGCGATTCATGGGCTTCCGGGCTGAGGGCGCCGATGGACATGGCGGCGGTGTCAAAACGTTTGAACAGGTTTTCCGCCGGCTCCACCTGGTCCAGGGACACGGCGTTGCCGTCGGGCTTGATGGCCAGCAGGTCGCGCAGCATGGCGATGGGACGTTCGTTGACCAGCTTGGCGTACTGCTGGTATTCGCCGTACTCGCCGCTTTGCACCGCCCGCTGCAGGGTCTTGACCACGTCCGGGTTGTAGGCGTGGTATTCGCCGCCGTGGACATACTTCAGCAGGCCGCCCTGATCCAGCGGTTTGCGTTTCAGCCAGGCGCGTTTGGAGAGGTTCAGCAAATCTTGTTCAAATTCACTGAAGCTGGCGCCGCCGATGCGGCTGACCACGCCCTGGAAACACAGATCCGTCAGTTCGCGGTGCAGGCCGACGGCCTCAAACAGCTTGGAACAGCGGTACGACGCCACGGTGGAGATGCCCATCTTGGACATGATCTTGTACAGGCCCTTATTGATGCCGTTACGGTAGTTCAGCATCACGGTACGGTAATCTTTTTCGATGGTGCCGCTGTCGATCATGGCCGCCAGGGTTTCATAGGCCAGGTACGGATAGATGGCCGTGGCGCCAAAGCCGATCAGCACCGCAAAATGATGCGGGTCGCGGGTGCTGGCGGTTTCCACGATCAGGTTGGCGTCGCAGCGCAGGTTTTTTTCCACCAGGCGGGTATGGATGGCGCCCACCGCCATCGGCGCGGGCACCGGCAGCCGGGTGGGGGAAATGGCCCGATCGGTCAGCACCAGCAGCACCGTGCCCTGGCGCACTTTCTCTTCCGCGTCGTCGCACAGCTTGAGCAGCGTCTCGTGCATATTGCGCTCGCTGGGATCGTAGGTGATATCCAGCTTGTCGGCGCGGTAATGATGCTCTTCCTGGGTGGTCAACTGGGTAAAATCGGAGTAGAGCAGGATCGGCGATTTAAACGCCAGCCGGAACGCCTGGCCTTCCGCTTCGCAGAACACGTTCATTTCCCGGCCGATACAGGTGGCCAGCGACATGACGTGGGCTTCGCGCAGCGAGTCGATGGGGGGGTTGGTCACCTGGGCGAACTGCTGGCGGAAATAATCGTAAATTACGCGCGGGCGGCTCGACAGCACGGCAAAGGGGGTATCGTCGCCCATGGAGCCGGTGGCTTCCTGGCCGTTTTCGCCCAGTACGCGCAGAATGGCGTCCAGCTCCTCATTGGAATAGCCGAACTGCTTCTGGTAGGTTTCCAGCAGGGTATTGTCCAGCTCGCGGTGACCGACCTGATCGTCGGACAACTCCTCAAACGGCGTCAGGCGGCGCACGTTCTTTTCCATCCATTCTTTATAGGGATGGCGGCTTTTCAGGTCGTTATCGGTTTCCGCCGAGTGCAGGATACGCCCGTTGCGGGTATCGATCACCATCAGCTCGCCCGGTCCGACGCGGCCTTTTTCCACCACTTCGTCGGGTTGGTAATCCCAGATGCCCACTTCGGAGGCGCAGGTGATAAGCTTATCGGTGGTGATGACATAACGCGCCGGGCGCAGGCCGTTGCGGTCCAGGTTACAGGCGGCGAAACGGCCGTCGGACATCACCAGCCCCGCCGGTCCGTCCCAGGGTTCCATGTGCATGGAGTTAAAATCGAAAAAGGCGCGCAGCTCCGGGTCCATATTGGGATTGTTCTGCCAGGCCGGCGGCACCAGCAGGCGCATGGCGCGGATCAGGTCCATGCCGCCGCTCAGGAACAGCTCGAGCATATTATCCAGCGAACTGGAGTCGGAGCCGGTTTCGTTAACGAACGGCGCGGCGTCCTGCAAATCCGGGATTAGCGGCGTCTTCAGCTTATAGGCGCGCGCCCGCGCCCACTGCCGGTTGCCGGTGATGGTATTGATTTCGCCGTTGTGCGCCAGGTAGCGAAACGGCTGCGCCAGCGGCCAGCGCGGCACGGTATTGGTGGAGAAGCGCTGGTGGAACAGGCAAATGGCCGATTCCAGCCGCAGGTCCGCCAGATCCAGGTAAAAGCGCGGCAGGTCCGCCGGCATGCACAGGCCTTTATAAATGGTCACCAGATTGGAGAGGCTGCAGACGTAAAAACTGTCGTCGGCCACGCGCTTTTCGATACGGCGGCGCGCCACGTACAGGCGGCGTTCCATATCACGGGGACGCCAACCCGCCGGTGCGTTGACAAAAATCTGCTCGATACGGGGCAGCGAGGAGAGTGCGATTTCACCCAGCACATCGGGATTGATGGGAACCTCGCGCCAGCCGACTATCGACAGCGTTTCGTTTTGCAGTTCCTCTTCGACAATCCGGCGGCTGGCGCGGGCTTCGTCTTCATCGCGGCTCAGGAATATCATGCCGACGGCGTAGTTTTTAGCCAGCCGCCAGCCGCGCTCCAGCGCCACCATCTGATAGAAGCGATCGGGTTTTTGCAACAGCAGACCGCAGCCGTCGCCGGTCTTGCCGTCGGCCAGGATGGCGCCACGATGCTGCATACGGGCCAGCGCATGAATAGCGGTTCGGACCACCTTGTGGCTGGGCTCGCCTTCTATATGGGCAATCAGGCCGAAGCCGCAGTTGTCCTTCTCTTGGGATTCATCGTACAACATATCGTGGACCTCCCCAGGCTCCAGGTGACTCTCACAACCTACTGCGAGGAGGCGTATCCGTATTGAGCGGCAGCGGATTAAACGTCCTGCTGTTCCACTCTCTCCAGGTAACCTCATCGTGGCGGTCTTTGCTCGTGATAAACGACTTGCTTTAAGAAGGAGTCTTCATAACTGCATAACTATGACGAGTCGTTAACCCGTCCAGAATTCTTCCAGCGGCCTTCCAAATTAACGATAAACACCACGCAGGTCAAATCCCGCTAGAAAGGGGCTTAAATCGCCTGAAAACACTATTAACCAATTGATAATAATCTAATTAAAGCCGGTTTGACCGTCGTCTGGGCGGCGGGAGCGGCCGGTGCCGATATGCGCTGTCTCACTGTAGTGCAGCGCTAGTATCTCTGCACCATGCTAGTGCCAGGACCCATAACAGCAGGATCTGCTGGCTAGCGTGTTTTCTGGCGTGTATGGCTCTGTTTTGTCGCGATAGTGACATTATGAATGATTCGCCGGGAGAAAATAAGAAATTTTAATCGATGAGAATTGATTTTATTCTCACCTTCTTTGCATAAATATGCGATGCGGCCGGCGACGGCGATGGGTATTGATCGATATCATCACGGCCGGCGGGCAAACCGGCTAGTCTGGACGACCTCAACCGGCCGGGATAACCAGAATATGCAGTTGCTGCAGGTAGTCAATATGTTTGGCGGCGATCTTCTGCGCCGCTACGGCCAGAAAGTGTATAAACTCTCGCTGCACGGGGGGTTTAGCTGTCCCAACCGCGACGGCACCCTCGGGCGCGGGGGCTGCACGTTTTGCAATGTCGCCTCTTTTGCCGACGAACAAAGCCAGTTCCGCAGCGTCGGCGAGCAGGTAGCCGGCCAGGCGCGCAACGCCGACCGGGCCAAACGCTACCTGGCCTATTTTCAGGCCTATACCAGTACTTATGCAGAAGTGAGGGTTTTAGACCGTCTCTACCGCGAGGCGCTCGCGCAGGCCGATATCGTCGGCATCTGCGTCGGCACCCGTCCGGATTGCGCGCCGCCCGAGGTATTGGACTTGCTGGCCGGCTACCAGCGCCAGGGGTATGAGGTCTGGCTGGAACTGGGGCTGCAAAGCGCGCAGGATAAAACCCTGCGCCGTATCAACCGCGGTCATGATTTTGCCTGTTATCGCCATACCGTGGCGGCGGCGCGGGCGCGGGGCCTGCGCGTGTGCACGCACCTGATTGTCGGCTTGCCGGGCGAGGGGGCGGCGGAATGCCTGTCCACCCTCGATCGGGTGTTGGCGGCGGGCGTCGACGGCCTGAAGCTGCATCCGCTGCTGCTGGTCGAGGGCAGCGTGATGGCCAGGGCCTGGCGGGCGGGGCGTCTTGCCGCGCTAAGCCTGGAGGACTATACCGCCATTGCCGGCGAGATGATCCGCCATACCCCCGCGCAGGTGATTTTCCACCGTATTAGCGCCAGCGCCCGTCCGCCGACCCTGCTTGCACCTTTGTGGTGCGCCAATCACTGGAACGGGATGAATGCGCTGTATAATGACCTCAAGGCGCAGGGCGGCCAGGGCAGCGCCCTGGGCATGCCGTTCCTGCCCGGGGCCTGACCGCCTGATCCCCCCGCGACGTCACCTACGGCATCGTTTTTTACGGTATGATTGACGGCATCGTCACCCAAGGAAACCGCTATGAAGCAAATCCGCCTGCTGGCGCAATATTACGTCGACCTGATGGTCAAGTTGGGGCTGGTCCGTTTTTCGCTGCTGCTGGCGTCGGCGCTGGTGGTGCTGGCCATGATTGTGCAGATGGCCGTGACCATGCTGCTGCGCGGCGAGGTTGAAAGCATCGACGTGGTGCGCTCGATCTTTTTCGGTCTGCTGATCACGCCCTGGGCGGTGTATTTTCTCTCGGTGGTGGTTGAGCAACTGGAGGAATCCCGCCAGCGGCTGGCGCGGCTGGTGGATAAACTGGAGGAAATGCGCAACCGCGACCTGCAGCTCAACCAGCAGTTGCAGGACAATATCGCGCATTTGAACCAGGAGATTGCCGATCGCGAGAAGGCGGAGGACGCCCGCCAGCGCGCCATGGATAAACTGACCGAGGAGATGGCCCGGCGCGAACAGGCGCAAATCGAGCTGGAACAGCAGTCGTCGCTGCTGCGCTCTTTCCTGGACGCCTCGCCCGACCTGGTGTACTACCGCAATGAAAACAAGGAATTTTCCGGCTGCAACCGCGCGACGGAATTGTTGGTGGGAAAAAGCGAGAAGCAGCTGGTAGGCTTGACCCCACGCGATGTGTATGCGCCGGATATCGCGGAAAAAGTGATCGAAACCGATGAGAAGGTGTTCCGCCATAATGTCTCGCTGACCTACGAGCAGTGGCTGGTCTATCCCGACGGACGCAAGGCCTGTTTTGAACTGCGCAAGGTGCCTTTTTACGACCGGGTGGGCAAACGACACGGCCTGATGGGTTTCGGCCGCGATATAACCGAGCGTAAGCGCTACCAGGACGCGCTGGAGAACGCCAGCAGGGAGAAGACCACCTTTATCTCAACGATCAGCCACGAGCTGCGTACGCCGCTTAACGGCATCGTCGGCTTAAGCCGCATCCTGCTCGATACCCAATTGGATCAGGAGCAGCTCAATTACCTGAAGACCATTCACGTCAGCGCCATCACCCTCGGCAATATCTTCAACGATATTATCGAAATGGATAAACTGGAGCGGCGCAAGGTGCAGTTGGATAACCAGCCGATGGATTTCAACGCCTTCCTGACCGATTTGGAGAACCTGTCCGGCCTTTTGGTGCAGCCCAAGGGGCTGACGCTGGTGATGCAGCCCTGCGCGCCGCTGCCGGACGCCATTCTTGCCGACGGCACCCGCCTGCGCCAGATCCTGTGGAATCTGATTGGCAACGCGGTGAAATTTACCCGCAGCGGTGAAATTATTATTCGCGTCCGGCGCGAAAAAGACGATCTGCTGTGCTTTGACGTGGAGGATTCCGGTATCGGCATTCCCGAGGACGAGCAGGACAAGATTTTCGCCATGTATTACCAGGTCAAGGATCAGAACGGCGGCAAGCCCGCCACCGGCACCGGCATCGGCCTTGCGGTGTCAAAACGCCTGGCGCAGGCCATGGGCGGCGATATCCAGGTAAAAAGCCAGCCGGGCAAAGGCTCGTGTTTCAGCTTGTCCATCACGGCGCCGGAAGTGCGGCCTGAGCCGAAGGACGACGAAGATGACCTGCCGCTGCCGGCGCTCAACGTACTGCTGGTGGAGGACATTGAGCTGAATGTGGTGGTGGCGCGTTCGGTGCTGGAAAAACTGGGCAGCAGCGTGGATGTGGCGATGACCGGCCGCGACGCGCTGGAGATGTTTGATCCCGATGAATATGACCTGGTGCTGCTGGATATCCAGTTGCCGGATATGACCGGGCTGGATATCTCCCGCGAGCTGCGCCGGCGCTACGCCGGGCGGGATTTGCCGCCGCTGATCGCCCTGACCGCCAACGTACTGAAAAACAAACAGGAGTACCTCGATGCCGGCATGGATGATGTGCTGAGCAAGCCGCTGGCGGTATCGGCCCTGACCGAGGTCATCCAGCGCTTCTGGGATCATCCCGGCGATCGGCCCGCCGACGCGGAGGATGCCGCCGGAGCGCCGGCGGCGCAGGCCATACTGGACACCGCGATGCTGGAGCAGTATCTGGACCTGGTGGGACCGTCCCTGATATACCAGGGCCTGGAGATGTTCGAGAAGATGATGCCGGGGTATATGACCCTGCTGTCGACCAATATGACCGCGCGCGATCGGCACGGCATCGCCGAGGAAGGCCATAAGATCAAAGGCGCCGCCGGCTCCATCGGCCTGCTGCACCTGCAGCAGTTGGCCCAGCAGATCCAATCGCCGGAACTGCCGGCCTGGTGGGATAACGTGCAGGAGTGGGTGGACGAACTGGGGCAGGAGTGGCGTAACGATGTGCAGACGCTGCGGGAGTGGGTACGTAAGGCTGAAAAAAAATGACCCCGACCTAGGCCGGGGTGCGCGAAGATTGCGCCAACACCAGGGAAACTGTTACCCGCCCATTCTCAGGTGTTGTTGGTTGGCGGGGTGGTAAAATTCGTTAAGCGTTAATTATCAACATAGCAAAAGAACGCTGTAATGTTACAAGAACCATTAAAATTTGGGATGTAGAATAGACTTTGTCAATAGAAATAATATTTTCACCGGCCTGATGGAAGCGAGGATATTTATGAAACGCGTTGGCGTCGTTTTAAGCGGATGTGGCGTGAATGACGGTAGTGAAATTCACGAAGCGGTACTGACGTTACTGGCCCTGGACCGCGCTGGGGCGCAGGCGGTGTGTTTTGCGCCGGATAAACTCCAGGCCCATGTTATTAATCATTTTTCCGGCGAAGAAATGACCGAAAAACGCAATGTCCTGGTTGAATCCGCGCGTATCGCGCGCGGCCAGATACGTCCGTTGGCGGAGGCGCGCGCCGATGAGCTGGACGCGCTGATCGTGCCGGGTGGATTCGGCGCCGTGCTGAACCTGAGCGATATCGCCGGCAAAGGGAACGAGGGCGACGTGGATGCCGATTTGCGTCGTCTGACGCAGGAAATACATAAACAACGTAAAGCAATCGGTTTTATTTGCATCGCCCCGGCGCTGTTGCCGAAACTGATTGATACGCCGCTGCGGTTAACCATCGGCACGGATAACGATACCGCGGAAATGATCGAAGACATGGGGGGCATCCATGTGGTGTGCCCGGTGGATGATATTGTGGTCGATGCCGACAATAAAGTGATCACCACGCCCGGCTATATGCTGGCCACCTCCATCACCGAGGCGGCGAAGGGCATCGATAAACTGGTGGCGCGGGTACTGGAATTCACCGCATGAGGATCGCAGGCGGCCGGTTTTCCGCATGGCGCGCGGCGAAATGGCTGCTGGCGGGGTGCGCTGCGCTTGTCGGCGCGTGGCTGGCGGCGGTGGTGCTGTTTGCTTTTCTGCCGGTGCCCTTTTCGGCGGTGATGATGGAACGGCAACTGGGCGCCTGGCTGCACGGCGATTTTGCCTATGTCGCCCATTCCGACTGGGTCGGCATGAGCGATATTTCGCCGAACATGGCGCTGGCGGTGATTGCGGCCGAGGACCAGAAGTTCGCCCGGCATTGGGGATTTGATATCGACGCCATCCAGGCGGCCGCGGCGCATAATGAACGCAGCCAGCGGATGCGCGGCGCGTCCACCATTTCCCAGCAGACGGCGAAGAACCTGCTGTTATGGAACGGACGCAGCTGGACGCGCAAGGGGCTGGAAGCCGGTATTACCCTGGCCATGGAAGGACTCTGGACCAAACGGCGTATTCTGACGGTATATCTGAATATCGCCGAATTTGGCGAGGGGACCTTTGGCGTGGAAGCGGCGGCGCAGCGTTTTTTCCACAAGCCCGCCAGCCGGTTGACCGCTGCGGAAGCGGCGTTGCTGGCGGCGGTATTGCCGAATCCGCTGCTTTTTCGCGCCAATGCCCCGTCGCGTTATGTGCAGATGCGCCAGCAATGGATCATGCGCCAGATGCGCCAGATGGGGGGAGAGGACTACCTGAGGGAAAATCGCCTGCGCTGAGCGCCAGGGGAAAGGGCGGGCGGGAGAACCCGCCCCGCTATTTATTTGATATAGGTAAACGCGGTGGTGACGTGCTTGACGCCGCTGACCTGGCTGGCGGTTTGCGCCGCCGCCTTACCCTCTTCATTGGTCACCAGTCCCAGCAAAAAGACTTCGCCATTCTCGGTGGTCACTTTGACATTGGATGATTTCACCGCATCGCTGGCCAGCAGCTGCGAGCGGATCTTGGTGGTGATCCAGGTATCCATCGAGGCGCGTCCCAGGCTGACCGGCTGCCCCAGGCGAATTTCGTTATACACTTCCGTGGCGCCGTCCACGCCTACCACGATTTGTTTGGCCCGATTGGCCAGTTCCGCCGTGGGCGCCTGGCCGGTCAACAACACCTTGCCCTGGTAGGCGGTGGCCACAATACGCGCTTCTTTCTTGATCTGCGCGTCTTTGGCCAGGGCGTTGCCGACGCGGGCTTCCAGCGTGCCGTCATCGACCTGGGTGCCTACCGTGCGGGGATCGGTGGCGGTTTTCGTTGCCACCGCCGCGCTGCCGACGACCACCGCACCGACACATCCCTGCAGCAATAGGGCGGTGAACAGCAGTACAAAGGGGAAACGAACCTTCATGTAAGCTCCTTAATCGTCCTGGTGAGGAAACAATGAATTGTCAATAAGATCGCACAGGCAATTAACCGTCAGCATATGCATCTCCTGTATGCGCGCGCTGCGGTGTGAAGGAATACGGATTTCAACGTCCTGCTGCCCGAGCAGGCCGGCCAGTTCGCCGCCGTCGTAACCGGTCAGGGCGATAATGGTCATATCGCGCGTTACCGCCGCCTCCACCGCCTTCACAATATCACGGCTATTGCCCCGGGTGGAAATGGCGAGCAGGATATCGCCGGCCTGGCCGAGCGCCCGCACCTGCTTGGCATAGATTTCCTGATGCAGGCGGTCGTTGGCGATAGCGGTCAGCACTACGCTGTCGGCGTTTAACGCCACGGCCGGCAGGCTTGGCCGCTCGGTTTCATAACGGTTGATCATGCTGGCGGCGAAATGCTGCGCGTTGGCGGCGGATGTCCCGTTGCCGCAGCACAGGATTTTATTGCCGCTGAGCAGCGCTTGCACCAAGGCCGTGGCGGCGCGGGAGATGGCGTCGGGCAAGGCTTCCGCCGCCGCGATTTGGGTTTGGATACTTTCTGTAAAACAACCTTTGATTCTTTCCAGCACGGTAGTTAAGCCTAATCTGTGATAAATGAAGTAGCGGTTATCCCGCTGCGCCGAAGGCGTTTACCAGCCATTCTACGCGGCAACCGGTAATGGCCAGGACATCGAAACGGCAAGAGGATGTTTCCAGGCTTTCGCCCCGACGCGCCAGCCAGACCGCCGCCGCCAGCAATAACCGGCGCTGCTTGCGGAAGGTGACGCTTTCAGCGGCGCTGCCGAATGCGTTATTACGGCGATAACGCACTTCGACGAATACCCAGGCGCGGGATTCCCGCATGATTAAATCGATTTCGCCGCCGCGCACCCGCATATTGGCGGCGACGAAGCGCATGCCAGCGTTTTCCAGATACCGGCGCGCCAGATATTCCGCCCGCGCGCCGGACCGCTGCCGGTTTAGAGTGCCTGTACCAGTTTTCCCTGTTGGTATTTCAGCCAAGATAGCTTCCTGTTGATGACACAATCCGGTGTCGCCGAGAGCTGGCCGGTTTCGCCCGCCACCTGGAAGCCTGGGATCTGGCGCATTTCGGAGAAATGGTTAACCAGCGTCCAGGCGTCCATGCCCATGGCGTACAGCCTCACCAGTGAATAATCTTCCTTGAACTGCGCGCTGGTCTGTTGCAATAGTCCGGGATTGGCGCCCGCCAGCAGCGGGATATCGCTGAATTCCAGCCCTTCCATTTCCAGGCGGTAGTCCGGGCCGGCCTCGGCCTGGTAGCTGCGCGAACTGGCATACAGGCCCAGGCGCGAGCGCGAGCTGGTGCGCATGTCGATCATGGGCTTGATCAGCGCCAGCTCGGACGGGGTGGCGATAATATACACCGCGTCGACGCCGCCGCCGGCGGAAGGCGAGATCGCCGCATCGCTTGGCGGCGCCGGGATGGTCAGACCGGCAATGGTCACTGACTGCGGTTCCGACGGCGCCGCGGTGGATACCGGCTGGCCGGAAAGCTGGATGCCGGCGCCGCTGTTGATGGCCTGTTTCAGCTCGCCGACGGAACCGATCCGCTGCTCAAGCACGGTGCCGCCGCCGGCTTTGGTCCAGGCCTCGGCAAAGGCCTTGACGACGCGATCGCCCAGCGACCCACGCGGCACCAGCAATAACGGCTGTTGCCGGTGCTGCTGGAAGATATGGTTGGCGGCGTCGCGGGCTTCATCTTCCGGCGAGAGGGAGAAATAGCAGATATTCGCCCGGTTCTGCAGATGCTCGGGCTGGTTGAGGGCCAGGATATTCATCGTGCTCTGGCTGCTGTAGAGTTGTTCCACCTCATTTTTCAGCAGCGGCCCGACAATGAGGGTGGCGCCATCCTGCTGCGCCTGTGCCAGCAGCGCCGGCAGCGGCTGGCTGGAAGTATCATAGACCTTCACTTGCGCATTGCTTGCCGGTCCGGCGGCAACGGGCGCGGCCGCCGGCTGCGGCGCGGCGGTAACGGCGGTGGCGGCGTCGGCCGGCGCGGTGACCGCCTGCGAGGTTTGGCCCGCGGAGGCATCGGTGGGCGGCACCGGGGCGGCGGCCGTATTCAGGCCGTTTTTCGCGGCGTTGAATCCCTGCTGGATGGCATTGGAAAACACCTGGGCCTGGCCGTTCATCGGCAGGAACAGGGCGATTTGCCCGACCGACGAGGGCTGGTAGTTCAGGACCTGGTTGAGCTGGGTCGGCAGGGTCTTGGCCGCCGGGTTCTGCGGATAACGGGTCTGCCAATCCTTGATGCCGGCTTTCAGCAGGGCGGGATCCTGTTTATTGTCCTGGTAGACATGCAGCAGATCCAGCCAGCCCTGGAGAACATTTTCATTGGCGTTAATCACCAGGCTTGCCTGCGGCTGGGCTGAAAAGGCCAGCAGGGCTTGCCAGGTCTGGTCGATATTTTGCTGATGCGCCGCCGGGTCGGCCAACAGCGGCTCCTGGGCAATATAGGCGCGCAGCAAATCCAGCGACGGCTGTTGGCCGGCGCCCGCGGCAATACGCACCTGCAGGAAGCGCGCCTGTTGCTCCTGGGAAAGCTGGCCGGGGTCGAGTTTTTGCAGCGCGGCGGTTGCGTCCTGCGGCCGTTTTTGCGCGACGGCAAGCTCGGCGGACAGCAAAAGCTGCTCGCGCTGTTGGACATCGGTCATCGCTTGGGGTAGCGTGCCGAGCAACTGCTGCGCCCGATCGGTCTTGCCTTCGCCGATCAGGGCGTGAATGGCGAGTAATTGAAAGTCGGTCTTGCTATTATCATTGCCCGCCTGCTGCATTTGCTGCAGGTAATAATCGGCGTTGGCGCCGGCATTGGCGCCGGGCTTGGCCTGGCCGCCGCCGGCAGGGGCCTGCGGCGCCTGGCTGGAACACGCGGCGAGGATCAGCGCAGCCAGCACGACGGGTAGAACACGCCCTGTTTTAAAACCCATGACATATGAGTAAAGCATTCTGTATCCAGTGATGTTTTTTTCAAGATGCTCAATATTAAATCGGCAATCCGGATGAGACAATGAATCAACACCAACAAGCAGATATTTCCGCATCAACGCTTTATGTGGTACCGACTCCCATTGGTAATCTGGAAGACATCACCCAGCGGGCGCTGTCGACACTCCAGCGGGTCGACTTGATTGCTGCTGAAGATACCCGTCATACCGGCCTATTGTTACAACATTTTGCCATAAATGCGCGCCTGTTCGCGTTACATGATCATAACGAACAGCAAAAAGCGGATGTTTTGCTGGCAAAGCTGCAGGAAGGACTGAGTATCGCACTTGTCTGCGACGCTGGCACGCCGTTGATCAACGATCCGGGCTATCATTTGGTCCGCCGCTGCCGCGAGGCGGGTATCCGGGTGGTGCCGCTGCCGGGTCCCTGTGCGGCCATTACCGCGCTGTCCGCCGCCGGCCTGCCTTCCGATCGCTTCTGCTACGAGGGTTTCCTGCCGGCGAAGCGCAAAGGCCGCCAGGATACGCTGCTGGCCCTGGAACAGGAACCGCGCACCCTTATCTTCTACGAATCCACCCATCGGCTGCTGGAGAGCCTGCAGGATATGGTCACCGTATGGGGGCCGGCGCGCTACGTGGTGCTGGCGCGCGAGCTGACCAAGACATGGGAAAGCATCTACGGCGCGCCGGTGGGCGAACTCCTGGCCTGGGTCGGCGAGGATGAGCATCGCGCGCGCGGCGAAATGGTGCTGATCGTCGAAGGTTTCCAGGTCAAGGACGACGCCCTGCCGCCGGAGGCGCTGCGTACGCTCGGCCTGCTGCAAAAGGAGCTGCCGCTGAATAAAGCCGCCGCCCTGGCCGCCGAAATCCACGGTGTGAAAAAAAATGCCCTTTATCGTTATGCCCTGGACCAGCTTGGGGATGACAATTGATCGAAAAGCTTTTATACTCCGCGCCGGAGTTGACCAGACAATCGCCGCTTGACCGACCTTCCTTCGGGAAGCAACGTCATGGGGAGGAAAGTCCGGGCTCCATAGGGCAGGGTGCCAGGTAACGCCTGGGGGGTGCAAACCCACGACAAGTGCAACAGAGAGCAAACCGCCGATGGCCCGCGCAAGCGGGATCAGGTAAGGGTGAAAGGGTGCGGTAAGAGCGCACCGCGCGGCTGGCAACAGTTTGCGGCATGGTAAACTCCACCCGGAGCAAGGCCAAATAGGGGTTCACAAGGTACGGCCCGTACTGAACCCGGGTAGGCTGCTTGAGCCAGCGCGCGAGCGCTGGCCTAGATGAATGATTGTCCTCGACAGAACCCGGCTTACCGGTCAACTCTATTATCGCGTTAGCCCCATGCTTATTTATGGCATGGGGTTTTTTTTTGCCCGGCAACCCCCCTTCGCGTTTATTCCGCCAGGTCGATCAATAACGCCCGCAGCGGCGTTTGCGCCTGTAGCCGGACGCGGCGCTCATTGTGGATAAAAGCGCCGTCGCCGCAGGTCAGCAAGGTGGGATTGGCGGTGTCCTCGCGGTGAGCGGGGCTATCTGTCGCCGGGTTATCGATGTGAATCGTGCCATGCACCGATTGCAGGTAAGCGCGCGATCCCCTTAATTCCAAGGTCAGGCTTTGGCCCGCCGCCAGTTCCACGTGATGTATCCAGGCCTGTTGACGCAATTGGAGGCTGCCGCCTTCGCCATCCGGCGAGGCCAGCAGCAAATGGGGCTGGTCGGGTATCGCCAGGCGCTGGACCGCGGCGTTTTCCCGCGTCGGGCAGGCGTCCATCCACAGTTGCAGCCGGGTCAGCGGCGTCGAACCGGTGTTTTGTTCGCTATAGGTGACGCCGTTGCGTGCCGACAGCAGCAGGGCGTCGCCGGTGGCGGCCTGGATATGGCGGCCCTCGCTGTCGCGGTATTCCGCCTGTCCCTGAAGGATCAGGTTAAGAATATCCACCTGCGGATAGGCGCGCGGCTGAAAGGCGGCGCCGACCGCCAGCACCTCCTGGTTCAGCACGCGCAGGGAAGCGTAGCCGAGCATCTTGGGATCGAAAAAATGGCCGAAGGAAAAGGTGTAACGCGCCTGGAGCCAGCCGTAGTCGGCATGGCCGCATTGTTTTGCCGTTCTGAATGTAATCATGGCTCTGTCTGCTTATTTTCTATGGACAAGCTGCCCATTTTTTATGTGTAGGGTCGGATGGCGTGTTTATTATCCGCCTGGCAGCATAGGGACGGCGGCGCCAAAACTTTACTCTATAAATAGTAAGGGTATGGACGGCGGATTGTTAGCAAGTTAATCTGGTCAGTATATTCAAATTTCCTGAATGAGACCGGGCATGGCTAGAGAACGGGCGTTAACGCTGGAAGCATTACGGGTGATGGATGCCATCGACCGGCGCGGCAGTTTTGCCGCGGCGGCGGATGAACTGGGCCGGGTACCTTCGGCGCTAAGCTATACCATGCAAAAACTGGAAGAAGAGCTGGATGTGGTGCTATTCGACCGTTCGGGGCATCGCACCAAGTTTACCAACGTCGGGCGCATGCTGCTGGAGCGCGGGCGGGTACTGCTGGAAGCGGCGGATAAGCTGACCACCGACGCCGAGGCGCTGGCGCGCGGCTGGGAAACCCATTTAACCGTGGTGACGGAAGCCCTGGTGCCGAGCGAGAAGCTGTTCCCCTTAATCGAGAAGCTGGCGCGCAAGGCCAATACCCAAGTGTCGATTATTACCGAAGTGCTGGCCGGTGCCTGGGAACGGCTGGAGCAGGGCCGGGCTGATATCGTTATCGCGCCGGATATGCATTTTCGCACCTCGTCGGAAATCAACAGCCGCAAATTGTATAAAATCCTCAACGTGTACGTGGCCAGCCCGGATCATCCCATTCACCAGGAGCCGGAGCCGCTGTCGGAGTTGACGCGGGTAAAATACCGCGGCATCGCCATTGCCGATACCGCCCGCGAACGTCCGGTGCTGACCGTGCAGCTGTTGGATAAGCAGCAACGCCTGACGGTAAGCTCCATGCACGATAAGCGCCGGGCGCTGCTGGCCGGGCTGGGCGTGGCCACCATGCCCTATCCGCTGGTGGCGGAGGACATTGCCGCCGGACGCCTGCGGGTCGTGGGCCCCGAGTACAGTATGGAGAACGATATCATTATGGCCTGGCGCCGCGACAGCATGGGCGAGGCCAAATCCTGGTTCCTGCGCGAAATCCCGAAATTATTCGCCTGAGATCCGGCCGCTGTTAACCTGACGCCGCCGCATCCCGGCGCCGGTCAGTCCTCGTCCGCCGGGCCGAAACGATCGTCGCGACCGTGCGGTTCGTCCAGATCCTGCCGCGGTCCGATGGAAATGATACCGTGGGGATTGAGCGTGGCGTGGCTGCGGTAGTAGTGGTTGCGGATATGGGCGAAATCCACCGTGTCGCTGATGCCCGGCATTTGGTAGATATCGCGCAGGAAGCCCGAGAGGTTGAGATAATCGCCGATCCGGCGGCGATCGCATTTGAAATGGGTGACATAGACCGGATCAAAACGGATCAGGGTGGTCCAGAGGCGCAGGTCCGCTTCGGTCAGCCGGTCGCCGGTGAGGTAGCGATGGCGGCCCAGTATCGCCTCGAGCCGATCCAGCGCGGCGAATACGCCTTCCACCGCTTCATCATAGGCTTGCTGGGACGTGGCGAAGCCCGCTTTATAGACGCCGTTGTTGACCTGGTCGTAAACCCAGCCGTTAATCTCATCGATTTGCGCGCGCAGTTCACGGGGATAATAGTCGCCGGCGCGGGCGCCGACGCCGTCGAAGGCGCTGTTGAACATGCGGATGATATCCGCCGATTCATTGCTGACGAGGGTTTTCCCCGCGGTATCCCATAGCACCGGTACCGTGGTGCGCCCGCTGTAGCGGGTGTCGGCCTCGAGATAGAGCTGGTAGAGGTAATCCTTGTGGTAAAGCGGGTCGCCGGTGGCGCCGGGAAAATCAGTGCCGAAGGTCCAGCCGTTTTCCAGCATCAGGGGATGGACCACGGACACCGGGATCAGGTTCTCCAGGCCTTTGAGTTTGCGCATCAGGAGTGTGCGGTGCGCCCACGGGCAGGCCAGCGAGACATAGAGGTGGTAGCGGTGGTTCGCCGCGGCGAATCCGCCGCGGCCGGTGGGGCCGGGCGCGCCGTCAGGGGTGATCCAGTTGCGGAACTGCGCCGCCGAGCGTTCGAAGCGTCCGCCGGTGGATTTGGTGTCGTACCAGCTGTTTTGCCATTGGCCCTCTACGAGCAGTCCCATATGCGAGTTCCTTATAGTCAGTGGATAATTGCGGCCGGTGCCAGCGGGCCTGCGGTGTGATGGAACACTCCCCTTTTAACACGGCTTATGTGAGCCCGATGATCGCGGGCCTACCATGCCATGGGGCGCTCGGTCGGGCGGGAAAACCACGCCCGATTCGACCCCATTCACGCTCTCCCTTTAACCCGCCTGCGTTGAGTTCGGCGTTGGCGGGCATAGCGCACCATGGGGCGCTCGGTCGGGCGGGAAAACCACGCCCGATTCAACCCCATTGGCACGCTCTCCCTTTAACACGCCTGCGTTGAGTTAGGCGTTGGCGGGCATAGCGCACCATGGGGCGCTCGGTCGGGCGGGAAAACCACGCCCGATTCGACCCCATTGGCACGCTCTCCCTTTAACACGCCTGCGTTGAGTTCGGCGTTGGCAGGCATAGCGCACTATGGGGCGCTCGGTCGGGCGGGAAAACCACGCCCGATTCGACCCCATTGGCACGCTCTCCCTTTAACACGACTTATGTGAGCTCGATGATCGCGTGCCTACCATGCCATGGGGCGTTTTCCCTTGAACACTGCTTGTGTTAAGTGTAGTCAGCTTTGCCTTCTGCGGCCTGTTACCACTTTTTGTTAAGCAGGCGATCGATGCTGAAATAACCGGCGCCCAGCACCGCCAGCAGTAAGTAGCCGCCGGAGATGGAGAGGTTCTTCATAAAGTTGATCTGGTTGCCAGCCTGGGAGAAATCGCTATGGAAAATAAAGGCGGTCAGCAGGACAAAGACCACGGTGATCAACGCAACCGTGCGGGTGAGGAAACCGAACAGGATGGCGAGGCCGCCGCCGAATTCCAGCAAGATGGTCAGGGGCAGCATAAAGCCGGGCACGCCCATGGCTTCCATATATTGCTGCGTAGCGGCGTAGCCGCCTATTTTGCCGAAGCCGGAAACGATAAATAGGATCGGCAACAGGATCCGGGCAACCAGGATGGCGCTATCATCTAATTTTTTCATCTTCTTCCCATCTTATTTTAAAGGACGGCCTTCAAAACGAAAGCCAGATTACAGCAGGTTTTAAAGCAGGTTAGGCGGCTTAATGGACCCGTTGCGTTTGATGAAGGAGATGTTATCCGTAAGAAAGGTTGGGTGATAGCGATTAAAACTGTCGGTTATTATCAAAAAAATTGAGTAAGGGGCGGGGCGGTGGAGATTCCTGCGGGCTTTCGCCCGCGGGAGGGCGTATTAACGTGATTGAAGCGTGGTGCGAATCAGTTTAAGCGTACCGACGATGCCGAGCGCGCGTTTTGTCCAGCGGATAAAACGGCTGGGATGACGGATATTGTACAGCGCCAGTATGCTGGAACCGGCTATCAGATACTTGCGCAGGCTCAATACCGTGTTCCAGCCGCGGTCGTAGCGGGCGGTGGCAAAATACCAGGCGCGTTTTTCCGCCCCCAGATCCAGCCGCTGCTGGTGTATGGTGCGCAGGAGTTGGGTTTTGGTCATTTTAGGCTGATGGTCGCTCATCTGTCCTCCCTGGCTCTTTCCCTTTCCTTTTCGCGCTTGCGGGCTTTCTCTTCTTCCTGAATTTCGTCTTGGACCTTTTCCAATATATTCCGGTCAACCTGCAGTTCTTCGCGCGTGGAACCCAGCAGGGTGGAACGCTTAGCCTTGCCCAACGTCCAGATGGCGCCAATAATCGCCAGCGCGAACAGCACCGCGGTGGTAGTGGCTATCGCCGTCAGGCGGTATTGCGGATCGATGGCCCAGATCAGCAGCACCAGCAGGCTCATCAAGCCAAAAGCGGCCAGTAACAACGTAATACCGGCCATCATCAGCATTTGGATAATATTGGATTTTTCTTGTTCCAGCTCTACCACTGCCAAACGCAGGCGGGTCTCCACCATACTGACAATAATGGTAATAATACGCTGGCCTATGGTGAAAATGCCCTTGCCAGGGCCCTGGCTTTGCTGTTCAATCATTTTATCAACGCCGCATAATTAACGCACCAAGGACAAACCCGACTACGGCGCTGATGCCGATACCCGTCCAGGGGTTGTCATGTACATATTCATCGGCCTTTTCCGCAACCACTTTGGTCTGTTCGGCCAGGCGCTCGCCGCCATCGCCGAGACGGGTCCGGGTTTCCTTGAGCGCGCTTTCCGCCTTGCTGCGCAACTTGTCAAATTCAGCCTTGGGTTTCTGAGAGGAGCCACGCAGCACTTCTTCCAGCGTATCCGCCAATGACTTTAATTCGGCGCGTAAATGTTCAGAGGTCGTATCTTTAACCATCTTTTTTACTCCTTCGACGTTTACGAATCAGTGTTAGCCCGTATTAATCCATCATTACTACCTAGGCGTCTAATATTTAGCGCTTGTTGTAAGCGTAGCCCCGGATTTGGCAAACCGCAAAAAACTTATAGCAATTTCTTAGGGTTAATAGGGTTAGCCTACCCGGGCATTGCCGGTATGCAGATAGGGAAGCCAGTGCCAGCGGGGATAGTGCCGGCTGCGTGAAACCGAATAATTTTCCGGCAGCAGATCTTCCAGGGCGCGCTGCGCCGCCAGCGCCTGTTCGGGCGTATCGAGCAGGATAATCAGGCTGTCCCTGGCGGGAGTGATGCTTTTGATCCTGATGCCGCGCTCGTCAAGGCGCTGGTAGATATAAAAACCGTCGGGCAGGGAACCGCGTTCGCTGGCAAGGGTAATCTCCAGCGCCGTCTCTTTGGTCATCAGCGCCGGCAGCAGCAATATCAAGACCAGCAGCGAGGCTGTCGCCACCAATACCGCTCGCCATGTCATCCACCCGCGCCGCCATTTTACGTTCACATTCACTTTCTTAACCTTTTTACGGCGTCCGTGGCGCGTTTTTTACGCCACAATATCAGCAGCGAGCCGACCAGTCCCATCACCAGGAAGATCAGCGGCAGTAACATCAATCCCAGCATGAGCTCATCTTCGTAATGCTTGAACAGGGCGGTTTTGCCAAGCAGGAAACCGACGGTGGTCAGGATAAATACCCAGATAAACGCGCTCAGCCAGTTAAACAGCTGGAAGCGGGTATCGCTCAGTCCGGCCAGGCCAGCGATGGTCGGCAGCAGGGTGCGGACAAAGGCGACAAAACGACCGATAAGCAGCGCCGAAAGCCCGTGCCGGTAAAACAAAGAATGCGAGCGCTGGTGATATTGCGCCGGCAAATGGGACAGCCAGCTTTGCACCATGCGCGTATTGCCCAGCCATTTACCCTGTATATAACTGATCCACGATCCCAGGCTGGCGGCCGCCGTCAGTATCAGCAGGGTCAGGGGAAAATTCATGGTGCCTTTGGCTATCAGCACGCCCACCAGGATCAGCAGGCTGTCCCCGGGCAGGAAAGCCGCGGGCAACAAGCCGTTCTCCAGAAATAAAATGACAAACAATATCAAATAGAGGGTCCAGACCAATGTAGGGTCGGCAAGTGTTTCAAAATCCTGTTGCCAGAGGGCATGTACCAGGGATTTTAGTATATCCATTCAGCATTCCTAACTTGAAACAGCAGCTTACAACCTGGTTAAAATGTAAAAAAAGCCATCTCACTGTAACAAAATCAGACATCGTGAGACAGGGAAATATAACCGACAATCGTCCCGCCGCGAGGATATATTGCAATAAAAACGCCTGGCAAAGGCTTCTTTTACATGGGCTGACAGAAAAACGACACTTACTGACGTGGTCCGGCCGTCGGGCGCAAGCGCTTGGCAAGACTAACAAAAACAGGAGGTTGAAAACGCGCACATCCGCCTGGGACGGGGTAAGAAGAGTCAAGCATGGCGCGCCATTGGCCTGAAATGAACGAACGTCCCCGGCGTGGCGCCAGGGCGCCTACACGGATGCGGGCCCTCAATGGCGCGCCGCGGCCTGATCATCACATGCAACGCGAGGGTTTATTTGGTGCCGTTGGCCAGGCTATCAAGGTGTACGACCGGATTTTCGGTAAACATGTAACGGTCGACGTTAAATTCGAAATCATCAGTGGTGGCGTGGAACAGCATTTGCTTGGTGTTTTCCAGATGTTGCCACATCGCCAGTTTGGCCGCGTAGGGGTCTTTGCGGATCAAGGCCTTGAGGATATGATCGTGATCTTCGCACCAGCTTTCGATGGATTTATCATCGATATGTTCATGCAGCTTGCGCCAGTACGGGTTGTGCAGCCGTTGGCTCCACATCTGCTCGACAATGGTGGCCATGGCGGTGTTCTGCGTCGCCAGGGCGACCTGGACATGGAATTTCAGATCCCATTTTGAATCGCGGAAACGATCTTCCAGGCGGGCATTTTCCTGGATATCCATTAATAACACGATATCCTGGCGGGTAACCTGCGTGGCGGCGAATTCGGCGATATTGCTCTCGATCAGCTGGCGCGCCTGCAGGAGTTCAAACGGACCTGCGGTGGTGAACTGAAACTCGCCGCTGGGCAGCAGCAGGTTTTTTTGCTGACTGGAGATGACGTGGATGCCGGAACCTTTGCGCACTTCAACGTAGCCTTCCACTTCCAGCATGATGATGGCTTCACGCACCACGGTGCGGCTGACATTCATCTCTTCCGCGATATAGCGCTCCGCCGGCAGTTTTTCACCCACGGGATAGACGCCGGTCTCGATGCGTTGTTTCAGCTCGGCGGCCAGCTGTTGATATAATCGTCGGGTTTCGGTGAATTCCATGATACAGGCTCTTAAATGTTGGGTAACGTTTTAGTCGGTGCCGCGCCATCACTGCGCAACGCGTCAAAAGTTGCTCGTTTAGAACTCACATCGATGACATATTTGTTATACCACTTATTAAATGAAGCGCCTAGATGGACATATCCCATTACACCTACTTTTCCGCCCCGGAATAAAAATCCCCGGCAATGCGTCATGCATGTGCCGGGGATTTCAGGGACGTGCTATTGGTCGCCGCGTCGCGTGGAAAACAGCGCGCGTTGCGGCGTCATTTAGCTATGGGCCGGTTTGAGCGGCTCTTGCCCGGGCAGCAGTTCCACCACCGGACGGTTTTGCAGTATGGTCCATACCGCCAGCACGGCCAGTAAGTCAAATACCGACAGTACCGCGAACAGCGGGCTGAAGCCCAAGGTGTCCGCCAGGGCGCCTACGACCAGGGCGAACATGGTGCTTGCCGTCCAGGCCGCCATGCCGGTAAGGCCGTTGGCGGTGGCGACTTCGTTACGGCCGAAGACGTCGGAGGAGAGCGTAATCAGTGCGCCGGACAGGGACTGATGGGCAAAACCGCCGATGCACAGCAGGCCGATGGCAACGTAAGGACTGGTAAACAGACCGATAAGGCCAGGGCCAATCATCAGGAAACCGCCGAGGGTCACGACCAGTTTACGTGAAACGATCAGGTTAACGCCGAAGATGCGCTGGAAGAACGGAGGCATATAGCCGCCGAGGATACAGCCGAGATCCGCAAACAGCATCGGCATCCAGGCGAACAGGGCGATTTCTTTCAGGTTGAACCCGTAAGCCTTGAACATGAACAGCGGGATCCAGGCGTTAAAGGTACCCCAGGCCGGTTCAGCCAGGAAACGCGGGATGGCGATGCCCCAGAACTGACGGTTGCGGATAATCTGCCAGGCGGACAACTTCTTGGCGTTGTTTACCTGATGCTGTGCTTCCTGGCCGCCCAGAATATATTCGCGCTCTTCGTCGCTCAGTTTCTTCTGGTTTTTCGGGTGCTTATACAGTACCAGCCAGGCGATGGCCCAGGCCAGGCTCAGCGCGCCGACGATAACGAACGCCAGTTCCCAGCTGTGAACCACAATCGCCCAGACGACCAGCGGCGGTGCGAGCATCGCCCCGATTGACGAGCCGACGTTGAAGTAACCCACGGCGATAGAACGTTCTTTCGCCGGGAACCATTCGCTGCTGGCCTTCAGGCCGGCGGGAATCATAGCCGCTTCAGCCATGCCGACGGCGCCACGGGCAATCGCCAGTCCGCCCCAGCTGCTGGCCAGCGCGGTCGCCATACACATCAGCGCCCAAACGATGGCGAATACGGCGTAACCGACTTTTGTGCCCAGCAAATCCAGTACATAACCGGCTACCGGCTGCATGAGCGTATAACATGCAGAGTAGGCGGCAATAATATAGGAATATTGCTGTGTGGTGATATGCAGCTGGTCCTGGAGGGTAGGAGCTGCCACCGCAATGGCGTTACGCGTCAGGTAACCCAGCACCGTACCAACGGTGACCAGGGCGATCATATACCAGCGTAACCCTTTTATTTTACGCATTACCACTTCTCCCAATGAGTATGAGCCGTCATCACCACTACCCAGATATCATGGGGACGACGGGTATAGAGCCAGCCGGAGAGCGCGCTCTCCGGGTATTGTTATATTCTGTCGGCCTGTTATCCGGTCTAACGACCCGCGCCTTGCCAACGCCTGCCGCTTTAACCCGATACCGCTTACCGCTGTTTGGACTGCCGGCAAATCGCCGCCGGAAATCCGCATCGCCCTGGCCCGTCAGATGAATTCATGACCCTGAGTGCGGTCATCTAAACAAAATGATTGAGTCCAGACTCAATGTGGCGCTACGATAACTTGTCATACAGATTTAAAAGTTGAGTGACATCACAAAAACCATTTTTATTTTAAGGGATAATAAATCGTCCCGTTAGCCGGGCGTAAGCCCTGTAGCTGACCTATATATGTTGAGTTTTTGTTGAATTTGGCAGGAAATGGTATATCAGCACCGGCAGGATCTGCATTTTCCTGCTAAATTGGTATAACACCTTTCAACATTTAAGAAACATAACTCAAAGAAATGAAGGTGAGGAGCCTGAAATGTCCCAGTTTTTGACTGAAGATTTTTTGTTGGATAGCGAATTCGCTCGCCGTTTGTATCATGATTACGCCGTGGACCAGCCGATTTATGACTTCCATTGCCATTTGCCGCCGGTACAGATTGCGGAAGATTACCGTTTCAAGAATTTGTACGATATCTGGCTGAAAGGCGATCACTATAAATGGCGCGCCATGCGCACCAACGGCGTGGCCGAGCGTTTTTGCACCGGCGACGCCGGGGACTATGAAAAATTCGAAGCCTGGGCCAAGACGGTTCCCCATACCATCGGCAATCCGCTGTTCCATTGGACCCACCTGGAACTGCGCCGTCCGTTCGGCATCACCGATAAACTGCTGAGCCCCGCCACCGCGCGGGAAATCTGGGATCGCGGCAACGAAATGCTGGCCCAGGACAATTTCTCCGCCCGCGGCATCATGAAACAGATGAACGTGAAGCTGGCCGGCACCACCGATGATCCGGTGGATTCCCTGGTTCACCACAAGGCGGTGGCCGAAGACGCCAGCTTCAATATCAAAGTGCTGCCGAGCTGGCGCCCGGATAAAGCCTTTAATATAGAAGCGGAAGGCTTTAACGATTATATGAAGCTGCTGGAAGCCGCTGCCGACACCGCCATCACCAGCTTCAGCACCTTGACCGACGCGCTGAAAAAACGTCTGGACCATTTTGCCGCCCATGGCTGTAAGGTCTCCGACCATGCGCTGGACGTGGTGGTTTACGGCGAAGCGGACGAAAACACCCTGAACGGCATCCTGGCCCGCCGTCTGGACGGCAAGCTGCCCTCCAAGGACGAAATCGCCCAGTTCCGCACCGCGGTGCTGATATTCCTGGGCAGTGAATACACCCGCCGCGGCTGGACCCAGCAATACCATATCGGCGCGCTGCGCAACAATAATACCCGCATGCTGAAACAGCTCGGCCCGGATACCGGCTTCGACTCCATCAATGACCAGCCGGTCGCCATGGCGCTGTCCCGCCTGCTGGATGCGCAGGCCCGTAACAACGCCCTGCCGAAAACCATCCTGTATTGCCTGAACCCGTCGGATAACGAAATTATCGGCACCATGATCGGCAACTTCCAGGGTGAAGGCATGCCAGGCAAAATGCAGTTCGGCCCGGGCTGGTGGTTTAACGACCAGAAAGACGGTATGGAACGCCAGATGCTGCAGTTGGCCAACCTGGGTCTACTGAGCCGCTTTGTCGGCATGCAGACCGATAGCCGCAGCTTCCTGTCCTATACCCGCCACGAGTATTTCCGCCGCATCCTGTGCCGCATGCTGGGCCACTGGGTGGAAGCGGGCGAAGCGCCGGCGGATATCAACCTGCTGGGCGAAATGGTGAAAAATATCTGCTTTGATAACGCGAAAAACTACTTCGCCATTGAGCTTTGATTCTGGGGGCGGGCCTTAGGCTCGCCCGGTTAAAACGCTATTTTTTATTATCCGCAGCCGGGTAATTTTTAAGGTAAATTTCGCATGCAAACGCTAAATCGTCAAAACTTTCCCGGACCCCAGTACACCACGCGTGTCATCCAGTTCGGCGAGGGAAATTTTTTACGCGCTTTTATCGACTGGCAGTTGGATCTGCTTAATGAACATACCGATCTGGACGCCGGCATCGTTATCATCCGTCCAATCAATACGGATTTCCCGCCGTCGCTCAGCACCCAGGACGGCCTGTACACCACCGTTATCCGCGGCCTGAATGAACAGGGCGAAGCGGTGCGCGAGCCCAGGCTTATCCGCTCGGTTAACCGTGAAATCAATATCTATCATGAATTCGACGATTACCTGGCCCTAGCGCACGACGCCAATATCCGTTTCGTCTTTTCCAACACCACCGAGGCCGGCATCAGCTACCAGGCCGGGGACAAGCTGACCGATACGCCGCCCGCCAGCTATCCCGCCAAGCTGACCCGACTGCTGTTCGAACGTTTCAGCCATTTTGACGGCGCCGCCGATAAAGGCTGGGTGCTGGTGCCGTGCGAACTGATCGACTATAACGGCGACGCGCTGAAAGAGCTGGTGCTGCGTTACGCCCAACAATGGGCGCTGCCGGCCGGGTTCACCACCTGGCTCAATGAACACAACACCTTTTGCTCCACCCTGGTCGACCGTATCGTGACCGGTTACCCGCGTGGCGAAGTGGAAGAACTGCAGGCCGAACTGGGCTACCAGGACACCTTCCTTGATACCGCCGAGTATTTTTATCTGTTTGTTATCCAGGGACCGCAGTGGCTGGCCAAGGAACTGCGCCTGGACCAGATGGACCTGAACGTGCGCATCGTCGACGACATCAAGCCCTACAAAGAACGCAAGGTCGCCATCCTTAACGGCGCGCACACCGCGCTGGTGCCGGTAGCGTTCCTGTCCGGCCTGGACACCGTCGGCGAATCGATGAACGATAAACTGATCAGCGCTTATGTGGAAAAAACCATCGCCGAAGAAATCGTGCCGGTGCTGGATCTGCCCCATGATGAACTGACCTCGTTTGCGCAGGCGGTGCTAAGCCGTTTCCGCAACCCCTTTATCCAGCATCAGTTATTGTCCATCTCCCTGAACGGCATGACCAAATTCCGTACCCGCATCCTGCCGCAGCTGTTGTCCTATCGTGAAAAACACGGCGAGCTTCCGGCCCGGCTGACCTTCGCCCTGGCGGCGCTGATCGCGTTTTACCGCGGAGAACGCAACGGCGAAAGCTACCCGATGCAGGATGATGAAAAATGGATTACCCGTTTCAAATCGCTTTGGAGCGGCGTGGACAAAGGCGAGGTGGCGTTAAGCACCTTAGTAAATGACGTGTTGGGCGATACAGAGCATTGGGAACAGGATCTGCTCAAGGTTCCCGGCCTGGCGAAACAGGTTGAACAGCAGTTGCAGGCCATTATCGACCAAGGCATGCGCACTGCCGTTTCAGCCTATTGCTGAAAGCAAAAAGGTTAATTCATGAATATTATTAAAATTCATTCCTCAGACAATGTGGCGGTCGCCCTGCAAGACCTCGACACGAATGAAACGGTGGAAATCGGGGGCGTGACCATCACGCTGCCCCAGCCTATCGCCCGGGGCCATAAGTTTGCCCTGGCGCCCATAGGCGAGGGCGAAATGATCGTTAAATATGGTCTGCCCATCGGCCATGCGCTGAGCCCCATCGCTCCCGGCCAGCACATTCATTCGCAAAATGCCAAGACCAATCTTAGCGACCTGGATGAATATCAGTACCTGCCGGATTTCAAAACCCTGCCGGCGCAGATGCCCGATCGTGAGATTCAGATATACCGCCGCGCCAACGGCGAGGTGGGCATCCGCAACGAGCTGTGGATCCTGCCGACCGTCGGCTGCGTCAACGGCATCGCCAAACAGATCCAGCAGCGTTTTTTGAAGGAGACCTTTGGCGCCGAGGATATCGACGGCGTTCATCTGTTTACCCATCCGTTCGGCTGCTCGCAGCTGGGGCAGGATCATGAAAACACCCGCACCATGCTGCAAAACATGGTGCGCCATCCCAACGCCGGCGCGGTGCTGGTGATTGGCCTGGGCTGCGAAAACAATCAGGTCGACGTGTTCCGCACCACGCTTGGCGAGTATGATCCGCAGCGGGTGACCTTTATGGTCTGCCAGCAGCAGGATGATGAAGTGGAGGCGGGGCTGGAGTGCCTGCGCGCGCTTTACCTGGCGATGCGCGAGGATAAGCGCCAGCCGGGCAAACTCAGCGAGCTGAAATTCGGCCTCGAATGCGGCGGTTCGGACGGGTTGTCCGGCATTACCGCCAATCCGCTGCTGGGACGCTTCTCGGATTATGTCATCGCCAACGGCGGCACCTCGGTATTAACCGAAGTACCGGAAATGTTCGGCGCCGAGCGTATTTTGATGAGCCGCTGCCGGGACGAGGCGACGTTTGAAAAGACCGTGCATATGGTCAATGATTTCAAACAATATTTTATCGCCCATCAACAGCCGATTTATGAAAACCCATCGCCGGGGAATAAGGCCGGCGGCATTACCACCCTGGAGGAGAAATCCCTCGGCTGTACGCAAAAAGCCGGCCAGAGCAAGGTGATGGACGTGCTGAAATACGGGGAGCGCCTGCATGTGCCGGGCCTCAACCTGGTCAGCGCGCCGGGCAACGACGCGGTGGCCACCAGCGCCCTGGCGGGCGCGGGATGCCATATGGTGCTGTTCAGCACCGGGCGCGGCACGCCTTACGGCGGTTTTGTGCCGACGGTGAAGCTTGCCACCAACAGCGAACTGGCGGCGAAAAAGCCTCATTGGATTGATTTCGACGCCGGCCGGTTGATTCACGGCGTCGCGATGGATCAGGTGCTGGCGGAGTTCGTCGATTTAATCGTCGCCATTGCCAATGGCAAGCACACGCGCAACGAAGTGAATGATTTCCGGGAACTGGCCATATTTAAAAGCGGCGTAACGTTGTAAAAACCGGCCTGAATCCTTACTATAAGAACGGCGTTTCATAATTATGAAGCGCCGTTTTCATTTTATTCTTTCCCCAAATTACAGGAATGCCGTGCCATGAGCCTTTACTGGGTCGCTCAGGGCGTGGGGGTGTTGGCATTTTTTGTCGGCATCACCATGTTTATCAAACGTGACGATCGCAAGTTCAAACTGCAGCTCGCGCTTTACAGCTTTATCATCGGTTGCCATTTTTTCCTGATGGGCGCCAACGCCGCGGGCATGAGCGCGGTGCTGAATGCGCTGCGTACGGTGATCTCAACACGTACCCGCAGCATTCTGGTGATGTTTGCATTCATTATCCTCACCCTGGCGCTCGGGCTCTCCGAGGTCAAGCACGCCGTGGAGCTGCTGCCCATTATCGGTACGGTTATCAGCACCTGGGCGCTGTTCCGCACCCGCGGGCTGACCACCCGCTGCGTGATGTGGTGTTCCACCGCCGGCTGGGTCATCCATAATATCTGGCTTGGCTCTATCGGCGGCTCGCTTATCGAAGGCAGCTTTTTGATTGTCAACGGCATTAATATCGTGCGCTTTCGCCGTATGCAATTACGCGGCATCGACCCGTTCGCCGCGGAACATAAAGCCGTCTCGACGCGTTAACTCCCTTTACGCTGGTTAACCCAGGCGTTAATCAGCAGGGTGGCTGCCAGAATAGAGGCCACCACGCCCAGGGATATCGCCACGGGAATATGGATAATATCCACGATCAGCATCTTGGCGCCGATAAAGACCAGGATCAGCGCCAGGCCATATTTCAGCAGCGAGAAGCGTTCGGCCACGCCCGCCAGCATAAAATACATGGCGCGCAGGCCCAGAATAGCGAACAGGTTGGAGGTCAGGACGATAAAGGGATCGGTGGTGACGGCAAAAATAGCCGGAATACTGTCGACGGCGAAAATGACGTCGCTGAATTCCACCAGGATCAGCACCAGGATCAGCGGCGTGGCGAACAGTACGCCGTTTTGGCGGACAAAAAAGCGCTCGCCGTGGATTTCACCGGTCATGCGCAAATGGCCGCGCAGCCAGCGTACCAGCGGTTTTTGGTCAAGCGCGGCGTCATCCTCTTTTGACCAGGCCATTTTAATCCCGGTAAACAGCAGGAAGGCGCCGAAAATATACAGCAGCCAGTCGAACCGGGTCACTAGCCAGCTGCCGCCAAAGATCATCAGGGTGCGCAGTACGATGGCGCCCAATACCCCGTAGACCAGTACCCGCCGTTGCAGCTGCGCCGGTATGGCGAAATAACCGAACAGCATTAGCCAGACAAAGACATTATCCACCGCCAGCGCTTTTTCAATCAGGTAACCGGTAAGGAATGCCAGCGCCTGCGGGTCGGCCACGGCGCGCCCCTGGGTGGTGGCGAGATACCACCAAAAGGCGGCGTTAAACAGCAGGGATAGGGAGACCCACACCACGGACCAGCAGGCGGCGCGTTTCAACGTCATGGTTTTGCCCTGGAGCAGCAGGTCGATGGCCAGCATGATAACGACCACCACGGAAAAAACGCCCCACAGCAAAGGTGTGCCAACGGTATTCATCAGGGATATCCTCAAAAAAAAACGGCTAACGTCGGAAGACGCAGCCGTTTTTTCCTGATCCAGGATGCAAACATACCTCGCCTTCCGGCAAGGTCTCACTTACAACGCAGGACAGGATTGATTCCGCTGTCCTGATTGCCCGGTAGCCGGATGCGTTGGCATCGTATTGACGGCAAACCGACGAAGAAGTTACTCCCCTTTGCTAGGCGCAACATTAATGTAAAAATTTGCGACAGTCAATCTCCCGTCCGGTTAACCTCGCGCTACCCCGGACGCGCCGCGTTATCCCGCCCGCAGGCATTGCCGGACAAACGCCGCCATCAGGGCCTCGCTGTCGGGCGTATCGGCGATCCCGCGGCCGATTTGCGCCAGCTCCGGTCCGCGCATCGGCTCCTCGGCCGTCATGCCCGCTAAAAAATCATGCATCACCGCGGCGGAAAACTCCGGATGGAACTGGGTGGTGATCACATTATGGCGATAGCGCAGGATCTGGTGGGGATCGCGCGCCGATCGGGCCAGCACGGTGGCGCCCGCGGGCGGCGTGATCACGGTCTGCGAATGGATCAGATTGGCCTGGAACCGCTCCGGCAGCCGGGCGATCAACGGGTCGTTGGCGGCGGCGGGCAATACTTCAATCGCCTGGGTGCCCACCTCCATGCCGTCGGCAAGATAGTCCACCTCGCCCCCCAGCGCGTAGGCCAGCAGCTGGTGGCCGTAGCAGACGCCGAAAATCGGTATCCCGGCCGCCATCGCCCGGCGCAGCCACGCGGCGGCGAATTCGCTCCAGGCCAGCCGTTCGGTCACCATGGCCGCCGACCCGGTAATCAGCACGCCGCAATAGGCATCGGGCGTGTCGGGCCGTTCGCCGCCCGGCAGGTGGACAATCCACACCTGCCGTGGGTCCAGGTCGGTCGCCTGCAGGAACATCGTGTCGTAATTGCCGTTAGCCGCGATCACATCCGGCGGCGCGTCGCCGGTTTGCAGGATCAGAATGGGTTTGGCCGCGGTCGTCATGCCACCGTCCTCCCATCCCGGGCGTTTATCGCCAGGCCGCCGGCGCGTGCGTCAACGGCATGGCTGCTAGCCGTGGGATTATCGGCGGGAAATACCACGCCGGTCTGGCGGCGGATTTCCGTTAACAGGGCGGCGGTGGCGCGCGCATGCGCCAGACCGGCGTGCTCCACCTCGTTGTTTTCCACCAGCGCGGCAAAATGTTCCGCTTCGTAGAGCATGGTATTGATATGCTGCGGCTGGGTAAGATCCTGCTTATTGCCGCTGCGCGACACCCAGGTGATCTGCTGGCATTCGGACATTTTTTCAATCACCAGGGACCCGTCTTCCCCCTGGATTTCGCTTGGCAGCGCGGTCTGGCTGACCTTTGAATGGCTAAGCGTCACGTCAAAATCGCCATAATCCAGACACACCGTGCCGTGGCCGTCAACGCCGCTGGCCAGCAACGAGGCGGTGGCGTACAGGCGCAGCGGCTCGCCCCACAGCGCCACAGCGCTCGCCAGCATATAGAAGCCGATATCCATGATGGAGCCGTTGGAAAA
This sequence comes from Sodalis sp. RH22, assembly GCF_047324165.1. Taxonomy (NCBI): domain Bacteria; kingdom Pseudomonadati; phylum Pseudomonadota; class Gammaproteobacteria; order Enterobacterales; family Bruguierivoracaceae; genus Sodalis; species Sodalis sp. RH22. Next base: position 4,610,363 of record NZ_CP178731.1, read on the forward strand.
TGCCGGATTAAAGGTGTTGGGCTGTTCACCGGCCAGATATTTCGGGTAGCGCGAGGAATATTGGCAATAGTTAAGCAACACCTTGCGCAATTTGCCCACGCGCGGCAGCGCTTGTTGCAAGGCATGAAAATTAGGCAGGCTGGCGGTTTTAAACGCCTCGAACAGCACGACGCCATTGGCGCGCGCGCAGGCAATCATGTCTTCCACCTCGCGCAGGTTGGAGGCCAGCGGCTTCTCGCAGATCACATGTTTTTTATTGCCCAGGAGCAACAGCGCCTGGGAGCAGTGCATGGCGTTGGGGCTGGCGATGTACACTGCGTCTACGGCATCGGATTGCGCCAGGGCCTCCAGCGAGTCGAAATAGTACTGGACCGGATAATCGATCCCAAGTATTTGCGCCTGTGGGAGGGTGCGGGAATAGATGGCCGTCAGTTTAAGCTTGCCGCTCTCATGGGCGGCATCGATAAATTGCCGGGTAATCCAATTAGTACCTATCACAGCGAAGCGAATCATACTGAATCATTATCCTGCGCAGTGGTAAACGAAGCCTCAGATTAGCACGCTAATAGTAGAAGGAAAACATCCCTGCGGGCAGGTTAACCCCGCCCGTCCGGCGTTAAATCGCCCCGATCGGCGCGGTTTTTGCCCGGCGGATGAAAAAAGAGTTTACTGCGGTGGCGTTTTCAGGGATAAACACCCCAATTTGACTGTTTCAGGAAAGGCCTATGAGCCGCTTTGACTATGCTTCCGGCACGCTGGAGCTTGACAGATATCCGCCCGGCGCGGCCGATGACAATTTACAGGCCTGGGATGCGGCGGACGAATACCTGCTGGCCCATATCGCCACCCTGGGCGCCGTCGCCGGGCCGACGCTGATTCTCAACGACAGCTTCGGCGCGCTGGCCTGCGCGCTGCGCGCCCTCTCGCCCTATAGCAGCGGCGACTCCTACCTCAGCCAGTTGGCGACCCGGCATAATGACCGGCAAAATCCCGGCGACGACGGTGAAATCCATTTTCTGGACAGCCTGTCCCCGCTGCCGGACGCCCCCGGCCTGGTGGTGATGAAAATTCCCAAGACCCTGGCGCTGCTGGAGTATCAGCTCTATGCCCTGCGCCGGGTGGCCACCGCCGCCACGCAGGTTATCGCGGCGGGAAAGGTTAAGGATATCCATAACTCCACCCTGCAACGGTTTAGCGATATCCTCGGGCCCACGCGCACGTCCCTGGCCAAAAAGAAAGCCCGGCTGATTTTCAGCCAGGTGACCGCGCCAGCGGCGGACAGTCCCGATCGGCGCTGCGTCTGGACCCTTGAGGAGAGCGGATACCAGATCCATAATCATGCCAATGTGTTTTCCCGCGCGTCGCTTGATATCGGCGCCCGGTTCTTTATGCACCATCTGCCCAAAGGGCTCGACGGCACCCTGGTCGATCTGGGCTGCGGCAACGGCGTGCTGGGTTTAACCGCCCTGGGACAAAATCCCGGGTCCGAAGTGCATTTTGTCGATGAATCCTATATGGCGGTCGCATCGAGCCGGATTAATATAGAGATTAACCGCCCCCAGGATATGGCGCGCTGCCGGTTCAGCGTGGAAAATTCGCTGGCGGGTTATGACGCCGGCAGCGTGCAGGCGGTGTTATGCAACCCGCCGTTCCACCAGCAGCAGGCGATAACCGATCACATCGCCAGGGAAATGTTCCGGGATGCGAAGCGCACCCTGCGCGTCGGGGGGGAATTACGCGTCGTTGCCAACCGACACTTAGATTATTATCATCAGATCAAACAGTTATTCGGCAACTGCACTACACTTGGTTCGAATCCAAAATTCGTGGTGTTGCGCGCGGTAAAAATCTGATGCCGCAAGCGGTTTCCGGCCTGCTTCCCAGGACGTTTTGGTAAGCATTTAACCGGTGAAAAAAGGCGGGCACTAATGCATTTGTTGGCTATGCCGACAGTGATTATACTTCGCCAAAGGTCATTTTTAAGGAACGATTATGTTGTTGCAAGAGTTCGAAACACGGTTAAACGATGCGTTGACGGAGCTGGAGCAAAGCTTTGGCCGCCACCATAAACTGTGGCAGCTGGACCATCAGACTTTGCAGCAACAACTGGATTTGAGCCTGCGGCGCGAAGCAAAGCTGCGTGAACAAAATGCGCTACTGATAAGCCAGCTCAACAACCTGGACAGCTCGCCCGATCGCAATCCGTTAATCCACAAAATCAAAATATTAGGCACCCATATTGACGCGCTGGCCAGGGATGCGGCGGCGTTCCGCCGGTCCCTGCCCGGCGCTAATTAATGTCACGCCGGCGATGTGCTATTTTTGCCGCACCGCTTCCAGGGCCTCAAGGTCAATGATGGGTTACGGCGCAATCGTTGCCAAAAGCCGGGGGGACGGGTGGCGTTGCCGGCAACGGCGCCGCCTTCCTGCACATCATAGATCTTGCCCAGCAATTCGAAATCATGGGTCATCCCCTGCGTATAACCGCTTTTAATCCCGTCCAGAACAAAAAACGTACGTAACATCTGGCTTGTTGCGTTGTCATCTCTCCCGAGCAGTTGCTGCAATGATTTGATATTGAGTATATAGCGTTCGGTCATCTGACGAATTTGATGCTGTTCAGATAATGCGGCGGACGGCGCCAGAGTGCATAATCTGAGAAAATTATACGTATGAATACTACAATCATTATTAAATTGAAACTGCTGGCCAAAATAGCGAATTTCGTTATCACTTGATTCGTCAATAAGAGCGTCTAGTAATTTTTCTTTATCTTCATTCTCCTCTCCTGAGTCGTAACTGTCGAAGATATTAAAAACAAAACCCCTTGATTTTTTTTCCACTAAAATAGCGCTGAAATGATCACCCTGGGATAAAACACCATCTTCTCCTCTTTGCATAGATAATAAAGGCATCATCAGATAATGGCCTATAGCGAGTGTTTCCATCCTGACACGGGCAATGTGAAAACGCTTCTGCGTATCCTCCCTTAAATAAAGAGGAAAGTGGTTATTGATTCTATTCGCCTGATGTCCATAAAGTAGGGTCGGGGTACAAAAAAAATCCGTTTTCTCTTGCGAAAGTAAATAAATCATCGTTTCCAATATGATTTTTTCCACAAATACTCCCGGCGGCAGGATACATTTTAATTCCTCCGGCAGGACGAAGGTCTGTTCCAGCATGGCATGGTCGGACAACGGCGTGCCAGAATAGTGATAGTTCTCATATTCATGCAAAAATAAACGCATGCATTGGGTAAGTTTTATCTTAATGTTTGCCTCAACGTCTGCTTCGTACCACTGAAACCAGGTATTTAGCATGAACCTGAATAAATTACGCTGGCAGGTATCCGGACTTGGCCTTATCTCATGATTGCGCGCCGGCAGGCAGGGGGGCGAGTCAGACGATGCATCGACACATACGGTCAGGTAATCATTCACGAATGCATGAGGTGTGATATTGGTTGTTGGCTGATACTTAGCTCGATAAATTTCTTTAATAAAATTAATGTTTTCGGTAAATTTTTTATGATCATATAAACTAACGTCTGTGCGATTTTTTTCCGGTATCTCGCTATATGTTATATTATTGCAATATGATTTATCGTTGGCATTAACGCTGAGCATACTTTCCTCTTGAACCGATGGAATATTAATAAGTGATATATAATAGGTTTTTGTACACAGTCATGTTTTTTCTTTTAGCCATTTCAGCATGGTACGAAAATGACGGCCTGTATTTTAGCCTATATCATGTTAAACGCGGTATGCCGCGCAGGGTAATAGAGTCAATATATAAATAACTGTTCTCAATAAACAAGCGTGATGCCAAAAGTAACGTCATTTTTTACCTCTGATTACAATGCCTTAAAATATACTTCCTTAGGTCACTATCAGGATGGGAACGCCTTATCAAAGATGGTATATAGTTCGATGTCTAATAATACCTTCATACAGTACATGTACGCTTTGCGCGCCTAAACGGCCATCCTGACGGCTATGACAATACTTTTATCTTTACCTTAAACCCAATTTTAACGCCGCTGATTAATAATGCGGATAAATATTCTCCGCACTATAAACCTTGGCCTGCTTTTGCCGATGATTAGGGTATTGCCATTAACAGAAGGCATATTTTCATAAGGCCCCGTCCAGAACCTGATTTACCGGCGCCAAGAGATAAGCCGACATGCCAAGGCAACCGTCAAGAGGATGCCCGGGCAAGGAATAACAAAGAGAGCACGAAAGGAAAAGTAAATGAATATATTGAAAAATTTTAAAATCAGGTGGGTATTGGTCTTCATCCTCATTATTTTTTCGTTGCTCTGGGCAGCGGTATCGACGTTTACGCTATTTTCCTTAAATCAAGTTAACGAAACCCTGAAGCTTAGCGATAATCAACAGGTTAACGGTGACGTCATCAACGGCGCCAACGATCACTACTACCGCGTGGTCACCACGCTGGAGCGGGCCGCCAAGCAGGCCAAGGCCGGCAATAAGCAGGCTTTTGACGATGAAATGGCTGCGGTCTCGGAAGAGATGAACGCCATCGATGCGGGATTAAAACAGTTTAAAGTCATGGATCATGGGCTGCTGGAACCGGCACTGGTAGATAACATCTATAACTCATCCTTCGATTTGTTTACCAAGGGCATTCAGCCGCTCGCCCTGGCGGTGCAAACCGGACGGCTGGACGATGCCGAGCGTCAGCTCGCCGACCCGTATCTGACATTGCGCAAACAGTTCACTACCGCTATGCATTCATATAATGCCTCGATAGAAAAAATCAAGGCGGATTCGAGTATCCGCATAAACCTGCTGGTCTCCTGGTGTCAGCGCACGCTAATGGGCGCGCTACTGGCGGGAATTCTCCTTATGGTGATTACCGATCGTTATCTGGTGCGTTATCTGGTCAAACCCCTCGACACCATAAAATACTATTTCACCGAACTGGCGGCCGGGCGGCTTGATGTCGAGATCAAGAATTTCGGGCGCAACTGCGTTGGCCAGTTAATTCCGTTCCTGCTGGAAATGCAAAACAGCTGGGTCACCACGGTGACCAGCATCAGGGCCAGCGCCGAAGCGATTTACCAGGGATCAAGCGAGATCTCCATGGGGAATACCGATCTGTCGTCCCGTACCGAACAGCAGGCCTCCGCGTTGGAGCAAACGGCGGCCAGTATGGAGGAACTCAACTCGACAGTGCAGCAAAATACCGGCAATGCGCACCAGGCCAGCAAACTGGCGGAATCGGCCTCGCAAACCGCCAGGAAAGGCGGCGCCAGCGTGCAGGAAGTGGTCGCCACCATGGGCAGTATCGCCTCCAGTTCGCGGCGCATAGTGGATATTATCGGCGTGATTAACAGTATCGCCTTCCAGACCAATATCCTGGCGCTGAACGCCGCGGTGGAAGCAGCCCGCGCCGGCGAACAGGGCAGGGGATTCGCCGTGGTGGCCAGTGAAGTACGCAACCTGGCCAAACGCAGCGGCGAAGCGGCGAAAGAAATCGAGACCCTGATTAACGAATCGGTGGAACGGGTTAACGTCGGTTCAACCCAGGTGGCGCACGCAGGCGAAACCATGGAGGATATCGTAAAGGCCATCACCCATGTGACCGATATCATGAGCGAAATCGCCTCGGCTTCGGATGAGCAAAGCAAAGGCATTCAGCAAATCGGCCAGGCGGTAACTGAAATGGACAGCGTCACCCAGCAAAACTCGGCGCTGGTACAGGAATCGGCGGCCGCGGCCGCCTCGCTTGAAGAACAGGCGCGTCATCTGACCGAGATGGTTTCAGTGTTCAAGTTAAAACAGGCCGGTATCTCCGCTCCGGGCCGGCCGGTGCCGGCAGGCAAAGCGCCGCAGGCCATTGCCGGCCGCAAGACGCCCTCCAGCCAGGATGAGCATTGGCAGACATTTTAATGATGGTTTTCCTGTAATGAGATAAATACTTCGCCCGGCCTTCAGGCCGGGTTTCTTATGACTAACCCGCAAAAGGCGATTATCCTTACCGTTCCCTACTTTCTTCGTCATGACATTCTGCGGACATGCGTTTATTCGGCAAAATGCCGCTTTCCCTTCATTTAGATCCTCTTGCTTTTTCTGGCAAAAACATAAAATAAATAAATAATATGTATATTAATTATTGGCATGCGTTGCGATTGGGTAAAAGCTATATTTAAATAGACGATTTAACAAATATAATGCCTTGCTAAGACAAATAATATGATGCTAGTCTGGCGTTGTGAGGTGCTCTTTGGGTTGATGGGCAAATATTTTGATCTTTTTCTTAATATAATGCCAAGGTAGCGAATTTATTATAACGCGCCCTCTTTTCCAAGGACTTGTACAAATATAATGATTAAATTTTTAGTCGAAGCAAATAAGTTCCTCTATAAATTTCCTGATAATATCCTTATCAGGGACACCCTTAGCGGTGACATGAAAGTAATCGAGCATTGCAGTGATAATTTTATTTATCGGAATTATTATGTAGGTTACCGCTCGTTAAATGGCAAAATTTTAATACTTAAAGATAATAAGCCCATTTGGATCATGACATACGAAGGCGGGGTAATCAATCATGAGGATTCAGACGATTCTGTCAGGAAAATCTATGCGTTTGTCAGGCAAAACCTGGCAAGGTCGACGCTTGAACAGCCTATCCGGGGCCCATCCGAATTCCAGGATGGCAAAATGATCTATAACAATCGTTTTTTTGGTACCATTAATAAGTTTAACGGCACCGAAACCGTTACGTTGGGTGACCTGCGGTTAATTTATAGCCTGAGCTACTCGGGCGGCGATGTGATATATTAGCCCGGCGTTAATCCGCCGCTGACCAAGCCCTTGTTCATGTTACGGGGGCTTTTTATCCTGCTGCGATACACAGTTTCTTTACTCTTATTATTAACCTTCCCATGCGCTATTCTACAAAGGCAATTCCCAGGCATACAGCGACCACCCCGGCGGCCGGAAACAGCCAATTTCAGCTAAGTTGCTTTACCGCCATCGTATAAAACAGCCTGTCTTGAGCGCTATCCGCGTTACCCATCGGGTAAGTCGCCTGCTGACCGGTTATGAGGTAGCAATGGCAGTGGCCGAACCGTACTTTTGCAACCGCAGGCAACGGCCTGACCCCGGACGGCCGGTAAATTCCGCGGCGGCGCCGCCGTTATGCCAGAGCCAACGCTTGCATAATGGTGGTGAGCTGGCCGGGATAACAGCTGACAGAACAGCCATTGGGCAGGTGCAGGGTCACGGTATTGGGGTCGTCTCTTAAGAGCTCGGTGCGCCCGGCCGCCCCGATATTGCCTTTTTCCGCGTCAAACTTGTTTTTATTTAACCAATAATAAAAGGTACTTAACGTCAATTTTTCGCGCGCGCAATAGTCCTGTTTGGACAATCCGCTGAGCAGCCATGCCTGGATATGATGCAGTTGCACAGTCAGGGGATACCGGTTTGCCATTAATTACCTCGATAATGTATTTATAACATGTGATTGGAATTAATTATTAAATAAATTTAATAACAAAATAAATAATCATGAAAATATAATTTATTATTCTTTTTGCTTTATCGCATGATGGCGCGCTGCAACTGAATATACCATTCACATTATCGTTTGGAAATAATTTTGACAATACTAGTTCTATTTACACGGATAAGTAACGAGAACCTTTATCTTGCAGCCATGGCTTGGAGGCGGCGAAAATCAGATAAAGAGCGCAGGCTGAAAAACGGCCCCTGGCGACCGCTGTTTTAGCGACATCAGAAAACGCGTAATTCCTCGTAAGAAATTATCACATGTTTTTTGTACGCCGGCCGGGAAGCTAACCGTTGATAATAGGCTTGCAAATGAGGCAACTCCGGGCGAGGAATATCAATATCATAATAACGATATAGTACATGGCCGAACTGTATATCCGCTAAAGTCAATTCATGACCCGTTAGATAAGGATGCAGGGCTAACTGGCGTTCAGCGATAGATAAAACGGTTGCCAGCGTTTCCACCGCACGGCCAATCGCCAGCGGATCCCGCTCGTTCGCCGCCGTGCGCACCACGCGCCAGAAAATGGGGGCGGTAAAGTTAAGCGCCACATTAATTTTTGACCACTCCGCCCACATATCCACCTGCGCCCGGCAATTCTCATCCCGCGGCCAAAAAACATCATTCCCATACCTGGCTGCCAGATACCGCAGTATGGCGCCCGTTTCCCATAACGCCGGGCCAGCGTTATCTTGCAACACCGGCACGGTGCCGTTGGGATTCATGGCTAAAAACGCCGGCGTGTCATTGCCGCCGTATTTATGGCCGATATCGTAACGCTGATAATCGAGTTGCAACTCACCGATGCACCACATCAGCGCCTGGACATTGGATGACGTTTTCCTTCCCCATACTTGCAGCATATCGCTTCACCGCCTCTGTTATTGGAGTGGATAGTTTACCTGCTGTTTGTCCGGTAATAACGTTTTTTTCCCTACTTCGGGTAGCCTTTCCCGTAATAGGAGAGGGCTGATAATGATAAGAGAGAACGAGTTAGGTGATGCCTTCGCGCATGTGGTTTGCTCCGAAACTAACGGCGTACGCATCCGCACCGCCGACCTCATAGAACAGACCCGGGCCAGGGGGATACAATTAATGCCGGAAGAGGCTAAAGCGTACCTGATGCGAGCCGCCAGCGGGGTGAGGTTGATCGCCGAGGGGCAGCATAACACTACAGAGAAGCGTTAGCGCGCCTTTCAGGGGGCGGGTGTTAGATGTTATGGTAAATAGAAAAGGTTAATTCTAAGGGGAGTAATACATGAATTCACACCCGATCCGGCAGATCATTGCGTCATGTGATAAGGCTATCTCAGCAAAAGATTTTGACGCGCTGATGGCACATTACGCCGAAGATGCGGCGCTGGTTGTTAAACCGGGCATGATAGCCCGGGGTAAAGACGATATTCGCCGCGCTTTCATTGCCATATCTGACTATTTCCAGGATCGGCTCATTGTGGAACAGGGGAAAATGCAGGTTATTGAAGGCGGCGGAAATGCTCTGGTTATCATGGAAACGGTGCTTCGTTTCCCGGACGATCAGGGCGGAACGGCCGAGGCCATCCGGCGGGCTACCTATGTATTCCGCCGGGAGGGCGACGGCCGGTGGTTGTGTACTGTCGATAATTCTTACGGCACCTCCCTTCTGGATAATAATATCGTCTGAAAACAGGCAATGATGGGCAGGCGTTGCCGGGGGTGGTGTTAAATTCAGTCCCGCCGAGGATAACGAACATCATCTTTGCGGCAGTAGGGAGCGGGAAATGGACGTATTTACGGTACGCCGCGTTACCAGAAACGATGTTGGCGATTTCAGGTATGTCAGACTCGAAGCTCTCAGGCTTTACCCGGAGGCATTCGGCGCTTCATTTGCAGATGAAAGCCAGAAGCCTGATGAGTTCTTTGCTGAGCGCCTGCTGTTAAATACGGTATTTGGCGGGTTTGATCTGCACAATAGATTGCAGGGCATCATTGGCATCAGTTTCAGTACTGCGCCAAAGCTGAGCCATGTGGCCACGTTTTGGGGAATGTATGTCCGGGCTGAACTGAGGGGCAGCGGTCTTTCCAGAGCGCTTCTGGCGGCAGCACTGCTGGCGGTTGGAACGGTGAGGACGGTGAAGCTTTCCGTCGTCTCGACAAACCGTCCGGCGCAGGCGCTTTATCGTTCTGTTGGATTCAAAGAATGGGCAACAGATACCGCTGCATTATGTGTTGATGGTGTGTTCCATGACGAGCTTCTTATGAGGCTGGACTTCTAACCCGCTCCGTAACCGGGATACCACCAAAGAACATTATCACCAATGCACTAATATCAATTGCGGCCATACGTTTAAGACTATGGAAAGCATTACGGAATCCATTATGATCCCCGGCCGGGTAAATCCGGCGCCGCCCCATCCCAGGGCCAAGCAAGATGCGTTTGGTTCTGAGCCAAGCCTGCGAGAGCAGGTTTTTTTTCGCCTGCCGTTTGCCTGTTTCCGATGTCTAAACTGCGTCGTCGATGAGGCACGATATTTTCTGGTGAGACACTTTTGAGACACTCGGGTAAAACAGGAAAAATCGAAACGGGGAAGGGTGGTTGTAATAGGATGATTTATATAAGTTTTCTTGGTGGCCCCTGCTGGACTTGAACCAGCGACCAAGCGATTATGAGTCATAAAATCGGCATGTTTCTAATCGTTCGCCATTGGCGCCTATTGTATTTTTAATTTTCTATAATCAATCAGTTATGAGGTTATTTTTGTTTCTGATTGGTTGTCGCGTCTCCCCATTGTACTATCGTTACCTGACCCAAAATGGGCATCGGGTCAGGTAACGCTTATACTCAGAAAGGCAACCTCATGGCCGCTAATCTTACCGAGACTGCTATACGTGGATTGAAGATAAAAAGCACGTCGTACTACGTGTGGAGCAACAGCGCTCAGCGCGGTACCGGCAGGCTTGGTGTCAAAGTTCAGCCTTCAGGCAGCAAGATTTTTTATTTCCGTTACTACATTGAGAAAGGGAAGAAAGAGAAATTCATTCAGCTGGGCATCTGGCCTGAGATGAAACTGGTGACGGACAATGAGCTGGCGAAAAAGTACGGAGCCTGGCTTGTTGAAGGAAAAAATCCCCAGCAAGAGCTTGAGCAACAACGCCTGGCCGAGCAGCACATCATGCAGCTTCATCGCTCGCAGGGATCGTTTAAAGAACTGGTACACGGCTATGTTAACAAGATGAAGCTCGACAATAAGCGGACCTGGGCCGATGTACTGAAGCGTCTTGAAAAAGAGTGCTATTCAGTCATTCCTCGCGAGACCAAAGCGAAGGATGTCACGCCCTTACAGATCAAAACGATCTTGTCTGGCATCATCCAGCGTGATGCGGTGGTCCATGCAAACCGAATTCGTTCCTACCTGATGGCGGCTTTCAACTACGGGCTTAAAGCCGATAACGATCCGATGAATACCAGCGTAGGCATTACGTTCGGGCTTGAAGCTAATCGGTATCGGCCATACCGAAGCAGTCCTCGGCGGAGAAAGTGGGTGATACATGGTTAACGCTGGAAGAGCTACGTTTTTGTCATGGAACAGTTCGCTCAGGCAACTAACGTTGGCCCGTTGATGCAGCATCTGATTCGCTTCTGTGTTTATGCTGGCGGGCAGCGCCCGTTTGAAATGATTGCCAGCCAGTGGAACGCGATTGACTGGCAGCAGAAGACGTTACTGGTCATTGCCGATGTATCGAAAAACAAGCGTGAGCACCTGATCCCGCTGACTGAGTCGGCATTAAATGAATTAGCCTCTGTTAAAGAACTGACTAAGGAAAGTGGTAGCCTCTATATCTTCCCACGCTCGACCAACGGCGAGCGACCGGTGCGCACCGATAGTCTGACGCGTTCCATCATGTATTTCCGGGCCTCTAGTCCTGAGTTTAACGTTTTCACGGCGCGAGATTTACGTCGCACCTGTAAAACGCTGATGGGGGAGGCGGGGATCAGTAAAGAGATCCGCGATCGTATCCAGAACCACGCGTTGAACGACGTTAGCTCGAAACACTATGATCGTTATGATTACCTGACTGAAAAGCGCAGGGCGCTTGAGATCTGGAAGGATCGGGTTAACAACTATCAGCGCCAGCAGGAAAACAACGGTGTGAACTTATTTGGACGGAGGTAAGAGCTTGTCAAAATATGAGCTTAATTCAGCAGAAGAGCGTTATCAGCCGGGCTCTGGAGACTTGGTGCTGGCTAATAAGCTAGGGATCACTGAAGAAGAGGAAATGGAGGCGCTGGAGTCTGGTCTATTGCTGATGCTTTATGAACAGCTATTTATCGAAGGCCAGCCGCCAGCGGCGCTGGCTTTTGAGCATATCAGCGGCTGGCATCGTCAATGGCTGGGGAATGTGTACGACTGGGCGGGGAGGTTGCGTAATGCCAACTTAACTAAGGACGGTTTCCAGTTTGCTGCTGCCGACAGGATTCCGCTTCTTCTTGATGGTTTCGAGAAGCAGTTTCTCTCCCGTTCTGGTGAACTGAAATCCCTGGCTCGTCCGGAGCTGGTTCGTTATCTGGCTGAATGCCATGTGGAATTTATTTTGATCCATCCATTCAGAGAAGGTAACGGGCGTCTGTCGAGATTGCTTTGCGATGTGTTGTCGGTTCTGTCGGGGAAGGGCTTACTGGACTACAGCCTGTGGGATGAGCACAAGGCGTTTTACTTCAAGGCAATACAGGCAGGCATATCAGGGAACTATAGCCCCATGATGCAACTGGTGGACGATATCTTGCCAGATTAACGGGCGAGGCCAACAGCTTTCGCCTGTACCTGATTTTTTTTGAGTTGCTGTTCAATCTTTTGCACGGAAACGCCTGTTTCGATCGCGGTTGAACTGGCGACGGAACGATAGATCTGAGTTCTGGTGATCTGAGTATGTGCTGTTTTTTTTGTCATGCTGAAAGCCTCGTTTTGTTGCAATCATTCTAGTGTGGATAGGGACAGCCCGCAAGGCTGGTACAATGGGATAGCACTGTACATCTCTCGATTTGAGATGATGAAAAAACTGACTTGTCATTAAATAGTTTTTAAACTCATCGCTTTACCTTGTGATCTCTTCCTGATCTCCTCCCATTAAACAGGACCAGGCTAAACGGGAGCTTTCTGCCACACTTCTCATACTAAAGGGGGGATCCGGGCATGAAAAAATCCAAGTTTACCGAGGAACAGATAGCTTTTGCCTTGAAACAGGCGGAAGGCGGCACCCGCGTGGCGGAAGTGTGTCGCACGATGGGCATTTCTGAAGCGACCTTTTTCAACTGGAAGAAAAAATTTAGCGGCATGGGCGTGGCTGAACTGCGGCGCTTGCGTCAGCTGGAAGATGAAAATCAGCGGCTAAAACGCTTGGTGGCGGATCTGAGCCTGGACAAAGAGATGCTGCAGGATGTGCTAAAACGAAAGTTTTAAAGCCTGCCCGTAAGCGTGAAATTGTCCATTTTTTGCTTGACGCTTACCGGGTAGGCATTCGTCGCGCCTGCCAGACGATCCCCATGAGCCGCTCGGTTTATTACTACCGTTCTTGCCGTGATGACCGGGGGCTGACCACGCGGATCAGGGAGATCGCTGAAACCCGGATCCGTTATGGCTGCGAGCGATTACATGTACAGCTCAGGCGTGAAGGCTGGCGAGTGAACCACAAAAAAACGCACCGCATATACTGCCAGGAGGGGTTAAATTTGCGGTGCAAACGGCCCCGGCGCCATGTGACGGCGGCCCACCGGCGTGAGAGGCCGTTACTGTCAAATCCGGATCAATGCTGGAGCATGGATTTCGTTGCTGATAATCTGTTTAATGGGCGCCGGTTTCGGGCGTTAACTGTGGTCGATAGTTTTAGTCGGGAATGCCTGGCGATCCATGCCGGCCAGTCGCTCAGGGGCGAGGATGTGGTGGCGGTACTGGAGCATCTGAGGTTGATGCACAATCGTGTGCCGTTAAGGATCCAGGCCGATAACGGCAGCGAATTTATCTCAAAAGTGCTGGATAGATGGGCGTACGAAAATAAGGTCACCATGGACTTCTCACGCCCCGGCACGCCGACGGATAACCCGTTTATCGAATCATTTAATGGCAGCCTGAGGGATGAATGCCTAAATATCCACGGGTTCCTGTCGATGGAAGATGTGCAGGAAAAGCTTGATCGCTGGCGGGAGGAATATAACCATGACAGGACACCTTCTTCATTAAATGATCTGACTCCGGCGGAATTTATCCGAAGTCACCAAAAACGGCAAATCCTCTCATTTAGCCATGATCAGGATATGGGGGGAGGTCAATTTTGGCTACCTCTGCGTGTTTGAAGGATAGAATCAGGATAACTCTGCTGCCATTTTGCTGCCATCCTGTAGCGCCTACAAAAAAGCCACCATGCAATATGGTGGCTTAATATATTGTTCTGTAAGGTTTTTCTTGGTGGCCCCTGCTGGACTTGAACCAGCGACCAAGCGATTATGAGTCGCCTGCTCTAACCAACTGAGCTAAGGGGCCGAGTGGGCGTTGATTATAGAGTAACTGCGGTGACAGATCCATAGTGTCCCGGTTTGCTTGGCTGATTTATCGCCAATTACGCGCTATTATTGGCCGGCGTGTGTAGCGCGTTGCATTTTCAGGAGTTTCAAGATGATAGAGGACATTCTGGCCCCGGGGCTTCGGGTGGTTTTTTGTGGTATCAACCCGGGATTGTCGAGCGCCCATAAGGGTGTGCATTTCGCCAATCCCAATAACCGGTTCTGGAAAATCATCCATCAGGCCGGGTTTACCGAGCGGCAGCTTAAGCCTGAGGAAGAACGTCAACTGCTGGATACGGGATGCGGCATTACCATGCTGGCAGAGCGGCCCACCACCGAGGCGTCCGAGCTGACGCTGGCGGAGTACCGGGAGGGCGGCAAACGCCTGATCGAGAAGATTCAGGCGTATCAGCCCACCGCGCTGGCGGTACTGGGCAAGCAGGCGTACCGGCAGGCGTTTCGGGTGAGCAACGCCATTTGGGGCAAGCAGGAGGTGACCATCGGCAAAACCGAAATCTGGGTGCTGCCCAATCCCAGCGGACTGAACCGTATGGGTTTCGAGACGCTGATCAAATCCTATCGCGAGCTGGATGCCATACTGGCGACGCGGGGCCGGTAACCCGGCCCGGTCAAGGGGCATAACCAGGCCTGGCCGCCTGGGTGCCCGGGCCAAACGCAGCGCCGATCGTAAGGCGAGCGCCGCGCCGCGGGGAAATAGCACGGGCATCAATCAAAAAAAAAGCCCCGCCTGTCGAGAGCGGGGCTTGTTGCGGCCGTTAACGCGCCGGGCAGGCCCGTTGCCGGGTCCGGCGGGGTTTAGTCATCCAGGAAGCTGCGCAGCACTTCAGACCGGCTGGGATGGCGCAGCTTGCGCAGCGCCTTCGCCTCGATCTGACGGATACGCTCGCGGGTAACGTCAAACTGTTTGCCCACTTCTTCCAGCGTATGGTCGGTATTCATATCAATGCCAAAACGCATGCGCAGGACTTTGGCTTCACGGGCGGTCAGGCCGGCCAGCACATCATGCGTGGCCGAACGCAGGCTTTCCGAGGTGGCGGAATCCAGCGGCAGCTCAAGGGTGGTATCCTCGATAAAATCACCCAGATGCGAATCTTCATCGTCGCCGATCGGCGTTTCCATGGAGATCGGCTCCTTGGCGATTTTCAGCACCTTGCGGATTTTATCTTCCGGCATCAGCATCCGTTCCGCCAGCTCTTCAGGGGTGGGCTCGCGGCCCATTTCCTGCAGCATCTGGCGGGAAATACGGTTGAGCTTGTTAATGGTCTCAATCATATGTACCGGGATACGGATGGTGCGCGCCTGGTCGGCGATGGAGCGGGTAATGGCCTGACGGATCCACCAGGTGGCATAGGTCGAGAACTTGTACCCGCGGCGGTATTCAAACTTATCCACCGCCTTCATCAAACCGATATTCCCTTCCTGGATCAAATCCAGGAATTGCAAACCGCGGTTGGTGTACTTCTTGGCAATCGAGATAACCAAACGCAGGTTGGCTTCCACCATCTCTTTCTTGGCGCGGCGGGCTTTCGCTTCGCCGATGGACATGCGACGGTTGATATCCTTCACCTGTTCGATGGTCAGGCCGGTTTCTTCTTCAATCTGACGCAGCTTTTGCAGGTTGCGATGGACGTCTTCATCGACTTCGCGCAGTTTTTCCGACCAAGGCTTGTTCATGGCCAGCGCCGCCTTGAACCAGGCTTCGCTGGTCTCTTTGCCGGCAAACAGCGTGACGAAGTTTTTCTTCGGCATTTTGCAGTTTTCGACGCAGAGCTTCATGATCAACCGTTCCTGGGTGCGCACGCGATCCATCATGGAGCGCATGTTGCTTACCAGGTAGTCGAACTGTTTCGGCACCAGGCGGAACTGCTTGAACACCTCGGAGAGCTTGAGGATTTCATCCGCCGACTTGGCGTGGCTGCGGCCGTTGGCTTTGATGACATTGCGCGTGGCTTCGTACTGATCGCGCAGATCGACGAATTTCTGGCGCGCCAGCTCGGGATCGATACTGTTATCGTCCTCCGCGTCGTCGTCATCTTCTTCTTCGTCGTCATCGTTGTCGGCCAGTTCGGCGGTGGTCAGTTCGGAGCCGATATGGGTCGCGGTCGGCGCCATCTCTTCTTCGGCGTTCGGGTCGACAAAACCGGTGATCAGGTCCGACAGGCGCGCTTCGCCCGCTTCGACGCGATCATATTGTTCCAGCAGGTAGGTGATTGCCTCAGGATACTCGGCAACCGAGCATTGCACCTGATTAATCCCGTCCTCGATACGCTTGGCGATATCGATTTCACCTTCACGGGTCAGCAGTTCAACGGTACCCATTTCGCGCATGTACATGCGCACGGGGTCGGTGGTGCGTCCAATTTCGGACTCCACGCTCGACAGGACCTGCGCGGCCGCTTCGGCGGCATCTTCGTCGGTGTCGGAGGTGTTTTCGGCCAACAGCAGGTCGTCGGCATCCGGTGCTTCTTCCATCACCTGGATGCCCATGTCATTTATCATCTGGATGATGTCTTCGATCTGGTCGGAGTCGACGATATCCTCCGGCAGATGGTCATTGACCTCGGCAAAGGTCAAATAGCCTTGCTCCTTACCACGAGTGACAAGTAGCTTGAGCTGTGACTGCGGGTTTTGCTCCATAAGACGGTATCCACACTTCAGATTATAATTCGGTGTTGGTCGGTGAAATTTCATCACCAACAAGAGTGCAGGCCTTTGTTTAACGCCGCAGCCCAATACGGCATCGCACAGGGCATTGCCCTGCCATTTATAGGCAATTAAGCCTCGGTGTCATTCATGTCTTTTTGGCCAGAGCCATATTCAGTGACCAAAGCTCTTTTCGTTCTTCGGTCGTCAATCCGTGCGTTCTATCGCGCGCTATCAGCTCTTCCTGACGTTGTTCCAGTATGGAGTCATAAAGGCTCGTCAGGGTATCGACAAACGTCGCTTCGATCATATCCTCTATGATCATGTGGTTCCAAATCGCCAGCGTTTCAAGCTGCGGGCTGGATTTATTATCCCGGTACAGCTCCAGCAGCTGCCCCGTGGTCAGGCCCGGCTGCGCCTGGCAGGTCTGGACTAATTCAATAAACAGCGGCACACCCGGTTGATTCGCCTGCTCCAATCCCTGTAAGGACGGGATAAGGGCCGACAGGCGCGGGTTTTGCACCAGCAATCCTATAAGTATACGCATGGTTGTGCGTTTTATCCGGGGTTGCGGCGAAATATTTGTATTGCCCGCCTGCTTCGGCAGCAGCTTTTCCAATTGGTTATCGTCCAAAATGCCCAATTTATTACCCAATTGCTGGCGCAGGTACATGCGCAGCGTTTCCCCGGGCACCTGGCTTATCAGCGGCAGCGCCAGGGTGCTGAGCTTGGCGCGGCCGTCCGGGCTGCTTAAATCCACCTGCGGCATCAGCGTCTCGAACAAAAAAACCGATAGCGGCTGCGCCTGTTCCATGCGCTGCTCAAAGGCCTCTTTGCCAATCTGGCGCACCAGGGTATCGGGATCTTCCCCGTCCGGCAGGAACATAAACCGCAGCTGGCGCCCGTCGTTTAAATAGGGCAGGGCCGTTTCCAGCGCGCGCCAGGCGGCTTCCCGGCCCGCGCGGTCGCCGTCGTAGCAGCAGATGACCTGATCCGTGGCGCGGTAGAGCAGCTGGATATGCTCGGCGGTGGTGGCGGTGCCGAGCGAGGCGACGGCATAATCAATGCCGAACTGCGCCAGGGCCACCACGTCCATATAGCCTTCCACCACCAGCAGGCGCGACAGCGCCGGGTGCTTCTGCTGCGCTTCATAAAGCCCGTACAGCTGGCGGCCTTTATGAAAAATCTCGGTTTCCGGCGAGTTCAGGTACTTCGGCTGGCCGTCGCCAAGGATGCGCCCGCCAAAGGCGATAACCCGCCCGCGCCGGTCGCGGATCGGGAACATGACGCGCTCGCGAAAGCGATCATAAACCCGTCCCTGATCGTTAGTCACCAGCATTCCGGCATCGTTCAATGCCGTGCGATCGTCCGCCGAGCGGCCAAAGCGTTTTAACACGTTGTCCCAGCCGGGCGGCGCGTAGCCGATGGCGAAATGGCTGATGATCTCCGCGCTCAGCCCCCGCTTGTCCAGGTACTGGTGCGCCGGCGCGGCGGCGGGCTGCTGCAGCGCCTGCAAATAGTAGTCGCTAAGCTTCTCCATCACCTGGTAGAGGCTCTGACGCTGGTGGCGTTCCTGCTGGTTGGGACCGGCGCCCGTCTCGGACGGCACTTCAAGGCCGTGCATGGTGGCGAGTTCCTCGATGGATTCGACAAACTCAAGCCGGTCGTAATTCATCAGGAAATCGATGGCATTGCCATGGGCGCCGCATCCGAAACAATGGTAAAACTGCTTCTCGCCATTGACGGTAAACGACGGGGTTTTTTCATGGTGAAACGGACAACAAGCGTGATAATTCTTGCCTTGTTTTTTCAGCTTCACCCGAGCGTCGATCAGGTCGATGATATCGGTGCGAGCCAACAAGTCGTTGATAAATACGCGTGGGATTCGTCCAGCCATAAGCCCTGATTGGTTAGCCTATAAACGAGAACAAGCCGCGCAATCCTTCCGGATCGCACGGCCTTCGTATGCAACTGCTAAGTCTGCGGATTAATCACGCGGTTGGGGTTTTCACCCCGAAAAATTAATACAGACGAGTGCGGCGTGCGTTTTCGCGAGCCAATTTTTTTGCATGACGTTTTACTGCGGATGCTTTGGCGCGTTTACGTTCGGTAGTCGGTTTTTCATAGAACTCACGACGACGAACTTCGGCCAGGACACCTGCTTTTTCGCATGAACGTTTGAAGCGACGCAGTGCTACGTCGAAGGGCTCGTTTTCACGTACTTTAATTACCGGCATGTAACTCTCACCTCGATAGAATTCGGATTTTGCTGCTGACCTTGTGTCAGCCGTTTCAAAATGGTGCGGAATTTTACTTCAACCAGGGCTGCTTTGTAAAGCGCCACGGCCAATGATCTTGCTGGCCGGCCGGCAAACAGCGTGGGTCTTTGCCGCGTCATTCATGATTTCTTGGACTTATTATAGCGCAAAACGGCCAAATTTGCTGCACATGATTGGCGTGCTCGATTAAAAAGCATGAAATTAAGTGGCCTGGCCTGTTGATCCGGGATCCTGAGCGGCCGATCCTGGATCTTCCCGCGGATCCCGCGATCCGCAAGGGGCATACTTGTATCATGGCCCGGGCAATAAAGACATCGAATTTACGCGCCGCGGCACCGCGCCGGCGGGTGCCCGCGGGCGGGAATATGGTAGACTATGCGCCGCACAACGTGGAGTTGATGAAAAATTATGCGAGTTTTAGGTATTGAGACGTCCTGCGACGAAACCGGCGTGGCGATTTACGACGAGCGGTCGGGGCTGCTGGCCAACCAGCTTTACAGCCAGGTCAAGCTGCATGCCGACTACGGCGGCGTGGTGCCCGAACTGGCCTCGCGCGATCATGTGCGCAAAACCGTGCCATTGATCCAGGCCGCGCTGCGCGAGGCGGGGCTGGAGGCGCGGGATATCGACGGCGTGGCCTATACCGCCGGCCCGGGCCTCGTGGGCGCGCTGATGGTGGGCGCCACCGTGGGACGCGCCCTGGCCTATGCCTGGAAGGTGCCGGCCATCGCGGTGCATCATATGGAAGGCCATCTGCTGGCGCCGATGCTGGAAGATAACCCGCCGGCGTTTCCCTTCGCCGCGCTGCTGGTGTCGGGCGGCCATACCCAGCTGATCGCCGTGACCGGCATCGGCCGCTATGAACTGCTGGGCGAGTCGATAGACGACGCGGCCGGCGAGGCCTTTGATAAAACCGCCAAGCTGCTGGGACTGGATTATCCCGGCGGCCCGCTGCTGTCGAAAATGGCGCGCCAGGGTACGGCCGGGCGTTTTACCTTTCCGCGTCCGATGACCGACCGCCCGGGGCTGGATTTCAGTTTTTCCGGCCTGAAGACCTTTGCCGCCAATACCGTTCGCGCCAACGGGCAGGACGACCAGACGCGGGCGGACATTGCCCGGGCGTTCGAGGACGCGGTGGTGGATACGCTGGCGATTAAATGCCGCCGCGCGCTGGATCAGACCGGCCTGACGCGGCTGGTGATAGCGGGCGGCGTCAGCGCCAACCAAACCCTGCGCGCGCGTCTGGCGGAGATGATGCAAAAACGCGGCGGCAACGTGTTTTACGCCCGTCCGGAATTTTGCACCGATAACGGCGCGATGATCGCCTATGCGGGCATGGTGCGCCTGCAAAACGGCGCTCATGCGGATTTAGGCATTACCGTGCGGCCGCGCTGGCCTCTGGCCGAACTGACGCCGGTATAAGGGAGGGGGCGTTATCTGTCCCTATGGCTGTCCTGCGCGTTGTTTTGCGTGCCGGCCCGCAGATCGGGGTCCCTGTTATCCGGCGCGCCTTCCTGGCGGTCGATATCTTTGTCTTTTTGCCGCTTGCGCCAGATACGGCTTTCCTGGCCGCGCCACAGGCGCTGGATATTGTCGTGGTGGCGCAGCAGCACCAGGCATGACAGCATGGACACCGGGAAGGTAAACTGCGGTTTAAACCACCAGACGTAAAAGGGCGCGATCAGCGCGCTGATAATGGCGCCCAGCGACGAATAACCGCTGAGCAGTACCGTCAGCAGCCAGGTGCCGGCCATCAGGCCGGTCAGGTCCCAGCCGATGGGCGCGATGGCGCCGAACGCGGTGGCGACGCCTTTGCCGCCCTGGAAGTGGAAGAACACCGGGTAGATGTGTCCGATACAGGCGGCGATGGCAATCAGCCCCAGGTAGAAGGGCGGCACCCCCAGATGGTAGCCCAGCCAGACCGGCAGCATGCCCTTGAGTACGTCAAATACCATAACGCCCGCCGCCGCCGTCCTGCCGCCGATACGCAGCACGTTGGTGGCGCCAGGGTTACCTGAGCCGTGGGTGCGGGGATCGGGCAGACGGGCGAGTTTGCATATCAGTATCGCGCTGGACACCGAGCCGCAAAGATAGGCGAAGATTATCATGCCAATCGCAATAGCATTCATAACCAAGTTCCATCCCGTAATCATCGTTTTATTTGCCTGAGTGTGGATAATACGCATATTCCTTTCGAAGTGGTATCCAACATCCACAAAAAGCGGGTATGGCGCATGGACATTGTATTTATAGAACAGCTGACGGTGATGACGGTTATCGGCGTATATGACTGGGAGCAGACCCGGCTGCAAAAGCTGGTGTTTGATATCGAGATGGGGTGGGATAACGGACCCGCGGCGCGCAGCGACGACGTGGCCGACTGCCTGAGCTACGCCGATGTCAGCGAAGCGGTGCTGTCGTTTGTCGCGGGCAATAGGTTTGCGCTGGTCGAGCGGGTGGCCGAAGACGTGGCCGGGCTGCTGCGCCAGCGTTTTAACCTGCCCTGGGTGCGCATTAAACTCAGCAAGCCGGGCGCGGTGCCGCAGGCGAAAAGCGTTGGCGTGATAATCGAGCGCGGTAACCGAAAAGTCTGAAAGTTTATGACTCTTAATCTAAAATTCATGCAGCGGAAACCTTTTTACCGTATGTTTGTCTCATTTTCCGGGTTGTTTTAGCGGCTGGGTTTGACGTCAAACCGCCGCTTTTTTGTTGTCGGTTGCTTGAGGGGAACGTTTTGTATGACAGGACTGCCTGATGTATTTATTGCTTTTATTCTTGGGGTGGTGGAAGGGTTAACCGAATTTTTGCCGGTCTCCTCGACGGGGCATATGATTCTGGTCGGCACATTGCTGGGTTTTACGGATGATAAGGCAAAAACCTTTGAAGTGATTATCCAGTTGGGGTCGATCCTGGCGGTGGTGGTGATGTTCTGGCGCCGGCTGTTCGGCCTGATCGGTATTCATTTCGGCCGGGTGCCGCACGAGGGCATCGGCACCGGGCGCCTGCGTCTGGGGCATATCCTGCTGGGCATGATACCGGCGGTGGTGATGGGGCTGGTGTTCCATGAACAAATCAAAGGGCTGTTCGAGGCGAAATACGTCATGTTCGCCCTGGTGGTCGGCGGCGTGCTGCTGCTGGCCGGCGAGTGGCTGAAGCCGAAGGTGCCACGCGCCGCAGGCATTGATGATATCACCTATCTGCAGGCTTTTTTGATCGGCTGTTTCCAGTGCCTGGCGCTGTGGCCGGGGTTTTCCCGGTCAGGCGCCACCATCAGCGGCGGCCTGCTGGTGGGTGTGAGCCGTTATGCGGCGTCGGAGTTTTCCTTTATCCTGGCGGTGCCGATGATGCTGGGGGCGACTGCCCTCGATCTCTATAAAAGCCTGCCTTTCCTTTCCTGGCATGATTTCCCGATGTTTGCCGTGGGGTTTGTCACCGCCTTTGTCGTGGCGCTGGTAGCCATCAAGCTGTTCCTGCAGATCATCAAGCGTATCTCGTTTGTGCCTTTCGCCATCTACCGCTTTATCCTGGCGGGACTGGTGTACTGGGTGCTGATGTAGCGCCGGCGACGCCGCTACGCTAACGTTTGCCAAAACAACGCCCCGCCGGTCTTGCGCCCGGCGGGGCGTTGTTTATCGTCAGGATAAGGCCGGCTGCGGGGAGGAGGACTAGTCCTGCAGAGTCTCCGCGCGCGATTGTTCCTGGCGTTGCTTCCAGTCCGCCAGCGCTTGCAGCCGGCGCCGGCGGATCTCCTCGCCGATTTCCGCGCCGGTAAACCCCGCCTCGATCACCTCGCGATTGGTCACCGCCGCCGCCGCTCGATATGCCTCGCGCAGGCAGTCTCCCTGCGGATAAGGGTTATTTTCAAAACCGGTGCGCCCCCGGGCGTCGGACTCGCTGGTGATGATCATCTGCTCCAGGCGCTCCGGCTTGCGCCAGACGTCGATGGCGCTGAACAGCTTCATCAGGGTCCTGGGGGTGAGGCGATCTACGGTATGGATCAAATCATGGTATTCGGCGACGATTTTTGCCAGATCGCGAATGTGGTTGGGCACCCGCATGCGGGCGCACAGGGTCTCGACCAGCTTGACGCCGGCCGGGCCGTGGCCGTGATGATGAGGCCAGAGGTTACGCGGGGTCAGCCCCTTGCCCACATCATGGCACAGCGTGGCGAAACGCACGGCGACGTCGGGCGTAAGCTGCGCCGCCATCGAGAGCGTCATCAGCGTATGGATGCCGGTGTCGATTTCCGGATGCCATTTGGCGGGCGCCGGCACGCCGAACAGGCGATCAATTTCCGGGAACAGCGCCGCCAGGGCGCCGCAATCGCGCAGCGCCTGGAAATAGACCTGGGGGTTGCGGGTGGCGAGCGCTTTTTCGGTCTCGGTCCACACCCGTTCCGGCGAGATGGACGGCAGTTCGCCATTCTCGGCCATTTGCCGCATCAGCGCCAGGGTTTCCGGGGCGATGCGAAAATTAAGATGGGCAAAACGCGCCGCGAAACGCGCCACGCGCAGTACGCGCAGCGGATCTTCGCCGAACGCGTCCGAGACATGGCGCAACAGCCGCTGCTCGATATCGGCCACGCCGTGATAGGGATCAATCAGCCGGCCGTCTTCATCCTGGGCGATGGCATTGATGGTCAGATCCCGGCGCATCAGATCCTGCTCAAGCGTAACATCCGGCGCGGCATAGACGGTAAAGCCGGTATAGCCTGGTCCTGATTTGCGCTCGGTACGCGCCAGGGCATGCTCCTCGCGCGTGCGCGGGTGAAGGAATACCGGGAAATCCTTGCCCACCTGCTGATAGCCTTCCGCCAGCAACTGCTCCGGAGTGGCGCCCACGATGACCCAATCTTTCTCATGCACCGGCAATTGCAATAATCCGTCGCGGACGGCGCCGCCGACCAGATATTTTTTCACTGTGAACTCCTGACAATGTCGGTTCTGCCATCATCTGTTAAGTGTAGTCGCATCCGCAACGCTGATTACCTCTTCGTTATCATGCTTACCGCGCTTAGCGTAAACAGCAATATTGCGGCGACGTTAAACCACCAGGACAACAGGCAAACCCGCGGGATCAGTTCATCCAGCGATTGTCTTTTTTACGGCGCGGGATCAGATGGGGCAGCACCAGGCCAAGCACCAGGCCGACGCCGGCCACGCCGCCGCCGTACAGGAACCACTGCATGATAATGGCGCGCTGTTTATCATCAAGCTGTACCGCCACGGCATCCACCTTTTTCCTGGCCACCACCAGCTGATCTTTCAGGCTTTGGTTTTCGTCGCGCAGGGTCTGGATATTGCCGTCGCTCTCGGTGACCTTCTTTTGCATTTCGGCGGTGCGTTGGTTCCAGCTGGCGTCGATGGTGCTGAGTTTTTGCGTCAGGTCCTGGACCTTTTGCTCCAGCGCCGGCACCTTGACCCGCAGGCTGGGCTGGTCGCTGAGCTGATCGAGCGGGATCCAGGCGGTGCGGCCCTTGGTATCCCTGATCTGGCCGTAGTTGTTGCCTTCGCTGACGCTCAGCAGCGTGACTTCTTCTCCGGAATTCAGCGTGCCGACGATCCGGTACTGGTTGCCCGGCCCGCTGTGAATATAGGTGATGAGCTCATCGGAAACAAAGCGCGTCTCATCGGCATGAGTGCTGGCGGCGAAGCCTAGACTCAATAACGCGAAGCAAATATGGCGTAATTTGTACATAGTTCCGTCGTTTTCAGGCAAATGTGGGTCGATAGTAGTGGGTTCAGTTTGACGACGCAATGCTTAAACAGAAATGGGAACTATCTTACTATCAGGCTGCGCAAGGCCCCGGCCAGGGGAGGAAAGATGCAATAGCGTTATTTAAATGGCCATGTCCGGTCTCTTGAACGGGTAATTTATCCGTTACGGCGCCGATTAACGTTGTAATGGATAAAAACGGCGGCATGTCGCGTTAAGCGCATTAATTTTTTGTTATAAATTGTCATTCAAATCATATCAGTGCTTGTCCATAAGCGGCATTAAGGCGATTATTACGTTCTTCAGCCCGACACCTGCGCGGCATCCCCGTGACAAACGGCGCCGGGCCGGGTGTCGTTCCGCAACTGCTCGTTGAGCAACCAGTGGTGTAACCGAAGCTATGAGTGAAGAAATAGAAATAAAATTTATCGTTCATCCCGATGCGGTGGCGTCCATGGCGGAGCGTGTATCCGCCTGCGGAGGCAGTCATACGGCAGCGCAGCGCCTGATTAACATCTATTTTGACACCGTCGGGCTTGACCTGCGCCGGCACGGCGTGGGTTTACGCGTACGCGGCAATAACGAACGTTACGAAATGACGGCTAAAACCGCCGGCACCATCGTCGGCGGCCTGCACCAGCACCCGGAATATAATATTCCACTACCCGGCCCCGATATCGATATTACGCTGTTGCCCGCCGACATCTGGCCGCCGGACATGGATGTGGCGACGTTGCAGCAGCGCTTGCAACCCCTGTTTCGTACCGATTATCTGCGTGAAAAGTGGTTGATAACCTACGGTGACAGCGAGATAGAAGTGGCGTTTGATCAGGGCGAAGTGGTGGCGGGTGAGCTGAGCGAGGACATTTGCGAACTGGAACTGGAAATCATGCACGGCAACGTCGCGGACCTACTGGCGCTGGCCGGCACGCTTTGCGCCGACGGCGGCCTGCGCCAGGGCAGCCTGAGCAAGGCCGCGCGCGGCTATCATCTGGCCGCGGGCAATGAGCCGCGTGAAATCCGCGCCCTGCCGTTGCTGCGTCCCGCGCCCAAGGCGACGGTAGAGCAGGGGTTGAGCGAGGCGCTGTCCCTGGCGCTGGCCCATTGGCAATACCATGAGGAACTGTGGCTGCAGGGCATTCCGCTGGCGCGGGAAAGCATCCTGTCCGCCATTATGCTGATCCGGGAAACCTTTGTGGTGATGGGCAATATGATCCCGCGCAAGGCCACCAACGAGCTGCGCGCCCGGTTGGCGGAGGTGACCGACCGGCTGCAACCGCCGGACAGCGATCCCCGGCGGTTGTGCTATGACGCCGCTTACCTGCAATGTAAGCTGGCATTGACCCGTTGGCTGATTCTCGCCGGCTGGCGGGACAGTCTCGATGATAAGGCGCGCCGGAAACTGGACGGCTCCTTTAAGCGTTTTGCCGATATCATGCTGTCGCGCTGCGCCGCCGAGTTAAAAGTGGCGTTCGGCCGCGTGATGTCCCACGAGGAATACCAGCAGCAGCTGCCGCGGCTGGAGCGGCGGATCATGGCTTTCCATCTGCTGTCGGGCGCCTATCCGGTTAAGAAGGTTTTATCTTATATTTTACACTGGCAGGCGCTGCAGCAGGCGATTATCCTGCCCGGCACCAACAATCTGGAGCATATGCGGCGCCAGGCGCTGACCCAGCCGGGTTTTTGGCGCAGCGTCAATAACCGCTAAGCCCCGCGGGGCCGCAGCATTGCCCGTGACATCACCAGGAGATCGATGATGAAATTGCCTCTTCCGCCCCTGCTGGATCGCCAGGCGCAGGCGATGGCCGCCCGGCTGATGCCCGCCCGTCCGGCGGACGGGGAGGTGGCCGCCGGGTCTGCTGTGGTGGACGAAAACACCGCCGTCGCGCTGGCGTTAAGTGATTTTATCAGCGAAGCGCTGATTGCCCGGCCGGACTGGCTGGAGGAATTGCACCGCGATCCGCCCCGCGCGGACGAGTGGCGCGGTTATGCCTCGTCGCTCCAGGCGCGGCTGGCGCAGGTGCAGGACGAGGCGGCGCTGATGCGTGAGCTGCGCCTGTTCCGCCGCCGCGCCCTGGTGCGTATTGCCTGGGCGCAGGCACTGGATGCCTGCGCGACCACCGAGACCCTGATCCAGCTCAGCCAGCTTGCCGAAACGCTGATTATTGCGGCGCGCGACTGGCTATACCAGGTGTGCTGCCGTGAGTGGGGCACGCCGTCTAATGCGCACGGCGCCGCGCAGCCGCTGCTGGTGTTGGGTATGGGCAAGCTCGGCGGCGGCGAGCTGAATTTCTCTTCCGATATCGATTTGATTTTCGCCTATCCGGAAAACGGCCAGACCCGGGGCGGGCGGCGCGAGCTGGACAACGCGCTGTTTTTTACCCGCCTGGGGCAGCGGCTTATCAAAGTCCTCGATCAGCCGACCGCCGACGGATTTGTCTACCGGGTGGATATGCGCCTGCGGCCGTTTGGCGACAGCGGGCCGCTGGTGCTGAGTTTTGCCGCCCTGGAGGATTATTACCAGGAACAGGGGCGTGACTGGGAGCGGTACGCCATGGTCAAGGCCCGGCTGATGGGCGACGGTGACGACGCCTACTGCCAGGAACTGCGAAGCCTGCTGCGTCCTTTTGTGTTCCGGCGCTATATCGATTTCAGCGTGATCCAATCCCTGCGCAATATGAAAATCATGATTGCCCGCGAAGTGCGGCGCCGGGGACTAAAAGACAATATCAAGCTGGGCGCCGGCGGCATTCGGGAAATAGAATTCATTACCCAGGTATTCCAGCTGATCCGCGGCGGCCGGGAACCCCGTCTGCAGCAGCGCTCGCTGTTGCCTACCCTGAGCGCGGTCGGCGAGCTTGGCCTGCTGACCACCGGCCAGACCGAACAATTAAGCCAGGCCTATCTCTACCTGCGCCGGCTGGAAAACCTGCTGCAGGCCATCAACGATGAACAAACCCAGACCCTGCCGGCCGATGCGCTCAACCGCGCCCGCCTGGCCTACGGCATGGCGGTGGCCGACTGGCCGGCCCTTGAGGACGCGCTGTCCGGCCATATGCGGCGGGTGCGGTTAATCTTTGATATGCTTATCGGCGACGACGCGCCCGATCCGGCGGACCCGGTGGATTTCGACCGCTATGGCGCGCTGTGGTTTGACGACGCGCCGGAGCAGGATGCCGGACTTCTGGCGCCGCAGCTGGATGAGGCCGGGCGCGGGCGCCTTCTGGCCCGCTTGGTGGAATTACGGCGCGACATAGCGAAACGTACCATCGGCCCGCGCGGGCGCGAGGTGCTCGATCAACTGATGCCGCGGCTGCTGGCGCAAATCTGTCCGCAGCCGGCCGCCGACGATGTCTTCGGACGGCTGGCGCCGATGCTGCTGAGCATCGTGTCCCGCACCACTTACCTGGAACTGCTGGTGGAGTATCCGGGGGCGTTGACCCACCTGATCCGTCTGTGTGCCGCCTCGGCGATGATCGCCACCCAACTGGCCCGCCATCCGCTGTTGCTGGATGAACTGCTGGATCCGGCCACGCTCTACCATCCCCTGGCGCCTGAAGCTTACGGTGATGAACTGCGTCAGTATTTACTGCGGGTGCCGGAGGAGGACGAAGAGCAGCAGCTCGACGCCATGCGCCAGTTTAAGCAGGCGCAGCAACTGCGCATTGCCGCCAGCGATATTACCGGCGTGCTGCCGGTCATGCGGGTCAGCGATCACCTGACCTATCTGGCCGAGGCCATGATTGCCGCCGTGCTCCAGCAAGCCTGGAAGACCATGGTGGCGCGTTACGGCCGTCCCGCCCATCTGGGCGAGCAGGGCGGCCAGGGATTCGCGGTAATCGGCTATGGCAAGCTGGGCGGCTGGGAGCTGGGGTACGGCTCGGATCTGGATGTGGTGTTTTTACATGATTGTCCGGCGGAGGTGATGACCGACGGCGAGCGCAGTATTGACGGCCGCCAGTTCTACCTGCGCCTGGCGCAGCGGATCATGCATTTATTCAGCACCCGCACGCCCGCGGGCGTGCTGTATGAAGTCGACCCGCGCCTGCGTCCCTCCGGCGCGGCCGGTATGCTGGTCAGCACCCTGGACGCTTTTGCGGACTACCAGTTGCATGAGGCCTGGACCTGGGAGCACCAGGCGCTGGTCAGGGCGCGCCAGGTATATGGCGACGACGCGCTGCGGGCGCGTTTTACCGCCATCCGCCGCGAGGTGCTGTGCCGGGAGCGCGATCCGGCGGCCTTGCGCGTGGACGTCAGCGAGATGCGCGCCAAAATGCGCCGGCACCTGGCCGGTAAAAACGGCGAACAGTTTGATATCAAGGCCGACGAAGGCGGCATCACCGATATTGAATTTCTGGCGCAGTACCTGGTGCTGCGTTATGCCTGCGCCATCCCGGAACTGACGCGCTGGTCCGATAATGTGCGCATTTTCGCGCTGATGGCGCGCCACGGGATCATCAGCCCGGACGACGCCGCGCGATTAAGCGACGCCTATACCACCCTGCGCGACGAAATCCATCATCTGGCGCTGCAGGACCTGCCGGGGCGCGTGGATAGCCATCGGTTTCAAACCGAACGCGCGCTGATTACCGCCTACTGGAAAAAATGGCTCGACTGAGGGCAAGGGCGGGAAAATGCGTTCCACTATCGGGGGTGGGAGAGAATTGCCGCAGCCTATGCTAGAATCCCGCGCAATAAAATCGTTAAGTCTGGAGCGAGTGGATGAAAGTTACGTTGCCTGATTTTCGCCGGGCGGGCGTGCTGGTGGTGGGTGATGTCATGCTGGACCGTTACTGGTCCGGCCCAACCAGCCGTATCTCACCGGAAGCCCCGGTGCCGGTAGTCAAAGTCGATACCATCGAGGAGCGCCCCGGCGGCGCCGCCAACGTGGCGATGAATATCGCCGCGCTGGGCGCGGGTTCGCGCCTGGTCGGCCTTACCGGCGTCGACGATGCCGCCCGCGCCCTGGGCGAGCGGCTCAACGGCGTCAGCGTGACCTGTGATTTCGTGGCGGTGTCCACCCATCCCACCATTACCAAACTGCGGGTGCTGTCGCGTAACCAACAGCTGCTGCGCCTGGACTTTGAGCAAGGCTTTGACGGCGTGGACGCCGGACCGCTGCTGGAGCGCATCAAGACGGCGTTGCCCGCCGCCGGCGCGATGGTATTGTCGGATTACGCCAAAGGCGCGCTGGCCCGCGTGCAGGATATGATCCAGCTGGCGCGCGCCGCCGGGGTGCCGGTACTGGTCGATCCCAAAGGCACCGATTTCGCCCGTTATCGCGGCGCCACCATGCTGACGCCGAACTTATCCGAGTTCGAGGCGGTGGCAGGCCGCAGCGCCGACGAAGCCGATCTGGTCGCCCGCGGCATGAAGATGATTGCCGATTACGGCCTGTCGGCATTGCTGATTACCCGTTCCGAACAGGGCATGACGCTGCTGCAACCCGGCAAGCCGCCGCTGAACCTGCCGACGCAGGCGCAGGAAGTCTATGACGTCACCGGCGCCGGCGATACGGTGATCGGCGTGCTGGCGGCGGCCCTGGCGGCCGGAAATCCGCTGGAAGAGTGCTGTTTCCTGGCCAATGCCGCCGCCGGCGTGGTGGTCGGCAAGCTGGGCACGTCCACCGTCAGTCCCATCGAGCTGGAAAACGCCATTCACGGGCGTGGCGACGCCGGTTTCGGCGTCATGACCGAGGCCGAGCTTGAGCAGGCGGTGGCGCAGGCGCGCCAGCGCGGCGAAAAGGTGGTCATGACCAACGGCATCTTCGATATCCTGCACGCCGGGCATGTGACCTATCTGGCCAACGCCCGGCGGCTGGGCGACCGGCTGATCGTGGCGGTAAACAGCGATGACTCGACCCGGCGCCTGAAGGGGGAGTCCCGGCCGGTCAATCCGCTGGCGCAGCGCATGGTAGTCCTGGGCGCGCTGGGCGCCGTGGATTGGGTGGTGGCCTTTGACGAGGATACCCCGCAGCGGCTGATCGCCAAGATATTGCCCGATGTGCTGGTGAAGGGGGGCGATTACCGGCCCGAACAGATTGCCGGCAGTAAGGAAGTGTGGGCCAACGGCGGCGACGTCAGGGTGCTCAACTTTGAAGACGGCTGCTCCACCACCAATATCATTAACGCCATCAAAACCGGCAAACGCGGTTAAAGGCAAGGGCGCCGCGACGGCGCCGTTGCCCCCCGCTTTTCCCGGCGGATAACGTGTCCGCGGCCGCCCGATATTTTGCGGCGGCCTACGGCTTCTTGCCTGCGTCCTTAATGTCTGCGGCGATGCTTCCAGCCTGCGTTTCGGCCGGCGGTTCATCGCTTGCCGGCGCGGCGGCCGGGGCCGATACGGCGGCGCCCGGGGTTACAGGTGATGTGGCGCCGGCCACCGTCGAGGCGCCGCCGCTGTTCGGCATGGTTTCCAGCGCATTGATGCGCAGTTCCAGCTGGTTCAGCTTTTCCCGGGTGCGCAGCAATACCTGGGTCTGCACGTCAAATTCCTCGCGGCTGATTAAATCCATCCGGCTGAACTGGCTTTGCAACACCTGGCGGATTTTTTTATCCACGTCATCGCCCAGATCGCGGATGCCTTTTGGCAGGGACTCATGGATCTGACGGGCAAGCTGTTCGATTTTTTTGGTGTCTATCATCTGTAGTTCCCTAACGCGTTAGTTTTGGTTAAGTGTAATGCCAGATCAGCCGAGAAGAAACTAAAAGAGCCGCCAGAAATTATTCGTTTGCTAATTGCTCCGATAATCCAATGGCGTTATAGTAATTCCGCTTATTCTCAGGGCGGGGCGAAACTCCCCACCGGCGGTAAACCCGTGCGCTAATTGCTATTGACGATTATTGCACAGGAAGCCCGCGAGCGCTCAGATTGCCGTAGGATTTGAGGTCAGCAGACCCGGTGTAATTCCGGGGCCGACGGTTATAGTCCGGATGGGAGAGAGTAACGGCCAACAATGAGCTGCCAGCTCATTCTCGTTATCTTTTAGCCTGTTAAGGCTACTCCTAAGTCTGCCCTGGTTCTGGTAATCCATATACTTTATGAGGTTTTTTTTACCATGAATCAGACGCTTCTTTCCGAGTTCGGTACGCCGACAGAACGCGTGGAAAACGCACTTAACGCATTGCGCCATGGTCGCGGTGTGCTGGTGCTGGACAATGAAGATCGTGAAAACGAAGGCGACATGATTTTTGCCGCCGAAAGCATGACGGTTGAACAGATGGCCCTGGCCATCCGCCACGGCAGCGGCATTGTTTGCCTGTGCCTGACCGAGGAGCGCCGCCGGCAGCTGGATCTGCCGATGATGGTGGAACACAACTCCAGCCACTACCAGACGGCGTTTACCATCACCATCGAAGCCGCGGAAGGCGTCACCACCGGCGTTTCCGCCGCCGACCGCCTGACCACCATCCGCGCCGCCATCAAAGACAACGCCAAGCCCAGCGATCTCAATCGTCCCGGCCACGTGTTCCCGCTGCGCGCCCAGCCGGGCGGCGTGCTCACCCGCGGCGGCCATACCGAGGCCAGCATCGACCTGACCACCCTGGCCGGCCTCAAGCCGATGGGCGTGCTGTGCGAAGTCACCAATGAGGACGGCAGCATGGCCCATGCTCCGGAAATCATCGCGTTCGGCAAAAAGTATGATATGCCGGTGGTCACCATCGAAGATCTGGTGGACTACCGCCGCTCGTTGGCACGTCAGGCCAGCTGACGCGCGGCTGCCGTCGCCCGCGGCCGCAGCTTTCGCCGGGCCGGGATAATAGCCCGGCGCCGTGCGGGCATGCAGAAGGGACCAGGCGGCGCTGGCCCCGCGGGTAGCAGGTTCGCCGCGCGCATTCTGCCCTGAAACGTCCGTATGTACTGGCGATGCCGCTGTGCCGGGAAGCCCCGGCCGCCGGGGGCGCCCGGTTGCTTTCCCGGTTCTGTCAGGGCCGCTTGCGCGCCAGCAGCGTGGCAAAACGCAGCTTAATGCGGTTGCCTTCGGCGTCGGTTTTATGCAGTTCTCCCCTATCCTCGTTATATTTTATTATTTCCCAATCGCGATAATACCCGGACAGTTCCCCGGCGCTGAAAGTAAACGGAAACGGCAGCGGGCAGGGACAATCCTCGGTGGACATGGCGGCGACAATAAGATTCAGCCCGCCGTCGTTGGTGCTTTGCTGCATATTGCGGATAACGCGCTCGATCCGGTCGGCCTGTAAAAACATCAGCACCACGGTCGAGAGAATAAAGTCGTACCGGCCGTTTATCAGCTGTTCGTTGATATCATAAACGCCGGCTGAGATATGATCGCGTTGCTCGATCGCGATAAGGGTATTCAGGGCATCGATGCTTTGCTGGCTTTTATCATACGCCGTGACATCAAACCCCAGCAGGTTCAGATACAGCGCATTACGGCCCGCGCCGCAGCCCAGATCCAGCGCTTTGCCCGGCGCCGCGTATGCGGCGGCGTTAATCACCTCGGAATGCGTGCGCGTCATGCCGTGCTTAAGATGATAATAATCCTCCGGCCGGCAGTAAAAGGCCAGTTGGCAACGCATATCCGCCGAGCTGGCGACAATACGGTGCCAGCGCTGCGGCTCCACCAGGGGCGGCGGGTTGTCGCGCGTAAACGCGTGGGATTCCAGCACCTCATCGTTTTCGCTTAAAAACGCAAAGGACAGCGTGCCCTGCAGTACAGTGAGTTTCGCCCATACGCCCTCCTGGGTATTGTGCCGCTGGCGGAAGGCCTCCGGCAGCGTCTGGCTATCCCATTCGGGCAGGGTTTTATAACACATCAAATCTTGCATATCGTTCTCCGCCGTTGAGGGCAACGGCCATCGTCAATTTATCAACATAATGCCGGGGATGGCGGGTCAATACCGACCGGGCGGCTACCGCCGGGCCGCCGGCCGTGAGGACGCGTTCAGCATGGCGCCAACTGGCGCAGCAGTAAAAACGCCTCCTTCATCCGCGCTTCTCCCGCGACAAAGGCGCACAGCCGCCGTTGTTCATCCCAACCCTGCGCCAGTATACCCTGGGTGTCAAAGTTGATCTGCCAGTGTAAATCCGTGCGCTGCGTTTGGCCCGCCAGGTGCAGCGGCATATCGGGCGTTTTCACCTTTACCAGCATCGGCGGCAGTAACAGGCTGTCGTTACCGCCCAACAGATTTTTAGCCAACACCGCGGCGCTGAGCTGTATCGGTTGTAAAAAAGGCATCAGCGCGCCGTTGATTTCCGCGCAATCGCCCAGCGCATAGATGGCGGGATCCGAGGTGCGCAATCTGTCGTTAACCCGGATACCCCTGCCGGTATCCAGACCGGCCGATAAGGCCAGCGCGGTGTCGGGCTTTAGCCCGATGGCGGCAATGGCGGCATCCACTTCCAGCAGACGGCCGCGCGGCAGGGCGGCGGCGATGCCGGTCGCGGTCTGACACAGGCTCAGCAGCCGGGTGTTAAGGATCAGCTCCACCCCCTGCCGGACCAGGCGATGCTGGAGACGCGCGCTGACTTCAGCCGGCATCAGGGACGCCAGGATGCTGGCCGCCTGATCGAGGAGGATCACCTGTTTGCCCGCCCGGGTCAGGTCCATGGCAAGTTCAGTGCCGATAAGGCCGGCGCCCAATAACAGGACCCGCCGCGCCTGCCGCAGCTGGTCTTCTATCCGGCGGTACTGTTGCTGGCTATTGAGCGTCAGCATCAGTTCCCGGCCTTCAATCGCCGGGATAACGGCCTGCGCGCCGGTGGCCAGGATCAACTGACGGTAGCCATATTCGCCGTCGCTGCAATAGACCCGCCGCGCCGCGGCATCGATACGCTGCGCCCGTGAATGACGGTGCAGCGTCAGCCGGAACTGTTCGGCAAAGTCCCCGGCGGTCATCCGGGTCAGGTCGTCCGCGCGTTGCCGCTGGCTGAACACATGGCTTAGCTCCGGCTTGTGGTATTCATCGCAGCTGTCGTCGGCGATAAGCCGGATCGGCACGCCGTCATCGAGCTTGCGCAGGTTCTTGATCAACTGCCGGGCGGCAAAGCCGGAGCCGATAATAACAATGCCTTCGTTCATCTCATCGCCTTATTTCAACGCGTCAAAGACGTCTTTGCCAAGACCGCATTCCGGGCATAAAAAGGTCTCCGGCACCTGCGGCCAACCGGTACCGGGCGCCACTTCCTGCATCGGTTCGCCCAGGGCGGGGTCGTAAATCCATTGGCACACGCTGCATTGCATCCTGACGGTGTCCGCGGCGGCGGGGGCGGGGGCAACCGCGACCTGCTCATCCAAAGGATGCAGCGCCCACTGGCGGGCAATTTCCCTGCCGTGCTCGCGGCAGAGGTTCAATGCCGCGCCGTCCGGTCGCCATTTAGTCTTCAGGGGCAGGGAGGTTTCGAACCCGGCGTCCATCAGCCGCGTCTGCACCCGGTCCACCGCGCCGCCGTTCCAGCCGTAGCTGCCGAAGGCCGAGGCCTTTTTATCGCGAAAGCGCAGTCCCGCCAGTTCTTCGAGCAGCGCCGCTACCTTGGGCATCATGACGTTATTCATCGTGGAGGAGCCGGCCAACACCCCTTTGGAGCGGAAAACCTGGGTCAGGATTTCGTTTTTATCATGGCGGGCGACGTTAAAGATTTTTACCGCCACGCCGGGATCGGTTTCAGTAATCCCTTGGGCAATGGCATCCGCCATCATGCGGGTGTTGTTCGACATGGTGTCGTAAAACAAGGTAATACGGTCCTCCTGGTAGCTGTCGGCCCACTGCAGATATTTAGCGACGATCTGCGTCGGATTGTCGCGCCACACCACGCCATGGGACGTGGCGATCATCGACAGGGGCAGGTTAAAGCCCAGGATTTCATTGATCTTGGCGGTGACCAGCCGGCTGAACGGCGTCAGGATATTGGCGTAGTAACGCTGGCATTGCTCAAACAGTTCATTCTGGTCCACTTCGTCGTTAAACAGATGCTCGTCGCAATAATGCTGGCCGAAAGCGTCGTTGCTGAACAGCACCGCATCGCCGCTGAGATAGGTCATCATGCTGTCGGGCCAGTGCAGCATCGGCGTCTCGATAAAGATCAGCTGCTTGCCGTTGCCGATATCCAGGCTGTCGCCGGTTTTAACCGTGCGAAAGTTCCATTCCGGGTGATGGTGGTGGCCGTTAATGGAGTCAATGGCGTTGGTGGTGCAATAAATCGGCGTATGCGGGATACGCGCCATCAGCGCGGTGAGGGCCCCCGCGTGATCCTCCTCGGCGTGGTTGATGATAATATAATCTATGGTGGCGAGATCGATTTCCGCCTCGAGGTTTTGCAGGAAATCACGGCTGAACTTATAGTCCACGGTATCAATCAATACCGTTTTTTCTTCACGGATCAGATAGCTGTTATAGCTGCTGCCTTTAAGGGTTTTATACTCGGTGCCGTGGAAATCGCGTACTTCCCAATCCCGTTGTCCCACCCAATGAATAGTGTTTTTGACCTGTACCGTCATGATAAAACCTCATGGTAAATTGCCACTGAAAACCGCTGGATGGCATCAGTG
This sequence comes from Sodalis sp. RH22, assembly GCF_047324165.1. Taxonomy (NCBI): domain Bacteria; kingdom Pseudomonadati; phylum Pseudomonadota; class Gammaproteobacteria; order Enterobacterales; family Bruguierivoracaceae; genus Sodalis; species Sodalis sp. RH22. The sequence goes on from NZ_CP178731.1 coordinate 4,646,613, forward strand.
CTGCATAACCCATGCCAATAATTAATTCATTGAAATTAAAGAATTTAAATTATTTATTTGTCAAAATGACGAAATTGGAAATATGTTTTTTTGACACAGCTATTGTCACAATGAGATAGTCGGCGCTCCGGGCCGCATCCGCCCTGCGCGGCGTAATGACGCTGTGGCTTGTCGCCGCTTTTTACCTTTCAGGTGCTTATCCTTATGGCGTTATCCATGCAAACCCTGAGCCGGATTGCCATTGAGCTGCAATCGGGCATCTCCGGCAGGGACCGTTTCCAGCAGTTGATCAACAGCCTGCGCCGGTTGCTCGCGTGCGACGCCTGCGCGCTGCTCAGCTATGAACAGCAGCTGTTCCGGCCGCTGGCGATCGCCGGTCTGTCGCCCGACGTGCTGGGGCGCCGTTTCCGGCTGTCCGAGCATCCCCGTCTGGAGGCCATCGCCCGTGCCGGCGATGTGGTGCGTTTTCCGGCGGACAGCCTGTTGCCCGATCCTTACGACGGGCTGATCCCGGGCCATGAGCAATTGAAGGTGCATGCCTGTATCGGCCTGCCGCTGTTTACCCACCAGAACCTGGTCGGCGCCCTGACCATTGACGATATGGATGCGCATCAGCTCGATCATTTCAGCGATGAGGAACTGCGTCTGGTGGGGGCGCTGTTCTCGGTCGCGCTCAGCAACGCGCTGCTGGTGGAGCAATTGGAAAAACAGGCCATTGCGCCGATAAGCGCCGTCGGCCGGCCGCAAACCGAGGGCGCCGACGAAATGATCGGCTTGTCCGGGGTCATGGCGCAGCTGAAAAAGGAAATCGGCATCGTGGCCAATTCGGATCTGAACGTGCTGATCACCGGTGAAACCGGCGTCGGCAAGGAGCTGGTGGCGCGCGCTATACATCTGCAATCGCCACGGGCGGCCAATCCGCTGGTGTACCTTAACTGCGCGGCCCTGCCGGAATCGGTGGCGGAAAGCGAATTGTTCGGCCATGTCAAAGGCGCCTTTACCGGCGCCATTCATCATCGTATCGGTAAATTTGAACTGGCGGATAACGGCACGTTGTTCCTGGATGAAATCGGCGAGCTGTCGCTGACATTGCAGGCAAAACTGCTGCGGGTATTGCAGTACGGCGATTTACAGCGCGTCGGCGACGATCAAAGCCTGCGGGTCAATGTGCGCGTCCTGGCCGCCACCAATCGCGTGCTGAAGGAGGCGGTGCTGGCCGGGCAGTTTCGCGCCGATCTGTTTCACCGCTTAAGCGTGTTTCCCGTCCATGTGCCGCCGCTGCGCGAGCGCGGGCGGGATATTGCCCTGCTGGCCGGTTTTTTTTGCGAACGCAGCCGCATCCGGCTGGGACTGCAGCGCGTGGCGCTGGCGCCGGCCACCCTGGCGTTGCTGGCGGAAAACGGCTGGCCGGGCAATGTGCGCGAGCTGGAGCATGCCATTTATCGCGCCACGGTGCTGGCGCGGGCGGGGCAGGGCAACGCCGAGGTGGTATTGCGGCCGGAGAATTTTGCCCTGGATGGGGCCTCGCCCCCATTAACGCACGTCGCGCCGCCGCATGACCCTATCGCTTCCGCTACCCTGCGCGACGGCACCGACGATTACCAGCGTCGCTTAATCCGCATGACGCTGGCCGGCTGCGGCGATAACTGGTCGGCCTGCGCGCGCAGGCTGGCGGTCAATCCCGGCAATTTGCACCGGCTGGCGAAGCGGCTGGGGATTAAGTGAAAAGCCGCCGCCCGGCTTTGCGCCGCGGCATCATCGTCCCTGGCGCGCGGGGACGAGCCACGCGGACGTTTAGGTTTATTCAAATATATTGAATAAGATGATCATGCTTATCCGGGTTTATTTTCCGGCCGCAAGGCGTAAGTTAATCAGCATAAGGCGCCAGGCGCGATAAGATGATACAGAAGGAATGACCCATGAGCGAACCCCGTATGCCCGCGCTGTTTCTCGGCCACGGCAGTCCGATGAACGTGCTGGAAGATAATCAATATACCCAAACCTGGCAACGCCTCGGCCGGACCTTGCCGCGTCCCCGCGCCATCCTGGCGATATCCGCCCATTGGTTTACCCGCGGCACCGCGGTGACCGCGATGGAAAACCCGCGCACCCTCCATGATTTCGGCGGTTTTCCCCAGGCGTTGTTTGATATCCGTTATCCGGCGCCGGGCTCGCCCGCCCTTGCCGCCACCATCCAGGAACTGCTGCTGCCGGTGGCCGTCAGCGCCGATCTGACCGAATGGGGTTTTGATCACGGTTCCTGGGGGGTGGTGAAAAAAATGTATCCGGACGCGGATATCCCCATGGTACAGCTCAGTATCGACGGTACCCAGCCGCCGGAATATCATTTCCAGCTGGGACGAAAACTGGCGGCGCTGCGCGACCAGGGCGTGATGATGGTCGCCAGCGGCAACGTGGTGCATAACCTGCGCATGATCCAATGGCACGGCGAGGCGCCGCCCTATCCCTGGGCGTTATCCTTTAACCAGTTTGTGCGCGACAATATCGGCTGGCGCGGCCAGGGCGTCCATCCGCTGGTGGATTTTATGGCTCATGACGGCGCGGCGCTGTCCAACCCCTCGCCCGATCATTACCTGCCGCTGCTGTATATACTGGGCGCCTGGGATGGCGAAGAGGCGATTTCCATACCGGTGGACGGCATTGAGATGGCGTCGTTAAGCATGCTGTCGGTGCAGGTGGGTTAAACGCTGTTACGCAGCGGCGCTACCGCTGCGTATGCTTTGGGGCGCTCAGTCGAGGATAATATGCGGGTAAAAGCGCGACAGATCCTGGGTGATCAGTTCTTTATCTTCCCGGATGCCGATGCCGCAAGGCCTGTCGTTCACCAGCCAGCTGCCGATAACGGTATAGCTGTCGCCGAAGCGCGGCAACGGGCAAAACTGCTGCACGATGGTGCCTTCTTCGCCATAAGGCCCGTCCACGCGGGCGGTTTCCTTGCCGTTTTCGACGATGCGGATATTGGCGCCTTCGCGGGAAAACAGCGGCTTCACCACATAGTGATCCATCGGCGGCGGGTTGTCTTCGGCAAAATAGGCCGGCAGCAGGTTGGGATGCCCCGGGAACATTTCCCATAACATCGGCAGCAGCGCCTTGTTGGAGATAATGCTTTTCCAAGCCGGTTCCAGCCAGCGCACCCCCGCGTCCTCAAGCTTGGTGGAGAAAATCTCCCGCAGCATGAATTCCCACGGATAGAACTTAAACATATTGCCGATCACCCGGTTTTCAGTGTCGGTAAACTGGCCTCTTTCGCCCAGGCCGATTTCCTCGATAAACAGAAAATCATTGGGTAATTCCGCCTCCAGCGCGCAGTCCTGCAGGTACTGCACCGTGCCGCGATCCTCGGTGGTATCCTGGCAGCAGGCAAAATGCAGCAAGCTGAAACCATGCTGCTCCTTGAGCTCCCGGAAGCGTTCGATCAGCTTTTCCTGCAGGCTGTTATATTGGTCGGCCCCGGCCGGCAGCTGGCCGGACTTGATCTGATCCTCAAGCCAAATCCACTGGAAAAAAGCGGCTTCATACAGGGACGAGGGGGTATCGGCGTTATTTTCCAGCAGTTTTGGCGGCTGCCGGCCGTCATAGACTAAATCCAGACGGGAGTAGAGCGAGGGCTGTTGGGTATGCCAGGCGTTGCGCACAAATTGCCAGGTATGCTTGGGGATGCGGAATTTGGCCAGCAGCGCGTCGCTGTCCACCACTTTCGCCACGACTTTCAGGCACATCTGATGCAGCTCGGCGGTCACATCCTCCAGCGTTTCTATCTGCGCCAGCGTAAATTGGTAATACGCATCCTCGCACCAGTAGGGCTCGCCGTACATGGTATGGAACTCAAAACCATATTCGGCGGCTTTTTCGCGCCAGTCCGGGCGTTCGTTCAGGGTAACTCGTTTCATGTCCCGCTTAGCCGCCAATGCTCATGCTGCGACGTGGCGCGGTGCTGCTGCGACGTGGCGCGGTGCTGCTGCTGCGCTGCATGGTGGCGTTCTGTTTCGCCACCGTTTCGCCGAAGCCGCCGCGCGTGACGGTATTGGTGGTCGGCGTCTTGGGCGCCATGGCGGTTTTCGGCACATTCATGCTGCGCCCGGTAGTGGCGGGGCCGTAGTTACGGCCGGTGGCGTCGACAAACTTGCCGTTCGCCGGGCTGTTGGGCGCGCGCGACGTGAACAGCGGCTGCTGCGCATAACCGCCGCCGCCCATCATGCGGCCCATCATATAGCCGGCCATCAGGGGCATCCAGAAACTGCCGCTTTGCTGCGATTCGGCGGCCACGCCGGCCTGGGCGGGGGCCTGGGTACATTGCCCTTCGCCGAATTCGGCGACGCAGTCTTCGCGCGAGGCGTATTTGGGCGCGGTTTTCACCGCCTCTTTCTGCGCGTTGTTAAACGCGGTGGTGCACTGCTCGCTCATGGACGGATTGGCGCGGGTACAGTCATCGCTGTTTTGATACAGCGACACGTTCTCGTCGCTTTTCTCGCAGCCGGCCAGCATAAACACCGCGCCGACCGCCAGCGCGACCGGCGCCATGCGGCAGGCACGCCATTGCTTGCGGAAACTGGCGTGGTTAATGTCTTTTGTCCGTTTCATTATTTTCCTGCTTTATTAACGATTTAACATTCCCGGAGATACGCTCTAAGAATAGGGTAAAAATGCCTAAATAAGAAGCATCGGCGGCGACTGCGGAAACATCTTTACATAGTTATACATAAAGGTGGGATCGCGGCGGAAAGGCGGGATGTCGCCGGAGGGGCCAGGCGGGCGGGCTGCCCGCCTGGAAAACGCTTAATGCCTGAAGGGATTGCGGCCGGTGGCGGAGCTGGAATTAACCGGCGCGGTGGCGCTGACCGTCGCGGCCTGGGGGCGTGTCGCCTGCTCCTGGCTTTGGTTGGCGCGCGGCGCGTTGGCAGTCTGGCTCGGGCTGACGCCTTCGGCCTTGGCGACCTGGGACGGATTTTCCGGCGCCACCTGTTCGGGACTGGTGGCAATCTGCTGGCCGAGGGAAGCGTTAAGCGCCTGGATATCGCCTTCATTCAGGGTGCCGAGGGCCTGTTTCAGGTTCAGCTGATTGATGACATAGGTATAACGCGCATCCGACAGCTGCCGCTTGGCGTTATAGAGCGTGGTGGTGGCGTCCAGCACGTCGACGATGGTGCGGGTGCCCACTTCATAACCAGCTTCGGACGCGTCCAGGGAGCTTTGCGCCGAAATGACCGCCTGTTCATAAGCGTCGATGGAGCTGACGGAGGCGGAAATATTATTAAAGGAAGAACGTACGGTCTGCACCGCGCTGCGATGCGCGCTTTCCAACTGTTCGCTGGCGCTGACGAAACTGTACTGCGCCTGTTTTACCTGCGAGGTCACCGAACCGCCGGAGTAAATCGGCACGTTCAGGCTCAGGCCGATAGAGTTCTGGCCGACACGCCGGTTTGCGTAAGTCGGATCATTATTTGTCCTGGATCCGTTATAATCGGTATTGGTCACCGACGACTCGGCATTCAGGCTCAGGGTCGGGTAATGGCCGGTTTCGTAATAACGGATATTCTCGCGCGCCACATCCTGCGACAGGCGGGCGCTTAACAGGTTCAGGTTACGTGTTTCCGCCTGTTTCAGCAGGCCGGCGATGGGCTGGGGACGTTCAGCCTTGAAGCGCTGCACGTTAAGCGAGGCCAGCTGCGGATAAAAGTTGCCGCTTATCTGGCGCAGGCTTTCCAGCGCGTTGTCCAGCGTGTTGCGGGCGGTGACCTCGTCGGCCAGCACCTGGTCATACTGGGCGCGGGCGTTCTGCACATCGGTAATCGCCACCAGGCCGACGTTAAAACGCTGGGTGGTTTGATCCAGTTCGCGGTAAATCGACTGTTTCTGCGCCTCGGTATAAGACAGCGCGTCAATGGCGCTTAATACGTTAAAATAGGCGGTGGCGGTATTCAGGATTAAGGTCTGCTGGGCGGCCTGGTAAGAGACGTCCTGGACGCCGGCGGTTTTTTCCTGAATGGTCAGCGCGCGCCATTTCGACATATCGAAGATGGTCTGGGTCAGCTGCAGCGACCCGCTGGCAACGCCGGAATTGATGTCTTTGCTATCACGGGCGCCTTGACTATACGTATAATCCGCCCCCAGCCCGAGCTGTGGCAACAACGGACTGCGCGCTTCGTTGATTTTTTCAAATGCCGCGTCGCGATCGGCCGCGGATTGCCGCAGATCCGGGTTGGACAACCGCGCCTGCTGATATACCTGTAGCAGATTTTCTGCCTGACTTAACGCACTGAAGCCGCCGAGGCCGAGTCCGATAAGAAGGGGGAGCAGTTTCTTCATTTGCATTCCTTTTGATACAGCAAAATTGCTATGGTAGCGCTGGCGATAATGAGCCATGAAATAGTGCACGATTCTACCAGAGTCCGCCAGAAGTAGGTGGTGGCTTAATGTGCCATCTTGAATCTGTGGGATAAAATTTATCACAATCCACCTAATTAGCGAGAAAAGTGATTGCCTGACGCCGTCGCTACTGACAAATCATCCCAAAAGGAGTCGTTTCCATGGTTTCGTCCACACCCTCACCGGTAACATTTGGTAAAAATGATGTAGAAATTATTGCACGCGAAACGCTTTACCGTGGATTTTTTTCCCTGGAGTTGTATCGGTTCCGCCATCGCCTGTTTAACGGCGAGATGAGCGGCGAGGTGCGGCGGGAAATTTTAGAGCGCGGACATGCCGTGGTATTGTTACCCTATGATCCGGTGCGAGATGAAGTTGTATTGTTGGAACAAATTCGTATTGCCTCTTATGATAGCAGTCCGACCCCCTGGCTGTTGGAGCTGGTAGCCGGTATGATCGAGCCTGGCGAATCGCACGAACAGGTGGCGCGGCGGGAGTCCATTGAGGAGGCGGGGCTGGACATCGGCCGTTGCAAACTGCTGCTAAGCTATCTGGCAAGTCCGGGCGGCACCAGCGAACGCTTGACGATTATGGCCGGCGAGGTGGACGCGCAGCTGGCCGAAGGTATCCACGGATTGGTGGAAGAAAACGAAGATATCCGTCTTCACGTGGTCAGCCGGGAGCAGGCTTACCGTTGGGTTGAGGAAGGGATTATCGATAACGCGGCCTCCGTCATTGCCCTGCAATGGCTGGCACTACACCATGAATCCTTACGAAAAGAGTGGGCCGATTAATGATCAAGCGCTACACCCCTGATTTTCCTGAAATGATGCGCCTGTGCGAGACCAATTTCGCCCAGCTGCGCCGGCTGTTGCCGCGCACCAACGAGGTGGGGGACGCCATAACCTATCAGGTCAACGGCGCCAGCTATCGCCTGACCATACTGGAGGCGACGCGTTACACCACCCTGGTGCAGATACTCCAGACCGAACCGCTGGTCAGCTACTGGAGCCTGCCGTCCATGAGCGTGCGGCTGTACCGGGACGCCATGGTTGCGGAAGTGTGTTCCAGTCAGCAGATCTATCGTTTCAAGGCAAGGTATGATTACCCTAATAAAAAGTTACACCAACGTGACGAAAAACATCAAATCAACCAATTCCTTGCGGATTGGCTACGCTATTGTTTAGCGTATGGGGCGATGGCGGTTCCCGTTTGTTAGGCAGATTTCAATAACCAAGGATACCCTTTGGAAAGCCTGTTGACACTTCCTGTGGCGAATGGGGCCATTATCAGGATTTTACAGATCACAGACACTCATTTGTTTGCCGGTGAGGATGAGGCGCTGCTCGGGGTGAATACCTACCGTAGCTATTGCGCGGTATTGGACGCGGTTGAAGCTGAACGTCATCATTACGATTTGGTGGTCGCGACAGGTGATTTGGCCCAGGACCATTCCCTTGAGGCCTACCAGCACTTCGCCAGGGGCATTACGCGGTTGCCCGCGCCCTGCGTCTGGTTACCAGGCAATCATGATTACCAGCCGGCAATGGTCAAGGCCTTGGCGGACGGCGGAATATCGCCGTCGAAACATGTGCTGCTCGGCGATCAATGGCAACTGGTGCTGCTTGACAGCCAGGTGTTCGGCGTACCGCACGGCGAACTGAGCGATTATCAGCTTGAATGGCTGGAAAAGGCCCTGGACTCGCAGCCCGAGCGCTATACGCTGCTGCTGCTGCATCACCATCCGTTCGCGTCCGGCTGCATCTGGCTTGACCAGCATAGCCTGCGCAACGCGCATATGCTGGCGGCGACGCTGGCCAGGTTTCCCAGGGTAACCACGCTGCTGTGCGGCCATATACACCAGGAACTGGATGTCGACTGGCAGGGCCGGCGCGTTTTGGCCTCGCCGTCCACCTGCGTGCAGTTCAAACCGCACTGCACCAATTTTACTATCGATTCCGTCGGGCCCGGCTGGCGTTATCTCGATTTGCATCCTGACGGCACGTTGTCGACCGAGGTCCATCGGTTATCCGGCGACGAGTATCTGCCCGACACGGATTCGGAAGGCTATTGATGGCGGTCCTGCTTTATCTTCATGGTTTCAACAGTTCCCCCGCCTCGGCCAAGGCCACGTCTTTCAAGGCCTGGCTCGCCCGGCATCATCCCGATATCGAGATGATCGTCCCGCAGTTGCCGGTCTATCCCGCCGACGCGGCCGACATGATCGAGTCGCTGGTCCTTGACCGGGCCGGCGAACCGCTGGGCATTGTCGGGTCGTCCCTGGGCGGTTATTATGCCACCTGGCTGTCCCAATCCTTTATGCTGCCCGCCGTGGTGGTTAACCCCGCGGTGCGGCCGTTCGAGCTGCTGGCGGAGTTCCTGGGCAAGAATGAGAATCCCTACACCGGCCAACATTATGTGCTAGAGTCTCGCCATGTCTACGACCTGAAGCTGATGCATGTCGACAGGCTGGAATCGCCGGACCTTATCTGGTTGCTGCAGCAAACAGGCGACGAGATCCTTGATTACCGGCAGGCGCAGGAGTATTACACCCACTGCCGCCAGACCGTGGAATCGGGCGGGAATCACGCCTTTGTCGGGTTCGAGCATTTTTTCTCTCCCATAATTGATTTCCTGGGGCTGAATAAAGTCTGAATCGCCGCCGTTTGAGCCGCGCGAATAACGCTTCCCGAGGGGGTGTCCTTTGCGGTAGGCTCTCCAACAATTTGTCACGAAATATACTTTAAGCCATGACTCAATCAAGCTATAACGCCGATGCGATAGAAGTATTAAGCGGACTGGAGCCGGTACGTCGTCGTCCCGGCATGTACACGGACACCACCCGGCCCAACCATCTGGGCCAGGAGGTCATCGACAATAGCGTCGACGAAGCGCTGGCGGGCCATGCCCGGCGTATCGACGTGGTGTTATATGCCGATCAATCCCTGGAAGTGACCGACGACGGCCGCGGCATGCCGGTGGATATCCATACCGAGGAGGGGGTGCCGGCGGTCGAGCTGATTATGTGCCGCCTGCATGCGGGCGGTAAATTCTCCAACAAAAGCTACCAGTTCTCCGGCGGCCTGCACGGTGTGGGTATTTCAGTGGTCAATGCCCTGTCTACCCGGGTGGATGTGACGGTGCGCCGCGACGGCAACATCTACGCCATCGCGTTCGAAAACGGCGATAAGGTCGAGGATCTGTCGATCATCGGCACCTGCGGCAAACGCAACACCGGCACCAGCGTGCATTTCTGGCCCGATCCGCAGTTCTTCGACAGCCCGCGTTTTTCAGCCTCCCGGCTGGCCCATTTGCTCAAAGCGAAGGCGGTGCTTTGTCCCGGCGTGGAAATAGTCTTTACCGATCAGGTTAATAACACGGAGCACCGCTGGTGCTACGCCTCCGGCCTGACCGACTACCTTAACCAGGCGATCAACGGGCTGATTACCCTGCCCGAGGCGCCGTTTACCGGCGCCTTTGCCAGCGATACCGAAACCGTCGACTGGGCCCTGCTCTGGCTGCCCGAGGGCGGCGAGCTGCTGACCGAAAGCTATGTTAACCTGATCCCCACCCCCCAGGGCGGCACCCATGTCAACGGGCTGCGCCAGGGCCTCCTGGACGCCATGCGCGAGTTTTGCGAATACCGCAATATCCTGCCGCGCGGCGTTAAGCTGTCGGCGGAAGATATCTGGGAGCGCTGCGCCTATGTGCTGTCGGTGAAAATGCAGGATCCGCAGTTTGCCGGCCAGACCAAGGAGCGTTTGTCTTCCCGCCAGTGCGCCGCGTTTGTCTCCGGCGTGGTGAAGGATGCCTTCAGCCTGTGGCTGAATCAAAATACCCAGGTAGCCGAACAGCTGGCGGAACTGGCGGTGGCCAGCGCCCAGCGGCGTTTGCGCGCCTCGAAAAAAGTGGTGCGCAAGAAGTTGACCAGCGGCCCGGCGCTGCCGGGGAAACTGGCGGATTGCACCGCGCAGGATCTGGCGCGCACCGAGCTGTTCCTGGTGGAAGGGGACTCCGCCGGCGGGTCGGCCAAGCAGGCGCGCGATCGGGAATACCAGGCGATCATGCCGCTGAAGGGCAAGATCCTCAACACCTGGGAAGTCTCCTCGGATGAAGTGCTGGCGTCGCAGGAAGTGCATGATATTTCGGTGGCGATCGGCATTGATCCGGATAGCGATGATTTAAGCCAGCTGCGCTACGGTAAGATTTGCATCCTGGCCGACGCCGACTCCGACGGCCTGCATATCGCCACCCTGCTGTGCGCGCTGTTTGTGCGCCATTTCCGCGCGGTGGTGAAGGAAGGCCATGTGTATGTCGCCATGCCGCCGTTGTACCGTATCGATCTGGGCAAGGAAGTGTTTTATGCCCTGGACGAAGGCGAAAAAGCCGGCGTGCTCGAGCAACTGAAACGCAAAAAAGGCACCCCGAACGTGCAGCGCTTTAAAGGGCTGGGGGAAATGAACCCGCTGCAGCTGCGCGAGACCACGCTCGATCCCAACACCCGCCGCCTGGTGCAGCTCACCATCAACGACGAGGATATGCAGCAGACGCTGGCGATGATGGATATGCTGCTGGCGAAAAAACGCTCGGAAGACCGGCGCAACTGGCTGCAGGAAAAAGGCGACGAGGCCGAGATCGAGGTATAGTCCCCTTACGGCAGGGGCGCCTGCCGGCGCAAGGCGGCCAGCCGTGCTGGCTGCGCGGAGAGCCGCCTGAAACCTCTTGGGCTAACTGGCGGACGCCGCATCCCACAAGGTCATAATCTGGGCAATCGCCCCTTCGATATCGCTCAGGGGTATGCCGTCGCGCGCCAGCGTGGATATCCCCAGCAGGAAGCTGTCAAAAATAACCACCAGGGCCTGCGTACCGGTCTCTCCCCGCAGTTCTCCTGAGCTGATAGCTCTGTTAACACAGTTTCTCAATCCGGTGCGTGTGCGGTTGCGGGAATCGGCAAGCGGTTTGAGCACCGGGTTGTACTCGGGGGAGCCGGCAGACATGACGCCGAGCGCCACCATGCACCCTTTGGGATGCCCGGGTTCGCACTGCATGCGGGCGGAATCCGACAACGCCCGCTCAATGGCCTGGCGAGGCGGCAGTGCCGGATCCCAAAGCGGCTCGGTGACGCGCCCGTGCGTGGCCAGGTAACAGGCCACCGCTTCACGAAAAAGCCCTTCTTTTGAACCAAAGGCGGCATAAAAACTGGGTGCGGTGATGCCGCGGCCGATAGCCGCTTTCAGTTGCGTCAATGACGTTGATTCATAACCATATTCCCAGAACAGATGCATTGCCTGGCGCACGGCTTCGTCGCGATCAAACTGTCTGGGTCGTCCGGTTCGCATGATCTCTCTCCTGCTTCAATAATTTTATACTAATTGATACATAATTGTTTGACAACCTATTCGTTTCACGATATTTGTACTAATCGATATATAAATAAGCCCAAGAGTATACGCGATGAAATCTCAGCATTCTCCCTCCCGGCGCCAAGACTACCGGCAGCAAAATGAAAGCCTGCCGGTACTCGCGCTGCTGGCCCTCGCCATGACGGGGTTTATATGCATTATGACCGAAACCGTTCCCGCTGGCTTATTACCCGAAATCAGCGCCGGCCTGGGGATCTCGATGTCGCTGGCGGGCCAAATGGTGACCGTATATGCCGCCGGTTCACTGATTGCGGCCATTCCATTGACGCTCGCGACACGCACATGGCCTCGCCGGCACGTGTTGCTGGTAACGATCGCCGGTTTTCTGGCGTTCAATACGCTGACGGCGATGTCGTCCAGCATGATGCTTACGCTGGCGGCGCGCTTTCTGGCGGGGGCTTGCGCCGGTCTCGCCTGGAGCCTGCTGGCCGGCTACGCCCGCCGGATGGTACAGCCGGCATTACAGGGCCGGGCAATGGCCCTGGCGATGGTGGGAACCCCTATTGCGCTTTCCCTTGGCGTGCCGCTGGGTACCTGGCTGGGGAGTGTGCTGGGCTGGCGCCTGACTTTCGCTGTGATGTCCGGACTGTCCGTCATCCTCATCGTTTGGGTTCTTGCCGCCGTGCCGAACTATCCGGGACAGTCGGATCCGCAACGGATGCAGCTGAAAAAAGTCCTTTTCACGCCGGGCGTAAGACCCGTACTGGCGGTGGTATTACTCTGGATGCTGGCTCATAACATACTGTATACGTACGTTGCCCCGTTTATCGGTCCGGCCGGTCTGGCCGGCAGCGTCGATCGGGTATTGCTGGCTTTCGGCCTGGCCGCGCTCGGGGGCATCTCCATTACGGGACGCGTTGTCGAACAACATCTGCGCCGGGCGGTGCTGATCTCGTTATCCGTGTTTGCGCTGATATCACTCCTCTTTGGCCTTAATGCCGCCTCACCCCTGATGATCTATGCCGGTGTCGCCGTTTGGGGACTGACGTTCGGCGGCGCCGCCACACTGCTCCAGACCGCGCTGGCCGACGCGGCCGGGGCGGGCGCGGACGTTGCGCTGTCAATGAATGTCGTGGTTTGGAACAGCGCCATTGCCCTTGGCGGGCTTTTCGGCGGACTGCTGCTTGACCATGGGGGCGTACGGTCATTCCCCTGGGTTCTGCTGGCCCTTTTACTGGCAGGCCTTGCCGTCGCCTCCCGCGCCTCCCGGCATGGATTTCCCGCCGGCAGCCGGCAGGACCGCGCCTTGGTTACCGATTAGAAAAATTATGCCGTTGCACGCTGCGGGTTGAACCGCCGGCCAGCGACGCGCGGCAGTACGGCATGGGAGCCCAGGGCGCTTGCGGCTGCCCTCACTGGTGGATTTACCCATTCTTATGTGACGGCAGAGGCCCCGGCCTTCGCCGCCGCCAGTCCGCCGACGGCCGATTTCCTCAATGCCGCCGTCGCTGCGCCAAACCACTGATACAGGGGAACAACAATGGACATTGGATTAATCGGATTAGGCGCAATGGGGAGCGCGATAGCATTGAAACTGGTTGCGGCCGGCCATAGGGTAACAGCCTGGAATCGCTCAGGCAGCCATCTCGAAGGGGTGGACATCATGGCGACGCCGGTTGAGGTATTGCAATCAGAGGTGGTGCTGACGATGCTGTCCGACGATGACGCCATTCGCAGCGTGCTGGTGGATACAAATGCGTTTGCGCATGCAAGACCCGGGCTGGTGCACGTGGTGGCGTCGACTATTTCGGTGGCGTTTGCGCAGGAGTTGGTGACGTATCATCAGCAGGCGGGGATTGCCTATGTGGCCGCGCCGGTATTGGGTCGCCCGGACGTCGCCGCCAAAGGCGAGCTCAATATCCTGGTCGCCGGCGCCGCGGCGGCAATCGACGCCGTTCGCCCGCTGTTGGCGGTTATCGGCAAGCGCGTCTGGGACATGGGCGAACAGCCGCCCACCGCGCATGCCGCCAAGATTGCCTGCAATATGATGATCACCATGGCGATTGAGGCGATGGCGGAGGCGGTGGTGCTCACCGAGGCTAACGGCCTGGCGCGCGATCGCTTTTTCGAGCTGATCCTCGGCACCCTGTTTGGCAGCCGTTCCTACCAGCTGTACGCGGCCAATATCGCGCAAGAACGTTACGAGCCCGGCTTCAAGGCTTCACTCGGACTTAAAGATTTGCGCCTGGCCCGGGAGGCGGCCGAACAGCTGGGGCGGCAACTCCCCATGCTTACCGCCATTCATCGGCAGATGGGCGATGCCGTGGCCGCAGGCCATGGGGCGCGGGATTGGTCGGTGGTGGCGGATTTCACCATCAACAGACAAAGGGATGAACCTGACTTTCCCCGGTAGTCCTTGTTGTATACCCTGGGGAAAGAGTCTGCTCACGCCATGTTGCCGTTGCATTACCCCGATGTTACTATTTAGCTATCAAGACATGCGGATGGTTAAACGGCTAAAAATCACGTTGACCCTTATCGCCCGCGGCAGGAGAACGGACAGGTATGGCAGAGAATCAGCAGTTGGCCGCATTGGTGGACGCGTGCCATTGGATCGGCGCCAAAGGATGGAGCCCGGCTACCGGCGGCAATATGTCGGTGCGCGCGCAGGCGGGGCTGTGCCTTATCAGCGAATCCGGCAAGGATAAGGGACGGCTGCGCGCGCAGGATTTCCTGCCGGTGGATATCACCACCAACCAGGTGCTGGACGCGCGCATACCCTCCGCCGAGACCGGGTTGCACACCCTGGTGTACCGTTGTTTTCCGGCGGCCGGGGCCATTTTGCATACCCATTCGGTGAATGCCACCGTGCTGTCGCGCCTTGAGGCCGGCCAGGCGCTGCTGCTGACGGGCTACGAGATGCAAAAATCCCTCGACGGCGTCGCCAGCCACCTGGAACAGGTGGCCGTGCCGATTTTCGATAACGATCAGGATATCCCGGCGCTGGCGGCCCGGGTGGCGGCCCATCACGAGGCTACCCCGTTGCGCCACGGCTTTCTGGTGCGCGGCCACGGCCTCTACTGCTGGGGGCGCGATGTCTTCGAGGCGCGGCGCCATCTGGAAGGGCTGGAGTTCTTGTTCCAGTGCGAGCTGCTGCGCCGCCAGCTGGAGGCAAAATGATCAGGGCCATCGTCACCGATATCGAAGGCACCACCAGCGATATCCGTTTTGTCCATCAGGTGCTGTTTCCCTACGCGCGCGAACGGCTGGCGGGCTATGTGCGCCGGCATGCCGCCGGGAAAGACGTGGCGCGGGCATTGGCGGCATTACGGCGGGAAATCAACCGGCCCGAGGCCGATACCGAGGCGCTTATCGCCACGCTGTTCGGTTTTATGGATGAAGACCGCAAGTCCACCGCCTTGAAAACCCTACAGGGCATGATCTGGCGCGAGGGCTACCAGGAGGGCGATTTTCTCGGCCACCTTTATCCCGATGTGGCGCCCAGACTGGCCGAATGGCGGCGGCAGGGGCTGGGGCTGTATGTGTACTCCTCCGGTTCGGTGGAGGCCCAGCAATTACTGTTCGGCCACAGCGAGGCCGGGGACCTGCGCCCGCTGTTCGATGGCTATTTTGATACCCGCATCGGCGCCAAACGGGAGACGGCGTCCTATCGCGCCATTTCCCGCGAGCTGCGGCTGCCGCCCGGCGAGCTGCTGTTCCTGTCCGATATCGGGCAAGAGCTGGCGGCGGCGCGCGCGGCGGGCTGGCGGGTGTGCCAGCTGGTGCGCGACGAGGCGGATCCGCAGCAGCATTACCCCCAGGTTAACCGGTTTGACCAGATTGACTTACAGGAGATCGCCCAATGAGCGCGTTAACGATTTTCAGCGATACCCATGCCGACCAGCCGGTGTGGCAAAGCCGCGACGCCGAGGCCATCCGCCGGCAGCTTAACGACATCGGCGTTCGTTTTGAGCGCTGGCAGGCTGACCGTGAACTGGAGCGGGATCCGGCTCCGGCGGCGGTGATCGCCGCCTATCAGCCGGCCATCGACCGGCTGGTGGCGGAGAAAGGCTATCAGAGCTGGGATGTGATCAGCATGCGCGCCGATCATCCGGAGCGCGAGCAGCTGCGGGCAAAATTCCTGGCGGAACACACCCACGGCGAAGACGAGGTGCGCTTTTTTGTCGAGGGCGCCGGTTTGTTTTGCCTGCATCTGCATGGAAAAATCTGGCAGATCCTGTGTGAGAAGAACGATCTTATCTCGGTGCCCGCCGGCACGCCCCATTGGTTTGATATGGGAAGCGCCCCGCATTTCACCGCCATCCGGGTTTTTGACAACCCGGAAGGATGGGTGGCCAGGTTTACCGGCGATGCCATCGCCGACCGTTATCCGCGCCTGGAGAGATAAGCGGCCGCATCAATGCCCGGCATCCGGTCGGGGCATCCCGCGCCGGATGCCCTATGGCCGCCCGGTTGATTACCGGCCGGCGTGAGCGATGGCGTTCCGGTAGACTGTGGCTTCGCGCCGGTGCTAGCACGCCAGCGGGCGGCGGAAGATGCCTGCCTGCGCCTGCCCGGGCGTCACCACGCCGGTATCCAGCACCCAGGCGCTGATAAGCGCGGCGGGAGTGACATCAAACGCCGGATTATAGACATCGGCGTTTTGCGGCGCCCATTGGCAACTGCCGAAGCTGCCGGCTACCCCGGTGACCTCGCTTGCCGCCCGCTGCTCAATGGGAATGGCGTCCCCGTCGGGGCACGCGGGATCGTGGGTAGTGTGAGGCGCGGCGACATAAAAGGGGATGTCGTGGAAGCGCGCCAGCACCGCCAGGCTATAAGTGCCGATTTTATTGGCCACGTCGCCGTTGGCGGCAATCCGGTCCGCGCCGACCCAAACGGCGTCCACTTCCCGCCGCGCCATCAGGCCGGCGGCCATGGCGTCGCAAATCAGCGTATAGGGTATGGCCTGTTCTCCCAGCTCCCAGGCGGTCAGGCGCGCGCCCTGCAGCAGCGGACGGGTTTCATCCACCCAGACCTTTTGTACCTTGCCCTGCGCGGCGGCCACGCTTATCACGCCAAGGGCGGTGCCGATGCCGGCGGTGGCCAGGCCGCCGGTATTGCAATGGGTCAGCAGGCGGCTGCCGGGGCGCACCAGCGCCGCGCCGTGGCCGGCAATGGCCGCGCACAGCGAGCGGTCCTCTTCCACCAGGCGCAACGCCTCCGCCGCCATGGCGGCGGCATAAGCCTCCTGCTCCAGCGCCAGACGCATTCGCGCCAGATTATTCATCAGGTTAACCGCCGTGGGCCGCGCCGCGCCTAAAGCGGCAAGGGATTGCGCCAGCTGCGGGCGCGCCATGCCGCTTTCCGCCAGCAGCGCCAGCAGCAGGCTGGCGGACAGGCCGATCAGCGGCGCGCCGCGTACCCGGAGCGTGCGGATATGATCGATAAGATCCGCCGCGGTATCGGTGGCGCACCAGTTTTGCCGCTGCGGCAGCGCCTGCTGGTCCAGAATCCACAAACGGCCGTCGCGCACGCGCATGCTGGCGGTGTTAAGATTTTGCATCGATCGTTAAGTCCCTTTTAGGTTATTGCAACTTAATGGCTATTCTGCCAACATGACGGGAAGATGTATAGACGTCTACATGCTTTTACGCCTTTACGGCCTTAATTCCCTTTGTATGAGGTGCGCCTTGTCTGTTTACCATACCCTCACCGCCGCCGACGCCGTGGATTATGCCCGCCATTATGCCGGCGTGGAGCAACCGGATGCCCTGGTGGCCGCCGAAGAGGTCGGGGACGGCAACCTGAACCTGGTATTTAAAATCCTGGACAGCCAGGGCGTCAGCCGGGTCATCGTCAAGCAGGCGCTGCCTTATGTGCGCTGCGTCGGCGAATCATGGCCGCTGACGCTCGATCGCGCCAGGATCGAAGCGGAAACCCTGCTCATCCACGGGGCGTTCTGCCCGCGGCACACGGTGCGCATCCTGCACCACGACGCGGACCTGGCGGTGATGATTCAGGAAGATCTCTCCGACCATAGCATCTGGCGCCGTGAACTGATCAACGGCGCTGTTTATCCCCAGGCCGCCGGCCAGCTGGGCGAATATCTGGCGCAGGCGCTATTCCATACCTCGGATTTTTACCAGCGTCCCCAGCACAAAAAAGCGGAGGTAAGCCGTTTCACCAATCCGGAGATGTGCCAGATCACCGAAGATCTGTTTTTTACCGATCCTTATATCACCCATGAGCGCAATGCATTCCCGCCGTCGCTTACGGACGAGGTGGCGGCGATACAGGGCGACAGCGCGCTGAAGGCGGCGGTGGCGGGTTTAAAGCATCGCTTCCTCAGCCAGGCGCAGGCGTTGCTGCACGGCGATGTCCACAGCGGGTCGATCTTTGTCGCCGCGGGCCGGCTAAAAGTAATAGACGCCGAGTTCGGCTATTACGGCCCGATGGGGTTTGATCTCGGCACCGCCATGGGCAACCTGCTGCTCAATTACTGCGGCCTGCCGGGGCTGCTGGCCCTGCGCGAGGCGGCCGGCGCCCGCGAGCAGCGCCTTAGGGACGTGCGCGCGCTGTGGCAGGCGTTCGCCGAAGGGTTCCTGGGCCTGGCTGTTGAAAAAAGCCGGGATATCATGCTGGCCGAGCCCGGCTATGCGCGGCGGTTCCTGCAGCAGGTCTGGACGGATGCGGTGGGATATTGCGGCACCGAGCTAATCCGGCGCACTATCGGTTTTGCCCATGTCGCGGATTTGGATACCATCACCGACGAAGCAATGCGCCATCAATGCCAGCGCCAGGCGCTGAGCCTGGGCAAGACGCTGATTCTGGCGGCGGCGCATATTCCCGATGTCGACGCGCTGCTGGCCCGCATCAGGCAGAACGGCTGAGCCGCCGGACCGGGCCGCCGCAATGATGCGTATTTTTTCTTGCGGGTGGCCTGCATTCCTGTTTTCTTCTTCTATACTGATATAACGATTTCATCGACTTAAGCGCTAAACGATGACAACCCAAACGAGAAGGAAAAGGGAATGAAAATTTTTCTGTGGATTATTGCGATTATCTTTATTGTTGGTCTGTTAACCCTCACCGGCGTGTTCAAATTAATCTTCTGAGTTTTTTCCCGCTATTGCTGTGCGGCGTTCGCGGACCCAGCCCGCGAACGCCCGCTGGTACTTTATCCTCAGCCCAAATATTCGATAATCGACAGCCCGGCGTTGTAATCCGTGGCGTAGATAATGCCCTGGGCATCCACAAAGACATCGCAGGACTGTATGACCTTCGGCCTGCCGGGGCGTTTATCCATTAGCGTCGCCGGCGGCGCGGGCACCAGCGCGCCGGTTTCCCGCGGATGATAGGGATCGCTGATATCATAGGCGCGTATCCCGGCATTCTGGTAAGTGGCGAAAATCAGCGTCGAGCTGATAAAACTGCCCGGACGGTTTTCATGCAGGTTATGCGGACCGAAATGCGCGCCTTTACGCACGTAATCCGCTTCGTTTGGCTGCGGGAAGGTGGCGATGCTCACCGGGTTCGCCGGCGCGCGGATATCAAAGACCCAAATCAGTTTCTCGCCGTCTTCCTGGTTATCCAGCACCGCTTCGTCCAGCACGATCAGCAGATCCCGGTCCGGCAGGGGCAGGGCGGTATGGGTGCCGCCGCCAAACGGCGGACTCCAGTTGCGGTGGCTTATCAATACCGGCCGCGTGCGATCGCTGACATCCAGCAGTGTCAGGCCGCCGTCGCGCCAGCTGCCGTAGGCGGTATCGCCGCTGACAATGGCATGGTGCAGCGCATAGCGTTTGCCCTGTGGCCAATCCGGCTGTTCGCCGCCGGCGGTGTGCATGCCCGGCAGCCAGTATTTTCCCGCTACCGCGGGACGGGCGGGATCGGCCAAATCGATGGTCAGGAAAATATAATCGCTGTAGCCGTCCAACAGGGCCGACACATACGCCCAGCGCCCGCCCGCATACCAGATGCGGTGAATGCCGATGCCGTCCAGGGATAAAAAGCTGATTTCCCGCGGCCTGTCGGGAACGCTGATATCAAAAATGCGTAAACCGGCGCTCCAGCCGCGATCCGCCGGGCCTTGGCCCACGGTATCGTTGACCTGGCGGGTGTAATAGACTTTTTCATCGGCAAAACGCGCGTCGGCAAACAAATCGCGCGCATTAATCACCAGCAGCAGGTCGTCATGGGCCTGCAAATGCACGTTCCAGGTACCGGGCGGCGCGGCGATAAAACCGGCGGGTTTCGGATGCTTGACATCGCGCACATCCACAATGGATACGCCTTGCGACACCATATGCCCAATGTAGGCGTAGCCCCGGTGCACCATGACCTGCACGCCGTCGGGTCTACCCCCTTGGTCGCTATGGCTGAGCAGCCGCATATTGCGGCTGTATTCCGGGACGGGGAGTTGCTTATCTGCCATCGGTATGCCCTTATTTTTTGGCGTGAACGGCTTCAAGGGTGGCAAACCAGGGCGCGACAAAGTCGTCCGCCCGGCCCCAGCCGGGGATAATGGTCGCCAGCGACGCCATATTCACCGCCCCCGGCTGGCTGGCCAGCAGCGCCTGGGGGATAACGGCGGCGCGGAATTCATAGGTCGCGGGCGTCGGCGCGCCGGCTATTTTATTGGCCACCAGGCGCAGGTTGATTTTGCCGATAAGCTTTGGGTCCACCGCCACGCTGACCTTCCAGGGGCTGTCCGATTCACGCATCAATTGCAGATCCTGGTTGGAAATGTCGATGCTGTACAGCTTGATTTCGGTTCGGCCGTTTTCCTTGAGCGCCTTATAGGCTCCCTGGCTAAAGGCGTCCCAGGTGCCCCAGATAGCGTCGATTTTACCTTTGGGATATTTGGCCAGCACCGCGCCGACCTTATTGGCGGTATCGCCCTGCACATCCGACGACACCGCGCCGAGGGATTCCAGCTCATGAATGCCGGGATTGTCCTGCAGCAGGGCTTTATAGGCCGCCTGGCGCCGCTCCATGGGCGGGAAGCCGGCCACCCATAATTTAATGATATTGGCCTTGCCGTTGAAGTCCTTGATCAACTGCCCGAAGGATTCCCGGGTCAGGGATGCGTCATCCTGCTGGGTGACGGTTACGCCCGGCACCACGCCGTTAACCGCCGTATCGAATACCGACACCGCTATACCGCTGGCGGCGATGCGTTTGACCAGCTCGGTGGAATAAGGGTCCCGCCCCTGGGACAGGATAATGCCGTCGTATTTCTGGGTAATGGCCTGGTTAACAAAATCCTGGAACCGGGCATCGTCGCCGTTGCTTAAAAAGGTACTGACCTTAAAACCCAGCTTTTTCCCCTCCTCGATGACCCCCGAGACAAACTGTGTAGTATTGTCATCCGATCCCAGGTTGCGGATGACCGCGATGCGGATGGGACCGTTATGCTGGGCGATGGCGGCGGGCACGGGCGCGGGCGCGGCGGCGAAGGCTGGCAGGCCTGCCAGCAGGCCCAGCGCCAGCAGCGGGGAGAATAATTTTTTCATCAACGGCTCCATGAGGGTAAATAGGATAAGCGTGGGCGCCGGGGCATAAGATAGAAGCCTGTATGTCTGGATGTCTATTCGGCCCGGCATTGCATCATAGCCAGCGCGCGCGTAATAAGAAATGTTTTCCGTTATGACTTTTTGGCAGATGTTATGCCATTTCGTGTGTTTGGGGATGATTGGCGTGCGGTGGGCCACCCAGGGGATAAAAACGCGGCGTATCATCGGACTACGCCGCGCAGAAGTGATGCCGGTCAGGCGTTCGCCGCCGCCTGCTGCCGGCGGTGCTGTTTTTCACCGAACATGGTCAGCGCCAGCAACAGCACGGCCAGGACGCAGCCGCCGATCATTATCATAAATCCGCCGTCCCAGCCGAAATAGTCCACCGTATAGCCGACCACGGAGCTGGCCGCCACCGAGCCGCCAAGATAGCCGAACAGGCCGGTAAAACCGGCGGCGGTGCCGGCGGCTTTTTTCGGCGCCAGCTCCAGGGCGTGCAGCCCTATCAGCATCACCGGACCGTAAATCAGGAAGCCAATCATCAGCATGCACAGCATATCCACGCCGGGATTGCCCACCGGATTAAGCCAGTACACTACCGTTGCGAGCGTGACCAGCACCATGAAAAACATCCCGGTGGCGCCGCGATTGCCCCTGAAAACTTTATCGGACATCCAGCCGCACAGCAGCGTGCCGGGAATACCGGCATATTCATAACAGAAATAGGTCCAGGAGGATTTATCCAGCGTGAAGTGCTTTACCTCCTTAAGGTAGGTCGGCGACCAGTCGAGAATGCCGTAGCGCAGCAGGTAAATAAACACGTTGGCCAGGGCGATATACCACAGCAGCTTATTGGGGAAGACATATTTTTGCAGGATCTGCCGGGTGGTCAGCTCCTGTTCGGCGGCGTGTTTATCATATTCCGGCGGGTAGTCGTTTTTGTATTCCTCTATCGGCGGCAGCCCGCAGGACTGGGGCGTGTCGCGCATCAGCGCGTAGGCGACCACCGCCACGACGATGGCGGCCACGGCCGGCATATACAGGGCGCTGTGCCAGTCGTTAAACCAAATCATGCCCAGCAGCAGCAGCAGCGGCGGAATGCCGCCGCCCACGTTGTGGGCGCAATTCCATACCGAGACGATGGTCCCGCGCTCCTTATGGGACCACCAATGCACCATGACGCGCCCGCACGGGGGCCAGCCCATGCCCTGGAACCAGCCGCAGGCAAACAGCAGCGCGAACATAATGGCGATGCTGGAGGTCGCCCAGGGCACGAGCCCCATAAACAGCATCACCGCGGCGGCCAGTAACAGCCCGGCCGGCAGGAATACCCGGGGATTGGACCGATCCGACACCGAACCCATGACGAATTTGGATATGCCGTAGGCAATGGAAATGGCTGAGAAGGCAACGCCCAGGTCGCCATGGCTATAGCCTTGCTCAACCAGGTAAGGCATCGCCAGCGCAAAATTTTTACGCACCAGATAATACGCGGCGTAGCCGAAAAAAATACCTAAAAACAGCTGCCGGCGCAGGCGGCGGTAAAGGGGATCAACCCGTTGATCGGGTACGCGGGGCTGGTGGGCGGCGGGTTTGAACAAACGTAGCATTTCGTCTCCGGTGATGTTGAAAAAATGACCTGCCTATACTTTTATTCAGGCAACCGAAGTATGGCCGGAGCGGCGGGGCAAAGTCGCGCATGGGCCACGTATTACGCGACCCGCGTCGGGAGGAATATTCCGTTTTTGATAGAATGCTGCGGGAATCTGATAGAAACACTTACATTAATAGGGTTATGCCGCCGGTCCGCCCGGCGCGCGACGGCAACACCACCTTGCGTCAGCGGCGCTGGATATAGGTGATGGCCAGCGCCGCGGCCAGCACCAGGCCCTTGATGATATCCATCGCATAGTAGGGTACCGACATCATGACCAGGCCGTTTTGCAATACGCCCAGGATCACCGCGCCCACCAGCGTGCCCAAGGCGTTGGGTTTGCCGGACCCCGCCAGGGAAAAGCCAATATACGCCGCGGCCACCGCGTCCATCAGGTAGCCGCCTCCGGCGTTTACCTGGGAAGACCCGATGCGCGAGGCCAGTAAAATACCGCCCAGCGCGGCAAGCCACGACGAGATGACATAGGCGAGGATGCGGTAACGTGCGGTACGGATGCCGGCCAGCCGCGCCGCTTCCGGATTGCCGCCGATGGCGTACATCCGGCGCCCGTGCTTGGTCAGGGATAAACCGAGCTGCACCACCACCGTGACCGCCAGCATGATAATCACGATGACCGGCACCTGGCCCAGGGTGGAAAACACCGCCGGTATCTCGCCTTCCGCCATATCGCCCCCCGGCAGCACCATATTTTGCGTGATGGAGCCGCCGAAGCTGTAGGTCATCGCGACGCCCTGCACCACAAACAGCGATCCCAGGGTCGCCAGCATATCGGGGATTTTCAGCACCACGATCAGAAAGGCGTTGAACAGTCCCACCAGCGTACAGGCGGCCAGGGTCAGCACTATCGCCTGCGTGGTATCCAGGCCATGCCAGACAAACATCGACATCACCAGCGCGTTGGCAAGCGACGCGGTCGACCCCACCGACAGGTCGAAACCACCCACCGCCAGCGACAGGGAGACGCCGATGGCGATCACGGTGACAATGGCGATGGAGCGCAGGATATTGACGATATTATTGGGATCGAGAAAGTTATCCGAGGCCAGGCCGAACAGCGCCACCAGCGCCACTACCGTCAGCAGCATCCCCCAACGGTATAAAAATTCAAACAAACGGTGGCGCCAGGGCAGCGCGCCAGCCTTTACGAACAGATCGTTGCTCACGGGAGCGTACCTCCGGTTGAATATAACAACAGGGTTTCCTCATCCGTGGCGCGCGCGTCCAGCTGCGCCACGATACGGCCGTCCCACATCACGCAAATCCGATCGCACAGGCCCAGCAGTTCGGAAAACTCGCCCGAGGCATAGATAATGCCCTTGCCCTGGCGCGCCAGGCCGTCGATCAGCACAAACAGATCCTGCCTGGCCTTGATATCCACGCCTTTGGTCGGTTCGTCGAAGATCAGCACCTCGGCGTGGCCGCGCAGCCATTTGCCGATGGCCACTTTTTGCTGGTTGCCGCCCGACAGGCGCAGCAATTGTTGATCCAGTCCGCTGGCGCGAATGCCCAGGCGATCCACCACCTGCTGCGCGAAGCGCCGCGCCCGGCCGGCGCTGAACCAGCCCCAGCGGGTAAACGTAGCGTCTGCGCAGACGCTCAGATTCATGGGGATATTTTCGTGGATAAAGATGCCCTCTTTGCGCCGTTCCTCCGGCACCAGGGCCAGCCCCCGCCTTACCGCGTCATAAGGCGTCGTCGGGCGCCAGGGTTTACCGTTCAGTTCGCCGTGGGCGACGCCGGCGGCCGAGGCGCCGAACAATGCCTTGCACAGCTCGGTTTTACCGGCGCCGGCCAGGCCGGCTATCCCCAGGATTTCACCCCGGCGAAGCGAAAGGGAAATATCGCGCAGCAGGCTTTCATCGTGCAGTCCCTCCACCCGCAGCAGGATCGGGCTGGCGGCGGACGGACGCGGCGGCGGGAAAATAGCGTCCAGGGGGTGGCCGAGCATTTTTTCAATGATATGCGCGCTGGTCAAACCGGCCATGGGGCCGTCGCCGACCCGCCTGCCGTCGCGCAGTACCGTTAACCTATCGCAGATTTGCGCCAGTTCGTGGATGCGGTGGGAAATAAACACCACGCCGATGCCTTCCGCCTGCAAACGTCGGGTCACCGCAAACAGCCGCTCGCTTTCGGCAAGATCGAGCGGCGCGGTGGGCTCGTCGAGGATCAGGAAACGGCAGCGGTGGGACAACGCCCGCGCCAGCAGGATGTGCTGTTTTTCCGCCAGCGTGCAACGGCCGACGGGCAGGCGCACGTCAAGATTGACCTCCAACTGCGTGAGCAGCGCCTGCGCCTGCCGGTAGAGCCGGGGCCAGTGGCACAGCTGGCCGCGTTCCGCCAGCCTGTCCAGCATGATATTTTCCCCCACCGTCAGCGTCGGCACCAGCGCCACATCCACTTCCTGCTGCACCAGATGGATCCCCTGCAGCTTGGCCTGGCGCGGCGAGCGCAGATCCACCGGTTCGCCGTCTATCAGGATCTCGCCCTGGTAATGGGCGTAGGTGCCGGACAGGATGGCCATCAGTGTGGATTTGCCGGCGCCGTTAGCGCCGATCAACGCGTGCACCGAGCCGCCTTCAAGGGTGAAGTCGACCTGGTCCAATGCCCTGAAACCGGCGAAGGCAATGGAAATATGACGCATTTCCAGGCGGGACGTCTCTTTGGGCCTGGGTGTAGACATGAGCACGGGGATTTTTTCCGACACGCCATAAAGGACCGTTATTCCATAATGACGGAATATTTCATCAACAGGGGTGTTTTGGCAATAACGGAAAAAGCATAAGCTACATAAAAACGGTCTTGATCTTTATCCCTGCCGACGCGCTGACGCCCTTGAATCCCCCATGGGCGGGGCAGAGGGCAAACATTGATGGACCGGCGAGGAGATAATCCGGCAGTTGCCCCGCATCGCAGGTCACTGCCGGCCTGGTATTATCGGTGACAGCCGCGCGGGGCTGCCCGGCAAAAATCAATCGGTGCGTCTTTCCAGAATATGGAAAGTCACGTCCATGACGTCGTTGCGGATATGAGCGCGGTGATCGTCCATATGCTGCGCCTGCTGGTGCTGCTCGAGATGACGGATGCTTTTCCACTGCTCCAGCATGAAAATGGAGTCGGGAGCGGTTTTGCGCCAGGGCACCTGCGCCTTATAGTCGGTGAGCAAGGTATATTCGCTGCAACCGTCTTCCGCCAGAACGTTGGGCCGGAGTGCCTGGATGGCGGCTAAAACCGCTTCTCTTCGTCCCGGTTTCACTTTGATTTCTGCAATTACCGTGATCATCGATTCCTCAGTTTTTGGATGGGTAGTTCGGGTCGACACTAGTTAACCAAAGACGCGGCCGAGATGCTCGCGATATTTTATGATATCCCGCTCAATTTGCGGTTGTTTTATGACATCGTTACAGATAAAGGTCGGCAGCATCGACATGCCGAGGAACTGGTTGGCTTTATGGAACGGCAGGTAAACCCCGTCCACGCCCACGCCCTCGAAAAACTGATCCGGGTCCGTGAAGGCCTCAAGCGGAGCGTTCCAGGTCAGCGACAGCATATAGCCTTTGCCTTGGATCAGGCCGCCGGACCCGTATTTTTTCGTGCTGTCCGAACGCGTGCGCCCGTCACTGGCATACAGGCGCCCGTAACCGACGGTAAAAACCTCGTCGATATATTTTTTCAGGATCCAGGGCTGTCCCATCCACCAGCCGGGCATCTGGTAAATGACCGCGTCTGCCCAAAGATAATTGTCCACCTCGCGTTCACTGTCGTAACCCTGGTCCACCACCGTCACGCGGGTGTTCAGGCCAGCCTCCGTCAGGAACGTGGCGGCCACGTCGGCCATGGTGTTGTTTAAGGCGCCCTCGGAGTGGGCGAATTTTTTACCTGCGTTAATAATAAAGACGTTTTTCATTTTATCCTGCCTTAAATAGATTGAACGGCAGTGTAGCCCGCGCGGACAAAATGAAACAGGGCGCCTGACGCACAACATTTTTGTCCGCGGCGCAATAAAGCCGCGCCATCAAGCCCTGTGACAGCCGGGGGCCGGATAGGGTAGTATCATGGACTATTACCACCAAACCAAAGGGTATGGCTAGCCACCCAGACCATACCGCGGTGAGAGGAAACAACAATCAATGAGTGATTTGGCTCATGACGGCGCGGAAAGCCTGGCGCTGCATACATTTACCGAGAATGCCTACCTTAACTATTCCATGTACGTCATCATGGATCGCGCGCTGCCGTTTATCGGCGACGGCCTCAAGCCGGTACAGCGCCGTATTGTCTATGCCATGTCGGAGCTGGGGCTAAACGCCAACGCCAAATATAAAAAGTCGGCCCGTACCGTAGGCGATGTGCTGGGTAAATATCATCCCCACGGCGACAGCGCCTGCTATGAAGCCATGGTGCTGATGGCGCAGCCGTTTTCCTATCGTTATCCGCTGGTGGACGGCCAGGGCAACTGGGGGGCGCCGGACGATCCCAAGTCTTTCGCCGCCATGCGTTACACCGAGTCCCGGCTGTCCAAATACGCCGAGCTGCTGCTCGGCGAGCTCGGCCAGGGCACCGTGGATTACGCCCCTAATTTCGACGGCACGCTGCAGGAGCCGAAAACCCTGCCGGCGCGGCTGCCCAATATCCTGCTTAACGGCACCACCGGCATCGCCGTCGGCATGGCCACGGATATCCCGCCGCATAATGTCAGCGAGGTCGGCGCCGCGATTATCGCGCTGCTGGACAATCCGAAAACCACCCTTGAGCAGTTGCTGGACCATGTCAAGGGGCCTGATTATCCCACCGAGGCGGAAATCATTACCCCGCGCGAGGATATCCGCAAAATCTACCAAAGCGGACGCGGATCGGTGCGCATGCGCGCCCTGTGGAAAATCGAGGACGGCGAGGCGGTGATTACCGCGCTGCCGCACCAGGTGTCCGGCGCCAAGGTGCTGGAACAAATCGCCGCCCAGATGCGGGCGAAGAAGCTGCCGATGGTGGAGGATCTGCGCGACGAGTCGGATCATGAAAATCCCACCCGTCTGGTGGTGGTGCCGCGTTCCAACCGGGTCGACCTGGAGGCGGTGATGCATCATCTGTTCGCCACCACCGATCTGGAGCGCAGCTACCGCATCAACATGAACATGATTGGTCTTGACGCCCGTCCGGCGGTCAAGAACCTGCTGGAAATCCTCACCGAATGGCTGGTGTATCGCCGCGACACGGTGCGCCGCCGCCTGAACTACCGGCTGGAAAAAGTGCTGCGCCGCCTGCATATCCTGCAGGGGCTGCTGGTGGCCTACCTTAACCTGGATGAGGTCATCCATATCATCCGCACCGAGGATGAGCCGAAACAGCAATTGATGCAGCGCTTTGCGCTCAGCGAGACCCAGGCCGACGCCATCCTGGAATTAAAGTTGCGCCATTTGGCTAAACTCGAAGAGATGAAAATCCGCGGCGAGCAGGCGGAGCTGGAAAAAGAGCGCGAAAAGCTGCAGGGCATCCTGGCCTCCGAGCGCAAGCTGAGCAATCTGCTGAAGAAAGAGATCGAGGCGGACATCGCCGCCTACGGCGATCCCCGCCGCTCGCCGCTGGTTGAGCGCGGCGAGGCCAGGGCGCTGAGCGAAAACGAATTGACGCCGTCGGAACCGGTGACCATCATCCTGTCCACCATGGGATGGGTGCGCAGCGCCAAGGGGCACGATATCGATCCCAGCGCGCTGAACTATAAATCCGGCGACAACTTCCTTTCCGCCGCCCGCGGCAAAAGCAACCAGCCGGTGGTGTTTATCGATTCCACGGGGCGCAGCTACGCGCTGGAGCCGTCCGTGCTGCCATCGGCCAGAGGGCAGGGAGAGCCGTTAACCGGCAAGCTGACGCTGCCGCCCGGCGCTACCGTCGAGCAGATGCTGACCGGCACCGACCAGCAGAAACTGCTGCTGGCCTCCGATGCCGGATACGGGTTCGTCTGCACCTTCGACGATCTGGTGGCCCGCAACCGCGCCGGCAAGGTGATGCTGACCCTGCCGGAAAACGCCCGGGTCATGCCGCCGCTCTGGGTGAATGATGAGATCGAGCAATTGCTGATGGTGATTACCGAGGCGGGACGGCTGCTGCTGTTCCCGGTAAGCGATCTCCCGCAGCTTACCAAGGGCAAAGGCAATAAAATTGTCTCGATTGCCGCGGCCGACGCGGCCGCCGGCAAAGATCGCCTGGTCTGGATGCTGCTGTTGTCCACCAAGGGATCGGCTACGCTATATGTCGGCAAACGCAAATTAACCCTGCGACCGGAGGACTTGCAAAAATATCGCGCCGAACGGGGACGGAAAGGAACGCTACTGCCCCGCGGCCTGCAGCGTATCGACCGCATTGAGATAGACGACCCGCTGGCCGCGGCCGATCCTGGTCAGGCCGCGCTGCCGGACCAGTAGCGGTCCGGCCGTTGGGCCCGCGCTTTTCCGCCGGGCCCCCGGCGGCGTTGAGGTCAGCCGGCCGCGGTTTGACTTAAATGTTATCAGCGCCGTACGGGGAATAACCGTGTATTTTGTCATGAAGCCGGTATACTAGCGGCGGCTGATGGTTAAGAGGTTAATATGCTAGCGATTATTCGTACCATTGTGGTGGTGCTGCTTTCTATTTGTATTTGCGTATTTGGCTTGATTTATTGTCTGTTCAGCCCGAGAAACCCACGTCATGTCGCCACTTTCGGCCGGATGTTCGGGCGAATGGCTCCCATCCTCGGCCTGAAGGTCGAACTGCGTTACCCCCAAACGCTGGTGACCCGGCAAAACTGCATCTATATCGCCAATCATCAAAATAATTATGACATGGTGACCGCCGCGAGCATGGTGCAGCCGCGCACGGTGACGGTGGGTAAAAAAAGCCTGCTGTGGATTCCCTTTTTCGGCCAGCTTTATTGGCTGACGGGCAATCTGCTTATCGATCGCGAAAACCGTTCGCGCGCCCACGGCACCATTGCTGAAATCGTTAAGCAGATAAAGAAAAAAAACATATCCATCTGGATGTTCCCGGAGGGCACCCGCAGCCGGGGCCGCGGGCTGCTGCCGTTTAAAATGGGCGCGTTCCACGCGGCTATCGCCGCCGGGGTGCCGGTGGTGCCGATTTGCGTCTCCAATACGTCCAACGGTAAGATCAGGCTGAACCGCTGGAACAACGGCCTGGTGATCGTGGAAATTCTGCCGCCGGTGGATATCACGCCTTATGGGCGCGATCAGGTGCGCGAACTGGCCGCGCACTGCCGCGATATCATGGCGGCCAAACTGGCGGAGCTGGATGCGGAAGTGGCCCAGCGCGAAGGGCGTCCGGCGCCGCAAAAGGCCGGGTAACGGCTATGTCATTCAACAGGCGTCAGTTTATCCAGGCATCGGGGATTGCGTTATGCGCCGGCGCGCTGCCGCTGAGGGCGCGGGCCGCCGGGCAACCGACCGCCTTGCCCATTCCGCCGTTGCTGGAATCGCGCCGGGGACAGCCGCTGTTCCTGACGCTGCAACGGGCGCACTGGGAGTTTATGCCCGGCAGGCGCGCCGCCACCTGGGGTATCAACGGCGGCTACCTTGGCCCGACGGTACGGGTATACAACGGCGACGACGTTAAGCTCATCTATAACAATCGTCTTAACGAACCGGTTTCCATGACGGTCAGCGGCCTGCAAGTGCCCGGCTCGCTGATGGGCGGCGCCCCGCGCATGATGTCGGCCAGCGTCGACTGGTCGCCGGTTATCCCCATCCGCCAGCCGGCCGGCACCTGCTGGTATCACGCCAACACCCCCAACCGCATGGCGCCGCATATCTATAACGGCCTGGCGGGGCTTTGGCTGGTGGAAGATGAAGTCAGTAAGTCCTCACCTCTGCCTAATCATTACGGCGTGGACGATTTCCCGGTCATCATCCAGGATAAGCGCCTGGATAACTTTGGCGCCCCAGTCTATAACCCGCCGGCCAACGGCGGTTTTTTCGGCGACACCCTGCTGGCCAATGGCGCCCAGAGTCCGTTCGTGGAGGTTTCCCGGGGCTGGGTGCGCCTGCGGCTGCTTAACGCCTCGAACGCCAGGCGCTACCAGCTGCAGCTGAGCGACGGACGCACCATGCAGGTGGTGGCCGGCGATCAGGGGTTTTTACCGGCCCCGGTGCCGGTAAGCCAACTCTCGCTTGCCCCCGGCGAGCGGCGCGAAATCCTGATTGATATGTCGAAAGGCGAAGAAGTGGCGATCACCGCCGGCGCGGCGGCGGGCATTATGGATCGGGTGCGCGGTTTTTTTGAACCCTCGTCGATCCTGATCTCAACCATTGTGCTGACGCTCAAACCCACCGGCCTGCTGCCGCTGGTCACCGATAACCTGCCGATGCGGCTGCTGTCGGACCAGGTGATCGACGGCAATATCACCCGCACGCGGGAGTTTCATCTCGGGGGCAGCCAGCCTGAAATCAACGGCGCCATGTGGGATATGAACCGCACCGATTTCCGGGCGCTGCAAGGCAGCTTTGAGCGCTGGATCATCCACGCCGAGACGGCGCAGTCATTCCATATCCAGGGCGTGGCGTTTTTGATCAAGCGGGTCAATGGCAATTCGCCCTTGCCGGAAGACCGCGGCTGGAAGGATACGGTATGGGTCGACGGCGATGTGGAGTTGATGGTCTGGTTTCCGCAGGTGGCCGGCGACCATTTCCCGTTCCTGTATTATAGCCAGACGCTGGAAATGGCCGATCGCGGCTGCGCCGGCCAGTTTACCGTCAGTCCCGGCTAAATTGCCGGCCCGGCCATACGACTGCGGCGGCTCACGGCAATGTAAGCCCCCCCGGATCCCGGCGGGACCCGGAGAGAATATGACCAGGCCAGTCATGCCCACCGGCGCTTATCAGGGTTTCACAAACGTATCCGGATTTGGCCCCAGTCGTTTACCGCAGTCCAGTTGGGCAATGGCGTCCAACTCGTCCTGCTGCAGCTTGAAGTCCAGCACCGCGAAGTTCTCTTTGATACGCGACGGCGTTACCGATTTCGGTATCACCACCAGGCCGGAGTCGAGATGCCAGCGGATCACGATCTGCGCCGGGCTTTTACCGTATTTTTCCGCAAGCTTGCGGATAATTGCCTGGTCAAAAACGCCTTCCCCGCCCTGGGCCAACGGGCTCCAGGATTCGGTCAGGATATCATGGGCGGCGTTCCATTGGCGCAGTTCGCGCTGTTGCAGCAACGGATGCAGTTCGATTTGGTTAATCACCGGCGTAACGCCGGTTTCATCCAGCAGGCGCTGCAAATGAGGAGCATGGAAATTACAAACGCCAATGCTTTTTGCCAGTCCCTCCTCCTTCAGCTTGACCATATCGCGCCAGGCCTGGACATACGTATCCTGCGAGGGTACCGGCCAGTGCATCAGATACAGATCGACATAATCAAGCTGTAGCTTCTTCAGGCTTTCTTCCAGCGCCTTAGGCGCCACCGTCTGATCGGCGTTCCACAGCTTGGTGGTGATAAACAGCTGTTCACGGGGCAATGCGGCCGCCTGCAGCGCTTCGCCGACGCCGGTCTCGTTCTTGTAAATGGCCGCGGTGTCGATAGAGCGGTAACCGACTTTCAGCGCTTCCTGCACCGCCTTCAGGACTTCTTCGTTGCTGGCCTGCCAAACGCCCAGCCCGAGCTGTGGCATGGTACGTCCATCATGAAATTTTACTGTAGGTTGCGTCGACATCATTTCTCCTTACTTTCCATGCGCCGGTCCCGTTCAGGCCGGCAGGGATCTCTCGTTGCGAGATCAGTTATTCTAGTAGAAATTGCGGTGTTGCGTGGCGTGAGTACCCCTCCATTGTGATCATCCCACGGCTGGGACTCAATGCTTATTCCTGTCCGCTATTTGCCTGTTTCTCCAAAAGACTATAGAAAAGGAGTAAAAAAAGGCACTATACCTGTAGGATCGTACAAACAAGAGAACCTTGCCATGACGCAAAATCAATCCCTCTGTACCCGTTTGTCGCTGCGCGCCATGCAATTGTTGCGGGAGAACAAGGCCGTGACCATTCCCCATGTGAAGCTGCTGCATGCCGACGCCTATTATGCCCGCACCCCGGTAATGTACGAGCCGGGCATCATTATCCTGTTCCAGGGCCGTAAAACCGGTTATCTCGGCGGCAAAACCTTTGTTTACGACGCCAGCCAATATCTGCTGCTGAGCGTGCCGCTGCCGTTCGAATGCGAGACGTTCGCCTCGCGGGAAGAGCCGCTGGTGGGATTGTTTATTGGCGTCGATACCCTGATGCTGCAGGATTTGATTATCGATATGGGGGACGATGCGCAGTTCAGGCCGGTTACCCCCCGGTCAAGCGGCATTAACGCCGCGCCGCTGACCGAAGAATTATTTTGTGCCGCCGAACGCCTGCTGGATATTATGGATAAGCCGTTGGACGCGCGGGTGCTGGGGCAGGCCGTGGTGCGCGAAATTTTGTATTACCTGCTGCAGGGCGAATGCGGCGACGCGCTGTACGCCCTGGCGAACCGGCAATCGCATTTTAACCAGATCGCCAAGATCCTGAAAAAAATTGAACGGCAGTTTGCCGATAACCTGACCATCGAGCAACTGGCGGCGGACGTCAATATGAGCCTGTCGGCGTTCCATCATAATTTCAAAGCGGTGACCAGCACTTCGCCTTTGCAATACCTGAAAACCTACCGGCTGCATAAGGCGCGCATCCTGATGCTGCATGACGGACTGAACGCCGGTACCGCGGCCATGCAGGTGGGGTATGAAAGCCCCTCGCAGTTCAGCCGGGAGTTTAAACGTTATTTCGGTATCTCGCCCCGGGAAGACGTGGCGCGCGTGCGCGTGCCGGGACATAACCCGGCGTTGCAGATATAACCCCCGCCGGGAGGAGAAAAAGGGGGCTAGGCGGCATCCTTGACCTTGCGTTTGCGCAGCAGCAGCACCAGCGTGCCTACCAGCCCGCTGCACAGCAATACCAGCGGCAGCACCATCAGGATCATCATCACCTGGTCTTCATGGTGTTTTACCAACGGCACATGGCTGATGGCGAATCCCAGCGTCAGCAGCGTGCCGACCCATATCAGGGCGCTTAACCAGTTAAACAGCTGGAAACGGGTGCTGCTTAAGCCGGAAATTCCCGCCATGGTGGGCAACAGCGTGCGGATAAACGCCAGGAAACGGCCGACCAGCAGCGCCATCAGGCCATGGCGATTGAACATCGCGTAGGCGCGCTGATGGTAATGGGCGGGCAGGTGCAGCAGCCAGCCGCGGACAATACGGGTATCCCCGAGCCAGCGGCCCTGCAGATAACTGAACCAGCAGCCCAGGCTTGCCGCCACGGTAAGGATGATAAGGGTGGGTATAAACGCCATCACCCCCTTCGCCACCATGGCGCCCGATAGCAGCAACAGGCTATCGCCGGGTAAAAACGAGGCCGGCAGCAATCCGTTTTCCAGGAATAGGGTGGCGAACATCACACAGTAAACTATCCCGATTACCCGCGGATTTGCCAGGGCGGCGAAATCCTGTTGCCAAAGCGCGCGGATAATCTCATGTAATACGCTCATCTCTACCTGCTTATCTCATTTTATTGGCAGCTTAACGTTAACATCCCTGTCTGTCCTCGATCGCGTACGCAATCAGACAATATTTATTAACTATTTTAGACCTGATCCCGGGTATGCGCGATGAGACGCTTCCTCAATCCTGGCGAAACCGGCGGCGAGATCGGCGATCAGGTCATCGGTATTTTCCAGGCCGATATGTAGCCTGACCAGGGTGCCGGTAAAGTCGACTCCGCCGGCGGGGCGGATAGCCGCGATGTCCTCGGGCTGGTTGGCCAGGATCAGCGATTCAAAACCACCCCATGAATAAGCCATGCTGAAATGGATGAAGTGATCGAGATAATACTCCAGTTGCGCC
The DNA here is from genome assembly GCF_047324165.1 of Sodalis sp. RH22. Classification (NCBI taxonomy): domain Bacteria; kingdom Pseudomonadati; phylum Pseudomonadota; class Gammaproteobacteria; order Enterobacterales; family Bruguierivoracaceae; genus Sodalis; species Sodalis sp. RH22. Next base: position 4,681,452 of record NZ_CP178731.1, read on the forward strand.
TGGCTCAGACGCGCTTTCAGCACAAAAGAGAACAGTCCGCTCGCGCCGGTAAAATCACGGACAAAAAACTCATGGCCTTTACAGCTGGGCAACGCCGGATGGTTGACCACCGCCACTTCCGGCCGGCCAGCCAGCCAGGAGGCTACCCGCATGCCGTTCTCGGCGTGTTGCTTAAGACGCACGCCCAGGGTGCGCAGGCCGCGCGCGGCCATATACGCGCTATCGGCATCCACCATCTGGCCCATCAAATACGATTGTTCGCGCAACTGATCCCAGCAGCGGTCGTTGGCGACCGCCGTGCCGAGCATGGCGTCGGAGTGACCGATAATATATTTGGTGCCGGCCTGGATGGAAATATCCACGCCCAGTTCCAGGGCCGGCAACAAAATGCCCGCCGCCCAGGTATTATCCAGCATAATCACGATATCGGGGTTGATCGCGCGAACGGCTTTCACGATCGCCGGGATATCCTGTACTTCCATGGTGATGGACCCCGGCGATTCCAGGAATACCACCCGCGTGTTTTCCTGGATTAAGGCGGCGATCCCGGCGCCTATCAGCGGATCGAACCAAGTGGTGGCGACATTCAGCTTGCCCAGGATATGGCGGCAAAAATCCGTGGTCGGCTCATAGACTGAGCCGGTAACCAGGATATGGTCGCCCGCCGAGACGAACGAGAGAATGGCATTGGTCACTGCCGCCGCGCCGCAGGGGTATAGGGCGCATCCCGCCCCGCCTTCCAGTTCCACCATGGCCTGCTGCAGGGAAAAATGGGTCAGCGTTCCGCGCCGGCCATAGAACAGCTCGCCCTGGGCACGTCCGGCGGTGGCTTTTTTTTTCGCCTGGACCGAGTCAAAGACCAACGACGAGGCCCGCTGGATAACCGCATTGACCGACCCTTGGGTATATTTTTTATCCCTGCCGGCGGTAATCAACGCCGTCTCGATTTTCTTAGCCTTCATTATCCACGCTACGCCTTTAACTGATTGTCTGTACTGAAGGGTCCACCGGCGCAATGACGCCGGTGTTCGCTGTGCTACGTTAACATGAATACGCCGCGGCGGCAGGCGTTTTGGCCGGGCTGAAACGATTTATAATAATATTAATTTTGATTTAAAAAGAGGGATCCGGCATAAGCGCCGCCGCCGCCGTAACCCGCGCGTACGGGAACTGAACGGTTCTTTAACCGAAGTGTTAATAACGTTATTTTCCACGGCGAGGTGTTATTAGGTTGATGAGCGCAGGATAAATTTTATCGCGGGTTGTCGGTGGCGCAAGAATGGTTGATACAAATAATAATGAGAACCACTATCAATTCCCGTTCTGTTTGCTATCATTCTGGCTGGATTATTTTTTAGCAAAGTTTTAGGTGGAGGCGCAGCGTGAAAATGGCTGTTTTACAACGGGTCCAGGTCCTGTCCCAAAGGGCGCAGCGACGTGCTTATTCATTATCCGCAGTGTTGCGTGGCATGTCCGTCGCGACGCTTATGGTATTTGGCCTGACAGGGCCGGCCGCCGCCGCCGCGCCGGATACCGCCCCCGCGCCGATGGGAACCGCCGCCGTCGCCGCGCCGCAAAGGTTGCCGCAGGCGATACCTGTCGACGCCTCCGGCCAGCGGTTGCTGCCGCAGATGGATCTGTCGGTATGGGGTATGTATCAGCATGCCGATGTGGTGGTCAAGACCGTGATGATTGGGCTGCTGATTGCCTCCATCATCACCTGGGCGTTGTTTTTTGGTAAAAGCGCCGAACTGTCGTCGGCGAAACGCCGACTGCGCCGCGAGATGGCGTCGCTTGCGGAGGTGAAGAGCCTGGACGAGGCTTTTTCGGCCGCGGCGGCATTTAAAGAAGCCAGCGTCGCCGGCCGGCTGCTGGCCATGACGCAAAATGAGCTGGATCTCTCCGCCGAGTCTAACGACAGCAACGGCATTAAAGAGCGTGTCGCCTTCCGGCTGGAACGCAGCGTCGCGGCCACCAGCCGCGCGATGGGTAAAGGCAACGGTTTTCTGGCCACCATCGGCGCCATTTCGCCGTTTATCGGTTTATTCGGGACCGTTTGGGGCATCATGAACAGTTTTATCGGCATCGCCCATACCCAGACCACTAACCTGGCGGTGGTGGCGCCGGGCATTGCCGAGGCGCTGCTGGCCACGGCCATCGGTCTGTTCGCCGCTATCCCCGCCGTGGTTATCTATAATATTTTTGCGCGCACTATCGCCGGCTATAAAGCCATGGTGGGAGATTGCGCCGCGCAGGTTCTCCTGTTATTGGGCCGTGATTTGGATCTGGCCGCCAGCGCCGGGCGTCAAAGCGCGCATGCCGTGGCAAAGTTTCGGATAGGTTAAGCGATGGCAATGCACTTGAATGAAGACATTGACGGCGACGGGGAGATGCACGATATCAACGTGACGCCGTTTATCGACGTGATGTTGGTGTTGTTGATTATTTTTATGGTGGCCGCCCCGCTGGCAACGGTGGATATCCGGGTGGATTTGCCCAACTCCACCGCGGCCCCGCAGCCGCGTCCGGAAAAGCCGGTTTACCTGTCGGTAAAAGGGGATAAGCAGTTGTTCCTCGGTGATCAACCCGTCACACCGGCTAACCTGGCGACGTCGCTGGATACGCTGACCCAGGGCAATAAAGACACCACGATTTTTTTCCAGGCTGATAAAAGCGTTGATTACGAGACCTTGATGTCGGTAATGGATAACCTGCGCCAGGGAGGGTACTTCAAGGTGGGGTTGGTTGGGGCGGAATCCGGCGGCAAGCGCTAGGCTGCTGTGAATTCGGCGGCTTTGAGCCGGTGCTGGCGGGCCTGGCCCGCCATGGAACGGTTAGCTTAAGTGATTGCCGCCGGTGACGCCGTGGACTTCGGCCGTGACGTAGCTGGATTCCTGCGAAGCCAGATAGACATAGATGGGCGCCAGTTCGGCGGGTTGACCGGCACGGCCAAGCGGGGTCTGCGTGCCGAATGAAGGCAGCTTTTCGGTGGGCTGTCCGCCGGACACCTGCAATACGGTCCAAATGGGGCCGGGCGCCACGCAGTTAACCCTGATGCCTTTGGCGGCGACCTGTTTAGCCAGTCCGCGGGTAAAGTTCAGGATGGCGGCTTTGGTGGCCGCGTAATCCAGTAACGACGGACTGGGCTGGTAGGCCTGGATGGACGAGGTGGTAATGATGGACGCGCCGGCGGGCAGGTACGGCAACGCCGCCTTGGTCATCCAGAACAGTGAAAAGACATTGGTTTCAAACGTTTTGCGGAACTGTTCGGTCGTCAGATCGGCAATATCCTCCACCGCCGTTTGTTTCCCGGCCACCAGCGCCAGGATATCCAGGCCGCCCAGTTGGTTGTACGCATCTTCCACCACTTTGACATTTACCGACTCGTCGCTTAAATCACCGGGCAGCATAAATACTTTGCGTCCCGCTTCCTTAATCAGTTCCGCTACCTGTTCGGCGTCTTTATGTTCATCGGGATGATATGCCAGGGCGATATCCGCCCCTTCCCGGGCATAGGCGATGGCCACGGCGCGTCCGATGCCGGAATCAGCGCCGGTAACCAAGGCCTTGCGTCCGGCCAGGCGGCCGCTGCCGCGATAGGTTTGCTCACCGCAATCAGGAACCGGGGTCATATCGGATTGTAGTCCCGGCGCGTCCTGGCGTTGTTCAGGAAAGTCCTCCCGGGTATATTGGGTCACGGGATTACGCATGGTATATTGATCAAAATCAGCCATCTTTCTCTCCTTTTAAATAATAAGCATACCTATTTAAGCTTAAGCCTAGTTGATTTTCCGGATTTGTCGAATATTAAAATTTCGAGCGATTATTTTAATCTCAATTATAAATAATCATAAAAATGCCAACAGGTGCATTAATATTTGTTCAAAATTAATGGATATGTTCCAATTGGCTAAATTACCATGCTAAAATTAATAAAATTACCAGGGTTTTTATTCAAAAAAATAAGAGAGTAATAATGATAAAAGTCTAGAAAAAATAACCCTTGGCATCAGGCGGATTGTCGCTATTAACACTCCTGCTGCCCGGGTCCACGCGGCTGCGGAAGCTGCGGATAAAATGTAAGTTGTGCTCGCGCCAGCGTGTGACGCATATACGGCGCTGCCCCAAATATTCGCCCGCGGGACTCAGGCATGCCGGCACGGCGTCGCAATGGTTTGTGTTGCCGTTCGCGCTGTAGAACGAATACGCGCCCGCCGGCGTGCAGGGGCCTTCATCTTTTATCGCGGCGGATCCCGCGATGGTATCAGCGCCCGCCGGCGCGCACCACTCGTCTTCCTCTTCTGATACCAGCGTAAGGTTACCTTCCGCGTCTTCATGGATAATGCAAAAATCACCTTTCAGCAGCGCAATGATGCTCATGCCGTGGCGCTTCACCGCCAGGCTGATGATCTCTTCGCTGATCGGATCGGCGCCGGAGGGGTAATAATTGAATAATAAGTAATTTAGCAGCGGCAGGTTGTCGATATGGCCGATAATATGCCATGATTCATCTCCCTGATTATACGTCTTATAGGGTGTTCCGTCACCGATAAATAATTGGCCTTGCCTTAACCGATGTATTTTGCCGTGCGGACGTGATGTGATGGTTAAGATATTATTTCCTTGATTAAGGATGACACAAAAACGATTGCTCATACACCCTCTTGTAACTATTAATTATGCTAATTACTGTTATAAAAAATAACCGGTTGCAAAGACATTACACGTTATCGATACGGGTAAAAAGCTAGTATTAAGTACAGTTATTGCCTGTACTTTAGTACAGGTTGTTAGGGCTTTTCTTAACTGATACCATAAATTAACTTTGTATTAAGTTAAATCAAAGAGCATTAATATATAATCATAAAAGGGTGGACTATGTTTAATTTAATTAGTGTTAAGTACCAGGATATTATCAATGATAAACTCGATGAATTATATCTGCTGCGTAAAAAAACCTTCAAGGATCGCCTGGACTGGCAGGTCACCTGCGTCGGCGACCGGGAATTTGACGGCTATGATAATGAACACACCCATTATTTATTAGGATGCTATGGCGGTGAAATCGTCTGCAGCGTGCGTTTCATAACCATGGACCAGCCGAATATGATTACGGGCCCTTTTAAGGATTTTTTTAATTATCAGGCGCCTGAAGACGGTGCCTTGATTGAGTCCAGCCGCTTTTTTGTTGATAAAGGGCGGGTAAAGGACCTTGCCGAGACAAAGCTGCCGTTTTGCCATTTGCTGTTCCTGGGGATGGTGAATTATGCCCGAATGCTTGGTAAGCAGGCAATAATGACGGTATGCAGTAAATCAATGTATACCATTCTTAAGCGGAGCGGCTGGAATATAGCGATCGAGAGTACCGGATTATCGGAAAAAAAAGAGCCGGTATATTTGCTGCGTCTCGGCATCGGTGAAGACAGCCAGGACGCGTTGATCAAATATATACGCCGTCATTATTATTGTGAGGGAAGTTATCTGAAAAAATGGCCTATTTATCTTTGAGCGCTTAGGTGCATCATGGGTCATGCCAGGGTTTATTTTAAGTGTTTTATTGTCAATGTCGTTTCAATTAAATAAGATGATAATAGGTAACGGTCGGGATGGGTCTGTAACCATGGCATGACAATGTCCACCGCCATTATTCATAACGATTTCCCGATGATGACGGCGCCAGTCATTGCCCGCTGCCTTGACGCCGCCGCAATTATTCATGGGTATTCAACAGTTGCAGGTCAGATGCCTTTTTAATGGCGTGTTTGGCATTCACTACGCCAAGTTTTACAATGACATTACTGATATGGAATTTAACGGTACTCTCCGTTATGCCCATGATGATGGCAATCTCGCCATAGGTTTTCCCGAGGCTTGCCCAGCGAAGGACTTCGGTTTCCCGGGTGGTTAACGTTCTTTCATCTCTCTCAGGCAGCGCATGATAGGGATGTATGAGCATAAATTGCTCATGGACGGAGAGCAGCAGCAGCTGGATATTTCTTTTATGCTCCTCGATGCGCTGTTTGAGAAGCGCGCATTCTTCCTCCGCGTACAGGGTTAAGGTTGCCAGATTATTTTCATGATCGTGCAGTGGGAAAGTATAACCGCTGAGGATATTATATTCTTTCGCGGCCGAGAAAATTTTACTATAGGCGCTACTATTGAATAATGGCGTTTTGTCATCCCACACGAAGGGCATGATGCTTTTTCGCGCCAATAAGACAACGGGATCGTATTTATATAATGTCATATTGATATATTTTTCTATCCATTTTTCCGGATAGTTGGAGTAGATAACCGGCGGCTTCGGGTATCTTTTGTTAATCACGGCGTAGGCAAACCGGGTTTGCGCCGGAAAGCGAAATTCACGAAAAATAGTATCGCTAATGTTTTTAATGATAAGATTGTGTTCATTTTTCCTGATTGAATTTGCAGTAAGAAGCATATGAATCTCATCATTTTAGCTGAGTTTAGTTAATGATCTGGGATATATTTAATACATTGAAATGCAGGTTTTTATTATATAATATTATTTTAATCGATAGTAAATCAGTTAACAGATTCGGTCAATGAGAAAATGCGTCCCGCTAAAAAAATCATTATATATATAAGCATAAAGCTAATTATTTTAATTTATATTATTCATCGTGTAAGATACTTTCTGTCTGCGCCTTGTGCCCGGCGTTGTCCGCTTGCCGGCCAGCCTGGCCGTCCGTATAATCCCTGGCAAGCTGCTCCTGTGATATCGCCTCCCTGCCCGAAGCATTAGGAGTGAAATAATTAACTGGGTGTATACTCAAACCAGTTACCACAGTTTCGCAGAGGCGAATACGCGGGATTGCATCTCCCCCGGGGATGTGCCGAGGAGTAGGGAACGCACAATGCCTATCAGCCTGAAAAGCAGGATCATAGCAAAAATCGCCAACAAGTATCGCATGCTCTTTTGGGTAATCATTCCCTTATGCTTTTTTATTTTTTCCGTTTCTCTCATTAGTTTTTTTGCTTACCAGACGTTGAAATCCCGCGCCGATCATGAGATAGGCAGTACGCTGGCCTTTGTCGACACGCTATTAACCGACGCCGACGCAACGGCCGATGAAGCCATCATGTTATTGAACCGACCTTGCGCGGAGATCGTCGATCGATTACGCATGATCAACATGCGCCATTCGCTGGTGCGCACCGTTATCCTGGATCATCAAGGCTTGGTATATTGCTCCCCGGTGCCGGCGCCGCCCAATATGAAGCCGCGCAAATACGCAGCGGAAATGCGCGATCTGACGCCGGAAATCGAGCTGCGCGCCGGCACGCTCCTGTTTCCCGGCATTGCCGTCATCGTGTTGCGCAAGCATCGCGGCAATGACGGCGTCAGCGTGGTCATTGATACGCAATATATGCATTATATGATGGATGCGGTGGGATCCAATAACCGGATTTTCCTGAGCATAAAGAATCAATCCCTGTCGCCTGATGGGCGGCTGATCCCATCTGACAAGCTGCAAACCGGGTTTATCGCCGTCAACCGGGTTTCGCGGGTTTTTCCTTTTGCGTTGAGCATCGCCATTACCCAACGTCAGTTTTTTGACTATATGGTCGATACGTATGCCGTCATAATCCTGTTTTCAGTGGTGGTTTGCCTGGTCATGTCGCTGCTTATCCGCAACTGGCTGGCGGCTACCACGTCCATTCGCACCAATATGGCCCTGGCGCTGAAGCGTAATGAGTTTGAACCCTATTTCCAGCCGGTGATGAATGTGGCCAACGATCGTTGCGCCGGCGTGGAGATCCTCACGCGCTGGCGGCATCCCACGGACGGATTTGTTTCTCCCGAGGTATTTATCCCGCTGGCCGAAGAGTCGGGCCTCATCATTCCCTTAACGCGTCAGCTTATGCAGCAGGTAGCTACGGTGATTGCCGATAGCGCGGTGCATTGGCGGGAGAGGCTGCATGTCGCCATCAATATCTCGGCTAACCATCTTGCCGACCGGCAGATTGTGGAAGATTGCCGGACTTTTTTGCAGACGGTGCAGGATAAAAATATCCGGCTGGTACTGGAGCTGACGGAACGGCAATTTATCGACGTCAACGATACGACGCTGGCCGTGCTGGCCGAGCTGCAACAACTCGGGGTGGCGATTGCCATCGACGACTTCGGCACGGGATATTCCGGCCTGTCCTATCTGAGCAAGATGAATATCGATTTCCTGAAGATCGATCAATCCTTCGTGGCGATGATTGAAGAGGAGACCACTTCCCGGATTATCGTGGACGTGGTTATCGATCTGGCGGTGAAGCTGGATATGAAGCTGATTGCCGAAGGGGTGGAAAACGCGCGGCAAAAGGCGTATTTGCTGGATAAACAGGTGTTCTTTCAGCAAGGCTACTTTTTCTCCAGGCCGATGGCGCTGACGCAATTTTCCCTGTATATGCGCGAGGAACACGCGCGCCATGCCGCCACAGCTATAGCACCATAATCCGGCTTGCTGGTTTTTTATAATCGTTTTGTGAGCTTAATCCCAAACAAAAATAGTGCCTTATTTATCCATATATACAGCCAATATGTATATGGATAATTTTTCCGTATCCTTCCATATTTCAATCGTTTTCTTCGCATAAGTCTCTATTTTTTTAATATAACGCTTTGAAAAAGCGTTTTAATTTTAACGCTGTTCTCCATGGCCTTTTTGTAAATTTTAACTCTAGCTACTCCTACCTTTATTGCTTCATGAGGATAAATAAAATGAAAACAAATACCCTGCACAACTGGTTAACCGCAGGTTGCCTGGGCCTGATGCTGAGCGCGTCCAGCGCCTTTGCCGCGCAGTCCGAAATCGTCAATATCTCCAAAATCGCCGGCATGCCCTGGTTTAACCGTATGGGCGAAGGCGTCACCCAGGCCGGTAAGGACCTTTCCGTCAATGCCTATCAGGTCGGACCGTCCAGTACCGATGCTCCCCAACAGGTGAAAATCATTGAAGACCTGATTGCCAAAAAAGTCAGCGCCATAACCATCGTGCCCAATGATGCCGATGTGCTGGAGCCGGTATTTAAAAAAGCGCGCGCGGCGGGCATCGTGGTATTAACCAATGAATCGCCGGGCCAGCCCAGCGCCAATTGGGATGTCGAAATCATCGACAACCAGCAGTTTGCCGCCGACAACGTGGAGGAGGTCGCCAAGGCCAACGGCGGTAAAGGGGGATATGTCATCTATGTGGGCAGCCTGACGGTGCCCCAGCATAATCTCTGGGCCGATTTGTTTGTGAAATACCAGAAAGAGCATTATCCCGATATGCATGAAGTGACCAGCCGCATGCCGGTGTCGGAAAGCATCGATGACTCCCGCCGTACCACCCTTGATCTGATGAAGGCCCACCCCGATCTGAATACCATCGTGGCGTTTGGATCGCAGGGACCCATCGGCGCGGGACGCGCGGTTAAGGAGAAACGCGCCAAAAATAAAGTCCATGTCTACGGCATGATGATTCCGTCCCAGGCGGCGTCGCTGATTAAAAGCGGCGATATCACCGAAGGCATTACCTACGATCCGGCTACCGCCGGGTATGCCCTGACGGCGGTGGCGGCCAGCCTGCTGAAAGGCGAAAATATCGGCCCGGGCTATGAAGTAAAAGGCCTGGGCAAAGCGGAAGTGGATGCCGACAAGAAAGTGATTAAGTTCCATAAGGTGCTGCGGGTTACCAAGGACAACATCGACAGCCTGTATTAATTGTTCGCCGCTGTTTACATCCTGCGAGGCTCTGGCCGGGGAAGGGCGACTGCCCCGGCCGGTCACCCGGACGCGTTACTATGAGGTTGCAATGAAGCCGTTAATTGCGATGGAACATGTCAGCAAAACGTTTTATGGGGTGAAGGCGCTCAATGATATTGCACTGACGTTACTGCCGGGCGAGGTGCATTGCCTGGCCGGGCAGAATGGCTGCGGCAAGTCTACGCTGATTAAGATTATTTCCGGCGTTTATCAACCGGATGCCGGGGCGAAAATCACCCTCGACGATCGCGAGTTCTCCCATTTGACGCCGGGGGAATCCGTTAAACGCGGCATCCAGGTGATCTACCAGGATCTGTCCTTGTTTCCCAACCTGAGCGTGGCGGAAAATATCGCCATCAATCTTTATCATCACCATCTCTGGGTGAATAAGCGCCATCTTTACCAACTGGCGCAGCGCACCCTGGACGATATCGGCATCCAGCTTAACCTGGACGCGCCCCTGGAAACGCTGTCGATAGCGCAGCGGCAACTGGTGGCGATTTGCCGGGCGCTGGCGCAGGATGCCCGGCTGATTATCATGGACGAGCCTACCGCCTCTCTTACCATGACGGAAGTCAAAGGCCTGCTGCGGCTGGTGCATCAGCTGAAGGCGCGGGGGATCTGCGTGGTGTTTGTGAGCCATAGGCTGGATGAGGTTATGGAGGTATCCGACCGCATTACCGTGTTGCAGGACGGTGAGTACATCGGCACCTTCCCCGCCGCCGAAATGGGCAGTAAACAGCTGGCGTTCCTGATGACCGGGCTGGCGTTCGATTATCGAGTACTGACCCCTTATGCGGGCGGCAAGCCGGTGGTGCTGGAGGTGGAGCGGTTAAGCCGCCGCGGGCAATACCACGATATTTCGCTGCAGGTGCGCCAAGGTGAAATCGTCGCCATCACCGGGCTTTTGGGCGCAGGGCGCACGGAACTTTGCCTGAGCCTGTTCGGCCTGAACCGCCCGGACAGCGGCAGCATTAAAATCGACGGGCGGCCGGTCGCGTTCAACAGCAATCGCGATGCGATTGCCGCAGGCGTAGGGTATGTGTCAGAAGACCGCCTGGGCACCGGGCTGGTCATGGAGCAATCCATTGAGGACAATATCATCTCAACGGTACTGGCGCAGGTGAAAGACCGCTGGCACCTTATCGATAAGCAAAAAGCGCAGGCCCTGGTCGATGAGATGATCGGCCGGCTGACCATCAAGTCGGATAATACCTCGCTGCCGGTCAATACCCTTTCCGGCGGCAATGCCCAGCGGGTGGCGATCGCAAAATGGCTGGCAACCCGTCCGCGTCTGCTCATCCTGGATTCGCCCACGGTCGGCGTCGATATTGCCAATAAGGCGGGGATTTACCAGATTATTAACGCGCTGGCCGCCCAGGGCATCGCGGTTTTGATGATTTGTGATGAAATTGAAGAGGCGTATTTTAACAGCCATCGGATTCTGGTGATGAAAGCGGGCACCCTGGTGGCTGAATTCCTTACGTCCCAAACCACCGAAGCGGCGCTGGCGGAGGTGGTCAATGGTTAACAAAGCCGCATTGCACCGGCATGAAGTATTGCTGATCGCGACCATCCTGATCATGGGGATCGTGTTCAGCCTGAACAGTAGCGATTTCCTCACCTTCGGCAATCTTTACGATCTTATCAACAATTACGCCATGCTGCTGATCCTGGCCTGCGGGCTGTTTATCGTCCTGATCTCGGGCGGCATCGATATTTCTTTTCCCGCGATGACCATCATCGCGCAATATATCATGGTCACCGCGCTGCTGAGATACGGGGGTAATTTCCTGGTGGCGTTCCTCATCGCCGGCGGCGTCGGTACCGTGCTGGGCCTGATCAACGCTGTACTGGTCAACCGGTTGAAAGTGCCTTCCATTATTGTCACTATTTCTACGCTGAATATATTTTATGGCTTACTGCTCTATTTTTCCAAAGGCGTGTGGCTGTACAAATATCCCGACTGGTTCGAAGGCGGCCTGACATTATTTACTTTTACCGCCGCCGACGGCTATGACTATGGCCTGAACCTGCCCATTATGACCCTGCTGGCGGTATTGATCATCACCGGCCTGTTGATGAAACGCAGCAGTATCGGGCGTAAAATCTATGCCATGGGCGGTAATCGCGAGGCGGCTTCCCGGCTGGGCTTCGGTATTTTCAAGCTACAGCTGTTTGTCTATGGTTTCATGGGGCTGTTGTCGGGCGTGGCCGGGGTGGTGCAATCCTATACCGTGATGACGGTGGCGCCGGACTCGCTGCTGGGATATGAACTGACCGTGCTGGCGGCGGTGGTGCTGGGTGGAACCAGTATCATCGGCGGGCGCGGCACGCTGCTGGGAACGGTGTTGGGCGTGGTACTGCTGGCCATGCTGCAGAACGGCTTGAATTTAATCGGTGTGTCTTCCTATTGGCAGATGGTGATTACCGGCCTGGTCATTGTGGTCAGTATCAGCTCCACCGCCTGGAGTCAGCGCAGTAAATCGGAGATCCTGTCATGAGCGGCGCCAAAGTAAAAGATCATGTGGAGCTGTACCTGATGGTGCTGCTGGTGGTGGTGGTGGTGACCTTCAGCGTGCAGATTCCGGGCGTATTTTGGTCGGCGTCGAATTTCCAGTCCATCGGATCACAATTGCCGGTATTAGGCGTGCTGGCGTTCGCCATGGCGGTGACCATGCTGACCGGCGGCATCAACCTGTCGATTATCGCCACCACCAACTGCTGCGCCCTGGTCATGGCCTGGGTTGCCACCCATTTTGCCCCGTCGATAGGCAGCGCCCTGCTGATGCTGCTGGCCGGTATCGCTATGGCCGGTCTCATCGGCCTGCTGAACGGGGTCCTGATCGCCGTCATCCGCGTCTCTCCCATATTGGCCACCCTGGGCATGATGACCCTGCTGAAGGGGGTGACCATCCTGATATCCAAGGGGACGGCTATCTCCAATTTTCCCGCCTATGTGCTGTGGCTGAACAACCATAACTGGCTGGGCATCCCGGTACCCTTGTACCTCTTTGCCCTGGTGGCGCTTATCATGTGGATCGTGCTGGAACGGTCGCCGCTGGGCCGCCGTATTTATCTTATCGGCTCCAATCAGCGGGCGGCCCATTATGCCGGCATTAATACGCCGCGCACGCTGATGGCGGTTTATGTCATCTCCTCGCTGTTGTGCGTGGTCGCGGCGCTGCTGATGATGTCCAAGCTGAATTCCGCCAAGGCCGCCTACGGCGAGTCCTACCTGCTGACGAGTATCCTGGCGGCGGTACTGGGGGGGATTAATCCCGATGGCGGTTTCGGCAAGATTGTCGGTATGGTGCTGGCGCTGATCCTGCTGCAGATGCTGGAAAGCGGCCTGAATATCATGGGAATAAGCAGTTATATCACGATGGCGCTATGGGGCGGCCTGTTATTGGCGTTTCTCTTCCTGAAGGGCATACGGCTACCTTTTCCCAGCCGTTAACCGGGACGATTAAAACGCCGCGCGGCGGACGAACCGTGCGGCGTTCCCGGCAACTTGCGTTCCCGTCCGCGTTGCCCAGAAAAATGTTATGCATGTTATCCTCCCCGCCGGTGAAAGAATCTTTTCATATAAATGCAAATAAAATAGTTATTTATTGATTTTAATCACTGCCCACAGGAACGCAGGATTTTATCGGTCAAAATAACCATTTTTATGAGTATATAAATGTAAATCTAATAAATAATTAGCCAAGCAATTGATTGCTGTTTCTTTAACTGATTGAGTAACATAGAGATGTTATTATACAATGGCTGGCTATTAGTAGAAGCGTTAAGATTGACTGGCAGTTAACATAATATGTCTTTAAAAAAGGCTCAATTGGAGTATTTTATATTTTCCTGCTGTTTATCACTCAATAATAAAAAACGAGCCTGATAATAAATTATTTACCTTGCTCAACGATAATAATTACCGGTATTATCAATTTATGAGTTCCTAATATCATTAGCATTTGTATTATTATCAATTAAAATAACTATCTTGATATTTTAATGAAAATATTTGTCGGTGAACAGCGATGATCGCCACTTTCATTGCGCGTTCGAAATTTGTAATTAAAACGACGAAATTATTAGTTACCTAAGGAGAAAATATGATGGAAATTGAGCGACACGCTATAGAATTTGCGGGGGACAAACTGGCCATACGGATACATCGTGCAGGCGGTAGCACCACATCGCCGCTGCCGGCGGTATTGATGTGCCACGGATTCTTTTGCATCCAGGACATATTATTATCGGGCTTTGTTAAGCATTTTACCGCGGCCGGCTACTGCGTTGTTACCTTTGATTACCGTGGCTTCGGCGACAGTGAAGGCGACGCCGGCAGGGTAGTGCCGGAACGGCAGATTGAAGACATCATGGCGGTATTGGACTGGTGCCAAGCCCAACCCGGGATAGATGCCCGGCGTATCGCCCTGTGGGGCACGTCGCTTGGCGGCTGTCACGTTATCGAGGTGGCCGCCCGCCGCCCGGAAATAAAATGCGTTCTCAGCCAACTGGCTTTCGCCGACGGCGAGCAATTGGTGACCGGCGATATGGGGGGAGAGGAAAAGGCCCGCTTTATGGATACCCTGAAAAGGATGGCGAGTAAGCAGCAGCAGAGCGGCAGTGAACTGTTGGTGCCCATTATCAAGGTCATGACCGATGAGGAGTCGCGCGTGTTCTTTGAAAAGAAAAAAAAGGAATTCCCGGTCCTGGGGAATAAAGTCCCTTATCTGGCGGTATGGGAAACCATTCTTTATCATCCGGCGCAAGCTGCGGCGCGGGTGACTCAGCCGACGTTTATGGTGTTTGCTGAAAATGATAAAGTCATCGCGCTGGAATACGGCCTGGCTTTATACCAGGCCATTAGCGCGGATAAACGCTGTCATATCCAGCCCAAGGCGCGTCATTACCAGGTTTTTGCCGGCGAGCATCTTAATCGCGTCGCAGGACAGCAACTGGACTGGCTACGTAAACACATGTGAAGGGCGCAGACATGGGCCGCAGCGGCATTGCCCGGCCCGGTTATGTTCGGGGCTATGCCATAAGCGCCGGTATCCATGCTATCGGTGCGGCCGTGGTCGCCGTCGTCCGCCAGACATGCAACACGGCGCGCAGACGCCGGCTCAGTAAATGCTTTTTAATAGCGACACTTCCAACGGCGTGACGATAAGATCGGTCAGCCCGTCCACCATGGTTTTGAGATGCGCGGATTTGCTGTGTTTTTGCACAATTTCCTCACTTGCCCACTGCTCGACAAAAATAAAATGATCGGGCCGGACAATATCCTGATGCAACTGGTACTTCAGACAGCCTTCTTCCCGGCGGGTGGCTTCGATACAGGGTTTTATCACCGCTTTGATAGCTTCCGCCTTGCCCGGTTTACCTTCGACAACCGCCACGATATGAACCTCTGCAGACATAACATTCTCCAAATAACTGATATGAATTATTAACAATATGGGAATAGCCTGCTTTAATCATAACGATACTAATGATAAAAAGCACAATTAAAGGAATTCGATATGGCGGGAACCAGCCTGTTGGCGCTGCTTGATGATATAGCCTCGATACTGGATGACGTGGCGGCGATGAGTAAGGTGGCGGCGCGTAAAACCGCCAGCGTGCTCAGCGACGACCTGGCGCTGAACGCGCAGCAGGTATCCGGCGTGAGGGCCGACCGTGAGCTGCCGGTGGTATGGAAAGTCGCTAAGGGTTCACTGATCAACAAGGCGATACTGGTGCCGCTGGCGCTGGTTATCAGCGCATTTATTCCCTGGGCCATTACGCCGTTGCTGATGCTGGGCGGCTCCTATCTGTGCTACGAAGGCGTTGAAAAACTGATCGAAAGCTGGCATCGCCGTCAGCAGAAAAAAAACCATGCTGAGCCGGTCCCGTCCGCGCCGATGGCGGTGCTCAATGCCGATGCGCCGCCGATCGTCCCGGCCACCGCCGCGCAGGCCGCGCCGGCGGGTGTGGCGCAGGGCGCTTCGGTGGCCCCGGACGAGACCCGCCAGACGGATGCGCCGGCGTCAGGATCCGGCGTCACCCCGGAAGATGTGCTGGCGCTGGAAAATAAAAAGGTTAAAGGCGCGGTGCGTACCGATTTTATCCTCTCGGCGGAGATTATCGTGATTTCATTGGGCACCGTGGCCAGCGCGCCCTTGATGAACCAGGTGGCGGTGATGGTGCTGATCGCCATCGCCATGACCCTGGGCGTCTACGGCATCGTGGCGGCCATCGTCAAAATGGATGATGTGGGACTTTACCTGAGCGAATTGCCCGGCCAGGGCGGCTCGCGCAAGCTGTTGCGCGCCATGGGGCGCGGGGTGGTCAATGCCGCGCCGCTGCTGATGAAATCCCTGTCGGTTATCGGCACCATCGCCATGTTCCTGGTGGGCGGCAGCATTCTGGCGCACGGCTTGCCCTGGACCCATGGCCTGATTGACCGCATGCAAGAAGGGCACGGCGGTTTCGTTGGCACCCTGATGACCAGCGCCACCGATATGCTGCTGGGACTGGTGGCCGGCGGGATTATCGTGGCGCTGGTGACGGCGGGTATGAAAATTGCCGGAAAAAGCCATGCATAATCGCCCGGCGTATGACTGCTGGCTGACCATACAGGTTGATTATTGCTGGTCGGGCAGTTTGTCGCCGGATTCCGGCGCGTTGGCCGGATCATCCTTACTTTTTTGATCAGCCGGCTTGGCCGGCGCCACGGGTTGCGGCGCCTGCGCTGTCAGCAGTCCATCGGGCTTGCCAGGGTATCGGGTCTGGTTGCTGAACATTGTTTTTCTCCCGTGAATATTTTTTGCAGCGACATGCAAACATGCAAAATGTTGCGGTTAATGTTTACCTTGCCGCCGGCGGCTGGACCGGTCGGACACCACGGATTGCGAATATAGAATGAGTGTCCGCATTAAGTATAGACAGAAATACAAATGATAGGGTGTTGATTCCATCATGATAAGCGGCTGGCATACAAGACAATAGGGAGAATAATCTTTATAGGCCTTATAAGTCTCTTATTTTTAGGTGCAAAAAGAGAATTGCGGCTTCGGTTGTTCCCAGCAAGTATCCCACGATTTTTAAATTATATGCAATAACGGGTTAAATAATGTGGCTTTAAATAATGTTTTTAATAAAAAACCTTAAATAATAGATAGTTAAGAAATTAATGCACCTGCTTACGCTGATTCCTTGGGCGGAGTTTGTATCAATCTGTAAATGACGCTTGCCAGTATGAGTATGTCGGCTAGTATTAAATATACCTATGACATGATATGAGTTGCCTATCTGTTATTGGGTGGAAAGCAATTAAGTGGAGTAAAAATGCGGTAAACCGGATTAAATTATCGCAGTTTATTTTTATGCCGCTTTGAAAAGATACAGAATAATTGAAATTCACTTTATTTCAACCGGAGGTTTAAGATGGCTGAACAACATCGTGGTGGATCGGGCAATTTCGCGGAAGATCGCGCAAAGGCATCCAGCGCCGGCAAGAAAGGCGGCCAGGCGAGCGGCGGCAACTTCAAAAACGACCCCCAGCGCGCATCCGAAGCCGGTGAAAAAGGCGGGCGCAACAGCCATGGCGGCGGCAGAAAACCGTCGAAATAATAGGTTCTATGCTTGTTTCGTCGCTACATAATTATAATCTGTAAGTTAGGTGGCTATGCCTGTTCACAACAGAGTAATTATGTAATAGAAACAGGTAAAGGCGGTCGGACTAAACCAAGATCCGGGCGCGTTAATTCAAATACTATGCCATGACATAAACGATAAGCCCGACGCTCTGGTCGGGCTTATCGTGGTTTGGGCGCTTCCTGCGCCAGATGTCGGGTCGGAGACAATACAAAAATACCGCGTGCGCCGTCACCGGGTTTTGACGATACTGTTTGGATTGCCGGACCAGTGGGTCATTACCAGAGGACAAGAGACACGCTATGAGTGACGTCACCCTTTATCACAACCCCACCTGCGGTACCTCCCGCAATACGCTGGCGTTGCTGCGCGAACGGGGCATTGAGCCCAAGGTTATCGAATATCTGAAAACGCCGCCCAATCATCAGCAGTTGCAGACGTTGATCAGGGATATGGGCCTGCCGGTCCGCGCGTTGATTCGCACCAAAAACGATCCTTACCAGCAACTGGGCCTGGCGGAAGATCGCTGGACCGACGAACAGCTTATCGATTTTATGGTGCAATACCCGGTGTTGATCAATCGCCCTATCGTCGTCACACCCCTGGGCACCCGGTTATGCCGACCTAAAGAGGCGGTATTCGAGATCCTGCCGCCGGTTTGACCTTAGCGCGCCCCGAATTCCGCCACCACGCAGTCGATAAAACTGCGTAGTTTCGGCGTCAGCTGCCGTTGGGCGGCGAACAGGATATGCAGCGGCCGGGACGGCGCTTCATAGTCCGGCAATACCCGCATCAACTGGCCGGATGCCAGATAGGGCCGCAGTATCACTTCCGGGCCGAGGAGAATCCCGCCGTCGTGAAGCGCGGAGGTTAACAGCGCCGAGCTGTCGTTAATCTGTAACCGGCTTTGCACCCGAACCCGTTGTTCCTCGCCGCCGCGGGTAAAGCGCCATTCACTGAGCGGCGGACGCGACCAGAAGCTATAGCCCAGGCATTCATGGCGTTCAAGATCGCTTAATTGGCGCGGTAACCCGCAACGGGCCAGATATCCCGGCGATGCGCAGGCAATCATCCTGTAGGGTGCGAGTTCCCGGGCGGCAAGACTTGAGTCTTTCAGCGCGCCCAGGCGAATGACCGCCTCAAAACCCTCATCCACCACATCCACAAAGCGGTCGGTCAAGGTTAAATCCACCTTCACCGCCGGAAAGGCCAGCAGATAACGGTTAATCATCGGCGTCAGGGCGTAGGCGCCAAACGTCACTGGCGCGTTGACGCGCAGCAGGCCGCGCGGCGCGGCGCTGAGTTCAAGGGCTACGGACTCGGCCGCCTGCGCTTCGGACAGCACTATCTTGCAGCGCTGGTAAAACACCACGCCGATTTCGGTCAGGCTCTGCCGGCGGGTGGTGCGGTTTAGCAGGCGCGCCCCCAGCCGATCCTCCAGAAATACCACATGCTTGCCCACCATTTGCGCTGAAATATTCAGCGCCTCGGCGGCGGCGGCAAAAGACCCCCGGTCGGCGACCTTAACAAATACCGCCATGCTGGTCAGTCGGTCCATTACGGCGCTCCTGCCGGATAATTCACAACTGTAGGTTGCGGGATATGTTCTGATATGCCTGTTTATCGCAAAACGGTTGGTAATGTAAAGTCGGTCCTCGGTATTTTTTTTCTTCCAACTGGAGTTCTGACTTATGAAAATAGGCATTATCGGCGCGGGTTTTATCGGCCGCGCCATCGCCCAACTGGCGATGAAGCAAGGGCATGAGGTGATGGTCAGCAATTCACGCGGCCCGCAAACCCTGATGAGCCTGGTGGCGTCAATAGGCTGTTTGACCGGCACCGCGGCACAGGCCGCCGCCTTCGGCGAACTGGTGGTAGTCGCCATTCCCCTGAGAAATTACCTGCAAGTACCGGTTGCGCCCCTGGTCGGTAAAGTGGTGCTGGACGCCAATAATTATTATCCCGAACGCGACGGGCAGATGCCTGAGCTGGAGAATCAATCCATCACCACCAGCGAGCTGCTGGCCCGTCATCTTGTCGGGGCGAAGATCGTCAAGGCGTTCAATTCCATCCGGGTTAACGATCTGGAACGCGACGGTATGCCCGCGGGCGCGCCGGGACGGCGCGCGCTGCCCATCAGCGGCGACGACGCGCAGGCAAAGCAGCAGGCCGCCGCGCTTATCGATCAATTCGGCTTTGATGTCGTGGATGCCGGGTCTCTGGCCGAGGGGTGGCGTTTCCAGCGGGGCAGGCCGATGTATTGCGAACGTTTCGATGCCGCCGGGCTGCAAAAAGCGCTGCGCGAAAACGATGAGGAGCATGTTATATCACGCAAAATGCGGTAATCTCCTTGCCCTCGATAATATTCATTGTTAAATCCGCGCGCGGAAATGAGCCAACGGATTCAGAGGGATGATAGTGGAACCAAAGCAGGAGTTGCAGCGCGGCCTCAAAGCCCGGCACATCGAACTGATTGCCCTGGGCGGCACCATCGGCGTCGGTTTATTTATGGGCGCGGCCAGCACGCTGCAATGGGCCGGGCCGTCGGTGCTGCTGGCCTATATTATCGCCGGGTTATTTGTCTTTTTTATTATGCGCTCGATGGGGGAGATGCTTTATCTGGAACCCATCGCCGGCTCCTTCGCGGTCTATGCCCATCGCTATATGAGTCCGTTTTTCGGCTACCTTACCGCCTGGAGCTATTGGTTTATGTGGATGGCGGTGGGGGTGTCGGAAATCACCGCCATCGGCGTGTATGTCCAGTACTGGTTTCCCGACCTGCCGCAATGGCTGCCGGCATTGGCCGCCGTCGCCCTGGTGGCGCTCGCTAACCTGGCCGCGGTCAGGCTGTATGGCGAAATCGAGTTTTGGTTCGCCATGATCAAAATCACCACTATCGTGGTGATGATCGCGGTGGGACTGGGTATTATCTTTTTCGGCATCGGCAACCACGGCCATGCGGTGGGGCTTGGCAATCTTACCGCCCACGGTGGTTTTTTCGCCGGCGGCTGGAAGGGCCTGCTGTTTGCGCTTTGTATTGTGGTGGCGTCTTATCAGGGCGTGGAGCTGGTCGGCATCACCGCCGGCGAGGCCCGTAATCCCCAGGTGACCCTGCGGCGCGCGGTGAGCAAGATCCTCTGGCGCATTCTGATTTTTTACGTCGGGGCAATATTTGTTATCGTAACGATTTACCCTTGGAATCAAATCGACGGCGGCGGTAGCCCGTTTGTGCTGACCTTCGCCAAAATCGGCATTACCGCGGCGGCGGGCATTATCAATTTTGTTATCCTCACCGCGGCGCTGTCCGGCTGCAATAGCGGCATGTACAGCTGCGGCCGCATGCTCTTCGCCCTGGCGCAAAACCACCAGCTGCCGGCGGCGGTAGGGCGGGTCTCGCGCAACGGCATCCCGGCGGTGGGGGTGATGCTGTCCATCGTGGTGCTGCTGTTGGGCTCGTGCCTGAATTATATTATTCCCAATCCGCAGCGGGTATTCGTTTATGTCTACAGCGCCAGCGTTCTGCCTGGCATGGTGCCCTGGTTTGTGGTGCTGATAAGCCAGCTGCGCTTTCGCCGGGCCCACCGGGAGGCCATGGCGTCGCATCCGTTCCGCTCGGTATGGTTTCCCTGGTCCAACTACCTGACCATGGCCTTTTTAGTCTGCGTGCTGGCGGGTATGGCCTTTAGCCCGGACACCCGGCTGTCGCTGGTGGTAGGTTCGGCCTTTTTAGTCCTGGTTGCCGTAATTTACCGCGTGCTGGGATTTAATCGCGCGGCGCAGGCGGGGACGCCGAACGCCGGGTGATTGATTAAAATCTGAACGGCGTCACATTATTAACATCTGCCTCCGGGCGGCACTTGTTAAAATAACGCGCCGGCGGCATTATCAATCACTGTTGTCGGCGGCACCGCCGCCGTCCAGGTAAAACCTAAACTCCTTGTTTCTCTCGCTGTATCAGCGGTGGCAAACAAGCGGTTTAGGTTTTTTTTCGCCCCCAGCCGGCAAAACGCCCCGCCGTGTCTGCCCGCCGGCAAGATACTCTGTTGTTTTTCAGCGTCGGATAACGGTTTTACCGCACAAACAGCGGCGGATTCGGTTTGCAGCGGATTTTATC
Organism: Sodalis sp. RH22; assembly: GCF_047324165.1. NCBI lineage: Bacteria > Pseudomonadati > Pseudomonadota > Gammaproteobacteria > Enterobacterales > Bruguierivoracaceae > Sodalis > Sodalis sp. RH22. The sequence goes on from NZ_CP178731.1 coordinate 4,702,973, forward strand.
GTGGCAACGCCGTTTTTGCGCCGTGGTTTATGCCGTTATTTTACTAATATGCCGGGTTTTAACCTGGTTAATTGTTAATATTTTATTAAATATCACCATGGTGAAGCAATAAAGCAGCGTTAACGCCTGAATTTGGTGCAAAAAAGCACGGCGACTGCGGCTTTATCGGTCGAGATGGCGGAAGATAATTTTATTTAATTGATCTATAACGCTATTTAGGATTGGCGTCTATTTGGCATAACCTGTGCTAGGTAGTGGTATCGCGCCAACCCCCTGGCCGCCTCTGTCCGTGGAGCAACGGGTCCGCAGCATCGGTGGGGCGCACCCTTTACCCTAACTGTTTAATGAGGCGTTGCTGATGGAAATTCAAAAACCTTATCTGCTGTTCCTGGCGGACGCGCACGATCGGCTGGCGGCGAAAGTCGCCACCGGCATTCGCCACTGGCATCCGGAATACTGCGTCGGCCAATTGCGCATGGACGGTTGCCAGGTGGATTGCGGCCTGCCCGATCTGGACATTGCCGCCGCCCGGGCCATGGGCGCCAAAACGCTGGTGATAGGCGTGGCCAATCGCGGCGGGGTGATTGCCGGGCATTGGGTCGAGGTGCTGCGCGACGCGCTGGAAAACGGCATGGACCTGGCCGCCGGGCTGCATAATCGCCTGTCGGACGTTCCGGTACTGCAAGCCACGGCGCAAAGGCTTGGCCGCTCGCTGTTCGATGTGCGCCACACCCGCGCCGCTTTGCCGGTGGGCAACGGGCGCAAGCGCGCGGGTAAACGGTTGCTGCCGGTGGGCACCGACTGTTCCTGCGGTAAAATGTATACCGCGTTGGCCATTGAGAAGGCCATGCTGGAACAGGGCAGAAAAGCCACGTTTCGCGCCACCGGCCAGACCGGCATCCTGGTCAGCGGCGCGGGAATCAGTATCGACGCGGTGGTGGCGGACTTTATCGCCGGCGCGGTGGAAACCCTGGCGCCGGACAACGAGCCGAATCATTGGGATATCATCGAAGGGCAGGGGTCGCTGTTCCATCCGTCGTTTGCCGGGGTCACCCTCGGGCTTATCCACGGCGCGCAGCCTGATGCGCTGGTTTTGTGTCATGAGCCGACGCGTACCACTATGCGCGGCGTCGATTATCCGCTGCCCGACCTGGCCGATTGTATGGCGCTGAACCTGCGGGCGGCGCGGCTGACCAACCCGCAGGCGCGATTTGTCGGCATCTCCGTTAACAGCGCCCTGCTGCCGGAGGCGGACGCGTTGGCCTATATGGCGGAGTTGGAAACATGCTACGGTTTGCCGGTGGTGGATCCGTTCCGCCAGGGCGTCGCGCGCATTATTGAGCAACTTTAACCACGGCGGAAGAATCCATGAGCAGAATTGTCTATCTTAACGGCGACTATGTGCCGGAGCAGGACGCCAGGATCTCCATCTTCGACCGGGGCTTCCTGTTCTCCGACGCCGTCTATGAAGTCACCGCGGTATTAAACGGTAAGCTGTTGGAAAACGAGGGCCATATCGCCCGTCTGGTGCGCTCCTGCCGGGAGCTTAAACTCTCCCTGCCCGTTACGCCCGCTGAACTGGACGCCATACAGCGGGAGCTGATCGCCCGCAATCAACTGCGGGAAGGCGCGGTCTATCTGCAACTGAGTCGCGGCACTACCGGCGATCGGGAATTTGATTTTCCGCCGGCCGGCACTCCGCCTACGCTTACGCTGTTTACCCAGGCGCGGCCGGTTATCAATAATGCCAAGGCTATCAACGGCATCCGGGTGGTGACGCTGGAGGATATCCGCTGGCACCGCCGCGACATCAAAACGGTGGGACTGCTGGCGCCTTGCCTGGCCAAGGAGTATGCCCATGCCCAGGGCGCGGACGATGCCTTCCTGGTGGAGAACGGGCTGATAACCGAAGGAAGCGCCTGTAACGCGTGGATTGTCACGTCTGCCGGCACCCTGGTGACCCGGCCGCTCAGCAACGATATTTTGCACGGCATAACCCGCCGTTCGCTACTGATGCTGGCCGAAACCCATGCTATCCCGTTTGAGGAACGGGCATTTAGCGTTGAGGAGGCTTATGCCGCGCGGGAGGCGTTTATCAGCTCCGCCACCACCTTTATCTGGCCGGTTATCGGCATCGACGGCAGGACGGTGGGGGACGGCGTTCCCGGTCCGGTAACCCGGGCGCTGCGGGCGATATATGTGGATATGGCGCTGCGGGCCACCGCCTGATAATAACGCCCCGGGCCGGCAATGCCGCGGTTTCGCCGGCCGGGGGCGGTGTATCCGCCCTTATTTTGGTATTCCGGTCCTTTATTTTCAGGCCCGTTCTTTATTGCTGATGATTTTTATGGCAATAAAACCGGCGCGGGCGGTTAATTTTTTCTTATCAGTAAATATTAGTCAGCGAAAGTGTTGAGGCGCCGCTTTTTATTATCTCAAGGTTCAGAAATACGTTGGTGTTTACCAACTATTTTTTAACGCTAAATCGCCAGGCGGCATGTGCCGCGGCGCGCCGATAATTAATGTGATACATGTCCTATTTGTTATTAAAATTAGACTTTAACGTTAAAAGATAGTCTTTAATAGACGGTATCACCGAAATGGTGCAACCGCGGCGCCGGCGCCGTTTTCCGGCGGCACAAGCGCACTGAAAGGGGGCGGCGCGGCGCCCGCCCTGATGATAGCTCCCCGGAGCGAAACGGTCTGTGCCTCTAATGTGCCGGAAATTTGCCATTATGGCCGGATAATTGCTTATTTTGTTGGGGTAAATACCCGTCGTCTTCATGGGTTGTACGTTTAAGCTTCAGGATTTATGGTCCACGCCTCGGGCGTTTTGCTGAAACTGTATAAAGGAACCAGATGATGTCAATGAAATTGATAAGAACCCCGCTTTCCGCCCTGCTTATCGGTTGCCTGGGCGCGGCTTTCTCCGCCCATGCCGATGTGGTTATCGGCGTTGCCGGGCCGTTTTCCGGACCCAATGCCACCTATGGCGATCAATACTGGCGCGGCGCTTCCCAGGCGGCCGAGGATATTAACGCCGCGGGCGGCATCAAGGGGGAAAAAATTAAGCTGGTGCAAGGAGATGACGCCTGTGAACCCAAACAGGCGGTGGCGGTGGCCAACCGGCTGGTGGATCAGGAACACGTGAAGGCGGTGATTGGCCACTTCTGCTCCTCATCCACCATGCCGGCGTCGGAAGTCTATGACGAGGCGGGTATTATCGCCATCACTCCCGGCTCCACCAATCCGCAGATTACCGAGCGTGGCCAGACCGCCATGTTCCGTATGTGCGGGCGGGACGACCAGCAGGGACTGATTGCCAGCAACTACATTATCGATAAGCTGAAGGCGAAAAAAGTGGCCATCATCCACGATAAGGACACCTACGGCCAGGGCCTGGCGGATGCCACCAAGGCGGAGCTGAACAAACGCGGCGTGAAGGAGGTGATGTATGAAGGCTTGTCGCGCGGTGAAAAAGATTTCAACGCGCTGGTGACGAAAATCCGCGCGCTGGATCCGGACGTGGTCTATTTCGGCGGCTGCCATCCCGAGGCGGGTCCCCTGGTGCGCCAGATGCGTGAGCAGGGCGTCACCGCTAAATTCTTTTCCGGCGACTGCGTGGTCACCAGTGAACTGGTCACCGCCGCCGGCGGCCCGCAGTATACCAACGGTGTTTTAATGACCTTCGGCAAAGATCCCCGCGTCATTCCCGACGGCAAGGCGGTGATTGAGAAGTTCCGCGCCGGCAAGTTTGAGCCTGAAGGGTACACTCTCTATTCCTATGCGTCGGTACAGGCTATTGCCGCGGCGTTTAACGCCGTCGGCGGCAGCGATTCCGCTAAGGCCAGCGCGTGGCTGAAAGCCAACAGCGTGGATACGGTGATGGGCAAAAAGGCCTGGGACAGCAAAGGCGATCTGAAGGTATCCGATTACGTGGTTTATCAATGGGACGACCAGGGTAAATATCACGAAATCCCCTAAAGCCACCATGGGCTAAAGGTAATGCGCCAGGCGGACCCTGGGCCAGGCGCCGGGGTTGTCCGTGGGCGTCGCCGCTGACGGGCCGGCCCCGACGCCATGTTTCACCGGGGGAAAATACCCCGCGCGCCGTGCGGTGGTCGCTTTTCTGGCCGCCGGGCGATCTGTAAGCAAGACGAGACGGTGTAACTATGGATTCTTCCTTCCTGCAGCAAATGTTTAACGGCCTGACACTGGGCGCCGTCTACGGTTTGATCGCCATCGGCTATACCATGGTGTACGGTATTATCGGCATGATCAACTTCGCCCACGGCGAAGTCTATATGATTTCCGCCTATCTGTGCGCCATCGCGCTGGCGCTGCTGTCGTTTTTCGGCCTGCATTCGTTTCCACTGCTCATCCTCGGCACCCTGGTGTTTACCATCGCGGTTACGGGCGTCTACGGCTGGGTTATCGAGCGCATTGCCTACCGGCCCCTGCGCAACTCTACCCGGCTGGCGCCCCTGATCTCCGCCATCGGCATGTCGCTTATCTTGCAAAACTATGCGCAAATCAGCCAGGGGCCACGTCAACAGGGTATTCCCACTATGCTGGACGGGGTGCTCAGGTTCCACATCGGCGACAGCTTTGTCCAGCTCACTTATACCAAGATCTTTATCCTGGTGGCGTCGCTGCTGGGGATGCTGGCGCTAACCTATATTATCGGCCACACCAGGCTGGGGCGCATGTGCCGCGCCACCCAGCAGGATCGCAAGATGGCCTCGATCCTCGGCATCAATACCGACCGGGTTATTTCCTGGGTATTTGTTATCGGTGCCGCCATGGCGGGGCTGGCGGGGGTATTGATTACCATGAACTACGGCACCTTTGATTTTTATGCCGGTTTTATCATCGGCATTAAGGCATTCACCGCCGCGGTGCTGGGCGGTATCGGCTCGCTGCCTGGAGCCATGCTGGGCGGCCTGATCCTGGGCGTCGCCGAGGCGCAGTTTTCGGGCATGGTCAATTCCGATTACAAAGATGTATTTTCATTTTCCTTACTGGTGGTCATTCTTATTTTTCGCCCGCAGGGTCTGCTGGGCCGGCCACTGGTGGCTAAGGTATAAAGGGAGAGATAATGTCGCAACCCACAGCGCCGCAATCCGCCGGGACGCCTCCTCCAGTGGCTCAATCACCGGACAAGCCAACCTCCGCGCCGCGTTCCCCGGGATCGCCTCCGCCCGCAGGGCTGGATATCCGGCAATGCCTGCTTGATGCCGTCCTGGCCGGTTTTATTGCCCTGATTGTTTTTGGCCCGGTGGTGGGCGTGGTGCTGGACGGCTACAGCTTCAATTTCCACGCTCCGCGCCTGGCCTGGATTATCCTGGCGGTGATGGCGGGGCGTTTTGCCCTCAGCCTGTTTCTGCAAACCGGGCCGGGACAACGTTTCCAACTGCGTTTTAACGGCGACAGCGGCGGCGTCTACGTCCGTCCCGCCGACTACAAAAGCCGCCTGCGCTGGATTATCCCGTTGATCCTGGTACTCGCGGCGCTGTTTCCCTTCGTCGCGACCAAATACCTGCTGACCGTGGCAATTCTCGGCCTGATTTATGTGCTGCTGGGACTGGGGCTGAATATCGTGGTCGGCCTGGCCGGACTGCTCGATCTGGGGTACGTGGCGTTTTATGCTATCGGCGCCTACGGACTGGCGCTGGGGTATGAATATCTCGGCCTGGGATTTTGGTCCATGCTACCGCTGGCGGCAATCATGGCGGCCGTAGCCGGCGCGTTATTGGGTTTCCCGGTGTTGCGCATGCATGGCGATTACCTGGCGATAGTGACCCTGGGTTTTGGCGAGATCATCCGGCTGATTTTAAACAATTGGCTGGCTTTTACCGGCGGCCCCAATGGCGTCTCGGTGCCGTCGCCGACCTTTTTCGGCCTGGAATTCGGTCGCCGCGCCAGGGAGGGCGGGGTACCCATTCATGAGTTCCTCAATATTCCCTATAATCCCAACCTGAAGTTTATTTTCATCTACGGCGTGCTGATCCTGGTGGTGCTGCTGGTGTTGTATATCAAGCACCGCCTGACGCGCATGCCTATCGGCCGCGCCTGGGAGGCGCTGCGCGAGGATGAAATCGCCTGCCGCGCCATGGGACTGAACCACGTACTGGTTAAACTGTCGGCCTTTACGCTCGGCGCATCCACCGCCGGCATTGCCGGGGTGTTTTTCGCCACTTACCAGGGTTTCGTCAATCCCACGTCGTTTACCTTTTTTGAATCGGCGCTGATCCTGGCCATTGTGGTGCTGGGCGGCATGGGTTCGACCATCGGCGTGGTGATTGCCGCTTTTGTGCTAACCGTGGCCCCCGAACTGCTGCGCAGTTTTGCCGAATACCGGGTGCTGCTGTTCGGCATCCTGATGGTGGTGATGATGATCTGGCGGCCGCGCGGCCTTATCCGTATCAGCCGCGCCGGTTTCGCCGCCCGTAAGGGGGTGGCGCCATGAGCGACACTATCCTGAGCGTCGAGCACCTGATGATGCATTTCGGCGGCATTAAGGCCCTGAACGACGTCAATCTCGAGGTGCGCAGGGGTTCCATAACGGCGCTTATCGGCCCCAACGGCGCCGGTAAAACCACGGTATTTAACTGCCTGACCGGCTTTTACCAGGCCACAGGCGGCAATATTATGCTCAACACCCGCGGGCGGCCCACCAATATTATCCAGATCCTCGGGCAAAAATTTCGCGCCGCCGATTTTATCCATCCGGCCCGGCTGGGCCGGCGCGTTTTTTATAAAATGTTCGGCGGCACCCATCTGGTCAATCGCGCCGGGCTGGCGCGCACGTTCCAGAATATCCGCCTGTTCCGCGAGATGTCGGTGGTGGAGAACCTGCTGGTGGCGCAGCATATGCAGGCCAACCGCAACCTGATTGCCGGGATATGCAATACGCCGGCCTATAAACGCGCCGAAAACCGCGCCCTGGATCGTGCGTTTTACTGGCTGGAAGTGGTAGAACTGGTTGATTGCGCCAACCGACTGGCGGGTGAAATGTCCTACGGCCAGCAGCGGCGGCTGGAGATCGCCCGCGCCATGTGCACCAACCCGGAAGTGATTTGCCTGGACGAGCCTGCGGCGGGACTTAATCCGGTGGAAACCCGTACCTTAAGTAAAATTATCCGCCTGCTGCGCGACCGCCATGGCATCACGGTGTTGCTGATCGAGCATGATATGGGCATGGTGATGGACATCTCGGATCATATTATCGTGCTCGATCATGGCGATGTCATCGCCACCGGTACGCCGCAAGCCATCCAGAATAACGACAGCGTGATTGCCGCCTACCTCGGCACCGACGAGGAGGAATTGGCCTTATGACCGACATTCTACTGGAATTTCGCGATGTAGACGTATTTTACGGTCCGATCCAGGCCCTGCGGCAGGTTTCCATCCAGGTGCATGAAGGGGAAACGGTGGCGCTGATCGGCGCCAACGGCGCGGGCAAATCCACGCTGCTGATGTCCATCTTCGGCCAGCCGCGCATCAGCGCGGGGCAGATCCTATTGCGCGGAGAGGATATCAGTCGCAAGTCGACTCATTTCATCGCCGCCAACGGCATTGCCCAGTCGCCGGAAGGGCGGCGGGTATTCCCGGATATGACGGTGGAGGAAAACCTGCTGATGGGCACTATTCCCATCGGCAATCGCCATCAGGCCGAAGATTTGCTCCGGATGTTCGACCTTTTTCCGCGCCTGCGTGAGCGCCGCAACCAGCGCGCCATGACGCTTTCCGGCGGCGAGCAGCAGATGCTGGCCATTGCGCGCGCGCTGATGAGCCGGCCTAAGCTGCTGCTGCTTGACGAGCCGAGTCTTGGACTGGCGCCGATCATCGTCAAGCACATTTTCCAGATTCTCCGCGAGCTGGCCCGCACCGGCATGACCATCTTTCTGGTGGAGCAAAATGCTCACCACGCGCTGAAGTTATCGGACCGGGGCTATGTCATGGTCAACGGCCAGATCCGGCTTAGCGGCAGCGGGGCCGAACTCCTGGGCAACCAAGAGGTACGCAAGGCCTATTTAGGCGGTATATAGCCCGGCAATACCGCAATATCGTTCCATGGCCGGAATGACCGCGCTAAACAGCCATTCCGCCGGCGCGCGACTATCAGCAGGCTATCTTATTGGGAACAGGTGCTATGCGTGGCGCGATATATTGTTCAACCCAATTGCTGTCATCTTTAAAATAATAAATATGACGCTGGATTAATAGTTCTTTATTCCTGAACTTAAAGGGCAGTAATTTTATTTTATACTGCCGTTCTTCAATGATATTTTTTACCGATGCGGGGAAAAAACCAATGGCATCGCTCTTTTCAATCGTCGACAGCTGTCCCTGAAACGTGGGGACATGAAGCCGTTTCAACATTAAGTTATTAAATTGCAAATGAGCATCTATCTCCTCATTGATCTTTCCAGGAAGTTGCGCCTCGTATTGCACCAGGACTTTATCATACAAGAGTTGATTTATGGGCACATTGCGGATATTCACATCGCTGCCGACTGCCAGCATGAGGGCATCCTCCGCTAAAAGCTGATGTATGACCCCTGGCGGGCAGCGTAGCGGTTTATCCGAGAAAAAAATCTTGCACAATCCCTCCTTGAGCACGTCTTCCATACTCGTGCTATCTGGAGCATAGTATTCTAGGGTAATCTCGTTTTTGAAGGGCGAGTCAGAAAGCAAAGGAGATAAATAGGAATAGTCATGATGATCGATTCCCAGTTTATACTGGGTGGCGATATGATTTTTATTGGTGTTTTTTTTCAAAATTTTGCTTTCCAGTTCACACACTTCCTGATAGAGCGGTAGCAGCGTTGCGTACAGTTCGCTACCGTAACTGGTGAGTTTTAAGCCATTGCTGGTGCGGGAAAACAGTTTATGGCCAAGGCTTAACTCGAACATTTTAATTGTCCGGCAAAGCGGGGATGGCGTGATGCAGAGAATCATCGACGCCAACCGAATAGACTGCTGTTGTGCGGTCACGATGAAATACCGTAATGTTTTAGATATTAAGATCATATTAGGCCCCCGGTGGCTTTTGCTTATCTTGACTAGATTTATAAGAAAATATTTTTAAAAATAGAATAATTATTAAAATTATTTTGTTTTTTTTCAAATAACATTGCCAGGCTATTTTATTATTAATATTATTGATATTAAGGGTGTCAGCAGCAACCGAAAAATCATTGCTGAATTTACTGAGAACTATAATAAACAGCGCTAGGCTTATTTAGAATATTTTTTAAGAAATGCCGCTCTTAACTCGAAAAAAAATGAGATGTTCAGTAATGTCTTAAAACCATCATTATGGATGGTTTTATTTGTTCAACTGATTTATTCAAAAAACAGTTAACCAGCAACGCAACATCAATCGCTGGAGTTGCTTCGCTGTTATCAGTGGTGTGAATAGACGTTACGACTTTAGTATAGTATTTGACAAGTCCTTCATTGAAATCCTTTAGAACAATTGGCGAATAATGTTAACCAGCTCACGCTTGTTAACTCTATGTATCGAAAATGGCCATGGCATGCAAAAGGCAATGCTAATTATCAGCATATATTCCCCAGCGAATATATTAGCCATCAATATCAGATTATGCCTGCTGACACGTTAAGAAAATGATGTGAACGCATTCAGCCGTTTTTAAAATTGATCAATTTCAATTGCTTACGATTTCCAGCGCCGCCAGGTACGGGGGCGACGGGGCGGGCGATGATTTAAAATAGGATGATGATTAAGGCAAAACCGGTCCGTATCGCCATTTTGGTCATTGGATTACTCTAAAAGTTGAGGTAAACCGCAGGATGATGGTATAAGCCGGCGGTAGATCGTAAAGGTTAACCTCTGTTCCCGGCTTGCCGGTCTCTTGCTCTGATGGCATTGCCAGAAACAATTTAATATACATTTCCTGCCGGGAGCGAGTGGTAAAACACAAAAGATAACTTATAATTTTTCCTAATATAATAATGTCAGTTAATTCAACGTCTTTATTAAGGAAACGCACCATGGATGCCAGATCCAAAAAGCAACTTGAAGAGTTACGCGCCAGCAGCAGAAGCGAGCATGCCACGCTGCTGATGCCGTCATCTGATTCCGTTGCGCCCCGGACCCTGGGCCAACGTTTAGCCGACAGGATCACGGCCATTATCGGCACCTGGACCTTTATCATTACCCAAACCATTATTATCATCGGCTGGACCGGATATAACCTGGCCGTCGGTAAAAGCGGATTCGATCCTTATCCCTTTATTTTACTGAATCTTTTCTTATCATTTCAAGCCGCCTATACCGCACCGGCCATTATGATGAGCCAGAAGCGGGAAGGGGAAGTGGACCGCTACCGCGCGGAAATCGCGTCCAACGTGAATGTGAAATCCGATCTGGAAATGTATGCGCTGCACGATAAAATTGATTATCTGGAAGGCGACATCGTCACGTCAATAAAAGAACAGCTGGCGCAGATCACCCGGCAGCTTGAAGAGATCAAGCAAAAACAAGGCTGACCCAACCGGCCGGCAACATCGCTATTGAGGCGGCGCCCGCCGCCTGCCGCTAGTTTTCCACCCGTCCGCCCTGGACATTATCATTGCCGGCGGCCCCCGCGCGCGCAAACCGTTGTATCCCGGCGTTGACTTCGCGCAGGATTTCCCGGGAAAACGCCTCGTCGTTGACCGCGCGCGCCAGGATAATGCCCCCCACCATCGACGCATGCAGACGAATGGCGTCGCCCCGGGCGTGTTTATTACTGCGCCAGGGGAAATAACGGGTCAGCCGTTCAACCGTGGCGGCCACCAGCCGGGTCAGGGACGGCCTGACGGTCTCTTCCCGGGCGATTTCGGTTGCCAGCGCCGACACCAGGCAACCGAGGGCCGGGTTATCGCGATGCTGAACGCTCAGGTAATGATCAACGTAGTCCAGCAGCCCTGCCGGCGTGGCGGCGGCCTCATCTATACCGGCAAGCGTCGTCTGCGCCCGATACTCGAAGCTCTCCTGCATTAATGCTTCCTTGGACGCAAAATGATTATAGAAGGGACCGTGCGTCAGGCCGGTGGCCTTCATAATCTCGGCGACGCTCACGCCCGAGAAACCGCGTTCACAAAACAGCCGTGCCGCTTCCTGGAGAATACGTTGATGTTTTTCTGCCGTTTCGGCCGCGGGATATCTCATCTTCCATCCTATTGTCGTCGGTTTGCCGCCATGGCTTGACAAGTATACATGATAGCGGTCATGCTTGTCGCCATCAAGCATGACGATCATCATGTTACTTGCCACCAAACATGATGGCTGTCATGTTTGGTGGCAAAACCCTTCTGCGGCCTGGCCGCAGGGCAACCGACCTTATTAGGAGAAGATGATGAAACCAACAGATACTCACCCTGTCAGCGATGCCAGTGGCACCGCGGTTATCACCGGCGCGTCGTCGGGTATCGGCGCAGTGTATGCCCGCCGGCTGGCGGAGCGCGGTTATGATCTATTGCTGGTGGCGCGCCGCGGCGATCGCCTGTCGGCGCTGGCGGAGGAGTTGCGCTCCCGTTACGGCCATGAAGCGCGTACCCTGGTGGCGGATCTGGCCGTGGCGGCCGATCTGGACCGGGTGGCCGCTATCCTGGCCGCCGATGCGTCCATCACCCTGCTGGTCAATAACGCCGGCACCTCGCTGATGGTGGCGGCCGAGCAGACCCCCGCGCCGGCGGTGGCGGCGCTGCTGAATTTAAATGTTACCGCGCTGACCCGGCTTAGCCTGGCGGTCCTGCCGGGATTCAGAGCGCGAAACCGCGGTACGCTTATCAATATCGGCTCGGTGCTGGGATTCAGTTCCATCGTCGGCAGCGCCGTCTACAGCGGCACCAAGTCCTTTGTGCTCGGCTTCACCCAGGCGCTCCAACTGGAATTCGCCGATACCAATGTCAGGATTCAGTTAGTGGCTCCGGCCACCACCGCCACGGAAATTTGGGATATTTCCGGCGTGCCCCTCTCCACGCTGGACCCCGACACAATAATGCAGGCCGGGCAGTGCGTGGACGCCGCGCTGGCGGGTCTGGATATGGGCGAGGCCATAACCCTGCCTTCACTGGAAGAGGCCGGGCTGCTGGCGGATTACACTCAGGCGCGCCTTAAACTGTTCAGTAAGGTTAACCGGGGACGCCCGGCCACGCGCTATCATGTGACGATGACCGCGGCGCAATAACCTCCCGGAGGGGGAATGCCGCGCGGGCCTACGCGGATGATAATAAGCCGCGCCCCCTCCTTATAGTATGCCGGAGACCGATGCGGGGAATATCAACGGAGACCTCTGAATTCTGTAAGAATAGAGCCGGACAGGTAACGTCATTACATTAATAATATTTTCATATTCCGTTCTTTCATAAAAGTTCCGTCGCCGTTGAAATATTTAAACCCAGGTTGAGTCACGCTTTTTTATTGCACAGGCGTGAGAATTCAATTTTACAATTGCTTAACCGGTGTAATAATTCTGCGGCGAAAAACGCGGTATGCCTGAAGCATGATATAACTCACTTTTCCTTGCCTAAATACGTTGCCTTGTTCTTTGCCATGGCTACGGCGGCAATATTAAATCAGGCTTTCTTTTTTAAATTTAATCTTCGTTTAATTATTGGTCGGTATAGTACTTTCAAAATGCATTTTTGGATTCGATTTTATTTATGGATCAACTATTACCTTTTTCCCGTCCCTCCATTGGTGAGGACGAAATTGCGGCCGTGGGCGACGTTCTCCGTTCCGGCTGGATCACCACCGGACCACAAAACCAGCGGCTGGAGGCGGACTTTTGCGCCGCTTTCGGCTGTAAACACGCCATAGCGGTATGCTCCGCCACCGCCGGCATGCATCTGGTCCTTGCGGCGCTGGGCATCGGTCCCGGTGATGAAGTCATTACCCCTTCCCAGACCTGGGTTTCCACGCTGAACATGATCGAGCTGCTGGGCGCGCGTCCGGTGATGGTCGATATCGATCGCGACACGCTGATGGTCACGGCGGCGGCGGTGGAGGCGGCTATTACCCCGCGCACCAGGGCCATCGTGCCGGTGCACTACGCCGGCGCGCCGCTGGATTTGGATGCGCTGCGCGCCGTGGCTCGCCGCCACGCCATACCTCTAATCGAAGATGCGGCCCATGCGGTGGGCACCCGTTATAAAGGGCGCTGGATCGGCGCCACGGGTACGGCGATTTTTTCTTTCCACGCCATTAAAAACATGACCTGCGCCGAAGGCGGCCTGGTCGGCACCGACGACGATGCCCTGGCGGAGCGCGTGCGGCGGCTGAAATTTCACGGCCTGGGCGCCGACGCCTTCGATCGCCGTCAGCAGGGGCGCAAGCCGCAGGCCGAAGTGGTGGAGCCGGGGTACAAATATAACCTCTCCGATATCCATGCGGCCATCGCCGTGGTGCAACTGGCCCGCCTGCCGGCGTTAAACGCGCGCCGCAGGTCTCTTGCCGGGCGCTATCTCCACGCTCTGGCGGGTTCCCCGTTTCTGCCGCTCGGGTTGCCAGCCTACGATCATCAGCATGCCTGGCATCTGTTTATGGTGCGTATCGATCCCGAGCGCTGCGGGCTGGACCGCGATGAACTGATGAACCGTTTACAGGCGAAGGGCATCGGCACCGGCCTGCATTTCCGCGCCGCGCATACGCAAAAATATTACCGTGATCGTTATCCACAGGTGTCCTTGCCGGCGACCGAATGGAATTCAGCCCGTCTGTGTACCCTGCCGCTGTTTCCGGATATGGCCGACAGCGATGTCGATCGGGTGGTTGCCGCCTTGTTTTCTGTGTTGGAGCTGAACATTGTCGCGCGTTGAACCTATTACTAAGGTCTCGGTGGTTATTCCCGTATTTAATGAGCAGGAAAGCCTGCCGGCGTTAATTACGCGTACCGTCGCCGCCTGCGGGCGGTTAACCCAATCCTATGAAATTATCCTGGTGGACGACGGCAGCAGCGACGATTCGATCGAGCTGATGACGGCGGCGGCGCAGACGCCGGAAAACCATATCGTCGCCGTAATGCTCAATCGCAATTACGGCCAGCATTCCGCCATCATGGCTGGTTTTATCCAGGCCAGCGGCGATTTGGTCATTACCCTTGATGCCGATTTGCAAAATCCGCCGGAGGAGATTCCAAGGCTTGTGAGCGTGGCGGAACAAGGCTATGACGTGGTGGGAACGGTGCGGGCCAGGCGCCAGGATTCCTGGTTCCGCAAATGCGCCTCGCGCATGATTAACCGTCTTATCCAGCGCGCCACCGGCAAGGCGATGGGCGATTACGGCTGCATGCTGCGCGCCTACCGCCGCCAGGTGGTGGAAGCGATGCTGCACTGCCATGAGCGCAGCACATTTATTCCCATCCTGGCCAATTCTTTTGCCCGGCGCACCATCGAGATTGAAGTGGCGCACGCCGAGCGCGAGTTCGGCGATTCCAAATACAGCCTGATGAAGTTAATCAATTTGATGTACGACCTGGTGACCTGCCTGACCACCACGCCGCTGCGCCTGTTAAGCGTGGTCGGCAGCATTATCGCCATTTCCGGGTTCACCCTCTCGATCATCCTGATCGCCCTGCGCCTGCTCCTTGGGCCCACGTGGGCGGCCGAGGGGGTTTTTACCCTGTTCGCGGTGCTTTTTACCTTTATTGGCGCGCAGTTCGTCGGCATGGGGCTGCTGGGCGAATATATCGGCCGCATTTACAACGATGTCCGCGCCAGACCCCGTTATTTCGTGCAGCAGGTGATCGGCGCCCGGCCGTCCTCGACTACCCAGGAAGAAGAATGATGAAAGCTATTGTATTTGCCTACCATGATATTGGTTGTATCGGTTTAAAAGCCTTGGTGGCAGCCGGCTATGACATACAGGCCGTGTTCACCCATACCGACGCCCCGGACGAAAACAGGTTTTTCCCCTCGGTGGCGCGGCTGGGCGCGAGTCTCGAGCTGCCGGTTTACGCGCCGGACGATGTCAACCATCCGCTCTGGGTTGAGACTATCCGCAACCTGAAACCCGAGATTATCTTCTCGTTTTATTATCGTCAGCTGCTGTGCGAGGATATTTTATCGCTGGCGCCCCGGGGCGGCTTTAACCTGCATGGGTCGCTGTTGCCGCGTTATCGCGGCCGCGCGCCGGTGAACTGGGCGCTGGTCAAGGGTGAAAAACAGACCGGCGTTACGCTGCATCGCATGGTCAAGCGTGCGGACGCCGGGGATATTGCCGGGCAAGCCGCCGTTGATATCGCCCCGGACGATACCGCGTTAACGCTGCATGCCAAACTCAGCGACGCGGCGGAACGACTGTTGCGCGATTTATTGCCGCCGCTGAAGGCGGGCACCCTTAGCCTGACGCCGCAAAATGAAAAAGAAGCCAGCCACTTTGGCCGCCGCACCGCCGCCGACGGTGAGATTTACTGGCATCATTGCGCGCACGATATCGCCAACCTGGTGCGCGCCGTAACGGAACCCTATCCAGGCGCCTTCAGCTATTTGGGCCAGCGCAAGCTTATCGTCTGGAACGCGCGCGCCCGGGATATCCGGCATGATAAACAGCCGGGTACCGTGCTGGCCACCGAACCGCTGACCATTGCCTGCGGCGACGGCGCGCTGGAGATTATCACCGGGCAGAGCGAAGCCGGTTTATTTTTGCAGGGCAGCCGGCTG
Source organism: Sodalis sp. RH22 (assembly GCF_047324165.1). Lineage (NCBI taxonomy): Bacteria > Pseudomonadati > Pseudomonadota > Gammaproteobacteria > Enterobacterales > Bruguierivoracaceae > Sodalis > Sodalis sp. RH22. Next base: position 4,718,654 of record NZ_CP178731.1, read on the forward strand.
GCGCGGGAGATGGGCATGATGGCCGGCGTGCGGCTGGCGGCTAAACCCAGCCCCGCGCAGCGGCGCCGGACCCGCGTCCTGATCCTCGGCGTAAACGGATTTATCGGCAACCATCTGACTGAACGCCTGTTGCGTGAGGACGGCTATGAAGTCTATGGCCTGGATATCAGTTCGGACGCCGTCGGCCGTTTTATGACGAACCCGCGTTTCCACTTCGTGGAAGGGGATATCAGCATCCACTCGGAATGGGTGGAGTACCACATCAAGAAATGCGACGTGGTGCTGCCCCTGGTCGCCATCGCTACGCCTATCGAATATACCCGCAATCCGCTGCGCGTATTTGAACTGGACTTCGAGGAAAACCTGAAAATAGTGCGCGACTGCGTGAAATACCGTAAGCGCATTATTTTCCCCTCCACCTCCGAGGTCTACGGCATGTGCGATGATAAGGAATTCGACGAGGATCGCTCCCGGCTCATCGTCGGCCCGATCAATAAACAGCGCTGGATTTATTCGGTATCCAAGCAATTGCTGGATCGGGTCATTTGGGCCTACGGCGCCAAAGAGACGCTGAAGTTCACCCTGTTCCGGCCGTTTAACTGGATGGGGCCGCGCCTGGATAACCTGGATGCCGCGCGGATCGGCAGTTCGCGCGCCATTACCCAATTGATCCTGAATCTGGTGGAGGGATCGCCGATACAGCTGGTGGACGGCGGCGAGCAAAAACGCTGTTTCACCGATATCAGCGACGGCATCGAGGCACTGTTTCGCATTATTGAAAATCGCGACGCCCGCTGCGACGGCCAGATCATCAACATCGGCAACCCCGGCAACGAGGCCAGCATCCGTGAACTGGCGCAAATGCTGCTGGACAGTTTTGAAAACCATCCGCTGCGCCATCATTTCCCACCGTTTGCCGGCTTTAAGGATATCGAAAGCAAAAGTTATTACGGCAACGGCTATCAGGACGTCGAACATCGCAAACCGAGCATTGAAAACGCCCGCCGCTTACTGAACTGGCAGCCGACCGTCGAGATGCGGCGCACCGTTGACCAGACGCTGGATTTCTTCCTGCGCAGCACGGTTAAAGAAGGCGCGGACGCGTGAGGCAGGTCGGCCTGCGGGTTGATGTGGATACCTTCACCGGCACCCGTGATGGGGTGCCGCGTTTGCTGGAACTGTTTGAAAAGTATGATATCAAGGCCAGCTTTTTTTTCAGCGTCGGCCCGGATAACATGGGGCGCCATTTATGGCGCCTGCTGCGCCCGCGTTTCTTATGGAAGATGCTGCGTTCCCAGGCGGCTTCCCTTTATGGCTGGGATATCCTGCTGGCCGGCACCGCCTGGCCGGGCAGATGCATTACCCCGTCCCAGGCACCGTTAATGAAACAGACTGTGATGGCAGGACATGACGTCGGCCTTCATGCCTGGGATCACCAGGGATGGCAGGCCAAGGCCGGGCGTTGGCCTGACGCCGAGCTGGAGCGGCAGATCCGGCTGGGCGTGGAGGCGCTGGAGACGAGCATCGGGCGGCCGGTAACGTGCTCCGCGGCGGCGGGCTGGCGCGCCGATACGCGCGTATTGGCGGCGAAGGAGAATTTCGGTTTTTACTACAATAGCGACTGCCGCGGCCGCCATCCTTTCCGGCCGCTATTAAGCGATAACCGTATCGGCGCGGTACAGATTCCCGTCACCTTGCCTACCTTTGACGAAGTCATCGGCAAAGAGGCGCGTCTGGAAAATTTCAACGATTATATCCTCGGGCAGATCGCCCGGGATAGCGGTGTGCCGGTCTACACCATCCATAGTGAAGTGGAAGGGCGATCGCAGTCGGCGTTATTCGAGCAATTATTACAACGCGCGCAGCAGCAGGGCATCACCTTTTGCCCGTTGCCCGACCTGTTGCCGGCCGATGTCTCCACGGTGCCGGTGGGGCGTGTCGTCCGTTCCCCTTTTCCCGGACGGGAAGGCTGGCTGTGTTGCCAGGCCCCGGCAAATTCACCGCCATGAAATTAATTAAACATTACTGGGCGGCGATACTGGCGCTGTTTTATGCGCTGGTCTATCTGCTGCCTTTGAACAGCCGTTTGTTATGGCAGCCCGATGAAATCCGCTATGCCGAGACCAGCCGCGAAATGCTGCTGCGCGGCGACTGGATTGTGCCTAATCTGCTGGGCGTGCGTTATTTTGAAAAGCCGGTACTGGGTTACTGGATTAACAATATCAGCCAATGGCTGTTCGGCGATTCTAATTTCGCCGTACGTTTCGGGGTGGTGTTGAGCACCGGCGCCAGCGCGCTGCTGGTGTATGTGCTGGCCATGATGATGTGGCAAGCGCGCCGCACCGCGTGCCTGGCCGCGCTGATATTCCTTTCGATGTTGCTGGTATTCGGCGTCGGCACCTACAGCGTGCTTGATCCCATGGTGTCGCTGTGGCTGACGGCGTCGATGGTCAGTTTTTATCTGGCGATCAACGCGAGCGGCGCGCGCGATAAGCTGGGCGCCTATATCCTGCTGGGGATTACCTGCGGTTTGGGTTTTATGACCAAGGGTTTCCTGGCGCTGGCGGTGCCGGTGATTGCCGCGCTGCCCGTCGCCATCCAGCGGCGCCGGCTGAAAGATCTGCTGATCTTCGGCCCGGTGGCGGTACTGGCCGCGGTGGCGCTGAGCCTGCCCTGGGCGTTGGCCGTTGCCCGGCGTGAGCCGGATTACTGGCATTATTTTTTCTGGATTGAGCATATCCAGCGTTTTGCCGATGACGACGCGCAGCATAAAGCGCCGGTATGGTACTACCTGCCGGTTATCATCGCGGGATCATTGCCCTGGCTGGCGCTGCTGCCGGGATCTCTGCTCAAGGGCTGGCGTGAGCGGGCGACGCGGCCGGAGCTGTTTTTCCTGCTGTGCTGGATGCTGATGCCGCTGGTGTTTTTCAGTCTCGCCAAAGGCAAGCTGCTTACCTATATCTTGCCGTGCATGGCGCCGCTGAGCCTGCTGATGGCCGCATATGCGCAAGATTGCATCGCATCCCGCCGCGTGCGGGTTTTCCGCCTTAACGCGGTGATCAACGGCGCCTTCGGTCTGTTGGGCATGGCGGCTATCGCGGCGCTGGGCGCCGGGCTGCTGCCGCAGGTGATTATATTAGGCCACGATGAATGGCCCAAGGTGGCGCTAAGCCTGCTGGGATTCGCCGGCTGGGCTCTCTTTGCCGCCGTGTCCTGGCGCCAGGGTGGGCGGCGCTGGGCCTGGGCCGCGGCCTGTCCCGTCCTGTTCAGCCTGGTGGTGGGCCATGCCATTCCCCAGCGGGTGATCGACAATAAGCTGCCGCAGCACATTATACGCGCCAATGCCGGCGTGCTGCGCCACAGCCAATACGTGCTGAGCAACAGCGTGGGCCTGGCGACCGCCATAGCCTGGGAGCTCAGGCGCGATGACGTAAAAATGTTTCGTGAGCGCGGCGAGTTGACCTATGGGTTATCTTATCCCGACGCGCGCGGGCGTTTTATCAGCGAGCAGGATTTCCCCGGCTGGCTGGCAACGGCGCGCAGGCAAGGGGATGTGGCGCTTCTCCTCCGCCTGCCCGACGACAACCGGCTGCCGGTTTACCTGCCCGCGCCCGATGCCATGCAACGCAGCTCCCATCTGGCATTGGTGCTGTACCGGCAACGGCCATGAGCGGATATCTGCTGATACTTCTGGTCAGCGTTCTCACCTGCGCGGGGCAGTTATGTCAGAAACAGGCCGCGGTGCGCTGGCAGCAATGCCCGCCGCGGCAAAACCGGCGCACGGCAACCTTGGGCTGGCTGGCGGGGGCGCTGGTTTTGCTGGGGGTGGCGCTGCTGTTCTGGCTTGGCGTTTTGCAACGTCTGCCGCTGAGCGTGGCGTATCCTGTGCTGAGCCTGAACTTTGTGCTGGTCACGCTGGCCGCGCAGGGCATCTTCCATGAGCGCGCCACGTCCCGCCACTGGTGGGGCGTGGCGGCCATTATGGTCGGCATCGTGCTGATGGGTCTGAATCCATGAAGGGTTATCTCTGGGCGGCGACCAGCGTGCTGCTGGTCACCCTGGCGCAACTGCTGATGAAGTGGGGGATGCAGCAGATCCCGCTGTTCTCGCTAAAGGCATTGACGCCGGCCTTCGCCATCCATTACGGTATACCTCTGCTGGCGGTGGCGGTGGGTGTGCTGGGTTACATCCTGTCGATGTTATGCTGGTTCTGCGCTTTGCTCTATCTGCCGCTCAGCCTGGCCTATCCCCTGCTCAGCATCAGTTATGCCCTGGTCTATTGCGCCGCGATCGCGCTGCCGATGTTTAACGAAGCGGCCAGCGCGGCCAAGACCCTGGGCGTGGCGTTTATTTTATTCGGCGTGTGGCTTATCCATCGCCATCACCCATAGGTTGGGGTCATGATGCAAAATGGGCTGCGCCATCCCGGCGTACTGGCGGCGCTGGGTGCCGCGATATTATTCGGCGCGGGAACGCCCCTGGCGAAATTGCTGTTAACCAGCGTCAACCCCTGGCTGCTGGCGGGATTGCTTTACCTGGGTTCCGGGCTGGGGCTGACGCTGTACCGGTTTATCAGGCGCGCCCCCAGGATCAGTATGCCGCGGGCGGAAGTGCCGTGGTTTGCCGGCGCCATTATCACCGGCGGCGTTATCGGCCCGGTGTTGCTGATGCTGGGGCTTGCCGCCATGCCCGCCTCGGGCGCGTCCCTGCTGATCAATGCCGAGGGGGTCTTCACCTCATTGCTGGCATGGTTTGCCTTTAAAGAGAATGTCGATCGCCGCATTGCATTGGGCATGGCGGCGATCGTGGCCGGCGCCGTGGTGCTGAGCTGGCCGGGCGAGGCCCGATTTGCCGGTCTGTGGCCTGCGCTTGCCATTTTGGGCGCGTGTTTCGCCTGGGGTATCGATAATAACCTTACCCGCAAGGTTTCTTTAACCGACGCGACCTGGATCGCCGCCGTAAAAGGGTTGGCGGCAGGTCTGGTGAATCTGTCGCTGGCCTTTGCCGCCGGCGTGGCCTTCCCCAGCTGGCCCGAGGCGGCAGGGGCCCTGACGCTCGGGTTCCTGGCCTACGGCGTCAGCCTGGCGCTGTTTGTGGTCGGCCTGCGCCAGCTCGGCACCGCCCGCACCGGCGCGTATTTTTCCGTGGCGCCGTTTTTCGGCGCCGCGCTGGCCGTCGTCCTCGGCGATACGCTGACGCTGCAAATGCTTGCCGCCGGGGCGCTGATGGCGTTGGGCATCGGGTTGCACCTTACCGAGCGTCATCAGCATCCTCATGTCCACGCGCCCATGGCGCACGATCATGAACACCGCCATGATGAGCATCATCAACATTCGCATGAGGAAACGCCGGCACCGGGAACCGTTCACCGGCATTGGCATCGACATGACCCCATGGCCCATTCCCATCCGCATTTCCCCGACGCCCATCACCGCCACGATCATTAATTTTATGTCGTGCCGATTAACTCGTAATGAACTAATTAAAATAAAAAAATATTTATAAGAGTAGAGTTTATTGCCCATGGGTTTTAAAAACAAACGGTAGAATAAGGAATAAATATAATTTAGAAATGGTAAGTACACTCATTGTCATAGGTGAAGAGGTGTGTAATGAATCTGAATATTACCACAAATGTATTAATGTCCGCCGGTATGCTACAGACTTACTTCTCTAAAAATATCATAAATAATGCTTTAATATTAATTGACGTAAATGTTGTTAACCATGAAATTATTAAAGAAACCATCAGCCTGCTAAAACGAAAGAATATCCTGTTGGTGACCAGGGAACCGACCATGGAAGATGTGAATGCAGCGGTAAATAATTATCCACGAACCGAAAATATCATTGCCGTTGGCGGCGGCTCAACCATGGATCTCGGCAAGGCCATCGCCATAACATTAACCAACGGCGGTGATGTGGAAAAGCTGTGCGACCAGGATACGGTTATCCGTCCAGGATTGCCGATTATTGTCGCCCCCACGATACCCGGCACGGCGGCGGAGTTTAGCGCATCCGCGGTATTAAGCGGCGACGGCTACAAGCAGAACCTGACTTCACCTTACCTCAGGCCGGAAGTCGCGCTGGTGGATCCCCGCTTCTTTGCCTCGGTAAGCGCGGAAACCGGCATCCCCGTGCTGCTGAACGGCTACATTCATGCCATGGAATGCCTGGAGGGTATTAAAGGGTCGCATGCGTCGCGCACCGCCTGCCGTAACGTCATTTCGATCTTTAATGAAATCATCAAAAGCGGCTACCATCCGCAGGATAGCAAATGGTGCCAATTAGCTTATTATGCCAATTATACCAGCGCTTTTTCATTACTTGGCGGATCGTTAGGCGCGGTCCATGCATTATCGTATGGCGTATCAAATGCCATGGGCATTTGCCATTCGAAGGCCAATTTAGTGGCGCTCGGCCACCTGAGGTTTTTTTTTGACCAATACGCCCAGGTCGCTTTTGCATTTTGTCGCCAATATGCGGTGGATTATAAGATTAACGCCGGCCCCAGCGCGGATCGACAAAAAATATTATCGGTAATGAATGCGACCCGGGATAGTTTGACCTGCCTATGGGAGAATACCTTTGGCGATAAATACAATAATGCCATATCCGACATATTTATAAAGAGCATTCTCACTGAGATAAAATAGCCAGCGTCGCGCCAGACAGAGACGATATTGGCCGCTTTTATATGAAATAACCAGGCGGCAAAGGGGAGCCGAGAAAAATAACTTATTGAATAATTCTTTATTGATCATGATGTTAATCATAGGATAATTATGCTCCCGCATAATAGATTCTTTCAAGGAACGATGATGAACCTGGAATTATTCAACGATATTGATCGTGCGCCGGATCCCTCTAAGGCACTGGATATGTTTCCCCAACTGTCCTCTTTTCATGCAGCCTTGGGCAATACCACGTTGATGCCGGTACCCGGTCCTGAGGGCGGCGCCAGCATAATGGCGAAGCTGGAGTTTGAAAATCCCTTCGGATCGGTCAAGGACCGCACCGCGTTTGGCATGTTTTGCGAGGCGGTAAACAAGCACGATTTTCACCAGGGACCGCTGAAGCTGCTTGATGCTTCCGGCGGTAATATGGGCCGCGCGCTGGCGATGCTGGGCAATATGTGCGATATCGCCGTGCATTTGGTTATCCCGGACTCCTCGCCGGAGGTATTGGTTAAGGCCTTGCGGGAAGCCAACGCCGGGCTGACCCTGGTGGACTCCCGGTATTTCCTGCTGGGATTAATGGCCCGCGCCGAGGAAATTGCGCTGGCGGACCCCGGCTGGACCCTGCTTGCCCAACACCGGAACCTGGTGAATGTCGCCGTACATCAACACGGCACCGGCCAGGAAATCCGCCGTCAGCTGCGCGGCGACAAGGCCGGCGGCTGGGTGGCGGCGGTGGGCACCGGCGGGACCTTATCCGGGGTATACGCCGCGCTGGCGCAGGATAATCCGGCGCTAAAAGTGCAGGGCACCACGCCCAGGGAATTGCCTTTCGGCACCCTGGCTCCGCCTAACGGCCGGGATAAATTTGCCGGTGCCGGCGGCATGGGCTTTGGTTTCCGCCAGCCGTTTATCAGCCGCATGCAGCTCGACGTGCTGCCGTTTAGCCTGATTGGCTGGCAAGAGTCGCTGGCGGCAATGTATGAATTTTATCACCTGACCGGCATACGCATCGGCGCCTCATCGGCGGCTAACTGGAAGAGCGCTTGCCGCCTGGCGCAAACGCTGGGTCCCGATCAACAGGTGGTAACGCTGTTTGCCGATGCGGGTAGCGACAGCGACCGTGAAAAGGGCGAGGTTTTTTTCACTAGCGCAAACCGTTCGGACCGGGCGGGCGTTATGCTGTAAGGATCATCACCGGCAAATTATACCGGGATTACATTGGCGGTATTTGCGCTGAATATGCCCAATGCCGCCGCCCATTAGCGGCTCATATAAGATAATACGTATATTTTTTTCGTGAAATTAAAGGGGAAAAAACCCCTAAAACCCTTATTTATTAACAGCCGAGTACACGCCTAGCTAACTGTCTGTTTTTGATCTTTTTTTTCTTCATCTTCTATCAAGCTTTGTTAACGTTTGCCGATAACCATTGTATCTCAGATAAGTCGTTTCACAGGGTGTGGACAATATTTGATTTCATTAAACGGACAGATCGGCGCGCAAAAATCATTTCCAGTTTGGGCTGGGCATGAATGGTGCAATAAATGTTCTTACGCTTCCCCCCATCCTCCATGCATGCCAAACATATGCGCACAAGCCAGCATAGAAATAATTAACAGGAGCAGTACCTATGCGTGTTCTAAAAAATACCAGTATTCGAGTTATACTCTTAATAACACTTGGTTTTTTTATGGTACTGTGGGGTGGGGTTTCCGCATTTACCCTGTCCTCGCTGAATCAGGTAAACCATCTATTAGCAGTCAGTGAAGATCAGAAGAAAGACATTGATATTGTCACCCACGGCAACGACCAGTATTTTCGCACCGTTACGCGCCTGTCGCGGGCCATGGATTATGTCCAGACTGGCGAAATAGGGGATGCCGATAAGGTACTGGCGACGGCTATTACCGCCATGCAGAGCACCAAAGCGGCGCTTGATGAGTTCAAAGCGCGGCAACATCCCTCTATTGACCCCGCGGTAACTGAAAACATCATCAGCAGCTGGACCAAGCTTATTAATCAGGGAATGGAGCCTTTATTGCAGGCGGCCCAGGCGAAAAATATGGATGAATACCGCCGCATATACCGGACGCAATCACCGCCGTTCAGCCAGGCTTTCGGCGCGGCGGCGGAAAAATTCAAAAGCGAGGCCATGTCGCAGGCAGGCGCGCTGCAGGTGGCGGTGGTGGTCGATTGGTGCAAAAAAATATTGATTGCGGCCATCGTGGCCGGACTTATCATCCTGGTCCTGACCGACCGCTATCTTGTCAACTGCATGATTAAGCCGCTGGAACGGTTTAAAGTACAGCTGCACACGCTTTCCGGCGGACATTTGGGCGATACCATCGCCGTGTTCGGCCGTAACAATGTGGGCCTGCTATTCCCCTATTTGCAGGAAATGCAACAGAACCTGATCCGCACGGTCTCCGCCATTCGCGACGGTTCCGCCTCCATTTACCAGGGCGCGGGGGAAATCAGCCGGGGCAATACCGATCTTTCCTCGCGCACCGAGCAACAGGCGGCGGCCCTGGAAGAGAGTGCCGCGAGCATGGAGCAGCTAAGCGCGACGGTTAAGCAAAATACGGAAAATGTGTTCCAGGCCAATAAAATGGTACAGGATGCTTCCAATACCGCTAAAAAAGGCGGCGAAATCGTCGATGAGGTGGTGGCCACGATGAGCAGCATCACCACCAGTTCGAAAAAAATTGCCGATATCACCGGCGTCATCAACGGCATTGCCTTCCAGACGAATATCCTGGCGTTAAACGCCGCGGTGGAGGCGGCCAGGGCGGGGGAACAGGGTCGTGGATTCGCCGTGGTGGCGGGCGAAGTGCGCAGTCTGGCCCAACGTAGCGCCCAGGCGGCGAAAGAAATTGAAGGGCTGATTGCGGAGTCGGTTGAACGGGTAAGCACGGGGTCCGTGCAGGCCTCGCGCGCCGGCGAGACCATGCACAGTATTGTGCAGGCGGTAAACCGCGTGACGGATTTAATGAGCGAGATCTCCTCGGCCTCGGAAGAACAGAGCCGGGGCATCAGCCAGGTCAGCACCGCGGTGGCGGAAATGGACGGGGTAACCCAGCAAAACGCGGCGCTGGTGCAGGAATCCGCGGCGGCGGCGGCATCGTTGGAAGAGCAGGCCCGTTTGCTGACGGAAACCGTGTCGGTATTTCAATTGCCGGCGGCGGGGCGATTGCTGAAAACAGACACCTCGATATCGTCTTGCGCCGCGGCGCCAAAGGACGGATTAAAAACGCCGGCTGGCCGGGAAAAACTTAACGAAAATTGGGAAACATTTTAACGTCAATCCTTTTTGAGTAACGCCTGGTGGCTGCCGGAAAAGTGTCGGCCGCCGCTAGGCGCCCACCGTCCCGCCGCCAGACGATCTCCCCTCTCTTCGCCCCTTAACCCCCGGCGCGCGCGTTGCGAACGCCGCGGATCAAGACCGTCCTATTGCGTTATCCATTGCGTTATCCATGCCGCATATCCTGCCGCTTATTTGACTTAGCGCCGGGGATACGGTTTTTTACCGCCCCGATTGCCCCGCTGTAACATCACTGACATCAAGCCGTCGAATACTGCATTTTATTTATGATGGATAAAATCATGTTGGTTATTGGTCAAGGTGGTTTCAAGGGCCGCAGATGGCGATTACCGCGCATCGACGCGCCGCAATGGATGACCAGCCTGCGCGGCGGGTTTGTCCTGTTCCTGTTGCTGTTTTGTCTGTTGCAATGCCTCTCTATCGCGTTGCTTTCTCAGTTGGTCACCCATATGAAAAGCAATATCACCACCGCCCACGCCATGACGGAACGTCAGGCGTTAATGAATAAATCCCGTATAGAATTATTGACCGCCAGCGATAATATCAATCGCGCCGGCGTTTATTTTATGCAGGATAAACAAAGCGGCTCCGTCGGCAGTTGGCAGGCCTTGGCCGACAGCGCCGACACAGCGCTAAAAGCGGCTCAGTCCTTTTTTGCCGATTATCAAAAGCTGGATGGCGCGCAGGATAACGACGCCGCTCTGCGCCAGAATTTCGCCCTGGTGTTTGACGGGCTGAATGAGCAGTTAAAGGGACTGCGCGCGGATAATATCGATTCGTTTTTCATGGTGCCCATCCAGGCGTTTCAGGAACAATTCAACACGGCGTTTTATCAGCGGCTAAGCCAGGATACCGCCGAAGCCGGGCGCTTTAACCAAGCGATATTATCCTCGCTGACCACCGGTCGCAGCCTGTCGCTTGGTATCTCGGCGTTGCTGGCAGGTTTGCTGGCGCTAGCCGGCCTGGCCCTGTCCTATGCCGTTATCATGCCTCTCGACCACGCCCTGCGCCATATGGCGCAGATTGCTACCGGCAACCTCAGCGAACCTATGACGGCCTCCCGCTGGCAGTCGCGGGAGATCGTGGATCTGAATCAAGGTATCGGCCAGATGCAACTGGGCTTGCAACATATCGTCAATGAAATCAATGAAATATCTTCCCTGGTGATGCGGGGCGCCGGCGACATCGCCAGTCATAACCAGCGCGTCAGCCAGCATAACCGGCACCAGACCCAGGCTTTTCAAACTATCGGCGAGCGGTTAAACCATGTGGCGCAGGAAGCGGAAACCGGAGCGCAGTTCGCCGGTAATGCCACACGTCATATGAGTGATGCGGAGGCGTTGACCCGGCGCTGTGGCGAGATGGTGACGGAGGTTGATAAAAAAATGCATGAGATCGTGGCGGAGTCGGAAAAAATAGCCGGCATCGTGACCTTCCTCGACGGCATCTCCATGCAAACCAAACTGTTGTCGTTGAACGCGGCCATCGAAGCGGCCCACTCAGGGATAAACGGCCGCACATTTTCAGTGGTGGCGCGGGAAATGAGCCTGTTGTCGCAAAAAAGCGGTGGGTCGACGCGTGATATCGATATGCTGATCCAATCCACCCACCGGCACATCGACAGCGGTTTCAGCCGGGTAAAAGCGTTGGACCGGGTATACCACGATATTGTCCAGGCGGTGCAGGGGGTGGCATTGTTATTGGATGAACTGCAGCGCAATGCCGCGTCGCAAAGCGAAGGGGTGAATACCATCGCCGGTGAAATTAAACAGCTCAACGATCAAATCGCGCAAAGCAATCTGCTGACCCTGGCGTGCGCCAAAGCATCCGATGCGCTTATCGGCCATTCCCAACGTTTGCGGCAAAGCGTCAGTAAGTTCGCGCTGGCATGACCGGCCGGAAAAGCCGATGATATTTTCCTGCCATCCTTTGTGCCACTGCGAGGAATAAAATGAGCCAATTATCCCCTGTACGTATTGCGGTTATCGACGACTGGCAATCCGTCGCCGGTCAGGTCGTGGACTGGTCGGCGCTGACGCCGGTCGGCGACGTGACATTTTTGCACGAGTTCCCCGCCGATACCGCGGCGTTGGCCGCACGGCTGCAATGCTATGACGTTATCTGCGCCATGCGTGAACGGACCCGTTTTGACCGCGCGCTCATGATGCAGTTGCCGCAGTTAAAGCTGCTGGTGACCAGCGGCATGAAAAATGCCGCGATTGATATTGCCGCCGCCGGAGAGCTGGGCATAAGCGTCGCCGGCACCGACGGCAATCCCTATGCCGCCCCCGAACTGACCTGGGCGTTGATTATGGCGCTTACCCGCAACCTGCTGGCGGAGGCGACTGCGTTGAGGTCGGGCGGCTGGCAGCAGGGGCTGGGCACCAGCCTGCACGGCCGCACGCTCGGTATCCTGGGGTTGGGCAAGATAGGCCGGAAGGTGGCCCGCTATGCGCAGGCCTTCGGCATGGAGACTATCGCCTGGAGTGAAAACCTGACGGCTGAGCGGGCGGCCGAATCAGGTGTGACCTATGTTGATAAAGCAACGCTGTTTGCACAGGCGGATGTCTTATCCGTCCATCTGGTATTGAGCGGGCGCACCCGCGCAATGGTGGACGCGCCATCGCTGGCGCTGATGAAACCCACGGCGTATGTGGTCAACACCGCGCGCGGACCGATAATTGATGAGGCGGCGCTGATTGCCGCGCTGCACGAACGGCGCATCGCCGGCGCGGCCCTGGATGTCTTTGACCAGGAACCGCTGCCGGCGGCGCATCCGTTTCGCGCCATGGATAATGTCCTGGCGACGCCGCATATCGGCTACGTAACCCGTGAAAGCTACCAGGTGTTCTTCAGCGATATGATCGAGGATATCCTGGCCTGGCACGCCGGCCGGCCTATCCGGCTGCTGGCATAACCGGGCCGCCGGGATCTGGCGGTTACGCCGGGATAATACGCTCGGCTTTCAGACGGTCAAACAGGTCGATAAAGCTGTCGCGGGTATCCTGGTAGCCGGTAAAACCGGCCTTACGGCTTTTGCTCATATCGGTCACGATTTCCATCGGCCGGCCGAGGTCGGCGTCGGTATGCCACCAGGAGACCAGGTTATCGATATTGGCCTCGCGCAGGCCAAAGCGCGCGGCAATGTCCGTCCACTGCGCCGGCGCGTCCTGCATGCGCTCGCCAAGCGGTGACGCCTGGCCGGGGAACGGCGCCGGCGACACGCCAAAATAATCGGCTATCTGCGACCACATCCACCGCCAGCGGAAGATATCGCCGTTTACGACGTTAAAATCCTGGTTTTTCCCCTGGTCATGGGTGGCGGCCCATTCCAGGTGACTGGCCAGCAGCCGGGAATCGGTCATATCGGTCAGGCCGTGCCATTGCATGGTGGAACCCGGGAAAATAAACGGCTGGCCGGTGTATTTGCACAGCGTGGCATAAACCGCCAGCGTTACCCCCATATTCATGGCATTGCCGATGGCATAACCAACGATGGTATGCGGGCGATGGACGCTCCAGGTGAAGCCATGGCGTTTGGCCGCGGCGAACAGGCGATCTTCCTGGGCGTAATAAAAATTGTCCACCGGCAGCCGCCCCTGTTCTTCGCGAAAGGGCGTGACGGGGACCGCGCCGGTGGCATAAGCCTCAAAGGGACCGAGGTAATGTTTCAGCCCGGTGACCAGCGCGGCATGGCCGCCTGCCATAGAGGCGCCCAGCGCATCCAGGACATGACTGACCATGGCGCCGTTCACGCGGATATTTTCTTTTTCCGTAGCCTGACGCGACCAGGCGGTGAAAAACACGCGATCGACCGCAAGATCTTTCAACGCCGCCGCCACGGATTGCCCGTCGGTGAGGTCGGCAACGATGGCTTCGCAGCCTTCCGGCACCGGCGTGCGGCCACGGGATAAACCGTAGACCCGCCACCCACTGTGCAATAATTTCACTGCCAGCGCGCTGCCGATAATGCCGCTAACGCCGACGATTAAGGCACGATGTTGCATAGCTTATCTCCCATTATCATTCCAGGTCTTCAGATTAGACTGGAATTTAATTCTTATCCCGGCTATTGTTTCCTTCCATTCGAGAATTTTTATCCCTGATACTATGCATCCCACGGAACGTCTGAAGGGCCTGAGCGCGTTTGTTTACACCGCCAGGTACGGCAGCTTCGCCGCCGCCGCCGAACAGCTGAACCTCACCAGTTCCGCGGTGGGTAAAAGCGTGGCGCGCCTTGAACAACGCCTGGACACACGGCTGTTTGAGCGCACTACGCGCCGGTTGGTCCTGACCGATGCCGGACAGGCGTTTTTCGCCACCTGTACCCGGGTATTGAACGACCTGGCCGATGCCCAGGCGGTATTGGCGTCCCATGCCCATACGCCCATGGGCCGGCTGCGTATCGATCTGCCGGCCTCGTTCGGCCGCCTTATCGTGATGCCGATATTGATCGCGTTTTTCCGGCGGCATACCCATCTGCGGCCCCATATCACCTTTACCGATCGTTTTGTCGATTTGGTTGACGAGGGCGTGGATGTCGCGGTGCGTATCGGCGGCGTTGGCGATTTGCCGCCGGCGATCGGCTCCCGCTACCTGGGCACCGAACGCCTGATTTTCTGCGCCGCGCCCGCTTATCTGAAATCCCGGGGCGTACCGCTCACCGTGAAGGCGTTAAGCGATCATGATTGCGTGGTCTATGGTAAAAGCGATGGCGCGGGGGCGCGCTGGTTATTGCCGGCGGAGGGGGGGCGGACCAGGGGGCTTGAGATCGCGCATCATATGATGGTCAGCGACAGCGAAGCGCAGGTGGCGGCCCTCGAGGCGGGGGCGGGCCTGGCGCAAATAGCCACCTGGCTGGTGAGCAAAAGCCTTGATGAGGGCAAACTGGTGCCTGTCCTGCCCGAGGCCGTGGTCGACGGCCTGCCTTTGCATATTACCTGGCCGAAAAATAAGCAACTGACCCCCAAGATCGATTTATTGTTGCGAACTTTCGCCGGGCAGCTGCGCATCCGCTAAGGCATGCGCGCGCGTGCCGCGGTTATTCTAATCCCGCCAGGCTGTAATTCACCGGCACCCACCGGTAACCCCGCCGATCGCCCGTCCTATCCCGGTATTTCACATGGCCCAGGCCGGGAAAAGCAATATGGTCGGCGGCAATCAAATAGTCATTTTTTACCGCCTCCTCCAGAATGGCTTTCCTGGATTTGGCCGCCTGCGTCTTGTCCCAGTCATAGGTAATCGTCGTGTCCGGATCGGGAAATTGCACGGCGGATGAATGAATGGTATCGCCCCAGATCAACAGCTTCTGGCCGGCGCTTTCTATCATATAAAGCGTGTGGCCCGGCGTATGGCCCGGGGCGGGGATGGCGTTTATGCCGGGAAACAGCTGGGTTTGACCGGTGAAGGTTTTTAATTTTCCCGCGGCGATTACCGGGCGGAAGGAGGACGCGGATTCCGCGAAGGTATGCTTTTCACTCTCCCGCACCTGGCCGATATTCCTGGGATTCAGCCAAAAGTCGACATCCCGCTGATTAACCCAAACGGTGGCATTGGGGAAAGCGTACTGGCCGTTATGCACCAATCCGCCCGAATGATCCGCGTGAATATGGGTTAACAAGACGGTATCTATCTTTTCCGCCGGATAACCGGCAGCGCGCAGGTTTTCCAGCAGACGTCCGCCATTGTTGCCAAACAGCGGGCCGGAACCGGTATCGACGAGTATCAGGTTGCTGCCGGTGTTGATGACATAGGCGTTAATGGACGTTTCCACATTGGCGGACATATCTTCATCGGCCAGGCGCTGTTTGAGCATGGCGGGGGTGATGTCCAGCAACAGCTTGTCCAGGGGGATGGTGACGGTGCCGTCGGAAACGGCGGTGATTTCAAACTTGCCCAGCATCATACGATAAAAGCCCGGAGCCTGGTGTTTTTGCTGCGCCACCGGGGTCGCGGCGGCGGGCACCTGCGCCAGGGCGGGTGAGAGCGCCGTAGCAAGCATAAAGACGGCGGCGACCTTGACCTTGTTGACTCTTTTCATCATTACCTTCCATTTTTAAACGACATAAATCAATGGCTAAAGTATCTGGTCGGCGATAGTATTGATCAAATTGATTGGAGTAATTATGAATATCAACGAAAATGATTTTCGTGGTGTGGATTTGAATCTGCTGATTACTTTCCTGGTACTGTACCGGGAGCGCAGCGTTTCACTGGCCGCGCAGAAGCTTTTCCTGGGGCAACCGGCGGTCAGCAGCGCCCTGGCCCGGCTGCGGGCGTTATTTGACGATGCGCTGTTTATCCGTACCGCCCAGGGGATGCAACCCACCGCCAGGGCGGATTTCCTGGCCCGGCGGTTTGCGCCGCACTTTGAACAGATCCAGTCGATTTTATTTAATTCCGATGAGTTTATCCCCGGCGCGAGCCAGCGGACATTCACTCTGGGAATGACGGATTGGGTAGAGATTTGGCTGATGCCGCCGCTGTTGAAACAGCTCAGGACGCACGCGCCGGCTATTCGAATCAACGTTATCGCCACCACGCCCTTTGAGGACCCGGCTTTTCTTGAGCAGCACGAGGTGGATATGGTGGTTTCAGTCACCAGCGACCAGGCCCCCTGGCTACGGCGGGAGAAGCTGTTATCCCAGGAATTCCTGGTATTATGGCATCCGCGTCAGCTGCCGCTGCCCGCCCCGCTTTCCCTTGAGAATTACTTGCGATATGAACATCTGCTGGTGACCTATCGCTCCAGGGCGCGCAGCGTGGCGGACGATATGCTGGCGGAAAAGGGCATGGAACGGCGCATCAGTTATACCACGCCGCACTTCTCTTCATTGCCGGGGATATTACAGAATACGCCGGTGCTGACCACGGTACCGCAAGCATTGGCGCAGGCGTGGATGCGCAATGTCGCTTTTTGCGCCAGTCCGCCGCCGTTGGCGCTGCCGGGATTTGACCTGTCGCTGTTATGGCATGGCAGAAATGACGCCGATGCAGGCCGCCGCTGGCTTGCGGGGCAGATAAGCGCTATAGCGGGAAATAATGCGGCGCCGCACACCGCGGAGACAAAGAAGGTAGAATCTTAGCGCATCGCCAGATAGGCGTTTTTTACCTTCCACAGGTATCGCGGCGCCTGCGGCTGGGGATGTTTTTCCTGGATGTGCTGGTAGAACTGTTCCGGCGTCAGTTGGTTGATTCTGTTTATGGCGTAGTCCCGATCGCTTGAGAACGAGCGCAGCAGGGCGCCCGCGCCGTTAACGTAGGCGACCGCGATGGCGTAACGCAGCGTCTCGGGGTTGTGGATGCCGGATAACTGCCGTTGCAGGATGCTGATATAGGCCGTGCCCAGATCAATATTCGTGGCGGGGTCTTTTAAATCACGGACGCTCGGCTGGCCGTAGCGGCCTTTTAACCGATAGGCATCGCGTCCGGCGGTAGACGCCTTAAGCTGCATAAGCCCGACGGCGTTGGATTTGCTGATTACGCTGGGATTATAACCCGACTCTACCTGAATAATGGCTTTCACCAGCGTTTCATCGACGCCGTAAATGCTGGCGGAGTCGTGGATATAGCCGCCATAGATTCCCTTGGGCGCTGACTGCGGCAACATTTGCTGCGGCTGGGGGGGAGTAACGATGGCGACAGGCCGCTCTGTGGGTTGTTTGGCACACCCGGCCAACAGCAAACCCGCTATCAGGAAAAGGGAGTTTAATTTCACGCAGTATGCCTCAGGCGACGGGAGCGACCCTCAGCATATACAGGTTTGCGCCAGTT
Organism: Sodalis sp. RH22; assembly: GCF_047324165.1. Taxonomy (NCBI): domain Bacteria; kingdom Pseudomonadati; phylum Pseudomonadota; class Gammaproteobacteria; order Enterobacterales; family Bruguierivoracaceae; genus Sodalis; species Sodalis sp. RH22. The sequence goes on from NZ_CP178731.1 coordinate 4,736,429, forward strand.
CTGAATATTTTTTTTCAGTGATGCGAGGCAAATTGCATTTTTTCTCGCCGTTTCGTTAGATTGCGCGGGATTCCGGCTGGAATATTCCCCTGTCTCTAAGATGCATCCTAAAATTATATTTAAATATTCAAAAAAATATAAGGGTAACGCCGCGCTCAAATAGCGCGCGGCATCGCCGTTGCCGCCCAAATAACGCGACTGGCCCCAAATACGACAACGATGTCAGTATAATTTAACTGTCGATATTAAGTAAATAACGCAGGTTATACCGATTTTTCATTTCTATTTTTATCTTAGCGCGACATGCGCTGCGATATTTTGCCGCCTGCCGGCGCCGGCAGGATATTGCCGCGCCATAAGCGTTAGAACCGCAAAATAAATCGGCTGCCCTGCTGCAGGGCTTTGACATCAAGTTGCCAGTGATGGGCGACGGCAATCTCTTTGCAGATGGCCAGTCCCAGTCCCGTACCGCCATGTACCGCGCCGGGCGCGCGCCAGAACCGGTCAAACACCCGCGGCGCTTCATCGGCTTTAAGGCCCGGCCCGTTGTCCGAGACCTGGATGGAGGCGGCGTCGGCCAGAATATCAACGGTACCGCCGGGCGGGGAGTAGTGGATGGCATTCTCGACGATGTTTTTCAGCAAGATAAACAGCGCGCTTTTATCCGCGTGTATCGGCGGCAGGGTATCCGGCAGCCACAGGCGCAACGTGATACGGTTGCCCGCGGCCTTGCGGTCCAGATAGGATGCCACGTCGCGCATTACGGCAAGCCGGTCCACCTCGCCAAAGCTATAGTTCTGCGATTCGCTCACCTCCGCCAGGTGCAATAGCTGGCGGACCTGACGCGCCATCAGATCGATTTCCCGATACAGCAGGTTTTTATTTTCGATTTCGGGCTGCAGCTCAATTTGTCCCCGCAGTAACGTGAGCGGAGTTTGCAGCTCGTGCGCCGCGGCGCCGAGGAAATCCTGCTGGGCGATAAAACCCGTTTCCAGTCGCGCCAGGGCGGCGTTAAAAGCAACTATCAGCGGCTTGATCTCACTGGGAATATCACGATCGTTTAAGCGTGTCTGCAAATTAGCGGGCGTGATCGACATGGCGGCCTCGGAGGCCACTTTCAGGGGATAGAGCACACGGCGTATGGTAAAGGGGAATGCCAGGCCGAACGCGATGGTCGCGATTAATATGCTCCAGGCGATGATCTCCGGCAGCGGCGCGAATTTCATATTCGCCACATTTTCCCCGAAGACGTCGCTGGTCGCGGTCTGCACGTAAAAGCGCCTTCCCCCGTGATCGGTTGCAAGCGTTATTACATCAAATGGCCTGCCGTTGATGGTCACGCGCTGATGGGAATCCGCCAGATCCGCCAGCCGGCCCTTGCCCCATGCCAGGCCGCTGTTGTCTTTCCCACTGCTGAGCATCATGGTGCCGTGGTTATCAAACACGCGATACATCACTTCGGTGGGGGCGATAGCGAATAGCCAGGCCGTTTGTTCATCCAGCCTGGCGGAGACGGGCATGCCCAGTTCGTTGTATTGCAAGCCGGCGGAAACCCGCAGCGCGTTTTTTTGGTTATTATCTTTTTGCCACATTTCCCGGGGAAACTGATTTAACGCGTAGAGGTAAAGCGCCGCGATAAACGACAGGCTGACCGCCAGGACCGCAATGCTGGTCAGCCATAATCTTGCCGACAGGCTATATGTCCAGTAACGGATCCATTGCGCACGGAGAAATGTCTTAAGCATAGCCAAGCCCGCCGTCATCGCGGGAGGCCGTCCTCACGGCCAGGGCGAAGCCGACGCCACGGACATTTACGATTTGGGCGGCCACGCCCGCGGTGGACATTTTTTTACGTAGCCGGTGAACGGTGACTTCCAGCGCATTCGGCGTGACCGCTTCCCCTAATCCCCATGCCGCGTGTTCCAGTGATGCATGACGCACCGTCTGCCCGCCCGCTTTAAGCAACGCCAGCAGTATTTGCAGTTCGGTGGGGGCCAGCAAAACGGACTGCGTTGCGCCGTACAGCGTCGGTTCCCGGGGATCAAGGGTAATATCGGCGAAGGCGTATACCAGGCCGGCGGTTTCAGCCGGCCGCCGCATCAGCGTTCGGATGCGCGCGACCAGTTCGCTCATGGCGAACGGCTTGGTAACGTAATCGTCCGCGCCGCTTTCCAGTCCGTCGACCCTATCGTGCAAGGCATCCCGGGCGGTCAGGATCAGGCAGGGCGTCATATATCCCGTGGCCCGCAACTCCCTTAAAAAATCCAATCCGTCGCCGTCGGGCAAGCCGCGATCGATGATAAGCACGGCATAATCAGCCTGCTTTACGCCGTATTTCGCCTGCGACAGGGTATAAAAAAAATCGGTTTCCACCCCGGCGCCGGACAGCGCCTGACCGATCATGGCCGCCAGACGCTCGTTATCCTCGATAAGTGCGATACGCGCCATGTCGTGTTTTCCAGTTAGAAACGATAAAGGTAGCCGAACCGGGCCTCGGGGATCACTGTCCTGTCAACCAATGGACTGTCGGTGATTCCGCCGCCCAGATGAGAGACGCCGGCGTCCAGGCTCAGGCTTTGGTGCGGCGTAAGCTGGTAATCGAAACGCACGCCCGCCGAGAAGTTATAGGTGGCTTTACCCGCGTAGGCATCGCGTCCGGCGCGCGCTTCATCATTTTCCACGCCGTAATAATAATCCACATAGCGACTATTATACCAGTCAATGCCGGCGTGGGGCACGAGCGTGACGTCCCCGTATTCGAACGCCCGGTGGTAATCAATGCCCGCTTTCAACCCTTTATTCCCCGCCGTCAGGACGTTTGCGCCGAAGGTGCCGTAGCCGCTGTCCCAGGCCATGGCCGGTCCGACCCAGAATCCGCCTTTGCGTTTTTGCATGCCGTCGAGTATCGGCGCGTCCGATTCCTTATAGCCATCGCCCAGGGCATATTCCCCGCGCAGGGTAACGCTGACGTTATCCCAGCGGCCGATCTTGACGTCAAGTTTGTTGCCGAAGAGATGGATCCATTTGTTATCGAAATAGATCAGGGGCAGCGGGGAGACGCTGGCATCGTCTCCTTTGTAAGGCGATTGCTCATAGCCCACGCCGATGCCAAGACCCCAGTGGGTAACGTTGGGCGCATCGCTCCAAAATGAAAAGCCCGTCGCGTCATTCTCCGCCGTCGCCGGGGCGGTGCCGGCAGCGCAGGCGGCGCCGGAAAAAAACGCTACGGATGCTACTGCATACCCTATCCTGAGCCGATGTTGCATGAATTCTCTCACAGTGGTTGTCTGGATGTCGCCGGGAGGACGTGACCAAGATGGGGTCAACTCTAAGGCCGTCAGGCTTACAGTCGACTTACAGCGAGGCGATTAATGATCCCTTCAGCGGCAGTCCGCCATCATTTCATGGCATGGTCATCGCAGTGAATAAATTTGGGAGGGTGCCGGCAACATGACATAAGTGAACAACGCGCGCCGGCCCCGGCCGCCGGCAGGGACCGGCAAAGAGGCGGAATGTATCCGCCGGCCAGGGTCACGGGTTGGGTGGCGACGATAGTCATGTAGCCGGCCTGGGCGCCGCCGGTTAAATTTGCGCCATTCCGCCATCAATGCACAATTCTGCCCCGGTAATAAAGCTGCTTTCATCCGAGGCGAGGAAAAGGGCGGCGGCCGCGACTTCTTCCGGTTTGCCCAGACGGCCTAACGGAATATGGCCGATCAAGGTTTTCCGAACCTCTTGCGTAACCTGATCAAACATTGGCGTGTCGATCGGTCCGGGACTCAGCGTATTCACGCGAATTCCCCGATCGGCGAACTCGTTGGCCCACGTTCTGGCATAGGAGCGCATGGCGGCTTTGGTCGCGCCATAGACGCCATAGCCGGGGGTGCCGATAAATCCGGCGATGGATCCAATCAATACCATACTGCCGCCCTTATCCATCAGCGGCAGCGCTTTTTGCGCCGTGAACAGCGCGGCGCGGGCGTTAACATCAAACATCAGATCGAAATGGGTTTCAGTTATCTCGTTTAATGTGGACGGCACGGAAACGCCTGAGGCGATCACCAGAACATCCAGCCGACCTTTTTGAGCCTTGACCGCGGCATATAACCGGTCAAGGTCCGCCATTTCCGTCACATCCCCTTGCACCGCCGCGATATTTCCGCCGATCAATGCCACCGCCTTATCGAGTTCCGCCTGGCGGCGGCCGGTGATAAAGACATAAGCGCCTGCTTGCACGAAGCGTTGTGCGATGGCCAGGCCGATGCCACTGCCGCCGCCGGTGACGACCGCGATTTTCCCGTTTAAGTTCGACATATAAGTACTCCATTGAATTTGAACCATGATGGTATAACTTATATACTTACTGTCAATTACGCACCTTGAGTCGCGTAGGTATACACAAGGAAACCACTATGTCCCGGCCCGCTATCAACACCCTTGCTGCCGCATGCGCGGTGAACACCCTTGCCGCTGCATGCACGGCGCGCCCGATTCTTGACCAAATCGCCAATAAATGGTCCCTGATGATCCTGATTGTCCTTTGTGAGCAGCCGGTTCGTTTTAACGCGTTGCAGCGGCGTGTGGGGGGGATAACCCAGAAGGCGTTGACCGAGAGCCTGCGTCGTCTTGAGAGAAACGGGCTGGTAAAACGATGTGTTATAGCCTCCTCGCCGGTCGCGGTTGAATATTCGCTCACGCCGTTGGGGCATACCTTGCAATCACCGTTTGCCGCGATTTATGCCTGGGCTGTCGATCATCAGCCCGACATCGAACGGGCGCAGCGGGATTTCGATCAGCATATTCATCAAATGAACAGCGCGGTTAATTGAACCCGCATTGAGACATCGGTCTTATCCGCAGAGTGATGGCCTGGCTGAACGGTTTACCGTCCTGTTGGACAAATGCGTCCTGCCGCCTTAATTCTTCGGCGCGACACCGTCGAGATAATACACATTGCTGTTGGCGGCGGGGACCTGGTTAAAGATATCGGTAAAGCGCGCGTTATAGCGTTGCCGGTAAGCGGCGAGATCATTTGCTTCCGGCTCAAGGTCCCGTAAAAACGAGAGCGCCAAACGGACATGTTTATGCGTCAGTTCGGTGGGCAGCCGCGCTTTATGCAACACCGAATGCCAGAATGCCAGACTCTCTTCGGCGTCATCGACAATAAAGGTTTGATAGATCAGCAGCACGCCCGCGGCGTTGCCGAGATGTGATTCGCTGTTATGTAATAAATAGCTGACAAACTCGCCGCCGGCTTTTTTCCCCATTTGGCTTATCATGGATTCCACATAGACCGGCTCGATATTCAGGCGTTTGGTCAACGCCTGCGACGCCCGGCGGGAATCGGAGTTTAGGATGCGAAAACCGACAAGGAAAACGACAACCAGCGTTGCCAGTATGAGCCAGATCATGGGACGTCCTCAAGCAAACCAGGGTCCATCATAAGAGTAAATCACCGCCGAGAAAACAGCCGTGCGGAAGAAAGATGTTCACCGGGATTCAGCGACCCGCAATTTACCATTATTGCCGGAGCTGCGCACTGGCGTCCGCTTTAAGGCCAACCCATTTCATCCCGCCGTGATTTATTGGTAGGTTAAGGTAAAGGTGGCTGTGCTGTTGGCGAGTCCGGGCGTCACCGTGCTTTCAGTCTGGTAATAACGCGCCTCTAACGGGATATTAAAAAATCCTGCCGCGGTGGTGGTGCCAACGGCCAGCGGCGCGCCGAGGGTGACCGGATTGCTATTATACAGTATTTGCACGCCCACGCCGGTGGCGGCGGGGGGGGAAGAGGATGGGCTCAGCGCCAGTACGTTCGTCGCGCTGCCGGCGCTGATGCCGTCGAACTGCACTCTGACATTAATGCCGGGATTACAATCCAGCGGTATAGTAAAGCCGCGCAGGCCCGCCGTGCTGCCGATGGCGGTAAACTCTGCGCGATCCACATTACCCATCGGCACCGTGATGGCGGTGTTGGTCACTGAGCATGCATTGACGATAACGGTAATAATTCCCGAGAAAAGCGATACCGCCGGCAAAGTCAAATCACTGCCGTTTACGACATTGATAAAACTGGCGAGATGTGTCGAGGGGAGGGTTCCGGGGGTGACGGGACCGAGTTTATAAAAAGTGATTGTTGCGCCGCCGGTTAACTGCGGGATGTAGCCGCTTGGATTGGAGCATAGCTGAACGGTATTGGCATCCCCCCCCATCTGCGGGCCGGTGCCTATATAGGCGGATCCTACGCAGTCTCCTGTAGGCTGCACATCGCCATAGACGATGTAACCTAATCCGGTATCACCCAATTTATAGATGTTGCGGCCAGCCGATACCTCACCTGTGATATTTTCCAAATTTCCCTGTAGCCCAAATTGTTGCTGGGTTATGCCGGCGGGGGCGCACGAATATCTATCCGAGCTCGGAAAAACATAGGGGTTGCCTATCAGGCCGTTGGGTTTATCACGCGCTAACGTTAAGGTGACGGGGGCGCCGGTCTGCGATGCTCCCGTGGTGGTACAGGCGGCCATGGCCGGTGGGGTATACGCCAGCGCCGCGCACGCCGTCGCCAGCAGGGCGCTTATCGACCATAAAATGCGTTGTTGCTTCATACGATGGCTCCTAACGACATGGCACACTGGCCATGCGAATCGAGGGGGTTGGCGATGCCGCGGCGGGCAGACTGTAGCCGGCTTCGCACCGCTGGTCCGCGCCCTGGCCCCAGACCGCCTTGATCCGGCCCTGTTCCGGCATTCCGCTCAGGTACACCTGGCCCGCGGCATCCGCAATACCGCTGTTTTCGCTTTCACCGGCGGCCTGTATCTGGGTGACCTGCGTGCCGAAGGGCACCGGCTGACCCCGATACGTTATCGTCAGCAGCACCCGGCTGCCCACCCGGGTCTTGAAGTCCGCCAGCGCCAGCGCTCCCTGCGTGGGTATGACGGTCTGGGTATTGATATCGATATCCACATCCTCACCCAACGTCGTGGTGTCGAGCGCAATGCGATTCCGGCGATACGTGGTGGCAAAGGGCACCACGGCGTAACCACGCCGGTCGGTCACCACGCCGGTATTGTTTTCCACCCGTACCCCGTCGGCGCCCGGCGCGCGTACCAGCGCCAGCGTATCGCCCAGCGATTGCGACAGCGTGACGCCATAAGGATGCGCCACGACGCCGCCCTGCGCCCCGTAGTTTACCTGCCGGTTGTGTCGGCTGTAGTTATAGCCTGCGTTGAGCTCGCCGCTCCCTCCCCGGTACGACGCCGATGCGCTGCCGCTGGCGCCGATACCCCGGTTGCCGTAGCTTTGCTGCACGCTGTAGTTAAAATTATTATCCGCAAGCAGGGTGCCGCTGATGCCCGCCTGCTGATTGACCGCGCCGTGGTTATCGCCATTGACGCTGTAGGTCGCCCAGCTGTTCGGCAGCCATTTGCTGAGCGGGATTTGCACGCTGAACGCAAATTGCCGATCGTTGTCCTGCGGCCCCGGCGTCTGGCTAAAAGTGTAATTCAGGTAATAGGTGATGCCGGCGTGGCTAAGACTGTACCCGGCGCTTAAGCTGCGCTGATAACCGCTTTGCCGCCAGTAGTCCTGCTGATAGCCCGCCAGATACAGACTGCCGGCATCGCCCATAGACTGGCTGACATTCAGTTGGATCCTGCTGCGCTTGTTGTAGAGCCGTTGCCAGGCGTTGGAGGCTTGATGGGTCATCTCGTTGGCATCGCCAAAGTCATAAAAGCCTTTGCTGGAGTAGCGATACCCGGCGAGGGTAAAAGAGGTCCCGTAGTCGGTAAAGACTTTGGCGTACTGGAAGCGATACGATTGGCCGGTATGGCGCTCATCGCTGCCGGGCAACGTGGTGTTGGCCCGGGTCACATCGAACGACGCGGAGCCCAGGTCGCCAAAACCACGGCCCATCCCCAGCAGCAGGGATTGGTAGTCCGCCGAGGCGATTGACCCGCCGTAGACCGACGTGTCACCGGGCAGGCCGTAAATCAGGCTGCCCATAAGAAAATTGGGCTCCCGCGCGTCGTTAAACGCGGAGCGGTATCGGCCGGCGCTGGCGGCATATTTCAACCTGCCCTCGCGCTGCATGATAGGCACCGCCGAAAACGGTTGGGTAAAACGGCGTTCCGCGCCGCTGGCTTCCCGTATCGTCACGTCCAGGTTACCGCTGGCCGCGGTGGGAAACAGATCGGTAATCACAAAAGGGCCGGGGGCGACGTACGTCTGATAAATAATGGAATTATTCTGGCGAATGGTCACCTGCGCGTTGCTTTGCGCGATGCCTCGTACAACCGGGGCAAACCCGCGCAGGCTATCGGGCAGCATATTATCATCGGAGGCCAACTGCGCGCCGCGAAACGGCACGCTGTCGAATATCGTCCCGGGCGTGTAGGCGTCGCCGGCGGTAAACTGGCCCTTAAGCGACTGCACGTCATGCTGGACGTACGTGTTGATGCTGTCCCAATGGGAAGGCTCCCGGCTGCTGTTGCTATAAACAGAATAATTCCTTAATCGCCAACCGCCCAGATTGGCCCCGCTGCGCAGGTTGAGATAATGGTTTTCGTCGCTGCCCGACTGGTCGTCATACCAGGTAGTAGAGCCGGAATAGGCGTAGCCCAGCATCAGGGCGGGCAGCCCCTGATCCCATTGCGACGGATCGACATAGCCGCGCGCCTGGCTGTCCAGCGCCGCCTGCGGCACGCTGAGATCCAGGCGCAATTGCTGGAAATTCAGCGTGCTGCCGGCCTCGGGAATGTACTGGCCAAGCGCGGTAATAGGCTGGTCGTCCGGCAGCGCCCGCAGGGCCGGGAAGGCGCCGCGATTCACCCCATACTCCGCCAGTTGCCTGGCGGTGAGTTCGGGCTGCAGCCCCACCGCGGAGGCCACAAACGTGACCTCGCGGGTATCCACCTTATTGCCGTTGAGATAGATATCGACGCGATAGATGCCAGGCAGTTGTCCCCCGATATCAGAGAACTGGGAGAGATCAACCGCGTGCATTGCCGCCCCCTTGAGGGATAGGGCGTTGGGATTAAAGTAGTCCTGCGCCGGCGACGGCAGCGGGACGAGACCCAGCGATAAGACCGGCAAAACAGGCGGGATGGACCAGGCGAAGCAGCTCATCAACATCGGTCTGACAGGCAGCCGGGATAGCGCATTTTTCATATTCACCCCCTCTACCGCATGCTGGCAAACGGATGATCCGCCGGCTAATGGGCGTGCCGTCGTTAAGCCATCACAACGGCGCGCTGGCCGGCGCGGAAGTGCCGCCGAATTCATTAATCGCCCGCCACATCACGTTACCGCGTACCCCGGCCGGCAACGGCCAGCTCAGGGTGCCCAGCGGGGCAATCATGCCGGGATTTGTAATGTCCTGGCCGCTTACGCTCAAACTGGCGAACGACACGTAGAACGGGGTAGGGTTACGCGCCGTTAATTGCCCGCCCTGGCGGGAGAAATTCAGGGCTTTATACGCATCCCCGGCACGACCGGCCAGGTTTTGCGGACGATAAAACAGTTTGATGCGGGTATTGATGCTGATCAGCAACTGGTTGATCGCATTTTTATCGGTGGCGGGGATGGATTTAATATTGAGCCAAAACACCGATTCGCGGTCCCCGGGCAGGTTGCCGCCGGCGCGCACGATGCGCAGGACATTTTCCTGCCCCGCATCCAGCCGGAACAGCGGCGGGGTGATGATAAACGGCACCCTGAGGGTGTCGCTATCGCGTTCGTTATCAATCCAGGACTGAATAAGATAGGGCAGCGATTTGTCCGGATTGCTGACGGAAATCGACGCTTCTTTCTTCCCGGCATCGTAAACGACCCGGGTTCCGCCCACCACCACGCCGGCCTGAGCCAGTAAGGCGCTAACCAGCCCGGCTGCCATGCATACCGCTTTCAGCCACTGAAACATGGTCATCTCCAGTAAAAATCCGCCACTACGCGCGCCATGGCCCAAGAGTAATGACCGATAGAGATTAAATATGGCCTCTGGGGCGACCTAAAGACGGGGCCAGGGCATCGGCATTTATGTTTAGGGATATTGCAGGACGAATTCCGCCGTGGCATTGGCGGCACCTGCTACAATCGGCGTCGCGGTTTGCATGTACTTCGCCACGAAGTCCAGCGAACCGCCGGCCGCGGTGACAGGCTGCGCCACGGACGCCGCGCCAAGATTCACCCGGGTGCTGCCGTCGGATTCAAACAGCGCGATGCCGGCGCCGGTGGCTCCCCCGGCGGTTAAACCTAATACCGTGCTATCCGCGGGATCCGCAGCGCCGGAAAAAAAGACCTGGGCGGTGGTTAAACCCGCGGGGCAGGAGGTCAGCGTAATGGAGAACGGCGTGGAACCCGCGGTTGCGCCAACACCACTAAACGCCGCGACGGTTAAACTGCCCATATTCACCGCCACGACGGCAGGTTCCACGACACAGGCTGTATCCAGAATGGTTCCGGTGAAGTTGATGGTACCATCGGCGGCATTAGCCAGGCCGCAGGACAGAATGCCGGCTACGGCTAACGCGGGAAGGGTAAATGTGCTTTTCATATAAGGCCCCTCGTTCACTAATATTATTTATCGCTGGATAAATCACTGCCCTTTTGGAACATGCCACTCAATCTTGCCGGAACGTGATCGCGTGATCTCATTACCTGTCAACGAGCGTGGGGAAAAACGCCAGTAGGGGATCAAGTGAATAATAAACCTCATTAGGGTGTATTTGCAGAAAATACAGCGTGCGATGCAAGTTGATAATAACGCCGGTACGTCACCTTCTGTAAATAGGGCCAAAGTGAATAATGAATAAAAAAATATAAAAACCTTGATATTGATTTTTAATGGTGAGTTATTTTAAGGGGCGGGGAGCAATTAGGATAAAAACCTCTTTGTGAGACAAGATAGGTTACGCATAAATAATCATAATGAATTTTAATTTTATATGGGATATAGCCAGATAAATTATTGTTATAGAATGTTGAGTGAAATTGATAGCCTGCATTAGAGCAGGTGCTTAATCGGTGATGGATAGTTAATGAACGGTGCGGCTGCGCCGCCAAAAAATAAGGCGTATATAAAAATAATGCCGCCCATGTCGGCGCGGCAGGCAATAATGCCGGTGATTCCTTGGGGATGCTTCCCATCCGGCGGGTTTAGCGGTCTGCCATATCAGCCGACGCGTTTTACTTCACCCACCAGGCACAGGTATGACAATGCGCCCAGCAGGGCGACCGCCGCGATATAGATCAATGCCGGCGCGAAACCATAATCCTGGGCAAGATAGCCGACCACCAGCGGAACGGTGATGCCGCCCAACCCGCCGACAAAGTTAAACACGCCGCCGGTCAGTCCGATCAGCCGCACCGGCGCCAGCGACGATACCAGCGACCAGGTAATGGAAGCAAAACCGTTGCCGAAAAAGGCTAAAGCCATTAGCGTCATAATCCAAACAGGATCGTTGGTATAATTCGCGCCCATAATGCAGGTTGACAGCAACAGGCCGCAGATGATGGGCGTTTTGCGTGCAAATCCAATGGTTTTGCCCTTGCGCACCATACGGTCGGCAAAGAGACCCGACAGTAATACGCCCGCAAACGCGGCCAGGAAAGGTACGGTAGTCATAAATCCGGCGGTCAGGGCGCCGATATGTTTTTCCTGGGTCAAATAATTGGGAAACCAGGTGAGAAAAAACCATAACGTCGAGGTTACGGCAAATTGCCCCAGATAAACGCCGACCAGCTTGCGGTGAAATATTAACTTCCAGTCGGCCGCGGTCATGGACATGCGTTGCGCCTTGGCGGTAGGCGCATCGCCGTCAATAATGCCGCCGCCGGCTGCGATATAATGCAGTTCGGCCGCATTAATCCCTTTGCTTTTTTTCGGCGGTTGATAAACAACGTGCCAAATAACCGACCAGATTATGCCCACCCCGCCGGTGAGAATAAACACCCAATGCCAACTCAGCATTTCCTGCACCCAAATCAATAGCGGCGTCAGAAAAGCCAAACCGACAAATTGCCCCGAAGTGAAAAAACCAACCGCCGATGCCCGTTCCTGCTCGGGGAACCAGCTCGTCACCATCCGGTTATTGGTTGGAAACGCGGGCGCTTCAAACATCCCCGTGATGGCGCGTAAGCCCATAAGTGAAATCAAACCATTGGCGAATCCCTGGCTGAGCGTCGCCACGGACCAGCCGAAAATGGCAATGAAATAGGTCATTTTTGAGCCGACGCGATCGAGAAACCAGCCGCCGGGTATCTGGCAAAGGGTATAGGTCCAGGCAAATGCCGAGAAGACATATCCCATCTGTGTCTTATTAATACCGAACTCTTGCTGGATATGCACCGACGCAACCGCCAGGTTGGCGCGGTCGACATAACAAATCACCACGGTAATAAAGATCATGAGCAATGTGATATAGCGCCGTTTGGACGGCGCGGTGGCTACTGAGATATCCATCTTGTTCATCCCGTTCAGTAAACTACAACATGTAAGGTAAGGTGGGTAGTGAGTTGATAATATTTTTGATAGAAACTGCAAACGCGCATGAAATCCATTGTTATAGCATCGAAAATAAATTGTGTTTGCAGGCGATGCGCGCTTTGGCTTTGTGACAAAATAAACAATACAGTGTTAAAAACCTAATGAACTACCGCAGCACGTTATACAATAAAAAGAACTCATTAATTTTTTAAGTTAAATAAAATTAATGGCCCACCGGCTGAAAATATATTTATCAGTCAGTATTAAAGGCAATATGGCGTTCTGCCCGATGGATGAAAGAATGTGTCGTTGCTTCCAAGCAGTTTCTTTCGCAATAATTATCTGTTGGTGATTGTAGCACCATAATTTTATCTTGTACTACAATGCAGATCACACTTTGGACACTTTATCCGCGGGCTTGATGGCCCGCGAAAAAGAGCGCGGCTGCCGCTGGCGCGGAGCAAGCCGGCTCGTTCATTGCGCGCATCAGCGCGCTACTGCATACCCGACTGCGTCTACATTACCAGGGGAGGCTACCCTGCTCGTTTTGGTAGGCGCCTTTCGGGTCATGCTCAGTAAGCAGCGCCAGGCGCACTATAAATACCGCCGCCTCGGCGGGCATCCTATCACCCCGATTTCCGCTTAGCTCGGTGTTCACCAGGCCTGGGCAGGCAGATACCGCGGTAATCCCGGTAGCGCGCAGTTCGGCATTGAGCTGGATCGTCAGCATATTCAGCGCGGCTTTTGACGCGTTGTAGCCAATAAACCGGACATCGTAGTACGGCCAGTCGGGATCTTCATTGAGCGTCAATGAACCCAGGCTACTGGATAGATTGACGATACGCCCGGCTTCGGACTTACGCAGCAGCGGCAGCATCGCCTGCGTAACCGCCAGTGTCCCGATGAAATTAGTGTCGAATACCCGACGCACCGCGTCCAGGGCGGCGGCGCCTGGCGCGCCGTCCGTGGCGTCGGAAACGCCGGCATTGTTCACCAGGATATCGAGGCGGCCATACTCGGCGTCGATCCTGGCCGCGGCCGCGGCTATGCTCCGCGCGTCGCAAAGGTCAATCTGAATGAACGACGCCGGCAAACCCTGCGCGGCCAGCTTATCGGCCGCGGATTTACCTCGGCCCGCGTCGCGTCCACCCACCAGGACGAAGACACCCTTTTGCGCAAGCTGCCTGGCGATTTCGTGGCCGATTCCTTTATTGGCGCCCGTCACGAGCGCAATGCGGTTAGCGATATTTGTCATGTGAAGTTCCTTGATAATTTCGGTTATTCCGATCACATTAAGAATAAGAATAATTCTTCAGGTTTTGAATTCGCTTATGTTTTCGGTCCCCAAACGCAGCCTCAGCGCCCGTAAAGTCCCGCAGCAGGCGCGATCGGCCACCACTGTCGAGGCCATTTTCGACGCGACGATTCAGGTTTTATTAGCCGCGGGGCCAACCCGTTTGACGACAACGCGCGTGGCTGAAAGGGCGGGGGTATCCGTTGGCTCGCTATATCAGTATTTTCCCAATAAGCAGGCGTTGTTCTATGCGCTGAATGAAAGATATCTCATCATGCTGGCGGAACGGGTTGAGGCGGCCTGTCTGGCGCAACACGGGAAACCCTATGCGCAGATGAGCGACGCGCTCGTCAGCACCTACATTGCAGCCAAAATCGAGCGCCGCGATGTGACGAGCGCACTCTATCGTGCGGCGGCCGAGGTGGATGTGGCCGAACTGGTCGAGGCGATGACCAGGCGTGTCGAAGCGGCAAGCGAGGCCATGTTTGCCAGCGCCCCGGACGCGAAATTTGCCGATCTCGCTACGGTGAACCTGACGCTGTTGAACGTCCTGTGCGGCACCGTCTGCAATGTGTTCGTCAGGAATATGTCGGAACTGTTCGTTGGCGGCGGCCTGACATCACAGCTGACGTTAATGTTCTGTACTTATCTGAACGCGGCGAAAATGCCGCCGGCGGACGCGTAGTGCCGCGGGGAGAAAACACAGGCTAAGCCATTTTTCCCCCGGGAGCCTGGCGTGGATCTTAAGACGCCGCGGCGTCCGGCCGTCCACGCACCCGGATCGGCTCTTTGACGGCATTTGCGGCGAGGAGGCGTTGAAGCGCGGATATGGCGGTGTCGGTAAGTTCATGACCTTTGGTCAGCACCATCAAACCGTTGGTGGTGCGGATATCTTCGTCTACCACCCAGCCGGGCATCAGTTCGCTAAAGCGCACGGTGCGGGCGCCGGCCACGTTAGCGCGAAAATCAGCCAGGGCTTTGATGATGTACTCGGGGATCGCCGGGCGCGCCGCGCGCAGGATTTCCCACGGGCGTTCCAGGCTTTGCCCCCGCGCCGCGTGGCGTTCCAGTTCAAGGGCGGCGCGCAGCAGGTGGGCGCCGCGGATAACCTCCAGGGGCGCGTCTGGCGCGGCCTCACGGGCCTGGTGGCGGATAATCCCGGCCACCAGTTCGAGGCGGGGAATGTGCTCAACCAATCGGGCGGCGACATCCGGGTGTTCCTGGAGGAGTTTTTTTTCGTCCTCCGAGAGTTTTCTCTGGGCCACATCGGCTTGGACGATGTCGGCGGGGACGCCCACACAGCCGATTTGGCTCAATGAGGCGGCGATGGTGTATAGCCATCCATCAGGCCACGCCAGCTTGGGCAGCGCGTGGATGACACAGGACTGGGCGAAGGCCGACCGCTGGAAAGCCCATGGCGCGACCATGGCGAGGACTTCAGTCAGCGTTTTGACCGACGCGGTGAGGGTGGTCGCCAGCAATTCTTTTTCCGCGCAAACGAGACGGTATTGACCGACCGCGTCATTGAGCGCCGATACCAGTTCCTCCCTGGGGCAAGGCTTGCAGAGGTAGCGGAAGATGGCGCCCTGGTTGATGGCCGCGATGGAGGATGCCAGATCGGCCTGTCCGGTGAGAAGGATCCGCACGCTGTCGGGGGCGACTGCCCGCACTTTGGACAGGAAGGCGGCGCCGTCCATGCCGGGCATGCGCATGTCGGACATGATCACGGCAAAACGCTCGCCCGAGGACACGGCGCGCAGGCCGGCTTCACCGCTGAGAGCCACCACCACGTCGAATTCATTAAAGAGACTGCGCTCCATCGCGGCGAGCACATTGGGTTCATCGTCTACGCACAGCACCCGGGGCAAGGCGGTTTCAGTCATCAAGCGTCTCCTGCGTGTGGGCGAGCATCTCCTGCCACAGGGGCAGTTTATTCAGCACGCCGGTTTGTTCGAGATAATCCAGATCGGGAACACTGTTGTTGGCGAGGGCGACCGCGACATGCACGGCGCCGGTCACACCGAAGGCTTTCTCCGCGGAGCGGGAGGGCTCGACGTGATAGGCCACGGCTTCCACGATGTCCATGGGCAAACCCCACAAGGCCAGCAGATAGGCGCCTACCGCGGCATGCATGGACGTATTGTCCTGGGTGGCGGATACCTCGCGGCCAGGCTCCCTCAGTTCGGGGATAAGCCGTGCGATGCTGGCGAGCAGGGCGGCGGTCGGCTCCAGTTCCTGGTGTCCGGAAATGCGGGCGGCCAGGGTGGACGCGAGCAGCGAGGACCGCTGTAACCGGTCCACATAAGGGTCCGTACTCGCATCCGCAAAGATCTGGGAAGCCAGGACCAGCAGCTTCACCTGATCCAGGCCCAGGCGGGTGATGGCGTTGCCGATATCATGAATGCGACCGCCTCTGCTGAAGAAGGCCGAGTTAGCCAACTGCATAATCTTGACGCTCAGGGCGGGGTCACTGCCTAGGAGCCCGGCGATGCGTCGGGTATCGCCGCCGGCGCTGGCAAGGAGGCGGCATACTTCGGTAAAGACTTTCGGGGCGGCCGGCAGTCTGCTGATGCGGCCCACGGCCTCGACCACCGCCGGGTCCTGAAACAGGGCGCGCAGGGCCAGGGCGCCGCCCACCATCGCCAGCAGCGCCGTGCTGTCACAGGGTTTGGCGACAAACCGGTGGGCCACGTCCACCATGCGCAAGGTGGAGCTGGCCTCGGAGTAGCCGGACAGAATGATCCGTATCGTGCCCGGCCAGCGGTCGCGTACCCGCGTAAGCAATTCAGCGCCGTCCATGAGCGGCATGCGCATGTCGGACACCACCACGTCGGCCGGCTCTTCCTCCAGCATCGCCAGCGCTTCCTGGCCGCTGGTGGCGAAGCGGCACTCCCATTCGGTGTCTTGCAGCATAAGCGCCCGCTCAATGCCGGAGAGTACCCGGCTTTCGTCATCAACGAACATCACTTGCATGCCGGGCACTCCTCTTTATCGCAGTGCAGGGGCAGTTGCAGGATGAACGTCGAGCCCACGCCTTCTTCGGACTCGCAGAAGACGCGGCCGGCATGTTTGTCCACCACGGTTGAATAGACGATAGCGAGACCTTGGCCCGTGCCTTTGCCTACCGCTTTGGTGGTGAAGAAGGGATCGAAGATGCGATCGCGGATCCCCGCAGGGATGCCGCCGCCATCGTCGGTGACCCGGATTTCAATATATTCGCCGTTGCGCGCCGCCGATACGATGATGTGGCCTTTCTCCTTGACGCCTTCCTGGATGGTATCGGCGATGGCGTGGGCGGCGTTCACCACCAGATTGAGAATGGCCTGGCCAATCATGTCGCGCAGACACGGCAGCTGCGGCAAGTCATCCTCGAAACGCGTCTCAAGTTCCGCCACGTATTTCCATTCGTTGCGCGCGACGGTCGTGGTGGTATTGATGACCTCGCGCACATCCACCCATTCCTTCTCGTCCTGGGCGGGATGGGAGAATTCCTTCATGGCGGACACGATCTTGGCGATATGGCCAAGGCCCTCCAGCGATTCGTCCAGGGCGCCCGGGATCTGGCGGCGCAGGAAATCCACTTTGGTGCGTTTGAGGATCGCGTCGAATTCCGCCATGACGGATTCCCCGGCCATTTTCCCGCGCGCGGCCTCGGCCAGCGCCAGGGCGGCGTCCAACAGGCTTAGCAGTGAAACGGTGGCGCCTTTAACGAAACCCACATTGTCGGAGACGTACTGGGTCGGCGTATTAATCTCATGGGCGATGCCGGCGGCGAGTTGGCCAATGGACTCCATCTTTTGCGCCTGCAGCAGTTGAGCCTGGGTCAAGCGCAACTCGGACAGGGCTTTTTCGAGCTCGCGCCGTTCGTTTTCCAGCTCCAGGGTCTTGCGCGCGACCACCTTCTCCAGGCCCACATTCTGCTCCAGGATGGCAAAAGGCGTCGCGTTGCCGCGCCTGGCTTCTTGTGCGATGCGGCGCTTGAGGACCTCGATGGTCTTGTCCCGGGCGGCGAGCTTGCGCTCGTATTCGGCGGCGGACGCTTGCGGACAGGCTTCATCAGGCAATGTTCTGTCCTCCAATGGCGACGCCCGTGAATGTCTGCGTCACGTGCACGCCGTTGTACTGCTCGCCGTAGGTGGAAAATCCCACGACATGATTCTGCTCCATGATGCTGCCGATCTGCTGTTCCAGCCCTTCCTGCTCGAACTGGATACGGCGCAGGATGCAATCGAAGCCAATGATGGCCGCAGGCTCGGGAATGGTCTCGCGGACCTTGGCGAAAGCCTGCTTGAAGGTTTGGACGGGATCCTTCGCTTTGCCGACGGCTACGATCAATCCCTCCTCGATGGCGCAGTAGCAGGTGAGAGAAAGGTCTTCGTTCCACCGCAGGATGGAGCGGATGTAGGGCTCATCGCCGAAGGAGAGCACCAGCGGGTTGCGGGAGAATACCGTCGGCGTCAAGTCGCGCACCGTCAGGCCCAGGGCATCCGCGTAAGCCTGGGCGGCAGGTTCGCCATTGATCTCCAGGATGAGCCTTTTCTCAGGATCGGCCCCGGTGATGACGAGTTCCACCTCACTGGGCTCGAAGTGCTGGACCTTGAAGATGGTGATGGGCGCGTTGGTCTCTATAACGGCGAATACCGCCGCGTCGGAAATAAAATGGCCATTGCCATCATAAACGTGCGTCTTCTCGAATCGCAGGTTATCGCCAGCGGAACCACCGACTATGGGAATGTTGCCGATCTGCTGATAGAGGTTCGCCGCCAGGCGTTCTTCGGCCATAGAGAGGCCGTCTACCAGCAGCAGCCCGAAGCGCTGCAGGTTCGGCCTGGCCTCGCAGTCGAGGCGAATGGCTTCGGCGATGTCGGCCACCAGCGCGGTGTAGTTGGTCAAAGGTTGAATCAGGAAGGCGCGGGTGCGAAAGTTGCCGTCCAGTCCGAGACCCAACAGCCCGGAGTGCTGGAAGCCTTCCTTGCCAATCTGTCCGGAGGACGTGCAGCCGATGCAGGGACAGGAAAAGGCGTTCTTCAATTCCTGGCCCAGGATGTCCAGGTCGTAGTCAGGGGAGCAGAAGAAAAGAACGGTATCGATGCCTTCATGGCCAAGCTGGCTGGCAAATTCGGCGACGGCCTGGCGCGGGTCCGGCGACTCGCTGCTGGCGTAATGGAATTGATCATTCATGACAAGCTCTCCCAATTCTGAGTAGAACTTTCGCCTGCGATCCCGCGTTCGTTCGATTCAAAATTCTTTGGTTTATAGCGATGGGAAGAGATTAGGTCTTTGCGGCAGAGATAGCAACCGTGTTGCGGCCAGGGAATAGCCTGCGTCTTCGCGGTTTGACTTAAGGGCGGCGGGGTAACGTTAAAAGTTAAAGTTTCCTGGTTTTTGGTCGTTAAGTACTCATTGTCAATCATTGTGTCCGGCCACAGAACCTCACGTCGACGACGCACAACGATCCATTGCGCCCGCTCCCGGTGTTGCTGTTTCAGTTATGGAAAATAATCATTAATGAAGAATATTTCAGTACGACTTGCGTTGACTGGCGCAATTTCCATTTTCGCTCTGATGATTCTGGCGATTTCCTGCGCGGGCCTGTTTGCGCTCACGCGCTCAAACGACACGACGGAGTTCGTTCACCAGGCCGACAGCCGGGTGATCCTGATCAATGATGTCTATAAAGATTCCGCGCGTACCCGCGCAGGCTTTGCCCTGGTCTATGCCAGCTTGCTGAAAGAAGGCAAGGCCGATGACTGGATTTTCAAAAACATCGAGAAGACCCACGGGCGCATGACGGCCAATATCCAGTTATTCAAAGACCTTCCCGTATTGCTAAGCAGCGATGAGGCCATCAAGACTGAACTGGTGGACTCGGCGCATGCGCTCAGCCAGCTTCTCGACCAGGCGGAGCATCTGCTGCAGGTGGGGGATGTGCAAGGCTATTACGCTATCAACATACAGGATATCGACAAAGCCGGAGGGCGGTTTTCTACCTCGCTGGAGAAGTATCAGAAAAACACCCGTGAAACGGTAAACGCGCTGACGCAGATGCGCAACAGCGAATACCGCCAGTTGCTGTGGACGATGACCATCGTATTGCTTATTGCCTTTATGATAACCCTTACCGTGTTGTACGTGTTGCGAAACATCATACTGCGACCATTGAACTATGCGATTGTGCAACTGGATGCGGTCGCCAAAGGCGATTTAACCGCCGACATACAGGTATCAAGCAAAAACGAAATCGGTAAATTGCTTTCCGCCATCAGCGGCATGCAGCAAAGCCTGATGCGTCTGGTCACGCAGGTCCGCCTGGGCGTCGAAGAGATCAACACCGGTTCCAAAGAAATTGCGGCAGGCAATACCGATCTGTCGTCTCGCACCGAGGCGCAGGCATCTTCGCTGGAAGAAACCGCTTCCTCGATGGAACAGCTCGCCTCCACCGTCAAGAAAAACGCCGAGAATGCGCGCCAGACCAGCCAGCTTGCCGCTAACGCGTCTCAAATGGCCGAGTCCGGCAGCAAGGCCGTATCGGAAGTCGTCCAGACCATGAACGAGATTTCCTCCAGTTCCAGCAAAATTTCCGTGATTATTTCGGTTATCGACAGCATCGCGTTTCAGACCAATATACTGGCGCTGAATGCGGCGGTGGAGGCCGCGCGCGCGGGTGAGCACGGCAAGGGCTTTGCGGTGGTGGCAAGCGAAGTACGCACCCTGGCCCAACGCTCCGCATCTGCCGCCAGGGAGATCAAATTGCTCATAGAGGACTCCGCGGCCAAGGTCAATATCGGCGCCGGGCAAGTGGAGCGCGCCGGCGCAACCATGCATGAAATCGTGTCGTCAGTGAAGTGCGTGACTGACACCGTGGCGGAAATCTCGGCGGCATCGCAAGAGCAGTCCGCCGGTATCGACCAGGTTAACCTCGCGGTTTCGCAGATGGACGGCGTCACGCAGCAGAATGCCGCGCTGGTGGAAGAGTCCTCAGCGGCCAGCGCCTCGCTGCTGGGGCAGGTACGCCTGCTTCTTGATACTATTCAGGTGTTCAAATTGCATGAACCGCAAGGGCGGCAGGAAGAGAACCGGCAAAACGGCGCCAAAGCATCGCCGCGTCGTGCCGCTAAGCCCCTTGATAACCCCAAGGATAATGCCGGCTGGGAAACATTCTGAAGACGTTATCCCCCGAGCGCTACACGGGAGCCCGCCCCTGTTCGCCGGGACGGAAAAGGGACCGGGATTAAGGACCCATCAGTCGGGAAAAATGTGTCCGGATGGGTACGCTCCGCGCACCGCCGGCTTCGGCGCGCCCGCCTGTTAACGTGCGGGCGCGCCTCGGTTTTTTTATCCATAGACTATCAGTTGAAGACCATGCCGCCATCAATAATCAGCGCTTGTCCGGTCATATAGTCTGAGTCGGGTCCCGCCAGATAGGATACGCAGGCCGCCACGTCTTCCGGCTCGGATATCCGGCCCAGCGCAACCGTTTTCGCCCACTGTTGCAGACCCCACTCCAGGGACTGTTTATTTTCATCGGCGACTTTTTTAGCGATGTTTTCCATCATCGGCGTACGCACAATACCCGGGCAATAGGCATTGACGGTAACGCCCAGTTTAGCCAGGTCGCGCGCCGCCGTTTGAGTAATGCCGCGCACGGCAAACTTGGTGGCGCCATAGACCGCCAGATCAGGGTTGCCGACCTGTCCCGCCTGGGATGAAGCATTGATTATCTTGCCGACGATGTCGCCGGGTTTGGCGGGTGTCCTGGTTTTGAAGTGTTTAAGGGCGGCTTGGATACCCCAATAGACGCCACCCACGTTCACGTCAAAAACCTTATGGTAGATTTCCGGCGTAATATCCTCAAGAGGCGTTGTCGGGCCTAAACCTGCATTATTAATCATGACATCAAGCCGGCCGAACGTCGCCACCACCTGGTCGACAGCGGATATGACATCCTCGCGCTTCGCCACGTCCACCGCCACGGCCAGGGCTTTGCCGCCGGCTGCCTCGATCAATGCCACCGTCTGTTTCGCCGTCTCGGCGTTAAAGTCCAGACTGCCGATAGCAAAGCCATCTTTCGCCAGGCGCAGCGCAATGGCTCTGCCAATACCCTGTCCGGCCCCGGTCACAACCGCGACTTTCTTGCTTGAATCGACCACTGTATCCTCCTGGGTCTCTGGTTTACATGCAAACCGTTACGTAAACGGCTTCTGATTACTCTTATCGAGTATCTAGGCATAGCAGAAAAAAAGACTTTATCCTGGCATAAGTCATTAACAGAAACAGAATAGTTGGGAATTTTGCAATTAAACACAGGCGTAAATACCGCAGCGGCCCCCGCTCAATATATTTTTATTATGAGATAATACTGAGGGGGAATGGGCGATGATGATGCCTTGAGTGGCTTAAAGCTGTTATTTATTAATATCATGAGAATAGGCGGGCTAAATGTAGGCTTAAGCGGCTTGGCTTTTAATGACCGACGTAGGCATTCATACGAACCATTCACATTCTAACTCTCTGTTTTTGAGCTGATTTCCCCCCCCCTTGCTATAAAGTTTCGCCCACATAAACCGATACCTATAAAAGCTCAGATCAGCCAATTGATAAGGCGTGGGTAATATTTTATTTACAACTGATTGGCTTATAACGCCTATGCCCGGATGTCAGCATAGAAATGATGAATAGGAGCAGTTTTATGAATTTTTTTAAAAACAGCAGTATCAGAGTGATATTAATCATCACGCTTGGATTTTTTTTGCTTCTCTGGGGCGGTGTTGCGGCATTTACCCTATCGTCATTGGGCCAGGTCACTCATCTTTTGACCGTCAGTGAAGATCAGAAAAAAGATATTGATATCATTACCCGTGGTAACGACCAATATTTCCGCACCGTTACCCGGTTGGCGCGTACTATGGATTATAGCCAGACGGGAGAAACGGCCGATGCCGATAAGGTATTGGCCTCCGCCGCGGTGGCGATGAAAAACTCAGCGGATGCGCTGGCTGAATTCAAATTGCGCCCTCATCCCTCCATAGACGCCGCAGTGACCGAAAACATGATCGCGACGTGGTCGCGTATGGTTTCCCAGGGACTGGAGCCGTTATACCGCGCGGTGCAGAACAAGGATATTGAACAATTTCGTCAGGTTTTCAGGATGCAGTATCCCCCGCTCAGCCTCGCCTTTGGGCAGGCGGCGGAAACATACAAGTCCGCGGCCATGTCGGACCAAAGCGCGCGGCAAATGGTAGTGATGGTTGACAGGTGTAAGACCATACTCATTGCGGCAATTATCGCCGGCGTAGTCATACTGCTCCTCACCGATCGTTATCTCGTCAATTATATGATTAAACCCCTGGGCCGTATTAAGGCGCAGTTGCATACGCTATCAGAAGGACACTTGGATGATGCCATCGTCGATGTTGGCCGTAACGACGTTGGCTCGCTGATTCCTGATCTACAGGAAATGCAGCGCAACCTGATTCGTACCGTCACCGCTATCCGCGATGGGTCGGCCTCCATTTACCAGGGCGCGGGTGAAATCAGCCTGGGCAACACCGATCTCTCATCGCGCACCGAACAGCAGGCGTCGGCGCTGGAAGAAACGGCGGCCAGCATGGAGCAGTTAAGCGCCACGGTGAAGCAAAATACCGAAAATGTCATGCAGGCCAATAAGATGGTGCAAGATGCCGCAGATACCGCCAGACAGGGCGGCGCAATAGTCGATGACGTGGTGTCAACCATGATAAGCATCACCACCAGCTCGAAAAAGATCGCCGATATCACCGGGGTGATTAACGGCATTGCTTTCCAAACCAATATCCTGGCGTTGAATGCGGCGGTGGAAGCGGCCAGGGCCGGCGAACAGGGCCGTGGTTTTGCCGTGGTGGCGGGGGAGGTGCGCAGCCTGGCCCAGCGCAGCGCCCAGGCAGCGAAGGAAATAGAAGGGTTGATCGCGGAGTCGGTTGAGCGGGTGGATACCGGCTCCAGGCAAGCGTCCCGCGCGGGTGAAACCATGCATAACATTGTGCAGGCGGTGACCCGGGTAACCGACTTGATGGGCGAAATTTCTTCGGCGTCGGAAGAACAAAGCCGCGGCATCAGCCAGGTGGGCAATGCGGTGGCGGAAATGGACGGCGTAACTCAGCAAAACGCGGCGCTGGTCCAGGAATCGGCCGCGGCGGCGGCATCGCTGGAAGAACAGGCCCGGATGCTGACGGAAACGGTCGCGGTATTTCATCTGCCGCAGGCTGCGGACGCGCGCAATGGCGGCGATAAGATCAACCGGGTTGCTAGCCGGGCCACTCTTACCCCAGCACAAGCGGCGGCCAGGCCCGGCAAGGCCAACAATAACTGGGAAACGTTTTAGTCCCCCGCCGCATATTTCCGCCCGCACGTTGGGGGCGGGAATCGTCGGCGCGCATCCCTTTCTCCTCTACGCAGGTTAATTGCTTCACTATATGAAGCAATATCGCCAATGAATTTATGACTCCTCTCACGCAACGCGCATGGGCGATAGCTTCCCGTCCGCGCCGGCATACACTGCCGGATACCCGAGCTTTTGCCGGGAATAATGCCGCAATTTCCAGAGGAATAATAAAATAATGGCCCTACAAAAACCGACTGTGTTCTTCAGCGCAGTATTGTTGAGTCTGCTTGCCTTGCCTGATTTGGCCAGGGCGGATATCATGCTGCTTAACCGAAATAATAATCTGCCTATGCTTAACGGGGTGGAATGGCAATTCGGCGGCCTTATCCGGCCGCAATATCGTAATAAAATGGGCTCGGCCGATGATCACACCTATATGCAGCGGGGATATGACAGCGGCAGCTTTGTTCATACTTCTTTAAATTATTATCTCAATGATCATATTAATCTATTATGGTATTACGAAGTCGGTATCGATATCTTTAATGAGCTCGGGACCGGCAGCCATTTTGATCATAATAAAGATACCACCTTCACCCGTAAACATTATGTTGGTATCGCCAGTAAGACCTATGGAACCTTGACCTTCGGACAGCAGAACAGTGTCTTATACAGTGTTATCGGCGCCAAAACCGACGTATGGGATAATGATATGCACGGTCAAGGGTCGAACAATGGCGTCAACGGCAATTATGATGGTTCCTACCGCGGTAAATATTTGCTCAAATATGTCCAGGACGCGGGACCGGTAACCCTGAGCGCCAGTTGGGACGCGCCGGTGAATGATTATTATATCAGAAGCGACAATGTCCGTTACCAGCGCCAAACCGGCGGCGCCGGCGGCATGGATTACCATATCGCCAAGGATTTGACGCTCAGCGCCGCCTACAGTTATACCCGGGCTTATATCATCAGCCGCGCCCCGAGGGGGGATGGCGCGGATACAGCGGGTTATAATCAACAGATAACCGGTATCGCGGCGCAATGGAAACCGGATAACTGGACTTTGGCGGCAACGGCCGGGTATTACCATGATTTTATTCCGCGGCGTACCGCCAGGGTGCCGACGGCCTATTTTGAAGGGCAGGCGCGGGGGTGGGAATATATGGCGTCGTATCGGTGGCCGGTGGCCGCCCGGGCCATTACCGCCGTCAAGCCTTATATCGCCGGCGATGGGATGCGCTGGGAGCATTACCAGACGAACCACACCTACCTGGGGATTGCCGCGGAACTGCCCCATGGCTTCCAAATTGATTATGAACGCACCTTCAGCAATACCACGGATAACCAGCCGGATGAAAACTGGGTCCGCCTCTGGTATCGGTTCTGATAACACCCCCCTTATTCAATCGAGATGAGTACCAACGCAATCCAGGGCTGTTTTGGCAAATGCTTCACCATATGAAGCAATTTCCGCATGGGTTTTATGACTGCTCTCACGCAACGCCCACGCGTAGTGGCTTGTCGCCCGCCGCCGCCTACACTGCGGGTTATGCGGATAAAACAGCTGCCCAGGCCTGCCGGTGTCCCGATGTACCGCCAGGCATATGACGTTTCGTTCAGGAGATAAAATGAGCAATTCCATCACTCACCGGACAGAGGACTATCCGGCCGAGACATCAAAAACAAAAAGACAACGGACGTTTAAAATCATGATGTCGGCGGGCGTCGGCCACTTTATCGAGTGGTTCGACTTTGGCCTTTACGGCACGCTCGCGGCCATCATCGGCAGCAACTTCTTTGCCAGCAATGACCCGACGGTGGCGCTGCTGAAATCCTTCGCGGTGTTCGGTTCCGGTTTTTTAATGCGTCCGCTGGGCGGCTTTTTCTTCGGCTCGATGGGCGACCGGCTGGGGCGGCGGAAAGTCCTGGTGACGGTGATTGTCATCACGTCCTGTTCCACCTTTGTGATGGGCATTCTTCCCACCTATGCGCACGTCGGCATACTCGCGCCGGTGCTGCTGGTCTTGACCCGCCTGGTGCAGGGATTCGCCGCGGGCGGCGAGAGTTCCGGCGTTATCACCTATCTGGCGGAAAGCGCGCAGCCTCATCGCCGGGCCAGCCTGACCTGCTGGAGTGAAAATTTCAGTTTTATGGCGTTTGTCTGCGGTTCCGGGCTGGTGCTGTTCCTGACCCACCAGTTGGGGGAGCCGGCGATGAACGACTGGGGCTGGCGCATTCCTTTCCTCCTGGCCGCGCCGCTGGGGCTTGGCGGTCTCTATATGCGCCGCAATATGGAAGACTCCGCCGAATTCCATATGCTGCAAAAATCGGGAAAACTGGAACACTCCCCGCTGCGTACCACGCTTACCACCTCCACCCGCGCCTTGCTGTTTTGCGTCGGTTTTGTCGTGGTGAAGGCGGTGAGCAGTTGGGTATTGCAATCTTTTATGCCCAGCTATCTCTCCACCTATTTGCATTATTCCCATACCGATTCCTATCTGATCACCATGCTCGGTCTGTTCAGCGTCGCCATCGTCATGCCGCTGGCGGGGTATCTCTCCGATCGGTGGGGACGCCGGCCGCTGATGCTTATCGGCTGCGGCGGTTTTATTCTGCTGACCTACCCGGCGATGATGGTCATGGAGCAAGGTTCGGTGGCCGTCTCCATCGTCGCCATGAGCCTGCTCGGCATGCTGGTCGCCTTATTTAACGGCGGCTGCGGCGCGGCAATGGCGGAGCTTTTCCCCACCGCGCTGCGTTACGGCGGCATCGCCATCGCCTACAACATGACGGTGGCGGTCTTTGGCGGCGTAACGCCGCTGGTCTCGGCGGGGCTTATCTCCGCCACCGGCAATCCGTTGTCGCCCGCTTTTTACGTCATGCTGACCGCGCTTATCTCTTTTGTCGCCGTGTGCCTCGCCAAAGAGACCGCAGGCAAAAAACTGGATTAACCCGCAAAACCGGAGTGGATATGAAGATCGTCGACGTACAGTGTTTCCCGTTAAAAATCAAACCGCAGCAGATTTATCTCGGCGGAGATCCGGATGGCGGCGGGGATTACTACTATCGCCCTGAATACCGCTGCGTCTATTCACGCAAAATGGAAACCTGCCTGGTGAAAATAACCTGTGATGATGGCCATGTGGGGTGGGGCGAAGCGCTGGCCCCGGTGGTGCCGCAGGTGGTCGCGCAGTTGATTACGCACCTGTTTAAACCGCTGCTGCTGGGAGCCAGTCCGTTTAGCAGCAATGTCCTCAACGCGCAGATGTACAACTCAATGCGCGATCGCGGCCATACCGCCGGCTACCATATTGATGCGCTGGCGGCGGTGGATATCGCGCTGTGGGATCTCAAAGGGCATATTCTGGGGCTGCCGCTCCACCAGCTGCTTGGGGGCAGCTTTCGCGCGCAGGTTCCCTGCTATGTTTCCGGTCTGCCGCGCCCGACCGTCGAAGCCCGCTGCGAGCTGGCCCGGCAATGGCAGGAGAAAAATTTCAATGCCGTCAAGCTGGCGCTGGGCTATGGCGTCGACGAGGACCTGGAAAATGTCCGCGCCATCCGGCAAGCGCTCGGGCCGCAGGCAACCCTCTTTATCGACGCGCACTGGAACTACAGCGTTCACGAGGCGGTAAGGCTGGCGGAAGGCCTTAAAGCCTGTGACGTCGGTTTTCTTGAAGCGCCGCTGCTGCCCGAGGATGTCGCGGGTCATCGGGAATTACGCCGGAAAAGCGCGGTGCCGGTGGCCCTTGGCGAAACAGAGCGTACCCGCTATCAGTTCCGTCCTTATATCGAGCAGCGCGCCGTCGACATTCTGCAACCGGATGTGGGGCGTACCGGCATTACCGAACTGATGCATATCGCCGCCCTTGCCGAAACCTGGAACCTGCTGGTGGCGCCGCATCTGAGCGTCGGCCTGGGTCCTTGTATCGCCGCCTCCATCCACGTGGCCGCCGCGCTGCCCAACTTTTTTATGCTTGAGTTCCAGCCGCCGGTGTTTGACCTGGCCAACAGCCTGCTGCGCCAGCCCCTGGTTTGCCGGGACGGCCACTATGCGCTGCCCGCGGGGCCTGGCCTGGGTATTGACATCAATGAAGACAAAGTACGTGAAAATCACTGGAGTGACGCATGTTAAAAGGTAATGTTCCGATACTGGCAACCGCTTTTGATAACCAGGGGGAGGTCGATCTCCCCGCCATTGTTAAACTTGTGCGCTTTTTGCTTGAGCAGGGTATCGACGGTTTGGCGCTGTTTGGCAATGCCTCGGAAGGCTATGCGCTGACGGGGCAGGAAAAAGACGCGATTTTTAAGAGCGTAAAGGCCCTGACCGGAGACCTGCCGTTGGTGGTTGCCACCGGCGGCGCGGCGGCGCCGGTGGCGATAGAGGAGATTAAACGCGTTGAGCGCTGGGGCGCGGAGGTGGCGATGATCAATCCGCCGTCGGTGGTAAAACCCGGCCCGGACGAGATCTACCGGTTCTACCGCGACATCTGCCGACAGAGCGATATCGAGATCATGATTCAGGACGCGCCGCAAATGACCGGCGTCAGCTTTCCGGTTCCCACGCTGATAAGGCTGTGTGAGGATTTCCCGCAGATTCGCTACATCAAGGTAGAACAGCCGCCCACCACGCTGAAAATCAGCCAGCTTAAGGCCGCGCTGGGTGACAGGGTCGGGCTTTTCGGCGGGCTCAACGCCGGTTTCTTATACGAGGAACTCGCGCGGGGCATTGTCGGCACCATGCCCGCCTGTGAATTTCCCGAGGTGATAAATGCGATTTTGCAGGCCTGGGAACAACATGACAAGGAGGCGGCGCGGGCGCTGTTTTACCGTTATTTGCCCTTCCTGCGCTATGGCGTGCAGCCAGGATTGGGTGTGGCGGTGCATAAAGAGATATTGCACCGCTCAGGACTGTTCGCCACCGCCGCGGTGCGCGATCCGGCAAAGGGGCTCGACGAGACGACGCGTCTGGAGCTGCAGGAGATAACCGACCATCTGCCGCTGGCGATTTTGGCACGGGCGCAATGAACTACATTGCCGTCGACTGGGGGACCAGTAATTTTCGCGCCATGCGCGTCAAACAGGGCAGGGTGGTGCGCGCCGTGCAGTCTGAAAAAGGCGTCGCCCGCTGCCGGCGCGTGCAGCTGGGCGCAGTGTTGCGCGAGGAGCTATTGCGGCTGGGCGATGAGTACGACGAACACGTGCCGGTTATCCTGTGCGGCATGATCGGCAGCAATATCGGCATAGTGGATGCCGGTTACCTGGCGCTTCCGGTCAGCTTTCATGATTTGACCGCCCGCGGATTGCCGCTGGAAAACGTATTGCCCAATCCCGTCACCGTGCGCCCGGGCATCTGCAGCCGCGAGGAGCACGAAATCTGCCGCGGCGAGGAGATACAGCTGGCAGGAGCCTTAAGCATCAGCGACGCGCGGATATTCGCCGCCGTGGGCACCCACAGCAAATGGATAACCGTTGATCGCCGGCAGCAAAAAATCGTCGGCCTGCGCACGCTGATGACCGGCGAACTGTACCACCTGGTGCTGAATCATTCGGTGGTCGGCAAGGGGCTTGGCGAGCAGGATTTTTCCGAGGACATTTTCCGGCAGGGGGTGGAAACCGCCGAGGCCATTGACCGGGGCGACAGCACCCTGCTCAGCGAACTGTTCCGCTGCCGGGGGCGTTATATCCTTGGCGAATTCGAGGCCGCCTTTGCCGCGGCCTGGCTATCCGGCCTGCTGGTGGGCCATGAAGTCTTGACCGGCCATGCGCGGCACGAAAGCGTGTGCTTCATCGGCTCCGCCATCCTGCTTGAACGCTATCAGCGGGCATGTCATTTACTTCATCTTCCCTGTACCACTCTCGCGGCGGAAGAGGCGATTATCACCGGATTGAATGAGGTATTCGACGATGCTGTTTAATGGCAATGTCATCGCCATCCTGCGGGGCATAACCCCGGCCGACGTTATTGCGCAGGTCACCGGCCTGGTGGACAGCGGTATCAGCGATGTGGAAATTCCCGCCAATTCGCCGGACTGGGCGCAAAGTATCCAGGCTATCAAACGCCACTTCGGGCGACAGGTGAATCTCGGCGCGGGCACCATCATCACCACCGCGCAGGTGGCGACCTGCGCGCAGGCCGGCGCTGATTATGTCCTCACGCCCAACCTTGACGAAAACGTCGTCCGCGCCTGTCAGGCCCAGGGGCTGGAAACCTGTATCGGCGTGTACACCAGTACCGAGCTTTTCGCCGCCAGCGCGCTTGGCGCCAGCGCGCTGAAAATCTTTCCGGCGGCGGCGCTGCCGGCAAATTGGCCCCAGCTTATCAAGGGGCCGTTTTGCCATGCCACTCCCTTTTGCGCGGTGGGCGGCATTGATGCGGACAATATGGCGGACTATCTGCGGTATTACGATAGCGTGGGGATCGGTTCGGCGCTGTACCGGCCTGGACAGCCGCCGTCCCTTACCCGCCGGCGCGCCGTGGCGCTGATGGGGCGAAGTCCGGCCGGCCCCGCCCTGTAATGCCGGCCCGGCGGCGCTTATCCGCCGCTGATTTTCTGCGCCGCCGACACCAGAAACTTTTTCAGGGTTTCCAGTTCCAGCCGTTCGCCGCTCAGGTTTGACAGCGCTATCGCCGCCTGCATGCCCGGAATGGTGCAGGCCATACGGTACTCCTGCGGCGGATAGCGCTTCACCAGCACCTGATGGCGCCGGGCGCCGTCGATATCTTCTTTTATCAAATGAAAGTCATGGATGCCAATCAGGCTGACGATTTCCTCATCGCTGCGCGCGGCCAGCAGTTTAATGCCGATAATCGACTCGGTCACCGGGACCGAATCATAATTCCCTATCGCCCGGGCCACGCTTTTCCCCTGCCGGGTATGAATCAAATAGACGACATCCCTGCCGCTTAGCACGCCGATGACAATGGAAACCGGCTTATTGCCCACTTCCTCGAGTATCTCAAGCACGGCTTTGTAAAAGGCGGAATTATGAATGGCATGGGCGGAAAAACGGTGTACGCCAAGGCCGAGCGAGTACTTGCGCTTTTCATTGCGATGCACCATCTCCAGTGCCAGGAGCGTTTGCATAATGCGGGTCACTTTTGCCGAATCCAGCGATAACTGGCGGCCAATCTCACGAATACCCGTGGGCTCGCTCAGGGTGGCCAGCAGGTTCATACAGCGAAACGCATCATAAACCGAATGTAGTAGCATCTTACTCCCTGTCGGGGGATGCCCATGGGGTTCGGGAATACCGTGGGCAGCGGCATCCAGCTTGGTGGTCACTATTATAACCTGGATCCGGCGTGGTCGGAATCCCGGCGCGGGAATCCTGGGCGCGCAGGCGCCGTCAAGAGTAAGCGATGTCTCTGATGCGATTTTATCATCGGTAAATCAGGTTGGGGGGAGTAACCGTTACGGTTAGGGATGCCTGTTTTTGCTATGCGGATTAGGACATCAAAAACAGGCAATAACACAAAATGAGGCATAGGCGTGTCGGTTTAACGAAACGGAAAACCGACTGATTATCTATACCCTCAGAACTGGTACTTCATGCTTACGGCTAATACATTATCCGTGACGATACCGGCATTTTCGGTGAAGGTGTTGTCATCCAGCAAGTTAACCTTATAGTCAACATAGGTCACCATATTTTTGTTGAAGTTGTAGGTGAAACCAAAATCAACAAATTTGACCAGGTCCTGGGCATCGTAGTTGTTGCCCTTACGGTCAGTGCCTAAATTGCTGCCGCGTGTTTGGTTATAAGCGACGAAGGGAATCAGACCTGAAAGCAGGGTGTAGCCCGCATAGAGTTCCACGGCCTGTGATTTATTGGCTAAACCGTAGGCGGTACCACTCGGCGATCCGAATTTCGCCGCATTGTAGGCTTGCGTATACATGGCCGCCAGATAAAGGCTGTCGGCATTATATTTAATCGCCCCGGTATAGCCCTCAGCTTTTCCGCCCCCGCCCATGATGCCTGGCGCGGAATTTTGCTCATCGGTAAGATTCGAGCTAAAAAAGGCACCGGCGACGCTGATACCGGACTTAAAATCGTAACTCAAAGAGGAGCCGTAACCATCGCCATTTTGCGACAATACGTTACGGGTACCCGGCTCGCTGGCCCCACTATCGTTTTTACCTTGATACTGCAACGCCACTTTCAGGCCTTCAACCAAACCGAAGAAATCGGTGTTGCGGTAAGTGGCGATACCGTTGCCACGTTTGAACAAAAACTGGTCAGAGCCATAGGTGGAAGCATCGAATTCCGGCTGCATATCGGTATAGGATGCGGCATCATATAAAACACCGGTGTTACGGCCATAATCGAAAGAGTTAGACCCGGCAAATTTTAAACCGGCATAGGCATAACGCGTAAATGCGGTGTTTTGGCTCTCGGTTTGGTTGCCCTGAATTTGATATTCCCAGCGGCCGAATCCAGCCAGCTGATCAGAGATTTGGGTCAAACCCTTAAAACCAAAACGCATATACGTTTTATCGCCGTCAGCACTTTTATCATCTGATAAATAATGCATGCCATTAAAAAAACCATATAAATCTAATTTATTGCCTTCTTTATTATATATTTCCGCCGCTCCGGAGGTGGTTGAAACTAATAATGCAGGAATCAAAAGTGTCAGTAGGTAAGGTTTCATTATAAACGACCTTTATCAAAGTTAAGTGTGTGTAATATAGTAAGGGTAACGTTACTTTTTAATAACAGCGTAATAATGTCATTAATATAAAAATGGCATGGCAATGAACGTGTCGACGGCCAGGATATATTCCTGTAAAGATCGTTATCTTATAATTGCTATAGTATGGCCGTGATGGTACAGCGTTTCAGTACATCATTCTGTTTTCATCTCATGCGCCAATACAGCGGGTGCAGGCTGAATTTTTTGGCTTTCGTTGCCGGAAACCGGTACATCCTCAAAGCCCAGCAACAGCGTCAATATAAAAGAGAGCACCACGGCGAGCGCCATCACCCCGAAAACCCAGACGATAGACATCGGATGGGCGGGATCAAAGAACTGAACGCTGGTGAAAAGCCCCGGCGCCGCCATGGAATGGCTCGCCAATCCTGCCGCGCCCGCTACGCCGCCGCACACAAAACCACTGATTATCGACGCGATAAGCGGGCGTTTCAGACGTATTGCCACGCCATACAGTGCCGGTTCCGAAATTCCGGCCACAATCGCGGAAGCCGCTGCGGCAAGGGCTGTCTGACGTAGCTCGGAGTTTTTAGTTCGCCATGCCACCGCCAAAGATGAGCCGCCGAGCGACAGGTTTGCGCCGATTTCCGACGGCATAACCATGCCTTCGGTCCCGGTTGTAGCAATAGTCTGGATAATGGTCGGCGTGAACACCCGATGCATACCGGTCATGACCAGCAGTGGCCAAATCCCGCCCATAATCGCCACGGACAACCAGCCAAGATAGCTATGAATGGTGTAGACCAGGGCGGAAATGGCGGTACCGATCCAGATCCCTAACGGGCCAATCAATACGATGGCGATCGGGGCTGCGATCAATACGATCAACATCGGTTTGAGGAAGTTTTTGGTCACCGCCGGGGTGATTTTATCAACCCAGCGTTCAATATAGGAAAGCAGCCAGGTCATCACCAGCGCCGGGACCACCGTGTAGGAATATTTTACCGCCGTGACGGAAATTCCCATAAATTCGACGTGCTGGCCTTGTGCGGCTTTTGCCATGAGATCAATAAAGCCGGGATGGACCAATACACCGGCAATCGCAATCGCCAGCGACATATTCGTTTTAAATTTTACCGCTGCGGATGCCGCAACCATCACCGGCAGGAAAAAGAAGGCGCCGTCGCCAATCGCATTAAGAATAATGAGTGTCGCCGAGGTGCTGGAAAGTGCTCCGGTCATAGTGAAAACCATAGCGAGTAATTTCACCATAGAACCGCCGATAATGGCCGGAATCAGCGGTGACATGGTGCCGATCAATGCATCCAGAATGCCCGCACCGATGCGTCTTAGGGTAATTTTATTTTTCCCCGGTAAGGGGCGTTGCGCAACGGCATTTTCCGGCAACAGCTTAATAACTTCGGCATAAGCCTGCGAAACCGTATTGCCGATGATCACCTGGCACTGGTTGTTGTTTCTTACTACCCCCAGCACGCCGCTGATGGATTTCAGTTTTTCTGTATCCAGCGCTGAATCATCATTAATAACAAAACGTAAGCGCGTCATACAGTGGGTGACGGCGGTAATGTTATTTGCCCCGCCGAGGGCATCGACTATCGCTTGTGCTGATGCCGCATAATTTTTAGACATAAATAAAGTCCTCTTAAGTAGGTACCCGGTTCTATACAGATTACTGAACCTGGTCGGCTTGCGGGCCACAATATCCGGACAGTAAATCAGCCATATTTACAGCTGATACCGGTGCATACCCATGATATCGCGGTGTGGCTTCATGGGGTTGTAATAACCCATCAGGCAGCCGCCCACGTATTTCTTGGTCGCTATGATAGTTGTGCAACCTATTATTTTTCTATTCATGAGGGCGGGCTAAAGTCAACATTCACCGCTTCGAATGAATATAATGTTACTTACCCAGACCTGATGTGGGTTTAAGGTTTATATTGGCGGTCAATCCAAATCTGCCCCCTTGCTCGCAATAACCTTTTTATACCAGTAAAATGATTTTTTTCTCTTTCTTGCCAGGGTACCGTTGCCATGGTCGTCGCGATCGACATAGACGAAACCGTAGCGTTTGCTCATTTCACCGGTGGAGGCGGAAACCAGATCGATGCAGCCCCACGAGGTGTAGCCGATCACCGGGATTCCGTCGGCGATGGCTTCGCCCATCGCTTTGATGTGCTCACGCAGGTAGTTGATGCGGTAATCGTCAACGATTTCACCCTGTGCGTTAATTTCGTCTTTTGCGCCGAGGCCGTTTTCCACCAGGAATAACGGTTTCTGGTAGCGGTCATACATCATATTCATCGTGATACGCAGGCCCAACGGGTCGATGCCCCAGCCCCATTCGCTGACGTCAAGATGCGGATTTCTCAGCGAGTTGACGACATTGACCGCACTGCTGTTATTCTCGCTCATGTCCGCCGAGGCGCAGCGTGAAGCGTAATAACTAAAGGAGACGAAATCGACGGTATTTTTCAGGATCTCGTCATCCCCCAGCGCTTTGTCGAGGGTAATGCCCTTCTCGGCAAAAATGCGTTTGGTGTAGGACGGATAAGCACCGCGCGCCTGCACGTCGATAAAGAACAGATTTTCGCGGTCTTTTTGCAGTGCCGCCCAGACATCTGCCGGTTTGCAGGTTCTCGGGTAGAAATTACCGCCCGCCAGCATGCAGCCGACCTGGTTCTCCGGGTTGACTTCGTGGGCAATTTTTGTCGCCAGCGCGCTGGCTATCAGTTCGTGATGCACCGCCTGATATTTTACCTGCTCCTGATTTTCACCCGCTTCGAATACCAAACCGGCACCGGAGAATGGGCTGTGCAGCAGGATATTGATCTCGTTGAAAGTCAGCCAGTATTTCACCAGACCGTCAAAGGCCTCAAAACAGGTTCGTGCATAGCGGGTGAAAAAATCGACCATTTTGCGGTTGCGCCAAGAACCGTATTCAATCACCAGATTCATGGGCACATCGAAGTGGCTCAGCGTCACCAAAGGTTCGATGCCGTTTTTTTTACATTCGGCAAATACGTCGCGATAGAACGCGATACCTTCGGCGTTCGGCGTCGGTTCGTCACCGTTCGGATAAAGACGGCTCCAGGCGATGGAGGTTCTGAACACGGTGAAACCCATTTCCGCCATCAGCGCGATGTCTTCTTTATAACGATGATAAAAATCAATTGCCTGATGGTTCGGGTAGAACTCATCGTCTTGCAGCGTGAAACGCTTTTCCTGACCGAGTTTAACCGCCAAACGATGTTCGCCGTGCGGGATCATATCGATTGTCGCCAGACCCTTTCCACCTTCAAAACACCCGCCTTCGGCCTGGTTGGCGGCAATCGCGCCGCCCCATAAGAAACCGTCGGGAAATAATGATGCACTCATCTAACAATCCTCTTTTTTCAATTTCTTTAATCAATATTTACAGCACGTTGCAAAACGGCGCGGGCGATGGGTATGTCCATGGCGTCGGCAATGGACGGCGATAGTGCTGTAAAATAGGCAGGCATCAAAAATAAGTCTCTATTTTTCATGTAATTATAAGTTTTTCGTTGCCTATGAGCCTGCGTTATCGTCATCTTTTTACTTTCTTGCCGAAACGATAAGTAACCGGTTTCACACAATAGTGAGTTTATCTATTTTAAAATTCAATAGTTAATTTTAACTCTGCTTCAATTTTGTGATGCCGATCCCTATGGGGAGACATTGCCGGTCGAAATCTCCGGAAAACTCACAAAATGTGTAGAATGGCGTATCATTTTCCGTTTAGGTATGCCTGATGTCGACAATGCAGGAAGTGGCGTCCAGAGCCGGCGTCTCAAAAGCCACGGTTTCACGCGTTCTTTCGGGGAAAGGCTATGTCAGCCAGGAAACGAAGGATCAGGTGTTCAAGGCCATCGAAGACACGGGATATCGTCCGAACTTGCTGGCGCGTAATCTGGCGACCAGCAAATCCAAGTGTATCGGGCTGGTGGTCACCAATACGTTGTATAACGGTAATTACTTTAGTGAGCTCATTTCTCAGGCGGCCAAAAAACTGGATGCGAATGGACGCAAGCTGATTCTGGTGGATGGGAAAAACAGCGTCGCCGAGGAGCTGGAGGCCATAGAATTTCTACATGATTTAGGTTGCGATGGCATCATTATTTATCCGCGTTTTTTATCCATCGACAAAATGGACGCTATCATCGATAAATATAAAATACCGGTAATGGTGGTGAATCGAAAATTGAGGAAGCATCTGAGCCACTGTATTTATTGTGATCATAAAGGATCGAGCTTTAACGCCACCAAAGCGCTCATTGAACGTGGTCACCATGACATTGCATTTATTACCGGTTCTATGGATTCCCCCACGGCCATTGAACGCTTTTCCGGTTATAAAGAGGCATTGACCGCCTGTGCTTTACCGGTGCAGGAAGCGCTGATCGTAAAGGGTAAATGGTCGTCGGCCAGCGGCGCGGCCGCGGTTGATACTCTTCTCGCCGGGAATCAGCCGTTCAGCGCCATTCTTGCCAGTAACGACGAAATGGCGATTGGTGCCATGAAAAAACTCAACGACGCCGGTATAGCTGTGCCTGCCGATGTCTCGGTGATCGGTTTTGATAATATCCCGATCGCGCCGTTTCTGATTCCGGCGTTATCCAGCGTGAAAGATCCCGTCAGCGATATGGTCAACGAAGTGATTAATCAGATTATTTCGATGCTTGATGGCGGATATTTGTCCGAGCAAAATCAATTTACCTCAGATCTTATTCTGCGGGATTCTGTCATTAATGGTCCGCAATTTTCTGCGCAGAACGCCATCTGAATACAGAATATCCCGGCGGTATAAACAATGACTGGCCATAGCCTCTCCGGCCAGGGTGTCGTTTCCAACTCAATCGATGGGCAATGAACAGCCGGGGGCTTTTGACGGACAAATCCCGGTTTGCGGCCATGGATAGGGTTTTTCCCGACTCGCTATAGACGCGATCGCCTAAGCGGGTGACGCCAGGCGCGGGAGTAACGATGACGACCCGTTATGACCGTGACTCTGACGGCTGGACTCCTGGACCGGCGGGTTTATTCACCATAACGGGCTTAAACCCGCCAGGCAAATAAAGACGGCCTTGGCCTCGTCCGATATCAGTGGAGGCGCAGTACGACGATGCCCGGTTTGTTTTGCAAATAGGCCGCCAACGGGGAATCCACCACCTTCATATTGTGGCTAAGCGATGACGCGTTACGCAAATAAACCCCGTCGGCGTTTTTGATCAAAAAGCCCACGTGCGAAACGTCCAGCCCCGGCGAGGGTGCATAGATGCCGATCAGATCGCCGGAATAAAGCCCAGCCAGCACGGCAGCGTCGATTTTTTCCGTGGGAATATAGCTGATCCTGCGCTCCACGATAGCCAACCCCGGAATATACACCTCATCAACGCCCTTGCGGTTGAGGTATTTGGTGACGCCGATCGCCTGCGGGCTAAGTGTCGCGGTAATATCCACGGCATTGGCCGGTTCCCTGGCGCACCAGTCGCTAAAAAAATGGTTTCTGGCCAGAAAATCAATGTTGCCCGCCTGGTAGCGTATTGCCGCCAGGCGCTGGAAAAAGTCATGCTCACTGCGGGATGTGGCCAACGCGCAGACATAGTCCAGCAGGGTAAAGCAGTCTACGCCGCGAAAGTCGGCCACCAGCCGCTCTTTTTCGGTTAATGAGCCCACCAGGGTATTGGCTTGATAGGGCGTGGCTAAAAACTGTTCGGATAGCCTTTCCAGCCGCTGGTCAAGGCTAAGATCGCGGCAGGGCAGCGCGATGCGATCGATAAGCCGGTTGATTTTTTCCGAGGTAACGGCATCCGTCGCCATGGTGGCAAAGGCATCGTCCGGGCCAGCGGATACGCTGCTTTGATCCTCGCGGGCGTCCGTTCGTTCATCGCGGGATAAACGAGCATAATCGTTAGCATTATCGATATTCATCAATCACTCTCGCCGGCATGAGCTCCCAGGCAAAAGGTTACCACCCTGGCGGTAAATTTCAATAAACGCCGGCAGCACGGTTTTATCGCGGCCGCCAGGGCTAAATCAGGGCGCGGCAGATCCATACCGGGTACTGAGCACAATAGGCTAACGCTCAATTCCTGCCGCACAGTAGCAGAAAAAGGAGCTGGATAAGCAGAGCCGACGCGGGTTTGTTTGATTTGCAGATAATAAAATCATGGTTGTAAAAACAGTATTGACATTACCGTGAGATGTATTAGATTTATATCCAACGCCGGTGCATTGAGCAGTAAAGATTATATCGAGCCGGCGTAGTATGTAGTGGATTAAATTAAGCAGTATCAGTTGTAAGAGTTAAGTAGTAAAGTAAGTAAAGAGTAAGTAAAAAGTAAGTAAATAATGCGATAAAGGCCACGAAGTACAGAGTAACATTATGCCGGTGAGAGTGGCTTCAATAAACTCGAACGGCGATGCTTTAAGGCCAGGTAGTCAATCTCTGCCATCGCATGTTAGTATCGTCATGAAAACGCGATGAGTTAAGGCTTTATAGTTATTATATTGTTCGCGATGGGTGTAAAACGGTATCAAAGTAGGTATATCGCGACAGAAGTAAAGCCACGTAACACAAAGTCTATATCGCGAGGGGGATGTACTGTACAGGCTTAGCTAAAGTGATACGCATAGGGCTAAGTGAACAATTACCTTTCAGGCAACAGATGGGAGGACATCGTACAATATAGGTGGCTCATATATTCTGTGATACACATGTACATCTATAAACGCAGTACCCATAGCAGTAAGTCGTTATAAAGTTGATGAATGTTAAATCTTAAGTGCGTTGTACCTTAAAAGCCCCGACTCTCCGAGTTGGGGCTTTTAACATCTGTAAGGCTGAGCTCCGGCCCTGACCGTCCGTCAAGAGCATGGCCAGTCCGATCTGCAGACCGCCAAAGCAGCACGCTGACGCTTTCGAGAGCATGACATCGCTGCGGTCGCCGGGAATCCGCGTGCACGCGGGGCGGTATAGAAGGCCCGCGAACGGACCCGCTTCACGCCAGATAACCTCAATGGCATCAACAGTATTGCATATCCCCAAGGGTATCATTTTTCCTTCCAGGGAATAAAATAATCACATTGCAGTAACGAAGCGGCGGCAACGGTCCTTTCGAGGGCATGGAAACGTGTTATATCGTAACCTTGCCGGCGGATGAATCCCAGCGCGGGTAAGTGGTTTTCATAAATCTCCATAATAAATGAAGGTAACATATCCGATGGGCCATTATAGGTAAAACGCGCATAGATTCCCGTTTCTATAAATATTGCCTGACGTTCTGTTGCGTCAATTTGACCGGCGGCAATGCTATAGTAAGTTTGTTGTTTATGCTTTCTTGCCAGATAAAGATGATGTAATCCATACAGCATCGACGTTCCATCCGCATTGATGTCCCGTGCGCATCCTCGCAGATCGCTTGCTAAGGTATTGCCCTGATAACCATCGTTATCTACTGGGCGATACAAGCTTGCGGGCAGACGGACTAATGCCAAGCGGGGCAGCATCACTAACGCTGGTTGCGGTACATGAAAAGGGTGTAACTGTATCGGAGGTCTGAGGCCGACAGTATCCCAATCCGCCATCTTGCGGTAATGATCGGGCGTAATAAAAAATTGTTTTTTAAATGCGCGGCTGAAGCTTTGTTGCGAATCAAAGCCATATTCCAGCGCGATATCTAAAATGGATCGGCTGCTGTGGTAGAGTGCCAATGCGGCTTTGGATAACCTTCGCTCCCGTACATAGGTACCCAGCTTACTGCCGGTTATTTTCAGGAATATGCGTTGCAGGTGCCATTTAGAATAGCCTGCTTTCGCCGCAATGGCATCAAGGGATAACTGCTGATCGATATGGGACTCTAGCCAGTTAAGTAAATCTGAAATAATGTCATCATAAGTCATCGGTAATTTCCCTTGTTCCCGCGTGGGCGATGAATGAGTCATGGCGGTTAACGCGATTTCATACCGGGTATTAACAGGGGCGTGCCGTTTCTTGTCTGGAATAAGGTCAGGGCCGTTCTGCTGGCTCGCCCGGTCGTCTTCTTATCGGGTTGGCGTCACACCCTGAAAGCCGTGCATTCATTCATCGGCAGCGGCGTTGGGCTGGCCGGCGCCGGGGCTGTCCAGGGCCATGGCTTGGCGCTGCCACCCTGCGCCCAGGGCCTTGTAAAGCGCGATAGCGCTGCGCACTTCGTCCCCCTGGCTCAATGCCAGGGCGTCGCGGGCTTGATTGGCCGCGCGCTGGGCGGTAAGCACCGGCAGATAGCCACTCAAGCCTTGGCGATAAAGCCGGGTCGCCCCCTCCAGCGCCCGTTGGCTGTCGCCAACCGCCGCTGCCAGCGACGCCTGGCGCAGTCGTTCGCTATTTAACCCGGTCAGGGCATCTTCCACATCACGCAGGGCAAGGCGCACATCGCGCTCATAGGCCAGCCCCGCCGCCTGCATTCCGGCCTGTGCCGCCGTGACGCCGGCCCGCGCGCGGCCACCGTCATAGAGCGTCTGGCTTGCCTGCGCCCCGGCCGACCACGCCAGGCTGGCGCCGGAAAACAGGTCGTGCAACAGGCTGGCGGAGGTACCGATGCTCAAAGGAATGCTGAAATGCGGGAAACGCGCTGCTTCGGCGACGCCAATCTGCGCCGTGGCAGCGGCCAGGCGGCGTTCATCCGCCAGCAGGTCGGGGCGCCGGCGGATAACGTCTGAGGGCAACGCCAGCGGCAAAGCCGGTACCATGGGCAGGCTGGGCGCAGGCTTGGCCAGCGTGGCCCGCCATTCGCCGGGGAAGCCTCCGGCCAGTACGCCGATGGCATGGCTCAGGCGGGCGATGTCTGCCTCCAGCAGAGGCGGTTGCGCCTCGGCGGACTCGCGCTCGGCGCGTGCCTGCATAACGTCCGTGGCGGTTCCCAGGCCCTGCCGCATTGCCCGCTCGGCCAGGTGCTCGCCCTCATGCAGGGTGCGGATGTTGTCGTGGGCGATGACCAGGCGCGCCTGCGCGCTGCGCAGCCCGGCATAGTCGGCCGCCAGCTCCGAGAGTAAACTCACCTGCAACGCGTGTTGGTCATGGGCTAATGCATCGATGTTCGCATCGGCGGACTCCACCGCGCGCCGGGTGCCGCCGAACAGATCCAGTTCCCAGCTCGCATCGAAGCCGGCGTGCCAGGTACCGGATTGGCCGCCCAGCGTCCCATCGTCCAGCCTCTTGCTGGAGCGCAACGCTTCGCCCGAGCCGCCGGCCGACACGGTTGGCCCCTGGCCGGCGGCGATTGATACGCGCTCGGCGCGCGCCTGCCGCAACCGCGCCTGGGCAATGGCCAGATCCTGGTTGTTGGCCAGCGTCCTGTCCACCAGCCGATCGAGCATGGGATCGTTAAACGTGCGCCACCAGGTCTGCAAACGCGCCTGGTCGGCGGCTGCGACGGCGCCCGGCGCCTCGCTCCAGTGTGTCGGCGCCGCGATCCGCGGCGGCTGATAGTCGGGGCCGACGGTGGCGCAGCCCGACAGGCCGGTGGCCAGGAGCAGTACCCATACGGGAACCGGAAAGGTGAATCCGCGGGGATGCATGTCTGTGCGCATAATCATTCCTTACATCCAGCGATGCAACAGGGTCGTCAAACGCCCTTGGTGAATCGGGGCGTGTCCCGGCTGGCCGACGTCAATACTGCAGGTCATGCCGGCTACCAGGACGATACCCGGCGGCACGTGGTCAATCTCGACGCGTACCGGGATACGCTGGGCCAGGCGAACCCAGCTGAAACTCGGTTCGACGCTTGGCAAACCCTGGGTGTCGGCCTTCTCGTTAGTATCGGTGATGCCGCGTCCGATGCTGGACACATGCGCCTGGATCAGGTCGTCGTATCCCATCAGCCGGACCTGCGCCGGCGCGCCGGGATGGATGCCGTAAAGCTTGGTTTCCTCGAAATAGCCGGTGATCCAGAAGCTGTGCGCATCCAGCAACGCGATGTTCGGCTGTCCGGCCACGGCATAATCGCCCCGGCGCAGCCGCAGGTGCGTCACGTAGCCATCGACCGGGGCGTACAGGGCTGCGCGCTCAAGGTCTAATCGCGCCACGTCCAAGGCCACCTGCGCGTGGCGCTGTTCCGCCTGGGCGATGGCTACGGCCTGGTTTGCCCGCTGGATGTCCTCGCCGGGCACCAGATCGTCCATGCCC
Source organism: Sodalis sp. RH22 (assembly GCF_047324165.1). Lineage (NCBI taxonomy): Bacteria > Pseudomonadati > Pseudomonadota > Gammaproteobacteria > Enterobacterales > Bruguierivoracaceae > Sodalis > Sodalis sp. RH22. The sequence goes on from NZ_CP178731.1 coordinate 4,779,427, forward strand.
TGACGCCGTTTGGCATCCTGGGCCTTCTGGCGCGACGTTGCGGTCGCCGCCGCCAGCTGCGCCTCGGCCTGCGCGACGGCGAGCCGGAAACGCTCGGGGTCGATGCGATACAGCACGTCGCCGCGTTTCACATACTGGTCATCGGCGACGGCGACGGCGGCGACAGTGCCGGACACTTCGGGGGCGATACGTACCACCTGTGCGCTCACGCGACCGTCGCGGGTCCAGGGTGCGAGCACGTAGGCGCGCCAAAGCGCGGCGACCAGCAACACCGCCGCGACGATCGCCGCCAGCGTCAGGGCCGCTTTCGCGGCGGGTTTTACGAGTAATGCGGCAGTAGACATAGTGTTAGACATAAAGAATCAGTATGGAAACCAGACAAAGGGAAATAGCGAACTCAAACAGCGCCGGATGCCAGACCCGGCGCAGCAGGCCGCAGCGTGCCAGCAGGGAGCGCAGGCCCAGGAACAGCGGCACCGCGATGCAGGCGTAGATGAAAAAGGGCGGCAGGTAGATGCCGGCGATGGCGACTTCACTGAACATGGGCACGGCTCCGCGGCAGTGTAGCGAAATAGGCGGCATGGCCCTCGAGCAGCGCCGCCACATCGGTAAACGCCGCGGCCAGGCGCTGCCGGTCCGCCGTCAAGGTCGGTTCGCCGGCCCCCATCCACATCAGGGTCCGCGCGGCGCGGCGCGCATGCCGGGCGGCCAGGACCGGAGTATCAGCGCGGCGGGCCATCCGCTGCAGCGCGACCGCGACCGGCGGGCGCAATGGGGACAGGGTCGGCGCAAGCCGCAGCCATGCGCGCAAGCGCAGCAGCTCGCGGCCCAGATGCAGGCTGGCCAGCGCGTCGCCGATGGCGTGATCCAGCGCGGCGGGCTGGGTTTTGAATACGGTGCCGAGCTGCGCCATGCGGTGCTGCTGATACCATTGCCAATTGCGGCGATCCGCCCGCGTGCCGCGCAGTACGGCCAGCGCGTCGTCGCGGATACGGCGGCGCAGCCGGTCATGGTCACGGGCAAGATTGCGCGGCAGCAGCAGGCGAAAGCTCAGCAGCGTGAAAAACGTTGCCAGTATCCACGCCACCGACCCGTTTAGAAACAACGCAAGGTCATAGTGCATAGGATTGGCCGCGGCCGCCAGCGTATTGAATCCGACCAGATAGGCCACGCCGGCCAACCCGTGGCGGGGAATCGTCGTCGCGTAGATGCCCGGCAGCCAGAACAGGGCCAATACCACCAGCAGCAGCGGCAGCCCATCGATGCAGGGCAGCACGATGAACGCGCAAAGAAATGCCACCGGCACGGCCACGACGGTGCCCTTGATGAACTCGACCGCGCCGGCCGCGGGATTGGGGGCCGTCGCCAACAGCGCGCAGCTGGCCGCCAGCCCCGCCAGCATCATACTGCCATGCGGCCATCCGGTAAGGATCCAGAACCCGCCGCCCAGCACCAGGGTCAGCATGGCACGACATCCGTTCTCCATCGCCGCGGTGGTATCGCGGTGGAAAGGAATCGGCGATTGCGGGCCACGTGGGCGTGGGTGATGTAATGTGGCGATGCCCTCCAGCGCCGCGAGATAGTCGTCGATCTGCTCCACCAGCCGGTCGCCGGTGATAAGCTGCGCCTCCTGTCCGGCCGGCGCCGCGGTTGAAGCCGCGGCAAGCGTGGCGCCCAGGTGCGTGCGTACCCGGCGCAGCGTTTGTATCGCCGGTTCCACCCCCTGCGGTCCGCCTGCCACGGCGCGCCCCGCTTCGCGCCATGCCTGCTCCAGCGCCGGTTGCAAGGCGCGCAGCGTCCGCTCGTCGGCGCTGTCCGCCGGCAGGGGCGGCACGCCGCCGACCAGCGCGGCGAACAATGACGTCATCGCATGCCGCACGGTCACGGCGCGCTGCGCCAGGTCGGCCGATTCCGCCTTGCCCTGCGCCAGCAGGTCGTCCACGCCATAGACCTCGGCAATCAGGCGTTGTTTCGCCGAGGCGGCCTGGGCGGCGCCGGCGTCGCTCCCGATCCCCCCAAGCTGCGTCGCCAGGGTATCGGCGATGGCTGCCGCCAGCCGCCGCAACTGGGCGTCGAGTCTGCCGCGCACGCCACGGGCGCTGAACAGCATCGATACCAGCCCCAGGCAGACCACTCCCACCATCACCGAAGAACCGCGGCTGATCACATTAGCAAACGTCAGCAGCGGATGCTCAAGGGCGCCATAGGCCGCCAGGCCCACGGTGTAGCCGGCAACCACGACGCCGTACGCGCGAAAGTGGCGCAACAGCGTCATTGCCGCCACGCTCAGCCCCAGCCACAGACCAAAGCCCAGCAGAAACAGCCACGGCATCTGCCCGAAGGCACTCATCAGTACGATGGCGGCCAACATGCCGGCCAGCGTACCGAGCACGCGCCAGGTGCCTTTGCCGATAACCGCGCCCTGGATCGGGTTGATAACCAGCAGCACGGTGGAAGCGGCCGAATACGGCGCCTGCAATTCGAGCAGATAGGCCACTATCAGCGCCAGCCAGGCGGCAAGCGTCGATCGCATGACGTAGGTGGCGCGCGGGGTGGTCAAATCAATCCGGGCCAGCCAGCCGCACAGCCGGGTGATGATGGGAAGGGGGGCGACAGAAGATGCCGGTGGTAATGTCGCAGAAGGCACGATGAACATTTCCTAAAGCTAAAGCAACGATTTGCATAACTTTAGGGCCCGGTATTGCTTACGGAAAGTGACTTTGAGTGAATCAACGAGTGCGTTCAACGCACCGATCGACGCCAGCGCGCTATACCTTTCCCGGCTTGGCGGCAGGCGACGCATCCTCCCGGCACAAGAGCCGGATAGTGCGCCGCAACCACTGATGCGCAGGGTCGCTCTGCAGACGCGGATGCCATGCCTGGGTGAGAAGCACCGTCTTCAGGGGGACCGGCAGGTCGAAGAGGCGGATGTGTAGCCCGGCGGCGAAGGCGCTGTGTGCGAGATGCGCGGGCAGCAGCAGCAGCAGGTCGGATTCCTGCAAAGCGAATAAGGCGGTGTAGGGCGAGGACACCACCAGGGCGACATGCCGGCGCAGGTTCTGCGCCTCGATTACAGCGTCGATGGGACCATCGGATTTCCCACGCCGGGAAACGTTGATATGCTCCCAGCGGGTGAACTGCTGCAACGTCATGTCGTTATCGAAGATCGGATGATTCTCGCGGGCAACACCAACATAGGTGGTGGTGAACAGCGACTGCACACGGATCTCCGGCCCGAGCTTGCGCGAGCCGCTGATGAACAGATCGATGCGGCCGCTGCGCAGCGCCTCGTCGTCCACATCGTCTTCCTCCGGGGCGAAGCGCAGCATGGCGCGCGGCATACTCGTGGCCATCGCATCCAATAAACGGCCCAAGTGGATACTGACGAACTCGTCGGTGGCGCGCACGTTGAAACGTCGCGCCAAGGTTGTCAGGTCGACCTCGGCGCTGGGCGTCAGCACCTGTGTCGCCTGCTCGACCGCCGCCCTGACCTGCTCGCGCATGGCCAGCGCCCTCGGGGTCGGCACCAGTTTGCGGCCGGCCTGCACGAACATCGGGTCGCCCAGCGTTTCCCGGATGCGGCCCAGGGTACGGCTCATCGCCGGCGGGCTCAGGTTCATGCGCCGGGCGGCGCCCACCACGCTGCCTTCCTCCAGCAGGGCGTCCAGTGCGACCAGCAGGTTCAGGTCGGGGAGCTTCATCATCCATCTCTCATCCATTGCGTGAAACAGAATCTTAACGCTATACCCATGCCGTGAGAAGTACGGGAGAATGTTTACTCGGCGGAGGGGCAAAAAAATGAACACTTCCGTTTAGCCCGGCCCTGTTTACCGGGCGTCGATCGCGTCGAATAGTTTAAAAACACAATTCCCGCGTGCCTGGCTTAATATTTTGGTTTATGGCGACACTGCCGCTATGCTGACTGAGTCCTATCAGATTAATAGAACCTACTGAGTAGCCTGGCCGTTCTGAACGCTTATCACTATGACAAGAAATAACATCATTATGGCTGCTGCTCAATAAAAGCCAGATAGCGCAATAGGGTTAATGACGCTATTTTTTATGAAAAAGGAAAATAAGGAAATAAAGGATGAAAGCGAAGTTAGGAAAGCGCGCGGAGGCGAAAGAAAAAAATCAGGAAAATGACGCTTTGTTTTCCGAAAATAGAAGAAATCTCTTAAAAGAAATTACCGGTATAGCGGCAATAGGGGTGTTGGGAACAGCACCCAATTCCGTAACCGCCGGTGAGGTAAAGAGTCGCGCCGCCTTGCCTGCCCGTCAGGCAGCAGTGCGTGATTACGATGTGATCATTGCTAATGGCTTAGTTATTTTAGAACAGGGCGAAGTGCCTGCCGACATCGCCATTAAAAACGGTAAAATTGCCGCCATCGGCTCGGCATTAAAAGGGGCTGAACACGTGATTGACGCAAAGGGTCTGGTGGTAAGTCCGGGAATGGTGGATGCGCACGTTCATATAAATGAACCGGGGGGCGGCATTCGCAACGACTGGGAAGGCTATGTTACCGGAACCAGGGCCTGCGCCAAAGGCGGTGTTACCACGATCATCGAAATGCCGCTGAACCAATTGCCGGCCACCGTCGATAAAAAAACACTGGAAATTAAATATGCTGCCGGAGAAGGGAAATTAGTCATTGATGTCGCGTCTCATGGTGGCTTGGTTCCTTATAATTTAGAGAATAATGGAATCCAAGAGCAGAGCGACTCTGGAGTGGTTGGATATAAATGCTTTATGGCAACGTGCGGCGATCCTTCCATTAAAGGTGATTTTCTGAATGTTGATGATTATTCCCTTTATGAAGGCATGCGGCAAATAGCCAAAACCGGCAAGGTTTTGATGATTCATGCTGAGAACGCCGCCATTACAGACCGTCTAGCGAAAATTGCCTATAAAAAAGGCGAGGGATCGTTAACATCCTATGTGGCCACGCGTCCGGTTTTCGCGGAAGTTGAAGCCATCCGGCGTGCGGTTTTGTTTGCGAAGATGACCGGCTGTCCCATTAATTTTTGCCATATATCAAGTCCTGAAGCCGTGGACGAGGTGGTCAAAGCGCGCGGGGAAGGGGTTAATATTACCTGTGAAACCTGTAATCAATATTTGTATTTTGTGACTGATGAGTTGGACGATATCGGCCCGTTGGCAAAATGCTCGCCGCCTATTCGCGACCAAAGGGCGCAGGATGGCTTATGGCGGCATGTGCTGGCCGGCAATATAAACTTTATCACTTCTGATCATTCACCTTGTCCGGCAAAACTGAAAAACAGAAACAATGCGTTTGACGCCTGGGGCGGCATTGCCGGAGTACAAAATGACGTTGATATTTTTTTTGATGAAAGCGTACAAAAACGGGGGATGCCATTGACGCAATTTGCCAGACTCATCGCCACCAATCCTGCCGACCGCTTTGCTTTGCATACCAAAGGCAGCATTGCGATTGGTAAGGATGCCGACTTTGCCTTTATCAAGCCGAACTCGCCCTATACCCTTAAAGCGGAGGAGCTTGAGTACAGGAATAAAATCAGCGCTTATGTCGGCCGGACAATCGGCGCCCGGATTGTCCGGACCCTGTTACGGGGCGAAACGGTTTACAGTCTGGAAGATGGCCTAACCGGCTCATTCCCAGGCCGATATATCAAAGTGTGACCAGGCGAAGCCCGGCTATCAGCGCAAGGGGCAAAACGGCGGTTGTAATCCGTTATCCATTGCCGGCGCGCATTAATCCCCACCAGGCGGCAACGGGTTGACGCGCGCGCCGGACGCACGAGCATGCCGTCCGCGGATATGTCCCGGGCAATCCCGTGCTCACCGTGCGACAGGCGATACGGGTTGTCCTGACTGAGGTGTTGTGTCCTGGTCCGGGCAAGCGGCGTGGCCTGTCATCACCCCCCTTTGTCACGCTTGTACAGCCTGATATTGTTGTCTGGCGTAGTTGCGCGGCGGGATGCGGTACATCCCGAGCCAAGACAACGCGTCTGCCGTTGGGTAACAGAACACCATCCCCGGCCTCCAGCTGTAATGGGGCTTTGTCGCTTTCCATAGCTAACCATGCGGTACCGGATACGCTGGCATACCATTTGATGCCGCTATGGGCGCCAAAACTGACAGACCAGTCACCACCTCAATGCAGACCGCCTGCCACCCACATCTACGTTGCACGCCGAACCGGTAATGCAGCAGGGACTTGGCTAACGCTATGTTTAAAAGAGAATAGTTTATAAAATTTGAAGAGGATCGCATTACCTTATTTTTTCATTGGTAATTGTCTTGAGGTATACATATTATTTACAGATAAATGAATTCTGAATATTTCAGTCTTGATATTGAGGGCTTGGAAGCTTTTTTATTTATTATAAATAAACTTAAAAAAATTTAATATATAAATTCATATATAATAAAAATATTCTAACGAAATTAAAATAGGTTAATAAGTATTATCATTCATTAGCTAAATCGAAGGGCCTTGTCATTTAAGTCAGGTTTATAAGGGCGATTTTGGCCCATGCGTGTTCTTGCTTTATTAGCACAAGAGTTAATTTAATCAGAAGACGTAATCTGTAGTAAATGTAATAAGTTCCTTGGCGCTATTTTTTAACATATTTTCGCCGGAGTGCCGCTTTACGGTTCGCAGGAGTCTATGCCTTATTTACGAGGTGCTAATAATGGAATTACATCGCTCAGGTGCTACTGACCCATTCAAAATAAAAGACTTCTCATTAAGCAACCCACAGCTGTTGGCGGATCCCTATCCGTACTACGACAAAATTCGGCGGGAAGAGCCCATTCACTATTCGACGATGTATGGCGGATCGTGGCTGATGTTCAGCTACGCTGACGTCAAGGCGCTGTTAACGGATCCGAGACTGACCAATGATCGGTCCGCCTTGCCGTTATTGGCGTTGCCCGACGAAGATCGAGCACAGTTTGCCGACATGATTCCCGTTCTCAGCAAGTGGTTAGCCTTATTTGATGGACATGACCATGCGCAGCGTCGACAACGGCTGGACTGGTCGTGTCCAACGTTGCTCAGCAAAGGTTCCTTGTCCAGCGTTATCCGCAATGTTGCCGGGGATCTCATGGCGGCATGGCGGGAGCGGGACCGTGTCGATCTGATTGCCGATTTTGCCCGTCCGTTACCCGCAATAGTGATCACGCGGCTGCTGGGCGGGGCTGACGGTGATCATGAGCAACTGGCGAGTTGGTCCGATGATATCGCGTACCTGTTTGGCGCAAGCGATCTGAGTGTGGAAGAGGTACAACGCGGCCAGAAAAGTCTCCACGCATTCGGGCGTTATTTACGCGCGCTTGCTGGTGACGCGATAACATCCCGCCGCGACGATCTGATACTTAACCGTTTAATGAGCGATAGCGGCAAGGGATTCCAGTTCGATATCGAATCAGCGACCGCGCAGTGCATGCTGCTGATGTTCGCAGGGCTGGAGCCCACAAGGTATCTGATTGGCAATGCCGTCTGGGCGCTGCACCAGCATCCGGCCCAACGGCGCGCGCTGGCGGCGGATCTGGAACAATTGCCGCTGGCGATAGAGGAGTTCCTTCGATACGGTACGCCCGTGCAGTACATTGGCCGCAGGGCGGCCACGACATTCACCTACAAGGGTTACCGCATCGAGGAGGGGCAACTGGTGCTGCCCTATGTCGGTTCCGCGAACCGGGATCCGGCGGTTTTTGATCACCCTGAAACCCTTGATTTACGCCGCACCCCCAACCGGCATCTTTCCTTTGGCACCGGCCCGCATGCCTGCATCGGCGCGACGCTGGTGCGCCAACAGACGCAAATCGCGCTTTCTCTACTGCTCACGCGCTACCCTTCCTTCGACGTGAGTCAGCAAACCGAACCCGTCTGGAATACGAACCTGGGATTCCATGGCCCCACATCGCTGATGATCAACACAGGAAAAAGAGGATAAGCCTATGAGCTGGAAGCGCAGCAACATTGCCGGATTTGCCGGCACTCAACTGGCCGCAATCGACTTCGGCGGGCAGGGCGGAGGGATTCTCCTTATCCACGGCATGATGGGCCGGGCAACGACCTGGTCAACAACGGCGCAGTGGCTGACCGAACATGGAAAAGTGATCGGATACGATGCCCGCGGCCACGGCTTAAGCGACGCGCCCGAAGGGCCCTACGACCGCAACGCGCATGTCGAGGACGCCGCCGCGGTGATTAATGCGTATGGCCTCGCGCCTGCCGTGGTCATCGGTCATTCCATGGGCGCGCTCACCGCGTGGCAACTCGCGGGCAAGCATCCTGAACTGGTCCGGTCCGTGGTTATCGGCGATATGGCCGCCGTGGTGCCCGATGTCCAGGCACGCTGGCAGGCATGGCTGGATGAGTGGCCGGTCCCATTCGACAGTATTGCCGCTATCCACGCCTATTTCGGCGGGGACTATTTTGGTCAATACATGATCGGCGCGCATTCCGAACGAGTGCACCCGGCTGAAGGAGACTATTTTGTCGAGGTGTTCGCTGAGCGGCGGGATGGTTATTGGCCCCTTGCGGGTACGCGCAATGTTCTTGCCTGCAGGGCACACTGGAATAACCGCGATCATACCTCCGAGCTGAGCCAGGTTCACTGCCCGGCGCTGGTGGTCGCGGGGGAGCACAGTTATTTCCCCGCCGAGGGTTCACGCCGCATGGCGGATGTGCTCCCGGCAGGTGAGTTTGTATTGGTGCCGGACGCAGGACATGTACTGCACTTCGACAATCCCAAGGCTTGGCGCGCCGCAGTCGAGCCGTTCGTTCGCAAGACCATCGGACTACTGCCATGAAGCCACCATCATGGGAGGACATCCTGGGAGAGCTGCATGCCGCCGTCGGACGTCTTCTTGTCGGCGAGCATACGCCCTATCAACAACTGTGGTCCCGTGCGCCGGACGTCACCATGATGGGTGCCTACGGCGGCCTCTACACGGGGTACGATGCGGTCTGCGCGGCGATAATCCGTGCAGCCGCCAACTACCGGGGATGGCAGCCCGACTATCAGGAGGAACCCATCGCAGCCGTTAATGACGGGATGCTCGGCTATGTCATTTTGCGGGAACGCGTAACCAACATGAGAGATGCGACGGTAAGATGCCGGCGCGTCACGGTTCTGTTTCGCCGGGAAGAAGAGCAATGGCGGATTTTCCACCACCACTCGGACCCTCTGCACCAGGTGGTGTAGCGCGGTCCGGCTGTGTAGTTATACCGCAAGTCAGCCGGCAACGGTTGCGCCATCGGTATTTAGGTTGCCGACAAAGAAAATTGGCGGGTTAACACCCGGCATCCCCGAACGGGGTCAATTTGCAAGGGGTTTTGGTCGCCTGATTTCTCTCTCTTCGACGCATCTCGCAAAAATAATCTTATCCACGTAATTAAACGTTTTTATCGATAAAGATTCTCCCCATCCCTGCCGTTGTTTGTGATGCAGGCGCAACCGGCGTCTGCCCTTCCAATGTGCGTCAACGATAGCGCGCCCTCTGGCGCTAATACAGCTTAGTCAGCATGCATTTCTACCCGCTTAAGCAAGGAGTACCTATGAATCGCATCTTCAGCGTGATCTGGAACCACAGCTGTAATGCCTTTGTGGTCGTCAGTGAGCTTGCCACTCGCCGTGGTAAACGCAGTGAAGTCGGTGCGATTCAGGTCGATGATCATTCAACCCCGTGTAGCGGAGCGCTCAAGCCGCTACCGTTTACCATTGCCCTGATCTCATGCAGTATTTCCTGCATGCCTATTGTCAGCATGGCCGCAGATTTGCCCACTGGCGGTCATGTCGTTCTCGGCAGCGGCCAGATTGGCACGGCGGCCAATCATCAACTGACGATCAACCAGTCCAGCCAAAAAATGGCGATGGATTGGCAGAGTTTTGATATTGGCAAAGACAACAAAGTGACCTTTGTTCAGCCCGGCGCTGATTCGATCGCCCTGAATCGGGTGATCGGTGCTGACGGTTCGAAGATCATGGGCCAACTTAACGCTAATGGCCGGGTGTTCTTGATCAACCCCAATGGCGTGCTGTTTGGTCAGGGTGCCTCCGTCAGTGTCGGCGGGTTGGTGGCTTCGACACTCACTCTCTCGAACCGGGATTTCGCTAACGGCAAATACGCGCTCAAGGGTGATGGCGGCAACGCCAGCGTCGTCAACCAGGGCACCATTACCGCAGCCGACGGTGGTGCCGTGGCGTTACTCGGCGGCACCGTCAGCAACCAGGGCGTGATTGTTGCGAAACTGGGTACCGTAGCATTGGCCGCCGGCAAGGCGGTGACGTTGGACTTCGCTGGCGATGGCTTGCTTAATGTCCAGGTCGATGAAGCGGCCAAGAATGCGTTGGCGGAAAACCGCCAGTTGATTCAAGCCGACGGTGGCCAAGTCATTATGACCGCGGCGGCCAGCAATGCGCTGCTCAGGACGGTGGTCAACAACACCGGTGTGATTGAAGCGCGGAGCTTGCAGAACAAGAACGGCAAGATCTCCCTCGGCGGCGGCGACAGCGGTCTGGCGCACATCGCCGGCACCTTAGATGTCTCGGCAACCCAAGGCACGGGCGGCGCGATTCAAATCACCGGCCAGAACATTGCGCTCGCGTCCGCCACCCTGAATGCCTCGGGCGCCAGCGGTGGCGGCGGCATCAAGATCGGCGGCGAAGCTCAAGGCAAAGGCACCCTGGCTCACGCACAAGGTACCAGCGTGGATGCCGGCAGCAGCCTCAAGGCTGACGCCGGGACCACGGGAAAAGGCGGCGACATTGTCGTTTGGTCCGACGGAACGACCGTGGCCAGGGGCAATTTTTCGGCCAGGGGCGGTACGCAAAGCGGTGACGGCGGGTCTGTAGAAACCTCCGGCCACAGCGTTGACTTCACTGGCATCCAGGTGAGCACCTCGGCGACGAAAGGCAAAACGGGTGATTGGCTGGTGGATCCTGAAGACCTGATCGTTGATGACGTTTCAGCGGCCACGATCAACGCCGCGCTCTTGAACACCGACGTCACCCTGCAAACCACCGGCACCACCGCCTCCACGACCGGTGGATCTGCGGCCTCCACGGCAACCGGCCCCGGTGATATTTCCGTTAATTCCGCCTTGAGCTGGAGTTCGCCAAATACCCTAACGCTGGACTCGTTCCACTCCATTGCCATCAATGCCAACGTCTCCGTCACCGGTGCAGGCGGCTTGGTACTGGTGACGAATAACAACAGGAACGGCGCCAGCAGCGGCAGCGGCGATCTCAGTTTCGCCGATGGCGTCTCGGCCAGTTTCACGGCACCGCAAGGCAGCGGGCAGCGGTTGAACATCAACGGTTCGGCTTACACGCTGGTTTACAGCATGGCCGACATCGACGGAATCGACGGGGATCCAGCTTCGTCCAGCGCAATTACAAACCAAACTGCGGCGGGCGGATTAGCCGGCCATTACGCCTTGGCGCGTAATCAGGACGCGAGTGGCGTCACCTATACGAACGCCATTGTGGGGAGCTATGATAATGATGATGATTCACCCTTCTCCGGCACCTTTGAAGGCTTGGGCCATACGCTATCGAACTTGACCATCACGGCTCCGTACGCAAATTACACGGGGCTGTTTGGCTACAATCAGGGGGCAACGGTCCGGGACCTGGGTTTAGTGGATGGCGCTATCAGCGGCGGATCTTACGTCGGCGGTATCGTCTCGATGAACGATAGTTTCTCCTCTATATTAAACAGCTATTTCAGCGGCACGGTGTCAACGTCATCCTCCGGCATTATGATCGGGGGAATCGCCGGCTTGAATGGATATCGCTCGACGATTGCAAACAGCTACAGCATGGGCACTGTGACGGGCACCCGCTGGACAGGCGGAATAACCGGCTATAACGGCAGTGCCCTGGTGACAAACAGTCACAGTTCCAGCAACGTCAATGGCGGTACGGGTGACTACGTTGGCGGGTTAGTGGGTGCTAACGAAAGCGCCACCATCACCAACAGCTATAGCACCGGGACCGTATCGGGCAACACGCGTGTTGGCGGGGTAGCCGGCAACAGCTACCAGGGTACGATTTCCAACAGCTACAATACGGGCAACATATCGGGCGACAGTTTTGTCGGCGGTGTTGTTGGCCTTAACGATACGTCCAGTTCGCTCACAAATAGCTACAATTTCGGCAATGTCCAAGCTGATAATATTGTGGGCGGGGTCGCAGGCTATAACGACAGTGCTGTTTCCTCCAGTTATTCCACCGGCCAAGTGCGGGGGACGGCGGGCATTAACGTTGGCGGCGCCATTGGCTACAATCAAGCCGCTGGTACGGTTACCCACGTTTACTGGAATAGCGTGACCAGCGGCAATGCTGTTGGGATTGGCGGCGGTGTCGCTTCCGGTGTCACCGGGTTAACCACCGCACAATTACAGGGCGTATTACCTTCTGATTTCGATAATACTGTTTGGGCCACCGCCAGCGGTCTTTACCCCTATTTGACATCCCACTATCCGCACGGCACACCGCAAGCCATTTCCGGCTTTGCTCAAAACAGCGATGCGGCTGGCCAAGTCGCCACCGTGATTAACGGCGCGGTGGCCGGTACCTCGTCCATCGGCGCCGATGGTTACTATTACAGTCTGCTCGCGCCCGGCGCCTTGGCGAACACGAATGTGTTCACCTACGCGCAAAGCGGCGGCAATCTGGCTAATACCTTCACGCAGGGTGTTACGGATACGACCAGTAACATCAATCTGACGGCTAACACGCTGGTACTCATTGGCGATGAAAACTCACTGTCCTCGCTGCTGACGGATTTGAACGCGGCCAGCGGCGGCGTAGACAGCGCCAATAAGCTGTTTACCCTCGATGGCGGTGGCCTGAACGCCACCGATGATGTGCTACTCACCCAGGCCGGGAGTTTCATTGTTGACCAATCCCTGAGCGCTGTCGGCAGCAGCACCCTGAGCGTCGCAGGTGATTTGACCATCGCACAGGGCGGGCATGTCAGCGGGTCAGATGTGGTGTTGTCCACCCCGGGGGCCTTTATCAACAACGCCGGCAGTAACGCCGTTACCGCCTCGGCCGTCGCCGGGCACCACTGGGTGATTTATTCCAATACCCCAACCACCGATACGTTTGCCGGGCTAAACAGCAACAATACGGCTATCTGGAATGCCAACATGAATACCCTTCCAGCAAGCGCCGTAATCGGCAACCGGTACGTGTTCCGCTATCAACCGACGGTCACCTACACCGTGGCAAACGTCAGCAAGACCTACGGCGACCAGGCAGACGTCAGCTCTGCGTATACCACCTCTGGCGTGAGTGCCGGTGTCGCAGGAGCATTCGCCGCCGATACCTTGGCTAACGTGGTGGCCGGCACGTTAGCGATGTCTTCGATGGGAACGGCGGCTACCGCGAATGTGGGCAGTTACGCCATCCAGGAAATCCAAAATACGTTAAGCGGTATGGGGGGTTACCTGGTCGCACTCGCGAACACCGGAAACGTAATCGTCAATGCCAGACACATCACCGTGGCGGCCAACAGCGGCAGCTCAACGTACGGCGATGTCACCGCGGATAAACCGGGCATCGGGGTCACGGGCCTGGTCAACGGTGATCTTGATAGCGGACTGGGTCTGAGCAACGATTTCGCCATCACCAGCGCCGATAACGCAGGCAGCAATGTGCTGCATGTGGTCGGTACGCTGAGCAACGGTAACTACGTGATCGATCAGCGCATCAATGGCAACTGGACAGTCAATGCCAGACACATCACCGTGGCGGCCAACAGCGGCAGCTCAACGTACGGCGATGTCACCGCGGATAAACCGGGCATCAGCGTCACGGGCCTGGTCAACGGTGATCTTGATAGCGGACTGGGTCTGAGCAACGATTTCGCCATCACCAGCGCCGATAACGCAGGCAGCAATGTGCTGCATGTGGTCGGTACGCTGAGCAACGGTAATTACGTGATCGATCAGCGCAGCAATGGCAACTGGACAGTCAATCCCAGAAACATCACCGTGGCAGTCAACAGTGGCAGCTCAACGTACGGCGCGCCTCATGTCCAGCCGACCCTAAGCGCTAGCGGCCTGGTCAATGGCCAAAGTGCATCGGTACTGAGCGGCTTGAGCAGCACAGGCATTAGCGACACCACCCACGTCGGCACCTATGTGTTGAGCGTGCAGGGGGTCCTCGCCAATGGCAACTACACCGTGACCCAAACATCCGATGGCCAATGGACCGTCGATCCCCGCGCCCTGGCCGTGACCGCCAACAACCTTGGCAAAATCGTCAACGCCAGCGATCCGGCACTGACGTGGACCACCAATGGCAATCTGGTTAACGGTGACCACCTCAACGGCAATCTGACGCGCAGTGCGGGCGAAACCGTCGGTCAATACAGGATTGAACAAGGCACGCTGAACAACAGCAATTACGCCATCGCGTTCACTGACGGTGTATTCAATATCGGTGTAACGCCGCTAAACCCATTACCCAGCCCCCCCGAAAACGTAGCGGCGGCGCCCACCACGCCGCTGCACGAATTGCCGTCACCCCCTACGTCTCTGGAGGTGCTACTCCAATTGCTCAGCGCCCCCGAAAACGTAGCGGCGGCGACCACCAAGCCTCTGCGTAAATTGCCGACCCCCACCACGCCTCTGGCGGTGCAACTGCCGTCCGACAACCTCTATAGCGTAATTGAGCAAGGCTTGCGCCTTCCAGAAGGACTTTGATTCATGCGTATCCGCCTTACTCCCATTGCCCTGGCTCTCCTGACGTTAACTGCGGGTGCGGCCAAGGCTGAAATTGCGCCGGACGCGGGTCAATCGATCCGTGAGATCCAAACGAAACCGCCGGCGTTACCGCCGCGCCAGACGCTGGATCTGAACCTTCCCGACAAGCCGGACACCAACCCGACGACCAGCGGGCCGACAATGCAGGTCGCGCAATTCAAGCTGACCGGCAATCAGGCGATCGGCAGCGCCGATCTGCTGCCATTGCTGGCTGACCTGCGAAATCGCACGGTCAGCTTTGGTGAGTTGCAGGCAGCTGCCGGGCGTATCACCCTGTTTTACCGACAAAAAGGTTACCCGTTGGCGCGGGCTTATTTGCCGGCCCAGGACGTGGAAAATGGCATCGTCACCATTGCCGTGCTCGAAGGCCATTTTGGCGAAGTGACGCTCAATAACGCGTCGCGCATCAGCGACGGCACGTTGGCGGCACCGCTCCACGCGCTGAAAAACGGGGGAGCGGTGCGCGCCGGCACCCTGGAGCGCAGTCTGTTGCTGCTTCAGGAAACCCCCGGCGTCGAAGTCCGGTCCACGCTGAAACCCGGCACAGCCGTAGGCGCCAGCGACCTGGTGGTGGATGCCCGCTCGGCGCCGATGGTGTCGGGCCAAGTGGATCTGGATAACTATGGCAACCGCTTCACCGGTGAATATCGCCTAGGCAGCACCCTGAACCTCGCCAGCCCGTTGGGCATTGGCGATCAGGCCAGCATGCGGATCATGGGCTCTGATGAAGATCAGCGTTACTACCGGGCGGCGTATCAGTTGCCGATCGGTCCGTGGGCGACCCAAATCGGCGTCGCTTACTCGGACATGAATTATCAGCTGGCCAAGAATTTCGACCATCTTGATGCCTCGGGCAACGCGAAGATTGCCAGCGTGTTTGTGCAGCAGCCATTGATTCGCACCCGGGATTTCAGCCTGACTGCGCAACTGCAATTCGATGACAAACGCTTAAAAGATGACATCGATCTTTACGACTACAAAAGCAACAAACACTCGCATGTCGTGACCGCCAGCCTCAACGGCACCGCCCGCGACAATTTTTTGGGTGGCGGTTCGAATGCGTTCTCGTTGGCATGGAGCCAAGGCAACCTGACGCTGGATAACCAGCAAGACAAAGTGCTGGACGATCAAACTGCCAAGACTCGCGGCACCTTTCAGAAGATCAATCCCAGCGTCGTGCGCCTGCAGCGCCTGACGGATCGGATCAGTCTTTATGGTCAGCTCCAAGGCCAATGGGCCGGCGGCAACCTTGACTCCTCTGAAAAAATCAGCCTCGGCGGCGCGTATGGCGTACGGGCTTATCCAGAAGGCGAAGCACAGGGCGACCAAGGTTATGTGGCCAACGTCGAACTGCGTTACGCACTGACCGAGATCGCGCAGCTGTTCACCTTCGTCGACCATGGCGAAGTGCGGCTGAACAAAGACACGTGGGTTGACGGCGAAAATCACCGCAGCCTTTCCGCTACGGGCGTGGGCTCGACATTGTCTGCCGGCAACTGGCATTTGATGGCGGTCGCGGCATGGAAGCTGGGTAATGCCGATGCGCAAAGCGACGTGGATCGTACGCCGCGGGTGTGGGCGCGGGTTAGTCGTTCGTTTTGACGATTAGCGTTACGCCGTAAGTCGGGTTTTGCGCGGCGTCAGCCAGGCAATGCGCAACGCCGCGCAGCAGCGGATTCCGCTGGTGCGATCTTCCAAGTTTGGCCGCAAAAGCCCTGCCGAATAAGCGTCAATACGGTAATGAGTTGACGCTTACCTGCCTCCGGTATTAAGCTTTACTGAAGCAGTTGCTGTTTGTGAGGTCTTGGGACGTTGGCTCATCCCGGTTACGGCACGGAAATACAATTATACTAATATAATCATCATAAGGATAATGGGATAAAGTTATTTACAGGGATGGCTGAACAGTGGTTAATCAGGAACACGTTTCGCACTCATGTCTAGATGAAGAAATGAATTCTTCTGTGTTTAGCGATCGCCGCCATGCCAGTCGCTTTAAATCTTTGAGGCAAAAATTCTGGTGCGGAATGGGCAACAGCCTTCGTTTTTCCTGCCAGGATCGTGCAGCGACAACAGCCGCTTACCGGTTTCTTTCCAGCGACAGGAGTGATGAGCAGCGCCTGTTGCAGGATCATTTCGCAGTCACCTGCCAACGGATACACGCACTGAATGCTTATCCCTGATAATGTTTTTTCTTCAGTTAGCAGAAAGAGCTCAGTGTTGTCCATGTTCTAGCCGCCGCCATAAGCTGTCGATGAAAAAAGTTGACCTCAATGTCATGACAAACTTATTTCTCGCCCTAATTGATATTCACCAATGATCCCTATAAACAATTTAAAACGGCCATGCCGATATCGGCAACCTACTGCCGAGATAACGGGGCTGAGAAACGGAGCATAGTGCAGCTTAAATTTTTATTAGGTAATCATTTGATAAACAATGGTTAAATAAAGTTTTATCGGCCATTCTCCCACACAAATAACCCTTGTGGTTCATTGCTGTTAACGGTATCTTTTAGCCGCGGCTGCAAAATCAGGCGCCGGGATTAGCATCCTGCATAACTTCACTGACGACATAAGGCGCGTCTGCGTTTTTTTGTGTCGTGCGTTCGGCTACCTTTCAATGGTGGGCCGGGCGGGGGCGTCGCAAGACGCGCCGGTGTCAGTGAGGCCGGTGAGGTCAACTCTGTTCGGTTCCACCACCTATGAGATTGACCTCTCCGGTAGTGGAAGTAATTCATTACTCACTGGGGGCCGCCCTATGGCAACGATCCCTCCTCACGCTCACGCGTTACTTTCCATCCTGTTCGATTCGACCACTGATTTTACCGTTCTGGCCGGCCATTGTGAAAACCTGGCCGACGCTTTGCTGCAAAGCGACGATCCGGCGCAGCGCCAGGCGCTCAGCGCACGGCGTTTGACGTAAGAGCAGCAGGTAGGGTGGAATATTGATTAATTTTAAACCTATGCACCGGTTTTGACGGACGAATTGTTCTCTGACAAACTCAGAGTATCCGCAGAATATCCTGAAATTCAGGGGAGTAACTATGACAACCCGTTATGACAGTGACTTTTATGGCTGGACTCAGGAACAGGCAGGTTTATTGCGTTCAGGTCGTCTCGCCGAACTGGATACCAAAAATTTGCTTGAGGAAATTGAGTCGATGGGAACAAGTGCGGAAAATGAGCTTGAGTCTCGTCTTGAAGTTCTATTCATCCACCTGTTGAAATGGCAGTTCCAGGCGGAAAGACAACGACGGAGTTGGAAACTGACCATTGAGGAGCAGCGCCGTAAGATTGAGCGCCGCCTGAAAAAAAGCCCCAGTCTCAAACATCATCTTCCGGAAATTATCGAAGATGCCTACGGCGATGCGGTGATCAGCGCGGAGCGTGAAACCAATATCAAGCGCACCGTTTTCCCATCTTCTTGCCCCTGGTCTTTTGAACAATTTATGGACCCGGAGTTTTATTCGGAATGATTGCCATGTAACGGTCATATTTACTGCTTTGCATAATTATTATCTCGTTAACAGAAACGCCGGTTAAAACCGGCGTTTCTGTTAACGAGTACTGAAAAAATCTCCCTTGAATGGCCGTTTTATAAAGGTTGAACTGGAGTGATCCTACCCGGTTTTGACGGACAGGCTACTATTGGCAATGGGCTGCCCATGGGATAGTTAATATTCCCACTTCCGAGATAGCGGCGAAAAAGGCAGCTTGAATGTTTCAAGCATAATCATATGATAAACAACTATTAAATGGATTTATAACGACCATTCCCTTGCCTGAAAATCACTTGCGGTTAATCACCGTTAACGGTATCTTTTAGCCGCGCCTGCAAAATCAGGCGCCGGGCTTGACCTCCTGAAATACTTCACTGACGACATAAGGCGCGTCTGCGCTTTTTTTATGTCGTGCGTTCTGCTACACCTCAATGGTGGGCCGGACGGGGGCGTCGCAAGATGCGCCGGTGTCAGTGAGGCCGGTAAGGTCAACTCCGTTCGGTTCCACCACCTATGAGATTGACCTCTCCGGTAGTGGAAGTAATTCGTTACTCACTGGAGGCCGCCCTATGGCTACGATCCCCACTCACGCGTTACTTTCCATCCCGTTCGATTCGACCACTGATTTCACCGTTCTAGCCGGCCATTGTGAGAACCTTGCCGACGCTTTGCTGCAAAGCGACGTTCCGGCGCAGCGCCAGGCGCTCAGCGCACGGCTTGACCGTTGCCTGGCGCAACTGCGGCCCACGTTGGACGATGCCATTCCGCCTCATCTGATGGCAAGCCTGACCGTGGATGACCTGCCCATAACCTCGCCTCGCTTTGAGCCCGATGCCGATCTGCTCTGCGGGTACGGCCAGGCGCTGGCGCGGTTGTTGGCGGAGCGTAAATTATCGCCGGAGATGGAGCCGGTTCTGGCCGGGCTGCTGTTTGATTTGGTGGTGTATTTCGCCGATGAACTGCGCGCGCCGCGCTGGATACGCACCGTAGACGGGATAAAATTTATCGAGGAAGTAAACAGGGTTCCGGAATACTGAATGGTGGAAAGTAAAAAACCAGCCGTTAGGCTGGTTTCTTTAAATCATGGTGCCCGGACTCGGGAATATTCAGTTATCTATTAAGTTGAATTCAATCTTAAATTTTATCCCCGCCGGTTGTCAAGACCCGCAAATTGACCCGCTTTTTTGCTTGTAGATCAAAAGAGTGGGTCGGCAGCACGGAAATAGGTCCGGTTCGTTCCTTCGGTTCGATTCCTCATGCTGTCTGTAAATCGTAATGACATTAGCGCTGCGTGTGCTGGATAATTAATATCCAGAGGACAACCCGGAGGATTTCATCATGCCAGCGACCAATGGCGTTTCTGTCAAACGCGCGACATTAAATTTGCGTATAAAACCCGCCGAGCGCGATCTGATCGATCGTGCGGCGAAGGTTAAAGGGAAAAAACCGTACTGACTTTGTGCTGGAAGCTGCGCACGCTGCCGCAGAGGAAGCGTTGATCGAGCGGCGCATCATTATGGCAGATCCGAAGGCCTATCAGGATTTTCTTGTTCGTCTGGATCAAGCTCTATCGCCGAACGCCGCGTTGCGTAAAACCATGCAAACGCCTGCGCCGTGGGAACAGAAAAAGTGAGCTTAGCCCCTGGGCCTCTTCAGGCTGGACACTTCTTATACTCATTCTGTTGTGGCGTGAAGTCTATGGACAACTGGCTAAAACAGCGGGCGATGAAAAATCAGCTAACCGGCGCAACCGGCGCATTCCGAACGTTCGTCTGCTGCGACGACTCGAAGGTGATGGCGTATTACTCATTGGCGTCCAGCGCAGTAATGACAAATGCCGCTCCCGGACGCTTTCGCCGCAATATGCATGATCTTATCCCGATCGCGGTGTTGGGCCGTTTGGCGGTAGATAGATCATTGCACGGTCAGGGCGTCGGGCGAGCACTGGTGCGGGATGCCGGGCGGCGGGTGATACAGGTGGCGGAAACTATCGGTATTCGTGGGATGTTGGTTCATGCGCTGTCTACAGAGGCGCGGGAATTTTACCTGAGGGTCGGGTTTGAACCTTCGCCGATTGATCCGATGATGCTGATGGTGACGTTGGGGGATTTGGTGGGGAGCGCGTTTGATGTTTCATAATTTTTGGATGGATGGCACAAAAAATAGTCCCCGTCAGAATAAGCACAATTGCGTGGTCCATCCGATCGTAAATTAGATCAAAAATTACTTCGAGAAAGTGAAAGTGGGTAGACAAGAGTGAGCGCCACTAATACTATCAATCAGATCGACAAAATCGCAACTGAATCAGATTGGCGAGATATTTCTTGGAGGGGGGTTGCTTGACGCCTGAGACAATCGCTCGACTACTAGCCTCTATGAACACCGGCCGCCTTCTGGTGGTATGCGGCGCTGGGCTTTCTATGGCTCCTCCCAGCAACCTGCCGTCAGCGAGAACAGTCGCAGAGCGCTGCTTTGACAAATACCGCCTTGAGTCGGATCCAAATTGCAACGTCGTTCTTCGAGGCAATCTTGAGGCGTTCGCCGAACACTTCGCAGGACTCAACACTCTTCAATCGGTTTTCATCGAGCATCTCGTGCCCTGGCCGGCTTTTGTGCGGCCTCCGAACATTGGGCATGCTGCGATAGCAGATTTTCTCATCACTCGCGCCGCCATTGCCGGCTTATCGAGCAACTACGACACGCTCATTGAGCGACGTGCGTGGGACTATGGTGCGGATTTCCGTGGCTCGCTCGACGGAGACGAAGCCACCGCCGATTTCGTTTGTCAGGCACCCCTGTTGAAATTCCATGGCTGTTCTCTCCGCGATCGGCCAGCCACGGTTTGGGCGCCTTCGCAACTTGATGATCCGGCCATCTCGGCACGAATTGCGCGAAGCAAAGTTTGGATGGCTGCCAACCTTCGGCAGAAGGACCTGCTTGTCGTCGGCTTCTGGTCAGACTGGGAATACCTCAATGCCGTGATCGGTGAAGCGCTGATCGATGTCCAACCACTGTCCGTGACTGTTATCGACCTGTCGCCAACAAACGCACTCGAGCAGAAGGCCCCGCAGCTCTGGAAAATAGCGCACGCGCAAAACGTAACGTTCGAACATGTCCAAGAGTCTGGGGCTGTGGCGCTTGACGAGCTTCGTCGCACATTCTCATTTAATTACCTTCGGCAGGTTCTGGATGCCGGACGGGCCGCCTTCGAGCAAGCCACTGGGGTCCAGTGCGACCCAACTTGGCTAAATATCGGGAATTTCGATAGCGAGGAGTTGTATGGCTTAAGGCGGGATGCCGAAGGCGTCCCGGCGGCAGAGCCAGCCAAGCTCCTACGCCCAGCAAATCCTGAAGCCCTCGGCTTCTTCCACTTACTGCTACGTCAGGCTGGGGCTGTTCAACGCGCCGACGGTTATGAACTGAACGGCCGGAGCATCCGTGTTCTCAACGGAGCGCAATCCATCCTTGGAACATTGCGCGGAAAATTCGTTGAGCCCCCTGCCGCGATACAATCAGACATCGTTGTGGCAGTGGGCGCGATCGACGTGGGCGTGCCGGATAACGTCGTCCGCAGCGGACGCGTCGGTGACGTCATTCGTCCTGGCCCAGCGGGCGAATGGTACGACTTCCCTGGGGCAAGAGCGGTGTTGGGAATCTAATGGACATTTTCACGCAAGCCGAAATCCTCCTTCGCGACGTCCAATATGAAACTTGGATATGGAGTGGCTCGACCGGCCCTGTGACTTGTTTCGAAAACGCGGCGCTAATGGGATTCGTCCACGTTTTCGACACCGCAGATACCCTGCTCGATACCTGGCGTGCAGACCAACAAGCTGTGCTCACCCGCCACGCCGCTTCGTTACGTGGAGCAGGAGCGAAAGCTTGGAACGTCTATTCTGTCTTTCTGACCCCGGGTCAAGATGTGCGCCTAGGGCGCGAGATCGAGCGAATCGAAGAGGATTTTTCTCTGACCCGAAAGATCGCCAGGGCCTCGATCACTACAGCGGATGACGTTGAGAAGGCGCTCCTCCCACTGCTGTCCTTACGCGCCAAGCCACAGCTTGGCGCGTCTAACTTCGAATCGAGACTGCGCACCAGACTGACGGGCATTCCTCCTGAGGCCGTTACCGCATTCCTCAAAGAGGCCACACCGGCGGAGATCGCTCGCATCTTGGGGGCGACATCATGAGACTCGACTTCATTGAAATATGCGGTTTTCGTGGATTCAGGGATCTCGTCCAGATCACCTTCGGACGGGGCTTCACAGTTATCACTGGGCGGAACGGCGTGGGCAAGAGCACGTTATGCGATGCGGTTGAGTTCGCGATCACCGGTTCCATCGACAAATATGCTGTCGAGAAAGCGGCGAAGGAAAGCCTCAGCGATTATTTATGGTGGCGTGGCGAAGGTGTTCCTAAGGCTCACTATGTAACGGTCTCGTTCGTCGACGACGACAGCAAGCCCTTCACCATTACTCGCACTCGCGAGTCGGGCGCTGATCGTTCAGCGGAAGAAATCCAGGTCGCGCTTTGCTGCGGGCCTGCGCCAGACAACGCACTCCGGCAGCTCACCCGAACCTCAATCATTCGCGACGAATGGATCGCTGCACTCAGCCTGGACCTTACCGAAACGGAACGATTTGATCTAGTACGGTCGGCGCTCGGTGCTTTAGAAGGCTCAGAGGCGGGTAGGCGAGCTAAGGAAGTTGTGGCGGCTGCCGAAACCGCGCACTCTAAAGACGAGACCGCTTATGAGGGTGCCCGTTCGCGGTTGGCGGACCGACTGACGCAACAGTCTGAGACGCAAGCCACTCTTAGCCGGTCAGGTGATGTATCCTCTGCCCTCCAAATAATCGGTGCTGCCGCGCCGGATGCGCCGCCAGAGCTGACGGCACGACTGGCTGCGGGTCGAAATGCACTCGCGAACGGACGAGCCCGGTTGAGTCGAATGGGCGAAGCGCTTCAACTCGGTCGTGAGGTTGCGTCGGCGCAGGCGGCCTACAACACTCCGGAGGCTATTGTGGCTCGTGAGGCCGCATCAAGGGTGCACGAAGCGGCGCAGCGCGAGCATCAGGCTGTACAACAAGCGGTCTCGGAAGCTGAACAACGCCTCGCGCGCGAAGAAGAGATGGATGCGATCGCGGCGTCGCTGAGTCTTCTAGTCGAGCATGGTGAGCACCTCGGGCTGCACGAAGATCATTGCCCGTTATGCGCAGCTTATCGGACGCCGGACGAGTTTACAGCCGGTCTAGCCGCTACACGGCGACGTATAGCATCACTGGCGTCGGGTGTTCAGGCAGCCCGCAATGACCTCGCCATCGCGAAAGAGAACGCGCGTCTACACAGCCTCACGTTTCAGACAGCTACCGCCACGGTACAAACTCATGCAGACGAACTGCGCCGACTGCGTGAGCAGGAAGCGACACATGTCGATTTTTACAATCAGTGGGGGCTAGAGCACAGCTTCATTCAGTATCCTGACAGTCTAGAGCAGGCCATTTCTCTCGAACGCGACCGGTTGATTAACCTCGAGCGTGCGCTACTTGTGCTAGAGGCCTCGCATGCGGTGTCGCGAATATCGTCGATTGAAAGCAGCATCTCGGCGCTGCGAGCTGAAATAGAGAAGCTGGCGCAGGCGGTCAACCAATCACAAAATGCCGTTACAGCGGCCCACGAAATCGAACGCTCGGTTAGGCGTGTGAGTGCCGAAATAATTGATGAGCGTCTCGCTCAGATCAGTCCGCTCCTTAACGAACTGTACCAGCGCCTGCGACCGCATACCGATTGGCGGACAATAGATTACAGCATTCGCGGCGATGTCCGTCGTTTTTTGAGTCTTAAGGTCGGAGACGGCCTGAACCCGCAATTTGTTTTCAGCAGCGGTCAACGTCGTGCCGCTGGTCTCGCTTTCCTTCTCTCAGTCCATCTCGCGCGGGCTTGGACACCACTCAGATCACTCCTACTCGACGACCCCGTTCAGCACATCGACGATTTTAGGGCCCTTCACCTAGTGGAAGTGCTCGCCACTCTCCGCATGGATGGGCGTCAGATCATCTGCGCCGTTGAGGATCCAGCGCTCGCCGATCTCTTATGCCGCCGCTTGGTATCCACCGCGACTGAGGGCGGCCGGCGTATTGACATCAATCCTGGACCGTTCGGCGCAACGAGTATGGTTACAGACCAGGAAATTCATCCGATGCCGGTTGGTGTTCTACGCGGCGTCGCCACTGCATGAAGGTCGAGAGTGCATTAATCGAGCGTCCGCCATTGTTCGAGCGTCGAGCGCACGGCCCTTGGAGCGATTTGGCGCTTCATACCATCGGTTGGCGCGCGTTTCAGGATCTATGCTCGCAGGTATGTGAGGTCATACTCGGCCGACCCGTGGAAATCTTCCGCGAAGCCCAAGACGGCGGTCAAGACGCGGTCTTCCTCATTCCTGCGGGAAACGACGCTCCGCCGATTGGCACGGTCCAGTGCAAGCATACTTCCGATGCCGTAAAAGCGCTGAAGCTTAGCGATCTTACAGTTGAGATCGATCATGTCGAAGAGCTAGTCAAAGCCGGCCAGGCGGACACTTACGCCTTCATGACGAATATGAGCCTGGATGCGCCCGTCGCAGCCGCAATGCGTGCTAAACTCAGGGCACTTGGTGTGCGTAAGCCGCACATTTTTGGTCGCCAGTATATCATCCGCGTTATCAAGAGCAGTGCGCGCTTGCGGGCTCTTGTCCCGCAGGTATACGGCCTTGGGGACCTCACTTCAATCGTGGATGAGCGGCTCAGTGAGCAGAGCCGAGCACTACTTGACAGTTGGATCCCAAAACTTCGCACCTATGTGCCGACTCAGGCCCATCGCGCCGCGGTCAACGCGATCTCCAAGCATGGAGTAGTACTGCTGCTGGGCAATCCATCAAGTGGAAAATCGACAATTGGCGCCATCGTGTCGACCATTGCATCGGAAAATCCGGAAAGTACCGTATTTGCCCTGACCAGTCCACGCGATTTTGAGGCTGGTTGGAATCCCAATGACCCAGGGCGCTTCTTCTGGATCGACGATGCCTTCGGCTCGAATGTGCTGCGTGAAGACTACGTTCAGGACTGGGCGTCGACCTTCTCCAAGCTGCGAGCCGCGATTAAGCATGGTAATCGCTTTCTCCTAACCTCCCGCAAGCATATCTATGAAGCGGCGCGGCGGCGGCTCGGACAGCGCAACCTTGCTCAATTCGCAGATGGCAGCGCCGTGGTGGATGTCGGTGAGCTTACATCCGAAGAGAAAGCGCAGATTATCTATAACCATGTGAATTTCGGCGAGCAGAGTCAGAGCTGGAAATCGAGCGTCAAGCCGCATCTGGCCGCAGTCGCCGCAGTTCGCGATTTCCTCCCTGGAATCGCCGAACGTCTCGGAGACCCAAACTTCACCAAGGGTCTAGCGCCTCGCGAAAGCCCCCTCGTCCGATTCATGGAGGAGCCGAAAGAGCATCTGGTCGATACCGTCAACGCCTTAGATGATCAGCTACAGGCCGCGCTCATCCTCGTTTACGTCCATCAAGCCGGCTTCGATCCCAGCGATCATGACGCTTCGGCTGCACAGGCAGTCTCGGAGCTAACGGGGTATGCTCTCACTAAGATTCAGGATTGTTTCGCTGAGCTGAAAGGCTCGTTCCTGAAGCTCTCCGGATCAAAATGGACCTTCGCCCATCCAACGATCTCCGACGCCCTAACGGAGATTCTGCGCCAGAAGCCCCATATGATGGCAGCTCTCATTCGAGGCGCGACTATCGACACTATTCTTAGCAGCTTCACGTGTGAGGACTCGCCGCTCATTCGAGATGCGCTTGTCATCCCGGCGACGCTCGATGACGAACTGGTCGCACGACTTGGCCGCACGCCCGACGAAAGGCACTGCAATTGGATGTTGTTCCACTTCCTATCCTACCGTTCGAGTACGGCTGTGTTCATCAAAGCCATCGAACAATTTCCAAATCTACTTCGACGGTCTTGTTGGCAATCCGATCCCGCCAGCAATAATCCCCAGTTCGCCACCTACGCACGTGCTCATCACTTCAGCGTCTTGCCTGACGATCTGCGATCGGATGTAGCCGACAAGCTGGAATCTGTCGTGCTCAACGGTCTTGATATCTCTTTCTTCGACGAACCACAAATGTTAGCGGTCATACCACCGCTAAAGCTTATCGGTGTGGGTTTAGCGCTGCGGACGACTGTACTGCCGTCGCTCGAAGAACGGATCGACGAGATCGCCGCCGACGCCGACTTGGACGAAGAGCCTGAAAGCCATTTTAAGAAGCTTCTCTGCATGCTTGACCGCATTGAGGCGATTGGTGTTGACACAGACGCCACGGCCTTGATCGACGACACGCGTGATCACCTGAGTCGCTCAATCGAGTCTCTTGAAGAGCGCAGGCGCGAGCGTGATAGAGACTCCGAAGACGAAGCGGATTGGACGCACATCGTAACGCAAAAAAAGGAGGACACTCCACCTTCCACTTCCGTCGTCACAAAGCGCTCGGTATTCGACGATGTCGACAAATAATCGTAGAAATAGGAAGCAATCGTGTTCAAACGCGTCGATCCTCCCTTGACTGATAGCGTGAAAACAAAGCGTTCCCTGCGGGGCGCGGCAGTTGCTCAAGCTGGTTTCGACTATCAGCTCGATGTCTCGATCCTTGTAGCCCTGCAACTCCCCCTCATTTCCAAAGAGGCTACGCGCCTAGTGTTGGAATCAGCAAACGAGGAAGATCTGGAGGCGGATTTAGAACCTTACATGCTAGGGCGCGTGCAACCCAATACGACTGTCGCCTATGGATATAAGCTTGTCGTTCAAATCAAAATGGACAATGCCGAGCCCTGTTCGGTTGGAGATTTCGAAGTTCTGCTGAAGTACGGCCCCGACAATAAGGGCGGGAGTCGAAAAGTGCTACATCATCTCGATGATTCGAATATCCGCTAATGGGCTAGTCCTAGAACGGTGGACATTCCTGGCCTATAGCCCCACGGGAGTAAGGAAAGTCCAATAGGTGGTAACTTGGCGAACAAATCATCAACATCCTCAACAAACTGAGGTTGGTGTTTCTGCCTGACAATTTTGTAGAATGCACGTGTTTTTTGACCAAAGGTTCTATGATCAGTGCAATCAATATGGCAGTATAAGGATCAATTACGTTAAGCATTTGAGCCATTCAAGGTTAAAACGCTTACTTTTTGAATCTGATCGTTATAAATAGATTGAGCTGGAAGGCGTTGCATGCTGCTGTCAGTCAAAATTTTAGAAGATTAACTAGAAGCTGGATGTTGAGTATTAACGTATCTATAGCCAGGTAAAATGAGATGCAATTTCAATTGATTCCGGGTTTTTTTATTTTCATTGGCTCATATTTGCCATTGGCACTGATTTTAGCAATTCAAGATATTCCCAAGGTATGGTGGAGCCAGCCATTGTGTAATGCAGCTAGTTTTACAAAGAATACCTGTGTTTTTTTACCATTTTCTAATCCTTTAATCTCTATATCTTTTTTGCTTATCACTATGATTGCTACTTTTATAGTCCGTTCATCTCTAAAGAAGATAAACTATCCTTTCACCATAAAAGTCAAAAATTTTAAGCCAATACCAAATGAAATTATTAACTATACATTTCCATATGTCGTATCATTTATGGGGATTAGCTATGATGACCCTCAAAAATTTTACGGATTCATAGTATTCCTTCTTTGGATGTTCGCAATAACCTATAAATCGGGTCAGATTCTTATGAATCCTCTCCTTTTGTTTTTTGGTTGGCGGCTTTATGAGGCGACCATAATTATCAGCAATGTTGATAAGGATGTACGAATTCTTAAACGCGGCAGGATGAATACTGAAATTTTTTCAGCGCAAACTATACAAGATTTCTACATAGTTAAAGGATAAAAAAATGCAAAGACATTTTGATGCACTTCGTAATCATGACTACTCGAACAGTGATGTTCATTTATGGGTATTTAAAAGAAGTGCTTCGGCGAGTCAATTCGTAACTCATTATGTTCAAACTGATCCTGACTTGAACAGTAAGCTTGTAACGATAATTGAAGCGGAACTTATGCGAATAACGGAATTTGCAGCGTATAGTTATCTTGCTGAAACCAATGAAAACAGTTGCTTAAGCACAGATATCGCTGGTAGTGATTTCGCAATTCTAAAAAACTTGGTTGACAGACCGGAACCAGATCACCGATTAAGTGAGATTAAAGATCTAAAAAATGTGAGCGGTTATATGGTTAAGTTCACTCATAACGGTCAGACAGTCTACGCTGTGAAGAAAAGCGCTAAAAATTGGAAAACATCATTTTTAAAAACGCATATTAATATAATTTTCAGAAATGGTGAACTTTCTTCCGCAGAGGATGAAGCTTTTGTCATCGAAAAAAATTTCGATTTCTATGCAATTGATACGTCCATATTCATGGCAAATAAAAGAGCTTTCGAATCAGCTATGGAACACAAAGCTTCTTATACCCAAGCGTTTGCTTCACTACAGATAACACCTACTTTTTCAGGCTTATTTACAGACATGGCTGCATTAATTAATCATGTTGGTACTAACTCAATTCAACTTCGTCGTATGGCGAGAATTGAAGAGAGAAAACTCTACCTTTCTCCTCAATTTTTGCAAACAGTACAAGCTGTCAATAACCGACGTGCATGGGGATTAAATTTTGATCCACAAAGTGGTCAACTTATCCCAAGTGACCAAACAATTAAAACTATCATCAATGTTTTATTAGACCACAGATTAACGAGTGAAGTAACTGACCTGATTTATGACGTACCAGATGCAACGCAAGTTTAGTCTATGGGAAATTATTTCATCTAAATAGGTGCGTTTAATAACGCTCTCTTTTTTCAACCCATGCTTGTTGCCGGGGCCACAGCAAAATGCTTATATAGAACATTTTAACTGAACAGTACGTTATGACTGGCTAAATCAATACGTGTTTAGTTATCTTACAGAAGTACAGGACTATGCCACCCGATGGTTATGAACCTACAATCATGAACGCCCACACATGGAATTGGGTGGGATAACGGCGATGCGGGAACTTGCATCTAAGGCATGAATTATACTTATGCTCCCTGTTGAAAATGGGGGGATTACCCTCCTAAAAGGCTTACATAATGAAAACGCTTTATCAGGACGATAAAACACGTTGCGTCGGCACTGCTAGCACAGTCGCCCAATTTCTTGAGCTTTGTAAGAAAGAAAACGGTGATGATATTTACGGAAATTTATATCGAGGCCAGCAAAGCACAACCTGGCCGCTTCTTTCCTCGCTGACCAGGAAGATAATTCCCACACAGCAAGAAATTGAATCAAATTTTGGTAAAATAGATATCGACTCAGAAGAATTTGAGGACATTTTCAAAACCTCAGCATTTAAAAAAACGCACCGAGATAAAATAGATAGCATTTATAGTGCTTACTCAAACTTTAAAAACATGTTGCCAACGTATTTGAACGAAATAGAACATAAAGAATATCTGTTTAACTCTGATCTGTCCCTACTATTACTGGCGCAGCATCATGGCCTGCCGACTCGATTTATGGACTGGTCTCTCAACCCACTAGTCGCATTGTATTTTGCAGTGGAGAAGAGTTCACCACAATCACATGAGAAAGCAGCCGTTTATGACTATAGTACAGAAAGTACTCTGACGGGTGATGAATTTACTTTGGGCTATGAAGCTGGCTATAATACTCACGACATGGGAAAAGTAAATAAATATACTAATCCTAAAGACAATTCATTTGATTTTCATAAAGCAGGCAAGGCTGCTAGTTACAAATTTCGAAAATTGGCGGTAGGAGAAATTGAGTTTATTCCGTCTTCACCTATATGCATAACACATTTTCGTTTTGATAAACGTATGGAAGCACAGGAATGTATGTTTACATTCCAGAACAATCTTCTAGAGCCATTTACATCTAAAAATCCAAAAAATTTGTGGAAAATAGAAATAGTAAACCCTTATGATATAAGAATCGAGTTAATAAATCTTGGATTTGTTACTTCTAAAATCTACCCATCCATAGCGGGACTTGCGCAGGCTCTAGCATTTAATCATGCTAATAAATACTTACAATTTTTTAATAAATAATATATATGGACAACTACTTAATGCAAGAGTGGGCGTTTTTTTCCTGACAATGAAGTCACAAACATAAATTCGGCTTCAATGAGCCCTGATGAACATCCGTTCTCTCAGGCCTCATTAGGTAACCGGCTGGCGAACTCACCTTCCCGTTCCATATTGACCGGGCAATACTTTTTGCGTTTCCGATAAAATTGGATGTAAGCGTTCGGGCATCTCGCTTTGTTAAATAAATACCGTTCCCTCACTCTCATTTCACCCCCTGAAACCGATATGAGATGATCGTCTACTCCTGTTTCTGACCATGGCTTATATGAGTTGAGTCCTAAATTTAGTCACTGGCAGAAATAAAGAATCATTTGCCCCCGCTAAGCACAAAACCAAGTGATTATGAAATCTCTAGTGGTGGTGATGAATCTCTAATCGCAAGAAGTCTGGAAATCTGAACGCCATTTTCTTGGGCAATATCTTCCGATGAGGTAATACCAAAACAAATCTCATATCTGATAACTTGAAGCTTTTCTGCTGCTTCTTTTGCGAGAATTCCGCGTGCAATTTTTCGCTGTTCTTCAATACTCGGAAGAGGAATGAGAATTTTCTTAATATCATTCTGATCTAGTGTTACGTTTGTGGCTCCGCACATCATGGGCACCAGAAGTTCATCTTTAAACTTTGATAGATATTCATTAACATACCTCATTTCCACTTCTTCGGAATTCTTTACTTCTAGGCAGCACATAGTGTCCGCAAGCGCGAATTTGCCCTCTTGATAGTGAAGGCGCTTAATGTCGGCCTTTCCGTGTCCTGATGAAGAAACAAGGGGAATGCAGCTTGCCTTGAAGTCAAACGAGTAATCTGCTGATGATTTCCTATCCACAGCGGGAACCACAAGGGGGAAATCACCGGACTGAGAGCTCATGTTGGAATGCTGACCTCTATGGATGTAGCAAATTTCTCCCAAGCTTTTCGCTCCAGGCATGTGCTCTCGAAGCTCTTGGAATTTTCTCTCCAACATGTACCACCGACCAACCAAATGGCATTTGGCTGACGCAAGAATATGTTCTCTTTTGACCGTGATGAAATTCGGATGTGAACAATCACGGATGCTTGCTAACTGATTGCGTTTAAATTTATCAATTATTTCCAACGCTATTGGTAGTTCGTTCTCATCCACTGCTTGTCTGGTATCAGTCTGTGTATACCCATCAGCCCCAATGTTGATAAACAAAACCTCGTCTGTATTTTTAGCTATCTGCTTATCAATAATTAAGATATGAGTTTTTACGCTAGCATATGGTTTGAATACACCGTGAGGCAATTCAACGACTGCGATTAGAGATTTTTCTTGAATCAATCGCTTTCGCATCCCAGTGAAAGCTGACTGACCGACAAAAACAATCCCCTCGGGCACAATCACTCCGGCCTTGCCCGTAGGTGACAAGTGCTCAACGATGTAGTCAAGAAAAAGTAATTCAGCTCGTTTTGACTGTAAGCTAAACTTTTTGTGGGGTTTGATTCCCCCCTTTGGGGTCATAAACGGCGGATTGGCTAGTATCGTGTCATAACTCTCTAGCCAGTGGTCCTCTTGAGTCAACGAGTCATATTCTTCGATTAATGGGGACCGAAAGTTATGTAAGTACAGATTTACTAATGAAATCCTCACCATATCCGGTGAAATATCGAATCCTTTGATATTTACATGAATTCTTTGGCGCTCTATTGGAGTAAGAAGGCTCCCACTATAGTGCATTGGACTTTCAATTGATGTCTCTGCGACTGAGGCACCTTTTAGTAGTTGCCCGTTATTCCGTTCATCAACTGGCGTGTTTTCTTTAAGGATATGTTTGTACGCGGAAATTAGGAACCCGGCAGTGCCACAAGCAGGGTCCAAAATTCTGTCATTTTTTCCCGGCCCAACCGCGTGAACCACGAAATCAATAATGTGTCGAGGCGTGCGAAATTGGCCCGCATCGCCCTGGCTGCCCAGCACCGATAGCAGGTATTCGAAGGCGTCACCCAATCGCTCGGAATGGTCGTAGGAGAAGCCATCGATTTCCTTCAGAAACGCCTTCAGCGTTTCGGGGTCGCGGTACGGCAAGTAGGCATTTTTGAAGATGTCGCGGAACAAGGCTGGCAGGCGCGTGTTCTCGGTCATCTTGCCGATAGACTCGGAGTAGAGATTCAGCGTGTCCTGGCCTCCCATGCTAGGCGCTAGCAGCTTGCTCCAGCTGTATTTCTCGAAGCCATTTACGAAGAAGCTGCGTTTGCCGCCAAACTCTTCAGATTGCGCATCCATGTCATCCATGAACTTATAGATGAGCGCGATGGTGATCTGCTCAACCTGACTCTTGGGGTCAGGCACCTTGCCGACGAGGATGTCGCGGCAGGAGTCGATTCGGCGTTTGGTATCAGTGTCCAGCATGGTGTTTTTCTCAATCGGCTGCCTAAGGCAACCTAAAAATGTCTTACATGAATTGGTTTAGCGGTACGTAGTCTTTGACGTACTCTGGTATGCCTTCGCGCCACTCGGGTGGCACTGCACACAGGTCACCCACACCGAAGGCCGGATTGACGTTCAGCTCTCCAAAACGCTTATCATCAATGATGGCGCGCAAGGCAGCATCGGTGGCATACGCCTTGAAGAAGTACTTCATGGCCAGCACGGCAGTCCCCTGGTCTTCGGTCAGCTTGCTCTGGTTGGCAAGCAGTAACTCATGGAATTCGTCTTCCAACAGCTCGTCCTTGCTCTTAAAGTACGGGATTAGACCGAAGATTTTTTGGAGAATTTCCTTCAGGCTCAGGCGACGATCCACCCCGGCTGAACGGCGTAATTTGTCGAGATTGAAGTACTCGTTAGGCTTGTCGAACAGGTGGCTGGTGACGTAGTCGATTGCCTGCTCCCATTGCTCGTTTTCCATCTGTTGTTGCAGCGTGGGGTCGGCCTTAACCTGCTCCTCGAATTTCTCAAAGAACATCCGGTCTATCTTCATGCCTTCGCAGCCGATTTGCTGTTCGGACACATGGTGTATGGCGTCGGTGCCGGTGTACACATACTGCCCACCCGTTGCCGATGGCGGTTCGCCCCCCTGAGCGAGCCCCTCGCTGCTGCGTGCCGGCAGCTTGATAACTTCGTCGTAATCGAACTGTTCCTCGAAGTACTCGCAGTTTGCAAAGAAGTCGAAGAGTTTGAAGCGGGCCTTCTCGGGCTGGTTGATCAGCGTCTTCAGATCGTTATCGAACAACTGTTCAAGGAAGTTGTGCTTGCGCGTGCCGCGCCCTTTTATCTGCACGAAATCTGTCGGCGAGTACACTGGGCGCATCAACGCCAGGTTCAAGATGTCCGGGCAGTCGTAGCCGGTGGTCATCATGCCCACGGTGACGCAAACACGCGCCTTGCTGGTCTTATACAGCAAGTTGAAGTTGGCAGATCCCAGCAGTTTGTTGTTGGTGAAGTTGATAGTGTATTGCTGGGCGTCCGGCACGCTGGAAGTCACTTGTACCGCGAAGTCCGACTGATACTTGCCGGGCCACAGTACGTCTGCCAACTCGTTCATGATTTGGGTCAGCTGTGCAGCATGGTTTTGGCTGACAGCGAAGACCAAGCCCTTGCCAAACTCACCAGTTACTGGGTCACGGAGGCCGTTCTTGAGGAAGGTCTGGCAGAACAGCGCGTTGGTCGCCTGGGAAAAGAATTTCTTCTCAAAGTCCTTGGAGACAAAACTTTGCTCCTGCTCCCCATCTTCACCGGCCGGAGTCATCACGGCATAGCCTTGTTCGGACAACAGCTTGGTAGTGATGTCTGTTCGAGCATCGACCACCACGGGGTTAATCAGGAAGCCATCCTTCACACCCTCCAGTAGGGAATAGCGGAAGGTTGGTTGCCCAGAGTCGCAGCCGAAGGTGCGGTAGGTGTCCAGCAGCAAACGACGCTCTTGTTCACGCGGATCGCGGGTAGTGGGCTTGCTGGTGTCAAAGCTCTTCAGGTAGTCGCGTGGTGTCGCGGTCAGGCCAAGCTTGTAGCCGACAAAGTACTCAAAGACAGCACGCGCATTACCGCCGATGGAGCGGTGCGCTTCGTCAGAGATAACCAAGTCGAAGTCCGTGGGCGAGAATAGCCGCTTGTACTTGTTGTTGAACAGCAGTGACTGCACCGTAGTGACGACTATCTCGGCCTTACACCAGTCATCGCGACGCTCTTTGTAGATGACCGTGGCATAATCGTTCTTCAGATAATCCTTGAACGCTTTCGTGGCTTGCTCCTCCAGCTCCAGACGATCCACCAAGAACAGGACGCGGCGAACGTTGCCGGTGCGCAAGAATAGTTTGATGACGGCAGCAGACGTCAGGGTCTTGCCAGTGCCGGTAGCCATTTCGAACAGGAAGCGGGTCGAACCATCAGCTACGGCGTCTTGGATCGCGTTGAGCGCCTTCTTCTGGTAGTCCCGCAGGAAGCGTAGCTTGTTCTTGGCGACGAAGGTTGAGCGCTCGTCAGCATTGAGCCAACCTGCCTCTTTCTCGTAGCTAGGCAATTGAGTCTGGACGATATAATCGCGCCCGACCGTTTCGGTGATCAAACGTCTCTGATCAGGTTCAAACTTTTGATAGCTCTTGAGCGAGTCGGGTGTAGGGAAAGCCGTGATGACGTGCGGATTACCCTGCTGCAAGTCCCAGAAATAGTGTAGGTTGCCGTTAGAGAGGATCACGAACCGGCAGTTCAGCGACTTAGCGTACTTGCGTGCCTGCTCCTTGCCCACGAGTGGATTCTTGTCTTCGGACTTTGCCTCCAGAACGACCAGAGGGAAGCTACGCTCGTCCAGTAGCAGGAAATCGACAAAGCCATTCTTGGTCGATTCGAAGTTATTGCCCAGATCGTTTACCTGTCCTTGACTCAACTTGACGTTTGGCTCAAGGGCCACATTGGCTTTGCCTTTAGAATCATCGAAAAATCGCCAATCGGCCGTCTCCAGTAGCTTGTTGATCTTGATGCGAGCTTGTGCTTCCTTTGCGTTTGCCATCCTTAAGCATCTCCCTTGGTTGAGCCACCTTGAGGGACTGGTTGCAGGTCATGCGTGCGGGCGTACTCTAACACCAAAATTTCGATCATGGACGCCACGGATCGATGCCTACGTTCAGCGGCCAAGCGTAAAAGCTGCTTGATCTCGGTAGAGTGCGTATGGATATAGTCTCGTCCTTCAGGCGTGGCATGGCGTCGTCTCGTCAGTGATGTAACGCAAATGTACTGCATTTTGCAGTGTACTTCCACCATTCTTGTTGGGAACAATACCATATCAGTAGAATAAACCTCAGCGAAAAAGATCTATAAATTCAGATAGTTGACGGCAATAGTGCCTTATGCGATCGAATACACAATAGGCTGCATTTCACTCCGGACAGGTCATTTTTATTTGTTCAAAGAAGACAACTCACACATCGTGCTTGAACCAGTAGAACATATGGAGTGATACCACTGTTTGTTTTAAACATGCCGCAGCAATGCGCCTATTGTTCACACCGTCAATAGTGCAAAACCAACAAACGGGAAACATAATACAAAAAAATCAAACACTTCTAAAAGCTTTCGAGCTGGCCCGCGTAGATATCTTCAATCATATTGGAGTTTTCTACAACAATCGGAGACAGCGCCATAGCCGCCTTGGCGATATTAACCCGAAAGCCGTCGAACAAGCCGCATAATCAAGGCAATGCTAGCTGTTGTGGGGTAAGTTCATTTATTTAATTATTTTTCAGATAGATATCATTACTTTGAACATGCTTCATTAGCGGCAAAACCATATGGTTCTGCCGCTTTTATTTTTATTTCAGAGGAAACCCATGAACAATTTAAAAATCCCACAATCGTTGCAGCATTCGTTATCGAGTTTGCCGAAATCAGTGATCGGAATCACCCTAATACGCACAATTTTTATGCCACTGGTTTGCATGAACTTGTCCATTGGAGCGGTGCAAAAAATCGTCTGAACCGTGAAATGAAAGGGAGGTTTGGTAGTGAGGATTATGCATTTGAAGAGTTGTGCGCTGAGCTGGGAAGCGCTTTTCTGATGGCGGATTTAGGGATTGTCGGCGAGGTTTAGCATGAAAGCTATATCGCTTCCTGGCTGAAAGCGTTGAAAAACGACAAACGCTATATTTTCAAAGCCGCCAGCGCGGCATCAAAAGCACATCATTATCTGATGGAGAAGGTTTGAACGGAAATAGAGGAAGCCGCAAAGGAATGCGGCTTTAATCCTACATTCACATTCCGGATTATCGGTGCTTACTGTATTTTCTGGTGACGGGAGATATACCGCTCTTTTACTGAAAACCGTTTAATGGCGTTTAAACACCCCAGAACATGAGATTGATAGCATTTTTGATTTCATCGGTACAATGGCTTACATCCACGATAATTTCACCGATGACCTCAACGGAAACGCTTGATAATTCAGTTGTCATCAGCCGGTAATTTTCGCCGTCGATGCGGATCAGGGGGAACAAAGTTTTATTCACTTTTTCAGACAGGTGATGCGATTCTATCAGCGGGATGACCATTCGCCGCCCCGGCGTGTCGACAATATCACTTTGCACATCGACAAACATTTTGTAATGGCTTGCCCGCTTATACTGATAAACAGTGAATTGCATGATCACCAGTTCCTGTTTTCATCGGCGAAAGAGCCATTCTGGGCGATAAATCTGGCGACTTCCTCCATCCCTTCGTGGTTCTCTTTCTTCCATTGCTCAGCCTTTATGCGACGGGCTTCCTTGCCGATGGCTTCATTCACCAGACCAGAAATATTGACGCCGGCAGCATTCAGAACCTGATAATTGTCTTTGTCCACGGTAACGCTGACTCTGTGTTTCATGGTCGTGCTCCTCTTTTGTGCATACCGTGAATATATACTTTAAGTCATTACTCATCAATCAACCACTCGGCAGACTTACCGTTTGGGTAAGCCTGCCGGCACAAAAAAACACTGGCTTAAGCGCGGTAATGACGTTGCACATGTCTGAAAGTCTTTTATCGTCGAAAAGCACCTTGTAGCCAATCACATGGCGGCCAGCGCAATGGTGACGGCGGCCAGACCCAGCAGGCCGGTGGGGATGTTGCTCAGCGTATCGTTGGTTTTATCAAATCCGCCAGTACGCGGGGGCGATTAACAGGTAAGCAACCTCAGGTTTGTATTCGCGTGACGACGAAATCGCCCAGCGGGGCGCGAGTTTTGCGGCCCACAGGGCGACAGAATTGTCCTATTAGCCAAATGCCTGAGGTAATGACCAGGACAGCCACCCCCGGATGGATTGTCGGGAACGAAAGGTGCCGAATGACCGGGCCGGGACTATCTGCTGACCAGGTTAAGGGCAACGGACGTGATAAACAAACCCA
Source organism: Sodalis sp. RH22 (assembly GCF_047324165.1). Classification (NCBI taxonomy): domain Bacteria; kingdom Pseudomonadati; phylum Pseudomonadota; class Gammaproteobacteria; order Enterobacterales; family Bruguierivoracaceae; genus Sodalis; species Sodalis sp. RH22. Next base: position 4,817,232 of record NZ_CP178731.1, read on the forward strand.
TGAGGAAAAAGAGCGCATCGCATATCACCGCGTGGTGATATTTGGCGAACACGCTGAAATTACGGAAGAATATTTGCGTAAAGGCTTCCAGGTTTACATTAAAGACAACTGCAATCCCGCAAATGGCAGGATAATAGTGGCGTCGAACGCTGGACGACTGAGATAGTGGTCAAACAGCAGGGCACCTTGCAGATGCTCGGCAACCGCGCCTACAACAGTGGGCAAAGTCAGCCGGCCAACGGTAACCACCGGGGCCAACAATAGCCCGCAGCTCCTGGTCACAGTGGGACCCCACAGTCACTACCTCAATCAATAGGCAATGAACCGCCGATGGATTTTGACGAAGAGACCCCGTTCCGCCGCCATGGGTATGGTTTCTCTCGACAGGCGATATATGCGATTTCGTAAACTTTCCTGCCGGTTTGACTGGCGCTTCATTATTCACCATAATCAGACTAAGACTAAAGGATGATTAATGCCGGTTATACTTCGGTACAAGAATTTTAAATTTTTCTTCTACTCGAATGAGGGAAATCCATTGGAACCGGCACATATACACGTGCGCAATTCTGATGGCGAGGCTAAGTTTTGGCTCATGCCGGCCGTTAGGCTTGGTAGAAGTGACGGGTTAAATCGCAGGGATATCAAAGAGTTAACTGAAGTAATCGAACAAAACAAGATGTCGTTTCTGGAGGCGTGGAATGACTATTTTATCTGAAACCATTTCAGCAAAAACCGTGCGGTTTGATAAGGCAACCATGTGGGTTGAACTGAGCGATGCCAGAATTTTGGGTATACCTCTTGTCTGGTTCCCCCGCTTGATGAATGCATCTGATGAAGACCGCAATAGCTTCGAACTCAGCAGGCATGGTATCCACTGGGATAGTCTTGATGAAGATATTTCTGTTGAAGGTTTATTAGCCGGACGCGGAGATGTGACGCACCGCCCCCACACTGCAGCATGAAAGCAGGTAAAGAACTCACAAAGCGCCGGTAACCCCGGCGTTTTCCTCGCCTAATAATTGCATTATTTCCGCTGTATCCGATTCCGGGATATTAAATTTTTCCGGTCCATTTTCCCTGAGAATAATGCTTATCCCTAATAATGTTTTCTCTTCAGTTAGCGGAAAGAGTTCAGTGTTGTCCATGTTCTAGCCGTCGCCATAAGCTGTCGATGAAAAAAGTTGACCTCAATGTCATGACAAACTTATTTCTCGCCCTAATTGATATTCACCAACGATCCCCATAAACAATTTAAAACGGCCATGCCGATATCGGCAACCCACTGCCGAGATACGGAGCATAGTGCAGCTTAAATATTTATTATATAACTATTTGATAAACAATGGTTAAATTGATTTTTAACGACCATTCCCTTGCCTGAAAATCACTTGCGGTTAATCACCGTTAACGGTATCTTTTAGCCTCGCCTGCAAAATCAGGCGCCGGGATTAGCATCCTGCATAACTTCACTGACGACATAAGGCGCGTCTGCGTTTTTTTGTGTCGTGCGTTCGGCTACCTTTCAATGGTGGGCCGGGCGGGGGCGTCGCAAGACGCGCCGGTGTCAGTGAGGCCGGTGAGGTCAACTCTGTTCGGTTCCACCACCTATGAGATTGACCTCTCCGGTAATGGAAGTAATTCATTACTCACTGGGGGCCGCCCTATGGCAACGATCCCTCCTCACGCTCACGCGTTACTTTCCATCCTGTTCGATTCGACCACTGATTTTACCGTTCTGGCCGGCCATTGTGAAAACCTGGCCGACGCTTTGCTGCAAAGCGACGATCCGGCGCAGCGCCAGGCGCTCAGCGCACGGCGTTTGACGTAAGAGCAGCAGGTAGGGTGGAATATTGATTAATTTTAAACCTATGCACCGGTTTTGACGGACGAATTGTTCTCTGACAAACTCAGAGTATCCGCAGAATATCCTGAAATTCAGGGGAGTAACTATGACAACCCGTTATGACAGTGACTTTTATGGCTGGACTCAGGAACAGGCAGGTTTATTGCGTTCAGGTCGTCTCGCCGAACTGGATACCAAAAATTTGCTTGAGGAAATTGAGTCGATGGGAACAAGTGCGGAAAATGAGCTTGAGTCTCGTCTTGAAGTTCTATTCATCCACCTGTTGAAATGGCAGTTCCAGGCGGAAAGACAACGACGGAGTTGGAAACTGACCATTGAGGAGCAGCGCCGTAAGATTGAGCGCCGCCTGAAAAAAAGCCCCAGTCTCAAACATCATCTTCCGGAAATTATCGAAGATGCCTACGGCGATGCGGTGATCAGCGCGGAGCGTGAAACCAATATCAAGCGCACCGTTTTCCCATCTTCTTGCCCCTGGTCTTTTGAACAATTTATGGACCCGGAGTTTTATTCGGAATGATTGCCATGTAACGGTCATATTTACTGCTTTGCATAATTATTATCTCGTTAACAGAAACGCCGGTTAAAACCGGCGTTTCTGTTAACGAGTACTGAAAAAATCTCCCTTGAATGGCCGTTTTATAAAGGTTGAACTGGAGTGATCCTACCCGGTTTTGACGGACAGGCTACTATTGGCAATGGGCTGCCCATGGGATAGTTAATATTCCCACTTCCGAGATAGCGGCGAAAAAGGCAGCTTGAATGTTTCAAGCATAATCATATGATAAACAACTATTAAATGGATTTATAACGACCATTCCCTTGCCTGAAAATCACTTGCGGTTAATCACCGTTAACGGTATCTTTTAGCCGCGCCTGCAAAATCAGGCGCCGGGCTTGACCTCCTGAAATACTTCACTGACGACATAAGGCGCGTCTGCGCTTTTTTTATGTCGTGCGTTCTGCTACACCTCAATGGTGGGCCGGACGGGGGCGTCGCAAGATGCGCCGGTGTCAGTGAGGCCGGTAAGGTCAACTCCGTTCGGTTCCACCACCTATGAGATTGACCTCTCCGGTAGTGGAAGTAATTCGTTACTCACTGGAGGCCGCCCTATGGCTACGATCCCCACTCACGCGTTACTTTCCATCCCGTTCGATTCGACCACTGATTTCACCGTTCTAGCCGGCCATTGTGAGAACCTTGCCGACGCTTTGCTGCAAAGCGACGTTCCGGCGCAGCGCCAGGCGCTCAGCGCACGGCTTGACCGTTGCCTGGCGCAACTGCGGCCCACGTTGGACGATGCCATTCCGCCTCATCTGATGGCAAGCCTGACCGTGGATGACCTGCCCATAACCTCGCCTCGCTTTGAGCCCGATGCCGATCTGCTCTGCGGGTACGGCCAGGCGCTGGCGCGGTTGTTGGCGGAGCGTAAATTATCGCCGGAGATGGAGCCGGTTCTGGCCGGGCTGCTGTTTGATTTGGTGGTGTATTTCGCCGATGAACTGCGCGCGCCGCGCTGGATACGCACCGTAGACGGGATAAAATTTATCGAGGAGTTAAACAGGGTTCCGGAATACTGAATGGTGGAAAGCAAAAAACCAGCCCTTGGGCTGGTTTTTTTAAATCATGGTGCCCGAACTCGTTAACATTTAGTTCACTATTGATTTGTATTCCATCATAAATTTTTCCTCCCCCCGTTGCCAAGATCCGCAGATTGACCCGCTTAGTGGCATATAATTTTAAGGGTAATGCCCGGTGCTGAAGGAATTAACAAAAAGCAGGTATAAAAAACACGCTGTAGCAGGTTTCAGCGCAAGCGTATAGTCAACCGGCGTTTGCATCACGGCTACGCAACGTGCCATTGCCTGCCGCACGTTCAAAAGAAGCCTTAAGCTGGCGCATGGCTTCAGCTTTACGCTCGGCCATTGTCATCCGTTTAATGGTTGAAATATCGTGTTTTGAGTGCATAACCCATTCCTCCTTCGCCAAGTCCGGCGTTCACTTCATATACTACATCATGTGGCGATTGCTGTAAAACACGGTCATAGAAGCGTTATAGCTTCGGCGTCTCTGCAACTGCAAGGTATGCCCTGGCTCGATAAACGTTGTGATGTAGCGTTATGATTGTTTCCAGCGCTTCCGCTAATTCGTCGGTAAAATTTAGCCTTCTGGAACACTGGCTTTTGGATGGCAGTTCATAAAAATTGCCGCTTTCAAAATTTTCGAGCCGGTCAAATTTTACGTCATAACAACGTGTGGGAATTTTAAATCCGGCTTCATCACTTCGGTAGTCGTGATACTCAGGATCTGAGGTTATCACCTCGGCAAACAACACAATGAAATTATGTGTCTCTATACAAAAGTCAAAGCGATGCGCTGTAAAGTCACCATGGGGGAACTCAATAAAATTATCTGAAAGGTATACTGGCATATCAATAGTTTATGGGTTTTTTAATGCCTCAGTATACCAGTTGATTTCTGAACCGGACATACTTACCTGTAGTTCAGACAGCGTGAAAATTAAGATATGAGCTGAAAGACCGTACTTGCCGACACAACCATCTGGGCGGCATCAGTCCGGAGGCCTTTGACCGGGCCTCCGCTAGTGTTAATTGGTTACCTGCGGATAGGCGCCTAAAGCCAGGCGGGATTCTTTGCCGCCGAAGCGGTAGCGGAAATACCACAAACGCGAGCCGCTGGTTGATACCAGGAGATACAGACCCTGAGCATCGGTGAGTTTGTAGGATTTTACCAAGATTTTTGCAGCGCGGATTTTACTGTCAGTCAGAGCCATGTGAGGGCCTCTCCATTCATCGAACTGAATGACCCGCAATTTGACCCCATATTTTCCGGATACCTAGGGATAAATCAAAACGTATCGGAAAGGGTTTTTACGCCAACCTATTGAATTTAAGATATATGGGGGTTCATAAGAAAGCATAAAAAAGAAATGGTGGTGCCCGGACTCGGACAAAAACGCCGGGAGCGTTTTTGCACAGCGCGTCAGCGCTGGCCCGCAGGGCGAGCCTCATGGATGAGGCGAGTCATCGAACGCCGTTCGATGGAGAGTCCCGATGCCAGAAAGCAAAAAACCAGCTGCTAAGCTGGTTTAATCAAAAATGGTGCCCGGACTCGGACAAAAACGCCGGGAGCGTTTTTGCACAGCGCTTTAGCGCTGGCCCGCAGGGCGAGCCTCAGGGATGAGGCGAGTTATCGAACTCGGTTCGATGGAGAGTCCGTAAGCCAGAAAGCAAAAAACCAGCCGTTAGGCTGGTTTCTTTAAATCATGGTGCCCGGACTCGGACAAAAACGCCGGGAGCGTTTTTGCACAGCGCGTCAGCGCTGGCCCGCAGGGCGAGCCTCATGGATGAGGCGAGTCATCGAACGCCGTTCGATGGAGAGTCCCGATGCCAGAAAGCAAAAAACCAGCTGCTAAGCTGGTTTAATCAAAAATGGTGCCCGGACTCGGAATCGAACCAAGGACACGGGGATTTTCAATCCCCTGCTCTACCGACTGAGCTATCCGGGCAACGGGGCGCATTAAACCGTATCGCCGGGATGACGTCAACGGCTTTATCATCTTTATCCGCTCGATCGGCGAGTTTTCACGCAGTCAGCGTTGCGCCGCCCGCGGGCGTATCCGGGTTGGCGGCGTAAAAAACCAGGTTAATACGGGATAGCGTCCTTTTTCCGGATGCGATTATTTCATTATTTTCTATAGCAAAAATACGCTAAGACTATTTCTCATTATGGCGCCGGTATTTATACGTGGCGATAAACGTATTTTATTGGTCATTATGATCATGCCTGGTTGGCGAATGGAAAAAGTTGAAGCGCTGTTTAGTGTCAATCACACCATCCTGGCCGGCGCTGACGGGCCAGGGGCCGCGGTATTTCTTATGGGATGGCGGATGAGGCAGGTAAGCAGGCCAGGTACAGGAAGACTTTATCCATGCATTTTCCTTCGCTGGAGCCCGGGTTATGGGCGTATAACGCGATGACTTTAAGGCGGTGGAGAAATAAGATATGTCATAATTTAACTGAATAATATAAATTTATTGTTTATCATATGGTTAATATCAAATTTGCTTTTGCTTATTGGCAATATTTTTGCTTGAACCCGGCGTAAAAAAATGCAATTATTGCGCAAATTTCTCTTATCACTGCTGCAAGGTCTTTGGGAGCCGCCGGTATGATACATTCCATGCTGCTGCGTTATAGCGTCGGGCATCAATGCCTGGTGTTATCCGATATTTGCCCAAACGATCTTCGCCTCCGAAGTACACCCCTGCTCACCATGCGGTGAGGGTATATCCCGGCTTCCTGTTAAGCAGTCGTAAAAACAGAGATTGGCTCTGCTTTTACTGATGCTTATCGGCCGCTGTTAATACCAGTATTTCCGATAACGCGCTGTTTTTACAACCGAAAATAGCGAAGACATCTTATGCGGGAAGATACGTTGTTCTCCCATCGCGTGCTCTCAGGCACATACACTCATCCTTAACCTTTGGGATTGGTGACATGAAATTATTAAAAATAGCGGCCAGTGCGGCCTTTGCCGATCGTTTGTCTACCGCGCGGGACATCGTGCCGCTGGATAGCACCGATTTTACCGATGTCGCGGCCCTGGTCGTTTCCGTGGCGGACGCGCGCGCGGGCGTGCTCAGCATTTTGCGCAATACCGGGCTGTCGATTCCGGCTTTTATCGCCGTGGAGAGCGGGGAGCACGCCGCTGATGTCGCCTTGCCGCCGCAGACCGGCCTGCTTATCCTGAGCGGCGCGGAAGACCACGGGCCGCTACTGGAAGCCGCCGCCGCGCGCTACCAGCAGGGCGTGCTGCCGCCGTTTTTTGATACCCTGACGCAATATGTCGCCATGGGCAACAGCACCTTTGCGTGCCCGGGCCACCAGGGCGGCCAGTTTTTCCGCAAACATCCCGCCGGGCGCCAATTTTATGAATTTTTCGGCGAGAATATGTTTCGCGCCGATATGTGCAATGCCGATGTTAAATTGGGCGATCTGCTGATCCATGAAGGCTCGGCGAAGGAAGCGCAAAAATTTGCCGCCAAGGTGTTTAACGCGGATAAAACCTATTTTGTGCTGAACGGCACCTCGTCGGCCAATAAGGTCGTCACCAACGCGTTGCTGACCCGCGGCGATCTGGTGCTGTTTGATCGCAATAACCATAAATCGGTTCATCACGGCGCCCTGATACAGGCGGGGGCGACCCCGGTCTATCTGGAAACCGCGCGCAACCCGTTCGGACTGATCGGCGGTATCGACGCCCATTGCTTTGACGAGCGTTACCTGCGCCGCCAGGTGGAGGAAATCGCTCCCTGGCGCGCCGCGCAGCAGCGTCCGTTCCGCCTGGCGGTCATCCAGCTTGGCACCTATGACGGCACCATCTACAACGCCCGCCAGGTGGTGGATAAAATCGGCCATCTGTGCGATTACATTCTGTTTGATTCCGCCTGGGTCGGCTACGAGCAGTTTATCCCGATGATGGAGCAGTGTTCGCCGCTGCTGCTTGATCTCAATGAACATGACCCGGGGATCTTTGTTACCCAGTCGGTGCATAAACAGCAGGCCGGCTTTTCGCAAACGTCGCAAATCCATAAAAAAGACGCGCATATCAAAGGGCAGAAACGCTTTTGCAACCATAAGCGTTTCAACAACGCGTTTATGCTTCATGCGTCCACCAGTCCGTTTTACCCGCTGTTCGCCGCGCTGGAAATCAATGCCAAAATGCACGAAGGGGCCGCCGGCAGGCGCCTGTGGCTGGACTGCGTTAAGCTTGGCATCGATACACGCAAGGACATGCTGGCGCAGTGCCGCCTTATCAAGCCCTTTATCCCCGATCGCGTCGGCGGCAAGCGCTGGCAGGATCACGACACCGACGCCATGGCCCATGACGTGCGGTTCTTTAATTTTGTGCCGGGAGAGTCCTGGCATGCCTTTAGCGGTTACACCCAAAACCAGTACTTTGTCGATCCCTGCAAACTGCTGTTGACCACGCCCGGCATCGACCGGGTGAGCGGGAATTATTCGGCGTTTGGGATACCGGCCACCATCCTTGCCACCTATCTGCGCGAAAATAATATCGTGCCGGAAAAATGCGATCTCAATTCGATCCTGTTCCTGCTGACGCCGGCGGAGGACGCGCCGAAAATGCGCCGGCTGACGGCGGCCTTGGCGCAATTCGAGCGCTATATCGAACAGGATGCGCCGCTGAGCGACGTATTGCCCAGCATCTGCGAAAAATATCCCGACCGCTACCAGGGATATACCCTGCGCCGCCTGTGCCAGGAAATGCACGATTTGTATGTCAGCTTCGATGTGAAGCAGCTGCAGCGGGAAATGTTCCGCCATGACTACCTGCCCCAGGTGGCGATGAATCCCCAGGAAGCCAACATGGCCTTTGTGCGCGGCGATGTGGAACTGGTGCCGGTGAGCAAGGCGGAAGGACGTATTGCCGCCGAAGGGGCGCTGCCGTATCCGCCGGGCGTGCTGTGCGTGGTGCCCGGCGAAGTGTGGGGCGGCGCGGCGCAGCGCTATTTCCTGGCGCTGGAGGAGGGGTTAAACCTGCTGCCGGGCTTTTCGCCGGAACTGCAGGGGGTTTACGCGGTGCGGGGAGAGGATGGCCTACAGCGCCTGTACGGCCACGTTATCGGCAACTAGCCCCCCGGCGGCCGCGTTATCGGGCCGCGGAGGGTTTTATTACTTAGCGGTAGTGTTTCTGTAAACTGCTCACCTTATACAAATACCGCCGCGATTCCGCGGACGGATGCTGGGTGGACAGTTTCTGGTAAACTTCATCCGGATCCAGGTTGTTGATGACCGAGAATGCGCGGTTCTTGTCGCTGGAGAAAACCCGCAGCACGCTGCCCGCGCCGCCGTTATAGGCGGTAATCACCGCATAGCGCCGGGAGGTGGGATTGACAATCCCCGCCAGGTAGCTGGACTGCAGCAGCGCCAGATAGGCGGTGCCGGTATCAATGTTGTTTTCCGGATCGAACAGGTAGCTACGGCTTGGCTGGCCCCATTTGCCCTTCATTTTGAACACGTCGCGTCCGGCGCTGTGCTGGACGACCTGCATCAGGCCCAGCGCATCCGAATGACTGACCGCGTAGGGGTTAAAACTGGATTCGGTTTGCATAATCGCCAGGATCAACGACTGATCCACGCCATATTTCTGTGAGGCGTTACGCACCATCGGCAGATATTTATGGGCGCGTTTATCCAGGTGGTTAGCCACCAGCTGGATAGTCACCGACCAGATTTGATGCAGGCCGGACGTGCGCTGCTGCAGCCGGGTTTGCAGCAGGTAATCGGCAAAGTGGGCGGCGCGCCATTCCCAGCGGATGGGATCGCCGTTGTTATCCACCACCTGGCCGTACAGGAAGGGCTGCTTACTGATCTGGATATCATTGACGTCGGAATAGAGATCGATGGAACCGGGGTTGTCGCCCATCAGCAACGTGCTGATAATCGCCTGGCGCAAATGCGACGCCGGATCGCCGGCAATGGTCTCGATGGTAATGGTCCCGGCGTCAAAATTAATATGGCTGCGGGTCTGGTATTGATCGGTGTATTTAACGTAATCCTTCGGTCCGGCAATCAGGACCTCGTTGATGCCCCAAATATTCTCAATATTATTGGCGAACTGCCCCATAAGAATATCAAAACCATTGGTATCTTTAACATAGGCCTCGTTGTCTTCGGTTTTATGACTGGAACACGAGAACAACAGGGGCGCAATCACCAGCAATGCTACAATTTTCTTCATCTTACGGGCCGTGTCAGGACAAGAAAGGCATAATGGGCCTGCGAGCGCTCATCTATCATTATGGTTTAGGCGGCGTGTACCCTTCGACATGCACATCCTGGCCTTCAAACAGAAACTTAATCATCTCCTGTTCCAGTATTTTACGGTCGGCGACGTTCATCATGCTGAGTTTTTTTTCGTTAATCAGCATGGTCTGCCGGGTCTGCCACTGCGCCCAGGCTTCCTTGGAGATATTGTCAAAAATGCGTTTGCCCAGCTCGCCCGGATAAAACTGGAAATCCTGGCCTTCGGCCTCTCGCTTGAGAAAAGTACAGTAGATGGTTCTGCTCATTATTGTTCCTCTTTGTTGGCGGGATGGCCCAAGACCGGTGGCCGCGGCGCGCCTGCGGGCAATTTACCCGCTTGCAGCAACAGGCGCTCGACCGGCGCGGCCAGTCCCACCGATGGCGGTTGCGCTAAGTTATACCAGAGTCCGGCGCCTTCATCCATGCAGCGCTGCGCGCCGTCCGTATTTAACAGCACCGGGACGATATCCAGGTGGAAATGGCTGAAGGTATGGCGAAACGCCGTCAACTGCTCGCCCTGATCGATATCCAGGCCGCGGCTTTGCAGCCAGGCCGCCAGTTCCCCGCGTTGCGTAAACTGCGGGAAGCAGAATAATCCGCCCCACAGGCCGGCGCCCGGGCGCTGTTCCAGCCAAATCCGCTGGCCGGACTTTAGCATCAGGAACCAGGCGGTTTTTTGCGGCAACGCCTGGCGCGGCTTCTTGCCCGGATAGAGCGCCCAGCTGTGGGCGGCATAGGCCTCGCAGCCGGTATTAAGGGGGCACAGCTCGCATTTCGGCCGCGTGCGCGTGCACACCAGCGCGCCCAGGTCCATCATGGCCTGGTTGAACTGCCCGACGCCCTCGGCGGGGGTCACTTCCGCGCTCAGGCTCCAGAGCCGCTGCTCGACCTCTTTTTTGCCGGGCCAGCCGCCGACGGCAAAATAACGCGCCAGAACACGCTTCACATTGCCATCAAGAATAGGATAATGCTGGCCAAGCGCCAGTGATAATATCGCGCCGGCGGTAGAACGGCCGATACCGGGCAGGGCGGTAATGTCTGCAAAAGCGGTGGGGAAGACGCCGCCGTGCCGGTCGGCAATCAGCTGGGCCGCTTTGTGCAGATTACGCCCGCGGGCGTAATAGCCCAGCCCGGTCCACAGATGCAGCACTTCATCCTGCGGCGCCGCCGCCAGCGACCCGACCGTCGGAAATTTAGCCATGAAGCGATAGAAATAAGGGATAACCGTGGCGACCTGGGTTTGTTGCAACATGATCTCCGACAGCCAGACCTTGTACGGCGTCTTGTCCTGCTGCCAGGGAAGTGTTTTGCGCCCGAAGCGCCGGTACCATTCCAGCACTTGTTGCGCGAACAGTTGCGCTTGTCTCATCGGTGGGGTATTACTCTCCGGCAGGTCTTGGCTCGAAATATCAGGCAGCGATTCCAGCACAGAGTTGCCATACTGTAAACAGGAACTTTCCGGTACCGGCCACTTGCTAATCAACGCTATCTTTGCATAATGCGCGATTGCCAATCAATTTGCCTAAAACGAAACTACTATGAGCAATGACGTTATCTCCCATGAATTTGACGACCAGGGACGGCCGCTGCGCCGCATCCGCAGTTTTGTGCGCCGCCAGGGCCGCCTGACCAAAGGCCAGCAGCTGGCAATCGATACGCTGTTGCCGGCCATGGGCGTCGAATACCGGCCCGAGCCGATCGCGCCGGCGTCCCTGTTCGGGCGCGAGGCGCCGCTCACCCTGGAGATTGGCTTCGGCATGGGCGCGTCGCTGGTGGAGATGGCGGCGGCGCATCCGGAACAGGACTTTCTGGGTATCGAGGTGCATCTGCCCGGCGTCGGCGCCTGCCTGCTGAGCGCGCGCGAAGCGGGCATCAGCAACCTGCGGGTGATGTGTCACGACGCCATTGAAGTCCTGGAGCATATGATCCCGGACGAGAGCCTGGCCCTGGTGCAACTCTACTTTCCCGATCCCTGGCATAAAGCCCGTCATAATAAACGGCGCATCGTGCAGACGCCGTTTGCCGAGCTGGTGCGGCGCAAGCTGCGGGCCGGCGGCGTGTTCCATATGGCCACCGACTGGCAGCCCTACGCCGAGCATATGCTGGCGGTGATGAGCGACATGGCGCATTTCCATAATCTTTCCGAACAAGGGGACTACGTCCCGCGTCCCGAATTCCGGCCGTTAACCAAGTTTGAGCAGCGGGGCCAGCGATTAGGCCACGGGGTTTGGGATTTAATGTTCGAAAAAAGTGTCTGATGTTTGACCTTTATTTTCAGGAGAACGTATGTTGCGCAAAGCAGTTCTGGGTATCTTGATGTTAACCGCCTGGCAGGCGCAGGCGGATTATCAGTGCCAGGTAAAACCGCAGGACGATATTTTTATCACCGCGCAGACCGTGCAGGTGGTGGGCGCCAGCGGCAACGTGACCATCAGCCGCAACGGCGACGTGGTGCGTAACGGCCAGCAGGTGGAGCTGGATGCGCGGGCGCGCCAGCAGGCGGTGGATTACCAGGCGGAGATACGTCAACAGCTGCCCTGGATTGACAACGGCGCCCAGGCTCATCTGGAGAAAGGCCGCGTGGCGCTGGACAGGGTTATCGTGCAGCAGTTGGGCAGCGACAGCAACGTGCGTAACCGGCTGACCACGCTTGATAAACAGCTGAAGCAGCAGATGAACCGTATTCTGGAGCATCGCAGCGAAGGACTGGCCTTCCATCATCAGGCCATTGATCAGGTGCAGCAGGACGGCCAGCGCATCGTGCAGCAAAGCATGGGCGGCGTGGTGCAGGATAGCCTCAACGAGATGGGCGTTAAGCAGACGATGAACGCCGCCACCGGCAACAGCCCGCTGCAGTCGGTGATGGGCAATCTGGGCGGCTTGCAAAAAGCCATTCAGGCGGAGTGGAGCAACCAGGAGCAGGAATTCAAGCAATTCGGCGATCAGGTCTGCCAGCGGGTGACCCATCTGGAGCGCCAGCGCAGCGATCTGCTGAAATCCCTGCCGCAATAACGCGCCCGGCGGACGGTTGCAACCGCAGCCGGCCTGTCAACGCCGGCGTAGAGGCTGCCCACCGTGCGCCCGGCGACACCGCCCCGCCGGGATGCTCTTCCCGCGGCCGGAGGCGCCTGAATTATTGGCGCGGGGCGGACCCCGTCATTCCATAAACAGCTCAAGCAGCGGGTTCAGGAACAGCTTGCCTTTTTCCGTCACCTGCCACTCTGACGGGCTTTCGGTAATATAGCCCCCGGCCAGCGCGTGATCCAGCGCTTCGCGCGCCGTGCTTTCATCCAGCCCGGTAAAGGCGGCGTACTCTGCGCGCGGCGTCGGCTCCAGCAGGCGAAAACGGTTCATGAAAAATTCAAACGGCAAATCCGCCGGCACCACCGCATAGCGCTTGTCCAGATATTTACCCTGCATATAGCCGCGCGGATGACGCACTTTCACCGTACGCAGCACGCGGCCGTCGGCCTGGGTTAATTTGCCGTGGGCGCCGCAGCCGATCCCCAGGTAATCGCCAAAACGCCAGTAGTTGAGGTTGTGGCGGCACTGGAAACCGGGTTTGGCATAGGCCGAGGTTTCATATTGCCGGTAGCCCGCGGCGAACAGCAGCGCATTTCCCTGCTGGTAGATATCCCAGAGCGCGTCGTCGTCGGGCAAAACCGGCGGACGCGAGCCGAACAGCGTATTCGGCTCGATGGTCAACTGATACCAGGACAAGTGGGGCGGTTCGAGCGCCATAGCCTGGCGCAGGTCGTCCAGCGCCTGCGCCAGCGTTTGATCGGGCAGGCCGTGCATCAGGTCCAGGTTAAAGCTGCGCAGCCCCAGGCCGGCGGCCAGCCGCGCCGCGCGCCGGGCTTCCTGCGCATCGTGGATGCGCCCGAGGCGCACCAGTTTTTCCGGCTGGAAACTTTGCACGCCGATGGAGATACGGTTAACCCCCGCCTGCTGGTAGCCGTGAAAACGGTCGGCCTCCACGGTGCCGGGATTGGCTTCCATGGTGATTTCCGCCGCGGGGCTCACCGGCAGCCGCGCGCGCACGCCGTCGAGCAACAGCTGCATAGCCCGCGCGCTCAGCAGGCTGGGCGTGCCGCCGCCGATAAAAATGGTGCCGATTTCCCGGCCGCCGGTATAGGCGGCGTCCTGATCCAGATCCGCCAGCAGGTGGCCGACGTACTCTTCATGCGGCACCTCGCCTTTCAACGCATGGGAATTGAAATCGCAATAGGGGCATTTCTGTACGCACCACGGAATATGGATGTACAGGCTCAGCGGCGGCAAACTAAGCATCACGCAGGGCGCCCAGCAACTGCGCCAGCGCCTGGCCGCGATGGGACACGCGCTGTTTTTCCCCGCGGGTCATCTCGGCGGCGGTGCGCTTTTCATCCGGCAGGTAAAATACCGGGTCATAGCCAAAACCGCCGGCGCCCGACGGCGCGCGACTGATGACGCCGCGCCAGATGCCGTGGCACACCAGGGGCGTGGGATCAAGCGCATGGCGCAGATATACCAGCACGCAGTGAAAACAGGCGCCGCGTTCGTTGTCCGGCACGTCCCTCATGGCATCAAGCAGTTTTTCCAGGTTCTGTCGATCGGATGCCGCCGCGCCGGCGTAGCGGGCGGAGTAAATGCCCGGCGCGCCGCCGAGGCTGTCCACCGCCAGGCCCGAATCATCGGCGATGGCCGGCAGGCCGGTGGCCGCCGCCGCATGGCGCGCCTTGAGGATGGCGTTTTCGATAAAGGTCAGGCCTGTCTCCTCGGCGGAGTCGACGCCCAGGGCGGTTTGCGCCGCCACGTCCAGGCCGAAATCCGCCAGTAATTCCGCCAGTTCGGCCACTTTGCCGGCGTTGCCGGTGGCCAGTACTACTTTTTGCATATCATCTGTCCACAAAAGGGGTCATTCGTGCCAGGCGGGGCAAGCCCGGCGCGGGGGATGCCGGTACACGTCTCAGGCGCCGGCGGCGTCGTCCGCCAGCAGTTGCGCGATAAGCGCGGGCAGGCGGGGCGGCTCGGTTATCCGCAGCTGTTTATGACGGCCCAGTTCGCCTTTTTCAATCATAACCCGGCTCTTGGCCACGCCGAACTGTTTGGCGATGAAACGGGTAAGATGTTCATTGGCCTGGCCGTCCACCGGCGGCGCGGTGATCGCGACCTTGATCTCGTCGCCGTGCGGGCCGACTATCCGATCGCCGCTGGCTTTCGGCTGGATATAAAGTCGCAATACCACGTCGCCCGCGTCCAGCCAGGCGCAGATCACAGCCGGTACCAGAGCGTCGGAAACAGGTCCATGCCCATATAGTTGAATAAATACAGGATCAGGATCACCACCATGGCGGAGAAATCGATGCCGCCCATGGCGGGTATAATGCGGCGTACCGGCGCCATCAGCGGTTCGCTAAGCTGGTAGAGCACTTGATCCATCGGGCTACGCCCCTGGCTTATCCAGCTCATCAGCGAGCGGATGATGATAACCCAGAAAATCAGCTGCCCGGCTGATTTCACCAGCGTCAACAGTCCCACCAGCAAATACAGCGGGTCGGGCGTCACGCCGCCGAGCTGGATCAGCATTTCCAGCGGAAACTTCAGCGTGGCCAGGATAAACGCCAGCAGCAGCGACGCCGTATCGATGGGGCCGATGGAGGGAATAACCCGGCGCAGGGGTTTGATGACCGGCTGGGTGATTTTAACGATAAATTGTGAAAACGGATTATAAAAGTCGCAACGGGTCCACTGCATCCAGATGCGCAGCAGCAGCACCATGATATAAAAATCAAATAGCGTCTTGACCAGAAACGTCAGCGTCAGCATAAGAGGGTGATATCCTTAATAGCGTTAAAATGCACGATTACGGCAAAAAATCAGAATAATTTTTCCATTTCTTCAGCGCGCGCCACCGCGGCCTGCATGGCCTCGGCTACGGTTTGCGCCAGCTGATGTTGTTCGAATACCTGTAATGCGGCGGCGGTGGTGCCTCCTTTGGACGTGACATTCTGCCGGAGCGTGGCAAACGGGGTCGCGCTGTTGGCATCGGCCAGGGCGGCGGCGCCGGCGGCGGCCTGTCTTACCAGCAGGCCGGCCGTTTCCTGGTCAAAGCCCATCCTTACCGCCTCTTGCTGCATGGCTTCCATCAACAGGAAAAAATAGGCCGGCGCGCTGCCCGCCGCGGCAATGACGCCGTTTATACCGCTTTCCTCGTCCACCCAGCACACCTTGCCCACCGCGCCCATCAGATCGGCGGTGAAATCGCGATCCGCCCGGCCGACCTGGTCCGGCGCATAAAGGCCGCTCATGCCCTTGCCGACCAATGCCGGCGTATTGGGCATGATGCGCACAATGGCCACCGTCTCGCCGAGCAGGGCGTAAAACCGGCTAACGTTAACACCGGCCGCGATGGAAAGCACCAGTTTGCCGGAAAAATCCATTCCCTGGCGCAGCTGCGCGCAAACCTCGGCCATCAGCTGGGGTTTCACCGCCAGCACCACCACTTCCGCCTCCCTGGCGCCCGCCAGGTTATCGGCGCTTTCATTCACCCCCAGGCGCGCGGCAAGCCGTTGGCGATTGGCCTGCGACGGCGCGCAGACGGTGATCAAACCCGCCGGGTAACCGGTGGCGACCAGGCCGGCGATAATGGCCTGGGCCATGTTGCCCGCGCCGATAAAGGTAATTTTACGCTGTTGCATGCTATTCCTCATGGTAATGGGTTATGCCATCGGTGCGCGATAGTCCCTGGCGCCGAAAATCGCGGTGCCGATACGCACCAGGGTACTGCCGGCGACGATGGCCGCGGGCATATCGTCGGTCATTCCCAGCGACAGCGTATCGGCGCCGGGATGGCTGCGGCGCAAATCCGCAAATAGCGCCGCCATTTGCTGAAAAACCGCCAACTGGCGCTGATAATCCGCCTGCGGGGCGGGAATGGCCATCAGGCCCCGCAGCCTCAGCCTGGGCAGCTCCGCCACCTGGGCGGCCAGATCCGCCATGAGATGCGGCGCAATGCCCGACTTGCTCTCTTCACCGCTGATGTTGATTTGAATCAGCACATTGAGCGGCGCCAGCGCCGGGGGACGCTGGTTGTTCAGGCGTTGCGCCAGCTGCAGGCGATCCAGGGTATGCAGCCAGTCAAAATGCTCCGCCACCAGCCGGCTTTTATTCGACTGTAGCGGACCGATAAAGTGCCAGCTCAACGGCGGGGTAACGGCTTTTTGCCGGAAGTAGCTGATTTTCTCCAGGCCTTCCTGGACATAATTTTCGCCAAAGGCGGTTTGCCCCGCCCGGATGGCTTCTTCGATAGCCGTCACAGGTTTGGTTTTACTTACGGCGAGCAGGGTAATTTCTTGCGGATCGCGGCCGCACTGACGCGCGGTCGCCGAGATTCGTTCTGTTACCTGCTGTAGATTCTGCTCGATAGTACTCATGGTTTCAGGAGGTCATATGGATATTGATGAACTGGTGGCCCTTAGTGTAAAGCATAATGCGTCCGATCTGCACCTTTGTCCCGGCCAGGCGCCGATCGTGCGTATCGACGGCGGTTTGTGTTGTCTGGACCAGCTGCCGCCGGTACGGGAAGACTGGGTCATCGCCTGCGGCGACCGCTTGCTGGATGAACGCGGGCGCGGGCAGCTGGCGCGCGATGGGCAGGCCGACTGCGCGGCCACGCTCTCCAGCCGCCAGCGGCTGCGCTGCCACTTTTTTCGCCAGCGCACCGGGACGTCGGCCACCTTTCGCCTGATACCGACGCAAAGCCCGTCGCTGGCGGAGCTGGGCATCCCACCCGTGGTCAAGGGGCTGCTAAAGCAGCCGCAGGGGCTGCTGCTGGTCACCGGCGCCACCGGCAGCGGCAAATCAAGCTCCCTGGCGGCCATGGTGGACTATGTTAACCTGCAGCGTCAGGTCCATATTATTACCCTGGAAGATCCCATCGAGTATATCCATGCCGCCGGGCGCAGCCTGATCCAACAGCGGGAAATCGGCGGCCATTGCCAGGATTTCAATGCCGGGCTGCGGGCCGCCATGCGCGCAGACCCGGATGTGATCCTGCTGGGGGAACTGCGCGACGAGGCGGATATCCGGCTGGCCCTGCGCGCCGCCGAAACCGGTCATCTGGTCCTGGCGACGCTGCATGCCCGCCACGCCGCTCAGGCGGTGGACCGGCTCCTGGATGTCTTTCCCGCCAATGAGCGCGCCTTTGCCCGTGGCCTATTGGCCGCCGGCCTGCTTGGCATCATGGCGCAAAAGCTGGTTCCCCGGGAGCAGGGCGGGCGCATGGGGCTGTTCGAGCTGATGATTGCCACGCCCGCCGTGCGCAATCTTATTCGCGACGGCAAAACCCATTTGCTGCCGGGCTTGCTGCAGACCGGCAACGCACAGGGCATGCAGACGTTTGAACAAAGCTACCGGCGCATGACCTCGGGCAAATATCTCTACCAGTAAAATATGTGATGGGCTTAGGGCGGCGCGGGTATAACCATTGCAAAAGCGGGGTGGTAGTATAATATCGCAAAAAACCAGCGCGCATGACAGGTATGGCCTGAAATAAGCGCCAAACTACGGCAAATCACGGAAAAAAAATGAGAAAAGTCACCTGGATTTTTATTTTGATCGCGCTGGCGGTGTGGTACTTCACTTCAAAGCAATAGAGGGTGGGTTTACCGCGCTAAAAGGCTTTTTGCCGTCCTGGTTTTTCTGGAACCGCTGGCGATATTCCCGTGGCGAGACGCCAAAAGACTGATTGAACACCACGGAAAAATAATTGCTGTCGTCGAAACCACAGCGTGACGCCACCTCGCCGATGGTCTGTTGTCCATGGCGCAGCAAATCCATGGCTTTGCACAGTCTTAATTGCCGTAAATACTGATTCACCCCGATGCCGGTCTGCTGCTTGAACACCGTCTTCAGGCTACGGGCGTTAAGCTGGTGCCGGTGGCAAAAGTCGTCCAGCCTGAAAGGCTGTTCGATGCTGACCCGCAGCGCCATCAGCAGCAAGTCCAGCTGTTCGGCGTCGGAAAGCAACGGACTGTCGGGGGCGTGGCGAAACCGCTTCAACAGCAGCGCCACCTGCAGGAATAATGCTTCGCTCAGCAGGACGGACAGCGGATCGGTTTTCATGCATTCCCGCGCCAGCGCGTCCACCTCGCGGCGCAATACCGACATGCCGGGGGTGCTAAGTCGCCAGTAGCGTTGTTCCTGCGTCGCTTCCTCGCCCGGCAGCAAGGCGTTCCAATCCGTGGATAGGGTCAGCCGGCCGCGGCAATACAGTATATTATCCAGCTCCAGCTCATTGACCGACTCATAGCTATGGCGATCGCGGGCATTGACGTAAAACAGATCGCCGCAGGTAATGGCATAGGGCACATCATTGAGGATATGCAGGCCATTGCCGCGCCAAACAATCACCAACTCGTCAAAATCATGGTAATGCGTGGGGAATATCGGCTGCGGATGACGATCCGCCACCGTAATCGCATTTTTGTCCGACAGGAAATAGTCGGTGGTACTCAGCTTCAGGTTAGACACCATCAGACCCCCTCAACGCCTGGGCAAGAGAGGGATCATGGCATAACGGGTTACCTAAAAACTTGAGACTGGCGACAATTGTCATATTTTTCCGCCGGCTACCGGCGTTCAGTGTTCACCGTTACGCAACATTTTGGGCGAGTGGGAAAATTCGCGCCGGAACTGGGTGGAAAAATGATTGCTGTCGCTGAAACCGCAGGCGTGGGCTATTTCGGTAATGGTTTTGTCGCTCTCCAGCAGGCGCTTGCGCGCTTCCAGCAAACGCAGCCGGTTAAGATAACGCTGCGGCGTCATGCCGGTCTGCTGTTTTAACTGGCGATGCAGCGTACGCAGCGGCAGTGAAAACTGCTCGGCCAGCGCCATCCAATCGATGTCGTTGCAGAAATTATGCTGCAGCCAGCGCAGCAGGTCGCGCAGGCGCCGCTCGCGATCGCCCTCGCCCTGGCTTTGGAAACAGCCATGGCGCAGCATAATCAAGAGCTGCAAAAATTGCCCTTCGCTGGCCGCGATGCCTTCGGGCGACGTATCCGTCGTCAGCTCGGCAAGCGTTTGGATAAACTGTTTGGCCTGTTGCATGCCCGCATGGTTAATCTGCCAGTTAACCTGGCTGTCCGGCAGGTTCTGGGCCGGCAGGAAGCGGCTGATGTCGGTTAAAAACCGGAAGCCCTGCGGTGAACGATAAAGCACATTGGTCATTATCAGCTCATCGACATTCTCAAATAAATGATGATCGTCCGCGCGGATAAAACAGACGGTGCCGCTATTCAACACATAGGGCTGATCGTTAAACACGTGGATACCCGAGCCTTTCTCCACCAGCACTATTTCCCAAAAATCGTGATAATGCTCAGGGAAGGCGGCCTGGGGCACGCGCGGCTCAATGGTGACCGTCGCGTCTTTGGAAATAAAAAAATCATCACCGCAAAGTAGCGTCATCTTCAGCACCTCACCGTTATTCGGTACTTATAGTATGGCGACTGGCCATGGCTTCACCTTGAATAAATGACCGCCATCGCTGACATTCAGGTTATTTTTTAAAGATTGGCCGGGTGAATATTCAAAATTGCGGCTGAGATCACAGGCGCTGGGGAATAATGCCCTTCATTGCCCGCGTAAATAGTGCGTTATTGAGGTAATGCTATTTTTGTGATCGGTTTCACGTTCATCTTTACTATTCTGCCACCGGCACTTCCATGTTGGCATTCACCGGAAGGTGGCCCGTCATTATTGTGAATACACTGCCGGTCATAGAATGAAAGAGGAATATTCACTATGGCCGTACGAAATAGCGTAGCTGTCGACCTCGGTGCGTCCAGTGGACGGGTCATGCTGGCTCAATGGCATTCAGCCACGCAAAACGTCACGCTTAAGCAAATTCACCGTTTCCCCAATACCTTTATTTCAGTCGACGGGCACGATTGCTGGGACCTGGACCAGTTGGAACGGGAAATCCTGTTTGGCCTGGCCGCGTTGGATAGCGCCGGCACCGTTATCGACAGTATCGGTATCGATACCTGGGGGGTGGATTACGTGCTGCTGAACGCGCAGGGCGAACGGGTAAGCTGCCCGGTATCGTATCGCGATCACCGCACCGACGGCATTATGCCCGCGGTGCTGGATGAACTGGGGCGTGAGCATATTTACCGGCTCACCGGCATTCAGTTCTTGTCCTTCAACACCCTGTACCAACTGAAAGCCTGGCGCCAACAGCACCCCGCCGGCCTCGATCAGGTGGCGCATCTTTTGATGATCCCGGATTATTTTTACTTTCGCCTTACCGGCGCGCTGAACTGGGAATACACCAACGCCAGCACGACCCAATTGCTTAACCTTGCCACCGGGGACTGGGATCCGTCCCTGCTCGATTACCTCGCGATTCCCCGGCGTTGGCTGGGCACGCCTACGCCGCCCGGCAATACGCCCGGACACTGGATCAGCTCGGGCGGCCAGGCGGTGCCGGTTATCGCCGTGGCGTCCCATGATACCGCCAGCGCCGTGGTGGCGGCCCCGCTGCATGGCGATAACTGCGCTTATCTCAGCTCCGGTACCTGGTCGCTGATGGGTATCGACAGCGATCGTCCCTTTAACGACGACCGTGCGCTGGCGATGAATATCACCAACGAAGGCGGCGTCAACGGGCGCTACCGGGTTCTGAAAAACATTATGGGATTATGGCTGTTGCAGCGGGTGTGCAGCGAGCTGGCGATAACGGACCTGGAGGCTTTGCTGGCCGCCGCCGCGGCCCGGCCGGCCTGCCGGAGCCTTATTAATCCCAACGATGAACGATTTGTTAATCCCCCGTCAATGGTGGAGGCCATTCGCCAGGCCTGCCGGGAACAGCAACAGCCGGCGCCGGAGGATGCCGCCGCGCTTGCGCGCTGTATTTTCGACAGCCTGGCCCTGTTATACCGCCAGGTACTGCTTGAACTGGGCCGGCTTCGCGGCGTCCCGCTAAGCCGGCTGCATATCGTCGGCGGCGGCAGCCTGAACCCTTTGCTTAACCAGCTTTGCGCCGACAATTGCCGGATACCGGTGACCGCCGGGCCGGTGGAGGCCTCGACGCTGGGCAATATTGGTTGCCAGCTGATGGCGCTGGGGGAGGTGGCCGACGTCGCCCACTGGCGCGGCGTGGTGGAAGCCAATTTCCCATTACGCCATTACACCCCTAATCCCGATCCCGATTTCGCCACGCACTGGCAACGTTTTTTGGCGCTCTGCCACCTGAAAGAGGAAATTTTATTATGAGTCAATCCATTGAACAAGCCTGGCTCCTGGCCAAACAGCGGTTTGCGGATATCAATGTCAATGTGGAGGGCGCGCTCGAATTACTCGATACCCTGCCGGTATCCATGCATTGCTGGCAGGGCGATGACGTGGCCGGGTTTGAAAACACGGGCGGCGCGCTCACCGGCGGCATCCAGGCCACCGGCAACTATCCCGGCAAAGCGCATAACGCTCAGGAGCTGCGCGCCGACCTGGAGCAGGCGTTCAGCCTGATCCCGGGACCAAAACGCCTGAACCTGCACGCCATCTATCTGGAGGCCGAAGGCAAGGTGGAGCGCAATGAAATCGAGCCGAAGCATTTTTCCCGCTGGGTCAGCTGGGCGCGGGAGCATCATCTGGGACTGGATTTCAACCCCACCTGTTTTTCCCATCCGCTGAGCGCCGACGGGTTTACCCTGTCCCACGCCGACGACGGCATCCGCCAGTTCTGGATTGAACATTGCCAGGCCAGCCGCCGCGTCTCGGCCTATTTCGGCCGTGAACTGGGCACGCCGTCGGTGATGAATATCTGGATCCCGGACGGCATGAAGGACCTGACCATCGATCGCCTGGCGCCCCGTCAGCGGCTGCTGGAGGCGCTGGATGCCGTGATGGCGGAAAAGCTGGACCGCAATCACCATATCGACGCGGTGGAAAGTAAATTATTCGGCATCGGCGCGGAAAGCTATACCGTCGGCTCCAGTGAATTTTATCTGGGGTATGCCACCAGCCGCGGTACCGCCCTGTGCCTCGACGCCGGGCATTTTCATCCCACCGAAGTGATTTCCGATAAGATTTCCAGCGCCATCCTGTTTGTGCCGCGCCTGCTGCTGCACGTGAGCCGCCCGGTACGCTGGGATAGCGATCATGTGGTGCTGCTGGACGACGAAACCCAGGCCATCGCCACGGAAATCGTGCGCCAGAAACTGTTTAACCGCGTGCATATCGGCCTGGATTTCTTCGATGCCTCCATCAACCGCATCGCCGCGTGGGTCATCGGCACCCGCAATATGAAAAAAGCGCTGCTGCGGGCGCTGCTGGAGCCGACCGGGGAACTGCGCCGGCTTGAGCAGCAGGGCGACTATACGGCGCGCCTGGCGCTGCTGGAAGAGCAAAAATCGCTGCCCTGGCAGGCGGTATGGGACAAATATTGCCAATTGCACAATGTGCCGGTAGGCGGCGATTGGCTGCAGACGGTGCGTGAATATGAACGCGCAACGTTAACAACACGCAAAGGATAAGACGCTATGCAAACAATACTGACTTCCTGGTTTGTACAGGGAATGGTCAAAGCCACCACCGACATGTGGCTTAAAGGCTGGGATGAACGTAATGGCGGCAACGTTAGCCTGCGCCTGACCCCCGAAGACGTGGCGCCGTACCGTGGGGAATTCACGCCCCGGCCGCGCACCGAAACGCTGACCGAGCCGGTGCCGGAGCTGGCCAATACCTATTTTCTGGTCACCGGTTCAGGTAAGTTTTTCCGCAATGTCCAGCTATCGCCGTCGGATAACCTGGTGCTGTTGCAGGTAAACGCCGCGGGCAACGGCTACAGCATTCTGTGGGGCCTGACCGCCGGCGGCCTGCCGACGTCGGAACTGGCGTCCCATTTCCAGTCGCATGTGGTGCGCCGGGAAGTGACGCAGGGCAGCGGCCGGGTGATTATGCACTGTCATGCCACCAACCTGATTGCTCTGAGTTTTGTGCTGAAGCTGGACAGCGCGCATTTTACCCGCGAACTGTGGGAAGGCAGCACCGAATGCCTGGTGGTGTTCCCTGACGGCGTGGGCATCGTGCCCTGGATGGTGCCCGGTACCGACGGCATCGGCAACGCCACCTCGGCGCAGATGCGTTCCCATTCGCTGGTACTGTGGCCGTTCCACGGCATTTTTGCCACCGGGCCGACCCTGGACGACGCCTTTGGCCTGATTGACACCGCGGAAAAATCGGCCGAAATCATGGTCAAGGTGCGCGCCATGGGCGGCAAAAAGCAGACCATCAGCCGCGACGAGCTGATCGCCCTGGGGCAGCGTTTCGGCGTGACGCCGATGGCGTCGGCGCTGGATGTAGAGTAAGGCGCCGGTACCGGCGCGGCGGATGTTCACGCGCCCGGGATTCGGCGTGCCGCGCCCGCGCCGGTTCACCCTCATTATTGATAAGAGCATTGATTATGATCAGAAAGGCCTTTGTCATGCAGGTCAATCCCGACGCCCACGAGGAGTACCGGCGGCGTCATAACCCGATCTGGCCGGAATTGGAATACACCCTTAAAGCCCACGGCGCCCACCACTACAGCATTTTCATGGACGAGGAGCGCCATTTGCTGTTTGCGTATGTGGAAATGGAGTCCGAGCAGCGGTGGAACGAAGTGGCCGCCACCGGGGTGTGCCAGCGCTGGTGGCGCCATATGACCGACGTGATGCCGGCCAATGCGGACAACAGCCCGGTAAGCCGTGAGCTGCGGCCGGTTTTTTATCTGGAGTGAGCGACGTTGCTGACCGGATTACCCGGCAGGCATTACCGGAAATCCCTTACCTGGCATGGGGGTGGCGCACGGCCAGCAGCTGTTCAAACCAGCTTTCCAGGATCACCACCGCCGATCCGGCGTCGACCCGGCCCTTGTTCAACGCGCGGTAGCCGCCGCGCTCGAACAGGTCGGCGCGTGCTTCCACGGTACTCAGGCGCTCATCGTGCAGCACCACCTCAAAACCAAAACGGCCATGCAACCGGTTGGCGAACTTACGCGCCTTAAGCGTCAGCGGCTGCTCGGTGCCGTCCATATTCAGCGGCAGTCCCACCACAATCACGTCCGGCTGCCATTCACGCAGGAGTTTTTCCACCGCCAGCCAGTCGGGAACGCCATCCTGGGCCTTAAACGCCGCCAGGGGACGGGCGGTGCAGGTGACTTCCTGGCCAATGGCAACGCCAATGCTTTTGGTGCCGAAATCAAAAGCCATCATGGTCCGGTTGGTCATCAGGCGTGGCCCGCTTCGTTGGCGATATTATGAATATCGATACCCAGCTTCCTGGCCGCATCGCGCCAGCGCGACGCGATGGGCGTGCGAAACAGGATATCGCTGTCGGCCGGGATGGTCAGCCAGGCGTTTTCCAATAATTCCTGCTCCAGCTGCCCCTTGTCCCAGCCGGCGTAGCCCAGCGCCACCAGCACATCCTGCGGCTGCTGCGCGGTGCCGAGGGTTTCCAGCACATCCTTGGACGTGGTAATCATGGTTTCAGCGGAGATGCCGATGCTGGAGCCGAATCCCTCGCAGGGGGTATGCAGGATAAACCCGCGATCGTCCGCCAGCGGGCCGCCGGCAAACACCGGTTTATCCAGGCGGATCGCCGGATCGCGCTCGGCCGGCATGATCTTGAGTTTGTGCAGCACGCTCTCGACGGTGAACTGCTCGACGGGTTTATTAATGACGAGTCCCATGGCCCCGTCGTCGTTATGCTCGCAGATATAGATCACCGCGCGTTTGAACATAGGGTCTTGCAAAGAGGGCATGGCGATAAGAAAGTGATGCTGTAAATTCATTCTGTCTTTTTAGGGTGAGTAGTTTAATAAATAGTCGAACAGCAGTATGCGGCTAAATCAGGGATAAGTCACTGGCCGCAAGCGAAATCCGCCCGCAGCCGGCATAAAATCAGTTTTTGCCCAGGCGTTTTTCGATGGCGTCCATCAGCATACCGGTAATGGAAATCGGGAACGCGGCTTCGATTTCGCGCACGCAGGTCGGACTGGTGACGTTAATCTCCGTCAGCTTATCGCCGATAATATCCAGGCCGACAAAAATCAGCCCCTTTTCTTTCAGGATCGGGCCGACGTCGCGGGCGATTTTCCAATCGCTTTCCGTCAACGGCCGCGCCTCGCCGCGTCCGCCGGCAGCCAGGTTGCCGCGCGTTTCACCCGTTTTGGGAATGCGCGCCAGGCAATAGGGCACCGGTTCGCCGTCCACGACCAGCACCCGCTTGTCGCCGTCCTTGATTTCCGGCAGGAAGTTTTGCGCCATGCAAAAGTGCTGGCCGTAGCCGGTCAGGGTTTCAATGATGACCGACAGGTTGGGGTCTTCTTTTTTTACCCGGAATATCGAGGTGCCGCCCATGCCGTCCAGCGGTTTGAGGATGATGTCGCCGTGTTCCTGCCAGAACGCGCGGATATGATCGTCGCGGCGGCTGACCAGGGTATCCGGCGTATGGTGGGCGAACCAGGCGGTAAACAGCTTTTCGTTGCAATCGCGCAGGCTGCGCGGTTTGTTGACGATAAGCGCGCCTTTATCTTCCGCCCGTTCAAGTATATAAGTGGCGTAAATGAATTCGGTATCGAACGGCGGATCTTTACGCATCAGGATCACGTCGAGATCGCCAAGCTCGATATCCTGCTCGCCGTGGAAACTATACCATTGGTCATAATCCTGTTTTACCGCCAGCAGGCGGGTGGTGGCGCGCGCCTCGCCGCCGCGCAGGTACAGCGAGCTCATTTCCATGTAATGGATCTGCCAGCCGCGGCGTTGCGCTTCGAGCAGCATGGCGAAACTGGTGTCTTTCTTGATATTGATGGAGGATATGGGATCCATCACGATGCCGAGCTTTAACATTGGTTTCTCCTTTACCCCAGATCGCCGAAACGCACCTGCAGTGCGGTAATGACGGTGAGCGCTGTGGTTTCTGTGCGCAAAACACGGGGCCCCAGCTGGATTTCGGTAAATCCATGGCGTGAGGTCATGGCTATTTCTTCCGGGGACAGGCCGCCCTCCGGGCCAATCAGCAGCCGTACCTTATCGACCGGCAGCGGCAGCGTATTAATACTGTGCGCGGCGCGCGGGTGCAGGTTGAGTTTTAATCCTTCATCCCGCTCGGCGCACCACGCCTCCAGGTCCATGGCTTCCCGGATCAGCGGCAGACTGTTACGGCCGCACTGCTCGCAGGCGCCGATGGCGATTTTCCGCCATTGCTGGATTTTTTTCGCCATGCGGTCGTCATCCAGCTTGACCCCGCAGCGCTCGGAAAACAATGGCGTAATCACATTGACGCCGAGTTCGATGGATTTTTGGATGGTAAATTCCATCTTCTCGCCCCGGGACATGACTTGTCCTAAATGCAGTTGCAACGGGGACTCGAAATTGGCCGGACGAGAGGCGATGATGGTGGCCGTGACGTTTTTCTTGCCCGCCGCGGCAATCTCCGCTTCGAAGATATGATTGCTGCCGTCGAACAGATGCAGTAATTGTCCTTCGGACATGCGCAGTACGCGCGTCAGGTGGTGCGCGGCGTCTTCATCGAGCGCCACGGTGCCCTTGGCCGGGAGCGGCCCGGGATGGTAAATACGCGGTATTCGCATGCTGGTATCGTTTTCGTCCTGGTTGGTGCGCGGCGCGCGTCATCACATAGTAGGCAGCAGTGTTACGACTGGCAAGCCCGCTGAATATAGGGATTGGCGTTGCCCTGTACCTTTTCGATGCGCCGGTTGCGTTCGCATTCCCAGGCGGTGACGGGATATTGCCGATCCCAGACCTCGAACAGCTGGGTTTGCTGGCGCGAGATATTCAGATGATAACGGTCGCGCATATAAAAATAGGTGCGCGCAATGGCGCCGCGCGCACGCGCCGGCGGTTCGGCCTGTTTATTCTTGAAATCGATTTTCATGGCGCACTGGCCGTACTGTCCCTCGCCGCCGCGCCATTGGCTGTACTGGAAATTGCCCCGATCGCCGTTGACTTCGCCTATCGCCGGCTGCAGGTTGTGCAGGTCGTTTTCCATTTGCCGATAGTCAGCATCTTTGGCGCAGTTTTTGCGCCCGCCTTCCTGCCAGCACCTGTGCTGATGGCCGAATTCCCAGGCCGGCACCACGTGTTCCCATTCGATCCGGTTGGCGCGCAGGGCGCTTTTGCGCACCTGGTAACCGCATGATGCCAGATCCGGGGTGCCCTTTTTTCCCTGCCAGTCGATTTTGCAGCCGCAATAAAAGGAACCCGGCGCATCCTGGTTGATTTTTACCGCCGCCGCTTTCGCCTGGCTGAAGTTATTGATGTTTTGCGCCAGGACGCCGCCGGCGATCGGCAACAGGGAAAAACAAAGGAACCAAACAATTCTGTGTTGCATCTTCGGATTCATTAAAAGGAAAAACGCAGGTTAACCAATCCCGGGGTTGCAGGCAAATCGAAGCGGCAAAAAAAATCCTGCCGGCGCGGTTTTCCGCGCCGCTGCCAATCGATATCACTTGATTTGGAAATGATCGTTTCCTATATTGGGGGCCTGCCTGCAACCCTATAGGAAGATGTTATGACTGACTCTATACCATCACCGTCCCTGAAACCTGGCTTCAGGATAGCGGCGGCCGTCGCCGCGTCGCGCCCGGACGCGGATCTGGCCGGATTTGTCCATCGCTTCGCCACCGTGGCGGGGGTAAGGATCCACTATGTCGATAACGGCCATAGCGCCGGCGGGGATACGAGCGATACAGCATTGCCCGAGGGCACGGGCGGCGACGCGGTGAAGACGCGCGCGGAAACGTCCGCCGCCGATCCGCGCCCCGTGGCGGTGCTGTTGGCGGGGTTTCCCGAAAGCGGGTACGCCTGGCGAAAAGTCATGCCGCTGCTGGCGCGGGGCTATCGCGTGATTGTCCCGGACCTGCCGGGGCAGGGGGATTCGGATCGCCCGCAGGCCGGCTATGACACTGAAAGCCTGGCGAACGCCGTGCATGGCTTGCTGCGCCAGCTGGGTATCCGGCGCTATTTCCTGGCCGGCCACGATATCGGCGCCTGGGTGGCTTATCCCTACGCGCTGATGTTTGGCGACGAGGTGCGGCGTCTGGCGCTGCTTGATGCCGGCATCCCGGGCATCACCCTGCCCGACGCGCTGCCCACGGCGCCGGACCGGGCCTGGCGCACCTGGCATTTTGCTTTTCACGCCATTGCGGACCTGCCGGAAGTTCTGATTGCCGGACGCGAGCGGGAATACCTGGACTGGTTCTTGCGGCGCAAGACCGCCAATCCACAGTCTTTCACCGATGCGGATATCGATGAGTACCTGCGCGCCTTTAAGCAAGACGGCGGGCTGCGCGCCGGCCTGGCCTATTACCGGGAGGCGGCGCTGTCCGCGGCGCAGAACCGGCGCCTGAGCGGGAACGGCGGGCTGGCGATGCCGGTACTGGCGCTGAGCGCCGATCAGGGGTCCATCATCGATATGGCCGCCCCCCTGCGGGCCTTTGCCGATAATGTGCAAGGGGTGGTGGTGCCCCACTGCGGGCATTTCCTGCCGGAAGAGCAGCCTGAAGCGGTGGCCCGCGAGCTGGAGGGGTTCTTTAGCGCCGGCTGAGCCCGGCGCCGCTGTTATTCCATCACGTTTTCGGCATCGTTATCGCCGGCAAAGCGCAGCACAGCGCCGCATTGGCGGCAGCGGTACACCGACTCGCCGCGTACGATGCGGTTATGGCGGCGCACCGTCAGTTCGTGGCGCTGGCATCCGCACTGGTAGCGGTAGGTATTGGTGCGCACCGTCGCCAGGTCGAAACCGTGGGTGCGGCGGGGCTCGGTATGCAGCACGCTTGCCATCATCCAGCGCCACTCGCTGCCGTGGGGCGCCACGCGGCCGAACTGGCGAAACACCAGCAGATGGGCGAGCTCGTGGGGAATCACCTCGTCGATAAAGCTGTCCTGGTTGGCCAGCAGCAATACCGGGTTGAGCCGGATTTCCCATTTATCCAGCCACGCGGTGCCCGCCGAGGTGCCGCGCTGCTGGTAATTCAACAGCGGCTCCGGGAAGGTGGTGTTGAAATAGTCCCCTGCCTGGCGCAGCTTGGCACGCAGACATGACATAACGGCCTGGTGAAGGGCGATGGGGATGCGGTTCGGTTTCATAACGGCAAGATTAACCGGCGCGGTTAACAGATGCAAGCGACGCAATAGGTTGGGAAAGGCTGGGTTTAGCCGGGATGGACGCTGGCGCCATGCCGCGGGAAAGCCGGGCACGGCGCGGAGGTATGGCGGATTGCCGCCGGCGCCGGGGCGGCTTGCGCCGCTCCGCCGCCGCCAGCCGGCTCGTTCACCGGCTGGACGAACCGACGATTATTTATCGCCGATTTCGCGCAGGCGTTTGCCGGTCATCAGGTTGCGCTCGATATGTTCCAGCGAAATATTCTTGGTTTCCGGAATCAGCCAGAATGTCAGGAGAATAAACAGCACGTTCAGCCCGCCGTAAACCCAGAACGTATTGGCGTTCCCCAGTACATCAAGCATGGTCAGGAAGGTGGCGCCGACGATCATATTGGCGATCCAGTTGGTGGCCGTGGAAACGGTTATACCAAAATCCCGGCCCTTCAGCGGCTGGATTTCGGAACACAGTACCCAAATCAGCGGACCGGCGCTCATCGCAAAACCCACGATAAACATCATCAGCATAATGATGGCGAAGTATTTGCGGAAGTCGGTTTCAACGCCGATATGCAGCAACGCGCCCAATACGCCCATACCCACCGCCATCACCAGGAAGCCCAGCTTGAGGGTCGGCTTGCGGCCCCAGCGGTCAACCAGGCCGATGGCGATAAAGGTGGCCAGAACGTTGACCAGGCCGACTATCACCGTGCCCCACATTTGATCCGTGGTGCTGGAGAAACCGGCGATGCCGAAGATCTTCGGCGCGTAGTACATGATGACGTTCATCCCGGTGAACTGCTGCATCACCTGCAGCAGAATGCCGAGATACACCACACGGCGGAAATTGCCGTTATTGGTAAACAGCGCCCAGCCGCTTTGTTTTACCTTCAGGCTTTCGCGAATCTCTTCCAGCTCTTTCTTGGCCTGCTCGGACGTGTCGCGCAGCATGTTCAGCACCTTCTGCGCCTCGATGTAGCGGCCTTTCGCCGCCAGCCAGCGCGGGCTGCCGGGCAGGAACAATACGCCGATAAACAACAAGACCGCCGGGATGGTGATGATGCCCAGCATCCAGCGCCAGGAACCGCTATAGCTGAACGCGGTATCCGACAGGTAAGCCGCCAGGATGCCGATGGTGATCATCAACTGGTACATGGAAATCATGCTGCCGCGAATTTTTTCCGGCGCAATTTCCGACAGATATAAAGGGGCGGTATAAGAAGCGACGCCGACGGCCAGCCCCAGGATGATCCTGGCAACCACCAGCAGTTCGACATTGGGGGAAAACGCCGAGCATAACGAGCCGATGACGAATAATAACGCGCCGATCAGCAAACTGTATTTACGCCCGAGCTTGGCTGACAGCCAGCCCGAACCTACCGCGCCGACCGCGGCGCCGAACATCATGGAACTGACCACCCATTCCTGCTGATGCGCGGTAATTTGCAGCTCATCGGACAGGAACGGCAATGCCCCGGCAATAACGCCGATATCCAGGCCGAACAGCAGCCCGGCAAGCGCCGCCATAAAGCAGACGAAAAAGGTGATGCGGGCATGAGATCTGCCTGACCGGGGTTTGGCAGTACTCACATTGGCAGTACTCATAGTACCTCCCTAAAACTACACAATTATTAATTATGAATGTTAAATAAACGTATGCGGATATAGTGTGCGCCAGATCACAACTATGTAATCGTTTACACAGACTTATCCTGAATTAACAGCACTAAAAGCCAGGGCCATGCCGCTTATCAATCTAAAATGATGTTTTAGAAACAACTTTCGCGTCGGTCCGGTTGATATATAACATATAGCTGAAAATGAAGCGGTAGCAAAAAAAAATCGAAAATTTAATCCCAATTAACTTGATGATAAAATTGATTTTATTGTTCTGTAATCGCTTTCAGAAAGGCTAAAAAAAAACGGCGATCATCAGATCACCGTTAAGTAGTGTAGTCGAAGAAATCTCCGGCGGTACGACTTATCTTATCCCGCTTATAAACCGGCGGCATCGCGCAGCAGCGCGGCTTTATCGGTTTTTTCCCAGGGGAAATGC
The DNA here is from genome assembly GCF_047324165.1 of Sodalis sp. RH22. Lineage (NCBI taxonomy): Bacteria > Pseudomonadati > Pseudomonadota > Gammaproteobacteria > Enterobacterales > Bruguierivoracaceae > Sodalis > Sodalis sp. RH22. The sequence goes on from NZ_CP178731.1 coordinate 4,849,151, forward strand.
TCGCGGCCGAAGTGACCATAGGCCGCCGTTTCGCGATAAATCGGCTGCAGCAGATCCAGCATGGTGATAAGGCCGTGGGGACGCAGGTCGAAGAACTCGCGTACCAGCTGGGTCAGTTTTTCGATGGAGACTTTGCCGGTGCCGAAGGTTTCGATGCTGATGGACGTGGGTTCCGCCACGCCGATGGCGTAGGAAACCTGGATTTCACAGCGATCGGCCAGGCCGGCGGCGACGATATTTTTTGCCACGTAGCGGGCGGCGTAGGCTGCGGAACGGTCGACCTTGGAGGGATCTTTGCCCGAAAACGCGCCGCCGCCGTGACGGGCCATGCCGCCGTAGGTGTCGACGATGATTTTACGCCCGGTCAGGCCGCAGTCGCCCATGGGGCCGCCGATAACAAACCGGCCGGTGGGGTTGATAAAATATTTGGTGCTGGACGACAGCCATTCGGCGGGCAGGACCGGCTTGATGATCTCTTCCATGACCGCTTCCTGCAAATCGCGCAGGGAGACGTCTTCTGAATGCTGGGTAGAGAGCACGACCGCGTCGATGCCGACGATTTTATCGTTGTCATACGCAAAGGTGATCTGGCTTTTGGCATCCGGACGCAGCCAGGGCAGGGTGCCGCTTTTGCGCACCTGGGACTGGCGCGCCACCAGGCGATGGGCGTAGGTGATCGGCGCCGGCATCAGTACTTCGGTTTCGTTGGTGGCGTAACCGAACATCAGCCCCTGGTCGCCGGCGCCCTGTTCGAGCGGGTCGCTGCGATCCACGCCCTGGTTGATATCGGGCGATTGCTTGCCGATGGCGCTGAGCACGGCGCAGGAATTGGCGTCGAAACCCATGTCCGAATTGATATAGCCGATATCGCGAATGGTGCTGCGCGTCAGTTCTTCTATATCCACCCATGCGCTGGTGGTGATTTCACCGCCAACCAGCACCATACCGGTTTTGACAAATGTTTCGCAGGCCACGCGCGCCTTGGGATCCTGGGCCAGGATCGCGTCAAGCACGGCATCGGAAATCTGATCCGCGATTTTATCAGGATGTCCTTCTGAAACGGATTCGGACGTAAATAGGTGTTTAGCCATCGGTCTCTTTACCTTAACATACGGGTTAGGAATGACTGCGTAGCGCTGGGATTCAGCCATAAGGGAAAAGCGATTTTCCGATGATGGCGTTACGCGTCCTGCAACGTCCCGCGGATAACGTCGTTAGCAGTAAGTACTCACAGTAAGTAATAGTATAAGTAAGCTATCCAGTTTAGATGGATTAACTTCTGGATGGCTATTCTAGGACACCCGCTTGGCGAATTACCAGCGATTTTTTCGCCCTGGCGCCTCCGCGCAGGCCGCGGCGGCACCCGATCGTGCGGTAATCGCGCCCGGGGCTGATTTAAATTTTGCTTTTTCGCGGGGCAGGCTGTATAAATTCGCGCGCATAAGCAACGGTAAGGTGAATGTCTTTCATTTACATCCGGTAACTTTTTATCTGTCCCGGCCCGGCGTAAGCCGCCAATGGCCGGCATTTGCGGGAGGTGGCACAGTTAATGATTCGTTATTTTCCGGTCAACCCCGACCACGCTTCCGCTCGCCCGGCTTGTCCGGCGCACCCTGTTTTTCCAGCATTTCCGCTCTGTTATGGCCGATGTTGCCCGCCAGGCCGCCGACATGCGGGCGCTTCCCAGGATTCCAGGGCCGGTTGACGGTTGCTCATTACCGGACCCGGGCCATGCGGTCTTTCATGCGGACCCTATTTTTTGGGCGATCCACCACCCCGTCTCACGGAGTTCATCAAGGTGTTTTACAATTACTGTACTGATGTACCGGATGCCGATTGCGTCCGGCGGCGCTTATTGCCGTTGGCGGGCTGCGGGTTTACGCACAACAACTATGCCACCGACGGTGGTGTCCACGCTCCAACATTGATGAACGGGAACGCCAACTGGAACCCCGGGAGAGAGTTACGTCATGTCTGATGATCATAAGCACCAAGGGTCCCACCGGTCCGCACCCCATGAAAACTTGCGTTCCATGCAGGAGGTAGCCATGAATGACAGCGATGCCAGCAAAATGATGAGTACCTACAATGTCGCGTATTGGGGCAATAATTATTTTGATGTCAATGAGCTGGGCCATATCAGCGTTTGCCCCGATCCCGATTTCCCCGAGGCGCGGGTCGACCTGGCGGAGCTGGTGAAGGAACGGCAGAATGACGGGCAGCGGCTGCCGGCCCTGTTCTGCTTTCCGCAGATCCTGCAACACCGCCTGCGTTCCATTAACGGGGCGTTTAAGCGCGCCCGCGAATCCTTTGGCTATCGGGGCGACTATTTCCTGGTTTATCCCATCAAGGTTAACCAACATCGCCGGGTGATTGAATCCCTGGTGAATTCCGGCGAGCCGCTGGGGCTGGAAGCCGGCTCCAAGGCGGAACTGATGGCGGTGCTGGCGCATGCCGGCATGACGCGCACCGTGATTGTCTGCAATGGCTATAAAGACCGCGAATATATCCGCCTGGCGCTGATCGGCGAAAAGCTGGGCCATAAGGTTTACCTGGTCATTGAAAAACTTACCGAAATCAAGCTGGTGCTGGAAGAAGCCGAGCGCCTGAACGTGGTGCCCCGCCTGGGCGTGCGCGCCCGTCTCGCCTCGCAGGGCTCGGGCAAGTGGCAGTCCAGCGGCGGCGAAAAATCCAAATTCGGGCTGGCGGCGGTCCAGGTGCTGCAACTGGTGGAACTGCTGCGCAGCAAAGGACGGCTCGACAGCCTGCAACTGCTGCATTTCCATTTGGGTTCCCAATTGTCCAATATCCGCGATATCGCCTCCGGCGTACGGGAATCGGCGCGTTTTTATGTGGAACTGCACCGCCTGGGCGTGAATATCGAATGCTTTGATGTCGGCGGCGGCCTGGGGGTCGATTACGAAGGCACCCGTTCTCAGTCCGATTGTTCGGCCAACTACGGCCTGAACGAATACGCCAACAATGTGATTTGGGGTATCGGCGATGCCTGCAACGAATATGACCTGCCGCATCCGACGGTGATTACCGAGTCCGGCCGCGCCGTCACCGCCCACCATACGGTGCTGGTATCGAACGTTATCGGCGTGGAGCGCAACGAGTTCAGCGAACCGCTGCCGCCCGCCGAGGACGCGCCGCGCCCGCTGGAAAGCATGTGGCAGACCTGGCAGGAAATGCAGGAACCGCAAAACCGCCGCTCGCTGCGCGAATGGCTGCACGACAGCCAGATGGACCTGCACGACGTCCATACCCAATATACCCACGGCATGCTGGATTTGAGCCAGCGCGCCTGGGCCGAGCAGCTCTATCTGAATATTTGCCGCATGATCCAGACGCAGCTCGATCCGAGCAACCGCGCGCACCGGCCGATTATCGATGAACTGCAGGAGCGCATGGCCGACAAGCTGTACGTTAACTTCTCGCTGTTCCAGTCGATGCCGGACGCCTGGGGCATCGATCAGCTGTTCCCGGTGCTGCCGCTGGAGGGGCTGGATAAACCGCCTGAAGGCCGCGCCGTACTGCTGGATATTACCTGCGACTCAGACGGCACCATCGATCACTATATCGATGGCGACGGCATCGCCACCACCATGCCGATGCCGCCGTACGATGTGGATAACCCGCCGCTGCTGGGCTTTTTCATGGTCGGCGCCTATCAGGAAATCCTTGGCAATATGCATAACCTGTTCGGCGACACCGCCGCGGTGGATGTCTTTGTGTTTAAAGACGGCAGCGTGGAGCTTAATGAGTCCGATGAAGGCGATTCAGTAGCCGATATGCTGCAGTATGTGCAGTTGGATCCGGCGGTACTGTTGACCCGTTTCCGCGATCAGGTGAAAGAGACCGATCTGGACGGCGCGCTGCAGGCGGAGTTCCTCGAAGAGTTCGAGGCCGGCCTGTATGGCTACACTTACCTGGAAGATGAATAAGAAAGGACGGACTATGAGCACCCTGGGCCATCAATACGATAATTCCCTGGTTTCCAATGCCTTTGGCTTTTTGCGTTTGCCGTTGGAATTCAACCCCTATGACGCCGATGCCGATTGGGTGATTACCGGCATTCCCTTCGATATGGCCACCTCGGGCCGCTCCGGCGGCCGTCACGGCCCGGCGGCGATCCGCCAGGTTTCCACCAACCTGGCCTGGGAAGGCTGCCGCTGGCCGTGGGACTTCGACGTGCGCCAGCGTTTAAAGGTGGTCGACTGCGGCGACGTGGTGTTTGATTTCGGCGATGCGCAGGATCTGAGCGATAAGCTCCAGCAGCACGCGGAGCGTTTACTGGCGGCGGGCAAACGCCTGCTCTCGTTTGGCGGCGATCATTACGTCACGCTGCCTTTGCTGCGCGCGCATCATAAGCATTTCGGCAAAATGGCGCTGGTGCATTTCGACGCCCATACCGATACCTACAGCAACGGCAGCAAGTTCGATCACGGCACCATGTTCTACCATGCGCCCAACGAAGGCCTGATCGATCCCACCCGGTCGGTGCAGATCGGCATCCGTACCGAATACGATCGCGATAACGGCTTTACGGTGCTGGACGCGGGGCAGGTCAACGATCGCAGCGTCGACGATATCCTGGCCCAGGTCATGCAGATTGTCGGCGATTTGCCGGTTTACCTGACCTTTGATATCGACTGCCTGGATCCGGCGTTCGCGCCCGGCACCGGCACGCCGGTGATCGGCGGCCTGAGCACCGATCGGGCGCTGAAGCTGCTGCGCGGCCTGCAGCCCCTGAATATCGTCGGCATGGATCTGGTGGAAGTGGCGCCGGCCTACGATCATTCGCAAATCACCGCCCTGGCGGCGGCCACGCTGGCGCTGGAAATGCTCTATATCCAGGCGGCCAAAAAACCGCGGTAAATCCGCGCTGACGGGCGCGCCCTCCCCGGGGTGCGCCGGACCGGGCGGCCATCCCGCCCTTTATTTGCCCGCCGCGATGCGATCGCGGATATGCTGCGCCCGCGCCTGCGACGTCGGATGGGAATCAAACATACTGCCGCCTTGCCCCTTTTCCATGCTGGCCAGCTTTTCAAAGCTGGTCACCAGCCCCTGCGGGTCGATATGACGTTTTTTCAGCAAATCAAAGGAATAGTCGTCCGCTTCGCTTTCCTGGCGCTGGGAAAACTGCGCGCCGATCAACGCCTGCCCAAGCTCGCCCAGCTGCGATTGCGATAACGCCGCCGTGACGCCGCCCACCGAGGCCGCGGCGGTGCGCGCCGCGGTGGTGGCATAGGCCAGCTGCATGGCCTTGCGGCTGTGCCCCAGCGCGACGTGGCCCATTTCATGGCCGACCACCGCCTCGACTTCATTATCCGTCATCAGATCCATCAGGCCGCTGTAGACGCGGATGCAGCCATTGGCCATGGCCCAGGCGTTGACGTCCTTGGTCAGGTAAACCTTATAATCGGCCGGGGTGCCGGCGATATTATCCCCCAGCGCGGCGGCAACGGTCGCCAGGCGCTGGGCGTAGGGGCTGCCGGCGGGGGTGATTTGCGCCTTCTGGTCCATTTGCGCGCAGGATTCGGCGCTCAGCGCCTTGACCTGGCTATCGCTCAGGGTGGCCGCCACAAACGCCTGGCCGCCCGATTGCATCAGGGTGTTCTGGTCGAGATTTTCACAACCGCTCAGCAGCGTGATGGCGATAATGCTTAAGCCGGCCCAGGGCAGTACAGAGAGGGTCATTATTTTGTTTTCCCATAAGATATTAAGAAAAATTGTGAGTCTGTTAACAGATTTTACGGCATGAATGATGATGTTTTTTCCATCGCATCGTCGTGCCGTACGATCAGGGGATTATCCCCTATTTATCGCGCATTCCTGCATATACAATTATGACCTTTTTAGGGTACATTTATCGATATTTTCACAGTCTCTGAAGTTAAGTGATTGATTTTATGATGGCTTGGGCAACGAGACACTATTCAATCCGAAACGGAGTAATTCATGACATCCCGAAAAGAGCTGGCTAACGCCATCCGCGCGTTAAGCATGGACGCGGTGCAAAAAGCCAAATCCGGCCACCCCGGCGCCCCGATGGGCATGGCGGATATCGCCGAAGTGCTGTGGCGCGACTACCTCAACCATAATCCCGCCAATCCCAAATGGGCCGACCGCGACCGCTTTATCCTCTCCAACGGTCACGGCTCCATGCTGCTTTACAGCCTGCTGCACCTGACCGGCTATAACCTGCCCATCGAGGAGCTGAAGAACTTCCGCCAGCTGCATTCCAAGACCCCGGGCCACCCGGAATACGGTTACACCGCCGGCGTGGAGACCACCACCGGGCCGCTGGGACAAGGCATCGCCAACGCGGTGGGCATGGCGATAGCCGAGCGCACCCTGGCGGCGCAGTTTAACCGTCCGGGCCATGACATCGTCGACCACCATACCTATGTGTTTATGGGCGACGGCTGCATGATGGAAGGCATCTCCCACGAGGTCTGCTCGCTGGCCGGCACCATGAAGCTCGGCAAGCTGACGGCGTTCTACGACGATAACGGCATATCCATCGACGGGCATGTGGAAGGCTGGTTCAGCGACGACACCGCCTCGCGTTTCGAAGCCTATGGCTGGCATGTGGTGCGCGGCGTCGACGGCCACGACAGCGCGGCGTTGAAAGCGGCGATTGATGAGGCGCGCGCGGTAACCGACCGGCCGTCGCTGCTGATGTGCAAGACGGTGATTGGTTTTGGCTCGCCGAACAAGGCCGGCTCCCATGAAGCGCACGGCGCGCCGCTGGGCGAGGCGGAAGTGGCCGCCACGCGCGTGCAACTGGGCTGGAACTCTCCGGCGTTCGAGATCCCGCAGGACATCTATGCCCAATGGGATGCCAAAGAAGCCGGCGCGGCCAAAGAAGCCGCCTGGAACGATAAGTTCGCCGCCTACCGCAGCGCTTTCCCGGCGCTGGCGGCGGAATTCATCCGCCGCACCGAAGGCCGCCTGCCCGCCGACTGGCAGGCGAAGAGCCGGGCGTATATCGAAAAACTGCAGGCCAACCCGGCCAATATCGCCAGCCGTAAAGCCTCGCAGAACGCCCTGGACGCCTTTGGCCCGGATCTGCCGGAACTGCTGGGCGGTTCCGCCGACCTGGCGCCGAGCAACCTGACGCTCTGGGCGAAATCCGTCTCCCTGGGCGACGATAAGGCGGGTAATTATATTCACTACGGCGTACGCGAGTTCGGCATGACGGCGATCGCCAACGGCCTCGCGGTGCACGGCGGCTTCGTGCCCTACACCGCCACCTTCCTGATGTTCGTGGAGTATGCCCGCAACGCGGTGCGCATGGCGGCGCTGATGAAAATCCGCTCCATCTACGTGTATACCCATGACTCCATCGGGCTGGGCGAAGATGGCCCGACGCATCAGCCGGTGGAGCAGTTGGCGAGCCTGCGGCTGACGCCGAACATGCGCACCTGGCGCCCGTGCGATCAGGTGGAATCCGCCGTGGCCTGGCAGCAGGCGGTGGAGCATGCCACCGGTCCGAGCACCCTGGTGTTCTCGCGCCAGAACCTGACGCAGCAGCCGCGCAGCGCGCAGCAGTTGGCCGATATCGCCCGCGGCGGTTATGTGCTGAAACACTGCGACGGCACGCCTGAGCTGCTGATTATCGCCACCGGTTCGGAAGTGTCGCTGGCCGTGTCGGCGTGGGAAACGCTAAGCGCCGAAGGCCGCCGGGTGAGGGTGGTGTCGCTGCCGTCGCCGGAGGTATTCGATCTGCAGGACGCGGCGTACCGTGAGGCGGTGCTGCCGAAGGCGGTGGGCGCGCGGCTGGCCATCGAGGCCGGCATTGCCGATTACTGGTACAAGTATGTGGGCCTGAACGGTGCCGTCGTCGGCATGACCAGCTTTGGCGAATCCGCGCCGGCGGAGGAGCTGTTTACCCTGTTCGGCTTCACCGCCGAAAACGTGCTGGACAAGGCGCGCACGCTGTTGGCGTAGCCTGCTGGCCTCCTCGCCACGACGCTTAAAGGCACCTGCGGGTGCCTTTTTTATTGGCGCGCCGGCGGGCGCGCTAAGCCCCCGCCGGCGCGCCGCTATCCCGCTGTCTTCAGCCTGGGTTCATGGCGGCAAAGGTGGCGTCGTAGCGACCCTCCCGCTCGGCCCAGCGCCGGGCCCTGTCGCGCTCGACCAGCACTTCGCCTGCGGGGTGATCCCCCGAGGCCAGCAATTGCATGACCTCCGCTACATAAGCCGCGAGCGGAACCGCGCGCGGGTCGCGAGCCTGCCGATCGCCCGTGAGCCCGGTCTGTACGTAGGGCGGCGCCAGTTCCAGCACATCGATGGGAATATGGCGCAACTGATGGCGCAGCGATTGTAACCAGGAGTGCAGGAAGGCCTTGCTGGCGCAATACGTCGGGAAATCGGCGCGGGGTACGAAGGCTAGGTTGGAACTGGTGGCCATGATGACCGCGTCCGGCCGCCCTTGCAGCACCGGCAGAAACGCGGCGGTAACGCGCAGCACGCCCATGATATTGGTTTCCACGATGTCCCGGGCGTCGGAAACATCCCAGCCGGCCGCGGTCATGTCCTCCGCCCGCGAGATACCGGCGTTGGCGATAAGCACGTTGAGCTCAGGAAAGCGCGCGCGCACGTCGCCGGCGAGGCGGGACAAGGAGGCCGGATCGTTAAGATCGAGGGACATCCCGACCATGCCGGGCCTGCCCGCCGTGATTTCATCTAGCAGGGCCTGCCGGCGCCCCGTGACGACGACCTTATTGCCCAGGTCGTGGAAGGCATCGGCCAGCCCGCGGCCGATGCCGCTGGTGCCGCCGGTGATAAGGATAGTGTTGCCGGTCATTTTCATCATTCGTCGCTCCTGTATTGTATTGTGATCGTATGCTTATGGTCTGACCGCCTCCCGACTCACCCTGCAAATGGCGAGGCGGAGAACGGCCGGGGCGCAAACGCGTCCCCGCGTGATGGCGGGTTGCCCGCGCGGCCAGGGACTGAACACGACTGTCCGGAACAAATATAGAATCATGACGCACCGCGGGCGATCGGGCGAAATAAGGGGCGGTGACGGCAAGTAACGCCGGAAAGGCCAGAGCCAGGGTAATCGCGGGGGAATGCCCCGGCAAGACAGCGGTACGAGACAGGCGGACGAATGCGAAAAAAGGGGATGATGTCATGATAAAGCGCCTTTAGTGACCCCGAGACACTCCCTGCTGGGATCCTCTCGGCAAAGGACGCGTTGGATGACGGTAACGCCTACGACAGCGCCGTGCGGGCTACTGCGCGAACAATTATTACGTGGTTATTCCTTATCGTCAATATCTGAATTTTTCCCCGACAAATGCACAAAAAAACACCATTTTAACCGGCGGAAACGGATCTGCGTCACATATTTGGCAAAATTATTCCGCTGCTATCTAATTTTGATTATTCTAGCTGAAGCGTTTCAGTTGGCGGTGGCGCCGGCGGTTTTATTCATCAGCGCCGCCTCCGCCAACCACGGGGCCCCAGGCAGTGATCACCCGCGTGGCTTCTGGCCGCGCGCTCATTTTGACCGCCGCCGGCCGGCGCGGAATTATCGCAAAAAGCGGCATGGGACGCATTTCGTGGTATAGTTGACTGTATAACATGCTCTACAATCATGACCGCATTTCAACGTTATCCTCGCCCGTCCTGACGGACGGCGGCCTGCCACGGGGCGCGTGAGCACGAGACGCAACGTTTCCCCCAGGCCGGTATGTTAAAAAATAACGGTGATGAAACAAGGGCAGACAATAAACAGACACACGGCTGCGCCAATGGAGAGGTTCTCCCGCCAGGCGCAGACCGTAAGCGGCTTCTCGGCCGGCGGGCGACGATGCGCCTCCCGCCGTTCAGGCAATTTTCCAAGAATCAACAAGAGGGTTCACCATGGCTGTAATTAAGATGACCGATCTGGATCTGGCTGGTAAACGCGTGCTTATCCGTTCTGATCTGAACGTTCCGGTTAAAGACGGGAAAGTCACGTCCGACGCGCGCATCCGCGCGTCCCTGCCCACCATTGAAGCCGCCCTGAAACAAGGCGCGAGCGTCATGGTGACGTCCCATCTTGGTCGTCCGACCGAAGGCGAATACAACGAAGAGTTTTCTTTGCTGCCGGTAGTGAATTACCTGAAGGAACATATGTCCGCGCCGGTACGTCTGGCCAAGGATTATCTGGATGGCCTGGAAATCAAGCCGGGCGAGCTGGTGGTGCTGGAAAACGTCCGCTTTAACAAAGGCGAAAAGAAAGACGACGAAACCCTGGCGAAAAAATACGCCGCACTGTGCGATATCTATGTCATGGACGCCTTCGGCACCGCGCACCGCGCCCAGGCCTCTACCCATGGCGTGGGAAAATTCGCGCCTATCGCCTGCGCCGGCCCGCTGCTGTCCAATGAACTTGAAGCGCTGGGCAAGGCTCTTGGCAACCCGGCGCGCCCGATGGTGGCCATTGTCGGCGGATCCAAGGTGTCGACGAAACTGACCGTGCTGGACTCCCTGTCCAAAATTGCCGATCAGCTGATTGTCGGCGGCGGCATCGCCAATACCTTTATCGCCGCCCAGGGCCACAACGTGGGCAAATCCCTGTACGAAGCCGATTTGATTCCTGAAGCGAAGCGCCTGCTGCAGACCTGCCAGATCCCGGTCCCGACCGATGTCCGCGTCGCCACCGAATTCTCGGAAACCGCGCCGGCCACCCTGAAATCCGCCAGCGAGATCAAAGACAACGAGCAGGTGCTGGATTTGGGCGATGTGTCCGCGCAGCAGCTGGCCGATATCCTGAAAAAAGCCAAGACCATTTTGTGGAACGGCCCGGTGGGCGTGTTCGAGTTCCCTAACTTTCGCAAAGGCACCGAAATCGTGGCCAACGCCATTGCCGACAGCGACGCGTTTTCCATCGCCGGCGGCGGCGACACCCTGGCCGCCATCGACCTGTTTGGCATAGCGGACAAAATTTCTTATATTTCCACCGGCGGCGGCGCGTTCCTTGAGTTCGTGGAAGGCAAAAAACTGCCGGCCGTGGTTATGCTTGAAGAGCGCGCAAAACAATAACGCATTAGCGAGCCGGGCGCGGCATCACGGCGCCCGCAAACATCGTTGCGAATGCAGGCTAGGGCAACGGTATTTGATTCCCTCCATCAATGGCCTACAGAACAGGACAAAGCAATATGTCTAAGATTTTTGATTTTGTAAAACCAGGCGTCATCACCGGTGACGACGTACAAAAAGTATTTGCCGTGGCGAAGGAAAACCACTTTGCCCTGCCCGCCGTTAACTGCGTAGGCACGGATTCCATTAACGCCGCGCTGGAAGCCGCCGCGAAGGTACGCGCGCCGATTATCGTTCAGTTCTCCAACGGCGGCGCGGCTTTTATCGCCGGTAAAGGCCTGAAGGTCGAAGGCCAGACTGCCGCGGTTCTCGGCGCTATCGCCGGCGCGCTGCATGTCCATCATATGGCGGAGCATTACGGCGTGCCGGTTATCCTGCATACCGACCATTGCGCCAAAAAACTGCTGCCCTGGCTTGACGGCCTGCTGGACGCGGGTGAAAAACATTACGCCGCCACCGGCAAACCGCTGTTCTCCTCGCATATGATCGATCTGTCCGAAGAGCCGCTGGAAGAAAACATTGAAATCAGCGGCAAGTACCTGGCCCGCATGGCCAAGCTGGACATGACGCTGGAAATCGAACTGGGCTGCACCGGTGGTGAAGAAGACGGCGTGGACAACAGCCATCTGGATAACTCCGCGCTGTATACCCAGCCGGAAGACGTGGCCTACGCGTATGAAAAGCTCAACGCCATCAGCCCGCGTTTCACCATCGCCGCCGCCTTCGGCAATGTGCATGGTGTTTACAAACCGGGCAACGTTAAGCTGACCCCGAAAATTCTGGATAACTCGCAGAAATTCGTTTCGGAAAAATTCGGCCTGCCGGCTAACTCCCTGAACCTGGTGTTCCACGGCGGCTCGGGCTCGACTCCGGAAGAAATTAAAGAAGCGGTGAGCTACGGCGTCGTGAAAATGAACATCGATACCGATACCCAATGGGCAACCTGGGAAGGTATCCTGAAGTATTACCACAAGAATGCCGGCTACCTGGAAACCCAGCTGGGCAACCCGGAAGGCGACGACAAACCGAACAAGAAATTCTACGATCCGCGTGCCTGGCTGCGTGCCGGACAGGTCTCCATGGCTACCCGCCTGGAACTGGCGTTTCAGGAATTGAATGCGATAGACGTGCTGTAATTTTTCCGCCGTCATTGCCCTTCTCTAAAGGCCTCCCGCGTGGAGGCCTTTAACGTTATGATAAGGCGCATTATTTTCGGCCGTTTTTCCACCTGACGTTGGCAGTCATCCGATTATTGGTTACGCTTAAAAGGCTCCGTTGTTGCCGGCACGTCAGCGCCGGCAGGTTTTTTTTTGCAATACACCAGAGTGGGATGACCTAAATGGAAGATCTAAACGTAGTCGATAAAATCAATGACGCCGGCAGCTGGCTGGTCAATAACCAGCAATTATTAATCCATTACGCGGTGAACATCGTCGCCGCCATTATCATTCTGATCGTCGGGATGCTGGTTGCGGGCGTCATTTCGCGCACCCTCAACAAACTGATGAGAACGCGCCACATCGATATTACCGTGGCGGACTTTCTCTCCGCCATTGTCCGTTACGGCATCATCATTTTCACCATTATCGCGGCCCTGGGGCGCATCGGCGTGCAGACCGCGTCGGTGATTGCGGTTATCGGCGCCGCCGGCCTGGCGGTAGGCCTGGCGCTGCAAGGCTCGCTGTCCAATTTCGCCGCCGGCGTGCTGCTGGTGACCTTCCGCCATTTTCGCGCCGGGGAGTATGTCGATTTCGCCGGCACCGCCGGCACCGTGCTGGTGGTGCAGATCTTTTCCACCACGCTGCGCACCTTCGACGGCAAAATGATCGTGGTGCCCAACAGCAAGATCCTGTCCGGCAATATCACCAACTTCTCGCGGGAACCCAACCGGCTGATCGATTTGATTATCAGCGTGAGCTACGACGCCGATATCGAACAGGTGAAAAGCCTGCTGACCGATATTATCGCCGCCGACAGCCGCGTGCTGAAAGATAAGGGTATTACCGTGCGCCTCAACGCCCTGGGGGCCTCGTCGCTCGATTTTATGGTCCGCGCCTGGGTACCGCGGGATGCGCTGCAAAACGCCACCTTCGACCTTCTGGAAAGCTTTAAACGCGCCCTTGACGAGCACCAGATCGGCATTCCCTATCCGCAAATGGATGTGCATATGTATCGCGCGCCCAAGCCCAAATCCGAGGCGGCGGCCGAGGGCGGCCATTCGCCCGCGGCCCCGGCTGCGCCGCGGCAACCCTCCTGAGAGGCCCTGCCGCTAAACCCGCCGGCGCGGCGGGTTGTCACGCCATGCCGGCGGTCAGCCTTGCACGCTGCCGCACAGGTGATCAGATTATAAGCAATGCTAATGCAAGATTAATTTATTCCATTTCAACTGATATCCGCTTCTGATTACACTAGCGCTACTTTTTATTGGCAGCAGGCGGTGAGCGACGTGTGGGTTATTTTTATGCAGGGTTTTGCGTTGGGCATGGCGACCATTGTGCCCCTTGGGCCGCAGAATATCCTGGTGATGAACCAGGGCATACGGCGGCAATATCATTTGCTGATCGCCACTTTGTGCCTGTTAAGCGATATGGCGCTGATTATCGCCGGCGTTTTTGGCAGCAGCGCGCTGCTGTCGCAGTCGCCCATATTGTTGCAGGGCGTGACCCTGGCGGGGGTGGCGTTTTTGGCGGTGTATGGCTTTTGCGCGCTGAAAAACGCCTGGCGCGGGGAAGGGGCCGACCGCGCCGGTGTCCCGGGCGAGGCCTTCCGCCCGTCGCGGCGGCGCATTATTCTTACCATGCTGGCGGTGACCTGGCTTAATCCCCACGTTTACCTGGATACGCTGGTGGTGCTGGGCAGTATCGGCGGGCAACTGGAGCCGGCGGCGCGGCGCTGGTTCGCCGGCGGCACCATCGGCGCGTCCCTGGTATGGTTCTACGGCCTGGCCATGCTGTCGGCGCGTCTGGCCCCCTGGCTTAACCGCGGCCGGGTGCAGCGCGGGATCCAGTTATTCGTCGGCGTGGTGATGTGGCTGGTGGCGCTGCAACTGGCGCGCCAGGCCTGGCAGATGTTTACCGCGCAGCCGGTGTAGTGCCCGGGGCGTGGCGCTGCATGAGATTGAGAACTTATCCTATATTTTAACGCAACGGCAACGATTATGCTGGGTGCCGATAATCACGTAACGGTAAATAAGCGCAAAGGGCGTTGTTTTTAGATGAAAATGCGCAATCATAGGCGGTATTTTCATTTATATTCAGCGCATTTTGCCGCACAGGAGACGTCATGAAGGTCAAAGCATTGCTGTTAACCACCCTGTTGGGATTAGGATCGTTTACGACCCAGGCGCTGGCCGCCGAGCTTCCCGCCGGGCCGCATGTGATCACCTCCGGCACGTCAAGCGTCGAGGCGACGCCGGATATCGCCACCCTGACCATCGAAGTGTCGATTTCCTCGAAAGACGCCGCCGACGCCAAAAAACAGGTGGACGCGCGCGTGGCGCAATATTTTGATTTTCTGAATAAAAACGGCATTGAAAATAAAGATATCGACGCCGCAAACCTGCGCACTCAGCCGGAATATGATTTTTTAAAGACCGGGGAATCGGTGCTGAAAGGCTATCGCGCCGTGCGCCAGGTGCAGGTCACGCTGCGCCAGCTTGACAAGCTCAATGAACTGCTGGACGGCGCGCTGAAATCCGGCCTGAATGAAATCCGCTCCGTCGAGCTGGGCGTGGCTAATCCGGACGCCTACCGCGATCAGGCGCGCAACAAGGCGATTGAAAACGCCACTTCCCAGGCCCGTTCGCTGGCGGAAGGCTTTAAAGCTACCCTGGGGCCGATTTTCAGCATCCGTTACCATGTGGCGAACTACCAGCCGGTGCCGGTGGCGCGGATGTTTAAGACCAACGAGGCCATGTCGCAGACCGATGCGGCCCAGACCTATGTCCAGCAGGCGATCCATTTTGACGATCAGGTGGATGTCGTGTTCGAGCTGCAACGCCAGCCCTAGGCGGCGGGTGTGGCCGATGCGTCCCACTGCGGGGCGCGCCGGCGCTGTGCGGCCCTCAGGCCTGGCGCAAGACCTGCCGGCCATGGGAGAGCAGGGCATCGGTCACTTTGCGCATCATGCGGCTTTCCGGCGCAAACCGATGCCAGAACAGCATGCGGCGCTGGTACAGGCCCGGCGTCAGGTCTATCAGTTCGCCCGTCGCCAGCTCCCGTTCGATTTGCAGATGCGGGATCATGCAGCAGGTCGTGCCCTGGCGCGCCAGCTGCACGAAGGCTTCCGATGAGTTGACGATATGGCAGGGCACGCTGCCCGGCGGCAGGTCAAAGTTCTGCTGCAAAAACGCCTGGTGCATATCGTCCAGATGGTCAAACGCCACCGCCGGCGCTTTCAGCAGCGCGCTGCGCGTCACGCCGTGGGGGAAATAACGATCGGCAAAAGGCTGGGATGCCACGAACAGATAATCCAGGGCGCCCAGTTGATCCACCAAGCAGCTCGGCAGCGGCTGGGGCTGGATACTGACCGCGCCCACCACTTCGCCGCGCCTTAGCCTTTCCTGGGTACGCGTTTCATCTTCCACCTGTAAATTAAGGCGGATAGGCGAATCGGTCAGCACCGGTTTCAGCGCCGGCAGCAGCCAGGTCGCCAGGCTGTCGGCATTCACCGCCAGCGACAGCAGCAGCGGCGTGTCGCTGCCGTTATCGGTGCCCAGCCATTCGTCCTCCAGCAATTCCACCTGATGCAGCAAGGCCAGCAGCTTTTGCCCTTGCTCGGTGGGCCGTGGGGGAATGGTACGCACCAGCAGCGGCTGGCCAAACAGGTTTTCCAGTTGTTTTATGCGCTGCGATACCGCGGATTGGGTGATACATAATTTTTGCGCGGCGCGTTCAAAACCCCGTTCCCGTATCACGGCGTCAAGCGCCTGCAGCGTCCGATAGTCCGGGCGTTTCATTCTTTATCCCCTGCGTCGATATCTCTGTGCATCAATAGGTACTTTTTGGTCACCGGTTTTCACTATGCCATAGATTGACCCGGTTGCGGACGCAAAATTTTAGCCGTGTCAGGCGCGGGCATCCGGGATGCGGCGGGTTGTGGCGGAATTCACGCCATCGGCGATGATATTGTTTTATAATACCGCCCACTTTCCGTAGCCAAGGCTTAATTATTTATGACGCAGGATGAACTGAAAAAGGCGGTGGGCTGGTCGGCATTGAAGTATGTGAAACCGGGCACGATCGTCGGCGTCGGCACCGGGTCCACCGCCGCGCATTTTATCGATGCCCTGGGCAGCATCAGGAATCAAATCGAAGGGGCGGTCTCCAGTTCGGACGCTTCTTCGGCCAAGCTGAAGAGCCTCGGTATCCCGCTGCTGGATCTCAACAGCGTCGACGTGCTGGACATCTATGTCGACGGCGCCGATGAAATCAACGGCCAGATGCAGATGATCAAAGGCGGCGGGGCGGCCCTGACGCGCGAAAAAATCATCGCGGCGGTCGCGCGTAAATTTATCTGTATCGTCGATGGATCCAAACGGGTGGACGTCCTGGGCAATTTTCCCCTGCCGGTGGAAGTGATCCCGATGGCGCGCGCCTATGTGGCGCGCGAGCTGGTGAAACTGGGCGGATTGCCGGAGTACCGCCAGGGCGTGGTAACCGATAACGGCAATATTATCCTGGACGTGCGCAACCTGCGCATCCTGGACGCGGTGGCCCTGGAAGACAAAATCAACAGCCTGCCCGGCGTGGTGACCGTGGGCCTGTTTGCCCGGCGCGGCGCGGATGTGGCGCTGATCGGCACCGCCGGGGGCGTTCAGGTTATCGAGTAACAGGCCGGTTTTACCACCGCCCGGCGCCGCCGCCGGCTTTCCACGCCGGCGGCGGTGGATGTTAATTTTGTTTACATAGCATCTTTTATCGCCGCAGGCGAAATTCAGTGATAAATGTCACATTTATGCCATCGGCCTGCTATATATATGACGCTTCTCCACCAGACCAGAGGATTTATCCATAGCAATCGCTTATGGCTGCGTCTTATGCTGTCTTAAGGATAAACGGCCCTGTTGCCGCCACGGTAATTTTTGTTATTTTGTCCGGGTGCTGTGTGTTGCAGTCGCATCTGAAGTCTCAAAAAGGGTCGGGAAATGGCAAAAGTATCGCTGGAAAAAGATAAGATTAAGTTTCTGTTGGTCGAAGGTGTTCACCCCAGCGCGGTGGATAACCTGAAACGCGCCGGTTATACCAATATTGAATACCATAAGGGCGCGCTGGATTCCGCGGCACTGAAAGCCTCCGTGCGCGACGCGCACTTTATCGGCATCCGATCCCGTACCCACCTGACGGAAGACATCTTTGCCGCGGCGGAAAAACTCGTTGCCGTCGGCTGCTTTTGTATCGGCACCAATCAGGTCGATCTGAAAGCCGCGCTGAAAAAAGGCGTGCCGGTATTCAATGCGCCTTTTTCCAATACCCGCTCCGTGGCGGAATTGGTGCTCGGCGAAATGCTGCTGATGATACGCGGCGTCCCGGAGGCCAACGCCAAAGCGCACCGCGGCCAGTGGAACAAGCAGGCGAGCGGCAGCTATGAAGCGCGCGGCAAGAAACTGGGCATCATCGGTTACGGCCATATCGGCACCCAGCTGAGTATCCTGGCGGAAGGCCTGGGGATGCAGGTGTTCTATTACGATATCGAGAGCAAACTGTCCCTGGGCAACGCGCGCCAGGTGGATTCGCTGCCTGAGCTGCTGGGTATGTGCGACGTGGTCTCCCTGCATGTGCCGGATACCCAGTCCACCCGCAATATGATGGGCAAGGAAGAATTCGGCCATATGAAGCCGGGGTCGCTGTTTATCAACGCCTCGCGCGGTACGGTGGTGGATATCCCGGCCCTGTGCGACGCCCTGGCCAGTAAACATATCGCCGGCGCCGCCGTGGACGTGTTCCCGGAAGAGCCCGCCACCAACAGCGATCCGTTCAACTCGCCGCTGTGTGAATTCGATAATGTGATCCTGACGCCGCATATCGGCGGATCCACCGAGGAAGCGCAGGAAAATATCGGCGTGGAAGTGGCGGGCAAACTGGCCAAATACTCCGATAACGGTTCGACCCTGTCGGCGGTCAATTTCCCGGAAGTCTCGCTGCCGGAACATGGCGATAACGTCAGCCGTTTACTGCATATCCATGAAAACCGTCCCGGGATCCTGACCCGCATCAACCAGATTTTTGCCGAGCAAAGCATCAATATCGCCGCCCAGTATCTGCAAACCACGCCCGAAATCGGTTATGTGGTCATTGATGTGGAAACCGATACCGAAAATACCGCCCTACAGCTGCTGAAGGCGATACCCGGCACTATCCGCGCCCGCCTGCTGTACTGATAGCTGCGCGCCTGACGTGGTCGACCCCAGCCCCGGCTTAGCGAGCCGGGGTTTTTTTATGGGTACCGCCAACTTACCGTGCACGCCGGGTACACCACCGGGCCAAGGGCTGCCATCCGTCCCCGGCGGTTTACCAGCGCCAGTGCCGCGACGGGGTAACAATTTCCGGCAACGGGATATCCCAGGGCTCCGCCGGTATGGCGTCCACCTGCTGGCAATCGTGGGCCAGCCCGATGGGGTAGAAGCCGGCGCCGCGCCGCCAGTGCCGCAGGGTGCGATCGTAAAAGCCGCCGCCCATGCCCAGGCGCTGGCCCCGGGCATCAAAGGCCACCAGCGGGGTAAACAGGATATCGAGATGCCGCGCCGGCAAGAGCTGGGTCACGTCCAGCCGCGGCTCGCTGATATGCAGGCGGTTCAGCACCAGCGGCGTATCGGGCCTGTAGCGCAGGAACAACAGGTGGCCCGGGCTGAAAGGGTGCAGCACCGGCAAATAGACGCGCTGGTCGCGTTGCCAAAGCGCCTCAATAAGCGGCCGGGTATCCAGCTCGCCGTCAAACGATAAAAACAGCGCCAGGCTGCCGGCCGCGGTAACCCGCGGGTCGGCCAGCAGGGTTTTGACCAGCGCCGCGGCCGCAGCGGCCTGTTGGCCCGGGGTGAGCCGGCGGCGTTGCCGGCGGATATGGTTGCGGAGGCTTTGCCGCTGCAGGGACGTTTCGGGCGACTGGGTCATGGCTGATTACGCGCTATACCGGAAAAAGAAGGTAATAAAGTATGTCATAAAGACGGTCCGGGGGGATGTCATAACGTACGCGGATAAAGAAATCGGGTCTGAAAAAGCGCTGTCGGGGAATAGAGTGTGGCAGGGGGGAAGCCTGATACGCCGTGCCGAGAGCCGTACCAAGCCGCGCCGCTGACGCGCGCGTCCGCTGCTGATGCAAACCGACGCTACGCTATAAAGGGATCTCCGAGATGCCGCCGCAGGCTGTAACCCTTGAACCCATGGTTCAAGGTGAACGCAGCGTTATAACCTTAAGGCTTCTCGGACGAACCGAGCTTGCGCACCAGTTACAGATCGCCACATTCTTGTGGTAAAAATTATCGGCTCAGGGGACGGGCCCGCTGGCGAACACCTCAGAGAAATTTTGTATTCCTGTTCCGCGGGATTTTCCCGGCGGCTATCGTTACTCGAACTGCGTGCCTGGTCGCTCGGAGATACGGCCCTGTTCTACCAGTGCCTGCTCAATCGTCTGCTGCAGTAACCGGATCCGCTGTTCCATGTTGGCGGCGTAATCACGGGTTTTAACTCTTTCCTGCGCCAGTTCGTGGCATACGTTCAGTGCCGCGATAAAAACAAGCTGTTCTGTATTGGTGACTCTAGTGCGAACTTTGAGATCTTGCAACCGCTGATTAAGATCTTCCGCCGCCTGGTTCAACGCTTCTTGTTGTTCCGGCGGGCAATTTACCCTTAACGTGCGGCCAAAAATTTGAATATCTACCGGTTGTGCGGACATACCACCTTCCTGCTTTGTTACCGCGCCGACGCCAGGCCACTCCCGTTTCACCATTGCGGGAGCACAGGGCGGGCGCAACTATACTCTATATCCATGCGCTATATCAAACAGAAGAATCCATATAAAACAGAAGATACACGCCCTTTCTGGTATAGCTACGGACCTTGGTGGTAGCATAACACGAACTTATCCTGCCAACGACGATGAAAGCGCATGTCTATACAAAATACCTTTCCCGACTACGATAACCTGACCCAACTGCTTAACCAACAGGCCGTGGCGCTGACGCCGGCGGAAATGCATGGTTTGATAAGCGGCATGCTGTGCGGCGGCAACAAGGATCACAGTTGGCAGACGCTGGTGCACGAGCTGACCAACGAGGGCATGGCCTTTTCCCAGACCCTGGCCGACCCGCTGCGCCAGCTGCACGAAGCCACCGCGCAAACCCTGGACGACGAGGAGTTTATGTTTCAGCTGCTGCTGCCCGACGACGACCGCGCCACGGTATTCGAGCGCGTGGACGCGCTGGCCGGCTGGGTAAATCATTTCCTGTTGGGGCTGGGCGTGATGCAGCCGCAGCTGGATAAAATCAAGGGCGAGCTAAAGGAAGCCATCGACGATCTGCGCAATATCGGCCAGCTCGGCTATGACGAAGATGAAGATCAGGAAGAGCTGGCGCAGTCGCTGGAGGAAGTCGTTGAATACGTGCGTATGGCCGCCATTCTTTGCCATAATGGATTTACCCGCTCGGAGCACGCCGGCCCGCTGGAAAAGCCAAAGCCGACGCTGCACTGATCGCCGCAACCGGCAGCACCGCCCGTTGAATTGTTGAGAGTATGGCAAGGCAGGAGAGAGTGATGACATCACAAGAATTTTTACGCCGCCGGCAGGCATTGTTGGCCAACATGGCTCCGGCCAGCGCCGCCGTCATTTTTGCGGCGCCGGAGGCGACGCGCAGCGCCGACAGTGAATATCCCTATCGCCAGAATAGCGACTTCTGGTATTTCACCGGGTTCAACGAACCGGAGGCGGCGCTGGTGCTTATCAAAAGCGACGCGACCCATTCGCACAGCGTGCTGTTCAACCGGGTGCGCGATCCCGGCGCCGAGACCTGGTTCGGCCGCCGCCTGGGCCAGGAGGCCGCCCCGGCCAGACTTGCCGTGGACCGGGCCTTGCCGTGGGACGAAATCAATCATCAGTTGCACCTGCTGCTGAACGGACTGGATGTGGTCTATCACGCCCAGGGACAATACGCCTTTGCCGATACCCTGGTGTTTAACGCCCTCGATACCCTGCGCCGCGGCTACCGTCAGCATTTGCGCGCGCCCGCCACGCTTACCGACTGGCGCCCCTGGGTGCACGATTTCAGGCTGGTTAAATCGGCGGAGGAGCTGGCGGTCATGCGCCGCGCCGGCGAAATCACCGCGCTCGGGCATACCCGCGCCATGCGGGCCTGTCGTCCGGGGCAGTATGAATACCAGCTGGAAGGCGAAATCCTGCATGAATTCAACCGGCACGGCGCCCGCTATCCTTCCTACAATACCATCGTCGGCAGCGGCGAAAACGGCTGTATTCTGCACTACACCGAAAACGAGGCGCAGATGCGCGACGGCGATCTGGTGCTTATCGACGCCGGCTGTGAATACCAGGGGTATGCCGGCGATATCACCCGCACCTTCCCGGTGAACGGCAAGTTCAGCCCCGAGCAGCGGGCGGTGTACGACATAGTGCTGGCGATGCTGGAGAAATCCCTGGCGTTGTACCGGCCGGGCACCAGTATCCGCGAAGTCAATGAACAGGCGGTGCGGGTTATGGTCTCCGGGCTGGTGGCGCTGGGCGTAATGAAGGGCGACGTGGACGGGCTTATCGCCGCCCAGGCCCATCGGCAGTTCTTTATGCACGGCTTAAGCCATTGGCTGGGGCTGGATGTGCACGACGTCGGCGACTACGGCACCCCGGAGCGGGGCAGGACCCTGGAGCCGGGCATGGTGCTGACCATCGAGCCGGGCATTTATATAGCCGCGGACGCGGATGTGCCGCCGCAATATCGCGGCATCGGCATCCGCATCGAGGACAATATCGTTATCACCGAACAGGGCAACGACAACCTCACCGCATCGGTGGTCAAGGACCCGGATGCCATCGAAGCGCTGATGGCGGCGGCGCGCTAGCCTATGTCGGTGATCATTATCGGCGGCGGCATGGCCGGCGCCACCCTGGCGCTGGCCTTGTCCCGCCTGACCGGCGGGCGGCTGGAGATCGATTTAGTGGAAGCGGCCGCGCCGGAAAGCCGGCGCCATCCCGGTTATGACGCCCGCGCCATCGCCCTGGCCCAGGGCACCAGCCAGCAATTAACCGCCATCGGTGTCTGGCCTTCGCTGATGTCCTGCGCCACGCCCATCACCCGTGTCGAGGTCAGCGATAGCGGCTATCCGGGTAAAGTCTCGCTGTCCGCGCGCGACTACCGCGTGCCCGCGCTGGGTTATGTGGTGGAGCTGCACGACGCCGGGCAGCGTTTATTTGCCCTGCTGCGCCAGGCGCCGGGGGTAAGGCTGCACTGCCCCGCGACGCTTACGGATATTACCCGCCGCCAGGACGATATCCTGGCGCGGCTTGACAACGGGACGGAGCTGACCGGCTCGCTGCTGGTGGCGGCGGACGGTTCGCACTCGCAGGCGGCGCGCCATTGCCATATGCAGTGGCGCCAGGAGGACTATGGGCAACTGGCGATTATCGCCAATGTCACCACCGCTGAGGCGCATCAGGGCCGGGCTTATGAGCGTTTTACCGAACATGGGCCGCTGGCCATGCTGCCCATGTCGCAGGGGCGCAGCGCGCTGGTGTGGTGCCTGCCGCAGTCCATGCGCCAGGAAATCACCGGCTGGAGCGAAAGCCGGTTTATCGACGCGCTGCAAGCCGCCTTCGGCTGGCGGCTCGGGCGTATTACCGCCTGCGGGCAGCGGCAGTGTTACCCGCTGCAGCTGCGCACCGCCACGCGCCAGGTAAGCCATCGGCTGGCGCTGGTGGGCAACGCGGCGCAAACCCTGCATCCTATTGCCGGCCAGGGGTTCAACCTGGGCTTGCGTGACGTGATGACCCTGGCGGAAACCCTGGCCGAAGCCCTGGCGCGGGGCGAGGACCCGGGCGCCTACGCCACCCTGCAGCGCTATCAGCAGCGCCGTCTGCCCGATAAGGACCGCACGGTCGGCATTACCGACGGCCTGATACATTTGTTTGCCAACCGGCATCCGCCGCTGGTGGTGGCGCGTAACCTGGGTCTTGCCGCCATGGCCGCTTCGCCGGGGCTGCGCGACGCGCTGGCGCGGCAAACCCTGGGCTGGGTGGCGCGTTAGCACCCTTACGCTGGTTCCCGGTCTTTAAAAGGATATTACAGTTATGCAAGCATTTGACGTGGTCATCAACGGCGGCGGCATGGTCGGCCTGGCGCTGGCCTGTGGACTCCAGGGCAGCGGCATGCGCGTGGCCGTGCTGGAACAACAGGCGCCGGAGCCGGTGCCGCCGGCCGATAACCCCGCGCTGCGGGTATCGGCCATCAACGCCGCCAGCCAGCGCCTGCTGGAACACCTGCAGGTCTGGGACGATATCGTCGCGCTGCGCGCCAATCCCTATCAGGGCATGCAGGTCTGGGACAACGATGGCTTCGGCAATATCGCCTTTGACGGTAAACAGCTGGGCTACGCCCATCTGGGCCATATCGTCGAGAACCCGGTTATCCACCAGGCGCTGTGGCGCCGGGCCGGGCAGCTGTCCGACGTGACGCTGCTGTGCCCGCGCGCGCCGCGCCAGATTGCCTGGGGCGAGAACGAAGCGTTTATCACCCTCGACGACGGCGGCATGCTGACCGCCCGGCTGGTGGTGGGCGCGGACGGCGCCAACTCCTGGCTGCGCCGCTACGCCGATATTCCGCTGACCTTCTGGGATTACCAGCATCACGCACTGGTGGCCACCGTGCGTACCGAACATCCGCACGGCGGCATTGCGCGCCAGGCGTTTCACGGCGACGGCATCCTGGCGTTCCTGCCGCTGAGCGATCCGCATCTTTGCTCCATCGTCTGGTCCCTGCCGCCCGAGAGGGCGCAGTCGCTCCAGGAACAGGCGCCGGCCGGATTTAACGCGCAGCTGGCTGCGCACTTCAACCTGGCGCTGGGGTTATGCGAATTGCAAAGCGAACGGTTAACCTTCCCCCTGACCGCCCGCTATGCGCGGGATTTCGCCGCCCACCGCCTGGTGCTGGTGGGCGACGCGGCGCATACGGTCCATCCGCTGGCCGGGCAGGGGGTAAATCTCGGTTTTATGGACGTGGCGGAACTGCTGTCGGAGCTGCGCCGGCTGCAGCAGGCCGGCAAGGATATCGGCCATCATCCCTACCTGCGGCGCTATGAGCGCCGTCGCAAGCATAGCGCCGCCGTGATGCTGGCCGGCATGCAGGGGTTCCGCCAGTTGTTCGACGGCAATAACCCGCTGAAAAAATGGGTGCGCGACGCGGGACTGCGCCTGGCCGATACGGTACCCGGGGTCAAACCCCGGCTCATCCGCCAGGCCATGGGGTTAAACGATCTGCCCGCATGGCTGGAACCGGGCGCGGTTTGACTGAAATAAACTAATTTAACCCGCTATTTTGCATTATATTTTCTAATCCGATATCGGGAATAAAGTCTTTGCCCCTGACCAAAGTCAGGGTTTTTTGTTATCATATTTTGCTTTTGACGGCCGGCATTTATTGTTTGTGCGCCGTATTCGCCACTTTGCCAACATAACATGCTGATTCATGCCTATCCCCTCCGCCTGCGCCGCCCTGGCCGCAGGATAATTTAATTTATGGTTTCCCCCGGGATTCAGTGGTAACTTCTGGCAAAAGGTATCGTTTGCGCCGCCGGATTCGCTGTGGGCGTCGCGGCGTAAAATTCAATTTTACAGCTCCTGATTTGACGACAAAGAGGACGAGATGGCCCAGCTGACATCGTTGTATGAACAGCACATAGCGTGCGGCGCGAAAATGGTGGACTTCCATGGCTGGATGATGCCGCTGCACTATGGCTCCCAGCTGGAGGAGCATCACCAGGTGCGCCGCGACGCGGGCATGTTTGATGTGTCCCATATGACCATTATCGATTTAACGGGTCCGCGCACCCGCGAATACCTGCGCTACCTGCTGGCGAACGACGTGGCCAAGCTCACCGTGCCCGGCAAGGCGCTCTATAGCGGCATGCTGAACGCCTCAGGCGGCGTTATCGACGATCTGATCGTCTATTTCCTCGAAGAGACTTATTTTCGCCTGGTGGTGAATTCCGCCACCCGCGACAAAGACGTCACCTGGGTGACCGACCACGCGGCCCCCTACGGTGTGTCGGTACGGGTACGCGACGACCTGGCGCTGATTGCCGTACAGGGCCCGCGGGCGCAGGAGAAAGCGCGCACGCTGTTTACCCCCGCGCAGCAGGCGGCGGTGGCCGGGATGAAACCGTTCTTCGGCGTGCAGTCGGAGGATTTATTTATCGCCACCACCGGGTATACCGGCGAGGCGGGATTTGAAATTGCGCTGCCGAAAACCGAGGCGGAGTCCTTCTGGCGCAAACTGCTGGCGGCGGGCGTCAAACCCTGCGGCCTGGGCGCGCGCGATACGCTGCGCCTGGAAGCCGGCATGAACCTGTACGGCCAGGAAATGGATGAGCGTATTTCTCCCCTGGCGGCCAACATGGGCTGGACCATCGCCTGGCAGCCCGAGGATCGGGATTTTATCGGCCGCGAGGCGCTTGAAGCCCAGCGCCGCGCCGGCACCGACCAACTGGTCGGCCTGGTGATGACGGAAAAAGGTGTGCTGCGCAACGACCTGACGGTACACTTTACCGACGCCGACGGTAATATGAAAACGGGCGTGATAACCAGCGGTTCGTTCTCGCCCACCCTGGGTTTCAGCATTGCCCTGGCCCGCGTGCCCGCCGGTATCGGCGAGCACGCCATTGTATTAATCCGTAACCGCGAAATGCCGGTTAAGGTCACCAAACCTGGTTTTGTACGCGCCGGTAAACCGGTCGTTCAATAATTAACTTTGCAAGAGTGAGGAAGGCAATGAGCAATGTGCCGCAAGAACTAAAATATACCCCCTCCCACGAATGGGTGCGCAACGAAGGTAACGGCGTGTATACCGTCGGCATTACCGAACATGCCCAGGAACTGCTGGGCGATATGGTGTTTCTCGACCTGCCGGACGTCGGCACATCCTTCGCCGCCAGCGACGATTGCGCGGTAGCCGAATCAGTGAAAGCCGCCTCGGATATCTATGCGCCCATCGGCGGCGAGATCGTGGCGGTGAACGAAGAGCTGGAAGCGTCGCCGGAACTGGTGAACAGCGCGCCCTACACCGAGGGCTGGTTGTTCCAGATCAAGGCCGACGACGAAAGCGAGGTCGCCGGATTGCTTGACGCCGAGGCCTATGAGGCCACGCTTGACGAAGACGAATAACCGCCACCGAGACCCGGCCCCGCACGGTTAATTAGCCATCCGGGGCCAACAGGCGGGACAGGGCGTCGCCACACCGGCCCCTGTCCCTGCCGAGCACGTTGCCTTTCCCCGTCCCATGCCCGATGCAGGAATTGTTGTTTATGACCCAGACTCTCAGCCAGCTTGAACACCATGACGCTTTTATCAAGCGTCATATCGGCCCCAGCGCGCAGCAGCAGGCGCACATGCTGTCGGCTATCGGCGCCGCGACGCTCGACGCGTTGATTGGCCACATCGTCCCGGCCGACATCCAGCTGCCGGCGCCTCCGGCGGTCGGCGATGCGGCCACGGAATCCCAGGCGCTGGCGGAGCTCAAGGCCATGGCGGGTCTTAACCAGCGTTTTAAAACCTATATCGGCATGGGCTACAGCGCGGTGGTCACCCCGCCTGTGATCCTGCGCAACATGCTGGAAAACCCGGGCTGGTACACCGCCTATACGCCTTACCAGCCGGAGGTCGCCCAGGGGCGCCTTGAGGCCTTGCTGAATTTCCAGCAACTGACCCTCGACCTGACCGGGCTGGATATCGCCTCCGCCTCGCTGCTGGATGAAGCCACGGCGGCGGCGGAAGCCATGGCGCTGGCCAAGCGCGCCAGCAAGCTCAAACAGGCCAACGTGTTTTTTGTCGCCGACGATGTCCATCCGCAAACGCTGGACGTGGTGCGCACCCGCGCCGAGACCTTCGGTTTCGAGGTGATCACCGGCCCGGCCCCGCGCGCGCTGGAACAGCAGGGTGTTTTCGGCGTGTTGCTGCAACAGACGGGCACCACCGGCGAACTGCATGATTACCGCGCGCTGCTGGCCGAACTGAAAACCCGTCACATCATCAGCTGCGTGGCGGCCGATATGATGGCGCTGGTACTGCTGGCGGCGCCGGGCGCGCAGGGGGCCGACGTGGTGTTCGGCTCTTCCCAGCGTTTCGGCGTGCCCATGGGCTACGGCGGCCCGCACGCGGCGTTTTTCGCCGCCCGTGACGACGTCAAGCGCTCCATGCCGGGACGTATTATCGGCGTGTCCCGCGACGCGGCCGGCAGTACCGCCCTGCGCATGGCGATGCAAACCCGCGAGCAGCATATCCGCCGCGAAAAGGCCAACTCCAATATCTGCACCTCGCAGGTACTGCTGGCCAATATCGCCGGCCTGTACGCGGTCTACCACGGTCCGGAAGGATTGAAACGCATCGCCGCGCGCATCCATCGCCTGACCGCCATCCTAGCTTCCGGCCTGACGGCGGCGGGACTGACGCTGCGCCATGCCCGGTGGTTCGATACCCTCACCGTCAATGTGGCGGATAAAGACGCGGTGATAAGCCGCGCGCTGGCCCGCGGCATTAACCTGCGCGCCGACCTGGACGGGGCGGTGGGGATAACGCTTGATGAAACCACCGGCCGCGACGACCTTGCCGCGCTGTACGGCGTGGTGACCGGCGGCGACGCCGTGCTGGATATCGATGCCCTTGACCGCGCGGTCGGGGACGTCATCCCGGCGGATCTGCTGCGCGCCACGCCCATCCTGACGCATCCGGTGTTTAACCGTTACCACAGCGAAACGGATATGATGCGTTATATGCATCAGCTGGAACGCAAGGATCTGGCGCTTAACCAGTCGATGATCCCGCTCGGCTCCTGCACCATGAAGCTGAACGCCGCCGCCGAGATGATCCCCATCACCTGGCCGGAGTTCGCCGAGCTGCATCCGTTTTGTCCCGTCGGGCAGGCGGCCGGCTACCAGCAGATGATCGCCCAGCTCTCCCGCTGGCTGGTGCAGCTTACCGGCTATGACGCGCTGTGCATGCAGCCCAATTCGGGCGCGCAGGGAGAATACGCCGGCATGCTGGCCATACGCCGCTATCATGAGAGCCGCAACGAGGGCAACCGCCGTATCTGCCTGATCCCCAGCTCCGCCCACGGCACCAACCCGGCGTCCGCCCAGATGGCCGGCATGTCGGTCACTGTGGTGGCCTGCGATAAAAACGGCAATATCGATTTACACGATTTGCGCCGGAAAGCCGAACAGGCCGGCGATCAGTTGTCATGCATCATGGTGACCTACCCGTCGACCCACGGCGTATACGAAGAGACCATCCGCGAAGTCTGCCAAATCGTGCACCAGTTCGGCGGCCAGGTGTATCTGGACGGCGCCAATATGAACGCGCAGGTCGGCATCACCTCGCCGGGCTTTATCGGCGCCGACGTTTCGCACCTGAACCTGCATAAAACCTTCTGCATTCCCCACGGCGGCGGCGGCCCGGGCATGGGCCCCATCGGCGTGAAAGCGCATCTGGCGCCGTTTGTGCCGGGGCATGCCGTAGTACATATCGACGGCGTGCTGACGCGCCAGGGCGCGGTATCCGCCGCCCCGTTCGGCAGCGCCTCGATCCTGCCGATCAGCTGGATGTATATCCGCATGATGGGGGCCCAGGGACTCAAGCAGGCCAGCCAGGTGGCGATCCTGAACGCCAACTATATCGCCAGCCGGTTGCAGTCCGCGTTTCCGGTGCTGTATACCGGGCGCGACGGCCGCGTCGCCCATGAATGCATCCTGGACATCCGGCCGCTGAAGGAAGCGACCGGCATCAGCGAGATGGATATCGCCAAGCGCCTGATCGATTACGGTTTCCACGCCCCCACCATGTCTTTCCCGGTGGCGGGAACGCTGATGGTCGAGCCCACCGAATCCGAAAGCCAGGTGGAACTGGATCGCTTTATCGACGCGATGCTGGCCATCCGCGGTGAAATCGACCGGGTGGGCAGCGGCGAATGGCCGCTGGCGGACAATCCGCTGGTCAACGCGCCCCATATCGAGCGCGAGCTGGCGGGCGCGTGGTCCCATCCCTACAGCCGGGAAACCGCGGCATTTCCCGCGGGCTTCGGCAATAAATACTGGCCGAGCGTAAAACGCCTGGATGATGTGTACGGCGATCGCAATTTATTCTGCTCCTGCGTGCCGATCGACGATTATCAATAGGCGCTGACCGGCGCTGTCCCCGCTCCCCCGTCCGCGCCGGTATCGCGCCGCAGCGGGCAGGGGCGCGGACTTTGCCGCCGCTGCTGGGTAGCCCGGCCCGGGCGGCGATCGCTCCCGCGCTGACGCCCATTGCCGCTGTTTTACCCCGCCTGCCCCGGCCGACAACACGTGTTGTTACATCATATCGCCTGATATTCGCCTGGCTAAATGAACCACCTGAGCTGTATGGGGGTCCGATAAGGATTATCCCTTGTCTGAAATTATGAAGACGTTAAAGATGGCCCGGCGGAGCGTGCTTAAGTACGGGATGTGCTTATCCGCGGTCATTTATACTGAGAAAAATAGAATTAATGAGAAAGCTTCTGCAACTATCCCAACTGAAAATTTCCCTGTTTATCGCTTTTTATATCGGGATTATCCTTAACATACCCATTCTGATCCGCCGCTATCAGCAACTGCAATATGATAATGCCTTGTCGGTGGCTATCGAAGTGCTGGCATTGTTTTCACTGGTGTTTTTGTTGACCATGCTGCTCTCGCTGCTGGGAAAGACGGTCTATCGCGTACTGGTGACCCTGGTGGTGGTCAGTTCGGTGGCCGCCAGTTATTACATGGTGCTGTACAACGTGGATATCGGCTACGGCATCCTGGCCGCCGTGATGACCACCGATGTCGACCTGTCAAAGGAATCGGTGGGTTACCACTTCTTTATCTGGGTTATCCTGGTCAGCCTGATCCCCCTGGCGCTGATTTGGCTGGCGCCGATGCCCGAAGCGGCGCTCAAGCGCAGCAGCGTCAGGCATATTTCCAAAAAAGGGCTGCTGATCGTTACCGCCGCCCTGTGCTGCTGGCTGCCGCTGAAGCTGATGGGCCAGGTACAGGACCAGCACGATCGCGAGAATAACCGCACCATGGCCAGCTACGGCGGCGTGGTCGCCGGCTCCTACTCGCCGTCAAACTGGCTGTCGGCGCTCGGCATGCTGATCTACAGCTCCTATAGCCAGGCGGAGGACAGCCGCAAGCTGTACGACCCGGCGCAGCATTTTACGTATGTGGCGCCGAAGGATGTCAAGGATCTGTATGTGGTGTTTATCATCGGCGAGAGCGCGCGCCGCGACCATATGGGCGCCTACGGCTACCAGCGCGATAATACGCCCAACCTGGACAAGGAAAAGAACCTGGCGCTGCTGCAGGGCTACTCCTGCGATACGTCCACCAAGCTCTCCCTGCGCTGCATGTTTGTGCGCGAGGGCGGCGCGTCGGAAGCGCCGCAGCGCACCCTGAAAGAGATGAACGTCTTTTCCGTATTAAAAAAACAGGGCTTTAGCTCCGAGCTGTTTTCCATGCAGAGCGAGGCCTGGTTCTATAATAAGGTGATGGCCGACGACTATGCCCTGCGGGAAACCATTCAGGCGGAAAAACGCAACGCGGGCGAGCCGGTGGACGATATGGCGCTGGTGGACGAACTGCACGATTCCCTGGCGCGCCATCCCGACGGCAAGCACCTGATCGTACTGCATACCAAGGGTTCCCATTATATGTATACGGAGCGTTATCCGCGCCAGTTCGCCCGTTACCAGCCGGAATGCCAGGGCATCGATGATGCCTGCTCCACCGAGGAACTGGTCAATTCCTATGACAACAGCCTGCTGTACACCGACTATTTCCTGAAACAGGTCTTCGATCAGCTGCGCGATCGTAACGCCATCGTGTTCTACGCCTCCGATCATGGGGAATCCATCGCGGAAAATATGCATTTCCACGGCACGCCGCGCGATCATGCGCCGATTGAACAACGCACCATCCCCATTATGGTCTGGGCCTCCGACGGCTTCCTGCGCGGGAGCGATCACCAGGCGGCGTTTAGCCGGCTGCGCGCCCTCGCGGCGGCCAAGACCCCGGTATTCCATGAAAAACTCTATGACAGTATTTTAGGCTGCATCGGTTTTACCTCCCCCGACGGCGGCATCGTCAAGCAGCGTAACTGGTGCCAGACGCCTTAGGCCGCGGCGTCCAGGTCAGAGATGGCCTTGGCGAGACGCCGGTGATGCCCGGGGATCTGATTTTTCAGTCATCACGCCCGATACCCGGCACAAGGCACCCTGTGCCGGGTATGGCGGACACCCACGGTGTTGACATCGCGTCTGCCGCATGTCTACTCATTGTCGATACTTTTACCTATAAGGTTGTTATGCATACCCAGGCGGTTTTACAAAAATGGGGCAATGCATTGCGCTGCGTTTATCAGGTAACCTTAAAACCATCCCGCGTTTCGAAGCGGGGGATACGGTGGATATCGAGATGAGCGAGCAAGGATTAGTCATTCAAAAAGCTCATAAAAAACGGTTCCGGGAATCCGACCTGTTAAGGGGACTTACCGCGTATACCGCCCATGCCGACGATCTGGCGGCGCCCATCGCTGGGGAGCTGGATTACTGATGTTTATTCCTGGACGCGGCGATATTTGCTGGCTGGATTTTGCACCAACAAAAGGGAAGGCGATTGGCAAGTATCGCCCGGCGCCAGCACCATGATAGCGTCGCCGCGCCCGGCGGATGCGCTCAGGCGGCCGCGTGATTTTTGCGCCGGGCGAGGCGATAGATTTGCGCCGCCACAAACAGCACGGCCTGGACGATAACGATGCAGGGCCCGGTGGCGCCGTCGATATAAAAGCTTATCAGTGTGCCGGTAACGCAGGAGAACACCGAGACCAGCACCGCCGCCAGCAGCATCCCGTCGAACCGGCGGGCGAGCAGGGAGGCGGTAATGCCGGGTGAAATCAGCATGGCGATCACCAATATCACGCCCACCGCCTGCAGGGCGGCGACAATGGTCAGCGCCAGCAGGCATAACAGGCCATAATGCAGCGTCTTTACCGACAGGCCCAGCACCCGCGCCTGGGCCGGATCAAAACAATACAGCATCAGATCCCGGCGTTTAACCAGGATGACCAGGGATACCGCGCCGGCTATCAACACGACCTGCCACAGCTCCGCGGGCGTAATGCCCAGCACATTGCCGAACAGGATATGGCTGAGGTGCTGGTCGGTATCGATACGTGAAAACAGCACCAGGCCGAGGGCGAACATGCCCGAGAAGACAATGCCCATGACCGTGTCCTCCTTCACCCGGCAGTGGTCTTTGATATAACCGGTGCCCAGGGCGCATACGATACCCGATCCAAAGGCGCCGGCCACGATCGGCAGTCCGGCGATATAGGCCAGGATAATGCCCGGCAGCACCGCATGGGAGATGGCGTCCCCCATCAGCGACCAGCCTTTGAGCACCAGGAAGCACGACAAGATGGCGCACACCACGCCGGTGGCGATGGCGGCGATAATCGCCCGTTGCATAAACGGAAAGCCCAGTGGTTCGGCGACATAGGCGAGCAGGTAATCCAACCATGCCATCATCCGGCGCTCCGTCTATCTTTAGCCCGCGCCCGGCCACGCATCTTGGCGGCCAGCAGCCCGTGTTTCGGCGCCAGCAAAAACGCCAGCAGGAAAACCAGGGTTTGCAGGGTAACGATAACCCCGCCGGTGGCGCCGTTCAGGAAATAGCTCAGCCAGGCGCCGCAGGCGCTGGTCAGGGTGCCGATGATCACGGCGATTATGATAAGGCGCGGGAAGCGATCGGTCAGCAGGTACGCCGTGGCGCCGGGCGTTATCACCATGGCTATGACCAGGATGGCGCCGACCGTTTGCAGCGCGGCCACGGTACAGGCGCTCAACAGCGTGAAAAAAATAATTTTCAGGCGCAGCGGCGACAGGCCGATGGAGACGGCATGGCCCTCGTCAAAAAACGCCGCCAGCAGATCCTTCCAGATCACGCACAGCACGATAAAAGACACGCCGCTTATCACCTGCACCTGCAGGACATCCGCGTCGGCTATCCCGAGGATATTGCCGAAGATGATCGATTGCACGTTGACCGACGTGGGATTTAGCGAAACGATCAGTAGCCCGACGGCGAAAAAAGTGGTGAAGACAAAACCGATAATGGCGTCCTCGCGCAGCCGGGTATAATGGCGCACCAGCGTCATCACCAGCGCCGCCAGCATACCGGTCAGGAACGCGCCGGCGGCGATGGGCAAACCCAGCGCATACGCGCCCGCCACGCCCGGCACCACCGAGTGGGACAGCGCATCCCCCATCAGCGACCAGCCCTTGAGCATCAGGTAGGCCGAAAGAAAGGCGCAGACCCCGCCGACAATGCCGCTTACCCAAATGGCCTTGAGCATATAATCGTACTGAAACGGCTGTAGCAAGAGCGCCATCATCACGACACCCGCTTATCGGCGTCGACCGCGCGCAGTCCGGCCCGCGGCGCCCCGGCCGCCGCGATATCAAACTGGCGCAGCCTGCCGCCGAATACCCGCTCCAGGTTTTCCTGGGTAAAGGCGGCGGCGGTAGGGCCGGCGGCCAGTACCGTGCGGTTGATCATCACCACCCGGTCGCAAAATTCCGGCACGCTGGCCAGGTTATGGGTAGAGACCAGGATCAGATGGCCTTCGGCGCGCAGCGATTGCAGCAGCGCGATAATGGCATCTTCGGTCTGCACATCAATACCGGTAAACGGCTCGTCAAGGAGCATGACCCGTCCCTGCTGCGCCAGCGCCCGCGCCAGGAACACCCGTTTGCGCTGGCCGCCGGACAGTTCGCCAATCTGGCGCTGGCGGAATGCGCTCATGCCGACCCGCGCCAGCGCCCGGTCCACCTGGGCCTTATCCTCGGCGGAAGGGATGCGCAGGAAAGACATTTTGCCATAACGCCCCATCATCACGACATCCGCCACCAGCACCGGGAAATTCCAGTCCACTTCCTCGGTTTGCGGCACATAGGCAATCAGGTTTTTACGCAGCGCCTTCGCCACCGGCAGGTTATCCAGGGTAACCTTGCCGGAGGAAGGGCGCACCATGCCCATAATGCTTTTGAACAATGTCGATTTGCCGCTGCCGTTGATGCCGACCAGCGCGCAGATGGTGCCGCCGGTAAGCCGGAAGCTGGCGTTGCTGATGGCGGTATGGCCGTTATTGTAGGTGACCGTCACGTCGTCCACCCGGAGATCGGGCTGATAGCCGGTGTTGTTCATTGGCCGAACCCCCTGGCGATGGTATCCACCGTCACGTTAAGCAGGCTGAGGTAGTCGGGCACCGGCCCGCCGGCCGCCGACAGCGAATCGACATACAGCACGCCGCCGTAGCGCGCGCCGGTTTCCTTGGCGACCTGCCGGGCGGGTTTATCCGAGATGGTGCTTTCGCTGAACACCACCGGGACCTGCTGCTCCCGCACCAGATCGATCACCCGGCGCACCTGCTGGGGCGTGCCCTGCTCCTCGGCGTTGATCGGCCAAAGATAGGCTTCGCGCAGGGCGTAATCCCGCGCCAGGTAGCTGAAGGCGCCTTCGCTGGTCACCAGCACGCGCAGGGATGCGGGAATATTGGCCAGCCGGGCGCGCAGCGGGGCGTCGGTGGCGGCGATTTTCTCCGCATAGGCTTTGGCGTTGCGGTTGTAGGCGTCGGCGTTGGCCGGGTCGTATTGCACCAGCGCCTTGCGGATGTTTTCCACATAGATCAGCGCATTGGCGGACGACATCCAGGCATGGGGGTTGGGATTGCCGTTATAGGGGCCTTCACGGATAGGCAGCGGCTCGATGCCCTCGGTGACTACGGCCGAGGGCACGTCATGGATATTATCGAAAAAACGGGCAAACCAGCGTTCCAGGTTCAGGCCGTTCCACAAAATCAGGTCCGCCGACTGGGTCTTGACGATATCGCGCGGGGTAGGCTGGTAATCATGGATTTCCGCGCCGGGCTTGGTGATGGATTCCACTACCGCCGCGTCGCCGGCCACGTTGCGCGCCATATCCTGGATAATGGTAAAGGTGGTTATCACCTTGAATTTTTTCTCCGCCATGGCGGGGGTGCCGGCAAGCGATAACGCCATGCCAAACAGCAGGCCCCATGGCGCCAGGGCGGAAAAACGTCTCTTTAACGGCAATAACGGCATGTCGGCGATCTCCATAAACGCTTCCGGTCATCAGGATGGCCCTGGCAGGGTCGGAGTACAGCGTCGTCATCTTTTACCGATGTCCGCACGGCCGGGGCGTCATTACATTTGTATGCATATAATTAACAAGTGATGCTTTAATGTTCATATATAGCATGAGCTATACTGTATAGCAAAGGCAAACTTAATCTGTTTGTCGTCACCGCCGCGCCGTGCATGCCTATTTTGTTTATCAACGCCTTTGGTAACAATGCTATGCTTTACCTCGCCATCGCCGGTGATGGCCTTATGCAGCCGTACATCAAGAGGAAGGACTATGACCACCCCTGAAAAAGCGGATATGCCCGTCCGTACCACGCAACTTGTGGATGTGCAGGAACATGCGCAGGGTTTCCTTCAGGTCAGGGCAGCCCACCGTGCCGAGCTGATGGACGATTATGTGGAGCTGATCGACGATCTTATCCGTGATTTCGGCGAAGTCCGCCAGGTGGAATTGGCCGCGCGGCTGGGCGTATCGCAGCCCACGGTGGCGAAAATGCTGAAAAGGCTGGCCGCGGCGGGGCTAATCCGGCAATTACCCTATCGCGGCGTTTTCCTTACCCCCGAGGGTGAGGCGCTGGCGGCGCGCAGCCGGGAAAGGCACCAGGTGGTCGAGTCGTTCCTGCTGGCGCTGGGCGTCAGTCCGGAGACGGCGCGCCTGGATGCTGAAGGGCTGGAGCATCATGTCAGCGAGGAAACGCTGGCCATTTTCCGCGCGTTTACCGAACAGGCCGCCCGGCAAAAATAACGGCCTTCACCTTATCCATTCCTTCTGTGTGTCCCGCAGGCAAAAGACGCGGGAAAGCTCTGGTCTTTATTGGTTATGTTATGTTATAACATAACCAATAAACACGGACTTCTCCGCCCTTTTACCGACCACAATACTGATGGAGTGAAACATGCGTGCGACAGATAAGATGCCCGGCATAACCCGGATGGGGGAAGGGCGTGCATCGGTTCCCCTGCCGGTAACCGTGCTTTCGGGGTTCCTTGGCGCGGGTAAAACCACCTTGCTTAACCACATCCTTAACAATCGGCAAGGCCGCCGCGTGGCGGTGATCGTCAATGATATGTCGGATGTGAATATTGATGCGGCACTGGTGCGCGACGGCGGCGCCGAATTGTCCAGAACGGATGAAAGGCTGGTGGAGATGAGCAACGGCTGCATTTGCTGCACCCTGCGGGAAGATTTGCTGCTGGAAGTCGGCCGGCTGGCGAAAGAGGGCAAATTCGATCAATTGGTCATCGAATCCACCGGCATTTCCGAACCCCTGCCGGTGGCCGAGACCTTTACCTTTACCGATGACGACGGCCTGAGCCTGTCGCACGTCGCCCGCCTGGATACCATGGTCACCGTGGTGGATGCGTTCAACTTCCTGCGCGATTACGCTTCGCGCGACAGCCTGTCATCCCGGGGCGAATCCCTGGGCGCGGAGGACCAGCGCACGGTGGTGGATCTCCTGATCGAACAGATCGAATTCTGCGATGTGCTGGTGCTGAACAAAATCGATCTGATCGGCGAAGACGAACGCCTGCGCCTGTTGGCTATCCTGCGCGGCCTGAACCCAAGGGCAAAAATCGAAGCGGCTGAATTCGGCCGGGTGGCGCTGGATAGCGTCCTGAACACCGGATTGTTTGATTTTGACCAGGCGGCGCAGGCGCCGGGCTGGCTGAAGGAGCTGCGCGGCGAGCATACGCCGGAGACCGAAGAGTACGGCATTACCCATTTTGTCTATCGCGCCCGCCGGCCGTTTCATCCAGAGCGTTTCTACGCCTGGATTGCGAAGGATTGGCCCGGGGTGATGCGTTCCAAGGGTTTTTTCTGGCTGGCCACCCGTCCGGCGCATGCCGGTTCATGGTCCCAGGCCGGCGGCGTCAGCAGGCATGCTCCGGCTGGCTGCTGGTGGGCCGCCATACCCCGCGATCGATGGCCCGGCGATCCCGATACGCTGGCATTTATTCACGACAACTGGGTTGACGGGGTCGGCGATGCCCGTCAGGAACTGGTGCTGATCGGAATCGGCATGGATGAGGCGGGTTTAAGGGCAGGTTTTGACGCCTGTCTGCTGACCGATCGGGAAATGGCGCAGGGACCTGAGATGTGGTTCTGGTATGGCGATCCGTTTCCGCAATGGTCATAACCTGGCTTTGGCTGCTTTTATCGGGAAAAGCCCGCACTACTGATAAAGATCCCTGCTTATTTCGCCGGGTACGCGTATAATCGCCGCCCGGCGAATTAACCAGATAAAGAGTGCTTGTATGGCGTCCACCAGCCTGATCCAACCCGAACGCGGCCTGTTTTCCTATCCTCCTTATTGGGCGGAATGTTACG
Organism: Sodalis sp. RH22; assembly: GCF_047324165.1. Classification (NCBI taxonomy): domain Bacteria; kingdom Pseudomonadati; phylum Pseudomonadota; class Gammaproteobacteria; order Enterobacterales; family Bruguierivoracaceae; genus Sodalis; species Sodalis sp. RH22. The sequence continues at coordinate 4,887,010 of NZ_CP178731.1, forward strand.
GCATCGCGCCGTTTTTGCCGATGTCGCGCGCCGAAATGGATCAATTGGGGTGGGACAGCTGCGATGTGGTGATAATCAGCGGCGACGCCTATGTCGATCATCCCAGCTTCGGCATGGCGATTATCGGCCGCATGCTGGAATCCCAGGGGTTTCGCGTCGGCATCATTGCCCAGCCGGACTGGACCAGCAAGGACGACTTTATGCGCCTGGGGCGGCCGAACCTGTTTTTTGGCGTCACCGCCGGCAATATGGATTCGATGATCAACCGCTATACCGCCGACCGCAAGCTGCGCCATGACGACGCCTACACCCCCGGCAACGTCGGCGGCAAGCGTCCGGACCGCGCCACCATGGCCTATAGCCAGCGCTGCAAGGAAGCTTACAAAGAGGTGCCGGTGATCCTCGGCGGCATTGAGGCCAGCCTGCGGCGCATCGCCCATTACGATTATTGGTCCGATACCGTGCGCCGCTCGGTGCTGGTGGATTCGAAAGCCGATATGCTGATCTACGGCAACGGCGAGCGGCCGCTGGTGGAGCTGGCCCATCGGCTGGCGGCGGGGGAGGCGATCGGCGCCATCAACGATGTGCGCAATACCGCCATTATGCGCCGGGAGCCGCTGCCCGGCTGGAGCGGGGTGGATTCCACCCGCCTGGACCAGCCTGGGCGCATCGAACCGATCCTTAATCCCTATGGCGACGACCTGCCCTGTGCCGACGGCGCGGCGCCGGCTCCGCAGGCCGGATCGGTAACGGTGCGCGCCGCCAAACCCAAGCCGTGGGAAAAAACCTACGTGCTGCTGCCTTCGTTCGAAAAAGTCAAAGGCGATAAGGTGATGTATGCCCATGCCTCGCGCATCCTGCATCACGAAACCAACCCCGGCTGCGCGCGGGCGCTGATGCAAAAACACGGCGATCGTTATGTCTGGATCAATCCGCCGGCCATTCCCCTGACCACCCCGGAGATGGACCAGGTTTTCGCCCTGCCGTTCCAGCGCGTGCCGCATCCGTCCTACGGCAAGGCGGCCATCCCGGCGTATGAGATGATTCACTCGTCCATCAATATCATGCGCGGCTGCTTCGGCGGCTGCTCGTTTTGTTCGATTACCGAACATGAAGGCCGTATTATCCAAAGCCGCTCGCAAGCGTCCATCGTGCGCGAGATCGAGGCCATCCGCGATACGGTGCCGGCGTTTACCGGCGTGATTTCCGATCTGGGCGGGCCGACCGCCAATATGTATATGCTGCGCTGTAAATCGCCCCGGGCGGAACAGACCTGCCGCCGCGCCTCCTGCGTCTATCCGGAAATCTGCCCGCATATGGATACCGATCATGAGCCGACCATCTCGCTCTACCGGCGGGCGCGGGCGGTCAAAGGCATCAAAAAGGTGCTGATCGCCTCCGGCGTGCGTTACGACCTGGCGGTGGAGGATCCGCGCTATATCAAGGAACTGGCGCTGCACCATGTGGGCGGCTACCTGAAGATTGCGCCCGAGCATACCGAGGCCGGGCCCTTAGCGAAGATGATGAAGCCGGGCATGGGCAGCTACCACCGCTTTAAGGCATTGTTCGATCGCTACTCCGCCGAGGCGGGGAAAAAACAGTACCTTATTCCCTATTTTATCTCGGCGCATCCGGGCACGCGCGATGTGGATATGGTCAACCTGGCGTTATGGCTGAAGAAAAACCGTTTTCGGCTCGACCAGGTGCAGAATTTTTATCCGTCGCCGCTGGCCAGCGCCACCACCATGTATTACACCGGCAAGAATCCGCTGGCCAAGGTGGACTATAAGAGCGAAGAGGTGGTGGTGCCGCGCGGCGATCGCCAGCGCCGCTTGCATAAGGCGCTGCTGCGTTACCACGATCCGGCCAATGCCGCGCTGATCCGCGCCGCGCTGGAAGAGATGGGACTAAAGCACCTGATCGGCGGCGGGGGCGAATGCCTGGTGCCTTCCCCGGCAGCGGGCGCCGGGGAACCGCGCGCCGCGCGCGGCAACGCGCGTCCCGCCCTGACCCGGCATACCGATATGGCGCGCCAGCGCGCGCCGGCGGCGTCCGGCCGGGCTACTTCAGCCAGCCGTTCTGATGGGCGGCGTCAAGATGGCGTTTCAGATGTTCCCAAAGGGCAGGGTAAACGTCGCCGATAAAGGCGTTGCGCGTCAGCACCTGCTCAAGCCGGATGCCGTTTTCCACCCAGCTTTGGCCGCGGTTATGCAGGTTCATCAGCACCGGCATCAGCCGGTCCAGCATCAGGGCAAACTGCGCGTTGGGCGTTTCGCCCGCCTCGTACTCCAGCCATAGCTGATGGAAATGCCCGCGTTGCGGCGTCGGCAGCAGGCCGAACAGCCGTTCGGCGGCCGCTTCTTCCTGGGCATGCACCGCCGCCCGCCCGACCAAATCGTAAACCAGTACATCGCCGGCGTCGATTTCCACGATATCGTGCACCAGCGCCATCTGGATCACCCGGTTGATATCGACGTTATCGTCCGCATAGGGCGCGAGCGCCATCGCCGCGACGGCAAAATGCCAGCTGTGCTCGGCGGTATTTTCCTGACGCTGGGTGCCCAGGACCTTGGTGCGGCGCTGAATGCTTTTAAGCTTGTCGATTTCCATTAAAAAAGCGATCACTTCGGTCAGTTCGCCGAAGGCGAGTTCAGGCGTTAGTTCAGACATATCAATTTTTAACCACGCTAGCGTAAAGCGCCACATTGTAGGCCAAACCGGCGGCAATTTCGAACGCTCTCTGCACGCCGTTTCCCATCGCCGCCGGGACGATACGGTGCGAAGCGCGCCGCCGCCGCCGCCGTCAGGGCGCGTTAACATTTTTTCAGCTTACGCGTGTACACTGGAATGGTTCTCAGCTAAGCTTGGTGCGGTTGGCGAAAATGATAATGAGTTAAGATTGAGGATGTATTACGTATGGCTAATAAGCTATTAGCTCAGGGATATTCACTGGCGGAAGAGATCGCCAACAGCATCAGTCACGGCATCGGCCTGATCTTCGGTATCGTCGGCCTGGTGCTATTGCTGGTGCAGGCCGGTCATGTCGGCGCCGACGTGACGGCCATCACCAGCTACAGTTTGTACGGCGGCAGCATGATTCTGCTGTTTCTGGCCTCTACGCTCTACCACGCCATTCCCCATCCGCCGGCCAAGCGCTGGCTGAAAAAGATGGACCACTGCGCCATCTACCTGCTGATCGCGGGTACCTACACTCCGTTCCTGCTGGTGGGCCTGGCGTCGCCGCTGGCCAAGGGCCTGATGGTGGTGATCTGGAGCATGGCGCTGCTGGGGGTCGTGTTCAAACTGGCGTTTGCCCATCGTTTTGAGGTGATATCGCTTATCACCTACCTGACCATGGGCTGGCTATCGCTGGTAGTGATTTATCAGCTGGCGCAGCGCCTGCCGGTGGGCGGCCTGACGCTGCTGGCGGTGGGCGGTCTGGTCTACACGGTGGGGGTCATTTTTTACGCCTGCAACCGTATCCCGTTCAATCACGCCATCTGGCATGGGTTTGTGCTGGGCGGCAGCGTATGCCATTTCCTGGCGATTTATTTGTATATTTAATGCCGCCCGGCGGCCGCGGATAACAGGGATAACGCCGTCAAAGTCACACGACACCCGGCGCCATGCCTATGCCGCCGGGCGCGTCGGTCACTTCCCGCTTAAAGGCGGCGGCGCCGGTTTGCTTTACTCGATTTCATAAGGCAGGGGCTGGATAGCCAGCGCGCCGGCGGCGTCGTCCTTGACCCGCAGCCGGCTATCCGCCGCCAGATCGTTATTCAGCACCGCCTGTACCCAGACGCTGCCGTCCTCCAGTTGCAGGGCGGCCAGTACCGTGCCGGTGCGGCGCCAGTTATCGCCCATTTGCAGCTCAAGGTCTTCTCCCGCCGCCGGCACGCGGCCGGCTTTACCGGCCAGCCAGTACAGCGCCCGTTTATTGGCGCCCCGGTATTTGGCGCGCGCCACCATCTCCTGCCCGGCATAGCAGCCCTTGGTAAAGCTGATGCCGCCGAGCGACTGCAGGTTGACCGCCTGGGGAATAAACTGCGCGCTGCTGACGCTGTCGATGACCGGCAACCCGGCTTCGATATTCAACGCCAGCCACTGACGGCTGTCGGTCAACTGTGCCTGGCCCTCAAGCTTGTGCAGCAGTTGCTCCAGGACGCCGGGGGTGGTGACCAGTAAAAAACGCTCCGCGGGCAGGCTGAAATGCAGGATCGACGTTTCACCGTCCTCCACCACCTGATGTTCGGCGTCGGGCAGGGCGGCAAACAGGCCGGCCAGGGCCGCGCGCGCCTGAAACCCGGCGACGCCCAGCAGCAGCGCGTCGTCGTCCGCCGTCATGGCGACCTTGGAAAATACCGCGTATTTTTTCAGTTCCGCAAGCTGGGCGTCGCGCACGCTGCGCCGCTCGATATAGGCCATGCCCGCGCCGCGATGGAATATACGCATATTGCTGTACATTTTACCTTTTGCATCGCAATGCGCGCCCAAGATATGCCGATCGCGCGCCATAGCCTCCACATCGGTGGTGACCTGGCCCTGCAGGTACTTAAGGGTATCCGGCCCGGTCAGCCCGACCAGCGCCCAGTCCTCAAGCGACATCAGCGTCAGGGGCAAATGGCTGGAGGGAGAAGGTAAACGCGGCGGAAAAGGAACTTTAGGTGTCATGCAACACTCCTATCCTGTAAGACAAAACAATAGCCTAATGGTAAAAGAGTCAAGAGGCTTTGCAAGTGGTTATTTCATCGGCGCTGTGCCGAAATGTGCGATGCGTGCCGGTAAAAAATTGCCGGAACATGTCGAAATGTGTCGTTTTATGTAATGCCAACCCGTGAAACGGGTTAAACTATGCCCTGGCCGGATGGAAATGAGGTAAAAGATACAAATGGATATCGTTAATAAAGCGCGCATCCACTGGGCCTGCCGCCGCGGCATGCGCGAGCTGGATATCTCCATAATGCCGTTTTTTGAATACGACTATGACACCCTTAGCGACGATGACAAAGCCTTGTTCGTCCGCCTGCTGGAATGCGACGATCCCGATCTTTTCAATTGGCTGATGAATCATGGCGAACCCCAGGACAGCGGATTAAAAAAAATGATAACCATGATACAACAGCGAAATAAAGCCCGTGGCCCTCTGGCGATGTGACATACGGGTCTCCTGGCGCACGCAGATTTTTTCGCTGGCGGTTCATGGGATCCTGACCCTAGTGATCCTGCTGTCGCCGTGGCCGGAAAATTACGGCCTGGTCTGGGTTACGCTGATAACGCTTGTGGTGTTTGAATGCATCCGCAGCCAGAGGAATATCATGGCCTGCCGGGGAGAGCTGGTGCTGCAAAGCGACCGGCATATCCGCTGGCATCAGCAGGAATGGTCGGTTGTGGGGAAACCCTGGCTGCTTAAAGGCGGGGTGCTGCTGCGCCTGCGCCAGGTGGGGGGCAAAAAAAAGCGCCGCCTGTGGCTGGCCGCGGACTGCATGGGCCAGCGCGAGTGGCGCAGCCTGCGCCAGGCGCTGCTGCACCATGGCTCACAGGAAACGCTGGATTAACGCCGGACCGGCCTTGGCGCAATGCTGAAGGCTAAAGCAGCGCCGCCATTTCGTTCAGGATCTGCTCGCACCACAGCTGCAGGCGTTCCTCGCTTAAATCGTACTGATTCACCTCATCCAGCGCCAGGCCGACAAAATGCTCGCCGTCGGCGGCCAATGCCTTTGGACTGGTGAATTCATAACCGGCGGTGGGCCAGAAACCGATAAAGGTGGCGCCCCGCGGCGCCAGCACATCATGCAGATAACCCAGCGCGTCCAGGAACCACTCGCCGTAGCCGAGCTGATCGCCCATGCCGTACAGGGCGATAATCTTGCCCGACAGGTCCAGATCGGACAACTGCGACCAGGCGGCGTCCCAGTCTTCCTGGATTTCGCCGAAATCCCAGGTGGGGATGCCGAGGATCAGCACGTTATACTCTGCCATGCGGCTTGGCGGCACCTCTTTGATATTATGCAGGTCGACCAGATCCGGACCCAGGATATCGCGGATTTTCTCCGCCGCCATTTCGGTATAGCAGGTACTGGAGCCATAAAATAAACCGACTTTCATCTTTACTCATACTCTTGACCTTCAATCTATGTCATCAAGTGTACCAGATTCACCGCGTAATCAGGCATAATGCAGGCATGAAAAACACCGGGGGCCCAGATGCAGCAGCAGAATAACCCAGGATCGAACAACCCCTGGATCGAGCAGTTTCTCGATGCCCTGTGGCTGGAGCGCAACCTGGCCGAAAACACCCTGTCGGCCTACCGTCTCGATTTGCAGGCCCTGGCCGATTGGCTGGCCGCCCGCCAGACGGACCTGCAAACCGCCGGCGCGGCGGATTTGCAAGCGTTCCTGGCCGACCGCCTGGAGCACGGCTATAAGGCCACCAGCTCCGCCCGCCTGCTGAGCGCCATGCGGCGCTTTTTCCAGTACCTGTACCGTGAAAAAGCGCGCGACGACGACCCCAGCGCCGCGCTGGCGGCGCCGAAGCTGCCGCAGCGCCTGCCCAAGGGGCTCAGCGAGGACCAGGTCGGCGCGCTGCTCAACGCGCCGGTGCTGGACCAGCCCATCGAAGTGCGCGACAAGGCGATGCTGGAGGTGCTTTACGCCACCGGCCTGCGCGTTTCGGAGCTGGTGGGCCTGACCATGAGCGATGTCAGCCTGCGCCAGGGCGTGGTGCGGGTTACCGGCAAAGGGGACAAGGAGCGGCTGGTGCCCCTGGGCGAGGAGGCGGTATACTGGGTGGAATATTACCTGGAGCACGGCCGTCCCTGGCTGATGAACGGCCAGAGCGCCGACGTCTTGTTCCCCAGCAACCGCAGCCGGCAAATGACCCGGCAGACCTTCTGGCATCGCATCAAGCATTATGCGATCCTGGCGGGTATCGACAGCGAGCGGCTCTCCCCCCATGTTTTGCGCCATGCGTTCGCCACGCATCTGCTTAACCACGGCGCGGACCTGCGCGTGGTGCAACTGCTGCTGGGCCACAGCGACCTGTCCACCACCCAGATTTACACGCATGTCGCAACCGAACGTCTTAAACTGATTCATCAGCAGCATCATCCCCGGGCCTGACGGGGATCAACGTATTGATCACCACCTGCGTGGCATAAACCAACAAGACCCATTTAGGATCAAGAGATAAGGACTGACAATGAAACCGAGCCTGGTATTGCTTTCTTTTGCGGCGCTGTCGCTTTCCCGCCTGGCCTGCGCCGATGACGCCGCCATTACGCACTCCCTGGCGCGCCTGGGGGTGCATCAAGCGGAAATCCAGCCCGCGCCGGTGGCGGGGCTGAAAACCGTGCTGACCGAAAGCGGCGTGCTGTATGTCTCCGACGACGGTAAACACGTCATCCAGGGTCCGATGTACGACGTCGGCGGCAGCCAGCCGGTCAATGTGACCAACCAGCTGCTGGGCAAACGGCTGGACGCGCTGCAAAACCAGATGATCGTCTATAAAGCGCCGCAGCAAAAACATGTCATTACCGTCTTTACCGATATCACCTGCGGTTATTGCCACAAGATGCACGAGCAGATGAAAGACTACAACGGGCTGGGCATTACCGTGCGCTACCTGGCGTTCCCGCGCCAGGGGCTCAATTCCCAGGCGGAAAAAGACATGGTCTCGGTGTGGTGCAGCGCCAACCCCAATGCCGCCTTTGATAAAGCCATGAACGGCGACCCGGTGCCCGCCGCCGCCTGCAATACCGATATCAGCAAACATTACCAGCTGGGCGTGCAATACGGCATCCAGGGCACGCCGGCGGTGCTGCTGGACAACGGCGCCATGGTGCCGGGCTATCAAAGCCCGAAGGAAATGGCGGCGATGCTCGATCAGCAGCAGGCGGGCGGCTGACGGCGGTGAAAATCAAAACCGAACTGCGCCGCCGCCCGCAGGCAAGCGCCGAAGGACTGCGCGAGATGGATATCCATCCTTTGCTGCGCCGTCTTTATGCGCAGCGCGGCGTCAAAGGCGCCGGCGAGCTGGAGCGCGGCGTCAAGGGGCTGCTGGCATATGGGCAACTGGACGGTATCGAAAGCGCGGTGGATCTGCTGGTACGCGCCCTGGCTGACGAACGCCGCCTGATGGTGGTGGGCGATTTTGACGCCGACGGCGCCACCAGCACCGCGCTGATGGTGATGGCGCTGCGGCAGATGGGCGCCGGCCATGTGGATTTCCTTGTGCCGAACCGGTTCGAGGACGGCTACGGCCTTAGCCCCGAGGTGGTGGTGCAGGCGCTGGCGCGCCGCGCCGAGGTTATCATTACGGTGGATAACGGCATCTCGTCGCATGCGGGGGTCGATCTGGCCCATCAACACGGCATCCCGGTGCTGGTGACCGACCACCACCTGCCCGGCGACACCCTGCCGGACGCCGACGCCATCGTTAATCCCAACCTGGCCGGCTGCGCTTTCCCCTCTAAATCCCTGGCCGGGGTCGGCGTGGCGTTTTACCTGATGCTGGCGCTGCGCGCCCGGCTTAACGACAGCGGCTGGTTTGCGCAAAAAAATATCCCGGTGCCCAAACTTGCCGAACTGCTGGATCTGGTGGCGCTGGGCACCGTTGCCGACGTGGTTCCGCTGGACGCCAATAATCGCATTCTCGTGCACCAGGGCATCAGCCGCATCCGCGCCGGCCGCTGCCGTCCCGGTATCCGGGCGCTGGCGGAGGTCGCCAACCGCGATACCGCCAGGCTCAGCGCCGGCGATCTGGGTTTTGCCCTCGGGCCGCGGCTTAACGCCGCCGGCCGGCTGGACGATATGTCGGTGGGCGTGGCGCTGCTGCTGACCGACGACCTGGCGCAGGCGCGCGGGCTTGCCGGTGAACTGGACGCCCTTAACCAGACCCGGCGCGAAATCGAGCAGGGCATGGAAGTGGAGGCGCTGGCGCTGTGCGGCCAGATGGAGCTGAACCAAAACGAAATGCCCTATGGCCTGGCTATCTACCACGCCGAATGGCACCAGGGCGTGGTGGGCATCCTGGCCTCGCGCATCAAGGAGCGTTTCCACCGCCCGGTCATCGCCTTCGCCCCGGCGGGCGACGGCATCCTGAAAGGCTCGGGCCGCTCGGTGGCGGGCCTGCATATGCGCGACCTGCTCGAAAGACTCGATACGCTGCATCCCGGCATGATCATGAAATTCGGCGGCCATGCCATGGCGGCCGGCCTGTCCCTGGACGCCTCGCAGTTTGAGCCTTTTCGCCTGCGTTTTGCCGAACTGGTCAACGAATGGCTGGATCCGGCGCTGCTTGACGGCATTATCTGGTCCGACGGCGAACTGGGCGGCGGCGAACTGTCCCTGGCCACCGCCGAAATCCTGCGCGACGGCGGCCCCTGGGGCCAGGCTTTTCCGGAACCGCTGTTCGACGGCAAATTCCGCGTGCTGCAACAAAAGCTGGTGGGAGACAAGCACCTGAAGCTGATGGTCGAACCGGTGGCCGGCGGTCCGCTGCTGGACGGCATTGCCTTTAATGTCGATAACACCCTCTGGCCCGACAACAGCGTGCGTCTGGTGGAACTCGCCTACAAGCTGGACGTGAACGAATATCGCGGCAACCGCACGGTGCAATTATTAATCCAGCATCTCTGGCCGCTGTAAGCGCAATATGCTACACACCGGGGTGCGGATCCGTTAGAATACCGGGCTTATATGCCTATCTTTTCTTTACGAGCTAACTGAACTCATGTTTGAAATTAATCCGGTAAAAAACCGCATCCAGGACCTGTCTGAACGGACGGAAGTTCTCAGGGGGTATCTTTGACTACGATCTCAAGCGCGAACGCCTGGAAGAAGTCAACGCCGACCTGGAACAGCCCGATGTCTGGAACGACCCCGAGCGCGCCCAGGCCTTAGGCAAGGAACGCGCCTCCCTTGAAGCCATCGTCGACACCATCGATCAGATGACCCGCGGACTGGACGACGTGTCCGGCCTGCTGGAACTGGCGGTGGAGGAAGACGACGAGGAAACCCTTAACGACACTATCGCCGAGCTCGATCAGCTGGAGGCCAAACTGGCCCAGCTGGAGTTCCGCCGCATGTTCTCGGGCGAATACGACAGCGCCAACTGCTACCTGGATATCCAGGCCGGATCCGGCGGCACCGAAGCCCAGGACTGGGCCAGCATGCTGCTGCGCATGTACCTGCGCTGGGCCGAGGCCCGCGGCTTTAAAACCGAAATTATCGAACAATCCGATGGCGAAGTGGCCGGCATTAAATCGGTCACCATCAAGGTCATCGGCGAATACGCCTTCGGCTGGCTGCGCACCGAAACCGGCGTGCACCGCCTGGTGCGCAAAAGCCCGTTCGACTCCGGCGGCCGCCGCCATACCTCGTTCAGCTCCGCCTTTGCCTACCCGGAAGTGGATGACGATATCGATATCGAAATCAATCCGGCGGACCTGCGCATCGACGTCTACCGCGCCTCCGGCGCCGGCGGCCAGCATGTAAACCGCACCGAGTCCGCGGTGCGTATTACCCATTTGCCGACCAATATCGTCACCCAGTGCCAGAACGACCGCTCGCAGCATAAAAATAAAGAACAGGCGATGAAGCAGTTAAAGGCCAAGCTGTACGAGTTTGAACTGCAGAAGAAAAATGCCGAAAAGCAGGCGCTGGAAGACACCAAGTCCGATATCGGCTGGGGTAGCCAGATCCGTTCTTACGTCCTGGACGATTCCCGTATCAAGGATTTGCGCACCGGCGTGGAAACACGCAATACGCAGGCGGTACTGGATGGCGATCTGGATAAATTTATCGAAGCAAGCCTTAAAGCCGGGCTATGAGGAACCAAGATGTCTGAATCACAATCACAGGGCGGTGCCCCGCAGGCGACGGATGTCAATAACGAACTCGCGGCGCGCCGTGAAAAACTGGCGCTGCTGCGGGCGCAGGGCAATGCTTTTCCCAACGATTTTCGCCGCGACGCCACGTCCGATACGCTGCATGCCGCCTATGACGATCACAGCAACGAACAACTACAGGAACTGGGCCTCGAGGTCAGCATCGCCGGGCGCATGATGACCCGCCGTATCATGGGCAAGGCGTCTTTTGTGACCCTGCAGGACGTCGGCGGCACCATCCAGCTGTACGTCGCCCGCGACGAACTCCCCGAAGGCCTGTATAACGACCAGTTCAAAAAATGGGACCTGGGCGATATTCTCGGCGCGCGCGGCAAAGTCTTCAAGACCAAGACCGGCGAACTGTCGATCCACTGCACCGAACTGCGCCTGCTGACCAAGGCCCTGCGCCCGCTGCCGGATAAATTCCACGGACTGGTGGATCAGGAAAGCCGCTATCGCCAGCGCTACCTGGACCTGATCGCCAACGACGAATCCCGCCATACCTTTAAAGTGCGCTCGCAGATCATGGCGGAAATCCGCCGCTTTATGGTGGATAAAGGCTTTATGGAAGTGGAAACGCCGATGATGCAAAGCATCCCCGGCGGCGCCGCCGCCCGGCCGTTTGTTACCCACCATAATGCGCTGGATATAGATATGTTCCTGCGCATCGCGCCTGAACTGTACCTCAAGCGCCTGGTGGTCGGCGGGTTTGAACGGGTGTTCGAGATCAACCGCAACTTCCGCAACGAGGGCATTTCGCCGCGCCATAATCCCGAGTTCACCATGATGGAACTCTATATGGCCTATGCGGATTATCGCGATCTCATCGTGCTGGTGGAAGAGCTGTTCCGCACCCTGACCGAGCGGGTATTGGGCACAAGCGTCATACAGTATGGCGACCAGACCTTTGATTTCGGCAAACCCTTTACCCAGATGACCATGCGCGAAGCCATCTGCCATTACCGCCCGGAAACCGTTGCCGCCCATCTGGACGATTTGGAACAGGCCAGCGCCATCGCCGCGTCGCTCGGCATCAAGATCGAAAAAAGCTGGGGCCTGGGCCGTATCCAGACCGAGATTTTTGAAGAAACCGCCGAAAGCCACCTGATTCAGCCGACCTTTATCACCGAATACCCGGCCGAGGTCTCGCCGCTGGCGCGCCGTAACGATGAAAACCCGTTCTTCACCGACCGGTTTGAGTTCTTTATCGGCGGCCGCGAAATCGGCAACGGCTTCTCGGAGCTGAACGACGCCGAAGACCAGGCGGCGCGTTTTGCCGAACAGGCCAGCGCCAAGGATGCCGGCGACGACGAAGCCATGTTCTACGACGAGGACTACGTTATCGCCCTCGAACACGGCATGCCGCCGACGGCGGGACTGGGCGTGGGTATCGACCGCATGATGATGCTGTTTACCAACAGCCACACCATCCGCGACGTGATCCTGTTCCCGGCGCTGCGCCCGCAGAAATAACGAGCCGGTACCCCAGCCGGTCAATGACCTGGGCCGGCGGGCTTAACGCCCCGCAGGCAGCAGCTAAACGGCGCCTTGAATGTTGGTTGCGCGCCAATATTCCGGGGCGCCGTTTTTTATTAGGGGATAACCGCTTAAAACTCACGCAGTTAATCGCCGCACCGCTTGCCAGGCACCGGCATAAGGTTATAATGCCTCTCGCGCTTTCCCCGAGCGCGGCCGTGCGGGTGTAGTTCAATGGTAGAACGGCAGCTTCCCAAGCTGCATACGAGGGTTCGATTCCCTTCACCCGCTCCAAAAAATATATCTGCATCTCGCTTCTCCTCTTACTCTCCAGGCTTTGTTTGCACCCTTGTATAGATTGTCAAAAACGGCGAACCGGGCCACACGCGAATGATGAAACGATCAGGGCTATAGCTAACGCTGGTTTAGCTTGCCCGACAGCACGACGCATCAGCGTCGCTCACCGCCATAACGGGAATGACAAGCACCTGTTCAAATGGATATGGTTGTTCCAGCGTGAAGGATGGGTCTTAAATTCCGGCACGACACGGTCGAAGTCTATAGAGGAATATGATAAATCGTCTTGGTCGCATAGACTGAAACGTCCGAATTGATGAAATGTTCGCTTGCACGCGCCCATGAAAAGCATTGATGAATAACCTAAAGGCGTAGTTTGCGAACACATGCTGCCTATTCTCCAGTCGCATGGTTAAACAATACTAACATTATCATAATCGCTATTTTTAAATGCAGCAGCATAATAATGTATTATTATCCCTTTTCTAAACTAAAACGCATTCTGTTTAAACTGGCGTTATTGTAATCACACTGTATTTACTTAAGATATGTGTATATTTTTTATAAGCATGATAGTACAAATGATTGTAATTTATAACGCTATTTATTCTCACCGTTATAATCTAAGCATTGTCCTGCAACGATGGCCTTGATGTGCTTGCAGACAATATTCGCAGGTTAACTGCCGGGAACGAGCAAGGGTGTCTGCTCCCGTAAACTGCAATAGTGAGTTGATAAACTGGGGATTAAACCGTAATCACGCGGCGTAGGAAAACACACCCTTAAAAAAGCCATTAAAAGGGAATCGTAAATTTTCTACCTAATAACCCGCACCGGAAGGCGTGTCTTATGCTTATTGGAATTGATTGAGGTATACAGGGATGAATTGTATCCAATATAACTTTCTGATCCACGCCTTTAGATCTGGCGTTTTCTTCTTGGTTGTTCAACATTCAGCGCTTGCGTTAGCCAGTATACACGCATTCCCGACAAAGGACATTTCTGCTTCGTTTGACGCTCAGGAGCAAACTCGGCACTTGGAGTGGGAACGGGTTTTTCAGCAGCATTTGTTTCCGAAAAGAGACATTCGGCTCACCCGCGCAAATGTTTTATTGCCTGATTACCCAGCTAATGAATCTCCTTGTTTCACTATCAACACCATCAAATTAGAAGGGGATACCGCCAGACATTTTCAATGGGCGCTTGACGCTGCCAAAAAAGCGAAAGGACCTTGCTTGGAAGCAAAGGGCAGCCGGCTGGCTATCGACAAAATACAAAATACAAAATAGATCATGGGCATGTGACCACGCGCGTTATGGCGCAGAATCAAGATATTACTCAAGGGATGTTGGCGCTAACGCTTCAGCCCGGACGCATTGCTAAAATCCAGTTTGTCGGGCCGTGTCTTACCGCGCCAGATTATGGAATGCCATGCCGTCAGTTACAGGAGATATCCTTAACCTGCGCGATATCGAACAAGCGTTGGAGAATTTTACCGATGTGTACAACGCTAATGCCGATATCAAAGATTATACCTGGTGATCGGGACGTTACCAGCGATTGACGAAACAGGATTGTCTGGCGCTACACCATCCGTGGATTTGCAGGGGAAAAAAAATATCCGGCGACAAAGGCATTACCTGGCGCAATAAGTTGGCTTGAAATCCATGGTCGCGTGGTCAAAAACTCCATTGGGCGTTGGATTATGGTCGTGCGGATGGTCTCGGCACCCGCTATTTGGCAGAACATCAACTGGCTGGCGGCGCCTTAGGTCTGCGGGGCGCATTGTGGAAGTGTCTTAGTTTTGATTTTTTTGCCGGCGTCCCGCTGGTTAAGCCGGATAAGTTCCATACCTCCGGCCTCACCAGCGGTTTTAGCATCAATGTAGAACTATAAAGGTCAATGTTAGTACCACTCTGTTGGTGTTTTTAAAATGGATATTTTTTAAACAGGGAAGTCAGTTATGAATAAACAGTGCTATTGCATTATTTTCAGCCGATCACGGGGTGAGTTAAGGGTAGTCTCGGAGCTGGCCCGCAGCTGCGGCGCTAGGCCAGGGCAACGCCGCGGTACTGGCATGCAGCGCATATGGATAACGCTGCGTTGTGTCGTGTGGCGTATCGGTCTGGCATTGTTTCCCTGCTACGTGTCTGCCGGCGGAATTATCGCCGATGGCCACTTTGCACCCGAACAGCGCCCAGAGGTGGTAATAACGCATAATGGGTTACCACAAGTCAATATCAATGCTCCCAACCAGGCGGGAGTTTCACACAATCATTTTCAGCAGTTCGATGTCGGCCAAGAAGGAGCCATCCTCAATAACTCTGCAGTGATGACATCGACCCAATTAGCAGGTGATATTCCGGGAAATAGCAGATTCGATCCCAATGTCGCACCCGCAAGTGTCATTATTAATCAAGTGAACAGCAGCGATCCCAGCCAATTGCGGGGTTATCTCGAAGTGGCAGGCGGTCAGGCGCAAGTCATCGTCGCCAACCCATCCGGCATACTATGCGACGGCTGCGGAACCATAAATGCCGGGCGTATGACGCTCACCACCGGTAAACCACAGCTTAATGCGGATGGTACTGTTGCTGGCTATCATGTGGAACGTGGGCTAATCCGGATTGAAGGCAGTGGTCTCAACAGGAACGCGCGCCACGATACCCAATATGTCGATATCATGGCGCAAGCGGTGCAGGTAAACGCAGGAATCTGGGCCAAAAAAAGCATTTCAATCGCCGCCGGGCGCAACCAAATCAATGCAAAGGGCAGAATAATAGGCACATTGCCTGGTGGAAAGGATAAGCCTGCTGAGTTTGCTATCGATATGGGGCGAATGGGAGGGATGTATAGTGGCCATATCAGGATGATCGGCACAGAATCCGGGGTAGGCGTACGTAACCAGGGCGGGCACTTGGTGGCTGAGAAGACGCTAACGGTGAGCAGCGAGGGCAAATTGTTCTTGCAGTCTGGATTAACGGAACCTACCACAGTAGCCACAGGGGATATTACCCTGACAGCCAGGGGTAGTGTTGAACATTCCGGCAAACTCTACAGTGGCGGAGAGCTTATCCTGGTAAGCCGGCAGGGGAAGATTAAGCAATCCGGCACGCTGGCGGCGGCGGGCGATGTCTCATTATGCGCTGAAAAAGCCATTCAGAGCAGCGGGCGACTGTTAGCGGGCAGTGATGCGAGCGGCACACTGCATCGCATGGCGGATTTAACACTTAGAAGTCAGTCGGTGGTAAACGCCAGCGGTAGTTTAATGAGCCTGAATAGAGTCGATATCACAAGCCCTCGAGTGAATTTAAAACAAAGCCGTTTGAAGGCCGACTGGGCCAAATTAACAGCAACGGAAGGCGTTGTCCTAAAACAGGCGCATGTGGAAAGTGGGGAGTTAATAGTGGAGAGCGCCGGCGACATTGATACCCGACACGCCCGCATCCGGGCTGGACGTTGGCAGATTTTCGCCGATGGTCTGTTAAACCAGGAGGGCGTTTGGTTGCAGGAAGGCCAGGGTAAAAGCTATATGACCCTTTCGGGTGGACTGGATAACACTGATGGGGTTATTGAAGCACGGCAGATCGGATTGCATGCCGCCGACCTGAATAACCTGCGCGGACGTTTTGTAGTACTGAGCGATACAGCGCAACGCTGGCATGTGAACCATCTGCATTCAAACCAAATGGGGGTTTTGAGCAGTACGGGCAGCTTGGAACTGAATACTGTTACGTTGAATAACCAAGCGGGCACGCTGCAAAGCTTATCCAATCTGGCCATTACCGCTGGAGAGAGGATAAATAACCGCCACGGCAAGATGTTATCAGGCGCAAACCTGACGTTGAAAAGTAAAGGGAATGTCTCTAATCAAGCCGGCGTGTTAGAGGCAAAACAAGATTTGATCTGGCAAGGCGGTATGAAGAGCTTGTTTGATAATGACGCAGGCAAGATATCAAGTGAAGGCGCATTATCACTGCAAGGGGGACATTTAACCAACCGCGAGCGCGGCATGGTGCATAGCCATCGGGAGCTTGAAATAGACCTCGCAGGGACATGGGAAAATCAGGACGGTAATGTCGTGAGCGATGGCAACGGTAATGTGCGCGCGCTTGGTTTAATCAATTCTTTAGGAAGTATTCAGTCATCAGGCATGTTGGTCATGCAGTTTACCCGCGTTTTGGATAATCGCGATGGTGAAATTCTCAGCCGGCGGGCTCAGCGTCTACATGCCGAAACTATCCTCAATATTCCAAGCGCGCCAGAAGCCAATCAGCCACCGCGGATAGAGAGTAAACAAGGGCAACACTCTCGAAGTGTCATCAGTAGCCAGGATGCATTGACGCTACAAGCCGTGCGATTGTACAACCGCAACGGCGGTATGCTGAAGGGCGCGACGAGCATGGATGTGCATGCACGTGAGCTGGACAATACCGCGGGACAGGTAAAAAGTGACAGTTCGTTAACCCTGCTATTGGTTGATCTATTAAACAACCGGCAGGGGTACATCTCATCCACGGGCGCGCTTGATATCAATGGCGGCAATATTTCTCTTCAATCGCTATTTAACTCGGGCGGCAATATCTCAAGCGGCGGGGCACTCGCCGTCGCCGCTCATTATTTAAATAATACGGAGGGGAGGGTGCAAAGCCAGTCAGATCTGGCTATCAAGTCAAGGTCTGGGATAAATAACCGCCGCGGTGACATTGTCAGTAAAGGATCGATAAATATAAAGTCCAGAGATATCTTAAATACACAAGGCAAACTTTGTGCCAATCGGCCTCTTCGAATTTCGGCTGGCCTGTTACAGAACGATCAGGGTGTTATCAATAGCCAGGATACAGTGGGCGTGCATACCAAGCATTTGATCAATCGTGACGGCGGCATAGTGTTTAGCAAGTTATTTACCGTGGTGAACGCGCGCGAGCTCGACAATACCGCGGGTCGGATAGAAAGCGCGGGTTCCTCTATCCTGACATTACTGGAAAAGTTAGACAATAGGCACGGGCATCTCGTGACTCATGGCTCTCTTACAATAGAGCGTGTTGATGCGTCTGGTCTGTCGCTATTTAACCAGAACGGAAACATTCAAAGCGGCAAGGCCCTGGCAGTCACCACACAATCGTTAAACAATCAAGAAGGGACGGTGCAAAGCCAGTTAAATCTGGAAATCAGTTCGCAGTATGAGATAAATAACCGCCAGGGGGAGATGAAATCTGGCGCTAGGTTAGGTTTGGAGAGTAAACGCAATATCTATAATCAAGGCGGCGTCCTGACGGCTCAGCAAGATTTGATATTGCTTCCCGGCGAGCGCAGTCTGATGAATAATGACGCCGGCAAAGTATTGTGTGAGGGTACATTATCTCTATTTACGGACCAGTTGCTCAATCGTGACCACGGACTCATGCAAGGAGCGCGGACGCTTGAAATAGGACTCACCGGAAAATTGGATAACCAGGGCGGAAACCTTTCCGGCGGTGGGAACAGTACAATATACACGAGTAATCTCGCTAACTCACATGGCAAAATTTGGGCGTTTAATAATCTAACTATGCGGTTTGGCGACACCTTGGATAACCGCAACGGCAATATTGCCAGCCAAGGCGCGATGAAACTGAAGTCCCGAGAGTTCATAAATACGCAAGGCAAACTATGTACCAATCAGGCACTGCGAATATTGACTGACCTGTTGCAAAACAATCAGGGCGTTATAACGAGCCAAGATATATTGGACGTGCATACCAGGCAATTGACCAATCGCGACGGCGGCATAGTGTTTGGCAAGTCGCGTACAAGTACCAACGCGCGCGAGCTGGACAATACCGCGGGCCGGTTAGAAAGCGCGGGTGCCTTAACCTTGATATTACAAGACAAGCTAGACAATCGGCACGGGCATATTTTAAGCCATGGCCCACTTACTGTACAGAGCGATGATGCGTCAAACCTGGCGCTGTTTAACCAAAGCGGCAATATCAAAAGCGGTGGGACCCTTGCGATCGACGCCGGTTTACTGGATAACCAGGGCGGAAACCTTTCCGGCGGTGGGAACAGCACAATATACACGAGTAATCTCGCTAACTCACATGGCAGAATTAGGGCGTTTGATAATCTATCCATGCGGTTTGGCGACACCTTGGATAACCGCAACGGCAATATTGCCAGCCAAGGCGCGGTGAAACTGAAGTCCCGAGAGTTCATAAATACGCAAGGCAAACTATGTACCAATCAGGCACTGCGAATATTGGCTGACCTGTTGCAAAACAATCAGGGCGTTATAACGAGCCAAGATAAATTGGACGTGCATACCAGGCAATTGACCAATCGCGACGGCGGCATAGTGTTTGGCAAGTCGCGTACATGTACCCACGCGCGCGAGCTGGACAATACCGCGGGCCGGTTAGAAAGCGCGGGTGCCTTAACCTTGATATTACAAGACAAGCTAGACAATCGGCACGGGCATATTTTAAGCCATGGCCCACTTACTATACAGAGCGATGATGCGTCAAACCTGGCGCTGTTTAACCAAAGCGGCAATATCCAAAGCGGTGGGACCCTTGCGATCGACACCGGTTTATTGGATAACCAGGGCGGCACGTTGCTAAGCCAGCGGCCGTTAACGCTAAATATGCGACAGGATTTTATCCAACGGAATGGGGATACGCTAAGCAGCAACAGCGCTGTTAACCTAACGGTGTCTGGGTTATTAAACAATGTGGCGGATTGGCTATTGCCTGGCGACCTGACTCTCAACAGCGCGCATTTTAATAATTTAGCCCGGCTGGTGGCCAATAAGTTGCAGGTAAGCACTGGCGTAATGTCCAATCAAGGGCGCATCGAAGCAATCACGCTCAATCTCAATCTCGATACTCTGAATAATAACGCATCTTTAACAAGTAAATCGCTTACCGTCCGCAGCAAACTTATTGAGAATAAAGGCAGTGGCGGCTGTATCGCCGCCACTGAGCATCTCAACCTGCAAACGAGGGAGCGGCTAAGCAATATGGGCGGCGCCCTGATTCACAGTGGGGGGGCAATGTATCTGACGAGCGGTAATGTCATTGAAAATCGCGCCAGTCATATCGAAGCCGGAGGAGACATCACGATAGAGGCCAAACGCCTGGATAACCTGCGCGAAGGGTTGGATATTGCACGGAATGCTGAGCAAAACGACTATAATTGGCATCGTTATAATTTATATTGGCGTTCGTATGGTTCTAAGGAGAATACCGACGTTAATACCGTAGCGCCAACGACCCAAAGGCTGACGTTTCGTGATGAGCACGCTGCGGGCATTCACCCCTATGGCACATTGCTGAATATAGACACCGCTGCCCAAAGAGTGGAAGTGCGTGTGCAGAACCATCGGGGAGAACTGGTGAACCTGTGGACTCATTATCTGACATTGGATCCGAATGCCGATGGTAGCCACAACATGACGTTTTATGAAATGCGGGGGCCGCGTCAGATTGGCTTCTCTGGGTCACGAATATTAAAACTGCCGGAAACATCTACTCCTACACGTTATCACAATATGTTTTGGCGTGAACATGACCGGGGCCAGGTTGAGCTATGGAGTCCCGAACGCCATATAGCGATTGCCGATATACCGTTTGTGACCGATTACAGTAACTTGCGGGAGCGCACGGTGAACGGAACCGTGACCAGGGATAAACTGGTATCCGCTGGCAATGGCGCCAGCATATTGTCAGGTGGCAATATGGATCTGCGCGTTGCCGGGCAGCTAATGAATGATGCCAGTATCATTAGCGCCAGGGGCCACCTCACAAGTGGTGGCGCCAATATTACTAACCGGGCCTATTCAATAAATGAACGGCGCAGGGAATACATCGTCGATCACTACGACAGAGACGCTAAACACTGGTATCCCACGTTCAATCGTGATGAGACTACCGCATTGTCTACCGTCGACGGGATAATTAACGGCGGGGGCAATGTCACCCTTAAAGGCGCACGCCTTGAGAATATCATGGTCAACCCAGCGCAAATCAACGCGCTGGTAACTGGGCCGAATACGGAGGGATTTGACAGCGCGCAGTGGGTAACTCATCCGTCGGCGGTTGATGGTGCACCCAGAGCATGGCAGTCCGCTATTGTACTACTGCCGGCTATCGACAGCGCCTTCGATTCCAACGAGCTAGCCTTGATTACCAAAGAACATGTTTCCGGAGTCACGACAGATTCATATCTCACGCCCCCTATGGCGTTAACGCCGACACTTCACGCTGCTTTGCATAATCAGATCCTTTCGCTGAAGAGCAACACGGGCGACGTCGCCGGCTGTACACAGGCGGTATGCGCATTGATAAGCCCCCGGAACCAAGCCGGATTAACGGGGCATGGCGCCTTGATTGCTGGTGGTAATCTGCGATTGTCCATGAAAACCATCAACAATATCGGTAACCTTTATGCAGATAGAGCGCTGAATATTGACAGCCGTCTCTTTAACAATACTGGCGGCGGCATCCATGCCGACAGCATACGTTTACATGCTGACAGTGTCGCATTAAACACCAATCTGCGGGACGCACTGCGTCAGGCCAGTATGAACGCCCGTAATATCAGCATAAGCGGCGGCGATATCAGTTTGCAGGGCGCCAGGCTCAGCGCTGAGGAAAATATCAGCCTCAGTGCCGACAATAGCCTAAGCATAACCATGGCCCGTAGTCGCACCGATACGGATTTGAGTATGATCTCCGGCTCCTTGGGCAACCGAGGCGGTGGTGAAGGCCGGAGCATAATAGCTGACCCATTGAATAAGAGCATAAGCGCAGCAATGACGGTAAGCGGGCCGCGGATGGCCCGGGTCCACGGGGAATGGCAGCAAGCGCTGGGCAGCCACCTGTCGGCGGGAAATAACCTTATTTTACAGTCGCTTCATGATACAACTTTGCAAGGCAGCCAAGCCTCCGCCGGTGGCAAGCTTTATGCGCGGGCTGGAGGGAATATCGCATTATTGGCCGATACCACCACTAATAATACTCACCTGCAAGCGGGGGGCCGCACTTCGGCGGTAAGAAACAGCCGCCGGGCAGACGCTTTGCACATCAGCACACTGAAAGGTAATCACGGCGTTATGATTTTGTCCGGAAAGAATTTTGTCGCGCAAGGAGCCACGGTTGACAGTATTTCAGGCGGTATCGCCTTGAGTGCGCAACAGGCAATCATTAAGGAAGCGCGCCAACAGTTGAGCGAAAGCGATAGCGAACGTCGGCAAGAGGGCAGCGGGCGAAGCCAGCGCCAAATTGATATGGAGAGTGATATTTCTTTGGGCAGCGTCTTTAACGATCGGCAAGGTACACTTATCGTTGCCGGGCAGGGCGATATCACGCTGCAGGGTAGTGAAATGCAAAGTGAAACAGGAGCGATAGAGATGCAAGCGGCAGGTAACATCTCAGTCATAGCCAGCCGGGACAAACGGCATTTCAAGCAACAGGGCAGCAGCAGCAGTAAAGGTTATGTCAGCAGCAAAAGAAGTGTTTATCAAATTGAAAAGCGCAGCAGCACATCCAAGGGCAGTTTGCTGAGCGGCCAAAAGGTTGTTCTGCACAGTGCTCAGAATATTAATGTGTTAGGCAGTAATGCTGTTGCCAGCGAGGCTATCTCACTGCTGGCGGGCAACGACATTATGGTGGACGCTACGGAAAATCGATATCAGGCCAGCGCGGCGAGCCAGAGCCAGAAATCAGGTTTTTGCAGTACCGGCGGTATCGGCTTTAGCAACGATAATCTCCGTACGAAAACCGCCGATACCCTGGATGCTATCAGCCATACAGGCAGCACGGTGGGCGCTAGCCAGGGCGACGTAACCCTTTACGCGGGCAATACCCTTAGGGTGCAAGGCTCGGATGTACTGGCGGGTAACGCAATCAATCTGGCCGGTAAGGATGTTGATATTCTCCCGGTGGCAAATCAGAGTACTCAAACTCATAAGTTTGAGCTAAAGCGGAGCGGACTGAGTGCTAGCCCCTTCGGCATGATAGGTAGTATGGTGAAGTCGGCCGTCTCCGGTAGTGTTATAGCCGTCAAAGAAAGCCATCGCGGGCCGACCACGCGTCGGGATATTAAGGCCTCGCTGAGTAAACAGATGACTGCGCAGCGCGGCATGTTACAGCCCAGTGATGTCAATGAAATTGATGTTGGCGGCGTAAGTCTCTCATACGGTAAACAGTCCCGCAAATCTGAGCAATTCATCAGCCAATCAAAAAACCGCGGCAGTCAGTTGACCGCGGGCGCGAATCTTAATATACACGCCACCGGCGGCGATATCACTGTGCGGGCTAGCCAGTTGCAGGCCGGGGCGCATGTTACTTCCGGGTATGGGCATAGCGCTTTAACAGGATATGAGGTACAAAGCGAGACTGGCATATTAGCGATTAAAGCGGCGGGGGACATCGTCGTGTATGGCAGCCAAGATAAACTTTATGCAAAACAAGATGGCAACAGCAATTGTAAACGGCTTATTAGTGGTAGCCAATCCGCGTATCAAGGGGATGAGAGAAGTAGCGTGTCCCGTGGTAGCCTGCTAAGTGGTCAGAAAATCATCTTATTGAGTGGCGGCGATATCAAAATAGCAGGCAGTAACGCGGTAGCCGACCAGAATATGATATTGATGGCAAAAAAAAATATAATGGTTGAGGCTGCGCAAAACCACTTTCAGGCCGGCGCGGAGAGTCAGAGCAAGACATCCGGACTTTCCGACAACGGTGTCATCGGCTATCGTTTTGGCAACCGCATCACTAATAACGCTAATAGCGCGCTAAATATCAGCCATACAGGCAGCATACTGGGAGCTACACATGGCAGCGTCACAATGGATGCAGGCGATGCTATCCTGGTGCGGGGCTCCGAGTTGCTAGCGGGCAAAAATATCAACCTGACCGGTAATAGCATTGCTATCATGTCGGCTGAAAACCAGAGCACACAGACCCAAAAATTCCAGCAGAAATGGAGTGGATTGACATTGGCGTTATCCGGCGCGGTGGGCAGCGCGGTAAATTCAGCGGCTACCAATACCGCTGAAGCCAGCAAGGAAAACGATAACCGCCTGGCGGCATTGCAGGGCATCAAGGCGGCGCTGAGCAGTGTGCAGGCCGCGCAAAGCGGTGCTCTGGCGGCGACAAACGCCAATGACAAAAATGCTATCGGCGTTAGTCTGTCCTATGGTAGCCAGTCCTCTAAATCGGAGAAGACCGTTAGTTGGACACAGAGCCAGGGAAGCCAACTGATAGCGGCCAGAGACTTATCCATCCGCTCCACAGGCAGCGATATCACCGTGCGGGGTGGCCGGTTTCAGGCCGGGAAAGATATCTTCATCGATGCGGCGCGAGATATCAATCTTCAGTCGGCTAAAAATACGCTGCGCGTGGAGGGTAAAAATGAGAGCAAGGGAGGCAGCGTCGGTATAGGTATTGGTGTTGGCCAGGGCGGCTGGGGCATAAATGTGTCGGCCAGTATCAATAAGGGGAGCGGCAATGAGGAAGGCTATAAGATAACGCATAGCGTAATGACGGCGACTAGCGGTAATTTGCTGAATATCAGCAGCCTGCGTGATACCACCCTTGCCGGAGCGCAGCTAAGCGGTGAGACGGTGACGATGAACGTCGGCCGCAATCTGGCATTGAACAGCGTGCAGGACCAAGAAAGTTATGATTGCAAACAGCAGAGTTCTAGCGCGGGCGGCAGCTTCAGTTTTGGTTCGATGAGTGGTTCGGCAAATATTAATCTGAGCCGGGATAAGATACACAGCAGCTACCGCTCGGTGCAGGAGCAAACGGGGATTTTCGCCGGTAAGGGTGGTTTTGATATCACGGTGGGGGAACATACTCAGCTCACCGGCGCGGTGATTGGTTCGACCGCCGAGGCGGGCAATAATTCATTGACTACCGGCACCCTGGGCTTTAGCAATATCGAGAACCAGGCCGATTTTCAGGTGACGCACCAGAGCGCGAATTTTGGCAACGGCGGAAATATCGGCGGGCAGTTTGCCGGCAATATGGCGAACGCCATGCCGATGGGGAACAACAGCAACGATAACAGTCGCTCTATCACGCAATCGGCGGTGTCTGAAGGTGCTATTACTCTTCGTAATCCGGAAGGCCGGCAGGATGTGGCGGACCTAAGTCGCGATGTTGCAAACGCCCATCAAACGCTTAGTCCTATCTTCGATAAAGAGAAGGAGCAACGGCGGTTAAGGGAAGCGCGGCTGATTGGCGAAATAGGCAGCCAGGCGGCGGATGTGGCGCGCACTCAGGGGCAAATTATGGCTACCCAGGCGGCGAACGAAAAGCTACAGAACATGAACCCCGAAGATCGTATTGCGGCAGAAGCGCAGTGGCGGAAGGATTACCAAGGCGAAGCGCCGTCGGATGAGGATATCAGACAACGGATATATCAGACGGCCTATAACGAGGCATTAACGGAGTCGGGCTTCGGTACCGGTGGCTATTGCCAGCGTGCGATCCAGGCGGCGACTGCTGCAGTGCAGGGTTTGGCGGGTGGAGCTATGGCGGAGGCGCTGGTCGGCGCAGGCGCACCCTATGTGGCGCAAGGGATTCACCATATGACTACTGACGCGGGCACGGCTGAAGTGAATACGACAGCCAACTTGATGGCGCATGCGGCCTTAGGCGCGCTGGTGGCGCAGGTGAATGGCAACAGTGCTTTAGCGGGGGCATCTGGGGGCGTGATAGGCGAATATATTGCCCAGCATCTCTATCCAGATATCGAACGCGAAGACTTGAGCGAAGAAGAAAAGCAGACCATCAGCGTATTAAGTACACTGGCTGCGGGCTTAGCTGGCGGCCTGGCGGGCGACAGTTCGGCCAATGCGGTAGCGGGTGCACAGGCGGGGAAGAACGCGGTGGAGAATAATTTCTTAAGCACGCCTTCAGCAACAAAACGAGACGAGTTGGCAGAAAAAATCATTGAGGGTGATAAAACGCTGCAAACGGCGAAGGAGTATTTAGCGCTGGAAAATGCCGATAAACGCAGTGATGCGTTGGTCAGCCAGTTCAAGAAAGATCCGGCAGCGATGACGGCCGATGAACGTAATGAACTGAAAAGCTATATCAGGCTTTACGCGGCCGATATGCAGACTCAACATGGAGATGCGGTAACCAGAGAGCTGGTGACCGGCTTATTGACGGGGCAAGATTATCTTAAGTCAGCGCCCAACAGCGAAGCGCAGCAGAAAGCCCACACCATTATGAACACCTGGGGTTACCATACTTCGAATGCGAGTATGGGTGACCCCGCGCTAATGTTTGGATTGGGGCCGCTGGGCCAATCGATTAAAACAGGGATGGTAACTAATGCTGCGATCGGTGTTGGTGTTAATACAGGCGTCCAACTCAGCGGAGACGATCCTTTCAGCTATGTTGATGTGGTAATGGCCGGGGTTACCGCAGCGGCGACCACAGGAAAAGCTATTTTACCCAGCGTGGGAATAAATATAGGCGGTGCAGCTATTGGTAGTGCAGCCAAAGGTGAAGATCCGACCAATGCTATGATTGGTGCTGGGCTAGGCACTGTTTTAGGTAATAAAGCTGATAAATTCATTACTACAGGATTATCGACAGCAGTAAAAGAGGGAACCGCAGGATTAATAGGTAATGTCGGGGGGGCTACAACAAACGAGATCATCAGCAGTAGCGTAAAGGATGATTTAGACAAAGTTGGGCTTAAAAATGACAACAAATAAATTACATTTACTTATCTCTCTTATTTGTCGGTGTGTTTTAGTCTTTGTCGGTCTTTGTATGATTGGGAGCTTTGTTGCCTCAATTTTAGTTTATTTCAAGCATGGTTATTTTTCCTTCAGTTGGAAAGAAGCAGCATTACTTTCACTAAAAAGAGGCATCACAGCGGGTTCAATTCTCGGTATCGGCATCTGGATAAAAGTTAGACTTGAAGATAGCGGTTCTTCAGGATCCAATAATTGAAATTTTGGAAAAATAGTCGAGGAGAATAATTTCCTGAGCACCCGTTCCGCGACAAAACGGGACGACTTAGCGGAAAAAATCATCAACGGTGATAAGACGCTGCAAACGGCGAAGGAGTATTTAGCGCTGGAAAATGCCGATAAACGCAGTGATGCGTTGGTCAGCCAGTTCAAGAAAGATCCGGCAGCGATGACGGCCGATGAACGTAATGAACTGAAAAGCTATATCAGGCTTTACGCGGCCGATATGCAGACTCAACATGGAGATGCGGTAACCAGAGAGCTGGTGACCGGCTTATTGACGGGGCAAGATTATCTTAAGTCAGCGCCCAACAGCGAAGCGCAGCAGAAAGCCCACACCATTATGAACACCTGGGGTTACCATACTTCGAATGCGAGTATGGGTGACCCCGCGCTAATGTTTGGATTGGGGCCGCTGGGCCAATCGATCAAAACGGGGATGGTAACCAATGCTGCGATCGGTGTTGGTGTTAATACAGGCGTCCAACTCAGCGGAGGCGATCCTTTTAGCTATGTTGATGTGGTAATGGCCGGGGTTACCGCAGCGGCGACCACAGGAAAAGCTATTTTACCCAGCGTGGGAATAAATATAGGCGGTGCAGCTATTGGTAGTGCAGCTAAAGGTGAAGATCCGACCAATGCTATGATTGGGGCTGGGGCCGGTACTGTTATAGGAAATAAAGTCTCAAAAGGTATGACTGATAAATTTTCTGGCTTGATTAAAGAAAATACAGCACATCTAACTGGGGCTATAGGCGGGTCTTTCTCTAGCGAGATGCTTGGCGGAGCTGTAAAAGAGTATTTAGATAATGCGGACGAGAATGATGGGAATAACTGACCTCAAAAAACTCAGCGTGTTAGTTATTTGTAATATATTTTTATTCATTATATTAGTATTCGTAGCTAGGCTTTTGGCATCTATTATTGTTTATTTCAAGATTGGCCATTTCATGTTCTATCTTGGGGATGGCTTTTTGACCTCTCTAAAGCAAGCTACTGTAGCCGGTACGACGCTTGGCGTGGGAATCTGGATTAAGTCCAAGCTTAGCGCTAAGAAAACGCATGGGTCATCCGACTAAGGTGGAGAATAACTTCCTGAGTGCAAAAGAAGCACGGCAACTGGATAAAGAGCTAGCCGACCTGAAAGAGACGGGTGAAGACGTCACTCCCTTACTTGAGAAATACATTGATATCAGCAACAAGAATGCGAAAGAACTTGCTGATGCATGCAGCGGTGGCGGCGTGGCCTGTGTGACATTGGAAGAGCTTATTCAGGCTGAAACAAATGTTGCCAATGATGCTCATCCTTCGCAATTTCGGCTAGATGAGAAATTAAAGCAGCCCGAAGCCGCCGCATTAGTTAATTATCTAAATAAAAATGATCTTAAATTCCTTAAAGATAATATCACTACCGGTGATAGAGTGCTGTCTGTGGTCAGTGACCCTACGTCTTGGCCAGTCATTATGATGGGTGCAAAATCCATTATTCAAGGGCCAAGTGGAAAAGAGCAATTAATCGCTGCTGGAATATCGGGCGCGGCTAATGCGGCGATACAAGCAGGGGCGACAGGCGATGTCAAACTTACCGATGTGATCAACGCTGGAGTCATTGGTGCAATCACGGCGGGTAAAGGATATAACCCTACCGTCACCTGGAATGCGGCAGGCGGCTTTTATTCGGCGGAAATAAAAGGGGACGATCCTTTTATGGGGGCATTACTGAGTAAATCAGGGGCTTCAGTGGGCTATGCTGCAGGAAACGTATTCAAAGTCCCCATGGATAAGGTACTTAATCCAGTCTCGAAACAATACGAATGGGTGCCGATTGGGATCTGGACAATAACGAAGCCTGCGCCAATGAATCCTTTACCTTCAATTAGTGCAAATATTACTGATTCGTTTGTATCTGAAGTTGTGGGAGAACGCTTGAACCAAAGTGTATCTGGAATTAAAGATGAAACGAAATAAATTAAAATTTTGTTTATTTTTATTGATATATATGTGTTTTTCAATGGTTTTTATTTTTATTGTAAGTGGTGTCTTTGCTTACTTACTGAAAGGATGGTTAATGTGGGAATTTGATAAGCCATTTCCTTTTGGAAAAGAAGAGATAAAAATCATTTGCAAAATTGGCCTAACAGGTTTTCCAATCGGAATTATATTGTTTTGTTGTTATTATAAAGACATACAAAAAATCAGATAGTCAAATCCCGGCCTTATGCCGGGATGATAACATTAGTTCTAGACGTTAAGCTCAGTTTTGATGGTCAAGCATCCCTGCTCAGACGTTACCACTACCGTTTGCCCAGTGTTAAAGCCCAGTTCATCAAGCCACCGCCCGCTTATCTTCAACTGCGGGCTGGTCTGGCGCGTTCCGCCATTAGGTGCATAACCTACTGTATAATAACGAGGTTGTGATGGTTTTACTTCAGTTGTGCCAAGTTCTGACTTACAATCGCGCTTAGCCATAGTAACTACTCCTAATTGGAAACAACCGGAACGTACTTCGTTTAACCTGGCGATATTGTAATAACCCGATAGCTTCCCTTAACATCCTGGCATGAAACGAAAAAATCATGCCTTGCCCACTGATATGCCCGCGCTGCAAGCGCTGGTACTGCAACAACAAACGCTGGTCGCGCAACAACAGGCGACTATCGCATCCCTGCACAATGACCTTAACGCACGCAAAGCAGAAATCGACCGCCTGCTGGCGCAACTGGCGAAACTGCGGCGCCTGTACTTCGGCCGCAGCTCGGAAAAGGCCGGGCGACAGATAGTCCAACTGGAGCATCGCCTGGAAGAGCTGCTGACGGAAGATAAGGTCCAGCATGCGCCCGTCGATTGCCCGGCTATGCTGCCGGCCTCACGCCCCTCACCGGTACGTCGGCCTTTACCGTCACACCTGCCGCGTGAAGAGCGCTGCCTGGAGCCGCACGAGCCGGCCTGTCCCGCCTGCGGCGGCGATCTTAAGCCGCTGGGCGAAAATGTCAGCGAACAGCTTGAGCTGATTAAAAGCGCGTTCAAGGTGATAAAAACCCGGCGTAAGAAGAAGGTCTGCGCCCGCTGCGATGTCATCGTCCAGGCGCCGGCGCCGTCGCACCCCATCGAACGTGGCATCGCCGGTCCGGGCCTGCTGGCGCGCGTGATGACGGCGAAATACGCCGAGCACTCGCCGCTGTATCGCCTGTCGGAAATCTTCGCCCGTCAGGGCGTCACACTGAGCCGGGCCACCATGGCCGGCTGGGTGGGCCTGTGCAGCAACCTGCTGGCGCCGCTGGCCGACGCGGTATGCGACTATGTGATGAACACGGGTAAAGTGCACGTCGACGACACGCCGGTGGACGTGCTGCAATCGGGCAAAGGCAAGCCGAAAACCGGCCGGCTGTGGGTCTATGTGCGTGACGACCGCAATGCCGGTTCGCGACTTCCACCCGCGGTGTGGTTCACCTACAGCCCGGACCGCAAGGGGATTCATCCGCCAACGCATCTGGCCGGGTTCAGCGGACTGTTGCAGGCGGATGCGTACGCGGGCTTCAACCCGCCATACGAAGAAGGCCCTATCCGCGAGGTCGGCTGCATGGCCCACGCCCGGCGTAAAATCCATGATATCCATGTTCGCCATCCGTCGCCGACCACCACCGAAGCCCTGCAGAGGATCGGTGAACTGTATGCTATCGAAGCCGACATCCGGGGGCGCCCGGCCGAAGAACGACAACAGGTGCGCGAAGCGCGAACCCAGCCGTTACTGATGGGCCTGGAGAGCTGGATCAGGGAAAAACTCACCACATTGCCGCGACAGGCCGATACGGCAAAGGCGTTCAACTATCTGATGAACCACTGGCCGGCGTTGTGTTACTACGCCGGCGATGGCTGGGCGGAG
The DNA here is from genome assembly GCF_047324165.1 of Sodalis sp. RH22. Lineage (NCBI taxonomy): Bacteria > Pseudomonadati > Pseudomonadota > Gammaproteobacteria > Enterobacterales > Bruguierivoracaceae > Sodalis > Sodalis sp. RH22. Next base: position 4,917,533 of record NZ_CP178731.1, read on the forward strand.
ATCGATAACAATATCGCGGAAAACGCGCTGCGGGTGGTGAGCCTGGGCCGGGAAAATTATCTCTTCACGGGGTCGGACAGCGGCGGCGACCGGGCGGCGTTGATGTACACGCTGATCGGCAGTTGCAAACTGAACGGTGTCGAACCGGAAGCCTATCTGCGCCATGTACTGGCGACAATCGCGGATCATCCCATCAATAAGATTAAAGATCTGCTGCCGTGGAACCTTGTCATACCTGCCGAATAAGCGTCAATACGTCACTGAGTTGACGCTTACGTTATAACGGCCACTGTCGATTTGTGCGCGGATAAACTCTTCGAAGTGAGGACTTAGCGCGATACTGGTTGTCATGGTTGCCTCCGATACAGAATAATATCTATTACTATCTGTTAGTATCTTTGATGGTTTATTAACGTCAACCCCCGTGGGGGCATCTTCTGCCATCAAGTCGAGCAACAACCCGATATCGTCGTCAACGTCTGGCCTATCGCGTTGACGCATGCACCGCCGACAGCGCCTTGATGCTTACCTGCGTGTAGATTTGAGTCGATTTGACGCGGCATGGCCCAGCATCGCCTGTATCCAGCGCAGGTCTGCGCCAGTTGAATAGCAAATTGTCGTTGATCCCATGCTCCTACGCCAGTTTGGCAATAGATACGCTGGGCTGGAGCGCCTGTTCCACCAGATTGATTTTGAAGTCCAGGATCTGGGGCGCAGATCAATTTAACAGAGGAGCACCCAGGTTATCTAACGACTTCTGTTAAATCAGACGGCGACTGGACGTACGCTTACGCAATAACGCCCCTATAAGAACTGATTTGCCGTCGCCGATGTTTTTAAACGCTATGGCTGAGGGGGGCTGCCAAACCTGGGACTGTTGCTTTTTCGCAGTCAATTTTTCCGCCAGCTTCCCTCACAGCTTAAGGTTATTTTCCTTTGCCCATTTTCTTAACCTGCCGCAGGCGTTGGCGTAGGGTGAAGACGTATTAAGAGAAATCATTCTTCCCATTGTCCATTTGCCATACCACGCTTTTCCATACAGATCATCGTCGGATCGCTTATTGATAGATTCAACGATTTCGTTTTTAGCTTCCTGCAGTTGGTTTTTTAGCGAGTCTAAATCCACATCGCCATAGTCGTGATAAAACTTTTGGGCGAGAAGACCAAGCTGGTTCCACTGGTAACCTTTTTCCGGGAAATCGACGGGCTGTCCTGCTTCGTCACGCGTTATCCATTTGATAACTAATCTATTCCAGCCAACTAAGTAAGCGACAAGATTGCAAACACTCATAACAGAGCCTTTTGCATGCCCTTCCATGGATGGATCCGATGCTAATTCTGGCGGAATGGATGCGAGGTAACCTGATAATTTATTGTAGTTTTTGTCGATGGCTAACAGAAGTTCCGATTTAGTTTGCGGCACACCCATCAGAATTCCCTCTCCGGTTGTTGGGGTATCGAGGTAGTTTGGCAAAGGCGGGGGTACTTATGCGAACACTTTCGAGGAAAGTGTGAGTAAATCTCATCGTTAAGCTGATCGGTTCTTATTTTGAAAAGTTACTAATATATTGTTTTTATTTATAGATATCTTCTATTGGGAGCAAGCTCGCCTAAAGGAATAAGGCGATATTTTGCAGTGTCGGTCGCTGGCCACACGCTTACGTTATGTGCGGGCGCAGCGATATATCAAAGGTACCGCGAACGCATAAATGATAATGACTGAAATCCAGATGGCGCCGGGCCACCATGTCCGGACCAGAAAGTATAAGGTCGAGAAAATCAATGGAGCCACAATAGACGCCAGGCTGACAGCCGAGGCCAATATGCCCTGAAGCTGTCCTTGTTGGTCAGCGTTAACCTGATGGGTAGCCAATGCCTGGAGGGCTGGCGTGCCGATGCCGCCAAGGGCCACAAGCGGCATAATCGCGAACACCATCCAACTCTGGTTGCTTATGGACAGGATAATCAATGCCAGGCATGAGCAGGCAATGCCGGCCAGGATAGTGCCGCGTTCGCCAAGCAGCCGGCTGGCAGGGCCGGGCAAAAATGCCTGCGCCAGTGTCTGGCATACTCCGAACGTGCCCAGGGACAGGCCAATCCACAACCCATTCCAGTGAAACATATCCTGCCCCCACAGCGCCCAACAGGTTCCATAAACCTCGCCGGTAGCGCTTAAGAAAAAGAAAACCAGCGTGACAATCAAAAGCCCTTTCGAGGCGGATAACCAGCGCAACGGCTTGAGCGGGTTAAATTCAGACAAATTCATTTTCCGGTTTGCCGGGGTGCGGGACTCTTTCAGGACGGTTAACGCCAGCAGAAAGTTACCGGTGTTCAGTCCGGCGGCAACGAGGAAGGGGAGCCGTAATCCGTAGTCGCCGAGCCACCCGCCTAGAATCGGCCCGATGATGAAGCCAGCGCCAAACATGGCATTAAATAACCCAAAACGCCGGGCGCGTTTGTGTTGCGGGGTTATATCAGTCAGCCAGGCCATAGCGACCGCTATATTCGCGCTAGTGAGGCCGGCTATCGCCCGCCCGGCCAGCAGCATCCAAAGCTGGGTGGAAAAAGCCATTATCAAGTAGTTGATCACCGCGCCGGAAAGAGAAATCAGCAATATCCGGCGCCTGCCGAAATTATCGCTTAATGCGCCGAGAAAGGGGGCGAAAATAAACTGCATAAGCGCATAAAGCGCCGCCATAATACCGATGTAAGGCGAGATGTCCGCCGTATGCATGACATCTTCGAGAAGGCGCGGAAGAATAGGAAATATGATGCCGATGCCAATAGCGTCAAGCCAAATGGTAATAAAAATAACGCTCAGCGTTTTCTTCACCATGGCTGCAACATCAGGTTGGCAAGCGCCGTTCCCCACGGTTTACACATAGGGCGTTCCCTGTGCGGTCGCTTCGGCGGCATGAAAGCCGCGCTCAAGAAGATCAAGGAATACCTGCCGCCTATCTTTGATTGATAAAGTGGTTTGGTGGCTCAGCGCTTCCTGGAATGCGATACGCCAGGTATTCAGCACGATGACGGCGATAAGGCTGGCCGCGGGATCATTATTTTGCGCGTTGATGCGCGAGGACAGGATATTGCTCAGCGTCAGTACCAGTATTTCAAACTGCTCAAGCGCATAAACGCGCAGTGATGGGCTTTCCGCGACCACCCTCCAAAAGTCGGCAACACCCTTATCCATCCTGACTAACGGATGTTCCTGTTCGACCAGTTCAGCGGCCAGGGTCCGTAATGCCGCCACCGGCGAAAGCGCGTGATGGCGGTCGATAGCGCTTTGTAATAATTGATGGATCTCGTCAATGCGATCGAAATAAAGTGCCTCTTTGCGCGGGAAGTAGTTGAATACCGTCATCTTAGAAACGTTTGCAGCGATGGCAATATCCGTAATAGTGACATTATCAAAACCATGTTTAATAAAGAGTTCCGTCGCGGTGTTTGATAGCTGCTGGCGTGTGATGCGTTTTTTTTGCTCACGCAACCCTTCCGCTTTACCGTTGATGTTCACTTGTCCGCTCCCGGATGGTCGTGTCTCTATTATTGTGGCATATTTTTATGTCTGGTAAAATTTTATGATCATCATAAAATTAAGTCCAGTAAAATTTTTAATCACGTCCATTTTTGGCGGCCGACAGCGCGGAGGGGCTATTGGGGCAGCGGCCCCCGCAGCCGGCGGAACGACGGGAGGTTATTATATGACGGGCCACCGGTGAATGTAGCGGGCAGGGAGCAGCCGTTCGCTCAGGCGTAAGGCGTGCCCGCCATGGCGGCGTTCAGGCCGAGGGTTCCCCGATCGATAAGAGCGAGAAAGGCGGCCTGCGCTTCCTCTGCGTCCCGATGGTGGCGAAAGACCCGGTGAGCCTGGATGAAGGCCACGGTCCAGGTGGCCAGGAGCAGGCCGGCCGCCAGATGAGCGGCGGGATCGGCGGGGTCCCGCCCCACGCATGCGCATAGCGCTTGCGTCACCACCTGCGCTATCTCGTCGCGTATTCCGCGCGCCCGGGCCTTAAGGGTTTCGCTGCCCTCGATGGTCGCCATGAAGCGTTCGCTCCCGGCGGAAAATTCGACATAGGGGCTTTGTTCCGCCACCAGCCGGTGCGCGAGCAGGCGCAGCGCCTCGATGGGAGAGACTTGGGGATCGCGGCGCCGCAAAGCGTCGCGCAAGAGTTCACGGCCCTCCTCGTCGCGATCGAAGAACATGTCCTCCTTGCGGGGAAAGTGATTGAACACGGTCATCCTCCCGACGTCGGCGGCCGCGGCGATCTCATCCACCGTCACCCGATCGAAGCCCCGTTCCATGAAGAGGCGCGTGGCGGCATTGGAGATGGCTTGCCGCATGGCAAGGCGCTTACGGGAACGACGGTCGGATGGCATTGGCGAATGGACCTTATCAGCGTATGTATATGTACTGAGTATACCTCGAGCCGCGGCAGAGAGGGACAACGCCTTGAGGTCCGGGCGCCAGAGAGACCATAACGGCAGGCTATTTTCAGCCTGCTCAGGCACCGGTTACCGCTTCATAAAGCACCTGCAGGCGCAGGCGCAGGAACAGCACCGCCTGGTGTTTGCGCGACAGCAGGGTTTCGACGGCGATCCCGGTCTCATCGGCCAGCTGCTTAAAGGAGTAGCCCTGAAGTTCGGTCTTTTCAAACGCCTCGCGCTGCTGGGGCGGCATATCCGCCAGCGCCAGTTCCAACTCCTGCCATACCAGCTCGCGCAGATAGGTGTCCTCGGCGCCGCTTTGCGCATTAAACAGCAGTTCGCCCAGTTCCTCGCCGGCGGGCCATTCCTGGTCCACATCGTCGGATAGCAATAATTCGCGCTTTTTACGCGACCGGTCGATAATCTCATTGCGCGCGGCGCGATACAGCCAGGCGGCGACCTGCTCGATGGGATGAAGATAGCTATCGGCCTTGATCAGCTGATAGCTTATCTCCTGGAACACATCTTCCGCATCGGCGACGTTACCGGTGCGCCCGGCAATAAACGCCCGCAGCCGCTGCTGGCAGCCGCGCAGCGCGGCCAGCAGATCGTGGCGCCGGTCCGCGGCGTTAGTCATTATGCCTGGCCGTTATCGTCGGCGCGCGGTTCATTGCCCCGATCCCTAGGATGGCAGTGGCCATGCCAGGGACCCTGCCGGTGGCCCATGCCGCGCTGTTTAATAAACGCCTCGCGTTCCTCGGGGCTCATCGCCATCCAGCGCGCGCGCATTTCCTGGCCCCGGCGGCCGAACATGCCCCGGCCGCCAAAACCACCAAACAGGATTTTGCAGAGGATAAGCAGCCCCAGCGCCTGGAAAAAGCCAATGCTCTTTACGCCGAATATTACCGGCAGCAGCGCGTTCCACAGCAGCATGACCAGCGTGGTAACCGCGAGGATAGCCACAACGGCCATAACCAATATCTTTAACTTACGATCTCTCATGTTGTCTACTCCACATTGTTCAGATACAGAGGTAGACGAATCAGCGGCGAAAATATTTGCCGTGCGCGACCCATGTACGGAACAACACTACCTTCCGTATTGTCTGTAGTGTAAGTATTTTGATAAAACAGCATTTACAGCGGGAGACATGATGCGCAGCAGGACTCAAGTTTTACTCTTTACGGCGGGATTACTGGCCGGCAGCCTCAGCCTGGTTTCCCCCGTACGGGCGGAAGGCGAGCAGGATGCCGTTGCGCCGCAGCAGGAACAGGTACAACCGCAGCAGGAGCCGGCGCAGCCTGAACAGGCGCCGGCACCCGCGCAACCGGATTCGGCGCAGCCGCAGCTTACGCAACCCCAACCGGAGCTTACGCAGCCCCAGCCCGCCGCGCCCCCGTCCTACGAGCTCAATAAAATCATTATCGATGATAAAGAGCATCAAATCGGCGATACGGTACCGGCTAAATACCTCACCAAGCAGTATGAAATTGTCGAATGGCAAAAGCGCCATTTGCCCGCCCCGGTAGAGAATAGCCATTGGACCTATGCCAGCGGCAATTACCTTCTGATCACCAATGACACCGGCAAAATTCTCAAAGCCGAATCGGGCGATATCTTTTTCAGTAATAACTGACTACCTTTGCGCCCGGTAACGCCCCGGCCTTTGGCCGGTGGTGCGCGTAAACGCCGCACTAAATGCCGTATCGGAACCGTAACCGACGCTGTCCGCCACCGCCGCCAGACTTTTGCCGGCCCGCAGGGCGTCGCCCGCCACCGCCATGCGCCACTCGATAAGATATTGCAGCGGCGGCACCCCGACCAGCCGCCTGAAATGCTGCGAGAACGTGGTGCGCGACATGGCGACCCTGGCCGCCAGTTCCCCCACGGTCCAGCGGCGGGCGATATCGGCGTGCATCAGGCCCAGCGCCGCGCCGATCTGCGGATCGGCCAGGGCGCCCAGCCAGCCGGGCGCTTGCATACCCGACCCCAGGTGCGCCCGCAGGATCTGGATGAGCACCATATTGGCGAGATTGGTGGCCACCACCGCGGCCCCCGGGCGTGAGGCTTCGGTCTCGATGCGCAGCAGTTCCAGCACCGCGCGCAGCGGCGCGGCGCTGGCTGACGCCGCCGGCACATGAACCACCGGCGGCAGTAGCTTCAATAACAGGGTGCCGGAGTCGTGCGCAAAAATAAAACGTCCGCCCGCCGCGCTCACCTTCTCGCCGCTGTCGCCATAACGCGCAATACCGTCTGCGCCAAGGTTTTTCGCCAGGGCCTCCCGGCCATCAACCGGCGCCAGCGTGGGATCGCTGCCGGTGCAATAGTCCTGGCCGCGCGTCAGCAAATAAAAATCACCGGTCATGATATGCACGGGCGGCATGCCATCTTCACTCCACAGCCAGAATGATCCTTCCAACACGCCGGCGAATTTGATATGGCTCAGGCCGGAGAAACGCATCGCCCAGGGACCGTGCACCTCAATGCGCGCCGACAACAGGCTTTTAGCTTTCAACAGGGAAAACACATCCGACAACGGGTCCATAACATTCCGTACGATCGATGATAAATAGCGGAGAATTGATTATAGATTAATCGGCCGGCGGGCGCCATGATGCCATCTGTCCCCGGCGTGGCCCGGCAAGGCCGCGCCGATTTTGATGGCGAATTAGGTGGAGGCGTATTCATGTCGCAAATCAACGGTAAAGTGGTGATTATTACCGGCGCGGGCAGCGGTATCGGCGCGGCGACCGCGCTGCTGCTGGCGTCGCGCGGCGCTAAAGTGGTGCTGGGCGCGCGCAGGCCGGAGCGGCTGGCGGCGCTGGCAACCCGTATACGAACCGAGGGGGGGGACGCGGCCTGTTTGCAAACCGATGTCACCCGGCGCGACGATGTGGCGCGTATTGTCGACCTGGCGTGCGAACGGTATGGCAAGCTGGATGTTTTGATCGGCAACGCCGGCGTGGGCCCGATTTCACCTCTCGACGAACTGAAGGTAGACGACTGGGAGGCGATGATCGATATTAATATCAAGGGCGTGTTGTATGGTATTGCCGCCGCGCTGCCGGTGTTCCGCGCCCAGGGTTTCGGCCATTTTGTCCACACCGCGTCCACCGCCGCGCATCGTATCGTACCGACCATGGCGGTCTATGCCGGCACGAAAATGGCGGTGCGCGCCATCTCCGAAGGGCTGCGGCAAGAGGCGGGGGAAACGCTGCGGGTCACGGTCATCTCTCCCGGTATGACGCGTACCGACTTTGCGCAGACCATCACCGATCCGGCCGTCAAGGCCCGGATCGAAGAGTCCATGAACACGTTCGGCATTGCGCCTGAGGCGATAGCGCGCGCCATCGCCTTTGCCATTGAACAGCCCGCCGATGTGGATGTGGGCGAGATTATCGTGCGTCCCACCGCGCAGGGTTAACCCGCAAGGCGGCCGCTATAAACGGAAGCTGGCAACCAGTTCCTCCAGCACCGCCGACTGGTCTTCCAGCGTGTTGGCGGCAAGGGAGGACTCGGTGACCAGAGCGGCGTTCTGTTGGGTTGTGGTATCCAGCTCGCTGATCGCCCGGGCGATTTGTTCGATGCCGTGGCTTTGCTCCTCCGAGGCCGAGGAAATCTCGCCCATGATGTCGTTGACGCGCGAAACCGAGGCGACGATTTGCTCCATGGTATCGCCGGCCTGGGCCACCAGTTTGGTGCCCACGTCAATGCGCGAGACGGACTCGCCTATTAAGGTGGCGATCTCTTTCGCCGCCTGCGAACTGCGTTGCGACAAATTGCGTACTTCGCTGGCCACCACCGCGAACCCACGGCCCTGCTCGCCGGCGCGCGCCGCTTCCACCGCCGCGTTAAGCGCCAGGATATTGGTCTGGAAAGCGATGCTGTTGATGACGGCGGTAATATCGGTGATTTTTTTCGAACTCAGGGAGATGTCGTCCATGGTCCTGACGACATTTTTCATCACTTCGCCGCCTTGATGGGCATTGTGGGTGGCTTCGCCGGCGATCTGGCTGGCATGTCTGGCGTTGTCGGCGTTGTTTTTCACCGTTGAGGTAAGCTCTTCCATGCTGGCGGCGGTCTCGACCACGGCGGCGGCCTGTTGCTCGGTGCGGGAAGACAGGTCGGTATTGCCCGTGGCGATTTTGGCCGCCGACGAGGCCACGGTGCCGACGCTGTCGCGCACATCGGAAATGATGGTGCGCAGTTTGGCGTTCATGCGCGCCATGGCGGCGGTAAGCTGGCCCAGTTCATCATGACTTTCAGGCGTTATCGACGCGGTGAGATCGCCGTCGGCAATGCGCTCGGCAACCGCGAGATTTTTCAGCACCGGCCGGGTAATCTGCCGGGTGATATACCAGGAGACGAGAATACCGAAGACCACCGCAATCAGGCCGATGATAATGGTAATGCTTGAAGAGCCGTACGCCAGCGCGTCATTTTTTTCTTTCACGATATTAATAATGACTTTGACCGCGGCGCTGCTTTTATCGCCGGCAAGTTTTACGCCGTTTTCCGCCGCATTTAAATCCTTATAATCGGCATAGTAGTTCTGGCTTATATCCTTATATTTGCCAAAGTAGCTCCAAAAAGCATCCAGGTCAGGCTTCTTTTCCGGTGCGAGGCTGACCGCTAAATCGTTATATTTTTTCTCTGCATCCGCATAATTTTTTTGCAGCAAGGCTAATGCCTCATCGGTGCCTTTTAATTGCAAATTAAAGGAGTTGTCTTTAATTAAAATAAAGGCCAATACAAAATCATTGAGTTGATTATCCATATCGGTGCCAAACGTCTGGTTTAGCAAGGCGGTTTTAAAGGGGCCGATGGCGTCCTGGTTATGGAGATCGTCCAGCTGGGCGCGGATGGCAACCATCTTTTTGGAAAAAACACTCATGTTTTCCAGAGATTTATTAAAATCTCCCAGATAGCGGGCAATGCTATCCAGGCTTGCCATCGATTCTTTATCCCATGACAGCGCCTGGGCTTGGTGGGTGAGCGCGGCGGCGTCATCGATAAAGCCGGCCATGACTTTACGCACCGCGTCGTCGGACGAGTAAAGGTATTTAACGCGGTTGACTTTAACCTGGAAAACATCAATATTTATATTATAAACCAGATTGGTCTTTTCATAAATATCGCGAATTTCCTTGAAGCGTTGAACACTAAGGCCTGATGCAATAACGACCAGTAATAAGACAATGCCGAAGCCTAAAAAAAGTTTATGTGACACTTTAATGCTATTTATTTTACTTATTAAACTTGTCATTTCTGTTTCCCATATAAATGTCACAAATCAAACTGTGTAATACCTGAGATAAATGTCCTGCCTAGCTATCGGCAAATTTTTCCGCTTCTTTAGGTTATTTTCCGCGGAATGAGAGAATGGACAGTAAAAATATCGATGCAGAGTGGTGCGGCGGCGGTAGGGCGGTTGTTGTGGGAATTATGGGGATTCGCTCATGCCACCCTGTGCTTTGCGTGATGGCGTTAAGCCCAATTTTTGTCTTTTGCCCGCGCTGATATGCGGATGCCTGAAAAAAATAGTGCAACTGTCCAAGAGATGATGATGGCTCAATCGTGACGGGTAATGCCTCGGCTTACCGAATGCAAATGAACGTTGGGAAATAATTACTGCTATTTGTTAATAAAATAACAGGGCATATATTTTCCGCCAGCCGCTTGGCGGAAATAGAATAGCCGCTTTCACAAAAGAGCGAAAAAATAAACCGGATGACTGTCACGTCGCTTACCCGGCCGCATTGGCCTGGGATTTCCCCACCTCCGGCAAGAGTAGCTATACTAAAAGCCTATGGGTAACAAACAGGAGGATGCAGATGACTATTCATAAACACGGACAGGCACATTGGGAAGGCGATATCAAGCAGGGTAAGGGCACCATCTCCACGGAAAGCGGCGCCTTAAGCCAGCAACCCTATGGCTTCAATACCCGCTTTGAAGGTAAACCCGGCACCAATCCCGAAGAGCTTATCGGCGCCGCCCACTCGGCCTGTTTTTCCATGGCGCTATCCTTGATGCTGGGCGAGAAGGGATACACTGCGCAGAGTATTGATACCAAAGCCGATGTTTCCCTTGATAAGGTGGGCGGCGGCTACGGCATCACTAAAATCGCCCTGGACAGCAGCGTGGTAGTGCCAGGGATCGATAAACAGGAATTTGACGCCATTATCCAGCAGGCAAAAGAAAACTGCCCGGTGTCCAAGGTGCTTAAGGCTGAGATTACGCTGACCTACCAGTTAAAAAACTGAATCGGCAGCACGACCTGATCCGCACCCCGTCTATCAGGGCGGGGTTTGCGCCACCGCTTTACCACGCAGTGGGTTTCCCCTCCCTACGCCGCATACCGCGTTTCGCCGCGCCGCCAAACCCCTTGCTCTTCCTTTACTCGCCTGAAGGCAAGTACCCGGCTGCGCTGGTTTAATGTGATATTCATCACAAAAATCATGCTATGCTTACCGGTCTTTCCGTAAGGAAACTATCACGACGAGGTATGGGTATGATTACCGGTATGCGTATAGCGACCGTGCTGCAAATGATCCTGAATATCGGCCTGCTGTTCCTGGCGGCGATCCTGATCGTTTTTATGGGTAAGGAAACCGTTCTTCTGGCCAGGGTGTTGCTGGTAAACGGCGAACTGGCGTCTTACTACCAGATGATTGAAGGCATCGTCATTTATTTTCTGTATTTTGAGTTTATCGCCCTGATTGTGAAGTATTTCCAGTCCGGGTATCACTTTCCGCTGCGCTACTTTGTCTATATCGGCATCACGGCGATTATCCGCCTGATTATCGTCGATCATAAAGATCCGCAGGATACGCTGTATTATTCGGCCGCCATATTAATCCTGGTGGTAACGCTGTGGCTGGTCAACAGTAACCGGCTTAAGCGCGAATAGCCCCGTCAGTGATGCGGACTGCCCATGATTAGCGCTTCCCCCAAGTCTGGCGATCGTCGCCTGGATGAAAACGTGCCGGCGCCGGACATCATCCGGCCTGCTTTTACATGATAAAAACGCGCCATGGCGCATTGGTGGGCGAGGGTAAGGCAAGGAGCCTTCAGTAATAGGCCGCTAAGCATTGCAAAATCCCCTTGCCGCTATTGGCCAATGACGGATATCCCTGCAATAATTTGTCAATAACATCATGATTAAGCTCAGGCAAGCCGGCGTGCTTTAGATAGTTACTTAAATGCATTATAACCAATGAAATATAAAATTTCTTATTGATCGATGCGGCATTAAATACCGTATTTGCGCATTCCAACGTCAGATAAAAATTTTCCCCCGTAAAATTTTTCTTAGGGAATATCAGTTTATACATTTTTTGCTTTTTATTTGGCTCACAATAATAAGATGCATAGAAATTATTACCTAATATAGGATAATGCATATTTATTTGGTCCATCAGTTTTAACGGGATATCGTTAAATTCATTATCATCTTTATCTGTGACAGTTGTAATGGACAGCCTGCCGGATGCCGCGTGAAAGTTTAAAGCAGGGTTATCACTATCATCGATAAGGGTGGTATTTTTGAGCAGTTCTATCGTCCCGCTATCGCCGTCGAGCAAAATCGGCAGATAAAGGTGTTTTTCATGCGGCAACAAAACGCTTATATCATAATATTTTTTATGCAGTTCTTGTTTTAAACATTCATATGAACGACAGGCGAAACCAGGGTTTCCCTTGCCGGGGGTATTATCGCCATCGGCGAAGTTTGGTTTATGGATTTTTGCCGGGGGGCCTTCCTGGTGGCGGAGTATGGGGCTGCGCATTGCGGTAAAGGGCCGCGGGACATTGGTTACGCTTAAGCCGAATGCCGGATTGAACGGCCCGGCTTGCCGAGCGGCGGCGACATCATTTATGGCGGTATCGGAGGTAGAGGATGTTGAATTGATATTGTTCATGCGCCCGCCGTTGAGTTTCACCTGATAAAAAGAGTGTGGGTATAATAAATCACCGGTGTCTTTGATAAAGCGCTTAATCAGTACAGAGATTGAACGCTATTCTTTGAAATTTTGTAGGAGATTGCCCCGGAGGACTTGCCAGGCGTGTTGATTAGGCGGTAGCGACGTTGGTGTGGCCGCGCGCAGGCGGGTTTGCCCTTGCGCTCAATCAAGGCCGATATAATAGCGGCGATATTGCGTGGGCGTGGTTTTCAGCCGCCGTAAAAAGGCGCGCCGCAGAATATCCACGCTGGAAAAACCGCAGGCGGCGGCGATTTCCTTCGGCGCCAGACGGCTGGATTCAAGCAGGTCGCGCGCTTTGGCCACCCGCTCCTGCTCCAGCCAGCGCGCCGGCGCCACTCCCAGCGCCTCCTGGAAGAGACGCGTAAAATGCCGGGTACTGAGCTGCATATGATCGGCCAGGGTTTTCACCTTTTTCACCTCATCGAGATGGGCGACGGCCCAGCGCTGCATATCCTGCAAGGACGATCTGCCGGCCAGCGAGGCGCGGCCGCTGCGGCTGAAGTGCCCTTGGCCGACCGGGCGGGTGAAAAACATCACCAGGTTGGCGGCGATCGCCATCGCCACCTCGCGGCCCAGATCCTCTTCCACCATCCGCAGCGCCAGATCCAGACCGGACGTTACGCCCGCCGCCGTGCGCAGCGGGCCGTCGCAGATATAGATTTCATCGCCATTGACCCGCACGCCGGGGTAGCGGCGCGCCAGTTCCCCGCATACCGCCCAATGGGTGGTGACCCGGAAGCCATCCATTAATCCGGTAGCCGCCAGCACCAGCGCGCCGGTGCATACCGAGCCATAACGCTGGCTTTGCCGGCAGCAGGCCGCCAGCGCCGCCAGGCTGTGTGCATCCAGATTAACGCCCGCCGCCGCCGGCGCGCCCGCCACCAGAAAGCTATCCAGCGGCCCGGTAAGCGTCTCCCGCAACGACAGGTCGGGGACGATTTTTACCCCCGAGGATGAGGTAATGATCTGCTGATCCAGCCCCATGACCCGCATACGGTAAACCACGCGCCCCAGGATGGCGTTCGCCTCGGCAAACACGTCCAGCGGCCCGGAAATATCCAGCAGCTGCGCGCCGGGCAGCGCGAGGCAGACTATTTCTTTACGCATATCCTATTCCGTACCTCAATGGGTTATTGCATGGCACCGGTCAGCGTTTTGTCTCAAATCGTCGTAATACGGTGATTGAAGACACTGAGCATGAGCCATTACCCTGGTCAGGTCAATTAACCGGAGGTAATCACCATGGCTTTCAGCATCAACGGTATCAGCGTACCCGACAGTAAAATGGCGCGCGAAGCAACGGAGCTGGTGCGCGACACCGAATCCGATCTGCTGTTTCATCATTCCAGCCGCACCTATTATTGGGGGGCGCTGGCCGGGCGGCAGCGCGGCCTTCGCGTCGATCAAGAATTGTTGTATATCGGCTGCCTGTTCCACGACATGGGGCTGACACGGGAGCACTGCAGCTGCGATAAGCGTTTTGAGGTGGACGGCGCCGATGCGGCGCGCGATTTCCTGCGCCGGTACGGTGTCGGCCAGGCGGATATCGATAAGGTCTGGACCGCCATCGCCCTGCATACCACGCCGGGGGTGCCGGAGTTTATGGCGCCGGAAATCGCCCTGGTCACCGCCGGCGTGGAGATGGATGTACTGGGCATTAACTATGCGTCCTACCCGGAAGACGTGCGGGAACAGGTGGTGGCCGAGCATCCGCGCACGCCGGCGTTTAAAGAAGACATTATCCAGGCGTTTTATGACGGCATTAAGCATAAGCCGGACACCACCTTCGGCAATGTTAAAGCCGATGTGATTGCCGATAAGGAACCGGGTTTTATGCCCGGCGACTTTTGCGCGCTTATCCGCGCGTCGCGCTGGAAAGGGTAACCGCCGCGCAAGGCGGCGAGTTGATCAGCGGCTTTGCGTCAGTTTTGCCATAAACGCCAGGCTGTGGTGCCACGAATCCGCCGAGGCGTGGGCATTGGCGGCGGGCGTGCCGCCGGCGGCCATGATAATGCCCGATACCGCATGGGGCTTATCGATAACCGTGGCCGGCACATACGGCGTGGCGATGGCGTGGCCGGCGTCGGGATAATCCAGGTGCTGAACGGGGTAAGGATAGGCGTGATCGTTAAGCGTCCTGGTCACATGGCGGCAGTAGTCGGTGGACGGCCAGAATCCATCGTCGCCGCCGGAAATCAACAGCACCGGGCAGCGCATATTTTCCACCCGGATGCGCGCGGCTTCCACCGCGGCGGTATTCCGCTGGGCGTGGACAAACGACGCCGCCTGGCGCCGCGGCTGCGGGGCGTTGTCAATTTCGCGCCAGCATGCCTGCGCGTCGTTTCCATGCCAGACAATCGGCAGCGGCTTGCCCTGGTAAACCCAGCAGGGCGCGAAGCGGCTTTCACCCGGGCGTCCCGCCGCCAGTACGCCGTGCGTTACCGAACTGGGAACATAGGCGATCACGGCGGACACCCGTTCGGGAAAGGTGGCGGCCAGCAGCAGGGATAATTCCCCGCCGCGCGACTGCCCGCTGACCGCGACAAAACCCTTGCGCGGCCGCAGCCGCTCGTGTACCCAGGCCAGGGCGTCGGCGAAATATTCCAGCGGCGTGGCGGAGATATGCGACGGCAGGCCCGGCGCGCCGAAGTACCCCAATGCCAGCGCCGCATAGCCGCGGGAAGCCCATAACGCGGCGCGCTGATGATTGATGCCGCCGCCGGATCCGTTGAGGTAGATAACCACCGGATGCGGCCCCGGCGTGCCAGGCGTATAGAGCGCGCCCACCAGGCCCTGCTCTTCAATCGGCCGATAGGCGACGTTATCGGCGCTAAACTGTTGCACCATTTGCGCGTCGGTATGGACAGGTGCGGCATCCACCCCGGCGGAGCGTCCCGTTGCGCGCAGATGCACGGTGACCGGCGCGATAACCGCCGGATGGCCGGCGGCGCCGGTCGGCGGGGAAACCTGCCGCTGCGACCACAGTAATCCCTGGCCGTCTACGCCCCGGTAATCACCGGCAACCGGCGCATCACGCTGCAAATCCACCGTGCCGTCATCCGCCGCGATAAATTGCGCGTAACTGCGCCAGGCCGCGCCATCGCCGGTGCGGGATGTGGCTTCAATCTCAACCGTGGCGCCGGGGCGCAGGCCATGGAGACGGATGCGGCGCGGTTCATCCACCAAGGCGATGGCCGGGGTAACGGTCAGTGTCAGCGGCATCATCAATTCTCCTCCATTTTGGCCACGCGGGCCTGTTGCTGTACGGCCTGTTTATCGAAATGATTAATATCGCCGACCAGCGCGTTGGTGAAAATCTTATCCAGCGGTACGCTGGCCACGTCCAACTCACCGGCGTCATGCATCAAGGCGACATAGCGGGCAATGGCGTCGATATCGTATCGTCCCGGCACCACCGGCTGACCCTCAGGTGTGTAAAGGGTGCGTTTTAACCGGCGCTCCAGCAGGAATACCGCGTCTTTCAGCCTGGCCTGGTAGACCTCGGCGCCCGGTTTTAATTCCGGCTGCGCCTGCCAGAATGTCTGGACGCAGAAGCCGGGATTGGCCTCACATGCCAGTGTGGCCTTGGTGATGGCGCGGCCAAAACCCACCAGCATGGCGCGGCGATCGCGCAGGGTATCGTTATGGGCGATAAAGCCATTGCCCACCATCGCGGAAAATTCGGCCGGATAGGACAACCGGCGGATTTTAGTGCCGCTTTGCTCCAGCATGTCGTGCCAGCTCTGGTTAAAGTTCAGCGCGTCGACGCGGCCTTCCTTTAACGCCAGGAAGCCGGCGCCGAGCGCGCCGGTGGCCACGATCTGCACGTCTTTATCCGGATTCAGTCCCTGGTTGGCCAGCACGGCGCGGGTTTGCGGAATCGAAGCCCAGGTCAGGGCGCCGACGCCGATTTTTTTCCCTTTCAGGTCGGCCAGGGTCTTGATGGGCGAACTGTCCAATACCGCCAGCTCCATGCCGCCGGAAGGCCGGGCGTTATAGAAAAACTGTACCGGCAAGGGTTGTTTGCCGGGGGCATAGGACGCCAGCACCGGCTCCGGCATCGGAAAGCCGATATCGATTTTTTTGCTGTTAACCTGCGGCAGCAGGGCGCCGGCGCCCTGGAAAACGATGGTTTTCACCGCCAGGTTTTCCGCGCGGAAGTAACCCAGCTTATCGGCGGCGCTATAAATACTGCCGTCGACCACGGTTTGGGGAATATTCAATCCCACGATAATCTGTTCTTCAGCCTGGGCCGCCGCACTTAGCGCCAGGCAAAAAAAAGTGCTGAATAAATAACCACATTGTGTCATGAAATAGCGAGCCTCGTTAATGTCATCAAACCTGGGGTTAGCGCACCGTGCGGGTATCATCGGCCCGGGGTGTTTCCCAAAAAACCAGGCGCCGGTGCAGCCAGCGCACGCTTTGCGCCCCGATAAGCCCTATCACCGCCAGCAGGAATACGCCGGCAAACATCGTGCTGACGTTTAAATTCGCCGCGGCGGCGCCAATCATGTAACCGAGCCCGGCTTCCGACGACACCAGTTCGCCCACCACGGCGCCAATCAGCGCCAGCGCAATGCCTATCTGCAGACCGGCAAAAATATCCCCGGCCACCGACGGCAGCTTAACGTGGCGGAAGATATACCAGCGGGAGGCGGAAAAGGCCCGGCAGGCGTCAATCAGGTCGGCATCTACCCGCTTAAATCCCACCAGAGTATTGATAAACAGCGGGAAAAAGCATAACAGCACCACCAGCACCACCTTTGAGGCGATGCCGAAACCAAACCAGACCAGGATCAGCGGCGCCAGGGCCACTTTAGGCGTGGATTGGATAGCCACCAGCAGCGGGTAAACGAATTTTTCGAAGGTGGCGGATTCCGCCAGCGCGGCGCCGGCGATCAGGGCAAAGCCGCTGCCCAGCGCATACCCGATAAGCGTGGCCGACAGGGTATAGCCGATATGCTTCCAGATAACGCCCTGGCGGAACAGATCCAGCAGGGTGGTCCACACCGCGGTGGGGGCGGGTAAAATATATTCCGGAATATTCAGCAGGCTGACGGCCAGTTGCCATGCCAGCAACAATACCGTAAGCGTTATCAGCGGATAAATCACCGATAGGATCCGGTTCATTGCGCGTGCTCCATAAAATGCCGGCGCAGGTGCCGGCATGCCTCGCTGAACGGGGGCGAGGAAAGGGTCTCAGGCGATCGGGGCCGCGGCAGGGTTATCCGGTAGTCCTCGATAAGGGTTCCCGGGCGGGCGGACATGACCAGGACCCGGTCCGACAGGAACACCGCCTCCGGGATGCTATGGGTAATAAACAGCACGGATTTCCGGTCTTGCAGCCAGACGCGCTGCAGTTCCAGGGTCAGGGTTTCCCGGGTCATGGCATCCAGCGCCGCGAAGGGCTCATCCATCAATAACAGTTTGGGATCCCCCAGCAGCATGCGCGCCAGCCCGACTCTCTGCTGCATGCCCCCGGACAGTTCATTAGGGTAGTTGTGGCTGAATTCGCTCAGTCCCACCAGCGCGAGCAGTTCCAGGGCGCGGGCATGGGCCCGGGTGAAATCCAGCTTAAGCGTATGCGCCGGCATGAGGATATTTTCCAGCACGGTTTTCCAGGGCATCAGGGTGGGTTTCTGGAACGCCACGCCGATATTGCGGTTAGGGCCGTGGGACGGCTTGCCGGCAATGGTAATTTGCCCCGCGGAGGGACGCAGCAGGCCGGCGGCGATTTTCAGCAGCGTCGATTTTCCGCAGCCGGACGGCCCCAGCAGCGTGACGAACTCGCCCGTGCCGATGCGCAGGCTGACCTGTTTCAGCGCTTCTATTATCCCACGACGGGTACGGTAGGTGACCGAAATACCTTCGGCGTTAAGCATCGGGTCAGCCGGGGCAATGCCCGGCGGCGAAGAAAGCGTATCGCCCGGCGCGCCCCGGACAATAGCCCCCGTAAAGCGGGGTGAAACGGCAACCATAAAATGATCCTTAATGCATATTGTGAGCAGCTCACCGCGGGTGTCTGGGGTGATTTGACATGGCTCAGTATGTGAGGAAAATAATGGAAGCTCTAATAAATAAACCGGGATTAAATATGAGTTAAATGCATCGGCTGAGCTGCTTAAGGATCAGCGCCGGCCAGGTGCTGACGGCGTATTGGCGGTGCTGATGACGCGGGGTTGATCAGAAGCTGTCGATGATTTTCGCTACTTCAACCGCGCTATTATTCGTGCAAAACAAAGTGATTTGCTGCTTTTCATTATCTTTATTATATTTTGTTGCCATATAGTCGACGAAATGTATGCCGGAGGCTACCGCGGAAAGCGCCTTTGTCCGACCGGAATAAACAATATCATTTTTAATATCATAATAGCAAAAGTGGCCGACGCTGTAGCTGCTGGTCAGAAAAATACAGTGGTCGCCTAAATTGGCGGCAAGAAAATGCCGTATCTCCGCCGCGTGGTTAAATAAATCCCGGGGGCGGACATTCGCCTGCAGGCTGGTTTTCTGATTATCATGGCGCGTGAGGGTAAAATCGACGCCATGGCGCTCCTGGCTGATATCGTTACCGTCCAGCATGCATAAGCCGATGTCGAACTGCCCGCCTTGCCTGAGCTGCGCCAGGATAGACGCCGGTACGGAAAAGTCGAAAGGACTGATGGATCTGTGCGCCATCATATACGCGGCGGCAATAAAACAGGGCTGGGGAATGTCGTGGTATATATTATGCAGGATATCGATTTTTTTATGGACATCGGGTTTATCGGTATTATCGTCCAGCGCTGTCTGCATCAGGATAAAATCCGCCAGCAGCGTATTATCGTACGCGGCGGGATGATCATGGTAATCGCTTATGATTAAATTCGTTAATAATTCGATAGTAATATTAGACAGCTCAAAGACTTTCTCGCCATAGGCTATTACCAATCCGCCATCGCAGTCGAGCAGCGAAAGGGTGAATGCGTTGTCGAATCGGATGTCCTGAACGTTTTTTTTATCACGGGTAGCGGTATACGTTTTAACGAAAATCTCATTAAAAAAATCGATATTATTGCTATCTATAGTCACATCCCCTATTTCTGCGGGAAGCGGCGTTGCGGCGTAGCCGGTTTTTTTTAACAATGCAATTAAAAGGTCACCGGCAAGATGGTGGTCGTGCGCGGTGCTGCCAGGGCCGGCGGTAAGGGATGGCTGATTTTTCGGTGCCGAGGCGAGTGTTACATTTAAAGGCATATAGTAGAAACCTAATGGATAATGATGTCGATGGGAGTGAGCATTATATTGATGGCATAAGTGCCGAAGCATAGTGCGCAATAAGTAATGCGCTGCGCAGTTTACGCGAACAGGTAATAGCATTGCAATGCGCGGTGCTATTGAATTTAATTAATGCCAGATATTAATTTATTTGAAAAAATAATATCTACGAATAAACTAATCAACTTCTTTCAATACGGCAATAAATGCCCTCAGCCCCAACGGCACATGGCGATTGCCGGGATAATATAAAAATAACCCGGGTATCGGCGGGCACCACTCCTCAAGCACCCGGATAAGTTTACCCTGGTCGATATAGGGCTGGGCCACCGGCGCGGGTAAGTAGGCGATGCCCAGTCCGGCGGCGGCGGATTCCGCCATCAGGCCCAGGTGGTCCAGGGTCAGGGCGCCGGGCACGTCGAGGGCGATTTCCTGGCCGTTGCGGGCAAATTCCCAGCGGAAAATCTTGCCGCTGGGCAGGCGCAGGCGGATGCATTCATGTCCTTTCAAGTCGTCCGGCGTCTGCGGCGGCCTGCGGCCCGCCAGATAGGCGGGAGCGGCCACCGTCACAAAACGTACCTCGCCGCCGAAACGCACGGCAATCATATCCTGCGGCAGCGCCTCGCCCAGGCGAACGCCGGCGTCAAAACCGCCGGCGACGATATCCACCAGCCGGTTCTCCGTCACCAGATCGAGGGACATTTCCGGGTAGCGCGCCAGAAACGCCGGCACCACCCGCGCCAGCAGTTGCCGGGCCGCCGGCTCGCTGGCGTTAATGCGTAATATGCCGCTGGGCCGGTCGCGGAATTCGTTGACATCCTCCAGCGCCGAATCCAGATCCCTGAGCAACGGGCGCAGACGGGACACCAGCCGCTCGCCGGCCTCGGTGGGCGCCACGCTGCGGGTGGTCCGGTGCAGCAGCCGCACCCCCATATTCTGCTCCAGCACCCGCATCATATGGCTGAGGGTGGAGGGGGACAGGCCTAGCTCGTCCGCCGCCTTGCGAAAGCTGCGATGGGCGACTATCGCGGCGAAAGCGGTTAAATCCGCTAAATCGGGTTTTTTCATTGCTGGGTTTATTTCACTTCTTCATGCGATATTGTACGGATAGTAGCATGGATCTGCGGGCCTTATACTCAGTTAACGCGCCATCATAGCGGCGCCTTAACAATAAGGAGACAGCGTATGTCTAGAACGTGGTTTATTACCGGCACGTCCTCGGGACTTGGCCGGGAACTGACGGAAAAACTCCTGGCGCGCGGCGATCGCGTCGCGGCAACCTTGCGCAAGACCGGCGCGCTTGACGATCTGCTGGCGCGGTATGGCGACCGTCTGTGGGTGGCGTCGTTGGACGTTACCGATACGCAGCAGGTGCATCGTGTTTTCGATCAGGCCGTCGCGCATTGGGGCCGTATCGACATCGTGGTGAGCAATGCCGGTTATGCGGTGTTCGGCGCGGGCGAGGAGGCGAGCGATGAGCAGATCCGTCATCAGATCGATACCAATCTCATCGGCTCGATCCAGCTTATCCGCGTCGCCTTGCCGCACCTGCGCCGCCAGGGCGGCGGGCGGATCCTGCAGATATCCTCGGAGGGCGGCCAAACCGCCTATCCCAATTTCAGCCTGTATCATGCCACTAAATGGGGTATCGAGGGATTCGTCGAGGCGGTGGCCCAGGAAGTGGCGCCGTTCAATATCGAGTTTACCCTGGTGGAACCGGGACCGGCGAAAACAGGCTTCGGCGGCGCGCTGATCACCCCGCCGCCGATGGCGGAGTATGACGCCACCCCGGCGGGGGATATGCGTCGCGCGCTGGCCGCTGAGGCTTTCCCGATCCTGGGGGACCCGGTAAAGATGGTCCGGGAAATCATGGCCAGCGTGGAGCGCAGCCCCGCTCCCCGGCGGCTGACGCTGGGCAGCCAGGCTTATGATCATCTCCACGCGACGCTGACGCAGCGGCTGGCCGCGCTGGAAGCGCAAAAAGACATTGCTTTATCGACCGATATTGACCAGTGAAAGACAAGATATCGCGCAGGGCGGCGGGAATGATTCCGGGTGCCGATCCTCTGCGCGATGATTAATTTAGTAATTTACCGGGCGGCGACATTTCCCGCAGACAATAAAAGTTACTGCGATCCTTTTCACGTTTTGCAGATAAACGGCTTTATTCGGTCAGGGTCATGATCCAGCCCCAAAAGTTAAATAATCCCTGTTGCTATTCAGTTATATAAACTTATAACTGGTATGGGGCTATTCCCATCAGCAGGGACACGACGAAATGAGTGAACAAATTCATCTTCAAGAGCCGAAAGATAAAAATTTTATCAGCCTGCGGGAACCGTGGGAAGTGGAGTACTGGACGCAAACCTTAGGAATCACCAAACAAAAACTCTCCGCCGCCATCAGGGCGGTCGGCAATGGCACGAAAGACGTGAAGGAGCATTGTGGTAAATAATGCGCCGGCGGCGGGGCGCGCCAATCAGGGTGAATGCTTGTATCTGAAATTTATATAATTAACCTCATTACACTTTCAACTCTTTGCGTTAAACTTCCTGCGGTGGAATGTTTCCCGACCATTTTGATGATTCAGGAAGAAAACAATGAAGACGTTTTTTATTGCTGGCGCCGCCGCCAGCCTGTTACTGGCCGCCGCATCCGCCAATGCCGTAAGCGTAACCGGTGAAGTCGGCGAACATTATACCAACGTAGGCGTTGGTTTCGGGACCACTACGCCGGGCATTGCCGTCAGCGGCAATTGGGCGCATAACGATGACAACGGCGATGTCGCCGGTCTCGGCCTCGGTTACAATATTCCCCTCGGCCCGTTTATGGGCACCGTGGGCGGCAAGGGACTGTATGTGGGGCCAAAAGACGGCGATGAAGGTTATGCCATTGCCGTGGGCGGAGGCCTGCAGTTGCCGGTGGGCAGCCTGTTCAGCCTGTATGGCGATTATTACTACTCGCCGGATTCCCTTTCCAGCGGCGTGGAAAACTATACCGAAGCCAATGCCGGCGTCAGGTTGACCGCCATCCCGCTGGTAACCGTCAGCGTCGGTTACCGCTATATGGCGATGGACGGCAAGGACGGCGACCGCGACAATATCCTGGCCGACGGCCCGTATATCGGCGGCGCGTTTAACTTCTGAGGGGCGTCCTCGTCCTCCCGTCATCATGCCTGCGATTTCATTTGATCGAAACAAGACCGCCCGGCGGCGGTCTTGTTGAGTTTGATGGCAACGTCGTGCGCGCCATCCCTGGTGCGCTACGCTTTACTGAGCCTACCCATCATACCCACCGCTAGCTCATGTGCACGCTTGTCAGCAGTCTGAACAAGACCGCCGCCGGGCGGTGGCGTTTTATTTATTAAACCGCGACATCAGCCCGATAATATTACGCAGGCGCTCGCCCTGCAGCAGATGCTGCTTGCTGGGCTGCAGGTCCGGCGTAAAGGTCTCGAAGATCCCGCCCGGGTAGACGACGTCAATCTGATCGGGGGACACCACCGCGTAATTGTAATAACTGCCGACAATGATATCGTCGGAACGCGGCGCGTCGGGCTGCAATAAATTGCGTCCCACGCTGTAGTCGCCCACCGGGGTCGTGACGCCCGCAATGGTTTGCATCAGCGTCGGCACCACATCGAAATGGCTGGTGCGCCGGTTGATATCGCCGCTTTCGCCGCCCGGCAGCTTCATAAACATCGGCACATGGATTTGCACGTCGCTAAAGTTGCTGCCGTGACCCCAGTAGTTCTTTTTATGATCGTTAAACTCTTCGCCGTGATCGGAGGTAATCACCACCAGGGTATTGTTGTCCAGCCCCGCCTGCGCCAGTTTGGCCAACACCTCGCCTATCAGGCTATCGTCATAATACAGCGCGTCCCGGTAGCGGTTATGGTATTCGGTCGGGTCAAAATCGTTGTTGAGCTTAATGTGATCCACGCGTTCCCAATAGGGCTTGAACGGCGTCGCCGCGTCGGGCGGCAGGTCGTAGCCGTGGGCCGCGTCATAAAACAGAAAACCGAAAAACGGCTTTTTAGCGTCCCGCTTATCGATAAACTGCTTAAAGGCATCGGTGATCTGCCGGTCGCGCCGGGCGGGAGACGGTTCGCTGTTGCTGATGGTCAAATCGGGAATATGGGAAAATACCGTGCGGTCAAACGGCGGATGGTTGAGATCCGCCGACCCGTGAATGGAAAATTGATATCCCTCGTCGGCCAGGGTTTGCATCAGCACCGGGCGCTGGCCGCTGTTACGCACCGCCAGCCAGTAGGTATCCGGCAGGCTGTAGAACAAACTGAATATGCCCGGCTCGGTAGAGTTGCCGCCGCTGCGATGCTGATGGAAACGCAGCGCCTGCTGCGCGAACCGGCTGACGTTGGGGGTCACCCGGTCATTGGCGTCGTCGTAGCGCCAGGCGTCGATCAGGATAAACAGCACATTGGGCTGCTGGGCCGGCTTGGCATAGGCGATAGGGTGCAGGGGGTAATGCAATGTCCCTTCCGGCGCGGCCTGTAGATTGTTCTCTTTATTCAATGCCAGGGAGGGATCCACCAGTCCCCAGGCGACCAGCCTGGACTTGGCCGTCAGCGGATAATAAAGCGGGAAATCGTGGGTATAGCTTGGAATCTGGGTTCTATAGTTGGCGTCATCCCAGGCGTGCATACCCTGGCTGACCAGGATACTGAGCGCCATCAGGCTGTAGCCGGGCGTCCTGAGCGTGCTTAGACGGCGTACGGCGCGCGCCAGGCGGTTAAACAGCAGTTGCAGCGCCAGCAGCGCCAGCCCCATGCCCGCGCCCACCAGCCAGGTGTACCAGGAGAGGTCGACCACGTCGCGCCCCTCGAACAGCATTTCGAGCACGACGCCGTTAAGGTGAAAGCGGTATTGGGCGAACACCAGGGTATCGACAACCAGCACCGCAACGGCGCAGAACCCCAGCAGGATGCCGATGCCCCGGAACAGCCGGCCGGGCAACAGGCACAACAGGCAATTCAGCGCCAGGCCCAGCAGGCAAATGGTGCCGAACAGGGCGTATTGGGCGGTAAGCAAATAGATAACCGAACGGTAATCCCCCGCCGGAATGGTAATCCATTGCCAATAGCGGAAACTTACCGCCGTCAGTAACACAGCGTTTAATAACCAGAACACCGTTGCCCATTTTACATTGGGTTTAATTGAACTAAAGGCATTCAATCTAAGCGTCATCTTCAGTAATCCTGTATGGCAAATAGAGCGGCGAGCTGAGAGGCGGTGAGATTTAACACCCAAATTGTGTTTAACCGGCTATCTATTTTAGTAAACAACTGTAACGCGCCGCTCATTATCAGCCGGTCACCGGATGGCTTTATCGATTAACTTGGCTTAAGCATAGCGGGCGGATGAGAAAATGGGGAAAACGACAGGCGCCGCCGTCAACGGCGCCAGAGGCGGCCATGACCACATCAACGCGTAAATCCGGCGATAGGCGACGGTGGAATCACCGCGGTTTTATTTATCAAATGGGCGAGCCGCGCGGACGTATTCCGTTAAGCTTTCTGATACGTTAACCGCCGGCGCAACCTCTGCGCCGGACGGCATGGCGTCATTGATAGCGTAGCGCCGTTATTTTGGCTTCCCGTTCTTGATCGGACGGCCGGACCAGTAGCCGGCCAGCACCGAACCGGACAGGTTGTGCCATACCGAGAACAGCGCGCCGGGCAGCGCGGCCAGGGGGGAGAAATAAATCTTGCCCAGGGTGGCCGCCAGACCGGAGTTTTGCATGCCGACCTCCATGGCCAGCGTGCGGCAGGTGGTTTCGTCAAAGCCGAACAGTTTTCCGCCCCAGTAGCCGCTCAGCAGGCCGATGCCGTTATGCAGGATCACCGCCGCGATCACCACCAGCCCCACCGAGCCGATAAATCCCTGGCTGCCGCCCACCACCGCGCTGATAATCGCCAGGATGCAGATCATTGAGAACGCCGGCAGCCAAGGCTCCACGCGCTTAACGGCGCGGGTAAACAAATGATGGATAACCAGGCCGGCAAAGATCGGGATAACCACAATCTGCAAAATGCTCAGCAGCATGCCCGCCACATCGACCTTGATCTGCGCATCCACATACAGCCGGGTCAGCAGCGGCGTGGCGAAAACCCCCACCAGGGTGGACACGGCGGAAATGGTCACCGACAGCGCCACATCGCCTTTCGCCAGGTAAATCATCACATTGGAGGCCGTGCCGCTGGCGACGCTGCCCACCAGGATCATGCCCGCCGACAGATCGGGCGGCATCTGGAACAGCTTGGCCAGTATCCAGGCGGCCAGCGGCATCACCAGGTAGTGCAGGAAGGTGGCGGCGATAACCGGCGCCGGGCGGGAGAGGACGCGTTTAAAATCAGCCACCCGGAGCGTGACGCCCATGGCGAACATAATCAGCATCAGCAGGATGCTCACATAGGGCCCGATGCGGGTAAAGGTGGTCGGGGAATAGTAGGCGGCGATGGACAGCAAAACAGCCCACAGCGGGAACAGGCGGGTAATCTTGGCTAACATGTGAGGTGTGTCCTTATTATCTTATTTTAATAGGTAAATTGTGTTGCCGGGAGCTGATACGGCCCCCGCGCTTGCCATAGCGGCTTTATTTGTACCGTCAATCCGGATGGGTGGCAATATATTACCGTCAATAAAGCGCGTTGCCGGCTGTGCCGGCCTTGCCCGCGCGGCTTTTTTAACCCCGCGTCTTCAGATTATCCTGGCGACGGGCAATTGCCCCCAGCGCGTGGTATAAGCCGGCGATAGCATCTCGCGCTTCATCGCCCAGGCGGGGGCGATGCCCTGGCCCGCAAACCCGATATGGCCGATACCGGTCTGGTTGATGCGGTCGAGCACCGCCATCAGCTCACGGCTGGACGGACGGGGAGGATGGTCGTCAAACAGCTGGAACTGGGCCTGGCGGGTGGGAGAAAAATCATTCAGCATTACCCCCGCCTTGGCGTAACGGGGGCCGTCGCGCCAGATGCGCTCCAGGCCGCGCACGGCGGCCGCCATAATATCCCGGGTATCCTGGGTGGCGGTGAGCAGCGTTTCGCTGGCGCCGTTGGCATAATAAGGCTCATTGATGGCGTAGGGGGATGAGCGGATAAATACCGCTATCTGGCGGCAATACTGTTTTTCCTGGCGCAGTTTTTCCGCCGCGCGCCCGGCGTAGCGGCAGACCGCCTGGCGCATGGCGGCAAGATCGGTGACCCGCCCGCCAAACGAGCGGCTGCAGACGATCTGCTGCTTGGCCGGCGGCTGCTGTTCCAGACTGAGGCAGGATTCGCCGCGCAGCTCCCGTACCGTGCGCTCAAGCACCACGCCGAAGGTTTTGCGCATAAAATGGATATTGGCGTCGGCCAGCTGCAGCGTGGTCTGCATGCCCATGGCGGTGAGTTTTTTGCCGATACGCCGCCCAACGCCCCACACATCCTCAACCGGCGTCAACGCCATCAGCCTGCGCAGCCGGATCGGATCGTCAAGCGCCACCACGCCGCCGGTGGCCGGCCACCGCTTGGCCGCATGATTGCACAGTTTGGCCAGGGTTTTGGTGCGGGCAATGCCTACCCCCACCGTCAATCCGGTCACCTCCCGCACCGCCGCCCGCACCTGCTGGCCGAACCGATCGTAGGGCACGCTGGCATTTATGCCGGCGACATCCATCCAGGCTTCGTCGATGGAGTACACCTCGGTACGGGGCGCCAGGGCTTCAAGCGTCGCCATCACCCGCGCCGACATATCGGCGTACAGGGCGTAGTTCGAGGAAAACACGGCGATGCGCTGCCGGCGCAATAACGCTTCCAGTTGAAAATAGGGCAGGCCCATTTTCACCCCGAGTTTTTTCGCCTCCGCCGATCGGGCAATCACGCAGCCGTCGTTATTGCTCAGCACCACGATCGGCACGCCGCGCAGATCCGGACGGAACAGGCCTTCGCATGAGGCGTAGAAGCTGTTGACGTCGGCCAGGGCAAACATGATCAATTGCGGGTGTCGTGAACGGCGAACAGCACCACGCCGAAGATTTCCAGCGTGTCGGGGTCGGGAAACAGTTCGGGGAACGCCGGATTCATCGGCTGCAGCGCCAGGCGCGGCCGCAGGCAGAGCCGTTTGACGGTAAATTCGCCGTCGACGGCGGCAATGACGATATCGCCGTGGCCGGCTTTTTCCGCCCGGTCCACCACCAGCAGATCGCCGTCGCCGATACCCGCGTCGGTCATGGAATCGCCGCTGGCGCGGACAAAATAGGTGGCGCTGGGATGGCGGATACAGTATTCGTTCAGGTCGAGGGTCTTTTCGACATAATCCTGGGCCGGCGAGGGAAAACCCGCCCGGCACCGGTCGGCGAACAGCGGCAGGGACAGCACCGGCAACAGGTCGGCGGGCGCAAAAAATGTCGTGATAATCTTCATGCTGATAAATCCATTAATACTGTTTATGTGTCCAGTATAAATAAATCAGGCGGTTTGAAAAGACGCCGAAGCGGGACAGCGGCCTAAAAAGCGATTAGCTGGCTGATAAATAAGGATCAAAAAATTTAACCGGCAGTGCATGGGCGTTATCTCGCTCATGTATATAATTTATATAGCTAATTATTAGTTAGGATATGTTATTGGTTTCATGCGGCAACCTTATGTTGCCCCAGGGCGCGGGCGCGGGAAAAACACCGCCATACGGATAACCTATCTCTGCGCGCCAGCCAGATCAAAAATGACTGCATTACTATTTCGCTTGCCGCCCCGCCGCTCTTTCTTCTGCCCCTGCTCAGCCCGCGCAATGCCTGCTACGGGCCTTGGCGGGATACTTGCGCCCGGCGCCGGACGCGTCCGCAGTCGGTCAAGAAATAAGATTTGCTTATTTTACTGCAATTCGCCGCCTGTTATCAGACGTTCAGGGCATTTAAGCGGCGGATGTTGCGGTAGACAAATGGTATACAAATAGAATACAAAATGAGGGCAGGGTAAAAATCATGCAGTACGGAGGCAATAATGAAAGCAACGGAATTAACCCCACCGCACGATCAATCGTTAACGCAAAATGCCTTTGACGCCGTGCTGCGCATGATCCAGGCCGGCGCCCTGGCCAATGGCGACGTGGTAAACGAACGCCGGCTGGCGGAACAGCTGGGCCTGTCGCGTACGCCGGTGCGCGAGGCGCTCGGCCGGTTGGAAGGCAGCCATTATCTGCGCCGATCGGGGCGGACGCTGCTGGTTAACGGCGTGGAATTAAGCGAAATTTTAGAAATCATGTCGGTGCGCATGCTGCTGGAAGCCGACGCCGCCCGCAGCGCCGCCGGCAAGATGTCGGCGGCGAAGCTGGGCGCCATCCGCCAGCGGCTGATGGCGATGGCCGGTCCCGATCAGGTTACGGCCGGCCATCATTGGGAAGTCGACGACTTCCTGCATCTCAGTATCGCCGAGACCAGCGGCAATAAGCTCTTGCTGCGCCTGATAGGCGAGCTGCGCACCCGCACCCGGATGTTTGGCAAAGAGACCGTGCCCTCGCGTTTTGAACCGGGGCGCAACGAGCACCTGGCGATCGTCGACGCCATTGAGGCGGGCGACGGCGAGCGGGCGGCGCAGGCGATGGTGCGGCATATCGAGGGCGCGCGCAACGCCATATTCCAGTCGGTCACCGGCGGCGGTTCGCGCTAACTACCGGCCGCCGACAGCGGTCCGTTAACGAATATCAGGAGGGCCCAATGGGTCGCAAGCGTCTGCTGTATCTTCACAACGGTCAATCGCAACAGACGATCGCCCGCCTGGACGATCGTTTTGAGTCATGGGGGCTGGAGGTTGACCGCCACTGGGCCTACCAGAACCAATTTCCGGCCGACCTGACCGGTTATGACGGCATTTTTCTTTCAGGCAGTCCGCACGGCGCTTATGAAGATATTCCCTTTATCCACCGTGAACACCAGCTGATCACGCAAGCCGCCGGCCTGGGCATCCCCATGCTGGGGATCTGTTTCGGTAGCCAGATCCTCGCCTCGGCGTTGTGCGGGCGGGATCAGGTGTTCCGGCGCCCCACGTGCGAAATCGGCAATAAATGGCTGCAGGCGACACCCGCGGCCGCCGGCGATGCCATCGCCTCCGGCATCGTGCCGCAGGTGTATATGTTTGTCTGGCACAACGATGAAGTGCGCGCCACCCATCCCGACATGACCATCCTCGCGGCCAGCGATCAATGCCCCAACCAAATCTGGCGTTATAAAGATCAGCCAATCTGGGGTATCCAGGGCCATCCGGAAATTACGCTGCGGCAGGCGCCGCTGTGGTTTGAGCAAAACCGCGCCACCATGGAGCGCGACGGGGCGGATATCGGGCATCTTATCGCTACCGCCGACGAAGCCGCGGCGGCCAAATCCATGCTGACCCGCTTTGCGGCGTTTATCGCAAGCTAACGGCTTATCGCCCGGCGCGGGGCAGGGTTTCGTGCCGGGAACGATGTTTCCAGTGATGAAGGGAGAGAAGTGATGACAAGATTGCGCATAAAACTGCTCGGCGCGTTTGCCGCCGTTACTGTCGTTGCCGCGTCGGCGCTGCCGTTAAACGCCGCCGCAGCCGATGAAATGACGTTTGCCAGTTGGGGCGGCGCATACCAGGATGGCATTCGCGCGGCCTGGATGAAACCTTTTACCCAGGAAACCGGCATTGAGGTTATCGAGGATACCAATCCGGTTATCGCGCGTATCAAGGCGATGGTGGATACCCATAAAGTCGAGTGGGACGTGGTGACCGCCGGCGGCGCCAGCCTGATGCAGGGGGCGAAAAGCGGCCTGTTTGAAAAAATCACGCCGGATATGGTCGATGAAAGCAATGTGCTGCCCCAGGCCCGCAACGACTACGGCGTACCGTCGGAAATCTTTTCCACGGTAATCGGCTATTCGACCAAGGCTTTCCCCAACGGCGGACCGAAAACGTTCTCCGACTTCTGGGACGTGAAGAAATTCCCCGGTAAGCGCACGCTGCCGGATAAGCCGGACACCGTGCTGGAAGCGGCGCTGCTGGCCGACGGCGTCGCGCCCGCCGATGTGTATAAAACCCTTGATACTCCCGCCGGCATGGAGCGCGCGTTGAATAAGATCCGCCAGATCAAGCCCTATGTCGCCATGTGGTGGTCATCTGGCGCGCAGCCGGTACAGGCGCTGGGCAGCGGCGAAGTGGTCATGGCGCTGGGCTGGAACGGCCGTTTCCAGGCCGGCATTGACGACGGTCTGCCGATTGCCATGGCCTGGGATCAATCAGTGGCCCAGGTAGGCTATTTTATGATTGTCAAAGACGCCCCCAACAAGGCGCAGGCGGTTAAATTCCTCAACTACATCATTCGCCCGGAGGTGCAGGCGCGTTTCAGTCAATATGTGGCCTACGGTCCGGTAACGCCTAAGTCAATCCCGCTGATTGATAAATCGCGCCTGGGGCGGCTGCCCTCGACGCCTGAACGCCTGGCCAACGCGTTGTTTATGAATATCGACTGGTGGGCGGCCCATTCCCTGGCGGCGGGTGAAGCCTACAACACCGCCATGCAACAGTAATTCACAAATAGGGTATCAATGATGGTGGAAACCAATTACTGGTTTGAAAAAGCGGAATATGACCAACGCCTGGCGCGGGTACGGCAACAACTGGTGGCAAAAGGCTATGATGCCCTGCTGGCGTTTATGCCGGAAAGCGTAACCTGGCTGACGGGATTCTTTACCCGCGCCTACTCGTCGTTCCAGTTTGCCATTATTCCGGCGAACGGTGAACCGACGGTGATCTGCCGTGACGTGGAAGCGTATTATCTCGACAGCACCTGCCTGTTCCCCGATCGGGAGATGTGGAGCGACAGCGACGATAAAACCGCCGTCGCGGTGCAGGCGATCCGCTCGCGGCTCGGCAGTTCGCCCCGGCTGGCGGTGGAAATGGGCGCCTGGCCGCTGTCGGTGGCGCGGTTTAACGGCCTCCGGGCCGGTCTGCCGGATGCGCTGATGCTCGATGAAAGCCAATTGGTTACGGAGATGCGCTTTATTAAGTCCCCGGCGGAAATCAGCTATCAACGCAGGGCGGCGCGGGCGGCCGAGGCTGGCATGGCGGCGGCGATCGGGGCGGCCAGGCCCGGCGTCAGTGAACGGGACATGGCGGCGGAAATCTGTAGCGCCATGATCCGCGCCGGCAGTGATTTGCCGGGGCCGGGGGTCATGTCGTCGGGGGAGCGTGCTTACCATTTGCACGGCGGTTACAGCGATCGGGTGCTGGCGCACGGCGATATCGTGCAGATTGAAACCACGCCCAACGTGCGGCATTACCATGCGCGCTTTATGCGCCCAATCCGCGTCGGCCAGGCCAGCGATGAGGACCGCCGCACGGTGGAACAGTTGATTGCCATACAGGATGCGGCGCTGGCGGAAGTGCGGCCCGGCGTGGCGGCCACCGTGCCGGACGCGGTCTATCGCGAGGGCGTGCTGGCGGCGGGACTGCGCGAGACCTACACCAATAAAACCTTCTATTCGGTCGGCCTGCTGCTGGCACCGAGCGGCGGCGAGCCGCTGGAAGCGGCGCCGGGCTGCGCCTGGCGTTTTGTCCCGGGCATGACGTTTCATACCTATGTACTGGCGCGAGGTTTCGGCATGTCCGAAACCATCGCGATTACCGACAGCGGCTATGAGCGGTTAACCCAGTTCCCACGCCAGTTGTTTATCAGTTAGCGCAGCCGGGCGCAGGCCTGTTTAATGCGTTCGCAGGCTTCAGACAGGCGTTGGTCGTCGAGGGCATAGGCGATGCGGATATAGGGCGACATGCCGAATGCCGCGCCTTGCAGCGTCGCCACCTGGGCGCTGCGCGCCAGATAGCCGGCCACGTCGCCATCGGTTGCCAGCAAAGCGCCGTCGGGCGCGCGTTTGCCCAGCAGTCCGCCGCAGCAGGCAAAGACATAGAAGGCGCCGGGCGGAGTTTGGGCGCTGAGTCCCTCCACCTGGTCAATCATCGCCATGACTATCGCCCGCCGCGCCGCAAGCCGGGCCAGCCAGCCGGCGGTAAAATCATCCGGCGCGGTTAGCGCGGTCAGCGCCGCCGCCTGGGATACCGAACTGGGATTGGAGGTGCTCTGCGATTGCAACACCTGCATGGCGGCAATCAGCCAGCCCGGCCCGCCGGCATAGCCCAGCCGCCAGCCGGTCATGGAGAACCCTTTTGATAACCCGTTAACCGTCAGCGTCCGATTCCGCAGGCGCGGCTCAACCGCCGCCAGCGTGGCAAACGGCTCGTCCTGGTGGCGCAGGCGTTCGTAGATGTCATCAGATAGCACCAGTACCTGCGGCGCATCGACCAGCACGGCGGCCAGCGCCGCCAGTTCCTGATGGCAATAGACCGCCCCGGTGGGGTTGTTGGGGGAGTTGAGCACCAGCCAGCGGGTGCGCGGGGTAATGGCCGCCCTCAGATCCTCGGGCTGTAGCTTCCAGCCCGACGCTTCGCTACAGGCCACTATTCGCGTCTCGCCCTCGGCCAGCGCCACCATATCCGGATAGGAGACCCAATAGGGCGCCGGGATAATCACTTCATCTCCCGGCGACAGGGTGGCCATAAAGGCGTTGAAAATAAGCTGCTTGGCGCCGGTGCCGGCGATGATCTCCGCCGGCCGGTAGGATAACCCGTTATCTCGTTGGAACTTATCGGCGATCGCCTGCCTCAGCGCCAGTGTGCCGGCCACGGCGGTATATTTGGTGTCGCCGCGCGCTATGGCGTCGATCCCGGCTTGGCCGATGGCCGGCGGCGTGGCGAAATCCAGCTCGCCCAGGCCCAGGTTTATTACATCAAGGCCCGCTTCCTCCATGGCGCGCACGGTATCGGCTATTGCCCCGGTCGGCGAGGGGCGTACGCGTTTCATACGCCGGGCAATAAATTTTTCTGACATGTCATCCCCTTGAATAATGTGGTGCCATTAAGGTTTCTGGGCGGCGATAAAGGCCTTATCCTTTGCCCCGTTGCACCCGCCTGGGGCCTGATGCCCCATAAACGAACGCCGCCGGCTGGCGCAGGCCCCGTCTGTACCGATATCTATGCAGCTTAGAAATACCCGTACCGCCATGATATGCGGGGCGATGTTCGCTCTGCGCGCGCCGACGGGGCCGGGGAAGAATGAAATTTTCCCGACGCTGCATTTCGGGTCTGCTTCTTGCATAAGATTTCAGCGTTACTCTTGGTATACCAGAAGTATGCAAAAAGAATGCCGGACGAGGCCTTCCCCGGCAAGCATGCGCCGGCGCGGTCAAGGTTGCGTGCAAGCCGCGGAGGCAAAGTGAAAACATCATTCCTATCATGGATCAACGCGGCCGACGCTTATCGTCAAAACCGCAGTCAGCCCCAGGCTGGCGGCGGTCTGCGCAAGTTCGGCCCCATGGAGAATCTATGTCGACCATAACACTGAGCGCGGCAGGCCGGGACAAGGAGACGCGGCGTTTTTCCCGCCTGTGCCTGCTGGCCCTGCCGCTGCTGGTTTTCCTGGCGCTGTTTTTTATCTGGCCGATTCTGGGCCTGCTTAAACAGGGCTTGTACAGCCAGGGCGCGCTGTCGGCGGATAATTATCTGCGCCTGCTGCAGGTGCCGATCTACCGCATCGTGCTGCAAAACACCTTTGTCATCGCCACCGTGGTGACCGGCAGCTGCGTGATCATGAGTTATCCGCTGGCTTATCTGATGGCATCGGTCAGGCCGGCGCTGTCGAAACTGCTGTTTTTTGCCGTGCTGCTGCCGTTCTGGTCCAGCGCGCTGGTGCGCACATCGGCCTGGATCGCGCTGTTGCAGCAAAACGGGCCGCTGAATACGCTGCTTATCACCACCAGCCTTATCGATCATCCGATCGCCTTTCTCTACAACTTTACCGGTGTGCTGATCGGCATGACCCATGTATTGATGCCGTTCGTGGTATTACCGCTGTACGCTTCGTTCCGGGCGCTGGATAACTCGCTTATCCTGGCGGCCCAAGGCATGGGCGCCGATTCTATCGGCATATTCACCCGGGTGATTTTGCCGCTGACGCGCCCCGGCATGGTGGCGGGAGCCATTATCGTGTTTATGAACGCGGTGGGGTACTACATCACGCCTTCGCTGATGGGCGGCCCGGCGCAGCGCATGATTGCCGAGCTTATCTCGCACAATATCAGCGATGAGCTGAACTGGGGCATCGCCGCCGCGCTGGCGGGAGTATTGCTGGTGACCACGCTGTTCGCGCTGTGGCTGTTCAATCGCCTGTTCGGACTGGATAAACTCATGAGCGGCCAGGCGGGCAAGGGCAGCCAGATGAGCAGCGCCCGGCGGACGGGCGGCGGACGTATCGGCGCGCTGGCGGGCGTATTGTGCGCGGCGTTCCTGCTGTTGCCGATCCTGGTGGTGATCCCGATGAGCTTCGGCACCGGCAGCTTTCCGACCTTTCCGCCGCCGGAATACGGCGTCCGCTGGTATCGCAATTTCTTCCAGGATCCCAAATGGATGGCCGCGCTATGGCAAAGCGTCAAGGTCGGCGCGATGGTCACCGCCGCCTCGATGGCGCTGGGGGCCGCCGCCGCGCTGGGCGTCTATAAGATGCGCCCGGGCCGTAAAGGCTTGCTGGAAACGTTGTTTATTATCCCGATGTCGGTGCCGGCGATTATCACCGCCGTGGCGCTGTATTATCTGTGTGGTCCGCGCGGCTTGATCAGTAACTCGGTGGCGCTGGTTATCGGCCATACGGTGCTGGCCACCCCCTATGTCTATATTACCCTGCGCGCGGCGCTGCAAAGCTTTGATCCCAACCTGGAGCTGGCGGCGCTCAGCCTGGGCGCGAGTTGGCCGCGGATGTTCCGGCGGGTGATGCTGCCGGCCCTGCTGCCGGGCATCATCGGCGGGGCGGTGTTTGCGTTTATTACCTCGTTCGACGATGTGGTGATGGCGCTGTTCCTGACAACCCTGCGCAACCGCACGCTGCCAAAACTGATGTATGAGGGCTTGTCATTTGACTTCGACCCGACGGTCATTTCCGCGTCCTGCGTGCTGATCGCCGCCACCGCGCTGATTTTAATCGCCCACAGCCTGTTCGGTCGCCATGGAGAAAAGCATGCAACAGCTACAAGGTAAAGACGTCGCACTCAAGGGGATCCGCAAAACCTACGGTGGCGTCATTGCCCTGCCGAACGTGGACCTTGCGGTGCGGCGCGGCGAGTTTTGCACCTTACTGGGCGCCTCAGGCTCCGGCAAGACCACCTTACTGAAAATTATCGCCGGGTTTGAAATGCCGGATCGCGGCAGCGTGCACATCGCCGGAAAAAATGTCAGCAGCACGCCGATTGCCGATCGCAATATCGGCATGGTATTCCAGAACTACGCGCTGTTTCCGCATATGTCGGTGTTTGAAAATGTCGCCTTTCCGCTGCGCATGCGGCGCATGGCCAAAGCGGATATAGAACGCAAGGTGGCGGAGGCCCTGGCGCTGGTCAGCCTTGACGAGTACCGCGCGCGCATGCCGGGGGAACTGTCCGGCGGCCAGCAGCAGCGCACCGCGCTGGCGCGGGCGCTGGTATTCAATCCGGATATCCTGCTGATGGATGAGCCGCTGGGGGCGCTGGATAAAAACCTGCGCCAGACCATACAGCTGCAGATTAAACAACTGCACCGGGAACTGGGCCTGACCGTGGTGTTTGTCACCCACGATCAGGAGGAGGCGATGAATCTCTCCGATACCATCGTGATCATGGAAAACGGCGGCATTGTGGAGTCCGGCGCGCCGGAAACCTTGTACCGCCGGCCGGGCAGTCCTTTTGTCGCCGGATTTCTGGGGGAATGTAATTTTATCCAACAGGACGGCGGCGCCCGACTTGGCATCCGCCCGGAACATCTGCTGGTGGGCGACCCGGGCCGCCGGGCGGCGGTGCGCCACCGGGGCGAAATTCAGGCGGCGACCTTTTGCGGCATGCACTGGAAGCTGTTTATCGCCTCGCTGGGACAAACCATTATCGCCTATGCGCCGCCGGATATCCCAACCCTTGAGCGTACGCCCGGTCACATCGTCGACTGGGGGTTCCAGCCGGGGGACGCCATGGTATTTCACCAGGACCCGCGTGCCTGAGGGACCGCCCTCCGCCGCCGCGTCCTGGCGAACGAGACACATTTTATTCAGCAAGGTAGGGTAGATATGACCGATAAACTCAATGAACAGGCGCGCGGCGTCTATATCATTTCAGCCACCCCCTTTACCGATGACGGCGGGCTGGATTTGGACAGCGCCGATCGCCTGACCGATTTTTATTTGCAGCAGGGCGTCAGCGGTATCACCATTCTCGGCATGATGGGGGAGGCGCCCAAGCTGACGGACGACGAATCGCTGCTGTTTATGCGCCGGGTGCTGACGCGTGTCAATGGGCGGGTGCCGGTGGTGGTCGGCGTCAGCCACGCGTCCCACCGTCACGTACAGCGGCTAAGCCATACCGCCATGGAGCTGGGCGCCGCCGGCGTGATGCTGGCGCCGGTGGCCAATCTTAAAACCGACGATCAAATAAGCCAATATTATTTGACGGTGGCGGGATTGCTGGGGGGCGATGTGCCCATCTGCCTGCAGGATTTTCCCCAGTCCACCGGCGTGCATACGTCGGTGGCGGTGATCCTGCGCTTGATTGAGGCGCTGCCGCAGTTGGTGATGCTGAAACATGAAGATTTGCCGGGACTGCGCAAGCTGAGCCAGGTACGGGGACAAAGCGCGGCGCGCGGCCTGCGGCGCATCAGTATCCTGGCCGGCAACGGCGGTCTGTTTTTACCGCAGGAAATGCGGCGCGGCGCGGACGGGGCGATGACCGGATTCGCCTATCCGGAAATGCTGGTGCGGGTCTGCGCGCTGTTCCAGGCAGGCAAGGCCGAGCAGGCCGAGGATGTATTTGATGTCTATCTGCCGCTGCTGCGCCACGAATTCCAGTACGGCATCGGCCTGGCGCTGCGCAAGGAAACATTGCGCCGCCGGGGGGTGATCCGCAGCGCGGCGGTGCGGCAACCCGGCCCGGTGCTGGACGGCGACGATATGCGCGAACTGGGGCAGTTGATCGCACGACTTGAAACGCGATTACGCGAACATAGCACGGCGGATAGCTGAGCCGCGGCGCAAAATAGGCTAGGCTATCTTGCATCGGATCGTTAATTCTTTATCCCGACCCGGGATTGAAGACTCTGTTACAGGACGCTAGCTATGACTTTATCCACCGTTCCCGCCACCATGCAAGCCGTCAGGATTAAACAGCCCGGCGGCCCCGAACAACTGATTGCGGCCGAGCTGCCGGTACCCCGTCCCGGTCCCGGCTACCTGCTGGTCAAGGTTGCCGCGGCGGGCGTTAACCGTCCCGACGTGTTGCAGCGTAAAGGCAGTTATCCGCCGCCCGCGGGCGCCTCCGAGCTGCCGGGGCTTGAGTTCGCGGGGGTCGTGGCGGCGCTGGGCGACGGCGCCGGGCGTTTTGCCGTTGGCGACGAGGTGTGCGGCCTGGTGGCCGGCGGCGGTTACGCCGAATATTGCGTGGTGCATGAAAGCAACGCGCTGCCGGTGCCGCAGGGCCTGTCGCTGCTGGAGGCCGCGGCGCTGCCGGAGACCTTTTTCACCGTCTGGGTTAACGTTTTCCAGCGCGGTAAACTCAAAGCAGGGGAGATCCTGCTGGTGCACGGCGGCACCTCCGGTATCGGCACCGTCACCATTATGCTGGCGAAGGCCTTTGGCGCCACGGTGCTGACCACCGTCGGCTCCGAAGAGAAATGCGCGGCGGCGCGCAAGCTGGGCGCCGATCATGCCATTAACTACCGTACCGAGGATTTTGTCGCACAGACGGAACGGCTGACCGGCGGGCATGGCGCGGATGTGATTGTCGATCTGATTGCCGGCGACTATGTGGCGCGTAACTATGCGGCGGCGGCGATGGACGGGCGCATCGTGCAAATCGGCGTACAGGATGGCCCGGCAAAAGAGCTCAATCTGATGAAGATGCTGGCCAAGCGCCTGATCCATACCGGCTCGACGCTGCGGCCGCGTCCGGTGGCGGACAAGGCCGCCATCGCCGCCGACTTGCAGCAGCAGGTCTGGCCGCTGCTGACGGCGGGTAAGATCCGGCCGCTGATCGAACGGGCTTTTCCGTTGCGCCAGGCCGCCGAGGCCCATGCGCTGATGGAAGGGAGCACCCATATCGGTAAAATCATGCTGGTAACCGACGCCTATGCGGATTTACTGGACGGCAACGGCTGACCGGCGGCCGTTTTTTTCGCCCGGCGGGATTCACCTTGCCGGCTTCATCTTTACTTATCGCCGCCGGCGCTTCATTATCGCGGGAGATACGGGGCGGCAGCGATATGGGCAGGGGATGGACAGGATACTGAAAACCGGGGCGTTCGCCCTGGGATTGTATAGCGCGTTGAGCTATGCGACGCCAAAAGACGAACAGATCAAAACCGATTGCGCGCGCCTTGACGACTATGCCCAGGCGGGCAATACGGCTTATCAGCAGGGCCATATGGCGCGCGCGGTGGATGAGTTTACCGCCCAGGCCGCCTGGAGTGAATTTTGCCGTTTGCCCGCCGCGGCCATCGCGACCGCCTATAACAACGTGGCGCTGGCGCTGATCCACGCCGGCGAGCCGTTAAAGGCCGCGGCCTGGCTTTCCCTGGCGCCGGATGACGACAAAACCCGCACCAACCTGGCGCTGATCCAGCCGGTGCTTGACCGCCTGCGCCCGGCACTGGCCGCCACCCCGATGGGCACCTACTGGCGTTACGCCGGTAAAGGGGTATGGAGCACCGTTTCGGTACAGCCCGAGGGCGAGGCGTGGAAAATCAGCTTTAACGGCTTTTATATGCCGGTGATGGGGATGTACTACGGCCCGAATATGGGCGAGTTTTCGGTGGTGCAATCACTTGACGGCGGCCATGGCGTTTATCGCCAGGACGCGCAGGCGGACGGGTCGTCCTGTCAGGTCAACATGACCTTTACGGCTAATGCGGCGCACCTGGAAACCGTCTCGGGCGACTGCGGGTTCGGCATGAACGTGCGGGCGGACGGCGATTTTCAGCGGGTCTCGCTCTACTGAGCACGCAGCGGTATTGGCGCCGGCCGCGGCGCGTGTTATTTTAACAATATTATAACGATTAGCCCGGCAATCGCATTGCGGCTCCCTTGGCCGCCCCCCTCTTTTCCCTACCGTACCGTCCTCATTATCGCTACATAACCTTTCCGGCCCGCGGGCGGGATGATGTATAGGAGTCTGTTATGCCTGTTGCTCTTCTGGCCCTGGCGCTGAGCGCGTTCGCCATCGGGACGACTGAATTCGTCATTATGGGCCTGTTGCCGCAAGTGGCGGAAAGCCTGGCGGTATCGCTGCCGGACGCCGGCTGGCTTATCAGCGGTTACGCCATCGGCGTGGCGGCGGGTGCGCCCATCATGGCGATGCTGACCGCCCGGCTGCCGCGCAAAACCTGCCTGGCGCTGCTGATGGTGATATTTATTATCGGCAATGCCCTGTGCGCCTGGTCCTACGATTACGGTCTGCTGATGCTGGCCAGGGTGATCACGGCGCTGAGCCACGGCGCCTTTTTTGGCATCGGCGCGGTGGTGGCCGCCGGGCTGGTGCCGCCGCACCGGCGGGCGTCGGCGGTGGCGCTGATGTTTACCGGTTTGACCCTTGCCAATGTGCTGGGGGTGCCCGCCGGCACCTGGCTTGGGCAGCTGTACGGCTGGCGCGCGACGTTCTGGGGCGTCTCGCTCCTGGGCATCGTGGGATTTGTCGCCCTGCTGGCCAGTCTGCCGCCGCAGCGCGATGCGGCGCCCGCCGACCTGGCCCGGGAATTCGCCGCGCTGCGCAATGGCCGCCTGCTACTGTCGCTGCTGATGACGGTGTGTTTCGCCGCCGCCATGTTTACGCTGTTCAGCTATATTGCGCCGCTGTTGTTGCAGGTGACCGGGGTCAGCGATCGGGGGGTCAGCTGGACGCTGTTTTTAATCGGCGCGGGTTTAACGCTGGGCAACCTGATTGGCGGCCGTCTGGCCGACTGGCGGGTCTCCTTCAGCCTGATACTGAGTTTTGCCCTGATCGCGGTGTTCTCGGTGATGTTTTACTGGACCAGCCGCGCGCTGCTGCCGGCGGAAATCACCCTGTTCTTTTGGGCGCTGGCCACCTTCAGCACCATCCCGGCGCTGCAGATTAACGTGGTGGCGCACGGCGACGACGCGCCCAACCTGGTATCGACGCTGAATATCTCCGCGTTCAATATCGGCAATGCGTTTGGCGCCTGGGCCGGCGGCAAGGTGATCGCCACCGGCCTGGGACTGACCGCGGTGCCGCTGGCCGCGGCGGCGATGGCGCTGTGCGGGCTGCTGGTGTGCCTGCTGACCTTCGCTCGTTCTCCCGGCCGGCCGGTGGCCGCATAACGTGGCCGGCGGCGGCCCCCCCGGCGAATGAACGGGGACCGGGTTACGACTGTGCCAGCGCGGCGTCCAGCCGGGCGGGAACGGCGGCGGCAAACGTATGCAGGTAATCGATAAAATGGCTGACCAGGGCCGATGCCGGACGGTGCAGCGGCCGGATCAGGCTGACCGTGAACGGCACCTGATGACTGAAGGGGCGTAATACCACGCCGCCGACGGCGTAATCCAGCGCGGTCAGCGGATTGACAATGGAAATGCCGACCCCGGCGCGTACCATCGCGCACACCGACGCGGCGCTATGGGTCTCCACCACCATGCCGCGCTCCACGCCTTCCTGGCTGAACAGCCGATCCAGCAGCTGGCGGTAGCTGTCGGTGGCCGACAGGCTGATATACGGCAGACGGTGAAAATCCTGCGGGGTCAGGCGCTCCCGCCGGGTCAACGGGTGTCCGGCGGGCAGCACGCACACCTCGTTAAGGGTCATCAGGGTCTCGCGCCCGGTGCCCGCGGGGGTAAAGGTATTTTCCGTCAGGCCGATATCGTGGCGCTGGGCGGAGAGCCATTCCTCCAGCAGCGGCGACTCCTGCGGCACCACGCTCAGGCTGACCGCCGGATGACGGTCGAAAAAATCCCGGCATACCAGCGGCAGCAGCGATTGGGAAAACACCGGCAGGCAGGCCACCGACAGCTGCGCCTGGCGGAACTCGCGAATGGCCTGCGCGGCGCTGACAATACGATCCAGCCCGTAATAGGAGCGCTGCACCTCTTCAAATAGGCGCAACCCTTCGCCGGTGGGTTTCAGCCGGCCTTTAATCCGCTCGAACAGCGTCATGCGCAGCAAATGCTCGAAGCGCGCCAGCTCCCGGCTGACCGTGGGTTGCGAGGTATGGAGCAGCGCCGCCGCCTCGGTAAGATTGCCGGTGGTCATCACCGCGTGAAAGATATCGATATGTCGCAACGAAATTGCCGCCATAATACCGCTCCCGGCCCCTAAACCCATATCATAGGTGAATAGCTGACGCTAAAATAGATATTTTATCGATAGCCAGTAATAGATAAAAATAGGCTCAAAGCGGTAACACCGACGGGAACCCCATGCCACATAACCTTTTTCACACCCAAAGCGCGCTTAACGCGGTCAATTTGCGGCAACTGGCCCGGCAATACGGCGGCCCGGTGTGGGCCTATGAAGCCGAAGTGATTAACGAGCGCATCCGCCAGCTGCGGCAGTTCGACGTGATTCGTTTTGCCCAGAAGGCCTGCTCCAACATCCATATCCTGAGCCTGATGCGCGAGCAGGGGGTAAAGGTCGATGCCGTGTCCCTGGGTGAAATCGAGCGGGCGCTGGCGGCGGGCTACCGCCCGGGACAACAGCCGGCTGATATGGTGTTCACCGCCGATGTCTTTGACCGCCCGACCCTGCAGCGGGTGGTGGAGCTCGCCATCCCGGTCAACGCCGGTTCGGTGGATATGCTGGAACAACTGGGGCGGCATTCGCCCGGGCATGCGGTATGGCTGCGCATTAACCCCGGCTTCGGCCACGGCCATAGCCAGAAAACCAATACCGGCGGCGAAAACAGCAAGCACGGGATCTGGTATGCCGACCTGCCGCTGGCCATCGCGCAAATCCGGCGCTACGGCTTAAAGCTCGTCGGCCTGCATATGCATATCGGATCCGGCGTGGATTATGACCATTTGCGCCAGGTCTGCGCGGCGATGGTGCGGGAAGTTATCGCCTCCGGCCAGGATGTCCACGCCATTTCCGCCGGCGGCGGGCTGTCGGTGCCGTACCGGTTTGGCGAGGAGGCGATCAACACCGGGCATTACTTCGGCCTGTGGGATGCCGCGCGCCGTGAAATCAGCGGCCATCTGGGCCATCCGGTGACGCTGGAAATCGAGCCGGGGCGTTTCCTGGTGGCGGAATCCGGCGCGCTGGTGGCGCAGGTGCAGGCGGTCAAGGAGATGGGCAGTCGCCATTTCGTGCTGGTGGACGCCGGTTTCAACGATCTGATGCGCCCGGCGATGTACGGCAGCTATCACCATATTTCGCTGATCCCGGCCGACGGCGGCGAGCCGGACGGCCGGGCGGAAATAGCGACGGTGGTGGGCGGCCCGCTGTGCGAATCGGGGGATGTGTTTACCCAGTTGGCCGGCGGCGGCATCGAGCCGCGGCCATTGCCCGCCGCCCGGGTGGGCGATTACCTGGTGTTCCATGATACCGGCGCCTACGGCGCCTCAATGTCATCCAATTACAATACCCGCCCGCTGCTGCCCGAAGTCTTGTTCACGCAGGGCTGCCCGCGCCTGATCCGCCGCCGCCAGACGCTGGATGAGCTGCTGGCGCTGGAACGCTTGTAACCCAAAACGGCGGGGTCTTCGCCGGCGGCGCGGCGGTACCCGGGAACTCAGGCTTTGCTGCGCCCGGCCGCC
This sequence comes from Sodalis sp. RH22, assembly GCF_047324165.1. Classification (NCBI taxonomy): domain Bacteria; kingdom Pseudomonadati; phylum Pseudomonadota; class Gammaproteobacteria; order Enterobacterales; family Bruguierivoracaceae; genus Sodalis; species Sodalis sp. RH22. The sequence continues at coordinate 4,961,037 of NZ_CP178731.1, forward strand.
GGCAACGGCGCCGCGGCCGCGGTGTCGGACGCCATGGGGCGATAGGCAATATAATAGACCAGCGCGACAAAGATGGCGCCGCCGGCGGCGTTGCCCAGGAACACGCCGGGGAAGTTGCCCCAGTACTGCGCCCAGGTCGCCTGCCCGGCAAAAATCGCCGCCGGAATCACGAACATATTGGCCACCACGTGCTGGAAGCCGAGATCGACAAACGCCATGATCGGGAACCAGATACCCAGGATCTTACTGGCCACATCCTTGCCGCTGTATGCCAGCCATACCGCCAGGCTCACCAGCCAGTTGCAGCCGATGCCGGAAATAAAGGCGTGCAGGAAATCGGCGGAAATCTTTGCCTGGGCGGTGGCCGCGGTTTTGGCCAGGAACGCGCCTTCGGTCAGGCCGAGCACGTGGCCGAAAAACCACGCAATCAAAATGCTGCCGGCAAAGTTGGCGACGGTAATCCAGAACCAGTTGCGTATCAGCGACATAAAAGAGATTTGCCGCGCCAGCCAGGCAATAGGCAGCGTCATCATATTGCCGGTCAGGAGTTCTCCTCCGGCGATAAGCGTCAGCACCAGCCCCACCGGGAACACCGCCGCCCCTAAAAAGACGCCGAACGACCCCCAGTCGGCGGGCAGGCTGGCGGTCACATGGATATCCAGCATAAAACCTATCGCGATATACGCACCGGCCAGACAGCCGAGCACCAGTAAATAGGGGAGCGGCGCGCGGCTTTTGGTGGCGCCCGTTTGCACAGCGATTGCTGCGACTTCTTTAGGAGAATGAAACGACATGGTAGTTTATATGTTAAAAGAAAGTGGTGATTCGCATCATATCCTCCCCCCGCGGCGAAGCCAACGGTTGGCCGCTAAAAGAGTGTTAAAAATTAAAACACCGTTCTGCACCGACATGGCCGCGGGCTTCAGGCCGCGCCGGCCATTCGCCGCCGGCGCGGCTTAAGGCCCGTGCGGATCAGCGCGCGGCCAGGTCCGCCAGCTCGCGGCGCAGCAGGATAAATTCCTGCGCCAGATCCTGGCACAGCATGGCGGTCATCAAATGATCCTGCGCGTGGACCATGATTAAATTGACCGGCACCTTGCCCGTTCCCTCATCCAGCCCGATAAGCCGCGTCTGGATGGCGTGGGCGCGGCGCGAGGCCTGGCGCGCCGCGTCCATCCTCTCCCGCGCCTCGTCCCAGTTGCGTTCCCGCGCCGACTGGATGGCGCTCATGCTCTCGGAACGGGCTTCGCCGGCGTTAATCAGCAATTCCATCACGGTTTGTTCAAAATCTTCCATTCGCCACCTCTATTGGTATACCAAATTTGGTAATTTCATCATATTGGAATTCCAATGTTGGCTTGTGAGAGCATGATCACAGAAAATAAATTCAGTTACGCTAGTTTTTGGTATGCCAAACCCACAATAAAACCTGCCGGCTACCGGCAAACGTGCATATCAATAGGCTTAACTCACTGATGATGAGGTGGTGTCATGTCATTTAAGGATCGTATGATCGATTCTCTGGGATCGTTTGCCACTAAATTTAATAGCTTTCGCTATATTATGGCGATCAAGGCGGCGTTTATTACCTTAATGCCGGTCATCATTGTCGGCGCGTTTTCGGTGTTGATCTCCAATATGGTGCTCGATCCGGTTAACGGCCTCGCCAGTTTTAGTTTCTTCGCGCCGCTGGCGACGCTCAAGCCTATTATGAGCAGTATTAACTACGCCACCCTGAATTTTTTAACCATCGGCGCGGTATTCCTAATCGGTATCGAGCTGGGCCGGCTTAATGGGTCCCGCACCTTATTTCCCGGGCTGCTGGCGGTAATTTGTTTTATCGCCGTCACGCCGACCACGCTGCAGTTAATGGTCGGCGACCAGATGATGGTGGTCAAGGACGTGCTTGCGCGGCAGTTCTCGGATACCAAGAGCCTGTTCCTCGGCATGTTTATGGCGATTTTATCGGTGGAGGTTTATTCGCGCCTGGAAAAGGTGGATAAATTCCGCATCAAGATGCCGGATACCGTGCCGCCCAATGTGTCCGCGTCTTTTACCGCCCTGATCCCGGCCATTATTACCGTGCTGCTGCTGGCGACCTTTGGGTTCGTCTTCCAGCGCGTGACCGGCATGTATCTGTACGATGCGGTATATAAGGTGGTACAGCAGCCGCTGGAATCGGTGGTGCAAAGCCTGCCGGGCATCCTGGTGCTGATGTTCGTCGCCCAGATGTTCTGGGTCATCGGCATTCACGGCAACCAAATGATTAAGCCGATTCGCGAACCTTTATTGCTCGGCGCCATTACCGTCAATATGACCGCGTTTGAACAGGGCAAGGATATTCCCAATATCATTACCATGCCGTTTTGGGATGTGTATATGAGCATCGGCGGTTCCGGCCTGACCATCGGATTATTAATGGCGGTATTGTTTACATCCAAGCGCAAGGAGATGAAAGAAATCGCTAAATTATCCCTTGGTCCCTCGGTGTTTAATATTAATGAACCGGTGATCTTCGGCATGCCGATCATGCTTAATCCGATCCTGGCCATTCCTTTTATTATTACGCCGCTGGTCACCGGCACCATCGGCTATTTCGCCACCAGCCTGGGTTTTGCCGACAAGGCGGTGGTGATGGTGCCCTGGACCACGCCGCCGCTGATTAACGCCTGGCTGTCCACCGCCGGATCGATGGGCGCGGTGATTACGCAGTTGTGCTGCATCGTGGTGTCGTTCCTGATCTATCTGCCTTTTGTCCAGGTGGCGTCGCGCCGCGCGGACCAGGCGCAGCTGGCGGCGGAAATGAGCGAAGCATCCCGCGCGCAAACCCTTAAGTCATCGTGAGGACGGACATGAGCAAGGTTAGCATCGCCATCCCGGCGGATTTTATCCTGGGCGCCGCGGCGTCCGCCTGGCAAACCGAGGGCTGGAGCGGCAAGAAGCCGGGCCAGGATTCTTATCTCGACCTGTGGTACCAGCAGGACCGCCACGTCTGGCATAACGGCTATGGCCCGGCGGTGGCCACCGATTTTATCCATCGCTACGCCGAAGACGTGGCGCTGATGAAGCAGGCCGGGCTGACGCATTACCGCACCTCGATCAACTGGTCGCGTTTCCTGGTGGATCACGAGCAGGTGATTGTCGATGAAGACTATGCGGCCTATATCGATAATTTTCTTGATGAGATGATCAGGCAGGGTATTGAGCCGATGATCTGCCTGGAGCATTACGAGCTGCCTGCCTGCCTGCTGGAACGCCATGGCGGCTGGCAGTCGAAGCGGGTGGTGGAACTGTTTGTCCGTTACGCGGAAAAAGTGTTCGCGCGTTATGCCGGCAAGGTGAAGCGCTGGTTTTCCTTTAACGAGCCGATCGTGGTGCAGACCCGGGTTTACCTGGATGCCCTGCGTTATCCCTATGAACAGAATACCCATAAATGGATGCAGTGGAACCATCATAAAATCATCGCCACCGCCCGGCTGGTACAGTTGTTTGAAGAACAAGGCTACCGGCGCGGCGGCGGATCGCTCGGGGTTATCCTTAATCCGGAGGTGACCTATGCCCGTTCCAGCGCTCCCCATGACCAGCGGGCGGCGCATCTCTACGATCTGTTTTATAACCGGGTATTCCTCGATCCGCTGCTGCTGGGCGTCTATCCACCGGAGTTAATGGAACTGCTGCGCCGCCATGGGGTCGAGTGGCAGTACGACGCGCAGGAACTGGATATTATCCGCCGTTATCCGGTGCATGAGGTGGGGATTAATCTTTATTATCCCCATCGGGTCAAGGCCCCCAGCCGCCAGTGGAATGACAATACCCCGTTCCATCCGGCATATTATTATGAGCCGTTCGAGCTGCCGGGACGGCGGATGAATCCCTCGCGCGGCTGGGAAATCCATCCCCGGATTGTCTATGACATGGCGCAGCGGATGAACCGCGATTATCCGGATATGCCCTGGTTTATCGCCGAAAACGGCATGGGCGTTGAACATGAGGAACGCTTTAAAGACCCCGCCGGCGTGATCCAGGATGATTACCGCATCGACTTTATCGCCGAACATCTGTACTGGGCGTTAAAAGCCCGGGAGGAGGGCGCGCGCTGCCTGGGTTATATGCTCTGGGCGTTTACCGATAATGTTTCGCCGATGAACGCGTTTAAAAACCGCTATGGTCTGATTGAAATCGACCTGCAGCAACAGTTGCGCCGGCAGCCGAAAAAATCCGCCGCCTGGTTCGCCCGCTTAAGCGCTACCCGCACCCTGGCGTTAACGCTCGATGACGAAGATAAATAAGAGGAATACCTATGAAACGTATCGTCCTGGCCTGTTCCGCGGGCATGTCCACCTCGCTGGTGGTGACCAAAATGGAAAAGGAAGCGGCCAGCCGCTCCCTGGAATACAAGATTTACGCCATCCCCGAACAAAACCTGCGCGATGAGCTGCAAACGTTCGGCAACGATATCCTGGTCGTGTTGCTGGGGCCGCAGGTGCGCTTTAAACTGGCGGAAAACAAAAAGCTGACCGATGAATACCAGATCCCCATCGCGGTAATCGATTCGGTGGCCTATGGCACTTTAAACGGCGCGAAAGTACTCGATCAGGCCCTGGGTTTGTTACACTAGCCCGCGCGCCGGCAAACGGCAGGAAGCAAGCCTGCCGTCCTGTCGCGGGCATATCGTGTTTGAGGCTACGCGTTAACGGGCGAGGGGAAGAAGGTGTGATGTTGCAGGAAAAAAAACAGTATCAGGAAATTGGCCGGGATCTGCGGCAGAAGATCCAGTCAGGTCATTACCCGATCGGTACGCGTTTGCCCCCGGAGCGTAATATTGCGGAAACCTACGGCGTCAGCCGCACCATTATCCGCGAGGCCCTGCTGATGCTGGAGCTGGAGGGGGTGGTGGATATCCGCCAGGGATCCGGCGTATATGTGATACGCATTCCGGGCGCGGATACCGAGGGAACCCATTACCTTGAAAGCGAGGTGGGGCCGTTTGAACTGCTGCAGGCCCGCCAGCTTCTGGAGAGCAATATCGCCGCGTTCGCCGCCAAAATGGCCACCAAAATGGACATTGAAAACCTGCGCCGGACGCTGGAGCAGGAGCAGCGCGATATCATTACCAACGAGCGCAGCGAGAATAACGATAAGCTGTTTCACGAGCTGATTGCCGGCGCCACGCAAAACCAGATGCTGCTGGAAACGGTAAAATCCATCTGGCTGCGGCAGGAATCCAGCGCGTTGTGGCAGCAGCTCTACAGCCATATAGATACGCGTTCCCTGCGGCTGCGCTGGCTGGCGGATCATCAGAATATTCTGGTGGCCCTGCGCCGGCGCGACGTGATGGCCTCCTACCAGTGCATGTGGCAGCATATGGAAAGCGTCAAAAACACCCTGATGGAAATTTCCGATGCCGATGCGCCGGAATTCGACGGCTTTTTGTTTGAATCGGTGCCCATTTTCCAGGGAAAACTGGTCTGATGCCGGTGGTGATTGCCCCGCTGGCGGACCATGCCCGGCATAAAGAACAGGTGACCGACTGGTTATGGCGCGCTTTCGGCCACGGCGCCGGCCGGGGGTTCTATGCCGCCATCGTCGACAATGGCATGCGCCGGGACGGCCTGCCGATCACCTTTATCGCCCTTGACGACGGCCGCCCGGTGGGCACCGTGGGCCTGTGGCGCAGCGATCTGTTGAGCCGCCAGGACCTCACCCCCTGGCTGGCGGCGCTGTATGTCGATGAAGCATACCGGGGGCGGGGCCTGGGACGGCAGCTGCAGGCGTTTGTGCAGGATTTCAGCCGCCGGGCCGGTTTCGGTTCCCTGTATTTGTATGCCACCTTTACCGGCTATTATGAACGCCACGGCTGGGACTATATCGGCGACGGGATCGAATATCCCGATATGCCGGTGCATCTCTATCAGCTGCGCGCGGACGCGCGGTAAATCCGCGGTCGCCGCTTAAGGCGGCGGCGCGACCGAGTGACGCCTTACCAGGGTCGGGCTGAAGGTATTGGTCACCTCCGGCAGCGGGTCCCCGTTCGCCAGCGCCAGCGCCAGCTGCGCCGCCTGGGTGGCCATCGCCACCACCGGATAGCGGATAGTGGTCAGGCGCGGTCGCAGGTAACGTGAAATCAGCACATCGTCAAAGCCGACCAGCGAGATTTGCTCCGGCACGTCGATACCGTTATCGCTGAGGACCGCCAGCGCGCCGGCGGCCATGGAATCGTTGTAACAGGCGATGGCGGTAAAATTACGCCCGCGCCCCAGCAGGCTGGTAATGGCCTGCTCGCCGCCCACCTCGTCGGGTTCGCCGTAGGCGATAAGCTTCTCATCCACCTCGATATCATGATCCTTCAGCGCATCCAGATAGCCCTGCAATCGATCGGTGCTGTCGGAAATGGGATGGCTTGAACAGATAAACGCAATGCGCCGGTGGCCCTGCTGAATCAGGTGGCGGGTGGCCAGCCAGGCGCCATAACGGTCGTCGAGGGCCACGCAGCGGCTGGCATAGGCCGGCAGAATACGGTTAATCAGCACCATGCCCGGAATATGCGCCATCAGGGCGTTAAGCTCCTCTTCGGGGATCATCTGCGCATGAACCACCAGCGCAGCGCAGCGGTGGCGGATCAACTGCTCGATGGCCTGCCGTTCCTGCTCCAGGATATGGTAGCCGTTGCCAATCAGCAGAAAGTTACCGGTGCGATAGGCTACCTGCTCCACCGCCTTGACCATGGCGCCGAAAAAAGGATCGGATACGTCCGAGACGATAAGCCCCACCGTTTCGGTGGATTGCTGCGCCAGCGCCCGGGCATTGGCGTTGGGATGATATTGCAGCTCTTCCATGGCGCCAAGCACCGCCTGGCGGGAATTGTCGCTGGCCTTCGGTGAATTATTGATAACGCGCGAGACTGTGGCGACTGATACACCCGCCAGTTTAGCTACATCCTTTATGGTGGCCATATCGCTTACAAGCTCTCAATAGGGTAATCGTTTACATTATTAAGTTTTACGGAAAAAGCCCGCCGATGCAAGGCGTTGGCGCACAGCTTTGGTGATCGCTGCGGGATAAATGAAAATTATCGCCGCGACTGATTTTCTGCTTTGTGGCGGGGGGGCGATTAATGTTAGTTTTATGTTTCAATTCCTGAACAAGACACCAATAGCATGGCTATTTCACGTTTCCCCCATCTGGCCCATTGGGGGGCGTTTACCGCAGTGGTCGAGGACGGCAGGTTAATCGGCTGCGAGCCCTTCGCCGGCGATCCGGACCCGTCGCCGCTGCTGGACTCCATCGCGCCGATGCTATACTCGGACCAGCGGATCCGCCAGCCGGCGGTGCGCCGCTCCTGGCTGCAAAAAAGGGAGCGCAGCGACGGCGCGCTGCGCGGCCGGGAAGCCTTTGTCGATGTCAGCTGGGATGTGGCGCTGGACCTGATTGCCGATGAGAACCGGCGGGTGCGCGATCGCTACGGCGCGTCCGGCATTTTTACCGGCTCCTACGGCTGGTCTTCCGCCGGCCGTGTCCATCATGCCCGCTCGCTGGTCAGGCGCTTTTATTTTGCCGGCGGCGGGGCGGTAGACCAGGCGGGCAACTACAGCTGGGGTGCCGCGCAGTTTTTCCTGCCGCATGTCATCGGCACCTTCAGTCCGTTAACCGGGCGCGTCACCGCCTGGCCCAGCGTGATTGCGCACTGCCAGCTGTTTATCGCCTTTGGCGGCCTGGCGCTGAAGAATGCCCAGGTTTCGTCGGGCGGCGCGGCCGAGCACACGCTGAAACCCTGGCTGAAGCAACTGGCGGCTAAAGGCACGCCGGTTATCAACATCAGTCCGACCCGTGATGATTGCCCGGCGTTCCTCCAGGCGGAGTGGATCCCCATCCGCCCGAACACCGACGTGGCGCTGATGCTGGCGCTGGCCTATGAAATCCAGCGCCTCGGCGCGCAGGATGACGCCTTTCTGGCCCGCTATTGCGTCGGATATCAACAGCTGGCCGGCTATCTGCGCGGGCAGGATGACGGCATCGGCAAAACGCCGGCCTGGGCCAGCGCCATTACCGGCATACCCGAGGCGCGCATTGCACGCCTGGCGCGCCAGCTTATCGGCGTGCGCAGTTTTATGACCTGTTCTTACGCCGTCCAGCGGGCGCACCGGGGCGAACAACCCTATTGGATGGTGATTGCCCTGTCCGCCATGCTGGGGCAGGTTGGCCTGCCGGGGGGCGGTTTTGCCTTCGGCCACGGTTCGATGAACGGCGTGGGCAATCCGCGCCTGGACGCCCAGGCGCCGACCCTGCCGCTGGGGCCGAACGCCGCCGCCGGCCTGACCATTCCCGTGGCGCGCATCGCCGATATGCTGCTCAATCCCGGCGGACATTACACCTTTCAGGGCGAGGACCGGCGCTATCCGGATATCCATATGATCCACTGGGCGGGCGGCAATCCCTTCCATCACCACCAGCAGCTTAACCGCCTGCTGGCGGGCTGGAGCAAACCCGATACCGTGGTGGTGCAGGATATCTGGTGGACGCCGGCGGCGAAGCTTGCCGATATCGTCCTGCCGGCGACCACCTCCCTTGAGCGCAACGATATCGGCGGGTCTTCGCGCGACAGTTACGTGCTGGCGATGCATAAGGCCGTGGAGCCGCGGCACCAGGCGCGTAACGATATGGATATCTTCGCCGATCTGGCCGATCGCCTGGGCTATCGCGCGGCATTTACCGGCGGACGGGACGAACAGGACTGGATAGAGCATCTCTACCGCCAAAGCGCCGAATCCCACGCCCGCGCCGGCCATGCGTGGCCGGCGTTCGCGCAGTTCTGGCGGGAAGGCCATATCAAGGTGCCCGCGCCCGCGCAGGATTTTATCCTGCTGGGGGATTTTCGCCGCGACCCGCTCGCGCATCCGCTGAAAACGCCGAGCGGGCGCATCGAGCTGTTCAGCGCCGCCATCGCCGGTTTTGGTTATGCCGATTTCGCCCCGCATCCGCAATGGCAGCCGCCGGCGGAATGGCTGGGCAGCGCGCTGGCCGCAACCTATCCGCTGCATTTGATTAGCCTGCAGCCTAAAGATCGGCTGCATAGCCAGCTTGATCCCGCGCCCCTGGCCCAGGGAAATAAAACCGCCGGCAAGGAGACGCTCCATATTCATCCCGACGATGCCCGCCGCCGCGGCATCCAGGACGGCGAAATAGTGGAGGTGTATAACCAGCGCGGCCGGATCCTGGCGGGCGCCAGGCATAATGACGGGGTGGCGCCCGGCGTTATCCTCATGGCCACCGGCTCCTGGTTTTCGCCGGGGCGGCAGGGCGATGAGGCCGGTATTGAACAGTCCGGCAATCCCAATGCGCTGACGCTGGATATCGGCACCTCGCCGCTGACCCAGGGCCCCAACGCCATGGGTTGCTTGGTGGAAGTGCGCAGGCGGTAAGGCTGAACGCCGTCGCCGCCGCCGGCCGTGACCAGCCGCGACCGCATTGTTTTAGACGGTCCGGGCGATAACCTGGCCGAATGGAATCAATGATGGGGTAAATTTTACAGTTGGTTTCATTTCGAGCGGTAATCTTGCGATTATGCGGTAGTGTAATCGGGTGACGGACTATAGAGTAGGTACTCCCAGAGGTATTGATTGGTGAGAAATCAGCATACTCTGTATGTTGAAACCATTTCAGTTGCACCAACCTACGCGGATGCGTAGGTTTTTTTTTGCCCGCGCTTTTCAGTTCCCGCCGCACGCTATTGTTATCCCGGACTTTATGTATGACCGCTTTTAGGTTGTAATACCTTTTGTGCGCCGCTTTTTTTTCTCTTCACCGGTTACCAGGCAAAAGGACCACATTATGCAACAGGCAACGTTGGTAAATGAATACGGCCAGCCTATCGGCGCCCGGCTTGCGGACTGGCAGTCCCGTCCGCTGCCGCAAAAAATTACCCTGGCCGGGCGTTTTTGCCGCCTGGAGCCGCTGGCGTTAACCCATAGCCCGGCGCTGTTCAGCGCCTGGCACAGTATCGCCGACGAACGCGACTGGACCTACTTTTCCCGCCGCCGGCCGGCGACCCTCGCCGCGTGCGATGCCCTGATCGCCGCCAATGCGGCCAGCGGCGATCCGCTGTTTTACGCGGTCATCGACCAGGCTACCGGGCTGGCGGCGGGCTCGGTGGCGCTGATGCGCATCGACCCGGCCAACGGCGTGCTGGAAATCGGCTGGGTTAACTGGTCGCCGCTGATGAAACGATCACCCTGCGGCACCGAAGCCATCAGCCTGCTGCTAAGCTATAGCTTTGACACCCTGGGTTACCGGCGCTGCGAATGGAAATGCCATAGCCTGAACCAGCCTTCCAACCAGGCGGCCCGCCGGCTGGGGTTTCAATACGAGGGCACCTTCCGCCAGGCGGTGGTGGCCAAAGGACACAATCGCGATACCTGTTGGTATTCCATTATCGACAGCGAATGGCCGGCCGTTGGCTGGGCGTTGCGGGCCTGGCTGGATAGCGATAATTTTAGCGCCGAAGGCAGGCAAAAGCGGCCGCTGGCGGATTTCAGGTCCGCAAACCAATAAGGAGATGGTATGCTTTTTTCTGTGTTGCGCCGGCTGTTCCGGCTGCTTTATCGGGTGGAACTGGTTGGCGATACGCGGGTATTGCAGCAGCCGAAGATCATGATTACCCCGAATCATGTCTCGTTTATGGACGGTATTCTGCTGGCGCTGTTTTTGCCGGTAAAACCGGTATTCGCCATTTATTCCACGATTACCGACGTATGGTATATGCGCGTGGTAAAACGTTATGTGGATATCCTGCCGCTCGACCCCACCAAGCCGCTCAGTATTAAACAGCTTATCAAGTATGTCGGCAGCGGCCGGCCGATTGTGGTCTTCCCCGAGGGGCGCATTTCGGTCACCGGGTCGCTGATGAAAATCTACGATGGGGCGGCGTTCGTTGCGTCCCGTTCGGGCGCAACGGTGGTGCCGGTCTGGCTGGATGGGCCGGAACTGACGCCGTTCAGCCGCATGGGCGGCATCATCAAGCGCCACTGGTTTCCCAAAATCACCCTTCATCTGCAGGCCCCGGTGTCCCTGCCGATGCCCGCGGCGCCCAGGGCGCGCGATCGCCGCCGGCTGGCCGGCGAGAACCTGCATCGCATCATGATGGAGGCGCGCATGGCCTCCCGGCCCCGGCAGACGTTGTATCAGGCGCTGCTGGCGGCGGCCCGGCGCTATGGCGTCGGCAAGCCCTGCATCGAGGATATCGCCTTCAGTCCGGACAGTTATCGCGGATTATTGAAAAAAATCTTCGGCGTCAGCCGGATTCTCGAACGTTTTACCGCCCGCGGCGAGCATGTCGGCCTGCTGCTGCCCAACGCCACCATTACCGCCGCCGTTATCCTCGGCGCCGGTCTGCGCGGACGCATTCCCGCGTTGCTGAACTATACCTCCGGCGCCAGCGGCATCAACAACGCGCTTAAAGCCGCCACCATCAATACTATCGTCACTTCCCGCCAGTTCCTGGACAAAGCCAAGCTGGCCGGCCTGCCGGAACAGGTAACCGGGGCGCGCTGGGTCTATCTGGAGGATCTAAAAGATCAGGTGACGCTGCGGGATAAGCTGTGGATCCTTGGGCATTTACTGTTCCCGGACCGGGCCGAGGTGGCGCAACAGCCCGGCGACAGCGCGCTGGTGCTGTTTACCTCCGGCTCGGAAGGCACGCCGAAAGGCGTGGTCCATTCCCATGACGGCATCCTGGCCAATATCGAGCAAATCCGCACGGTGGCCGATTTCACCCCGCGTGACAAATTTATGTCGGCGCTGCCGCTGTTCCATGCGTTCGGCCTCACCGTCGGTTTGCTGACCCCGCTGCTCACCGGGGCGCGGGTGCTGCTTTATCCGAGCCCGCTGCATTATCGTATTATTCCCGAGCTGGTTTACGACCAGAACTGTACCGTGCTGTTCGGCACCTCCACCTTCCTGGCGCAGTACGGCCGTCTGGCCCACCAGTATGATTTCGCCCGGGTGCGTTATGTGGTCGCCGGGGCGGAAAAATTGTCCGAAAACACCCGCTTGCTGTGGCAGGAAAAGTTCGGCATCCGCATTCTGGAGGGGTATGGCGTCACGGAATGCGCGCCGGTGGTGGCGATCAATGTTCCGCTGGCGGCGAAGCCTCATACCGTCGGCCAGATCCTGCCGGGCATGCAGGCGCGGATCATCGCGGTGCCGGGCATTGAACAAGGCGGGCGGCTGCAGCTGCGCGGGCCCAATATCATGCGCGGCTACCTGCGGGTGGAACATCCCGGCATCCTGGAAACGCCGGCGGCCGACAACGAACAGGGGGTGCGCGAAGAGGGCTGGTACGACACCGGCGATATCGTCACCCTGGACGCCCAGGGATTTTGCGCCATCCAGGGCCGGGTAAAACGCTTTGCCAAGCTGGCCGGCGAAATGGTGTCCCTGGAAAGCGTCGAGCAACTGGCCCTGAAGGTATCGCCGGACGCACGGCACGGCGCATCCGCCAAAAACGATAAAGCCAAGGGCGAGGGCCTGGTGCTGTTTACCACCGATGCCGCGCTGACGCGGGAGAAGCTGTTCCAGCAGGCCCGGCAGGACGGTATTGCCGAAATCTACGTGCCGCGGGATATCCGCCACCTCGACGCGCTGCCGTTGCTCGGCAGCGGCAAGCCCGATTATGTAGCCTTGAAAAAAATGGCGGAAGCCACGGAGCCACAGGGATGAACCCATCTGTAACCACTCCGGCGGGCGTATTATCCCGACCGATGCTGGCGGTCATGTCCGCGCAGTTTTTTTCCGCGTTTGGCGATAATGCGCTGCTGTTCGCCACCATTGCATTGATCAAGGAACAGCAATATCCGGCGTGGAGCCAGCCGGTGCTGCAAATGTTGTTTGTCGCCGCCTATATCGTGCTGGCGCCCTTTGTCGGCCAATTCGCCGACAATTTCGCCAAGGGCCGGGTGATGATGGCGGCTAATTCCCTGAAGCTTGCCGGCGCGCTGCTTATCTGTTTCGGTTTTAATCCGTTTATCGGTTATTGCCTGGTGGGGATTGGCGCGGCGGCTTACTCGCCGGCCAAATACGGCATTCTGGGCGAATTGACCCAGGGCGGGCAATTGGTCAAGGCCAACGGCCTGATCGAAGCCTCGACCATTGCCGCCATCCTGACCGGTTCCGTGGCCGGCGGGGTACTGGCCGACTGGCATCTGATCACGGCGCTGGCGGTCTGCGCCCTGACCTATGGCGTGGCGGTGGCGGCCAATCTGTTTATCCCGCGCCTGCCCGCGGCGCGCAAGGACAGCTCCTGGCATCCGGCGCGCATGGCGGGCCATTTCGGCACCGCCTGCCGCCTGCTCTGGCGCGACGGCTACACCCGCTTTTCCCTGATCGGCACCAGCCTGTTCTGGGGCGCCGGGGTGACCCTGCGTTTCCTGCTGGTGCTCTGGGTGCCGGTGGCGCTGGGCATTAACGATAACGCCACGCCGACCACCCTCAACGCCATGGTGGCGGTGGGCATCGTGTTCGGCGCCGGCGCCGCGGCCAGGCTGGTCACGCTTGAGACGGTACGGCGCTGCATGCCGGCGGGCATCCTGATGGGCGTGGTGGTGGTGGCGCTTTGCCTGCAACATCATTTGTTGCCGTCGTATCTGCTGCTGGCGCTGATCGGTATCCTGGGCGGCTTTTTTATCGTGCCGTTAAATGCGCTGCTACAACAGCGCGGCAAGGAGAGCGTAGGCGCGGGCAATGCCATCGCGGTGCAGAATTTCGGCGAGAATATCGCCATGCTGCTGATGCTGGGGCTGTATTCGCTGGTGGTCAGGCTTGGCGTGCCGGCCGTGATTATCGGGGTGGGCTTCGGCGTCGTATTCGCGCTGGCGATTGCCTTGCTGTGGCTGACCACCCGCGCCGGCAAAACCGCCGGCTGAAGCCGTGGCGACACGCGGAGCGACCGATAGCGCCGCTCCGTGCGGGTTAAGGCGCCGGGATGGTAAAGCGCTGATGGATGTATTCCAGTTCGGCGATAATCTCGTCGTTTAACGTCAGTTCCAGGCTATCGAGATTGGTCTGTAACTGTTCCAGGGAAGTGGCGCCCAGCAGGGTAGACGCCACAAACGGTTGCCGGCGCACAAACGCCAGCGCCATCTGCGCGGGGTCAATGCCGTAGCGCTGCGCCAGCGCCACATATTCGGCAATCGCCTGCTGGGTATGGGGCGCGCTGTAGCGGGTAAAGCGGCTGAACAGCGTATTGCGCGCGCCCGCCGGTTTGGCGCCATTGAGGTATTTACCGGTCAGCGTGCCGAAGGCCAGGCTGGAATAGGCCAGCAGCTCCAGCCCTTCAAACTGGCTGATTTCCGCCATGCCCACTTCAAAACTGCGGTTCAACAGGCTGTAGGGATTCTGCACCGTGACGATGCGCGGCAGATCGTGCTTTTCCGCCAACTGCAGATAACGCATGGCGCCCCAGGGCGTCTCGTTGGAGATGCCGAGATAGCGGATTTTCCCCGCCCGTACCTGCTCGGCCAGCGCTTCCAGCGTTTCGAGTATGGTTACCGCCAGTTTTTCGTCGGTGTACTGGTAATTCAGTTTGCCGAAGCAGTTAGTGGCGCGCTGCGGCCAGTGCACCTGGTAGAGATCGAGATAATCGGTGCCCAGCCGCTGCAGGCTGGCGTCCAGCGCCATGCGGATATTCTTGCGATCCAGTATCTGCTGGGGCCGGATGCCGGCGTCATTGCCGCGCGTGGGGCCGGCGACTTTGCTGGCCAGGATCACCTTTTCCCGTCCGCCCCGTTGCTTAAGCCAATTGCCGATATAGGTTTCGGTCAGTCCCTGGGTTTCGGGGCGCGGCGGCACCGGATACATTTCAGCCGTGTCGATCAGATTCACCCCGGCGGCAACGGCATGATCCAGCTGCGCATGGGCATCGGCCTGCGTATTTTGCTCGCCAAAGGTCATGGTGCCCAATCCCAGAACGCTGACTTCTAGTGAACTATGGGGAATACGGTGATAATGCATTGAGGCTTGTTCCTTAATGTCTGAAAAGATCAGGCGTCAACAGGCGCCGCCCGATCAGACTATAACCAAGCCAGGGCGCGGGGAAAAGCGCAAAATGGGCGGGCGGGGATGTTTAACCGACAAGGGCGCCGAACGCTCAGCGCGCGATCATCTGCGATACCTCATTACCGTTAATCTGCATATCATTGCCCTGCTCGTCGGTATAGCGAATCAGGCCGGTGGACTTATCCAGTTTAGGTTTGCCCTGGGTCAAAATCATCCGGCCGTCCTTGGTCGCCATCACATAATCACTGGCGCAGCCCGATAGCATGACGGTGAATAACACCGCCGATACGATTGCCACTTTTTTATTCATGTTATGTCCATGTTAAGCATTGGATCAATTACGACGGGCGTGGCTGACTTTCTTATTCCTGAGAAGGTTCAGCGCCTCGACGCCCATAGAGAAAAACATCGCAAAATAAATGTAGCCTTTAGGTACATGAATATCAACGCTTTCGAGGATCAGGGTAAAGCCGATTAAAATCAGGAACGCCAGCGCCAGCATCTTGACCGAGGGATGGCGGGCGACGAACTCTCCTATCGGCCGCGCGGCGAACATCATCACGCCTACCGCGATCACCACCGCCGCCATCATGATAAACAGGTGATTGGACAGGCCGACGGCGGTGATCACCGAATCCAGGCTGAAGATAATATCCAGCAGCATGATTTGCGTGATGGCGCCGAGAAACGAACTGACATTGGTGCTTTGATCGGCTTCGCCCCCTTCCAGCGCCTGGTGGATCTCCCGGCAGGATTTCCAGATAAGGAACAATCCTCCCAGCAGTAATATCAGGTCGCGGATCGATACCTCGGTCGCGAAAACGGTAAACAACGGGTAGGTAAGGCGAATCACCCACGAAATGGACGCCAGCAGGCAAAGCCGCATGACCATGGCGCCGAACAGGCCCAGACGGCGGGCTTTGGCTTGCTGTCTCGCGGGCAGCTTGGCGACGACCAGGGAGAGAAAAATGATATTATCAATACCAAGGACGATTTCCAGAACAGTCAGTGTTCCCAGCGCCAGCCACGCATCGGGATCCACGATCCAATCAAACATTGTGATCCATTACCTAAATGTAAACGAAGCTTAAACGAATATTATAAACAGGTCCAAAGGGCAGCAGGCAAGGTAAAATGCATTTACATCAGGAAATGCCGTGCCAGCATTGGCCCGGTGAAGGTCTTTTTCAGGTAAAACCCGCGCGGTAACGTCATGATCGGCTGGCCGAATTCGCCGATTGCCCTGGTCAGCGCCCGGCTATTGGCGGCCTTGGGCCTCAACTGCAGCACCTCGCCGTGGCGCGCGGTGATATGTTCCACGCGCCCGAGTACGATTAAATCCATTAATTCCTCCCAGTCATTTTGCAACAGCGATTCTTCCTCGGCGCTGGGACTCCACAGCAGCGGCGTGCCGATACGGCGCCGGGTGAGCGGGATCGCGCGTTCGCCTTCCACCGGTATCCACAGTACCCTGGCCAGCTTATACCTGACATGGCTGGACGCCCAGGTGACGCCGCTGTTGCCGGTCAGCGGCGCGACACAGACAAAGGTGGTTTCCAGGGGGCGGCCGCGGCTGTCGACCGGTATGGTTTTCAGTTCCACCCCGATGGCGGCAAAATCCTGCTCGGGTTTACTGCCCGCGCTGGCGCCCAGGTAACGTTCCAGCAAGACGCCGATCCAGCCTTTATCACGTTTCAGGTTGGCCGGCAGCACCAGGCCCGCGTGCGCCGCCAGTTCACCCAGATTATAGCCCGCCAGGGCGCTGGCGCGCGCCAATAGCTCTATTTCGTCCCCCGGCGGGAGGATCGGTGTGGCGATGAGGGGAAGGGTCATAAACAGTTATCCGCGTGCTGTATAAAAACTAATCGGCCGCCGGGGCCGTCCGACCCAGGATCGGCATTTAATCATCAGCCATAAATAATAGCATGATTTCACACTCTTTTTTAAGCGCCGATCGCGTTTTGCCGCCGGCGCGCCCGAGGTTGTACACCTGAAGCGGGCGACAATGAACAGGATCTTACACCATGTTATCCACAGAAGTATGGGATAAACCTAATAAACTGGCACTACTGTCACTATTTACAGCCTTGACGCCCCTGTTTTTTACAGGTTTGTACATATATCGCCGCGCTTTACAGCATAATTTGTGGATAAAATCATCATCGTCTGTTTTTTAACCTCATCGCGCGCAACCGGTGGATAGGCGGATCCCGCACGATCGTTCCCACGGCGGGATCCGGCAACAGGCGATTGAAAATCATTGTGTTTTCCCGCGGCGCGTTTTGCAAAGCCGGCGCGCGGCGAAAAGTTTTCCCTCTTTAACCCAGTGTTCTGCACATACCTATCCACAGAAAAAGTGAATAAAAGCACCGGCAGTTATCCCCGGCTGTTGATAACCATGCCGCATCCGGACGCCATTCGACGTCCAGGAAGTCGGACATTCCTTAAAAGCAGTGGTTTACCGTATTGAGCGAGTGTGAAACAATCAGGCTATCTTGCATTTTATGTAATCGAGGTAGTCCGGTGATCGATGATGATGGCTACCGCCCGAATGTTGGTATTGTGATCTGTAATCGTGATGGGCAGGTGGTATGGGCCAGGAGATATGGGCAGCACTCATGGCAGTTTCCCCAGGGCGGCATTAATCCCGGCGAAACCGCGGAACAGGCCATGTACCGTGAACTGTACGAAGAGGTCGGGCTGAGCCGTAAGGATGTGCGCATACTGGCCTCCACCCGTAACTGGTTGCGTTACAAGCTGCCGAAGCGTCTGGTACGCTGGGACACCAAGCCGGTTTGTATCGGCCAGAAGCAAAAATGGTTCCTGCTGCAGCTCATGTGCCCGGACGCCGATATCAATATGCAGCGCGGGGGCACCCCTGAGTTCGACGGCTGGCGCTGGGTCAGTTTCTGGTACCCGGTGCGCCAGGTGGTTTCTTTTAAGCGGGACGTTTACCGCCGGGTAATGAAAGAGTTTTCTACTATTGTCATGCCGTTGCAGGAAAGCGCTGTGCAACGGACTCTCCCAGGCTACAGACGGAAGAGGGGTTAAGCCACGCAGAATATGCTCACGCGCTTGCGGGAAATCGTTGAAAAGGTCGCCGCCGCGCCGCGCCTGTCGGATACGCTGGAAATTCTGGTCAATGAGACCTGTCTGGCGATGGATACCGAAGTCTGTTCGGTTTATCTGGCCGATAACGATCGCCGCTGCTACTACCTGATGGCCACGCGTGGTTTGCAAAAACCGCGCGGGCGCACCATCACGCTGGCTTTCGACCAGGGGATCGTCGGGCTGGTGGGCCGCCTGGCGGAGCCCATCAACCTGGCCGATGCCCATAACCATCCCAGCTTCCAGTACATTCCGGCGGTAAAAGAAGAGCGTTTCCGCTCCTTCCTCGGCGTGCCGATTATCCACCGCCGCCAACTGCTGGGCGTATTGGTGGTGCAGCAGCGCGAACATCGGCAGTTCGACGAAAGCGAAGAATCCTTTATGGTGACGCTGGCCACGCAAATGGCCGGTATTTTGTCGCAATCCCAGCTCAACGCGCTGTTCGGCCAATACCGCCAGACGCGCATCCGCGCGCTGGCCGCCGCCCCCGGCGTGGCGATAGCCCAGGGGTGGGTGGACAACAGCCAGCCTTCGCTCGATCAGGTTTTTCAAGCTTCGTCGCTGGACAGCGCGCGCGAGCGCGAGCGCCTGACGCTCGCCCTCGGCGAAGCGGCGGCGGAGTTCCGCCGTTTTAGCAAGCGTTTCACCGCCAATGCGCAAAAAGACAGCGCGGCGATTTTCGATCTTTACTCCCATTTGCTTAACGACGCGCGCTTAAAGCGTGAGCTGTTTGCGCGAATCGATGCCGGCGCCATGGCCGAATGGGCGGTAAAACAAGTTATCGAGCTGTTCGCCGAGCAGTTCGCGCAGTTGAATGACAGCTATATGCGCGAGCGCGCCGGCGATTTACGCGCCCTCGGGCAACGCCTGCTGTTTCATCTGGGCGATAACATCCAGGGCGAGACGCCCTGGCCGTCGCGTTTTATCCTGGTGGCCGATGAGCTGAGCGCCACACTGCTGGCCGAGATGCCGCAGGACAAAATGGTGGGCGTGGTGGTTAGGGACGGCGCCGCCAATTCCCATGCCGCCATCCTGGTGCGGGCCATGGGCATCCCAACCGTTATGGGCGCCGATATCCAGCCGGCGCTGCTAAACCAGCGGCTGTTGGTGGTGGACGGTTATCGCGGCGAGCTGCTGGTGGATCCCGAACCGGTACTGGTGCAAGAGTACCAGCGTTTAATCAGCGAGGAAAAACAGCTCAGCCGCCTGGCGGAAGACGATGTGGAACAGCCGGCGACCATGAAAAGCGGCGAGCGCATCCAGGTGATGCTTAACGCCGGCCTGAGCGCCGGACATGAACAGCGTCTGGGCAATCGCGTGGACGGCGTCGGCCTCTACCGCACCGAAATTCCGTTTATGCTGCAAAGCGGATTTCCGTCCGAGGATGAACAGGTCGCGCAATACCAGGGCATGTTGCAGCTGTTCCCGGCCAAGCCGGTGACGCTGCGCACGCTGGATGTCGGCTCGGATAAGCAACTGCCCTATATGGCGCCGCTTAATGAGGAAAATCCCTGCCTGGGCTGGCGCGGTATCCGCATCACGCTCGATCAACCGGAAATTTTCCTCATCCAGGTGCGCGCCATGCTGCGGGCCAACGCGGCTACCGGTAATCTCAGTATCCTGCTGCCGATGATCACAAGCGTCGACGAAATCGACGAGGCGCGGCGCCTCATCGACCGCGCCGGGCGCGAGGTGGAGGACATGCTGGGGTACGCGCTGCCGCCGCTGCGCATCGGGGTGATGATTGAAGTGCCCGCCATGGTGTTTATGCTGCCGCTGTTGATCAACCGGGTGGATTTTGTCTCGGTGGGCAGTAATGACCTGACCCAGTACCTGCTGGCGGTGGATCGCAACAATACCCGGGTGGCGGCCATGTACGACAGCCTGCATCCGGCCATGCTGCAGGTATTGGTGAAAATCGTCGCCGAGTGCCGTCTGTTGGGGCTCGATTGCAGCCTGTGCGGCGAAATGGCCGGCGACCCCATGGGCGCGCTGCTGCTGGCCGGCATGGGTTATCGTACCCTCAGCATGAATGGACGCAGCGTCGCCCGCATCAAATACCTGCTGCGTAATGTGGAGCTCGGCGACGCCGTTACCCTGGTGGAACGGGTGCTCACCGCGCAAAATGCCATCGATGTGCGTCATCAGGTGGCGGCGTTTCTGGAGCGCCGCGGGCTGGGCGGTCTTATCCGCGGCGGCAGGTAGGACGGCCGGCGGCGCAACCCGATATTAAAAACGCGTAAATTTTCCGTCGCCCCGCCGCGAACATTAGGCCGCTATGCTATGATATGCCGCCATCGGACGAACCAGGCGCACGGCGACGCAACGCTTTTTCGTGACCGAACGGCCTGCCGCCCCGTCGCACCGACGCGGTGAAAATGACTTAAATCGTGGTGATGAATGACAATGAATTATCTGGCCTTCCCGCAGTTTGACCCGGTGATTTTTTCCGTGGGACCGGTGTCGCTCCATTGGTACGGCCTGATGTACCTGGTCGGTTTCGTCTTTGCCATGTGGCTGGCGGTGCGCCGCGCCAACCGGCCCGGCAGCGGCTGGACCAAGGATGAAGTGGAGAATCTGCTGTATGCCGGGTTCCTGGGCGTGTTCCTGGGCGGACGCATCGGCTATGTGCTGTTCTATAACCTGCCGCAGTTCCTCGAGAATCCGCTTTATCTGTTTAAGGTATGGGACGGCGGCATGTCGTTCCATGGCGGCCTGATGGGCGTTATTATCGTGATGCTGTGGTTTGCCCACCGCACCAAACGCCATTTCTTCCAGGTGGCGGATTTTATCGCCCCGATGATCCCCTTCGGCCTGGGCGCCGGCCGGCTGGGCAATTTTATCAACGGCGAACTTTGGGGGCGCGTAACGACGGATACCCCGTGGGCGATGCTGTTTCCCAGCTCGCGCGCCGAGGATCTGGCCCTGCTGCCTTCGCATCCGCAATGGCAGGCGCTGTTTAACCAGTATGGCGTATTGCCCCGCCATCCCTCGCAAATTTATGAGCTGCTGCTTGAAGGCGTGGTGCTGTTTATCATCCTGAATGTGTTTATCCGCAAGCCGCGCCCGCTGGGCAGCGTCTCCGGCCTGTTTCTGATGGGGTACGGCGCGTTTCGCATTATCGTGGAGTTTTTCCGCCAGCCCGACGCGCAGCTCGGATTATTCGACGATGCCATCAGCATGGGGCAAATCCTGTCGTTGCCGATGATTATCGCCGGTCTGATTATGTTTATCTGGGCCTACCGCCGCCGCCCCCAGCAACAACTGTCCTGAGGTCACATGAAACAGTATTTGGAACTGATGCGCCTGGTTCGGCATCAAGGCACGCCGAAAGCCGATCGCACCGGCACCGGCACCTTATCGATTTTCGGCCATCAGATGCGCTTTAACCTGCAGCAGGGTTTTCCGCTGGTCACCACCAAACGCTGCCACCTGCGCTCGATCATTTATGAGCTGCTGTGGTTTCTCAACGGCGATACCCAGGTGGATTATCTGCACGAGCACAATGTGTCCATTTGGGACGAGTGGGCGGATAAGGACGGCAATCTCGGCCCGGTGTACGGTAAGCAATGGCGCGCCTGGGGCGCGGCGGACGGCCGCCGGATCGATCAGCTGAGCCGGGTGATCGAGCAGTTGCGCCAGGACCCCGACTCACGGCGCATTATCGTTTCCGCCTGGAATGTGGGCGAGCTGGATCGGATGGCGCTGGCACCTTGCCATGCCTTGTTCCAGTTTTATGTCGCGGACGGTACGCTGTCCTGCCAGCTTTACCAGCGCTCATGCGATATTTTCCTCGGCCTGCCGTTTAATATCGCCAGCTACGCGCTGCTGGTGCATATGGTGGCGCAGCAGTGCGACCTGCGGGTGGGGGATTTTGTCTGGACCGGCGGCGATACCCATCTTTACAGCAATCATCTGGAGCAGGCCGACCTGCAGCTGACGCGCGCGCCGCGTGAACTGCCGCGCCTGGTGATCAAGCGTAAGCCCGCGTCGCTGTTCGACTACCGTTTTGAGGATTTTGATATCCAGGGTTACGACCCGTATCCGCCAATCAAGGCGCCCGTGGCAATCTGATATTGCGCGCCCGTTAACACGTCTGCTTTGCAAGGGAGGTTAACGGGCCTGCCGCGCCGTGGGGCGCCATAGTTTTGTTATGCTCCCCGCAATATTTTGTCTGTTTGCACCTCTCCCCTAAATCCATGCGACAGCCCGTCGCACTTTGCGTCTTACCCGGTAGCGCGGCGGGATGGATAGCCGCTATCCTGCGGTGCATGAAAATTCCCAACCTGTCACAGCGGGGCTATACCCTGATTGAAATGATGCTGGTGCTGGCCTTGACGGCGATGCTGGCGCTGTCGGGCACGTTTGTCTGGCGGCATTACCAGCATAAATCCCAGCTCGAACACGCGGCGCGCCAGATAGCGGATTTCATGCAGCGTTTACAGTGCCGGGCCGCCTGGGGCAATCATCATTATCGCATCAGGGTGCGAACCGGCCTGGACTGGTCGCTGGAGGCGCGTGGGGACGCGCAGGCGCACCCTATGCCGGCGTCGGCAATGACCTTGCGGCGGCAGGCGTCCGCCGGGAGTATCCGGCTGGAAATTTCCACGCCCGGCTACCTTATCCTGGCGGGGCTGCGCAATACCGCCACGCCGGCCCACCTGACGCTCAGTAACCCGGCGGGCAGGATCAGGGTTATCCTGTCTGGCAAGGGGCGGGTCAGGGTGTGCAGCGAACACGGCCGCTGGGCGGGGATCGGGCCGTGCTAAACCGGGCGCAGCGGGGGGCGGGCCTGGCGGAAACCCTGGGCGCCCTGGCGGTGGTGTCCCTGCTGCTGCTGGCCGGCCTGCGGCTGTTGCCGCTATTGCATCGCCTCAGCCACGGCGGCATACAACAGGCCAGGCTGGTTCGGCAGATTGATTACAGCCTGCTGGCCATGGAAAAAGATTTGCGCCGCGCCGGTCATTGCCGGCCGCCCTGCGCACGGTCCGGCGTCGTGCTGGGGCAGCGACGCGGCGAGCGTGAAAATTCCTGCCTGATTGTCAGTTACGCCTTTTATCCAACCGGGGCCAGAACGCCGGGCGGCCGCGTCGTCAACGATACCTTCGGCTACCGTTTGCATCGCGGCGCCTTGGAAACCCAGCGCGGCGTCAGGCATTGCGATGAGGCGGGCTGGGCCAATATGCACGATCCCCGGCAGGTGCGGATAACTCGGCTCAGGTTTGAACCGGTGGCGGCGCATGCCTGGCGGATCACGCTGTGCGGCGTGCAAAGCGATCGTCCCGGCGGCGGCTATCGGACCAGCCGGATCGTTGTCGGGCGTAATGGATGAATACTCAATCGCAGCGGGGCGGCGGTTCCCTGGCGGCGCTGCTGGCCGTATTGTTTACCGGCATGGCGGCTCTGGCGGCGTGGCAGCGTTTTATGGATGCTTCCCTGGCGTTGATTGCCGATGAACAGCATTACCTGAGCGCTTTTCATCAGGCCGAATCCGCGCTGTCGTGGGGAACCGGCCAGTGCTGGCGGGGGGAGGACGGGCAATGCCTGCGGCCGCCGGGCGGAAATTTCCAGGCCTGCCTGCTGGCGGGGGCGGGCGGCAGATGGATACTGCGCGGCCACGGCGATGGTGTAGCCGAACCGGTGTATCTGTACCGCGTGGTGGCGATGCGCCCTGCGGGGCAGTTGGGGGACGGCGCAACATCATGGCGTCTGACGCCGCTGCCCGCGGGCTGGCTGGACTACCACCCGGGCTGAATCCTTTGCGAGGTGTAATGAAAAGCTATCATCAGCGGGGGCACGGCATGCCGGAAGCATTAATGGCGGTACTGTTGTTTTCGCTGGTGGCGCTGTTTATGCTGCACTATCTGCAGCGGCTGGCGAACCGGCAGGAGGATGTGCGCCAGTACCGCCAGGCGTTGACGCTCAGCCACCAGGCGTTGGAAGGATATCGCCTGCCAAGCCTGCGGGACAGGCTGGCTGACAGCATGGACCTGCCCGCCGGTTGGCGGCTCGATATCGTCGTACAGCCGCTGGCCGGCGGCTGTACGCGGGTCAGTGCCGGGGTCGCAACCGCGCGCGGGCAACGGGCAACGCTGTGCGAATGGTTTTGTTTGCCCGTGGATGCGAAGCGACGTGGGGGTGATACCGTCGATGGCGGGTGATCAACGCTTGTTTTCAGCGCGAATACCGCTAGAGTGTCGGCATGAGTAACACCCGTTGGGTCAGGCGAAAGGGGGCGGCATGTTTACGGTGTACCATTCAAACCAGCTGGATTTGCTTAAAGCGCTGGCCGCCGCGCTGATCGAGGGGCGTCCGCTGCGCGATCCGTTCCAGCCGGAGGTGATCCTGGTGCAAAGCTCCGGCATGGCCCAATGGATGCAGATGGCGCTGGCGGCGCGGTTCGGCATTGCCGCCAATATCGAATTTCCCTTGCCGGCAAGCTTTATCTGGCAAATGTTCACCCGCGTATTGCCGGATATCCCGCAGGAGAGCGCGTTCTCCAAGGATGCCATGACCTGGAAACTGATGGCATTGCTGCCAAAGCTGTGCCAGCAGCCCGGGTTCGAGGTGATCTGCCAGTACCTTAAGGATGACGGCGACCGGCGTAAATGTTTCCAGTTTGCCGCCCGTATCGCGGATCTTTTCGATCAATACCTGGTCTTCAGGCCGGACTGGCTGGAGCGCTGGCAGCGCGCAGAGCCGGTGCCGGACCTGGGCGACGCCCAGTCCTGGCAAGCCCCGCTGTGGCGGGAACTGGTGGCGTTCACCGACCGGGCCGGGCAATCTCCCTGGCATCGCGCCAACCTCTACGCCCGATTTATCCAGACGCTGGAAGAGGCGGCCGAATGTCCGCCGGGCCTGCCCGAACGCGTATTTATCTGCGGCATTTCCGCCTTGCCCCCCACCTATTTACAGGCGTTGCAGGCGCTGGGGCGCCATATCGACATTCATCTGCTTTTCACCAACCCTTGCCGCTATTATTGGGGCGATATCCGCGATTACGCCTTCCTGGCCAAGTTGCAAAACCGCAAACGCACCCATTACCAGGAGCCACGGGAACAGGGCCTTTTCCGCCGGCCGGCGGAAGCCGGGGCGCTGTTCAACGACGCGGGAGAACAGCAGGTCGGCAATCCTCTGCTGGCCTCCTGGGGTAAACTGGGCCGCGATAACCTGTATCTGCTGGCCCAGCTGGAGGGCGTCCAGGAAGTGGACGCCTTTGTCGACCCGCCGGACGACGGCCTGCTATCCACCCTGCAGCGCGACATACTGGAACTGGAAGATCATGCCGTGGTCGGCATGACCCGCGAGACGCTGGAGAACAGCCGGACAAAACGGCTGCTGCAGCCCTCCGATCGTTCCCTCAGCCTGCATGTCTGCCACAGTCCGCAGCGCGAGGTGGAAGTGCTGCACGATCGGCTGCTGGCGATGATCGGCGACGATCCCAGCCTGTCGCCCCGCGACATTATCGTCATGGTGGCGGATATCGATCGTTATACGCCCGCGATCCAGGCGGTATTCGGTCATGCCGGCAGCGGGCGCTATCTGCCGTTTGCCATTTCCGACCGGCGCGCGCGCCATATCCATCCGGCGCTGCCGGCGTTTTTGTCCTTGCTGGAGCTGCCGCAAAGCCGCTTCGCCGCCGAACAGGTGCTGGCGCTGCTTGAGGTGCCGGCGGTGGCGGCGCGTTTTTCGATTAACGAGGACGGGCAGAAGTTGCTGCGGCAATGGGTCGCCGAGTCGGGCATCCGCTGGGGCCTGGACGACGATAATATCCGCGAGCTGATGCTGCCCGCCACCGGCCAGCATACCTGGCAATTCGGACTGACGCGCATGCTGCTGGGGTACGCCATGGACAGCCATAGCGGGGACTGGCGCGGTATTCTGCCTTACGACGAATCAAGCGGGCTGATTGCGGAACTGGTGGGCCATCTGGCGGAATTGCTGGCGCAGCTCAGGCGCTGGCGGGACATCCTGCGGGAACCGCGCGACCTGGCCGGATGGCTGCCCTGTTGCCGGGAACTGGCGGCGGACTTTTTCCTGCCGGACAGCGAGACCGAAGCCGCGCTGGCCCTGCTGGAAACCCAATGGCAGGAGATCCTGCAATTCGGCCTGCAGGCTGCCTATGACGAACCCTTGTCGATCACGCTGCTGCGCGACGAATTATCCGCCCGGCTGGATCAGCAGCGCGTCAGCCAGCGCTTCCTGGCGGGCACGATTAATTTTTGCACGCTGATGCCCATGCGATCCATCCCTTTCAAGGTTGTGTGCCTGCTGGGCATGAACGACGGCGTCTATCCGCGTTCGCTGCCGCCGCTGGGGTTCGATTTAATGGCCGGCCAGGCGAGACGGGGCGACCGCAGTCGCCGCGACGATGACCGCTACCTGTTCCTGGAAGCATTGCTGTCGGCCCAGCAGCGTTTTTACATCAGTTTTATCGGCCGTTCTATCCAGGATAACAGTCAACGCTATCCGTCGGTGCTGGTCAGCGAATTGATCGAGTATGTCGCGCAGAGTTTTTACCTGCCGGGGGATGAGGCGGTGGATGTGGACACCAGCGCCGCCCGGGTCAGCGCGCATCTGTGCCAGTGGCACAGCCGCATGCCGTTTGCCGCCGAGAATTTTATCAAGGATACCGAACAGCAAAGTTTTGCCGCGGAGTGGCTGCCCGCCGCCAGCGCGGGCGGCAAGCCCCATCCCGAGTTTACCCGTCCGCTGGACCCGCAGCCGGTTACCCTGCTGGCGTTTGACGTGCTGAAACGGTTTTACGGCCACCCGGTGCGCGCCTATTTCCAGCAGCGCCTGGGCGTCTATTTCCGCCTGGAAGAAACCGAGCTGTCCGCCGACGAGCCGTTTGTCGTCGAAGGCCTGGACCGCTACCAGCTTAACGACCAACTGCTTAATACGCTTATCGCCGGGGAAGATCCCGACCGGCTTTACCGTACCTTCAGGGCGGCCGGATACCTGCCCTACGGCGCATTCGGCGAACTGTATTGGGCCAAACAGCGCGATGAAATGGCCCTGCTGGCTGAAACGGTGCGCGAACAACGCCGTGATGGGGCGCAAAGCATCGAGATAAGCCTGATGCTGGGCGACGCCGAACTGAGCGGCTGGCTGCCCCAGACGCAGAGCGACGGCTTGCTGCGCTGGCGTCCGGGCGTTTTATCGATGAAAGACGGCATGGCGCTGTGGCTGGAGCATCTGGCATGGTGCGCCATGGGCGGCGGCGGGGAGAGCCGCATGTACGGCACCAAGGGCCAGTGGCGTTTTGCCGCGTTGGCGCCGGAGCAGGCGAAAGCGTTTTTACTGACGCTGGTGACGGGTTATGGCCAGGGCATGAGCACGCCGCTGCTATTATTACACCGCGCCGGCGGCGCATGGCTGGCACAAAGCTACGACCACGACACGGGCGCCATTGATTGGGGGGAATCCTGCCAGCTCCAGGCGCGCGATAAGCTGATGCAGGCCTGGCAAGGGGACGGCTACACGCCCGGCGAGGGACAAGACCCCTACCTGCAGCGGCTGATGCGGCAACTCAACGCGCCGCATGTCGAGGCGATTATCCAGGCGGCGCAAACTTACCTGCTGGCGCCGTTCAGCCTCAATCTGGCGGAAGCCGAAAAGGCACGACGGGGGAAAAAAAGCACGTTAAGCTAACAACACCGGCGATAGCCGGTAAATACATCGCGAAATAAGCGAAGAGGCCATGGCCGGCCCTTCAGGGTTGTTGGAGAGTGGAATGCGTAGATTGGTTGTGGGATTGTTCAGTTGTGCTGTGTTGTGTTGTTTGGGCATTGCGCCTGCCGTAGCGGATGTCGCCGGCTGGCAGCCGATAAAGGAGACCATCCGCAAGAGCAGCAAGGACATACGCCAGTACCAGGCCGTCAGGCTGGCCAACGGCATGACGGTATTGCTGGTCAGCGATAAGCAGGCGGTGAAGTCGCTGTCCGCCCTCGCGGTGCCGGTGGGATCGCTTGAGAACCCGGATGACCAGTTGGGCCTGGCCCACTATCTTGAACATATGATCCTGATGGGGTCGAAAAAATACCCACAGCCGGAAAACCTGGCGGAATTCCTGAAAAAGCACGGCGGCGATCATAACGCCAGCACCGCCTCCTACCGCACCGCATTTTACCTCGAGGTGGAAAATAACGCCCTGGAGCCAGCCATCGATCGCCTGGCGGACGCCATCGCCGAGCCGTTGCTCGATCCCGGCAACGCCGACAAAGAACGTCATGCGGTCGATGCCGAACTCACCATGGCCCGCGCCAATGACGGCTTACGCATGGCGCAAATCCGCGCCGAAACCATGAATCCCGCCCATCCCGGCTCGCGTTTTTCCGGCGGCAACCTCGACACCCTGCGCGATAAGCCGGGCAGCAACCTGCACCAGGCGCTGAAGGCGTTTTATCATCGTTATTACTCCGCCAACCTGATGGTGGCGGTGATCTACGGCAACCAGCCGTTGCCCGAATTGGCGCGGATCGCGGCCGCCACCTACGGACGCGTGGCCAACCGCCACGCTACGGTGCCCAAGATTACCGCACCGGCGGTGACAAAAAAACAGACCGGCGTCCTGATCCACTACCAGCCGGTGCAGCCGCAGAAAATGCTGCGCATCGAGTTTCCCATCACCAATAACAGCCAGGCTTTTCGCAGTAAAACCGATACTTATATCAGTTACCTGATTGGCAACCGCAGTCCGAACACCCTGGCTGACTGGTTGCAGAAACAGGGACTGGCGGATGCCATAGACGCGGGCGCCGATCCCATGGTCGATCGCAACGGCGGGGTGTTCGCCATCGCCACGTCCCTGAGCGATAAAGGGCTCAGGCAACGGGATGAAGTGGTGGCGGCAATCTTCAGTTACCTGAAGACCCTGCGCGAACAAGGGATACAGAGGCAATATTTCGATGAGATTGCCCATGTGCTGGAACAGGATTTCCGCTACCCGGTGATTACCCGCAATATGGATTATATCGAATGGCTGGTGGACTCCATGCTGCGGGTGCCGGTACAGCACGTGCTCGATTCCGCCTATGTGGCGGACCGCTACGATCCCAAGGCCATCGCCGCGCGCCTGGACGGCATGACGCCGGACAAGGCCCGCATCTGGTTTATCAGTCCGGACGAGCCGCATAACAAAAGCGCTTATTTTGTCAACGCGCCTTACCAGGTGGATAAAATCCCGGCGCAACGGCTGACGTTATGGCGCCAGACCCAGCCTCATATCCAGCTGTCGCTGCCGGCGCTCAATCCCTATATCGCCAGCGATTTTTCATTAATCAAAGCCACCGCGGCGCCGGCCTATCCGCAACTGCTGATCGACGAACCGGGACTGCGGCTGCGTTATATGCCCAGCCGGTATTTCGCCGACGTGCCGCGGGCGGATATCACCCTCAATTTCCGTAATCCCGCCGTCATGGCTTCCGCCCGCAATCAGGTGCTTTATTCCCTGAACGATTATATCGCCAGCCAGGATCTGGCCGAGCTCAGCAATCAGGCCTATGTGGGCGGCATCAGCTTTTCCACCTATGAAAACGACGGGTTGACCATTAAAGCCTCGGGTTATACCCAGCGCCTGTCGCAACTGGTATTAAGCCTGGTGGAGCGTTACGCCACCTTTACGCCGACGGTTGATCAGCTGTTACAGGCCAAAAGCTGGTATCGCCAGCAGCTGGACGGCACGGAAAAAGAGAAGCCGTACGCGCAGGCGATGATCCCGGTCAAAGTGTTGTCGGCCCTGCCGTATGTGGAACGGGATGAGCGGCGCGCCCTGATTGACGGCATGACGGTACAGGATGTGATTGATTACCGCGAAACCCTGTTCAAGCCCACCGCGCTGGATATGCTGGTGGTGGGCAATATGACGCCGCAGCAGGCCACCGAACTGTCGGCACAGCTGAAGAAACAGATAGGTTGGACGGGTACGCAGTGGCGGCGCGCCGACAAAGTGCAGATTACCCGGCCGCAGCTGGCCGTGATGCAAAAACAGGGCGGCAGTTCTGATGCGGCATTGTCCGCGGCGTATGTCCCCGCCGGCTATGACCGGATACAGGGCATGGCCAATAGCTATATGCTGGCGCAAATCGTGGAGTCCTGGTTCTACCAGCAGTTGCGCACCCAGGAACAGTTGGGATATGCGATTTTTATGGTGCCAGTATTTGTCGGCGACCAGGGCGGGATCGGTTTTGTGCTGCAAAGCGGCACCCGGCAGCCCGCATACCTTTACCAGCGCTACCAGGCGTTTTTCCCCGAGGCGGAACGGCGGCTGCGCGCTATGGCGCCCGCGGATTTCGAGCAGTATAAGCAAGGCATTATCAGCCAATTGCTACAGCAGCCGCAGACGCTGGCCGAAGAAGTGGGACAATATACCGATGACATCGAGCGCGATAACCTGTCTTTCGATACCCGTGCTAAAGTAGTGGCGGCGCTGCGGCAGATGACGCTCGCGCAGCTGGCTGATTTTTTCCATCAGGCGGTAATTGCGCCGACCGGGCTGGCGCTATTATCCCAGATTGGCGGCAGCGGCGACGGCCACGCTCCGGCGGAATATGCCGCGCCCGCGGGCTGGCAGCTTTATCCCAACGCCTCGGCGCTGCAAAGGACGTTACCCGTGCTTGCTCATCAATAGAGGAAAACAGCATCCTTGACCGCGCAGATACTTAATCCGCTGACGTTGCCGTTGCAGGGCGCAAGCCTTATCGAGGCGTCGGCGGGTACCGGGAAAACCTACACGCTGGCGGCGCTTTATCTCCGCCTGCTGCTGGGGCTGGGCCAGCAGGCGGCTTATCAGCGCCCGCTCAGCGTGGAAGAAATCCTGGTGGTGACCTTTACCGAGGCGGCCACCGAGGAACTGCGGGGACGCATCCGGGAGAATATCCACCGCCTGCGGCTGGCCTGCGTGCGGGGTCATTCCCTGAGTGAACCCGGCAAGGACGACCTGTTTCAGGAACTGCTGGCCCAGGTCGCCGATACGGAGCATGCCGCCCGTTTACTGCTGGCGGCCGAACGGCAGATGGATGAAGCGGCGATTTATACCATTCATGGCTTTTGCCAGCGCATGCTCGGCCAGAATACCGTTGAGTCGGGTATGTTGTTCCAGCAAACCCTGGTGGAAGACGAATCGGCGCTCAGACGCCAGGTCTGCGCCGACTTTTGGCGCCGCCATTGCTACCCGCTGCCTTACGCCATCGCCCAGGCCATACACCAGGAATGGGACGGTCCGGAAAAACTGTTGGCTGAATTGCTGCCTTATATGCAGGGCGAGGCGCCGGTGGTGCGCAATCCGCCGGATAAAACCGAGTCCATCCTGGCGCGGCATGAGCGCATTATCGCCCGCATCGACGCCCTTAAGCGGTCATGGCGCCAATCCGCCGGTTTGTTGCCGGCCCTGGTGGGCGACTCAGGCGTCGATAAGCGCTCATACAGCAGCAAAAACCTGCCTGTGTGGCTGGATAAAATGTCAGCCTGGGCCGCCGCGCCAACCGATGATTATGCGGTGCCAAAAGAGCTTGAACGCTTCCGCCAATCGGTACTGCGCGCCAAAACCATCAAGGGCAGCCCGCCCGAACATGCCCTGTTCGACGAAATCGACCGGTTTTTCCAGGAGGCGTTGACGCTGCGCGAGCTGATTTTTGTGCTGGCGCTGGATGAAATGCGCCTCGCGCTGCAACTCGAAAAGCGCCGGCGCGGTGAACTGGGCTTTGACGATCTGCTTAGCCGTTTTGACGAGGCGCTGCGGGGCGAGGGCGGTGACGCCCTGGCGCAGTCGGTGCGCGCGCGCTATCCGGTGGCGATGATTGACGAATTCCAGGATACCGACCCCCAGCAATACCGCATTTTCCGCCGCCTCTATGACGGGCAGCCGGCCTGCGGGCTGGTATTGATTGGCGATCCCAAACAGGCGATTTATGCTTTTCGCGGCGCGGATATTTTTACCTATATGCGCGCCCGCAGCGAAGTTAGCGCCCACTATACTCTCGGCACCAACTGGCGCTCCTCGCCGCCCATGATCGGCGCGGTGAACCGCCTGTTCCAATCGCTCGCAAACCCCTTTATTTTTCAGCAAATTCCCTTTTTGCCGGTCGCCGCCGCCCCGGAAAACGACGCGCTGTCGCTGATGGTCGACCAGGCGCCGCAGCCGGCGCTGCGGGTCTGGCTGCTGGCGGGGGACGGAACCGGTGTAAGTGAGTACCAACATTTAATGGCGCGCCAGTGCGCCGCCGCCATCAGCGACCTGCTGACCGCCGGACGGGACGGGCGCGCCTGGCTTAACGGCCGCAAGGGACGCGAGGCGCTGCAGGCCTCGGACATGACGGTGCTGGTGCGTAACCGTAATGAAGCCTCCCTGGTGCGCGACGCGTTAAGCGCATTGTCGATCCCCGCGGTTTACCTGTCCAATCGTGACAGCGTTTATGAAACGCCGGAGGCGCGCGAGCTGCTGTGGTTGTTGCAGGCAATCCTGATCCCGGGCCAGGATAACGCCCTGCGCTGCGCCCTGGCCACCAGCCTGATGGGGCTTGACGCCCAGGATATCGATGCCGTCAACCACAACGGCCAGGCCTGGGACGCGCTGGTGGATGAGTTCGCCGGGTATCGCCAGCTGTGGCGGCAACGCGGCGTGCTGCCGATGCTGCGCCAGGTGATGATCGCCCATCAGATAGCGGAGAACCTGCTGGCCAGCGTCAATGGCGAACGCAGGCTGACCGATCTGCTGCATCTGGCCGAACTGCTGCAGGAAGCCTCGGCGCAGCTGGATAACGAACACGCGCTGGTGCGCTGGCTGGCGTTGCAGATTGAACAGCCCAACACCCAGGCCGATAACCAGCAGCTGAGGCTGGAAAGCGACCGCCATCTGGTGCGGATCACCACGGTGCATAAGTCCAAGGGATTGGAATTTCCCCTGGTATTCCTGCCGTTTGTCGCCGATTTTCGTCTGCAAAAGCGCCCCTTGTTCCATGACCGCAGTGATTTCCAGGCCTGGCTGGATCTGGCGGCCTCCGAGGAGAGCCTCGCGCTCGCGGAGGAAGAGCGGTTGGCGGAAGACCTGCGCCTGCTGTACGTGGCGCTGACCCGTTCCATTTATCAATGTTGCATCGGTATCGCGCCGCTGTTTCGCGGCTCCCGTGCCAAAAACGGCGATACCGATGTGCATCAAAGCGCGTTGGGCTACCTGATACAGCAGGGCGAGCCCGGCGACGGCGCCGTCCTGCGGGCGCGGCTTGAGCAGCTGTGCGCAGCGGATATCGTCCTGGACGTGATTACCCAGCCGCAGGGGCGCCCCTGGCAACCGGCCGTGACGGCGCGGCATAGCCTCGCCGCCCGGCGCTTTCAGCCGCGCGCGCAGGACAATTGGCGCGTCACCAGTTATTCCGGCCTGCAACAGCACGGCGGCGGACCGGGGCTGATGGAACTGCTGCCCCGGCTGGACGTCGACGCGGTGGGCGAACGCCGTCAGGACGCCGAACCCGAGCTGTCGCCCCATACCTTTGCGCGCGGCGCCTCCCCCGGCACCTTCCTGCACGCCCTGTTTGAATCGCTCGATTTTACCCGGCCGCTTGATGAGGATTGGCTCAGCGGACAACTGGCGCAAAACGGCATCAGCGACATTTGGCGACCGGTTATCGGGCAGTGGATGGACCGGGTATTAAACGCGCCGCTCGGCGCCTCCGGCATTACGCTCTCCCGGCTGGCGCCGGGGCGGAAACAGGCGGAGCTGCAGTTTTACCTGCCGATCGACGCCACGGTGACCGCCGGCGCGCTGGATATGCTGTGCAAACGCTACGATCCGTTGTCCGCGCGCTGCCCGCCGCTGGATTTTCCCCAGGTGCGGGGAATGCTGAAGGGGTTTATCGACCTGGTTTTTTGCTGGCAGGACCGTTATTACCTGCTGGACTACAAATCCAACTGGCTGGGCGAAGACGATGCCGCCTATACGCCCGAGGCGATGGCGCAGGCCATGGCCGAGCATCGCTACGATCTGCAATACCAGCTTTATACCCTGGCGTTGCACCGTTACCTGCGCCATCGCCTGGCGGATTATGATTATCGCCGCCATTTTGGCGGAGTCTTTTATCTGTTCCTGCGCGGCGTCGCGGCCGATAATCCCGGCAACGGCATATTTTACTGCCGCCCTGAACCGGCCCTGATTGACGGCCTGGATACATTATTCAGCCAGGGCGCGGCGGTCACCAGCGAGTATAAGGCGATTTAATGGACGTTGTGATCGAGCAGGCGCAATTACTGCGGCTTTGGCGGCCGCTGGATATCCAGTTTGCCCGCATGCTGGCGAGCGCGGATGAGCCGGCGCTGCTGCTGGCTTGCGCCTGCCTGAGCGCCGACGCCGGCGCCGGACATGTTTGCCTGCCGTTGACGCTATTGCAGCCCGGCGGCCTGTTCAACGGCCGGCATCCGCAACTGGCCGAGCATGCCTGGCGCCTTGCCGGCAAGCCCTCGCCGGACGAGTGGCCGCGTTTGCTGAACGCGTCGCCGGCGGTCAGCGACGGTTCCAGGCCCACCCCCCTGGTATTAGATCAGGGCCGGTTGTATTTGCAGCGCATGTGGCAAAATGAACGGCGGGTCGCGCATTTTTTTAACGCCATCCGGCCCATGCCCGCTGGGGATGAAGCGCTTATCAGGCGGGTGCTGGACCGGTTTTTCCCGGCCGGCGCCGACGAGGTGGACTGGCAAAAAGTGGCGGCGGCGGTGGCTATCACCCATCCGGTGGCGCTGATTTCCGGCGGCCCGGGCACCGGTAAAACCTCGACGGTGGCGAAAATGCTGGCCGCCATGGTGGTGCTGGGCGGCGATGCCCGTCTGCGTATCCAGCTAGCGGCGCCCACCGGGAAAGCGGCGGCGCGCCTGAGCGAGTCCCTTGGCGCGGCGCTGGCGGCGCTCGGCCTTGACGAACGGCAGCGGCGGCTGTTCCCCGCGGAAGCCGTGACGCTGCACCGGCTGCTGGGCGCGCAGCCCAACAGCCAGCGCATGCGTTACCATCAGGATAATCCGC
The DNA here is from genome assembly GCF_047324165.1 of Sodalis sp. RH22. NCBI lineage: Bacteria > Pseudomonadati > Pseudomonadota > Gammaproteobacteria > Enterobacterales > Bruguierivoracaceae > Sodalis > Sodalis sp. RH22. The sequence goes on from NZ_CP178731.1 coordinate 4,996,201, forward strand.
TGCATGTGGATATCCTGATTGTCGACGAAGCCTCGATGGTCGATCTGCCGATGATGGCCAGCCTGATCGCCGCGCTGCCGCCGCAGGCGCGGGTGGTTTTTTTAGGCGATCGTTGCCAACTGGCGTCGGTGGAAGCGGGGGCGGTGCTGGGCGACATCTGCTTTCTGGCGGAGAACGGCTATAGTCCCGGGCGTAATGCGCAGCTGCGGCGGCTTACCGGCTGCGAGGTGCCGGCGGGTACGCCCGTGGCGGGACACCAGACGGGGGACAGCCTGTGCCTGCTGCGTAAAAGCTACCGCTTTGACGCGGGATCCGGCATCGGCCGTCTGGCCAATACCGTTAACAACGGCGATGGCCGGGGGGCGCTGGCGTTGCTGAAAGCCGGGCGTGATGAGGACGTGGCCTACGCGCCGATACGCGACGGCGAAGACTATCTGCGCCTGCTCGACGGGTGCGTCGCGGGCTATCGTGATTACCTGCGGCTGGTGCGGGACGGCGCCGGGGCGGGCGCGGTGTTAGCGGCATTTGACCGCTACCGCCTGCTGTGCGCGCTGCGCGAAGGGCCCTTCGGCGTCGCCGGCCTTAACGCGCGGATTGAACAGGCGCTGGCCCAGGCGGGGTTGATTAAGCGCCAGGCGGATGCCGCCGGCAGGGGGTATGCGGGACGGCCGCTGATGATCACCCGCAATGCGCCGTCCCTTGGACTGTATAACGGCGATATCGGTATTATGCTGCCGGATGCGCAGTCGGCGCTGCGGGTCTGCTTCCCGCTGCCTGACGGCACCATCAAGGCGGTGCCGCTAAGCCGTCTGCCCGATCATGAAACCGCTTTTGCCATGACGGTGCATAAATCCCAGGGGTCGGAGTTTATCCATACGGCGCTGGTGCTGCCCAACCAGTTTCTGCCGGTGCTAACCCGCGAGCTGGTCTATACGGCCATTACCCGCGCCCGCGAGCGGCTGTCGGTCTATGCCAACGACGAGGTGATAAGCCAGGCCATCGCCACGCCGACCGAGCGGCGCAGCGGCCTGCGGGAATTGCTGTTAAAGGGGTAGGCCGCCGGCAGGCTTGCCGGCGCACGCGGTAGCCGGCGGGCGTCCCGGGAATGCTCGCCGGCGCAGCCCGGTTACTGGCCGGTGAGGTCCGCCACCAGGATTTTTGAACGGCGATGGTAGTTATACAGCGCCTGCTTCTGCTGCGGCAGCACTTCCACTTCCGCCGGGGTAAAACCGCGCTCCTGGAACCAGTGAATGCTGCGCGTCGTCAGTACAAACAGCTTTTTCAGCCCCATCTGGCGCGCCTGTTGCGTAATACGCTGCAACAGCATTTCGCCGCGCGACGAGCTGCGGTAATCGGGATGCACGGCCACGCAGGCCATCTCCCCCAGCTGTTCTTCCGGAAAGGGGTAAAGGGCGGCGCAGGCAATGGTCAGGTTGTCCCGTTCGATAATGGTGAATTTATCGATTTCCATTTCCAGCTGTTCGCGGGACCGGCGCACCAGGATGCCCTGCTGCTCCAGCGGGCGTATCAATTCCAGGATGCCGCCGATATCGTTAATGGTCGCGCGCCGCACCTGTTCCGCGCTTTCCATCACGATCTGGGTGCCGATGCCTTCGCGGGAGAACAGTTCCTGCACCAGCGCGCCGTCATCCTGATAGCTGATCAGATGGCAACGGCGCACGCCGCTGCGGCAGGCTTTCACCGCACCGCGCAAAAAGCGCACCGTGCCGGAATGGTAATCGCCTTTTTTTTCCAGCGCGTCGATACGCAGCTGGGCCTCATTGGGAAACAGTTCGGATATTATCTCGCCCTTATCGTCACACACCCCTTGCGAAGAACAAAAGCCGATAATCTTTTCCGCTTTCAGTTTGATAGCCAGCTGGGTGGCCACTTCTTCCGAGGTCAGGTTAAAGCTCTCGCCGGTTACCGACACCGCCACCGGGCCGAGCAGCACGATAGCGCCGCTGTCCAGCTGGCGATGTATCGCCTCGTCGTCGATACGGCGGATGCGGCCGCTGTGGCAGTAGTCCACCCCGTCGTCCACCCCGAGCGGCTGGGCAATGATAAAATTGCCGCTGACCACATTAATATGCGCCCCCTGCAGCGGCGTATTGTTCAGGCTCATGGACAGCCGCGCGGTAATATCCAGCTGCAGCAGGCCGGCCGCCTGCTTGACCAGTTCAAGGGTCGACGCGTCGGTGACGCGGGTGTGCTTGTGGTAAATAGGTTCCAGGTGGTGCACCGACAGATTGGCGTCGATTTGCGGCCGTGCGCCGTAGACCAGCACCAGGCGGATGCCCAGGCTGTGAAGGAGGCCGATATCATTAACGATGTTGGCGAAGTTTTCATGTTCGATGGCTTCGCCGCCTAACATGACGACAAACGTCTTGCCCCGATGGGCATTGATATAGGGAACTGAGTGACGAAAGCCTTGGACCAGTTCAGTACTACGTTCCTTCACGGCAAATCCTCTGTGAATGATTATTCTGATTTTGTGTATTTTTATTCTATAAATAGGGTATTGGCAAGCAGCATTTTTCCCCATTCTTGTTTGTAAAGAATCGAAAATAAACCCCGAAGCACTAAGCATAGAGCCTTTTAAGGATGACAGATACCGGCGGATTCGCTAAAGTTTTTGCCATTCGAAAAAATGACTGCTTTTTCATTATATTAGCTTTTATCCTGGGGCGATATGCCGGATTCACATCATAATAAGGGGCGCAGGCGGCTGCTGCAGGCAACCGCCGCCACCTGGCTGTTAACGCTCAGTCGCATCGGAATGGCGGCGCCGCTGGTAGTGGCCGTGCGCATCTGGCCCGCAGCCAGTTATACCCGCATTACGCTTGAATCCCAGTCCCCCTTGCGCTATCGCCAGTTTGTCCTTGGCAATCCCGATCGGCTGGTGGTGGATATCCAGGATGCCCAGCTTAATTCGGTGCTGAAGGGCGCCGGTCAATTGGTCAGGGAAGAGGACCCCTACATCAGCCGGATACGGGCCGGCCAGTTTGACGATCGCACCGCCAGGATGGTGATCGAACTGAAGCAGCCGGTCCAGGCGCGCTTCCTGGCCCTGCCACCGGTGGCCGGGTTCAAACATCGTCTCATCATGGATCTCTATCCCCGGGCCGGCAGCCGTTCCGCGCTGCAAGACGATCCGCTGCTGGCGCTGCTGGAGGACTACAATCAGGGCGATCTGGCGCGCAGCCTGCCGCCCGAATCCCAGGCGCCGCGCGCCGGCAAAGCCGGGCGCGACCGGCCGGTTGTCATCATGCTCGACCCCGGCCATGGCGGTGAGGATCCTGGCGCCATCGGCAAGTTCCGCACCCGCGAAAAGGATGTGGTGCTCAAGATTGCCCGCCACCTGCGCGCCTTGATTGACCGTGAGCCCAATATGAAAGTCTATATGACGCGCAATGAGGATGTCTTTATTCCGCTGAAGGTCAGGGTGGCGAAAGCGCGCAAACAGCGCGCGGATCTGTTCGTCTCTATTCATGCCGACGCGTTTACCAACCGCGCGGCACGCGGCGCGTCGGTGTTCGCGCTGTCCACCAAAGGGGCCACCAGCGCCGCCGCGCGTTTCCTGGCGCAAACCCAGAACGCCGCGGACGATATCGGCGGGGTAGGCAAAAGCGGCGACCGCTATCTGGATCATACCTTGTTTGATTTGGTGCAGACCGCCACCATCAACGACAGCCTGAAATTCGGCAAGGCGGTGTTGCAACATCTGGGGAAAATCGCGCACCTGCATAAACGCAGCGTGGATCAGGCAGGTTTTGCGGTGCTCAAGGCGCCCGATATTCCCTCCATCCTGGTGGAGACCGCGTTTATCAGCAATGTGGAAGAGGAGCGGCGCCTGCGCACCACGCATTTCCAGCAGCAGGTGGCGCACGCCATCCTGGCGGGCATCAAGGCGTATTTTGCGGCGGGTGGGGTGATCTCGGGCCGGTGAGGCGGCGCGTTTTGCGTAATGCAGACAACAAAAAACCCACCTTAGAGTGGGTTAAGCGCTTTAGCCTGTCATTTTTCAAGAAGTGGTTGCGGGGGCCGGATTTGAACCGACGACCTTCGGGTTATGAGCCCGACGAGCTACCAGGCTGCTCCACCCCGCGTCCGATATACTACATCTGTGAGCAGTCAGATGCTTGCTTCTTTTACTCTTTTTTTTAATTCTTTTCTTAACGTATGACTTTTACTGCTTAATTGGTTGCGGGGGCCGGATTTGAACCGACGACCTTCGGGTTATGAGCCCGACGAGCTACCAGGCTGCTCCACCCCGCGTCCGTGGAAGCGCACTATACTCCGGACAGCCTTTGATGCAACCCCTTTTTGCGATTAATCGCCTGCTATAATGATTTTTGTTTAAAGAGGCGCTTTTTTGCCTGTTTTATAAGCAAAATAGACGGTTGTTTTTGCAATAATGCATTTATCTATTGAACCGCCTTTGCTATCGTTCGCCGTTGATACATAGGCAAATGGAACCGGCATGAGAACGTTATGAACAAACAATGGGCACACTATCTTTTCATTGGCCTGATTTTCGCCATTCTGGCCGGCTGTTCGTCGCGCCCCACCGATCGTGGACAACAGTATAAAGATGGTCTTCTTACCCAGCCGTTCGGGCTGGTCAATGAACCCAATGCCAAGGGGCGACCGGTTAATGCCAAGGACTACGCCGATCAGGTGGCTGAAACGCAATACGCCGCCGCGGGCCTGTATAGCCGCAACAGCGCCAATTTCGACGCCGTCAAGCGCTGGGCCATGGCGGGCGCGGATACCCGCCAGCTCAGCCAGTTCGGCGTCAAGGCCTACCAGATGGAAGGGGTGGATAATTACGGCAATGTACAGTTCACCGGCTATTACACGCCGGTGATTCAGGCCCGCTATACGCCCCAGGGCGAATTTCAGTATCCGCTGTACCGCATGCCGCCCAAGGGCAGGAACCGCCTGCCCGACCGCGCCGCCATCTACGCGGGCGCGCTTGACGGCCGTAACCTGGCCATCGCCTACAGTAATTCGCTGATGGATAATTTTATGATGGAAGTGCAGGGCAGCGGCTATGTGGATTACGGCGACGGCCGGCCGCTCACCTTTTTTGGCTATGGCGGTAAAAACGGACACGCCTACCGCAGCATCGGTAAGATATTGATCGATCGCGGCGAAGTGGCGCGCGAGGATATGTCGATGCAGGCGATTCGCCAGTGGGCCTCGCGCCACAGCGAGACCGAGGTGCGGCAACTGCTGGAAGAGAATCCGTCCTATGTGTTCTTCAGGCCGGTTCCCTTCGCGCCGGTAAAAGGCGCCAGCGCCGTGCCGCTGGTGGCCAAGGCCTCGGTGGCGTCGGATCGCTCGCTGATCCCGGCCGGCACCACGCTGCTGGCGGAGGTACCCCTGCTGGACAACGCCGGCAAATTTACCGGTAAATATGAGATGCGCCTGATGGTGGCCCTGGATGTGGGCGGCGCCATAAAAGGACAGCATTTTGATATCTACCAGGGCATCGGCGCCGAGGCCGGCCACGCGGCGGGTTATTACAACCACTACGGCCGGGTATGGGTATTGAAAGGGTCGCAGGACAGCGCCCCGTTATTCACGGGCGAGAGCCAGGGCCTGACAACCCAGGCCAGCACCGGCCAGGTACAGGTTACCTACGATAATTAGATGCTATTGGCACCGCCAATAAGGTTAGCAAGATGAACGGGCACCCTTCACACGCGTACCAGTCAGACGCGTATCTGCAGCGGTTCGGTGGCACCGCCCGCCTGTATGGCCGGCAGGCGCTGGACGTGTTTTTCCGCGCCCATGTCTGCGTGATAGGCATCGGCGGCGTGGGCTCATGGGCGGCGGAGGCGTTGGCGCGCACCGGCGTCGGCGCCATTACGCTTATCGATATGGATGATGTGTGCGTCACCAATACCAACCGCCAGATCCATGCGCTGCGCGAGCAGGTGGGACAGCCGAAAACCGAGGTCATGGCCGCGCGCATCGCCTCGATCAATCCGGAATGCGTGGTGACCTGCGTGGATGATTTTATTACCGCCGACAACGTCGCGGCCCTGCTCGATCGCGGCTTCGACTATGTTATCGATGCTATTGACAGCGTGCGGCCGAAAGCGGCGCTGCTCTCATACTGCCGTCGTTATAAAATTCCGGTGGTCACCGTGGGCGGGGCGGGCGGGCAAATCGATCCCACCCGCATCGCGGTGGCCGATCTGGCGAAAACCATCCAGGATCCGCTGGCGGCAAAACTGCGCGAGCGGCTCAAGCATGATTTCAACGTGGTAAAAAACAGTAAAGGCAAATTGGGCATAGACTGTGTCTACTCCACCGAGCATTTGGTCTATCCGCAGCCGGACGGCTCGGTGTGCGCGTCGCCTGCCACCGCCGTTGGGCCCAAGCGCATGGATTGCGCCTCCGGCTTTGGCGCGGCGACCATGGTCACCGCCAGCTTCGGGTTTATCGCCGTATCCCATGCGCTAAAAAAAATGCTGGCCCGGGCGGCGCGGGGCGTCAGCGTTTAATATAGCTCTCGGCAATGGCGTTGATCCGCCCGGCGATAGCCGCCAGCCCGCCGGCGCGGCTGACGCTCAGCTCGGCGCGCAGCCCCAGGTCGTCAAACGGCGCCAGGGGATCCCGGTGGGACAGTTGTTCCGGCGTTTGGCCTTCGCTGCCGGCCAGCACCACGGCCAGCAGACCCTTGACGATGCGCCCGTCGCTGTCGGCATAAAAATGCAGCGTACCGTCGCGCAGCCGCTGATGGCCGAGCCAGACGCGGTTTTCGCAGCCCGTCAGTATCGTTGCCGGCGTTTTCAGCGTATCCGGCAGCGGCGGCAGCGCCTTGGCCAGCAGGATAATCTGCCGCAGGCGATCTTCCCAGGTCCGGCAGCCGGCAAAGCGTTGCGTCAATTCCCGCATAGCGATCTCGCCGCCGAAAGGATGGCTGCCCGCTTGATGTTCTGTCATGACGTTATCCCCATCAGAATCAATCCCTCAGCAGGGAGACGGCTTTTTCCACCGACGCGACCAGCCGGTCGACGTCATGGCGGGTATTATAGGGCGCAAAAGAGGCGCGCAGGGTGCCGGATACGCCCAGCGCCGCCATCAGCGGCTGGGCGCAATGCTGCCCGGCGCGCAAGGCAATGCCGTCCTGCGCCAGGATCATGGCGATATCCTGATGGTGAAGACCGGCAAACACAAAGGATAACACACTGGAACCCGGTGCGCGGAACGCGCGAAAACCCGGCAGGGCGGACAGACGTTGCGCGGCGAGGCCGGCCAGCCCGGCGCTGTATTCCTCCGCGGCCGCCAGATCCTGCGTGCGCAGCCAGTCGAGCGCGGCGCCCAGTCCAAGCACGCCGGCGATATTGGGCGTGCCCGCTTCAAAACGCAGCGGCGCCGCCTGCGGAATAAAACCGTCAAAACCCGCCGCGGTCAGCATCTTGCCGCCCCCTTGCCAGGGCGGCATGTCCTCCAGCAGCGCCGTTTTGCCATACAGCACGCCGATGCCGGTCGGGCCATACAGTTTATGGCCGGAAAAAACGTAGAAATCGATATCGGCGTCCCGCACGTCGGGGGGACGGTGCACCGCACCCTGCGCGCCGTCAAGCACGATCGCCGCCTGCGGGTAGCGGCGGACCAGGGCGGTGATGCCCGCCAGATCCGGGCAGGCGCCGGTGACGTTCGACATCTGTGTCACGGCCAGGATACGGGTTTTGCCGTTCAGCAGCCCGGCGAGTTGCGCCGGGTCCGGCAGCCAATCGCGTCCCAGGGGCCATCGAACCACCCGCGCGCCGGTCTGCTGCGCCACCATCAGCCAGGGGATGAGATTGGCGTGATGCTCGGCCTCGCTGACCAGGATTTCGTCACCCGCCCGCAGGCGCGGCCGGGCATAACTTTGCGCCACCAGGTTAATCGCCTCGGTGGCGCCCCGGGTCCAGATAATGCCGGCGGCCGGAGCGCCGATCCAGGCGGCGGCCTTGAGGCGCGCCTGCTCATAACGGGCGGTAAGCGAAACGGCGCCGGGATACTGGCTGCGATGGACATTGCCGGTGCCATGGCGATAAAAGGCGTCGGTGGCATCAATGACCGCGTCGGGCTTCAGGGCGGTGGCGGCGCTGTCCAGATACACCGCGTCATTATCCAGCGCGGGGAAATGACGGCGGAAGGCGGCAAAATCAAATTCGGTCATGGTTACCTCATACACCTTGTTTCGGCAAAGCAGAACTACAGACTTATCCTATTATCGCCGTCTGGAGGGGATAAGTGACAGGATTTAATCCGGTTTTATGGAAAAATGAACAATGCTTGTTATGCTGATTATTATCAGGTAAGCAAAATACCTGCCTGCCTGGAAGCTTAATAACAGAATTAAGTGGTGATTTTTTATTTTTAAAATGAGATTGCAAGGAGATAACGATGAAGAAAACAGCCGCAATGCTATCCGCTTTTTTGTTTGCCCTGACGCTAAGCGCATGTTCAAGCAACTATGTTATGCACACCAACGACGGGCGCACCATCGTGACGTCCGGCAAACCAAAGGTTGATGATGAAACCGGCATGATCGGTTATCAAGACGCCAACGGCACCGAGCAGCAAATCAACAGTTCCGATGTCAAAGAAATGATGAAGGCGCAATAAGCGCCCGTTTTTTGCCAAGCCGGACAATACCAAACCCTGCCGCACTTCATGATTGCCGGTTATCAGGCATAAAAAAGCACCGCCTCAGGCGGTGCTACATATTTCATGTATTGGACAGACAGAAAAATGTTCAGTAAGGCTGAAAATAATAAAAAATAGTCACCTGGCACGATAAGACCGGTTACCGTAAATACCACAGGCCCGAAAGACAGACCAAAAAGGGCAAACACAACACCACACCGCAGGCCAAAAGCTCGCCTGAATGGGAAAATCCAGACTTACCTTTCGTTCCGGCCCGCGTGGTAGAGCGATACTATAGGTATTTGCTGGTGCATCCACAACGGACAAATTATAATGTCTCGGATAAAAAAAACTAATAGGTCAATTCTTCGTGCCCATCTTACTTGCCACCGGCGCAGAAAAGCGTCTCGCCCATGTCTAAACGCTTACCGCCGCTAAATGCCTTGCGGGTATTTGATGCCGCCGCCCGTCATTTAAGCTTTACCAAAGCGGCCGAGGAGCTGTTCGTCACCCAGGCGGCCGTCAGTCACCAGATCAAGTCCCTGGAAGATTTCCTTGGGTTGAAGCTGTTTCGCCGCCGTAACCGATCGCTGTTGCTCACCGAGGAAGGACAAAGCTACTACCTGGATATCAAGGAAATTTTCTCGGCGCTCATCGACGCCACGCGCCGGCTGCAATCGCGCAGCGCCAAAGGCGCGTTAACGGTCAGCCTGTTGCCCAGTTTCGCCATTCAGTGGCTGGTGCCGCGTTTATCCAGCTTCAATAGCGCCTGGCCGGGGATTGATGTCCTGATCCAGGCGGTGGATCGCGAAGAGGACAAACTGGCCGATGACGTAGACGTCGGCATCTTTTACGGCCGCGGCAACTGGCCCGGGCTGCGGGTGGAAAAACTGTATGCCGAATATTTGCTGCCGGTCTGTGCGCCCGCCCTGCTGAGTGGGGCGCACCCGCTGAAAACGCCCGGGGATTTAGCCTATCATACCCTGCTGCATGATGCGTCGCGCCGGGACTGGCAGGCCTATACCCGTCAGTTGGGGCTCACTCATCTTAACGTGCAGCAGGGGCCGATTTTCAGTCACAGCGCCATGGTACTGCAGGCCGCCATCCATGGTCAGGGGGTGGCGCTGGCCAATAATGTCATGGCGCAGACGGAAATCGAGGCGGGCAGGCTGACCTGTCCGTTTAACGACGTATTGGTCAGTAAAAACGCTTTTTATCTGGTTTGTCATGACAGCCAGGCGGAAGTGGGTAAAATAGCCGCCTTTCGCCAATGGATCATCGGGCGCGCGGCGAGCGAACAGGAAAAATTCCGTTTCCGTTATAATAACGGTCATACGGTTGAATCCGAATAAATATCACAAAAATAACACCCTAATCAGGATTAATACGATGCGTAGTCGCGCTATGTTGGTATTTGCCGCCGTCAGTGGTCTAATCTATGTCGCCCTTGGCGCTTTCGGCGCCCATATCCTTAGCCAGACGCTGGGCGAGCTGGAATTGGCCTGGCTGAAAACCGGCCTGGAGTATCAAGGATTTCACACCCTGGCCGTGATGGCGCTGGGGGTTGCCATGCAGCGTAACGCCAGCGTGTGGTTTTACTGGAGCGGTGCGCTGCTGGCCATCGGTATTGTCCTGTTTAGCGGCAGCCTCTATTGCCTGTCGCTGTCGCATCTGCGTCTGTGGGTTTATGTTACGCCGATAGGCGGGGCCTGCTTTGTGGCGGGTTGGACGTTAATGTTAATTGGCGCGCTGCGTCTGAAGAAAAAGGCCGATCGCCGTGAATAAAGTTATTTTATATTGCCGACCCGGATTTGAAAAAGAGTGCGCCTCGGAGATTACCGAAAAAGCCGGCGCCCTGGAAATCTATGGTTTTGCGCGGGTTAAGGACAACAGCGGCTACGTGATCTTTGAATGCTATCAGCATGAAGAAGCAGACCGGCTGATCCGCGAGCTGCCGTTTCGCGAGTTGATCTTTGCCCGGCAAATGCTGCTCACCGGGGAACTGCTGCGCGATTTGCCGGTGGACGACCGCATCACGCCGATAGTCGGCATGCTGACCGGCGCGGTGAAGGGCGCCGGCGATTTGCGGGTGGAAGTGCCGGATACCAATGAAAGCAAGGAACTGATGAAGTTCTGCCGCAAATTTACCGTGCCGCTGCGCGGGGTCCTGCGCGCGCAGAAAATACTGGCCGTGCGGGAAGAGCCGTTCCGTCCGGTGATCCACGTGTTTTTTATTGCCCCGGGCTGCTGTTATGTCGGGTATTCCTATAGCAATAACAACTCGCCGTTTTATATGGGCATCCCGCGCCTGAAATTCCCGTCCGAGGCGCCGAGCCGTTCCACGCTGAAGCTGGAAGAGGCATTTCATGTTTTTATTCCACGTGATGAATGGGATGAACGGCTGGGCAGCGGCATGTACGCGGTGGATCTGGGCGCCTGCCCCGGCGGCTGGACCTATCAGCTGGTCCAGCGCAGCATGATGGTGCATGCGGTGGATAACGGCGACATGGCCGAGAGCCTGATGGCGACCGGGCAGGTCATCCACCACCGCGAGGATGGATTCAGGTTCGAGCCGCCGCGCAATAATGTGTACTGGCTGGTCTGCGATATGGTGGAAAAACCGGCGCGGGTGGCGCAGTTGGCCGCCGATTGGTTGGTCAAGGGGTGGTGCCGCGAGGCTATCATCAATCTTAAGCTGCCGATGAAAAAGCGCTACGAGGAAGTGAGCCAGAACCTGGCGCTGCTGCGCGCGGCCCTGAAGGAAAATGATATTCATTCCGAGGTCCACGCCAAGCAGCTTTACCACGATCGCGAAGAGGTGACGGTGCATATCCGCCGGTTCTGGAGCGCGGTGCCGGGACGGCGGGACGAACGCTGAAGCCCGGGGTCAAGTTAATCATTATTCTCGCTCACCATGGCGTCGTCAGGCCGGCCCCGGTCTTCCCAACGCAGGCGAGGGTGGTGGATTAAACCCAGGCGGCGTCGGTTATAACGGCCTTGTACCCAATCTTAATTGCTGCAGATTGCCATCCAGATGGATGCCGGTATCAAGCGTCGCCACCTGTTGGCAGGTAAAGGCTATTTCCCGCTGCTGTTCGAGCCTGGCGCGCCACTTGCCGCCCAGTTGATCCAATTGCTGATACAGCGCGGCTAAGGATCCGGCCTGGCCGATTAGCAGGGCGGCGGTTTTGGGACCGATGCCGGTGACGCCCGGGATTTTGCTGCCGCTGATGCCGGCCAGGCCCCAGTAATCGGTAAGCTGCCGCGGCTGTACGCCAAAGGTATGGGTGACGAACGGCATATCCAGCCAGCGTTTCTGGAAATAATCACGGATTTGAATCGACGGCGACAGCAGTTGGCAATATCCCTTGTCGGTGGAAACCAGCGTCACGCGGTGGCCCGCCGCGGCCACTTTGCATGCCAGCGTCGCGGCAATATCATCCGCTTCAAAGCCAGTCATCTGCCAGCTGGATACGCCCGTTCGGGCAAAAGACAGTTTGATGTCCGGCAGCAGAAGCCGCAAATCCTCAGGCATCGGCGAGCGGCCGCCCTTATAGCCTGGCAACCGCTGGTGCCGCCAGCTCTCATGACGTTCCTCATCGTCGAATACCGCCACCGCGTGAGTCGGCGCGCTGTGCAGGATTAACTGCTGCAGCGCATGCAGACAGGAGGCCGCGCAGGACGCTCCCTGCACCGCGTGGATGCGGCGTATCAGGTTTAACGCATCGACAATCAATAAGTGAACCGACATGGCATACCGTCCTGATTATTTACCGGCGCGGCGGCAAGCCGGGCCGGTAAGCCGTGGTGCCGCCCTGCCGGGCCGCGAGGCGCGGGATTAAATACAAATCTCGTAGCAGGGGATATAAGCGCTGCCGGGCAGCTTCATCCGGTGCTGGGCGACAAAACCCTGCAACAGGGCGTCCATGCGTTTCATGATGGCCGGGTCGCCATGCAGCTTATAGGGACCGTACTGCTCAATCAGGCGGATGCCGGTTTCCTTGACGTTGCCGGACACGATGCCCGAAAAGGCCCGGCGCAGCGCGGAGGCCAGCTGTTCGGCCGGCTGGTCGCGATGCAGGTTCAGGTTGGCCATATTTTCATGGGTCGGGTCGAACGGATGCTGCAGGTCCGGCGCGATGCGCAGCGACCAGTTAAAGCTGTAGGCGTCGCCGGTGTTGCGACGGTTTTCCTTCACTTCCGGCATCGCTTTTTTCATGCGCCGGGCCACTTCGGCGGCATCGTCGATAATGATGGTGTAATACCGGCGGGCCTGCTCGCCCAGGGTGCTGACAATAAACTCGTCCAGGACCCGGAAATAATCGGCGCTGATGCCGGGACCGGTCAGGATCAGCGGCAGCACCTGGTGTTTATTCTCCGGGTTCATCATGATGCCGAGCAGGTAAAGCAGCTCTTCGGCAGTGCCCACGCCGCCGGGGAAGATAATGATCCCATGGCCGATACGCACGAAGGCTTCGAGGCGTTTTTCGATATCCGGCATGATAATCAGCTCGTTGACCAGCGGGTTAGGCGGCTCGGCGGCGATAATAGAGGGTTCGGTCATGCCGATAAACCGCCCTTCCTTGTAGCGCTGCTGGGCATGGCCCACGGCCGCGCCTTTCATGGGCGCCTCCATGGCGCCCGGACCGCAGCCGGTGCAGATATTCAGCTCGCGCAGGCCCAGTTGGCTGCCGACATTGCGCGCATAAAGATATTCGGTTTCATTGATGGAATGCCCGCCCCAGCAGACGATCATGTTCGGCGCCTCGCCCACGTGCAGGCCGCGGGCGTTGCGCATGATGGAAAACACCAGGTTGGTGATATGGACGGAGTTTGTCATGTCCAGGTGCTGATGATGGCCGGCACTGACAATCTGGCCGTTGACGAACAGGATATCGCGCAGCACCGCGAACAGGTTCGCCTGCAGCGAGCGGATAATCCGGCCGTCGACAAAGGCTTCCTCGGGCGGGTTGACCAGCTCGAGCTTGACGCCGCGCTCGCGGCGCAGCACGTTGATATCGAAATCCTGATAGCGGGCCAGCAATTCCTTGCTGCTGTCAGTCTGGCTGCCGGAATTGAGCACCGCCAGCGAACAGTTGCGGAATAAGCGGTAAAGATCGCTGCTGGCGGTACGCTTGAGCATATCGACTTCGAGTTGTGACAATAAATCCATTGAGCCAAGGGGGCTGATATGCGTAATCAATATAACTCCTTGTGTGCGACTCGGCACAAAATGCAAACAGACAGTCGACGCGGCCGCTGGAGCGCACGATGGCGGCGCGTTCGCTGTTTTCTAGTCAGGTTAACCATAATAATATCGGCGCGGTTTTACCAACGGTCCGCGCCAAAATGCCTCTGAGTTGCGCGCTTGCGCGCATTATTGCCGCGCCAGGCGGCTTTTTGACGGGACAAAATCCGTATTGCTCCGCCAGGGATTGATGTCCAGGCCGCCGCGCCGGGTATAGCGCGCGTACACCGCTAAGCGCTCCGGCCGGCAAAAACGCATCAGATCGGTATAAATCCGCTCCACGCATTGCTCGTGAAATTCATTATGCTGGCGAAACGATACCAGATAACGCAGCAGGGCTTCGCGATCGATACGCGGGCCCCGGTAGCTGATTTGGACGGACCCCCAGTCGGGCTGGTGGGTAATCAGGCAGTTGGATTTCAGCACGTGGCTGACCAGGGTTTCGCTGACCGGCTGGGCGCCCGCGGCGGCATTCTTCAGCCAATCGGCGTTGAAGGCGTAGTCATCGATGGCGATGTCCTGCTCGTCGATGCACTCGCCGGTAAAATCGGCAACCGGCTGATTTGTCAGCTCGCCGAGCCTGAACAGCGTAACGCCCACTTCGCCCACGGCGCACCGGGCGAGATCGCGGGTTAATATTTCCCGCACCGTGGCCCAGTCGGCAAACCGGGTTTGATTGAAACTGTTAAGATAGAGCTTAAAGCTTTTGGATTCAATCAGGTTAAGGCTTTGCGCGTTCAGGATGACTTCACCCATTGCGACCTGGGGCAGGCCCTTATCGTTGAGCCACGACAGTTCATAAAGCGTCCAGATATCGGCGCCGTGAAACGGCAGCGCCCGCGCGTCGATGCCCAGCGGCTCGCGATTGAGCGCGCGCGGCACCGCCTGCAGCAGCGTGGCGTCGTACCGGTCGCGATAGGCGGTGGGTTTACCCAGCGTCAAATGATCCAGGGTGTGGCGTTCTTCATTCAAGGACATAATAGAGTATCCGGCATGTTCCGTAGTGCAATGCGCTTAGTGTAACGTAGAGAGTCGTAAGATGAGAGAGAATATGGATTACCAAGTGTCACAGTCATTACAGGATTTCACCCGCCGTTATCTGCGCCACTGGCAGTCTCTCACCGGCCATGGGCCCGCCAGCCAGGCGCTGTATGGCGTTCCTTCTCCCTGCGTGGTAAGCGAGGACGACGGCCGGGTAGTCTGGCAACCGCGCCAGCCGGAAGAGGCGTTGACCCTCGCCGGCGTCGAGCGGGCGATGGACATGCAGCTGCGTCCGGCGGCCTGGGATTTTTATTGCACCCAGCTTGCCGGCGATATGGCCGCCTCTTTCCAGGGCCAACCCCTGGAGCTGCTGCAAGTCTGGAGCGCGGCGGACGGGGTGCGCATCCAGGAAAACCTCATCGGCCACCTGCTGATGCAAAAGCGGCTTAAGCTCCCTCCCAGCGTATTTATCGCCACCACCGACTCCGAGCTCAGCCTGGTGTCTTTATCCAACCTGACCGGCGAAGTCCTGCTCGAAGAAGTCGGCCGGAAAAAAAATACGGTGCTGGCGCCGACGCTGCAGGACTTTTTATCCCGCCTCGATCCCTGTGTTACATGAAAAACCGAGCGGGTTTTGCAACAATGCATGTGAGAGATCTCTTACATTTCATGTAAGACAAAGCTATTAATTCAGGTTTTTTTAATCACTGGAAAGCGGAATTAAACGCTATTAATCAATAAATTAATTAGCAGAATTAACAGTGCGGTGGTAAACAATGTTCGCTATTAACAGTGATCGTCTTGTATAAGCGGTTCGATTAAGCGATCTTACCATTCGGTTCAGGACGCGGCAAACGCCGTTGGTATTGGGCCAGCCTATTAGGGAAGGGCCCAGGACGGGCTGCAACAGGGATGGCTTCATGAAGAGGCCCGGACGATTCAGGATGATGAGCGGGACACCTCCAGGATGGAGAATGTGCGCGGGTCAGGGAGTACCGGCGGGGCGGGAATGCCTGCAGGAAATACGTTGGAGAACGTAGGCGGCTTTCACGGATGGAGATTGCCGACAAGGAGTGTTGCCAAGTTATCGTGAATATAACGCTTATCATGGATGAAGGCAGGGAGCACAACAATAGCGGGATTGCTATAAACGAACCGGGGGTACTGTAGCGATACAGTACCCCCTTTTCTTTGGCGCGCCGGGCATGGCGCGTAGCGTCTTGACAGGCGCTGTCCCTTGACCGTGGTGGTTAAGGGGCGACTTGGCGGTGAAAGCCCTCTGCACACCCGGCGAGGGGGACGTGCTAGCTGAACGGCAAGGGTGCCCACCGCGAGGTGGGATCTGAAGGCAGCTGAAGGCAACATGCTGGCCTAACGAACAGGGATCGGTTTAGGCGAGACAGCGGGATAAGGAGGCAAATATCATCAAAGCCCCAATACTTGCACAGAACGCTGTGACATACAGTGGAGAGGTATAAGCAGGGCGGTCACGCGCATCATCCGGGGAGAGCTATACGTTTGCCATGGTACTACCGAGCGCTGAGAGGCGACGGAATGAACGTACAGAAGTCAGCCGAGGCCCGTAGTAGCGGTGCAAAACCGGCATGGTGAAGGGCTGAACATTTACAACCGTGATCAGGACAGGTTATTTCGATGCGTATTGATGAGGCACAAGCGCAGAATACCGCGGCCCGGACAGGAGGAAGCGCATAGTATTTGCAAGAGCCTGACGCGGATGCTGAAATGCGCACGGCGCAACCTGAGCAAACGAAAGCGGAACAACCGTTGTCAATCGAAGCGGTGATAACCCGCAGCAACCGGGTGCTGGCCCGTCAGCGGGTGATTGAGAACAAATGCGCGCCGGGTGTAAATACCCTGGGCCTCGGGGAACTCAAAGACTGGCTGAAACGGCTTTGGCCGACGGTCAAAGCGGCCCCGCTGGACGGTAGCTTTATACCGCGGGCGATACGTCGGGTCGAGCTCCCCAAACCTAATGGCGTAGTCAGAGTCCTGGGTATCCCCACGGCCGTGGACCGATTGATCCAGCAGGCCATCCAATAGCACCTTACCCCTTACTATGAGCCTACGTTTTCCGAGTTTAGCTACGGCTTTAGGCCGGGACTCAACGCATGGCAGGCAGTGCGTCAAGCACAGGCCTAAGTGCGAAGTGGTCGGCGCTGCGTGGTGGATAGGGATCTGGAAAAATTCTTTGACCGGGTTAACCACAATATCATGATGTCGAGACGAAGCCGCAAAATCAAAGATGCCAGATTGCTCAAGCCCATCAGGCGGTACCTGGAAGCGGACCTGGTCAATGGTAAGGTGGCGACAAAGCGACGGGAGGGAATGTCGCAGCGCAGTCCGTTATCGCCGTTACTCTGCAACCTGCGATTGACCGGCCTTGACCTTGAGCTGGAGCGCAGGGGCGCCGGTTCCGCCGTTACGCAGATGACTGTAATAATACGTGAGCAGTCGCAAAGCGGGGAAAAGGCGATGAACTCGATAAGCCGGTACCTGTAAAAGCATCTCCATCTGTCGGTAATTCCAAACAAAAGCGCGATGGCCGGGCCCTGAGAGCGCAAGTTCCAGGGATATAGCCTGACGTGGCACAAACGGGTAAAACTGAAGATAGCCGCGAGCAGCGTGGCAAGGCTGAAGGATAAAATCCGCAGCCTGACGACAGGCGACTGTTCAAAAGCGCTGAAAACGGTGATCGGCGGGCTTGCGCCGGTGCTACGAAGGTGGATAAGTTACTGCCGGCTGACCAAAGTCAAAGGGATACTGGACGAAATGGATGGCTGGGTTCGCCGTAAACTGCGTTACTGCTGTGGCGGCACTTGAAAAGGACGAGCAAGCGGGCAAGGATGCTGATGAAAA
This sequence comes from Sodalis sp. RH22, assembly GCF_047324165.1. Taxonomy (NCBI): domain Bacteria; kingdom Pseudomonadati; phylum Pseudomonadota; class Gammaproteobacteria; order Enterobacterales; family Bruguierivoracaceae; genus Sodalis; species Sodalis sp. RH22. The sequence goes on from NZ_CP178731.1 coordinate 5,013,962, forward strand.
TAGGCCTAGGTGAAGAAAGGGCGTGAATATCGGCGTCGATCCGACGGGGTCTCTGGTAGAACGCGGGGGCCAGTCATATGAACCACGCGTTAGCGAAGAAAGTGTTCGAGCGCTTAGGACTGTGAACACTGCTGGAGTTGTATAGTGAGTTCCAGCGCTGTAAATGAAGCGCCGTATACGGAACCGTGAGTACGGTGCCGTGAGAGGACGGTAGGAGCAATCCCGCCGCCTACTCGATGGCGCGCCGCCTATTACGCAAAGTATTTTGCCGTGCGTTGCCCCCTGGATTTTCCTGCCGGTTAAAAGAAATTAAATATAATTAAATCTATTAGATATCTATTTATTTGAATTTACCCGCCGGCATCAACCAAACATCAACAAGTGAATGTTTTGTTTATAAAGCCCGCCATTATAATTGTGTTTTTTCTAGAAAAAACAGTACGCTGGCAACCTGATTCGCTCATCTTATAATAATGAGAACTGATTATGCCCATAAATAATGTACAACAAAATTTAAATCATACCCTTTCTTCACTGATGGAAGAAGGTAAAAATAATAATCATTTTCTCAAGAAAGAAATAAGAATTATTTATACAAAAGAGGTCCATGGGGAAATTGAGTCTTTTGAAAAAATGTTTTTAACAAAATATATTCTTCAAGTGAAGAATGATTTCGATGATATAATTGATATAATGGGATTTGATAAGCATTTAAGCAAGTCTATAAATATATTCATTCAAAAATTGGCAGACCCAAGTGAGATACATCCCTCGATTAAATATAATATATATCATGAGCTTAGTAATTGGCTTCTGCAATTAAAATCCCTTAAGAAACCAATATGCGAGACGATAGTAGATGAAGTTAGAAATACGCTCAGCGATCTTGAATATTGTGTTTCCGGTTCACTGATTAGAATCCAACAGACGTGCCATAAAATTAATCTAATCAAAAGTGCAGGGTTGGTTGAAAAACTTGAAAATGAAAAAAACACGATAGCGAATGATGTGATTTCCTGGTTTGTGAGTAATAATCACCAATCTATATCCGTAGCTATGGAAATACATTATGTCAATGCTTATAAATTGATGCTAAACAAAGAACATAACTGGAATCTGGCAAGCTCTGACAGCGATCCTTTCCATGGCGTGCATATGAAAGAAGAAATCAGTGAACTATTTCCACGTTTATTGATAGAGATTAATAATAACTGTCAGATGCCCGCGCTAATAAAAAAATATGGTGATTGTATTTATGAGCAGCTTGTAAATATTAGTAATAAAAAAGCTAACCATGTTATCGACGGTACTCAATGTTATTTGACTGTAGAAGGATATCGCGCCATCTTTGGCAGCCCAGAGGTTATTTCCCTTAAAATAAATGATTGGGCGATTGTAGAGGAAGGTGATATAGCCGGCCAATATCACTTGTTGCCGAATGCTGAAGGTATTTATATTGCCTTGGCCACGGCGCTTGTGGATTCTGGACAAGCTACATTAAAAAATGAAATTAGCACTCCCGACTTCAGTTTAATGTCAGCGGCCAATATATTTTGGTTTTTAGATAAAAATTCAGATATTCGTAGCCTTGTTACTCTTGAATTATTACAACAAAATAAAATAAGTGGCAAGCAAAGTTCTGAACTTTTGTATTTCGCTATTGATAATACATTAACGGAAAAAGTTTCTTATTTTTTTGACACCGAATGGTTAATAGATATTAAGGATTTTTCCAATAATATTGATAACGAAAAACGTTACAAGGCTTTATTGTTTTGTATAAATAATAATATTTTTAATGAAAAAGATTATGCCGAGTCAATGAACAAATTCGTGATGTATGCCTTGACATATAATGATACCGAGATGGTTAAGAAATTAATAACTAATAATAAGAAAACTTATAACATAAATTACAAAGATCTTCATGGTAAGACAACCTTGTTTTACGCTCTGGAAAATAATATCTCTGTTGAGATATTTGAATTTTTATTGGCAAATAATCTCGATCAAGGTAATGAAGTTCTTGCCCTCGATCAAGCCTTAATTGCGTCCGTTAATAAGAAGCGCCTCGAAGTGGTGCAGGTTTTACTGAAATATGGCGCCAAACTCATGCCTCAGAAGCATAATGGGGAAACTGCGCTGTTTATAGCTATAAAGAACGAAGATATAAATATGGCTAAACTTTTACTGGAACATAGCGCGAGCGCGGACGTCGAGCATGTCAACATGAAGGGAAATGCTCCGTTGACCTTCGCGGTCGCCAGCAATAATTTAGAAATGGTTAAATTATTACTCAGCCATGGCGCTAATATCAATCATGCCGATCTAAATGGAAAAACCGCTTTATTAATTGCCATTGCAGCTAAATATTATGACATGGCTAAAATTTTACTTGAGAATAACGCCTCTGTTCATTTTAAGGATAGAGATGGGTGGGATGCTTTGGTAAATTCAATTTATATGGACGATTTAGATTTAGTGAAGTTGATTGTTGATTACAAACCAGATTTTTATTCAAAAGATCAAGATGGAGTTCCAATGGGTATTTTGATGGCTCTAACCCAAAAACGTTACGATATAATTGAATTTCTTTTAAAAAACAATTTTGATGTGAATGAAATGATAAGTTTGGGCGCCGAAAGACCTTCATTTCCAGCTCAATTCATAGCGATCGAAGCGAATGACATTAAAATTTTCAAGATGTTTATTGATAGCGGTAAGCTAAATTTGAATATGCAAACAGATACCGGCAAAACATCGTTATTATATGCAATTGAAGTGGGAGCAACCGAGATAATAGAACTTTTGTTAAATGAGAAAAAAATCAATTTCAATTTAGAAGATGCATCAGGCGTAAATGCGTTAATGATGGCTGCTAGTAATGATTTGGGTAGTATCGTTGTTAAATTGTTCGAGAAGATTAAGTCCAATACCGATGAAACTGCTTTACCTTTGAAAACGGCTTTTTTCCTGGCAGTGGAAAGTGGACGGTTCGATCAGGTTGAAAACTACGTTAAACAAGATCACTCTTTAATTGATTCGACACAATTAACCGGGAAAACGGCTCTGTATATCGCCAGTCTGACGGGTGATACGCAAATGATTGATTTTTTGCACAAAAAATGTAATGAAGCTGGATTTTGACAATAATATTGCCAAATGAATATGTAGCCCGATAGAGAAGGATAGGGTTGCGATACGGGCAAAGCCGAGACGGTTAAAAGCGGATGCAGGTAATCAAACCGTGCCCGCTGGGCGCAAGTTAAGAGGGGTAAGATGCTTAAAAATCCTGAATGGCGCCTGGTATCGCCTTTCAGGATTATCTCCTCGCTTAGCGTTCGGGCTATTCCACGCATTGTTACAGACGGTCGCGGTCGCCGGTGCCAGCAGCTGTAATTATCAGGCTAACTTTATATGTCATAATTAGTACCGGACAAAGTTAAGTGCTATGCTTTGCCGCTTTGTCAGATCAGGCGCAGCAGTCCTTTACGGGGAGCATACGATGGATTTCCACCAACAGGTTCGCCAGCGGCTGTTTGCCGTTGAGCAGGCGATGCGTTCATTGTCAATATGGCAGCCGCAGCCGCCGGCGCGCGAGGCGTTTGAAAGCCGGGAGCCGTTTTGTATCGATACCATGCGCCCCGAAGAGTGGCTGCAGTGGATCCTGCTGCCGCGTATGCACGCCTTGCTCGATCAGCAGGCGGCACTACCGCGGCGCTTCGCCATCACGCCCTATTTTGAGGAAGCGTTTGCGCACGCCGCCGGATTGCTTACCCAGCTACAGCGGCTGGACGACTTACTTAATATCGATTCCCCCCAGGATCCCCCTACGCAGGCGCCGAAAATTCAGCATGATTGAGATCTGTTACCAGGACGAATATATCGTGGCGGTCAATAAGCCGGCAGGGTGGTTGGTACACCGCAGCTGGCTGGACCGCAAGGAAAAAATAGTCGTGATGCAAACGGTGCGCGACATGCTGGGACAGCATGTCTTTACCGTCCATCGCCTGGACCGCCCCACGTCCGGCGTGCTGTTGCTGGCGCTGTCCAGTGACGTGGCGCGCAGCTTATCCGAACAGTTCGAACAGCACGGGATCAGGAAAACCTACCATGCGGTGGCGCGCGGTTATATGGAAGGCGACGGCGTGATCGATTATGCCCTGACCCAGGAACTGGACAAGATAGCCGACAAATTCGCCCAGCCGGACAAGGCGCCGCAGCAGGCGATAAGCCATTACCGGACGCTGGCGCAGGTAGAAATGCCGGTGGCTATCGGCCGCTATCCCACGTCCCGCTACAGCCTGATGGAACTGCTGCCGCAAACCGGGCGCAAACATCAGCTGCGCCGCCATATGTCCCATTTGCACCATCCCTTGATCGGCGATTCCACCCACGGTGATTTACGCCAGAATCGCGGATTTGCCCGCACCTTTGACTGCGCGCGGTTAATGCTGCACGCCAGCTGCCTGGAGTTAACCCATCCGGTCACCGGGAAACCGTTAAAAATCAACGCCGGCTGGGACCAGACCTGGCAGGATCTGATGGTACGGTTCGGCTGGACCGGTATTATCCCTGACTATGAAAGGGTTGAGTTTCCCGGGGCATCGGGTCAGGATATGGCATCTTCTACGCTGACGGAATGAAAGGGAGTCAAAGCATGGCCCAAGTGGGTATTTTTGTCGGGACAGTCTACGGTAATGCCTTATTGGTCGCCGAAGAAGCGGAAACCCTCCTGGCCGAGGCGGGCCACGAGGTAAAATTATTTGACGAGGGCACGCTGGAGTCCTGGCAATATTATCGGCAACATCATGTGCTGATCGTGACCTCCACCACCGGGCAGGGCAATTTCCCGGACTCCATCGCGCCGCTGTTCCAGGCGGTAAAGGATCATGTCGGCTACCAGCCGGAACTGCGGTATGGCCTGATTGCCCTGGGCGACAGCAGCTATGACAATTTCTGCGGCGCCGGGCATACCTTTGACGCGCTGTTGCAGGAGCAGGGCGCGGTCAGGGTGGGTGAGCTGTTGGAAATCGATGCGCTGGCGCACCCTGAACCGGAGGTGATCTCCGGCCCCTGGGTCAAAAAATGGGCCGAACTGATCAAAAGTTAACGTCAAGCCCCGGCGCGCTATACCCGCCAACGCCGAACTCAACGCAGACGTGTTCAAGGGAGAGCGTGCCAATGGGGTCGAATCGGGCGTGCTTTTCCCGCCCGACCGAGGCCCCATGGCATGCCAGGCCCGCCAACACTGATCTCAACGCAGTCGTGTTCAAGGGAAAGCGTGCCAATGGGGTCGAATCGGGCGTGGTGTTCCCGCCCGACCGAGCGCCCCATGGCATGCCAGGCCCGCCAACACTGATCTCAACGCAGCCGTGTTCAAGGGAGGGAGTGCCAATGGGGTCGAATCGGGCGTGGTGTTCCCGCCCGACCGAGCGCCCCATGGCACGGTATGCCCGCCAACGCCGAACTCAACGCAGACGTGTTCAAGGGAGAGCGTGCCGATGGGGTCGAATCGGGCGTGGTGTTCCCGCCCGACCGAGCGCCCCATGGCACGGTATGCCCGCCAACGCCGAACTCAACGCAGACGTGTTCAAGGGAGAGCGTGCCGATGGGGTCGAATCGGGCGTGGTGTTCCCGCCCGACCGAGGCCCCATGGCACGGTATGCCCGCCAACGCCGAACTCAACGCAAACGTGTTCAAGGGAGAGCGTGCCGATGGGGTCGAATCGGGCGTGGTGTTCCCGCCCGACCGAGGCCCCATGGCGCGGTATGCCCGCCAACGCCGAACTTAACGCAGACGTGTTCAAGGGAGAGCGTGCCAATGGGGTCGAATCGGGCGTGCTTTTCCCGCCCGACCGAGGCCCCATGGCATGCTAGGCCCGCCAACGCCGAACTCAACACAAACGTGTTGAAGGGCGGACGTGCCGGCGGGATTATGGCTTATTGCGGGTCAGCTTTTCCAGATCGGCCTCGATCTCGGCGATCTTATTGGACACCACGCTGTCCAGATGGCGCAGATCTTCCAAAATCTTATGTTTCAAATCCACCTCGGTCTGATCGCGCAGACAAAGCTGATCCAGCTCGTCAATCACATAACGCAGGTTAGGGCTGATTTCGTTAATTTCGCGATAGCCCTCGGCGACGTTATCGGAAACCACGGTTTTACGCTGGCGCGGATATTTAAATTTAACGCTCTTGGCAAAAAATTCGCCTTTATCCCGCCGAAAATAAATTTTCAAAATATCGTTATTGGCTTCCTGACGCAGGCTGTATCTGTCGATATCGTCCGGATGATTAACGCCAAGGCTTTTAAGATTATCGTACATAGCGCTACCTCTGGTATGTAATGCCGGGGTTCCGGGATGATTATGACGCCCGCGGGCGCCATAAAATGTGATTAACGGCTAAGATTGCAGCCAGATATCCGGGCGGTTAACGCTTTCGCCACTAAAGATATTAGTCTATCGTACGCAACAGCTCATTGATACCGACCTTGCCGCGGGTCTTGGCGTCGACTTTCTTGACGATAACCGCGCAATACAAACTATAACTCCCGTCCTTTGAGGGCAAATTGCCGGAAACCACCACCGAACCGGCCGGCACGCGACCATAGTGCACCTCGCCGGTCTCACGGTCATAAATCTTGGTGCTCTGGCCGATAAACACGCCCATGGAGATCACCGAACCCTCCTCGACTATCACGCCTTCCACCACTTCCGAACGGGCGCCGATAAAACAGTTATCCTCGATAATAGTGGGATTGGCCTGTAGCGGCTCCAGCACGCCGCCGATACCGACGCCACCCGAGAGATGAACGTTCTTGCCAATCTGCGCGCACGACCCCACCGTCGCCCAGGTATCCACCATGGTGCCTTCATCCACGTAGGCGCCGATATTCACATACGAAGGCATCAGCACGGTATTGCGGGCGATAAACGCGCCCTGGCGCACGCTGGCGGGGGGCACGACGCGAAAACCTTCGCGCTGGAAACGGGCGGCGTCGTATTGGGCGAATTTCATCGGCACTTTATCGAAGTAGCGCGTTTCCGCCCCTTCCATAACCTGGTTATCGCTGATGCGAAAAGACAGCAATACCGCTTTTTTCAGCCATTGATGAGTGATCCATTCGCCGTTGATTTTTTCCGCCACGCGCAGTGCGCCGCTGTCCAATTGGCTGATAACGCGCTGGACGGCGTCGATGGTGACGCTGTCGGCCGTGGCCGGCGTAATGTCCGCGCGGCGCTCGAAGGCGTTTTCAATGATCTGTTGTAATTGCTGCATCCTGTCTCAGTCCCGTCTCTTGTCAAATGGATAAATGGGCGCAGCGGACCTGCCGTCCGCGCACGCACCCGTTGTATCATATTTTATCGTTTGGATTGAGCGCCTCTGTCAAGCGCCGTTCCAGTTCCTGCTGTATTTCCGGACTTAATGCGCGCCGATCGCTGCCCGCCAGGATAAATAAGTCCTCAACCCGTTCGCCGATGGTGGAAATCCTGGCGCCGTGCAGCGACACGCCCATATCGACGAACACCTCGCTGACGCGGGCCAGCAGGCCCGGCTGATCCAATGCCGTCAGTTCCAGATAGCTGCGCCTGTCGGAATGGGTCGGCAGGAACACCACCGAGGTGGCGACATTAAAATGCCGCAGCTTCGGCGAAGGACGGCGCACGCGCGGATGCTGATACTTGCCCGGCTGCAGCGTTTGCAGCAGCGCCTGGCCGATAACCTGATGGCGATCCGGCGCCAGGGGGCTGCCGTCCGGCTCCAATACCACAAAGGTATCCATGGCCATGCCGTCGCGGTTGGTAAAGATCTGCGCGTCATGCACGCTCAGGTTGCGCCGGTCCAGCTCGCCGGTCACGGCGGCGAACAAATAGGGACGGTCCTGGTTCCAGATGAAAATTTCGGTGCCGCCGCGGGTGGCCTGCGGGCTTATCAGTACCAGCGGCTCATTGGACCGGTGGCGCAGCAGATGGCGGGCGTGCCACGCCAGCTGATTCGGCGAGTGGCGCAGAAAATAATCCGCGCGGCAACGGCTCCAAATGGCGTGCAGCGCTTCTTCGTCGATGTTCTCCATTCGCAGCAGCGACAGCGCCTGCATCCGGTGGTGGCGGATCCGGGCGCGCATATCCGGCGCGCTTTGCATACCGCGGCGCAGGAGTTTTTCGGTGGCGAAAAACAGCTCGCGCAGCAGGCTCTGCTTCCAGCTGTTCCAGAGGGTTTCATTGGTGGCGCAGATATCCGCCACCGTCAGGCACAGCAGGTAATGCAGCCGGTTTTCGGTTTGCACCTCGGCGGCGAATTCCCGCAGTACGTCCGGATCCTGGATATCCCGCCGTTGCGCCGTGACCGACATGACCAGATGATAACGCACCAGCCAGGAGACCAGTTGGGCTTCGCGGGCGTGCAGGCCGTGCAGCTCGGCAAATTCCAGCGCGTCTTTCGCCCCCAACTGGGAATGATCGCCGCCGCGCCCCTTGGCGATATCATGGAACAGCGCCGCCAGCAGCAGCAGATGCTGGTGCGCCAGGCGCGGGAACAGCTCGACGCATAACGGATGCTGCGGACGCACTTTTTCGTCGGCGAAACTTTCAAGCTTCATCAAGACGCGGATGGTGTGCTCATCCACCGTATAGGCATGGAACAGGTCGAACTGCATCTGCCCGACGATATTGCTCCACTGCGGCATATAAGCCCAAAGCACGCTATGACGGTGCATGGGCAGCAAGGCGTGCCGCACCGCGCCGGGATGGCGCAGGATGGCCAGGAACAACTGCCGCGCCTTGGGGTTGTTGCACAAGGGTTCGGCCAGATGACGGCGGGCGTAGCGCAGCTGGCGCAGCGTGGCGGAATAGATGCCGGTGATCTTCTGGTGCACCACCATCTGGTAGAACATGCGCAGTATGGCTTCCGGCTCGCGCGCGAACAGCGTTTCGTCGCGCAGGTCGATAAGGCTGCCGCGCAGCTGGAAGTCGGCGTCCAGCGGCTGGGGTTTATCGTCCGGCCCCAGGGCCAGGATGGCCTCGTCGAACAGCTGCAGCAGCATCTGGTTCAGCTCGCCGATGCGGCGGGTGACGCGGAAAAAATCCTTCATCATCCGTTCGACCGGCAGATTGCCCTCGCCGCCGTAGTGCAGGATTTGCGCCACGCTTTGCTGGCGGTCGAACAGCAGCCGGTTATCGTACCGGTTCAGCACCAGGTGCAGCGCGAAACGGATGCGCCAGAGAAAACTCTGGCATTCGATAAGTTCATCGCGCTCGGCCTGGGTAAGAAAACCGAAGCCGACCATTTCATCCAGCGACGTGGCGCCGAAATGACGATGGGCCACCCAAAGCAGGGTATGGATATCCCGCAGGCCGCCCGGGCTGCTTTTGATATCCGGCTCCAGGTTATAGCTGGTGCCGTGGTAGCGCTGGTGCCGCTCTTCCTGCTCCGCCAGCTTGGCCGGGAAAAATTCACGGGAAGGCCAGAATTCCTCGCTGAAAATGCTCTTTTGCAATTTCAGGAATAACGCCACATCGCCGCAGATCAGCCGCGACTCGATCAAATTGGTGGCGACGGTCAGGTCCGCCAGCCCTTCCTGCAGGCATTGCTCCAGGGTGCGCACGCTATGGCCGACTTCCAGTTTTAAATCCCACAGCAGCGTCAGCAACTCGCTGACGGCATGGGCCTGCGTGGCCGAAAGCGGATCCTGGCTCAGCACCAGCACGTCGATATCCGATAAGGGATGCAGCTCCGCGCGGCCATAGCCGCCTACCGCCACCAGCGCCGTTTCCGGCGCCGCGCCGAAGCCGTACAACCGCCACAGCTGGCGCAGCAGCTGATCGATATACAGCGCCCGCGCGTCGATCAGCGTCTCCGCCGACACCCCGGCGTTAAACGCCTCGGCCAGCCAGGTCTGGAAATCATCCAGCCGGCTTTTGAGAAAAGTGCGGTTCAAGGCGTCGTCCGGCCAGGTCAGCGGCGAGGCGGGCTTGGCCGGCAGGACGGCGGTGGCGGCGGGCTTGTCGGCGTACAGCAGGATTTTATCCGGCATAGGAGACCCATGGTAAAGCCGGTAGGTCCGGGGCGGGGCACATCGGCCCCGGACTACCCGCGGGAGGAGAAGACATGGCGCGCGGGACGCCGCCGGCGGGCGGGCGCCGCGCGGTTAACAATCAGGCCGCGTGCGTAATGACCGTCGGCAGCGTATCGTCGCTGCGCAGGGTCATGATTTCACAACCGCTATCGGTGACCACAATAGTATGTTCGTATTGCGCCGACAAGCTGCGATCCTTGGTCTTTACCGTCCAGCCGTCCTTCATGGTGCGGATGCGGTAGTCGCCGGCGTTGACCATGGGTTCGATGGTAAACGCCATGCCCGGCTGCAGTATCACGCCGCCGTCATCGGCATCGTAGTGCAGGACCTGCGGCTCTTCGTGAAAACCCTCGCCGATGCCGTGCCCGCAATATTCGCGCACCACGGAAAAATTTTCCGCCTCGACAAACTGCTGGATGGCCTTGCCCAGCGTGCGCAGGCGAATGCCGGGCTTCACCATATTGATGGCCAGGTACAGGCTCTCCTTGGTGATGCGGCACAGGCGCTCGCCGAGGATGGTCGGCTTGCCGACGATAAACATTTTCGATGTGTCGCCGTGGAAGCCATCTTTAATGACCGTCACGTCGATATTGATGATATCGCCGTCCTTAAGTATTTTTTCATCCGAGGGAATGCCGTGGCACACGACTTCGTTAACCGAAATGCAGACCGACTTCGGGTAACCGTGATAGCCGAGGCTGGCGGAAATGGCGTGCTGATGAACGGTGATATGCTCATGGCACAGGCGATCGAGCTCGCCGGTGCTGACGCCCGGGACAACATAGGGCTCGATTATTTCCAGCACTTCAGCGGCAAGCCGGCCGGCAACGCGCATTTTGGCGATATCATCGGAATTTTTAATTGGAATGGCCATGAATAGATCCACAGTCGGCGTGAAAGTCGACAAATTATGATTAAGCTTAAGTAGAGGATAATGTTACCAGTCCAGCCATAAGACTGCCAAATTATCATTTGGTGCCGGTGCCGTGACTGAACAAAGAGTGGAGTCCGGGCGCGGATTATGGTATAAAGCGCGCCGACGATCGGCGTAGAGTATTTTGGTCCTATGCGCCGTTCAGATCAACTAAACTCAATTGTGTAATTACACACACGTGTCGGCACATGCGCCGGGGTGCCTTGGCCAGTAAGGCGGGGTCGGTCGTATGGGACACGTGGAGGCATAACCCCAAACTTTAACAAGAGGTTTAATCATGGCTACTGTTTCCATGCGTGACATGCTCAAAGCGGGTGTACATTTCGGTCACCAGACCCGTTACTGGAATCCGAAAATGAAGCCTTTCATCTTCGGTGCGCGTAATAAAGTACACATCATCAACCTTGAGCAGACGGTACCGATGTTCAACGACGCCCTGGCCGAATTGAACAAAATTGCCTCCCGCAAGGGTAAAATTCTGTTTGTCGGCACCAAGCGCGCGGCAAGTGAAGCGGTAAAAGAAGCTGCCAACAGCTGCGATCAGTTCTTCGTGAATCATCGCTGGTTAGGCGGGATGTTGACCAACTGGAAAACGGTTCGTCAGTCCATCAAGCGTTTGAAGGATCTGGAAACCCAGTCCCAGGACGGCACGTTCGAAAAGCTGACCAAAAAAGAGGCGCTGATGCGCACTCGCGAACTGGCCAAGCTGGAAAACAGCCTGGGCGGGATCAAGGATATGGGCGGCCTGCCTGACGCGCTGTTTGTTATCGATGCCGAGCACGAGCACATCGCTATCAAAGAAGCGAACAACCTGGGCATCCCGGTGTTCTCTATCGTTGATACCAACTCCGATCCGGACGGCGTGGACTTCATCATTCCGGGTAACGATGACGCCATCCGCGCCATCAACCTGTACCTGACCGCCGTTGCCACCGCCGTTCGCGAAGGCCGCTCTCAGGACCTGGTTGAACAGGCCGAAGAAAGCTTTGTAGAAACTGAGTAATAAGGCATGCTCTTCATTGAGCCCTTATTAACCAAGTTTTAACTATGTTGGTTAGAGGGCCTGGCTTCAGGCCCTCTTTTTTACCTATCCCCCTCATGGGATAACGAGGAAAAAATAATGGCTGATATTACCGCCGCCCTGGTGAAAGAACTGCGTGAACGCACTGGCGCAGGCATGATGGAATGTAAAAAAGCGCTGGTTGAAGCTCAAGGCGATATCGAGCTGGCTATCGACAATATGCGTAAATCCGGTCAGGCCAAGGCCGCCAAGAAAGCGGGCCGCGTTGCCGCCGAAGGCATCATCCTGACTAAAATCGCCGCCGACGGCAAATACGGCGTTATCGTCGAGCTGAACTGTGAAACCGATTTCGTGGCCAAAGACGGCGGATTCAAAGCCTTCGGCGACGAAGTGATCAGCGCGGCCCTGGCCGAACGCATCACGGATATCGAGACGCTGAAAGCCAAATTTGAAGATCAGCGCGCCGCGATGGTTGCCAAGATCGGCGAAAACATCAATATCCGCCGCGTAGCCGCATTGGCGGGCGACGTGCTGGGTTCTTACCTGCACGGCGCGCGTATCGGCGTTATGGTGGCCGCTACCGGCGCCGACGAAGAACTGGTCAAGCATATTGCCATGCATATCGCCGCCAGCAAGCCTGAATATGTCCATGCCGAAGACGTACCGGCGGACGTGGTGGCCCGTGAGCACCAGATCCAGCTGGATATCGCCATGCAGTCCGGCAAGCCGCGTGAAATCGCCGAGAAAATGGTTGAAGGCCGCATGCGTAAGTTTACCGGCGAAATCTCCCTGACCGGCCAGCATTTCGTGATGGATCCGAGCAAGACCGTGGGCCAGTTGCTCGAAGAGCATAAAGCCACTGTTGCCGACTTCATCCGTTTTGAAGTGGGTGAAGGCATCGAAAAAGCGGAAGTCGACTTCGCCGCCGAAGTTGCCGCCATGAGCAAACAGTCTTAAATTAGAACTCCGGAACCGCCATCAGGCGGTTCCTTTTTATGAGCTGAAATAAAGTCAGGGGACTTTTGCCGCATAAAAACTGCAACGCGCGGTCCAGCAGTCGGATCCGCCCATCTCGTTATCGCTGCTTAGGAACAGAACAAATGGCAACCAATGCAAAACCCGTATACCAGCGTATCCTGCTTAAATTGAGCGGTGAAGCCCTGCAAGGCGCAGAAGGTTTTGGTATCGACGCTAGCGTCCTGGATCGCATGGCCCAGGAAGTGAAGGAGCTGGTCGAGCTGGGCATCCAGGTCGGCGTGGTGATAGGCGGCGGCAATCTGTTTCGCGGCGCGGGACTGGCCCAGGCGGGGATGAATCGCGTGGTCGGCGATCATATGGGCATGCTGGCGACGGTAATGAACGGGCTGGCGATGCGCGACGCGCTGCATCGCGCCTATGTCAACGCCAGGCTGATGTCGGCCATTCCGCTTAACGGCGTGTGCGATAACTACAGCTGGGCCGAGGCCATCAGCCTGCTGCGCAACAACCGCGTGGTCATCTTCTCCGCCGGTACCGGCAATCCTTTCTTCACCACCGACTCCGCCGCCTGCCTGCGCGGCATTGAGATCGAAGCCGACGTGGTGCTGAAAGCCACCAAGGTGGACGGCGTATTTTCCGCCGATCCGGTGAAAAACCCTGATGCTACACTGTATGAACAGCTCAGCTACCAGGACGTCCTGGAGCAGGAGCTGAAAGTGATGGATTTGGCGGCGTTTACCCTGGCGCGGGATCATAATATTCCCATCAGGGTATTCAATATGAACAAACCCGGCGCGCTGCGGCGGGTGGTGATGGGCGAGAAGGAAGGCACGCTCATTACCAAGTAGCATTTGTTCGCCAGGTTACAGTATCATGCCGATTTTACGGCAATAATAGACACGACTGGCTGCGGCTGGTCAGACTATCACGGGCTTGACGTAAGCTTAAGCCCGCCCGGATAACCAGTTTCCAAGGGTTCGCAACGTGATTAATGAAATCCGCAAAGATGCAGAGCAACGCATGGAAAAATGCGTAGAAGCATTCAAAAACCACATCGGCAAAATCCGTACCGGCCGAGCGTCTCCGAGCCTGCTTGATGGTATTCAGATCGAATATTACGGTACGTCCACGCCGCTGCGCCAGCTGGCGAACGTGGTGGCCGAAGATTCACGCACTTTGGCCATTACCGTATTCGATCGCTCCCTGAGCGCCGCGGTGGAAAAAGCCATCATGGCCTCCGACCTGGGCCTGAATCCCTCGTCCGCCGGCACCGTGATCCGCGTTCCGCTGCCGCCGCTGACCGAGGAACGCCGCCGTGATCTGATCAAGATCGTGCGCGCCGAGGCCGAGCAGGGCAGGGTATCGGTGCGCAACGTGCGCCGCGACGCCAACGATAAAGTCAAAGCCATGCTCAAGGATAAAGAAATCAGCGAAGACGAGGATCGCCGTTCGCAGGATGATATCCAGAAGCTGACCGATGCCTTTATCAAGAAGGTCGACAGCGCCCTGGCCGACAAAGAAGCCGAGTTAATGGAAATCTAAGCTAACGGCGCTACGCTGACGTCATGCCGGCCTGCAGGGGCCGGCAGCGCGCCGGCCCGTCAAACACGCCGCGGCGGCCAATCAATTATATTGTTTGTCCGCCGCGGTTTTTTTTGTCGGCAACGTCATAGACAAATGTTGCGCAACGTTCCAGACTACTGTGCCTTCTTTATTTTTAACACGCGGTTGTCCAGAGTACCTCATGAGAAATTTGACGATTCTCGGCTCCACTGGTTCGGTTGGAACCAGCACACTGGCCGTTGTTCAGCAAAATCCGGAAAAGTTCGCCGTGCGCGCCCTGGTGGCCGGACGAAACAGCGCCGTCATGGCCCGACAATGCCTGGCTTTTCGTCCCGCGTATGCCTGTATGGCCGACGAGGCGTCGGCGCGTGAGCTCAAACGCCTCCTGCATGAGGCGGGGAGCGCCACCGAGGTCATGGCGGGGCCGCGGGCCGCCTGCGAACTGGCGGCTCTCGACGGGGTCGATCTGGTGATGGCCGCCATCGTGGGCGCCGCGGGGCTGCCGTCGACCCTGGCGGCAATCCGCGCCGGTAAATCCGTGCTGCTGGCCAATAAAGAGGCGCTGGTGACCTGCGGCAGGCTGTTTATAAACGAGGTTCGCCAGAGCAAAGCGCAACTATTACCGGTGGACAGCGAACATAATGCGATTTTTCAGAGTTTACCCGAACCATTTCAGCGTCAGTTAGGGTACGCTTCCCTGGAGGCGCATGGCGTGTCGAGCATCATCCTCACCGGTTCCGGCGGCCCGTTTCGCACCACGGCCCTGTCTGAACTGGACGCCATGACGCCGGATCAGGCCTGCGCCCACCCCAATTGGTCGATGGGGCGCAAAATCTCCGTTGATTCGGCGACGATGATGAACAAAGGACTGGAGTATATCGAGGCGCGGTGGTTATTCAACGCCTCGGCGGCGCAAATGGAAGTGATTGTGCATCCGCAGTCGGTGATTCATTCCATGGTGCGTTATCGCGACGGCAGCGTGCTGGCGCAGTTGGGTTCGCCGGATATGCGCACCCCCATCGCCCACGCGATGGCCTATCCCGAGCGGGTGGCGGCCGGGGTCGAGGCGCTCGATTTCTACCGCATCGGCGGGCTGACCTTCGAGCGGGCCGATGAAGCGCGCTACCCGTGCCTGCAATTGGCGATAGACGCCTGCGAACGCGGCCAGGCGGCCACCACGACGCTGAATGCCGCCAACGAAATAGCCGTGGCGGCGTTTTTGCAGGGGCGGGTGCGCTTTACCGCCATCGCCCCCCTGGTGCGCGCTACGCTTGAACGGATGGTATTGCCGGAACCGGAGAGCGTGGACGACGTCGTGGCGATTGACGCCGAGGCCAGAAGCGTGGCGGAGCGCGAAATGGCCGCTTTTATGCAGTAAAATCAGCCGGCGCGGGTCGTTGCGTCGGTCGCGGCCTGATTTGTTCCGCCGCTGCTGAAATGATATAGTCAGCGCCAATTGTCTCCAGGATGATGGCTGGCCATAAGAAATCCGGAGTGAGCCGTGTGAGTACACGGCTTTTTTGCGCATTCGGGGCCTACTGTTCCGGAAAGACGGTTGTATTCTTATTGAGGAAATACGTAAGCGTTATGTCGTCCGAAAATCAGCACGAGGCTACTATTCTGTCATCATCCACTCCCCGTCACGTGGCCATCATCATGGATGGCAACGGACGTTGGGCGAAAAGCCGGGGAAGATTACGCATCTTCGGGCATAAAGCGGGGGTGAAGTCAGTCCGTCGCGCGGTCAGTTTTGCCGTCAGCCATCATTTTGATGCTCTGACGCTCTATGCCTTCAGCAGCGAAAATTGGAACCGGCCGACGCAGGAGGTGTCCGCATTGATGGAATTATTCGTCAGGGCATTGGACAGCGAAGTAAAAAGCCTGCATAAACATAACGTTCGTTTACGTATTATCGGCGATACTAGCCGTTTCGGCCTGCGTTTGCAGGAGCGAATCCGCCGCTCAGAGGCCCTGACGCAAAATAACACTGGCTTAACCCTCAATATTGCCGCGAATTATGGCGGCCGTTGGGATATTATTCAGGGCGTGAAGCGACTGGCCGAAGAAGTGCAGGAAGGGATATTGCGTCCCGACCAGATAGATGAGGACGCCCTGTGCCGGCATGTCTGCCTCAATGAACTCGCGCCGGTGGATTTGGTAATTCGCACCGGCGGAGAACATCGCATCAGTAATTTTTTATTATGGCAGATAGCCTATGCCGAACTCTATTTTACCGATGTGCTGTGGCCGGATTTTGACGAAGACGTTTTTGAAGGTGCGCTGAATGCTTTTGCTCAACGTGAGCGGCGCTTCGGAGGAACTACGCCTAATGATGCCAACGCGTCCTAGGGGGGATTTTTGCTGAAGTCTCGCTTGATCACTGCCTTTATTCTGATACCTGTTGTTATCGCCGCGATCTTTTTACTGCCCCCGCTGGGGTTTGCGCTGGTTACGCTCGTTGTCTGCATGCTGGCGGCGTGGGAATGGGGGCAGCTTGCCGGCCTGGCGACCCGAAGCCAGCGCATCTGGCTGGCTATTCTGTGCGGGCTGCTGCTGGCGTTAATGATGTTCACTATTCCGGATTACCATCCGTTCGTCACCGCCACCATGGTGAAATACGCGCTGGGAGCCTCTCTGGCGTGGTGGGCCGCGGCCTTGGTGCTGGTGCTGTTCTATCCGCGCTCCGCCGCGTTCTGGCGCCATTCATGCGCGCTGCGGCTCGTGTTCGGCGTCCTGACCATCATGCCTTTTTTTTGGGGCATGCTCACCCTGCGCCAGTACCACTACGCGGTGAATCATTTTACCGGCGCCTGGTGGCTGCTGTATGTGATGCTGCTGGTGTGGGGGGCCGACTCGGGCGCCTATATTTTCGGGCGCGCGCTGGGCAAGCATAAGCTGGCGCCGAAGGTCTCTCCCGGCAAGACCTGGGAAGGCCTGGCGGGCGGGCTGGTGACCTCGGCCGTCATTTCCTGGCTGTTCGGCAAATACGCCCCGCTGGACGCGCTGCCGCTCAGCCTGCTGCTGTGCTCGGTGATTGCCGCCCTGGCGTCGGTGCTGGGCGATTTAACGGAAAGCATGTTTAAACGCGAGGCCGGTATCAAGGACAGCGGGCACCTGATTCCGGGGCACGGCGGCATCTTGGACCGCATCGATAGCCTGACCGCCGCGGTGCCGGTTTTCGCCTGTTTAATGCTGCTGATTTTTAGAGCTATTTAATCGAGGGGCCAGGAGTTATCATGTTGCACTTTCTCTGGAGTCTCGCCGCATTTATCGTTGCGTTGGGTATATTGATCACCGTGCACGAGTTCGGTCACTTCTGGGTGGCCCGCCGGTGCGGTGTTACGGTGGAGCGATTCTCCATCGGATTCGGCCGCGCGCTGTGGCGTCATCGGGATAAGCGCGGCACCGAGTATGTTATCGCGGCCATCCCCTTGGGGGGCTATGTGAAAATGCTGGACGAACGGGTGGATACCGTCGCCCCCGAACGCCGGCATGAAGCGTTTAACCACAAGAAGGTTTGGCAGCGCGCCGCCATTATCAGCGCCGGCCCCATCGCCAACTTTATTTTTGCGGTGTTTGCCTACTGGCTGGTATTTTTGATCGGCGTGCCGAGTTTTCGTCCGGTAATCGGTGAGGTTACCCCCAATTCTATCGTCGCGCAGGCCGATATTTCGCCCGGCATGGAACTAAAGTCGGTTGACGGTATCGAAACGCCTGACTGGGATTCGGTGCGGCTGGAGCTTATCGGCAAGATTGGCGACGGCCAGACCAGCGTCGGGGTGGCGCCTTTCGGGTCTTCCCATATCGAACGGAAGATACTCGATCTGCGCGGGTGGGATTTTGAACCGGATAAGCAGGATCCTATCATCGCGTTGGGGATTATTCCCCGGGGTCCGCAGATAGAACCGGTGCTCGCCGAGGTGCAAAATGCATCGGCGGCGGCAAAAGCCGGTTTGCAAGCGGGCGACAGGATCGTTAAAGTCGATGGTCAGCCTATCGGCCGCTGGCAGAATTTCGTCATGCGGGTGCGGGATAATCCCGGCAAGCCGCTGGCCCTGGAAATCGACCGACAGGGTGAAAGCCTGCCGGTGACGTTGGTGCCCGACGAGAAGTCGGTAGGTAAAGGCGAAGTGGAAGGCTTCGCGGGCGTGGTGCCGAAAGTGACGCCCCTGCCCGAGGAATACAAAACGATACGCCAGTACGGCCTGTTTCCCGCGTTTTATCAGGCTGGCGAAAAAACCTGGCAACTGATGAAATTGACGGTCAGTATGCTAGGCAAACTGGTCACGGGAGATGTTAAGCTGAACAACCTGAGCGGGCCGATATCAATAGCCCAAGGCGCGGGGATGTCAGCGGAATATGGTTTGATCTACTACCTGATGTTCCTGGCGCTTATCAGCGTCAACCTGGGTATCATCAACCTGTTCCCGTTACCGGTGTTAGATGGTGGTCACTTGCTCTTCCTGGCGATAGAAAAGCTTAAGGGGGGGCCGGTTTCCGAACGAGTGCAGGATTTCAGTTATCGTATCGGCTCGATTTTGCTGGTGCTGTTAATGGGCCTTGCTCTTTTCAATGATTTCTCCCGGCTCTAGCGCCGGGGATTATGTTAGGAAGAACGCATAACCACGATGGCGATGAAAAAGTTGCTCATAGCGTCGCTGCTTCTTAGCAGCGCCACCGTATACGGTGCAGACGGGTTCGTAGTGAAGGACATTCATTTCGAAGGACTGCAACGGGTCGCCGTCGGTGCGGCGTTACTCAGTATGCCGGTACGTGTCGGAGACACGGCCAGTGATGAAGATATCGGCAATACTATCCGCGCCTTATTTGCCACCGGGAACTTCGAGGATGTCCGGGTGCTGCGTGATGGAGACACACTGCTCGTTCAGGTCAAGGAACGTCCCACTATTGCCAGTATCACCTTCTCCGGCAACAAGGCGGTGAAGGAGGATATGCTCAAGCAGAATCTCGAGGCTTCCGGCGTGCGCGTCGGCGAGGCGTTGGACCGCACCACGATTTCCAACATCGAGAAAGGGCTGGAGGATTTCTACTACAGCGTCGGTAAATACAGCGCGTCGGTGAAAGCCGTGGTCACGCCGCTGCCGCGTAACCGGGTAGATTTAAAACTGGTCTTTACCGAGGGCGTTTCCGCCAAGATCCAGCAAATCAACATTGTCGGCAATCATGCCTTCACCACCGACGAACTGGTTTCGCGCTTCCAGCTGCGCGATGAAGTGCCGTGGTGGAACGTGGTCGGCGATCGTAAATACCAGAAGCAGAAACTGGCGGGCGATCTCGAGACCCTGCGCAGCTTCTACCTTGACCGGGGCTATGCCCGCTTTAATATCGACTCGACCCAGGTGAGCCTGACGCCGGACAAAAAGGGTATCTATATCACCCTGAATATCACCGAAGGCGCGCAGTACACCCTGTCGGGCACCGTGGTCAACGGCAACCTGGCCGGCCACTCCGCCGAGATCGACGCCCTGTCGCGCGTTAAGCCGGGCGAGCTGTACAGCGGCGCGAAAGTCACCAAGATGGAAAACGACATCAAGCAGCTGCTGGGCCGTTATGGTTATGCCTATCCGCGCGTGGTGACGCAACCGGAAATCAACGACGCCGACAAAACCGTCAAACTCCATGTCAATGTGGACGCGGGCAACCGTTTTTACGTCAGGCACGTGAAGTTCGAAGGCAACGATATCACCAAAGACGTGGTGTTGCGGCGCGAAATGCGCCAGATGGAAGGCGCCTGGCTTGGCAGCAACTTGGTGGATCAGGGCAAGGAGCGCCTGAACCGCCTGGGCTACTTTGAAACGGTTGACGTGGACACGCAGCGTGTTCCCGGCACCGATGATATGGTGGACGTGACGTACAAGGTGAAGGAGCGCAACACCGGCAGCATCAACTTCGGCGTGGGCTTCGGCACCGAGAGCGGCGTCAGCTTCCAGTTCGGCATCCAGCAGGACAACTGGCTGGGCACCGGTAATTCCGTTGGTTTCAGCGGCACCAAGAACGATTACCAGACCTATGCCGAACTTTCGCTGACCGACCCGTACTTTACGGTGGACGGCGTCAGTCTCGGCGGGCGCATTTTCTACAATAACTTCGACGCCGATAACGCCGACCTGTCGGATTACACCAACAGGAGCTATGGCTTAGGCACCACGCTCGGTTTCCCGATCAGTGAAACCAGTGCGCTGCGCCTGGGCGTGGATTATGTCCATAACGATCTGTCGAATATGTATCCGCAGATTGCCATGTGGCGTTACCTGGAATCCACCGGTTTCCAACCCAAGGTCGTGGCGGGCGAGAAGAAAGACAACGACGCTGATTTCAGCGCCAATGATTTCTTCCTGACCACCGGCTGGAATTACAGCAACCTGGATCGGGGCTATTTCCCTACATCGGGTACCAGCGCCAGCCTGACCGGCAAGGTCACCGTGCCGGGTTCGGATAACGAATACTACAAGGTGACTTTCGATACCACCAGCTATGTGCCGCTGACCGACTCCGGCAGCTGGGTGCTGATGGGCCGTGGGCGCGCGGGTTACGCCGATGGCATCGGCAGCAAGGAAATGCCGTTCTACGATAACTTCTACGCCGGCGGTTCTAGCACCGTGCGTGGTTTCCGGTCCAATACCATCGGGCCGAAAGCGGCGTATTATAAGTGCGGCGGCGGCGAGTCGTCGCTTGGCGATTGCCCGCTGGATAAATCCAGCGATGCGGTGGGCGGCAACGCCATGGCGCTGTTGAGCGCCGAGCTTATCGTGCCGACGCCGTTTATCAGCCCGAAATACGCCAACTCGGTACGTACCTCGCTGTTCGTGGACAGCGGCACCGTCTGGGACACCGCGTGGGAAAACACCGCGCAGACCCGGCAATACAACGTACCTGACTACAGTAATCCGGGTAATATCCGCATTTCCAGCGGTTTTGCCCTGCAGTGGATGTCTCCGCTCGGGCCGTTGGTATTCTCTTATGCCCAGCCGGTCAAGAAGTACGATGGCGATAAGGCGGAGCAGTTCCAGTTTAATATCGGTAAAACGTGGTAACATTGCGTCGATTCACAGCGCAGGCACCATGCAAGGCAGCGAACGGAGCCTGAATGACATGACCGGCGGCCATGCCGCCGGTTTGGGTGTTAGTTCCTGCCGCGTTGAAATGTTTTCAAACTTAAATGTAGTGTTAAGGAGTTTATAGTGAAAAAGTGGTTGTATGCCGCGGGCCTCGGATTAGCATTGGCTGCCTCAGCCAGCGTGCAAGCTGCTGATAAAATTGCTGTTGTCAATATTGCCAATATCTTTCAGCAGTCTCCTCAGCGCGCTGTTGTCGCTAAACAACTCGAAAATGAGTTCAAGGGCCGGGCAACCGACCTGCAAGCGCAGGAACGTGATCTGCAGACCAAAATGCAGCGCCTGCAACGTGACGGCTCTACCATGAAAGCCGCCGATCGCAGCCGTCTGGAGAAGGAAGTCATGGCGCAACGTGAAGACTTCTCCGGCAAGGCGCAGGCCTTTGAACAGGACAATCGTCGCCGTCAGGGTGAAGAACGCAATAAAATCCTGAGCCGTATTCAGGATGCGGTGAAAGCCGTCGCCAGCAAACAAGGTTATGACATCGTTATCGATGCCAACGCCGTGGCGTATGCCGGTTCTGCCAATGACATTACGGCTGATGTGTTAAAACAGGTTAAATAAGTCATGCCATCAATTCGACTTGCTGATTTAGCGCAGCAGTTGGATGCACAATTGCACGGTGATGGCTCTCTTGTCATCACCGGCATTGCTTCCATGGGCTCCGCCAAGGCGGACCAGATTACGTTTCTGGCTGATAGCCGTTTTCGTGAAAAACTTGCTTCCTGCCAGGCCGGCGCGATCGTTCTTACCGAAGCCGACCTGCCCTTTTGCCACAGCGCCGCGCTGGTGGTTAAAAATCCCTACCTGACCTATGCGCATATGGCGCAATTGCTAAATACCACGCCCGCCGCCGCACAGGATATCGCCCCCAGCGCGGTCATTGCAGCCGACGCGCAGCTTGGCAGCCAGGTGGCCGTCGGGGCCAACGCGGTCATTGAATCCGGCGTGATCCTGGGCGATAACGTGGTTATCGGTCCGGGCTGCTTTATCGGTAAAAATACGGTCATCGGCGCGGGCACCCAGCTGTGGGCCAACGTCACCGTTTATCATGAAGTGCGCATCGGCGAAAAATGCCTGATCCAGTCGGGCACCGTTATCGGCGCCGATGGTTTCGGTTATGCCAACGATCGCGGCAACTGGATTAAGATTCCCCAACTGGGCACGGTTGAAATTGGCGATCGGGTTGAAATTGGCGCCTGCACCACCATCGATCGCGGCGCGCTGGATAACACTATTATCGGCAATGGCGTCATCATTGATAACCAGTGCCAGATTGCACATAACGTCATAATTGGCGACAATACCGCGGTTGCGGGCGGCGTTATTATGGCCGGCAGCCTGCGAATAGGCCGCTATTGCATGATTGGCGGCGCCAGCGTCATCAACGGCCATATGGAAATATGCGACAAAGTGACCATCACCGGCATGGGAATGGTGATGAGACCTATCACTGAACCTGGCGTATACTCCTCGGGTATTCCGCTGCAACCCAATAAAGTGTGGCGCAAGACCGCAGCGTTAGTAATGAATATCAACGAGATCAGCAAGCGGTTGAAAGCTATCGAGCGAAACCTGGCAAAAAACTAATCGCCTTCGCCAGATAGTGATAATTATGCGCGTTCAGGCACTTAAAGCCTGGCAAGACATTTTTTATTTGCGGCCTGCTAAATTGTCCTGTGTGGGATTGTTGCAGGCCGTGTTGTTAATGCCATCGTTTTTTCAGACAGGAAGAGTATTTTGACTAATGACACTCATGCTCATACTCTGCAGATAGAAGAGATATTAGAACTATTGCCGCACCGTTTCCCTTTTTTGCTGGTGGACCGGGTGCTGGATTTTGAAAAAGGGAAATTCCTGCGTGCGGTGAAAAATGTTTCTTTTAACGAGCCGTTTTTTCAGGGACATTTCCCCGGCAAACCCATCTTCCCCGGTGTGCTAATCCTGGAAGCGATGGCGCAGGCAACGGGTATCCTGGCTTTTAAGAGCGTCGGTAAGCTGGAGCCGGGTGAGCTATACTATTTTGCAGCGGTGGATCACGCGCGCTTTAAACGCCCGGTGCAACCAGGCGACCAAATGATCCTTGAAGTCGAATTCATTAAAGAGCGCCGCGGAGTTGCTCGTTTCCAGGGGGTTGCCAAGGTGGACGGCGAGATCGCTTGCGAAGCGTCAATGATGTGCGCCCGTCGTCGGGAGTCCTGAAAACGTGATTGATCAATCCGCCTTTATCCATCCCAGTGCCATAGTTGAAGACGGCGCCATCATTCATGCCGGTGTACAGATCGGGCCGTTTTGCTTTATCGGCCCGCAGGTCGAGATTGGCGCCCGCACGGTGCTGAAATCCCATATCGTCATCAACGGCATTACCAAGATCGGTGAAGATAACCTGATCTACCAGTTCGCCTCCATCGGCGAAGTGAACCAGGATCTGAAGTACGCCGGCGAACCCACCCGTGTTGAAATCGGCGATCGCAACAGCATCCGCGAAAGCGTGACCGTGCATCGCGGCACCGCCCAGGGCGGGGAAGTGACCCGCATCGGCAGCGATAATCTACTGATGATCAATACCCATATCGCTCACGATTGCGTTATCGGCGATCGCTGTATCCTGGCCAATAACGCCACCCTGGGCGGCCATGTCTCGGTGGGCGATTACGCCATTATCGGCGGCCTGACCGCTGTGCATCAGTTTTGCAGCATCGGCGCCCATGTTATGGTCGGCGGCTGCTCGGGCGTGGCCCAGGACGTGCCGCCGTTTGTCATCGCCCAGGGCAATCACGCCACGCCGTTCGGCATTAATATCGAAGGGCTTAAGCGCCGCGGTTTCGATAAGGAAGCCCAACACGCCATTCGCGCCGCGTATAAGCTTATCTATCGCAGCGGCAAGACCCTGGATGAAGTAAAACCCGAACTCGACGCCATGGCGGTCCAGCATCCGGTGATTTCCGCCTTTACCGATTTCCTGGCCCGTTCGCAACGGGGTATTATCCGCTGAACATGCAGGCTTGCGCGGTGGTAATCGGCTTGGTAGCCGGCGAAGCATCGGGGGATGTCCTTGGCGCCGGCTTGATCCGCGCGCTGCGCCGGCATCTGCCCGACGCCCGTTTTGTCGGCGTCGCCGGCCCGCGTATGCAGGCCGAAGGCTGCGAAGCGTGGTACGAGATGGAAGAGCTGGCGGTGATGGGCATCGTCGAGGTGATAGGGCGGCTGCCGCGGCTGCTGCACATCCGTCGCGACCTGACCCGGCGTTTCACCGCGCTGCGCCCGGCGGTGTTTGTCGGCATCGACGCGCCGGATTTTAATATCACCCTCGAAGGCCGGCTCAAGCGGCGCGGTATCCGCACCATTCATTACGTGAGTCCGTCGGTATGGGCCTGGCGCCAGAAGCGGGTATTTAAAATCGGCAGGGCCACCGACAACGTACTGGCATTCCTGCCGTTTGAGAAAGCCTTTTACGACCGGTATAACGTTCCCTGCCAGTTTATCGGCCACACCCTGGCCGACGCCATGCCCCTCGATCCGGATAAAGCGGCCGCCCGGCAACATTTGGGCATTGCCCAGGATGCCCGCTGCCTGGCCCTGCTGCCCGGCAGCCGCGGCGCGGAAGTCGAGATGCTCAGCGCCGATTTCCTCCATGCCGCCCAGCTGCTTAGCACCCAATATCCCGGACTCGATATCCTGGTGCCGCTGGTCAATGCCCGCCGCCGCGCGCAGTTCGACGCCATTAAAGCGCGGGTAGCGCCGGATCTTCAGGTGCATCTGCTCGACGGGCAGGCGCGCGAGGCGATGGTGGCCAGCGACGCGGCCCTGCTGGCCTCCGGCACCGCCGCCCTTGAATGCATGCTGGCCAAATGCCCCATGGTGGTGGGCTACCGCATGAAACCTTTCACCTACTGGCTGGCGCGGCGCCTGGTGAAGACGCCCTATGTCTCGCTGCCCAACCTGCTGGCCGGGCGCGAGCTGGTGCAGGAACTGCTGCAGGAAGACTGCGTGCCGGAAAAATTGGCCTCGGCGCTGGCGCCCTTGTTAAAAAAGAGTGTCGATAGCCAGGTGCTTAAAGAGACTTTTCGCGATTTGCACCAGCAAATTCGCTGTAACGCCGACGAGCAGGCCGCCCAGGCGGTGCTGCAACTCATCGCGCAGCCTGCGCGTTCACGGTAGCTATCATGATGGAATTGTTTGTTTATCCGCAGGCCGCCTGTATCGCAGGCGTTGACGAAGTCGGCCGCGGGCCGCTGGTCGGCGCGGTGGTGACCGCGGCGGTGATCCTCGATCCCCGGCGGCCGATAGCCGGCCTGGCGGATTCCAAAAAACTCAGCGCCAAACGCCGCGAATCGCTGTATGACGAAATCACCGATAAGGCCCTGGCCTGGTGCCTGGGACGCGCCGAAGCCGAGGAAATCGACCGGTTGAATATCTTCCATGCCACCTTGCTGGCGATGCAGCGCGCGGTCCAGGGGCTGCATATCCCGCCGGACTTTGTTTTAATAGACGGCAATCGCTGCCCGCTGTTGTCCATGCCGTCGCTGGCGGTGGTCAAAGGCGATAGCCGGGTGGCGGAAATCAGCGCGGCCTCCATCGTGGCAAAAGTGTCGCGGGACCGGGAGATGGCGGTGCTGGATCTGGAGTTTCCCGAATATGGTTTTGCGCAGCATAAAGGCTATCCGACGGCGTTCCATTTGGAAAAACTGGCGCTGCTGGGCGCCACGGTGCATCATCGCCGCAGCTTCGCGCCGGTAAAACGGGTACTGGGGCTGGTCTAAAAGGCCGGTATCCCGGTGGATTTCGGGTCTTCACCACAAAAAATCAACTTTTGGTAGCAGGATAATGGCCGAACCACGTTTTATTCACCTTCGCGTTCATAGCGACTACTCGATGATCGACGGGTTGGCTAAAATCGGCCCGCTGGTTAAAAAAACGGCGGCGCTGAATATGCCCGCCCTGGCCATTACCGATTTCATGAACCTGTGCGGCCTGGTGAAATTCTACGGCAGCGCGCACGGGGCCGGGATCAAGCCTATCGTCGGGGCGGATGTCCTGGTGCAGAGCGATATGCTCGGCGAGGAAATGGCGGAACTGACTATTCTGGCGGCCGATAACGTCGGTTATCAACACCTCACGCTGCTGATTTCCGAGGCCTACCAGCGCGGCTACGGCGCGGCGGGTCCGATAATCGATCGGGACTGGCTGATAAAGCATAACGAAGGGCTGCTGCTGCTCTCCGGCGGTCGCAAAGGCGACGTCGGCAAGTTCCTGATGCGCGGCAATATGCCGCAGGTTGACCAATGCCTGGCGTTTTATCAACGGTATTTTCCCGATCGTTATTATCTTGAACTGACCCGTACCGGCCGCGCGGATGAAGAAAGCTACCTGCATGCCGCGGTCGCCATCGCCATCGAGCGCGGGCTGCCGGTGGTGGCCACCAACGATGTGCGTTTTATCGGCGAAGGCGATTTTGACGCCCACGAAATCCGCGTGGCGATCCATGACGGCTTTACCCTGGACGATCCGAAACGGCCGCGCAATTACAGCCCGCAGCAGTTTATGCGCAGCGAAGAACAAATGTGCGAGCTGTTCGCCGATTTGCCGGAAGCGCTGCAAAACAGCGTTGAGATTGCCAAGCGCTGCAACGTCACCATCCGGCTGGGGGAATATTTCCTGCCGCAGTTCCCCACCGGCGACATGACCACCGAGGATTTCCTGGTGGCCCGCTCCCGCGAGGGGCTGGAGGAACGGCTGGCCTTCCTGTTCCCGGACGAGCAGGAACGCAGCGTCAAGCGTGCGCCTTATGATGAACGCCTGGAAATCGAGCTGAAGGTGATCAACCAGATGGGATTTCCCGGCTACTTTCTGATCGTGATGGAATTTATTCAGTGGTCGAAGGATAACGGCGTGCCGGTGGGGCCTGGGCGCGGGTCGGGCGCGGGTTCGCTGGTGGCCTACTCATTAAAAATCACCGATCTCGATCCGCTGGCGTTCGATCTGCTGTTTGAACGGTTCCTCAACCCGGAACGCGTCTCGATGCCCGACTTCGACGTGGATTTCTGCATGGAGAAGCGCGACCTGGTTATCGACCACGTGGCCGAGACCTACGGCCGCGAGGCGGTATCGCAGATCATCACCTTTGGTACCATGGCGGCGAAGGCGGTGATCCGCGACGTCGGCCGGGTACTGGGCCATCCTTATGGTTTTGTCGATCGCATCTCCAAGCTGGTGCCGCCCGACCCGGGCATGACGCTGGAAAAGGCCTTTGCCGCCGAGCCGCAGCTGCAGGCGATCTACGACGCCGATGAAGAAGTCCGGGCGCTTATCGACATGGCGCGCAAGCTCGAAGGCGTCACCCGCAACGCCGGCAAACATGCGGGCGGGGTGGTTATCGCCCCCACCCGGATAACCGACTTCGCCCCGCTCTATTGCGACGCCGAGGGTAATCACCCGGTCACGCAATTTGATAAAAACGATGTGGAATATACCGGGCTGGTGAAGTTCGACTTCCTGGGGCTGCGTACCCTGACCATCATCAACTGGGCGCTGGAGATGATTAACGCCCGCCGCGCCAGGCACGGCCTGGCGCCGGTGGATATCGCGGCGATCCCGCTCGAGGATAAAAAAAGCTTCGATATGCTGCAGCGTTCGGAAACCACCGCGGTATTCCAGCTAGAATCCCGCGGCATGAAGGATCTGATCAAGCGCCTGCAGCCCGACTGCTTCGAAGATATGATCGCCCTGGTGGCGCTGTTCCGTCCCGGTCCGCTGCAATCCGGCATGGTGGATAACTTTATCGACCGTAAACACGGGCGCGAGGCTATTTCATATCCGGATATCCAATGGCAGCATGAATCCCTGAGCACGGTACTGGAGCCGACCTACGGCATTATCCTCTACCAGGAACAGGTGATGCAGATAGCCCAGGTGCTTTCGGGCTATACCCTGGGCGGCGCGGATATGTTGCGCCGCGCCATGGGCAAAAAGAAACTCGAGGAGATGGAAAAGCAGCGTTCCATCTTCAAGGAAGGGGCGGAAAAAAACGGTATCGACGGCGAACTGTCGATGAAAATCTTCGATCTGGTGGAGAAATTCGCCGGTTATGGGTTTAATAAATCCCACTCCGCCGCGTATGCCCTGGTCTCGTATCAGACCCTGTGGCTGAAGGCGCACTATCCGGCCGAGTTCATGGCGGCGGTGATGACCGCCGATATGGACAATACCGAAAAAGTGGTCGGCCTGGTGGACGAGTGCTGGCGCATGGGCCTGAAGGTCTTGCCGCCGGATATCAACAGCGGGCAGTATCATTTCCATGTCAATGACGAAGGCGAAATCGTTTACGGCATCGGGGCTATCAAAGGCGTGGGCGAGGGCCCGATCGAAGCGATTATCGATGCCCGCAACCAGGACGGCCATTTTAAAGAGCTGTTTGATCTTTGCGCCCGCACCGATATCAAAAAGCTTAATCGCCGCATGCTGGAAAAACTGATTATGTCCGGGGCGTTCGACCGCCTTGGGCCGCACCGCGCCGCGTTAATGAATTCCCTTAACGATGCGCTTAAGGCGGCGGACCAGCACGCCAAGGCGGAAGCCATCGGCCAGGGCGATATGTTCGGCGTGCTGGCCGACGCGCCCGAGGCGGTGGAGGCATCCTATAGCACCGTGCCGCCCTGGCCGGAACATGTGGTGCTGGACGGCGAGCGCGAAACCCTGGGGCTGTACCTGACCGGCCATCCCATTACGCGTTATCTGCGCGAAATCGAGCGTTATGCCGGCGGCCTGCGCCTGAAGGACATGCATCCCACCGATCGCGGCAAGATGATTACCGCGGTGGGCCTGGTGCTTTCCGCCCGCATTATGGTGACCAAACGGGGTAACCGCATCGGGGTCTTGACCCTCGACGACAGGTCCGGTCGCCTCGACGTGATGTTGTTCACGGATGCGTTGGAAAAATACCAGCATTTGCTGGAAAAAGACCGTATCCTGATCGCATCTGGACAGGTCAGCTTTGATGACTTCAACGGGGGTCTTAAAATGACCGCCCGTGAACTGATGGATATCAGCGAAGCACGTGAAAAATATGCCCGGGGTCTTGCTATCTCGCTGACTGACAGGCAAATTGATGACCAGCTTTTAAACCGTCTCCGCCAATCGTTGGAACCACACCGATCCGGGACGATTCCAGTGCATCTTTATTATCAACGCGAAGATGCTCGCGCCAGGTTGCGATTTGGCGCGACATGGCGTGTCACGCCGACCGACCGGTTGCTGAATGATTTGCGTACCCTGGTAGGCAACGAACAGGTAGAACTGGAATTTGACTAATATAGGAATACTATGAGTCTGAATTTTCTTGATTTTGAACAGCCGATTGCAGAGCTGGAAGCGAAAATTGACTCGCTGACCGCAGTCAGCCGTCAAGACGAAAAATTAGATATTAATCTGGATGAAGAGGTGCAGCGGCTGCGTGAAAAAAGCGTAGAGCTGACCCGTAAAATTTTCTCCGATCTGGGGGCCTGGCAAATAGCCCAGCTGGCCCGTCATCCCCGCAGGCCTTATACGCTGGATTACGTCCAGCATATTTTCACCGACTTTGATGAGCTGGCGGGCGATCGCGCCTATGCCGACGATAAAGCGATTGTCGGCGGCATGGCCCGCCTCGACGGCCGGCCGGTGATGATCATCGGCCATCAAAAGGGCCGGGAAACCAAAGAAAAAATCCGCCGCAACTTCGGCATGCCCGCGCCGGAAGGCTATCGCAAGGCCCTGCGGCTGATGGAAATGGCCGATCGTTTTAACCTGCCGCTGCTGACCTTTATCGATACCCCAGGCGCCTATCCGGGCGTCGGCGCCGAGGAGCGTGGCCAGTCCGAGGCCATTGCCCACAACCTGCGCGAAATGCCGGGGCTGCGGGTACCGGTGGTCTGCACCGTTATCGGCGAGGGCGGCTCCGGCGGCGCACTCGCCATCGGCGTGGGCGATAAGGTCAATATGCTGCAGTACAGCACCTACTCGGTGATTTCACCGGAAGGCTGCGCGTCCATCCTGTGGAAAAGCGCCGACAAGGCGCCGATTGCCGCCGAGGCGATGGGCATCGTCGCGCCGCGTCTGAAGGAACTGGAGCTTATCGACAGCATAGTTCCCGAGCCGCTGGGCGGCGCGCATCGCGATGTGCTGGCTATTGCGGCGTCATTAAAAGCGCAGTTGCTCTCCGACCTGGACGAGCTGGACAGAATGAGCGAAGAAGAGCTGCTGAACCGCCGTTATCAGCGGCTGATGAATTACGGCTACTGCTGATACCCACCCGGCCGCGCCGGCATGCGCTGCCGGCACCGCGCGGTCGATCACGGCCAAACACCCCGCCAGCGTGCGCTCGCGGGGTGTTTTTTCATGGGCCGCGCGCAACCGCCGGCGTTTGCGGCCATGGCCGTGACGAAGTCATCTATGCTTATTGGGCGGCGTAGTATTGCCAGGGAAGTTTTCAAGGGAACTTTTTAAGCGACATCTTCAGGTAAAATAGACCCAGGCTAAAAGGACCGGCTGAATGAACATCATTGCAATACTAAGTCCGGAGCGGGTATTTTATAAAAATGAACCCATCCGTGAGCTGGACGAGGCGTTGAAAACGCAGGGTTTTCAATTAGTCTATCCCACCTCGAGCGGCGATCTGGTCAAGCTTATCGAGCAGAATCCGCGCATCTGCGGCGTGATTTTCGACTGGGATCAGTACAGTATGGATCTCTGCATCGAGATCAATGAACTGAACGAATACCTGCCGCTCTACGCGTTTATCAACACCCATTCGTCACTGGACGTCAGCCTGAACGAAATGCGTATGGTGCTGTACTTTTTTGAGTACGGCCTGGGCGTGGCCGACGATATCAGCGTGCGCATCCGTCAGTATACCGACGAATATATCGACGCCATTATTCCCCCCTTTACCAAGGCGCTGTTCAACTACGTGAAGGAGGGTAAATATACTTTTTGCACCCCCGGACACATGGCCGGCACCGCCTATCAAAAAAGCCCGGTGGGCAGCCTGTTTTATGATTTTTTCGGCGCCAACACCCTGAAGGCGGATGTCTCGATCTCGGTAACCGAACTGGGATCGCTGCTCGATCACTCCGGCCCGCACCTGGAGGCGGAAGAGTTTATCGCCCGCATCTTCGGCGCGGAGCAAAGCTATATGGTGACCAACGGTACATCCACCGCCAATAAAATGGTGGGGATGTATGCCGCGCCGTCGGGCAGCACGGTGCTTATCGATCGCAACTGCCACAAGTCGCTGACGCATTTGCTGATGATGAGCGACATTGTGCCGATCTACCTGTGTCCTATCCGCAATGCCTACGGGATCCTGGGCGGCATTCCCAAACGTGAGTTCAGCCGGGAAAGCATTGCGCTGAAAGTAGCGCAAACCCCCCACGCCTCCTGGCCCGTGCATGCGGTGATCACCAATTCAACCTATGACGGCTTGCTGTATAATACACAGTATATTAAAGAAACCCTGGAGGTGGCCTCGATCCATTTTGACTCCGCCTGGGTGCCTTATACCAATTTTCATCCGATTTACCGCGGCAAAAGCGGCATGAGCGGCGACCGTATTCCCGGCAAGGTGATTTTTGAAACCCAGTCCACTCATAAACTGCTGGCGGCGTTTTCCCAGGCCTCGTTGATTCATATTAAAGGTGATTATGACGAACGCACCTTTAACGAAGCCTATATGATGCATACCACGACGTCGCCGAATTACGGCATCGTGGCGTCGATTGAGACCGCGGCGGCCATGGTGCGCGGCAAGCCCGGGCGGCGGCTGATCCTGCGCTCCATCGAGCGGGCGCTGCATTTTCGCAAAGAGGTGCAGCGTCTGCGTGAGGAGTCCGAGGGCTGGTTTTTCGATATCTGGCAACCGGAGATTATCGAGGAGGCGGTGTGCTGGCCCATCGAGCCGGGCGCGCCCTGGCACGGATTTAACCATGCCGACGCCGACCATATGTATCTCGACCCGATCAAGGTCACCATCCTGACGCCAGGCATGGATGAGTTCGGCAACATGGCCGAGGAAGGCATACCGGCGGCGCTGGTGGCCAAATTCCTCGACGAGCGCGGCGTGGTGGTGGAAAAAACCGGCCCCTACAACCTGCTGTTCCTGTTCAGCATCGGCATTGATAAAACCAAGGCCATGAGCCTGCTGCGCGGGCTGACGGAATTTAAACGTTCCTATGATCTGAATTTGCGGGTGAGGAATATGCTGCCGGATCTGTTCGCCGAGGATCCTGATTTCTATCGCAATATGCGTATCCAGGATCTGGCCCAGGGCATTCACCGCTTGATCCGGCAACACCGGCTGCCGCATCTGATGTTAAGCGCCTTCGACGTGCTGCCCGAGATGAAAATGACGCCCCATGCCGCTTTCCAGCAACAGGTGCGGGGCAATGTGGAGACGGTGGAGTTGCCTGACCTGCTGGGACGTATTTCCGCCAATATGCTGTTGCCGTATCCGCCGGGAGTGCCGGTGGTGATGCCGGGTGAAATGATCACCGAGCAAAGCCGCGGCGTGCTGGATTTCCTGATTATGCTGTGCACCATCGGGATACATTATCCGGGATTTGAAACCGATATCCACGGCGCCCAGTTGACCGAGGACGGTCGTTACCTGGTGCGGGTGCTGAAAACCGATAGCCCGGCCTGAGGCCGCGGTGATAAGCATGCGGCATCCGGGCCGGCCGGCGGCGAACCGGTGCGGCCATTCCCCGGGCCGGCAAAGGCGGCGGTCGTGTCAGCCCATTTTCAGGCAAAGCGGCCGGCGGCCTGATACCATGGGCCCTGATCAACGCGTTCAATGGCGCACGCGATTTCCGCAATATATACACTGAATCTCTCCATCATGTCGTCGAAATCATCGTGCTGCCTTAGGGTTAATCTGGCCAGGATCAGATTATCGGCGGCGCAGAAGCTCATATCGCTTTTGCCATTTAGCGCTAACAGCTCTAGCAATTGCGTCTGCTGCGCCGGCACGGGAAAACAAGGACAAAGCAAGAAGATATCCTTATCTGTTTCATCAAAATAAATAACCACATCTTCATTAATATATAATGTGTTTTCTTCATGGGGGATAATATTATAACGGTCGTATAAACCCTGCAAAAAGGTTTCCATACTCTCTCCTATACGTATTTAGAAAAGCCTTCTGCCTGGTCGGCTATTTTTTTGTCGCCAATGCTGCGGCGCAATGATAATTTGCCGAATAAAAAATTAAGTATTTTATTGTTCTTCATACATTTGTTGCCGGGAACGCCGGTGTTATGCTGCTGGATTTGCAAATTTCCGCTGTTGAGCATCACTTTCTGCATCAGCGCTTTGTTCTCTGCATCAGGCAATACATTGTCTGCACCGGTTTTACGCAGGTATTGACTTACGGCCTGATGCTTAATGACCGCATCCATTATACCGGTGCGGTCTTTTCCGCTCTTGCAGTTCCAGCAGGGGGTAATGCCTATTTCATGGGATAATAACGCCACCCGCACGGCCGCCTTGTACGGCTCGCCTTTATCGGCACGGTACGTCTTCTTGGCCCAAATTTGTTTCAGTTCGCTGGCAAGCGAAGAAACCCTGTCGGCATTATCCGGCCGGGAAGCGAGATATTCCCCCACCCAGCCTCCGTGCGCCGAGCCGGGGGAAAGATCCTTGCCGAGCAGCTTGACCAGGGCGGAGCGATTATAGGCGTCGGCTGTGCGATGTCCCAGATGCAACCGTTTCAACGCCAGCTCATTGACCCCGAAATTAAAGGCGGCGATGTTAAGGCGCAGGGTGACCCGCACCATTTCGCCTTTCTCGTTCCTGATAGGTATTTCTACCGGGCCGGCGCCCAGTTTCTCCCAGGCTTCCATCTGATCCCTGAATTGTGATTCCTCCGTTGACGGCCCGATATCCACCGGTGTCAGCAGGCTCGTCGACGTAAGCGGCAATACTACCGTCTGGCCCGCCAACGCCGCGGCCAGTTTTTCCGGATGCAGGAACAACGCGGCGGCGGCCACTTCCCTGGCCCGATTCAACGCGCCTTGTTGACGTTCCGCGCTGCCCGCTTTCAGGCCGAAGGGACTCAGTACGCCGTGGCGGATGCCGGAAAACAGCGGATCCCGGTTATCGTCTCCCGCGTAAAACGTCGAGATCCACATATTCATCGCATGGGTGGTTTCCTCATTGGATTTACTGCTGATCCCTTTGTTAGCGTAGCCCGCGGCAAAAATATCCTGATCACCCAGTTTTATTTGACCCGCGGGTATTAATGTACTGTTAAAGTGAGTACCGCGAAAACGAAAACTGTCTTCAACGGTATTCCAATCCAGATTGTTCAATACATCTTTACTGGACGTATTAAAAAGCGCTTTGGCCTCGCTGCTGGCTTTGCGGGAACTGCATCCGCTGTGTTTCTTTATAAAATTGGCTAACAATTTTATAATCCCTTTTTCCAGCGCCAGTACGGCCTTGTAATCCTTATTTTCCCTGGGCGTATCATCATCGTCTTTTTCATTATCCAGCATGACGGCAAAATAATTTACGCCTTCGTCGTCGCCCAATTTCTCCGCGGCGCCGAGCCCTGTCGCCAGCGCCAGCCTGCGCCGCGCCGCAATCGGGGAGCGTGGGAAACCGGCGGCTGAAGGCCTGCCCATGATATTGACCGGATGACTGATACGCGGCGCTTTCAAATGCGCAAATGTTCCGGTAACCGCCTCGCAAGGGCTAATACCCGCCACTTGACCGGTAGCGAACCGGCTGGGGTCGGCTGGACGATTAATAAGGATGTGGGAGGAACTGCTCATGGCGTTACCTGTTGCTATGCATCAATTTAATGGAAGGTGTATATAATTTAATCAGATGCTAAATCAATGAAATGGATAATTCCAGGCATTACTCCGGGCGTGAGCGTTTTATGCATCTTGCCGCGCGCATGACAGGCGGGCGAGGGCGGAGAGAGTGTGGTAAATTGCCTTTGAACGCCGGGCGGCAAACCCGGGCAACGCGCATTAACGGAATAAAAAGGACTATGCCGATGCTAAAACTACAGCAGGTGCACCATATCGCCATCATCGCGTCGGATTACCCGCGCAGTAAGCAATTTTATTGCGACATCCTGGGGTTCACGTTGTTAAGCGAGGTATATCGCGCCGAACGCGATTCCTGGAAAGGCGATTTGGCGCTCAATGGCGCCTATATTATCGAGCTGTTCAGTTTTCCCAACGCGCCGGCCAGGGTCAGCCGCCCGGAGGCCCGCGGTTTGCGCCACCTGGCGTTCAGCGTGGCGGACGTCGCCGCGGCCGTCAGCGCGCTTCATATCGACGGCGTCGACTGCGAGCCGATCCGCATCGATCCCCTGACCGGCAGGCGCTTTACCTTTTTCGCCGATCCCGACGATCTGCCCCTGGAACTCTATGAAGCCTGATGACGGTGAGGCGCTCTGCCGCCATATCGCCGCCAGGCTTGAGCGGCGCAGAACGGTGCTGGTGGCCCTGAGCGGCGGACTGGACTCCACGGTGCTGTTGGATGCGCTGGCATGCCTGCGCGGGCGGCAACTGCCCGATCTCGCCCCGCGCGCGGTCTATGTTCATCATGGCTTGAGCGCCCATGCCGATGATTGGGCGCAGCATTGCCAGGCGCTGTGCCGCCATCTGGCGATTCCGTTCCAGCAGGTCAGGGTGAGCGTGGATCCCGCCGACGGCGGTATTGAAGCGGCGGCGCGCTCCGCGCGTTACCAAGCGCTGGCCCAGGCGCTGCTGCCCGGAGAGACATTGCTGACCGCCCAGCATCAGGACGACCAAAGCGAAACGCTGCTGCTGGCGCTAAAACGCGGCAGCGGACCGGCCGGATTGTCGGCCATGGCCGCCGCGTCGCCTTTCCACGGGCACGAGCTGCTGCGTCCTTTACTCGATATCAGCCGGGCGCAGCTGCGCGACTATGCCGAAAGCCGGCGCTTACGCTGGATTGAGGATGAGAGTAACCAGGATCAACGCTTCGATCGTAATTTTCTGCGCCTGCGCATTCTCCCTGTGCTTAAGGAGCGCTGGCCCCATTTCAGCCGGGCGGCGGCGCGCAGCGCTACGCTTTGCGCCGAACAGGAAACCCTGCTCGACGAGCTGCTCGCCGAGACGCTGCAACAATT
This sequence comes from Sodalis sp. RH22, assembly GCF_047324165.1. NCBI lineage: Bacteria > Pseudomonadati > Pseudomonadota > Gammaproteobacteria > Enterobacterales > Bruguierivoracaceae > Sodalis > Sodalis sp. RH22. The sequence goes on from NZ_CP178731.1 coordinate 5,050,819, forward strand.
AACCCGCGATGACGGCTCACTCGAACTGGCGCCGATGATGGGCATGAGCGCTATCCGGCGCGCGGCCGTATTGCGCCGCTGGCTGGCGTCGTTTGGCATGGCCATGCCCGCGCAGGAACAACTGGCCAGGATCTGGCAGGAGGTTGCGTTAAGCCGCCAGGACGCCGAGCCCATGATGCGGCTGGGTGACCGGCAGATCAGGCGCTTTCGCCAACGCTTGTTTATCCTGCCGCTGTGGCCCCCGCTCAGGGGGCGGGTGCTATTATGGGAGGACACCGGACAACCGCTGCCGCTGCCGGAGGATCTCGGTCTACTGCGCCTGGGTTCCAGCGGCGGGGCGGTGCGCCGGCCGCGGATGGACGAGCGGGTAAGCGTGCAGTTTTCGGCGACCGGTACCCTGCATATCCTGGGCCGGCGCCATGGACGATCGGTAAAAAAATTATGGCAGGAGCTGGGTATCGCGCCCTGGCAACGCGAGCGCACACCTCTGGTGTATTACAATGAGCAACTGATAACCGCACCCGGCATCTTTATTACTCGCGAAGGACAGGCCGGGGAGGAGGAAACAGGCCTGAATGTGGAATGGATACGATAGAGTTACGCTAACGGGTAGCAATCCTACTGCCCGTCAGGAAGGAAGGGGCGCGGGGGTTATTCGCTAACCACCACTGTACCGAGTTCAGGATGGGTGAAACTGGCAATATGGTCCAGCCGTATTTCATGGCTGCCGCCAGCGTCATCGATAACCAGATACTCGACATGTTTTCTTGAGATCATATCGCGCGCCGTGCCGGCAACGGTATCTCCATTCTTAAGCGTCAGAGTGAGGACCCAGTGGCGCTGACAGGCGAGCTCAAGATTATCGTAATCATCACAATTAATGGGTTGATATTCTTCATTCGTTGACATAATAGCTCACCTACTTGTTACGGCGGTAAATACCGCCTGTTCCCTGAGGGAGGATGAAGTGCGATTTTCATCCGCCGCTCATCCCGCCTACATCTTTCAACAGTATTTCCTTATCAGACTATAGCACAGAGCGCCCCTATCCCTGGAATAAATGGTTTAGGAATTAATAGAGCCAGCACTATGCATTTACCGCTTTTCTGGCGGCCGACGGGCGATGTCAGGTACACTGCCGGGCAAAGCATATCTTACGGAATCACCATGGCGTTAAAAGCGACTGTACATAAAGCGGCGGTCAACATCGCCGATATGGACCGGAATTATTTTTCCGATGTTAATCTGGTACTGGCCCAGCATCCCTCGGAAACACCGCAGCGCATGATGCTGCGGCTGCTGGCATGGATTTATCATGCCGACGATCGCCTGGAGTTTACCCGCGGCCTCAGCGCCGAAGATGAGCCTGCATTATGGCTGCGCAACGATCACGGTGAACCGGAGTGGTGGATTGAGCTGGGGCTGCCGGAGGAAAAACGGCTGCGTAAAGCCTGCCACCTGGCGCGCAATGTGGTGCTCTATGCCTATAACGAGCGCGCGGCGCGGATTTGGTGGCGACAGGTCGAGCCAATATTATCCCAGCACGACAATCTGAGCGTTTATTTTGTCGACGATGCGCAAATGGCGCAGCTGGCCGCGCTGGCGGCGCGTAATATGTCTTTGCAGGCAACACTGCAGGACGGATTGATGTGGCTGTCGGATCAGCAAACTCAGCTGGAAATTACCCTGGCGACCTGGAAAAACGCGGCTGGCTAAGGACTTTGGCTGCGCCGATAAGCCCGGGCCGCGCAGCGGCGTCGACGATGCATCCCCAGAAAAAGTTGCGCGGTTCATGGCGAATGGCCCGCGTAATAAACGCTATTTAATATCCCCCCGGCACCGGCGCAGCGTAATGATTAAATATTGATTAACCTGATCCGCGGTTGACGCTTAGCCGCCGCAAAAGATAATGTTCGCCATTGATTATAGCCTCTTCCAATCATCAACCTGATCACCGTGAATAAAAAAGGATATAATATCTATGCTAATAGCGAATGCAACTCAACTTTTTTCTATTATTTCTTTCTTTAATAATAAAACGAAAATAAATAATTCGCCGCAAGTCACCTGGGGAGCGCATAGTCTAACCAACGTTTCAAATAGAGAACAACATGGGGAGGGCGTCACAATACGTCAGTTTAAGAATGATGAAAATAAATTTTATGGCAATAAAGATATATTAAAGGCTTCGCATCCAGTAATCAATGATACGTTGCTGTACTATTTGCGCTATGGCAGTGAGGCTATCTCCGGCAATAAATGGCTGGAGGAATTACCGCCTGAGGAACAACGGGAGGCGAGAGGAGTACTTTGCGCAGTCAGAGATGCCGCTGAACGCGTTCATCCGCTATCCCGGCAAAAGATTCGATTTACCGCGGCGCTGCTTGAGGCGTTCGCCTCGATCAGACTGCCCGGTTTCTCTCTTATGCCATCAAAAATATATCCAGGATGGGACGATAGCGAGGCTATCGCCCCGCTAAAGGCGCAGCCAGCCCGGGATGGATCGCCATACCCCGCCATTATTACCCGCTGCGTGGTTCCCGCGGAAAGAATATCGCAAGGCAAAATAAAAAAAAAGCAGAGCAGATAAGCGATAAAATCTTACGTGGCAGAAGGCAAATAACTGATGAAGCTCAATCACCCGCTTGTGCAAGCCAGGAAGAGCACATGGCGTATTGGCGGACGTTGCGTGAAAAAATAAATACATATTCTCAGATGAACGCGGCCATGGATAAACCGACAGCAGATGGACATTATCCTTCTCTACCCGATTTGGCGCCTGTTAACCCGAATCCCAACCGAAATAACATGTCCCGACACCACATGATGCTGGAACGTAATCAATGGCTGCATACATTCGGTGTTTCCCAAGAGTTTCCGGCGGCACGTGATAACGTGACCCTGAATTTTGTTGATATGATGTTAAGTGACCTGGTACAGAGAAAATACGGCCTGTCCCTGACGGCGCATCAACTTTCCAGAAAAATCTCCCTGCTTATTCTTTTTATGAAACACGACCGCAAAGGCATGCAGCCGACAACGCATATAAAAGAAGGGATCTATAGCGTCCGGCAACTGTTGCTAAAGGAATTCTCTAATGCCATATTAAATATAGGTAATAATGCAAAAGAAGATAATGATTATATCATTATTAAAACTACCATTTTGGGATCTGATAAGGAAAATTTTCTCTCCTATCTGGAATTTATTATTAATGGTGACGCCATCACCCTGACGGCTGAGCTAGAACGGTTGCTTGAATACTTTGGTGCTAGTACGGATATCAGCGCCGCTTATATTACTATGGCTAAAAACCGGATGGTCGCGGCGTTGTTCCCATTTATGGCCAGCGACGCGGATCGTGATTTACGAAATATGATTGATCGCTGGATGGATGGACTGATAGGCGAGCGGCTGATCAGTGTGGCTACCCCTGAAGGCCGGTTCACTGTTCCGGGCATTGTCGCTATCGCCGAGCCAACAGGCGGGTTATTTATCTCCCTGGCAACGGGCAGAATTTATCTTTGGACTCCTGACGACGCATCCACCGCATTAAAGCACTTTATCGCCGGGCACCTCTCGATTCAACATAAAGCATGGCTAGAATCAACCAGTCTGACACCAAGGTTGAATAAGCCTGCCTGTATTTTAGAATCCACTATCGTGTTGATCAATCAGGTCAATATTTGGGAACGTTTAAGACATCTGGATATGGAAAAACTGGACGAGCATATTGGTTATAATGCTCTGGTTTCAACCAATCCAAACGATGCCGGCCCTGATGACGTGACACAACAGCGTTTACTGGCTGCAAGCAATGCCATTTCTCTGCTGGCGCTGTTTTTCAGCGGCGGTTCACCTGCGGGCTGTGCCGCCATGATACTGGGCGATATGCTGGCGGGTGCCGGTAGTGTTCTGCAACTGCAAAGCGCCGCCCGCGAACAGGACGCGCAAAGGCGCCAGAAGGGCTGGGAATCAGCCTTGTTAAGTATAGTGATTACCGGCATAACCGGCGCGGCGGATATCTATGGCGTGATAAAATCCTATGGTAGCCAGGGATACGCATTACTGCACGAGCAGGCGGGCAGGATCGGTGAATTGTTAAAGTCCGCCACCACCGCCACACAGGTGGCCGAGACTTTTACCAAAGGGGAAACACGCGATCGTATGGTCATGTTGGTTAAAGCGCTGGTAAATGAAGAAAAAGGTCGTTTAAATATCCTGGGAAATAACAACATTAAGGCGATGCTGCAAGTGTTTCAGCTATGTCGCCGGATAGATGATGAAACCTATCAATTTGCCAATGAACTTTATTTTTGGGATGAAAGTTCTAGTCCAAAAATAATTTTACGCGAAAGGGAGTCATTGCGTTTCATTCCCCCTGGCTATAAAGTTGCGGTAGTGGATAATTTAACCAATAAATTGACGCTATTATTGCTTAGTCTAGGTAACGACAGATTTGCCGGCTTTGGACTGCAAAAATTGGATCACTCTCTTTCCGCCTCGCAGTGGCAAGAAGTTGGCGGCGACGCCTTCATAATGAATAACCAGCAACTGATATTAAAGAATGGCAGGTCCGCCACCTTGTATGTTGAGGATTATAATGTGGTATCAACATCGACGTTAGACAAGGAAATTTTCAGTTATGATGATAATTTAGCCTTAAGGTTTCGTCGTTATTGCAATCGATTCAAATTTGAAGGGAATTTAAAACAAGCATTAAAAGGAGTGGAACGCTTTGCCATTAATCATGGATTTTATAATGTCCGTTATCGCGCACTATTTATTTTCGACCCAATTATAAATAGTGAAGTTATTCGCCATTACTTGTTGGCCGCTAAATATAAAAATATAGATTATCTACTTGAGCCTAATGCTGAAAATTTACGGTCTATAAAACTGCCTGACATCGAAGATGTGGCGATTTTAACTGAGGATAAATGGACCCTGAGCTTTAAAAATTCCGGTTCCGCCGCTTTGATCACTTATAAAGACTTCGCTACGGAACAACTGGCTCAAGATTATCAGGAAAGTTTTATGATTAGCCGCGACAATGAACAATTATTATTGTCGCCGCCGGGTTTCAGTGAATTGCTGCAGCCGGCTACGCCGATAACGTTTTCAACTTTTTTATCGCATTATGATGGCGTGGAACAACAGTTATTGCTGCAAAAAAAAATACGTAAATCCATTATCAAAGATCAAACGTCCAAAAACAGTTATGAATTTATTATATCGGTTATGCAAAAAGCCGGACAGCTCACGCTTAATCAGAAGGATAATTTATTGGCAGCATATAAAAAAAACTCCTCAGAAGCGATGCTTGAGATTATACCACATCCCTTTCAGATCAGGACTTATAGCGACATGCTGCGTATTGAACCGGGAAAACTGGTTCGTTTTACTAATCTTCAAGACAGTTCAATCTCACATCTGATGCTCAGCGTGGGTAACGGCAGGTTTACCGGGATGAATAATAGCCTGCTGGATGCGGAACTCAGTGATGAAAAATGCATTTTGATTACTGAGCAATTGGGACATTTCAAGGACGATGTGTTAGTTACTTATAACCAATGTAAAAGCTTTATGGTTGAAAAAGGGGATTTTCCGCACTCAAGCCCGACAAGCAAAAGTATCATGGATATTGCCAAAGAACTTAGCGCTAAAAGTTCCAACGAAAAAACCAGCATCCGTTTTGCACTGGAAATTTTAATTGCCGCTAAACATCTCGTACCTCAGCAAGCCGATGCGCTGGAACGTTTGGCAAGGCTAATGATCGGAAAAATGGATGGTAATAGGATATCAATAATAAAGCTCAATAAATTTATGGTTATAGATAAGTATATTGACAATAACGCTCAGCTTGCCAATGTGGCTGCCGGAAAGTTGTTGGTTTTTTATACCGATGATAAAGATTTTCATATGATGGTCAGCTTGGGGGACGATCGTTTTGCGGGACTTAACAATGATTATATCAATAATATGCTGAGGAGTGATCAGAGGATAGTTTCTTCGCAAGAGATAGGGGATATCACTAACGGCAGAAGGATCAATGATCAAAAATCCTTTAAGGTTGTGGTCGGAGAGGGTAATTTAGAAAAAAACCGGATTTCAGCATTATTAGGGCCTGATGGTCGTATTGACTACGTTCGCAACGGGCTAAATAGCCTGCAAATGGAAATAAAGGCCCATGGCGCCCTGGCTTCCATCAATCATTACGACGCCGTTGAACTATCAAATATTATTCTTGGGTTACATCGCTCGCTGCACCCGGATCAGCCTATTAGCCATATCGAGCTGATCTCGTGCTTTGGCGCGTTAGGGGGACGGCGCTCTTCCGCGCAGATTATGGCCGACAGGCTGGGTGCCACGGTAGAAAGTTATCGCGGGGTGATTACCGACAGTAAATCGCGTAATCGGGGGACGGGAGTTATGTTTAAGCCGCAGCGTGGCTGCGGTATTGAACGGCGGCGGGATAACGAGCGCTGGCACCGGCGTATCCATGATTTCATCGAGGACGCTCTTAGCCTCATTGGAAATTTGCCATTCCAGCGCCACAGCAGGGCGGTTAGTGAAAACATTCCCTTCGGCATGGTGGTAATTGATGTGCTGCATTTTCTCAGGAAAGAAATCGGCGCGCAAACGCTGATGGCTTATTATCCCGGCCTGATGACGGCGGAATCCCTTTATCAGGCCAGCTTGCTGGCAAACCCCACCGGGGATGAGGAAACGCTTATCGCCGCCATGCTGACCATTTTTTATGGCAGCCGGACTATGAGCAACGCCCTGGATGCCTATATTTTGTCGCGGGAATATAAGGAGATGCCGGCGGGGACTCTCGTCGTGGACGGACAAGATTTACGCCATCCGCTGCATTGGCGGGATGTCCTGCCGTCGCTGGACACCTTCCGGCAGCTCCCCTCGATCGTTGTTTCCAGGAATCTGCTGAGCAAGAGCAATATTTATATCTCTTTAACGGACGATAAAGATCATTTGAGAGAATATCTCATCCGCCTGGGTAGTGAATGCCATCGCAAGACATTATGGCCACTTTTACTGGCTAATTTTTTCAAGGAAAAATCTGCTTTCTTTCCCATTATGGCGGGCGTCAGAGATCAGGATATTTTAAGCATGGGATTTGATTTCTCGCATTTTCATTTTTATCTTAATTCCTGGTTAAGGTCTGATTTCAGCCTGCAAATCGATATGACCACCGACGAACCCAGGCTTGATCCCATTCAGCCCGCGCACTATGTTCATTTTAGCGAAACAGGCGGAAGGCGTACCGATACGCGCGATGATATCGGATTAGGGCATTCCCTGTTGGTGGAACAAGTAGGGCGGCTCGCTTTGCAAATGAATGAGACGTTAATCGTTGACCGCCCCGGCGGGCCCGATGATGGTGAAAATAACGGTTCGACAATGTCCCCTTTGCCGTCAACGCCAAGGGTGGTCATCACACTGCTGGAAAACAGGGAAAGGCTGGTGATGTTGCAAAGGAATATACCAAGCGAAATATTTTCCGACCAGGGAGAGATCGCTTTTTTTATTGCCACCGAAGTTAATAAATATACCGAAACCATTAAGCTTGGCGCCAAGGATCATCTGGATATTAGACCGGTAAAATCGAACAGCCGCAACTTTATCTATGGTGACCCGGGCATCCTGCAAAAAAGCTGGATATTGATCAATCTCATTCACAATGATTAACAGATGGCGGGTTTAATCCGGCGATCGGAAAAAACGGCCGGCATATTGCCGGCCGGATAGTGGGCGGATTACCGGCTTAACGGCCGGCGTTGCTGATTTCAGCCACCAGATAGTCGACGATAGCGCTGATTTTCATCATCTGCTTTTCGCCAATCCGGCGGTGTTTATATTCAATCTCTTCGCTGTCGAGATTGCGGTCGCCGATAACAATGGTGTGCGGTATGCCAATCAGCTCCATATCGGCGAACATGACGCCCGGGCGCTCCTTGCGATCGTCGAGCAATACGTCGATGCCTTTGGCGCGCAACGCGTTATAGATGCCTTCCGCCGCATCCTTGACCCGGAAGGATTTATGCATGTTCATCGGCAGGATGGCGACCTGGAACGGAGCAATGGCTTCTGGCCAGAGGATGCCGCGCTCATCGTGGTTTTGCTCAATCGCCGCCGCGACCACCCGGGAAATGCCGATACCGTAGCAGCCCATGGTCAAGGTTTGGTTACGGCCGTCCTCGCCCTGAACGGTGGCATTCATCGCCTGGGAATATTTGGCGCCCAGTTGAAAAATATGGCCGACTTCAATGCCGCGCTTAATCTGCAGCGTGCCCTTGCCGTCCGGGCTGGCATCGCCTTCCACGACTTTGCGCAGATCGGCGGTTTCCGCCAGCGGCAGATCCCGTTCCCAGTTAATGCCGAAATAATGCTTGCCGTCGGTATTGGCGCCGGCGCTGAAATCGCTCATCGCCGCCACGCTGCGGTCAATCACCAGCGGAATCGGCAGGTTGACCGGCCCGAGAGAACCGGGGCCGGCGCCGACGGCCGCGCGAATTTCTTCTTCGCTGGCGAACTCAAGAGGGCTTGCCACCTGCGGCAGTTTCTCCGCCTTGATTTCATTAAGCTGATGATCGCCGCGTATCAGCAGTGCGACCAGCGCGTGGCCCGCCTCGTTATCGCCGTGAACGATCAGCGTCTTGACGGTTTTGCTCACCGGCAGGTTGAATTGTTCCACCAGTTCATTAATGGTCTTGGCGTTGGGCGTGTCCACCAGGCGCAGCTCTTCAGCCGGCTGCGCGCGCGGATGGGACGGGGCAACCGCTTCGGCCAGTTCGATATTGGCGGCGTAGTCCGAACCGCTGGCGAAAACAATATCATCCTCGCCGCTGTCGGCCAGCACCTGGAACTCATGGGAGGCGTTGCCGCCGATGGAACCGGTATCCGCCTGTACGGCGCGGAAGTTCAGGCCGATACGATTGAAAATGGCGCTGTAGGCCTGGTACATGGCGTCGTAAGTCGCCTGCAGGGATTCCTGGCTGGTATGGAACGAGTAGGCGTCCTTCATCAAAAATTCGCGCGCGCGCATCACGCCAAAACGCGGGCGTACTTCGTCGCGGAATTTGGTCTGGATCTGGAAAAAATTCAGCGGCAGCTGTTTGTACGAACTGATTTCATTGCGCACCAGATCGGTAATCACTTCCTCATGGGTGGGGCCGAGCACGAACGGACGATCCCCGCGATCGACAAAACGCAGCAATTCCGGCCCGTACTGTTCCCAGCGTCCGCTCTCCTGCCATAGATCCGCCGGTTGCACCACCGGCATGGAAACCTCAATGGCGCCGGCGTTGTTCATCTCTTCACGCACGATGGCTTCGACTTTTCGCAGTACCCGCAGGCCGGTGGGCAGCCAGGTATACAGGCCGGATGCCAGCTTGCGGATCATTCCGGCGCGCAGCATCAGCTGATGGCTGATAACCTCGGCGTCGGCGGGGGTCTCCTTAAGGGTGGAGAGCAGATATTGAGTAGTACGCATGATAGTTGGGTTCCACAAGAACGGCTTAATGCCACAGGCTGCTTATCGGCAGCAAAGTATCAAAAGTGAATCAGTTTACCAGTGCAGGCGGGCGGCCAAAAGAGAGCAAATGGAAAAATCGCAAAAACCTGTCCGCGGCCGGTATGCGTTCGCCGGCGACGGCCGCTGATTACCGGCTCTCGCCTGCCGCGGCGCCGGGATAATCCTCGATCGACAGCACTTCGGTCACCTCGCCCAAGACACGCCAGCTGACATTAAAGGTCAGCAATAGCGCCGCGTAGGTGCGCTCGCCGTCGCGATCCCGGCGATAGGCTGGGCGCGGATCCTGCGCCAGCACATCGGTGAGGAACCGGCGCAAGTGGGGATAACGGCCCGCCAGCGCGGCCAGACGATGCTCCGCCGCTGTGGTAAAGGTTACCGCCATCGAAGCCGCGGGAGGATGCAGGGCGAAACCGGCCCGCGCCGCGGGGATGCTTTCGGCATAGGGCAGATAGGGTTTGATGTCCACCACCGGCGTGCCGTCCACCAAATCCAGGCTGCCCAGTTCCAGTATCACTTCCGCGCCCTGAAGGCGGATACCGCGCAGCGCCACCAGGGACATACCTATGGGGTTGGGGCGAAACGTTGAACGAGTGGCAAACACGCCGATACGGCTATTGCCGCCCAAGCGCGGGGGGCGCACCGTAGGATGCCAGCCCTGTTCCATCGTTTGGTGAAAGATAAACAGCAGCCAGATATGGCTGAACGCCTCCAGCCCGCGCACGGCGTCCGGCTGGTTATAGGGCGCCAGCAGCCGCAGTTCGCCGGTACCGTCCGGCACCAGTCCCGGCTGGCGGGGAACGGCAAATTTTTCTTTATAGGGCGAATGGATTACGCCGATTTGCCGCAGGGGGTAGGCGCTCATTGCGAAACTTTCAACGCCGTGCCCTGGCAAACGGCCTGCTGATAGCATCCCGCCACCGCCCGCACCGTTTCACACTGGTGCAGCAATACCGCGTTGCCCTTCATATACGCCGCGCGCATCTGCATTTCCTTGCGCGCCGCGGGCAGGCTTGGCGGTGGATCCTGCAAGCTCACCTGGCAGGTGGAGCCATACACTTCGCCCAGATCGCGGAACGGTTTACCGACCAGCTCTTCGGCGGATTTATACAGTTTGGCCGGCTGCGGGCGCGCGGGGGCCTTGTGGGCGGGCGGCGCGCTCTTGAACGGAGAGACGGGTGCGGCCTGGGTCGTCGTGGACGAAGGGGGCGTATGGACCCATGCACACCCCGTCAACGAGAGCACCAAAATACATCCAGGTAAAGCACGCATACATTTTCCTCTGATTATTTTTATTTCAACGGCGCTATTGAATCAATCTACGGCATAAATAACAAGACGGGCCGTAGCCCGTCTGGTCAAAAACGCACGTTATTAATGTATAAAGATTACCAGCCTTTAACGGCGCCGCCATTGAAGACTTTATTGGCGGCATCGTTAACTTCATCGGATTCATATGCCTGCACGAATTTTTTTACATTTTCGGCATTTTTATTATCTTCGCGGGCCACGATCAGATTGACGTAGGGAGATTCCTTATCTTCCACGAACAGGCCGTCTTTCGCCGGGGTCAAGCCAATCTGGCTGGCATAGGTGGTGTTGATAATCGCCAGGGCAATTTGCTGATCGTCCAGGGAGCGCGGCAATTGCGGCGCTTCCAGTTCAACCAGTTTCAGGTTTTTCGGGTTGCCGACCACATCCAGCGCGGTTGGCTGCAGGCCGACGCCGTCCTTAAGGGTGATCAGGCCCACTTTCTGCAGCAGCAGCAAGGAACGGCCCAGATTGGTCGGGTCATTGGGCAGGGCTACCTGTGAGCCTGGCTTCAGTTCATCCAGGGATTTGATTTGTTTTGAATAACCGGCAATCGGATACACAAAGGTATTGCCCACGGGCGTTAGCTTATAACCGCGATCCTTGATTTGCTGATCAAGATAAGGTTTGTGCTGGAAGGCATTGGCGTCGATATCGCCTTTGCTCAACGCTTCGTTAGGCAGCACGTAATCGTTGAAGGTGACCAGCTCGACATCCAGACCATATTTTTCCTTCGCCACTTTTTGCGCCACTTCGGCAACCTGCTGTTCCGCGCCGACAATCACGCCGACCTTGATATGGTTTGGATCTTTTTCTTCCTGCCCGCAGCCTGCCAATGCCAGGGAACCGATCAACGCGCTGACGGTAGCCAGAGTTTTTATTTTAGAAAACATATCCCTTTCCTCTTGTGGATAAAGTTGCCGCAATGAAACGCCGGAATGGCAGTTTCATTATTGACTATTTATGGGTAACGGCTTTGACGATTCTATCGCCGCCGATTTGTATTAAAAACACCAGGATAACTAATAACGCCAAGACAATATTCATGATGGTCGCGTTATAACCGATATACCCGTACTGGATACCGATTTGACCCAGGCCGCCGGCGCCCACCGCCCCCCCCATGGCGGAATAGCCCACCAGGGTGATAAGCGTGATGGTGGCGGCGTTCACCAGGCCAGGCAGCGCTTCCGGCAACAGAACCTTGCGGATAATCTGCAGCGGCGTGGCGCCCATGGCGCGCGAGGCTTCAATCAGGCCGGCCGGGATCTCCAGCAGGGCGTTCTCCACCATGCGGGCGATAAACGGAGCGGCGCCGACGGTCAATGGGACAATCGCCGCCTGCAGGCCGATTGACGTGCCGACAATCATGCGGGTAAAGGGGATCATCCACACCAGCAGGATAATAAAAGGAATGGAGCGAAAGATATTCACCAGCGCCGAGGTTGTGCGATAGACCTTGCCGTTTTCGATAATCTGCCCGGGCCGGCTGATATACAGCAATACGCCGATGGGCAGTCCCACGACGAACCCCAGGAAACCGGAGACAAATGTCATCATCAGTGTTTCCCAGATTCCCTTGGCGAATAACGCCACCATGGCTTCAGACATAACCCAGTACCTCTACTTTAACGTGCTGCTGCTGCAAAAAGGCGATGGCGTCACGGGAATTTTGTTCATCCCCGGCCATTTCCGTCAGCATAATGCCGAACTTAACCCCACCGGCATAATCCATCTGCGCGCTGATTATATTATTGTTGACGTTAAAACGCCGGGCGGCCTCGGATAATAACGGCGCATCCACCGACTGGCCGGTAAACTCCAGCTGCAGAATGGGGATTTTACCCGCCGACGGCGCGTCGGTCATGCGCTCGCGATAGTCGTCCGGTATATCCAGATGCAGGGTGGACTTGATGAATTGCTGGGCCAGCGGCGTTTTGGGATGCGAAAACATTTCGCTCACGGTGTCCTGTTCGATCAATTCACCCTGGCTTATTACCGCCACCTGATCGCAGATGCGCTTCACCACGTCCATTTCATGCGTAATTAACAAAATGGTCAGGCCGAGGCGGCGATTGATATCCTTCAGCAAAGCCAAAATAGAACGGGTGGTGGCCGGATCCAGGGCGCTGGTGGCTTCATCGCACAGCAGCACCTTGGGGTTGCTGGCCAGCGCCCGGGCAATGGCGACCCGCTGTTTCTGGCCGCCGGACAGGTTGGCCGGATAGGCGTCGGCCTTATCCTCAAGCCCGACCAGGGTCAGCAGCTCATTGACCCGCGCAGTGATATCGCGCCTGGATAATTTATCCAATTCCAGCGGCAGGGCGATATTGCCGGACACGGTGCGCGAGGACAGCAAATTAAAATGCTGAAATATCATGCCGATTTGCCGGCGGGCGGCAATAAGCTGACGCTCAGGCAGGTTGGTAAGATCTTTACCATCGACCAGCACCGTACCCCTGGTGGGACGTTCCAATAAATTTACGCAACGGATAAGCGTGCTTTTACCGGCGCCGGAAGCGCCGATAACGCCATAAATCTGACCTGGCGCAACGTGCAGGGAAACATCCGACAGGGCATTAATAGTCAGGGCGCCCTGCGAATATTGCTTGGTAATATGAGAGAGTGTGATCATGCTTTTTTAGGGTTACTGGTTACCTGTTGCGAGAATAAATGGCACCTTTACGATATCCGCAGATATCAGCGTGCGTGGATGTTAGGGCGTCTAGACGGCTAAGTCAACTGGGTTTCATTTTCTCCGTTTCTCTTCGCCCGATAAAACATGCGATACTGGGCGCCGTTTATGTTGTCAGGAGCCAATCAGTGACACAGCCTGTCCCAGCTATATTTTTAGACCGCGATGGTACCATTAATGTCGATCACGGTTATGTACATGAGATCGATGAATTTCAATTTATCGACGGTGTTATCGATGCCATGCGGGAATTGAAAACCATGGGATTCGCCCTGGTGGTGGTGACGAACCAGTCCGGTATTGCACGGGGTAAATTTACCGAAGATCAGTTTATGCGCCTAACCGAGTGGATGGATTGGTCGCTGGCCGATCGCGACGTGGAATTGGACGGCATCTATTTCTGCCCGCATCATCCCGACGGCGTGGAAGGGGAATACCGCCAGGATTGCGACTGCCGCAAACCCAAACCTGGCATGCTGCTCGATGCGCAGCAGTTCCTGAATATCGATATGGCGGCCTCCTATATAGTAGGTGATAAGGCCGAAGACATGCTGGCGGGGCAAGCCGCGGGCGTCGGCGCCAAAGTGCTGGTGCGCAGCGGCAAGCCGCTGGACGAAAAGGCCCAGGCCCTGGCGGATTGGGTGATAGACAGTCTTGCGCAACTACCGGCTGCCATTAAACAGCATGCAAAAAGTGCATAACGGTTAGATTTTAACCGGTCGGTTAAAATGACGTTTTTTTTACTTGCCATTTTTCCGTACCCCCCTATAATGCGCCTCCATCGACCGGTAACGTGAGCAGTATCACAGTCTACCGGAAACGAGTCAGAAGACAGGTCGAACGGGCTTGACACTGAAAGAGGAAAGCGTAATATACGCCACCTCGCGCCAGACTGATTACAGCGGCGCACTGCTCTTTAACAATTTATCAGACAATCTGTGTGGGCACTCACAAGACCGTATCGAAACACAAAAATACCAAGTCTTGAAGAGTGAACAAACAGTTAATTCATAAGATTAACAGTATGACAATCTTTGAGCATCAAGCTTTTAATTGAAGAGTTTGATCATGGCTCAGATTGAACGCTGGCGGCAGGCCTAACACATGCAAGTCGAGCGGCAGCGGGAAGTAGCTTGCTACTTTGCCGGCGAGCGGCGGACGGGTGAGTAATGTCTGGGGATCTGCCTGATGGTGGGGGATAACTACTGGAAACGGTAGCTAATACCGCATAACGTCGCAAGACCAAAGTGGGGGACCTTCGGGCCTCACGCCATCGGATGAACCCAGATGGGATTAGCTAGTAGGTGAGGTAATGGCTCACCTAGGCGACGATCCCTAGCTGGTCTGAGAGGATGACCAGCCACACTGGAACTGAGACACGGTCCAGACTCCTACGGGAGGCAGCAGTGGGGAATATTGCACAATGGGCGCAAGCCTGATGCAGCCATGCCGCGTGTGTGAAGAAGGCCTTCGGGTTGTAAAGCACTTTCAGCGGGGAGGAAGGCGATAAGGTTAATAACCTTGTTGATTGACGTTACCCGCAGAAGAAGCACCGGCTAACTCCGTGCCAGCAGCCGCGGTAATACGGAGGGTGCGAGCGTTAATCGGAATTACTGGGCGTAAAGCGTACGCAGGCGGTCTGTTAAGTCAGATGTGAAATCCCCGGGCTTAACCCGGGAACTGCATTTGAAACTGGCAGGCTAGAGTCTCGTAGAGGGGGGTAGAATTCCAGGTGTAGCGGTGAAATGCGTAGAGATCTGGAGGAATACCGGTGGCGAAGGCGGCCCCCTGGACGAAGACTGACGCTCAGGTACGAAAGCGTGGGGAGCAAACAGGATTAGATACCCTGGTAGTCCACGCTGTAAACGATGTCGATTTGAAGGTTGTGGCCTTGAGCCGTGGCTTTCGGAGCTAACGCGTTAAATCGACCGCCTGGGGAGTACGGCCGCAAGGTTAAAACTCAAATGAATTGACGGGGGCCCGCACAAGCGGTGGAGCATGTGGTTTAATTCGATGCAACGCGAAGAACCTTACCTACTCTTGACATCCAGAGAAGTTTGCAGAGATGCGAACGTGCCTTCGGGAACTCTGAGACAGGTGCTGCATGGCTGTCGTCAGCTCGTGTTGTGAAATGTTGGGTTAAGTCCCGCAACGAGCGCAACCCTTATCCTTTGTTGCCAGCACGTAATGGTGGGAACTCAAAGGAGACTGCCGGTGACAAACCGGAGGAAGGTGGGGATGACGTCAAGTCATCATGGCCCTTACGAGTAGGGCTACACACGTGCTACAATGGCGCATACAAAGAGAAGCGAACTCGCGAGAGTAAGCGGACCTCACAAAGTGCGTCGTAGTCCGGATTGGAGTCTGCAACTCGACTCCATGAAGTCGGAATCGCTAGTAATCGTGGATCAGAATGCCACGGTGAATACGTTCCCGGGCCTTGTACACACCGCCCGTCACACCATGGGAGTGGGTTGCAAAAGAAGTAGGTAGCTTAACCTTCGGGAGGGCGCTTACCACTTTGTGATTCATGACTGGGGTGAAGTCGTAACAAGGTAACCGTAGGGGAACCTGCGGTTGGATCACCTCCTTACCGAAATAGATACTAATTGTGTAGTGTCCACACAGATTGTCTGATAACTGTAATGAGCAAACAGCTCGTATGGTTTTTTGTCATGCCCTCTTCCTGAATGTTAAGGCAGGGTTGATAAAAAACGGTGGCATAAGAATTCGTTGCCTATTGACGACAACTTATCTCACAAACGCACTCCTGTCCCCTTCGTCTAGTGGCCTAGGACACTGCCCTTTCACGGCGGTAACAGGGGTTCGAACCCCCTAGGGGACGCCAAACTCTTTTTCATACGACCTGTTAACCAAACCAGACCCGCCTTTATTGTCTGATGATTTCAGAGCACATTGTTACGCAACCGCGTATCAGTATGCTGCGAAATACATGCTCTTTAACAATCCGGAACAAGCTGAAAATTTGAAAAAAACATGCTGAGCAAAATCAGTATGCGATTCTCTCAAAGCAAGCAAACCTAATGATTGCCGTGTCGATGGCAATCTCTGTAGCTCAGGCGAGGGTTTACTCTCACCAGGGTGAGACTGTGCGAACAGTGTCAGGGCAAGGCGCACGGCGCGCAGCCAGCGGAGTGGACTCAATGTCCATGAGCATGGCGAGCACCGCGCAACGATGCCATGGCAGTGTGCAGCCAGTCGCAACACAGACACTTTAGGGTTGTGAGGTTAAGTGAATAAGCGTACACGGTGGATGCCTAGGCAGTCAGAGGCGATGAAGGACGTGCTAATCCGCGAAATGCGCCGGTGAGCTGATATGAAGCGCTATCAGCCGGCGATGTCCGAATGGGGAAACCCAGTGCAATTCGTTGCACTATCATTACGTGAATCCATAGCGTATTGAGGCGAACCGGGGGAACTGAAACATC
This sequence comes from Sodalis sp. RH22, assembly GCF_047324165.1. Lineage (NCBI taxonomy): Bacteria > Pseudomonadati > Pseudomonadota > Gammaproteobacteria > Enterobacterales > Bruguierivoracaceae > Sodalis > Sodalis sp. RH22. The sequence goes on from NZ_CP178731.1 coordinate 5,067,827, forward strand.
TCAGTACCCCGAGGAAAAGAAATCAACCGAGATTCCCCTAGTAGCGGCGAGCGAACGGGGAACAGCCCAGAGTCACCATCAGCGTTTGCATCAGGAGAACGGTCTGGAAAGTCCGGCAACACAGGGTGATAGCCCCGTATCCGAAGGTGCAAGTGCTGTGAGCTCGATGAGTAGGGCGGGACACGTGATATCCTGTCTGAAGATGGGGGGACCATCCTCCAAGGCTAAATACTCCTGACTGACCGATAGTGAACCAGTACCGTGAGGGAAAGGCGAAAAGAACCCCGGCGAGGGGAGTGAAATAGAACCTGAAACCGTGTACGTACAAGCAGTGGGAGCCTTGATTTATCAGGGTGACTGCGTACCTTTTGTATAATGGGTCAGCGACTTATATTCTGTAGCAAGGTTAACCGAATAGGGGAGCCGTAGGGAAACCGAGTCTTAACTGGGCGTTAAGTTGCAGGGTATAGACCCGAAACCCGGTGATCTAGCCATGGGCAGGTTGAAGGTTGGGTAACACTAACTGGAGGACCGAACCGACTAATGTTGAAAAATTAGCGGATGACTTGTGGCTGGGGGTGAAAGGCCAATCAAACCGGGAGATAGCTGGTTCTCCCCGAAAGCTATTTAGGTAGCGCCTCGTGAATTCATCTTCGGGGGTAGAGCACTGTTTCGGCTAGGGGTCCACCCCGGATTACCAACCCGATGCAAACTGCGAATACCGAAGAATGTTACCACGGGAGACACACGGCGGGTGCTAACGTCCGTCGTGAAGAGGGAAACAACCCAGACCGCCAGCTAAGGTCCCAAAGTCATGGTTAAGTGGGAAACGATGTGGGAAGGCACAGACAGCCAGGATGTTGGCTTAGAAGCAGCCATCATTTAAAGAAAGCGTAATAGCTCACTGGTCGAGTCGGCCTGCGCGGAAGATGTAACGGGGCTAAACCATGCACCGAAGCTGCGGCAGCGATACCTTCGGGTATTGTTGGGTAGGGGAGCGTTCTGTAAGCCTGCGAAGGTGGCCTGTGAGGGCTGCTGGAGGTATCAGAAGTGCGAATGCTGACATAAGTAACGATAAAGCGGGTGAAAAGCCCGCTCGCCGGAAGACCAAGGGTTCCTGTCCAACGTTAATCGGGGCAGGGTGAGTCGACCCCTAAGGCGAGGCCGAAAGGCGTAGTCGATGGGAAACAGGTTAATATTCCTGTACTGGGTGTGACTGCGAAGGGGGGACGGAGAAAGCTAGGTTCGCCGGGCGACGGTTGTCCCGGTTTAAGCGTGAAGGTGGAAAGAGCAGGTAAATCCGCTTTTTCATTCAACACTGAGGCGTGATAACGAGCCACTACGGTGGTGAAGGAATTGATGCTACGCTTCCAGGAAAAGCCTCTAAGCTCCAGGTCACATCGAATCGTACCCCAAACCGACACAGGTGGTCAGGTAGAGAATACCAAGGCGCTTGAGAGAACTCGGGTGAAGGAACTAGGCAAAATGGTGCCGTAACTTCGGGAGAAGGCACGCTGGCATTAGGTGGAGGGACTTGCTCCCCGAGCTGAAGCCAGTCGCAGATACCAGCTGGCTGCAACTGTTTATTAAAAACACAGCACTGTGCAAACACGAAAGTGGACGTATACGGTGTGACGCCTGCCCGGTGCCGGAAGGTTAATTGATGGGGTTATCCGCAAGGAGAAGCTCTTGATCGAAGCCCCGGTAAACGGCGGCCGTAACTATAACGGTCCTAAGGTAGCGAAATTCCTTGTCGGGTAAGTTCCGACCTGCACGAATGGCGTAATGATGGCCAGGCTGTCTCCACCCGAGACTCAGTGAAATTGAACTCGCTGTGAAGATGCAGTGTACCCGCGGCAAGACGGAAAGACCCCGTGAACCTTTACTATAGCTTGACACTGAACATTGAGCCTTGATGTGTAGGATAGGTGGGAGGCTTTGAAGTGTGGACGCCAGTCTGCATGGAGCCAACCTTGAAATACCACCCTTTAATGTTTGATGTTCTAACTCCGGCCCGTAATCCGGGTCGAGGACAGTGTCTGGTGGGTAGTTTGACTGGGGCGGTCTCCTCCTAAAGAGTAACGGAGGAGCACGAAGGTTAGCTAATCACGGTCGGACATCGTGAGGTTAGTGCAAAGGCATAAGCTAGCTTGACTGCGAGAGTGACGGCTCGAGCAGGTGCGAAAGCAGGTCTTAGTGATCCGGTGGTTCTGAATGGAAGGGCCATCGCTCAACGGATAAAAGGTACTCCGGGGATAACAGGCTGATACCGCCCAAGAGTTCATATCGACGGCGGTGTTTGGCACCTCGATGTCGGCTCATCACATCCTGGGGCTGAAGTAGGTCCCAAGGGTATGGCTGTTCGCCATTTAAAGTGGTACGCGAGCTGGGTTTAGAACGTCGTGAGACAGTTCGGTCCCTATCTGCCGTGGGCGTTGGAAGATTGAGAGGGGCTGCTCCTAGTACGAGAGGACCGGAGTGGACGCACCACTGGTGTTCGGGTTGTCATGCCAATGGCATTGCCCGGTAGCTACGTGCGGAAGAGATAACCGCTGAAAGCATCTAAGCGGGAAACTTGCCTCGAGATGAGTCTTCCCTGTGGCTTTAAGCCACCTGAAGGGACGTTAAAGACGATGACGTTGATAGGTCGGGTGTGTAAGCGCAGCGATGCGTTGAGCTAACCGATACTAATGACCCGTGAGGCTTAACCTTACAACACCTAAAGTGTTTGACGCGAAGAGAGCGTTGCCCCCAGGGGTGGCGAGAGAATTTTCAGCGATTGTTCCGGATAAAGGCCGATGGTCATCAGTAACAGGATGACGGTTGGTAAACGAATTTGCCTGGCGGCACTAGCGCGGTGGTCCCACCTGACCCCATGCCGAACTCAGCAGTGAAACGCCGTAGCGCCGATGGTAGTGTGGGGTCTCCCCATGCGAGAGTAGGGAACTGCCAGGCATTCAATTGACGAAGCCCTCTGTGAAAACAGAGGGCTTTTTCATGTGCGTAACCCTGGCGGTTCGCTACTCGAGTAAGAGAGTAGGACAACAGGCGGAGCCTGTTGAACGCCGCTTGCGGCGGCCCGCAGGGTGGCCGCCGCAGGCGGACATCAACTGCCAGGCATCCAATTGACGAAGCCCTCTGTGAAAACAGAGGGCTTTTTCATGTCCGTAACCCTGGCGGTTCGCTACTCGAGTAAGAGAGTAGGACCCCCGGCAACGCCGGTGGAACGGAGCCGCAGGCGACGGCCCACGGTGATCTGGAAAGCGCTTAGTTTACCGTGGCGAGGTAATTTGAATGTATAACAGACATTAAACTGACTTCTCAAATCGAATATCACCATCCGCTAAGTATTCCTTAGGGTGCCACCCGAGCTGGCGATAAAAACCGCTGGCGCGGCTGTTGCCGTCTGTTACCAGCCATATTTTTTGATGGTGCTTGAAAAGATAGGATTCGGCGTTGGCCAGCAGAACGCGGCCTAGTCCAAGCCCTTCAAATTCAGGGCGTATGAACAGGGCAAATACGCTTGCTTCAGCGGTGCAGGCCATAGAAAAACCAGCAGGAATTTGCCCTATCTCGGCAATCCAGACGCAGGGGGAGGCAAGAATCGCGTCCCTGATGGCAACAGCAGTAATTCCCATTTCCGTAAGCCGAGCGCGTGAGATCTGGTTCTCTCTTACGCTTAAGCGAATAGCAAAAATAGTATCGATATCCGTGATCTTGGCCAACCGGACACGTATTTTATCATGATTTTCGCCAGGTAAATTGTCTGGCGTTTCATGTCGCGACATCAATGCCTCCCTGCGGATTAATCCAAATATGAACTTATCATAATAGAAGTCTTAATTTGCGCTCCGCGCAGACGAAAATTGCTGGGAACAGGTCCAGATGCAACGTCTTGGCCTGTTAGCATACGGCAATATCCTCGGTTATTGAGTATACAGTTATTTTAGTTAATCATTTATTGAGATAATACAGACTATAACCCGCCGAAGCCCCCGCCACATCCCAGGCGAAGTCCTTCCAGCTCCAGCCGCTGCCGGCGGCGCGGCTGTCGAACGTTTCCTTCAGCGCGCCCAGCGAAAGGGCGAAGGCAAACCCGATATTGCGGCTGCGGGCCGGGGAGGCATTTTGGTGTTCCGCCACCGCGCTACCCGCATAGGCCAGTGTGGCGGAAGAGATAAAATGCGCTGTTTTATCGCGCCCTGTCCAGTTGTCCTGCGCCATATGGGCGCAGGCGCTGCAAAAAATCAGCGGAAGAATAATAACCGTGCGACAAGCGAGATGACTGACGTGATGAAATGGCTGCCTGGGGCTTTTTGACATGGTTGCGTTCCGCTGGTTCAAACCGTCGGCCTGGCGGACACTACGGCATCCCTGAACTGACGGCGCCGATTGGGTCCACGGCGGGTCATTGTAAGGCGGCCGCCGGGGACAAACCGCTATGATGCCGGAATGACATTACTGTGTGCCCAAGGGCGAATCTATAAAATACGGCTGATAAGGCGATCGATACGGATACGCCGCAGCCGGCGGATCAGCTTGCGTACTTTGACCGGATAGTCGCCGATACCTTGCAACTCGGTATAATGCGTGACCGAAATGGTATGGGTACGGATAAGTTCGAGTTCATGCTCGCGCTGCGCGCGCAGTTCGCCCTTCGGGTCGTGGATCAACAGCGCGTTTTCCAGATCCAGGCGCCATGCGCGGGGATTAAGGTTATTGCCGGTCAATAACTGCCATTCGTCGTCCACCCACATGCCTTTGAGATGATAGGTATTATCACCGTCTTTCCATAACCTGACCACCAGTTGCCCGTTGTCCACATAACGCTGCAACCGTCCGAGAAAACGGCGCAGGTTGATTTCATATAAATAAGGCAAGGCGCCGATAATCTTAAACGGCTGATCTTCGGGAATATAAAAATCATTGGCCGTTTTGTCGCCGACGATGATTTCCACCTGCCTGTTCTGGCGCAGCAGAGAAATGATATTGCGCACCAGCAGCGCCGGCATATTAAAATAGGGGGTGCACAGGGTCAGTTTACTGTCGGCGCACGACATCAAGTGATGAATGGTTTTATTCAGCGGACTTTGCTTGCCTAATCCCACCAGGGGCGTGATGGTCAGTTCGTCATCGCCGGCCGAGCCGTTGCAGGCATAATCGGCATCGCGCAAAGACTGGCGGAACATGCGCGTATCGTTTTTGATTTCAATACTTTTGGGACGATTTGGATTATCCAGCCGGTTGACCGCGGGCGCCGTCAGCAGGTGCCGCTTAATATAACCCAGCATGCACTCGGCAAGCTGAGGGTTGTGGATCAGTTGATAACGATCGTAGCGGTATTTATCCAACTGATGCAGGTAGACATCGTTCAGGCTGGCGCCGCTGTAAATAACGGTATCGTCGATAATGAAGCCTTTGAGATGCAATACGCCCAGGGCTTCGCGGGTATTGACCGGTACGCCGTACACCGGTACCGACGTGCCGGGATGATCCTGCGCCATGCGGCAATACCAGTCGGCGTTGGTGTTTACCGCCGCCGCGCCTATGCGCCCACGCTGCGCGCGATGCCAGTCGACCAGCACACAGATCTCAAGCTCCGGCCGCAGCTCGCGGGCCTGGTAGAGGGCCGAGAGCACAGCCTCGCCACCTTCATCCTGCTCAAGATACAGCGCCACCAGATAAATACGCTTCTTGGCACCCGCAATGGCGTTAAGCAAGGCGATACGGAAATCTTCAGGACTGTACAGCGTTTGTACGTCAGCAACCGTCTGGGGAATTTTGGGCAGTTGTGCAAGGTGTTGTTGGTGTTTGGTACGTCTAAAGTTTGACAACATCACAGTGCGCTTCTTCTCTTGTCATCGTATGGTGGAATGACCATATGCAAAAACACAAATGTGTGGAATCGGCCATAATAACATTACTTTTCTCCATTGTGGCTATGTTTCGCCGCAGGTTGATGCGCGCTTGATGTTAGACCGGGGGTGGTTGCCGGGTTTCGCCCGCAAGCGACAGCGATAGCGCGACAATGCCGTCTTCCAACTGCAGATCGACGGTAAATCCCAGTTTTTTTGCCAGTGAAATCATGCCGTGGTTGCTGGGCATGGTGATGGCGTTCAAGCGTCTGAGCCCGTGATCGCGGGCGTAGGCAATCATTTTTTGCAGCAGCAGGCGGCCTAAGCCCATTTTTTTGAGATCGGACCTGACCAGTACCGAAAATTCGGCCTCGGTATTGTCCGGGTCGGAAAAAACGCGCGTGACGCCGATAATGGTGTTTCCCGCGTCGTTTTGTCTGATCGCGACAAACGCCATTTCTCGATCGTAGTCGATTTGGGTCATATAAGCCAAATCTTCATGGGTAAATTCTGTGATCTCACTGAAGTAACGATAATAAAGATCTTCCGGCGTGACCGCGCCGATAAACTGCTTTAGCAGCGGTTCGTCTTCGGGCAGGATGGGCCTGAACAGGCATTGCTCGCCGTTTTTCAGCGTGACCACCGATTCCAGCGCCTGCGGATAAGGACGGATCGCCAGGCGTGCCTCGGGGTCGCCCGGGCGTTCGGCCAGTTCAAGGCTGACATCCAGCACTGTCATATCGCCGCCGCAGGCCAGCAGCGGATGGATATCCAGATGGACGATTTCCGGGCAGTCGAGCAGCAGGTTGGAGACCTGCACCAACAGGCGGCTTAACGCGACAATATCCAGCGAATAGAGCGGACTATGGGTGCGGATAGCGCCTTTTTTCAGGCCCTGGCGCACCATATTCTGCGCCAGCGTCATATTAAGCGGCGGCAGGGCTACCGCCGTTTGGTCGGCCTGTCGCCATTCATGCCCGCTTTCACCCAGCAGGATTAGCGGGCCGAACACCGGATCCTGTTCGACCAGGATGCGCAGTTCCTGGGTGCCGGCCCGGCTGGCCATGCTTTGTACCAACATGCCCTCGATGCGCGCCTGGGGAAAGGTTTGCGCCACGCGTTCCGCCATGGCGTTGGCCGCCTGGGCCACTTCCTGCGCATTGCGCAGCGACAGCATCACGCCCTGGACCTCGGATTTATGGGGGATGTCCGGCGAGCGCAGCTTCAGCGCCACAGGGTAACCAATACGGTCGGCAACGGCGACGGCCTCGGCGGTGTCGCCGGCGATCCAGGTGGGCAGGGTGGTTAAGCCATAAGCCTCGATAATGGGGCGCACCTCGTGGGTCGCCAGCCGGGTAATGCCCTGTTCCAACGCCTGGCGGATCAGGGCGTGCGCCTGGGCGGTATCCACCGTCAGGCCGACCGGCAGGGCCGGTGTTTCCATCAATTGCTTTTGATTGCGCCGGTATTCCGCCATATGCATAAAAGCGGTGACCACGCCTTCAGGGGTGCGATAGGTGGGTAGCCCCGCCTCCGTGAACAGGCGTCTGGCCTCCCGGGAGGAAAATTCGCCGCTCCAGTTGGTCAGCAGGGTGACCTGCCGGCCGCGGGGGTGAAGCTTGGCCAGCTCGATAACCTGCTGCGCCGTCTCGCTGCTGGGGGCGGCGGCGCTGGGGGCGTGGATAATCAGCAGCGCGTCGTAGTCGGTGCTGTCAAGCAGCGCCGTCAGGGCGGCGCGATAGCGGGCCGGAGTGGCGTCGTCCGCCAAATCAAGCGGGTTGGCGGCGGGCAGGCCCTCCGGCAATACCGCCTGCAGGGCCTGACGGGTCGCGGTGCTCAACGTCGCCAGCTTGCCATGACGGCTGAGCAGCTCATCCAGCGCCAGGGCGGCCGGGGCAATGCCGTTGCTGACGATCATCAGCCGTTCACCGCGCAACGGGCGCATATGGCTTAGGGTTTCCACCGCTGAAAATAATTCGTGGGTATCGCGCACCCGCAGCAGCCCGGCACGCTGGATTGCGGCGTCGTAGGCGGCATCCCTTCCCTGGGGATAGTTCAACAGGCGCTGCGCCTGCGGGCTGCGCCCGCTTTTGATGACCAGTATAGGCTTGTTGCGCGCGGCGCCCCGGGCGGCCGACAGAAAGCGCCTGGCGTCGCTGAGGTGCTCCAGGTGCAGTAAAATGGCGCTGGTTTTGCCGTCGCGCGCCAGGAAATCAAGCACATCGTCCACATCGATATCGATACTGTCGCCGAGCGCGATAAAATAGGAAAACCCGATTTCGCGCTGCTGCGCCCAGTCCAGCACGGTATTGGATACCGCGGCGGACTGGGAGATAAATGCCAGCTTGCCTTTATGGATGGGCACCGGGGAAAAACTGGCGTTCAATCCTTGCCACGGCGCCAGTACCCCCAGGCTGTTCGGCCCGAGCAGACGCATGCCGTGACGGGCGGCGCAGGCTTTCAGCTCGGTAAACTGGGCCGGTGGCGCGGAGAGGATAATCGCCGTTTTGCAACCCAGCCTGCCGAGGTCGTCGAGCAAACCGGGATTGCGGCTGGCGCGGGTGCACAGGATCGCCAGGTCCGGCGCCAGGGGCAGGCTCGCCACGTCCGGATAGCTTAAAACGCCGCAAACCGCGGGATAGCGCGGCGTTACCGGCAATATCGGGCCGCCGAACCCGCCGTTCAGCAGATTACGCATCATCAGGTTCCCGGCCCGGCCCGGTTTGTCGGACGCCCCCAGCACGGCGATGGATTTTGGTCTTAGCAGCGCTTCCAAACCTCGTTGACTCATCGGTGGTCTCCTATCCAGCCGCATCCGACAAGTGTAAGCGCATTAAGGCCGGGGTGTTGTGATGGCGGAAGATATTTGCGCGGTGTTATGGTGCGATTTACCCAATAGGTAGCGGCTGCGAAACAGCGCAAAATGCGCGCCCAGGCGATCCGCCGCCGCCGCGTCCCCCGTCTGGCGCAGCAGGGTGGCGGCCACCTCGGCGGTGCAGTGGTGGCCTTCGCCGTGCGCTTCCCGCAGACGATAGGCGGAGACGGTAGCCAGGTTAAGGGATAATATCGGAAAATCCGCCAAATAGGGGCTTTTGCGAAACATCTTGCCGGCCTCGGACCAGGTGCCGTCAAGCAGAATAAACAACGGCGGCTTGCCGCAGGCATCGATTTGCGGCACCACGCGCCGGTCCGGGGCGACGTTGTGCGCCGGGAATACCACATAAGGCTGGCGGGCGGGGTCGGCAATAGCCGATAGCAGTGCCGTATCCGGCTCGGTGCGCGACCAGAGAAAAGCCTGGGTATCCGGCAAGATATCGGCGATCAGGCGTCCGGTATTGCTGGGTTTCAGGGGCTCGGAGTCAAACATGATCAGGCAGAAACGGCTGACCGACGTCATGGGGATAATGCGATCGCACAGGCAAACGGGCTGCGGCAGCAGGCAGTGTTCGCAGCGCACGACCCGGCAACCGCGCGCGCGGTACGGCCGGGTGGCGCGATCGAGACGATATTGGCGTAGCGCCAGCACGGCGTTGTTTGTCATGGGAAGCCCGCAAGAAAAGAGAGAGTTTACCGGAGCAGGCGGGGAAAGCGGACAACTATTTACCGACGGAGCTGTCGGGAAACGCAGTGTCGCGGCGCGCCGGGCCACCCGCCGCCACAGCATGTGCGGGTGGCCCGGCGGCGGCCGCTTAAGACGGGCTCGGAATGGACAGGCCTTCGTCCAGCCACTCTTCAAACGGCCCTTTGGGCATAGCGCCGTGCAGCGAATCCACCATTTTACCGTGCCTGAACACCATGATGGTGGGAATGCTGCGGATGCCGAAACGGGTGCTTAACTGGGGCTCCGCTTCGGTATTCACCTTCAGGAAACGTACCGAGCCGCGGCGCTCCGCGGCAACCGCCTCGAAAATCGGCGCGAAGCCGACGCAGGGGCCGCACCAGGGCGCCCAGAAGTCGACCACCACCGGCAGATCGTCTTGCAGCAGCTTATCGAGGGAGTCGGTGGTGGCATGCACCACTTTGCCGTCCAGCAGCGCCTCGCCGCAACGGCCGCATTTCGCGCCGTCGTTGACCTTCTGTTCCGGCAGCCGGTTGGTGGCCAGACAGGATGCACATACTGTATTCATACAATTGCCTCTTATGGGTGGAGGTTAAACCGGCAACAGGGCGGCCGGGCGATGAGATCCACGCTTTATCGAAATGATGTTCTGAAGTATGGTGAAAGAAATGTGAAGGTACAAAATGATTTATCCGATGGCTTCGATAGTTGCTGGCTTTTACCTCTACCCGGTAGCTAAAAAAGACAAGATCAGGTAATCTTCGCGCCCAGCATATGGGTGGAGAGACAAATGAGCGATTCATTAAAGGGTAAAAACGGCAAGGTCCGTGTTATGTACGTGCGCAAAGAAGAAGAAGAGCAGCCTCGTCGTCCTTCTCGTCCACCCCAGCCGGGCCGCGATGCGCCCCGGGGCGATGCCCGCCGCGGCGACGCACCCCGCGGTGATGCCCGCCGTGGTGACGCGCCCCGCGGTGATGCCCGCCGCGGCGACGCGCCCCGCGGTGATGCCCGTCGCGGCGACGCGCCCCGGGGTGACGCCCGTCGTGGTGACGCGCCCCGCGGTGATGCCCGTCGCGGCGACGCGCCCCGCAGGGACAGACCGTCCACCGCGCCGGACTCCCCCTGGAAGACCCTGTACCAAAACGATGAGACCCCCGCGGTGGCCGATCACGGCGGCATCAGCGGTAAAAGCCTGATCGACCCCGAACAGCTGCGGCGCCAGCGGGCGGAAGAAACCCGGGTTTACGGCGAAAATGCCTGCCAGGCCTTATTCAAAAGCCGTCCCGATTCCATCGTGCGCGCCTGGTTCGTGCAATCCGTTACGCCGCGCTTTCGCGACGCCCTGCGCTGGATGGCCGCCAATCGCAAAGCCTACCATGTGGTGGAAGAGGACGAGCTGGCGCTGGCATCCGGCACCGATCATCACGGCGGCGTCTGTTTCCTGATTAAAAAGCGCATCGGCCTGGATGCCGTTACCTATCTTGATAAAGCCCTGGATAAAGATTGCGTGCTGGCGCTTGAGGATGTCTCCAATCCCCATAACCTCGGCGCAATGTTGCGCAGCTGCGCGCATTTTGGCGTGAAAGGCGTCATGACCAGCGACAGCGCGGCGCTGGAGTCCGGCGCCGCGGTACGTACCGCCGAAGGTGGCGCGGAGCATATCAGCGCCATACATACCGATGATTTATTCGGCGATTTGGACCGTTTCCGCCAGGCGGGTTATACCATCGTCACCACCTCGAGCCACAAAGGCGCGTCGCTTGGCCGGGTCAATATGCCGGCGAAGATGGTGCTGGTGATAGGCCAGGAGCGGGCAGGGTTGTCCGACGCCATCGTGGAACAGGCGGATCTGGCGATTTCCATCGGCGGTACCGGGCGGGTGGAAAGCCTGAACGTGTCGGTGGCTACCGGCATACTGCTGGCGGAGTGGTGGCGGCAAAACCACGCTTGAGTGTGCGGCGGGTTTGCCGGGCAAAAAGAATAACGCGAAGCGCGCAGGGACAAAAACGCCGCACTCATTGACGCGCAGGGAGGCTCACAGGGAGGTGAGCCATAATCGCGCGCGCAGGTCAGGCTATTTCGTCTTCGACAATTAATTCGTCCAGTTTGGCCAGCAGCTTGCGCGTGAGCGTTTCAAGCTGCTTCTGCTCGTCGGTATTGAGGGTAGACCAGAGCGTTACCAGGCACTTATGCTGCGGCGGCAAGAGATTATTAAGAAAGTTTTCGCCGGCGTCGGTCAGCTGCAAATGCAGGCAGCGGCGATCGTTCTCACTCTCTTTACGCACAATCCAGCCCCGTTTTTCCAGCTCATCCGCGATGCGGGTGGCGTTGGTGCGCGACGATCCCAGGGCGGAACTGAGTTCAGAGGGCTGGATACTGTGATTTTCCTGGGACTCCAGGGTCAGCAGGGCCATAAACAACGTTTCATTGATGCCCTGGGCTTTCAGCATGCGGTTTCTGTTTTCCAGCAATTTACCCTGCATATGCATGCATAGCCGGGTCAGCAGGATTTCCTGGTAGGGAAACTCGGGACGCTGCTTAGCGCGTTGCGCCAACATTTGCTCAATGGGGGTGAAGGAACTGTCCATGATGATTTATGCCTCATTAGTTTCTATGGATATAATAACTAATGTAATCACTCAAGTAAATATTGTCGTCCTGAAAAGTTTAGAGAGCTATAGATTAGGGCATGACTAATTTATATACCAAGCCAAAGCACAGCGCCCCGGCCAGGGTGGCGATGACGATGCTGCGGGTGCGGTAAAAACAGGCCGCCAATACCGCGAAACCCGCCAGGGTAGGCAGTAGTTTCGCCGGCGCGCGCAGCACCTCCGGCACACTGGAGACCACCAGTAGCGCGCAGATGGAGGCCAAACCTATGCCGTCCAAAAGACGTCCGGCCCAGGCGCCGGCGGGGCCGGCTGATTTACGCCCGCCGCCAAAACGCAGCGGCAGGTAACGGAACAGATAATTCGCCGCGCCGACCACCAAACCGATGATAATCACGCTGGTATGCATTTATTATTCCTCCCTGGCGGCGCGCGCCGGGCCCAGCAAGGCACCCAGGCACCCGCCGCCGATGCCGGCCAGGATCGCCATCGGAATCGACAGCAGCAGCAGCCCGGCCAGCGCGCCGGCCAGCGCCGCGGCCAATACCAGGCTTTGCCGGCGCTGAAATGACGCCAACAGGAAACTGAGGAACAGCGCCGGCAGCATGAAGGACAGCGCGGCCTCAACCGCCGGATAGTCGTTCAGCGGGCCGTTGCCCGACAGCGCGCCGACGGCGGTGCCGACGACCCAGGATAGCCACGAACAGACCGCGACGCTTATCATCCAGCGTTCCGACCAGCGGCGGTTATCCTTAATCAGTTTGGCGATGGCCGCGGCAAACACCTCATCGGTCAGGCCGAAGGCCCATAGCGCCGTGGCGTGCCGCGACAGGGCGCCGGGAATACGGTGACGCAGCGCCGGGCCGTACAGCAGATGGCGCACATCCATGGCCATGACGGTCAACGCCGCGACCCACAGCGATATCCCGGCGCTGAGCAGGGTGGTTATCACGAACTGGCTGGCGCCGGCATAGATAACGCAGGAAATGAAGAGGCTTTCGAGCGGCGTAAAGCCCAGCTTAACCGCGTTCAGGCCAAAAGCGAACGCCACCGGCAGGTAGCCGATGACGATGGGCAGGCTGTCCTTGATGCCCTCGCGAAAGGTGGCCGGCGTCCCTGGGGCCGCCGGTAGGTGATCCTGGCTTGCATCCATGTGCGTATCTCCCATGGCGACACTTCCGGCGACTATCGCCCGCCGGAACGCCGCGACAGTCATCCCGCCGTGCGACGCCCTCAGGCGGCCGCTACGCCGCTGTCCTCATGATGCTGGCCACGCCACCATAACAGCAGGTTGAGCACGCCCAGCGCCCCGCCGGCGGCGCATACGCCGGTCCAGCCGGCCATCTGGTAGGCCGAGGCGGAAATCAGCGAGCCCAGGGCGCCGCCGATAAAATAGCTGGTCATATAGCCGGAGGTGAGACGGTTACGCGCTTGCGGCATGCGGCGGTAAATGACGCTCTGGTTGGTGATATGCACGCCCTGCACCGCCAGATCCAGCACGACGATGCCGGCGATAAGCGCCATCACCTGATGCTGGCCGTACCAGATAAAGGCCCAGGAGACCAGGAGCAGCAGCAGGCCATAGCGGGTGGTGATTTTTGCCTTGCCCCGGTCGGCCAGATGCCCGGCCCTGGATGCGGCCAGGGCGCCGGCGGCGCCCGCCAGGCCGAACAGGCCGATTTTAGCCTCGGAGTAAAAAAACGGCGGCGCGGCCAGCAGGAACGCCATGGAAGTCCACAGGTTGCTGAAGCTGGCAAAGGTCACGCAGCCTATCAGCGCGCGGGTGCGCAGCACCGGCGTGGTGACATACATGCGCAGGATGGAGGCCAGCAGCTGCGGGTAATTCAGATCGGAATACTGTTTATAGCGCGGCAGGGCGAACCACAGTATCAGCGCCATGACCACCATCAGGGCGCTGGCGAACCAGTACACGGTGCGCCAGCCGCCGAAGCTTGCCAGGGCGCCGGCGACGGTGCGCGCCAGCAGGATGCCCAGCAGCAGACCGGTCATGATCATACCGACCACTTTGCCCCGCTTCGCAGGATCGGCAAGCGTCGCCGCCAGCGGCACCAGGATCTGCGCCACTACCGAGAATAGACCGGTCAGCGCCGTGCCGGCTATCATCAGCCACAGGCTGCCGGCCGAGGCGGTGACCAGCATACCGGCGGCGGCCAGCAGCGTCATGACCACTATCATGCCGCGCCGTTCGAACTTATCCCCCAGCGGCACGATAAACATCAGGCCGCAGGCATAACCCAGCTGGGCGGCGGTGACGATAAACCCGGCCTGGTTCACCGACAGGTGATACGACTGGGCAATGGTGTCCAGCAGGGGTTGCGCGTAATAATTACTCGCGACCGACAATCCGGTGGCGATAGCCATGATAATAATCAGCGCCGGACTTAAACTTGGGTGATCTGTTTTTGTTTTCATTGGTGAGTCTGTTTACCAATCGGGGGGCTATTATTCCCCATAAGCGCCAAAAAAACGAGGGGCGAATGCCCCCCGTCGGTTAACGTGACCTGTTTTCGCGCCATAAACGGGCGCGAAGACGCCGTATCATTTAGCGGCGGCGGCCGTGGCGGCGCTTATCCAGCCGTCGAATAGCGCCTGGTGCGCGGCAATCCAGCCGTTGGCGTGGCGTTCGATATCCGCCTCCGAGGCCTGGCCCTCATGCATACGCAGGTTCTGCGCGTTCACATCGCTAATGGGCAGACGCATGATGGCGAACAGTTTCGCTGCCGCGGGATTGGCCTTGGCCCACTCTTTATTGGCGACGATACGCATGGTGTTTACCGGGAAGCCATAGTCGGCGCCGTTGGGCAGTTTGGTACTGATGTCCTTCTGCTTGCCGGGCAGGGAAGAGAACGGCACCTGCAGCCATACCACGTCCCGGCCCGGAACCAGCACGTCGCTGACCCAATAGGGCGTCCAGGTATAATACAGGATCGGCTTGCCTTCCTTGAAGCGCGCCATGGTGTCGGCAATGATGGCCGCGTAGTTGCCCTGGTTGTGCTCCACGGTATCGGCCAGGCCGTAGGCCTGGATCTGGTGGTTGATCACCGCCTCGCAGCCCCAGCCTGGGGTGCAGCCGGTCAAATCGGCCTTGCCGTCGCCGTTGGCGTCGAACAGTTTAGCCAGCTTGGGATCCTTAAGCTGATCGATGGTTTTGATATGGTATTGATCGGCGGTCTTTTTATCGATCAGGTAGCCCTGGGCCGCGCCCTCGACATAGTTGCCCTGGCGATAGAACCTGGCGTCGCCGCCGGCCGCCTGATACTGGTCCGCGTGCAGGGGATCCCAGTTAACCGCCATAAAGGTAGCGTCGCCGGAGGCGATGGAAGTATAGGCGACGTTATAATCCACCTCACGGCTCGATTTGACATCGTAGCCCAGCTTTTCCAGCGCTTTGTTGACCAGCAGCGTCTGGAACGTCTCTTCGGATATCGTGCTTTGCAGGGGCTGCACCTGCACGCCCTTGCCCGGCAGATCGGCGGCAAAAGAGAGTGGCGCGGCAAGCGCCGCGGTGAGCGCTAGCGCCCAGATTCCGGTGTGATGCATGGAATATCCTTCTCGTTGATTTTCATCATGTATTTTAACTTTCAGACGCCGGGGGCGGGGAGCCCGCGCCCGGCAAAGGGTCAGGCTTTTTTGGCAAACGGGCGGGTGAACAGGCCCAGGGGACCGGCGGCGTACCAGCGGCGGTTGCCGCGGCTGCGGCTGTCGCGTCCCAGGGATTGCGTCAGACGATCGAGGATTATGGCCAGTATCACGATGCCGACCCCGCCGATGGTGGCAAGCCCCATATCCAGGCGGCCGATGCCGCGCAGGACCATCTGGCCCAGGCCGCCGACGGCAATCATCGAGGCGATGACCACCATCGAGAGCGCCAGCATCAGCGTCTGGTTAATCCCGGCCATGATGGTCGGCATCGCCAGCGGCAACTGCACTTTGAACAGCAGCTGGCCGGGGCTGGCGCCGAACGATTCGGCGGCTTCTATCAGGTCTTCCGGCACCTGTTTGATACCCAGGATGGTCAGGCGCACCACCGGCGGCAGGGCGAAGATAATGGTCACCACCACCCCCGGCACATTGCCGATGCCGAACAGCATGACGATGGGCACCAGGTAGACGAACGCCGGCGTGGTCTGCATGGCGTCCAGCAATGGGCGGATGATTTTGGCCGCGCCATCGCTGCGCGCCAGCCAAATGCCCAGCGGCAGGCCTATCACCACGCAGAAAAACAGCGAGGTGAGCACCAGCGCCAGCGTGACCATGGCCTGCGCCCAGGCGCCGATGGCGCCGATAATCGCCAGCGAGACCAGGGTGGCGATGCCCATGCCCAGGCTCGACATCTGCCAGGCCAGCAGGGCGAACACCAGGATGGCCACCGGGGCGGGCATGCCCAGCAACAGATGCTGGAAGCCGCCGAGGATGATATCCACCGGCACGCGGATACCCTGGAACAACGGCCGGAAATGCAGCACCACCCAATCGATGCCGTGGGTGACCCAGGTATCGAGCGGGATCAGGGTAGTGTGAAACGGATCCAGCAGATTAAAATGCTCAGGCGCGGGAGCCGGCCCGCTGTTGAGCCAGTCGGCGCCCTGCTGGGCGGTGTGCGCCCCGGCGCCGTCGGCGGGAGGCGTGGCGGTATTGCCCCAGGCGTCGGCGGCGCTGCCCGCTCCGTTGGCGGGGGCGGTCTGCGCGACGGCGTCATGCTGCTGCGCGGCGGCCCCGCCCCAGGGATCGGCGGACTGCGGCGCGGCGGACTGGGCCTGGCTGGCGTCGGCTGCGGGCGCGGCCTGCGCGCCGCCCCATGGATCGTTGGTTGGCTTACTCATTGGTCGCCCCTTCTTTGTCTAATGCCTGTAGCAACATGCCCTTGGAAATAATGCCGATATATTGATTCTCCTCGCCGACCACCGGTACGGCGCAAGGCGCCTGGGCGACGGTGGAGATCAGCTCGCTGAGCGGCATATCTCCCGGCACGGGCACGGGGCTCTCGAGCAGCGCCTGTTCCAGGGGAAGATTGGCCGCAAGGGCGGCTTTCAGCGAATCGATGGACACCACGCCGATAAATTTCTGGCCGCGCTCCAGGACATAACCGAAATCGCGGTCTTCATCCTGCAGCAGCTTAAGGGCGGAGCGGGGGCCGAACCCCGGCGTCTTGCGGATAAGCGTTACCGGACGACGGCGCGCGATATCCTTGGCGCTGAAAACATGGCTGACGTCTACGCCGCGAAAGAACGTGCGCACATAGTCGTTGGCCGGATTGTTGAGAATTTCATCCGGCGTGCCCACCTGCACCACCACGCCGCCCTGCATGATGGCGATGCGGTCGCCGATGCGCATCGCTTCGTCGAGATCATGGGAGATAAATACGATGGTGCGCTGATGGCGGGATTGCAGCTTCACCAATTCGTCCTGCATTTCGGCGCGGATTAACGGGTCGAGCGCCGAAAAAGCCTCATCCATCAGCAGGATATCGGGGTCGTTCGCCAGCGCCCGCGCCAGGCCGACGCGTTGGCGCATGCCGCCCGACAGCTCGTCGGGCCAGGACAACGCATGCTTATCCAGCCCCACCTGCGTCAAGGCTTCCAGCGCCTTGGCGTGGCGTTCCTGCGCCGGTATGCCGGCCAGCATCATGCCGAACGCGGTATTGTCCAGCACGTTCAGATGCGGCATCAGCGCAAAGGACTGGAACACCATGCTGATTTTTTTTCGCCGCACCTCGCGCAGGGCGTTGTCGGATATCCGGGCGATATCGACGCCGTCGATCAGCACCTCGCCGCGGGTCGGTTCTATCAGACGATTGAGAAGGCGTACCATGGTGGATTTACCGGAACCGGATAATCCCATGATGACGAATATCTCGCCTTCTTCAATGGCCAGACTGGCATCTTTTACGCCCACCGTCAGACCGGTCTTGGCGAATAGGGTATCCTTATCGTGCCCTGCCTGAATTAGCTTAAATGCCCGTTCGGGATGTTCGCCGAATATTTTATAGAGGTTTTTTACTTCAAGTTTAACAGCCATGCAATTATCAAATTCCCGTATGGTTTTCTAATATATTTAAGGGTCCTGCCAAAATAAAAACGCTGTATACCCTAACATACTGAGCATTTGAGACAACCCCCAAGGCCTAATCCAGTTGAATATCCCGTCCTTGAGCCGCTATCGTTTCAGCCATTTCGGCTAAACGTGACAAGGGCTTAGGGAAATAAACAGTCTTGCGAATTTTTTTAATGCACAGGCACGGTTTTGGCGTGAATTTCATGCGTCAAGGGCTAAGAGAGAATAATTTTACGGCAGAAAAGACGATATGTCGTGCGGGGAAGGTGATACGCCGTGAAACGCGGGGATGAACCCTGGATATATAATTCCCTCCCATGGGAGGGAAACAATTAAATCGGGATGGCGGAATTTATAATAAATAACGGCATGGGTAAGCCGTTATCAGCGGAAATAGTCTCTCACCGGGCGCGGAAAAATAGCGCCTGCGCGCCGGGGAGATTAAAAGGCCCAGTCCTCGTCCTCGGTATTGACCGCGCGGCCCATCACATAAGACGACCCGGAACCGGAGAAAAAATCGTGGTTTTCGTCGGCGTTGGGCGACAGCGCGGATAGGATTTCCGGATTGACGTTGGTCATCGATGCCGGAAATAATGCTTCATAACCCAGGTTCATCAAGGCTTTATTGGCATTGTAATGCAAAAATGCCGTAACGTCCGCTGTCCAGCCGACCCCGTCATACAGCTGCGCGCTGTAAAGCAGTTCGTTCTCATACAGGTCCTGCAGCAGGTCGTAGGTAAAGGTCTTGATCTGCTCGCGCCGCTCGGGCGTGGCCCGTTCCAGCGCACGCTGGAATTTATAGCCGATATAATAACCGTGCACCGCTTCATCACGGATAATTAACCGGATCAGGTCGGCGGTATTAGTGAGTTTTGCCCGGCTGGAATAATACATCGGCAGGTAAAAACCGGAATAAAATAGAAAGGACTCCAGAAATACGCTGGCGACTTTTTTCTTCAGCGGATCGTCATGGCGGTAATGACGCAGAATAATGGCCGCTTTATTTTGTAAGGCTTCGTTCTGCTCGCTCCAGCGGTATGCCGCATCCACCTCCGGCATGGCGCACAGCGTGGAAAATATCGAACTGTAGGAGCGCGCATGCACCGCCTCCATAAAGCTGATATTGGAGAATACCGCTTCCTCGTGCGGCGTTACCGCATCGGCCATTAATGCCGGCGCGCCGACGGTATTTTGCACCGTATCCAGCAATGTCAGCCCGGTAAATACCCGGATGGTCAGTTCCTGTTCCTGCGCGGATAATGTCGACCACGAGGGGATATCATTGGACAGCGGTAATTTTTCCGGCAGCCAGAAATTCGCGGTCAGGCGGTTCCACACCTCCAGATCCTTATCGTCTTCAATCCGGTTCCAGTTTACCGCCTGGACGCGGGAGATCGGTTGAGCGGTGGTCATGGTGATAGTCTCCTTTACCGTTACAGCGCGCACGAGACGCAGCCGGCGACTTCAGTGCCTTCCAGCGCCAACTGGCGGATACGGATGTAGTACAGCGTCTTGATGCCTTTTTTCCAGGCGTAGATTTGCGCCTTGTTGATATCGCGGGTAGTGGCGGTATCCCGGAAAAACAGCGTCAGCGACAGGCCCTGATCGACATGGCGCGTGGCGGCGGCGTAGGTATCGATGATTTTTTCCGGCCCGATTTCATACGCGTCCTGGTAATAGTGCAGGTTATCGTTGTCCATAAAGGGCGCCGGATAATAGACCCGGCCGGTTTTACCCTCTTTGCGGATCTCGATGCGCGAGACAATCGGATGGATGCTGGACGTGGAATGATTGATATAGGAAATGGAGCCGGTCGGCGGCACCGCCTGCAGGTTCTGGTTGTAGAGTCCATGCGCCATCACCGACGCGCGCAGCGCCAGCCAATCCTCGCGGGTGGGCAGGGCGATGCCGGCCTGGGCGAACAGCGCCCGCACCCGTTCGGTTTTAGGCCGCCATTGCCGTTCGACATAGGGCGTAAAGTAGTCTCCGCTGGCATAACGGGAGTCGGCAAAACCCGCGAAGGTCACACCCCGTTCGATGGCCAGGCGGTTTGACGCCCGCACCGCATGGTAGGTGACGGCGTAAAAGTACATATCGGTAAAATCCACGCCTTCCTCCGAGCCGTAGTAAATATGCTCGCGCGCCAGAAAGCCGTGCAGGTTCATTTGCCCAAGGCCGATGGCATGGGACGCGTCGTTGCCTTTGACGATGGAGGGCACAGAATTTATCCGGCTCATGTCGGATACGGCGGTCAGGGCGCGCACGGCGGTTTCCACCGTATTGCCCAGATCCGGTTCGTCCATGGCGCGGGCGATATTCAGCGAGCCCAGGTTGCAGGAGATATCATGGCCGACCTGCCGGTAGCTGAGATCCTCGTTATATTCAGTCGCGCTGTTGACCTGCAGGATCTCCGAGCACAGATTGCTCATATTGATGCGGCCTTTGATGGGATTGGCGCGGTTTACCGTATCCTCGAACACCATATAGGGATAACCCGACTCAAACTGGATTTCCGCCAGCGTCTGGAAAAACTGCCGGGCGTCGATGCTGGTCTTGCGGATGCGGGGGTCGGCCGCCATCTCATGGTATTTTTCACTGATGCTGAGCTGCGAAAAAGGCTGGCCGTAAATCCGCTCGACGTCGTAGGGCGAGAACAGGTACATCGGCTTATTGTCGCGCGCCAGCTCGAAGGTGACATCCGGAATGACCACGCCCAGCGACAGGGTTTTGATACGGATTTTTTCATCGGCGTTTTCCCGTTTGGTGTCGAGGAAACGCATGATGTCCGGATGATGGGCATGCAGGTAGACGGCGCCGGCGCCCTGGCGCGCGCCAAGCTGGTTGGCGTAGGAAAAGGCGTCCTCCAGCATTTTCATCACCGGAATAACGCCGGACGACTGGTTTTCGATACGCTTGATCGGCGCCCCGGCCTCGCGCAGGTTGGTGAGCATAAAGGCTACGCCGCCGCCGCGTTTGGACAACTGCAGCGCCGCGTTGACCGAGCGGCCGATGGATTCCATATTATCCTCGATGCGCAGCAGGAAACAGGAGACATACTCCCCGCGTTGCTGTTTGCCGCAGTTGAGAAAGGTGGGGGTCGCGGGCTGGAAACGTCCCGACAGCATTTCATCCACCAGCCTGGACGCCAGGGCGCCGTCGCCGGCGGCAAGCGTCAGCGCCACCATGCATACCCGGTCCTCGAAGCGCTCCAGATACTGTTTGCCGTCAAATGATTTCAGGGTATAGCTGGTATAGAATTTCAGCGCGCCCATAAACGTCTGGAAACGGAACTGGCGCGCGTCGGCCTGCCGGAACAAGGCCTCCAGGGTGTCCTGGGAGTAGGGGGCCAGTACCTGCGCCTCGTAGTAACCCTCATCCACCAGATAGCGCAGCCGGGCGGCCAGGGAGGGAAACCGCCGGGTGTTGGGCGCCACGTGCTGCTCGAAATAGCGCTCGACGGCCTGCCGGTCCTTATCGAACTGAATATTGCCGTGCTCGTCATAGAGATTGAGCATGGCGTTCAGGGCATGATAATCCGCCAGCGCCGGACCGGGTTGAGTGATGTTCAGTTCTGCTGTTGCCAAAATGTGGTTACTCCCATACGTACCCGCGCCACGTCTTCCGCCGTACCCAATAGCTCAACGCGATCAAGGAACGGCACCTGGCATTTCCTGGCGATAATATCGCCCGCCAGACAGAAGGCTGCGCCAAAGTTACGGTTACCGGCACCGATGACGCCGCGGAGCCAGGAACGGTTAGTTGCATCGTTAAGAAAGCGGACGGCCTGGGGCGGCACGGCGCCGTGCTGGCTGCCGCCGCCATAGCTCGGCACTATCAGAATATAGGGCCGGTCCACCTGCAGTTTCTGGCTGGTCGCCAGGGGAATGCGCAGCGCCGGCAGCGTTAACTTGCCGACAAACCGATGCGTATTTTCCGAGCTGCTGGAAAAGTACACCAGCAGCGGTTGCGCAGATAACATGATCGGCTCACGACGCCAGGGCGGTGGCGGCAAGCAGGTTGATTTTATCCGGCCTGAAGCCGCTCCAGTGCTCGCTGGGCGTCTGCACTACCGGAACCTGCTGATACCCCAACGATTTCACATGGGCCAGCGCCTGGCCGTCTGCCACCAGATCCACTAACCGATAGCTGATGCCTTTTCTGTCCAGCGCGCGGCAGGTGGCGTGACATTGGACGCAATCCGGTTTAGTGTAAATAGTAATAGTCATGATTCGCATTCCCCTTACGCGTTAACATTATAGTGGTAATATCGCCCAGGCGGTGCTGGCCGGTAGGGTGGCTTGCCTGGAACTAATACTATATGTAGATATTATTTTTATCAACCACACAATATATGGGATGATGCGACATTTTTTTACTGAGGGCGGGGAACAGGCGACAAAAAAGCCCGCGCTCCTTGGGGAGCGCGGGCTGCGGTACTGCAAAGGATACGGCTGGCGGTGCAAGAAAATAGTGATGTCTTGAAAATCACCCGGCACGGTTACCAGGTAGGAGGTCCTGCATCACCCCCGCGTCTCTTATTGCCCATCGGCCTTAACGGCGCGAGAGCAACACGCCGAGCACGATACCGACCGCGGTAGTGATGCCAAGGCTCTGCCACGGTTTCTCGACCACGTAATTTTTGGTCTGGACCGCGGTGTCGCGGGCATACTGTCCAATACGGCTGGTGCCGCCGGCGCGCGCGCGCGCGTCTTTCAAAACGTCTTTAGCTTTACTGCGCAGCGCGTCCAGCTGTTCTTTGGTGGTTTTTTCAGACGTACTAAGCAATTCATCCAGTGTATCGGCTAACAGAGAAACATCGTCTTTAATATCTCTTTGCAGATCATTTTTTTCAGCTTTCGTAAACATTTGTTTCTCCCTTTTGGCTAATGATAGTTTAACTGTAGACTATCCACGCCATTCCTGCCGCGGCGGTAAGGCCGCCTGCCGTCGTCGGGACAGGCGTCGGCGGGGCCGGAACAAGCGCGACGGGCGGCTTGGCGCGGTCTGGCGCGTTGCCGGAACCCGGCCGGAGCCGGTTTTTGGATTAATCCGAAATCACGCGCTGCGTCTACTGACCGGACGCTTAACTGATTACATTAGCTGGGATCACTTCACTGTGACTGAAGAGAGGACAAATAATGTATTTAAGACCCGATGAAGTCGCTCGCGAACTGGAAAACTCCGGATTCGAAAGAGATTATATCACCCGACAATGTTACGGTTACCGTAAAGGTCACCACTATGTCTATGTGAATCGGGAGGCTAAACTGGGCCGAACCGCCCTGGTCGTTCATCCTTCGCTGCGCGATAAAAGCAGCCTGTTTGCCGCCCCGACGTCGCCGGTACGCTCCAGCGACAACTATCAAGTCTTTCCTTCCGATCCGGACGGCAAGCCCGACAGCCATTACGGCATCCCCCATGGTTTTTCTTCCCGCGCCTCGTTAACCCGCTATTTGCAGAAAATGTTCAATTAACCCGATCCCCTCCACGGTGGATTCATCATGCTATACCGGCGTTTGGTCATGCCATCAATCGCCGGTGGACGCGCACTACTATGATGAAAAATTGCAACATCTGCACTTTCATAGGTCATTTTTCCAGCATGATCCCGGCGGGCGGATCGATTCGCACGGCGGGATTGAGCCATTAATCAGTTAATTAATTGATTAGTTAACTGATGGCACGCTAGTTGCTACTTCCCCTTTATCGGTACGCTACCACGGCCGGCCATCGCCGCAGGCGTCATGACGTGTCTGCCGGTGTTTACGCCCAGATCATCGGGTAAACCAGATAAAGACCTTTCGGGAGTATTGCAAGCATGAGAATGACACCATCCCTGCTCCACGCTGTGTTGTTGTGCGCCGGCCTGACTCTGTGCGGCGCGGCGAGCGCCGAGGACCCGGCGCCGATCGCCATGGACAACGCCCTGCACGCGCTATTGCCGGACAAGATCAAAACCCAGGGCGTTATCAATCTGGTGACCGATGCCCATTACCCGCCGTGCGAGGTGTTCGCCGATGATAATAAAACCATGGTGGGGTTTGAGCCGGATCTGTGGAACGCCATCGGCAAAGTGCTGGGGGTGGGCATCAATCCGGTCTCCATCGATTTCGCCGGCCTGATCCCCGGCGTGAAAAGCGGACGTTACGATATGGCGATGGAATGCATTTCCGACAGCCTGGAGCGTGAAAAGCAGGTGACCTTCGTGAACTATGCCTATGCCACCAATGAAGTTTATACCCTGGCCAGTAATAAAAGCATCGTCAACGATCCGTTATCGCTGTGCGGCCTGAAGGTCGGCGTGCAGTCAGGCACCGATTTTGAACATGCCATCAGCGAAATTTTTTCACCTAACTGCACGAAGAATAATAAACCGGCCATTAAGGTGACCACCCTGCCGTCGGCGGACGCCGTGCTGCTGGCGCTGTACGCGGGACGTATCGATTTTGTGCTCAACGACGCCGCCGCCGCCGCCGAAATCAAAAAAGTGGCGCCCCGGCCGATTCGCACCGTGACCATGCCGCTGATGCCGAAATATTATCTTGGCATCGTGGTCAAGCCCGATAACCAGCAACTGGCCCAGGCCCTGCTTGGCGCGCTGAAGGTACTGTGGTCCAACGGCGAATACGCCCGCATCATGAAAAAATGGGATTTGGAACCCGTGATGCTGGAACAGCCGGGTATTAATCTGTTCACCACCCGCCCGATGCAATAAGCGCGCAACCGATGATGCGGGCGGATAAACAGACCGGGACAGCCCCTGTCCCGATTGCCGACAGCCAGCTGCGGTGCGATGTGCTGGTGGTGGGGTCGGGCAGCGCCGCGTTAAGCGCGGCGCTGAGCGCGGCGGCGGCGGGACTGGCGGTGCTGATCGTGGAAAAAGCCGCTGTCCTGGGTGGCACCTCGGCCATGTCGGGCGGCGCGGTATGGGTGCCCGCCAATCATCACGCCCTGGCCCGCGGGGTCGAGGATAGCCCCGCGCAGGCGCTGGAATACCTGCGCGCCGCCGCGCCCGCGGGTTGGCGCGCCGGCGAAGACCGGCTGTGGGCACAGTTTGCGCGTTCCGCGCCCGAGATGCTGCGTTTTCTGGAAACCCATACGCCATTGCGTTTCAGCCTGACGCCGGAGGCCGATCCGCTGATGGACTGCGCCGGCGCCAAGGCCTTCGGCCGTATGCTGACGCCCGATCCGCTGCGGGCCGGGGTGCTGGGCAAAAGACGCTGTCCGGTCAGGCGTTCCCCCCTGCCTCAGGTCTATACCTACCAGGAAGTCATCGGCGAGGATATCTATCATCATCCGGTCAGGGTAGCGCTCAAGCTGGCGCCACGGCTGCTATGGCGCGCCATCACCCGCACCCGCACCAAGGGCGCGGCGCTGATTACCGGGCTGCTGGCCGGCTGCCTGGCCCATGGCTGCCGGATCGAAATGTCGGCCAGGGTCGTTGATCTCATCACCGACGCCGCGGGGGCGGTCACGGGCGCCTGGTTCAGCCGCGACGGCCGTCTGACCCGGATTACGGCCCGGCGCGGCGTGGTGCTGGCCAGCGGTGGTTTTGAATGGGATGCGCTGCGGCGCGCGGCGCATTTTCCCGGGCCGTTTGACGCCATTTCCAGCCCGCGCACCAACGAGGGCGACGGCCACCGCATGGCCCAGGCCGTGGGCGCGCGGCTGGCGCACATGGATCAGGCGAATATGAGCGGATCGCTGCCGACCCGCTACGAAGGGCGTCCCTATGGCCTGTCGGTGTTTTTTCAATACGAACCCAACGCCATCCTGGTTAACCGGGAGGGCCGGCGTTTTACCAACGAGTTTGCCTTTAACCTCGGCGAAGCGCTGGATGCGCGCGATGGGCAGGGTGGATTACCGCGGCATCTTCCCGCCTGGCTGATTGCCGATGCCCGCCTGCTGTGGCGCGCGCCGTTTTTGCTGGCCTGCGCCCTGCGCAGCCGGGGATGGATGCGCAGGGCCGGCAGCATCGGCGCCCTGGCGGACCAGCTTGGTTTGCCGCGGGCATCCCTGGAGGAAACCGTTGCGCGATTTAACGATTTTTGCGCCCGCGGCGTGGATGAGGATTTCCAGCGGCATCTGGCCGCGGGCCATGGGCGGGGCGATCGGCGTTTTCACGGCGGCCTGCTGCCTATCCAGCGGGCGCCGTTTATCGCCGTGCCGTTTAACCGCAGCTTCACCGCCACCAAAGGCGGCCCGCGCACCGATGAGTTCGGCCGCGTGATCCACCTTGACGGCCATGTGATCCCCGGGCTGTTCTGCGCCGGCGTGGCCATGGCCAATCCCATCGGCACCCGCGGCGTCGGCGCCGGCACCATGCTTGGACCTAACCTGACCTGGGGCTATATCTGCGGGCGGACCCTGGCCGCCGGTCCGGCGTCGGGAGGCGGGGATGATGTTTTACCGGCCGCGGGCGTCGCTTCCCCGGCCATCACCACGGAGTTGTCATGATACCTGATATCAAACCCGCGCCAACCGCCCTGATAACCGGCGGATCCAAAGGCATCGGCCGCGCCGTTTCCCTGGCGCTCGCCCGATCTGGCGCCAATATTGCATTGCTGCTCAGGCGGGATCGGGATTCAGCCGATCGGCTGGTGGCGGAGATTCGCCAAACCGGGCGCCAGGCGCGCGCCTATTATGGCGATATCACCGATCGCGGCGCGGTTGGTTCTCAGGTGGCCGCGATCGCCGCCGAGTTCGGCGGGATCGATATGCTGGTGAATAACGCCGGCGCCACCGCCGCCGGCGAGTTGCTCAGCCTGGACGATGACGCCTGGCTGCAGGTGGTGAATATCAACCTGACCGGGTGTTTTGTGGTGGGCACCGAAGTGGCGAAGATCATGCGCGCCCGGGGCGGGGGCGGCATCGTGAATATTGCCGGGGCGTCGGCCCATCGCTGCTATCCCGGCGCCGGGGCCTTCGGCCCGAGCAAGGCGGCGGTGGTCAATCTGACCCGGCAGATGGCCGTGGAATGGGCGGACTATGGCATCCGGGTCAATGGCGTCAGTCCCGGGCCGATACGATCCGCGGCGGGCGACTGGCAACGGCGTGAACCGCAGCTGGCCGCCGAGGTGGCGCGCCTGCCGCTGCGGCGCGCCGGCTTGCCGGAGGAGGTGGCCGCGGCGGTGGGGTACCTGCTGTCCCCCGGCGCCGCCTATACCACCGGCCAGATGCTGGTGGTGGACGGCGGCGGGCTGTGTACCTGGTATATGACGAGATAGAGAGGCGGTAACGATGTCAGAACACGATACGCCGGCGGTGGCCGCTTATCAGGTGGTAAAACGATTTCACGGCCAGGAGATCCTCAAGGGCGTGGATCTGCAAATACGGCAGGGGGAAGTGGTCTGCCTGATCGGACCTTCCGGTTCCGGCAAATCGACCTTTCTGCGCTGTATCAATCACCTGGAAAAAATTGACGGCGGCGCGCTGTACGTCGGCGGGGAATTGATGGGCTATCGCCGGGTGGGCGATAAGCTCTATGAACTGAAAGAGGCGGAAATCGCCCGCAAGCGCGCCGGCATCGGCATGGTGTTCCAGCGCTTTAACCTGTTCGGCCATATGACCGCGCTGGAAAATGTGATCGAAGCGCCGATGCGGGTGCGTAAAGTGCCGCGCGCCGAGGCGCTGGAGCAGGGCAGGAGCCTGCTTGCGCGGGTGGGATTGTCGCATCGGCTGAATGCTTATCCCGCGCAGCTTTCCGGCGGCCAGCAGCAGCGCGTCGCCATCGCACGGGCATTGGCGATGAAACCCGCGCTGATGTTGTTCGACGAACCGACCAGCGCCCTGGATCCGGAGCTGGTCGGCGAAGTGCTGGATGTCATGCGCGGCCTGGCCGAGGAGGGCATGACCATGGTGGTGGTGACCCACGAAATGGCCTTTGCCCGCGAAGTCGGGGATAGCGTGGCGTTTATGGATAACGGGGCGATCATCGAAAAAAGCCCGCCGGCGGAAATGTTTCAGCGCCCACAGCACTCCCGGACGCGTGCTTTCCTGGCTAAACATCTTGCCGGCAAATGAATTTAACTAACGAATTGTTTTATATGGATTTAATTTTAATTAAAAAATTAAATTGCGTCGGTTTTTTTATTGACAGTATCAGAATGCAGGTGCATATTATTAATTAACTGATTAATTAATACCGTTGCCGGCGCCGTATCCTGCCTGTGTTAACAGAAGTCAGCGAGCATGAATGAGAGATAACATGACAGATAACCAGCAATATCAGGCCGTGGGGCAACACCCGCGCGATAAGGGCCATGACGCGCCGGCCTTTCCCCACGACGCCCTGACCGTGGTGCCGACCCGCTATCCGGGGCGCTGGATTTCAGTGGCCGTCTGCACGCTGCTGCTGATCATGCTGGTGCATTCGATGGTAATGAATGAGAACTTCGGCTGGCCGACCGTCGGACATTATCTGTTTTCGCCGACCATCCTGACCGGCTTATGGGTCACCCTGTGGCTGACGTTGACGATTATGCTGCTGGCGATTGTGCTGAGCGTGGTGATAGCTACCCTGCGCCTGTCCGCCAACCCATTGCTGGCGCACTTCAGCTCCGGTTATATCTGGTTTTTCCGCGGCACGCCGGTGCTGGTGCAGTTGATTTTCTGGTACAACCTGGCGGCGCTGTATCCAGAGGCTTATATCGGGATACCTCATGTGTTTACCCTCTACCAGGGCAGCATGAACGATATCATTACCCCCTATACCGCCGCCATCCTGGGGCTGGGGCTGAATGAAGCGGCGTATATGGCGGAGATTATCCGCGCGGGCATGTCCTCGGTGGATAACGGCCAGCAGGAAGCGGCCCGCGCCCTGGGCATGAATAAAGCGCAATGGCTGCGGCGGGTTATTCTGCCCCAGGCGATACCTTTTATTATTCCGCCCACCGGCAACCAGGTGATCGGCATGCTGAAAACCACGTCGCTGGTGAGCGTGATTTCATTATCGGATTTATTGTATTCAGCGCAGTCGATTTATTCGCGGACGTTTGAAAATATTCCGCTATTGATCGTGGCCTGTATTTGGTACCTGATCGCCACCACCGTGCTGAGCTGGCTCCAGGGGCGGATTGAAAAATATTTCCGCAAGGGCCAGGGCGCGCCGGCATGATCATAAATAGCGTTGACATCGGTTGATATTACCTTCAGGGGATTGTGATGAAATTAGGCCTGTTTAATTTAATGTCTTACCAGGATAATCCCCAGGGAATACAAGGGGTGATTAAAGATACGCGCGTGATGGTGGCGCTGGCTGAAGAAATGGGTTTTGAAACCGCCTGGTTTGCCGAACATCATTTTACCAATTATTCCATCAGCGTCTCGCCGTTATTAATGGCGGCCCATATGGCGGGATATAGCCGGCGCATCAAGCTCGGCACCGCGGTTATCGTCCTGCCGTTATACCAGCCGATGCGCCTGGCGCAGGAAATCGCCCTGGTGGATCGCCTGACCGAAGGGCGGCTGGTGCTGGGCATCGGCAGCGGCTACCAGGCCTATGAATTCGAACGCTACAATATTGATGTTGAACAGCGCAATCGCGTCCTGCTGGATAACTGGCAATTTATCGAGACGGCGCTGACCGGCGGCAAGGCGGCATCCTTATCCCATAACGGCGAGCGGGTGGAAACGGACTTTTTACTGACGCCTCTCCAGCAGCCGCTGCCGCCGCTGTTTATCACCACCACCAATCCGGCGTTGTTGCAGCGGTTTACACGCTGGGGCGCCACCGCGTTTATCACCGCCGGCTGGCGCGGTTCGCCGCGCCTGAAGGAGATGGCCCTGGACGCCAGGCGGCAATGGCGCGAGGCCGGCCTGATGGCGTCCACGCCGCTGGCGGTGCAGCAGTATATCCACGTCACCGACAGTAAAAAAGCGGCGCTGGACGCGGCGGAACGCGCATTATTCGTCGCCAGGATGATAAGCGCCCTGCACGGTAAGACGCTGGAGACCCAGGGCGCGTTTATCACCGCGCCTAAATTCCCCGATGAACCGGACGCATCGGTGGTGCGTGATAATTTGATTATTGGCGACGCGCATTATGTCGCCGAGCGGATTATTAACGAAGTAACGGATATTAATCCTTCGCACTATAACTGTTTTTTCCAATTTGGCGATATGCCGATCGAGGCCGCCAGGCAATCTTTGGAGAAATTCGGGCGTGAGGTGATTCCGCTATTGGAAAAAGCGCTGGGTAAGATCACGGTGGATATTCATTAAAGACTATCCCGTATAACCTCTTACCCACAATATTTGTTAATCGAGGGGATAAATCATGCCTGACTATTCACGGCGGATTGACTGCGCAATTGACGACAGCGCCACTATCGTGGAAAAAATTAAACAGCAGCGTTCCGATGATGCCGCCTTATCATCGACGCTGCCGCCGGAAGCCTATAATAGCGATGCGTTCTTTTCCCATGAAATGGAAAAAATATATCGGGGGGATTGGATTTTTGCCGGCCATATATCGCAAATACCCCATGCCGGAGATTATTTTACCCTGGATATCGTTAACGAACCGCTGGTGGTGACGCGCGACGCGGAAGGGATAAACGTGATGTCCGCCGTCTGCCTGCACCGCTGGGCGCCTATCGTCTCGGGCAGCGGCAACGCCAAGGCCCTGGTGTGCCCGTTCCATAACTGGACTTATGATCTGACCGGCAACCTGATCGGCGCGCCTTATATGAACCAGGCGGCGGAATTCGACCGTAAGCAATGCAAGCTGCCGCGGATCAGGCACGAGATTTTCCACGGCCTGATTTTTATCACCTTTTCGGATCAGGTGGAATCGATAGCGCAACGGCTCAAGCCGCTCAACGCCATGTTCGACAAGTACCAGGTGGCGGAGCTGGATACCGCTTATACCCTGGATTACGACTGTCCGTTCAACTGGAAAATGGCGGTGGAAACTTTTATGGAGTGCTACCACCATTCCGCCGTTCACCGCACCACCCTGGAAGACAGCTTTCCCGGACGCCTGAGTTATATCGGCGAGGACGGTCCCGGCTGGACCTTGTGCCACCAGCCGCTGCGCAAGAATGGCGAACTCTCGGAGGTGCTGACCGAGGGACTGATCCCGCTGTCGGGGTTCAGCGAGCAGGATATGCGCCAAATCGACCTGATGCTGATCTACCCCAGCTGCCTTATCGGCCTCAATCCCGACCGGCTGAGCATCAGCCAGCTGCTGCCCATCAATAAGCATATGACCGTTTGGCACCGCCTGGTGCTGGTGTCGAAGGCGTCAAGCAGCCAACCCGGCTTTGCCGACACCGCCGCCGCCATGAAGGCGTCCAGCCTGTCGATTATCGATGAGGATCTGGCCATCAACGCCGCCCAGCAGCGCGGCAGCCTGTCTTCGCTGGCGCGGCCGGGACGACTGGGACATTTGGAAACCACGGTCTGGCATCTGGCCAATTATATCCGCACCCGCATCTAGGGCGGACGGCGCGTGGCGCCGCACGATAACGAAAGGACGTTGCATGAAAATGGTAAAACTCGGCCGGTCGGGGCTTGAGGTCTCCGCACTGTGCCTGGGCTGCATGACCTATGCCCGCCCGGAAAAAAGCGGTTACGCCTGGACGCTGGATGAGCGGCAAAGCAGGCCGTTTATCCAAAAGGCGCTGGAGCTGGGGATTAATTTTTTCGACACCGCCAACGCCTATGCCAAAGGCGACAGCGAGGAAATCCTCGGCCGCGCGCTGCGGGATCTCGCCCGGCGCGAGGATGTGGTGATCACCAGCAAGGTGTTCAACCCCATGCGCCAGGGACCGAACAGTAAAGGACTGTCGCGCAAATGCATCATGACCGAAATCGATGCCAGCCTGAAACGCCTGGGAACGGATTATATCGATCTCTACCAGATCCACCGTTGGGATTATGACACCCCGCTGGAGGAGACGCTGGAGGCGCTGCACGACCTGGTGAAGATGGGCAAGGTGCGTTATCTGGGCGCGTCCTCCATGTATGCCTGGCAATTTTGCACGGCGCTGCACGTGGCGCGGGAAAACGGCTGGACGCCGTTTATCGCCATGCAGAACCATCTCAACCTGCTCTATCGCGAGGAAGAGCGGGAAATGATGGGGCTGTGCCGGGCGCAGGGCATCGGGGTAACGCCGTGGAGCCCGCTGGCGCGCGGACGCCTGACCCGCCCATGGCAGCAGGCGGCCGCCACCGGACGCGGCGCCAACGATGCGTATGCCGGCTTTTTATACTCGGCCACCGAACAGGCCGACCGGGCGGTGATTGAAGCGGTCACCCAGGTGGCCGCCGCGCGCGGCGTACCCCAGGCCCAGGTGGCGCTGGCATGGCTGTTTACCAAACCCGAGGTGGCGGCGCCCATTATCGGCGCCACGTCTTTCCGTCACCTTGAGGACGCGGCCGGCGCCACGGAAATGACCCTGACGCCTGATGAAATCGCGGCGCTCGAGGCCCCTTATATTCCCCATGCGATCGTCGAGCACACCTGATCCGATACGCGATATTTACCTACAGAGCAGAGCCTATTATGAAAAAAAGTCAGCAGCAGATAGCGGAAATTGCCCAGCAGTTAAAGCAGAAAGGGGTGGAATATTGCATGGGCGCCTATGTGGATATCCACGGCGTGCCCAAAGGCAAGGTGGTGCCCATCGGCCATTTCAGCCAGATGGCGGCCGGATCGGAGCGCTACACCGGCTATGCGCTGGACGGACTGGGCCAATTGCCCAATGAGGATGAGCTGACCTCGATACCGGATTTGGATCATATCATCCAGCTGCCCTGGGAGCCGAAAATCGCCTGGATGCCGGCGGACAACGCCTTTAAGGGCGAACCCTACGCCCTTAATACCCGCGTGGCGCTGAAAAACGTGCTGGCGCAGGCGAAAGAAATGGGATTTGGTTTTAACCTGGGCATCGAATGCGAAATCTATCTGCTCAAACGCGGCGAGGACGGCGGACTGTCGGTGCCGGAAAAAGACAATAAGCTGAATAAGCCCTGTTATGACCTGCGCGGCTTTGTCGATCAGTTCGCCTGGCTGGATAAGGTCTCCACCACCATCAACGATCTGGGCTGGGACCTCTATTCCCTGGATCACGAGGACGGAAATTCGCAATACGAATTTGATTTCAACTATGCCGATGCGCTGACCAGCTGCGACCGGTTTATCTTTTTCCGCTTTATGGCCAAACATTACGCCAAGGAATTGGGCCTGGTGGCGACCATGATGCCCAAGCCCTTTGCCAATAAAACCGGCACCGGCGCCCATTTCAATATGTCGTTATACGATATCGGCAGCGGCGCCAATATCTTTGCCAGCAAAGACGACCCGCGCGGCCTGGGCCTGTCCGATACCGGCTATTATTTTATCGGCGGCCTGCTCAAGCACGGCCGGGCGTTGTGCGCGGCGTTCGCCCCCACCGTCAACAGCTATAAACGCCTGGTGCGCCAGGGCGCGATGAACTATTTCTCCTGGGCGCCGGTGTTTAACTCCTATGGATCCAACAACCGCACCAACTCGGTACGGGTGCCCGCCGGCGGCGGCCGCTGCGAATCGCGCAACGCGGACGGCGCGGTCAATCCTTATCTGGCGGCCACCCTGGCGCTGGCGGCGGGCCTGGAAGGCATCCGCGAAAAAATCGACCCGCGCGAGCCGAACGAGGACAACCTGTATGCCATCAGCGAACAGGAGCGCCGCGCCCGCGGCATCGATTTCCTGCCGCAAAACCTGCAGGAAGCGGTGGAGGCGTTCGCCGCCGATCCCTTTATCGAAGCCACGCTCGGCACCGCGCTGCGCGATGAGTTCGTGAAATATAAAACCCAGGAATGGAACAACTACCATCTGCACGTCAGCCAGTGGGAAATCGATCAATACAGCACGATATTCTGAGGCGGGGCCTGTATTGCCCGTTACGCGATACCGTTAAACCACGCGGCGGCGGATGCGTTCCACCGTCGCGATGCCGGCAGGGCGGCGATTTATGAACGTATCACAGCATTTTTTTGAGGTCATGGTGGTGGCGAAAAGCCACCGGGGCGACGGGGTGGTGTTTCTCACCCTGGCCCGTTCCGACGGCGCGCCGCTGCCGCCGTTTTCCGCCGGGGCGCATATCCAGCTGCGCCTGGCGGACGGACTGCTGCGGCAGTACTCGTTATGCGGCGATCCGGCGCGGCGCGATAGCTACCGGCTGGCGATCCTGGCCGCCCGCCGCTCCCGTGGCGGCGGCAGCTATATCCGCGATAGCCTGCAGCGGGGGGATAGCCTTTGGATATC
This sequence comes from Sodalis sp. RH22, assembly GCF_047324165.1. Classification (NCBI taxonomy): domain Bacteria; kingdom Pseudomonadati; phylum Pseudomonadota; class Gammaproteobacteria; order Enterobacterales; family Bruguierivoracaceae; genus Sodalis; species Sodalis sp. RH22. The sequence goes on from NZ_CP178731.1 coordinate 5,102,177, forward strand.
CGCGCCGCGCAATGATTTCCCGCTGGCGGAGCGGCGGGAGCCGGCGCTGCTGCTGGCGGGCGGTATCGGCATTACACCGCTGCTGGCGATGGCGCTGACGCTTAGGGCGCAGGGGCGGGAGTTCGGGTTGCACTATTACGGCAGGCCCGACACCCTCGGCGCCTTTATGGAACAGCCGGATTATACGCGGCTTGCGCGGCATATCGTCCCCCATTGCCGGGACGGCGCAGCCCCTGCCGACGCGGATTATCAGCAGTCCCTGGCGGTGGTGATCCGCGACTGGCAACGGCGGCACGGCCGGTTCAGTCTGTACTTCTGCGGCTCGCTGCCGTTTATGCAAAGCGTGCGCGATCAATGCGCCGCGGCGGAAATTCCCGCCGAGGCGTGTTTTTATGAGTCCTTTACCCCGCCGGAGGTGCGCGGCGAGACCACGTTTGACGTCGAGATTTTCAGCACCGGCGCGGTTATCCCGATACCCGCCGATCTGAGTATTGCCGAGGCGCTTAACCAGGCGGGGGTGGCGGTGGAAGTATCGTGCGGACTGGGGGTTTGCGGCACCTGTCTGGCCGGGGTCAAGGCGGGCATACCGGATCACCGGGATGAGTACCTTAGCGCCGCACAGAAGGACGCGAACAACAAAATCATGCTGTGCTGCTCACGGGCGCGCTCTACACGTTTAGTGATCGATCTTTAATACCATCAGAGGAGTCTAGCTATGTCCGTTGCACCCTTTCACCTGGCAATTCCTGTTTACGACCTGAACGCCGCGCGCCATTTTTATGGTGAAATTTTTGGCCTTGAAGAAGGACGCAGCAGCGAGCAGTGGGTGGATTTTAACTTTTTCGGCCACCAACTGGTTATCCACGAGCACCCGAAAACCCCGAGCCAGGAGCACGCGCATACCAATCCGGTGGACGGCCACGATGTGCCGGTGCCGCATTTTGGCGTGGTACTGGCCTGGGACGACTGGGAAGCGCTGGCGGCCAGGCTGACCGCCCACGGCACCGCCTTTGTGATTGAACCCTATATTCGTTTCAAAGGGCAAATCGGCGAGCAGGCGACGATGTTTTTGCTCGACCCCTGCCAGAATGCCCTGGAGTTCAAGGCGTTCAAGGATATCGGCCAGCTGTTCGCGCACTGAGGTCCGGCGCCGCCGGCGTTCTTTAATAACCCGATTATCCCCGCGCCGCCGCGTGGCCGGCGGCGCGCCGGATTTATTTCGTCTTGACGTCCAGATGCTCGAAGACAAAGTCCCGCATACAGTTAATGGCGTGTTTATATTTGAATGTAGGGAACATGACGGTGCGAAATAACACCCCATCGAGAAAGGTGGAGATAAACATCGCCATATCCACCGGATTGACCTCGCGGAAAACGCCGGCGGCGATGCCGTCCTTAATGGTGTTTTTCAGGATCACCGACTCTTTTTCATAAAATTTCTTCACGGCTTTGTCGATATCGGGCGTACGCCCGTTGGTGCCGGCGTAATCAAGGCTAATCTTGGCTAATTTCTGCAGCAGGTAGAATTGCAAAATGTGGATTTGGATCCACAGGAACAGTACGTCCTTGGGATTATCCGCATTCATTTTGATGGAATCAAATTGCTCGAAGGCCTTTTCCACCGTGGATTCGATGACCTTAAGAAATAGGTTTTCCTTGGAGCCAAAATAATAATAAATCAATGCGGAATTAAGCCCGGTCGCTTCGGCGATATCCTTGATGCGGACCGAGGAGTAATTTTGTTTGGCAAACAATTCCAGCGCGGAGTCCTGCAGGGCATGAGCGACATCGTTTTGCAAATTCTTACCATTTTTAGCCGCGACTTTTTCTTTTATGTCATTGGTTTTCATACATTGCGTCCGGGCAGCCCAATTCTTTGAATGGCGTTATTGCAGCATGGGGATAATCAGTTTTATTAGGTGAATACTACCACAGGCGGGAAATCAGCAACAAGTTAACTAGCTGATTAATTAACATCTATCATACCGGCTACGCCGGAGGGAGGCATCATGCCGGATTACCACGTCTGCGACCTGGGCGCGTTTGCGCTGGAAGGCGGCGCAACGCTTTATGACGCCACATTGACCTATGAAATCCACGGCCGGCTTAACCGGCGGCGCGACAATGCCGTGCTGTTGCCGTCGTGGTACACCGGCACGCACCGATCCTACCGCGCGATTATCGGCGCGGGGCGGGCATTGGACCCGGCGCGCCATTGCATTATCGCCGTCAATATGTTCGGCAACGGCGTTTCCACCTCGCCCAGCAACTCCCCGCGCCAGGGCGGACCGCTGTTTCCGGCGGTGACGGTAGGGGATAACGTGCGGGCGCAGCACCGGCTGATTACCGACTCTCTGGGTATTGAGCAACTGGCGCTGGTATGCGGCTGGTCGATGGGGGCGATGCAGGCCTGGCACTGGGCCGCGGCCTATCCGGCGGCGGTGCGGGCGCTATTGCCCATTTGCGGCAGCGCGCGCTGCTGGCCGCTGAATCATGTGTTTCTGGAAGGAGTGAAGGCGGCGCTGCGCGCGGATCCGGCGTTCAATGACGGCCATTATGCCTCCCCGCCGCTGGCCGGGCTGGCGGCATTCGGCCGGGTCTATGCCGGATGGGCCTATAGCGCGGCCTTTTACCGTGACGCGCTGTATCAGGGACTCCACTTCGCCACGCGCGAGGATCTGCTGCGGGACTGGGAGCGCGATCATCAGGCGTGGGATGCCAACGACTTGCTGTGCATGCTGCGCACCTGGCAGGATGCCGACGCGGGGCGGGCGCCGGGATATGGCGGCAGCCTTCAGGCGGCGCTGGCGGCGGTTACCGCCAGGACCATTGTGATGCCGTGCAATACCGACCAGTATTTCACCCAGGAGGAGGCGTTTAAGGAGTTTTCATGGCTTAAACAGGGGAAATGGCGGCCGCTTACGTCCGACTACGGCCACTGCGCCGGCGCGCCCGGACGTTTTGCCGCGGAAACCGCCGTTATCGAGCAGGCGATACGCGAACTGCTTACTCAATAATCTCCAGTTCCACCACCCGGCCCTGGTCAAACCAGGTTTCCAGGCCGGTGACGCGCAACTGCAGGTCGCCTTCGATAACTTCGCCGATATACGAAATAGGCAAAGGCTCTTCGGCGGTATCATCGCCGTACACGACGCAAAATTGCTGGCGCGGGCTGTAAAAACACACCGACCCGGTAACCTTGCCGTATTTTTCCCGGCGCATTTTGCCCACTTCTTCGGTTTTGAATTTATTTTCCCACGGGGCGACGATGGGCATGGTGAAAAACACCATATCGCCGATAAGCTTGCCGTGCTGCAAGACGCTTTTCATCGGCAATTTGGCCCGCAGTTCTTTAACCAGGTTGGGCACTTTATCTTCCCATACCTCGATAATGCAAATAGGTTCGTCCGCAACGTTCATTCTGAGTTTCATTCTGGCACCTGATGATAACGTAAAAGGAAATAAGATAAGGGAGGTCAGGCCGGTTTAACCCGGCGGAAGCCGTCGCCAAGGCCCCATGGCAGAATAAAATCAACCCACATATGCAGGCGGTTGGCGTAGGACAGCGCCGCATGCGACAACCGGCACAGGTCATGCAGGGTGGTGCATTGGCAGGCGGTATCCACATACAGATGGATCATGGCGGCCGCGTGGGGCAGGCTGACAAAATCAAAAAAGTCCGCTTTATAGCCGATGATTTCCTTAATAATGGCTTGCAGCGTCGCCAAATCGGCGTCGGTATCCTCCGCCACGCGGATCAGGCCCCACAGCATTTCGTCGGCCATGGTGCGCGCTTCCCCCTCGGCGAAAATAATAGTGCTCAGGTATTGCCCGCGCGCGCCGGTACCGCGCGGCACGATACCCTTGCCCAGATCCCGCACTTCGTCCGGCTGCTCGAACCATATTTTTTCGCGCTCCTGCTCGAAACGCGCGATTACTTCGTCGACGGTCATTCTGATACTCTCCGGTTGGCTTGATAAAGCTATCTAAAGCTTATTAATTAATTAACTAATTAATAAGCAAGTAATATGCCAACAGAGAAACAGCGATGAGCTCTTGAATAATCAATGTGTTGCAAAGGATCCGCGCTGACCGTCTTTCCCCGCCGTTCAGCGCGAACGATAGTGGTGCATGGGTTGCACCACGTTAGCCGCGGGCGTAGGCGGCCGCGCGTTCCACCAACGCGTCGTCGGGACGCACGCCGGTATACAGCACAAACTGTTCCAGCGCCTGGATGGCAATCACCTCGGCGCCGGTAATCACGGCTTTGTCATGCAGGCGCGCATATTGAATCAGCGGGGTTTCCGCCGGCAGCGCCACCACGTCGAACACCCGCCCGGCCCGGGCGATATACGGCTCGCTGAAGGACAGCTCTTCGGCCCCGGCGCCGCCCGCCATGCCCACCGGCGTGACGTTGATCAGCAGCGCGGCGTCCAGCCCGGTTTCATCGGCCTGCCAGCGGTAGCCGTAGAGTTCCGCCAGATGACGGCCGGTTTTTTCATTGCGGGCGATAATCACCCCCTGGCGGAACCCGGCATTATGCAGCGCGCCGGCCACGGCTTTCGCCATGCCGCCGCTGCCGCGTAGGGCAAAGGCGCTGTCCGGGCTGACCTGATGCTTTGCCAGCAGGCGCTCAATGGCGATGAAGTCGGTGTTATAGGCTTTCAGATAGCCGTCGGTGTTAACGATAGTATTCACCGACTCGATGGCGCGCGCCGAGGAGTCAAGCTCGTCCAGGTAGGGGATGCAGTCCTCTTTAAACGGCATCGACACCGCGCAGCCGCGGATGCCCAGCGCCCTGACGCCGCCGATGGCGGCGGCAAGATCGCGGGTGGTAAAGGCTTTATAGATATAGTTCAGACCGAGCTTTTCATAGAGATAATTATGAAAACGCGTGCCGAAATTGCCGGGGCGGGCGGCCAGAGACATGCATAACAGGGTATCTTTATTGATATTCATCATAGGGTCCTATTGCCTGAGTCGTAAACAAATGCCGTTACGCTGTGGATAAAAGGATATCACATCATGGCGCCGTCATCCGGTGGTTACCGGCGCGGATGGCCGGGCTGAAACATTGCCGTGCGCTTCTGGCATAACCGCGAACCGGTACTACACTCCAATAAGGCGTGTCTTACCACTCCAATTTCCCCGGCCGTCGTGCCGTTTACCTCATGCCTTCACCGGCAGGAACTATATTGATTATCTGACTGTCCATCGCATGCTGGCAGACCTTGCGGGCGGCGGTCGGCATTGTGACTGGATATACTAAAAATTATGCGCAGGAGACGAGTTTGATGGCTAAGGGATCGTCGAAGAAGGTTAACGAAATTGTTATTCCGACCACTACCACCACCATGGCGAGCAAAGTGGATAATCAGGTGGTGGTGACCATTGATAATAAAGGGGTGCGCATTGCCCATCCCAATAGCGATCATGACATTATCAGCCGCCTGGACGCGGATCGCAAAACGCGCGTCAGAGAAGGCATGCCGGTACCGCTGGGAGCAACCTGGGACGGACTGGGCGTCAATTTCGCCATTTTCTCCGCCCACGCCACCAAGGTGGAGCTGTGCCTGTTCACCGAGGAGGGGGAGGAGTATGACCGGATAGAGCTGCCGGAATATACCGACGAGGTCTGGCATGGCTACCTGCCCGACGCGCGTCCCGGCCTGCTGTATGGCTATAGGGTGCACGGTCCTTATGCCCCCGAGGAAGGACATCGTTTCAACCCCGCCAAACTGCTGCTCGATCCCTATGCCAAACAGATCTGGGGCGAGCTGAAGTGGGATGACGCGCTGTTTTCCTACGACTTCGAGGCGGAAGATAAGGATCTGAGCCTGGATGAGCGCGACAGCGCGCCTTTTATGCCGAAATGCCGGGTGATCGATCCGGCGTTTTCCTGGCCGTCCAACGGCAAAAGTTTTATCCCCTGGGAAAAAACGCTCATTTATGAAACCCATGTGCGCGGCTATACCATGCGCCACCCGGCGGTGCCGGAGCATCAGCGCGGCACCTTCTCCGGCCTGAGCACGCCGCAGATTGTCGATTACATTAAATCACTCGGCGTGACCGCCATTGAACTGATGCCGATCCACGCCTTCGCCGACGATCGTCATTTGCAGGAAAACGGGCTGCATAATTTCTGGGGCTACAATACCCTGTGCTTTTTTGCGCCCCATCCGCAATATATGGCCACCTCGACGGTCAATGAATTTAAACAGATGATCGCCACGCTGCACGCCGCGGGTATCGAGGTGATCCTGGATGTGGTGTACAACCACACCGCCGAAGGCAACGAGCTTGGGCCTACGCTGTCGCTCAAAGGTATCGATAATGCCAGCTACTATCGCCTGTTCCCCGAGGAGAAGCGTTATTACATTAACGATACCGGCACCGGCAACACCATTAACCTAAGCCACCCGCGGGTACTGCAGATGGTGACGGATTCCTTGCGCTACTGGGCCACCGAGATGCAGGTGGATGGCTTCCGTTTCGATTTGGCGACTATCCTTGGGCGCGAGGCGTACGGCTTTGACGAGGGTTGCGGCTTTCTGGACACCTGCCGCCAGGACCCCATCCTGAGCCAGTGCAAGCTGATTGCCGAACCCTGGGACTGCGGCCCGGGCGGCTACCAGGTGGGTGGTTTTCCGCCGGGCTGGTCGGAATGGAACGACAGATATCGCGATTCGGTACGTAAATTCTGGCGCGGCGACGAAGGGCAACTGGCGGACTTTACCACCCGTTTGGCCGGATCCGCCGATATCTTCAATCATCGCGGCCGTAAACCCCATGCGTCGGTAAACTTTATCACCGCCCACGATGGTTTTACGCTTAACGATTTGGTGTCCTACGAGCATAAGCATAACGACGCCAACGGCGAGGATAACCGCGACGGCCACAGTGATAATATTTCAGCCAACTATGGCGTCGAAGGCCCCACCGACGACCCGGCGATTAACGAGCTGCGGCTGCGCCAGATGCGCAATATGCTGGCGACGCTGATGTTCTCGCAGGGTACGCCGATGCTGCTGGCGGGAGATGAGTTTGCCCGTACCCAACAGGGTAATAACAATGGCTATTGCCAGGATAGCGATATCAGCTGGGTAAACTGGGAGATCAACGATAAGGGCGAATCGCTGATTTTATTTACTTACCGGCTGATTGCCCTGCGCAACCGTTTTCCGATTTTGCATCGCGGGCGTTTTCTCAGCGGCAAGCTCAATGAGAAGCTCAATATTAAGGATGTGACCTGGGTGCAGCCCAACGGCGAGGAAATGACGGAGGAGGCCTGGGGCGACGCCAATCTGAAGAGCATCGGCATGCTGCTGGACGGTCGCGCGCAGCCTACCGGGCTGCTGCGGGTGGGAGCGCAGAGTACCGTGCTGTTGTTGTTCAGCGCCTCCCACGAGAATCTGGTCTTTACCCTGCCGGAGGTGGCGCACGGGTACGGCTGGCGGCATATATTTGATACCTTTCAGCCGGATGATATCAATGAGCATAGCTTTGGTTTCGGCCATGCCTATACCTGTCCGTCGCGGACGGTGGTGCTGTTTGAGCTGGTGAATACCAAGACCACGATGGTGGTGGCTTAAGCCGGCCTTAAGCAAGTAAGGTGTTAGCGGGCCTGCCACGTCGCGGGGCCCCGGTCGGGCGGGGGAAACCCGCCCGACCCCCTGGCCACGTTTCCCCATCACGACCTCTGCGGTAAACCCTGCGCACTCTTTTCACGTTTTTTTGCTAAATATTCACGCCCCGCTGCCGATACTCCTTAAACGCAAACCCTTTGGAACGAGTTAATCGGAAGGATAACCGTTGCCCTGTTGTGGCTACCGAACAACGGCAACATGCCATGGGACTTGAGATGAGATGAATACGTTCCCCCACAGCGCCTTAAGATTTATCCGCCAGTTTGACTTTGGCGACGATCTGCTGCTGGACGCGGTCTATTTGATGCTGCGCAATCCTTTTCTGACGCAGGCGACATTAGCGCGCGAATTCCATCTGAGTTTTATCCAATCGGATGTCTTATTCAAAAAATTGATTGAAGTTAATAAGTTCCTAAAGACTAATTATTATGCCATGTCTTATGTTGCCAATAACAGAATCGCCGATGCCGTTAAGCTTTGGTCTAACCATCACCGCTCGGATCAGGGCGCGGCGTTGAAGCTTGATGCGCAGATCCATGATAAATTAATTGACCTGGCGCCGATTTTTTTTGATAAACGGCAGGAACTGGTCTTTACCGACGGTTACGGGTCCTATTTCCAGTTCAATAAAGATACTGAAATCACGTTGATGGTTAAAGGGGTGCTGAGTAAAATTCTTGAACCTTATCAAAAGGTTATTTTAGATGCCGATTCAGTCAAGGCCTTTATTCTTGAGCAGGTCGACATCATGCGCGATGTGGCGGCGGTGTCCGGCCAGGATGTTGATATCCGGACCACGGTGATCAAGGCGGGCTGGAATGTAAACCTTATTACGCCGGAACGGGTGATTATCGCCGATAAATGCGGCTGTAAGGCGGCGATCACCTGTATCAATAAGACCCTGCCGACCAATACCCTGCAAAAAAGCAAAATTAACTACGGTTGCGATATTTCAGTTTATCTGGATAACGCGATGTCTTTGGTGGATGATTTTTACGTTAACTGCAGTTCTGAGGTGTTCAATACCAGGGAATTTTATAATATAAATATATAAAAGTCACCGCAAGGAAGGGTATGGACGTGCGCATCATGCCGGTTGAGGCCAGCGACCCGGAGTTTGCCCGCCTGGTCGCCGCGCTCGACGCGTATTTAATACCGCTGTACCCGGCGCAAAGCAATCATGGCCTGCCGATCGGCGCGCTGCGCGCAGCCGGGGTGCGGGTTTGGCTGGCGCGGGCGGGCATGCGGGCCGCCGGCTGCGTCTGCCTGTTTGTGGGCGAGGATAAGCTGCCGGAGATCAAACGCCTGTATGTCGATCCGGCTTTTCGCGGCTGCGGTATTGCCTCGGCATTACTGACGCGGCTGGAGGGTTGGGCGCGCGGCCAGGGATTTCGCGACCTGTATCTGGAAACGGGCATTTACCAGATGGATGCCGTGGCGCTGTATGAAAAACAGGGCTTCAGCCGCGTCGGCCGTTTTGGCGCTTACCCGGATGATCCCCTGAGCCTCTATATGCATAAGCCCATTGCGGATGATGTCTTTTAAGCGCCCTTCGCGCCAGGCGCCGCATTTTGGGTTCGCTTGCCGCGACAGGCGGCTCCCCATGGCGCGGGCGGCGCCAGCCGGGTAGCATCCTGTTATCTTTTCTTACTCGCCAGATATTCGTTCTGGAAAATACACATCCGGATGGTGTTGCGGTATTCGCCGTTGACAAAATATTCTTTCAGCAATACGCCTTCGACCTTGAAACCCAGCTTGCCGTAGATATGGATGGCCTTCTCGTTTTCCTGATCGACAATCAGATACAGCTTATGCAGGTTAAGCACCATAAATCCATAGTTCATGGCCAGCTGCGCGGCAATGCTGGCATAGCCGTGCCCCTGATGGGCCGGGTCGACCAGGATCTGGAACTCGGCGCGGCGATGGATATGATTGATTTCAACCAGTTCCACCAGGCCGATGCCCACACCTTCTTTATCAATGATAAACCGCCGTTCGCTTTGGTCATGGATATGCTTGTCATAAAGGTCGTTAAGTTCGACAAAAGCCTCGTAAGGTTCCTCGAACCAATAACGCATGACAGTTTCATTATTATCCAGCTGATGAACGAAATGCAGATCTTCCCGTTCTAATGGACGAAGCTTAATATTATAACTATGCGATATTTCATTTTCCACAATCATGATGGCTGCCAGGCATGCTTGATTATATTCCCCATAATAAAAAGAATGATATTATAAGCTAATTAATGATTAGTGGTTTTAGAAATAACATTCATGACCAAAACACCACCAATGATCATGAACATACCGAGTATGGCATAGATATCGAGCTTTTGGTCAAAAAAGAAATAACCTGAAACGGCAACAAATACAATGCCTAAGCTTGCCCATGCCGCATAAGCGACGCCCACGGGCATGGTTTTGAGTACTTGGGAAAGCAATATAAAAGAAATACAATACCCGACAATAACGATAATGGAAGGGTACATTTTGGTAAAACCCGCGGAGGCTTTTAACGAACTTGTGGCTATGACTTCAGAAATTATTGCTATTAACAGGTACAGATAGGTCATAAGATTATTCTTTCGGTTTCTAAATGGCTACTGATATTATCATAGCCCGCCTGCAGAAGAAAATTGGCAATATTATGACAAATTCAGTGAATAATCTCTGTAATCATTGCTCTAACGCGGACGTGTTACGGGCAACGGTAACGGATGGGCGCGGGGGAAGCCGCCACCCACGCCGCCGCCCACGCCGCCGCAGGCTAAATATCCACGGTGCGCCGGAAAGCGTTGCCCGCGCCGTCAAACAGGTGCGCCTTGTCGGCGGGGATGGCGAGATCCACCGTATCGCCCAATGCCAGGCGCCGGTCTTCCCCGTGCCGGAGTATCACCGGCTCGCGGTCCGGCAGTGCAATGTATAAATAAGCCGCTTCGCCCAGATGTTCAATGTGCTGGATACGCCCCGACAGCTGCCGGTCCTGCGGCGCGCACAGTCGCAGGTGCTCGGGACGGATGCCCACACAGACGTCGTCGCCGTCGGCGAGCCTGGCGTCGACGCAAAGCTCGACGGCGTCGGTTCCGTCCAGGGTGACCGTCGCCCGGTCGGCCCCGGCGCCGGTTAACCTCGCCGCCAGGAAATTCATTTGGGGCGACCCGATAAAACCGGCGACAAAGCGATTGACCGGGTGGTGATACAGCGCCAGCGGATGGCCGACCTGGGCAATGGAACCCTGGCTGAGCATGGCGGCGCCACTGTTGAGCAATACGATTTTATCAGCCAGCGTCATGGCCTCCACCTGATCATGGGTGACATAAATCATGCTGTTGCCCAGCTCATGATGCAGTTTGGCAATCTGGACCCGGGTGGCGACGCGCAGCGACGCGTCCAGGTTGGATAACGGCTCGTCGAATAAAAAGACCTCCGGGTCGCGCACGATGGCGCGGCCAATGGCCACGCGTTGGCGCTGGCCGCCGGACAGGGCCTTCGGCAGGCGGTCGAGCAGCGGGTCAAGCTGAAGGATGCCGGCGGCGTCGTGCACCCGCCGCGCTATCTCCCGCTTGTCGACCTTGGCCAGCTTCAGGCTGAAGGCCATATTGTCGAAAATGGACATATGGGGGTACAGGGCATAGCTCTGGAACACCATGGCCACGCCGCGCTCCGAAGCCGGCAGGCGGTTGACTACCCGGTCGCCGATAATAATATCTCCCGAACTGATGGTTTCCAGCCCGGCTATCATGCGCAGCAAGGTGGATTTGCCGCAGCCCGAGGGGCCGACAAACACACAGAACTCCCCATGCTCGATATCCAGGTTGACCCCGTTGATGACCTGGGTGTTGTGATAACTTTTAAAGACATTGCGTAAGCGTATGGCAGCCATCGTCCGGCTCTCCTGTTGTAGGGTGGTCGGGCGTTATTTCACGCCGCCCATGGTTAAACCCCGGACCAGATGTTTTTGCACCAGCAGTCCCAGCACCAGCATCGGCAGCATAACCAGCGTGCCGGCAGCGGTGAGCGGCCCCCATTCGGTGCCCTGGAAGGTGAGGAACGAGGTGATGGCCACCGGCAGGGTCTGGGTGGATTCGCCGGACAGGGTGAGCACGATCTGGAACTCATTCCAGATAAAAAACAGCGTCAGCACCCCGGACGCGGCCAGCCCGGTACGGGCCAGGGGAAGAATGATCCGGGCGAAGACCTGCCATTCGCTGGCCCCGTCCACCAGCGCCGCCTCGCGTAATTCCGGCGGAATATCCTCGAAAAACGTGGTGATCATCAGGATGGTGAAGGGCACGTTGGCGAGGGTATAGACCGCAATCAGCACCAGGTAGCTGTCGGTCAGGCCGAGGGACGTCACCAGGTAGTAGGCCGGCAGCACCAGCATGATCACCGGGGCAAAACGCAGGCTCATGATAAATTGCTTGGCGCGCGCCTTCTTGATGACAAAAAACACCAGCCCGTAGGAGAACAAGGCCCCCAGCAGCAGGCACAGCAGGGTGGCGGCCAGGGAGATCACCACGCTGTTAAAGAAGGCGCGGATAAAATCACTGTTACCGAGTACGGTGGCGTAGTTGTCCAGGATGGGCGTAAAAAACAGCCTGGGCGGCATGGCGAACGCGTCGATATAGGTTTTGAACGACATCGACACCAGCCAGAAAATCGGCAGCAGGAAAAATGCCAGGATAAGCACTAATAGAGCATAAAACCCCGCCCAGCGGCCGGTGCGTTTCAGAGAATCAGGCATCTTTCATAATCCGGTTGCTTGCCATGGAGAGCACCAGGATAACCAGCAGCGTGTTGATGATGGCGATCACCACCGCTTCGCTGATGCGAAAATCCTGAAAGCCGGTCAGGTAGGCGAACATGTTGGTGGTTTCGGTGGCCAGCGCCGGCCCGCCGCGCGTCATGACATAAATCAGATCGAACGACTTAAAGGCGTCAATCATGCGCAGGAACAGGGCGATGAGGATAATCGGCTTGAGCATCGGCAGTTTGATATAGGCCAGCAGGCGCCAGCCGCGCGCGCCGTCCAGTTCCGCCGCCTCCAGCGGCTCTTGCGGCAACGAGTCCAGGCCGGCCGATACCAGCAGGATGATAAACGGCGTCCATTGCCAGACGTCGGCGACGATAAGCGACGCCATGGCATAGGACGGATTGCCGAGCCAGTCGACGGGGGCGATGCCCAGCAGGCCGGCCAGGTAATTAAACAAGCCGGCGTTGGGATCGTAAAAAATGCGCCAGATAAGGCCGCCGACGATGGGCGTGACGATCATCGGCAGCAGCAGCAGCGCCCGCGTCAGTTTGCGGCCGGGAAAATCGCGGCTGATAAACAGGGCGACGGCGCATCCCAGCGCCAGCTCGATAAGCGTTGCCGCCGCCACGTACACCAGCGTATGCCACAGCGAAAACCACAGGCGCGGCTGCTGCAGCACGTCGATAAAATTGGCCAGCCCGACAAACCCAAACGGCGGCGGCGCCATCATGTCGATATCGTGCAGCGCCAGGTACAGCGAATAGCCCAGCGTGTAGACCGACACCGCCATCAGTGCCGCCAGCAGCGGCACCGTAAACGCCCAACGTGTAAACGTTGCTTTCATGTTGACTCCGGTCCCGGTTTCACCGCGCGAGGGCTTTATCGTTCTGGCGGTTTGCCGCCGCCATGGCGTCCTCGGCGGACAGGGTGCCGGCCAGGGCCTGGGACAGCGCGATGCCGGTGTTATTGATCAGAATGGTGGCCTGCGGCACCGTGGGCAGGTAGTTGGGATTGCCGTTTTTCAGCGCCGCCAGCATGCCGTCCTTAAACGCGCCGTACTTACGCACGAAGGCCTCGCTGTTAATGGCGCTCAGGGAGCTGACGCCCGCGTTGGGATTAAGCTCCACCGATTTCATCTGCGTTTGCTTGTTGGTGGCCCAACTGATGAATTGCCATGCCGCCTGCTGGTGCTTGCTGGCGCTGGCCAGGTACAGGCCATGCACCTGCAGCGCCGAGCTGCCGCCGGGATGACTGCCCGGCTGCGCCGGAACCGGGGCGTAGCCGACCTTGCCGACCACCGTCGATTCCCGGGCGTCCTCGTTATAGCCGCCGTTGACCGTGGAATCGATAATCATGCCCGCTTTGCCCTGCTGGAACACCAGGCGGTTTTCCTGCCAGCCGAAATTGGCCGCGCCGATGGGGCCGTAATTCTTCAGGATATTAACGTAGGCCTTGGTGGCCTCGATGGCTTCGGGACTGTCGACGGCGGATTTGCCGTCCTTGATCCATTGCCCGCCATAGCCCCACAGGAATGCCGCCCAGGAGAAGGTGTTATGGATGCCCTGGCCGCCGCGCAGCGTGATGCCGGCCATGTGGCCGCCGCTTTTTTCCTTGAGGGTTTTGGCCGCCGCCAGCAGTTGGTCAAAGGTGGTCGGCACCGCGATGCCGTATTGGGCGAACAGGTCCTTGCGGTACATCAGAAACGTGCTTTCGCCGTACACCGGCACGCCGTAATAACGGTCTTTATAGCGCAGCGTATCGGCATAGCTTTTGACGAAGTCCGCGCGATCAAAACCCGCGTCGGCTTTCATCAGCGGGTCGAGCGGGGCGATGTAACCCGCCGAGGCGTAGCCCACCCCATGCACCCAGTCGTCCATGACGACGTCATAGCGGCCGCTTTTGGAGGAAAAGGCCAGCAGCGCCTTGGACGTCAGATCGGCGTAGGGGACGATTTCCGCCTGTACCTTGATGCCGGTCGCCTTTTCAAATTCCGGCAGCATGGCCTTGATGGAGTCGCTGGTGCTATGGCCTTCCAGCAATACGCGCAGGGTATCCTGCGCGTGGGCGCCGCCGGCGCAGAACAGCCAGGCGCAGACGAGCGCGGTAAACCGGGAGAGCGTCGTTTTCATGCGTAAATCCTTATTCAGTGGATAAATGAGGCGATCAGACGGCAACGACCTGACCGGTACGGGCGGATGCCATGATCGCAAGCGTAATCCGTAACGCCTCGTTGGCCTCTTCTCCCGTGGCGACCGTGGTACGGTTGCTGCGGATATCGCTGATAAAGGCCATCAGTTCCTCGCGCAGGTCGCCTTTGATTTCGCCCTGGCTCAGCGGCCAGTGCTGGGTATCGATATAGCGGTTGGCGGTTTCGGATGCATGATAAAGGCCGGACTCGCCGCACTCGATTTCAAACAGGCCGGCGGTGGTCAATATTTCCATCTTGGCGTCCAGCAGGGTCCGTGAACCCGCCGGCAGCGCCCAGGCGCTTTCCAGATTGACCACCGCGCCGTCGGCAAAGCGGATAATGGCGAAAACCGCGTCCTCGGTCCCCAAATGCCCGAGGCGCTTATTGGTGGTCTGGGCGTAAACGCTCACCGGTTTGGTGCGGTGCAACAGCCAGAGGACCATATCCACGTCGTGCACGGTGACATGCAGCGGCAGCGGCAGGCTGCCGCCGTAGCGCGCCGGTCCCTCAATGGCCGGGCTATTGCGCCGCGCCGCGATATGGCTGATCTCTCCCGCCTCGCCGGCTTCAATGATGTCCCGCGCCCGTGAATAGCGCGGGTCGAAACGCAGCAAAAAGCCGATGCCGAGCTTGACGCCGGCGGCATGGGCCGCGCCGACAATCTCCTCGCCGTCGGCCAGGGCGGCGGCGATGGGTTTTTCCAGGAAGATATGCTTGCCGGCCCGGGCGGCGGCCAGGGCCGGCGCCAGATGGAAATCATCCTTGGTGCAGATGCTGACGATATCCAATCCCTCAAGCGTCAGCATGTCCTGATAATCGCTAAAACATTGGATGCCGGGAATAAACGCCTTTACCGCCTCGCAGCGCGCCGGATCCGGATCGGCGATGGCGATCACTTCCACGCCGTAGAGCTGGCTGAACACCCTGGCATGCATGGTGCCCATAAATCCCGCGCCCACCACGGCGACTTTCAGTGTTCCGTCTTTCATCGACTGGCCTCTTGGTTTTTTGTTGGGCGGCGGCCCGGCCGGGTGGCTTCGGGGCCGCGGTCCGCCGCTGTCGCTATTGGTTTTTATAGGATAAGCAATACAATAAGCATGCCAGTTTAAGTCCAGATTAGAGCCAGATGCTTAAAAGGGTTCTATATTATTAACTTAACGAAACTGTTGCGTTTTTATTCCTGAGTATCAGGCTGTTAATCTCACGCTACGCATAACTATTAGCACAATTATTGTGCATTTGAATAGCTTTAAGCACCTTTTTTGTGCGTTGCTCGATAAAATAAAATACCAGTTTACATATTTGGTATTGTTGTGGTTAGCTGGCGGTGCCGAGGTTATTTTTTAAGGAAAACGACGCAGATGACCCTGAATGAACTTAAGCACCGCCTGGTGGTATCCTGCCAGCCGGTGACCGGCGGACCGATGGACCGGCCGGAGATTATCGTCGCCATGGCGCAAAGCGCGCAGTCGGCCGGCGCGGCCGCGGTAAGGATCGAGGGCGTGGAGAATGTGCGTCGGGTGGCCGCCGCGTTGACCATCCCGGTGATAGGCATCGTAAAACGTGATTTAATCGATTCACCGGTGCGTATCACACCTTTTATAGCGGATGTGGAGGATCTGGCGCGGGCGGGCGCGTCGATTATCGCCTTTGACGCCACCGACCGGGTCAGGCCCGTGCCGGTGGCGGAACTCTACCGGGCGGCGCGGGCGTGTCAACGCCTTATCATGGCGGATTGCGCCTGCCTGGCGGACGGCGTGGCGGCGGCAGGTCTGGGCTGCGATCTGATTGGCACCACGCTGTCCGGCTATACGGCCGGCACCGCCGATCAGCCGATGGCGCGCCCCGATTTGGCACTGATTGCCGCCCTGGCGGCGCGGGGTTATAACGTGATGGCGGAAGGGCGCATCCGCACGCAGGATCATGCCGCCGCCGCCCTGGCGCAGGGCGCGTTCGCCGTAACCGTCGGCTCGGCCGTTACGCGCGTTGAGCATATTACCCAATGGTTTATCGAGGCGCTGGCACAGGCCGCAACCCGGAGCTGATTATGGCGACTATCGCGCTGGATATCGGCGGCACCAAAATCTCCGCCGCCAGGGTGGAGCAGGGGCGCTGCGTGGAACGGCGGCAAACGCCGATGCGTTTTGACGAGGCCGGGTTTATCACCGCCCTGCGCGAGGTGACCGCGTTTGGCGTCACGCCCGGCATGATCGCGGTAGCCGCCACCGGTTTCGTGCGCGCCGGGCGGGTTTATTCGGTCAATCTGGACACCATCCCCTTTTGGCGCGGATTCCCGCTGGAAACGGCGCTGCGCCAACTGTATTCCTGTCCGGTAGTGTTGATGAACGATGCCCAGGCCGCCGCCTGGGGCGAGTATAGCGTCCGGCAGGGACGGGTGCGCAACCTGCTGTTTATGACGTTGTCCACCGGCGTCGGCGGCGGCCTGGTGCTTGACGGCGAACTGCGCACCGGCGGGCACGGATTGGCCGGACATCTCGGCCATGCCACGGTGAGCCGCCCGCCGGCCGATGTGATGCCCGGCCGCGGGGGGCCGTGCGGATGCGGCCGTTACGGTTGCCTGGAATCCGTTGCCTCGGGCACCGCGCTGGCGCGCCAGGCCGGGGCGCTGTTCGGGCGGGCCATCGACAGTCGCGCGCTGTTTGCGCTGGCTGCCACGAGCGCGCGGGCAAACGATATCATCGACAACGCGGCGGCGGCGGTGGCCGAGGCCATCGCCAATACGCATATGCTGCTGGATATTGATGAGGTGGTGATTGGCGGCAGCGTCGGGCTGGCGGCGGGCATGCTGGACAGGATCCGCCAGGCGCAGGACGCGTTGCCGCCGCTGGGCCGGGTCGCGGTATCAGGCGCCGCGCTGGGCGCGGACGCGGGGCTTATGGGCGCCGCCGGCTGGGCGCGGCGCGGCGCCGGTTAATGCCCGCCGGCTGTTCCCGGCGTCTGCCGCCCGTCAGTACAGGCCGTCGCGCTGCAGTTCCACCACAAAATCATAACTGTCGCCCCGATACCAGGTATGGGTATATTCAATCGGGCGTCCGTCCTCAAGATAACAGTGGCGTTCCACATGCAGCGCCGCGCTTTGCGGCGGCAGCTCCAACAGCAGCGCATTTTCGGCCGATAACGGTTCCGCGCGCATTCGTTGCAACGCCCGTTTCGGCATATGGCCGCTGCGTTGCAACACCGCGTACAGCGAGTCGCCAAGCCCGTCGAGCGACGGCAGGAAACCCTGGGGGATGACGGCGATTTCCACCGCCATCGGCCGTCCGTCCACGGTGCGCAGCCGTTTAAGGCGGTAGACCAGCGCGCCGGGAGAGAGATTCAGCGCAATGGTTTCCGACGGCGAGGACTGGATCAGCTCGCGCTCCAGCCAGATGGCTCCCGGCTGATGGCCGCGCGACAGCATGTCCTCGCTGAAGCTGGTTAACGACGATAAGGGTTTTTCCAGCCGGCCGGCAACCTGGCTGCGGGCGCCGCGCCGCTGGATAATCACCCCGTCTTGGGCCAGCTGGCTTAACGCCCGCCGCACCGTCACCCTGGATACCGCCAGGTATTCCGACAGCTCGCGTTCGCTGGGGATGGTATAGCCGCCTTTGATCAGGCCGCCGGCCACCAGTTCCCTGAAACCTTTTTCCAGCCGCTGGTACAAGGCTCCGCCGCTCTGGTTGCGCTCGTTGCAATAGGTCTTCAGTAACTCGATTAACTTATCATCCATAAGGGCGGGCCGCTGGTGCGTGTTTAACGATGTTCACTGATTGTAATCGAAGCCGCCGCGGGCGCATACCCTTACCCGGCATTGTCCTGTCCGGCGAATATCCCCTGGGGTGAAAGGCCGGGGCGAATTGGTACGATAGCTTTGCGTTCAAAAATGACAGGTTGATCACGAAACGCAACTAAACCCGCTGCGCAGTCTCATTATCGTCCTCTGCGTGCCGATAAACCCTTACTTCTCTTTTTAGATGGCTAAGGTCATGAAAAAATTACTCCATTTACCCTTTATGGTGCAGCTATTCAGCGGCTTCGCTATTATTATCGCGTTGATGCTTTGCCTGGGCGGCGTGTCCCTCTACCAGCTCAGCGCCAATAATGACCATATCGACGCCTATCGCAATAACTGGCTGCCCGGGGTGCGCTATACCCTGGAGATGCGCGGTACGCTAGCCGAACTGCGTTTGCAGCAGGTACAATATATTTCTTCTCCGACGGACCAGGATCGGGAGTCACACCGGCTGGAACTGATGCAGGCGGTGGCGAACTTCCTCCGCGCCCAGAATGCCTACCTGGCGCTGAATACGCCCTTAAGCTCCACGCCGTTATTCAGTCAGATCATGGCCAACTTCAATCAGTTCAGCCTGGCGAACGATAAGATGATCGCGGCCATGTCGGAAAATGATGTCACCGGGGCCATCCGCATCAGCGGCGATACCTCGCGCAAATACCGCACCCAGCTGATGGCCGACCTGGCCACCATGGTCGACCGGGAAGTGGGCGGTAGCCAGGAGGCGGCGAGACAGGCGGCCCGGGGCTATGATATAGCCAAATACAGCCTGATGGGCCTGTCGCTGTTCGCCCTGCTGATCTCCGGACTGCTGGCCACGGTGATTTCCCGTAATCTGTGGCGCCAGCTGGGCGGCGAGCCGGCCTATGCCACGTCGATTATGCGTAAAATCGCCGCCGGCAACCTGACCACCGGCATTAAGCTGAGCGCCAAGGACAGCAGCAGCCTGCTGGCCGCGCTCAACGCCATGAGCCAACAGTTGCGCGATACCATCAGCGGCATCATCAGCGGCAGCGAATCCATTTCGGTGGCCTCCGGTCAAATCGCCCAGGGCAATACCGACCTGTCGCAGCGCACCGAAGAGCAGGCGGCGTCGTTAATCCAGACCTCGGCCAATATGCAGCAACTCACGCAGACCGTACACCACAACGCCGATAACGCCAAGGAAGCCAGCGAACTGGCGGTCGCTACCTCGCGCACCGCCACCCAGGGCGGTAAAATCGTGGCGGAAATGCTGACGCATATGCGCGATATTTCCCAAAGCTCGAAAAAAATCGTCAATATCATTGCCGTTATCGAGGGCATTGCTTTCCAGACCAACCTGCTGGCGCTTAACGCCGCCGTCGAGGCGGCGCGGGCCGGCACCCAGGGCAAGGGCTTCGCCGTGGTGGCAAGCGAAGTACGCACGCTGGCGCAGAAGAGCGCCGACGCGGCCAAGGAAATCAAATCGTTGATCGAGGGCACGGTGGACAAAATCACCGCCGGATCTGAACGGGCGGATAACGCCAGCAAGGCGATGACCGAAATCGTCGACTCGGTGGACAAGGTGGCCGCCATCATCCACGAAATCGCCACCGCCAGTAACGAACAGCATATGGGCATCCAGGAAGTGGGACAGGCGGTGGCCCAGATGGACCAGGTTACGCAGCAAAATGCGGCGCTGGTGGAGCAGGCCGCCGCCGCCGCCCGTTCGCTGACCGAACAGGGCCAGGAGCTGCGCCGGGCGGTGAGTTTCTTCCAAACCGCCTGATGCCGTCGGCGTAACACGCTCCCGCGGCTAAGACCTGGAGAGGGTTTTAGCCGGCGGGAGTTTTTTTATGGCGCTTGGGCATGCTTTCCCTATTTTCGCCGGCTTTGGCGTAAGACATCGTCATGGGATAAAACCGCCCGTCTTTATCCATCGGAGGAGCGGGCCGCCCCGGCGGGCGATTTAACGGCGCCGGCCGCGCCGGCTTTGCCGGAACCGCTGAAGGTTTTGCCGACCATGACGATCACCACCGCCAGGATAATGATGCCCAATGCCAGCCACTCGATCGGATTAAGGCGCTCGCCGGCAAACCCCATGCCGAGCAGCACCGCCACCACCGGATTGACATAGGCATAGCTGGTGGCCAGTGCCGGACGGGCGTGGGAGAGCAGGAACATATAGGCGTTGATGGCGATAATCGAGCCAAACACGATCAGATAGCCGATGGCCAGCAGCCCCGCGGTATCCGGCATCCGCGTCAGGCGCTCGCCGGTAAGCAGGCTGGCGACAAGCAGCACCGCACCCGCCACGATCATTTCCACCGCCCCGACCATCATGCCCTTGGGCAGATCAAGCCTTGAGCTCCAGATGGAGCCGAACGCCCAACTGACGGAGGCCACGATCACCAGCAGGGCGCCGAGCGGGTTGCCGGTCAGGTTACCGCCGGTATTGAGTAAAATAATGCCGGCCAGGCCGAGAACAATGCCGAACCACTCCAGGCGCGTGGCGCGCAGTCCCCAGATACTGCCGAAACAGGCGGCGAACAGCGGTACCGTGGCGACAATCACCGCGGTAATGCCGGACGGCACCTGCCTATGTTCGGCCACCGTCACCAGGCCATTGCCAATCGCCAGCAGCAGGATGCCGATCATGCCCGCGTTCAGCGCCTGGCGCGGCGAGGGCAGGGACTCGCCTTTCAGGCGCAGCACGGCGAACAGGATAATGCCGGCCGTTAAAAACCGTACGCCGGCCATCAACAGCGGCGGCCAGCTGTCCACCCCGACGCGGATAACAAAATAGGTCGAACCCCATATGATGTAGAGTGTAAACAGCGCCAGGACCAGCTTCAGTCCGTTTGAATCGCGTAATTGCATGTAGCTGCCTTTTAAGCCTAAACGTTCGGATGATTAGTAAACCTTTTTTTATGGCTGTTAATATATTCTTTTTGTCGTAATCCTCCAGTTAAACAACGAAAATAGCCGTATAACACCTTCGATTCAACAGCGGGCGCAACGGGGAAAGCTATGGATAAATATGATGAACTGATACTGCAGGCGCTGGTGGAAAACGGCAGGCTAACCTATGCCGAGCTGGCGCGCCGGGTTAATCTCTCGCCGCCGGCGGTGGCGGAGCGGGTGGCGAAGCTCGAGACCAAAAAAGTCATTACCGGCTACCACGCCCACGTCAACCTGGAAAAACTCGGCTTGCCGATCACCTTTATCGTCGAGCTGCGCCTTAACCATAACCACTGGCAAAATACGCTGAAAATGCTGACGCAGATCCCCGAAATCCTGCAATGCTACCGGGTAACCGGCGAAGCCTGTGTGATTGTCCGCGGCGCGGTCGGGGATATGGCGGCGATGGAAGCCTTTATCGAGCGGGTAAGCCAATTCGGCGCCACCAAAACGTCGATCATTCTCTCGGCGCCGGTGGAGCGTATCGCGCCGCCGGCGCTGATGGTTGCGGAGACGTTAAGAAAAGCGTGATAAGCTTCACAAAAAATTGACACGGCGGCTCATTTTGCTAAACTGCGAAAAGTGTGATGAACATCACATTAATGTCGGATCAATGTGAGGAATCAGCAATGAAAATTATACGTAAACTTAACAAATTTTTGAAAGAACAAGGCAATATCCACGCACAGGCGGCTAAATATAGCCTGTATTAAGCGTGGCGCATGCCCCGGGGGCCTCATCCGGTGTTGCCGATGCGCCGCCCGCCCTCTTTATCCCAGACGGCCCTTTTCAGGGCCGTCTGCCGTTGCAGGCAGACAAGCGCCCGCCTGAGATAGCCGCTTTCGCCTGCCGCCATACCGGCCCGGCGACGCAGGCAAAGATACTATAGATTTTACGACATCGACCGCCTCTCCCCCAGCGCCTATCTTGAAAGCAAGAGTCATCGCGCGTAAGGAGACCGGCCGTGAACACCCGCCGCACGCAACCTGTCCAACGTCAAACCCCCGGGCAGTTTATTCTTTACACCGTCATCGCCGCCTCGAGCGCGTCCCTGGCCGCCTGGGGCAGCGCGACGCTTGCGCTGGAGGTCTGGGTGATGTTCGCGGGCCTTATCACCTGGTTCACGCGCCCGACGTCCTGGCGCGCCGGGCTGTGCGCCATGATCTGCCTGTGGCTGGGAATTGGGCTGGGGGCCGTTACCCAGATAATACTGCCGGCGTTGTCGCCGGCTCTGGATCCGCTGGCGTTGCCGCTGGTGGTATTTTGGGTGGCCATCCTTATCGTAAGCCTGCGCGCGACCCGTATCGTCGATAACACGCTGGCCTGGTTCCTCGGCATGGTCACGTTCTATGCCTCCGGGCTGGAACCGGCGCCCGGCATGTTTAGGGATCTGTGCGGCGCATCCGCCATCGGCGGGTTCGCCGGTTGGGCTTGCCAGGCGCTGCACCGGCGTTGGAACACGGCCTGGTTTATCCCTTAGCCCAGTTCGATAATCTCATGGCGGCCGCTTAATATCGGCCCGCTGAGAATTTTATAGCCGTCGCGGTCGAACCCCTGCGCCACGGTGCTCAGGCCCGCCGCTTCGCCAAGGCTTGCCACCGAACCGAGATAGAACCAATTGTTGACCACGTGGATTTGCCGCCGATCGCCGCTGTGTTCCACCAGGCCGATGGCGCCGGCGTAAGGCCATGCCACGATGCGCATCTGCTGCAGCGCGTCCATCAGGCGCAGCTGGTGTTCCTCCGGGCTTTCTTTACCGCAGCAGGCGCCCGCGCAGCGCCCGAGATGGAACCGGAAGCAGGCGCGTCCGTGGCTGAGTTTTTCCAGGCCGAGCAGGCTGTAACATAATAATTCGCTGTCGCCGATATCCAGCAGGGTTTGCTGGGCGGCGCGGCGGCTGGAAAACAGGCCGTACAAATCCGGCGTGCGGGCAAAATCGATCTCCTTGGCCGAGACGATGACGGGCATGCCGCGCGCCAGGTGAATCGAGCACAGCTGGCGACTGCGCCGCAGCCGTTTATTGTGCAGCGGCTGGAGCGCCTTGATCATCTGGGCCTCAAGCAGCAGGGCGCCGATTTCCCCGGCGGTGAGGTGGTAGCTGATGCGCCGCGATTGCCGCAGCATGCGCGCTTCTTCGGCGGTGCGCAGATGCGACATGACCCGGCTGCGGATATTGACGCTTTTGCCGATATACAGCGGCATCACGTCGCTGTCGCTATGAAAGACATACACGCCGGGCGCGGCGGGCAGGCCGTCGATATACGGGCGCAAATGTTCGGGATACTGATAGGCCTCGGCGGGGTCGAACTCCCTGCGGGTGGCGGACAGACGCTTATACACTGACTGAACTCTTATTACTGTTGTTTTATACAGCATAACAGGTTATTTTTTAACACGACAGCGCAAAATAACGTCTGATCGTTATTTTATGCGGCATTATGCGGGTTATAACCGGTGAAGGTGATCATCCTCCTGCCGGTGACGGAGCAAATGACATTCCCGCAGCAGTTGCCGGTCGGCTAAAATGTCCGCGGTCGGCCCCTGGGCCGCAAGACGCCCTTCGCGCAGCACAAAACACCGATCGGCGATGTCCGGGACAATGGCCAGATCGTGGGTGGCGGTGATAAGCGTACGCCCGCGGCTCTCGCGCAGGAATTGCACCATATTGCCCTGGCTTGCCGGGTCCAGGCCGCTGCAGGGTTCGTCGAGCAATAACACCTCGGGTTCGATAATCAATACCGACGCCAGGGCGACGCGTTTTTTTTCGCCGCCGGACAACCGATGGGGCGAACGGTGGCGCAGATGCGTGATGCCGAATTGCTCCAGCATGGCGTCGATACGCCCGGCGATGCGCGGTTTATCCCACCCCAGTTGCAACGGGCCGAAGGCCAGCTCGTCATAGACCGTCGGGTTAAACAATTGCACATCGGAATTCTGGAACACCAGTCCCACCCGGCGCCTGAAGGCGTAAGCCTCCTCGTCCCCGCGCAGGGCGGGTTCATCGAGCGCCCGGCCGAACGCGCGCACGCTGCCCGCGTTGGGGAAATAAAGCCCGTCCAGCAGGCGCAGCAGGGTGGACTTGCCCGAGCCGTTGGCGCCGAGCAGGGCGATACGCTGGCCCGCCCGGATCTGAAGCGTGATCTCCCGTAGCGCGGGCAGCGACTGGTAGGCATAGCTGACCTGCTGTAAATCATAGACCGGCGGCGTGGTTAACGATGGGGCCTGGTTCATGCGTATTGCTCCTGTTCCCGGGGCGTCATTCAGGGTAGCCGCAGCCACTGGCAGCTAAATCCGGCCAGCGCCAGCAGCATAAACACCGGCACCGCGCGCCAGTCCTGTTTTTGCAGACACAAATCGTCCATTAGCCTGATTTCACCGCGAAAGCCGCGCGACAGCATGGCCAGATGAACCTCCTGGCTGAGATACAACGAGCGCTCCAGCAGGCTGCCGGCCGCATTGACCGCCAGCCGGCGGCGCTCGCCGGCGGGCAGGGGGCCGACCATCCGGCTGGCGCGCGCTTCAAACAGGGCGACCGCGCCGCTGAGCAGCACAAAAATATAGCGATGGGTCATGCCGAGGATCATCACCGCCACTTTTGGCACCCGCAGCGATCGCAAGGCCTTGAGCAGGCGGGGCCAGGGGGTGGTCAATACCAGCAGCAGCGCCAGGGTGGCCGACGTTTCCGCCCTGCCGATCAGCAGCAGGGCCACGCGCAGCCCTTGCGCGGTGACGGTAAGCGACGTGAAGGGCAGGGCGAAGAGCGGCGCGCCGGGTACCATAAACAGCGCCGGCAGCGCCAGCACGCCGGTAAACAGCAAAACGCCGAGCCATACCTGGCGCAGCAGCCTGGCCAGCGATAGCGCCGAAAGCCGCGCCATGATCGTCGCCGCCAGCAGCAGGCCGGCCAGGGCCAGCAGCGAATGCACGGCGACGGCGGTGATAATCAGCGCGCCAAGGCCCATCAGCTTCACGCGCGGGTCCAGCCGTTGCAGCCAGCCCGGCCGGTCGGCCATTGTCTGGGCGTCATCGGCATGCGCCATGGCCGCCAGCAGGCCCGCCAGCAGGCGCGCGATAAAATGCCGGCTTCCCGGCGCGCGCCGGTGGCTGAAGGAGGGTTCGCGCACCGTTTAACGGTGACCCGAGGACGGCCGCCAGGCCGCGGCGCGCGTCAGGCGCGCCAGCAGATAAAACGCCAGCAGGATAAGCCCGCTGCCCATAATGGCCGACAGCACATACCCGACGCGGGCGTTTTGCATAAATGCCGGGGCATAGTCCGGCATCGGCGCTGACCAGAGCGCCTCCAGGCGCTGCATGCCGGCCGGCGCGCCCTGCGGCGGGGCGATATTGCCCGAGGCGCGGGTAATTTCAGCCCTGGCGCCGGCATCCTGGAAGTCGGCGGCGCCCCATTCCCCCCAGGCGGTGCCGGCGGCCAGCAGGCCGAGCGGGCTGATGATCATCACCACCGCCATGCCCAGCCACAGCGCGCGCACCGGCCGCCAGCCGGAAAGGCGCGCGGGCACGCACGCGCCGCCGGCGGTGGCGCGCAGCAGGTCGGGGTTGGCTTTTTGCAGATAAGCGACAATACCGCCGGTCACCACGGCTTCCGCCAGACCGGCAAAGGTCAGGTGACCCAGCAGCATGGCCGGCACCGCCACCGACAGCGGATAGGGCGCATACAGCGGCGCTCCGGCGGCGTCGGTAAACAGCAGGGGCTGGATGCCGAACTCCACCGCCGCCAGCAGCGCGGCGATATTAATGGCGCAGTAGCCGGCCACCGTGGCCGCCACCACCCGCCGCCGGGCGGTAATGGCCGACCCGGCGGCAATCAGGCGGTAAAGGCCGTAGGCCGCCAGCGGACCGACGATGGCCATATTCAGGCAATTGGCGCCGAGCGCGGTAATGCCGCCGTCGCCGAAAAATACCGCCTGGATAAACAACGCCATCGAGACGGCCAGTACCGCCGCCCACGGACCCAGCACGATGGCCGCCACCGCCATGCCCACCGCGTGCCCGGTGGTGCCGCCCGGCAGCGGCAGGTTAAACATCATGATGACAAAACAAAACGCCGATACCACCGCCAGCAATGGCACCAGGCGGGTATGCAGCAGGCGTTGCACGCGTTTTTGCGCCACCCACCAGAAAGGGGCGGCGATCAGGAAGGCAACGGCGCAGGTGGACGGGCTGAGATAACCATCGGGAATATGCATCGGATAACCCTGTGTTCAGGCCGCGCGCATAGCGAACAGGGCGGCCGGGGGGCAAAACTTTCGTGGAAATCAGTATGCCTCCGCCGTTCATACTTTTCCATAAAAAATCATACCGGGTTCATTGATCGAGCACAATTAACCGTCAACTTTCCCGCCGGCCGCTAAGCGCCCGCCACGGTTCCCTACCCTAAACCGGAAGGCTGTCCTAAACGTGTTTATGGGGATGCCGGTGATCTTTATCATGATCATGGCCGCTTGCATGACGGTGATCGGCGGTTGTCACGGCATCGGCCGGGATCATTGCGGCGTTTTGCGTGGCGGCGGCGTCCAGCGGGATCAGGTTAATGCTGCCGTGGCGCACCCCGGTCTGGGCGATCACCGATTGGGCAAAATCGGTTAATACCCCCAGCGGCCCGCGCAGGATGGCGGTCTCCACGCACTCGTCGTGGCTGAGATGGGCATGCATGGTGGATACGGTCAGTTCGTGATGATCGTGCTGCAGTTCGGTCAGGCGGGTGGCCAGTTGCCGCTCATGGTGATCGTAAACGTAACTGAGCACCGCGATAAAGGCCGCCCCGGGGTTGGCGGTGGCCGCCTGCTGGCCCAGGTCGCGCCGCAGCATATCGCGGAACGCCTCCGAGCGGCTGCTGTAGCCGCGCAGCCGCATCAGTTCGTCCAGCTCGGCCGCCAGCCGGTCGTCGAGGGAAATGGTTAATCGCTGCATAGGGCATTCCGGGTATCGGGGAAAACCACAGTGTGGAACATTTTTACCGCCAGGCAAAGGATATCGGCAGGTTTAGCCTCAGATAGTCACCAGACCGCGCACCCCGTCGGTTTCCATATCCGCGCCCAGGCCACGCTGCACGATCTGCCCACGCGACATCACCAGGTAGCTGTCCGCCAGGGCGGCGGCGAAATCATAAAACTGCTCCACCAGCAGGATCGCCATATCGCCGCGCGCCGCAAGGGTTTTGATCACCACGCCGATCTCCTTGATCACCGACGGCTGGATGCCTTCGGTAGGTTCGTCGAGGATCAGCAACTGCGGCTGGCAGGCCAGCGCGCGCGCAATCGCCAACTGCTGCTGCTGGCCGCCGGACAAATCGCCGCCGCGCCGGTTTTTCATCTGCGCCAGCACCGGGAACAGCTCGTAGACCGAGGCCGGTGGCGCTTTGGCGCGCGCGCCGGAAAAACGCGACAGGCCGAGCAGGATATTTTCCTCCACCGTCATGCGCGGAAATATTTCCCGTCCCTGCGGCACATAGGCAATACCGGCCTGCACCCGCTGGTGGGGGCGGCGCTGGTTGATAATCTCTCCCTGCCAGCGAATGCGGCCGGTTTTGGCCGGCAGCAGGCCCATCAGGCATTTGAGCAGGGTCGTCTTGCCGACGCCGTTGCGCCCGAGCAGGCAGGTTACCTGACCGATTTGCGCCTCGAACGACAGGCCGCGCAGGATATGGCTGCCGCCGTAAAACTGATTTAACTCTTCCACCTGTAGCATTATGTTCCCCTGCGTATGAGTAACCCTGGCCTGATAACCGGCGCCGATGCGCGATATCCTCCCGCGCATCATCACGCTCATCAGCTCACCGCCCCAGGTAGACTTCAATCACCTGCTCGTTGGCCTGCACTTCGCGCAGCGACCCCTCGGCCAGCACCTGCCCCTGGTGCAGCACGGTGACATGATCGGCGATGGTTTCCACAAAACCCATATCATGCTCCACCACCATGAGCGAATGTTTACCGGCAAGCGAGCGGAACAGCTCGGCGGTATAGGCGGTTTCAGCATCGGTCATGCCGGCGGCCGGCTCGTCAAGCAGCAGCAGGTGCGGGTCTTGCACCAAGAGCATGCCGATTTCAAGAAACTGTTTTTGGCCGTGGGACAGCAGGCCCGCCGGGCGCCGGCGCAGCGGTGCGAGACGCAGCGTGGCGAGCATGGCGTCGATGCGATCGCGCTGTTCATCGCTCAGCTTATGGCGCAGGCAGGCCCAAACCGATTTATCGGTTTTCAGCGCCAGCTCCAGGTTTTCAAATACCGTCAGCGCCTCGAATACCGTCGGCTTCTGGAATTTACGGCCGATGCCGGCCTGGGCGATTTGCACCGGGCTAAGCCGCGCCAGGTCGATATGCTGATCGTAAATGGCGCTGCCGCTCTGCGGACGGGTTTTACCGGTAATCACATCCATCAGGGTGGTTTTTCCCGCGCCGTTGGGGCCGATAATGCAGCGCAATTCGCCCACGCCTATCTGCAGCGACAGGTCGGTAAGGGCGTGGAAACCGTCGAAGCTGACGTTGATATTGTCCAGCGTCAACACCGGATCGCGCCGCAGGCGATGGATATCGGCGGGATAGGCCTGCGTCAGCAGGTCGTCCGGCGCGTTCATTCGGGCCGCCTTTTGCGCAGCAGGCCGATAACGCCCTGCGGCAACAGCAGCGTCACCAGGATAAACATCAGCCCCAGGAACAATTGCCAGTACTCCGGCATGGCCATGGTAAACCAGCTCTTGGCGCCGTTGACGATGCCGGCGCCGAGCAGCGGCCCCACCAGCGTGCCGCGGCCGCCCAGCGCCACCCATATGGCCGCCTCGATGGAGTTGGTTGGCGACATTTCACCCGGGTTGATGATACCCACCTGCGGCACGTACAGGGCGCCCGCCAGGCCGCACAGCACCGCCGACAGCGTCCAGACGAACAGCTTGAACCCCTTCGGGTCGTAGCCGCAGAATATCAGCCGGTTTTCCGCATCGCGCACCGCCGTCAGCACCCGGCCGAATTTACTGCGCGCCAGGGCGAATCCCAGCAGCAGGCTCGCCGCCAGTAGCAGCACGGTGACCAGGAACAGTCCCACCCGGGTGGTGGTGGCGGTTACCTGGAATCCCAATAAGGTGGTAAAACCGGTAAAACCGTTATTGCCGCCGAAGCCGGTTTCGTTGCGAAAAAACAGCAGCATCGCGGCATAGGTCAGCGCCTGGGTCATAATGGAAAAATAGACCCCTTTGATTTTGGAGCGAAAGGAAAAGTAGCCGAACACCAACGCCAGCAGGCCGGGGGCCAGCATAATCAGGCACAACGCCCAGGCAAAGTGCTGGGTGCCGGCCCAGAACCAGGGCAGCTCGCTCCACGATAAAAAGGACATAAACGCCGGCAGGCCGTCTCCCGCGGCCTGGCGCATCAGGTACATGCCCATGGCGTAACCGCCGAGGGCAAAAAACAGCCCATGCCCGAGGGACAGCAGCCCGGCATAACCCCAGACCAGATCCAGCGCGATGGCCACCACGGCGTAGCACAGGATTTTGCCCACCAGGGTCAGGGTATAGGTGGAGATATTCAGCGGATGCGCCGCGGGCAGCAGGGCCAGCAGCGGCAGGATAACCAGCGCGATAAAAACCAGCGCGCCCAGGATCATGGCGGTGCGGGGCGCCTTTTGCAGGCCGGTGAGGGTTAAGGGTTGGCTCATCAGTCAATGACCCTGCCTTTGACGGCGAAGAGTCCCTGGGGACGTTTTTGGATAAACAGCACGATAAGCGCCAGGATCAGGATCTTGCCCAGCACGGCGCCGATTTCGGGTTCGAGGATTTTGTTGACGATGCCCAGCCCGAACGCCGCCGCCACGGTGCCCGCCAACTGGCCGACCCCGCCCAGCACCACCACCAGGAACGAATCGATAATATATCCCTGGCCCAGCTCGGGGCCGACGTTGCCAAGCTGGGACAACGCCACGCCGCCCAGGCCGGCAATGCCGGAACCCAGGCCGAAGGCCAGCATATCCACCCGGCCGGTCGGCACGCCGCAGCAGGCGGCCATGGCCCGGTTCTGGGTTACCGCGCGGATATGCATGCCCAGCCGGGTTGTGTTCAGCAGCAGCCAGCACAGCGCCAGCACGCACAGCACGAACAAGATGACCGCCAGGCGGTTGTAGGGCAGCACCAGGTTAGGCAGCAGTTGGATGCCGCCGGAGAGCCAGCCGGGGTTGGCGACGCTGACGTTTTGCGCGCCGAACAGCATGCGCACCCCCTGGATCAGCACCAGGCTGATGCCCCAGGTCGCCAGCAGCGTTTCCAGGGGGCGGCCGTATAAATGACGGATTACGGTGCGTTCAAGCAGCATGCCGATAACGCCGGTAACGGCGAAGGCCGCCGGCAGGGCCGCCAGCGGGTAGAGCGGCAGCAGTCCCGGCGCGTAGTGCTCCATAAGCTGCTGCACCAGATAAGTGGCGTAGGCGCCCAGCATCAGCATCTCGCCGTGCGCCATGTTAATCACCCCCAGCAGGCCGTAGGTAATGGCCAGGCCCAGCGCCGCCAGCAGCAGTATCGAGCCCAGGGACAAGCCGGTAAACGCCTGACCGAGCAGGTCGCCTATCATCAGCCGGCGCTGAACCTGCTTGAGGCTTTTCAGCGCCGCCGCGCGCACTTGGGCCTCGGGTTCGGCGCTCTCCTGCGTCAGCGCCTGCAGACGTACCTGGACATCGGGATCGCCCGATTCGCCGAGCAGCGTGACCGCCTGCAGCCGCACCTCGGGCCGGGGATCGGCCAATTGCAAATTGGCCAGGGCAATCTGCAGCGCGTCATGCACCCGCGGGTCTTTTTCCAGCGGTAAACGGGCCTGCAGCAGCGGCAACTGGTCGGCCTGCGCTTCGCGCTGGAGCGCAATGGCGGCCTGTAGCCGTATGCTGGCATCGTCGCTGACCAACTGGTGAACGGACAAGGCGGTGGCGATAAGATTGCGCAGGCGGTTATTCAGCCAGACTTTCTTGACGCCGCCGGTGGGCGCCGCGTCGCCTTCCATCGGCGTCAGCGCGGCGCCCTGCTGGATAAAGGGTTTGCCGGCGGCGTCGATCACCATGGTCTCCCGGCGCAATGCCTGCAGCAGCGGCAGCCGGGATGCATCCGGCGCGCTTGACCACGCCTGGAGTAATTTCGCCTGATCGGCGCGGCTGGCCGCCGCAAAATCGGCGGCGGGGCCGGCCAGAGCCCAGGCCGGCAGGCATAGGCATAAGGCCGCGCCGAGGCCGAACCTTCGCAATAATAATGATAGATAGCGCATATTTTTCGTCCCGTGCTGCGTCAAAAACAGAGGGCGCCTCTGCCGCCTCAGGCGTTTGAAGCGGGTAGGGCGGGCGCGAAGAGTAGAGCGCGGCCCGGCCCCGGTTTCCGTGTTTACACCTGGCCCGCCCTATCCGTAAGCCCTTTTACTGGGTGCTTTTGACCGGATGATCGGGTTTTTTATCGTTGCCGGCGATAAAGGGACTCCAGGGCTGCGCGCGCACCGGCCCTTCGGTTTGCCATACCACGTTAAACTGGCCGTCGGACTCGATCTCGCCAATCATCACCGGTTTATGCAGATGGTGATTGGTCTGATCCATGGTCAGGGTAAAGCCGGACGGTGCGGCGAAGGTTTGCCCGGCCATCGCCGCGCGCACCTTATC
This sequence comes from Sodalis sp. RH22, assembly GCF_047324165.1. NCBI lineage: Bacteria > Pseudomonadati > Pseudomonadota > Gammaproteobacteria > Enterobacterales > Bruguierivoracaceae > Sodalis > Sodalis sp. RH22. The sequence goes on from NZ_CP178731.1 coordinate 5,134,113, forward strand.
CACATCGGTGGACTTGGCCTTCTCCACCGCCTGCGCCCACATATGGATGCCGACATAGGTGGCTTCCATCGGGTCGTTGGTGACCACGGTATCGGCGTTGGGCAGATGGTGGGACTTGGCGTAGGCTTTCCATTGCGCGACGAATTTCTTATTGGTGGGATTATCCACCGACTGGAAATAGTTCCAGGCCGCCAGGTTGCCGACCAGCGGTTTGGTGTCGATGCCGCGCAGTTCCTCCTCGCCCACCGAAAAGGCTATTACCGGCACATCGGTCGCCTTGATGCCCTGGTTGGCCAGCTCTTTATAAAAAGGAACGTTGGAATCGCCGTTGATGGTGGAAATCACCGCGGTTTTACCGCCGGCGGAGAATTTCTTGATATTGGCCACGATGGTCTGGTAATCGCTATATCCGAACGGGGTATAGACTTCCTCGATATCTTTATCCGCCACGCCCTTAGAATGCAGGAAGGCCCGCAGAATTTTATTGGTCGTACGCGGATAAACATAATCGGTGCCGAGCAGGAAGAAGCGCTTGGCGTCGCCGCCGTCATCGCTCATCAGGTATTCCACCGCCGGGATAGCCTGTTGGTTGGGGGCCGCGCCGGTATAAAACACGTTGGGCGACATTTCCTCGCCTTCATATTGCACCGGGTAAAACAGCAGGCCGTTCAGCTCCTCAAATACCGGCAACACCGATTTGCGCGAGACCGAGGTCCAGCAGCCGAACACCACCGCCACCTTGTCCTGGGTCAGCAACTGCCGGGCCTTTTCCGCGAACAAGGGCCAGTTCGACGCCGGATCAACCACGACCGGCTCCAGCTTTTTACCCAGCACCCCACCCTGGGCATTGATTTCGTCAATGGTCATCAGCGCCACGTCTTTTAACGGCGTTTCCGAGATAGCCATGGTGCCGGATAAGGAATGCATCACGCCGACTTTAATCGTGTCGGCAGCCAGCGCCCCCCAGCTGATCCCCATGCCGATAACCGTGGCGGAGAGGGCGAAGGCTTTCAGTAATTTACGTCGTTGCATGCAATTCACTCCTGAATTTATGAGGATTAACAATGGCCGGCGGGACAGAATGGTTCCAAGCAATCCCCGTGCCAGTTGCGGCGCCGCGGGCCGGCGGCGTTTGCCCGGCTTTTCCCGCGCCGGCGGCGGCGCCTTGCACCAAATACGGGCGCGCGTGCGGCATGGCGGGGCGCCTGGCGCCTTTTCAGGCGGATCACGCACGTTCAGGATTATTTCAGGACGGCAGGGATCGCCAAAACCGTGCAGAGTCCTTTCTTAGCGACCTTGCGCGCGCATGCCGCGGAGCGAAGGCAAGACGTGCGCGGGGTTTGCGCGCTTCGCTCAATTTATAGCCATGTCACTGGCGCGTTTCATAAGGGAAGCTAAACTGAAAAGGCTATTCGATAACCGATAATTTTCTTATTTCCGCAATGCCGTTATTGATTGAGAGGTGAAAAATGGCCGATTTACATGACAATTATCTGGACTGGCTGCGTGATGCCCATGCCATGGAAGAACAGGCCGAAAGCATGCTGAAACGCATGGCGGGGCGTCTTGAGCACTACCCGGCGCTGGAGGCCCGCATTAAACAGCATATTGATGAAACCATCGAGCAGCAGCGTCTGGTGGAAAGCGTTATTAAACGTTATGATTCATCCAGTTCGACATTTAAGGATATGGCGGGCAAAGTGGCGGCCATGGGCCAGGCGATGGGCGGCATGTTTGCCAGCGATGAAGTGATCAAAGGCGGCATTAGCGGCTATACCTTCGAAAATTTTGAAATTGCCTCCTATACCGCGCTTATCGCCGCGGCGCAGGCGGTGGGCGATACCGAAGGGCAACGTATCTTCACGCAGATCCTGGAACAGGAGAAAGCGATGGCCGCCTGGCTGCTGGAACATCTGCCGGAAACCACCCGGCAATTCCTGGCGCGTTCGCAGGCGCCGCATACGGAAGCTAAAAAATAATGGCTTATCCGGCACGATAACGGCCTTAGGCGCGGGCAATTATTGCCGGCGTAACCCATACTGCGCTTACGGCGCGGCGCATCGGGTCCCGGAGAATTTTTTTCGCTACTCATCGGGACAACCAAGCCTGAATATTCCAGGCATCGCGCCGTTAAATACTCTCTTTATGTTGGTTAAAATGCAAAAAACCCGGCAATGAATACCGGGTTTTTTGCGCTGATGATATTTACTCAACGTTAAACGAGCATATTAATGCTATGACCATACAGGGTGAAATGTATTATAAAAATACTTACCTTGTTAACATGCTGATATGGGTTATTTTTTACCGGCATCCGTATTTACTTTAACACTGGCCAGCTTGGATAATTTGATGTCGGTATCTTTTTCTTCCTGCAGCGTTTCGGCCAGCAGGGTTTTAGCCTCGGTATACCCCAGCAGCCCCGCCAGGGTAGCTAACGTGCCGTAGGTGGCGATTTCATAATGTTCAACTTTTTGCGCCGCGGCAATAAGACCGGCATCACGTACCGGGCCTTTTTCAACCTCGTCTATAATTTCCTGGCCTTCTTCCACTAATCCTTCCATTGCCATGCATTTCATACGCTTAATCTTGATATTCGGTGTGACTTCCACCAGTTTATCAATACGCTCGATTTGCCCATGCGTTTGTTCCAGATGAAGCTTAAAGCCATCAATCAGCTGAGGATCGGTAGCGGCCCGGGCCATTTTCGGCAAAGCGCGGGTGATTTGCTTTTCAGCGCTGTATACATCTGAAAGGGCATGGATAAAGAGGTCTTCAAGAGTCTTGATATTCATCGGGCTCACCATCACGTTGTTAGGATTATAGGTATAATCAGCGATGTTAACTTAGTCGGCTGATAATAATAAGCCTAGTATACCGTTGCGAATTAGACAAACCATGAGCGGCGGCCATGGCGATATTTTATATAAAAGTTTATTGTTGCGATTAATATCAAAAGGTTGGCGGGAACAGCCGCATATTATAGGGCTTGTGCGGCGGTAAAAATGGGCGGCATTTATCAGATTAAATTCCCTGGATAAAATACAGAAATGTTCTACCCGATATGCCGGGGTATTAATGCGGCGCGGGTGTTATAAACGACAACAATAAAGGCATAGCGCAGGCATCTTTGCCGCGCGGGGACCGGAAACAACTGGTCGGTCCCCGCGCAACCGCGGGGCCGCCCGCTAAAATAATTCGCCCAATGCCGCGGGGGTGAAATCCGCCATATTCCCCGTATCGCCGGCGCGCACCTTGGCCGCCCAGTGCGGGTCGCTTATCAACGCACGCCCGACCGCTATCAGGTCAAACTCATTGCGCTCCAGCCGCCCGATGAGATTATCCAATCCGACCGGGCTGGCGTTTTCCCCGCTAAAGCTGCCGATAAAATCCCCGGACAAACCCACGGAACCCACGCTGATGGTGGCGGCGCCGGTCAATTTTTTCGCCCAGCCGGCGAAGTTAAGCCCGTTTTCCCCATCCTGCTCCGGGAATTCAGGTTGCCAGAAACGCCGTTGCGAGCAGTGCAGCACGTCGGCGCCCGCTTCCACCAGCGGTACCAGCCAATCGGCCATCGCGTCCGGGGTGGTCGCCAGCCTGGCGGCATAATCCTGCTGTTTCCACTGGCTGACGCGCAGGATAATCGGATATTCAGGCCCGACCGCCGCGCGCATTTCCTTTAATACCTCGGCGGCAAAACGGGCGCGCTCTTTAATGGTGGCACCGCCGAAACGATCCGTACGCCGGTTGGTGCCGGACCAGAAGAACTGATCGATGAGATAGCCATGGGCGCCGTGGATCTCAAAAGTATCGAAACCCAGCCGCTTGGCATCGGCAGCCGCCCGGGCATAGGCGGCAAGGGTATCGGCAATGGCCTCGTCGCTCATGATCTCGCCGCGGGGCATATCCGGCGCCGCCAGGCCTGAAGGACTCTCCACCGGCACATCGGGCACCCATTCGGTCTGGAAACTGGCCACCGCGCCCACATGCCACAGCTGCGGTCCCATTTTACCGCCGGCGGCGTGGACTTCATCGATTACCCGTTGCCAGCCGGCCAGCGCGTCCTGGCCATGGAAAAACGGCACGTTCGGATCGTTCCTGGCCGCCGGCCGGTCGATTGCCGTACCTTCCGACAGGATCAGCCCCACATCGGCTTCGGCGCGGCGGCGGTAGTAGGCGGCTACGTTATCCCCCGGCACTCCGTCAGGTGAAAACGAGCGGGTCATGGGGGCCATGACGATACGGTTTTTCAATACCAGCGATTTTATTCGCAAAGGCTGGAACAGGATATCGACTTGCGGTGCGCGCATACAGATCATCTCCGGTTAACGTGAAGCTTTTGATGGTATATTATGTATACTGCGAGTCAATCAGGCACTTTGACGCTACCAGGTAGCCAAAAGGAAACCACCATGTCGGAAGTTGAAGACACCGCCATCCGCTATGCCGCGGACAGCGCCGTGCCGGGAGAGCACTGTCCGGTTTTTTCCGCGGCGCATTGCCCAAGCCGCATGCTGCTCGACCAGATTGCGGATAAGTGGTCGGTGCTGATCCTGGCCGCCCTGTGCGCCGGGCCGTTGCGTTTCAACGTTATCAAACGCCGTCTTGATGGTATTACGCAAAAGGCGCTGACCCAGAGTTTGCGGCGTCTGGAGCGCAACGGCATCGTGGCGCGGCGCGTTATTACCGCCTCGCCCATCGCGGTGGAGTATCAAATCACGCCCCTGGGTCATACGCTAAAACAGCCTTTCCAGGCGCTGCACCAATGGACGGTGGAGTACCTGCCCGAAGTGGAGCGCGCGCGGGCCACGTTCGACCACAATAGCTAATACGCGCCGCCGCAGGGCGGATTGATAACATCTTCATGCGCGCGTCTGTTCAGGACGGCGGCGTGAGAGACAGCGGTATCTTGCTGGGCATTCCGCTGATTTCGCGCGTCAGCCGGGGCACCAGATAGCCGGAAACCTTGGTGGATAGCGTACTGACAATGCGCCTGGCTTCGTCGTCGCCCACCATAAAATGCGCCGCGCCCGCGACCTTATCCAGCGCAAAAAGATAGTAGGGCAGGATACCGGCGTTAAACAGCCGGTTGCTTAACGCCGCCAGGATATCGGCGCTGTCATTGACGCCGCGCAGCAGGACGCTCTGGTTAAGCAGTGTCACCCCGGCGTTGCGCAGCCTGCCCATGGCGCCGTCAACGTCGGCGTCGATCTCATTGGCATGGTTGATATGCGTCACCATAATCGCCTGCAGCCGCGAAGCGGCCAGCATCCGGCATAATTGCTCCGTAATGCGCGCCGGTATCACCACCGCCAGCCTGCTGTGGATGCGCAGGCGCCGGATATGGGGAATGGCCTGGAGTTCGTCAGCCAGCCAGGCCAGTTCATGATCCCTGGCCATCAGCGGATCGCCGCCGGAAAAGATAATTTCATCGATCTGCGGATGCGCCCGGATATAGGCTAAGGCGTTACGCCAGTTAGCCTTGTTACCGCTGTTTTCCGGGTAGGGGAAATGGCGGCGAAAGCAATACCGGCAGTTGATGGCGCAGCCGCCTTTCACCAGCAACAGCGCCCGGTTGCGGTATTTATGCAACAGCCCAGGCATCACGCAGTCATGCTCGCCGAGCGGGTCGGCGACATAGCCCGGCGTGACGATAAATTCGTCCGCCGCGGTGATAACCTGCCGCAGCAAGGGGTCGTGTTCATTACCCTTTTCCATGCGGTTGACAAAACCGCGTGGCACCCGCAGCGGGAAAAGACGGCGCGCCGGCCGGCCTTGCCGCAGACGGGGATTATCGCTTAGCCCCAGTAATGATAATAATTCATCAGGATCCGAAATAACCTCGGATAATTGTTTTTGCCAGTCGTCCGCGGAAGATATGGCCTTAAAAGGTCTATTCACTGTTTTTTCTTTATATGTAAGCTAACGATTTATTAGTTATTGTAATTAATGAATTGGGTTAATTAACGGATGGCCGCGAAAAAAATCCCCGCATGGGTTATATCACCGCGCCATAACGGTTCAAGATGGCCCGGCCACTACGGCGGTGACCGCGTTTTTCAGCGTGGGGATAAGTCATGGCCGGCCATCTTAATTTTCTTTTAGATTAACGTGTTTTTTTAACGATGGAAAGTCGTCTTTATTAGCGGATGAGATGAACCCACGCCAAACTATAGGAATTTGGTTCAAAATATGCAGCAATATAAATTCCTATTTATTTACGACTGGGCTTTATGGGCGCCGGCGACATCGCCGCGCGTATACGGCTTATCGGCGACGCGGGCGTGGCCAGGCCTGCCTGATGATATGCCGGTAAAACGCCGGGTAGGAATCGCTGTAATAACGCAGGTCCCCCTTAATTTGCCGGTGCACCCGCGCCAGTTGTTCCATGGGTAATGAGGGGAAGCGGTGGTGTTCAACGTGATAATTATTGCCGTTGGTATACCAGCTGATCAGCGGATGGGCCTGGATGGTGCGGGTATTGTCGCAAACCCGCACGCTGGACTTATCGCAGCCGTAATGTTCGGGTAATTCTATTAAGCTATGGATGGGGGCGGCGAAAAACAGCAGAGGAAGCAGCCAGCACTGGATAAAAATATCACTGCCGGCCGCCAGCGATGCGCCGGCGGCGGTAAAAAAAATCCCGCCCATCAGAAGATATTCGTTGCGCAGGATGTGGGGGTTACTGGTCGCGATTTTTACCGGAAAGGGACGTCTTTTTACGGCGTGGATAAACTTCATTAATTGTGAATAAAAATGATTTAACATAAAAAAAATGCTAATCCTATCCCACAGCCGCGGTGGGGAGCGTAGATCGTGTTTAAAAAATTCCTCGTCATCCGCCCGGCCGAGCGCCCGGTGATGAAACAGATGACTGTCGCGATAGGCTGAATATGAGACCAGCATCGGCAATCCCAGCAGAAATCCGGCGCCATGATTGGCTTTTCTGGAGCGGAAACCGGTATGGTGCAGCGCCTGATGCTGCAATTCCACGCCATGGGCAAATCCCATCCCCAGCAGCAATTGCAGGAGCAGCCGGATGGGCCAGCGGTCCACGGACACAATGCCGTAAACGCATAAGCCTAACCAGCAGGCCCATAATGAGAACTTCGCTGAATAAATAACAAACCATTTAATAGGCTTGCTTTTATACTCTCTTAATATTGCATGCGATATTGCGTTTTTATCCATAAAACATTTCCCCCGGCGATCACGGATGTTATTAAATGACAAAATAACATCAGAAATAATTTAAAATATTAAACAGGCAGCGATATGAGGACGAGAATACGGTTGCCAGAAGTTATATAACAATATATATTCGCCGGCTGTCAATACGCTATGATGAAAATGATTTAGCATGACTGATTGATAAAAAGTTAATTTTATTTAAATATAATAAAATTATAAAAATAATATTTATACGTGGCTATGCCGCCGTGAGTCACGGCGGGGTGAGATAAACGCGGCGGGAGAGGGATATTAGCCGGCGGCCACGGATTTATGACTCTTTTTTCGGAATAATGGTGATTTTGCCGTTTTGCTCCAAAATGGCATAACGAATCTGGTCCAGGTCCAGGATGCCGTCCGATTTGCGCGCGCTGGTCAGCAGATCGTCATGGGAAATCTTGGTCCGCTTGAGGCGCAGCTCCAGCACCTTGCCGTCATCCACCAGCAGCAGCGGCGGCCCGTCGGCGGCCAGCCAGACAATATGGTATTTATCCTTCAGCCAGGAAAGCACCAAATCAAGGCTTATCAGGGTAACGATGGAAATCGTGGCGCCGATCACCGAAAAATCCTCGCCCAGGATCGCCTGTTGGCAGGCTTCGCTGATAATCAGCAGCAAAATAAAATCGAAACTGTTCATTTCAAGCAACGTGCGTCTGCCCGATATGCGAAAGACCACGATCAGGATCAGGTAAATAAAGGCCGCTCTTAATACCATATCCATGATGTTCTCCCTAAGGATAAACTAATTGGTTAAACGTTATTTTTTCATTATCGGAAAGTGCGATGGTATTGGTGAAGTAGCCCATTTTATTTGGTTTTAGGGTGACGTAAATACTGTGCCAGCCGTCTTTTTTGGCGATCGGCTGGGTTAATGTCAGGGCGTTATCGTTGATAATCGAAACATCGGGGGTGGGTTGGATAAACTCGATATCGTAATTATCGAGGATATCGCCGCGCAGGACGGCGGTAAGCTGGTTTTCTTTATTGATTTTTATGCGGATTATAAAATGAGTCTCCGTGCTGTTACGGGCGAAGCGGTCATATTCAAGGATCATATTGCCCCCGGCTGATTGCGCGGATGCATTGCTGAGTACGCCTTGGGAAAACAGTCCCAGGCAGGCCGCGGCAATAAAAATAAACAGCAGCACAAAGCCGAGATTCTGCATTCTCCAGGCGAAAAGCTGGAAGCGCATATTTTCCTTGACCGGATAATGCCTGCTGCGATAGTCGTCGGGTAAGTGGTCGTTATCCATTTCCGTTACCTCGAAAGCCGATAGATAAAGAAGATAGCCAGGTTACCTGCTCGTTTAACCTTCTGAAAAGTATAGGCGTAAAAAAATAACGGCGGCTGAAAATAACGCATGCGGGCGAGACGCGCGCGGCGCGGCAGGGCCCGTCGGCCGGCGCCAGACGGGGGAAAACGTATGGGGATCACATTTTTCCAAGCCGGTGGCGATAAAAGAGGAATGGGATATGAATCACGCTTTGCGCCAACCCGGCATCGCGGTAGGATATGCCGGTGCAGCAGTGGTTTTTCCGGGTATGTGCGGCGGGTTACGGATTCACGTCCGCCGCGTGCCTGTCGATATCTTTTATAAGGATACCAGAATGGTCAATATCAAAGAGTTTATGCGTGTTTTTAAAGAAAAATTGACGCACCAGCATAACGTTGCCCCGCGTGATCCGGATATTGCCTCTTTGATTAGCGCCTTGGGCGAGCAGGAAAACATTGTGGATGTCGATGCCTGTATTACCCGGCTGCGGGTTAAGGTCAAGGATCTGGGCAAGGTCAATACCGGCCAGATCCAGCATCTGGGCGCGCTCGGCGTCGTGGTTATCGGCCAGGAGGTGCAGGCTATCTTCGGCCGCCAGTCCGATAACCTGCGCCGTGAGCTGGCGGAACGCTTCGGCCTGGAAAGCAGCCAGGAAAAGTAAGCCCCACTTTCACCTCTGCATGTTCCCGCGCGGCGGCGGGCGGGACGTTGCCCCACGCAGGCCTAGCGGCGCGGACGCTGTAACAGCGCCAGCGCCGTCAGCATGACCACCATGCTTAACAGCATGGCGATACTGGCCATGGCCATGCCGTCGCCTACCGAACCTTGCTCGAACTGGCGCCAGATAAATACCGATACCGTTTGCACCCCGGGCGGCGCCAGCAACAACGAGGTCACCAGTTCCCTGGACGCGACGGCAAATACCATCAGCATCGCGGCCAGCAGCGCGGGAAATACCAGCGGCAGCACGATATAGCGCAATGCCCGCGCGGCGCTGGCGCCGTGCACCCTGGCCGCCGGCTCCAGGCTGGATCCGAGCTGGCGCAGCGCGGCTCCCGTATAGCGCACCGGGTAAGGCAACAACAGGCAACTGTAGGCCAGCAGCAGGATAACCCAACTATCATAAGGCGTTACCGGCCAGAAACGCCGGTTCCAGGCCAGGATCAGGCCGACGCCCACCACCACGCCCGGCAGCGCGGCCGGCAGCAGCGACAGCGCGTCGATACAGGCCGTGGAGCGGCCTCGGGTGCTGTTGATAAGCCAGGCCACCATCAATCCCACCAGACCGGTAAACAGCGCGGTGCCGAGCGCCAGGCCCAGGCTGGTGGCCAGTGCGTCGGCCGCCTCGCCGTGCTGCGCGAAGAGATTGCCGAAATGGCGCAGCGTCAGGTTGGCCGGCGTCAGTCCGCCGGATACCGTGGCGGAAAACGCGGTGGCCAGCATGGCGGCCACCGGGGCCGCCACCGCCAGGCCGGCGATCAGGCTGAACAGCACCACCACCGGCCAGCGCCATACGCCGAGCGGCCGCGAGGCGATAGCCGCCGGTTTTCCGCCGGTGATGGCCACGTCACGGCCGCCGGACAGGGTGCGCTGGATGCCGTACGCCGCCAGCGCCAGCGCCACCAGTAATAACGAAAGCAGCGATGCCGAGGTTAAATCAATGGGCCAGTCCGCCAGGCGCCGCTCAATGCCGACGGTCAGCACCGGCGCACCGGCGCGCATGCCCAGGGCGGCGGGCACGCCGTATTCCTCGATGGCCAGGGTAAACGCCAGCAGCAGGCCGGCGAAAATGGCCGGCAGCGCCAGCGGCAGGGTGACCAGGCAAAACGCCCGCCACGGCCCCGCGCCGTGTACCCGCGCCACGTCCGCCAGACGGTGGCCGCCCGCGGCCATGGCGCGCGACACCGCAAAATAGACCACCGGGAAAATCGTCAGCGTCATGACCAGCACCATGCCGGCGCGGCTGAACAGGAGCCGATCTAATTGCAGGCCGGTCAGTTGCTCAAGGTAACCGCGCCGCTGCAACGCCAGCATCCAGGATAAGCCGGCGATATAGGGCGGCGTCAGGAACGGCACCAGGATCAGCACATCCCAGACCCGCGCCAGCGGCACGGCAAACAACCCGCGCAGCGCGCCCAGGGGAATGCCCAGCAGGGCGCAGGCCAGCGCCACGCCCAGGCCGGTTTGCAGCGTGCCGCCGAGCAGCGCGGGCACCTGCGGGTCCCGCCACAGGGCCGGGACCGCGCCAAACGCATGCGCCAGCGAGCCGGCGGCCAGCTGGGGAAAAATGGCCTGCAGCAGCACAAACAGCGCCGGCAGCGCCACCAGCACCAGTAATGCCGCCAGGGTCAGCAGCGGCAGGAAAAAAGCGCGCATCGCAAAGCCTAGCGCTGGCCGAAGAGTTTGGCGAACCGGTCGAGCACCTTGTCACGCGTGGCGGGCTGGGCGCCCTGCGCCGGCAGCAGCCGCAAATCGCTGAACAGCGGGCGTTTGGCGCTGATATCGCTGCGCGCGGGCATCAGCCAGGCTTCTGCCACCAGCTGTTGCCCCTCCGGGGAGAGCGCATAATCGATAAAAGCCCTGGCCTGATCGGGCTGCGTGCTGGTTTTCAGGATCATCATCGGACGCGGGGCGATCACCGTGCCGCTGGAGGGGAAAATCACTTTCACCGACTCGCCTTCCTGCACGCTGTTATAGGCGACATAGTCCACCGCGCCGAACACCGCCGCCCTGGCGCCCTGCAGTACCGGCGTCAGCGCCTGGGCATTGGGACCGGCGATAATCATTCCGTTGTCCTTTAACTGTCCGAACAATGTCCAGGCTTTCTCGCCCAGGGCATTTTGCAGGCCCATCAGCAAATCCAGCGAGGCGCCGGACAGCGCCGGATCGGGGGTGGTCACCTTATCCCTGAATGCCGGCTGCGCCAGGTCCTGCCAGTCATGCGGCTCCGGCGTACCGCTGGCGCTGTTCCAGACGATACCGAGGGCGGAGATGCCCTGCGCCACATAATAGCCGGTTTTAAACTGCGCCGGCACGCTGGCGGCGTTCGGGCTGCCGTAGGCCAGCAGCCATCCCCGTTGTTGCAGTTCTTCCGCGGTATCCCATGAAGCGGAAATCAGGACATCGGCGCGCGGGTTGGCCTGTTCGGCCTCCAGGCGGGCCATGACTTTACCGGTGGTGGCCTGAAAAACATCGACCTTGGTCCCCGATTGCCGCTCATAGCCGGCCGCCAGCTTTTTGGCCAGGGAGCCGGGACCGGCGGTATAGAGGGTCAGCGCCCGGGCGTCGGCGGCCATAAGGGTGGCGGCGGCAATCATGATGGATAAAGCTCCTGTGCTGATACGGCTTAATAAACGGTGGGTGGTCTGCTGCATGTGTTTTCCCCGGTTCAAGTGGCGTGATAATTGACGATGCGCCCCTGCGCCATATGCGCGATATGCTGGGCAAGCTGTTGCGCTTCACCGCGATCGTGGGTGACGTAAACGGCGGTAATGCTGAGCTGCCGGAGCAGACGGGCCATTTCGCCGCATAACGTTTCGCGCAATTCGCGGTCGAGATTCGATAGCGGTTCGTCGAACAGCAGGACCCGGGGCTCGGCCACGATGGCCCGGGCCAGGGCCACCCGCTGCTGCTGGCCGCCGGACAGCTCCGACGGCTTGCGTCCGGCGAAGGCGGCCAGGCCGACCCGCTCCAGCGCGGTGTCGACCCGCAGCCGGCGTTCGGCGCGGGCCACCCGGCGCATGCGCAGCGGGAAAGCGACATTTTGCGCCACGCTCATATGCGGCCACAGGGCATAGTCCTGAAACACCATGCCGATATCGCGTTGTTCGGGAAGAATACAGACGCTGTGGCTCGCCATCAGCCGCGCGCCGAAATGGATCTCGCCGCGCGCGGGCTGCAGCAGGCCGGCCAGTAATTTCAGCAGAGTGCTTTTACCGCATCCCGAGGGTCCGAGCAGGGCCAGGGTCGTGCCCGCGGGCACATGCAGATGGATATCCTCTAATACGCGCTTGCCGCCAAACTGATGGCTGAGTCCGCTGATGACGATTGGCGTGCCGTCGTTAGCGCCGAGGTTGCGCATGTCGGGCCCCCGGGCGAAACGTCAGGCAAACGGCCGGCGCGCGGCGGCTGGCGGCGGGGATGCTACGGCAATGGCGCTTGGGGGAAAATAGGGCGCGGGACAAACCTTCCGGCGCTGACCGTCGACCGGAAGTTCGCCCCTGCGCTAAGGACAGGCGGGCGTACATAGTATTATCCTCTTTGGGACTTTATCTTCGCTGGAGTATAGAGAGGGAATATGACGGTTTTATTGCCGCAACGGTAAAAACGCCATCCAGGCTTTATCGTTGCGGCCGATAAACGGCAGGGTCCGGCCGGGCTACAGTTTTACCGCCAGATCGCGAATGTGCACCGGCAGTTCAGTGCGCAGCGAGCGGTTGGCGGCAATGCCGGTCAGGATGGACATGGCGCCGTCGCGGTAGCTGGCCGCGCGTTTCAGCGGGTCCGGCGCCGGCGCGCCGAACACATCCGCCAGCATAACCTTATCGCCGCCGCCGTGGCCGCCGGCCAGGAAATCCACCGGGACGTCATAAGGCGCGGCGAACAACGGAAATACCCGTATAGAGCAGCTCTCAATAGCGCCTTCCAGCTCTTTTTCGCCGCCGCTGTTCACATAAGACGTTTCCACCAGTTTCATCTCCAGCCGGCCCCGGCTGCCGTTGAACACCACGTTCAGCCCTTCCCACGGCAGGTAGGCGTTCAGGGAATAGGTCATGATGGCCTTGTTTTTATAGCGCACCATCACGCCCATGACATCCTCGATACTGATGCCGTCGTCGAAAACGCTTTTGTCGCGATAATAACCGTCCTCATGTTCGGCGTTGAGGTAAAGCTCGCGCAGCGGTTCGCTTTGATCCATGTGCAGGGCGAAGGGATCTTCGGCCGCCGCCTCGCTGCCGAAGGCGCGGGAATAAAATTGCGCCACCCCCCGGCTTTCGGCGTTATCCTTGCCGTAAAAACGCAGATCTCCCTGGGCATACACCGTTTCCGGCTCGCTGTTCAGCCAAAAGTTGACCAGGTCGAAATGGTGGGTGGATTTATGCACCAGCAAGCCGCCGCTGTTGCGTTTATCACGGTGCCAGCGGCGGAAATAATCGGCGCCGTGCCGGGTATTCAGCAGCCACTCGAAATGCACCGAAAACACCTCGCCGATAGCGCCGCCGGCAAGCAGTTCGCGGATTTTGCTGTGATGCGGGGCATAGCGGTAGTTAAAGGTCACGCGCAGGCTCTTGCCGGTACGGTTAATGGCGTCGATAATCGCCTGGCATTTTTCCTCGTCGATGGTCATCGGTTTTTCGCTGATAACATCGCACCCCAATTCCATGGCGCGCACGATATAACGATGGTGGGTGCGGTCGATAGAGGTGACGATGACGGTATCCGGCCGGGTTTCGGTTATCATGCGATCAAACTCCAGCGCGGTATACATCGGCACGCCGTCGTGGCCAGCGGCGCCGATTAACCGGTTGGCGTATTCCATTCGCGTGCGGTTGGTATCGCAAAAGGCGACAAACGCGCCCCGGGTGCGGTATTCCCCGGCGATAGCCTGCAGATAAAGCCCAGCCCGGCCGCCGGTGCCGACCAATGCATATTTTTTCATGTTATCGTTCTCCCGTATTCCTGGTATTACAGTACATGAGGTCTTGTCTTCTGGTGATTCAACGCTGGAAGTCCGGCCTGTTGACAGGCTAAAGCGGATGCTTTATACCCGCTGGACCGGCCTTGCTGTCTTCGCGCCGCTTGATTAGGGAAAATACCGTGCCGCAACGTCTGCTGGAAATTAACTCCCCGCTTATCTGGCACTGGCCGCATTTCCTGGAAATGGCGGCGGTGATGGAAAAATACCGCTTCACCGGCCTGGTGATTCACCAGCAAAATATCCTGGCGCTGCTGGCCCCGCCCCCGGCCCATTACCAGGGCGCGGATAAAGCCAATCTGCAGCACGAATGGGAAGGCGCGTTGCTCTACCTGCGGCGCGTGAGCGCCTATTGCCGGGCGCGGCGGCTGACGGTGTGGCTGCAGGGCGAGGCCTTTCCGCAGGACGGCCGCATCGAGCATAAATTTCCCGAACTGTCCCTGGCGGACGACGCCGGCCAGGGGGAAAAATTCCTGTATTATTTTTATACCGACGTGGTCAGCGCGTCGCTTGCGCAACTGCCGCTGTTTGACGGACTGATCCTCAGCCTGCAAACGCCGGCGTTTAATGAAACGCAGTGGCACGCGCCGCTGCAATCCCTTCACCTGCAGCTGCGGCGGCAAAATAAAAAACTGGTGCTGCGTGATTACACCGATGACAGCTGGCCCCGCCGGCAACTGCAGCAAACGCTGGCGCGGCTGCCGCCCGATGTGCGCGCTTCGCTGAAGGCCACGGCGGTGGACTATCGCCCCGGCTTTGCCAATAATCCGGCCATCGGCGCTTTTGAACAGCGCAAAATATGGCTTGATATTGATTTGTGGGGCATTGATTACGGCTGGACCCTGCTGCCCTGCCTGCTGATTGATGAAATCCAGGGCCGGCTGGGATGGGTGCAAGCGGTGGTTGGCGAGCGGCTGGAGGCCGTTAGCGTGCGTATCAGCTGGGAATGGGTCAACAACGGCTCGCTCCTGGACTCGGTCAATGAAAGCAATCTTTATGGCCTGGCGCGCATGATAAGCGGCGCGCCGCCGGTCGCCGCGGCCACGTTGTTCGACGACTGGCTCGAGACCCGCGGGGTGCGCCCGCCGGACAGCCTCCAGCGCCAGAAACTGCGGCAGCTGTTTTTTACCAGCTATGACTGGATGTGCAAGGCGCCTTATCTGCTGGGGCGGATAATGCATCGCCACAGCCAGATCCCGCAGGATATGGATGACGCGCTGCGGCTGATCCACTCCGACGCCCGCGGCGCCAACTGGAGCCAGTCTTTCCAGCCGCTGTTTCCGGCTGACGATAACGCCGCGGGCCTGGCGCAGCGGGAGCTTAGCCGTCTTGAACGGCAGCAGGCGGAGTTCCTGGCCCGTCATCTGCGGCATATGGCACAGGCGCTTTTGCAGGAAGCCGCTTTGCCGGCCGCCTGGACACGTGACCTGGCGGCGGCCTGGGAACGGGCGGACTGGTATTCGCGCCTGTTCGGCCACGTCCGGCAACTGATCGAGCTGCACTGGTTTATCCATCAATACGGCTGCAGCCGCGCGCTGCGCGCCGAGCTGGATGATGCCGTCGCCGCCGCGGAGCGCTGCGCGGAAAAAACCGATCGCTGGCTTGACGAGAGCGCCGATGCCCATCCCTTTTACCTCCGCATGATGATGAATCCGGCCCGGCTGTATGCCCTGGCGCATCCGGGGCGTTGATATTGCCCCGACGTGAAGAGGCTAAACGCCTGGCGGGATAAAACCTACCGGCATAATGTCGCCGCCGGCCCGTGCGCCAGGATAAATGGGAAAAATGTGAGGGAGTTCATAAAGTGTTGTGCGTAAATGTGACGACAATCACGCGCGGCGGCGGCAGCAAGGTGATGTCGGCCCGTTAACAGGGGATAAAGCGTGCGCTGGATCACAACCACGCTAACGGCGCGGAAACCCGGTCCGTGCCGGCAGAGGCGGTAGCTCCCCGTCGTTGCGCGCCGCGCCGGCGGCGGCAAGAAAGGTCGCGCGTCCTCAGGGCCGCGCCGCAGGGGGACTAAGCCGCCAGCCGCTATCCGCCCAGGTAAATACCATCGGCACCGGCGAAGGCGGGTAGTCGTCATCGGCAAGCAAATGTACCGAGAGCGTCGTGTCGCGATCCGTTAACCGGTTGGTGGCATACAGGATGCGCAGATTGACATCGGCGTCGCGGGGCAGGCGGCGATCGTTGCGTTCCCACTGGGTAATAAAGGCTATTTCCACGCCCAGTTCATGGCCGAGCGACTGGCGGGATAAATTCATCTCATGACGCAGGAAACGCATTTCAGACGACACCAGGGGACCGCGGCGGTTAATTAACTCCAGGGCGATTAAACGATGCAAATCCGCCCCATCCTGAATGGCGGTAGATGTTCTTGTTCCAGTATCTTTATGCTTATAACCGTTAGTTAGCCAGACATTTGATAGTCCACAATCTATATATCGAAACATAAATTTTCCTTGTAATAGAGCATCCTGGTTACTTATGACTTATAAACAAAGATAGTTCTCTTGGCAATACCCGGATAATTCATTGATACATGGCATTTAATAGAAAAGGGATGATATAAAAATAATTTTTTAAATTCAGTGAGCGCTGGGGAAGTATTGTCATTAAAGGGGATAAAGAACCCAAAAACGGCGGTCGCGGTTGTTGCCAATGGGAGGGTATTGTAATTATTTTCATTAATTAAATTATAATTACCTCATAAGCTAATTTGTGCCGGGCCGGACGCCGCGCGATGACCGGCGCTTTGCGTGACGGCAACGAGGTTTTTGCCGGCGCCGGGATGCCATAATCTAAAATAAAACGGCATTTCATTTTATTGAATAGTGATGCCGGTTTCTTTATCATAACGCCAGGCGGTCAGGTCGCCCGGCTGGCCGCCAAGCGAAGACCGCAGGACATCAAGGCATTCTCGCCTCATCCTTTTCACTGACTACGGATAACGCTTTTATGAAAATCGCACTGATTAACGAAAACAGCCAGGCTGCTAAAAATGAGCTTATCGCCGCCACCCTGACCAAGGTGGTCGAGCCGCTGGGTCACCAGGTGTTTAACTACGGCATGTATTCCGCCGACGATAAGGCGACGCTGACCTACGTTCAGAACGGCATCCTGGCCGCGATATTGCTGAACTCCGGCGCGGCGGATTATGTCGTGACGGGCTGCGGAACCGGCGCCGGCGCCATGCTGGCCTGCAATTCCTTCCCGGGCGTGATCTGCGGCCTGGCCATTGATCCCGCCGACGGCTATATGTTTGCCCAGATTAACGACGGCAATGCCATCTCCCTGCCGTTTGCCAAGGGATTCGGCTGGGGCGCGGAGCTGAACCTGCAGTATATTTTCGAAAAATTGTTTGAAACCGCCGGCGGCCAGGGGTATCCCAAGGAGCGCGTGGTGCCGGAACAGCGGAATAAAAAGATCCTGGATGCGGTGAAAGCGGTGAGCTATCGCGATTTGCTGTCCATCCTGGCCGATCTCGATCAGGATTTGCTGAAGGGCGCCGTCGCCGGGGCCAAATTCAAGGAATATTTCTTTGCCAACTGCCGGGATAAAGCCATTGCCGGCTATATCGAAACACTGGTAGCGTAACGACAGCCCGCCCATCCGGGGCGGGCCGCGGGCGAAATCCGCCTGAAAACGCTTATCCAGGCCCGGGACTTGACGACATGCAGATAAAAGAGATTCCCTTCGGCACCACGGATTGGTCGCGCGTGGACCCCACGCGCCATGCCGGCGCGCGCGGGGAAGCCCTCTGGCGTACCTGTCATTTCGGCGATATCCGCGTGCGTATGGTGGAATATTCCGCCGGTTACCTGGCCGATCACTGGTGTGTCAAAGGGCATATCCTGTTATGCCTCACCGGCGAGTTGCATACCGAACTGGCGGACGGGCGTATTTTTACGCTGACGCCGGGCAGCAGTTACCAGGTGGCGGATAATGCGGAAGCGCACCGGTCCTATACCGACCGGGGCGCCACCCTGTTTATCGTCGACTGACGGCGCGGGCCGCGTTATCGCGCGTCAATCAGCGGACCGGTGCTATCCCGATCCACCAGCGTAAAACCGACATCCATAGCCACGGGCGGTGCGCCGTTGGGGTCTTTTAACCGCTCGAGCAAGGCCGCCGCCGCGCGCTGGCCGATATACGCGCCGTCGATTTTAACCGTCGACAGCGCCGGAAAGGTATGGGCGGCAAAATTCATATCGCCGAACCCCATGACCGCGATGTGGCCGGGTATGGCGATCCCCCGGCTGGCGGCCTCGGTCAAGACGCCGTGCGCCAGGGTATCCGAGGTGCACACCAGGATAAGCGGCCGTCGTATCCCGGCGGATGCGGCCTGGGCCGCCGCCGGGCGTTGCAGCAGATGCAGTAGGTTTACCAGGCCTTGCCGCCCCTGTTCCAGAGTGGGCAAACCGTGGAACGTCTGGCGGTCGAGCGGGGCGATGCCCTGCTGGGCCAGCTGGCGGATAAAACTGTTGCTGCGCCGCATGCCGCGCGGGTCGTCTACCTCAATCAGGGCAAAATCGCGGTAGCCCTGCGCCAGCAGGTGCTGCGCTTCACGCTGGCCTATGGTCTCATGGGAAAACCCCACCAGCATATCAATGGGATCGTCGGTCATGTCCCAGGTTTCCACCACCGGGATGCCGGTGGCGCGCAGGCGTTTGCGGCTGACCTCGGTATGGATGGTGCCGGTGAGGATAATGCCGTCGGGGCGGCGGCTGAGCACCACTTCCAGCAGTTCCTGCTCCTGGGCGGCCTGATAGCCGGAAATGCCCAGCAATACCTGGTAATTTGCCTGCGCCAGCCTGGCGGCGATGGCCTGGAAGGTGTCGGCGAATATCGGGTTGGTGAGCATGGGCACGACCACCGCCACCAGGCGCGTGCGATTGGACGCCAGCGAACCAGCGATCTGGTTGCGTACGTAGCCGGTTTCTTCGATCACCCGCAGTACCTTGAGCCGGGTGGCGTCCTTGACCTGATTGGGCTGGTTCATCACTCGGGAGACGGTAATTGGCGCCACGCCGGCGAGTTTAGCCACATCAAAGAGGGTTACGCCGTGGGTGGAGCGCGCGGTGACGGGGCGGGGGTTTTTAGGCTTGGGCATGATATGGCTCGGCAAGGAGAACGCCGACAATGCTACAACGGCGCGGGGATACGAGCAAATCAAAGCGACCCGCCGGGGCGATTATGCCGTGCGGTGTGTCGCGCGCTTTTCTTCCACCCAGGTGCCGATGGACTGCCAGGGGAAAAACACCGATACGCCCAGGCGTTTATTATAGGCTATCACCACGCCCACCACCGCGTCGTCATCGCCGTATACCGGCCCGCCGCTCATGCCCTGGACCACGCCGGAGGTGGAGGCGAAGGCGGGACAGCCGTCGTAATGATCCTGGTAGGAGGCAATGCCGCGCGATGATACCGGCAGCGTGCTCAGCGCCGAATAACCGTACATGCGTACATTTTCACCGGCCACCGCCGGGCGAAAATCCACCCGGCCCTTGCCGGCGCGGATCAGGGCGATATCACAGACCTCGTGGTAGGCCACCACGTCCATTATCATGATTTTGGCCACATGCCTGGCGGTGAGGCTGTAGCCGTCGCCGATGGGAAAGCTGGTGCCGACCGCTCCGGCCAGCGCCGGGATGCCGATAAAACGCATATCGGCTTTAGCGCGGGTGTCTTTATCAAAGCTATATTTTCCGTACGAGCAGCCGGTCAATAAAAATAACGCCGCTAATAGCAGAATGGGGTGTTTTATCATAATTAATCCTGTTGCAATATATATTGATATAAATAATTAAATTTGCTTAATAATTGATATGGTGCTTCTATTTTACAGGTGAAGTAACTCTATTTCTGGCGGGGAAGGATACCGAATCACATCAGGGTGATGGGTAATTAAATCACTATAAAATAATTATCGTTATAATACATTGTTAAGGGCGTGGATGTAATAGGAGTATGGTTTTTTTTTGACGATTATTTATTATGCTTTGATCACTTTTCCTATATCCTCCTTCATCAAATGGGATGTGTTACATTCGCGCGCGGCGAGCGGGTTTATCCGCAGAGGCGCGAGCGGCGGCGTCTGGGGGAGCGGTATTGCCTTATGGGGTATAAGATTAGGTGAAAAAGTGCTTTCACGCGGTGGTGATTTATGGTTATAACAGTACAACTGTCATATACAGTCGGTAGGGTAGCGTTTCAGGGTTAACCGGCCCTGGAAGGTCAGGCTTCTTGTCCACAGCCAGGAGAATCGAGATGATTGTCGATCGTTTAAAGCGTCTGTTTGTCACCCAGCCTGAAGAGCCGGTCAGCGATATGTTTACCGGATCCGAGACGGACGCCCTGTTTAGCGCCATGGGCTGCGAGAATATGCCGGTGTATATCCCGGCCGACGTTTGGCAGCGGGTGAGCGATATGGAATACCGGATCCATTCTGATCACGCGCAGCGGATCTAGCCTGCCGTATTTTCCCTTGCACACGTCTGCGTTGAGTTCAGTGTTGGCGGGCATACCGCGCCATGGGGCCTCGGTCGGGCGGGAACACCACGCCCGATTCGACCCCATTGGCACGCTCTCCCTTTAACTCGTCTGCATTGAGTTCGGTGTTGGCGGGCCTACCGTGCCATGGGGCGCTCGGTCGGGCGGGAAAAGCACGCCCGATTCGACCCCATCGGCACGCTCTCCCTTGAACATGTCTGCTTTGAGATGGGTGTTGGCGGGCATACCGCGCCATGGGGCCTCGGTCGGGCGGGAAAAGCACGCCCGATTCAACCCCATTGGCACGGTCTCCCTTTAACACGTCTGCGTTGAGTTCGGTGTTGGCGGGCCTACCGTGCCATGGGGCGCTCGGTCGGGCGGGAAAAGCACGCCCGATTCAACCCCATTGGCACGGTCTCCCTTTAACACGTCTGCATTGAGTTCGGTGTTGGCGGGCATACCGTGCCATGGGGCGCTCGGTCGGGCGGGAAAAGCACGCCCGATTCGACCCCATTGGCACGGTCTCCCTTTAACACGTCTGCGTTGAGTTCGGTGTTGGCGGGCCTACCGTGCCATGGGGCGCTCGGTCGGGCGGGAAAAGCACGCCCGATTCAACCCCATTGGCACGGTCTCCCTTTAACACGTCTGCATTGAGTTCGGTGTTGGCGGGCATACCGTGCCATGGGGCGCTCGGTCGGGCGGGAAAAGCACGCCCGATTCGACCCCATCGGCACGCTCTCCCTTGAACACGTCTGCGTTGAGTTCGGCGTTGGCGGGCATACCGCGCCATGGGGCCTCGGTCGGGCGGGGAAACCACGCCCGATTCGACCCCATCGGCACGCTCTCCCTTGAACACGTCTGCGTTGAGTTCGGCGTTGGCGGGCATACCGTGCCATGGGGCCTCGGTCGGGCGGAAAAGCACGCCCGATTCAACCCCATTGGCACGCTCGCCCTTGAACACGTCTGCTTTGAGATAAGTGTTGGCGGGAGGCGGTTTCAGGCGCGGTTAGAAAATCGCTTGATACAGTTGTTCAATATCGGCAATCGAGGCGGCGCGGGGATTGCCGCCGGTGCAAACATCCGCGAAGGCCGCTTTGGCCAGTTGCGCGATATCTTCTTTTTTCACGCCCAGATCCCGCAGCGACGCGGGAATGCCCACATCATGACACAGCTGTTTGACCGCATTGATGGCGGCGGCGCGCGCCTGGGCGATATCCATGGTCTTCGCCGCTTCAACGCCCATCGCCACGGCGATATGGCGGAATTTTTCCCCGGTGTGCGCCGCGTTATAGGCCATGATGGTGGGCAGCAGTACCGCGTTCGCCACCCCATGCGGCGTATCATAAAACGCGCCCAGCGGATGTGCCATGCCATGCACCAGCCCAAGGCCGACATTGGAAAATCCCATGCCGGCGACATATTGACCCAGCGCCATATCCTCTACGCCACGCGCGTTGCCTTGTACGGAATCACGCAGGGACCGCGCAATGATTTCTATGGCCTTGAGATGGAACATATCGGTGAGTTCCCACGCCGCGAGGGTGGTATAGCCTTCTATGGCATGGGTCAGGGCGTCAATGCCGGTGGCGGCTTTCAGGCTGGCGGGCATGCTGGCCATCATATCGGGGTCGATAATCGCCACCAGCGGAATATCATGCGGATCAACACAGACAAATTTGCGCCGGTTTTCCCGATCGGTGATAACATAATTGATGGTGACCTCGGCAGCGGTGCCGGCGGTGGTGGGCACCGCCAGGATCGGCACACAGGGTTTTTTGGTGGCCGCGACGCCTTCCAGGCTGCGGACATCGGCAAATTCGGGATTATTGATGATAATGCCGATGGCCTTGCAGGTATCCTGCGGCGACCCGCCGCCAATGGCTATCAGATAATCCGCCCCGGCGGCCTTAAAAGCGGCAACGCCTTTATGGACTATCTCTATGGTGGGGTTCGCCACCACCTCATCATAAATCTGGAAGGGCAGTCCGGCATGTTTAAGGAGATCGGTTACGCGGGTGGCCACTTCAAAGCGGATGAGATCTTTGTCGGTAACCACCAGGGCTTTGTGGTAGCCGCGGGTGCGCGCTTCGTCAATGATATGGGTGATGGCGCCTTTACCGAAATAAGAGGTTTGATTAAGGATCATTCTATTAGCCATAATAAATAACCTTTGTTATAGCGGAGGGTAAGTTAATATTTTCACCTGCGGTCGTGGACGACAAGTGTTATTAAATGCTTCACTTCACATTAACGGTGAATTAAAAAAAGCATCAGGAATAATGAAATATTTTTCACCTGGAAATATATTGGCTTTGTTATTAATGCTAAATGCCGGGAGCGAATGTAATTATCCTGTTATTGGCGGGGTGGGGGTGTTCCCGCGCGCGCGCGGCGGCCGGTTTAAGCGGCGGTGGACGCCTGGGCGTTACGATAATTCCGAATATGGCCGTGAAACGGGCTAACCAGCTAATTTCACCGGCTAATTTGCCTCCCCGGCCCCAGCTTATGGCGTGAGTGGCTATAGTTATAAATCAGCTACGGGTTATGCTAAGGCTGACCGTGGCCAGTTTAGCCGGATGGCGTATAAAAATGGAGAGTTAACCTATGATTACACGCTCTTTCAGGTGGGCCTGGAGAAGATTTCTAACCATGGGCATGTCGCTGGGTACCGCGTCAGGCCGGGTTTTTTCAACGGCGCTGGCAAAAAAAAATAAATATAATATCAACGTACGCCAGGGACCGGATGCCTTACTGGGGCAGTTGTACATCGATGTGCAGACGGCAAAATTATTTTCCGATCAGAAGACCTTTGCCGATGCGGTGCCGCGCCGTACCCCGGCGGCCATATTATCCGATTATCAGGCGAAAAAGCGGCGCAAGAACTTCAAATTGCGGACGTTTGTCGAGAAAAATTTTATATTCCCCACCGACCGGGTGAAATATGTGCCGCCTAACGGGCAAACCCTGCGCGAGCATATCACCACCCTGTGGCCGGTGCTGACCCGCAATACCTCCACCGTGAGGCCCTATGATTCGCTGCTGCCGCTGCCGAAGGACTACGTCGTGCCGGGCGGACGCTTTCGCGAAGTCTATTATTGGGACAGTTATTTTACCATGCTCGGCCTGGCCGAATGCGATAAGTGGGAGCTGGTGGTGGATATGACCGATAATTTCTCCCATGAAATCGATACCTATGGGCGCATTCCCAACGGTAACCGCAGTTATTACCTGAGCCGCTCGCAGCCGCCGTTTTTTGCCCTGATGGTGGATTTGCTGGCGAGCAGGGAAGGGGACGGCATCTATCAAAACTATTTGCCGCAGCTGAAAAAAGAATACCAGTACTGGATGGAGGGAGGCGACGCGCTGGAGAACGGCGCCGCCGCCGAACGGGTGGTGCGCATGAAAGACGGCGCGCTGCTAAATCGTTATTGGGACGATCTGGATACGCCGCGCACCGAGTCCTATATGGACGATATCGTGACCGCCAGCGAGGCCACGGATCGCCCGGCGGGGGAAGTATACCGGGACCTGCGGGCTGGGGCGGCATCGGGGTGGGATTTCAGCTCGCGCTGGTTCGATGATCCGCTGGCGCTGTCGTCTATCCGCACGACGTCCATCCTGCCGGTGGATCTGAACGCGCTGCTCTTCCATCTGGAGCAGACGCTCGCCAAGGCCAGCCTGCTGAGCGGCAACCATGATGCCGCCAGCTATTACAGCCAGCGGGCGGAGCGCCGTAAGCAGGCGATTAACCTGCACCTGTGGAACGAGGAGGGCGGGTATTACGCCGACTTCGACTGGCGCCAGGATAAGCTGCGCGATCAGCTGACCGCCGCCATGGTTTTCCCCTTGTATAACAAGGTAGCGCCGCTGGAGCGCGCCACCCGCACCGCCCAGACGATACGCGATCAGCTGCTCAAACAGGGCGGGCTGATTACCACCACCAATGTTTCCGGCCAGCAATGGGACGCGCCGAACGGCTGGGCGCCGCTGCAATGGGTCGCGGTGGAGGGGTTGCGCAATTATGGTCTTGACGAGCTGGCGGAAGATATTGCCACCCGTTTCCTGGGCAACGTGCAGCGGCTGTTCAACAATCAGCATAAGCTGGTGGAGAAATACGTGGTGGAAGGCAGCGGCCTCGGCGGAGGCGGGGGCGGCGAGTATCCGCTGCAGGACGGTTTTGGCTGGACCAACGGCGTCACCCTTAAGCTGCTGGATATGTATAACGACAAGATGCCGGACTATACGGATACCGCCAGCCAGGCTGAGGCCACGCTGGAACCGGCCGCCGCCGTCGGCGCCTGATAACGCCCGGTTCCCTGCAAGCCGGCGGGGAAGGTGGCGCGACCGAAGCGCCGCCTTGGGGTTTTTTCAGATCTGATTGTCCCAGGCCGCCAGTTGTTGAGCTTTCAGCATATCCTCCACCGCCTGGGGCACCACGTTACGGAATTTTCCGTTGTCGGCGGGGACGATTTCAATCATGCGATCAATCATTTCCCGCGCATCGAGATGGCCAAATGGCGATGCCAGCGCCTCGTCGAACTGCGCGCGCAGGTCGGCTCGCCGGGTAATATTGTTTGTGTCGTCGAGCCAGCGGAAGGCCGTATCGGCCATGGTCTCGTTAAAACCGGTATAATAGGCGCCTGGATTGATGGTCTGGACTTTGATGCCGTGCCCGGCCAATTCCTGCTGCATCGCCTCGGCAATGGATTCCAGCGCATGCTTGGTCGAAGCGTAAACGCCCCAATTGGCGGGTGAGAACAGCCCGCTCATCGATGAGGTGAAGACAACCTTTGCGTGCTTGTTCTGCCTGATCCACTTTTTGACGAAGCTTTGCGTCAGCGCGAGCGGAAGAAAAACGTTGACCTCGTAGTTATGGCGAACGAGATCGAGCGGAATTTCGAAAACCGGACCGCCCTCGCCCATGCCTGCATTATTCCAAAGCACGTCGATGTCGAAGCTTTGGGCGTAGGCCATGTCATGCGCGTCGAGGAGATCAAGCTTTTCCACCCGCAGATTGGCTAGTCCCAGAGCCTTGGCTTTTTCGCGCAACGGCGTTACCTGCGGCGAGCATTGCACGGTGGCGATAACCTGGTGGCCGTTGCGCGCCAAGCCGATGGCGGCCGCTTCGCCGAAACCGGAGCCGGCGCCGGTAATAAGAATGGTCTTGTACATATTATGAGGTCCTTACTTTGCAGGTGGTTAGGGTTGTGACGCTTGTCTGACGCGCGCCGAGATGGCGTTTTTGGGCAATGCTGAAATAAAGGTTCTGATCAATGCGGCGATTTCCCCGGGCGATTCCAGGGGGGATAGATGTCCGGTGCCCGCCAGCACGCGCATCCTGGCCTGGGGGATACGCGGTAGCAGTTCCGTCTCGAGCGTGGAGACGCTGTCGACCCGATCGCATTCACCCGCAATGACCAGGACCGGCACCGTAATCGCGCTTACCGCGGCCGAAATGTCCTCTTGGCTGGAGTGGCGCGGCCAGGCGATTTTTGCCGCCGCGCCGCCGCGCAGACTGTCTTCGATAACCTGACGCCGCTGGCCTTCGGTGAGAGGCTTTGCCGTAAGCACCTGGTCGATGGTGGCGGCAACCGAGGCCGCGGACGCGTACGCCGCCTCCATGCCGACGAGCATCTCGGGCGGCAACCCGAGCGGCGTGGGTGGCGAAGGAGCGACCAGCACCAGCCCGGCCAGTCCCTCCGGCTGGCGCGACGCGATCAATTGAGCGATCTTACCGCCCATGGAGTGCCCAACCAGCACGAAATCCGACAAACCACGCGCCCTGATCACCCGTTCAACGTCATCGGCGAAATCGGCCAGCGCATAATCCTCCCGCGGCGCATCCGACAAACCCCAACCGCGCAAATCGACGGCGAGAGTGCGCCAGGCGTTTGCCAGGGCGGCGATGACGTGGCGCCAGGTTCGGGACGACCCGCCCCAATAATGCAGGAAGATAAGCGTCGGGTCGCTTTTGCCCTGTTCCTCGACATGGATATAGATCTCCCCGTTTACGGCTGTCATGGCCTCTCCCGTCTGGATGTTCAAGAAAGCGTTTTGCCCGCATACGTACCGGTTTGACGTAGGGCGTGGTCATCCTTAGTGAAATCTGCTAATATCCAACATCTGTCACTTTTTGTAAATCTAACATATGTCTGATTTTGATGCAAGTCCCCCCAAGGAAAAACGAACGCGCCGTCCCGTGCAGGAACGGTCGCTGGAACGCATGACCCGGGTCATCGAGGCGGCGGAGCGCATGCTCGAGCAACTGGGCCCGGAAAAAACCTCGATCCCCGCCCTTGCTGCCCTGGCGGAAGTACCTAGGGCCAGCATCTATCCCTTCTTTCCTGATAAGTACGCACTGTTCGCGCATATCTCGCAGATCCATATGCGCCGCCTTGCCGACGCCATCGCGGATTCGGACGCCGCCCGCGCCCGTACGCTTAGCGCGTGGGTGCGCAGAGTGATAGATATTTGCGTGGAGTATTACAACGCCCATCCGGTGGCGAGCGTGCTGTTGCTGAATGGTTCTTTTAGCGATACCGACCGTGCCGCCCATGCCGTCAAGAACGCATCAATCGGACGCTTGTTGCGCGACACGGCCGCGCGCTTGGGCGAACTGCCGGCATTGCCGGCGTCGCCCGACGTTGCGACCCTCGCCGTTGAAATTGGCTTCGCTTGCCTGAAGTTCGGCTATGTCCAAGACGGCCGCATCAATAACGCGGTGCGAAACGAAGCCCTGCGGGCGGTCATGGCCTATCTGGACCGCTGGCGGGACGACGTTAAGTCCACGGGGAACTGACGGGCAGGGCGGCGGCGGTTCGCCGCCACATCCAGGCGGCGGGCAGGAACCCGGCGGCCTGGATGCCCGCGGAATAAAGGGCGCCGCGCCGCCGTTATTCCCATTGCCGTTAAATAAAATGATGTTTTATTAAAAATAAACTATTTTTTTATATCTTTGACCTCGATCGTTATTCTCTTCGTTTTTCTGCCACTGGACGCAACGTTCTGGCAACCGCAGAAAGGTTTTCATTGTTGGTTGGTTCTATCTTGAACCGCGTTATAACCGGCAGATTCAAGTGTTCTTCAACCTTTGTCTAACCAGATACAATCCTGGACATCACAGCAATGAAAATACGTTCCATAGGTTTACCGCAATACCTGGCTTATGGCTCCGGCGATTTCCTGGGCGCGGGCACCACCGCCCTGACCGCCGCCTGGCTGCTTTATTTCTACACCACGTTTTGCGGCCTCTCGCCCATCGAGGCCACCTTTATCTTTGCCTGCGCCCGGGTGCTGGACGCCGTGGTCAGCCCGCTGATGGGCTACCTGACCGATAACTTCGGCGGCACCTGGCTGGGTAAGCGCTTCGGCCGCCGTAAGTTTTTTATCCTGCTCGGCATTCCCTGCGTGTTCAGCTACTGCCTGATGTGGGTCGGCGGCATGGGCTACGGTTATTACCTGCTGACCTATCTGCTGTTCGACGTGGTCTACACCATGATCCTGGTGCCCTACGAAACCCTGGTGCCGGAAATGACCGACGATTTTAAACAAAAATCCAAGTTCTCCGGCGCGCGCATCGCCCTGGCGCAGCTGTCCGCCATCCTGGCCGCCTTTTTGCCCGGCATCCTGCTGTCGCATTTCGGCAAGGACAACGCCATTTCCTTTTTCTACGCCAGCGTGGTGTTCGCGGTGATCTGCGCGCTGGTGCTGACCCTGGTCTACCTGTTTACCTGGGAGCGGCCGGCGGCGCTGAAATCGGAGGCGGTATTAAAGCTTGAGCGTGAAAAACAGCAGCTGACCCTGGGACAAAGCCTGCGGCGCCTGCATATCGAACTGTCCTCCACGCTGCGCGTGCGCATCTTTCGCCAGCATCTGGGCCTGTACCTCGGCGGCTACATCGCCCAGGACGTGTTCAACGCGGTGTTTACCTATTATGTGGTGTTCGTGCTGATGCAAAGCGCCACCGTGGCCTCCAACCTGATGGGGGTGATGGCGATCCTGCAGTTCGTGGCGGTGATCGGCATGATCCCGCTGTGCATCCGCTTCGGACCGGCGCCGTCCTACCGGCTGGTGGTCACCCTGTTCGGCCTGAGCGCGCTCTCCTACGGCGTGCTGTACTACGCCGGCCTGAGCGACACGTTCTCGCTGCTGCTGCTGGTATCGGCCGTGGCCGGCCTTGGCCGGGGCGGCATCAACTATGTGCCCTGGAATATCTACACCTATATCGCCGATGTGGACGAGGCGATCACCGCCCAGCGGCGCGAGGGCATCTTCGCCGGCATCATGACGCTGACGCGCAAGGCGTCCCAGGCCGGGGCGGTAATGCTGGTGGGGGTGTTCCTGCAGCTGTCGGGGTTCGTTTCCGGGCAGAAAGTGCAGTTGCCGCAGGTAAGCCACGCCATCCTGGCCATCCTGTGCATCGGCACGGTGCTGGTGCTGACCGCGGGTTTCATTATTTCCCTGCGCTTTAAGCTGAACCTGAAAACCCACCGCATCCTGCAGCTGGAAACGCAAAAAATGCGCGCGGCCAATCATCCGCTGCCGCAGCAGATCACGCCGGAGGCACGGGCCACCGTGGAGACGCTGACCGGCATGAAATACGAATCGCTGTGGGGCAATAACAACATCGGCTACCTTAACCGCCATAAAGGCGCGCCGGAAAAAGCCGTACCGCAGGAGCATGCCGTTTAAACGCTGAAAAAGAAAAGCCATAAACAATAATTGGCCGCACCGGCCAAGGGATAAATATGGACGTAACACAGCAATTCACTATTTGAATTTTATTTTAAATTAATTAATTGAGGGTTGGAATAAAATGAAATCTTCTGTTCTGTGGTGGGTTTTACCGTTGGTTTTTATTGCCGGCAACGGCAACGCGGCCGAGATTGTCAATAAAGACGGCAACAAGCTCGATCTGTATGGCAAGGTCGATACGCTGCATATGTTTAGCGATAATCCGGGCATCGATGGCGATCAAACCTATTTCCGTTTTGGCTTTCGCGGCCAGACCGAGATTAATTCGTCCCTGACGGGTTACGGCCAGTGGGAATACCAGGTCAACGCCAACCAGGCGGAAAGCAGCACCAGCACCAGCGTCACCCGCCTCGGGTTCGCCGGCCTGCGCACCCAGCAGTACGGGTCGGTGGATTACGGGCGTAACTTCGGGGTACTGTACGATCTGGGCGCCTGGACCGATGTGATCCCCGAATTTGGCGGCGACGCTTACGGCATTGACAATTTTATGTTTAAACGTACAAGCAACCTGCTGACCTATCGCAATAACGTCCTGATCGACGGCCTGAAGCTCACCGCCCAGTACCAGGGCAAGAACGGCAGCGCCACCGAAACCAATAACGGCCGCGATGCCCTGCGCCAGAACGGCGAAGGCTACGGCGCGGCGCTGATTTATGACTTTGGCGCGGGTATCAGCGCCGGCGCTACGTTTGCCACGTCCGATCGAACCGAGGGACAAAATAACCTGGCCTACGGCCATGGCGATAAAGCCGACGCCTATCGCGGTGCCCTGAAATATGACGCCCACCAGATCTACCTGGCGGCCACCTATACCGAAACCTATAACGCGACGCCGTTCGGCAGCAGCAGCCACAGCGTGTATGGTTTTGCCAACCGGGCCCAGGTGGTGGAACTGTTGGCGCAATATCAATTCACCAACGGCCTGGCGCCGATCGTCAGTTATTTGCAAACCCGCAGTAAGGATATCGAAGGCTATGGTAATCAGGATACGCTGAAATACCTGGCCGTCGGCGGCGCTTATTTCTTCAATAAACGCATGTCCACGGACGTTATCTACAAAGTCAATTTACTGAAAAATAACGACTTCACCAAAAACAGCGGTATCAATACCGACGATGTGCTGGCGGTGGCGCTGATTTATTATTTCTGATTAATCAGTTAGGCGTTGGCCCAAAGCGATGGGCCAACGCCGCGCGCGCCGCGAGTCTTTCCTCAGGCGGCGAACCGCATTCACTTCTGCCCTAGCGCGGCTCCAGGTTATCGCCGTCCACCCGCCAGCCGCCCCCAAGGGAACGGTAAAGATCAATTTGCGCCAGCAGCACGTTGTTGCGCAACTGTATTACGCTGACCTGGGTAGCGAACAGGGTACGCTGGGCATCCAGTTCTTCCAGGTAAGACGCGTAGCCGTTGCGGTAGCGATTATGGGCGATGCGCAACGCCTCGCTTACCACGTCCTCCTGCCGCCGGGTTTCCGTCAGCTGTTCCTCTAGCCGCGTGATGGCGTCCAGACTATTGTTCACTTCGCTGAACGCCGATCGCACCACTTTTTCGTAATTGTAGAGGGCCTGGTTGCGGGTGGCGGCGCTGATATCCACCTGGGCGTTCAGGGCCTCGCGGTTGAGCAGCGGCGCCAGTACGCTGCCGCCGATGCTCCACAGCCGGAAAGGATTATCGATAAGCTTTTCCAGGGCATTGTCCTGCAGGGTGCCGGAGGCGGTCAGATTAAGCGAGGGCAGCAAAGCGGCGCGGGCGGAGCTTAGCGTCGCGTCGGCGGCAATCAGCTGCCGTTCGGCCTGGATGATATCGGGACGCCGTCGCATCAGCTCCGAGGGCAGCAGGGTGGGCAAGGGCAGGGGGCGCAGCCGGCCGGCATCGTCGCCGCGCGGGATGGCGCCGGGATTAGCGCCCAAGAGAATGCTCAGCGCGTTTTCCTGTTCCGTTATCTGATGCGACAGCTGCGGTATCTGGGCGCTGGCGGCCTGGTATTCCGCCTGCGCCTGCACGTATTCCAGCCGCGATGAATAGCCGGTTTCAAACTGCCTGCGCGCCAGTTTCAGCGAATTGCGCCGTGATTCCAGGGTGGCGCGGGTTAACGCCAGTTGCCGGTCCAGCGCGTACAGCGTCAGGTATCCCGAGGCGACGGACGATGCCACCGTCAGCATGGCCGCCGCCGCGGCCGCCTGCTGCGCTTCCAGGCTTGCGCGCGCGGCGGCGGCGGTAGCGGACCGCCGTCCCCAGAGATCCACGTCATAACCCGCCTGCAGCGTGCCCTGGTAAACCGTGCTATAGACCGGCAGGCCGGTGGCCGACGACAGCACCCGGGCGCGGGTGCCGTCGACGCCGGCGTCCAGCGACGGCAGGCGATCGCCGTTGGCCGCGCGCAGCCGGGCGCGATATTCGTCAACCCGGGCGCGGGCGGTGAGGATATCGGTATTATTGCGCAGAGCCTGTTCAACCAGCCGGCTTAATACCGGATCGTTAAATTCCCGCCACCAGCGCGCCTCCACCGGCGCCGCCGGGCCCACCTTTTCGCGCCACTGCGCCGGGATAAGCAGGCTGGACTGCGCCGCCGGCTCGCGCCCAGGGTGGCAGGCGCACAGCAGCAGGAGCAGGCCGGGCGCGGATAAACGCAGCAGGAGGGGCTTCGCCGGCATCAGCGTACCTCGCCTTGCTGGTTTTCGGCATTCAGGGTATTGATGCTGACTTCCACCGACATGCCTGGACGCAACCGCCGGTAAAGAGGGCCATCATCGTGGATTTTTATCCGCACCGGGATGCGCTGGGCGATTTTGACAAAGTTGCCGGTGGCGTTATCCGCCGTAATGGCGCTGAATTCCGACCCGGCGGCGGGCGAAATATTTTCCACCTCGCCGCTAAGGCTGGCGTAGTCCAGCGCATCCACCCGGATACTGACCGGTTGTCCCAGCCGGATGGCGGCCATTTGCGTTTCCTTCATATTGGCGATCACCCACATCTGCTCGGGCACCAGCGACGTCAGGTGGGTGCCGGCGCTGACATACGCGCCCTGCCTGACCGAGATCTGGCCCAATTGCCCATCGCGCGGCGCGACAATGCGGGTATTGGCCAAATCAATCTGCGCCAGTTCCAGCGCCGCCTGCGAGCTGGCGACATCGGCCTCCAGCGACGCGCGGTTGACGATGACCGTCTGCAAATCCTGCCGGGACATCTCCAGCGCCGCCGTGGCCTGGGCGATATCCGCCCTGGCCTGGCTGTAGCTGGCGCGCGAGGCGTCGCGCTCGCGCACGGATAACGAGCCGTCGGACATCAGGTCCTCGACGCGCTTTAAATCCAGGCGCGCTTTTTCCGCCTGCGCCTGGGCGTTGACCACCGCCGCCTGGTTGCGCGCAATCGCCGCCTCGCTGCTGCGCCGTTGCTGAATATTATTGGCCAGCGCGGCCCGTTTCATATCCCGCTGCGCCATGGCCTGATGCACCCGTTGCCGGTAAATGCGCTCGTCAATGGTCATCAGGAGATCGCCTTTGCGCACCCAGGCAAAATCCTGTACCGCGACCTGGGTGATATAGCCGCTGAGCTGCGGGCTGATGACGGTAACCTGGCCGCGGACATACGCATTGTCCGTGGTCTGCACCTGGCGGGTAAACGGCGGCAACTGCCAGGCGTAGAGGATGACCAGCACGCCGACAATGGCGATCGCCACCGCCACCAGGGTGGTCAGGATACGGGCATAGCTGCTTTTTTCCTTTTCCGGCGCCGTGGCCGGGCCGTCGGGTTGCTGACTCATTGTTGCTCCATTAATGGTTAACCTGGCGCCGGGCCTGCATCCGCAGCCGGAACAGTCGCCATAAAATCCAGACCAGCGTTGCCAGCGCAATGGCCGCGGTCAGCATATACACATCGTTATAGGCCAGCGTATTGGCTTCCCGGGTGGCGACGGCCTGTAATTGCGCCAGTCCCTGCGCGTTTAACAAATCGCTGTCGTTAAGCACGCCGCCATAGGCGGCGCTATAGCTGCCGACCCGCTCGGCCACCAGGGGATTTTGCAGGCTTAGCTGCTCTGCTATCTGGCTGGAATGAAACTTTTCGCGTATGACCTGGAATGTGCCGAGCAGTGCTGATCCCAGCAGCCCGCCCAGGTTCTGGCTCATGCCGAACAGCACTGAAAAGCTCACCAGGTTGCGCGGCTCGGCCACCACGCCGCCGATGCCGGCCAGCAGCGCCGGGGCCAGGAAAAAGGCGCTGCTGAAACCGAGTAAAAACTGGCTGATATACAGATTATCCGGTCGCGTCAGGCTGTTGGACTGCGCGTCCATCAGCGAGGCGAAGGTCATCAACACGAGAGCGATAATAATAGGGCGGCTGAGATTTTTGGGATTAATCGTCAGGGCGCTGATGACGATGCCGGCCACAATACCCGCCAGGATCGCCAGGGACAAACCGCGCATCTGATCGTTGAGCAGGCCGATTTGCTGCAGGTAGCCGATGGCGCCGGTGTTTTGCTCGGCCAGCACGATACGGATCAGCAACATGATAAGCCCAAGGCGCACGATACTGCCGCTGCTGAGCCAGCGGATATTCAGCAACGGATTGCGGCGGTTGCGTTCCACCAGGATGGCGCCGGTAATCAGCGCTACGGCCAGCGCCAGCGAAACGCCAATCCAGGGCGCGGATAACCACCAGTCGATGCGGCCAAGGGAAAGCACCGCGCAGATAAGCCCCATGCCGGGCGCCAGCAGTATAAACGTCAGAAAGTCTTTTTTCTCAAACACCTTGATGCGATCGCTGGGCGGCAGCTTAAGCAACAGCACGCCGCCGAGCGACAGCAGGGCCAGCCCCAGCTCGAACAGATAAAGGCCACGCCATTCATTAAGGGCCAGCAGTTCCGAGGAGAACAGCCGCGCCAGCGGAATCGCCACCTGCGACGCCCCGATGCCGATGGTCAGGCCCTTCAGGCGGTGCCTGGCCGGAAAAGCCTGAATTTGGTAGTAAATCGACAGCGAACTCAGCGCCGCGCCCACCATGCCGTGCGCGGCGCGCACCATGATGGCGGAATTAAGATCGTTCACAAACAGGTGAAAAAACGCCACTAAGACATACAGCACCAAAAAGGCTTCGGTAAATACCCGCAGGCCATACTGCTGGCGAAATTTCACCAAGAGCAGGTTTATCGACACATTGGTCATCAGATAAACCGCCGGCAGCCAGGCAATCTCGTTGGAGTAAGCGCCAAAAGTGCCTTGCAGGTTGCTCAGGTTGGCCGTCACCAACGCATTGCCCAGCCCGCCGGTAATTGAAACCAGCACGCCGACGATGCCGTACGCAATGCGTTTTGGCACGGGGTGCAGCGGGGTCGAGGGCGAACCGGGAAGCGCGGGCTTCTCATGCGGCAGCCATTCGCGCGGGGCGTAGGGATCTTTTTTTGCCATGGTCCTCCGGCCGCGTTGTGAATGATTGAGAGTAAACAACAAAATTTCTTATCATTAGATAGCAAATTAAACCTAGCATGACATATTGGCGGTTCCTAGCGGGCTGGCATGATTTTCTTCATTTCGGGGTGTTTTTCGTGAAGCCGTCTAATACCGCGGCATTGAGTCATTTGCGCCGCATTCCGCCGGCGCTGTCTATACTTAACAAGAAAAATAGGCGCGAAATGGTGTGGTATCTGACGAATCGGAGCGAGCCGTCACAACGCTTACGCGACAATGACTCAAGCGTTGCCTTCATCATGCCGATATAACCCTGATGCATGAAATAATTTATTTTTTAATTATTATTTTTGACGTGATTCGCAGAGGCACACATGAATGATTCGCCGTCGGATAGGGAAGAGGAAAAGCGTCTTGCCGTGCTGGAAGAATATGGCATCCATTCCACATTATCGGAAATAGGCTTTAACCGGTTAGTACACCTTACCGCCAATATTTTTAAAGTGCCTGTTGTGCTCATTTCGCTGATCGAAGCCGAACGCCAGCTGTTTGCCGCCAGTATCGGCATCGCCTCCTGCGAAACGCCGCGCGATATCTCGTTTTGCGCCCACGTCATTCGCCGGCACGATATCATGGTGATTCCGGATACCCATAAGGATCCGCAGTTCCGGGATAATCCTCTGGTGACCGGGGAGCCTTTTATCCGTTTTTACGCCGGTATTCCGTTACGCAATCAGGATGGGGTCGCCCTCGGCACGCTGTGTATTATCGACCGCGTGCCCCGGCCGGGGCTGAGCGCGGGCGATAGGCAAAATATGCACGACCTGGCCGCGCTGGTTATGGACCGGCTGGAAATGCGCCGTCTGGAACGCGCGCGCAACGCCAGCCAGTTTCGTTTCGAAAATATTGCCCATACGTCCCCCGACGCCATTGTCTGCGCCGACGATAAAGGCATCATCACCTTTTGGAACGCGGCGGCGGGCAAACTGTTGGGGTATAGCAGCGAACAGATTATCGGATGCAACGTCAGCGTGCTGGTGCCGGACGGCCTGGTCGGCCGTCTGCAGCGCCTGGCCGGCGCCGGCGACGGCACACAGCGCGGCAGCACCCTGGAACTGAAAGTGCGCTCCGCCGACGGCGTCTGGATCCCGGTGGAACTGTCCGCGTCTTCGTGGGTGGACCACGATCGCGTCACCTTTGGCGCCATCCTGCGCGATATCACCGAACGGCGCCGCAACGAAGAGCGCTTGTTCCAACTGGCGCATATGGATCACCTTACCGGGCTGGCCAACCGTACCCTGCTGGGCTTATGTCTTGAGCAAACCCTTAGGGACGAGGACGCCGCCATCATCATGCTGGTGGACCTGGACGGCTTTAAGGACGTTAACGATAACCTGGGCCATGCGGGCGGGGACGCGGTGCTGGTGGACGTGGGTTTCAAGCTGCAAAACTGCGTGCGCTCGGGCGACGTGGTCGCGCGTATGGGCGGCGACGAATTCGCCCTGTTGCTTCCCGGACTGTCCGATGCCAAGAGGGCGGCGGAAATCGCCGATCATATCATTGATGAAATCAACAAGATTGTCACCATCGACGGCCAGCCGGTCAATATCGGCGCCAGCGTCGGCATTGTGCTGTATCCCGTCCACGGTCTGACCATCCAGGAACTGCTGACCAGCGCCGATTTGGCGCTTTACCAGGCCAAGGCCGACGGCCGCCACTGCCGCCGTTTTTTTACCCGGGAGCTGCGTGAATTATCACAGGCCAAGCGCTCTTACCAGGGGGAACTGGGCAGGGCATACGATCGGGATGAATTCGAACTGTTTTACCAGCCGCAGGTGAGGCTGGCCGATAACGCCATCGTCGGCGCGGAAGCCCTGCTGCGCTGGCGCCATCCGGAGAAGGGGTTGCTGGGTCCGGCGGTATTTATTCCGGCGCTGGAGTCCGGTCCCTGGGCCGAGCGCGTCGGAGAATGGGTGATCAGGACCGCCTGCCGCCAGGCGGCGGCCTGGCGCGATCGGGGCGTAACCGAGTTTCGCATGGGCGTGAATCTGTTCAGCGCCCAGTTCAGGACCGGCACGCTGGCGCAACAGGTACGCGCCATCCTGCAGGAAACCGGCTTACCCCCGCAGGCGCTGGAATTGGAAATTACGGAAAATATCATCCTGCGCCACGATGAACATATGCTGAAGCCGCTAAGGGAACTGCGCGCGTACGGCGTCGGCATCGCTTTTGACGACTACGGCACCGGCTATGCTTCTCTGAGCATGCTGAAACATTACCCGGTGACCCGCCTGAAGGTGGACCAAACCTTTGTGCGCGCCATGGTGGATTCTCCCCCCGACGCCGCCATCGTCCGCGCTATCCTGTACCTGGGCAGCAGCTTTAAGCTGGAGGTGATCGCCGAGGGCGTGGAAACGCTTGAACAATGCGAACGCCTGAAGAAAAAAGGCTGCCTGGAAGCGCAGGGTTTTCTGTTCGGCAAACCGATGCCGGCCGATGATTTCGCCGAACGCCTGGGACTGGTGCGCTGAGGTGACGTCAAAAGCGCGCGTGTTTGCTGGCGCAGGGCATAAGGACGTTAAGCCTTTATATCTCGATAATAAGGCAGGCTGTCTTGCAGGGTCTGGGTATCGTTTTTCAGATGCGTCAGCAGTAAGTGCGTTAAGCTGAAAATCCGCCAATGATTGTCGAGACCGGTGGGGGGATTTCCGCTGCTATGCGCATGTAACCGCGTGTCCGGCCGGGATGGAGGGTACAGTTCACGGTTGTAAAGCGTGCAAAGCCGGCAAAAATAGCATTGATGAGCGGTGTTGTAGTCTATTGTCTCTGATGCGTTGACATGAAAATGCATGGCGGGTGTTCCAGGACCTGAATGTTGCGCCAACTGCTGGCGCAGCCGGAAATCGAGCGACAGCATATCGGCGAATTCGGATTTTATACGGTTTATCTGTGATTCTATATTCAGCATTTTGCCTAAAGCAGGGTTAATGCGCGGCATGTCGCTTCCGGCCATCACCACTTTCGGGTCGATAGTTAAGGCTGCTGTAATGTCCTCCCATGAAATGTTTTTCATGGGCGGGTCACCTGGGTTGTCGGCGGTTATCGCATGATGCGCCAGACTGTCGAGCAGGGTATCATTATCCTTTTTCAGCATTGATAACAGGGTATGGGTTAATTTAAAAACCCCAGAGTTTAAATCGCGATGGCGGTCATGATATTCTGTCGCGGAAGTGCAAGGCTGTGGATTGCGCTTCAATCCTTGGAAAAAATTATTGTAATGCGTCCAGAACACGCAAATATTGCATTTGTCGGGATGTTGCATATCGGCATCCTGGAGAGTGAATGTATGCACGTGGCCATCAGCGTGGGCGGTCAACGGGGACTTCCCCATTAGCCGGCGAAGACCGGTATTTTGCGCCAGCGTCTTATTTAATTCTTCGAGCAGCTTAATGATATGGTCTTTTATCTGCCATGTTTTTTCCAGATATGACGGGCTAATGGTGAGGACCTCATAGAGATGCGCTGCAACATCCGGACTGGGGCGGGTTGCAGTTTTGTTTGCCGTTTCCTGCGAGTCAGGTAGGCCCGCAATGCGAACCCCGGCAAGGGAACGGATAACGTCGAGCAGTTTATCGCTGTCTTCTCTGATGAGGTGATGCAGTACGGATGCGAGTGTTAAAAGAACGGTGTCGCTATTTTGGCGTTGGCCGTCCTGATCTAGGTTAAGCACGCCCGATTGCGCCTTTGCGGTTTCCATTGCGGTCAGTAATTGATGGTAGGTAGCCCAAAGCGCGCATATCTGGCATTGATGAGGCGTGGCGGAATGTGCTGACGTAATCTCACTGGCGTGCAGATGATGTTCTTGTCTGTGTGCCTGCGCCTCATCTGCTAGCTGAATCAGTCTGCGTAATTGGCCATTGCGTAAAATCTCCTTGGCTAATTTTTCTTTTATCGTTTCTAATTCCTGCTTAACCGGCCAGATATCCTCCTGGTTTTTTGTTTGCAGCGGAGTTATAGGGAGGGTACGCCCTGCGCGCAGAGCGCTATCGGCAGGACAATAGCGAGGCGGAGCGCCTGAATCTGGCGGTTGGCGATTGTTAATCGCCACCAGTCCGCCAGAGAAGGTATTGCCTTTAATCCTATGCCTTTTGACGGGGGGGCGATTGACTTGAGAATCGTTTTCCGCTCTGGCTGTGGCCGGCCTGCCGTTTTTACGGATAGGGATAAGGGCTGGCAGCTCTTTGCGTGAATAGTGTATTTTCCATGGCGTCTTTTTTTTAAGTAATGACCGCCCGGCGTTGGCTTTATTATATACTTCGATATCCTGATGTTTAACGACACCAATAAAACCAATGGACGAGGGTATTTCATTCATCAAGAATCCCACCTTTTGTAGCGATTAAAACGCATCAGCTATTTATTTGATAAATAGTATATGCTAATTATTTTTGGGGATTATTAAAGTACCGGTCTATCACAAAATTGATACATCCCCATTATATTGACTGCCGCATCTTAAATAACTGAAGCTATACCAATTAACAATGAACATTAAACCCGTTGCCTTGCCGCACCGGCGGTTAATCCGGTGTTGCTTTGCGGCGGCGCGTACCGCCGCTACAAATTAATGCGCTCGAAGCGTTGGATCATGGCCAGCGCCAGTCCCTGGGCCGGGTCATAGCTATGGGAGAGAAAGCGGATTTGCGTATGGCCGTAGGCAAAAGAGAGGGTGGTACGGCGCGCCGTGGCCAATACCTGTTCGGTAAACAGCGACGAGGCATTATAGGCGCAGTCGATAAGCAGGGTGCGCGGGTTGACCAGATGGATAATCTGGCTGAGCGCCTTGCCGAGCAATTCGCCCGCCCGGCCGATAACCTGTTCCACTATCTGCGGCGCCGCCGCGCGATTGGCCCACTGCAGCCCCGGCTGCAGCTGATCCAGCTGCGCGTTGATGGCCCTGAGTGCGATTAACGATTCCAGGCAGCCGCGTTGTCCGCAGGTGCAAAGCGGCCCGTCGGCGGCGACGTTCAGGTGCCCGACTTCGCCCGCGGTCCAGCTGCCGCCATAATAAACGCCCTGTTCGGTCAGCAGCGCGCCGCCGATGCCCTCGGCGATCCGCAGGTAAAAACTGGGTTCGGCTCCCGGCTGCCGGGTGCCTTGCTGGCGCGATACCAGCGCCGCCGCCTTGACGATATTCATCACGCCGACCGGTATCGGCACGGTTTCGCCCAGGGTCGCCAGGAGGTCGACCTGTTGCCAGCCCAGATGCGACGATACGTGCATCACGCCGGCAAGCGGATCGATAATACCGGGAAAGCCCACGCCGATGCCGATAAGTTCGGGATAACGCCGGTGCATCCATTGGACGACGCGCGTGATTTCCGCCAATACCGGGCCGGGGGCGACGGTATCGATAGCCAGCGTTTGCTGCTCGATGACCTCGGAAAAATAGTCATAGACCGCCCAGTGCAATTGCTGGCGCTCGACCATAATGCCCGCCGCCTTCATTTTATCCGGCAGCAGCGCAATATGGATTTTGGGGCGGCCGATGGCGTTGGATTGGGCCACGCCCAGTTCGGCAACGTAGCCCCGGGCGATAAAATCATCCACGATCAGCGAAATGGTATTTTTGCTTAATGACAGCGCGCGGGCAATATCCAGGCGCGAGCTGACGCGCTGTTGCCGCAAGAAAGACAGGACATGCTTTTCATTGTACTGGCGCAGCAGCGCGGGTCCTTTTCCTGGCTCTTTCATAGGCTGGCTTACCCTAACCTCCGGCTGAATATCAGCGGGCATTATGGCATAACCATTGATGCCCGGAAAAACCTATTCATCCCGCCAGACGCATTCTCCCCGCTGATAAACGGCCAGCACGGACAATCCGCCGCGCCGGTCTTCGTCAAGCGCCACTGCGTCCAGCGGGGCGCCAACCGCCAGACCATGCCGCGTCGGCAGGTTAAGCAGCGCCGAGGGACGTACCGACGCCATCTCCCACGCCTCGCGGCGCGTGGCCAGGCCCAGGCGGAGCAGATTATTCACCCCGTACAGTAATGAGCGCGCCGATCCCGCCAGCAACCGCGGGTTATCGGCCATCGCCAGGCGCCCCGTGTCGCTCAGGATCACCTCGCCGCCGATATGCAGCCGGTAGCGTCCGGGCGGCATGCCGGCCAGGCTGGTGGCGTCGCTCACCAGGATGCCGCGTTCACCTTTGACGCGCATAAAAACCTTCATGACCGACGCCGGCAAATGTTCGCCGTCGCCAATCATGGCGCACCACAGCCGGTCCTGCGCCAGTTGCTCCCAGATATAGTTGGGGTGGCGCGGCAGCAGCAAATGCGCCCCGTTGCCCAAATGGGTGGACAGCGTGGCGCCGGCCTCGACCGCCGCGTCTATCTGTAACGCGTCGGCGGCGGTATGACCTAAGGCGACCACCACCCCGGCTTGCGCGCAGCGGCGGATAAATGCCGGGGCCTGCGGCCATTCGGGCGACAGGGTCAGCAGGCGTATATCGCCCTGCGCCGCGCGCTGGAAGCGTTGAAACAGCGTCCAGTCCGGTGCTTTGACAAAACGTTTGTCATGCGCGCCGCGTGGTCCGTCCTCGGGAGAAAGAAACGGCCCCTCCAGATGGATTCCGGCCACGCTTTGCCCGACCGGGGCAAAGCGCCGGCGGGCATTGGCAATCGCCGCCGCCATCCCGGCGATCTGTTCATCGCCGTTGGTGATGACCGTGGGCAGGAAGGTGGTGACGCCCTGTCGCCATAATTCCCGGGTGACCTCCAGTACCGCCTGTTCATCAATCGGGCAACGGTTAAAATCAACCCCCGCATAACCGTTGACCTGCAAATCCACCAAACCGGGCGCCAGGATGGGCAGGCTATCATCCTGCGGCAGCGGCCGTATTTCACGGATCAGCCCGCCGGCGGCGTGGATCTCGATGCTGGTTAACTCCCGGTAATCCCTGCCGCGGATACAAACCTTATCCATGCGTTAGCTCTCCATACGCGTCTACGTCGGTAAACAGTGAACAAGCGGGGTGGGTACGCAGAACGGTGGCGGGGCAGGCGGTGGTTACCGGCAACGCCAGCATGGCGCGCACCGCCGCGCGTTTGCTGCTGCCCGGCACCATGCAAAACAGGCGCGATGCCGCCATCAGGGTGGGAATGGTCAGGGTCAGCGCGTGGGTGGGAACCGCGTTTATCTCGCCGAAGCAGCCGTCGTTGACCTGCTGCTGGCGGCAGACCGGGTCCAGCGCCACCACTTTCATGACGGCGGGATCGTGAAAATCCGCCACCGGCGGATCGTTAAACGCCAGATGGCCGT
Source organism: Sodalis sp. RH22 (assembly GCF_047324165.1). Classification (NCBI taxonomy): domain Bacteria; kingdom Pseudomonadati; phylum Pseudomonadota; class Gammaproteobacteria; order Enterobacterales; family Bruguierivoracaceae; genus Sodalis; species Sodalis sp. RH22. The sequence continues at coordinate 5,176,283 of NZ_CP178731.1, forward strand.
TTTCTCCCACCCCCAGGCAAACCATATCCACCGGCGCGCGGCTAATCAGCGCGGCATATTCGCGGCACACGCGGCCTGCGTCGCCCGTCGGGATCAGATGGACTTGCCCGGGGCGGACGATATCGAACAGATGCCGCTTAAGATAGTGGCTAAAGCGCTGCGGTGAATCGGCGGGCAGGCCGATATATTCATCCATATGAAACGCCGTCACCCGCGACCAGTCTATATCCCCGGCCGCCGCCAGGGTGGCCAGGAACTCATTTTGCGAAGGGGCGGCGGCAAAAATAATCCTGACGTTATCCTGGGCGCTCAGGCGGTTACGCAGGCAGGCGGCGGCGGCCTCGCCGGCGTGGCGTCCCATTTGCCGGCGATCGGCAAACACCTGGACGGATAAATTCTCGCACCGACGGTTCAGTAGCGGCAATGACATACCAAGCTCCTTAGTTTTGGCCGGATTCGGGTTTACGCAGGTTGTGGATGGGTTCGGCAGCCTGCGCCGTGCCCTGATCCTGGTTTAACGCGGCCAGCAGAATGTCCACCTGCGGGCTGACCGGACTACGCCGCAACATCCCCGCCAGCGTATAGACAATCAACGAGGTGAAGACCGGGATGGCGACGATTTGCGTGGTGCTCATGCCCGGCACGACGAATTTTACCGCGAAAAATGCCGCCACCCCGGCCGCCCATGAGGCGATGGCCGCCGTCGGGCCGCATTTTCTGAACCAGGGCAGCAGGCCGAGCAGCATGGGGATCGAGATGGGGCCGACCAGGCCGCCGAACCAGACGATAAGCAGGGTCAGCACGCCGCCGAACCGGCTGGCGTTAACCGCGATAAGCAGGGTGGTCAGGATAAACAGCACCACGGTTACCCGCGCCACCACCAGGGAAGATTGGCCGTTGCCGAACCGGCGCGGAAACAAAACCGGCAGGATATCGCGCGTGACCACGGCGGTAATGGCGTTGGAGTCCGATGAGGTCATCGACAGGGTATGGGTAAACATCGCCACCAGCACCAGACCTATCAGGCCGTTGGGTAAGAGCTGCATCGCCATGATGGAGTAGGATTGCGTCGGATCGGCGATATGGGGGAACAGTACCGGCGCCGCCCACATGGGATAAAACAGCACCAGCGGCCATACCAGGTACAACACCGAGGACAGCAGGGCGGCCTTGTGCGCGTCCCGCCCGCGCGGCGAGGCGATAAACCGCTGCGCCAGGTTCCAGGTGCCGCCGTTGTAGCTGAGGGTATAGATGACAAAATAGGCCAGCATAAAGCCGAGCGTGTAGGGCTCGCGGATAATATCGGTATGGGCCGGCGGCAATTGGTTCCAGACGGTGAGCAGTTCGTGCGCGCCGCCCAGATGGGCCGCCACCGCCACCACCATCACGATGGCCGCGATAAACTGCACGATAAACTGGCCGAAGTCGTTGCAGGCATCGGCCCATAACCCGCCCATCACGGTATAAAACAGGCATAATGCGCCGGATATCGCGATGCCGTATACCGGCGCGAGCCCGGTGAAGACATTAATGATAATGGCGATGGCCGCCCACTTGGCGCCGACATCAAAGGTTTTCAGCAGCACGCCGCTCCAGGCCAGCAGCTGTTGCGTCGGCACATTGTAGCGCGTGGCGAGATATTCCATCGGCGATTCGATATGCATATGGATGCGCAGCCGCGCCCAGCGCGGGGCGAAAATAAACGAGCCGATAAACACCGCAATGGAAATGGGCAGCGCCCACCAGAAATAAATGGTGATGCCATAGCTGTAGGCCACCGCGGCGTAAGCCACGAACACCGCCGCGCTATAACCCGACATATGATGTGAAATGCCGGAAAGCCACCAGGGCATTTTACCGCCGGCGGCAAAAAAGTCCTTGGTGCTGCCCACTTTGCGCATGGCCCAAAGCGTGATCGCCACAATCATCAGCGCATACAGCGCCATGACCACATAATCTGTTCCGTTCATAGCTCACTCCGGTAGCGGGTGGGGTTAGCGCAACGAGGCAGCGTGACCGCCCAGCGCGACATATAATCCTTAATTAGGACTAATTGATTAAATTTTTATTTGGAATCTTCTCATTGATAGCTAAATTAATCCTAAATAATGACTAATTGACGTTAGCATAGCTTGAGAAGCCCGAAAGAGAGTTATATCACATTTATCTGCCGGCGTAGGAGGCGGGCCATAGGACTTTGATATGACCCGCCGCCGCGGCTAAAAATTGCCCGGTTGATGGGACGTTCCGAGCATCTGATCATACACATCGGTGCGGCGGTCGCGCAGCACCTGGTTAAAGGCGTTCCAGTTGCGATGACGTTTGGCATCGGCCAGGTTAATGGTCGCCATGATGATATCGGTATCCGTGGCGCTGGCCGGTCCCGCCACCGGCCAGCCGGTATAGCCGACAATCAGGCTCTGGCCGATAAAAGGCTGATGGCGTTCCACGCCTACCCGATCCGCCGCCGCTACAAATACCGAATTGGTATGCGCCGCCGCCATGCAGATGATATTGGCCATGGCCTCGCGGTTGGGATCCTGGCCCGGGATCGGCACCCAATTGGTGGGGACGCAGACAATCTCGGCACCCTGCAATGCCGCCAGGCGGAAGCTTTCCGGAAACCAGCAGTCATAACAGATATGGCACCCCAGGGTGCCGATGCGGGTTTTGAATACCGGGAAACCTAGGTTGCCCGGCGCGAAATAAATAGCTTCATCCCCCCACAGATGCACTTTGCGGTAGCGGCCGATAAACCCTTCCGGCCCGATGATAGCGGCGGCGTTATACAGCAGTTCGCCCTCGCGCTCGGTGATGCCGGCGACAATATACACCCCCAGCCTGCGGGCGCAGTCGATCCAGGCGCGGCAGGAAGGGCCGTCTGGCAGCGCTTCTCCCAGCGCGAAGGCTTCGTCGCGGGTGGCGAACACATAGCCGGTATTGCACAGCTCGGGCAACACCATCAGATTCGCCCCCCGCGCCGCCGCCTGTTCGATCATGGCGATGGAGGTGTTGACGTTGCGCGCGGTCTCGCCAAAAACCGGCTCCATTTGCAAGCAGGCTACGGTGACTAAGGCTTCATTCGGTTTAGGCGCCATGGCGGCCTCCGGAGGATAATGTCGGTAACGAGGATCCCTGCTAATCGGCGGATTAACGGGTGGTCAGCCAGCCCAGCATGTTGAGCAACAGCTGTTTATAACCGGGCCAGTCGATAAAATTCTGCGGCAGCCAATGGGGGCTGATATCCGAGGTCCAGACCAGCGTGCGCCCGCGCCCGTGGGCACCGGTCACCAGCAGCGGGTGTCCGCCCAGCTCATCCGGCAGGCGCGCCAACACATCGCTGCCGTCCTTGGGCACCACCTCGTTGGCGCCCAGCAGCAGCGGCCAATCGCCGGTAATATTGTTAAATAGCGCATGTCCCTGCTTTCGCGGGTCGATAACCGGACGGAACCCCTGCGGCACCTCGATGCGGTCGTCATAAGGCAGGCATTCCACCGGCAGCGCCTGCTCCACGGCGGTGCGGTGCCAGCGCGCCTTGCCGTCGATGCCCTGGAAGCTCAGGTAGCCGCCGAACATGGCCAGGGCACCGCCGGCGGCAGTCCAGTCGCGCAGTACGTCAAGACGATTGGCCACCGTTTTACCGTGCAGCCAGACATCCGGATGCAGCAGCAGCGAGTTGGCGCCGATATCCGACAGCAGGATGGCGTCATAACGGCTAAGCTCTTGCCCGGTAAAAGGGAATTCCTCCACCGCCACGTGCGCCGGCATATGGGTCAGGGCAAATTCCGTACCGGCCAGCGCCGCGATGATCGCCTTGGCGCCCGAATGAAAGGTGACGCTGCCGAACTGATCAAATCCCTTGAAATGGGTCGCTGACGACACCCATGTCTCTCCCACTAATAATATCTGTTTCCGACTCATGTTATTACCCTCCACAGGCATGGATCATTTTTGTGCGGCCCGCCCCTTTTTAGCGCAGCATTTAAGAGAAGTTGAACCGTTTCAATTAATAAAATTGTCATTTTTATCATGTTATATCAAGCATAAATTTATTTATAAAACGATATTGACATATAAAGATTGAACCGTTTCAATATGGATTGAATCGCTAAACATTGATCATTCTCCCGCCGGTGTATTGATGATGAACACGGGAGGCTATAATCAGTGCACCGGGGATCCACGCCCGGATATTGCCATGTTCCCCCGACGCCGCCATATTTCCATGCCGGTCATGTTTGCTAACAGGATGCCGCTATCATGCCTTTATCGCCACCGCCGATGAAACCCCTCTGGACCTATCGTCCCGGGCCGGATATCGCCCTTGAGGCCCCGGCCGGGCTGCGCCAGGCGCAACTTTTGGCGAAAGCGGCCGCCCAGGCGGGCCTGGCCGCGGTCCGGCCGGGCGTATCGGAGTCCGCCGTGGAGGAAACCATACATGCCTATCTGCGCGATCAGGGCGCGGCGGGCATCTGGACCATTACCAACGTCGGCCTGGGCGAGAACGCCAAAGTCTGTTTCCCGACCCAGGGACCGGGCGCGCAGGCCGCGGCGGCGCGCGACGTACTGATGGTGGATGTGCATCCCATTACCGCCGAGGGCTTCTGGGGCGACTGCACCCGCTGTCGCGTCGTAGGCGATTATCCCGAGGCGGTGGACGCGCTGCGGGCGCTGGAACATATCCACCGCGATACCCTGGCGTTATGCCGGCCCGGCATGCCGGCCGCAGAGCTGTTCGGCCTGAGTCACCAACGCCTGACGCGGGAAGGCTTTATCCTGCTGGATTTGCTGGGTAATATTGGCCATTCCCTGACGGCCGGCGCCGCCTATACCCTGGGTTTTATCGATGCCGGCAACGACACGCCCATGTGGGGAGCCTGGGCTGTGGAACCCTTTGCCCGGCGCGGCGACGTAGCGGTCAAGGTCGAGGACGTGGTCTGGTTCGGCCGTGAGCGATGCGAGGTTTTGTAACGGAAACCGAACAGATTCTATAGTGCGCTATCCGCGAAGGGATAGCCCAGAGGCAACGTCATGACAGTTCCCAAGTTATCGATTCAACAGGTTACGCGGCGCTTCGGCGCGATGACCGCCCTGGCGCCCACCGATCTGGACGTACGCGCGGGCGAGTTTGTCTGCGTGGTCGGCCCGTCCGGCTGCGGTAAAAGCACGTTGTTCAATCTGGTGTCCGGCGTACTGACACCTGACAGCGGTAAGATCCTGATAGACGGCGACGATGTTACCGGCCGCAGCGGCCATGTCGGCTATATGCTGCAAAAAGACCTGCTGCTGCCCTGGATGACGGTTATCGACAATATCGTCTTGGGCGCCATCCTTAAAGGAGGCGCGACGCGGGAGCAGCGCGCGGCGGGGGTGGCCCTGGCGGAGCGCTATGGCCTGGGCGAATTCATCAATCACTATCCGGCGGCGTTGTCCGGCGGCATGCGCCAGCGGGTGGCGCTGATGCGCACCCTGGCGATGCGGCATGACGTGATGCTGCTCGACGAGCCGTTCGGCGCGCTGGATTCCCAGACCCGCCTGGCGATGCAGCAATGGCTGCTGACGGTCTGGGCGGAGCAGCACCGCACCGTGGTGTTTGTTACCCATGATATCGACGAGGCGATTTTTATGGCGGACCGGGTCGTGGTGATGACGCCCCGTCCCGGCCGTGTCCAGCAGATTTTCAGCGTGGATATCCCGCGTCCGCGTCCGCTGTCCTGCCTTACCAGCCCCGCATTCACCCAGTTGAAACAACACATCCTGGATCTGATTTACACTGAACAACCGGCACAGGAAGCGCTTATCCATGATCAACATCCGTAAGCTGTTATTGCCGCTGGGCGGCCCGCTCGTGGCACTGCTGCTGGTGCTGGCGGTCTGGGACACGGCGGTGCGTTATTATCAGATTCCCGCGTATGTCCTGCCCTCGCCGCAGCTCACCTGGCAGCACGCCTTATCGGACTGGTCGGTGCTCTGGATCGGGTTCCAGGCCACCTTCACCACCTTTTTGCTGGGGTTTGTCCTGGGCGCCGGCGCCGGATTCGTCTTTGCCGTGCTGATGGATGCGATCCCCGGCGTGAAAAGCGTGCTGTATCCAATTTTGATCGCCAGCCAGGCGGTGCCGGTTATCGCGATTTCCGCCGCGCTGACGATCTGGCTGGGCTTCGGCCTGGCGCCGAAACTGGTGATTGTGGCGCTGGTGGTTTTTTTTCCGGTGGTGGTCAACGTGCTCGACGGGCTGAACTCCGTGGATAAGGATATGCTTAATCTGGTACGGTCCATGGGCGGTTCCCGCCTGAGCATCTTCCGCTACGTTAAGCTGCCGGCCACCTATACGCCGCTGTTTTCCGCCCTGAAGCTGTCCGCCACCTTCAGCGTCACCGGGGCGGTTATCGGCGAGTGGACCGCGTCCACCAGCGGCGGCCTGGGCGCTTATCTGCTGCAGGCTAACTCAAGGCTTAATACCGCCGGCACGTTTTCCGCCATCGGTTTTCTGGCCTTGCTGGGGGTCTTGAGCTTTCTGCTGGTTATCCTGCTGGAATATCTGGTTACGCCGTGGCGCTCCTCGTCGACCGCCAGGCGCTGGTCGCGGCGCTACTGGCGCCGTTAGTTTAATCCCGCACAGGACGCCTGATGACCGATGATAGCGTAAAGCCTGGCAGGCCGGTACGGCCTACGATTCGCGACGTGGCGCGTTTAGCCAATGTTTCCATCGGTACCGTCAGCGCGGTGCTTAACAACAGCGCGCGGCCGGTGGCCGCGGATACGCGCGCGCACGTGCTGCGCTGCATTGCCGAGCTGAATTTTGAACCCAACAACGCCGCGCGCAGCCTGAAACACCAGCGTATTTCCTCCATTGGTTTTATCGTGCCGGATCTGGGCAATGCGTTTTTCGCCGACGTGGCCGAAGGCATCCAGGGCGTGCTTGACCACCTTGATTGCCTGCTGGTGCTGTGCATGACCTGGGCTGATACGCAGCGCGAGGAGTATTACGCACAGGTGTTGCGTACCCAGCGCCTGAACGGGGTGATCTACCTGTCCGGCACCGGTCTGCCCAGCCCCTCGCTGATGAGGCTGGCGCAGCAAGGCGCGGTGGTATTTGTCGATGAATGCCTGCCGGGGATCGACGCGCCTTTTATCAGTGCGCAAAACCTGCTGGGCGCGCGCGCCATGGCGCAATATGTCCTGGGGCGCGGGCATCGGCGGCTGGCCGTCCTCGGCGGGCCGCGCGGATTGTGGACCAGCGAACAGCGCCTGGCCGGATTTCGCGAGGCATTTGCCGCCGCCGATATTATGCCGGACTCGGTGCCGGTATTAAGCGGCGACTATACCGAGGCGTCCGGCAGCCGGGCGGCGGATACGATTATCAATCTGCCGGCGACGGAGCGCCCTACGGCGGTGCTGTGCGCCAACGATCTGATAGCCATAGGCTTTATACGCCGTTGCCGTGAGCGTGGTATCGCCGTGCCGGAACACATCAGCGTCACCGGCTTTGATGATATCCCCGCGGCGCGGCTGCTCAGTCCCGCACTTACCACGGTACGCCAGCCGGGAAATGCCATGGGCCGCGCCGCCGCCACCCTGCTGTTGCAGCGCATCGGTGCCCTCCCGGACGCGCCCTGCCCAAGTGAATTCTCCACCGAGCTGCGCATCCGCCATTCGGTGGGGCAGGGACCGTCGGCCTGAGCCGCGCGGGTCGGCCGCGCATACCATGGCGGGCGGGACGGCGGCTGCGGTTAATTGCGCATGGGATTGTCCCTTAGCGGCGGGAATGTTCCTTTGCGTACCTTGTTATATTTCCGGTAATAATGCTTATTACGGCGTAGAACGGATATACCGACCAAAAAATCAATATGTTATACCGCCTCGTTTATTATTTTTATCAGGTGTGTATAAATATTTTTATAAATTTTTGAGTGGTAATTTGTTGTTGATTTAATTAATAAAAATCACCATTTCTATTATGTTAATAAATAATCCCATAAAACATAAATGCAAAAAATACATCTTTTTCAGTATGTTGAAATTCATTATGAGGGTCATTTTCACCTAAATGCCGTATTTGCTCTTTTAGAGAACCTTGCCTAACATTAATTCCATTGATGATGAGTCACGTGTAATAAATAGTCATCAATAAACAGTTCAAGCCCGTTAAATGAGTAGTATTAATAAGATGGGTAATATCTAACGGCTTGATGATATCATCTGCAATTGGAGGTTAACATGGCTGAACATCGTGGCGGTTCCGGCAACTTCGCCGAAGATAAACAGAAAGCGTCCGACGCGGGTAAAAAAGGCGGTCAGCAGAGTGGCGGCAACTTTAAGAACGATCCTGAAAAAGCCTCGGAAGCAGGCAAGAAAGGCGGTCAACACAGCCATGGCGGCGGCCGCAGCTCTTAGTTAGCATCGGGGAAAACAACGCGTTACCCGCACCGATGAGATGAAAAGCACTTTGGTAAAAACTGCTGATACCCTCTAAATGACCGTCGTGTCGTAATAGGGCGGATTGATTAAGTGATGACAGGGTTAAGGTAGTCATTGCGCCTCCAAAACGGGTTTTGGGGGCGCTGAATTTGCCGGGTGCGCAGCGTGGCTATTATCGTCGTGCTATTAAGGTGATAGCCGCATCTTCACCGGAAAGTTTCTGTTCTGAGCGGCTGTTGATTTATTTAAATTTTTTTGTGCCTATGATACCGGAGAACAATTAAATTATGGGAATCAATAAATGACGCACAAAAAAAAGGATTAAAAGAGCAAATCGCCCTTTCTTCAGGCGCCTGGGCGGGCATTTGTAGACGCCAAGCCAACAAATCAGCGATCAGGGTTCATCAGTATCATTTTCCCATCGCCCATACTCTTATCTTCCGCATCCTCTCTGTGCCCCTTCAGGCTTTTTACATCCACGGGTGGTTAACGTCCATGTCACCGGATAGGTATCCCGCGGGAAAACCCCTATCACCTTGATGCAGGGTGATTGCTCGCTGAAAGATAGCGCGGGATAGCGTCCTTTAGCCGGGTCTGCGCACCCAGCGTCATCTGGACGTGCGCCTTAGCTGATTTTTTGCCACTTCCACTCCTTGACGTCGGGCAGATCGTCGCCGTGCTCGCGCACATAATGATAATGTTCATCCAGCCTGGCCTTGAAAAAATCGATGGCGGCGGCGGCCTTGGCGGAATCCTTCAGTCCGGGAATGCGTTTGATCGCCGCCATGGCCAGATGGAAACGATCAAGTTTATTCAGCACGGTCATATCGAACGGCGTGGTGGTGGTGCCTTCCTCCATAAAGCCGTGCACATGGATATTGGCGTGATTTTTCCGCTTATAGGTGAGGCGGTGGATCAGGAACGGATAACCGTGATAGGCAAAAATCACCGGCCGGTCGGGGGTAAAAAGCCTATCGAAAAATTCATCGCTGTGGCCGTGCGGATGCTGTGTCTCGGACTCCAGCGCCAGCAGATCCACCACGTTGACGACCCGGATGCGCAGCTCCGGCACGTGCCGGCGCAACAGCTCGACGGCGGCCAGCGTTTCCATGGTGGGCACGTCGCCGGCGCAGGCCATCACCACATCGGGGGCGGTGGTGCCGTCCTCGTTGCCGGCCCAGTCCCAGATGCCCAGACCGGCCTCGCAGTGTGTCACCGCCTCGTCCATAGACAGCCACTGCGGCGCGGGCTGCTTGCCGGCCACGATCACATTAATGCGATCGTAGGTTTTCAGGCAATGATCGCCGACCCACAGCAGCGTATTGGCGTCCGGCGGGAAATAGATGCGCACGATATCAGCCTTTTTATTGGCGACCAGATCGACAAAACCCGGATCCTGATGGCTATAGCCGTTATGATCCTGGCGCCAGACGTGCGAAGACAGCAGGTAATTGAGCGAGGAAACGGGCTTGCGCCAGGGCAGGGCGCGCGACACCTTGAGCCATTTGGCGTGCTGATTGAACATGGAATCGACAATATGGATAAAGGCTTCATAACAGGAAAACAGCCCGTGGCGGCCGGTGAGCAGGTAGCCTTCCAGCCAGCCCTGGCACAGATGCTCGCTCAGCACCTCCATCACCCGACCGTCCTGGGACAGCTGCTCGTCGTAAGCTTTGGTTTCCTCCATCCAGACCCGGTTAGTGGCCTCGAACACGCTGCTTAAACGATTGGAGGCGGTTTCGTCGGGGCCGAACAGGCGAAAGTTGGCATTATCCGCATTGAGCCGGAAGATATCGCGCAGGTACTCGCCGAATATTTTGGTGGCTTCGGCCTGGATATCCCCCCGTTTCTTGCTGGCCACCGCATAATCCTGGATTGCCGGCGCCTTCAGCGCCTTACGCAGCAGACCGCCGTTGGCATTGGGATTGGCGCCCATGCGCCTGCCGCCCTCCGGCGCCAGTTTGCGCAGTTCCGGCAGCAAACGGCCGTTGCCGTCGAACAAATCGTCCGGGTTATAGCTGCGCAGCCAGTGTTCCAGGATCTGCCGGTGGCCCTCGTCCTCGCGACAGCCCGCCACCGGCACCTGATGGGCGCGCCAGAAGCCCTCGACCTTTTTGCCGTCCACCTCTCTCGGCCCGGTCCAGCCCTTGGGGCTGCGCAGGATAATCATCGGCCAGCGGGGGAGCGATTGCGGCGCGGCGTTGCCGGTGAGCGCGTCGTTTTGGATGGCGCGGATCTCATCGAACGCCTGGTCGAACGCGGCGGCCATCAGCTGATGCATTTTGGCCGGCTCATGGCCTGCGACAAAAATCGGCCGGTAGCCGTAGCCCTGGAACAGCTGACGCAAATCGTCATCGCTGCTGCGCCCGAGCAGGGTAGGATTGGCGATTTTATAGCCATTAAGATGCAGGATAGGCAGCACCGCGCCGTCGCGGGCGGGGTTGATAAATTTATTGGAATGCCAGCTGGCGGCCATCGGCCCGGTTTCGGCCTCGCCGTCGCCGATAACGCAGGCGGCGATCAGATCGGGATTATCGAACACGGCGCCGTAGGCATGGACCAGGGCATAGCCCAGCTCGCCGCCTTCGTTAATGGAACCCGGCGTTTCCGCCGCCGCATGGCTCGGAATGCCGCCGGGAAAGGAAAACTGGCGAAACAGTTTGCGCATGCCTTCGGCATCGTCGGAAATATCCGGATAAATCTCGCTGTAGGTGCCTTCCAGCCAGGTATTGGCCACCATGCCGGGGCCGCCGTGCCCCGGCCCGCAGATATAAATCATATCCAGGTCGCGGGCGCGGATAACCCGGTTCAGGTGTGCATAGATGAAATTAAGGCCGGGAGTGGTGCCCCAGTGGCCGAGCAGGCGCGGCTTGATATGGTCCGGCAACAGCGGCCGGCGCAGCAGGGGGTTATCCATCAGGTAGATCTGGCCCACCGACAGGTAATTCGCCGCCCGCCAGTAGCGGTCGATCAGCGCCAGTTCGGCGGCGTCGGGGGCGGAAACCTGCGAGGTCGTATTTTCCATGTCATTGCTCCTTCGGAGTAGGTTCTACGGAATGGCTCTACCTCAAGTCTAGCGTGGGATGGCGGCCATGCCCGGCGCACGGCCCGTGGAACTATGAAGAAATGTATCTCAAGCGGGGTCGCGGCGCGTGCCGCAGGACGAGCGGATGATCATCTCGCCGCGCAGCTGCAGATGGCGCGGCGCGTCCTGGGGAAACTGCAGCCGGTTAAGCATTAGGAATATGGCGTTCCTGGCAATATCGCCAAAGGGCTGTTTATAGGTGGTCAGCGGAATACCGAGCAGGGCGGAGTATTCATTATCGTCAAAGCCGACGACATTAACCTGGCGACCTATCTGGCCGCAGGTGGATAATAATTTCATGGCGGTAAAATCATTGGCGCAGACAATATTCGTGGCGCCGCCGTCGAGAACGCCGTTAATAAAGTCCTTATCCCCCGCCAGACCCTTGTGCACCCAGCCTTCCTGCGCCTGGATGCCGGCGTCCAGCAGCGCCAGCTTATAGCCCATGATGCGCATTGAAACGGTATGCGCCGAATAGTTTTCACATAAAAAATCAACGCGACGGGTCGCGTTTTTTAATAAATGGCGGGTGACTTCAAAACCGGCGGCAATATTATCAATGCCCACCAGATCGTAGGCGCACTTATTGGGATAGGCTTTGAAATCGCTGTCAACCAGGATGACTCTGATATTGAACAAAGAAAGTTTTTGCAGGATCATCTGGTTAATTTCATCGGCGAAGGGATGGAACTCTATCGGTATAAAAAATATCCCATGAACATTATTTTTAATGTAGCGATCGATGATGTTTTCAATGGTCTGGATTATTTTCTGCTTGCTGGCGTCGATGCCCATGGTGACGATGCCGTTCCAGACCAGGGAGAAATTGAACTGCTGGGAGAGCGATGCAATGGACTTAAAGATCTGCTCGAACAGGAAGCCGCTTTCATTGGCTTCCATGCGCGGCGAGAGGATGCCGAGGGTCAGTTCTCCCTGCGCCGCCGCCGCCGGCTGCTGCCGCGCGCAGACATAATGGCCGGACCCCTGGGTGCTGCTGATAAGCCCCAGTTCCCGCAGTTTGGACAGCGCCTTGGAGACGGTGGGGCGCGATACCGAGAATTCATCGCATAATACCGATTCCGACGGCAGACGCTGGCCTTCCTGGTAAATATTGTCGCGAATGCGCTGTTCGATATTCAAAAAAACGCTATCCAGTTTACCTCTTTTCGCCATGATGATTCTTTTGCCCATGCTGAAATTAATTATCCAAAAGAAATGAGTGAGGACCGCTGGATTATTACAGCTACTGTACAACATGCGTCGCGTAATGTTGCAAAACACCATAAATGATAAAAGTTGTAAAATCAAGCGGGTTATTCGGCTGATAAATACGGCGATAGCGCCTATGTTTAGCGGCCGATTATCCTGTTTCAGCGATAAATAAACCCACGAGCAGCGCGCTAAATCGAGATTTTTTTCCGGTTTTTTTCGCCGCCCCGGCCGGGCGGCATTTTTGTTCAATCTTTATGTCGCCGCCAATGCCGTAGCCGGCGCGGATGCGAAGCGCGCCGCGCCAGGTCGCGGTTTGCTGCCGGCGTCATAGCGCTCCTGCTGGGGGACAGGATGTCAACAGGCAGGTAACGGAATATCGCGCAATAGTAATGTGATCCTTATCACTTAACTGCACATTTCATCATAATATTTAACATTTAGGCGTAAAAAATGTGATCAATATCGATAGATATGCCAAAAATTTATCGTATGTTGTATGCATATGTTGGCTAATTAATTTTACATATCAGCTAACATGTAAATTATATTGTGCCTCCCGCCGACGATGATAAAAGTGAGGAATTGCCGATGTATACCTACAAAGGCCTGGTAGAACAGGTGATAGCGGAAAACAAAGCCACCCTGCTGGCCGTGGATGAAGCTGAAATAAGCCAATTGATGGATGAAATTTGTAAAGCAAAGACCATTCAACTCTATGCCATGGGGCGAATGCAACTCTCGGTGCGCGCGTTCGCCATGCGCCTGAAACATATGGGGTTCGACAGCTATGTGGTCTACGACACCACCACGCCCTGTCTTGGCGCGGGCGACTTGCTGATCGGCCATTGCGCGGTCACCAATGTCGAGCTGAACGTGATAAAACTGGCCAAGGAGGCCGGCGCCCGGGTGGCGCTGCTTACCGCCCATCCGGAAAACGAACACGGCGGCTATGCCGATCTGACCGTGCGCGTGCCGGGGCAGATTTTCGGCGGCGACCAGGAAGTGCCGTCAATCCAGCCGATGTCCTCGCTGCTGGAGCAATCGCTGTTTCTGTTTGTCGATATCATTACCATGCTGTTGATTGAAAAAACCGGTATTTCCCTCGACGAGATGAAAACACGCCATACCAATCTGGAAGGCTTGCCGCAAAAATTTGCCTGAGACCCTTACCCTTATTCAAAAAGGTTCCACGATGAAAGACGGTGACATTATTCAAATAGCGCATCTGGTGGAAAACCTGGATGACGCCATGGCGCATTATTATCAAGTATGCGATATCGGCCCCTGGGATGTGTATACCTATGGTCCGCACAATATTCGCCATTCCCTCTATCGCGGCAAACCGGCGGAGCATATTTATAAAATAGCCGTGTGCTGGGTTAATGGAATTCAAATGGAATTAATGCAGCCGGTCAGCGGTTATAGCATCTATGACGAATATATTGAAAAGCACGGCTACGGCCTGCACCACATGAAGCTGTATTTCCAGGATTGCGACCAGGCGATTGCGCGTTATGCGGCGCGCGGCTACCAGGTGGTGCAAAGCGGCAATATAGGTGACGATGTTTTTTATTATCTTGATACCGAAGAACGGTTTCAGGGCGCGGTGATCGAATTAGGCAATGCCGGCGCTATCCCGCAACCCGAAAGCCGTTATCCCGCCTGATAAAGCTTAGTCAGCGATAAGGAAAAACCATGAAAAAGATCAATGCAATGGCGCTCTGCATGCTGTTGGGCGCGTCCGTCAGCCTGTTGCCCAGCATCAGCGGCGCCGCCGACAAGGAATTAACCATGGTGGGCATCCCGAAATTACGCTCCGCCTGGTTTAACGATTATGAAAAAGGGCTGAAAAAAGCCGGTAAGGATTTTGATGTCAAGGTCTATCAGCAGGCGCCCGCGTCGCCGGATGAGGCGCAGCAGGTGCGTATTATCGAGGATTCGATAAGCCAGGGCGTTAATGCGCTGCTGGTGGTGCCGAACAACGCCAGCTCCTGCGAGCCGGTATTTGCCCGCGCCCATGAAAAGGGCATCGTGGTGATTACCCATGAATCGGTGAATCAGCCCAATGCCGATTACGATGTGGAAATGATTGAAAATGAAAAGTTCGGCAAATATATGATGGATCAATTTGCCCAGCACGCTAAAGACGGCGGGGAATATGCCATTTTTGTCGGCTCGCTTACCGTGCCGGCCCATAATATCTGGGCGGACGCCGCCATCAAGGAGGCCAAGGAAAAATACCCGAACCTGAAGCTTATTGCCGACCGTTTCCCGGTCAGCGAGGACCGTAACGCCTCGCGCCAAAAAACGCTGGAACTGCTGTCGACCTATCCGGATTTAAAAGGCGTGATCTCCTTCGGCAGCCAGGGCGCGCCGGGTGCCGCCCAGGCGCTGCGCGAAAAGGGACTGGTAGGCAAGCTGACCGTGATGGGCACCACTTCGCCCAAGGAAAGCGCCTCGTTCCTCAAGGACGGTTCCATTACCACCTCCGTGCTCTGGAGCCCGGGCGATGCCGCCTATTCCATGACCTATATCGCCAAGATGATCCTTGACGGCAAACGCGATCAAATCAAGAACGGCCTGGAAATCCCCGGCATCGGCAAGCCGGTTGTCGACGGCAAAAATATCATTTTTGATAAGCCGCTGACGGTCACCAAGGAAAACTACAGCCAGTACGATTTCTAATCATAGCCACTCCAGGCGTGGCGCCCCTGACCGGGAACCACGCCGTTACGCCTGAGGAATACGACATGGAATTTCTTGCCGTTGAACATGTTACCAAGACATTTGACGGGGTCACCGCCCTCAATGATGTCAGTTTTGACATTAACGTCGGGGAAATTCACGGTTTAGTGGGGGAGAACGGCTGCGGTAAGTCGACCCTGATGAAGATTGTCGCCGGGGTCCTGGCCTACGATCGCGGTTTGCTGCGCATCAACGGCCGGCGCATCGAAAAATATTCCGCCATCGAGGCGGTAAAACAGGGTATCGGCATTATCTACCAGGATCTGTCGTTATTTCCCAACCTGACGGTAATGGAAAATATCTACATCAGCCAGATGATCAACGACCAGAAACCCTGGGTGTTTTCCAGCGCCTATCAGGAGCAGGTGAAGGCCATTATCGGGCAGTTGGGCGTCAGCCTGGACCTGGATGCCCTGGTGGAGGATTTGCCCATTGCCAAACAGCAATTGGTGGCCATCGCCCGGGCGCTGATCAACGACTCGCGGCTGATTATCCTTGATGAGCCGACCACCGCCCTGACGCGCACCGAAATCAAACATCTGTTTACCCTTCTCAACCGCCTGCGCTCCCGGGGCATCTCGTTTATTTTTATCAGCCATAAGCTGAACGAACTGCTGGAAATCTGCGATCGCATTACCGTCATGCGCGACGGGCGGCTGATCGATACCGTCGCCGCCCACGCGCTGACCACCGCGCGGATTGAAGAGCTGATGCTGGGGTATGAACTGACCTATCCGCCGCGCGTCTCCCATGCCACGCAGAACGTGCTGCTGAGCGTGCGCGGGCTCAGCAAGAAAAACAGTTTCCAGGATATCAGTTTCGATTTACACCAGGGCGAGGTGCTGGGTATCGCCGGCCTGCTGGGCGCGGGGCGCACCGAGCTGGCGCTGGCGCTGTTCGGCGTGGAGCCGGCCCAGGAGGGGCAAATACTGATTGATAACCGTCCGGTGCGCATCGGCGACATCAGCGCCGCCGTGGCCAACGGCATTGCCTATGTGCCGGAGGACCGGCTCGCGCAGGGGCTTATCATGGAGCAAAGCATTGCCGCCAATACCGCCATCTGCTCGCTGAAGGATTACCTTAATCCGCTGAAACTGATTAACAGCCGCAAAATGCGCGCCGCGGTAAGGGGATTGCTCCAGGGCATGCAGGTGAAATACGGCGGCATGGATAAAGAGATCCGCATGCTGTCGGGCGGCAATCAGCAAAAAGTGGTGCTGGCCAAATGGCTGGCGACCAATCCGCGCATCTTTATCCTCGACAGCCCGACGGTGGGCATCGACGTCGGCGCTAAAAGTTATATCTACCAGACGGTAAAAGAAAAAGCGGCGGCGGGTATGGGCATCGTGTTTATTTCCGACGAACTGCCGGAGCTGCTGGCGAATTGCGATCGCATCATCATGATGACCCGGGGGCGTTTCGGTAAGGAATACGCGACCGATGCCGTCGACAACGAGGCGTTGCAGCAGGAGATGGAAAGTGCCTGATATCAAGAGGTGGTCTTATTATGGCTTTTGTTAAACTTTTTAAAGCGCGTGAAGCAGTGCTGTTAATACTGATTATCGTATTTTCCATCGCCATCGCCCTGATCAATCCGGCCTTCCTGTCATTGGACAATATCGCCAGCCTGCTTAAATCCTATACGGTGCTGGGGATCTTCGCCCTCGGGGTGCTGCTGGTGCTGCTCTCCGGCGGTTTCGACGTGTCGTTTACCGCCATCGCCCAGGTGGCGCAGTACGCCGTGGTGTATTGGTTTTTGCAGGCCAATCTGGACAATATTTACCTGGCGATTTTTTGCAGCATGATTATCGGCGCGGCCATGGGTTTATTAAACGGCGTCATAATTTATTATTTCAAGATTACCGCCATTATCGTCACCATCGCCACCAACAGCCTGTTCTACGGCTTATTGTATGTCGTGACCCAGGGCGACCTGATTTACGATATTCCGCCGTCGTTCCTTGGGCTGGCGGAATTAAAGATTTTCCCGCTGCATGCCGCCAACGGCTCGCTTTACGGCATCAGCTTTGTCACCTGCCTGTGGTTCTTGCTGGCGATCGCCCTGCATTTTTTCCTGCGCCATACCATCCTGGGGCGCAGCCTGTACGCGGTGGGCGGCAATGCGCTCTCCGCCGAACGGGTGGGATTCAACCTGAAAAAAACCACCTTGTTTATCTATACCCTGGTGGGGGCCATTTCCGGTTTTGCCAGTATCGTCCAGGTGTCGATTGTGCAAACGGTGATCCCCAACTCCATCGTCGGGTCGGAACTGCAGGTCATCGCCGCCGTGGTATTGGGCGGGGCATCGGTCACCGGCGGGCGCGGCACCGTGCCGGGCACGCTGCTCGGGGTGCTGTTGTTCGCCATTCTCAGCAATAGCCTCACCCTGCTGAAAGTCTCTCCCTATTATTACAACGTATTCACCGGCCTGGTGATCCTGGTAAGCGTAGCGGCTAACGCGCTGCAGGTCATCAAACAACGGCGTTCGCGGGTGCGGGTTTTGGTTGAACTTAAGGAGCCATCATGAAAGCGGTCGGCAACAGTAATACACTACCGGGCGCGGCGGCGGGCCTGCCGCCGGCGCTGAAAGAAAACGCCTCGCTGTATGTGGTGCTGGCGGCGGTCTTTATGGTGATGTATGCCTTGAACGGCGACAAATTCCTCAGCCTGCAGAACTTCAGCTCCATGGCGTATCAGCTGCCCATCGTCGGATTTCTGTCGCTGGGCATGATGATTTCCATGTTGTCCGGCGGCATTAACCTGTCGATTATCGCCACCACCAACCTGAACGGCATCGTCATCGCCCTGTTTTTGCAATCCGTGTCGGTTAACGGCATGAAGCTGGCCTCGGGCGAGATGGTGGCGCTGGCCATTTTCCTGGGGCTGCTGGCCTGCATTCTGGTGGGCGTAGTCAATGGTTTGCTGATAGCCCTGCTGAAAATTCCGGACATCCTGGTGACCCTGGGCACCATGACCTTGATTTCCGGCCTGAATGTGGTCTTTACCAAGGGGTATACCATTACCGGATTTCCGCCGGCGCTGGTGAATATCGGCAATGGCCAGAGTTTCGGCGTGCCCAACTCGCTGTATCTGTTTGCCGCCGCCGCCATCGTCGCCTCGGTGATCCTCAATAAGACCCGGTTTGGTTTTAACCTGTACATGATGGGTTCCAATCCGGTGGCCGCGCGCTTTTCCAACGTCAATACCGTCAAGGTGACGGTGATCCAGTATGTGCTGTCGTCGTGTTTCGCCGCCCTGACCGCGCTGGTGATGATAGGCCAGCTGAACTCGGTCAAGGCCAGCTATGCGGATTCGTACCTGCTGGTGGCGGTGCTGGCGGCGTTCCTGGGCAAAGTCAGTCCGTTCGGCGGTTTCGGCCGGGTATCCGGCGTGGTGCTGGCGGTGATTATCCTGCAGCTTATCTCCAGCGGCCTGAACCTGCTGCGGCTGGATCCGTTTATGATCACCGCCACCTGGGGCGGCATTATCATCGTCATCGTGGTGTGCCGCGGCCTGTTTGCCTGGCTCGGCAAGCGGCTAAAGCAGCGCAACCCGTGACAGACATCGGCATAACAAAGGTATCCGTATGTATATTGGCATTGATTTAGGCGGCACCAAGACCGAGGTTATCGCGCTGGATCCGGCGGGCGGCGAACTGTACCGTTACCGGGTGCCGACGCCGCGCGACGATTATGCGGCGACGCTTGCCACCATCCGCGATCTGATCCTGGGGGCGGAGCGGGCGGTGGGCGAACAGGGCTCCGTCGGCATCGGCATTCCCGGCACCCTGTCCCGGCTGACCGGCAAGGTCAAGAACGCCAATTCGGTATGGCTTAACGGCCGGCCGTTCAAGGAGGATTTGGGCGCGCTGCTGGGGCGTCCCATTACGGTTGCCAACGACGCCAACTGCCTGGCGATATCCGAGGCCACCGACGGCGCCGGCGCCGGCGAGGAAATGGTGTTCGCGGTGATCATCGGCACCGGCTGCGGCGGGGGCCTGGCGGTCAACGGCCGGGTATATGCCGGCCATAACGGCATCGCCGGCGAGTGGGGCCATAATCCGCTGCCCTGGCCCGACGCGACCGAATTGGTATACCAGCGCGAGGTGCCCTGTTACTGCGGCAAAACCGGCTGCAATGAAACCTTTATCTCCGGCACCGGTTTTGCCACCGCCTACCGGCGCGCCGCCGGGGCGACCCTGAGCGGCGCGGAAATCGCCCGGCGCGCCGGGGACGGCGACGGCGACGCCGAACTGGCGCTGCAGCAGTATGAGCGCCGCCTGGCCAAGGCGCTGGCCGGCGTGATTAATACCCTGGACCCGCGGGTGATTGTGCTGGGGGGCGGCATGAGCAACGTGGATCGGCTGTATACCACGCTGCCGGCGCTATTGCCGCAATGGGTATTCGGCGGCGAGTGCGATACGCCGGTGCGCAAAGCCCGCCATGGTGATTCCAGCGGGGTTCGCGGCGCGGCCTGGCTGCCGCGCATCGATTAGCACGCCGTGTCTGTCTATCGGCGTAATAGAAAGGGTCGGTAACGCCATTAAAGGTCTATGCTTAGCGGTATAGACCTTTTTATCTCTTGAATGGAGCACAACGCCATGACCGACCCTAAAACCGATGCGGTAAAAACCGGCGAATCCAATGCCGGCGAAGGACAGAAACCCGAGGATGTGACCATCAGCCAGGGGCTGGGTAAGCTTTTCGAGGCGGAAGAAGAATTGACCGATGAGCAGACGGACGCCATGGCCGAAAAGGCCCGGGCGGCGGCCAAAGACAGCCGGGCCGAACGCGATAACAAGAACGCCCAGATAGCCTCGGGCAACGATAAATAATCGCCCCCCCGGGGCTTATTGCCGCCGGCGCGCCCGCGCCGGCACGCCGCGCATCCCGCATTGAAATTTCGTGACCGGCCTCTCACCATCTTATTCATTTGCACAAATAATTTCATTTCCCCACGCGCAACACTGTGCCGTTTTCCAATGTTGGCGCAAAAACCGCTAACTATAATGACTTATATCCCAATAACTTAACGCCGATATCCGGCAAATAAACCGACCGCGTAGAGGCACAGGTTATGAAGATTACCGCGATTGAAGTGATGCGCGTGGCGATGCCGTTCACGTCCGGCAGAAGCAGCGACCAGACGGGCGGCGGCGGGGATGACGCCTATAATGCCGCCTCGCGCGAGCTGACCCGCATGGAAACATTATTGGTGCGTGTGACCACGGACGACGGTCTGCAGGGATGGGGCGAGGGGTTTGGTCATTTGTCCAATCCCGTGACCTACGCCGCGCTGGACGGCCCGGTGGGACGATTTTTCCTCGGCCGGTCCTTCGACGGCACGACCGCGGGCTTAGGACAACTGATGGATCACGCGCAGCGGGCTTTTCATGCCTTTGGCCGCAGCGGGCCGGTCCAGTTCGCGCTGTCGGCGATGGATATCGCCTTATGGGATCTGTGCGCCAAACAGGCCGGTAAACCGTTGTGGCAGCTATTGGGCGCCGCACGCGGGGAAATTGGCGTGTACGCCAGCCTGGTAAGCTATGACAACGACCCGTCGCAGGTGGCCGCCCATGCCCTGCGCGCCTACCGCGCCGGCTTTCGCGCCATCAAGCTGCATGAAACCGAGTATGCCGCCATCGCGGCGGCGCGCGACGCCTTGCCGGACGACGCGCAGCTGATGGTGGACGTAAACTGCCCGTGGCCGGTGGACGAAGCCTGCCGGCGGGCGCAGGCCCTCAATGAACTGGGCCTGGCCTGGCTGGAGGAACCGGTCTGGCCGCCGGACGATCTGGCCGGACTGGCCCGGGTGCGGGCCTGCGGCACGCCCATCGCCGCCGGCGAAAATGCCCAGGGCGTGCAGGGATTTCTACAGCATTTCGCGGCGGGGGCCGTCAGCGTCGCCCAGCCGAGCGTGGCCAAAATCGGCGGCATCAGCGCCGCCCTTGACGTTTACCGGCTGGCGCGCCATTACGGGGTAAAAGTGGTGCCGCATTGCTTTTATTATGGCGCGGCGCTATTGGCCACGGCGCATCTGGTGGCCACGTTGCCGGAGGATATCGCGCTCGAGGTGCCCTATTTGCAGTGGCCCGAACCCTTATATGCCGAACTGGATTTCCAGCCGCGCCTGCGGCTGCCCACCACCCCGGGGCTGGGATTCGCCCCGGATGAAGACCTTCTCGCACGCTACCGCGTTGCCCATAGCAGCCTGACCCGGGAGAAAGCCTGATGTTTAAGCATAACTATCGTTTTATCGTGGCGTTGCTGCTGTTCGCCGCCGGCATGCTCAACTATCTCGATCGCGCGGCGCTCTCGGTGATGGCGCCGCTGATTAAACAGGATTTGCATATCGGCGATGCGCAGATGGGCATTTTATTCAGCTTCTTTTTTGTCGGCTATTGCCTGTTCTGCTTTATCGGCGGCTGGGGGGCGGACAGGTTCGGCCCGCGCAGGGTGTATGCCTGGGCCGCCGGCTTCTGGTCGTTCTTTTGCGGCGCCACCGCCCTGGCCACCGGTTTTGGCCATCTGCTTATCGTGCGCATCCTGTTCGGCATCGGCGAAGGGCCGATGGGCACCACCACCAATAAATCCATTTCCAATTGGTTTCCGCGCCGGGAAGTGGGCAGGGCGGTGGGCTTTACCAACGCCGGCCAGCCGCTGGGCGCGGCCGTCGCCGCGCCGATTGTCGGCCTGGTGGGGCTTAACTTCGGCTGGCGCGTCTCTTTTGTGGTGATTGCCTGCCTGGGCTTTGTCTGGCTGGCGCTGTGGCTGGTATTTTTTCGCGACCGTCCGGAGCAGCACCGCCGCGTCTCCCCGCAGGAGGTGGCGCTGATCACCGCCGATCGCCCGGCCAAACCCGCGGCTGCGGCCGCCGGCGCGCAGAAACACGGCGTGTTCTTTTTTGTGCTGTCGATGCCGGTTTTGGGCGTGGCGGCGGCGTTCTTTTGTTTTAACTATATCCAGTTCTTTTTCCTGTCATGGCTGCCCAGCTACCTGACGGATTTCCAGCATCTGGATATCAAGAGCATGAGTATTGTCGGCATCCTGCCCTGGCTCGGCGCGACGGTCGGCTTTATCGGCGGCGGGCTCGTCTGCGACGCCCTGTTCCGCAAAACCGGCAACTTCCTGCTGTCGCGCAAGCTGGTTATCGTATGCGGCCTGGCCATCGCCGCGCTGTGCGTGCTGATGACCGCCTATGCGTCCAGCTTAGGGGCGGCGGTCACCCTGATAACCGTCGCCAGCGTTTTCGCCTATATGACGCCGCAGGCGTGCTGGTCACTGTTGCAGGATATCGTGCCGGCGCAGCGCATCGGTTCCGCCGGAGGGTTTGTCCACCTGCTGGCCAATTTGGCCGGTATCCTGTCCCCCGGCATCACCGGCTTTTTGATCCAGTACGGCGGCGGCTACCATTCGGCGTTTATCCTCGCCAGTATCCTGGCGGTGGCCGGTATCGTGGTGATGCTGCTGTTTGTGCGCCAGCGCAAGGTGGATAGCATTCGCCTGCAGGCCGCTTAGGCTTCACTCCCCTTACGCGCGCGATGCCATGCCTGGCCGTCGCGCGCGGGCCATTGCTAAGCCGCCAGGCGGCGATAGGCGATGCCAAAAAGGAGCGCCTCCTTGCCCGCCGTTTGCCGCCGCGCCGGTTTTCGTCCCTCAATTGATGATCCACGACAATAACCCCCGGCGCCCGGCGGCTAAAATAAAGCGCGCGCCCCGCTTTGCCATGACGATAACCAGAAAGCGGCGCGGCGCTGAAAAAGAGGCCGGTTGCGCTTTCGTTTTCCGGTAATGATGCCGGCGGGTATGTCAGGGTGGGAAAGCGATGAATGAAGACGCGGTGGGTCTGTTAATCGAGCGGTGGCGCAACGATCCGGCCGGCACCTATCAAAGCTGGTTTTTATGGGATCAGCGCATCAAGAATTTCCGGTCGATCCGCCGGGGCATCACGCAGGTGGTGGATGAAATCGAGCGCGGGGTCTTCGGCAATCAGTATCGCGGCTCGTCATTGGAAACCATCGTCCATTCGATTGCGGAACAGCGGCAGATATTCAAGGGCGCCGATCACGCCTTTTTATGGAAGCCCAAGCTGCGTATTCCCGATATTTATGAAAACGCGGACCATCAGCGCGCCTTCGGCCATTTGCTGTTTACCTGTGCCGGCTGCACCGGCGCCGACCCGATTATCAGCGCCATCCACCACATCGATCGCCTGGCGATTAAGGGATTGGGGCCGGCGGTGGCCAATTTGCTTTATTTTCTCCATCCAACGCTGATGCCGCCGTGCAATACCGCTATCGTCAAAGGCTACAATGCCCTCACCGGCGCCAACGTTAAACTGGGCAAATGGCAGGAGTACCTGGCCATGCGGCGCGGCATTATCGCGCTGAACGAGACCTGGCGCCCGTTGCTGTCGAACGATTTTGGCGCGATAGCGGGATTATTGTTCGATCTGGGCAGCGGGCGTTACCCGGTTCCGCCCCGCGCCGATGACCGCGAGGGGCGCCGGATCTGGGAAGCGGATCTGGCGCAGGTGCGTGCCGACGGCGTCGGCGCGGCCAAGGCGCAGCAGCTGGCGGGCGAAAACGAGCGCACCCATACCGAGATCCAGGGCTGGCTGCGCGATCTGGGCCTGGCCCTGGGCTACAGCGTGTGGATTGCGTCCAACGATCGCCGGCGTCCTTATGGCAACGGCGTGCTCGGGTCCGGCTGCCTGGAGCAGTTGCCGGCGGATATTGTCGCCTCGCCCGCCGCCGACGCCATCCGGCTGATTGACGTGCTATGGCTGAACGCGCAGCGCGATCGGGTGATGGCGGCGTTTGAGGTGGAGCATACCACCTCGATCTACTCCGGCATCGTGCGCATGCTGGATCTGGCCCTGAGCGGCGATACCCAGGCCAGCGAAGGGCTGTTCCTGGTGGCGCCGGACAACCGTGAGACGGAGGTGCAGGCCCAGCTGCGCCGTCCGGCCTTCAGCCGCGTGGCCGATATGAAAGTGCGTTACCTGCCCTACAGCGAATTGGCGAATCATCGCGCAGCGCTGGCGCGCTTCGGCAACGGCATCAAAGGCATGTACGCCATCTCCAAAGACCTGGCCTGATCGCGGGGGCTGCTTGATGGTGGCCGGCACGGGCGGCGGCTGTCGATTTTTTGTTCGTCAAAAGTGCCATCGGCGGCGGCGATTCGTCACCCGTGACGGTGAGAAACCGACGCGGGTTGTGCGTCTTCCCGCCGCCGGTTAGGTTGCGCCGGCAGCTTAGCTGTGGGCATTGCCCGGGCGCAGGTAAATCACCCAATAGGTTAATCCCACCAGCAGGCCGCCGCCGATAATATTGCCGATGGTCACCGGTATCAGATTATCGACGATAAACTGGCCCACCGTCAGCGAGGCGTACTGATCCGGCGAGGCGTGGATGGCCTGCCAGAAGTCCGGCGGGGCAAAATCACGGATAAGAATAGCCAGGGGAATCAGGAACATATTGGCGATGCTGTGCTCAAAACCGCTGGCGACAAACATACCGATGGGCAGCAGCATGGCGAAGATTTTATCGCTGAGCGAATGGCCCGAATAGCTCAGCCACACCGCCAGGCAGACCATCAGGTTGGCCAGGATCCCCAGGCAGACCGCCTCGATAAAGGTATGGTGCATCTTGTGATCGGCGGTTTGCAGCACGTTCAGGCCCCAGCCGCCGTTGCCCGCCATATACTGGCCGGCAAACCAGATCAGCGCCACGAAAAACAGCGCCCCCGCCAGGTTGCCGATATAAACGTTTATCCAGTTCAGGGTCAATTGCCGCCAGGTGATTTTGCCGCTGGCCTTGGCCACCACCGTCAGTACCGTTGAGGTAAACAGATCGGCGCCGCACACCACCACCAGGATCAGGCCCAGCGAAAAACACAGCCCGCCCACCAGTTTGGTCAGGCCGCCGGCGGGGCCGGGACCGGCGGTCACGGTAATATAAAAAGCAAAGGCAATGGAGATGAACATGCCGGCGGTCATGGCCAGGAAAAAGGTCATCTCCGGTTTTTTCATGGTCTTGTATACCCCCGCCTGCTCGGCCATTTTGGCCATTTCCGCAGGCAGGCGCAGATCAAAATAATTTTCGCTATTCATAATGACTCCCGGTTATTTTTGCAATAACTACTTGTTATTTACCTTCAGAACATGTGCTTACAGAGATAAAAAGCGTGAGACGCGAGGATTAATGCATTTCCCATACCAGTGTTGATTAATGATAAGATGCCGGGGGCGGGGTAGGGTAAATCTAGGGCATTGAGCGGCAAGGAAAAATGTAAAAGAGAATTATTTTCATCACGGTGCAAAATAATTATCCGCCGTGAGAAATATAAATCGTAATATAATTAAATATATATCGATTGCGCCGTTTTTGCCCGTTACGGCGCGGCCGCAAAATGAAATGCCGCATCAGATCAAATTAATGACCCGCGTGAATATTTTTTCCCTCCACTCTCCTTTAAAATACAGCGAAGGAATAAATGTGAATATTGCGAAACTATCCTGATGCTCAAGACGTCGAATGATACTGAACATAGCGGGTTATGGCAGGATGCGATCATCGAGCTCTCGCAACGGCTTTTTTTCCAGCGCGACGCCGAATCCCTGCTGGCCGCGCTGTTGCCGCTGCCGATCCCCTGTCAGTGTATTGACCTGATGCTTTCGCTGCCCAAACGCCACCTGATTTGCGATAAGAACGGCGCGCGCGCCGCGCCGGCGCCGCTTCCCGACGACGAACTGGCGGAACCTCTTAGCCGGTGCGCGTTGCCGGTCGCCTCTCCCCGCAGGCAGTTTGGCGAGGTGATATTTACCCGCGCCGACGGCTACCATTACAGCCGGGACGAACGGGCTTTTTTGCGCCGCCTGGCGCAGCTGCTGGCGCTGGCGCTGGAAAATCTTGGCGTCCATGAGACCCTGCGCCAGGAAAACGACCAGTTGCGCCATGAGCGCGACCATCACCGCATCCTGGTGGATGTCACCAATTCGGTCCTTTCCTGCCTGGATATGGATGCGCTGGCCGCGGAAGTATCAAAGGAGATACACCGGTTTTTCGGCATCGACTATATCAGCCTGGCGCTGTGCGAGGGCGGAGGCGACAACGCCTCGCTTAATGTTTACCTGACCCGCTATACGGCGGGCACGCCGATGCGCCGCGAGCAAAAGCGCGTGCCCATGGCGGGCAGCCGCCTGGCGGCGCGGGTGTTGACGGAGTGCCGGCCGCTGCTGGTGGATTTGCGCGACGCGCCGCAGCTTGGCGACGAAGATCCCCATTTGGCGGCCATGCTGGATGACGGGCTGCAGACCTTATGCCTGCTGCCGCTGGTGTTCGGGCACAAGCCGCTGGGCATCCTGAAACTGGCGCTGTGCAGCAGCGACACGTTTAGCGAGGACAACCTGCGCCTGCTCAGCCAGGTCAGTGCTCGTATCGCCATCGCGGTGGACAATGCCCGTTCCTATGATGAGATTTCCCGGTTAAAGGATAACCTGGAACATGAAAACATCTGGCTCAACGAGCAGATGCACGACAGCGGCAGCTTCGGTGAAATTATCTGGCAAAGCGCGGCGATGAGCGCGCTGCTGGAGCAGGTGGAAATGGTGGCGGACAGCGACAGCACGGTGCTGATTTTAGGCGAAACCGGCACCGGCAAGGAGCTGATTGCCCGCGCCATTCACAACCACAGCGCGCGCAGCGGCAAACGCATGGTGAAAATGAACTGCGCCGCCGTGCCGTCCGGCTTGATGGAAAGCGATTTGTTCGGCCACGAAAAGGGCGCCTTTACCGGCGCCATTACGACCCGCCAGGGGCGTTTTGAGCTGGCTGAAGGCGGTACGCTGTTTCTCGACGAAGTGGGGGACATGCCGCTGGAATTGCAGCCCAAGCTGCTGCGGGTATTGCAGGAGCGTGAAATCGAACGGCTCGGCGGCAGTAAAGTGATTCCGGTGAACGCGCGGCTGATTGCCGCCACTAACCGCGATCTGAAGCAAATGGTGGCGGATCGGGAATACCGCAGCGACCTGTACTACCGGCTGAACGTCTTTCCCATCACCATCCCGCCGCTGCGCGACAGGCCGGAGGATATTCCGCTGCTGGCCAAGTTTTTCACCCAGAAAATCTCCCGGCGCATGAACCGCGCCATCGACAGCATTCCCGGCGAGACCCTGCGCCAGCTCAGTCAGTATCCGTGGCCGGGCAACGTGCGCGAGCTGGAGAATGTGATTGAGCGGGCGGTGATCCTCACGCGCGGCAATACGTTGAACCTGCGCCTCGATGAACTGCAGCGCGCCGCGCCGGTGGCCGACGCGCCCGCGACCCATGCGGCGCCCAGGCCAAGGCCCGATACCGCCCCGCCGGAAAACGACGAGGCGGAGCGGGTGCGGATTATCCAGGCGCTGCGCGAGGCCAACGGCATCGTGGCCGGGCCGCGCGGCGCGGCCTTCAAGCTGGGCGTCAAGCGCACCACGCTGCTGTCGCGCATGCAGCGCCTCGGGATTTCACCTCAGGAATGGTAGCCCGCCTCGTTGCCGGATTCGCCATGCCGGGAGGGTAAAAAGCTGGTTTGCGCCTGGCTGTTGTTGATAATGCGATTATTGGCTATCGGGTGAATATCTGCCGGCACAGGTTGGTTTTAGGGGAAGCCGGTGAGGGTTAGGTTGGAGACGGTTTTGCGTTTATGTTAAGTCGGTGACGGTTTCGCGTTTATGTGGGATCGGAGACGGTTTCGCGTTTATGTTGGGTCGGAGACGGTTTCGCTTGCCTTGCGTTCGGTGGTTATATGGAATGCCGTGTGCCGGCAAGCGACAAGGAGGTTCGCTGCGCCCGAACCTCCTTGACCTCCGGGCGTCCGGCAGATCGTGCGCCGCTGCGCGGTGCCCGGCATCACGCATCCCGGCTTTTGGACCGCACGGGACGCGCTCCCGGCGCGGCCCTTAGCTTTCGCCGCTCCCGGCGGCTCATCCAGCCGTGCTACGCGCCGCCGGCGCACTCTATGCCGGCAACAAGGTCAACACCAACGTCTGTTGGATGATGCGTTTTTGCCAGATTTCAGGCGCATGCACTTTCCGGGCAAATGATCGGGGACTTACGGTCTATGGCCGAATTCTACTGGCTAAATGCTAAATGCTAAATGCTAAATGCTAAATGCTAAATGCTAAATGCTAAATGCTAAATGCTAAATGCTAAATGCTAAATGCTAAATGCTAAATGCTAATGTCGAATGCTGATGCTGATGCTGATGCTGATGCTGATGCTGATGCTGATGCTGATGCTGATGCTGATGCTGTTGAATGTTTGGATGTTGGATGCTGAAGATTGAAGATTGAAGATTGATACTTTCCGGTATGACCGAGCCTGTTTAGGAATCTGTGTAAACGCCTTTTTATAAATGACCACCTAAACGATCTCCAAATTCTATACTAAAACGATTCAATGCCATCTTCCACTCCCTCACCGGCATCGACCATTTTTTTGACGCCGCCTGGATGGCCAGCCACACCACTTTTTTTACCGATTCGTCTGACGGGAATACCTTGCGTTTTTTAATAGCGTGTCGGATCACGCTGTTTAGCGACTCGATGGCGTTTGTGGTGTAGATCGCTTTGCGAATGTCTTCCGGATAGGCGAAGAATGTCGCAAGGTTAGTCCAGTTAGCCTGCCAGCTCCGGCTTACTTGCGGATAACGGGAGTTCCATACGCTGGCGAACGTCTCCAGCGCCCGCTGTCCCGCTTCCTCCGTCGGTGCCTGGTACACTGCCTTCAAGTCTCGCATGACGGCTCTGGCGTCTTTCCAGGAGACAAAGCGCAGGCTGTTACGCACCATGTGTACGATACAAAGCTGAATGCAGGTCCTCGGGTAGACCGTATTGATAGCGTCAGGAAAGCCTTTCAGGCCATCGACGCAGGCGATAAAAATATCCTGTAATCCCCGGTTTTTAAGCTCGGTCAACACGCTTAGCCAGAACTTCGCGCCTTCGTTCTCTGCCATCCACATGCCCAGCAGTTCCTTTTGGCCTTCAATGTTAATTCCCAACGCCAGATACACGGATTTATTGATGACGCGACCGTCGTGGCGAACTTTTACCACGATGCAGTCCAGGTAAATGATGGGATAGAGCGTATCGAGTGGGCGATTCTGCCATTCAGTGACCTGCTCCAGAACCGCCTCAGTGACTTTCGATATCAGTGCTGGCGAGACATCCGCATCGTACATTTCCTTAAACATCGCCGATATCTCACGGGTGGTCATGCCTTTGGCATAAAGCGCCAGGATCTGGTCATCCATTCCGGTAATACGGGTCTGATTTTTCTTCACTAGTTGGGGCTCGAAGGTCCCTTCGCGATCACGAGGTGTCCTCAGCTCCAGCGGGCCATCACCTGTGGTAACCGTTTTAGAGGAATAACCGTTACGGGCGTTGGGACCCGATTTGAGCTGATTTTTTTCATACCCCAAATGGTGAGTCAGTTCAGCTTTAAGGGCAGCCTCAACACTTAATTTTTTTAAAAACCGATCAAATTGGCTCAGATCCTCAGAGGTTTTGAGACTTTTAGCCAGCTCAGTTGCGAGAGCCTGTAGCAATTTTTCGTCCATAAATTCACCTAATTCTAATGATGGATTGAACATATCAAAATCAGGCGATTACACAATCTTATGTACAGGCTCGTATGACCTGATACTTCGCTGTGCCATTGCCTGCCATTGTGATTAGCCGCATCTCAATTGCATGCCGGCTCCCAATAAACAACAGCGACTATATTGTTCCCAATAAAACCTCACTGACCGCGACATAGGTCCCGGCATAGAGCGCGCTGACGTTGCCTGTGACCCCGGCATGAGCCGCCGGGAGCGGCGAAAGGCCCGGTGGC
Organism: Sodalis sp. RH22; assembly: GCF_047324165.1. Taxonomy (NCBI): domain Bacteria; kingdom Pseudomonadati; phylum Pseudomonadota; class Gammaproteobacteria; order Enterobacterales; family Bruguierivoracaceae; genus Sodalis; species Sodalis sp. RH22. The sequence continues at coordinate 5,206,621 of NZ_CP178731.1, forward strand.
GCCGGGAGCGCTAACCGGGCCGGTGCATAACGGGGGCATGGGCGGCGGAAGGCATCGCGCAGCGACGCGCGACCTGCCGGGCGCGCGGAGGTCAAGGAGGCCGTCGCGGTACGGCCTCTTTGTCGCTTGCCGGCGCCCGGCATTCCATATAACCACCGAACGCAAGGCAAGCGAAACCGTCTCCGATCCCACATAAACGCGAACCCGTCACCGACCCAACATAAACGCGAGACCGTCACCGATCCCACATAAACGCGAACCCGTCACCGATCCCACATAAACGCGAACCCGTCTCCGATCCCACATAAACGCGAACCCGTCATCGATCCAACACAAACGCGAACCCGCCACCGATCCAACACAAACGCGAACCCGCCACCGACCCAACATAAACGCGAACCCGTCACCGATCCAACACAAACGCGAACCCGCCACCGATCCAACACAAACGCGAACCCGCCACCGACCCAACATAAACGCGAACCCGTCACCGACCCAACATAAACGCGAAACCGTCACCGACCCAACATAAAAAAAACCGGTGCCAGCCTAGCATACAGGCTAAGCCGGCACCGGTTTAACACTGCTATCAGGCGGGAATAATCGCGTCATCCACCGCATTGCGCAGCCGCGCCTTCAGCTGGCTATATTCCGTCTGTACGTAACTTTCCGCCCAGCGCTGATCGGCGATGGCCTCCAGTTTCACCGCGCAGTACTTATATTCCGGCGTTTTCGAGATAGGATCGAGATGATCGATCGTCAGCTCGTTACAGGCGCCAATCCACCACTGATAGGTCATGTACACCGCCCCGAGGTTGATGCGCTCGCTTACCGATGCCCGGGTAATCACCTTGCCGCGGCGCGAGGTCACCCACACCAGCTGCTGATCGCGGATACCCAGCCGTTCGGCGTCCTGCGGGTTAATCTGCACATAACCCGGTTCGTCGGCCAGGGTGGCCAGCGCGGTGCAGTTGCCGGTCATCGAACGGCAGGAATAATGCCCCACTTCGCGCACGGTACAGAGCACCAGCGGGAAGTCGCCGTCCACCAGATCCATCGGCGCGCGCCACTCGGCGGCGAACAACAGTCCCTTGCCGCCCGGACGGTCAAACTTATTGCCCGCATACAGCCACGGCGTGCCCGGACTGCTTTCCTCGGTGCACGGCCAGGGAATATACCCGTACCCGGCCAGCTTCTCATAGGTGGCGCCCACATACAGCGGACACAGGCCGCGCAGCTCGTCCCAGATTTCCTTGGTGTTGTTGTAATGCATCGGATAGCCCAACGCGGTGGCCAGCAGGCTGATGATTTCCCAGTCCGGCTTAACGTTAAACTTCGGCTCGATGGCTTTTTCAAAATGCTGGAAACCCCGATCCGCCGCGGTATAGACCCCCTCATGCTCGCCCCAGGACGTGGCGGGCAGAATCACGTCGGCTTCCGACGCCGTCTTGGTCATAAAGATATCCTGCACGATCAGCAGGTCCAGCTGTTTGAACGCCTGACGCATCACCGACAGATCCGGCTCGGTCTGCAACGGATCCTCACCCATCACATAGTTGGCCCTGATTTCGCCGCTTAGGATCTTATGCGGCACGTCGGTCAGGGTAAAACCCGGCTCCGGATCAAGCGTTTCCACGCCCCAGGCGCGGGCGAATTTTTCCCGCGCCGCCGGATCGGTCACCGGCTGGTAGCCGGGGAACATATTCGGCAGCGCGCCCATATCGCAGGCGCCCTGCACATTATTCTGCCCGCGCACCGGGCCGACGCCGACGTTCGGCTTGCCCAGATTGCCGGTCAGCAGCGCCAGGCCGGAAAGCCCTTTCACCACATCCACCGCCTGGCCCCATTGGGTCACGCCCATGCCCCATAAAATGGTGGCGGTGGGCGCGGCGGCGTACATGCGCATGGCTTCCCTGATTTGCTGCGCCGGCAGGCCGGTAATTTCCTCGGCATATTCCGGCGTATATTTGGCCACGATAGCGCGGTATTCGTCGAACCCTTCGGTATGGCGCGCGACGTAATCGGCGTCATACAGCCCTTCGTTGATCAATACGTGGGCGAATGCGTTCACCAGCGCCATATTGGAGCCGTTTTTCAGCGGCAGCCACAGGTCGGCCAGACGCGCGGTTTCGATACGCCGGGGATCGCAGACGATCACCTTGGCGCCTTTCTGCTTGGCCTTCAGGATGCGCCGCGCCACGATAGGGTGCGAGTCAGCCGCGTTATAGCCGAATACCAGCAGGCACTTGGTGTCTTCGATTTCGCAAATGGAGTTGCTCATGGCGCCGTTGCCCAGCGTCACCTGCAGGCCGGAAACCGAGGGGCCGTGGCAGACACGGGCGCAGCAGTCGACGTTGTTGTTGCCGATGACCGCGCGGGCGAATTTTTGCATCACGTAATTGGTTTCATTGCCGGTGCCGCGTGAGGAGCCGGTCTGCATAATGGCCTTGGCGCCATATTTCTGCTTGATGTCGCGCAGGCGGGAACTGGTATATTCGATCGCCTCGTCCCAGGACACTTCCTCCAGGTTGCCGCCTTTTTCGCGGCGGATCATCGGGCTGCGCAAGCGGGGGGTCAGCAAGCGGGTGTCATTGAGGAAATCCCAGCCATAATACCCCTTAAGGCATAACTGGCCCTGGTTGGTGACGCCGTCCGCCGCTTCCGCGCCGACGACATTACCGTTTTCAACCAACAGGTTGATCTTGCAGCCGGAGCCGCAGTACGGACATACGGTGAGTGCTTTATGCATTATGCCATACCCCTTGTGGAGGATTTTTTACCTATCTTCCAGCGGTTAATAAAAGAAGCGGTCATGACAGGACGGCGCTGAAGCCTTCCAACGCGGCCCGCTGCCGTTTTTTCAGTTTCATCATTTCGACGGTTTCGTGGGTCATCAGCACCAGCGCGTCGGTGGGACACACATTCACGCAGGCCTGGCCCCCGGCATGGCCTACGCACAGATCGCATTTCTGCGCTTCCGCCTTGATGCTATGGCCGGCTAGTGGATTACGATCGTCATACACATGGCGCGTGACGATGTCCATGGCGCCATAGGGACAGGCGACGGCGCAGGTTTTGCAGCCGATGCATTTTTCCTGCAATACCTGGATGGAATCCTCGGCGTGGATAATGGCGCCGTTCGGGCAGGCATTGGCGCACGGGGCGTCCTCGCACTGGCGGCACAGCACCGGAGTGCTGATATTCCACTCTTTCATCACTTTCAGGCGCGGCAAAAAATTGTCGTGATTGAGCGCGCCGGGGTGGTCGCCGTTGTGCGCCATGACGCAGGCGACTTCACAAGTGAAGCAGCCAATGCATTTTTGTGGATCGGCAATAACGAACCGGTTCATTCATTTCTCCTCGCGGTTCCATCTGTCGTGGTTCTCGGCCCGGTGGCATGGGCGAGATTATATCCCTATATAAAGCATGGTTTATGCCAGTTTGCACGCGCCGTGCTGTTTTTTTAAGGCTATGAAAAACAAAGAATAAAATCCGGCATTTTTTGACCGCCGGCTGATGATGGGCCCGCAGGCGCCCATCTCGTCAGATCCGCTGGCGAACCGGTCGACAAAAGTGTCGACCGGACCAGGTGTCGATAACACGTGACGGGGCGGCATGCGCCGTCCTCAGTCATCCTGCCCGGCGGGCGTCAGCCAGGTGAAACCGCCGTCGCCCCGCCAGTGCGCCAATTGCGCATACAGGGTTTCGACCGCCTCCCTGACCGGCGCGGTCATGGGGAAATAAAATGCCACCACATCGGGCTGGATACCGATAAACCATACCTCTTCCACATCTTCCTTTAATTGATCGATCACAAAGCTCAGCGGAAGATTATGGGTACTCATGATAAACATGTCGGCGATGATGGCGGGGTCCACCAGCCGCAGCTCTCCGGGCTTCAGCGACATATCGGCGGCATCCACCACCACTACCCGTTTGGGGCGCAGGGCGCGCACCCGGTGGACCACGTTTTCCGGCGCGGATCCGCCGTTGACCACGGTCCAGCCGGCCACCGGCGCGCGCGCCATCAGCTCCGCAAGCCACGGCCCGGCGCCGTCGTCGCCCATCATGCTGTTGCCGACGGTCAGCACGACGCTGTCGGACACGTCACCGGCGTGGCCGCGGCCGGCCGGCACCGTCTTGCCGTCGCCAGCGTGGTCGTCAACGGTCATAATACTCTCCGCACAATCAGGTAAATGGCCGGCTCGGCGGCGATTTCAGCCAGCAGGCCGATCAACCGGGCGCTCCATGTCCCGAAGGGCGCGGGCTGGTTTGCGCGCAGCGGCGCAAAGGCGTTGGCCAGCAGGTCGGTATGGGTGCTGTCGATGACGATTTCGCCAAAGGTCAGCAGGCCGCGCATTTTGCGCCGCGCCTCGCCTTCCGGCAGCAGGGCGATCCACTGCTCGTATTGTTCCAGCGGGCAGATGAATTCCTTGTTCAGGCAGTCAATGACCCCCACATGGTGGCCGATGGCCAGGGAGTAATACATCACCTGTTTGGCCTGGGCGGGCATGTCGTCGTCGCTGTCCAGAAACTTTTGGCGCAGCGACCAGAAATAGACCTCAGCCATGATGGGCCTCGCTGTTCAGGGTCAGCATCAGCTGCGCGACGATATCCTGCAAACGCGGATCGTCGGCTTGGCGCAGCCAGTCGTCCACCCGCTGCGCCAAGACCGCGGGCGTGGCGCCGGGCAGCAGCGACAGCAGGGTGTCGCTGATTTCGCGTCCCGCGCGATAGCCCGCCATGCGCCGCGCATCGCGCTCGACCAGCACCCGGGTATGCAGCGGCACGTCCGGCAGCAGCAGCGCCGCTTTCTCGTCCGGCTGCTCCTGGTGCGATTCGCCTTTCAGCTTTTGTTCCAGCAGGCCGAGCGCCACGGCAAAACCGTAGATGGTGGCGGCGGGCGTGGGCGGGCAGCCGGGGATCCAGACATCGATGGGCACGATGCTTTCGCTGCCGCTCCAGACGCAGTAAAGATCGTGGAAAATGCCGCCGCCGCAGCCGCAGGCGCCGTAGGAAATGCAGATTTTCGGATCCGGCGCCGCGGCATAGGCGCGCAGCGCCGGCACCCGCATCGCCCGGGTTACCGCGCCGGTAAACAGCAGGATATCCGCGTGGCGTGGCGAGGCCACCACCTTGATGCCGAAGCGTTCGGCGTCGAACAACGGGGTAATGGCGGCGAAGATCTCGATTTCACACCCGTTGCAGCCGCCGCAGTCCACCCGGTAGACATAGGCCGAGCGCTTGATATTCTGCAGCAGCGTTTTTTTGAGCGCCAGGGTATGCGGGTCGGGCGCCACGGGGATGCTGACATGGTGTTGCAGCGGGATGTCTTGCTGGCTCATTGGCTTTCTCTCCCCGCGTCGTGCGGCAGGCGCAGATCGCGGTTGCTTTGCAGGTTCTGGTGACGCTTACAGTCCGGGCAGGTTTCGAACTGCGGGCGCAGCGCGTCCAGCGCGGCTGCGTCCAGGCCGGAATGCGCCAGCAGCGCCAGGGTATAATCGATGGATTTTTTGGCGGTAAAGGGTTGATGGCATACCCGGCATTTCTGCAGGGTAAAGGTGGCGTTCACATACAAATCCGCCTTTTGCGTCACCGCCATTTCAAACTCCTCAGACAGCACGATGGCGCGGGTCGGGCAGACTTCCTCGCAGCGGCCGCAGAAAATGCAGCGGCCGAGAAACAGCTGCCAGCGCCGCTCGCCCGACGCCAGGTCCGTTTCCATGGTCAGGGCGTTGGCCGGGCAGACGCTGGTGCAGGCGGCGCAGGCAATACACTGCGTGGGGTCATACTGCGGCTTGCCGCGAAATCCCGGCATCACCTCAAGGGGCTTGAACGGATATTTTACCGTCGGCTCGCCGGCTTTCAGGATGGTTTTAAACAGTTTGAACATCGTTCAACCCTCTACTTAAGCGGCGAATGGGTGCGTTCAATGCCATAGCGTTCCAGCTCCTGATAAGGCACGGTTTTCGCCCTGCGCTTGTTGATATCCACCAGCGTCACGCGATCGGTGCAGGAATAGCAGGGATCGAGGCTGCCGATGATCAGCGGCGCATCGGAGATATTGTTGCCGCGCAGCATATACCGCAGCACCGGCCAGTTGGCGTAGGTGGCGGCGCGGCAGCGCCAGCGGAACAGCTTCTGGTTATCGCCGAGCATGCTCCAGTGCACATCCTCGCCGCGCGGCGCCTCGGAAAAGCCGAGCGCGAATTTATGCGGCTGATACGTAAAGCCCTCGGTGAGCAGCGGGCCGCCGGGCAGGTTGTCCAGTCCGTATTCAATCATCGCCAGCGAGTCCAACACCTCTTTTACCCGTACCATGACACGGGAATAGACGTCGCAGCCGTCAAGGGTAAACAGCGTTTTCGGCAGGTTGGCGTAGTTGGCGTAGGGGTGATCGAAGCGCAGGTCGCGCTTAAAGCCGCTGGCGCGGATCATCGGCCCCACCGGGCTGAAATCGCGGGCGATTTTCGGGTCCAGCCGGCCGATGCCCTGGGTGCGCTGCGCCATGTTCGGCGTGCTGAGCAGCATATCCACCAACTGGACGAAGTCGGCGCGCATTTCGGCCACCAGCAGCAGCGTTTTCAGCCGCTGCTCCTTGAGGATATCGCGCCGGATGCCGCCGATCAGGTTCATGCCGTAGGTCTTGCGGGCGCCGGTCAGCAGTTCCGCCATGGTCATGGCTTTTTCGCGCACGCGGAAGAACTGCATAAAGCCGGTGTCAAAACCGACAAAGTGGCTGGACAGGCCGATATTCAGCAGATGGCTGTGCAGGCGTTCCACTTCCAGCAGGATGCTGCGGATGGCGTGGGCGCGCGGCGGCACCACGATGCCCAGCGCGTTTTCCACCGAGTTGGTATAGGCCACGCTGTGGGTAAAACCGCAGATGCCGCACACCCGGTCCGACAGGAAGGTGACCTCGTTATACCCCATGCGGGTTTCCGCCAGCTTTTCCATGCCGCGATGGACGTAGAATAGCCGGTAGTCGGCGTCGACAATCTGCTCGCCGTCGACAAACAGCCGGAAGTGGCCCGGTTCGTCGGAGGTGATATGCAGCGGGCCGATGGGCACCACCCGGGTCTCGCCGGCGGCGTCGTTCTCGAAGGGATAGGTTTCGGTCTCAGTGGTCGGCGTCGGGCGCTGGCGATAGTCCATGCTGTCCTTGCGCAGCGGATAGAGATCCTCCGGCCAATCGTCGGGCAGCACCAGGCGCCGTTCGTCCGGCAGGCCCACCGGGATCAAGCCGTACATATCGCGGATTTCGCGTTCGCCCCACACCGCCGCCGGGACGCGCGGCGTCACCGACGGGAATTCAAGGGTCGTGGCGCTCACCAGCGCCTTGACAATGATCCAGCACTTCTCGCCCTGTTCCATCGACAGCACATAATAGACGGCAAAATCGCCGCACAGGGTACGCTCATCGTTGCCGAACAGCACCGACAGCCAGCCGCCCTGGTTATAGTAGAGAAACTCCACCACCTCCGGCAGGGCGTTAACCTTCACCGTGATGGTTAACTGATTGGCCGTTTGCCATTCGTGGGCCAGGACCGCCGCGGGGAATTTTTCGTTTACCTGCGCCAGGTAACCCAGGCCGAGTTTGTCGGAAATGATGTCTGTCACTTTACTTCTCCTGACGGGGAATGAATGGGCGTTGCCGTCCCGGTATCCAGCGCGGCCCAGGGCCAGCTGAACGATGCCACATCGTGGTTAAGCACGATGGTGGCGGCGTTTTCCAACAGCCCGATCACCGGCCGGGGAATACAGGTGCCCATCACCAGCATCAGCACCAGCAGCACGGCCATCGGCAGCGTGGTCAGCCAGCCCAGTTCGCCTTTGCTCGTCGCCTCCGGCCGGTCGCCGAACACGGTCATGGCAATCATGCGCACCAGCCCGCCGAGCACCACGGTCAGCAGCAGCAACAGCACCAGGGTAAGAATAAGATGGCCGCCGGCAAGTCCCGCCGCCACCGTCATAAATTCGCTGAGGAAAATGTTAAACGGCGGCATGCCGCCCAGCGCCAGCGCGCCCGCCGCCATCATAACGGCGGTAAAGGGCGCGACGCGCATCATGCCTTTTACCGCGCCCATATCGCGGGTGCCGTATTTCAGCAGCACATTGCCGGACCCGCAGAATAATAAGGTCTTCGTCAGGCTGTGGTTGAGGGTATGCAGCAGCGCCGCCAGCACGCCCAGGGGGCCGCCGATGCCAATCGCCACCACGATAAGTCCCATGTTCTCCACGCTGGAATAGGCCAGCAGCCGTTTGATATCGCGCTGCACCAGAATGAAAAACGCGGCTACCGCCACAGACAGCATGCCGAATACGATCAACAGGCGGCTGGGGAACACCGGGCCGATGGCGGCGCTGATAATGATGTAATAGCGCAGGATAACCAGCAGGGCGCAGTTGAGCAGCACCGCCGACAGCAGGGCGCTGGTGGGGCTGGGCGCTTCGCTGTGGGCGTCGGGCAGCCAGGCGTGCATCGGAAACAGGCCGGTCTTGGTGCCGAAACCAATCAGCACGAACACAAACGCCAGATGCATCAGCGTCGGATCCAGCAGGCTGGTGTGCTTGAGCACTTCGGTCCAGAAAATCGCCTGGCCCGGATCGGGCAGGACACTGGCGGCGTTGGCGTAGACCAGAATGGTGCCGTACAGGCCGAATGCGACGCCGACGGTACAGATAATGATGTATTTCCAGGCCGCCTCCAGCGAGGAGCGCTGGCCGTAAAGGCCCACCAGGAACGCCGAACTGAGGGTGGTGGCTTCCACCGCCGCCCACATCAGGATCAGGTTGTTGCTGCTCACCACCAGCAGCATGGTGAATAAAAACAGATGAAAAAAGCCGTAGTAGTGACACAAGGTGGTGACGGAAATTTCACCGGTGTCGACTTCATGGCGCATGTAACCCATGGAGTACAGGCCGGTGATGAAACCGATAATGCCGAGGATGGCCAGGAACAGCGCGCCCAGGCTGTCGATATACAGCCAGCGGTGCGCGGCCAGCAGCGCTCCTTGCGCCATGACCTGGCCTACCACCCACAGCGCTTCCGCCAGCAAGGCGATGATGCCCAGGGTGTGCAGGGCGGTGACCAGGCCGCGCGCCGCGCCACCGGCGAACCGGCAGGCAAAGGCCAGCAGCGATATCGCCAGTGGTGTAACCAGTAATATCAATAACATAGCGGTATTGCTCATCTCATTACCCCTTCAGCGCCGTCAGTTGATTAACATTCAGCGTGTTGAGCGTACGGTAGATTTTGCGTGCCATGAACGCCATGATAAGCACGGCGAAGATAGCGTCGGTGGCAATACCGATTTCCACCAGCTCCGGCGCCCGGTTGGCCAGCAGCGCCAGCGTCAGGTGCGAGCCGTTTTCCATCAGGCAGTATCCGAATACCTGCTTGAGGATATTGCGCTGGGTGACGATACACAGCAGCCCGAGCAGGAAATGGCCCAGCGACACCGCCAGCGCCGGTTTCAGCGCGGCCACCATCGGCAGGTTTACCGGCGCGACGACAAACCAGCACAGCAGCACGATAATCGCCGCCGCCAGCATCAGCAGGGTCGGGCTGATAATGCCGCCATCCGCCCCGGGATCGGACAGTTTGCTAAATGCCCTGGCCATGATCAGCGGCACCAGCACCACCTTGGTGATCAGCGCGCTCAGGGACCAGAGCATCAGCTGGTGGGCCTGGAGCGTTTGCGCCAGGGTGAAGAAAATCAGCACCAGCACCAGCGATTGCAGGGCATACAAACAGCAGGAGACCATGGGGCGTTTGGCGCCGATGACCAACAGCGAGGTGAGCATCATCAGGCCCGCGAGGTTATTGACTATCAGAGATCCGGTCATAAATTTGTTCCTTATCCAAGCCAGGCGACGGCAATAAAGCTGGAGCACAGCGACATCACGATCAGAACCACCAGCACCGCGCGCATGGCCAGCGGCAGCGGCGCGGCCTGCGCCACCGCCTCGCTGGGCTTGCCGGGAACCACCCGTCCGAACCAAAAAAGCAGCCAGGCGAAGCTGGCGACAGACTCAATCAACACCAGGATCATCAGCGGCGTCAGCACCCAGTACTGGCTTGACAGGGCGAAGCCGGCGGCGAAAATCGGGAACTTGCTGAAAAAGCCGTTGAACGGCGGCACGCCGGTAATGGCCAGCGCCGCCACGCAAAAACCGATGCCCAGCAGCGGCATCTTGCCGATGACGCCCTTAAGCCTGGGCAGCATGCGGGTGCCGCAGCTGTAGCTGAAGGCGCCGGCCACCAGGAAGAACAGGCTCTTGGCGAAGGCGTGGTTAAAGATGTAGGCGATGCCGCCGTTGAAGGCCTCCTTCGACCCGAATATCGCCAGCGACAGGGCGAAAAAGATATACGCCAGCTGGGTGATGGTGGACCAGGCCAGCAGCCGTTTCATATCCTTTTGCGGCAGGTACATCATAAAGCCGTAGATCATGGTCGCCACCGCCATTACCATGCCGACCCAGCCGATGATATGCGGTACGTCGCCGGCGGACAGGATGGCGCGGGCGAAGATATACACCCCGACCTTGACCATGGACGCGGCGTGCAGATAGGCGCTGACCGGGGTCGGCGCCTCCATGGCGTCCGGCAGCCAGGCTTGCAGCGGCAACTGGGCGGACTTGCCCCAGGCGGCGAACAGGATGCCGCCGAACACCACCAGCGCGGGGGTGCCGTGCAGCTGGCCCAGGGCGCTGAGGGCGAAGGTGCCGGTGGTGATAAACAGCGTCGCCGCCGCCAGGTACAGGCCGATGGAGGCGAAGTGGGTTATCAGCAGGGCTTTCATGGCGGAACGCTGGGCTTTCGGCGTCTGGTAGTAGCCGATCAATCCCCAGGAGCAGCCGCCGGTGATTTCAAAAAACAGCAACTGGCCGAGCAGGGTGGACGACAGCACCAGCCCCGCCATGGCGCCGATAAACACCAGCAGGAAGGCATAATAACGATTGGTGCCCTCATGGGGATGCTCACGGTTGCCGTTGGTAAGGTAACCGGTGGAATACAGACTCACCAGCAGGCCGAGAAACACCACCGCGAACAGGATCAGGGTGCTGATGCGATCGACGGTGACGCCTATCAGCGCCGTGTCGCCATACGACAGCAGGGTATAGGTGGCGTCGAGCTTGCCGCCGCTGAAAAACGCCTGCGCCAGCCAAAGCGTGCCGAGCGTCGCCAGCAGCGCAAACAGGGTGCAGAGCCATTTCGCCAGGCGTTGGGGCAGGCAGGCGGTCAGCAGCGCGCCGGCAAATGGGACCAGAACAGTCGCAAGGGCTATATTCTCCATAATAAATTTCCTGGCTCCTTAAAGTCCGGTGAGGTAAAAAACAAAGGACAGCGCGGCGACGCCGAACCCCAGCCAGGTCACGCGCGGAATCAATAAAAAGCGCCCGCGCGCCAGGCTGTTTTCCAATAGGGAAGCGAGGGTAAACACCACGACAAGCTTGATAACCGTGGCGACCAGCGCCCAGAGCAGCGACGGCGCGGTCAGTTCCGTGACCTTGCCGAAGGGAATAAATACCGCCAGGAACAGTTCGGCCATCACCACCTGTTTCAGGCCGATGCCCCACTTCACCAGCGCCAGGCCGGAACCGCTATACTCGGTCAGCGGCCCTTCCTGCAGTTCCTGTTCCGCCTCCGCCACGTCGAACGGAATCTTGCCCATCTCGATAAAGGTGGCGAAGCCGCAGGCCAGCAGGGCCAGGAAAGTGGCGGTGGGGGAAATCCAGCCGGCGGAAAGCGTGGCGCTGATGGCGCCGATATTGGTGGAGCCGGTAATCAGCGCCACCACCAGCAGCGCCAGGATCAGGGTAGGCTCCACCAGCACGCCCAGCGTCAGCTCGCGGCTGGCGCCGATGCCGGCGAAGGTGCTGCCGGTATCCAGCCCCGACAGCGAAAAGAAGAACCGGAACAGCGCGAACAGATACAGCAGGGCGATCAGATCCCCCGCCGCGCCGAACGGTGAAAAGCGGGTCAGCACCGGCAGGGTCATGGACACCAGCAGCATACTGCCCAGCAGCACATAGGGCATGACGCGAAATACCGGCCCCGCCTGTTCCGGCGCCACGTCCTGGCGTTTGAGCAGCTTGGCGATATCGCGGTAATCCTGCCACAGCCCGGGTCCGCGCCGGGAATGCATACGGGCGCGGATTTGCCGTGACAGGCCGGTCAGCAGCGGCGTCAACGCCAGCAGCAGCAGCGCCTGGACCAGGGCGAACAGCCCCATGGTCAGCGACGGCAACGGTTGTATCAACATGGTCTCTCTCCTCAGAGGGCGGTGACAAGCAGCAGGATGACCAGCGCGGCGACCACGTACAGGCAGTAAATGCGGAAATCCCCGCCCTGCAAGACCTGGACCCGCGCGCCCAGGCGCTGGGTGATACGTACCAAGGGGTTGATGATATCCTCATCCCAGAAGGGTTCGACGCGGCCCGCGCCGAGCGTGGCGTACTCCAGCGCCTGTTTAAGCCGGGGCGACGGGTCGAGCCGGCGCCTGAGCCCGTAAAGGGTGGCGAACATCACGCGCAGCGGCTGGGTAAAGCTGCCGGCCGACATGGCCATCAGCGGTTCCCAGGCATAACCGCAGGCCCAGGGATCGCCGCCGCGGCGATAGCCCGGCTGGGCGCCTTTGCGCAGCAGGTAAATCGCCAGCGGGATCAGCGGCAGGGCCAGCAGCAGGATAAACATCATCAGCGGCGACATCATGGCCTGGCCGGCCTGCTGCGGCACCAGCAGCGTCCCCTGGACCACGGTAAAATCATGGGTATGGCTCAGCCCGGCGGCGACGTTCGCCAGCACCGGGGCCACCAGGGACGCGCCGGCGCCAAGCAGTACGCACGACAGCGCCAGCAGCAGCATGGCCGTGGTCATCTGCCAGGGCACCTCGCGGGCCTGGGCGGCTTTATCGCTCCTGGCCGCGCCGCAAAAGCTGATGCCGTAGACCTTGACAAAGCACATCGCCGCCAGCGCGCCGGTAATGGCCAGCATCACCATCGCCACGGGACCGCTCAGGCGCATGATAAAACCGCCGTCATGGCTCATGGTGAACAGGGCTTGATAGGTGTACCACTCGCTGACAAAACCGTTGAGCGGCGGCAGCGCGGAGATGGCCATACAGCCGATAAGAAACGCCATCGCGGTAAGGGGCATCAGGCGGCCAAGGCCCCCCATTTTTTCCATATCGCGGCTGTGCACGCGCCAGATAATGGCGCCGGCGCCGAGGAACAGCAGTCCTTTGAAGACCGCGTGGTTAAGCAAATGATACAGCGCGCCGAGCAGCCCGAGCGCGGCCAGCACCGGATGATGGGCGGCAATGCCCACCATGCCGACGCCCACCCCCATCAGGATGATGCCGATGTTTTCCACCGTATGCCACGCCAGCAGGCGCTTGATATCATGCTCCGCCAGCGCGTACAGCACCCCGAGCACCGAGGACACCGCGCCGAAGGCCAATACCAGGATGCCCCACCACAGCTGGCTGGCGCCCAGCAGGTCGATGCCGACCTTGATAATGCCGAAAATGCCGATTTTCACCATGACGCCGGACATCAGCGCCGAGGCGTGCGACGGCGCGGCGGGATGCGCGCGCGGCAGCCAGCTGTGCAGCGGCAGCATGCCGGCCTTGGCGCCGAAACCGAAAAACGCCAGCAGGAACACCGCCGAGGCGCCGGCGGGCGACAGCGACAGCCCGCGGAACGACGCAAACTCCAGGCTGCCGCTCTGGCGCCACATCAGGAAGAACGACACCATGATCAGTACCGACCCGGCGTGGGCGATAAAGAAGTACAGCAGCCCGGCGTTAACGGATTCTTCGTCCTGATCGGCAATCACCAGGAACCAGGACGCCAGCGACATCATTTCGAAGAAGATGATGAACCAGAAGGCGTTGTCCATCACCACAAGCGTGGCCATCGAGGCGATAAACAGGTTCATAAAGAAGCCCATCGCCGCCGCGCCGCGGCCGATATATTCGCGTACATAAGCGATGGAGTAGAGGGCGCACACCGTCACCAGCAGCGAAATCACCAGCAGCATAAAGGCCGCCAGCCCGTCCAGGCGCACGCTGAAGGCGGCAAAGGGAAAGGGGCCGGCGGCGGCCCAGGTCAGCGTCTCGCCGCTCAGCAATACCGGGACGGCGGCAAGTCCGCCCAGCACCCCGCCGGCCATCGCCGTCAGACCGGCGACCCATATCGCCAGCGCTTCCCGGCGCGCCAGCAACAGCGACAGGATGCCGCCGATAACGTACAACCCGAGCGAACCGCTGAGTAATTGAAAGGGGCCCATGTTTATTCCTGCTCCGGTGTAGGGGGGGAAAGAAAATCCAGATCCGACGACAGCCAGCGCGCCGCATAGTTGCGCCTGCGCCGGCTGGCCTGTTCCACCGCGCCGTCATCCACCAGCACCAGCGCGTCGGTCGGGCAGACCTTGACACACTGCGGGCCGTTGGGATGGAAGTCACACAGGTCGCATTTCACCGCCACGCTCCGGACCCCGGCGTTCCAGGCCAGGAACGGATTCATGTTCTGCGGGCTTTCCGGCACATCGGCCAGTTGCCGCGAGGGAATAAAATTCTCGAACAACGTGGGGATATTCACCGGCGTACTGCCGGAGGGCGTGATGGCGCCGAAGGGACAGGCCAGTCCGCACAGTTTGCAGCCGATGCACAGGCTTTCATTGAGCTCGATGGCGTCAGGACCATGGGTTATGGCGTTGACGGGGCAGACGCGGGCGCAGGGCGCGTCTTCACAATGGCGGCACAGCAACGGCGCGGTATGCTCGCCGGTACGGGTTACGTAAAGCCGGGGGTGCGACTGCAACCCCACGGCCTTATGCACCTGGGTACAAGCGGCCATACAGGTGTTACAGCCAATGCAAAGCTGTGGTTCCGCGATAACAAAGCGGTTCATAACCCTCTCCTCCAGGAGAAACGGATGACAGTCAGGCTGCATGCTTAATCGATGCCCGCGACTAAAGCATATTCCATGCCAGCAGTAGGGTTATAGCCGGCAAGGCCCGTGGCGCGGGCATCGGTGGGAGGGTGATCAAGGAAAAAAGGCGCGGGCGAGGGTAATATCGTCATAAGTGTCGACCCCGGCGGCCGCGGGAGTGTCGTCATAAGTGACGACGTGCCGGCGCCGGGGGCCGTGAAGGGAACAGCGCCGCCGGGGCTGGCGTCAGTCCTTTGATTTTTAAGTTTAAATTATTCGTGCCGGCGCGCCAGACCTGGCATCCCCCTTGCATGCGCATGATAAGCACTGCTACGGTCCCCGCGTCCGGAAACGCCCGCGGGACCGCCGCTCCGGCCTGGCCGCGGCCAGCGTCGCGCGCGAAGTCTTGACCGGGCGCTCACCCGACCTTAAGCGGAGCCATTAATGCATGAATTAACACTGGCGCAGAACACGCTGGAAATCCTGGAGCAGCAGGCGCGGTTAAACGGCGCGCGGCGCGTAACCGGCGTTTGGCTGTCCATCGGCGCCTTCTCCTGCGTGGAGGCGGAATCCCTGCATTTTTGTTTCGATATGGTGTGCCGGGGCACCGCGGCCGAGGGATGCGTGCTGCATCTTGAGCAGCAGCCGGCCGAGGCCTGGTGCGGGCGCTGCCTGCGCCACGTCATGCTGCCCGACGCGCCGCTGCTGGTCTGTCCGCTGTGCGGCGGGCATCAGCTGCAAACAGACGCCCATGACCACATCCAGATCAAACGACTGGAAGTGGCGTAACGTTATACTGGGCCTATTCACGATGTTAGGAGACTTGCCATGTGCAGTACCTGCGGTTGTGCCGAAGGCGAACGTCATATCGAGGGTGATGATGATCGCCACTCTCATCATCACCACAGCCATGCCGATCACGACCACGCTCATCATGACCATAGCCATGCCGATCACGATCACCCTCATCATGACCATGGCCACAGCCATCATGACGCCGCCCACGCCGCTTCGCCGCGCCGCATCAGCCTGACCGCCGCCGCGCCTGCGACGATAATCCATCATCACTATCACGGCGACGTGCATAATCATTACTACAGCGTGGCGCCGGGGCACATGCCGCCGCCGGCCGCCGGGCGCGTTATGGATCGCGACGGAAATGCCGGCAGCGGCGCCGGACGTGCCGCTTATCCCGCCGGGGATACCGGCGGTTCGGCGTTTATTCCGCAGTCAGGCCCCCAGGGGGATCTTGATTACGGCCAGGGCCCGGCGGGTACCCATGCGACAGGCCTTAGCCAGCGCCGCATGGTGGAAATCGAGATTGACGTGCTGGATAAAAACAACCGGCTGGCGGCACGCAACCGGGCGCATTTCCAGGCGATGAATATCCTGGCGCTGAACCTGGTTTCCAGCCCCGGATCGGGTAAGACCACCCTGCTGACCGAAACGCTGCTGCGGCTGCGGGACCGGGTCAGCTGCGCGGTGATCGAAGGCGATCAGCAAACCACCAATGACGCCGACCGCATCCGCGCCACCGGCGTCCCGGCCATTCAGGTCAATACCGGCAAAGGCTGTCATCTCGACGCGCAAATGATCCATGACGCCGCCCAACGGCTGGCGCCGCCGCAGAGCAGCCTGCTGTTTATCGAAAACGTCGGCAACCTGGTGTGCCCGGCCGGTTTTGATCTGGGCGAGCGGTTGAAAGTGGTGGTGCTGTCGGTCACCGAAGGAGAGGACAAGCCGCTGAAATATCCCCATATGTTCGCCGCCGCCGGGCTAATGATCCTCAATAAAACCGATTTGCTGCCCTGGGTGACGTTTGACGTCGATATCTGTATCGCCAATGCCCGCCGGGTGAATCCGGCGATTGCGGTGCTGATGGTGTCGGCCACCACCGGCGCGGGCATGGACGCCTGGCTGGGCTGGCTGACGGATCAGCTGGCCGGCGGCCGGACAGCGGCGGACGCGGAGGCACAGTCATGTGCATAGGCATTCCCGGCCAGGTGATGGCGCTGGATAACGACAGCCCGGGCAACGCCTGGGTCGATGTGTGCGGTGTTAGACGCCGGGTTAACGTGCGGCTGGTTTGCGCCGACGAGGCCGCCATGGCCGCGTTGCCGGGTCAATGGATCCTGGTGCATGTCGGGTTTGCCATGAGCCTGCTCGACGAGCATGAGGCGCGGGAAACCCTGGAGGCGCTTCAGGCCATGGGCGAGGTGGAGCCCGACGTCGGTTATTTCCTGCGCGGAGGTGAGCCCGATGCGGTTCGTTGACGAATACCGCCAGCCCGAGCTGGTGCGCGGCCTGGTCACCCGCATCGCCGAGCGCATGCCTTTTACCGGCTATACGCCGGCGCGCCCCCTGCAGATCATGGAAGTGTGCGGCGGCCATACCCATGCCATTTTTAAATTTGGTCTCGATAAATTACTGCCGCCGTCGCTGGAATTTATTCACGGTCCGGGCTGTCCGGTTTGTGTGCTGCCGGCGGGGCGCATCGACGCCTGCCTGGAAATCGCCCAGCGGCCCGGGGTGATTTTTTGCACCTTCGGCGACGCCATGCGCGTGCCCGGCCGCAACGGGTCGCTGCTGACCGCCCGCCAGCGGGGCGCCGACGTGCGTATGGTCTGGTCGCCTCTTGACGCGCTGGACATTGCCCGGGCGAACCCCGACCGGCAGGTGGTGTTTTTCGGCATCGGGTTTGAAACCACCATGCCCGCCAGCGCCGTCACCCTGCAGCAGGCGCGCGCCGACGGCGTGGAGAACTTTTTCCTGTTCTGCCAGCACATCACCCTGATGCCGACGCTGAAAAGCCTGCTGGCGCAGCCGGATGTGCGCATCGACGGTTTTATCGCCCCCGGCCATGTCAGCATGGTGATAGGCGAACAGCCTTTTGCTTATATCAGCGATGTTTGCCATAAGCCGGTGGTGGTCACCGGCTTCGAACCGGGGGACATCCTGCAGGGCCTGCTGATGCTGATCGAACAGTACGCCGCGGGGCGCTGCACGGTGGAAAACCAATACCGGCGCGTGGTGCCGGGGCAGGGTAACGGCCTGGCGCAGCGCGCCATGGACGAGGTGTTCATTACCGCGGGCGCCAGCGAATGGCGCGGCCTGGGGGTTATCGACGATTCCCGCGTCAGCCTGCGTCCGGACTGGATGGCGTTTGACGCGGAGCTGCGGTTCCATCCCGCCCAGCAACCCGTGGCGGATGACCCGCGCGCCCGCTGCGGCGCGGTGCTGACCGGGCGCTGCAAGCCGGCGGACTGCCCGCTGTTCGGCGGCGTCTGCACGCCGGAAAACGCCTTCGGCGCGCTGATGGTTTCATCGGAGGGGGCTTGCGCCGCCTGGTATCAATATCGTCGGAGTGAGGCATGAACAAACAGATTACGCTGGCGCACGGCAACGGCGGCGGCGCCATGCAGGCGCTGATAAGCGGAGTATTCCTCAGCGCCTTCGACAACCCGCTGCTGTGCACCGGGGAAGACCAGGCCCGCTTGCAGCTGAGCGAAATGACCGCCCTGGGCGACCGGCTGGCCTTTACCACCGACAGCTATGTGGTCGACCCGCTGTTTTTCCCCGGCGGCGATATCGGCAAGCTGGCGGTGTGCGGCACCGCCAACGATCTGGCGGTCAGCGGCGCCACCCCGCGCTGGCTTTCCTGCGGTTTTATCCTTGAGGAAGGACTGCCGCTGGAGATCCTGGAACGGGTGGTGCGGTCGATGGCCGCCACCGCCCGCGACGCCGGCATCCAGATTGTGACCGGCGACACCAAAGTGGTGCCGCGCGGCGCGGTGGATAAATTGTTTATCAATACCGCCGGGCTGGGCGTGATCCCGACCGGCATCGACTGGGGCGCGTCCCGTATCCGCGCCGGCGATCGCATCCTGGTCAGCGGTACGCTGGGGGATCACGGCGCCACGATCCTTAACCTGCGCGAGCACCTCGGCATGGAGGCGGATCTGGTCAGCGACTGCGCGGTGCTGGCGCCGCTTATCGCCGCCCTGCGCGATATCGGCGGCGTGCGTACCCTGCGCGACGCCACGCGCGGCGGCGTGACCGCCATCCTGCATGAGTTCGCCCGCGGCAGCCTGTGCGGCATGAGCATTAACGAGGCGGCGCTGCCGGTAAAAACCACGGTGCGCGGACTGTGCGAACTGCTGGGGCTGGAGCCGCTGAATTTCGCCAATGAAGGCAAGCTGGTGCTGATAGTGGACGCGGCGGCGGAGCAGCAGGTGCTGCGGGCGCTGCGCGCGCACCCGCTGGGACGCGACGCCGCGGTCATCGGCGAGGTGACCGGGGATAAACAGGTCCGGCTGCGCGGGCTGTACGGCGTTAGCCGTTTGCTCGATCTGCCCCATGACGAACCCCTGCCGAGGATTTGCTAGCGGAGAAGACGATGGCGCACAACGGCGTATTGTTACGCATCACCGGCAAGGTCCAGGGGGTGGGGTTTCGGCCCACGGTCTGGCAGGTGGCCCACCGCCTGGGATTGACCGGCGACGTCGGCAATAACGCCGACGGCGTAGAGGTGCGCCTGTGGGGCCACGATGCCGGGCGGTTTATCGCCCAGCTGCGCCGGGACTGCCCTACGCTTGCGACCATCGACGAAATCGATATCCTGCCCTGGCAGTGGGCGCGCCCGCCGTCGTCGTTTACCATTATCGAAAGCCGCGGCGGCGCGATGAAAACCCAGGTAGTGCCGGACGCGGCCACCTGCGGCGACTGCCTGGCCGAGCTGTTTGATCCCGCCAATCGCCGTTTCGGCTATCCTTTTATCAACTGCACCCACTGCGGGCCGCGTTTTACCCTGATCCGCCGCATGCCCTACGATCGGCCCAATACCGCCATGGCTGCGTTTCCCCAATGCCCTGATTGCCTGGCTGAATACCACAACCCCGCCGACCGGCGTTTTCATGCCCAGCCGAACGCCTGTCCCACCTGCGGGCCGCAGGCCTGGCTGGCGGACCGCCACGGCGGGCGGCTGGCCGCTGCCGATGACGCCATTACCGAGGCGGCGCGCAGGCTGCTGGCCGGGGAAATCGTGGCGGTGAAAGGCTTGGGCGGTTTTCACCTGGCCTGCGACGCCACCAACCCGGCGGCGGTGGCGCGGCTGCGCGCGCGTAAACGGCGGCCGTCCAAACCGCTGGCGGTAATGATGCCGGACAGCGACTGGCTGCGCCGCTGCCTCGGGCATGCCGACCCGGCGCTGGTGGCGTTGCTGCAATCCGCCGCCGCGCCCATTGTGCTGGTGCCGTTGCCGCCCTGTGCGACGGCGGTCGCCTACGGCGCGGACGTTGCCCCCGGGCTTGCCGCCTCCGCTGCCGGCGCGCCGGCCGATCGGGCGTCCGGTGACGGCGGCGCCCCGGCGCCCGGTGCGATAGGCGCGCAGGCGCCGCTGGCGCTGTGCGCCGGTATTGCGCCCGGCTTGCATGAAATCGGCGTGATGCTGCCGGCCAGTCCGCTGCAACATCTGTTGCTGCGTCGCGCCGGACGGCCGCTGGTCATGACCTCCGGCAATCTTAACGGCCGGCCGCCGGCGCTGGATAACCGCCAGGCGCTGGATGAGCTGGCCGCCATCGCCGACGCCTGGCTATTACACGATCGCGATATCGTCCAGCGCGCCGATGATTCCCTGGTGCGCCTCAGCGCCGGGGGGGTGGAGATGCTGCGCCGTTCCCGCGGCTATGTGCCCGACGCCATCGCGCTGCCTCCCGGATTTGCCCTGGCGCCGGCCATACTGGCCATGGGGGCGGATTTAAAAAACACCTTCTGCCTGCTGCGCGACGGACAGGCGGTGCTCAGCCAGCATCTGGGCGATCTGGCGGATGAAGGCATCCAGCGTCAGCGGCAGCAGGCGCTGGCGCTGTTTCACGCCATCTGGGATTTTACGCCGCGGGCGGTGGCGGTGGACGCCCATCCCGGCTACCTCAGCCGGCGCTGGGGCGCGGCGCTGGCGACCGAATGCGGCTTACCCTGCCTAACCATCCTGCATCATCACGCCCATCTGGCGGCCTGCCTGGGTGAACACGGCTGGCCGCTCGACGGCGGGCCGGTAATCGGCCTGGCCATGGACGGACTGGGCTACGGCGGCGCGCGCCGGCACGACATTCCGACGCGGGACATACCGCCGGATGACGACAGGCGCGGGGACGGCCTGGCGGACAGCGGGCATGAGGGCGGCGCCCTGTGGGGGGGAGAATGCCTTCTCGTGGACTACCGCGAATCCCGGTGGCTGGGCGGCCTGCCCGCCGTCGCCCTGCCCGGCGGCGATCTGGCGGCGCGTCAGCCCTGGCGCAACCTGCTGGCGCAGTGGCTGCGCTTTGTGCCCGACTGGCGCGGCCTGCCGGAAGCCGGGCATATTCCCGCGGGCGCGGGCGAGCTGCTGGCCAGGGCGGTGGCGCGCGGGATCAACGCGCCGCCGGCGTCTTCCACCGGCCGGTTATTTGACGCGGTGGCCGCGGCGCTCGGGGTGTGTGCCGGCGAAACCAGCTGGGAAGGGGAGGCGGCCTGCCGGCTGGAGGCGCTGGCGTGGCGCGGCGCCGGGCAGGGAGGGGAGCCGGCGGTGACTTTGCCCGTATCGCTACCCTTGCTGGATAACCGGCTGGATATGGCGACCTTCTGGCGTCAATGGCTGGCCTGGCGCGCCGGCCCGGCCGAACGGGCCTATGGCTTCCACCTGGCCCTGGCGCGGGGATTCGCCGCGCTGGCCCGGCAGGCGGCGGCGCGCCATGGCATCGACACGGTGGTCCTGTCCGGCGGCGTGCTGCATAACCGGCTGTTTCGCGAACTGCTGGTGCGGGAACTGCAGGGCCTGCGGGTACTGGTTCCCTCCCGGCTGCCGGCCGGCGACGGCGGACTGGCGCTGGGACAGGCGCTGATCGCCGCCGCGCGCCTGCTAGGCTGAGCTGTCCCGGCACGGGGCTACGTCCGCTGCGTCTTCCCGGCCTTTGGGATCGGCCGCGGCCGGATTTTCCCGCGCCGCGCCGTCAAGCAGGGCGGCATACTCCCGCTGCAGTTCCCCGCAGCCGAGCTTCAGCCGCTCGTACAGCTGGCGTACCGCCGGCGAAAATTGCCGACGGTGCGGGCAGATAAGATGCAACGGCACGCGATCGCCGCCATAGCTTTTCAGCACCACCTCAAGCCTGCCCGCGCGCACGTCATGGCATACCTCCAGCCAGGACTTATAGGCGATCCCCTCGCCGGCAATGGCCAGGCGGCGCACCACTTCCGCGTCGTCGCTGGTCAGGGTGCCGCTTACGCCCACCGCCTGCGGCTGGCCGTGCGGATAAAAACGCCACTTATCATACACACGGCCGTGCAGCACAAACGTCAGGCAATCATGTCCGGCCAGATCGGCCGGGGTCGAAGGCCGGCCGCGGCGCGCCAGATACGCCGGCGACGC
The DNA here is from genome assembly GCF_047324165.1 of Sodalis sp. RH22. Taxonomy (NCBI): domain Bacteria; kingdom Pseudomonadati; phylum Pseudomonadota; class Gammaproteobacteria; order Enterobacterales; family Bruguierivoracaceae; genus Sodalis; species Sodalis sp. RH22. The sequence goes on from NZ_CP178731.1 coordinate 5,228,963, forward strand.
CACCACCACCCGCCGATTTTCCGCCGCGAGCGGCAGGGCGACGTAGCTGGCGTCGTCCATAATGCCGTAGCGGAAGGCCACATCCACCGGATCCTTGAAGATATCGGTCACCTGATCGGATAAATAAAGCCGCACCTGCAGGTTGGGATGATCATGACGAAATTGGGTGATCCAGGGCAGCAGCACGTTACGTCCCAAATCGGACGGGGCGGCGATTTGCAGCATACCGTGCAGGCCGGCCGGCTCCTGATGCAGCAGGTCCTGCCCCTCGCGCAGGCTGCGCAGCGCTGCGCGGGCATAAGGCAGATACTGCTCCCCTTCGGCCGTCAGGCGCAGGCTGCGGGTGGAACGGGCAAACAAACGGATGTTCAGCTCCCGCTCCAGGCGCTTGATCGCCGCACTGACCTGGGCCGGCAACAGATCCGCCTCCCGCGCCGCGTTCGAAAAGCTGCCGAGCGCCGCCGAGCGGACAAACAACGCCAAATCGTCAATCCTTACCATGTTTCTTTACCATCACCGGGCCGGCCGCGCCATGCCAAGCGTGCGCCGGAAATAAGCCATACCGGCAGTATAACGCTGAATAAGGGGCGGGACGGTGGACAAAATGCGGCCGCCGGCGGGCAGGCGCCAATGGAGAATGGCGCGGGGCGCCCGAGGCAATGACTGTTTACATAATCTTGATAAATGATACAAATCCACAATAAAAGTAAGAGTATTACGTGCTATAAACAAATAGTTAACAATTTAAAAACATATTATTCCGCTCTGTTCTCATCCGGGTAGCGGGGAACCCCCCGGCGGCATACCCAGGCCTGGCTTATTTTTTCCGGTGCCACCGTAAAGGTGACCGATTCAAAGATAGGACACTAACTTATGTTTAACTGGACCCCTACACAGCGCAACGTGGCATTCGCCTGTTTTGCCTGCTGGATGCTGGACGCCTTCGACTTTTTTATCCTGGTATTTGTGCTAAGCGATCTGGCCGCGTGGTTTAAAACCGATATCGCCAGCGTTTCCATCTCGATTATGCTGACCCTGGCGGTGCGTCCGTTGGGGGCGTTGCTGTTTGGCCGCCTGGCCGAGAAGTATGGCCGCCGGCCGATTCTCATGATCAACGTGCTGATGTTCTCGCTGTTTGAATTGCTGTCGGCCTGGTCGCCGACGCTGGCGCTTTTTATTGCCTTCCGGGTGGTATACGGCGTGGCGATGGGGGGCATCTGGGGCGTGGCCTCGTCACTGGCGATGGAAACCATCCCCGACAGGTCCCGCGGCCTGATGTCGGGCATCTTCCAGGCGGGATATCCCGCCGGTTACCTGCTGGCGGCGATTATTTTCGGCCTGTTTTTCGAGAGCGTCGGCTGGCGCGGCATGTTCCTGATCGGGGCGCTGCCGGTGCTGTTGCTGCCCTATATTTACTTCAAGGTGCCGGAATCGCCGGTATGGCTGGCGGCCAGGGAACGCAAGGAGAGCGTGGCGCTGCTGCCCATTATCCGCGCCCATTGGAAGCTCTGCCTCTATATGGTGGTGCTGATGGCCTGCTTTAACTTTTTCAGCCACGGCACCCAGGATCTTTATCCCACCTTTCTGAAAGTGCAGCACGGCTTTGCTCCCCATACCGTCAGCATCATCGCCATCGGCTACAATATCGCCGCCATGCTGGGCGGCATCTGTTTCGGCTCCCTGTCGGAAAAAATAGGGCGTAAAAAAGCGATGATCATCGCCTCCCTGCTGGCCCTGCCGGTGCTGCCGCTGTGGGCGTTCGCCAGCGGGTCGGTGCTGATAGGCCTGGGCGCGTTTCTGATGCAGTTTATGGTGCAGGGCGCCTGGGGCGTGGTGCCTACCTACCTGACGGAGCTGGTGCCCGCCAATTCGCGGGCGGTGCTGCCGGGCTTTGTGTACCAGCTGGGCAACCTGATTGCCTCGGTGAACGCCACGCTGCAGTCCCGTATCGCCGAAGCGCACGGCAATAACTACGGCCTGGCCATGGCCATGGTGGCGGGCACCGTGGCTATTCTGATCAGTATTCTGGTCAGCTTCGGGCGCGAAACGCAGGGCAAAACCATTTCCGGCTATGATAACGGCGGCGGCCGCCCGAAGGTGGAATCCGCCGCCGGCACGGGCAAATAAGGGCCAGGGGGCGTCGATGGCGGTCTTAGGGATAGCCGGGGCGCACCGGCGTCTGGAAGACCGCCATTTTGCCGGCAAGATTGTGCTGCTTGGGGAAGAGGACTGACGCAGGTGACGTCGGCCGCCGGTTACCGCTCCGCTCAGGCAATCTTGCGGCGGAACATCCAGTAGGCCGCGCTGCCGGTGGTGGCGGTGATCGCCAGCAACGGCCACAGGCTGTGCCAGATAATGGCGAAATCCGCATCCTTGAGGTAAATCTCTTTAATGATATCGGTAAAATGCCGCACCGGGTTTACCCAGGTCAGCGTTTGCAGCCACGACGGCATATTCTCCACCGGCGCGACATAACCCGACAGCAGGATGGCCGGCATGATAAACACAAACACGCCGATAAACGCCTGCTGCTGCGTCGAGCAAAGCGAGGAGATCAGCAGGCCGAACCCCACCAGCGACAGGCCGTAGATCAGCATGGTGCCGTAAAACAGCAGCAGCGAGCCGGCAAAGGGAATGCGGTACCCCAAAATGCCGATAATCAGCACGATGGACGCCTGGATACTGGCCACCACCAGCGCCGGCACCGCTTTGCCGACAAAAATCTGCCAGGTGGTCAGCGGCGAAACCAGCAGTTGATCCAGGGTCCCTTGCTCCCGCTCGCGCGCCACCGACAGCGAGGTGACGATCAGTACGCCGATGGTGGTGATCAGGGCAATCAATGACGGCACCACAAACCATTTATAATCCAGGTTGGGGTTATACCAGTTGCGTATCACCAGTTCGCTGTTATTGGGTTTAACCTGCCGCGCCGTCAGCTCCAGTTGGTAATCGCGGATAATCTGCTGGATATAGTTGGCCGCTATCTGCGCGCTGTTGGAGTTGCGCCCGTCCAGCAGCAACTGCAGCGGCGCTGGAATGCCGGCGGCCAGGTCGCGTGAGAATTGCGCCGGGAAACGCACCACCAGCAGGGCGCGCTGGTTATCCAGGGTGCTTTGGATCTGCTGCGGGCTGCGCAGCCATACCACCGCGGTAAAGGCTTTGGCCTTGGCGAAGCGCTGGGTCAGCTCCACCGAGGCCTGGCCGCTGTCCTCGCTGTAAACGGCGATGGTGGCATGGGTCACCTCAAGCGTGGCGGCAAACGGGAACAGCAGCACCTGCAGAATAACCGGCATGATCAGGATCGCCCGCGTTTGCGGCTCGCGCAGCAGCGACTGCAGTTCTTTGACGATAAGCGTCCATAAGCGATAGAACATAACCCTTCCTCAATCCAGCCTGCGTTTGGTTTTCCAGGCCGTCAGGCCGATAAATCCCACGGCGGACGCCACCAGGAACAAGGTATTCACGACTAAAATCCCGGCGACATTACCCGCCAGGAACAGGCTTTGCAGCGTGCTGACAAAATAGCGCGCCGGGATGATATAGGTCACCGCGCGCACCACGGCGGGCATGCTGTCTATCTGGAAAATAAAACCCGACAACATCACGGCGGGCAGGAACGCCGCGTTTAGCGCCACCATCGCGGCGTTGAACTGGTTGCGCGTCAGGGTGGAAATCAGCAGCCCCATCCCCAGGGTGCTGGCGAGAAACAGGCTGCTGATGCCGAACAGCACCGCCAGCGAACCGCGGAACGGCACGTCCATGACAAACACCGCCACCGCCATGCACAGCGCCATCGCCACCATTCCCAGCACGTAATAGGGCAGCAGCTTGGACAGCAGCAGTTCGCTTCGCGTCACCTGGGTGGAGAGCAGCGCCTCCATGGTGCCGCGCTCCCACTCGCGCGCTATCACCAGGGAGGTCAGGATGGCCCCGATCACCGTCATGATAATGGTGATGGCGCCGGGAATGATAAAATGCCGGCTGACCGCCGCCGGATTGAACCAATAGCGCACCTTGACGTCGATCAGCTGATGAAAGGCGCGGCCCCGATCCTCGGCGCGCTGCTGTTGCCATATTTGCCAGATCCCCTGGGCATACCCCTGCACGAAATTGGCGGTATTGGGTTCGCTGCCGTCGGTAATCACCTGGATGGGCGCGCTGTTGCCGGTCCGGTCCATATTGATGTCGAAATCAACCGGGATCACGATCAGCCCGCGGATTTTTCCCGCCTGCATCAGCGCCACCAGCGCGCGGCGGTTATCGCTGATGGTCGGGGCGATATAGGGGGAGCCGGCAAAAGCCATGGCCAGGTCGCGGGCATCCTCGCTCTGCTGTTCCATCAGGATGCCCACGTGCAGGCGGCTGGAATCCAGGTTGATACCGTAGCCGAAGATAAACAGCAGCATCAGGGGAATGACAAAGGCGATCAGGCCGCTGCTGGGATCGCGCAGGATCTGGCGCGTTTCCTTGTCGCACAGGGCGAGCAGCCGCCGCCAGGAGAACCGCGTAGCGTTATGCCGCGTCATTGCCGCCGTCCTTGTCAACGTTCTGCACCAGCGTGATAAACGCCTGTTCCATGGTGGGATTCGGCGTCTCCTGGTCTGCCGTTTGCTGTTTCAGCTCGTCCGGCGTGCCGCTGGCAATCAGCTTGCCGTGATACACCAGGCCGATCCTGTCGCAATATTCCGCCTCGTCCATAAAATGGGTGGTTACCATCACGGTGACGCCTTTTTCCACCATGCCGTTGATATGCAGCCAGAACTCGCGCCGGGTGAGGGGGTCGACGCCGGAGGTGGGCTCATCAAGGAACAGGATATCCGGCTCGTGCATCAGCGAGCATGCCAGGGCGAGGCGTTGCTTAAATCCCAGCGGCAGCGCGTCGGGCGTCTGGTTGAAAATGGGGCCGAAATCGAACGCCTTGCTCATCTGCGCGATTTTCTGGCGCTGGCGCTTACCGTGCAGTCCATACACGCCCGAGAAAAACCGCAGGTTCTGCGACACCGTCAGATTACCGTAGAGCGAAAATTTTTGCGCCATATATCCCAGGCGCTGGCGGGCTTTGCCGGAGCTGGTCTTCAAGTCCATTCCCAGCACCAGCGCCTGGCCCGCGGTGGGGATCAGCAGGCCGCACATCATTTTAAAAGTGGTGGATTTACCGGCGCCGTTCGGGCCCAGCAGGCCGAAAATTTCCCCCCGGGTCACCGTGAAATCCACGTTATCGGTCGCGGCAAAATCACCGAACTTCTTGGTTAGCCCCCGGGCCTCGATCACCGTTTCATGCCGGTCGCCGGTTACCTGCGGCATAATATCCGCCAGCGCCTGTTGGGTGGCCGGGCCGCCGCCCAGCAGATCGATAAAGGCATCCTCGAAACGCGGCGCCGTTTCCTCGATATTTGCATCGGACAAGCCGAGCGCCCGGCCCAGGCCCGACCGGTCGGCGTCTTTTTTCAGGATCAGGCGCACGGCTTTGCCCTGGATGACGCCGTCGCCTATTTGTTCCAGCCGCAGCGCGCGCCGCAGCAACTGGCGGTTGGTGCCGGCGGCGTCATGGGCCAGCCACGTGCGGCCCGCCATGGTCGCCGTCAACGCTTTGGGCGCGCCGCTATAGATCAGTTCCCCTTGGTTCATCAGCAGCACCTCGCGGCACTGTTCCGCTTCGTCCAGGTATGAGGTGCTCCACAGGATCAGCATGCCGTCGTCGGCCAGTTCATGCACCATGCGCCACAGCTCGCGGCGGGAAATGGGATCCACCCCGACCCCCGGCTCGTCGAGCAACAGCACCTTGGGCTGGCCTATCAGCGTGCATGCCAGGCCGAGTTTTTGTTTCATTCCCCCCGACAGCTTGCCCGCCAGCCGGGTGGTAAAGGGCGCCAGCGCGGTAAAAGCCAGCAGGCGCTCGAAGGTGTGCCGGCGCTGTTCGCCGGTAATGCCGCGCAGGCTGGCGTACAGCGTCAGGTTTTCCATCACCGTCAGGTCTTCATACAGCCCGAACTTCTGCGGCATATAGCCAAGGATGGCGTGCAGGCCGGCGTCGTCGCCCACCGGATCCAATCCGGCCACGCGCAGGGTGCCCTGGCTTGGCGTCAGCAGGCCGGCCAGCATGCGCAGCAGCGTGGTCTTGCCCGCGCCGTCCGGGCCGACCAGCCCGGTGACCCCGCCGCTTTGCAGGGTGATGGTCAGGCTGGCCACCGCCGGTTTCGCCAGGGACGCAAAGCGTTTCTCCAGCGCATCCAGCACAATCTGGTTAGCGGGCATAAACATTCCCGCCGGCGGGCTGTGCCGCGGTTGGCTCCTGGCCGTCGGCGAAATCCAGGGTCACCGGCATGCCCTGGCGCAGCCGGTCGTCGGCATCGGTGACGATAATCCGCAGGCGATACACCAAATCGGTGCGCAGTTCCGGCGTTTCCACGTTTTTAGGCGTGAACTCCGCCGTCGGCGAGACAAAGCCGATTTTACCGTGATAGGCCTTGTCCGGCAGGCCGTCGGCGCGAATGATAATCCGGGTGCCGGGTACCGCCTGGTTGAGGTTGCGTTCATCGATATAGGCGCGCACCCACACCGGCCGCGTCAGGGAAAGGGTAAATACGGTGTCGCCGGCGCCAAGCATGCTGCCGACCTCCTGCGCCCGGGTCAGGATAGTGCCGCCCGAGGGCGCCGCCAGCATGGTATCGGTTGCATCCAGGGCGGCCTGGTCCCGCGCCGCCTGCGCCTGGGCGAGATCCGCGTCGGCGGAGGCGATCTCCTGTGGCCGGTTGCCGGCCAGGTACTGTTGCAGCTTATCCCTGGCCGCCTGCAGGTTGGCCTTGGCCTGGTTGCTGGCGGTCAGCGCGTCCTCCAGCTGGTCGGCGGAAATGGCCCGTTTGGCCCAGGCGCCCTGCTGGCGATGGTAAAAACTGTCGGCATAATTGAAGGCGGCCTGCAACTGCGCCATCTGCGAGCGCACCTGGGCGATTTCTTCGTTGCGATACCCGGAGCGGGATAAATCCAGTTTGGCCCTGGCGCTGTCCACATTGGCCTGGGCCTGCGCGAGGGCGTTACGATACGGCGCATCGTCCAGTTTCGCCAGCACCTGGCCGGGATGCACCACATCGCCTTCATCCACCGCCAACTGAGCCAGACGGCCGCCGACGCGGAAACCAAGGTTAACGGTGCGGATATCCACATTGCCGTAAAGGGTCAACGGCCGGTTTTGCTGGCGGTGGTAGTACATGACGCCATAGATCGCCGCGCCCAGCAGCGCGATAACGATGACGGCCGCGGCGATACTTTTTTTATTCATGATTTTTTGCCTGTGTGGCCGGCCTGTTCGGCCCGCAATCCATGAAGGAACCAATCGATATGCTGTGTCAGCACCTGGTTGATCTGGGTAACCTGCGCCGGGCCCAGGTCGCTCCATCCGGTGCGCAGCAGGATGGTTTCCCGCGCCAGCCGGAACGCCAGCACTTCCCCCAGCAGGGCATGCGTGTGGACAATGGTGGCGACCGACAGCGGATCGCAGCCGGTAAAACCTGCCACCAGCCGGGTGATGCGCTGATGCATCGGCGCAATCGCCTGCTGGTGGATAATGGCGTAGGCCCCGGTGGGGGAGAGCTGCTCCCGCGAGATGATTTTACTCAGATTCAGCGTTTCGCTGCGGGCCAGCAGCCCGGTCATGGTCAGCAGGGACTCATGCAGATAACGCCGGCACTGCCCGGCATCCACCTCCGGCTGCGCCAGCAGCGCATCAATTTGTTGCGCCTGTGAATGCAGGGACTGGGCGATAAAATCCGCAATCCATTGCGCGACCGCCAGGTACAGCCCTTCCTTGGAGCCGAAATAATAAAAAATCGCCGCGATATTTTGCCCGGACAACTGGGCGATTTCGCGCGTGGTGGCGGTCTGCGGGCCTTTTTCGCCAAATAAGGTAATGCCGGCGGCGATCAGCTGGGCTTTCGCCTGTTCGCCGCGCGCGGTGGGGGCCGGAGAAGGGGGCATGGTGGCTCCAATAAAATAAGTCAAACGTTTGATTAACTTTAACCCCCGCCCGGTTCGCTGTAAAGGACCACCGTGATTTATTTAGGCGGCTGGCCGCGTCAAGGATGACGTTTCCTGACCGGGGAAACAAACAGACACGGCGATGCCAACATATTCACCGGTCTTTACAGTACTTTAGGTAATTAGTTAATGATTGATAAAATATTACTTGATCTGCGGCGCCAAGATGTCTATTATTTACTTATCGAACGTTAACAAATTAACGTCCAGTCCATTAATGCTTCATACCATGAGAACAGACATTATGAAAAACCTGACACTTGCCATCGCAGCCATCGTATTCAGCACCGTTTCCGCCGGCGCCTTCGCCGCCCAGGAAGTCACCAGCCGTCCCGCCGGCGAACATTCCATCGGCGTGGTATCGTCATCCACCACCAGTAACCTGTCCGATCTGGAATCCCAGCTGGCCGCCAAGGCCGATGCCGCCAACGCCACCTCGTATCGTATTATCGGTGCCGGCGGTAATGACACCCTGCGCGGCAGCGCCGAGCTGTATAAATAAGCTCAACGTAAAAAAACAGCATAAAAAAAGCGGCCGCAGGGCCGCTTTTTTTTTGCGTTTGATAAACCTTAGAACTGATAGGTCAAGCCCAGGCCGACCTGGTCATCGTCGGCGATGCCCAGCTTATTGTCTTCGCTGAGACGGTTGATTTTATAATCAACATACGCATTGATATTCTTGTTGAAGAAATAGGTCAGGGACGCGTCATAGTATTTCACCAGATCGACATCGCCGATGCCTTCAACATCGCTGGCCTTGGACTGGAAGTAACCGAACATTGGTTTCAGGCCAAAATCGAACAGATAAGAAGCGATGGCTTCGAAGTTCTTGGTTTTATTGGCGTAGCCGCCGGTGATCGGGGTGTAGTTATGCGTTTCGCCGTACAACGCGGCGGCATAGACGCCGGAATTGTCATATTTCAAGCCGCCCGCCCAGACGTCGGCTTTGTCGCCGTTACCGAGAGCCAGGCTGTTTTGCGGCTGGGTGCGGTTGGACGAGGCATAGGTGCCGAGTACCGACAGGCCGAAATCAAAGGTATAAGACGCCGATGCGCCGTAACCGTCGCCGTTGGATTTGTTGGCGGCACGGGCGTTACCGGAATTTTCGTCGTTGGCGCCCTGGTATTGCAAGCCAAATTTCAGACCGTCGACCAGGCCGAAGAAGTTGTTGTTGCGATAAGTGGCCACGCCGGTGGTACGGCCGCCCATAAACACGTCGGCGGCGCTGTAGGTCAGGTCATCGAAGATTGGCGCGGTATCGGTTATCGCCGCGACATCATAAGCGATGCCCCAGTTGCGGCCGTAGTCGATTGAGCCGTAGTCTTTCAGTTTCAAGCCGGCAAAGCCCAAACGGGTTTTGGTGCCGGTCAGCGCGTCGGTGCCGCCTTCAGTATGGTTGGCCTGAACATTGTATTCCCATTGGCCGTAACCGGTCAGGGTGTCGTTAATCTGGGTCTGGCCTTTGAAGCCAAAACGCATGTAACTTTGGTCGCCGTCAATGGTCTTATTGTCACTAAAATAGTGGCGGGCGCGCACGCTGCCGTACAGATCCAGCTTGTTGCCGTCTTTGTTATAAATTTCCGCGGCGTGCAGAGCTGGGGCAATCAATGTCGCTAAAACGGCCAATGCTATCTTCTTCATTCCTGTTTTTCCTTACCAAATACTCTCGAGTTTATAAAAAGGACTCAACCTTTTGATGGCTGATGTCCTGAGCTAACCAGCATTTATAATTTAAAAATAAAAGCTCAGAGAACGCGCAATGCTAATTTAAATATCACCCTGTGGACCGATTTCGCAGGATAGTAGCAGCAAAATCGTCACGAAGATTGTGAACTTTTCATTAAAGTAGGAATCTACCTATCATAGAGCGCTATGCCGCGCGGTACGCTACCTTAACTTGTCATACAGATTTAAAAGTTGAGAGCCATCACAAAACCCTTTTTTTATTTAAGGGTTTAAACCAATGGCCGTATCAAGCTACCTTCCGGCCGGTGATGAGCGCTGCTTAAGTCAAATCCGCGGTCAAAAAGAGCCTGGCCAGCATCAGTACTGCTCGTCTCTGATGCCCCGCGTGGCAGCCAGCCAGATCGAAATTGGTATAATACATTTTACCCGGGCCAGCACCGCGCGCGACAAGGAGTCATTTTCCGTGCCGTTATTGCCTCGCTGTAAATAACACTTGTCAAGATAATATTTATCATTTGTATAACAATTGTCATGGCAATACGGCAGTAGCAAAACTTATCCGAATACCGCCGCCTTAAAGTTAACTTATCTTAAATTAACCGGACAATCCGTTTTTGCCTGTGCCCGTACGCCGCTTACTTTGCATTATCATGACAAAATAAACAAAGTGTTTTTTTTGATATAGATATTACCTATCACAGCATAATAACCCTTTACCCGCCGCACAGCCTGGGCATAACCACCATAAAACATTGTCAATTTGCCCAACGTTGATTAAGTAAAAAAAGCATATCGTTATTTAGCTAATAGTAACCATGATTAATAATATGATTATTATTTAGCTACAGGATGTCGCACCAGGCTCGCCGAGAGCCGGTCCAGCAGCATGGCCATCAGCACCACCGCCATGCCGCTTTGCAGACCTTGGCCGATGTCCAGCTGCTGGATGCTGGTCAATATATCGTTGCCAAGACCGCCGGCGCCGACCATGGAGGCGATAATCACCATCGACATCGCCATCATGATGGTTTGGTTTACCCCGGCCATAATGGCCGGCAGCGCGTTGGGCAGCTGTACCTTCCATAATAGCTGCCGGCGGGTGCAGCCAAACGCCAGGCCGGCTTCCACCAGGCTTTTATCCACCTGACGGATGCCCAAATCGGTTAAGCGGACCACCGGCGGCATGGCGAACAGTACGGTGGCGAAAATGCCCGGCGGACGGCCGAGGCCAAACAGGATCGTGGCGGGGATCAGGTAGACGAAGGCGGGCATGGTTTGCATAAAGTCCAGCATCGGCCTGACAAGCTGGCCCGCCCGGTGCCGCCGGGCTATCATAATCCCCAGGGGAATGCCGGCCAGCAGGCTGAATAACGTTGACGCCAGGGTGAGCGCAAGCGTGACCACGGCATGTTCGCTGTAGCCGCTATAAATGATATACAGCATCGCCAGGGCGCTGAACACGGCGAACCCCTTGCCGACGCGCCACAGGCTCAATCCCACCGCAATCACGGCCAGCCCCCAGGGCGAAAGCCAGCCCAGGCCCAGCTCAAGGGCGCCGGCAACCGTGTCGATCACCTTGGCCACCGCGTCAAAAAATCCGCCGCAGTGTTCCAGCAGGTAACGCACGCCCGCGTCGATCTGCGCGCTGAAATCAACCGTTCCGCTCATGGGCGGGGCTCCCGGTGCGCGGGTGATTGGCCGCTGAACGCGCCGGCATAATTTTCGGCCAGGACGAAACGCGACGTATCGACCCCGGAGAAAAAACGCCGCACGTAGGCGTTTGCCGGCGCATTGACGATTTGCTCGGCGGTGCCGATCTGGATGACCCGGCCCTGCTGCATAATGGCAATGCGGCTGCCGATACGCAGCGCCTCCTCGATATCGTGAGTGACAAAAATGACCGTTCGCCGCTGGCCCGCCTGCAGGCGCAGCAGCAGTTCCTGCATTTCACGGCGGTTGATGGGATCGAGCGCGGAAAACGCCTCGTCCATCAACAGCAGCGTGGGATTGACCACCAGCGCGCGCGCCAGGCCGACCCGCTGCTGCATGCCGCCGGACAGCTGATGCGGCAGTTGTCCCGCCACCTGCGCCAGCCCCACCTGCGCCAATACCGCCAGCGCCTGCTTATGGCGCTGCGCCGTGCCGACACCGGCCAGCTCCAGCCCGAAGGCGGCGTTATCCAATACGCTGCGTCTCGGCAGCAGGGCGAAAGACTGGAACACCATGCCCATTTCATGCCGGCGCAGCTGGATAAGCGCGGTTGCCGATAGCCCCGATAGCGGTTGTCCGCTGAAAAACACCTCGCCGGCGCTGGGTGTTATCAGGCGATTGAGGGTACGCAGTAGGGTGGATTTGCCGGAGCCGGATAAGCCGACGATGACAAAGATCTCGCCGCGATAAATATCCAGCGAAATATTGTTTAACGCCACCGAGCAGCCCAATTGGGTAAATATGTCGGCAGGGTCCATGCCCTGTTGCAAACGCGACAGGGCATGCCGTTCGCCGTCGCCGAATATTTTATACAGCCCGTCAATTTTTATCAGCGTTTCATTCATCGGGTTTTATTTTTTTTGCCATGTCCCAACCATAAGCACAGGCTATAAGAAAAAAGAACGGCGCAATAAAATATTATCGTCTGAGTTATAACTAAATGGTTTAAACCAATTGACCGTAATGGGCGTTATTTTCCTCATGCTGTTTAAAACTGAACGATTCACGGATTAACCATTTTTTAACTTTCTGGTAAAGCAGGCGATTATTTCCCCTCTCCGGCTGAATTAAATAATAACCGCGCCCGGTTTTTAATTGCGGCCCGCAGACGATCAGTTCGCCGCTATCCAGGAATTGATCCACCAGCGGCTTCCAGCCCAGCGCCACGCCCTGGCTTTTCAGCGCCGCCTGGATGACCAGCGAATAGGCGTTGAAGGTCAGGGAGGTCACGCCGTCGTCAGGCTCCACGCCCTGGCCGCGAAACCAATCCTGCCAGCTCAGCCAGCGCCGGGGCAGGGTATCGGGCAGGTTGAGCAGCGCCAGCGCCAGCAGGTCCCGGGCCGCAGTCGGCCTGCCGAACTGCTGGAAAAACAGTGGGCTGCATACCGGCACCACCAGTTCGGGAAACAGCATATCGCTGTGGCAGCCGGGGATCTGGCCGTCGCCAAACGAGATGCCCAGATGGGCGCTGCTGTCGCGCAGGGAGAACTCGTTGGGCGAGGTGGATATCTGCACATCGACATTGGGGATCAGCTGTTGCAACTGGTCCAGGCGCGGCAGCAGCCAGTAGCTGGCAAAACCCATATCCGTATCGATGCGCAGCACATCCCGTTGTTTTTTCAGCTGTATTTTTTCTATTTGCTGACTGATCTCCTGCAGGCTGGCGCGTACGATCTGGTAAAGCTGCTCCCCGGTGTCGGTCAGGGCCACGCCGCGGTGGCGCCGTTCGAACAGCGTGGCGCCTAATTGATTTTCCAATAAATTGATGCGCTGGCTTACCGCCGGCTGTGACGAACCTAATTCCTTCGAGGCGGCGGTAAAATTAAGATGACGCGCCGCCGCTTCAAAAACAGTCAGCGCCTGTAACGGCGGCAGCCGGAAATTGTTTGCCATAACGTCCCCTTATAGACCGATAAGAAATTAACCGGTTCACAGCAAAATATATTTGTGCGATAAAAATAACATTGAGCTGTAAATTTATTTAAAGCGAAATTTAACTATGCTTAGCAAAAAACCGAATATTGTTATTCTTATGGCCGATCAGCTTGCCGCCGGCGCGCTTTCCGCTTATGGAAATAATGTCAGCAAAACCCCGAATATAGACAGACTGGCGCGCGAAGGCGTGGTATTTACCTCCGCGTATTGCAATAGTCCATTATGCGCGCCATCGCGCGCGTCGCTGATGACCGGCCAGTTAATTTCCCGTAACGGCGTATACGATAATGCGGCGGAATTTCGCGCCGAGAGTCCGACATTCTGCCATTATCTGCGGCAGGAAGGCTATCGCACCTACCTGGCCGGCAAAATGCATTTTTGCGGGCCGGATCAGTTGCACGGGTTTGACGAACGGCTGACCACCGATATCTACCCGGCGGATTTCGGCTGGACGCCGGACTGGCGTCATCCTGAACGCCGGCTGGACTGGTATCACAATATGAGTTCGGTACTGGACGCGGGAGAATGTATCCGCACCAACCAGCTGGATTTTGACGACGAGGCCCTGTTCCACACCCGGCAAAAGCTGTTTGATTTGGCCAGGCGGGACGACGGGCGGCCCTTCCTGCTGATGATGTCGCTCACGCATCCCCACGATCCCTTCGCCATCCCGCGCCGTTACCTGGATCGCTATCGCCCCCAGGATATCGACCTGCCCAGGGTGGCGGCGGGGGACGCGCCGCCGGACGCGCATTCGCAGCGGCTGCGCGCCATGTATCAGCTGACCGACGGGCTGCTGGATGATGACCACATCCGCCGGGCGCGCCATGCCTATTACGGCGCCCTGTCCTATGTCGACGATCGCTTCGGCGAGGTGCGCGACACCCTGGATGCCACCGGCCTGGCCGACGACACCATTATCATCCTTATCTCCGATCATGGCGAAATGCTCGGCGAGCGCGGCCTGTGGTACAAAATGAGTTTTTTTGAAGGCGCGTCGCGCGTGCCGATGATCATCCACGCCCCCGGCCGCTTTGCGCCCCGGCGCGTTGAGCAGAATGTGTCGCTGGCCGACCTGCTTCCGACATTGCGCGAGCTGGCCCATGGCCGGCCGCTGACGGAAGAGGAGCAGGCCGCGCCCCTGGACGGCCGCAGCTTGGCGCCGCATCTGCGCGGCGAAGCGGGACCGGACGGGGTTTACGGCGAATATCTGGCGGAGGGCGCGCTGGCGCCGATGGTGATGATCCGGCGCGGACCGTGGAAATTCATCGCCTCCCTGGGGGAACCCGATCAGCTCTACAATTTGCGCCAGGATCCCCTGGAACTGGCCAATCTGGCGTTATCGCCGGCGTTTGCGCCGCAGCTGCGGCAGTTTCAGCAGGAAGCACAGGCGCGCTGGAACCTTCCCGATCTGAACCAGCGGATCTTAAGCAGCCAGCGCGCCAGGCTGTTCCTGACCGGGGCGCTGGGGCGGGACGGCGCGCCCGACTGGGATTATCAGCCCTGGCAGGACGCCAGCCACCGGTTTATCCGTAACCACCAATCCCTGGACGAGCAGGAGGCGCTGGCGCGCTATCCGCGCCCGCCTTCAACGCTCTGATACTGTTACCTGTGAGGAAGATTATGCGCGTGCACGCCGCTGTTGTTGCCTTGGGGCTATCGCTTGCGATGGGCCTGCCGATCCCAACCCGCGCCGCCGGGGAGGCCGATTGTCAAACGGTGAATATGTCCGATCCCGGCTGGTCCGATATCGCCGCCACCAACGCGGTCGCCGGGGTCCTGCTGCAGGGCCTGGGCTATCGCCAGCAGGTGCAGAATCTCTCGGTGGCCCTGGCTTACCAGGGCTTGAAGACCGGGCAACTGGACGTGTTCCTCGGCAACTGGATGCCGGCGCAGCAGCCGGTGATTGAAAAATACACCCGCGACGGCGCGGTCAAGGTGGTGGGCGCCAACCTGGCCAGCGCTAAATTTACCCTGGCGGTGCCGGACTATGTGGCGCAGGCCGGGGTAAAGGATTTTGCCGACCTGGAAAAATATGCCGACCGGTTCGATCATAAAATTTATGGTATTGCCCCCGGCGCGCCCGCCAACCAGAACATTAAGAACATGCTGGATAAGCATGATTTCAACCTGACCGGCTGGACGCTGGTGGAATCAAGCGAAAGCGGCATGCTGGCCCAGGTCGGGCGCGCGGTGGGCAAGCAGCAGTGGATAGTGTTCCTCGGCTGGGAGCCGCATGCCATGAATACCCACTATAAGCTGACCTATCTGAGCGGCGGCGATCGTTATTTCGGGCCGAATTACGGCAGCGCCACCGTGAATACCGTCACGCGTAAGGATTTTGCCGCCCAATGCCCCAATACCGGCCGGCTGTTTACTCAATTGACGTTTAACGTCGACTTAGAAAACCGGATAATCAAACGGGTGCTGGATGATAAGCAGACCGCCAATGAGGCGGCCGCGGCGGAGCTTAAGCAGCATCCCGAACTGCTGGAACGCTGGCTGGACGGCGTTACCACACGCCAGGGTCAGCCGGGGCTCGCCGCGGTACGCCAAGCGCTGCAGCTCTAGCCGGCGGCGCTCAGGACCGCCCGCGCCCCAGTGCGCGGGCGGTTGTGCTTACCGCGGTTATTCGTCGAAGGGTTCCCCCAGCGTCAGCATCAGCCGGTTGGCCCAGGCGAAAAACGCGGTGGCCTGCACCAGATCCAGCAGCGCCAAATCGCTTAATCCCAATTCGCGCAGCCGCGCCAGCTGTTGCTCCCCCGCCACGGCCGGGGTGGCGGACAGGGCGGCGGCGAAATCAATTATTGCCTGCCAGCGCGGCGACTGGCCGCTGCTGAGCACCGAACCCGGCGGGGTGTCCAGCAGCCGCTGTATGTCGTCCGGCTGCTTGGACAGCTGCCCGGCCTTGCGGGCGTGTACCGAGGCGCAATAGATGCAGCCGTTGACTTTGCTGGCCACCGCCGCGGCCAGCTCCCGCTCTTTACGCGCCAGGCCGCCGGAAGTATAAAAAATGCCTTTGTCGGTCAGCGTTCGCTGTTCAAGCACCGGCAGGTTGCGCCCCAGCAGCCGGAAATAGTCGGAGTCGGCATGGCCGTTGTTCACCAGCACACTTTGCTGCTGGGGGGTGAATTCGGTTAATTTTTTGGCGGCGAGCCAGGGCTCCCAGCCCAGTTCCCGCTGGGTAAACGCCAGGGGAGCGGTACGCCCGCCGCGGGTGGTGCCCCCGGTACGCCAGCGTCCCGCCGGCGCCGCCTGATCCGACGGCGTATCCACCGGCCGCTGGTTTATCAGCCGGTAGCCGCGCAGCAGACGGCTTTGGAAACTGACAAACGCGACCAGCTGCGACAATGTCACGATGGCGTCAAGGGACCACCCCGCCCGGCGCAAATCCGCCAGATGTTCCGCGGCGGCGGCGGCGGGACGATGGCTGAGCAACTGGGCATGGACCAGCGCCGCCTCAAGCCTGGCGCTGCCGGCGGCCGGCGCGGCCTGCCGGAGCGCATAAAAGTCGGCCAGGCGGCTGTCGCCATGCCATAACGCGACCTGCCGCGCGACCTCCAGCCGCTCCGGCAGGGAAAAATCAATGCCGTCGCCGGCGGTGAACAGCGCCTGGTAACTGCCCTGAATATGACGGGTCGCCGCGTCGCGGGTAATACGCGCCGCCGCCAGGGGGGAATCCGGCGCAATCTCCGCCAGGTGGTCGAGTATATCCTCGTTTGCCAGGGTATCGGTCATAGCCTCTCCTGTGAAGAACATGTGGGGGTGCGGTAATCCGGCGCCTCGGCGCTGCGTTGCGCCGCGGGTGTCCAGCCCAGACCGGGCGCCACCTCCTGGGCGATAAGCTCCAGCGAGCGCAAAATGTCAGCATGGGGCGGGTCGATGGAGTGGACCTGGAAAGCCAAATCGGTCACCCGCGCCAGGGCGGTATCCTGCCGCAGCGTCGCCAATACCCGATCGGGGGTGCCGAGATGGACGTCAAAGGCGGCGATAAGATCATCCAGGCGATCGCCCCGCGGGGACTGTCCGGCGGCGCGGGCGTTTTCCGCCTGGCGGCGCAGCCCTTTTTCCGCCAACCGGCGCGCCAGGTCGCCGTCGTCGGCGGCAAACGCGGTGCGGGAACCAAGGATGCGCGGCGCGACGCCGTCGGGCAAGGCGTCCAGATAAGCGTCGATAATGGGATTCTGGATGGCATCCAGCGGCATGTCGGGCGTATGTTCGGGACGGGGCTGGGTGCGCGAGAGCATCAGGCCGTCGCCGGCGGCGCCGGCGCGGGCGCCGCCGTCAACCGAAAACGTCGCCTGCCATACCCTTCCCGCCAGGTGCGGGGCGGCCGGATACAGCCGGTTGCCGCCGGCGCCGATCTCCTCCCCGCGCCAGGCCGCCAGCAGGATGGCCAGGTTGGCGCCGAAAGCGGCGCCGCGCTCGCTGCTTTGCAGGCCGAACGGCGGAAAAGAAGACGGCGTGCCGCCGGAGCCCAGGCCGATCTCCAGGCGTCCGTCCGCCAGGAGATCCAGCACCGCGGTATCCTCCGCCACCCGCAGCGCCAGCTCCATCGGCAGGGTGATGACGCCGGTGCCCAGGCGGATACGGCGCGTTAACGCCGCCACGTGCGCCAGAAATACCAGCGGCGCGGGCAGGCCGCCCTCGGCTTCATGAAAGTGATGTTGGGCCACCCAGGCGGTGTCGAAACCAAGGGTTTCGGCATGCGCAATCTGCTCGGTCGCCAGACGATACCGTTGCCGTGGATTAACCTCATCCAGCAGCCGGGTAAAAAAACCTAATCGTTTACCGCCGATAGTGTTATTGCTCATAAGGTGTCCCCTGGTTGCAGCCGTACGACGTCATGATCAGGTCGCCGGCCGGGTATGGCATTGATCAATTCCCGGGTGTACGCGTCGCCGGGCTGGCTGAAGATGCGCCCGACGGCGCCGGCATCCACCTGGCGGCCTTTGTACAGCACGGAAACGCTATGGGAAATCTGGCGCACGATGGCGAGATCGTGGGAGATGAATAAATACGTCAGGCCCAACTGCTGCTGCAATTCCTGCAGCAGCGCCAGGATCTGCGCCTGTACCGTCACATCCAGCGCCGAGGTGGCCTCGTCGAGGACCAGGATGCGCGGCCGCAGGATCAGCGCGCGGGCAATGGCCACGCGCTGGCGCTGGCCGCCGGACAGTTCGCGCGCTTTACGATCCAGCAGCGCCGGCGGCAGGGCGACGCGTTCGGCCATCTCCTCCACCCGCCGGCGGCGTTCGCTTGTGCTCAGCGGGTCGAAATTGCGCAGCGGTTCTTCTATAACGTTAAACAGACGCTGCGACGGATCAAGGGAACCGAAGGGGTTCTGGTAGACCAGCTGGATTTTCTGGCGTAACCGGCGCAGCGCCTCTCCCCGCAGTCCGGTAATCTCGGTGCCGTCGACAAACGCCCGCCCGGCGTCCGGCCGCTGGAAACCCAGCAGGATACGCGCCAGCGTGGTCTTGCCCGAACCCGATTCACCCACCAGCGCGTGGGTGGTGCCCTGCGCCACGGTAAACGACACCTGGTCCACCGCGCGCAGGGGCGCCGCGTTCTTGCCGCCCAGCGCAAAGGTTTTGCCGATATTCTCGACCACGATCGCCATCGGCGCGGCGTCCTGCCGGGGCAGGGGGGGACGGGCGCGCGCCGACAGCGCCGGGGCATCGTTAAACAGCTGGCGGGTATAGTCGTTTTTGGGCGCGCGCAGCACCTCCGCGGCCGGCCCCTGCTCTTGTATCCGCCCATGGCGGAACACCAGCAGGCGATCGGCGCGCTCGGCCGCCACCGCCAGATCGTGGGTCACCAGCAGCACCGCGGTGCCGAATTCGCGCCTGAGCTCATCGATCAGGTCCAGGATACGTTTTTGCACCGTGACGTCCAGGGCGCTGGTGGGTTCGTCGGCGATAATCAGCGCCGGGCGCAGCGCTATGGCGATGGCGATCAACACCCGTTGTTTCATGCCGCCGGACAGTTCGTGAGGATACTGATGAACGCGCAGCTCGGGATGCGCCAGCCCGACGCGGGTTAACAGCGCGATGACCCGGGCATCGCGCGCCTTGCGTGGCATACGGCCGTGGATGGCGAGGATTTCCGCCACCTGGCTGCCGATGGTCTTGACCGGATTAAGGGAACTGGTCGGGTCCTGCGGGATCAGGCTGATGCGCGCCCCGCGCAGGGCGTCGAGGCGACGCTGCGGCCAGCGGGCGATGTCAACGCCGTTAAGGCGGATGCCGCCTTGTTCCAGCCGGCCGTTGTCCGCCAGCAGGCCGATAATCGCCTGGGCGATGGTGGTTTTGCCCGAGCCGGACTCGCCTACCAGGGCCACCACTTCGCCGGCGCGGATGCAAAACGAGACGTCATGCACCACGCGCCGACGTTGCCCCCCCGCCTCGTAGGCGATGCAGACCTCATCCAGCTCCAGCGCCGGCTCTGCGCTATCGCGCGCGGCGGCGGGCTTGCCGCCCAATCCGGGTAAAGCGTGCAGCAGGCTCATCAGCGGCTCCTGGCAAAAGACTGACTGATACGGTTGGCGGACAGCACCACCAGCACCACCACCACGCCGGGGAAAGTGGTCAGCCACCAGGCGGTGGAAATATAGTTACGTCCTTCGGCAATCAGCAGGCCCCATTCCGGCGTCGGCGGCGGCGTTCCGTACCCCAGGAAGCTCAGCGTGGAAATAGCCAGGATGGCGCTGCCGAACTGCAGGGCGGAAAACGCGATAACCGAGGTCAGGGAATTGGGCAGGATATGCCGCCACAGGACGGCGCCAAAGGTGCCGCCGCTGCCGTAGGCCGCCTCGACGTAATCGCTGTGGCGCACCCGCACCACCTCCGAGCGGGCGAGCCGGGTAAAGTTCGCCACCGAGGTGACGCCCACGGCGATCGCGGCATGCACGGTGCCGAAACCCAGCAGAATAATAATACTCAACGATAACAGCAGCCCCGGTATCGACAGCAGGACATCGATAAAACGCATGATCAGGCTTTCGGCGATGCCGCCGGTGGCGCCGGCCACGACGCCAAGCAGCGTGCCCAGCACCAGTCCCACCGTCACCGCCACCAGGGCGCCCGACAGCGAAAACGCCGCGCCGTAGACGATGCGGGCATAGAGATCGCGTCCCAACTGGTCGGTGCCGAGCCAATGATCGGCGCCCGGCGCCAGCCGCTGGGCGCCGGTTATGCCTTCGGTACCGCTATAGGAGGTAAACAGCCCCGGCGCTATCGCCCAGCAGAGCACGACGGCAATCACCAGCCAGGACAGCAGCAGGCCGGGGCGCACTGCGGGCAAAGGCCGCCGGCCACGGCGCGCCGTGGCGCCGGCGCCGGCCGATGGCGGCGGCGCGGCGGGGGCCGGCGCGGGGGTATTTAAGGGCAAGCTGCTCATGGCGCGGCCTCCGTCTTGGTGTTCACGCGGGGATCGAGCAGCGGATAGACTAAATCCACCGCCAGGTTAATGGCGACAAAGGCCGCGCTGGAAATCAGCACCAGCGCCTGCAACACCGCCACATCCTGGTTATTGACCGCCTGCAGGGTAAGCTGGCCCAGGCCGCCGCGGCCGAATACCGTTTCGGTTATCAGGGCGCCGGCAATCAGTTCGCCCAGCAATAGGCCGGCCATGGTCAGGGCCGGCAGGGCGGCGTTGCGCGCCACATGGCGCCACAGCACGCCGCCGCGGCTGCCGCCCTTGGCCCGCGCCACCGCCACGAAGGGCAGTGTTTGCACCTCGTCGATGTTGCGGGAAAGGATCTGCGCCAGCGGGGCGGCAATCGGCAGAGCCAGGGTGATAACCGGCAGGATCAGCCCCTGCCACTCGCCGGGATTGACGACCGGGATAAGCCTGAGCCGGAAGGAAAACAGCTGGATCAGGGCGATGCCCAGCCAAAAAGTGGGCACGGAGATAAACAGCGAGGGCAGGGCGTGCAGCAGCGATCGCAGCCAGGGGAACGTCGTCAGGCTCGACAGAAACGCTATGCCGAGCGCCAGGGTCGCCGCCACCAGGAAACCGGCGGTCGCCAGGCGCAGCGTGGGGGGCAGATTGGCGGCCAGCAACTGCGTTACCGGCACGCCGGCCTGCACCGAGTACCCCAGATCGCCGCGCAGCACATTGCCCGCCGCGTGCAGATACTGTTGCCATAAGGACACATCGGCGCCGTACGCGGCGCGCATATCCGCGATTTGCGCCGCGCTCAGGCCCATATCCGGATCCTGGAATTTTATCAGGACGGCATCCCCCGGCAGCACCTGCAATAAGATAAAAGAAACGGTGAAGGCCGCCCAAAGCACCAGCAGCGCCTGTCCGATACGTGCGGAAAAATAACGGTTCATTCTGGCCTCCTGGGCGTTAGGGCCGCCGGCGCGGTTTAGTGTTTTTCCAGCCAAGCGCCGTAAAACGACGGCCGTCCCACCGCCTCGAAGCTGACGCCTTTCAGATAGGGCGCGCCGGCAAAGACCTGCGGCTCTTCAAAAATCGGGATAACATAGGCCTGTTCGAGCAGATAACGTTGGGCATCGCCCGCCAGACGCAGCCGTTTTTGCCCGTCCACTTCCGCTGAGATGGCCACCAGCAGCGCGTTAAGCTTATCGTCGCTAAAGGTGTTCACCTTGCTGCTCAGACCGCCTTTTTGCAGCAGGGCGTCACGGTTGGTGGGGTAAAACTCGCTTTTAATCACATCCGGATCGGCGCGGCCGACTTCCACCACGTTGACCGGGGTTTTCAGCGGGTCCAGACTGTCCGCCGTCTTGCTGCCGGCATCGCCGGCCAGGATATTCAGCCGCGCCCCCACCTGTTTCCACTGCTGCGCCACCAGTTGCAGGACTTCTTTATTTTGCGGCTGCGGCGGCGATTCATAGATGGTCAGCGCCAGCGGCCGGCCGTCTTTCTGGCGCACGCCGTCCGCGCCCGGCGCCCAGCCGGCCTCATCAAGCAGTTTTTTCGCCTGCTGCGGGTCAAAGGCCAGTTGGTCCGCCAGGTTAACGTAGCCGGCCGCCGTGGCGGCTATCACCGACGTCGCCTGGGGATAGTGCGGCGAAAACAGGGTTTCGACGATCTGTTTGCTGTTGGTGGCGCGCAGCAGAGCCTGGCGGACCCGCACATCGGCCACCAGGGGGTTATCCGGCCGGAAGGAAATGCCGTCGTTGACGCCGCGCGTCGGCGCGGCGTACAGGTTAAACTGCTGTTCGGCGACCTGTTTCTCGTCGTAGGCCTGGACCTGGCGGATAAAATCCGCCTGGCCGGCCAGCAGCGCGCCGATGCGCACGCTGTCTTCCGGCGTTATCAGGTATTTGATGCCGTCAAGATTGGCCCGCCCCTGCTGCGGCAGATTTTTTGGTCCCCAGCGGTAATCCGGCCGCGCGGCCAGATCCACCTCGCGGCCCAGGGTTTCCCCGCTGACCACAAACGGCCCGGAGCCGATGATATGGCGGGCGTCGCCCAGGGCATCGAAGTTTTGCGCCAGCGTGCCGAGCGATACCAGCCCCGATCCGATGGTGGCGGTGCCCTGCAGGAAACCGGGCGATGATTTTTTAAAGATGAATTTCACCGTCAGCGGGTCAATCACTTCGCTGTGATCGTAGTTGTTGATAACTTCCGACACCGGCAAGTGATGTTCTTTATTGCCCAGGCCAAAGGTATCGAAGTTTTTCGCTACCGCGTTGGCGTCAAGAGGCGTGCCGTCCGAGAAGGTGACGCCGGGGCGGATTTTAAAGGTGTACTGCGTTTTATCGTCGTTGGTGGTCCAGGATTCGGCGATCCAGGGCTCAATGGCCAGCGTTTGCGGATTTTGATAGGTCAGCTTATCGGTAATCTGGTTCAAAATGCCGCCGTTGGGATAAAAACCGCCGGCCGGCGGGTAAAGATTGGTGTGCGCCTGCTGCTCCAGATAAATCAGCGTGCCGCCCTGTACCGGGGTGGCGGCGCTGGTTGTCTCTGCGGCCGCCGCGGCGGCGAGGCTGAGCAGCGCCAGCGTCAGGCCCGTGACGCGGAAATGTTTGAAGCCATTAAAACCAGGATGCTTGTTGTTGGAACGGTTTTTTTTCTGCATGACGAACCCTCAGGCGAAACATGGGAGCCAATATCGGGTAAATACCGCGCCAGCAGAACAGATATATTCAAATATCCATTGCCGGAAAAAGCATAACCAAATAACAATCCTGGCTAACTTTATAATAAATACAGCTAAGCGATCCCTGGCCTTTAATAAACGCGTTATAAACCGGCGTTCGCCAAATAGATAGAAGAATAAAATATATCTCATATTTTATTGTTTCTTCTGCCGCGACGAAGCTTCCCCTACTATCCCGAACATTATTAGCATCTCAAATAATGATTAAAAAATAATCAGTGAAATTAATTATCAGCTTAACGCAGTCCCGGCAGGGGTAATAAGGATCGACGGGTTATGATCGTGCTGACGAACGTGAGCAAGATATTCGACGGTGATAAAACGCCGATCGTGGCGGTGGATAATGTCAGTCTGCGCGTAGGGCGCGGCCAGATTTACGGTATTGTCGGCTACAGCGGCGCGGGCAAAAGCACGCTGGTGCGCCTGCTGAACGGGCTGGAAAAACCCAGCGCCGGCGAGGTATGGGTGGCCGGCCAGGATATCGCCCGCGCCGGCGGTGAACAGCTGCGCCAGGCGCGGCTGAAAATCAGCATGATTTTCCAGCATTTTAACCTGCTGTGGTCGCGCACGGTCAGGGACAATATCGCTTTTTCCATGCAGATAGCCGGCGCGTCCAAAGCCGCCATCACCGCGCGGGTGGCGGAACTGGTGGCGCTGGTGGGGCTAGAGGGCCGGGAAAACGCCTATCCCTCGCAGCTCAGCGGCGGGCAAAAACAACGGGTGGGCATCGCCCGGGCGCTGGCCAACAACCCCGAGGTGCTGCTGTGCGACGAGGCCACTTCGGCGCTGGATCCGCAGACCACCGACAGCATTCTGGATTTGCTGCTCGACATTAACCGCAAGCTTAATCTCACCATCGTATTGATTACCCATGAGATGCATGTCGTGCGCAAAATCTGCGGGCGGGTGGCGGTGATGGAGGCGGGGCGCGTGGTGGAGGAAGGGGAGGTGCTAGAAGTGTTTACCCATCCCCGGCAGGAGATCACCCGGCAATTTGTCAGGCAGGTCAGCCAGTATCAGGAGATTGAACAGGGCTTTAACCCGCTGCTGGTGCAAAACCTGCCCGGCGCCATCCTAAAGCTGACCTTTGTCGGTCTGAGCACCCATCAGCCGGTGGTGGCGGAGCTGACGCTGCGTTATCAGCTGCCGTTTAATATCCTGCACGGCAAGATGACGCATACCGCCAACGGCGTGTTCGGCGAGCTGTGGCTGCATGTGGCGGCCGATGAGACGCTGCTGGACGCTATCCTGGCCGATTTGGCCCGCCACGGCATCGCCACCGAGGTGGTAAAACATGCTTGAGTCCCTGTTTCCCCATCTGCGCATTGACCAGCTTTGGGCGGCAACCGCGGATACGCTCTATATGACCGCATTGGCCGGCCTGGCGACCTTTGCTCTGGGCATCGCCCTTGGGCTGGCGCTGTTCCTCACCGCCCGCGGCGGCCTGTTTGCCCATCGCATTGTGTATGGCGCGATCTCGGTGCTGGTGAATGTGTTCCGTTCCATTCCCTTCATTATATTAATCGTGCTGCTGATCCCGTTTACCAAAATCCTGATCGGCACCATCCTGGGCGCCAACGCGGCGCTGCCGGCCCTGATCGTCGGCGCCGCGCCGTTTTACGCCCGCCTGGTGGAGATCGGACTGCGCGAAGTGGATAAAGGCGTGATCGAGGCGTCCCGCGCCATGGGCGCGCGCCCCGCCACCCTGATCTTTCGCGTGTTATTGCCGGAGTCCTCGCCCGCCCTGGTGTCGGGCATCACCGTCACCCTGATAGCGCTGGTCAGCTACAGCGCCATGGCCGGGGTGATCGGCGCCGGCGGGCTGGGCAACCTGGCCTATCTGGAAGGATTCCAACGCAACCATAACGATGTCACGCTGGTGGCGACCGTGATGATTCTTATCATCGTGTTTGTTATCCAGCTGCTTGGCGACGTCATTACCTCACTGCTTGATAAACGTTAAACAGACCGGGATACCACATTATGAAAAAAAGCCTGACACTTATAGCCGCCGCCACCCTGACCGTCCTTAGCCTGTCGGCTCAGGCCCGGGCGGATACCCTCACCGTCGGCGCTTCCAACGTGCCGCACGCCGAGATCCTTGAGCAGGCCAAACCCATCCTGGCCAAACAGGGCATCGACCTTGAAATCAAACCCTTCCAGGACTACATCCTGCCCAACACCGCGCTTGCGAGCGGCGATATCGACGCCAACTACTTCCAGCATGTGCCGTACCTGAACAGCGTGCTCAAGGATCACGCCGGCGACAAGACCTATGATTTCGTCAGCGCGGGGGCCATCCATATCGAGCCCATCGGCATTTACTCGAAGAAATATAAAAGCCTGAAGGCGCTGCCGCAAAACGGCAAGGTGATCATGCGCGATTCGGTGGCGGAAGAAGGCCGCATCCTGTCGATTTTTGAACGCGAGGGCGTGATTAAACTGAAACCCGGCGTCAGCAAGGTGGACGCGCGCATTACCGATATCACCGACAATCCGAAACATCTCCAGTTTCTGCCGAATATCGAAGGATCCCTGCTGCCGCAGATGTATAACAATAACGAGGGCGACGCGGTGGTCATCAACGCCAACTACGCCATCGACGCCGGGCTTAACCCGGTTAAAGATCCCATCGCGGTGGAAAGCGGCGAAAATAACCCCTATGCCAATATTATCACCGTCCATCGCGGCGATGAAAATAAGCCGGATATAAAAGCCCTGGTCAAGGTACTGCATTCCAAGGCCATTCAGGATTGGATCCGCGAAAAATATAAAGGCGCGGTAATCCCGGTTAATAATTAATAATCCCTGTACAGGGCCGGCAAACCGGCCCTGTGGCGTTACCAGCCCTTTACCGCGTCGCCGTGATAGATTTTATCCGCCGCCGCGGCCACTTCATCGGTTTGATACGCTTTCACCAGGTTTTTTATCTTATCGCTATCCTTATTGTCTTCCCGGGCCACGATCAGGTTGACGTAGGGAGAATCCTTATCTTCAATGAACAGGCCGTCCTTATGCGGGGACAGGCCGATTTGCGTGGAATAGTTGGTATTGATGATGGCCGCGTCGACCTTGCCGTCGTCAAGCGTGCGCGGCAGCTGCGCCGCCTCGATTTCGACAATTTTCAGGTGCTTCGGGTTGGCGGTAATATCAAGCGAGGTCGGCAGCAGTCCGGTGCCTTCCCTGAGTGTGATCAGCCCGTTTTTCTGCAGCAGCAGCAGCGATCGTCCCAAATTGGTCGGATCGTTGGGGATGGCGATTTGCGCGCCGTCCGGCAACTGGCCGATGGCATGGATTTTGCGCGAATAGCCGGCGATGGGGTAGACAAACGTTTTGCCGACCGCCGCCAGCTTATAGCCGCGCTCCTTGATTTGCTGATCCAGGTAAGGGCCGTGCTGGAAGGCATTGGCGTCGATATCCTTGGTGTTCAACGCTTCGTTCGGCAGCACATAATCGGTGAATGTCACCACCTCCACGTCCAGGTTGTACTTATCCTTCGCCACTTTTTTTACCGCGTCCCACAGCGGCTGGTCGATGCCCGCGCTGATGCCTACCTTGATATGGCCGGGGTTTTTATCCGCATTATCGCATGCGCTTAACAATAGGGGGATGGCCATCATGCCGGCAAGGGCGATGGTTTTATAGGTGAGTGTCATGTTACCGCGACTCCAGAATAGGTCAATGGCCGGAGAATTATCCGGCTGGGTTGAAGGTGTGGGCAAATCCGGCGGTCAGCCCTGGGGCATGCGCTTTTATTAAAGGTTACAGCAAATGACAGGGGTAATATATTGCTGAAAGTGCATTAATAAATGATGAATTGTTCTGAGCATTATTGTCGATTAAGAAATAAGAAAATCGTATATAATCAATAAGTAACTATTTTTCCTGACGTTAAGTGAGATAATACTCACAGAACTATAATTTTTACTTTAATTAATAAAACTGCAACAGTATTTGGCCCATAATGTTAACACGACTCCCCGCGCTCAGGTGCCCCCATGGTTCAGTTACCGGTTCATTCCGCCGTTCGTTTTTACCCGCAGCGCCTTGCCGGCGCCCCGGCGCCGGACGGTGTGTTAAGCGAGCGCTTTTTGCGCCAGACCGTGCTGAACAAAAGCAAACCGGCGATTATTACGCTGGACCGCATCCTGAGCTATGGCGAACTGGCCCGCGATGCGCGCTCCCTGGCCGCGCATCTGCGCCGGCTGGGGGTAGGACATGAAACGCCGGTGGGGGTATTATTGGCGCCGGGTATCGAGCATATCACCGCCCAGGCGGCCGTTATCCTGGCCGGCGGCAGCGTGGTGCCGCTGGACGTGTCGCTGCCGGACGAACGGCTGGCCGCCATGCTGCGCCAGTGGCGGGTGCTTTTTACCCTGACCGATGCGCCTTGCCGGGAGCGGGCGCTGGACACCCGTTTGATCATTCTTGAGGATATCGCGGTGGGCGACGGTAACGATAGCGATTTTATGCCGCAGCCCACGTCCCTGCCGCAGCGCACCCACCTGCTGGTGACGGCGCAAACCGGGCGGCCCGCCAGCCGTGAGCTGGACGCGCACAGCCTTGTCGGCCAGGTCATCAATCGCCGGCACGTGCGGGTTAATCCCGACGATCGGGTAGGCTGCATCGCCGCTGCCACCGGTTGTGCCTATCAGCTCGAGGTCTGGGGGGCGTTGCTTAACGGCGCGGCGGCGGTGGTGCTGCCGCAGGATATCGTGCGCGATGCTTCCCGCTTAACGGCGGCGCTGGCGCAGTTCGCCATCAGTATCCTGTTTATTCCCGCCGCCCTGTTTAACCAGGTGGCGCGCAGGTATCCGGATGCTTTTCGCGGCTTGCAGTACCTGCTGGTGGAAGGCGACGGCCTGGATGACGCCAGCCTTACCCGGGTCATGCAGCACGGGGCGCCGCGCCATGTATTAAACGGCCGGCCGGCTGCCGGCAACGCGGCGCGCTCCTTATATCACGAGATCCCCTCCGCCGGCGCGGCGGCGCATACCGCGCGCCCATTATGATGAACGCTGATCCCACAGCTGCTGCATTTGCGCTTCTATCGCCGCGGGATCACGCCTGAGGCTATCCCACACATCCCGGGCGCGCTTATCGGCCAGCACATGCTCCCGATCGTGGCGGATGCCCTCCAGGGTTTGTTCCGCCACCTGCGCGGGCGATACCTTGGCGGCGTCGATGCCCGCGGTCATATCGGTATCGATAAACCCGGCGTAGACGCCGATAACGCGCGTTCCCTGCGCCCGCAGCTGGATGCGCGCCGCATCCGTGATCGACAGCGCCGCATGTTTCGACGCGCCGTAGGTGGCGTTAAACGGCGAGGTGAACCAGCTCACCACGGACAGCATATTGACCAGGGCGCCGCCGCCGTTTTTCGCCAGCACCGGCGCAAAGGCGGTCATCATCGCCAGCAGCCCGAAGACATTCACGTCCATTTCCCGGCGCATGGCGTCGCCGGCACCCGCGGCCAGTATCGGGCTTTGCAGCAGGATGCCGGCGTTGTTGACCAGGAGGGTCACATCCGCGCACGCAAGCGCCGCCGCGGCAACATCGGCCGGCGAGGTCACGTCCAGCTTCACCGGTGTGAGACGCGGATCGGTAATGGCGGCTGGATTGCGCGCCGCCGCGTAAACCTTGGCCGCGCCCGCGTTGAGCAGCGCCTCGGCATAGGCCTTGCCAAGCCCGCGGTTCGCGCCGGTCACCAGTGCGATACTGCCTTCTATCTGCATAATGTCTTCCTCCGCGTTTATCCCTGCATCAGCGTCAGCAGGGTGGTGATGATGATAATGCTGATAAATATCGACAGGGAACCGGTAAAACTGGATACCGAGCCCAGGGAACTGCACCGGGCGGTAAACATCGGCGACAGCGCGGATACCGGGGCAAATACCGCCACCGCCAGCACCTGGCGGATTTCAAGCGGCAGCGGGGTGCCATAATAAAACAGCGCGGCCAGGAGGGCGCCGGCGCCATAACGCAGCGCCAGCACCTTAGAGACGTTTTTCAGCTGCGACCGGTCAATATTGATTTCAAGCATCATGCCGATTATCAGCATGGCGATAAAAGGATTGGCGTTGCCGACGATAGACGTCAGTATGGTGACCTGGCTTGGCAGATGGTAGCCGCACAGGGCCGCTACCAGCAATAGCATATAGACGTCGAACGGAATAGAGGAAAATAAGCGCTTGAAGGTATTTTTCAGGCCGGTATTAATACCGATGACATTGGACGCGGCGACATAACTGCCGCCGGTGCAGATAACCGAATTACCCGCGTCAAACAGGCAGGTGGCGACGATGCCCACCGGACCGAGGAAGCTTTGCACGTAAGGCAGGGTAAAACACCCGATATTGTAGCCGGGCGAATTGATCATATAAAATACTTTGGTGTCATTGTCGCGTTTGCGGGCAAGAAGATAGCCCGCCGCCAGCAGCAGGATATTACAGAGAAATCCAATCAGCACCAGAACCAGCAGGGAAGGGTCCACTTCAAAGCTGGCAAAGCCGGTAATGACCGCCGCGGGCAGCGTGAGGTTCATCATTATTTTCGATAAGGCGATGCTATCGGATCGCTGCAGCACGCCGTATTTTTTTAACAGATAACCGACCACGATAATAAAAAAGAACGAGAAGGCTTTAATGAGGACGTCAAGCATATCATGGCCCAGGCGACATAATGTATTCATCATACATTACCGGCTATAGCCATTACACCGTTTTATGACCGGACGCTATTTTGTTTTTGCCGTATGGGAAACAGCGTATATATCCCCGGTTTCCAGCACCGGACGGGAGAAACCGCGCCGGGCAAGGTTAAGCATGGCCAGGCCCAGGGTTTGCGTGGTCAGGATACGGCGGGGAAACAAAGGCCTAAACAAAGACATCACCGGCGTCAGCAGCAGGTAAAGCACGCGGTACAGCGGCGTTTTCGACCGCGCGCCGTGTTTAGGCAGGATGATGCCGGGGCGAACAATATACACCGCTTTCAGCGGCAGGCGTTGCAGGGCGTTTTCGGTGCCGCCGCGTACCCGCTGCCACATGGTGCGGCTTTTTTCCGCACTGTCGGCCCCCGTGCCCGAGAGATAGACAAAGGTCGCCGCCGGGCTTATCCGCGCCAGCGCCTGCGCGGCGGCAAGGGTCATATCATGGGTAATGGTGGTGTAGCGTGGTTCGTCCATGCCCACCGAGCTGACCCCCAGGCAAAAAAATGCGGCGTCGATACCGCCGAGCCGGTGCGCAATCGCGTCATACTGCAGCAGCTCGGTGTGGATCAGGGTTTGCAGTTTGGGATGTTCCACGCGCGGCGCCGAGCGCCCCACGGCGACGACCGCCCCACGGCGACGACCGCCGTCACGTCTTCAGCCAGCAGGCATTCCCGCAGTACGCCCTGGCCCACCATGCCGGTGGCGCCCCAGATCATCACTTTCATGGTTTCTCTCCGCGGGCGCGGCCGCGTTATTCGCCTTCCACGCCCTGGATGATAAACGTCCGGTAGGTCGCGCCGCGAAACCGGTGCGCCACCGCCTCCTGATACTCGGGACTATCATACCAGGCTTCGGCCGCCTCGAAGGTGGGAAATTCCAGGATCACCGCGCCTTCCACCGCGCCGCCGTCGGTATGGCGCAAACGCCCGTACAGCGCCAGGGGAACGGGCTGATGGATAGCGGTGCTTTTCCCCGCCTTCTCGCCGTAGATTTTCATTTGCTCTGGATCATTTACCGCTTCACGTACCGCAACAAAATAGGCCGGCATAGTCGCTCCCGGGGTGTGAGGGGCAGGGGCGTCGCCGCCGCCGCCGGATAAAGGGGTATCCCGGCCGGACAGGCGTCCGGGCCGGGCTTATCGGTAAGGTGCTCGCCGGCCGTCAGCGCCAGCCGCCGGAGGCGCTGATGCGTTCGCCGGTCAGCCAGGCGGCGGCGTCAGACACCAGGAACAGCGCGACGGCGGCAATATCCCCCGGCAGGCCGAACCGGCCCAGCGGCGTCTGCGCAATCAATTCTTTTTCAAAGTCGCTGCCCACTATGCCTAACCGGGCGGCGCCTTCGGTTGCCACGCCGCCCGGCGCGATGGCATTGACCCGGATGCCGCGTGCGCCCAGTTCCCGCGACAGGCCGACCGTCAGGGTATCAATCGCCCCTTTGGTCGCGGCATAAATAGCCGAGCCGGGGGTGGGGTGGGTGCTGATCGCCGAGGTAATGTTGATAACACTGCCGCCCTGGGGATTAAAATACTTTAGCGCTTCCCGCGTCGACAGGATAGTGCCGAGCACATTGATATTAAACTGGCGGTGGAACTCCGCCTCGGTCACCTCTTCAAGCGGTCCGAAGGCGAAGACCCCGGCGTTGTTTACCAGCACGTCCAGCGCGCCGTAGGCGTCCCTGGCGGCGCTGAACACGCGCTCGACATCCGCCGCGTTGCCCACGTCGCCCTGTACGGCAATCGCCTTGCCGCCGTCGGCGACGATCCCGGCGACCACTTTATCCGCATCCTCGCGGCTGGCGGCATAATTAACCACAACCGACGCGCCGGCGGCGGCAAAGCTTTTGGCGATAGCGGCGCCAATGCCCTTGGATGCGCCGGTGACGACGGCGACTTTACCTTGCAACTGACTCATAAGCAGACTCCGGAGGGTGGATAGGATGAAGTACGTTAGTTCGGAATTTATGAACTATCTTAGTTCGTAAAGTATGAACTATTGGACACCTTGTCAACAATCTGCTATAAATTTTTTATGAGACCGATAATGCACCCCGCGCCTGAAGACATTACCGTAGAGGGGATTTTGCATGCCCTGTCCGATCCCCTGCGCGTTCATATCTTCGCCGAGATCGCCCGGGCCGGGTGCGCCCGGCCCTGTTCGGCGTTTCTTGCGTTCAGCGATCGCGCCGTGCCGAAATCCACCTTGTCCCAGCACTTCAAGATATTACGGGAAGCCGGCCTGATCCGCAGTGAACGCAAAGGGGTGGAAGTGCGCAATACGTCCCGGCTTGACGATCTGCAGGAACGCTTCGGCCCCCTGATCCAGGCCATCCTCACGTCCTACGCCGCGCAGTGCGCCAGAGAGCGCGACAATACGACTTCTGTTTAATAATTTTATTGCAGTATATGAATATATCCCGCCGATAATATAAGTAATATACAATCGTAACTCTTCTCGCCGGCACGTCCGCGCTAGTAAATCCGGGTAATGGATATTTATGTTATCGTTATAGATAAATATTATTAAATACGAAGGAGTTTTATGGTGAATTTTATACCGTCAAGTATCGCGTGCTTATTAAATAAAATTCCGACTGATGACATCACTGGAATGAATGCAAATCATAAGGGCGCTTGCAATAAAAAATTAAATAATATCGTTTTCGCCGCCAATGATAATAGCGTATTCGTCCCTGTGATCACAAATCAACGCCCGATGAATAGACGGGTGGCTTTAGTCTATGGTTTTGCTAATGTCCGTAATCTTGACAGCGGGGACGGCGTGACTCAATTTACCCTTGATCAGCTTAACCAGGCGCTGGGTATCACTACCGAGCAACTGGATTATCGTAAAATCAGGCAACTACGCCTGGGGGTTGCCATTAGCCGCCGCAGGGTGAGGCGTTTTACCGTATTAACGGGTATCGACGGCGCGACCGCCAAAATGTTGCTGATGTCATGGCGTGACTTTTTACGGGATAATTATGATTTTATATCCGTAAAATCTCGGTTGCTTGAGAAAATAGAAAAATGCCGGATCTTAGGGAGGAATTGCGAGTGCGCAAAAAACATATTGCTTAAAAACAGCCCTTCCAGGCCGCGCTTTGATGACGGGTTATGGCGGGATACCAGAGCGCTGGCGAGAAAATTTATACGGCGGGGCGATGTGGCGGGTTTTAAAGCCTTGCGCAGGCGCGGCGATAAAAACAGGCCTCATCTGGCGGGGGCGATAAAAACGATGCTATTAAGACGTATCATCAAGCTGGGGCTGGAGTGGAGCAATTATTATAAGATTATGGTTAATTTCGATGTGAATTTCCGGCACCAAACCGCCATGAAAATTGAAGGCCGTCAGGATGAGCCGTATTGGCCGCTGACGTATTCCGCCTATCGCTATTGCCAGCGGCAATTGCATGATCACGTGAGTATCCGAATCGTGCCCAGCGCTTACGCCGACACCACGCCGATCCTGCGGATGTGAGGGTAGGTCATGGGGAAACCGGGCGATCGCCCGGTTACATATTATATGTGCCGGTTTCCGCGCGCCGGCAACTATAATGGGCGCATGCGTCAACGGCCGAGCTCGGCCTTTGGCATAACCGGTATTATCAGCAAGATAAACATCATTGCCCCGGATGAGAAAAACCATGGAAAAACCGACTTCAGCCGCCACGCCCGACGCCGCGGACGCCGCGCCCGCAAAGATTGATCATCTGCGTTTCCACCGCCGTCACGCCCATTTGTCCGCGCCGTTCGGCAACGGCTGGTTTGCGCGTAAGGCGGAAGGTTTCGCCCGATTCTTCGGCACGCCGATGTTTTTAGGGGCGCAGACGCTGATCGTTATCGCCTGGGTATGCATCAATACCTTTGGTTTCGCCAAATTCGATATCTATCCGTTTATCCTGCTTAATCTGGCGTTCAGTCTGCAGTCGGCCTATGCCGCGCCGCTGATCCTGTTGGCCCAGACGCGCCAGGCGGAGCGGGACAAGGCGCATGCCGACGCGGATGCCCAGCATCGCGAGGCGCTGGCCGTCGCCAATGCCGAACGCCAGGAGCGGGCGGCGCAAACCTCGGCGCAAATCATGGTGCTGCTGCAGCAAAATACCGAGCTGACCACTCTGACCAAAAACCTGAGCGAGCGCATTGAGATGCTGGCCGCGGAATTGCACAAAAAACTGTTGCTGGATGCGCCAACACCCCAGGGGTGACGGATCGCCGCCCGTGGTTAACGACGGCTGCGATCAGTTGGCCGCATTGGCCGGCATCCTGCCCGCCAGAATACCCACCAGTCCGTCGCGCAGCAGCGACGCCATGCGCAGGCGCGTGGCAAGCGTGGCGCTGCCCAGATGCGGCAGGCCGAATACGTTGTCCATCTGCCGGTAGGCGGGATGGATATCGGGCTCGCCGGCGAAAACGTCCAGCCCGGCGGCGGCCACGTGGCCCGCGTTGAGCGCGGCGATCAGCGCGTTATCGTTGATAATGTCGCCGCGCGAAATATTCACCACCACCGCGCCCTTGGGCAGCTGCGCCAGCAAGGGGGCATCCACCACGCCCCGGGTTTCCGGGGCGGGCGGACAGGCTATGCAAAAGTAATCACTGTGCGCGGCGAGGTCGGCGAGGGAATCGTGATACACGGCGTGTTGTTCGGCCGCGGGCGGCAACCGGTGCCGGTTATGGTAATGAATTTCCATATCAAAACCGCGCGCGCGCCGGGCAATGGCCTGGCCGATGCGGCCCATGCCGAAGATCCCCAGGCGCTGGTTCCAGACATCCTTGCCCAACAGCTGGTCCGGCGCCCAGCCCGGCCAATCACCGCCTTTTAACAGACGCAGCCCTTCCAGCGCGCGGCGGCCCGCGCCCAACATCAGCAGCAGGGCGGTGTCGGCGCAGGATTCGCTCAGCACATCCGGCGTAAACAACACCTTGATGCCGCGCGCCTTGGCTGCCGCCAAATCGATATGGTTGGTCCCCACCGAATAGGTGCAGATAGCCTTGATGGAGCGCGGCAATTGTTCGATGGCCTGGCTGTCCAGCGGCATGGCCAGGGAAACCAATAACGCCTGCACGTCGGTCATGGCGGACAGCGACGCCAGGGTGCCTGCCAGCGTGCTTTCCGTGGTATGGCGCAGGGTGAAATGCGCGCTTAATAAGGTATGGGCCTGCGTAAATAGCGGGCAGGCCATAAATAGCACCGGTTTATCAGACATGGTTACCTCGTCGCTTATCTCCGGTCCGGCGGTGCAGGACCCCGCGCGGGCATGCCGCGGACGAGGGTTATTCTAGCGCAGGCGCGGCGGCGGGCCAATCGCCGCCGGGCGCCAGGCCGGCTGGAACCCGCGCCCGGCGCCCGGCAACCCGCTCCGCCGGCGGCGCTGGCCGCCATCAGGCCTGGTATTGCAGGTACACCACATGGGTTTGCAAATACTCTTCCAGCCCGTGGCGTCCGTCGGCGCCGCCGATGCCCGACTTGCGCCATCCCGCGTGGAAGCCCTGCATGGCCTCGAAATTTTCCCGGTTAATATAGGTTTCGCCGAACTTCAGTTTTTTTATCGCCGCCATGGCGGTATTGAGGTTGGTGGTATAAATCGAGGAGGTCAGGCCGAATTCGCAGTCATTGGCCATTTGCACCGCTTCGTCAAGGGTGCGGAAGGTCGTGACCGGCAGCACCGGGCCAAAGGTTTCCTCATGCATGATATCCATCTCATGCTTTACATCCACCAGTAGGGTAGGCTGGAAAAAATAGCCCTTATCGCCCGCCCGCCGCCCGCCGGTGACCACCCTGGCGCCTTGCGCCACGGCGTTATCCACTTTGTCCTGCACGCTTTTCAGCGCGGCCGCGTCAATCAACGGCCCCATATCCAGGTTTTCTTCCCGGGCAGGATCGCCAAAAGTCACCTGGTTAAACGCCGCGGTGAGCCGGGCGATAAAGTCATCCTGAATATCTTCCTGCACATACACGCGTTCGGCGCAGTTGCAGACCTGCCCGGTATTGATGACGCGGGAGGCGACTATCGCCTTGACCGCCAGATCCAGATCGGCATCGTTCATGACGATGGCCGGCGCCTTGCCGCCGAGCTCCAGCGAGACCTTGGTAATGTTTTTCGCCGCCGCCGCCATGGTCTGCTCTCCCGCCGCCACGCTGCCGGTCAGGCTTACCATACCGACTTTTGCGTTGGCCGCCAGCTCCTGGCCCACCACCGAACCCCGGCCGGTCACCAGATTAAACACGCCGCGGGGCAAGCCGGCCTCGTGCACGATGCCGGCAAAGGCAATGGCGTTGTTCGGCGTCAGCTGGCTGGGTTTTACGACGATGGTATTGCCGGTGATAAGCGCGGGCGCCGCTTTGCGCGCCACCAGGAAAAAGGGAAAGTTCCAGGGGAGGATGCCGGTGGTCACGCCGATGGCTTTTTTAAACACAAAAATATTCTCGTTGCGCCGGTCGCTTTGTATGATCTCGCCCTCATAGCGCCGCGCCCATTCGGCCATATAGTCGAGATAATCGGCGGTAAACAAGACCTCGGTCCTGGCCAGGCCCTGGGTCTTGCCCCCTTCGGCCACGATAATATCGGTTAGCTCCTGTTCCCTGGCGCGGATGCCCTGGGCAATTTTATGCAGCCACACGCCCCGTTCCTGAGCCGGCAAATCTTCCCAATCATGCTGCGCCCGCGCGGCGGCGTCGATGGCGTTGCGCACATCGTCCGCATCGGCGTCCGGTATCTGGGATATGACTTCCTCGGTGGCGGGGTTGAGGACATCAATCCATTTATCGCTGCGGTTGGAAACAAACTCGCCGTCGATATACATCTGTTGCTGTATTATTGCCATTGCTGCAACTCCATTAAGAAATTGTAGGGTTATTGTTGCACATTGGATAAAAGTTTTACTCCGGCCGTCGTAATAATGCAATGGCCCCGGCGGCGGCATGGGTCCCCGCATCCCTGGCTTTTGCCGCATTTTGCGCGCAGTATCTTTGTCTTATTGCCACGAGGAAAAATAGTCTGGCAACCATTTCAAGAACGCTGTGATTAATATCTCAAAAATACCTTGTCCGGCAGACAGGCAATATTAATGTGTAATTTTGAGCAATATCACAGAAATCCATTGGCCGCAGGAGGGGGCGCCAACGCGTTGAGCGTGACGCCCTGCTCATTATCAGAGCGTACGCAGGGCGCTGAGCAGTTCGCTGGTGGTGGAAGGGACAAATTCGGTTATGCTGTAGTTGGCCACTTCCTTAAAGGGGTCCTGCGCCAGGATCGCATCCAGATCGGGACGCGGCAGGGTCCGCGTCAGGATGATGCCGCCGATGCGCGGCACTTTCCTTCCGGAGGCCACAAAATCGCCGGTGGCGAAATAGTTACGCAACCAGGCGAGGTGCGCTTCCAGCAGCGCCTCAACTTTTTCCATGGGCTCTTCATACGTTAAATCAACGATAAACATCTGCGGCTCCTGCGTGATTTATGATGCCGTCAGGATAAACCTTAACAGTGGCAACCTCCACCTGCCGATGAAACCCGACCGGGATTTGTCGCGTGACAGGGACGCACTATTAACGCACTCTTTATGGCAAGAAGATGACGTACCAGGTGAACTTGATGAACAACCTGCATTGGTTGAATAAAACACGGGCCATTATTTTATTTACCCTGATGTTGCTCACTGCTTTTTTAATCATCAGCTGGAGCAGCTATGAGGTGGCCAGGCAATCGCTCAACGACGAAATCGAAGAAAACACGCTACCGCTGACCAGCGACAATGTCTATTCCGAGATCCAGCAAGATCTGTTAAAACCGATATTTATTTCTTCCCTGATGGCCCATGACACCTTTGTCCGCGACTGGGTGCTGGTGGATGGCGAGCAGGATCCGAAGGCGATGATTCGCTATCTGAGCGAGATCGATCGGCGTTTCGACACTATTTTTTCCTTTTTTGTCTCCGACAAAACCCGGCGCTATTATGATCCCAAACGGGTTTTGGAAACCGTCTCCGAGCAGGAGGATGAGGATCGGTGGTATTTCCAGATAAAAGCCACGGCCGGCGACAAGCCGTATTTTATCGACGCGCGCCCCGATCCCGAGGACCATACTCACCTGGATATCTTCGTTAATCATAAGGTTATGGATTACCAGGGCAATTTTATCGGGATTACCGGCATCGGCCTTTCCGTCGAAAAAGTCAAATACCTGATTGAAAAATATGAACGCCGCTATAACCGCACCATTTATTTCGTTGATAAAACCGGGGCGGTCATATTGCACGGCACCACCTTCAAACGGCCGCTGCAAATCCGCTTGCAACCGGGACTGGGCCCGCTCGCGACATCGATTCTGACCGTGCCGGGCGGCAGCTATCAATATGATTACCAGGGCAGGCAGGTGCTGCTCCATACGCGCCTCATTCCGGAATTCGACTGGTATTTGATGGTGGAGCAAAGCGAGCATCCCCTGGAGCGGGTCCTGTTTATGACGCTGCTTAAGAACCTCGGCATCGGGGCCGGCGTCAGCGTACTGTTTATCCTGTTTTTATGGTTGACCATCGGCGGCTACCAGCGCCGCCTGGAAACCATGGCCACCACCGATAAACTGACCGGCATCATGAACCGTCAGGCGTTTGAGTATCGCTTCCAGCGTTTGCGGGGGGCCAGGGCGGCAGAAAACGCCCCGCTGGCCATGGCGATCATTGATATCGATTATTTTAAGCAAATCAACGATCGTTATGGCCACGGCGCGGGCGATCGGGTCATCCAGCATATCGCCCGCTTAATCCGGACGTCCCTGCGCCGCACGGATTTCGTCTGCCGCTGGGGCGGCGATGAATTTTTGGTGCTGCTTACCGAATGCAATGGCGACGAGGCGCTGCGGCGCATGAATACTCTTTCCCACGATATCGGGCAGTCGGAGGTGGTTACCGACCGGGCGGTGATAAGCGCCACGGTCAGTTGCGGCGTGGCGGAACACCGGCCAATGGAAAACCTGGACGCCCTAATCGATCGCGCCGATATTGCCTTATACCAGGCGAAAAAGGCGGGACGCAATCGCGCTGAAAAACGCGATTAGCATCGGGCAAGACGCCGCGCGCCGCCGGTATTGTTGCCAGCGCGGGCAAATGATTTATAGTGCATGTTCCTATTTATCGACAGCGACCGTGACCGTATGACTTTCTCCCGCACCGCCATTGCGGTAACGCCCGCGCAACGCAAAGCGCTGATTGCCGGCTCAGTGGGCAATTTTATTGAATGGTACGAATTCGGCGTTTATGGTTTTCTCGCCACCCTCATCGCCGCCAATTTTTTTACCCTGCAGGGCGAAAGCGCCGCGGCCAGCCTGGTGCTGACCTACGCCGCCTTCGCCCTGGCTTTTTTCTGCCGCCCGCTGGGGGCGATAATTTTTGGCCGTATCGGCGATCGCCTTGGCCGTAAGCCGACGCTGATTACCGTTATCATCATGATGACGCTGTCCACCGCGCTTATCGGCGTAATGCCGACCTACGCCACCCTGGGCGTGGCCGCGCCGCTGCTGCTGACCCTACTGCGTATGGTGCAGGGGATTTCCGCCGGCGGTGAGTTCGGCGGCGCGGTGGCGCTGATGACCGAGTTCGCTCCGCCGGGCAGGCGCGGCCTGTTCGGCGCCTGGCAATCATTCACTGTGGCCCTGGGATTGCTGGCGAGCGTGGGCATGGTGGCGCTGCTGGGCGCCTGCCTTACTCCCGATCAGCTGCATGTTTGGGGCTGGCGCATTCCGTTCCTGCTGGCGTTGCCGATGGGCGTCGTCGCGCTGGGCCTGCGCCTGCGCCTGGAGGAAACGCCCACCTTTCGCGCCATCCATCACGATGCCGCGCCGGCAGCGCCCTCGGCGCCGGCGCTGGCCGTCGTCAAGGCCATCATGCTCGGCATCGGCCGCATGATGGGCTGGTCCGCCGCGGGCTACACCTTTCTGGTGGTCATGCCCGCGTATTTGCAAACGACGCTGCACGCCAGTTTTTTACAGGCGCTGGTCGCCACCGTGCTTGGCAATGTGGGTTTCGCCCTGACCATTCTGCCGGCGGGTATGCTGAGCGATCGGATTGGGCGCAAGCGGGTGATGGTGGCGGCGATATTGGCCACCATCCTGTTTACGTTCCCGCTGCTGCATCTGCTGCAGGATCCGTCTAGCCCCCTGGCGATGAAGGCGCTTGCGGTGCTGGTCGCCGGCGCGGTGGTGGGGCTGCTGGCCGGTCCCGGGCCGGCGATGCTGGCCGAAATGTTCCCGACCCGGGTGCGTTATACCGGTCTCGGTCTTTCTTATTCGCTTTCCAACGCGGTATTTTCCGGCTGCGCGGGGCTCATCATTACCGGATTGATAAAACAAACGGGTAACATTGATATACCGGCTTATTATGTCGTTATAATTTCAGCAATCAGTCTATTGGCGCTGATAACCCTGCGCGGCGACGATCATTTGCGTTAACGCTTCAGCTAAGGGCCGCGTCCGTCCTTAGCTGAACAGGCTGTGGATCAGCTTGAGAAGCTCACTGATAAACTGTAATGTCGGCAGCATGGCATTATCCTCTGGGCAGCGGTGACAGGGGGTATGCCGGCGCGCCGGTGGCCCCGGTCTATTATTAAACATAACATCATTTCGTTCAATCCGGACGTCCCGGTTCCACGGATAAAATAAAGTTGTGTTAACCCGTGCCCGGTCTAAACTAATAATGCTAGTGCAATAAAAGTGTCTGTTGTTATTTTGCGGTCATCGGCACTTTGTATATTTCTTACCAAATCATCACCTAATGCATTGGAGTTAAAATGACCCTATATCATGAAGGTAAGAGAACGTTTGCCCCCTCCAAAGATAAAGCGCCCGTCAAGGACAAACCTTCTGAAAAAGCGAAGTCGCCGGCAAAAGCCAAAAGTGACGACAAAGATAAAAAAGACGATAAGGCCAAGGGGAAAAGCAGCACCAAAAAATAATGATGCCGCCGGCAGGGCGCACTGTTAGCCTAAGCCCATGGGCTGCTGATGTTAACTATCAGCAGCCCATGAATTTTTTATAATCCAGCTAAAAAGCGCAATGCTATAATTCAGAACACCGGCACTTTCCGTGTTGCCTCGATATTATAATATAAAAGAACAACACCACAGGTTTATGGAAACTCGACTGATGAATTCACAACTCAACGCCGCCGCCGGTGCTCTTGCCGAAACATTACGCCGGGATAGGCTCATATTGACCACCGCGGAATCCTGCACGGCGGGCCTGGTGGCCATGGCGCTGTGCGCCGTGGGCGGCAGCGGTGATTTTTTCACCCGCGGCTTCATCACTTATACGGATCGCGCCAAACATGAAGTATTGCGCGTCGGATGGCACGCCCTGGAAACCTATACCGCCGTGAGCGAACAGGTCGTGAAAGAGATGGCCGCGGGCGCGCTGCAGGTCGCAGGTGAAGATATCGCCCTGTCGGTCAGCGGCTACGCCGGACCCGAGGACGGACCTGACGGCACCCCCGCGGGCACCATCTGGTTCGGATGGGTTACGCCGGATAACAAGGTCCATGCGCAGGTAAAACGGTTCAGCGGCGATTGCGAAGCCGTTATTGAACAGGCGGCTGTTTTCGCGTTGGTCAGGATGCGCGAATTACTGCAAAATAAATAGCGTCTTCATGGCAGGGCGCGTAATACCCGGCACGGATTACCGCAGGCCACGACATTGGCGGGAATCGAGCGCGTCACCACGCTGCCCGCGCCGATGGTGGTATTTTCACCAATCGTCACGCCTGGCAGGATAATGCAGCCGCCGGCAATCCAGACATTATCGCTTAGCGTAACCGGTTCGGCCCAGCCGATATGCCGGCCGCGTTCCCCGGGGTCGAGCGGATGATGGGCGGTGTAGAGCTGCACGTCCGGGCCGATAAACACATGGTTGCCGATGTTTACCGGCGCGCAGTCGAGCAGGACAAAATTAAAATTGATAAACACATGGCTCCCGAGCCGGGTGTTCATGCCGTAATCGACCCGCAGGTTTTTCTCGATATGCACATCATCGCCGACCTGGCCGAAGATTTCCGCCAGCAACTGCTGCTGCCGTGCCGTTTCACGATGCCCGAGGGCATTATAGCGATCGATATTATCCCTGACGGCGTGCCGTATTTCGACCAGTTCGGGATCGTTGATAAAATAATGCTCGCCCCGGCGCATTTTCTCCAATTCGCTCATTGTATTGCCGCCTTTTGTTAAGCGTTAACCATGCCGATAAACCCATCCCGCACCGGGTCCGCCAGCGTGGGGTTCCAAATCATGCCCACCTCCCAGCGGGCATAGGCTCCCTGCAGCGGGATCATCGCTATATTCCTGGGAGCGATGTGCGCGGCGCTTTCCGGCACGATGGCGATTCCCACGCCCGCCGCGACCAGCGCCATCAGGGTTTGCATATCCCGGGTCTGCTGGACCACCCGCGGGCTAATCTGGTTAAAGCGCAAATACTGTTCTATCTGCTGATACAGCCCCGGCCCTTTATCCGGCAAAAGCTGGACCCAGGGCTGCGCCAGCAGGAAATGCCGCCACATCCGCATGTCGGGGTCTCTGGCCGGCAAGGCGGATTTATTGGCCGCCAGCACCAGGCTTTCCGACATAAACCGTCGCCCCTGCAGCGGCGGATCCACCGGCAGGCGCATAAAAGCCAGCTGCAGCTGGCCGGATAATAAGCGGGCATGCTGTTGCGCCGAGGACAGGTCCTCCAAACTGACGGTCACGTCCGGATACGCGCGCCGGAAGCGGGCAATCAATTCCGGCACCGTTTTTAAGGCGGAGATGCCAAAACCGATCGCCAGGTTGCCGGTGGTCCCTTTCGCCACCCCAAGGGCATAGTGCCTGAATGTCCCTGCCAGCTCCACCAGTTCGGCGGCTTTCGGCAACAGCAATTCTCCCGGATGCGTCAGCAGGGCGCCCCGTCTTCCCCTGACAAACAGCGTGATGCCCAGCGCATGTTCCAGGGCTTTAATCTGTTTTGACAACGCCGGCTGGGTAATACACAGCTGTTGTGCCGCCTCGCGGTAGTTCCTGGTAGCCGCCAGGATGACAAAGGCGCGCAATAATCGATTATCCATTCCAAACGGTTATCAATGGCGAAATTTAAGTGATTATATTTCAATCATTTTTTGCGCTCTACTGTTTTCGGACCTAATGAATGCTCTTGTGATCCCGCTCACATAGCGTTCCGGTTATCCGGTAGATAAAGGAGAATGGCATGAAACAACAGCATTTTATCTTTTTGCGCAAGGCCGACGTCATCACCCCCCAGTCCCTGGACGATCCGGCGGCGGGCATTATTATCCGCGCGGTACTTTTGCAGGGGTTCAGCATCTCCCCGCTCCAGGTACGCGCGGCGGACAGTCGCGAAGCGCTGGACAAATTCCGCCGGGACGCGGCGGAGGCGGGCGATTTTGTCCCGACGCGGCTGCTGGAGTAAATCCCGCCGGCGGCCGTAAGGGGCCGCCGGTAGGTTCCATTCCCCCGGCCGGACGCAAGATCCGGCAATATCCCCGTCCGGCAAAACCACGTATCCCCGCTGTTGAAAAAAGAAGCATATCGTCGTAACAATGACACCTAGGAATTTTCCTATAGTCTTAATATACTCGCGCGCTGATGAAAACGCGGGAGAATTAATATCCCCAGTTTTTGGCGATCTGTATGAAATAACTGTACCGATAAAAGCGTAACGCGATGGCCCCCGAATGTGGTCAGGACGGGTCATATTTATCAAAAATCCGAACCGGTTTACTATCAATGAATTTGTTAATTATATGTGTGATTCTTGTTTTAACTATGCTGTATAGTTTTCACCGGCATGCGCAATTTATTGCCAGCAGAAGCTTGCCTAAAAAACGGCATAAAAAAGAAATAAGATTATATAGCTATATAAAATTACCGTTACCACCCGTAATACGACATCAGGCTTTCTATGCTGTGGACAATAGGGTGGCAACCCATGGCCGCCAGGAGTCGATGATGAACAAGGCGGCATAAAATTGATGTAAATCAATGGTTATTTCATGGGTCATTATAATGACGTCATAGCGAACATTCCCTTAAACTCGCGTGGATAAGGATGTCATGGCATGCCCGAAATATAGAATATCTCAATGAAAAATTGATTGACGCTATTTGTATATTACAGGGCATCATTTTCATTAGCAGTCGCAAGGCTCTTCTTTGCAATGCATGTTATCAGCAGGCACAACAGTGAAAGTAATTATCTTTATCCTGGCGTCATTATTGACGGGTTGCAGCGCGGTAGGTCATTATAATGTCGACAAGACCGCCAGTAACAAAGCAGATTTTCATTTTATCGGTATTCC
Source organism: Sodalis sp. RH22 (assembly GCF_047324165.1). Taxonomy (NCBI): domain Bacteria; kingdom Pseudomonadati; phylum Pseudomonadota; class Gammaproteobacteria; order Enterobacterales; family Bruguierivoracaceae; genus Sodalis; species Sodalis sp. RH22. The sequence continues at coordinate 5,273,498 of NZ_CP178731.1, forward strand.
TGTATTGGCGGGCGCTGTCGGCTCCAGTTTCCCGCTGACGGAAAATTACAGTCTTACCGCCGGGCATGTGGCTAAATTAATGATGGTCCGGGTAAAAGCCTATAATCCCGTCTGCGATGTGGCCATAATCTACCATAATAATAAGGGACGGGCGTTGCCCAGGCTGGAATCAGCGGTTAAAGGCGAACGCGTCAATCTTTATGGCTACAACGCCTATACGACGCTGCCCACATCGTCATCCGGCACGTTACAGGCCTTCGGCTGGTGGGATAAGCCCGGCACCAGTTGCCGGATGGGGCTGACCGACGCCGGGGGCATCCAGGGCATGAGCGGCGGGCCGGTATATGTGGCCGACGGCGCTATCGTCGGCATCTTTACCGCCACGCACCCGAAACGCAGGCAAAGCATCTTTGTCCCGTATCAAAATATCGCGGCTTGGGTGGCCACCGAAATGGACGGCAAGGACTTGGCCAGCGTGAGAAAATCAACGGCAATGCCCGACTTGCCGACGCCGGCGGCCGCGCTCCCCGTGGCCAGAGTCGCTGTCGGCGGGCTACACTGACGGGACGTTCAGTCCTCTTTGGCCAACTGTTGCCGATAGGCCTGGGGGCTGATGCCGATATTGCGCTGAAATACCCGCCTGAGCACATCCGCGCTGGTAAAGCCGCATTTGGCCGCAATCTTATCCAGGTTCATGGTGGTCATTTGCAGGTAGCGCTGCGCGGTTTCCAGGCGGATGTTCTCGATATATTTCGCCGGCGTCGTGTTTAGCTCATGTTTAAATATTCTGATCAGGGTGCTCCGGCTCATGGCCAGCTTATCCGCCAGCACATCAACGGTAAGTTCCTGGGCTAAATGCTCATGTATCCAGGGTTGCAGCGTTTTCAGGCTGCGGTGGCTGGAGTATTGCGCCAACAGTGAAAAACTGAGCTGGGCCTGATCGGCGGGCCGGCGCAGGAACATCACCAGCTCCTTGGTCACTTCCCCCGCCAGCCGGTCGCCATGATCGTCGGCGATAAGGTTAAGCGCCAGATCAATGCCGGAAGACATGCCCGCGGAGGAATATATTTTGCCATCCTTGACCCAAATGGGCTGCTCCTCCACATGAACTCCGGGATGATGTTTAGCGAATTCATCCAATACGCGCCAGTGGGTCGTCACGTGTTTTCCTTCCAGCATGCCCGTCTGGGCCAGGGCGAAGATACCGCCGGAGACGGTGCAAATGCGGCGGGCCCGGCTTTCCTGGCTGCTGATCCATTCAATGGTATGCGCCGGATACAGGCCGAATGATGCAATAGTGGTGGTGATGATCAACGTATCGATAACGAACGTATCCCATTTTTTATCAGTCAGGGCGGAATGGCCCAGCAGGCTTATTCCCGCTTCAGTTTCGATGGTTTTATCCGGTCCGGCGGAGACCAGTTCCACCTGGTAAGGGGATTTATTTTCCGCCAGCGTATTCGCCAGACGAAACGCTTCCATTGGACCGGCGACATTTAAAAGATCGATCGGTGGAATACCCAGAATCACTATTTTTTTTGTGGGTATGCGATTTGGCATGCTTAATGACCTTGTGCGGATAAACAGGTGTTGCAATAGTAGTGGTTAACATCTGACGCAAATCGTCGGTAAATTGGAAATTTGCTACCATTGGCCTTAATTTTTATAATCATCTGCAAGGTGGAAAAGTTGTGAATATTAATAGCCGGATAGTAAGATAATGTAAAGCGCCTTGGCAAGGATTTGAAATGATTAGATACATTTTAATATATAAGTAATATTTATTTCCGCTGTTTAAGCGGTCAGCAAAAAATGGACAGTATGGCAAGAAAAAACACTTAAAACATATATTATTAATTACTTTAGGATATATTCATTTTTACAGCAGTGCCGGAAAGCCCGGCGCCAGCAGATCTGAAAATTAAGTATCTTTATGAAATTAAACGTTTTTATTATTAAGATCCACTGAGGTTTATGATGGTTTATCAGATTTTACTGAGATATAATTAAACAGCGTTTTCCGCGAAGACGTACTGTGCAAGGCAGGGTTATTATCGTAACTGGGATGACATTCCATTTTTATATTCATTAATCATTCATTACGTAATCCTGCGCAATGGGCCGGATCGGGCAAGCGATGACGGCATTAACGCCTTTTAAAGTATGGCGGAGCATGCCGGGTAAATATCAATCCGGGATGGTGTTTTACCGAATAGTCATCCCGACGTGGCGGCGCAAGACAATATTGGCTTTGGCGTTACATGAATGTTAAATGCGTAACAATTGTTCTGTGATAATGCATTATTACGGCAAGCGAGAATATGTCCCGGCCGAAACAGTCCTCACTTTCCAGGCGGCAAAGGGTTAACGTCGCCAGGGAAACCCGCTGGCGTATTTACCTAATGGGTTCCATTAAATGGAACTGGAAATATAAATCCGGCAAATAACCGCCGTTCAGTTTTAAAGAAATTCCCGCTCAGGCCTGCGCCGAATTCACGTCGCCCCTTTGCCGTCTTCGCGGATGGTGTTCCCGGGGCGCGGTGCGCGTCCCGGGACGGGCGGGGAGATCGTCGCCGCTACTCGCGCACTTTCACCGCAATAACTGTCATGACGATGGCATAGATGATAAACGCCGCAACGGTTGCCATGATTCACCTCCTTCTTAAGGTTAACTTAAGAAATCTTACCCCCGGCCACGAGCAAAAATTAAACAAAAAATGTCATGCGGATCTGCTTGTGCGCCGCTGGCATGTGACAAGATTCCAGGTCAAATTTTTTACAGGAGTCATCACTGGTGACTTTAACGGTTAAAAAAACCTTGAATGTGGGAACGGAGGCAGATGAAAAGCTCAAATACGAAATGGTCTCCGGCGGTACCAATCAAGGCATCCGCGCCACGGCGTACCGCGAGATTGTCTTAGGTGAGGCCAGGCGATGGCACCAAACGCCGCGCTGATCCTGCATCCCCGCCTGTTGTGAGCGCCGCGCCCCCAATGCCGGCTTCCCGGCTGGCCAAGGCGCGGTTTTTGTTTACCGGCGAACCCACAGGCTTGCGGCCGTCGCGATAACTGATTAGCGCCCGCTGAATTGCGGCGGGCGCCTTGCCGCCAGCGCGCGCATGCCTTCGTCGCGATCGTCGCTGGCGGCAATCAGCGCCGACAGCGAACGCTCATAGCCGATGCCCGCCGTCAACGGCATATCAAAACTCGCCAGCACGGCGCGTTTGGCCATTTTAACCGCCAGCGGGGCCGCCGCCGCCACGCTATGGGCAATCTCCATCGCAACGGCAATCAATTGCCCGGGCGCGGCAATGCGGCTTATCAAGCCCGCCGCCAGCGCTTCGGCGGCGCACAGCCGGCGCCCTGTCAGGATCATGTCCATCGCCATGGCTTTACCGGCCGCTTTGACCAGCCGCTGCGTGCCGCCCGCGCCGGGAATGATGCCAATATGCGTCTCGGGCAGCCCCAGCCGCGCGGTATCATCGGCAATAACAATATCGCATAACAGCGCCAGTTCCAGCCCGCCGCCCAGCGTGTGGCCGGATAACGCCGCAATCAGGGGGGTGTCGATGGCGGCGATGCGATCCCATTTTTCGCTGAAGCCGCTGACATAAAGCGCAACGGCGGATGCGCCGGCCAGTTCGCCGGTATCGGCGCCGGCGGCGAAAGCCCGGGGACCGCCGGAGATAACCACCGCGCGGATATCCGCATCGGCATCAAGCGACGAGAGTTCGGCGTAGAGTTCGTCCAGCATGCCGGCGCTCAGGGCATTCAGTTTTTCCGGCCGGTCCAGCTGGATATGCGCCACGGCCCCGTCGCGGCGACAGGAAATAAAGCTCATGACGACCTCTTCGCGGTCAGCAGGCTAATGATGTCGTTGCGGTGTTCCATGCCGGTTTTGATTTCTTCCTCGCTCCAGACATAAAAGCCCCGGCCGCTTTTTACGCCGAGATGGCCTTGCTCCACCCGATCCAGCACCCACGCGGGCAAATGGGTATCGTTGGCCAGCTCCGGCAACAGGATAGCCGCCACGTTGCGCACGGTATCCAGCCCGGCGAAATCCATTAATTTCATCGGCCCCATGGCAGACCAGCGGGGCGCAAGGGTGCTTTGTACCGCGAAATCCACGTCCTCGACGGTGCCTATGCCCGCCGATACCAAATGCAAAGCCTCGCGCAGCAAGGCGTATTGCAAACGGTTGACGATAAATCCCGGCACGTCTTTGTCGACGGCGATGGTCGTCTTTCCCAGCGCGCGGCACAGCGCCGTTGTCTGCTGAAAGGCGGGCTCGCCGGTCAGCGGTCCCCGCACGATCTCAAGCATCGGCATCACGTCCGCCGGGTTAAACCAGTGCAGGCCGATAAACCGCTGCGGCCGCCGCAGAACGGTGGCGATAGCGCCGATCGGCACGCTGGACGTATTGGTGGTCAGCAGGCAGTCATCGCCGACATGCTGCTCAATCTGCCGGAAAACCTCCTGTTTCAGCGCCAGGTTTTCCGCGATGTTTTCCGACACAAACCCCGCACCGGACAGGCAATCCGCTAATACGGTGGTGAAGGTCACCGGCGCGTCCCCCCCGGCGAGGGTCCGGATCACCGGCTCCGCTTTCTCCAGCGAGGCGGCAGTGCGCGAATAGAGCGAAACGGCAAAGCCCCGCGCCGCGAATACCGCCGCGATGCGTGTTCCCATGGTGCCGGCGCCGATTACGGCGATTTTATTTGGCTGCATAGCGTTTTGCTCCGTTGCCGGGTTAAATAACACCGCGTTGCTGGAGTTCATCCAGCTCGCGCTCGCTCAGGTCCAGGATGTCGCCCAGGATGCCGCGGGTATGCTCGCCCAGCCGCGGCGGCATCAGTTCAGGCGGCTGCGCCATGCCGCTCAGCTTGACCGGCTGGGGGAGCAGGCTGATTTCGCCGGCGGTGGGATGAACGACTTTTTGCAGTAATCCCCGCGATAAGGCATGCGGGCTTTGCAATACCTCGTCCAGCCCCCAAACCGGCGCGGCGGGAATACCCGCCTGGTCGAGCAGCGTCACCGCCTGCGCCACGTTTTTATCCCGCAGCCACGCCTCGATATAACCGCGCAGCTCGGACTGATGTCGCAGCCGCTGCGGATCGGTGGCGAAGCGCGCGTCCTTATCCAGCCCAGGCTGGTCAATGGCCGCCGCCAGACGGGCGAACAGGCTGTCGTTGGCGACCGCGATGACCACGTGGCCGTCGGCGGCCCGGTAACTGTCCATCGGCGCGCTGATGGGATGCGCATTGCCCAGGCGCCCGGCGGAGGGTTTGCCGCCCAGCAACTGGGTGAGCGAGACCATTTGCAACGAGACCATGGCGTCGAGCATCGCCATGTCCACCTGCTGGCCGCGGCCGGTGATGCCCCGTTGCAGCAGCGCGGCCAGCACGCCCCATGAACAATAAAGCCCGGCGACGACATCGCCGATGGCGTCGCCGACGCGGGTCGGCTCGCCGTCCGGCCAGCCGGTCGCCTGCATAATGCCGCCCATGGCCTGGATGACGTGATCATACGCGGCCTTATGCGCCAGGGGGCCCTCCTGTCCGAAACCGGAAATGCTGGCGTAGATAAGCCTGGGATTGATTTCACTTACCGCGCCGTAATCAATGCCCAGACGCCGGGTCACCCCGGGGCGGAAGTTTTCCACCAGCACATCGGCCGTTGCGATCAATTGCTCCAGCAGCCGCCGGCCCTCGGGGGTTTTAAGATTCAGGGTCAGGCTTTTTTTGCCGTGGTTGAGCAGCATGAAATAACTGCTTTCGCCGCCGATATGCGGCCCGAAATCACGGGAATCATCGCCTTTGCCCGGCATTTCTATTTTAATCACCTCCGCGCCCAAATCATTTAGCAGGGATGCGCAATAAGGACCCGCCAGTACGCGCGAGAGATCGAGCACCCGGATGCCTTCCAGCGGCCGCGGTGAAACGGGGATCGTCATAGGCGCGCTCCCGTAGCGGCGCCATCGGCCAGCACGGGTTCCAGGGCTTGCGATAACCGGCCGTCGGCGATCAGCCGCCGGATGGCCAACATATCCGGATACATCTCGTCGTCCCGCTGGCGGAACGGCACTTCCCGGCGTATTACCGCCAGCACCGCCCGGGTTCCCCGCGCAGGGCGCAGCGGCCGATGGAAATCAATGGCCTGGGTGGCGCAGAGAAGTTCGATGGCCACGATATCGACGGCGTTTTGCAGGGCATCCAGCGCTTTACGCGCCGCCGTCACACCCATGCTGACATGATCTTCCTGGCCCGCGCAGGTCGACACCGTGTGAACGCTGGCGGGAGAGGCCAGGGCGCGGTTTTCGCCAGCCAGCGCCGCAGCGACATAAGGCGGGATCATCATGCCGGAATACGCCTCGCCTTCCTGGATCAAAAATGCCGGCAGACCGCTGAGGTGGCTGTTGGTCAACCGGTCGGAACGCGCCTGCGACGCCGTGCTGAGCTGCGCAACGGCGATCGCCAGCGCGTCAAGACACAGGGCGGTGGGCGCGCCATGGCCGTTGCCGCCCGGCAGAACCTGCAGCTCGCCGTCCTCCACCAGAAATACCGGATTATCGGTGACGGAATTGATCTCGGTGGTCAATACCTGCCGGCACCAGGCCAGCACGTCGCGTACCGCGCCGTGAATTTGCGGAATGCAGCGCAGGCTCAGCGCATCCTGCACGCGAAAATCACGATAGCGGTCCAGTATTTCACTGTCCTGGAGCAGGCAGCGCAGGATGCGCGCCGTCTCCAGCTGGCCGGGATGCGGACGCAGCGCGTGCAGACGGGCATCGTAACCACGGATATTGCCTTTCAACGCCTCCAGGCTTATTGCGCCGGCCGCGTCGGCGACCGGCAGCAGCGCGGTAAATTCCTCCACCGCCAGGCATCCCAGGGCGGTGATTTCGTATGTGCCGCTGACCAGGGCATGTCCCTCGCGCGGTCCCGGCGTGCGCATCTCGATACCCGCCCGGCGCAGCGCTTCCCCGCCGGGCAGCAGTTCCCCCTGGTACCAGGCTTTGCCGTGGCCGAAAACCGCCAGGCCGATATGCGCGGTGGCTATCAAATACCCCACCGACCCTTTGGCGGGCGCCCAGGGAATAACACCCCGGTTCAGCATCATCGCCATGCTGGTCACAAGAGACGGACTGACGCCGCTATAACCCTGCAACAGCGATTTGATCATTACCGCCATCATGGCGCGCACTTCCCGGGGCGCCAGATCCGCGCCGGTGCCACAGGCATGGCTTTTCAGCATGTTCAACTGCACGGCGGCGATTTGCGGCGAGGACAGGCGCTGGGTAACCAGATCGCCCACGCCGGTGGTCAGGCCGTAAATCACTTTATCCGCGGCCAGCGCCCGGTTGATTTCCTGGTGCACCGCCGCCATGCCCGCCAGCGCCGGCGGATCGAGCCGTACCTCGGCGCCTGCGGCAATCGCGGCGATATCGCCGGTGGTGGTCGCGGTTTTGCCTAACAGAATGCTATCCACTAAAGCCATATCATGCTCCCGACCGGATGGTTTTCATTCACCGGCATTATTTATCCAGGCCGTGCTGGGTCAGCCATTCCTTTGCCACCGCATCGATACTGTCAAAATTGGCCAGTTTGCCGTTCATGACAATCAGATCATCGGTGGTAAGCTGGGCGGAAATCTTATTCAGCGTGTCACCGACCGGGGCGCTGAGTTTGTCGGCGGCAATCAGGGGCACGATATTTTGCGCCGGGAACAGATGCTTGGGATCCTCCAGGGCCACCAGGTTATTTTTTTTCATCGCCGGGTCGGTCGAGGTCATATCCGCCACCTGGATTTGATTATTGACCAGCGCCGACAAAGTCAGCGGTCCCGCCACATCCAGTACCTTGAAGTTTTTAAAGGTCAGGCCGTAAATGTCTTTTAAACCCTTCACCCCCTCGCGCCGGCTTTTCCATTCCGCCGGTCCGCCCAACACCAGTTTGCCGGCGACGGGCTGCAGGTCGCTGATGGTCTTCAGGTTATATTTTTTGGCGGTTTTGTCGGTAACCGCCAGCACGTCGCTATCCTGCGCCCGGGAGATGGACAGCATCTTGATCTTGGCGGGCAGGGCTTTACCCAGCGCGGCCTCGACATCTTCCACGCTATGGGCCTGGGTTTTCTCGTCCAGATAGCTCAGTGTCGCGCCGCTGTATTCCGGGATTAAATTAATGGAACCGTCCAGCAAGGCGGGCATATACACTTCCCGGCTGCCGATGTTTAATTTCTTTTCCACTTTGATATTTTTCGCGGCCAGCGCGTCGGCATAGATCGTGGCCAGCAACTGGCTTTCCGGAAAATCCGCCGATCCCACGATAATGGTCCCGATATCGCCGGTCGCGGACGTTTTATCATCAGCCGATGCCGGGGCGGTCTGCAATAAAACGGCGGAAAACAACGTTGCTGCGAGCAATTGATTCATTTTCATTTTGACGGGCTCCGGTTAATGATATAGGCGATTGATATAGTGGGTTAATAGAATAAAAGGCTTACGCCGGCGCTCGCGCCGCTGTATGCCGGATGAGACCATGAAACGAATGAACAACGAGAAGATAAAATCCACCGCCAGGGCCAGCGCGCCCACCGTAATGGCGCCGGCGACCATCTGCGGATAATCGTTTTGCGCGCGGCCGTCGATAATCAACCGGCCCAGGCCGCCCAGCGACACATAGGCGGCAATGGTGGCGGTGGAGACAATCTGCAGCGCCGCGCTGCGAATGCCGGACAGGATCAGCGCCAGCGCGCAGGGAATTTCCACGGTCAGCAGCAGGCGCCAGGGTGAATACCCCATGCCGACGGCGGCGTCGATAACGCTGGGATCAATGGCGGTCATGCCGGAATAGATCCCCATCATAATCGGCGGCAGCGCCAGTATAATCAGCACAATCAGACAGGGGACGATAAACGCCAGATCCGATTCGAACACCGGGCCGAAAATAATGACCAGTAAAATAATCAGGCCAAACGTGGGCAAGGCCCGCATGGCGTTGGCGATACCGATAAGCGTGCGTGTGCCTTTGCCGGTATGGCCGACATAACAGCCAATGGGAAAAGCGATAATCAACGCGATAAGCAACGCTTCGGCGCTGTAAATAACATGCTGGGTGATTAATACCAGCAGGCCGTCATCGCCCAGCCAATGGGCGCTGTCCATAAACCACGCTATCATCGTCCGCTCCGTTTAGGTTTCCAGGCCGTAATCTTATTCGCGCCCAGCAGCAGTAAATTATCGAGAACCAGGGCCAGCGCGATACATAAGACGATACCGGCGATAATCGGCGTCAGGAAATGCAGCTGGAACCCCTGGGTAAACAGCGCTCCGAGCTGCGGCATGCCCACCACCGCGGCGATGGACACGATACTGACATTGGATACCAGGACCACCCGCATCCCGGCGGCGATAACGGGAACCGCCAGGGGGAGCTCCACCAGCAAGAACCGCTGCAGCGGCCGGTATCCCAGGGCCACGGCGGCCTGGCGGGTGTCTTCCGGCACGGAATCCAGCCCGTCGCATACCGTGCGCACCAATAATGAAAACGCGTACAGCGTCAGCGCAACCACCACGTTAAGCGTGTCGAGAATTCGGGTGCCAAGGATCCCCGGGAGCAGCACAAACAACGCCAGGGAGGGAATGGTATAGAGCAGTCCCAGCATATTGAGCAGCAGGTTCTTGATATGCGCGCTGCGATAGATAACGATCCCGGCCGGGATGGCCAGGATTAACCCAATCAATACCGGCACCACGGACAAATACAGGTGCCAGCACAGCAGGTTGAAAATGGTGTCTTTTTGCGCCCAGAGCCAGTCAAACCGCATGGCGTTGCTCCACGTCCATCGGTTGACGCGCGGCGCCGAACGCCTGCTCGATATTCACCGAACCGAGTAATTGCCGGTTATCGTCAACGACGATCCCCCGGCCGGAAGGCGAGCTCAGCACCGCGTCCATCAGTTGCCGCAGCGAGCCGCTCAGCGGCGCAAACGTACCGCTCAGGTTAATGTCGCCGGCCAGGATATGGCTTTTTGGCTGGGCGACATCAAACCAGCCCAGGGGCTGGTTGTCAGCGGTCACCAGTATCCACCGGCCCTGCGCCCGCTCACGGGCCTCGGCGACCGGCATCCCCACGGCGGCGCAGGGTTCGCTGGACAAGGCCAGGCCGGAGGGGATGGCGCTAAAGGCCAGCTTACGGTAGCCACGGTCCCGGCCGATAAAATCGGCGACAAACGCATCGCCGGGATGGTTAAGCAGCCTAGACGGCGCGTCGATCTGCGCCAGCCTGCCGCCGGGCCTGAACACCGCCACCCGATCGCCCAGCTTCATGGCTTCATCAATATCGTGCGTGACCATAATAATGGTTTTACCGATATCGCTTTGCAGGCGCAGGAATTCATCCTGCAACTGCTCGCGCACCACCGGATCCACCGCGCTGAAGGGCTCGTCCATCAGCATGAATTCCGGATCCGAGGCCAGCGCCCGGGCAACACCTACCCGCTGCTGCTGCCCGCCGGACAATTGCCAGGGATAACGCTGGCCCATCTCCGGCGACAGGCCCACCCGCGCCAGTAAATCCAGCGCGGTTTTCCGGGCGGCATGCCGCGTCGCGCCGTTAAGGCGCGCGGTAACGGCGACATTATCCTGTACGGTTTTATGCGGGAATAAGCCGGCATTCTGGATGACATAGCCTATCTTGCGCCGCAGCCGCACCACATCCATATCCTGCGTGGATTGCCCATTGAGCGTAATCACGCCCGAACTCGGCTCAATCAGCCGGTTGATCATGCGCAGCGAGGTGGTTTTGCCGCAACCGGAGGGGCCGACCAGAATGGTGATTTTTGCCGTAGGCGCGACAAAAGACAATCTGTCCACGGCAACGGTGCCATCGGGGTAAAATTTGGTGACATTGTCGAATGCGATCATGGCTTATCCATCAAATTTATAATCCGCGCTGTAAAATCAGGCATGTATATTCTTGTATGTACAACCAAGCAATTTAGATGCCAACTCCAGTCGGATGTCCGCCCGCCCACAGCGGTGGCGGGACGCCCCGTTGCCTGCGCGATGATGAGTTAGGGCGGGAGCCTGGATGTTCCATCATGTAGCGCGGCGCACTGTAATGAGGCACCGCCATCAACAGAGTTTGCCTAATGGGTAAGGGGGTATGGATAAAGAGGGGAGGGGCTTGGCGTTGGCGCGGCTATGCGACCGCCATAAGCGCAAAAAAAAACGCAAATCCATGATCATATCTTGATATGGATTTGCGCCTTGATGAAAAATTTTGTCTTACTTTTACCGCGCTATTATTCCGCGGTATTGACATGCTGGTTAGAACTTTGCGTTACCGGATAGGTATTGGCATAGCTCTGGTAGTCACCGCCGGCGGCCATGGAAACTGCGGGGGCGAGCATGGCGGAAATAAGGGCTAAAGCTGCGATGGTCTTTTTCATGATTGATATCCTCTCGTTCTGTTTGTACAGGTGAAAGCCTTTCGCTTTCGATGTGATTAATATAACGCTCATTAATTAAATAGTCTAGTGAATAAATTTGTTTTTATTGTTCAAATTATTTGATTTGATGTGGGGTTTGTCCGCTATTCGACCTGACAAAAAGCGCAATGGCTTCAATAACGCCCGGAGCCAGGGGAAGGTTCGCATCGGCATAGGCGGCCAGATTGATGCTGGGTTCATCAACAGCGACCCGTTTAAGCACATGATTGGTGTCGGGGATCAGGAGAAGGGTAGAGGCCGGCGCGAACTGATGGAGACGTTTGGCATCCGCAATACCGACCTGGAGATCGCGTTTTCCCTGCAGTATCAGCACCGGCTTGTTAACCTGCTTGATGAGTTGCGCGGGATCTAAGGCAAAGAGGCTGATCAGGAAGGATTGCACCGCCGGCCGGAATAACGCCTCCAGGGCCGGCGGCACTGCTCTGGCATCTATGAGCTGGCCGGACGAAAGCGCGGCGATCGCCTTGGCGGCCGCGTCAAGCAACGGCGCGTTGGCGGGGTTGGCGCGCAACTGGGACATCAGCACTTCGCCGGCCGGCCGGCCGGGGCATGCGACCAATATCAGCCCGGCTATATGTTCCGACGCTCGTGTTAGTGCGCTAAGCGCCACTAAACCGCCTTCACTATGGCCAAGCAACCATACCGCGTTTGTGCCGGTACGCCGGCGCAGGGTGTTAATCCAGTTGTGAATGTCATCGACATAATCAGCGACGGTCACCGCATCCGGGTCCGGTACGGCTGCCGCGCTGGCAAACATGCCGCGCTTATCGATGCGTGCGCTGACTATCCCCTTGGCGGCCAGTCCTTCCGCCAATAATTTATAGGGCGCGGCTTTTATTCCCAGTACGCTATTGCCGTCGCGATCCGTTGGGCCGGACCCCGGGATGATAAGGACCACTGGCGAACACTTATCTGGCACTCCACTAAGGGTTCCCTTAAGCGGCCCCATTGGACCTAACGCGTCAATAGTGCTCATCGGAGTTAACCCGCGCCGATAAAGTTAACATAACCGGGGAAAACCCCGGCAAATCAGCTGAATTCAATAAATACAAATACACTGGGATCTCGCAGGCAACGTTTACTGACACTGAATCTTATAGCCCAACGGCCATGTTGTCTCTTATTTTGCGGGCATACGGGTCACGTTGCGCCGGCTGGCGTGGCCCAGGCGGCGCTGATGGCAAATCATGCTGGCAAGGCCACTCAAGGCGGGCAAAAAAAATCGCAAAACCACGACTTTTGCGCCATGGTTTTGCGATTTAATCAATTTTTTTGTCTTTTACTACATGACGCCCTTATTCGGCGGTATTGACGTGATGATTACTGCTTTGCGTCACCGGATACGTGTTGGTGTAGCTTTGGTAATCACCGCCTGCCGCCATGGAAACTGCTGGAGCAAGAACGGCTGCGATAAGGGCGAGGGCTGCGATGGTCTTTTTCATGATTGATATCCTGTGTGGTATGAGTGAAAGCGTTTTGCTTTCGATGGAATAAATATAACGCTCATTAACATAATGGGATATCGAATAAATTCGCTGGTGTTGTTCAAATTAACTGATTTATGGAGCGGGTGATATACGCCACGGGTAACCTCAGGCGGTTAGCCGCGGTGGCGTCATAACGGCAATGTGGCGAGACGGATGTCCTGGCGAAAAAAAAACCTGTCCGGCGCTCTTAGCCTGGGCGCGTATGCCACTCATAATATGCCGATTTCAACAGTCCGTTTCATGCCTTTCAGCCAGCGTGATAAACAGGGGGGGCATTAATTAGTACGCATATTGTGGCGTTATCGCTGGCATTTCTGATTCGGGCATAATTTTACGTCTTTTTATGGCCCGCGACGGCGGCTGGCATAAGCTGCAGACAAACCCATAAACCGGATGATGGGCATAAGTGACAAAATGGCCCTGACAATGGCTACAGGGCGTTAATTGCAGCATGCCGCTATTGACAAAGCGTACCAGGGTCCAGGCGCGGGTCATGGTCAGCAGCGGTAACTCGTCCACCTGCGGCGGGCACTGCTCCAGATAGAGGTGATAAGCCTGGATAATTATCGCTATATCGCTGGATTCGCCGTTTTTCTTTAATGCCCGGAAGATATTATAAAACATAGAGGAGTGGATATTCTGCTCCCATATCATATACCAGTCGGTAGAGAACGGCAGCATCCCTTTCGGTGGAGGGCTGCCGCGCAATTCCTTATAGAGTTTGATTAATTTGGGGCGGCTGATCTGTGTTTCACATTCCAGCATCTGGAGACGCGCCCCCAGGGTGATCAGTTCCATGGCCATTTGGATATCTTTTGCTTCCTGAATGATGCTTTTATAGGTCATGGTCACCCCCTTGGGTTAGGTAAAGGCACTATTTTTGCGCTTGTACGTTTTGCTAACACAGTCGACAAAACAATACCCGTATGAAGTTGCTGCAATTCGTCAATCCGCGACTCTTGGGTCAGCAATCTAATGGTCTGATGGTCATCAAAGCGAAACAGGCATAAGAGTTGACTGGCTTCCGACAGTTTCGTCATTTGTGATGGCATCAGCTTTTTCAGCGTATCGGCCATGTCTTCATCAATACCCAGGCGAAACATTGCGGCGGCTTTATCCTGATTAATCAAGCGTTGCGCCAGAAGTAAATAGGAAAAATTAAGATCGAAGATATATTGGCGAATTTCTTTGGCGTTCATTTTTTCATCCTGACAATCACCGTTAACTATAATTAGAGTATTGATATTATTATTTATATAAAACAAGCACTAAAGAATAACAATCCAACGCATAACATCACACATTCGGTCATATTCGTCTCTCTTTTCCTGATTGCTGCTAAAAATAGCCTGGTATCACCGGGCAATTATTCACTATTAACTAGCCGGAGAGCTCGTCTGTCATACATTAGTTGTATGACCAACCAAATAGATGAGATGCCATTTATTTTCATGAAAGTTAACAACTGATACTTTCTCGCAACCAAGAATTAAGTGTGAAGCCATCAATATTTGACTTAATTGCTGCGAGGATAATAGTAACAAAGTATTAATTTTATATTAAGACAACGCGTTTAATTAAGCAAATGTTACAGCGATCGACATATTAAATAAATACCTATAAAAATCAACCACTAATAATTTATTGACTTTTAGATATTTTTTAGTAATAGCTGATATTAAAAATATTAGCATGGTAATTAAATTGAAGTGTTAAATATTTAAGCTCTTTATTTTGCTTAAAGTGCATTTAACATGAATTTTTAGTGGCAAAATTGTGACTTAATCAAAATTATATGCAGTAAGTGAATCCATTCGCGCTCAGCCGAGCGTAATAAGGTAAAAGTGTTGCGGTATTTTAACAATTACCTATTAAGCCAGCGTATGCCGTAATGATAATTAATACCCTACTGCGCATAACATACCCGGCAACGGCTTTCCACAGTGTGTAAAGGTTGTATCGCTCAGCGACGGGTGAGGAAGCAGGGGCGGCTTGCGTGCGGCAGAGGGTGCGTCAATCCGGGCGCCTCTCCCGGCCGGTGTTTTTTTTGGGTCTTCCCCTGTTGTTCCCCAGCGTGCCTAGATATCCGAATTAATATGCTCTTTACAGTAACGCTTTTTATATTCCAGCGGCGTCAAACCGGTTAGCCGGCGAAACAGCCGCCTGAAATATCCCACATCCTGGAAACCACAGCGTTTTGCGATATCGGCAATGATGCCGCAGTCCGCAACCAGCAGTTTTTCTGCGTTGCCGATGCGCCGCCGGTGAATGGCCTCGGTAAGGGTCATACGGAACGTCATTTTATAGACCCGGCCCAGATAGTCGGCATTGCAGAAGAGTTGAGACGCCAACCCGGATGCGGTAAGGGGCAGATGGAACTGGGTGCCGATCAGCTGTTGCGCTTTCCATGCCAAGGCTATGCCCGGTTCCGCCGGTTCAGTGCTTTCGGTCCAGCCGTCCGCCACCTGTTGCAACAGCAGCAGCAGAATTAATTCCAGCGAGGAAGGGGGCGATCGGTTTTCCTGCTCGCTGAGAAACAGTCTAAACAGCGTAACAAACCGGCGTGGATCGCGTATTTTACTGTATTGCGGTATAGGTAATTTAATCGCCTGTTCTTTGGCGGCATTACTGGCCGTCATGCCGAAGTGCAGCCAGTAAAATTTTAAATCCGCGGGAAAATTACCTATGCCCGTATGTTCCCGGCCTGGCCATAATAAAAGCGATTCCCCGGCTTTGACATAAAAATCATGCTGGTTCTCTCGAATCGCTAATATCCCCTGTTCAACAAAAATTAATTCATAGGATCCCAGGACGCGGGTGGGGTGGTGGCCCAGGCCGCGCGAAATAAAAAGGCCGCCATTTTCAATTCTAATGGGGTAATTAACTGATATTTCTAGCATAATCAATTACCTTGTCTGCCGTTTTTCCTCACCTTAGCAAACCTGACTGGGCATGTCAGGTAATATGACCGCACTATTGATCTGCTTCACAATTTTAAATCCATGTCGGAATTGTACCCTTTATCTGCCTTTTCCTCACCTTGTTGCGCCCCCGGTAGTGTGCGACGTTTAACCGGTGGAACCCTAAAAATGCTTATTACATTGAAGCGTTAACTTCTTAACCCTTCCGCATGCCAATAACGCGTTATCGGCGAGGAGAAAATAATGTCAACCACCTCCATTCCCCATACGGTTGCCCCGGCAATAACCGCCGGCAGCTATTTATCCATGCGTGAAAAAATCGGTTACGGTTTAGGCGATGCGGGCGGTACCGTTATTACCTGCCTGATGATGAATTTCCTCACCTTCTTTTATACGGATATATTCGGACTCACCCCGGCGCTGGTAGGCATTATGTTTATCGTGCTGCGCGTCGTGGATGCCGTTTCCGATCCCCTGATGGGCGTGGTGGCTGACCGGACCGTAAGCCGCTGGGGACGGTTTCGCCCCTGGCAGCTATGGGCCGCGCTGCCCATCGGTATTATCGGTATCCTGACGTTCACCGTGCCCGATGTGGGCATCCATGCAAAAATCCTCTGGGCCTTTGTCACCTACCTGATGCTCTCCCTGAGTTATACCGCCATCAATGTGCCCTATTGCGCGCTGATAAACACCATGACCGGTGTCCACCGGGAGGTGATTTCCTGTCAGGCCTGGCGTTTTGTGCTGTGCGGCGTCGCCGGTTTCCTGGTCTCGGTGGGATTGCCCTGGCTGGTGGAGGCGCTGGGACGCGGCCATGCGGCCCAAGGCTATCAACGCGGCGTCGCCGTGCTGTGCGTTATCGCGGTGGCGATGTTTTTGTGCTGTTTTTTCTGGGTGCGTGAACGGGTGCCCCTGGCGGTGATGGGTAAGTTTTCACTACGGGACCATTTGCGGGGTCTGCGGCAAAACGATCAGTTGCTGCTGATGTTGCTGATGTCATTTTTGCTGATAAATGTCTTTAATATTCGCGGCGGCGGCTATATGTATTTTATTACCTATGCGCTGCACGGCAGCGCCGGCTACGCTTCGCTGTTTTTTACCGCCGTCACCGTGGCGTCCATTCTTGGTGCCATGATCGTCAATGGCCTGTCACGGCGCATCGATACGGTAAAACTCTATTATTACACCAATATTACCCTGGCGGTCCTGGGCATCCTGATGTGGTTTATCCCCATTGGCGAGGCGTACCGCACCCTATGGCTGGCGCTGATTTTCATCAACAGCATTATCCTCGGTTTTACCCTGACGCTGCATTTCTCCCTCATGGCGTTTGCCGATGATTATGGCTTCTGGAAAACGCGTATCCGCTCATCCGGCATGAGCTTTGCCTTTAATCTGTTTTTTATCAAACTGGCCTGGGCATCCAGCGCCGGTATTATCAGCCTGGTGTTCGTTCTGGTGGCCTATGCTCCCGGCATCGATCGCCAAACCCCCGCGTCGCTCCACGGTATCCAGATGATGGAAACCCTGATACCGACGATATTTCATTTATTGCTGGCTGTGGTGTTGCGTTTTTGCCGGCTGGACAATACCAGTATGGCCCGTATATCCCGCGATCTTCAGGACCGTCGGTTGGCATAAACATTGATTAAACATTGATTAGGTAATCAAAAATGGAAAAAACATCCGAAATCGACCTGCATCATATCAAGCTGACCGATTCCTTCTGGCTGGATTATCAGCGACTGGTCAGGGATGTGGTCTTGCCGTACCAGTGGGAGGCGCTAAACGATCGTATCGCCGACGCGGAACCCAGTCATGCCATAGAAAATTTCCGCCTCGCGGCCGGACGCAGCCAGGGAGAATTTTACGGAATGGTATTCCAGGACAGCGATGTCGCGAAATGGCTGGAGGCGGTGGCCTGGATGCTGTGCCGGCAGCGGGATCCGCAGCTGGAGCGTACCGCCGATGAAACCATTGAACTGATCGCCGCCGCCCAGCAGCCGGACGGCTACCTGAATACCTATTTTACCGTGAAGGCGCCGGAAAAACGCTGGACCAACCTGGCGGAATGCCATGAGCTGTATTGCGCCGGACATATGATTGAAGCCGGCGTGGCTTACTACCGCGCCACCGGCAAAACCCGCCTGCTCGAGGTCGTGTGCGCCCTGGCCGATCATATTGACGGGGTTTTCGGCCCGGGTCCCCGGCAGTTGCATGGGTATCCGGGCCACCCGGAAATCGAGCTGGCGTTGATGGAATTGTATGACGTGACCGCCAATCAGCGCTATCTCGCCCTGGCGCGCTATTTTGTTGAGCAGCGCGGTACCGAACCTCATTTCTATGACCTTGAATACGAGCGCCGCGGCCGCACTTCCCACTGGCACAACTACGGCACGGCCTGGATGGTGAAAGACAAGGCGTATAGCCAGGCGCATAAACCCATTGCGCTGCAGGAAACGGCGGTAGGCCATGCGGTCAGGTTCGTTTATCTGCTGGCGGGCGTCGCCCATCTGGCGCGTGTCAGCGGCGATGATGAGAAGCGCCGCGCCTGCCGTCGCTTATGGGACGACATGACCCGGCGCCAGATGTACATTACCGGCGGAATCGGCGCCCAAAGCCATGGCGAGGCGTTTACTTCCGGTTACGATCTGCCCAACGACACTGCTTATACGGAAAGCTGCGCGTCCATCGGCCTGATGATGTTTGCCAGGCGCATGCTGCAAATGGAGGCCGACGGGCAGTATGCCGACGTGATGGAGCGAGCGCTGTATAATACCGTGCTGGCGGGCATGGCTCTTGACGGAAAACATTTTTTCTACGTCAATCCGCTGGAAGTCCATCCTGGCGCCATTAAATGCAACCATATTTACGATCACGTTAAACCGGTGCGCCAGCAATGGTTCGGCTGCGCCTGCTGTCCGCCCAATATCGCCCGGTTGCTGGGCTCGCTCGGCAATTACATTTACACCCGCAACGACGAGACCCTGTTTGTAAATCTCTATATCGGCAGCGAGGTGACCCTGCCGGCGGGCGATCGTGCCCTGACGGTGCGGCAAACCGGTAATTACCCTTGGGACGAAACCGTTACTCTCACCGTCACCTGTGCGGCGCCGACATCCTTTACGCTGGCGCTGCGTTTGCCGGGCTGGTGTCCGTCGCCGCAGGCGATGCTGAACGGCGAACCGGTGGCTATGGCGCCCCGGCGGGGATATGCCTATTTCACGCGTACCTGGTCTGAAGGCGACAGTATTCAACTGACTTTGCCGATGCCGGTGCGCCGGGTCCGCAGCAATCCGCTGGTGCGCCAAAACCTGGGAAAGGTTGCTTTGCAGCGTGGACCGCTGGTGTATTGCCTGGAACAGGCCGATAACGGTGATAATCTGCATCAGCTGCGTTTGTCCGCCGGAAATGATTTTCGCTTAGTGCCCGGTGAAGGCGTGCTGGCGGGGAAAACCCTGATCCAGGCGCCGGGGGAGGGCCTGTCGCCTGCGGATGTTTCGCAACAGCCGCTTTATGATTATGACGGAGAACCTCCGCGGCGCCGGCAGCAATCCCTGTTGTTTATTCCTTATTTTTGCTGGGCCAACCGCGGCGAAGGGGAGATGCGGGTATGGGTCGCAGAGGACTGACCCGATATCGCCGTATAAAAGGAGACGCGGGGCAGGGAGCGCCCCGGGGTGGCAGCCTGCCTGAATCGTCAGCGCAGCGATGGCGGCAGCTTCGCCGGCCCGGGCGAAACAGATTGTCTATGCCGGCCGGCTATCGTGCCGGACATCACCGCGGATTGCGTATGGCGGCGGAACGCAATTGGGATGTTTTCCTGGAACGAAACGCTGCCACTTTCATCCTATTGCCGCAAGTGGCCATGCTGCACCAGCGGCGGCGGTGCGATTTGCTCAGGTCATGGAAGAGCAGAATGCAGTCATGGGCTTCGCATTGGCGTACGAATTCGAATTTATCGCCCGTAACCAGACTTACCAAAGCATCGGCCACAGGCCAAAGCAGGCTTGCCGGGGTGCTATCCCGGTGGTGAACACCGATGCGCAATTCCTGCGCTTCGCCATCCCATTCCAGCCTCTTCACCGGACAACCCGCCGCAAGCACCTGATTGATGGCGGTGAAATCGGCTAGAACGCCTTTCATTGCCGCGTTCACCACTGCCCGCGCACAGTCGCGAAGCCCGCGGGCTTCAGCCAGCAGGCCACAGGGGATCTGCTGGTTAGCGCCATCGGGCCAAAGGCCCGCCAGCTTCAGCCAGCTCGCGACGCTTTGATCGTCGGTTAGGCAGTCATGATGTTGGTCGCCCACACCGTACTCACTGTTAATGAAATCGAGGGCAAGATTGTCCGCCAGAAAGAGCGGGCCGGAAGACGTGCTGGTCGGATTCATAGTGACCTGTAACTAATAAAATATATTTGACAGGTTACCAAAAAACCACGTAACCTTCAAATTACAAATTTAACGGTTACAAAAGGAATTATCATGACCTCTTCCAAATCGATTGCAGCTACCGGACCCGCGACTTCTCTGCTTGTTGACGGTGCGCATTCCGCCAATGCTATCGGCCCCATTCGTTACCGCTACGAGCAGGTGGGTGATGTGAAGGTTTTCTACCGCGAGGCAGGCAACCCCAGCGCACCCACGCTATTGCTGCTTCACGGCTTCGCAGCCTCATCGTTTATGTTTCGCGACCTTATTCCCGAACTGGCCGAACGCTATCATGTGATCGCGCCGGACTTACCGGCCTTTGGTTTTACCGCGGCCCCGGCGCGGGGCGAGTACGCCTACACCTTCAGCCAGCTGGCGCAGACCATCGGCCAGTTTACCGAACAGCTTAAGCTCGCTACATACGCGCTTATGGTTCACGACTACGGCGCCCCGGTGGGATGGCGCCTGGCTGTCGCCCATCCTGAGCGGGTGACCGCCATTATTTCTCAGAACGGCAACGCCTATGAGGAAGGATTGGGCGATAGCTGGGCACCTATTCAAAAGTACTGGCGCGAACCGACGCAGCAGAACCGGAACGCCCTGCATGACTTTCCGACACCGGCCTCGATTAAGTGGCAATACCTGGAAGGGGTTACCGACAAGGATTCGGTTTCGCCAGATGGCTATACGTTGGAAGGGCTCCAGATATCGCGGCCTGGCAATGCGGACATTCAGCTCGACCTGCTTTTGGATTACGCCTCCAACGTAGCAATGTACCCTGCCTTCCAGGCGTACTTCCGCAAGTACCAGCCACCATTGCTGGCGGTTTGGGGAAAGAACGATCCGTTTTTCCTTCCAGACGGAGCCGAAGCCTGGAAACGCGATCTGCCCAAGGCGGATATTCGCTTCTATGACACCGGGCACTTCGCGCTTGAAACCCACGCCAGGCAAATCATTCCTGTGATTCGTGCGTTCCTGGACAAGAATATAGGGTAGCGGGTCGGTTTGATATGTTGGCCAAGGCAACCGCTCAATTCAACAGGCTTATCCACAGCGCTCCTGGCCAAGGGATCTGCCGGGAATGCCCTTGCTATCAAAGTATTGTCTGCTTTGTGCCAGAGCAGACTTTGAAACAATTCTAAAAACGCCTGACAACGAAATGACTAACCAAAAGTGCATCTGCTCTGGATAGGTCATCCATTCATGCCACTTCTACACAATTAAACAGATGACGACTATGTTTATCTTTCGTAAGGTAAATGGCGATTATAAGGATCAAAAGGGCGTAATTATGGGAAGATTTCACGGTAAGCGTGTACTTATAACGGGTGGCACCAGCGGCATTGGGCTGGCAGGCGCGCTGCGAATTGTGAAAGAGGGAGGACAAGTTGCCATCACGGGGCTGAGTGAAGAACGTCTGGCCCAAACCCGCAAACTGTTGCCGGACACTGCACTGATCCTGAAAAGTGATGCTGCAAGTGAGGCTGATATTGATGCGCTCGCAACGGCAGTCAGCGGCTGGGGGCACCTCGACGGATTGTGGCTGAATGCGGGTTACGCAGAAATTGGCGCACCGGAATCCGTTACGGCCGACGCCTTTAATCGCATGATGAATGCCAATGTTCGCGGGCCCATGCTGCAGCTTGCATCACTTTCCAACACGTTGAACCCAGGTGCATCAGTGTTGGTCACCGCATCGTCTTCAGTCTATGAAGGTGCGCCCATGACGAGCTTATATGGTGCAACAAAAGGCGCCGTTGTCGCCATGGTAAAAAGCTGGGCCGCCTCACTGGCCGCGCGCAATATTCGCGCCAACACGCTGGTGCCAGGACCTATCGAGACTAATTTTAGACACTTCATGTCCGGGGAGTCGCGGCAAAAGTTTGAAGATTTTGTGGTAAGCCAGGTGCCTCTCAGGCGAGCCGGTACAGCTGATGAAGCTGCCGCTGTCGCACTTTTTCTGCTCTCAGAGGATGCGTCCTACGTAACCGGAAGCCAGTATGCTGTGGACGGCGGGCTGGTTCACTATTAATGTGAAACCCAATTTAGATCATTATCTTACTATATAATTTGGTAATCGATTCATTTGCCTGTTTTGGGTATTGGGTTCACGCTGATGCTACAGGCAGCTGCTACGAACGAAAGGGTGGTCAGCTGTGAATAAGAAGGTAATAAGATGCTTTTGCCAGATTTGAGTTTTAAGCAAACCCTATGTCAATCGTCATTTCAAGTATGAGTCGTCCGCTGTTTATTTCTCTGGATGGGCCCAAGGGAGTCGGCAAAACCACACTGTTGGAGGCCATTACGAAAGTACTCAGGGCAGATAACAAGACGGTGATCCGACTTTGCGAGAAAAAAAGCGATCCCTCCAGGAGGGAAACAATGGCCCTCGTGAACAGGCTCGCTAGAAATCCCACCCTGGATTTGGAATTGGAAGTTTGTGAACGCTTTGCCGATAGCCGTGCCTGGATTTCCGAGCATGTGCTGACTAAACAGCCACCGGGCAGCATTATCTTAATGGATCGTTGGTACCCGTCGGAAGCCGCGTTTCGCCGGATGGTTCCATTTGCAGAGATCTTACAGCTTAACATTGAACGAAACGTGCGAACGCCAGACCTGCATGTCGGGGTTGTTACTGCGCCTGACATTTCATGGACAAGGGCCGCGGCCAGAACGCGTGGGCTAAGTAGTACGGTAATTCATAAGCTGGAAGAGCATGTCGCCTGTACCAAGGCGTTTGAGCGAGAAGTTGCAGATCACGGCTGGGTTTTATGCCGTAATGAAGGAATCATCGAAGACGCAACGATGCAGGTTATTTCTGAGATCTACAGAGTGCTTGGATGCCCTATAGGCATCGGTTTTGCGGGCAGGGCTTCTGCCGCATGTCGCCAGTAATTACAGCGACCTATTCCGTCACCCTCCACCCCAGTGTGATCCTCAGATTTGTGTTGCGTCTACAGAATCGGAACCACTCAGTATTTTCAGTCTTGGTATGATTTACCGGGCTGGCTGCCAGCCACGGTCGTGAATACTCATTGAATCGGCGCTGCTACTGACTCTATCTTACTCATAGCGACACGAGGCCTTTAGCACGCCTGTTTGTTGTTCTTTTCGTTCGACTTTGCAAATCTTCTCTGAGGAGCCCGACATGATCACCTTTCATCAACTCACCGCCACCAGTCTGGGTGGCCAGCTCATCTCTATGGCCGACTATGCGGGTAAGCTGGTTCTGGTGGTTAATACCGCCAGCCATTGTGGCTTCACGCCACAATACGCAGGCCTTGAATCGCTCTACAAGAAGTTCGCCGCGCAGGGTCTGGTGGTGCTTGGTTTCCCCTGTAACCAGTTCGGTAATCAGGAACCCGGCGGTGCCGATGAAATCGCGCAGACCTGCCACATCAACTATGGTGTGAGCTTCCCGATATTCGAAAAAGTGGAGGTCAACGGCGCTGCTACGCACCCGGTGTTTCGTTACCTGAAAGACGAATTGCCCGGTGTGCTGGGGGGGCGGATCAAGTGGAACTTCACTAAGTTCCTGATCGGACGCGACGGCAAACCGGTCAAGCGTTTTGCACCGTTCACCACCCCAGAGAAAATGGAAACCGTAATTCTTGCTGCACTTGAAATCTAAGTGTGCGTGTAATTCGAATCGTCCACATTTAGAGAGCTTCCGATAAACTGATTATGCCCGAGTGGGATTAACGTCCGTTCTTCGCTCACAGCGGACCTTCGGCTCAATTAGCTCGTCAGCTTCGTGCCAGGAGCGGACGTCGACATCTGAATTCCCTTTCAGTCAAGACCACCAGAATGACCACCAATCGACGCTGATGAGCGAATCAGGGGGCTGGGACGTAGTTACTTATTGTTAGAATTGGGGACATGGTGCTGCATCAATTCAACGATCCAATCAATAAAAACTCGCAGTTTGGCGTTGACATGGCGGTTCGGCGGAAACGCCAGGTACAGAGGCATTGGATTAATACGCCAGTGTTCAAATAGCGGAGTCAAGGAGCCACAAGCCTGATGTGCTGCCGCCATATAGACTGGCAGCGCAATCACGCCTAACCCGGCTAGCCCAGCTTCGAGGTAAGCATTGCCATCATCCACTGCAAGCACATAGCTGCTTTTGATTTCAATATGTTCACTCTCACAGTGCAGCACCAGAGGATCAATCTTACCGGTGCGTGAAGACAAGAATCCCACTATGCGATGGTCGGTGTTTTCCAGATCGCGCGGGTGCGCAGGAGCGCCAAGGCGTTCCACATAGCTGGGGGCGGCGTAGACGCCGATTTGCAAATCGCCGACATGGCGTGCGATCAGGGACTGGTCGGTGATTTCGCCACCGCGCAAGACGCAATCCACATTGTCGCCGATCAGATCCACCACCCGGTCGCTCACGCCCATGTCGAACTGGATATCAGGGTAGCGTGCGTGGAAAGCCGGTAGCGCTGGCACCAGCACAAGGCGGGCCAGCGGACTGGGCACATCCACCCGTAATCGTCCTCCGGGCGTAATCGCCGCACTGGAGAGGCTGTTTTCAGCATCCTCCATGTCCGCCAGCAGGCGGATGACGTGCTCGTAGTAGACCGCGCCGTCGGGAGTGACACCGAGCTTGCGGGTGGTGCGATGGAGTAACTTGACGCGCAGGCGCGCTTCCAACTGCTGAATAAGTTGCGTCACCGTGGTTTTGCTCATATGAAGCGTCTGGGCAGCCTTTGTGAAGCTACCTGCCTCCACCACGCGAGCAAAGGCGCGCATCGCATCGAAACGATCCATTCCTTATCCTCTCTTTCTCACCGATTGTTTGGATTTTACAAACAATGATGGACAAAGTCGCCTGTTTATCCGCCCGATCCAGTACCTGTAAAGTGTCTTTATGTTCACCGGGCAGATTTCGCCCATTGCAAAGGTACAAACATGACAACACGCGAAGCAGTTTTTCCCTTCGGTCGGCAGGCGCTCTATGAGCGCAATCGCTATTCACCGGCCATCAAATCCAACGGTTTCTTGTTCGTTTCGGGGCAGGTGGGTAGCCGGGAGGATGGTTTGCCTGAACAGGATCTTAAAGAGCAGATCAGGCTGGCATTCGATAACCTTAATGCTGTTCTCGCGGCTGCGGGCTGCACGTTCGGTGATGTGGTTGACGTTACCCTCTTTGTCGTCGATCCCGAGTCAAACCTCGACGCTATCTGGAGTATCCTGCCAGAATATTGGGGGGAGGCGCCTTACCCTACGTTGACCGGGATCGGCGTGACGTGGCTTTACGGATTCCAGTTTGAGATTAAGGTGATTGCCAGGCTGCCCTAAGCGTTACGGGTCTTTCCGCCAGTCGAAAATTCAACAGGGCAGACCGCGCTGCCTGTAGAGGCAGCAGAGAGATTTCTGAATTGCTATATGCCGCATCGGGATGGTTTGCCAGGCTGGTCAGGATTTACTGATGAGACAGAGGAAAATTTATGAAAGCAGCGGTTTATGACGTGGAAGGCGCTCCCGGCGTCCTGAAATATGTCGATATCCCCGATCCGGTCGCAGGACCTGACGACGTTCTGATTTCTGTCGAGGCTATCTCGATAGAAGGTGGAGATCTGATCAACCGCCGTTTAACTCCGCCGCCTCTTCCTTCATGGATCGTCGGCTACGCTGCCGCGGGCACAGTTGTTGCAGTAGGATCGAACGTCCGTAGCCGTACGGTTGGGGACAGAGTCGCGGCTTTTCACATGCAGGGATCACATGCGGAACGTTGGTCTGTGCCCGCGGAACGAACCTGGCTTATACCCGATGCGGTGGATATGGCAGAAGCGGCGGTTTTACCGATTTCTTTTGGAACCGCGCACCATTGCCTTTTCACTCGAGGCATGCTCCGGCACGGAGAAACCGTCCTTATTCAGGCAGCAGCTGGTGGCGTGGGGCTCGCGGTCGTCCAGCTTGCCTCACAAGCAGGCGCAACGGTCATCGCCGTGGCAAGCGGAACGCAGCGAAGAAGCCGGTTGCTGGAACTTGGTGCCGATCATGTCGTGGATCGTGCAGAGAATAACGTCGTGGACAGTGTCAGACAGTACACCCATGGCAGCGGTGTTGACCTCGTCATCGATCCGGTGGGGACGACGTTGCCTGCTTCGCTTTCTGCACTCGCTCCGGAAGGACGTCTCATCTTCGTCGGTAATGCGGGCGGTGGAGGCCTGACTGTCGACTTGTGGCCGCCAATGCAGTCTAACCAGACACTCATGGGGGTATTCATGGGACCCCTTTTTGAAAGGCCCGGAGTTCGGGCAAGTGTGGACGACATGTTGCAGGCTTTAGCAGCAGGGCGCATCAGGATTGTCATTGACCGCATCTTCCCCCTGGCCAGCGCTGCTGCGGCCCACGAATTCGCCGAGACAGCGAAACCGCTTGGGCGCATCGTTATGAAGCCATGAGGTGTGTTTGACCCGTATGAGCGCGCTGGGCTAATTACTGTGTTCTGGTGTCAAGGCTAAGTTCAGATGTCAAGGGTAGGGAAAAGCTGAAATGTCCGCTCTGTGCCAAGAGTGGACGTTATGTCGGTTCTGAAACAACGCTTTTCATAGTGACGTCCTCATCCCATTGATGAAGACGTCACTAACATTACTGTCTGTCAACCTGCGGAGGTTGAAGCTGGAATTCGGGCAATGACCTTAATTTCAAAATCGAATCCTGCAAGCCAGGTCACTCCAACGGCTGTCCAGTTCGGGTAAGGGGGCTGCGGGAAAATTGACTGTTTCACCTGCATAATCGTCGGAAACTGATTTTCCGGGTCAGTATGAAAGGTGGTGACATCAAGCAGGTCGTCAAACGTACAACCAGCTGCTGCAAGAGTCGCTGCCAGGTTATCAAACGCAAGTTGCACCTGCGCGGCAAAATCCGGCTCCGGCGTACCGTCGGCGCGGCTGCCAACCTGGCCGGAAACGAACAACATATCGCCAGAGCGGATCGCGGCGGAATAACCATGTTCTTCATAGAGAGCATGGCGGTTAGCAGGAAAAATAGGTTCACGCTGGATCATGGCATGTCCTTTCTTGAGTCAATGTGTGATGCGGGATGCGCGGTATGTAAAATTGATTTAATATACGCGGCGTATGTTGAATTAATCACACATACGCCGCGTATGTCAAATAACATCCGTTACGTATGTCAAAAAGGAGATCGTATGGCCGCCAAATGCCGCGCTGAAACAATGGAAGAGAACCGCGCCAAATTGATTACGGCAGCGCGGAAATCCTTTGCCGAAAGAGGTTTTGCTGCCGTATCAATGGATGAATTAACCGCCAGCGTTGGCCTGACACGTGGGGCGCTATACCACAACTTTGGTGATAAAAAGGGGCTGCTTGCCGCTGTTATTGCTCAAGTAGATGGTGAAATGGCACAACGAGCCAAAGCCGCCGCCGCGACTGCCGGTGACGACTGGGAAAGGCTGCTGGCTGAAGGGATTGCCTACATTAAGATGGCGCTGGACACAGAAGTAAGGCGCATCGTTCTGCTTGATGGTCCGGCTTTCCTTGGGGATCCTACACAATGGCCCAGCCAGAATAGCTGCCTCGAATCCACCCGCCAGACCGTTATAAAGCTGATCGAACGCGGCGTACTTAAATCGGTTGACGCGGATGCCGCTGCACATCTGTTAAACAGTGCCGCGCTGAATTCCGCACTTTGGATTGCTGCGAGCGACAATCCTCAGCGGGCGCTGCCAAAAATTATTGAGGTGTTTACTCAACTGGCAAGCGGCTTACGGAATAGTTCCAATAAACTACGATGAGACGCTTATAGGGTGGGGTGAGCGACGACCTTACAGTGCGCACCAAACAACTTAGTTTGGGTAATTACATTTGATCTGACAGTCAGCCCTGCGCCACGAGCAAACACGACTAACATCGCGGCGCGTTAATCAATGGAGAGCAGATCGCCCGCTCCTGGCTTACTCCTCTACCACTTCTGTTTTTTTGGCAGCGGTTAAGTGATTTGCGAACAGGTATTTCATGAGAGGCGAATAGCCATTCATTCTTCCGGGTAGGAAATTCGATATCCGCCATCAGCCATGAGAACGCTGGCAAACCCCCGACGCTCTAAGTGCATGCCTGCAACGAGCAGTTTTTCCCTGACTGCCTGTTCCAGGAGTTTTTTCCGTGTGTCTTCGGCCTGAGCGGGATTGCAGTCAAATACAATGGAAACGGCCGGGTGTGCTGACTGGATATGCGGGAAGTGGACGATGTCTCCCCATATCAATAAGCATTTATCACCTGAATCGATGCGGAATCCGGTATGGCCTGGCGTGTGACCCGGCAGCCATACCGGGAGAATGCCCCCTGTTATGTCCTTCCCGTCCAGAAAGCGCAAGTTCTGCGCATACGCTTCTAACGTTCGGCGGACCAGCTTAAAATTACGCTGCCCACGCTCGCTGGCCATTTTTAATCTTTCATCATCCCGCCAGTATTCCGCTTCAAGAGGATGAAGATAGAGTTCAGCATGTTTATAGACTGGCCTTCCTTCAGCATCCAGCAGGCCGCCAATATGGTCAGGATGGCCGTGCGTCAATAAGACGGTGTCTACGTCAGCAGGGCTTACCCCCGCGGCACCGAGGTTTCTTTTGAGCAGCCCTCCGACGTTGTTCAGGCCTCCCGCGCCGGCGTCAACCAGAATGGTGCGTCCCTGACCGCGGATCAGATAACAGTTGATATGGATATTACCGGGTTCAGCGATCCCGGCGCTGTGCTGAATTAACCCAGCATCCGCTGTCTCAATGCCTGAAAGTAAATCCAGGCTGGCTGACATATTGCCATCACTCAGGGCGGTAACCAGAAAATCCCCAATCTGACGGGATGTGAAAGGCGGATGGTTCATAAATTCCTCATGGTCAGTTTCGAGCGAATATTTGTGGTGCGCTCGAGCCAAAACAGCGGATACGCGCCATTAGCCCCGAAGCCTGCCGAATGGCCAGATCCAGTTCACGCATAAACTTTTCCATCACGTCCGGCACACGCGATTTTGTCAGGCGATAACAGAGTTCGGCATACACCGGATGCCCGCATCCCGGCCTGACATCGACATATATGATGTGAACTTTTTCTGCTTCTGCGCCGAGAATCTCACTGCACAGTGCGCGGCAGATATGGGTGAAAGCGGGGAGAGCGGTGAACCTGTCAGACTGATCTTCAGAAATGTAAAAAGTCAGATTTGGCATGATTTTATTGTTTTCCTCTCTGGTGACCCTTAGCCGGGTTCTGCAATTGCGGTGTAAGCGTTTCGTAGAGGTAGGCTCCGGGAACTTCTGCTAACTGCGCGGCATTTTCACGTGCAAGAACGTATGCAACGCGCCGCTCCGGGGATTTATCCAGCCCTGACGCCTGCATTGCCAGTACCCGGTATCCCAGCCCGGTCTCGATAAAGCCGATCGGCCGGGCGCTGAGCAGCAGCAATTCATCCGAGGATACGGCCGGAGCCGGGCCTTCACACTCATACAGATTACGGTGCCAGTCAGTGATGTGCTCCTGCCAGCGCGAGAAATTACCGCCGCCTTTCAGCCGGTATTCGTCACTGGTGATAACATCCGCATCCTTAATGGTATGAAGGGCGAGATAAACAGGGCAGCCAGGTTTCAGGGCCCGGAAGCGCTGGGAAGTGCTGAATCCGGTGACGGAGACCAGCGCCGGCAGTTTTTCCCGGCTGTAAAATTCATTCCAGTCTTCCTCGCTTCCGGGATTGGCATAGGTGCATTCCACGATATACAACATTGACTAACCTCTGCATGAATAAACGGCAGGAATCTAATGAGCCCGTTTAATGATTTTTCATCATGCTACATGCTGTTTTTTTGGCTATAAATCGATATTATTTCATGGTTTAGTGATATTCAGTCACTGATGGGTCACCCTATACACACAACAGGGGCGGTTTTATGCGCAGAAAAATTCCCAGCAGCACTTCCCTGCAGGCTTTTGAGGCTGCCGCAAGGCACGGTAATTTTGCCCGGGCCGCAGAGGAGTTATCGCTGACGGAAGGCGCCATCAGCCGGCAGATTGCGCGCCTTGAATCTTTGCTGAACTGCAAACTGTTTGACCGTACCGGAAGCCGCGTCAAGCTTAATCCTGTAGGGGCACGCTATGCACATCACATACGCGAAACGCTCGAACGACTCGACAGGGATACTCAATACATAATGGGGATGCCTGAAGGTAGCAAAAGTCTGGAAATTGCCGTCCTGCCGACGTTTTCCAGTCGTTGGCTGATTCCCCGCCTGAACGGCTTTAGATCTATGCATCCGGATATCACATTACATATTGCGGCCAGAACCGACCCATTCATTCTCACCGGGAGTGGCTTTGATGCCGCAGTTCATTTTGAACATCCCGCATGGGCAGGGATGCGTTTGCATTTTCTCTTTCAGGAAAAACTGGTGCCTGTATGCCATCCTGCACTGTTAACGGACAAGAACGTCTATGAGAGGTTGAACGAACTACCGCGTATTCACCGGCGGCAGAATCCGGAAGCATGGCATCACTATGCCCAAGAAAACGGAATAATCTTTGATAATCCGGCGCAAGGTGTCCGGTATGACCTTCATGAAATGGCAATAGCTGCCGCTTTGGCGGGACAAGGCGTGGCAATGGTGCCGCGTATGTACGTCGAAAAAGAACTGCGTAGCGGAGCGCTTGTCGCACCCTGGCCAGAATCAGAAAACCTGAGCAAAAAATTCTGTTTGGTAAAACCGGTGGAAACAGGAATAAATGAACCTGCACTGCAGGATTTTGAACGCTGGCTACTGGCTGAAATTAATGGCGGGACATGACAGAATTGGGGTGACATAGTGTGGGCTGGTGTATGCCAACCGTCCCTGCCAAAATGAGGACCGGACTGCTAAGCGTCATCGGAACCATCATGAAATTCCGTCGCTGGTTACTGGCAGAATCACAACAGGCGCAGCTCAGTTACCATTACTACATGAGTATTTACTCATGCCTCGATGACGACACTTCACTTTTCATCCGGGCGCGCGCTGTTTAGCATGAGCCTATGCCTGGACACATTATTTTGCTTACGTTATTCGCCGCCCTGCAACATGCCAGCTGGAACGCCTTATTACGCGGCGGTACTCACATCAGGAGAACACAAGATGTCTGATCATCCCACAATTGCTCTTATTGGTCCGGGTGCTATCGGTACCACCATCGCCGCTGTACTGCATGAAGTTGACCGCACGCCGGTCCTTTGCGGGCGCACCGCGCATCCGCGGTTAATTCTGCGTCACGATGAGGGTGAAATTGTGGTGCCCGGTCCGGTATTGACTCGTCCGGTGACTATCAGCCACCCGTTCGATCTGGTGTTTATCGCGGTGAAAACCACCCAGGTAGCTGACAGCGCCCACTGGCTGGCCGCACTGTGCGATGAAAACACGGTGGTATGCGCACTGCAAAATGGCGTCGAGCAGAAAACCCAACTGGAACCCTTGGTCAACGGCGCAACGGTGCTGCCTTCGGTAGTGTGGTTCCCGGCACAGCGCGAGCCGGATGCCTCCGTCTGGCTGCGCGCCAAACCGCGCCTGACGCTGCCGGATGTGGCGCCGGCAAAACGGGTAGCGAATGCGCTTAGCGGCACACGCTGCGCGGTTGAGCTGTCAGCCGATTTTATCTCCATCGCCTGGCGCAAACTGCTGCAGAACGCGGTCGCTGGTCTGATGGTACTGGCGAATCGCCGTGCCGGAATGTTCTCACGCGAGGATATCACTGAACTGGCACTGGCTTATCTGCGTGAATGTCTGACGGTTGCGCGAGAGGAAGGCGCCGTACTGGATGATAACGTTCCGCAGGAGATCGTTAACGGCTTTCATCATGCGCCTGCGGATCTGGGCACCTCCATTCTCGCCGATCGTCAGGCCAACCGCCCACTGGAATGGGATATCCGCAACGGTGTGATACAGCGTTATGGTCGCTCACAGGGTATTCCCACGCCCATCAGCGACGTGCTGGTGCCATTGCTGGCGGCAGGGAGCGAGGGGCCGGGCTGAAATCCTAAGGGCAGGTCACGCCAGCCTATGATAGACCCGCCAAACTCATGCCGCACGGTGATCAGGTGCTCAATCTGGTACAGCCTCATACATTACGGGTATAATCACACAAATTATTCGACTGTTTGAGAAACGAAGATGACAAAACTCACCTTACAAGAGCAGATGCTAAAAGCTGGATTAGTAACCAGCAAAAAAATAGCCAAAGTCCAAAAAACGGCTAAAAAATCACGGGCGCAGGCCCGTGAGGCAAGAGAGGCTGTGGAAGAAAATAAAAAAGCACAGCTTGAACGTGATAAACAGCTCAGCGAGCAACAAAAACACGCTGCTTTATCGAAAGAATATAAAGCCCAGGTAAAGCAGTTAATTGAAATGAATCGAATCAATATTGCCAGAGGCGATATTGATTTTAACTTCACAGATAATAATCTCATTAAAAAGATAGCTGTGGACAAGCTGACTCAATCTCAGCTGATCAGTGGCCGTCTCGCCATTGCCCGGTTGGTTGATGATAACAGCGGCGTGAGTAAATACGCTATTATCCCGGCGAGCGTAGCCGATAAAATTGCGCAGCGAGATGCGAACAGTATTGTATTAAATAGTGCGCTAAGTCAGGAAGAACAAGATGAAGAAGATCCGTATGCCGATTTTAAAGTGCCGGATGATTTGATGTGGTAATCAACGCCTTGCGGATGCTGATGTATGAAAAGTCCTTCCGGGCTTTTCATTAACATCGGATGTTCAGCCAGTACCGGAAAACGCAGGGTTATTCTCGACAGTCGCCAACGCCCGCGCTGCCGGCCCGACGGGATGACGTCTTTTGGCGTTCCCGCTTTTTATCGTATCCAGGCTAGGGCTAGTCCCTTTTTGCTGTTATGGGTGCCAACAGGCGTGACCGGCAACGTGGTGCCATGAGGATGGCCGCGGGGGGCTCCTGCCTGTCACAGCACGTCTTATGTTAATCCGAGGTTACGCAGCAGAAAAAAACCGCTGACGCTTAACTTGCATACCGGCCGGTAGGTATCTAGTATTGGTTTTTATTTCAGGAGAAAACCATGTCTTCACTACTCGCTTACGCAGCACTCGCACTCGCCATCGTTCTGGAAGTGGTGGGCACCCTGTTTCTGGGCAAGTCTGAACATTTTACCCGCCTTATGCCCTCGCTAATTTGCGCTGTTCTTTATGCCTGTTCCTTTTATCTGCTGGCTCAGGTGCTGCGTACGCTTCCGCTAGGGATTGCTTATGCCTCCTGGGGAGGGCTGGGCATTATTCTGACGACCCTTATCGGCGTGGTCGTTTTCAGGCAAAAACCTGATGCGGCGGCCATCGCGGGTATCGCGCTGATTGTTGTCGGCGTGGTGGTGATTAACGGCTTTTCCAAGATGAGCGCCCACTGATGATGACAGCGTCCGGCAGACCAAAAAAAGACCCTGTCAATGTGCGCCGCCGTTTGCTCAATAGTACGGCAAGTCTGATGGCGGCCCGTGGCTTTGCCGGTGTCAGCGTCAGCGACATCGCCTCTGACGCGGGTGTGACCAAAGGCGGCCTGTTTCACCATTTTTCCAGCAAGCAGGATCTTATCACTGCGGTATTTGATGATGAGCTAGAGCAGTTCAATGTACTCCTTGAGGACTTCATGGCGCGTGACCCCGGCGGCTACGGTCGCTTTACACGGGCTTATATCAGGACGACAATTGTCGCCTGCACGGAAAAGATGTCAGCTCTGACGTTTTCTCTCTGTGCTGAACCTGAACTGATAACACGCTGGGAAAGCTGGCTCGCTCAGCGCCTGAAACAGCATCAGGAGACTGACAGTGCACCGGATCTGGAGATTGCCAGACTTGCGGCAGACGGCATCTGGTTCACGAGTCTGCTTAAAGGCGGAACGCCGGGAAACAGGGAAAGCCTGCTCAGCCTTCAGCAGAGGCTGCTTGCGCTGACACTGAACAATCATCCAGACCATATCAGCCCGGGAGTGGCAGATGAATAGGGCCAAAAACATTCCTTACTGTAAATGAGCGAATAAAATACGCGTGATTGATCTGGCGGCGGCGAATATACAGGCAGATGTGTACAACATGAAGTGAGACCGGATATATTATTTATATCAAATCCTCTTCCAGGTGGAGCACCCAATGCCGGAATACCTTTTTTTCAAAAAGGGGAAGCAAACCGTCGTGCTGGAAAGATCAGACACGGACCTGGCCTCTCGGCTGACCCATCAGGGTTATAAAAAACAATTTGAAGAGGTCAGCGCCACTGATGAAAACCACGCGCTCGCCCGCTTTGCTGATATCCGCCGGGAAAAACGAATAGATCAGCATAACTTCATAGCCGGCGCCGGAGCCATGCCCCTCATAGGCGTTATGACGGCAGCGGCTGTTTTTCTTTTGCGCAAAAAGTAGCCAGACCTGATACTGCCGCCGCCACATTAACTCTTCCGCCACGTCTGGCCGCAGCGTTTCACTCTGCGTCGCTGACGCCTTTACCTGGCCGTCCCGTTCGCATACCCTACATTTATCGTCCAGACTTAAACCAAAGACGTAGTCTGCGCAGGCATTGTGTTTTACACTGCGCGCTGCAAAAACTGATTAGATAAACGATTAAGCAGGCGGTAACGGCGATGAATGGAACGATCACAACCTGGTTTAAAGATAAAGGTTTTGGATTTATCAAAGATGAAAACGGCGATAACCGTTATTTTCATGTGATTAAGGTCGCCAACCCTGAGCTGATTAAGAAAGATGCGGCGGTGACCTTCGAACCCACCACGAATAACAAGGGGTTGTCGGCTTATGCCGTGAAAGTCGCACCGGAAAGCAAATACATCTATATCGCAGGCGAGCGTCTTAAGCTTACGTCGATCAAGTCTTACCTGGTTTACAGCGAAGAAGTGCCGGCCGATACCCGCATTGATAAAGAAAATGCGGTGCTGTCCGTAGGGGTGCTGATGAGTAGCATCCGGCCGAAATCAGCCACGAAGCCTGGCGACATGCGCTCGCTGAAAAAACTGGCGATCACCACCTTCCAGGGAACGACGTTAATCTTCTCGGAAGATGAGATAGACGTGGATGCCACGGTAAAATTGCTCAAGGTCTGAAATAATTCGGACCGACCCCATGCCTCGACGAGCCGGCGGATAACGCCTGGCGTGTGTCCGTACCGCCGCCTTTCCCCCCGGAACATTTCCATCTCCTGCCGCGGGAGGCAAAGACCTATGCCATTGGCGGCAGAAGAGAAAACGCTTCACAATATATCCAGACCATTTAGCGGCTCGCGCTGATCCCGAAGGATGCAACCTGGGTTGCGTTTCTTCTGATGCCTGTGCCGCTAAGCGGCGCGCAGGCCGCTATCCTGAAAGGGAACATTTGTCTGGGGAGAAAATGCGGCGGCGCCTCCTTACCCATGTCAACCCGCTGTATACCTGGCCATAGCAGCGGGTGTGATCAGCATTACATAAACCGGTCCGCGCCGCCGGACGCTTCCACGGTGTGCCCGGTAACGAACTGATTGCGTGCGGAAAGCAAAAACGCGGCGATAACGGCGATATCCTCCGGGCGTCCGAAACGCCCGACGGGGGTTCTTTCCTTACCGAGAATGTCCATGATGTCCTCATCGGTTTTACCCGCCAGTTCCGGGCGGCGCTCGCGAACGTTGGGCAGCATGTTGTTTGCCCAGTTTTCCGTCGCGACCGCGCCAACGCCAATGGCATTGACCAGAATACCCATCGGCGCGACATCCAGCGCCAAACTGCGGGTCAAATTATTAATGGCCGCACTCAGGGCATGGGAAACGGTTAGCGGCGGGTTGGGATACAGCCCTCCGATGGAGGAGATGTTCACGATACGCCCCCACCGCCGCCGTTGCATACCCGGGATCACCTCGCGGCAAAAACGGCGCATGGCGGTAAATTTGGTGGCGGTCATCGCCTCCCAGTCTTCCTCCGTGGTGGTCAGCAGCGTGCCGGCATGGGCCCGGCCCGCATTATTGACCAGTAAATCAATGCCGGCAAACCGCTGCTCCGCCAGGCGGACTGCCTCACGGGGAAACGCGGCATCGGTCACGTCGCCCGCCAGCGGCAGCGTGGAGACGCCATAACGCCGCGCCAGCCTGTCGGCGGCGTCGTCCAGCCGCGACTGGGTCCTGGCCACCATCACCAGATGCACACCGTTTGCCGCCAGCTCTTCACAAATGCTGAAACCGATACCGGTGCTGGCGCCTGTCACCAGCGCCACTTTGTCTTTGAGATCCAAATCCATTACGGGCTCCTGCTGTTTAATTAGGGGGTCATCAGGTATAACGCATTTCATGCCCGGATGCTTGCTCACTGAAATCCAGACGTCTGAAATAAACGGCCATAGCGCGTATTCCGGCTGCGCTGCTATGCCGCGGGTTTTCAGGATCACTGTGGCAGGAGGGGGCAATGCATTCTATACCCGACGCGCTTTCCTCCGGTTGTGCGCTGCTACCGGCTGTCACCTGTTGCCGCGTGGTGACGGGACATGTCCGCCGTTTTGCGGGCGGCCAGTTAAGAGAATTTAAAACTGTGCCAGCATAAATTCCAGAAACGCACGTACGGCAGGGTTTGAACGACGACTTTCATGCCAGACTGCCGAAATATTATGCCGTTCTACAGAAAAATCCGTCAGAACGGGAATTAACTCCCGGCGCCTTACCAAAGAAGCCGCCATAAAACTTGTCGCCATTCCTATTCCGGCACCGGCAGCGACTGCCGCTATAACGGCTTCGCTTGCATCGACGATGACAGCAGATGACGGCACGATTTCGATCTCCCGCTCGCCAACCCGGAACGGCCAGCGAAAAATCCGCCCCGTATTTTGGTAGCGCAGATTGACCGTTTTATGCCCTATAAGATCATTAGGGTGTTTTGGCGGGGCGCATTTGGCCAAATAATCAGGCGAAGCATAACAACCCATCTGATAGGGCGAAAGGCGACGCGACAGGAGATTTGAATCCGCGAGGTCGCCGAGCCGGATGGCAATATCAATACTTTCGTCAACGATACTTATCACGCGATCGCTTAACCGTAAGTCAATCGTCACTTTTGGATGCAGGGCGCAGAATGGCGCAAGCGCAGGGGCGATCATATGGAGGCCTATCGGCAACGATGCCGCAATGCGTAATGTTCCCGCGGGCTCTGCCCGCGTACGCATGGCTACCTGCTCGAGCTCCTCGGCATCGCGCAACAACCGTAAAGCCCTCTCGTGCAGTTTGCGGCCTTCAGCAGTCAAAACCAGCGAGCGTGTGGTGCGGGTGAATAAAGTGACGCCAAGACGCTGTTCCAGTCGCTGGATGCTCTTACTTATCGCTGAAGGTGAAACGGATAGCGAGCGGGCAGCGGCGGTATAGCTGCCAAGCGCTCCCGCGCGAGCGAATGCGATGAGACCGGTGAGTCTTTCAAAACCTATTTGTTCCTTCATGGCAACATTAAAGCGAAATCCAGCCCCATTATCAATCATCATTATTAGTCATATTATCTGGCAACTGAATCCCCATTAGAGTGAGCTTGTGATGACTGAAATGATGAAAGCAGTACGACTGCACGCGTTTGGTGGTCCAGAGAACCTTAAATATGAAGATGCACCCCGGCCAACGATGGGATGTACGGAAGTGCTTGTTCGGGTGTATGCGGTCAGTCTCAACCCGCCAGACTGGTATCTGCGTGACGGTTATCGGGCGTTGCCGCCTGAATGGTGGCCCCATCCCCACTTTCCGCTCATCCTGGGCACGGATATATCCGGTGTAGTCGTAGCGGTCGGCAAAAATGTTTCCGGATTCAGCATTGGCGATGAAGTCTATTCCATGGTGCGTTTTCCTGAAAGAGCCATGGAAGGCAGCGGTGCCTATGCCGACTACGTGAGCGTTCCTGCATCAGAGCTGGCGTTAAAACCTCAGAGCATCGAACATGTCCAGGCCGCGGGTGCGCCGATGTCACTGCTGACGGCCTGGCAGTTCCTTGTCGAACTGGGGCATGACGCGCCAAATCCGTTTCAACCATTCAAACATACACCTGTTCCTCTAAAAGGCCGGACAGTAGTGGTCAACGGCGCCGGAGGAGGCGTAGGACACCTTGCGGTGCAGATTGCCAAGTGGAAAGGTGCGCGAGTGATTGCAGTCGCTTCTTCCCGCAATGAGGCGCTTTTACGCGATCTCGGTGCGGATGAGTTTATCGACTACACCAAAATAGCTCCCGAGACCGTAGTAAAAAATGCCGATCTTGTCATTGATACTTCAGGTGG
This sequence comes from Sodalis sp. RH22, assembly GCF_047324165.1. Classification (NCBI taxonomy): domain Bacteria; kingdom Pseudomonadati; phylum Pseudomonadota; class Gammaproteobacteria; order Enterobacterales; family Bruguierivoracaceae; genus Sodalis; species Sodalis sp. RH22. The sequence goes on from NZ_CP178731.1 coordinate 5,312,120, forward strand.
AACGCACGTTGAGCGCTTTTTGAGCAGCATCAAGCAAGGCGGGGCAATGTTTCTTGTTAATCCTTTGCATTTTTCCGGGCAGAAGGAGGCCGCCGAAAGAGGAATTACGGTGTCAACAACGCAAGTGCGTTCCAGTGGCGCGCAACTCTCAGCGGCGGGTAGCCTTCTGGAAACAGGAATTATCAGGGTCGTCATTGATAGCACCTACCCTTTACAAATGGCTTCAGCTGCACATCAGCGTGCTTTATCAGGCAGTATCCAGGGCAAAATTGTGCTTACACACTTTTGATTATCTTATCCCACTTCGCCATGTGTTGAGGCCGGCTGGACTGCAGGATAAGAAAAGTAAAATGCTCATTATTTCCGGTTATTTTTACCTTGAGCCTTCGGTTCTGGGGCAGGTTATGGCCGAACTTACATGATTGGCTAATGCTGTGCGACGGCGCGAAGGAACAAGGCCAAAGGCGACGTCAACGTCGTCCGTTCCCGGTTAAACGTGCTTTCATGGGAATAAGGGGGCTTCAGCGAAAATCTCTGTAGGTGTAAACAAGATTGGCCCCGCTAGAGGCCATATCAATCAGTTTCTCGCAATTTCCTTGCGGGCCAACTCCGCAAGAAACGCCGAACGGTTTTTGTAATGCCCGTTTGTCTCAATATAACGGTCGATGGCCGTAATGAGATTGCCGGGCATAGTGAGATTAAATTTAACGGCTTTGGTTTCGTACTTTGTCGGATCGAGCTCAACAAAGCCTAGGAAGCCGTCATCCTCTGACAGGCGATCATCGTGAATATAGGCTGAGGGATCAGTAGGAGCGGGAACGTGCTCGCCGCGCTCTGTTAGGGCTTCAGCATGTATACCGAATGCTTTTTCTGCGTCGCGAACGGCTTCTTCCAATGTATCCCCGGCAAAAAAACAACCGGGAATATCGGGGAAATAACCGTCATATTCACCGCTTTTAGTTCCGAAAATGAAAACTGGATAGATCATTAAGTACCTCGCATGACTTACTATACTAAGGGTGAAAGCGCTATTAAAGGCAGCTTGCACCGTCCTTTCTGTTAAATGACCTTTAGCCCCGAAATCTTCTTTACTTGTCTTAGAACTCCTTTTGAGATTTCTTTCCTTGGGTGGGGAAGGGTGATGATTTCCCTTACTCCCTCCTTTTCAAGCGTGATATGACTGCTTGCTTTTTGTTTCCTTGCTATCCATCCATCATTTATCAATAGCTTGATTAATTTAGCGCTTTCCATCCTGACTCCATTTTGTCCCTCTGTGGGTATAGTACCCACAGAAAAAATATGAGTCAATATGATAGTGGGTATAATAACCACTTTTAACAATACTGCCTCCGGGTGGCCATTCCTTGTTGGCCTATCTGTTAAATCTAACAATCAGCCACCATAGTCCCGCACCTACCTCGACAATATTGTGGCTTGAAATTTCTTCTGGGGTTCGGGTCACTAATCCGGGATCAGGGTCAGTCAGGTGGTTAGGCGATTGCGGCTCATTTCTGAGATAGGGCTGAAACTGTAAGCACACCGGTTTTAGTCCCACACACTTTTTGAGATTTCCGGATTTTCAGCCATCAGCCGGTACTCTTCCGGCGTCAGGTTATTCAGCGATTCATGAGGCCGCTCGCTGTTATATTCAGTCAGCCAGCACTCTGTGATTTCCCGTACTTCATTCAGTGTCCTGAACAGATAAAAATCCAGTATTTCTGTCCGGTACGTCCGGTTCGACCGTTCGATAAACGCATTCTGTGTCCGCTTGCCCGGCCTGATAAATTCCAGTATCACGCCATGTTCTTCCGCCCATTGCGCCAGCGTGAGCGATATCAGTTCCGGACCGTTATCCATCCGCAGTTTCAGCGGATATCCGCGATTTGCCACTATCCGATCCAGCACTCTAACGACGCGCTTATCCCATCATGGCCTTGCTGCCAAAAGCAGCTGACTTGCGAGAGGCCGGATACATTAACGCAAACAGCTTTTATCATCGTATGCTTGCAAAACGGGGGCGAACCAAACATTTTTTCGATGACATCTTTCAACGCCCGGTTTTCCAGACTGAGATCGGCAAACATCTGTTTCAGGCTACGGTTTTCATCCTCAAGATCTTTCATCTTTTTGATATTAGAGGCTTCCATGGCGCCAAATTTCGCTTTCCAATTGTAGTAGCTGGCTTCAGCGATACCGGCTTCGCGGCAGACATCTTTAACGCTGCGTCTGGCTTCGACTGACTTCAGAACGGCGATGATCTGGTGTTTGGTGAATCGGGCTTTGCGCATGGCGATCTCCTATCGGGACATAATCAATATGCCGGAAGATCTCTAAATGTGAATGGTCCGTTTGGCAGAGATACTTACAGTATCTGGCTGGTCGCCGGCCACACTGATATGAGAAAGGGATTCCAGGGCCTCGCCGCCAAAGTCGTATCCGCCCTCCGGGAAGATCCGTTGTCCGGCCATGTCTTCGTCTTCCGGGGCAAACGCGGCAATTGGGTACCGGAGGCTAAACCGCGTTCCAACCGTGTAATAGCCGTTGTTTTGGTTCACATTCGCTCAGCGATTTGCGCTTGGGCGAGGCCGGCTTTTTTGCGTGCGGCCAACCGCTCATCAAGTAGGGCGCATTCCCGATCCGGTTTTTCGTATTCAGCCTTGAATTCCGGTTGCCCCATCCACTCAGTGACCATTTCGTCATGGGTTTTGGTTGGCGGCAGGCGTTTAGCGTTCATATGTTATCTCTTTCAATCTGGCTTCAGCGGCCGGGGGAATCTGCATTTTCAACGTAATGCATTGGTATAAATGGATTAAGTTGCAATTCAGATTTTAGGATATACCTAAACGTATACCAATGCGGAAAAGTGATGGGATTATGTGGTCAGATTTTGAACCGTTGTTCCAGCACATGCCACCCGGTTATAGCCAGGCTTTAGCGGCGTTATAAACTTCCGAGCGGTCGCGTTTGCCCACGGCCAGCACCAGCACAATCACCTGTTCATCGATCGCCTGGTAAACCAACCGATACCCGGCAGACCTGAGCTTGATTTTATAACAATCAGGCATGCCGCTGAGCCGATTGGCGGGAATATGGGGATTGACCAAAATCTCTTTTAACTTCTTTTTGAACTGCTCCCGTAACGGCGCGCCCAGTTTTTTAAACTCCTTAAGAGCATGCTCTTCAAACTCCAACTCATAGCTCATCCAGCTTGACCTTAACGCGCTTACCTTTCATCCGTGAACGGGCGATCTTGCCAAGCTCGATATCTTCCTGATAATCCACCATGGCTTCCCATGTTTCCGGTGAAATGTAGTAACCGGAGATATGGCCGTTGGTCAACACCGCCACCGGTTGGCCGTGGGCCTCTTTCAGGGCGCCATTAGGTGACTTTTTAAAATCGCTGATACTCACCGACACATTGGCAAGGATAGGTTGTACCGACATAACGAGTCCTTTTTAGTATGATATTTGATACTAAATTTAGCACTAAGTTAAAAGGGTAGCAACAGTGTTACGTGGGTCCCACGCGGAAAGATTGACGTAATACTGTTCAGTCTTTTCATTTTTTATTAATATATAACATAGTGTTAAGTAATCAGGGGTGATGGATGTATTTGCGGGCGGGGAGGCCTATCTGAAAGGTGATGCTAAACCGTTCAAAAAATATTTGATGCTCATGAGAAAGCCACAAAACGACGAAATAAAATAGCCCTGGCATGGGTCACACAACGGGTGTGAATCATGAATAGGAATAACTAAAACTTTGGGTTTTATTGTTTCTTGCGGGTGATTACACGGCAAGAAATTGTCCCTCTATGGGGCAACCGGGCAATGGTAAGGGGCATCTCTGCCGGAACAAGATTGGCTGCATGCCAAGGTGTGGCCTTATCAGCTGGTTTGCTTTACATCCGTTACTAGCCTGTCGCCATTTTGCCGCCAATCCAAAAGAGAAAGGGTCGCGCTTGCGCGCAACCCTTTGTTTTTATTGGTGGAGCTGGGGGGATTTGAACCCCCGTCCGGAATTATTACATCCTCGGTACTACATGCTTAGTCCAATCATTACATTCGCCAGTTAGCTGCGGATGGACACGCTACTAACAAACTAGCCTGATTAGATTTGACGCTTTGACCCCAGGCAGGATCTCTACGCGAGCTCTTTTGGGTTTGACCTCTCTTGATCCCCGTCCTAAGAGCGGAGGCTAGGGAGAGAGGGAACCATCAGTGGTTTAGACTGATTAAGCTGCTAAAGCAGCGGGTTCGTATTGCGAGTCGTTTGCAATTATTTTTTTTGAGGCTGTTTAACGAGGCCTACCTCACCTCGGCATGCACCTTGGGTTTCACAAATCCCGTCGAATCCAGAATCAGCCCCAAGTTGTTAATTTCATTATAGCAAAAATTCAATAGCGCGGCAAATCTTAACGGTTGGCGTTCTTCATAATGCGTGCTTTATCGACTTGCCATTCGCGTGATTTGACATCCTCACGCTTATCGAAATCTTTTTTACCCTTGGCGACGCCAATCTTGACCTTGGTCCAGGCGTTTTTCCAGTACAGCGACAGGGCGACCACGGTGTAGCCCTCGCGGTTCACCCGGCCGAACAGCGAGCTTAACTCACGCTTGTTGAGCAGAAGTTTACGCGTGCGCATAGGGTCGCATACCACATGCGACGAGGCGGCCATAAGCGGCTGGAAGGTGGCGCCAAATAAGAAGGCTTCGCCATCTTTAAGCAGCACATAGCTATCGCTGATGTTGGCCTTGCCGGCACGGAGCGATTTGACTTCCCATCCCTGCAACGCGAGTCCGGCTTCGAACTCTTCCTCGATGAAATATTCATGTCGGGCGCGCTTGTTTTGCGCAATGGTGGCTGAACCGGGTTTGTAAGCTTTTTTCTTTGTCATGATACTAAATATTATACAGTTTTATGGGCGGGAATAAAATGCTTTCCTTACGTTACCTTGCGGTATTGATGCTTTTTAAGACAAACGGGCGCCAACACTTTTTGTCTCAAGACAGATAAATGATAATATTAAGCAATGATCGTCAAGACAGGAACCCTTATGCCTCATATCAGTCGTTCCGCGTTAGTGCCCTACAGCGCGGAGCAAATGTTTGCCTTGGTCAATGATATTCGCGCTTATCCGGAGTTTATTCCCGGATGCACCGGCAGCCGCGTGCTGGCCAAGGAAGGAAACGAACTGACCGCCGAGATGGATGTTTCCAAAGCGGGCATCAGCAAAACATTCAGGACCCGTAATGTCATCACCGATAACGAAAGCATCGTAATGCGCCTGGTAGAAGGGCCATTCCGCTCGTTTGCCGGGGACTGGCGTTTTACCACGCTGAGTCCCGAGGCGTGCAAGGTCGAATTCGAAATGAGCTTTGAGTTTAAGAACCGGCTAATCGAGCTGGCGTTCGGGCCAATTTTTAAAGAGATGGCGAATAACATGGTCCAGGCATTCACCCAGCGGGCAAAAGAGGTTTACCGTGCCGCCTGAAGCTGCGGATATCCGCGTGGAAGTGGTGTATGCGCTGCCTGAGCGGCAATACCTGCGGCAGTTGGTGCTGGCTGCGGGCAGTACGCTTGAGCAGGCGATACAGGCCTCGGGCCTTCTGGCAATACGGCACGATATCGATCTGGACAAGAATAAGGTCGGTATCTTTAGTCGCCCGGCCAAATTAAGCGATCGGCTCACCGACGGCGATCGCGTGGAAATTTACCGCCCGCTGCTGATTGATCCCAAGGAGTTGCGCCGCCAGCGCGCGGAACGCACGAAAAAGTAGACGAGTGCGCGGGACGCCGGGGGCCGGCAGGGTAGGTCATATACCCCAGGCGTCCGGCCCGTTGCCCTCTCAAGCGTGTTAACTTCGCATTGCCCCGTTTTACCGCTGTGCCGCCTGCGCTGGGATTACTTCGCCAGGCGTTGCCGCTTCGCTTCAGTTCGGCTTTTTACCGCTGATTTACCCGCGCGGGGTATCCAATGACGGCCGGTTATCGATATTGGTCAGGGTGCCGGTGTTGTTAAAGGTCAGGGTAAGCGTTTGTTGCGTGACAGGCTGATGACCGGGCTGGCGGCGGAACACATAAAACCAGGTACTGCTGCCGAACGGATCCTGCATCATTGGCGTGCCCAGGATATACGCCACCTGCTGCTTGGTCATGCCGGTATGAATTTTAGCTACGTCAGTTGCTGTCAGATAGTTTCCCTGGTTAATGTCCGGGCGGTAGACCAATCTTTCAAGCGTGGAGCAACCGGCGGTTAACATCAGGAGAACGACGGCAGCAGCGGTCAACGTCTTACAGCTCATAATAATCACATTCCTTTTAGGCATAGGATGCCGATGATAATAGACCTTGCCGACATTGGGAACCTCTACAAGGCCCATCTATGACCACGGGAACGTAAAAAAGTTAGCCTTTTCTAAGCTGCGAGCAGTTCTTTAGCGTTTGCCAGCGTATTTTTGGTGACCTCGCTCCCGCCCAACAGGCGCGCCAGCTCTTGCAGGCGGGCTTTTTTGTCCAGGGCGATCATTTGGGTTTCGGTCTCGTTACCGTCGGTATTTTTGCTGACAAAAAAGTGATGGTGACCGGAGCCCGCAACCTGGGGCAAGTGGGTTACGCACATCACCTGGGTGGATTCCCCCAGCCGACGCAGCATTTTACCCACAATTGCGGCGGTGGGGCCACTAATGCCCACATCCACTTCATCAAAAATCAGCGCCGGGGTATCCATCTTGCGGGCGGTAATCACCTGTATCGCCAGGCCGATGCGCGATAATTCGCCGCCGGAGGCCACTTTCGCCAACGGCTGCAAGGGCTGGCCGGGGTTGGTGGTGACCAGGAATTCGATACGATCCGCCCCTTCGGCGCTCAGCTGTTCGGCATCGAAATGCGTCGTGATTTCCAACCTGCCGTGCGGCAGGGACAGCTCGCGGATACTGCGGGTAATCAGGGCGGAAAGTTCAGTGGCATGATGCACGCGTTTTTCATGCAGCCGCCGCGCGGTTTGCACCGCCTGGAGGTGGTGCTGCGCCACGGTCTCGACCAGCGCCTGGGCGTCGGTGTCGTGCTGCTCCAGCAACTGTTGTTCTTGCAGCAACTGCTGATAAAACAGCGGCAGGTCTTCCGGTTTCACATGATGCTTGCGCGCCAGGGAGATCTGGCGGGACAGCCGCTGTTCCAGCTCATACAGCCGCGCCGGGTCCAGGTCGAGCCGATCGCCGTAATGGCGCAGCTCCTCCGCGGCCTCGGTCAGCTGGATTGAGGCTTCTTCCAGCAGATCCATTACCGGGGAAAGCGCGCCGTCCATGCCCACCAGTTCGCCTACCCGCTGCTGGACGGCGTACAGCTGGCCAAGCAGGGTCTGGTCCTCGCCCTCGCTGAGCATCTCAAGTGCCTGGCGGGTGGTGGTGATCAACTGGCCGCTGTTGGCCAGCCGCTTGTATTCCTGATCGATTTGCTCGAATTCGCCGTCCGCCGGGATAAAATCGTTCAGCTCCTTTAACTGGTACTGCAATAATTCGCGCCTGGCCTCGCGCTCCGAGGCGTGCTGGCGGAACGCGGCCAGATCCAGGCAGCTCTGGTGCCATTGCCGATAAGCGCCGGCCATGGATTGCCGCAGCGCTTGTTCATCCGCATAGGCGTCGAGCAGCTGTTTTTGATAGTCGGGACGCAGCAGCAACTGGTGGGCATGCTGGCCGTGGATCTGGATCAGGTGATGGCCCAGCTCGCGCAACTGCGATAAGGGCGCCGGCATGCCGTTGATAAACCCCCGCGAGCGCCCGTCATGGCCGACCACGCGCCGCAGCAGGCATTCATTGCCGTTATCCAGCTCATTGTCCGCCAGCCACCGCGCTGCCAGCGGGGCGTCGCCGAGGGCGAAACGCGCGCAGATATCCGCCCTGGGGGCGCCGGGGCGCACCATGCCTGCGTCGGAACGGCTGCCGAGGCACAAACCGAGGGCATCGATGGCAATGGATTTGCCCGCCCCGGTTTCGCCGGTGATAACGCTCATTCCCGATTGAAAATCAATCGTCAACTCGCGCACGATCGCAAAGTTAGCAATGGTCAGTTGAGCCAGCATGATACGTTTCCTGTATATAAAAACACAGCTGTGGTTAAACACAGTATAAACTGGTTTTATATACAGTAAAGAAACGAATGCTGATTTTCAGAATAATTTTTTCGACCAGCCGAGCTTGGTGCTGAGCGTATTGAAATAGTTGTAATCATGGGGATGGACCAGATCCAGGTGATATTCGCTGCGCCGGATAAAAATTTCCTCGCCCTCCTGTATAGGCAGCGCGATCTGGCTGTCGCAGCTGATCTCCAGTTCGCTGCTGGCCTGGGAAAATTTCAGCCGGATGGTGCTGCTGCCGTTGATAACCAGCGGCCGGGAGGACAGGGTATGCGGAAACATCGGCACCAGGACGATCGCATCCAGGGGCGGGGTCAGGATCGGGCCGCCGGCGGAGAGGGAATAGGCGGTGGAACCGGTCGGCGTGGCGATGATCAGGCCGTCGGAACGCTGCGAAAAGGCGAAGCTATCGTCGATATACACTTCAAATTCAATCATATGCGCCACCTTTCCAGGATGGAGCACGACTTCGTTGATGGCGGTGCTGAGCCGTCCGCATTCATTGCCCCGGCAGACCTGGGCCTCCAGTAAAAAACGCTGTTCGCAGCGGTAATTGCCCGCCAGCACGTCCGTAAGCTGCTGCAGCGCGGAATCGGGATCGAGATCGGTAAGAAAGCCCAGATTGCCGCGGTTGATGCCGATGACTTTAATATCGTACCGCGCCAGGATGCGCGCCGAGCCCAGCATATTGCCGTCGCCGCCCACCACCACCGCCAGATCGGCCCGCTGGCCGATATCCGCCAGGCTGCCGGTAATAGCGCCGGTAAGATCAAGGTCGCGGGCGATGTGCTGCTCCATGATCACCTCATGTCCCTGCCCGATCAGCCAGTGGTACAACATCTCGTGCGTGGCCAGGGCGTTGGGATGACGCGGATGGCCGACAATGCCGATGCTTTTGAAAGGGGTGTTCATGTATTTGCTTTTCCTCGCCGTGTTTTGCTGACTACATTATGCGACATCCCTTGAATACCTGCTATTCATCCCCATAATAAGCGGAGTAGCAAGACTAAAAGGCTAAAACGCGGAGAACTCATGATGAGTAGTAAAGAACAGAAGATACCTGACGAGCAAGTCTCACAAGACATTACCACGGATGAGATGGATGCCGGGCAGCGGATGGACGCGGCGCCCGAGACGGAGAACGTCGTGGATCCGCGCGATGAGCGTATCGCCAGTCTGGAAGCCAAGCTGGAAGAATTGCAGCAGCGCGAGCGCGACAGCCTGCTGCGCGCCAAGGCGGAAATGGAAAATCTTCGTCGCCGCACCGAGCTGGATGTGGAAAAAGCCCATAAATTCGCCCTGGAAAAATTTGCCGGCGAACTGCTGCCGGTGATTGACAATCTGGAACGCGGCCTGGATATGGCCGATAAAAACAATAGCGAGCTGACCCCGCTTATCGAAGGCATCGAACTGACCCTGAAGTCGCTGCTGGACGTGGTGCGCAAGTACGGCATCGCCGTGGTCGACCAGACCCATGTGCCGTTCGATCCCGCGGTGCACCAGGCCATGACCATGCTGGAATCCGATGAGCACGAGCCAAACCATGTCATGATGATTATGCAAAAAGGCTACACCCTGAACGGCCGCCTGCTGCGTCCCGCCATGGTGGCGGTATCGAAAGCCAAGGCGTAGGATTTCCGCGCCCGCGAGCCGGTCGTCGAGCCCGATAACCGGCCCATTCCCTGTTCCCCCAGTTATTCCGACGGCAACCGCGGTTGCCAGTCAATCTCCGGTTTTCCCTGCTGTGCCAACAGGGCGTTGGCCCTGGAGAAATGCCCGCAGCCTAAGAAACCCCGGTGCGCCGACAGCGGCGACGGATGCGGCGCTTTCAGAATATGATGGCGTTGCGGGTCGATAATCGTGCCTTTTTTTTGCGCGTGCGATCCCCACAGCATAAAGACGATCCCCTCGCGCTGCTCGTTCAGCACGGCAATCACTTTATCGGTAAAGGTTTCCCAGCCCAGGCTGGCGTGGGAATGGGCCTTGCCCGCCTCGACGGTAAGCACGGTATTGAGCAGCATCACGCCTTGCCCGGCCCAGCTTTGCAGGCAGCCGTGCTCCGGTTTGGTAAAACCCGGAATATCATTGGCCAGCTCTTTGTAGATATTGACCAGCGAGGGCGGGGCGGGCACGCCCGGCCGGACGGAAAAGGACAGGCCGTGCGCCTGGTTGGGGCCGTGGTAGGGATCTTGCCCCAGTATCACCACCTTTACCGCGGCAAGTTCGGTGAAGCGGAACGCGTTGAATACGTCTTTTTGCGGGGGATAGATAATCTTGCCCGCCGCCCGCTCGCTGGCGACGAAGTTCAGCGTTTGCTGGAAATAGGGCTTGGTCTTCTCTTCGGCGAGCGCATCCCGCCAGGTTGGACTTTGTGTCATGGTACGCTCCATGTGGATTGGCGACTGGCGTTAGCTTACCGGCTTATGTCCGCAGGCGGAATCTTTTCCGCCGCCAGGGGCACGCCAACAAAATAAATAAAGCTTAAAAAAAAGTTAAATTAATGAAAGTGATAAATAACTCAAAAATTGATATAAAACAAAAACATGACTTTTTGATGCGTTTCTTTACTACGGATAAATTGATTTAAATCAAGGAAACGATGCCGATTGGCTGGTATACAGTCAGTTAGACAAATTGGTTTTACCAAATACCCAAGCAGCCGGTAGCCTACCGGACGACGACGGGCAGATTTTGTAGCCACACCATGGAGACATTCTATGATTATCGGAACTCAAATCACCAAGGCCGACAACAAAGCATTGGTTAACTCTTTCTGGCTGCTGGATAACAGCATTGAACAGGCCCGTTGCCTGTGTGCCGTTGCCGGCTACGCCGACGATCAGGTCGTTGCCTTAAGCGAACTGGGCAATATCGAATACCGTCAAATTCCGCTAGAAGCCAAGGAAACCGTACGCGTGGAAGGCGGCCAGCATCTGAATGTCAACGTGCTGACCCGTGAAACCCTGGAAGACGCCGTGGCCAACCCGGACAAATATCCGCAGCTGACCATCCGTGTCTCGGGCTATGCCGTGCGTTTTAACTCGCTGACGCCTGAACAGCAGCGCGATGTCATTACCCGTACCTTTACCGCCGCCCTTTAACGGCGTCGCGGTGTATAAAAGGGAGCCTAGGCTCCCTTTTTGATTTCCGCTATTTCCGCACGGCAAAAACCCTGTATTAAAATCAATATGTTGCGTTTAGAAATGCTGAATTCCCGTCTGGATCAAAATATGAATATTCACCCCCTGCGCCTATTTTGACCAATGCCATTTTATGGCAAAACTATCTTTAACCTGATGAAATAAATTGTTTTTTTCATTCATTTACGCCGCGCTTGTTTGTGGCGCGCGCAGCTTTCAGCCGGAAATTAGCTGATTTAGGCGAAAAATGGCTTAAGGCGTTGAAACTTACCCCTAAGGCGACAAAAAAGCCGCCCGTGCGGGCGGCTTTTCAGGGCGCGTGATGGTTTATTCATCATGCGGTTTTGGCGTAACGGCCGCCGCCGCATCCTCCGCGGCCGATTTTGGCGCCCGGCGTTTGCCGATATTGCGCTTATCGCGTAAACGCACCTTGACCTTAACCTTGTCCTTCATCTGGCTCAGCTCTTTTTTCTCTTTGCGTTTGGCCAGCACTTTTTTCGAAGGTTTACCGGTGGTTTTTTCGGCCGGCGCACGGGTGACCGGACGCAGTTCATCCACCACCCGCGCTTTCAGCGGCTCGTTCAGGTAGCGGCTGATTTTACCCAACAGCAGATGATCGTGCGCCTCCACCAGAGAAATGGCCGAGCCTTTGCGTCCGGCGCGGGCGGTACGGCCGATACGGTGCAGGTAGACGTCGGCGGTGGTCGGCAAATCGAAGTTGATGACATGGCTGATATCGTCGATATCCAGGCCGCGCGCCGCCACGTCCGTCGCCACCAGCACGTTCATCCGCCCGTCGGTCATGCGGTTGATGGCTTCATTGCGTTTGGCCTGCACCATTTCGCCTTCCAGATAGCATGTGGCGATGCCGGCCGCGTGCAGCCAGCCGACCAGTTCATGCACCCGCTCGCGTTTGCGTACGAAAACGATAGCCTTGGTCACGTCCGGCAGTTTGAGCAGATGGGCCAGCAGGGCGGTTTTATGCTTGATATCGTCGGCGCGATAATACCATTGGGTGATCTTTTTACGCTCGCGCCGTGAGGGCGATGCGTCGATTTCCACCGGATCGTTTAGCAGCCGCTCGGCGAAATCCTTGACCGCGTTGCCCTCCAGGGTGGCGGAAAACAACAGGGTCTGCTTGCGCCAGCGGGTTTCGGCGGCGATCAGCTCCACATCCTGCGCAAAACCCATTTCCAGCATGCGATCCGCTTCATCCAGGATCAGCGTTTCCACCGCGCGGCAGTCAAAATTTTCTTCCTTGATATATTGCAGCAGCCGGCCGGTGGTGGCCACCACGATATCCTGGTTGTCGCTGAACACGATGGCATGATTCATAAACGCCACGCCGCCGGTGATGGTGGCGATGTCCAGGTGCGTATGCGCGGCGAGTTCCTTGGCCTGTTCCGCCACCTGCATGGCCAGCTCGCGGGTAGGGGTGATAATCAGTACCCGCGGCGGGCCGGATTTCCGGCGGGGGAAATCAAGCAGGTGCTGCAATACCGGTAACAGATAGGCGGCGGTCTTGCCGGTACCGGTAGGCGCCGAACCCAATACGTCGCGCCCGTCCATCGCCGGCGGGATCGCTTCGGACTGAATGGCGGTGGGGCGCTCGTAACCTTTATCGCGCAGTGCGGCGATCAGGCTTTCATGCAGGTCGAGTTCGGAAAATTGGGTTACAGTCATGGTCTACCTCTGGTTGGGGCGCAGATTATAGACGGATCGCGGATAATCTTCATCTGTTTCCGCGCAAACGGATGATTTCATCCGCGGCCGGTTTGCCATAAAGTACCCCGATATGTCCCAAAGAGCCTAATAATGATCGAATCGTTAAAACAGACTATGCCGCTGCGCCGGGACGGTTTTACCTTCAGGCAATTTTTTGTCGCCCACGACCGTTGCGCAATGAAAGTGGGGACCGACGGCGTGCTGCTGGGGGCCTGGACGCCCCTGGGCACGGCGCGGCGGGTGCTGGATATCGGCGCCGGCTGCGGCCTGATCGCTCTGATGGTGGCGCAGCGCGCGGACCCTGGCGTGCGCATTGACGCCGTCGAGCTGGACCCCGCCGCCGCCGGACAGGCGGGGGAAAATTTCGCCGCCAGCCCGTGGTCGTCCCGCTTGCGCATTTTTAACGGCGATATACTGGACTATGCGCCGCAGGCGACGCCGGGGGGGGCCGCGCAACGCGGCGGGAAAGAGGATCCCGGGGCGGGATATGGGCTGATCGTCAGCAATCCGCCTTATTTCCCGGTCGGTTTGGCCACCAGAAGCGCTGAGCGCGATAAGGCGCGTTACACGGCGACCCTGACCCACCGGCGCCTGCTGGATGCCGCGCGGCGGCTGGTGGCCCGCGACGGCCTGTTGACGCTGGTATTGCCGACCGCTACCGGCGAAGAGGTCATCGCCATGGCGCAGCGCGGGGGCTGGCATTTGCATTATCGCACCGACGTGGCCGATCGCGCGGGAAAACCCTGTCATCGGGTGCTGCTGGGCTTTTCGCCGCAGGCGGGAGAACTGACGTATACGACATTGGCGCTGCGCGCTGGCGACGGCGCTTATTCCGCCGCCTATCGCGCACTGACCGACGGGTTTTATTTATCCCGGCCGGCAGGGTAGGACCGGCGGCCGGGCCGCCGGTTTGCCATGGATCAGGGATGCAGGATGGTCGGCTGCGGGTTGGCGGCCATTTCCGGATAATCCAGGGTGTAATGCAGGCCCCGGCTTTCTTTACGCAGCATGGCGCTCTTGACGATAAGCTCGGCCACCTGGGTCAGGTTGCGCACTTCCAGCAGGTTATTGGAGATACGGAAGTTGGAATAGTACTCGTCGATTTCCCGCTGCAGCAGGTTGATGCGATGCAGGGCGCGCTCCAGGCGTTTAGTGGTGCGCACGATGCCCACGTAATCCCACATAAACAGCCGCAGCTCGTGCCAGTTATGCTGTAGCACCACCTCCTCGTCGGAGTTGTCCACCCGGCTCTCATCCCAGGCCGGCAGCTGTTTGGCCAGCTTGATGGCCGGCAGGCGCGTGCGGATATCCTCCGAGGCCGACCAGCCGTAGACCAGGCATTCCAGCAAGGAATTGGACGCCAGGCGATTGGCGCCGTGCAGGCCGGTATAACTCACTTCGCCGATGGCGTAGAGCCCGTCGAGATCGGTGCGCCCGTGCTGATCCACCATTACGCCGCCGCAGGTATAGTGTGCCGCCGGCACGATGGGAATCGGCTCTTTGGTCAGATCGATATCCAGCGTCAGCAATTTTTGGTAAATCATCGGGAAATGCTGGCGGATAAAGTCCGCGGGCTTATGGCTGATATCCAGGTACATGCAGTCGGCGCCCAGGCGCTTCATTTCATGGTCGATGGCGCGGGCCACGATATCGCGCGGCGCCAGCTCGGCGCGCTCGTCGAAATCGGGCATAAAGCGCGAGCCGTCCGGACGTTTCAGGTAGGCGCCCTCGCCGCGCAGCGCCTCGGTAAGCAGGAAATTACGCGCCTGGGGATGGAACAGGCAGGTGGGGTGGAATTGGTTGAATTCCAGATTGGCCACCCGGCAACCGGCGCGCCAGGCCATGGCGATGCCGTCGCCAGACGAAATATCGGGATTGGTGGTGTACTGATAAACCTTCGAGGTGCCGCCGGTAGCCAGCACCACGGCTTTGGCCCGGCAGGTTTCCACGCGTTCCTTTTCGCGGTTCCAGATATAGGCGCCGACCACGCGCCGGGTGCCGGGCAGGCCGATTTTATTGGAACTGATCACATCCACCGCGTTGCAGCGTTCCATAATATGGATATTGGGATGATTGGCCGCCTGGGAAACCAGGGTGGTTTCCACCTCTTTGCCGGTGGCGTCCGCGGCGTGCAGGATGCGCCGGTGGCTATGGCCGCCCTCGCGGGTCAGGTGATAGCGCTCATCGGGAGACGTGCCGGCATGGTGTTCCGTTTCCACGCCGCCGGTGCCAGTGCCGGATTCCGTATCGAACAACACGCCCTGGTCTATCAGCCACTGTACGCAATGACGGGCGTTGCCGGCGATGAATTCCACCGCCTCGCGATCGCACAGGCCGGCGCCGGCGATCAGCGTATCCTCGACGTGGGAGGCGATAGTATCGGTTTCATCGAACACCGCCGCGATCCCGCCCTGGGCATAATAGGTTGATCCTTCGTTAAGCGGACCCTTGCTTAAAACCATGACCTTACAATGTCCCGCGAGACGCAGCGCCAGTGAAAGACCGGCGGCGCCGCTGCCAATGACCAGCACGTCGGTTACATGTTCAGTTAAAGGTTGCATAATGGGGTGGTTACCCTGCCAGAAATAATAGTTTTCCGATGTTAGCACTGTATGATTTAGGGCTGAACCGCTAATTGCTGATATTTTACACGTGGGGGTATTTACGCATGTTTACTGACATCCGGAGGATTTCACGGTACCCTGCGCTTTCAATAGGGTGCCGGGCGTAAACGTGCCGCTTCGGCAGAGTGATTTCAGGATTCTGACACTATAAAACTTTATTTCATGATAGTCTGACTGCTTCCCGGCCAACGTGCTGGCGCGCCGAGATCCGTCCCCGATTACATTTAACAAAAAAGACAGGCGGGACGGAACTTTATGTATAGCGTAAACTCCAAACGGGAGCTTGCTCGTGTTATGGGTTTAGAGGCTGGCGGTACTATTTTTCGCGTGGAGATAAATTTGAGGAGAATTTACCTCGGATGAGCGAGCAGTTAACGGATCAGGTGCTGGTTGAACGGGTACAAAAAGGCGACCAAAAAGCGTTCAATTTACTGGTCGTTCGTTACCAGCACAAAGTGGCGAGCCTGGTATCCCGATATGTTCCCCAGGGGGATGTGCCGGATGTGGCCCAGGAATCGTTTATCAAAGCTTATCGCGCCCTCGAGTCATTTCGGGGGGATAGCGCTTTTTATACATGGTTGTATCGTATCGCTGTTAACACGGCTAAAAATTATCTGGTTGCTCAGGGCCGGCGCCCACCGTCAAGCGATGTGGACGCCAACGACGCCGAAAATTATGAAAGTGCCGGCGCGTTGAAAGAAATATCGAACCCTGAGAATTTAATGTTGTCTGAAGAGTTGCGACAGATAGTGTTTCGCACTATCGAAGGGCTTCCCGAAGATTTGCGTATGGCAATCACGCTTCGGGAACTGGATGGCCTGAGCTATGAAGAGATAGCGTCCATCATGGATTGCCCGGTGGGAACGGTAAGATCGCGAATCTTCCGTGCGCGCGAAGCTATTGACAACAAAATTCAACCGCTGATTCAGCGATAACGATGGCGGCAGGAGAAGGTACCCACGCATGCATAACGAAAAGCTTTCCGCTCTTATGGATGGGGAGTCGTTCGATAACGAACTGCTCAACGAATTATCCAGGGATGATAAGTTACAACAAAGCTGGCAACGGTATCATCTGATTCGCGATACCCTGCGCGGGGACATCGGCGCGACGCTGCATCTCGATATCGCCGACCGCGTCGCGCAGGCTATCGCCCGTGAGCCGGTCCGCCTGGTGCCCGATGCGGTCAAGGAATCGCAGCCGCAGCCCGAGACCTGGCACAAGCTGCCGTTCTGGCATAAAGCCCGTCCCTGGGCCGCGCAGATTACGCAAATCGGCCTGGCCGCGTGCGTGTCGCTGGCGGTGATTGTGGGCGTGCAACACTATAACCAGCCGGTCAACAACGATACCCAGCCGGAAGCGCCGGTGTTCAATACGCTGCCGATGATGGGCCAGGCGTCTCCGGTCAGCCTGGGTGTGCCTTCGGCGACCAACACCGCTGATAACGGTTCCCAGCAGCAGGTGCAGGAACAGCGCAAGCGTATCAACGCCATATTGCAGGATTATGAACTGCAGCGTCGGGTTCACTCCACGCAGCTGCAATTCGACCAGCATGAAACCCAGCAGGCCGCGGTACAGGTGCCTGGTACCCAGTCTTTAGGAATGCAACCGCAGTAATGAAGCCATTTTGGTGTGCTGTGTGTTTAATGACAGGCAGCCTGCTCTTTTCCTCCAGCGCGACCGCCGCCGATACGCCGGCCATGGCGCCCGGGGCGTTGTTGCAGCAGATGAGCCAGGCCAGCCAGTCATTGAATTATGAGTTTGCTTTTGTCAGCGTCAGCAAGCAGGGTGTCGACTCCTTACGCTTTCGTCACGCGGTGTATCAAAAACATCGCCTGGCCCAGCTGCTGCAAATGGACGGTCCCCGCCGCGAAATCTTACAGCGTGATAACGAGATCAGCTTTTTCGAGCCTGGTCTGGAGCCTTTTACGCTGGCCGGCGATCATATCGTTGATTCTCTCCCTTCTATCGTTTACGCTGATTTTGAACGCCTGGCCCAATTCTACGATTTTATTCCTGTCGGCCGCACCCGGGTTACCGATCGTCTGTGCGACGTGGTACGGGTTGTGGCGCGGGACGGCACGCGATTTGGTTATGTGCTGTGGATTGACGCCGCCACCAAATTGCCGCTGCGCGCCGATCTGCTCGATCGCGACGGCGAGGCGCTTGAACAGTTTCGCGTGATCTCGTTTATCGTGGATCCGCAGGTGCAGTCCCTGATGCAGGGTCTGGAAACGGTCAACCTGCCGCCGCTGCTGGCTATGCCCGCCTCGGAGAAAGCGGAGTTTGACTGGACGACCAACTGGCTGCCGGCGGGCGTGAGTGAAGTCTCGCGCAGCCGCCGTACATTGCCCGGCATTAACGTGCCTATCGAGACCAGGCTGTTTACCGACGGATTGTTCAGTTTCTCGGTAAATGTCTCGCAGGCGCAGCAGGGCGACGCGGAGCGGTTTATCCGCACCGGCCGGCGCACCATACACACCGAGGTCCGCGACAATAAAGACATTACCGTTGTCGGCGAATTGCCTCCGGCTACCGCCAAACGCATTGCCGACGGCGTTTTATTTAAGGCGCAACCATGATCAAAGAATGGGCGACGGTTATCTCCTGGCAGCAGGGTGTGGCGCAACTGCGCTGCGAACAGCGTTCCGGCTGCGGCAGCTGCCACTCCAGCAGCAGTTGCGGCACCAGCATCCTCAATAAAATGGGGGCTGACTCAGCGCATCAGCTAAAGGTGGAAAGCAAGCATCCGCTGGTACCGGGGCAGCGGGTGGAAGTCGGCATCACCGAGGCCAGCCTGATCCGTTCTGCGCTGCTGGTCTATATGCTGCCGCTGGTGGGCCTGATCGGCTGCGCGGCCATTATGCAAGGCTGGTTTAATACCGACCTCGCCGCGGCCTGCGGCGGGCTTATGGGCGGTGTCGGCGGGTTTATGCTGGCGCGGTTTTTTGCCCGGCGCATCGGCAACGATCGCGAATACCAGCCGGTGATTTTGCAAGTCGCGCTGCCGCCGTCCTCGTTTTATCTCCGCCGTGAAACCCCATCCAGGGACTAAGGCCGTCTGGCCTTGCGGCCCCCATTACGACTTATGCCACTCCATACCATGATTAAAGCCGACGTCATTGCGCCTGATGATCTTCGCCGATGGCAATCTTGAGTAGCGCGAGGGATCGCGGGCATGGCTCGGCGATGCGGGAAGGGGGCTGTCATCGATGCTAACAGCGCCCACCTTTAATGATTTGTCCTTTCAGTGTAAGATGCCTCCATATTTTCACGGGTGGTTTGTACTTGTGCCCACGTCCGTGCCCATTGTCCTATTTTTTATCAAAAATACCCGAGAAAATTCCTTATAAATGAAGAACATTCGTAATTTCTCCATTATTGCCCATATCGACCATGGTAAGTCGACCCTATCCGACCGGCTGATCCAGACCTGCGGCGGCCTGGCGGAACGTGAAATGGAAGCCCAGGTCCTGGATTCCATGGACCTGGAGCGTGAACGCGGCATTACCATCAAGGCCCAGAGCGTAACGCTCGACTACAAAGCCAACGACGGCCAGATTTATCATCTTAATTTTATCGACACGCCGGGCCATGTGGATTTTTCCTATGAGGTTTCCCGTTCCCTGGCCGCCTGCGAAGGCGCGCTGCTGGTGGTGGACGCGGGGCAGGGCGTGGAAGCGCAGACCCTGGCCAACTGCTATACCGCCATGGAAATGAATCTGGAGGTGGTGCCGGTTCTGAACAAAATCGATTTACCCGCCGCCGATCCCGACCGGGTAGCACAGGAAATCGAGGATATCGTCGGCATCGACGCCACCGACGCGGTGCGCTGTTCGGCCAAGACCGGCGTGGGCATCCCCGAGCTGCTGGAGCGGCTGGTGCGCGATATCCCGCCCCCGCAGGGCGACCCGGAAGCGCCCCTGCAGGCGCTGATTATCGATTCCTGGTTTGATAACTATCTGGGCGTGGTGTCGCTGGTGCGGGTGAAAAACGGCACCCTGCGCAAGGGCGACAAAATCAAGGTGATGAGCACCGGCCTGACTTATAACGCCGACCGGGTGGGCATATTCACCCCCAAACGCATCGATCGCGATATTCTCAGGTGCGGCGAGGTGGGCTGGCTGGTGTGCGCCATCAAGGATATCCTGGGCGCGCCGGTGGGCGATACCCTGACCCTGGCCCGCCAGCCCGCCGATAAGGCGCTGCCGGGCTTTAAAAAGGTCAAACCGCAGGTGTATGCGGGCATGTTCACCATCAGCTCCGACGACTATGAGGCGTTCCGCGACGCGCTGGGCAAACTCAGCCTCAACGATGCCTCGTTATTCTACGAGCCGGAAAGCTCCACCGCCCTGGGTTTTGGTTTTCGCTGCGGCTTCCTCGGCTTGCTGCATATGGAGATCATCCAGGAACGGCTGGAACGCGAATACGACCTGGAGCTTATCACCACCGCGCCCACGGTAATCTACGAAGTCGTGACCACCGATAACCAGACCATTTACGTCGACAGCCCGTCCAAGCTGCCGCCGCTGAATAATATCCTTGAGCTGCGCGAGCCTATCGCCGAATGCCACATGCTGTTGCCGCAGGAGTTCCTGGGCAATGTGATCACCTTGTGCATCGAGAAACGCGGTATGCAGACCAATATGGTCTATCACGGCAACCAGGTGGCGTTGACCTATGACATTCCCATGTCGGAGGTGGTGCTGGACTTTTTCGACCGGCTGAAATCCACTTCGCGCGGCTACGCCTCGCTGGACTACGGTTTTAAGCGGTTCCAGACCTCGGACATGGTGCGGGTGGATATCCTTATCAACGGCGAACGGGTGGATGCCCTGGCCCTGATCACCCACCGCGACAATTCCCAGCGCCGCGGCCGCGATATCGTGGAAAAGATGCAGGAGCTGATCCCGCGCCAACAGTTCGATATCGCCATTCAGGCCGCCATCGGCAATCACATTATTGCCCGTTCCACCATTAAGCAATTACGTAAGAATGTCCTGGCGAAATGTTACGGCGGCGATGTCAGCCGTAAAAAGAAATTGCTGCAAAAACAGAAAGAAGGCAAGAAGCGCATGAAGCAGGTGGGGAACGTCGAGCTCCCGCAGGAAGCGTTCCTGGCGATCCTGCATGTTGGCAAAGACAGTAAATAACCCAAAGGAGTTGGCATGGCAAATATGTTTGCCCTGATCCTGGCAATAGCCACCTTGATAACCGGCATTATCTGGTGCGTGGATCGATTTAAACTGGCACCGGCGCGCCGCATCAGGCAGGCGCAGTTAAGCACGGCCGCGGAAGGTGACGCGGCGCAGAACAAGGCCTTGCTGAAAAAGGCCAAACAGCCGGGCTGGGTTGAAACCTGCGGTTCCATATTCCCGGTATTATTGGTGGTATTTATTGTACGATCATTTATTTACGAGCCGTTTCAAATTCCTTCCGGTTCCATGATGCCGACGCTGCTGGTGGGGGATTTTATCCTGGTGGAAAAATTTGCCTATGGCATCAAGAATCCCATTACCCAGACGACGCTGATACCGACCGGTCATCCGCAGCGCGGGGACATCGTGGTATTTAAATATCCGCCCGATCCCAAGCTGGATTATATTAAACGGGTGATTGGTTTACCGGGCGATCGGATTATTTACGATCCCCTGAACAAAAGCGTGACGGTACAGCCGGGCTGCGCCAATAATTCGTCCTGTTCCAGCGCATTAGCGGTGACTTATAGCGACATGGCGCCGAGCGATTTTGTCCAGACCTTTGATTCCACCGGCAGCGGCGAGTCCGCCACCGGCTTCCTGCAGGTCCCGCCCGATCAGCAGGTGGACGGCGGCATCCGCCTGGCGGAGCGCACCGAGACCCTGGGCAACGTGACGCACCATATCCTGACGGTGCCGGGCCAGCAGGATCAGGTGGGAATGTATTACCACCAGCGCAATCAGCAACTGGCGGAATGGTCGGTACCGGACGGGCAGTATTTTATGATGGGCGATAATCGCGACGACAGCGCCGACAGCCGTTTCTGGGGATTTGTTCCGGAAAAAAACCTGGTTGGCAAAGCGACCGCGATTTGGATGAGTTTTGAAAAACAAGAAGGTCAATGGCCCACCGGCGTGCGTTTACGGCGGATTGGTGCAATACATTAATCAAATACGTTTTTTAAGCGAAGCATTATTATGCTTCCCGTTGTAGAATACCCCCTTCTGGCAATAAAGACTGGCCCCCGATTCGGGGGCCACTGCACACGAAACAGCTTTGATCCGGTATTGTCCCGACAGGCCTGTTCCGTCTGCTGTAGTTATTTGACGCATGGTTGAGTTATTGGTAACGCATGAATCCCATCTTAATAAACAGGCTCCAGAAAAAACTGGGCTACACTTTTCAACAGCATGAGCTTTTGTTACAGGCCCTGACACACCGAAGCGCCAGCAGCAAACATAACGAACGGCTGGAATTCCTGGGGGATTCCATATTGAGTTTTGTTATCGCCAATGCGCTGTACCTGCGTTTTCCGCGGGTGGACGAAGGCGATATGAGCCGGATGCGCGCTACGCTGGTGCGTGGCAATACCCTGGCCGAGATGGCGCGCGAGTTTGAACTCGGCGAGTGCCTGCGCCTGGGGCCGGGCGAATTGAAAAGCGGCGGATTTCGCCGCGAATCCATTCTAGCCGATACGGTGGAAGCGCTTATTGGCGGTATTTTTCTTGATAGCGATATTGAAAATATCGAACGCCTGATCCTCAATTGGTATCAAAGCCGCCTGGACGAAATCAGCCCCGGCGACAAACAAAAGGATCCGAAGACCCGGCTGCAGGAATATTTGCAGGGGCGCCATTTGCCGTTACCGACTTATCTGGTGGTTCAGGTGCGTGGCGAGGCGCATGACCAGGAATTTACTATTCACTGCCATGTCAGTGGCTTGCCGGAACCCGTCGTGGGCAATGGCTCAAGCCGCCGTAAAGCCGAACAGTCAGCCGCCGAGCAGGCGCTGAAAGAGCTGGAGCTTGAATGAACGAAGATAAAACCTATTGTGGATTCGTGGCGATTGTCGGACGGCCTAACGTGGGCAAGTCCACCCTGCTGAACCAGTTCCTGGGGCAGAAGATCTCCATTACCTCGCGCAAGCCGCAAACCACGCGCCACCGCATTATGGGCATTCATACCGAGGGGCCTTACCAGGCCGTCTACGTCGACACCCCCGGGCTGCATATTGAAGAAAAACGCGCCATTAACCGGTTAATGAACCGCGCCGCCAGCAGCTCCATGGGCGATGTGGAACTGGTGATTTTTGTCGTGGAAGGCACCCATTGGACGCCGGACGATGAAATGGTGGTCAACAAGCTGCGCGGCGTAAACTGCCCGGTGGTGCTGGCCATCAATAAAGTGGACAACGTCACCGACAAAAGCAAGCTGCTGCCGCATATCACGTTCCTCAGCCAGCAGATGGATTTTCTTGATGTGGTGCCTATTTGCGCCGAAACCGGGATGAATGTCGATACTCTCGCGGGCATAGTGCGTAAGCATATGCCCGAGGGCGAACATCAGTTCCCGGAAGAATATGTCACCGACCGCTCGCAGCGGTTTATGGCCTCGGAAATCATTCGCGAAAAGCTGATGCGTTTCCTGGGCGAAGAGCTGCCGTATTCGGTGACGGTCGAGATTGAGCGTTTTATCACCAACGAGCGCGGCGGTTATGATATCCACGGCCTGATTCTGGTGGAGCGCGAAGGCCAGAAGAAAATGGTTATCGGCAACGGCGGCGCCAAGATCAAGACCATCGGTATCGAAGCCCGTCAGGATATGGAAACCATGTTCGAGAACAAGGTGCATCTTGAACTGTGGGTCAAGGTTAAATCCGGCTGGGCCGATGATGAACGCGCCTTGAAAAGCCTGGGTTACGGCGACGACGTCTGAGGAATCCGCCGATGGAAGGCTGGCAGCGCGCATTCGTCCTGCATGGACGCCACTATAGCGAAACCAGCCTGCTGTTGGATTTTTTTACCGAAAACGACGGACGGGTGCGTATCCTGGCCAAAGGGGCGCGCTCCCGGCGTTCCGCCCTTAAAGGCGTGCTGCAGCCGTTTACGCCGTTGCTGATCCGCTGGAGCGGACGCGGCGAGGTGAAAACCCTGCGCAGCGCCGAACCGGTCTCCATGGGACTGCCTCTTACCGGCCTGATGCTCTACAGCGGCCTTTACACCAACGAACTGCTTTCCCGCGTGCTGGCGCACGAAACCGATTACTCCTCGCTGTTTTTTGATTACCTGCACTGCCTGCAAACCCTGGCCGGCGCCAGCGGCTCGCCTGAACCCGCGCTCCGGCGCTTTGAGCTGGCCCTGCTCGGGCACCTCGGCTACGGCGTGGATTTCCTGCACTGCGCCGGCAGCGGCGAACCGGTCAGCGATGAGATGACCTATCGCTACCGCGAGGAAAAAGGGTTTATCGCCAGCGTTATCATCGATCATTACAGCTTTACCGGCCGCGAGCTGCGCTCGCTGGCCGCGCGTGAATTCGCCGATA
This sequence comes from Sodalis sp. RH22, assembly GCF_047324165.1. NCBI lineage: Bacteria > Pseudomonadati > Pseudomonadota > Gammaproteobacteria > Enterobacterales > Bruguierivoracaceae > Sodalis > Sodalis sp. RH22. The sequence goes on from NZ_CP178731.1 coordinate 5,336,264, forward strand.
TCGCCACCCTGCGCGCCGCCAAACGCTTTACCCGCATGGCCCTCAAACCCTACCTGGGCGGCAAGCCGCTGAAAAGCGCCGAGCTGTTTCGTCAGTTCATGGCCCGGAAACCCCCGCTGAAAACGTTGCCCAACGGCGGCCCCTCCAGTTAAACTGAGATCTTTGGATCCACGCGTCACAGTAACCGAGGATGGTATGTCAGCACTGTTGTTAGGCGTCAATATCGATCATATCGCCACCCTGCGCAACGCGCGCGGCACGGCTTATCCCGATCCGGTGCAGGCGGCGTTTATCGCCGAGCAGGCCGGGGCCGACGGCATCACCGTGCATTTGCGCGAAGATCGCCGCCATATCACCGATCGTGACGTGCGCCTGTTGCGTGAAACGCTGCATACCCGCATGAACCTGGAAATGGCGGTAACGGACGAGATGGTCGCCATCGCCTGCGCCACGCGTCCCGACTTCTGCTGCCTGGTGCCGGAAAAACGCCAGGAAGTCACCACCGAAGGCGGGCTGGACGTGGCCGGACAGCGGGCGAAAATGGCCGATGCCGTGGCGCGCCTTGCGGCGGCCGGCATCCAGGTTTCATTATTTATCGACGCCGACGAGGCACAAATCGCCGCCGCCGCCGCCGTTGGCGCTCCTTATATTGAAATCCATACCGGCGCCTATGCCGACGCCGCGAATGACCACGCGCGCCAGGTTGAATACGAACGTATCCGGCAGGCCGCGGTCTATGCCGCCGGCCTGGGCTTAAAAGTCAATGCCGGCCATGGCCTGACCTATCATAATGTCCAGCCGATCGCGGCGCTGCCGCAGATGCATGAGCTTAATATCGGCCATGCCATTATCGGCCGCGCGGTCATGAGCGGCCTGGCCGGCGCGGTGGCGGAAATGAAACGGCTGATGCTCGCGGCGCGCGCCTGATGGCTATCCTCGGCATCGGCACCGATATCGTTGAGATTGAGCGAATCGAGGCCGTGGTGGAGCGCAGCGGCGACCGCTTCGCGCGCCGCATTCTCAGCGACGCGGAGTGGGCGCAGTACCAGGCCCATCGGCAGCCGATACGCTTCCTGGCGAAACGTTTTGCGGTAAAAGAGGCGGCGGCCAAGGCTTTCGGCACCGGCATCCGCAACGGGCTGGCGTTTGCGCAATTTGAGGTGGTCAATGATGTACTGGGTAAACCCGGCCTCAAACTCTATTTACAGGCCGCCGCGCTGGCGATTAGCCTCGGGGTCACCAGCGTCCACGTTACGCTTGCCGACGAACGGCGCTACGCCTGCGCGACGGTGATTATCGAGGGCCAGGGCTGAAATCAGGGCGATAGGGAACCGGCACGGCAGGGGATAACTCAGGCCGGCATGAGGGCGATTATCGACGCGCGGGCGGCAATGACGAGGTGTAGGGGATGGCGCTTTATCTGGCTGGCAGAGAAGGTCCGGCACGTGGCCGTCAGAGTCGATCGCCGTGGTACATGACGACAAATTTTTCCCATAGCTGTTCGCTGCTCTCGCTACGCGCGGGATCCGGCAGGATGGTATTATCGATCGGGCACACTTTCTGACAGGTGGGCGTGTCGTAATGGCCGACGCACTCGGTGCAGCGGTTGGGGTCGATCTCGTATATCTGCGCGCCCATGGTAATGGCCTGGTTCGGGCATTCCGGCTCGCACATATCGCAATTAATGCACTTCTTGGTAATGAATAAAGCCATATCAATAACTTAGGTAATATCTTATTATAAATCATCAAGAGGACGGGTTGCTTATCAGCACGCCATTGTGAAAAGCATGTGTATTAATACAGTTCAAATCACATTAAAAACCAAAGCAGCAAAGGATTTTTAATGACGGGCACAGTACCACAAAGTACGTTAAAGGCCAATAATACGGGATTTTTAGCCGCAACCGCGTTCAGGCACGGCGGTAAACCGCCTGACGCAGGCGCGCGGTGAAGCCGGTGTTGCGGCGGCTAAAAATCATTTTTGCCCCCGCGCTGAATAAGTACCTGTGGCCCAAGGACGAAAAGAGCACCCCCCCGCATCTCATTATCCGGCCATGGCTTCAAGGTACTTTGCTCAACGCTACAATAGATTTTTAATAGCATACCTGCCGTTTTCACGCACAGGCGGCCTTTTTTATATCATCCGGCATAAATAGCCGCCGCCTGGGAAATAGGTGCCATCGTATTTCTTCGGGTGCGGGTGGTAGCCGATGGCTTTACCGTTGCCATCGCGGGCACAGGCGTTATCACCTTCCTGCTGCTGGTTCTTTGGTACGGCTCCGAATAATCCCGGATCGTTCCAAAATTGTTTTTGACCGGCGGCCGTGACGATTTTTGGTGAAACGTTGGAAGGCTGTTCTCCCGGCGTCCCGCTTAAATAGCTGCATCCTGAAGACATAAGGATTAAAAAAGACAAGGGTATTAAAAAAATAGATTTATTCATTGTTATTTATTCCTGGGTATGTTTGTTCTACCCGAAACCCTGGAAAGGGTTCCTGGTCGCAAAATGGTTATTTTATTTTTTAAACTTTGATGCTTTTCTGTTAAAAAATATAACGGCGTCAGTTTGCATGTGAGCCCAGTGATATTCAATAAAGAGGGGATGAAAAGTGAGTGAAATTTAAATGCATATGAAATTTTATAAGTAAAATAATGATGTGAAATGAATGTCCTATAACGCTTATCAGGATAAAGTGACGTTTTTATAATCAATATTGCGACGATTTTTATCAATGTCCCCTTGCATTAACTCCCTTTCTTATTATGACCTCTGGCGGTGCGCTTGACGTTTACATCAGCATTATCCGCCTGGCGGCGGCGCCCGGGGGTTGCACACTTCCGACGGTGCTTTATCTCACGGGCCAAACGTGGTTATCATTTACTGACGCGGCTTTTGGCAAAACGGTTTTACGCTCAGGAAAGGAGGCCGCTGGCGTGAATTTGAGATACAGTATCGGCAATGCTCCTGCGCTTCGCGGCGCCCAGACAAAAAATCAACATGGCCGGCCCTGATGCCTTATGGGCAGCAGCACACGTTGAGTGGAAAATATGCAAAAAATTAAAGAACTGTTCTTCTTCGGTATGATTGGTGGTGTCGGTTTTATCGTCGACTCGGGAGTGCTGTATCTATTAAAGGATGCGTTAGGCCTGTATGCCGGACGCGGGGTGTCTTTTGTCTGCGCGGTGCTGACCACGTGGATCCTGAATAAAATGATTACCTTTCGCCAAAGCCGCAGCGGTCGCTCGGCCCTGTCCGAGGCCATCAGGTACGGTATATGTATGCTTAGCGGCGGGGCGGTCAATTACCTGACCTATTGGTTTCTGGTGTCCTGTTATGCCTTGGTACAGCAGTACCCGATTTTGGGGGTGGCGGCGGGTAGCCTGACCGGGATGGTATTTAACTATTCCACCGCCCGGTTTTTTATCTTTAATCAGAAAACCCGCCTGCCGGCGTCCCCTGACGGCAAGCCGAACCCGCGCTGACCGCGACGGGGCTACGCCTTTGGCACGGGCGCATTGAATGCTGAAACCGGCTGGGGATGCGGCCGGGGCCGCGCCGGCGCATCTCTCGTCAGGATGGGGATTATACTAATTTTTTGAGCAGTTCTTCGCTATGGCGGATGCGCTGCGGCGCATTTTCCAGGTCGCGCTGCACCAGCGCCATAAACAGCAGATCGGTCAGCGATTGCTGAGCGATGGTGGAGGAAATGGCGCCGCTGCGCTGCGCCTGTTCTTCCGCCACCGTGTAGAGGGCGATATCGGCGTGCTGTTGCAGCGCATTAGGCGAGAAGTGAGTGATTGCCATCACCCGCGCCCCTACCCGGTGCGCCTCCTGCGCCGCCAGGTTAATCTCGCGGCGCGCGCCGCTAAAGGAGATGGCCAGCAGCAGGTCATGGGGGCTGACCGCCTGGATGGTGGCCAACAGTACGTGCATGTCGGTTTCCGCCACCGCCGACATGCCGATTTTCATCAGCTTATAGGAGAAATCCTTGGCCACCAGGCCGGATGCGCCGATGCCGACGATAATCACCCGGCGGGCCTCCTGCAACATGGCCGCCGCCTGGCGGAGTTTTTCCTCGCTATTGATATCAAGCGTCGCCCGCAGCGCGGCCACTTTTTCCGTCAGCAGCTTTTCGCCCACCGCTTTCAGCGGATCGTCGCTTAAGATATGGTTATGCACCCTGATGGACGGCAGCTCATAGGCGCCGGCCAAGGTTTCGCTGAGCGCCAGTTTTAACGCCGTAAAGCCTTTGTAACCCAGCTTTTGCGCGAACTTCACCACGCTTGACTGGCTGACGCCTGCCTGTTCGGCGACTTTTTGCGAGCTGAGATGCCTTGCCTGGTCGGTTTGCGTTAAAAGATAATCGGCCAGCTTGCGGTCGTTGAGCGATAGCGAGCGATATAGCTGACGAATACGAAGCACACTGCTCATAACAAAAGACTCATAACGAAAAACTCATAAAACAACGGCCCATTAACAAGGGATTATAAATAAAGCGCCCAGGGTGAATATGCATGTCGAACCCTGCCATGGCCATTCCGCTCCGGAGACGACAGAGTACAGAATTTTCTCGCCTGCCGGAATTTAATATTCAATAATAGATTCAATTAAATGAATAAAAAATTCAATGGTGACGAGATGAACAATGATGTGGCAACCCTGGGCGCGTTGGTATCGGAGACCCGTAATCCGGCCTCGATGAACCTGGATATGCTCTCCACCCTGCAGATGGTGACGTTGTTTAATCAACAGGATCGCCTGGTGCCGGAGGCCATCGGCCGCGAATTACCCGCCATCGCCGGGGCGGTGGATCTGGCGGCGGCGGCGCTTGCCGCCGGCGGTCGCCTGATCTATCTGGGCGCCGGCACCAGCGGCCGGCTGGGCGTGCTGGACGCGGCTGAATGTCCGCCCACCTTCGGCGTGCCCGAAGGCATAGTGGTGGGGCTGATCGCCGGCGGGCCGGGCGCCTTGCTGAAAGCGGTGGAGGGGGCCGAGGATAGCCTGACCCTGGCCCGGGATGATTTGCAGGCCATCGGACTGCGCGCCGTGGATATGGTGGTCGGGCTGGCGGCATCGGGCCGTACCCCGTACGCGATCGGCGGTTTGCGCTATGCTGCGGGGCTGGGGTGTCCCACGGCGGCCATTTCCTGCAATCCCGGTTCGCCGCTGGCCCGTGAGGCGCGTATCGCCATTTCGCCCGTGGTGGGCCCCGAGGTGCTGACCGGCTCCACCCGGATGAAGTCCGGCACCGCGCAAAAGCTGGTGCTGAATATGATTTCCACCGGCGCCATGGTGAAACTCGGTAAGGTCTATCAAAATCTGATGGTGGATGTGAAGGCCACCAACATTAAACTGGCGGATCGCGCCTGCCGTATTGTGGCCGAGGCGACCGGCTGCGATACGGCGCGGGCCGGTGAAATCCTCGCGTTGACCGGCTATGCGGTGAAACCGGCGATTTTGATGATCCTCACCGGCGCTGACGCCGACGAGGCGGCGCGCCTGCTGTCGGAGCACCGGGGCTATTTGCGCCATGCCCTTGATGCCGGGAAATAAAACACCGTTTTCAGGGCGCGGTAAATAGGCTACATCCACCAGTACTGTCTACACTGATAACAACCGTATGCGCATGCGCGTATTTTTCCCCTTCCGGCGCCGGACATGTTTTCCGTGGGCCGGCATGATCGTTACCCTGGCGACGGGGACGGACGCCCGGGATCATAAGATATTTTAACCGGAGGAGTTGTTTTGAGTCGCACAGCAGCCTCGCGCATAGTTTTTTTCGATTTGGACGGCACGCTGCATCAACAGGATATGTTCGGTTGTTTTCTGCGTTATCTGCTGCGCCACCTGCCGCTGAACGCCATCCTGGTCCTGCCGGTATTGCCGGTCGTCGGCATCGGGCTATTGGTGAAGGGGCGCTCGGCGCGTTGGCCGATGAGCCTGTTGTTATGGGCAATTACCTTCGGCCACAGCGAAGCCCGGCTTATCAAGTTGCAGCAACGTTTTGTCGTCTGGTTCCGCCAGCGGGTCACCGGCTTTCCCATCGTGCTGCAGCGCCTGAACGACTATTTGGCCAGCCAGGATGCGCAGGTGTGGCTGATCACCGGCTCGCCGGAACCCTTGGTGCAAGGAGTGTACGCCGACGCGCTGTTTTTGCCGCGGGTTAAGCTTATCGGCAGCAGGATGACCCGCCGGCACGGCGGCTGGGTATTGACCCTGCGCTGCCTGGGGCATGAAAAAGTGGCCCAGCTCGAGCGCGAACTGGGCACGCCGCTTAAGCTGTTCAGCGGCTATAGCGATAGCCAGCACGACAGCCCGCTGCTCTATTTTTGCGAACATCGCTGGCGCGTCACCCGCGAGGGCGAGTTAAAACAGCTGGATTAAAAAATCCCTTTATCCCTGTATAATCACCGGCTGCGAATCATCCGGGAGAACAGATATGCACGGCGAACAGGGCGACGAAATCTGGATGCGCCATGCCCTCTCCCTGGCCGGCCGGGCCGAAGGCGAGGGCGAGGTGCCGGTGGGCGCGGTGCTGGTGCTGGACGGCCGGGTCATCGGCGAAGGCTGGAATCGTTCCATCGGGCGTCACGATCCCACCGCCCATGCGGAAATCATGGCGCTGCGCCAGGGCGGGGCGGTGCTTGGCAACTACCGGTTGGTGAATACCACGCTATACGTCACGCTTGAACCCTGCGTAATGTGCGCCGGCGCGATTATCCATGCGCGCGTCGGCCGGCTGGTCTTCGGCGCCAGGGATGAGAAAACCGGCGCGGCGGGTTCGTTGTGCGATGTGCTGCGCCAGCCGGGCATTAATCATTGCGTGGCTATTACCGAGGGCGTACTGGCCGGGGCGTGCTCCGCCCAGCTGAGCGCGTTTTTCCGTGCCCGCCGCGAGGCGCATAAAGCGCGCCGCCTGGCGCTGAAGTCCCAGGACCCGACGATTACGGAATAACGCCGCCGGGCCGGATCCAGGGCGGCGCGGCCACGGCGCCGGTCGCATTGGGCGGGAACAGTCCGGTGATCTGCGGCGGGATTTTCGCCGGCGCCGGGCCGGGCGTCGCGGCCGGGGACGGGGCTAGCGGTTCAGCCCCGGTCGCCGCCAGCTGCGCCGCCTTTTTCTCTTTCTCTTCCAGGTAGCCGTTCAGGCTCATTTCATAGCGCCGGATATTTTCCACGTAATTGTAGGCTTGCTGGCCGCGCGCATAGCCGTAAGTGGTTTGCTGATAGTAGCGCGGCTGGCTGAGCATCGGCAGGCGCAGCTTGACGTCCACCCAGCTGTCGGGATTGCCCTGCTGCTTTGCCGTCAGGGCGCGCGCGTCCAGCATATGCGCATAACCCATATTATAGGCGGTCAGCGCAAACCAGATTTTTTCATCCTCGGGAATGGTATCGGGCACTTTTTGCATCATGCGTTCCAGATACAGCGCCCCGCCCCGGATGCTTTGTTCAATGTCCAGCCGATCGGTAATGCCCAGGCTATCGGCGGTGGCGCGGGTCAACATCATCAGGCCGCGCACGCCGGTGGGGGAGACGGCCTGGGGATTCCAATGGGATTCCTGATAGGAGATGGCCGCCAGCAGTTTCCAGTCGATTTCCTTGGCATATTGCTGGAACAGCCCTTGCAGCGTCGGCAGCGTGGCGTCGATGGAGGTCAAAAAGGTCTTGGTGTCCACGTAATCAAAACTGCCCACGTGGCCGAGATATTTTTCCTCCAGCCGCGCCATGGTGCCGTCCGCTTCCTGGCCGCTGAAAAAATCCAGCAGGGCGGCGGAAAGGTTGTCGCTATTGCGCCGCGGCAGATACCAGGTGACCGGCTCCTCGTCGCTGACGTCGAAGGCCACGGCCAGCTGCGGATGCACCCGTTGCAGCAGGCCGACGGTCGCCGAATCCACCAGCGTATAGTCGAGCTTGCCTTCGGCCACCTGCTCCAGCAGCGCCTTGCTGCTGAGATCGGAGGACACCTCCCATTGCAATTGCGGATATTTTGTTTCCTTCAGGCCGCGCAGCAGCGAGATATGCGCCGACCCGGAGGAGACGGCCAGCCGGCCCTGCAGGGCGCCGAGGTTTTTCGGCCGCGGCTGGCCCAGGCGGTACACCAGTTGCTGGGAAACGTAATAATAGGCGGGGCCGGTGGTAAAACGCTGCAGGCGGTCGTTATTGTAGAGCAATCCGGCGGCGAGCAGATCGGCATCGTCGTTGTCCAGATCGTCGAACAGTTCATTGAGGGTATGGCGCTGGCGGATGACCAGCCTGACCCCCAGATAATCGGCGAAACGCTTCGCCAGTTCGTAATCGAAACCGGTTTGCTGGTTGTTGGCGGTATAAAAGCTCAGCGGAGCGTCGATGGTGCTGACGCGCAGCGTTCCCCTGGCTTTTATCTGGCTGAGTTTATCGTCCTGCATGCTGTGCCAGGGGACGTTTAACCACAATGCCCAGGTCAGCATGACGGCGATAACGCCGGTCACGACATAATTTAATTTAAAACGCTTCAAATAGTTATCTCTCGCCGGGGCGATTTTATCGCGGTCTGTGATCGCGGTGTTATTATCTTTTTTTCCCTGGGGTCGGAGCATTTTGCTTAACAAAACGCCAAGGTGCAAATTTATTGCATTCCCGCCGCGGGGACGTTTTAACAAGAAGAATCGCAACAATAACCGCGCAAACGGTTTCGTCCGCCGCCGGGATTCTCTATAATGGCGCGCGTTTCCCCCCTGAAGCTGCGCTAAAGATGCGCCCCATGGCAAGCCGTACCCGAGCACCTTTGGTCGCCGGTTCAAAGACGAGAGATCTTTTATTATGGAAATACTGCGTGGTTCGCCCGCTCTGTCGGCATTTCGTATCAACAAGCTATTGTCCCGCTGCCAGGATGCCCGGCTTCCGGTCAGCGATGTCTATGCTGAATATGTCCACTTTGCCGACCTGAGCGCGCCGCTTTCCGCCGACGAGCTTGCCCGGCTCCAACGGCTGCTGAAGTATGGCCCCTCTCTCGCCGAACATGCGCCCCAGGGCCGGCTGCTGCTGGTTACGCCGCGTCCCGGCACATTATCCCCCTGGTCGTCGAAGGCCACCGATATCGCCCATAACTGCGGCCTGGCGCAGGTTAAGCGCCTGGAACGCGGGCTGGCGTTTTATTTCCAGGGCGCGTCGATGACCGGTGACCAGTGGCGGCAACTGGGGACGTTGCTGCATGACCGGATGATGGAAACCGTCTTCAGCGAGCTGGAGCAGGCCCAGGCGCTGTTTGCCCATCACGAGCCCGCGCCGGTGCGCACCGTGGCTATGCTCGCGGACGGCCGCGACGCCCTGGAGCAGGCCAACCAGACGCTGGGGCTGGCGCTGGCGCCGGATGAAATCGACTACCTGCTCGAGGCGTTTACCCGCCTGGGCCGCGATCCTACCGACGTTGAGCTGTATATGTTCGCCCAGGCCAACTCCGAGCATTGTCGCCATAAAATCTTCAACGCCGACTGGATTATCGACGGCCAGGAACAGCCGAAGTCGCTGTTTAAAATGATCAAGAACACCTTTGAACAGACGCCGGAGTTTGTCCTGTCCGCCTATAAGGACAATGCCGCGGTCATGGAGGGACCGGCGGTGGGACGTTTCTTCGCCGCACCCGGCAGCGCCCGTTACGATTATCACCAGGAAGCGGCGCATATCCTGATGAAGGTGGAAACCCATAATCATCCCACGGCTATTTCACCCTGGCCCGGCGCCGCCACCGGCTCCGGCGGCGAGATACGCGATGAGGGCGCCACCGGCCGCGGGTCCAAGCCCAAGGCCGGCCTGGTGGGCTTTTCCGTCTCCAACCTGCGCATTCCCGGTTTCGGCCAGCCGTGGGAAGAGGATTTCGGCAAGCCGGATCGCATTGTCAGCGCGCTGGATATCATGACCGACGGTCCGCTGGGCGGCGCGGCGTTTAACAATGAGTTCGGCCGTCCCGCGCTGACCGGGTATTTCCGCACTTATGAGGAGCGGGTCGACAGCCATAACGGCGTTGAGCTGCGCGGCTACCATAAGCCCATTATGCTGGCGGGCGGCCTCGGCAATATTCGCGACGGCCATGTGCAGAAAGGAGAGATCACCCCCGGCGCCAAGCTTATCGTGCTGGGCGGCCCGGCGATGAATATCGGTCTCGGCGGCGGCGCGGCGTCCTCGATGGCGTCCGGCCAGTCGGACGCCGATCTCGACTTCGCCTCGGTGCAGCGCGACAACCCGGAAATGGAGCGCCGCTGCCAGGAGGTGATCGACCGCTGCTGGCAGATGGGCGACGACAATCCTATTTTGTTTATCCATGACGTCGGCGCCGGCGGGCTGTCCAACGCCATGCCGGAGCTGGTCAGCGACGGCAATCGCGGCGGGCGTTTCCAGCTGCGGGATATTCCCAACGACGAGCCCGGCATGAGCCCGCTGGAAGTCTGGTGCAATGAATCGCAGGAACGTTATGTGATGGCGGTGGCGCCTGAACAGCTGGCGGCCTTCGAGGCCATCTGCCGCCGCGAGCGCGCGCCCTTCGCGGTGATTGGCGAGGCGACGGAAGAACTGCATCTCAGCCTGGACGACAGCCATTTCAACAACCGTCCCATCGATCTGCCGCTGGACGTGCTGCTCGGCAAAACCCCGAAAATGACGCGCGACGTTGTCCGGCTGCCGGTGGCGGGCACGCCGCTTAACCGCGGCGGCATCGAGATGGCCGAGGCGGTAAAACGGGTGCTGCATCTGCCGGTGGTGGCGGAAAAAACCTTCCTGATTACCATCGGCGATCGCACGGTCACCGGCATGGTAGCGCGCGATCAAATGGTCGGGCCGTGGCAGGTGCCGGTGGCGGACTGCGCGGTTACCACCGCCAGCCTGGACAGCTATTACGGCGAAGCGATGGCCATTGGCGAACGCGCGCCGGTGGCGCTGCTGAATTTTGCCGCCTCGGCCCGTCTGGCGGTGGGCGAAGCGCTTACCAATCTGGCGGCGACCCAGATTGGCGATATTAAACGCATCAAGCTTTCCGCCAACTGGATGGCCGCCGCCGGCCATCCCGGCGAGGATGCCGGCCTGTATGACGCGGTCAGGGCGGTGGGCGAGGAGCTTTGCCCGGCGCTGGGCCTGACCATTCCGGTGGGCAAGGATTCGATGTCGATGAAAACCCGCTGGCCGCAGGGTGCTGAGCAGCGTGAAATGACGTCGCCCATGTCGCTGGTGATTACCGCCTTCGCCCGGGTGGAAGACGTGCGCGGCACGGTAACCCCGCAGCTGCGCGCCGGGCAGGATAACGCCCTGTTGCTTATCGATCTGGGCGCCGGGCATCAGGCGCTGGGCGCCACCGCCCTGGCGCAGGTCTATCGCCAGCTGGGCGACGATACGGCGGACGTGCGCGACGTGGCGCAGTTGGGCGGCTTTTATCGCGCGCTGCAGCAACTGGTGGCGGACCGCGTTCTGCTGGCGTACCACGACCGTTCCGACGGCGGCCTGCTGGTGACGCTATTGGAAATGGCCTTTGCCGGCCATTGCGGCCTGGATATCGATATCGCGGCCCTTGGCGAGGATACGCTGGCGGCGTTATTTAATGAAGAGCTTGGCGCGGTGATCCAGATCGCCGCCGGCGATCGGGATCGCGTCGAACAACTGTTCGCCGACCATGGCCTGGCGGATTGCCTGCGTTATCTCGGCCGGGCCGAAGCGGGCGACCGGGTGGTTATCCGCCGCGCCGACCGCGCGGTCTATAGCGAAAGCCGCACCCTGCTGCGCACCTGGTGGGCGGAAACCACCTGGCAGATGCAGCGTCTGCGTGATAACCCCGGCTGCGCCGACGAGGAGCACGCCGCCAAGCAGGATGATAGCGATCCGGGCCTGAATGTCGCGCTGAGCTTTGACCCGGCCGAGGATATCGCCGCGCCTTATATCGCCAGGCAGGCGAAGCCCCGGGTGGCTATCCTGCGCGAGCAGGGGGTGAATTCCCATGTGGAGATGGGCGCGGCGTTCCATCGCGCCGGCTTTGACGCCATCGACGTGCATATGAGCGACCTGCTGTCCGGGCGCCGTGATTTGCAGGAGTTCCAGGCGCTGGTGGCCTGCGGCGGCTTCTCCTACGGCGATGTGCTGGGCGCGGGGGAGGGCTGGGCCAAATCCATCCTGTTCAATCCGCGCGTGCGCGACGAGTTCGAGGCGTTTTTCAACCGTCCGCAAACCCTGGCGCTGGGGGTGTGCAACGGTTGCCAGATGATGTCCAACCTGCGCGAGCTTATCCCGGGGGCCGAACTGTGGCCGCGCTTCGTGCGCAACAAGTCGGAACGCTTTGAAGCCCGCTTCAGCCTGGTGGAGGTGACGCAAAGCCCCTCGTTATTGTTGCAGGGCATGGTCGGTTCCCGCCTGCCCATCGCCGTATCCCACGGCGAAGGGCTGGTGGAGGTGCGCGATGCCGCGCATCTGGCGGCGCTGGAACATGCGGGCCTGGTGGCGTTGCGGTTCGTGGATAACACCGGCAAGGTTACCGAAACCTATCCGGCCAATCCGAACGGGTCCCCGAACGGCATCACCGCCGTGACCAGCGCCAACGGGCGGGTCACTCTGACCATGCCGCATCCTGAGCGGGTATTCAGGACGGTGAGCAATTCCTGGCATCCCGGCGAGTGGGGCGAAGACGGTCCCTGGATGCGCATGTTCCGCAACGCGCGCAAACAGCTGGGCTAAGCCGGCCGTGGCGCTTACGGCGCGCGCGGCGGCATCCTGTGCGTGCCGTGGCGCCGTCCCGTCAGAGGCTAATCAGCGGCTGTCGGCTCGTTGCCGGCGCTTTTTTTTCACGTACTCCGCCGGTGGGGCAGCCGAAAGCAAAGTGTCGCTTTAATTCATTTCTTAAGATAATTCTGTCTCTTTTTAGAGACACTTAATTAATTGTTTTTTAATGATATTTTATTTTACTGCGATTTATGTCTCTTTCGGGAGACAAACGGCGGCGCCGGCCCGGGCAGTACAATGCGGTATAGGGAGCGGTACCTGAAAATGTTATTTATTTTCAACGTATTATAAAATTATTTTATTTATGGCATGAATGCTGCATACTATAGCCCAGTTGCTCATTCACCCCGATATGACAGCGCCGTTTACGCTTAACCAACGGCTTTTGCTTCATAACTACCGAATGACGCCAAAGAACGGTGCCTATCGTCCAACATACCGATAATTGCCTTACGGCTTTATCACCCACAGGACGACACGTTGAGTGAGGCACCCCCTATTCCGATAAAAAAGCACTTGCCCGCGGGCCAAGTGCTTTTTTTATGCTTTCTTCAAGCCACCGAACCGGATAGCATCGGCAAAGACTTTGTCGGCAATCACAGGATGATTTTTTTGAAGACGTGGCGTCCCTTTCCCCGATCCCTGCGGCAACTGGTGATCCTGGCCTTTACGCTGGTGCTGCTGCCCCTGCTGTTACTGGCTTACCAGGCCTGGCAAAGCCTGGATAATCTTAGCGAGCAGGCGGCGGATATCAACCGTACCACGCTCTCGGACGCCCGGCGCATCGAGTCCATGGGCAGCGTGGCGCTGGAGATGGAGCGCAGCTATCGCCAGTATTGCGTGCTCGACGATGAAACCCTGGTCACCCTTTACCAAAACCAGCGACGGCAATATACCCAAATCCTCAACGTCCGCGCCGGCATGCTGCCCGATCAACGCTATTATCAGCGGCTTACCCAGCTACTGGACCAGCTCGCCGCCATTCAATGCGAAAACAGCGGACCGAATGCGCAGGCGTCCGCCTTGCTGAGGGATTTTTCCCATGCCAACAATGATATGGTGCAGGCCACGCGCAATGATATTTTTACCCGCGGCCAGCAATTGCAGCGGGCCATCGCCGAGCGCGGCCGTTTTTTCGGCTGGCAGGCACTGCTGCTGTTTATGTTTAGCCTGGTGCTGGTGATCCTCTTTACCCGCATGATTATCGGTCCGGTGAAAAGGGTCGAAAAAATGATTAACCGGCTTGGGCAGGGACGGCCCCTGGACGATTGGGTCTCTTTTACCGGCCCGCGTGAAATCCAGTCGCTGGCGCAGCGCATTTTATGGCTTAACGAACGATTGTCCTGGCTGGAATCCCAGCGCCATGAGTTTTTACGCCATATCTCCCATGAACTGAAAACGCCCCTGGCCAGCCTGCGCGAGGGCACGGCGCTGCTGGCGGACGAGGTGGCCGGTCCGCTGACGCCGGATCAGCAGGACGTGGTGGCCATCCTGGACAGCAGCAGCCGTCACTTGCAACTACTGATCGAACAGCTGCTCGACTACAATCGCAAACTGGCCGACAGTCCGGCGGACTATGAAGATATCGCTCTCGGCGCCATGATCGAGCGGGTTATTACCGCCCATAGCCTGCCGGCCCGCGCCAAGGACATCCATACCCTGGTGGCGCTGGAGTGCGAACGCGTCAGGGCGCAGCCGGTGCTGTTAATGCGCGTGCTGGACAATCTCTACTCCAATGCGGTGCACTATGGCCCGGAATCCGGTAACATTTGGATCCGCAGCCGCACTTCGTCCGGTCGCCTTATCCTGGACATCGCCAACAGCGGAGAGCCGATCATGCCGGCGGAGCAAACCATGATTTTCGAGCCGTTTTACCAGGGCCGCGTTCAACGCAAGGGCGCGGTTAAAGGCAGCGGCCTGGGATTAAGCATCGCGCGTGATTGTATCCGCAGGATGAACGGCGAGCTTAACCTGGTGACGGTGGAGTATGCCGGGGTCTGCTTTCGGATAGAATTACCCTTAACCGCCGAGAATGAATAATAATGATGTTACGTACCGCACCGGCGATGGGCAGATTGACGCTAAGCTTTAATCGCCTGATTCGCTTTTCCTTGCCGCCGGCATCAATACGCGGGCTGTTCAGGCCGGTATGCCTGCTGCCCGTGCTGCTGGCGGGATGCCATGGTTATCCCGCTCACCGCGATGTGGCCGGCTCTTCCACGGCCCAGGTGCAGCAGGTCTCGCCGCCGAACCGTTTCGCCGCCGAATGCAACGAACTCTGGCAAACCGACGCAGAATCCACCCTGGCCGACCCCGGGTACTGGCTGCGCGCCATGCAGTGCGCCGAACGCATAACGCCCACCCAGGCGCGCGCCGAAGCCGGGCATCAGTCGGGCGAGACCTGGCATGACGCCTTCAGGCAGAGTATTTTGCTCAATTCAGCCGGCATCAGCGTGATTGAACGGCGCGAGTCTTATCAGCACCTGTTGGAATTCCGTTCCCAATTTCCCGCGACGATCTATCCGCTGTTTAAAATGTGGCGCCAGCAACAGGCGCTGCGCCTGATGCTGGCGGAGGAGCGCAGCCGCAGCCAGCGGCAGCAGGAAACCAGCGCCAGCCAGATAGACATGCTGCGCATCCAGCAGATGGAGCTGCAGCGTAAGCTGGACGTGACCACCCGCAAACTGCAAAACCTGACGGAAATCGAGCAGCGGTTATCCTCCCGCAAGCAGCTGTCGCCGGATATGCCCGACAACGACGATAACGACGCGCCGGACGCCGCCGCGGGCCATGGCGCCGCCGGACCACAACAGGGAACCGGTAAATAATGAGCCAACATCAAACCGCCCATTTATTATTGGTCGACGATGATACCAGCCTGCTGAAACTGCTGGGCATGCGCCTGACCAGCGAAGGATTTACCGTCACCACCGCCGAAAGCGGCCAGGACGCCCTGCGCGTGCTGGCGCGGGAAAAAATCGATCTGGTGATAAGCGATCTGCGCATGGACGAAATGGACGGGCTGGCGCTGTTCGGCGAGATCCAGCGCCATCAGCCCGGCATGCCGGTGATCATCCTGACCGCCCATGGTTCCATACCCGATGCGGTAGCCGCCACGCAAAAAGGCGTGTTCAGTTTCCTGACCAAACCCGTCGACAGGGATGCCTTATACCAGGCTATCGATCATGCCCTGCAACTGTCGATGCCGGCGGGCGACGACAGCTGGCGCGAGTCAATCGTCACCCGCAGTCCCCTCATGCTGCGGCTGCTGGAGCAGGCTAAAATGGTGGCGCAGTCGGATGTCAGCGTGCTGATTAACGGCCAGAGCGGCACCGGCAAGGAGATCCTGGCGCAGGCGATCCATGCCGCCAGCCCCCGCGCCAAACATCCTTTTATCGCCATTAACTGCGGCGCGTTGCCGGAGCAGTTGCTGGAGTCGGAGCTGTTCGGGCATGCCAAAGGGGCGTTTACCGGCGCGGTGAGCAGCCGGGAGGGTTTGTTCCAGGCGGCCGCGGGCGGGACGCTGTTCCTGGACGAGATTGGCGATATGCCGCTATCCTTGCAGGTCAAGCTGTTGCGCGTCCTGCAGGAGCGCAAAGTTCGCCCGCTGGGCAGCAATTGGGATGTGGATATCGACGTCAGGATCATTTCCGCCACCCACCGCGATCTGCCCAAGGTGATGGCCGCAGGCGGGTTTCGCGAAGATTTGTATTACCGCCTGAATGTGGTCAGCCTGAAATTGCCGGCGCTGCATGAGCGTGCCGAGGATATCCCGGTGCTGGCCAATCATTTGCTGCGGGCGGCGGCGCTGCGCCATAAGCCGTTTGTACGCAGCTTTTCCACCGATGCCATGAAACGGCTGATGGCGGCCAGTTGGCCTGGCAATGTACGTCAGCTGGTTAACGTGATAGAACAGTGTGTGGCCCTGACGTCGGCCCCGGTCATCAGCGAAGCGCTGGTGGAGCAGGCGCTGGAGGGGGAAAATACCGTCTTGCCGACGTTTGTTGAGGCCAGATTGCAATTTGAATTACATTATCTGCGTAAATTATTGCAGATCACCAAAGGTAACGTTACTCAGGCGGCGCGTATGGCCGGACGTAACCGCACTGAATTTTATAAGCTTTTGTCTCGTCACGAGCTGGACGCTAACGACTTTAAAGCCTAAGTTGGCTCTCTTTTTATCCATGCTGCGCGGCCGGCGTCGCCGGGCTGCCTGAAAAAGGTTTTACGATGAAAAAAATCGATGCAATTATCAAACCGTTCAAACTGGACGATGTGCGCGAGGCGTTGGCGGAAGTCGGCATCACCGGCATGACCGTCACCGAGGTGAAAGGTTTCGGGCGCCAGAAAGGCCATACCGAGCTTTATCGCGGCGCGGAATATATGGTGGATTTTTTGCCCAAGGTAAAAATCGAGCTGGTGGTGGCCGATGATATCGTCGACAGCTGCGTCGATACCATCATGCATACCGCCCAGACCGGTAAAATCGGCGACGGTAAAATCTTTGTTTTCGACGTTGCGCGCGTTGTGCGTATCCGCACCGGCGAGCAGGACGAAGAAGCGATCTGACGCCCGCCGTTATTCCCGCGCCCGCGGCATATACCGCTGGGCGGGGAGTCCCGTGGTCATGAAAAAATTCCCCGCCGGCATGAAAAAAAATCCCAATCCCCTTGCGACCCGCGCGTGCCCGCCCTTATGGGCGCGCGGCGACGGAATCGTTTGCTTAAAAACCAGCGCGGGCCCTATCGGAGCAGGGGCAAAAAAGTTTACACTATCGCCATAGCGTCAACGGATTCTTACAATCTTTTTTTTCACCCCACAGCGATGCCAGCTGAGCCAGGAGAAGCGGATGTTAAAGCGTGATATGAACATTGCAGATTATGATGCCGAATTATGGCAGGCAATGGAGCAGGAAGTGGTGCGCCAGGAAGAGCACATTGAACTGATTGCCTCGGAAAACTACACCAGTCCGCGCGTCATGCAGGCTCAAGGCTCCCAGTTGACCAATAAATATGCCGAAGGTTATCCGGGCAAGCGTTATTACGGCGGCTGCGAATTTGTCGATATCGTCGAGCAGTTGGCCATCGATCGCGCCAAGGAGCTGTTCGGCGCCGATTATGCCAACGTGCAGCCGCATTCCGGCTCGCAGGCCAACTTTGCCGTCTATACCGCGCTGTTGCAGCCCGGCGATACGGTGCTGGGCATGAACCTGGCCCACGGCGGTCACCTGACCCATGGTTCGCCGGTTAACTTTTCCGGCAAACTGTATAACATCATTCCTTACGGCATTGATGAGAGCGGCCATATCGATTACGCGGAGCTGGCGCAATTGGCCGAAACGCATAAGCCGAAGATGATTATCGGCGGTTTTTCCGCCTATTCCGGTATTGTCGATTGGGCTAAGATGCGTGAAATCGCCGATAAAGTGGGCGCTTACCTGTTTGTCGACATGGCCCATGTGGCCGGCCTGGTCGCCGCCGATGTCTATCCGAACCCGGTGCCTCACGCGCATGTGGTGACCACCACGACCCATAAAACCCTGGCCGGTCCGCGCGGCGGCCTGATCCTGGCCAAGGGCGGCAGCGAAGAACTGTATAAGAAGCTCAATTCCGCCGTTTTCCCGGGCGGGCAGGGCGGGCCGTTGATGCATGTGATCGCCGGCAAGGCGGTGGCGCTGAAAGAAGCGATGGAGCCGGCGTTCCGTATTTACCAGCAGCAGGTGGCGAAGAACGCCAAGGCCATGGTGGCGGTGTTCCTGGAACGCGGCTACAACATTGTTTCCGGCGGTACCGATAACCATCTGTTCCTGCTGGACCTGGTGGACAAAAACCTGACCGGTAAAGAAGCCGATGCCGCGCTCGGACGGGCGAATATCACCGTGAACAAGAACGCCGTGCCAAACGATCCTAAAAGTCCGTTTGTCACCTCCGGTATCCGTATCGGCACGCCGGCGGTCACCCGGCGCGGTTTCGGCGAGCAGGAGGTGCGCGAGCTGGCCGGCTGGATTTGCGATATTCTGGACAGCATCCATGACGAAGCGGTTATCGAGCGCACTAAAAAGAAAGTGCTGGATATCTGCGCGCGCTATCCGGTTTATGCCTGATAGCCCCCCAGGCCCGCGCTCACGTTGATACGTCTGGTTTGAATATCGTGTTGGCGGGCCTATCGTGCCATGGGGCGCCCGGGCGGGCGTGAAAACCACGCCCGATTCGGCCCCCCATCGGCACGCATTCCCTTTAACGCGTCTGCTTTGCGTTCGGTGTGAATCTGTCTCAGCAGTTGCCGGCCGTGCCCGGGGTTTCCAAAAGCTGGCGGATGCGCTCTTGCTGGCTTTGCGCCAGCGGCAGGCGCACCAGCATCAACGGCGGGGAAAACAGCGGCAGCGGCATGGCGAACGAGGTCACCACCAGAACGGTGTTTTTCGGCGCGCCTTGCGCCTGGAATTCCGCCAGCGCCTGGAATTTAATATTCAGGGGCAGCAGGGTTAACTCGCGAATCTGCAGCTCCAGCAACTTCTCCTGCTCGCCGCCGCTTTTGGTCAGGATCACCACCTGTTTTTCCTGCAAATCATTGTCCTGCATCAGCCAGGCGCCAAAAATGACCGCAATCAATCCCATCTCTTCGCGTGAAAAACGAATGCGATAGGCGGCCTCAAACGGCATAACCGCCGTCTTGGCGGTGCGCAGCAGCCGCGGGTATTTCTCCTCCACCTCCATTTGCAGGCTGTTGTCGATGCCCACGTGAAAATGACAGCGTTCCAGGGCCGCGCTGAGATGTGAAAACAGCTGGCCAGCCAGCATTTCCGGCTCATTGAAACTCATGCCGGCCAGTTGCTCGAAGCGTTTGACCAGTTCCTCCACCTCGTGCAGTAACTGCCGGTCCTCGCCGGAAGGCGAACGGGCGCGGTGCGGGGTTTTCAGCATCCGCGACAGGAGCGTCAGGCACAATAGTTCGGCGGGAGGGACCGGCCAATGGCGGAACATGTCCGTCACGGCGGCATACTCGGCTTTTTGCCGCAGCCACTGCTGCTGATGCTGGTTGAATTCAGGATGATCGGCCAACGGGCACTGACAAAGGATATAGCGCAGATAAATCGCGAGAAAAGCCCGGTCATACGGGGCGGCGGGGCGATCGATAAGCACCGTGAACCGCTCAACCAGTTCGTCTATTTGTAGCGCGCTTGCCTGAAAAGCGGCGGGAGCCTGGGACCAGAGCTGTTCCTGCAACGGCAGGAAATAGCGGGTTACTTTGTCCGCGCACAGGCGTAAGGCCCGGCGCATGCCTTCTATCAGGCATAGGCGCTGGTTCAGGATTGTGCCTTCGATCCGGTAGCTGCCGTCATGATGCGCAATCAGCTGAAGATGGTATATGCGTCGGATCTCGCTCTCTATATGAGCCAGATCGCGCCGTGTCGTGGGCAAATCCTCGCCGTTATAACGGGCCAGGGCGGCCAATGACAATGACGGCACGGGCGCAAAAAGCATCAAAAGCAAATGGCTACGGCGTTGTGGACCTGAAAGCGCTGGCACCTCTGGGGTGTTCAGGCTCATAGATGTGATGCCCTTACGTTAAGGAATACAGCTAATAATAGCGAAACAATTTCCCTAAGTGAGATTACAGCCTATTTTGTTTGCGGGCTTTAAGCCCGGTCACACTTTAGCCTTCCTAATCGTTCCGCCGGTTATGCAAAGTTGACCGAAAATGTCTTGCGGCGCGTTCCGGATTTCCGCTAGCATCTTCCCGGGGAATAACAGGACGGCAAAATGTTATGTGGCAACATGGGTAAAGACAGGGGTAATACGCCATGCCGGCGATTGCCCCTCGGATTGTTTCTGGCCGTCGCCGGTGGTTTTTGCCGGCCGGTATATGCTCATCCACATAGTTTTATCGATATGAAAACAGACATCCTGGCGCAAGACGAGCGGCTTACCGGGCTGAAGATGACCTGGACCATGGATGAGATCACCTCAGCCGATGTATTTTATGACGCCGGCGACGCCAAACCGGATTCGGTGATCTGGAAAAAGCTGGCGGCGCAGATTATGGCCAATGTGCTGGGCCAGCACTATTTCACGGAAGTGTACCGGGACGGCAAGGCGGTGAAATTTGAAAACCTGCCCACGGAATATCATCTGGAGCGCAATGGACTCAAGGCGCGGCTGGTATTTGTGCTGCCGCTGGCGCATCCGCCGGAGCTGAAAGGGGCGCCCATCGTGTTTTCCACCTTTGATCCTACCTATTTTGTCGATATGACCTATGCGGATAAACACGCCGTCAGCCTGCCGCCGGACTTGGCCGCGCGGTGCGCCATCGACCTGATGACCCCCGCCCCCAACGCGGCGCTGCAGCGCTATGCGCTGTCGCTGGATAAAGCGGCGGCGCCGGACGTCGATATGGCGCTGGGCAAACAGTTTGCCCAGCGGGTGACGCTGCAATGTCATTAAGGATGCGAACCGGCCAAGCGCCGGGGCCCGCGGCCAATCCCTGGTTCAGCCTGTGGCCGTTCTGGTTGTTTTTGCTGGCGTTGCTGGGCGCGCTGGGCTGGATATCGTTGCACTGGGCCAACATCATGACGCTAAGCATCGAGTGGCAGCGTCAGTTGCATCAGCAGCTGGCCCAGCTGATGCAGCAGGTGCAGCGTGATCCCGGGCGATACGGCGGCGCCCTGCTGCTGTTCAGCCTAACCTACGGCATACTGCACGCGGTCGGCCCGGGACATGGCAAGGTGGTTATCACCACGTATCTTTCCACCCATCCCGCGCGCTTAAAACTCAGCCTGACGATGACGCTTGCGGCCTCGCTGCTGCAGGGCGCCATGGCGATTGCGCTGGTGACGCTGGTGCTGGTGGCGCTGCGGCTCTCTTCCGGGATTCTGCATCTGAGCGAAGCGTGGCTGGAGCGGGCCGGTTATCTGCTGATGATCCTGGCGGGCGTACTGCTGTGCCGCCGGGCGGCCCTGCGGCTATGGCGGACGCTGAGCCGGCGCTACGCTACCCGCGGGCGGGCCCTGCCGCTGGCGTGTTATCCCCGGCTGACTTATTTGCCTTCCGGGAGCGGCGGGCCGGGCGATCATCACCATCATGGCGGCTGCTGCCACCGCCATCTGCCCGGCGATGAGGAGCTGGTCTCTGCGGAGGGCTGGCGTACCCGGCTGGCGGTGGTGCTGGCCATGGGCGTGCGTCCCTGTTCCGGGGCGGTAATGGTGCTGCTGTTTGCCAAGGTGCTGGGGGTTTATCTGTGGGGTGTGCTGTCGGCGCTGGTGATGGCGGCGGGGACGTCGCTGACGTTGTTGCTGGTATCGCTGCTGGTATTTTTCGGGCGCCGTTATGCCGAACACCTGACTCGCAGGCACGCAGGCGGCGCTGCGCGCGCTGCCGCCTGGGCGGCATTATCCCTCGCCGGCGGCATGGCGCTGATCGTTGCCGGCGCGGTACTCTTCGCCGGCGCGCACTATGCGCCAACGATCGGCATCCGGCCTTTCAGCCAGTGAAGCTGATGGCGCTTAACGCCTTAACGCATCGCTCAGTTCTTCGCGCATCGCGCCCAGCATGGCCTTGACCACGCGCGGGTTGCCCGCCACCAGGTTACCGGAGACCAGATGGTTATGGCCGCCGACAAAATCGGTGACCAGGCCGCCGGCTTCACGCACCAGCAGCTCGCCGCCGGCGTAGTCCCAGGGTTTCAGGCCGATTTCAAAAAAACCGTCTACCCGGCCGGCCGCCACATAGGCCAGATCCAGCGCGGCGGAACCGCTGCGACGGAAATCGGCGCATTGCTTGAACAGCTTGCCGACAAGGTTCATATAGGTGGCGGAGTGCTGTTTTAGCTTAAACGGGAAACCGGTGGCGATGATCGCCCCTTCCAAATCGCGGGAGGTGCTGCCGCGCAGGCGATAGCCGTTCAGCTGGGTGCCCTGGCCGCGAGTGGAGGTGAACAGTTCGTTGCGCATGGGATCGTAGACCACGGCCACTTCGGTGCGGCCTTTAATGCGCACGGCGATGGACACGGCGAAATGCGGGAGGTGCTTGATGAAATTGGTGGTGCCATCCAGTGGGTCGATAATCCATTGTACATCGGGGTCTTCGCCTGCCAGTTCGCCGCATTCTTCACTGATGATGGTGTGCTGGGGATAAGATTTGCGGATAACTTCGATGATTAAACGTTCCGCCTCGCGATCGACGTTGGTCACGAAGTCATTATCGCCTTTCTGGCTGGCTTCGACGGCATCGGGGGTTTCATAATGTTTGGCAATTAAATTACCCGCCTTTCGCGCAGCGCGAATGGCGATGTTGAGCATCGGATGCATGGATATCGTCCACTAAGATGTTAAAGAACTAAAACGGCGCAGATTATAGCAGAGCGCCAGCAATATGCCTACGGCTGTGATAAACTATTGACCATAATTCCTTTGCCTTGAAAGTCTATGCTGCACAATATCCGCGTCGTCCTGGTTGAAACTTCCCACACCGGCAATATCGGTTCCGCCGCCCGGGCCATGAAAACCATGGGATTAAGCAACCTGTATCTGGTCAATCCGCTGACGAAACCCGATTCGCAGGCCATTGCCCTGTCGGCCGGCGCCAGCGACATCATCGGCAACGCCACCCTCGTCGATACCCTGGACGAGGCCCTGGCCGGCTGCAGCCTGGTAGTCGGCACCAGCGCCCGCTCGCGCACCTTGCCCTGGCCGATGCTGGAGCCGCGCGAATGCGGCGTGAAATGCGTGCAGGAAGGCGAGCATGCGCCCGTGGCGCTGCTGTTTGGCCGCGAACGCGTCGGCCTGACCAACGACGAACTGCAAAAATGCCATTTTCATGTGCAGATCCCGGCCAATCCGGAGTACAGTTCCTTAAACCTGGCGATGGCGGTGCAGATCCTGGCCTATGAGGTGCGCATTGCCTTTCTCGAGCGCCAGCAGGCCGGCGTGCCGGAAAACCACGAACCGTCGCCTTACCCGCTGGTGGATGAGCTGGAACGGTTTTACCAGCATCTGGAGCAGGTGCTGGACCAGACCGGTTTTATCCGCAAGGCGCATCCGGGGCAGGTGATGAACAAGCTGCGCCGCCTGTTTGCCCGCGCCCGGCCGGAAAGCCAGGAGCTGCATATATTGCGCGGCATCCTGACCTCCATCGAGCAACAGCATAGGTCTCATGACGGGACACTGTGATATCGGACGGGAATACTTGAGTAAAACGGTTGGTTAAATAGTTGACTAAATTAGTCAGGAATGGCAGACTTTTACGATATTTCACCCACCGGGACCACCATTATGAGACTGACATCCAAAGGCCGTTATGCGGTTACCGCCATGCTCGACGTTGCGCTGCATTCCAACGAGGGGCCAGTTCCCCTCGCTGAAATTTCCGAACGCCAGGGCATTTCCCTCTCTTATCTCGAACAGCTGTTTTCCCGCTTGCGCAAGCATGACCTGGTGGCCAGCGTGCGCGGACCGGGCGGCGGTTATCTGTTGGGCAAGGCGGCGGATCAGATTGCCGTCGGCGCCATTATCACCGCGGTCGATGAATCCGTCGACGCCACCCGTTGCCAGGGAAAAGAAGCCTGTCAAAACGGCGAACGCTGCCTGACCCACACCCTGTGGCGCGATCTCAGCGTGCGCATCAGTGATTTCCTCAATAATATCTCTCTGGCCGAACTGGTCAATAACGAAGAAGTCCTGGACGTGGCCGATCGGCAAAACAACGATATCCGCCGCACCGCTACCGCCAACGGACGTATACAGGAAACCATTAACGTTAATCTGCGCGCATAAGCAGAAATACGACGGCTGCGATATACGCAGTGTTTCAGGGGCATATGAGCAATGAAACTACCGATCTACCTGGATTATTCCGCCACCACGCCAGCCGATCCGCGTGTGGCTGAAAAAATGATGCAGTATCTCACCATGGACGGTACTTTCGGCAATCCCGCTTCCCGCTCGCACCGTTTTGGCTGGCAGGCCGAAGAAGCGGTGGACATTGCGCGCAACCAGATAGCCGAGCTGGTGGGCGCCGACCCGCGCGAAATCGTGTTTACCTCCGGCGCGACAGAATCCGATAACCTGGCGATCAAAGGCGCGGCCACCTTTCACCAAGGGAAAGGCCGCCATATCATCACCAGTCAAACCGAACACAAAGCCGTGCTTGATACCTGCGCCGAGCTTGAGCGCGAGGGTTTCGAGGTCACTTACCTGGCGCCGCAGCGCAACGGTATTATTCTGCTGCAACAGGTGCAGGACGCCATGCGCGCCGACACCATCCTGGTGTCCATCATGCACGTCAACAACGAAATCGGCGTGATACAGGATATCGCCGCGCTCGGCGAGTTGTGCCGCAGCCGCGGCATACTGCTGCATGTGGACGCCACCCAGAGCGTCGGCAAGCTGCCTATCGATCTCAGCCAACTGCACGTTGATCTGATGTCTTTTTCCGGCCATAAAATTTATGGGCCGAAAGGCATCGGCGCGCTGTATGTTTGCCGTAAGCCGCGGGTACGCATTGACGCCCAGATGCATGGCGGCGGCCATGAGCGCGGCATGCGTTCCGGCACGTTGCCGGTGCACCAGATTGTCGGCATGGGCGAGGCCTACCGCATCGCCAAAGAAGAAATGGCTACCGAAACGCCTCGCCTGCGGGCTCTGCGCGACCGCTTGTGGCAGGGGCTGAAGGATATCGAGGAAATCTATCTCAATGGCGACCTGGCGCAGGGCGCGCCAAATATTCTTAACGTCGGTTTTAACTACGTGGATGGCGAATCGCTTATCATGGCGTTAAAGGATCTGGCGGTGTCGTCCGGGTCCGCCTGCACGTCCGCCAGCCTGGAGCCGTCCTACGTGCTACGCGCCCTGGGCGTGGAAGACGAGCTGGCCCACAGCTCCATTCGTTTTTCGCTCGGGCGTTATACCACCGCGGAAGAGATCGACTACGCCATCCAGGTGGTGCATCAGGCCATCGGCCGCCTGCGTGAGCTTTCGCCGCAGTGGGGCATGTACAAACAGGGCGCGCAGCGCAGCGGCGCCGACTGGGTCCGCCGCTAAGCGGCTCCTGTCATCTCCTTGTCATCCCGGCTGGTCATCCTGGCCGGTGATAACGTCCGCCCTTTCAGGTAATATCCTGTCAAATCACGATTAACCGTCACCGCGCGGGATACGCACGGCATGGGATTAAACATAAAAACTCTAGGAGCCTGGTTATGACAACCGAAGCGATGCCGGTGATGCTGGCAACCACCCCCGCCGACGCCCGCTGGGGCGAAAAAGCGCTGCTGAGCGTGAACGATCGCGGCATGACCATCCACCTGACGGGTGAAAACCGTCTGGCGGCGATCCAGCGCGCGGCGCGCAAAATCGACGGGCAGGGCGTCAGGCATGTGCGCCTCGACGGCGAACTCTGGGACCTCGAGGGCTGCTGGTCCTTTTGGCAAGGCTATCGCGGGCCGAAGGGACAGCGCGAGGTATCCTGGCCCGAGCTTGACGCCGCGGCCAGGCTGGAGCTGGATAACCGGCTGAAGATCATCGACTGGGTACGCCACACCATTAATACCCCGGCGGAAGAGCTGGGGCCGGAACAGCTGGCGCAGCGCGCGGTGGATATCATGTGCTCCGTCGCCTGCGACGACATCAGCTATAAGATCACCAAGGCCGAGGATTTGCGCGACAAAAACTATATGGGCTTGCACACCGTCGGCCGTGGTTCCGATCGCCAGCCGGTGCTGCTGTCGCTGGACTATAACCCGGGCGGCAATCCCGACGCGCCGGTGCTGGCCTGCCTGGTGGGGAAAGGCATTACCTTCGATACCGGCGGCTATAG
The DNA here is from genome assembly GCF_047324165.1 of Sodalis sp. RH22. Lineage (NCBI taxonomy): Bacteria > Pseudomonadati > Pseudomonadota > Gammaproteobacteria > Enterobacterales > Bruguierivoracaceae > Sodalis > Sodalis sp. RH22. Next base: position 5,362,807 of record NZ_CP178731.1, read on the forward strand.
CCTGAAAGGCAGCAGCTTTATGGATTCGATGAAGTCCGATATGGGCGGCGCGGCCACGGTGACCGGCGCGCTGGCGCTGGCCATCGCCCGCGGCCTGAAACAGCGCGTGCGTCTTTATCTGTGCTGCGCCGATAATATGGTCAGCGGCAACGCCTTCAAGTTAGGCGATATCATCCGCTATCGTAACGGTAAGAGCGTCGAGGTGATGAATACCGACGCCGAGGGGCGGCTGGTGCTGGCGGACGGCCTGATCGACGCGTCGGCGAAAAAACCGCGCATTATCATCGACTGCGCCACGCTGACCGGCGCCGCCAAGACCGCGCTGGGCAATGATTTCCACGCCTTATTCAGCTTTGACGATGTCCTGGCCCAATCGTTGCTGGAGAGCGCGGCGGCGGAAAACGAACCGTTCTGGCGCCTGCCGCTGGCGGAGTTCCATCGCGCGCAGCTGCCGTCCAATTTCGCCGACCTGAGCAACGTGGCGGGCGCGGCGCATAGCGCCGGCGCCAGCACCGCCGCGGCGTTCCTGTCGCACTTTGTCGAAAACTACCGTCAGGGCTGGCTGCATATCGACTGTTCCGCGACCTATCGCAAGAGCGCCGTGGACCAGTGGTCGGCCGGCGCCACCGGACTGGGCGTCCGCACCCTGGCCAACCTGTTGCTGGCCCAGGCGGCGGAATAATAGGGCATTTGGCGGCACACCGGCGGCCCTGAGGCCGGTTATGCTGTCGCTTTGGTTTTCCCTGGCCGCCGTGCGGTGACCCTGCCGGCGGCCGGGACGTGATTGCAGGAAATACGTCATGAAAGCATCCCTCGATAATGCGCTGGAACAGGCGCTGGCGCTGGCGGCCAACGAGCCGGCCCATCGTCCGGCCTTTTTCAGCCTGTTGCTGGAATCCACGGTGTATGTCCTCGGCGACGCGGGGGACGGCTGGATTGCCGGCGCCGCCCGCCACGACGGGGAACAGCCGGTCAATTTGCAGCACTGGGAAAAACCGGACGGCACCACCGCCATTCCTTTTTTTACCTCACTTGACGCACTGCAACAGGCCGTGAGCCAGACCCAGCCGTTCCTGGCGCTGCCCGCCCGCACCCTGTTTGCCATGACCGCCGGCGCGGAGCTGTTCCTGAACCCTAAGCTGCCGTACGGCAAAGCCTTCGGGCCGGATGAAATTACCGCCCTTATGATGAATGAAGGCGACGCCTTGACCGAGCGGGAGATCCTGGAGGGCGAAATGCGTATTACGCTAAGCGATCCGGCGGAAAAACCCGCGCAGATGATCGACTCGCTCACCCGGCTATTCGCGGATATCAAGCAGGTGCGCCGGGCGTTTGTCGTCCAGGTGCAGGACTCCCCGCAGGAGAAGCCGCACTGGCTGATTGGGCTGGAGTGCGAGGGCGATGAGGAAGCGACCATCCAGGCGGTGGGGCGGGTTGCCACCGATACCGCGCCGGACGAGGAGCCGGTGGATATCTGCCTGGTCGGACAGGAGGAACCGGGCATCAGCCACTACTTTATCCATCATATTACGCCGTTTTACGAGCGCAAATGGGGCAGTTGGCTGCGCACCGTGCGCGACAGCGGCAAACATTGACATCGCGTCCCCGCGCCCGCGCCGGGGGCGCCGCCTGTGACGGCAAAACACTGCCGGCGCGCTACGCGTTATTCTTCCTGCCCGCCATGCCCGTTTCGGACGTCACGCCAACTCAGTCGGCGACGGGGACATCGTCCCGACCGCCCCATTCGCTCCAGGACCCGTCGTACAGCGCCACATCCTCCACCCCCAGGGCCGTCAGCGCCAGCACCACCACCGCGGCGGTAACACCGGACCCGCAGCTGGCCACCAGCGGCCGGCGCAAATCCACCCCCGCATCGGCGAACAGCGCCCGCAGCGCGTCAGCGGATTTTAACCGCCCGTCCGCCACCAGCGTGTTCCAGGGCACATTGACGCTGCCGGGGATATGGCCCATGCGCAGGCCGGGACGCGGTTCAGGCGCCTGTCCGCTGAAGCGGGCGGCGGGGCGGGCATCGACAATCTGCGCCGACCGTCCGGCGATGAGGCGCCGCATCTGGGCTATATCCCGGACTTTGTCCGCGGCAAACCGGCCCGTAAAGACGCCCGGCGCCGCGGGCACCGGACCCTGCGCCAGCGGCAGGCCGGCCTGCCGCCACCCCGCCAGTCCGCCCGCCAGCAACGACACCTGTCCGACGCCGGCAATACGCAGCATCCACCATACCCTGGGCGCGGAAAACAGCGAGCCGTCGTCGTAAATCACCAGGTGCTGGTCATCGCTGATGCCCAACTGCGCCATGTCGCGGGCAAAATCCTCCGGGCGCGGCAGCATATGGGGCAGGGGGCTGGCGTTGTCCGAGAGGGCTTCCACATCAAAAAAAACCGCCCCCGGCAAATGTCCGTCGAGATACTCCTGATAAAGGTCGCGCGGCCCCTGGTAGCCTGGCGGCAGCATACGGGCATCGATAACCCTTACCTCGGGATCGTCCAGGCGCTCGGCCAGCCAGTCTGGGGCAACAAACAGGGATGAATTCATGCGGGCTCTCCGGTAACGGCCCGGCGGGCGCAGAGGCGCCCGCCGCGCAGCGGTAAGATAACCGGCATTGTCAGCGATTTTTCCGCGCCGGACAAGAGGAAGACGGCGCTGGCCGCCGCCGTTATCCGCATGCCGGCGCCGAAACCGGCTTTGCACGGCCTAAACGCGGAAAATGACGGATAGGACGCGTTTTCGTCCCGATGATAATGTTAACGTCCTGCGCATAAATTGCGTCGGCCTCAAGCACTTAGCCCACGTCGGCGTCCCGGCGGGACAATCTCGCCGGTTGGATGAAAATTACGCTAGAATTTATTTTTTATTTATGGAAAATAGAATAGCCCCTTGAAAAGTAGGGAATAAGCTGCATTTTTTTTAATGGAATGTTGCATTTCTGGTAGGCAAGCGGCTGTCCGATCCCTATAATCTGCGCCACTTAAACAGGCCGGCATAACAACTGATTAACCCGGTCTTCCATTGCTGTGTAACATAGAGGTCATAATGTCGATAGAACGTACTTTATCCATCTTAAAACCCAATGCGGTGGCAAAGAATGCCATTGGCGCGATTTTTAACCGTTATGAAAGCGCCGGTTTTACTCTGGTTGCAGCAAAAATGTTGCACCTTACCCGCGAACAGGCTGAAGGTTTTTACGCCGAGCACCAGGGCAAACCCTTCTTTGATGGACTGGTGGGTTTTATGATCTCCGGACCGGTTATGGTCCAGGTACTGGAAAGTGAAAACGCCGTGCACCGTCACCGCGACATCATGGGCGCCACCAACCCGGCCAACGCCCTGGCCGGCACCCTGCGCGCCGACTACGCAGACAGCTTTACCGAAAACGCGGTGCATGGTTCCGACTCGGCGGAATCCGCCGCGCGGGAAATTGCTTATTTCTTCAGTGATGACGAAATCTGCCCGCGCACACGCTAAGCGTCGCGCATTATCGATAAAAAAGCCGGGCTTATGCTTTTAAGCCGCGCGGCTCTGCGCTAAAATCTATTTCCAATGCGCCCCGGATCAGGAGTTGACGAGGAGTTAGTCCGCACTCTCTCCGGGGCTTTTTTTATCTTTTCCACGCCATAACGTGTAATAACGAGGCATTTCTACATTATGTCAGAACAACTTATCACCGCGGCAGTCTCGGACGCCTTGTCCGACGCGCCCGCATCGGCGCCACCGGCTGGCGCGTCCGCCCATCAAAAACTGAACCTGCTGGACATGAACCGCCAGCAGATGCGGGAATTCTTCGCCGGCCTGGGTGAAAAACCCTTTCGCGCCGATCAGGTGATGAAGTGGATGTATCACTATTGCTGCGATGATTTCGACCAGATGACCGACATCAACAAACATCTGCGCGCCAGGTTAAAAGAGCTGACCGAAATCCGCGCGCCCGAAGTGGCGACCGAGCAGCGCTCCACCGACGGCACCATCAAATGGGCCATCAAGGTCGGCGACCAGCAGGTGGAAACGGTCTATATCCCGGAAGACGATCGCGCCACCCTGTGCGTGTCGTCGCAGGTGGGCTGCGCGCTGCAATGCACTTTCTGCTCCACGGGCCAGCAGGGGTTCAACCGCAACCTGCGCGTATCGGAAATTATCGGCCAGGTATGGCGCGCCGCCAGGATTATCGGCGCCGTCGGCGTCACCGGCCAGCGTCCGATCACCAACGTGGTGATGATGGGCATGGGCGAACCGCTGCTGAACCTCAACAATGTGGTGCCGGCAATGGAAATCATGATGGACGATTTTGGCTTCGGCCTGTCCAAGCGCCGGGTGACGCTGTCGACCTCGGGCGTGGTGCCGGCGTTGGATAAGCTCGGTGAAATGATTGACGTGGCGCTGGCTATTTCCCTGCACGCGCCCACCGATGCCATCCGTGATGAAATCGTGCCGATTAATAAAAAGTACAATATCGAAACGTTCCTCGGCTCGGTGCGGCGTTACCTGGATAAATCCAATGCCAACCAGGGACGGGTCACGGTGGAATACGTCATGCTGGATCATATCAACGACGGCACTGAACATGCCCACCAACTGGCGGAATGCCTGAAAGACACGCCGTGCAAGATCAACCTGATCCCCTGGAATCCCTTCCCCGGGGCGCCCTACGGCCGTAGTTCCAACAGCCGCATCGATCGGTTTTCAAAAGTATTAATGGAATATGGTTTTACCACGATCGTGCGTAAGACCCGGGGCGACGATATCGACGCCGCCTGCGGCCAGCTGGCCGGCGACGTCATCGATCGCACCAAAAGAACGCTGCGCAAGCGTATGGCGGGCCAGCCGATCGACGTCAAGGCGGTTTGACGCCGGGAAACGGCATCGGGATTGAGTCCGCGCGCCTTGATTAACGGCATGGACGCTCACAGAACAGGATAAAGGGAACAAGCATGACGCTGACGCGGTTAAGTGGGATAGCAGCAGTAGTGGTTATTGCCTTATTGAATGGATGCGCCGGCGAAAAACCGCCGACCGATGTTTCCGCCCAGTCCGCGCAAACGCGTTTGCAGCTGGGCATGGAGTACCTGGCCGCCAATAACCTTGACGCGGCGCGGCAAAATCTCGCCAAGGCGGTCAAAGCGGCGCCGGACGATTACCGTACGCAGCTGGGCATGGCGCTTTATGAGCAGCGGGTCGGTGAAAACGACGCCGCTGACAGCCGTTACCGGCTGGCGCTGAAACTGGCGCCGCAAAACGCCACTGTTCTGAATAATTACGGTGCGTTTTTATGTAGTTTAGGGCAGTATGTACCGGCGCAACAACAGTTTGCCGCCGCGGCGCAAGCGGCGGATTATGGTCTGGTTGCCGACAGCCTGGAAAACGCCGGTTATTGCTTTTATAAGGCCGGCCAAAAAGAAGAGGCGCGGACGTTGCTCAGCCGCGCGCTAAAATACGATCCGGAGAAAGGCGTGCCTTTGCTGGCGGAAGCAGACCGGCAATTCAGTGAAGGGAAAGGCGACAAAGCACAACTATTATTGGATGTTTATCAGCATATTCTTCCGGCAAGCGCTGAAAGTTTATGGTTACAGATTCGTTTCGCTGCGTTAGCGGGACGCCAGAATGACGTACAACGTTATGGCGCACGGCTTGCGCGAAGTTTTCCACAATCTAAACAGTACCAGCAGTTCCTAGCTAATGAATACTGAAGCCCTCCAAGATCAAGCAGTACCGACGACGACAGGCGGACGCCTGCGTCAGGCCCGTGAACAAATGGGTTTGAGCCAGCAGGCCGTGGCGGAACGCCTGTGCCTGAAGGTCACTACCGTCAGGGAAATAGAAGAGGATAAAGCCAACCCCAACCTGGCCTCGACCTTTTTACGCGGCTACATCCGCTCCTATGCCCGATTGGTCCATGTCTCTGAGGAAGAACTCCTGCCGATGATGGCGAAACAGGCGCCGATCCGGGCCTCGAAGGTTGCTCCGATGCAGAGTTTTTCCCTCGGGAAAACCCGCAAAAAACGGGACGGCTGGCTGATGGGGTTCACCTGGCTGATTTTATTCGTGGTCATCGGCCTGACCGGCGCGTGGTGGTGGCAAAATCACCAGGCGCAGCAGCAGGATATTACCGATATGGCCGATCAGTCCTCCAACCGGCTTGCGACGGGGGCGGATAGCGATAATACCGCCGCCGCCCAGAACGGCGGCGACAATACGTCCACCGACGAGGTGGGGCAACCCCCCGCCGACCAGCCTGCGGAGAGCGAAGCGCATTCGGTGCCGCTAGCCCAGTCGCCCGCCGCGGCGCAGCCAGCAACGCCCCAGCCCGCCACGCCCCAGGGCGCGGCCGTGCCGGCCCCCAACAGCGCGGCAAGCTCCGCCCCCACGCCCGCCCCGGCTGAATCACAGCCCGCGCCGGCGCCGTCCGACACCACCGCCGGCGGCGGACTGGTGATGAATTTTACCGCGGATTGCTGGCTCGAAGTCTCGGATGCCAGCGGCAAGAAGCTGTTCAGCGGCACCCAGCGCAGCGGCGGCAAGCTTAACCTGGCGGGTCAGGCCCCCTATAAATTGAAAATCGGCGCGCCGGCCGCGGTACAGATTGAGTTCCAGGGCAAGCCGGTTGATCTTAGCCGTTATGTCAGGTCAAACCAGGTTGCCCGATTTACAATAGCGGCTAACTAAGCTTCTGTTCGGCAATTATGGAGAGAACATAATGCATAATAAAGCACCCATTAACCGCCGCAAATCGACCCGGATTAACGTAGGCAACGTGCCCATCGGCGACGGCGCGCCTATTGCCGTGCAGTCGATGACCAATACCCGCACCACCGACGTGGCGGCGACGGTGAAGCAAATCCAGGCGCTTGAGCGCGTGGGCGTCGATATCGTGCGCGTTTCCGTACCCACCATGGATGCGGCGGAGGCTTTCCGGCTTATCAAGCAGCAGGTCAATGTTCCCCTGGTGGCCGATATCCATTTTGATTACCGCATCGCGCTGAAAGTGGCGGAGTACGGCGTCGATTGCCTGCGCATCAATCCCGGCAATATCGGCAGCGAGGCGCGCATCCGCTCGGTGGTGGACTGCGCCCGCGATAAAAACATCCCGATCCGCATCGGCGTCAACGCCGGCTCGCTGGAGCGGGATATCCAGGAAAAGTATGGCGAACCCACGCCCGAGGCCCTGCTGGAATCGGCCATGCGCCATGTGGATATCCTGGAAAAACTGAATTTCGACCAGTTTAAGGTCAGCGTCAAGGCGTCCGACGTTTTCCTGGCGGTGCAGTCCTACCGCCTGCTGGCCGCGCGCATCGAGCAGCCCCTGCATCTGGGCATTACCGAAGCGGGCGGCATGCGCAGCGGCTCGGTGAAATCCGCCATCGGCCTGGGGATGCTGCTGAGCGAGGGCATCGGCGACACCCTGCGTATCTCGCTGGCGGCCGACCCGGTTGAGGAAGTGAAGGTGGGATTCGATATCCTCAAGTCCCTGCGCATCCGCGCGCGCGGCATCAATTTTATCGCCTGCCCGACCTGCTCGCGGCAGGAGTTTGATGTCATCGGCACCGTCAACGCCCTCGAACAGCGCCTGGAGGACATTGTCACGCCGATGGACATCTCGATTATCGGCTGCGTGGTCAACGGTCCGGGCGAAGCCCTGGTCTCGACCATCGGCGTTACCGGCGGCCATAATAAAAGCGGTTTCTATGAAGACGGCGTGCGCCAGCGGGATCGTTTTGATAACGAGCAGATGATAGATCAGCTCGAGGCTAAAATTCGCGCTAAGGCGGCAATGCTTGATGAAAGCAATCGCATTACCGTTAATTTGATTGATAAGTAACTCAAAACCCGAAGAGAATCGACATGGCAAAGAACATCCAGGCCATTCGCGGCATGAACGACTATTTGCCGGAAGATACGGCTGTCTGGCAGCGCATTGAAGGCACGCTTAAGAACGTCCTGGCCGGTTACGGTTATAGCGAAATTCGCCTGCCCATCGTTGAGCAGACGCCCTTGTTCAAGCGCGCCATCGGCGAGGTAACCGATGTCGTGGAAAAAGAGATGTACACCTTCGAGGATCGCAACGGCGAAAGCCTGACGCTGCGCCCGGAAGGCACGGCGGGCTGCGTGCGCGCGGGGATTGAACACGGCTTGCTGTACAACCAGGAACAGCGGTTGTGGTATATTGGCCCGATGTTCCGCTATGAGCGCCCGCAAAAAGGCCGCTATCGCCAGTTCCATCAGCTGGGCGTCGAGGTGTTCGGCCTGGCGGGGCCGGATGTCGATGCGGAGCTGATTTTGCTGACCGCGCGCTGGTGGCGGGCGCTGGGCATCGACGGACATGTGGCGCTGGAACTGAATTCCATCGGCTCGCTGGACGCGCGCGCGCGGTATCGCGAGGCGCTGGTGGCTTTCCTCGAGCAGCATGAGGAGGCGCTGGACGATGATTGCCGCCGGCGCATGCATACCAATCCGCTGCGCGTACTTGACTCCAAAAATGCCGGCATCCAGGCCTTGCTGAACGATGCGCCGGTCTTGACCGACTACCTTGACGACGAGTCGCGCGAACACTTTGACGGCCTGTGTGAACTTTTAGCGCGGGCCGGTATCCCATATACGGTTAATCCGCGTTTAGTGCGCGGCCTGGATTATTATAACCGTACCGTTTTTGAATGGGTCACCACCAGCCTTGGCGCGCAGGGCACCGTCTGCGCCGGCGGCCGTTACGACGGGCTGGTCGAGCAACTGGGCGGGCGCGCCACGCCGGCGGTAGGGTTTGCCATGGGGCTGGAGCGCCTGGTGCTGCTGGTGCGGGAAGCGAACCCGCAGTTCAAGCCCAGGGCGGTGGTGGATGTCTACCTCATTTCCTCCGGCAATGAGACCCAGGGCGCGGCAATGGCGCTGGCGGAGCAAATCCGCGACGCCTTGCCCGACCTGCGGTTAATGACCAATTACGGCGGCGGTAATTTTAAGAAGCAGTTCGGCCGGGCCGACAAATGGGGCGCGCGCCTGGCCCTGGTGCTCGGTGAGGACGAAGTCGCCGCCCAACAGGTGGTGATGAAGAATTTGGCCACGGGCGACCAGGAAACGCTGGCGCAAAGCGATGTCGCGGCGCGCCTGGCATCGATATTAGGTTAAGGAGAAGGACCACGTGGAAGTCTACAGCTCGGAAAACGAACAGCGCGAAGCGCTCAGTCGGTTCTTTGCGGATAACGGTAAAGCGCTGGTTATCGGCGTGGTCATCGGTATCGCCGCGTTGGTGGGCTGGCGTTATTGGCATAACCATCAAAATGACGCCATGATGGCGTCGTCTGCGTCATGGCAGCAGGTGAACACGGCGCTGACCCACGACGCCGCCCCGCCCGCCGTCGACGCAGCGCAGAAATTCGCCGACGCCAACAACAATAATTATGGCGCCCTGACCTCCATGGATCTGGCGCGTTTTTATGTGGATAACGGTAATTTCGCCGCCGCCGAAAAGCAGCTGCAAAAAGCGCTGACCCAGACCAATGAAGAAAACCTGCAGGCGCTGATAAACATTCGTCTGGCGCGTGTCCAGATCGAGGCGAAAAACGTCGATGGCGCGCTGAAGACCCTGGAAAAAGAAACGCATGCCGGCTGGTCGGCATTAGTGGAAGATGCCCGTGGCGACGCGCAGGTCATCAAAGGCAATAATCAAGCGGCGCGTGAAGCGTACGATAAAGCGCTTAAAGCGAACCCGCCTCAGGCATTACAAGCCTTGTTGCGCATGAAACTGAATAACCTGTCCAGCTAAGAGGGACCCCATGCAATTGCGTAAAACATTTTTCGTAGGTCTGATTTCCGTTGCCTTGCTCAGCGGCTGTTCCTGGTTTAGCGGTGAAGAAGATGTGGTGACCATGTCCCCGCTGCCGAAAGTGGACAATCAGTTTCAGCCTACCCAGGTATGGAGCCGCTCGGTCGGTAATGGTACCGGCGAGTTTTACTCCAACCTGCGTCCCGCCTGGCAGGATAACCGCGTGTTCGCCGCGGACCGCCGCGGTACCGTAACCGCGATGGATATTGATACCGGCAAGGAAATCTGGTCGGTGGACCTGTCGGAAAAGACCGGCTTCCTGTCGCGTAATCTTCCCGCGCTGTTATCCGGCGGCCTGGCCGTGGCCAACGGGCATGTTTTCGTCGGCAGCGAAAAGGCCCAGGTCTATGCGCTGAACGCCGAGGACGGCACCATCGCCTGGCAGGCCAAGGTGGCGGGCGAAGCCTTGTCGACGCCGGTGGTCAGCGACGGCCTGGTGCTGGTCCATACCAGCAACGGCATGCTGCAGGGTCTTAACGAAACCGACGGCGCCGTGAAGTGGACGGTTAACCTCGATATGCCGCCGCTGACCCTGCGCGGCGAATCGGCGCCTACGCCGGCGTTTGGCGCGGCCATCGTCGGCGGCGATAACGGCCGGGTCAGCGCGGTGATGATGACCCAGGGCCAGCTGATCTGGCAGCAGCGTATTTCCCAGCCGAGCGGCGCGACGGAAATCGCGCGTCTCGGTGATGTCAACATGACGCCGGTGGTGGTCAATAACGTGGTCTACGCGTTGGCCTATAACGGCAACCTGGCGGCGCTGGATCTGCGTTCCGGGCAAATTATCTGGCGCCGTGAAATCGGTTCGGTCAACGATCTTATCGTCGAAGGCGGCCGCATTTACCTGGTCGATCAGGACGATCGCCTGATTGCGCTGGATACCCAGGGCGGCGTTACCCTGTGGCGCCAAAGCGAGCTGCTGCACCGCAACCTGACGTCGCCGGTGCTGTTCGACGGGTATATCGTCGTTGGCGACTCGGAGGGCTATATGCACTGGATCAATACCGACGACGGACGTTTTGTCGCGCAGGTTAAGGTGGACAGCTCCGGCTTGCAAAGCAATCCGGTGGTTGCCGGCGGCAAGCTGCTGTTGCAGGCCAACGGCGGCGAGGTGTACGCCTTTACCCGCTAATGCCTGTGCTTATCCGCCGCTGACGTCTGGGCGCGCGGGTCATTAACGGCTCCTGACATGTTCAGGAGCCGTTTTGTCTTATATAATCAGCCTGATTAAGTGCTGAAACAGAAAAATTACCTGATGAGGTTGTAACAATGATACCTGTCGTCGCGCTGGTCGGGCGCCCGAATGTAGGAAAATCCACCCTGTTTAATCGGTTAACGCATACCCGCGATGCGTTGGTGGCGGATTTTCCGGGGCTGACGCGTGACCGCAAGTATGGTCGTGCAGAATGGGAAGGCCATGAGTATATCGTCGTTGACACCGGCGGTATCGACGGCACCGAGGATGGCGTCGAAACCCGTATGGCCGGGCAGTCGCTGGTGGCGATCGAGGAAGCGGATATCGTGCTGTTCCTGGTCGACGGCCGCGCCGGGCTGATGGCGGCGGATCAGGGCATTGCCAAACACCTGCGCAGCAGGCAGAAAACCACGGTGGTGGTAGCCAACAAAACCGACGGCATTGATGCCGAGAGCGCGGTGGGCGATTTTTATTCCCTCGGGCTGGGTGAAGTCTTCGCCATTGCCGCCTCCCATGGCCGCGGCGTTAATGCCCTGATGGAAGAAGTCTTGCTGCCGCTGGTAGGCGATGGCGGCGCGGTCGAGGAGCCTATCGAGTATCCCGGCATGGAACCCTGGACCGAAGAAGACGAGGACGATTACGAAATCCCGCAGGACGAGGAAGAAGCGTTCGATCCGCAGTCCCTGCCGATCAAGCTGGCCATCGTCGGGCGTCCCAATGTCGGCAAATCCACCCTGACCAACCGTATCCTGGGCGAGGATCGCGTGGTGGTCTACGATATGCCGGGCACAACCCGCGACAGTATCTATATCCCCATGGTGCGCGACGAGCGGGAATATATCCTTATCGATACCGCCGGGGTGCGCAAGCGCGGCAAGATTACCGAGACGGTGGAGAAATTCTCGGTGATCAAGACCCTGCAGGCCATCGAAGACGCCAACGTGGTGCTGCTGATTATTGATGCCCGCGAGGGGATTTCGGATCAGGACCTGTCGCTGCTGGGCTTTATCCTTAACAGCGGGCGATCGCTGGTGATCGCGGTGAACAAATGGGACGGCCTGACGCAGGAGATCAAGGACGAGGTCAAGGAAACCCTGGATATGCGTCTGGGCTTTATCGACTTTGCCCGGGTGCACTTTATTTCCGCCCTGCACGGCAGCGGCGTGGGCAACCTGTTCGAATCGGTGAATGAAGCCTATCGTTGCTCCACCAAGCGCATCAGCACCGCGATGCTGACCAAAATCATGCAAATGGCGGTGGAAGAGCATCAGCCGCCGTTGGTGCGCGGGCGCCGGGTAAAACCGAAATATGCCCATGCCGGCGGTTATAATCCGCCGATTGTGGTGATCCACGGCACCCAGGTCAAAAACCTGCCGGACTCCTATAAACGCTACCTGATGAATTATTTCCGCCGCTCGCTGGAAATCATGGGCACGCCGATCCGTATCCAGTTCAATGAAGGGGAAAACCCGTTCGCCGGCAAGCATAACAAGCTGACGCCGAACCAGATGCGTAAACGCAAGCGTTTGATTAGTCACATTAAAAAAAGTAAATAAGCACGCGATGCCCACCGGGTCCGCGCTAAGCGGGTGAATTGCGGCCGGGTGCGGCTACACGTGGGAAAGGGGGAGGCGATCATGACGCCACGGTGTCCGGTATGCGCCGGTCCGATGCAGGCCGACGGCGAAGACCAGGTTTGCGAGCATTGCCGTCGCCGCTTTCAGGCGCAGGCTATCTGTCCCGACTGCGGGCAGCCCTTGGACGTGCTTAAGGCCTGCGGCGCGGTGGATTATTTCTGTCCGCGCGGCGACGGCCTGATTTCCAGGAAAAGGGTGGACTGGCATTACGCCGCGCTTTAAAACGTCCCCTTTTGCCATAAAATTTCCAATTCCGGCGGCGCGCTGCTCTCCGGCACCACGATTTCGGCCTGTGCCGGCTGCGCCTCTCCCGGCGGTTGGCCGACGATCAGGATGCGGTAAAACCGCTGATCGCCGCTGCCGGGCGCGCGGTTCTGCCCGCTGTGCTGGGCCAGCAGCGCCACGCGGCTGACCAGATGGCACAACTGCTCCCGCTGCGCCGACGACAGGTCGCACAGGGCAAAACGCTGTTGGGCGGCAAGCTTGGGAATATAGGCAAAGCCCCCCTCGCGCGACAGTTCAATCACCGCATGCTCGTTTAATAAAGATAACAGGTCCATCAGGCTCTCCCGGCATTATGTCAACGCAACACCCACTCCGGGCCGCATGCCGGCCCTTGCCGGGGCGAACGGCACGGGCCTTAAGACAATACGCCCACCTCGCGCCAGGCCTGCTCCACCGCCTTGGCCTCTTTAGCGGCAAAATGCTCGCCGGCGTGTTTCACGGTCAGTCTGGCGAAAGCGGCGAAGTCGGCGTTTTGTTTTAACTGGCTATCGCACAGCGTGGCGTACCAGATAGCACCCGCTTTTTCCCAGGCATGGCCGCCCAGGGCTATGGCCGCCAGGTAAAACGCCCGGTTGGGAATGCCGGAGTTGAGATGCACGCCACCATTGTCCTCGCGGGTGTGCACAAAACCGGCCATGTCGGCGGGCTGGGGATCCTTGCCGAGCACCGGGTCGTCGTAGGCGCTGCCGGGCTTGGCCATCGAGCGCAGCCCTTTGCCCTTGATGGTGGCGGCCAGCAAACCGGCGCCAATGATCCAGTCGGCCTGTTTGGCGGTTTGTCCCAGGTGATATTGTTTCACCAGCGAACCGAAGACGTCCGACAGCGACTCGTTAAGCGCGCCCGCCTGTTCAAAGTAGATTAAATTCGCCTCGGATTCCGTGACGCCGTGGGTTAATTCATGGGCCACCACGTCGATAGCGATGGTAAATCGGTTAAATATTTCACCGTCGCCATCGCCAAATATCATTTGTTCACCGTTCCAGAAGGCATTTTGGTAATCGGTACCGTAATGCACGGTGCCGGTCAGCGGCAACCCTTTGGCGTCCAGCGAGTTGCGCTGGAACACCTGCCAATAAAAATCGTAGGTGACGCCCAGGTAATCGTAGGCTTCATTGACCGCAACGTCGTTCCCCGCCGCCTGGCCTTCCCGCCGCACCGCCTTGCCGGGCAGGTTAGTGGTGTTATGCGCGTCATAAATGGCGCGTTCCACCGTGCCGGCTTGCGCCGTCGGCTGGTAACGGGCCGCCACCGGGTTCTGTCCCATCAGGCTATAGACATGGTTCAGGGTATGCCGGGCATACTGGCGCTGGTGTTCGCTGCCTTTTTCGATAATGCGCCGCAGTATATAGGGTGGAATAACGCTCAGGTGCCGCCGGTATAGGTTTTCCATTTTACCCCCTATCAATAATTAGCATTTTATTAAAGTATAGGGGTTTTTATCATCGCGACCAAAGCGGATCGCTAAGCCTTGGCTGCCGGCAGGTCGTTGCCGGTGGCGGGCGGCGCGCCAGAAACCGGGCTCACCCGCCGCGGGGCTAGCGTTGGTATTTGATAAAATCGGTCTTATGGGCCACCTTGTCATACAGTTTCATGGCGGAATGGTTCGTGGTGCGCGTCGTCCAGTACACATTGGCCATGCCGTGGCTGTCCGCATGGGCGTAAACCCGTTCGATCAGCTGCCGGCCCGCGCCTTTGCCGCGCGCCGATTCCTCCACATACAGGTCCTGCAGGTACACGACTTTTTCATGATACCAGCCGTGATCGTGCACGATACAATTGACCAGGCCGATAAGATGCCCCTGCAACAGCGCCACATAGGCAAACATGCCGGGGCAGGCCGGGTCGAGCAGGCGCGCGAAGGTATGCTCATACAGCGCATCGTCGCGGATGGTGGAGTAAAAACTTAAATAACGGCGCCAGAGGAATTTCCATTCCTCTTTATCTGCAAGCGTCATGGGACGGATAACTATCCTGGTATCATCAGTCATGGGCGCCTCCCCGGTCCGGTATGGTCGAGGTTGATACCGGTGTTGGCGATAAAATGGCCGCGCTGTCAAGGGATACCCGCCGCCAACGTAACCTGTAATCATATTCCCGCTCACAGAGCAGATAATCCTGATGCACGCTCGGGCTCCAGGAGTCATCGCCGCCCACGCCCATATGGCGGGCGTCCAGATGCAGCCACAGGCCCGGTTCCGGTCGCAGCAAATGCCAGTGGGTGGCGCGGGTGAGCTGCCCGGTGCCGTAGGGGCTAAGGGAAAAATGAAAATTGCCGTCGATCCGCCAGTCGCCGAAGGCCACTTCACGGGTAAAACAGCGCAGGCCGTTTTCCACCGGGAAAATATAAGGCGTATACATCTTATCCAGCGGCAGGCGCCAGCGGGAGAATTGCGCCGAGGCGAGGCGATCGGGATAGTTTTCGTGCGGCCCCAGCCCCAGCCAGGACACCTCCTGCGCGCCGGGGGCGAGCTGGCATGCCGCGCCGACGCGCGCCAGGGGCGGCAGGGACGGCGACACCACCACCCGGACCCGGTTTTCCATCTGGCCGGCATGGTCGATGGTCGTGTGCCAGTGGCTTTGCAGCAGCAGGCGATCCTGGTGGAAATAGCCGTGTACCGCCTCGAACACAACCCGATCCGCCAATTGATCGGCGCAAAGCCGCAGGCAGCGGTGCTCAAGGTCATACAGGCCGGCGGCGCGCCAGCGCTCCACCCAGGCGTTGGGGTCGACGCAGTCCGCTTCGCTGATGCCGATATCGTTATCCAGCGGCGCGCGGATAAACTGATCGGTCAAGGGACTGAGCAGACCCGGCGCGTCGCCGCGATACCACTGGGTTAACTGGCCGCGCTGTTTATCCACCACCCAGCGCTGATCGTGATGGCGGACGATAAACTCGCCGGCATTCTCAGTCAGACTGGGCGTTTCGTCCGTCGGGCGGGAGGGGCCGGGGACGATGGGCGCCATAAATCCGCGGGCCAGTTTCCACTGCGCCCAGGCCGCCTGATGTCCGGCGGGGGACCAGGGGGTGGCGGCAGGCTGCTCGACGCTGACGCGCAGATACCATTCGCCCGCCTTTTCCGCCTGCGGCGGTAGGTCGCATAACGTCAGCGCGGCGTGATGTCCCGGCGCCAGCCGCAGCGGCGTCGCGCCGCTTAACAGCGGATCGCCGTCGCATTCAATGCTCCAGCGCAGCAGCTCGTTATCGCTGGCGCGAAACAGATATTCGCTGGCGACGTCTATTTTCAGCGGCCGGGTGTCCAGCAGGCGGAACTGGAAAAACTGCTGCTGGTGCTTTGCCTCCACCAGGGCCGGATGAGGGGTGCGGTCGGGAAACACCAGGCCGTTAAGGCAGAACTGGCGATCGTTTGGGGTATCGCCGAAATCGCCGCCGTAGGCCCAGAACATCCGGCCTTCGCCGTCCTGGCGCTCGAGCGCCTGATCCGCCCAGTCCCAGATAAAGCCGCCCTGCAGGCGCGGATGCTGGCGGAAGGCGCGCCAATACGCGGCAAAACCGCCCAGGCTGTTGCCCATGGCGTGGGCATACTCGCATAAAATCAGCGGACGCTGTTCATCGGGCAGGCCGATCCATTTTTTTATCGACCATTTCGGCACCGCCGGGAACGGCTGATCTTCATCGACGCGCGCATACATCGGGCAGAGGATATCGGTGGCGCGGGTATCGGCGCCGCCCCCTTCATACTGCACCGGCCGGCTGGGATCATGGGCTTTCACCCATTGATACAAGGCGTCATGGGTGGCGCCGTGGCCGGACTCGTTGCCCAGCGACCAGATGATAATGCTGGCATGATTGCCGTTGCATTGCACCATGCGCGTAACCCGTTCGCTGAATGCTGCAAACCAGGCCGGGTCGTCGGCCAGCCGGCTCATGGGTTCCATGCCGTGCGTTTCGATATTGGCTTCATCCACCACGTACAGGCCATACCGATCGCATAACCGATACCACAGCGGATGGTTGGGATAATGCGAACAGCGCACCGCGTTGAAATTATTCTGTTTCAGCAACAGGATATCCTGGCGCATCGTTTCCTCGTCCATGACCTGGCCATGGGCCGGGTGATGCTCGTGACGGTTAACGCCGCGGATCAGCAGCGGCTGGCCGTTAAGGCGCAACAGGTCGTCGCGTATCTCCACCCGGCGAAAGCCTACGTCATATGCCTCGGCTTCCACCAGCGCGCCCCGGCCGTCGCGCAGCGCCACCACCGCCCGGTATAAATCCGGCGTTTCGGCGCTCCACAGGCGCGGCGCGGCCACCGGCAGCGCCAGGGTAACCCGCTCCGGATAGCGGCCGCGCTCGTCGATTATCGCGCTGCCGAGCGCAGAACATTGAGCGGCCACGCGCAGGTCACCCCGCCAGAGGGCGACCTCGACGCTATAGTCCGAGGCGGCGCCGGCGGCCTGAGGGGTAATCGCGATGTCCACGTCCAGCACGGCGTCATGCAACAGGGCATCCAGCCGGGTGTGAATACGGATATCCGTAAAACCGACCGGCGGTTTATGCAGCAGGGACACCGGGCGGAAAATGCCGCTCATACGCCACATATCCTGATCTTCCAGATAGCTGCCGTCGCTCCAGCGCAACACTAAAACACAAAGCCGGTTGCGGCCCTGATGCACATAATCGCTCAGGTCAAATTCCGCCGGCAGGCGGCTATCCTGCGAATACCCCACCCAGTGTCCGTTGCACCACAAATAAAACGCCGAATTAACGCCGTTGAAAATAATCCGCGTCCGGCCCTGGCCGGCCCAGCCGTCGGGCAGCAGAATATCCCGCGAATAGCAGCCGGTGGGATTATCCTCGGGCACATAGGGCGGATTGACCGGGATAGGGTATTTGACATTGGTATAAATGGGCCGGTCATAACCGGCGGTTTGCCAGTTTGACGGCACGGCCATGGCCTGCGCGCCAGGCAGATCGTCCTCCAGCCAGCTTTCCGGTACCGCCTGGGGGCGTGGGAAATAGCTGAAACGCCATTCGCCGTCCAGGGAACGGCGTTGTTCGCTTTCGGTGTCCAGACGCGCCAGCTCCTCGTCGCGCCAGCTATGGAAGGGCGGATGGGCGGGCAGCCTGCGGTAATGGGTCGCGCCGGGATTTTGCCAATCCCCGCGCGCCAGCACCGCCGCCAGCGAGGATAACGACGATGCCGGGCTGTTTTCTTGTGTCGGGGATAGCGGCATGGCATACCTTCTTTAGGGTGGTGATTGCCCGGGCGTCTTTGGCGGTGATGCCATGGCCGGCAGGGAAAGCATGTACTTTGTTCACATAGTATTTCAGTTAAATGCCAATGTATACGCCATCGCCAAACGGCGGACAGGGGCGTTCAGGGTCCGTGCACCCGGCCGCCGGGGCAAGGCGGCATGGCGGGGGAAAAAAACGCGATGACCGCTGGGCGCTTGCTTGCCGCGGCGGGCGGCCGGCGCATAGCCGGCCGCTGTGCGCGCTAGATGGCTTTGGGCAAGGTATCCCACAGGCCGGCGGACCCGGCGGCGCTGCCCTGGGTAGCCTCGACGCAGGCCAGCTGCAGGATCCCGCTGGTATAGGCGCGTATTTTATTGGTCATTTCAACGCTGCCGTCGAGCGGGCGGCCGTAGGAGGGGATGATTTCCTGGAGCTTGGCGCGCCAGGCGGGGGAGGCCGCCTGCTCTTTGAACATGCTCTCAAGCAGTTGCAGCATAATCGGCGCGGCGGTCGAGGCGCCGGGCGACGCGCCAAGCAGCGCCGACAGACTGCCGTCCGCCGAGCTGACCACCTCGGTGCCGAACTGCAGGATGCCGCCTTTCCTGGCGTCTTTTTTAATGATTTGCACCCGCTGGCCCGCGTCGGTCAGTTCCCAATCCTCCAGCCTGGCCTCGGGATAATATTCCTTCAGCGCCGCCAGCCGTTTTTTATCCGACATAAACGATTGACTCACCAGGTATCCCAGCAGGCCGAAATTATCCAGGCCGACACGGATCATCGGCATCAGGTTCTGCCACGTCAGCGAACCGAACAAATCAAACCAGGAGCCGCGTTTAAGGAATTTACTGCTGAACGTGGCGTAGGGGCCGAACAGCAGGGTGCGTTCGCCGTCCAGCATGCGGGTATCGATATGCGGCACCGACATCGGCGGCGCGCCGACCGACGCCTTGCCGTAAACTTTCGCCAGATGGCCGTTAACCACCTCGGGCCGGGTGGTCACCAGGAACTTGCCGCCCACCGGAAAGCCGGCATAACCCCGGGCTTCGGGAATGCCGGATTTCTGCAGCAGCGTCAGCGACGCGCCGCCGGCGCCGATAAAAATATGGCGTGCGCGCACCGAGCTTTGCCGGCCGTTGTTGTTCAGGTCGGCGACTTTTACCGTCCAGGTACTGTCGTCGTTGCGGCTGATATCCAGCACGTCGTGGCGCAGGTGCAGGTTAACGTTCGGCCGCCGTTCCAGCGCGGCGAGCATCTGCCGCGTCAGTTCGCCGAAGTTGACGTCGGTGCCCATGGCCATGCGCGTGGCCGCCACCTTTTGGAACGTGTCGCGGCCCGCCATGATCATCGGCGCCCACTGCCTGATGACGTGGCTGTCCTCGGTATATTCCATGCCCTGGAATAACGTGCTGCCCTGCAACGCGGCATAACGCTTGCGCAGGAAATTAACGTTTTCCTCCCCCCAGACAAAACTCATATGGGGAACGTTATTAATAAAGGATTTGGGGGCGCCGAGAATATTATTTTTTACCAGATAGGCCCAGAATTGGCGGGAAATTTCATACGCCTCGTTGACCGCCACCGCTTTGGTGATATCAATCGAGCCGTCGGCCATTTCCGGGGTGTAATTTAACTCGCAGTACGCCGCATGGCCGGTGCCGGCGTTATTCCAGCCATTGGAGCTCTCTTCCGCGGTCTTATCCAGACGCTCATACATATTGATGGTCCAGTCTGGCTCAAGTTCCTTAAGGTAGGTTCCAAGCGTAGCGCTCATGACTCCACCGCCGATCAGGACAACATCCACCGGGGCGTTATTCGCAGCCGTTTGCCGTTGGGACGATGCCAACAAATTCATGCAAAGGGGTGCGATGAAATGCTCTTTCATGCGCAGTGTCTCTATTTAAGAAAATTAAGTATACCGCAGGGCAATATTATTGAGGTTGCTTTGAGCCCAATACTGTCTGCTTAGCGTTTTTGATTCTATTAGCCGTCAACGGCTAAGTAAACTAAAAAGTGATGTTATCACCTGGTTAAGATACATAAAGCTTATAGGTTGTAAATGGTTGATAAACAGCTGTTTGTCCAAAGGTGCTGATTAATTTTTACCATTCATTAACAAATGCTTACTCTCTTTTTATCAGGACAAAAAAGGCATTTTAAGTGTAATCTGCGATGGTTGACCCATTAGGCAGCCGGATCCTCTTTATTACGGGAATAATTAGCAGCTCGTCATTTCACCCTTTTTTTCCGTAGCGCAGAAGTTGTTTTCATGGCGGCTGGATTGATATTATTTTTGCTACTCGGGAGCACTACGGCGACGCGCGGTTAATTATTTCCGCCAATCCATGGCCATCACAGATCTCAGGAAGGATATGACAAGCACCCCGACGGATTCGGCTGACGGCAGCCGCTACTGGCAACAAAATTTGTTTGTCTGCGTCTTTGGTTCGTTCACCACCATTATCGCCATGACCCTGCTGCTGCCGTTCCTGCCCCTGTATGTAGAACAGCTGGGCGCAACGACCCACGCCGCCATCAGCCTCTGGTCGGGCCTGGCCTATGGCGCCACCTTTTTCAGCGCGGCGCTGACCGCGCCGCTGTGGGGACGCCTGGGCGATCGCTATGGCCGCAAGCTGATGCTGATCCGCGCCAGCCTCGGCATGGCGGTCGCCATGACGCTGCTGGGCATGGCGCACAGCGTCTGGCAACTGGTGGCGCTGCGCCTGCTGGCCGGTCTGCTGGGGGGCTATGCGTCGGGGTCCATGATCCTGGTGGCGACTCAAACCCCCAAAGCGCGCACCGGCTGGGCGCTGGGCGTCCTGTCTTCCGGCATCATGGCCGGTAATTTCATCGGTCCGCTGATAGGCGGCACCCTGCCGCCGCTTATCGGCATCCGCGCCACGTTTATGGTGGCCGGCGCGACGATTTTTATCTCCTTCCTGGCGACGACGTTTTTGTTGCGGGAAGAACCGGGCGCCACCATCAGGCGCAAAAAAGAGAGCGTGCCGGAGGAGGCCGCCGGGTTTACCCGGCCGGTGCTGGCGATGCTGATTACCGGCGCGCTGCTGATGGTGGCCAATATGTCCATCGAGCCGATTATCACCCTGTACGTGGCGCAACTGGTGGCGTCCACGCAGGTCACGTTTGTCGCCGGACTGGTGATGGCCAGCGCGGCGCTGGGCAGCATTGTCTCCGCGTCCTGGCTCGGCAGGCTGGCCGATCGCAACGGGCCGTGGACGGTGATAATCGGCTGCCTGCTGGTCGCGGGGTTATTGCTGATCCCGCAGGCGATGGTCACCCGCGGCTGGCAACTGGTGGTATTGCGCTTTTTTATGGGCGTGGCGCTGGGCGGGCTGCTGCCCTGTATCGCCAGCGTTATCCGCCATAACGTGCCGGACAAGATTGCCGGCAGGATGCTGGGTTATTCCACCTCGGCGCAATATGTCGGCCAGGTGGCGGGACCGCTGCTGGGCGGGGTTATCGGCGGGCATTTTGGTATGCGGCCGGTGTTTTTCGGCACCTGCGCATTGCTGGTGATTGGCGCGGGCTATAACGCTTTTGCCCGCCTGGCCTCTGCGCGCGGTAATCAGAAATAATCAGGCGTCCGGGGGCCGGCCCCGGGCGTTAATTGGCGTCCTTGGCGCGCCGCGCGGGTTTCGCCGCGGCGGGCGTGACGCTCAGCACCTGGCTTTCCACCCGCCCGTCTTCCAGACGTGTTGACAGGATATCCCCCGCCTTCACCTGCCGGGCCCGTTTGACCAGCGCCCCCTTGGTATCGGTGGTAACGCTGAACCCGCGCGCCAGCGTTTTCAGCGGACTGACCGCTTCCAGCTGGGAGCACAGCATGCCGAAGGTCCGCTGCTCCCCGCTTAACTGCCGGGTGATGCCCTGCGCCAGCCGGTAGCGCAGCGCCTGTATTTGTCCCTGCTGGTTCAAGCGGCCGCCGATCGCCTGCCGTAGCCGGTAGCCTAAAGACTGTAAGCGCTGCTGCGCGTGATTAATGCGCGGCAGCGGCGCCCGCTGGCCCAGGCGCTGGAGCAAACGCTCATGGCGTAAGCGCGCCTGGCGCAGCTGCCCCTGCAGGCTGTCGTCCAGCCGGCGGCGCAGTTTTATCAGCGCCGTTTGCTGGCGCGCCAGGCGCAGGTGCGGATGCTGTTGCTGCAGGCGGTGCTGCATCCGGGTCAGGACCTGCTGGCGCTGCGCCATAAAATAGTCCATCGCCATTTCCAGGCGCTGCTGCTGGGATTGTAATTGCCGCGCCAGCTCCAGCTGGTTGCGGCTGACCAGCTCCGCCGCCGCCGAAGGGGTAGGGGCGCGCAGGTCGGCGACAAAATCGGCGATGGTGACATCGGTTTCATGGCCGACCGCGCTCACCACCGGCAGGCGGCTGGCAAAAATCGCCCGCGCCACCCGCTCATCGTTAAAGCCCCAGAGATCTTCAAGCGAACCGCCGCCGCGGCCCACGATCAGCACGTCGCACTCGCCGCGCCGGTTGGCGGCCTCGATGGCGCGCACGATCTGCGCCGGCGCGTCCTGGCCCTGCACCTGGGTGGGATAAATCACCACCGGCAACGAGGGATCCCGGCGCCGCAGAATATTGAGGATATCATGCAGCGCCGCGCCGCTGGCGGAGGTGATCACGCCGACCCGGCGGGCCGGGCTGGGCAAAGGCTGCTTATGGATGCTGTCAAAAAGACCTTCGGCGGACAGGCGCTGCTTAAGCTGCTCGAATTGCTGTTGCAGCAGGCCGTCGCCGGCGGGCTGCATGCTTTCGGTTACCAACTGGTATTCGCCGCGCGGTTCGTACAGCGTCAGCGCCGCCCGCACCAGCACCTGCTGGCCGTTGCGCGGCAGGAAGGTTACCCGCCGGTTGCTGTTGCGAAACATCGCGCAACGCACCTGGGCGCGATCGTCCTTCAGCGTAAAATACCAGTGGCCGGAGGCGGGCTGCGAGAAGTTGGAGATTTCGCCGGTCAGCCAGACCTGGCCCATTTCGCCTTCCAGCAGTTCGCGCACCGTCTGGTTAAGACGGGAGACGGTAAAAATCAAGGCGGTGGGCGGTGAAGACATGTGAGCCAGATCAACTTCTATAAATAAGGGTTAATCGATTGATATTACTTATCGCTCAGCGCAGATCAAGCATTTTTTTTAAAAAGTTCTGGAGGCAACCGGTTACGTTCTGTATAATGCCACGGCAATATTTTATACATTCATCCTGGTGAGATATTGCTATGTTACGTATCGCAAAAGAAGCTCTAACGTTCGACGATCTCCTCCTGTTACCTGCACATTCCACGGTGTTACCCAACACGGCCGAACTCGGCACGCAACTGACTAAAAAAATACGCCTGAATATTCCGCTGCTCTCCGCCGCCATGGATACCGTGACTGAAGCGCCCCTGGCTATCGCCCTGGCCCAGGAAGGCGGCATTGGTTTTATCCATAAAAATATGTCCATCGAACGCCAGGCCGAAGAAGTCAGCCGGGTGAAAAAACACGAAAGCGGCGTGGTCACCGATCCCAAGACCGTCACCCCCGCCACCACCTTATCCCAGGTAAAGGAACTGACCGCCCGTAACGGTTTTGCCGGCTACCCGGTCGTCACCGACGACAACGAGTTGGTGGGCATTATCACCGGCCGCGACGTGCGTTTTGTTACCGACCTGTCCCAGCCGGTTACCGCGGTCATGACGCCGAAAGAGCGCCTGGTCACGGTAAAAGAAGGCGAGGCACGCGAAGTCGTGCTGCAGAAAATGCATGAAAAGCGCGTGGAAAAGGCGCTGGTGGTGGATGCGCATTTCCATCTGCTCGGCATGATTACGGTCAAGGATTTCCAGAAAGCGGAGCGCAAGCCCAACGCCTGCAAGGACGAGCACGGCCGCCTGCGGGTAGGCGCGGCGGTAGGCGCCGGCGCCGGTAACGAAGAGCGTATCGACGCGCTGGTCGCCGCCGGCGTCGACGTACTGCTGATCGATTCCTCCCACGGCCATTCCGAGGGCGTATTGGAACGTATCCGCGCCACCCGCGCCAAATATCCCGACCTGCAGATTATCGGCGGCAATATCGCCACCGGCGCCGGCGCCATCGCGCTGGTCGAGGCCGGCGTCAGCGCGGTTAAAGTGGGCATCGGTCCCGGCTCCATCTGCACCACCCGTATCGTCACCGGCGTGGGCGTGCCGCAAATCACAGCCATTTCCGATGCGGTGGAAGCGCTGGAAGGCACCGGCATCCCGGTTATCGCCGACGGCGGTATCCGCTTCTCAGGCGATATCGCCAAGGCCATCGCCGCCGGCGCCTCCTGCGTCATGGTCGGGTCGCTCCTGGCCGGCACCGAGGAATCCCCCGGTGAAATCGAGCTCTACCAGGGCCGTTCGTTTAAATCCTACCGCGGTATGGGGTCGCTCGGCGCCATGTCCAAGGGCTCCTCCGATCGCTATTTCCAGACCGACAACGCCGCCGACAAGCTGGTGCCGGAAGGTATCGAAGGCCGGGTGGCGTATAAAGGCCGCCTGAAGGAAATCGTCCACCAGCAAATGGGCGGGCTGCGCTCCTGTATGGGCCTGACCGGCTGTGCTACTATCGACGAGCTGCGCACCAAGGCTGAATTTGTGCGTATCAGCGGCGCGGGTATTCAGGAAAGCCACGTCCATGACGTCGCCATCACCAAAGAATCCCCGAATTACCGCATGGGCTAAGCGCTGCGCACGGCGCGGCGTTGACCCGCGTCGGCGGCCCGCAGTTAATTACGCTTCGGATGGCCGAGTAACGGCCCTCCCAGCTGTTATTCTTCCCGGCCGCGGCCGGGACGTATTTTATTTGCTATCCGCTCCTGGAATATGCCTTCTATGACAGACAATATTCATCAACACCGCATCCTGATCCTGGACTTCGGCTCGCAATATACGCAGCTGATCGCCCGCCGCGTCCGTGAGCTCGGCGTCTATTGCGAACTCTGGGCCTGGGACGTGACGGAGGCGCAGATCCACGCCTTCGCCCCCAGCGGCATCATCCTTTCCGGCGGCCCGGAAAGCACCACCGAACTGAACAGCCCCATCGCCCCGGACTATGTGTACCGGGCCGGCGTGCCGGTCTTGGGCGTTTGCTACGGCATGCAGACCATGGCCATGCAGCTGGGTGGCCGGGTGGAAGGCTCCAGCCAGCGCGAGTTCGGCTACGCCCAGGTCGAGGTGGTGGCCGACAGCCAGCTGGTGCGCGATATCCAGGATTCCTTAAGCGTCAACACCCGGCCGCTGCTTGATGTGTGGATGAGCCACGGCGATAAGGTCACCGGCATTCCGGCGGGGTTTGTTACCGTCGCCAGCACCGAAAGCTGCCGGTTCGCCATTATGGCCGACGAAGAACGGCGTTTTTACGGCGTGCAATTCCACCCGGAAGTGACCCATACCCGCCAGGGACAGCGCATTCTGCAACGCTTTGTCCTTGATATCTGCCAGTGCGAGGCCCTGTGGACGCCGGATAAGATCATCGAGGACGCGGTCAGCCGGCTGCGCGCGCAGATCGGCGACGATCACGTGATCCTCGGCCTGTCGGGCGGGGTGGACTCCTCGGTTACCGCCATGCTGCTGCACCGCGCCATCGGCAAGCGTTTAACCTGCGTGTTTGTCGATAACGGCCTGCTGCGCCTGCACGAAGCCGACCAGGTGCTGGAAATGTTCGGCCAGAAATACGGCCTGAATATCGTCCATGTCGCCGCCGAAGAGCGTTTTCTCAGTGCGCTGGCCGGCGTGGACGAGCCGGAGGCCAAACGCAAAATCATCGGCCGGGTATTTGTCGAGGTTTTCGATCAGGAAGCCAGCAAACAATCCCTGGTCAAATGGCTGGCGCAGGGCACCATCTACCCGGATGTGATCGAATCCGCCGCCTCCGCCACCGGCAAGGCCCATGTCATCAAGTCCCATCACAACGTCGGCGGCCTGCCGAAAGAGATGAAACTGGGCCTGGTGGAGCCGCTGAAAGAATTGTTCAAGGATGAAGTGCGCAAAATCGGCCTGGAGCTGGGCCTGCCCTACGATATGCTTTATCGTCACCCCTTCCCGGGACCGGGTCTTGGCGTGCGCGTGCTGGGCGAAGTGAAGAAAGAATATTGCGACCTGCTGCGCCGCGCCGACGCGATTTTTATCGAGGAACTGCACCGGGCCGAACTCTACCATAAGGTCAGCCAGGCATTTACCGTATTCCTGCCGGTACGCTCGGTGGGCGTCATGGGCGACGGCCGCAAATACGACTGGGTGGTCTCGCTGCGCGCGGTGGAAACCGTCGACTTTATGACCGCTCACTGGGCGCATTTGCCCTATGAGTTCCTGGGCCGGGTGTCTAACAGAATCATCAATGAAGTCGATGGGATTTCAAGGGTGGTTTACGATATATCGGGGAAACCGCCGGCGACGATTGAGTGGGAATAAGTTTTTAGCATCCACTGAGTTCCGCTAACGTCTAAAATCGCCAGTGAAATCATAGGATTTATTGGCGATTTTTTTTTGTGGGCCATGGGGATCCATCTGGCTTTATATGGAATAGAACTCCAGCATAAGGTCGGTTGCCTCGAATGAGTTCTTTGATATAGGGTGATGAAACTCTCCACGGCGAAAACAGCTGTGTATTTAGTTTGATAATCAACGGATGGCTCCAAGTGATTCCCAGCCATTTAAAACAAATTAATACCACTCAAGGGGACATTTATGGGAGATAAAAGCAAGGCTTTTCGGCTCCTTCATGAAATGCCGGATACTTTTATTATTCCTAATCCCTGGGACATTGGGACGGCCAGAATACTTGAAAGTATGGGATTCAAGGCACTTGCTACGACCAGCGCCGGTCTTGCATTCTCCTTAGGTGTACCTGAAGGGCGGGTTTCGTGGAAGCAGACTATTGATCATTGTCAGGCCATTGTTGAATCAACGTCTCTGCCAGTATCAGCGGATCTTGAAAAAGGAATTGGTGATGATCCGGACAGTGCCGCGGAAACCATAAAAATTGCGGTCAATATTGGTCTGGCAGGTTGCTCCCTCGAAGATCATACCGGTCTGCCCGATGCCCCGGTCTATGATTTAAGCCTCGCAGTCGATCGTATTGAAGCCGCAGTAAAAGCACGAGAAGCGCTGGATCATGATTTTGTGATCACGGCTCGCGCCGAGAATTTTATGTGGGGACGTCCTGATTTGGATGATACGATCCTGAGATTACAAGCTTTTGAAAAGGCGGGAGCTGATGTACTTTATGCTCCCGGCCTTCACGATCTTTCAATGATCAAGACCGTTTGTGAATCAGTGACAAGGCCAGTTAACGTTGTTATGGGATTGCCGGGTGAGACGTTCAGTGTTGTGCAACTGGCCGAAGCGGGAGTGAAACGTATCAGCGTTGGTGCATCAATGGCCAGACTGGCATACGGTTCTTTTGTTCAGGCAGCCCGCGAGATATGCGCTGAAGGTACTTTCGGTTATTCAAAGAAGGCTATTGGTTTCTCCGAACTGGAGGCATTTTTTAGAAAGTCTGAAGGTGCTTAGCCTTCTAAGCTCAGGTTTGCATTTCTGCCTGCCGTATGCAATTCGTCGCGCTGATCCCTCAAGCCCCGATCATCGGTCAATACCCTGGCGTAACCGATCCGCAGGTGGCCGCTTTCCAGGTCGAGCGTACAGGGGCTGTGTTTGTCTCTCATGGCGCCCCCATTGTGTTGCAAATATTGCCGCATATTATAGGGAATTTGCGACTGACTTTTGCAACGTCTGAGCGCCAGGAAAAACCGACGGCGAGGTGTTGTCGCAA
The DNA here is from genome assembly GCF_047324165.1 of Sodalis sp. RH22. NCBI lineage: Bacteria > Pseudomonadati > Pseudomonadota > Gammaproteobacteria > Enterobacterales > Bruguierivoracaceae > Sodalis > Sodalis sp. RH22. The sequence goes on from NZ_CP178731.1 coordinate 5,390,721, forward strand.
AACGTTGGACTTAGGCGACAAATGACAAAGATAAAAAGGGAATCTTTCTTTTCACCCCCCTCGGACTGGCGAAAATGCGCGGTAGACCCAGTGGCCTTATTGTCGCCCCGAAGAGCGAATTAACCTGTCGTCGCCAGTCGGCTAGACGGCCTTACCACAGGCCGCAAAACTGAAGGGTCGCACCGCATATCAGACGGCCACGAAGCCACCATCAACGAACAGTTCCTCACCACCGATGAAGCTGCTTTCGTCCGACGCCAGAAATAGCACGGCTTTGGCGATTTCTTCAGTCGTGGCGAGCCTGCCGAACGGGATGGTTTGCTGCATCCATTCTTCAGCGCCGGCGTTGTTTTGCAGATAGGTCTGCATTGCCGGGGTCAGTACCATGCCCGGCGAAACGACATTCACCCGAATGCCCTGATTTTTCAGGTCGGTCGTCCAGGTGCGGGCGAGCGAGCGGATCGCCGCCTTCGTCGCGCTGTAGACAGATAGATTTGCAAAGCCCTTGCTGCCTGCTCCTGATCCAGCCAGCACAACCGCGCCGCCAGCAGACATCAGCGGCAGGGCTTTTTGCACCGTGAAGACCGTGCCCTTCACATTGATGCCGAACACGCGATCGAAATGGTCTTCCTCGATGCCACCGATGGGTGCGGATTCCGATACGCCAGCATTGGCGAAGACCACATCCACGCGACCTTTCTCTCGCTGGATCTGTGCGTACAGACGATCAAGGTCGGCAAGATTGCTGACATCGCCTTGCACCCCAATGGCACCGTGCCCGATTTCCTTCAGAACCTCATTTAGGCGCTCTTGGCGGCGGCCAGTGATGTACACATGAGCGCCCTGTTCCGCGAAGGACGCCGCCGTGGTCAAACCGATGCCGTCCGTGCCGCCCGTAACCACCACAACCTTATTTTCAAATCGTTTCGCCATGTCGTAAGCTCGCTTTCGTATCAAGTGGAGGATTGCTCCATTTATTATATGGAGGTATCCTCCACTTAACAAGTAGCAGCGAGACTATTCCTTTGACCGATGAACCCACATTGAGAGCCGATGCGCAGCGAAACAGAGAGCGTATTCTTGCAGCCGCCGAGGAAGTGTTTCTTGAGAAAGGCGCGAGCGCCTCATTAGAGGACGTAGCGAAACGAGCGGGCGTAGGAATCGGCACGCTATACCGGCGCTTTCCGACACGCGAAGATCTTTTGGCGGCGGCCTACAGCGCTCGTTTCCTGGCATTAGCAGAAACCAGCCGTGCCAGAAACGCAGAGCTTGCCCCACTGGGCGGCTTGCGGGCCTATCTCGAAGAGCTGGTTCAATACACTACGGTCTATCGCGGCCTCGCGGCCTTGCTCGGAACGGTTCTCCAGATTGGAACGCCGGGATGCCTGGCAACCAGTGGGGAAGGGGTCCGTCTTTTGGACCTGGCGCAGAGGGGCGGAGCTATTCGGCCTGATGTCACTTTCAACGACTTGGTGTGCATCGCAACGGCAATCTCACTCGCTGTCGAGAAAGACAGCTCTCCAAAAGCACGGATCGCGCATCTGGTGAGCCTGTTTTTGAATGGGGTGGGCGTGCGTTGAAGCCACATTTGGGTCGCTGATTTTAGGATTTTTGCGACACGGCAAGACACATTTTTCTGGCGCCGCTGATAAGCCCTGACATATTGGGCCGGAGGCAAGATCGCTTATGGCCGAGCTTTTGTATCTCTCTTGCCCAGTGATGTGATGCTCCACAAGCTTCCATAGCAACAGTCATAGGCGGTTGCTGAGCGTAAACGGCTACGCGGAAGTTTTATCTTGCCAGCCGGTTTTCCATAAGCATGGGTACTGAAGAGATAAAAGGTCGTTTTAGCCAGATCGATGCCGGTAATTTTCATTTCAAACAGGGTATCCCTCTTACTTTTTCTTCTGATTAAAGTTTATCCATCATGGCGGAAATGGATGCTGTCGTGAAGAAGGGGGAAGATCATCTCATCGCTTACGCTTACGAGCAAACAGGCAGCGGTGGATTAAAAATAGCGCATCGTTCTATTGACAGGCAAATAAAGATCATGCAAAACTAAACAGTACGGTACGGTTTAGTAGGGTTTCCGCTCAACGCCTTGCAGTAAAAGCCGTGACCTACAGCCGTACCTTAAATAATCCCAGTTGTTTACCCATTTGGAGTCTTTATGAACCGACTGATTTTACCTTTATGCATGCTGTCGATATTCGTCCTAACCGGCTGTGTTTCGTTATTTTAATCTATGGACGGGCGCGAGTTTATTGAGCATCGCGATCTCGGGGGGTGAATATGAAAAGAATCATTTGGCTAAGCTGTACGCCATTAGTGTTGATGTTATCCGGCTGTATTTCCTTGGGCACGCATCTGTAACCAACGCCTGCCGGCAACGCAGTCCGGCGGCGTGGCGGAACACTTTGATTGTCGGGTTAGCCGCGGGAGGAAAACCGCAATGCGGCTACTATAATAATAGCCGCATGTCACTGGCACAGCACGCACCAAAGGATAGGCGGGAGGGGGAGACTAACGTGACAATTGCTTTATCAGATTAATGATCCTATCACCGAGGAAAATAACATATTTTTGGTGAATTCACCCAGGGATTGCGCATCTTCCCTGCGTCGCGCGGCCAATTTTTTTATCGCCTCAATTTGTGTTGATGCTTCAACTTCCTGGTCCAGTTTATAAAACCCGTCGGCGGTGATTTTTGCTATCTCGGCGTCGTGCAGCTGCTTACTTTCGTAAACGTTTAATGCCGTGTCGTTGGTATAAAAAACGTACATTGCCATAAGGTTAGCCTCGTCATCTTGTCGCAATGGTCAATCGATTGGGCAGGGTCCTCGCGGGACTGGCTTCCCTTCACCGATCGCCCCGATTCCCAAGCTCTGGTCGTGCAGGCATTACCCCGGTCAGCGCGCCCGCATCGCTGCGCTGACCACGATAATCCGGTAAGGGTCAGTGTATATAGACGTGATGTTAGCAATGGTAGCCGGATAAGTTTTATCTATAACGCGGGCTATTGTCGCGATCGCGATCACGCCCCTGGATATGCTCACGATCCCGGTCGCTTAACCGGCCTTGGTGGTGGTTGTAGCGATCGTCATAGCGCCGGTCCGGGTGCCGGTCGTGTCCGCCCACCATCAGGCAGCCGTTGAGTAAAAAAGCCAGCGCGATGTAAACTGGCAATAGTATTTTTTTCATAGTGTGGGTTCCTGCCTCTATGCAGTTTAATCATCAGATAACCCCAGGGCGCCACGTTGCGCGGCGGCCCGCAGGCGTGGGTTATGGCGCGGCGCAAACGTCGCGATTGTCACGAACCCAGTTCCTGGCCTGGGTGGCAATCTGCGCCGCCAGCCGCGTTATCACCTGGCGTTGCGACGCTAGCATAGTCGCATCTTCGCCCAGTGCAAGCTCAGTGAATTGGCTGTGGCAGGTAAGCCCGATGCGCCGATCGCCGCTGAGCCGGCTCAGGCGCCAATCGGCGGCAAATTCAACAAACTGTCCGGGCCACACGTCGAACTGGCGCTTGGAGGTGAATGGTAAGTATCGGCAGGGCGTCGGTGCGGTTGGCCAGCCCGGACATATCCCGGGTGGCCAGGCGTGCGGCGCAAGCTGGCTAAGTGTTTCCCGGCCAAGCGCCAGGCGGATCGCGCTGTCAAACTGCAGCGGCGATTTCGGATGCAAAGGCGCGATAAGAGCGCAGCGGGCGTCCCAACAGCGTGGTGAGGCGTTCGACGTCGCCGGCATCCGGGAGCATGCCTTCGGTGAGGAAACGCTCTCCCATCAGGCGCATGTCGTAGGCCATCCAGCCCGGCATGAATTGCCGCAGGCTGTGCTCGAACCCCGCGGTGTCGTTGCCGGGGAAGGCGATCGGACGCCCGAGGACGTCGGTCCAGATGGCGGCGACGTCAGGGCCGGTCAGCGTCTCGGGGCCGACCAGGTTGATCCGCTCAAGCGGGAGCGCCGCGGCGGACTTCTCGCGGCGCAAGAGTTCGATGGCCGCGATCTCGCCGACGTCGCGCGCGTCGATCATGGCGAGCCCCTTGCTGCCGATCGGCATCGGGTAGATACCGTGGCGGGTCACCACGTCCTTGATGGTGACGTCGTTGTTGATGAAGTAGGCGGGGCGCAGGATGGTCGCGTTCAGGCCAAGCTGCTCGATCATCCGCTCGACGGCGAACTTGCCCGCAAAGTGCGGCACGTTCGCGTAGCGGTCGCTGTGGATCACCGAAAGGTAGACGATCCGCTCGATGCCTGCGTCGCGGGCGAGGTTGAGCGCGATCAGCGCCTGCGTGAATTCGTCGGCAACGACGGCGTTGAGCAGGAACAGCGTCGAGACGCCTGATAACGCGGCGCGCAGCGCGTCGACGTCGAGCAGGTCGCCCTGGACAATGCCGACGCCGGCCGGGAAGTTGGCTTTTGCGGGATCGCGCACGAACGCGCGGACATCGGCGCCGCGCTTCACGAGCTGTTCGACGACTTGGCGGCCGACAGTGCCGGTAGCGCCGGTAACGAGAATGGTCATGATGATGTCTCCATGGTTTAGGTTGGTTGGTTTATTTCAACGTGGCGCAGTGGATTCACAGGGAGAAATCCACCACGGTCTTGCCCACCTGTGGCTGCGTCCGATTACGCTCGATAGCCGCGGGCAGTTCGCCGAAGGACACGACGGCGCCAATCCTGGACTGCAAGCGTCCACGCGCCACATCTTCGGCGATCGCTTGCAGCCGTGCGGCATCCGGCGTGTTCATGAACCAAAGGCCGCGGCGCCCTGCCGGGGTGCTCGCCAGTATGGCCGGCGATGCGGTGCTGACGATGACGCCATCTTCGGCGAGGACGGACCACGAGCGGTTCAGCACCTCGCCTCCGATGTAGTCGAGCACCAAGTCGATATCGCTTGCCGTGGCTTCGAACTGCTCTTTATCGTAGGCAATAACCTGGTTCGCGCCCAGGCCGCGGACATAGTCGGCGTGGCTGCCCAAGGCGGTGGCGTACACCACGGCGCCGGCTTGATGTGCGTATTGCACCGCGAAGCCGCCCAGACCGCCGGCCGCGCCCTGGATCAGGATGCGCTGCCCGGAACCGATGGGGCCGGCGAAGTTCAGGCTTTGCCACGCCGCCACCGACGCGACGGGCAACGCCGCCGCTTCGACGAAGCTCAGCGAGTCCGGCACCGGGCTGAGATTGGCTTCGCTCACCGCCACCAGGTCGGCGTAGGCGCCCAGCCCGCCGAGCGGTCCCATGACGCGATCGCCTTTGCGCAACCGGGTGACGCCCGGGCCTGCCGCTTCGACGACGCCGGCGAGTTCGATGCCCAGGACGGTCGGCAACTGCAGCGGGAAAGCGTCCCGGACATAGCCTTCCCGGACCTTCCAGTCCAGGCCATTGACGCCGGCGGCCTGGACGCGGACCAGCACCTGGCCTGCGCCTGCCGTCGGCGCCACCACTGACGAAATCCCGACGGCGGCGGTGCCGCCGTACTCGTTGAGCACCAGTGCACGAATGTGGTTCATAAGAAACTCCTTTAGGGTGTGGGTTGCGTATGACCCAACAATAAAGGGTTTCATATTCAAAACAAAGACTCTAAAATATAGACAACTTGTATTGAAAATGAGACATCATGAATTTAAACGCCCTAGAGGATTTTCAGCTGGTGGCGGCTCACGGCGGCTTCGGCAAAGCCAGCCGCGCCAGCGGCCGGTCTAAGGCAACCCTGTCGCGCCGTGTCGCCGATCTCGAAGAAGCGCTGGGCATTAGGCTTATCGAGCGGGGTACGCAGCGCCTGGAGTTGACCGAAGCCGGCCACCTGTTGCTGAGCAGAACGGAGGGGCCGATGCGCGAGGTTGTTGAAGCGGTGGCGGCGGCACGGGACGGCCTCGGGACGCCGCGGGGCCGTCTGCGCCTCGCGGCACCGCTCCTGTTTTCGCAGTTGGCGCTGGGGCGGCTTGCCGCTGAGTTCCTGGTGCTCTATCCCGACGTCCAGATCGACGCCGTGGCGGAGGATCGTCTCGTCAATCTCGTGGAAGAACATTTCGATGTCGCCATCCGCATCAATCCGGGCAAGGACAGCACATTGGTCGGCAGGTGCTTTGCCAGGGACAGGCTGGTCCTTGCCGCCGCGCCATCCGTTCAGATGCCGACGGGGCGACGCGACAAGCCTTTCCAGGTTCCGGCGGTCGTCATGCCTTCCTATCGCGACGGCGATATTTGGTCGGTCCGCAACGATCAGTTCACCGTCGAACCACAACCTGTTCTGCGTTTGTCTTCGCTCCTGATGGTGCGGGATGCCATTGCCGCCGGCGCCGGGGCGGCGATGCTGCCGCAGTCCATTATCGGGAGCCTGCTGGAAAAGGGCGAACTGGTGATGTGGGGGATTGCCGGCGACGAAGTCGAGCTATGGGTTCTGCACACGTCGCGCCGTTTGCAGAGCGCCAAAGTCCGGGCCTTCGTGGAGTTCATGTGCAACCAGTATCCCCATGGATCCTTTACCCTGCCCATGGGGGATAATGGTTTGCGCCAACCGCTCTAATAGTCTGCGCTCGGGCGTAACCGAAAGCGCCTGTACCAGGCATCCAACCGCGGATGATCTTCGCCGAAGGGAAGGCTGAACCTCTCGCGCGCCGTTTGAAAAATCGGGAAGACGGTGAAGTCGGCAATCGTCGGTTCATCGCCGGCGAGGAACGCGTTCCCGCCAATTTCTTTCTCCAGGATATCGAGAAGTTCCGATAAGTAGCGGGAGATGCGATCGGCCGTCTCCTGCGACGGGGCCGGCTCCTTTGCCGGGAAGGCGTTGGTCTGGTTCCAGAGCCACAACTGGCCCCGGGCGACCAGATCGCTGCCCAACCTTTCAAGCGAGCGCACGCGTGCCCGTGACAGGGGGTCGGAACCTATCATCGGCCTGTCCGGAAAGCGTTCCTCCAGGTATTCGACGATCGCCGCCGAATCAGTGATCGCAAGGCCGGTATCGGTTACCAGGGTCGGGGCCCTGCCCGACGGATTGATGCCCAGGTAGCGAACGGAGCGATGCTCGCCGTTCGCGTAATCGAGTTCGTAGCGTGGGATGTCGATCCCTTTCTCCGCGAGATAGATGATGACGCGCCGCGGGTTTGTGCCCATGCGAAATTGATACAGCAACATTGTTCCAACCTCTTGTTTGTAGCTTGATGTCAACGCCGACAGAATTGCGATCCTTTACGGCAACGTAACACGGCCTCCCAACGTATCGCGCGTTGTTGCCCGGGATTATCCGCGGTAACGGGATCATGTTTAACGTGCCGCTTAGCCGGTAGGGTTGTCCGCTGATTGGCACAACGGGGGCGGCAATGGATCCAGCATGACAGGGCCAGCCGCATCTCGTCGTCGCCAAAGGTGCCAAAGGGCCGGTTACGCTTCGGCGGCCTGCCGCCTGATTCATTGCGACGCGCCACTTGAGGCCAGGCAGCATAAGCGTTGCCTCAGCTCATCCACCAGAGGCGGTCGCGGCGCAAATCAAAGGGGAAATGGCCGCAAGTATTTCAGTGCCATCCGTTCGCCGCCCCGAGTTCTGGTGCGCGACAGTAAGTGGGTGGTAAGCCGGTAAGCCATAACATACCTTGCCGCCTTACCGTGCCTGTAAAGGGAACCGGGTGGAAAAGAACGATCTTAACCTGGGAGTCATTATGTACCATGAGAATATTTTGGATGATTTGTTGATATGGATTGAAAGCAATCTTGAGGCGCCGCTGAATGTGGGGATACTCTCCGCCAAGTCCGGCTACAGCAAATGGTATTTACAGCGATTGTTCAAAAAGCTCACCGGGTATTCCCTTGCCGCCTACACCCGCAAAAGAAGGTTGACCCGTGCGGCCGAGGAGTTGCGCCAGTCGGCAATCACCATCAAGGACATCGCCCATAAATACCAATTCGACGATCATTCGGCCCTGACCCGGGCGTTTAAAAAAAATTTCCATATCACGCCTTCGGCGTACCGGCGTTTACCCGTGCGCACGGATTATGGTTTACAGCCGGTCCTCACATTAAAAAACAGCCCGCGCCCAGGCCCCGGTTATCGCCTTTAAATTACCTATTGGCCCGCCAGTAACGGGAGGGCGGGCCCTGCGCGGTTCATCTCGCCCTGGCCGTCCGTAATGACGTGACGTCGCGAATGGGCGGCGCGCCGAACATGCGCCGGTACTCGCGGTTGAACTGCGTGACGCTTTCGTAGCCGACCCGGATCGCCGCGGTGCCGGCATCGATATTTTCTCCCAGGAGAATGCGCCGGGCTTCATGCAGCCGCAGATGCTTTTGATATTGCAAGGGACTCATCGCGGTCATGGCCCGGAAGTGATGGTGCAGCGTGGAGACGCCCATGGCGGCCAGTTCCGCCAGGTTCTCGACGCGCAGTGGTTGCGTATAGTTTTCCCGCAGCCAGGCGATCGCCTTGGCGGTTCGTTGACTTTGCGTACCGAGTAAGACGGTTTCCCGAAAACGCGTCCCCGCCGAACTGGTGAGGATGCGATAGATGATCTCCCGCTGGATAAGCGCACCCAGATGGGGAAGATCCCGAGGCTTGTCGAGCAGATCGACCAGACGCGTCACGGCATTGAAAAGCTCAGGGGTGGCGGGACCGGTTGCCATGGCCGTTCCCGCCACAGGCGCGTTCGATGCGTGCGTATCCACGTCGGCGATGATTTGCCGCGCCGCCTGAAGATCCAGCCTCATCAGCAACGAGACATAGGGGACCGCGGGGCTGGCCTCCAGCACCTCGGTCACGGTAGGAAGATTGACCGCGGTCAGCAGGAAGCGGGACTCGTCATAGAGGTAGGTGGTATTGCCGAGCTGAACGCGCTTCCTGCCGCGAATAATCATGGAAAGGCTCGGCTCATAGAGATAGGACGTCGGCGGTCTCGGCTCCCTGACCTGTGCAAAGCTCAGGCCGGGCAGAGTCGTGGCGCGTTCCTCGCCGTCCCCGACAAAGGCCGTGATCCGGCGTGCAAGCCCGGCACGGATGTGTTCGGTTTCATTGCGCAGGCGGCGATCCGCTTCGTCAGGTTCAAAAATCATGGCGGCCTTCCTGATGCGATGGTGTAGGACGTCAGTATACTCAATCGTGGTGGTTGATTGATTGATTAATTTCCGGCAAGGGAATGGCTCAGCCGCTGAATTCGCTATCGCGATCCGATCCTGTCTGTGTAATATGCACAGAATAGGCATCGGGCTATATCAACGGGAAAAAGAGTGCGGGATAAACAAATTTCTGAACAGCTCCGGGCGTTGCACGGGGCGCTGCTGGGGATCGTGAGCGTGATGAACCGTCCGCAGAACGATGAAGCCATGGTACGGGAGGCCGGCATTGCGCTCGATCGGGCCTTGTTTCCACTGCTCGTATTGATAGAGCGTCTCGGGCCCATCGGCGTGGTGGGCCTTGCCGATCGCGTCGGGCGCGACCACACCACGGTCAGCCGCCAGGTTGCCAAGCTTGAGAGCCTGGGTTTGGTGACGCGTCGGCCCGGGATGATCGATCGCCGCCTGCGGGAAGCGGAGGTAACGCCGAAGGGAAAATTAATGACCGATGCCGTGGATGCCGCGCGGGAGCGGAGGGGACGGGCGATTTTTTCGCATTGGGACCCGGCGGAATTTGACGAACTGGTGCGGCTGGCGTGCCGGTTTGCGCACGATCTTGAACGCTCTGCGTCCGACAATCAGGCCGATGCATAGCGCGCGGGTTATCTTCTAAGGCATCGGCATTACCGGGCAATAAAGGGTAGGCATCGTATTTTGCCGCTGAGCGGCGGTACCCGGCGGGGGTATTTTTGACATTAAGCAGCGGATTCGCGGCGGGCAAATACGACCTAATCATGGCCGGTTTATCAGATATTGAATCAGTGGAGATGATCATGTTATCCGTTGGCGAAGACAACATCGCATGCACCCACGCTGTTTTAACCGTCATACAGGTTAATGACTGCACCAGTGCCTATCATCCATCGTAATGAGCGTTTTATGTATAAAACAAAGCCATTTCCCTTTATCGCCCTGTCCCTGCTTGCCATCACCCTAAGCGCCCGGGCTGCCGACGCAGCGCCGGATGCCTATCGCGCCGACGTCGATCGCGCCATCCTGCCGATGATGAAAAAGCACCAGATTCCCGGCATGGCCGTGGCCCTTACGGTGGACGGCAGGCACTATTTCTATAACTACGGGCTGGCGCAACGGGCACCGGCAAAAAAAGTGACGTCCGATACCCTGTTTGAGCTCGGGTCGGTGAGTAAAACGTTTAACGTGGCGCTGGCCGCCTATGCCGCACAGCACAATAAATTGGCCTTATCCGACAAGGTCGGGCAATACCTGCCCGTCTTGCGGGATACCCCTTTCGGCAACCTGACGCTTATCAATTTGGCCACCCATACCAGCGGCGGGCTGCCGCTGCAGGTTCCCGATGCCGTAACCAGCGAGGCGCAGCTGATGGACTACCTGCGCGCCTGGCGTTCCGCGCAGGGCGCCGGGCAGGGGCGCTCTTATTCCAATATCAGTATCGGCGTCCTGGGACTTATTTCCGCCCGGGCGATGGGAGGAACCTATGTTAATCTGCTGCGGGACGTCATCCTGCCGGGGCTGGACATGCGCCATACCTGGATTACCGTGCCGGAACAGGAGATGAAAAACTATGCCTGGGGGTATGATAAGCAGAATAAGCCGGTACGCGTCACTCCCGGCCTGCTGGGCGAAGAGGCCTATGGCGTAAAATCCACCGCCGCCGATATGATCCGCTTTGTCGACGCCAATATGCTGGGCAATGGCGAGGGATCGCCTGTGCAGCAAGCCGTGACCGCAACCCATCGCGGCTATTTCTCAACCACGAAATACACCCAGGATATGATTTGGGAGCAATACCCCTGGCCGGTGGCGCTGCAGACGGTTATCGACGGGAATGCGGATGATATGACGTATGCTATCCAGCCGGTAACAATCCATACCCCTCCCACGCCGCCCAATCAGGCCGTTTTCCTGAATAAAACCGGCGCCACCAACGGCTTTGGCGCCTATGTGGCCTTTATCCCGGTGAAAAAAATGGGCATCGTGATGCTGGCCAACCGCAACTATCCGAATGTTGAGCGCGCCCAGGCGGCATGGCGGATCTTTAACGACATAGCCGGGCAGGACGCCCTGGCGCGCTAAACCCGCGCGCCAAGCGAGGGGATCGGCAGCTTGATAAAGTCGACGAACGCCCTGAGCGCCGCCGGCATATGGGGCTTGTTGGGATAATAGAGATAAAAGCCCGGAAAGGGTTTGCACCATTCTTCCAATACATGGATCAGCTCCCCGCGGTCAATATAGGGCGCAACAAAGCTTTCGGGCAGGAACGCGAGGCCGGCGCCTTGCAGCGCCGCCGCAAGGAGCAGATCCGTGTCGTTGGCGGTAATGGCGCTGTCGACGTCGACGGCCAGGGAGCCGTCCGGACCCTGGAAGCTCCAGCGGTACAGCGCGCCGGTCTCGTGCCAGCGGTAGGTGACGCACCGGTGATCGCGCAGCTCCCGTGGCGCCAGGGGCGCCGTTCGGCCAGCGAAATAGGCGGGTGACCCGACGACCGCCATCTTCAGGTCCGGCGTCAGCCTGACCGCCACCATATCCTGCTGCACCAGCTCCCCCGAACGGATCCCCGCGTCAAACCCCCTGGCCACGACATCGGTAAGGCTGTCATCAATCACCAGGTCAAGCCATACGTCAGGATAAAGCGCCTGGAACGCCGCCAGGACAGGCGTCACCACCAGGCGGGCGGCAATACGCGGCAGGTTCACGCGCACCACGCCGCGCGGCTGTAGCTGGCAGGCGCCGACGTCCCTGACGGCCCCCTCCATATCGGCGACCGCGGGGCGCAGGCGATTGGCCAGGTCGCTGCCGGCTTGGGTTGGCGCCACGCTGCGGGTAGTGCGGTTAAGCAACCTGGCGCCCAGGCGCTCCTCAAGCGAGCGGATGGTGTGGCTGAGGGCGGAGGGCGACAGGCCCAGCCGCCGGGCGGCGCGACGGAAGCTTCTTTCTTCCGCGACGGCCATAAAAGCCAGCAGCTCGGCGAATTCCGCGCCTTTCATACAGTTGCCTCACATTCAACAGATTGTGCCGATTATAGCGCATTATCATGCACTATCCAGGATGCGATACTGTGCGGACCCTAACCTCAAGGGCCTCTGCCGGGCGGATGATCGCGCGGGACGCCCTTTCCGCCAAGATGCAACGGAGTACGTGATGACAAAAACCATGAGACGTTGGGAGATGGACGCCATAGGCCGGGACCGGCTGGCGCTGCGTGAGGTGCCGATTCCGGCGCCGGGGCGGGGCGAAGTCCTGGTGAAGGTGGCCGCCGTCTCGCTCAATTATCGCGACAAGATGGTAACCGAAAGCGGCCGGGGTTTACCCATCGCGTTTCCCTTCACCCCCGGTTCCGATCTCGCGGGAACGGTGATCGCCGCGGGCGCGGATGCCGCCCGCTTCAGCACCGGCGAGCGCGTCATCTCGACCTTCACGCCCGGCTGGATCGACGGCGTCCGGCGCGGTGACGCCCGTACGCCGTCCTATCGTACCCTGGGCGGTTTTTATCCCGGCGTGCTGGCGGACTATGTGGCGTTCCCGGAAGACTGGTTCGTGCGGGCGCCGCATACGCTGGATGATGCGCAAGCCAGTACATTGCCCTGCGCCGGGCTTACCGCCTGGTTCGCGCTTGTCGAGCGCGGCCGCCTGCGCGCCGGCGAGACGGTGCTGATAGAGGGAACGGGCGGCGTTGCGCTGTTCGGCCTGCAGATCGCCAAGGCGCATGGGGCCGAAGCCATTGTCTCCGCCAGTGCCGACAAGCTGGGGCGCGCCATGGCGCTGGGCGCGGATCATGGCATCGATCGCCGGCACGCAGATTGGGTGGACGCGGTACTGCGCATCACCGGCGACCGCGGCGCCGATCATATTCTCGAGCTGGTCGGCGGACCGCACCTCGGCAAGGCCGTGCAGACGGCGGCTGTCGGCGGGCGCATCTATCAGATTGGCGCGCTGGAGGGGTTCGAGGTGTCGGCTCAGGCCATGCCGCTGATGCTTAAGGATGTCAGCATCCAGGGTATAGGCACCGGCCATCGCCGCGCGCTGGAGGATCTGGTCCGGGCCGTCGACCGGACGGGCCTGAAACCGGTGATCGATACCCGCTATCCGCTGGCTGATCTTGCCGCGGCGCTCGATCATCTCGACCGCGGCGCTTTCGGCAAGATCGTTATGGAAATGTAGCGCCCGGCCAACGGCGCCAGCTTGCGGAAAGCCTTCGCCGCAATATCCCCAGGCGTGCTGGCGCGTCTTTGCGCGGGCGCTGCGCAATAGCGCCGACAAATTGTCTGCCGCCTAGCGTTGGCCTGGCTCCCAATCCGGGCTGTAGCCGCCCAGCTGCGGGTGATACATCTCGTCGCCGTCATGCTGGGTAAACTCGACGTTGAGCCGATCCGCGCGCAGTCCCAGTATTTCGACACAGTGCGCGCAAAGCGCCTTGGCCACCGCCATGCGCTGGTCGGCCGACCGGCCTTTGCGGATGTCCAGCATCAGCACCGAAACCGGCTCCGGCGCGCTATCGGCCGCCGTAATACGCCAGACGCCGCCTGCGCCCAATTCCCGGATGGCGATGCTGATACGCCGGATATCGACGGACATCATCTCGGCATAGGTGGCGCTGAGTTTGGCGGCCAGGCGCTGCTTATCCGGCGTGGCATAATGGCCGTTTACATCAAGTTGCAGATAAGGCATGGGCTCTCTCCTTCACAGTGAAACACGCGGGCAGGGGCAAACAGTGTAGCGCCGGATAGCTGCCAGGGCTATAATAGATGATGCTGATAATGTATATGCCATAGTGGGAGTTGCCATGCCGCGGGTATCAAGAGCCGAAACCGAACGCAACCGCGTCGCCATTGTAGACGCCTCGTCACGTTTGTTCCGTGAACAGGGCCTGCGCGTCAGCGTCGCCGATCTGATGGGCGCGGTGGGCTTGACGCATGGCGGGTTCTACGGGCATTTTGCGTCGAAGGATGAACTGGCCGCCATTGCCTGCGCCAAGGCCTTCGGGGATTCGGTTGAGCGCTGGCATGCGCGCATGGACGGGACTGGGGACCCCGCCGCGGCGCACGCCGCGCTGATTGAGGCATATCTCGCGCCGCAGAACCTGACGGCGGTGGCAACGGGGTGTCCGCTGGCCGCCTTGGCCACCGACGTCGCCCGTGAGCCGCAAGACAAGCCCGTGCGCCTGGCGTTTCTCCAGGGGCTGGAAAAACTGATTGCCCTGCTTGCCGATGGGAGGGAAGAGGGCGATGCCGGCGCTGCGCGGGAAGCCGCACTGGCTGAGATGGCCACCCTGGTCGGGGCGCTGGTGCTGGCCCGGGCCACAAAAGGGCAGGCGCTCTCGGATGAGATTATGGCGAGCGCCAGGCGCCATCTGCTCGCCGGCGAAGCCCAAAACATACCGGCTTCTTCCTGATCACCGGCCGAAAACCGCCGTGCCGGTCAGGAAAAATAGCGTGGGTGGTCGAGATCGGCAATCAGTCCAGGCTGCTCCGGCCGCCAGCCCAGCTGTTCGCGGGTCTGCCGGCTCAGGGCCGGGCTGTTAAGCGCGGCGAAGTGCGCGAACCAACCGAAGTGTGCGGCGGCTTCACCGGCGGTCTTGGCGACGACCGGCAGGCCCAGGCGGCGGCCGATAACCTCGGCGATCGCGCGAAACGGCACCCCTTCTTCTGCGACGGCATGATAGCGGGCGCCCGCAGCGCCTTGTTCAAGCACCAGCCGGAACAAACGCGCCGCGTCGAGCCGGTGCACGGCGGGCCAAAGGTTAAGGCCCTCGTCCACATACGCTGAAACGCCCCGTTCGCGCGCGATGCCGATCAGCAGCGGCACAAAGCCATGATCGCCCTCACCATGGACCGAAGGCGGCAGGCGTACCAGCGAGACGCGCACGCCCTGCGCCGCCAGCGCGGCCACCGCATCATCCGAGGCGACCCTGGGTATCGCGTCGGGGCCGGCCGCCGGGACATCGTCCTCGGTGGCGCTACGGCCGAGCGACATCAGCCCGGTGGCGGAGGTGACCACCAGGGGGCGGCCGCTGCCGGAGACCGCGGCGCCGAGCGCCTCGATGGCGCGCCGGTCTATCGCGCAATTTTCCTTCATTTTGGTGAAGTCGTGGATAAAGGCGGTATGAATGACGCCGTCGGACAGGGACGCCCCGGCGCGCAGGCTGTCCAGATCTTCCAGGCTGCCGCGATGCGCCTGGGCGCCGGCGGCGATAAGCGACCCGGCGGAGGCCTCCGAACGGGCGAGACCGAGCACCTGATGGCCGGCGGCGATCAGTTCCCTGACAATGGCGGAGCCGATAAACCCCGTAGCGCCGGTAACAAAGACACGCATGATAGCTTCTCCAGAAAGGTATGGGCGAAGAGCTACTATCGGCTTACCGGCCGTAGGGGTAAAGTAGTGACGTTATACGGGTATATCGACTAACAGGTTCAATGACCCTGAACGGGCTTTCAGGGCCGCAATACGATGCGCGCGCCGTCGTTATCAGCGGCCCAGGCCCGCGCGACCTCCGCCAGCGGCATGGATTGCGCCGCGATGGTAAAACCGGCCCCCGGGGCCGCCGCCAGCACGCCCTGGATGGCCGCCAGCATGCGCGGAAACGGCACGCTGCCGATGCCGCTGCCCATCAACTGCAACGCGGACGACCGCAGCGCCGCCCCAGGCAGGGTGATATCGGCCCCGCTTAACGAGCCGATTTGCACAAAACGAATCGGCACGCCCTCCGGACCGGCCTTGGCGGCGGCTATAGCCAGCGTTTGCGCGCTAACCCCCCATAAATAATCCAGCACGATATCGACGCCCTGGCGAAATTCGTGCGTAAAGGCCTGCTCCTGGGCGTTCAAATCCTGGACCAGCGGAATCGTCACGTCGGCGCCAAGACGGCGGAGATCGCCGAACGATGCGGTCCGGCGTCCCGTCGCAATGATTTTCCCGGCGCCGAGATGCCGGGCAATCTGGATTGCCAGGCGGCCGGACGTGCCGGCGGCGCCGTTAATCAGCACCGTTTCACCCCCGCGCAGCCGGGCGCGTTCCACCAGGGCCGCCCATGACGACATGCCCGGTATGGCCATGGCGGCGGCGGAAACCTCGTCCAGGTCGTCCGGCAGGGCGATGCAATGGCCCGCGTCCACCAGGCATTGCTCGGCCATGGCGCCGTAAGGCTGCTCCGGCAACAGAAAATAGACGCGCCGGCCGTCTTGCGTGATGCCGGTGCCATCGATGCCGGGAATAAACGGCAGCGCGCTGTCGGCGCTGTAATGCGCGCCCGACGCGCGATTCCTGGTGATGTGGCTCAGCGACGACGCGCTGACGCGGATCAGGCTTTTGCCCGGCGCGGGCGCTGGTTCACTGAAGTCTCCGTAGACGGGGGGCTGGCCCGCCGTTGTTACGATCGCTGCTTTCATTCCGTTTCACCCCTGGGCGCGAATCCGGCCATCCCCGATGGCAACCGGGTTCAAATGGATAATATGTGTATTATGCACATACATGGCCGCCAGGAAAAGCCGCACAGAAGAATAAATCGTCACGGCAACAGACGCCCGCGCATCGTCCTGTAACCCCAAGACGGGGGCAGCGGCCACGAAAACGCGGCGCGGGCGCGCCTGGCTACTGCTGCCGGATCCTGCGGTGCATCAGATAATATTTGCCGTGCTCGGAAACACCGGATGAGATAATCGTCCAGCCGTGACGCAGATAGAATTGCTGCGCGCCCACATTCTCCTGCAGGCATTTAAGCGCCATGGTGCCGCGGCAGAGCGGATAGCACGCCGTCAGCAGCGCGGTGGCTACCCCGCGGCGCTGCCAGGCAGGATCGACAAACAAATTATGCAAAAAGCTGTCCGGCAGCCAAAGCGAGGCAAAACCGGCAATATGGCCCTGTATTTCGGCGACGATGATCTTTTCATCGAACGTGGCGCCGTCAAAATCCTCCAGCCGCCACTGCCGGTTATCAAGCCAGGTCCAGCCGGCCTTGCGTGCCGACAGATAGAGAGTACGCAGAAAAGGACGATCCGCTTCCCGGTAATCCCTGACAACCACATCCTCTTTTTTCATCTGAAACCTTAGTTAACTTATTGATTTGTTACCTTCTCAGTATCAAGTTTAACTTATAGATGGAATAAATAATATTGTGCTTATTATTTCCAGGCGGTATAGGATGCGGTGCCGGCGCGGTGCGGTCCGCCGGCAGGCGATCGCGATTATTATCCGGTCGCATCTAGCTGAAGCTTAAACTAGATTAATATAAACGCGGGATGCCGCTGAGGATAAACCGTCTTAAACACCGGTATGAGGGTAGCGCAAGCCCTGGGCGGCAGTCATTAGCGCCGCAATGATTGATAAAACTGTTAGAGGTTGCATCCATAGCCTGCCTCTTATATTATCCAAAATCCCACCGGTATTACATGTTGAAACTGCTCTTTATTACCCCTTATGGATAATAAATGATGAGTGTTAGTTAATATGGCAGGCATATTTTATGGAAAAACCCTTAGAGAATAATCAAGATTTCTTTATCCAAACGATGAAAATAGAAATCAAACTTTATCTTCAGCAGATATTCAAGAACGCCAACGCGTTCTGTTTTGCCTACTTTATGATGAATAAAAGCGATAACTTCCCAGCCTATATAATATCCGACTACCCCAGCGGCTGGCTGAATCAATACCGCAGTTACGGTTATCAAAAAATCGACCCGGTGATGCTCATCGCCTGCCGGAAATTCACCCCTTTTTTTTGGCCTGATAATCCGTCGATAATACAAGAGCATAGCTTTTTCAGGCTGTCAAAATATTACCGGCTTGACAGCGGCTACACTTTTACGTTGCATGATTGCGATAACAACCTGGCTACATTAAGCATCAGCAACCGCCAGGGAAAGGAGGACTTTTATCATTTTATTGAGCAAAACAAAGAAAGACTGCAGATGCTGCTGATTAGCACTCATGATAAGGTATTGAACTTTATGCAAAATACGTTGCCCAACGCCACGTCCCATGGCGAGAGATCACACGTCCAGGCGCTGTCTCCCCGGGAAAAAGAAGTATTATTCTGGGCCAGTGTCGGAAAAACCTATGGCGAGGTCGCGACCATCCTGGCAATACGCGAGGGAACGGTAAAATTTCATATCAGAAATATTATTGATAAGCTAGGCGTTACGAATGCAAAACATGCCATCAGCCGGGCCACGGAACTTAAATTATTTGGTTAACTATCCATTTATCATTTCGCGCAACGTGATCACAACCCTGTCCATCTGTGGGAGTTTTATTATGCTGTCGGCTTAAAATGGACAGCGTTGCCAATATATTTGCAATCATTTATATAGTGTTTAAGATGCAGGCGTTGCCGCGAGAAATTTGATGCTATCATTGCCCGGTGATTCTTCTGGCTGTTGAAGGTAGGCATGATTAGATTCTGTCTTTTTAATTTATTAGCTTTGTTTTCATTAACGGCATATTCCTCTGAGCATCTCCATAAAATAATTTTAATCGATCTCATGAATAATAAGCCAATGTTTTGTCATGCTGAGCCCCGTTGGCGCTTTTCCCCGCCGATAAAAGACGATCCCTGGCTGGCCGGGCGGTTAAGCGCGCTGGCCGAGGCGGGATTTGCCCGCCTGGAGGGGGCCGGGGACAGTGCGCAGTGGTGGTTGACGCCCACCGGTGCCACGGGTGCGCAATTCTGCGGGGACGTTTGTTACGGCCGGATGTTGGTCAGTCCCCAGCGGCCCTGCTCATAGCCTTATTATTAAGTCTGCTGATAATTGTGTTTATGAGATCGACGCCGGCGGAGGGACCAGGCTCCGCCGGCAAACTCACCATTGATCTTTTCTCCCGCCCGCCGGATAATCATGCCACTTGACTCGGGGTGTCCGCCGCTGTGCGCCGGACTGAGATTTTACCCGTATGACCTGATCTGGATAATGCCAGCGTAGGGAAGTCACGGCCTGTTGTCCCGCCGGGTCCGTCTTCCTCAGCGCCGGCTGGGAGCGCTATGATTACCGAACCTGCCGAACTGCCCGGCTTAGCCGCCGCGTCTTCCCTTACCCTGCTGCGCCAGCGCAAGCCATTAGTCCATTGTATGACCAATGACGTGGTACAGGCGTTTACCGCCAATGCGCTCCTGGCCGTCGGCGCCGCCCCGGCCATGGTGATCGAACCCCGTGAGGCGGTTCAGTTCGCCGCCATGGCCGATGCGCTGCTGGTGAATATCGGCACGCTGACCGCGCCGCGGGCCGAGGCGATGATGGCCGCCATTACGTCGGCCAATCAGGCCGGCACGCCATGGGTGCTGGATCCGGTGGCCGTGGGCGCATTAACCTTCCGTACTGAATTTGCCCGGGGCATATTGACGTTAAAACCCGCCGCCATTCGCGCCAATGCCTCGGAAATCTTGGCGCTGGCCGGGCAGCCGGCCCTGGGCCGCGGCGTGGACAGCGCCGACGACTCCCGCCACGCCCTGCCTTTTGCCCGCCAGCTGGCCGCGGACTATGGCACCCTGGTCGCGGTTACCGGCCGGGTGGATTTTATCACCGACGGCGATCGGGTCTGGTCCGTAACCGACGGCGACGCCATGATGACGCGCGTCACCGGTACCGGCTGCGCCTTATCGGCCGTGGCGGCGGCGTTTTGCGCCCTGCCGGGCGATCGGTTGCAGCATCTGGCCGCCGCCTGCAGGATCATGGCGCGGGCCGGGCGGTTAACCGCCCGGGACGCGGCGGGTCCGGGCAGCTTTGCCGTCGGCTTCCTCGACCGGCTGTACGGCCTGCAGGAGGAGGATATACAATGAAGCGCTGCCATAACCTGCTCAGTATCGCCGGCACCGATCCCAGCGGCGGCGCCGGTATCCAGGCTGATTTAAAAACCTTCTCGGCGCTTGGCGCCTATGGCGCCACGGTCATCACCGCGCTGGTGGCGCAAAATACCCGCGGCGTGCAGTCCATCTATCCTATCAGCGCTGAATTCGTCGCCGCCCAGCTGGATTCCGTGCTCGGTGACCTGCGTATCGACAGCGCTAAAATCGGCATGCTCGGGCAGGCGGACATCGTGCGGACGGTGGCGGCAAAACTGCGGCAATATCCCATACCCTATGTGGTGCTCGATACCGTGATGGTGGCGAAAAGCGGCGATTTCCTGCTGTCGCCGGATGCCGTGAGCGCCGTGCGGGATGTCTTATTGCCGCTGGCGTCCATCATCACCCCTAATTTGCCGGAAGCGGCGGCGCTGCTGGGCTGCCGCGCCGCCGCCAGCGAGGAGGAAATGCGCCGGCAGGGCCGGGAACTCCTGGCCTACGGCTGCCAGGCGGTGGTGATGAAGGGCGGCCACCTGCATGGCGACTCCAGTCCCGACTGGCTTATCACCGCCACGGACGAACGGCGTTTCGACGCCGTCAGGGTGAACACCCGGCATACCCATGGCACCGGTTGCACGCTCTCCGCCGCGCTGGCGGCCCTGCGTCCGCTGCATGACGACTGGGCGCAAACGCTCGCGGCGGCCAAAGCCTGGCTGCAGCAGGCGCTGCTGCATGCGGATGATCTACAGGTCGGGCAGGGGATCGGGCCGGTCCATCATTTCCACCAGTGGTGGTGACATTCCGGTGAGAATGCCCTGGGCAAAGTTAAGCAGCGAGCGGGCGTCGTGCAGATGCCGGGCGTCGAAGGCGTTGAGCAAATAACTGTTCTCGCCGCGGTGCGGGCGGATGCGCAATGACGGCAGGGGAGTGCCGCCCCGGTATTCCGGTACCGCCGTATAGATATACCCCGGCTGCATCTGGTTGTCTTCATCGCGCCATAATAATTGCAGCGCCGGATAAGGGCCGAGACAGCGGCCGATAAAGACATTCCCGGCCCAGAAACCTTCGTACTCGCCGTCTTTTTGCAGTCGTTTTTCGCTGAACACCGGCGCGTTGATCAAGCCTGATAGCGTGTCGGGCGTTAACGTCTGCAGCAGCTGATGCCACAGCGGATTGCCGTTTTCCAACTGCCAGCAGGCCATGCCGATATAGTCGTTAAGCGCCTGCCAGTCCTGCTCCAGCATGCGCTTGACCGGCTTATCGGTCATATTGCGAAACTGCATCAGCGGGCTGACCATATCGCCCAGCGTATTGTAGGTAATCAGCGTCATGGTGCGCGGATTGCGGCGCAGCGACAGCCAAAGGATTAATTTCGGGATGCGGAACTCAATGGATTGCACGCTGAGCCGGTACTGGTTCTCTTTGGTCAACACAAAACCGTTGGAGGTGCCGCGCTTTTCGCGGTAGTTATGGATAACCACCACGCTGTGGGGCCCCATCCAGCCGGTAATATAATGTTCTTTGTCACTCTGGGTGACTTTCATATCCTCGACCATGCCGCACAGGCTTTTTTCCGTCAGCGTCTCCAGGGGATGGGCTTCCCCGGCGCTGTAGTAAAGCGTTTGCGGCGCGGGCAGGGCGGGTGAAAATGCTTGCATGATAACTTCCTGAAACAGCTACATAGCCTATAGATTACCCTAAGTTGTTATACAAATTCTTGCGCGTGTCGTCCCGGACTGTCGAAAATGTGCGTAAGATCAAATCACTGGCGGCGACATGGCCGGTTCCCCTAGGCCAGCAGCGGACAAAGGGGCGGCAGACGGCATGCCAGCGCCGCCGGCAAGATGGTAATCAGGAATTTTTTTCCCTTCAGCGGCTCACCGTCGAGGTTGAAGGTGACCTCATGCGGCGCCTCGATTTCAAGCCAGGGCAGAGAAGCGGCGATGACATGGGGGTTTTGCTCATCGCTGGTCAGGCTGTTGAGGAGGATCGGCAGCAGTGCCTCCGAGGCGAAAACGCGCAGCTGCAGCAGGCCGTCGTTGATCAGCGCGTCCGGGCAAAGCGCCTGCCCGCCGCCGGCCTGGCGGCCGTTGCCGATACCGATAACCAGCGCCTCGCCCGCCCAGTTAAAGCCCGGGCCGCGGATTGCGCAGCTGTCGGCTTTCAGGGTATCCATGCGCAGCAGGCCATGGATAAAATAGGATGCGCCGCCCAGGGCGGATTTCAGCTTGGCCGGCGTCTCGGCGGTGATGCGGGTGCCGAAGCCGCCGGTGGCCATATTGATGAAATAACGATCGTGATTAACCTGGGCGATGTCGATATCCACCGCCTTGCCGTTAATGGCCAGCATCAGCGCTTTATCCAGCTCCTGGGGAATGGCGCAGCTGAGGGCAAAATCGTTGGCGGTGCCCAGCGGCAGGATACCCAGGCAAGGGCGGCGCGCCGCCGGCAGCAGCGCCAGGGCGCTGGCGATTTCGTTAATGGTGCCATCGCCGCCGCCGGCGATGACCGTGTCCACCCGCAGGCGAACGGCTTCCTCGACGTAGCGCTGCGCGTCTCCATGCTCCCAGGTAACGCGCACGTGCAGCGGAAAACCGGCTTCGCGTTGCTGCTCCACCGCCAGTCTGAGCTCTTCGTTACCCGCGCTTTTGCCGTTCACGATAAGCAGTGAGGCGGGAGTGGTTGCCATGGCTGATTGCATCAATGCCTTTCCTTGAAGTAGGGGTTTTCATACAGAAATGATAATGCGTCATGAAGGGGCTTTTCGCCAAATAAAAAGCCAGCTCAAGGGAGGATGAGCTGGCGAAAGAGGTGGTTCCTGGTGAGGCTGGGTCATTGTTTTGCATTTTGATTCAGCAAGCGCATTATACGCTTTGCCTCCGGTACGTATTGTGACCCAATTCTAATTTCCGGATGACCAATGCTGAATTTCTCTGAACGATCAGCCCGCGGTGGTGTCCGCCGCCGCGACGCTGCCGTGCGGATTACGCGTGGTGGTGCCCGGCAGGTTTCGCAACAATATGGCGAAGCGCACGTCGATAGCCTCCGGGATCGGCAGGTAGACCCTATGGCCGTTGCCCGGCGCCACGTCGGCGTCGGCGCCTTTGCCGGTGACGATGCGTTCCAGGGTAAAGCTGATATTGCCTTGTGGGGTCATCAGTTCCACGCTGTCGCCGCGGGAGAATTTGTTTTTCACGTCCACTTCGGCCAGCCCGTCGCGCCGGGCGCCGGTAAATTCGCCGACGAACTGCTGGCGGTCTGAAACAGAATAACCGTAATCGTAATTCTGCTGATCCTCATGGACATGGCGGCGCAGGAAGCCTTCGGTATAACCCCGGTGCGCCAGGCCCTCAAGCGTTTTGAGCAGGGAGACGTCAAACGGCTTGCCGGCTACGGCGTCGTCAATCGCCCGGCGATAGACCTGGGCGGTGCGCGCGCAATAATAAAAAGATTTGGTGCGGCCTTCTATTTTCAGGGAATGCACGCCCATCGCCGTCAGGCGTTCCACGTGCGCGACGGCGCGCAGATCCTTTGAATTCATGATATAGGTGCCGTGTTCATCCTCGAACGCGCTCATATATTCGCCGGGGCGCTGGGCCTCTTCCAGCATGAACACCTTGCCGGTCGGCGCGCCGATGCCGAGCGTCGGCTCAACCTGGGTAACGGCGATCGGCTCATGCTGATGAACGATATTGCCTACATCGTCTTCCTTGCCCTCCTGCACGTTATATTCCCAGCGACAGGCATTGGTGCAGGCGCCCTGGTTGGGGTCGCGCTTATTGAGGTATCCCGACAGCAGGCAGCGGCCGGAATAGGCCATGCACAGGGCGCCGTGGACAAACACTTCCAGCTCGATTTCCGGTACCTGCGCCCGGATTTCCGCAATCTCCTCCAGCGACAGTTCCCGGGAAAGGATCACCCGGGTCAGTCCGGCCTGCTGCCAGAATTTTACCGTTGCCCAGTTTACCGCGTTGGCCTGGACCGACAGATGGATGGGCATGGCCGGAAACGCCTGGCGCACCAGCATAATCAGGCCGGGATCGGACATGATCAGCGCGTCGGGACCCATCTCGACCACCGGCGTGAGATCGCGGATAAAGGTTTTCAGCTTGGCGTTGTGCGGGGCGATATTCACCACCACATAGAATTTCTTACCCAGGCTATGGGCTTCCTGAATGCCCGCGGACAGGTTTTCGTGATTGAATTCGTTATTGCGTACCCGCAGGCTATAGCGCGGCTGGCCGGCATAGACCGCGTCGGCGCCGTAGGCAAAAGCGTAACGCATATTTTTTAACGAACCGGCGGGTGAGAGTAATTCCGGAGTAAACATGATAAATCTCGTCTGATGTCAAGTCAGGCTGCCCCTGCGGGGGCAGTGCAGCACGGGATTTTAGCCCCTGGCGGGGAAAAGATCAGCAAAAACCGCTAACAGGCAGGGTTAATTCATCGCAACGGGGACACCGGATGCGCCCCCGGCGGAACGGATCAGGCCGTCAAATCCATGATCTCTTTCGTGGCGGCGCATTCCATCGCGGCTTTGATGCCTCGTCGGGCGGCGGTTTCGGAATTGTAAGGACCGCTTTGGCCGAGGATTTGATAATTGCCGCCCCGCAGAATAAAATACGCATGCCGGTCCCGGCTGCTTTTCAGCTCGTAGTTATTCTCGTCGGGGGCATTGTAACGGGCGAAACGAATGGCATTTTCCGCTGACGCCTTGCTGCAAAAGGTGGCGCTGGATAAAATGATTTCGTCGTTATTACCCTTTAATTTAAATATGAAATGCCCGTTCTTCACTTTTTCCAGCTCATAATGTACGGTTGCCATGTCGGCTCCTCCTCAACGTTGCACGGCGCCTTCGCGCTAAATGAAGTATAGGAGACGATCGCGGCTGTCACCGTGGCTGAATCGGTTAAATTAAATCTCCGGGCTCCGCTTCCCAGCGATAGCCCATGCCGTAGACGGCGCGGATAAACACCACATCGTCGGCCAGTGCTTCCAGCTTGCGGCGTAAATTCTTGATATGGCTGTCTATGGTGCGGTCGGTCACCACGCGGTAATCGTCATACAGCTGGTTGAGCAGGGCTTCGCGCGAGAAGACCTGGCCGGGCGCGCCGGCCAGTATTTTCAGCAGGCGGAATTCAGCCGGGGTTAAATCCAGCGCCAGATCGCGGTAGCTGGCCTTGAACCTGTTCTCGTCGATTTTTAACGGACTGGGCTGCGGCGCGCAGGCCTGCGGACGATAGCAGCGGCGCATGATGGCCTTGACCCGGGCCACCACTTCCCGCGGGCTGTAAGGTTTGCAGATATAATCATCCGCGCCGATTTCAAGGCCCAGCAGGCGGTCGATCTCATCGGTCTTGGCGGTCATCATGATAATCGGCACATCGGAAAAGCGCCGGATATCGCGGCACACCGACAAGCCGTCGCGGCCCGGCAGCATCAAATCCAGCAGCACCAGCGCGGCCGGCGTCTTCAGCAGATAGTCGGCCACTTCGTCGCCCCGCGTCAGCCAATGGGTGCGATAATCCGCCGCCTGGAGGTAATCCACCAGTAATTGCCCAAGCTTGGGCTCATCCTCGACGATAAGGATGGTTAGCGGCGCGCTGTCGAGTTCGCTCATAGAGTCCTGGGTGCCCGTTGATCGAGGGGTAATTGTACCGTGATTTGCAGGCCGCCAGAAGCCGAATGCGCGGCCGATATGCGTCCCCCGTGCGCCTCGACGATATTCTGGCAAATAGGCAGCCCGAGCCCCGAGCCGCCGCTGGCGCGATTGCGTGAGCCCTCGGTACGGTAGAACCGTTCAAAAATCTGCGTAAGCTGGTCATCCTCGACCCCGGGCGTGCTGTCCCGCCAGCGCAGCGTCAGGCTGTCTTCCCGTATCCATCCCTCGACGGCCACGCTGCCCGGGGCGTCGGTATAACGCAAACTGTTTTCCAGCAGGTTGAGGAACAGCTGCGTCAGGCGATCCGCATCGCCGAATATCCATGCCTTGTCGGGCAGCGCCAGGGTCAGGTCCAGCCCTTTGAGCACAAAACGTTCCCGAAACGAGGCCGCGGCGATAGCCAGGATATGGATGGTGTCCACCCGGTCCTTGCGATAGGCCAGCGCGCCTGAGTCGGAGAGGGAAAGCTGATGTAAATCATCCACGAGCTTGGTCAGGATGGCGACCTCTGCCTGCAGGGACGCGAGGGATTCGCCGGTGGGCTGGCGCACCCCGTCCTGCAGCGCTTCCAGCTCGCCGCGCAGTATCGACAGCGGCGTGCGCAGCTCGTGGGAAATATCGGCCATGAACGCGCGGCGCATGGCGTCGTTTTTTTCCAGCGACATGGCCAGTTGGTTAAAGTCATTGGCCAGCCGCCCCAGCTCATCCTGGGTGCCGGTCTCCACCCGGGTTGAAAAGTTGCCGGCGGCCAGCTGATGGGTCCCGCTCACCAGCCGTTTGACCGGCGCCAGCAGGCCGCGCGCGGTCAGCCAGGTAACCGCCGCCGCCAGCAGTCCCGCCAGCGCGACAATCAGCCAGCTGGTGCGCCGCTGCTGGGCGTCGAAATTGATATCCGCATCGCGTGTCAGGCGCTCGACCGGCGTCGACATCACCCAGCCGACCAGGGTGCCGTTCACGTTGATCGCACGGCGCGGGCCTTCATCCGGCAGGGGGCCGCCCGGCCCGACCAGCTTTTGCCGCTGCGCGTCCACCACCCAGATCTGGGTGCGCAGGCCGTGGGGCGGCAGGTTCTTGCCCTCGTCCAGGTTTTGTTCAAAGGAACGCAGCAGCTGATAGACAAAACGATCGTTATTGCGCAGGAAACGCCAGTCGCCGTGCAGCTGGTACTGTTCGGCCAGCGCGGTGCTTAACAGCTCGATGCGCTGGTTATTGCTACGTTTAATATAATCGATAAAACCGCGCTCAAAGCTGACGCGCACGCCCCAGTGCATGGTAATCACCACCAGCATGCAGGTGGCGAAAATGGCGAGGAACAGCTTTGCGGTAATGCCGAATTTCATCTTCTTACGCCTTATTGGCCCTTCGGGTCGCTTTGGGATAATAGCCCATTGGGCGAGGTGTCCGGCGGTACGCGCATAAATACCAGCGCCGGCAGGGCAATCACCACCGCCATGCATAAATAGGTGGCGATAAACACGCCGTGGATATCCCCTGTCGCCAGCGGCGCCTGGCCGCCGGCAAACAAGCCCAGCAGGATGCCCACCGTGGTCACGCCCAGGCTCATGGACAGCTGCATCACCATCGATAACAGGCTGTTGCCGCCGCTGGCCAGAGGATCGGGCAGATCCTTGAGCGTCAGGGTGTTCATCGAGGTGAAACGCATGGCGTTAACCACGCCCTGGAAAAACAGTACCACCGGAATGGCGTAAGTCCAGCCCGCCAGCGCCACCAGCGGAAACACCAGGCTCACCGCCGCCAGCCCGAGCGTGGCGCCGGTCAGGACGTTCCGATAACCGGCGCGGTTGACCAACTGCACGATAATGCGTTTGGTGCCCATGCTGCCTATCACCATCGGGATCATCATCAGCCCGGCGTGGAAAGGGGTGTAGCCCATGCCGAGCTGTAAAAACAGCGGCGTCATAAATGGCAGCATGCCGCTGCCGATGCGGCCCAGCAGGCTGCCGAGCAGGCCGATGGCGAAGGTGGGCGTTTCAAACAGCCGCAGGTTGAACAACGCGTTTTCATTGCGCCTGGCGTGCAGCCAGTAGCCAAACAGCGCCAGCAGGCCGGTCAGCATCAGGCCGACGATATACGCCGCGGGGATATTCAGCCCTTTATGGCCTTCCAGCCCCAGGGTCATGGTGGCCATGCCCACCGCCAGCAGGAAAAATCCGCCGATATCAAAGCCGCGGGTTTCCATTTTGTAGTTCGGCATCAGCAGCCAGGTGATCAGGGCGCCGACAATCCCCACCGGCAGGTTAATCAGGAAGATCCAGTGCCAGCTGGCGTATTGCACCAGGAAGCCGCCCAGGGCGGGACCGATCAGCGGCCCGATCTGCCCCGGCATGGTGACAAACGCCATCGCCGCCATATACTGCGAACGCGGCACGATTTTCATCACCGTCAGGCGGCCCACCGGCACCATCATCGCGCCGCCGATGCCCTGCACCACCCGTGACAGCACCAGTTCCTGCAGCGACCCGGCCCGCGCGCACAGCAGGGAACCCAGGGTAAACAGCACGATGGCGCTGAAAAAAACCTTTTTCACCCCGAACCGGTCCGCCAGCCAGCCGCTGGCCGGCAGCATCACCGCCACCGTCAGCACATAGGAGACGATAACCGAATGCATATGCAGCGGGTTTTCCTTCAGGCTATGGGCCATCGAGGGCAAGGCGGTATTGACGATGGTGGTGTCCAGCGTTTGCATAAAAAAGCCAAAGGCCACCGTCCACAGCTGCCAGTGCACAGAAGCGGAGGGCCGGGGGTCGGCGGGGGCGGTGTTATGATGAAAGGGATGCCATTGCATATCGCGGTTACTCTTGCTCGGGGATAACGATGCCGGCGCGGGACGGACGCCCTTTCAGACGCAATTTATCAAAAAACAGATAAATCACCGGCGTGGTGTACAGGGTCATCAACTGGCTGACCACCAGCCCGCCGACGATGGTAATGCCCAGGGGCTGGCGCAGCTCGGCGCCGTCGCCGCTGCCGATCACCAGCGGCAGCGCGCCGAACAGCGCGGCCAGGGTGGTCATGAGAATGGGCCTAAAGCGCAACTGGCAGGCCTGAAAAATGGCATCCGCCGCGCTGATGCCGCTTTGCCGCTGGGCGGTCAGGGCGAAGTCCACCATCATAATGGCGTTCTTTTTGACGATGCCTATCAGCAGCAGGATGCCTATCATGGCAATCAGGCTGAACGGGGCGCTGAACGCCTCCAGGGCCAGCAGCGCGCCGATGCCCGCCGAGGGCAGGGTGGACAGGATGGTCAGCGGATGAACATAGCTTTCATAGAGGATCCCCAGCACGATATACACCGTGGCGATGGCGGCGATGATAAGCCACAGTTGGGATTGCTGGGTCTGCTGGAAGACCTTGGCCGTGCCGGCGAAGGTGCCGCGCACGCTGGCGGGCACGCCCAATTCCGTCATGGCGCGTTCGATGGCGCCGGAGGCGGTGGACAGCGCCACGCCTTCCGGCAGGTTAAAGGAGATGGTCGAGGCAGCGGACAGTCCCTGGTGGTTAACCGACAGCGGGGCGTTGGCCGGTTGCCATTGGGCAAACGCCGACAGCGGGATCGGCTGGCCGGCGCTGTTGATCAAAAACATGTGGTCCAGCGCGCTGGGGTCCTGGGTATAGGCCGGCGCCACTTCCATCACTACTTTATATTGATTCAGGGGCTGGTAGATGGTGGATATCTGGCGCTGGCCGAACGCATTGTTAAGCAGATTATTGACGTCCGAGACCGCCAGACCCAGGCTGGACAGCACGTCGCGATTATAGATCAATCCCAGCTCCGCCCCTTTATCCTGCTGGTCGGAGTTCACATCGGCCAGTTCGGGCAGCGCCGCCAGCGCCAGGCGCACCTTGGGTTCCCAGGCGCGCAGATCCGCCAGATCGTCCGCCAGCAGCGTGTACTGGTAGGCGGCGTTGGACTCCCGCCCGCCGACGCGGATATCCTGCACCGCCGACAAATACAGATCGGCGCCCGGCTCCCGGGCAAGCTTGGCGCGCAGGCGGGCGATAATTTCCTGCGAGTTTTCCCGGCGTTCGGATAACGGCTTCAGGGAGATGTACATCGAGCCGGCATTGGTGCGCGAGCCGCCGGTATACCCGGTGACATTGTCCACCGCCGGATCGGCCGCCACGATTTTCATAAAGTCCTGCAGCTTGCCGCGCATCGCCTGGAAGGAAATACTCTGATCGGCCTGGATAAACCCCTGTATCCGCCCGGTATCCTGCTCCGGCATCAGGGTTTTGGGTATGGCGATATACAGCCATACATTCAGCGCCAGGGTGGCCAAAAACAGCACCAGCACCCAGCCGGCATGATTAAGCACCCAGCGCAGCGAACGGGCGTAGCCGCCCTGCAGCCGCAGCAGCAGGGCGGTAAACCGATCGGTTTTTTTAGCGGCGCGCGCGGTATCCCTGCCCAGCAGGCGGGCGCAAAGCATGGGCGTGAGCGTCAGCGACACCACCAGGGAAATCATGATAGCCACCGACAGCGTCACGGCGAACTCGCGGAACAGCCGGCCCGGCAGGCCGCTCATCAGCAGCAGCGGAATAAATACCGCCACCAGGGACAGGCTCATCGACAGTACGGTAAAACCCACTTCACGCACCCCCAGCAGGGACGCCGCCAGGGGATTCATACCGGATTCCACGTGACGGGCGATATTCTCCACCACCACGATGGCGTCATCCACCACGAAACCGGTGGCGATGGTCAGCGCCATCAGCGAGATATTATTCAGGCTGAACCCGCACAGATACATGGCGGCGAAGGTGCCGATCAGCGACACCGGCACGGCCAGCGCCGGAATCAGCGTCGCGCGCCAGGAGCGCAGGAACAGCAGGACCACCAGGATCACCAGCGCCACCGCTATCACCAGCGACTGTTCCACTTCGTCGAGGGAGGCGCGGATAGTCGGCGAGCGATCCTGCGCCACGTTCATCTCGATGCCGGCCGGTATCGAGGCGCGCAGGGCGGGGATGGCCGCCCGGATGCTTTGCACCGTGGAAATGATATTGGCGTCGGGGGAGCGGAAAATCACGATCAAAATGGCCGGCTTGCTGTTGACCATGCCGGCGTTGCGCACATCCTGTACCGCATCGCGCACGTCGGCCACGTCCTGCAGCCGCACCACGCCGCCGTTTTGGTAGTGCACAATCAGCGGCTGGTATTCCCGCGCAGTAGACAGGGCGTCGTTGGTGCGGATTTGCCAGCGGGACTGATTGTCCTCCAGCGCCCCCTGCGGACGGCGCACGTTCGCCTGGCTGATGGCCTCGCGCACTTCGTCAAGCGACACGCCCTGGTTGAACAACGCCTGGGGATTGAGCTCGACCCGCACCGCCGGCAGCGAGCCGCCGCCGACCGTGACATTGCCGACGCCGTCCATCTGGGAAATATTCTGCGCCAGCTGGGTGGACGCGATATCGTAAAGCTGGCCCTGGCTGTAGGTGTCCGAGGTCAGGGTCAGGATCACGATCGGCGCGTCGGACGGATTCACCTTGCGGTACTGCGGCCGGTTGGGCATGCCGCTGGGCAGCAGGCTTTGCGCCGCGTTCAGCGCCGCCTGGACATCGCGCGCGGCGCCGTTGATATCGCGGTCAAAATCAAACTGCAGGATAATGCGCGTGGTGCCCAGGGCGCTGGTGGACGTCATCTCGTTGACGCCGGCCACATGGCCCAGCGCCCGCTCAAGCGGCGTGGCCACCGACGAGGCCATGGTCTCGGGGGAGGCGCCGGGCAGGGACGCCGTGACCAGCAGCACCGGAAAATCCACCTGCGGCAGCGGCGCCACCGGCAGCAGGCGAAAGCCTATCACCCCGCACAGGGCAATCGCCAGCGTCAGCAGCAGCGTGGCCACCGGGCGGTAGATAAACAGGGCGAAGAATTTCATGTCGTTTCCGGCTTATCGACAACGGCCCGGCCGCGGCGCGACAGGCGGTCGAACAGCAGATAGATCACCGGGGTGGTGAACAATGTCAGCACCTGGCTCACCACCAGCCCGCCCACCATGCAAATTCCCAGCGGCCGGCGCAGCTCCGCCCCGACCCCGGTGCTGAACATCAGCGGCAGGGCGCCGAACAGCGCGGCAAGGGTGGTCATCAGGATCGGGCGAAAGCGCAGCAGGCACGCCTGGAAAATGGCGTCATAGGGCGTCATGCCTTTTTCCCGTTCGGCGGCCAGGGCAAAGTCGATCATCATGATGGCGTTTTTCTTGACGATGCCGATCAGCAGGATAATGCCGATTATGGCTATCACGTCCAGCTCGTGGCCGGACAGGATCAGCGCCAGCAGCGCGCCCACCCCGGCGGTGGGCAGGGTGGACAGGATGGTGACCGGATGGATAAAGCTTTCATACAGCACGCCCAGCACGATATACACCGCCACGATGGCCGCCACGATAAGCCATACGGTGCTCTCCAGCGCCGATTGGAACGCCAGCGTACTGCCCTGGAACCGGGTGGCCACGGAGTCGGGCACATCCAGATCCTGTTCCGCCTGGGTAATGGCCTGCACCGCTTGGCCCAGCGAATACCCGGGGGCGAGATTGAACGAAACGGTGGCGGCGGGGAATTGCTCGAGATGGTTGATGGACAAGGCGCCCAGGCGCTGCTGTACGCTGCTGATGGCGCTGAGCGGCACCATATTGCCGTCGGCGCCCCTGATGCGGATATCGTCGAGCGCCGCGAGCCCGGAAAGGGTGTCGGTATCCTGCTCCAGCACCACGCGGTATTGGTTGGCCTGGGTATAGATGGTGGAAACCAAGCGCTGGCCAAAGGCGTTATACAGCGCGTTCGCCACATCGGCCATGCTGACGCCCAGGCGGCTGGCGCTGTCCCGGTCCACCTTGATATAGGCTTCCAGGCCGCGATCCTGCAAATCGCTGCTGACATCCCGCAGCTGAGGCAGGCTTTGCAACCGGGTGAGCAGCGGCGGTATCCATTTACCCAAATCGGTCAGGGACAAGGACTGCAGGGTAAACTGATACTGGGTATGGCTGAGCTGGGTATCGATGGTCAGGTCCTGCACCGGCTGCAGGTAAAGCTGGATGCCGGTCAGGCCGGCGGTGGCCCGCTGCAGGCGTTCGATCACCACGCCGATCCTGTCCTGGCGCTTATCCAGCGGCTTGAGGTTGATCTGCAGCCGTCCGCTGTTCAGCGTGGCGTTGGCGCCGTCCACGCCAATCAGCGAGGATACGCTTTGTACCGCCGGATCGCGCATGACGACCGACAGCACCTCCTGCTGGCGCTGGGCCATATTGCTGAACGACACGCTTTGCGCCGCCTGCACCGTGCCCTGGATCACGCTGTTGTCCTGGGTGGGGAAAAATCCTTTCGGGATAACCAGGTACAGGACAATGGTCAGCGCCAGCATGGCAATCGCCACCGACAGCGTCAGCCAGGGATGAAACAGCACTTTGCGCAGCCAGCGGCCGTAGCCGGCCACCAGTTGTTCGAACAGCCTTTCGCTGGCGCGGGTAAAGCGGTTCTGCCGGCGCAGGGATTCGTAGCTCAGCATGCGCGCGCACATCATCGGCGTCAGGGTCAGGGACACCACCGCCGAAATCAGGATGGCTATCGCCAGGGTCACCGCAAATTCCCGGAACAGCCGCCCGACGATATCGCCCATGAACAGCAGCGGGATTAACACCGCGATCAACGACACGGTGAGGGAAATAATGGTAAAGCCTATCTCGCCGGCGCCCTTCAGCGCCGCCGCCAGGGGTTTTTCCCCCTGTTCGATATAACGGGAGATGTTCTCGATCACCACGATGGCGTCGTCCACCACAAAACCGGTGGCGATGGTCAGCGCCATCAGGGTCAGGTTATTGACGGAAAATCCGAGCAGATACATCACCCCGAAGGTGCCCACCAGCGACAGCGGCACGGCCACGGCGGGGATAATGGTGGCGGCGGCATTGCGCAGGAACAGGTAAATCACCATCACCACCAGCGCAATGGACAGCAACAGTTCAAACTGCACATCGCTGACCGAGGCGCGGATATTGTCGGTACGGTCGGCCAGCAGCGAGACGGTGACCGATTTCGGCAGGCTGGCGGTCAACGACGGCAACAGGGCGCGGATGCTGTCGGCGGTGGTAATGACATTGGCGCCGGGCTGGCGCTGGATATTCATGACAATGGCCGGCTGACGGTTGGCCCAGGCGCCCAGGCGGTTGTTCTCGGCGCCCTGTTCAATGGTCGCCACATCGCGCAGCCGCACCGGCGCGCCGTTTTGCCAGGTGACGATTAGCCGGCGGTAATCCTCGGCGGATTTCATCTGATCGTTGGCCGACAGGGTTACCGAACGCTGCGGGCCATCCAGGCTGCCCTTGGCGGAATTGACGTTGGCGGCGTCGATGGCGGTGCGCACGCTTTCACTGTCAAGGCCGTAGGCCGCCAGGGCGGGGGCGTTAAGCTTGACCCGCACCGCCGGGCGCTGGCCGCCGGAAATCGAGACCAGCCCCACGCCGCTGACCTGGGAAATTTTCTGCGCCACCCGTGTTTCCACCATATCTTCCACCTGGATCATCGACATGGATGTCGACGTGACCGCAAGCGTCATAATGGGCGGATCGGCGGGATTGACCTTGCTGTATACCGGCGGATTGGGCAGATCGTCCGGCAGCAGGTTGGTGGCGTTATTGATGGCCGCCTGCACTTCCTGTTCCGCCACGTCAAGCGGCAGCGACAGCTGGAACTGCAGCGTAACCACCGACGCGCCGCCCGAGCTTTGCGACGCCATTTGCTTTAATCCCGACATCTGGCCGAACTGCCGCTCCAGCGGCGCGGTGATGGCGGAGGTGACCACGTCCGGGCTGGCGCCGGGATACAGCGTCACCACCTGGATCGTGGGATAATCCACCTCGGGCAGCGCCGACACCGGCAGCGTCCGGTAGCCGAGGATACCGGCCAGCAGGATGGCGATCATCAGCAGCGTCGTGGCGACCGGCCGCAGGATAAACAGGCGCGAGGGGCCGCCGCTATGGCTGGACGGCAGCAACTCCATCAGGATTTTTCCCCGCGGCGCGCGGGGGCGCGGGGGCCTGCGGCGGGCTGCGTGCTGGCGGGGGCGATAACCTCGACCTTGACCCCTTCGGTCAGCCGGTCAAGACCGTCGGTAACCACCCGCTGCCCCGCCTGCAGGCCGGCGGTGATCACCACCTGCTGGCTGTCTTCCATGCCGGTGGTGACCCGGTGCTGGCTCACCTGGTCGTCATCGTTCAGGACCCAGACAAAATGGCCGTCGTTGCTCATCTGTACCGCGGCGGGGGGGATCACCACCGCGTTTTGCAAGGTGTCCACCTTCATGCGGATATTGACGAACTGATTGGGAAACAGGCTGTCGTCGGCATTGGCAAAGCGGCCCTTAAGCCTTACCGTGCCGGTGGTGGCGTCGATTTGATTGTCCAGGCTGAGCAGCGCGCCCTCGGTCAGCTTGGTTTTATTGGTGCGATCCCATACTTCAATCAGGGGCGCGTTGCCGGTTTTCTGCGCGGCGATAACGCTTGGAATATCGCTTTCCGGCAGCGTAAAGAGCACATCGATCGGCCGCGTCTGGGTCAGCACCACGATGCCCGTGGTATCGCCGCTGGTGATAAAATTACCCACATCCACCTGGCGCAGGCCGACCCGGCCGTCCATCGGCGCGGTAATGCGGCTGTAGGCCAGCTGCAGCTCGGCGCTGGCCACCGCCGCCTGGTCCACCAGCAAAGTGCCCTCGGCCTCGCGCACCAATGATTGCTGGGTGTCGAGCTGCTGACGGGAGACCAGGCTGGTTTTGACCAACTGCTGGTAGCGCGCCATATCCTGCCGGGCGTTGGCGAGCGTCGCCTGGTCCTTCGCCAACTGCCCCTTGGCCTGCAGCAGCGCCACCTCAAACGGCCGCGGATCGATTTGCGCCAATAACGTCCCCGCCTTGACCCATTGGCCCTCGGCGAAATGCAGCGCCATCAGCTGGCCGTCCACCCGGCTCCTTACGGTGACGGTGCCGGCGGCGGTCACCGTGCCCAGGCCCGTGAGAAACCGCGGCACCGATCGGGACTGCGCGGTGGCCGCCTGCACCGGCGACAGCGTTTGCGCGTGGCGCCCGGCGCGGCCGCCACGCCGCCCGGTCTCGGGGCGGGCCGCGCCCGGCCGGGCGGCGGCGGTGGGTTCGGCGGCGGGCTGTTCCCGGACATGCCGCCATATGAAAAACGCGCCGATAAGGAGGATCAGCAGTGTCGTTATCAGGAGCAATAAGCGTCCATTGCGTTTACCCTTCATGTATCGCTATACCTGTAATCATGCGGACAAGGCATCAGAATCGCACGTTCCCGCATAAAATAAGAATGATATACCCAGTTTAGCCAAAAAAACGCGGGTAAAAATGGAGGAAGTGTGGAGGTATTGTCAGGGTTTGTCGTTCTGGTATGAATATTGCCCCGAAAAGTGCTTTCCGGGGCCTGCGGACGCATCAGTCGGGGGCGGACACGTCGATATCGCCGAAATATTTTTTCGCCAGGGTGCCGATGGTTCCCTGGGCCTTCACCTTGGCGATGGCGTCGTCCAGCTGTTTTTTCAGGGCGTCGTCGCCTTTGCGAATGCCGAAGGCGATGCCGCTGCCGAGGATGGCGTCATCGCTGACCGCGGGTCCGCTAAACGCAAAACCCTTGCCCTGGGGCTGGGACAGGAAACCGGACTGCCCGGCCGGCGCCAGCACCAGCGTGCCATCGAGGCGGCCGGAGGTCAAATCCATATAGATCTGGTTTTGATCCTGGTAGGCCACCACATTCACGCCCTGGCCGGCCCAGTGGGCGTTGGCGTAGGATTCCTGGATGGAGCCTTGCAGCACGCCGATGCTTTTACCTTTCAGCGCGTCCGGGGTCGGCTGCAGCCCCGCGTCGGCGCGGGCGATAAGTTTGGTGGGCACCCGATAGATCACCTGGGTAAAATCGATGGCCTGGCGGCGCTTCTCGGTGACATTCATCGCCGAGTTGATGGCGTCGAATTTGCGCCCCTGCAGCGCCGGGATTAAACCATCGAATGAGGTATCCAGCCATTCGCATTTGACGCCGGCGGCCTGGCACACGGCGTTGCCCAAATCGATATCGAACCCCTGCAATTCACCGCTCGGCGATTTGGATTCAAACGGCGGGTAAAGCGCTTCCAGGCCAAAACGGATTTTGCCCTCGGCCGCCATGGCCGGCAGCGCGGCCATGCCGCAGGCCAATATCAACAGTGTCGCTATTTTTTTCATTGTCGTGTCCCGTCATAGGTAGTGTGTGAACGTCAAAAAAATACGGCCATCCCGGCCACTTACGCCTGGCGCCATGCGCAAAGCCGGCGCGCGCCTTCGCGCAGCGTGGCTTCATCTTTGGCGAAACTGAGCCTGATCATGCCGGTTTCGGTGCCGTCGCTGTAAAACGCCGACAGGGGTATCGACGAGACTTTGGCATCGCGGATTAATTTTATAACCATATCGTTATCGCTGTCCGCCGAGAAATGGCTGAACTGCGCCAACAGGAAAAAACCGCCCGCGCTGGGCAGCAGTTTAAACGGCGAATCGCGCAGGGCGCGGGTCAGTATATCGCGCTTTTGCTGGTAAAAAGCCGCCAGGCCGAGATAACTTTCCGGCTTGCCCAACGCTTCGGCAAACGCATACTGCATCGGCGTATCGGCGGCAAAAACCATAAACTGATGCACCTTGCGGATTTCCAGCATCAATTCGGCCGGCGCCAGGCAATACCCCACGCGCCAGCCGGTGACGCTGTAGGTTTTACCGAAGGACGAAACCACCACGCTGCGCTCGGCCAGGGCGGGATACGCCGCCATGCTGCGGTGAGGCGCGCCGTCGAACACCATATGCTCATACACTTCGTCGGAGAGGATCAGGATATCGGTGCCGGCGGTCAGGGCGGTCAGCCGCTGGATATCTTCTTCGCTGAACACCATGCCGGTAGGGTTATGCGGGCTGTTGACGATAATCATGCGCGTGCGCGGCGTCACGGCCGCGGCCACCGCGTCCCAATCGATAGCGTGCTGCTCCAGCGGGATTTTCACCGGCACCGGCACCGCCCCCTGCAAGCGGGCGATGGGGGAATAGCTGTCAAACGCCGGTTCAAAATAGATCACCTCGTCGCCCGGATGCACCAGGGCGCTGATGGCGCTGTAAAGCCCCTGGCTGGCGCTGGCGAGTATGGTGATTTCGCTTTCAGGATCATACCGGCAGCCGTACAGGCGCTCGACTTTATCCGCCAGCGCCTCGCGCAGGGCCATCAGTCCCGGCATGGCCGCATACTGGTTATGTCCGGCACGCATGGCTTTCGCCACGCCGTCTATCAACAGCGGATCGCAGTCAAAGCTTGGCGCCCCCGAGGACAGATTCAGGGCCTGGTGCTCGGCGCTCAGCTGTCCGATGGTGGTGAAGATCGTGGTGCCGACATCGGGCAACTTAGACCTGGGGGGAATAACGCTCTGCATGGGAACAACCTCCTGGTAGGGTTAAAACCGCAAAAGCCGTGACACGTAAGGCTGGATGAATCATGATTAAGCAACATATCCGGCCGCGCGACAACCGATCCTTTATCATGCATGCCATGCGCCGGGAACATGCCTGGAGCGCGGCGATAATCTCATCAGCGCGGCGCAGCCGCCTTCGCCGGCCCTATTACCACTGGAGCCATGCCCGTGGATGTTTCATCAATCCTGCTGTTATCCGGAGCCGAATCATGAATCCGCTGCCCTCGCTGGACGTGCTGAAAACCTTTATCGTAGTCGCTGAGCGGCTAAATTTCACTCATGCCGCGCGACATATGCATCTCACCCAGGGCGCCGTCAGCCGCCAGATAGCCGGCCTGGAACGGCACCTGGGCTGCGCGCTGTTTATTCGCCAGGCGCGGGGACTGGAACTGACCGAGCAGGGCGCCGCCCTGCTGGCGCCGCTGCAGCAGGCGCTGGGGCAAATCGACGCCACGCTCGCCCTTGCCGCCAGGCGCACGGGCACGCTGCGGGTAAAATGCCCCACTTGCGCCATGCGCTGGCTGCTGCCGCGCATTATGCAACTGCAAAACCAGCATCCGGAAATCGATATCGCCCTGACCACCTCATTCTCGCACGGCGTTAATTTCGCCAGCGAACATTTTGACGCGGCGGTGATCTTCGGCCGGCCGGAGAATAAACGCATCCAGGCCACCCCGCTGTTTGATGAAATACTCACTCCGGTGTGCATCCCGGCACTGTGGACCGCGCCTGACGCCGACGTCGCCCGGCTGGCGGATAAAACCCTGCTTCATCCCACCCGCGATCGCCGCGATTGGCTATTATGGTTAAAGACGGCGGGCTGCGACGTAGCGCCGCTGACCAAGGCGCAGCATTTTGACACGCTGGATCTGGCCATGACCGCGGCCCTGCAGGGATATGGCATCGCCATGGGCGATCTCTGCCTGCTGGAGTTCGATCTTGAGGCCCGGCGCCTGACGGCGCCGTTTCCGCTGTGCATACAAAGCGGCGCCTCTTATTATCTGATTCATCCTGAGCAAAAGGTCCTGTCGCCTTCGCTTACGCTGTTCAAGCACTGGCTGGAGCGGGAGGCGCGGGAGAGCCGGCAAAGGCTGGCGCGTAACCTGGGGAGTGCTAAGGTAGTCAGCATGGCAAAATAGTAACGCTCAACAGCAATAAGGGGGTATCACCATGGAAACAAGAACACTGGGCCGTTCCGGGATTACCGTGCCGCCGCTGGCATTCGGCGGCAATGTATTTGGCTGGACCATCGACCGGCAGATGTCTTTTCGCCTGCTTGACGCCCTGGCGGAGCGCGGGCTGAATTTCATCGATACGGCCGACGTCTACTCGGCCTGGGTTGACGGCAACCAGGGCGGCGAATCCGAAACCATTATCGGCGAGTGGCTGAAAAAAAGCGGCAGGCGGGACGGGATGATTATCGCCACCAAGGTGGGCAAGCCCATGGGCGGCGATAAAAAGGGGCTGTCGGCGGGGTATATCAAACGCGCGGTGGAAGAGTCGCTTAAGCGCCTGCAAACCGATTATATCGATCTGTATCAATCCCACGACGACGACAAGTCCGTACCGCTGGAGGAGACCCTGGCCGCGTTCGACGCCTTGATTAAAGCAGGCAAGGTGCGGGCCATCGGGGCGTCGAATTATGAAGGTCCACGCCTGGCGCAGGCGCTGCGCATCAGCGAACAGAATGGCCTGGCGCGTTATGAAACGCTGCAGCCCAAGTTTAATCTCTACGATCGCCAGGAATACGAGCAAAACCTGGCGCCGGTGGTGACCGCGCATGGCGTTGGCGTAATCAACTTTTACGCGCTGGCAAGCGGCTTCCTGACCGGTAAATACCGCGCCGCCGAAGATGCCGCCAAAAGCCCGCGCGGGCAAAGCGTGGTCGAGGGATACTTAAACCCGCGCGGCCTGCGCATCCTGAAGGCGCTGGATGCCGTCAGCGAGCAGCACCAGGTCACGCCGACCCAGGTGGCGCTGGCCTGGAATCTCAAGCAGCCCGGCATCACGGCGCCTATTGCCAGCGCAACGTCGGTGGAACAGCTTGACGAACTGGCGCAAGCGCTTGAACTGCGGCTCAGCGCCGAGGATGTCCGCGTGCTGGATGAAGCCAGCGCCTGGAAATAAACCTCGCGGCCGCGGCGCGCAGCCATGCCGGGAGGAGCCACGCGCCGGGTAGGGCATCATACCGGGCGGGCGGCTTCACTTTCCCGCCCGCGGGCGTTAAAAGGATTTGACCAGCACACCCTTGGCGGGCTGCGCGGTTCCTGTTCTGATCAGGGAATCAAAGGATTTTTCCGCTTTCATCACCTGTTGAAAAAATTCTTCCGGCGTCAGGCCGGTGGCCTTGCCGCTCATATAGGCCAATGCCAATTCTTTTGCCTGAAAACGTGAAAAATTATACATTTTTTGCCTCGGATAACGTTAATTTTATGCACAAAAAGTGGGCCGGATAAGGGTATTAATCCTTTATCTATCGGCCAGCACCGAATGGTCATCATTCCTTTGTCGCCGATGAAAGCATATTACGTTAATGCCTTATCTTTGATAGCTGCTTTCATAGATGGATTCGATAGCTGAAAGTTAACGTTTTGCAATAATACGCCGTGTCGAGGCCGGATGCAGTTTAAGCCGGTGGGGTGGACGGATGGGCCTGGCAGTTAATTCTCCGCCGCAGTTGGGGCAGGTATTATTAAGTTCATTGGCGGCACAGTCGGCGCAGAAGGTGCATTCATAAGAACAGATGCGCGCCTGATGGCTTGCGGGGGGTAAATCGCAATCACAGCGTTCGCAGTTCGGGCGTAATTCAAGCATCTTGTCCCCACGTGATAAAGTTTGACGGCAACTTGTGATTTTTAACAAAATATATTGATATAGTACAGGCCAAAAGCGGCCGGGATGAGGTCCATTTCGGGACAGATATCCCAGGGTCGGGTTAATGTCCTTACACGGCGGGGTAGAATGAATATACGTCATATGGCGGAAGCTGATTTTCCCGGCATCTGCCGCTGGTTTAACACCGAAAAAGAGCTGGCGCAATGGGGCGGTCCCCTGCCGCGTTTTCCCCTGGATCCGCCGCAATTAGCTGAAATGCTCGGCGAATCGGCCGGCACGCCTCCCCGGAGATGGCTGTTTTGCGCCGGGGAGCCCGGCGCGGCCACCGCTACCGCCCAGGTGACTTTTGACTGGCGCAACGGCGTCGCCCTGCTGGGGCGGGTGGCCGTGAACCCCGCCAACCGGGGGCAGGGCATCGCCATCCCCTTCCTGAGCGCCATTGTGCAGCGGGTGTTTGCCGAGCCGCTGATTGAGCGTCTGGAACTGAATGTCTACACCTTTAACCAGGCGGCAATCCACACCTATGAAAAACTGGGTTTTATCCGCGAAGGCGTGCGCCGCAGCTCGGCCAAAGTGGGCCGGGAGCGCTGGGATACCGCCCTGTACGCCATGTTGCGCGGTTCTGGCGCCTTGGCTTAACGCCATTTTAGCCCCCTAATCCCCGGTGCCTTAACGCGCCCAACGGTTAATTTTATCTCGCCCTATAGCTGAACCCGGGTCGGCGGGTAACCCTGTTTTTCCCGCCGGGGAAGGCGGTGTTGGCGTTATAGCGCGTTCACCCTTGCGCACCGGCATGGCGCATTTTTATCGCTGTTACCGCTTGGGGTGCAGGCATGGCACTAATATGGTGCGCCATGAGGGCGTGAGCACAGGTGATCCCCGGTTGAGAATTGGCTTAAATATTGCTACGGAAAGGCTTTGGACTTGTTATCTCATGGCCTGTCACTACAAGGCCATGGTATGCCGTGCAGTAGGGTGCTATGACAAACGACACTGTTCTACCCGTGCCGCCGCCCGCGGGCTGGCTGGGTAAGCTCGCGCTGGGATTCGAGCGGCGCCACGGCCGGACGTTGCTGACGACCCGGCGGCATAGCGGACCCTACCGGGTGCAGCGGGCGTTTTATCCCCAGGCCGATCACCCCCACGTCTATTTGCTGCATCCGCCGGGCGGCGTGGTCGGCGGTGACCGGCTTGAATTATCGGTCGCCATGGCGGCGCAGAGTCATGCGCTGCTGACCATGCCGGGCGCCACCAAATTTTACCGCAGCGCGGGCCAGCTGGCCCGGGTGTCGCAGCGATTTTCGCTCGGCGAGGACAGCATACTTGAATGGCTGCCGCAGGATAATATCCTGTTCCCGGCCGCCAGGGTGGCTATCGATACCGAGTTCCGGCTGGCCCCAGGCGCGCGCCTGCTGGGCTTTGAAACCCTGTGCCTTGGCCGGCCGGCGGCCGGCGAAGCCTTTACCTCCGGTAGCCTGGATGCGTCCCTGCGCATTATCCTGCCGGGATCGCCGGGCCTGTTCGAGCGGTTGCGCATCAGCGCGGGCCGGCTGGAAAAACTGGGCGGCCATCCGCTAAGCGCGACCTTTTATGCCACCCCCGTCACCGAGAAGATGCTGGCCGAGGTGCGTCTGCTGCTCGACGCCGCCCATGCGCCGGCGGCCGGCGCCAGCCTGCTGGATTCATTGCTGGTCGTACGGGTGCTGGATAATGATAACCAGCGGCTGCAGCATCTGCTGCACCGGATCTGGGCCTGTTTACGGCCCGGGATGCTGGGGCTGGAAGCGTCGCCCCCGCGTATCTGGGCAACCTGAGGAGTTGAAGAATGGAATTGTCGCCAAGAGAAAAAGACAAGCTGTTGCTGTTTACCGCCGCCCTTCTGGCGGAACGGCGGCAGGCCCGTGGGCTGAAGCTGAATTATCCGGAGGCGGTGGCGCTGATAAGCGCCGCGATCCTGGAGGGCGCGCGCGACGGGCTGACGGTGGCCGAACTGATGAGCCTGGGCCGCGAGGTATTAACCCGCGATGACGTGATGGAAGGGGTGCCGGAAATGATCCCCGACGTGCAGGTGGAAGCGACCTTCCCCGACGGCACCAAACTGGTGACGGTCCACGATCCGATAATCTGACAAGCAGCGAGGCGTTATGATACCTGGTGAAATGTGTATCGCCGAGGGCGATATCGAGCTTAACACCGACCGCGATCGCGTGACGGTTACCGTCGCCAACCATGGCGACCGGCCGGTACAGGTGGGATCGCATTACCATTTTTTCGAAGTTAATCCGGCGCTGAAGTTCGATCGCGCGGCGGCGCGCGGGTTCAGGCTGGATATCGCCGCCGGCACGGCGGTGCGCTTCGAGCCGGGACAATCCCGGGACGTTACCCTGGTGGCCTATGCGGGCAAACGCGAAGTCTACGGCTTTCGCGGGGAAATCATGGGTAAGCTGGAGTCATCGTCATGAGCAGAATTTCCCGCCGCGCCTATGCGGAAATGTTCGGCCCCACGGTGGGCGACCGGCTGCGGCTGGCGGATACCGAGCTGTGGATCGAAGTGGAAAAGGACTTTACCCTGTATGGCGAAGAGGTAAAGTTCGGCGGCGGCAAAGTGATCCGCGACGGCATGGGGCAGGGGCAGATGACGTCGGCGTTTTGTGTCGATCTGGTGCTGACCAACGCCCTGATTATCGATCACTGGGGTATCGTTAAAGCGGATATCGGCGTCAAGGACGGACGGATCGTCGGCATCGGCAAGGCAGGCAACCCGGACATCCAGCCCGGGGTGACCATCCCCATCGGTCCCGGCACTGAAGTGGTGGCGGCAGAGGGCAAAATCGTCACCGCCGGCGGTATCGACGCGCATATTCATTTTATCTGCCCGCAGCAGGTGGAAGAAGCCATCTGCGCCGGCGTAACGACCATGATCG
The DNA here is from genome assembly GCF_047324165.1 of Sodalis sp. RH22. Taxonomy (NCBI): domain Bacteria; kingdom Pseudomonadati; phylum Pseudomonadota; class Gammaproteobacteria; order Enterobacterales; family Bruguierivoracaceae; genus Sodalis; species Sodalis sp. RH22. Next base: position 5,434,503 of record NZ_CP178731.1, read on the forward strand.
GCGGCGGCACCGGGCCCGCGGCGGGCACCAACGCCACCACCTGCACCCCCGGTCCCTGGTATCTGGCGCGCATGCTGCAGGCGGCGGAAACCCTGCCGGTCAATATCGGTTTTACCGGTAAGGGCAACGCGTCGCAGCCGGCAGCGCTGGCCGAACAGGTGGAAGCCGGGGCCATCGGCCTGAAGCTGCATGAGGACTGGGGAACCACGCCGGCGGCCATCGATTGCTGCCTGGGCGTGGCGGATAATTATGATGTGCAGGTGGCTATCCATACCGACACCCTGAACGAAGCGGGATTTGTCGAGGATACGCTGGCCGCCATCGGCGATCGCACCATCCATACCTATCATACCGAGGGCGCGGGGGGCGGCCATGCGCCGGATATCATCAAGGTGTGCGGCCACGCGAACATCCTGCCCTCATCCACCAACCCCACCATGCCTTATACGGTGAACACCATCGACGAGCATCTGGATATGCTGATGGTTTGCCACCATCTTGACGCCGGCATCGCCGAGGACGTGGCGTTCGCCGAATCGCGCATCCGGCGTGAAACCATCGCCGCCGAGGATATCCTGCACGATTTGGGCGCGTTTTCCATGCTGTCGTCCGACTCGCAGGCGATGGGCCGGGTGGGCGAGGTGATCCTGCGCACCTGGCAGGCGGCGCATAAAATGAAGGTGCAGCGCGGCCCGCTGGCGCCGGACGGTGAGCGCAACGACAATTTCCGGGTAAAGCGCTATATCGCCAAATACACCATCAACCCGGCCATCACCCACGGCATATCCCATGAGGTCGGCTCCATCGAGCGCGGCAAGCTGGCGGATCTGGTACTGTGGTCGCCGGCGTTTTTCGGCGTCAAGCCGGCGCTTATCATTAAGGGCGGCATGATCGCCATGGCGCCGATGGGCGATGCCAACGCGTCGATTCCCACGCCGCAGCCGGTCCACTACCGCCCGATGTTCGGCGCGCTCGGCGGCGCGCGCCACGCCACGCGCATGACGTTTTTGTCCCAGGCGGCGTACGGCAACGGCCTGGCCGGCCGGCTGGGCCTGCAAAGCCTGCTGGGCGAGGTCAGGCACTGCCGCCACGTCAGGAAGGCCGATATGATCCATAATCATTGGCAGCCCACCATCGAGGTGGACGCGCAGACCTATCAGGTCCGGGCCGACGGCGAACTCCTGACCTGCGAGCCCGCCGATATCTTACCGATGGCGCAGCGCTATTTTCTTTTTTAACCGAGTCGGGAATCAGGATGATTGTTTTAACGAAACACCTTGATAAGGCTTTGGCGGCTACCGCCACCGTGACGCTGGATCTGGATACACGCATCAAGAGCCGGGCCCAGGTGCGGCTGGACGACGGCCGCGAGGCCGGCCTGCTGTTGCCGCGCGGGCAGGTGATCCGCGGCGGGGACGTGCTTGCCACCGAAGACGGCGGCGAAGTCGTGCGGGTGATTGCCGCGCCTGAAACCGTCTCCACGGTGTATGCGCGCGATACGCTGCTGCTGGCGCGGGTCTGCTATCACCTGGGCAACCGCCATGTGCCGTTGCAGATCGAGCGCGATTGGGTGCGCTATCAGCACGATCATGTGCTGGACGCCATGGTGATGGGATTGGGCGCGGCGGTCAGGACCGAGCAGGCGGCGTTCGAACCCGAGGCCGGGGCGTACCAGAGCGCGCCCCATGGCCATCATCATCCGCACTGATATGCTGGAGCAAACCGCGCTGCTGCGCCTGATGCAGCTTATCAGCCCCAGCCTGCCGGTGGGCGGCTTTACCTATTCGCAGGGGCTGGAATGGGCGGTGGAGGCGGGCTGGGTTATGTCAGGCGACGCCTTTGCCGACTGGCAGCGGCAGATTATCGCCGACACCTTAGGCGGCCTGGACTGGCCGGTATTGATCCGCCTGTACCGGGCCTGCGCGGCGGATGACAGCGGGCAGTTTGCCCGCTGGAGCGATTTTCTGCTGGCCGCGCGCGAGACCTGCGAGCTCAGGCGCGAAGAACAGCAGCGGGGCCAGGCGTTAAGCCGGCTGATCCTGGAATGGCCGGACCTGCCGCTGGACGGCGCATGGCTGCCGGCGCTGCGCCAGAGCCAATTGGCGGGTATGGCCTGGCTGGGCTGGCAATGGGCGATTCCTCTGGAGGCGCTGGCCATGGGCTACGGCTACAGCGTGCTGGAAAGCGGCGTCATGGCGGGGCTGAAGCTGGTGCCGTTCGGCCAGCAGAAGGCGCAAAGCCTGTTGCGTGAGCTGTCCGCGCTGCTGCCGGCGGCATTCGCCCGCGCCGGGCGGCTGGATGACGATGCGCTGGGCGGCAGTTTTCCGCTGCAGGCCATTGCGTCGTCCCGCCATGAAACCCAGTATTCACGCCTGTTTCGTTCCTGATGATGTCATTATCGGGCGCAAGCGGCGGACGCTTCGCCCCCTGGCCTGGGCACGGGACGGGCCATGGGACGATGCGCTATTTTGCGATGTTATTCGGGAGTCAAGATGCAAGAATATAAACAACCCTTACGCGTCGGCGTCGGCGGTCCGGTGGGTTCCGGCAAGACCGCGCTGCTGGAGGTGCTGTGTAAATCGCTGCGCGATCGCTACCAGCTGGCGGTGGTGACCAACGATATTTATACCAGGGAGGATCAGCGCATCCTCACCGAGGCGGGCGCGCTGGCGGCCGATCGCATCGTCGGTGTGGAAACCGGCGGCTGCCCGCATACCGCCATTCGCGAGGACGCGTCCATGAACCTGGCGGCGGTGGAGGATCTGGCGCGCAAATTCGGCAATCTGGACATTATTTTCATCGAAAGCGGCGGCGATAACCTGAGCGCGACCTTCAGTCCGGAGCTGGCCGATCTGACCGTTTACGTGATTGACGTGGCGGAAGGGGAGAAGATCCCGCGCAAAGGCGGGCCGGGCATTACCAAATCCGATTTCCTGGTGATCAATAAAATCGATCTGGCGCCCTACGTCGGCGCATCGCTGGAGGTGATGGAGCGCGATACCAACCGGATGCGGCCAGCGCGCCCCTGGGCGTTCACCAACCTGAAAACCGGCGACGGCCTGGATACGCTGATCGCCTTTATCATCCGCCAGGGCCTGCTGGAAACCGACGGCGGGTTGCCGCGCTAAGCCGCCGGCCAAGCGCTACGGCCGCCGCCCGGCTTCAGGCGATGAACTGGCGCTGCGCCCAGCGCGCCAGTCCGGCGGTGACCGAACCGAAATCATCGCCGCCGGCGATCGGAATGTCCGGCAGGCTGCGCTCAAGCGCCTGGCGCAACAGCGGCGAGCGGGCGCTGCCGCCGGTGAGATAGACCACATCCGGCCGCGGCGCGGCGCCCTGCGCCAGCACGTCGTCCACCTGTTGCCGGATCCGGCCCAGCGGCGCCCTGATGGCCTCCTCCAGTTCCGCCTGGCAGATGGGCACCTGCATGCCGGGGCGGATAAACTCCAGGCCCGCCCGGGTCGCCGGTTCGCTGGACAGGGCGATTTTGCTCTCTTCCGCGCTCTTCACCAGGCGATAGCTTAACCGCTGCCGGTAGACCTGCAGTAAGGCGCCGACGCGTTCGGGATCGGCGGCGTCGCGGATCAGTTCACGCAGGAACCGGCCGTTATTGCTGCTGTAAAAATCACCCTGCGCCGGGATATCGTTAATCGCCACCGCCTGCCAGAACGGCAGGGCGGGCAGCGCCAGGCCTTTTTCCGTCATGCCGCCCAGGCCCAGCTCCGGCATCAGCGATTTAAACGCGAGCATGATATCCAGATCGTTGCCGCCGACGCGGCAGCCGCTGTGCCCCAGCAGGCTTTGCCGGCGATCCCGCTGCTTCAGCCATTCCGGCCCCATCAGCAGCAGCGAGCAGTCGGTGGTGCCGCCGCCGATATCCACCACCAGGACAATTTTTTCCCGATCGAGGGTGGCTTCGAAATCCAGCCCCGCGGCCACCGGCTCGAACTGGAAGTCGATATCGGTAAACCCGGCGCGTGAGGCGGCCCGCTGCAAAATAGCCTGGGCCTGACGGTTGGCTTCCTCGCCGCCGGTGCCCTGGAAATTGACCGGCCGGCCAATCATGGCCTGGGTAATGGGCGTGGACAAGGCCGCCTCGGCCTGGCGTTTGATATAACGCATCATGGCGCAGACCAGATCCTCGAACAGCGCAATCTGCTGCGGCTTGAGACCGTTGGCGCCCAGGAAGGATTTAGGCGATTTAACGAAATAAACCTCTTCGGGATCGGCAATATAATTTGCCAGCGCCTGCCCGCCGAACTGCAGGCTTTGCTCCGTCAGGACGATATCTTCTTCCCTGTTGGCGTTAATCGCCCGGCGCAGCAGCCGTTGATTTTCATCACTGCCGGTGGGCACCTGCCAGAACTGATGCAGGTATTCGCTGACAGCCTCGCGCGTCGGCGCGCAAAGCATAGAGGCCATATAGGGCGATGCGCCGTCCAGCGGCAATAAGCGCGGCCGGTCGCCGTCCATCACCGCGACCGAGCAGTTCGCGGTACCGTAGTCAAAACCAATAAACATCGCTGCCTCCCCATGCCGATGAGGCGGGGAACTTTACAGCAATGTCGGGGAGCAGGCAACGGCGCGCGACGATTATTGAACAGTGAAATAGCCTTTATTCAATAGGGTGGACAGCGGCAGGCTCTGGCCTACGGTTTCGCCGGCGGCGAAATCGACGCCGATGGCGGCAAGGGCGGCGAGCGTGGCGGGCAGGTCGGCGGGACCGGCCAGGGAGCGCGCCCGCAGGCGATGGATATGGCCGTGGATCACCCTGACCATAATATCGTCCATCTGGCTGCAATGAACATTGGCGATAAACGGGTCAGGCAGCCTGATATAATCGATATGCCCCGCTTTCAGCTTGTTAAACGCGCCTAAATCGGCGCCGAACTGATTAAGCATGATGTGGTAGCCGTACTGGCGCAACCGGTCCGCGGCCAGCCCGGCGGCGGGATAAGCGGCCATGAAATCCTCGCCGTCGAGACTGATAATCAGCCGGCGCGCGTTCAGTAAAGGATGGCGCTCGCCGAGAGACAGCAGCTCATCCATCACGTCTGCGTCGGCCAGCCCTGCCATGGAAAGGGGGAGTACCAGGCAAATCCCCTGGGCGGCGATGGCGGCGCCATGGACGGTGAAGATCTGACCTAGCAGCCAGCGATCCACCGCCAGCGACAAATGACGCGCCCGCGCCGCGCGCATAAAATCTTCCTGGCTGACCAGTAATGCGTCCCGGCCCTGGATGACGAAACTTATCAGGTAGAAACCCACTTCAAGCCTGGCATCGGGCGGCGCGACCGCCTCGATCTGCACGTGGAGACCCTCGTTATCCATCATATCAAGCAGCCGCTCGCGGCTCAGGATATCCTGTGTTACCGACGCGGGGCCGGCGGGATCCTGCCGCGCCTCGTATAACAATACCTGGCCGCGGCCGCTATGTTTTGCCGCATAGCAGGCGCTGTCGGCCTGGGCCATGACTTCCTTGGCATCGCAATTATCCGCCGATATCAGCGTGACGCCGGCGCTGCCGCCGATACGGAATAAATGCTCCTGCCAATAAAAGCGGTAGGCGTTAACCGCATCGATGACGCGCTGGGCCAGACCCTGTGCCTCGGGTAAGGGACAATCGGTGAGGAGCAGGCCAAACTCGTCGCCGCCGAGCCGCGCCAGGCAATCATACTGCCGGATATTGTCCTGCATCAGCAGGCCGAGCTCCAGCAGCAAGGCGTCGCCCGCCGCGTGTCCGGCCGTGTCGTTAATCTGCTTGAACCGGTCCAGATCGATACAGACCAGGGCGTGACGGCGTTTTTCGCGCGTTGCCGTCAGGAGCGCGGCGTCAAGATGCTGTTTGAAACTGGCCCGGTTCGGCAGGCCGGTCAAGACATCATGGGACGCATTGTAACTGAGCTGCAACAGCAACTGGCGCGACTCGCTGACATCCTTGATAACCAGCACCGCGCCCAGGATTTCCCCCTTCAGGTTCTTAAGCGGCGTGGCGCTGTAATGAATATCGAACAGCGTGCCTTTGCGGTTGTTGAGCACCAGATCCTGGCGCAGGGTCAACGCCTCCTGGGGCCCGGCATTGACATCGTCCATCGACATGCCCACCCGCGGGCCATCGACGCCGAGGCTGATATGCATAATGCTGTCGATATGCCGGCCATGGGCGTTCTCCTGGCGCCAGCCGGTCATCTTTTCCGCCACCGGGTTCATGAAATTGACGCGCATCGCCTGATCCACGGAAATCACCGCGTCGCCGATGGAATCAAGGGTAATATGCAGCCGTTCCTTTTCCTCGTGCAGGGCCTCCCGGAGGCGGACCTCGCTGGTCATATCCAGATTGACGCCCAGCATGCGCACCACCCGGTCGTTCTCATCCATCAGCATATTGGCGTAGGCGCGGATATGGCGGATTTCCCCGCCGGGATGGCGAATGCGGAATGCCAGCAGGAACGGCTTATTTTCCTCCAGGGATTCGTTCAGGGTTTGCAGGGCCAAAGGCCGGTCTTCATCGATAATGCGCGCCAGCCAATAGTCATAGCTGACGGTTTCGCCGGATTGCATGGCGTAAATTTCCATCATGCGCTTATCCCAGCTCATGATTTTCGCCTCGACATCCCACTCCCAGATACCGACGCCGCCCGCCTCGTTGGCCAGGGTAATCCGCTCCATCAGGCGCTGGTTGATAATATTGTTGTGTTTGATTTCGCTGATATCTTCTATTTGGGAAATAAAATAGAGCGGCTTGCTCTTCTGGTCGCGCACCACGGATACCGCCAGCAGCGCCCAGACAATTTCCCCATCGCCGCGGATATAGCGTTTTTCCAGCGTATAGCTATCAATATGGCCGTTAACCAGATCGTTGAGTTGGATAAGATCGGAGCTGAGATCGGCCGGATAGGTGATCTCCTGGAAACTGAGCTTCTTCAGTTCGGCGGCCTCATAGCCGAGGAACCGGCACAGCGCTTTATTCACCTGCATCCAGGTGCCTTCCAGCGAGACCAAGGCCATGCCGATGGCGGAATACTCCATGGCGTTGCGAAAACGGGTCTCGCTTTGCATGATATGGCCGCGTTCCAGGCGAAAGGCGTACATGACCATGGCCATCGCATTGGCGGGGATCAGGATCATCAACAGCGGTATATGCAATAAAATGGCGAGGTGATTGCTGGTGGGTGAACCCACCTTGATAAACCCGGTACTCAGCGTAATGAATAATGCCAGGGTGGCGACTAAAAACAGGCCGAAGGCTTCAAAGCGCGGCAAGCGTATGGCGCCCATCAGCAGCGGCAGAATAATAATGGTAAAGGGGAAGGGGAAAAACCGCAGGGCAAAATAGCTGATAACCAGCGTCAGCAGGATCATCAGCAGCAGTTCCAGCCAGGATCGCTGTTTTAGCATCAGCGGCAGCGTCAGGTGCCGGCAGAGCATGCCCACCGGCGTCAGCGCCAGGACGCCGGTGGCCTCGGCGGTAAACCACTGCGGCGCGAACGCCATGAAACCGATATGGGCGGGCGCGGCCAGGAAACCCGCGGCCAGCGCGCCGAGAAAGGGGATCAGGAGCACCGCAATCAGGAAAAACTTCATCCAGGGCACGATGCCGTCCAGCGGATCGAGGGGATCTAACGTCCATTTCAGCAGCCAGGCGCCGCAGGCGGCCTCGGCAAAGGAAATGCCGATCAGGGGCAATGCGGCCGGCATATCCTCCGCCATCAGCCTATGGGCGGCAATGACCGCCAGTGCGCAGCACAGTATCATCGCCGGCCAGCGGCGCCACGGACAGGAAAACAGCACCGACAGCATAACGGCGGTGACAAGCCATAAGGGGGACAAGGGTTCGGCGTAATGATTGAGGCGCAGGCAAGCCATGGACAAGATGAAAACCAGCAACGCTACCGCCGCAATAAATATCCCTGTTTTTTTAACCTTATAAGCGGAAGCTGCGTCGTTGGCATGCATAATAGAATCCTAGGCTTTCTTATAGTTAGAATAGTCCAGAAACCGCATAAAAGTGTGTTTTGGCCGTTTATACATAAGCAAAGGACATAATAGGTCTGGTGGTCTGCGCCTTGCGCCGCGCCGAGGTCAGAAAAAGGGCGTATTAATGCATTAAAAACAGCGTCGCCAGCCCGAGAAAAATAAAAAAACCGCCGGTATCGGTCACGGCGGTAATCATCACGCTTGATCCCACCGCCGGATCCTGGCCGAAGCGTACCATGGTGAGCGGAATCAGCACTCCCATCAATGACGCCAGCACCAGGTTAAGCAGCATGGCCAGCATCATGACGCCGCCAAGGCCCGCGTCGCGATAGAGCAGCCAGGTGACGATGCCCATGATGCCGCCCCAGACCAGGCCGTTGATCAACGCCACGCCCAATTCCCGCAGCAGTAAAAACACCGCGTTGCCTTTTTCCAGCTGATGCAGCGCCAGCGCGCGGACAATCATGGTGATGGTTTGATTACCGGTATTGCCGCCGATGCCGGCGACGATGGGCATCAGGGCCGCCAGCGACACCAGTTGCGATATCGTGCCTTCAAACAGTCCGATCACCCTGGAGGCGATAAACGCGGTGCACAGGTTGACCGCCAGCCACGCCCAGCGGGTGCGCACCGTTTTGCGCACCGGGGCGAAAATATCCTCGGCGGGGCTTAAACCGCCCAGGTTACGCAGGTTGCTGTCGTTTTCCTCAAAAAACAGATCGACCATATGTTCGATGCTCAGCCTGCCCATCAGCTTGCCTTTGACATCGACCACCGGCGCGGTAATCAAATCGTAACGTTCAAACGCGCCGGCCGCGTCCTCCGCCCGATCTTCCGGATGGAAGGTGGTGGGATTGGGATCCATGACCTCAAGGACCTTTTTATGCAGCGGCTTAAGCAGCAGCGTGGACAGGGCCAGTTCCCCCACCAGCAGATTGTGGCGATCGACGACAAAGAGTTTATCGGTATTGGCCGGCAGCGTTTTGCGTAAGCGCAGGTAGCGTTGCACCGTGGCGAGCGTCACGTCGGGACGTATCGCCGCCAGTTCGAAATCCATATGATGGCCAACGCTATCCCGGTCAAAATTCATCATTGCCCGTACCTGGGCGCGCTGGTGCGGTTCCAGGGACGTCAGCATGCGGCCGACCAGATCCCGCGGCAGATAGCGGGCCAGGTAGGCCTGCTCGTCGACATCCAGCGGCCTGATGGCATTGAGGATATCGCGGTTGCTCATTCCGGCGATCAGGCTTTCCCAGACGCTTTCGGAGGCTTCCACCAGCGTTTTGCCGCGCTTATCGTTGCCCACCAGCCGCCAGAGCGCCAGCCGCTCATCATGGGGCAGGCTTTCCAGCAAATCCGCCAGATCCGCCGCGTGCAGGTGCCGTTGAATCGCCACCAGCCGGCCGGTCTGGTCGGAAATGAGCTGGGGAGCGACCGAGGTATCGCGCGCCGGCCTTCCCAGGATGCTGTCGACCAGCGCCCGGTTGGACAGCAGTAAACCCAGCACCTGACGGCGCAGGCCGGTCAGTTCCAGGGAGTGTTGTTTGATGGCGGGCATAGCGTGCGTTCCCCGTGTTTGACTATGGGCTGCGGGCGGATAAATCGGTTACCGTCGCAAGCAGTATAGATAGCACAACGGGGCGCGGGAAGGATCGGACGCGATAAAAGCGACGGGGAAAACGGTCGCGGCGCAGCGGATTGCGCGGGCCTGTGCCGGAACAGGTTACAGCCGGCTACACGCGGGCGGCGGCGTGGGCGGGATTAATCGTCGTGGCTATTGTCGACATTGATAATCTGGCCGGCCGGTTCCGACAGGGTATCCTGGTGATGGTCCCAGGCGCCAAGTGTGGCGAAGATCAGACGGGCGAATAAAAAAATAAAGCTGATAAACAGGATCCAGCGAGTCATTCGCACCGAGGTTCGTCGTCTGCGCATAGGATAGGCCAACTTCACTAAAGGGGTCCTTTCAAGGTTATGGGATAACGGCATCGGTTGTCAGTATAACCGCATTGGGGAAGCGATTGTATGATCTCCGGACGCTTTTCAGTCATAAGAATGTTATACATCCATGTCAAACCGCACACAAGCCTGGGGCGGTAACAATGGCCTGGGGGCGTAAGCCATAGCGCGCCATGGCCCCCTACGCCGGGAGCCTCTGCGCGCCGCGGTTAACTCACCGCCTCGGCTTCCTCGGTGATATCAAGGCGCCAGCCGGGAACTTCCGCCCAGTATGCTTGCTCCCGTTCCAAATCCAGCTGCACCAGATTGTTCTGGGCGAAAAAACCGGCCGGGAACACCAGCGTCCAATGATGCTCGTGGGTCAGCAGCCGCAGCTGCGTCGGCGAGGTGGCCTGGCGCTGGTTATTCAGCAATACGGCCAGCCGCAGTAACTGCAGGCAGGGCAGAAAATGCTTTTTCTTGAACAGCGTCAGGCGCGGCATGTCGTCGAGCTTGATGCCCTTGCGGTGAAAACGCACCAATGTCGCCAGCAACAGCTGCTGTTCCTGGTTAAATCCCGGCATATTGGTCTGCTGCAATATATAGGCCGAATGACGCTGCAAACCGCTATGGTTAATACCCAGGCCCACTTCATGCAACTGCGCGGCCCAGACCAACAGCGCTTCCAGCTGCGGGTTTTGCAAATCCTCGTTCTGCCGGCACCATTGCTGATACAGATGGTCGGTGGTGTCGCAGACGCGTTTGGCCTGATCGCTGTCGATATTGTAGTGTTCCGCCAGGCTTCTGGCGGTGCGCGAGCGAATATCCTGATGCCGGAAGCGGCCTTCCATCTCATACAGCACCCCTTCGCGCAGGGCGCAGTCGGAAAGCTGTAATTCACTGATGGCCAGGGCATCCACCACGCCGCACAGAATCGCCAGGCCGGGCACGAACACGCTCTTTCGCTCCTCGGACAGTCCCGGCAGGTTCAGGGCGCTGAAATTTTTAAACTTCATGATTTTGTCATGCAGCAGTTGCAAACGCTCAGGCGTAATGGCGCCGTCTTTTTCGCCCAGCGCCAGCAGCACTTCACAGGCCGCCTTGATGGTGCCGGACGCGCCCAGGGCCACCTGCCAGCCGAGAATACGGTATTGCCAGGCCAGGGTTTCCACTTTTTGCGCCGCCGCGAGGCGGGCCCGTCGGAAATGCGCCGGGCTGATGACGCCGCCGGGGAAAAACAAATTGCCGAAACTCACGCACCCCATCCTGCGGCTTTCCACCAGGATAGGCTCGAAATTTTCGCCAATCACCAGCTCCGTCGAGCCGCCGCCGATATCAATCACCAGCTTGCGGCCTTTTTCGGATTGAGTATGCTCCACGCCCATAAAAATCAGCCGCGCTTCCTCATGGCCGGAAATAATTTCAATCGGGTAGGGGATCACCTGCGCCGCCAGGGTGAGAAACTTTTCGGCATTCACCGCCTCGCGCAGGGCATGGGTGCCGACAATGGTCACCCGCAGCGGGGAAAACCCCTGCAGGCGCTCGGCAAACAGCGCCAGGCAGTTTATCCCGCGCTCTATGGCCTCGTCGCTTAACACATTATTGGCATCCAGCCCGTCGGCCAGGTGCACCCGCTGCTTTAGCCGGCTCAGCACTTGCAACGCGCCGTTGACGACCCGGGCGACCACCATATGGAAGCTGTTCGATCCCAGATCGATGGCCGCGAATTCTTCGGGTTTGGGCGTGGTTAAGTTATTTAATGGCATACGTCAGGCCTGATCTCCGGATTGCTCAAGTCGCTTAATATAATCATAGATGGCTATCTGCGCACGTACCTTACGACGATTGCCGCGCGGGACATAGCGATTACTGAGGGCGGCATCAATATAGCGCGCTTTTACCGTATCGCTGAACAGTAATGCCAGAATATCCAGAACCTGCTGCTTGAGGCGCGGGTCCAGCAGCGCCACCGCCACTTCGATACGGTAATCGATATTGCGGGTCATCCAGTCGGCGGAGGAGAGGAATACCTTTTTATCACCGCCGTTTTCAAAGACATAGACCCGATCGTGCTCCAGGTACCGGTCGACGATGCTGGTTACCTGGATATTGTCGCTGATGCCCGGCAGGTTGGGGATCAGCGAGCACATGCTGCGCACCAGGATACGGATGCGCACCCCCACGCCGGAGGCCGCGTACAGCCGGTCGATAAGCCCCTGATCCACCAGGTTGTTAATCTTAAGCGTAATGCCCGAGGCAAGCCCGGCCTGGGCATTGGCGATTTCCTGATCGATCATCTGGTACAGCATATGGCGCGAATTCTGGGGCGATACCATCAGATAATCGAAGCTGACCGGACGATAAGGATTTTCGATAAAATTAAACACCCGCCGCACTTCGTTGGTAATGCGCGGGTCGGCGGTAATCAGAGAATAATCGGTGTAGAGGCGAGCGGTTTTTTCATTGAAGTTGCCGGTGCCGATATGCGCATAGCGCATGATCTCCTCGCCTTCCATGCGCGATATCAGGAACAGCTTGGCGTGGATCTTAAGCCCCGGGGCGGAGAAAATCACATGGACGCCGGCCTCGGTCAGCCGTTTTGCCCAGTGGATATTGGCTTCTTCATCAAAGCGCGCCTGCAACTCCACCACCACGGTGACTTTTTTGCCGTTATGGGCGGCATGGATCATGGCGTCGATAATGCGCGAATCTTTCGCCACCCGGTAAATATTGATTTTAATCGACAGCACGTTGGGGTCGAAGGACGCCTGGCGCAATAATTCCAGGACGTGCTCGAAGGTATGATAAGGGTAATACAGCAATATATCCCGTTCCCGGATGGCGTCGAATCCGTTGCGGAAGTGTTCGAACCACGTATGGCGCAGGCGCGGCAACGGTTTATTCACCAGGTTGGCCTTGCCGACGTTGGGGAAGGTAATAAAATCCTTGAAATTATGGTAACGGCCGCCCGGGATGACCGAGTCATAGGATGAAATACCCAGCTTATCCTTGAGCATTTCCACCATGCTGTTGGGCATATCGCGCTGGTAGACAAACCGTACCGGCTCCGCGGTCAGGCGCTGCTTAAGGCTTGACGACATCAGCTCCAGCAGGCTCGACTCCATTTCCGTGACCAGGTCATACTCCGCGTCACGGGTCATTTTCATGGAGTAGGCGTTCAGGGTATCGTAGTCAAAAAAGCCGATAAAAATATCGTCAAGGCAATAGCGCAGGATATTATCAAGCAAAATCATAGGCTTACGACGGCGTGGCGGCTCGGCGGGCAGATTGATAAAACGCGGCACTTTATCGGCCGGAATTTCCAGCAGGGCGTAGTTGGTCTCCTGGCCGCGGATAATCTCCACCGCCAGATAGGTATAGTCATCCTTCAGGAATTGCACCAGATTCGTGTCATGCTGGATGAGGATCGGCGTAATATGCTGGCGCAGCTGCTGTTTGAAATATACGCGCAGCCACTCCTGCTGATTGGGGGATAATTGCCGTTCGTTAATCAGGAATATCTGGTTGCGCGCCATTTCCAGCAGCAGATCGTTATAGAGATTATCGAACTCCTGCTCGGCATTGAGCACCTTGGCCTGGATTTTATTGAGCAGATGGCGCGATGTTACCTTGGATCCTTGTTCTTCGCTTATCAGGATGCGCCGTTTTAATTCCGCGAACCTGACTTTATAAAACTCGTCCAGGTTGTTGGAATAAATGCCTAAAAACCGCATACGCTCAATGAGAGGATTGGATTTGTCCGCGGCTTCCTGCAAAACACGTTCATTAAACGATAACCAACTCAGTTCTTTTTCGCTGTAAAGCTTTTCCTGACCCATTGCCACTCCGTTAATTTGTTCAGGAAGGGGGGATCCTGTATTAAGAGTATTATCGCCCCCACGGGAGCAAAGTCCATCAGAACAACCTTCTTAAGATTGTCATCTTAATATCTTACAGGCAACATAGGCTTCCTTAATCAGTACCGACCATAGGGTTGACTCTATATAACAGAGGAATATGACAATAAAACGGCTATCCAATACGAAAACCGCCGCCTACCGTCGATGGAGCGACCGCGTGACGCGCGGCCTCGTCAGCGGCGGCGGGGCATTGGTGCTGTTAACGCTGTTGGTCATGTTTTTTTATCTGCTGTACGCGGTATTGCCGCTGTTTCGTTCCCCCTCGGTCACGCCGCTTGGCGCCGTCCCCTGGAGTCAGGCGGTAAGGGATCAGGCGGCCGCGCCGCCGGACGGCGCTGGCGTGGCCGCCATTCAGGCCATGGGTATCGACGCCTCCCTGTCCAGCGCTTATGTTATTGATGGGCGCGGGCAGGGACATCTGCTGCCGCGGCGCGGCGCGGCGCCGTCCGCGGCCGGCCTGATGGCGGATTTTGCCGGACTGGCGGCCGCCAGCGGCGGCCAGCCGCTGTACCTGCTGCTTGACCGCCGCGGAAACGCCCGTCTGGCGCAGCCGCACGGCCGCGCCGCCGCGCTCTCCTGGGTATTTCCGTTCGGGGAAAACCCGCTGCCGTTAAGCGGCGACGGCCAGCCGCTGCGTCATGCGGCGCTGGCGCAGCCGGCGGAAAAGCAGGCGGTCATGGCGGCGCAGCTGGCATCCGGCCGGATTCTGGTCGCCCGCCTGGGGCCAGACGGCTTGACGCGTAGCGAACTGACCCCGGATGACGGCGACGTCGATGAGGTACTGCTGTCGCCGGACGGCCGCCTGCTGTATCTGCGGGCCGGAAACCTGCTGAGCATCTACCGGCTCAGCGATGACGGTCAAATCCAGCTGCGCCAGCGGCAGGCGCTGGCGCCAGCGGGCCCGGCGCAGGTGACCCTGCTGCCCGCGGACGGCTCCCTGCTGGTGCGCGCCGCCGGCCAGCGGCTCGCCCTTTGGTTCGATGTTAGCGATGATAACGGACATCATTTGGCACGCATTCGGGAATTTGCCGCCCCGCTGCCGCCCGGCGCGCAGATCCTGGCGTCGGCGCAGCGCGCGGTGTTCGGCGTGCTGGCCCCGGACGGTACGTTCTCCCTGTTCAGCGCCCGCCAGGAGGCCCCCCTGCTGCAGACCCGTTTGGCGCCCGCCCTGCGCGCGGTATTCAGTCCGATAATCGGTGAGCCCGGCCCCGGCCCCGGCGGCGGGGCGGATGAGGCCATCGTCACCCTGGATGCCGGCGGCTGGCGCATCTGGCGGCTCGATACCGCCTTCCCTGATATCAGCTGGCGCACGCTGACGCAAAAAATAGCCTATCACCACTATCCCGCGCCGGCCTGGGTTTGGCAATCCACCGCCGCCGGCGGCCTGGACGGCGGCAAATTCAGCCTGGTGCCGCTGCTGGCCGGCACCCTGAAGGCCGCCGGTTACGCCATGCTGTTCGCCACCCCGCTGGCGCTGGCGGCGGCAATGTATACCGCCTGGTTTATGGCGCCGGCGCTGCGGCGGTGGATCAAGCCGGCCATGGAAATCATGGGGGCGGTGCCAAGCGTCGTTATCGGCCTGATCGCCGCTCTGTGGCTGGCGCCCTACTATAGCCGGGTGCTGAGCGGCATTTTGCTGCTGCCGCTCTTGCTGCCGCTGGCGATACTGGCGACCGGCTGGGGGGGCAGCCGGTTGCCCGCCCGCCTCGGCGCCCGGTTTTCCGCGGGCTGGGACTGTCTGCTGCTGCTGCCCGTGGTGGCGCTGGTGGTTTGGCTGGCGTGCCGCCTTTCGCCCTGGATCGATGCGGCGTTGTTCGGCCAGCCCCTGTCGGGTTGGCTGGGAGACGATTTTAACCCGCTGAACGCGCTGGTGGTCGGCACCGCCATGGGTTTCGCCCTGGTGCCGGTGATGTTTTCTCTGGCGGAGGACGCGCTGTTCAACGTGCCGGCGCGGTTGATCCAGGGATCGCTGGCGCTGGGCGCAACCCCCTGGCAAACGCTGCTGGGGGTCACCCTGCCGTCCGCCGGCGCCGGCCTGTTTTCGGCGTTTATCCTGGGACTCGGACGCGCCACCGGCGAGACGATGATCGTGCTGATGGCCAGCGGCAACATGGCGCGCGTGGACGGCAACCTGTTCCAGGGGCTGCGCGCGCTGGCGGCCAATATCGCCATCGAGATACCCGAGGCGTCGCTTAACAGCGGGCACTATCGGTTATTGCTGCTGACAGCCCTGGTGCTGTTTATCTTTACGTTCCTGATAAACACCCTGGCCGAAGCGCTGCGCCTGCGCCTGCGCGCCCATTACCGCCAACAGGACGGGGAGACGGGATGAAGCACTGGTTCCAATCCGGCCGCCCATGGGTCTGGCTGACGGCCGGTTCGGTCAGCGTCAGCCTGCTGGCCATGCTGATGCTGGTGGCGTTGCTCAGCCTGCAGGGCATGCGCCTGTTCTGGCCGCAGCCGGTATATCAATTGCAATTGGAGACGGCGTCCGGCCAGCCGGACACGTGGATCGGCGAAATCTACGCCGAAAAACGCGCCGCGCCGCCCGGCGGCGAGGGGGATAAATTTTATATTATCCGCACCGGCGGCGCCTCAGCCGCCCGGGATTTTTATCGGGTGCGGGCGGATCGGGTGGTGGCGCGCTCCCGCCCGCCGGATCTGGTGGTGCTGGAACGCAGCGGCTATGGCAGGGAGTATGGTTTCCTGCAGGGCATGACCGAGGACGGGCAACCCCTGACCGCCGACGATATGCCGCGGGCGCTGCAACAGCGGCTGGCGTCAATGGCCACGCAGCGCCGGCTGGCCGCGGGACTGCGCGCCAGGATGCAGGCCGACCTTGGCCAGCGCGCCGAACGGTTAGCCGCCCGGCGGCAGCAATGGGAAAAAGACGGGCTATGGACGCCGCTCAACCAGGCGCTGTACCGCGCCGGCCAGGGTGAGCTCGAACACCAGGCGCAGAGTCTCTCCCGCCAGGCGGCGGATATTGATAAAGAGATGGACCGCGATCGGGTGCTGCTGCGTGACGCCCGGGGCGCCACCCGCGAGATACCGCTGCGGGAAATCGAGCGCGCCTGGTATCCCAACGCAATGGGATTTATGGCAAAAGTCAGGCTTTGGGCCACGCAAATCGGTCATTTTGTCGCCCGCGACGCCAATGACTATCCGGCGCAGGCCGGGGTTTTCCCGGCCATTGTCGGCACGCTGCTGCTGGTGATGCTGATGTCGGTGATGGTGATGCCGCTCGGGGTGATGGCGGCGGTGTATCTGCATGAATATGCCAAGTCCGGCTGGCTGACCCGGCTAATCCGTATTGCGGTGGGCAACCTGGCGGGGGTGCCCTCTATTGTGTATGGCGTGTTCGGCCTGGGCTTTTTTGTCTATGTGCTTGGCGGTACGCTGGACCAACTGTTTTATGCCGATGCGTTGCCCAATCCGACCTTCGGCACCCCCGGGCTGCTGTGGGCCGCGCTGACGCTGGCCCTGCTGACGTTGCCGGTGGTGATCGTCGCCACCGAGGAAGGCCTGGCGCGCATTCCGCCGTCGCTGCGCCATGGGTCGCTGGCGCTGGGGGCCACCCGGGCGGAAACGCTGTGGCGCGTCGTGCTGCCGGGCGCGGCCCCGGCGATGATCACCGGGCTTATCCTGGCGGTGGCGCGGGCGGCGGGCGAGACCGCGCCGTTGATGCTGGTCGGGGTCATTAAATCCGCGCCGCTGCTGCCGCTGGACGGGGTGTTTCCCTATCTGCACGCCGAGCGGAAATTTATGCATCTGGGCTTCCAGATTTACGATATGGCGCTGCAAAGTCCCGATAGCGACGCGGCGGGTCCTTTGGTCTTCGCCACGGCGCTGTTGCTGGTGGTGATCGTGGTGGGGCTGAACCTGGCGGCCATCGGCCTGCGTCACCGCCTGCGGGAAAAATACCGCGCGCTGGCGCTTTAATGGAGTGTGATTTATGTCCCTGCTAACCCCCGATCTCTTTGCGCAGATGCCGGATGTCCAGCGCTTTACCCCGCAGCAGACTGTCCTGGAGACCGAGCATCTTAGCGTCTCCTACGGCGGACGCACGGTGCTTGAGGATATCACCCTGCGCATCCCGCGGCAGCGTATTACCGCGCTGATCGGTCCCTCCGGCTGCGGCAAATCGACCTTGCTGCGCTGTTTTAACCGCATGAACGATTTGAACGATGATTGCCGCGTCGAAGGCGCGGTGCGCCTGTCGGGGCGGGATGTCAACGACGCGCGGCAGGATGTGGTGGCGCTCCGGCGGCGGGTGGGAATGGTGTTCCAGCGGCCCAATCCCTTTCCGAAATCCATCTACGATAACGTGGTATACGGCCTGCGCCTGCTGGGCATTCGCGACCGGCGGGTGCTGGACGACGCGGCCGAGCAGGCGCTGCGCGCGGCGGCGCTATGGCATGAAGTAAAAGATCGGCTGAAGGAGAATGCGTTCCGCTTGTCCAACGGCCAGCAGCAGCGGCTGGTCATCGCCAGGGCGATAGCCATTGAACCGGAAGTATTGCTGCTGGATGAACCGACCTCGGCGCTTGATCCCATCACCACGCTGACCATCGAGGAACTGATGATTTCGCTGAAAGCGCATTTCACCCTGGTGCTGGTGACCCACAATATGCAGCAGGCCGCGCGGGTATCGGATTATACCGCCTTTATCCATCAGGGCAGGCTGGTGGAATACGCCGGCACCGATCGGCTGTTCACCTCGCCCGCGCAGCGTAAGACCGAAGAATATATTACCGGCCGCCTGCGCTAATTCGCCTGGCGATGTTACCGGCGAAGGGCGTCGGCGCCCAGTGAACGTCCTTACCGGCCGGGCGCCGTGGCTGCCGCCGGCGTTATGGCGCGGCGCGGCGGCGTTTATTCCGCCGCGTATCCCGCCGGCGGCAGGGGCGCGCCGTCCAGCCAGGCGGCGCCTTCCCGCAGCGTAAGCCGGCCATCCAGCAGCCAGCTTATCACCAGTGGGTAGATGTCATGCTCCTGGGTTTTAATCCGGGCGATCAGGTCGGCCTCGGTGTCGCCGGGGAAGACCGGCACTTTCGCCTGCAGGATGACCGGGCCGCCGTCCAGCTGTTCCGTCACGAAATGCACCGAGGTGCCGTGTTCGCGATCGCCGTTGGCCAACGCCTGGCGATGGGTATGCAGGCCCGGATACAAGGGAAGCAGGGAAGGGTGGATATTCAGCATCCGTCCCGCGTAATGGCTGACAAAGTCCGGCGACAGGATGCGCATATAACCGGCCAGGATCACCGCGTCCGGCTGATAGCGGTCGATGGCCTCGCATAGGGCGCGGTCGAAGGACGCGCGGTCGGGATAGTCGCCGGGCAGCAGCGCGCGGGCGGGCACATCGGCGCGGGCGGCGCGCCTGAGTCCTAACGCGTCGGCCCGGTTGCTGAAGACCGCCGCGACCCGTGCCGGCATTCTTTCCTGCCGGCAGGCGTCGATCACCGCCTGCAGATTGCTGCCCTCGCCCGAGATCAGCACCACCAGCTTTTTCATTAACGGATAATGACCCGTTCGCCGCCGGCCAGCGCCTGGATCTCGCCCAGCTTCCAGGCGGTCTCGCCCAGGCCGGCCAGCAACGACAGCGCCCGATCGGCGCTGTGCGCAGGCACCACGACAATCATGCCGACGCCGCAGTTAAAGGTGCGGTACATTTCATGGCGGCTGACGTTGCCGGCCTGCTGCAGCCAGCCGAATACCGCCGGCCATTGCCAACTGCCCTCGTCGATGACCGCCTGCGTGTCCGCCGGCAATACCCGGGGGATGTTTTCCCAAAAACCGCCGCCGGTGAGGTGGGCGATGGCGTGGATCTCGGTTTGCGCGATAAGCTCCAGCAGCGCCTTAACATAAATGCGCGTCGGCTCAAGCAGGTGATCGGCCAGGGGCTTGCCGTCCAGTTGGGTGGTGAGCGGGTCGGTTTGGCTGAACTCAAGGATCTTACGCACCAGGGAATACCCGTTGGAGTGCGGGCCGCTTGAGGCCAGGGCCAGCAGAGTATCACCGGCCTGTACCTTGCTGCCGTCGATGATTTCCGATTTTTCCACCACGCCGACGCAAAAACCCGCCACGTCATAATCCTCGCCATGATACATGCCGGGCATTTCCGCCGTTTCGCCGCCGACCAGGGCGCAGCCGGACTGTTTACAGCCTTCGGCAATGCCGGTAATCACCGCCGCCGCGGTATCCACATCCAGTTTGCCGGTGGCGAAATAGTCCAGGAAGAACAGCGGCTCGGCGCCCTGCACCACCAGATCGTTGACACACATCGCCACCAGATCGATGCCGATGGTATCGTGACGTTTTAAATCCATCGCCAGACGCAGCTTGGTGCCGACGCCGTCGGTGCCGGATACCAGGATGGGTTCGCGGTATTTCTGCGGCAGGGCGCATAGCGCGCCGAACCCACCCAGCCCGCCCATGACTTCCGGACGTTTTGTCTGTTTCACCACACCTTTGATGCGGTCTACCAAGGCGTTGCCGGCATCAATATCCACGCCTGCGTCTTTATAGCTGAGAGAGGTTTTATCGGTCACTGCAAGATCCCCACGGAGATGGTATGTTGGCTTGTATTCTGGCGCAGGCAATTCTAACAGCGTGGGCAATCGTTTGCGAGTGGTGATGTCAAACGCCCTCCCGGCTTTTGTTGTCCAGCCTTTATTTCGCTTAACGGTTGATCAGGATCAGCTATTTTCGTATGGCGCAGTAAATAAAAGGGGTTATAATCTCGCGATTTTTTTGCGCAATTAATGCTACTTGGGGAGAATAATGATGAAGATCGTTGAGGTAAAGCACCCGCTTGTGAAACATAAATTAGGTTTGATGCGTGAAAATGATATCAGCACCAAGCGTTTTCGTGAATTGGCCTCTGAAGTGGGAAGTTTACTGACCTACGTAGCAACCGCCGATCTGGAAACTGAAAAGGTCACCATCGAGGGATGGTGCGGTCCGGTGGAAATTGAACAAATCAAGGGTAAGAAAATTACCGTGGTGCCTATCCTGCGCGCGGGCCTGGGCATGATGGACGGCGTGCTGGAGAACGTGCCCAGCGCGCGTATCAGCGTGGTCGGCATGTATCGCGATGAAACCACCCTGGAGCCGGTGCCTTATTTCCAGAAGCTGGCCTCGAGCATCGACGAGCGCATGGCGCTGGTGGTCGACCCGATGCTGGCCACCGGCGGCTCGATGATCGCCACCATCGACCTACTGAAGAAGGCCGGCTGCAAGAGTATCAAGATATTGGTCCTGGTGGCGGCGCCCGAAGGTATCGCGGCGCTGGAAAAAGCCCATCCCGATGTCGAGCTGTATACCGCGGCCATCGACAAGGGGCTTAACGAGCACGGCTACATTATGCCGGGCCTCGGCGATGCGGGCGATAAACTCTTTGGCACCAAATAAAATCAAGCCGGCCGGCAGGCCGGCTTTTTTTTGCTTCTCACTTTAAGGAAACTCAACATGACCCGTCGCGCCATCGGTGTTGATGAACGCCCGCCGCTACTGCAAACCATCCCGCTCAGCTTTCAGCATCTGTTCGCCATGTTCGGCGCCACGGTGCTGGTGCCGATTTTATTTAAAATCAATCCGGCCACCGTCCTGCTGTTTAACGGTATCGGCACCTTGCTGTACCTGTTTATCTGCAAGGGCAAGATCCCGGCGTACCTGGGTTCCAGTTTTGCCTTTATATCGCCGGTGCTGTTGTTGCTGCCGCTGGGCTATGAAGCGGCGCTGGGCGGTTTTATCGCCTGCGGCGCGCTGTTTTGCGTGGTGGCGCTGATCGTCAAGGTCGCCGGTATCGGCTGGATTGACGTGGTGTTTCCGCCGGCCGCCATGGGCGCCATCGTCTCGGTAATCGGCCTGGAACTGGCCGGCGTCGCGGCCAATATGGCGGGGCTGCTGCCGACGGAAGGCGCGCCGGTGGCGAGTTCCACCATTATTATTTCCCTGGTGACCCTGGGTGTTACCGTGCTGGGATCGGTGCTGTTTCGCGGCTTCCTGGCCATTATCCCGATCCTGATCGGGGTGCTGGTGGGCTACGCGCTGGCCTGGGCGATGGGCGTGGTGGATTTATCCCCGGTCGCCGCCGCCCATTGGTTCGCGCTGCCGACCTTTTATACGCCGCGCTTTGAGTGGATCGGCATCCTGACCATCCTGCCGGCGGCGCTGGTGGTGATAGCCGAACACGTCGGCCACCTGGTGGTGACGGCCAATATCGTCAAAAAAGATCTGTTGCGCGATCCCGGCCTGCATCGCTCGCTGTTCGCCAACGGTTTTTCCACCATGCTGTCCGGATTTTTTGGATCGACGCCCAATACCACCTACGGCGAGAATATCGGCGTGATGGCCATTACCAAGGTCTACAGTACCTGGGTTATCGGCGGCGCGGCTATCCTCGCCATCCTGCTTTCCTGCGTCGGCAAGCTGGCGGCGGCCATCCAGGCGGTGCCGGTGCCGGTAATGGGCGGCGTTTCCCTGCTGCTCTACGGGGTGATTGCCGCCTCGGGCATCCGGGTGCTGATCGAATCGAAGGTGGATTATAATAAACCGCAAAATCTGATCCTGACCTCGGTTATCCTTATCATCGGCGTCAGCGGCGCCAAAATCCATCTGGGCGCCGCCGAACTGAAAGGCATGGCGCTGGCCACCGTGGTGGGCATCGGCCTGAGCCTGCTGTTCCGGGTCATTACCCTGGTGCGCGGCGAAGAAGTGATTATCGAGGCGACCGAACTCCCGGCTCCCGAATCCGCCGAAAAATAACCTCGCGCCCACGGGTGTACGGATAACCCGCGGCCGGTGCCCGGCGGTGAAGCAATACGCCGCCGCGGCCATTCTATGATAAACTAGATCGGTTCCCGCCCGTATGCATAGAGGTCTTTCTGAACACGCCGGCACAGCTTTCCTTACCGCTTTATCTCCCCGACGATGAAACTTTCGCCAGCTTTTATCCGGGCGAAAACAGGTCGTTGCTGGCGGCGCTGCACAGCATGCTGGCGCAGGAACACGGCAGCTACCTTTACTTTTGGTCACGCAAGGGGGGAGGCCGCAGCCATCTGATGCACGCCGCCTGCGCCGAACTTTCCCAACGGGGGGAGGCGGTGGGGTATGTGCCGCTGGATAAGCGCACCTGGTTTGTGCCGGAGGTGATGGACGGCATGGAGCAACTGGCGCTGGTCACCATCGACAACATCGAATGCATCGTCGGCGACGAACCCTGGGAAATGGCCATTTTCAACCTGTACAACCGCATCCAGGAAACGGGCCGCACCCGGCTTATCATCAGCGGCAACTGTCCGCCGCGCCAGCTGAACCTGAATTTGCCCGATCTGGCCTCGCGCCTGGACTGGGGGCAGATTTACCGCCTGCAGGCCCTCTCCGATGAGGAAAAAGGGGCCGCGCTGCAGCTGCGGGCCCGGCTGCGCGGTTTTGAGCTGCCGGAAGATGTCAGCCGTTTTTTGCTCAAACGGCTGGAGCGGGATATGCGCACGCTGTCGCATACGCTCGATCAGCTCGATCACGCCTCCATTCGCGCACAGCGCAAGCTGACCATTCCCTTCGTCAAAGATATCCTTAATCTGTAACGGCCGCGCGCCGGATAAGCAATGCACCGTGCCCGGCCCGGCGCAATGCTTATGACTTCTGGAAGGGTTTAAAGCGTTTTTGCATCTGGCGCAGCTGGTCGATGCGCGCGTCATAGCGCGCCTGCTGCAGGCTGCCGAGCTTAACCTGCGAGCTGGCGCTGCTTAACGCCCGTACCGCCTGATCCAGCTCGCCGTTCAGCGCCAGGCTTTCGGCGCGCGCCGCCAGTTCCTGATCGCGCAGTCCCTGGCCGGCGTTGGCCTGCGCCAGCAGGTCCCAGCCGTTGGTGTCGTCGGGATGATTAAAGGTGTAGCGGTTAAGCAAACGGCTGGCATCGGCAAAACGTTTCCCCTCCACATAGGCGTTCGCCAGGTTAAGCAGCAGCACCGGATTCGCGTTGTTGTCCTGGACCTTCACCAGCGCCTCCAGGCGGGTAATGGCCCGGGGAGCCTGCTGTTGCGCCAGATCGATATCGGTCATCAAATCCACGAACCAGACATTGGCCGGCTGTTTGGCCAGCAGGGGTTGCAGCGCCCTGCGGGCGTCGTCGTATTTTTTCGCCTGGTAGAACAGGATGGCCTGGCCGTACTCGGCGGCAAGCTGCTGGCGCGCGTTGCCTTTTTTCCAGGCGGCGATCAGATCGTCGTCCAGCACGATGCCGCCCGAGCCGTACATGCCGAGGATACGCGCCTTGGCCAGATAAAAATCCTGCGACGAATCGATGACCAGATGCTTCATCTGGTTCGCCCGGTTGCGGATGTCCGACAGGCGGCTCATCGGCAGGGGATGGGTGAGCAGCATTTCAGGCGGCGCGGTGGAGTAGCGCACCCGATCGGAAAGCTTTTGCAGAAAGTCCGGCATGGCCTGGGGATCAAACCCGGATCGTTGCAGCACCTGGATGCCGATACGATCCGCTTCCTGTTCGTTCGCCTGGGTGAAGCTGATCATGCCCTGCTGGGTGCCGGCGATGGTGCCGCTCAGGGCCGCCATGCCCATTTGCGGATTGGCCATGGTCAGTAATATCGACCCCAGGGCGCCGGCCCAGGTCAGGGGAGCGTTGCGCTTCTGGTCTTCCATCGCCCGCGCCAGATGGCGCTGGGTGACATGGGAAAGTTCATGGGCCAGCACCGAGGCCAGCTCGCTTTCATTGGCGGTATAGTAGAACAGGGCGGAATGCATCACCACATTGCCGCCGAAAAAGGCGAAGGCGTTCAGCTCATCGCTGTGGATCAGGAAAAAATGGAACGGCGTACGCACCGAATTGGCATGCGCCACCAGCACGCCGCCCAGATGATTGATGTAGGCGTTGAGGAGGGGATCGTTAATCAGCGGCGCGCCGCCCCGCATCTGGCGGACATAAAAATCCCCCATCTGCATTTCCTGGTCGATGCTGAGCGTGCTGCCGGCGGTGGTGCCCATATCCGGCAGCTGGTCCTGCAATTCGTCGGCCAGCACGGGCTGCCCGCCCGCGACCATGGCGGTCAACAGGCCGGCGACAAGACTTTTTTTCATCCATGTGTACATAAACTATCCAACCTTAACCTGGGTGATATCACTTGGACAGCCAGGGCCGGAAAGTGTTCTCACCGCTGGCGCGCCCGGTGTACGGGCACAGCGGACCCGGCGGGGCTACGCCTCCTGCAGATAAGCCAGCACGATGTCATGGTGGTTGCTGGTCTTGAAGTCGTCGAAGACTTTTTCAATCCTGCCGTCCAGTCCCACCAGGAAACTGATGCGATGGATGCCGTCGTAGGTTTTGCCCATAAACGATTTTTCGCCCCAGACGCCGAATTCCTCGGCCACCTGATGATCCGCATCGGACAATAAGGTGAAATTCAGCAGCTCTTTTTCGGCGAAGCGCGAGAGTTTCTCCGGTTTGTCGGTGCTGATGCCCAGCACTTCCACACCCGCTTTTTTCAGCTGGTCCATATTGTCGCGCAGTCCGCATGCCTGGACGGTACAACCGGGCGTCATGGCCTTGGGATAAAAGTAGACCAACACTTTTTGTCCCTGGAAGTCGGTCAGACTGACCTGTTCGCCGTCCTGATCGGGCAAACTAAATTTCGGTGCGGTATCTCCGGCTTTCAGTGGCATCATTAACATACTCCATCTTTCTCTTGATTCTGTGGATGATTCACAATGCTAATACTGCCTTGCGCATTCAGTTCTGTACAGAGCTGATGAAACCTATCTTCGATCTGTTCCACCGGCCAGCCGGAGGGACCGTGCGCGGTAATCTGGATATTCAGGCGCGGCGGCGCGTCGCCCCGCGCCGGCTGGGTCTTGGAGGCCAGCTCCGCGATATTCATGTGCTGGCTGTCGAACAGATCGGTAAAACGCTCGATTAAATGCGGCGAGTCCTGCACATCGACCTTGACCCAGACGGTATTCGGCGTCGCCTGCTGCTCGCCGGCGTTGGTGCGTTTCATGACAATCAGCAGGTCCAGCTCGGCGCCCTTGAGCGGCAGGGTGGATTCGATCAGGGTAATCGCATTCCAACTGCCCGACAACAGCATGATAAGCGTAAACTCTTCACCCAGCATGGCAAGACGGCTATCTTCAATATTGCATCCACAGCTGCTGACGTGACGGGTAATGGTATTGACGATACCGGGACGGTCGGTGCCAAGCGCAGTAATGACCAGATAGTGTTGTTGTGACTGTGGCAAAATGGTGCTTCCTGTCATGGCTGATGTGATTTACATGGTAACCCTAAAAAAAACCTGCTGCCAAGGGCTTACATGGCCGATGTTTGCTTGCTTTTGGATAGGTGACAAAAGTACCATGAATAACCTGTTTGTGGAGGGGATGGTCAATGTTTACGGGAAGCTTTATTGGCAGCATAGTTGCGCTGGTTACACCAATGGATGACAAGGGTGCCGTCGATTGGGTAAGTCTAAAAAAATTAATCGATTATCATGTGGCCAGCGGGACGTCGGCTATCGTCTCCGTCGGGACGACAGGGGAATCGGCGACGCTGAGCCATGACGAACACGGCGAAGTGGTGATGCGCACCCTGGAGTTAAGCGACGGGCGCATTCCGGTTATCGCCGGCACCGGCGCCAATTCCACCGCCGAGGCGGTCAGCCTGACACAGCGCTTTAACGATAGCGGCGTGGTCGGATGCCTGACGGTGACGCCTTATTACAATAAACCGACCCAGGAAGGGTTGTTCCAGCACTTCAAGGCGATTGCCGAACACACCGATCTGCCGCAAATCCTGTATAATGTGCCGGCGCGTACCGGGTGCGATATGCTGCCGCCGACCATCGGGCGTTTATCGAAAATCAAGAATATCGTGGCTGTTAAGGAAGCGACGGGGAACTTAAACCGCGTCAGCCAGATCCAAGAGCTGGTTGATGAGGACTTTATCCTGTTGAGCGGCGACGATTCCACGGGTCTGGACTTCATGCAACTGGGCGGCAAAGGCGTGATTTCCGTCACGGCCAATATCGCCGCGCGGGAAATGGCGGAGCTTTGCGCTCTGGCGCTGCAGGGCAATTTTGCCGAAGCGCGCCGCCTGAACCAACGCCTGATGCCGCTACATCAGAAATTATTTATTGAATCCAACCCAATTCCCGTTAAATGGGCCTGTAAAGCATTGGGATTAATGGCAACCGATACGTTACGTTTGCCGATGACGCCGCTGACCGAGAATGATAGCCGTGTTGTTGAGCAAGCTTTAACGGATGCCGGTTTGCTATAACTCTGTTAGGGAGAATTGATGGCTTATTTATTGCAAAAGTCGATGGTGGCAAAAGTGGTGGGCGCGTCGTTGTTCATGCTGCTTGCGGCCTGTTCCAGCGATCAACGTTACAAACGGCAGGTCAACGGCAACGAAGAATACCTGAAAGCGCCGGCGCTGCGCCCGCTCAACAGTCCATCAGGGATGATCCTGCCGGTGCAGACCGGGGATTACGAAGTGCCCGTCGCGAACGCCCGCGGGAACGTGGGCAAGGGACTGGATATTCGTCCTCCGGCGCAGCCTTTGGCTTTGCTTGATGGTTCCCGCTCGCAATATACGGGCGATACCGCGGTCATCCAGCTTGAAAACAGCGCGCAAACCCGCGACCTCTGGTCCAAGGTGGTCGCTGTGGTGCAAAGCAAAGGTTACACCATCGCCTCCCGCCAGGACGGCAGCCAGACGCTCAATACCGATTGGGTGCAGTGGACGCGGGCCGACGAGGACGTGCAATACCGCGGCCGTTACCAGGTCAGCCTGCGCACCGAGGGCTACCAAACCTCGCTGATGGTTAAATCCTTAGGGCTTGAGCAGCAGGGCAATCCGGTCAGCGCCCCGGCTATCGTACAGCGCTATACCGTCGCCATGCTGAACAGCGTGGCGCAGGGGATTGAACAGCTCGACAGCGACCAGGCAAGTAAAATCGCCTCGGGCCAGACGGCGGATCTGAGCGTTATCAGCGGCGCCGACGATTCCGGCCTGCCGTTGCTGGTGGTGCGTTCCCCTTATGCCGTGGTATGGCAACACCTGCCGGCGGCGCTTGAAAAAATCGGGATGAAGGTCAAGGATACCAGCCGTCCGCTGGGCACTATTTCCGTGACCTATGATGCGCCGGGCAGCGGCACCTGGGACGATCTGGGCGTCAAGGATCCGGATCTTCTTAACGGCGACTACAAGCTGCAGGTCGGCGATCTCGGCAACCGCAGCACCTTGCAGTTTACCGATCCGAAGGGCCATACCCTCGCCCAGGCGAAAAATGACGCGCTGGTGGCGGTGTTCCAGGCGGCGTTCAGTAAGACATCGAGTAAGTAATATCAGGGGCTAACGCCCCGCTGTATTTGCTGACCAGCCTTCGTAGGCGTTTGTACCGCCAGGATGGGCAAGGTGTATAAAGGTAAATAAAGGTGGCGCGCCAGGGATGGCGCGCCCGAGCCGGCATGGACGTATTGACGGCGGCTTGATGAACTTCTACCCGCGGGCAGCGGTTCGTTAGCAAACAGAGGGCCTACGCCCTTTTTTATTTTTAGTCTGCGTTATCTGCCACTGGAGTAAAAAAGATGCAAAAGTTAGCTGAGTTGTATCGCGGAAAGGCGAAAACGGTCTATACCACCGCCGATCCGGATTTGCTGATTCTGGAATTCCGCAACGATACGTCAGCGTTAGACGGTCAGCGCATTGAGCAGTTCGAGCGCAAAGGCATGGTTAACAATAAATTCAACTATTTTATCATGACCAAACTCGCCGAGGCCGGGATCCCGACGCAAATCGTGCGTCTGCTTTCGGATACCGAAGTGCTGGTGAAAAAACTCGCCATGGTGCCGGTCGAGTGCGTCGTGCGCAACCGTGCGGCGGGCTCCCTGGTGAAACGCTTGGGGATAGAGGAAGGGCTGGTGCTCAATCCGCCGTTGTTCGATATGTTTTTGAAGAACGACGCCAAACACGACCCGATGATCAACGAGTCCTACTGCGAGACCTTCGGCTGGGCCAGCGCACCGCATCTGGCGCGCATGAAAGAACTGACCTACCGGGCCAATGACGTGCTGAGTAAAATATTTGACGATGCCGGCCTGATCCTGGTGGATTTCAAACTTGAGTTCGGCCTGTTTAATGGCGAGGTGGTGCTGGGGGATGAATTTTCGCCGGACGGCAGCCGCCTGTGGGACAAAGCCACCCTCAATAAGATGGATAAAGACCGTTTTCGCCAGAGCCTGGGCGGGGTTATCGAAGCCTACGAGGAAGTTGCCCACCGTATTGGCGTAACGCTGGACTAACGACGCAATCGTTTCCCTGCCGTCGTCGCGGCCTGCCGACCGAGGCGACAGGCATGCCGCGTCATGCCGTTTTTCCCGCGCGCGCCTGCGGACGGCGCCGTCCAAAACGGCATTTTGTGCTATCCTCCACGGTATAACTAAACAGCCGTAGGTAAGCGTATGCGTTGGCAAGGACGTCGCGAAAGCGATAATGTTGAAGACAGGCGTAATTCATCTTCCGGCGGCGGTGGCGGCATGCGCATCCCGCTGCGCGGCAAGACGGGCGTGGTGGTGCTGATCGTGGTGGTGGTGGCCGGTTATTACGGCATCGATTTGACGCCTTTGCTTACCGGCGGCGGCCAGTCCGTGCAGCAGTCGTCACCGCAGCGCGCCAGTCCCAATGACGACGAGGCGGCCAAATTTACCTCGGTGATGCTGGCCACCACCGAAGATACCTGGAAAGAGATTTTCCAGCGCACCGGCAACACCTATGCGCCGCCTAAGCTCGTCATGTACCGCGGCGCCACGCAAACCGGTTGCGGCACCGGCCAGTCGGTGATGGGGCCCTTTTATTGTCCCGCCGACAGCACGGTCTATATCGATCTGTCGTTTTATGATGAAATGAAAAATAAACTCGGGGCCGGCGGCGATTTTGCCCAAGGATATGTGATTGCCCATGAAGTGGGGCATCATGTCCAGCATCTGCTGGGCACCGAGCAAAAGGTCAGGCAAATGCAGCAGGGCGCCACGCAGCAACAGATCAACCAGCTTTCGGTAAAAATGGAGCTGCAGGCGGACTGCTATGCCGGCGTGTGGGGCAACGCCATGCAAAAACAGCAGATCCTCGAGACCGGCGATCTGCAGGAGGCGCTGAACGCGGCCACGGCGATCGGCGACGACCGCCTGCAGCAGCGCGGACAGGGCAGGGTGGTGCCGGACAGCTTTACCCACGGCACGTCGCAGCAGCGTTATACCTGGTTTAAACGCGGTTTTGACACCGGCGATATGAATCAATGCGATACCTTTGCCGGTCGCTAAAGGACTCAGCAGGGACTACACCATGACATTTCTGGATCCTACGCTGCTGATTTTGCTGGCGCTGGCGGCGCTGGGCATTATCAGCCACAACAACACCGTTACGGTGGCGATCCTGGTATTACTGATTATCCGCATTACCCCGCTGAGCCATTTTTTCCCCTGGGTGGAAAAACAGGGGCTGACGCTGGGCATCATTATCCTGACCATCGGCGTCATGGCGCCCATCGCCAGCGGCACCATTTCCGCCGGCAGCGTCATGCACTCCTTTCTGCATTGGAAATCACTGCTGGCAATCCTTATCGGCGTGGCGGTGTCCTGGCTGGGGGGGCGGGGCGTGTCCCTCATGGCCCACCAGCCTTCGGTGGTGGCCGGGTTGCTGGTGGGAACGGTGATGGGCGTGGCGCTGTTTCGCGGCGTGCCGGTCGGGCCGCTGATTGCCGCGGGCATACTGTCGCTGTTGATTGGCAAAACCTGACATGGACAGGGCGGCTCCCGGCGTGACGGACCCCTGGCGCGCGGCGACGGCCCGAATGCGGCGCGCCGGCGTGCGCCGTTTGCTGGTGGTAAGCGGCGACGCCGAATGGAGCCTCGCGCAGGCGCAGATGCTGCGCGGCCGGTTGCCCGGGGACTGGCCCTGGATTGGCGCGCCGCCGGAGGACTGGCCGCTTTGCTGCGCGCCCGCCGCATTCAGGACGCTGTTGGGGCGTGAATTCAGGCACGCGGTGTTTGACGCGCGCCACGGCCTGGCGGTCGACGCGCTGGCGGCGCTGGCCGGCACGCTGCGGGCCGGCAGTTGGCTGGTGCTGCTGGTGCCCGAATGGGCATCCTGGCCAACGCGTCCCGATATCGATTCCCTGCGCTGGAGCGAACGTCCCATACCCATTGCAACCCCCCATTTTGTGGCGCATTTCCGGCAAAGCCTGTTGGCCGACCCCGGCGTGGCGCTGCTGCGCCAGCACCAGCCGCAGGACGCTATTTTTACGCCGCAGCCGGCGCTCCCACGCTGGCGGCCGCCGGCACCGGGGCCTACCGATGAACAGCGGGCAGTATTGTCCCGGCTGCAGGCGGCTAAAACCGGTATTTTTGTCCTGACCGCGCCGCGCGGACGCGGCAAATCGACCCTGGCCGGGATGCTGGCGGCGCGCAGCGAAGGACACTGCTGGGCGACGGCGCCCGCCAAAGCCACGGCCGAGGTCCTGGAGCGGCATGCCGGTCACCGTGTCCGCTTTTTCGCGCCCGACGCCCTGCTGCTGCAGTGCCGCCATCATCCGGCGGCGGACTGGCTGCTGGTGGATGAAGCCGCCGCCATTCCCATGCCGCTGCTACGGGAACTGCTGGGTTATTTCCCCCGGGTATTATTGACCACCACCGTGCAGGGCTACGAAGGCACCGGACGGGGTTTTCTGCTTAAGTTCTGCGCAACGCTGCCGAGATGGCATCACCTTACCCTGGAACACCCCCTGCGCTGGGCCAAAGACGACCCGCTGGAGCGCTGGCTGGGCGCGGCGCTGCTGTTCGCCGAGCCGGCGGAGCGGGACGCCGCGCCCCCTGACGCCGCCCCGGCGCTGATCCGTCCCGCCCGGGAACACTGGTTGTCCCATCCCCGGGAATTACAGGCGTTCTACCAGTTGTTGGCCAGCGCCCATTACCGTACCACCCCGCTGGATTTACGCCGGTTAATGGATGCGCCGGGGCAGTATTTTATTGCCGCCCGGTCGGGCGATCGCTTAACCGGCGCGCTCTGGTCGGTGGCGGAGGGCGGTTTGCCGCCGGCGCTGGCCCATGAGGTCTGGGCGGGAAGACGGCGCCCGGCGGGCAGCCTGGTCGCCCAATCGCTGGCGGCGCACGGCGGCCTGTGGACGGCGCCCTGCCTGCGATCGCGCCGCATCAGCCGCATTGCGGTGACCGCGGCCGGGCGCCGCCGGGGGTGGGGACGGCAGCTGGTAGCGTGCATGGTGGCCGGGGCCGCGCCATTGGATTTTGTCTCGGTCAGCTTCGGGCTGACCGCCGAGCTGTGGCGGTTCTGGCAGGCGGTGGGATTTCATCTGGTGCACATCGGCACCCATCGGGAGGCCAGCAGCGGGTGCTACAGCGCCATGGCGCTCTATCCGCTCAGTTCCGCCGGTCATCGGCTGGCGGCGCAGGGCGCGGCGCTGTTAACGCGTGATGATGTTATCCACGCAGACGCCTTCCATGCCGCCGGCGCCGGCGGCGGACACGGTTGCGCACGGCCGGCCGCCGACGAGCTGGATGATGACGACTGGCGCAACCTGGCCGGGTTCGCGTTTGCCCGGCGAACGCCGGAGGCCTGCCGCATGTCGCTTAGCCGGTTGCTACGCCGGTCGGACTTGCCGCTGGCGGCGCTGCGGTTATGGCTGGAGCAACGGCTTGACGTCAACGCTATCGTGGAGCAAACGGGATTAAGCGGTAAAAAGGCGGTGATAACACGCTGGCGGGAGGAGACCGCGCGGGCGCTGGAAGATATCAGTAGCGACACTTGCCGCCGCTGGCGTGACTGGAGCGCGCCCGGCGGGCACCTTCAAGGGGCGTGACGCAGCAAGACCCGTCGCCTCTTCACGCGACGGAACCTGCCGTTATCCCAAACCGTTATGGTTTCTTTTTCGGCCAGTCGTCGTCGTCGTCCCATTTTGCGTTGTTGTCGCGGTGCGGCGGCAACTCGGGCTTGTCTTTCAGGTAGCGTTTCACATCTACGCGGCGCAACTCTTTAATGCCGCTTATCAGCATACCCGCCAGGATAATTAAAATAATCCACCAGTAGTCCGCCAGCCAATGCATATCCTTACTCCTTATCCACATTTCCAATATAACGGCGAAACAGGGCCGGCAATCGAGGCGTCAGCCAGGATGCGCCTGCCACATCGCGGTCTTTCCATGATGCCAGCAGTAATTGCGGCGTAAGCAGCCGCTCCGCCTCCTGCGCCAGGGGACGATAGCTCAGGTGCCAGGGTTCCGCGGCCACGCCGCCGCGGTCATGGGCGTAGGGGCGGTAAAAACCGTATCCGGCCATCCATTCGCCCAGCCAGTCGGCCAGCGGGGCAAGATAGCCGCCCGGCAGATACTCCCACGGTTCCAACTGCAGCGTCGCGCCGGCGGGCAATAAGTCCGGATCGTACACATCCAGATCGCTGCCCCAGTGATGGCGGCTGGCGCCCGGCAGCGCCGACCAGCGCAGGATGGCGTGGCAGCGCTCGGCCACCGTCAGGCTTTGACTGTCCAGCGGCCGGCTGTGGTTATCTAATAATGGCCGCTCGCCGCGAAACTTGCCATTCCAGATAGCCAATTGGCGGTCAAAATCACGAAAACTGCTGGCCGGCTGCAGATTGAAACCCGCCTGGCGCGCAGCCTGCCGCAGGTCTTGAAAGGCGGTGACCGCCTCGGGCTGCAGGCGATGGCGATCGCACAGCGGCGCCAGGTGCCGGTCGGTCTGGCCGGTCAACATGTCCGGCGTCATCATGGGATCAGTTGCTCCATGATGCGCTGATACATCCGGCTTAGCAATTGCAGGTCGGCGGCGCTGACGCATTCGTTCACTTTATGGATAGTGGCGTTCACCGGCCCCAGTTCCACCACCTGCGCGCCCATGCGGGCGATAAAACGCCCGTCCGAGGTGCCGCCGGTGGTTTCCAGGCGCGGCGTCAGGTCCTGGTAATGCCTGACCGCGTTGATGACCGCCGCCACCAGCTCTCCGGGCGGCGTGAGAAACGGCTGGCCCGATAACCACCAGTCGATATGGTAACGCAGCCCATGACGCTCCAGCAGGGCCTCCACCCGGGACCGGATCAGGGTATCGGTCAGTTCGGTGCTGAAACGAAAGTTGAACTGCACCAGCAATTCGCCCGGAATCACATTATTGCTGCCGGTACCGGCGTGGATATTAGCGATTTGCATGGTGGTGGGGGGGAAAAACGCATTGCCTTCGTCCCAGACGATCGTCACCAGCTCATTGAGCGCCGCCATGGCGCGGTGCACCGGATTATCCGCCAGATGCGGGTAAGCCACATGCCCCTGGGTGCCGAGCACGGTAAGCGTGGCGGTCAGCGAACCGCGCCGGCCGTTTTTCACGATATCGCCGACGCGCAGTTGGCTCGAGGGTTCACCCACCAGGCAATAATCCAGCCGCTCATCGCGCGCCATCAACGCTTCCACCACTTTTACCGTACCGTCGGCGCCGGTGGCCTCCTCATCCGAAGTGATAAGGAAGGCCAGCCGTCCCCGATGCTGTGGATGCTGGGCGACGAAACGCTCGGCGGCGACGATCATGGCGGCCAGCGAGCCTTTCATATCGGCGGCGCCGCGGCCGAAAAGCATGCCGTCGCGCAGGGCCGGCTCGAACGGCGGATTATCCCAGCCGAGAGCATCGCCCGCCGGCACCACGTCGGTATGGCCGGCAAACGCCAGGGTTCTGCCCTCGCCGCGCCAGGCCCAAAAATTGTGCGTGGCGCCAAAGTTCATCGGCTCGATGGTAAACCCGGCCGCCCGCAGGCGGTCAATCAGCAGCGCCTGGCAGCCGGCGTCGTCGGGGCTGAGGGACGGGCGTTTGATTAACTGCTGCGCCAGCTCCAGTACCGGACAAGACATGTCAGGCCTCCTTGTGGGTGATGAAGAGTTGGTAGCCTTCGGCGTCGAAACCCACCATAAGCCTGCCGTCAGGGGACTGCAGCACCGGCCGCTTGATGACGGCCGGCTGGCCGACCATCAGCGCCAGCGCCCCCGCGGCCCCTTCGGCCGCCTGCCGCTCGGCGTCGCTTAGCTTGCGCCAGGTGGTGCCGCGGGTATTAAGCAGAGCCTGCCAGCCCACGCCGTCCGCGAAACCCTGCACTAATCCGCGGTCGACGCCATCGACGCGATAGTCGTGGAACCGGTAAGCCACCTGCCGCTCGTCAAGCCAGCGGCGGGCCTTTTTTATCGTATCGCAGTTTTTGATACCGTAGAGCGTAAATGCAACATCCGGGTCTGCCATGGCAAAGCGTTACCTGTAAAAAAACATTGTTGCGCCAATAATGCGGGAAAATGGCCGGAGGATCCAGACGGCGGGGCAATCATTGCTTATCGTTATGGCCGACGGGCAATACTGTCTTTTTTACCGCGCTAAAAACCCTATTATTAACCCAAGTGATAACATAATGTGCCAATAATTTAACTTATGCATCGATTTATTATTTTACGCCCATGTATCGCTTTACCGGGGTTGCGTTTTTTCTGCCGGTCCATAGTGCTGTTTATTAAAAAGCAGCGCCAAGACAATGAAGGCAATAAAGGATTTCTTGCTGCGCTTATAAAGGGTTGCGTTCGACTCCCTGACACACGCTTTTAAGCATTCAGGGTGAATATGTTTTTTTATCATTACCTGGTTCATGGGCGCCAAACCATAAAAAGAACTTATGAAGAAAACGTAGGGCAAATGCCTGGTTTTGCCTGTTCAAATGCGGATATTGCGATGATGATTAAAGATTTGTTGTTTAAAATCAGCAATTAATTGCAATTTTTAGCAAATTGCAATCATTGCGGCTGAATTGTCACATTTTTGATCTAAACATTAACCATTGCGGGGAAAAAACCGGTCATTGCCGGAGAGTCGTGCATCAAAACAGGGCATTAGCCCCCTGAGGCTAATATATTATGTGATCTCTACGGGCAATTAAAATTAATACATCCGTAGCCCTCTTTTATTTTTTAAAGAGACTTTGTATAATCGCCGTACAAAAAAGAGAGGCAGGGTATGATTGATACAGAGTTAGTCACTTGGAAAGATTTCATCGAAGCAATGCTGCGCAAGTAGTGGCAAGCTGAAAAAAGGCGTTGTTCCTTTTTAACGCTAACCAGCTTGGAAATCATCGTACGAATAAACGGCCACCTCTCATCAAGGTGGCCTTTGTCGTTTTAGCGGATTATCGGTTTAAAGCCGGGTTGGGCCGTCGCCGGGCGTTACGTCCGCGTTATCCGGCAATAACTGGATATTGGCGTCCGGATGATCTTTGGTCGGGAAGCGCTGGCGGATCAGCACAAAAAACAGCGGGATAAAAAAGATCGCCAGTATCGTGGCCGAGATCATGCCGCCGATAACGCCGGTACCGACCGCGTGCTGGCTGGCGGACCCCGCTCCCCGGCTGATGGCCATCGGCAGCACCCCGAAGATAAACGCCAGCGAGGTCATCAGGATGGGCCTTAACCGCATGCGCGAGGCGTGCAGGGTGGCCTCGATCACTCCCTGGCCGCGCTGGTTCAGCTCATTGGCGAACTCTACGATCAGAATGGCGTTTTTCGCCGAGAGGCCGATAACCGTCAGCAGGCCGACCTGGAAATACACATCGTTTTCCAGCCCGCGCATCCAGGTTGCCAGCAGCGCGCCCACCACGCCCAGCGGCACCACCAGCATCACCGAAAAAGGTATCGACCAGCTTTCATACAGCGCCGCCAGGCTCAGGAATACCACCAGCAGCGAGATAGCGTACAGCGCCGGCGCCTGGGAACCCGAGAGCCGTTCCTGATACGACATCGCGGTCCATTCCAGCCCCATGCCGTTGGGTAGTCCCGCCACCAGCTTCTCCATCAGGTCCATCGCCGTGCCGTTGCTCACGCCGGCCGCGGCTTCGCCGACAATTTCCACCGACGGAACGCCGTTATAGCGTTCCAGCCGCGGCGAGCCGTATTCCCAATGTGAGGTGGCGAACGCGGAGAAGGGCACCATGGTGCCGCTGCCGTTACGCACATACCAGCGATACACGTCGTCGGGCAGCATGCGGTATTTGGCCGCCGCTTGCACATAGACCCGCTTGACGCGGCCGCGGTCGATAAAGTCGTTGACGTAGTTGGAACCCCAGGCGGTCTGCAGCGTATCGTTAATATCGTCAACGCTCACGCCCAGGGCCTGCGCCTTGCGCTGATCGATGTCGATCTGCAACTGCGGACTGTCGTCCAGCCCGTTATGCCGCACGCGCGACAGCTCAGGCGAAGCGGCCGCCTGCGACAGCAGCTGGTCGCGCGCCTTCATCAATGTGTCATGGCCCTGGCCCGCCTTGTCTTCCAGCATCAAATCGAAACCGGCGGCGTTGCCCAGGCCGGAGATGGCCGGCGGATTATTGGCCAGCACCCGCGCCTCGGAAATATGGCTGAACTCCTTGGTGGCGCGCGCGATAATGGCTGATGCGGTGCGATCGGCGCTCGCGCGGTCATCCCAGTTCTTCAGGCGGATAAACATCCTGGCGACATTTTGCCCGTTGCCGCCGGGACCGGCGCCGATGGTGGAGAATACCGACAGCACATTATCTTTTTCATGGGTCAGGAAGTAGTTTTCCACCTTGGCGACCACCTTCAGCGTTTGTTCCTGGGTCGCATTGGTGGGAAGCGTCACCTGTCCCATAAACACCCCCCGGTCTTCCTCGGGCAAGAACGACGTGGGCAGGTGCAAGAACAGAAACGCCATGCCGGCCAGCAGCAGGCCGTACAGCAGCAGCCAGCGCGCCGTGCGTTGCAAAATGCGCGTGACCCCCTGCTGGTAACGTTCCGCCCCCCGGTCAAATACACGGTTAAACCAGCCGAAAAAACCGCGCCGCGCGTGCTGATGATTTGCCGGCAGCGGTTTAAGCAGGGTGGCGCACAGCGCCGGGGTCAATATCATGGCCACCAGCACCGACAGCACCATCGCGGCGACGATGGTGACCGAAAACTGACGATAGATGGCGCCGGTGGTGCCGCCAAAAAACGCCATCGGCACAAACACCGCCGACAACACCAGGGCGATGCCCACCAGCGCGCCCTGGATCTGGCTCATGGATTTGCGCGTGGCGTCGCGCGGCGACAGGCCCTCGGTGCTCATCACCCGCTCGACGTTTTCCACCACCACGATGGCGTCGTCCACCAGCAGCCCTATCGCCAGCACCATGGCGAACATGGTCAGGGTATTGATGCTGAACCCGCTGGCAGAGAGCACCGCAAAGGTGCCGAGCAGCACCACCGGCACGGCGATGGTCGGGATCAGGGTGGCGCGGAAATTCTGCAGGAACAGGTACATGACCAGGAACACCAGCACAATGGCTTCCAGCAGGGTTTTCACCACGTCCTCGATGGAGGCGGTGACAAACGGCGCCGTTTCATAGGCGATTTCGGCCTTCAGGCCATGGGGGAAAAAGGGCGCCAGCTCCGCCAGCTTTTGTTTTACCAGCCGGTTGGTATCGAGCTCATTGGCCCCGGAGGCCAGCTTGATACCCATGCCCGCCGCGGCCATGCCGTTATAGCGGGTCAGGTAATCGTAGCTTTCCGAACCCAGCTCGATGGTCGCCACCTGGCCGAGCGTCACCGCCGAGCCGTCGCTGTTGACCCGCAGGGTAATGGCGCGAAACTGCTCCGGCGTCTGCAACTGCGACTGGGCGTTAATGGTGGCGTTAAGCGCCTGCCCGTTCACCGCCGGCGTGCCGCCCAGCTGGCCGACCGCCACCTGGCTGTTTTGCGCCTCGATGGCCGTGACCACGTCGGCGGTGGTTAACTGGTAATTGACCAGGGCATCAGGATTAAGCCAGATGCGCATCGAGTATTGCGACCCGTAGGCATCGATGCTGCCGACCCCGCTGACCCGGCTGAGCGGTTCTTGCAGGTTACTCACCATATAATCCGCGATATCGGATTTATCCATCGACCCGTCGGTGGACACAAAGGCCACCATCATCAGGTTGCTGTCGCCGGTCTTGGTGACGGTCACGCCCTGGGTCTGCACCGCCTGCGGCAATCGTTTCATCGCCACCTGCAGCTGGTTCTGCACTTCCTGCATCGCTTCGTTGGGGTCGGTCCCCGCCTCGAAAGTCAGGGTGGTGGTGGCCTGGCCGGTATTGCTGCTTTGCGAGGCCATATACAGCAAATTATCCAGGCCGGTCATGTTTTGTTCGATAATCTGGGTAACGGCATTCTCCACCGTTTTGGCGGAAGCGCCGGGATACTTGGAGGTAATACGCACCGTGGGCGGCGTTAATTTGGGATATTGCTCAATGGGCAGCGTAAATATAGCCATGGTGCCGGTCAAGGCAACGATAATTGCCAGTACCCAGGCGAAAATCGGGCGATCGATAAAAAAATTAGCCATTCAATAAAACCCCGGGGCGAGTGTCCTGTTATCGTACGGCGAAAGTGACGTTGCTCGCCGCCATGGTACTTTACGCGCCGGGACCGAAGAAAACGTGGAGAAAAAAAGGAGATCGTGTAAAGAAGTACTAGTGTCGTTGTATCCGAGGCGGACGCCGCCGTTTTCCACGCCGGTCGCGCGCGGCGCCAAGCCTGTTCCCACCTTATCCTTTAACGCGGTTTGCCCGGAATCGCTCTCGCTCCGGCGCCGGTTTGCGTTATGATCAAGATCACAGTTCCAGGTCTTTAGTCGGATTATAGAGGGCGTCATGGCGTTTATGATCAAAATTATCGAAAATAAGTTGTTATCGGACCATTGGTTTGTATTGCGGAGATTTGTTTTCGAACTGCAAAGAAAAGACGGCACGCCGGTACGCCAGATGCGCGAAGTCTACGACCGCGGCAACGGCGCCGTCATCCTGCTGTATAACCGCGCCAAAAACAGCGTGGTGCTGATACGCCAGTTCCGTATGCCTACCTACGTTAACGGCAACGCCACCGGCATGCTGCTGGAAGCCTGCGCGGGCCTGCTGGACGATGACTCGCCGGAGGCGTGCATCCGGCGCGAAGCCATTGAGGAAACCGGCTATGCGGTGGGAACGGTGGAGAAACTCTTTTCGGCCTATATGTCGCCGGGCGGCGTTACGGAAATCCTGCATTTTTTTGCCGCCGAATATGACGATGCGCAGCGCGACAACAGCGGCGGCGGTATTGATGATGAGGATATCGAAGTGCTGGAGCTGCCGTACCCTGAGGCCATGGCGATGGTGCAGGACGGCCGCATCCAGGACGGCAAGACCATTATGCTGTTGCAGCAGGCGCACATCCGGGGCTGGCTGAAGGCATAACGCCCAGGCGGCGGACGGCTGGGTAATCTGCGGCTGTAACGACTCGCGTTAATAAAGTACTGGATAAATACACAGCTATGCTGTATATTTATTACACTACCGACAGGGAGCCTGTCTCCCGGCAAAGGCTCCGGTCCGGTGGTGAACCATAATGGGCTCTGTTCGGCGATATGCCCGCACTGCCTGTTTGCCGTACTGATAAAGACGTGGGGAAAGCTATGATGATATCCGCAGCGGGTTTTGAAACCCTTCATCAAACGGTCTCGATGAGCAGCCGTGAACTGGCCGGTCTGACCGGCATCTCCCACGGTGAAGTGAAACGCCTGATCAACAGCCTGGACGCCTCCCGGCGCCTAAGCCAGCCTGTGCGCGCGACGGATTATCAACGCCCGGACGGAACCTCCCAGGAATATCAGCTGAACAAGCGCGACTCGCTTACGGTCATTGCGCGGCTGTCGCCGGGCTACACCCCGGCGGTGCTCGATCGCTGGCATGAACGGGAAATGCAGCACGACCTGCCGGACTTTACCAACCCGGCGGTGGCGGCGCGCGCCTGGGCCCAGGAATATGAACGCCGCCAGGCGCTGGAAAACCGCCTTGCCGCTATCGCGCCCAAAGCGGATTTTTTCGATCGCTACGTGGTGGTCGACGGCGCCCTGGGGTTTCGCCAGGTCTGCAAATTACTGAAAGCCAAAGAAGCGGATTTCCGCCAGTTCCTGCTGGAACGCCAAATCATGTACCGCCTTTCCGGCGTGCTCACGCCGCACCAGCAGCACCTGGAGGCGGGGCGCTTTGAACTGTACCGTGGCACCGGCGAAAACCGCCACGCCTTTTCCCAGACCCGCTTCACGGCCAAAGGCGTAAAATGGGTCGCCGGCTTATGGGCGGCGCATATCGCCCAGGCGCAAAAAGGCGCCGCGGCCTGAGTACCGTTTCCGCCGCTTCCCGGCATAAAAAAACCAGCAGGCAAATGCCTGCTGGTTTCAGAAGCAGGGTAGTCACGGAGAATGAAATCCGCAGGTAAACCTGTTCAAGGCAGAGCGTGCCGATGGGGTCGACTCGGGCGTGGTGTTGCCGCCCGACCGAGCGCCCAAGACTACTTTAACAAGCCGCGCGCTTTTTCCAGCACATTCTCGACCGTAAAACCGAACACCTTAAACAGTTCCTCGGCCGGAGCCGATTCACCAAAGGTGGTCATGCCGACAATGGCGCCGTTCAGGCCGACATATTTATACCAATAATCGGCAATGCCGGCTTCAATCGCCAGGCGCGCCTGCACCCCATGGGGCAGCACCGCTTCACGGTACGCCTCATCCTGCTTATCAAACACGTCGGTGGACGGCAGCGACACCACCCGCACCTTACGGCCCTCGCCGCTCAGTTTCTCCCACGCCGCCACCGCCAGCGACACTTCCGAGCCGGTGGCGATAATAATAAGCTCAGGCGTACCCTCGCTGTCTTTCAGGACGTAACCGCCGCGGGCGATATCGGCCAATTGC
Organism: Sodalis sp. RH22; assembly: GCF_047324165.1. NCBI lineage: Bacteria > Pseudomonadati > Pseudomonadota > Gammaproteobacteria > Enterobacterales > Bruguierivoracaceae > Sodalis > Sodalis sp. RH22. The sequence continues at coordinate 5,476,155 of NZ_CP178731.1, forward strand.
TGCGCGCTGCGATCCTGCTGCGCCAGGTTCTGGCGCGAGAGGATAAGCGCGGTAGGTCCGTCATGACGCTCAAGCGCCTGCTGCCAGGCCACGGCGGTTTCCACCTGGTCGCACGGCCGCCAGTTGCTCATGTTCGGCGTCAGCCGCAGGCTCGCCAACTGCTCCACCGGCTGATGGGTCGGTCCGTCCTCGCCCAGGCCGATGGAATCATGGGTATACACCATGATCTGCCGCGCCTTCATCAGCGCCGCCATACGCACCGCGTTGCGGGCATATTCCACGAACATCAGGAAAGTGGCGGTATAAGGCACAAACCCGCCGTGATGCGCGATACCGTTGCCGATAGCGGTCATGCCGAACTCGCGCACGCCGTAATGAATATAGTTGCCCGCGGCGTCATCGGCGATGGACACCGATTTCGACCAAAGGGTCAGGTTGCTCGGCGCCAGGTCGGCGGAGCCGCCCAACAGTTCCGGCAGCAGCGGGCCAAAAGCCTCCAGGGCGTTTTGCGAGGCTTTACGGCTGGCGATACTGGCCGGGTTGGCCTGCAGTTTTTCGATATACGCCTTGCTCTGCGCCTGCCAGTCGGCGGGCAAATGGCCCTGGGTGCGGCGCTTGAATTCCGCCGCCAGCTCCGGGAAGGCTTTTTCATAGGCGGCGAATTTTTCGTTCCAGGCGGACTCTTTGGCCGCGCCGGCCTGTTTGGCGTCCCACCCGTCATACACCTCTTGCGGGATGACAAACGGCGGCTCGTTCCAGCCGATGGCCTTACGCGTGGCGGCGACTTCGTCGGCGCCCAGCGGCGCGCCGTGCGCCCCATGAGTGCCGGCTTTATTCGGCGAGCCGAAGGCGATTACCGTCTTGCACATCAGCAGCGACGGCTTATCGGTCACCGCGCGCGCTTCTTCAATCGCCGCTTTCACCGCATCGCTGTCGTGACCGTCAACACCGCGCACCACGTGCCAGCCGTAGGCTTCAAACCGCTTGGCGGTATCGTCGTTAAACCAGCCCTCCACATGCCCGTCGATGGATATGCCGTTATCGTCGTAGAACGCCACCAGCTTGCCGAGCTTCATGGTGCCGGCCAGGGAGGAGACCTCGTGGGAAATGCCTTCCATCATGCAGCCGTCGCCTAAAAAGACATAGGTATGATGATCGACGATCTCATGGCCCGGACGGTTAAACTGCGCCGCCAGGGTGCGTTCGGCGATGGCGATGCCCACCGCGTTGGCGATGCCCTGGCCCAATGGGCCGGTGGTGGTTTCCACGCCGTCGGTATAACCGTATTCAGGGTGGCCCGGTGTTTTGGAATGCAGCTGGCGGAAGTTTTTCAACTCTTCGATGGGAAGGTTGTAGCCGGTCAGGTGCAGCAGGCTGTAGAGCAGCATCGAACCGTGGCCGTTGGAAAGGATAAACCGATCGCGATCCATCCATTTCGGATTGGACGGATTATGGTTCAGATAATCGCGCCACAACACTTCGGCGATATCCGCCATGCCCATCGGGGCGCCGGGATGGCCGGAGTTGGCTTTTTGAACCGCATCCATGCTTAAGGCGCGGATGGCATTGGCAAGCACTTTACGAGAGGTCATTGAATGCTCCAAAGATTACAGTTTGGCCGCCAGGAGGTCTTCCAGGCTCTGTTGGTCCACCGCAAACTGACGAATGCCTTCAGCCAGTTTATCAACGGCCATCGGATCCTGGTTGTGTTCCCAACGGAATTCGGGTTCGGACAACGGGGCGGGCTGGTGAAAACCTTCAGTGGAAGGAGAGAGCTTGCGCTCTACCGGTTCTTCGCTGTTATGCAACTCTTCCAGCAAGGCCGGGGAAATGGTCAGGCGATCGCAGCCGGCTAACGCCAGGATCTGTTCCGTCTTGCGGAAGCTGGCGCCCATGATCACCGTCTGGTAGCGATGTTCTTTATAATAATCATAGATAGCGCGCACCGACTTAACGCCCGGATCCTGTTCCACATCGTACGGTTCCATCGGTTTACGCTGGTTATACCAGTCATAGATGCGCCCAACGAACGGCGAAATCAGGTATACGCCGGCTTCGGCGCAGGCACGGGCCTGGGCGAACGAAAACAGCAGGGTCAGGTTACAGTTGATGCCTTCCCGTTCCAATTCCTCCGCCGCCTTGATGCCTTCCCAGGTGGAGGCCAGCTTGATCAGGATACGGGATTTATCAATGCCCTGATCCTGGTAAAGGCCGACCAGTTTGCGCGCCTTGGCCACGCACATACCGCGATCGAACGACAGGCGGGCATCCACTTCGGTGGAGACGCGGCCCGGGACGCTTTTCAGTATTTCGACGCCAATATTCACCGCCAGTTTATCGCTGGCATTGATGATCTGCGTTTCCCGGGTGCCGCCCTGCTTGCGGGCATAGGCCAGCGCGTCTTCAAACAGCGGCTGGTAGGCGGTCAGGCTGGCGGCCTTGAGGATCAGCGATGGATTAGTGGTGGCATCCTGCGGGGTATAATGACGAATCGATTCGATGTCGCCGCTGTCGGCCACGACGGTAGTGAATTGCTTTAGCGCTTCTAACTGATTCATTTCTCAACTCCATGAAGAAAATAATACATCTGATCTAAGTTACAGTTAACCTAAGGATAACACTGCCTCAACAAGACGCAGAATGAAATGCGCTTTTTCTGATTATTATAATGGACAAAAACGATGGCGGCCCCGCGGCAAGCGGGGCCCGGGCGCCGAATAAAAAGCGGCGGCCCGTCCGCCGCCGGCGCCGCCGTGTGCCGGGTGAAACCGCGGCGTCGTCAGCCTTTGGCCTGCTGCAGCCACTTATCCAGCTCGCGGGCGAATTCCTGGCGTTCGCGCTGGCTGAGCGGCGGCGGCCCGCCGGTCTGGATGCCGCTGGAGCGCAGGGTATCCATAAAATCCCGCATGGTCAGCCGTTCGCGAATCGTCTCGGGCCGGTACATCTCGCCGCGCGGGTTGAGCGCCACCGCGCCTTTTTCCAGCACTTCCGCCGCCAGGGGAATATCGGCGGTGATCACCAGATCGCCCGGGCCGACGCGGCGGACGATTTCATTATCCGCCACGTCAAAGCCGGCGCCGACGCGCAGGGTGCGGATAAAGGGCGAGGGCGGCACCGCCAGGGTCTGGTTGGCTACCAGCGTCACCATGACCGACAAACGTTGCGCGGCGCGGAATAAAATCTCCTTGATGACCTTGGGGCAGGCATCGGCGTCAACCCATATCGCCATTAACGTTCTCCTTGGGACAGCCAGTCGCGCACCGGCAGAAAGTCGCGGTACAGCGCCGCCTCCGGGCTGTCCGGCTGCGGTTGATAATCATATTCCCACCGCACCTGCGGCGGCAGCGACATCAGAATGGATTCCGTGCGCCCGCCCGAATGCAGCCCGAACTGCGTACCGCGATCCCAGACCAGGTTGAACTCGACGTAGCGCCCGCGGCGATAGAGCTGAAACTGGCGTTCCCGCTCTCCCCACGGCAAAACCTTGCGCCGGCGGACTATCGGCAGGTAGGCGTCCAGGTAGCCTTCGCCCACCGCACGGGTAAAGGCATAGGCCCGCTCGAAATCCGGCGTGTTGAGATCATCGAAAAACAGCCCGCCGATGCCGCGCGCCTCGTTGCGGTGTTTCAGGAAGAAGTAGTCGTCACACCAGCTTTTGTAGCGGGAATACACATCGTCGCCAAACGGACGGCAGAGGTCATGGGCGGTCTGGTGCCAGTGCACCGCATCTTCCTGGAAACCATAAAACGGCGTGAGATCGAAGCCGCCGCCAAACCACCACACCGGATCGGCGCCGGGTTTTTCGGCGATAAAAAAACGCACGTTGGCATGGCTTGTGGGAACGTAGGGGTTGTGCGGATGGACCACCAGCGACACGCCCAGTGCCTGAAAGCTCCGCCCGGCCAGTTCGGGGCGGTGCGCGCTCGCGGAGGCGGGCAGGCGCGCGCCCTCCACGTGGGAAAAATTGACTCCCGCCTGTTCATATACCCGGCCCTGGCGCAGGACCCGGGTGCGCCCGCCGCCGCCCTCGTCGCGCGTCCACAGGTCTTCCCTGAAGGCGCCGCCGTCTTCCGCGGCTAGGGCATGGCAGATTCTGTCCTGCAGATCCAGCAGGAAGCCTTTGATATGTCCAATATCAGGTGAAGTCATGTCGCAAGCCCTGGTTGATTGCGCGCGGGGTTAAGGCCGCGCGGAGATATAGGCCATGCAGTATAACCTCGCCGGCTGCCGTGACCAACCGCCGCAACGCCCCTTAGGGGCGGGTGGCGCCGCCCGCATGCCGCTCATGGGCGTCGAAATAGGCGAAAAAGTCCACGATGCCGCTGCTGATGGCCGAGGCGATACGATCCTGAAACGCCGCGGTTTCCAGCAACTGCTCCTCCCGATGGTTGGTGATAAAGGAGGTTTCCACCAGCACCGACGGGATCGAGGCGGATTTCAGCACCGCGAACGCCGCCTGCTCGGTATGCTGGCTGTGCAGCTGATGCACCGGCCGGATATGGTTAAGCAGGTGGCGGCCCAGCGTCAGGCTGTTTTTAATCGTATCGGTCTGCACCAGATCAAACAACACCTGCTGCAGATAATTATCCTGCTGCCGGTATTTGCCTCCCGCCATGTCATCGGCGGCGTTTTCCTTTTGCGACAGATATCCGGCCATGGCGCTGCTGGCGCCGCGATTAGACAGGGCGAATACCGACGCGCCGGCGGCGTCCGGGCTGGTAAACCCGTCGGCGTGGATGGAAACAAACAGATCCGCCCGGTGCTCATGGGCCAGCTCGACCCGCCGGAACAAGGGAATAAATTCGTCCTGCTCGCGGGTCAGCCGGGTCTGGATATGGCCGTGCCGCGCCAGGTTGTCGCGCACCTTGTTGGCAATCGCCAGCACCACATGCTTCTCCTTGGCGCCCTGGTGGCCAATGGCGCCGGGATCGATGCCGCCATGGCCGGGATCAATCATCACGCAGTGCGGACCGCCGGCGGGCCTGGGCGCGCCCGGGCTTGCGGGCAGCAGCGCGCCGGCGGCAAAGCCCGGCCGGGCGGTCAACGAGGCCAGCGCCAGGCACGACAGCAGCATTTGGCGGCGGGATTGCAGAATATTCAGGGGGGCGGAGGGTATGACTTTTTTCATGACCATAGATAAAACAGACCGGATGCTGAGGGTTGGCGGCAAATGTTAGGGTATAACATAAGAATCTCCCGCGATCGATGGCGGAACTATGTCCATCTATTACCTGCCGGCGCGCGGGAAAAACCGTTATGAGGTTAATAAGCAAGAAATAGCGCTCCCGGCGACGATGTTATTTGCCTTCAGGGTAAATAACGCGATAATCAGGCTATTAGGTTTATTTGCTTGAGATTACGGCGGTCAGCTATGGAAATCCGTGTATTTCGTCAAGACGATTTCGAGGAAGTGATTACGCTTTGGGAACGTTGCGATTTGCTGCGTCCCTGGAACGATCCGGAAATGGATATCGAGCGCAAAATGCAGTGCGGCGCCGACCTGTTTATGGTGGCCGAGGTGGCGGGGGAAGTGGTCGGCTCGATTATGGGCGGGTACGACGGCCATCGCGGCTCGGCCTATTATCTTGGCGTACACCCCGATTACCGCGGCCGGGGCATTGCCAACGCGCTGATAAGCCGTCTGGAGAAAAAGCTTATCGCGCGCGGTTGTCCGAAGATCCATCTGATGGTGCGCGAAGACAACGAGGCGGTGATCGGCATGTATGAAAAGCTGGAATACGAACTTATCGAGAGCGTGACCCTGGGCAAGCGGCTGATCGAGGATCAGGAGTACTAGCGCGGCGGGGGAAGGGCCGGTGGTCGTGCCGGCCCCGGCCGGCTTATTGCTTCAGGAGATGTTCCACGTCCACGTTTACGCCGTGGCGGTCCTTATCCAGCTTACCGCTGATGACCAGTAAATCCTTGGGAGAGACATCCTGCCCGTTCCATTTATCATTATCGATTTCCACCTCGATACTGCCGGTATGGTCGCGAAACAGGTATTTATCCCCGCCAAGCTTTTTCTCGATATTGCCCTGCAGGGTGACCCAGGCATTGTCTTTCATCCCCTTGGCCTGCTTTATGGTGACCTGCTTGGCATCGGCGGAGCCTCTGAAGCCGCTTTGCTGTTTGTCGGGGGGCGGGGGCGGCTCGTCGCCGTGAAAACCGCCGTTTTGCGCCAGTGCCGGCAGGCTGCATAATAGGATAAGCGCGGCAATTGTCGCTTTTTTCATCATCAATAGTTCTCCTTTTAAATCGGCCCATGCCGCCGTAACCGGTGGAATGGGCAGGGTAGAATCCCGATTATTTATTTATACAATGAAAACCTAAGCATGGCACATGGCGCTTGATTTGCGAGCCCGCCGTCATTACGGGGCCGGTAAACAGACATTAACGCACCCTATAATCCGTTATCCGCCGGAATGTTCCCGTGTTAGAAACGGGGTTTGTCAAAAAATCCGATAAATGGCACTTTACGTCGCTTGCGGTATCCAATACCGCAAACGCTTGCCGGAATCTTTGTTAAGGAGTTTACATGAAGCAGTTGCGCCCGTTGATTATCGGGCTTCCCATTTTGTTGGCGGGCTGTTCGACCCTGTCCAATTTCTCCTGGTCCAGCCTGTCGCCGTTTAACTGGTTCGGCAGCAGCGCCACTGTCGGCGATACCGGCGTCGGTAATGTTACCGCCGCCACGCCGCTGGAACATGAGGCGCTGGATAAGGCGCTGAACGGCAATTATCGTTTGCGCGGCGGCATGGAGACGCGCAGCGGCGGTATCGTCGCCTTTTATCAGGCGTTAAAAGACGATCGGGTAAAAATGACGTTTTACGGTCCGCAGGCGGGGAAGGTTGAACGCGTGGAAGTGACGGACAGCGACATCGCCAGCGCCTGGGGCGTAAAAATCGGCACGCCCTTCAGCAGCCTGTACGACAAAGCCTTCGGCGCCTGCGCGCGCGGCGCAGGCGAGGATCAGGTGGTGTGCGCCGCGCCGCAGAGCCGCCATGTGAGCTATGTTTTTTCCGGTACCTGGCATGGTCCGGATGAGCTGATGCCGGCGGACGACACGTTAAAAAGCTGGCGGGTCAGCAAAATAGTCTGGCACGCCAACAGCGCCGGTTAAGCCGTTTCCCGCCGGCGGCGCGCATGACATGCCGGCGCGGCTCACCGCCGCAGCCGGCGTTTTTTTACCCTGGTTTCCAGCCTTAACGGCCGCCGTCGGCGGCGTTTTACGCACCATGAGGGTGCTTATAGCTTTTCATGCTCTTAAAGCAGAAAAAGGTATAAAAAACCGTTACAGGTTATAGGGCCGTTATAAATAAACTGTATCACCATAAGGCAGGTTTTATAACGTATGAACCAAAGGTAAAGAATGAATCAAACGCTGATTTCAAGCCGTGCAGTCAAAGGTTGTATCGCGGCGGTATTGCTGGCTTGCGGTCCGGCGCACTCGACTGAATTGCTGAACAGCTCCTATGATGTGTCGCGCGAGCTGTTTGCGGCCCTGAACCCGGCGTTCGAGCAGCAGTGGCAAACGCAGCATCCCGGCGACACGCTGACCATTAAACAATCCCACGCCGGCTCCTCCAAACAGGCGCTGGCGATTTTGCAGGGCCTGAAAGCGGACGTGGTCACCTACAACCAGGTCACCGACGTGCAGATCCTGCACGACCGTGGCGATTTAATCCCGGCGGACTGGCAAAGCCGGCTGCCCAACAACAGCTCGCCGTTTTATTCCACCATGGCGTTCCTGGTACGCAAGGGCAATCCCAAAAATATCCATGGCTGGAACGATCTGGTGCGCGACGACGTGAAGCTGGTGTTCCCCAACCCGAAAACCTCCGGCAACGGGCGTTATACCTATCTGGGCGCCTGGGGCGCCGCCAGCCTTGCGGACGGCGGCGACGAGGCGAAGACCCGCGCCTGGATGCAGAAATTCATCGCCAATGTCGAGGTTTTCGACACCGGCGGCCGCGGCGCCACCACCACCTTTGCCGAACGGGGCCAGGGAGACGTGCTGATCTCCTTTGAATCGGAAGTGAATAATATCCGTAACCAGTACGGCACCGACAACTATGAGGTCATCGTGCCCGCGGTGAATATCCTGGCGGAATTCCCGGTGGCCTGGGTGGATAAAAACGTCGAGAAAAACGGCACCCTCGAGGCGGCGAAAGCCTACCTGAATTACCTTTACAGCCCGGCGGCGCAGCAGGTCATCGCCAACTTCTATTACCGGGTCAATAATGACGCCATCATGACGGCGGCGAAGGATAAATTTCCGGCAATCACGCTGTTTCGGGTCGAGGACCAGTTCGGCGGCTGGCCGCAGGTCATGACCACCCATTTCGGCAATGGCGGCGAGCTGGATAAATTAATCGCGGCGGGACATCGTTGATGTTGGCCCTGCAAAGCAAACGCGTGCTGCCCGGTTTCGGCTTGAGCCTGGGCAGCAGTCTGCTGTTTGTCTGCCTGATTTTATTATTGCCGCTGAGCGCGCTGGTGATGCAGCTCGCGCAGATGAGCTGGCAGCAGTATTGGGAGGTGATCACCAGCCCGCAGCTGCTGGCGGCCTATAAGGTCACGCTGCTGTCGGCGGGCGTCGCCTCGCTGTTTAACGCCGCGTTCGGCATGCTGATGGCCTGGATCCTGACGCGCTATGATTTTCCCGGCCGCCGGCTGCTGGACGGATTGATGGATTTGCCCTTTGCCCTGCCCACGGCGGTGGCGGGCCTGACCCTGGCGACGCTGTTTTCCACCACCGGCTTCTACGGCGCCTGGCTGGCGCACTTCGGCATCAAGGTATCCTATACCTGGCTGGGCATTACCGTGGCGATGGCCTTTACCAGCATTCCGTTCGTGGTGCGCACGGTGCAGCCAGTGCTTGAGGAACTGGGCCCGGAATATGAGGAGGCGGCCCAAACTCTGGGCGCCAGCCGCTGGCAGTCGTTTCGCCGGGTGGTATTGCCGGAGGTGGCCCCGGCGCTGCTGGCCGGCGCCGCGCTGTCGTTTACCCGCAGCCTGGGCGAGTTCGGCGCGGTGATTTTTATCGCCGGCAATATCGCCTGGAAAACCGAGGTCACCTCGCTGATGATTTTTATCCGGCTGCAGGAGTTCGATTATCCCGCCGCCAGCGCCATCGCCTCGGTGATCCTGGCGGCGTCGCTGCTGCTGCTGTTCGCTATTAACGTCTTGCAATCGCGCTTCGGCAGGCGCCTGGGAGGTCACTGATGGCTGATATCTCCGCCTTTAACGGCGCGGAACGCGTGCGCACCGACTGGCTGAAATGGCTGTTAATCGGCACCGGCATGGTGATTTCACTGCTGTTTTTGGTGATCCCGATGGGCTACATTTTCGTCACCGCGCTGGCGGATGGCCTGGCGCCGGTTTGGCGCAACCTGAACGATTCGGACATGCTGCACGCCATCTGGCTGACGGTGCTGGTGGCGCTGATCGCCGTGCCGGTCAACGTGGTGTTCGGTACGCTGATGGCCTGGCTGGTGACCCGGTTTAACTTCCGCGGCCGGCAGCTACTGCTGACGCTGATGGATGTGCCGTTTGCGGTATCGCCGGTAGTGGCCGGCCTGCTGTATCTGCTGTTCTACGGATCCAACGGCCCGCTGGCCGGCTGGCTGGACACCCATAATATCCAGCTGATGTTTGCCTGGCCGGGCATGGTGCTGGTCACGGTGTTTGTCACGTGTCCGTTCGTGGTGCGCGAGCTGGTGCCGGTGATGCTAAGCCAGGGCAGCGACGAGGATGAGGCGGCGATTTTGCTCGGCGCCTCCGGCTGGCAGATGTTCCGCCGGGTGACGTTGCCCAATATCCGCTGGGCGTTATTGTACGGCGTCATCCTCACCAATGCGCGCACCATCGGCGAATTCGGCGCGGTGTCGGTGGTTTCCGGCTCGATTCGCGGCGAGACCTATACCTTACCGTTGCAGGTTGAATTGTTGCATCAGGATTACAACACCGTGGGCGCCTTTACCGCCGCCGCGCTGCTGACGCTGATGGCTATCGTTACATTATTCCTGAAGAGCGGTTTGCAGTGGCGCCTGGCGCGCCAGCAGGCGCATCTTCGGCAGGGGGAGCAGTGATGAGTATCGAAATCGACAATATCAGCAAATATTTCGACAGCACCAAGGTGCTGAACAATATCTCCCTTGATATTCCCACCGGCGAGATGGTGGCGCTGCTGGGACCGTCCGGTTCCGGCAAGACCACCCTGCTGCGCATTATCGCCGGTCTTGAGCACCATAACAGCGGCCATCTGCGTTTTGGCGGGCAGGATGTCAGCCAGCGTCATGCCCGCGATCGCCATGTTGGTTTCGTGTTCCAGCACTATGCGCTGTTTCGCCATATGACCGTGGCCGACAATATCGCCTTCGGCCTGACGGTATTGCCCAGGCGCGCGCGTCCCTCCGCCGCCGCCATCAAGCAGAAGGTGGCGCAACTGCTGGAGATGGTGCAGCTTGGCCACCTGGCCAACCGCTTCCCCTCGCAGCTTTCCGGCGGACAGAAACAGCGGGTGGCGCTGGCGCGCGCCCTGGCGGTGGAACCTGAAATCCTGCTGCTCGACGAGCCCTTCGGCGCGCTGGATGCCCAGGTGCGCAAAGAACTGCGCCGCTGGCTGCGCCAGCTGCATGAAGAGCTGAAATTCACCAGCGTGTTTGTTACCCACGACCAGGAAGAAGCCATGGAAGTGGCCGACCGCGTGGTGGTGATGAGCCAGGGCAATATTGAGCAGGTCGGCACGCCGCAGGACGTCTGGCGCGAGCCGGCCACCCGTTTTGTGCTGGAGTTCATGGGCGAGGTAAACCGGCTGGATGGCGAAATCCGCGGGTCGCAGTTGTATATCGGCCAGTATCATTGGCCGCTGTACTATGCGCCCATCCACCAGGGCCACGTGGATCTGTTCCTGCGTCCCTGGGAAATGGAGATCGCCGACCAGCCCAGCGATCGTTGTCCGCTGCCGGTGCAGGTCATTGATATCAGCCCGCGCGGGCATTATTGGCAACTGCTGGTCCAGCCCGTCGGCTGGCACCAGGAGCCCCTGAGCGTGGTATTGCCCGGCGCGGGCGTGACGCCGCCGCGGCGCGGCGAGCGGTATTACCTCGGGGCGCAGAACGCCCGCCTGTATGTGGGCGATAAGGCGTTGCAACCCGTTGCTTTCGCTGAAAGCGCTTGATAAGTTCTTTACCTTACCCCTTCTCGCAACAGGCGGCCCGGCGGCCGCCTGTTTTATTATTGGAATAGCGACGTGACAACCCTTGAACAATGCATAGGCAATACCCCGTTGGTAACATTAAGCCGTATGGGGGCGGGGACCGGCAGCGAGATCCGGGTTAAGCTGGAAGGCAATAACCCGGCCGGCTCGGTCAAGGATCGCGCGGCGCTGGCGATGATAGCCCAGGCGGAGCGGCGAGGCGAAATCGCGCCGGGCGATAGGCTTATCGAAGCCACCAGCGGCAATACCGGCATTGCGCTGGCGATGATCGCCGCCATGAAGGGCTACCGGCTGCGGCTGCTGATGCCGGAGAATATGAGCATGGAGCGGCAGGCGGCGATGCGCGCCTATGGCGCCGAACTGGTGCTGGTGAGCCGGGAGGAGGGGATGGAAGGCGCGCGCGACCGGGCGCAGGATATGGCGCGCTCAGGCGAGGGCAAGGTGCTCGACCAGTTTAATAATCCTGATAATACGTATGCCCACTTTTCCACCACCGGCCCGGAAATCTGGCGGCAAACCGCGGGCGGCATCACCCACTTTGTCTCGGCCATGGGCACCACCGGCACCATCACCGGCGTCGGCCAGTACCTGAAAAACCAGAACGGCGGCGTGCGCGTTATCGGGCTGCAGCCCGCCGAAGGCAGCGCTATCCCCGGCATACGCCGCTGGCCGCAGGCCTATCTGCCAGGCATATTCCGCCCGGAGGTGGTTGATGTGATCATGGATATCCACCAGCGGGAAGCCGAGGATACCATGCGTCAGCTGGCGCGCGAGGAGGGCATTTTCTGCGGCGTCAGCTCCGGCGGCGCGGTGGCCGGCGCGCTGCGCATTGCCCGCGAGGCGCCTGGCAGTCTGGTCGTGGCGATTATCTGCGATCGCGGCGACCGTTATCTTTCCACCGGCGTGTTTGACGCGGTCTGAACGACTTACCTGATTAGCGGTCTGCATAAGGGGATAATTCGCCTGCCCGGCGCGGTTTTATGCCATGCTTAGGCCTGATGAAGAGAGATGCCGCTGTTATGGAGAAAAACATGAAGATTTTGCTGGTTGACGACGATCAGGAACTGGGCAAGATGCTCAGTGAATACCTGTCCGCTGAAGGATTTACCACGTCGTTGGCCCTGACCGGAAAGGAAGGCGTCATCGGCGCGTTGTCCGGCGACTATACCGCCATGGTGCTGGATATCATGCTGCCGGATATGAGCGGTACCGATGTGCTGCGCCAGGTGCGCAAAAGCAGCCGTATCCCGATTATCATGCTTACCGCCAAAGGCGATAATATCGACCGGGTGATCGGGCTGGAAATGGGCGCCGACGACTATATGCCCAAACCCTGTTATCCACGCGAACTGGTGGCGCGGCTGCGCGCCGTGATGCGCCGGTTTGACGAGCAGCGCAGTGAACCGCCGGAATCGGGGGCGGTACGCTATGGCGAACTGACGCTCAACCCCGCCACCCGCTCCAGCCAGTGGCAGGGGGTGGCCTTTGACCTCACCGCCTCGGAGTTTAATTTACTGGAATTGCTGATGCGCACGCCGGATCGCGTGGTTTCGAAGGACGACCTGTCGGAAAAGGGATTGGGCCGTCGCCGCGAGGCCTACGATCGCAGCGTCGATGTCCATATCAGCAATATTCGCCAGAAATTATCCGTTTTGCCCGGCAGTAATCTGAGTATTGAAACCGTGCGCAGCATCGGTTACCGGATTCGCTAATGGCCAACCGGGGTCGTTTGTTCTGGAAGATACTGCTGGGATTCTGGCTGATTTTCCTGTTGATCACCCAACTGCTCTGGGTGGTGTTCTCCCTTTACGGCAGCCATCACGAGCCGCCCGAGGAAAATATCGCCCGCCGTATCGCCAACCTGCAGCTTGACTCCGCCGCGTCCGTACTGGCCAGCGGCGGGACACCGGCGTTCGAGGCCCTGCGCGCGGCATGGACGAGCACCGATCGGCAGTTCTTCTCCTTTGTCGCCGACGTCGCCGATCCGGTCGCGGACGATACCACCCGCTTCGGACCGCCCGACATCATCAGCCGGCGGGTTACCGCCGCCGACGGACGGCATTACCTGCTCAGTTACGATCTTCTCGGGCTGCGCCATGACGCGCACCAGGGACGCCGCGGCAGCATTTTGCATATGCCAAGCCCGTTGTTCTGGCTGGGCCTGACGGGCGGGCTGCTGTTCAGCATGCTGCTGGCCTGGAACCTGACCCGGCCGATGCTGATGCTGCGCAGGGCGTTTGAACGGGTATCCCGCGGCGACTTAAGCGTGCGCCTGCTGCCGGTGATGCGTCGGCGCCACGACGAAATTACCGACGTGGCCAAGGATTTCGACGCCATGGCTGAACGGTTGCAGGTGCTGGTCAGCGATCGCGAGGCGTTGCTGCATGATGTTTCCCATGAGCTGCGCTCGCCGCTGGCGCGCCTGCAGCTGGCCATCGGCCTGGCGCACCAGAATCCGAATAATGTTTCCGCATCCCTGGATCGCATCGAACATGAGGCGGGCCGTCTGGACCGGATGATTGGCGAGCTGCTGGCGCTCACCCGCGCCGAGCACCAGGGGTCTGCCGGCGAAGACTATTTTGATCTGTACGGGCTGGTGGAGGCGGTGGTCAACGACGCACGCTACGAGGCGCAGGTGCCCGGGGTGGAAATCGCGCTGAGCGCCGCCCAGCCGGAAGACTATACCGTGAAAGGCAATGCGGAAATGATGCGGCGCGCGGTGGAAAATATCGTGCGCAACGCCGTGCGTTTTTCCACCCACGGGCAACGCGTCAGCGTGACGCTGTCCCGGGTGGAGACTCAACTGGATATTACCGTTGCCGATCAGGGGCCGGGCGTGGAGGAGAGCAAGCTCTCGAGTATTTTCGACCCTTTCGTGCGCGTCAATTCGCCCTTGAACGGCAAGGGCTACGGCCTGGGCCTGGCCATCGCCCGCAAGGCGGTGCTGGCGCACGGCGGGCAGGTGGAAGCGTTTAACGGCGCCAGCGGCGGCCTGGTCATCCGTATCCGTATTCCTCACTGGGCCTGAACCCTGCGCGTGTTTAAGGGTGCAGATGGCGTAGCGTCGGGCCCGTTTTTTAGTCAACTGCGGGACAGGATTGCGGGTGAGGTTTATGTTGCCGTAGTGAGGGTTTCGCTGACGCTTGCGGGTGAGGTTTATGTTGCCGCGGCGAGGGCTTGCGGGTGAGATTTATGTTGCCGCGGAGAGGGTTTCGCTTGCCGTGCGTGAGGTGTTCATAGGTATTGCCGGGCGCCGGCAAGCGACAAAGAGGCCGTACCGCGACGGCCTCCTTGACCTCCGCGCGTCCGGCAGATCGTGCGCCGCTGCGCGGTGCCCGGCATCACCCATCCCGGCTTTTGGACCGCCCGATATGCGCTCCCGGCGCAATCCGGGCTTTCGCCGCTCCCGGCGGCTCATCCAGCCGTGATGCGCGCCGCCGGCGCACTCTATGCCGGCACCACGTCAACACCATCGCCTGTGAGTAAAATAGCGTTTTTGGGTTTCTTGCGGCATGCACTTACCGGGAAAAATATCAGTATCCATTTTGGCCCAGAGTCTACCCGCTGATGGCCGAAAGTGTAATGCTTACTGTTAAAGCTTAAAGTTGAATGATAAACACTTTACTGCCTAACTGCCTAACTGCCTAACTGCCTAACTGCCTAACTGCCTAACTGCCTAACTGCATGACTGCATGACTGCATGACTGCAAAGAGCATGCCTGTATGACCTGTCTTTTGCTCTACCAACTGCATCTATAACGGTCAATCGTCTGCCGACGCCAGACCCTATCCCAGGCAACAGCGTCGCGATCGCTTCATAGGCTGCAGGCGAACAGCGACATGTGGACCGGCATAAAGCGCGCTGACGGCGCCAGTGGCCCCGGCATGAGCCGCCGGGAGCGGCGAAAGGCCCGGTTGCGCCGGGAGCGCTAACCGGGCCGGTGCATAACGGGGACATGGGCGGCGGAAGGCATCGCGCAGCGACGCGCGACCTGCCGGGCGCGCGGAGGTCAAGGAGGCCGTCGCGGTACGGCCTCTTTGTCGCTTGCCGGCGCCCGGCATTGCATATATCCACCGCACGCACGGCAAGCGAAACCCACGCCGCAGCAACATAAACCTTACCGCAGCGGCATAACTCACACCGCAGCGGCATAACCCACGCCGCAGCAACATAAACCTTACCGCAGCGACATAAACCTTACCGCCGCGGCATAACCCTCGCCGCAACGGCATAACCCTCGCCGCAGCGGCATAACCCTCGCCGCAGCGGCATAACCCTTATCGCTGCGACATTCACTTGCACAGAACCTAATATCGCCAGACCACCTCAGTCCCATGGTGCGACGGACCCCATGATCACCGGCCGCAATACAGACGTGTTAAAGGCAAATCATGGCAACACCGGGTTCAGCAAAGAGAAACGGCACCCGCTGGGGTGCCGTTTGCGCCGGACGATAACACATCCTGGCTGGGACTGGGTTGCCTGGTATTATTTCTTTATACGAATAATGGGTGTTTCGCCTACAACAACACTGCCGGTCAGCTTAATCAGTTCCTTGATCTCATCCATATTGGAGATCACGACCGGAGTCAAGGTGGATTTGGCTTTCTCTTCCAATAACGGCAGATCAAACTCAATCACGACGTCGCCTTTCTTGACGCGCTGACCTTCCTGTGCGATACGCTTAAAGCCTTCGCCCTTCAGCTCGACGGTATCGATGCCGAAATGGACAAAAAGCTCGATCCCGCTATCGGATTCGATGGAAAAAGCATGGTTGGTTTCAAAAATTTTCCCAATGGTGCCGTCAACCGGTGCCACCATTTTGTTACCGCTGGGCTTAATGGCAATGCCGTCGCCCACGATCTTTTCGGCAAAAACGACATCAGGCACATCTTCAATGTTAACAATTTCACCTGAAAGGGGTGCAACTATTTCTATGCTTCCCATGTCTTTCTTATCATCGGAAACCAGAGATTTCAGTTTATCGAACAAACCCATGATCTTCTCCTAAGCATTTATAGCGGGTCAGCGTCGTGAAATCAGCAGAGCGTTTTTTCTTCAATGAATTTGTTTATCAGATTCATCAACTCGTCCGCGGTCGGTTGAGCTAAAGCTTCCTCTGCTAACGCCTTTGCATCGCCAAAATTCGTATTACGAATAATTTTCTTGATGCGCGGGATAGAGATAGCACTCATGCTGAATTCATCCAGTCCCATCCCTAATAACAGTAGTGTAGCACGTTCATCACCTGCCAGCTCGCCACACATACCAGTCCATTTACCTTCCGCGTGAGATGCGTCAATAACCTGTTTAATCAGCGTCAACACCGCCGGTGACATGGGGTTGTAGAGATGCGAAATTAACTCGTTACCGCGATCCACCGCCAGAGTATACTGAGTTAAATCGTTTGTCCCAATACTAAAGAAATCAACTTCTTTCGCCAGATGATGGGCAATGGTCGCGGCGGCCGGTGTTTCCACCATCACGCCCACTTCGATAGACTCGTCGAAGGATTTCCCTTCCTCGCGCAACTGGGCTTTCAGCAGGTCCAGCTCCACCTTCAGTTCGCGCACTTCTTCCACCGAGATAATCATCGGGTACATGATGCGCAGCTTGCCGAAGGACGACGCCCGCAGAATGGCGCGCAGCTGCGCGTGCAGCATTTCCTTGCGATCCAGGCCGATGCGGATGGCGCGCCAGCCCAGGAACGGATTGTCTTCTTTCGGCAGGTTCATATAAGGCAAATCTTTATCGCCGCCGATATCCATGGTGCGCACGATAATGGAACCGGTGCTGAGGGATTCCGCCACGGCTTTATAGGCCTGGAACTGTTCTTCCTCGGTCGGCAGGGAGTCGCGATCCATAAACAGGAACTCGGTGCGATACAGGCCCACGCCTTCGGCGCCGTTGCGCTCGGCGCCCGCGACGTCGCGCACCGTGCCGATATTGGCGCACACTTCGACCTGATGGCCGTCAAGGGTAATGGCCGGCAGGTCCTTCAGCTTGGCCAGCTCGGTCTTTTCCAGCACGTACTGGCTGTGCAGCGCCTTGAGTTCTTCGATTTGCTGCGGCGTCGGATTGACATACACCTGGTTGTTGACGGCATCAAGAATCAGATAATCGCCATTAACCACGCTTTTAGTGACGTTGCCGGTGCCCACGATGGCCGGCAGTTCCAGGGAACGGGCCATAATGGACGTATGGGAGGTGCGCCCGCCCAGATCGGTGACAAACCCCAGCACCTTGTCAAGATTGAGCTGCGCCGTCTCTGAGGGCGTCAGATCGGTTGCCACCAGCACCACTTCTTCGGCGATGGCGCTTAAATCGATGATGGGCATGCCGAGAATGTTGCGCAGCAGCCGCTTGCCGATATCGCGCACGTCAGTGGCGCGTTCCTTCAGATATTCGTCGTCAAGCTCTTCCAGCGCCTTGGCCTGGGTCTCGATAACGTTGTAAACGGCGGCGTCCGCCGTCGCCAGGTCTTCTTTGATAAGGGCTATGATATCCTGCTCAAGCTCTTCGTCTTCCAATAACATGATATGGCCTTCGAAGATTGCTTCCTTTTCTTCACCGAAGGTTTCGCCAGCTTTGGTTTTGATCGCTTCCAGCTGCGCGGATGCTTTGGTACGTCCAGCCAGAAAACGCTCGATTTCCTGCTCAACCTGGTTGGCAGAAATCTTTTTCCGGTTGATGACGATGTCATCTTCCTTTAGTAAGAGCGCTTTACCAAAGGCGATGCCCGGTGATGCTAAAATGCCTGAAATCATAACCCTACCTTACTCACTCGTGACTCGCGTTAACGTAAAAAAACGGGCCTGGATTACTCAAGCTCTGCCATCAGTTTAACCAGATGTTCCACAGCTTTTTGCTCGTCTTCCCCTTCGGCGATAATGGCGACCACGGTACCCTGGGTCAGGCCCAGCGTTTGCAGTTTGAACAGGCTTTTTGCGCTGGCGCTTTTACCGTTGGAGCTTACGGTGATATCGGAAACGAAGCCTTTGGCTTCCTTGACAAACTGAGCGGCAGGGCGGGTATGCAGACCATTAGGTGCGGTAATCGTGACTTCTTGCTGGAACATTATGTTTCCCCAACTTATTAGATGATATCAGTGTTGTGGGGCTAAAGTTTAGCTTAAAACATGGACTTTAGCCTATATGGTTAGTGCCTGAGTATGTTACAAAGACAAAGATGTATGCGAGCAAAAAACGGTATAAAAGCATTTCTGGCTAACGCTTATGAAAGCTGTGATACGCCGTTGTGCCATTTACCATTATGCCGCTTTTGCGCCAAAATCCATAGGGCGTTAATCGATTCAGCTAGCAGAACAATTAATAGCCTGATTAATTTCATACATCGAAATAATTGTCTGCTTAAATACAAGACAGAGCCAACAAAATCAATTATGCAGGGGGCAAAAATTTGATCTACTCCACAAAAAAGCACCCGGCAGGGTGCTTTTTGGGGTAGAAGCGCACATAAGCGACGATGGATTTTACTGCTGCAACTCTTTTTCGGTAAACACATCGGCAAACAGCGCGGTGCTGAGATAACGCTCGCCGGAAGAGGGCAGTACCACGACAATGGTCTTGTCGGCGAAGGCCGCGTCTTCCTGTAATTTCAGCGCGGCGGCAACCGCGGCGCCGGAGGAAATGCCGGCGAGAATGCCTTCTTCTTCCATCAGGCGGCGGGCGGTGGCGATGGCCTCGTCGTTGGTGATCTTCACCACGCGGTCAATCAGGCTCAAATCCAGGTTTTCCGGGATAAAACCGGCGCCGATGCCCTGAATTTTATGTGGGCCGGGCTTGATTTCTTCACCGGCCAGCGCCTGGGTGATCACCGGCGAGTCCGTGGGTTCAACCGCCACCGAAATAACCGCTTTTCCCTTGGTCTTTTTCAGATAACGGCTCACCCCGGTCAGGGTGCCGCCGGTGCCGACGCCGGCGATGAAGACGTCGACATCGCCATCGGTATCTTCCCAGATTTCCGGGCCGGTGGTCTGTTCATGGATGGCCGGGTTGGCCGGATTGCTGAACTGTTGCAGCATCAGGTAACGCTTGGGATCGGTGGCCACGATCTCTTCCGCCTTGGCGATGGCGCCCTTCATGCCTTTCGGCCCTTCGGTGAGCACCAGGCTGGCGCCCAACGCCTTGAGCAGCTTACGGCGTTCGGTGCTCATGGTTTCCGGCATGGTCAGGGTCAGCTTGTAGCCCCGCGCCGCCGCGACATAGGCCAGGGCGATGCCGGTGTTGCCGCTGGTGGGTTCCACCAGTTCAACGCCGGGTGTGAGCACGCCGCGTTTTTCCGCGTCCCAAATCATATTGGCGCCGATGCGGCATTTCACGCTGAAGCTTGGATTACGGGATTCCACTTTCGCCAGAATACGACCATTGCCGATGCGGTTTAAGCGGACAAGGGGCGTATGGCCGATGGTGTAGGAATTGTCTTCGTAAATGTTGCTCATGACCGGTCCTTTACTGTAAGTGCAAATTAGGGGAATGATAACCAAAGCATACCCTTTCGCATGGCCGACGGAAGTAAAAGAATAGTATATCGATATGTTATTAAGACATAAGTTTTAAGAACGTACCGCCGGGGGGCGGGCCATTACCTCATAGGCACCGGCGCCGCGAAATCGGTACGATACCTGTCGACCCACATCGCCGTGGCGCCGCATACCGCCACCGGCATAATCACCAGATTAAGCAAGGGGATTACGGTACAAATATAGACCAGGGCACCGAACTGCAGGTTCTGGGCTTTGTGTCGCGCCAATGCGCGGCGCATGGCGATAAAAGGCACTTTGTGATTATCGAAGGGATAATCGCTGTACTGGATGGCCATCATCCAGGCGCCGAACAAAAACCACAGCACCGGCGCCACGGTCTGGCCGAAGGCCGGTATCAGGTGCAGCGCCAGCAGCGCCAGCGCCCGCGGCAAGTAGTACGCCAGTTTAAGCCATTCGCGGTGCAGGATGCGCGGCGTATCCCGGACCATGGCCATGACCCCGCTGTCGGGCAGGGTATGACCGGTGAGACGCGCTTCCAGCTGTTCGGCGAGCAAACCGCAGAACGGCGCGGCAATCCAGTTGGCGACGGTGCTGAAAAAATAGCTGAATATCAGCAGCACCGCCAGGACGCACAGCGGCCATAACAAATAGCCCAGCCATTGCATCCAGGCGGGGATATGTTCCATCAGCCTGGGGATCCAGATATTCAGACGTGTGTACAGCCACCAGAACGCGCCGCCGAGCAGCACGATATTCATGATAAGCGGCAGTACAACGTAGCGTTTGATGCCCGGCAGCATGATTAAATGCCAGCCGCGGACAAAATAATGGCAACCGCTGCGGGATTTTGTATCGTTAAACATTTTTTTCGACCATTTTTTATACGGAGAAAAAGGAAAACGGACGCATCGGCTACGCCAGTATTTTGTCGTTTTAGCACTTTTGGTTGAAAAAACAGCAAAAAACTGTGCTGATGCTATCTTTATTGTCAGAAAGTACCGCGCGGACTTGCACTTGTCTACGCAGGCAAATAGAGTTAACAGAGTAAATGTTTGCCGCCGTGGCAATGAATTAGAACAACTGAGATGGCAATGATGCAGGATTTGCGTCTGATATTAATCGTTGTTGGTGCGATCGCTATCATAGCGTTGCTCTTGCACGGCCTGTGGACCAGCCGTAAAGAACGCTCATCGGTTTTCCGCGATCGCCCGGTTAAACGACTGAAACAAGACCGACAGGATCAGGACGAGCCTCCGCTGGAAGAGCGTGATGAAGGTGTGGGCGAAGTCAGGGTAACCAAGGTCCGTGCCGACGACGAGCCCGCGTTTGGGCGCTATGACACGCAGGAACCCGAGATTCGCGTCCCGGGAGGACATGCGCGTGGACCGCGTTCGCAGCAGGAACCGGGTTTCGGCAATAAGTCCGCAACCCATGCGCGCAATAACTTCGATCCCCTGCTCGATGATGTCGACGCCGACAGCGAGGCGGAAGAAGCGGAAGACGAGCTCGCGCCGCCCGCTCCGGCGCCGCGGATGAAGACCTCATTTTTCAAAAAACGCCAGCAGGCCGTGTTGCCGGACGAGCCGCCTCCGGCTCCCGCGCCGTCCCGTCCCCGTGAGGAAACGCGCGGCGACGCGCCAAGGGACGCCGACCCTCAGCCGGCCAAGCGCCGGGAGACCGTGCTGGTCCTGCACGTCGCGGCCCACAACGGCACCGTCATCGGTGGCGAGGAACTGCTGCAAAGCGTGCTGCAGGCCGGCTTCCAGTTTGGCGAAATGAATATCTTCCATCGTCACCTGAATCCCGCGGGCAGCGGCCCGGTGCTGTTCAGCCTGGCGAACATGGTCAAACCCGGATCCTTTGATCCCGAGGAAATGGCGGCCTTCACCACCCCGGGCGTCTCTATGTTTATGATGGTACCCTCCTATGGCGACGCGCATCAGAATTTCAAACTGATGCTGCAATCGGCGCAGCGTATCGCGGACGATTGCGGCGGCGTGGTGCTGGATGATGAACGCCGGATGTTAACGCCCCAGAAGCTGGATATCTACAAGGCGCGCATTCGCGACGTGCTTGATGTTAACGCCAGCGCCTGACGCCAACGGCTGTTGCGCCTGATTTTCACGCCCCCCGCTTGCGGGGGGTTTTTCGCTGATGGTGAGCAATGGAACCAATCAATCAACAAATAGACGCCCTGCGCGCCCTGCTGCGCCGTTATGAATATTTTTATCATGTGATGGATGAGCCGCAGGTGCCGGATGCCGAATACGATCGGCTGATGGCGCAGCTGCGCGAGCTGGAAGCGCAGCATCCTGAACTGCTTACCGCGGATTCCCCCACCCAGCGCGTCGGCGGCGCGCCGCTGACCGTCTTTCACCAGATTCGCCATGAAGTGCCGATGCTGTCGCTGGATAACGTGTTTGACGAAGACGGTTTTCTGGCGTTTGACAAGCGGGTGCGCGATCGCCTGAGAAGCGACGACGACCTGGTATTCTGCTGCGAGCTGAAGCTCGACGGCCTGGCGGTCAGCCTGCTGTATGAAGACGGCCGGCTGGTACGCGCCGCCACCCGCGGCGACGGCACCACCGGCGAAGACATCACCGCCAACGTGCGCACCATCCGCACCATCCCCCTGCGGCTCCAGGACGGCGACGGACCCCATCCCCAACGGCTGGAAATCCGCGGCGAAGTGTTTATGTCCGAGGCCGGTTTCCAGCGGCTGAACGACGACGCCAAACGCGAGGGCGGCAAAGTGTTCGCCAATCCGCGCAACGCCGCCGCCGGCTCGCTGCGTCAATTGGATCCGGCCATCACCGCCAAACGGCCGCTGACCTTTTTCGCTTACGGCGTCGGCCTGCTGGAAGGCGGCGAGCTGCCCGCCAGCCATTGGCAACGCTTGCAGCTGTTTAAATCCTGGGGCGTGCCGGTCAGCAACCGTATTAGGTTGTGTACCGGCGCCGAACAGGTGCTGGAATTCTATCGCCATGTCCAGGAACAGCGCGCCAGCCTGGGCTTTGATATCGACGGCGTGGTGATCAAGGTCGATTCCCTGGCGCTGCAGCAGCGGCTGGGTTTTGTCGCCCGCGCGCCGCGCTGGGCCATCGCCTATAAATTTCCGGCGCAGGAGCAGATGACGCGGGTGCGGGACGTCGAGTTCCAGGTGGGCCGTACCGGGGCGGTAACGCCGGTGGCCCGTCTGGAGCCGGTGCTGGTGTCGGGCGCCATGGTCAGCAACGCCACCTTGCACAATGCCGATGAAATCGAGCGACTGGGGTTGAAAATCGGCGATACGGTGATTATCCGCCGCGCCGGCGACGTGATCCCCCAGGTGGTGGGCGTGGTGCTGGAGCGACGCCCCGGCGATGCCCGGCCGATCGTCTTTCCCACCCATTGCCCGGTGTGCGGCTCCGACGTCGAGCGGGTGGAAGGCGAAGCCGTGGTGCGCTGTACCGCCGGCCTGGTCTGCGGCGCCCAGCGCAAAGAGGCGCTGAAGCATTTTGTGTCGCGCCGGGCGCTGGATGTGGACGGCATGGGCGATAAAATCATCGATCAGCTGGTCGAGCGCGAGCTGGTCAAGACGCCCGCCGATCTGTTCCGCCTGAATAAGGACATCCTGGCCCGTCTTGATCGCATGGGGCCGAAGTCGGCGCAAAATCTGCTGACGGCCCTGGAGACCGCCAAACAAACCACATTCGCGCGATTTCTGTATGCCCTGGGCATTCGCGAAGTGGGGGAGGCCACCGCCGCCAACCTGGCGGCGGAATTCAAAACCCTGGATGCGCTGTACGCCGCCGATATTGACGCGCTGGTGAGCGTGCAGGATATTGGTAAAGTGGTGGCCGCCCATGTGCGCAACTTTTTTGACGAGCAGCACAACCTGGATGTTATCGCCGAGCTGGTCAGCCCCGCCATCGGCATCCACTGGCCGGAGCCGGTGGCGGCGCCCGCCGAAGACAATAACCCGTTCGCCGGCAAGACCATCGTGCTGACCGGCTCGTTAACCGGGCTTTCCCGCGACGAGGCCAAGGACCGCCTGGTGGCCCTTGGCGCCAAGGTCAGCGGCAGCGTGTCGGCCAAGACCAATCTGGTGATTGCGGGCGAGGCGGCCGGTTCCAAGCTGACCAAGGCGCAGCAGCTCAATATTCCGGTAATAGATGAGGCGGAAATGATGCGCCTGCTGGGCGAGTGACACCGATCCCGGCCCAAGAGGAGTCAATCATGGAGAAAGAAGATCTGGTGGCCATCGCCAATACCGAAATGCCGTTCGGCAAATATCAGGGGCGGGCGCTTATCGATCTGCCCGAGCCTTATCTGCTGTGGTTTGCCCGTAAAGGTGAATTCCCCCAGGGCCGGCTGGGGGAACTGATGTCGATTACGCTCGCCATTAAAATCGAGGGGCTTGAGGGGCTTATCAAGCCGCTTAAGCAAAAAAAATGAACTAATATCGTCGAGAATACAAAATATGCCTTAAGTTAGAGTAATTATTTGGGGACTATATTTATAACATTTGTGTATTGTTGACACCTGAGCTGCGCCAAGGCTATTTTTAAGGTGTATTTTCGCACTAAAGCTCAGCATAGCTGATTCTGATACATTTCAATCAAAGTATTTTTAGTGAAATTTACTGATTCCAAAGGCGATTGAGGCGCCGCGGCAATAAACGGTCTGGTTCCGGTCTTTTTATATCATCCAGCAGTTCTCATTTACGCCGACCTCGCGCCGACATACTCCACCGGTTATGAAAACGGGAAGCCCATTTTCCGAAGGGAGGCACGGTCAAGCAAAAGTGTCGTGGTATGAGGATCACCTATTTAGGTGAATGAACCAGGTAGAATACCCGGCTCATGTTGAAAACAGCGGCAGTGTCAAATTTTGGGGTTCAGTACATCTTAGGCACTTCTTACCGTCGAGCGGCTTCAAAATTCCTCATTATTGCTAATGGATGTAGGGTTACGTAAAACTACGCATTAAGCTTTATAATCAATGCGTTGAATAATGCTTTACAATTAAGAAATTTTTAACCCGCTGCTTTTTTATCAAACCCTTTATTTTTCAATTTATCTTCTAGATAATTTATGAAGGCGGAGCCAACAACTTGACGCCCCAGGTTTAATTTCATTTTGCGTACTAACTTGAATTTAGAAATATCTTCTGGTGTCATCAATAGGTCAACAGGCGTTATACTATTTTGACTCATGTGAATAGTTCCAGCTTCCCCGTTTAAAATAAATTTACCACTTTTGTTCCAGGCGGCAATTTTATTCTTCAGAGCTGATATAAAATTTATTTCTTTACATATTATATTAGCCCAAGGATCGAGTATGTAATATTCATTGTTTATTTTAACACCACATGCTACGTGATTAGAATATTTATTTTTTTCAAAACTAATAAACTCTGGACATAAATGATAACTTTCACAAAAGGCATAAGTTATTCTTGCCATTTCGCCGCAATTCCCAACTTGATGGTCGACTGAAAATTTGATATATTCTTCAAGAAATCCAGTATTAGGATATTCACGGCATAATCCTAAGAGTCTTATCGTTTCGATGTGTTCATCCCAGCGAACTTTTATATCATCGTTGGTCTTTATCTTATTACTCGACTTGAAACGGCTACCCTTGAAAAAATACCGAGTTTTTTTTAATATGCCGTTAAGGAGTTTTAATTTATCATCAGACGTCACTACATTTGCTAAAGCTGCTGTCTTATCAACTTCAATTTTCTCTAAGACAACGACCAATTTCTCCGCGAATCCAGTTCTTATAATCCCAGCCGCAATAATCTTAATTAAGTCATGTGAGTAATCGTAAAACCCATAAACCTTACCTTCAGCATTAACTGAGAGATTCACAACTGCACCATTTTTGAATGCAAAACGAATCTTATCATACTTAACATCGAAAAAGGCGCGGCAGTGGTTAAATTCAACACATTCACCTTCCGTAGTTAATGTCTCAGCATAGCGAGAATTAATTACATCGATTAAAGACTCAGATAAATTGTCAAGGCTAATGAATTTCTTGTTCATTATAAATGATATGTAATCATTAGTTCTATTATTTTTAGGAGACACTACATGGTTTGATTGATTATATTTAAAGGGAGTTGTAAGAGTGTTTAATAATACTTTATTCGTAAATAATTCGCAAAATTTTAGATTTCCCACTGCTTTTTCGTCAAAAATCAGCTTTGTATTAACAGCAAAATTTCCCGCTTTTTTTAAACCTTGTAGGGGATTTGGCAAGAAGGAAGCGTCATCGTAAAACCTACGACATCCATATGAGGGCTTAGTGTTTATTGAGCTCGGTGAGTTGAATGTTAACGTAGTTTGCATGGGTTCTCCTGTGATCGTCTTAAAATTTTTTACACAACTTAATATTATTTACCTTAGGCCAGATAAATTAGAGGGTGCTCCAATTTTTCAGCACCATAAGTTAATATTAGCCAATGCAACAAGCATTAACTAGTAATAAATTATTTTCCCGCGTTGATTGAATAATAATTGCACACATCTTCTCCTTATCACATCTGTTGAACATTATGTGTTGGATTATGACGAAATACATTTTAATGATCCTTTAATGCCCTTCTGCCTACTACCTCACCTTTCTCTTTCACCCTATAAACAGGTTCATATTAATGATGCATGTTTCAAATTTCTTTAAGGTACGATTAGTGCAATCATTCAATTAGGCGTGTTCTCCAGAAATTAATAGCAAGCTTATGTGATATTGAGTGTTTGTCACATTAATTTTCACCAATGAACATATCCACCGATGACTTGTCCGAGAATGATGGAGGTGATATTAGAAAATATTTAATTCAAAATATACATAGCCATAATATTTATCCTGTCGTCGCTGACGCGTTGGATTAATTGGTTCACGCTTTATGGCCCGGAAGGTCTAAAACCATAGCCCCGGGACATGGGCGACGCTGGCCGTTTGAGTATATCTGCGCACTATTGAGTTAGCTTGTTAAACACTCGCCGGTAGATTTTGGCTATCAGCGCTCACGCTGGAGCACAAAGTTATTGGCAATCAAAATCAATGAGATAACAGGTTGTCGTTTACATGCTTCAACGGTGAGACATTGGCTTCCCGCTGCCGGGCTGGTGTGGCGAAGGGCAGCGCCAACGCTGAGCATTCGTGACCCACATAAAGAAGATAAAGTGGCCGCTGTTGCTGAAGAGCTTGCCCCGTGCAGTCATGAAAATCCAGTGTTTTACGAGGACGAGGTGGGGATCCATCTTAACCCAAAAATCGGTGCCGACTGGCAGCTACGCGGTCAGCAAAAACGCATTGTCACGCCCGGACAGAACGAAAAATATTATCTGGCCGGTGCATTGCACAGCGGGACGGGCAAAGTCAGTTACGTCGGCGGGAGCAATAAATGAAAACAGTAAGCCCATTTCCCGCAGGGAAGCACGGCCAAGCAAAAATGTAGCGGTATTAGGATCATCTATTTAGTGCTCTAACAATTTATCGATAGTCCCATTTAGTTGTACGGCTTTCATATCTTTATAAGTAGATTTAACGCCCTTAGCGTTCACCCCGGATATAGGCCGTTCCCAGGGCGTCGGGCAAGCTGGCGCGCCGGCCGAATGCGACCAGCACCACCATCACCGCCATAAACGGCAGCATCTGGATCACATCGGTGGGCATATCCACCCCCAGCACTTGCAGGGCGGTGGTCAACGACAGGCAGGCGCCGAACAGCAATGCTCCCCCCAGTACCCACAGCGGCCTGCCGCGCGCCAGCATCGCCAGCACAATGCCGATAAAGCCGTTGCCCTGGGTCATGAAGGGCACAAAAATACCGGCGCCGACCTGCGACATAAAGGCGCCGCCAAGCCCCGCCAGCGCGCCCGTCACCAGTACCGCCAGCGTGCGTGTCCACAAAACGCTTACCCCGGCGGCGTCGAGGGCGGCGGGCTTGTCGCCGGCGGCCTGCAGATACAGGCCAAGGTTGGTATGGCGATAGACCGCGGCAAACAGCGCCACGCACCCCACCGCCAGATAGACAACCAGCGGCTGGTTGAACAAGATGCGCCCGATAAAGGGTATGCCGGACAGCAGCGGCAGCGCCACGCTGTCGATTCCGCCCAGGCGGGGGTAGGTGCGGCTGAATTGCAGGTAGTGCAACAGCGCGGTGGCGCCCTGCGCGCCGAGCGTCAGCGCGATGCCGATGACGATCTGGTTAAGGCGCAGCCAGACGCACAGCACGGCCATCAGCAGGCCGATGAGTATGCCGCCGGCAGCGCCGCCCACTAGCCCCAGGCCCATGGACTGGGTCTGCCAGGCGGTATAAAAACCCAGGTAGGCGCCGGTGAGCATCATGCCCTCCAGTCCGATATTCAAAACGCCGGCCTTTTCCGATAACTGTTCGCCCAGGCCGGTCAACAACAACGGTACGCCGGCGATAATCGCCCCCAGCAGCAGGGACGAGAGAAAACCTTGCGTCAGTAAATCCATATAATTTGCCTTATTGCCCGCCGGCACGGCCGCGCCGCCGCTGCGCGACCATTTCCGTCAGGCCGAGCACGATAAGCAGCACGGCTACCGTGACCAGGGTAAAATGGTTGGGAACGCCCATCCGCCGGGCCGCGCTTTCGCTGCCGATGGACAGCACCGAAAAAATAAAGACAAAGGCGATGGTGGCGAACCCGTTGAAGCGGGCCAGAAACACCAGCGGCACCACCAGCAGGCTATAGGCCGGGTTCCAGTCGGCGCGCACGTTGCCTTCGATGCCGATAACCTCCACCGCGCCGGCCAGGCCCGCCAGCGCGGCGGACAGGGCGAGTACCGCGATGGTCAGCGTCCCGACCGGCAGGCCGGCATGGAGCGCCGCGCGCGGATTGGCGCCGACGGTGCGCAACCGCAGCCCGAAGGCGGTGCGGTTCATGAGCCAATGCACCGCGATCACGGCAAACAGGCCAATCAGCAACCCGCTTGAGGTATGGGTGCCGAACAGCGGCGGCAGCCGCTGCGCATAAGGAAGGGTACGGGTTTCCGGCACGGTGGTGGCGGGATCGGCGAACACCAGCTTGACCAGCACATTGGCAAGCGAAATGCCTAAAAAGGACATCATCATCGTGGTAATGATTTCGTTAATATGCTGCCAGGCCTTTAAGATGGCCGGCAGAATCGCCCATGCGCCGCCCATCAACGTACCGGCCGCCATTGCCGCCAGTAGCGTCAGCCACGACGGCGCCCCGAGCTGATTCAGCGGGGCCGCCACCGCCGAGGCGATAACCGCGCCCAGTAAAAACTGGCCGTCGCCGCCCAGGTTCCACAGACCGGCGCGAAACGCCACCATCAAACTGGCGGCAATAAGCAACAGCGGCCCCATGCGGGTCAGCGTCGCCTGCAGGCCCGAGGGCGTCATCAGCCCCTTTTGCAGAATAAAACCGTAATAATCCAGGGGATTGACCCCCATGATCCGCAACAGGGCGCCGGTGATCACCAGGGCGATAACCACCGGCGCCACGGACAGCCCGGCGCGTGCCAGGGCGGATTTAAGCCGGGCCGGCGACAGCCGTCGCCCCCAGGCAGGACCGGAGCGACCGCTCATGTCATGGCTCCGCTCATCAGCTCGCCGATGCGGCCCCGGGCCGCCGGATTATTCTCCACCATGCCGATTATTCCGCCCTGCGCCATCACTGCGATCCGGTCCGCCAGTTCCAGCAGTTCCTCCAAATCCGTTGATATCAGCAATACCGCCATGCCCGCACCGGCCGCGCGGCGTATCCTCCCGCGGATCGATTGCGTGTTTTGCAGGTCGAGCCCATGGGTCGGCTTGGCGAAGATGACCACCCGGGCCTGGCCGCTAAGTTCGCGCGCCAGCAGCGTCTTTTGGATATTGCCGCCGGACAGCTTGCCAACCGGCGTGTCGACCGCCGGGGTACGGATATCGTATTCCAGGATTTGCCTGAGCGCGTGCCGTGCAATAGCCGCCGGCTGCACGATGCCCCGCCGCCAGAAGGGCGTGTCGCCTATCTGCTTGAGCAGCAGGTTAATCGAGACCGGAAAGGTGGCGACGGTACCTTCGCCCAGCCTGTCGTCGGTGACGTAGCGCAGACCGCGCCGGCGTCGCTGGCCGATGTTTTCATGGTCTATCCGCTCGCCGTCCAGGCAGATGTGCCCGCCGGCCAGCGGGCGCTGGCCAGCCAGCGCCTCGGCCAGCTGTTTTTGCCCGTTGCCGTCGATGCCGGCGATGCCGACGATTTCGCCGGCGCGAACCATCAAATCGATGCCGGCGACCGGCACCAGCGGATCCTCTACCGCCAACCCCTGCGCCTCGAGCACCGGCTTACCGGCTGTTTTCGGCGCCGGCGCCGCGGCTGCCGCGGGCGTCGCGGCGGCCTGGCCGGGAATGCCGAACATCATTTCGACCACTTCCTGGGTCGTCTGCGGGGCGGTAAGGGATTTGAGCCGTTCAGGCCCTATCTCGCCTGCTTTACGGCCGCGGCGCAGCACCGAGATGCGATCGCCCCAGGCCAGCGCCTCGTTAAGCTTATGGGTGATGAAGACCACCGCCAGGCCCTGCGCCACCAGCCGGCGCATCAACCGCCCCAGTTCGTGCGCGTTGTCGGGCGTCAGCATGGCGGTGGCTTCGTCAAGGATCAGCACACGGCTGCCGCGCAACAGGGTACGAACGATTTCCGCCTGCTGCAGCTCACCGAGTGAGAGCGATCCCGCCAGGGCGAACGGGTTGACCCTGACGCCGATATCCCGGGCGATGGCATTAACCCGATCCGCATAATGGCGGCGCGCGGGACGCCGCCACCAGGGATCGCCGAGGGCGATATTATCCACCACGCTTAATGCCGGCACCATCATGGCATGCTGGAACACGGTGCCGATGCCCAGCGCGCGGGCGCGACGGGGGGAGGACAGCGATTCGACCCGGCCCCCCACCGCGATATGCCCCTCGTCAGGTTGCTGCAGCCCGGAAAGCATGGCGACCAGGGTGGATTTCCCTGCGCCGTTTTCCCCCAGCAGCACATGAACCTCGCCGGGCCACAGCGCCAGGTCAACCTGGTCATTGGCGATAATGCCGGGATACCGCTTGGTGACCTGGCAGACGGTCACGACCGGGCAGGCCGATGAAGGCAGATTCTGGCTCATCATGATCTCGATAACGTTAAGCGGAGCGCGACGGGCGCGCCCCGGCCGGGGCGTTTGCCGCCGGACTATTTACCGCCGGCGGCCAGCAGGTCGTGCAGCGATTTAGCGTCGTAATCCGCCGGCACGGTGATTTTACCGCTGATGATGTCGTCGCGCACCGCGTTGACGCTCTGCCAGATATCGTCCGGGATATGGGCGGTTTTCAGCAGACTGATCGAGCCGTCCGCCAGCGAAGTCTTGTAGTTGTGGGAGCCGAATTTATCCTGCTTGAGATCCTCGATCATGGCGGTGTAGACCGGCGTCAGGTTCCACAGGACGGAACTGAGCAGGTTGCCTTTATCAATGGGGGATTTGTCGCCGATGACGTCGATAAAATAGACTTTGCCGCCGTCCGGCGCCGGGGTGGTTTCCACCGCCTGCAGCATGCCGAAGCTCGAGCCGTTGCCCTGGCCGAAGATAATATCCGCGCCGGCGGCGATAACGGAGGCCGCCACGCGTTTACCGCCCGCGGCATCGCTGTACGCCGCCGGGCCGATCACCGCGTAACGGATTTTAATATCGCTCCTGGCCGCCCTGGCGCCGAGGATAAAAGCCGAGGACTGCGCGTTCCAGGCCGGCGGCTCGCCGGAAACCACGATGCCGATGGTGCCGCTGCGCGTCATTTTCGCCGCCAGCGCGCCGGCCAGGTAGGCCCCCTCCTGGCCGCTTACCGTATAATCGGCCACTTTGCCGGCTTTTAACGACGACGGGCTGTCGGTGATGGCCACCGGCACATTGGCCTGCGCGCCGATTTCCGGCCCTGACTGGTTATAACCGCTGGCGTGGGCGATGATAAGCTGCGCCCCATCTTCCGTCAGGTCGCGCAGCGTGGGGCGGATATCGCCGTAGCCGAGGTTCTCCGCCACCATGACCTTGACGCCTTCTTTGGCACCGGCCGCCCTGGCGGCGCTGATGCCCTGTTGGTTCCAGCCGAAATCAGTGCCGGGTTCGGGGGTGACTATGGCGATAGTTTTAATATCAGCGGCATAGGCCGCTGAACAGAGCACCGACAGCACCGACATCGCAGCCGCGTATTTTAACCAACCTTTACCCATCATCTTCTGTCCTCGATACATTTTATTGTTGACAATACGGCTAATAAAATCTTTTCTGATGCATTCCTAACGGATAGGACCTGTTTACTGGAGCATTTTATGACACTAAAGGGGCTAGTATTGCCCTGTTTGTTTTTTTTCACCACCGCAATCTACGCCGGGGAATCAACAAATTATCAACGCGGTACGCGGGGATTAACCCCTTTTCTGGTGGTGGTGAATAACACCGGCCATCGTCCCCTGGATTGCGAAGCGACCACCGCCCACTGGTATTCGGTCCCGTTGGGCGCCGTCGCCCCCGGCGCGACGCTCTCCACCGGACTGTGGAAGAATATCGCCAGCGGCGAGGTGATTATCCTCAATGACCAACAGGATCGGTTGCCCGTTCAACGCTTGTGGTGCGGCGAGCAGGGGCGATCCTGGCAAACCCGCTACGAGGTGGCCTTGTCGACGCACCGGGGCGAAAGCCCGCGCTCCCTTACGCTCGACTGCGCCGGCGGCGCGGACCCCATCCAGTGCCGCGTCGCGCCGAGCGGTCTGTAGCCCAGAGGGTTTCTTAAACCCTTCTTATCCCGGCAAGACATAACGTTTGAATCTTGCTTTAGCCCGTGCTTAGCTTAACCGGCCGGGTACGGTGGATAGCGGCAGGCCATAAAGACCGGGCCGGGATAGGTAAAAATAGCGCCCGGTGCGCGTAAAGCCGGGGCGTTGCGTTTTTGACCCAAGGGAAGGGGAATCACTATGACATCCGTGTTGGCAAAGGGTAAGCCGCACCGGCTTAGGACCGGCGCCGAGTTCAAGGCATCCCTGGAGGATGGACGGCGGCTGTGGGTTAACGGCAACAGGCTTGGCGGCGTGATGGACGACCCCGCGCTGGCGGCGGGGGTCAATGTGCTGGCGTCGATGTTCGACGACCAGTTCAGCGCGGAGCATGCCGACGCCACCACCTGCGTCGATCCCGCCAGCGGGACGGTGGTCAGCCGCGCCTGGCAAATTCCCCGGACCTGCGATGATCTGCGCGAGCGGCGCAAAATGATTGAATACACCTCGCTCAAGACCGGCGGCACCTTCGGCCGCCCGCCCGATCTGGCGCCCGCCATCGTCGTGGGACTCTATGCCCTGCTGCCTGTCTTTAAAGCCAAGCGGTCCGCCCTGGACGGCTGCCGTCCCGATTTTGCCGAAAATATCGAACGCTACCTGGCCTATGGCCGCGATAATAACCTGACCGCCGCGGAAAGCCTGGCGGGTCCGCAGGCCGACCGATCGTCGCCCAAGGCGGGCTGGGGGTCGCTGCTGCGGGTAAAAAGTATCGAGCGGGGCGGGATTCGCGTCTCAGGGGCCAAAACCGTCGGCTCCGTCGCCGCCCAGGCCAACGAGATTTTTTTCACCAACCTGGGGAGTCGCCAGGAAACGCCGCCGGAAGCCTGCATCTGGGGGGCGATCCCGGTTAACGCCGAGGGCATCAAATTGATTTCGCGGGAAATGGTCTCCCATCCCGGCGCCGATCCGTTTGACCACCCCATCGCCGGGCTGGGGGAAGAAGCCGACCAGTTTATTATTTTCGATAACGTTTTTGTGCCCGCCGAACGTATCTTTAATCTTGGCGATCCCGACGCGATGCGGTATTACGGCCCGGTATGCGTTTTCGCCCACTGGCATGTGCTGACAAGGCTGGCGGTAAAGGCCGAGCTGTTTGTCGGCGCCGGGCAGCTGGTGCTGGATGTGCTGGGCACCGGCCGCATTCCCGCCGTGCAGGCCATGCTGGGGGAGCTGATTGAATATGCCCAAACCCTGCGCGCCTTTATCTATGCCGCCGAAGCGCAGGCGCGTCTTACCGAGGGCGGCGTAATGGCGCCCGATGCCGGCATGCTGACCGCCGGCCGCCTGTATTCCATCCGGCACTATCCGCACATTGTCCATATCCTGCAGGAGATGTGCGGGCAGGGGCTGGTGATGCGTTTTGGCAAGGCGGCCTTCGACAATCCCGATATCGGCCACGCGCTGCGGGAGTTATTGGCCGGCCACGGCGCCAGCGCCATGGAAAAAGAACGGTTGATGAATTTTATCTGGGATATGACCACCGGGGCGCTGGCCGGCCGGGTGGCGCTGTTCGAGAACGTGAATGCCAGCCCGGCGCCGCGGCTGCGTGCCCGGCTATTCGAGGAAGTGAAGCGCGATGCGTTCGTCGGCCAGGTAAAAAAACTGGCCGGGCTGGCCTGATGACCGCACGGCCGCGGTTGCCGGGCCGCGCCAACACATCGCCGCCGGCAACGTCGCCGCGGCGGTTAACGGCCGGCGACGCTCTCCCGGGCATCCAACTGCCGGTCCAGGAAGTTCCCCACTACCCGCATGCAGGCCGCGCGCTCCTCTACGTGCGGCATATGGCTTGATTGCTCGAATATCACCCATTCGGCGCCGGCGATATGATCCTTGAAGGGCTGCACCACCTCCGGCGCCGCCTCGTCGTAGCGGCCCGATATCAGCAGCGCCGGTACCTGTATCCGCGCCAACCGGTCAATAATGTCCCAGTTTTTCATGGTGCCGATAACGTGGAATTCCGTCGGACCGTTCATGGCATGGTACACCGTCGGGTCGGCGTCCATGGCGGCGAAGGTGCGCGTGACTTCTTCCGGCCAGGGCGTAAGCCGGCAGACGTGCCGCTGGTAAAATACCCGGGTGGCCTGGCGATACGCGTCGCTGTCCAGGGTGCCCGCGGTTTCGTGCTCCGTCAGGCAGCGCTGTACCGGGGCCGGTAACTGGGCGCGCAGCCTGGCCGCCGCCTGTAGCCATAGCGCCATCGACGCCGGCGAATTGGCGATGACGATTGCCTTGAGACCTTCCGGGCGCAATACGGCGTGCTCCGCCGTCAGCATCCCGCCCCACGACTGGCCGAGCAAGGCATAGTTGTTGCCGATGCCCAGATGCGCCAGCAGGTTATCCAGCTCCGCCAGGAACAGCGATACCCGCCAGAAGTCGGCTCCCTGGTCCGGTAAATGGGTGGAACGGCCATTGCCGAGCTGATCGTAATGGATGACCGCCCGGCCGCTGGCGGCGATATCGCGGAACGCGTCGACATAATCATGGGTGCAGCCCGGGCCGCCGTGGACCACCACCAGGGGTGTCTTGCCATTATGGAGATCGCCGCAGATGCGGTACCAGGTTTGGTATTGCTGAAACGGCGCGTAGCCTTCGGTAATGCTGTACATGACGGTTTACCTGTCGGTTAAGGATAACCTAGGGTAAAACAGCGCGCCCGGCGGCGGATAGCTAGAGAAAATGCTAGGTATTGCGCCGGCTCAGCTGTCGAGCAGGCGGTAATGCATCGCCCGCACCACGGCCTGGACCCGGTTGCTGGCCCCCAGCTTGCGTGCCGCGGAGTTCAAATGCAGCGTCACGGTGGCAATTGAGCGCGACAGCTTGCGGGCGATCTCCTTGGCGGTCAGCCCCTCGGCCGACCAGCTCAGGCACTCCCGTTCGCGTTTGCTCAGGCGCACATACTGGCAGGTCAGCATCTGGCGGTCGAATAGCGGATAAACACGCTCCTGAAAGGTATGGGCCAGCAGGCCCAGCTCCGCCAGAGTCTGGGTCAGATCGCGCTCCCGGCCGCCGCCGCTGACGATGCCGGTCAGGGTGGCGAATCCCCCCTGCGGCAGGTGCAGGGGCACCGTGGCGCCGCAGGGCATATTGTTGTCGCGCATATAGTGCGTTACAGGCTGATGTCGCTCACCGATGATATCGCGCAGCAAGGTCGTATCCGGGCGCTGATAAGACCAAACGAAAGGCGCGCAGCTTTTCAGGGCGTACAACTGCACCGGATCCACCTGGTAGTAGCCGCTTTCGGTCCATAGCTGCCGCATATCCTCCGGCACATTGCTCATGCGCAGCACCGACGGCGTAATGAGTTCGCCTTCCAGCGAGCGCGGCACCGGCGTGTAATCATAAATCAGCGCCTCCATGCCCAGCCGGGCGCTTTGCCGGTACAGGGATAAAAAGGCGTCGTCAAGACTGCAGCCGGCCTGCGGCGTCGGCAATACATCGGTTACCACAATGCTCATCGGCCCCCCTTATCTCATCCAGTCTCCATGGCGCCAGGGCATGGATCCTGCAAAGCCATTCCCGTATCGCTTCCGGCGCTCGCGACGCTTGTTGTCGGCCACCGGATGGCATGCAATTTGGATGCCACGCCGCCCGGGGACCGGAGGCGAAACCTAGCATTTTTACTAACTGTTCAGCGCCGCGGCTTATGCGTAGCGTAAAGACATCATCATGGCGGCGCGGCGCGGGCCGCCGGCAAGCACCGGGGGAGATATGTGGCGTGAGATCAGGCCTGACCGGCAAGTGGATATTGAGGTCGACGGTTATCGGGTGACGGCCTACGAGTTCGGCGCGGGCGACGAGACAGTGCTGTGCCTGAACGGCGGCCCGGGGCTGCCCTGCGACTACCCGCGCGAAGCGCAACCCTGCCTCAGCCACCACGGCTACCGGGTGGTGGCGTTTGATCAATTGGGCACCGGCCGGTCCGATCGGCCGGATCTGCCCGGATTATGGACCATGGCGCGCTATGTGCGTGAAGTGGACACCGTACGTCGGGCTATGGGCCTGGAGCGGGTGCATCTGCTTGGTCATTCCTGGGGCGGCTGGCTGGGCATCGAGGTGGTATTGCACCATCCGGGTGCAATCAAACGCCTGATGCTGGAAAATACCGCGGCGGATATACCCCATCAACGCGGCAGGGGGTAGGGAGAATGCACCGTTATCGCTTTGTCCTGTTCCGTCCGCTGCAACTGGTGCCGGTATTGCTGGGCATCAGCATCATCACCTTTATGCTGGTGCGCGCCATCCCGGGCGATCCGGCGCGCATTCTGCTGGGGGTACGCAGCACCCCGGCGGCGATCGCGCGTATTCGCGCCCAGTATGCGTTGGATCAGCCGTTATGGGTACAGTACGGCTATTTTCTCACTAACCTGCTGCACGGCGAGCTGGGACGCTCCATTGTCTATCGCGTCGATACCCTGAAACTGATTATGACCCGCATTGAGCCCACGCTGTGCCTGGTCGCGGGCAGCGTGCTGCTGGCGCTGCTGCTCACCGTGCCGCTGGCCGCCGTCGCCGCCCGCCGGCGGGGGAGCGCCGCCGACCAGGTTATCCGGCTGCTTTCCACCGCCGGACTGGGTTTTCCGGCGTTCTGGCTGGGCATTATGCTGATCCTGCTGTTCAGCGTCACCCTGGGCTGGTTTCCTGTCTCCGGTTATGGCGACGCGTGGAGCGCAAGGCTGCATCACCTGGTGCTGCCCTGCCTGACGGTGGCGCTGGCGCTGTCGGCGGTGCTGACACGTAACCTGCGCGCCAGCCTGCTGGCGGAGCTGAAGGCGGATTACGTCACCGCCGCCAGGGCGCGCGGGCAGGAAGAGGGACGTATCTTCTGGCGTCATGTTATGCCTAACTCGCTGGTGCCTACGGTCAACCTGCTGGCGGTGAATATCGGCTGGCTTATCGGCAGCACGGTGGTGATTGAAAGCGTCTTTGCCATCCCCGGCATGGGCCAGCTGTTGGTCAAGGCGATATTCAGCCGCGACTATATGGTGGTGCAGGGCGTGGTAATGGTGTTTGCCCTGGCGACGGTGCTGGTCAACCTGCTGGCCGATCTGCTGACCGTGGCCCTGGACCCGAGGGTCACATTATGATGTCCGTCCAGGCCGTCCGCCATTTTTCCGTGCGCTGGCTACCCCGGCGCGCCGCGCTGCGCGCGGGCATGGGTATCCTGCTGATGTGGTGTGTGCTGGCGGCGCTCGCCCCCTGGCTCGCGCCCTTCGATCCCCTTTACCAGAATGCGGATGCGCGCCTGCTGGCCCCTGGCCTGCCGCATCTGTTCGGCACCGATAACTTCGGCCGCGATATTTTCTCCAGGATCCTCTGGGGAGCGCGCGTCGATTTGCAGATCTGCCTGCTGGGCGTGGTGTTTCCGTTTACCATCGGCACCATCGTCGGGGCGTTGTCCGGTTATCTCGGCGGTCCCGTCGACGCTTTCATCATGCGCTGCATCGACATTGTGCTGGCATTTCCCTTCCTGGTGCTGATGCTGTCGATTATCGCCATTATCGGACCGGGGCTGGGCAGCTTTTATATCGCCATGGCGCTGGTGGGCTGGGTTTCCTACGCCCGGCTGGTGCGTTCGCAGGTCCTGATCCTCAAGCATAGCGACTTTATGCTGGCGGCGCGCAGCCTGGGGTTTAGCCACGGACGCATTCTGTTCGCCCATTTATTGCCCAATGCCCTGACCGGCTCCATCGTGTTTTCCATGTCGGACTGCGTGCTGGTGTTGCTGAACGGCGCGGCGGTGAGCTATCTCGGCCTCGGCGTACAGCCGCCGACGGCGGAGTGGGGGGTGATGATTGCCGAAGGGCAGAGCTTTATCACCACCGCCTGGTGGATCACGACTTTTCCAGGACTGGCCATCGTGCTGCTGGCGATGGGCTTCAGCCTGCTGGCCGATGGCCTGGGCGATAAACTGGGGGCACGGCCATGAGCGCGCCGGTACTGCGGGTCAATCACCTGACCGTCAACAACCGCCAGGGCATCGCCCTGGTGGATGATGTTTCCTTTACCCTGGCGGCGGGCGAAATGCTCGGCCTGGTGGGCGAAAGCGGTTCAGGCAAAACCGTCACCTGCCGGGCGCTGATGCGGCTGCTGCCCGGGGAAGGATTAACCATGGGCGGCGGCGAGGCGTGGCTGGGCGAGACCGATATCATGACCCTCGATCCCCGCCAGATGACCCGGGTGCGCGGCCATCAATTGGGCATGATTTTCCAGAATCCCGCCAGCCATCTTAACCCGGTGATGACCGTCGGCGGGCAGATCGCCGAAAGCCGCCGCGCCCATTTCGGCGCCGGGCGGCGGGAGGCGCGTGCGGCGGCCGTCGGCCTGCTGCGCCGGGTGGGCATCCCCGATCCCGAACGGCGGGTGGATCATTACCCGCATGAGTTCTCCGGCGGCATGCGCCAGCGGGCGATGATCGCCGTGGCGCTGGCCTGCGAGCCCAAAATCCTGATTGCCGATGAGCCGACCACCGCGCTGGATGTGACGGTACAGGTGCAAATCCTGCGTTTATTAATGGATCTGCGCGACCGGCTGGGCCTGGCCATCATTATGATCACCCACGATCTGGGCGTGGTGGCGCAAACCTGCGATCGGATCGCGGTGATGTATGCCGGCCGATTGTGCGAGGTCGGCGCCAAACGCCGGGTATTGGCGCAGCCGCTGCACCCCTATACCCAGGGATTGATCGATTGCCAGCCCGTGAGCGAAGGCGGCGGCGGCCGTTTAAAGACCATCGCCGGCCAGCCGCCGTCGGCGGATGGCTTTGCGCCGGGCTGCCGGTTCCATACCCGCTGTCCGCGCGCCGGCGAGGCATGCCCGTCCGTGCAACCGCCGCTGCTGGCCGCGCGCGGCGATCCGGCCCACGGCGCGGCCTGTTTTTATCCTCTGCATGCGTTAACCCACCGGGAGGGATCATGATCACCAACGCCTATCCATTATTGGAAGTCGATGAGCTGCGGGTGTCGTTTCCCCTGTCCGGCGGCAATCCGCTGCGCTGGAACCGGCCGCGGGTTCAGGCGGTGAACGGCGTATCGCTGCGTATCCACCCCGGTGAAACCCTGGGACTGGTGGGCGAGTCCGGCAGCGGTAAAAGCACGCTCGGCCGCGCCATCCTGCAATTGGAGAAAAGCACCGGCGGCAGCGTACGTTTCGACGGCCGCGACGTAACCCACGGCCTGACGAGCGATATCGCCCGCCTGCGCCGGCAGACGGCGATGATTTTCCAGGACCCGTTTTCATCGCTCAATCCCCGCCAGACCATCGGCGCCGCCATCGCCGAAGTGCTGCGCGTGCATCGCAAAGTACCGCCGGGGGCGATAACCGCCCGGGTGGCCGAACTGCTGACGCTGGTGGGGCTGCGGCCGGCGCAGGCGGATAAGCGGCCGGGCGCCCTGAGCGGCGGGCAGTGCCAGCGGGCCGGCATCGCCCGCGCCCTGGCGCTGGAACCGCGGCTGATGGTGGCGGATGAATGCGTTGCCGCGCTGGATGTCTCCATCCAGGGGCAGATTATCAATCTGCTGATGGATCTGCGTGAGCGCATGGGGCTGGCGATACTGTTTATCGCCCACGACCTGGCCATTGTCCGCCGCCTGTGCGATCGGGTGGCCGTAATGTACCTGGGACGTATTGTCGAGGAAGGCCCGGTGGAATCGGTATTCCATTTGCCGCGCCATCCGTATACCGCGGCGCTGGTGGCGGCCATCCCGGAAATCAACCCCGATCTGCCGTTGCCCGCCGAGCCGCTGGCCGGCGAACCGCCCAGCCCGATTGCCATTCCGCCGGGGTGCGCCTTTCATCCCCGCTGCCGTTATGCCCGACCCGCTTGCCGTACCGGTTCCACCCCTGATACCCGGCATGTTGCCGACCATGCTTTTGCCTGTGTGCTCGACAGAAATACCGGCGAAGCCGACTTTCCTTTTCAATGAGGTATGTTAACCATGAAGCGTAAGCATTTTAACGTTGCCGCCGCCGCGGTCTTTCTGGCGCTCAGCGCGGTCGGCCAAATCGCCGAAGCCGCCGGGGTATTGAGCATTGGCCGGCGCGAGGATTCCACGACCTTCGATCCGATTAAGTCGGCGCAAAACGCCGATAACTGGGTGTTTTCCAATGTATTCGACGTGCTGGTGCGGGTGGATAAAAACGGCACGCGCCTGGAGCCGGGGCTGGCGGAAAGCTGGGAAATCTCACCCGACGGCAAGGTCTATACCTTTAAGATGCGCGACGCCAAATTCTCCGACGGGTCGCCGGTGACCGCACAGGATGCGGTGTTCAGCCTGCTGCGCATACGCGATAATGAAGGGTCCTTATGGCGCGACTCCTACAGCGTCATCGATAAAGCCGAAGCCACCGACCCCCACACCCTGGTGGTAACGCTGAAAACGCCGTCCGCGCCGTTCCTCTCGCAGCTGGCGCTGCCGAATGTGTCGGTGCTGCCGGAAAAAGTGGTGAAAGCCATGGGCGAGGAGGCGTTTGCCGAAAAACCGGTGGGCTCGGGCGCCTTTAGCGTCAAGTCCTGGACCCGTGGCGAAAAGGTGGTGCTGGTGAAGAACCCCTATTTCTGGCAGGCGGATCGCGTCAAGCTGGACGGCGTGGAATGGCTGACGCTGCCGGACGACAACACACGCATGCTGAAAGTGCAGGCGGGTGAGCTGGACGCGGCGCTATCGGTGCCGTTTTCCCGCATCGCGTCATTGCAAAAAGACCCCAACCTGGACGTGCATCTGGATCGATCCACCCGCGAGGATCATTTGCTGATTAACCACGAGCATGGCGCGTTGGCCAAGGTCGAGGTGCGCCAGGCGCTGGATTTCGCCATTGATAAAAAAGCCATTGTCGATACCGTGACCTTCGGTTTCGGCCATGTCGCCAACTCTTATATTCCCGAGGGCGCGCTGTTTCATTATGCGGACAACCTGCAGCGTCCCTACGATCCCGAGAAAGCCAGGCAGATGCTTAAGGCCGCCGGCGCGTCGGATCTGAAGCTGAATTATGTCGTCAACGCCGGGGATGAGGTGGACGAGCAGATCGCCATTCTGCTGCAACAGCAACTGGCCAAGGCCGGGGTAACGGTGAACCTGCAAAAGGTCGACCCAAGCCAGAGCTGGGATATGCTGGTGGCGGGCGAATATGATATTTCGGTGATGTACTGGACCAACGATATCCTCGATCCCGATCAGAAAACCACCTTTGTGCTGGGCCATGACGCCAATATGAATTACATGACCCGCTATCATAACGATAAGGTCAAGGATCTGGTGGCCGCGGCGCGGGTGGAAATGAATGCCGGCAAGCGGCAGCAGATGTATATCGACCTGCAAAAAATGGCCAAGGCGGACGTGAACTGGATCGATTTATATTACAGCCCCTATCGCAACGTCAGCCGCAAGAATATTAAGGATTTTTACCAGAATCCGCTGGGACGCTTCGCGCTTGAGGATACCGATAAGCTCTAGCCCGCGGGCAGGGGGCGGGCATGCGCATGCTCCCTGCACCGGCACGCGTCATACGGCGGTGAATTCCCCCGTTATCTGCACCAAAAAGCATCATGGCGCCCGTGTTTATGCCTCCCGGCCGGCGCTTTAATCAACGATTCGGCTGTTTTATCAGCATATTGGCCTCAATTCACCGTGCTCCGCTGATGTGGTATGACCTTTGCACCTTTACAAATACTTACATAGCCTAGGACACCATTATGCAAAGCACAAAAGTGGCACCGGTTTTGAAGCGTACGCTGGGGAGTTTCCATTTGTGGGGCATCGCCGTGGGCCTGGTGATTTCCGGCGAGTATTTCGGCTGGAGCTACGGCTGGGCCCAGGCGGGCACGCTGGGCTTCCTGGTCACCGCGGTGGCGGTGGCGGCCATGTATTGCGCCTTTATCTTCAGCTTCACCGAACTGACCACCTCCATACCCCATGCGGGCGGTCCCTTCGCCTACGCCCATCGCGCGTTCGGTCCCACCGGCGGTTTTATTGCCGGTTTCGCCACCCTGGTGGAATTTGTCTTTGCCCCGCCGGCCATCGCCATGGCCATCGGCGCCTATCTTAACGTGCAGTTTCCGGCGCTGGAACCGCGCTGGGTGGCCCTGGCCGCCTATCTGGTGTTTATGACGCTGAATATTCTCGGCGTCAGTATCGCCGCCACGTTCGAGCTACTGGTCACCCTGCTGGCGATATTTGAGCTGTTGGTGTTTATGGGCGTGGTGGCCCCGGGCTTCGACCTGGCCAACTTTACCCGCGGCGGCTGGGCCGGCGCGGAACACTTCAGCGTCGGCGCGTTTTCCGGTATTTTTGCCGCCATTCCGTTTGCCATCTGGTTTTTCCTCGCCATTGAAGGCGCCTCCATGGCGGCCGAAGAGGCCAAGGATCCCCAGCGCACCATTCCCCGCGCCTTTATCGGCGGCATCCTGACCTTAACGGCGCTGGCGCTCGGCGTGATGGTGTTTGCCGGCGGGGTGGGCGACTGGACCAAACTGGCCAATATCAACGACCCGCTGCCGCAGGCGATGAAGATTATCGTCGGCGGCAGCAGCGGCTGGCTGCATATGCTGGTCTGGCTGGGACTGTTCGGGCTGATTGCGTCGTTCCACGGTATTATCATGGGATACTCGCGCCAGATTTTCGCCTTGGCGCGCGCCGGCTACCTGCCGAAACCGCTTTCCAGGATC
The DNA here is from genome assembly GCF_047324165.1 of Sodalis sp. RH22. Taxonomy (NCBI): domain Bacteria; kingdom Pseudomonadati; phylum Pseudomonadota; class Gammaproteobacteria; order Enterobacterales; family Bruguierivoracaceae; genus Sodalis; species Sodalis sp. RH22. Next base: position 5,519,372 of record NZ_CP178731.1, read on the forward strand.
AACCGTCGTTTTCGCACGCCGCATCTGGCGATCGTTGCCGGCGGCGTGGTGGGCATCGCGGCGATTTTTTCCGATTCCCTGATTATCATCGGCGGCCAGCCATTAACCGCCAACATCGTTACCATGTCGGTATTCGGTGCTATTGTAATGTATATCATCTCCATGGCGTCGCTGTTTAAACTGCGCCGCCTTGAACCCCGGCTTATCCGCCCGTTCCGCGCGCCGCTGTATCCGTTTGCCCCGGCGCTGGCGCTGGTGATGGCGGTCATCTGCCTGGTGGCGATGATCTATTACAATCAAATGCTGTTTATGATTTTCGCCATAATGATGTTATTGGGTTATGCCTATTTCCGCCTGACGCGTTATGCCCGCGACGCGGCGGCGCCGGATCCGCAGCTGACGTTATCGGACTGATCCCGGAGGGTTGATGTTTCACGCCACGCTAAGTCATCGCAGCTACCGTTTTGCCGATTTGCGCGAACTGATGGCCAAGGCATCGCCGGCGCGTTCCGGCGATTACCTGGCCGGAGTGGCCGCCGGCAGCGCCGAGGAGCGTATGGCGGCGCGCATTGCGCTGGCGGATGTGCCGCTGACGGTATTTTTGCAGCAGCCACTTATTCCTTATGAAACGGATGAGGTCACGCGCCTGATTATCGACGGTCACGACGCGGCGGCCTTTGCTCCCATCGCCCACCTGACGGTGGGCGATTTCCGCGACTGGCTGCTGTCCGAGCGCACCGACAGCGCCCGCCTGACCCAGGTCGCCGCGGGCATCATGCCGGAAATGGCCGCGGCGGTAAGCAAAATCATGCGTAACCAGGATCTGATCCTGGTGGCGAAAAAATGCCGCGTGATCACCCGCTTTCGCAATACCATCGGCCTGCCGGGCCATATGAGCGTCCGGCTGCAGCCCAATCATCCCACCGACGATCTCAAAGGCATCGCCGCCAGCATGCTCGACGGTTTGCTGTATGGCAGCGGCGATGCGGTGATCGGCATCAATCCCGCCAGCGACAGCCTGCCGCTGTTGGAAAAACTCAACTATATGCTCGATGACGTGATCAGCAGTTTTGCCATTCCCACCCAATCCTGCGTGCTGACCCATGTCACCAATACCATCAAGCTGATTGAGCGCGGCGCGCCGGTAGATTTGGTCTTCCAGTCGATAGCCGGCACCGAGGCGGCCAACGCCGGTTTCGGCATCAACCTCGCGCTGCTGGATGAAGCCCGGCAGGCGGCGCTGAGCCTGAACCGGGGCACGCTGGGCGACAACGTGATGTACTTCGAGACCGGGCAGGGCAGTTGCCTGTCGGCCAATGCCCATCACGGCGTCGATCAGCAGACCTGCGAAGCCCGCGCCTATGCCATCGCGCGCCGCTTTAAACCCTTGCTTATCAATACCGTGGTGGGATTTATCGGACCGGAATATCTCTATGACGGCAAACAGATTATCCGCGCCGGGCTGGAAGATCATTTTTGCGGCAAGCTGCTGGGCGTGCCGCTGGGGTGCGATGTCTGCTATACCAATCATGCCGAGGCCGATCAGGATGATATGGACACGCTGCTGACCCTGCTGGCCGCCGCCGGGCTGACGTTCTTGATCGGGGTGCCGGGCGCGGACGATATCATGCTGAATTATCAAAGCACGTCGTTCCATGACGCCCTGTATGTACGCGAGCTGTTCGGGCTCAAACATGCCCCGGAGTTTTCCGCCTGGCTGCAGCGTATGCAGATTATCAACGCCGACGGGATGCTGCGCGACACCAGCGGCCAGCATCCCCTGCTGCAACATCATGTCCTGGAGTGAGCCATGAGTAAAACTGTCCCGCCGCCGGCCGGCAAATATCCGGTGGGCAATAGCGTCCATGCCAACCCCTGGGAGGGCCTGCGGGAGTTTACCGCGGCGCGCATCGCGCTCGGCCGTTCCGGCTCCAGCCTGCCTACCCGTGAACTGCTCAACTTCGGGCTGGCCCACGCCCAGGCGCGCGACGCGGTGCATCAACCCTTTGACAGCGAATCGCTGGCGCGACAGCTGGAAGCGGATGGCTTAACCACGCTTACGGTGCACAGCGCGGCGCAAAACCGGGAGACCTATCTTTGCCGGCCGGACCTGGGCCGCCGTCTTGGCGACGACAGCCGCAAGATGTTAACCGCGTATCCGGATAAACAGGCCGATATCCTGCTGGTAGTCGGCGACGGCCTGTCCTCGAAGGCGGTACATCGCCAGGCGGTGCCGTTTATCCGCGCGTTGACGCCTTACCTGGCGCTGTTGGGGCTGAAAATGGCGCCGGTGGTGCTGGCACACCAGTCGCGGGTGGCCCTGGGGGATGATATCGGCGCCTGCCTGCAGGCGCGGGCGGTGGCAATCCTGATTGGAGAGAGGCCCGGCTTATCCTCGCCTGACAGCCTGGGCATCTATTTTACCTGGGAGCCCCATATCCGGCGCCTGGAGTCGGAACGCAACTGTATCTCCAATATCCGTCCCGAGGGGCTGGATTATCCCCAGGCGGCCTTTAAACTGGCATGGCTGCTTGAACAGGCCGGGCAGCGGCGTTTATCGGGCATCGCGCTGAAGGATGAAAGCGACAATCCGGCCTTATACGGCCTGATTAAGCCCTTGTTTAAACAGGCCGAACGCCTGCCGGGCAAAATGTGATTATACTTATGCGGATAGCGCCGGTTTTCCTGAGCGTTTGACCCGATAAGGATACCTTCACGATATGAGCCACCCTGTTTCCTGTATTTTATCCGTGGACCAGGGACTGCCGTTCGGCCCCGCCGATCTGCTTACCCTGGTTGCGCCGGCGCGGGCCTGGTCCTGTCGCTTTGACATCGCCTTATATCACGATGAGGATTTTGCCGCCCGGGGTATCAGGCTGCCGCCGTCAATCGCCGGCGCCGCCGTTAAACGGCGCGGGGAGTATCTGGCGGGGCGCATCGTCGCCGGACGCGTATTAGAGGATGCGGGCTATCGCCATTTCGATTTGCTGGCGGGGGAAGACCGGGCGCCGGCCTGGCCGGACGACGTGCAGGGCGCGCTGACCCATCACGGCACGCTGGCCATCGGTATAGGCTGGCGGCGCCCAGGCCGTGCGGTATCCGGGTTGGGCGTAGATATCGAAACACTGATTAACGGTCCCCGCGCGCTGGAACTGTGGCCCGGTATCATCAGCGCCTGGGAGCGCGAGTATTTCGCCACCCTGGAACTGCCTTTCGCCGTCGCCCTGACCCTGGCGTTTTCCGCCAAGGAGAGCCTGTTCAAGGCGCTGTATCCCTCGGTCAAGCGTTACTTCGATTTTCTCGACGCGCGCGTGGTCCGCCTGGCCGGCAACCGCATCACCCTGGAGCTGCAGGTCGAACTGACGCCCGCGCTGCCGGTGGGCATGCTGTTTGAATGCGGTTATGCCGTCAGGGAGGAGGATGTGCTGACGGTGCTGGCGATCGGCAACGACTGAGATCCTGCGGCTGCTGCTGGCCCGGCGAGGCTGGCCGGTTTACCAACGAGGCTGGTCGGTTTACCAAATAGTGCGCTTTTCTCCATGTGGAAAAGCCCGCGCCGGCCGATTTCTCCATGTGTAAATATTTGGTTACAAAACTGACGGTTGTTTACGTACTTTAGCCGCAGTATAGTCCCCCGCCTAATAGCTGCCTAGGCAAAGATTATTATGGACCATTTTTCCGCTGACGATATTGATAAGGTCTATGCCTGGGGACGGCAAATCCACCGGTTGAACCTGTGCAAGGATCGTATTCTTGAACGCTATCTGGAACCCTACGAGATTACCGCCGCCCAGTTCAAGGTCATGTTGATGATGAACCGGGACGGTTTAACCACGTCGGCGGAGCTATGCCGCTGCATCTCCCTCGATAGCGGCGCCATGTCGCGCATGCTGGACCGGCTGCAGAATAAAAAGATGATCATGCGGGTGCGCAGCACCACCGATCGACGTCAATTCCATCTGGCGCTGACCGAGCAGGGGCATGCGTTTTGCCGGCAGATCCCGCAGATAGCGCTCAAGTCCTTTAATGATTTACTGGCGCCCCTGACACCCTCAGAACTTAATGAATTCGATCGCCTGCTGAAGAAGCTGGCGATCCCTGCCGGTATTTAAGGAGTAAATTTTACTATGCCGTTGCGCATTCGTTTATTACCGTTGCTCTGCTCGCTGATCCTGGCGGGGTGCGCCCTGCCAAATGGTTTACATACCGAAGGCCGGACGCTTGATGTCGCCAGCCTGCACAGTGAAAACACGCTGAAGGCCAATACCCTGTCCAGCGCCGGCTGGCCGGCTGCCGACTGGTGGAACAGCCTTGGCGACCCGCAGCTTAACCTGCTCATCCAGCAAGCCTTGCGTTCCAGCCCCGATCTGCAGGTGGCGGACGCGCGCGCGCGCCAGGCCAGCGCCACGGTCCTGGCCGCCGAGGCCGATCGCATGCCGACGCTTGATGCTAACGCCGGCATCACGCGCGAACGCATGTCCGCGGTGGACGATCCCACCGGGCAAGGTAAAAGATATGCCACGCTGCGCACCCTGTCGGCGAACTTCGATTACAGCTTCGATTTATGGGGCGGGCAGCGTGCCGCCTGGGAAGCCGCGGTCGGTCGGGCCAACGCCTCGGAGGTCGATCGCCAGGCGGCCAGGCTGACGTTGTCCGCGGACGTGGCGCGCGCCTACAACACCCTGGGCCAGGCCTGGGCGATGCAGGATCTGGCGCAAAAAGATCTGGAGCGCACCCGCACCATGCTGAATCTGGCCTCCAAGCGTCTTAACGCCGGGCTGGACAGTAAATTCCAGTATCAACAGACCGAAAGCCTCGAGGCCTCGGCCGAAGCCAGCCTGACCGACACCCAGCAGCAGGTGCGCGCCGCCGGCATCCGTCTGGCGGTCTTGCTGGGGCAGGGCCCGGATCGCGCCGCCGGCCTGCCGCGGCCGAAGCTGATTGCGCCGTCCGTCGTCAGCCTGCCGCCCACGCTTCCGGCCGAGCTGCTCGGCCGCCGGCCGGATCTGGTGGCCGCGCGCTGGCGGGTCGAGGCGGCAACCAAGGATATCAAGGTCAGCCGTACCGCCTTTTACCCCAACATTAACCTGACCGCCGCCGCCGGCACCAAATCGCTGGTGGGAGACGCGTTCTTTGGCGCGCCAGAACGTTATTTCAGCATTGGACCGGCCCTGTCGCTGCCCATCTTCGACGGCGGCCGCCGTCGCGCCGATCTGGCCGGCAGCAATGCCGATTACGATCTGGCGGTGGCGCAATACAACCAGTCGCTGGTGTCGGCGCTGGGGGATATTGGCGATGCCATTACCCGTCTGAATTCACTGGATATCCAAATCCAGCAGCAAATGCGCGCGCGGGATATCGCCAATGATTCATGGGGCAATGCCATGCAGCGCTACAGCGCGGGCGTCGGCAACTATCTTGATGCCCTGAGCGTAGAACAACAGCTTATCCAGGCCGAGCGTCAGCTGGCCGCGTTGAGTGCCGATCGTACCGACACCGCCATCTTGCTGATGCAGGCGCTGGGCGGCGGCTTTCATTCTTCCGTTTCTTCCAATGCCGCGCAAAACGTGGCCATGAATCAAGCACACTGAGAACTATTTTATGGCTGAGAATTCCACCAACGCTCCAACAGATAACAACGCCGCGCCGGTCAATCCGCCGGCGAAGTCGGGTAAGCGCAGACTGATGTTGTTGATTTTAATGGCGATAATTATTGTGGCCGCTATTGCTTTTGGCCTTTATTATTGGCTGCACGCCCGTTTTTTTGAATCCACCGATGATGCTTATGTCTCCGGCAATCTGGTGCAGATTACGCCGCAGGTGTCGGGTACGGTTACCGCCATCGCCGCCGATGACGGCGACTTTGTCCGCCAGGGCCAGGTATTGGTGCGCCTGGATCCCAGCGATACCATCGTCAACCAGGAAAGCGCCGAGGCCAATCTGGCCAAGGTCGTGCGCCAGGTGCGGGGATTATACAGCAATGTGGATAATTACAAGGCCATGGTGGCGGCGAGCAAAATCCAGCTGCAGCGCGCCCGGGACGACTACCAGCGGCGGGCCAACCTGGCGCGCGACGGGGCGATATCCCAGGAAGAGCTGTCGCATTCACGCGACGCGCTGACCTCGGCGGAAACCTCGCTCACGTCGGCCCAGCAGCAGTTAAGCACCACGTTTGCCCTGGTGGACGACACCACCATCAGTTCCCATCCCGATGTGAAGGCCGCGGCCGCCCAGCTGCGCAAGGCCTATCTGGATCATGTGCGCAGCACCATGGTGGCGCCGGTCAGCGGTTATGTGGCCAAGCGTTCCGTGCAGGTCGGCAGCCGCGTGCAGCCGGGCAGCGCCCTGATGGCGGTGGTGCCGCTGGATCAAATCTGGATCGACGCCAATTTCAAGGAAACACAGCTGGTGAAAATGCGCATCGGCCAGCCCGTGGAAATTGATGCCGACCTTTACGGCGGCGATGTCGCCTATCGCGGCAAGGTCGAAAGCCTGGGCGTCGGCACCGGCAGCGCCTTCTCGCTGCTGCCGGCGCAAAACGCCAGCGGCAACTGGATCAAGATTGTCCAGCGTTTACCGGTGCGCATTCGCCTGGAGCCCGATCATCTGGATAAATTCCCGCTGCGCATAGGGCTGTCCACCAACGTGACCGTGAACCTGCACAACCAGGACGGCCCCGTGTTGGCGGTTAATCCGCAAGAGCAGCCGCGTTTCGCCACCGATGTCTACGACCATCAACTGGTGGAAGCCGATAAGCTGGTGGCCCGCATCATCCATGAAAATGGCGAGCAGGCCATGGCCGCCGGCCAGGGTAAAAATTAATGCGGAGTCGCCATGAGTGAACAATCGTTTCGTCCGCCCAGCCTGGTCTTGGCCACCATCGGACTGTCGCTGGCGACATTTATGCAGGTACTGGATACCACGATTGCCAACGTGGCGTTGCCGACCATTTCCGGCAATCTGGGCGTCAGCTCGGAGCAGGGGACCTGGGTTATTACCTCGTTCGCGGTCTCCAACGCCATCGCCCTGCCGTTGACCGGCTGGATGTCGCGGCGCTTCGGCCAGACCAAACTGTTCCTGGCGTCGGTGCTGCTGTTTATCATCACCTCGTTTTTGTGCGGTATTTCGCAAAGCATGACGCAATTGGTCATTTTCCGCGCCTTGCAGGGGTTCTTCGCCGGTCCGCTGTATCCCATGGCGCAGACCCTGCTGCTGTCGATTTATCCCGCCGCCAAGCGGGGGATGGCGCTGTCGCTGCTGGCCATGGTGACGGTGGTGGCGCCCATTGTCGGTCCGCTGGCGGGCGGCTGGATTACCGATAACTACACCTGGCCGTGGATCTTCTTTATCAACGTACCCATAGGTATATTTGCCGCCATGCTGGTGTTCGCCCAGTTAAAGGGGCGCCCGGAGGAGCAGGAGCACCAGCCTATAGATTATATCGGCCTGGGCCTGCTGGTGGTGGGCGTCGGCCTGCTGCAGGTGGTGCTGGATAAAGGAAACGACCTGGACTGGTTTGGGTCCAACTTTATTATCATCGGCGCGCTGATTGCCGCTATCTCGCTGACAGCCCTGGTGATTTGGGAGTTTACCGATAAACATCCCATCGTTAATCTGCGACTGTTCCGCTACCGCAACTTTTCATTCGGCACCCTGGCGCTGGTATTGGGGTATTCGGGCTTTTTCGGCATCAATCTGTTACTGCCGCAGTGGCTGCAAACCCAATTAGGCTACACACCGGTTTGGGCGGGGCTGGCGGCGGCGCCGATCGGCATACTGCCGGTATTCATGTCGCCGTTGGTGGGGCGCTATGCCCATAAGTTCGACCTCAGGCTGCTGGCGGGCGGCTCCTTCCTGGTGATCGGCGTCAGCTGCTTTATGCGCGCTGATTTCACCACCCAGGTGGATTATTATCATATTGCGATGATCCAGGGCTTTATGGGGATCGGCGTGGCGCTGTTTTTTATGCCGACCACCAGTATCCTGCTCTCGAGCCTGTCGCCAAGGGAGATTGCCGACGGATCGGGACTGGCAACCTTCCTGCGCGTATTGGGCGGCAGTTTTGCCTCTTCGTTAACCACCTGGATTTGGCAACGGCGTGAAATTTTCCACCATGCGCAGTTGACGGAAAACATCACGCCCTACAGCGCCAACACCCAGGAGTACATCGCCGGGCTGGGGGGCGCCAGCCAGACTGCCATGGCGCAACTGGATAAGCTGGTGGAAAGCCAGGCGTATATGCTCTCCACCATTGACTACTTTACCCTGCTGGGCTGGATGTTTTTTGCCCTGATCCTGGTTATCTGGCTGGCGAAACCGCCGTTCAGCGCCCAGGGCGGCGGGGGCGGGGCACACTAACGTCATTGCGCGCATTCTTCATGGCGGCGTCCGGGCGTCGCCATGACTATCCATGACTTCACGGATAAGATCGATAAACATGCGTAAACCGGCCGGCACCAGCCGGTGTCCCGGATAATACAGGCGCAGCCCCGCAAACCGCGGACACCAGTCTTCCAGTACCGGCGACAGCGCGCCGGACAACAGATAGGGCGCCGCCGCCGATTCACTCACCCAGGCCAGACCGGCGCCCGCCAGGGCTGCGTCGATCATCAGCGGCTGGTTATCCAGCGTCAGCGGGCCGCTCACATTCACCACCCGCTTTTCGCCCCGTCGTTCAAATTGCCAATGCAGCGGCGCGCCGCTGGGCAGCAGGCTGCGCAGGCAGCGGTGCCGGACAAGTTCGCCCGGCTCCTGCGCACGGCCGTATAAGGCAAAATACGCCGGCGCGCCCACCACCAGAAAACGCAGCGGCGGCGAGCAGGGCACGGCAATCATATCCAGCGGCACGCTTTCCGCCAGCCGGATGCCGGCGTCGAAGCCCTCGGCGACGATATCCACCAGCCGGCCGTCGGCCACGATCTCCACCGTCATATCGGGATAACGGCGCAAAAATTCCAGCACGATCGGCCGCAGGATCATCCTGGCCGCCGCTTCGGCGGTATTGAGCCGCAGGCGCCCGGACGGCGTCAGGCGAAACCGGTTGACGCCCTCCATGGCCGCATCGATTTCATTGAGCGCCGGGCGCACCCGGTTTAGCAATTGTTCGCCAGCCTGGGATAATGAAACGCTGCGGGTGGTGCGGTTAAACAGACGCACCCCCAGACGGCTTTCCAGCGTCGCCACCCGGTGGCTAAGCGCCGACGGTGAAATGCCGAGCTGGCTGGCGGCCTGACGGAAACTGCCGGCCGACGCCACCGCGTCTATAGCCTGCAGTTCGAACAATGCCGTATTCTTCATTGTGCTATTTCCTGCATCAAATCATGTCAAATTAGGCCTATTGTTGCATGCTTTCAACGGATTTATGCTGGCCGCAGGCATTCACGCCTTTCCAACGGAGTCTGTCACCCATGGCAAAAACCCTGCTCATCACCGGCACCTCTTCAGGCATCGGCCTGGCCGCCGCCGGCTATTTTGCCGATCAAGGCTGGAACGTGGTCGCCACGCTACGCCACCCGCAGCCGGAATCCCCGCTGGCCGGGCGCGATAATATCTTGCTGACCAGGCTGGATGTGGAGGATGCGCACAGCATCGGCGACGCCATCGACGCCGGCATGCAACGCTTTGGCGCTATCGACGCGCTGGTCAATAACGCCGGCTTCGGCCAGTTCGGACTGTTTGAGGCCGTGACCGAGGCCCAGATCCAGCGGCAGTTCGCCGTCAACGTTTTCGGGGTCATGGCGGTGACACGGGCGCTGCTGCCGCATTTTCGCCGCCAGGGCAGCGGCACTATTATCAATCTCAGTTCCGGCGCCGGCCTGTTCACCCTGCCGATGATTTCGCTTTATTGCGCCAGTAAATTTGCCCTGGAGGGGTTTAGCGAAGCGCTGGCCTATGAGCTGGCGGCGGTGGGCATCGGCGTAAAACTGGTTATCCCGCACGGCGGCGTGACGGAAACCCGGTTTGTCGAGCGCCAGGGCGAATATCAAGCCCAGGATAAAGGATTAACCGATTACGCGCTTTTTATCGCCAAGACGCAGCGGGCATTTGCCGCGCTGGGCGCGGCCAGGACCATCAGTGCGCTGGATGTGGCCAAGGTTATCCATGAGGCGGCCACCGATGGGTCGGATCGTTTGCGTTATCTGATCGGGGACGATAGCCGGGGATTTATCCGCGCCCGGCGCGAATTGCCCGAGGATGAGTATATTGCTTTTATGCGGGAAAGATTTTGCTGACAGCCCGGCTGCGGATAACGCAAAGGGAGCCATCAGGCTCCCGGGTGGTCATCAACGGAGTGCTTATTGCAGATGGGTTTTCAGTTCGGTCGCGGCCTGCAGGACTTGGGAACGCACCGCCGGCACCTGGCTTAACGGGTTTAACAAGCCGAAGTCATGGATCATGCCGTTATAACGGGTGATGGTAACGTCTACGCCGGCGGCATCCAGTTTGCGGCCATAGGCTTCACCCTCATCGCGCAGTACGTCCAGCTCGGCGGTTTGGATAAGCGTCGGCGGCAGGCCTTTCAACTGGGCCGGGGTTGCCATCAGCGGCGAGGCGTGAATATCCTTGCGCTGCGCGACATCCTTGGTATAAGCATCCCAGAACCATTTCATCATATTACGCGTTAGGAAATGGCCGTTGGCGTAGGTTTTATAGGAAACAGTATCGAAATTCGCGTTGGTCACCGGCCACATCAGGGCTTCGAAACGGATTTTCGGCGCGCCTTTTTCTTTTGCCATCAGCGCCACCACCGTCGCCATATTGCCGCCGACGCTGTTGCCGGCCACGGCGAGACGTGAGCCGTCGACGCCGATTTCCGCTCCATGTTCGGCTACCCAGCGCGTTGCGTCATAGGCCTGGTTGATGGCCACCGGATAATGCGCTTCTGGGGAAGGCGTGTAATTTACAAATACCGCCGCCGCTCCGGATTCCACGACCAAATCACGCACCAGGCGTTCATGGGTGGGGAAGTCGCCCAGGATCCAGCCGCCGCCGTGGAAGAACATAAATACCGGCAGCGTGCCGCTGGCGCCGGCAGGTTTGACGATGGTCAGGGAGATATCCTTCCCGTCGACGTTAATGGTTTTTTCGCTGACATCGGCCGGCGGCAGCTTGGCGTTGGCTTGCGCATCAACCAATACCTGGCGTGCATCTTGCGGCGAAAGCTGCTCCATGGGTTTGCCGCCCTGGCTGTTTAACGCGTTCAGGAACGCCTGGACCTGGCGATCGGCGGCGGAGGTCTGGGCCGCGGCAAACGCGCTGCTCATGCCGAGCGTCAACAGTGAAGCGGTAAACAGGGTGGTTAATTTGTTCATGATAAATTTCCTTGTGTGATAAAAGGTATCGCCGGGGGCGATGGTGACGGTTATGCTACACACATCATTAAATAGTGAAATAATATATAGCACACTATTTAATTGGTTGTAACTCTGTCCTGAAAACGTTAGCACAGGTGCGGTGTCTTGTAGGTTAACTGGGTCTTTCCGGCCTTGCTAAGTTCCCTGGAGGTAATTTAGTTAACTCGATATTAAATAGCAAGCTATTTAATAAGTTTTTTTTAGCCACCCCAGCCGCTCGCGTTCCCCGCGAGCCGATTGACGGCGCCGCTTGTGGGATAGGTACATGTTTAAAAAACATTTAATCAGATTAATTTTCGGTCTGTGTTCGCTGAAAGCAGTATACACATCCGACAGCTATGCCAGCCTGTTTCTGGCCCGATGACAAAATATATCGCCTCCCGCAGTGGGTTTTACTGTAAGGTACCGCCGGGCCAGAAGATGGTTATGACATCCCTCAATTAAGTTCAAAAGCCATGAGTCGGGGGAAACATATTTCCCAAAAAATAACGCACAGCCTGATGGTAGTGCGTTCTGCATGGGCGTCTGGTCGTCAGTCCTTTCTGCGCTCCGCAAGTAACGCTGAAATTGCCTGCGAAGCCATTATGGCCCGGGGGAAACCACCCGGAATAATCACGATATTGGCGATTTCCTTAATTTCTTCTTCGCTGGCACCGTGATTGAGGGCATAACCGGCATGAATCTTCAAAAAATCCGTCAGACCCAGCGCTGCGAAAGCCGTACAAAGCGCAATCTGACGCGTGCGAATGTCCAACACGCCGGTGCGATCGAAAATTTCACCAACCGCGAATGCACTCACGGCATTTGAAAGAAACGGGAAGTCACGTTCCAGTGCATCCAGTGAAGCAGGCTGCGGTGCGCCATTGGTCAGTAGACGTATGATTTCCTCACCTCGCTGACGACGTTCAGTGGTGGTCTGGCTGAGGTTAATAGCGGATTGTGTCATGTTTATTTCTCCTGTGTTTGGTCACGGGGCGGCACCGGAGGGCTGAGGTAATCGGTCGTGTCAAGAATCAATCCATCACGGACCCGCCAGATGAAACACGCTTCCAGATCAAAATGTTCCATCCCGAAACCCTTTTCACCGTGGTAGGTGAAGGAACCGATCACCAGTTCGGGGTCCGTGGTATCAATGAAATGAATCGGTGTCGCACGCAATTTCACTCCTGTGGCGAAAAAACGTTCAAAATGCTGTTTTAGGCCTTTACGTCCTTGCAGCAACGAGCGCTCATCACGTGCGATGGGATGGCGGACAACTGCGTCAGGTGCATACAGCATGTGCAGTTCGTGCCAGTTATCACTCGAAATATCATCGACAAGCTTTTGCATCGCTGCCCTGGGTGTTAAGTGGATCATGTGATATCTCCTTTCCGATTAGGAAGATTGCAGCTTGTCGAGCGAACTGGCGAAGTCGTTTTTCTCAAACTCCACCGTCTGCGCTCCCATAGCGAGAAACGATTTCATCCGGCGTTGAGCTTCGCCACTCACCAGCGTCTGATTAAGGGTATGACTCTCTTCGAGCAGGCCGAGATGGATCGGCAGATGATCGGCAGCATCCACCGCCACTTTGGTGAGTGCGATAGCCTGCGCCGGGAAAGTTGCAATCCGGTGGGCTAGCCTCTTCACAAAGGGTTTGAGCTCGGCCACTGGCATCGCACGGTTGATAAAGCCATAACGTTCAGCCACATCAGCGGCGATTTCATCGCATCCCAGAATCACTTCAAGTGCCCGCATACGTCCCAGTAGGCGTGGCAGGCGCTGTGACCCCGTTGCACCAGGCAGCACGCCCATAGCCACCTCGAATTGCATCAGGACCGAGCGATCAGAGGCAAAAGCCATATCACAGGAGGTAAGAAACTCCGGCCCAATCCCGACTGCACGCCCGTCAAGCATAGCGATAGTGGCCTTAGGCAGCGTTCGCAGTGTTTCCAGAAGGGTTTGCAGTGGGTTGAGTGTGTTGCCTTTCGGCGGCACCCGATCACGGGGGCCGAGAAAGAGGTTGAGATCCGCATGTCCGATAAAAAAATCGGGGTCAGCACTGTCGAACACAATGGTGCGTACCCTATCATCCGTTCGCAATTCCTCAAGCAGTAGTGTCAGTTCCCCGATCACTTCAGGGGTGACGAGATTGAGGGGAGGATTGTCAAACGTGACAGTGGCCACGCCATCATCCAGTTGCTTACGCAGGGTGGAATATCGCTTGTCAGGCATCAAGGTTCTCCTATTAGTGTGTCTAGTGTGTCGACAAGCATACATATTATAAATAAAATGATAATCGCCGTTATTTTCAATTAACTATGTCAGTTAGGATATATAATTTACACCTCTATGAAATCGACTCTATTTAAAGACTACGAAGCGTTCATCGCTGTTGCGACAGCCGGTAGCTTTAATGGCGGGGCTCGTCTGCTGGAGATTAGCCCTTCAGCGATGAGCCAGATCATTCGTCGCCTGGAGGAGCGGACCGGGGTCCAGCTTTTTCATCGTACCACTCGAAGTGTGTCCACAACCGATCAGGGGGCACAACTGTTGGCACGCCTGAGCCTGGCGTTTCAGGAAATTGAAGCCGCAACCCGGGAACTATCCTGGCAACGTGAACACCCGGTCGGGAATGTCAGGCTCGTTATGCCGCGCGTTGCCTGGAATGATCTGATCGCCCCTCGTCTTGCGACATTTCATACCTCATACCCGGAAATCACTCTGGAAGTTCGTCTGGACGATGCCTGGATCGACATCGTCAGTGAGGGATATGACATTGGTTTTCGCTTAGGTGAATACATACACCCGGAAACGGTCGCCTTTCCGGTTGGCCCTGCACTACGACAAATTCCGGTGGCTTCCCCCGATTACCTTGCGACCAATGGAACACCAGAACACCCCAGAGACCTGGCTCGCCATCGATGTATTAACTGGCGGCAGCAGCCTGATGCCTCGCCTTATAACTGGGAGTTCAGTAAAGGCAGCGAGAAAATCACCCTTGCAGTACAGGGGCCACTGACCATCAATGATCGGCGTGCAGCGGTACGGGCCGCAACAGAGGGTCTGGGTATTGCCATGTGGGTCGAGCACCATTTACAGGAAGAGATTGATAGCGGGAAGCTGGTGCCTTTGTTGCAGGAGTGGTGTCCTGTCTATCAGGGCTTCTGGGCCTACTATTACCGTGATAAGCACATCAGCGCAGCAACCAGAGCCGTGCTCGATTTTTTACGCAGCAAAACCGCGGCGGTATAGCTGAAGTTATCGGGCCAGTGTCACCCCGGAACGAAAGCTGTTGGGTCGTGCAGGATGACTCGGCCGCTGGCCTCGCCCTTCGGGTCGTCGCCTGGCGGCAACGCTGTCTCGCTGCGCTCGACCCGAACCTGCGCAGGTTCAAATCCGCACGACGCGCGAAATATTGAGGTATTGGCCTGGTTTGAAGTTTGAGGGGTATTCTTGAAAGTGGTGGGTCGTGCAGGATGACTCGGCCGCTGGCCTCGCCCTTCGGGTCGTCGCCTGGCGGCAACGCTGTCTCGCTGCGCTCGACTCGAACCTGCGCAGGTTCAAATCCGCACGACGCGCGAAATATTGTAGTATTGGCTTGGTTTGAAGATTGGGGGGGTATTCTTGAAAGTGGTGGGTCGTGCAGGATGACTCGGCCGCTGGCCTCGCCCTTCGGGTCGTCGCCTGGCGGCAACGCTGTCTCGCTGCGCTCGACTCGAACCTGCGCAGGTTCAAATCCGCACGACACGCGAAATATTGAGGTATTGGCTTGGTTTGAAGTTTGGGGGGTATTCTTGAAAGTGGTGGGTCGTGCAGGATTCGAACCTGCGACCAATTGATTAAAAGTCAACTGCTCTACCAACTGAGCTAACGACCCACTTAAAAGGACAGAAATGGTGGGTGATGACGGGATCGAACCGCCGACCCTCTCCTTGTAAGGGAGATGCTCTCCCAGCTGAGCTAATCACCCATTTCTGTAAACGAACATCAAAACAATACCGACTTAAGAAGTGGTGGGTGATGACGGGATCGAACCGCCGACCCTCTCCTTGTAAGGGAGATGCTCTCCCAGCTGAGCTAATCACCCACTTCTTACCGCGTATTACTTCTATTTCTCACAGCGGAGCCACTTAGAAAATTAAGTGGTGGGTGATGACGGGATCGAACCGCCGACCCTCTCCTTGTAAGGGAGATGCTCTCCCAGCTGAGCTAATCACCCCGCCGTGTGGAGTCGCATTATAGGGATACTGCCAAGTGAGTCAACGATTTTTGAAAGTAAAAAGTGTGTTCGTCGTAAAATTAGTCAAGATGAACGGGTTTGCGCCTTTAATCTCTGCAAAAGGAGCAGCAAAAGTGGAACAGCGTTGAGGAATCGGGCTGGAGTGGTAGAATATTGTCCACTTTTTATAACCGGCCGGGAGCATTGCTCCCGACTGTCAGCCATGCGTAATAAGGCAGTGTTCCTGATGAAAATTAAAACCCGTTTTGCGCCCAGCCCCACCGGCTATCTTCATGTCGGCGGCGCCCGTACCGCTTTATATTCATGGCTGTTTGCCCGTAGCCAGGGCGGGGAGTTCGTGCTGCGTATCGAGGATACCGATCTTGAGCGCTCCACCCAGGAAGCTATCAACGCCATTATGGACGGAATGAACTGGCTGAACCTGGATTGGGATGAAGGTCCTTACTACCAGACCAAACGTTTCGACCGTTATAACGCGGTGATCGACGACATGCTGGTGCAGGGCACCGCCTATAAATGCTATTGCTCCAGGGAGCGCCTGGAAGCCCTGCGCGAGCAGCAAATGGCCAACGGCGAGAAACCGCGTTACGACGGCCGCTGCCGCCACAGCCATGAACAGCATGACGATGCCGAGCCTTGCGTGGTGCGTTTCGCCAATCCCCAGGACGGCTCGGTTATCTTTAATGATAATATTCGCGGCCCGATTGAATTTAGCAACCAAGAGCTTGACGACCTGATTATCCGCCGTACCGACGGCTCGCCCACCTATAATTTCTGCGTGGTGATTGACGACTGGGATATGGCAATCACCCATGTTATCCGCGGTGAGGATCATATCAACAACACGCCGCGCCAGATCAATATTCTCAAGGCCCTGGGCGCGCCGGTGCCCGAATATGCCCACGTCTCGATGATCCTGGGCGACGACGGCAAGAAGCTGTCCAAACGCCACGGCGCGGTGGGCGTAATGCAGTACCGCGACGACGGTTTTCTGCCTGAGGCCCTGCTGAATTACCTGGTGCGCCTGGGCTGGTCCCATGGTGATCAGGAAATTTTCTCCATCGAAGAAATGAAGCGGCTGTTTACCCTGGACGATATCAGCAAATCGGCCAGCGCCTTTAACACCGAAAAGCTGCTGTGGCTTAATCACCACTACATTAATCATCTGCCGCCGGAATACGTCGCCACCCACCTGGTATGGCATATGGAACAAGCGGGCATTGATACCCGCAATGGGCCGCAACTGGCGGAGCTGGTGACATTACTCGGCGATCGCTGCAAGACCCTGAAAGAAATGGCGGCCTCATGCCATTATTTCTATGAGGATTTCGAGCAGTTCGATGCCGACGCGGCCAAAAAACATCTGCGCCTGGTGGCCCGCGAGCCGTTGGTGCTGGCGCGCGCCAAACTGGCCGCCCTGACGTCGTGGTCGCCTGAACACGTGCATAACGCTATCGAGGAGACGGCGGCGGAGCTCAACGTGGGCATGGGCAAGGTAGGGATGCCGCTGCGCGTGGCGGTCACCGGCGCGGGCCAGTCGCCGGCGCTGGATGTCACCGTCCATGCCGTCGGACAGTCACGTTCGTTGGCCCGTATCGATAAGGCGCTGGACTATATCGCCCAGCGCGCCGGATAAACCGTTCGTTATCGAGGATTTGACGGCTTTTTCAGCGTTTGATGCGTTAATTTCAATTAGCCGTTGACACTGTTTGCCGGGTTTCATATCATGCGCCCCGTCCACCAGACATGATGTGTCGGGTACGGGGCTATAGCTCAGCTGGGAGAGCGCTTGCATGGCATGCAAGAGGTCAGCGGTTCGATCCCGCTTAGCTCCACCAATCACCTCGATTGGCCTGATATGATGATGTGTTACGACGGTGTTCGTGTTACCCAGGAAGTACGTTGGGGCTATAGCTCAGCTGGGAGAGCGCTTGCATGGCATGCAAGAGGTCAGCGGTTCGATCCCGCTTAGCTCCACCACATTAAAAAAACCGGCTTCTGGCCGGTTTTTTGTTTTTATATCTTGTGCGTGCATGCCTGGCGCCGCCTCGATTTATCGCGTCAATCCTATAAAAAAGGCCGGGTTTCCCCGGCCCCAACCGCACCGTCGTTATGACGGCAAGATGGACGGCGGTTTAAATTACCAAACCGGTGATGGCGGCGGACAGCAGGCTGACCAGCGTCGAGCCGTACACCAGCTTCAGGCCGAAGCGGGATACCACGTTGCCCTGGTGTTCGTTCAGGCCTTTAATCGCGCCGGCCACGATGCCGATGGATGAAAAGTTGGCAAACGACACCAGGAATACCGACAGGATGCCGACGGAATGCGCGGACAGTTGGCCGGCAACCTTTTGCAAATCCATCATGGCGACAAACTCATTGGAGACCAGCTTGGTGGCCATGATGCTGCCGACCCGCAGCGCCTCGTCGCCCTGGATGCCGATGACCCGGGCAAAGGGATAAAATATATACCCCAGTATGCCCTGGAAGCTGATGCCGAACACCAGGCTGAACAAGGCGTTTATGGCGGCGATAATGGCAATGAAGCCAATCAGCATGGCCGCGACGATAATGGCCACCCGGAAGCCCGCCAGGATATATTCACCCAGCATTTCGAAAAAGCTCTGTCCTTCATGCAGATTACTCATCTGCAGCTCTTCTTCCTTGCCGACCTGGTAGGGATTGATCAATGACAGCACAATAAAGGTGCTGAACATATTCAATACCAGAGCGGCCACCACATAGCGCGGTTCCAGCATGGTCATATAGGCGCCGACGATGGACATCGATACCGTCGACATCGCCGTGGCCGCCATGGTGTACATCCGGCGTTCGGACATCTTGCCCAGGATATCCTTATAGGCGATGAAGTTTTCCGATTGCCCCAGGATCAGCGAACTGACGGCGTTAAACGACTCCAGCTTGCCCATACCGTTAATTTTCGACAGCAGGGTACCGATGATGCGGATAATAAAAGGGAGCACCCGGATATGCTGTAAAATACCTATCAGGGCCGAGATAAATACAATCGGACATAACACATTCAGGAAAAAGAATGCCAGGCCCTGTTTATTCATATTACCGAAAACAAATCCTGTCCCTTCGGCGGCAAATCCTAGCAACTTATCAAACAGCGCCGAGAATCCCTGCACAAAACCCAATCCAATCTGCGAGTTGAGGAAAAAATAAGCAAGCAGGACTTCAATGACTAATAGTTGAACAATAAAGCGCAGCCTGATTTTTTTACGATCGTGGCTGACCAATAACGCCAGGATTGCCACTACGGCAAGAGCGAGGACAAAATGAAAAATCCGGGACATAGTTGCTCCAGTTATGAGGCAGGCAATAATTTGCCGCTCATTCTATGTAACGGTCGAACTAAAAACGAGTTATAAGTTGCAAATATATAAAAATCCTCTAGCAGAAGATGAGGATAGCGAGGCGGTCACAGATAAGTCGCGAAAAAAGTTAAATTTATATCCAATTATGTTAATAGTGTGCTAATGTAATTTAGTAACCCATTGGCGCTTCTAAGCCGGTCCAATTAGGGATGAAACTGTCATTAGGCTGGGTTTTGCCCCCTTTATGCTCATCATCATCGTCATCTATCGCAGAGATAACCCGAAACGTCCTAAATGCGCTTGATAATTATTATCGTTTGGATAGGATGAAGCTAATTCGATGGATCATAAGGGTCACTGATATGCTGAATAGCCGAACTGCGGACGGTGTCAATCGCGCATCACGCAAGGTAAAGCTCTCATTGCTTGGCCCGGCGTTTATCGCGGCGATTGGCTATATCGACCCCGGTAATTTCGCCACCAATATCCAGGCGGGCGCCAGCTTCGGGTACCGATTGCTCTGGGTGGTGGTGTGGGCCAACTTTATGGCCATGCTCATCCAGCTGTTGTCGGCAAAGCTGGGTATCGCCACCGGCAAGAACCTGGCGGAGCATATCCGCGATCGCTTCCCGCGCCCGGCGGTGTGGGCCTACTGGATACAAGCTGAAATCATTGCCATGGCCACCGATTTGGCGGAATTCGTCGGCGCGGCCATCGGTTTTAAAATGCTGCTGGGCTGCTCGCTGCTGCAAGGCGCAATCATTACCGGCATCGCCACATTCTTGATCCTCATGTTGCAACAGCGGGGTCAAAAACCACTGGAATTGGTCATTGGCGGGCTGCTGCTGTTTGTCGCCGCCGCCTATATCGCGGAGCTGTTTTTTTCGCAACCGAATATGGCGGAACTGGGTAAAGGCATGCTGCTGCCCAGCCTGCCGAACGGCGACGCGGTTTTCCTGGCCGCCGGGGTGCTGGGCGCCACCATTATGCCGCATGTGATTTACCTGCATTCTTCCTTGACGCAAAACGGACTGCACGGCAACCGCGCCCAACGCTACTCCTCGACTAAACTGGATGTGGCCATCGCCATGACCACCGCCGGTTTTGTCAATCTGGCCATGATGGCCACCGCGGCGGCGGCATTTCACTTCAGCGGGCATACCGGCATCGCCGATCTGGATGAGGCCTACCTGACCTTGGCGCCGCTGCTGAACCATACGGCGGCGACGGTATTCGGTTTAAGCCTGGTGGCGGCGGGCCTGTCCTCCACCGTGGTGGGCACCATGGCCGGGCAGGTGGTGATGCAGGGATTTGTGCGTTTTCGCATACCGCTGCTGGTAAGGCGGGTGGTCACGATGCTGCCGTCCTTTGTGGTTATCATGATGGGGCTGGACCCGACCCGTATCCTGGTATTAAGCCAGGTCCTGCTCAGCTTCGGCATTGCGCTGGCGCTGGTGCCGCTGCTGACCTTTACCGGCAACCGCGTCCTGATGGGCGACATGGTGAACTCGCGCCTGATCCAGACGTTGGGGTGGGTTATCGTGGCGGTGGTGGTAACGCTGAATGGCTATTTGATGGTGGGCACCGCGTTCGGCCTGTAACCGGACTTTATCTTCTCCGGCTATCCGATACGCCACCCTACCGCAGAGGCCGTACCCGGCGCGTTAAGGGCAATGCGTGTCTATGGGGTTGGCCGGGCGCGGTTTATGCGCCCGACCGAGGCTCCGTGGCACGCCGGGCCCGCCAATACCGGGCGGAAATTGCGGGCCGGCGCGGCCTTATGCCAGTATCGCTTCGATACGCGCCAATTCGTCGGCGGTGAATTCGCGATTGGCCAGCATCCCCACCGCGTCGTCTATTTGCGAGGTTTTGCTGGCGCCAATCAGCACCGACGTTACCCGATCGCCGCGCAGCACCCAGGCCAGCGCCATTTGCGCCAGCTTCTGGCCGCGTTCCAGGGCAATATCGTTCAGGCGCCGTACCTTATCCATTTTCTGCGCGGTAAGCTGTTCCGGCGTCAGGGTCAGACCCGGTCTGGCCGCCCGCGAATCCTGCGGTATGCCGTTCAGGTAACGGTCCGTCAGTTGACCGCCGGCCAGCGGCGAAAAGGCTATCGACCCCACGCCGTTCTCAGCCAGCACATCAAGCAGTTCAGGTTCCACCCACCGTTCAAACATGGAATATTTGGGTTGATGAATCACGCAGGGAGTGCCGAGGTCGTTTAATAGCGCCAACGCCTGCCTGGCGAGCGCGGCGGGGTAGTTGGACAGGCCGATGTAGAGCGCCTTGCCCTGGCGTACCAGCAGATCCAGCGCGCTCATGGTTTCGGCAAGCGGCGTAGCGGGGTCCGGACGATGATGATAAAAGATATCCACGTAGTCCAGGCCCAGACGGCGCAGGCTCTGATCCAGGCTGGACACCAGGTATTTTTTCGAGCCCCAGTCGCCGTAAGGCCCGGGCCACATGGTATAGCCCGCCTTGGTGGAAATAATCAGCTCGTCACGGTAGGGGAGCAAATCCTCGCGCAGCAACCGGCCGAAATTGGCTTCGGCGGATCCCGGGGGCGGCCCGTAGTTATTGGCCAGGTCAAAATGGGTAATGCCTAAGTCAAAGGCGCGGCGCACCATGGCGCGGCTGTTTTCCAGCAACGTGACGTCGCCGAAATTATGCCACAGGCCGAGCGACACCGCCGGCAGTTGAAGACCGCTATTACCGCAGCGGCGATATAACATATCGTCGTAACGCATTGGATTGGCCAGATAAACCATAAAGTATCCTTTTATCATTACTATCACGGTAGGAATCGGTTACCGCTAAATTCGCCGGGCAAGCGACGGCATAGGCTTACCGGCAACGGTGAATTATCCTGGTCGGATAATATATTGCGCTTAGCATCAGTTAAGCGATAAATTCCATTAAAAATAACTCAGACTACTGACAAACAAACGCGCGCGAGCTTGTCGCGGGTGTGATGGGCAAGCACCGTTTTATCATCAAACTCAGTTAAAAATAACCCTTCCCTGACAAACAATACAAGCGCTACGGTTGCCGCGGCATTGACCCGGCCGAAGACGCACGAGGATCACACAGTGAAAACACTAGGGCTTTTAGGCGGCATGAGCTGGGAATCCACTTTACCTTATTACCGCTTGATTAACCAAGGCATTAGCGGCGCATTGGGCGGGTTGCATTCGGCGGATCTGGTGCTGTACAGCGTCGATTTCGCCCAAATCGCCCGCATGCAGGCCGAGGGTGATTGGCAACGGGCGGGCGATCTGCTGGCGGCCAAGGCGGTATTGCTGCAAAAAGCCGGTGCCGAGGCCATCGTCCTTTGCACTAACACCATGCATAAGGTGGCGGACACCATTGAATGGGCCTGTCCACTGCCGCTGTTGCATATCGCCGATGCCACCGCCCGGGAAATCAATGCCCGTGGCCTGCGGCGGGTCGGGCTATTGGGCACCCGCTTTACCATGCAGCAGGATTTTTATCGCCGGCGGTTCGAGCATCCGCACGGCATCGAAATCACCGTTCCGGGCGCTGCGGAAATGGACGCGATTCATAACATCATTTTCGAGGAGTTATGCCTGGGCAAGATCCGCGATGAATCGCGCCACACCTTCCGGCGCATTATTGCTTCGCTGGAGGGCCAGGGCATCGAGGGACTGATCCTCGGCTGCACCGAAATCGGCCTGCTGATCGGCGAAGACGACGCAACGGTGCCGCTGTTCGACACCACCACCCTCCACGCCGCCGCCGCGGTGGCCTTTGCCCTGGGATAAAGGCGAATCCGAAAGCAAACTCAATTTATAGCATTGGCCAATATAACTGGTATTATTATTATATTAATAAATTGTTTATGTTTGCTGCCGGTAACCCTCCGACGGCAAGTAGAAGAGTTAGCGGAGCCTTACATAATGACAAAATATGCCCTGGTCGGTGACGTTGGGGGAACCAATGCCCGCCTGGCGTTATGCGATATGGACAATGGCGCGATTTCCCATATCCACACCTATTCCGGTAAAGATTACGCCACCCTTGAAGCGGTGATCCGTCACTACCTGACCGCGCAAAAGGTCGAGGCCACGGAGGCCTGTATCGCTATCGCCTGTCCGATAACCGATGACTGGGTGGACATGACCAACAGCACCTGGGCATTTTCCATCAAGGCCATGAAGGACAGCCTGGGATTAGCGCGCCTGGAGGTCATCAATGATTTTACCGCCGTCTCGATGGCGGTGCCGATGCTCGCCGCCGGCGATGTGGTGCAGTTTGGCGGCACGCAGGCGCAGGCCCAGGGGCCGATTGCCGTGTACGGCGCCGGCACCGGCCTTGGCGTGTGCCATCTGTTGCATCTGGACCAGCGTTGGATAAGCCTGCCGGGCGAAGGCGGCCATGTCGACTTCGCGCCTAACAGCAAAGAGGAAGCCGATGTCCTGGCGGTGCTGCGCGGCGAGTTCGGCCATGTGTCGGCCGAACGCGTATTATCCGGCCCCGGGCTGGTTAATTTGTACCGCAGCCTCGTCACCATCGATGGCCGCGTTCCGGATTCACTGGAGCCGCAACAGGTCACGGAACAGGCCGTCGACGGCAGCAATGACGATTGCCGGCGCGCGCTGTCGCTGTTCTGCGTGCTGATGGGGCGTTTTGGCGGCAATCTGGCGCTGAACATGGGCACGTTTGGCGGCGTTTATATCGCCGGCGGCCTGGTGCCGCGCTTCCTGGAATTTTTCCGCGCCTCCGGTTTTCGCGCGGCGTTCGAGGATAAAGGCCGCTTTAACGATTACGTACGCGATATCCCGGTGTTTCTGATCAGGCACGAACAACCGGGCCTGCTCGGCGCCGGCGCGCATATGCGCCAGCTAATGGGTCTTCAACTCCAGGTTTCGGTCTGATCTGACCGGACGCCGGCTGTTGCCGGCGCCTTTACCCTCTTGCCCTGCATGCCCGTGGACACGGTTCTGTAGCCAACCCCCGGCTACAGCCGCATCAATTGCCGGAAGGCCCTGACCTTGCTGCGGCTGACCGGCACTTCAAAATCCAGATCGCTCAGGCGCAGCAGATAGGTATTATTAAACCAGGGCACAATTTCACGAATTTTTCCCAGGTTCACCACATACGACCGATGGCAACGGAAAAAAAACTCCTCGGGCAACCGGCTGCAGAATTCCGTGATGACCATCGGCATGACAAATTCCTCGCGCCGCGTATAGACCAGGGTCACCTTTTCCTGCGCCGCCGCATAATAGATATTGCTGATATCTGTAACGATAATGCGCTCGTCTTTGATCAAATTAATGGCGTGTTGATTCCGCCGCCCTGGCGCCGCACCCGCAGCCGGCGCCGGGGCGGCCTGATGCTGCGCCTCCAGCTTTTGCAGCATGGTGACGATGCGCGATTCCTGATAAGGCTTCAGGATATAGTCAAAGGCTTCCAGCTCAAACGCCTCCACCGCATGTTCTTTATAGGCGGTAATAAAGACTATTTCCGGCTTATGGCTGAATTTACTGATATTCTGCGCCAGCAACACGCCGTCCAGGGAGGGGATATTGATATCGAGAAAAATCACATCCACCTCATGATGCTGCAGGTAGCGCAGGACATCCAGTCCATCGTCGAACGTGGCCTCGATAGTCAGGCCGCTGTGCTTATGGATAAGGTAGCGTAATTCTTCCTGGGCGAGGAATTCGTCTTCGACAATTATGGCTTTCATGGTGCCTCGCGGTTAAACATGTCCTCCATGGACGTCATGCCGCCAGCTTGTGGGGCTGGGGGGTAATGTAAAACCAGATCTCGGTGCCCGGTTCAAGACGGCGGATATGCAGCCCTTCGCCATATAACAGCAATACCCGGTGATGAACATTCAGCAGGCCGATTTTCCCGGCCGGCAGTTCATTGCGTTTAACCTGCTCGATGACTTCTGCGCTGATGCCCCCGCCGGTATCTTTTACCGCAATACGGATACGTCCGCCGGTATCCTCCCGCACGGAAATCACCACCACGCCTTTACCGCGGCAAGGCTGGATGCCGTGCACAATAGCGTTTTCCACCAGTGGCTGGATGAGCAGGCTGGGCAGGGGAAACGACAACTCTTCATCGATATCAAAAATAACGCTCAGCTTGCTGCCGAAACGCGCCTGCTCGATGGCGATATAATCCTGGATTTGATAAAGCTCTTTTTTGATATCGATTTGCGCGCCGTTTAATTCCAGATTGTACCGCAGGTAACGGGAAAGATTGGTAATCAGCTGCCGGGCGGTATCCGGATTGATGCGGATCGACGAGGAAATGGCGTTAAGCGCATTAAACAGGAAATGCGGATTAATTTTGCTTTGTAACGCGCGCAGTTCCGCCTGGTCGGCCATTTCCCTCAGCTGTTCGATGCGCGACACCTCGATCTGCGTCGAAATAATCTGCGACAGGCCGATGGCCATCACTTTGAGTGAATTGGTGATCTGATGGGCGTGGCAGTAATAGATCTTCAGGGTGCCGGTGACCACGCCTTTTTCCCATAACGGGATAATGATAAGCGAATGGATTTGCGGCGTACGGTCCGCCTCGTCATTGTTCTTGATGGTGATGTTGCCGCTTTGAATACTTTCCCTGGTCATATCGCTGATGATCTCATGGCCGATATTGTACAATTCGGCCCCGACCCCGACATAAGCCAGGATATGATGTTCATTGGTGATGGCCACGGCGTCGGCCTTGATATCGGCGCGGATGATATCGCAAATGGTGGTGAGGGATTCGCTGTTGATATGGCGAAAGTAGGGCAGGGTCTTATTGGCGATATCCAGCGCCAGCTTGGCTTGCCGGGCGGCGATCACCTCTTTTTCATCCTCGACCCCCTGCACCAGCAGCACGATCATGCCGATGCTGACCCCGCCGAGGATCATCGGCAGCGCAATTTTGGACACGATATCCAGCCCCAGGGACATCGGCTGCGCCCAGAGAATGACCAGCAGCATGGTCAGGCACTCGCACAGCATGCCGCCCAGGATGCCGATGCCCCAGCGGCGCTCTTTTATCACCCTAAGCTTGATCCAGCCCGAGACAAAACCCGCCACCACGCTGCTGATAAGGCAAGGCACCGAGGTCGGGCCGTCGATATCGATCAGATAGCGGTGCACGCCGGCGATAATCCCGGTGGCGATGCCGACCCAGGGCCCGAATAAAATACCGCCGGACATGACCGCAATAATCCGCACGTTAATCAGCGAGCCTTCCACATGGATGCCGGAATAGGTGCTGAAAATGGCAAACAGGGAAAAAATGGCGGTGACCGCCAGCAATTCCTGGCGGGTGTGCTGTTCTTTTTGCAATAACTGGCGGAACTGGCGGATGCGCGTCAACAAAAACAGACAAATCAACATTAATGCCGCCCGTTCATAGACCGCCAGCAGCATTTCGAACATTTCTTTCACCACGACATCCCGGTAAATGGCCAACCTTTAGCCGTTACTATAAGCAATGGGCGCCTGAGATTCCAGATTTGCCGCCGCGGCCGCCGTCGAAAATCGCGGCGGCCACGGCCGCCATGACGCGAGAAGCGTCGTAAAACGGGGAAGTCTGAGTAAACATAAGGGGATTTCATTTACCGGCATAAAACGCCTGCCGCGCGGTTTTTAGGCCAATATCTGCCACAATAAAGGGGAATAATCGATAAATAAAATTTCAGATTTCCCCTTTTTATTTTGTCCGCCGCGATGTTCGCCGCCGATATTGAAATCATGCCGAATATAAGATAGCTTCATGGACAAGCCCACGCATGGGCCGGCGTCGCTCGGATGGTCCGGGCGCTAACGTACAACGAGGATATTATGGCCGCATCCGGTTTGCCACGGCGTTTTACACGCATCGATCGTCTCCCCCCTTATGTATTTAATATCACCGCCGAGTTGAAAATGGCCGCGCGCCGGCGCGGAGAGGATATTATTGATTTCAGCATGGGTAATCCCGACGGGCCCACGCCGCCGCACATCGTTGAAAAGCTTTGTACTGTCGCCAAACGGGAGGATACCCATGGATATTCCACCTCCCGTGGTATTCCCCGGCTGCGGCGCGCGATCTCGGGCTGGTATGCCGATCGCTACGGCGTCGAGATCAATCCCGACAGCGAAGCCATCGTCACCATCGGTTCCAAAGAGGGCCTGGCCCATTTGATGCTGGCTACCCTCGATCATGGCGATACCGTACTGGTGCCGAATCCCAGCTATCCGATACATATCTACGGCGCGGTGATAGCCGGCGCCCAGGTGCGCTCGGTGCCGCTGGTGGCAGGGGTGGATTTTTTCCGCGAGCTTGAGCGTGCCATTCGCGAAAGCATTCCCACGCCGAAAATGATGATTCTCGGCTTCCCGTCCAATCCCACGGCGCAATGCGTCGAGCTGGACTTCTTTGAACGGGTGGTGGCCCTGGCCCAGCAGTACGGCGTGCTGGTAGTACACGATCTCGCCTATGCCGATATTGTTTATGATGGATGGAAAGCGCCGTCGATCATGCAGGTGCCAGGCGCCAAGGACATTGCGGTGGAATTTTTCACCCTGTCGAAAAGCTATAACATGGCCGGCTGGCGCATCGGGTTTATGGTGGGTAATCCGGAACTGGTCAACGCCTTGGCGCGTATCAAAAGTTACCATGACTACGGTACGTTTACCCCCCTGCAGGTGGCCGCCATCGCCGCGCTGGAAGGCGACCAGCAATGCGTACTGGATATCGTCGAACAATATCATCAGCGCCGCAATGTCCTGGTGCGCGGCCTGCACGAGGCGGGATGGATGGTAGATACCCCAAAGGCGTCCATGTATGTCTGGGCCAGGATCCCGGAGCACTATGCCCATCTCGGTTCCCTGGAATTCGCGAAAAAACTGCTGTCGGACGCCAAGGTCTGCGTATCGCCGGGCATTGGGTTCGGCGACTACGGCGATACCCATGTACGTTTCGCGCTGATTGAGAACCAGGATCGTATCCGGCAGGCGGTACGCGGCATCAAGGCCATGTTCCGTGCCGATGGCGTGCTGAAACCCGCCGGCGCCAAGGCCATCACGGACTAGCGAACGGCTACCCGGCCCGGCGGAGGGGGAACGTCTTCTCTTCCGTTCCGGCAACACGGCATTCGTCCCCGCATACGGCGTTTTGCTTCGTGGGTGGGGATAATGTTGTGTTGATTGATAAATATTTCTAATGAATTAATCCCTGCACAACAGCGCCCTATACGCGTCAATGGGACTACAACTGGCGTGGGCGCCATGGTGGCGGTCATCGCGCACAATACTTACAGTTCAGAAGATGTTATCCTACTCACAATAAGAGTAATATAAGCAGGCTATGTTTAGTGCCGTGGCAACCTGTTGGCCGCGATTTCGTCCAGGTAGGAAACTATGAGAAACCTTGTCATTGATATATTGAAAAAAATGGCCAAAGCGGATGCGGCGGCAAAAGAGCTGACTGCCCAGGTTGAAGCCCAGTCCCTGCTCCTGGCCGCGCTGGTGCTGACTGTCGGGCAGGGTAGCTCATCGGTTATGGCGACCAACATAGAAAAAGCCATTTTATCGGCTTCCGGCGCCAGCGAGGAGATTCTGCAAACGGATGTGGATTTATTATTGGCGCATTTTGTCCGGTTGATCTCAGTCTCGCAGTATGTTGAAGTCAACGGCGACGAAGAAAAGGTTAACAACGATTAATAGCCCGTGGCTTAACGGCGCGGTGATATCGTAGTATAACTTATTGATGTTATTGTCGTTTAAATAATAAGCGCTGGCGCGCTGCCCATCAGCATGGCTTCCTGTTTCCTATGCCGACGGGCAGGTTCCGGCGGCAATATCCTCATTGATTGCCTCTGATAATAGCGCATTAGCCAATAATTAAAACAATAACCCCTGCAATAAGATAATAACAAGCCTACAACACCCAGGAAATATACCGGCAAAATATTATGTTAATTAGTATAATGTCAAAGTGTAATCACTTTTAATTGGTATGAAAAAAGCCGCTATTTTATGGCGGGTCCTGCCGGATCAACGCCATCAGCCTATCTCAACGCAATACGACCCGGTTTCGCCACGCTGTTGCTGTTAAAGCTGATTTACTCCCCATCATCTGTTATGTCCCACCTGTGGCTCGGCCTTGCGATAGATCTGCTTTTTGCCATGATGCTTTGCCGCACGGTGGTGACGGTGATATTTCTGCACTGTTTTAGGATGATATTCATCCCCGGCATGGGCATACGTAAGGGGGGCAAAGGGTAGGGCTAATACTACAGTCATCATTGCGATGATGAATTTCTTCATGTTAATGCCATGCCTTTTAAAATGTTTCCATTATGTGATAGCACATCCCACCAGCGGAAATGCGCGCTTACCTGATTATTCTAGCGCAAAAATGGCTTGCTGCTCTTTTATCTCCGCCCCGGCCGCTGCCCGCCCATGATGGACACACCTGGCATCGCGGTCACGCAGATAGCGACTGGGTGAGGTAAACATGGTTAAGCCCCGTCAGACCCAGCGTTGGTCGCTAAAGGCGATCTCCTTCCCGAATTGCCCGGATTGCTCACCCGCGGAATCGATCAAGCTCCCCTGCTAGGCCGGCATGTTCATGATACTGATGGCCCTGACGATTGTTCATCAAGCGCAGCCCTGCGGCGGGACGCGCCAGGGTTAAGGGCCAGCACCGCCGGGCCGGCAGCCTTTAGCAGCGTGGACGGCTTACCTTGTGTAAGGGTTGGAGGAAAACCAGGCGGTTAAGGGCCAAAGCATATGACACTCGAGCAATTCCAACAGGCGGCTAATATCAGCGCCGGGTTAGCCGCACGCTGGTTTCCGCATATGGCGGCTATTATGGCTGAATTCAGTATTAATACGCCGCTGCGCCAGGCAGCTTTTATTGCGCAAATCGGTACGGAATCAGGTGGATTTACCACAGTAGTGGAATCGTTTAATTATTCGATAAACGGACTCAAGATATTCGGCAATCGCTTAACGCCGGCACAGCGCGAGGCGTTGGGCCGCCAACCTTCTGAAAGAACCCTGCCTATCGACAGGCAGCAGAAAATAGCCAATATTGTTTATGGCGGCAGATACGGAAATACGCGACCGGAAGACGGCTGGTTATATCGCGGGCGAGGTTTAAAACAGGTGACCTTTTATGCTAATTATGCCGCCTGCGGTAAAGCGCTCGATTTAGATCTGCTTGCCGACCCTGATTTGCTCCTGGCGGATATCAATGCCGCACGTTCGGCCGGATGGTTTTGGCAGGCCAATAAATGTAACGCTTTTGCCGATATTGGCGATATGGTGGGGCTGACTAGACGGATTAACGGCGGCGTCAACGGCTTGGCCGATAGGCAGGCCCGCTATAAAGTCGCCGTGGATGCGCTGCGCTGAAAATGCCGTGGCGTGCCGTCCTGGCGGCTGATATGACCGTTTGTGCGGCACCCACGGTACCCGGCGGCATCCCTGTATAGTCCTCGACGGCGCGAGGACTATAAGTGCGAATTATCAATTTTTGCAATTAGCGAACTGTTGTTATTGTGAATATTCCCCACAGTCTTGCTGACAGGATGAAACGCAAACTCCCCCACCGGCATGGCGCAATCATGGGCCAGCTCCTCGGCGCGCCCCGACGTCGTATCCGGCGATATCCATTCTAATGACGCCTTTCGCGTCATGATCAGCGGCCGCCGGTCATGGATATCCACCAACCCCTTATCACTGGCCGCCGTCACGATTACAAAACCATCATCTTCCGGCGCGTCCAGGGCATCGGGATGGAATCTGCCTATCGCGGCCAGGTATATCGGCTTCTTATTTTTATGATAGATAAAATAGGGGTGTTTAACTTTTGTATGGTCCGGGTCTTTCTTCCACTCATACCAACCGTCGGCCATCACCAGCGCGCGGCCATGGTGCCATAGCGGCTTAAACATGCGGCTGGCGGCGGCAGTTTCTAACCGGGCATTAATCAGGGGAGGGCGGCCTGCTTCTTTGGCCCAGGCGGGCTGATAACCCCAGATAACGGGATCCAGATGCAGCGTATCGTCGCGCTGGTTCAGCAGCAGAACGCGACTGCCTGGAGCAACGTTGTAGCGGCCTATCGGCTCGCCATCCAATGCGCCCGAAAACGCAACATCACTTCGCAGGAAATCGAGATAGTGTTCTCTGGTATTAAATTCAGCAAATCGGCCGCACATGGTCGTCATCTATATTGCAGAGAGATCTTAAGTATAGACGGGATAGAAGAGACAGAACTGTGGCAGCCCGACAATAATTTAAATTGTGCCGTAAAACTAAACCGACCATTTTCCCGTCATTAATCCTTTCAGTAATTCGAAATTTAATGCTTCCATAATATCATTAATAAAAATGGGCCATAATGGGCCAAAGCACCGCGGGGCTCACACTATTAATAATTACTTTTCTCATCAATAATTTTTTATTTGAAATGCAAGGCTAGTTATATTTTTATTAAAGCGAAAAAATTCGTTAATTAAAAACCTTAAGCCGTAAAATTAAGGATGTTATTTTATTACGCTGTACTTTAGGCCAGTAGTTAGTCACTCCTTGCGATGATACAGTTTTTAAATATCATCAATGACCGGGGGTAATTATGAGTAATGACATATGCAAGTGTACTGTGGTTCCTGAAGTTAATATTACAAACACCATGCGTTACGTTTTTGACCAATTAAAAAGTCCCATAGCGATAAGAGATTTGTCCTCCAGGCTGGTTTATTGCAATCAGCCGCTTGCTCTACTCGCAGACAAAAAGTCGCCTAATGAAATCATTGGTAAATTCGACAGTGAATTCGATTGCGCTATATTAGATACCGAGGAATCAATAGAGAATTTTGCTAAACAATATAAACGTATATTTGAGACGCAGACTCCTTTTTCTACGTTGGAGCTACATCCTCATGCTGTGGATTTTCCATTCATATTTCATAAAATTCCTTATTTTAATGATAAGCACGAATGCATAGGTATGCTTGGTTATAATACACAACTTACAGTATATACACTTAACGACTATGTAAAAGGGCATATGCCGGGATCACTATTATTGAATAAGCCGGATGACACTTTCACTGAGCGCGAGTGCGAAGTAATGTTTTATCGCTTGCAAGGTTTGAAGTCAAAAGAGGCTGCTGCTAGGTTAAATCTTTCATTAAATACATTTAATAACTATATGCAGAAGATTTACAATAAAGTGCATGTAACAGAGATCGGGGAGTTAAGGGATTTTTGCGAGAAACATAATTACCATCGTTATCTCCCCAAGAGATTTCTAACTCATGAAGCAATTAATTTCAGCGATTCAATAATCTGATCTTTGCTTTGGTCAGTTCTGGGCGGGGGTGAATGTAAATCTCCCTTCCGCTCAGTGCCATACGATTTTCCGGCCATGTCCGTTTCGCAAGTTCAGCCTTTCATACTGACCCCACCCCGAATTCTGCCCACCCAAAATCGCCAATCCGACGTGATGAACCTATCCCTTTGACAGAGGTAATGCCGACCAAAAAGTCCCGTTACACAGAAGCGTGGATCGCGTTTGATTTCAAACAGGCTGGACTGGATACCCCCGTACCAGCGGTTTGTGGCAAGCTGGGGATTTCCGATATAACTTTTACACCTGGTGTAAACGAGTGGTTGGTCTGTCTTCCTCTGGATGGCAACACTTATGGCAACCGGAGAAGGAGAATGTCCGGCTGAAATAGCTGATGATCGATTTAAACCTCAGCAATGCCTGCTGGGGGTGTAGTCAAGTACTGTTTTTATTTACAGTTCTCTATGATACGATTTTTGGTATGGACATATTTCAGGAAGCATTTTTACATAATTATCTGTTATGTGGTTAAAAATGCCGTTGTTTAATTTGTGCCGCTTCTCTTTTGGTCATTACATTACTCAGTCCATTTAACAGGTTGCTAAATATCAACCTAATGAAGTAAACGGTTTATCTAACACATTCAAAGAGGTACTAAACATATGACCATACCTAATATCGTTGTATCTATGCCATCACAATTATTCACCCTTGCCAATAGCTTCCAAGCATGCGCCAATGGTTCTGTCTATGTCGGGCAGATTGACACGGACCCGACTGTGGCTGCAAATCAAATACAGGTTTATGTAGAGAGTGCGGAGGGTACCTATACCGCGGTAGCTCAACCTATAAACATCAATGCCGGAGGCTATCCAGTGTATGCCGGTCAGGTAGCAAAATTTGTAACGGTTGAAGGGCAGTCAATGACCGTCCTTGATGCTGATGGCGTCCAGCAATTTTACTTTCCAAACGTGTTGAAATATGACCCTGATCAGTTTAAAGATCAGTTGTTAGATACGGCTGCAGCTGGGTGGATAGGCTATGATATAACGAATACTTATCCCCAAAAAACAATCGGTAATAAGCTGAGTCACACCATAACACCTTATGATTTTGGCGCCATAGGCAATGGTGTTACGGATGATACCGCAGCGATTCAAGCATGGCTTGATTTTTGTTCGTCTATAGGCGGCGGATATTTTAATACAAGCTCTGGCACGTTTTTGATAACTCAGCAGCTTTCAATTAATCGCACAGCGGTCAGTAATGTCATCGATCACGTGCTGGATTTTTCCGGCGCGCGGATCCTGGTCGACGCGGGCACATTAATAGCGCAATATATTGCTGGTAGCGCCGTTACTTTCTCCGGATGGTCATTGACCGGCAATGTTGAACTCACATCAACAGGCGGTTTATCCTGGGGTGCTGCTTCAGCCTCGCAAGGGATGGCGAGAATTATTCTTACCGGTCTTACGGTTGGTAAAACATATAAAGTTATGGCCGATATCAAGGGTTATGACGTAGCTGTGTCCGCAGGCTCTTTCGCAATGTATATTGATGAAATAGGGCGCATCACCCGGGCATGGAAAGGTAATGGAGTTCCCCGTGGAGAATTTATTGCCACCGCGACTACCCACACCCTCCGTTTGCAATCTGATTCCACAGATCCTTTATGGCAAGGTCTCGTTTATAAAGTTGATGTACGGGAATCCGTTTATGGCCTACGTCTTTATCAAACTGGTACAGCTGCAATGCATGCGCATTTCGAGGTCCGCGGATTGAGGATGGAAAATAGGACTAACAGTGCTGCGGCTGGTGGTCTACGGATGGATGATTGTGGGGCGGCTAAATTTCATAATTGTTCATTTATAGACTTTAGTAATGGTGAAGGAATATTGACAAACAATAAGCTGTTCTGGTCTGAAAACAATGCGTTTTATAACATTGCCTATGTCAATTGCCGGTTTGCGCATCGCTATGGCCGGACTATTGGACTAGGCGCACAATCTTCATTCGCTAGGCAATTCGAACAAAATATGTTTATTGCTGATATTGAATATGCTTTATATTTTGAAGAAAGTACATCACAATATGATTCAAAATGGACTGAGATTCATGGAAATACAACTGTAAAATTGAAGGCTATACTTCATATTGAAGGCGACCAAAATAACACAGTGATTGAAGGCATCAGAACAGAAAAAGGAGGCGCTTCTCATGAAGATGGCAATGGTATTATTGAATATGCACAAAATGACTTATCTCGGCCATGGATCGGTAGTATAGGCTCCAGTGTCAATATTCCAACATACAGGCTAGGATCTATGAATGCTGGTCGAACATGGATGGAGCGCCCACAGACCGCTTTTGATTTAACTCGGGATAGAACGGTTGTCCAATCGCTACGTTATTCTACGGCTCAAATTAATGGTGTGACATTCGGTTACGAATGGCACGAAGTTATTACCAATGCTATTAATGGCACCGTTTATGATATTTCTGATGGCGGCGATATTATTATCACACACGGAGTAGCGGAAATTATTATCACAACTCGCGCTGTGGATGGTAGTGCCTTTGAGGGTAGTAAGTATATGTGCGTTTTGGGTAAGCGTGGCGTTGATGGTTCAGTCTCTACGCCTGATACTGTACTGTGCGACCATAGAAATTCTGGTACTGGAATTTTTGTGACTTGGCCCGCTAATTCATCGCCGCGAGTTGCTGTTACTGGCGTCAGTTCTCCCTTTGCCATTGCTATTAATATCAGAATATTCAACTAAGCCGCTCAGTGATGATTTGATTAACCAAGCCCCATCCCCGGGGCTTGGTTTTCCAATCTTTGCCACACAGTACGGCTGTAATGATTTTGCAAGTATCCCACATAATCGTTCCATCCAATTATATAGATTTTCCGGCATAATAAATATGCCACGAGGAGAACATTATGCGCAAAGTCCGTTTTACCGAGCACCAAATCCTGGCCGTAACTGAGCGCGTCATAATGAAATACACAGGTTCCAATTCGTTAGTTCATAAATATCTTATTTATGATGTTTTTTTGATAAATACACGATTAATATCTAACTTTAAAATTATAAAAAGGGCCACGGATGGCCCTCTACTTAAAATAAGATAACGCTTATATAGCAAGCTGCTAGGTTAAAGTGAATTGTTTCCATAAGCTCCATGATTTTCCATTGTAGACACGAGAATATAAAGCGTCGTAATTACTGCCAGAAGTACCGTAACCGTACAAGACTTGCCTTGTGCGATAACTATTATTATTTGCAACATAATAGCCTATTGCTGTCAGGAACCATGTCCCACTATCGAACGGCGCATTTATTGGAGCTGCCAGAACTCTACCAATGGTTGTTGTATATATCATGTTTAGGTCAATGCCATTTTCTGGGGGAGAACCATCTGCAAGGCCGTAATTGGGTAAGGCACTTCCTTTGACAATCAATCCAGCGCCCCTGATAAGATTATTGTTACCACCGCCACCAGTACTCAAGCCGACATAAGTGATACCATCGTCTCCATCAAGAATTCCTTCGGAGAGAATCACATCGGTGCTGTTAACAACTCGTGCACCTCCCCCAGAATTTGATGCAAACAGACCCGCACCACAATTGATGCAGAATGGCTTGATTACTGATTTGGTAACACCATTCAATTGCATGCCAAATCCATTCGAACCGCGACTTGAATATTTCGCGTATATATGACTACTGTTATAGATGCTCACACCTTGGAATGTGGTTGTGGCCACATCAGAGCTACCCTCTGCGTCACCTTCAACATCCTCACAATTTGTTATATAAATGCCATGGGCTTGTGTGCTGTGCACCTGAATATCACGATGTCGTAGCTTAGTTACGCCTGACACATATAATGCGTGGCTATAGGCGCTACCTCTGACTTTGCAGATTGCGACATCATCTATAACAGAATTCGCTCCGTATTTGATGACTCTGACAACATCTCTAACGGTGTCGTCACCTTTAGTTTTCACGTCGCTAATATCGAGATTGCTACATGGCATTGATGCATATGTTCCTCCTGGCTTTTCTTCATTGTAAATCACGACAGAACCAATATCTGATTTACCCACAATGCGTCGGACTGTAATATTTTTTGTCCCAACGTATTCAGACGTGATGCCAATGCAATCATCGCCAGACTCAATATCGGCCCGATCAATGACAACATCTGAGCTATCCAACAGATGAATGCCATCGCGGCCACCTGACTGCCCTCGGCCGCCCCCATAGATCGTGGTGTCGTAGATTCTTACTGATTCGCAGGTCTCGATAGATAGGCACCAATCAGCTGAATTTCCTGCGCTGCAACCTGACAAGGAGAGCCCATTAACATTAATAAATCGGATCGCACGGGTAGAGTTTTTTGATGTTATTGCCGCGGTAACGCCCCCATCAATATCCAAGCCAATGATGCGTAAATTTGTAGCGTTGGATGATCTGATTAGCGTAATCGGAGTGTCGGTTAACGTAAATAATCCGCCTCCGCCAGTGGCGTAAATAATGGTATTACTAATTAATTCCCACGCTGAAAGAACTTGATATTTACGCTTAATAACCAGCATACGGTTATTCGCCACGGCATATGCATTGGCACGCGTAAGCGCAGGTTGCCAATTATCCCCATCCTCGGACTGATAGAAATTTTCTGGGTAAATGAACAATATCAGAAAATCAAGAACTGTAGCGGCGAATGTATCGATGCCACCAAAGGCATCTCTTAGCCGTCTCACATCAGTAGAAAGGGGATTGACTATTGACGGTAGTTTAAGTTCAAGGCGTTCGGTTGTATCATCGATTATCGTTGCCCCTGGCCGGCCATCCCAAGAGGAATTGTCTACCTCCGCCTTGTCATATACGTCCAAATTTTCTCTCGCAGTTACGGCGTCGCTTACATCAGATAGGTTATTGATATCTAAAAGAGGATTGCTAGGCATGCTTTTCCCTTACTTGATCACCCATTCGGAAATCCAACGATATTATTTTTTGGGATTTATGAGATAAATTTTAAGTAAAATCAGATAATGTCTTAGTGTGATGTTCGAAATGGTTTGGATAGTCCCTAACCCCTTGTGTTACCGAAACAACTGAATTTGACCAGTGCTCAATGGCTTACCATTTTTTACTGCTTCGCCTATTTCCAAATCATCTTCAATAGAATAGCCTGTATATACATACAGTATTTTGTGTGTGCCTGCATACAAAGCTTCTGGTTGGAGCTTTGCTCTTATCGTCAGTATCATTGGAGATAGGCTATGCCAACATCAGTCACGGGCGTGATCCCCACGGCCGAAGAATACAATGACCTCGTTACTCAAGAAGAATTGACATCTGCCATCAGTACTTTGTCAGGTGAACTGTCATCATCGAGTGGCGGAACCTTAATTGGAACCGCGTCTGGTACATTAGAAGACCGATTTACAGCAGATGAAGCCAGAACAGCACATATCGTGGCGCCAAGCAGCACCGACCCTGGGACGGCAAACGAGGGGGATCAGTACTTCAACACCACGGATAAGGTTTATAAAGTATATCGCTCGGGGGCATGGGTTGCTGATGATTCTGCGGCTCTGGCACTAAAGTTAGCATCAGGTACCGGTCCTGCTTATCTAGGCTATTTGAATGGTTTAGCTAATGCTGTGCAGACGAATCTTTATGATTGGCTTAGCCATGCGACTATAAATCCTTATATGTTTGGTGGAATTGGGGATGGTGTGGCTGATGATACTAGTGCTGTACAGTTTTCATTAGATGCAGTTAACTTATCAGCAGGCTGTCAATGGTCTGGAGGAGGACACGGAGCAAAATGGCGAATTACTAGCCAGCTTACTTATAATCACGCGGGTAATAAAAAATCTGGATTTGGCCTACGCTGGGAAGGTGCCGCCCTGATTCCTGACTTTGGTACAGTCCTTTATGACACGACGAATTTATCAACCGGCTGGACTTTAGATCCCAGTGTAACTATTGATAGTAGTAATCATATAGTATTCACACAGATCGCCCAAACAGTCCCACCGTTTGCTTATTATTCTCTTACTGACTTAACTGTGGGCACGTTATATAGTGCCGACTTTTTTATTAGTGGCTATAACACCACGCAAACAGGGGTAACAGGAATTTATTGTGCTAATCCAGATGGGGCGGCACAAAAAGCCATTTTCCGACGTGGTGAACGCGGCCCCGGAATTTATCATGCTGAATTTATAGCAACCCAAACATCACATCGCATTATCATTCAGGCTGAAGGTGGCAACGGGCTGATAATGACCATTAATAGAGTTCGTATTCGTACTGGGGGAGCTGCTTTAAGATGTTACGCGAACGGTTCGAGTGCAAGTTGGACTAACCTATTGATTTCTGATTTGAATATATACCCAACCGCTATCGCACAAGCCGGTTTGCAGGCGGGTGTGCGCTTAGATGATATGGGAGGAACGACGTTGGAACGTCTTAATGTCTATAATTTAACCAATGGCGATCGATTGCTCTTGAGTAACTTAATCGCTTGGTCAGAAAATATTACTGACATTAAAGCATGGGCAACTGGTTGCGAGACCATGAGAAGATTTACTAGGCCACAAAGGGGATCGGGTCTTAGTAGCTTTGCTCGATTTAGATCAGAAGGAGATTTTTTTTCTGGTAATACCTATGGTAGTTATATGGAATTTGGCACTGCTGTCTATGACTCAAAATTAGGTGAAATTAGTGGCAATATAACCCTTGATTCGATAGCGCTTTATCATCTCTCAGGCGATCAGACCGACACCTTACTTGAGGGCCATCGTACCGAATCAGTTAAACTGTCCACCTGTTGTTTATTTGAACTAGGTAATAATGATAATCGTCGTGCTGCTTATCGACACAATCCTCTTGGCACTAATACTACAGCGGAATCACTGGCGTTTGGTGTGGTCTCACAAATGACGCAAAGAGATACCGTCAATTATAGTCAAGCTCCGCAAATTTTCAGTAATATACGCTTTGTGGATCCCGTATCAAGTATATATGGTCCAACTCTTTTTTTTAATACGTTTAAAAATATTGCTATTGGTGGCAGCGTAAGCGTAGATGGCATACAGCCTCAGGGTGCGACATCTTTATCACCAAGGCATGGTTATCTCCGATTAATGGTTCATGTAACAAATGCCGACGCCTCAGCGGCGCAAGCATCCACAGCTATTTTCGAAATGCTAAAAGGGGCTGTATATGATACTGATGCCAATGTCGTAAAAGTTGCACCTATAATAAAAGTAGTAAACAATGTTTCGTTAAGCGTCAATTGGGGTGCTAATAGCTCACCGCAAATAACGGTAACCGGCAATACGGTAGCCGTTGGCTTAAAAGTATGGGGATGGTATTTATGATTACAGACTTTATAGATCCTTTAGCAACTCGATATGGGATCGATAAGAAAATTATCGAAAATGCATTATTGCTTGATATGACGGAATTCTACCCAGCAGCTCACGCAATCGACACAACGGATGGCTTTATTGCAGATGATTTTTTAGGACGGGTCTGGAGGTATAATGAATTAGTTGATTCAATAAATGCTTATCGATTAGCTAATGGTAAAAGTAAAATAGCATACCCATCTCTTAACTCAATAAAAGATTATACTTGATTTTTTCTAATTATGCATTCTGGCTGGACCCGAATCGGTGATTAACCGAAAAAGGGTCCGCCCTTCTGCCCAGGCTGGCTGATGTTCACACATCACCGGGTCGAGGTGTAATTGTTTTCGCGCTGGTTCAACAGTAGAACGCGGGTTCCAGTTGCGACGTTGTATCAGAGCGGTTCGCCGTCGGGGATGCTGATAAACTCATCGTCTGGCTTTATGATTCGAGATATTGTTCTCTGTTTTCGATCTGGATAAGTCGGGCGCACATGATGATCGTCTTCGTTGCAGTGGGAGGTCAAGTATAGGAAGGGATGGAGAGGATAACCGGGTAATGCGATGAATATCGTTCGTGCTCATAATAGCGTACACAGTTTCCATTGTTAATTTATAAACTGTTATATATCAGTTGATAATAATTATGTCATCGTAATCATGTCCAGAAAGCTCAGTTGCTTGGGAGTATTCGCCCCTATGATTAAAAGTCCGGTTGGGTGGATAGAGCCGATCGTTATCATCGGCTTTATAGGCTTATTGTGTCATGATTAATCGCTGAACCTTACCGGGATGGCACTGGCGCAGTCAACGACGCATGCGCTACAGAAGATGCTGTCACCGGCACTATTGTACCCATCGTGCTTTAATAGCGAAACTTCGCGTATTTGTGGATCCGGAGAATGAAATCGTGGGGCTTGACCCGCCAGCCCAAGACACGGCAATCACTTCTGAACCTGCAGTAACAGCGATCAGCGTGTTGGTCGTTGGTGTGGACGAGGTCGCTGAACCTTTTGCAAGAATTATGGAGAGGCGTGATCCTTGCAGAGTATCACCACCACTAGTGCGAAGGGAAATATCAAGCTGGACAATCCCATGTGTCACGGAAAGTGTGCCCGCATTATTAACAGTGGAGGTGGTTTCTGCGACTACTCCGAGAATTATCTCTGACCATTCCTGTTCGATTGGAAATAGACTTTGAGTTGTATCAGGGCGCCAGTTTATTTTCTTCAGCCATACGGGGCTGTTAGAGAAATCGCCTCCGTCGTGGTATATTGGGCGCCAAACGGTCCCCGCCGTGAAGCCCTTAATGCGGCGAAACCCGCCTGTTTTTGGTGTTGATAATAAAAAAGCAGCCCGCCTCAGATCGAGATACCCGTATTCCACCATCCCAAACCCGTCGGGATGCGTGGCATTTACTTCTGCACGGGTTCCTTGAAGAATTGTGCCAGTCTGATCACCAGAAAGATGATATATAGCTTTCGTCACTGCAGTAATATTTCCGCAAACGGTTCCAAATTCACTATCATATACCGCTGTACCCTTATCCATGTATGAAAAATATTCTACGCCTGCGATAAAAGGATCAATAACGGTCATTCTTGCAAAGCTTGATAAGTCAGTAGTGCCTCGTACAGGTCTCGAAAATCGAAACCCATACTTACAATTGACGAATTCAGGCTTTAAGTGAAAATTATTTTCAGACCAGTTTGTAAGGTTATCGTGTAATATCGCTGGACCATTGGTAAAGCCTACATACTTACAATACTCAAATACACCATCATTAATGTCGTCTAATCGAATCCCCCCAAGACATGCTGTGTTAACAGCCTCGAAGCGAGCCCCTCGAATATTGATAAACTGATGGATAGAATTAGTCCCCGTTTGGTATACCCTCAGGCCAAAGGCGGCTAAGCGAACATCAACTCTCGATACTGAAAATATTGCCTGTCCATCATTTTGCTGAATTTGCAAAGTTCCGCTCGTTGCCGTGGCTTCAATCTCAGCCAGATACACGCCCACTCCGGCATCGGGACGACGTATTATTGTTGCACCGTTCCAGTAGATACCTATTGTCGTCTCTTGAGCAGTGGTCCAGGTTTGAACCTCGACCTGAACGGTATAAATTTGTCCAACGGTTAGGCCAGTTAATGATATCGAGGCCTTGCCCTGAGAAGATAGACCATCAGATGAAAATGCAAGCAAGTTGTTTGTCGTATCATTGACTACCGTCGCGCCCGTTAAAGTCCAATCACCGAATGAAGTCCAATTCCCAATGACCGTACCATAGTTTACCAGCAGCCTCGTTCCCGAGAAGTCCAGGCACTTTCCCAAAAGATTGCTCCCCGCCGAACGATTTAACTCTAGTTGGGAAGTGATGTTAAACGAACCGCGGTTGCCTATAGAGATCGATGCACCACCTGATGCGGCAGCATAGTTCAACCAATTCTGGACTGCCGATGTATCGTCGTAACTCGTCCCTTGTCCATGAGCACCAAAATCATAGGCGGTTAAAGACCTTTCCGTTTCATCACGGAGCCACACCCAATGAGTATTTACCCTGAATACACGTCCACCATCATCAACAAGGTCAGTGTTGGCTAATGCCGTAAGGCTTCCCCCTCCAGCAGGTGATGTCTTATTTGTTTCCCACAATGGATAGTATGAAAGAAGCGCTATTTGCTGCCCCGATTCCGAAGGGACTAGCGTTCGTAAAGTAGCGACATCGGCACATCGGCCTACAAGCTTTGCTCCATCGGATGCCGCTAATATAGTACTGAACTCATCAATACGTGCCTGTGCTTCATCCCTGGAATCAACATCCAGATTTTCCCGTGCGGTCGCAATGTTGGCAACATCAGACAGATTGTTAGTATCTAAGAGAGGATTACTGGGCATGATTTTCCCTTACTTATTAAATAATTCGGAAATCTAACGATATTATTTTTTTGGTTAATAGGATCGAAATCGGAGAAAATCAGATAATGTCTTAATGATAAGGCTAAAAATGGCCCATGTGAGTTTGTAAACACATCATTGTGCCATGCAACTAAATCTCCATGCCGCTCAACCACCTACTACAATTTTCTGCCTTGCGTCTTCACAAATCTTTTGTAATAGCATAGCCTGTAAATACATACAGTAGTTTATGTATGTCTGCATACATAGCTTCTGGTTCGAAGCTTTACTCTTATCATCAGCATCAATGGAGATAGGTTATGCCAACATCGGTTACCGGCGTGATCCCTACAGCCGAAGAATACAACGACCTTGTTTCTCAAGAAGAATTGACAGCCGCTATCGGTACCCTGTCCAGTGCAATGTCATCATCCAGTGGTGGAACGTTGATTGGAACTACTTCTGGCACAGTGGAAGCTCGGTTTGCAGCCGATGAGGCAAGGGCAGTGCATATCTTGGCTCCAAGTGCTGTCGACCCTGAAGCGGCAAATGAGGGTGATCAATATTTTAATACGACGGGTAATCTTAATAAGATCTATCGCGCTGGGGCTTGGGTTATTAATGATTCCGCAGATTTGGCATTGGAATTAGCATCGGAAAATGGTAGTTCATTGGTAAATCATAGAGGCAGGACTGTTCAAAATGTTCTGGATTCGGCACAAGTAGGTAAAGATGTTGTTCCAGGTTACCCGAATGAGATTACAGCTATACCAACTACTTATCCTGATATGACGGATAAAAGTCTCGCTATTCCCAACGGGTCACTTATATCAAAAAATCCAATTTTATATACAGAAATTCCAGCCATTCAATATGCTTTTAAAAGATTTCAGTTGCGGGGTCAAGGTAAATACCAATCGATTTTGAATCTGGTGACAGGAACCAGCACCGGAACGGGCTGGCAAGTTCGAGCAAGAGGTTTTGAATATGGAGAAATCAAGGGATTAGGTTTTGATAGCACAGGCTTGAATAATACTGGCAATGGAACTGCTTCAATAGAACAGTCTAAATACTTTGATATAAGTAATGTTTATATAAATGGCGGTTATGATTTTAGCGCCTACATGGACCAAGCATATGCTTGCCGTTTCGATAATATACATGTCAGAGGGCAGCGGCATTGGAACGGAAATGCAAAGGCATCTTTACTTACCGGTGGTTACTCCACTTTCTGCCGTATCAATAATAGTGTTGTTGATAGTCATGCGTTAGACGGTACGCTAGCATTTTTTGGTGACTTGATGGATAGCGATAATGCATCACATGGTTTTTTTGTGGGCAATACTCTTATCGGGCCAACTGCAGCGGAGCGTTCTTCTGGTGCCTGCTGTTTATATTCAGAAGGACAGGAAGCGCGGAGTAATGTTATTACGGGATTTAATGCATGTTATGCCAATGGCGTCGCAATTGCTTCCACAGAGTTGGCTATTATGACTGCAATTGGTAATAGCTATACAGCTCAGCAACTAAAGGGTGTGTGGAACAGAAATTTAGTATCTAGTATTGGTTGCCAGTATTCTGATATGTTATTTGAAAACGGAGATCAATATCAAATGGGTGCCTACCATATTGATAATGGTACTTTTGGATGCTCTGTAGGCGACGTTTTTTCAGGTAATAGGAGAGATTTTAGTGATTATAGTGGGATAAGCGCGGCTGATACATCTTCACTTTTAACAATTGGTTTTGGTAGTTTCAGTACCTTATATCAGGCTTATATTGGGACCAGTCGTGAGCAAATATCTATAATCGGCTCACGTCGTGTTACAGAAAGTGCTGATTCCCTAATATTTGGCGGTGGAAGGAACTTTGCGGTAATAATTGGTGGTACATCGAAGGGGCCGTTGGGTAATTTTGGTGCAAATTCGGTGACATCGGAAGCCTTTATCACTGGTGAAACTATCAATGGCGCTGACACGACTTCGCCCATGTTGAAAATAACTAATCAAGGCAGAGTGATAATAGAGCATTGTGTAATAAAAAAATTTGGTGCAGGTCTGTTGCAAAATACACCTACCAATATATTGAAATACCGGAATACTACATTTGTAAATGTTGTCTTTAGTGACATCGATAAGAAACAGGCATATATTGACTGCGTCTTTATAAACTGTACAAATCAACCGTTAAATGTTTCTGCTGGAAGTTTTTCTCAACCAGAACAGTTCAAATTTGAGTATGCAGCGACGTCTGGTGAATCTCTTGTAATACCGGACTGGTTGGTGGGCATTAATGGCATCTGCCATATAGT
Source organism: Sodalis sp. RH22 (assembly GCF_047324165.1). Taxonomy (NCBI): domain Bacteria; kingdom Pseudomonadati; phylum Pseudomonadota; class Gammaproteobacteria; order Enterobacterales; family Bruguierivoracaceae; genus Sodalis; species Sodalis sp. RH22. The sequence continues at coordinate 5,564,255 of NZ_CP178731.1, forward strand.
TATAGAGGGCTCAAATGGTAATGGTCATGGGGAATATATAATAAGGAAACAAACTGCCTCATCAAACATACCCGCAACAGGTGCAATTGTTGTATTTGAATCTACAGCTGGCTTGTTTTCAATTACTTGGCCGGCAGATTCTAGACCAGTTATTTCTTTCACTAATACCTTGACTTATCGCGTGAGGTTTTATTAATGGCAAGGAAAGGGGCCTTGATTTGATTGTTATTCGCTCCACCGCTTATCTTGCATAGGCCGACCCTCGGTTCATGGGTGACGTTTTGAAGTATGCATATGACATTGAATGCCGATGAAGATGCGCTTAAAAAGCTATAAATCGATAATATGGATGACTTTAATGCTGTCATGGGAAGCTACTGAAGTATATTTTAGGTGCCCCGGATTGGAGGCACCACTTTGTCTTTGCTAAACTCGGCAGGTCGGCTACTTTGGCTTCGTGCAATTGGTCGATGTGGAGGATGGGGGGAGCATATCAGGCGTGATCACGTTGTGTGTGAACGATATGAGGAAATTTGTTAAAAACCATTGATGGTCACATCTCCATGGGTATATTTCTTTAAAAAATTTCCTTTTACGAAGAAAAAGAGTTCTTTAAAATCTATTATCCTCATTTAATCGTCTTTTGCCAAAAGCCTTGGATTCCCAGTGATGCTCAAGACTATTCCGTCGAAAAATATAATTTTAAGCCCATTGCTGGATAAACTTATCGCTTCAATGAGATATTGGTTATCGAAAGGTCACCCGTATGGCCTATCAGGAAGGAAAGAAATGAAGGTTTGTTTTTTATCCATTTCTCAATTTTATTTTTTAAAATCATATTTTTGATATTCGTTCGTTTTTAAATAGGGCAATAATATTTGATTTAAGGGTTTATTAAAATGGGGTAGTTTGCGATACCCCGGATAATACCCCCACTTGTTCTTTGTTTGGAAGTTATATCCGTTTAGGTGGGTTTAGCTCGGCCGCAGATGTGACGGGGATCGTATGGTGATCTGTTTAGTTGGGTTTACGCGGATTTAGGCGGTGTTGGTGTCCCCGACAGGAATCGAACCTGTAACTAGCCCTTAGGAGGGGCTTGTTATATCCGTTTAACTACGAGGACCCTGTAGCGGGCATGATTATACCCGATTATGCACCGAAAATAAGCACTTAACGGCGCGTTTGCTCATTCCTTCGACAAACGCGGGCAAAAAAATCCGTTTGCCCGCGCGCGGCGCGGCAGTCAGGGCCTCCGCCGCCAGTCCCTGCCGTGCTACTCCTCACCGGTATCCACCTTCTGGCGGCGGTCTTTCCGTTGCCCGTCGCGGGCGGCGTCTTTTTTCAGCGCTTCCTTGCGCTGGCGGCTGAGGTCGTTGCGGATCTGCGCATGGCTGAGCAGGGCAAAGATAAAGGTGCCGCCGACGATATTGCCGGCAAGGGTGGGCAGGGCGAACGGATAGATAAAGTGATGCCAGGGGATATCGCCGTTAAAGACCAGGTAGAACACTTCCACCGAACCCACGACAATATGGGTAAGATCGCCAATCCCCACCAGATAGGTCATCAGGATAATCACCAGGATTTTGGCATTGCCCGCGGAAGGCATCATCCAGACCATGGAGGCGATAATCCAGCCGGCAATAATGCCGTTGGCGAACATATCGCCGGGAGGATTGACCATGATCGCCTGCGATAGGGCGACAAAGGCCTCGCGCGTGACCGGATTAAAAATCGGCATATGGAGAAAGGCAAACGCCACCACCGCGGTGCCGGCAAGATTGCCCAGCAGCACCACGCCCCACAATCGCAGCAGGATCAGGATATTATGGCCGGTGGGCTTTTGCATAATCGGCAGCACTGCGGTCAGGGTGTTCTCGGTGAACAGCTGCTGGCGCGACATAATGACAATAATAAAACCCAGGGTGTAGCCCAGGTTTTCCAGCAAAAAGCCCGCGGCGCCCTCGGGCAGATGGGCATGCAGGATACCCTTGGCCATCAGCGACGCGCCCATCGACAGGCCGGCGGCCACCGCCGACCACAGCAGCGCCTGGCCGTCGCGTTCCAGCTCCTTTTCACCCTCTTCGCGGATCATTTCATGTATGGCGGCGGCGCGCGAAGGAAGATTCTGTTCTTTCACCTCGATATCGGTATTGGCGTCATGCTCGTCACTCTCCACGGCGACGCCGGGATCATCATGTTTGTTGGTCTCGCTCATCCGCATTCCTCATCCGTATCCGTCGGGTTATTAATACATTCGCTGTTAATCAATAAGCGTAGCGGTATTTTGTTCCGGCGGCGCTAAAAGAAGTCCGCCGGGTCGGCGGAGTCGCCGGTAGAATTGTCACCAGCGGGGGGCAATACGTAACAAAATTTTAACTTTGCTGGTATTTGTTGCGTTTTATTGATCTAATACAATCCTTCTTGGACCGAAAAAGAATGCAATGGCGATGAACAGCGCTGCGATAGTCGCCTATGCTATGATCGCCATACAATTAATGATGAATTGGGTTTCTGATGCTGGAAGCAAACAACCTGTCCTGTATTCGTGATGATCGCGTGTTGTTTTCCGGATTGAGCTTCCGCATTTCCCCCGGCGACATTGTCCAGGTCGAGGGCGCCAACGGCGCCGGTAAAACCTCTTTACTGCGGATCCTGGCCGGGCTGGCGCAGCCGGACGAGGGCCAGGTCAGCTGGCGGCAGCAACCGATTCGCCGCGAGCGCGGGTTGTATCACCGCGAGATGCTTTTTATCGGCCATCTATCCGGGATTAATTTGTCCCTGACGCCGCTGGAAAACCTGGCGTTCTTCCAGGCGCTGGGCGGCGGCGGACGCAATGAGGCGGACCTGTGGCGGGCGTTGGAGCATGTGGGGTTGTCGGGCTACGAGGACCTGCCCGCGACGGGGTTGTCCGCGGGCCAGCAGCGCCGTATCGCGCTGGCCCGTTTGTGGCTGAGCTCCGCGATGCTGTGGATCCTGGATGAACCGCTGACCGCCATCGATCAACAAGGCGTGGCGCAGCTGATGTCGTTGTTTGCCGCGCACGCCGACGCGCGGGGCAGCGTGCTGCTGACCACCCATCAGGCGCTGCCGGACACGCAAGCGCGGGTGCGCAAAATGGCCCTGGGCGCAGGGCAGGGGGAGGCGGCGCCATGTTCTGGCTGATTGTGCGCCGCGAGCTGCGGCTGGCCTTGCGCAACCGCGCCGATATCGTGAATCCGCTGTGGTTTTTCCTGATCGTGATTACGTTATTCCCGCTGGGGGTGGGGCCGGAACCGCAGCTGTTGCGGCGGATCGCGCCGGGCGTCATCTGGGTGGCGGCTTTGCTGGCTTGCCTGCTGTCGCTGGAGCGGTTGTTCCGCGATGATTTTCATGACGGCACGCTTGAGCAGTTGCTGCTGTCGCCGCTGCCGCTGCCGCTGGTGGTAATGGGCAAGGTTTGCGCGCATTGGCTGGTCACCGGGTTGCCGCTGCTGCTGCTATCGCCGCTGGTGGCCCTGTTCCTGGCGCTGGACCGCCACACCTGGCAGGCAATGGCGCTGTCGTTATTACTGGGAACGCCCACCCTGAGCCTGATCGGCGCTATCGGCGCCGGCCTGACCCTGGGATTGCGTAAAGGCGGGGTGCTGCTAAGCCTGCTCTTGCTGCCATTATTTATACCGGTACTGATATTTGCCACCGCCGCGCTGGATAACGCCGCGCAGGGGCTGCCCTTTGACGGCTATCTGGCGATCCTCGGCGCCCTGCTGGCGGGAAGCGCGCTGCTGGCGCCTTTCGCTGCCGCCGCCGCGCTGCGCGTGAGTCTGCAATAACCTGCGGCCTGCCGGCAAGAACAGGCCGTGTTATGTATTTTTACTGTGAGCAAAACAATAATGTGGAAGACACTACATTTGTGGGCGAAGCCGGAGCGGCTGTACCAGCTGTGCGGCCGGCTGATACCGGTTCTGGCGCTGGCGAGCGCGGCGACGCTGTTGCTCGGCTGGGGCTGGGGATTCGGTTTCGCCCCGCCGGACTATCAGCAGGGCGATAGTGTCCGCATCATGTATATCCATGTGCCCGCCGCCATGTGGTCCATGGGTATCTATGCCGCGATGGCCGTTGCCGCGTTTATCGGCCTGGTCTGGCAGATGAAGATGGCCGATTTGGCGGCGGCGGCCATGGCGCCGGTGGGGGCGGCGTTTACCTTTATCGCGCTGGTTACCGGCTCCGCCTGGGGCAAACCCATGTGGGGTACCTGGTGGGTATGGGACGCCCGGCTGACCTCGGAGCTGGTATTGCTGTTTCTCTACCTCGGCGTTATGGCGCTGTACAACGCGTTTGAAGATCGGCGCCTGGCCGGGCGCGCCGCCGGCATCCTGATCCTGGTGGGCGTGGTCAATATCCCGATTATTCATTACTCTGTGCAGTGGTGGAATACCCTGCATCAAGGCTCGACCAATATGCAACAAAGCATTGATCCCAGCATGCGCACTCCGCTGCGCTGGGCGATCTTCGGTTACCTGCTGTTTTTCGCCACCCTGACGCTGATGCGTTTACGCAACCTGATATTGCAACAGGACCGTCATCGCCCGTGGGCGGTGGCGCTGGCTGATAAGGCGCGGCGATCGTGAGCCCGGCTTTCACCTCCTGGACGGCGTTTTTCGCCATGGGCGGCTATGGTTTCTACGTCTGGCTGGCGGTAGCGGTTACCCTGGCGTCGCTGGCCGGATTGATAGCCCATACCCTGTGGCGGCGGCAACAGCTGCTCGACGCTATCCGCAGGCAGCAGGCGCGCGCCCTGCGTATGCGCCGTGGCGGCGCGCCGGCCGATCCGTCCGCGCGTCGGGGGGATGCCCGATGACGCCGCGCCGTAAAAGCCGTCTTTACCTGGCCGTCGTGATGCTGATGGGCGCCGCGCTGATAGTCACGCTGGTGCTCTACGCGCTCAGTTCCAATATCGATTTGTTCTATACGCCGCGCGAGATCCTCGAGGGCAAGGGCGAGCGGCAGGAGTTGCCGCATATCGGGCAGCGCCTGCGCATCGGCGGCATGGTCATGCCGGGATCGGTAAAGCGCGATGCCCATACCCTGAAGGTCACCTTCAGGATCTATGACGCCGTCGGCTCCGTACCGGTCACCTATGACGGCATTTTGCCGGATCTGTTTCGCGAAGGGCAGGGCGTGGTGGCGCAGGGCGTGCTGGGCGCGGGCAATCTGGTCCAGGCGCGTGAAGTCCTGGCCAAACATGATGAAAACTATACCCCGCCCGAAGTGAAGGATGCGATGAAAACCCATTCTCGGCCCGCCGGTCAACGCGCCATGGCCGAAGGCGCAGTGCAGGCCGGCATGACTGGCCAACCCCAGGACCGGACGCAACGCCTGGCGCGCGGCGAAATACCCTACCCCGGGCAGGATACGGCCCGGGCCGCGCCGTCTAAGGAACAGCCATGATGCCGGAACTCGGTAATTTCCTGCTGTGCCTGGCTATCGGCCTGGCGCTGTTGCTGGCGGTGTATCCGCTCTGGGGCGCCTCGCGGCAGGACGCCAGGCTGATGGCGGTGGCCAGACCGTTGTCCTACGGTGTGTTTGCGTCCATCGCCGGCGCCTTTGCCTGTCTGGTCTATGCGTTCGTGGTCAATGATTTTTCCGTGGCTTATGTCGTGAATAATTCCAATACCGCGCTGCCGGTGTATTACCGGGTCGCCGCCACCTGGGGCGCCCATGAGGGATCGCTGCTGCTGTGGGTGCTGTTGCTCAGTTGCTGGACGCTGGCGGTGGCGCTGTTCAGCCGCAGCATGCCTGATGAGGCCGTCGCCCGGGTGCTGTCGGTGATGGGCATGATCAACAGCGGATTTCTGGCGTTTATTTTGCTCACGTCCAACCCGTTTGCGCGTACCCTGCCGGATATTCCCATCGACGGGCATGATTTAAACCCGGTGCTACAGGATATCGGCCTGATTTTTCATCCGCCGCTGCTGTATATGGGGTATGTGGGTTTCTCGGTGGCGTTCTCGTTCGCCATCGCCTCGCTGATTGCCGGCCGGCTGGATACCGCCTGGGCCCGCTGGTCCCGTCCCTGGACCCAGGCGGCCTGGATTTTCCTGACGCTGGGCATCGTGCTGGGGTCCGCCTGGGCCTATTATGAACTGGGCTGGGGCGGCTGGTGGTTTTGGGATCCGGTGGAAAACGCCTCGTTTATGCCCTGGCTTGCCGGTACGGCGCTGCTGCACTCTCTGGCGGTGACCGAAAAACGCGGCACCTTCAAATCCTGGACGGTGCTGCTGGCCATCGCCTCCTTTTCCCTGTGCCTGCTGGGGACCTTTCTGGTGCGTTCCGGGGTATTGGTGTCGGTGCATTCGTTTGCCTCGGACCCGGCGCGCGGCATGTTTATCCTGGCGTTCCTGATTCTGGTGATCGGCGGTTCGCTGCTGCTGTACGCCATCAAGGGCGGCAAGGTAAGGAGCCGCGCGCAGCACGAGGTTTTCTCCCGCGAGACCTTCCTGCTGGGCAACAACGTGCTGCTGATGGCCGCGATGCTGGTGGTGTTGCTCGGCACGTTGCTGCCGCTTATCCATAAACAGCTCGGCATGGGCAGCATCTCCATCGGCGAGCCTTTTTTCAACAGTATGTTTACCTGGCTGATGGCGCCGTTTGCCCTGTTGCTCGGTATCGGGCCGTTAATCCGCTGGCGCCGGGACGAGGCGAAAACGCTGATTAAACGCCTGGCGCTGGCCATGGCGGCCACGCTGGCGCTTTCCATCCTGCTGCCCCGGCTGATGGGCGATGAGATCGAGGCCATGACGGTGGTGGGTCTGATGATGTCGCTGTGGGTGATTATCCTGACGCTGATGGAGGTGCACGAGCGCGCCACCCATCGCCACCGCTTTATCCGCGGGCTGGCCCATCTTACCCGTAGCCATTGGGGCATGGTGCTCGGCCATCTTGGCGTGGCGGTGACGGTTATCGGCATCACCTTCAGCCAGAACTATAGCCTGGAGCGCGATGTGCGCATGAAAACCGGCGACAGCGTGGACATCAAGGCGTATCACTTCGTCTTCCGCGCCGTGGAGGATTTGCGCGGCCCTAATTATACCGGCGCCGCGGCGGTGTTTGACGTGACGCGCCATAACCACCCGGAAGCCATGCTCCGGGCGGAAAAGCGCTTTTACAGCGTCAGCCGCACGGTGATGACCGAGGCGGCCATCAGCGGTGGGTTGACCCGCGACTTGTATGCCGCGCTGGGCGAGAAGATGGATGACGGCGCCTGGGCGGTCAGGCTCTATTATAAACCCTTTGTCCGCTGGATATGGCTGGGCGGTCTGTTTATGGTGGCCGGCGGCCTGTGCTGCCTGGCCGACCCCCGTTACCGGGCCGACAAAAAAGCCCGCCGGGCCGCACGTCGGGTGCCACTATGAAAAAAAAGCTGCTGTATATTCCGCTGGTGTTGTTCCTGCTGCTGGCCGTCGCCTTTATCGTGCAATTGTCACGCAATGCCCATGGCGATGATCCCACGCTGCTGGAATCGGCGCTGATCGGCAAGCCGGTGCCGGATTTCCGGCTGGCGTCCCTTGACGATCCCGCCAGGACCTACGATCGCTCGGTACTGCGCGACGGGCGGCCGATGCTGCTTAACGTCTGGGCCACCTGGTGTCCCACCTGCCGGGCCGAGCACCAGTTCCTCAATACCCTGGCGGCCCAGGGGGTCAGGGTGGTGGGCCTGAATTACAAAGACGATCGCCTCAAAGCGGTTAACTGGCTGAATACGCTGGGTAATCCCTACACGCTGAGCCTGTACGACGGCGACGGCATGCTGGGGCTGGACCTGGGCGTCTATGGCGCGCCGGAAACGTTTCTCATCGACGGCCGGGGGATAATACGCTATCGCCACGCGGGCGATCTGAATGCCGACGTCTGGCGGCGCGAGGTGCTGCCCTTGTACCAGCAATACGCCAAGGGGACATGAGCATGGCGATAAAATGCATTATGTTGTTGCTGTGCCTTTGCCTGGGTTTTAGCGCCGGTGCGGCGATAGATACCCGGCAGTTCAACAGTGTGGCGCAGGAGCAGCAATACCGGGAACTGACCCAGCAACTGCGCTGCCCGAAGTGCCAGAACAACAGTATCGCCGACTCCAATGCGATTATTGCCGCCGATATGCGCGCCAAGGTCTATCAGCTGATGATGCAGGGCAGGAGCAAGGAGCAGATCATCGCTTACATGGTGGCGCGCTACGGTAATTTCGTGACTTATGTGCCGCCCCTTAATCCACTGACGGTTTTTTTGTGGCTCGGGCCGCTCGCGGTGGTGATCGCCGGCGGTTTGACCGTGGTGCTGCGCGCGTCCCGGCGTGGCGGGCGCAGTCCGCTATCCAGCGAAGAACGGCAGCGTCTGGCGCGGTTGCTGGAAAAAACCAATCGGGAACAGCCATGATAATAGCCGGCATGACCTTTACCCTACTGCTGACGCTGGCCTGTGCGCTGTTTGTGCTGCCGGCGCTGCGCTACCGCCGGCAAGGCGGCGCGATAACCCGCGACAGCCTGAACCAGGCGTTTTTTACGCACCGGCTGGATGAACTGGCCCAGGATGAGGCGCAGGGCGTGGTGGCTGAGCGCACCCTGCATATTGAGGAGCTGCAGCAAAACCTGTTGTCGGATATCCCCGTGGCGCCGGCGCCGGCCAGACCGCCGCTGGGCGCGTGGGTCCTGATCCCGGGCGCGGCGGCTCTGGTGCTGGTTACCCTGGCGTTTTACGCCTGGACCGGCGGCGCGTTCCAGGTATGGCGCTGGCAGCAGACGGTGGCGGAGATGCCGGCGCTGCGGGCGCGCATTATGGACCCGCATGCCAGCCAGCTGTCGGCGCAGGAGCTGGCGCGGTTTGCGGTCGGGCTGCGCGCCTCGCTGCGCGAACATCCGCAACAGACCCAGGATTGGCTGATCCTCGGGCGCATCGGCGTGGTAATGAATGATGCGGCCATGGCCACCCAGGCGTTTGAACGCGCCCATCGTCTGGCCCCGGACGATGACGCGATTACGCTCGATTACGCCGGGGTATTGACCCGGTCCGCCGACGCGGGCGACAACCAGGAAGGCGACAGCCTGCTGCGCGCGCTGCTCAAACGGCAGCCGGGCAACATCACGGCGCTTAACCTGCTGGCGGTCGGCCTGTATCAACAAGGCGACTACGCGCAGGCGATAAGCCTGTGGCGCCAGGTATTGACCCTGCTGCCCGCGGGCGATGCCCATGGCGACGCCATCAGGCGCGTGATTAACCAGGCGCGCGCGTTGTCAGGCCAGGAGACGGCGAAACTTACCGTGGATGTTACTTTGGCGCCGGCCCTGGACGATAAACCGCCGGCACAGGGAACGCTGTTTATTTCGGTCACCGACGGAAAAAGTCCGGTACCGGTTGCGGTTAAAACTTTGCCATTGAGCCGCTTTCCGTTATCGTTAACGCTGGATGACAGCAATGCCATGTTGCCGGAGCGTTTGCTTTCCGCCCAGCGACAGGTAAAGGTACGGGTGAGGATTGCCCGTGACGGTGGCGCCGACGCCAGGCCCGGCGACTGGTTTGGCGAGAGCGCGTTGCAGGATTTCAGCGGCACCGGCCGGATCGCCGTGCGCATAGATCAACACATGCCCTAGCGGCCGGCATAACAATAATAAATGGAGTTGAATGATGAATTACCGCCTGTCAGGTTTGGCGCTGGCCAGCGTATTGCTTCTGGGATGCGCCAGCGATAAAACCGATCCGTCTTCACAGCAGCGTTCGGACCCTCTGGAAGGGTTTAACCGTACGATGTTTGATTTTAACTACAATGTCCTGGATCCGTACGTGGTGCGTCCTGTGGCGGTGGCCTGGCGCGATTACGTGCCCAAGCCCGCGCGCAACGGCCTGGGTAATTTTCTGAGCAACCTTGAAGAACCGGCCTCCATGGTCAACTATTTCGCCATCGGCAAGCCCTATGAAGCCATGATCCACTTCAACCGTTTTTTCCTCAATACCCTGTTGGGGATGGGCGGCCTGATCGACGTGGCGTCCATGGCCAATCCCAAGCTGGCTAAGGAACAACCGCGCCGGTTCGGCAGTACCCTTGGCACCTATGGCGTCGGCTACGGTCCTTATGTAGTGCTGCCGGGTTACGGCAGCTTTACCCCGCGCGAGGATCTGGGCGGGGCGGTGGACAACTTCTATCCGGTGTTAAGTTATCTCACCTGGTGGATGTCCGCCGGTAAATGGGTATTCGAAGGCGTGGAAACCCGCGCGCAGCTGCTGGACTCCGACAGCCTGTTGCGCAATTCCGCCGATCCTTATGCGCTGGTGCGCGCCGCCTATTTCCAGCGGCATGATTTCCTGGCCAGCGGCGGCCGGCTGAAACCGCAGGAAAACCCCAACGCCCAGGCGATACAGGGCGATCTGAAGGATATCGATTCGCAATAGCCGGCGGAGCCGGCCCTATCAACGTTGGGTGTACAGGAGTATGATAAGCCGTAGATACTTTTGAACGGCTTATTATTGTCAAACAGGTAAATCCTGTGGAGAAGATTGCAATGACTCACTCTATTAACAAATGCAGTGCTGAAGAAACCGCCGCCTGTTGCTGTGTCGATGTCGGCACTATCATTGATAACGAAGACTGCACGGCGTCGTTCAGCAAGGTGTTTGAACAGCGCCAGGAAGCGGAAGCCATGCTGGCGATGCTGACGGAAAAAGCGCGCGCGGTGGAATCCGATCCCTGCGACATCAGCAGCCGCATCGAACCCGTTAAGGGCGGCGTTGAGCTAAACGCTGATTTTACCTTCAGCTGCCAGGCTGAAACGCTGATTTTCCAGCTCGGTTTGCGTTAATCCGCTCATGACAGGCCCGTGACCGGGCCTGCGTTTGATGACCCATGGGCAAGATTATACCGGCGCCATAACCCTATCCGTCCTTGTCGTTATCGCGCCCGGGCGCGCAATTATGGCTTACTTTACCCTGGGCCGGCGCCCGCGGCGTCGTTCCAGACGTAGTGTTCCCTGGCGCTACGCTTTATTTTTCGTGCCGTCATGCCAATATTAAGCTTATGAGCGGATTGGCCCGTGGCCGCTTGCTGAATTACCGGTTCCGGCCACTCTCCGGGGGATATTCGTAAATATGTTACTTAGCCTGCACCTTTACCGGTAATAGTTGTCATACGCTAATAGCCTCAGTCTGCTGCGGGTTTTTCCCCTATGGAAAAGCCCGGCGGAGGATCAATTAACGTCCATGTGTTGACTCCATGGCGGGTATTGATGTAAAAAGCAGCGTTTTATTTACGCGATTTCGAGCGCAAAGGCCCGGTCGTTGCGTTTATCTTTCGCGTTTTTGTCAAACAACAACGGTGCACTATGCAAGTTTTAATTATGCGGCACGGCGACGCTCAGCTCGAAGCGGCCAGTGATGCGGAAAGGCCTCTGACAGTTCGCGGTCGTGATGAATCACGCCTGATGGCATGTTGGTTAAGTACCAGGATCCTCGATACCGATCGTGTGTTGGTCAGTCCTTATCTGCGCGCCCGGCAAACGCTGGACGTGCTGCGTGACGAACTGGTGTTGCCGGACGGCGAGGAAAGCCTGCCCGAACTCACGCCGGGCGGCGACGTCGACCTGGTGTGTTGTTATCTGCAGGCGCTGGCGAATGAAGGTCTGGGATCGGTGCTGATCGTTTCCCATCTGCCGCTGGTGGGCTACCTGGTCGCTGATTTATGCCCCGACGAGCAGGCGCCGATGTTCGCCACCTCGGCGGTGGCCTGCGTCACCCTGGAGGGCGAAAGCGGCCAGGGCAAACTGGAGTGGCAGGTCAGCCCGGCGCAATTGCTGGTGAAAGTCTAAGGCGCGTTATGCGCTAAGTTCAATCAGGACCAGCAGCGCCGCGTCGCCGCCGAAGTTTTTCGGCGCCTGGTGGAAGCCCAGCACATCGGGGTGCTGGGCCAGCCATAACGGCGTTTGCTGTTTCAGGATATGTTTACCGTGGCCGTGCATGACGCAGGCGCAGTGCACATGTTCCCGCCGGCAGGCGGCAATCAACGCCCCCAGTTCCTCTTTGGCCTGCGCCTGGGTCAGCCCGTGCAGGTCGAGGAACAGCTCGGGGGTATAATCCCCGCGCCGCAGTTTTTTCACCTCATAGGGACTGGCGTCCGGGCGTACATAACGCGCCGGCCCTTCACTGTCCAGCAACGGCTGGAACTCATCGGAAAAATAAAAACTGGCGTCCACCTGTTCCTGCATCAAGCGCCGGGCGGGCAGGACGGCCCTGCTGCGGCGCGGCTTGGGGGGCTTGACGGTATCTTGGCGCAACGGGCGCGTACCGGCGATGGATTCCCGGAACAGATGGCGTTCTTCATCGGCCAGTTGGTATCTTTTTTTCATTCCCTGCTCTGCGTTTGCTGCTTTTATGCAAGTTTACCCCGTCTTGTCATTTTCCGGCGAAATTTTCCATTTCCGGCGCCATTTTCCCCCAGCGGTAAAAAATGTCGGCCATCACGCGGCATGACGGGGCGATGCCTGCTGCTTTGTCGTGCGCTTCATGGCAAACTATGTCCTTAGAACCGCATCATGCCCTGGGGTGAAATAATTGGACAAAATTTTTGTGGATGAGGCCGTCGCCGAACTGCACAGTATTCAGGATCTGCTGCGCTGGACGGTCAGCCGTTTTAACGCCGCGCAGATTTTCTACGGTCACGGCACCGACAATCCCTGGGACGAGGCGTTGCAGCTGGTATTGCCCAGCCTGTTCCTGCCGCTGGACCTGCCGAAGGACATGTATGGGTCGCGGCTGACGTCCAGCGAGCGCTACCGCATCGTGGAGCGGGTGGTGCGCCGGATAAATGAACGTATCCCGGTGCCTTACCTTACCAACAAAGCCTGGTTTTGCGGCCTGGAATTCTATGTGGATGAACGGGTGCTGATCCCCCGTTCGCCCATCGGCGAGCTTATCGACGATCGCTACCGCGACCTGCTGCCGCATCCGCCCGGCCATATCCTGGATATGTGCACCGGCAGCGGCTGTATCGCCATTGCCAGCGCCTTTGCCTTTCCGGAGGCGGAAGTGGACGCGGTGGATATTTCCGCCGACGTTCTGGCGGTGGCCGAGCACAATATCCAGGCGTATGGACTCGACGAACGGGTCACGCCGCTGCGTTCCGATCTGTTTCGCGAACTGCCGGCCCTGCGCTACGATCTGATTGTCACCAATCCTCCTTATGTGGATGAAGAGGATATGAACGACCTGCCGCAGGAGTTCCACGCCGAGCCGGTGCTGGGGCTGGCGGCGGGCCGCGACGGCCTGAAGCTGGTGCGCCGCATCCTGGCCTGCGCGCCGCAGTACCTGAATGACGACGGCGTGCTGATCTGCGAAGTGGGCAACAGCATGGTGCATCTGATCGAGCAGTTCCCCGACGTCCCGTTTAACTGGCTGACGTTTGACCACGGCGGCGAGGGGGTATTCTCACTGACCCGCGAACAGCTTGTGGCCTGCAGCGATTGCTTTACAATATTCCAGGATTAACCGGTATGCGTGTTAACACATTGAGAGAGGCGTCCTGATGGCAGGGAATAGTATCGGCCAATTATTTCGCGTCACCACCTTCGGTGAATCCCATGGGGTGGCGCTGGGGTGCGTCGTCGACGGCGTGCCGCCGGGCCTGCCCCTGACCGAGGCAGACCTGCAGCAGGATCTGGACCGGCGCAAGCCCGGCACCTCGCGCTATACCACCCAGCGGCGCGAGGCGGATCAGGTGAAGATCCTGTCCGGCGTGTTCGAGGGGGTGACGACCGGCACCAGCATCGGCCTGTTGATTGAAAACACCGATCAGCGCTCGCAGGACTACAGCGCCATCAAGGATGTCTTCCGTCCCGGCCATGCCGATTACACCTACGAGGTGAAATACGGCGTGCGCGATTATCGCGGCGGCGGCCGCTCGTCGGCGCGGGAAACCGCCATGCGGGTGGCGGCGGGTGCGATTGCTAAAAAATACCTGGCGCAAAAATTCGGCGTGACGGTGCGCGGCTACCTGGCGCAGATGGGCGACATCGCCTGCGAGCTGAAAGATTGGGACCAGGTCGGGCAAAATCCGTTTTTCTGTCCCGATCCGGACCGGCTGGAGGCGTTGGACGAACTGATGCGCGCCCTGAAGAAAGAGGGCGACTCCATCGGCGCCAAAGTCACGGTGGTGGCGGAGCATGTGCCCGCGGGCCTCGGCGAGCCGGTGTTCGACCGTCTGGACGCCGATTTGGCCCATGCCCTCATGAGCATTAACGCGGTGAAGGGCGTGGAAATCGGCGACGGCTTTGCGGTGGTGGCCAAGCGGGGAAGTGAAAACCGCGACGAAATCACGCCGCGGGGATTTACCAGCAACCATGCCGGCGGCGTATTGGGGGGCATCAGCAGCGGCCAGGCGATACTCGCCCATCTGGCACTGAAACCCACTTCCAGCATCATGGTGCCTGGCCAGACCATTAACCGCGCCGGCGAGCAGGTGGAAATGGTGACGCGCGGCCGCCATGACCCCTGCGTGGGCATCCGGGCGGTGCCCATCGCCGAGGCGATGATGGCGATGGTATTAATGGACCACTTCCTGCGCCAGCGCGCGCAGTGCGGCGATGTCAACTCAACCCTTCCTCAGTGGTAATATGATGCGGCAATGGATAGTCGGATTACTGGCCCTGGCCTCCGTCCAGGTGTTTGCGGCGCCAACGCCGTGGCAGAGCATCAATCATCCGGTTCCCGGACCGGCGCAGGCCATCGGCGAGTTCGCCAACGGCTGCATTATCGGCGCGCAGCCGCTGCAGCTGCAGGCGGCCAACTACCAGGTCTTGCGCCCGGACCAGCGGCGCTTTTACGGCCATCCCGATCTGCTGATGTTTATCCTGCGCCTGAGCAATCAGATCCGCCATCTCAACCTGGGCGACGTGCTGCTGGTGGGCGATATGGCCATGCCCGCGGGCGGCCGTTTCGGCAGCGGCCACGCCAGCCATCAGTCGGGCCTGGACGTGGATATCTGGCTGCAGCTGCCGCGCCAGCGCTGGACGGCGCAGCAGTTGCTCAAACCGCAGCCCCTGGATCTGGTGACGGCTAACGGCCGCGATGTTAATCCGGCGGTATGGCAGCCGCAAACCGCGATGCTGATCAAACTGGCCGCCGAAGACAGCGAGGTCACGCGGATTTTTGTCAGCCCGGCGATTAAAAAGCAGCTGTGCCGGGTGGCGGGCGATGATCGCGGCTGGCTGGCCAAGGTACGCCCGTGGTTTGGCCATCGCGCCCATATGCACGTGCGCCTGCGCTGTCCCGCCGACAGCCTGGAATGCCGTGAGCAGGCGCCGCCGCCCGCCGGCGACGGCTGCGGCGCCGAGCTCGACAGCTGGTTCCTGCCGCCGAAACCGGGCGTGCCGCCGGTGAAAAAAACGCCGCCGCCGCTGCCGGCATCCTGTCAGGCGCTATTGGATCGCCATCTGATCACGCAATAACCGATGCCGCCGCGGGCCGGGGAGCGTCCGGCACGGGCGCCGGTTGGCGCCGCCCGGCTTCATGCCGGGCGGGTATGGGTTTTTTACCACTGGATTCATTCATGGATTGGTTAGCGGTTTCCCCGCTGGTGTTTGCCTTGTTGTTTTTCGTCAGCATGCTGGCGGGGTTTATCGACTCCATTGCCGGCGGCGGCGGGTTAATTACCCTGCCGGTGCTGCTGGCGGCGGGATTGTCGCCGGCGCAGACGCTGGGCACCAACAAACTGCAGTCGGTGGGCGGTTCCTTCTCCGCCAGTCTTTATTTTGTGCGCCAGCGGGCGGTGGATATCGGCAACCAGAAGCTGACCATCGCCATGACGTTTATCGGCTCGATGACCGGCGCGATACTGATCCAGCATCTGCGCGCCGACCTGTTGCGCCAGGTATTGCCGCTGCTGGTGATAGGCATCGGCTTGTATTTTCTGCTGATGCCGCATATCGGCGAGGACGATCGCAAGCGCCGCCTGTCCGCCTGGCCGTTTGCGCTGGTGGCCGGGTGTGGCGTCGGCTTTTATGACGGGTTTTTCGGCCCCGGCGCCGGCTCTTTTTATGCGCTGGCCTACGTGACGCTGTGCGGCTTTAACCTGGCGAAATCCACGGCCCATGCCAAGGTGCTTAACTTCACCTCCAATCTGGGCGGACTGCTGCTGTTTATCTTTGCCGGCAAGGTGGTGTGGAGCGTGGGCGTCGTCATGCTGGCCGGGCAAATCCTGGGCGCGCGCATGGGCGCCCGCATGGTGCTGACCAAGGGGCAACGGCTGATACGCCCGACCATCGTGGTGGTATCGCTCCTGATGAGCCTGAAACTTTTGTACGATAGCCATGGCGCGGCGATTGCGCTCTGGCTGTCTTCATTGTGATAACCGAACCGAGATTATGTCTAGCGAAACCCATGATGTTCAGCACCTGATCGCCTTGTTCGACGGCTGTTTTGCCGACACGCTTAACACCCGGCTAATCAGGGGCGATGACGAACCCATTTACCTGCCGGCCGATGGGGATCTGCCTTTTCACCGCATTGTTTTTGCCCATGGCTATTACGCCAGCGCCATGCATGAAATCTCCCATTGGTGTATCGCCGGCGCCAGGCGCCGGCTAATGGTGGATTTTGGCTATTGGTACTGCCCGGACGGGCGCGACGACACCACGCAGCGCCAGTTCGAGCAGGTGGAAATCAAGCCCCAGGCCCTGGAATGGCTATTTTGTGCGGCGGCGGGGTTTCCCTTCAATGTCAGCTGCGATAATCTCAATGGCGATAGCGAGCCGGACCGTATCGCGTTCCAGCGCTTGGTGCATGGGCAGGTCATCCGCTATCTCGACCAGGGTATTCCTGACCGTGCGGCCTGTTTTATCCAGGCGTTGCATGCGTTTTACCATACCCCGCCGTTAACGCGGAGCCAGTTCCGTTCCCCGGTCGCGATAGATGCCGCCCCGACGTTGCATAATGAATGAGGACATTCGATGATCGTAACTTTTGAAACGCGTATCCTGGCGTTAATTGACGATATGGTGGAGCACGCCACCGACGATGAATTATTTGCCGGCGGCTATTTGCGCGGCCACCTGACGCTGGCGGTCGCCGAAGCGGAGGAAAATAACGAGCATACCCTTGAAGCGCTGCACGATCGGGTACAGGCCTGCCTGGCCAAGGCTATCGGCAATGGTGAACTGTCGCCGCCGGATCAGGTACTGGTGCTGGGCATGTGGCACCGGCTGTATGAACAGGCCAAAGCCGTACCAACGATAAACGAAATTTAAGTTATCACACGCCATCCTGGCCTATCACGTACAATCCCGCATTAACGTGATGGACGTTTTTCAGGCTGATGGCGCCAATTTACAGACCTTGTTACAGTAGCATTTGCGGCGTTATTTCCTGCGGCTCGCCGCGTGAACGCCCGTGTATCCCTGCCGCGCGTACCGCCGGCACATACCCGTTCCCCCCTGAATCACGCCAACGCGCCATCCCCTTCCGCCGGACATTGACAGGCCTGGCCGTCCGCGCCGGTAGCACCCTTACCTCCGTCTTATCAGGAAGCAGAAACTCAATCACAAGGAACGATGATGTCTGGCTACCCCATACACCCTAAAGACACCTGTCCGCCGCGCCGTCTGACCGGCCTGATACCGTTATTTACCCTGGTGGCGGCCCACCACGCCGTCGCCCATACTGTGCCCGCGCCGTCCGCCGCCGCGCCGCCGGTCATCGCCGACAGCGATGTGATAACGGTAACCGCGCCATTGCATTCCCCGCTGACCGTCGTCACGTCCCCCAAGACGCCGCGCCAGCCGTTGCCGGCCAGCGATGGCGCCGGTTACCTTAAAACCATTCCCGGCTTCGCCCAGATCCGCAACGGCGGCACCAACGGCGATCCGGTTTTTCGCGGCATGTTCGGATCCAGGCTGAAAATACTCGCCGACGGCGCGGAAATCCTCGGTACCTGCCCAAGCCGCATGGATGCGCCGACCGCCTATATCTCCCCGGAAAGCTATGATGTCCTGACCCTGGTCAAAGGCCCGCAAACCGTTCTGTGGGGGCCGGGCTCCTCGGCGGGCACCCTGCGTTTCGAACGCGTCTTTCCGCATTTCGATAAGGCCGGCGTAAAAACCCAGCTTGGCCTGCTGGCGGGATCCAACGGGCGCCGGGATGAAACTGTCCAGGCCGCCGTGGGCAATGCGCTGGGCTATATGCAACTGTCCGCCAACCAGTCCCGCGCCGGCGACTATCGCGACGGCGCGGGACGGCGCGTGCCCTCGCGCTGGGATAAATGGAACGGCGATCTGGCGCTGGGCTGGACGCCGGATGACGCCACCCGGATGGAGCTGACCATGGGCCGCGGCAACGGCGAGGCCAGTTATGCGGGCCGGGGCATGGACGGCGCGCAAATCAAACGCGAAAGCCTGGGCGCGCGCTTTGAGAAAACCGGTATCGGTGATGTGCTGGACCGGGTCGAGGCCCAGCTCTACTACAGCTATGCCAATCATGTCATGGACAACACCAGCCTGCGCTCTCCCGTGCAGCAGCCGGCCGCCGCCGGCTGCTGCAAGATGCGCGCACGCCAGGGGCCGCCAAACGCCGCCCGGCGCAGTAACCCGGATCGCCGCACCCTGGGGGGGCGCGCCGCCGGCACCTGGCTGTGGACCGATTTCCAGCTGCAGTCCGGCGCGGACATGCAAACCAACACGCATCGCGTCAAAAAAAGCACCGGCTGGGACCGGGATGCGCTTTTTCAGGATTACGGCGTGTTCAGCGAGCTGACCTGGCATGCCTCCGGGCATAACCGTATTATCGGCGGCGCGCGCCTCGATCGCAGCCTGGCGGACAAATATGATGATACGGGGTCGCGGTCGCGCGCCGCAATCCTGCCCGCGGGCTTTATCCGTTACGAGCAGCAGCTGAGCGCGCCGCTGCTGTGGTATGCGGGCATAGGTTATACCGAACGTTTTCCGGATTATTGGGAATTATTCAAACCCAAAGCCGGACCGCGGCCGGGATCCGATCCCTTTGCCGCGCTGAAAAGTGAAAAAACCACCCAGATCGATGCCGGCTGGCACTACGTGAATGGCGGTTTTAACGGGTGGCTGTCCGGTTATGCCGGACGGGTGGATGATTTTATTTTAGTCAAATACGACCCGAACAATGCCTACGGCAGCCAGGCGGTCAATATCAGCGCCCATATCATGGGCGCGGAGCTGGGCATGGGGTATCGGCTGGCCGAACACTGGAAAACCGACGCCAGCCTTGCCGGGTCGTGGGGCAAAAATACCCGCGACGGGCGTCCGTTGCCGCAGATGCCGCCGCTGGACGCCCGTGCCGGCCTGACCTATGAACGGCAACGCTTTAGCAGTACCGCGCTATGGCGCGTGGTCAGCGCCCAGCGCCGCATCGCCGCCAACCAGGGCAATGCGGCGGGTAAGGATTTTGCCGCCAGCCCCGGCTTCGGCGTCCTGTCGGCCAATGTGGCCTACAGGTTAACCAAAGGCATCAAGCTCAGCAGCGGCGTCGACAATATCCTCGACAAGCGCTACAGCGAGCACCTCAACCTGGCGGGCAACAGCGGCTTCGGCTACACGGCCGATAGGCCGATTACCGAGCCGGGCAGGACCCTGTGGGGCAGGGTGAATATGGTATTCTGAACAGGCGTCAGAGCGGCCGCCCCTTTAACACTTTACGCAGCCAAAAACGATTGGGACTTAATGCCGCCGACTGCGCCAGGCTCAGCGGCAGTGGCTCGCCGAATATCTGGCCGGCCAGGATCTCCGCCGCCAAGGGGGCGGTGCATAAACCGCGCGACCCCAGGCCGCCCAGCATAAACAGATTTGCATACACCGGCGCGTCCGCCACCGCCTCGCCGGCCAGCAGGCGTCCGGGCAGATCGCCATACGCGCGTTGGGTGGCGGCAAAATCCGGCACGCCGCCCAGCATGGGCAGATGATCCCTGGCGCTGCTGCGTATGCTGGCGCGTGCCTCGCCGGCGCTGACATCAACGTACTGTGCCCAGGATTGCCCGGGCAGGGAGGCGATTAACCGGTCGCGGTTGGCCCGCTGCTCATCGGGGCGGTAAGTCATGTCCTCGTCGTCGCGCCGGGCGCTGGCGCCCAGGCAGTGGGTGCGAAAGCCGGGGCTTGCGGGCGTCAGGTAACCGTCATAACACAGCACCTGCTTCAAGGTCCGCAGTGCCGGCTGGTCGGGAACATAGCTGACCTGCCCGCGCACGCTGGTCAACGGCAGCGGGGCGGTAATCGGCCATTGCAGCATGCGGTGCCCGGCGGCCAGCACCACCGTGGCATGGCGGGCCTGGCGCCCCGCGCCGAAATCCAGCAACCAATCGTCCGCGCCGGCGTTTAATCCCCGCACCTCATGGCCGTAGTGCACCGCCATGCCGCGGGACTGCGCGCGCGCGATGATGCCGGCGGTGAATTGGGCGGGGTTGAGCCAGCCTCCCAGCGGATAGGTGACCCCGCCGCTGCCGGTGGCAAGCCCGGTCAGCGCGGGCATGTCTTCGCAGGCCACCGCGCTGATGAGCTGCGCGGGCCAGTCCGTGGCCAGGATTTGCCGCAGCTTGCGCCGGGATCGGTCGTCATAGGCCAGTTGCGTGACGCCGCACCACTGGTGCTCAAAGATGACCCCCTGGCGTGCGCACTCCTGGTAATAGTGGTGCGCGAAAGGAAAAGCGATGGCAAAAAACTGCGCCAGCTCGTCATCCTCATTATTCAGCAGTGGATATAAGGCGCCCTGGCGATTGCCTGACGCCCCCTGGGCCGGGCCGCTATCGGCGCAATAAAGAGTCACCCGCGACCCGCGGCGCTGCAGGGCCTCCGCCGCCAGGGCGCCGGCAATTCCCCCGCCGATAATCGCCACCTCAAGCGGGTCGCGCGCGGGGCGCCGGACGTACCAGGGCGCGCGCGGCGCTGTCGCCAGCGGCGCGGCCAGGCTGCCGGCCAGCATTTCCCGCTTGCGGCCGAAACCCGGCGGCTTAAGGACGGTAAATCCCGCCTGGCGCAGGCCGCGCCGCACAAATCCCGCGGCGGTAAAGGTGGCGAAGGTCCCCTGCGGCGCGGCGAATCGCACCATGGCATGAAACAAGGCTTCGCTCCACATGCCGGCGTTTTTCGCCGGGGCGAAGCCGTCCAGGAACCACGCATCCACCCGGCCGGACAGGCTGTCGTCCAGAAGCGGCAGCAACGCGTTGATCTCGCCGTACCATAAATCCAGCGTGACGGCGCCGTCCGCCAGGATCAGCCGGTGGCAACCGGGCGTCGGCAACGGCCAAAGGCTGCGCAGCCCGGCGGCATAGCTGGCCAGCTCCGGCCAGCGCGCGTGGGCCTGCGCCATATCCTCGATTTTCAGGGGGAACTGCTCGAAGCTGATAAAGTGCAGGCGTCGCAGCGGCGCGTCGGGCCGCCGCCGTCTGAACTGGTCAAAGGCCTGCCACAGCGCCAGAAAGTTAAGTCCGGTGCCGAAGCCGGTTTCCGCCACCACCAACGATGCCCGCGTATGTTGTGCAAACCGCTCCGGCAGTCCGTTGCCGGCTAAAAAAACATAGCGGGTTTCTTCCAGTCCATCCTGGCTGGAAAAGTAGATGTCATCAAACTGTCGGGATACAGGTGTACCGTCTTCATTCCAATTAAGGATGGCGTTGCAGATAGGCGCGCGATTCACGGCGTAAGGCTCTTTTGTCAAGAAATGTTGAGATTTTAACGAGGTGTGCTTTGCGGCGCAAATTTTGCAAACTTCGTCTGATCGGACTTGTTCAGCGTACAACTGTACGCTAAAGTGCGTCACAGAATCTTATATATAAATACAAGAGGTATTAAATGAAACGTGCAGTGATTACCGGCCTGGGGATCTTATCGAGTATTGGTAATGACCAGAAAGAAGTCCTGGCATCTCTGCAACAAGGCCGCTCCGGAATCACTTTTTCCCAGGAATTGAAAGATTCCGGTATGCGCAGCCATGTGTGGGGGGATATTAAACTTGATACTAACGGGCTGATCGATCGTAAAATTGCGCGCTTCATGAGTGATGCCTCCATTTATGCCTACCTTTCCATGGAGCAGGCTATCCAGGATTCCGGGCTAAGCCCCGAGCAGGTTTCCAACGATCGCACCGGCCTCATCGTCGGTTCCGGCGGCGGCTCGCCGCGCAACCAGGTTGCCGGTTCCGACGGCATGCGTGCGCGCGGCCTGCGCGGCGTCGGCCCCTATATGGTCACCAAGGCCATGGCTTCCGGCGTGTCCGCCTGCCTGGCGACGCCGTTTAAAATCCGTGGCGTCAACTATTCCATCAGCTCCGCCTGCTCCACCTCCGCGCACTGTATCGGCAACGCGGTGGAAATGATCCAACTGGGCAAGCAGGACGTGGTGTTTGCCGGCGGCGGCGAGGAATTGTGCTGGGAAATGGCCTGCGAATTCGACGCCATGGGCGCGCTGTCTACCCGCTACAACGAGACCCCGGCCAGGGCGTCCCGTACCTATGACGTCAACCGCGACGGTTTCGTCATCGCCGGCGGCGGCGGTATCGTCGTGGTGGAAGAATTGGAACACGCGCTGGCGCGCGGCGCGCATATCTATGGCGAAATTATCGGGTACGGCGCCAACTCCGACGGCGCCGACATGGTGGCGCCTTCCGGGGAAGGGGCTATCCGCTGCATGCAGATGGCGCTGAAAGACGTCGATACCCCGATCGATTACCTTAACGTACACGGCACCTCCACGCCGGTGGGCGATGTCAAGGAACTGTGGGCCATCCGTGAAACCTTCGGCAGCCAGCAGCCGGCGTTTTCCTCCACCAAAGCCATGACCGGCCACTCCCTGGGCGCGGCGGGGGTGCATGAAACCATCTATACCCTGCTGATGCTGGAGCATAACTTCATCGCGCCGAGCATTAATATCGATGAGCTCGATCCGCAGGCCGAAGGCATGAATGTCATCACCGTACCCACCGAGCGGCGGCTGACCACGGTAATGACCAACAGTTTCGGGTTCGGCGGCACCAACGCCACCCTGGTCATGCGCAAGTATCTCTAACGGGCCGATGCCCTTGGGCGTGCGTCAGGCAACGCCTATCGGGCATGCGGGAATATCCTCTCCCTAACCGTAATTAAAAAACCATCCTGCCGGCGTGTCCGCATGCAGGATGGTTTTTTTGTCGGCCAATCAGCTCAGATCAGGATCCAGATCAGCAACAGAACCCCGGCCACGGCAATCGCCATGATCCAGCGCGAGCGGATGGTTTTTGCCGCCGGCGTCATCGGTTCGGTGGCGATAAGCGGGCTCATGGCCGGCTGCAGCAGACGGGGGTCGGGGGTTTGATGCTGGCTTTGCGTGCGGGTAAGGCGATAGATAAACAGGAACTGCATTACCGCGCCCACCTGCGCCGGCGTCAGCACGCTCTGGGGCAGCGCGTTGAAATGCTGTTGGCAGTACGCTTCTATCGCCTGCTGTTCATCGCTATTGGTCGGCTGTTTCAGGGTGGCCTGCACCGATGCCAGGGTAGGGGAGGCCTGCTGCGACAGCGTCATATGTCCCTGCAGAAATTGCATCAGCAGCTGGAAATGACGTGCCGGGATAGGATCGCCCGCTTTCAGGCCCATCATGGTCATCACGCTTTGCCAGATTTCCGCCGGGGATTCGCCGGTGACCGCCGCCAGGCGGGTAATCTGCTGGTTCAGGGCATGATGTTCGGCCGGCAACAGCGTGCGATCGGTAATGGCGGACTGCTGCGGCTGCGGGATATTCAGCTGGCCGTTTTGCAGTAACGCCACCACCTGCAGCAACTGCTCGGGGCCAAGCTGGCTTAGCACGGTATGGCCATATTCCCGGCGAATAAAATCACTGACCGCCTGGCGGTTGTTACCCTGGGGCAGCAGTTCGGTGAGCTGTTGCATAAGCTGGCGCCCGGCGTGGGTTTGCTGTGCCTGGCCCAGCCTGGTTTGCAGCAGCTGTTCGGCGGGCTGGAAATGGCCCGCCGTCAGCTCGCCGTCGTTGGCGATATTCAATTGATGGCGCAATGCGGCCCAGATCTCCGGGGCCTTGCTGTTGCTTAACGCCATGATCTTGATAATCAGACGCTCCAGGGCGGTGCGTTGCGCCGTGGTCAGCGGCTTTTCACTCTCCGGCCCTAAAGGTGCGCTGCCCGCGGCGCCATGGGGCGGATCGCCCTGTAAAGGTGTACCGGGGCCACTTACAGGTTGCATATGACTCATCCTTTAGCATAGGGCGCTGTCGTCCAGCCCGGCCATAGCAACTGCGTTATGGCATCGTGCGCTCAGATCAACAATGCGGCGAATGATAACAAGCCGCCGTGGCTTGCGGTAGCGGCACGCGTCAGGAAGGCATTTTCTGCTCTTTACCTGGTCTGCGTATCAGGGGAATGCGCAGCCGTTGTGCCAATATAACTCCCAACAGTGTAATCCCACCGCCGACGACGTGATAGCTGTGCAGTCGCTCATGTAAAAAAAGTACCGCGATGGCGGCGGTAAACAGCGGCGCCAGGTTCATGAATATCGACGCGGTATTGGCACCCAGCCGCATTACCCCCTGGATCCACAGGTAAGGCGCGATCAGGGACGCGGCGATACCGGCAAAGATCACCAGCGGAATATTGCGCGCGGTCAGGCCAACGTCCGGCGCCAGCAGGAACCCCGGCAGCAGGAGCAGCACGCCGAACGCCACCTGGATATAAAGCGATTGCCAATTGGGCAGCGGTATCGTCCAGCGCCGGGTCAGTACCCCGTACAGGGCATAGGACGCGGATGCGCCTATCATCATCAGCTCGCCGCCGCCCATGCCGTGGCTCAGCAGCACCCGCGGATGCCCCGCGCTGACCAGCCAGACCAGGCCGCCGAACGAGAGCAGGGTGCCCAGCAAGACGCCCAGCGTCGGCACGGCGCGCAGCAGCAGGATACTCAATAGCACCGTCAGCAGCGGAATCAGCGAATTCAGTATCCCCATAAACAGTGCGCTCACGCTGTGCGCGGCATAATAAGCCAGGCTTTGGTACAACACCATGCCCAGCAGGCCAAGCACCAGCAGGCGCCAGCCCTGGGCGCGCACGACGCGGCGGTTGCGCAGCACGCCGGGCAGGACAAAGGGCGTCAGTATCACCAGGGCCACCAGCCAACGGTAAAAGGAAATCGCCGCCGGGTCGATGGCGCTGGCGGACATTTTGCTGACGATGGCGTTGACCGACCAGATCAGCACGGCCAGCAGGGGATAAAAAATAGTCATGCGACGGTCCTTTTAACGTCAATCCGCCATGATATGGTGCTCAGGGTAGCCTGGCGGATAAAAGGGATTTTCTTAGGGCATCCTAAACATAAGCGGGCAATAATAATACGGTATTAATATGTTGTGCCAATCCCGTGCGCGATAGCATTGGGATTTTTCCCCGTTCGGTGGCAAAATATTCCCCCTTTTTAACACGCAGGCCGCTGGCTTCCGGAGTCGGATGTGAAAATACTGGTCGATGAAAACATGCCCTATGCCCACGAATTGTTCAGCCGGTTGGGCGAGGTCGTGCCGGTTGCCGGACGCCAGCTGTCGGCCGCAGCGCTTGCGGGCGCCGATGCGCTGATGGTGCGCTCGGTCACTCAGGTTAACGCCGGGCTCCTGGCCGGCAGCGGCGTGAAATTCGTCGGCACGGCGACCGCGGGCACCGATCATGTGGATGAAGCCTGGCTGGAGCAGGCCGGCATCGCTTTTTCCGCCGCGCCGGGTTGTAATGCCGTCGCGGTGGTGGAGTATGTCTTTTCCTCCCTGCTGATGCTGGCGGAGCGCGACGGCTTTTCCCTGCGTGATAAAACCGTCGGCATTATCGGCGCAGGCAACGTGGGTGGGCGGCTCGATCGCCGCCTTAAGGCGCTGGGCATCCGCACCCTGCTGTGCGATCCCCCGCGCGCCGATCGGGGCGATGACGGGGATTTCCATCCGCTGGCAACCCTGGTGCGCGAGGCGGACGTGCTGACGTTCCATACCCCCCTGAACATGTCCGGGCCTTATCGCACCTGGCATCAGGTGGATGCGGAACTGCTGGCGGCGCTGCCCGACGGCCGTATTTTAATCAATGCCTGCCGCGGCGCGGTGGTGGATAACGCCGCGCTGCTGGCCGCCCTGGAGCACGGGAAAAAAATGCGCGCCGTGCTTGACGTCTGGGAACCGGAGCCGGCGCTGTCGCCATCGCTGCTGTCTCGTGTCGATATCGGCACGCCGCATATTGCCGGCTATACGCTCGAAGGCAAGGCGCGCGGCACCACCCAGGTTTTCGAGGCATACAGCGCTTTTCTCGGCACGCCGCTGCGGGCGCCGCTCGGCGAGCTGTTGCCCCGGCCGTCGGTAGAGCGGGTACGGTTACACGGCGGCCTTGACGAGGCGATGCTCCGCCAGTTGGTCCATCTGGTGTATGATGTGCGCCGCGATGATGCGTCCCTGCGCCGGGTGGCGGCCATGCCGGGAGAATTCGACCGGCTGCGCAGGCAGTACCATGACCGACGCGAATGGTCGTCGCTGTGTGTTGAAAGCGATGACGCCGCGGCGGCGGCGACGCTGCGCGAACTCGGTTTTAACGCCCTGCTGGCCGGCGCCCGCTAGACACCCGACCGTACCTATACCCTAACGTGAAGTATGGCGGGTATAACCTTATTGCGCGGGCAGGCTCTGCCTCCCCGCCCCGATGATGCATTGCTTTGGAGAGTTGTTATGTCTGACGGCTGGAATATCGCCCTTTTGGGCGCAACAGGCGCGGTCGGTACGGCGCTGCTGGAATTGCTGCAAGAGCGGCAGTTCCCGGTAGGTGAACTGTTTTTACTGGCCAGCGAGCGCAGCGCCGGTGAAACCCTGCGTTACGACGGCAAAAGCATCCTGGTCGCCGACGCCGCGCAGTTTGACTGGACTCAGGCGCAACTGGCCTTTTTCGTGGCGGGCAGCGGCGCCAGCGCGCTTTATGCTGAACCCGCCGCCGCCGCGGGCTGCGTGGTTATCGATTCCAGCGGCCTGTTCGCACTGGAGCCGGACGTGCCGCTGGTGGTGCCCGGCGTCAATGACGCGGTGCTGGCGGATTATCGCAACCGCAACCTGGTGGCGGTCGCCGACAGCCTGACCAGCCAACTGCTGCTGGCGGTGAGGCCGCTTACCGACCTGGCCGGCATCGCCCGGCTGCATGTCGTCAACCTGCTCTCCGCTTCCGGCCAGGGCAAGGCGGCGGTGGACGCGTTGGCGGGCCAAAGCGCCAGGCTGCTGAACGGCCTGCCCACCGAGCCGGGCTTCTTCAGCCGCCAGTTGGCGTTTAATATGTTGCCTCTGGTGGCGGACGAACTGGGCAGCGTCCAGGTTGAGCGGCGCCTGGTGGATGAAGTGCGCAAGGTTCTGCAGGACGAGGGATTGCCGATTGCGGTCAGCAGCGTCCAGGCCCCGGTATTTTACGGCCACGCCCAGATGGTGCATCTGGAAACCCAGCGGCCGATGGGCCCTGAGGAAGCGCGCGACGCGTTAACGGCGGGCGAAAGCATCAATGTCAGCGAGGAAGGGGAGTATCCCACCCAGGTGGAGGATGCCTCGGGACAGGCGCACCTTAGCATCGGCTGCCTGCGCAACGATTACGGCATGCCGGATCTGCTGCAATTCTGGTCGGTGGCGGATAATGTCCGCTTCGGCGGCGCGCTGATGGCGTTGCTGACCGCGGAGCTGCTGGTGGCGGAGTACTTTTATTAATGTCCCGGGAAGTATTCGCCGGTCAGCCGGCAACGTCCAGGATAGCGCTGGGCATTGAATATGACGGCAGCCGTTTCTACGGCTGGCAGCGCCAGTCGGAAGTCGTCAGCGTCCAGTCTTGCCTGGAGCAGGCCTTATCCAAAGTCGCCAACGAGCCGATCGCGGTGCAGTGCGCCGGGCGTACCGACGCGGGCGTGCACGCCACCGGCCAGGTGGTGCATTTCGACACCGGCGCGCGGCGCGAAGACTCCGCCTGGACCCTGGGCGTTAACGCCAACCTGCCGCCGGACGTGGCGGTGCGCTGGGTCCGCGCCGTCGCGGGCGAATTTCACGCGCGTTTTAGCGCCACGGCGCGTCGTTACCGCTATATTATCTATAATCATCCTTATCGCCCGGCAATTTTATCCCGGGGCGTGACGCATTATTACCATCAGCTGGATGCGGATATCATGGAGCGGGCGGGGCAATGTCTGCTGGGCGAACATGATTTTACATCGTTCCGCGCCCTGCAGTGCCAGTCGCGCACGCCCTGGCGCAATCTAAAACATCTGCAGGTCACGCGCCACGGCGCTTATATCGTGGTGGATATCAAGGCCAACGCTTTCCTGCATCATATGGTGCGTAATATCGTGGGCAGCCTGATGGAAATAGGCTGCGGCAACCGTCCGCTGGAGTGGATGAACGAATTACTGGAAGCACGGGATCGCGCCCTGGCCGCCGCTACTGCCAGGGCGGAAGGGCTTTATCTGGTGGCGGTGGACTACCCTGGCCAGTTCGATTTGCCGTATCCTCCCATGGGACCGTTATTCCTGCTGGATTGACGGTACTGAACATATCATTTGCGCTTCCGGAATTCTGAACATGGAATTTATAAGATTTATTATTGATTTTATTCTGCATATTGACGTCCATCTGGCGGAATTGGTGGCGCAGTACGGCATCTGGGTCTACGCCATCCTGTTTCTCATTCTGTTTTGTGAAACCGGTCTGGTGGTGACGCCCTTCCTGCCCGGCGATTCGCTGCTGTTTGTCGCGGGCGCGCTGGCGGCTTTGCCGAGCAACAGCCTGGATGTGCATCTGATGGCGCTGCTGATGGCCGCCGCCGCGATATTGGGCGATGCGGTCAACTACACCATCGGGCGGCTGTTCGGTGAAAAACTGTTCAGTAATCCCCATTCCAGGATTTTCCGCCGCAGCTACCTGGACAAGACCCACCAGTTCTACGCGCGTCACGGTGGTAAAACCATTATCCTGGCCCGGTTTGTGCCGATTGTCAGGACGTTCGCGCCCTTCGTCGCCGGCATGGGACATATGTCCTATCGCCATTTCGCCCTGTTCAATATTACCGGCGGCGTCATATGGGTAGTCCTGTTTACCTATTCCGGTTATCTGTTCGGCGATCTGCCGGTGGTGCAGGAAAACTTGAAATTATTGATTGTCGCCATCATTCTGCTGTCTATCCTGCCCGGGGTGATTGAGGTATGGCGCCACAGGCGCGCCGCCGCCCGCAGATAAACGCGCGGGATTTGTCCGCGCCATGGATGATTTGTGAGCGACGGGCAGAGTTTTCTATCCCAACTCGTTGGCGGTTATGGTTTAATGGGCGACATTTTCAAAGGCTCTTCATCGCGCCGTCCAGGCGCGTTGAATAAGGCGGCGGCAAGACAACGACGGACGTCCTGCCGCGCCGCGGCCAAGGTATGAATAGCGGACTGGCGCTTGCCAGGTTCAAACAGAAAGGTTATCGATGAGCTGGATTGAACGAATACTTAACAAGAGCACTATCACCCCGGCGCGCAGGGCGAATATCCCCGAAGGCGTATGGACCAAGTGTGATAGCTGCGGGCAGGTACTCTACCGTGCCGAGCTTGAGCGCAACCTCGAGGTCTGCCCCAAATGCGATCATCATATGCGCATGACCGCCCGCGCCCGCCTGCATGCCTTTTTGGATAAAGGCAGCGAGGTGGAGCTGGGCAGCGAGCTGGAACCCCGGGATATCCTGAAGTTCAAGGACTCGAAAAAATACAAAGACCGCCTGGCGGCGGCGCAAAAGGCCACCGATGAAAAAGACGCGCTGGTGGTAATGAAAGGCACCCTATACGCTATGCCGGTGGTCGCGGCGTCTTTTGAATTCGCCTTTATCGGCGGCTCTATGTCGTCGGTGGTCGGGGCGCGTTTCGTCCGTGCCGTCGAGCAGGCGCTGGAAGACGAATGCCCGCTGGTCTGCTTTTCCGCCAGCGGCGGCGCCCGTATGCAGGAAGCGCTGATATCGCTGATGCAGATGGCGAAAACCAGCGCCGCGCTGGCGAAGCTGCGCGCGCGCCGTTTGCCTTATATTTCGGTGCTTACCGATCCGACCATGGGCGGCGTATCCGCAAGTCTCGCCATGCTCGGCGATTTGAATATCGCCGAACCCAAGGCGCTGATAGGTTTTGCCGGGCCGCGCGTCATTGAACAAACGGTACGGGAAAAACTGCCGGCCGGGTTCCAGCGCAGCGAATTCCTGCTGGAGAAAGGCGCCATTGATATGATTATCCGCCGGCCGGAGATGCGCCTTAAACTGGCGGGACTGCTGGCCAAAATGACCGGCAGGCCGCAGCCGGAAGCGGAACATTCCCATGAGGCGAGGCCTGAGACGATCCACGAAGAGCGTCCGGACGAAGTCTGAGGACGGGGCCTATGGAAAACCTTGTTGCTCCACAAGCCACCTCGCCGCTGGCGGCGTGGCTGCATTATCTTGAACGCCTGCACGCCAAGACCATCGACCTCGGCCTGGATCGGGTAGGCCTGGTCGCCGCCGATATGGCCCTGCTGCGTCCCGCCCCCCGGGTTATTACCGTCGCGGGCACCAATGGCAAAGGCACCACCTGCCGGCTGATCGAGGCGGTATTGCTGGCCGCGGGATTCAAGGTCGGCGTCTACAGCTCTCCCCATCTGCTGCATTATACCGAACGGGTGCGCATCCAGGGGCGGGAACTGCCCGAGGCGCAGCACAGCGCGGCCATGGCGGCGGTTGAAGCGGGGCGCGGCGCCACTTCCCTAAGTTATTTCGAGTTCGGCACCCTGGCGGCCTTTTGGCTGTTCAAGCAGGCACGGCTGGACGTGGCGGTGCTCGAGGTCGGCCTGGGCGGGCGGCTGGATGCCACCAATATCGTTGATGCCGATGTGGCGGTGATCACCAGCATCGCCCTTGATCATACCGAACTGCTGGGGCCGGATCGCGAGAGTATCGGCCGGGAAAAAGCCGGTATCCTGCGGGCGGGCCGCCCGGCTGTGGTCGGCGAACCGGATCGACCCGCCTCAATCGACAGCACGGCGCTCGCCGTGGGCGCGCTGCTGTACTGCCGCGATCGCGACTGGCGCTTCAGCCGGGACGGCGATACCTGGGACTGGCGCGACCAGCAGTCGGCGCTGACCGGATTGCCGCTGCCGCTGATTCCGCTGGAAAATGCCGCCACCGCCCTTGCGGCGCTCCGGCGTTTTCCCCTGCCGGTCTCCGACCAGGCCATCCGCCGGGGACTCGCCGAGGCGTCCCTGCCGGGCCGTTTCCAGGTCGTCGGCCAACGGCCGCTGCGCATCCTGGATGTGGCGCATAATCCACACGCCGCCGGGTATCTGGCGCAACGGCTGGCAACCCTGAAAATCCGGGGGAAAGTGCGCGCCGTGGTGGGCATGCTGGCCGACAAGGATATTGCCGGCACCCTGGGCTGCCTGCGCGGGCAGGTGGCTGAATGGTATTGCGCCACCCTGATTGACGCGCGCGGCGCCACCGCGGCGCAGCTGGCGGCCCATCTCGATCATGCCCGGCAATTTGACGATGTGGCCTCGGCCTGGCGACAGGCGTTGCAGGATGCCGACGCCGATGACTGCGTGCTGGTGTTTGGTTCATTTCATACCGTGGCGCCGATCGTTGCGATAACAGACCCGGAGAAAGAACGTGGCGAGTAAGTTTCAAAACCGCTTGGTGGGAACCATCATCATCGTCGCCTTGGGGGTTATTGTCCTGCCCGGGCTGCTGGATGGCAAAAAAAAGCACTACCAGGACGAGTTTGCCGCTATTCCCCTGGTGCCTAAACCCGGCGACAGCGACGAGGCGGATGCCTCGCCGCAGGCCAACCAGGCCCTGCCCAGCCAGCCGCCGGAAGGCGCGGGGGCGGCGGTAGAGCAGGCCAGCCAGGCGCCGGATGCGGACGACTCCGACACGCCGGATGCCCCGCAGCCAGCCGCGCCGCCGGTGAAAGCGGCGCCTAAGGCCCCGCCGCGCGAGACGGTAAAAGCCGCACCGGCCAAACCCACCACCGCCGCCCGCCAGGAGCCGGTCAAACCCACCGCGCGACCTGAGCAAGCCAAACCCGTCGCCGCGCCCGCGCCGCGCATGGAACCGGCCAAGCCGGCCGCGAAACCCGAGGCCCGCACGGAAATCGCCGAGGCCAAACCCGTCGCGCCGCGCACGGAAGCGGCCCCTGAAGCCAAACCGGTCGCCGCGCCTAAGCCTGTGGAAAAGGAAACCCCGGAACAGGCGCCACAGGGACAAGCCTGGGTAGTGCAACTCGGGGCGCTGAAAAACGCGACCAAGGTAACTGAAATTGTCGGCAAGCTGCGCTTGTCCGGTTACCGGGTCTATACCGTGCCGTCGACGCCGGTGGCGGGGCAGATTACACGCATTTTCGTCGGGCCGGACGCATCGAAGCAAAAGCTGCAAAGCTCGCTGCCTGAAATGAACCAGCTCAGCGGCCTGAGCGGCCAGCTGCGGGCTTACCAGCCCCGGTAATAGATATGCGGCAGGCCCGCTCGCACCGTCCTTGCACAGGGCGCGTTAAAGGGAGAGCGTGCCAATGGGGTCGAATCGGGCGTGGTGTTCCCGCCCGACCGAGCGCCCCATGGCGCGGTAGGCCCGCTAGCACCGTCCTTGCACAAGGCGTGTTAAAGGAAGAGCGTGCCAATGGGGTCGAATCGGGCGTGGTGTTCCCGCCCGACCGAGCGCCCCATGGCGCGGTAGGCCCGCTAGCACCGTCCTTGCACAAGGCGTGTTAAAGGAAGAGCGTGCCAATGGGGTCGAATCGGGCGTGGTTTTCCCGCCCGACCGAGCGCCCCATGGCGCGGTAAGCCCGCTAGCACCGTCCTTGCACAGGGCGTGTTAAAGGGAGAGCGTGCCAATGGGGTCGAATCGGGCGTGGTTTTCCCGCCCGACCGAGCGCCCCATGGCGCGGTAGGCCCGCTAGCACCGTCCTTGCACAAGGCGTGTTAAAGGGAGAGCGTGCCAATGGGGTCGAATCGGGCGTGGTTTTCCCGCCCGACCGAGCGCCCCATGGCGCGGTAGGCCCGCTAGCACCGTCCTTGCACAAGGCGTGTTAAAGGGAGAGCGTGCCAATGGGGTCGAATCGGGCGTGGTTTTCCCGCCCGACCGAGCGCCCCATGGCGCGGTAGGCCCGCTAGCACCGTCCTTGCACAAGGCGTGTTAAAGGGAGAGCGTGTCGTCGCCGGCCTATCTTCCTGCGGCGATTGGCTTTTTTTAATCGCCGTTATTTATTTAACTTTGGGCAGGAATTCCGCTGCGCAAACGTTTTCGTTTTCTGATAGAATTCGCCGCGAACCAGCTTCGGGGCGGATGACCAAGGGATGCATGCATGATCTGGGTTGATTACGTCATTATTGGCATCATCGTATTTTCTGCTCTGATAAGTCTGATTCGCGGGTTTATACGTGAAGCATTATCATTAGTGACATGGGCATGTGCGTTTTTTGTGGCCAGCCACTATTATGTTTATCTTGCTATCTATTTTACCCGCTTTGAAGATCAGCTGGTTCGTAACGGTATCGCGATTGCCTTGCTGTTTGTGGCTACCCTGATCGTCGGGGCAATCGTCAACTACGTGATTGGCTCTCTGGTGGAGCGGACCGGTTTATCCGGCACCGACCGCGTGTTGGGCGTCTGTTTCGGCGCACTCAGGGGCATACTGGTCGTATCGGCCATGCTATTCTTCCTGGATACCTTCACCGGCTTCTCCCAGAGCGCGGACTGGCAGCAGTCCCAGCTTATACCGCAATTCAGCGGTATTATCAGATGGTTCTTCGACTATCTGCAAAGCACGTCGAGTTTCTTACCCAAGCATCTCACGCTTCGGTAACGCTGATGAGGAAATGACATTATGTGCGGTATTGTCGGTATCGCCGGATTTATGCCGGTCAACCAGTCGATTTATGACGCGTTAACGGTGCTCCAGCACCGTGGGCAGGATGCCGCAGGCATCGTCACCATTGATGCATTGGATTGCTTTCGCCTGCGCAAAGCCAATGGCCTGGTGAAGGATGTATTTGAAGCACGCCACATGCAGCGTTTGCAGGGGAACATGGGCATCGGCCATGTACGTTACCCCACCGCCGGCAGTTCCAGCGCCTCCGAGGCGCAACCCTTCTATGTCAATTCCCCGTTCGGCATCACCCTGGCGCATAACGGCAACCTGACCAACGCCCACGAATTACGCAAAAAATTATTCGAAAAAGGACGCCGGCATATCAATACCACGTCCGATTCGGAAATCTTGCTGAATATCCTGGCCAGCGAACTGGACCGCTTCCCGGACTACCCGCTGGAAGCCGATGATATCTTCGCGGCGGTTGCGGCCACCCACCAGCAGATCCGCGGCGCCTATGCCGTGGTCGGCATGATTATCGGCCATGGCCTGATTGCGTTTCGCGATCCGAACGGCATCCGTCCCCTGGTTATCGGCAAGCGCACCCTCGCCGACGGACGCAACGAATACATGGTGGCTTCCGAAAGCGTGGCGCTTGATACGCTGGACTTTGAGTTCCTGCGCGACGTGGCGCCGGGCGAGGCGGTGTATATCACTGAAGCGGGCCAACTGTTCACCCGCCAGTGCGCCGAAAACCCCCAAAGCCATCCGTGCCTGTTCGAATATGTCTATTTTGCCCGCCCGGATTCCTTTATCGATAAAATTTCGGTCTACAGCGCCCGCGTGCGCATGGGGCAAAAACTGGGCGAAAAAATCGCCCGTGAATGGGAAGACCTGGATATCGACGTGGTGATCCCCATCCCGGAAACATCCTGCGATATCGCGCTCGAAATCGCCCGCATCCTCAACCTGCCTTACCGCCAGGGTTTTGTAAAAAACCGCTACGTGGGCCGTACCTTTATCATGCCCGGCCAGCAGGTGCGCCGCCAATCGGTACGCCGCAAACTCAACGCCAACCGCGCCGAGTTCCGCGATAAAAACGTACTGCTGGTGGACGACTCCATCGTGCGCGGCACCACGTCCGAACAGATCGTGGAAATGGCGCGCGAAGCCGGGGCGCGTAATGTCTACCTGGCCTCCGCGGCGCCGGAAATCCGTTTCCCCAATGTCTACGGCATTGATATGCCAAGCGCCACCGAACTGATTGCCCACGGCCGCGAAGTGGACGAAATCCGCGCGCTGATTGGCGCGGACGCGCTGATCTTCCAGGACCTCGGCGACCTCGAGGCGGCGGTGCGGGAAGATAACCCGGATGTGGTACAATTTGAATCCTCGGTATTTAACGGTATTTACGTCACCAAGGATGTCGACCAGCGTTATCTCGACTATCTTGAATCGTTACGCAACGACGACGTCAAAGCCGTCCAGCGCCAAAACGAAGTCGAAAACCTGGAGATGTATAACGAAGGGTGAGGGGCGCAACCCGCACCGATCCCCCGGCGGTTAACCGGTAGACGATATATGCACCCGGGCGGTAACACGCG
Organism: Sodalis sp. RH22; assembly: GCF_047324165.1. Lineage (NCBI taxonomy): Bacteria > Pseudomonadati > Pseudomonadota > Gammaproteobacteria > Enterobacterales > Bruguierivoracaceae > Sodalis > Sodalis sp. RH22. The sequence continues at coordinate 5,599,697 of NZ_CP178731.1, forward strand.
CCGGGTGTTTTTATTATGGGCGGCGCCGATCCATCCGGCGTCCGCGACAGGGAGAACTGACATGAAACGACTGATCGTCGGTATTACCGGCGCCAGCGGCGCCATTTATGGCATCAGGCTGCTGCAGGTGCTCAAGGCGCTGGACGGCATTGAAACCCATCTGGTGCTAAGCAACGCCGCGCGCCAGACGCTGGCGCTTGAAACCGATTACAGCGTGCGCGATTTGCAGGCCCTGGCGGATGAGTTCCACGATTGCCGCGACATTGCCGCCAATATCAGCTCCGGCTCCTTCCACACCGCCGGCATGGTGATTCTGCCCTGTTCAATGAAAACCCTGTCGGCCATCGTCAACAGCTACAGCGACGGCCTGCTCACGCGTGCGGCCGACGTGGTGTTAAAAGAGCGGCGCACCCTGGTGCTGGGCGTGCGCGAAACGCCGCTGCACGTGGGCCATCTGCGGCTGATGACCGCCGCCGCGGAAATGGGCGCCGTCATCATGCCGCCGGTGCCGGCGTTTTATCACCGTCCCGTCACCCTGCACGACGTGGTCGACCAGACCGTCAACCGGGTGCTGGACCAATTCGATATCGCGCTGCCGCAGGACCTGTTCCAGCGCTGGCAGGGCGCTAACTGACGGTGAAAATCCTGCCGGATTTATTCGCGGGATGTGAAGCCGCCGGCATTTTTATAGGTTGTTTCCAGCATAGCGACGCAACCTGATGGCGCGTTCTGATAACATTGCACCAATAGTGATCAGGCTGTGTTTTTTTATGGTGCAGCCGCCCCGCGGCACGCGCCCTGACGCTATGCCCTCAGGCTGGAAACGGCGCGGGTTCGCCCCGGCCCGGGTAGTAAATAAGCAGGTCAGCCGGTTTTGTGCGCAGGTGGTCGGGCTATTGGCCACATGCGCTGAAATGGCACGAAAAGTGCAACTCATTCCGCTGAAAACATCACGGTGTGTGCCTAATTAAAATTATTCCGAGGGTAATGTATGAATAAGCTGGTTAAAGTCCTTCCTCTGGTATTTGCTCTGGCCGCTGCCGGCAGCGCGTATGCCGCCGTGCCCAAAAATATTAAAATCGGCACCGATCCCACCTATGCGCCGTTCGAATCGAAAAATGCCAGCGGCGAACTGGTCGGTTTTGATATTGATCTCGCCAAAGAGCTTTGCAAACGCATCCAGGCTAAATGCACCTTTGTGGAAAGTGATTTCGACGCCCTGATCCCCTCGCTGAAAGCGAAAAAAATCGACGCGATCATCTCTTCGCTCTCCATTACTGAAAAACGCGAACAGGAAATCGACTTTACCGATAAGCTGTATGCCGCCAATGCCCGCCTGATCGCCAAGGCCGGCACCACCATTACCCCGACCCTGGATGCCCTGAAGGGTAAACGCGTCGGCGTGCTGCAAGGCTCCACCCAGGAAGCCTATGCCAACGCCAACTGGGCGCCGAAGGGCATTGACGTCGTCGCCTATGCCAACCAGGATCTGATCTATGCCGATCTGGCCGCCGGCCGTGTCGACGCCGCGTTCCAGGATGAAGTGGCCGCCAGCGAAGGTTTCCTGAAACAGCCTGCCGGTAAAGGCTATGTCTTCGCCGGTCCGGCGGTTAAAGACGATAAATTCTTCGGCGTCGGCACCGGCATGGGCCTGCGTAAAGATGAAACCGATCTGAAGGCCGCGCTGAACAAAGCCTTTGCCGAGATGCGCAAAGACGGGACCTACGATAAATTTGCCAAGCAGTATTTTGATTTTGACGTGTACGGCGGTTAATCCTGTCATTTTGTGTTTGCCCGCGCCTTGCGCGGGCGAATAGTTGTTATCCTCCGCCAGGACAGGATATGATCGATGCTTTATGGTTATTCGCAACTCATCATTAACGGTGCCCTGGTTACCCTTGAGCTGGCGCTTACGTCGGTGGTGCTCTCGGTAATCATCGGCCTGATCGGCGCCGGCGCAAAACTTTCCCGCAGCCGTACCCTGGCAGGCATTTTTGACGGCTATACCACGCTCATTCGCGGCGTACCCGATCTGGTGCTGATGCTGCTGATTTTCTACGGCCTGCAAATCGCCCTGAACAGCCTGACCGAAGCCATCGGCATGGACCAGATTGATATCGACCCCATGGCGGCCGGCATCATTACCCTTGGTTTTATCTACGGCGCCTATTTTACCGAAACCTTTCGCGGCGCGTTTATGGCAGTGCCGCGCGGCCAGATAGAAGCGGCCACCGCCTTTGGTTTTTCCGGCGCGCAGATTTTCCGCCGCATCATGTTTCCGGCCATGATGCGTTTCGCGCTGCCCGGTATCGGCAACAACTGGCAGGTTATTCTCAAGGCCACGGCGCTGGTCTCGCTGCTGGGCCTTAACGATGTGGTCAAGGCCACGCAGCTGGCCGGCAAGGGTACTTATCAACCCTTTTATTTCGCCATCGTGGCGGGGGTGGTCTACCTGATTTTCACCACCTTGTCCAACGGGGTGCTGTTATGGCTGACCCGGCGTTATTCCATGGGCGTTAAGAAGGCCGAGTTATGATTGAGATCCTGCGGCAATATGGTCCGGCTTTGTTATGGAGCGACGGTTATCGTTTTACCGGACTGGCGGTAACACTGTGGCTGCTGATTTCTTCCGTGGTTATCGGCGGGGTGCTGGCGGTTTTTATGGCGGTGGCGCGCGTGTCCCCGCGTCCCTGGGTGCGTTTCCCGGTCTGGCTGTTTACCTATATCTTTCGCGGTACGCCGCTGTATGTGCAACTGCTGGTATTTTATTCCGGCATGTACAGTCTGGAGATTGTGCGCGGCACGGATATGCTTAACGCTTTTTTTCGCAGCGGCCTGAATTGCACCATACTGGCGCTGACGCTGAATACCTGCGCCTATACCACTGAAATCTTCGCGGGCGCCATTCGCGCGGTGCCGCACGGCGAAATCGAGGCGGCGCGGGCCTATGGGTTCACCTGGTTTAAGCTGTACCGTTGCATCATCCTGCCCTCCGCGCTGCGTACCGCCATCCCGGCCTACAGTAACGAGGTGATCCTGATGCTGCACTCCACCGCCCTGGCCTTTACCGCCACGGTTCCCGACGTGCTGAAGATTGCACGCGATATCAACGCGGCGACCTACCAGCCTTTTTACGCCTTCGGTATCGCGGCGGTGATTTACCTGATGATCTCTTTTGTGCTGATAGGGCTGTTTCGCCGGGCGGAAAAACGCTGGCTGCGCCACGTTAAGCCGCAATAATCCCATTACGCGCAGGATATGACTATGCAAGATACCAAACTGTTGATTAAGGAGCTGCACAAGCGCTACGGCGATCAGGAAGTCCTGAAAGGGGTTTCGCTGGAGGCGCGCGCGGGGGATGTTATCAGCATTATCGGCTCCTCGGGGTCGGGTAAAAGTACGTTTTTACGCTGTATCAACTTCCTGGAAAAACCGAGCGAGGGGTCGATAAGCGTCAATAATATCGATATCCATATGGTGCGGGATCGGGACGGGCAGTTGAAAGTGTTCGATAAAAAACAGCTGCAGCTGCTGCGGACCCGGCTGACCATGGTATTCCAGCATTTTAATTTGTGGAGCCATATGACGGTGCTGGAAAACGTGATGGAAGCGCCGGTGCAGGTGTTGGGATTAAGTAAGAGCGAGGCGCGCGAGCGGGCGGTGCTGTATCTGGATAAGGTGGGCATTGACGCGCGCGCCCAGGCGAAATATCCAATCAATCTGTCCGGCGGCCAGCAGCAGCGGGTGTCCATTGCGCGCGCGTTGGCGATGGAACCGGATGTGCTGTTGTTTGATGAACCGACCTCCGCGCTGGACCCCGAGCTGGTGGGCGAGGTGCTGCGTATTATGCAGAAGCTGGCGGAAGAGGGTAAAACCATGGTGGTGGTGACCCATGAGATGGAGTTTGCCCGGCATGTGTCCAATCACGTTATATTTTTGCACCAGGGGGTTATCGAGGAAGAGGGGACACCGGCCGATGTGTTCGGGAGCCCGAAGAGCGCCCGGTTGCAGCAATTCTTGTCCGGCGCTCTCAAATAGGCGCGCTCTTCCTTGAACACGACTGCTTTGAGAGCGGTGTTGGCGGGCCTACCCTGCCATGGGGCCTCGGTCGGGCGGGAAAACCACGCCCGATCCGACCCCATAGGCACGCTCTCCCTTGAACACGTCTGCTTTGAGATAAGTGTTGGCGGGCCTACCATGCCACGGGGCCTCGGTCGGGCGGTAAAATCATGCCCGATTCGACCCCATAGGCACGCTCTCCCTTGAACACGACTGCTTTGAGATAAGTGTTGGCGGGCCTACCATGCCATGGGGCCTCGGTCGGGCGGGAACACCACGCCCGATTCGACCCCATAGGCACGCTCTCCCTTGAACACGTCTGCTTTGAGATAAGTGTTGGCGGGCCTACCATGCCATGGGGCCTCGGTCGGGCGGGAAAATCATGCCCGATTCGACCCCATAGGCACGCTCTCCCTTGAACACGTCTGCTTTGAGATAAGTGTTGGCGGGCCTACCATGCCACGGGGCCTCGGTCGGGCGGGAAAATCATGCCCGATTCGACCCCATTGGCACGCTCTCCCTTGAACACGTCTGCTTTGAGATAAGTGTTGGCGGGCATACCGTGCCATGGGGCGCTCGGGATTTATTCGTCTTTAACGATATCGGCCAGCGCGTCCCTGAGCTCCATGTAGCGAAAGGTAAATCCGGCCGCTTCCAGGCGTTTGGGGACCGCCCGCTGGCCGCCCAGCATCAGCGTGGCGCCTTCGCCCATCATCAGCTTTACCGCCGCCGCCGGAGCGCGCATTAAGGCCGGGCGGTGCAGCGCCTCGCCCAGGGTGGCGGCGAATTGTTCATTATGCACCGGGTAGGGCGCCACCAGGTTGAACGGGCCGCTTAACCCGTCGGTGTTCAGCAGGAAGATCAGCGCATCCACCATGTCGTCGATATGGATCCAGGACAGGAACTGGCGACCGTTGCCGATAGGTCCGCCCAGCCCCAGTTTAAACAGCGGCAGCAGTTTGCCCAGTATGCCGCCGTCCGCCGCCAGCACCACGCCGGTGCGCGACAGGCAGACGCGCGTGCGCGGACTTTGCGCGCTCAGCGCCAGCTCTTCCCAGCGCTGACATAAGGTGTGGGTGAATTCGGCGACCGGCGGTTCGTCCTCGGTGACCAGGATCTGATCCTGGTTGCCGTAAAAACCCGTCGCCGATCCGGAAATAAATACGCGGGGCGGATCGTCCCCCTGGCGTATCAGCTGGCTCAGGCGTTCGGTCACGTCCCAGCGGCTGCGGCAAAGACGATCTTTTTGTTCCTCGGTCCAGCGCTTATCGGCAATAGGCTCGCCCGCCAGATTGAATACCGCGTCAAACGCATCCAGGTGGGGACATGAGGCCAGCGTGGTCAGGGTGGTCACGTGGGTACCCAGTTTTTGCTGGGCACGCTGGGGATCGCGGGTCAGTACCGTGATCTGGTGCGACAATGTCAGCAGCCTGGCGATCAGGTGCCGTCCAATAAGCCCGGTTCCGCCGGTGATCAAAATTTTCATATTTGCCCTCGCTTCCCGCAATGCGCACGTCAATTAACAGCTTGGTTACAAGCATAGGCCATTTTTGCGGGAAAATGAGTGAACAAAACCCCTGAACTGACAATAAATTGACAATTAAACCGGTAAAATAAACCGCGCCGCCGGCTGGACGGCGCGGCGCGTGGGCTAAGCTTTTTGCGCGGGTATCTGATAGGCGCGCTCGACCGCGGGGCGGGAGCGAATGCTGTCGAACCAGCGCCGTACCGCCGGGAAATCCGCTAAATCGATATGCTGACGCTCGTGGGAAACGACCCAGGGATAGGTGGCGATATCGGCAATGCTGATGTTGTCGCCGGCCATATAGGCATGGCGGGCCAGTTGCCGGTTTAAAACGCCGTACAGGCGCACGGTCTCAAGCTGGTAGCGCTCGATGGCGTAAGGCACCGGCTTGGGCGCGTAATGGCTGAAATGGTGGTTCTGGCCCAGCATGGGGCCAAAACCCGCCATTTGCCAGAACAGCCATTGCAGCGTGGCCTGGCGCTCGCGGAAATCCTTGCTGATAAGCTGGCCGGTTTTATCCGCCAGATAAAGCAAAATCGCCCCGGATTCAAACAGGCTTAACGGCGCGCCGCCGTCGGCGGGTTGCTGGTCGACGATCGCCGGTATTTTATTGTTGGGCGAGATGGTGAGAAATTCCGGCGCGAACTGTTGGTTGGCGGAGATATTGATCGGATGGATTTGATAAGGCAGGCCGGTTTCTTCCAGGAAAATCGTTATTTTATGGCCGTTGGGCGTGGGCGCGTAATAGAGGTCAATCATAGAAGCTCCTTGTGAATGTATAGCCGCGTGATGACACTCTAGAACAAATGCCCGTTGAAATCACCACCCGTTCCGGCCGCCGCATCATAGCGCCGTTACCGGCGCCGGTAAGTTTGTTAAGCTTGAGAGATGATGAACAACCAGAGGATGCTGCCATGAAACTGATGTTTGCCGCCGATATACACGGCTCGCTTGCCGCTACCCGCCGTATGCTGGCGGCCTATGACGCCAGCGGCGCCCAGTGGCTGGTGCTGCTGGGCGATTTGCTTTATCACGGCCCGCGCAACGCCCTGCCGGAGGAATACCAGCCGGCGGCGGTGGCGGAGCTCCTGAACGGCTATGCCGATCGTATCATCGCGGTGCGCGGCAACTGCGACAGCGAGGTGGATCAAATGCTGTTAACGTTTCCCATTACCGCGCCCTGGCAGCAGGTCCTGCTGGAGAATCATACCCGGCTGTTCGTCACCCACGGGCATCTTTTCAATCCCGCCAGCCATCCCCCGCTGCGGCGTGGCGACGTGGTGGTCTACGGCCATACTCATATTCCGCAGGCGGAGCGGCGGGAGGATATCCTGTGTTTCAATCCCGGCTCGGTCAGTCTCCCCAAAGGCGGCTTCGCCGCCAGCTACGGCCTCCTGGAACAGGAAATATTACGAGTTGTGTCATTGGAAACGAGCGAGACTATTGCGCAAGTGGCGATTAACCACTAAGTTATGACGGATCCACTCGTGCAAATTTTTTTATTTTATTACAATTAAGGTGCGCGGCTCTCCCGCGTCTCGTTAACAAGGGATTCGAAAGATGGTGGAACAGAGTCAGGCTGCTGGCGTGGAATGGGTTGACATCGTCAACGAAGAGAATGAAGTCATCGCCCAGGCCAGCCGTCAGCAGATGCGCGCAGAACGTCTCAGGCACCGCGCCAGCTACATCGTGGTCCATGACGGCATGGGCAATATCCTGGTGCAGCGCCGTACCGCCACCAAGGATTTTTACCCGGGTTATCTGGATGCCACCGCCGGCGGCGTGGTGCAAAGCGGTGAAAATATGCTTGATTCCGCCCGCCGGGAAGCAGAAGAAGAGCTGGGCATCGCCGGCGTGCCGTTTGCTGAGCACGGGCTGTTCTACTTTGAAAACGACCATTGCCGGGTCTGGGGCGCGCTGTTCAGCTGCGTCACCCACGGTCCGTTTGCCCTACAGGCTGAAGAAGTGGAGGCGGTCAAATGGCTGCGCCCGGAGGAAATCACCGCCCGCTGCGATGAATTCACCCCGGACTCCCTCAAGGCGCTTTCGCTTTGGATGAGCCGCAATAACCAGCAAAGCCACGGCAAGCCTTTACCTCCCTCCGCCCCGGAGCAAAAAACCGCAGAAGAGTAACTGCCTGCCTCAAGGCTAATCTGGGCATGTTAAAGGTAATACCTGTCTTGGCGGCTGAATCGGGCGTGGGTCTCGCTTGCCGTGCGGGGCGATTTGTGTTGCCGTGGCGGGGGTTTTGCTTGCCGTGCGGGGAGATTAATGTTGCCGTGGCGAAGGTTTCGCTTGCCGTGCGTTCGGCGGTTATATGGAATGCCGGGTGCCGGCAAGCGACAAGGAGGCCGTACCGCGACGGCCTCCTTGACCTCCGCGCGTCCGGCAGATCGTGCGCCGCTGCGCGGTTCCCGGCAACGCCGCATCCCGGCTTTTGGACCGCCCGATATGCGCTCCAAGCGCAATCCGGGCTTTCGCCGCTCCCGGCGGCTCATCCAGCCGCGCTGCGCGCCGCCGGCGCACTCGATGCCGGCACCACGTCAACACCATCGCCTGTGAGAAAAACAGCGCGTTGGGGTTCATAGCGGTATGCGCTTACCGGGAAAGGTATCATTATACATTTTGCGCTAAAGTTTACAGTTTGATGGCTGATGGCTTACCGCTTACTGTTAAAACTTAAAACTGAATGATGAATGTCTTATTGCATGACTGCATGACTGCATGTCCAACTTTTCGCTGTGCCAGAGACATTCCATACCCGTTGTATTCCAGAACCGTCAACCGCATTCCGACGCCAGACCTTATCCAAAACAACAGCGCCACTATTGCTACATAATATGCCGTGCGAACAGCGACATGTGGACCGGCATAAAGCGCGCTGACGGCGCCTGTGTCCCCGGCATGAGCCGCCGGGAGCGGCGAAAGGCCCGGTGGCGCCGGGAGCGCTAACCGGGCCGGTGCATCACGGGGGCATGGGCGACGGAAGGCATCGCGCAGCGACGCGCGACCTGCCGGGCGCGCGGAGGTCAAGGAGGCCGTCGCGGTACGGCCTCCTTGTCGCTTGCCGGCACCCGGCATTCCATATAACCGCCGAACACACGGCAAGCGAAACCCCCGCCACGGCAACATAAACCTCCCCGCAAGCAGGTTAACCTATCCCGACGCCAGACCCTATCCAACACAACAGCGCCGCTATCGCTTAAAAAAATACATTACCAACAGCGACATATGCCCCGGCATAAAGCGCGCTAACCGGGCCGGTGCATCACGGGAGCATGGGCGACGGAAGGCATCGCGCAGCGACGCGCGACCTGCCGGGCGCGCGGAGGTCAAGGAGGCCGTCGCGGTACGGCCTCTTTGTCGAGCCTGTTTAGGAATCTGTGTAAACGCCTTTTTATAAATGACCACCTAAACGATCTCCAAATTCTATACTAAAACGATTCAATGCCATCTTCCACTCCCTCACCGGCATCGACCATTTTTTTGACGCCGCCTGGATGGCCAGCCACACCACTTTTTTTACCGATTCGTCTGACGGGAATACCTTGCGTTTTTTAATAGCGTGTCGGATCACGCTGTTTAGCGACTCGATGGCGTTTGTGGTGTAGATCGCTTTGCGAATGTCTTCCGGATAGGCGAAGAATGTCGCAAGGTTAGTCCAGTTAGCCTGCCAGCTCCGGCTTACTTGCGGATAACGGGAGTTCCATACGCTGGCGAACGTCTCCAGCGCCCGCTGTCCCGCTTCCTCCGTCGGTGCCTGGTACACTGCCTTCAAGTCTCGCATGACGGCTCTGGCGTCTTTCCAGGAGACAAAGCGCAGGCTGTTACGCACCATGTGTACGATACAAAGCTGAATGCAGGTCCTCGGGTAGACCGTATTGATAGCGTCAGGAAAGCCTTTCAGGCCATCGACGCAGGCGATAAAAATATCCTGTAATCCCCGGTTTTTAAGCTCGGTCAACACGCTTAGCCAGAACTTCGCGCCTTCGTTCTCTGCCATCCACATGCCCAGCAGTTCCTTTTGGCCTTCAATGTTAATTCCCAACGCCAGATACACGGATTTATTGATGACGCGACCGTCGTGGCGAACTTTTACCACGATGCAGTCCAGGTAAATGATGGGATAGAGCGTATCGAGTGGGCGATTCTGCCATTCAGTGACCTGCTCCAGAACCGCCTCAGTGACTTTCGATATCAGTGCTGGCGAGACATCCGCATCGTACATTTCCTTAAACATCGCCGATATCTCACGGGTGGTCATGCCTTTGGCATAAAGCGCCAGGATCTGGTCATCCATTCCGGTAATACGGGTCTGATTTTTCTTCACTAGTTGGGGCTCGAAGGTCCCTTCGCGATCACGAGGTGTCCTCAGCTCCAGCGGGCCATCACCTGTGGTAACCGTTTTAGAGGAATAACCGTTACGGGCGTTGGGACCCGATTTGAGCTGATTTTTTTCATACCCCAAATGGTGAGTCAGTTCAGCTTTAAGGGCAGCCTCAACACTTAATTTTTTTAAAAACCGATCAAATTGGCTCAGATCCTCAGAGGTTTTGAGACTTTTAGCCAGCTCAGTTGCGAGAGCCTGTAGCAATTTTTCGTCCATAAATTCACCTAATTCTAATGATGGATTGAACATATCAAAATCAGGCGATTACACAATCTTATGTACAGGCTCTCTTTGTCGCTTGCCGGCACCCGGCATTCCATATAACCGCCGAACGCACGGCAAGCGCAACCCCCGCCACAGCAACCTACATCTCCCGCATGCTGCCAGCGCAACCCCCACCCCGGCGACATCGACGTGGCGACGTTGACCTTCACGGATGCCCAAGAGGGCCCGACCCTAGGACTCCCATAGCCCGCCAGGACCCGGGACCGCGATCGCAGAACCTACACCCGGCGTGTTAAGGGAAGCGCATGCCAACAGGAGGGGAACCGGACACGGATTTCCCACCCGACCGAAGTCCCCTGGCGCGGTAGGCGCGTAACCACCCATCCCAGACAAGGCGTATCAAGGCTACCCGCACAAATAAAAACGCCGGCTTGCGCCGGCGTTGTGCTTACTGCTGACAGGGCCAGCGGGCTTATTTAGCCGTTTCAGCCTGTTTGGACTGGATGGCGGTCAGGGCGATGGTATAAACGATATCGTCCACCAGCGCGCCGCGCGACAGGTCATTAACCGGCTTGCGCATCCCTTGCAGCATCGGCCCGATGGAGATCAGATCGGCTGAACGCTGCACTGCTTTGTACGTGGTGTTGCCGGTGTTCAAATCCGGGAAGATGAACACGGTGGCTTTACCGGCAACCGGCGAATTCGGCGCTTTGGACAGCGCCACATCGGCCATAATGGCGGCGTCGTACTGCAACGGACCGTCAATCACCAGGTCAGGACGTTTTTCCTGCGCCAGACGGGTGGCTTCACGCACTTTTTCCACATCGCTGCCGGCGCCGGACGTGCCGGTGGAGTAGGAGATCATCGCCACACGCGGTTCGATGCCGAAGGCCGCGGCGGAATCAGCGGACTGAATGGCAATTTCGGCCAGTTGTTCCGCGGTCGGGTCCGGATTAATGGCGCAGTCGCCATACACCAGCACCTGTTCCGGCAGCAGCATAAAGAACACCGAGGACACCAGCGAACTGCCCGGCGCGGTCTTGATCAACTGCAGCGGCGGGCGGATGGTATTGGCGGTGGTGTGAACCGCGCCGGATACCAGGCCGTCAACTTCGCCTTGTTCCAGCATCAGGGTGCCCAGCACGACGTTATCTTCCAACTGCTCGCGCGCGACCACTTCGGTCATGCCTTTGCTCTTGCGCAGCTCCACCAGACGGGCCACGTAACGTTCGCGGGCCACTTCCGGGTCGATAATCTCGATGCCTTTACCCAATTCCACGCCCTGCACGGCGGCAACGCGATGGATTTCGTCCGGATTGCCCAACAGCACGCAATGCGCGATGCCGCGTTCAGCGCAAATAGCCGCCGCTTTCACGGTACGGGGTTCATCACCTTCGGGCATCACGATACGCTTGCCGGCCTGGCGCGCCAGCTCGGTCAGCTGATAACGGAACGCCGGCGGCGACAGGCGACGCGAACGCTCGGAGCTGGCGGTCAGGGACTCGATCCAGTTGTTGTCGATATGACCGGCAACGTAGTTCTGCACTTTTTCCACCCGGCTATGGTCGTCGGCCGGCACTTCAAGGCTAAAGCCCTGCAGGCTGAGCGAGGTCTGCCAGGTATTGGTCTGCACGGTGAACATCGGCAGGCCGGTCAGGAAGGCGCGATCGCACAGGCGTTGGATGCGTTCATCCACCTTATAGCCGCCGGTCAGCAGGATGGCGCCCAGTTCCACGCCGTTCATGGCCGCCAGACAGGCGGCAACCAACACGTCGGGACGATCGGCGGAAGTCACCAGCAGCGAACCCGGGCGGAAATGCTCCAGCATGTTCGGCAGGCTGCGCGCGCAGAAGGTCACCGAACGCACGCGACGGGTCTGGATATCGCCTTCGTTAATAATGGTGGCGCCCAAATGCCTGGCCATGTCGATGGCGCGCACGGCAATCAGGTCAAAGCTCCAGGGTACGCAACCCAGTACCGGCAGCGGGCTGTTTTCAAACAGCTGCTTCGGATCGATATTGGCGACGCTGGCCTTGGGCGTGTCGTCAAAGATTTCCGACAGGTCCGGACGGGTGCGGCCCTGTTCGTCCACCGGCGCGTTCAGTTTATTGACGATAACGCCGACGATGCTTTTATTCTTGCTGCCGCCGAAGCTGGAACGGGCCAGCTCGATGCGTTCCTTCAGCTGATCGGGCGAATCGTTGCCGAGCGACAGCACAAAGACGATTTCCGCGTTCAGCGTCTTGGCGATTTCATAGTTCAGCGCGTTGGCGAACTGATGTTTACGGGTCGGCACCAGGCCTTCCACCAATACCACTTCCGCGTCTTTGGTATTGTCATGATAACGGGCGATGATCTCTTCCATCAGCACGTCTTGCTGGTTGGAGCCCAGCAGCGACTCCACATAGCTCATGCGCAGCGGTTCGGCGGATGGAATGGTGGAGTTGGCGCGGATAATATTGGTGGTGGCGTCAAGACCGTCATCGCCGGCACGGGGCTGCGCGATCGGCTTGAACACGCTCAGGCGCACGCCTTTCTGCTCCATGGCGCGAATGACACCCAGGCTGATGCTTGTCAGGCCGACACTGGTGCCGGTTGGGATCAACATGATTGTACGGGACACGGCTAAACCTCTTTCAACGGTTGCTCGTTAGTCAAACAAGTATTCCGCCGGCGCTTGTCCGGCGGAACGGAGATACTGTTACGCCGTCAGACGGGCGGCATCCTGGGCAATGACCAGTTCTTCATTGGTGGTGATGACAATCGCCGGACGGCTGGCGTCGGTGGTGATCACGCCGCTGTTGCCGAAACGGGCCGCTTCGTTGCGCTTCTGGTCGATTTCAAAGCCCAGCAGGGCCAGTTTGCCCAGGGTCAGTTCGCGCACCTTGGCGGCGTTTTCGCCGATGCCGCCGGTGAAGATCACCGCGTCCAGGCGACCGTCCATCAGGGCGGTATAGGAACCGATATATTTCGCCAGGCGGTGGCAGAAGACATCCATGGCGCGCTTGGCTTCAGGTTTCGTATCGTAATTGTCGATAACCCAGCGCATATCGCTGGTGACGCCGGTCAGGCCCAGCAGGCCGGATTCCTTGGTCAGCAGTTTATCGATTTGTTCAACCGACATGCCCATGGCATTATGCAGGAAGAAGATAATGGCGGGATCGAGATCGCCGCTGCGGGTGCCCATCACCAGGCCTTCCAGCGGGGTCAGGCCCATGGAGGTGTCAACGCTCTTGCCGTTGCGCACTGCGGTAACCGAACCGCCGTTGCCCAGGTGGCAGGTGATCAGGTTGACGTCTTCCACCGGTTTATCCAGCATGCGCGCCGCTTCATGGGTCACAAAGTAGTGGCTGGTGCCGTGGGCGCCGTAGCGGCGGATGCGGTGCTCTTCATATAACGCATAGGGCAGGGCATACAGGAACGACTCTTCCGGCATGGTCTGATGGAAGGCGGTATCGAACACGGCGACGTTTTTGTCGGCCAGTTTTGGAAACGCCTTGAGCGCTTCGTTGATGCCGATGATATGGGCCGGATTATGCAGCGGCGCAAACGGGATGGAATCCTTGATGGCTTGCAGCACATCGTCCGAGAGCAGGGCGGAGGCGGTATACTTTTCGCCAACATTAACGACGCGATGGCCGATTGCGGTGAGCTGCGCTGATAATTCTGGTTTTTGAGCGAGAATTGTATTAACAATAAAGCTCAACGCTTCGCTGTGCGCGGCGCCGTTTCCTAACGCAGCTTCGTGCTTGCCGCCGTCCATCTTCCATTTGATGCGCGCTTCCGGCAGGTTGAAACATTCTGCGAGGCCGGAGAGATGTTCTTCACCGTTGGCAGCATCGATAATGGCAAATTTTAGGGATGAACTGCCACAGTTAAGAACCAGTACTAGCTTACTCGACATGGAAGTACCTATTTGTTGTGCATGGTTAATAAATCATCAATCAGCTATAAAGCGTAGCGCATTACGCCGTTGAGATTTATGATTAACATCATGCCAAAGTGCGTTTTATTTGACATGAAATCGAAAACTGTTGAAGTTAAACATTTTTTTGAAACACGTGTTTACTTATCGCGGTTAATCGTAGCGACATTACACGGAATCGTGCTGCTCAGGCGGCGCAAACGGTGCGTAGGGGCCAGCCATAAGGCGGCAATAAGGATAACGATTGCCGGTAGTAAAGACAAAATATATTTAAAAGTTATACAATTTGATTGTGATTTTGCACAAAAATTTTAATTTTTATTCGTAAAGTTGAGGCCCGCTATGGCGACAATTCCTTCCGGTTCGGTAAGCTGGTACAAAATTTTCCAGCGCGGACAAGATTATATGAAAACCTGGCCGACCGAGAAACGCCTGGCGCCGCTTTTTCCTGAAAACCGCATGATCGCGGCCACCCGCTTTGCCGTGCGCTACATGCCGGCAGTGGCGGTCTTTACCCTGACCTGGCAAATCGCCCTCGGCGGCCAGCTTGGGCCGGCGGTGGCCACCGCCATCTTTGCCTGCAGCCTGCCGATGCAGGGGCTGTGGTGGCTGGGTAAACGCTCCGTGACGCCGCTGCCCCCCACGCTTTTGCACTGGTTCCATGAAGTACGCCATCAGCTTAACGAGGCGGGTCAGGCGCTGGCGCCGGTGGAAGGCGTGCCGACCTATCAAATGCTGGCCGACGTGCTTAAGCGTGCGTTTAAGCTGCTGGATAAAGCCTTCCTGGACGATTTATAAGCGTTATGTCGCTGTCCGCCAGCCGCCGCCCCGGGCAGCGGACGGGCGATATTTCGCCACCTGCTGTCTTAAATCAAAAAAGCGCCGGCTTCCGGTACCGCCATCGTACGCATTATGCGATGCTAGCGCCAGACGACTAGAGGCACCCACGGGGCGGCGCTCGCCATTGGCGCGAACAGTTCGGCGCCCCACGGTATACAATCAGGAGTGGATGATGGAGATGACAAACGCCCAACGGTTAATTCTGTCCAACCAGTATAAGATGATGTCCATGCTGGACCCGGACAACGGCGAACGCTATCGCCGTCAGCAAACCATTGTGGAACGCGGCTACGGCCTGCAGATGCGCGAGCTGGACCGTGATTTCGGCCAGTTGAGCGAAGACGTCTGCCGCACGATTATCGATATCATGGAACTGCACCACGCGCTGCAGGTCTCCTGGTCGAACCTGAAGGAAAAACAGGACATCGACGAGCGTCGCCTGGCGTTCCTTGGCTTTGACGCCGCCACCGAGGCGCGTTACCTGGGCTATGTACGCTTTATGGTCTTTACCGAGGGACGCTACACTCACTTTGATTCCGGCACCCACGGTTTCAACGCCCAGACCAAGATGTGGGATAAATATCTGCGAATGCTGGCCGTCTGGCAATCCTGCCCGCGCCAATATCATCTCAGCGCGGTGGAAATTACGCAAATTATCAATGCCTGACGGCTTAACCCGGAGATATGCCTGTGCTGTGTAAAGGTTTTTTATTTGACCTTGATGGAACCTTGATTGATTCATTGCCGGTGGTGGAATTAGCCTGGGGAAATTGGGCCAGGCGGCGGGGGGTTCCCGTCGACGAGGTGTTGAACTTTATCCACGGCAAACAGGCTATTACGTCGTTGCGCCATTTTATGCCGGGGGAAAGCGAAGAACGCATCCAGTCCGAATTCAGCGCGTTGGAAAAGTTCGAGGCGGAGTGCATCGACGGGGTAACGGCGCTGCCCGGGGCGGTGGATTTGCTTAACCGGCTCAACGCGCTGGATATTCCCTGGGCCATCGTGACCTCCGGGTCGATGCCGGTGGCCACCGCGCGGCTGCGGGCCGGGCGCCTGCCGCAGCCGGCATGGCTTATCACCGCCGAGCAGGTCGCCCGCGGCAAACCCCAGCCGGACGCCTATCTGCTGGGCGCGAAAAAACTGGGGTTTGCGCCGGTGGACTGCATCGTCGTGGAGGATGCCATCGCCGGCATCCAGGCCGGCCTGGCCGCCGGCTGTCCGGTCATCGCGGTCAATCCGCCGCCGGAAACGCCGCAGAAAGAGGCGATCGGCCTGCTCCTGACCTCCCTGGAACAACTGGTGATTGAACGCGACGGCCAGGGTGCGCGCGTCAGCCTGCGCACAGCTTGAGAGAAATCAACTGTTTAATGATTTAGCCCCGCCATCCCGGGGCTTTTTTATGGCATGATTGGCCGCAGACACCGCTTTATAATCCGGGAAAACGTTGTGAATAACGAACTCATCTGGGTGCTGGCCCTGCTGTTGATCGCTATCTTTCTCTTTACCACCAACAAAGTGCGCATGGATGTGGTGGCGCTGCTGGTGATCATCGCCTTTGTCCTGAGCGGCACCCTATCATTGCCGGAAGCCACCGCCGGCTTCAGCGATCCCAACGTCTTACTGATCGCCGCCATGTTTGTCGTCGGCGAGGGCCTGGTGCGTACCGGCATCGCCTACCAGGTCGGCGAGTGGCTGATGCGGGTGGCGGGCAAAAGCGAAACCCGCATGCTGATCCTGCTGATGATCACCGTCGCCGCCTTGGGCGCCATTATGAGCTCCACCGGCGTGGTGGCGATATTCATCCCGGTAGTGCTGAGCGTGTCGCAGCGCATGAAAACCTCCCCCAGCCGCATGATGATGCCGCTGAGCTTTGCCGCCCTGATAAGCGGCATGATGTCCCTGGTGGCGACGCCGCCCAATATGGTGGTCAACAGCGAATTGGTGCGCGACGGCGCCGAGGGCTTCGGCTTCTTCGCCGTTACGCCGGTGGGCGTGGTGGTGCTGGCGCTGGGCGTCGGCTATATGCTGGTGGCGCGCTACTGGCTGGGCGGCGGCGAGGCCAGCCATGAGCGGGAGCAGTGGCAGCGCCGGACGTTCCGCGATCTGATCCGCGATTATAAGCTGACCGGCCGCGCGCGTCGCCTGGCCCTGCGCCCCGGCTCGCCGCTTATCGGCCAGCGCCTGGACGACCTCAGGCTGCGCGATCGCTACGGCGCCAACGTGGTCGGCATCGAGCGCTGGCGCAAATTTCGCCGGGTAATGGTAAGCGCCGGCGGCAATACCGAACTGCGCCAGCGCGATGTATTATTAATCGATATGTCCGCCTCCGAGGTGGATCTGCGACAGTTTTGCAGCGAGCAGCAGCTGGAACCCATGGTGCTGCGCGGCGAATATTTCTCCGAACAGGCCAGGGATGTGGGCATGGCGGAGGTGAGCCTGATTCCCGATTCCGAATTGGTGGGCAAGACGCTGCGCCAGGTGGGCTTTCGCAGCCGCTACGGCGTTAACGTGGTGGGCATCCGTCGCAACGGCGAGGCGATGGCGGGCAAGCTGATTGACGAGGAGCTGACGCTTGGGGATATCCTGCTGGTGATTGGCGACTGGAAGCTGATTCGCCAGCTGCAGCTGAAGAAAAACAATTTTATCGTACTGAACCTGCCGGCCGAGGTGGACGACGTGGCGCCGGCGGTGAGCCAGGCGCCCCACGCGCTCTTCTGCCTGGCGCTGATGGTGGCCATGATGCTGACGGAGGAGATACCCAACCCCATCGCCGCCCTCATCGCCTGCGTGCTGATGGGCAAGTTCCGCTGTATCGATATGGAAAGCGCCTATCGCGCCATCCACTGGCCGAGCCTTATCCTTATCGTCGGCATGATGCCCTTTGCGCTGGCGCTGCAGAAAACCGGCGGGGTGGACCTGGTGGTGCGGCTGCTGATGGATATCTCGGGCGGGGCGGGGGCGCATATCATGCTGCTGAGCCTGTTTATCCTCTGCGCGGTTATCGGCTTGTTTATCTCCAATACCGCCACCGCGGTGCTGATGGCGCCGATCGCGGTCGCCGCGGCCAACGAGATGGCGGTGTCGCCCTATCCCTTCGCCATGATTATCGCCATCGCCGCGTCCTCGGCGTTTATGACCCCGGTCTCGTCGCCGGTCAATACCCTGGTGCTGGGGCCGGGAGGCTATAAGTTCGGCGATTTTGTCCGTATCGGCGTGCCGTTTACCCTGCTGGTGATGGTGGTGAGCGTGGTGCTGGTGCCGATACTTTACCCGTTTTGATCTCACGGCGTGCGCCCGGCACGACTGTATCCGGACGGAGGTACGGGGCTAGAGCGGCGTGTCCTGGCTGATCTCGTCCAGGGACAGGCTGAAGCTGGGCACAAACACCCGGATAAAGTACTCCATCTCCGGGCTGCGCCGCTGCTCCAGGGTTTTTTCCAGCCGCGCCATCGCCATGGTAAATTCATTATTGCCCGCGGAGATCTCTTCCAGGCACTTCAGGTAGGCACACAGGGTATCCGCCTGTTTCACCACCGCTTTTTCTTCTGGCTGGTAATAATCGTCGTCAAGCAGGGCGCGGTAGTCGTCCCGCAGCTCGGCCGGCAACATGTCTATCAGCTTCTGCTGGGCGATCTTCTCGATGTTTTTATATTCGTGGGCCATCTGCGCGTTAAAATATTTGATAGGCGTCGGCATATCGCCGGTCAATACTTCGCTGGTGTCATGGTACATCGCCAGCAGCGCGATGCGCTCCGGGTTCAGGGCGCCGCCGAACTTACGGTTGTTGATCACCGCCAGGGCGTGGGCGACAAACGCCACCTGCAGGCTGTGCTCGGAGACGTTTTCGGTGCGGACGTTGCGCATCAGCGGCCAGCGGTTAATCAGTTTCAAACGGGAAAGATGGGCAAAAAAGTGGCTTTGGGTCATGATGCGCCCTTACGGCAGGTGAATAAGGGATCTATTGTGCGCACAGCCGGCGGATTATGCAAATCCGCCGGTTCCGTGCCGGGCTGGCCCGAACGGCGTGGGTCATTGATGATAATGCTGCAGGAAGCGCCCCAGTTTGCCGATGGCGGTTTCCAGGATGTCGACATGCGGCAGCGTCACGATGCGCAGGTGATCCGGCCACGGCCAGTTGAAGGCGCTGCCCTGGACCAGCAGCACTTTTTCCTGTAGCAGCAAATCGAGCACCAGCTTCTGATCATCAAGAATATTGAAGCGCCGGGCGTCGATGCGCGGGAACATATACAGCGCGCCGCTGGGTTTGACGCATGACACGCCGGGAATATCGTTGATCAGCGCCCAGGCGCGGTTGCGCTGTTCATACAGCCGGCCGCCCGGGGCGATGAACTCGCTGATGCTCTGGTAGCCGCCAAGCGCGGTCTGGATGGCGTGCTGCATGGGGACGTTGGCGCAAAGGCGCATCGACGCCAGCATTTCCAGCCCCTCGATATAGCCCCGGGCGTGTTTTTTCGGCCCGTTCAGCACCATCCAGCCCTGGCGAAAACCGGCGACGCGGTAGGTCTTGGACAGTCCGTTGAAGGTGACCGTCAGCAGATCCGGCGCCAATGCGGCGATGGAGTGGTGCTGCGCCGCGTCGTAAAGGATTTTATCGTAGATTTCGTCTGAGAAGATGATCAGGTTATGCTGGCGGGCAATTTCCACCAGTTCCAGCAACATTTCCTTACTGTATACCGCCCCGGTCGGATTATTGGGATTGATAATCACCAGGCCGCGGGTACGCGGGGTGATTTTGCGGCGGATATCGTCCAGATCCGGAAACCAGCCGGCCTCTTCATCGCACAGGTAATGCACGGCATTGCCCCCGGAGAGGGACACCGAGGCGGTCCACAGGGGATAATCCGGCGCCGGGATCAGCATTTCGTCGCCGGTATTGAGCAGCGCCTGCATGGATTGCTGGATAAGCTCCGATACGCCGTTGCCGATAAAAACGTCCTCGACGGTCAGGTCGAGCATATTGCGCGCCTGGTAGTGCTGCACAATCGCCTTGCGCGCCGAATAAAGGCCTTTGGAATCGCAATAGCCCTGCGAGGTCGGCAGATTGCGGATAACGTCCACCAGTACCTCTTCCGGCGCATCGAAGCCGAACGGGGCGGGATTGCCGATATTCAATTTGAGGACTTTATTGCCTTCTTCCTCCAGGCGCTTGGCTTCTTTCAGCACCGGACCACGAATGTCATAACAAACATTTTCCAGTTTGCTGGATTTTTCTACAGGTGAAATCACGATATTAGGCCTTCTCACAGGTAAACGTATTCCAACCATGGAATCACGCGTTCTGCATAATGTACTCTTCCGCTCTGATTTTTTGAAGGATAACGGGTGGATGCGCATCGAATGTTAAGATGGAAAATAAGAAACAGTTAAAAATTTATTTTCTTCGCTAATTTTTTAGATTAAAAAACTATTAAAACACCATCGTGTCAAGATTTTAGTGCTTTAAAATCCTATAAGAACAGTTAATTTGCGATTTTTTGCGTATTTTTTATACTACTTGGACCTGATAAAGGTTACTCTGCTAAATGAAAGGCGGTGAGCGGCGGTCAGTCGACGAGGACAAGGGTTACAGCAACCGACACCATTATATCGCTTCCCCAAGGGTAAAACACGGCGGGAAAATTAACCCGCTTTGCCTGACGCGCATCACACTTTTTATCGGGGTAAAGTATTGCCACTTCATCTGTTTGTGAACATTTATCCATAGAAAAATAAAGGTCACATTTTGATGCTTACAAATTATTGTTGTTTCGTTTATGGTAGCTATTTATGGTATACATTTATGCAGGTGTGCATTTAGAAAGAGATTTATTTTGATCGTATAAACAATAGTTAAGAAAAATTTATGTTAATTATGACGGTTGGGATAAGAAAATACGACTTAACCGGTAATATTCAACATTTATTTTAAATACCAAGGCCGGTTTTAATAAATTACATTTAAGTTTTGATGTGTCATTCAAGCCGTTACGGATTTTTTTTCTGCGCTATGCAAATGATATCATTGTGAAATTTAGTGTCTCATCCAGGACGAGGGCTGGATTTCGAGGACCGGGGCTACCTTTTATATCGGTTAGAGCTTTGTTTGATGAGTGCGAACTCCCCAGAGATTAAAGCATGTACCAGTTAACATAACGGCCGTGGTAACGTCGCTATGGTATGAAGGGGATATGCTCATAACAGTTTTAGCTTGGAAATGATTTTTTTGAAACGCCAGGGTAGTAGTGTGTAATTAGAATACAAAAGTGAAGACAATATTATGACCAATGCAAATCGTCCAGTGCTCAATCTTGATCTTGATTTATTGAGAACGTTTGTTGCAGTCGCTGATCTCAACACCTTTGCGGCCGCTGCAGCATCAGTATGTCGAACACAGTCGGCTGTCAGCCAGCAAATGCAACGATTAGAACAGCTTGTCGGCAAAGAGTTGTTTGCCCGTCACGGTCGCAACAAGCTGTTGACCGAACACGGAATACAATTGCTGGGTTATGCCAGGAAAATTTTACTGTATAACGACGAGGCATGTACTTCCTTGATGTACAGTAATATCCAGGGGGTGCTGACCATCGGTGCTTCCGACGACACTGCCGACTCAATTTTGCCTTACTTACTCAGTCGTGTAACACGGATCTATCCAAAATTAGCGATTGACGTTAATGTCAAACGCAGCCCTTTGATGCAGGAAATGCTGACAAACGGCGAAGTGGATCTGGCTATTACAACATTGACTAATCCAAATCATCCTTACGTTACGCTGCGTTCGTCGCCGACGTTATGGTTCTGTTCGTCGGATTACCGCTTTATTCCAGGGGAAGTTATTCCGCTGGTGGTGTCCGATGAGCCCAGTCCCTTTCGCGCCATGGCCATCGAGCAACTGCAGGCCGCCGGCATCTCATGGCGCATCGCCTACACCGCTTCTACCCTGGCCGCCGTGCGCGCCGCAGTAAAAGCGGGATTGGGCATTACCGTCCGGCCGGTGGAGATGATGAGTTCCGATCTGCGGGTGCTGGGGCAAAACGAAGGATTGCCGACGCTGCCCGATACGCAGTATGTCCTGTGTAAACATCCCCAGTGCGAGAATGAACTGGCCATGGCTATCTTCAGCGCGGTACAGACCGGTAACGACTCCTATAAACCAGACATGGCCCGCCCGGTAAAAGGGGAGGGGGAAAGCTTCACGGTCAGTGACGAATAAATAAAATCAATTGGATATTAAGCCCCTGAAAATGGGGCTTAATTTTTCGTAAAATATAATTTATGCTGTAATAATGTAGTTTTATATTTCAACAGGTCTTAAAATACAGTCTTCCCGCCTGGTATCCCCGGTCCGTCATCTCCGTCGCGCATTAGCGCGCGCACCCCAGAACTGGTTGTTTTTTATTCATGCCAACTAAATCAAAACACTGTTTCTATAATGTTTTTTGGTTAATGGCGCACAGAATGTGCATCTTTTATTCTGATTAGTTGCAAAATTGTGCCCTGGATCAAATTTTGCCCTTACCGATTGCGCGGAATAACGTGATTTTGCCTGAAAATGGTATAGTTACCTGCGGGCAATCATGGTGTCATAGAACCGCTCTATGTTATTGCTATGTTGCTGGCGCGCAACACTGACTCGATTAAGCTAAAATCGTGCGCATCAAATGTTAATTAGATATTAACTGTGTAAATTACTATGAAGTTTCTTTTGTCCAAGTTGACAAAAGGTTATGTAAAGGAGTAAAAACCCCACACAATGGCTGTGTATGCCGGTGGCAACAGCGCGGTGCGGTTTTTTCCTACTCCTTCCCATAAATCGATGTGGTGAGTCGAACTGCCGTTGACGAAGAGCAGACTGCAAAATGCCACTTTTGATGAGCAAAGAAAATGTCAATAACCACTGAAGTTACCGCCCATTACTGGGCGTTCGCCGTATTCCTCGTTGGTGCCGTCGGCCTGTGCTGCTTTATGCTGCTGGGCGGTTACTTATTAGGCGGACGCGCCCACTCCCGCTCAAAAAACGTGCCCTTCGAGTCCGGTATCGACCCGGTGGGGACGGCAAGACTGCGTCTTTCGTCTAAATTTTACCTGGTGGCCATGTTTTTCGTCATTTTTGACGTGGAAGCCCTGTATTTATACGCCTGGTCGGTATCCATCCGCGAAGTCGGCTGGGTCGGTTTCTTCGAAGCAGCCGTTTTTATTATTGTGTTGTTGGCGGGCCTGGTGTACCTGGTGCGCGTCGGCGCGCTGGACTGGACGCCCGAGCGTTCCCAGCGTCTCAAGCGCGCGGGCCCAATCGCCGAAAACCAACGTCATCAGCAGTAACAGCGAGGCATAACCATGGATTACACCCTCACCCGTGTTGAGCCGGACGGTGAGAATGGCGGTGAAAATGACCGTTATCCCCTGCAAAAACAGGATATCGTCGCCGATCCCCTGGATGGGCACGTCAACCGCAGCGTTTTTTTGGGTACCCTGGAAAACGCGTTGCATAATGCGGTGAACTGGGGCCGGGGCAACTCGTTGTGGCCGTATAACTTCGGCCTGTCCTGTTGCTACGTCGAAATGACCACGTCCTTTACCGCGGTGCACGATGTGGCGCGTTTCGGGTCGGAAGTTATTCGCGCCTCACCGCGCCAGGCGGATTTCATGGTGATCGCGGGCACGCCGTTCACCAAGATGGCCCCGGTCATCCAGCGTCTTTATGATCAAATGCTCGAGCCGAAATGGGTGATTTCCATGGGCGCATGCGCTAATTCCGGCGGTATGTACGATATTTATTCCGTCGTGCAGGGCGTGGACAAATTTTTGCCGGTCGATGTCTATATTCCCGGCTGCCCGCCACGTCCGGAAGCCTATATCCAGGCGCTGCTGCTGTTAAAGGAATCCATCGGCAAGGAACGGCGTCCGCTCTCCTGGGTGGTGGGCGATCAGGGGGTTTATCGCGCCAATATGCAGTCGGAGCGCGAGCGTAAACAGGGCGAGCGTATCGCGGTAACCAACCTGCGATCTCCCGACGAGATTTGACGCGCGCGGCGATGTGGCGGTTGTCGTCCATAATCATTTAACGCGCACAGTGGCATGACGCCGGCACAGCATTAATTTGGTGAAAATAACTATGACAGAGTTGATGACGCAACATCTCGCCCAGCCGGCCTGGCAGACCCGGGATCATCTTGACGATCCGGTAATAGGCGAATTGCGTGACCGTTTTGGCGCCGAGGCGTTTACCGTCCAGCCCACCCGTACCGGCATTCCGGTGGTATGGGTCAAACGCGAGCAGATTCTCGAGGTCTTGACGTTTTTAAAAAAACTGCCTAAGCCCTATGTAATGCTCTACGATCTGCATGGCGTGGACGAACGCCTGCGCACCCATCGCCAGGGCCTGCCCGCCGCTGAGTTCACCGTGTTTTATCACTTGATATCCATCGACCGCAACCGGGATATCATGCTGAAGGTGGCGCTCTCGCAGAGCGATTTCCATCTGCCCACCGTGACCAAAATTTTCCCCAACGCCAACTGGTATGAGCGCGAAACCTGGGAAATGTTCGGCATGACCTTTGACGGCCATCCGCATTTGACCCGCATCATGATGCCGCAAAGCTGGCAGGGCCATCCGTTGCGTAAAGACTATCCGGCGCGCGCCACCGAATTCGATCCTTATATGCTGACCAAGCAGAAAGAGGATCTGGAAATGGAAGGGCTGACCTTCAAGCCGGAAGACTGGGGCATGAAACGCGGGCGCGAAAACGAAGATTTCATGTTTCTTAACCTGGGGCCGAACCATCCGTCGGCGCACGGGGCTTTCCGCATTATCCTGCAGCTGGACGGCGAGGAAATCGTCGACTGCGTGCCCGATATCGGGTATCACCACCGCGGCGCTGAAAAGATGGGCGAGCGCCAGTCGTGGCACAGCTATATTCCCTATACCGACCGGGTGGAATACCTCGGCGGCTGCGTCAATGAAATGCCGTATGTGCTGGCGGTGGAAAAACTCGCCGGCATCGTGGTGCCCGAACGGGTCGAGGTGATCCGGGTCATGCTCTCCGAGCTGTTTCGCATCAACAGCCATCTGCTGTATATCAGCACCTATATCCAGGACGTCGGCGGCATGACGCCGGTATTCCTGGCCTTTACCGACCGGCAGAAAATTTATGACGTGGTGGAGGCCATTACCGGCTTTCGCATGCATCCGGCCTGGTTCCGCATCGGCGGCGTGGCGCACGATCTGCCGCGCGGCTGGGACGGCCTGCTGCGCGACTTCCTGAACTGGCTGCCCAAGCGCCTGGATTCCTACGTCAAGGCGGCGCTGCGCAACAGCGTACTGCGCGGACGGGCCGAGGGCGTCGCCGCCTACGGCGCCCAGGAAGCGCTGGATTGGGGCGTGACCGGCGCCGCGCTGCGCGCAACAGGCATCTCTTTCGACGTGCGTAAATGGCGTCCGTACTCCGGCTACGACAAGTTTGATTTCGAGGTGCCGGTGGGCGACGGCGTCAGCGATTGCTACAGCCGCGTGATGCTGAAGGTGGAGGAGATGCGCCAGAGCCTGCGCATCCTTGAACAATGCCTGAACAATATGCCGGAAGGCCCGTTCAAGGCCGATCATCCGCTGACCACGCCGCCGCCGAAAGAGCGGACGTTGCAGCATATCGAGACCCTGATTACCCACTTCCTCCAGGTCTCCTGGGGACCGGTGATGCCGGCTAACGAATCGTTCCAGATGATCGAGGCCACCAAGGGGATCAACAGTTATTACCTGACCAGCGATGGCAGCACCATGAGCTACCGGACCCGTATCCGCACCCCGAGTTTCCCGCATTTGCAGCAAATTCCCTCGGTGATTCGCGGCAGCCTGGTATCGGATCTCATCGTCTATCTGGGCAGTATCGATTTTGTTATGTCAGATGTGGACCGCTAATTATGCATGAACATACAGATACGCATGGGCGCGACGCCGCCCCCGGCCGCCAGGACGACACCGCCGCCTTTGTGCTCACGGCCCAGGAGCGAGAGGCCATCGACCATGAAAAGCACCATTATGAAGATGCCCGCGCCGCCTCCATCGAAGCGCTGAAAATCGTGCAGAAGCAGCGCGGCTGGGTGCCGGACGGCGCCATCGCGGCGATTGCCGAAGTGCTGGGCATTCCGGGCAGCGATGTGGAAGGCGTGGCCACGTTTTACAGTTCGATTTACCGCCAGCCGGTCGGGCGCCATATCATTAAATATTGCGATAGCGTGGTGTGCCATATCACCGGCTACCAGGGCATCCAGGCGGCGCTGGAGCAAGCGCTCGATATCAAGCCGGGGCAGACCACCGGCGATGGGCGCTTCACCCTGCTGCCCACCTGCTGCCTGGGCAACTGCGACAAGGGGCCGAGCATGATGATTGATGACGACACCCACGTTCATCTGACGCCGGAAGGTATCGGTCCGCTATTGGAGCAGTATCGATGATCAAACAGATTGTACGTACCGCCGAAATGCATCCGTTGACCTGGCGCCTGCGCGACGACGGCCAGACGGTATGGCTTGACGAGTATCGCGGCAAGAACGGCTATGCCGGCGCGGAAAAAGCGCTCAAAGGCATGTCCCAGGACGACATTGTCACCCTGGTCAAGGACTCCGGCCTGAAAGGGCGGGGCGGGGCGGGGTTTTCCACCGGCCTGAAATGGAGCCTGATGCCCAAGGATCCGGCCATGAACATCCGCTATCTGCTGTGCAACGCGGATGAGATGGAGCCGGGCACCTATAAAGACCGCCTGCTGATGGAGCAACTGCCCCATTTGCTGGTGGAAGGCATGCTGATCGCCGCTTTTGCCCTTAAGGCCTATCGCGGGTATATCTTCCTGCGCGGCGAATATATCGAGGCGGCGGTGAACCTCAGGCGCGCCATCGCCGAAGCCACCGAGGCCGGTTACCTGGGCAAGAATATCCTCGGCACCGGCTTTGATTTCGAGCTGATCGTCCATACCGGCGCTGGGCGCTATATCTGCGGCGA
The DNA here is from genome assembly GCF_047324165.1 of Sodalis sp. RH22. Classification (NCBI taxonomy): domain Bacteria; kingdom Pseudomonadati; phylum Pseudomonadota; class Gammaproteobacteria; order Enterobacterales; family Bruguierivoracaceae; genus Sodalis; species Sodalis sp. RH22. The sequence continues at coordinate 5,626,656 of NZ_CP178731.1, forward strand.
AGAGACGGCGCTGATCAATTCCCTGGAAGGCCGCCGCGCCAACCCGCGCTCCAAACCGCCGTTCCCGGCCACCGCCGGCGCCTGGGGCAAACCGACCTGCGTCAATAACGTCGAAACCCTGTGCAACGTGCCGGCCATCCTTGAGAACGGCGTGGACTGGTACAAAGGCATCACGGCGGGCAAAAGCAGCGATACCGGCACCAAGCTGATGGGGTTTTCCGGGCGGGTCAAACATCCCGGCCTGTGGGAATTGCCCTTCGGCATCACCGCGCGCGAGATCCTGGAAGATTACGCCGGGGGCATGCGCGATGGCCTGACGCTCAAGGCGTGGCAGCCGGGGGGCGCCGGCACCGACTTCCTGACCGGCGATCACCTCGACCTGCCGATGGACTTCGAGAATATCGGCAAGGCGGGCAGCCGCCTGGGCACGGCGCTGGCCATGGCGGTGGATAATGAAATCAATATGGTATCCCTGACGCGCAACCTGGAAGAGTTTTTCTCGCGCGAGTCCTGCGGCTGGTGCACACCCTGCCGCGACGGCCTGCCCTGGAGCGTGAAGCTGCTGCGCGCCATAGAAAAAGGCGAGGGGCAGCCGGGGGATATTGAAACGCTGGAACAGCTGTGCCGGTTCCTCGGCCCGGGCAAAACCTTCTGCGCCCATGCGCCGGGCGCCGTCGAGCCGCTGCAAAGCGCGATAAAATATTTCCGGGAAGAATTTGAAGCGGGAATTGCAACGCAGCATATCGGTAATACCCGCACTATTGCCGGTATCCAGCCAAACTTGCTGAAAGCGCGTTGGTAACCCTGCATCCGCGCCTTTAGGCCAAACGAGGCCGGGCGGATGTTATGCACCCGAGACGCATTTTGATTAACGCCCGCGCTATTGCGGGCCACACTTGAGCATGCTGACTATGGCTACCATTCATGTAGACGGCAAAGAATACGAGGTTAAGGGGTCGGACAACCTGTTGCAGGCATGTCTTACCCTGGGTCTCGATATTCCTTATTTTTGCTGGCACCCGGCGCTGGGCAGCGTCGGCGCTTGCCGCCAGTGCGCGGTCAAGCAATATCAAAACGCCGAGGATACGCGCGGCCGGCTGGTGATGTCGTGCATGACGCCGGCGTCGGACGGTACCTTTATCTCCATCGATGATGAAGAGGCGCAACAGTTCCGTAAAAGCGTGGTGGAGTGGCTGATGACCAACCACCCCCACGATTGCCCGGTGTGCGAGGAGGGCGGCAACTGCCATCTGCAGGACATGACGGTCATGACCGGCCAGAATTTCCGCCGTTACCGGTTTACCAAGCGCACCCACCGCAACCAGAACCTCGGCCCGTTTATCTCCCACGAGATGAACCGCTGCATCGCCTGCTACCGCTGCGTCCGCTACTATAAGGATTATGCCGACGGCACCGATCTGGGCGTCTACGGCGCCCACGATAACGTCTACTTCGGCCGTCCCGAGGACGGCACGCTGGAAAGCGAGTTCTCCGGCAACCTGGTGGAAGTGTGCCCGACCGGGGTGTTCACCGATAAAACCCATTCCGAACGCTACAACCGCAAATGGGATATGCAGTTCGCGCCCAGCATTTGCCAACAGTGCAGCGTGGGGTGCAATACCAGCCCCGGCGAGCGTTACGGCGAGCTGCGGCGCATTGAAAACCGCTTTAACGGCAGCGTTAACCACTACTTCCTGTGCGATCGCGGCCGTTTCGGTTACGGTTACGTCAATCTCAAGGATCGTCCGCGCCATCCGCTGCAGCGCCGCGGCGACGACTGGATCGCCCTGAACGCCGAACAGGCGATGCAGGGCGCGGCCGACGCGTTGCGCCACGCCAAGAAGATGATCGGCATCGGCTCTGCGCGCGCCAGCGTGGAAAGCAATTTCGCGCTGCGTGAACTGGTGGGCGCCGCCAATTTCTATACCGGCATCTCCGGCGCCGAGCAGGCGCGGCTGGCCCTGATGCTGGACGTGCTGCGCAACGGCGGCGTGCATACCCCGTCGCTGCGCGAAATAGAAAGTTACGACGCGGTGCTGGTGCTGGGCGAGGATTTAACCCAGACCGGCGCGCGCATCGCCCTGGCGGTACGCCAGGCGGTGAAGGGCAAGACCCGTGAAATGGCCGCGGCGCAAAAAGTCGCCGACTGGCAGATTGCCGCCATCCAGACCATCGGCCAGCATGCCCGCCATCCGCTGTTTGTCACCAGCGTCGATCGCACCAAGCTTGACGATATCGCCGCCTGGACCTATTGCGCCCCGGTGGAGGATCAGGCGCGCCTGGGCTTTGCCGTCGCCCACGCGCTGGACGACAGCGCCCCGGCGGTAGCGGGTCTGGATGACGAGTTGCGCGCCAGGATCGATGTGATCGTGCAGGCCCTGGCGGGCAGCCGCAAGCCGTTGATCGTCTCCGGCAGCAACGCCGGCAGCGAGGCGGTGATTGCCGCCGCCGCTAACGTCGCCCGCGCGCTGAAAGGCCGCGGCGCCGACGTCGGCATAACCTTCGTGGCGTCAAGCGCCAACAGCATGGGACTGGCGCTGATGGGCGGCGGTACCCTGGACCAGGCGCTGGAACAGCTTGAGCAGGGCGCGGCGGACAGCGCGATCGTGCTGGAAAACGATCTGTACCGCCACGCGCCGGCCCAGCGGGTGGACGCGGCGCTGGCCAAAACCGTCAATCTTATCGTGCTCGATCATCAGCGCACCGCCATCATGGATAAGGCCAACCTGATCCTGCCGGCGGCCAGCTTTGCCGAAAGCGACGGTACGCTTATCAACCAGGAAGGCCGCGCGCAGCGCTTCTTCCAGGTATACGACCCGGCCTACTATGATGCCGAGACCATTATGCTGGAGAGCTGGCGCTGGCTGCATTCGCTGCACTCCACCTACCTGGATCGCCACGTGGACTGGACCCAGTTCGATCATATCATCAGCGCCTGCGCCGAGACGCTGCCGCAGCTGGCCGGGATCAAAGAGGCCGCGCCCGATGCCGGTTTCCGCGTCAGCGGCCAGAAGCTGGCCCGCGAGCCGCACCGCTACAGCGGTCGCACCGCGATGCGCGCCAACATCGACGTGCACGAGCCGCGCCAGCCCCAGGACAAGGACACCATGTTCGCGTTCTCCATGGAAGGCAACAGCAGCCCCCAGGGCATGAGCAAGCAGGTGGCCTTCGCCTGGGCGCCGGGCTGGAACTCCCCGCAGGCCTGGAATAAATTCCAGGCGGAAGTGGGCGGACACCTGCGCCACGGCGATCCCGGCGTACGGCTGCTGGAAGCGGGCGAGGGCCGTATGGACTGGTTCACCGACGTGCCGGCGGCGTTTGTCGCCCCGGTCGACGGCCAGTGGCGCGTGGCGCCGTACTACCATCTGTTCGGCAGCGAGGAAACCTCCCAACGCGCCGCGGTGATTCAGGAGCGCATGCCGCAGCCTTACGTGGCGGTAAGCCGCCAGGACGCCGAGCGGCTGGGCGTCAACAGCGGCACGCTGTTGGAATTCACCTGCGCCGGGCAGTCGCTGCGCCTGCCGGTCAGGTTTAGCGACGCCCTGGCGGCCGGTCAGGTGGGCCTGCCGTTGGGCCTGCCCGGCATTCCGCCGGTGTGGGTAGGACAACGCGTTGAAAACCTGCGGGAGGCCGCGTTATGAGTTGGTTAACATCGGACGTGATTGACATCATTCTGACGGTACTGAAAGCGGTGGTGATCCTGCTGGTGGTGGTCACCTGCGGCGCCTACATGAGCTTTGCCGAACGCCGGCTGCTGGGCCTGTTCCAGAACCGCTACGGACCCAACCGGGTCGGCTGGGGCGGTTCGCTCCAGCTGGTGGCGGATATGCTGAAAATGTTTTTCAAGGAAGACTGGGTGCCGCCGTTTTCCGATCGCATGATCTTCACCCTGGCGCCGGTTATCGCCTTTACCGCTCTGCTGGTGTCTTTTACGGTGATCCCGGTCAGCCCGACCTGGGTGGTCTCGGATCTGAATATCGGCGTGCTGTTCTTCCTGATGATGGCGGGCCTGGCGGTGTACGCGGTGCTGTTCGCCGGCTGGTCGAGCAATAATAAATACTCGCTGCTCGGCGCCATGCGCGCCTCGGCCCAGACCCTCAGCTACGAGGTCTTCCTGGGCTTGTCCCTGATGGGCGTGGTGGCGCGCGCCGGTTCGTTCAGTCTCGGCGATATCGTCGCCTCCCAGGCCCATCTGTGGAATATCATTCCGCAGTTCTTCGGTTTCGCCACCTTTGTGCTGGCGGGCATCGCGGTCTGCCACCGGCATCCGTTCGACCAGCCGGAAGCGGAACAGGAACTGGCCGACGGCTACCATATCGAATATTCGGGCATGAAATTCGGCCTGTTTTTTGTCGGCGAATATATCGGCATCGTCACGGTGTCGGCCCTGATCGTCACGCTGTTTTTCGGCGGCTGGCAGGGGCCGTTTTTACCGCCGTTCATCTGGTTTGCCATTAAAACCGCCTTCTTCATGATGATGTTCATCCTGATCCGCGCGGCGCTGCCCCGTCCGCGCTATGACCAGGTGATGTCGTTCGGCTGGACAATCTGCCTGCCGTTAACGCTGCTGAACCTGCTGGCGACGGCGGCGGTCATTTTGTACAACGCTCAATGAGGGGTGAATAAACCATGACGTTAAAAGAATTAGTGTATGGTGCCGGCACCCAGCTACGCAGTATCTGGATGATCGGCATGCAGGCGTTCAGCAAGCGTGAAACGCTGATGTATCCCGATGTGCCGGTCAATACGGCGCCGCGTTTTCGCGGCCGCATCGTACTGACGCGCGACCCGGACGGCGAAGAGCGCTGCGTGGCCTGTAACCTGTGCGCGGTGGCGTGCCCGGTGGCCTGCATTTCCCTGCAGAAAGCCGAGACCGCGGACGGACGCTGGTATCCGGAGTTTTTCCGCATCAACTTTTCGCGCTGCATTTTCTGCGGCCTGTGCGAAGAGGCGTGTCCGACCACGGCTATCCAACTGACCCCGGATTTTGAAATGGGTGAGTACCGGCGCCAGGATCTGGTTTATGAAAAAGAAAATCTGCTGATTTCGGGGCCGGGTAAATATCCGGAATATAATTTTTACCGCATGGCCGGTATGGCGATCGACGGGAAAGATAAGGGCGAAGCGGAAAACGAAGCCAAACCCATTGACGTCAAAGGTTTGCTGCCCTAAGGAGTTAAGCATGGAAGTCGCTTTTTATTTGTCAGGCCTGGTGGCGATACTGGCAACCCTGCGGGTTATCACCCATACCCACCCGGTGCACGCATTGCTTTACCTGATTGTCTCGCTGCTGGCTATCGCCTGCGTATTCTTTGCGCTCGGGGCCTATTTCGCCGGCGCGCTGGAAATCATCGTCTACGCCGGCGCCATCATGGTGCTGTTCGTGTTCGTGGTGATGATGCTTAACCTCGGCGCCGCCGACCAGCGGCGCGAACGCGGCTGGCTTGCCCCGTCCGCCTGGGTCGGGCCGGGCATACTGTCGCTGCTGTTGCTGGCGATCCTGATCCGGGCCATTTACGGCGTGCCCGATCACGGCATATCGGGTGAGGTGATCAGCGCCAAGGCGGTGGGCATCGCGTTGTTCGGACCTTACGTCCTGGCGGTGGAGCTGGCGTCCATGCTGCTGCTGGCCGGGCTGGTGGTGGCGTTCCATCTCGGGCGTGAAGATCGCGAGGGCGATGCGCTGCCCAAGGGACCCAAGCTGCCCGATGCCATAAAAAGAAAACCGGAGGAGCAGGCATGATCCCGTTAACGCACGGACTCATTTTGGCCGCCATTCTGTTTGTACTGGGTTTGACGGGCATGCTCATCCGCCGCAACCTGCTGTTTATGCTGCTGGGGCTGGAAATCATGATTAACGCCTCCGCCCTGGCGTTTATCGTTGCCGGCAGCTACTGGGGACAGGCCGACGGACAGGTCATGTATATCCTGGCCATTAGCCTCGGCGCCGCCGAGGCCAGCATCGGCCTGGCGCTGCTGCTGCAGCTGCATCGCCGCCGCCAATCCCTGAATATCGATAACGTCAGCGAGATGCACGGATGAACCTACTCTATTTAACTATTCTGTTTCCCCTGGTGGGGTATCTGCTGCTGGCGTTTTCACGGGGACGCTGGTCGGAAAACCTGTCGGCCCTGGTGGGCGTCGGCGCCGTCGGCCTGGCCGCGCTGACCACGGCCTGGGTAGCGGTTGATTTTCTCGGCACGCGGGAAAGCGCGGCGGCGGTATTCAACCAGCCGCTGTGGACCTGGATGACGGTGGGCAAGTTTAATATCGCCTTTACCCTGTCGCTGGACGGCCTGGCGCTGACCATGCTGTCGGTGGTGACCGGGGTCGGTTTCCTGATCCATCTGTTCGCCTCCTGGTATATGCGCGGCGAAGAGGGCTATTCGCGCTTTTTTGCCTATACCAACCTGTTTATCGCCAGCATGGTATTGCTGGTGCTGGCCGATAACCTGCTGCTGATGTATCTCGGCTGGGAAGGGGTGGGGCTGTGCAGCTACCTGCTGATTGGTTTCTATTATAAAGAATCCAAAAACGGCGCGGCGGCGATGAAAGCCTTTATCGTCACCCGCGTCGGCGACGTGCTGCTGGCGTTTGCCCTGTTTATCCTGTATTCGGAACTGGGCACGCTGAATTTCCGCGAGCTGATGGTACTGGCGCCGCAGCATCTGGCGGTGGGCTCCACGGCCATCACCTGGGCGACGCTGATGCTGCTTGGCGGCGCGGTGGGTAAATCGGCGCAGCTGCCGCTGCAAACCTGGCTGGCGGACGCCATGGCCGGCCCGACCCCGGTGTCGGCGCTGATCCACGCCGCCACCATGGTCACGGCCGGCGTATACCTGATCGCCCGTACCCACGGACTGTTCCTGATGGCGCCCGAGGTCTTGCACCTGGTGGGCATCATCGGCGCGGTTACCCTGGTGCTGGCCGGTTTCGCCGCGCTGGTCCAGACCGATATCAAGCGGGTGCTGGCCTACTCCACCATGAGCCAGATCGGCTACATGTTCCTGGCGCTGGGCGTGCAGGCCTGGGATGCGGCCATTTTCCACCTGATGACCCATGCGTTCTTCAAGGCGCTGCTGTTCCTGTCCTCCGGTTCGGTTATCCTGGCCTGCCACCACGAGCAGAATATCTTCAAGATGGGCGGGCTGCGCAAGTCCATCCCGCTGGTCTATATCTGCTTCCTGGTGGGGGGCGCGGCCCTGGCGGCGCTGCCCGTGATTACCGCCGGTTTCTACAGTAAAGACGAAATCCTGTGGGGCGCGCTGGCGAACGGCCATTTCAACCTGATGCTGGCCGGGCTGGCGGGCGCGCTGCTGACCTCCCTCTATACCTTCCGCATGATCTTTATCGTGTTCCACGGCAAGGAGCAGATCAAGGCCCATGCCGGCAAAGGCATCAGCCATCACCTGCCCCTGCTGGTGCTGCTGGTGCTGTCCACCTTTATCGGCGCGCTGATTACGCCGCCTTTGGCGGGCGTGCTGCCGGACAGCCACCTGGGTGAAGAGGGCAAGATCACCCTGGAGATTGTCTCCGGCGTGGTGGTGATCCTCGGTATTCTGCTCGCCGCCGGGCTGTATCTCGGCAAGCGCCGCTTGGTGCATGCCGTGGCCGCCAGCGCCCCGGGACGGTTCTTCACCGTCTGGTGGTTTAACGCCTGGGGCTTCGACTGGCTGTATGACAAAGTGTTTGTCAGGCCGTACCTGGGCGTTGCCCGGCTGCTGCAAAGCGATCCGCTGAACAGCCTGATGAGCGTGCCGGCGGTGCTGGCGCGCTGGGCCGGACACGGGCTGACGCTTAGCGAGAACGGCCAGTTGCGCTGGTATGCGGCATCCATGAGTCTGGGCGCCGTGATTGTGGTGGCGCTGTTGATATTCGTGTAAACGGCGGCGGCGTTAAATGACACGCGCGGGGCGGGAAGAACACCGGCATCATGTCTTCTCCCGCCAGTAGGTAAGTTTTCAGGTTTTTTTCAATTTAGGGATGCACAACGCCATGCTACTACCTTGGCTAATACTTTTCCCCTTCATTGGCGGTCTGCTGTGTTGGCAATGCGAGCGCTTCGGTACCAAGGTGCCGCGCTGGATAGCCTTGATCGCCATGGGGCTGACTCTGGCGCTCTCCCTGCAGCTGTGGCTGCAGGGCGGGTATTCACTGGTTTCGGCGCAGGGCCTGCCGCAGTGGCAATCCGAGTTTGTGCTGCCGTGGATACCGCGTTTCGGTATCTCGTTCCGCCTGGCGCTGGACGGTCTGTCCCTGCTGATGGTGGTGCTGACCGGCCTGCTGGGCGTGCTGGCCATTCTCTGTTCGTGGCGTGAAATCCAGCGCTACCAGGGCTTTTTCCATCTTAATCTGCTGTGGATCCTGGGCGGCGTCATCGGCGTGTTCCTGGCCATCGACATGTTCCTGTTTTTCTTTTTCTGGGAAATGATGCTGGTGCCGATGTACTTCCTGATTGCCCTGTGGGGCCATAAGGCCTCCGACGGCAAGACGCGCATCACCGCCGCCACCAAGTTCTTTATCTATACCCAGTCCAGCGGGCTGGTGATGCTGGTGGCGATCCTGGCGCTGGTGCTGGTGCATTATCATGCCACCGACGTCTGGACCTTCAATTACGAAGACCTGCTGCATACCCCGATGTCGTCGCTGGTGCAGTACCTGCTGATGCTGGGCTTCTTTATCGCCTTCGCGGTGAAAATGCCGGTGGTGCCGCTGCACGGCTGGCTGCCGGACGCCCATAGCCAGGCGCCTACCGCCGGTTCAGTCGACTTGGCGGGCATCCTGCTGAAAACCGCCGCCTACGGCATGCTGCGCTTTTGCCTGCCGCTGTTCCCCGAGGCGTCCCACCAGTTCGCGCCCATTGCTATGTGGCTGGGCGTGGTGGGCATTTTCTACGGCGCCTGGATGGCGTTTGCCCAGACCGATATCAAGCGCCTGATTGCCTATACCAGCGTTTCCCATATGGGGTTTGTGCTGATTGCCATCTACACCGGCAGCCAGCTGGCCTACCAGGGCGCGGTGGTGCAGATGATCGCCCACGGCCTGTCCGCCGCCGGGATGTTTATTATCTGCGGCCAGCTGTATGAACGTCTGCATACCCGCGATATGCGCCAGATGGGCGGACTATGGGGACGGATAAAATTCATTCCCGCGCTGTCGCTGTTCTTTGCGGTGGCGACGCTTGGGATGCCGGGTACCGGCAACTTTGTCGGCGAGTTCCTGATCCTGTTCGGCAGTTTCCCGGTGGTGCCGGTGATTACGGTTATTTCCACCTTCGGCCTGGTTTTTGCCTCGGTGTATTCGTTGATTATGATGCAGCGCGCTTATTACGGTCCGGCGAAATCGCAGGAACCCTTGCCGGGCATGACGATGCGCGAGCTGTTGATCATTATGCTGCTGGTGGTGCTGCTGGTGCTGCTGGGCTTCTTCCCGCAGGCGGTGCTGCAAACGTCCGACGCGGCAATGAGCAACGTTCAGCACTGGTTCTCGCTAAACGCAGCAGGATCAGCTGTTTCAACTCTAACAACAAGGCCGTAATTCGCCATGACAATAACTCCTCAACAACTGATCGCACTGTTACCGCTGTTGATCGTCGGATTGACGGTGGTGGTTGTGATGCTGTGCATTGCGTGGCGACGCAACCACTTTGTCAATGCCACCCTGACCGTTATCGGTCTGAACCTGGCTTTACTGTCGCTGTTTTTTGTCGGCCAGGCCGGCCCGATGGATGTGACGCCGCTTATCCGCGCCGACGGCTATTCGATGTTCTATACCGCGCTGGTCCTGGCGGCGAGCCTGGCCACCAGCACCTTCGCCTATCCGTGGCTGGCGGGCTACCCCGGCAACCGCGATGAGTTTTACCTGCTGGTGCTGATTGCCGCCATGGGCGGCATCCTGCTGGCCGGCGCCAATCATCTGGCCTCGATGTTCCTGGGTATCGAGCTCATTTCCCTGCCGCTGTTCGGCCTGATAGGGTATGCCTACCGGCAAAAGCGCTCGCTGGAAGCCAGCCTGAAATACACCCTGTTGTCCGCCGCCGCCTCGTCGTTCCTGCTGTTCGGCATGGCGCTGGTCTATGCCGACACCGGCGCCCTGGGTTTTGGCGCGCTGGGACAGCGTCTGGACGACGCCATGCTGCACCAGCCGCTGTTGCTGGCGGGGCTGGGCATGATGATTGTCGGCCTGGGCTTCAAGCTGTCGCTGGTGCCGTTCCACCTGTGGACGCCGGATGTGTACCAGGGCGCGCCCGCGCCGGTGTCCACCTTCCTGGCCACCGCCAGCAAGGTGGCGATTTTCGCCGTGCTGATGCGCCTGTTCCTCTATACGCCGGTGGTGAATAGCGACGCGCTGCGCCTGGCGCTGGCCATTATCGCCTTCTGCTCCATTATGTTCGGCAACCTGATGGCCATCGGCCAGACCAATATCAAGCGCCTGCTGGGGTATTCCTCCATTGCCCATCTGGGCTATCTGACGGTGGGTCTGATTGCGGTACAGGCCCATCAGCTGGCCATGGAGGCGGTGGGCGTTTACCTGGCCGGCTACCTGTTCAGCAGTCTGGGCGCCTTCGGCGTGGTCAGCCTGATGTCCAGCCCCTACAGCGGTCCGGATGCCGACTCGCTGTTCTCCTATCGCGGCCTGTTCTGGCACAAACCGATTTTATCGGCGGTAATGACGGTGATGATGCTGTCGCTGGCCGGCATCCCGATGACCCTGGGTTTTATCGGTAAATTCTATATCATGGCGGCCGGCGTCGGCGCGCACCTGTGGTGGCTGACCGGCACCGTGGTGCTCGGCAGCGCTATCGGCCTGTACTATTACCTGCGCGTGATGGTCAGCCTGTATCTCAGTCCGCCGGAAAGATTGCGCCGGGATACGCCGAGCAACTGGGCGCTCACCGCCGGCGGGGTGGTGGTGCTGATCTCCTCCGTGCTGGTGTTGCTGCTGGGTATCTTCCCGCAGCCGCTGATCTCCCTGGTGAGACTGGCGCAGCCGTTGATGTAACACGTTTTTCCCCTCCCGGTTACCGCGGCGGGAGGGCCGCGCGGGGCGGCGGTCGCCATGGCCGTTGCCCGACCCGGCCGTAAACGCGTCTGACTGAATAAACGAAATAGTTCTCGTTAAAAAATGCTTTATTGACCCCCGTCATTGTTTCTTAATGCCATTCGGTGATAATGAAAATAACTCTCATTGACGTTTGGCGTTGGCTCGATGTTCACTTCCGTTTTAAAATACCTTCTCTGCAGCGCTGTCCTGTTCCTGGGCATATCATCCGCCTGGGCGGCCGATGATTACCAGACGTGGGTCACTGATATCCAGGGACGGCTGGACACCACCGCGCGGCTGTATCAGCAGCAGCAGAACGACGCCGCGCGCCGCGAGGTGCAAATGGCCTATTTCGAGGTATTCGAAAATCTCGAGGGGCCGATCCGCATCAATATTTCCGCGCAGAAAAGCTATCAAATGGAAAGCCAGTTCGGCGAGATCCGCCGTCTGATCGGCGAGGGCAAGCCGCTGGCGGAAGTGCAAGATAAAATCAACGGCTTGAAAAATGAATTGACCGGCGTGCTGCCGGCATTGTCCGGCGGCCATCAGCTGGTGGCCGCGGGCCAGCATGACGCCTATAGCAATACGCAAATCGCCCTGTACTGGCAGCAAAGCTTTAAAACCATCGACGATCTGCTGGCCGACGCCCTGACGCAATACCAGGCGGGACAATATGCCGCCGCGAGCCAGCGCGTGCAGCAGGCGCATTTTCAGGGCTATAAGAATTCGGAAATGGAAATGTCGGTGCGCAATAACCGCTCCGCCCAGCAGGCGGCCGCCATCAACCAGGAATTTATCGCCCTGATCGCCCTGGCCGCAAAACCCGATCAGATGAATGACCTGTCCTACGGCGTCACCCAGCTATTGCAGGATCTGGAAGACCTGCTGCCGGGCCTGCCCACCACCCGTCCCGACCAGCCGGTGACCGCGCCCGCAGCCAACGCCCCGGCCAGCGCCGCGGCGGGCGGCGACGCCCAGCCCGACGCCAACTGGCGGCAGGTCGGCGACGACATCAACGCCGCGGTAGCCGCCGCCATCGCCCAATATCGCGGCGGACAGGCCAAAGCCGGCATGATGGCGATACAGGACGCGTATTTCGACCGCTTCGAAGCCACCGGCATGGAGAACAAAATCGGTTCGCGCGACGCGGCGTTTAAATCGACGCTGGAAGGCTATTTCACCCGCCTGGTCAGTCTAATGAAAGCCGGCCAGTCGGTCGCCCAGATCCAGGAACAGGCCGACGCGCTCGCGCAAAATCTCACCAAAGCGGTGGAAATGCTGGGCGAGGGCGGCGAAAGCCAGTGGACATTGCTGGTGTACAGCCTGCTTATCATCGTGCGCGAAGGCATGGAGGCATTGTTGATCGTCGCCGCCATCGTGGCCTACCTGGTCAAGAATAAGCATCAGGATAAGCTGCCGCTGATCCGGCAATCGGTTTGGGTTGCCCTGCTGGCGAGCGTGGTCACCGCCGCGCTGTTCCAATGGCTGTTCGCCAACTCCGGCGCCAACCGCGAACTGCTCGAAGGCGTCACCATGATGGTCGCCGTGGTGACGCTGTTCTTTATGAGCTACTGGCTGCTGTCCAAAGTGGAGGCCCGGCACTGGCAGGCCTATCTGGAAGGCAAGCTGACGCTGTCCCTGACCACCGGCTCCCTGGCGGGCCTGTGGTTTACCAGCTTCCTGGCGGTGTACCGAGAAGGCGCGGAGACGGTACTGTTTTATTACGCCCTGGTGGGGGACGCCGGCAATATGGCCGGGCAATTCGCCATCCTGGGCGGTTTCCTGATCGGCTGCGTCATCCTGGTGATGGCGTACCTGCTGATGCGGTATACGGTGGTGAAACTGCCGCTGAAGCCGTTCTTTATGTTTACCGGTACATTTATGTATTTGATGGCCTTTGTTTTTGCCGGCAAAGGGGTACTGGAGTTAATTGAAGGTAAATTATTCGAACCCACGTTATTAAAGGGCATACCTGAAATAAGCTGGCTGGGGATTTATCCCTATCTGGAGACCCTGGCGCCTCAGGTCGTTTTAGTACTGGCCGCGCTGGTCGCCCTCTGGGTGATGCGCCGGCGCTCCGGTACCCTGATACCAAAACAAGAAACTGTGTGAGCGCACAAAGCAATTTTTTTGATGACTGAGGAATGAGAGTTGATGAAGATGAATAACAGCCTGGCGGCCGTGATGGCCGTTGCCGGTATGACCTGCGCCCCGGCCGTGTTTGCGGCCGAGCATCCGGCGGGTGAAACCGTCACCATGAATGAAATGCAGATTGCTGCGGTCTATTTACAGCCTATCGATATGGAACCGCGCGGCATGGGTTTACCCGCAGCCAAGGCCGATGTTCATCTAGAAGCCGATATCCACGCGGTGGAAGGAAACAAAAACGGTTTCGGCGCCGGCGAATGGATGCCGTACCTGACCATCAGCTACACGCTGGTCAACACCGATTCCGGCGACAAACAGGAAGGCACCTTTATGCCGATGGTCGCCAGCGACGGTCCGCATTACGGCCAGAATGTGAAAATGATGGGCGTGGGCAACTACAAAGTGACCTTCCATATCGAACCGCCGTCAAAAGCCGGCCTTCATCGCCATACCGACGCTGAAACCGGCGTGGGCCGCTGGTGGAAGCCATTCGACGTCAGCTACGATTTTAAATATATCGGCCTGAAATAAATCCGCCGCGCCACGGCTGCCTGGCGGCCGTGGCGGTATTGGCTCTTGTCGCAGCGGCCTGCCGGAGCGCTGCATGACGAAGTGTTTCCGGTTCTGAGTCGTCGTCATGAATTATTTTTTTGTTACCGCCTTGCAAGCTTTCCTGCCGGTGACACTGCTATGCGGATTAAACTGGGCTAACCGCCCCGCGCCATCGGTGCGCGCGCTGGTATGGGTCAACCTGCTGGCGCTGGCGGCCGGTACCCTGGCGGGCGTGCGCCTGCCCGGCGGCCAATCGGTGCAGCTCACGCTGGTTTTCTTGCAACTGGCGGGGCTGGTAGTGTTCCTGGCCAGCCAATTTTCCGTTTCCGCCAGGGTGGGCTACTGCTGGCAAGGCCTGCTGGTGGCCGGCGCGGCGCTGCACTGGAGCAACGATCCCAATTTAAGCGCGTTGACGCCCACGGGCGTCATCAACACCGATTTATTACTTAATCTGAGCGCGGTGGTACTGGCCGTCGCGTTACTGGCGCTGTGCGCGGTGCTGACGGCGATGCTGGTGAAGCGCCTGCCGGCGTGGCGCTGGCCGCTGCTGCTGGCGCTGGCGCTGCTGTTGTTGCTGCCGTTGTGCGGCCAGGCGACGCTACTGTTGATGAAACTGGACGTCCTCGGGCTGACCAAGCCGCGGCTGAGTTTTGTGTCCAACGTCACCAACAGCAACCCCTGGCTCAACTATATCAGCGCCTTGCTGATGGCGGCGCTGCTGGCGGGCTTTATTGCGCCGCTGCTGCGCCTGCGCGGCGGATATCGCCACCAGGTGGAGCCTATCGCGCGCCGCAAGGCCATCGCGCGCTATCGCAATGCCCGGCGTACCGCCGCAACGCTGCTGGCCGTGCTGATGGTGGTGGTGGCCGCGCAGCTGTATTGGGATTTGGTGGCCTCGCAGCCGCCGCGCCTGTCGGAAGCGGTGCCCGTGACCCTGGCCGCCGACGGCCAGGTGCATATTCCACTCGAACAGGTGCGCGACGGCAAGCTGCATCGTTTCGTTTGGGTGGCCGAGGACGGCAAGGCGGTGCGTTTCCTGGTGATTAACCGTTATCCCGATCGCCTGCGCCTCGGCGTGGTGTTCGACGCCTGCCTGCTGTGCGGCGACCAGGGGTATGTGATGGAAGGCAACCAGGTGGTGTGCGTGGCCTGCGGAGTGCATATTTTTATCCCCTCCATCGGCAAGGCTGGCGGCTGCAATCCCATACCCATCGACAACTGGCGCAACGACGACCATGAGCTGACCATCGGCAAAGCGGCGCTGGTGGCGGGGGTCAATTATTTTACCACCGTGCTCACCCTGCAGGTGACCGATCCGGTGGACGGCAGCAAACTGACCAATGTCAGCGCCTCCCATAAATACAGTTACGGCGGCAAAATGTACTTTTTTGCCAGTGAAGACACTTACAATCGTTTCCGCGCGCAGCCGGCGCAGTTCGTGCCGGCCGCCGCCGCCGGCAGCGACGAAGCGGAGGGCGAGTAGCTTATGTTGTGGCGTATGTTACGGCAGTCCTGGTGCAGGAATATCCGGCGCAAGTCCCTGGCGGTATTAACGGTGTTCCTGGCCGCCGGGTTGATTTCGGCGCTGCTGGCGGTCTCCATCGATATCGGCGACAAGATGGCGCGCGAGCTGAAATCCTATGGCGCCAATATCCTGATTGAACCGGCGGGCCAGGCGGCGCTGCCCGCGCTGTTTGGCGAGCGGGGCGCTCCCCTGTCGGGGCAGGATCTGATCGACGAGTCCGAATTGCCCAATATCAAGGATATCTTCTGGCGCAACAATATCATCGGCTTTGCCCCGCTGCTTGGCGGCGAAGTGCTGGTCAACGGCGCGCCGGTGCCGGTGCTGGGCACCTTTTTCTCGCAGCCGGTGAATGTGCCCGATGAAACGGATTTTCATACCGGGCAGCAAATTATCAGCCCCTATTGGCGGGTTACCGGTCAATATCCCCATGAACCGGTAACGCGAGAGCAGCCGCCCGAAGCGCTGGCGGGCAAGCAGTTGGCGCAGCGCCATGGCTGGCGGCCCGGCGACGTAGTAACGCTGGACGGACCGCACGGCCGGGCCAGCGTGCGCATCAGCGGCGTGCTCGCCAGCGGCGGCGATGAGGAAGGCCGTCTGGTGATGCCCCTGGCCACGGTGCAGCAACTGCTCGGCCTGCCCGGCAAAGTGCAGGCGGTACGGGTCTCGGCGCTGACGGTGCCGGAAAACGATCTTTCCCGCCGGGCCAGGGATAATCTCGACGGACTGACGGCGGAAGAATACGATCTGTGGTATTGCACCGCTTTTGTGTCGTCGATTTCCCATCAGTTGGAAGAGGCGATTTCCGGATCGGTGGTGCATCCTATCTGGCAGGTGGCGGCATCCGAAGGCGTGGTGATTGAAAAAATCCAGCTGCTGCTGGCGGTGGTCACCCTGGCGGCGCTGGCGGCATCGGCCATGGGCATCGCCTCGCTGATGACCAGCACCATTATGGAGCGCGGGCGGGAGATTGGCCTGATGAAGGCCCTCGGCGCCCGCCAGTGGCAAATTATGCTGCTGTTTTACCTGGAAGCGGTAATGAGCGGCGCCCTGGGCGGATTGCTGGGCTGCGTTGCCGGCTGGGGACTGGCGAAAGCCATCGGCCTGATGCTGTTCGGCGTGCCGCTCAGTTTTGCCTGGATTGTGGTGCCGAGCGTGCTGGTGATCGCCATCCTGATTGCCGTGATCGGCACCTGGTTCCCGGCCCGGCGCATCGCCAAACTGTATCCGGTGGAGGTGCTGTATGGCAATTAACGTCGTGGCCGCGGCGCCGGGCCGGGGCGGACGGCGCGCCAAACGTCCGTCGGGACTGATGAACAATATGTTCTGGCTGCTGGTGGTGCGGGCGCTGCGGCTGCGGCTGCAACGGGTGGCGGTGGTGTTCGCCGCCCTGACGGTGGGCGCGGCCATCGTGACCGCCATGGCCTCGGTCTATTTTGATATCAACGCCAAGATGAGCCAGGAGCTGCGCACCTTCGGCGCCAATTTTTATCTTGGTCCCGGCCATGGCAACAGCCTGCCGGCGGCCACACTGCAGCCGATTCTGGATCAGGCGCCCAAGGGGCTTATCAATGCGTCCAGCCCGTATTTGTACGGTATGGCCCGCACTGAACTGGAAAAAGTGGTGGTGATGGGCGTCTGGTTCGAGTCGCTGCAACAGCTGGTGCCTTATTGGCAGGTCAAGGGCGACTGGATTGGCGTCAGCTTTGACGACCGGCATGCGATGATCGGCGTGAAACTGGCCGATCGCCTGCACCTGAAGGTCGGCGATCGGGTAACCCTGGTTGACGGCCAGCAGCGCCAGAGCCTGATTATCAAGGGCGTGGTCGAAGCCGGGGACGCCACCGATAATATGCTGATCGTCAACCTGGAGCTGGCGCAGAAATGGCTGCATCAGCCCGGCGCCATCAGTAACGCCATGCTGAGCGTCAATAACGATATCGGTCAGGTGGACGCCTTTGCCGCCCGCTTGCAGCAGCAGTATCCCGACCTGGACGTGCGGCCGATCCTCAAGGTTTCCGCCTCCGAAGGCCAGGTGCTGGATAAGATCAAAGGGCTGATGGGACTGGTGTCGGCGGTGATCTTGATTTTGTCGTCGCTGTGCGTCAATACCACCCTGATGGCCATCGTCGGCGAGCGCTCGCGCGAGTTTGCCCTGCAAAAGGCGCTGGGCGCCAGCGCCGCGGATATCAGCCGGCAAATGCTGGCGGAAACCGGCATCATCGCCCTGGCGGCGGTGCTGGTGGGCAGCGTGTTCGGCTTTATACTGGCGCAGGTGCTGGGACATGCGGTGTTTAACGCCGCCATTGCCCTGCGCGCCCCTGTTTTTCCACTGACGCTGGCGTTATCCCTGCTGGTGGCGGCGGTGGCGGCCATCGTGCCGGTACGGCGTGCGCTGCATGTCGAACCGGCGCTGGTCCTGAAAGGAGAATAACCATGGCATCACCTATCCGGTTGATACAGCCGCAGCCCGCGGCGGAATATGTGATTGAGACCCGCGGCCTGTATAAACGCTTCGGCAAGGTCACGGCGCTGGATGATATCAACATCCGCATCCGCCGCGGGGAGTTCGTGGCCTTTATGGGCGCTTCCGGCTCCGGCAAGACCACCCTGATGAATATCCTCACGTGCCTGGATACCGTGAGCGAAGGCCAGGTGTTGCTGGACGGCGTCGACGCCGCCGCGCTGGACGAGGAGGGGCGGCGTAATTTCCGCGCCGACAAAATCGGCCTGGTATTCCAGCAATTCCACCTGATCCCGTTCCTGACCGCGCTGGAAAACGTCATGCTCGCGCAGCATTATCATAGCGTGGTGGATGAAGGCGCCGCCCGCGCCGTGCTCGACCGGGTCGGCCTGGGCGAACGCGTCGGCCATCTGCCCAGCCAGCTTTCCGGCGGGGAGCAGCAGCGCGTGTGTATCGCCCGGGCGCTGGTCAACGAGCCGCCGGTGATCTTCGCCGACGAGCCGACCGGCAACCTGGATGAGGAAAATGAACAACGGGTGCTGGACCTGCTGACCGATCTGCATCGCCAGGGCCGCACCATCGTTATGGTCACCCATAACCCCGAACTGGGCCGTTTCGCCGATCGTATCATCCGTTTGCAGCACGGTAAATTCCTGGGCGAGGAGCGAAATCATCATGAGCTGGCATCCCGTGGTTAGGTTGTTTTGCGCGCTGGCCCTGCTTGCCGCCCTGGCGGGATGCAAAGAGCAGCAGGTGGCCATCGGCGCGCCGGCGCCGAAACTGGCGGCGTTCGATCTCAACGGCCAGCCGGCGGCGCTCGATCAATGGCGCGGCAAGCCGGTGTACCTGACGTTTTGGTCCTCCGACTGCGGCGGCTGCGCGGCGGATATGAAACTGCTGCAAAAGCTCACCGACGTCTACGGCGATCGGCTGGTGGTGGTGGCGGTGAACACCGATCCGCAGCAGACCGATATCGCGCCTTTCCTGGCCGCGCTGCAGATCCATTATCCGGTGGTGCGCGATCAGCTGGGCATCACCAGGGAGCGTTACCAGGTGATCGGCACGCCGACGTCCTACCTGCTTAGCGCCGGGGGCACCGTGCTGGAGGCGCATCAGGGTTTGCAGGGCGAGCCGGCACTCGTCGCGATGTTCCAAAATGCACAACGGGATAAATCATGAAGAAGCTTATGCTGGGCATGTTATTACTCTGCGTCAGCGGTACGGCGCTGGCGGACGCCGCGGACGGGGCGCAAAAATATGCCCAGGGCTGCGCCGATTGTCATGGCCGCAAGGCCGACCGGGCGGCGTTCGGCAAAGCGCCGCCGCTGATAACCTTAAGCCGCGAACAGCTGGTAAGCGCGCTCACCGACCGCCGGGACGGCAAGATTGCCACCAGCGGCGCGGAGCAGCGGGCCAAGGCGGCGCTGAGCGATGGCGATATCCAGGGACTGGCGGATTATATCCGCTCCCTCGATCCGCAGGCATCGGCCGCGAAGCCGGCGGTAGCGAATTGATTTTAAGGATGATCTGCCCGTAATTGTTCGCCAGGACGCGCAATTTATGACTATAGTTAGAGTGACGGTCTTTCATCAGAACACGGAGAACAATTATGGTAACCCCGACAGATCCCATCCAACCGCATGAAACTCATGTTGATGATGACGTGCAGTTGCTGTCCGAGACGCTGGAGGAAGTGCTGGCCTATTCCGGCGACAAGGCGGATCAAAAATATGTTGAGCTAAAAACCCGTGCCGAAGCGGCGCTGGAAGAAGTTAAAAAACGCATCAGCCATGCGTCCGATAATTACTATTACCGGGCCAAACAGGCGGTTTACCGCGCCGATGACTATGTGCAGGAAAATCCCTGGCACGGTGTCGGTATCGGGGCGTCCGTCGGCCTGGTGTTCGGGCTGCTGCTGGCCCGTCGCTAAGGTTTCTGTGCCAAGTTATCCGGCTGGCGCGCTCACCAGCCGGTATTTTCCGCCGCCGCGCCGGCGGGAATGAACAAGTCATGCTATTTATTACGCCATTCATCATACTTAATGGCGCTAATCTTTCGTTTTTGCTTCCGTAAACCGTATAATCCATACTCTTAATTAGGTCTTGGGGTAGGGGTCTCTATGCTGACGTTACTCAACTCGGCGCTGCAACAGCATATTGATGCCGGCATCTCCGCTGGGCCCGGCCTGTATCAGATTGCGCTTCCCTGGACTCCCGGCAGCCATGTGCCGATGCTTGACTGGCTGCATGCCACCCCGCTGTATCCCCAATTCTACTGGCAGCATCGCGACGGCGCGCAGGAAGCGGCGGCAGGCGGCGGCCTGCGCATCTTCGATCGCCTGAGCAAGGCGCGGGACTTTATGGCGGCCCATAGCACGGCCTGGCCTGCGCTGCGCCTGTGGGGCATCAATGCCTTCGGCGGTGAAGACGATAACGACGCCGGCGATGATGACAACGGCGCCGGCCGCGGCGGCGAGCCGGAAAGCTGCCTGTTTTTGCCGCGCCTGACCTGGGAGCGCGACGGGTCGTCACACCGGCTGGTGCTGAACCTGGCAAGCGATGTTTCCCTGCGCGACGACGCCAGGCGGTGCCTGGCCTGGCTGCAGCAGGCCGCGCCCGCAGCACCCCTGGCGCCCTGGTCGGCGCAGCTGCGCGAAGAGGTGCACGAGCCGGAACACGCCCGTTGGCGAATGATGGTCTCCCAGGCCCTGGCCGCCTTTGGCCAGGGCGGATTAACCAAGGTGGTGTTGGCCCGCCGCACCCGGCTCGGCTTTAAAGGCCACCTCGACCCTCACGCCCTGATGGCGGCCAGCCGTCGGGTCAATCTCGATTGCTATCACTATATGCTGGCCTGGTCGGCGCAGCGGGCGTTTTTGGGCTCCAGTCCCGAGCGGCTTTACCTGCGGCGCCAGGAAATGCTGGATACCGAGGCGCTGGCCGGCACGGTGGCTACCCGGAGCCCCACGGCCAATGCCGGGCAACTGGCGCGCTGGCTGATGAACGATGATAAAAACCAGCGGGAAAACCTGCTGGTGGTCGACGATATTTGCCAGCGGCTGCAGGAGGCGGCGGTGACGCTCGACGTCATGCCGCCGGAGATCGTGCGGCTGCGCACCGTGCAGCATTTGCGCCGCGCCATTACTGCGCGCCTGGACTGCCGCGATGATGTCCGCTGTCTGGCCATGCTGCAGCCCACCGCCGCGGTGGCGGGGTTGCCGCGCGACGTCGCCCGCGCCTTTATCGCCCGCCACGAGCCGTTCGACCGGCAATGGTATGCGGGCTCGGCCGGCTATCTCTCGGATGCGCAGACGGAATTTTGCGTGACCCTGCGCTGCGCGCTGATGGAGCGGGAGTCGCTCTGGCTTTATGCCGGGGCAGGCATTGTCGAGGGATCGGATGCGGATCGGGAATGGCAGGAAGTGAACAACAAGGCCGCCGGGCTCAGGACCCTGTTTACCGGCGACCAAGCCGTCGCGCCGAATTAAGGGAATCCGGTTCTATATCAACATCCCGCGGCTGAAACAAAATATAATGCCGGAGCCGTTATTGATCGGCATCCGCGCCGCCGGGGTTATCCGCCGATCACGCATGGGTTCAGACGCGCACTGACAGAAGGTTCCATGACTACATCCGTTTTGCCAGACATGTCTTCACAATTTAACCGGCGCTGGGCCAGGGTGCTGCTGGAAACCCTCACCCGCCATGGGGTAGGGCATATCTGTATCGCGCCCGGCTCACGCTCCACCCCCCTGACCCTGGCGGCGGCGGAACATCCGTCCATCCTGTGCCATACCCATTTCGACGAGCGCGGGCTGGGGCATCTGGCCCTCGGCCTGGCCAAGGCGGCGCGCGGGCCGGTGGCGGTGATCGTTACGTCCGGCACCGCGGCGGCCAATCTGTACCCGGCGGTGATCGAAGCCAGCCTGACCGGGGAAAAGCTGATTATGCTGACCGCCGATCGGCCGCCGGAGCTTATCGACTGCGGCGCCAACCAGGCTATCCGCCAGCCGGGACTGTTTGCCGGTTTTGCCGTCCAGCGCGTGGATCTGCCGCGCCCGACGCCGGATATTCCTGCGCGCTGGCTGGTTTCCACCCTGGATCGGGCGCTGGCGGACCCGGCGCCGGGCGCGGTGCATATTAACTGCCCTTTCGCTGAACCGCTCTATGGCCCAGACGAAAACGGCGACGACGCCTGGTCGCGCGCGCTCGGCGACTGGTGGCAGGACGCCGGCCCCTGGCTGGCGCTTCCGCTGCCCGTCGCGCCCGCCGCCGCGCCGGACTGGGCGCAGTGGCGCACGCGTAAAGGGGTGGTGATTGCCGGGCGCATCCCCTGCGAACAGGGAGCGCGCCTGGCGGCATGGGCGGCCGCGCTCGGCTGGCCGCTGATTGGCGATGTGCTGTCGCAGACCGGCCAGCCGCTGCCTTATGCCGATCTCTGGCTGGCCCATCCCGAGGCGCGTCGGGTGCTGGATCAGGCTGAGTTGGTGATCCAGTTCGGCGGCAGCCTGACCGGTAAACGGCTGCTGCAATGGCAGGAGCAGTGCCGCCCGGCGGAGTACTGGCTGGTCGACCCGCTGCCGGGCCGCCTCGATCCGGCCCATCACCGGGGGCGGCGCATCAGTGCGCCCATCGGCGCGTGGCTTGGCGATCATCCCGCGCGCACGCAGGCTCCCTGGGCCCCTGAACTGGCCGGATTCGCCGCGCTGGCGCGGGATCGCATCCGGGCGGCGCTTGCCGACGGCCTGGGCGAAGCCCAGCTGGCCTGCCATCTTAACGATCTGCTGCCCGCGGGCGGCGCGCTGTTTCTGGGCAACAGCCTGACGATACGGCTGGTGGATGCGCTGGCCCAACTGCCGGCGGGTTACCCGGTATATGGTAACCGTGGGGCCAGCGGCATCGACGGCCTGCTGGCCACCGCCGCCGGCGTACAGCGCGCCAGCGACCGGCCGCTGCTTGCGCTGGTGGGCGATCTATCGGCGCTTTACGACCTGAATGCCCTGGCGCTGTTTCGTCATACCACGGCGCCGGTGGTGATCGTGGTCATCAATAATAACGGCGGCCAGATTTTTTCGTTATTGCCGACGCCGGAAGCGGTGCGCGAGCGTTTTTACGTGATGCCGCAGCAGGTGGAGTTTCGCCACGCGGCGGCGCTGTTCGGGTTGGATTACCTGCGGCCCGGGAACGCCGCTGAACTGCGCGACTGCGTTCAGCGCGCCTGGCGCCGGCCTGGGGGCGGGGCGGCCACGCTGCTGGAGCTGGCGGTGCCGCCCCGGGAGGGCGCGGATGTTTTTCGCCAATTGGTGGCCGGGATGGCCAGGCCATGAACCGCCATGCTCCGCTGCCGCCTGCGGCAATCGGCATTCCCGTCGGGCCGGGGAAGGGCGCCGGCTGGACGGTAAGCCGCCTGCGCCGGGGCGATCCCGGCCGGCCGTGGCTGGTCTGGCTGCACGGCCTGCTGGGCAGCGGCGACGACTGGTCGCCGGTACTGCCTTATTTCAGCGACTGGTCCCTGGCGACGCTCAACCTGCCGGGGCATGGGCCCGATGCGGGCGCTGCCCGTGCGCCGGCGTGCGCGCTTCACCGCGAGCAGGCGGCTGATGGCGGCGCCCCGCGACAGACGGCCGGGCTGGACTTTGCCGCGGTGTCCGCCGGGCTTGCGCATACGCTGGCCGCGCTGGGCATCACCCGCTATATTCTTATCGGTTATTCCCTGGGCGGGCGCATTGCGCTCTACCATGCCTGCCGGGGACGGTGTGGCGCGGGTAATATCCCCGGCGCCGCCGGCGCGAACGGTCAAGAGGGGCTGTGCGGACTGTTTGTCGAAGGCGCCCATCCCGGCCTGGCGCACCGGCGGGAGCGCGCGGACCGTCTGCGC
The DNA here is from genome assembly GCF_047324165.1 of Sodalis sp. RH22. Classification (NCBI taxonomy): domain Bacteria; kingdom Pseudomonadati; phylum Pseudomonadota; class Gammaproteobacteria; order Enterobacterales; family Bruguierivoracaceae; genus Sodalis; species Sodalis sp. RH22. The sequence goes on from NZ_CP178731.1 coordinate 5,650,259, forward strand.
CACGACGGCCTGTGGGCACGGCGCTTCAGCCGGCAGCCGATAACCGCGGTACTGGCCGACTGGTACCGCCAGCCGGTGTTCGGCGATTTGTCCGACGACGCGCGCCGGCAGCTGGTCGCGTTGCGCGCCGCCAATGACGGCGCGGCTGTCGCCGCCATGCTCCTGGCCACCTCGCTGGCGCGGCAGCCCGATCTGGCGGCGCGGTTGCGCGCGCTGGACCTGCCGTTCGGTTACCTGTGCGGCGAACACGACGGCAAATTTACCGCCCTGGCCCGTGGGGCGGCATTGCCCCTGGTCCCGGTGCCCGGCGCCGGCCACAATGCCCACCGGGCCAACCCGCCGGCTTTTGCCGGCCAACTGCTCACCCTGCTAGCTCCGTTTCATTAAAGGAATGTTTTATGCTTAAACCCAGCGAAGAACAGTGGTACGCCCCTATCGATTGGCGCGATTGCAGCGGCGATTTCGAGGATATCCGCTATCATAAGTCCGCCGACGGCATCGCCCGGATTACCATCAACCGGCCCCAGGTACGTAATGCGTTCCGGCCGCTGACGGTCAAAGAAATGATCCAGGCCATGGCCGACGCCCGTTACGACGAAGGCATCGGCGTGATTATTCTTACCGGCGAAGGGGATAAGGCGTTCTGTTCCGGCGGCGACCAGAAGGTGCGCGGCGACTACGGCGGTTATAAGGACGACAGCGGCGTGCATCATCTTAACGTGCTGGACTTCCAGCGCCAGATCCGCACCTGCCCGAAACCGGTGGTGGCGATGGTGGCGGGTTTCGCCATCGGCGGCGGCCATGTGCTGCACATGATGTGCGACCTGACCCTGGCGGCGGACAATGCGGTATTCGGCCAGACCGGGCCTAAAGTCGGCTCCTTCGACGGCGGCTGGGGCGCGGCCTATATGGCGCGCATCGTCGGCCAGAAAAAAGCCCGGGAAATCTGGTTCCTTTGCCGGCAGTACGATGCGCGGCAGGCGCTGGACATGGGGCTGGTCAATACTGTTGTGCCGCTGGCCGACCTGGAGAAGGAAACCGTACGCTGGTGCCGGGAAATGCTGCAGAACAGTCCGATGGCGCTGCGCTGCCTGAAGGCCGCGCTGAATGCGGACTGTGACGGCCAGGCGGGGCTGCAGGAGCTGGCGGGCAACGCCACCATGCTGTTTTACATGACGGAGGAAGGGCAGGAAGGGCGCAATGCGTTCGTTGAGAAACGCCAGCCCGACTTCAGCAAATTCAAGCGGAACCCCTGATGCGCAGCGCAACGATCTACCGCTACAGCCTGCCGATGGAAGCCGGCGTGGTGCTGCGCAACCAGCGCCTGAAAAGCCGTGACGGCCTGGTGGTGCGGCTGGAGTGCGACGGCCGTGATGGCCTGGGGGAAATCGCGCCGCTGCCCGGCTTCAGCCGCGAAACGCTGATCGAGGCGGAGGCGTCGGCGCTGGAGCTGCTGCGGCGCTGGGTCGACGGCGAGGACGCGGCGGCGGACGGCGGCGGTCTGGCGTTGGCTTCCGGCCCCGCGGCGCCGTCGGTGGCGTTCGGCATCAGCATGGCCCTGGCCGAGCTGGCGGGTGAACTGCCCGACGCGGCGCCTTATCAGACCGTGCCGCTGTGCACCGGCGATCCCGATAGGCTGATACCGATGCTCGCGGCGTTGCCCGGCAGGAAGATTGCCAAGATCAAGGTCGGCATGTATGAAGCGATCCGCGACGCCGTCATGGTCAACCTGCTGCTGGAAGCGGTGCCGGATCTGCATGTGCGGCTGGACGCCAACCGCAGCTGGACCCCGGCCAAGGCCGCCGGCTTTGCCCGCTATCTGGACCCCTCCCTTATCGCGCGTATCGATTTTCTGGAAGAACCCTGCGCCACGCCGGCGCAATCGCTGGCCTTTGCCCGCGATACCGGCATCGCCATTGCCTGGGATGAAAGCCTGCGCGAGCCGGATTTTCAACTCCGCGCCCAGCAGGGCGTGGCGGCGGCGGTCATCAAACCCACGCTCACCGGCAGCCTGGCGCGCTGTCGCGCGTTGGTTGCCCAGGCGCACCGGGAGGGACTGACGGCGGTTATCAGTTCGGCCATCGAGTCCAGCCTGGGCCTGACGCAGCTTTCGCGCCTGGCCGCCTGGCTGACGCCGGGTATCCAGCCCGGCCTGGATACCCTTACGCTGATGCGTTCGCAGCTGATCCGTCCCTGGTCCGGCAGCCCGCTGCCGTTATGCACCGCCGGGCAACTCTCTCAAACACGACTGGAGCCGACGGCCCGCCGCCTTTAAGGCAATCTCCGGACCGGCTTACTATGAAGATGCAATCATGATGACTTTCGCTACCTGGCCCTGGCACCATTGGGCGCAGCAGACGCCGCACAGTATTGCGCTGCGCGCCGACGACGCCGACTGGAGCTGGCGCAACCTGGTGATGCGCGTCGACCAGATGGCCGCCGCGTGGCAGCGGGCGGGCGTCACGGTGGGCTGCGGAGTGGCGTTGCGCGGTAAAAACAGCCTGGATCTGCTGCTGGCGTATCTGGCCGCGCTGCAATGCGGCGCGCGGGTTCTTCCCCTGAATCCCCTGTTGCCGGCCGAACTGCTGGCGCAGCGCCTGCCGACGCTGAATATGGATTTCGGCTGGTGCGCGCGCGGCCTGCCCTGGCCCGGGACCATCGCGCCGTTAACGATAATCGACGCCGACTCCGACGCCGCCGCCGCGCCGCTGGTGTCCTGGCAGGTTAACCGGCTGGCGACCCTGACGCTGACTTCCGGTTCCAGCGGCCTGCCCAAGGCGGCGGCCCATACCTACGCCGCGCATCTGGCCAGCGCCCGGGGCGTCACGCGGCTGATGGCCTTCCAGAACCGCCATCGCTGGCTGTTGTCGCTGCCGCTGTGCCATGTTTCCGGGCAAGGCATCGTCTGGCGCTGGCTGGCGGTGGGCGCCACGTTGGCGCTGGCCCGGGACCAGCCGCTGGAACGGGCGCTGGCCGGATGCACCCACGCCTCGCTGGTGCCGACGCAGCTGTGGCGTCTGCTGCAGGGTGACCCCGCGCGGCTTAGCCTGCAGGATGTGCTGCTGGGCGGCGCGATGATCCCCCTTGAGCTGACCCGCCGGGCGGAAGCGCTCGGCGTGCGCTGCTGGTGCGGCTACGGCCTGACGGAGTTTGCCTCCACCGTCTGCGCCAAGCGCGCCGATGCCTCGGGCGGCGTCGGTTCGCCCCTGGACGGCCGCGAACTGCGGCTGGTGGACGGTGAAGTGTGGCTGCGCGGCAGCAGCATGGCCGCGGGTTACTGGCAGCAGGGCCGGTTGCTGAAGCTGGCCGATGACGACGGCTGGTTTCATACCCGCGACGGCGGCCGGTTTGTCGACGGCGAACTGCATATCAGCGGCCGGCTGGATAATGTCTTTTTTTGCGGCGGCGAAGGGGTGCAGCCGGAGGATATCGAACGTATCCTGGCCGCCCATCCCGCCGTGCGCCAGTCGTTTGTGGTGCCGGTGGACGACGGGGAGTACGGCCAGCGGCCGGTGGCGGTGCTGGAGGCCGATGCGCCTTTTCCCGAGCTGCGCGCCTGGCTGGAGCCGCAGCTGGCGCCGTGGCAGCGCCCGATCGCCTATCTTGCCCTGCGCCAGGTGCTGCCGGACAAGCTGGACGCCGGCGGCATAAAAATCCCGCGCAGCCAGCTTACCCGGCTGGCGCAGGCGCAATTCGCGTTAAATCCCTAAAGAAAGGTTGTGTTTGTCGGTCCGGCTTTCTAAAGTGGCGGTATAAAGATGAGAGGAGAGAAGCATGCTTAGGGTAGAAATGCTGTGCACCGGCGACGAAGTGCTGCATGGACAGATTCTCGATACCAATGCGGCCTGGCTGGCGAACTATTTGTTTGAGCAGGGGCTGCCGATGAGCGCGCGCATGACCGTAGGCGACAACCTCTCCGCCTTGGTGGCGGCGCTGACCGAGCGCAGCCTGCGCGCCGATATCATGATCGTCAACGGCGGCCTGGGGCCGACCAGCGACGATCTCAGCGCGCTGGCCGCCGCCACCGCCACCGGCGAGGAACTGATCGAACATCCCGAATGGCTGGCGAAAATCGAAGCCTTTTTCGCCGAACGCGGCCGGGTGATGGCGCCGAGCAACCGCAAGCAGGCGCAAATTCCCGCCAATGCCGAGATGATCGATAATCCGGTGGGCACCGCCTGCGGTTTTGCCCTGCAGCTTAACCGCTGCCTGATGTTTTTTACTCCCGGCGTGCCGTCGGAGTTCAAGGTGATGGTCGAGCAGCAAATCGTGCCGCGCCTGCGCGAACGTTTCGATCTGCCGGATCCGCCGCTGTGCCTGCGTCTCACCACCTTCGGCCGTGCGGAAAGCGAGCTGGCGAGCCAGCTTGACGACATGACGCTGCCGGAAGAGGTGGTGCTGGGCTACCGATCCTCAATGCCGATTATCGAATTAAAACTGACCGGCCCGGCCCATGAGCGCGACGCCATGGAACTGGCCTGGCAAAAAGTGCGCGCGGTGGCCGGTGAAAGCGCTATTTTTGAAGGTACCGACGATCTGCCGACCCAGCTGGCGCAACGTCTGCATCAGCGTCCGCTGACCCTGGCCATCGGCGAACGTTTTACCGCCGGACTGCTGACCTGGCAATGCCAGAGCGCGGGCATGCCGGTCAAGGGCGGCGAATGGCTGGAGGCCCCTGGCCCTGAGATCGCCGGTACTGCCGATGGCGACACCTTCTCCGGGCACCTAAGCGCGGCGGATGCCCCCCCGGCCCACGACGCCCAGTCGCTTTTGCGAAAGCTGGCCCGGCAGGCGCAAGGGCTGGCGGCGCGTCACGGCACGCAGCTTGCGCTGGTGGTCGGCGATATGGCGCAGGACAGCCTGAGCCTGGCGCTGCACACGCCGGACGGCGATTACGCCCAAACGGTGGTGTTCGCCGTCAGCATACAGCGCCACGGCCTGAAAACCCGCCAGGAAATGGTGTCGCTGATGGCGCTGAATATGCTCAGACGTTGGCTGAACGGCTGGCCGGTCTACGGCGAGCACGGCTGGATACGCATCGCCGCAACCCTGGCGTAAGCGCCGCGGGCGGTAATCGGCATCACGGCGGGCCTCCGGTCTGGCGTTAACGTCGGACCAGGCACACCCCGGCTGCTCTCCCCCGTCAAGGCGTGGCTGTAATCACGGTTGCGCAGGCGATGCGCACAGCCGCCCAACGAGGTAATCGACGAAGCAACGCACCCTGGCCGGTGTGTGCGCTCCGCCCACGAATACCGCATGCACCTCCTCACCATCGCCGGGATTGAACGCGTCGAGGATAGGCACGAGCCTGCCTGCCTGGATGGCGTCTGCCACCGTCTCGGCGCAAACACGCGCGATCCCGATCCCTTCGAGGGCCAGTTGGCCTTCCGTATCGCCATTATTCGTTTCCACGCAGCCCGTGATCGGCAATGAATAATCGCGGCCGTCTTTGCGAAACGGCCACGTTGGCGCGGCGCGTTTGAAGTTGAAGCCAATACAATCGTGATGGTAGAGATCCTCCGGAACCGCCGGCGTGCCGCGACGTGCGAGATAGTCCGGAGACGCCACGATGACCTTATGGGTGACGCCAAGCCGGCGGGCGGTAAGCAGTCCGTCGGGCAGCGGCCCCAGCCGCACTGCAACGTCCGCCTGGCCCGCGGCGATGTCCACGACGGCGTCGGTGGCAATGATTTCCAGCAGGATGCCGGGGTATTGCTGCATGAACGCGCGAAGAAGCGGTACGACGAACATTTTTCCATACTGCAGCGACAGACAAATCCGCAGACGCCCCTTGGGGGAACTCTGATTCGCAATGGACTGCTCGGTTTCCTTCAGATCCGCGATGATGCGCCGGGCAGACGCCAGATAAGTCATGCCCTCGGGCGTGAGTATCAGCGAGCGCGTGGTTCGCAGCAGCAGGCGAACGCCAAGCCGTGCTTCGATGCGGTCGATGACCCGCGCGATTGAAGACGGCGCCACCTTCAGCCGGCGTCCCGCCGCCGAAAAACCGCCTTCCTCCGCGACGAGCACGAAGATTTCCAGATCGCCGGCCAGGGCCATAAATACCACCTGTGCGTTTTACGCAAAAGAATTGAGCAAATTCATAGCATAGACGTCCGCATGGCGTGAGTCTATCTTTGCATAAGGGAGTGCAATGCCTTTTAACCGTGGCCGCTGCGGTTGAAGCTCAACGCTATCCCCATCTCTGTGCAATCTACGGCACCCATGAGGAGAGGACTATGGTTTCACCTTACCAGATACATATTCCTGACCAGCGGCTCGCCGCGATCAGGGCGAAAGTCGAAGGTTATGACTGGCATTTGCTGGCGGATGCGGGCGGTTGGTCGGCGGGCGTCGGCATCGGCGACCTCAAACGGCTCGTCGCCTACTGGCGGGACAGCTATCAGTGGCGCGAGGTGGAGCGGCGCATCAACCAGCTCCCCAATTTCACGACGGTTGTCGAAGGCGAGCATATCCATTTCGTCCATGTGAAGGGAGACGGGTCCAAGCCCCCCGTACTCCTCCTGCACGGCTGGCCGGGCTCGTATCTGGAGTTCGAGCGGCTGCTGGCGCCGCTTGCCGCCGATGGGCACGATGTCATCGTTCCCTCGCTCCCAGGCTTTGCCTTCTCGAACCCCATCACCGGCGTTATCGGGCCGCGCCGGTCGGCCGAGCTTATGCACGGGCTGATGACGCGCTTGTTCGGCCAGGCGCGCTACTTCGTCCAAGGGGGCGATTGGGGGGCGCATATCGCCAGCTGGCTGGCTCACGTGCGGCCGGACGCGCTGCTCGGTTTCCATATCAATATGGTGAGCATCTTCGCCGGGGATAGCGTTCCCACCACGCCGGAGGAAAAGGATCTGTTCTCCCGCCGCGCCGCGATCCTCGATTGGGAGACGGGCTATAATCACGAGCAGGAGACGCGCCCGCAGACACTGGGCGTCGCGCTGGCCGACAGCCCGGTCGGCGCGGCCGGCTGGATACTCGAAAAATTCGGTAAATGGTCGGATCTGCCGACGACGGCCGACGGCGGTCCGGACATCTGGAGCACATACTCGGAAGAGGAGTTGCTCACCAATATCATGCTGTATATCGCGACGCCGGCGGCGGTCACGGCAATGTGGATTTACCATGGCAAGCGCCTGGAAGGCGCGGATCGGTTCCCGGCCGGAACCCGCGTCCAGGCGCCGATGGGCGTCGCGGCGTTTCCCGATCCCGTCTTTCTGCCGACGCCACGCTCGTTTGCCGAAAAGACCTACAATATCGTGCATTGGACGGACATGGAGAGGGGCGGCCATTTCGCCGCGCTGGAACAGCCGGATCTGATGTTGGCGGACCTGCGCGCGTTCATCGCCACGGTGTTGGCCGCGCGCTGATAAGGCGCGGCGGCTTCGTCTCCGGGGTGCCGCAGCGCCTTTACGTCCCAGGGCTTCAATGCCAGCGCCGGCAACGGCCCTGTTTTAACGCGACTGAGTATCCCCGGCGGGGCGGAGCGGGGCGGCAAAATCCTCCGCATCCACATCATAACCCGACGGTTCCCAGCGAATCGTCAACAGCGCCGCCAGTCCGGCCAGCGGCGCGATGGCAATCACCCAGAACACGCCGGTATTCAGCAATGCCGCCAAGACCGGAAACAGGAACAGTGAAACGGTGGAGCTGGCGCGCATCAGCGTCTGGTTAAATCCTACCCCAACGCCGCGCAGCGAGGTCGGATAACTTAACGACGCGAAGGTCATGCTGTGCGAACCGGGGCCGATGCCCTGACCGAATAAAAACAGCGCCAGCATGGCGATAGCCAGTCCCGCGTGCAGCCCGTCGGCCGGCCGGCCGATCAGCGCCAGGCCGATAAGCGCCGCCAGCTGGAAGGCATACCCCAGCACCGTCATGTTCCAGGCGCCGAAACGCGGCACCCAGCGCACCGCTATCAGCCCGCCGACAAACGCAAACAGCAGGTTCAGCGCCAGCGACGCCAGAATCGTGGTCAGCATGGACTGCGCCAGGAAACTGCTGATGATCACCGGCAGGCCGAACGCCACGGCGTTATAGGCAAAAGACGAGGCCACGGCGATAATGGTCGCCAGCACGGTGCGCTTAAGGTAAATGCCTTTGAGCAGTTCGCCGTAATTGCGAAAACGCGCGCGGCGCGCGGGTACGGCGGCCGGGCCCTTGCCGGCGTCCGCCGCCACCCGGGCGTTAATGCCGTAGGAGCGCCTGAGGATGCGCGCCGCGCCGGCCAGATCGCCCTGATTGGCCGCCCATACCGGCGACTCGCTCATATATTTGCTGCGAATGGCGATGATAAACAGCGCCGGCACGGCGCCGAAACCCAATATCAGGCGCCATAGCCAATCGGTATACCCCGCGGGCAGCACGCCGTATAGCAGCAGCACCAGCAGGTACGACACGCTGATGGCGGCATACCAGGTGGGGCACCACATGGCGATGCTGGCCGCCTTGTTGCCCCGTCCCTGCAAACGGGAAAACTCCGCCAGGAAGGCCATGGCCACCGGCAAATCAATGCCGACCCCCAGCCCCATCACAAACCGCGCCCCGGCCAGCACCCACTCGTTGGGCGCAAAGGCGCAGGCCAGCGCGGCGATGACAAAAAAGAACATATCCGCCATAAACACCCGGTAGCGGCCGATTTTATCGGTCAGGTAACCGCCGAAAAACGCGCCGACGATAGCGCCGAAGGTGATTGCCGAGGCCACCATGCCGGTGCCGGCCGGCGTCAGGTTAAACTCGCGGGTAATATCCTTGACCCCAAAGGCCAGCGCCCCCAGATCGTAGGCGTCGAGGAACACGCCGCCCAGCGCTATGCCGATAATGATGCCGGCATGATTGCGTTTTTGCGTACCGGCGTTGACCAGCTGGGAGATATCAGCGGCGCTCTTGATAAATACCGGATCGCCCTCGGGCGTCATATCGGCGTCCAGCGTCGCGGTGTGGGCGGTACTCAGGAGTAGGGACATAGCGTGCTTATTGATTAAATCGAAAAGGTAAGGCGCAGCATACCCAGCGGCCGGCCCCAGGGAAAGGCCGAAAAGTTATAACTTAATACAAAATAATAGGTTGCACGCTGCTGGTGCAACCCGCGGCGGCATTACAGCTCCAGTTCGATATCCGCCACGGGCAGGCAGCAGCAGGGCAGGATCTCGCCGGGCCGGATAAACGCCAGCGGAGCATGCTGATATTGTACCTGCCCCTGCGCCAGGCGCAGGCGACAGGCGCCGCAATAACCCGAGCGGCACTGGGATTCCACCGGCACCTGGTGCGCTTCCAGCGCGTCCAGCAGCGAGCCGTGGCGGCTCTCGCAGGCCAGGCGCGTCCCATCGCGACGCAGCGTGATCATAGGCAGGGGCAGGGACACGGCGGCTTACAGCTGAAAGTCGCTAAGGTCGTCGGCGTTGACCTCGGAGTCAATCTGGCCGACAAGATAGGAGCTCACCTCCACCTCCTGCGGCGCCACCTGTACGTTATCGGACACCAGCCAGGTATTGATCCAGGGGATGGGATTGGAGCGGGTGGCGAACGGCAGTTCCAGGCCCACCGCCTGCATGCGGATATTGGTAATATAATCCACATACTGGCACAGGATATCCTTGTTCAGCCCGATCATCGAGCCGTCGCGGAACAGATAGCTGGCCCACTCCTTCTCCTGCTCCGCCGCCAGCACAAACAGGTCGTAGCATGCCTGCTGGCATTCTTTGGCGATCTCGGCCATTTCCGGGTCATCCTCGCCGGAACGCAGCAGGTTCAGCATATGCTGGGTGCCGGTCAGGTGCAGGGCCTCGTCGCGGGCGATCAGGCGGATAATCTTGGCGTTGCCTTCCATCAGCTCGCGCTCGGCGAACGCAAAGGAGCAGGCGAAGCTGACGTAAAAACGCACCGCCTCCAGGGCATTGACGCTCATCAGGCACAGATACAGCTTTTTCTTTAGCTCGCGCAGGTTCACCGTCACTTCCCGGCCGTTCACCTGATGGGTGCCGACGCCCAACAGATGGTAATAGCCGGTCAGCTCGATCAGATCGTCGTAGTACCCCGAAATATCCTTGGCCCGCTTGAGGATCTCCTCGTTGGTGACGATATCGTCGAACACCAGCGACGGATCGTTGACGATATTGCGGATGATATGGGTATAGGACCGGGAATGGATGGTTTCCGAAAAGGCCCAGGTTTCCACCCAGGTCTCCAGCTCGGGAATGGAGATCAGCGGCAGCAGCGCCACGTTGGGGCTGCGTCCCTGGATGGAGTCGAGCAGGGTCTGGTATTTCAGGTTGCTGAGGAAAATATGCTTTTCATGCTCCGGCAGCGCCTGGAAATCGATACGATCGCGCGATACGTCCACTTCTTCCGGCCGCCAGAAGAAGGAGAGCTGTTTTTCAATCAGCTTTTCGAAAATATCGTATTTTTGCTGGTCGTAACGCGCCACGTTAACGTTCTGGCCGAAGAACATCGGCTCGAGCAGCTGGTTGTTTTTATGCTGTGAAAATGTGGTATAGGCCATGGTCACTCCTGTTACCCACGGACGGCGCCAGCGCCGCCCGCGGCCGGTGTTAAATCTTACAGGCGCCGCTTTCGCAATCGTCGGTCTCGGCGGCGGCCTGCATATCTTCCTGCGCATCTTCGGCGCCATCGCGGGTATTTTGATAATACAGCGTCTTGACGCCGAACTTATACGCGGTCAGCAAATCTTTCAGCAACTGCTTCATCGGCACTTTACCCGCCGGGAAACGGGACGGATCGTAGTTGGTATTGGCCGAAATCGCCTGGTCGACAAACTTCTGCATGACGCCCACCAGATGCAGGTAACCGTCGTTGTTGGGCATTTCCCATAACAGTTCATAGGCGTCCTTCAGCCGGTTGGACTCCGGCACCACCTGGCGCAGGATGCCGTCCTTGGAGGCCTTGATGCTGACATAACCGCGCGGCGGCTCAATGCCGTTGGTGGCGTTGGAAATCTGCGACGACGTCTCGGAGGGCATCAGCGCCGAGAGGGTGGAGTTGCGCAGGCCGTGCCGCTGAATATCGGCGCGCAGGGTTTCCCAGTCATAATGCAGCGGCTCGCTGCAAATGGCGTCGAGATCCTTTTTATAGGTATCTATGGGCAGGATGCCCTGGGCGTAGGTGGTTTCGTTAAACCACGGACAGGCGCCGCGCTCCTGCGCCAGTTCGTTGGATGCCTTCAGCAGGTAATACTGGATGGCTTCGAACGTACGGTGCGTCAGGTTATTGGCGCTGCCGTCGGAATAGCGCACGCCGTTTTTCGCCAGGTAATAGGCGTAGTTGATCACGCCCACGCCCAGCGTGCGCCGGCCCATGGCGCCGCGCTGCGCGGCCGGGATCGGATAGTCCTGGTAATCGAGCAGGGCGTCGAGCGCGCGCACCGCAAGCGTCGCCAGCTCTTTCAGGTCATCCAGGCTGTCCAGGGCGCCCAGGTTAAACGCCGACAGGGTGCACAGCGCGATTTCCCCGCTTTCGTCGTTAACGTCTTCCAGCGGTTTGGTCGGCAGGGCGATTTCCAGGCACAGGTTGGACTGGCGGATCGGCGCCACGGACGCGTCGAACGGGCTGTGGGTATTACAATGGTCCACGTGCTGGATATAGATGCGGCCGGTGGAGGCGCGTTCCTGCATCATCAACGAGAACAGATCCACCGCCTTGACGCGCTGCTTGCGGATACTGTCGTCCTGCTCATACCGGGTATACAGCCGTTCAAACTCTTCCTGGTCGGCAAAAAAAGCGTCATACAGCCCCGGCACGTCGGACGGGCTGAACAACGTGATGTCCTCGCCCTTGACCAGGCGCTGGTACATCAGCTTGTTAATCTGTACGCCGTAGTCCATATGGCGCACGCGGTTGCCTTCCACCCCGCGGTTGTTTTTCAATACCAGCAGGCTTTCCACCTCAAGATGCCACATCGGGTAAAACAAGGTGGCCGCGCCGCCGCGCACGCCGCCCTGGGAACAGGACTTCACCGCGGTCTGGAAGTGTTTATAAAACGGCACGCAGCCGGTATGGAAGGCTTCGCCGCCGCGGATCGGGCTGCCCAGCGCCCGGATGCGGCCCGCGTTGATGCCGATGCCGGCGCGCTGCGAGACATATTTGACGATGGCGCTGGAGGTGGCGTTGATGGAATCCAGGCTGTCGCCGCACTCAATCAGCACGCAGGAGCTGAACTGGCGGGTCGGGGTACGCACGCCGGACATGATGGGCGTCGGCAGCGAGATCTTAAAGGTGGAAATGGCGTCGTAAAAACGTTTCACATAGTCCAGGCGGGTGGCGCGGTCATAACCCGAGAACAGGCAGGCCGCCACCAGGATATACAGGAACTGCGCGCTTTCGTAGATCTGGCCGCTGACCCGGTTTTGTACCAGGTATTTGCCTTCCAGCTGTTTCACCGCCGCATAGGAAAAATTCATATCGCGCCAGTGGTCGATAAAGCCGTCCATCAGGGCAAACTCTTCGGCGCTGTAGTCTTCCAGCAGATGGCGGTCGTATTTGCCCATTTCCACCAGCCGGGTGACGTGATCGTACAGCTTCGGCGGCTCAAACTGGCCGTAGGCTTTTTTACGCAGGTGGAATACCGCCAGACGGGCGGCCAGGTACTGATAATCCGGGGCATCGCGGGAAATGAGATCCGCCGCCGCCTTGATAATGGTTTCATGGATATCGGCGGTTTTGATGCCGTCGTAAAACTGGATATGGGAGCGGAGCTCGACCTGGGAAACCGAGACGTTTTCCAGGCCTTCCGCCGCCCAGTCGATCACGCGGTGGATCTTGTCGAGGTTGATTTTTTCTTTACTGCCGTCGCGTTTTGTAACAAGCAGACTCTGGTTCATAAGCCGCAATACCTGTCTGAGTGACCCCGGGCTTTATGCTCGCGCATAAGAAAAATAGTGTCTCCCGTTGCGGTAAAACACTATATATAGGGTTTTTTCGTTAATTTGATAACAAGATAGTGACAAACCGCAGCCAATGCAAGGGACTAAAACGCCCGATTTTGTGGATAACTTGGGGGTGAAATGTTAACGGATTCTTTAAAGCGCTATTTCACCGGCGCTTAGCGCATGTCAATGGCCGGCGAAAAAAATTCGAAAAGGGATTATTTGGTGTTTTATTAAACTAGGGGTAACGATTTTCGCTACCCCTGTCGGTCAAGACGCGTGGCGCGTATGCAGCATATAGTTAACGTCGACATTGCCGCCGAGGGTAAAACGATCGCGCAGCGGATTATAATGCAGCCCGATGATATGGCGCTCGCGCAGGGGGGTGCTTTCCAGCCAGTTCAGCAGCTCGGACGGCTTGATGAATTTCCTGATGTCATGGGTGCCGCGCGGCACGATGCGCAGCAGGTACTCGGCGCCGACGATGGCCATCAGCCACGACTTGGGGTTGCGGTTCAGGGTGGAGAAAAACACGTCGCCGCCGGGTTTCACCAGCCGGGCGCAGGCGCGCACGATCGAGGCCGGGTCGGGCACGTGCTCCAGCATTTCCATACAGGTGACCACGTCGTAACGTCCGGGATTGGCCGCGGCATGGTCTTCCACCGTTTGCTGGATATAGTCGATGTTTATCCCGGTCTCCAGCGCGTGAAGGCGCGCCACCGCCAGCGGCTCGGTGCCCATGTCAAGGCCGGTCGCCCGCGCCCCTTCGCGCGCCATGCTCTCCGTCAGGATGCCGCCGCCGCAGCCCACGTCCAGCACGTCTTTACCGAACAAGCCCCCGGCGCGGCCCAGGATATAGTCCAGGCGCAGCGGATTGATCCGGTGCAGCGGCTTGAATTCGCCCTCCAGATCCCACCAGCGCGAGGCGACGGCGTCAAATTTGGCAATTTCCTGCTGATCGACATTGTCGTGGCGCACGACGTCCTGTTTATTGCTGCTGACTTCCGGATTCATCACGCACGCTCCCTTATCGCGTTGGTGTTTGCATTCATACAGGTGTTTCCCGGGGAGAATCTTCCCGCCTGCGGCAAGTATACCGTTAACCGCGCAACTGACCAGCGGCATAACGGCGGAAATCACCGGCGCGGATGCTTCCGGGCGCCGACTATTTTCCCTGAATCACCGATGTATGGTATACTTTGGCACCTTCAAATCCGGGTAGATGCATCAATTAGTAGAGGGATAGCGGCTGCATGAGCGACCTTGCCAGAGAAATAACACCGGTCAACATCGAAGAAGAGATGAAACGCTCTTATCTGGATTATGCCATGTCCGTGATTATCGGACGTGCGCTGCCGGATGTACGTGATGGACTGAAGCCGGTACACCGCCGCGTTTTATTCGCGATGAGTGTGCTAGGTAACGACTGGAATAAACCTTACAAAAAATCGGCCCGTGTGGTCGGGGACGTTATCGGTAAATATCACCCCCATGGTGATTCCGCGGTCTACGACACCATCGTGCGTATGGCCCAGCCGTTCTCGCTGCGTTATATGCTGGTGGATGGCCAGGGTAACTTCGGTTCCGTCGACGGCGACTCCGCCGCGGCGATGCGTTATACCGAAATCCGCATGTCGAAAATCGCCCATGAGTTATTGGCGGACCTCGAAAAAGACACCGTGGACTACGTGCCGAACTACGACGGCACCGAGCAGATCCCCGAGGTCATGCCCACCAAGGTTCCCAACCTGCTGATCAACGGTTCCTCCGGTATCGCGGTCGGCATGGCCACCAATATTCCGCCGCACAACCTCACCGAGGTGATCAACGGCTGCCTGGCCTATATCGATGATGAAAATATCAGCGTCGAAGGGCTGATGGAACATATCCCGGGGCCGGACTTCCCCACCGCCGCCATTATCAACGGCCGGCGCGGCATTGAAGAAGCCTATCGCACCGGACGCGGCAAAATCCTCATTCGCGCCCGCGCGGAAGTGGAAGCGGATGCCAAAAGCGGCCGCGAAACCATTATCGTGCATGAAATTCCGTACCAGGTGAACAAAGCCCGGCTGATCGAGAAGATTGCCGAACTGGTCAAGGACAAGCGTATCGAGGGCATCAGCGCCCTGCGCGACGAATCCGATAAAGACGGCATGCGCATCGTGATCGAAATCAAGCGCGACGCGGTGGGCGAGGTGGTATTGAACAACCTCTACTCCCAGACGCAGCTGCAGGTGTCGTTCGGCATCAATATGGTGGCGCTGCACCAGGGCCAGCCAAGGATCATGGCGCTGAAGGATATTTTGTCCGCCTTTGTCCGCCACCGCCGCGAAGTGGTCACCCGCCGTACCATTTTTGAACTGCGCAAGGCGCGCGACCGCGCCCATATCCTTGAAGCCCTGGCCGTGGCGCTGGCGAATATCGATCCGATCATCGAGCTTATCCGCAACGCGCAGAATCCGACGGAAGCCAAGGCCGGGCTGGTGGCCCGTCCCTGGGAGCTGGGCACCGTGGCGGCCATGCTTGAGCGCGCCGGCGACGACGCCGCCCGCCCGGAATGGCTGGAGCCGGAGTTCGGCATCCGTGACGGCAAATATTACCTGACCGAACAGCAGGCCCAGGCCATCCTGGATTTGCGCCTGCAGAAACTGACCGGACTGGAGCATGAAAAGCTGCTCGACGAGTACAAAGAGCTGCTGGATCAAATCGCTGAACTGATTATTATCCTGGAAAATCCCGATCGGCTGATGGAAGTGATTCGCGAAGAACTGAACGCGATGAAAGAGCAGTACAACGACCCCCGCCGCACTGAAATCACCGCCAATACCTCGGATATCAATATCGAAGATCTGATCAACGAGGAAGACGTGGTAGTGACCTTGTCCCACCAGGGCTATGTCAAATACCAGCCTCTGACCGATTACGAAGCCCAACGGCGCGGCGGCAAGGGCAAATCGGCGGCGCGCATCAAGGAAGAAGACTTTATCGACAGGCTGCTGGTGGCCAATACCCATGACACCATCCTGCTGTTTTCCAGCCGCGGCCGTATGTACTGGATGAAAGTATATCAACTGCCGGAAGCCAGTCGCGGCGCCCGTGGCCGGCCGATCGTCAATCTGCTGCCCCTTGAGCCGAATGAACGCATCACCGCCATCCTGCCGGTGCGGGAATATGAGGAAGGCCGCCATGTGTTTATGGCGACCGCCAGCGGCACCGTGAAGAAAACCGCGCTGACCGAGTTCAGCCGGCCGCGCAGCGCCGGCATCATCGCCGTCAACCTCAACGAGGGCGACGAACTGATCGGCGTCGATCTGACCGACGGCAAGAACGAAGTCATGCTGTTCTCGGCCTACGGTAAGGTCGTGCGCTTCCCGGAAGGGCAGGTGCGCTCCATGGGCCGTACCGCCACCGGCGTGCGCGGCATCAACCTGGCCGAGAAGGATCGCGTGGTGTCGCTTATCATACCGCGCGGAGACGGGCCGATCCTGACCGTTACCCAGCATGGTTACGGTAAACGTACCGCCCAGGAGGAATACCCCACCAAATCCCGCGCCACCCTCGGCGTGATCTCGATTAAGGTGAGCGAACGCAACGGCGAGGTGGTCGGCGCGGTGCAGGTGGCCGATACCGATCAGATCATGATGATCACCGACGCCGGCACCCTGGTGCGTACCCGGGTTTCCGAGGTCAGCATCGTCGGGCGCAATACCCAGGGCGTGACCCTGATCCGCACCGCTGAAAACGAGCATGTGGTCGGCCTGCAGCGCGTGGCCGAGCCGGTTGACGACGAAGAGCTTGACAGCGTCGAAGGCCTGGCCGATGGCGACGAAATCGAAGACGCCGCCGATGAGGATATCGATGGCGAGGACGCCGGCGACGATATCGGCGCGGACGACGATGACTCGGCGGACGGAGACGACGAGCCGAACGCCTGATTGCCGCCGCCGCCCGGTGTCAGCATAGCGCCGGGCGGCACGGCCGCCCCGAAAGCCAGCCGCCGCGCTGGCTTTTTTTATAGGGGGCCGGTAGTGTAACGCATACGCTGGCCTCCGATTAAAGACTATTACCGGAACGTGACTTTCTTGAAATACTTCACATCATTTCGCACAACGGTAAAAATATCCCGCTATCTGTTCCGCACCCTGGCGCTATTGCTGTGGGCGCTGGGCGCGCTGCTGTCGGCTTTTTACATTATCAGCCAATTACACCAGCGCGAGTCCGATCTGCGCCAGGAGTATTACACCAGCTACGGCCAGGCCCAGGCCTATATCACCCGTTCCACCACCATTATGCGGGAAATTAAATATGTGGCGGAAAACCGGCTTAACGCCGGCCTGCCGGGACTGGATATGCTTAACGGCGTATTTGCCGGCAAGGCCAGCCGCCCCGATATTTCGCCGCTCTATCCCACTGCCGACTGTAGCGGCACCGGTACCGAATACCATAACGCCGTCGATTCCCTGAGTTATTTCCTCAGCTACTGGAAAGACAGTTTTTCCGATGCCTACGACCTTAACCGGGTGTTTTATATCAGCGGCGAAAGCCTCTGCATGGCGGATTTCAACTTCCGCGGCACCGCGGGCACGGCGGCCTCCCTGCCGAAAAGTCTGCAGCAGGAGATAATCAAATACCGCAACGCGCGCCAAAACGGACGCGAGGACGACTTGTATTGGGTGGTGCCCGGCGCGCGCTCCGGCAGCGGCTCGCTGTACGTATTGACGCCCATCTATGTCGCCAGCAAACTGCAGGCGTTGCTGGGTATAGAACTGAGCATCCGGCTGGAGGATTTTTCCACCGCCAGTACCCTGCCTATCGGCATCACCCTGCTGGATCAGGGCAATATGCCGGTGCTGTCGCTAGCCGACGGGGAGCGCAAAGCGTCGGCGCTGACGGAGTATCCGGCGCAGGCCAGCTATTACGGTTATACGGATAGCTATAAAAACCTGGTGATGAAAAGAAACCTGGCGCCGTCGTCGTTGAGCATCCTGTATTCACTGGCGCTGACCACGATGGTGGAAAATTTCAAGCCGCTGATTTTTAATGCTTTGTTGTTGAATGTGCTGTCGGCCACCCTGCTGTTTATGCTGGCCTGGCTGTTTGAGCGCAGGATGTTCTCCCCGGCGGAAAAAAACGCCCTGCAGCTGGAGGAGAACGAGCAGTTTAATCGCAAAATCGTCGCCTCCGCGCCGGTGGGCATCTGCATCCTGCGCATCAGCGACGGCGCTAACCTTATCAGCAATGAGCTGGCGCATAATTATCTCAGCCTGCTGACGTTTGAGGATCGGCAGCGCATCATCCATATCATCTGCGGCCAGCAGGTGAATTTTGTCGATGTCATGACCAGCAATAACAACAACCTGCAAATCAGCTTCGTACATTCGCGCTATCGTAATGAAAACGTCGCCATCTGCGTGCTGGTGGATATCAGCGCCCGGGTAAAAATGGAGGAATCCTTGCAGGAAATGGCGGCGGCGGCGGAACAGACCAGCCAGGCGAAGTCGATGTTCCTGGCCACGGTCAGCCATGAGTTGCGCACCCCCTTGTACGGCATCATCGGCAATCTCGATTTGATCAAGACCAAGGCGCTGCCGGACGGCGTCGATCGCCTGGTGATGGCGATGGACAACTCTTCCGCGTTATTGCTCAATATCATCAGCGATATCCTCGATTTTTCGAAAATTGAATCCGAACAGCTGAAAATCGAGCCGCGGTGTTTTTCCCCGCGGGAAGTGGTCAGCCATATCGCCGGCAATTACCTGTCGCTGGTGGTGAAAAAACGCTTAGGGTTGTACTGCTTTATCGATCCCGACGTGCCGCAGAACCTGCGCGGCGATCCGGTGCGCCTGCAGCAGGTGTTGTCCAATCTGCTGAATAACGCCATTAAATTTACCCACAGCGGTTGCCTGGTGATCCGCGTTTATCGTGACGCGGATTACCTGCTGTTCCAGATACGCGACACCGGCGTGGGCATCCAGCAGCGCGAGCTGCTGCGGCTGTTCGACCCCTTTGTGCAATTGGGCAGCGGCGGGCAGCAGCAGTCCCATGGCACCGGGCTGGGGCTGGCCATCTGTGAAAAGCTGGTCAATCTGATGGACGGCGATATCGCCGTTGAGTCCGAGACCGGGCTGGGAAGCCAGTTTACCATCCGGCTGCCGCTCTACCAGGCAAGCTACGCGCCGCCGGAGCTGAGCAGCGACCTGTACGGGCGCGTCTGCTGGCTGCATGTGCGCAATGCGGCGCTGGAGGCTTACCTGATCCGTTTGCTGGGCGCCGAAGGCATGGTGGTTAAACGCCATACCTGGCAGGACATTGACAACGAATCCGTGTTCATTACCGATGACGATGATGCGCCGGCGCAACGCCCGCGCGTCTGGATCCGTTTTATGGTCAACCATATCGGCCCCGCGCAGGAAATGTCCGCGGGGGAATGGTGGCTAAGCTCGGCCTTCGCGGACGCGCTGCCGCTGCTGTTGCTGAAAATCTGCCGCGATGACCAGAAGACGGTGCCGGCGTTGCCCTCGCCGGCGGCCATGATGCAGAACGCCTGCGACCTTAATAACGATATCCGCATCCTGGTGGTGGACGATCACCCCATTAATCGCCGGCTGCTGGCGGATCAGCTTGAATCGCTGGGCTATCAGGTGATTACCGCCAACGATGGGGTGGATGCGCTGGGGACGCTGCAAAAACAGTCGGTGGATATCATCCTTACCGATGTCAATATGCCGAATATGGACGGCTACCAGCTGACCCGGCGCTTACGCGGGCAGGGCGTCCAGCTGCCGGTGATTGGCGTGACCGCCAACGCCCTGGCGGAGGAAAAACAGCGCTGCCTGGATGCGGGCATGGACAACTGCCTGTCCAAGCCGGTCACCCTGAGCGTATTGCAGCCGGCGCTGGCGCATTTCAGCCAGCAGACCCGGCGGCAACGCCAGCAATCTCCCGCCGATGCCGGTTAAAGGCAATGGAATGCGCTGCGTATGGCGGCGCCATGGCACGAGGGACGGTGAGGGTAGAGAAAAGCACAAGGTCGCGGGGAACGTCGGCATATCGGACGGGCGGCGTAGGACGCCGCCCGTTGCGGCAAGAGGGGCGTTACTCTTTGTCCACCGGCGCCATACTGACTGACGACAGGTAATTAAGCAGGGCGATATCATTTTCCACGCCCAACTTCAGCATGGCTGATTTTTTCTGGCTGCTGATGGTCTTGATGCTGCGGTTGAGCTTTTTGGCGATTTCCGTGACCAGGAATCCCTCGGCGAACAGCCGCAGCACTTCACTCTCTTTTGGGGAAAGGCGCTTATCGCCATAGCCGCCGGCGCTGATGCGCTCAAGCAGTTTCGCCACGCTGTCGGGAGTATATTTTTTACCCTTTTGCAGCGAGGCCAACGCCTTGGGCAGGTCGGTGGGCGCCCCCTGCTTAAGGACGATACCGTCGATATCCAGCTCCAGCACCGCGCTTAAAATGGCCGGGTTGTTATTCATGGTCAGCACGATAATCGCCAGGTGCGGGTAGTGGCGTTTGATATATTTGATAAGGGTGATGCCGTCGCCGTATTTCTCGCCGGGCATCGAGAGATCGGTAACCAGGACGTTGGCGTCCAGCTTGCTCAGGCTGTTGATTAACGAGGTGGAGTCTTCGAATTCACCGACAACTTTAACCCACTCGATGGATTCCAGGGATTTGCGAATGCCAAACAGGACGATGGGATGGTCATCGGCAATGATGACGTTCAGATTATTCATAATGTTGACTACCTTGCATGCTGTAGCAGTTTAATAACAAAAGCATCAATTTGGTGGATATCGTTGCCGATTTTTGTATTATCATTTTGCATAGTAGCTTGTTTTATATGTTGTTCCAGGGTTTCACATAACACCTTGCCCGGAACCAGGTTCAGCATGGCAAAGACGCCTTTGAGGCGGTGCGCGGTCTGGGCCAGAGCGCTCAGGTCGCCGCTCTCGGCTTCAGTATACAGCCTCTTGACGTCATCGGGTACTGTATCGACGAATAGCGGAAAATAGCCGCTCGAAAAGAGCTGTTCCAGGGCCGCGTTCTCCTGGTTCCCAGGCGTAGTATCCATGTCCCTGCCGCTATCCGCCTGGGCCAGCCTCAGCTCCATCAATTGTAGCATTGCGTCCAGCAGCGGACTGCTCAGATTATAATTAACCCGCAGACGGTACGGCGAAAGCGAGGTAATCGCCGGTTCGCCGCCGTGCAGCAAAATGGCGAAATCCTCCAGGCGATTGCTATCGTCGGTCAGCAGCAGGTCATGCTCCTGGACCAGATGGTGCTCATCGGGATACAGACATTTCCCCCCCCACTGGGTCACCATGGCGTTGACGATGGCGCGGACTTCCTCATTGGCGATATCCAGCAGTACCTGCGTATCCTCCAGGATCTTTTCCTGTTCATCCGCATCCTCGCCGCCGGCCGCCGGCGGCAGCTGCAGCCTGACCCGGTAGCGGGTGCCGATATCGGCCTTGCTATGGATATCCAGGCCGCCGCCCAGCTGTTTACACAGCTTCGAGCACAGGAACCAGGTCAGGGCCGACCCGCGCTGGTAATGATCTTCGCGCGCCCGGCTGACAAAGGGCTGGTGCAGGTTAGCCAGCTCTTCGGCGCTGATGCCGCTGCCGGTATCGCTGATGGTGCACAGCAAAATATCGGGGCGGGACGGGTCCTGATCCACGGATAAGACGATTTTGCCGTACTGGGTGCTGATAATGCTGTAATCCAGCAGCAGCGAAATGATTTTTTTCACCGCCAGCGCGTCGCCCCAGTGCCGCTGGTTTAAAGGCAAATGGTAGTGGTGATACAGGGTCAGCCCTTTTTGCGCCACGGCGGGCAAACGCTCCACCAACAGGGCGTCGATAAGTTCCGCCAGCGAAAAGTCCGCCGGATTCGGCTGCCAGTCCTTAATTTCCAGCGCCGTCAGCAGGCGCAGGTTATCAAACAGCGCGGCCAGGCGCGAGGACTCGCATTTCAGGCCCGCCAGGCAACGCTTGCGATCCTCGTCGGTCGCGGCGTGCTCCAGGGCATCGGTTAATTCATTTATCACCATCAGCGGGCGGCTTAACTCATTCTGGAAGTTGGTGAGAATGGCGCGCCGCGCCTGGTGGTTTTTCGCCAGCTCCTGCTGCGCCTGCTGCAGCCTTTTATTCACCAGCACTTCTTTATCGTGATCCAGCAGTTGGAACAGATAGGTCTCCGGGGAAAGCTGGCTTTTGAACATGCGGATTTCATACACTTCGTTATTGACCGTCGCCTGGATGATGCCCTGGTGGCTTTCGGCCAGGTTGGCGATTTTTTGCAGGCTGAGATGGGGCAGCAGATGATCGCCGATCTTATTGCTGGCGACCAGGGTGTTATCGCTGAAATCGTACACCAGCAGCCCCAGGGGCAGATTGGCTATCACTTCCTCGCTTAGGATACGGTGGGATTTCAAATCGTGCGCCATATTCGCGCGCGGGCGCAGGAAATGCTGGCGCACCAGGTAAACGCCCAGCAACGAGAGGGCGATCATCAGCAGCTCAATGGCAACCGGCCAGATATTATTGCGCAGCAGATCAAGGATCAGGCCGCCCAGCGGCACGCGGTACACCAGATTCAGCGGCGCATTGCTAAACCGGGCGGTGATGGCGAGCGCCGACCCGGTTATCACGCTGGTTGCCGGCTGCGCGTTGTCCTGCTCGTCTTCCTCGTCGTCATTGGCCGCGCCGGCGCCGACCAGGGAGAAATTGGCCCGCGCCATGTTCAGCGGGATCACATCGCTGACCGGCAGATCGAAGGCGACGATGGTGGCCAGATGCCCCGGCTGGTTGATGATGATCCGGTGAGTAAAGTAGTAGTCGTTCTGGAAACGGTATTTGCGCAGCGGCGAAAAACTTTCGCGTTCATCAAGGATATTAGCCTGCTGCAGCATTTCGGCCCGACGGGATTTTACCAGGGCGCTGATAAAGCTGTCTTCGAAACGCGGCGCGATATCCCGCAGCGGCTGCGTGGAAATCAGCGTCAGGCTGTTGTCGACGCCGTTGAGATAAAATAAAGAGTAGTTATTGCTCTCGCCGCCCCACAGCACGTCCAGGTAATCCGACATCTTCACCGCCGTGGCCAGGGTGGCGCTTTCATGGGCGCCAAAGATCAGTCCGTCGGTTTTTCGATGGGGTTTTTCAATGTAGAACACATCGGGACGCAGGCGGGTTTCGTGAATATTCCCAAGCGTCATGTCGACCGGGCCAGTACCGGTGGATTGCTCATAGAGGCGATCCGCCACGAAACGGTAGGTATCGATGCGTTTTTGCAGCGCCACGGTGATGGTGGTCATGCTGTGCTTTTTTTCAATGATATAGGCATTAACGGCATGCAGGCCAAACAGCCATAACGACAGCAGCAATAATAAAATAAACACCACCAGGCCGCGGGTGAGCGCGGCCGGTGTCAGGGTCAGGTTCTTGATTTGCATATTTTTTTATCACCGGCTTTCTTTATCGGGTCACCCGGCGCGCGCTCAGGGTAACCACCAGAAGTAACAATGCGACGCAGCCGAACGCGGTGAACAGGCTGGTCAAATGGGCAATAAAGCCGATCAGCGCCGGGCCGGCCAGGATACCGGCGTAACCGACGCCGGAAATGGCCGCCAGAGCAAGATTAGGCGGCATATCCGTTTGGGTGCCCACGACGCTGAACAGCAGCGGCACCAGGTTGGCGGCGCCCAGTCCCACCAGCATAAAACCCAACAGCGTCACCAGCGGCTGATCGATGAAAATGGCCAGCCACAGCCCGGCGGAGGCGCACAAGCTGCCGGCCGCCAGGGTGCGGAACCGGCCGATGGCGTTGATAAGCCGGTCGCCGTTCAGGCGCCCAACGGTCATGGCGATGGAGAACAAGACATAGCCCAGGCCGCCTCTGGCGCTGTCAAGCCCACGCTCGACGGTCAGGAACAAGGCGCTCCAGTCCAGCATCGCGCCTTCGGCCAGGAACAGGATAAAACAGAGCAGTCCGATAAACAGCACTTTCCCGCGCGGGCGTACGAACAGCGGGCCGGGATCGTTTTCCTGCGGTTGCGCCAGCAGGTCTCCCGCGGCGTACAGCAGCAAGGCCACAATCGCCAGGTCGGCGACGGCAATCGACCAGAACGGCGTACATCCAAGCCACAGCAGAATACTGACCAGACCGGCGCCGGCAATGCCGCCGATGCTGAAAAAACCGTGAAATCCCGACATCATGGCCCGGCCGCTGGCTTTTTCCACCGTCACCGCCTGGATATTCATGCTGATGTCCATGGCGCCGAGCGCCGCGCCGAACAGCAACAGGGCGACGCCAAGGGATACCGGGGCGGCCGCCAGCGCCAGGGCCGGCAGCGTCAGGCAAAGCAATACGCCGGCGCCGGTAATCATCCGCCGGCAGCCGAGCCTGGCGGCCAGCGGCGCCGCCAGCGGCATGGCCAGCAGCGAACCGATGCCCAGGCACAGCAGCAGCATGCCGAGGGCGGCGTCATCAATATCCAGGCGCAGCTTGGCGAAGGGAACCAGCGGCGCCCAGGCCGACATGCCGAAGCCGGCGATAAAAAAAACGATCCGCGTGGCGATACGTACCGGCAGGCCGATGTGCTGCTGCGTATTATAAGTCGTGGTCATGAAGCTTTCCGCATATCCTGCCTGGAATCAAAGAGTAAAGCGGCGCCGTTATGCACGGCCGCCGCCGCTGTCGCCGCCCCGACGCTCAAGCCACAGCGCGATCACCTGTACGATATAGTCTTGTTGCGCGGCGCTCAGCGCCTGTCCTTTCGCGATGCCGTGCCATTTTTCCAGGCATCCCCGGCAGCAGGTGGCGGTGGCGTGCTGGGCGACAAATACCGGATGGCCACGCCAGGGCGTTTGCTTGCCGTCTTTGGTCGGGAGCGCCGGCGCCAGCCGGGCGGCGATAAAATCACGCGCATGGGCAAGCACCACCGCCATACCTTTATTATGCAGGTAGGTAAGGTCTTTTTCATTAAGCCGGAATGTTGACCGGAAAGCGGAGCGCTGTAAGCGCTCCCAAAGGATGTCGAAATTCTGATCTTGTCCCATGGTGCCCCTTGCTGTCCTGCGGTGTGGCCGTAAATCCCCGGTATCCGGGAAAATGACGGCATAAAGTGTAGCATGCCCAGCGCCGGATAACGAAGTACGCCTTGCAAGGCGGGGCCGGCTGAGGCGGCGGGGACGCGTGCCCGGGCAGGGTACGCCGGTGGGGGGCGCGGTAAAAATAAATGATTTTTAATGTGATCAATATCGTATTTTTTTATATTCCTTTTCATGTTATAGCGGATGAATAATAAATTACCCGATAATTAAATTGATGTTTATAAAAAGAACTTTAGGTAAAAATGATGTCGGGCGGCAATAACGATTTATTTTCTAACATTTATTAATAAATGTTAATATTTT
Organism: Sodalis sp. RH22; assembly: GCF_047324165.1. Lineage (NCBI taxonomy): Bacteria > Pseudomonadati > Pseudomonadota > Gammaproteobacteria > Enterobacterales > Bruguierivoracaceae > Sodalis > Sodalis sp. RH22. The sequence continues at coordinate 5,675,575 of NZ_CP178731.1, forward strand.
CACGATACGCCAAAAAAAAAGCCGGTCTTCTAACCGGCGAGGGAAAAAACATCAGTGATGAGAGTAACAATGAAAATTAATGATGATAGCGTAGATAATATTAGTTAAAAATAAATTCATTTTTTGCCAGAAAGTGCTATTGATGACTGATGGTTTTATCCTATTGATATTAATCGATAAAATAAATGTTTTGTCGACATTTTCATCTGGGGAACGCCGCCGGATGACGGGTGAAAATGGGATAAGTTCCCTTCGGGAAACATGACTAAATATAACCCTTGCATTTTGAAACATTGTAAGCCACTTGGTATCATTTTATCGCTAGTATAAAAATGCATTTAACGCAAAATGAAATGGCTTATCGAGGCGTAATAAATCCTGTAAGCACCCAAAACAATGGTGGCCAAAGATAATAAATATTTGAGGATAAAAGAATGAAACTTCACGTTCTCTCCCTGCTCATACCCGCATTGCTGGCCGCCGGTTCGGCCGGCGCGGCAGAAATCTACAATAAAGACGGCAATAAACTGGATCTGTACGGCTCACTGCATGGTTTACACTACTTTTCCGATAATGACGGCAACGACGGCGACAAAACCTACACCCGTATCGGCTTCAAAGGCGAAACGCAGATCAATGACCAGCTCACCGGCTACGGCCAGTGGGAATATGAAATCAAGGCCAACAATACCGAAGGCAGCGATTCTACCGACGGCGACCACACCCGCTATGGTTTCGCCGGGGTGAAATTCGGCGACTACGGCTCGTTTGACTATGGCCGTAATGACGGCGTGCTGTACGATGTCGCCGCCTTTACCGATTTGCAGCCTGAGTTTGACGGTTCCACCTATGGCGCCGATCAATTTATGTTCCAGCGCACCAGCGGCGTGGCGACCTATCGCAATAACAACTTCTTTGGCCTGGTGGATGGCCTGAAATTCGCCCTGCAGTATCAGGGCAAGAATGCCGACCCGGAAGAATCGGCAAACGGGCGCGATGTATTGGGACAAAACGGCGAAGGCTACGGCATGTCCCTAAGCTACGATCTCGGCATGGGCGTCAGCGCGGCGGGGGCCTTTTTTAACTCGAAACGTACCGACGACCAGAACGGCGCGCGCAATTACAATACCATTATGGGACGCGGGGACCGCGCGGAAGGCTACTCGGGCGGGTTAAAATACGATGCCAACCAGGTTTACGTGGCGGTCATGTTTACCCAGTCCTATAACGCGGCGCCTTTCGGTTCCAGCGACTCAAGCGTGTACGGCTACGCCAACAAAGCGCAAAGCTTCGAAGCCTATGCGGATTATAAGTTTGATTTCGGACTGGTGCCGTTCGTGGGCTATAACCAGACCCGGGGCAAGGATCTTGGCCGCGCCGGCGACAACAATACCTATCAAAATGAAGATTTGGTGAAGTTTGTCGACCTGGGCGCCAGTTATTACTTTAATAAAAATATGTCCACCTATGTTGATTACAAGATCAATTTGATGGACGACAATAACTTTACCGATGCCGCCGGCATTAATACCGACGATGTGGTGGCGGTAGGCCTGGTGTATCAATTCTAAGCAGCGTGCGGGAAAGGGGGCGGGCGCGCCCTTTCCCGTTATGGGGCATTATTCCGGCGGTTGAGTTAAATAAATCATAAACAACACGCATTGGCCGCGATGTGAAAAACAGAGATATAGAAATATATTAGCTCGATAATAAAATAATTTAATTTCTTTTTGCGCGCTGTTTGATTCGAACACAAAAAATATGATATTATTTTAACTATTTGATATTTAACGAATTAAAAATTAATTTTAAAAATATTTATCCCGTATTGGCCAATAAATAAAAACCCACTCTCATTTATCCTCTATTTATATTGCTGCTTTAATATCCATTTCCTGTGGTTGAATAGCAAAATTCGATTAGGTATTATCGCGGCTCATGTCAAAATCCATTTTTTTAGCGGATCATTTTTCCCTGCCGAAAACAGGATTATTTATCTGGCAGTGCTGCAATAATTTTATACACCGAGGATATTATAATGAAACTACGTCTTAATTATGCCCTGATGCCGGCATTAGTTTTTACCGGCGCGGCGGGCGCAGCCGAGATCTACAATCGGGACGGTCAGAAGCTGCATTTAAACGGTACTTTGGCTGGAGTGCATTATTTTAAAAATAATAGTTCCGATAGTGATGAATCATATATGCGCTTCGGTTTTCGCGGTGAAACCCAGGTCAACGATCTGCTTACCGGTTATGCCGAATGGCAATACCAGGCGCAACTGGCCCGGGGTGAAAAGGACGAATCACGGGACAGCACCACCCGTTTGGGTTTCGTGGGGCTGAAGTACGGCGATTATGGCTCGTTCGATTACGGTCGCAACTGGGGCGTCCTGTACGATGTACTTTCCTACACCGATAAGCTGCCGGAGTTTGGCGGCTTTTTCCAGGCCGACGGTTATCTCGCCCAGCGGGCGAGCAACCTGGCCACCTACCGTAATACGGGCTTCTTCGGCCTGGTGGACGGGCTTGACGTCGCGCTGCAATACCAGGGCGCCAACGCCGCCGGCAAAAAGAAAGGCGAGGGCCGCGGCCGCGGCGCGGCCAACGGCAATGGTTATGGCATGTCCCTGGGTTATGATTTGGGCCGGGGTTTAAGCGCCGCCGGCGCGTTCAGCAGCGCCAGCCGCACCGAAGGCCAGAGGAAACTGGCCTATGGCGGCGGCGACGGCAGGGTTAACGCCTATTCGGGTGCGCTCAAATATGACGACAAAAACCTCTACCTGGCGGTGATGTATACCCAAAGCTATAATCTGGTGCGGTTCGGCGAATTCAAGGATGATAAAAAAGTCAGCGGCTTTGCGCATAAGGCGCAAACTCTGGAAATGGTGGCGCAGTATATGTTTGATTTCGGTCTTACGCCGTCGCTGGCCTATCTCTGGACCACGGGGCGCAATATTGAAAAATACGGGCGCCAGGATCTGCAAAAGTTTATCGATATCGGCGCCACCTATAATTTCAACAAGAATTTGGCGACCCATATTGATTATAAAATCAACCTGCTGGGCGGCAATACCTTTACTCAGGAAGCTGAAATTCATCGGGGGAATATCGTTGCGGCGGGGCTGACGTATCAGTTCTGAGCAAGGCTGGGTTGGCAACGCCCGCCGGAGCGGCGGCAGGACGGCAGGCTGCCTGTCCTGCCCGCGTTCCGCCTGTGGGCGGACTCAGGGGCGCTGAGGCCCGCCATGGCCAGGCGCTAACGGTGCCGCTGGCGAATCAGCGATTTCTTCCGCGTATCTTTAACTGCCATAACCAATGAAAATATCGCAATGCCGAGCAATACGGCGATGAGAATCAAATTCTGCATTGTCTTTGCCCTCTATTACACTTACAAAAAGTGATTTTGCGGGAATTTACCCTGGGCCGCCATCGGAGCATTCTGTATAACAGTTGAAAAAACAACAACAATACTGTTTCGCTTCCACTATTCTACATAGATGGCGCGGCTGATTCCGCATTACCTGTCCGTGCCTGCCTGCCCCCTCGGGGATCGGTTATCACTTGCCCATCATGGCTTAAGGGAAATGATTTATGACATTATCTGCATTATTTCGTCATGCGGCGTTAGGCGCGGCCGCCGTGCTGGCGCTGTCGGTCACCGCTTTTTCCGTCCAGGCCGCCCAGGCGCCGGCCAAAGTGACCTTTGTCCAGGAATGGCCGGTGGCGGACGGCTTCTGGATCCCCTGGACGCTGGGTAAAGCCAAGGGTTTTTATCTGGAAGAGGGGATTGACCTGAATATCGTCGCGCCGCCCACGGTGGCCGATACCATGAAATTTCTCGGCACCGGCCGTGCCGACGTGGCGTTTACCACGGTGATGGACATCATTTTCGCCAAGGAGCAAGGCGCCCCGGTCATCGCCATCGGCCGTTACGGCAGCGGCAATAACTGGGGGATTTTTACGCCGCAGGGTAAGCCGGTAACCGTCGCTGAACTGAAGGGTAAAAAAATCGGCATCTATAATGACGCCTGGACCAAGGCGCAGCTGTCGCTGATGTTGAAAAGCGCCGGGATGACGCTTGACGACGTGCAGATGGTTGCCGCCGCGGATGATACCGTGCCGCTGCTGCTGCAAAACCGGGTGGACGCCACCACCGGCATCACCAACGCCGAAGGGACGGAAATAGCCGTCACCACCGGCAAAAAGCCGGAGTACCTGGCGGCCACGGCGCACGGCGTGCCCGATACGCCGATCTTTATGTTTGCCGGCAACCAGCAGTGGCTTAATAAAAATCCGCAGCTGGCCAAGGCCTTTATGCGTGCCACCGCCAAAAGCATCCGTTATGCCATCGAGCACCCCGACGAAGGCACGGCGGCTTTTGCCGCCCAGTACAGTAAAGCCTATGATCCCGCCTTCGTGAAACAGCAGTGGCAGGACACCATGGCGATACTGGGCAAACCGGGCAAGGACCAGCTCAGGCTGGACGATAGCGCCTGGAGCGCGCTGCTGGGCGCCGTTACCAGCCTTGGCATTGTCAAGCAGACGCTGCCCGCCGCTCAGTACTATACCAACGACTACCTGCCGCAGGAATAAGCCGGCTTCGGCGAGGCAACCCCGTCGCGCGGCGCGTCCCCGCCGGCGGTTTTGGCCAGCGCCCGCTCGATGCGCTCCGTCCCCAGCGCAAAGGGCAGCCGCGCGGCGTTGTCCGCCGAAATTTTCACCCCCAGCGCAATCTGTTTAATGCGCTGGTCAATCGCGTCGGTGATGCCCAGCTGCCGCAGGGTGAGCGGCGTGGAAAACAGCGTCAGCAACTGCAATAAATGGGCCTGCGCCGCCAGGCTGTCCGGCCGGTCGTCGTCCAGATAGGACTGTACCACCAGCCCGAATCCCACCAGTTCGCCATGCAAAAATCCGTGCAGATCGGGATGGTAGGTCATGCTGTTGTGCACGGCGTGGGCGACGCCGATACGGGGAATTTCATCGCGCATGCTGTTGGCCATGCCGGCCAGGGCAATCACCCCGTCCAATACCCGGGCCAGCACCGGCGTGGCCAGGCCGGCCTCATTATCGGCCAGCGCCTGCGCGCCCGACTGCTCAAATATATCCAGCGCCAGTTTTGCCGCCTGCGCCTTGAGCACCAGCGACAGGCTGCTGTCGTCCCGGCGCAGGTAAGGCTCGAACTCATACCATTTGGCCAGCGCGTCCACAATACCGGCCTTCAGGTAGCGCACCGGCGTGGCGGCGATAATCGCGCTGTCCACCAGCACCCATTCCGGGGTGCGCTGCAACGGCATGGAGTTCAGATGGCCGCCGGCCTCGGTGTATAGCACCGAAATCGGCGACCAGGCGGCGCATGTGGCGGCAATGGTGGGCACGGTGATAAGCGGCAGTTGTCCGCAGGATTCGGCGATACCCTTGGCCGTGTCCAGCACTTTACCGCCGCCGACGCCGATAACCAGCCTGATGTCCTGCGCCTGCGCCTGGGCGCTGAAGGCGGCGATAGTGGCGCGGGTACATTCGCCCTGTAAAAAATAGCGCTGGAAACCGATGCCGTGGGCGCTGAAGCTGGCTTCCAGCGCCGGCTGCGTTGCCTGCCAGGCGCGCGGGCTGGTAATGATCATCACCCGTTCGCGCGTTATTGGCGCGACGTAGTCGCCGATGCGGTTAATCAGTCCGGCTTCGTTAAGGTAATTCTGGGGTGCTTTAACCACAATCACGATATGTCTCTCCTTGCCAGCCGGCCCGGCCGGCGTGGGTTTATAGGGCGGATGCCCCGCGCTATTTCTGCATGCCCCAGCGCTTGACGGTGACGCGCTCGAGGGTGGTGAAAATCAGGCCTTCCACCAGTAAGCCGATAATGATCACCGAAATCAGCCCGGCAAAAACCCGATCGGTAAAGAGTTCGTTGCGGTTCTGGAAAATATACCAGCCCAGCCCGCCCTTGCCGCTCGACGCGCCGAACACCAGCTCGGCGGCAATCAGGGTGCGCCAGGCAAAAGCCCAGCCGATTTTCAGGCCGGACAGAATCGAGGGCAGGGCGGCGGGAATCAGGATATGCCAGACGTAGCGCAGGCCGCGCAGTCCGTAATTGCGGCCGGTCATGCGCAGCGTATCGGAGACCCCGAGGAAACCGGTATAGGTATTCACCGCCATCGGCCACATCACTGAATGCACCAGCACGAAAATCAGGCTGTTTTCCCCCAGGCCGAACCACAGCAGCGCCAGCGGCAGCAGCGCGATGGCGGGCAAAGGATTAAACATCGAGGTCAGGGTGCTTAATATATCCCGGCCGAGACGGGTCGATACCGCCAGGGAGCTTAACGCCAGCGCAAGCAGGGTGCCGATGGCGTAGCCCTTGATCAGGGTGCCCAGCGACAGGCCGATCTTGGCCGGCAGTTCGCCGCTGGCCATATCCTGGGTAAAGGCGGTAAAGGTCTGGATAAAGCCGGGCAGCAGCAGATCGTTGTTTTGCCACCGGGCGGCGATTTCCCACAGCGCTATCAGCACCAGCAGGATGGCCGTTTTGCGCAGCCAGGTAAGATTCCACAGCCGTGTCGACCAGGGCAGCGGCGTAGCCAGGCTCAGTTCGGCTATCGGCGGCAGATCCCGCTGATATTCGGGGCGTATCGGAGGATTTTTGGTCATGGCAACGCTTCCTGACGGTATGGCTTAGGGCTAAAAATGATCATCGCGCGCCGCCGACCACTTTAAACCGTGGTTTGTCCGCGACCGCGCGATCGGTCTGGGACGCCGCCGGATCGCTGAATAACAGGTCGTGGATGCGGCGCGCGGCCTGCTGGAAATCGCTGCCGCCGAAGTCGTTGATGCCGAACTGATGGCTGTTCATCTCCGCGCGCACCCGTCCTGGATGGGGCGACAGCAGCAGGATGCGGCTGCCGACCACCAGCGCTTCCTCAATGGAATGGGTAACGAACAGCAGGGTAAAGCGCACCTCTTCCCATAGCGCCAGCAATTCCTCCTGCATTTTGCGCCTGGTCAGGGCGTCGAGGGCGGCGAAAGGTTCGTCCATCAGCAGTACCTTCGGCTCCATCGCCAGCGCCCGGGCGATGGCGACCCGTTGTTTCATGCCGCCCGACAGGGTATGGGGATAAGCATCGGCAAACGCCGTCAGCCCCACCTTGTCGAGAAAATACCCGGCGCGTTCACGGGCTTCGGGCCGCCGGGCCTTGCCGCTCGCCAGCAGCGGGAACATGACGTTTTCCAGCACGGTTTTCCAGGGCGGCAGCTGATCGAACTCCTGAAACACCATTAGCCGGTCCGGCCCGGGCTGCGTGACGCGTTCGCCGTCCAGCAGAATGCTGCCGCCGACCGCGGGCAAAAAACCCCCCACGGCTTTCAGCAGGCTCGATTTGCCGCAGCCCGACGGCCCCAGCAACACAAAACGATCGGCCGGGAAGACATCAAAACTGACATCATGGGTGGCCCGCACCACGCGCTGGCGCGTGCGGTATTCCAGGTTCAAAGCGCCTACCCGCAACAGCGGCGCGTTATCCGGAGCCTGCTGGATATGTAATGTCATGGTGCGTTTTCCTTTTAACCGGAAGCCCGGATTCAACTGCCGGGCAGGGCGTAGGCTTCGGGGAAGAAGTAATCCTTCCACGAGCCGGCGCTGTTTTTCAGGATGCCGAGTTCATGCAGTTTTTCCGCGTAGACAAAGGTTTTCTGCGGCGCGATGGTAAAGTCATTTTCCGGATCGTTGACAATTTTCTCGATAAGCTCCAGCGGCAGATGGGATTGCTCTACGCGAATATAGGTCTTGGCCGCCGCGTTTTTATCGGCTTTGATGATCTGCTCCGCCTCGGCCAGGGCGTCAAAAAACGCCTTATAGGTTTTCGGGTTTTCGTCATGGAATTTTTCGGTGGCGTACAGCAGGTTAAACGTGCCTTTGCCGCCCAGCACATCGTAGGAGCTCAGTATTTTGTGGATATTGGCATGTTCCAGCGCCTGGTACTGAAACGGCGGGCTGGAAAAATGCGCGGTAATTTCCGCGCCGCCCGAGATAAGCGCGCTGGTCGCGTCGGGATGCGGCAGGCTCAGGGTAATGCTGTCGTATTTTTTATATTCCGCGTTGCCGAACAGGCGCGCGGTTTCAATTTGCAGGGTGCGGGATTGAAACCCTACCCCGGCGGCGGGGACGGCGATCCGGTCTTTATCGCTCAGGTCGCTGACGCTTTTCACCGCCGGATTATTGCTCAGCAGGTAATTGGGCATGGAGCCGAGAGCGGCCACCGCCTTGACATTCTGTTTGCCGCGGGTGCGGTCCCAAACGGTCAGCGCCGGCGGCACCCCGGCGGAGGCCACGTCCAGCGCGCCGGTCAGCAACGCTTCGTTCATCGCCGTGGCGCCGGAAATGCTGTGCCAGTCCACTTTGATATCCAGGCCCTGCTCTTTGCCGTGCTTTTCAATCAGCTGCTGGTCGCGCACCACATCAAGGATCAGATAGCCGATGCCGAACTGCTGCGCGATGCTGATGGTGCCTTCCGCCCGCGCCGGGACGCTGCCCAGGAAAATACCGCAGGCGGCAATGATGCCGATACCTTTGAACAAAACATTCATTAATGTTATCCCAGAATAAGAGAAGAAAATGATTCCTGCCATCATAAAGTGATGCGGTGATAATTGTTAAATCGTTTTTTGGAATAAATTAGAAGCAGATGTTTATGCGTTATTTAACTTTGCTTAGTGCATTAATGGCAATAAACGATAATAACCTAAAGTCATTTTACGTCTATCGATAGTTAATTGTTGTCTTTGGGTGGAAAGTTCTTCGGCGATATAGTGGCGGCAACGATTAAGCATGATGTTCATGGCAATAAACAGGGCGCCGTGCAACGCCAGGAGAATATAACGTGCCGCTTTTCCAGCATTCCTTTTTACGCGACTATGTCGCCGCCCGGCTGACGGATATCAAGGTCGCGCCTGACGTGGCCGCCATGGTGGCGGATAATCTGGTGGACGCCTGCCTGAAAGGGCATGACTCCCACGGCGTGACCATGTTGCCGCGCTATATCGCCGCCATCGCCGAAGGCGGACTGCATCCCGATGCCCGCGCCACCGTCACCCTTGACGCGGGCGCCGTGCTGTCTTTCAACGGCGGCCAGGGGTTCGGCCAGGTGGTGGGGCGCCAGGCCATGGATGCCGGCATACGGCGCGCCGGGGAATACGGTGTCGCGGTTATCGGCCTGGCCGACGCCCACCATCTGGGACGCATCGGCGCCTGGGCGGAACAGGCGGCGCAGGCCGGGCTGGTCTCCATCCACTTTGCCAATGTCAACAGCCGTTCGCCGGTGATGCCCTGGCAGGGGGTGCAGCCGCGCCTGGGCACCAACCCGTTTTGCGTCGGCATTCCGGTGGCGGGGGGGCATCCGCTGATCCTGGATTTCGCCACCAGCATTATCGCCGGCAATAAGGCGCGGCTGGCCTGGAACGCCGGCCAGCCATTGGCGCCGGGATGCATCGTCGATGATAAAGGGCAGCCCGCCGTCGACCCGCGCTGGCTGATGACCGAACCCTTCGGCGCGCTGCTGCCGTTCGGCCAGCATAAAGGGTCGGGCCTGTCGGTGGTTTGCTCGCTCCTCGGCGCGGCGCTGACCGGCGGCATGACCGAGCGCCATGACAACCGGGATAAGCAGCGCATCCTCAACAGCATGCTGTCGATCGTTATCGACCCGGAAAAACTGGGCGGCGCCGACAGCTATCGCCGGGAAATCGCCGGCTTGCTCGATTGGGTGCGCAGCTCCCGCGACGACAACGCCTTATTATTGCCCGGCGACGCCGAGCAGGAAAAATATCAACAACGCCTCAGCCAGGGCCTATTTATCGATGAGACCAGCTGGCGGCAACTGGCGGCGCTGGCAACCCCCGGCGTCGCGACACTCTGATTGTTCATTCTCGCTCTCAATCCAGGAAAAACATTATGCATCTGGCCCGTTTTCCCCGTCTGACCCTTGGACAGTTCCCCACTCCCTTGGAAGCCTTGCCCAATTTAAGCCGCTACCTCGGCGGTCCGACCCTGTATATCAAGCGCGACGATAACACCGGCCTGGCGAGCGGCGGCAACAAAACGCGTAAACTGGAATTCCTGCTGGCCGACGCGGTACGCCAGGAGGCCGACGTGGTGATAACCCAGGGGGCGACCCAATCCAATCATGTCCGCCAGACCATTGCCGGCGCCGCCAAACTTGGCCTGAAAACGCAGGTTCTGCTGGAAACGCGGGTGGACCGGTTCGGCGAAGATTACCAACGCTCCGGCAATATCCTGCTGGATAACCTGCTTGGCGGCGCCATCGTAGAACATCTGCCGGCCGGCAGCGATATGCAGGCGGCCATGGAACGGCTAGCCGACACCCTGCGCGCCCAGGGCCACCGGCCGTACGTCATCCCGGGCGGCGGCTCCAATCCCATCGGCGCGCTGGGCTATGCGGCCTGCGCCGAGGAACTGCTTTACCAGTCAAGCCAACAGCGGCTGCGCATTGATCATATCGTCCACGCCACCGGCAGCACCGGCACCCAGGCGGGCCTGGTCAGCGGGCTGGAAGCCAGCAACAGCGGCATTCCGGTGCTGGGCATCAGCGTGCGCGCCCCCAAGGCCAAACAGGAAGAAAATGTCTATGCGCTGGCCTCCCGCACCTGGCAATTGCTTGGCGCGCGCGGCGAACTGCCCCGCGATCGCATCAAGGTCAACAGCGATTATGTGGGGGAAGGGTACGGCCTGCCCACCGACGGTACCCTGGAAGCCCTGCGCCTGCTGGCGCAGCTCGAGGGCATCTTGCTCGACCCGGTCTATACCGGCAAGGGTATGGCGGGGTTGATCGACCTGATTCGCCAGGGGCAGTTCAAGCCGGGTGAGAATGTGGTCTTTATCCATACCGGCGGCTCGGCGGGACTGTTCGGCTATCGCCAATTGCTGGAGCAGTCGCAGCAATGAGCCGTTTCCTGCTGGGGATCCTGGGGGGGATGGGGCCGCTGGCCACCGTCGACCTGATGCAGAAAATCATCGAGGAAACCCCCGCGCACAGCGATCAGCAGCATGCGCCGGTGGTGGCCTGGAACGTACCGCAAGTCGCCGACCGGCAGCAGGCGCTGGCCGGCACCGGTCCGTCGCCGCTGCCGCAGCTACTGCACGGCGTGCGCCGGCTCAACGGCGCCGGCGCCAGCCATATCCTTATCGCCTGCAATACCGCCCACCACTGGTATGGCGAGCTGGCGGCGGCCAGCCGTGCGCCGCTGCTGCATATTGCCGACGCCACGCTGGACAGCCTGCGTCCGGAGCGGGGCGAACGGATAGGGCTCATCGCCACGCAGGGCACGCTGGACGCCGGCTGGTTCCAGCAGCGCATCGCCGCGCTGGGCGGCGAAACGCTGACGCCGCTGCCGCAGGAGATGCGGGAATGGTTTGTGCCCGGCTGCTATGCGGTAAAACGCGGCGATCTGCGCGGCGGCGGCGAGCTATTGTCTCGTCTTGCGCAGGCGCTGGCGGCGCGTGGCGCCGCACGCCTGATCCTGGCCTGCACCGAGGTGCCGCCGGCCTTTGCGGCCATCGACTCACCCTGGCGGTCGGTAAGCGTTGACCCGACCCGGGCGCTGGCCCGGGCCGCCGTCCGGCATTGGCTGGCGTACCGCGACGGCGTCTGATTGACTTAGCGGCTAAAGGCAAAAGCTTAGAAAAATTTTTGCTTTAGCCGCCGCATGCGCAGCGCCGTCGCCGGCTGATAATGTCCGGCCAAAAAAGATAAAATTTAACCTACTGTTAATCCTGTCTTTTTATTATTTTCCCGCGTTAATCTGTTACTGCGTTTTTCCTTAGTATAAAAAACTATAAGTTACCGTTTTTTCTTATTTGTCCCTTTAGCTATTACTCGGTATGAATATAGCCATATTAAAGATAAAGGAGGGGCGTCGCGTGAACTTTCAGCAACTACGTATTATTCGGGAATCCGCCCGGTGCAATTATAACCTGACTGACGTGGCCAGTATGTTATTTACCTCCCAGTCCGGCGTCAGCCGCCATATTCGTGAACTGGAAGAAGAGCTAGGCGTGGAAATTTTTATCCGCCGCGGTAAACGTTTAATCGGCATGACGGAACCGGGTAAAGCCCTGCTGGTAGTGGCGGAACGTATATTAAGCGACGCCAATAATATTCGGCGCATCGCCGATGTTTTTGCCAATAATGATTCAGGCGAACTTTCCATTGTTACCACCCATACCCAGGCGCGCTACAGCCTGCCGGCGGTGATCAAGGAGTTTCGCGCGCTGTATCCGCGCGTGCGCCTGGTGCTGAACCAGGGCAGCCCGGAGGAGATTGTTTCCATGCTGCAATCCGGCGAAGCGGACGTGGGCATTGCCAGTGAAAAGCTGATGGGCGAAGATCAACTGGCGGCGTTTCCTTATTACAGCTGGCACCATACGGTACTGGTACCGGAAGGCCACCCGCTGACGCAGGCGGGTGACATAACGCTGGAAACCCTCAGCGAATATCCGCTGGTTACCTACCGGCGCGGCATCACCGGCCGCTCCAGGCTGGACGTGGCTTTTCAGGCCGCGGGGCTGAAGCCGGAGGTGGTGCTCAGCGCCCAGGATTCCGATGTTATCAAAACTTATGTCGAGCTGGGACTCGGCGTCGGCCTGCTGGCGGACATGTCCTACAATCGCGAGCGCGATACCGGCCTGGTCAGCCTCAACGCCGAGCATCTGTTCGAAGCCAGCACCGTATGGTTGGGGGTAAAACGCGGCCAACTGCAGCGCAAATATGCCTGGCGCTTTATCCAGCTTTGCAACCCCCAGCTGTCCCTGACCGAAATCGAGGAACAGGTGCTTTCGCCTCACGCTCTCGAGACCGCGCTGGATTATCAAATCTAACCCCGGGCGCACCGCCCGGCCCGTCAACGTCGCGCAAAGGTGTTGAGGGAAGTGCGTGCCTATGGGGCGAATGGGGCATGGTTTTCCCGCCCGCCCGAGTCACCGTCGCGCAAGTTCAGTGTTTCGGCCGGTAATGATCTGGTGATCTTGTCACCTGGCTGCTGTGTGTAGCACGCAATGACATAGAGAGATAAACCTTTTTTCTGAATGTAAATCTGCAGCGGCCAGCCTTGGCCGGGGGGCGCTTGCGAGTTGCGCTTGCGTGTTTATGCTACTGCGGCGAAGGGGCGTGTGGCGAGGTTTATGTTGCCGCGGCGAAGGCTTCGTTTGTGGCGTGTGGCGAGGTTTATGTTGCCGCGGCGAAGGCTTCGTTTGTGGCGTGTGGCGAGGTTTATGCTGCTGCGGCGAAGGCTTCGTTTGTGGCGTGTGGCGAGGTTTATGTTGCCGCGGTGAGGGTTTCGCTTGCCGTGCGTTCGGCGGTTATATGGAATGCTGGGCGCCGGCAAGCGACAAAGAGGCCGTACCGCGACGGCCTCCTTGACCTCCGCGCGTCCGGCAGATCGTGCGCCGCTGCGCGGTGCCCGACATCACCCATCCCGGCTTTTGGACCGCCCGATATGCGCTCCCGGCGCAATCCGGGCTTTCGCCGCTCCCGGCGGCTCATCCAGCCGTGATGCGCGCCGCCGGCGCACTCTATGCCGGCACCAGGTCAACACCATCGCCTGTGAGTAAAATAGCGTTTTTGGGTTTCTTGCGGCATGTACTTACCGGGAAAAATATCAGCATCCATTTTGGGCTAACGTCTGCAGTCTGATGGCTAAAAGCCAAAAGCCAAAAGCCAAAAGCCAAAAGCCAAAAGCCAAAAGCTAAAAGCTAAAAGCTAAAAGCTAAAAGCTAAAAGCTAAAAGCTAAAAGCTAAAAGCTAAAAGCGTCATGCTTACTGTTAAAACTTAACGCTAAATGATGTATGCCTTACTGCGTGACTGCATACCTGTATGCCTGTATGACTTGCTTTTCGCTGTGCCAGCCGCACTCCATACCCGTTGTATCCCCTAACGGTCACTCATATGCCGATGCCAGACCCTGTCCCAAGCAACAGCGCCGCTGTTGCTTCATAATATGCAGTGCGAAAGCGACATGTGGACCGGCATAAAGCGCGCTGACGGCGCCTATGCCCCCGGCATGAGCCGCCGGGAGCGGCGAAAGGCCCGGTTGCGCCGGGAGCGCATAACGGGCCGGTGCATAACGGGGGCACAGGCGGCGGAAGGCATCGCGCAGCGACGCGCGACCTGCCGGGCGCGCGGAGGTCAAGGAGGCCGTCGCGGTACGGCCTCTTTGTCGCTTGCCGGCGCCCGGCATTCCATATAACCGCCGAACGCACGGCAAGCGAAACCCCCGCCGAGGTAACATAAACCTCACCGCCGAGGTAACATAAACCTCACCGCCGCGGCAACATAAACCTCACCGCCGCGGCAACATAAACCTCACCGCCGCGGCAACATAAACCTCACCGCCGCGACCTAACCCATCCACGGCCGCATAAGCGCGCCAGAACTGCGATCGCCGCATCTACCCACGACAAGTTATAGGGAATGCACGTCTATCTATAAGGTTAAATCAGTCGCGGCTTTCCCACCCGGCCGGGGCCTCATGGCATGCCCTCCCTCGCCGGGTTCAAAGCAGACGTGTTAAAGAGGGAACATGCCGCCAGCCCGGCGTTAATCCACCGAAGCCGCTTGCGCGCTGGTTTGCGTCACTAGCAGCGCGGACAGCGCCTCATCGGCCAAACGCGCGAAATAGGCCGCCGCCGGATAAATCACCTGCTCGTCGGGATTAAACCGCGGATGGTGCAGACCGAATTCGCTGGCCGAACCGATGCTGACAAAGGTCCCCGGCACCTGCTGCAGATACAGGGAAAAATCCTCACCGCCCATTTGCAGCTCCGCTTCCTGGACCTGATAACCGGCGTCGGCAGCCACCCGCTGGCTGAAATCCGCCCAGAAAGGCGTATTCACCACCGCCGGCGGCCCCGGATACCACGACAACGACGCCTCCGCGCCCATGGCGCTGGCCACCCCGTCAATCACCCGGGTCAGAATATCCGGCACTTTCTCACGCACCTTCACATTATGCGTACGCACTGTGCCTTCCAGCTCCACCGTTTGCGGCAGCACGTTCCAGGTATTGCCGCCCTGAATACGCGTCACGCTCACCACCAGCGATTCCAGCGAGCTGAAATTCCGGCTCGGCAGGGTTTGCAGCGCGTTCACAATCTGGCTGGCGGTCACGATGGTATCAATACCCTGCTCGGGTTTGGCCGCATGGGCGCCCTTGCCGGTCACCGTAATCTGGAAACGGTCGATATGGGCATAAAACGCGCCGCGCCGGGTGGCAAAGGTGCCCACCGGCAGCTCGGGCGCGTTATGCATGCCGAATACCGCCGACACGTTCTCCAGCGCGCCGGCGTCAATCAAATGGCAGGCGCCGTTGAAATTTTCTTCCGCGGGCTGGAACAATATCCGCACCGTGCCCGGCAGGGTGGCTTCGCGCGCTTTTAATAACAACGCCGCCCCCAGCATCACCGAAGTATGGACGTCATGGCCGCAGGCGTGCATAACGCCTTCGTGGCGCGAACTGAACGGCACGCCGGAAACTTCATCGATAGGCAGCGCGTCGATGTCCGCGCGCAGGGCGATCAGGGGAAAGGGTTGTTTGCCGATTTCGGCCACCACGCCGGTCTTCAGCGCTAACGGTAAAATCCGGATGCCGGCCTCCGTCAGCCAACGGGTGATCCTTTCCGTTGTGGCGAATTCCTGGTTGGACAATTCGGGATAGGCGTGCAGTTCGCGTCGACAGCTAATCAATTTTTCAGCAATATTGCCAGACATAGGGTATGACCCTTTTGTGAGATAATGAATATCGGATAAAAAATTATCTTAGCGGTTAATGTTAAATTGCAGTAAATACTGTTCGGTTATATTACATAGCCATCGGGTCTGATGGCAGGAAGGGGGCCGCCGCCGCCCCCTTTATTCTGCATGCTGAGCCGGGCGTTACTCGTCTTTAGGGAAATCCGCGCCGCGGGTGACGTCTGCCCAGCCATCAAAATCCCGCTGCAGGAGTTTGATTTTTTTATGGGCGTTTTCGAGCGCGGGGTTGCCCAGCAGTAAACGCAACGGCGGCTGCTTGGCTTCCACCGCCTTGACAATGGCCTTGACGGCGCGCACCGGATCGCCCGGCTGCTTGCCGCTGTTATCGCGACTGACGCGGGCGCGCGCATGCGCGGTTTCGGCATAGTCGGCGATGGTCTGCGGCGCCTCATTGGCCGAACGGCCGGCCCAGTCGGTGCGAAACGGCCCCGGCTCGACGATCAACACCTTAATGCCCAAGGGTTCCACTTCCTGCGCCAGCGACTCGGACAAGGCTTCCACCGCGAATTTCGTGGCGTGGTAAAAACTCAGCGAGGGGAAGGTGGTAATGCCGCCGATGGAGGAGATATTGACCACGGTGCCGCTGCGCTGCTTGCGCATGGCCGGCAGCACGGCCCGGGTCATGGCGGTCAGGCCCCAGACGTTGATATCGAACATGCGGCGCACATCGTCCATATCACTCTCTTCGAACGAACCGAAATAACCGATGCCGGCGTTGTTCACCAGCACATCGATACGGCCGAACTTTTCCAGCGCGGCGCTCACGGCGGCGTCCACCTGTTCCGGGCGCGTGACGTCCAGGGTTAAGACCAGCGCATGATCCTCATGGCCGGCGATCAGATCGTTGACCTGGTCCGGATTACGGGCGGTAACGACCGTCGGATACCCCAAAGACAGGGTATGGCCGGCCAGTTCCCGGCCGAAACCCGTGGAGCAGCCGGTAATAAACCATACTGGTTTTTCGTGTTGCGTCATCATTATTCTCCAGATTGTTCAGGATAAGAGCCTCGTTACATACAGGCGGCAAAGCAGCTGGTTAGCATAGTGTAATACCCCGGCCCGGGTTGCAACCGACGGATGATGCTGACCGGGGGGAAACGGCGCCCCGCCATGCCGCGTCGGCGCCATAAATAACCATTCAGTCCATATCATTATCGGATAATGACGGGTTTGTAATGGTGCTGTTAATCAATAAAGCAACATCCGCTAAATCATGGCGGAATAATGTAATGCAGCTATCATTTATCGGCCGTTTCATTATTGAGCCTTGTTTTCCCGCCGGCGGTCCGCCAATAAAATTTATCCATATCCCGGTAAAATATTTTTTTAAAACTAAAAAAAAGTGCTGAAAAAAAACCTAATCTCAGGTTTCTGTGAGGTTAATCACGCCAAATGCTAAAAGGCGATAATATACTCCGCGTCAAATAGAAACGGTATTTCAATTTAAATGAATTTTTGTTTCTTTTTGTGATCATCAAAGTTGCGCTCTCAATATTCACTTCATTTCTCTGGGATGGTAAAAGATGAGGATAATAAAAAACTTACGTTGGTATATGATCGGAATGGTGATGCTGGCCACCGTGCTTAACTATCTGGCGCGCAATTCGCTGGCAGTGGCGGCGCCGACCATCATGCAAGAGATGCATTTTACCGTGCAGCAATATTCCTATATCGACGCCATATTCAAAGGTTGCTACACCCTGACGCAACCCGTGGCGGGCTACATCCTGGACCTGCTGGGCACCAAGTTGGGCTATCTGCTGTTCGCCATTGCCTGGGCGGTGCTGAATATGGCCCACGCCTTCGCCGGCAGCTGGGTGGCGCTGGGTATCCTGCGCGGCGCGCTGGGCATGGCGGAAGCCGCGGTGATCCCGGCGGGCCTCAAAGCCTCGTCCGAATGGTTTCCGGCCAGGGAACGTCCTGTCGCCGTGGGCTGGTTCAACGCCGGCGCCGCCGTCGGCGGCGTACTGGCGCCGCCGCTGGTGGCCTGGGCGATTATGGTGCACAGCTGGAACTTCGCGTTTTTGTTAACCGGCGGGGTGAGTTTAATCTGGGCGGTGGGTTGGTACAAATTATATAATACCCCGGATAAACATAAAAATATCTCCTCTGAAGAACGGGAATATATTTATGCTGGACAGGAATCCCGCCATCACAGCAGCAATACACAAAAAGTACCGGTAAGCCAATTACTCAAGGATAGCCAATTCTGGGGTATCGCTATTCCGCGCTTTTTAGCCGAGCCGGCCTGGGGCACGATTAATGCCTGGGTACCGTTATTTTTATGGAAAGTCTATGGCTTTGATTTAAAGCATATCGCCATGTTTGCCTGGATGCCGCTGCTGTTTGCCGATGTGGGCTGTATCCTCGGTGGCTATATGCCGGGCTTTTTCCAGAAACATTTCGGCGTTACGCTTATCGTGTCGCGCAAGCTGGTGGTGACCGTCGGCGCGCTGTGCATGATTGGCCCCGGGCTTATCGGTTTATATCACAGCCCGTATTTCGCCATCGCCATGCTGTGCTTCGGCGGTTTTGCCCATCAGACGCTTTCCGGCGCGCTGATTACGCTGTCCTCGGATCTCTTCGGCCGCAATGAAGTCGCCACCGCCAACGGCCTGACCGGCATGATAGGCTGGGGCGGTTCGACCTTGTTTACCCTGGTGGTCGGCGCGCTGGTGGGCATTATCGGCTTCTCGCCGCTGTTCCTGATGCTGTCGATATTCGAAATTACGGCGATGATTATCGTCTGGACCGTGGTAAAAGGGCGTCCCGATAAAACGGCGCTGCAGCCAACGCCTGTGGTCTAGCGGTATAACGACAATCACTATGCCGGGACGGACCTACGTCCCTGTAGCGAAAGATGACGTCCCGCGCCGCAGTCCGGCCGGGACGTTGCTATTTTTTATCACTTCGTCTCCAGGGCAGGCAGCCTGACAGGGCATTATCCCGCGGCGGTTTTTTTGCGTAGGGCGGCGGCGGTTCGTCATGCGGGGAGAGGGGAGCAACCGCCCCGCGTACGGGGCCGCGGCCATACTCAGTGAATGACGCCGGGCCGGACATGGACGCATTTCTGGTATTGACCGGCGCTTTATAGCGCGGATAGGTTTTCGTCGGATTGCCGGCCGGCACGATCCGGGCGGCGGACGCTTTGCCCGCGCTCACGCCGGTGCCGGTCTGCGTGGCCCCGGCGATGCCGTTCTTCACGGGCGCGGGGGAAGAGAGGGCCAGCGGCGTGTTGCTCACCGTTTCAGGAAGGGGAAACGTGGTGGAGTTGATGGACGTGCGTCCATAAGGACCATAAGGAATGGAGGGGGGGGCGAAGTTGTAGCGTGCGTTGATTGACGAGCGGTCGATATTCCCCTGATAAAACGCCGGCGAATGATCGTAACGGGTATAGCGTGTGTTTAAATAAGCATTATTCATTACCGATGGTACTCCTGTCATGGGGGAACACTGTGGAAATCCCGCGGAAAAAGGGAAAGATGAAAATGATGATAATGGAACACATGACTTAAATAACGGCCTAATGACGCCGTTTGCGCAAGGACGGCGGCGGTGAATGTCTTATTGACCGGCAAAACGCCGGGGAAAAACCCATGCGCGGATAAAGTGTCGCTTCAGGTTCCGGCCGGTTTGGGCTATCTTGTTCCCGGGCGATTCCACCACTTTTTTACCGTCGGCGCCGCGCGCCGTTAACAGGCCGTTATGGACAATCAAACCGATAAGCAAGCGCCTTCGCAAACCCTCCCTTCCCAGGGCGGCGGCCGCTGGTGGCAGCAGGGTAAACCGCCGGACTACCGTTTTTCGCTGGCCAACGAGCGCACCTTCCTGGCATGGATTCGCACGGCGCTGGCTTTTCTGGCGGGCGCGGTGGGCATCGATCAATTCGCGCTGGGCCTGGGAACGCATGAGGTGCGCGCGGCCCTGGCGGTGCTGCTGTCCGTCATGGCGGCAAGCCTTGGCATCATGGCGTACCGCCGCTGGGCGGCCAGCGAGCTGGCCATGCGCACCGGCGCTTCCCTGCCGCAGACCCCTCTGCTGCTGATGATGGCGCTGTTTGTGGCGGCCGTGGCCCTGGCGTTGACCGTGCTAATCCTGATGCCATGAGCGGACCTCTCTTGCCCGGCGCCGGCGGCGCCCCGCCGCCGGACCCCGGCCTGCAGCCTGAGCGCACCTGCCTGGCCTGGTCGCGCACCGCTTTCGTCGCCGCCGTTAACGCCTTGCTGCTGCTGCGCGCGGCGGCGACGGGCGGCAACCGGCTATTGCTGGCCGGCGGAACGCTATTGTTAATCCTGGCGGGCATGATGTGGCTGTGGGGATATGGCCGTCTGACGCGTTCGGCCTGGCAAGGCCGCTGGATGATGGCGCTGACCATGCTGACCGTGCTGTCAGTCAGTGTCATGACCGTGCTGTCGGCGCTGGGCTGAGGAAAAAACCATAATAACCAGCAATGCTATGGAACTGTGATGTTTATCACTGCAGGGTCTTAAGAATAATCTTAATATACACATCATCCTTTACAGAGCTAACGCCTTGGCCCCGGGTCATGAGCGCCGGAGATAAGCGCCGGAAAGGATAACGTCATTTTTTGACGGCCCCGGTGACGGGGCTTTTTTCCTCAGAAAAGCGCATCGGCCACTTACCTCCTCGCAAGAGGGAGTACAGCAAAGGTTGTCGGTGCGCTTCTCTGTCTCTATCGTCCAGTCATCCTCTCCGATCATGCATACATAAACGAAACAAAACCAATAATAATCACGGCGAGCGCTGCGAGAAAAGTAATGTCGTTGGTTTGCATAAGTCACCTCCCTTTCACCTGTCATCATTGTGGCCTTAACAGGAGGAAACGAGTGTGACTGAACAACCATTTTGCTTATGTAATAAGCAAAATGGGGTTAATGGCCGGCCCGCGGGCAAGCTTGCGCGTAGCCGCCGTCATTCCGCCGGGCGGCAAAAAAAAAATCGCATCCGGGAATAATCCGTATCCGCGCGCGTCTTATCCGTACCTATGCACCGCTTTGACGGAGATAAGATGCCTTTCACCCCACGCTGCCGGTGGTCCGCCGCCGGCATACTTGCGGCCCTGCTAATGACCGCCGCCCATGCCCATGGTGATAGTCATGCCGCGGCGGCGGACGCCGATACGGCTGGGGCGGCCACTGAAGCGCCTTTCCTGCGCGAGAATGATGCCGCGATGACGCAAATGATGACCGCCATGACGCTGACGCCCAGCGGCGATGTCGATCGCGATTTTGTCGCCATGATGACGCCCCATCACCAGGGCGCTATCGCCATGGCGCAGGCGGAGCTGCGTTATGGCCGTAACGAGCGGCTGCGCCGCATGGCGCAGGAAATTATCATAACCCAGCAGGAGGAAATCACCGCCATGCGCCAGGCGCTGGGGGACCCGTTGCCGGCAAGCGCGCCGGCGCCCGATCTCATCCCGGCAGGCAGCGCGCGCGCCGGACATTAACGTCATATTTCCCACTGAAAGGACAACCATCATGAAATCATCCTTTATGGCCCTATCGCTGACCCTGCTTACCGCACCGCTGTCCGGCTGGGCCGGGCAGGCGCCGCGCGCCGCCGCAAGCGCCGATATCCCCGTCAGCCATCACGACCGGGTCTACGCCGCCGAACAGTTTTCCAATACCCTTTCGGTCACCGACCCGGCGGACAATACCCTGCTGGGGGTCATTCGCCTGGGCGATCCGCAGCCGGGCAACCTCAGCCCGCTGTATCGCGGCCAGGTGCTGGTGCACGGGCTGGGCTTCTCTCCGGACGGTAAAACCCTGGCGGTGGTCGCCATCGGCACCAATTCCGTGACCTTTATCGCTACCGCCACCAACCAGGTGAAACACACCACCTATCTGGGGCGGGCGCCCCATGAGGCGTTTTTTACCCCCGACGGCCGGGAGGTGTGGGTTACGGTGCGCGGCGAAGATTATATTGCCGTACTGGATGCCGCCAGTTATGAGGAAAAGCTGCGTATCAAGGTGCCGGCCGGGCCGGGCATGCAGATTTTTTCGCCGGACGGCAAATACGGCTATATCTGTTCATCCTTTAATCCTGAAACAGTGGTGGTTTCCGTAGCCGATCACGCCATTGTCGGGCGGGTGAAACAGGCCAGCCCGTTCTGCCCGAATATTGCGGCCACGCCCGACGGCAAACAGGTATGGTTTACCCTTAAGGACTCGGGGAAAACCCAGGTGTTTGCCGCGCAGCCGCCTTTTCAGCTGCTGAAAACGCTGGATACCGGACCTATTACCAATCATGTCAATATCGCGCATAATGCCAAAGGCACCTTCGCGTATATTAGCGTTGGCGGACTTAACCAGGTAAAAGTGTTCCGCACCGATGATTTCACCCAGGCGGCCACCATCGCCGTAGGCAATTTACCCCATGGCGTCTGGCCGTCCGCCGACGGCAGCCGGGTTTATGTCGGCCTGGAAAATGACGATGCGCTGGCGGTTATCGATACGTTAAGCAATAAAGTTACCGCCACCATTCCCATCGGCCAGGCGCCGCAGGCATTGGCTTATGTGCCCAACGCGGTGCCGGAGGGGGACGGCAAGGCCGGTTTACAAACCCTGGGCGTGGCCGGGAAGGCCACGCACCTGGCGCTGCGGCGCGTCGGCGCGGCGGGGGGGCCGGCCCCGACCACGGTATCGCTGTTTGACCAGGGCCTGACGCAGGTGTTGCAGGCGGCGGTGACCGGTTTGGAGCCTAAACAGGCTTATCTGCTGGCATTGGCCACGCGCCCCGACGGCAGCGGCGGGGTACAGCCGTTAAGCGCGTTTATGACCAATCCCGCGGGCGCGGCGATTGTTAACGCCATCGGACCGATTCGCCAGGTCGTCCGCCAGGACCGCAAGGCTGAACGCCGCTATCTGGTGGTGGTGAAAGGGACCGCCGAAAACTATGGCGCGCCGGTGCAAATCCAGGCGTTGTAACGCGCCATGTCATAAAAGGAAGCTGATGACCATGTCCGGGCTTACCGATCGCCAGATAAGGGAAGTGCTGCCGCAGCTGCGGCGCTTTGCCCTGTGGCTGACGCGCAATCCCGCCGGGGCTGACGATTTGGTCCAGTCCGGCCTGGAAAAAGCGTTAACCGCCTACGCGGCCCTGCAACATGAGGACAACCTGCGGGTATGGTTGTTCTCCATTCTGTACCGGCAGTTTATCGACGGGGAGCGCCGCAAAAAACGCTATTTACGTCTGTTATCGCTGTTTAAGGGAGAGGAGGAATATGCCGCCTCGCCGGAGGACCTGGCGCTGACGGATGGCGTGCTGGCGGGGTTCGCCTCGCTTCCCACCGATCAGCGGGCCATCCTGCTGCTCGTCGCCGTCGAGGGTTTGCGTTATAAGGAAGTGGCCGAGGCCCTGGACATTCCCCTGGGTACCGTGATGTCGCGGCTGTCGCGCGCGCGCAGGCAATTGCACGATTTGGCGGAAGGCACCGCCGCGCCCGTTAATCCGTCGTTAAGGAGATTAAAATGATGACCCGGACGCCCACTGAAAACGATTTACACGCCTATGTGGACAACCAGCTCGATGAGCCGCAGCGCCTGTGGGTCCAGCACTACCTCTCCCGGCATCCCGAGGCGGCGAAAAGGGTCGCCGGCTGGCAAACTGAAACCCAGCGGCTGCGGGTCGCCTTGACCCATGACGAATCCCTGACGCAGGCGCCGGACCTCCAGACCCGTCTTGTGCAGGCGCGGGCAATCCGCCGCCGCATCCAGTCCCGGCGACAGACGCGCTGGGCGCTGGCCTTTACGCTGCTTTTTTCCCTGGGCGTGGGCGGTATTGCCGGCTGGCAGTTCCGGGACCTGGAGATGCAGCGCCATGCCTTGCCGATGGAGGACGCGGTACATGCCTACCAGCTGTTCAGCCAGGATAAACTGCCGGTGCTGGACGTGGTGGCCGATAACCGCGGTGACATGGACAATTGGGTCAGCCGCTATTTTATCAATGGCGCCATGCCGCCCAACCTGGAGGAATATGGCTTCACCCTGGTCGGGGGGCGCCTGATGGCGACGGATACCGGTCCGTCGGCGTTAATCGTTTATCAGGATAGCCAGGGGGTGCGGGTGACCTATTATATCCGGCCATCGGGGAGCAACGGCCTGAAGAGCGGCAAACGCGAGGCCGGCAACCTGCTGGCGCAGTACTGGAGCGACAATAAATACAGCTACGCCGTGGTCAGTCCGGTAGACAGCCGCCGCGCACAGCCGGTGCAAAATGCCATCGCCGCCTATACCGCCGCCCATAGGCTCTAAGGGCGGCCGTGCCTGACTAATGCCAGGATTCTGCCTGACCGTCGCTTATCGCCGCCGGCCATGAGCAGCAGTGGCGATCACCTCGCCGCTGAAACCAATAATGTCCGGTTCATTTTATTTCAGTGACGAAGCTATCGCGGCTGCGCCGGACTTTTTTCAGGTTCACCAGCCAGTCACCTTCGGCCGCCCGGTAACCGAGGGGCAGCATAACCACGCTACGCAGGTTTTTCGCCGGCAAACCGAGAATGTCATCGACCGCCGCCGGATCGAATCCTTCCATCGGCGTGGCGTCAACCTCTTCGAACGCCGCGGCAATCAAGGCCGCGCCCAGGCCGATATAAGCTTGCCGCGCGGCCGCCTGATAGTTAGCCTCCGTGCCCCGACCGGCGACGATACCCAGCAACATCTGGCGATAATTTTCCCAACCTTCGTTTTTAAAACCCCGCACGTCGTTGGTAAGGTCGAACATCATATTAACGCGATCGGGCGTGATGTCGTCCCAGGCGGCGAAAACCAGCAGGTGCGAACAGTCGGTAATCTGCGCCTGATCCCAAGCCACGGTGCGAATCTTTGCGCGGATATCCGCGTTGCTGACCACGAACAGCTCAAAGGGTTGCAGCCCGCTTGAGGTAGGCGCCAGCCGCACAGCTTCAATGATACGTTCAAGCTTTTCGGCGGGCATGCTTTTCGTCGCATCGTACTTCTTGGTGGCATAGCGCCATGCCAATCTTTCATTAACGGTGGTCATCTTGGTTTCCTTCAGGTGTGAATGTGCATGCCGGGATTGCGCCCGGGCTTGCGGCGTAGTGTCGGCCCCGGCAATCCCGGGGTTAGCGGCAAAAGGCGAGCTGGCTAAATAATAGCAGCATCACCGCCCCGGCAAAACCATGCCGCGTGCCGAACATTCAGATGTTACCGCAATGGCATTGCGCAAGAGGCGCAGGCTGTTATCGGGTTCATCCCTACCGGCAGTCCACGTCGGATAATAACGTCCGCATGGCCATCCGCATTTTTATTTTTGTTTATATTTGATTTACACAAAGTGTGGCATAACCTGCGATTCCGAAATGTATAACACCGGATCCTCCCGGCAACCGGTATAAGTCCTACGTGTAATAGTGTGCGGTAATGATGATAAATGATGCTGTGGTGTATTGCTTTCAGGGAGCAGTAACCTGATGTGGTTATTTAAATGGGCGGCAATTCCCCTACTGGCTTTGGGTATAATGCCTGAGGCGCTGGCAGTAAATGTCTGTCATGATCCTACGCTGGATAAGAATAAGGGTTTATGGCGGAATTTTACCGCCAATATCGCTAAAACATGGAACGCCTCACCCGACCAGGATATTTATGTGCCGGTAATAACCTGGCATAATCGCTATTTTTATGATGACGAGCATATCCGGCGTTATAATGAGCGTCCCTGGGGTTTGGGATATGGCATTTCACGACTGGACGAACGGGATAATTGGCACGCACTCTATGCCATGGCTTTTAAGGACTCCTTTAACCGCTGGGAACCTTTCGCCGGCTATGCCTGGGAATCGCAATGGCGGCCCCTTGCCGATAACGATTTCAGGCTGGGAGCGGGCTTCACGCTTGGGGTCACGGCCCGGCATAATTGGCGTTATTATCCCATCCCGGCCCTATTGCCGCTGGCGTCGGTCAGCTATCACACTATTACCTTCCAGGGCACCTATATTCCTGGTACGCGCAATAACGGCAATGTCGTTTTTGCCTGGCTGCGCTGGCGTTTTTAACCGACGGCGTCTTTGACCACCCCGCCGGGTGAGGGAGGAGGAGCCGGGGCGATAGACGCGTTCACACCCGTTGGGCGCGTACCAGCGTCAGCGAACTCATGGTCTTTGCCAGCCGGTTATGGTGTTCATCGGTAAAATATTGTTCCTCCATTTCACGCGACGTCAATTGTTCGATGATGTCAAAATGAAACGGCGCCAGGAATTGGGCGGCTTTATCAGCCTCTATACCGAACGTCCGGGCTTCACCGAGTTTCCTGACTGCCGTCACGCATTCTTGCAAACCATATTGGCTATTTTCTCCGGCAATCGCTGCGGTATCCACATAATCAAAAAATACCTGGCTCCCCGGACCGCCGTGCCGGCTAATGGCGGTAAAAATAGCCTCGACCTGTTCCGCTTCCAGATAATAGGTCAGCCCTTCCAGCACAAAAAAACATTTTTCGCCGCGTGGAATTGCACGCTGTGTCAATATTTCGTTTATGCGTTGCCGGGAAAAATCAATGGCGATAAAATGAACGTTGGCCGGAAAATCAATATCTATTTTTTTGAAAATAGCGCGTTTCTGTTGCTGCATATCAGGATGATCGACTTCATACACCTGACAGTGCCTGAGTTGTTGCTGGAAGCGGCAGCACCTGGAATCAAAACCGGCGCCAAGAATAAAGACCTGTTTACAGTCCGCGGGCAGGGTCATGAAAATGTTATCCAGGAAGTTTGTCCGGCCTAAAATATATTCATAAGCGCCGGGCGGTACCGAGGCATTAAACATCTCGTCGTTAAGTAAAAAAGATTTATGCATCAGCGATAAAAATGAGTTCAATGCATAACAGATCATTACCGCAATAAAATCGTCGCCTTTAAAGTGTTGACGTGTTTCGCCGAAAGATTTGGCCCGAAACAGACAGGTCATTTCAGCGGTGGAAGAGAAAAAAAGCTTTTTTTTCGACATAGGCCGGATCCGCCGGTAGATAAAAAGGCATTGGCGCCCTCAGAAATCAGAAAGCATAGTAGCGCTGTAAAAAAGGACAATGTTCCAGATAACATAACGTGAGCGGCATCATAAAAGACGCGCAGGCCGCGCCCCGCGGCGCGTAGGCGCGGATTCGACCGTGGGGCCGGCCGCGCCGGGGCAGGGTATAAACAGGACGAAAGATGCGTTCCGACTTGCGGCTTGGTTTGTCTGTGCTAAACCTTTAGTAGGCCTAACAAAAGGAGTTCGTTATGAAAAAAAGCTTATATGTTTTATCCGCATGTATGTTCAGCATCCTGCTGGCGGGTTGCGCCGATAATAATTATGCCATGCATACCAACGACGGACGCACCATTGTCAGTGAAGGCAAACCGAAGGTAGATGACCAGACCGGTATGATAAGCTACAAAGATGCTAATGGAACCAAGCAGCAGATCAATCGCAGTGACGTTAAGGAAATGATGGAAATCCAACACTGACGCATAACATCGCGCTAAGACGAAACCCCACCCTGCTGGGGTTTTTTTATGGCCGCAATAGTAGAATGTTATCCTGCTGGCGCTAACGCCGTTTTAATCCGCCAGGAAATCAGCCTGGCAAATCCAGCCATAAGGGCCGGTAATGAGTTAATTCCAGAAATACCATTAAATAAAGCAACCATCAATTTTCACGATCATTTACCCGATCGCTTTGGTATTAAAGATCACTCGCCCAGACTTATTTAAGCGAACGATCCGATGGTGAAAGCGGTATTTCATGCCCGGCCGGCGAAAGAGGTCATCGGCAAGCGCGCGGTCCTTTTGACAGCCAGGTCATTCTCACCGCTAAACGCCGTGCAGGGCCTTTTGATATTGACCGGGCGTTACCCCCATAAAGCGCCGAAACCAGCGGGTAAAATGGGCCTGGTCGGCAAAACCGGATAAAATACCCGCCTGGCTGAGAGGGCATCTGTGGCGGATAAGGTGCATGGCATAGCGCACCCGGGCCTGGCGCTGGTAGGCGTGGGGCGTCATGCCGTATTCGCGCTCAAACGCGCGCAGCAGGCGAAACGGCGGTATGCCGGTTTGGACGGCGATATCCATCAGACTGACGCGATCCCCCAAATGTTCATCCAAAAACGCCCGCGCCCGCCGCACCGCGCCAAGCTCCGGTCCGCCGTCCGGCGATTTGGCGGCGTCTTTAACGTAACGCTTCATCAGCGTGTCGGAAAACGCCAGATAAGCCTGATCGCGAAATAACAGCGATCCCTGGGTCTCCGAGCTGCGGTGTAGCGCATACAAAATAGCGTTAATCTCGGGATCCCTGATAATGGGGCCGGAAATCGTCAAGGCATGCCTGGCGCCGCGCTCGTCAACCAGCTGATGCAGATAAGCGATATCCACATACAGGGTACGCAGGCTCCACCCCTGCGCGGTGACGGGCCAGCCCGCATGCGGTTCGTCCGCGTCAATGGCGTACAGATCGCCGCGCCGGGCGATAAATTCATTGCCCCGCGTGCGGATGCGGATATTACCTTCAGTGAGCAGGGCGAAACAGGCCGTATCATGGGTATGCACATCATAGGAAAAATCAACAAATGTGCCGCGCAGCAGCTCGGCCTTCAGGTCGGGCGACCGCCAGACATTGACGTCGGAAGGGTTGAACGGCATGGGGACATCCTCTGGGGCAAGGGGCGCAAACACTCCTCTGTTAGGGTACATCACTTTGAAGAACCCAGGCAACGCCGGCACGCAGGGTCCGCGCCGCCCCGGCGTTTATGCCTGCGGCTATTTTAGCAGCCCGAGTTTGGCCACGATTTTGCTTATGGGCTTACGCTCGCCGACCAGGGCAAGGCCAACATACTGTAGTTCTTCGGTGGCCACGCGGGCTACCGCCTCGCGAAAAGCGGCGTAGTCGGTGGTCTGCTGGCCCTGGACGGGAAAATCAATGATGTCGCAGCCCGACCCGGCGCCTTTGGCTCTCAGGGCGGACAGCGTGGCGCGATCGGCCGCCAGAACGGTAATGCCGATGGGGATAAGGCCGGGATGTTTGCACCCGCTGGCGTCGACCAGGGGCAAGCCGACCAGCGCCGGATGGCGCTGGCCAACGGTAAGGGCGATGACGGCGGCGGCGTTTGCCGCTCTGCCCGCGGGCAGTTCGCTATCGACCACGATAACGCAGCGTTCGGGTATTTTGGTTGCTTCGGACATGCCTGGAACTCCATGAAATAACAATATCGCTCTATGATGCGGCGGCCCGTCGTCGCCGTCTTGAACGCTATTGCAGGATAGCGGCGCTTGGGTGGGCGGATCCTGTGGCCACGCGCTGCAAGGCATGGGGCAATAAGCCGTGGGGTCCGGCGCCGTTAATCGGCAACTGTGCGGGTAAAATTGGCTGTCGCGCCGGCGTGCGGCGCGACAGGCCGGTCCCTTAGCGGCGGATGGCAAAATGCGCCGCTAAGGGATCGGCCACCTGACGCGGCAGATCGGCCTCCCAGGCCAGGTAGGCGGCGCTGGCGGCGGCATTGCCGTCATGGCGATCGTGCAGCCAGAACAGATAATCAATCTGTTGGCCCTCAGGGGGATTCTGCGGGCTGCTTTGCACCGTTAAGCCCGCGGCCTGCCAATCCTGCGGCTTTCCGGACACGCGTTTGGCATCAAATCCGGCATCGATTAAATCACGCACCACCCCTTCGGCCAGCGGCCCTTGCCCGGCAAACACCAGGATCTCGGCGGCCGGCGGCAAGTCGGCCGCGATCCGCGAACGGTTGACCCAGCGCGTACCGGCGGGATGCGCCCGGCGGTATTCCCAACTGCGATCGGCGCTCAGGCCCAGGGCGCCGGCGTCCAGCCTTTGCCTGGCCGCCGCCGCGTCGATAACCGGGACGGGCGGCAACGCCAAGGGCAAGGGCGCCGTGGGGTGAGATGCGGTGTTCGCCCCATCGAACCCGGGCAGCACTACCGCGTCCCAGCCGAGCTGCAGCAGCCAATGGGCGGTGGTAGTGGCGCGCACCCCGTCATTATCATTAAGCACGATGCGCGCATTGCGCGTGGCCGCCCATTTATCCAGCGACTGCACCAGCTGTCCGCCCGGCGCCCAGCGGGCGCCGGGCCGGTGGCCGCGCTGATATTCGTCATGATTACGGACATCGAACAGATAGGTGGTGCGCTCCGGGTCCGACTGCCATTGCCCGAGCGTGGCCGCGTCGATAACGTTTACGCCGTAACGTTGTGCCAGCGCGTCCGCCCGTGCGCGGGATGATTGCTGCGCCCGTTTGCTCAGCGGCGGGAAGTAACGGGCATCATCCCTTACCGTCGCCAGATCGGCCAGCCGCCATCCCTGGGTGCCGCCGGACAACGCCACCACTTTATTAGGCACGCCGGCATTAATCAGGGTCTGCGCGCCGATGATGCCGCGCGTGCGGCCCGCGCAGGAGATGACCACCAGCGTCTCGGGCGAAGGCACCAGGTCCTCGAAGCGATAGAGCAGTTCGGCGCTGGGTACGGCGATGGCGCTGGGCACATGGAAGCGGTCGTATTCCTCTACCGTGCGGCTGTCCAGCAGGACGTAATCCTCCTGGCGTTCGATCAGGCGCGCCAGTTCGTCCGGGGCGATATCCGGCGTATGCAGCAGGTGTTCGACAAACTCGGCAAAGGCTTTATAGGGCACGTTGACGCCCTTGAATAGCGGGTAACCGCCGCGCTCCCAGGCCTGTACTCCACCGGCCAGAAAATAAAGCCGGTCATATCCCAGGGCGGATAAGCGCGTTATGGCCCGCGCCGTCACATCCTCGTCGTCGCCCAGCAGCACCAAACGCGTGCCGGCGCGGGGCACCAGCGGGGGCAGGGCGGTTTCGAGCAGGCTGTAGGGAACGTTAACCGCCAGCAGCGGATGACCCTCGCCATAGGGGCCTTCTTCGCGGATATCGATAAACGCCAGCTCTTCGCCGTCGTCGAGCCAGTCCAGCAGGGCGGCCAGCGTAACGGGCCGCCCGGCGTCATGTTGTCGTGTCATAAAATGCCTGTATGAAGAAATAATGCGTTAATAACGCAGGCCCGCCTGTTTTAGCAGCGGCAGGATCCGTTGGCCGAAATAAGCCAGCTCGGGTTGATAGTCGACAAAACACAGTTGCAGTCCGTCGCAGCCGATAGCCTTGAGCCGGAGGATTTGTTCGGTGATCTGCTCCGGCGTGCCCACCAGTTGGATATTGCCGCCGACAATACGCTCATCCCGCTGGTGGCCGCGCCAGGACCGGCTATCGCCGGTAGCGTGGGTATGGAAAAATCCGTCCACCGCGCCATGGTCGGCCTGGGCGATGATCGCCTGATATACTGCCTGCGCTTCGGCTTCGGTATCGCGCGCGATAATCATCGGATTGACCAGGATCCGCACGTCGCGGTTGATTGCCTGTGCCGCCGTCCTGACCTGGCGGGTAATATCCGGCAGCGCATCGATGGCCGCCTCGAACGACGCGCCGGCGGGGCTGGTCACGAAAATCAGGTCAGCCTGACGTACCGCATGGGCGATGCCGGCGGCCGAACTGGTGGCGCTGACTATCACGGGCCGGCCATAACGGGGTTTGGGCGTGACAAACGCCTGGTTCAACCGCCACCGGTCGCTGTGGTAATCCAGGTTTTCCGTGCCGGCCCAAAGCTGCTGCAGCAGCGAAACATATTCGTCGGCAAGGGTATAGCGCTGGTCGTGGCCAGGCTGCTCCTGGCCGAACATGGCCCATTCGTCTTTACGGAAACCGGTGACGACGTTCAGGCCCCAGCGGCCCCCCGACATATGATCAAGCGTCGCGCCGAACTTGGCCAAATGCAGGGGATGCCAGGGGCCATAAAAAATATGCACCGTGGAAATCAGCAGGATGCGTTCGGTAATGGCCGCCAGGCCCGCCGCGGTCATCAGGGTGTCGAGCGCCGTTTCGCGATAGCGGGTTTCTCCGCCGAACCCGCCCTTTGGCAACCAGTGCGCCGGTCCGAACACCAGTTCAAATCCCAGCGCCTCGGCCTGGCGCGTTAGCGCGGCATTGTAATCGAAGGTCCAGTCGGTGCCCCGGGGATAGGACGACATGGTCCAGCCGCCGTTATGGATGGGTAAAAACAGCCCGAGCATCAGCGGCTGTTTCATGGCTATGCCCAGGGGGCTGTCCGGCGGGAGCGGCGGCAAAACGGGATAATGCATAGGTAACCTCAAATTTTAGTGCCGATCGGGGGCAAACGGTCGTTTAGCACGAAATCGCCGATGATCTTGGTTTTGTAGGCGATGGGATCATGGGTGGTATGCGTGCGCGCATTGCGCCAGTGCCGGTCCAGGTTCAGCGGCTGTATCGTCGCGCCGGCGCCGCCGACGCGGTAGAGCATTTCGCTCACGCGCAGGGCTGCCTGTTCGGCCGCGACCTTGGCTTCGGCGACGGCGACCGAGGCCTCGCCCAGGGCGCGTTCGGCGTCCGCGCCGCGCCAGAATAACGCCATGGCCTGCTCAAGCACGCCGGCGGCGCGCCCAACCATGGCTTCGGCGCCATGAGCCAGCACCGACATTTCTCCCACCGCCTGCTGGACATACGGGTCATCGCCGGCCCGGTCAACCCCGGCGTCGCTGACGGGCCGGGCGCGGTTGCGGCCGTAATCGGCGGCATCCTCCAGCGCGGCCAGCGCGATGCCGGTATCGATTACCGCGTGCAGCAGTTGGGCAAAGGCGCCTTCATAAGTGCGGCGGGTTTTCCATTCCGGCAGCGGCAGGATTTCGTCGTCGGCCAGCACGACATGCGTAAAAGTCACGCTGCCGCTGGCGGTGGTCCGCTGCCCCATGCCGTTCCAGTCATCCTGGATATGGACGCCGGCCCTGTCCGCCGGCAGCAGCGCCAGCGCCCGGCCGCCCTGGTCATCATTGGCCAGGACATAAAAATAGTGGGCGAACAGGCTGCCGGTGGCATAGTGCTTGGTGCCGTCCAAACGCCAGCCGGCGCCTTCCCGGACCAGGCGCGTGGCGATTTGTCCGACCGCGCCGGTATGGCGTTCGGCGGAGGCATTGGTGATCAGGGCGCCGTCGCTGATGGCGCCGAGGTAGCGCCGCTGCTGCGCCGGGGTGCCGTAAATGCGCAGCTTTTCGATGCCGCAGGCGTGGGGCTGGATGGCCTGGGCGATATTCGGATCGCCTTTGGCCAGGGGCAGCATCAGGCGCACCCATTGGGTCAGGCTGACCTCGCCGCCGCCGTATGCGCGCGCGACCCGTGCCGCCAGCAGGCCCGAGGAGGCCAGCGCGGCGATTTCCGCCTTGGGCAACAGCCGCTCCTGGTCGCGGCGGGCGGCGCCGGCGCTAAACTGGGCGCTGAATTGCCCGGCCGCCGCCAGTAGCCGGGAAAAAGTTAGCGGGGCATCATCCCCTGAGGCCAGGTCAGTCACGATAGTCGGGCTCGCGCCGGTCAAGCAGACGCCGCAGCGCGTCGAAATGCAGCTGATAGCCGGGTTTGTACTGCGCGCCCGGCGCATCGTGCAGTGGGGTGTTATGAATCTGGTCCTGTACCTTATCCACCTGCTCCGCGCTCAATCCCCGCAGTCGCTGGCCGGTCCACAGGGCAAACAGCTGCACCCGCGCCGCGCGCTCCAGGGTATACAGCCGATCGTAGGCTTCGGCGGTGGAGCGCCCGGTCACCAGTACGCCGTGATTGCCCATAAACAGAATGGTCTTTTCGCCCAGGATCGCCGCCAGCCGTTCGCCTTCCCGCGGATCGCGGGCCAGGCCGTCGTAACCCTCGTCGTAGGCGATTTGGTCGAGCAGCAGCGCCTCGGTCTGGCCGAGCGCCAGCAGATGCTGGCTTTCCAGCCGGGTCAGCGCGCCGGCATAGGGCATATGGGTATGGAACACCGCCTGGTGTTTGGCATGGGCGGCATGGATCGGCGCATGTATACAGTAAGCGGAACGCTGGATGATGCCTTCCCCGTCCAGCTGCGTGCCGTCAAAACCGATGGTCATCAGCTCGCTGGCCCGCACTTCCGACCAATGCAGGCCGAAAGGCGGCAGCAGGAAGCGATCGTCGCTGCCCGGCACCGCCAGGGTGAAATGATTATAAATGCCTTCACTGAAATCGTGCCAGACCGCGAGACGGTGCGCGGCGGCGAGATCCAACCGCGCCTCGTGCCGGGCCGTCGCGCCGGGATCGTTGGCGGAGAACAAACTCATATTATTTTCCTTCAGGTTGCAAAGAGACATCTTTCAGCGACGATAAGGCGCCGTCCGGCGCGGTGCTCACGCCGTGAAGCCGGGTGCTGTAGACGGTGAAATTCTGCTGTTCCACCAGGGGAATAACCGGCAGGTCGGTCTGGGCCAGACGCTGGAATTCATGGAATTCGCCCGCGCGCTTGCCGGGGTCTATTTCCACCTGCAGCCGCTCGATAATCCGGTCCATGTTGGGATTGGTGTAATTCGAGGCATTGGACCAGGGCGTGCCTTGGGCGATATTTTTGCTCCAGTAGTGGCGCAGGCCGCCGATCTGCGGGTCCATCATGGGCACCCAGCGGCCGGTCTCGATATCAAAATCGTAATCGCTGTAGATGCGCTTGATAAATGTCGCCAGGTCCTGGTTACGCACCGTCAGCTCAATGCCTATCTTGCTCAGGCTCTGGCGGATAAATTCCGCCTGATTCTTGAAACCGTCGTTGACCGGGAAATAGTCGATGGCGAGGCGGAAACGTACGCCGCCGGCCTTGCGCGGGTAGCCCGCTTCGTCCAGCAGCTTCTCGGCGGCGGCGGGATCGAAGGCATACTGCGGCACGCCGTCGATGGTATAAAAACGCTTCAGCGACGAGGGAACGGGACCGGTGGCGGGTTTACCCAGGCCGTACCAGACCACGTCCACCAGCGCCTGTTTATCGATTGCCCGGTCGATGGCCTGGCGCACCTTCAGGTTGGCCAAAATGGGGTTGCGCAGGTTGAATTCCAAAAACGTATAGGCCGCCGACGAATCGTAGCCCTGCTTGGTCACCACCAACTGCGGGTTCTGGCTAAGGCGCTTTACATCGGAAAGGGGCACCGAATCATAGGGAGCATACAGCACGTCGCCGGTTTCCAACGCGGCGGCGCGCGATCCCGCGTCGGGGATAATGCTAAAGATAACCTTATCGACCTTGGGCTTGCCGCTGTCCCAATAGTCGGGGTTGCGTTCCAGCGCAATATATTGTCCCCGCTGCCATTGCACAAACCTGAAGGGGCCGGTGCCCACCGGTTTGGCATTATAAGGGCTGGTGCGCACGTCGGTGCCGGCAAACAGATGCGCCGGTAAAATCTGCGCCTCGTTGGCGTTCAGCGAACTTAAGATCACCAGAGAGGGATGTTCGAGGCGAAACACCGCGGTATGGTCATCCGGCGTTTCCACATCCTTGAGCGCGGCAAACGTGGTGCGTCCGCGCGGATGGACTTTTTTCCATAATTCCAGCGCCGAGTATTTTACATCCGCCGCGGTAAAGGGCTGCCCGTCGTGCCATTTAACGCCCTGGCGCAGGTGAAAAGTGATGCTCAATCCGTCCGGCGCCACTTCCCAGGAGGTCGCCAGGCTGGGCTGCGGCTGCATCTCCTGGTTATAGGACACCAGGCCTTCATAGATATTATTGGAAACCACGCCGTTAGGAAAATTAGTATTAAAGGCGGTGTTCAGCGCAACGGGCTCGGGTTGCACCAGGGCGACCAGATTACCGCCGGCGGCCAGGGCGGGCCAGACGGTCAGGGTAAAACTGATGCCGATAGCGGCAAAAATGATTTTTGGCAAAGGCAGCTGAAAAATAGGCATAAATGATGACCTTACATCCTCGGTAATTATCTGGTCCGGCGTGTGGTAATAAAAAAACTTTCTTTCATTAACAATTTGGAAACACCCTAAAATATAAATTAAGGCTGCTTTTAGCCAATGCTTTTTTTGAATTAACTTAGAACCAGCTCAGTAATAAATTCGATAGCACAAAGTTGTCTATAAACAGCAATTATTGATATTTAATTAAGTTATCTTCGCCGGGATAGACTTTCTCCGCTGTTGAAAAACATCGCCTGCACAGATCCGGAACCATTATTTATAATAAAAGGTTTAAACAGATGTTAAGATCATGCCTGTCCGCCTTATCCGTGGGAGCGCTCCTGCTGGCATCCAGTTTTCTGGGCGCGGCCGGGGCGGTGGAACCGGCGCCCGTCAGGGGAGGAACCCTGATTGCCGCTATTTATCCCGAGCCGGTCACGCTGACGGCGACCTATAACAACCAATATGCCAATCGCGTGATTTCAGCCAATATATTTGACGGCCTGGTGTATTACGACGATAGGTTTCAGCCCCAGCCCCGCCTGGCGACTTCCTGGGAAGTGGCGCCGGACGGATTGAGCATCACTTTTCACCTGCGCCAGGGCGTTAAATGGCACGACGGGCAGCCCTTTACCGCGGCGGATGTAAAATACTCGGCGCTGGAAGTCTGGAAAAAAGTGCATTCGCGCGGGCGATCGACCTTCTCGGCATTAAAAGATGTGGAGACCCCGGACAACTATACGGCCATATTCCGCCTCAGCTCACCCTCGCAGGTAATATTAAGCGCGCTGGACGGCGCGGAATCGCAAGTGGTGCCGAAACATATTTTCGACGGCAGCGATATTCGCAAGAACCCTGAAAATGCGCGGCCCATCGGCACCGGTCCTTTTCGCTTTAAAGAATGGAAACGGGGGCAATATGTGGTATTGGAGAAAAATCCCGATTATTGGGATAAGGGCAAACCTTATCTGGATCGGGTCATTTACCGGTTTATCCCGGACGCGGCCGCCCGCAGCGGCGCGCTGGAATCGGGGGAAGTATCCTATATTCCCTATGCCGGCGTACCCTTTTCCGATATAGCGCGCCTGAAAAAAAATCCCGAGCTCAAATTTGAATCCCGCGGCTATGCCTATGCCGCGCAGACCTATTTTATAGGCTTTAACCTGCGATCGGCTGTTTTATCCAATGTGAAAGTGCGGCAGGCTATCGCCCATATCATCGATCGCCAGCGGTTAATCGATACCGTCTGGTATGGGCAAAGCAAGCCGGAATACAGCGTGGTGCCCGCATCCCTGACCCGGTTCTATACGGACGATATTCCCCGTTATGATTACGACGTGGCGAAAGCGGGTAAATTACTGGACGAGGCGGGTTATCCGGTGAAAGCCGGCGGCAAGCGTTTCACCCTGCGTCTGTATACCGATCCCAGCTCCGGCCAGTTCCTGCTGGCGGGAGAGTTTTTGCGCCAGGAATTCAGCAAGATCGGTATCGATATCGCGTTCTCACCGCTGGATAACGCCACGTTCCTGAAAAAAGTCTATTCGGACTATGACTTCGATATTATTTTCCAGGGCTTCGGCGTGATGCTCGACCCGCAAATGGGGTTGACGCGGGTGTTTGACTCCAAAGCACAATCCCCGGGGGTGCCCTACGCCAATGCGTTCGCGTACTCCAGCCCGGAAACGGACCGGCTGATAGCCGCCTATCAAAATGAGGTCGATCCACAACGGCGCATCGCCATTATTGGTCAGTTTCAACGGCAAACCCTGACTGATTTACCGTTGCTTCCGGTAATGGAAGCGCCTTTTTTCACGGTATACAACCGTAAATTGCACGGACTGGATTTTTCCCCGGCGGGCGCGCACTCCGGTTTTCGCGACGCCTGGATCGCCGAACAGCCCTGATGGCGACGGCGTTGATGCCACCACTTAACGGTCCCAAGCGAGGGTCTTTATGTCTTTATCTTCTTCCACCATCGACGCCGGGCCGGCCGGCCGATTTGCCGAAGCGGTCGCCGGGATTGATACCCGCGCCGGCGATGTGATAACCCGGGCGGCGGAACTCGGCGCCAGGCTGGCGGCCGACGCCTCGAGACGGGACAAGGAACGTATTCTGCCCCATGCGGAACTGGACTGGGTGCTGCGGGCGGGTATCGGCGCGGCGCGGGTGCCCGGGGCCTATGGCGGGCCCGAACTGTCTTATGCGGAACTGGCGCGCATCGTCATCCTGCTGGCGAAGGGCGATCCCAACGTGGCCCAGGTGCTGATCCCGCATTTCACCTCGGTGGAGCGTATTCGCCTGACGGGCACCGCCGCCCAGCAGGCGCGTTATTTCCACGGGTTGCTGCACGGCGATTTAATCAGCGGCGCGACCGGCGAACGCGGCGGGCAGTTCGTGGCGGAGATGACCACCCGGCTGGTGCAAACGCCGCAGGGGCTGCGTTTGCGCGGTAAAAAATTCTACAGCACCGGGGGCCTGATGGCGGATCGACTGCGGGTTACCGCTAAGGATGATCGCGGCGACACAGTTTCGGCGTTTGTGCCCCGCGCCCGGCCGGGCATTGTGCAGCACGACGATTGGGACGGCATGGGGCAACGGTTAACCGCCAGCGGCACCACCGAATTCCTGGATGTCGCGGTGGCGGACGAGGAGGTGATGTTCTACACCAGCGACGAGGGCAAAAAGCGCAACTACCAGCCGGCGGCCACGCAAATGCTGCATTCCACCATTGAGGTGGGCATCGCTCTGGCGGTTCTGGACGACGCCGTGGCCTGGGCGCATCGCGGCGCGCGGCCGCGCGCCGATTCCGGGGTACAGCGCTCCGTCGACGATTGGTTTGTCCAGCATACCATCGGCAATATCATCGCCCACGCGCATGGCGCCGAGGCGGCCCTGCTGCGCGCCGCCGCGCTGGTGGACACCGCGGCGTCTGCCTGGCACGGCGGCGAGACCGGGGATGAACTGGAGCAGAAGCTGATAGACGGCTCCATCGCCACGGCCGAGGCGAAAATCGTCTGCAACGGCGCCGCCCTCAGGGCGGCGGAGCTGATTTACGAGGTCGGCGGCTCTTCCGCGACGCTGCGTGAGAACAACTTTGACCGCCACTGGCGCAACGCACGCACCCATACCACCCACGACCCGATCAATCACCGCTATCGCGTGGTCGGCAATTATTACCTTAACCAGACGCCGCCCCCCATCACCATGTATGACTGATGGGGGCGGGTGGAAGCAGGGTAAACAAGCGGAGCGCTAACCTTGACACAACAGAAAAAACAGCTGCGCCTGGGCGCGTTTTTACAGGATGTCGGCCATCACATCGGCGCCTGGCGGCATCCCGACGCCCCGGTTAACGCCGGCATGAACCTGGAGCATTTCAAACTGCTGGCCCGCCGGGCCGAAGCGGCCAAGTTTGATATGATTTTCTTAGGCGATCAGATGACTTTCCAGTACGAGGAGGACGAATATATCGGCCGAACGACGCGCACGGTGAACTATGAACCGCTCACCCTGCTGTCCGCCCTGGCGATGGTAACCGAAAAAATCGGGCTGGTGGCCACCGCCTCCACCAGCTATAACGAGCCGTTCAATGTCGCGCGCAAGTTCGCTTCGCTCGATCATATCAGCGGGGGACGGGCGGGCTGGAACGTGGTGACCTCCTGGACGCTGGGCGAGGCGCTGAATTTTAATCGTGACGAGGTTATGGAGCACGGCCTGCGCTACCAGCGCGCCCAGGAGTTCGTGGACGTGGTGCAGGGATTATGGGACAGCTGGGAAGACGACGCGCTGCTCAATGATAAAGCGACGGGGCATTTTTTCGACCCGCGCAAACTGCATGTGCTGGATCACCAGGGGCGGTTTTTTAAGGTGCGGGGCCCGCTGAATATCTCGCGCCCGGTCCAGGGGCAGCCGGTGCTGGTGCAGGCGGGGTCGTCGCACGACGGGCAGGACCTGGCCGCGCGCCGGGCCGAGGTGATTTTTACCGCCCAGCGAACGCTTGAGGATGCGCGGACGTTTTACCGCAGCGTTAAACAGAAGATGGCGGCTTACGGGCGCCATCCCGATCAGTTGCAAATCATGCCGGGCGTATTCCCTATTATCGGCGAGTCCGAGTCTCATGCCCGGGAAAAATTCGAGCAATTGCAGTCATGGGTCGACCCGGAAATCGGCTGGCCGGTCCTGGCCCGCCACCTGGGCGGCGTTGATCTGTCGTCCTACCCCATCGACGGGCCGCTGCCGGAACTGCCGCCGACGCAGGGAAACCAGAGCCGGCAGGGGCTGCTGGCGGCGTTCGCCCGGCGTGAAAATCTGACCATCCGCCAGCTCTACTGGCATGTCACCGGCACGCGCGGCCATTGGGCGATTTTCGGCACGGCGGCGCAAATTGCCGACCAGTTGGAGGAACGGTTTACCGGCGGCGGGGCGGACGGCTTTAATATCATGGCGCCCTGGCTGCCCGGCGGCCTGCTGGAATTTATCGACCAGGTGGTGCCGGAACTGCGCCGGCGCGGCTTGTTTCGCCACGAGTATACCGGCGCTACCCTGCGCGACCATCTGGGGCTGGCGCGGCCGGCCAACCGTTATGCCGGCCGGGCGACGGGAGCGCCAGCATGAGCGGCGCGGCGCGGCATGAAATGAACCTCGGCGTGTTTGTCGAGATGACCGGCCGGCATCTGGCCAGCTGGCGCCACCAACAGGTTAATCCCCTGGGGCCAATGGATTTCGCCCACTACCGGCAGGTGGCGGAGATCGCCGAACGCGGTCTGTTCGACCTGTTCTTCCTCGCTGACGGCCTGGCCATCCGCGACCGTTCGGCCGAACGCCTTGGGCGGGGGCCAAAGGCGCATTTTGAACCCATAACGCTGCTGTCGGCCCTGAGCCAGACGTCACGGCATATCGGGCTTATCGCCACGGCGTCGACCACCTTTAACGAGCCTTTCCATATCGCCCGCAAATTCGCCTCGCTCGATTTCCTGAGCGGCGGCCGGGCGGGATGGAATATCGTCACCTCCTCAAGCGATGCGGAGGCGGAAAATTTCGGCGCCGGGTCCATCCCGCCCGCCGGGGAGCGCTACCGCCGCGCCGGGGAGTTTGTCGACGTGGTGCGCGGCCTGTGGGACAGCTGGGATGATGATGCCATCGTGGCCGAGCGGGACGCGGGCGTCTATTTCCGGCCGGAAGGACTGCATGCCCTGGACCACCGGGGCGAATTTTTCAGCGTGCGCGGTCCCCTGAACATCGCCCGGCCGCCGCAGGGCCACCCCCTGCTGGTGCAGGCCGGTTCATCGGTGGCCGGCATGGCGCTCGGCGCCAGTGTGGGCGAGGTTATCTATACCGCGCAGACCACCCTGGCGGACGCGCAATCGTTTTATGGCCAGTTAAAGAGCCAGGCGCGGGCGGCGGGGCGATCGGCGCGCGCGCTGCGTATTTTGCCGGGATTGTTTCCGGTGGTGGGCCGCACCCGGGGCGAGGCGCAGGAAAAATTCGATTATCTGCAATCGCTTATCCACCCCGAGGTTGGCTTGGCGCAGCTTGAGCACCATCTGGGCGGCATCGACCTGTCCGGTTATCCCCTGGACGGGCCGTTGCCCGACCTGCCGGCGGCCGGCGGGGAGGGCGCCAACAGCAGGATCGCGCTGCTCCGGCATATCGCCCGGCGCGATAACCTCACCATCCGTGATTTATATTTGCAGGTGGCCATCGCCCGGGGCCATCCGGTGCTTACCGGCACCGCGGCGGATATCGCCGATATGATGACCGCCTGGTTCCAGGAGGGCGGCGCGGACGGGTTTAATATCATGCCGGGCTGGCTGCCCGGAGGCCTGGCGGATTTTGTCGACCTGGTGGTGCCCGAGCTGCAGCGGCGCGGGGTATATCGCCGGCGCTATCAGGGCGCGACCACCCGGGAGATTATGGGTCTGGCGCGCCCGGCCAGCCGCTATGCGGCGCGCGATCATTATTAAGGAACAGGTATGCCGACAGACCATGACCAGCAACACGCCTTGCGCCCAGGCGGGCGAGAAGACGATACGTCCGGGCTTATCGCGGCGGCGGAGCAATTCAGGCTGCGTTTCGCCGCCGGCGCGGCGCGGCGCGATAGCCAGCGGGCCTTGCCCCACGAGGAAATCCGCGCGCTGCGGCAAAGCGGGCTGCTGTCGATGCGGGTACCGCGGGAATACGGCGGCCTGGAAGCTGACTTGACGACATTTTCCCGCGTGATATGCCTGCTGGCGGCGGGCGATCCCAATATCGCCCAGGCGATCGCGCCGCAATTCGCCAATCTGGAAAAACTGCGGTTATATGGCAGCGCCGCGCAGCAGCGGCACTACTTCGATCGGGTGCTGCGGGGGGCAATGATGGGCAACGCCGCCGCCGAACGTGACGGCGCCTTTATCGGCGACGTGGCCACCCGGCTGACGCGGAAAAATGGGGAGTGGCGCCTGCACGGGCGCAAGTATTACAGCACCGGCAGTCTGTTCTCCAGCCTTATTCTGGTCACGGCGGTGCATGAGGAGGGGGGCCGGGCGGCGGTGTTCGTCCCGGTGGATCGCCCCGGCGTGACCGTCAGCGACGACTGGGACGGCATGGGACAGCGCACCACCGCCAGCGGCACCACGGTGTTTGACAATGTGCTTATCGCCGAGGGGGAGATCTTACGCATTCCCGCCTATGGCCAGCGCCGCACCCATGAAGGCGGGTTCGCGCAGCTGATCCATGCCGCCATCGACGCCGGCATCGCCCGGGCGGCCCTGGAGGACGCCTGCGCTTACGGGCGTAACCAGGCGCGCGCGCTACGCGAAAGCGGCGTCAGCGGCGCCACCGCCGATCCGTATGTGCTGCATACCGTCGGTGAAATGGCCATTATCGCGCACGGTGCGGAAACCCTGCTTGAGCGCGGGGCGCAAGCGCTGGACCACGCCCTGGCGGCACAATGGGCCGGCAGCGAGGCGAGCGATCGCCTGCTGGGGGAGGCGTCGATTGCGGTGGCGGAGGCGAAATACGCCACTTCCGAGGCCGCCGTCAGGGTGAGCGAAATGATCTACCGTCTTGGCGGCGCCTCGGCGACCTCGACGGCGCTTAACCTTGACCGACACTGGCGCAACGCGCGTACCCATACCACCCACGATCCCGTGGCGTATAAGGCGCGGGCGGTGGGGGATTTTTATTTAAACGGCATACTGCCGCCGATCAATACAAAAATTTAAGGAGCGGGGTTATGGAACTCGGATTAGCGGGGAAAGTGGTGCTGGTCACCGGCGGCAGCAAAGGCATCGGCCTGGCCGTCGCCCGGGCTTTTTTGCGCGAGGGCGCGCGGGTGGGCATCGTATCGCGGGATACGCGCAATCTGGCGCAGGCGCGGCTGGCGCTGGCGGATGACGGGCCGGAGATTGCCGTGGCGCGTGCCGATCTTAGCCACAGCGATGAGGCGGAGGCCGCCGTCGAACAGCTGGCCCGGCAGTTGGGGCCGATTGATATCCTGGTGAACAGCGCGGGCGCCGCGCGCCGCAACCCGCCGGAATCCCTCGACAGCGCCGCCTGGCATGCCGCCATGGACGCCAAATATTATACCTATATCCACGCCCAGGACGCGGTACTCAAACGCTGGGTGGCGCAGGCCGCGGGCGCCGGCGCGCCGGCGCGCCAGGTAGGCGCCGTGGTCAATATTATCGGCACCGGCGCGCGGGTGCCGCATCCGTCGCATGTGGCGGGCGGGGCGGCCAATGCGGCGCTGCTGTTGTCCACCCTGGGACTCGGACAGTATTACGCGCGTTACGGCATCCGGCTTAATGCCGTCAATCCGGGCTATACCTTAACCGATCGCATTGATCAGACCGTCGATCATGAAGCCCGGCGCTTGGGGATAACGTCCGGAGAGGCGCTAAGCCGGCTCAGCGGCGGACTGCCGCTGCGCCGTTTCGGCCGTCCCGAGGAAGTTGCCGACGTGGTGTTGTTCCTGGCCAGCGAACGCGCCAGTTATGTGGTCGGGGCATTTATCTCGGTGGACGGCGGGCAGCACCCCGTTTTTTAGGTACACGCCGGCCAGCGGGGCAGGCGCCCGCCCCTGGCGCCATGCGCGTGCCGGGTATCAGGCCGCCGCCAGGATCAGGCTGCGCGTGTAGGGATGGACCGGGGCGTTCAGCAGGGTCATGGCGTCCCCCGCCTCGACCACGTTACCCTCCTTCATGACGATAATCCGGTGCGCCATGGCGGCCACCACCGCCACATCATGGGTAATGATCAGATAGCTCAGACCATGCGCGCGCTGCTGTCGCTGCAGCAGGGTAATGATTTGCCGCTGGATGGTAACGTCCAGAGCGCTGGTAGGCTCGTCCAGCACCAGAATATCGGGGTTGATAATCAGCGCCCGCGCAATGGCGATGC
The DNA here is from genome assembly GCF_047324165.1 of Sodalis sp. RH22. Taxonomy (NCBI): domain Bacteria; kingdom Pseudomonadati; phylum Pseudomonadota; class Gammaproteobacteria; order Enterobacterales; family Bruguierivoracaceae; genus Sodalis; species Sodalis sp. RH22. The sequence continues at coordinate 5,719,542 of NZ_CP178731.1, forward strand.
GCTGGCGCTGGCCGCCCGAAAATTCATGGGGATACCGGTGCAGCAGCCCCGGAAACTGGGTTTCGTTAAGACCCACCTCGCCGAGGATCGCGGTAATACGCCGCTCCCGCTCCCGCGCCGACAGTTCGGGATGATGGAAATGCAGGCCTTCGCCCACCACCTGGGCAATATTCAGGCGCGGGGACAGGGAAGAGAAGGGGTCTTGGAATACCGCCTGTATTTTGCGCCGTTGCGACCGGCGCGCCAGGGAAGAGTGCGCATTGGCCTGCTGCCACGACATGCCGTCGATAAGCAGCGAGCCTTCATGATCCATCAGTCCCAGCACCGCGGCGGCCAGCGTGCTTTTGCCTGAACCGGACTCGCCGATAACGCCCAGGGTTTGTCCGCGCCGCAACACGAAGTCGGCATTTTTGACCGCCTGGAATCGGTGGCGCCGGAACCAGTTGCCTATTCCCGGATGCGAAACCGGGTAGCTTATCTGCAGGTCTTTGCCCTCCAGGCGCGGGTGCTGCCCGGCGTCGTCTGCGGCGACGGCGCCGATGTCCCGTTGCGGACGGCTGTTGATCAACTGACGGGTGTAGGGATGTTTTGGCGCCTGGAACAGCTGTTCGGTCGGGGCGACTTCCACGATATTGCCGGCTTCCATGACAATGACCCGATCGGCGAAACGGCGCACCAGGTGCAGGTCGTGGGTAATAAGCAGGATGGATAAGCCGTTCTTGCGCTGCAAAGCGGACAACAGTTCAAGGATTTGCAGCCGCAGGGTCACATCCAGCGCGGTGGTCGGTTCGTCAGCCAGCAGCAGTTTGGGCTCGCCGGCCAGCGCCATGGCTATCATGGCGCGCTGGCGCTGCCCGCCGGAAAGCTGGTGCGGATAGGCATTGGCGCGCCGTTCCGGCTCGGCGATGCCGGTTTCCGCGAGCCGGGCCACGGCATGCTCCCAGGCGTCCTTACGGCCCATCCGCCGCTTTAGCCGGTAAACTTCGGCAATCTGTTCCCCGACCCGATGCAGGGGATTAAGCGCCGTCATCGGCTCCTGGAAAATCATCGAAATATCCTTGCCGCTGACGGCGCGTACGTCCGCCTCGGGCAGCTTGAGCAGATCGGTATTGCCGTACAGCGCCTGTCCGGACACGCTGGCGCCGGGGATCAGGTGTAATAAACTCATGGCGCTCACGCTTTTACCCGATCCGGACTCGCCCACCAGGGCGACCTTTTCATGCGGCTTAATATGAAAAGAAATGCCGTGCACAATCTCTTCGCCATTAAAACCAATACGTAAATCCCGCACGTCAAGCAGCTTGAGCGGTATCGGTCCGTCGACGGCGGCGGTCGGTTTCTCTTCTGTTGCCATCGTAATCTACTTCCTATGCAGGCGTGGGTTATAAATATCGTTCAGGCCGTTGCCGATCAGCATAAAGCCCATAACGGTCACGAAAATAGCCAGGCCGGGCAGGGCGGTCATATACCAGGCGGTACGCAGCACCTCGCGCCCTGAGCCGACCATGCCCCCCCAGGTCACCACGCTGGGATCGCCAAGCCCGAGAAAGGATAACGACGCCTCGGATAAAATAACCTGCGCCACCAGTACCGACGAGGCCACCATCACCGGCGCGATGCTGTTGGGCAAGACATGGCGGGTGATGATGCGCAGGTGTCCAAGCCCGATGGTGGCGGCGGCGCGCACGAACTCCATTTCGCGCACGCGCAGCGCCTCGCCGCGCACCAGGCGCGCGATTTGCGGCCAGGAGGTCGCGCCCAGCGCCAGGGAAATGCTGAATGTCGAGGGACCCAGCACCATCACCAGGGCGATGGCAAAGAGTAAGCGCGGCATGGTCAGGAACACTTCGGTCAGGCGCATCAGGATATCGTCAACCCAGGATGCGCCGAAATAACCCGCGATCACGCCGATGACAATACCGAGCACCACGGAAAGCGCGGTGGCGAACAGGCCGATCATCAGCGAGGTGCGGGCGCCATACAGCAGGCCGGAAAGCATATCGCGGCCCATCATGTCGGTACCGAGGGGAAACCGGGCATCGGCGCCGGGCCAAATCGTCGGGCTGCCGACCATATTGCGCGGGTCGCCGGGGAAAAAATAGGACGCCGCCGCCGCGCCGCACAGGATCAGCAACAATAACAGCAGGCCAATCTGCGTGGAATATGAGCGGGCCAGCCGCGCGCGAAAACCGCGAGATATCATTGGCGGCGTCTCCCGATGCGCGGATCCAGCGCGACATAGATCAAATCCACCAGCAGATTCATCAGCACCACCAGAAAGGAGCTGAGCAAGAAAATGCCCAGCAGCAGGTTGAGGTCGCGGGAAAATACCGCGTCGTAGGCCAGCCGGCCGATACCCGGCCAGCCGAAGACGGTTTCCACCACCACCGAACCGCTGAGCAGTCCGCCGATTTCCAGGCCGGTAATGGTAATAATCGGCAGCGCGGCATTACGCAGGATATGGCCGAATATTACCCGCCATTCGCTTAATCCTTTGGCCCTGGCCGTGCGCACAAAGTCCTGTCCATAGACTTCCAGCATTGAGGAACGGGTGATGCGGACATACATCGACAGAAAGAACAGGCTCAGCGATAACGCCGGCAGGATCAAATGCCTTGCTACGTCCAGCAGGTAATAGACCTGACTGGCGTAGTCGGCGCCGACGGTGGCGATGCCGCTCACCGGAAACCAGCGCAAATTAATGGAAAATACGACGATCAGCAACAAGCCAATCCAGAATAAAGGCGTGGCAAAACCGATGGTGGAAAAAACCGAGATCAGCCCGTCCAAGAAGGAACCACGGTAGCGCGCGGCAATAATGCCCAGCAACACGCCAACCAACAGGGCGAAAATAATCGCCGTCAACGACAGGGTAATGGTCGCGGACAACCGGCTGAGGATTAAATCGGCAACGGGCGTGTTTTCCCGAAAGGAATAGCCCAGGTCGAAATGCGCCAGCGACTCGAGATAATGAATAAACTGCTGCCAGATCGGAATATTCAGCCCATATAATTCACGCATTTCCGCCATATATTCCGGCGTGGCCCCGCCTGATTCTCCCGCCACGACATCAATAACATCCCCGGGCGCTAATTTCATTAACACAAAGGCCAACAGCACAATGGTAAACGTGGTGGGCAAAATCTGGAACAGCCGCCAGCCTATATAGCCAATTCTCCCCTGCATCGCTTATCCTCCCGTTAAAAATAAGGATATGGGGTGTTTACCGTCATTAAACCAAGCTAATTTCATAAGGTTTACTCTATTCTCCACGTCGCGCCTGTCAGCGGCCGCTGCCGAGGCCTACGAGGCGGATGAGATATGCAAGGGGCTGAATTGCGATTGCCTTTCCAGCGCGCGGGTAAAGGTCTCCAGGGATTCCAGCAATCTGCCTTCAAGCGCGGCGCTTAACAACGGATCGCCATCGTAGCGGGTGATTTGGCTGTCTTCTGAGAAAACGCCGTGCAGGATCTCCTGGGCTTTCAGCGCGTTAAGCACCGGCTTGAGGGCATAATCCAGCGCCAGCATATGCCCTGCCGAGCCGCCGGTGGCCAGCGGCAACACCACTTTATGCTCGAACGCGCGCTCCGGCAGCAGATCCAGCAGGGTTTTCAGCGCGCCGCTGAACGAGGCTTTATAAATAGGCGTGCTGATAATCACGCCATCGGCTCCGGCAAGCTGCCTGACAAAGTCATTGAGCGCGGGGCTGTCGAAATGCGCGTACAGCAAATCTTCCGCGTTAAAATTAAACACATTCCAGGGGGTAACCTTAATACCCCGTCCCTCCAGCCAGCGCTGGGCGATAGTCAACAGCGCCGCCGAACGCGAGGGCGAACGCGGACTACCGGCCAGGGTAATAACATTCATTACAGCTCCTTGAAACAATCATCATATTCTGCCAATACAAAATATCTCAAAATAAATACAGCGCCATTACATATGCGCAACCACCTTATTACGCATGTAATAAAAATAAAAATATCTTTTTTGGCTTTCTATAGCTGAATAAATGATGACCGCCGGCGTTAAGTCTTGCCAGCAAATCGCGCTACATGTTATGTTATAAAGTAACAATAACTGGCGTTTATAGCGCGCGTTTATCAGCAAGGAGAGAAAATTGAATCGTTTAACCCTACCATTAGCGGTGGCCATGATGGTGTCGAGCCCCGCCGTGTTGGCCAAAACGGTCGATACGGTAGCCAGTTTTTCCGTACTGGCCGATATCGTAAAACAGGTTGGCGGGGATCATGTCACCGTGACCAGCCTGGTGGGCCCGGATGGCGATCCCCACAGTTTTGAGCCGGCGCCGAAAGACAGCCAGGCGTTAAATAAAGCCGACGTCGTGTTTGTCAGCGGCCTGGGGATGGAAGGATGGATGGATCGCCTGATCACGGCGTCAGGCTATAAGGGCAAGATCATTACCGCGTCCACGGGCGTAAACACGCGCAACATGGAAGAGGAAGGCAAAACCGTCACCGACCCTCATGCATGGAACAGCGCCAAAAACGGCGCAGTTTATGCCCGCAATGTTATGCAGGCGTTGATTGCCGCGGATCCTGAGGATGCGGATTATTTTCGCCGGCAAGGGAGCGCCTATATACAAAAACTGGAAAAGCTGGACAGCTGGGCAAAAAGCACCTTCGCCGCCATCCCGGCGGACAAACGTAAAGTGATTACCAGCCACGATGCTTTTGGTTATTTCGGCGCCGAGTATGGCGTGGAGTTCCTCGCCCCGGTCGGTTTCTCCACTGAAGCCGAAGCCAGCGCCAGCGACGTCGCCGGCTTGATCAGGCAGATTAAGGAAAAGCATATCAAAACCTACTTTATTGAAAATCAAACCGACCCGCGCCTGGTGAAGCAGGTGGCGGCCGCCAGTGGCGCGCAGCCGGGTGGCGAACTGTATCCGGAATCGTTATCGAAAGCCGGCGGGCCCGCGACGACCTACGAGGCGGCCTTTAAACACAATGTCGAGACGATAGCCGCCAGCATGCAATAACCCTAGCGCCGCCGCGTGGCGGCGGTGGGCGTCACAACCACGGTTTTGCCCGCTGCAGTATCTTCAACTATATTGAGGCTATCCCGACGTATTCCATTGCGAACCTATCGGTATAGCCTTCCGCGCGGCACTATGTCCCCTGGCCAGGGTTCCAGGTCAGGGAGATGGATTTCCCCATTTTGGGTAAGCGCGCTAATTAAATGGAGATATCCATCATGTCAGCACACCAGCACGATCTCAAGGGGAAGACCGTCGTCATCGCCGGCGCATCCAGCGGTTTTGGCCGGGGAACGGCGCTCAAACTCGCGCAACTGGGCGCGAACGTCGTGCTTGCCGCAAGGCGGGAGGCGGCGCTGGAAGATCTGGCCGCACACATCAGGTCCACCGGCGGCGCGGCGCTGGCGGTGCGGACCGATGTCAGTGACGCCGCCGACGTCGAGCATCTGGCCCAGGCGGCGCTGGAAGGGTTTGGCGGCATCGATATCTGGATCAATAACGTCGGTATCGGCGCCCTGGGACTATTCTGGGATATTCCGCCGGCGGATCATGCGCGCATTATCGACGTTAACCTGAAAGGGCTCCTGTTTGGCGCCCACGCGGCAATCCGGCAATTTCGCATGCAGGGGTTCGGCACCCTGATAAACACCGGGTCGATCGACAGCGAAGTGCCCCTGGCCTATCAGGCATCCTATGCCGCCTCCAAGGCCGCGGTGCTGAGCCTCAGCCGCACGCTCAACGAAGAGCTGCGTCTGGATGGCAGCGCCGCCAATATCAAGGTGGCGACCATTATGCCCTGGGCGGTGGATACGCCCTGGTGGCTGCATGCCGCCAATTACAGCGTCCATGCGCCGCGCATGGCGGCGATGGACGATCCCGCGCTGGTGGTGGATGCCATCGTCGGGGCCTGCGTCAATCCACAGGAAGAAACGCCCGTCGGCTGGAAGGCCGGTTCCTCCAATATTTCCCATCATCTGTTCCCGGATTTGACCGAGCGGCTGTCAGCGGACATCGCCGACCGCGAAGTTCATAAAGCCCCGCCGGTGGCCGCTACGCAAGGGGCTATCTATGAGCCTATGGCGGAGACCCTGCGCATTGAGGGTGGCATTCGCGCGAGAATGAAACGGGAAGACGAGGAGGGCAGGCAATCATGTTTATAAAGACCCGCGCCAGACCCGGCGCCCGCGCTTAAGCCGCCGCCTGGTTTTTCAACCACGCTTCAGACGAAAAAAAAACCAACCACAAGTGGTTGGTTTTCTTCAGGATGATTGGTCGGCATGAGAGGATTCGAACCTCCGACCCCCGACACCCCATGACGGTGCGCTACCAGGCTGCGCTACATGCCGACTGCATGGGCGCCTATACTACCTTGTCCTGCGTTGATTGCAATAGCCCATTGAATTGACTGCTTTAGATTTAAGCAGTTAATTGGCAATAAAGCGTTTTTCGTCCGTCAGTACCTGCAAAAGCAGCGCCAGCTGCGGTTTGGCGTTATGAATAACGTCGCCATTGAGATCGTAGGTGCGGTAATCACCGTTGCTTTGCAGCACGATGCTCTGGGTCGGCGTATTGATAACCAGCGTGCCGTTATCGCCGCTGACCACCCAATCGTTGCTCCGCCTTGGGGCAAACAGATCCTCGCCCTGGGTATAGTCGCTGGCATCGGTGGCGACATGCAGCAGGCGCTGCATCAGCGTGGCGGTGACATCGTTGTGGTAGGTCAGCTTGGTCACCACCTGCGGCGGGGTGCCCGGCCAGTGGATGATAAGCGGCACCTGCAGCTGGTATCGGTTAAGGCGTGTGCCGGCTTCCCGATGGCCGTTCTTGCGATCGTTGAGCTCCAGCCCGTTGGCGGCGGTAATCACCACCACCGTATGCTCCAGGTCTCCCCTGGCGCGCAGGGTGGCGATAATCTGGCCGATATAGCCGTCCAGGCGCTGAGCGCCCTGCTGGTAATGCTCCGCCAGGTTGGGCTTGTTATTCAGGCCGGCGTTGATATCCGTGCCGTTGAATTCCACGTAAGAATACCAGGGCGCATCGCCGGTGGACGCCGCGCGCCACTGTTGCCATTGCTGGGCGGTCTGGCTGTCGGGCTGGCTGACCGGCTCCGGCAGGCTGAAATCGGTCAGCAGCGCCTGCCTGTCCAGCGGGCTGCCGAAGCCGTTGGATGAGAACAGGCCCAGCTGATAGCCCTGCTTGCCGAGCGCATCGAATAATACCGAGGTCTTGCGCGCCGCCAGGATGCCGTCCATATAAGAAGACGAAATGCCGTAAAACAGCCCGAACAGCCCGGTATCCGCATGATTGCCGGTGCTGAAATGGTTGGTGAAACGCACGTTGTCGGCGGCGAACTGCTTTAACGTCGGCATCTGTTGGTCGACGGTATCGTTGCGCAGGGCGCCGGTGGCGATGATCAGCAGGTTATATCCGCTGCCTTTATTCTGGAATTGCAGCGGGCTTAACGGGTATTCCACCGCCACCGCCTCGGGATTGCCCTGCTGCACCAGGCGACGCTCGTATTCCTGCGCATCCAGCAGGCCGTGCCGCTCCAGGAAGCGGCGCGCGGTCATGGGGTAGGATAGCGGCAGGTTGGAGCGCTGCATGGTAATCGGCCGGTAGAAATTGGCGTCCGCCCAGATATAGATAATGTGCGAGGCGAAAAAGGCGCAGATAAGCACGATAGCCACGGGCTTGCCGATTTTACGCCGGTTAAGGCTGCGCAGCTTTTGCCATGACCAGGTGCCGAAGAGCATTTCCACCAGGAAGATGATGGGGATGCCGATAAACATCAGCTGCCAGTCGCGCGCCAGCTCACCTTCGTCGGGGTTGACCACCAGTTCCCAGACCACCGGATTAAGGTGGAGGTGGAAACGGGTAAACACCTCGGTATCCACCAGCAGCAGCGTCAGCCCGGCGGTGGCGATAATGGCCGACAGAAAGCGCAGCAGTCGCTGCGACATCACTACAAAGGTCAGCGGGAAGATAATCAGCAGGTAAAGGGTAAAAACGATAAAACTAAAGTGGCCGAGCCAACTGGTGAACGCGAAAACGCGGCCCAGCAGCGAGCCGGGCCAGTCGGCGACAAAAAGATAGCGGCTGCCGAGCCCAAGGCTAAGCAGGATGTTGAAAAGGGCGAACCAGTGACCCCAACTGATCATTTGGGAAACTTTGTCACGGTAGCGCTGGCTATTTGTCACCATAAATCAGTCTTGGCAGCTCATTAATGCGTATCGTGAGTCCGGACGGAGGAGAGCAGCGCCTCGCCGAAGGAGTTTGCCAGGGTTTTGCGCTGTTCCGGCGCCACGCTGGTGTTGATCACATGAGTAATCATATTACCCAATACCATCAGCGACAAATCGGTTGGCGTACGGTGCTTTTCCAGCACCGCCGACAGTTCGCCCAGCAATGCTTCAACCTCTTCGTCGCTATAACGGGATGCTTGCGGCATAATATATTCTTAGTAATCTGTTAAAGTCCGCTATCTTACCGTATCAACTCCGCTTTTTCCGCTTTTTTATCGCTTTTCAGCCGGGGCGCCCCTGCGCAATGTGCTGTGCCAGCGCAACACCGGTTGAGCTGCGGGCTATTCAGTGTTTGAATACGCACCTGGCCCGAAGGAGAATAAATCATGAGTCTGGATATTGACCAGATAGCATTGCATCAGCTTATCAAACGCGACGAGCAAACGCTGGAACTGGTATTGCGCGATTCGCTTTTGTCCCCCAGCGCGGCGGTGGCGGAGATGATGGCGGAGCTGCACCGGGTATATAGCGCGAAAAACAAAGCCTACGGTCTGTTTAACGAGGGCAGCGAGCTGGCGTCGGCGCTGCGCAGCTGCCGCAAGGGCGATGAAGACTTCCTGGCGTTTACCCGCGCCGCCACCGGCAGGCTGCGCGACGAACTGGCCAAATATCCTTTTGCCGAGGGCGGCGTCGTTTTGTTTTGTCAGTACCGCTACCTGGCGGTGGAATATCTGTTGATCGCGGTGTTGAACAGCCTGAGCAGTATGCGGGTGAATGAACAGCTTGATATCAGCAGTACCCATTATCTGGATATAAACCATGCGGATATCGTGGCGCGTATCGATCTGACCGAATGGGATACCAATCCGCAGTCTGCGCGCTATCTGACGTTCCTGAAGGGACGGGTGGGCCGTAAGGTGTCCGACTTTTTTATGGATTTCCTCGCCGCCAGCGAAGGGCTGGACGCCAAAGCGCAGAATCGCGGGCTGCTGCAGGCGGTGGATGATTATTGCGCCGATGCCCAGCTTGATAAAAGCGAGCGGCAGAATGTGCGCCAGCAGGTATACAGCTACTGTAAGGATCAGCTGTCGTCCGGCGAGGAGATCGCGGTGGCCGAGCTGTCCGAGACCCTGCCGCCGGTGGGCGATAAAACCTTTCAGGCGTTTGCCAGCGGGGCGGGGTATGAGCTGGAGGAGAGTTTTCCGGCCGACCGCGGCACCCTGCGCCAGTTGACCAAGTATGCCGGCAGCGGCGGCGGCGTTACGCTGAATTTTGACGCGCAGCTGTTGGGCGAGCGTATTTTCTGGGACCCCGCCACCGATACCCTGACCATCAAAGGTACGCCGCCGAACCTGCGCGATCAGCTTACCCGTCGCCAGAACGGCGGAAGCTAGAGTACGGTGTTGGCGGGCCTACCGCGCCATGGGGCCTCGGTCGGGCGGAAAACCACGCCCGATTCAACCCCATCGGCACGGTCTCCCTTGAACACGTTTGCTGTGAGTACGGTGTTGGCGGGCCTACCGCGCCATGGGGTCTCGGTCGGGCGGAAAACCACGCCCGATTCAACCCCATCGGCACGGTCTCCCTTGAACACGTTTGCTGTGAGCCCGGTGTTGGCGGGCCTACCGCGCCATGGGGCCTCGGTCGGGCGGAAAACCACGCCCGATTCAACCCCATCGGCACGGTTTCCCTTGAACACGTTTGCTATGAGCCCGGTGTTGGCGGGCCTACCGCGCCATGGGGCCTCGGTCGGGCGGAAAACCACGCCCGATTCAACCCCATCGGCACGGTTTCCCTTGAACACGTTTGCTATGAGCCCGGTGTTGGCGGGCCTACCGCGCCATGGGGCCTCGTTCGGGCGGAAAACCACGCCCGATTCAACCCCATCGGCACGGTCTCCCTTGAACACGTTTGCTGTGAGTACGGTGTTGGCGGGCCTACCGCGCCATGGGGCAAAAAAAAACGCCGCGTAAGCGGCGTCCTTTTATCGTATCGGTTAGTCGCGATTAAACGCGGACAAAGTCGATATGAGTCAGTTTCGGTTTGAACGGATGGCGTTGTACCGCCTGAACCTTAACCTGAGTTTCGGCGCCGTCGATAACCAGTGATAATACGTCGCTATAGAAACCCGGTTTGGTTTGGGTATTCAGCACGATTTCGTGGTCCATCTCGATAGAGACCGGCGCTTCGGTGCCACCATAAACGATAGCAGGAAACTTATTCGCTAGACGCAGGCGGCGGCTCGCACCCTTACCCTGATCTTTACGCACTTCTGCATTAATAATTAACATGTATTTTCTCGATACTTAAAAAAGTAACCCCGCTACAGGCGACCCAGCAGCAGGTTGGATAGACGTGCTTTAAAGTAAAGCGGGCGGAATTCTACCGGAAATACCCCGGCGGGGCAAATAAAACCCCGTCAGCCGCGCAATTCGTGGGCCAGGCGATAACGGCCCTGGTAGTCGAAAATCTTTTCCCTTACCTGCCAGAACGCGCCCTGGCGGCGCGCGACGACAAAATCCGGCGCGCGCAGCCGGTCCGCCGCGCGCTGGATATCGGCGGCGGTTTGCCAGGGAAAGGGCACCCCCGGCGCCCGCTGGTGCAGACGCAGAAAACGGTGCTCGAACACCCGCCGCTGGGGCGGCGTATGCAGCCGGAAACGCTCGGCGACCTCGGCGCCGTCCTCATCATGGTAGGTGATGCGCAGCCATTCGCCTTTGCCGTCGGCCCCGCAGTCAAGCGTCATGCCGCTGCAGCGCAGCACCAGCGCGTCCTTGAGCCGCAGCGCCGCCTTGAGCATATCGTCCGGATCCACCAGGATTTTATCGCATTCGTGGCAGCGCCTGGCGGCGATATCGTTTTCGGCGCCGCAGTCCGGACAGATCTTGCAGCGGAAGCGAAAATCGCATTGGCGGCGTTCGCCATCTTCCTGTTCCTCGAAACCCTGGCAGCGGCGGCCGTAGTGTTCAATGACTTCGCCCTCCGGCGTGGTTTTGCCCCAGAACATATTGGCAAAGCCGCAGAGCGGGCAGAATACCTGGACCGGCGTGCCGGTTCCGGCCGGTTTGGCCTGGCCTATCTCGGGGGAAAATAGATCGTGGCCGTTGCCGGCATAGTCGAGAATCAGGCATCGGGTCTTGCCGGGATAGAGCCGGAGTCCGCGCCCGACAATCTGCTGGTACAGGCCGACCGACTCGGTGGGCCGCAAGATGGCGATCATATCCACATGGGGAGCGTCAAAACCGGTGGTCAGCACCGCCACGTTAACCACGTAGCGTAGCGATTGCCGGCGGAAGGCGTCGATCAGCCGGTCGCGATCCGCCTGGGGCGTTTCGGCGCTGATAAGCGCCGCCTGCGCGGGCGGCAGCAGGCCGAGGACTTCGCGGGCATGTTCTACCGTCGCGGCAAAGATCATCACGCCGCGCTTATCCGCCGCGTACTCCTGTATCTGGCCGACGATAAGCGGCGTGATGCGGTTTTGCCGCCGTACTTCGGTATTCAGCTCCGACTCGGCATAGTAGCCGTTGATATTGGGCGACAGGCGGCTGAAGTCGTAATGCAGCACCGGCATATCCAGGCGCTCCGGCGGCACCAGGAAGCCGTGCTTGATCATATAGTGCAGCGGCAGCTCATAGACGCAGTCGCGGAAGAAACTGCGCTCGTCGCCGCGCACCATGCCGTGATGGTGGTATTGGTATATCCATCCCTTGCCGAGGCGGAAGGGCGTGGCGGTCAGTCCCAGGATGCGCAGCGCCGGCCGGGCGAGGCGCAGATGGCGGATGACCTGCTGATATTGGCTGTCGTCGCCGTCGCCGAGCCGGTGGCATTCATCGATAATCAGCAATGAGAACGCGCTGTCGAACTGATCCAGGTTGCGCGCAACGGACTGTACGCTGCCGAACACCACTTTGCCCCGGCTGTCCCGCTGCTGCAGACCGGCGGCGAAGATATCCGCCTCCAGTCCCAGCGCCTGGAATTTTTCATGGTTTTGCGCCACCAGTTCCTTGACGTGGGCCAGGACCAGAACCCGGCCGCGCGCCAGGCGCGCCAGCTCGGCGATCACCAGGCTTTTGCCGGCGCCGGTGGGCAGCACGATCACCGCCGGTTCGTCGTGGCGGCGAAAATGATCCACCGCCGCGTTGACTGCGTCGCGCTGATAAGGACGTAGGGTGAAGGACATCTCTAAATGAATCTCGTTGTCGGCTATGCTCGGCAGGCAAGCCCCGTTATACTGTGATTTCACTTTATAAGCATATGCGGCATTCGCCGCCTTTCCCGCACGATAGCGGATTCGGGCCATTTGGTCCGGCCGCGCGCCTCCCTTACCGGGCGGGTGGAGCATCGTTGCCGGGCGCTTTCCAAGATTACAGGCAAAACGACGTTAATGCGACTGGACAAATTTTTATCTCAACAGTTAGGTATCAGCCGGGCGCTGGTGCAACGGGAACTGCGCGCCAAGCGGGTGACCGTCGACGGTGATACGGTGAAACAGGGCGCGTTCCAACTGCTGGCGCAACATGAAGTGCGCTTTGACGATCGGGTCCTGCACCAGATACTTGCCCCGCGCTATTTTATGCTGCACAAACCCCAGGGCTATGTGTGCTCAACCGACGATCCCGATCATCCCACCGTGCTGTATTTTATGGACGAACCGGTGCCGGACAAGCTGCACGCCGCCGGCCGCCTGGACATCGATACCACCGGCCTGGTGTTGATGACCGACGACGGCCAGTGGTCCCACTGGATCACCTCGCCTAAACATCACTGTGAAAAGACCTATTTGGTGACGCTTGAGGATCCGCTGGACGGGGATATCGCGCGTCAGTTTACCGAAGGGGTGATGCTTCACGGCGAAAAACTGCCGACCCGGCCCGCACAGCTTGAGCAGCTTGCCGAGCGCGAAGTGCGCCTGACCATCAGCGAAGGGCGTTATCATCAGGTGAAAAGAATGTTCGCCGCGGTGGGTAACCATGTGGTGGCGCTGCATCGCGAACGTGTCGGCGCCATCGTGCTGGATGCGGATCTGGAACCCGGCCAATACCGCGCGCTGACCGCCGATGAAATCGCCGGCATAGGCGCGCCGGCACGTCCGTGACAACGACGGCGGGCGGTGCGTCCGCCGGCCGTGCAGGATTGATAAAGGCATGAACGAGGAGTCGTACAACGTGCAAGCAGACCGGACATCCCATATCGGTTTAATCGTCATCCTGGGTTTATTGTCGATGCTGATGCCATTGGCTATCGATATGTATTTGCCGGCCATGCCGCTGATTGCCTCGGAGTTCGGCGTCGGCGCGGGGAGCGTGCAGATGACCCTGAGCGCCTATGTGCTGGGGTTTTCCATCGGCCAGCTGTTTTACGGGCCGTTGGCCGATAGCCTGGGCCGTAAGCCGGTGATTCTGTTCGGCACGTTCTTTTTTGCCGTCGCCGCCGCGGCTTGCGCGCTGTCGCAATCGGTGGAGCAGCTGATCAATATGCGTTTCTTGCATGGTCTGTCCGCCGCCGCCGCGAGCGTGGTGATCAATGCGCTGATGCGCGATATGTTCACCAAGGATGATTTTTCACGCATGATGTCGTTTGTGGTGCTGGTGATGACGGTGGCGCCGCTGCTGGCTCCCATCATCGGCGGCGTGCTGCTGGTGGTGTTTAACTGGCATGCCATTTTCTGGATCATGAGCCTGACGGCGCTGGTGGCCACCGTGCTGGTGATGCTGTATATCCGGGAAACGCTGCCCAGGGAGCGGCGGCAAAAGTTTAATCTGCGCACCACCATCGGCAACTTCGGCGCGTTATTTCGCCATAAGCGGGTGTTCAGCTATATGCTGGCCAGCGGTTTTTCCTTTGCCGGGATGTTTTCGTTCCTGAGCGCCGGGCCGTTTGTCTATATCAATCTTAACGGCGTTTCGCCGCAGAATTTCGGTTATTATTTTGCCCTTAACGTCTTGTTTTTGTTTATCATGACGCTTATCAACAGCCGGAGCGTGAGGCATTTCGGGGCGCAGAAGATGTTCCGTTTCGGGTTGTTTATCCAGTTGCTGATGGGTATCTGGCTGTTGATCGTTTGCGGCATGAACCTGGGGTTCTGGCCGCTGGTTATCGGCGTGGCGGTGTTTGTCGGCTGCGTGGCGATGGTGACGTCCAACGGCATGGCCGTGATCCTGGATGATTTTCCGCATATGGCCGGTACCGCCTCGTCGCTGGCGGGAACGCTGCGGTTCGGCGTGGGCGCGGTAATCGGTGCGTTGTTGTCGCTGGCGACGTTTTCCAGCGCCTGGCCGATGGTATTGTCCATGGCATTTTGCACCATCAGCGCGATGTTGTGTTATCTGTATGCCAGCCGTCCGCGGCGGGCGGCGCGTACCGCGTCATAGCGTTCTCTTTTTCACACGCCGGGCGTTGGCACGTTCTCCCTTTTACACGTCTTGTGTAGGTTTGGCGATCGCCGTCCTGGCAATATTCGGCTGCCGTGAAGATAAATGTCGCCACGGCGAGGGTTTTGCCTGCTTTGCGTTAGCGTGCGTCAGGGCTTATGTCGCCTCGGCGAAGGTTTCGCTTGTCGTGCGTGAGGTGTTCATAGGTATTGCCGGGTGCCGGCAAGCGACAAAGAGGCCGTACCGCGACGGCCTCCTTGACCTCCGCGCGCCCGGCAGGTCGCGCGTCGCTGCGCGATGCCTTCCGCCGCCAATGTCCCCGTGATGCACCGGCCCGTTATGCGCTCCCGGCGCAACGGGCCTTTCGCCGCTCCCGGCGGCTCATGCCGGGGCCACCGGCGCCGTCAGCGCGCTTTATGCCGGGATATCTGTCGCGGCCAGCGCTGTGATGTATAGGGCATCGGCGCCGCTGTGGGTTTAGTGGAAGGTGGTACAGCAGACAGAGAAGCGGCTAATCATTGTGCAATGTAAAAGGCACCGCGACAGGTCAGTCATACATGCAAATATACATGCAGTCGGCAGCGGGTAATTATCAGTCATACATCATGCAATGCTGCCAGCATTCACATAGTCAGCGGTCATATAGCCAGTATGTCATGCCGTCGGCAATTACAGTCATGCAACCATAGAACCACGTAGCCGGGCATAAACCCGCCACAGTGAGAGTAGGTAGCTGGCCGCGAATCTTAGCTAAACTAAGCCAAGCTAGTCTAAGTTAACCCAAAATTAATACCGATATTTTTCCCGGTACGTGCATATTACTTACTACCAAAAACGCTATTTTACCCACAGACGATGGTGTTGACGTGGTGCCGGCATAGAGTGCGCCGGCAGCGCGCATCTTGGCTGGATAGCCGCCGGGAGCGGCGAAAGCTAAGGGCCGCGCCGGGAGCGCGTCCCGTGCGGTCCCAAAGCCGGGATGCGTGATGCCGGGAACCGCGCAGCGGCGCACGATCTGCCGGGCGCGCGGAGGTCAAGGAGGCCGTCGCGGTACGGCCTCTTTGTCGCTTGCCGGCACCCGGCAATACCTATGAGCACCACACGCACGGCAAGCGAAACCCTCGCCGAGGCGACATAAACCCTGCCACAAGGCAAGCCAAGACACAGTAAGCAAAACCCGCGCCGAGGCGACATAAACCCTGCCACAAGGCAAACCAAGGCACAGCAAACAAAACCCTCACCGAGACCACTTAACCCCTGACGCCCCCTTTACCTTTTATTTATCCTGAAACCTTTTGTAGCGCATCGGTTACAAATAGTCGCAAATCTGCGCTTGTGTTTCTTTTCCTCGTAATGATAATCAATATCGTTTTAATTGACGTTTCTTTACTTTTTCTCGCCCCCAAAAGCATCGAGGTGATGGGTATGTTTGTGCCTTTTCTGATTATGCTGCGTGAGGGTCTCGAGGCGGCGCTGATCGTGAGCCTTATCGCCGGCTATCTGAAAAAGACCGGCCGCGGCCGCTGGCTAAAAGCGGTGTGGGTGGGCGTGCTAAGCGCGGCGCTGTTGTGCCTGGCGGTGGGTGTCGTCATTAACGAAACTACCGGCGAGTTTCCGCAAAAGCAACAGGAGCTGTTCGAGGGCATCGTGGCGGTGCTGGCGGTCCTCATCCTTACCTGGATGGTGTTCTGGATGCGCAAGATGTCCCGCTCGATTAAAGCCCAGCTGGAAAGCGCCGTCGATCAGGCGCTCAGCAATGCCCGCGGGCAGGGCTGGGCGCTGGTGGGCATGGTGTTTTTTGCCGTGGCCCGCGAGGGGTTGGAATCGGTGTTTTTTTTGCTGGCGGCGTTTCAGCAGGACGTAGGCATCGAGGCTCCCATCGGCGCGGTGTTGGGATTGGCCTGCGCCATCGTCTTGGGGATGCTGATGTATTACGGCGGCATCCGCCTGCGCATGGAGAAATTTTTCAAATGGACCAGCCTGTTTATTCTGTTTGTGGCCGCGGGGCTGGCGGCCGGGGCAATTCGCGCTTTCCACGAAGCGGGATTATGGAATGGTTTCCAGGCAATCGCATTTGATTTCAGCGCCACCCTGTCCACCCAATCGTTGTTCGGCACCTTGCTTGAGGGGCTGCTGGGTTATCAGGAAGCGCCCACCGTCAGTGAAGTGGCCGTGTATTTGTTATACCTGGTGCCGGCCCTGGTGATGTTTTTCCTGCCTGCGCGGGGCAACCGGACGACACGTGTCGCCGGATAAAATCCATTAAATTGTTCCACTATTCAGGGTAAAAAAAATGTCCAATATGCAACGCTTCCGTCGCCGCATTCTTCCTGCCGCCTTACTGGTGGCGCCGGTGCTATCGGCATGGGGCTGGCCCGCGCTGGCGGCCGATATTCCCCAGGTCAAGATTACCGTTAACGATAAGCAGTGCGATCCGATGGCGCTGACCGTTAAACCGGGCAAAACGCAGTTTATTATTCATAACGCCAGCCAGAAAGGGCTGGAGTGGGAAATCCTCAAGGGCGTGATGGTGGTCGAGGAGCGCGAGAACGTGGCGCCGGGCTTTACCCAGAAGATGACCGCCACCCTGGAGCCGGGGGAATACGATATGACCTGCGGCCTGCTGAGCAATCCGAAGGGCAAGCTGACGGTTTCGGCGGACGGCGGCGCGGGCGCGGCGAAACCGGATGCCATGGCGCTGGTGGGGCCGATTGCCGATTATAAAGTCTATGTGCTGCAACAGGTCGGCGAGCTTGTCTCCCATACCAAGACCTTTACCGATGCGGTGAAAAAAGGCGATCTGGCCACCGCGCAGAAGCTGTTTGCCCCCACCCGCGTGTATTACGAGCGTATCGAGCCTATCGCCGAACTGTTCTCGGATCTGGACGGCAGTATTGATGCCCGCGAAGATGATTTCGAGCAGAAATCCGCCGACCCGAAATTCACCGGTTTCCACCGGCTGGAAAAAATCCTCTTCAGCGATAAAACCACGGCCGGCACCGCCCCGTTTGCCGATCAATTGTATAAAGATACCCAGGATCTGCAAAAACGCATCGGCGACCTGACCTTCCCGCCGAGTAAAGTGGTCGGCGGCGCCGCCGGACTGATTGAGGAAGTGGCCTCCAGTAAGATCAGCGGCGAGGAAGACCGTTACAGCCGTACCGATCTTTCCGATTTCCAGGCCAATATCGACGGATCGCAAAAAATCGTCAACCTGCTGCGCCCGCTGCTGCAAAAAGCCGATGCGCCGCTGCTGGCGAAAATTGACGGTAACTTTGCCAAGGTGGATAACGTCCTGATGAAATACCGTAATAAAGACGGCTTTGCGTCTTATGACAAGCTGACCGATGCCGATCGCACCGCGCTCAAAGGCCCGATCACCGCCCTGGCGGAAGATCTGGCGCTGCTGCGCGGCGTGCTGGGGCTGGAGTAGGGTTGAGCGCCTGATGAGTGCTGATAAAGATAAAAACAGCGGTAAGGCGGCGTCGCCATCACGGCGCCGCTGGCTGAAGGGGCTTGGCGCCCTCGGCGGCGCCCTGGCGTTGCGCGGCGCGGCGGCGGCGCCGGCTCCTGCTCCCGATGAGCATTCCCCCGGCACCTTGTCACCCGACGAGCGCTGGCAGCGCCAGCCGTTTTACGGACCCCGGCAGGCCGGCATCACCACGCCGCAGCAGGCGGCCATGATGCTGGTGGCGTTTGACGTGCTGGCCGGAGATAAGGACGATCTGCGGCGGTTGTTTCGCGTGCTGACCGAGAGGATTGCATTTTTAACCACCGGCGGGCAGGCGCCGGCGGTGGATGATAAATTGCCGCCGATGGACTCCGGCATTCTGGGCGAGCATATCGCCCCGGATAACCTGACCATCACGGTGGCGGTGGGCGACTCGTTGTTTGACGATCGTTTCGGCCTCGCCGCGCTGAAACCCCGGCGGCTGCAAAAGATGACGCGTTTTGCCAACGATGCGCTGGACGCTGATTTATGCCATGGCGATCTGCTGTTGCAAATTTGCGCCAACGGCAGCGACACGGTGATTCATGCGCTGCGGGATATCATTAAACATACCCCGGATCTGCTGAGCGTGCGCTGGAAGCGCGAAGGCTTTATTTCCGCCAGCGCGGCGCGCAGCCGGGGCAAGGAGACACCGATTAATTTGCTGGGCTTCAAGGACGGCACCGGCAATCCGGATACCCGCGACCCCGGCCTGATGGATCGGGTGATCTGGGTCGGCGCCGGTACGGATGAACCCGCCTGGGCGGTAAACGGCAGTTACCAGGCGGTGCGCATTATCCGCTTTCACGTCGAGTCCTGGGATCGTACGCCGCTGCATGAGCAGCAGACCATCTTCGGCCGTGATAAGCGCACCGGCGCGCCGCTGGGCATGGCCAATGAACATGACGTGCCCGACTACAGCCGCGATCCGCAGGGCAAGGTCATCCCGCTCGATGCCCATATGCGCCTGGCCAATCCCCGTACGCCCGCCACCCAAGGCAACCTGATGCTGCGCCGGGGCTATAGCTATTCCCTGGGCGTTTCCCGCTCCGGCCAGCTGGATATGGGATTGTTGTTCGTCTGCTTCCAGCAGGATCTGGAGCAGGGGTTTCTCGCCGTGCAGCGCAGGCTTAACGGCGAGGCGCTGGAAGAATACATCCAGCCCATCGGCGGGGGCTACTTTTTTGCCCTGCCGGGGGTCGAGCGCCAGGACGGCTATCTGGCGCAGTCGCTGCTGGCATAACACCGGCGGTTTTCCCCCTTCTGCCGCTTTGCCGGCGCGACTGCCCTGCGCCGGCGTGCATGTCGATTTTCCTGTGAACCGCCGTCCCCTTTACCCGCCGCGACGGCGGGAGCGCATCCTATCCTTCCTCCCGTGGCATTTTTTTGTTCGCAAAATGTAAATAATAAGCTCAGTTAAAGTTATGCAAATGCATAAAAAACAGTTGTGCTGCGGCGTTTAACGCGGTACATATAGGCCGAAAAGAGATCTGTCTCTCATTTCAAAGTTATCTATGCTGTTTTTATGAACATATTGACTGCTAATGTCACGCTAATATTATAGTATTGTGATAAAATTGTTACTAAGTAGTTTAATCGTCTGGGGACGTGGAGTGACAAATCTACAGTTATCCGTGGTGCATCGTTTGCCACAATATTACCGCTGGCTGAATGGGTTTAGCGGCATCAAAGTCGAACCGATATCCGCCGGTGATTGCGACGATAACGACCTGATTGGCCTGACGCTGTTAAGCCATGAAGGCGATACGGCGTGGGAAGTGATGCGGGAACTGGCGCGTTCCCTGGTGGAAATCCAGGTCACCTGCTCGGTGCTGGAATGCGAAGGGCAGCCTTGCCTGTTTTTGCACCGTGACGATGAATGCACCGGCCTGTGCCGGCTGAAAAACATGGGCGTGGCCATCGCCGAGCCCGCGTCGGCATCGTACTATTCTTAAGACCAGTACCCGGGCGCGCCGCGCTTACCCGGCCGCCAGCAGCAACTGGCGGGTATACTCCGCTGAGGGCGCGTCGAACACCTGCCGGCAGGCGCCCTGTTCCACGACTTCACCTTCCCGCAGTACCATCACCTGATGACACATTGCCCGCACCACCTGCAGATCGTGGCTGATAAACAGGTAGGTCAGCTGGTGTTTTTCCTGCAGTGACTTCAGCAATTGCAGGATCTGCGCCTGCACCGATCTGTCCAGCGACGAGGTGGGTTCATCGAGGATTACCACGTCCGGCTGCAAAATCAGCGCCCGGGCGATGGCGATGCGCTGGCGCTGCCCGCCGGAAAATTCGTCGGGGTAGCGATGGCGGGTGTCGGGATCGAGCCCCACTTCGCTTAGCGCGGCAATCACCCGCCGGTCCTGTTCCTGCGCCGAAAAATGATGATGCACGCGCAGCCCCTCCACCACGATTTGCGCCACCGTCAGCCGGGGATTCAGCGCCGAGTTCGGGTCCTGGAACACCACCTGGATACGGCGGCGCAGCGGCAGCATGCCGCGCCGGTTAAACTGATGCAGCGGCTGGCCGTCAAACCAGATCTCGCCGTCGGATTTCAGCAACCGCAGCACCGCCAGCGCCGTGGTGCTTTTGCCTGAGCCGGATTCGCCCACCAAGCCCAGGCTTTCGCCGCGCCGCAGGCTAAATGACACCCCGCGCACGGCGCTTTTTTGTCCCGCCTGGCGGCGAAACAGACCCTGGCGCCCGGAAAAGGTCACGCCCAGATTAGCGACCCGCAGCAACGCCGGCGCCCCCGGCGGCACCGGCAGCGGCTCGCCTCCCGGCTCCGCCGCCAGCAGACGGCGGGTGTAAGGGTGTTGCGGCGCGCTGAACAGGGCGTCGCGGTCGCTGATTTCCACGCATTTGCCCTCCTGCATCACCGCCACGTTGTCCGCCAGACGGCGCACGATATTCAGGTTATGGGTGATAAACAGCAGCGCCATGCCCATCTCCCGGCGCAGGTCGGTCAGCAATGCCAGGATCTGCGCCTGTACCGTTACGTCCAGCGCGGTGGTCGGCTCGTCGGCAATCAGCAGTTTGGGCCGGGTGAGCAGGGCCATGGCGATCATCACCCGCTGGCGTTCGCCGCCGGAGAGCTGGTGGGGGAAATCCCGCAGCCGGGATTTGGCCTGGCGGATACCCACCCGATCGAGGCTGGCCAGCACTTCGGCGCGGGCTTCGGCGCCGCGCATGTCCCGATGCAGCGCCAGCACCTCCAGCAGCTGTTTTTCCACGCTGTGCAGCGGGTTGAGCGACGACATCGGTTCCTGGAAGATCATGGCGATGTCATTGCCGCGCACGCGCCTGAGCGTTGCGTCTGGGGCATGCAGCAGGCTCTTGCCCGCGAACAGGATATCGCCGTGGGGGTAGCACACCTGCGGCTGGGGCAGCAGGCGCAGGACCGACAGGGCGGTGACGCTTTTGCCCGAGCCGGATTCGCCCACCAGCGCCAGCGTTTCGCCGGCGTTAAGCGCCAGCGTCACCTTATCCACCACCTGCCGGGTTTGATTGCCCTGGCGAAAGGCGACGCTCAGTTCCTTGATTTCTAACAATGGCGTGGTCATAGGTTAATGCGCCTTGCTGGGGTCAAAGGCGTCGCGCACCGCTTCGCCGATAAAAATCAGTAATGACAGCACCAGGGCCAGCGTAACAAAAGCGGTAATGCCGAGCCACGGCGCCTGGAGGTTGTTTTTGCCTTCCAGCAACAGATTGCCCAGGGACGGCGAGCCGATGGGCAGGCCGAAACCGAGAAAATCCAGCGAGGTCAGGGTGGTAATGGACCCGCACAGGATAAAGGGCAAAAAGGTCAGCGTCGCCACCATGGCGTTGGGCAGCATATGGCGCAGCATGATCATCCGATCGCTGACCCCCATGGCCTGGGCGGCGCGGATATAGTCGAAATTACGGGCGCGCAGGAATTCGGCGCGCACCACGCCCACCAGGCCCATCCAGCCGAACAGCACGGTAATGGCCAGCAGCCACCCGAAGTCCGGCGGCACGACGCTTGATAATAAAATAATCAAAAACAGCGTCGGCATGCCGGACCAGACCTCGATAAAGCGCTGTCCCCACAGGTCCAGCCGGCCGCCATAATAGCCCTGGCTGGCGCCGACGATAATGCCGATAACGCTTGAAAGCAGGGTCAGCGCCAGGCCGAACAGCATCGACAGCCGGAAGCCATACAATAAGTTGGCCAGCACATCCTTGCCGGTGCTGTCGGTACCCAGCCAGTTCTGCCGGCTTGGCGGCGACGGGAAGGGCCGGGCGGTGGCGAAGTTAATGGTGCGGTAGTCATAGCGTACCGGCGCCCATATCGCCCAGCCGTGCGCGGCCAACCGCCCGGCGATATAGGGATCGCGGTAATCGGTCCTGGTCGCCAGCTCGCCGCCGAAGGTGGTCTCGCTGTAGTTAAACAGCAGCGGCGAATAAAATTGTCCCTGGTAGCGCACCAGCAGGGGCTTGTCGTTGGCCACCAGCTCCGAGGCGAGGCTCAGGATAAACAGCAGCAGAAATAGCCATAACGACCAGTAGCCCCGGCGGTTGCGGCGAAAACGCGCCCAGCGCGCCTGGTTGACGGAACTCAGTCTCATTGGCGGCCCTCGAAATCAATGCGCGGGTCGACCAGCGTATAGGTCATATCGCTGAGGATATTGAGCAGCAGGCCGATCAGGGTAAAGATATATAACGTGCCGAACATGACCGGGTAATCCCGTTGCAGGGTGGCGTCGTACCCCAGCAGCCCCAGGCCGTTAAGGGAAAACATCACCTCAATCAGCAGCGAACCGGTAAAAAACATGCTGATAAAGGTGGCGGGGAAACCGGCTATCACCAGCAGCATGGCGTTGCGAAACACATGGCGGTAGAGGATCTGGTTTTCCGTCAGCCCCTTGGCGCGCGCGGTGGTGACGTATTGCTTGCGGATCTCGTCCAGGAACGCGTTTTTAGTCAACATGGTCAGGGTGGCGAATCCGCCAATCACCGTGGCCAGCACCGGCAGCGTGATATGCCAAAGATAATCGGTGATTTTTTTATACCACGGCAGGCTATCGAAATGGCTCGAGACCAGACCGCGCAACGGGAACCAGTCCAGATAGCTGCCGCCGGCGAACAGCACAATCAGCAGTATGGCGAACAAGAAGGCCGGGATCGCGTAGCCGATGATGATAAGCGTGCTGCTCCAGACGTCGAAGGCGCTGCCGCTGCGCACCGCTTTTTTGATGCCGAGCGGGATCGACACCAGATAGATGATAAGCGTGCTCCACAAGCCGAGGGTAATGGAGACCGGCATGCTTTCCCTGATCAAATGCATTACCGTGGCGCCGCGAAACAGGCTGTCGCCAAAATCAAAGCGCACATAGTTCCACAGCATGGTGAAATAGCGCTCATGCAGCGGTTTATCGAAGCCGTAGCGCCGGGTAATCTCCGCAATCACCTCCGGATCCAGGCCCCGGGCGCCGCGGTACTGGCTGTCGCCAATCTGGCCGCCGTGCAGCGTTTGCACGCGGGCGGCGGGGTCGCTGTGCCCGGCGCTGAAGCCGCTTTGCTGGCCCATCTCAATGGCGGCGATGGCCTGATCCACCGGTCCGCCGGGGGCAATTTGCACGATAAAGAAGTTCAGGGTAATGATGGCCCAAAGCGTCGGGATCACCAGCAATAAACGGCGTAACAAATAGGTTAGCAAGCGGCTCCTCCCTTAGAGCTTTGTCGATAGTCAGACGCAGGACGCACCGGGCGGCCGCGGCCGGCGTCAGCGTCGTTCCGCGGGCAGCCTGGCCGCCCGGTTGACATCATACCACCAGGTATCGAAACCCAGCGCATAGGTGGGTTTAACGGCCGGCATGGCGAATTTATCCCAATAGGCCAGACGGGTCTGGTGGGAAAACCACTGGGGAATCATAAAATAATTCCAGGTAAGCACCCGGTCCAGCGCCCGCCCCAGGGGCAGCAGCGCTTTTTCGTCGCCCTGGTGGCGCACGATTTCGTTGATCAGGCGGTCAACCGCCGGATCCTTGACGCCGGGGCGGTTATAGCTGGATTCCACATAGGCGCTGCCCCACAGGATTTGCAAATCGCCGCTGGGGTAGGGGAAGGCGGCATAGCTTGACGGCATCATATCAAAATCACGTTTGCGCAGACGGTTGGTAAACTGCGCGCTGTCCACCTGACGCAGCGTCATCTGTATGCCCAGGCGCTGCAGGTTGTGCTGGAAGGGCAGGATGTAATTGCTGCTATTGCTGCCGCTCATCAGCATCATTTCAAAGGCAAACGGCTTGCCGGTTTTGACGTTGACCAATTGTTGGTCCTTTAATTCCCAGCCGGCCTGCTTTAACAGCCCAAGCGCCTTAAGCAGGTTTTTGCGGTCATAACCGCTGCCGTCCGATACCGGCGGCTGGTAGCGTTCGGTAAACACCTCCGGCGGCACCTGGCCTTTCAGGGGCGCCAGCACCGCCAGTTCGTCCACGCCGGGATAGTCCCGCGCCGCATAGTCGGTATTGATGAAATAGCTGTCGACCCGCTGGTACCCCTGGTAAAACAGCGCCTTGTTCATCCATTCAAAATCAAACGCCAGCGTCAGCGCCTCGCGCACCCGCCGGTCGGCGAACAGCGGGCGCTGGATATTAAATGCCAGCCAGGGCGTTGCGACCGGCGCATCGTTGGGTATTTCCTGCTTGATGATATAGCCGCGTTCCACGTTGCCGCCGTGGTACTGCGTGGCCCACAGCTTGGGCGAGCTTTCGATGCGCAAATCAAACGCGCCGGCTTTAAACGCTTCCAGCGCCACGTTGTCGTCCAGGTAATAATCATAACGGATGCTGTCAAAATTATTACGGCCGCGGTTGACCGGCAGGTTGGCCGCCCAATAATCGCGGACACGCGAGTAGGTGACATACTGCCCGGTACGCCAGGACGTAATGCGGTAAGGCCCGCTGGCCGGCGGCGGCGAGGTCAGCGGGTCGCCGAGTTTGTGATGCTGCCAATAGCTTTCCGGCATAATCGGCAAGGTCAGCAGGCCCAGCAGCATCTCTTTATCGGGTTTGGGAAACTCGTAGCGTACCGTGAGCGGCGCGATGGCTTTTACCGTGACGCCTTTGTAATAAATACGAAATTGCGGCACCCCTTCGGTCATGAATTTGCCGAAGGTGAAGGCCACGTCCCGGGCGGTGATGGGCTGATGGTTGTGATACTGCGCCTGGGGATTGATGGACACCTCCATCCAGGAAAAATCGCTGGGATAGCGCGCCGATTCCGCCACCAGGGGATAATAGCTGCCCATCTCATCGTCCGAGGTGATAAATAAACCGTCATAGAGCTGGTCGGTGCGCATCGCCGCCGAGCCGCGCAGGGCAAAACGGTTAAAATTGTCAAAGGTGCCGATGGCCGCCAGGGTTATGGCGCCGCCCTTGGGCGCGGCGGGGTTGACGTAATCAAAATGGCTGAAGTCGCTGGGGTATTTCGGTTGGCCCAATAGCGCAAAAGCGTAGCTTTCATTAATAGTGTCAATAGTGTCGGCGCGCGGGCCGAGGCAGACGACGCTGAGAATCAGCGCAATCCAAACACGTGGAAACATCAGGTTACGCTCCTGGGATAACACCAAATAGTATTGAAAGGGCAAGCCGCTGAAGGCTGTCTATTATACTAATGCCTAAAACAATGCCATTAACGGTTTTTTTGCCATTAATGTCAAAATTATCAATCAGATTATTAAGCCATACACCCTTTAATCAGGAGGACGACGGTGCGCAAGTCCATTGCTACCCTATCCATGGCCGGCAGCCTGCCGGAAAAGCTTGAGGCCATCGCCCGGGCGGGGTTTGACGCCGTGGAACTGTTTGACGACGATCTGCAACGCTTCCCCGGTACCGCGCGCGACGTTAAACGGCTGCTCGACGCGCTCGATCTTGAGGCGGTGCTGCTGCAGCCGCTGCGCAACGCCGACGGGGCGCCCGCGGCCGGCCGCGCCGGCGTGCTGGCCGAGGCCGGGCGCATGTTTGACGCCATGGCAGAACTGGGATGCCGGCAATTGCTGGTATGCAGTTCGGTGGACCAGGATGCCCTGGCGGACGAAGAGGCGCAAAACGGCGATCTGCTGCGCCTGGCCGAGTTGGCGCAGCGTTATGGCTGCGCCATCTGTTATGAGGCCCTGGCTTGGGGGCGCCATGTGCATCATTACCGCCAGGCCTGGGAGCGGGTCAGCACCGTCGCCATGCCCAACCTGGGCCTGGCGCTGGACAGCTTTCATATCCTGGCCCTGGCGGATAACCTCGACGGCCTGGCGCACATCCCGGCGGAAAAAATCTTTTACGTGCAGATGGCCGATGCCGCGCCGCGCCCGCGGCCGTCGCAGCCGGTAGACGCCTGGAGCCGGCATCATCGCTGTTTTCCGGGCCAGGGCATCCTGGATGTCGCCGGTTTTGCGCGCCAAGTGGCGGCGGCAGGGTACCGGGGCATCTGGTCGCTGGAAATTTTCAGCGACCGGTATCAGCGGGAAACGCCGCAGCGCATCGCCGCCGAGGGGTTTGCCTCGCTGGCGTGGCTGGAACGGGAGATAACGGCGCGCCGGCCGTAATTAGCGCGGCCGCGGGCATGGGATGTTGCGCCCATATATTGCCTTAACTGATATATTATCGTGCTTAATAATTAGCCGATATGGCGCAATCGCGGGCGGGCTGGCCGCCGTTAGCATAACGGCAAACGGACAAATGACGCGGATTATAATAATTAATATGTTGATAACATGCAGGCAAATATGTTAAGGAGCTGGGAATATAGCGGCGAGAATAGTGATGAGCTTCGAAGAATATGTATTAAGCAAAAAAACAGATATACAAATCTTTAATAATGGTCAAAAAAAAACCGCCCGGGCAGGCGGCTTTTATCTCGTTCGGCATTCAGGACATTTAAATAATAACCGTTAATTATCAGGAGTTGCTGTTGCCGCGCATTGCCGTGGTCATCTGCCCCTTGGCGCCGCCGGTTAATACCCGCCGTGCTTCCCGATAACGCTTGTTCCAGTAGGTTTCCGATAGGCTGGAAATGGTGACGCCGCTGGTGGTGGATGCGTGGACAAACTGATCGTTGCCCAGGTAAATCCCCATATGGCGCCCGGTGGAACCGGCATGGAACACGACCAGATCTCCTGGACGCAGCTTGGTGCGCTGGATTTTAGCGCCCATACCCTGCTGCTCGCTGCTTGAGCGCGGCAATTCCAGGCCAAACTGTTCATGGAACGTTTGCTGTACAAAAGCCGAACAATCTATACCACGTTTAGAGCTGCCGCCCAGGCGATACCGAACGCCTTTCCATACGGCATATTGATCCATAATTTTCGTCTTCACATCGACATTACGGACCATATCTTCGAATTGATCCTGAGAGGCTTGCAGTAAAAAATCACTTTTATCGTTGACTGCATGCATCTCAGCTGTTTGTTGACTGCCATGAGAACTACAGGCGGAAAGCATAACTGCCGCCGCCACTGCGGGGATTAACCGCAGCACATATCTCAAAATAGGTTGAGATTTGACCATTATAAGTGTTATCCCTTAAAGTCCTTAGCGACGGTGCCGCTATAAAATACCGAGCGAATCGAGAATAATGCGCAAATACTGATTGACCAACCGTTATTCCTGCATTGTGTGGTATTACTCACACATTTTTATTAGCGGGAAAATATCAGTGTATAAGTACAGCGAATTCGAGGGTACCGTAATGAATAAGGGAAAGCGAGGATTTTTATCGACTATTTTATAACTTTTGGTGATGTGAAATAGTATTAAATTAAACGTTAAGAATTGGATCAAAAAGCCCCGCCGTTTGCCGGGAATGGCGGCGGGCGGGCATTGTCGCCGCCCGGGGGCCGGCGATCCCGCAACCTTCCCGTAACGTGGCGACCGCCGGACGCCGTCACAGGCCGCCCCCGCTATAATTAATTCCTATTGATATCGCCGGTCGCGCACGCCCGGCAAGCGCTGGTTAAACCAGCTCACCGCATTATCGCTGGCATCCGTCATCAGCCACCAACTCAGGCCGACCAGCACCACCGACAGCGATCCCACCGCGATATCGCTGAACCAGTGCGCGCCAATCATCACCCGGGGCAGGGAGAACAGCACCACGATAGCCATGCCGCAGGCAAACGCCCGGCCGCCGAAATAGCGCAGCATATAGGCGGCAAAAATCATCAGCATCATGCCGTGGTCGCCCGGAAAGCTATCCATGGAAGCGTCCTTGGTGGGAATGCGGCTAAATTGCGACACGCGCACCACGCCGTCCTCATTTTGGAAAAACAGCGTCGGGCTGGGGCGGCTGACCGGCAGCAGGTGCCCCAGCTGGTTAAGCACCAGCGCCGAAAGCAGCATGACGATGCCGAGGCTTATCAATTGATAGCGCCGATCCGGCGGGGTGCGCAACAGGTAGTGGAGGTAAAGCAGGCCCATCGCCAGCAGGGAGGTGATATCGAACGCGCGATAGTTGGTGACGGCCAGGAATACGGCATAACTATGGCTACTGGCGGCGATATGATTAAAAAACAGGAAGATCGCCGTATCCAGTCGCGACCAGAATCCGTGGTGCGAAGGCAGGTACCATGAGACAAAAAGCGCGATGCCCAGGATATTGAGCAAAATAACGGCAGGTAAGCGACGCATGACTCAGCACCTATAAAACAAGTGACTAAATTAAGGTGATTATAGTATTCCTGCTAATTTAAACGAATCTTCAACAAAGCCGTTTGCAGCGCGTTCCAATCCGCCGGGGCGGGATTGATCAATTCAATCCGGCTGTCGGGCGGCGGTGCGGGCAGAGTCTCGATGCGCAAGTCCTGGCCCTGGCGGTTGACCTGCAGGGTGCCTTCGGGGATGCGTACCACGGCCTTGACCCGTTCCACCGGCGCCAGCCGCGCCCACTCCAGCAGGCCGATGGTATCGAAGGTGGTGGCGCCGTCAAAAATCCAGCCGCAGGACTGGTAGCCCTGGCCCTGGTTCAGCGCACGCCGCCAGCCGGTATTGCCCGGCAGCCGCAGCGCCGCGAGTCCCGCCTTGGGCGCCGGGGGGGCGTGATGGTGGGCGCCGTCGGGCAGTTCGCGCGCGTTCAGGCGCGGCAGGTCCAGCAATGACAGCGGCACCCGGCCCTGGACGGCGTCGACTATTTGGCGTCCATCGCCGTGCCCGGCGGCCCACTCGTCCAGCAGCACGCGATCCTGCGGCTGGTAGCTGTCCTGCTTGTTGGCGATAATGACATCGGCGGCGGCCAGCTGGTCGCGGAAGTTTTCATTGTCGCGGTAACGTGCGTCGCCGAGCTGGCGCGCGTCCAGCAGGCACAGGGTGGCGCGCAGGGTCAGCCAGTTTTCATATACCGGCGAGGTGAGCAAAGAGAGGATTTGTTTGGGATGGCCAAGCCCGGTCGGCTCGATCAGCAGCCGATCGGGGGTGTTGCGCTGCAACAGGGTATTTAATCCCACCTGCATGGGCAGGCCGTTGACGCAGCACATGCAGCCGCCGGGAATTTCCTTGAGCACTGCGCCGCTGTCGGCCAGGAGCGCGCCGTCGACGCCAATCTCGCCAAATTCATTCACCAGGACCGCCCAGCGTTCGCCGGCCGGTTTTTGCGCCAGCAGATGCAAGAGGGTAGTGGTTTTACCGCTGCCGAGAAAACCGGTAATCAGGGTGGTGCGGGCGGTCATGGTCGTCCCCGGGCGGCCGGGGAGAGGGCGGCGGCCACCGTCGCTTTGGCGCCGTCCCGCGCCAGCGCGAGATAAGCCGCGGTGACGGCGGCGGCAAAGGCGGGGCTGGCGGACAGATCCGCGCCGAATACCGAACGCAGCGCCAACAGCGCCAGCACCCGCGGCTCGCCGTCGGGGCTGTGGCCGACGATGCGCCGCAGCTCGTCGCTGAGCGGATCGCGGATATCAATAGGCGCGCCGAGATCGTCGCGGCCGCCCACATAACGCATCCAGCCTGCGATGCCCAGCGCCAGCAGGGGATAGCCGTCGCCGTGGGCGATATGCCAGCGCACCGGGTCCAGCATGCGCTGCGGCAGCTTTTGCGTGCCGTCCATGGCAATCTGCCAGGTGCGGTGTTTCAGCGCCGGATTGGCGAAGCGCGCCAGCAACTGCGCGGCGTAGGCGGCGAGGTCCACTTCCCCGGCGCCCAGGCGCAGGGTGGGCGCCTGTTCCTGCGCCATCATCGCGGCCACGGCGGCGTGGTAGCCCGGGTCCGCCATGCAGTCGCTGATATGCTGGTAGCCGGCCAGATAGCCGAGCCAGGCCAGAAAGGAATGGCTGCCGTTCAGCATGCGCAGCTTCATTTCTTCATACGGCGCGACGTCGGGGACAAACTGCGCGCCCGCCGCCTGCCAGTCCGGCCGGCCGGCAACAAAATTATCCTCGATAACCCATTGGATAAAGGGTTCGCAGGCGATGGCGCAGGGGTCCGCCACGCCGATAAGGGCGGCAATCTCAGCCAGCGTTTCTTCCGTGGCGGCGGGCACGATACGGTCGACCATGGTGGCCGGAAACGACACCTGTTCCCCGATCCATGCCGCCAGCAGCGGATCCCTGGCCTGGGCCAGGCCCAGCACCGCCCGCCTGAGCACCTGGCCGTTGCCGGGAATATTGTCGCACGACAGCAGGGTCAGCGGCGCGAGGCCGCGCGCATAGCGCAGGCGCAGCGCCTCCACCAGAATGCCCGGCACGGTGCCAGGCGCCCCGGGATGCAGGATATCCGCCTGGACGCGCGGATTGGCGCGGTCCAGCTCGCCGCTGTCCGGCTCGATGCAATAGCCTTTTTCGGTAATGGTCAGCGAGACGACGGCCACCTGCGGCTCGGCCAGCTTTTCCAGCACCGCCGCGATGCCGACCTCTGCCGCGATAACCGACTCGCGGACCGCGCCGATAACGTGCGCCTGCCTGCCGGCGCCGTCTTTTTCCAGCACGGTAAACAGATGATCCTGGGCGCGCAGCGCCTGCAATAAACCGGCGCTGTGCAGGCTGACCTCGCAGATGCCCCAATCGCCGCCAACGGCGTTAAGCGCCCGATCGGTCATTACCGCCTGATGGGCCCGGTGAAACGCGCCGAAACCGATATGTACGATGCGGCTCTTAAGCAGGCCGCGATCGTAGCCGGGCTGTTGCACCCCGGCGGGAAGGTGATGCGAGGCAAGGGTCGCCATGATGATGCACCCCGTCTGGCCGTTGGCCTGGAAATGGTTAGTCGGCGCGGCTCATATAGCGACGTTCCGCCACGTGAATACGGATCTTTTCGCCGCTGTTCAGGTATTCCGGCACCGAGACGGTCAGGCCGGTGCTCATCAGCGCCGGCTTGGTGCGGGCGCTGGCCGACGCGCCTTTGATGCCGGGCGTGGTTTCGATAATCTCCAGATCCACCGTTTGCGGCAATTCCAGCGCCAGCACCTGGCCTTCCAGGGTCAGCACCTGCATGCCGGGGATGCCGCCTTCGGGGATAAACAGCAGTTCGTCTTCTATCTGGTCTTTCTTGAACAGGTACGGGGTATAGTCCTCGTCGTCCATAAAGACATATTCTTCGCCGTCGATATAGGAAAACGTCACCGAGCGGCGCACCAGGTTGATGGTCTCGAGGATATCGTCGCCCTTAAAGCGCTCTTCCACCTTCAGGCCGGTGCGGACGTCGGAAAACCGCATCTTATACAGCGTACTGGCCCCGCGCGCGCTTGGGCTCTGGATATCAATGTCTTTTACCAGCAGGAGTTTGCCGTTGTAATTTACCGCCATGCCGCGCTTAATTTCGTTTGCTCTAGCCATCAAAGTGGACCTGTATAATTGTATCGGAGTCTATGGCGACACGTTACCGTTGCCCGGGCCTTCAGGCAAGGGGGAAAAGTGCGTGTCGCGGGGCAGCGGCGAATCTACATCACGAATGCGCCACATGCAATAACCGGCGCCGGCAATCATTA
The DNA here is from genome assembly GCF_047324165.1 of Sodalis sp. RH22. Classification (NCBI taxonomy): domain Bacteria; kingdom Pseudomonadati; phylum Pseudomonadota; class Gammaproteobacteria; order Enterobacterales; family Bruguierivoracaceae; genus Sodalis; species Sodalis sp. RH22. The sequence goes on from NZ_CP178731.1 coordinate 5,751,573, forward strand.
GCAGCGCCACAAAAAACACCGTATGGTACTGCCAGATTTCCGCGATAAGCCCGGCGGCCGAACCGGCGATAATCCAGCCCACCCGTCCGGTATTGGTAAACAGCGTGGTGGCGGCGCCGGCCTGGCCCGGCATCAGATCCTGAAAATAGATCATGCCGATGCCGGCCAGAATGCCGATAAACACCGCGTTCAGCGACTGCAGCGCCAGCAGCGCCATAGGGGCGGTAAACACCAGCAACCCCAGGTAAAACAGCAGTCCGGCGCCGACGGCGATGCGCATCAGCAGCCGGTTGCCAAAGCGCCTGGACACATAGCCGGCCACCAGCATGGTCGGGATCTCCAGGCCCGCGGCGGTGCCCATCAGCATTCCGGCCAGTTTTTCAGGCAGCTGCAGCTCGTGGATGAGATAGAGCGGCATATTGATCAGGTACATGCAGTTGCAGGTCCACATCAGCGTGCAGGCGGCGAACAGCAGCATCGCGTCGCGGCGGTTGCGGCGGGGCGCCTCCAGCACCGCGGCGGTTTTCAGCGCCGATTTGCGCATCGACGGCAGCGCCAGCCAGACCAGCGCGCCGCAGGCCACGAAGGTGACGGCGGCCATCATATACATCACTTTGAAACCAAAGCCCAGCGCCAGGGCAAAGGCCAGCGGCGGTCCGATGACCCAGGCCAGGGACACCTGCGCGCGCATTACCGAACTGAACATGACCGCCTCGCGCCCCGTCTGCTCGGCATGTTCGCGCGCCAGGGCGAACATCTGCGGGTTGGCGGTGGAACCGAAGCTGGTCAATAACACGCCGCAGGCCAGCAGGACAAAATAACTGCGGTTAAAGGCAAACAGCACGCAGCCCGCCGCGCCCAGCAGGCAGCATTGCAGGATCAGCCGTTTACGATCGCCTTTTTTATCCGACCGGCCGGCCAGGAACTGGCTGACCGCGATGCCTATCACCGCGCTGCCGGTATAGAACAGGCCCACCATAAAGGGCCGGGCCGCCACTTCCGTGGACAGGAACAGGCTCAGGGTCGGCAACTGCAGTGCGCCGGCGATGCCGGAGAGAAAAGCGATAACCAGAAAGGCCGGGGCGGTCATATCCGGAAGGCGCCGCGGGAGGGCGATAGGCGTGTGCATGATAATGGCATCGGGATCAGGACAAATGGACGCCCGAATAATACGCCTGTTGGCGAAAAACAACAGCCGGCGGCGAAAATAAATCCACTTCAGCATGACGTCGGCCGGCGGCAAGGCGCGCCGCCGGATCGCTGCGCGGGCGGCCCCGGTCAGGCCGCGACGGGCATGGGGGATGGGGTCTTCAGCAGCGCGTCAGCAAAAGCCGTCCCGGCGGGCCGGGACGTGCCTGAATAACGATAAACTGTGCGGCGCTTCAAAGATCCGACAGGAATAGTCGACCGGCGCTTGCAATCACGTCGCCAACGTCGGAGACTTTATTGAAACGTTTCAGCGTGATTAGACAGGCGATGCCCCGGACCATCCCGCTGTTGGTGCGTATCGAAGCTGAATCGATTCAATATTAGCAATATCAGCAAGCGAGGAGAGATATGTTTGATTTGTCATTAAAAGATATTCATCTCGGCGCCCAGGCGCAGAGCAAGACGGAGGCTATCGCCCAGATCGCCGCGGCCATGACGCAGGCAGGTTATGTCGACGCCGGGTATGTGGACGGCATGATGAAGCGCGAGCAGCAGACGTCCACTTTTTTAGGCAACGGCATCGCCATCCCGCACGGTACCACGGATACCCGCGACCTGGTGCTGAACACCGGCGTGCAGGTATTTCAGTTTCCGCAGGGGATTGACTGGGGCGAGGGCCAGACGGCTTATGTGGTGATCGGCATCGCCGCGCGCTCCGACGAGCATCTCGCGCTGCTGCGCCAGCTGACCCATGTCTTAAGCGACGATGCCGTGGCGGCGCGCCTGGCGAGCACCACGTCGGCCGAAGAACTGCGCGCCGCGTTGACGGGTGAAAAGCAGCCGGCGCCGTTCCTGTTCGATATCTCCCTGATGGCCCTGGGCGTCCCCGCCGGCGACATGGTCACCCTCAAGGCGCTCAATGCCGGCCGCCTGCAGCTGGCGGGCGCGGTGGACGTCGCGTTCGTCAGCGATATCATCAGCGGCCGCCCGCTGAACCTGGGGCAGGGCGTCTGGCTGAACGACAGCACGCGCGGCAACCTGGCCAGCGCCGTGGCGATCAGTCGCCCGGCGACGGCGTTTGTCGAGGACGGTGAAAGCGTGGCGCTGCTGATTACCGTCGCCATGGTAGACGATCGGCCGCTTGACGTGCTGAACGTCATCGGCGACCTGCTGCTGGCCGGCGAGGCGAGCCGCCTGCTGACCGCCGACGCTCCCGCCCTGCTGGCCCTGCTCAGCGGCGAAGCCGCGGCGACGGATGGGGTATTAAGCGCGGAATTCGTGGTGCGTAACGAGCATGGCCTGCACGCCCGCCCCGGCACCGCCCTGGTGAACGTGATCAAACAGTTCGACAGCGTCATTACCGTCACCAACCTGGACGGGTCCGGCAAACCGGCCAATGGACGCAGCCTGATGAAAGTGGTGGCCCTGGGCGTGAAGAGCGGCCATCGCCTGCGTTTCACCGCTGAAGGCGCCGACGCCGAACAGGCGCTGCAAGCCATCGGCGCGGCGATTGCCGCGGGACTCGGGGAGGGCGCGGCATGAGCAGACGCGTCGCCACCATTACGCTGAACCCGGCTTACGACCTGGTCGGCTATTGCCCCGAAATTGAACGCGGGGAGGTTAACCTGGTGCAAACGACCGGACTGCACGCGGCGGGAAAAGGGATAAACGTCGCCAAGGTGTTGAAGGATCTTGGCATCGACGTCACCGTCGGCGGCTTTCTCGGCAAGGAAAACCAGGACGGTTTCCAACTGCTGTTCAGCGATCTGGGCATTGCCAACCGTTTCCAGGTCGTGCAGGGGCGTACCCGCATCAACGTCAAGCTGACCGAGAAGCAGGGAGACGTGACCGATTTCAATTTTTCCGGATTTAACGTCACGCCGCAGGACTGGGAACGCTTTGTCAACGATTCGCTGACCTGGCTGGGCCAGTTCGATATGGTGGCGGTCAGCGGCAGCCTGCCGGCGGGCGTGCCGCCGGAAGCCTTTACTGAATGGATGATCAAGCTGCGCAGCCACTGCCCCTGCATTATTTTCGACAGCAGCCGCGAAGCGCTGGTGGCCGGGCTGAAAGCCGCGCCCTGGCTGGTCAAGCCTAACCGGCGCGAGTTGGAAATCTGGGCCGGCCGCAAGCTGCCCACCCTGGCCGACGTGGTGGTGGCCGCCCATGCGCTGCGCGAGCAGGGCATCGCCCATGTGGTGATTTCACTGGGCGCCGAAGGCGCGCTGTGGGTCAACGCCTCGGGCGCCTGGCTGGCCAAGCCGCCGGCCTGTGAAGTGGTCAGCACCGTCGGCGCCGGCGATTCCATGGTGGGCGGCCTGATCTATGGCCTGCTGATGCGCGAGTCCAGTGAACATACGTTACGCCTGGCGACCGCCGTGGCGGCTTTGGCGGTCAGTCAAAGCAATGTCGGCATCACCGATCGGCCGCAGTTGGCCGCCATGATGGCCCGAGTGGATTTAAAACCGTTTAATGACCAGTTGGAGGCACAATGAAAACGCTGCTGAAAATAGACAGCTCGCTGGGGCAGGCACGATGCCACCTGGTGAAAAAAATATTGGTCGATGCCGCGCCGAAAGCGGGTTTGACCCTGGTTGACTCCGCCGCCGACGCCGAACTGGTGGTGGCGGTGGGCGGCCTTACCCCCGATGCCGCCCTGAACGGCAAGCGGGTGTTTACCGGCGAACCGTCCCAGGCGGCCAGCCAGCCGGAAGCTTTCCTCGCCCGCGCCAAGACCGAGGCCAGCCTGTACCAGGCGTCGGCGGAAACCACGCCCGCGGCGGCGCTTGCCGTCACCGGACCCAAACGGCTGGTGGCCATCACCGCCTGCCCGACCGGCGTGGCGCACACCTATATGGCGGCGGAAGCCATCGATGGCGAAGCCAAAAAACGCGGCTGGTGGGTGAAGGTGGAGACCCGCGGCTCGGTGGGGGCGGGTAATGCCATCACCGCCGAGGAAGTGCAGCAGGCGGACCTGGTGATCGTGGCCGCCGATATAGAGGTGGATCTGAGCAAGTTCGCCGGCAAACCGATGTATCGCACCAGTACCGGCCTGGCGCTGAAAAAAACCGCCCAGGAACTGGATAAGGCGGTGGTGGAGGCCAAGGTGTACCAGCCGTCCGCGCAGGGCGGCAATACTGAATCCGGCGAGACCAAAAAAGCCTCTCCCGGTCCGTATCGCCATCTGCTGACCGGTGTTTCCTATATGCTGCCTATGGTGGTGGCCGGCGGCCTGTGCATCGCGTTATCCTTTGTTTTCGGCATCCATGCCTTTGAACAGCCGGGAACCCTGGCTTCGGCGCTGATGACCATCGGCGGTAAATCGGCGTTCGCCCTGATGGTACCGGTGCTGGCGGGCTTTATCGCCTTCTCCATCGCCGACCGTCCGGGCCTGACGCCGGGCCTGGTGGGCGGTATGCTGGCGGTCAGCACCGGCGCCGGATTTATCGGCGGTATTATCGCCGGTTTTCTGGCCGGCTACGTGGCCAGGCTTATCAGCACCAAATTGCCTTTGCCGCAAAGCATGGCGGCGCTGAAACCGATACTGATCATACCGTTAATCGCCAGCCTGGTGACCGGCCTGGTGATGATCTATGTGGTGGGCACGCCGGTGGCCAGGATCCTGACCGGCCTGACCAACTGGCTGCAGTCGATGGGCACCGCCAACGCCGTACTGCTGGGCGCCATCCTCGGCGCCATGATGTGCAGCGATATGGGCGGGCCGATCAACAAAGCCGCCTATGCCTTTGGCGTCGCCTTGCTCAGTACGCAAACCTATGCGCCGATGGCGGCGATTATGGCCGCCGGCATGGTGCCGCCGCTGGGCATCGCGGTCGCCACCCTGCTGGCGCGCAATAAGTTCGATAAACCGGAACGGGAGGCCGGCAAGGCCGCGTTTGTCCTCGGGCTGTGCTTTATCTCCGAAGGCGCGATACCCTTCGCCGCGCGCGATCCGTTCCGGGTGATCCCGCTTGCCATGATCTCCGGCGCCGTCACCGGCGCGCTGTCGATGTTCTTCGGCGCCAAGCTGATGGCGCCGCACGGCGGTATGTTTGTGCTGCTGATCCCGGGCGCCATTACGCCGGTGCTCAGTTACCTGGTCGCCATCGCGGCGGGCACCCTGTTGCTGGGCGTGATGTACTCGGTACTGAAACGTCCGGACGCCGAACTGGCGAAAGCGCTGGCCTAAGCCGGCCCGGCATCCCGGGGCTCAATGCTCCGGGGCGCCGATGCTTCTTTTACGCCCCGCGCGCTATCGTCCCGCGCGGGGCGTTTTTTATAACGCCACGTCAGAACACCTTGCTTTGCAGCGCCCATACCGCCGCCTCCACCCGTGACTTCAACCCCATTTTTTTCAGCAGATGTTTCACATGTACCTTCACGGTGCTTTCACTGATATCGAGCCTGCGGGCGATGGTTTTATTCGGCAGGCCGTGGGCGATAAGCTTCAGGATATCGCGCTCGCGCGGCGTCAACTGCCCGCTATCCCGCGCGCCGCCGGGACGGTCATCGCGCAGGCCGGCCGCCAGCACCGGCATCAGCGCCTCGCTTAATACCATCCTGCCCGCCGCGGCCTGGCGGATGGCCGCCAGCAGATCTTCCGGCTCCATATCTTTCAGCAGGTAACCATCGGCGCCGCGTTTCAGGGCGGTAATCACATCGTCCTGATGGTTCGAGACGCTGAATACGACGATGCGCCCGGAAAGGGGCAGCCGGCGCAGGCAGTCCAGCGTATCCAGCCCGCTCATGCCCGGCATCTTTAAATCGAGCAGGATCAAATCCGGATCCAGCGTTTCGGCCAACAGCACCCCCTGCTCGCCGTTGGCGGCTTCGGCAACCACTTTCAGGCCGGGGTCCATGCCGATAAGCGCCCGCACGCCGCTGCGCAGCATCGGGTGATCGTCAATCAATAAAATCGTGGCGACGTCGGATTCGCTCATGGTCTGTTCCTGTTAATAGGATGATGCCGGTTGCCGCGGCACGGTTACCCGTACTTCGGCGCCGCCGCCGGGGAGATTCGCCACCCGGCAGTCGCCGTGCAGGTTCCTGGCGCGATCCTGCATGATAACCACGCCGTAATGATGCTGGCGCTGATGTTCCTCCGGCAGGCCGCGGCCGTTGTCACGGATGCTGAGCACCAGCGCATCCGCCTCCAGGTCGGCGGTAAGCGTCACCCGGCTGGCGCCGGCGTGTTTGACGATATTGGTTAACGCTTCGCGCGCGATCTGCGTCAGGTGGATGGCCTGATGGGACGAGACGGCTTGCGCCGGCAGCCGATAGATGAACTCAACGGCGAACCCCAGCCGCGCCGAAAATTCCTCCACCGTGGTTTGCAGCGCCGCGCGCAGGCCCGGCTCCGTCTGGCGCAGGCGAAAGGTGGTCAGCAGCTCGCGCAGCTGGCGGTAGGCGGTATTAAGCTCGTCGCGCATTTGCTGCATCAGCAGCTGATTTTCAGGCGCGGCGTGCGTATTTTGCATTTGCAGAACGCCTATTTGCAGCTTCAGGCAGGAGAGCGACTGGGCGATGCTGTCGTGCAGTTCGCCGGCAATGGCCGTGCGCTCGGCCATCAGCATCAGCTGCTGCTGATGCTCGGCCTGGCGTTCCAGCGCCAGGGTGCTGGTCAGCTGTTCGACCAGCGTGGCCACCAGGCGCCGCTGCGTATCATCCAGCCTATGGCGCGGCGGATACTGCGCCAGCATCACGCCGTATTGACCTAATTTATCGTGCAGGCGCCAGCTGAGCTGCTCCGTCCCGGCTTCAGTTAAGTCGGGCGCCGGCGGACGGGCGGCAATCCGCGCCGTATCGACAGGCGCGGGTCCGCCCGTCGTGACGGCCATCCCGCCCTGTATCGCTGTCGCCCCGGCATCCGGCGGTGCCGCCCCGTCGTTTACCGGTTGTGCGGCATCGTTCGCCGCCGCCTCGCCGTCTGCCTGGACGCCGTTCAGTCCGGGATCGCGCTCGTTTTCGTAGAGCCGGATCTGGATCTCCCGCAAGGGGATCAGGGTCTGCAATTCCTCCAGCACCGGTCGCAGGCGGCCGGGCAAAGGCGCGCCGGTATGCAATTGCCGGCTGGCGCGATAGAGAAAATCCAGCACGCGGTTTTTTTGCCGCAAATCGGCGGTGCTGTCCGCGATCCGCTGCTCCAGCTCGGTATACATCTGCGACAGCGACTGCGACATACTGTTCAGGGTAAAGCCCAGCTGATCCATTTCATGATATCCGCCCGGTTCAGCGCCGGCAGGCAGCGGATAGCGCTGGCTAAAATCGCCGCGGCTTACCGCTCTGGCCTGGTTGAGCAGGCGCCGCCAGGGGCGCAGCAGCCGGTGGCGCAGGTAAAGGATGGTGCCGGTCAGCACCAGCAGGGTCAGGGCGATGATGATTTTCTGCACCAGGGCCACCAGCGCCAGCCGGCGCTCGGTATTACGATCGAGATCCGACACCAGCGCATCCAGCCGGCGCACGAACTCCGCAACGCCCCGGGCGGCGTCCGCGGGGCGCTGCGCCCGCAGCAGCAGCGGCTTAAGCGTGCCGTGCCAATGGTCGCGCAAATCCAGGTACTGCGGGGTCAGGCCTTCGCGCTTCAGCGGCTGGCGCAGATCGTCGCTTAACTGGTCCCGTTCCAGTTCGGCGAGCAAGGGGTCGCTGCTTTGATCCAGCGGCACGCGCGACAACAGCCGGTAGCTTTGCATGCGCAGCGAGCCGGCCTTATTGATGGCATGGGCGTTGCCTTGCATGCTTTGCGCCATCCATAACGACAGGCTCATGCCGCCGATGCCCAATATGCCCGACAGCAGCATCAGCAGCGCCACCTGCTGGACGATGGATAACGGCGCGAAAAGAGCTTTGATCATAAGGCAGCGTTCCCAGGTCAAGCGCAGGCGAGCGGCGGATGGGGCCATTGTTCCTGATCCCCGGCGTTAACCCTATACCCCTTTAGGAGTACCCACAAATAGCCGTGAGCGGGGCGGGGGTTACCCCTCTCTTCGTGGCCGGGCCATAACCTGATGAATCATAGGGCCTTGCCGGAAAAAAAGCACTACTTACAAATGATAGGGCCGGCCGGACGCCGCGCCGGCTAACGGGTTATCCCTTGATTTGCATCAAGTTCGCCCGTCCCCGCCTTGCCTAGGGTGGCGGATATCACAACGAATCCCCCTACATGCCCGAGGACTTTATGACTCTACTTTCCCGTTCAGACGCCGCACCACGCCGCCGGGGCGCCGTAATCGAGGATTGGCAGCCGGAACAGCCCGAGTTCTGGCGCACCCGGGGCCAGCCGGTGGCCCGCCGCAATCTCTGGATCTCCATTTATTGCCTGCTGCTGTCGTTTTGCGTCTGGATGCTGTTCAGCGCCGTGGCGGTCAACCTGAATAAAGTGGGATTTAATTTTTCCACCGATCGGCTGTTTCTGCTTACCGCGCTGCCGGCGGTGTCGGGCGCCATTCTGCGGGTGCCCTACTCCTTTATGGTGCCTTTGGTGGGCGGGCGGCGCTGGACGGCCATCAGCACGCTGTTCCTGGTGATCCCCTGCCTGTGGCTGGGCGTGGCGGTACAGGACCCGCTGACGCCCTACGGCGTATTTATCGCCATCGCCCTGCTGTGCGGCTTTGCCGGCGCCAACTTCGCCTCCAGCATGGCCAATATCAGCTTCTTTTTCCCCAAGGCCCGCCAGGGCGGGGCGCTGGGGTTGAACGGCGGCATGGGCAACCTGGGCGTCAGCGTGATGCAACTGGTCGCGCCGCTGGTCATCTCCACGTCGCTGTTCGCCGTCTTTGGCGGCACCGGGCGGGTGCTGGCGGACGGCAGCCGGTTATTTCTGGAAAACGCCGCCTGGATGTGGGTGCCGCTGCTGCTGATTGCCGCCGTGGCGGCCTGGTTCGGCATGAACGATCTGGCTACCGCCAAAGCGTCCCTGAGTAAGCAAATGGTGGTGCTCAAGCGCGGCCATATGTGGGTCCTGAGTTTTCTCTACCTGGCGACCTTTGGTTCGTTTATCGGCTTTTCCGCCGGTTTTGCCATGCTGTCGAAGACTCAATTTCCCGCGGTGCAGATCCTGCATTACGCCTTTTTTGGTCCGCTGATCGGCGCGCTGGCGCGTTCGGCCGGCGGAGCGCTGTCCGATCGGCTGGGCGGCATCCGCGTGACTCTGGTCAACTTTGTGCTGATGGCCCTGTTTGCCGCTCTGCTGTTCCTGACCCTGCCGTCCAATGGACAGGACGGCTCGTTCGCCGCTTTTTTCACCGTATTTATGCTGCTGTTTCTGACGGCGGGGCTCGGCAGCGGCTCCACCTTCCAGATGATCGCGGTGATCCTGCGCAAGCTTACCCTGGACCGGGTCAAGGCGCGGGGCGGCAGCGACGACGAGGCGCAGCGCGAAGCGGCCACGGAATCCGCCGCCTCGCTGGGCTTTATCTCCGCCATCGGCGCGGCGGGGGGATTTTTTATTCCCCAGGCTTTCGGCACCTCGCTGGCCCTGACCGGTTCGCCGGCCGGCGCGATGAAAGTATTCCTGGCGTTTTATGTGGTGTGCGTGCTGGTCACGTGGCTGGTTTACGGCCGCAACCTCCATCGCGGCATGGCGACCAAAAAACCACGTTGAGGACCTGGGCGCCGGCGATTGCGCGGCGTCCGGGCTCGTATTTTGACCGCAGGTCCACGGGACCTGTCTTGCAGGAGAACATCCGATGAGCCATTTTCTCGACCGGTTCCGTTATTTCAAACAGCTGGACCAGACCTTTGCCGACGGGCACGGCCAGGCGATGAACACCAATCGCGACTGGGAGGAAGGCTACCGCAGCCGCTGGCAGCATGACAAGATCGTGCGCTCCACCCATGGGGTAAACTGCACCGGTTCATGCAGCTGGAAAATTTATGTCAAAAGCGGGCTGGTCACCTGGGAAACCCAGCAGACCGATTATCCGCGCACCCGCCCGGACCTGCCGAACCATGAGCCGCGCGGCTGTCCCCGGGGAGCAAGCTATTCCTGGTACCTCTACAGCGCCAACCGGCTGAAGTATCCGCTGATGCGCAAGCTGCTGCTCACCCTTTGGCGCGAAGCCCGCGCGCGGCACGCCGATCCCGTGGACGCCTGGGCCGCCATCATGAGCGACGCGGCGGCCACCCGGGCCTATAAGCAGGCGCGCGGACGCGGCGGCTTTATCCGCTCCAGCTGGGCCGAGGTGAATGAGCTGATCGCCGCCGCCAATGTCTATACCGCCAAGACCTATGGCCCGGATCGCATTATCGGTTTTTCGCCGATCCCGGCCATGTCGATGATTTCCTATGCCGCCGGCGCGCGCTATCTTTCCCTGATAGGCGGCGTCTGCCTGAGTTTCTACGACTGGTATTGCGATCTGCCGCCGGCCTCGCCGATGACCTGGGGCGAGCAAACCGACGTGCCGGAATCCGCCGACTGGTATAACTCATCGTATATCATCGCCTGGGGCTCCAACGTGCCGCAAACACGCACCCCGGACGCCCACTTTTTTACTGAGGCCCGCTATAAAGGCACCAAGACCGTGGCGGTGACGCCCGATTACGCCGAAATCGCCAAGCTGTGCGACCAATGGCTCAGCCCGAAACAGGGCACCGACAGCGCCATGGCGCTGGCGATGGGCCATGTGATTTTGCGCGAGTTTTACCTGCAGCGGCAAAGCAGCTATTTCCTCGATTATGTCAGGCGCTACAGCGACCTGCCGATGCTGGTGCTGCTCGAACCCCGGCCCCAGGGATTTTACGCCGCCGGCCGCCTGCTGCGCGCCGCCGATTTGGTGGACGGCCTGGGGCAGGACAATAACCCGCAGTGGAAGACCGTGGCCATTGATGAAAACACCGGCGGGCTGACGGCGCCGCAGGGGGCGATCGGCTTTCGCTGGGGCGAGCAGGGCAAATGGAACCTGGAGCAGCGCGATGGCGGCAGCGGGCAGGAGGTGAAATTACAGCTCAGCCTGCTGGGCCGCCACGACCAGGTGGTGGAGGTGGGGTTCCCGTACTTTGGCGGCACGCCCAGCGAGCATTTCAGCCCGGTGCCGCTCAACGATATCCTGTTGCATAAACTGCCGGTCAAGCGCCTTACGCTTGCCGGCGGCGGCGAGGCGCTGGTGACCAGCATCTACGATTTAATGCTGGCCAACTACGGCCTCGATCGCGGACTGGGCGACGACAACTGCGCGCGCGATTACGACGATATCAAGGCCTATACCCCGGCCTGGGCGGAGAAGATCACCGGCGTGTCGCGGCACAATATCGCCCGCATCGCGCGCGAATTCGCCGATAACGCCGATAAAACCCACGGCCGTTCGATGATTATCGTCGGCGCCGGGCTGAATCACTGGTATCACATGGACATGAGCTACCGGGGCCTGATCAATATGCTGGTGTTCTGCGGCTGCGTGGGCCAGAGCGGCGGCGGCTGGGCGCACTACGTCGGTCAGGAAAAGCTGCGGCCGCAGACCGGCTGGCTGCCGCTGGCGTTCGGCCTGGACTGGCAGCGTCCGCCGCGCCATATGAACAGCACCTCGTTTTTCTATAATCACTCCAGCCAATGGCGCTATGAAACCCTGGCGCCGCAGGAACTGCTGTCGCCGCTGGCGGACCCCGCGCGCTTTACCGGCAGCCTGATCGACTTTAACGTGCGCGCCGAGCGCATGGGCTGGCTGCCTTCCGCGCCGCAGCTGGACGTCAATCCGCTGCATATCGCCGCCAAAGCGCGGGATGCCGGCCTGTCGCCGGTGGACTATACCGTGGCCGGCCTGAAAAGCGGGGCGCTGCGTTTTGCCGCCGAGCAGCCCGACGCGCCGCAGAATTTCCCGCGCAACCTGTTCGTCTGGCGCTCCAACCTGCTCGGCTCGTCGGGCAAGGGCCATGAATATATGCTCAAATACCTGCTGGGCACCGAAAACGGTATCCAGGGCGAGGATCTGGGGCGCCAGGGCGGCGTTATGCCGGAAGAAGTGGAATGGCGGGAGCAGGGCGGCGAAGGCAAACTGGATCTGGTGGTGACCCTGGATTTCCGCATGTCCAGCACCTGCCTGTATTCCGATATCGTGCTGCCCACCGCCACCTGGTATGAAAAAGACGATCTGAATACGTCCGATATGCATCCCTTTATCCATCCGCTGTCGGCGGCGGTGGACCCGGCCTGGGATTCGAAAAGCGACTGGGAGATCTATAAAGGCATCGCCGCGGCGTTTTCGCGCGTCTGCCAGGGGCACCTGGGCCTGGAGACCGACGTGGTGACCCTGCCTATCCAGCATGATTCCGCCGCCGAACTGGCCCAGCCGCTGGGCGTGGAGGACTGGAAAAAAGGGGAATGCGAGCTGATCCCCGGCAAAACCGCGCCGCATATCATGGTGGTGGAACGGGATTACCCGAATACCTATGAGCGTTTTACCTCCCTTGGACCGTTGCTGGACAAGCTTGGCAACGGCGGTAAAGGCATCGGCTGGAACACCCAGGTGGAAATTGATTTCCTGAAAAAACTCAACCTGACCAAAACCACGGGGGCCGCCGCCGGCCGTCCCAATATCAATACCGCCATCGACGCCGCCGAGGTGATTTTATCGCTGGCGCCGGAGACCAACGGCCAGGTGGCGGTAAAAGCCTGGGCGGCGCTGGGCGTCATGACCGGGCGCGATCACCGTCATCTGGCGCTGAACAAGGAAGACGAGAAAATCCGTTTTCGCGACGTGCAGGCCCAGCCGCGCAAGATTATCAGCAGCCCCACCTGGTCCGGGCTGGAGGATGAGCATGTCTCCTACAGCGCCGGTTATACCAATGTGCATGAGCTTATCCCCTGGCGCACGCTCTCCGGCCGCCAGCAGCTGTACCAGGATCATGAATGGATGCGCGCCTTTGGCGAAAGCCTGCTGGTGTACCGCCCGCCCATTGATACCCGCGCCGCGGCGCCGCTGCTTAACGCCAAGCCCAACGGCAACCCGGAAAAAGCGCTGAACTTCCTCACGCCGCACCAGAAATGGGGCATTCACTCCACCTTCAGCGACAACCTGCTGATGCTGACCCTGTCGCGCGGCGGGCCGATTGTCTGGCTGAGCGAAGACGACGCCCGCGAGCTGGGCATCATCGATAACGACTGGATCGAGGCGTTCAACGCCAACGGGGCGCTGATTGCCCGCGCGGTGGTCAGCCAGCGCGTGCCGGCGGGCATGACCATGATGTACCACGCCCAGGAGCGCATCGTGAATATTCCCGGCTCGGAAATCACCGGCCAGCGCGGCGGTATCCATAACTCCGTTACCCGGGTCTGTCCCAAGCCCACCCATATGATTGGCGGCTATGCCCAGCTGGCCTACGGCTTTAATTATTACGGCACCGTCGGCTCCAACCGCGACGAGTTCGTGGTGGTGCGCAAAATGGACCGTATCGACTGGCTGGACGACGAACATAACGATGACGCGCAGGGCAATGCGCTCGCCGGCACCCACCGCCCGCAGGAGAAAGCACAATGAAAATCCGTTCCCAGGTCGGCATGGTGCTGAACCTCGACAAGTGTATCGGCTGCCACACCTGCTCAGTGACCTGCAAAAACGTCTGGACCAGCCGCGAAGGCATGGAATACGCCTGGTTCAATAACGTCGAAAGCAAACCGGGCATAGGTTACCCCCACGCCTGGGAGGACCAGGATAAATGGCGGGGCGGCTGGATCCGTAAGATCAACGGCAGGCTGCAGCCGCGCATGGGCGGCAGGGTGGGCATATTGGCGAACATTTTCGCCAATCCCCACGCGCCGGAAATCGACGATTATTATGAACCCTTTGATTACGACTACCAGCATTTGCACACCGCGGCGGCGGGCAAACACCAGCCCATCGCCCGTCCCCGTTCGCTGATTACCGGCCGGCGGATGAAAAAAATCACCGGCGGCCCCAATTGGGAGGAGATCCTCGGCGGCGAATTCGAGCATCGCGCCAGGGACAAAAACTTCGAGCATATGCAAACGGCCATGTACGGCCAGTTTGAACACACCTTTATGATGTACCTGCCGCGCCTGTGCGAGCATTGCCTGAACCCGGCCTGCGTGGCCACCTGCCCGAGCGGGGCCATCTACAAGCGCGAAGAGGACGGTATCGTGCTTATCGACCAGGAGCGCTGCCGGGGCTGGCGCATGTGCCTGACCGGCTGTCCCTATAAAAAAATCTACTTCAACTGGAAAAGCGGCAAGTCGGAAAAATGCATTTTCTGCTATCCGCGCATCGAGGCCGGCCAGCCGACCGTCTGCTCGGAGACCTGCGTCGGGCGCATCCGCTACCTGGGCGTGCTGCTGTACGACGCCGATCGGATAGAACAGGCCGCCGCCGCCGAGCAGGAGCGGGATCTCTACCAAAGCCAGCTGGATATCTTCCTCGACCCGCAGGATCCGGCGGTGGTGGCGCAGGCGTTGGCGGACGGTATTCCCCAGGGGGTGATCGAGGCGGCGCAGAAATCACCGGTCTATAAGCTGGCCATAGACTGGAAGCTGGCGCTGCCGCTGCATCCGGAATACCGCACGCTGCCGATGGTCTGGTACGTGCCGCCGCTGTCGCCCATCCAGTCCGCCGACGACGCGGGCGCCTTACCGCACAGCGGCGTGCTGCCGGACGTGGAAAGCCTGCGCATCCCGGTGCAGTACCTGGCCAACCTGCTCACCGCCGGCGATACCGCTCCGGTGCTGCTGGCGCTGCGCCGCCTGCTGGCGATGCGCCACTATAAGCGCGCCGAAACGGTGGAGGGCCGGGTGGACACCAGCGCGCTGGAGCAGGTCGGCCTGTCCGAGGCCCAGGCGCGGGAAATGTACCGCTACCTGGCCATCGCCAACTATGAGGACCGCTTTGTCATCCCCTCTAGCCACCGCGAGCTGGCCCGCGACGCGTTCCCGGAAAGCAAGGGTTGCGGTTTCAGCTTCGGCGACGGCTGCCACGGCAGCAATACCCGTTTTAATCTGTTTAACAGCAAGCGCATCGACGCCATCGACGTCAGCGTAAAAACCGGCGGCACCCCCCATGATTAGCCTGAAGATTATCGGACGTTTATTGGATTATCCGGACGAGCCCCTTTGGGCCGCGCGGGAGGAACTGATCGCGGCGTTGGGCGGCGCCGGGGAATTAACCCTGCGGCAGGCGGCCCGCCTGATCGGGTTTATCGGCGATTTTTGCGCCCAACCGCTGCTCGACGCGCAGGAGGCTTACTGCGGCCTGTTCGATCGCGGCCGCGCCACCTCGCTGCTGCTCTTCGAGCATGTGCACGGCGAATCGCGCGATCGCGGCCAGGCGATGGTGGATTTGCTGGCGCAGTACCGGGCGGCCGGCCTGGCGCTGGACAGCCGCGAACTGCCTGATTTCCTGCCGCTCTATTTGGAATATCTCTCCAGCCGCGACCAGGCGGCGGGCCGCGAGGGTCTGGCGGATATCGCGCCCATCCTGGCGCTGCTCGGCGCCCGGCTGCGGGCGCGGTCTAACCATTATGCCCTGCTGTTCGACATGCTGCTGGCGATCTCCGGCAGCGAGTTGCGCGGCGCCAGCCTGGATAACAACGTCGCCCTTGAGGCGCGGGACGATACCCCGGCGGCGCTGGACGCGGTCTGGGAGGAGGAACAGGTCAAATTCCTCGCCCCGCCGGACTGCGCCTCCGGCGAACAGGTCCGCCATCAGCGCCGGTTTGCCGGCGCGGTGATCCCGCAGTACCTGAGCAGTGATTTCAGCGCCGCTCCCGGCCCGGCCCGCGGCCGCGCGCACAGCGGCGCCGCGGTTGACGCGCCCCGGCGCGCCACCGATAAGAAAGGAGACTAGCCATGTCGTTTCTCAATCTGTTCTTTTTTGATATCTATCCCTATGTAGCCGGCACCATCTTCCTGGCCGGCAGCTGGCTGCGCTACGATTATGGCCAGTACAGCTGGCGCGCCGGCTCCAGCCAGATGCTGGATAAAAAAGGGATGCGCCTGGCGTCCAATCTGTTCCATATCGGCATCCTGGGTATTTTTTTCGGTCATCTGTTCGGCCTGCTGACGCCGCACTGGGTCTATGAGCCGTTTTTGTCCGTAGCGCTAAAGCAGAAAATGGCGATGGGGGCGGGGGGCGTTTGCGGCATCCTGACCCTGGTGGGCGGGGGCCTGCTATTAAAACGCCGGTTGCTTAATCCGCGCATCCGCGCCACCTCGAGCGTCGGGGATATCCTGATCCTGACCCTGCTGGTGGTCCAGGTGATCCTCGGGCTGCTCACCATTCCGGTATCCGGCAGGCATATGGACGGTGCGGAGATGATGAAGCTGGTGGGCTGGGCGCAGGCGGTGGTCACTTTCCACCCCGGCGCGTCGGCGCACCTTGAGGGCGTGGCGGTTATCTACCGGCTGCATATGATCCTAGGCATGACGCTGTTCGTGCTGTTTCCGTTCTGCCGGCTGGTGCATATCTGGAGCGCGCCGGTGGAATACCTGACGCGGCGCTACCAGGTGGTGCGCAACCGGCGCTAACGCAACTTCGCCGGTGCCGGCGCCCGGGCTTGTGCGGTCCGGCGCCGCGCATTGCCGATCGCCGGCCGGGACCGTTAGGCTTCGCGCCGATCCGGGTCCAGGGATTTCAGCCAGGCGATTTCCTGCGCCCAGATCGCCGGCTCAACGGTCTCCAGGATCATCGGGATAGCGTTAAAGCGCTGATCGGCCATGATCCACTCGAACGCGGTTTTGCCGATATTGCCTTCCCCCAGGCTGTGATGGCGATCCACCCGGCTGTTGAACGCGCTTTTGGCGTCGTTCAGATGCATGCCGCGCAGGTAGGAAAAGCCGACGATATGCTCAAACTGGCTAAAGGTATGGCTGCAGGCATCCTCGGTACGTAAATCGTAGCCGGCGGCAAAGGCGTGGCAGGTATCGATGCACACGCCCACGCGGCTTTTATCCTCTACCCCGTCGATAATCGCCGCCAGGTGTTCAAAGCGAAACCCCAGGTTACTGCCCTGGCCGGCGGTATTCTCGATCACCGCCGTCACGCCCTGGGTGCGTTCCAGCGCGATGTTAATCGACTCGGCGATGCGCGCCAGGCAGGTTTCCTCGTCAATTTGCTGTAAATGGCTGCCGGGATGGAAATTCAGCCGCGTCAGCCCCAACTGCTGGCAGCGGGTCAGTTCGTCGATAAAGGCGTCGCGGGATTTTTCCAGCGCGTCCGCCACCGGGTGTCCCAGGTTAATCAGGTAACTGTCGTGGGGCAGGATCTGATCGGGAGAAAAATTAAATTCCGCGCAGGCGGCGCGGAATTTTTCGCAATCCTCGTCGCTCAGTTCCGCCGCTTTCCATTGCCGCTGGTTTTTGGTAAATAACGCAAACGCCGTCGCGTCCAGTTCGTGGGCGCGGATAACCGCCTGGTCCGCGCCGCCCGCCGCGCTTACATGGGCACCTATATACTTCATGTCTTCTCCTTTTTGACGTTATTATCGCACTGATAATGCCGCTAAAACGCCCGAAAGGGAAAAAAACATCCCTTTTAGCTCAGCAGGCGCTGTACGGCGGCGTTCACCAGGGCGCCGCCCGCCATCAGCCAGAGAAACAACGCCAGCGCCAGCAGCAGCGGCCGCAGCCCGGCGCGTTTAAGCGCCCCGATATGCGTGGTCAGCCCCAGGGCGGCCATTGCCATGGCCAGCAGCCAGGTATCCAGGGTGGTGATGGCCGCGATAAGCCGTGGCGGCAACAGCGGCAACGAGTTCACGCCGGCCACCGCGATAAATCCCAGGGCAAACCAGGGAAACGCGAGGGGGGCGCCGGCCGGGCCATGGGCCCCTGGCGTGCGCCGCCGCAGCCAGGCCGACAGCAGCAGCAGGAACGGGGCCAGCAGCATCACCCGGATCATTTTGCTGATCACCGCCGCGTTTTCCGCCTCCGGACCGACGGCATGGCCCGCCGCCACCACCTGCGCCACCTCGTGCAGGGTGGAACCGGTATAAATACCGAAGGCGGTGGCGCTGACGCTCAGCCAGTGATAATGCGCATTCAGCGCAAACAGCGCCGGATAGAGAAAGAGGGCGGCGGTGCCGAACAGCACCACCGTCGCCACCGCCACGGCGGTTTTATCCGCATCCGCTTTCAGCACCGGCGCGGTGGCCAGCACCGCCGCCGCGCCGCAGATGCTGCTGCCGGCGCCGATAAGCATGGCGGTCTGCCGGTCCAGCCCCAGCCCCCGGCATCCCAGCCGGCAGGCCAGCAAAAAGGTCGAGGACAGCATCAGCACATCAATCACCACCCCGGTGGCGCCGACAGCGCCGATTTGCTGGAAAGTCAGGCGAAAACCATACAGGATAATGCCCAGGCGCAGCAGCCGCTGCCGGGCGAACTGCACGCCGGGGTCACACTGATGAAGCCAGGCCGGCGTGATGATATTGCCCAGCACCATGCCCGCCAGTATCGCCAGCGTCAGTGCGCCAAGCCCCAGGCCGGCAACGGCGGGCAGGTCGCCGGCGCGTATGGCCGCCAGGGTAATGGCCGCCGCCAGCAACAGCCCGGACAGGCGGCGCCCGGCCAGGCGGATCGGGGGTAATAACTTTTCATGGCGCAGGGATAACATCGTTTCGCTCCTCTATTCCCGGATAAAAACAGGGTAATGGGCGCTGGCATAAAAGAGAAATTGATTATATGTTTATAACCTATCGTTATTAGTGGTTAAGCGTCACGTCAAGGAACCCGTATCTGATGCATATCACCCTGCGCCAGCTTGAAGTCTTTACCGAAGTGGTTAAAAGCGGCTCCACCATTCAGGCCGCCCTGGCGCTGGCGTTGTCCCAGTCCGCCGTCAGCGCGGCGCTGACCGAGCTGGAAAGCCAGCTGAACCTGCAGCTGTTCGATCGGGTGGGCAAACGGCTGGCGATTAACGAGCACGGACGACTGCTGTATCCCAAGGCGATGGCGCTGCTGGAGCGGGTGATGGAAATCGAGCAATTGTTCCATGGCGGCAACGGCGCGCTGCGCCTGTTCGCCAGCAGCACCATCGGCAACTATATCCTGCCGGAATTGATTGCCGGCTATCGCCGCGATTATCCCGACACCTCGCTGGAGCTGCAGGTGGGCAACAGCCAGGACGTGGTAAATGCCGTCATTGATTTTCGCGTCGACCTGGGCTTGATTGAAGGGCCGAGCCACAATCCGGATCTGGTTACCCAGCCCTGGCTGCAGGATGAGCTGGTGGCGTTTGCCGCGCCGGATAATCCGCTGGCGGGACGCCGGCTGGCGCTGGCGGAGCTGGCCGGCGCGCCCTGGATCCTGCGCGAGCAGGGATCGGGCACCCGGGAAATCGTCGATTACCTGCTGCTGGCCCGGCTGCCAAGCTTTCTGCCGGTCATGGAACTCGGCAATTCGGAAGCCATCAAGCACGCGGTGCGCCACGGCCTGGGCATCAGTTGCCTGTCGCGGCGGGTGGTGGCGGAGGCGCTGGCGCTCGGCACCCTGGTCACGCTGGATCTGCCGCTGCCGCCGCTGATGCGCACGCTTTACCTGGTGCATCACCGGCAAAAACACCTTTCCCAGGCGCTGGCCCGTTTCCAGGACTACTGCCGCCGGTTCGACATGCTCCCGCGCTAAGCGTCCGGCGATGTCGCGCCACCGTCCCGGACCGGCGGCCGCGGCAAAAAGCGGCAATCTTCCGCCGTATTGCTTATAATTCCCCGCCGATCATGAAGGTCTCTTATAACCGGCGCGTTGCGCTATCCCCCGCCGCCTGATTTGTTACAATCCGCCCTCGATTTTTGTACGGACAGACTGAACAACCATGTTGCAAAACCGCATCGAACCCCAGGCCGCGCCGGGCCTGCGGCGTGAACTTAAGGCACGCCACCTGACCATGATCGCCATCGGCGGCTCCATCGGCACCGGGCTGTTTGTCGCCTCCGGGGCGACCATCTCCCAGGCGGGTCCCGGCGGCGCGCTGCTCTCCTATATCCTGATAGGCCTGATGGTTTATTTCCTGATGACCAGCCTGGGCGAACTGGCGGCCTACATGCCGGTGTCCGGCTCGTTCGCCACCTACGGCGCGCGCTACGTCGAGGAAGGGTTCGGTTTTGCGCTGGGCTGGAACTACTGGTACAACTGGGCGGTGACCATCGCCGTCGATCTGGTGGCCTCGCAGTTGGTAATGAACTACTGGTTCCCCACGGTGCCCGGCTGGATCTGGAGCGCCATATTCCTTGCCATTATGTTTTTGCTTAACGCCATTTCGGTCAAGGGCTTCGGCGAGGCGGAATACTGGTTTTCACTGATCAAAGTGGTCACGGTGGTGATATTTATCGCCGTGGGCGTACTGATGATTGCCGGTATCCTGCGCGGCGGCGAGGGTGCGGGCTGGCATAACTGGCTGGTGGGGGACGCGCCTTTCGCCGGCGGGTTCCCGGCGATGATCGGGGTGGCGATGATTGTCGGTTTCTCTTTCCAGGGCACCGAGCTTATCGGCGTCGCCGCCGGCGAGTCCGCCGATCCGGGCAAGAATATTCCGCGCGCGGTGCGCCAGGTGTTCTGGCGTATCCTGCTGTTCTACGTGCTGGCCATCCTGATTATCAGCCTCATCATCCCCTATACCGACCCGAACCTGCTGCGCAACGACGTCAAGGATATTACCGTCAGTCCGTTTACGCTGGTGTTCCGCAACGCCGGTTTGCTCTCCGCCGCCGCCGTAATGAACGCGGTGATCCTGACCGCCGTGCTTTCGGCCGGCAATTCCGGCATGTATGCCTCCACCCGCATGCTGTATATGCTGGCCTGCGAAGGCAAGGCGCCGAAAATCTTCGCCAAGTTATCCCGGGGCGGGGTGCCGCGCAACGCGCTCTATTTGACCACCATCATGGCCGGCCTGTGCTTTCTGACCTCGATGTACGGCAACCAGACGGTCTACCTGTGGCTGCTTAATACCTCCGGCATGACCGGCTTTATCGCCTGGCTGGGCATCGCCATCAGCCATTACCGCTTTCGTAAAGGGTATATCATCCAGGGCCGCCGGCTCAGCGACCTGCCGTATATCTCGGGCTTTTTTCCCCTGGGGCCGATTTTCGCCTTTGTGCTGTGCCTGCTTATCACGCTCGGGCAAAACTACCAGGCGTTTTTACAGGATCGCATCGACTGGTACAGCGTCACCGCCACCTATATCGGCATCCCGCTGTTCCTGGTTATCTGGCTGGGTTACAAATGGAGCCACGGCTCGCGCCTGGTGCCTTATCGGGAGATGATTTTCCCCGCCCGGCCCGATGCCGCTGAACGCCAGGACGCCGCAGCAGCGCCCGCGCCCCTGCGCTCGGAGAGCTGAGCCGCGGGACGGCGGATGATGCGCCCGCCGTCCGCCCGGCCTGTCGCGCGCGTCGTCCCCTCGGGTGATCCCGGGCGGCGCGCCGGCCTGGGTTTATAGCGCGATTGGCTTTTTATATGCCGAAAAAATGCTTACCCATTGCCCGGATACCCAATAAGATATTCTTCCCATTCCAGCGCGGGCCGGGTCGGCTAGGTCAGTTCGCACGGCGCGCGGTTTTATACAGGCCAAGGCATGTCATACGCAATCCGTGTACAGGTATCTCCCGATAATTACTATTCCTACCCCGGCGCCATCGAACAGCTGGTCCATTTCTATCCTGCGGACGTGCTGGCGAACGCGGTCTGGATTTACGGCGAACGGGCGCTGGCGGCGGCGCGCGCCTACCTGCCGGCGTCCTTTGACGCCCCCGGCGCGGTGCGCATCGGTTTTGCCGGCCATTGCAGCGAGCGCGACGTTGCGGATCTGGCGCGCCGGGCCGGCGGCGACCGCCGTGTGGTGATAGGCGTCGGCGGCGGGGCGGTGCTGGATACCGCCAAGGTGGTGGCCCGTCGCCTGGGCATCCCGCTGGTGGCTATCCCCACCATCGCCGCCACCTGCGCCGCCTGGACGCCGCTCTCGGTCTGGTACGACGACGCCGGGCAAGCCCTGCGCTTTGAAATCTTCGCCGATGCCAACCACCTGGTACTGGTGGAGCCGCGCATTATCCTGGCGGCGCCGAAAGCTTACCTGCTGGCGGGCATCGGCGATACGCTGGCGAAATGGTATGAGGCGGTGGTGCTCAGTGCCGAACCGGAAAAACTGCCGCTTACCGTACGCCTGGGGCTCCAGACCGCGCTGGCGGCGCGCGATGTGCTGCTCAACCAAAGCGCCGCGGCGCTGACGGCGCTGGACCGGGGCGAGCTAAGCCAGGATTTTCTTGATGTGGTGGACGCCATTATCGCCGCCGGCGGCATGGTGGGCGGCCTGGGCGAACGCTACACGCGGGTGGCGGCCGCGCACGCGGTCCATAACGGCTTAACGGCGCTGCCCGCCACCGCGTCCTTTTTGCATGGCACCAAAGTCGCCTACGGCATCCTGGTCCAGTGCGCCCTGCTGGGACAACATGACGTCCTGCGCGCGCTCAGCGCCGCCTGGAGCCGCTTCGGCCTGCCGACGTCGCTGGCGGCCATGCGCGTGGATATCAACGACCGCGACGCCGTCGGCCAGCTCATTGCCCGCACGCTCCAGCCGGGAGAATCCATCCATCTGGTGCCGATCGCTTTAAACGAGGCTATTGTGCTGCAGGCGCTGCGCGACGTCGAGGCTGTCGCCGCCGGTGCGGCAGCGTAAGCATGGCGGGTAAAAGGGAAAGCGTGCCTATGAGGCCGAAGCAGCCACGGCGTTTCGGGGCACCGGACGCCCCCGTTTCGCCAGGCTCGCTGTCGGCGGATTCACAGTGGACGGGCGTTAACGGTTAAGATGCAGCGCGTGAAAGCGCAGATGATCCTCGATAAAACTGGCGATGAAAAAATAGCTGTGATCATAACCCGGCTGGATGCGCAACGTTAACGGCCAGTCCCGCCGCCGCGCCAGATCCGCAAACTTCTCGGGCTGCAGCTGCGTCGCCAGAAACTGATCGGCATCGCCCTGATCTATCAGTATCGGCAATGGCCTGGCCGCATCCCCCGCCAGCAGGACACAGCTATCGTATTCCCGCCACGCCTGCGCGTTATCTCCCAGGTAGTGGCTAAACGCCTTGCGCCCCCAGGGCACCTCCGCCGGATTCACAATAGGCGCAAACGCCGACACCGAACTAAACCGCCCCGGGAAACGCAACGCCAGCATCAGCGCGCCGTGGCCGCCCATGGAATGCCCCATGATCGCCTGCCGGCCGCTTACCGCAAACTGCCGTCGCACCAGCGCCGGCAAC
Organism: Sodalis sp. RH22; assembly: GCF_047324165.1. Classification (NCBI taxonomy): domain Bacteria; kingdom Pseudomonadati; phylum Pseudomonadota; class Gammaproteobacteria; order Enterobacterales; family Bruguierivoracaceae; genus Sodalis; species Sodalis sp. RH22. The sequence goes on from NZ_CP178731.1 coordinate 5,774,898, forward strand.
TCTTCGGCCACATAATCAAACATCCGGAATTGCCCGGCCCAGGGTTGCCGAGTGGCGTTAACGTAAAACCCCGCGCCCTGGCCCAGATCATACGCCTCGTCATCCGGCACATCCGCGCCTCGGGGGCTGGTATCCGGCATCACCAGCAACAGGTTCAGCTCGGCGGCCACCCGCTGGGCGCCGCTTTTCTGCGAAAAATTCTCATCGCTGCAGGTCAGTCCCGACAGCCAGAACACCATATGCGGCGGCGCCGCGTGCCGATCGGCGTGCGGCACGAACAGGCTATAGGTCATCAGGCCGCCGGTACTCGCCGCACGATGGCGAAAACGGCATTGCCGGCCGCCGAACAGCCGGTGCTCATCAATACACTCAGGCATCGCATCCATCACATATTCTCCAGGACCACATCGTTAACCGCACACCCGTTCCCGGGCGCGGGCGGGTATTGCTCGATAATCAGTTTTTTCAGCGCCGCCACGTTGGGGCTGAACGCATCGGCGCGCCAGATAAGCCACGTCGCCACATCGGCGGTGGGCGCCGGCAGTTCATGCACCGACACCCGCCGCCGATCCGGTAATTGACGCAGCACCGTCAGCGGCAGCATGGCTACGCCGGCGCCGCTGGCGACGCAGGCCAGCATGGTATGATACGACTGAATTTCCAGGATCGGACCGGGCGCCACGCCCTGCTGTGCAAACCACGCTTCAAAGCGCCGGCGGTAAGAACAGCTGGGGCGAAAGGCGAACAACGTCTTGCCGGCAATCTCCGCCGGGCTGTCGATCGGCGGCTGATCGAGCGCGGCAATCAATACCAGCGTCTCGGCGAAGCTGTAGCAACCTTCTATTTCAGCATAGTTCACCGGACCGTCCACCAGGGCGGCGGCCAGGGTGCCGGCGCGCACGCCGTCCACCAGCTCCCCCGAGGATCCGGTCACCAGCGACAACGACACCCGGGGAAAACGCTGATGATAGGTGGCCAGCAGCGCGGGCAGGCGGATGGCCGCCGTGCTTTCCATGGAGCCGAGGGCAAAATTGCCCGTCGGTTCCCCGGCGTGGGTCATGCTGATGGCCTCTTCGCTCAGCGCCAGGATCCGCGTGGCGTAGCCCAGGAAATTATGCCCCATGGGCGAGAGCCGCAGGCGCTGTTTTTCGCGGATAAACAGATCGGTTCCCAATTCCCGCTCCAGCTGCCGCAGCCGGGTGGTCAGGTTGGACGGCACGCGATGCAACTGCTCGGCGGCGCGCGCCAGCGAACCGGTATCGGCGGCGGCGCAGAACATTTTCAGCTGGGTCAGATCCATATGTTCTCGATTTGTCAGTAAGTTGGTCTTGATTATTCATTTTTCGTGAGTTTAGTGATCGTGCATGCTATTGGCAAGATGAATATTTCTTGTGGAGAAGGTATGGCGATAAAAGTGGCCCTGAGCGGCTTTCTGGCACTGTTGGTGGCGATGGGTATCGGCCGTTTCGCCTTTACGCCGCAGGTACCGCTGATGATAAGCGCGGGGCAGTTAACCCTTACCGGGGCGGGGGTGGTGGCGGCCTGTAATTACCTGGGCTACCTGGTGGGCGCTTATGACGCCATGCGCGCGGGCAGGGGGCTGGAAATACGGCTGTGGCTTGGGCTGTGGGGGACGGTGGCCATCACGCTGCTCTGCGCCGTTACCCACAGCCTGCTTGCGCACTGCCTGCTGCGTTTGCTGGCGGGCGCGGCCAGCGGATGGGCAATGGTGCTGGTGGCGGCCTGGACCGGCGACCGGCTGGTACAACTACGTCGCCCGGCGCTCAGTGCCGCGGTGTTCGCCGGTCCCGGCGCCGGCATCATGGTCAGCGGCCTGCTGGCGCTGGTCATGCATCGCCTGGATATCCACGCCGCGGGCGCCTGGCTGGTCTATGGCGTTACGGCGCTGCTGCTGGTGGCGCTTATCAGCGCGCATCTGCCCAGAGGCGGCGCGCTGACGCGCCAGGGCCCGGACGCCGCCAGGCCGGCGCTGACGCCACGGCTGAAAAGCCTGGTCTGGAGCTACTCCCTGGCGGGTTTCGGTTATATCCTGCCGGCCACCTTTCTGGCGCAGATGGCGGCCGCGCGGTTTCCCGGCAGCGAGACCGGCCACTGGATCTGGCCGGTGTTCGGCGCCGCCAGCATGGCGGGCATTGGGGTCGGCATTCTGACGCGCCATCGCCTGCGCGCCGGCCAGCGGCTGGCGCTGACCCTCTGGGCGCAAACGCTCGGCGTCGGCCTGATGATCGCCATGCCCGGCGTCGCCGGCCTGATGGCGGGCGCGGTGCTCACCGGCGGCGGCTTTTTGAGCGTGGTGCAATTGACGCTGGTCTGCTCCCGCCGCCAGGCGCCGGATCATATGCGCTTCATGACCGGCCTGCTCACCTGCGGCTACGCGGTCGGGCAGCTTATCGGCCCCATGCTTTCCGCGCTGGCCAGCAGCCTGACCGGCCGGCTGGAGCCGGCGCTGATGACGGCGGTGGCCGCCCTGGCGCTCGCGGGCGCGCTGGCATGGCGTCAGCCCTGAACGGTTAGTCACAGGCGGCGATGCGGTAAAGCCGGTAAAAATTTCATGGCGCATGCAACACATTCACTGGATAAACGCGGCGCTCTCTACTAGAGTGGGGGCGCATCTTGACGTGATGAGATCAAGAGCAGCCAGGCCTGCCGGAGAAGAAAAAGTATGCTATCGCTGACAACAGAAGCCGCATTGGTGCATGAAGCCTTAATGACGCGCGGCCTCGAAACGCCCCTGCGCGGGGAAGTGCTGGACGGGGAAACCCGCAAACGGCAGATTGCCGAGCACATGACCGCCATAATGAACCTGCTTAACCTGGATTTATCCGACGACAGCCTGGCGGAAACGCCGCACCGGATTGCCAAGATGTACGTTGATGAAATTTTTTCCGGCCTGGATTACGCCAATTTCCCCAAAATCACCCTGATTCAAAACAAGATGAAGGTGGATGAAATGGTCACGGTACGGGATATCACCCTGACCAGCACCTGCGAACACCACTTCGTGATTATCGACGGCAAGGCCACCGTGGCCTATATCCCGAAGGACAGCGTGATTGGCTTATCCAAAATCAACCGCATCGTGCAGTTTTTCGCCCAGCGCCCGCAGGTGCAGGAGCGTCTGACGCAGCAAATCCTGGTGGCGCTGCAAACCCTGCTCGGCACCCTGAACGTGGCGGTGTCCATCGACGCGGTGCATTACTGCGTGAAAGCGCGCGGCATCCGCGACGCCACCAGCGCCACCACCACCACGTCCCTGGGCGGATTGTTTAAATCCAGCCAGAATACGCGCCAGGAATTTTTACGGGCCGTACGCCACCACAACGGCTGATGCGGCGCTGATATGTGTTACGGCGCGGTGCGCGCCGCCTGATAAAAGAGGTTGCCCATGCGCGAGCGCATCGCCATGCTGGACTGCGCGCGGGGGATGGCGATTCTCGGCATCCTGCTGATGAATATTACCGCCTTCGGCCTGCCGAAGGCGGCCTATCTCAATCCGGCGTTTATGGGCGCGCCTTCCCTGGCCGATGCCTGGACCTGGGCCGTGATGGACATGGTGGCGCAGGTCAAGTTCCTGACCCTGTTCGCCCTGCTGTTCGGCGCCGGCCTGCAAATGCTGCTGCCGCGCGGCGGCCGCTGGATACGCTCGCGGCTGTTTTGGCTGATGGCCTTTGGCCTGATCCACGCCATCTTTTTCTGGGACGGCGATATCCTGCTGGATTACGGCCTGGTGGGGCTGCTGTGCCTGGGCGCCATTCGCCACGATATATCGTCCGGGCGCCTGATCGGCGCCGGCATCGCCCTGTACGCCATCGGCCTCGGCATCCTGGTGCTGATGCAGGCGATGCTGGCCGGCGCCGCGCCGGGGCGGTTCTGGCTGCCCGGCGTGGCCGATCGCATTTACGAATACTACTGGCAAACCACCGGCGGTCCCGAAGCCTGGAGCGTGCGCCTGGCGTTATTGCAATCGAGCCTGATGTCGCTGGCGGCCCAGTACGGCTGGCTGCTGGCCGGCGCCATGCTGATTGGCGCCGGGCTGATGCGCAGCGGCTGGCTGGCGGGCAACAGAAGTCCCGCCCACTACCGCGCCATGGCGTCCTGGCTTATTCCCCTGGGGCTGGCGATAAACCTGCCGTCGGTGGTGGCGCAGTGGCAATCGGGCTGGGCTTATCACTGGTGCGCGTTCCTGCTGCAAATCCCCCGCGAGCTGGGCGCCCCGTTCCAGGCGCTCGGCTACGTGGCGCTGTGCTACGGCTTCTGGCCGGCCATCGGCGGCCTGCGCGTCGTGCGCTGGGTGAGTAACGTCGGACGCATGGCGTTGAGCAACTACCTGCTGCAAACACTGCTGTGCACCCTGGTGTTTAACCAGTTCGGCCTGTTTATGTCCCTCGGCCGCACCGGCCTGCTGCTGCTGGTGCCCCCCGTCTGGCTGGCCAATATCCTGTTTTCCACCCTGTGGCTGCGGTTTTTCCCCCAGGGGCCGATGGAATGGGCATGGCGCCGCCTCACCCGGCTGACCGCCGGCGCCCCGGCGCGCGCGGCGGACTAAGGTCCTTCCCCGGGGCAGGGCATCGCCATCCATTATCCCTGGCGGAGGCGGGATTGCCGGGAGAGTGCGCCATTACTTTAATCATTCATCAAAGCATGTGCCCGCTTAAGGTTAGGTTAATTTTTTCATGGTTAACTGGCGCTAATATTTCCCTGAGCTAACCTGAATATGTGGTTTAATATTGCGAAAGCGGCGCCGCGCCCCACGGTCAGCCCGTGGTTTTTTAATATTATCGTGGCGCTGATAATTACTTTTTTCCAGAATATCGTTTATTTTAGAAAAGTCCTGCAGCTCGTCGATATATCAGCAGGCTACAACTTACTGTTTTTTATCAGCATGCCCGTTACCCTGTTGTTCGCGCTCAATGTATTATTCAGCGTGATCCTGCTGCCTTATATCCGCAAGCCCATCGTCATCCTATTGTTTTTCAGCGACGCCCTGGCGCAGTATTTTATGCAGGCGTACGGCATTATTATCGACCGGGGCATGGTCCAGAACACCCTTGACACCACGCTTGTGGAAAGCGTCGCCCTGCTGACGCCGCGCCTGGCGCTGTATCTTATCGTCTTCGGTATTTTGCCCTCGCTGCTGGTGTTGTGGATCAAGGTCAGGCCGGTGGCGTTTTCCTGGTCGAATATCGGTCTGCATTTCCTGAATGTCCTGGTATCGCTCTGTGTTATCGCGCTGGTGGCCTCTTTCTTTTATAAAGACTACGCTTCGCTGATGCGCAATAACCAGCAGCTGGTGAAAAACCTGGTCCCCAGCGATATGGCGCTCGGCGGCTATTCCTATTACAAGCATGATTACGTCAAGAAAATGCCCTTCACCGAGCGCGGCCAGGACGCGCATATTGTCCCCGCGATTCATGACAATCATAAAAAGAACCTGATCATCGTGGTGGTGGGCGAGACCTCCCGCGCGCAGGATTTTTCGCTGGGCGGCTACGGCCAACTGACCAACCCCAAGCTGGCGGCGGACAACGTCATCTATTTTCCGGACACCTCGTCCTGCGGCACCGCCACGGCGGTATCGGTACCCTGCATGTTTTCCGGCATGACGCGCAGGCAGTATGACGGCGAAAAAGCCGACAGCCAAAGCAACGCGCTGGATATCATCCAGCGGGCGCAGGTGGATGTGCTGTGGCGGGAAAACGACGGCGGCTGCAAGGATGTCTGCCTGCGGGTGCCCACCGAACAGCTCAGCACCTGGCATCTACCCGAACTCTGCGCCGAAGGCGTCTGCCTGGACGAAGCCCTGCTGCGCAACCTGGACGGCTACATCAACGCGCGCACCAAGGATACGGTTATCGTGCTGCATACCATGGGCAGCCACGGCCCGACTTATTACCAGCGCTACCCGAAAACCGCCGCCGCCTTTGCCCCCACCTGCGACACCAACGAGATTCAAACCTGTTCGAACCAGGCGCTGGTTAACACTTATGACAATACTATTGTCTATATAGACGACATGCTTGATAAGACCATAAAATTGCTGCAAGCTCATGGCGATAGGTTCAATACCGCCCTGGTCTATCTGTCAGATCACGGCGAATCCCTGGGCGAGAACGGTATCTATCTGCACGGCATGCCCTACGCCGTGGCGCCGGCCCAGCAAACCCATATCCCGATGCTGATTTGGCTGTCGCCCGACTATGTCCAGGCGCATGCCGTCCGGGAAGACTGCCTGCGAGACCGGGCAAAACGACAGGCCTACTCACACGATAATCTCTTCTCTACGTTGCTTGGACTGACCGATGTCAAAACGCAACTCTATCAGCCGGATCTTGATGTTTTACAACCTTGCCGGGATGCGCAGCAATGAAAATTCTGATCATCGAAGACGATAAGTTATTGCAGGACGGCCTGCGAATGGCCCTGCAGCAGGAAGGCTACGCCAGCGACTGCGCGGGTAATCTGCGCGACGCGGAACATCTGATGGACAGCACCGCCTACAGCCTGGCAATACTCGACCTGGGCCTGCCGGACGGTGACGGCATGTCGCTGCTGAATCTGTGGCGCAAGGCGGGAAACGACGTGCCGGTGCTGATCCTGACCGCGCGCGATGGCATCGATGAACGGGTGCACGGTCTAAACCTGGGGGCGGACGATTACCTGGTCAAGCCTTTTGCCCTCAGCGAGCTGCTGGCCCGGGTGCGCGCCATTATCCGCCGCCATCAGGGCAAAAGTAACAATCAGCTGTGGGTGGATAATATTTCACTCGACCTGAACAGCCACGAAGTGACCCTGGACGGCAAGATTATCGAACTGACGCCGAAGGAATTCGCCATTCTTTCCCGGCTGATGCTGCGGGCGGGGCATCGCATCCACCGCGAAATCCTCCATCAGGATCTGTATAACTGGGATGACGACCCCTCGTCCAACTCGCTCGAGGTCCATATTCATAATCTGCGGGCGAAAATCGGCAAGGATCGTATCCGCACCCTGCGCGGATTCGGTTACCTGCTGACCAAAACCGCGGCAGGGGAGCCGTCATGAAAGCCGCCGACGGTCCGATGACCAGCATGCGCTGGCGGCTTATCGTGGTGCTGGGCATTATCCTGCTGTGTTGCCAGCTGATTACCGTTATCTGGTTATGGCACGAAAGCAAAGAACAAATCGACCTGCTGGTCAACCGTACCCTGGCGGAGAGCGTGCGTAACGAGCACGTTAACCAGGAAATACGCGAGGCCATCGCCGCGCTCAGCGTGCCGTCGCTGATGATGATTATGTTCACGCTGTTCTTCTGCTTCCAGGCGGTGAACTGGATAACCCAGCCGCTCTCGCGCCTGCAGGACGCGCTGGGATCGCGCGGCGCGGAAAACTTTGAGCCGCTGCCGGAGCTCGGCAATATCCGCGAGGTGATCGCCGTCACCCGCAGCCTTAACCAGCTGTTGTTCCGGCTGAATACCACCTTGCAGCAGGACCGGCAGTTTACCTCCGACGTGGCCCATGAATTACGCACGCCGCTTTCCGGCATCCGGCTGCACCTGGAGGTACAGGAAAAGCAGTACGGTATCGACTGCCAGCCGCTTATCGAGCGGGTGGACAATATGTCCTATACCGTGGAACAGCTGCTGCTGCTGGCGCGCATTCGCCACGATTTTTCCTCCGGCCATTACCAAACGGTCAGGTTCAGGGACGACGTTATCATCCCACAGCAAAGCGAACTGGACGAGATGGTGGAACAGCGCGGACAGCGGATACGCTGGCTGCTGCCGGAAACGGAAATCATTTTCCAGGGCAATGCCATCCTGATGCGGCTGCTGCTGCGCAACCTGGTGGAAAACGCCCACCGCTACAGCCCGGCGGACAGTATTATCGTCGTGCGGCTCACGCATGACGGCGCTGACGGCATCCAGCTTCAGGTGATTGACGAAGGGCCGGGCGTCGACCCGGCGAAAGCGGTGGAACTGACGAAGGAATTCGTGCGCATGGATCAGCGCTATAACGGCATCGGCCTGGGATTAAGTATTGTCACCCGCATTGCGCAGCTGCACAACGGCCGCTTCGAGCTGGTCAACCGCGACGACCACTCCGGCACCATCGCCCGCCTGTTCCTAACCGAACCGGCCTAGGAGACCGCCATGCTATCCGACGCGTCCGCCCCCTGGCTGTATAACCTGTTTATCCTGGCGTTGCTGGCCAGCGGTTACGCGCACCTGGCGTGGAATAAGGCGTTTTTGTATATCATCCTCAGCCTGGCGGGCACGCTTGCCGCCGCGGCGACGGTTTTCAGCCGTATCGACGCATCCAGCCCGGCCGCCGCCTGCTACATAGTGCTGCTTATCAATGCCTCCTTTGTGCTGGTTTCGGTGGTCAGCGCCTGGTCGCTGTCATTTTACTCCCGGGCGAAAAAACACCGCCGCCGCCGCGATGATTAAGTATTTCGTGATAGGATAGGGTGAAATAACAAAAAAAAGCCCCTAAATAGTTACAACATCCACCAAGTATCCCCCCACCGATCCTTCCCCTCCGGCAAATGCGTGCAAAAGCGCCTGGCAGATAAAATGCCAATAATGTATGTAAACGGTTCCGGTCCTGTGACCTGATTCACGCTGTGTTGCGATTAAACCGGTTAGGATAGCGCTTTATGTTTCATAAGTGTTATGACAATCAGGAGCGTCAGGAGGGCATAAACCATCAATGTCCGCCGGTTTGGTCGAGAATACCTGGGCGAAAAGCACCATTAACAGGGGATGAGATGATCACTATTCGTGATGTGGCGCGGTTGGCCGGGGTATCGGTGGCAACGGTGTCACGGGTATTAAACGATAGCGCTATCGCCAGCAAGGAAGCGCGCGACAAGGTGATGAAAGCGGTCAAGGAACTGGGTTACCGGCCTAACGCCAATGCGCAGGCGCTGGCCACGCAAATCAGCGACACCATCGGCGTGGTGGTTATGGACGTATCCGATCCGTTTTTCGGCGCGCTGGTGAAAGCGGTGGACACCGTGGCGCAGCGGCATAAAAAAAACGTCCTGATCAACAACAGCTACCACCAGGCGGATAAAGAGCGCCATGCCATTGAAGTGCTGATCCGCCAGCGCTGCAGCGCGCTGGTGGTCCACGCCAAGATCCTGTCCGACGAAGAGATGATCCCCTTTATGGTGCGCGAGCCGGGCATGGTGTTGATTAACCGCATCCTGCCGGGCTTCGAGCACCGCTGCGTGGGGCTGGACAACGTCAGCGGCGCCCTGATGGCCACCCGTACCCTGCTCAAGCAGGGGCACCGGCAGATTGGCTATATCGGTTCCAACCATCCCATCGAGGATGAGCGGCAGCGGCGCCAGGGCTACCTGCAGGCCATGGCGGAGGAGGGGATCGCGCCGCCGCAAAGCTGGCAGGCGTTCAGCTCGCCGGACCTGCAGGGCGGCGAGGAGGCGATGGTGGAGCTGCTGGGGCGCAACCAGCAGCTGACGGCGGTGTTTGTCTATAACGACGGCATGGCGGTGGGGGCCCTGGCGACGCTGAAAGAAAACGGTATCGCGGTGCCGACGCAATTTTCGGTGGTGGGGTTCGACGATATTCCCATCTCCCGCTATACCAGCCCCAATCTTACCACGGTGCGCTACCCCATCTTCGCCATGGCGGTCGCCGCTACCGAGCTGGCGCTGCTGGGCACGGCGGGGCGCATCGACGAGAAGCAAACGCACCTGTTTATGCCGACGCTGGTGCGCCGCCATTCCGTGGCGCCCTGGAAAAACGTGGCGGCGATCGCGTCGTCATCAGAAGATGAGATGTAACCGCTTCCAAACTGTGAGAATATTCACAGTTTCTTAACATTGATCCCTCTATGCTAATGGTGTTATTCCCTCACGATGCTATCAGGTCAACATCGCGAGGGCTTTTCGTACAGGGATGTCGGTAAAACCACGGAAGGAATTTGTCTGCCTTTGAGTAAACCTACCTATTTCCGGAGAAACTAATGAATAAGAAGGCATTAACCCTTACCGCTCTGGCAACCGGCCTGTTGCTGTCCGTCGCCGCTCATGCCGCCGATACCCGCATTGGGGTAACTATTTATAAATATGACGATAACTTCATGTCGGTGGTGCGCAAGGCAATAGAAAAAGACGCCAAAGAAGCCAAAGGCGTGCAACTGCTGATGAATGACTCGCAAAATGACCAGTCAAAACAAAACGACCAGGTGGACGTATTGATTGCCAAGGGCGTCAAGGCCCTGGCGATTAACCTGGTCGACCCCGCCGCCGCGCCGGTGATTATCGAAAAAGCGCGCGGCGCCAATATTCCCGTGGTGTTTTACAACAAAGAACCCAGCCGTAAAGACCTGGACAGCTATGACAAGGCCTATTACGTCGGTACCGAATCCAAGCAGTCGGGCATTATCCAGGGCGAGCTTATCGCCAAGCACTGGAAGGCGCATCCGGAATGGGATTTGAATAAAGACGGCGTGATCCAATATGTACTGCTTAAAGGCGAGCCGGGACATCCCGATGCCGAAGCGCGCACCGCCTATGTGGTCAAGACCCTGACCGACCAGGAAAAGATCAAGGTACAGCAGCTGCAGCTGGATACCGCCATGTGGGATACCGCCCAGGCCAAGGATAAAACCGATGCCTGGATGTCGGGTCCGAACGCCAACAAGATTGAAGTGGTGATCGCCAATAACGACGCCATGGCCATGGGCGCGGTGGAAGCGCTGAAAGCCCACAATAAATCGGCCATTCCGGTATTCGGCGTCGATGCCCTGCCTGAAGCGCTGGCGATGGTTAAATCCGGCGCTATGGCCGGCACCGTGCTGAACGATGCCGACAACCAGGCCAAGGCCACCTTCGACCTGGCGAAAAACCTGGCCGACGGCAAACCGGCGGCGGAAGGCACCAACTGGAAACTGGATAATAAAGTCGTCCGCATCCCCTATGTCGGCGTCGATAAAGATAATTTAACGCAGTTTATTAAGAAATAATCCCCACTCCCCCCATTGGGCCTGACGCCCGAGGGGGGATTTTTCTGTCTTATCCTAGCCGGGTATAACTATGGCCGATATTACGACCGAACAGCCAGGCGAATGGCTGCTGGAAATGAACAACATCAGTAAATCATTTCCTGGCGTCAAAGCATTGGATAATGTGAACCTCAAGGTGCACTCCCACTCCGTCCATGCCTTGATGGGCGAAAACGGCGCGGGTAAATCCACGTTATTGAAGTGCCTGTTCGGCATTTATAAAAAAGATTCCGGTAGTATTATTTTCCAGGGAAAGGAAATCGATTTCAAAAGTTCCAAAGAGGCGCTGGAACATGGCGTTTCCATGGTGCATCAGGAACTGAACCTGGTATTACAGCGTACCGTCATGGACAATATGTGGCTTGGGCGTTATCCGCGCAAAGGCCTGTTTGTCGATCACAAAAAGATGTACGCCGACACCAAGGCCATATTTGACGAGTTGGACATTAATATCGATCCCTATGATAAAGTGGCCACCCTGTCAGTGTCGCAAATGCAGATGATCGAGATTGCCAAGGCGTTTTCCTATAATGCCAAAATCGTCATCATGGATGAACCGACCTCGTCGTTGACCGAACGCGAGGTCAATCATCTGTTCAGTATTATCCGCAAGCTCAAGGCGCGCGGGTGCGGCATTGTTTATATTTCCCATAAGCTGGAGGAAATTTTCCAGCTGTGCGATGAAATCACCATCCTGCGCGACGGCCAGTGGATTGCCACCCAACAGGTGGAAGGCCTGACCATGGACAAGATTATCTCCATGATGGTGGGGCGTTCGCTCAGCCAGCGCTTCCCCACGCGCGAAGGCGAACCGGGCGAGGTGATCCTGGAGGTGAAAAACCTGACCTCGCTGCGCCAGCCGTCGATCCGCAATATCTCCTTCGACTTGCGCAAAGGGGAGATTCTCGGCATCGCGGGCCTGGTGGGCGCCCGGCGCACCGATATTGTCGAAACCCTGTTCGGCATTCGCGAAAAAGTGACCGGCACCATCATCCTGCATGGCAAGGCCATCAAAAACAACAGCGCCAACGAGGCGATCAACAACGGTTTTGCCCTGGTGACCGAGGAGCGGCGGGCCACCGGTATCTACGCCTATCTGGATGTCGGCTTTAATTCGCTGATTTCCAATATCCGCAATTATAAAAACAAAATCGGGCTGCTGGATAATTCGCGCATGAAAAGCGATATCCAATGGGTTATCGATTCCATGCGGGTAAAAACGCCGGGCCATCAGACCAATATCGGTTCGTTGTCGGGCGGCAACCAGCAAAAAGTGATTATCGGCCGCTGGTTATTGACCCAACCGGAAATCCTGCTGCTGGACGAACCGACGCGCGGGATTGATGTCGGGGCTAAATTTGAAATTTATCAATTAATTACCGAGCTGGCGAAACGCGGTAAGGGCATTATTATTATTTCGTCCGAGATGCCGGAACTCCTGGGGATCACCGACCGGATACTGGTAATGAGTAACGGTCTGATGGCGGGGATTGTGGAAACGAAACAAACTTCGCAAAACGAAATTTTACGTCTTGCTTCCGTGCATCTTTAATTTTATAGGGTTCTTATTATGAATGTGTTGAATAAGAAAAGCATGCTCACTTATTTAAAAGAGGGCGGCATTTATGTGGTGTTATTGGTACTGCTGGCTATTATCATTTTTCAGGATCCGACTTTTTTAAGCCTGATAAACTTAAGTAATATCCTGACCCAATCATCGGTGCGTATTATTATCGCGCTCGGCGTGGCGGGGTTGATTGTTACCCAGGGCACCGACCTGTCGGCCGGGCGCCAGGTGGGGCTGGCGGCGGTGGTCTCGGCGACCCTGCTGCAATCAATGGAAAACGTCAATAAAGTCTTTCCGGATATGCAAACCCTGCCGATCCCGGTGGTTATCCTGACGGTATGCGTGATCGGCGCTTTTATCGGCCTGATTAACGGCGTGGTGATTGCTTATCTTAATGTGACGCCTTTTATTACCACTCTGGGTACTATGATCATCGTGTATGGCGTCAACTCGCTGTATTACGATATTGTCGGCGCCTCGCCCATCGCCGGCTTTGATTCCCATTTTTCCACCTTTACCCAAGGGTTCCTGCGCTTCGGCGATTTTAAGCTTTCCTATATTACGTTTTACGCGGTGTTTGCCATTCTGTTTGTCTGGGTGATCTGGACCAAGACCCGCTTCGGTAAAAATATCTTCGCCATCGGCGGCAATCCGGAAGCGGCCAAGGTTTCCGGCGTCAACGTGCCGCTGAACCTGATTATGATTTATGCCCTGTCCGGGGTGTTCTATGCCTTCGGCGGTATGCTGGAAGCCGGGCGTATCGGCAGCGCCACCAATAACCTGGGCTTTATGTACGAGCTGGACGCCATTGCGGCCTGCGTGGTGGGCGGGGTATCGTTCGCCGGCGGGGTCGGCACGGTGGCGGGGGTGGTGACCGGGGTAATTATCTTTACGGTTATCAACTATGGGCTGACCTATATCGGCGTAAATCCTTATTGGCAGTACATTATTAAAGGGGCGATTATTATCTTTGCGGTGGCGCTGGATTCACTGAAATACGCGAAGAAGAAATAACAGCCTCAGGCGTAGGTGCGGGGTTGTCAATGGCCCCGCGCTTACGTATTTTCATCTTGAAAACGTACAGAGAAGAGACTAGAATGTTTTCAAGTTGAAAACGTCATGCTGGGAGGCAAAACGATTGCACGTTATCAGCAGGCTGCCGTTCAACGAGGCGCGGGCGGAATTCCCCAATAGCGCTACTGCACTTGTTGATCTGCTAATGACATTGGAAAAAGGCAGTTTCAGCAGCCCGGAGTCGATGAAAAAGGCGATATCTTCTCTAGACAATTTTAAGTATCGGGAGAAGTGGTGGGTGATTGATGTATCAGGAAATACGCTACGGATCATCGCGTTTATCGATTTTCAATTGCAAAAGGTTTTCATCAAGCATATCGCCAGTCATGCCGACTATGACAAATTGACAAAATATTATCGGGAGCATAAAGAATGACTACGCTCTATGGTAAAAATCACCTCAATGCCGCCAGTGCCGAAGGCATAATTTCCGCATTTGGGAACGTCGTGAAAATTATCCCCCTGATGACGGGCAACAAAAGTGAAACGGAATACCACCAGGCGCTGGAGTTGATTGAGTACCTGATCGACCACGACGAGCTTGATAATCCGTTGTTTGAACCGCTAGCGGCAAAAATCGCCGAATATGAGAGCAGTGCGCCGGAGTTCGCTGAATTAAACAAAGCGCTTGACGGGATACCAGGTGGAATTGCAGTTTTGCGCACGATTATGGATCAGCTTGGACTCAAAGCGGCGGATCTTGAGAGTGAATTAGGTTCTAAATCCAACGTAAGCAACATACTGAACGGACGGCGTGCATTGACTGTACATCATATAAAAGCACTCTCTGAGCGCTTTCACATTCCTGCCGAAATGTTCATTTAGCGGTTGAATTGTCGTTCTGAAATACCAGAATTTTATGATAAAAAGGCAAAGGCGGCCCGGGCTTGCTGTCAAAAAGGGCTGTTGTGGCCCTCGGTGAGAGTTTCGCTGGCGAGCGCGAAACCCTCCCCAGGCGATATAAACCCCGGCTCCGCTATTAGTTATCCAATTCGCCCATGGATTTAACCTGATCGCGATTAATCTGCTCAGTTTTGCCGGTCTCGGCGTTTTTGTAAGAAACGAGGCCGGTATCATCATCAATCTGTGGTTTACCATCGGTGACGATGGTCCTGCCGTCGGTGGTTTTTATCGCCTGATTGGATGAGCAGGCGGTCAGTAAAAACAGCGAAGCGCAGCTGAAAACCACTGAAACCACTATATTTTTAATCATTATAATCTCCTCTGATGAACGTTAATTAGATTGTGAATTTTTCATCTTAAAATCTAGCAGAGAGTTGACTGTTTACGAGCCGGTTGATGAGGTATCCGTGCCATTGGTCTTTATTTTAGGAATATTGGCGATTATTTGTTCATTTTCAATGCTAAACCACCCATCGGCCTACCGGCGGGAACCTACGGCGGTAGGACAAGGGACCGGGTCGTTATCGGGGCGGCAACCCCTCAGTCAGGTGCGTTTCGCACCAATAGGTAGGGTCTGGTGCGGTTAGCGCATATCCGGCAGACGATCGCTGATATCGTTGTTCGGTTCGGGTTTGGGCTGGGTTTCAAGCAGTTGCTCCGGTGATACCGCCGGGTAGCCTTGGGTGCCCTCGGGAATTTCGTGCGGCGCGGGAATGGGGATTTGCGGCCCCAGGAAGCGGGGTTCGCGTTTCATAAGGTACAAGTCCGACAGGGCGCCAAGGCGGGCGCCGATTTCCCGCAGCCGGACCGAGAACATATTCTTGGGCGAGGGCACGGCGAAACACTGGGCCTGGATACCCATGCGCATGGCGATAAACAGCGCCCTTTCGCAATGAAAGCGCTGGGTGATAATGGTGAAATCGTTGGTGTCGAAGACCTTGCGCGTGCGGATGATCGAATCAAGAGTACGAAAGCCGGCGTAGTCGAGCACGATGTCGCCGGCGGGCATGCCGTGGGCAATCAGGTCGCGGCGCATGGTGACCGGCTCGTTATAGCTTTGCAGCGCGTTGTCGCCGCTTAGCAGCAGATAGTTGGCCTTGCCGCTATTGTAGACGTTAAGCGCGCCCTGGATGCGATAGAGATAATACTGGTTAATGACGCCGGCGCGGTAGTATTTGGCGGTACCCAGCACCACGCCCACCTGGCGGTGGGGCAGCAGTTGCAGATCTTCATAGATATAAGGCGCGGTTTTCCAACTGATCCAGCGATCCAGTCCGAATGCCGTTAACAGCAAAACGCCCGCGATAATAATCAGGGAATATATCAGGCGCTTCCACATGCCGTAAGCCTTAACCTATCCTGCCGCAAAGTCATTGCCCAAGGCTACTTTACCTGCCCGGCCGAAGCAAGGAGCGTGGCGGCTGAATACGCCCAATGTGACAATTTGTTGAGGCGCGTCAGAACGGCGTGCGCCGGTAGTGGCGATACTGCGGATGCCAGAAATTGTGCTCGATGGCGATGGACAGCACCTCCTCCGGCGTGACCATCGCCACGCCGTGCACCTGCGCCGCCTTGCCGACTTCCATGGCGATCACTCTCGACACGCCCTGGATATCGTTGATATCCGGCAACAGCGCCCCATCGGCGCCGTTAACCAGCGGCGAACAGTCGGCCAGGGCGCGGCTGGCGGCGATAAGCATGGCTTCCGTCACCCGCGTCGCGCCCGAGGCCAGGACGCCCAGGCCGATGCCCGGAAAAATATAGGCGTTGTTGCACTGGGCGATAGGATAAACCCGGTCTTTATAGCGCACCGGCGCAAACGGACTGCCGGTGGCCACCAGCGCCGCGCCGTCGGTCCAGCGAATCACGTCTTCCGGCGTGGCCTCTACCCGGGAGGTGGGATTGGACAACGGCATGACGATGGGACGCGGGCAGTGAGCGTGCATCTCGCGGATAATCTCCTCGCTGAACAGGCCAGGCTGGCCGGAAACACCGATCAGCACCGTCGGCCTGGCGTTGCGCACCACATCCATCAGCGAAATCGTGTCGCTGTCCAGTCGCCAATCGGCAATCTGGTCGCTGTGCTGCACCAGGCGGCTCTGGAAATCCAGCAGGTTGGCCAGCTTATCGGTTAACAAGCCGAAACGGTCGACCATTAGCACCCGCGCGCGCGCCTGGTCCTCGCTCAGGCCCTCGGTGCGCATCTCCGCGACGATCTGTTCGGCGATACCGCAGCCGGCGGAGCCGGCGCCCAGGAACACCACGGTCTGATCGCGCAGACGGCTGCCGGCGGCGTGGCTGGCGGCCAGCAGGCAGCCCAGGGTTACCGCAGCGGTGCCCTGGATATCATCGTTAAAGCAGCACAGTTCGTCGCGATAGCGGTTAAGCAGGGGGGTGGCGTTTTTCTGGGCAAAATCCTCGAACTGCAACAGCACATCGGGCCAGCGGCGCTTCACCGCCTGGATAAAGGCGTCGACGAACTGATCATACTCCTCGCCGGTAATGCGCGGATGGCGCCAGCCCATATATAGGGGATCGTTAAGACGCTGGGGATTGTTGGTGCCGGCATCCAGCACCACCGGCAGGGTATAGGCCGGGCTGATGCCGCCGCAGGCGGTGTACAGCGACAGCTTGCCGATGGGAATGCCCATGCCGCCGATACCCTGATCGCCCAGGCCCAGGATGCGTTCGCCGTCGGTGACCACAATCACTTTTACATTCTGTTTGGTGGCGTTTTGCAGCATATCATCGATTTTGTCGCGGTTACCGTAGGAGATGAACAACCCCCGGGCGCGACGGTAGATATCGGAAAAATGCTCGCAGGCCTCGCCCACGGTCGGCGTGTAGATAATCGGCAGCATCTCGCTCAGATGACCGTCCAGCAGACGGTAGAACAGCGTTTCATTGGTATCCTGAATATTGCGCAGGTAGATATGCTTATCGATATCGCTGGTAAAGTCCTGATACTGCCGCCAGGCGCGTTCGGTTTGCTCCTCAATGCTCTCCACCGCTTCCGGCAGCAGGCCATGCAGGTTAAAGTTATCGCGCTCCTCAATGGTAAACGCGCTGCCTTTATTCAGTAGCGGAAATTCCAGCAGTACCGGACCCGCATGGGGGATATAGAGGGGACGCTTGCTTTCGTGTTCCAATTCCATGACTTTTCCCATCGCTTCGCAAAAGATTCCAAAAGGATAAAAGATTGTGGCGAAGGATGCATGTTTTCATTGGTAATTTGTTATTTAATGATTAACTTATAAATAATTGGATACTCCAGCCGGCCCCGATCGGCGCCGCCCGGCGGCAACGCAGCGCCGCCGTCGAAGACGTTATCGGCGGGAAAGGGGCTTATGTCAGCCAATACCTGGAGATCTCGCCGCAGCCCAGCGCCGTCAGCGTCGATCGCGTCGCGTCCCACTGCGAAAAAGGCGCGCCTTCACGTTCCAGCAGTACCGCGCGCTGCAGGGTCGCGCAGTCGGCGCCGGCCATATTCAGTAATATCAGCGCCGACTGCAGCGGCGGCAGGCTGGGATTAAACGCTGCGTTTTCCGCATAGCGGCCGGCAAAAATGCGCCCATCCGCCGTTTGCAGCGCCACCGCGCTATGCGCCTGACTATAAGGCGCGTGGCTCTGGTTTGCGGCCTGCAACGCCTGCTGCGCCAGGGGATCGTTGACGCTCTCGGCGCCTTTCCCCGGGCTGCCGGCTGCGGGCCGTCCGGACGCCGCCTGGGCCGGGTCCGCGCCTTGCGCCGCGGCGTAAAGCCTATCCGCGCGCGCCCCTGGCGATTTCACCGCCCTGGCGCCGCGCCAATTGGGCGCCATCATGCCGTACTGATGATCCACGCCGTCCATCAGCAGGGTATGAATGGCCAGATCGCGCGGGCCGAACGCGTCGGGCAGATAATTGCCCAGCGTGGCGGGCGAACGGTCGGGCAGGTAAATCATCAGGTCGGTGCCGCTGTTCAGCTCGTTCATAAACTGCCGGCAATGGCCGCATGGCGTGTAGTTGACGCTGATGCCGCGCAGGCGTTTTTCACCGCGCAGCCAGGCATGATTGATGGCGCTTTGCTCGGCATGCACCGTTTGCTGCAGCGGCGCGCCGATAAATTCCATATTGGCGCCGAAATAGAGGTTGCCGCTAACGCCGCGCGCCACCGCCCCGACATTAAACCGCGAGACCGGCGCCAGGGCGCAGGCGGCGGCCAGGGGCAGCAGCGCGAAGCATAAGGCGTCTTCGTCCATCCCGCCGGCCCGCATCAGGCTGGCGGCCTGGGCGGCGCTTAGCCAGCCGCTGAAATCGGCCTGGTCCAGTTCATGCGCCAGCGCGGACCGCAGGGCCGGTGCCAGGGCGTCCAGTGAGGGGGTAAACCGTGCGTGCATAATGATTCCCTGAGCATTTATTATGGGATCATTTTAGACGTTGTAGGCTTAAATAAATATGATCAATATCTTATCGTGCGGCCTGGCGGTTGCCGGCGGCGGCCGGGTCAAGCAAATTATCGCATCAGCCCGGACGGATGCCGGCGCGGCGAGATCAGCCGAACGCCCGCAGCAGCAGCGGGAACAGGAACGGCGCGATAAGCGAGGTGATAATGCCGCAGATCACCAATGCCAGGGAACTGAACGCGCCTTCCTGAAAATCCATCTCGGCGCAGCGGGCGGTGCCGAGCGCATGGGACGCGGTGCCCATGGCCAGGCCCCGGGAGGCTTTGGTGGTGATACCCAGCAGCCTGAACAGCGTATGGCCGAATACCGCGCCCAGGATACCGACAAAAATCACGCATACCGCGCTGATGGCCGGAATACCGTTAATGGACTGCGCCACCGCCATGGCAATCGGCGTGGTCACCGATTTAGGCAGGATCGAGGCGGCAATCTCCGGCGTGGCGCCCATCCACAACGCGATGGCGGTGCCGCTGACCATGGCGGTAACGCTGCCGACAAAACAGATGCTGATAATGGATTTCCAGCGCGCGCGGATCTGGTGCAGTTGTTCATACAGCGGGAAGGCCAACGCCACCACCGCCGGTTGCAGCAGGTCGTTGAGAATTTTACTGCCGGCAAAATAACGCGCGTAGGGAATGCCGGTGAGCAACAGCAGCGGGATAATCACCACCATGGAAATCAGCAGCGGATTGAGCAGCGCCATGCGAAATTTCGCCGCCAGCCGCCTGGCGCCAAAAAATACCGCAAGCGTAAGCGGCAGCGACCACCAGAAATTGGCTAACATTATTGATCCTCAGGGGGGCGCGGCTGGCCGGCCACCGGACGTTCACGGTGGATGTAATGCGAGCTATAGCCCACCACCACCATGACAATCAGGGTACTGATAACGCAAGACACCACCAGCGGGCCGAACTGCGACGACAGCTCGTGGTAATAGTTCATCACGCCCACGCCTATCGGCACGAACAACAACGCCATATAGCGGATCAGCAGATGACAGCCGGGCTTGAGCCATAACGGCGGCAGCAGTTGCAGACAGAGCAGGATAAACAGGATCAGCATGCCCAGGATACTGCCCGGAATGGTAATCGGCAACAGCGTGGAAAGGAAATCACCGACGAACAGGCACAGGTAAATCAAGGCAAAGGCGCGAATAAAGGCCCAGCCGTTTA
This sequence comes from Sodalis sp. RH22, assembly GCF_047324165.1. Lineage (NCBI taxonomy): Bacteria > Pseudomonadati > Pseudomonadota > Gammaproteobacteria > Enterobacterales > Bruguierivoracaceae > Sodalis > Sodalis sp. RH22. The sequence goes on from NZ_CP178731.1 coordinate 5,795,088, forward strand.
CGATGATATTGCGCATTATCTCAACCTTATTTCTAATCGCGTTTATCATACAATTAATTCTGACACCGTGCCACCGCTCACGGTTCGTCCGATGAAATGACCGGGCCAGCTTATCAGCTATGCCGGTAAAAATCGTGCCGTGACCAAGGCGGATTTAAATGTATGACTTATCGCACGGCAATCTCCCGGCCAAACTGTTAACAAAGTAGATTCATTTGCCGACGAAGGATCCTCGTCAGGCGTGTTTGCGATCAGAAGAGGTTTTTACTATGGCTATTCCACGTTTTTATGGTGTTATTCCGCCCGTTCCCACCCTTTTTACCGCCGATGAGCAACTCGATGAAGACAGCATGGCGAAACTGCTGGACAGTCTGATTGCCTCTGACGTCAACGGCCTGTTTTTCCTGGGAAGCGCCGGTGAGTTTGCCCATATGTCGGAAGCGTTGCGCCTGCAGACGGCGGAGTTCTGCGTTAATTACGTCAACAAGCGTAAACCGGTTTTAATCGGCATTGCCCATTCCGGTACCCGCGAGGCCATCCGTTACGGCCTGCACGCACAGAAGATTGGCGCCGATGGGGTGGTGGCGGTAAATCCGTTTTACAATCCGCTGAGCGAGGAAAACCTCTATCTGCATTATAAGCATCTGTCCGACGCGCTAAGCCTGCCGATTATCATCTATAACTTCCCGGGGCTGACCGGCCAATCGATTCCGGTGGCGGTGATCCGTCGCCTGGCGGAGACCTGCGCGAATATCGTCGGCCTCAAGGATACGGTGGATACCCTTAACCATATTCGGGAAACCATCCACGCGGTTAAACCCGTGCGTCCGGATTTTGCCGTATTTTCCGGCTATGACGAATATCTGTTCGGCACCCTGATACTCGGCGGCGACGGCTGTATTCCGGCCAGCGCGAATTTTGCCCCGCAGTTGACCTGCGGCATCTACCGGGCCTGGCAGGAACAGGATTATGCCCAGGCGGTCAAGCTGCAGCAGAGCCTGTCGTATATTCCGGAATTGTATAATTATGATTTGCCGTTCTATAACGTGGTGAAATACGCCATTAAGCTGACCGGGGTGGATATTTCGGTGAATTCGCTTTGGCCGGCGTCGCCGCTTACGGAAGAGCTGAAGGAGAAGGTAAGGAGCGCGCTGGTCAGGAGCGGGGTAATTTAAGGGGCATTGCGGTTGGCGGGACTACGGCTGGGCAGGGGGTTGAGCTTGCCTAGGGGTGTTTACTGGCATGGGAGAAGGTTTTGCCTGGGCGGGCGCGTTTATCGGCATGGGGGAAGGTTTTGCCTGGGCGGGCGCGTTTGTTGGCATGGGGGTAAGTTTTGCCTGGGCGGGCGCGTTTGTTGGCATGGGGGTAAGTTTTGCCTGGGCGGGCGCGTTTATTGGCATGGGGGTAGGTTTTGCCTGGGCGGGCGCGTTTGTTGGCATGGGGGTAGGTTTTGCCTGGGCGGGCGAGTTTATCGGCATGGGGAAGGTTTTGCCTGGGCGGGCGCGTTTGTTGGCATGGGGGTAGGTTTTGCCTGGGCGGGCGCGTTTATTGGCATGGGGGAAGGTTTTGCTTGGGCGGGCGCGTTTGTTGGCATGGGAGAAGGTTTCGCTTGCCATGCGAGGCGGATTTTTATGCCGCACCGTGCGGGCAATCGACCCGGGGCGGGCAGTCGCCCCCGCCCCGGGACCCCGGGCTTCCGGCAGATCGTGCGCCGCTGCGCGGTTCCCGGCATCACCCATCCCGGCTTTTGGACCGCACGGGACGCGCTCCCGGCGCGGCCCTTAGCTTTCGCCGCTCCCGGCGGCTCATCCAGCCGCGATGTGCGCCGCCGGCGCACTCTATGCCGGCACCAGGTCAACACCACCGCCTGTGAGTAAAATAGCGTTTTTGGGTTTCTTGCGGCATGCACTTACCGGGAAAGGTATCGGTATTCATTTTGCGCTAAAGCTTACAGTTTGATGGCTAATGGCTTAATGCTTAATGCTTACTGTTAAAACTTAAGCATAAAGTTGAATGATGAACGCCTTACTGCATGATTGTATGACTGCATGACTGTATGACTGCATGACTGTATGACTGTATGACTGCATGACTGCATGACTGCATGACTGCATGACTGCATGACTGCATGACTGCATGACTGCATGACTGCATGACTGTATGACTGTATGTCCAACTTTTCGCTGTGTCAGCTGCATTCCATAGTCATTGCCTCCCATAATGGTCAATCCCATCCCGACGCCAGTCTCTATCCTAAGCAACAGCGCCGCAGCCACTTCATAAAACGCATGGCCAACAGCGACATGTGGACCGGCATAAAGCGCGCTGACGGCGCCTGTGACCCCGGCATGAGCCGCCGGGAGCGGCGAAAGGCCCGGTGGCGCCGGGAGCGCTAACCGGGCCGGTGCATCACGGGGGCATTGGCGGCGGAAGGCATCGCGCAGCGACGCGCGATCTGCCGGGCGCGCGGAGGTCAAGGAGGCCGTCGCGGTACGGCCTCTTTGTCGCTTGCCGGCGCCCGGCAATACCTATGAACACCTCACGCATGGCAAGCGAAACCCCCTCGGGGCGACATAGATCATGCCGCAAACGCCCTCCCCAAGGCAATATAAACCATGCCGCAAACAAAACCCCGTCGTCGCCGTGCTGTATGCCGGCTTTAAAACCGCGCTATAGCTCTGGACCATTCAATTGCGGCCTGCCCGCGCGGTCTGGCGGGCGGATAATCACGTGCTTTCTTCACTCTCCCGGCCAAAGACCGGGACGCAATCACAAAGAATGTGTTGTTACGGCGGCGCGGCGGGTGTGGTGAAACCCGCGGTGGAATAACCACAGGCTAAGCAGCGTGGCAAGTATCAAGACCATAAACAGCGAGACCGGCGGTGCATAGGTCAGGATGGCGCCGGTGAGCAGCGGATTGGCGGCGCCACCGAGATTACCCAGGTTTTGCATGCCGTAATAACTGCCTTTTAAATGCGCCGGCGCGATAAAGTCGATAAACATGTATTCCACCGGGATAATAATAATCTCCCCCAGCGAAAACAGGGCAACCGCGATCATCCATAGCGGCAGGGCATTGCCCGCCAGCATAAAGCCCAGCAGGCCAATAATAAAAAACAGGCTGCCCAGTAATAGCCACGGCATCAGGGTCTCGCGGCGGATATTACGGCTGACGGCATATTGCAGGGTGATGACGATAGCGGCGTTGACCGGCAGAATAATCCCCACCACCCGATAAGCAAACACAGCGTCGAACTCCACCATCAGGTATTGCGAAATACAGCTGGCGAACTGACTGCATACCAGGCTGCCGAGTGCGCCGCCCAGAGTAAAAAAGATCAGCCGCTTATCGTGGCGCAGCACGTCCAGGGTCGTACGGAAGTTGATTTTTTCCGTTACCGCCGCCACGTTATCATCCGCCCGGGCCGGCGGGCGGCCATAGCGCGGCAGCAGCATTGCCAGGGTCAGCGTGGCCGCGGCGGCCAGGACGCCGGATAAATAAAACGGCAGCACGGCGCTGCTTTTCGCCAATAACACGCTCAGCGGCGGGCCGATGGCCCAGCCGACGTTGATCAGGGTGTAATTAGCGGAAAACGCCTTGATGCGCCGCTCAACGGTCAGCCATTCGGCAATACTGGCCTTCAGGGTAATGGAGTACAGGCTGTACGCCGAATTAATCAGCGCCACCAGTATAATCATCGGCAACAAAGCGCCCCCGCCGAGCGGCAGCAGAAAAAACGCCAGGGCAAATACCATGATGGCGCAAATAATCAGGCGATTTTTATTAAACCGGTCCACCAGATAGCCGCCATACAGGCTAAAGATAATGCCCAGCGTCAGCCCCATACCCAGCACCAGGCCGATTTTTCCCGGCGGCATGCCGCCCTGCATGGACAGGTAGATGGCGATAAACGGCAGCGTCAGCCCGCGGCCGATGGTTAATATTAACGATGTGATTAACAACAGCCGGATAATGGGCGGGAATCCTTTCATGACCAATTTTCTCATGATAAATAATAAGGCGTACACCCAACCTTAATCTAAATTGCTCACCATGTGGAGTTAAATTGATAACGAAATGAAGGTATTAGGCTGCTGCCAAGCGGGGTTTTTTACACGGAAAACCTACCGGGCCGCCGCAAACTCTGGCGGCCCGGTTATATGCCTTGCCTTAAGGAATTATTTAACCGCCATGCCCGGCAGGGCGCCGGCGTCGGGGCTAAGCAGGAATATGTCGCTGCCGCCCGGTCCCGCCGCCATCACCATGCCCTGGGAAACGCCAAAACGCATCTTGCGCGGCGCCAGGTTGGCCACCATCACCGTCAGGCGGCCCTCCAGCGCCTGCGGATCGGGATAGGCCGCGCGGATGCCGGAAAACACCTGGCGGGTTTCGCCGCCGATATCCAACGTCAGCTTCAGCAGCTTATCCGATCCATCCACCAGCTCGGCGCGCTTGATAAGCGCAATGCGCATATCCACCTTGGCGAAATCGTCAAAGGCGATGGTCTCAAGCAGCGGCTCATCCGCCAGCGGACCGGCGACGGCGGTCTTGGCGCCGGCGGCATCCGCTTCTTCCCTGGATTCGTTAACCATATTCGCCACGTGCGCGGGATCGATACGGCTGAACAGCGCCTTGAAGGTCGTAACCCTATGGCCCGTGAGCGGCGTGTGGATGCCGTCCCAGTCAAGCCGCACGTTCAGGAACGCCTCGGCGCGTTCCGCCAGCGACGGCAGCACCGGCTTGAGATAGGTCATCAGCACGCGGAACAGGTTAATGCCCATTGAGCAGATGTCCTGCAGATCCCCCTCGCGTCCCTCCGCTTTCGCCACCACCCAGGGCGCCTGCTCGTCCACATAGCGGTTGGCCAGGTCGGCCAGCGCCATGATTTCGCGGATGGCGCGCGAGGATTCACGGGCGTTGAACGCTTCGGCGATGCCGACGGCGGCATCGGTAAAGGTCTGGTACAGCGCCGGGTCGGCCAGGGTATCGGCCAGACGGCCGTCAAAGCGCTTGGCGATAAAACCGGCGTTGCGCGAGGCCAGGTTAACCACCTTATTGACGATATCGGCGTTAACCCGCTGGACGAAGTCTTCCAGGTTCAGGTCGATGTCGTCGATATGCGACGACAGCTTGGCGGCGTAATAATAACGCAGGCAATCCGCGTCAAGATGCTTAAGATAGGTGCTGGCCTTAATAAAGGTACCGCGCGATTTCGACATCTTGGCGCCGTTCACCGTCACATAGCCGTGGACAAACAAATTGGTCGGCTTGCGGAAATCGCTGCCTTCAAGCATCGCCGGCCAGAACAGGCTATGGAAATAGACGATATCCTTGCCGATAAAATGATACAGCTCGGCATCGGAACCCACGCGCCAGTATTCGTTGAAATCAATGTCGCCGCGTTTGTCGCACAGGTTCTTGAACGACCCCATATAACCGATGGGCGCGTCCAGCCAGACGTAGAAATACTTGCCCGGCGCATCAGGCACTTCAAAGCCGAAGTAGGGGGCGTCACGGGAAATATCCCACTGCTGCAGGCCGGATTCAAACCATTCCTGCATTTTGTTGGCCACCTGCTCCTGCAGCGCGCCGGAGCGGGTCCAGGCTTTCAGCATATCGCTGAAGGCCGGCAGGTCGAAGAAGAAGTGTTCCGACTCCTTCATCACCGGCGTGGCGCCGGACACCGCCGATTTAGGATCGATCAAATCGGTCGGGCTGTAGGTGGCGCCGCACACTTCGCAGTTGTCGCCGTACTGATCGGGGGATTTGCACTTCGGGCAGGTGCCCTTGACAAACCGGTCCGGCAGGAACATTTCTTTTTCCGGGTCGAACAGCTGGGAAATGGTGCGGGTCTTGATATAGCCGTTATCTTTCAGCCGATGGTAAATCAGCGTCGACAGCTCGCGGTTTTCATCACTGTGCGTCGAGTGGTAGTTATCATAGCTGACGCCGAAACCGGCAAAATCCTTCTGATGCTCCTGGTTCACTTCATCGATCATTTTTTCCGGCGCGATGCCGAGCTGCTGGGCCTTAAGCATGATCGGCGTGCCGTGCGCGTCATCGGCGCAGATGAAATAAACCTGATTGCCGCGCATTCGCTGAAAACGGACCCAAATATCTGCCTGGATATGCTCCAGCATATGGCCGAGATGAATTGAACCGTTAGCGTATGGTAACGCACAGGTTACCAATATTTTTTTCGCGACTTGAGTCATGTTGGGAATGTGCTTTTATCAGATGAAATAAAGAGTTTCGATGGTAACCGATAGCGACACCTCACGTAAACAAGCGCCGCCAGTTCTGTTATGCTATGGGCATCGGTTACCACCCCCAGAATGAGAAATTAAGGAGCCGTGATGAATCCTCCATCACCCGAACAGTCTACTCCCGAGGTGCTGCGCGCCCAGGTCGCCAAGGTGCTCGCCCGCTTCAAGCACCCCACGCTCAAACGCGGCCTGGCCGAACTCAAGGCGCTGAACCACTGCGCGCTGCTGGACGGCACGCTGCATATCGAACTTATCATGCCCTTCGCCTGGCACAGCGCCTTTGAGGAGCTGAAGGAATCCGCCAGCGCGGACCTGCTGCGCGTCACCGGGGCGCGGGCCATCGACTGGACGCTGGCCCACAATATCGCCACGCTCAAGCGGGTTAAGGATCAACCCGGGGTAAAAAACGTGCGCAACCTGATTGCCGTCAGCTCCGGCAAGGGCGGCGTCGGCAAATCCAGCACCGCGGTTAACCTGGCGCTGGCGCTGGCCGCCGAGGGCGCCCGCGTCGGCCTGCTGGACGCGGATATCTACGGCCCGTCGATTCCCGCCATGCTCGGCACCACCGAGGAACGCCCCACGTCGCCGGACGGCCAGCATATGGCCCCCATCATGGCGCACGGCCTGGCTACCAACTCCATCGGGTATATGGTAACGGAAGATAACGCCATGGTCTGGCGCGGGCCGATGGCCAGCAAGGCGCTGCTGCAACTGCTTAACGACACCCTGTGGCCGGAGCTGGATTACCTGGTGCTGGATATGCCTCCGGGCACCGGCGATATCCAGCTGACGCTGGCGCAGAATATCCCGGTCACCGGCGCGCTGGTGGTGACCACGCCGCAGGATATCGCGCTGGCCGACGCGCGCAAAGGTATCGTGATGTTTGAAAAGGTCGGCGTGCCGGTGCTCGGTATCGTGGAAAACATGAGCGTGCATATCTGCAGCCACTGCGGTCACCTGGAGGCCATCTTCGGCACCGGCGGCGCCGAAAAACTCGCCGAGCAGTACCACTGCGCGCTGCTGGGGCAACTGCCGCTGCATATCAGCCTGCGCGAAGATCTGGACCGTGGCCAGCCGACGGTGGTCAGCCGGCCGGACAGCGAGTTCACCGAGCTCTACCGCCAACTGGCGGGACAGGTGGCGGCGCAGCTGTACTGGCAGGGCGAGGTTATCCCCACCGAGATCGCGTTTAAGGCATTATAAGGGCAGAATAATCCTGCTTATGTGTTATGGCCGGCACGGGGTGATAAAAATGGATGACGTGCCGGACCAACGGTTCCTGCCCTTGACGTCGCCGGTGAGGCTATCTTCCTTACTTGCCCGGGTAACGGTAATGTAGTAATGTTACTACATACGCTGTGTTATGAGGGGGTGATAAGATGAGCGTAACCTACATATCAAGTCGGGAACTCAATCAAAACATTACCAAAGCAAAACGGGATGCTGTCAAAGGTCCGGTGTTTATAAAATCCCGCAACAAAATAACCCATGTTCTGCTGAGCGAAGAAGCCTACCGCAGTATCACGGGGGGGCGTAAAAGTATTCTTGACGCGCTGTCTCCCCCCGATGGTGAATCGTTCGATCTGGAAACGGAACGCGCACACATTCAAGCAAGGCCTGTTGAGTTTTAATATGTTTCTGTTAGATACCAATGTGATATCCGAGCTTTTTAAGGGGGATAAAGCTGATTCCAACGTCAGGGAATGGGCGGCAAGTAACGAACACTATGAAATGTATACTTCCGCATTAGTTATTATGGAAATTGAAAAAGGTATCTTACTAAAAGAAAGGAAAGATTTAACGCAAGCGGTCAAATTGCGGTCTTGGTTTGAGCATACAGTAATAAAAGGTTTTCATGACAGGATCCTGGCAGTTGATGCCGCTGTAGCGCTATGCTGTGCCAAAATGCCTGTCCCTGACCCTAAATGTATGACGGACTCATTAATCGCGGCAACCGCCATAACGAACCGTCTTACGCTTGTTACCCGCAACACGAAAGATTTCGGATTAACCGGCGTAACGTTATTAAATCCCTGGCTGTGACGGCCAGTTGCCCCGCCGCCAGGGGCGGGGATTGATCGGGATTGCCGTTACATTCACTGAAATTCATTGCCAGTAGCTGCCACGTTGCGCAACGCCCCAGGATTAACGCAGTTTTGAGTCACATCGCCCGCCAGCGCGGCAATCAGGTTGTCCACCGCGCAGGCCACCATGGCGTGGCGTGTTTCATGCGTTGCCGAACCGATATGCGGCAGCGACACCACGTTGGGCAGCGCCAGGAGCGGCGAGGTGGCCGGCAGCGGCTCCTGCTCGAACACATCCAGCCCGGCGCCGCGTATCACGCCGTCTTGCAGGGCGCGTATCAGCTCCGGCTCATTGATGATTTTACCGCGCGAACCGTTAATCAGGATGGCGCCCGGCTTCATCTTGCTGATTTCGGCGTAACCGATCAATTTCTCGGTTTCCGGCAATAGCGGCAGCACCACGCAGACAAAATCCGCCTCGGCCAGCACCTGATCCAGGGTAGCGCGGCGGGCATGGAGCAAGCTCTCCGCCTGTTCGTTCACCTTATCATTGTAATACATCACCGGCATGCCGAATCCCAGATGCGCGCGTTTGGCCACCGCATACCCGATACGGCCCATGCCGAGGATGCCGATGGTCTTGCCGTTGACGTCGGTGCCGTAATATTCCTCGCCGATGCTGCGCCGCCATTCCCCGCGCTTCACCAGCTCCGCCAGCTCCACGGCGCGCCGGGCGCTGGTCAGGATCAGGGTGAAAATGGTGTCGGCGGTGGTTTCGGTCAATACCCCCGGGGTATGCATCAGGGTAATGCCCCGGCGCGTCAGTTCCGGCACGCTGAACTGATCATAGCCCACCGAAATGGTGGAAATGGCGCGCAATCCGGGCGCGGCATCAAGCAATTCGTTGCCGATGGGATGACTGGCGCCGATCAGGCCCTGTGCGTTGCGCAGGGCGGCTATGACCTCTTGCCGGTTGGCGTCGGTGATGCTGTCGAATCGGGTCAGGTTAAAAGCAGCCTGCAGCCGCGCCAGTTGATCGGCGGGAATGGTTTTATACAGGACGACGTTGGGTTTCATAACGATTCCTTTTGCAATTGGTTATCAGCCGCGCCCGGATTGCCGGACGGAGCCGTATGTCTGTGCCCCGGGCAGCTCCCGGGGCACAGCGGCGCCTGCCCGGCGGCAGGGGCGCGACGGTGGGGCCGGTTTGACCCGCAGGTGCATTACCTCCGGCAGCCGCACGGCGTGTCGCGCGGTCTGGTGACGTCCTTTACGCCGTCAGTGCGCCGGCGGTACTATCCGCCATGGCCCGCGCCAGCTGCCGGCGATCCGGCAATCCTTCGCTGTCGCCGATAACCTGGATGGCCAGCGCGCCGATATGGTTGCCGCGCACAATCGCCTTATCAAGCGTCAGCCCCTCCAGCAGGGCGCTAACCACGCCCACCGCAAAACCGTCGCCGGCACCCACGGTATCCACCACGTTAACCACCCGCACCGCTGGCACCACGCCCTCAGCACCGGCGTCGGTTTTATAATACGCGCCGTCCGCGCCGGTCTTGATCACCACCGCCCGCACACCGTGCGCCAGGTAAAAATCCGCAATCGCCTCAGGACTTTCGTGGCCGGTCAGGATCAGGCCTTCCTTAATTCCCGGCAGCACATAATCCGCGCTGAACGCCAGCGCATTCAGGCGGGATACCATCTCTTCCCGCGAGCGCCATAACACCGGGCGCAGGTTAGGGTCAAAGGAGATAGTCTTGCCGCGCTGCCTCATCCACTGCGCCGCATGGGCGGCCAGCTGATAAGATTCCGGCGACAGCGCCGCCGCCACGCCGCTGAGATGCAGATGCCGGGCGCCGCCGAAGTATTGCTCATCAAAATCCGCCGTGGAGAGCCGGCTGGCGGCCGAGCCCTTACGGAAGTACTCAACGGTGGGATCGGTTCCATCCTCCGCTTTGGATTTCAGCTGAAAGCCGGTAGGGTAGGCCGCATCCAGGGTGACCGCACGGCGGTCCACCTGCTCCGCATCAAGGGTATCCAGAATAAAACGTCCGAAAGAATCGTTGCCCAGACGGCTCACCCAGCCGGATTTCAGCCCCAGGCGCGCCAGGCCGATAGCGACATTCAGTTCGGCGCCGGCCGCGCGGCGGACATATTGGCTCACCGTGTGCAATTCGCCGCCGGCGGTGGCGACAAACATGGCCATCGCTTCGCCGAAGGTCACCACGTCCAGGGTCTGGTCGTAGTCAGTAGGAATAGGGTTGCTGGACATAAAAGATACTCCTCAAGACATCAATACAGGGTGGCATCCGGGCGGGCGCGGACAGGGCTAACCTGGCAGCCGGCGCGGCAAATACGCTGAGAAGAGTATGGAACCGGTTCCATCGACGATCTATCACCTCATGATAAAAATTTGAAGCGGATCACGATTTAATTACCAGCGGGGAATTCCTGGGATGCGAACAGGCATAAACAGGGAAGAAGAATGAAACGGCGCGCCGATATCCCAGAAGGGAACGTGAAATACCCTGCCGCCGCTGCAGCGTCGGCGGGCGAGGTGGCATGAAAGCCGCATTTCATGCTGAGAACACGTGGAATAAACGGCATTGCAACAGGCCGCCCAGGGCGATGCGGCCATGGGCTTCATAGCGGATAAAGGGCTTACTGCGGGGTGATCTGCACGGTATCCGGCAACGCCAGCCGCCCCTTGCCGTGCAAATCCGCGCGCGTATACACCCGCTCGATGGGCGCCACCGTCAAGGCTATCTGCTCCAGCAATCCCTGGGTCGGCGCTTTTTTCCCCTGGACGACCAGCAGCAGCGGCAGCAGCAGCACCGCGCTCAGTTGCCCGTAGGAGAGGGGGCGGATAGCGGTCCGGCGGGAATACTGCATCAGCAGGAACGAGGTACTGATGGTAAAACCCAGCGCCAGCCCGGCGATCACCTCGGAAACCGAATGGGCATGAATAATCACGCGGGAAAATCCCACGGCCAGCGCCAGCAGATAACCGAAACACACCGCCGCCAGCCGCCAGCCGCGGGAGGCGCGGCTGGTCAAAATCCAGATCATCACCGGCCAGATACTGGCGGAGAGCGCCGAATGGCCGCTGAAACCGGTAAAATCATACATTCTGCTGCCGACGCCCCAGCCCATAAAAGCCAGTTTCGATATCACGACCACGGCGCCCGCGGTAGCGAACAGCAGCAGCCACTGCAGGCTGGTGCGCCGGGTATCGGCTTTCCACAGCAGCAACATAACGATAATAACCGCGCAGGGCAGCAACAGCATGCTATCGCCAAAAAACGTCAACCAATGCCAATTCATCCAATACCGCTCGAAAGTAGATTAAAAATGCCGCTGTATATACCTTACGCAAACTTCCGGCCCCTCTCCAGCATGAATTATCTTAAAAGTGTGACATAAATCGCGGTAATCATCGGTCTAAACCGCGTAAAGCCACGTCAGATAAACGCTATTGCTGGCATCCGTTTCTCCCGCACTCTATAATTGCCGCGTCAAATGCGCCCCGGCGCAGCCCTTCATCTTTATAACACCAGGCCATTTATTGTATGACTGACAAGCCTCACCAGTGCGTCATTATCGGCATCGCCGGCGCCTCCGCCTCCGGGAAAAGCCTGATAGCCAGCACGTTGTACCAGGAACTTTGTGAGCAGGTCGGCGACGAACATATCGGCATTATCCCAGAAGACAGCTATTATCAGGATCAAAGCCACCTGACCATGAGCGAGCGGGTCAAGACCAATTATGATCATCCCAGCGCCATGGATCACAGCCTGCTGTTCCAGCATCTGCAGATGCTCAAGGCGGGCCAGGCCATCGAAATGCCGGTCTACAGCTATGTCGAGCACACCCGCCGGCCTGAGACCATCCATCTGCGTCCCAAGAAGGTGATTATCCTGGAAGGCATACTGCTGCTGACCGACCTGCGGCTGCGCACGGAAATGAATTTTTCGATTTTCGTCGATACCCCGCTGGATATCTGCCTGTTGCGGCGCATGAAGCGCGACGTCAACGAACGGGGCCGCGCCATGGATTCGGTGATGGAGCAATATCAGAAAACGGTACGCCCGATGTTCCTGCAGTTTATCGAGCCTTCCAAGCAATACGCCGATATTATTGTACCCCGCGGGGGAAAGAACCGTATTGCCATCGATATCCTGAAGGCAAAAATCAGTCAGTTTTTTGAATAATCCCCCTAACGCAGGCGGGTAGGGTTCACGGCGCCGCCGGCGCTACGACCCCCAGAACGCTTATGGAGAAATAACGATGAGACTGTGCGACAGCGATATTGAAGCTTGGCTGGACGACGGCAGGCTGGATATCAGCCCACGTCCGCCGGTGGAACGGATTAACGGCGCCACGGTCGATGTGCGCCTGGGCAATCAATTCCGGGTGTTCCAGGGCCATACCGCGGCCTTTATCGACCTCAGCGGCCCTAAGGAAGAAGTCTCGGCCGCGCTCGATCGCGTCATGAGCGATGAAATCGTGCTGCCGGAAGGCGGCGCCTTCTTTTTGCATCCCGCCGAACTGGCGCTGGCGGTCACCCTTGAATCCGTCACCCTGCCGGATAACCTGGTCGGCTGGCTGGACGGCCGCTCGTCCCTGGCGCGCCTCGGGCTGATGGTGCATGTGACCGCGCACCGCATCGATCCCGGCTGGCAGGGTAGGATCGTGCTGGAGTTCTATAATTCAGGTAAGCTGCCGCTGGCGCTGCGTCCGGGCATGCTTATCGGCGCGCTGAGTTTCGAGCCGCTGAGCGGCCATGCCGCGCGGCCGTATAATCGCCGCGAGGATGCCAAGTACCGCAACCAACAGGGCGCGGTGGCCAGCCGGATTGATGAGGATTAATTCCGTCAGACGAACTGTATGGCGCAGACTTATTTGAGGATGGCATGAGACGATTTCTGACGACGCTGGTTATTTTGCTGGCGGTTTTGGTGGCAGGCACGACTGCGCTGGTGTTGCTGATCAATCCCAATGACTTTCGTAATTATATGGTCACCAAGGTTGAGCAGCGCAGCGGCTACCGGCTGCGCCTGGACGGCGATCTGCGCTGGCACGTCTGGCCGCAGCTCAGCATCCTGGCCGGACGCATGACGCTCACCGCGCCCGGCGCCGCCGTGCCGGTGGTCAGCGCCGAAAATATGCGCCTTGATGTCCAGCTCTGGCCGCTGCTGTCCCATCAGCTCTCGGTAAAACAGGTACTGCTGAAGGGGGCCGTCATTACCATCACGCCCGACAGCGAAGCCCGCCGGCCGGAAAATGCGCCCATTGCGCCCGCCGGCACGCCCGACCTGGCGCCGCACTCAGGATGGTCCTACGATATCGCCAGTTTAAAGGTGACCGACAGCCTGCTTGTCTGGCAACGGGAGCCAAACGAACAAATCAACCTGCGCGATTTCAACCTGGATGTGGAGCAAACGGCGGCGCGGCTGGCCAATATCACCTTCTCCAGCCGCATTAACCGCGATCAGCGCGACGTGGCGGTCTCCCTCAGCGGCAAAGCTGACCTGAGCCATTACCCACGCCAGCTGGCCGCCAGCCTTGACCGTTTTAACTATGAACTCCACGGCCAGGGGTTACCGGCCGAGGGCATCAAAGGGCAGGGTAAATTCAGCGCCGACTATTCCGCCACCAACCAGACCGTCGAATTAAGCAACATGTCCTTCAGCGCCAACGACAGCGAGCTGGCGGGCCAGGCCAGCGCCAAACTGGGCGACGCGCCGGTTTATCAGCTCGACCTCACCGCCAAGCGCCTGAACCTGGACACGCTGCTGGGCATCAACGCCGGCGGCGGCAATGACACGCAAAGCCATCGCCACAGCGCCAAGCCGGTCATCGCCGCCATCGGTAAAGAGGAACAGCCGCTGGCGGTATTGAATGATTTCAACGGCCAGCTTAACCTCACGGCGGATCAGGTTATCTACCACGGGCTCAATATCACCGGCTTTAAAACCCAGGCGGATAACCGCCGCGGCCATCTGTCGATCAATACCCTGGGCGGAAAACTGGGCGACGGCGAATTCAGCCTGCCGGGCACGGTGGATACCACCGGCGCCAGGCCCCGTTTTGAATTAAACCCAAGCTTAAAACAGGTGGCGCTGGGACCGCTGCTGCAGGCATTTGCCCTGCCGCAGACCCTGACCGGACGGCTATCCGTGGACGGGCAATTGACCGGGCAGACCTTCAGTTTCCGGGATTTTGCCGAAAACTGGAGCGGCAAAGGCCGGATGCAGCTCGATGATGCCCGCCTGGAAGGATTGAATATCCAACAGCTGATTCAACGGGCCGTCGAGCGCACCAATAATAATGTCACGGCGCAAGAGCGCAACGAGACCTACTCAGCGGTAAAACAGCTTACCGCCGACGCCACGCTCGAGCGGGGCAATCTGCGGCTGAACAATCTGGCGGGAGACTCGGACCTGATGTCGCTGGCCGGCACCGGCGTGCTCGACCTGCCCGGCAGGCAGTGCGACGTGAACCTCAATATCCGGGTGCTCAAGGGCTGGCAAGGCGAGCCGCAGCTGACCGAGGCGCTGGTCAATACCGCCATCCCGCTGCGCGTCTACGGCCCCTGGGACAGCCTCAGCTATCAGCTGCACGTCGACCAGTTGCTGCGCGACCGCTTGCAGGACGAGCTAAAGAAACGCCTGGACGCCTGGGCGCAGAAAAACCAGGATCACCCGCAGAACAAAAACGTGCAAAAACTGCTGGATAAGCTGTAACGGGGCAGGGGATAAACGGAACGCGGGAGCTAAGGCTTGTCATGGCTAAGCCCCCTCGCCGCCGCGTATTCTCAGACTTCGTATTCAGGTAAGGTTTCGGGGGTGATGCGTACCTTTAATATCCGGTGGCTCTCTACTTCCAGAATCTCAAACAGGTAATTATCAATACTCAAGGTATCGCCTTCCTTGGGGATCGCCTGTGTATGCTCCATCAGTAATCCCGCCAGGGTATGGTATTCCCGCCGCTCTTCCAGCGGAATACCGATATAGCCGACCAAATCCTCCAGCGGCAGGTACCCATTCACCGTCAGGGTGCCGTCATCATGCTGCACGATATCATGACGCGGGTCGATCTCTTCGTTTTCCAGCGGCAGGTTACCGGCAATGGTCTCCATCACATCGCTCAGGGTGATAATACCTTCCACCGACCCGAACTCATCGACGATAAACGCAAAATGGGTATGCGCCTCGCGAAACTGCTCCAGCGCCAGCAGCAGCGACAGCTGTTCGGGAAACACCAGCGGCTGGCGGATCAGCGCGCGCAGATTCAGCGGCTCATTGCGCAACTGCTGGGTTAGCAGGTCGATAACGTGCACCACGCCCAACGGCTCATTGGACGCGCTGTCCTCGGTAATCACCAGCCGCGTATGCTGGTTATTTTCCAGCAGCGGGATTATCACCTCGGGCGGATCGCGCAAATCGATATGCTCGATATCATGACGCGAGGTCATCACGCTGCTCACGGTGCGCTGGGCCATGCCCAACACCCGCTCAATCATGCGCCGCTCCTGTTCGTTAAACACCTCCTGGCCCTCGCCGTCGCTGTCGGCAATCAGAGAGGAGGTCTGCGCATCCAGCTGCGCTTCTTCGTGTTTGCCGTTCAGCATGCGCAGCACCGCCTCGGCGGTACGCTGGCGCAACGGCACGCTGGAGGATAAAAACCGCCGCCGGTTAAACTGCGCCAGCTGGTTCAACGCCTCTATGGCCACCGAGAAGCCGATGGCGGCGTACAGATAGCCTTTGGGAATATGATAACCAAAGCCATCCGCCACCAGGCTAAAACCAATCATCAGCAGAAAACTTAAACACAGGATCACAATGGTGGGATGGGCGTTGATAAAACGGGTCAGCGTCTTGCTGGCCAGCATCATCACGCCAATGGCCACCGCCACCGCCGCCATCATCACCGCCAGCTGATCCACCATGCCCACCGCGGTAATCACCGAATCTATGGAGAACACCGCATCCAGGATCACGATTTGCGTGACGACCGGCCAAAAGCGCGCGCCCTTGCGCTGTGTCTGCGTCTCTTCATCCTTGCCTTCCAGACGCTCGTTAAGCTCCATGGTGGCTTTGAAGATCAAAAACACACCACCGGCCAGCATAATAAGGTCGCGGGCGCTAAAGGGGTGTCCGGAGACGCTAAACAGCGGTGCGGTCAACGACACCAGCCAGGACATCGACGCCAGCAGCACCAAACGCATCAGCAGCGCAAACGCCAGGCCCACTATCCTTGCCCGATCCCGCAGGCTCGGCGGCAGCTTCTCCGCCAGGATGGCGATAAACACCAGATTGTCGATGCCCAACACCAGCTCCAGCACGATAAGCGTCGCCAGGCCTGCCCAAATCGTCGGATCGGCGATCCATTCCATAATCGTTACTTTACCTATATCAAAGACTGTCTCAGGGGAATGATGGGAGGTAACGCGGCAAAACTCAACCGATCATTACATCCGGCGGCGATAACAGAGAGGTGATGGAGCTACAAAGGGATAAAAATGATATATGGACAAAACATTAGCATCATTAATTAATATGCAACACCTATCACTGACTTGCAGGTTGAACTAACTCAAACTGGTTATTATCTAGTTGCTTTATTAATGTTAATAACCTGCTAAATGGATGCGCATCGCTCAAAGAGTATGCTGGATAAGAAATTGTTATTTCTCAAGCAGATCGCAAGCATAAACCGCGGAAGTGATGAAATTATAGGCAATTGTCGTCTTGGCGCAACAAACCTGAGGGTAGTCTTATTCCTAAAACGTGGCGCAGGGGTCATCGAAACCTTGTAAAGAGATAATTAATAATTAGTATAACAATGATGAGGCATATGTTGTGCCAATTATATTGTTTTTGGTCAAAAGATAGGCATGGAAAGTGCGGTTTTGTGACTGAGCGCGCACAAAAACACGTGAACCCCTGAAGTTTTGGACCCAAAAAAGACCGGAACCCGATAAAAAAGACCACCAGTGCATTGGTAGCTACAAGCCAAGGGCGGTAGCGTGTTTTTACGTAACCCAGGCACGAGTCTACCCGCCAGCCTCAAACAGGACGGTAATCAAACGGTGCTCTGGTCAGTCAACCGGTAAACGTGTGCGTCATGACAATGCCGTCGTTTGGCAATGTGCCTATGGCTTCGGTTTAGCGGTAGTATTCAAAGTCGCAATATTGGCTAATAAATGACCTATTCTTTGACTGGAATTGAATGTTCATTGGTATCGGCCGATGGGGTAAAAGCTTTAGTGATAAATAAATTTGTTACTCAGAAGAAATTCTGCTGATTTTTGCTGACAAAACCAGCATTCCTCAATAGAAGCGGCTATTCTCTATGCTGAACATGGTGTAAGGCGATGATGAACCTTTGCATAAATGAATACTTGATCAAATATGTGCAGAATGATCAGGTTTATAGTTGAATTTATCTGCTATTTTTGGTCAATTAGTGATAACGCGACTTGAGTGATGTGCATTGCACAGTGAGACCGTGATGGTGAACAGGCAGGGCATGGGAAGTAAAATGATGAACAGCGCTAACTTTTGGGGCTTTTTTGGCATTAACACACTTGCGTAAGGCGCTACCACACATGGACACGCTTTTTACCCGAGCAACAGCGATAGTGATGATAACTCAATGATGAAAACAAAACTTAAGTTGATGCCGCTTTTGGTGTCTATTACCTTGATTGGTGGCTGTACAGTAGTGCCTGGTTCCAACATGACAACAAGCGGAAAAACTGTAATAAAATCAGATGATTCAAATTTTGATATTGGCAAATATGTTAATATTTTTCCCATGACGCCGTCTCTTATCGAGCAATTAAGAACAAAGCCGGTAATAGCTAAAAGCAATAGTTTGCTAGATGAAGAGTTACAGAATTATGAGTATAGAGTTGGTGTTGGTGATGTCCTTAGTGTGACCGTTTGGGATCATCCTGAATTGACCACACCGGCAGGGACTTATCGCAGCGCCAGTGAGGCAGGGAATTGGGTGCATTCTGATGGCACAATTTTTTATCCTTACATAGGTAAAGTCAAAGTCACAGGCAGGACTGTGTCAGAAATCAGAACGGAGATATCCGGGCGGTTAGCACAGTATATCGAAAGTCCGCAAGTTGATGTAAGTATTGCTAACTTTAGGTCACAAAAGGCTTATGTCACTGGTGAAGTTAATAAATCGGGTGAACAAGCAATCACCAATGTTCCTATGACAGTAATAGACGCTATTAATAAAGCCGGCGGCTTGACTTCGGATGCTGATTGGCGAAATGTAGTTTTAACACATAATGGCAAAGAGCAATCTATATCACTTCAGGCTCTAATGCAAAACGGTGATTTGCAACAAAATCGCCTACTCTATCCAGGTGATATACTTTTTATTCCGCGCAATGACGATCTTAAAGTGTTTGTTATGGGTGAAGTAACCAAACAAGCTACGCTTAAGATGGATCGAAGTGGGATGACACTTACTGAAGCTTTAGGTAATGCTGAGGGTCTAAATCAAACCACCTCTGATGCGACAGGCATATTTGTAATTCGCCCCATTAAATCGGATGGACGTAGCACAAAGTTAGCGAATGTCTATCAACTTGATCTATCTGACGCGACATCTCTTATACTCGGAACTGAATTCAGGTTACAACCTTATGACATAGTCTATGTCACTACCGCGCCCATCACGCGTTGGAACCGCGTTGTTGGACAGCTGGTGCCGACAATTACCGGCGTCAGAAGCGTCTCAGATGGTGGTCGTAATGCAGGCTTGTGGAACAATTAATAGATGTTCGATAAAATCCTTGTCGTTTGTGTTGGTAATATATGTCGTTCCCCGATAGGTGAACGACTGCTGAAAAAATATATTCCAGATAAAGCGATTAATTCAGCGGGTATTCATGCGCTAGTTGACCATGAAGCAGATGCTATGGCTTCAATGATAGCTAAAAAATATGGTCTTTCATTAGAGGGCCATAAAGCAAGGCAGATTTCTGTACAGATGTGTCGTGAACATGATCTTATACTCGTTATGGAAAAGAAACACATCGACGCTCTGCTCAAACTAGCACCGGATGCACAAGGCAAAATTATGCTCTTTGGTCATTGGAACGCTAGAGAGGAAATTGCTGATCCATATAGAAAAAATGCTGAAATATTCGATATCGTTTACCGTTCACTTGATCATGCTGCTCAAGATTGGGTCGAAAAAATCAATAGCTAATCAGGGATTATAATGCCTCTAAAAACTAAACAACCAGTCATGGCCAAAGAAAATACAGATGAGATTGATATTGGCCGTCTTATCGGCACGCTGATTGACTTTAAATGGTTTATTATAAGCGTTACTGCCTTGACAACTATCATAGGCATTATTGTTGTTATGTTTAGCACACCAATTTACAAGGCAGATGCCTTAGTTCAGGTTGAGACAAATGTCGGTAGTGCCCTCGTTGACAACGTTAATAGTCTTTTAACAAGTGCCAAGCCAACATCAGATGCCGAAATAGAACTAATCCAGTCACGTTTGGTATTAGGGAAAACAGTAGATGATTTAAAACTCAATATTAATATTCAGCAAAAATACTTTCCAATCTTTGGTCGTGGTTGGGCTCGCTTAATTAATGAGAATCCAGGCCAAATTGCGCTTTCAAGGCTCAATGTACCTAGCAATTTACAGAATGCAAGTCTGACTCTAAAAGTTATTGATGATAACCATTACGAATTGTATAATGGAAACGACTTAATTTTGAATGGACAAGTTGGTTTATTGGCTAATCAAAAAGATTTCTCAATACTAATAAGTGACATAAAAGCTAAGCCAGAAAGTGAATTCACTCTATCAGAAATCCCAGAACTTTCAGCAATTCAAACTATAAAAAATAATATCATTATTGAAGATGCTGGGAAAGATACTGGGGTCTTAGAATTGTCATTAACAGGCGAAGATCCGGTACTCGTCCAAAAAACACTCGATAGGATTGCACAAAATTATCTTCTGCAAAATGTTGAACGTAAATCACAAGAAGCTGAAAAAAGTTTAGAATTCTTGAATGTCCAAGTTCCTAAAGCTCGCGCGGAACTGGATAGTGCTGAAGGAAAACTTAATTTATTTCGCCAGCAGAATGACTCTGTAGATTTAAACTTGGAAGCGAAGTCACTTTTAGATAATGGAGTAAATTTGGACGCTCAGTTGAATGAGTTAACATTCAAAGAAGCAGAAATTTCAAAACTTTATACAAAAGACCATCCAGCATATCGGACATTATTAGAAAAACGGCAAACGTTGTTAGACGAAAAAGATAAGCTCAATAAACGTATAAATAGTATGCCACAAACGCAACAGGAAATTATACGTTTAACAAGAGATATGCAATCTGCACAAGAAATTTACATGCAATTGCTAAATAAACAACAAGAGATGGATATTAGTAAGGCAAGTACTGTTGGCAATGTCAGAATTGTCGATCGGGCTGTTACGCTCCCAGGGGCTGTTAGTCCTCGTACTGCTATCATTATTGCAGCCTCTGTACTTATTGGATTAATACTTTCCAGTTTAATAATTTTAATAAAATCTATATTGCATAAAGGAATAGAAAACCAAGCAGACCTTGAGGCGGCAGGAATAAATGTATATGCGAGCATTCCTTTATCAGAGTGGCAACAAAGGAAAGACCGTGAACGCATTGTTTCTATGCAAAGGAAGGGAAGTATAAATAAACAACATAAAGCTAATGAATTACTGGCAATTGGAAATCCTACAGATCTTGCGATTGAAGCCGTCAGAAGTTTAAGAACAAGCTTACATTTTGCAATGCTTGAAGCTAAAAATAATATTATGATGGTTTCAGGTGCTAGCCCATCTATAGGTAAAACATTCATTTGTACAAATATGGCAGTTGTAATAGCTCAATCACAAAAAAGAGTGCTCTTAATTGATGCTGATATGCGCAAAGGCTATACGCATGAACTTCTTGAGGTTGATAATAAAAACGGATTATCTGATGTGTTATCTGGGCAATGCACATTTCAGCAAAGTGTTAAAAGTACAAAGGTTCCAAATTTCGATATAATAACACGTGGTGTAGTACCCCCAAATCCTTCAGAATTATTAATGACACAAAAATTAGAAGAATTGATGAATTGGGCTAGTCAAAATTATGATTTAGTTTTAATTGATACTCCGCCAATTCTTGCTGTAACGGATGCTGCAATTGTTGGTCATCATGCAGGAACTTCTATGTTAGTAGCTCGTTTTGCGTTGACCACACTTAAAGAGATTGAAATTAGTTATACTCGTTTTGAACAAAACGGTATCGAGATTAAAGGTGTGATTCTCAATTCCGTAGTCAAGAAAGCTAGTAATTATTATGGTGAGTATGGCTATTACAATTATTCTTATCAGTCTGCCAATGAAAAATAATTAATCACAATTGGCAATAATTTTATTGCCAATTTGCTATTTTGAGTATGGGATGAAAGAATGCGTTTACCTTATAAAAAAGTTATCTACATCATTAATAATTTAGATCCTGGTGGGGCAGAACTAGGCCTAGAAAAATTGATACAAAGCAGACTATTTGATGAGGTAGACTTTAAATTAGTATGTTTATCTAAGTCGAATAGCGATCTTGAAAAAAGATTATCACTCCGCCTTAAAGAGAAACTTATTTTTATCGAAAAAAATAAGATAAATAATAAACGACTTTTATCATATTCCTTTCAACTCCGAACACTAATAATAAAAGAAAAGGTTGATATAGTTATTAGCTCACTTTCGCAATCCGTTATGGTTGCGAGATTGGCTAGGTTAACAAAAAAGTTCAAGTTAATTACGTTCGAGCATAATATCTGTTTTCAAAATAAGATCGCCTATTATTTACAAAAATACAGTGATTTTTTGACCGATTATTTCTGGTGTGACTCTAAAGCAACTTTGGAATCATTACATATGAGACTTGGTGACAATAAGAAAAAAACTAAAATTGTCCCTCTATTTTCAACTAGCAATTTATATCCGAAAAAAGAAAATTATAATATTGGAACTTCTATAAGAATCGCTGTAATTGGAAGACTTACGGAACAAAAAAATCATATCGAATGTATTAATACTCTTGAGATACTTACTCGATTGGGTTTAAATGTTCAAATGCATTTTTTCGGTGACGGACCTCTTGAAGCAAAACTCAAAAATTATAGCCTTGAAAGAAAATTAAATAATAACATCATTTTTGAAGGCTTCAAACACAACTGGCAACATGATATGGTTAACTTCGACATATATTTACTGTTAAGTAAGTTTGAAGGCCTAAGTATTGCAACTTTAGAAGCCATGAGCACGGGAATTCCTTGTGTGGTTACGTCAGTGGGGGAACTAAAAAATTATATAGTTGACGATCAAAATGGTTTGTTCGTCAAAGATAGTAAAGAAGCTGCTGCAGCCATTCAGAGTCTCATTGAAAATCAGTTAAAAAGAGAAAGGTTGGGTAAAGCTGCAATAGCCTTCATTGAAAATGAGCATTCAATAACTCAATTTAATAATCTTATAAGCGAAGCAAAAAAAGATTTGGAGGCATAAATGAAACCTCTAAAAATTAGCATCATATTTGGTAAAAATAATAAATATAGATTCAATGCGCATTCTTCTTTTATAATTTGGTTAATATTGTTAATGTTATTTCCGGTGCTAGCTATAGTAAAAGAAGATATCCTCCCAAAGTATTTTTTTTGGGATGCTAATACAATATATGCATTTATGAAATCTGGTAGCGATTTTGCTCATGGAGATTCCTTTTCTAGCACAGCCGCATTTTACAATTTATTCTCAGTTGACAGATATTCTTTTATTTTTCCATTAATTTCTTCATTGATAATTGTATATCTTTTTGTCATTGCCTTGAAAAGATCTATGGCAAAGGAAATAACATTACTCGAAGTGGGAATGTACCTGTTTTATTTAATGCTGTCTGTCATCTATATGACATTACTTAGCAAGGATTTTATTGTTTTGCTCGTTATCGCGCCATTTTTATTTTTAGCTAAAAAAGGAATAAAAGGCTTGTTATTATGGTCTATCCTTGCAATGGCATATGGATATTTCTATCGTTCGTATTGGTTTATTTTTGTTTGCCAATTTTGGATGATGTATATGGCTTTTGGCATCGTAAAAAAACCGTGGCAGGTAGTGTGTGTTGTATTGGTGTTCTTACTTTTGCTTGCAATTGCATTCCATGTGGGTCTAGGTGTTGATATTGATAGATTCAGAACGATTATCAATGATATGCGTATTGAAACTCAAGATGCAAATGCGAAAACAAATACAATGATAACCAGCTATATACCGGGGGGGGGGGATAATTATCAGTTGGCTTAATGTCTTCATAACATGGTTGATGTTAATGTTTCCTATTCCATTGATTTTAGCACTTTCTCCCTATTACCTCGTTATATCTTTTTTTATTATATTTTTGTTTGTTCGATTATGGAAAGTTGTTTCCTTTTGCATTGGGCATTCAGAAGCCAAACTGCTGAGAGCAGTTGCTTGTTTAATAATCTCTTTCACAACAATACAAAGTATATTTGAACCAGATTACGGTAGTTATGTACGCCATTTATCTCCGTTTTACCCGTTGTGTTTTTTTATAATAATGGGACTAAAAGCTTACAAAAACGAAAGGAAACTGATTAGTAATCAACAGGAGATGGAATGAAAGTTCTACATGCCGCAGAAACGATAAAGGGGGGGGTTGCTACTGTATTATCACAACTAGTAATTTCTCAATTAGAATGGCAAGAAGTATCTGACTTAAAATGTTTAATACCTGATTTACAGTCAGATGAGTTACAAGGAATAAATAAAAAATATATTATTACGTTTAGAAGAGAAAAACGTAATCTTTTTTCGTTAATAGCTTTTTTGTATTCTTTCTCAAAGACCGTTTATAAATTTAAACCTGATATAATACATTTGCATAGTACATTTGCAGGTATACTAGGTAGAGTTGTTCTATTTTTTTTATTACCTTTTTTTAGGCCTAAAATTGTGTATTGTCCTCATGCTTTTTCATTTTTAATGACAACCTCGAAGGCAAAAAAAAATATATATATTTTTGCGGAAAGAATGCTTCAACCGATGACTGATGTTTATATCTGTGTAAGTAATTTTGAAAAAAGAAAT